>NZ_MTQO01000047.1 GCF_001984155.1 Actinosynnema sp. ALI-1.44
GACTTGCTCACAAAGATGTTACGCATCCACTGTACGGTTTCTGAGATACCAGACCGGACGCTCCTGTGGTTTTGGGGTGTGGTCTGTTAATTTCATAGGTTTGTGGTGGTTATAGCGAAGAGGAAACGCCCGGTCCCATTCCGAACCCGGAAGCTAAGCTCTTCAGCGCCGATGGTACTGCACTGGGTACGGTGTGGGAGAGTAGGACACTGCCGCAATTCGTTTGGGGAGGCCTGTGTTCGCGGAAAGCGCGAACCAGGCCTTCTCTCATTGGTGTCTTCTGGGGGCCGAGCCCCCAGACCCCCATGGTGCGTGTTCCTTCCGATCCAGCGCTGGGCACGACACGCTTCAACCCACACGACTTTGGCAGGGCCCCGTCGACCGCGGGGCCCTTTCGGTGTTTCCACTAGTTGTTGTTCACCAGGCGCATGTACCGTGTCCAGTCCCACAGGGGGCCGGGATCCGTGTGCGTCGCGCCGGGGACTTCGTTGTGGCCGATGATGTGGCCGCGGTCCTTGGGGATGCCGTACTTGGTGCAGATGGCTCGCGTGAGGGCCGCCGAGGCCGCGTACATCTGCGCGGTGAACCACTGCGGCTGATCCACCCAGCCTTCGTGCTCGATGCCGATGCTGCGGGTGTTGTAGTTCCAGTTGCCCGCGTGCCAGCCCACGTCCTTCTCCCGGACCAGCTGGGCGATGTGGCCGTCACCCGAGCGGACCAGGTAGTGCGACGAGACCTTCCTGGCGGGGTCCTGGAAGATCGCGACCGCGTCGCGGAAGTACTCCTGGGTCACGTGGATCACCACGACGTTGATCGGATAGGTCGACGGGCGGCTGGCCGCCGTGTAGTTCGACGGAGTTGCTGGGATCCACTCTGCGCCGGGGTAGTCCACCGCTGGAGCCGCCGACGCAGGGGTGGCCAACGAGACACCGGCAGCCAGAGCCCCGGCGCCCGCCAGCATGAGATTTCGGCGGGAAACAGTCATGCGTGGAACGATTACGCCGACACACACCGCATGTCAATCGTTTCCCAAGAGCTTTAACTGATGGTTGGTTGCCAACCAACCGTTGAAGATCGAAGCGACGTGTTCCGGTTGCTCGGCGTGTGGGTAGTACCCGGCGCCGCGCACCATGTGCACGACAGTCGGACCGGCCAGCCGGTTCGCCACGTAGGTCGCCTCGGCTTCCGGGCTCACGTTGGAGAACGCCGGATCCGCGTCCCCGCACACCAGTAAAGCCGGGCAGGTCACATGCGGCATCGCGAGCTCGCAGTTCTGCGTTCCCGGCCGCAGCATGGCCCGAACGGCCTCGTAACGCCCAGGCTCGGCCAGATTGGCCGCCATGGCCTTGCGGCGGGCCTGGAAATCCGCTGGCTTGTGCCGTCCCCAGAGCGCGGGCCACGACTTGTTCCACAGGAACCGGCCGATTCCCCGCCTGCTGATCAGCCACCGGCCCGCCGCGGCGATGAAGTTCGCCGGGTGCTCTCGCATCCGCTGTCCCGACAGAACCAGCGCTGCCACCCGTTCCTGGTCGTTGGCCGCGGCGACGACGGCCGCGCAGGCGCTGTAGTCGCAGCCGACCAGGATGGCCGGACCGGCGTTCAGCGCGTGGACCAGAGCCAGGATGTCCGCGGCGATGTCCGATTCCGTGTAGGACGGCCACTCCGCCGACGATTCGCCCAGCCCGCGCAGGTCCATCGTGGCGACGGTGAACCCGGCGCCGACGAGAAGAGAGGCCAGTTCACGATATGTCGAGCGCATGTCGGCCAGCCCCGGCGCGCACACCACCAGTGGCCCCTGGCCCTGCAAGTCATAGGCCAGACGACCGTCTGGTCTGTCCAAGAACTGTGTGGCCGCCACCCGGCCGCCTCTCCTGATGGGCTGATGCTGCCCCATTAACCAACGGCATCGCGGCGGCAGGTGTCAATACGATTCTCACGCGCCGCAACATGATCGACACGTGTTGCTACCGAAGGCAACCGACTCGGTGACACACCGTTCAAGTACAGAACTCCCCGGTACGCGCAAGCGCATACCGGGGAGTTCTCCGCCG
This sequence comes from Actinosynnema sp. ALI-1.44, assembly GCF_001984155.1. Lineage (GTDB taxonomy): Bacteria > Actinomycetota > Actinomycetes > Mycobacteriales > Pseudonocardiaceae > Kibdelosporangium. The sequence goes on from NZ_MTQO01000047.1 coordinate 2,052, forward strand.
TGTCAGGTCGAGCGGCGAGTTCAGCCGCCGTGGGCGTCCTTGAACTCGACGACCAACGCGTGCGGCAACCTGCCGCGCTCGGCGACCGTCTTGCCCTGCGCGCGTGCCCACTCGCGGATCGCCTGATTCTGCGCCGCGTCCTCCGCCGACTTCTTTCCCGCCGCGTCGCCGCCCGGTGCCAGTCGCTGCTTGCGCCCGCCGATTCGACGAGCAGCCGCCACATATGGCTCCAGTGAGTCCCGCAGCCTGCCCGCATTCTCGGCGGAGAGATCGATCTGGAACTCGACACCGTCGAGCGTGAACGCGACGGTCTCGTTGGCTATTCCGCCGTCCAGGTCGTCGACCAGCTCGACGACTGTCTTCTGTGCCACGGTTCCTCCGTGTGGTGAGTTTCGGTGTAGCCCCAGCCTACGGTCAATGATAACCACGACGATGCCACTGAAATAAACCCGTCCGATATTTTCTTCGGTCTTTTCGGCCGTGTTACCCCGATGACCTTGCGTGACCTGCGCGTCCTTTTCCTACGCTACCGGACTCGGCGCATTGGACAGGCGGGGTGCATCGGCCGTCGCCTGATCGGGTTGACACCGTGGCCATTTGACCATTAAGCAGGAAGGTTGAGTGATCTCCTCGCCGCGGCCACCAGTGCGGGATCGTCCGGTGTTGACGCCTTGTCCAACCAGATCACCTGAACAATGCGGACCCCGGCCCCCGTCTGCTTTGCCTGATATGCCGCCGAGTCGAAGATCGGCCTGCGCCCGTCCGGCCAGGGCGTTCCGTGCACGGACGGGTCGATGACGCTGCCCGTGCCGGGTGCCGAGGCCACTTTCAGGAACGCCGCTGCCCGCGCCGCGTCCTGGAATGTGAGATCAGCGAGCAGTACTGCGATTGGCTCATTACCGGCGGTGCTCTCATAGCGGGAACGGGTCAGCGAGGTGCACGGGTTCGCTTGCAGCCAAACTTGCATATCACCGAATGCGCGTGAGTGGCAGTCGGTGTCCTGGACCTTGCCTTTCGGTGCGTAAGCCACGCCGTCGACCACTTCGGTGGCTTGGTGCGCCACGCTGGCCGACGTCTTCGGCCCTTCGGCGGTCGTCGGCTGGTCGCTCGCCGCGGCAATGGCGACGATGATCCCGGTGACGAGCAGAAGCCCGACGAGCAATACCGCGGTGACCGGCAGCCAGCCGAGTCCCTTTGCCGCGGACCTGGCAGGCATCACCGGGCGGTGCTCGCCCAGCGTCACTCGGGGAATCAGCAAGGTACTCGCCGAGGCCAGTCCGGCGCCCGCCGATTCGGTGAAGCCTTCGGTCGCGAGGTCTTCCGGCGTGAACGGCGGATGATTGGGGACCAAGGCGGCCAGAATGGCATTGGCCCGTTGCGGTGAGCAGCGGTGTTCGTAGACGGCCAATTCCCTGGCCGCGGTCAGCAATGTGGTCGGTTCGGGGTGCAGGATCCGGATACCGCGGGCGAGGTCGTTGCTCGGCTGGCTCACCCTGGCGACGTACGGGCCGACCGCGATGATCGTGCCGACCGGCATCGGCTCGACCCGCTCGACCTGCAGGCGGGCCACCACGGCGGTGGCGGACCGGACGGCCTCGGCGGCCGGGTTCACCGCGCCGTCGGCGCGCACCAGCGGCCAGCCGTCGACCTTCCACTGGCCGTTGACCGGGGCGTCCAGGCGCATCGCCGGGTCGGGCAGGTCGACGCCGACGACGACCATGATCCCGCGCGGGAGGATGACGATCGCGTCGACCGCCTCGGGGCAGTCCGGCGGCCTGCAGCCGATCAGGGCGATCCCGCCGACCACGCCGTCGCCACGTCCCCACGACGCCAGCGCCGCTCTGACATCGGCACCGACCGTGGACGTCTCGTCGCCCAGCCGGATGAGCCGCATGGCAACTCCCCCTGATTTCGCGCGGTGGCTACTCCGGATCGAGTACGTACCGCGTGTCACCGTAGCCGTGAGTGCCTGCCGCTCGGGTGCTGATGCGGTGGCCAGTGGCCGCCACCACACACATCCGCTGTATCTACTGGTGAACAACCTCCGGTCCAGCCGACACGCCGGAGCGACACGCCGCAGAAGTCAGCCGATCGGAGTGACTGGTGTGTCATCTGATCGTTCTTGTGGCGAAATTGCACACGCAGGAGGCAGAATAGGCGCCGGGTCGACTTGTACACACGCCTGACCGCACGCTCATCGAGGTCGTAGGGGAAGACGTTTCCTCGTCGAGTAGCGGAGGTCAGCAGTGAGCACAAGTGGCAGCACCCGTGGCGTGGTGTACGTCCACTCGTCGCCGTCTGCGGTTTGTCCGCACGTCGAGTGGGCGATTTCGGGCACCCTGGGTGTCCGGGCCGAGCTGAAGTGGACCGCCCAACCGGCGGCCGCTGGCCAGCTGCGGTCCGAATGTTCGTGGACCGGCTCCGCAGGCACTGGCGCCAAGCTGGTCCAGGCTCTGCGGGCGTGGCCGATGATCAGGTTCGAGGTCACCGAGGAGCCGAGCGCCGGAGTCGACGGCGAGCGGTTCTGCTTCGCACCGGGCCTGGGTTTGTGGCGCGCCAGGACGTCAGCCAACGGCGACATCGTGGTCGGCGAGGACCAGTTGCGTGCTGTCGCGGCGGCCAGCCGTGGCGGTGAGTCCTTCGTGCACAAGGTGGACGAGATGCTGGGTGCCGCATGGGACGAGGCGTTGGAGCCGTTCCGGCGTGCCGGTGACGGCGCACCGGTGACGTGGCTTCACCGTGTCGGGTGATCCATGGCACGCTCGTAGTCGTGCAAGCAGATAGGGGGCAGCGCGGGCCACGGTTGTGGGTGGCCGCGCTGGGTGTCGTCGTCATAGCGGCGGCCGGTGGGTACGCCGCGCGCGAGGTGTACCTGCGGCCGGTGGAACACCCGGACGTGATGGAGGAGCCCAGCAAGCCGACTGCGGCGGCGTCGCCGGACCAGCCGGTCAAACAGCCGGGCTCCCGCCAGGTCAAGGCGCGGGGGGAGTTCGCCCAGCACCCGCTGCAGCGTGCGATCTGGCCGATGCTCCAGGCGCATTTCGACTCCATCAACGACCTGGACTACAACAAGTGGCGGACCACGGTCACCAGGGCGAGAGCCGCCACCTTCCCGGAGCACAAGTGGCGCGAGGACTACCGGACCACCAAGGACGGCAGCATCCTGCTGCACCGGATCGACTCGGCACCGGACAACAGGCTGCGCGTGATGGTCAGCTTCACCAGCACCCAGGACATCGCCGACGCGCCGCCCGAGCTGCCCAAGGAGTGCATCCGCTGGCACATCGTCCTCCCGCTGATCAAGGAGGACAACAAGTGGAAGATCGACGTCGGCCCGGAGGGCCAGTCGCCGCGCCACGAGGAGTGCGGCGCCACGTCGAACAACTGAAGGTCAGCCGACTGAAGCGAGCGCGGTCAGTCCGGTGACCAGCAGCTCCACCTCGGCTTCGGTGCGCCCGTCCGTGAGCTTGTCCTGGCTCAGGCCGTCCACGCTGGCCAGGCACAGCGACGCCGCCTGCGCGCCGACCGCCCGCGCCACGACGAGCACCGCCGAGGTCTCCATGTCGACCGCCTTGACGCCGTAGCGACCGAGCTCGTCCATCCGGGCCCGTGTCTCGGCTGCCCTGGCGGGTTCGGCGGCGAACATCTCGGTGTAGAAGCCGTCGTAGGACGCGATCAGCCCGGCGGTCCACGGCCGTGATCCGGCGGCCAGCGCCGAACGCAGTGCCGTGTTCATCTCGTGGTCGGCGATCGCGGGAAAACCGATTGGCAAATATGTGCCAGATGTGGATTCGTTGCGAACCGCACCCTCGGCCAGAACCAGCGACCCGAGCGCGGTCCCGCCGACGCCCAGCACGGTCCCGAGCCGCAGGAACCGCCGCACACCGAGCATGGCCAATTCGTGCAGGACAACCCCGGCTATAGGAGCGCCCATGCCGAACGCGGCCACGGTCACCCGTTGCCCCTGATACGTCCCGGTCACAGCGGACAGGCCACGGTCCTCGTTGAGGACACGCGCGTCGTCAAGCAGCGTCGCGGCCTTGGTGACGCGGCCACGGTCACCGACGAGTACCGCGCGGTCGGCGACCTCGTCCGCCGAACAGCGCAGGAACCACGCGCGCTCGGACGTGTCGGTTCGAACCGGGTCAGCCATTGACGGGCAGTCGCTCGAGCAGCATCGCGGTCGCGGCCTCGACGCCGCGTTCGGCGGCCTGGCGGGTCTCGTCGGGGCGCTCGAGCAGGCTGGCGACCATCCCGGCGAAGAACATGTCGCCCGCGCCGGTGGTGTCCACCGCGTCGATCTCGGTGCACGGAACCATGTCGTGCACGTCGCCGCGCCAGATCCGGACACCGGCCGGGCCGTGCGTCTCGGCCAGCAGGGCGTTCGGCCTGGTGCGCTCCAGCAGGGTGCGGGGCGCGACGATCCGGTCGAGGAACACGCGCTCGCGGGCGCTGAAGCTGACGACGCTGGAACGCGCGAGGATGCGGTGCACGACGCCGGGGGAGTACGCGTCCGGGTCGCCCTTCACACCCCAAGCCAGCTGCTGGTTGTCGGTCAGCAGGTCGAGCACCTCGAGGTTGGCCGGGCGCGGGCCGACCATCAGGCACACCCAGTCGCAATCCTTGACGATCTCGCGCTGCTGCTCGGTGAGGTTGCCCGCCGCACGGTCGCCTGGGTCGTACACGACGACGGTCTCGCCGTCGGGCCCGTAGAACAGGTAGCACGACGGGGTGCGCACGCTGTCGGTCGAGATGCCGGAGATGTTCACGCCGTACGCGTTGAGCCGGTCGATGTACTCCTTGCCGGGCTCGTCGTCGCCGACCCACGTGATGGCGTGCACCTCGTGGCCCGCCGCGGCCAGCCCGCGTGCGGTGTGCGCGATGCCGCCGATGCCCGGCCACGGGTCGGACAGGCGGCGTTTGATCAAGGTTGTACCGGCGGCCGCACGGAACTCGTCGCACTCCATGGAGTGGTCCATGCTGGCGTATCCGACGACAGCGACCTTCCTGCTCACAGTCGCTCCAATGCCTGCTCGAGCGTCACCACGGACCCGAAATAGCGGTCGATGTCCTCGAGCGACGCCTCGGCCAGGTGCGGCCGGTTCGAGTTGGTGGCCTCTTTCACGAGAAGGATCTCATACCCCGCCGCGAAGGCGTCCTGAACAGTTGCCCGTACGCAAACATTCGTCTTCACGCCCGCGATGACCAGCGATTTCACGCCTTGCTCGCGCAGCATCAGATCGAGGTCGGTCGCATAGAACGCGGAGTAGCGCCGTTTCGGGAGCTCTACTTCGTTCGGGCTGTCCAGCGGCTCGAAACCGGCCACGTACGGTGACTGGTCGTCACCGATTTCGCAGTGCACCGGGATTTTCCTGTGCTCGAAGTCGGCAAGGCCAGGCCGGTGCCGTTCCACGGCGTGCACGATCAGCCGCTGCCGGTCGCGTGCCTTGGCGAGAAGCTCACGGCACGGGTCGAGCACCTTCACCGAATCCGGGTAGTAGGCGGGCTTGCCGGGCACGAAGAACGCGTCCAGCACGTCGATCATGATCAACGCCACCGAGTTGTCAACCCCGATGTCAACGTTGTCAGCCTTGTCGTCGTCGGCCATGGTTCAGCCCGCCCTTCGAGATTTTCCCCGAGCATCGCGGACGGCGGTGGCCGTCAGAACCGCGATGACCACAAGATACGGCAGAGTTTGGATGAGTTGGGCCGGTACTCCCGAGGTCTGCAGCCGCGCCTGTGTGGCGTCGAACACGGCGAACAGCAGGCACGCCAGCGCGGTCGGCAGCGGTCGTGCCCTGCCGAAGTAGAACGCGGCCAGTGCGATGAACCCGCGGCCAGCCACCATGTCCTCATTGAAAAGGCCGACCTGGCCGAGGACAAGGTGCGATCCGGCGATTCCGGCGAGCATTCCGGCGATCGTCCCGGCGATGTCGCGTATGCCGTTGGCCGGAATGCCGAGCGCGGTCGCGGCGTCGAAACCGTCGCCGGTGGCCCGCAGCCGCAGCCCGGCCGCGGTGTTGCGCAACGACCAGGCGATCACCGGGACGAGTACGACCGCGAGCAGGAACAACGGGTCGAGACCGAGTACGCGCGGCAGCGGGTCGAGCCCGGTCACCCGCAGCGTGCCGGACACGTCGAAGACGCTGCGCAGCAGGTAGCCGATCAGTCCGCTGAGCACGATGGTGAACCCGAGCCCCGCGATGATCTCGTTCGCGCCGAGCCTCGTCACGCACAACGACATCAACAGTCCGACCACACCGCCCGCGGCGCCCGCGGCGAGCACGCCGAGCGCCCAGTTGCCGGTCGCGCCGGACACGAGCGCCCCGATCAGCGCCCCGACGAGCATCTGTCCTTCGAGGCCGATGTTGACCACGCCGCCGACGCGGTGCAGCAGACCGCCCATGGCCGCGATCGCCAGCGGTGTCCACAGCAGCAAGGCGGACGTCAGGATGCCCGTGATCATCTCTGCCTCCACAGCCGGACGACCGCGAAGATCATCACGGTGCCGGACAGCACGTCCACGATGTCCAGCGGGATGTCGCTGAACAACTGCGCGGTCGTGCCCGCCGAGGCCAACGCGCCGAACAGCACCGCGCCCAGTGCGACGCCCACCGCGCTGTTGCGGCCGAGCAGTGCCACCGCGATGCCGGTGAACCCGTAACCGGGGGAGAACCCGTCCACGAACCGGTGCACGACGCCGAGTGCGTGCACGGCGCCGCCCAGCCCGGCGATCGCGCCGGAGATCAGCATCGACACCATGATCACGCGGCCGACACGGATTCCTTGCGCGGCGCTGAACCTCGGGTTGAGCCCGGTCTGGCGCAGTTCGTAGCCCAGTACGGAGTGCTTGATCCACACCGCGTACAGCACGACGAGCGCCAACGCGACGAGCACACCCGCGGTGAGCCCGTACGGCGGCAGCAGGTCAGGCAGCCACGATCCCTGCGGGATCAGCGCTGTCGCGGAGTTCGCGACTCCCTTGGCCTGCAGGAAGGTCGTGACGAGCCAGCCGGTGACGCCGGCGACCACGAAGTTGACCATCAACGTGGTGACCACCTCGTCGACGTTCCACCGCGCCTTCAACCACCCCGGCAACGCGCTGACCAGCACCCCGGCCAGTGCGCCCGCGACCATCCCGGCCAGCAGGCCCGCCTGCAGCGCCACGGTCGCGGCGATCAGCCCGCCGAAGACGAACCCGCCTTCGACACCGACGTTGAACACCCCGGCGCGGAACGCGATCGCCGTGGCCAAGCCGGTGAACAACAGGGGAGTGGCCGCGCTGAGGGTCGCGGCGATCCGGTCGACACCACCGAACGCCTCACGCACGAGCAGTTGGTAGAACGCCAGCGGGTTGTGCCCGGTCGCCAGCAAAACGATCCCGCCAAGCCCCAACGCGATCACAAACGGCACCGCCGCCCGAACCACCCTGGTCAGAGCTCGTGAGTACTTGCCGGGGTTGGAACCCTGGAAAACGCTCACGAGGCTTTCCTGCCGAGCATCAGGGCGCCGACCGCGGTGCGGCTTTCCGGGCCGCCGGGCAGTTCACCGGCCACCCTGCCACCGTGCAGGACCACGATCCGGTCGGACAGCTCCAGCAGCTCGTCCAGCTGCTCGGACACCAGCAGCACGCCGGAACCGTTGTCCCGCAACGCCCTGAGCTGGTCGTGGATGTAGGCCATGCCCAGCACGTCCACGCCGCGGGTCGGTCCGGCGGCCACGAGCAGCGCGGGCGCCCGGTCGAGTTCCCTGCCGATCACGACCCGCTGCTGGTTGCCGCCGGACAGCGTCCGCGCCGCGGCCGTGAGCCGTCCATATCGGACGGAGTAACTGTCGAGCACCCGTTTGGCGTACCGGCGGACCTTCGAAGGGGCGAGCCAGCCGCGCCTGCCGATGGCCCGATGGGTCCCCGCGATGGCGTTGTCCGCCAACGACGCGTCCATCGACAGGCCTTCGGCGCGGCGTTCGCCGGAGATGTACCCGAGTCCGGCGGCCCGCCTGCGGTCCACCGCGAGCGCGGTGATGTCCTTTCCGGACAGCGTGATCCGGCCGCCTGCCGGGCGCAGGCCGACGACGCGTTCGACGAGTTCGTCCTGGCCGCTGCCCGCGATCCCGGCCACACCGACGATCTCACCGGCGCGCACCGACAACGCGACGTCGCCGTCGACCGTCAGCACCTCGTCGCCGATCACGGCGGATGGCACGAAACCTGTGGTCCGCACGTGCTCGCCGACGATGAGTTCGATCAGCTCGGCCCGGTCGACGGCGTCGGCACGCCGGGTGGTGATCACCTTGCCGCCGCGCATGACCGTGATCTCGTCGGCGACCGCGAGCACTTCGTCGACCTTGTGGCTGATGAACACCACTGTCCGTCCGGCGTCGCGCAACTCGCGCAGCAGCCGCAGCAGATCGTCCACCTGGGCCGGGGCCAGCGCGGCGGTCGGCTCGTCGAGGATCAGCACGTCCGCGCCGCGCCGCAGCGCCCGAAGGATCTCGGTTTGCTGACGGACACTGATGGACACGGTGTCCGCGACCGCCGTCCAAGGCAGTTCCACGCCCACATCGGACGCGAGTTCCTCGGCTTCGGCGCGGGCCCTGGCCCAATCGATCCGGACGCCCCGGCGGGGTTCGGCGCCGAGGACGAGGTTCTCCAACAGGGTCAATGACCCGATCATCGCCAGTTCCTGCGGCACCAGTCCGATGCCGTTGGCGATGCCGTCCGCCGCACCGCGCAGCCGGACCGGGCGGTCGCCGATCACGACCGTGCCCGAATCCGGCTGGTCGAGGCCGTACAGGATGCGCATCAGCGTGGTCTTGCCCGCGCCGTTCTCGCCGACGACCGCGTGCACCGTGCCCGCCCGGACTTCGACGTCGACGCCCTGGTTGGCGCGCACGGCACCGAACGCGCGCGAGACGCCCCGCGCGCCCAGCCGGACACTCATGTCAGGATCAGCCCTGCATCCAGGACGGGTAGCCCTGGTCGATCACGTTCCACACCTTCAGCTCACCGGCGATGATCTTCTTCTTCAGCTCGTCCACCTTGGTGCGGGCCGACTCGGGGATCTCGTTGCGGGTGAACTCGAAGTCGGTCAGGCCGACGCCGCCCTCCTTGAGGCCGAGGTTGATCACCTGGCCGCCGGGGAACTTGCCGTCGGCGTAGAGCTCGACGACCTTGCGCACGGCCAGGTCGGACCGCTTGAGCACGCTGGTCAGCACGAACCCGGGCGCGAGCTTGTCCTGGTTGTCGTCGACGCCGATGGCGTAGTGGTTGTTCTTCTTCGCCGCCTCGATGACGCCCGCACCGGTGCCGCCCGCCACGTGGTAGACGATGTCCGCGCCCTGCTGGAACATGCTTTCGGCGAGTTGCGAACCCTTGGTGGGATCGCCGAAGGTGTTGCTGTACGCGGTGAGCACCTGGACGTCCTTGTCCACGGACTTGGCGCCCTCGATGTAGCCGGACAGGAACTTGTCGATCCCGACCGACTTGGTCCCGCCGATCACGCCGATCTTCTTGTCCGGGTTGATCTTCGGGTTGCCGGTCTGCGTCGTCATCATCGCGGCGAGCGCACCGGCCAGGTATGAGCTGTCCTGCTCGGCGAACAGGACCGACGCGATGTTCGGGCCGTTGATCTTGTTGTTCAGGAACGCCCACTGCACGTTCGGGTACGCCGACGCGATGCCCGGCAGGATCTCGCCGTGCGAGAACTCGAGGTCGATCACCAGGCCGTAACCCGATGTGCCCGCGCGGCGCAGCAGTTGATCACCCTGCGCGACCACGTCGGTCGACTCGATCTTCTGGCCGTCGACGCCCTTCTCCTTGGTCGACGCGGTGAAGCCGGACATGGCGAGGTCGTTGTACGACTCGTCGCCGAGTCCGCCCTGAGCGATCACCAGCGCGGCCTTCTTGGGCGGCGCCTGCGGGGCCGTCTCCGACGCACACCCAGTCGCCACCAGCGCGACCACTGACAAGAGGCTTAAGGAGACCAGACGGGTTCGCATGAGCAGGGAACCTACACCGTCGAAATACGACATGAGGGCCGCCCTTCGTGGGAAGGACGGCCCTCATCTCTCAAATCGTTACCGGCTTGTGCCTCAGGCTGAGGTGAAGGCGAGCGCCACGTTGTGCCCGCCGAAGCCGAACGAGTCGTTCACCGCGGCCTTGAGGTCGACCTTGCGCGGCTCACCCGCGACGACGTCGTGCACGACTCCGGGGTCGAGCTCCTCCAGGTTGAGCGTCGCGGGGATCACGCTGTCGCGAATGGACAGTACGGTGACGATCGCCTCGACCGCGCCCGCGGCACCGAGCAGGTGCCCGAAGGACCCCTTCGGCGCGGTCAGGACCGGGTGCTCACCGATCGCCTTGCGGATCGCGACCGTCTCGGTCACGTCGCCGACCGACGTGGAGGTGGCGTGGCAGTTGACGTGCCCGACGTCGGCCGGGTCGACCCCGCCGGTGCGCAGCGCCGTGGTGATCGCCCGCGCCTGCCCGGCGCCTTCCGGATCCGGCGCGGTGATGTGGTAACCGTCGGAGCTGGTGCCGACGCCCGCGAGCTTTCCGTAGATCGTGGCGCCGCGCGCCTTGGCGTGTTCCTCCCGTTCGAGGACCATGATCCCGGCACCCTCGCCGAGCACGAAGCCGTCGCGGTTGACGTCGAACGGACGCGACGCCTTGGTCGGCTCGTCGTTGTTGGTGCTCATGGTGCGGGCCTGGCAGAAGCCGGCCATGGTGATGCCGGCGATCGCCGCTTCCGCGCCACCGGCCACGATCACGTCGGCCTCGCCGGAGCGCAGCATCCGGAACGCCCACGCGATGGCCTCGGCGCCGGACGCGCAGGCCGACACCGGTGCGTGCACACCCGCACGGGCCTTCAGTTCGATGCCGACGTGCGCCGCCGGACCGTTGGGCATCAGCATCGGCACGGTCAGCGGTGAGACTTTGCGCAGGCCAGGACCTTCCAGCAGGTCGTCCTGGTTGAGCAGCGTGCTCGCGCCACCGATACCGGTACCGATGATCACCGCGAGCCGTTCGGAGTCGACCGAGTCGGTGGTGAGGCCGGAGTCCGCCCACGCCTGCCGCGCCGCGATCACCGCGACCTGCTCGCAGCGGTCCAGCCTGCGAGCCTCGACCCGGGGCAGGACCTCCGACGGGTCCACCGCGAGCTGGGCGGCGATCCGGGTCGGCAGCCCGAAGGTCGTGACCCACTCGGCGTCAAGGATGGACACGCCACTCTTGCCCGCGAGCAATGCGTCCCATGTGGACGTCACGTCGCCGCCGAGCGGTGTCGTCGCGCCCAGCCCGGTGATGACGATGTCGTTGCTCATACCCTCTCTCCGCCTCGGTACAGGGCCGACGCCGCCCCGGCGAGCACGCAGAGGCGGAAGCGTCGGCTCAAATCACACCGTGTTCTTGGTGATGTAGTCGACCGCGTCGCCGACCGTCTTGAGGTTCGCCAGCTCGTCGTCCGGGATCTTGACCCCGAACTTGTCCTCGGCCTGCACGGCGATCTCCACCATGGACAACGAGTCGATGTCCAGGTCGTCCACGAAGGACTTCTCGACGGTGACGTCGTCCTTGGCCACGCCCGCGACCTCTTCGACGATGTCAGCGAGACCTGACAGGACCTCTTCGTTCGCCATCGATCTTCCCTTTCTGGTTCTTGAGCGGTGAATCCACCGACCGGGCGCGGCGCGCCCGGCGGGAGTCTACGGGCTGATCACGACCTGCCCCGCGTAGGACAGGCCCGCGCCGAAACCGATCATCAGCAGCACGTCACCCGTGCTGACCCGACCGGCCTTGCGCATGTTGTCGAGCGCGATCGGGATGGACGCCGACGAGGTGTTGCCGGTGTAGATGATGTCGTCGGCCACCTCCATCTTCTCCCGTGCGCCTTCCTTGCGCAGCCGCTTCGCGATCGCCTCGACGATCCGCAGGTTCGCCTGGTGCGGGATCAGGGCGTCCACATCGGACGGCTGCAGGCCCGCCAGCTCCAGCGCGCGCAGCGCGATCGGCGCGATCTGCGTGGTGGCCCAGCGGAAGACCGTCTGGCCCTCCTGGTAGATGTAGCGGTTGTCGCGGTTGTAGATCATGTCGACCATGTCGCCCGCGCTGCCCCACGCGACCGGGCCGATGCCCGGGGTCTCCGACGGTCCGACGACGGCCGCGCCCGCGCCGTCGGCGAAGATGATCGCGTTCGCCCGGTCGTCCGGGTCGACCCAGTCGGTCAGCTTCTCCGCGCCGATCACCAGCACCCGGCCCGCCGAGCCGGAGCGGATCAGGTCCGACGCGGTCGCCAGGCTGTAGCAGAACCCGGCGCACGCCGCGTTGAGGTCGAACGCGCCTGCGGCCTTGACACCGATCCGGTCGGCGACCTGCGCGGCCGCGTTCGGGATGGGCGACGGCATCGTGCAGTTCGCGACGATCACAGTGTCCAAATCGGACGGCTGGAGTCCCGCGTCGTCGATCGCGCGCGTCCCCGCCGCGACCGCCATGTCCACAAGCGACTCGTCCGGCCCGGCGAACCGGCGCTCGACGATGCCGACACGGGTGCGGATCCACTCGTCGCTGGTGTCCATCCGCTGCGACAGGTCGTCGTTGGTGACGATCCGGTCGGGCCGGAAGCTGCCGACGCCGACGATCCGGCTGGCGGCCGATCCGGTCGCGATGTTGAGCGAGCTGCTCACTTGCTGCCCTCCACGAACTCCGTGACGGAGTCCAAGTCCTCCGGGGTCTTGAGCCGGATCCGAGCGACGGACGGCAGTTCCCGTTTGATCAGTCCGACCAGTGCGCCCGCGGGCGGCAGTTCCACGACCGCCACGACCCCGCGCTCACCGAGGGCCGCCATGCAGGCGTCCCACTTCACCGGCCGGGTCACCTGGTCGACCAGCCTGGTCAGGGTTTCCGCACCAGTGGTGACCGCGGCGCCGTCGGCGTTCGACAGCAACGTCCTGACTGGGTCCTTCGTGGCGACCGAGCCGGCGTAATCGCGCAGCGCGTCCTGCGCAGGCGCCATGTACTTCGTGTGGAACGCGCCCGCCACCTTCAGCGCACGGGACTTCGCGCCTTCCGGCAAGTCCGTGACGAGCTTGTCCAGAGCTTCCTTGTCGCCCGCGGCGACGATCTGGCCCGCGCCGTTCTGGTTGGCCGGGGTGACACCGTACTCGGCGATCTTGTCCAGCACGGCCTGCCGGTCACCGCCGAGGATCGCGGTCATGCCGGTCGGGTGCAGCGCGCACGCGGCGGCCATCTCCCGGCCTCGCACGGCGGCGAGGCCGACGGCGTCGTCGGCGCCGAGCACTCCGGCGACCGCGGCCGCGGCGAGCTCACCGACCGAGTGACCGGCGACGATCGTGTCCTGGGGGAGCGCGAACCGCTTCTCGATCTCGGCCTGCGCCAGCAGCGCGGCCGCGACGACCAGCGGCTGGGTCACCGAGGTGTCGACGATCTCCTCGGCCGTGGCCGTGGTGCCCAGCCTGCGCAGGTCCAGGCCCGCGCGCTCGGACCAGCCGGCGATGCGCTCGTCGGCACCGTCCAGCTCGAGCCACGGTGCCAGCATTCCGGGAGTCTGGGAGCCCTGGCCAGGGGCGAGTATCGCGATCACACCTGTACTGAACACTCCGGCGCCGCGCTGCCGGGATGCTGCCAGTCACCAAGTCTGTCCGCGGAATTTGTAGCGTGTCTACAAGTGTTATCGAGCGATGACGGGCTGAAACGGGAAAACGTTGTCGACGTGAACGGTCATCACCGAACAAGGCAGGCACGTTAGGTGTGTCACTGTGCTGGCTACCACAGTCCCCGTGCTCTGGCCAAGCGCCCGACCGCCAATGCCACCCGAAGTACCAGCGAATCCCGTGGATCGTTGGCGTTGCGCCCGGTGAGCTCGGCGACCCGCCGCAACCGGTACCGGACCGTGTTGGGATGCACGAACAGCTGGCGCGCGCACGTCTCCAGCACGCCGCCGACCTCCAGGTAGGTGTCGACGGTCTCCAACAGCGACCCGGTGGCCTCCTCCAACGGCCGTGCGATCCGGTCGACCAGCTGCCACTCCGCCTCGGGGTCCCCGGCCAGCGCCCGCTCCGGCAGCAGGTCCGTCGACCGGACCGGCCGTGGCGCGGCGGGCCAGCCGACCACGGCCCGCAACCCGGACAGCGCGTCGGCGGCGCTGCGGTGCGCCTCCGCCAGGCTCGCCACCGTCGGGCCCGCGACGACCGGGCCGTCACCGAACGCGGCCGTGATCCGGTCGAGCACGGTCTTGCTCGGCGCGCGGCCACGCCGCTCCTCACCGAGCAGGTCTTCGGTCGGACCCGCGAGGACCACGACGAGACGGCTGCCCTGAACGCTCAACAGCACCGCGCGACCCAACCGGGCGGCCCGGCTGCGCACCTCGTAGACGACAGTCGGCGGATCGTCCGACGGCCGGGTGCCCACGACAACGGTCGCCTCCGCGGCCGGATCCCACCCCAGCGCGGCGGCACGGGACAGCAGCGCTTCCTCGGCGTCACCACGGACGATGCCGTCGACGACCAGCGCCTCCAACCGCGCGTCCCAGGCACCACGAGCCTCCGCCGCGGAGGCGTACGACATCGCGGAGGCGAACGCGACTTCGCGCCCGTACCGCAGGACCGCCTCGCTGAGAATCGCGCGTTCCTTCTCGTCTGCGGCCAGGTCGGGGACCTGTCCCTCGAAAACCTGCAGCGCGACCCGCACCAGCTCAACGGTCTGCCGAAGGCTGATCCACCGGGACAGATCCCGCGGCGCGGACCGGAACACATCGGTGGTCAGCCGAAGCGAAGCGGTGTCGTCCTTGAGCCACGCGGTGAACCCGGCCACCCCGGACTGCGCGATCAGCAACACACTGGCCCGCTGGTCGGCGGGCATCCGGCTGAACCACGGAAACTGGGAGTCCATCGCCGCGAGAGTGGCCGAAGCGAGCTTCCCGGAAGCACGTTCCAACTCGGCAAGCGTCTTGGCGGAAATGGCCCCTGCTCTCACCCCCACAGCTTTACACGACGAACAACCCACCCCGCACAGCGCCGCTCCAACCCCAACCGAGCACGTGCGCTGGTTGCCTGCCGCGATTGGGGAACTTCCGAGGCATCCGATGCCGGTAAGGTGACCTTCACGACGCGCCCAGCGCCAATCCGAGCGCGAAGGCGCGAGTGCTGGTCCAAGCGAGACGTGCCCACCGCTGGGTCAGAAGGAGCTCGCACCGTGGGGGTCTGGGGGCTCGGCCCCCAGAAGATCGGCGACAGGCCATCGGCGAAGACGCGAAGCGTCGACGTCAATGGCCCCTGGAGCGTAGTGGTGCGCTGCGCTCCAGGGGCCTTCTCCCCGGTCCCCACCGGTAGATCCACTATGGACTGTTCTTGATCTCCACGCCACCCGTGTCCCCCTATCGTGTGGGACGTAGGTCCCGGCCGGAATCCCTCTGTGGCGGGAGGAAGGCTGGTCGCTGAGGTGAGCCGCCGCCGCTGTCGCCGGAGCACGCTTCTCGTATGACACACATCCTGATCGTCGGTGGCGGGTATGTCGGGATGTACACCGCCATCCGATTGCAGCGGAAACTCCGTACGGGTGAGGCGACCGTGACTGTCGTCGATCCGCAGCCGAACATGACCTATCAGCCGTTCCTGCCGGAGGCGGCCGCTGGTTCGGTCGAACCGCGGCACGTGGTCGTGCCGCTGCGGCGGGCGCTGCCGGAGTGCACGGTCGTGACCGGCAAGGTCACCGGGGTCGACCATGAGCGCAAGGTCGCGACGGTCGTCCCGGCCGAGGGGCTGCCGACGTCGATGCCGTACGACATTCTCGTGATGGCCGCGGGTTCGGTGGCGCGGACGCTGCCCATCCCGGGCCTGGCCGAGTCGGGCATCGGCTTCGCCACCGTCGGTGAGGCGATCTACCTGCGCAATCACGTCCTGTCGCGGTTGGACGTCGCGTCGAGCACGCCGGAACGCAAACAGCGGGCGCTGACGTTCGTCGTGGTCGGCGGCGGGTACGCGGGTGTCGAGGTGTTCGGTGAGCTGGAGGACATGGCCCGGTACGCCATGCGTGTCCACAAGGGACTGTCACCTTCGGACATGCGTTGGGTGCTCGTCGAGGCGGCCGACCGGATCCTGCCCGAGGTCAGCCAGTCGATGTCCGACTACACCATCCGCAGGCTGGTCAAGCGCGGTATGGAGGTCAAGCTCGGCACCAAGCTCGTGTCGATGGTCGACGGGCACGTCGAGCTGTCGGACGGCACGTCGTTCGACGCCGACACCGTGGTCTGGACCGCGGGTGTCAAGGCGAACCCGCTGGCGATGCGCTCGGGCATGCCGATCGACTTCCGCGGCAGGCTGATCTGCACGGAAACCTTGCAGGCCAGGGGGCTGCAAGGCGTCTGGGGCGCGGGGGACAGCGCGGCGGTGCCGGATCTGTCCGGTCAGGGAGCCTTGTGCTCGCCGAGCGCGCAGCATGCTGTCCGCCAGGCGAAAGTGCTGGCGGACAACATCATCGCCTCGATGCGCGGCGGCAGGATCAAGCCGTACCGGCACAAGCACGCCGGTTCGGTGGCCAGCCTCGGCCTGCACAAGGGCGTCGCCCAGGTGTACGGGATCCGGTTGCGCGGCTGGCCCGCGTGGCTGATGCACCGCGCGTACCACTGGAGCCGGGTCCCGACCACCGGCCGCAAGCTGCGCGTACTGCTGGACTGGCTCACGGTGCTGCTGTCGCGGCGCGAGATCGTGTCACTCGGCCAGATCCAGGATCCGCGCCGCGACTGGGAGGTCGTGGTACGAGAGACAGCTCACACCCTGGCGCGGAACAGCCAGACCTAGTAGCACTGTTGTGGGCTAGGTAGCTGGGGTGAGGAGGATCGGGTGCGGTTCTTTCTGGAACACGGCGTTACCGTGCTGGGCCAACGGATCTCGCTCGCCGAGTTGATCGGCCAGATCTGCGCGCTGGCAGTGGTGTTCCTCGCCAAGTACCGCACCCTCTGGACATGGCCCGTGCAGGTCGCGGCGACTGTGCTGCTGTTCAGCGTGTACGTCTCCGCGCACCTCGGTGGTCTCGCCGCCCGGCAGGTGATCATCCTGCTGATCAGCGTCTACGGCTGGTGGGCGTGGACCCGGCGCCGGGACCCGGTGTTCGGTGTCGTCGTGCGCCGCTCGACCCTCACCGAGGTCCTCGTGACCATCGGCGCGCTCGTGGCGGGGACCGTGGGCGTGGCGTTGCTGCTGGAGGCGTTGGACGCCTCGTGGGCGCCTTGGCCGGACGCCGCGATCTTCGTCGGGACCGCGGTGGCGTTCGCGCTGCAGGGCCGTGGCCTGGTGGAGTTCTGGCTGGTGTGGCTGGTTGTCGACGCGGTCGGCGTGCCGTTGCAGATCGATTCCGGCCTGTGGTTCAGCGCGGTGGTGTACACCGCGTTCGCCGCTCTGGTGATCTGGGGCTGGTTCAGCTGGATCCGCGACGCCAAACGCACTCCACCGTCGCGCACGGTGCGGAAAGCCGTTACCACCTAGTAGCCCGTGACGGCCGACGGGTGGCCGTAGACGGTGTACGCCAACCAGGTCGGGTCCCCGTCGTCGTTGGTCGAGACGCCCCGCGCGTAGTGCGCGGCCATGCCCAGTGACGCACCGGACGCCAACTCGTCGTAGAAGATCGTGGCGAACTCCAGCGCGCTGTCACTGCGGACCGGCCACAGCGTACCGACGAAAGCCCCGGCGCCCGCCGCCATGAACTGCTGCGCCCAGCCTGTTGTCCTGGTGTATTCCGGTGCCGCACCCGCTGTGCGGCACGCGTTGAGGAACACCAACGGACTGGTGGCGGCCAGCGTCTGCCCGGTGACCGCGCTGTTGAGCAGCCGCGGCCGGAAGTCGCCGCCGGACATCCGGATCTTCGAGCCGTCGTCGTCCAGCGAGAAGCTGTTGTGGCAGGCGAAATGCAGCGCGCCGCACGTACCCGAGTCGATCCGGTCGAGCAGATCGTCCACGTGGGTGACGGTGTCACCGGCGCCGAACCGCCGCATGACCTGCTGGATCTCGTCGGCCGCGTCGGCGGGGGAGCGCTCGGGCATGACGTAGGTCATCGGCCGCAACCCGATCCGGTGCGCCAACTCCGGGCCGAACACCGAACGCACGACCGGGAACTGTTCGACCAGGAAACCGTCGTCGGACCCCTTGCGCAACGGGTGCAGCAGCTCCCACGGCAGCACGTCGTGGTCGGTCACCACGGTCAGCGAGCTGATCCGGTCGCGGATCTGCCAGAACTGCTCGTGGATCTCCGGCGGCACGAGGTCGCGCCACAGCCCGACGCCGGTTTCCCTGACCCACCGCCGCGCGTTGGTCGCCGCCCGCCGCGCCTTGCCCTCGGCCATGTGCTTCAGCATCTCGACCGTTCGTTCGACGGCCGCCCGCGGATCGTCCGCAAGCGTTTTCGACCACGCGGGCTCGAACGGCTGCATGTCCGACAGCAGCTGGAACTCGAACCGGTCGCCGCGCCGCTGGACCATCAGCGCGGTCGCGCCTCTCGTCGGCTGGACGTTGTCCAGGATCGCCACCGCCGGGGTCGGGTCGCTCGCACGGTCGCCATGGCGGGAGACCTCGGTCCTGGTTTCCAGCTGGGCGAGGAACGTGCCACCCGCCCACGCCATGATCCGGACCCGGAACGTCCCCGGCCCGGTGGTCCGAAAGGAGAACCGGATCGGGGACGACGGGCCGCCGACGGGCACGTGCAGTCGCTGTTCGAGGTCACCGGTGGGGATGAGGCCGTCCTCGGCCTGGACCGAGACGACGATCTCGGCGCCGTCACCGTCGGCGGCCAAGCCACGCAGCTGAGCCCGGATGGACCCCCACCGCGTCTCGTCCTGCTCGGAAACCTGCACGACCAAGCCGATGTCCGCGTCCGGCGGGGCCGACCCGGGCATGCTCGCCAGCAGGTAGCGCGGCCGTTCGATGTCAGGGTCGAGGTAGCCGGGTGCGGCCATCATGTCGTCGACGATTCTCGCCCGCTCGCCTCTGAGGTCCCGTGGCATGCCGGCGACCGCGCGCGCCACCGGATCCCCGCGGACGAGATCAGCGAGCCTGCCGCCGTCGGCGCGCCAAACCCGCAGCAGCGCGCCTGCCCGTGGGGACCGTGGCGCGAGGTGCGCCAGGATCCGTTCGAGGTCGGCTTCGCGGTCGCGCTGCTCGGCGTACAGGTCGACCAGGCCCCACAGGCTGCGCCAGTCACCCTGCGCGGCGGCGAACTCCCACCACCGCTCCGCCTCCTCGGCGTCGCCTTTGGCGGACGCTCTCTCGGCCAGCTCACGAGCGGCCGGGACGATTCCCCGTTCGGCGAGCAGCCGCAGCGCCTCCGCGACGATGCCGTCCCGGTCACGCAGGTTGAAAACGACGATCTGCGACACGAACTCCTCGGCATCCACCGGACGCTGCTCGTCGAGGAAGCGCGTGAACCACCTGACGGCCGTGTCGATCTGCCCGGCGTCCACCCACCGTCGGCACAACTCCCCGTATGGGTCCGGATGCCGCGTCTTCTCGACACGCTCAAGCCATGCCTCCGGTGAGTCACCGACCTCCAACCCCCGAGCGAACTTCTTCGCCACGTATGGCGACACCGTGGCGGCTCGTTCCAGCCACGACGAGAAGTCGCGGGTGCCGCCCAACCGGTCGAGGTACCGGAGGGCCTCGCCGAGAACAGCGGGTTCCGTCTGGGCGGCCCGCCACCACCAAGCCAATGCCTCGTCGAGCCGCCCGACGAGGGCGAGTGCTCTGGCGAGTGCGCGCATCGCGTCCGTGTCACCCAGATCGGCCCGCGATTGGATGCGGCGCAGGTCCTTCACGCCGCAAGACAACTCGACGGGTGACACGGTTTCAAGCGCCGCACCCGAATGGCGTAACAACCCGTAACAACACGCAGGCCGACGCCGAGATTGGAGCATGAGCACCGAGCCGCTCGAGCCTCATGACGATCAGCCGGTCCCACCGCCGCCGAAAGACGACGGCTTCGAGTACGAACCGGAGTGCAGCGGCATCGCCCCGATGGCAGCCGAGGGCGACATGGTCGTCCGCCCGAGACGCAAATGACGTCGGCCAGGGCGGACTTCTCGCTAGAACTCCAACTCGAGTTGGTCGAGAAGCAAGCGGCCGCGCCAGACGTGAAAGACGCCATCGCCGCGGTCGTCCAGCACATGCACAGCGGCAGAACCCGCAACCGCAGAGGCGGTCGGAAGCTGATCGATCTGCTGGAAGTGGCGAGACTGCGCGCATCGGAGGAGCCCGAGTGGCATGTGGTCCGCCTTCTCCAGGACTCGATCGACTTCGCTTCTGGGCGGCTGCTCAAGGGGAGCTTCGAGGAGAACTACCGGCTGTTCCAGGACGGTGCCCGCAACGAAAACTCCAGGAACTACGTGGCCAAGATTGTTGGTTCGTTGTCTGACTTCACGGTGCGGACAGCGCAGGAGTTCCTGGCTGGACGACCTGACGCCACCGCAGCGGAACTGCTGGATCACCTGTCCGGCCTGTTTCGGGATGCGCGTTTTCTGGACGCGCCGGACGACCGTCTGGGCCGCTACCGGATTGTGAGAGGCCGGGCGGAGACGGCACTCTGGCTGGAGCGAGTGCTCCGAGACAGGATCGACGTGGAAAATCCTGCTGAGACCGCAGCGCGTCTCGTCGTTTCACCGGCGGCTCTCGAAGTGCTCGCCAAGGACGAAGACGGTCAGGCATCGCTCAAGGCCGTTGAGCTGAAGAAGCGGTCGGACAGTCTGGCTGCGATCAGAGCAGTCGTGCAAGACCGGATCGCGACCGAATCGCACCTGCAACGAGTCCTCTGGAATCAGTCATGGATATTCGGTGGACGGTTCGTCGGCGTCGCTGCCAGGCGGCGGCTGGTTCCCGGTGACGAGGTGGACATCCCGTTGATACGCGCCGACGGCAGTCTGCACATCGTCGAGATCAAGCGTTCGATGGCGGCGCGGCCGATCGTGAAGCGCCACCGTGGTGCCTGGGTGCCGACAGCTGAGGTTCATGACGCAGTCGCGCAGGGCCTGAACTACCTGGTTGGGCTCGACGAGAACCGGCAAAGCATCCTCGACGAGTTCGGCATCGAAACCCGCCGTTCGAGTGTCACGGTCCTGGTCGGTCATCCTGCGATGCACCCCGACATCCCGGAAACCGAGATCAACGAGGTGTTCAGGACCCTCAACAACCACCTGAGCCGGGTCGAAGTACTCACGTACAAAGAACTCGTGGACAACGCCCAGCGTGCGTTGACATATCCGGACAGCGACTCGTAACAGGACGCCGTGCCGAGCAGAGATGAGGACATGAGCACCGAGCCGGTGGCGACGACGCAGCCAACCGACGTGTCGGGTTGGACAGGCGAGCACACCATGGAGCACTGGGCCCGCGTGACCAACGACCACGCGAAGGTCACGTTCGGCATGATCGTGGTCGTGCGCGAAGTGTTCGCGCAGGCCACGGACACACTGGTGCAGGATGAGGCCGAGGCGCTCGAGCGTGCGCTGCGGGCGAAGTTCGAGAAGCAGACCGGCGTCATCCACAACAGCTACTTCTGTGGACGTGAGCGCGGCGGCGCGGCGCTGGTGGAGACCCGCACCGGCTGGGAGCTGCACACCACGCTGAACTCGGCTGACGCGGACCTGGTCAAGTCGGAGGCGGACTGTCGAGCGGCCGTCGACCTCGCGCGCGAGATGCTGCCGGGGACCCAGGTCAAGACGCTGGTCGAAGCGTTGTACTCGGCGATGACCAGGATCCTGCTGGCGGCCGACCTGCTCAAGGAGCAGGACACGGACCGACTGGCAGTAGTGACCACCGCGCAGAAGGAAGTCGCGCACGCCGCTGCCCGCGTGGAGGCCGCCATCCAGCGCCAAGCTCGCTTCATCTACTTCCAAGGCGCCCTGGTCGGCACGGTCCTCACGGCTTTGTTGATCATCGCCGTGGGCATCGCCAGCGCCCGGCTGTGGCCCACCCTGTTGAACACGGCCGGACTCATCGGGGCCTGCCTGTTCGGTGCTCTGGGAGCCGTGGTCAGCATCTTCCAGCGGATGTCCAAGGGAACCCTCGTACTCGACTTCAACACCTCCATCCGGCACCTGCGCATCCTCGGCGGCTTCCGTCCACTGGTCGGCGCTGTTTTCGGTGCCGTTGCGCAGTTCGCTCTCACCGTCGGAGCGATCAACGCCACACTGGGCCTCTTCGTCATGGTCGGCTTCGCAGCGGGCTTCAGCGAGCGATTCGCCACCGACATGATCGAACGTGCCGGTCAGGTTATTTCCCGGCTTCCTCACTGAGTCTGGCTTTGGCTGCTAAGGGCGTGCCTCGCCGGCGGGCAGACCACCAAGAGGAAGGGGACACGAAGGCGGGGTCTGCGCTGACGCGCTTTCGGTATGGGCGAGGTCCGTTTGGCTGTCGCTCTGGCTCTTCGTGTAGGCGGACCTCACCCACACAAATCCGACCACACTCACCCCTAAAGCGCCTCCGGCGCTTAGCGCCCGGCGGCGAAGCCGCCCGCTGGTGAAAGCGAGTCGAGCCCAGCGCTGGGTCGAGAGGAGCTGGCACCGTGGGGGGTTTGGGGGGCTCGGCCCCCCAAAGTGGAACGGACGACCCGGCGAAGGTGCGAAGCACCGAGCAGGGTAGCCCTGAGGACGTGGGCGCAGCAGGTTTCGAACCTGCGACCCCCTCCTTGTAAGGGAGGTGCTCTTCCGCTGAGCTATGCGCCCTGGTGCGGTGCCCCGCTGGGCACCGCCGTTTCAATCATGCCAGGTTGGCCAGTGCTTTCTTCCAGGCCTCCTGGTCTCGGGGTTCTCCCGGCTGGTTGACCTCCGCGTAGCGGACCGTTCCCTCTTTGTCGATCAGGAAGGTTCCGCGCAGCGCCAGGCCCGCCTTGTCGTTGAACACCCCGTAGGCCTGTGCCACTTCGCCGTGCGGCCAGAAGTCCGACAGCAGGGGGAAGGTGTAGCCCTGCTGGTCCGCCCACGCCTTCAGCGCGAACGGGCTGTCCACGGACACGCCGAGCACCTGCACGTTCGCGTTGTCGTAGGTCGCCAGCTCGTCGCGCACCTGGCAGAGCTCGCCCTGGCAGATGCCGCTGAACGCGAAGGGGTAGAACACCAGGAGCACGTTCTTCTCGCCCTGGAAGGACGACAGCGCCACCTGCTGCTTGTTGTAGTCGTTGAGTGTGAAGTCCGGGGCCTTCGAACCGACCTCGACCGCCATTCTGCGTGTCCTCCCACTTCGCGAACGCTTACCTGCCTGTGCCCAGCCTAGTGCCCCGTCTGGGTGAGGCCCCAGACGGTCCGACTCCTTGGGATTTCAGCGGCGCGTGTTCGCGGACTTCGGCGAGACCAGCCTCGTACCCGTCCAGTCCTCGCCGACGTTGATGTTCGACGTCTGGGCCATGCCCGCTGTCGACACCGCCTCGGCGATCTCGCTCGGTTCGACGTGCCCGTCCCGCCCGGTCTTGGGTGTCATCACCCAGATCGTCCCGGTGTCGGCGAGCGGACTGCGCACGTCGAGGAGCGTGTCGGCGAGGTCGCCGTCGTCTTCTCGCCACCACAGCAGGACGACGTCGACCACCTCGTCGGCGTCCTCGTCCAGCAGGTCGCTTCCGCTGCGTTCCTCGATGGCGGCACGCACGTCGTCATCGACGTCCTCGTCCCAGCCGATCTCCTGGACGACAATGCCTGGCTCGATCCCAAGCTTCTCGGCGACGCCTGCTTTGCCGGCGTCTCCCGCGGCCACCACGGCTTCCACTCCTCCATGTGAACCAATGCGGCGCCGGAGGCACCGCGTGTTAGGCGATAGCGAACACTCCCGGTACCCGACTGCGCAACCGTCCACACCGGGTTAGGCCCCAACTGTGTCCGCTCGGGAGTCCAACCGCGCCCGCACTACGGTGACGGTATGCGTCGTCGGCGTCCCGTGCCATGTAGAGGCAATACCACTTCCGCGAGTGTGGGCGACACCGCCATCGGGTTACTCACCAGTAGTGATGACGTGGGACCCGATCGGGACGACGATGAGGTATGACGCACGCCAACCGGGTTGAATTGGCGTAGGAAACAACGAGAGAACCAGGCGAGGAGATCCCTTGGCCCCGCAATCCAACTCAAACAGCGCGAGCACCCCTGGCAGGGTGCACGTCATCCGCGACGGCCTCGCCGCTCACCTGCCCGATATCGACCCCGAGGAGACGTCAGAGTGGCTTGAGTCGTTCGACGCCGTCCTGAAGGACGGTGGGCAGCAACGCGCTCGCTACCTGATGCTCCGGCTGCTCGAGCGCGCGCGTGAAGGCCGTGTCGGCATCCCGTCGCTGACGAGCACGGACTACGTCAACACCATCCCCACCGAGCAGGAGCCGTGGTTCCCCGGTGACGAAGAGGTCGAACGCCGTTACCGTGCGTGGATCCGGTGGAACGCGGCGATGACCGTGCACCGGGCGCAGCGGCCCGGCGTGGGTGTCGGTGGACACATTTCGACCTACGCGTCGTCGGCGACGCTCTACGAGGTCGGGTTCAACTGGTTCTTCCGCGGCAAAGACCACCCCGGCGGGGGAGATCAGGTGTTCTTCCAGGGCCACGCGTCGCCCGGCATGTACGCGCGCGCGTACCTGGAGGGCAGGCTCTCCGAGCACCAGCTCGACGGGTTCCGCCAGGAGTACTCGCACGCCGGGCCGGGCGCCGGGCTGCCGTCGTACCCGCACCCGCGGTTGATGCCGGACTTCTGGGAGTACCCGACGGTGTCCATGGGCCTCGGCCCGATGAACGCCATCTACCAGGCCCGGTTCAACCACTACCTGCACGACCGGGGCATCAAGGACACGTCCGACCAGCGAGTATGGGCGTTCCTCGGCGACGGCGAGATGGACGAGCCGGAGTCGCGTGGCCTCATCCACGTCGCGGCGAACGAGGGCCTGGACAACCTGACCTTCGTGATCAACTGCAACCTGCAGCGCCTGGACGGCCCGGTCCGCGGCAACGGCAAGATCATCCAGGAGCTGGAGGCGTTCTTCCGCGGCGCGGGCTGGAACGTCATCAAGGTCATCTGGGGCCGTGAGTGGGACACCCTGCTGCACGGCGACCGCGACGGCGCGCTGGTCAACCTGATGAACACCACTCCGGACGGCGACTACCAGACCTACAAGGCCAACGACGGCGCGTACGTCCGTGAGCACTTCTTCGGCCGCGACCCGCGGACCAAGGAACTCGTGGTCAACCTGGACGACACCGCGATCTGGAACCTCAAGCGCGGTGGTCACGACTACCGCAAGGTCTACGCGGCGTACAAGGCGGCCACGGAGACCAACGGCCAGCCGACGGTGATCCTGGCGAAGACGATCAAGGGATACAACCTGGGTCCGCACTTCGCCGGCCGCAACGCCACGCACCAGATGAAGAAGATGACCCTCGACGACCTGAAGGGCTTCCGCGACACGCTGCGGATCCCGATCAGCGACGCCGAGCTGGAGAAGGACCCGTACCTGCCGCCGTACTTCCACCCGGGCACGGACTCACCGGAGATCCAGTACCTGTCCGAGCGGCGCCGCCAGCTGGGCGGGTTCGTGCCGGAACGGCGGTCCAAGGCCAAGGCGCTGGTGCTGCCCGGCGACAAGGTCTACGACGTGATCCGGCGCGGTTCGGGCAAGCAGGAGGTCGCCACCACGATGGCGTTCGTCCGGCTGGTCCGCGACCTGGCCAAGGACCCGGAGATCGGGCCGCGGATCGTGCCGATCATCCCGGACGAGGCGCGCACGTTCGGCATGGACTCGATGTTCCCGACGCAGAAGATCTACAACCGCAACGGCCAGCTGTACACGTCGGTCGACGCGAAGCTCATGCTCGCCTACAAGGAGAGCGAAAAGGGCCAGATCCTGCACGAGGGCATCAACGAGGCCGGGTCGACGGCGTCGTTCACCGCGGTGGGCACGTCGTACGCCACGCACGGCGAGCCGATGATCCCGATCTACATCTTCTACTCGATGTTCGGCTTCCAGCGCACGGGCGACGGCCTGTGGGCGGCGGCGGACCAGATGGCGCGTGGCTTCGTGCTCGGTGCCACGGCCGGTCGTACGACGCTGACCGGTGAGGGCCTGCAGCACGCCGACGGGCACTCGCTGCTGCTGGCGTCGACCAACCCGGCGGTTGTCGCGTACGACCCCGCGTGGTCGTTCGAGGTCGCGCACATCGTCAAGGACGGTCTGCGCCGGATGTACGGCGACCAGGCCGAGGACATCTACTACTACCTGACCGTCTACAACGAGCCGTACCAGCAGCCCGCCGAGCCGGAGGACCTGGACGTGGAGGGCTTGCTGCGCGGGCTGTACCACTACGCGGGCGCTCCGGCGGGCAACGGCCCGAAGGCGCAGATCCTCGGCTCCGGTGTGGGCCTGCCGTGGGCGTTGAAGGCCCAGCAGCTGCTCAACGACGAGTGGGGCGTGCAGGCCCATGTGTGGTCCGCCACGTCGTACTCGGAGCTGCGCCGTGAGGCCGTCGACATCGACCGGCACAACCTGCTGCACCCGGAGGCCGAGCCCCGCGTGCCGTACGTGACGTCGGTGCTGTCGGAGACCGAGGGCCCGGTCGTGGCGGTGTCGGACTGGATGCGCGCGGTTCCGGACATGATCCGGCCGTGGGTGCCCGGCGACATGGTCACCCTGGGCACGGACGGGTTCGGCTTCTCCGACACCCGTACGGCCGCGCGTCGCCACTTCCTCGTGGACGCCGAGTCGGTCGTCGTGGGTGTGCTGGCCGCGCTGGCCCGCCGCGGTGAGATCGACAAGGCCAAGGTGGTCGAGGCGACCAGGAAGTATCAGCTGGACGACGTGTCCGCCGCCGGTCCGGACACCTCGGACCCGGGCGTGGCCTGATCGTCGTCCTTGCCGGACCTGTCGGAACCCTTCGCGGGCGGCCTCCTCGGGCCGCCCGCGAGTGTCTCCGGGGCCGTCGACCACAGCACGAGGGCCAGCAGGGAGATCACGCCGCACGCGATGAACGCGGCCCGGTAGCTCCACCAGTCGGCGAGGGCGCCGGCGACCAGCGGGCCGACGATGGCGCCGAAGTCGGCGGCCATCTGGAAGAACGCCAGCACCGGTGCGCCGCGCACGCCGGTGCCGATCACGTCGGCGACCGTCGCCGTCTGCGCCGGGCTGACCAGGCCGGAGCCGAGCCCGGCGAGGAGCGACGCCGCGAAGAACCACGGCGTCGACGGCGCGAGGCCGAGCGCGACCGAGCCTGCCGTGAGGACCGTCAGTCCCGTCAGCACCACGGGTTTGCGGCCGCGCAGGTCGGCGATCCGGCCCGCGACGAGCAGGACGGACGCCGTGCCGACGGCGTAGATCGACAGTCCGATGCCCGCGATCGTGCTGGACTCGTGCAGCGTGGCGACCACGTACAGCGGGATCAGCGAATACCGCACACCGAACGAGATCCAGCCGACGGTGAACGACGACAGCAGCGACGCCCGGTAGGCCGGGCGGCGCAGCGCCTGCCGCACGGTGAACTCCGGAAGGTCCAAAGTGGATGGATCGGCCGCGCTGCCTGATCGAGTGAGCAGCGTCCAGATCAGCACGCCCGCGAGCAGCGTCCCGCCGCCGTAGATCAGGAACGGCAACCGGATCGACGCGCCCGCGAAGACGCCGCCGACCAACGGCCCGGCCATGTTGCCCAACAGGAAGCTCGTCGACCACAGCCCGGACACCCTGCCGCGCAAGCCGATCGGGCTCAGGCGCAGCACCAGGCCCACGGCCGACACGGTGAACATCACCGAGCCGATGCCCGCGATCGACCGGAAACCGATGAGCTGCCAGTACGACGTCGCCCACCCGCAGGCCGCGGTGGCCGCCGCGTTGATCACCAGGCCGCTCATCAGGACCGGTCGCTCGCTGTACCTGGCGACGAGTCTCCCGCCGACCGGCGCGAAGGCCAGCCGGACGATCGCGAACGCGCTGACCACGAAGGAGGCCGCCGTGACGCCGACGCCGAACGTCGTGGCGAACGCGGGCACGACCGGTGCCATCATCCCGAATCCGATGGCGATGAGGAATGCGGCCGAGACAAGGACCCACACCTCGTTCGGCACGCGTTCACGCGTCACGACGACCCCCAGGTGAAATACTTAGCAGTGCTTACTAGGTATACCCTGTGTCAGTTCGAAGTCGGCTCGCGCGTCCAGCAACAACGGGATCAAGGGCCTCGCCTGCTGTGCCAACGCAACCAGCCTGCCCGTACCGTCACGGCGTGACTGCACTCCGTGCAGCGCCAGCTTGTCCTTGACCTGTGCGTACTGCTCGGCGGTCAACTTGTAGCCACAGGGCGGGTTCGGCTCGACCTTGCTCGCCGGTGGGGTCTCGTTGTCGGCGCCGCCGAAGTAGATCGGGCCGCGGTCGAACGGCGCGGTCACCCGGCTGAGGGTGGTCGCCGCCTCCAGCTGTCCCCGCCTTTCCTTGACCAGCCGCAAAGTCCCGCTCACGCCGTAGAGGTGGGAAGCGACCCGGCGCCGCGCGGCGGCGGGCTGGTCCTCGCCGGGGTTGGGGGTGTCGTTGGTTTCCACGAGCAGACCCAGGCTGTGCTTCAACCCGGTGGTGTTGCGCAGGATGCGTTCCTGGCCGTCGCCCGCGATCTGCTGGGTCGGTTCACCGGTTTCCGGGTCGACGAGGATGCCGTACACGCCGCTGGTCAGGCCCCGTGACTCCACGGCGGTCCGGATGTACGAACGCGACAACGTCTCGGACTCGTCGTGAACACGCTTGTGCACGTTAAGGTTGCGCGGCCACAGCCACAGAACGTCCTTGTCGTACACCAACGGGCGCGGCCCGAACTCGTGCAGGTCGTGCACGACGTCCGGCTGGTAGTCGCGGATCACCGCCGCGGCCGCGCGGGCTTCCGGTGTCTCCAGGGCGAGATGGTCGCGGTTGATGTCGACGCCGTCGGCGTTGCCGCGCGTGTTGGCCTCGCGGCCGTCCGGATTCGCGGTCGGCACGAACAACAATGTCGTCCCGGCGGGCACAGAGTCCTTGCGGTAGGCCAGGTCCCGGATCTTGATCAGGCACGCTTCCCGCCCGGCCGGTTCGTCGCCGTGCTGCGAGCACAGGAACAGCACGGTCGTCGGTCCGCCCCGGCCGACGCGCACCAGGTTCAACGGGCGGCCCTGGACAGTCGTCCCGATCTGGCTGACATTCACCTTGCGGCTCAGTTGGTCGAGCAGCGCGTGCTCCTCGGCCATCGTGGTCCATCGCGCGCCGTTCGACTGCTCGAACCCCGTTCGAGGCACGTCGTCGGCGGCGAGTGCGGGGAGGCCGGACAGCAGCAGACCTGCCGTCGTCAACGCCGCCAGTTTTCCGGATATGCCCATGTCATGTCCCTTCTTCACGCCACAAGGACGTCACCAGACGCGGACATGGGATGTCAACGGCCGACCGGCGGTGTTGCTAGGGTGCTGGATGCTTTCCATGAAAGCGATCTTGCGCTTCGTCCAGCTGGCAGTCCGGACCGGACACGTTCCGCCCAGGTCGCTGGTGTCGTCGTCGGAGAACTGCCAGAAGTGCGCCAGAGCCTGGCAGGCGTCGGGGTACGACCCCGGCGCCCGCTGTCGCAGTCACTCGATCGGGTAGTTCATGTCCGGGACGTGAGTGCCCGCAGTTGCGTGAGCAGTTCGCTGCGGCTGCTCGCGCCGAGCCGCTGGCGCATCCTGGCCATGTGGTGCTCGACGGTCTTGGCCGAGATGAACAGCTGGTCGCCGACCTGCTTGTAGGTCATGCCCTGCAACACCAGCGCCGCGACCTCCTGCTCGCGCTCGCTCAACGGGCTGGCCTCGGTGGGGATCGGGTCGGTCGCGGCCTGCTTGCCCTGCAGTTCACGGGCGCAGTCCAGCAACGTGACCATGGCCTTGCGGTCGGCCGTCCGGATCGCGGCCTGCCCGGCCAGTCGTGAGCCGTCCCACACCATGCCCATGTCGTGCAGGCCACGGGCGGCTTGCTCGGCGCGCACCGGGTCGACTTTGCCCGCCACCACGTCGAGCCAGCACTGCGCCGCGTCACCGAGGGCCCGGCCGAACCGGCTCTGGTTGCCCGCCAGTGCGGCGACGTGGTCGGCGGCCTCGCCGGGGTTCTCCGCGACGATCGCCGCGTGCAGGCCGCTCCAGTGCAGCGTGGTGGTCCACAGCTCCGGGTTGCCAAGCTGCGCGGTCAGCGCGTAGGCCTCGCGCAGGTGCGGCCCGAGCCGGGCCTGGTCGCTCAACTTCGCCGCGGCCACCGCGAACTCGCCGAGCGGGAGGATCGTGAACAGGTCCACCGGGTGGCGCACGACGGCTTCGCACGCCTGCGCCCAGATCCGCCGCAGTGCCTGGACGTCGCTGTTGCGCCGGGCCAGCCCGGCCTCGAGCGCCACGGCGAACAGCCAGTCCCGCGGTTCGCGGGGCCGTACCCCGGCGAGGTGTTCGGCGGCGGTGGCGAGTTGGCCGCGCATCATGGACAGCCACGCCTGCAGCAGCTTGTGCCGTGTGGCCAGCAACGGGCCGCCCATGTTCGACTGCACCGCGCGGTCCAGCACCGACTCGGCGACACCGAGTTCGCCGCAGTGCAATCCGACCAGCGCCGCCAGTGCCGCGGGGCTGTCCGGCAGCAGCACCCCGCGACCGGCTGGTTCGAGCAGTCCGGCCGCGCGCACCAACGACGACAGCGCGTCCACCGAACTGCCGCGGACCGACTCGCGAACACCCTGGGCCATCAGCGAAGCCGCGCCGGACAGCAACGTCGGCAACTCGTCGGCCGCGGTCAGGTCGACCAGTGTGCCCGTGCCGATCCGGCCGATCGCGGCGAACGAGACGTCACCGGACCACTGGTACAACTCGGCACTGCGGCCGAGCTGACCGCGGTGCGCCAGCGCGGTCGCCGCGACCCTGGCGCCGCTGGCCTTGTCCTCGGAGCTGGAGATCGCCTGGTCGGCCAGGCGCATGGCCGAATCCAGATCCCCGGCCAGTGCCGAGGCGTGCGCCCAGCCCGCCGCGCACTGGGCGAGCGGGCGTCCGGCGGACACGGCCGCGGCGAACAACTTCGCTGACGACGCCGGGTCCTCGGTCAGCGATTCGTGCGCCGCGGCGTGGAAAGCCGCGGCGACACCGGCACCGCCGACGCCGCTGCCGAGCAGCGACCGGGCCAGCGGCAGCACGGACTCGCCGCGTTCCAGCAGCAACTCGGCCAGTTGTTGCCGCACGGCCAGCGCGCGTTCGGCCGGGGTCACCGCGCGAACCGCGCGGTCGCAGATCGGCAGCAGGGTGCCGTCCTGCCCGAGCAGCCCGGTCGCCCGCGCCGCCTCCATCACGGTCACCACGTCGCCCGCGTCCCGGCCGAGCAGGCTCGCCAGCAGATCGGTGCGCAGCCCGGCTCCGGCCTGGGTGGCGAGCACGTACCGCAGCACGTCCGGGTCGAGCAGATCGAAGTCGTAGCGGAACCCGGCCAGCGCGGCGTCGGGCACTTCGGTCACCGGCCGTGACGACATCGCCGACACCAGCCGGTCGACGTACGCGGGCACCCCGCCGGTCTGCCTGAACAGGAACTCCACGAGTTCCGCGGCGGGCGCGGCGCCGAATGCGCCGGACGCATGGAGACGCACCTGCGCGCGGTCCATCGGGGCCAGCATCACTGTCTGCCCCAGGGTTCGCGTGAGCTCGCCCAGTTCCGCCGAACGCGGCCACGGCCGCAACGCGATCACCAGCCGGGGCACGTTCCCCGCGGCCACGTCCCCGGCCAGTTCCCGCAGACGCGCCACCGGGAGCTTGTGCGCGTCGTCGACGATCACGGCCGTGTCGGGGTCCCCCGGCCGGTCGCACACCCGCACGCCCGCGGTCTCGTACGCCCGGCGAAAGGCCTTGAGAACAGCGGTTTTGCCGTAGCCGCCCGGTGCGATGACCGCGAGGGTCAGCGGCGCGAAGGGATCGGCCTCGGCCGCGTCCAGCACCCTTTTCGCTGACTCGTCCATCACGGTTGTGGTTCGCACACGGGTCGCTGCTCGTTGGCTCAACGGCCGTCCTCGCCTGTCTTGGTGCCAGTGGGGGTACTGCTGTGGGGCCCGGATTTCGTGTTCGCGGACTCCGGGCTCCGCTGCGGTGGGGTCTCGGGGGTCGCCTTGGTGTTGTTGACCGCCGGCGCGACCGCGCCCGGCGTCGGCGCGTGTTTCGGCGGTTCCTCGCCGCGCAGGTAGAACGTCAGACCGACCCCGGCGGCCAGCACCAGCGCGGTGATTCCGCCGGTCAGCTTGGGTTTGCCGGCCAGCTTGCGCATCGGTGACCGGGGCAGGGGCAGTTCGAGCGGCTCGATGTCGATCGACGGCCGCTGCGGCGGCTCGTCGGACGCGAGCACCGGCAGCGGCGCGGCCCGTGGGATCGGGGTGACCCGGCCGGCCACGAGCGCGGCGCCGCGGGCACACGCGATCTCCGGCTCCGGCGCGACGACCGCACGGCCCGGCACCTCGGCCCTGACCAGGTCGCCGACCAGCGGGATCCGGGCGCAGCCACCCGCGACGACCACGGTGTCCAGCTCGGCGGCCGGGCGGATGATCCGCAGCAGCTCCTCGATTCCGGCCTGCACCGACGTGCGGATCATGTCGTCGAACGCGGAACGGGTGAGCGTCACGTCGTGCACGGTCACCTCGTTGCCCGCGGACAGGAACTCCTTGGCGGCGACGCATTCCTGGCGCAGCCGGGCCAGCTTGAGCCACGCGTCCGGGTCGGCCGGGTCGATCCCGCCGCTGCTGGTGCGCACGTGGTCGAAGACCGCGTCGTCGAAGCTGTCACCGCCGTTGGAGTCGACGCTCTCCGCCGTGTTGAGCACCTCGAACGTGCCGATCGGTGATCTGCGGACCACGGACGTGGCCAGGCCGGTCGCGCCGAGGTCGTAGACACCCAGCGCCTTTCCCGGCGGCACGTCGTGCGCGGCCGCGTGGTTCTCGCTGATGGCGACCGGTTCCGGCAGCAGCGTGACGTCGTCGAGGTTGGCTTGGCGAAGTGCGTTGTGCAGCAAACGCTTGCGGTGGTTGCCCCACCCCGCGGGGTGGGTGATCACGACGTGCTTGGGGGACTGGCTCTCCGCGGCCGAGACTTCCTTGACCACCCAGGCGATCAGCACGGCGGTCAACGTCTCGGCCGGGCACACCTCGCGGCCGATCACCAGGGGGACCTCGTCGCCGATGCGCCGGGCGAATGCCCTGGCGGCGTTGGCCGGGTCGGTCGTGGCGTGCCGCTCGGCGGCGTCGCCGACGACCACGGCCCCGTCGGGCGCGAAGTACACGACTGTGGGCACGGTGGGGGCGCGGTCACCCAGGGGGACCGCCTCGGGGTCGCCCCAGGTGGATCCCGTCTGGCGGCAGAGCGCTGCCGCGGTGCGGCAGGTTCCGACGTCGATCCCCAAGACGTATGGCATGCAGGGTGCCTTCCGTGCTCAATCGAACGGGCGCACTTCCGGGTTACCCCCGGATGGGTCACATCTTCATACCAACCACCAGTTCATCTCGCCGAAGTGGTGCTGATCTCATAGGGGGACACCCTAATGCCCCTAATGGGTCATTGGTTGTAACCCCGATCGGGGAGGGTGATGACTCGGAGTGATCCCCGATGTCGGGGGACGGCCCGGCTCATAGCGTTCGGTCCCAAGCCGGGCAGCCCCTGCCTGGCAGCTCACTGATCCACCGACCCACCGGTGTCGATGGTTCGCCAGTGGACCTGCTCTGGCGGACCGCGGGTGCCGCACCGGTGGGTCTTGATCACCGAGCGCCTGCCCGGTCGCAGTCCCTGTACCCCGTAGGAGAGATTCCCCTTGATCAAGAACGACCCTCCCCAGCCGGCTCCGGCTCCGGCCCCCGCGCCGCAACCTGCCGCCCCGGCCCCGGCTCCCGCCGCTGCCGCCGCCCCGGCCCCCGCCGAGCCCACGCTGCACGACTTCTGCCTCGACCTGCTGACCAACTCGGCGGCGATGAAGGCGTTCGAGGCCGACCCGACCGGCCTGCTGGCCAAGGCGGGCCTGAACGGGATCACCCCCGAAGACGTGCGTGACGTCCTCCCGCTGGTGACCGACCTGGTCCCGACCAACGCCTCGGGCATCAACATCCCGGCCGGTGGCGACAGCTTCGGCGGCGGCTACAAGCTGCCGTTCGGCGAGGTCGAGGGCAGCGGCTACTACGAGTACGGCCCCGAGGGCTTCAAGGGCGGCGCCGAGGGTTCGGTGTCCACGCCCGTCGCGGACGCGTGGGGCGCCGGTCACGTCGAGTACGGCCCGCACGGCGCGCACGCCGGTGGCGAGGGCAAGGTCAGCACGGTTGTCGGCGACGCCGAGGGCTCTGCCTGCCTCGAGGTCGACAAGCACGGCGCCAAGGGTGACTTCGACGGCTCCGTGTCCGTCGTCCCGGGTGTGGCCGCCGCCAGTTCCGGCGAGTTCGAGGTCAGCAAGCACGGCGTCAGCGCTGGCGGCGACGCCGGTGTGACTACTGCGTACGGTTCGGCCGCGGGCACCGCCGGCGTCGATGTCGGCAAGGACGGCATCCACCTCGGTGCGGGTGGCGGTCTCGACACCCCGGTCGGCGCGTTCGGCGCGGCCAGCGCGGTCAGCCTCGACGAGGACGGCCTGGCGATCAACGGCGGCGTGCACTCGCCGTTCGGCTCGGCCGAGAGCGGCTTCTACCTCGGCCCGCAGCACGAGACCGGTGGCCAGGCCTACGGCGGCATCGACCTCGGCGGCCCGCTCGACAACACCGTCAGCCTGACCACCTTCAAGGGTGTCGGCCTCAACCAGGACCTGGCGCCCAGCCTGTCCGGCGACATCACGAACGTGCCGAACAAGGCCGTCACCGACCCGACCGCCGTCACCGGTGCTCTGCTCGGTGCCGTCCCGCAGCTGCCCGCGATCCCCGGCCTGCCGCAGATCCCGCTCAGCGACGTCAAGCTGCCGTCCCCGGACCTGCCGGTCGACGTCCCCGCCGTCCCCGCGCTGCCGCAGCTGCCTGTCGAGCAGGTCACGCACACGGTCAGCACGGTCCAGGAGACGGTGACCAGCACTGTCAGCGGCCACGTCCCCGCGGTCGACACCCCGGCCGTGCCGCACGCGCCGGAGCTGCCGAAGTTCGAGCTGCCCAAGCTGGACCTGCCCAAGGTCGACCTGCCGAAGCTGGACCTGCCGAAGCTCGACGTGCCGAACGTCGACCTGCCGAAGCTGCCCGGCGCGGACGCCGCCCACAACGGTGTCGGTGGCCTGCTTGACCACAACCCGGTTTCCGACGTCGTGCACAACGTCGCGGACGACCTGCACCTGGGCCTGTAAGCCCAGTTCACACGGCCGGAGGCCGGGTTCACCCTCGGGGGGCGGACCCGGCTTCCGGTTTCTTGTGACGTGGACACCCTTTCACCCGAACGGTCGAGCACGGCACACTGTTCGGGTGACTGCGGCGACCTGGCTCGAGGTGCTGGACCAGACCATCGGAGCGTCCGTCGTCCACCACAGACCTGACCTGGCCGAACGGCTCAGAGCCAAGCGGGCCCAACTGCTGGACCCGCAGATCAGGGTGATGGTGATCGGCGAAGCCAACCAAGGCAAAAGCCAACTGGTGAACGCTTTGGTCGGCGCTTCGGTGTGCGCGGTCGGCGACGACGTGACAACGGCCGCGCCCACGATCGTGCGCTACGCCGAACAACCAGCCGCAGCTCAGTTGCTGTTCGACGCGGCAGGCGCGGAACCACACCGCATGCCGCTCCCCGTCGAGAACGCGTACCACCGCGGCGCGGACCCGGTGACCACCGAAGTCCGGCTGCCACGCAAGATTCTCGCCGCCGGGCTGGTGATCATCGACACGCCCGCGGTCGGCAACCTGCACCAGTTGCGCGCGCAGAGCACGTTCGCCGCGTTGAACGGCGCCGACGCGGTCGTGCTCGCATCCGGCGCGTCTCAGGAGCTGTCCGCGACGGAACTGGAGCTGTTGCGCCACGTGCACCGTTCGTGCCCGACGATTCTGGTGGCGTTGACGAAGATCGACCTGGCCGCGCAGTGGCGTGCCGTGGTCGAGCGCAACCGGCGACACCTTGCCAGGGCAGGGGTCTCGGCGGCGATCGTGCCGGTGTCGTCGACGTTGCGGCTGCGGGCGATGGCCAACGACGACGAGGCGATGAACGCCGAGTCGGGTTTCCCCGCGCTGCTGGAACGTCTGCGCACGGACGTCCTGCCGGTCGCGTCGAACCCGTTGTCCCGGCAGAACTTCGCGTCGATGGCAGGCACGGTCCTCGCGGAGCTGGTCGGTCAGGTCAACAAGGAGCTCGCCGCGCGTCCGGACGACAGCACCGCACCGGCGGTCGCGGAGTACATGCGGGCCCAGCAGAAGGTGGCGGATCTGCGGCGGTGGACGGGCAAGTGGCAGAACGTCCTCGGCGACGAGATGGCCGACCTGATCTCGGACCTGGAGTACGACCTGCGTGACCGCACCCGCAAGATCGTCCGCGAGGTGGACACCGCCTTCGACGAGGCCGACCCGGCCAAGACCTGGGACGAGTTCGAGGAATGGCTCAACAAGAACCTGACCGAGGCGGCCGAGGTCAACTTCAACTGGCTGGTGCGACGCGCGTGGTGGGTGGCCGACCGGGTGGCGGAGTGCTTCCCCGATCGGCAGGACGTGCTGCCCGCGTCGGTGATCCCGCACGACGCGGACATGGACCCCGGTGACACGCAGCCACCGAAGATGGAGAAGTTCACGCCTGGCCAGATGGTCTTCACGGGCCTGCGCGGATCCTACGGCGGTGTACTGATGTTCGGCCTGATCACCAGCCTTGCCGGGCTGCCGCTGATCAACCCGATCTCGATCGGCGCGGGCCTGGCCCTCGGCGGCAAGAGCATCGGCGAGGAAGGCGAGTCGCGGCTCAAGCGGCGCCAGGCGGCGGCGAAGGCCGTGGCCCAGCGGCACGTGGACGACTTCTTCCTGCGGTTCTCCAAGGACTGCAGGGACGCGGCCCGCAGGATCCAGCGCGGCCTGCGCGACCACTTCACCGAACTGGCCGAACAGATCCAGCAGAAACTGACCGACGAGGCCACCGCCGCCCAGAAGTCGGCACAGGCCGAACTGGCCGCGCGGCAGCACAAGGAGCAGGAGTTGCGGCAGGCGTTGACCCAGTTGACGCACCTGCACGGCCAGCTGACCAAGATCGCGGGAACACTGCCGGGAGCGCGCGACCCATTGGAGATCTCCGCGTGAGCGCAACCGTCGACGAGGCGGTGTGGGCGCTGCTGCACGACGCCCTCAGGCTCTACCAGGACAGCCCCAGGGCGACGAACTGGCTGAGGCACCACATCAGCAGGTTCGACTCGCCGCTGCGCATCGCGGTGGCCGGCCGCGCGGGCAGCGGGAAGTCGACCGTGGTGAACGCGATCGTGGGCGACGAAGTGGCCCCGGTCGACGTGAAGGGCCCGGTCTTCACCTGGTACCAGGACGGCCCGCAGCCGAGCGCGACCGTCTACATGAGACACGGGCCGCCGGGTGAGCCGCCGCTGGGCAGGGTGGACGGGCGGCTGGACCTCGACCTGACCGGGTACGACCCGGACGGGATGGCGAAGATCGTCGTCGACTGGCCTGCCCGGGTGCTGCGGGACATCTCGCTGATCGACACCCCGCCGATCGCCGACGAGATCGCCGAGCAGCTGGCGGCGGAAGCGGACGCACTGCTGTACCTGACCCCGCAGGTGCACGTGCTGGACGTGCGCTTCCTCCAGTCCACCCAGGACCACCCGGTGGCCAGGGCGGCGCCGGTGAACGCGATCGTCCTGCTCTCCAGGGCCGACGAGACCGGCGGTGGCCGGATCGACGCGCTGACAGCGTCCAAACAGGTCGCACGCCGCTACCGCGGTGACGCGCGAGTGCGTGGTCTGTGCCAGAACGTGGTGGCGGTGTCGGGGCTGGTCGGCCAGGCGGGCAGGACGTTGCCGGAGGAGCTCTACCGGAGCCTGGCGTCCCTCGCCACGGCCCCGCGCCAGGAGACCGACGAGCTGTTGCTGACAGCGGACCGGTTCACCCGCGCCGAGCACGCACTGCCGCCTGCGACACGTCGTGAGCTCGCCGAGCGGCTGGGGATCTTCGGCATCCGCCTGTCGACGGCGCTGATCAGGCAAGGGGCCGACAGCAGGAACAAACTGGCTGCCGAGCTCGTGCAGCGCAGCGGGCTGAACGAGCTCAAGGAGTCGGTCCGCGTGCTGTTCATCGACCGGCGAAAGGTCCTCAAAGCCCGGTCGGCGCTGCTCGGGTTGGACGTGGTGCTGAGGATGGAGCCCAAGCCGGGCGCCGCGAACCTCGTCACCGAGGTGGAACGGGTACTGGCCGGGGCGCACGAGTTCCACGAACTGCGGCTGCTCGGCGGCCTGCTGTCCGGGCGCACCAGGCTGCCGGAGGAGTTGGCAGGCGAAGCCGTGCGGCTCATCGGCGGAGCGGGTACGAGCCAGGGCTCCCGGCTCGGCTTCGATCGTGAACCGTCCCCCGGCGAAGTGCACGCCACCGTTCGCGACGCCCTGACCAGGTGGCGGGAGCAGTCCGAGAACCCGATGCTGGACAGCTCCGAGCGCGAGGCCGCCCGGGTCGTCGTCCGGAGCTGCGAGGCCATGCTGAACCGGCCCGTCATGGCCGAGCCCGGATGGCCCCGGGGCTGACCGGTGTTCACGACACGGGAGTGGAACGGTCGGCGGTGACCTCGGCAGCGCTCAACGCCCGGTTGTAGACCCGGACATCGTCGACCGGCCCGCAGAAGTACTCACCCCAGATCAGGTTCCCGCCGATCCGGAGGGGATTGCCGGACCCAGCGAGGTTCCCGGCGCTGGCGACCGAGGAAACCTGGACCCCGTTGACGTACAGCCGAATGGTTGTGGCGTCGTAGATCACGGCGAGATGGGTCCACGCGTTGGCTGGGACGGCGCCCGTACCGTTGACATTCCGATCAGTCGAGCCAACCCGTGCCCCGCCGAACGACAGGGCACCGCACGTGTTCCCGGCGGCGGACCATCCGGCGCCGGCCATGGTTCCGTTGTGCCCCTTGCCGGTCCGGTCGTTCAGCACGGAACCGGAGCCCTCGTCGAAGTTGGACGCGGCGACCGGCCCGGTGTTGGCCACGGTGACCGAGACCGAAGCCGAGGTGGCAGTGTTGCCCACGCAAGAGCGTGAACGTCAGCGGGAACGCCGTCGCGGACTTCGCGCTGGAGCCCAAGGTCGACGGCTACGGCTACACCCCGCGGCACGTCACGCCGTCGTGGGTCGACACCGCCACCGCGTTGCAGCGGACCGGTGACAACGCCTCGGCGAACGCCAACCTGCCGTTCCCGGTCACGTTCTACGGCAAGACGTACAAGACCGCCGCGGTGCACACCGACGGGTACCTGGCCTTCGCCGGGACCGGTGCGCCGGGCGGCCGCCTGTCGGCCGAGTTGGTCCTCACCGAGGGCGGCCGGATCCAGGTGCAGTACAACGGGATCGATCAGAACAACCCGGCCGAGTCCGGCGCGGGCGCCACGGTCGGCCTGGAGAACGAGACCGGCTCCGTCGCCGATCGGCATCCCGATCAAGGTGGTCGTGCCCAAGACCCGGGTCGGCTTCGACTCGGGCGGCACCGGTGGCGTCGACGCGCTCGGCGACACGTGGAGCCCGGACCAGGCGTACTCCACCGGCGGCGCGGGCTGGCTCGGCCAGTCGTCGAAGCCGGTGAGCACGACCGAGTCGATCTCGGGCACCGGGGAGCAGGCGCACTACCAGACCCAGCGGGAAGGTGCCTACGAGTACCGGTTCGACGGGCTGGGCAAGGGGACCTACCAGGTCGAGCTGAACTACGCCGAGCTCGGCTGGACGGATCCGAACGCGCGGCTGTTCGACGTGATCATCGAGGGCAAGCTGGTCACACCCGCGTTGGACGTCGCCGGTGAGGTCGGTGGCTTCGCCGCCCTGGCCACGTCGCAGTTCGTCCAGGTCGACGACGGTCAGCTCAACATCCGCTTCGTCTCACGGGCGGGTGCGCCGATCGTCAACGGCGTCCGCGTAACCGAACGCCCCGACAAGTAAAAGACCTCGTGAGTGGTTACCAGGGTTGGAACCCCGGTAACCACTCACGAGCTTTTTCTAGAACTCGGCGAAGACGTAGGGGACCTGGCGGGGGAACAGCGTGGCCAGTCCGGCCGGGTCGGGGATGGTGCCGAGGCCACGCAGGGCGATGTCCTCCGGGGTGAGCACGCCGTAGACCAGCGCGGCGAAACCTGCCGGGGTCAGGGTGACGGTCGGATCGCCCGAGGTGACCTCCAACCGGCCGGATGTGCCGTCCAGGACGTACTTCCCGGCGATGAACGGGTCGTCGACGATCTCGACACCGATCCGGCCCGGTCCGACCGCCATGCCTTCGAGCGCCTCCACCGACAGGACACGTCCCATCGGCGCGTGCCCGGCCGACGGTTTGACCTCGATGGGGCCGGTGAGGTCGGTGGCCCACAGTTCGGGGAACTCGTCCGGCGCGACCGGCACCACGATCTCCTGCATGTGGTCGGCGTGCATGGCGAAGAACTGCAACAGCAGCGAACGGCCGAGCGGGCTCGTGTACAGGAAGCTGTCGGCGCGCAGGATGGCCTTGCCGCCGTCCCGTTCGATGCGGTACGCGGCCGCGCCGATCACCTCGCCACCCGACTTGGCGGTGACGAGCCAGTGCTCGTTGCGGTCCCGGAACCGCACGTCCCGCGACTCGGGGAACACCGCGAACCCGTGTCGCTGGGTCAACAGGCGCTCCTTGAGCCCGCGGTAGAGCGGATGCCCGGTGCCGATCTGCTGCCACTCGGTCTCTCCGTCCAGTTCCAGCGCGCGCAGCTCGCCCAGTCCCGCCGGGTCGAACCGGGCATAGCGCGGTTTGGGCATGCCGACGTAGCCGAACTTGGCGTAGAAGGACGCACGGAACGGGTAGAGCACGCTGACAGCGTGGCCCTCGTCGCGCATTTGGCCGAGCAGTTCCGTCAGCAGATCCCGGATGTAACCGCGGCGCCGCACCTGGGGCTGTGCGGCCACGCCCGCGACACCGGCCATCGGGTGGACCGTGCCGCGGACGTTCTGCCGCAGGGGGATCGCGGAGGCTTCGGCGACCGAAACGCCGTTCTCCTCGTTGATCAGCACAACGCTTTCGGTGAAGTACGACATGGACTCCTGCCACTTCGCGCGGCTGTCCTCGGGCAGCGGCGAGTGGGAGAAGGCGTACTCGATCGTACGAAGGTCGGCCTGGTCTGCGGAGATCCGGCGAATTCCCATGTCGCCAACTTATCGGCGAACACTGCTACTCGGCGGTAACATCCAGGGTCATGACGTGGATGGTGTACGGCGCCAACGGCTATACCGGCAAGCTCGTCGCGCGTCTGGCGGTCCAGCGAGGGGAGCGTCCCGTGCTGGCCGGGCGCAACCCCGAAGTGCGGGAACTGGCCGCCGAACTGGGCCTCGAGCACCGGATCTTCGGCTTGGACAGCGCATCGGGCGGACTCGACGGGATCGACGCGGTCGCCCACTGCGCCGGCCCGTTCTCCGCGACGGCCCGGCCGATGGTGAACGCCTGTCTGACCTCGAAGACGCACTACCTGGACATCACCGGCGAGATCGCCGTGTTCGAGGAGATCTTCCGCCGCTCGGACGAGGCCGAGGCCGCCGGGGTCGTGCTGCTGCCCGGCGCCGGGTTCGACGTCGTGCCCAGCGACTGCCTGGCCGCGTCACTGGCCGAGGCGCTGCCGGGGGCCACGTCGTTGAAGCTCGCGTTCATCGCGGGCGGCGGGTTCAGCCCCGGCACGCTCAAGACCACCGTCGAGGGGATGGCGGCCGGTGGCCGGGTCCGCAGGGACGGCAAGCTGGTGACTGTCCCAGTCGGACACTCCACGGTGAGCGCCGCGTTCCCGTCGGGCACGCGCGGGGTCGTGTCGCTGCCGTGGGGCGATGTCGCCTCCGCGTACCGGTCGACCGGGATCCCGAACATCACCAACTACACGGCGGTCGGGCTGCCCGCCGGGCTGGTCAGCCGGGCCCAGCGGTTCTCGGCGCCGGTGATGCGCACCGACGTGGCGCAGCGGATCGGCAAGAAACTGGTCGGCCTGATCGCCGGGCCGGGGGACAAGCGGCGGGCGGGCAGCCGCGCGGAGTTCTGGGGCGAGGCCCGCGACGACTCCGGCCGCACCGCGACCGCCACCCTGGTCACGCCCAACTCCTACGACATCACCGCGGACGCCGTCGTGCGGATCGCGACCGGGATCGCCCGCGTGAAACCCGGTTCGCACACCCCGGCCACCGCGTTCGGGGCCGGGTTCGTGCGGACTCTGGACGGGGTGACCGCCGGTGCGGTCACCGTCACGTCCTGAAAGAGGCTCAGGCCGACTCGACGGCGCGCTCGGACTCGGGTGCCTGGGTCGCGGCGAGTGCCTTGGCCTTGGCCTTCTTGCGCTTGCGGACCGTGAACACGATGAACCCCACGAGCACGAGCGCCGCCACCACGATCAGGCCACCGGTGTTGAGGTACTTCTCGAGCTGTTTGGCCGCCGCGCCCAGTGACGCGCCGATCGAGATGTGCGCGAGCGACCACGTGGCCGCGCCGAGCATCGCGGCAGGCAGGAACTTGCGGTACGGCAGACCGGCCGTGCCCGCCGCGGCGGGCATCAGCGTGCGCACCACCGGCAGCCAGCGGCCGAAGAACACCGCCCACGCGCCGCGTTTGCGCAGGATGCCGGTGGTCTTGTCCCAGCCTTCCGCGCCGTACTTCTGGATCAGCTTCGTCTCGCGCAGCGACGGGCCGAACCGCTTGCCGATGGCGTAGCCGATCGAGTCACCGCAGGCCGCCGCCACCGTGACCACCGCCCACAGGACGAGGAACCGGGCCAGTGAGAAACCCTCCGGCCCGGCCGACACCGTGGTCGACGCGATCAGCAGCCCGGCCTCGCCTGGTGCGATGAAACCGAGGCCGATGGTGCATTCCAGCAGGATCAGTCCGCCGGTCGCGCCGACCAGCGCGGGTTGCGGCAGCTGCGCCAGCCAGTCGAGAACGTCGCCTACCAAAGCCACTGGATTCGTCCCTCTCCGGTCATCGGGCGGTTATGCCCATGAGAGACGTACAGGCAAGCGTGCTGGTTCCACGAAACGTCCCCCGGTCGATGGAGTCCACCCTACCGGGAAAGCAGCGACCCGATCTCCTGGCTGGCGGGCCCCTGCTCGGCCAGGTGCGCCAGGTTCTCCGGCACAGCCTCGCCACGATGGGCCATGGCCTGGGCGTAGAGCCGTCCGGCGCGGTACGAGGACCGCACCAGCGGACCGGCCATCACGCCGGCGAACCCGATCTCTTCGGCTGCCTCTTTGTGCTGCACGAACTCCTCGGGCTTGACCCACCGGTCGATCGGGTGGTGGCGCGGCGACGGGCGCAGGTACTGCGTGATGGTCACGATGTCCGTGCCTGCCTCGTGCAGGTCGCGCAGCGCCTCGGTGACCTCGTCCGGCGTCTCGCCCATGCCGAGGATCAGGTTCGACTTGGTCACCAGGCCGAACTCGCGAGCCTGGGTGATCACCTCGAGTGACCGCTCGTAGCGGAAGCCCGGCCGGATCCGCTTGAAGATCCGCGGCACGGTCTCCAGGTTGTGCGCGAGCACCTCGGGCCGCGAGCCGAA
Source organism: Actinosynnema sp. ALI-1.44 (assembly GCF_001984155.1). Lineage (GTDB taxonomy): Bacteria > Actinomycetota > Actinomycetes > Mycobacteriales > Pseudonocardiaceae > Kibdelosporangium. Next base: position 45,703 of record NZ_MTQO01000047.1, read on the forward strand.
CACCTCGGCCAACTGGTCAGGGTCGGCGTTGAAGTCCGGGATCAGCAGCTCGACGCCGGTGCCCGGGTTCATCGTGTGGATCTGGCGGACCGTCTCGGCGTACAGCCACGCGCCGCCGTCGGCCAGGTCGTCACGGGCGACCCCGGTGACGGTCGAGTACCGCAGGCCCATCGCCTGAACCGATTCGGCGACCTTGCGCGGCTCCTCGCGGTCCAGCGTCGCGGGCTTGCCGGTGTCGATCTGGCAGAAGTCGCACCGCCGCGTGCACTGGTCGCCGCCGATGAGGAACGTGGCCTCGCGGTCCTCCCAACACTCGTAGATGTTGGGACAACCGGCCTCCTCGCAGACCGTGTGCAGGCCCTCCCGCCGGACCAGGGCTTTGAGCTCGGTGTACTCCGGGCCCATCCGCGCCTTGGTCTTGATCCACGGCGGCTTCTTCTCGATCGGGGTCTGGCTGTTGCGGACCTCCACACGCAGCAGCTTTCGTCCCTCCGGCGCCACAGTCACAGATCACAGGTTACGCCTTGTCCGAACGTGTCCGGGGTCACGTGAGACCCCTAAGGGCTCGCATGGTCCGGCAAGCCGATGCGGAGGTGCCGTGGTGATCCCTAACGTCGGCGAGGTCGCAGCCACTTTATGGCGGTGACATGCCAAGAGGGGGACGCATGCGACTGCTCGTTGTGAGTGTCATGATCGCCGGGGTGCTGGCCATCCCGGCTGCCGCCGAAGCCACGCAGTTGTCCTGGCAGCCGTGTGACGGGCTGGCGTTGGAGTGCGCCACGGTCAGCGTGCCGCTGGACTACCGGAAACCCGCGGGCCGCAGGATCGATGTGATGGTGTCCCGCAAGAAGTCCACCAACCCGGCGGCCCGGCGGGGCGTGCTGCTGCTCAACCCGGGCGGGCCGGGCAACTCCGGGCTGGACATGCCGCTGCAGATGGCCGAGGCTGCGCCGAGAAGCCTGACCGACGCCTACGACCTGATCGGGTTCGACCCGCGGGGCACCGGCCGCAGCGCACCGAACACGTGCGCGCTCACACCGGATCAGGCGAACCTGAGCAAGCTGGTGCCGTACCCGGCCGCGAACGGGGACATCCGCCAGTCGGTGGAGTACGCGCGTGAGGTCGCCAAGCAGTGTTTCGAGAACTCCGGCGACCGGTTGCCCTTCATCACGACGGCGAACACCGCGCGGGACATGGACCGGATCCGGGTCGCGTTGGGGGAGCGGAAGATCTCATACTTCGGCACGTCGTACGGGTCGTACCTCGGTGCGGTGTACACGACGCTGTTCCCGGCCCAGTCGGACCGGATCCTGTTGGACAGCGTGCTCGACCCGCGCGATCTGTGGCAGGGCGCGTGGCGCAACTGGGGTCCGGCGATCGAGGAGCGCTTCGGCGACCTCGCCGCGTGGATGGCGGGCCGGGACTCGACCTATGGCCTGGGGGCCACGCCGAAAGCGGTGCGGGACAAGTACTTCGCGTTGGCCGCGAAGCTGGATGCCCATCCGGTGGGGAAGTTGACCGGCAACACGTTCCGTGCGCTGAACAGGGTCGCGTTGATCAGCGACGACAACTTCCCCGGAACGGCGCAGATGTGGCGCGCGCTCGACCGCGGCGAGACGGTCCCGGACATCGAGTTCCCGATCGACCAGAGCATGGCGGCCACCCTGTGGGGCGTCGCCTGCAACGACGCGCCCTCGTCCCGTGACGTCATGCGGTACCAATGGGACGTGCTCGCCGACCGCGCGCGGAACCCGATCAGCAACGGGATGCCGTCGAACGTCTGGCCGTGCGCGTTCTGGCCGACCAGGCGCATCGAGCCGCAGGTGCGGATCACCGACCGTGGCCCGGGCAACGTGTTGCTGACGCAGAACATGCGCGACCCGTCGACACCGGTGTCCGGGGCACGCGCGATGCGGGCGGCGCTGGGCGACCGGGCCCGCCTGGCGACCGTGAACCAGGGCGGCCACGGCTCCTATCTGGCAGCCGGCAACGCCTGCGTCGACCGGATCGGCACGGACTTCCTCGTCTCAGGCGTACGTCCGGCGACGGACGTGCACTGTGGCCCCGAGCCCCGAACCGCGCGCAAGGAGGGCGCGCCGCACAACCGGAAAGGGATCTCCTGACTTCATGGAGGAAAGCGGATGCGATCGCTCCTGGTGAGCGCACTGATCTCCGGAACACTGGTAGTCCCGGTCACTGCCGCGAACGCGGCACCGGGACTCGAATGGCGGCCCTGCGACGGGATACCGCTGGAATGCGCGACGCTCAGCGTGCCGTTGGACTACCGCAAGCCCAACGGCACGAAGATCGACGTCGCGGTGTCACGCAGGAAGTCCACCAATCCGGCCGCCCGGCGGGGCGTGCTGCTGCTCAACCCGGGCGGTCCCGGCGGCCCCGGGCTCGGCCTGCCGCACATCATCGGGCAGATGGCGCCCAAGAGCGTCACCGACGCGTACGACCTGATCGGGTTCGACCCGCGCGGCACCGGCCGCAGCACCCCGAACAGCTGCGCGTTGACCCCGCAGCAGATCGTCGGCACCAGGGTGATCCCGTACCCGTCGCCGAACGGGGACATCCGGCCGTCGGTGGAGTACGCGCGCCAAGTGGCGAAGCAGTGTTTCGAGAACTCGGGCGACCGACTGCCTTACGTGACAACGGCGAACACCGCGCGTGACATGGACCGGATCCGGGAGGCGTTAGGCGAGAAGAAGATCTCGTACTTCGGCATCTCCTACGGCTCGTACCTCGGCGCGGTGTACACGACGATGTTCCCGCGCCAGTCGGACCGGATCGTGCTGGACAGCGTGGTCGACCCGCGCGGGGTCTGGCGTGGCGTCTGGCAGAACTGGGGCGCGTCCACCGAGGAGGTCTTCGAGGACTTCGCCAAGTGGGCCGCCGAGCGGCACGCCACCTACGGCCTCGGCGCGACACCCAAAGCGGTCCGGGACACATACCTCGCGCTGACCACCAAGCTGGATGCCCAGCCCATCGCGCACGTGACTGGCAACATGCTTCGTGGGGTGACTCGCGGCGCGCTCTACGGTCCGTCCGAGTACCCGCAGCTGGCCGCAATGTGGCAGCAGCTTCTGCGTGGCGATCCCAGCGGGGTCCCGAACGCTCCAGGAGGGAGCCAGGAGACCGTTGCCACCCTGTGGGGTGTCGTGTGCGGGGACGCCCCCTGGCCCCGCAACCTCCCGCTGCACCAGCTCCAGGTGCTGCGCGACAAGCACAAGTACCCGATCACCAACGGCATGCCGTCGAACGTGTGGCCGTGCGCGTTCTGGCCGACAAAGCCGATCGAGCCGGTTGTCCGGATCACCGACCGTGGCCCCAGCAACGTCCTGCTGACGCAGAACCTGCGCGACCCGGCCACGCCGCTGGGCGGCGCGCGGAACATGCGAGCCGCGATGGGCGACCGGGCGAAGCTGGTGACAGCGGACGAGAGCGGGCACGGTACGTACATCATCGCGGGCAACCCGTGTGTCGACGCCATCGGCACGGAGTTCCTGGTCAACGGCAAACTCCCGGCCCGTGACGTCGCGTGCGGGCCAGCGGGCCAGACACCGGCCGTCACGTCCGGTCAGCACGCCGAGCTGGTCAAGCAGTTGCGCCAAGGGCAATTCCCCCTCTGAGGAAGGGTTGACACGGGCACCTCCCAGTTGACTGACTACCCCAGTCCACTGGGAGGTGCTTTTCGTGCAGAAACGTCCGGTCGGCAGACCGGTAGTCGCTTCGCTGTTGTCACTGCTGATGGTCGTCACGCTGGCCCCGTCCGCCGCGGCGGCGCCCGCGCGGTCGCCCAAGGGGGAGGAGCCGGGCAACGGCCCGGAACGCAACGAGGTCGCGGCGGTGGATCCGCCGTCGGTCGCGAACCGTTCCGCGCTGGCAGGCAACAAACCCGGGTCGCGGGAGGGCTACCCGCGCACCACGCAGCTGCGGGTCTACCCCGAAGATCCCGCTGACAAGTCCATCAAACTGGGGCTCACGCCGTACCACGCGATCGCGCCAAGGCTCAACGCGCTGCAGGGCCGCAGCAACCGGATCTCGGTCGAGGTGGTCGGGCAGTCCGGTCTCGGCCGTGACCTGTACCTGGTCACGTTGACCGCGCCGGAGCGCCCGTCGGAGACCCGGCAGCAGGAGCGCTGGCGCGACCAGATCGAGAACGACCCGGCGTCGGCGGCCCGTGACCGCGGCCTGGCGCGGGAGTACAAGACGCCGGTCTGGATCAACAACAACATCCACGGCAACGAGTGGGAAGGCACCGACGCCGCGCTGCGGCAGATCGAGTACCTGGCAACCACCCGGGACCGCAAGGCGCTGGACCTGTTGTCCCACAGCCGGATCTACTTCAACGTCACGGCCAACCCGGACGGCCGCAACCTCGGCACCCGCGCCAACGCCAACGGCTTCGACCTCAACCGCGACTTCGTCACCTCCACGCAGCCGGAGGGCGTCGCGATGCGGGACATCGTCAAGACGGTCCAGCCGGTGCTGATGCTCGACGAGCACGGGTACGTCGACGGCACGCTGATCGAGCCGACCGGCCCGCCGCACGGCCAGAACTACGACTTCGACCTGTTCATCAAGCACGGCTACGCCAACGGCCTGAACATCGAGAAGGCCGTCAAGGCGACCGGCCACCCGGAGGCGCAGAACACGCAGATCCCGTTCCGCGACTACCCGTCCGGCGAGTGGGACGGCTGGGCGCCGATCTACACCGCCCAGTACTCGATGTTCCACGGCGCGATCTCGTACACCATCGAGATCCCGCAGCGGGTCAACAACGACGCCTACACCCTGCCGGAGACCGAGCTGCGCCGCCGCTCGGCGATCAACACCGACGTGTCCGAGGCGAGCATGACGGCCAGCCTCGCGTACGTGCGGGACAACCGACAGGCCCTGGTCGCCAACCAGATCGAGATCTTCCGGCGTGGCGCGGCCGGTGAGGCGCAGCGCCACATCCCGGACGGGTTCGTGCCCGGCTTCGGGCCGGAGGACCGGTTCACGACCAAGTTCCCGCGCGCCTACGTGATCCCGGCCGGTTCCACCCAGCGATCCGGTGCGGCCGCCGCGCGCCTGGTCGACCAGCTCGTCGCGCACGACGTCCGCGTCCGTCAGGCGGAGCGGCCGTTCTCGCTGGCGGGACGGACCTACCCGGCCGGGTCGTACATCGTCGACATGCACCAGCCCAAGCGGGCACTGGCCAACGCGATGCTGGAGCAGGGCAGGGATGTCTCGGCCAGCGCCGAGGTGATGTACGACATCTCCGGCTGGAGCCACCGCCTGCTGTGGGGCGCGTCCGTGGACATCGTCCAGGGCGGTGACCTGCGGGTCTCGAGCAAGCCCGTGACCGCGGCGTCGCCGACCGGTGGCGTCGACGCCGGGCCGGGCCAGGACCTGGCGATCACCGTGCGGGACGGCAAGGACGCCTCGGCGGTCAACGACCTGCTGGGCCGGGGCATCGAGCTCCGGCGGCGGTCGAACGGGTCCGTGGTCGTCCCGGCTTCGGCCCGGGTGGCCGCCTTGCAGGTCGCGGACCGCTACGGCGTGCGTTTCGGCCTGGCCCCGTCGGGCGAGGCGGGTGTGGTGCTGCGGCGGCCGACCTTGGCGGCGGCGGTCGGCAGTGACGAGTTGTTCGCGTTGCGGGACATGGGCTTCGAGGTGCGCCCGGTGTCCACTGCCACGCTGAACGACGGCTTCGACCTGTCGCGGGTGGACGTCCTGCTGGTGTCGTCAGGGCTGCGCTACGACCAGCTCAACGCGGCGGCGAAGGCCGCGGTGGACGCGTTCGCGGCACGCGGCGGCGTGATCACCCGTGGTGCCACGGGGTCGAAGTTCAACGCCGACGCGAAGCTGTTGGAAGTCACGGCGGTCGCGGGTCGCGGTGACGCGAACGGGATCGTCAACGTCACCAACGGAACCGGACCGATCGGGACCGACGCACTACCACAGTCCTTTGTGTACTCGCCGCAGTGGTTCACCGGGCTCGGCGCGGGTGTGACCGTGGAACAGCGGTACGCCACGGGCAATCTGTTGGCGGCGGGGCACTGGCGGCCCAACGCGGACGGAACCGGCGGTCCGGTCGCGGCGAGCGGGCAGCCCGTGGTCGTCTCGGGTGCCGACGAGCGTGGCGCCAAGGTGGTCATGTTCGGCACGGAGCCGCTGTTCCGTGCGCACCCCAAGGGCCTCTACGCCCAGGTCGCCAACGCCGTGTATTGGAGTGCTACGAGAAATCCGGTGTGACACCGGTCAGTTCGGCAGTGACGTCCCAGAGCCGCCGCCCGAGCGCTTCGTTCGTGGCGGCGGCTCTCGGCCGTACTTTCACCGGCGGGCCGAACAACTCCATCGCCCACTTGGGACCGAAGTAGTCGCCGTTGCGCACATCCGGCGCGGTCGCCGCGTACAACTGGGGCAAGGCCCCGACCGCCGCCGACGGCAGCACCCGGCGCATACCCCAGTCCAGGATCTGGCCGGGGACACTGCGGTCCCGCATCCGCACCGAGTTGCCCACCAGGTTCGTCGCCGCCATCCCCGGGTGGCCGCCGGTGCTGATCAGGTTCAGGCCCGCGGCTTCGGCGCGGCGGGCCAGTTCGACCATGAAGATCAGGTTGGCCAGCTTGGACTGGCTGTAGCCCGCGGCGATCGAGTAGCGGCGGCGCTCGAAATTGGGGTCGTCGAGGTCCAGGCCCGCGCCCCGGGACGCCAGGCTGGTCACGGTGACCACCCGGCCATCCTTGACGGCCGGCAACAGCAGCCACGTCAACGCCGCGTGCCCCAGGTGGTTCACGCCGAACTGCAACTCGAAACCGTCCGTGGTCCTGGTGAACGGCGTCCCCATCACGCCCGCGTTGTTCATCAGGATGTCGAGCTTGTCGCCGGTCCGTTCCCGCACCTTCGTCGCGGCCTTGCGAACGGAGGCGAGGTCGGCCAGGTCCAGCTCGATCAGCTCGGCGTTGCGCCCGACCTCGGCGACTGCCCTGCGGCCGCGTTCCGGATCGCGGGCGGCGACGAGAACGCGCGCCCCCATCCCGGCGAGCACCTTGGCGCTGCGCAGACCCAGACCGGAGTTGGCACCGGTGACCAGCGCCGTCCGGCCGGTCTGATCGGGGATGTCAGCCTCTGACCAGTGCGCCATCCGGCGAATATATGCCGTGTCAGGCGCTCGCCACGAGCCTGCGAAGGAGTTGTTCCACCACGCCGCACTTGCGGGCGGGCTGCTCGGCGGCCGTTTGGAGCAGCGTCCGGAATGCCGCTCCCACTCGGGTGATCTCCTCGGTCGGCTCGTGCGCCTCGGCCAGGCCCGCGGCCAGTGCGAGCGTGCGTTTCTCCGCCTGGCGCTGCGGGCGCAGTTCCTCGTAGCGGTCGGCGTGGGCCTCAAGCACCGCGTACAACGTGGGGTTGTCGGCGACGACCTGTCGCCACGCGTCCGAGATCGCGTCGACCATGTCGGCCGACGGGTCGTTCTCCGCCTCGGACAGTGCCGTTCCCAGCCTGCCGGTGAGCTTCATCGTCCACCGGTAGTGCATCGCCAGGAGCAGTTGCGCCGGGTCGGTGAACGCCGGTGACTGCGGCAGCGGTCCGCCGGGGTTCTTCCCGGCCCGCACCAGTACCGAGTCGATCGCGTCGCGCCGCTCGTAGTAGTCGTTCCAGCTCATGTCGGTTCCCTCCAGCCTTGGTCAGGCCACCGCGCACGTGTCCGCCCGGCCCCGAGTCCCCTCCTGAGTTCGTGACCTGGGTCATACCGCCGGTTTGCGGCATACCATCGGTATGTGCGACACGGTCAACATACCACGAGTACGTACCATCGGTATGTCGTACTGTTGCGAGGATGTCGATAATGCGGTCGCGTCGAGCGGACTACTCGGAATCCACCAAGGAGGCCTTGGTCGACTCCGCCATCGACCTGTTCACCAAGAACGGGTACGCGTCCACCTCGCTCGACGCGATCGTCAAGCGCGCCCGCGTCACCAAAGGCGCGCTCTACCACCACTTCAGCGGAAAGCAGGCGCTCTTCGAGGCCGCGTTCAACAAGGTGTCCAACCGCGCGTCGGCCCAGCTGCACAAATCGGTCGAGGGCGAGGGCGCGCCGTGGGAACGCGCGCTGGAAGGCGTGCAGGAGTTCATCAAGGTCTGCCTTGACCCGACCTACCAGCGGCTGGTCATCCGCGAGGCGCCGATCGCGATGGGCTTCGAGCGCTGGCGCGAGGCCGAGGAGAAGTACAGCTACGGCATCGTGCGCGGCATGCTCGAACAGCTGATCGGCGAGGGTGAACTCGGCGACGTCCCGCTGGAGGCGACCGCCCGGATGATGCACGCGTCGCTGGCGGCGGGCGCGCAGATCATCGCCGAGGCGAGCGACTCGAAGAAGGCCAGTGCCGAGGTGTTCACCGTTCTGATCCATATGATCGATGGGATCCGGCGTGACCACTGAGTTACGTTGGGGCGGTGGAACTGAGGATCTTCACCGAACCGCAGCAAGGGGCCGGCTACGGCGACCTGCTGAAGGTCGCGCGAGCCGCCGAGGACGCCGGTTACGACGGGTTCTTCCGCTCCGACCACTACCTCAAGATGGGGACGGTCGACGGGCTGCCCGGCCCGACCGACGCGTGGGCCACGCTCGCCGGGCTCGCGGTGCAGACCAGCCGCGTCCGGCTGGGCACCCTGATGAGCGCGGCGACCTTCCGGCTGCCAGGACCGCTCGCCATCACCGTCGCCCAGGTCGACCAGATGTCCGGCGGCCGTGTCGAGTTCGGCATCGGCAGCGGCTGGTTCGCCGAGGAACACGCCGCGTACGGCATCCCGTTCCCCGAACTGGGTGACCGATTCGACATGTACACCGAACAGCTCGAGGTGATCACCGGCCTGTGGACCACCCCGTTGCACGAGAGGTTCTCGTACGCGGGCAAGCACTACCAGGTCACCGACTCGCCCGCGCTGCCGAAACCGGCGCAGCGGCCACGGCCGCCGGTGATCATCGGCGGTCGGGGGACCAAGCGCACCCCGGCGCTGGCCGCCCGGTTCGCCGACGAGTTCAACCTGCCGTTCACCACCCAGGACGTGGCCGCCGCGCAGTACGAGCGGGTCGACGACGCCTGCCGGGCGATCGGCCGCGACCCGGCGGGCATGGTCCGGTCCATCGCGCAGGTCGTCTGCGTCGGCTGGGACGACGCCCAGGTCGCGCGGCGAGCAGGCGTGATCGGCCGGGACGTGGACGAGCTCAAGCGCAACGGACTGGCCGGAACCCCGGCCGAGATCGTCGACCGGATCGGGCAGTGGCGCGAGAGCACCGGTGTCAGCCGGATCTACCTCCAGGTGCTGGACCTCAACGACCTCGACCACCTCGAACTGATCGCGGCCGAGGTCGCGCCGCAGCTGTGACCACCCGTTCGGGCGGATCGGCGCGAATGGGCGTTCCTCACTAGGATCGGCCCATGCGCGTCGTCGTCGCCGGTTCGTCCGGCATGATCGGGACCCTGCTCGTTTCGGCGCTGCGCAGCGAAGGCCACGACGTGGTGCGGCTGGTCCGGCGCACGGCGTCGGCGCCGGACGAGCGCTCGTGGGATCCGCCGTCGGGCCGGATCGACGACGGGGCACTGGATGGCGCCGAGGCGGTCGTGAACCTCTGCGGCGCCCCGATCACGCTGACCCGGCTGAGCAACGCGCGCAAGCAGGTACTCCTCGACAGCCGCGTCGAACCGACCGAGGTGCTCGCCGCCGAGGTCGCCGAACGCGACATCCCCTTGCTGGTCAACGCTTCCGCTGTCGGTTACTACGGCGACACGGGCGGCCGCGTCGTCGACGAGACCACGCCGCCCGGCGTCGGCTTCCTGTCCCAGATGTGCAAGCAATGGGAAGGTGCCACCCAGGCGGCGGTGGACGCGGGCGCCCGCGTCGCGATCCTGCGGACCGGGCTCGTGCTCAGCAAGGACGGCGGGCTGCTCGGTCCGCTGCGGCTGCTGTTCTCGTTCATGCTCGGCGGGCGGCTCGGCGACGGGCGCCAGTACATGCCGTGGATCCACCAGGCCGACCACATCAACGCCGTGCTGCACATCCTCAGGACCGAATCGGTGCGCGGCCCGGTGAACATGACCGCGCCCAACCCGGTGACCAACGCCGAGTTCACCCGGGCGCTGAGCCGCGCGCTCGGCAGGCCCGCGCCGTGGGTCGCGCCGAAGTTCGCGCTGCGGCTGGCATTGGGCGAACTGGCCGACGAAGGCGCGCTCGCCAGCCAGCACGTCATACCCAAGGTGTTGCAGGACAACGGCTTCGCGTTCGCGTACACCACCGTGGACGAGGCGTTGGGCTCGGTGGCCAAGCGTTGACCCGAGCTTGTGCGTGGGGACTTGCCCTGCTCGTGACGTTTCTCCTGCTCGGGTACCTGGTGCGGGATTCGGCGTGGTCGCTGGATCTCGCCGTGTCCGACATCACCGGCGGGATCTGGCAGACGACCGCGGGCACCGTGATCTGGGTGGTGTCCGACATCCTCGGACCGGTCCAGCCGATCGTGTGGTTCTTCGTCCTCGCGATCGCGGCGGTCCGGGCGCGGCGCGACGCCTTCGTGGTGAACGTTCTCCTGCGGTGCATGGTGTTGCTCGCCGCGTGCCGTGCCGTGTCGTTGTTCAAGGGCGTGTACGAACGGGTCCGGCCACGGGACTATGTGGACTTCAGCTACCCCAGCGGGCACGTGGTGTCGATGGCCAGCGTCGCGTTCACCGGGATCGTGCTGTGCGGCTGGCTGGCGCGCCACCTGCTGCGCAAGGCGATCGCGCTCGGCGTCACGCTGGTCGTGATCAGCGCCGCCTGCCGGGTGCTGCTGGACGTGCACTGGTTCACCGACGTGCTGGGCGGCACGCTCGGGGTGACCGCTGTCGGGCTGCTGGTTGCCGCCGCGTTGCGGCTGATCCCGCTCCGGGAGCGTAGGGTTTCCCCGTGATCGAGACATCCTGCCGTGCCACCACGCGACCCGTGGACACGCGTGAGATCGGCGTCGTCGACTACCTCGCCGCGTGGGACCTCCAGCGTGAACTGGCCGACGCCCGCGCTTCCGGCACCGCCCCCGACACGCTGCTGTTGCTCGAACACCCCTCGGTCTACACCGCGGGCAAGCGCACCCAGCCCGACGAGCGCCCCGCCGACGGCACGCCCGTGATCGACGTCGACCGCGGCGGCAAGATCACCTGGCACGGTCCGGGCCAGTTGGTCGGCTACCCGATCGTGCACCTGGCCGATCCGATCGACGTCGTGCAGTACGTCCGGCGGATCGAGGAGGCGCTGATCTCCGTGTGCGCCCGGTTCGGCCTGGCGACCGGCCGGGTCGAGGGCCGCAGCGGGGTCTGGCTGGCCGCCGACTCGCGCGGGCCCGAGCGCAAGATCGCCGCGATCGGCATCCGCGTGCAGCGCGGCGTGACCATGCACGGCTTCGAGATCAACTGCAACGCCGACCTGACCGCTTTCGACCGGATCGTGCCGTGCGGCATCCGCGACGCCGGGGTGACGTCGCTGAGCTGGGAGTTGGGCCGCGACGTGACCGTCGCCGAGGTGCTGCCGCTGGCCCGTGACGCGGTGCTGGCCGCCCTGGACGGCACCCTGCCCGTCGCCGACCACTGGCTGCCCCGCGCGGGCGAACCCGCCACGCCCGGCGTCACGTTCGCGCTGAAGTCCTGAGGTCCCGGGTTCAGGAGTTGCGGCGCTTCTCCTCCTCGGCCTTGCGCCGGGTGTAGTCGCGCATGCGCTGTGGGTAGCCGACGATCCCCGCGTCGTACACCGGGATGCTGTGCTTCTTGCCGAAGCTCCGGGCGGCGGCCTCGTCGTCGATGCGCCTGCGCGTCCACTCGCCGTCGGAGGCGATGAGGACCACAGTCGTATGTGTCACATTGGTGCGCGGCTCGACGTACGCCTCGACACCCCGCCTGGACTGGGCCCACGCCGCCAGGTGATCGATGTCCTTCGAGGTGGCGGTGCGTGTGACGCCTGCCTTCGGCTTGCGGCGCAGCTTGTCGAAAATCCCCACCTGGACGACCTCCTTCACTGTCCGATATCGCACATTCTCCACCGGTGACCTGAGACGTACCTGTGCACCCGCACGACACACCTGGCCAGTTCGCAAGCCTGCCCGGTGAAGTGACAAGATGGCGTGTGGTCGGACCTCCCGCCCACCGGCGTGGTCCGAAAGAGACGAAAGCTTCGCGAGGAGACCTTGTGAGTGACACCTCCGCTGACCTGGTGATCTTGGGTGGCGGGTCGGGCGGTTATGCCTGCGCGTTCCGCGCCGCCGAACTCGGCCTGTCCGTGATCGTGGTGGAGAAGGACAAGCTGGGCGGAACCTGCCTGCACCGCGGCTGCATCCCGACGAAGGCGCTGCTGCACGCCGCCGAGATCGCCGACAACGTGCGCGAAGGTGACCAGTTCGGGGTCAAGAGCTCGCTCGAAGGCATCGATATCAATGGCGTGAACTCGTACAAGGACGGCGTGATCTCGCAGCTCTACAAGGGCCTGCAGGGCCTGGCGAAGCTGAACAAGGTCAAGATGGTCGAGGGCACGGGCACGTTCGTCGCGCCGAACGCGGTCGACGTCGACGGCACCCGCTACACCGGCAAGAACGTCGTGCTGGCCAGCGGGTCGTACGCCAAGACCCTGCCCGGCCTGGACATCGGCGGCCGGATCATCACCTCCGACCAGGCGCTGAACCTGGACTACGTGCCCGAGCGGGTCGTGGTGCTCGGCGGCGGCGTGATCGGTGTCGAGTTCGCCAGCGTGTGGCGCTCCTTCGGGGCCGAGGTGACCATCGTCGAGGCGCTGCCCCGGCTGGTCCCGCTGGAGGACGAGTACGCCTCCAAGCAGCTCGAGCGCGCCTTCCGCAAGCGCGGCATCAAGTTCAAGACCGGCGTGCGGTTCACCGGCGCCACCCAGACCGACGACGCGGTCACCGTGTCGCTGGAGTCCGGTGACCAGTTCGAGGCGGACCTGCTGCTGGTCGCCGTCGGCCGTGGCCCGAACACCGCGGCGATGGGCTACGAGGAGGCCGGGGTCACCATGGACCGCGGTTTCGTGCTCACCGACGAGCGGCTGCGCACCAACCTGCCTAACGTGTACGCCGTCGGCGACATCGTGCCAGGCCTGCAGCTCGCGCACCGCGGCTTCCAGCAGGGCATCTTCGTGGCCGAGCAGATCGTCGGGCAGAACCCGAAGCTGATCGACGAGGCCGGGATCCCGCGCGTGACGTACTGCAAGCCGGAGGTGGCGTCGGTCGGCCTGACCGAGGCCGCGGCCAAGGAGAAGTACGGCTCGGCGGAAACCCTGGTCTACGACCTCGCCGGCAACGGCAAGAGCAAGATCCTGAAGACGTCCGGGGGCGTTAAGGTCATCAAGGCACCGGACGGCCCCGTGGTCGGCATGACCCTTGTCGGTGAACGAGTCGGGGAACTCATCGGCGAGGCACAGCTGATCTACGGCTGGGAGGCGTATCCGGAAGACGTCGCCCCGCTGATCCACGCACACCCAACGCAGACCGAAGCCATCGGCGAGGCATTCCTCGCCCTTGCCGGCAAGCCCCTGCACGTGCACGGCTGACGCACGGGCTCGAGGTCAGCCAAGCTCAAACGCACGAGGAGTAAGCGAAACAATGGCCTTCTCCGTCCAGATGCCGGCCCTTGGTGAGAGTGTCACCGAGGGCACGGTCACCCGGTGGCTGAAGCAGGTGGGCGACACCGTCGAGGTCGACGAGCCCTTGCTGGAAGTCTCCACCGACAAGGTCGACACAGAGATCCCGTCGCCCGCGGCCGGTGTGCTTGAGCGCATCGTCGCCCAGGAGGACGAGACCGTCGAGATCGGCGCGGAACTCGCGGTGATCGGTGACGGCAGCGGCGCCTCCGGTGGGGATTCGGCGCCCGAGCAGTCGGCGCCCCAGCAGTCGGCACCGCAGCAGGAGGAAGCTCCTGCGCCGGAGCCCGAGCCAGAGCCGGACCCCGAGCCGGAGCCTGCCCCGCAGGCCTCGTCCGGCGGTGGTGGCGGCGCGGCGTCCGGAACCCCGGTGACGATGCCGGAGCTCGGCGAGAGCGTCACCGAGGGCACCGTGACCCGCTGGCTCAAGCAGGTCGGCGACTCGGTCGCGGTCGACGAGCCGCTGCTGGAGGTGTCCACCGACAAGGTGGACACCGAGATCCCGTCCCCGGTGGCCGGAACGCTGCTGGAGATCACGGCGGGCGAGGACGACACCGTCGAGGTCGGCGGCCAGCTCGCGGTGGTCGGCTCGGCCGACGCGGCACCAGCACAGCAGGCACCGGAGCCCAAGCCGGAACCGAAGCCCGAGCCCAAGCCGGAACCGAAACCCGAGCCCGCCGCCCAGGCCCCGGCTCCCGCCCAGGCACCAGCACCGGCCCCGGCGCCCAAGCCCGAACCGGCGCCAGCGCCCGCTCCGGCTGCGCAGAACAACGGCTCGGCAGGCGGCGACGCGCCGTACGTGACGCCGTTGGTGCGCAAGCTGGCGTCCGAGAACGACATCGACCTGTCCTCGGTGACCGGTACCGGTGTCGGCGGCCGCATCCGCAAGCAGGACGTGCTCGCGGCGGTCGAGGCCAAGAAGAAGCCCGCGCCCGCTCCCGCGGCCCCGGCAGCGACAGCGGCGGCTCCGGCCCCGTCGGCCGCGCCGACCGCCGAGGCGTCCGCACTGCGCGGCAAGACCGAGAAACTGCCGCGGCTGCGCCAGATCGTCGCGCAGCGCACCCGTGAGTCGCTGCAGGTCTCGGCTCAGCTGACGCAGCTGTTCGAAGTGGACGTCACCAAGATCGCCCGGCTGCGGCAGCAGGCGAAGGACTCTTTCCTGGCCCGCGAAGGCGTGAAGCTGACGTTCCTGCCGTTCTTCGCCAAGGCGACGGTGGAAGCGCTCAAGCAGCACCCGAAGCTGAACGCGTCGATCAACGAGGAGGCCAAAGAGGTCACCTACCACGGTGCCGAGCACCTCGGGATCGCGATCGACACGGAGAAGGGCCTGCTCAACGCGGTCATCCACAACGCGGGTGACCTCAACCTGACGGGCCTGGCAGGCAAGATCGCGGACCTCGCGGCCCGCGCGAGGTCGAACAAGATCAAGCCGGACGAGCTGGCAGGCGGAACCTTCTCACTGACCAACCTCGGTACGGCGGGAGCCCTGTCGGACACCCCGATCATCCTGCAGCCGCAGGTGGGCATCCTCGGAGTCGGTGCGGTGGTGAAGCGCCCAGTGGTGATCACCGACGAGAACGGCGCGGACTCGATCGCGATCCGTTCGATGGTGTACCTGTCGCTGACCTACGACCACCGCCTGGTGGACGGCGCGGACGCCGGTCGTTTCCTGACGACGATCAAGCGCCGCCTGCAGGAAGGCAACTTCGAGGCCGAACTCGGTCTGTAGCGGCAGCAACGAGAAAGGCCCTTCCCGCCGAACGACGGGAAGGGCCTTTTTCACGTTGTCGATCCAGGCGGAGTGAGGGAGAGCCAACCCTATCGGCTGGTGCGCAACCCGAGCCTGATCGGCCAGCGGGCAAGTGGGGTCTGGTCGATGGGTGGGCAGGCGCGATGCTGACGGCTTGCGCTTGCGCGCAAGTCTTCTCGGGCTGCGGTTGCTCTGCACTAGCGCAGGCTGGCTGTGGGCTTCGCTGGTTGCTGTGTCAGGTCCTGGATTCGGCTGCCGGACGGAGACCTCGCAGAGCCCGTCCTGGACACCACAGTGGCGGACATCAGAAGCGCGCTGGCACTCAGCGTTGTGGCTGCGGCAGCGGTGGTCCACGCGGTTGTGCCGGACATGCGGCACAGGGGCCACGGCACCTTGCTGTTCACTACCGTGGCCGCGCGGTGTCGGGCATCGCCTACGCGGCCGAGTCGGTCTACACGCGGATGCTCCACGACACACTCGCCGACCAAGGGGTGCACGCCGCGCAACTCGTCCTGCGCTGAACGACAAAGGTCCCTCTGCCCAGTGGACAGAGGGACCGTGTGCCTTGGGGTTGTCAGCCGTTCTCGGCGATGTCGGCCAGGACCGCCGCGATCGTGCGGACCGGTACGCCCGTGCCGCCGCGGGCGGTGTAGCCGAACGCACCGCCGCTGTTGTAGGCCGGGCCTGCCACGTCGATGTGCGCCCACTCGAGGTCGGCCGGGACGAACTCCTTCAGGAAGTGGCCCGCCGCCAGCATTCCGCCCCAGCGGTGGCCGGTGACGTTCGCCAGGTCCGCGATCCGTGAGTCCAGGTCGCCACGCAGCTCGTCCGGCAGCGGCATCGCCCACGAGTTCTCGCCCACTGCCTGGCCGATGCGGGCCACGCGGTCGCGGAAGTCGTCGGACCCCATCACGCCCGCCGTGCGCTTGCCCAGCGCCACCAGCTGTGCGCCGGTCAGGGTCGCGGTCTCGATCAGGTAGTCCGGGTTGTCCTCGCCCGCGCGCACGATCGCGTCGGCGAGGATCAGCCTTCCTTCCGCGTCGGTGTTCAGCACTTCCACCGTCTTGCCGCCATACATCGTCAGCACGTCGCCGGGCCGGTAGGACGTTCCCGACGGCATGTTCTCCGCGATCGGCACGGTCGCGATCACCTCGAGCGGGTACTTCAGCTTCGCCGCGAGCACGACCGACGCCACGACCGCCGCCGCGCCGGACATGTCGGAGGTCATCTCCTCCATGTTGGCCGGGGGCTTGAGCGAGATACCGCCCGTGTCGAACGTGATGCCCTTGCCGACCAGCGCGACCTTCTTCGACGCCTTCGGTCCCTTGTAGGACAGCCGCACGAGGCGCGGCAGCCGCGAGGAGCCGCTGCCCACGCCGAGGATGCCGCCGAAGCCGCCCCTGCGCAGCGCCTTCTCGTCGAGCACCTCGACCGTCAGGCCCGCCGCTTCGCCCAGTTTGGCCGCGCGGTCGGCGAAGGAGGCGGGGAAGAGGTCGTTGGGCGGGGTGTTGATCAGGTCACGGGCCGTCGACACCGCTTCCGCGATCGCCGTCGCGGCCTTCAGCGTCGCCTTGTTCTCCTTGGAGTTCTCCGCCGCGAAGTCGACACGGCCGACCGGGCCGTCGCCCGCGTCGGACTTGTACTCGGTGAAGGTGTACGCACCGAGCACGGTTCCTTCGACCGCTGCCTGCAAGTCCACCTGGGACAGCAGGTTGTGCGCGCGCTTCACACCCGACAGCGCACGGGCCGCCGCGCCCGCCGCACGACGGACCTGCTCCGAGGTCGGGTCCTGCTTGCCGAGGCCCACTGCCAGCACCACACCGGCCTTGAGCTTGCCGAGCGTCGGCAGCTTCACGACCTCTTCCGCCTTGCCGGTCGCACCGAGGCTGGTCAGCACGTCGACGAGCGAACCGTCGAACGCGGCGTCGACGGCATCGGCACCCGGTGCGAGGGTGAAGCCATCGCCGTCCTGCTGCACTGTCCCGACCACCACGACGTCGGCGGTGATATCAGCGGCTGCTTGTTCGGACAGGGCTAGTTTGGGGGCGGTCACGGGCTACTCCTCGTCGGGCTTGTTTAGTGACGCATGCTAACGACCACCGGCGGCCTTGTGACCCGCCAGGGTGATGGAGAAAACGAGTGAACCAAGTGGCCCGCTGTTCCGGTACACCGGCCCCGTCTGACACTGTGTCCAGGTGCAACGAGCCGTGTCGGACCGGCTGAGGGCCACCGCCGGGATCATCCCCGGCCTGTCGGGGATGCTCGGTGCCGGGCTGCTGGTCGCCGTCTCGCCCGCGGCAGCGGCTGCGGGTACCTGGCTGCTGGCCGGTGCCGTCGTCGCGTTCCTGGCTGCCCTGTGCAGCGCTTTCTCCACATCCGACCAGTCGCGCCGGTTCGTCGGCGTGGGCGGCGGCTACCTGTACAGCCGCCACCAGCTGGGGCTTCTGCCCGGCCGGATGGCCGGGAGTGCCGCGCTGGTCGGTCGCATCGTGGCCGGTGCCGCGATCGCGGGCACGTTCGGTGTGTACGTCGTACCGGAGCAGCCGGTCGTGGCGGCGATCGTGGTGAGTCTCGTCGCCGCTGTCGCCGACGCGTTCGGGGTCCGCCCGTCCCGTGGCGTGGCCATCGCCGTAATGGTGATCACGCTCATCGGTATGGCGTTGTTCATAGCTGTGGCGTTCGCCATCGCGCCACCACCGCCGTTGCCGTTACCCGCCGATGTCGCGGGTGCGGACGACGCCAGTGGCCTGCTCGCCGCTGCCGGGGCGATGTTCTTCGGCTTCCTGGGGTTCGAGTACGTCACTTCCTCGTCCGAGCAGGAGTACTCGGCCCGTCAGTTGCACGTCGCCGTCCCGGTGATCATGGTCGGCACCCTCGCCGTCACCGTCGCCGTCGGCAGCGCCGCGTTGCACCAGCTGGGCGGACCGCGGCTGGCGCTGTCACCCGCGCCGCTGATGGACGCGCTCGCCGCCGCCGACGCGTTGTCACTCCAGCCACTGATGGCTGGTGTCGCCGGGATCGCCACGGCGTACGGGCTGTTGTTGGCGATCGGGTCGATCCGGCGCACGCTCAGCGCGATGGCCGAGTTCTCCGACGTACCACCCGCGCTGGCGATCGTCGGCTCACGCGGGGTGTCCGCCCCCGCCGCCTGCCTGAGTGGTGCCGCCGTGGCCGTCGCCGCCGGTCTGCTGAACCCGCCGCAGGCGATCGGCATCGCCGCGTGCCTGCTGCTGTTCTACTACGCGTTCACCAACGCCGCCGCCCGCCTGTTGCTGCCGTCGGACCGGGCGTGGCCGCGCCGGGCGGCGTGTTTCGGGCTGGGTCTCTCGGTGCTCATCGGGATGAACATGTCGGTGAAGTACCTGGCTGTCGTGGTGCTCGTGATGGTCGTCGGCTGTGTCGCGGGCGCCGTCACCTCCAGGTACGCCCGAAAGTAGGTGCGGGCGCGCTGTAACGTTCGCTGGCGTGACTGAGCAGCTGCTACGAGGGCCCTTGCACGACCTGCACGCGAGCCTAGACGCCACCTTCGCCCCGTTCGGGGGCTGGGAGATGCCGATCCAGTACAAGACCGGTGTGGTCGCCGAGCACACGGCGGTCCGTGAGGACGTGGGCATCTTCGACGTGTCGCACCTCGGCAAGGTCCGCGTGACCGGACCGGGTGCGGCCGACTTCGTCAACCGGTGCCTGACCAACGACCTGAACCGGATCGCACCGGGCAAGGCCCAGTACACCCTGTGCTGCACCGAGACCGGCGGCACGGTCGACGACATCATCGTCTACCTCGTCGGCAGCGAGGACGTGTTCCTCGTGCCGAACGCGGCCAACACCGCCGAGGTCGCCCGCATGCTCATCGCCGCGGCGCCCGAGGGCATCTCAGTCACCGACGAGCACCGCGACCACGCCGTGCTGGCCGTGCAGGGCCCGCGTTCGGCTGAACTGCTCGACGGACTCGGACTGCCCACCGAGCTGGAGTACATGGCCTACCGCGACGCGGAGTGGCGTGGCATCAACGTGCGCGTGTGCCGCACCGGTTACACCGGCGAGCACGGCTACGAGCTGATCCCCGCATGGGGCGACGCGCCGGTCGTGTGGGAGGCGCTGCGTGAGGCGGGCGCCACGGCCTGTGGCCTGGGCGCGCGTGACACGTTGCGTACCGAGATGGGCTACCCGCTGCACGGTCACGAACTGTCGCTGGAGATCAGCCCGGTGCAGGCCGGGTCGACGTGGGCGGTGGGCTGGAAGAAGGACGAGTTCTGGGGCCGCGAGGCGCTCGTGGCCGAGCGCAAGGAGCCCGCGCGGCGGCTGCGCTGCCTGCGTGCGCTGGAGCGCGGTGTGCCGCGGCCGGACATGGCCGTGCTGGACGCCGACGGCAAGCAGATCGGCGTGACCACGTCAGGCACGTTCTCCCCGACGCTCAAGACCGGTATCGCGCTCGCCCTGATCGACACTTCGGCGGATGTCGACTTCGGTACCGAGGTCACGCTGGACGTGCGGGGACGGAAACTGCGGTTCGAGGTCGTGAAGCCGCCGTTCGTGCAGACGAACGTGCGCTGAGTGCGCCCGGGGCCTACGTGGCGGCGATCGTGACGATGAACAACAGGACGGCGAGGACGAGGGTGAGCACGAACGGGCCGCCCTCGACGTCGCGCGGGAAGAACTTCTTGTTGTGCTTCTTGCGCCACCACAGGGCCCACCACAGCGCGCCGAGCAGGCCGAGGATCGCGCCGAAGAAGCTCAGCCACGCGTAGCCGAGCAGCACGAGCAGGCCGAGGCCGAACGGCATCAGCGCGCCGACGATCGCGACGCGGAAGTCGGATCCGGTCCCAGCGGACACGGCGTTCTCACCACTGTTCACCACGGCGCCATCCTAGTCGCGGCGCCGTGGCGGACAGTTCGGATTGGTGCCTAATTCGATGCCAATCCGCGCCGGGCCGCCCGATTCCCAGGTGTACCCGAAAGTAGGACGTCCGATCCTCGGGATGACGACTTTCTCGCGGCGCTGACGCCGACTAACGTGCACCCATGACGTCCACGCTGTCGTTCCACCAGACCTCCAGCCCGAACCCGGCGACCCCGGAGCGGCTCGCGGAGGTATTGGCCGATCCTGGCTTCGGACAGCATTTCACCGACCACATGGTGACGATTCGCTGGAGCAGCGACCAGGGCTGGCATTCCGCCTCGCTTGAGCCGTACCACGCGCTCACGCTGGACCCCGCGGCCACCGTGCTGCACTACGGTCAGGCGATCTTCGAAGGCCTCAAGGCCTACCGCCACCAGGACGGCTCGATCGTGGCCTTCCGCCCGGACGCGAACGCGGAGCGGTTCCAGAACTCCGCGCGCCGCCTGGCGATGCCCGAACTGCCGACGTCCCTGTTCCTCGAGTCGCTGCACCAGGTGGTGTCCATCGACAGCCGGTGGGTGCCCGACCGCGCCGAGGCGTCGCTGTACCTGCGGCCGTTCATGATCTCCGACGAGTCCACTTTGGGCGTGAACCGGCCTGCGAACCACTACCTGTACGCGATGATCGCCTCCCCGGCGGGCCCGTACTTCGCCAGCGGCGTGAAGCCGGTGAAGGTGTGGATCTGCACCGACTACGTGCGCGCGGCGCCAGGCGGGACCGGCGCGGCCAAGTGCGCGGGCAACTACGCGGCGTCGTTCGTCGCACAGGCGCAAGCGGTCGAAGAGGGCTGCGACCAGGTGGTCTGGCTGGACGGCGTGGAGCGGCGCTGGGTGGAGGAGGTCGGCGCGATGAACCTGTTCTTCGTGTTCGGCGACCGCCTGGTGACCCCGGAGCTGTCGGGCGCGCTGCTGCCGGGCATCACCCGGGACAGCCTGCTGACACTGGCCCGCGACCTCGGGTACACAGTGGAGGAACGCAGGATCTCGGTCGACGAGTGGGAGAAGAAGGCCGCGACCGGCGAGCTGACCGAGGTCTTCGGCTGCGGCACGGCCGCGGTGATCACCCCGGTCGGCACGGTGAAGAACTCGACCGGCGAGTTCACCGTCAACGGCGGACAGCCCGGCGAGGTCACCATGAAGCTCCGCGCGGCGCTCAACGACCTGCAACGCGGCGTGACCCCGGACACCCACGGCTGGCTGCACCGCCTGGCCTGAAACTCTCGTGAGTGTTTTCCGGGGTTCCAACCCCGGAAACCACTCACGAGCTGTGCAGGGACATTGGGCCGTAGACCTCGGCTTCGCCGTGCAGCAGCGTCACGCGGTCGACCCCGGCGGCCAGCAGGTCCTGCCAGGACTGGCTGAGCCAGTCCTCCGCCTCGGTCTGGCCACCGAACAGGGGCTCGTCGCCCGGGACGTCCCGGCCGCCCGCGTCCTGGCAGCGCCATCGGTAGTCCACATCCACCGCCTTCACCGGTAGCTTTGGGCCGAGGCTATGTCACCCGGCTACGTGAGGGACACGTGACGCGCAGGACACTGGTTTTGGGCGGGGTACGCTCCGGCAAGTCGGCGCACGCGGAGGGCCTGCTGCCCGCCGACGAAGAGGTCCTGTACGTGGCCACCGGCCGCAGGGACCCGACCGATCCGGAGTGGACGGCCCGGATAGACACGCACATCGCCCGGCGGCCGCACACGTGGCGGACCGTCGAGGCGTCACGGGAACTCGCCGACGTGGTGCGCGCGGCGAAGGGCTGGACGCTGGTCGACGACATCGCCACGTGGCTGACCGGGGTGATGGACGCGGCAGGCGCGTGGGAAGGCGCGGGGCTCGACCTGGTCCGCCGGGAGGGCGCGATGCTGGTGGAGGCCGTCGCCGCGACCGAGGCCCGCGTCGTGCTGGTGTCGTCGGAGGTCGGGCTGGGCGTTGTCCCGCACACGCGCTCTGGCAGGCTCTTCCGTGACGAGCTCGGCGCCCTCAACACCGCGTTGGCGCAACGCTGTGACGAGGTCCTCCTGCTCGTGGCCGGTATACCGATGCGGTTGCGTTGATGGAGGTTCCGGGGTGTTCCCGTACGTTTCCCCACCCGACGAGTCGGCCAAGCGGGACGCGCTGGCCAGGCAGGACCAGCTGACCAAACCCGCGGGCGCGTTGGGCAGGCTCGAGGAGCTCGGGGTGTGGGTGGCGGCGTGCCAGGGCGTCTGCCCGCCGAAGCCGTTCACCCGGCCCAGGGTGGTGGTGTTCGCGGGTGACCACGGCGTCGCGGCCAAGGGCGTGTCGGCGTACCCCAGTGAGGTCACCGCGCAGATGGTGGCGAACTTCCTCGCCGGTGGTGCGGCGGTGAACGTGCTCGCGGCGACCGCCGGTGCGACGGTCCGGGTCGTGGACATGTCGGTCGCGGTGCGGACGGCCGCGCCGGAGCAGGTGACGGAGTTCAAGGTCAGGCAGGGTTCCGGGTCCATCGACCACGAGGACGCGCTCACCGAGGACGAGGTCAAAGCGGCGGTCGAAGCGGGCAAGACCATCGCCGACCAGGAAGTCGACGGCGGCGCGGACCTGCTGGTCGCCGGCGACATGGGCATCGGCAACACGACCCCGGCCGCGGTCATCGTCGCGGCGCTGACCGGCGCCGAGCCGGTCGCGGTGGTCGGCAGGGGAACCGGCATCGACGACCGGACGTGGATGCGCAAGACGGCCGCGATCCGGGACGCGCTGCGCCGCGCCCGCAAGGTCAGCGCGGACCCGGCGGCGCTGCTGCGCACGACGGCCGGAGCGGACATCGCCGCGATGGCGGGATTCCTCGCCCAGGCGGCGGTTCGCAGGACACCGGTGATCCTCGACGGCGTGGTGTCGGGCGCGGCGGCCCTCGTCGCGGAGGAGCTGGCCCCGGGCGCCCGCCTGTGGTGGGTCGCGGGCCACCAGAGCACCGAGCCGTCGCACAAGCTGGCCCTCGAACAGCTGGGCCTGGAGCCGTTGCTGGACATGAACATGCGCCTCGGCGAAGGCTCGGGTGCGTTGACCGCGCTGCCGCTGGTGGCGATGGCGGCCAGGATCCTGGCGGAGATGGCGACGTTCCAGGACGCCAACATCTCCGGCCCGGCCGACGCCGCCCGTCCGGCCGACACGGACACCTCCGCCCCAGCCGACCTCTCCGACCCAGCCGACGCCTAGTGCTGCTCGCCTTCTCCTGGCTGACGGTGCTGCCGCTGCGGCCAGGGCGGGTCGACGCGGCCGGGGCACGCCGGGCGATCGCCGTGGCGCCCCTGGTCGGGGTGGTTCTTGGCCTGCTCGTGGCGGCCGTGCTGCAGGGGGCGCACGGCCTGCTCGGCGGGTTTCTGTGCGTGGGCCTGGTGGCGTTGGCGACGCGGGGAATGCACCTCGACGGTCTGGCCGACACCGTGGACGGCCTCGGGTGCTACGGGCCGCCGGAGCGCGCTTTGGCCGTGATGAAGGACGGCGGCGTCGGCGCGTTCGCCGTGGTGGCCCTCGTTGTCGTGCTGGGCCTGCAATCGGTTGCGCTCGCGACTGCCCACTGGGGAGCGGTCGTGCTGGCGTTCGCCGCGGGGCGTGCCTCTTTCGCGTGGTGCTGCCGCCGGGGAACGCCTGCGGCCCGTCCGGACGGGCTCGGGGCGCTGGTCGCCGGGTCCCAGTCGGTGTACGTGCCTGCCGGGTGGTTCGTTTTCCTCACCGCCGCGGCGGTTCCTGCCGTTCCGGACCGCCTGTGGGCCGGGCCGCTCGCTGTGCTGCTCGCCGCCGCCGCGCTGGCGGTGTTCACCGCGCACATCCGCAGGCGGTTCGGTGGCATCACCGGCGACGTCCTCGGCGCGGCGTGTGAGCTGACAGTCACGGTGATCCTGGTCGTCTGTGCGCTGGCGAGCAGCTGACCTGGGCGGACTTGGGGGACACGGTTAGCGTTGCGAACGAATTTGGCGTTAAGTTGTCGGCATGGAGTTTCGGAGGCTTGGCCGCAGTGGACTGACGGTCAGTGAGATCTCGTACGGCAACTGGATCACGCACGGCTCGCAGGTCGAGGAGGAGCAGGCGGTCGCCTGCGTGCGGGCGGCGCTCGACGCCGGGATCACCACGTTCGACACCGCCGACGTCTACGCCAACACCGCCGCCGAGTCGGTGCTGGGGCGGGCGCTTGCCGGGCAGCGGCGGGAGAGCCTGGAAATCCTCACCAAGGTCTTCTGGCCGACGGGCCCCAAGGGGCCCAACGACAGCGGCCTCGGCCGCAAGCACATCATCGAGTCGGCCAACGCGTCGCTCAAGCGGCTGCAGACCGACTACGTCGACGTCTACCAGGCGCACCGGTTCGACCGCACGGTCCCGCTCGAGGAGACCATGCTGGCGTTCGCCGAGCTGGTCAGGCAGGGCAAGGCGCTCTACATCGGTGTGTCGGAGTGGACCGCCGAGCAGATCACCCAGGGCGCCGCGCTGGCCCGTGAGCTGCGGGTGCCGTTCATCTCCAACCAGCCGCAGTACTCCATGCTGTGGCGGGTGATCGAGTCGCAGGTCATCCCCGCGTCCGAGCGGGAGGGCCTCGGCCAGATCGTGTTCTCGCCGATCGCGCAGGGCGTGCTGACCGGCAAGTACCTGCCCGGCCAGCCGGTTCCCGAGGGGTCGCGGGCCACCGACGAGTCCGGCAAGAACTTCGTCGGTCGCTGGTTGCGGGACGACGTGCTCGAGCGCGTCCAGCAGCTCAAGCCGCTGGCCGCCGAGGCCGGGCTGAGCCTGGCCCAGTTCGCCGTCGCGTGGGTGCTGCAGAACAAGAACGTCTCGTCGGCCATCATCGGCGCCTCCCGGCCCGAGCAGGTCACCGAGAACGTCAAGGCGTCCGGTGTCGTGCTGGAGCAGGGCCTGCTGGACAAGATCGACGCGGTCCTCGACGACGTCGTCACGACCGACCCGAGGCTCACCCAGACCCCGTGAGCCGAAACCGGCCCGTGCGTGACTCGCACGGGCCGGTTCACCGGGAAGAACTGACTGGAAACTCAGCGGGGGATGGCGTCGCCGGGCTTGAGGCGGGGCTTGGGCACCCGCAGCTTGCGGATCTGGCTCGCCCGCACGAACGCGTACCAGCCGATCGACGCGCCCCGGACCGTCTCCTTCGGGAACCTCTCCCTGACCAGCTTGGTCACCCTGCGGCCGTTGATGACGCCCTCGAGGATCATCATGATCAGCATCGCCAGGCACACGAGCGTCGCGTAGTTCTGCACGATCGGGTTGGGCATCAGCAATGCGACGAACACCACAATTGCCAGCGGCATGAAGAGCCCGAGCAGGTTGCGGCGCGAATCCACCAGGTCACGCACGTAGGCCTTGACCGGGCCGCGGTCACGCGGCATCAGGTACTTGTCGTCGCCCGCCATCATCCGCTCACGGCGCTCCGCGGTGGCGGCGCGGCGCTCGTCCTTGGACGGGCGAGTCTGCTTCGCGCGGCGCATGGCCTCGCGCGTGGTCTGCGGAGCGGGCGCGACCGGGCCGCGCCTGCGGGCCTCCGCGTCGCGGCGCTTGGGCGTCGGCTTGCCCTTGCCCGCCGTGAACGCGCGGTTCGCGGGCTCCTCGACATCGACCCCTGTCTCCTCGACAGCGGCGGTGTCGGCCTTGTCATCTGAATTGCGGCGCAGGAACCTCACGTCCACTAGGTTATGACAAGCCCCGACCGGCTGGTTCGCCGGATGCGCCACGTCGCGCGGCAGGTGCGGTGGTGCCGTGCGACCACGCGTCAAGGCGACTGCCCCCGAACGTGTGTCACCATGGAATAAGACACCACGGCGATGTGTTCGCACCGCTGTAGTCGGATCTTCAAGGGAGTGTCATGACGACCGCGCAGGAGAACACGACCGAAGCGGCGACCACGCACGGCGTGACGTTGTCCGAGAACGCCGCGAGCAAGGCCAAGGCACTGCTCGAGCAGGAAGGTCGCGACGACATGCACCTGCGGATCGCCGTCCAGCCAGGGGGCTGCGCCGGTCTGCGGTACCAGCTGTTCTTCGACGAGCGCTCGCTCGACGGCGACCTCTACCGTGACTTCGACGGCCTCAAGGTGGCCGTCGACCGGATGAGCGCCCCGTACGTCGAGGGTGCCGTCATCGACTTCGTGGACACCATCGAGAAGCAGGGCTTCACGATCGAGAACCCGAACGCCACCGGCTCGTGCGCCTGCGGCGACTCGTTCCACTGAGCCCCACGGGCGACAAAAGCGACAAAAGGGCCGCTGCCGTACTCGGCAGCGGCCCTTTCGCGCCCTGTCAGACGATCTCGGCGGACGGGTCAGACGTACTCGTCGAGGTCCTTGACCTGTGCGTGGCAGCCCTCGGTGACCTCCCACGCCGGTGCCAGCCGCTGCGGCGGGAATCCCTGAGCCGGGGACTGCCGGACGGATGGCGGGATGTCGGCGCAGTCGGCGATCAGCTCGTCGATCGAATCGGCCTCGGTGATGTTCACAGACCTCACGTTATTGAGGGGAAAACGAACTTCCCATGCTTACCGCTCGGTAGTGTGGTGTGGCAGCCGGTGAACCACCCGCACGGGTGGCGATGTCGTGTGTCCTGCCGAGGCGGGACACTGGTGGCTGACGTCGTCGCTCGCACAAGACAGGAGGGCTGAAGTGCCCGTTGCCGTATCCGGAAGTATCGCAAGCGATCACTTGATGCACTTTCCGGGACGCTTCGCCGAGCAGGTCCTGCCGGAACAGATCCACCGGCTCTCGCTCAGCTTCCTCGTTGACGACCTCCAGGTCCGCCGCGGTGGGATCGGCGCGAACATCGCCTTCGGAATGGGCGTGCTCGGCTGCAACCCCGTCCTCGTCGGCGCCGCGGGCAAGGACTTCGACGACTACCGCTCGTGGCTGGAGCGGCACGGCGTCGACTGCCGGGGAGTGCACATCTCCGAGACGGCGCAGACCGCGCGGTTCGTCTGCACGACAGACGAAGACATGTCCCAGATCGCCTCGTTCTACGCGGGCGCGATGGCCGAGTCCCGGCAGATCGAGATCAAGCCGATCGTCGACCAGGTCGGCGAGCTCGACCTGGTGATGATCAGTCCGGACGACCCGGACGCGATGATCAGGCACGCACAGGAGTGCCGCCAGCGCGGCTACACCTTCGCCGTCGACCCGTCGCAGCAGCTGGCCAGGATGAACGGCGAGCAGGTCCGCGAGTTCCTCGTCGGCGCCAAGTACCTGTTCAGCAACGACTACGAGTGGGAGCTGCTGCTCAAGAAGACCGGTTGGACCGAGGCCGAGGTGCTCGACAAGGTCGGCATGCGGATCACCACGCTCGGCGAGAAGGGCGCGGAGATCATCGACCGCAAGGGCCCGGTCGTGCACGTGACCGCCGTGCCCGAGCTGGCCAAGGCCGACCCGACCGGCGTCGGCGACGCGTTCCGCGCCGGGTTCCTCGCCGGGCTGTCCCACGGCCTCGACCTGGAGCGGGCCGCGCAGCTGGGCTCCTACATCGCTGTGCTCGTCCTGGAGACGATGGGCCCGCAGGAGTGGACCTTCGACGCCGCCGAGGCCGTGACGCGGATCAGCGGCGCGTTCGGCCCGGAAGCGGCGCAGGACATCGCGGCGATCCTGCCGTCATGACAGACCCCTCCTGCGACGTGGCGCACGGCAGGGTCGTGCCGGAGGTCGAGCACCGCGGCCTGGTCGCGGTGTTCGACACACCGGTGGCCCGGCACCTCGTGCGCTACGCGCAGGACCTGGGGTTCTCCGCTTTCGTCCACGAGCCGTCCGAGGCGCTGCCGGAGTTGGACGGCACCTACGACGTCGTGGTGACCGACCACCACCGCGACGAGCTGGGCACCGTGTTGCGTGACGTGCTGGCGTACCCGGTCAGGTGGGTCGGCGTGATGGGCAACCCCCGCCACGAAGGCCCGCACGTGCAGGCGCTCAAGGCGCTGGGCGTGCCCGACGAGCAGATCAAGCGGGTGCACCGCCCGGTCGGCCTGAACATCGGGTCGCGCACCCCGCCCGAGATCGCCGTCGCGACGATCGCGGGCCTGGTGGCGGACCGCAACGCCCGCCCCGGCGGCTTCGACTTCTGAGGCGCACGGAAAAGGGGCCCCAGCTGGGGCCCCTTTTTCATGGTCAGAGACGAACGGGGTAGTGCGGCTCGGGGACCTGCGGGCGGATCCGGCCCTCGACGAAGATGCCGTACCAGATCATGAACACCAGCAGCGCCCACAACCGGCGGCTGTGGTCGATCTCGTTGCGGCGGTGCTCCTCGAGCATCTCCAGGATGGCGGCCTTGTCCAGGAACGGGTCGGTTCCGGAGTCGCGGATGATGCCCGCGGCCCACTCGTAGAGCTCCTCACGCAGCCAGTGCCGCACCGGCACCGGGAAACCCAGCTTGCGCCGGTTGAGCACGTGCGCGGGCACGATGTCGCGCATCGCGGCACGCAGCGCGTACTTCGTGGTCTCCTTGGTGATCTTCTCTTCCAACGGGATGCGGGACGCGACCTTGAAGACCTCGGTGTCCAGGAACGGCACCCGCAGCTCCAGCGAGTTGGCCATGGTCACCTTGTCGGCCTTGACCAGGATGTCGCCGCGCAGCCACGTGAACAGGTCGACGTGCTGCATCCGGGTCACCGGGTCCCAGTCGCGCGAGGCGCGGTAGTGCGGCGCCGTCACGTCCATGTGGCCGATGGCCGGGTTGAACGTCCGCAGCACGCGCCGGATCTGGTCGTCGCGGAAGATCCGGGCGTTGCCGTAGTAGCGCTCTTCCAGCGACAGCGCGCCGCGGCGCAGGAAGTCCTTGCCGCGCTTGCCTTCCGGCATCTTCGTCGACAGGTTGCCCATCGCCTTGCGCAGCGCGCCCGGCACCTTCTCGAAGGCCGCGAGGGAGATCGGCTCGCGGTAGATCGTGTAACCGCCGAACAGCTCGTCCGCGCCCTCGCCGGACAGCACGACCTTCACGTACTGCCTGGCCTCGCGGGCGATGAACCACAACGGCACCAGCGCCGGGTCGGCCACCGGGTCGTCCAGGTACCACACGATCAGCGGCAGGTACTCCATCACTTCCTGCGCCGACACCGTGCGGACCACGTGCTTCACGCCGATCGCCGCCGCGGACTCCGCCGCCACGTCCACCTCGGAGTAGCCCTGGCGCTCGAACCCGGTGGTGAACGTGATCAGGTCCGGGTTGTGCTGCTTGGCCAGCGCCGCGATCGCGGTGGAGTCGATGCCGCCGGACAGGAACGAGCCGACCGTCACGTCCGCGCGCATGTGCTTGGCGACCGAGTCGCGCATCACAGCGGCGATGTCCGAGTGCAGGCGGCCGGACTCGTACTGGCTGACCGACAACGGCTGGAACACCGGGTCGAAGTACCGGTTGGTGGTCATCGTGCCGTCGTGCGTGACCCTGAACGACGTGCCGGACTCGATCCGCCGGACCGTGTCGTGCATGGTCTCCGGCTCCGGCACGTACTGCAGTACGACGTAGTGCTGCAACGCGGTCTTGTCGATCCGCGGCGACACGCTCAGTGCGCGGCTGAGCGCGAGCAGGCTCTTCTTCTCGCTGGCGAACGCCATCCCGCCGGGGCCGGAGGTGTAGAACAGCGGTTTGATGCCGAACGGGTCACGCGCGCCGAACAGTTCGCCCTTGTACGAGTCCCAGATCAGGAAGGCGAACATGCCGCGGAAGCGCTTCACCACATCGGGGCCGTAGAAGTGGTACGCGGCCACCATCGCCTCGGCCTCGCCGTCCGTGGCGAACTTCAGGTTGAACTCGCGCTTGAGGTCCGCACGCAGCTCGAGGTAGTTGTACACCTCGCCGTTGAACAGGATGGTGTACCGGTTCGGCGCGTCCACCGGGCCCCAGTGCAGCGGCTGGTGGGAGTGCGCGATGTCGACGATCGACAACCGGTTGAACCCGAAGATGACCCCGCGGTCGGCCCAGGTACCGCTCTCGTCGGGACCGCGGTGCCGCTGGCAGCGCAGCGCGGCGTCGACCGCGGCGCGGGCCGTGTCGGCGTCGAGTTCGGAAGGGCAGACCAGGCCAAGCAGACCGCACACTCTCTTGAGAACCTTCCATTCGAGTGGTGTTGGAATGGCCAGTATGCCCGGACACGGAACGTGGGCGACGCGCCCCGGCCCCTGATCCGCGTCACATATGTCGCTGAGCTACGCTCCCGCAGGAGCAATCGCTGCAAGTCGCGGCAAGGAGGAGAGCGAACGGTGAGCCAAGAGGAGCGCTCGCGCAAGCGCAGGCTGGCCAAGGTCATCGGGCTGGTCGGCCTGGTCGCGTTCGCGGTGACCGGCTGCTCGACCGACGAGGTGCTGCGGTTCGGCTGGCCCGTCGGTGTCACCGAGCAGGCCGAGGACATGCGCAAGCTGTGGACCGGGTCGGTGATCGCGTCGCTGGTCGTCGGTGTGATCACGTGGGTGTTGATCCTGTGGCCGGTCGCGTTCCACCGCAAGAAGTCCGACAAGCTGCCCAAGCAGACGCAGTACAACAACGCGCTCGAGCTGATCTACACGGGTGTGCCGGTCATCATCGTCGTCGTGCTGTTCGTCTTCACCGCGAGCACCGAGAACAAGGTGCTCGCCGAGACCGACAAGCCGGACGTGAAGGTCGAGGCACTCGCCTTCCAGTGGAACTGGGACTTCAGCTACAAGGAGGTCGGCGGCAGGAAGCCGACGGCACCGGGTGGCGGCGAGATCCACACCGTCGGCAGCAGCAGGGAGATCCCGCTGCTGGTCCTGCCAGCCGGGCGCACGGTCGAGTACCAGCTGCGGTCGCGTGACGTGATCCACTCGTTCTACGTGCCGGAGATGCACTTCAAACGGGACGTCTTCCCGTACCCGGAGAAGAACAACCAGGACAACACGTTCCAGAACAAGATCGCCCGCCCCGGTTCGTTCGTCGGCCGGTGTGCCGAGCTCTGCGGCTCGTACCACGCCTTCATGAACTTCGAGGTCCGCGCGCTGCCAGGCGAGCAGTTCGACCAGTTCATCAGCCTGCGTGGCCAGACCAACCCGAGCACGGGCGCGCCGTACACCACGTCCGAGGCGCTGACCCAGATGAACTGCGGCCAGTTGTGTGCTCCGTACGCGACGACCACGTCCCCGTTCAACACCGACCGCACCGCGCGGACGGCGTCGGGCTGAGGGGCAGGGGAGAGAACCAATGAAGGTCGAAGCCAAGATCTTCCACATCTGCACGTCGTTCTTCTTCGTGGCGGCGATCCTCTACGGCCTGTGGGCCAAGGAGGTGGTCGGCATCGTCGGGCTGACGCTGACCGGTGGCCTGTCGCTGATCGTCGGCAGCTACTTCAGCTTCGTGGCCCGCCGCGTCGAAGAGCGCCCAGAGGACAACCCGGACGCCGAGGTCAGCGACGGTGCCGGTGAGCTGGGCTTCTTCAGCCCGGGCAGCTACTGGCCGGTGGGTGTGGCCGCGTCGGCGGCACTGACCGGGTTCGCTCTGGCTTTCTTCCACATCTGGTTGATCGTGATCGGCATGGTGCTGATCTTGATCACCGTTGGTGGGCTGGTGTTCGAGTACCACACTCAGCCTGACAAGGACTGACTTTTCTTTCGGCTCTGGGCTTCCCGCCTGTGGTGGGAGGCCCTTTGCCGTTGGTTTGAGGGTTCAAGATTTCCCTCGCCGGGGGCTGACCTCTGGGCAGGAGGTCTTCGCGTCGTGTTCTTCCCGGCGCATGTTTTATGACCCCCGAAGCACCACTCTGCGCTTGCGCGCACGCCGCCTGCTCTGCACTTGCGTGCGAGCCGTTGTGGTTTGCACCTCGTCGTGCGGTCTACTTGGCCAGGGCCGCCGACAGCGCCGCCCAGCGGTCCAGCAGGGCCGTCGCCGCGCCCGAATCAACCGCGTCGGCGACTTGGTCCATTCCGGCGCGGAGATCGGCCGTCAGATCGTCCGTGAAGCCCCGATACGCGGCCACCGCGCCCGCGGCGTTCAACAGCACGGCATCGCGCACGTGGCCCTTTTCCCCCGCGAGCATCCGGCGCACCACTTCCGCGTTGTGTGCCGCGTCGCCGCCGCGCAGGTCTGCTGGTGTCGCCAGGGGGACGTCAAATGTAGCCGGATCGATACGTTCGGTCCGGACCTTGCCGCCCTCGACCACTCGCGCCGTGGTCGTCGCGCAGGTGGTGATCTCGTCGAGCCCGTCGTCTCCACGCACGAGCAGCACCGACGCCCCACGGGCGGCGAACACCTCCGCCATCACGGGGGCGAGCCGCTCGAACGCGCAGCCGATCAGTCCCGCCGCGGGCTGCGCCGGGTTCGTCAGCGGCCCCAGTGTGTTGAACGCCGTGGGGATCCCCAGCTCACTGCGGACGGGACCGGCGTGCCGCAGCGCCGGGTGGTAGACGGGCGCGAAGCAGAAGCCGATGCCCAGTTCCTCGACACAGCTGAGCACTCCCGCCGGGCCGAGGCCGATCGCTATGCCCAGCAGTTCCAGCACGTCCGCCGTGCCCGCCTTGGACGACGCGGACCGGTTGCCGTGTTTGACCACCGGCACCCCGGCCGCCGCCGTCACGAGCGCGCTCATCGTCGAGATGTTCACGCTGCCGGACCGGTCGCCGCCTGTGCCGACCACGTCCACCGCGCGGGCGGCCAGCGGTACGCGGGTGGCGTGCTCGAGCATCCCGGCCGCCATTCCGGCGATCTCGGCTGGTGTCTCGCCCTTGCCGCGCAGTCCCACCGCGAACCCCGCTATCTGCGCGTTCGTGGCGTTGCCGGACATGATCTCGTTCATCGCCCACGCGGTGTCTTCGGCGGTCAGGTCACCGCCGTCGACTAAGTGGTTGAGCAGCGCAGGCCAGGTATCGCGCCGCATCCGGCTCAGCCCCGGACGACGGGCAACTTGTGCGAGCGCAGCACGTCCGCGACCGTCTCCGCCGCCGTCAGCGGGTCGAGCGGGTGCACGAGCACGGCGTCCGCCTGCGACCAGGTGGCCAGCCAGCGGTCGTCCTTCCGGCGGACCGCGATCACGATCGGCGGGCAGTCCTCGATCTCGTGCTTGAGCTGGCGGCACAGGCCCATTCCGCCGGTCGGCTGCGCCTCCCCGTCGAGGATCGCCAGGTCACAGTCGCCCTCGTCCATGTGGTAGATCACGTCGGCGACCGTTTCCGCCTCGACGAACGTCACCCTGCCGAGGTCGGCCGCGGGTCGGCGGCCGACTGCTGTGATGATGCTCTCGCGCACCTGGGGGCGGTGGCTGAAGACAAGGATCGTCAGCGGCTGCGTGCTCATATCTTCAGCGCCCTCCGGCTACTCACCAGTCCTGTTCACGACCTTGCTGATGCTATCGCCAGCGGCCCGCGACACGCCCCACGGCCCAACCGGTACCCGACCGGGCGAGGTGAATATCCGCAAGCCATAATGCGTCGCGTGACAACAGCAGCGCCTTCGATCAGCCAGCGTGTGCACTCGCTGAACCGGCCGAACATGGTCAGTGTGGGCACCATCGTGTGGCTGTCCAGTGAGCTGATGTTCTTCGCCGGGCTGTTCGCCATGTTCTTCACGGTGAAGGCGCAGAACTCCACGGGTCACTGGCCGCCCCCGCTCACCCCCGGCGGTGAGCCGATCCACCTGAACCTGCCGTTCGCCACGCCGTTCACGGTGATCCTGATCCTCTCGTCGGTCACCTGCCAGCTCGGTGTGTTCGCCGCCGAGAAGGGCGACGTGTTCGGGCTGCGGCGCTGGTACACCCTCACGCTGGTGATGGGCGCGATCTTCGTGGCCGGTCAGGCGATCGAGTACGTGAACCTGATCCACGAGGGTGTCACCATCCCCTCCGGCGGGTTCGGCACGGTCTTCTACCTGACCACCGGTTTCCACGGTCTGCACGTGATCGGCGGTCTGATCGCCTTCGTGTACCTGCTGATCCGCACCCGGATGAGCAAGTTCACGCCCGCTCAGGCCACCGCCGCGATCGTGGTCTCGTACTACTGGCACTTCGTCGACATCGTGTGGATCGGCCTCTTCGCCGTGATCTACATCGTCCCCTGACACGGTCGCCACACCGGATAACCGAAACCCGAACTGACTCCAGCAAGGTTGCCCATCACCATGACGAGTAAGAAGGCGGAAGCCGCCGGGGAGAGCAAGGCGACGCGCAAGCAAGCCCGCTCCTCCAAGCGGCGTCGGCGGATCTCCGGACTGCTCGCGTTGTTCGTGGCTCTGATCGGTGTCGGCGCGTTGTACAGCGCGATCGCCCCGGAGCCGCAGACAGCCAACGCTTCGCAGGACCCGGCGTTGATCCGCAAGGGTGAGCAGATCTACAACAACACCTGCATCACGTGCCACGGCGAGGGCGCGCAGGGCGTGAAGGACCGCGGCCCCAGCCTGATCGGCATCGGTGAGGCGGCTGTGTACTTCCAGACCTCCACCGGCCGGATGCCGATGGCCGCGCAGACCGCCCAGGCCGAGCGCAAGCCACCGAAGCTGTCGCCGGAAGAGATCGACGCGGTGATCGCGTACATCGAGTCCAAGTCGGCCGGCGCCAACCCCGGGCCCAAGCTGCCCGAGGAAAAGGGCGAGAAGCTGCGCGGGGACAACCCGGCGCGCGGTGGCGAGCTGTTCCGGATGAACTGCGCCTCCTGCCACAACTTCACCGGTCGCGGCGGTGCGTTGTCCTCCGGCAAGTTCGCCCCGGAGCTCGACCCGGCGACCGAGGAGCAGCTTTACGCGGCGATGCTGTCCGGTCCGCAGAACATGCCCAGGTTCTCCGACCGCCAGCTGTCGCCGGAGGAGAAGAAGGACATCATCGCGTACGTCAAGTCGGTGACCGACGGGAACAACAACCCAGGTGGTGCGCCCATCGGCGGGATCGGCCCGCAGTCCGAGGGACTGATCGCGTTCATCGTGGGTATGGCGGCGCTGATTGGCATCACGTTGTGGATCGGAGCCAAGTCGTGAGCGAGCAGAACAAAGAAGGCCTGCCGACCGAGGCCGAGCTCGCCGAGATGGACCGCGACCAGCTGCTCAAGCTGGGCGGCAAGCTCGACGGGGTCGAGTTCGCCGAGTACACCGACCCGTGGCCGGTCAAGGGCACCAAGGCGGAGAAGCGCGCCGAGCGCGCCGTCGCCGCCTGGTTCACCCTCGCCGGGCTGGCCGGGCTGGCGTTCATCGGCGTGTTCCTCTGGTGGCCGTGGGAGTACGTCCCGCCCACCAACGACGAGCACTGGCTGTACCTGCTGTACACCCCGCTGCTCGGCCTGACGCTGGGTCTGTCGATCCTCGGTGTCGGCGTCGGTGTGGTCATGTACGCGAAGAAGTTCCTGCCCCACGAGGTGGCGATCCAGCAGCGGCACGAAGGTCCGTCGTCCGAGGTGGACCGGCAGACGTTCGTGGCGCACCTGGCCGACGCGGGCGACCGCAGCACCATCGCCCGCCGGTCGATCATCAAGCGTTCCGCCCTGTTCGGCGCGGGTGCGTTCGGGCTGGCCACGGCCGCGTTGCCGCTGGGCAGCCTGATCCACAACCCGCACAAGGAGTCGGCCAACGAGAACGGCCTGTGGCACACCGGGTGGCTGGCGAAGGACGGCGAGCGCGTCTTCCTGCGCCGCGACACGGGCGACGCGCACGCCCTCGAGCTGGTCAAGCCGGAGGACCTGGACGCGGGCGCGATGGAAACGGTGTTCCCGTTCCACGCGCCGAAGACCTCGTCCGGCGGCGTCGACTACGCCAAGCTGGAGGGCATGCTGGCCGGCACCGAGCGGGTCGACGAGCACGCCCTGGTCGAGGCGCTGCGCCGGTCGGACAACCCGGTCATGCTCATCCGCCTGCGTCCCGACGACGCCAAGCGGGTGGTCAAGCACCAGGGCCAGGAGGACTACAACTTCGGCGACTTCTACGCGTACACGAAGATCTGCAGTCACCTCGGTTGCCCGACCTCGTTGTACGAACAGCGGACCAACCGGATCCTGTGCCCGTGCCACCAGTCGCAGTTCGACGCGTTGCAGTACGCCAAGCCGATCTTCGGCCCGGCCACCCGCAAACTGGCGCAGCTGCCCATTCAGGTCGACACTGAGACGGGTTACCTTTACGCCAGGTCGGACTTCAACGAGGCAGTAGGACCGGCCTTCTGGGAGCGGAAGTCATGAGCGGACTCACGACGCCAACCAAACAGGCCAACCCCGCGGCGAAGTTCGCCGCGGCGGCGGGCAACTGGGCCGACGACCGGCTGCACGCCGCTGGTGGCCTGCGCAAGCAGATGAACAAGGTCTTCCCGACGCACTGGTCGTTCCTGCTCGGTGAAGTCGCGCTGTACAGCTTCATCGTCCTGCTGCTGTCGGGTACGTACCTCGCGCTGTTCTTCGACCCGTCGATGCAGCACGTCGAGTACCAGGGCGCGTTCACCAACCTGCGTGGTCTGGGGATGTCCCGGGCCTACGAGACGGCGCTGAACCTGTCGTTCGAGGTGCGTGGCGGTCTGTTCGTCCGCCAGGTGCACCACTGGGCGGCGCTGCTGTTCATGGCCGCGATCGTGCTGCACATGTTCCGCGTGTTCTTCACCGGTGCGTTCCGGCGCCCGCGTGAGACCAACTGGGTGATCGGCATCCTGCTGTTCATGCTGGGCGCGATCGAGGGCTTCGCGGGCTACTCGCTGCCGGACGACCTGCTCTCCGGCGCCGGTCTGCGGATCATGTCGGGCCTGATCCTCTCGCTGCCGGTGATCGGCACCTGGGTGAACTGGCTGCTGTTCCGGGGCGAGTTCCCCGGCGAGGAAGTCATCCCGATGCTGTACACCGCGCACATCCTGCTGGTGCCCGGCATCCTGTTGGCGCTGGTCGCGGTGCACGTCGGCCTGGTGTGGTACCAGAAGCACACGCAGTTCCCCGGTGTGCTCAAGAAGGAGACCAACGTCGTCGGCGTGCGGATCATGCCGTACTTCTCGCTCAAGGGCGGCGGCTTCTTCGCCATCGTCGTCGGCGTCATCGCCATGCTCGGTGGCCTCTTCCAGATCAACCCGATCTGGAACTTCGGGCCCTTCAACCCGGCGCACATCTCGGCCGGCACGGTGCCCGACTGGTACATGGGCTGGACGGACGGCCTGATCCGGTTGTGGCCCGCGTGGGAGATCTACCTCGGGGACTACATGATCCCGGCCGCGTTCTTCCCGTTCATGCTGGGCCTGCCGTTGCTGACCGGGATCGCGGCGGTCTACCCGTGGATCGAGAAGAAGTTCACCAAGGACTACGCGCACCACAACTTGCTGCAGCGTCCGCGTGACGTGCCGGTCCGCACCTCGCTCGGTGCCATGGCCATCACGTACTTCATGGTCTCGCTGCTGTCGGCCGCGAACGACGTCCTGGCGGAGAAGTTCGACATCTCGTTGAACGCGACGACCTGGATGGGCCGGATCGGACTGCTGGTGCTGCCGCCGCTGGCGTACTTCATCACGTACCGGATCTGCCTCGGCCTGCAGCACGCGGACCGCGAGGTCCTGGCACACGGTGTAGAGACGGGCATCATCAAGCGGCTGCCGCACGGTGAGTTCATCGAGCTGCACCAGCCGCTGGGCCCGGTCGACGACCACGGCCACCCGATCCCGCTGGCGTACCAGGGTGCCGCTGTGCCGAAGAAGATGAACAAGCTCGGCTCGGCCGGACGGCCGGTCAAGGGCACGTTGCTGGCCCCGGACCCGGTCGAGGAGACCAAGGCCCTGGAGGCGGCTCGCGCTGCCCAGCACAACGGGCACGGCACGAACGGGCACGGCACGAACGGCCACGGTGCCGCCGGAGGCGGCGGGCCGGTCGAGCACTGACCTGACCTGGCGCAACACCTCTCAGGACCCCCTTTCGGGCGATTTCGCCCGGGAGGGGGTCCTGCCGCGTCCGGGACCTAGGTCCCTAGGGTGCGGGTGCCCGGCGGCCACAGAATGGTGATCAGGCGAAGCCTGGGGAGGCGCCATGAGTGGCCTGACGACACCGACCAAGGGTCCGAATCCGGCGGCCAAAGCGGCCGCGGCGGTGGGGAACTGGGCTGACGACCGGCTGCACGCGGCCGGTGGCCTACGGCGTCAGTTCAACAAGGTGTTCCCGACGCACTGGTCGTTCCTGCTCGGTGAGGTGGCGCTGTACAGCTTCATCGTCCTGCTGCTGTCGGGTACGTACCTCGCGCTGTTCTTCGACCCGTCGATGCAGCACGTGGAGTACCAGGGGTCGTTCACGAACCTGCGTGGCGTGCAGATGTCCCGCGCCTACGAGTCCGCGTTGAACATCTCCTTCGAGGTACGCGGTGGCTTGTTCGTGCGCCAGGTGCACCACTGGGCCGCGTTGCTGTTCATGGCAGCGCTCGTGTTGCATATGTTGCGGGTGTTCTTCACCGGCGCGTTCCGGCGCCCGCGTGAGACCAACTGGGTGATCGGGATCGTGCTGTTCCTGATCGGCACGATCGAGGGGTTGACCGGGTACTCGCTGCCCGACGACCTGCTCTCCGGCGCGGGGATCCGGGTCACCTCCGGGCTGATCATGTCCATCCCGGTGATCGGGACCTGGCTGAACTGGCTGCTGTTCCGCGGTGAGTTCCCCGGTGAGGAGTTCATCCCGTTCATCTACACCGCGCACATCCTGATCATCCCCGGCCTCATCCTCGCGCTGGTGGCCGTGCACGTCGGGCTGGTGTGGTACCAGAAGCACACGCAGTTCCCCGGCCACCTCCGCAAGGAGTCCAATGTGGTCGGTGTGCGGATCATGCCGTACTTCTCGCTCAAGGGCGGCGGCTTCTTCGCCATCGTGGTCGGCGTGATCGCCTTGCTGGGCGGCCTGTTCCAGATCAACCCGATCTGGAACTTCGGGCCCTTCAACACCGCGCACATCTCGTCGGGCATCGTGCCGGACTGGTACATGGCGTGGACGGACGGTCTGGTCCGGCTGTGGCCCGCGTGGGAAATCTCGTTGTGGGACTACACGATCCCGGCCGCGTTCTTCCCGTTCATGCTGGGCCTGCCGTTGCTGACCGGGATCGCGGCGGCCTACCCGTGGATCGAGCGGAAGTTCACGAAGGACTACGCGCACCACAACTTGCTGCAGCGTCCGCGTGACGTGCCGGTCCGCACCTCGTTGGGTGCCATGGCGATCACGTACTTCATGGTGATGCTGCTGTCAGCGGCCAACGACGTGTTCGCGGAGAAGTTCGACATCTCGTTGAACGCGACCACGTGGATGGGCCGGATCGGACTGTTGGTGCTGCCGCCGCTGGCGTACTTCATCACGTACCGCATCTGCCTCGGCCTGCAGCACGCGGACCGCGAGGTGCTCGCACACGGAGTCGAGACGGGCATCATCAAGCGACTGCCACACGGCGAATTCATCGAACTGCACCAGCCGCTGGCGGACCGCCCACTGGTCTACCAGGGCACGGCCGTGCCCAAGAAGATGAACAAGCTCGGCTCAGCCGGACGCCCGGTCGCGGGCACACTGCTGAGCCCGGACCCACTCGACGAGACCAAGGCGTTGGAGCGCGCCCGCTCAGAGCGAACCTAGCCGACTCTCCTGGCGATGGTCGACCGAACGCGCAGTCAGCGGATGTCGCAGTAGGGGTACAGCTGAGTACGGCTGTCGTCGACGGGCGGGATGGCTTTGCGGGGGATGACCCACGTTTCCCGGCCGAAGCTCGAGCAGGCCCCGGTGACCACCGTGTACTGCCGGGTGCCGCCGACGACGGTTCCGTTGGCGTCGCGGAAAACGGCTGCCGGATTCGCACCCCACAACGGGCGGCACGCGACTGACTGCGGCACAAACCGGATCTCCGTGCTGTGTGCGACTTGGGGATCCTTGCGAACGGTCTGCCGATACTCGGCGGTGACTGGTCCGAAGTCGTCTCCCAACGCGTCGACAGCCAGCCACTGAGAGGTCCGCGTCTCGGTCACGAACTTGGTCACTCGCAGTTCGCTGGCCCTGGCCGGGCTGATCGTCATCCCGACACCGATCCGCTGGCCCGGCATGATGATGGGGATCTCATCCGTGGCCTTCTCGTAACCGGTGATCTCCGCGCCTCGCGCGTCAAGGAGCCGAAGAGTGACCTGTGTGTGATACGCGATCCGGTCGTGCGGGTTCTCCAGCACCACGCCGAGACTCACCGAGTTGAATTCGTCCACCGGTTGTGTGAACCCCTGGTCGATCACGTGCAGACCGCCCGGAGACGCGTCGGCCGAGCCCTCGTTCGGCGGCACCGCCTCAGGGATGTCGCACGACGCCCCGAACCACCTGGAGCCGAGCAAGACAGCCGTGGCCGTCCCCACAACGGCCACAACCACGATCACGATCCACCGTTGACGTCGTGTCACGTGAAGTACCTGAGTTTGAGATCGCGTATACCTGCCTGGTAGCTGTCGGCCAGATCCTGGACAGCCTCGTGGAGCCGGGCGGCGAACTCGCTCTCGTTCAGTTCACGGATCGTTCCCCGGACAATGTGGACTTCCAGATTCTGCATTCCCACCACCGAGAGCGTCACGCGCCCGTCCTGAGAACGTCCGCTCGACTCCATGGCGGCACGGGCCGCGATGAAGTCCCGGTCATTCTGGGTCTCCGGTCCTGCCGCGTTGAGGAAGGACTCGTCGAGTTCAGCGCGGTACTTCCGGATCCACTCCACGTAGAGCAGCCGGCCCATACTCGCGAGGAGGTGTTCCAGAGTGCGTTCGGTCATCCACTCGTAGACGCTCTCGCCGAACGAGATCGAGACTTCCTTGCGGTTGCGCAGGTCGGCGTAGATTTCCGACCCGGGGGCCTGGACTCTCAGGCGGATGCTGTCCAGCCGGTCGGCGAGTGAGTCCATGTCAGCTCGCCTCACCCATCTGGTCGGCCCCGGTCATGGGGCGTCCACGGCCGTCCGCCAGTGCGGGTCGATTGGCGACCAGGAGCGCACGGTTCGCGCCGACCAGGTCGCCTACCGCGGTCAGTGCGGGCGCGATCCCCGGAACGCCACCGTTGCCCTTGGTCTCGACGTCACGGATGAGGTCTGCCAACGCGTTGAGAGCTTGTTTCATCGCATTGGTGATCTGGACAGCCGTTTCGCCCGCGTACTGCTTCTCCGTGTTCGAGGGCGGCGCAGCCGCGGCTACCTGAGCCGCGGCGCCTACAGCGGTGACCGCGATCGGCGCGGCGGTGCCTGCGGTGAGCAAGGACGCGCCGACCGCCGCTACCGACGCGACCACAGTGAAGCCGATGGTCCAAGCGTTCTTGTTGCTACAAGCGGCGTTGTCCAGCGCGTCCATGGTCGTGTGCGCGATCTTGTCCACGTCGTCGCGGGCCTTCGCCCACATGGATTGGTGTGCTTCCAGGGACGCCTTCAGGACACTGGCCAGGATGAACTGGTTGCGGGCGACAGGCGGAAACGTGTCCAGGAAGTTCTGCTTGAAGGCCATCGCGGCTTTGCCGGTCCAGTCCTCCAGGTAGTCACTCGCGGTGGTCATGTTGGCCAGGACGACATTGGCCAGGTAGATGTCGTTGGTGACCGGGTCCTTGTTCTCGCCGCTGGACAGTTTTCGCAGTACTACCTTGAGATCGTCGATCAGAGGCTGATAACCAGCGGGTTCGGGCATGTCGGCGAACGGCCGGAACAGCTCGGGGATGTCGCGGTAATAGCCCTCGACGCCGCCGCGAGCATACTCGGGATCCGTTTCGTTGTTCGTTACGGCACGTTTTATCGCTTTCTGCTGAATGGCGGCGGCGTGCGTCATGAGTTCGTCGAAGCTCATCCGCTTCACCCCTGGTCCGGTTTGGGCTCACCGACTGTTTGACGCAGGCGGTCGAGCTCCGTCTTGGCACCATGGTCCGTGGCCGCGTACTGTTCCACCGCCTGGCTCAACGCGTCGGCCGTGTCGGTGAGGCTGACATCCGTCTCAGTCAGGAACTTGGCCAGATCACCTTGCAGTGTGGCCCAAGCGCTGTGCACAGGCCCGAGGGAATCCCCGAACCGGTCGGGCCTGCGCATGACGCCGTCGAGGTTGGTCAGCACCGCGTTCAGTTTGCTCGTGGCCTCGCGGTATTCGGCAGCCACTGACGGCAGGTTGTCCTTCGCGACTACCAGAAGCTTGTAAAGATCAGCTCCGAGTTCCGCTCCGTGTGTCCCCACATCGTCCCCCTGGAGTCGAGTGACGTCGTGGGACATGTTCCCGGACTGCTTGGGTCACCGCATCGAACGTCGCGGCAATTCACCGAAATGCAGTATCCGCTGTGTCGTACACCGCGAGGTTTCTTTGATCTCTTCATGCGAACGACTCGTTGCGGAAACCGGCGTTCCCGTTTGGGCGTGCCGGAGCTGTCTTTCGGGCATCCGCTGTTCGCGAAACGCGATGGGACATGCGGAAACTGGAAGAAGTGTCACCTACTTCGCGACCCGCGACAGCTACGCGTCCGCGCCGATCGAGAAGGCGGCCTCGGTGTCCTGCCGGGAGTAGGACCGGAACGCGATGTGCGTGTCGGTCGCGACCACGCCGGGGATCTTGCTGATCCGGCCGGGGATCAGCTCGGCGAGATCCTCGTGCCTGGCCACGCCCATGATGGCGATCAGGTCGACGTCACCGGCGCACGAGTACACCTCGGTGACGCCTTCGACGTCGGCGATGGCCTGCGCGGTCTCGGGAATCGAGTCCGCATTCACCTGGATCATCACGATCGCCTTGATCACGGCGTGTCCTCCCTGGTCGGTGCCACCAGCCTAGACGGCCACGTGTCCCGTGGTGACGTCGACGTGGTCCGGTACCTC
Source organism: Actinosynnema sp. ALI-1.44 (assembly GCF_001984155.1). Lineage (GTDB taxonomy): Bacteria > Actinomycetota > Actinomycetes > Mycobacteriales > Pseudonocardiaceae > Kibdelosporangium. The sequence continues at coordinate 88,688 of NZ_MTQO01000047.1, forward strand.
GTCGTGCTGGTCACCGACTGACAGCGTGCCGGTCGGCTCGACCAGCAGGACCGACGCGCCCAGCTTGGCCGAGGGCTTGTGGAACGTGCCGCGCGGCACCACGAACACCTGGCCCCGCTGGAGTGCGACGGTGCGTTCGCCTGCCGGTTCACGCAGGCCGATCTCGATCTCGCCGTCGAGGACGAGGAAGAACTCGTCGGTGTTCTCGTGCACGTGCCAGACGTGCTCACCGGCGAACTTGGCGATCCGGATGTCGTAGTCGTTGAGGTAGGCCACGATCCGCGGGCTCCACGCGTCCTCGAAGCTCTCGAGGGCGGTCTTCAGGTCGATCGGATTCATGGCGTCGATCCTGATCCCTGGCACCCGGACCGGGGGAGTGCTAGGAATCGCATATGGCGCAAGAATCCTCGCACCGGGTGGCGGTGATCGTCGACGAGGGCTCGAACCCGTTCGAACTGGGCGTGGCGACCGAGCTGTTCGGCCTGCGCAGGCCCGAACTGGACCGGCCGTGGTACTCGTTCTCGCTGTGCGCGCCGGAGCCCGGGATCCGGATGCACCTCGGCATGTTCACGATGACCGGGGTGTCGGGAATGGACGCCGTCGACGAAGCGGACACCGTGATCGTGCCGAACCGCCCTGACCCGCTCAACGGCCCGGGGGCACCGGTGCTCGCGGCGATCGCCCGCGCGGCGGACCGGGGTGCCCGCCTGGTCAGCTTCTGCACGGGCGCGTTCAGCCTCGCGGCCGCGGGTGTCCTCGATGGACGCCGCGCGACCACGCACTGGCAGTGGGCGGACGAATTCGCGAACCGCCACCCCGCTGTCCACCTGGAACCAGACGTGTTGTTCGTCGACGACGGCGACATCCTGACGGCCGCGGGCAGCGCGGCGGCACTGGACCTCGGCCTGCACCTGATCCACCGCGACCACGGCGCGGAGGTCGCCAACGCGGTGAGCCGCCGTCTGGTGTTCACGGGCAGGCGGGACGGCGGGCAGCGGCAGTTCGTCGAACGCCCGATTCCCGATGTGCCGGACACTTCTCTCGCCCCGGTGCTGGAATGGGCCCGGTCCCGGCTGGAGCAGCCGTTGACCGTGGCCGACCTGGCGTCCCGCGCCGCCGCCAGCCAGGCGACGCTGCACCGCCGTTTCCGCACCGAGTTGGGCACCACCCCGTTGGCGTGGCTGACCGGAGAACGAATCACCTTGGCCTGTCGGCTGATCGAACGGGGTGAGCTGCGTCTGGAACTGGTGGCCAGGGAGAGCGGGTTCGGCACGGCCGCGAACCTGCGTGCCCAGTTGCGTCGGCACACGGGCCTGAGCCCGTCGGCTTATCGCCGCCGGTTCGGGCCGGGCGCCTAGACCCGGCCGAGACGGGCCAGCAGCACAGCTGACGGCACCGGGTGCGCTCCACGCCGTCGCACGGAATCCGCCACGGCTCGGTCGGACGTCACCACGACCACCGGGCGACCCTCGGGCTCAGCGGCGACCAACGCGCGGATGACGTCGTCGGCGAGCACGCCCGGGTCGCTGAACAGCACCCGCACACCACGCGGCGCCGCTGACGGTACCGCGACCACGCCCGCGCCGTCGAACACCAGCGTCACCTCTGCCGACGTGCGCGCCGCCAACGCCGACAGCTGGTGGGTGAGGCGTTCGCGCTGGTCGGCCAACGGCAGGTCCGGGTAGCCCGTTTTCGTGACGTTGTACCCGTCCACCACGAGGTGCACCGACGGCAGCGCCAGCAGCCTGTCCAACGCCGCCGGGTCCTCGACGCGGCCGACTGTGCCCTGTGCCGCTGTCGCCCCTCGGACCAGGTCGGCGGGGCGGGGGCCGCCGCCACCGAGGGCCAGTTCCCGGCGCAGGCCGGTCACCGCTCCGTCCAATGTGTCCACCAGGAGGGCCAGGCGCACCTCGTCGGCCTGCCTGGCCTCTCTGGCCGACTGGCGCGCCACCTCGGCGTCCGCTTCGGCGCGGCGTGCCTTCTTGCGCTCGAACTCCGCGCGGTCGCGTTCCCGGTCGCGCTGGCCCGTCAGGTCCGCTATCTGGGCCGCCACCTCGGTGCGCAGCCGTTCCATCTCGTTCTGCGCCGCCAGGGCCGCGTCCTTGGCCTCGCGCAGCTTCACGCCCTGCTCGCGCAGACGTTTGCGCAGCCGGTCCAGCTCGACCTCGGTGTCCGCCCGGACCACCTCGGCCGCGCCCTGCGCCACCTCCAGCTTGCCGATGGTCTGCTTGAGCTCGTTCTCCAGGCGGTCTGCCCTGGTCAGCGCCGCGTCGCGCTCGGCACGCAACACCGCGTCACCCGCGCGCCGCGAGACCAGCTCCAGGTAGTGCACGGCTGTCTCGTCGCCGAGCAGAACGGCCGCGGCCGCCGCCGAGGCGGGTTCGGCGCCGCTGACCTCCAGCGCGCCGGGCCGGTGCTCACGGCACCATTCGACCACCGCCGTGCGGAAACTCGTCGAGCTGCGCAGCGCCGCCATGATCGACGCGCCGCCGAGACGGGCGCGCTTGGCCGGGGCGAACTTCGCCACCGCGCGCAGCGACTGGGGGATGTCCACCCGGTTGAGGCCGCTGATGGCTTCCGCGCCGATTTCGGCAAGGCGGGACCGCACGGCGTCGGGGATGCCGTCCCAGTCCACCTCGGACGTCTCGACGAGCTCGTCCATCGGCTCGTCGTTCTCGTCCCGTTCGTGCGGCGCCATCTCTCCAGGTTAGTTGGCTGAGTCCGAATTGACCCGCCGGGACCCCGGCTGGACCAACCAGGTCCGGCCGCGGCCCATCCTGGTGGGGCTCGGGCAATCCGGCCCTGGTTCGGCCGCGCCGGTCGTTGACGCTCCGCACCACGCCCGACACCGCCCCAGCCACGCTGGTCAGCAGGTCAGAGCGTAGATGTCGGTCGCGTGGGGTGGAGTGGCAACGACCGGCTTCCGGCGGCCGAACCCGTCCGAGCGAAGCGAGGACATCCAACACTGTCGGTGGTCGGCTCTAGTGTGCCGCCTGATGAACACGCAGCTGTCGTTCGACGAACTCGGCACGCCGTTGCGGACCACCACCTTCGTGGTGTTCGACCTGGAAACCACGGGTGGCAGCGCCGAGCAGGACATGGTCACGGAGATCGGCGCGGTCAAGGTCCGCGGCGGGGAGGTGATCGGCGAGTTCGCCACGCTCGTCGACCCGGGCAGGGGCATCCCACCGGAGATCGTGGCGCTCACCGGCATCACCGACGCCATGGTCTACCAGGCGCCGCCGCTGGACGAGGTGCTCCCGGCGTTCCTGGAGTTCGCGGCGGGCGCGGTGCTCGTCGCGCACAACTCGGGCTTCGACGTCAGCTTCATGAAGGCCGCGTGCCGACGGCACGGCTACCACTGGCCCCGGCCCGCGGTCGTCTGCACGGCGCGTCTGGCCAGGCGTGTGCTGAGCAAGGAGGAGGCGCCGAGTTGCCGCCTGTCGGCGCTGGCCGCGCTGTTCCAGGCGAGCACCACGCCCAACCACCGCGCGCTGGCGGACGCGCGAGCGACCGTGGACGTCCTGCACAGCCTGCTGGAACGAGTCGGGTCGGTCGGCGTGCAGTCGCTGGAGGAACTGCTCGACTACATCCCTGAGGTCACGCCGGAACAGCGGCGCAAACGAACCCTCGCGGCGGACCTGCCGACGGACCCCGGCGTGTACATGTTCCGCGGGCCGCGTGAGGAGGTGCTGTACGTCGGTACGGCGTCGAACCTGCGCAGACGCGTCCGGCAGTACTTCACCGCGAGCGAGACGCGTCGTCGGCTGCGTGAGATGGTCGGCCTCGCGGTGCGGGTGGACTCGGTGACGTGCGCGCACGCCCTCGAAGCGGAAGTGCGGGAGTTACGGCTGCTCGCGGCGCACAAACCCATGTACAACCGTCGCTCCCGCAACAAGCACCAGGCTTGGTGGCTGACGCTCACCGACGAGGCGTTCCCACGGTTGTCGGTCGTACGCATGCCCCGAGACGGCGCATTAGGGCCGTTCCGGTCGCACCGCGCGGCGGAAGGCGCGGCAGTCGCGCTCCAGGAGGGCACGGGCATACGACCCTGCACGCAACGAATCCCGGTGCGGTCCCCCAAGGGCACGCCGTGCCTGTTGGCGGAAATCGGCCGTTGCGCCGCGCCGTGCGCCGGGCACCAGACGGTCGCCGAATACCGGCCTTATGTGGAGGCGGTACACAGTCTCGTCGCCGGCCAGCGCGTCGACGCCCTGTGGCGCGCCGCCGCCCGGCTGTCGCAGTTGGCGGACGCGCAAAGGTTCGAGCAGGCAGCGGAGGGCCGTGATCGTCTAGCGGTGCTCGTCCGCACGCTCGACCGCGGCCAACACCTCGCGGCTCTCGCGTCGATCACCGAGCTCATCGGCGCACGCCCGGACGGCACAGGCGGTTGGGACTTCGCGGTCGTGCGGCACGGTCGGCTGGCATCAGCAGGCAACGCGCCACGGGGCGTACCGCCGATGCCTGTGGTCGAGATGCTTGTGGCGTCCGCGGAGACTGTGATCCCGTCCGCCGGGCCGCTGTACGGTGCCCCGCACGAGGAGGTCGCCGCAGTCCTGCGTTGGCTGGAGCGCCCCGGCACCCGGATGGTCCGGTGCACGTCACCGTGGGCAGTGCCCGCCGCGTCGGCCGCGAGCTGGCGGCCATGGCTGCACAGGGTCGACTCGGCCTGGGGCGCCAATCACGCCCCGCGGTCCGACTGATCCCGATGATCTGCGATCACCACCAGAAAACAGCGCCTCGTCAGCGAGGACGCCGACCTCCACCGCGATCCCGCATCGCGAAGCCTGGCCGCTCCACCCCTGCCGCGAGACGTCGGGTCGATGACCGCGATCAGGACTTTGGTGATCCCGGCATCGATCAGGGCTTGATGGCATGGCGGAGTACGCCCATGGTGGTTGCAGGGTTCCACCGTCACGACAGCCGTTCCACATCCGATCTATCTTGCCCTCGGCGGACGAGAAGCTGTCTACCTGGCGCTTCACCTCCCTGAACGGGCGGGTGTTGACGCGCTGAAAAGGTTTCCATACCCTCACCGGGAGCTAGACATCCGATCTTTCGGGCGACTCAGTGTGGAGTGCGGATGGAGATCTCTCGCCGGGGGCTGCTGGGTGGCGCTGTCGCCGGGACCGTGTTGGGGGCGTTGCCCGCGAGTGCCGACGCCGCGCAGGAGATCGACTGGGCGCGGTTTCTCGGCTCGTGCGACATGGTGTGGCAACGGGTGCCGAGGGCTTGGTACGAGGGACCGTTCCTGGGCAACGGTTTCCTCGCCGTCGCCCTGTATCGGGAGCCGGGGGTCAATGCCGTTCGGATCACCGTCGACCACAGTCGCGTCCAGGATCATCGGCCGGAGTTCGGCAACGAGTGGGGTGTCGCGCGGCTTCCCGTCGGCAAGTTGCTGCTGACGCCCCAGGGCACCATCACCGGGGTCGACTGGCGGCTTGACCTCTGGAACGCGGAACTCACCGGCGCCATCAGAACCGACGAGGGCGACGTCCGGATCCGGTTGTTCGTGCACGCCGAGACCGATCTGCTGAGTCTGGAGGTCGACGGCGAGCACACGCTCGCATTCGAACCCGCCGAGGCCTTGAGCCCGAGGACCATTCGCGAACCGCCGCCCGTGAACTTCCCGCGCAACCCCAAGCCGGTGACCACCACTGAGCGGGACATCACCGTCGTCACGCAACCGATGGTCGCGGGTGGACAGACGGCGACAGCTTATCGTAAGCGCGGCAACACTTTCCTGCTGTCTGTGCAGCACTCATACCCACAGACGACGGCCGAGGCCGATGTCAGGAAAGCCGTGCGGTTCGCCGCGCCGGACCGGTTGCTCCGGCAGCAACACAGGGACTGGTGGCACGCCTTCTACCGAAAGAGCTTCCTGTCCATCCCCGACCAGCTCCTGCAGAGCTTCTACTGGATCCAGCTCTACAAGATCGCTTCCGCTTCCCGGAGCAACGGCCCGATCATGGCCACCACCGGGCCGTGGATCGAGCCGACGCCATGGCCGTCGCTGTGGAACAACCTCAACGTCCAGCTCGAGTACTGGCTCGCGTACGGCTCCAACCACCTCGAACTCGACCCGATCCCACGCACGGTCCAAGCCACGCAGAAGATCCTCATCGACGCGCTCAGGCCGCAGTTCCGCGGTGACTCGATGGGCTTGCGGCGCAGCACCGACGCCCAGTTCGACGACGCGGGCTACGTCGGCGCCCCCGGATTCTCCGCCGACCCGGAAATCGGCGACCTGCCGTGGTTGCTGCACAACGTGTGGCTGCACTACCGGCACAGCATGGACGACCGGGTCCTCGCCATCCTGTTCCCGACGTTGCGCCGGGCCATGAACTACTACCTGCACTTCCTGGCCAAGGGGATGGACGGCCGCCTGCATCTCGCGCCCACGTTCTCACCGGAGTACGGCACCGCTCCCGACTGCAACTACGACCTGGCGTTGATCCGGTGGAGCTGCCGGACTCTGCTGGAGACCAAGCCGGACGACCCGCTCGCGCCGAAGTGGCGGGAAGTGCTGCGCGATCTCGTCGACTACCCGGTCGACGCCGACGGCTTCATGGTGGGGGCCGGTGTGCCGTTCGCCAAGTCGCACCGGCACTACTCGCACATGCTCGCGGTGTATCCGCTGTACCTGGTCAGCGCCGAGTCGGGGCAGCGGGACCTGATCGAGCGCTCGCTCAAGCACTGGATCAGCTTCGAAGGCGCGTTGCGCGGGTACAGCTTCACCGGCGCGTCCTCGATCTCCGCCGGGCTCGGCCGCGGTGACGACGCGCTCAAGCACCTGCGGGAGTTCGTCGCGCGGTTCGCCCAGGCGAACACGATGTACTTCGAGGCGGGCCCGGTCATCGAAACGCCGTTGTCGGGCGCGCAGTCGGTACACGACATGCTCTGCCAGAGCTGGGGTGGTGTCATCCGGGTCTTCCCGGCCGTACCCACCGGGTGGCGGGATGTCGCACTGCGGGATTTCCGGACCGAGGGGGCCTTTCTCGTCACCGCGTCGATGAAGGACGGCCGCACCGAGTTCGTCTCGGTGCGCAGCCTGGCCGGGCAGCCGCTCAAGCTCAAGGCAGGCATCCCGGACCCGGAGGTCCACGGCACGCGCAAGTGGCACCAGGACGCTGACGGCACCCTCGTCATCGACCTCGCCCAGGGGCAGGAAGTCCTGGTCCACGCGAAGGGCCGGAAACCGGACCTGGCGATCAAACCGGTGCCCATCAGTACACCGGCCCGGCCGTGGGGTCTGCCCCCGCTGCCGAACCAGGGCACAACCGTCACTGTCGACCTGGCAGCCGTCCTCAACAACGATGCCTTCACCAACGAGTTCCACATGGGCGACGGGGACTTCGACGGTGCGGGCAACACCTACCCGGCCGCGCAGCTGCCGCAGACCGGGCAGGCCAACGACGACGGGATCCCGTTCGAGTTCGTCAACGGCAACGAAGGCGCCCCGAACAACATCGTTCCGCAAGCCCAGACGATCCAGCTCCCGCCGGGCAAGTACACGACCGTGCACCTGCTCGCGGCCAGCGACAACGGTAACACCGACCGGACAGTGACCATCAACTACGCAGACGGGGCGGCGAACGCTCCGCTGCGGATCACCGACTGGCGCACGGCACCGGCGTTCGGTGAGACGGAAGCCCTACGCACCAACCAGATGCACACCCGCACCGGCCCGTCACCCACCCGGCTGGCGATCTTCCACCAGAAGATCACGCTCGACCCGGTGCGTGACCTGGTCTCGATCACCCTGCCCGCGGCCGCCACCCCGAGGCCGCACATCTTCGCCATCACCCTGCAGAAGAAGTCCTCCGCCGCCCCTGCTGAAGGAGGAGATCACCGATGAACACCATGAACCGACGGACAGCGCTGGCACTCGGCGTGGGCGCATCGCTCGCGTTGGGCACCGGGACGGCAGCGGCCGCGTCGTGGCAGCTCAAGTGGAGCCCGGATCCGGCCAAGAACGGCCTGAACGCGTTCGAGGGCCTGGAAGACGACCGGGCCAAGTCGCACCCCGGTGTGAAGCACATCTACGTCGAAGGCGACCACTGGCGGTTCGACATGCACACAGGGGACCGGGACGGCTCGGACCGGCAGCGCAACGAGTGCAAGGGCATGCGTCAGAACGGCAACGCACTGAAGATCAACAAGGACACCACGTGGCGGCTGGCCTACCAGGCGTTCTGGCCCAGCTCGCTGACCGCGACCACCAGGTTCACCCACATCATGCAGATGAAGGTGCAGGACGTCGGTGGTCCGTTGTGGACGCTTACGCCCCGCCAGAAGAGCAAGCCGACGCTGACGGTGTTGACGCTCAAGGACAACGACGCCAACACCGAGCACGTCCTGTGCGACTACGAGCAGTTGCAGAACAAGTGGATCGACATCGAGTTCGAGTTCAAGGCGGCCAACAGCGGTGGCTACCTCGCGTGGACAGTCAAGGACGGCTCGACGGTCAAGGCCAGTGGCCGCACCACGGACGTGGACCTCTGGCGTGACAAGAACTACCTGCGCCCCAAGTGGGGCATCTACCGCAGCATCGAGAGCTCCGGCCTGCGCAACACATACCAGTTGACCCGCAACTACCGCGCTTACCAGCTCGTCTGAGGAGGCACGGGGTGAAAAGACTTGTCGCACTGGCGGTCGGGCTGGCCTTCGTGGTCGTCCCGCCCGCTCCCGCGTCGGCGCTGCCGGACGGGCAGGCGCTGACACCGCCGATGGGGTTCAACAACTGGAACGCCACCGGCTGCGCGATCGACGAGAACCTGATCAAGGACACCGCGGACTTGTTCGTCCGGCAGGGCCTGAAGGACGCGGGCTACCAGTACGTCAACATCGACGACTGCTGGGCGGCGCCGGAACGCGACGCCAACGGCAGGCTCACACACCACCCGCAACGGTTTCCCAGCGGTATCAAAGCGATCGCCGACTACGTGCACGCGCGTGGCCTGAAGCTGGGGATCTACACGAGCGCGGGCACCATGACGTGCGCGAAGACCATGCCCGGTGCGCTTGGCCACGAGGAGGTCGACGCGCAGACGTTCGCGGACTGGGGCGTGGACTACCTCAAATACGACAACTGCAACAACCAGGGCGTGGATGCGAAGCAGCGCTACACGAAGATGCGGGACGCGTTGCGGAAAACCGGCCGCGACATCGTCTACTCGCTCTGCGAGTGGGGCGAGAACAAGCCGTGGGAGTGGGGCGCCGACGTCGGGCACCTGTGGCGGACCACCGGCGACATCACCGACACCTGGCCCAAGGTCGTCGAAATCCTCAAGAAGAACGCGCCGCTGGCGCCGTACGCCAAACCCGGCGCCTGGAACGACCCGGACATGCTGGAGGTCGGCAACGGCGGCATGACCGGCACGGAGTACCGGTCGCACTTCAGCCTGTGGGCGATGATGGCCGCGCCGCTGCTGATCGGCGCCGACCTGCGCAAGATCTCCCCGGAGAACCTGGACATCCTGCGTAACAAGGAAATCATCGCGCTCGATCAGGACAGGCTCGGTGTTCAGGGACGCGTAGTGTCCCAGATGGACGGTAAATGGGTGTTCGTGAAGCCGCTGGCCAACGGCGACACGGCGGTCGCGTTGTTCAACGAGAACGCCACCGCCACGAAGATCGGCACCTCGGCGTCGGCGCTCGGCCTGCCGCGCCGACCGGGATACGTGGTCCGCGACCTGTGGCAGCACAAGGACTTCCAGACCGCGGGCGACATCACCTCGGTCGTCCCGGCGCACGGCACGGTCGTCTACCGGGTGTCCGGCAGGAACTGGTGGTCCGCCGACCCGTTGGTGAGCTCGGGCTTGGAACTCGGCGCGGCCACGCCGGGCATCCCGGCCAGGATCATCCCACCGGGACAGGCGTTCGAGGTCACGGTCAGCGCGACCAACCACGCGGTGCTGCCGGTGATCAACCCGCGTCTGCGGCTGTCCGTCCCGTCCGGCTGGCGCGTGGAGGTCCTGTCCCAGCAGCGGAAGCTGGTGCTCACCTCGGGCGAGTCGATCTCCGGGCGGTGGCGGATCACCCCGGCCGCGACGACCGGGAAACCCGAGCTGACCAGCGGCGTCGACTACGGTGGCGGCAGTGTCACCACGACGACCGACCTGATCGTCCCGCCGGAGATACCACGCGGCACGTCCGCGCTCGGTGACGTGCCGTCGGCGTGGGAAAGCGGCGGGTACGGCCCGGTCGAACGGGACATGTCCAACGGCGCGTGGAAACCCAAGGACGGGAAACCGTTGACCATCAACGGAAATGTCTACGCCAAGGGAATGGGGGCGCACGCGCCGACCGAGATCGTCTACTACCTCGGCGGCCGCTGCTCGGCCGTGACGTCGATCGTCGGCATCGACGACGATCGCAACGACGCCAACAAGGTCGGCTCGGCCTCGTTCGAGATCTGGGCCGACGGCACCAAGGTCGCCGACAGCGGCGTCCGGACCTGGCGGGACGACCCGATCTCGATCAGCGGTGCGTTGCGGGGCGCCAAGTTCCTGCGCCTGGTGGTCACCGACGGCGGTGACGGCGTGAGCTACGACCGTAGCGACTGGGCCACACCTACGCTGGCCTGCTGAAACGGTTCCTCCCCGGCCGACAGCCGGGGAGGAACCGTGCAGGGTTGTTCAGAGAGTCCGCAGCCAGACGGCGGTGTCCGGGGGCAGGTGGTCCCCGGGCACCGGCCCACTGGCCAGGATGATCGACTCGTGCCGGGGCAGCGGCACCGGCTCGGCGGCGAGGTTCACCACACACGTGAACCCCGGTTCACGGCTGAACGCGATCACGTCGGCCAACGACACGACCCAGTGCATCTCGCCGTCCCCCAGTGCCCGCTCGTCCCGCCGGATTCGTAAAGCCCTGCGGTACAGCGAAAGCATCGAGTCCGGGTCCGCCGCCTCGGCCTCCGCCGTGTACGCCGCCCACTCCGCGGGCTGCGGCAGCCACGCGCCGCCGGTGCCGAACGAGAACGGGGGAGCGGCCGACCCCCACGGGATCGGCACCCGGCAGCCGTCCCTGCCCGGGTCGGCGTGTTTCGTGCGCTCGAACACCGGGTCCTGGCGCAGCTCGTCCGGGATGTCCTCGATCTCCCACAGCCCCAGCTCTTCGCCCTGGTAGACGTACACGCCCCCGGGCAACGCCATGGTCAGCAACGCCGCCGCGCGGGCCCGTCTGGTGCCCAGGTCACGGTCGACCGGGGTGCCGTGCCGCCGGTCGGCGAACTCGAACCCCGTGTCGCCGGACCGGCCGTACCGGGTGACGTGCCTGGTCACGTCGTGGTTGGACAGCACCCAGGTCGGCGGGGCGCCGACCGGCCGGTGGGAGTCCATACTGGACTGGATCACCTCGCGCAGCCGCTTGGCGTCCCACGGGCACGACAGGAAGTCGAAGTTGAACGCCGAGTGCAGTTCGTCCGGCCGCAGGTAGCGGGCGAACCGGACCGGGTCGGGCAGCCACATCTCGCCGACGAAGATCCGCTCGCCCGGATAGGAGTCCGCGATCTCACGCCACGCGCGGTAGACCTCGTGCACGCCGTCCATGTCCGAGAACGGCAACGGGCCGCCTGCCACGCCGTGCACGTCGGGCAGTTCCGGGTCCTTGATCAGCCCGTCGGCCACGTCGATGCGCAGCCCGTCGACGCCGCGGTCGAACCAGAACCGGATGATGTCGCGGAACTCCGCGTGCACCTCGGGGTTGGTCCAGTTGAAGTCCGGCTGGCGCGAGCTGTAGAGGTGCAGGAACCACTCGCCGTCCGCGACCCTGGTCCACGCGGGCCCGCCGAACCTCGACTGCCAGTCGTTCGGCGGCAGTTCGCCGTGCTCGCCGCGACCGGGCCGGAACCAGAACCGGTCCCGCTCGGGTGATCCCGGCCCCGCCGCCACCGCGGCCGCGAACCACGGGTGCTCGTCCGAGCAGTGGTTGGGCACGATGTCGATGATGATCCGGATACCCAGCGCGTGCGCCTCCGCGATCAGCAGTTCCGCCTCGTCGAGCGTGCCGAACGACGGGTCGATGTCCCGGTGGTCCGACACGTCGTAGCCGCCGTCGTCCATCGGCGACGGGTACCACGGGCAGAACCAGATCGCGTCGATGCCCAGGTCCGCGAGGTACGGCAGGCGCGAGCGGACGCCGGCGAGGTCGCCGATCCCGTCACCGTTGCCGTCGGCGAAGCTGCGGAGGTACACCTGGTAGATCGCCGCGCCACGCCACCAAGCGGTGGGCGTGTCCGGGGAGAGGTCATTGGAAACGGACACGGGGGTTCCTCCCTGTGATGGCTGCTTGGGTTGTCAGCCCTTGACGCTGCCCGCGGTCAGGCCGGCCAGGATGTGCCGCTGGAAGAACAGGAACAGCAGCACCATCGGCACGCTGGCCAGCACGAGCCCGGCGAGCAGGATGTTGAGCGGCATGTCGATCTCCATCCGCTGCAGCGCCACCGAGAGCGTCTGCCTGGTCGGATCGGGGAACACCAGCAGCGGCCAGATGAAGTCCTTCCACGCGGCCACGACGGCCAGGATCGACACCACGGCGATGATCGGCTTGGCGATCGGCAGCACGATCCGCACCAGGATGCGGAGCTGACCGGCGCCGTCGAGCACGGCCGCTTCGAGCAGCTCGCCGGGGATCTGGTCGAAGAACCGCTTCAGCAGGTAGATGTTGAACGCGTTCGCGGCGGCGGGGAACCAGATCGCGGTCGGCGAGTTGATCAGGTTGACACCGAAGATCGGCAAGTCGGTGATCGTGACGTACGTCGGCACCAGCAGCGCGGACGCGGGCACCATCAGCGTGGCCAGCATCAGCGCCAGGATCTTGTTGCCCAGAACCGGCCGCAGCTTCGACAGGGCGTACGCGGCCGGGACGTCGACCGCCAGCTGGACCAGCCACGCGCCCAGCGCGACGAGCACGGTGTTGCCGAAGTACTTCAGCAGGTCCAGCCGTTGCCACGACTCACCCCACACATCGGGGTGCCACTGCTCCGGCAACAACGTCGGTGGCGTGCGGACGAGCTCGGCCGGTGCCTTCATCGCGCCGGTGATGGCCCAGTACAAGGGAAACACGAACGCCAGCAGGAACAGCAGCATGACGACGGTGAAGACCAGCCAGTAGATCGCCTTGCCGCGCCCGCTGCGCAGCTGGGTCGGCGAGACCAGGGTACGCATCAGTCCTCGCTCCTCGTCCTGGTCAGTCGCAGGTACACGCCGGCGAAGATGCCCAGTGCCACCAGCAGCAACAGACTCATCGCGCTCGCCGATCCGAAGTCGTTGTACGTGAACGCATAGCGGTACAACAACAACAGCACGGTGACCGTGGAGTCCTCCGGTCCGCCACCGGTCATCACGTACGGTTCCGTGAACACCTGCATCGTGGCAACGACCTGCAACAGCAACAACACCATCAGCACGAACCGGGTCTGCGGGATCGTCACGTGCCACAGGCGTTGGAACAACCCGGCGCCGTCCAGTTCGGCCGATTCGTAGAGCTCACCGGGGATGGTCTGCAACGCGGCAAGGTAGATCAGCGTGGTCGAGCCCATGTTGGCCCATGTGGACACGATAACCAACGAAACCATTGCCGTGCTTGAAGAATCCAACCATGCGCTGTCCGGCAGGCCGACCGCGCCGAGCGCGGCGTTGGCCAGCCCGGGGCCCGGGTTGTAGATCCACTTCCACAGCATCGCCACGACCACCGGCGGCAGCATCACCGGCAGGTACACCGCGACGCGGAAGAACGCCTTGGCGTGCCGCAGTTCGTTGAGCAGGACCGCGGTCACGAACGGCACCGCGAAGCCGAGCAATAACGCGATCGCGGTGAACTGCAGCGTGTTCAGCCATGCCGTGGCGAACAGCGGGTCGGCGAACAGCCGGGCGAAGTTGTCGAATCCGACCCACTTCGGCGGGTCGACGAAGTTGACCTCCTGGAAGGACAACAGGACTCCGCGCACGATCGGGTACCAGGAGAACAGAGCGAAGACCACGAGCGCCGCGGCCAGCAACCCGTACGCCGTCAGGTTGTCGTTGATCTTGCGCCGCAACCTGGTCGTCGTCCTCACCGCGGGCGGGGCCTCGACCGGCCACTGGGGGGAGCCGGTCGAGGCCGGTGCCTCACTTGACTTGAGCGAGGGCACTGTTGACCTTGGCTTCCGCTTCGGACAGCAGGTGGTCGACGGTGGCGTCCTTGTTGGTCAGCACGCCCTGCATCACGTTGTCCAGCGCGGCGTAGATCTGCTGGGCGTTCGGCGGTTCCAGGTTGCCCTTGAGCTTGGTGTTGCCGTCCAGGTAGGACGCGAAGTTCTTCTCGGGCACGTTGGCGTACTTGGTTTTCAGCTCGGACTGCTTGGCGCGCGTGTCGCCGGTGTAGATGTCCGGCGTCGGGGTCGCGGGCAGGCCGATCGGCTGCTTCTCGTCCAGGTACTGCTTGATCCGCGGCTCGATCCGGTCCGGTGCGAGGTACTTCCAGTCGATCCACTTCAACCCGGCCTTGATCTTGTCCGGCGACGCCTTCGGGTTGATCATGTAGCCCTCGCCGCCGAGCAGGGTGCCCTGCCCGCCGGGCATCGCGGCTACGCCGTAGTCGTCGTACTTGCCCTTGAACTCCTTGACCAGGACGGGGACGTTGTCCGGTGCGCCGAGGTACATGCCCAGCTGGCCCGCTCCCATCAGGCGCTGCACGTCCGTGGCCTCAAGCAGTTGCTTGTCGCCCATGGCGTTGTCGGTCCAGCGCATCTCCTTGAGCAACCGCAGGGCCTCCTTGACCTTGGCGTTGTTGAAGTCAGCCGTCCATTTCCCGCCTTCCTGCCTGGCGATCTGGCTGCCCATGGCATACGCCCAGGTGACGAGGTGCCAGCCGCCCTGGTTGTTCTTGCTCAGGTCGGCGAACCCGACGGTGCCGTTGCCCAGCGCCGCGATCTTCTGCGCGGCCGTGCGCACCTCGTCCCAGGTGGCCGGTGGCTTGTCCGGGTCGAGTCCGGCTTTGGTGAACAGCGCCCGGTTGTAGAGCAGGCCCATCGAGTAGTTGGCCGTCGGCAGGCCGTAGACCTTGCCGTTGCGGTCTTTGAAGATGTCGAGCAGCGCCGGTTGCAGCTGCTTGATCACCGCCATGTCCTTGACGTGGTCGGTGATGTCGGCGGCCTGCCTGCGGGCGATGATGCTCGCCGGGTCGGTGAAGTAGACGTAGTAGACGTCTTCCAGCTGGCCGCCCGCGAGTTTCGCGGAGAACGTCTTGGGGTCCATGAACCCCTCGTGCGGGACGATGTCGATGTCCGGGTTGAGCTTCTCGAACTCGGCCACGTCCGCGTCGAAGATCCTGCGTTCGACCGCCTGGCTGCTCGGCGGCTGGCCGGTGACCGTGATGGCCACCTTGCCGCTGCCGGTCTGCTGGTTCGATGACTCGCTCCCGCAGGCCGGCAGGCCTAATGCGGTGATGACGACAAGAACTGCCGCCCTGCGGGCAAGGGTTCTCTGCATGGCAAGCCGCCCCATCTCAGCTTCCGATGACGCTGTGTGATGGCGCTCACCTTAAGAGACGTGAACGAGTATCCGCAATATGTCGATGAAATTTCGCAACTAACGAACAGCTTACCGAGCAGCTGGCGCGGTCGACCCCCTGACGACGAGTTCCGGCTCGAACAGCAGCTCCTCGTCGGTCACCGACGAGCCGTTGATCTGCATGGTCAACAGGTCGACCGCGGCCCGGCCCATCGCCTCGATCGGCTGGCGGATGGTGGTCAGCGGCGGGTCGACGCAGTTCATGAACGCCGAGTCGTCGTACCCGATCACCGACACGTCCTGCGGGACCGACAGCCCCTGGCGGCGCACCGCGCGGATCGCGCCGAGCGCCTGCGGGTCGCTGGCGCACACGATGCCCGTGATCCCCCGTTTCACCAGGCGCGCCGCCGCGGCCTGGCCGCCTTCCAGCGAGAACATCGCGTGTTCGAACCAGTCCGGCTCGACGGCCAGGTCCGCCGCCTTGGCCGCCGCGGCGAACGCGTCCTGCTTGCGCTGGGACGGCACGTGGTCGCTGGGGCCGAGGACCATGCCGACCCTGGTGTGCCCCAACGAGACCAGGTGGGTCAGCGCCTGTTCGGCGGCCACCGCGTCGTCGCAGGACACCCGGGGGAAACCGAGGTGCTCGATGGCCGCGTTGATCAACACGGTCGGCAGGTTGCGTTCGGTCAGCCTGCCGTAGTGGTCGTGGCCCTGGTCGGCCTGCGCGTACAGGCCACCGGCGAACACCACGCCGGACACGTGCTGCTGCAACAGCAACTCGATGTAGTCGGCCTCGGAGACCCCGCCTGCCGTGCGGGTGCACAGCACCGGCGTGAACCCCTGCTGGGCCAGCCCGTTGCCGATGATCTCGCCGAACGCGGGGAAGATCGGGTTCTGCAGCTCGGGCAGCACGAGCCCGACCAGCCGGGCCCGTTCGCCGCGCAGCTGCGTCGGCCGCTCGTAGCCCAGCACGTCCAGCGCGGTCAGCACGGCGGTCCGGGTGCTCTCCGAGACACCCGGCTTCCCGTTGAGCACCCGGCTCACGGTCGCCTCGCTCACGCCGACCTTGCGGGCGACTTCGGCAAGTCTTCGCGTCATGACCGCAACTATATGACAATCCTTGCAGGCTGTTTGCGGCCATTTGCAGTCACGTTCACCGGATCAGGGCGTTACGAACCAGCGGCCCGGCCGTTGTGCCTGGTGTGCGAGTAGGTGCGGGACTGCTGGCTGTGGCCGTGTTGCTGGGTGCGCAGCCGCAGGAAGAGGCGGGTGTCGCGCCAGGTACCGCAGTGCCCGACACGCGGCCGGGCGAGGCGTTCGCGGACCCAATTGTCGCGCAATTGCAGCGCACGGCATCAGACGTGCAACGTGAACTCGGCTCGCTCGCCAACGACATCCACACGGCTGAGCAAGCCGTGCGCGAGTCGTCGGCCGGGTTGGACACGGCACGCGCCGCCCGCGAAGAAGCCGACGCCGCCGTACGGGCGCGTCAGGCGGACATGGACCGTTACGCCGCGGCGCTGCTCGCCGCGCACGGCCGTCCCAACCAGTTCAAGGTGTTCCTGCTGGCCCGGTCCCCGGCGGACTTCCTCGGCGGCTCCAGCCTGATGGCCCGTGTGCAGGAAGCCGAGACCGAAGAACTGACCGGCGCCATTCGACGCCACCAGGCCGCCGTGCGTGCCGAAGAGGCGGCATCCGCCGCGGTGAAGAACGCCACGGACCGCAAGGCGGACCTGGACCGTCGCAACGGCGACGCCACCAACCGGGCGGCGGCGCTCACCGGTGAGTTCCGGGCGAAACTCGCCGCGACCAACTCCGCTGTCGTGGCGCTGCAACAAGCGCAACGCACCCGCAACGAGCAGACAGCGGCGAACTGGCGCGCCTACACCGACAAACTGGCCGCTGCGGGCATCAAGCCTGGCGCAAGCGCCACGGAAGTCGCGCTGCCGTCGGGCGAGCGTCTGCAAGTCATGCCGGAGAGCACGATCCGCGCGGTGACAGCCGCCGTCGGGGCGCTGGGCAAGCCGTACGCGCCGCAAGGCGACGGCCCGGACGCCTACTCGTGCGACGGACTGACCCGCTCCGCCTTCGGCCTGCGGGGCTCCGCGGCCGAGCAGATGGCCGTGCTGCAGCCCGTCACCGACCCGCGGCCGGGTGACCTGGTGTTCATCGGGCCGGAGCGCTACGGCGTGCAGAGCGTCGGCGTGGTGCTGGACCCGCGCACGATGATCACCGCCGACGCCCGGCTCGTCAGTGTCGTCGTGTCGGACATCCCGCCGTCCGTGCTCGGTTACGCACGACCATCGTCGCCTCGTCGTCCCGCACAACCCGTCCCCCAGCGCACGGACACCGGGCTGGTGTGGCGATGCGGGGGAGTGGACCTGCCCACGGGTGGGTGGAGTGGCTATCCCAACGGGCTCATCCCCGCGTCCGCGTTGTGCCCCATCGGCGTAGGCACCCACCGGTTGCGGTGTGACGCCGCGTTCTCGTTCCAGGGACTGTCCGCCGCGTTCGGTTCGGCGTTCGGGCGGCCGTTGTGCGTGACGGACTCGTACCGCACGTTCGAGGAGCAGGTCCGGCTGTACGGCGTGAAACCCGCGTTGGCCGCGGTGCCAGGGACCAGCAACCACGGCTGGGGCCTCGCGGTCGACCTTTGCGGCGGCGCCCAGTCGTTCGGCACGGCCGAGCACGCGTGGCTGCGTGCCAACGCGGGCCGGTTCGGCTGGCGCAACCCGCCGTGGGCCCAGCCGGGGCGTGGCCGGGAGGAACCGTGGCACTGGGAATTCGGCAGCGGCTGACGGGCGGCTGACGGGGACGGAAAGAACAAGACTGTTTCTTCGCAGGTCAGCCAGGCACCCTCGACGGCGTGTCCGCACAGGTAGACCTGGAACAGGCCCATCTCACCGTCCTCTACGACCGGCTCGACGAACTGCGCGCCGAAGCCGTCCGGCACCTCGCCACGGCGCAACCGGCCGAACGCGCCTACTGGGCCGGTGAGGCCGCCCGGCTGGAATCCGTTGCCGACGGTCTTTGCTTCGGCCGGGTCGACCTGACCGACGGCAGCAGGCTCTACATCGGCCGAGCGGGGCTGTTCGAGGACGACGAACCGCTGCTGATCGACTGGCGCGCCCCCGCGGCGCGGCCGTTCTACACAGCCACGGCAGCGGCGCCCGAGGGCGTGCGGCTGCGACGGCGGATCACGACCCGGGGCCGCACGGTCGTCGACGTGAACGACGAACTACTCATCGCCGGCGCGGTCGGCGAGCAGGACCTGGCTGGTGACGCGGCGTTGCTGGCCGCCGTGAGCGCGGGCCGCACCGAGCACATGGCGGACATAGTCACGACCCTCCAGGCCGAACAGGACAGGATCATCCGTGACCCCTACGCCGGTGTCCTGGTGGTGCAGGGCGGGCCGGGAACGGGCAAGACAGCCGTCGCGCTGCACCGGGTCGCGCACCTGCTCTACACCCGGCCGCACCTGCGCACCCGCGGCGTCCTGGTGATCGGGCCCAGCACGTTGTTCCTGGACTACATCGGACAGGTGCTGCCCGGCCTCGGCGAGAACAGCGTGGTGACCGCCACCATCGCCGACCTGTACCCGGGCACGCCGATCGACCGGCCCGCCACACCCGAGGAGGCCCGACGCAAAGGAAGCGCGCGGGCGGCCGAGGAACTCGCGGCGGCCGTGCGCGGCAGTGTCCGGGTGCCCGGCGAGCCGGTGGACGTCCTGTTCGAACAGGAAACGCTGTCGCTGTCGCCCGTGGACTGCCGCCGGGCGGTCGACCGGGCTCGGCACGCGGGCCTGCCGCACAACCAGGCGCGGCTGGTGTTCCACCGTGAGGTTGTCGCGGTGCTCGCCGACCGTCTCGCAGCGCGGTTGGAGGCCGTGACGCTAACCGAGAGCGGTGAGGCCATCGACGGCGGCGACCCCGACGGACGGCTGAGCGCGGCGGACTTGCGGGCGCTGGAGGCGGCGGGTGTCATCGTCGACTGGACGGACACCGCGCCCCGGAGCCTGCTGGACGACACGGACGTGGCACGGCTGCGGGACGCCCTGCTCGCCGACGCCCGCCTCCAGGACACGTTGGACGTGATCTGGCCGCCGTTGGCCGTGACCGGTCTGGTGCCGGGGCCGTGGTCGCCTGCGGACATCCCGTTGCTCGACGAGGCAGCCGCCCTGATCGACGCCTGTGACGGCACGACCTACGGGCACATCGTGGTGGACGAGGCACAGGAGCTGTCGGAGATGGCGTGGCGGATGCTGATGCGCCGTTGTCCCAGCCGGTCCATGACGGTCGTGGGTGATCTGGCCCAGACAAGCGACCCGGCCGGGGCGACAGCGTGGCAAGACGTGCTCCAGCCGCATGTGGCCGACCGGTGGAAGCAGGCCGAGCTGACCGTCAACTACCGCACACCGGCCGAGATCATGGCCGCCGCCAACGACGTGCTCGCCGCGCACCAGCCGGGCGTCCGGCTGGCCACCTCGGTCCGGTCGACCGGGGTGCCACCGCTCGACGTGACGGGAAGCCTGGACGTGGTCGGCGAACTGGTCGCGCGACTGCCGGGACGAGTGGCCCTCATCACACCGGAACGGCATCTGACGCATGTGGCGCACCACGGTGCGGACGCTGTGGTGCTGACACCCGGACAAGCCAAAGGGCTGGAGTTCGACTCGGTGGTCGTGGTGGATCCGGACGGGATCGTCGACGGCGCTCCGCGTGGCCGCAATGACCTGTACGTGGCCATGACCCGGCCGACGCACCGACTGGCAGTTCTACGTCTTCGGTGATGATCGGCTAGCCCGTCCAAACCTGTCAGTGGTGACCGCTATGGTTGCGTCAGTCGATCGAACATACGATCGAATGACTGGCATGGGAGCTGGACATGGTCGTCGACTGCGACAGCTGTGAAGTGCGGGGAAAGGCTTGCCAGGAGTGCGTTGTCAGTGTCCTTCTCGGTCCGCCGAGCACGGTCGAGCTGGACTCGTCCGAGCGTCGCGCGATCGACGTCCTCGCGGGCGCGGGAATGGTTCCCAAGCTCCGGCTGATCCCGATCACCCCGGTGAACACGCCCGAGGTCGCCTGATCGGGCGGTAAACGGTACCCACCAAGCGGTGAACGGCGGCACAGCGTGGTGACCTGGGCTGTTGTCGTCGTCACATCGGGCGGTCCGCACTGCTCCGTTGGGGTTTGACGGTCACTCAACCGAGTTTTTTCGCCGAGCCGCTGGACGGGTGCCGCCTCCTTTCGTAACCTGTCCGAGATCTCGCGGCCCCCGGTCACCCACCAAGGGTGATGACGCGAGAACGCCGCCGGGTCAGTTCGTCGGGAACTGAACCGGACCCCCACCGGTTTGGGAGCAATGCCGGAGCACAGAGTGCGTGTCCACTCGCTTGTCCGGCCGCTCGCCGAGGGTGCCCCCGCGCCCCAGCGAGCGTTGTCCCTTCCCTCGGCGGTAGCGGAAACGAAGGAGACACGCGCGACGTGGCGTCGCAAAGACTCAAGCGCGGCATGCGTGGAGCACTGACAGCGTCCGCCGTCATCGCGATGGTCAGCACCATCCCCGCTCCGGCGATCGCGCAACCTCCCGCCCAGAACAACGAATCCGAAGCGCTCAAGAAGTTCCGCGAGTTGTCGGCCCAGTCCGAGGTCATCAACGAGGAATTCAACAAGGCGACGGACGACAAGAACGCCAAGCAGGCGGAGCTGGACAAGGCGACCGCGGACCTCGCGGCGGCCAACCAGGCCAAGACCACCGCGGCGGCGACCGAGACCCAGTACCGCGGTCAGGTGGAGGAGCTGAGCTCCGCGTCCTTCCGCGGTGCCCGGTTCAACAAGCTGTCCGCCCTGCTGACCGGTACCTCCGCCGAGGACTTCCTCGACCGCTCGTCGGCGCTGAACGTGCTGGCGGCGGACAACAACAAAGCGCTCACCGAGCTGCACAAGGCCGTCACCACCGCGACGGAGTCCGAGACCAAGGCCGCGGACGCCCAGAAGCGCGCCGCCGAGGCTCGGGACGCGGCGGCCAAGCTGCAGGCCGAGATCGACAACCGCCGCCGGGCCCTGCAGACGCAGATCGACGAGGTCAAGGCGGCGCAGGCGAAGCTCACCAAGGCTGAGACGGACAAGCTGAAGGGACCCGCCGACAACGGCGTGTACATCGGCCCGCCCGGCTCCGCCGGTACGGCCATGAACGCCGCGCTCAGCCGCCGTGGCGACCCCTACGTGTGGGGTGGGTCGAAGCCGGGTGGTTTCGACTGCTCCGGTCTGATGATGTGGGCCTACGCCCAGGCGGGCGTCAGCCTGCCGCGCTCCAGCCGCGCTCAGTACGGCGTCGGCAAGCCGGTCGCCAGGGACGCGTTGCAGCCCGGTGACCTGCTGTTCTACGGCGGCAGCGCGGGTTCGATCCACCACGTCGCCATGTACATCGGCGGTGGCAGGATCGTGCACGCGTCGACGACCGGTACCCCGGTCAAGACCGAGACGTCCGTCGAGGGCGGCGGTCGTGACTACTTCGGTGCCAAGCGCGTGGTCGGCTGACGCCGAGCATCTCTTGACCGAGACCCCTGGCCGGTGGTGCGGGCCAGGGGTCTCGTCATTTTGGGTGACCGGGGCAATACGATCTCAGGTGTGGCCCGGTTGCGCGCCTTGCTGGTAGCCGGAGTGGCGGTCGCGCTGCTCGGCGGTCTCGCCCTGGTCACAGCCCCACCGTGGCGGCAGGAAGCCGTCCAGCCGCCGCCGGCGACGACCCAGTCGTCCACGCCGCCCAACCAGGCCGCCGTCGTCCCGCCCCCGTCAGGTGATCGAGCCCAAGCGGCGCAGTCCATGTTGCGCTCGCGCGCTGAGGCCTTGGGCAAGCGGGACGAGAGGGCCTTCATGGCCAGCGTCGACCCGGACGCCGAGCCCGCGTTCCGCGATGCGCAACGCGCCCTGTTCGCCAACCTCGCCAACGTGCCGTTGCGGGAGTGGTCCTACACCCTGCAGCCGCTGCGGTCGCTGGATCCGTCCGTGCTGCCGAACGTCCCCGGAGCGCAGGAGTTGTGGGCGCCGGAGATCGACCTGGTGTACGCGCTGCGTGGCGCCGATCCGTCGCCGACCCACCGCCCGATGGGCTACCTGCTGGTCAAACGCGCGGACTCGTGGTTCATCCGGTCGGACACCGACCTGCTGGGCGTCGGCAGGCGGACCTGGCGCGGGCCATGGGACTTCGGGCCGTGCTTGGTGATCACGACCGCGCGGGGCGTGGTGCTCACGCACCCCGCGCGGGAGGCGATGGCCAAACGGGTCGCGGCCGAACTGGACGGCGCGGTCCAGTCAGTGGCCGGGGTGTGGCCGACCGGGTGGTCACAGCAGGCCGTCGTGGTGCTGCCGGACTCGAACGAAGAGATGAAGGCACTGGTCGGCCCCAACTTCCCGGTCGAGTCCGTTGTGGCGGTCTCGGTCGCCGACCGGGTGGACACCGACCGCGGTGCCGCCGAGGGACAGCGGGTGGTGATGAGCGCGACCTCGGCCGACGCGTTGTCGGTGACCGCGTTGCGGATCGTGCTGCGGCACGAGTTCACCCACATCGCCGCCCGTGGTTCCACTGTGGACGGTTCGCCGATGTGGGTGCTCGAGGGGTTCGCCGACTACGTCGGCTACCGCGACAGCGGCATCCCGCTCGCCCAGGCCGCGCCCGACCTGAACGCGTCCATGCTGACCAGCGGCCCGCCCGGCAGGCTGCCGTCCGACGAGGAGTTCCGCGGCCAGGGGCGCACACTGGACATGGCCTACCAGAAGTCCTTCTCGGCCGCCCGGTTCGTCGCGGACAAACTCGGCGAGGACAAGCTGGTCGAGCTGTACCGGGTGCTGGCCAAGACGGGCCGGGTCGGCCAGGACAAAATCGACAACCTGCTGGTCTCGGTGATCGGGCTGAACACGGAGCAGTTCGTCGCGGGCTGGCAGGAGTACCTGCGCGAGACCCTCGGATAGGGTGCTCGCGTGGCTCGGACCCTTCTGGTGACCAACGACTTCCCGCCGAGGCCCGGTGGCATCCAGGCCTACCTGCAGGCACTGGCGACCAGGCTGCCCGCCGAGGAGTTGGTCGTGTACGCGCCGTCGTGGGACGGCGCGGAGGCGTTCGACGCCGCCATGCCCTTCCCGGTGGTCCGTCACCCGACTTCGCTGATGCTGCCGACGCCGGACGTGGCCAAGCGCGCCAAGGAAATCCTGCGTGCGGAGGCGTGCACCTCGGTGTGGTTCGGTGCCGCGGCCCCGTTGGCGTTGCTCGGCCCGACGCTGCGCGAGGCGGGAGCGCGGCGAGTCGTCGCCTCCACCCACGGCCACGAGGTCGGCTGGTCCATGCTGCCGGGATCCCGCCAGGCGTTGCGCCGCATCGGATCCACCGCGGACGTGATCACCTACGTCAGCAAGTACACCCGGTCCCGGTTCGCGGCGGCGTTCGGCCGGTACGCGGCGCTGGAGTTCCTGCCGTCCGGTGTGGACACCGGGCTGTACCGCCCGGACCCGGCGGGGCGTGAGCTGATCCGCAAGCGCCACACCCTTTCCGACCGGCCGACGGTCGTCTGCGTGTCCCGGCTGGTGCCCCGCAAGGGCCAGGACATGCTGATCAGGGCACTGCCCGCGATCCGCCGCCAGGTCCCCGGCGCCGCGCTGCTGCTCGTCGGCGGCGGCAGGCACGCCGAGCACCTCACCGCGTTGGCCAGGAGCACCGGCGTCGAAGACAGCGTGGTGCTGACCGGATCCGTGTCCTGGGAGGAACTCCCGGCGCACTACGTCGCCGGTGACGTGTTCGCCATGCCCTGCCGCACCCGCGGCGGCGGACTGGACGTGGAAGGCCTGGGAATCGTGTTCCTCGAGGCGTCCGCGTGCGGATTGCCCGTGGTGGCGGGGAATTCGGGCGGCGCGCCGGAAACCGTCCGGGAAGGCGTCACCGGGCACGTCGTGGACGGCCGCAGCGTCGAGCAGATCGCCGACCGGGTGGGCGCGCTGCTGGCCGACCCGGCCGCAGCGGCCGCGATGGGCCAGGCGGGTCGCCAGTGGGTGTCGTCGGCCTGGCGGTGGGACACGCTGGCCAGCCGCCTGTCCACCCTGCTGTCCGGCGAGCACACGCGGCTCTCGCCCTTCCGCCGCTAGCCGGACGCAACGAAGGCCACTTTGGGTGCGCTTTTGGCTACGAAGGCCACATTGGTTGCACAACGCCTGCCGTCAGCGCCTGCCGTTGGCGACGTCCCTGGCCAGGGTCGCGGCGCCGACCAGACCGGCGTCGTCGCCCAGCTGAGCGGTGCGGATCCGGGCCAGCGGGCGGTAGCCGGAACCGGTGACCAGGTCGCGGTAGATCTCGCGGGCGTCGTCGAAGAACAGCGGCGCCGACTCGGACACGCCCCCGGCGATCACGATGACCTCCGGGTCGTAGATGTCCGCGACCAGTGCGAGGCCCTCACCCAGCCACCGGGCCAGCTCAGCCATCGCACGCAACGCCACGGGGTCCCCGTCGCGTGCGGCACCGGCGACTTTCCGGCCGGTGATGGACCGCGCATCACCCGCGGCCTCCCGCGCGAGCACCGTCGACTGGCCGGGATGCCCGGCGAGCAGCTCGATCGCGGTCGCGCTCAACGCCGTGCCGCTGCAATACCGCTCCCAGCAGCCTGACTTGCCGCACGAACACGGCCTGCCGTTCGGGACGACCCGCAAATGCCCCAGTTCGGGCGCCACACCGTGCGCGCCGCGGAAGATCCTGCCGTCCAACAAGAGGCCACCGCCGATACCGGTGCCGATGGCGATCAGCGTGGCGACCTTCGCGCCCCGCGCCGCGCCGTAGCGGTACTCGGCCAGCGCCGCCGCGTTGGCGTCGTGTTCCAGCACCACCGGCAGGTCGATCTTGCGGGAGATCCGGTCGGCCACGTCGGCCCGGCGCCACGCCAGGTGCGGCGCGAACATCACCGTCTTGAGGTCCGTGGCCACGAACCCGGCGACGGCCAGGCCCACCGCGGAGACGGCGTGCCGCGCGGTCAGCGAGGTGATCACCGACACCACCGCGTCGTTCAGCGCCTCCGCGCCGGACGGCGTGCCCACTCGGGCGGTGTCCAGGATCGTGCCGCGCTTGTCGACGACACCAGCTCGCACGCTCGTCCCGCCGACATCGACACCGACCGTCAGCATCAGTCGTTTCCGGGGCGTCGCGAGCGGCGGAGTTGGATGTGCTGCACGGGCCTATTCTCGCGCCGTTTCGGTTCAGGCGCGCGGCCGGGACGCCCCGGCGGGCGGAAACCGGGCATGTGCGGCACACCGGGCTCCCACCGGTCGGCGAGCACGGCACGCAGCAGCGCCACGATGTCGGCGGCGCGGTCCAGTGTCGTCGCGGCCAGGTCGTTGGGCTCGCCACGCACCAGCGCCCCGATGGCACACAGTGGACACTTGTCCGCCGGGCCGTCGTGCTCGGCCGCGACCTGGTCGAGGTACGGACCGAGCCGTTCGGCCACCGCGTCGAGCAGCAGCACGATCTCTTCGAGCAGCCGCGTTCCCGGCTCCGCGCTCACGGCGTGGCCCCGGCGAACTGCAGCAGCAGGCCGTCACCGTCCACAGAGGCATCCGCGACCTCGTAGCGCCGCAACACCGCCGGCAACGGCACCAGTCTGCGCATGCCGTCCACTGTGATCGCCAAGTCGTCACCGACTCTCGCCAGGTTCACATCGGACTCGTCGGTCAACGGTATCGCGACCCGCAGTACGTATCCGGTGCCCTCCGGGCGGATCTGCAGCAACGACGGCGGGCGGGAGGTGGTGGTGCCCAACGGATCCGCCCGGCCGTAGAGCTCGTCGGCCAGCGACCCCAACGCCTCGAGGCCGACCGGTTCGGCCGCGCGGTGCTCGACGACGTGCAGGTCGATCGGTATGGACGCCTTCAGCTCGGCCAGCACCGTGTCCTGCTCGCCGCGCCTCGTCCGCAGCCACGTGGCCGCCGGGCCGCGCCGCAGGCCCGCCTTGGGCACCAGCCGGTTGGCGATCATCCCGTCGACCCGGATGTCCCGCAACGCCAACGCCGCCAATGTCCGCTT
Organism: Actinosynnema sp. ALI-1.44; assembly: GCF_001984155.1. Lineage (GTDB taxonomy): Bacteria > Actinomycetota > Actinomycetes > Mycobacteriales > Pseudonocardiaceae > Kibdelosporangium. Next base: position 115,237 of record NZ_MTQO01000047.1, read on the forward strand.
GCTCTCGGCCACCACCAGCCGCTCCGGCGTCAGCACCAGCCGCACGCCGGTGACCTGGGGATCGGCCAGGATGTCCCGCAGTTCCGCCAGGTGCGCGGCGAGCCTGCCGACCGCGTCGACCCAGCCCTGCCTGCCCACACCGGAGACCATTCCCCTGACCGAACGGGCCGGGAACGCGCGCTGCAGGTAGGTCGCGATCGCGTCGGGCAATGCCAGCAGCCGCAACGTCTCCGCGGTCGGCCCGCAGTCCACCACGATCGCGTCCCACTCGCCGGTCCTGGCCAGCCGCGCCACCTCGGTCAACGCCAGCAGCTCGTCGAGGCCGGGTACGACCGTGAGCTCCTCGGCGTCCAGCTCGTCCACGCCCGCACCGGCCAGCACGGCCCGCAGCTGCTCACGCAGCTCGCCCCACGCCGAGTCGACCAGGCCGCGGCTGTCCACGTGCGACGCGTGCAGCCGGGTGTCCACTAGGGAGGGTTCACCGGACAGCCTCGTGCCGAACGCGTCGGCGAGCGAGTGCGCGGGATCGGTGGACACGACAAGAGTCTCGCGCCCACTCGCGGCCAGCCGCACAGCGGTGGCCGCCGCGAGGGTGGTCTTTCCCACCCCGCCCTTTCCGGTGAACAGCAGGATCCGCAAGGCGGTGGTTACAACCCTTCGGCGCGGCGCTTGAGGTCCTTCAGCGCGATGTCCATGATCATCTTCTCGGCCTTGCGGCGGAACATGCCGATCATCGGCACAGCCAGCTGGACCGACAGCGTGTACGTCACCTTCGTCGCGTCGTCACCGTGTGGTTCGAGCAGGTACCGGCCGCGCTGCGAGCGCTGCATCTGGCCCTTGACCAGGTGCCAGTCCACCGACAGGCCGTCGGTGGCCCACTCGTACTCCAGGGTGTAGGTGTCCTTGAACATCCCCGCGTCGATGACGAACCGGACCTGGGTGGCCTGCCCGTCGGCGTCCTCGGCGAGGACCTCGGTCTCTTTCACCGCCCCTGTCCACTCCGGGTACGCGGCGAAATCGGCGATCACGCCCATGATCGTGTCCGCGTCTGCCTCTACGGTGATGGACTGGGTGGACTCGTCGGCCATGCCGGGCAGGCTACCTGGTTGGTTCGCTCACCAGGTGAGCACGTGCGGCACTTCTGTGCGCTGGAAGTGACCGACGTTGATGCAGTCGGTCGACGCGAACCGCGTCCGCGCAGACAGCGGTTGGTGCACGTGACCGAACAGCGACCACCGCGGCCGTTGTTCCACGATCAGATCACGCAGCGCGTAGGACCCCAGTTCGGCGCGTCGCGCCACGACGTCGTAGGTGAGTTCCGGCACAGCGGGTGGGATGTGCGAGCACAGCACGTCCACATCCGTGAGCTTGCCGACAGAAGCGTTGTAGTCGTCCTCGGTGCGCAGGTAGGGAAACCACGCTCCGGAACGGCGCACACGGCCGCCTGGGGAGAGCAGCGCGCCGCCGACGAACCCGAACCGCAACCCACCGATCTCCGCCACGTCGCCGTCCAGCGCGGTGAGGCCGTCACGGGCGAACCGCGGCCACAGGTCCGGCACGTCGACGTTGCCCGGCGTGGCGTACGTGGGCACGGTCATCGCCGCGAACAACCGCGTGTACTGCTCGAAAAGGGCTTCCTGCACGACATCCGCGGCGTTCTCCAGGCTCGCCCACAACGAGCGGGCGTACTCCGCGAGCTCCTTGAGCTGGCGGTTGCGGCGCAACCGCGCGAACTCCGCCACCTTCTCCGCGCCGAACACGCGGCCGAGGATGCCGCCGCCGTGGTCGTGGTAGTCGACGAAGTCGATCAGGTCGCCGAGCACGACGAGCGCGTCGGCGCCGTCACCTGCCCTCGCCAGAGCCTCCGAGTTGCCATGGACATCGGAAACCACGTGGACGCGCACGACTTCACTCTACGGTTTCGGTTCGGGCGGGACACCCGGCCTGCGACCGTCCTCGAGCACGACCTTCAGATCGAACGCGATGTTCTTGGCCGCGAACTGCCGCCGGGTCGTCTCACGCCTGATCTCACGCGCCCCGGCGGCCCCCGGCAGGTCGGCCCGCAGGAAGTAGTGCAGCACCGTGCCGTCGAGCACCGGTTCGAGCCAGACCTCCATCGTCCCGGTCAGCGCACCCCGCACGGTCCACCGCAGGCCCTCGTCACCGCGGTCGGCGTACACCTCGAGGGTGAGATCCGGCCACATCCTTCGCCAGCCGTCCCGGTTGACGAAGGCGGCCTTGACCACGGGCGGTGGCACGGCCAGGAAGGTCTCGTCGACGACGTCCACTGCAGGCACGCGTGCATAGTGTCACGAGAGCTGTACTAAATTCATGTGACGTGCGGGAATACAGTGCGCCGGGCACGATCTCGGTGACCGGGGAAGAGAACCTGACCGACATGGTCTGGGCCAACGCCGACCGCTTCGGCGACGCGGTCAGCTTCCGCCGCCTGGTCGACGGGTCGTGGGTGGACGTGACGGCACGCGAGTTCGCGGCGCACGTCCTCGCGGTCGCGAAAGGACTGATCGCGACGGGTCTGCGGCCGGGTGACCGGGTGGCCCTGCTGTCGAAGACGCGGTACGAGTGGTCGCTGCTGGATTTCGCGATCTGGACAGCGGGCTGCGTGACCGTCCCGATCTATGAGACGTCGTCGGCCGAGCAGGTCGAGTGGATCCTGACGGACTCCGGCGCGCGGGCGATGGTCGTGGAGACCGACAGCCACCGGGCGCTGGTCGACGGCCTGGTCGACCGGCTGCCCGAGCTGACCCGCGTCTGGCAGCTCGACGCGGGCCCGGACCTCGCACCCGCGGTGGACGAGCTGACCGCGCTCGGCGCCGACGTCGACGAGGACGTCGCCCACGCACTGCACCGCGGGGTGCGCGCGGACGCCGTGGCCACCCTGGTCTACACCTCCGGCACCACCGGCAGGCCCAAGGGCGTCGAGCTGACCCACCGCAACCTGCTCGCCGAGGTGCGCGCGGACATCAAGGCCTTCCCGCAGCTGCTGAAATCGGGCAACTCGATGCTGGTGTTCCTGCCACTGGCGCACATCTTCGCCAGGGCGATCTCCATCTGCTGCGTGTACGCCCGGACCACGCTCGGCCACCTGCCGGACGTCAAGACGCTGGTCAAGGACCTCGGCACGTTCCGGCCGACGTTCGTCGTGGCAGTTCCGCGCGTGTTCGAGAAGGTGTACAACACCGCCAAACAGCGCGCGCACGCCGAAGGCAAGGGCAAGATCTTCGACGTGGCCGAGGCGCTGGCCATCGACTACAGCCGCGCCGCGGGCAAACCCGGGATGGCGCTGCGCGCCAAGCACTTGGTGGCCGACCGGCTGGTGTACGGCAAGCTGCGCCTCGCGCTCGGCGGCCGCTGCGAGGCGGCGATCTCCGGCGGCGCGCCGCTGGGGGAGCGGCTCGCGCACTTCTTCCGCGGCATCGGCGTGCCGGTGTTCGAGGGGTACGGGCTGACCGAGACGTCCGCCGCGATCGCGGTGAACACCGACGCGGACTTCAAGGTCGGCACGGTCGGCCGCCCGGTCGCGGGCGCGTCCGTGCGCATCGCCGACGACGGCGAGGTGCTGCTGTCCGGCGACATGGTGTCCACCGGCTACTGGCACAACGCCGAGGCGAGTGCCGAGTCGTTCAAGGACGGCTGGTTCCACACCGGTGACCTCGGCACGCTGGACACCGACGGGTTCCTGGCGATCACCGGTCGCAAGAAGGAGATCATCGTGACCGCGGGCGGCAAGAACGTCGCGCCCGCGGTGCTCGAGGACCGGATGCGGATCCACCCGCTGATCAGCCAGTGCCTGGTCGTCGGCGACCGCAGACCGTTCATCGGCGCGCTGATCACCCTCGACGACGAGTACTTCGAGTCGTGGAAAACCCGCAACGGCAAGCGCGGCACGGTCGCCGACCTGGCCGACGACGAGGACCTGCGCGCGGAGATCCAGGCGGCGGTGGACGACGCGAACAAGGCGGTCTCGCGTGCCGAGTCGATCCGCAGCTTCTCGGTGCTGCCGCGCGACTTCAGCGAGGAACGCGGCGAGATCACGCCGAGCCTCAAGCTGCGCCGCGAAATCATCACCACCGAATACGCCGACCGCATCGAAGCGATCTACGCACGTCACTGATCGTGAGTGGTTCGGCCGGTTCTAACCGGAGAAAACACTCACGAGGTTAGACCTGGGCGCCGTTGTCGTTGTCGTCGTCCGGGGTGTTGTTCTGGCGGATCCGCAGCACCACCAGGCCGATCCCCACCGCGGCTGAGACCAGCGCGATCGGCGTGGCCACCCGCGTGGCCAGGCCGATCGCACCCGGTGCGACCAGCAGGAACAGTGCGATCAGCATCAGCACCAGGGCGAGGATCGTCAACGGGCTCGGCTTGGGGATGGGCGGCGGCTCCGGCGGGACGTAGTGGTCGTCGTCCGAGCTCCACGCCCAGTCCATCTCGGTCTCGTGGCCGCGCCAGCCCGCTGTCGCCGGTGCGGCGATCTCCGGCAGATCCGGCTCGTCGACCGGCGGTTTGGCGGTTTTGTCTTGCTTTCCGGGCGTTTCGACGTCCAGTTCGGCCGTGGTGTCCGCGCTGTCGGTGCTGGTCGCGCCGCTCGCGCCGGGCGCACCGGCCTCACGGTCCAGGTCTGCCTGCACCGACGAGCCGAGGCCTTCGCGTTCCAGGTCGGCGACGATCTGCGCGAAGGCGGCGTCGACGTCCTCCGGGCCGTCGGACCCGCCCTTCATGACGCCCTCCCGAGCACCCGATTCCTCCTCAAGCTCAACCACCTACAGCCATCGTCGCACGGACCCCGGTGGGGTTGGCCAGTTACTTGTGGCTCTTTTGCGCGTTGTTATCCGGGACAACGAGCGAGGACGAGGATGGCGATCCTTGCGTTGTGCTGGGCTGGGCACAGTTCGTAGGCTGTCCGATGGTCTGTCGGTGGTGGTTCAGGGGCAGGAGGCGCTCTACCCGGTGCTGTACTTCGTGATGAAACACATCCTGCTCGGGCCGATCCTCAAGCTGTTCTTCCGCCCGGAGGCCGAGGGGCTGGAGAACATCCCGAAGCGCGGCGGCGCGATCCTGGCGAGCAACCACCTCGCGGTCTCGGACTCGTTCTTCATGCCGCTGGTGATCCCCAAGCGCCGCGTGACGTTCCCGGCGAAGATGGAGTACTTCACCGAGAAGGGTCTCAAGGGCGCTTTCAAGAAGTGGTTCTTCACCGGGATGGGGCAGATCCCGATCGACCGCACCGGCGGCTCGGCCGCGCAGGCGGCGCTGGACACCGGCATCCGCCTGCTGCGTGAAGGCAACCTGCTGGGCATCTACCCGGAAGGCACCCGCTCACCGGACGGCAGGCTCTACAAGGGCAAGACGGGCCTGGCGCGGATCGCGCTCGAGGCGGGCGTGCCGATCATCCCGGTCGCCATGGTCGGCACGGACATCGCCAACCCGATCGGCTCGAAGATGTGGAAGCCGACCAAGATCCGCGTGAAGTTCGGCGAGCCGCTCGACTTCTCCCGCTACGAGGGCCTCAGCGGTGACCGGTTCGTCGAGCGCTCGATCACCGACGAGGTGATGTACGCGCTGATGGAGCTCTCCGGCCAGGAGTACGTGGACATGTACGCCGCCAAGGTCAAAGAGGTGCAGGACGCCCCGGTCAAGCCGGCCGACGGCGTGCCCGAGCAGCGCGGTGAGCGGCAGGACCGCATCCCCGAGACCAAAGCCGGATGATTCACAACTAAGGTTGTCGGGGTGCCGAGGTATTTTTATGACACCGAATTCATCGAGGACGGGGTAACCATCGACCTGGTGTCGATCGGTGTCGTGGCCGAGGACGGCAGAGAGTTCTACGCGGTGTCCACCGAGTTCGACCCGGCCAAGGCGGGCCAGTGGGTCCGCGAGAACGTGCTGGACAAGCTCCCCGCCCCGGCCGACAAGGCCTGGCGCAGCCGGCAGCAGATCCGTGAGGACCTGATGGCCTTCCTCAGCCCGCGTGGCGAGAGCGTGGAGCTGTGGGCGTGGTTCGCCGCCTACGACCACGTCGCGCTCGCCCAGCTGTGGGGGGCGATGCCCGCGTTGCCGCGCCAGTTGCCGCGCTTCACCCGTGACCTGCGCCAGCGCTGGGAGGACGTGGGCAAGCCGCAGCTGCCGAACCCGCCGACGGACGCCCACGACGCGCTCGCCGACGCGCGGCACAACCTCGCCCGCTGGAACGTCATCGAGGTCGAGCGGCTGCGCAAAGGCTTCCCGGTCAGGTAAAGCCGGTTCTGTCCGATTCCACGAAGTGGGAGCGTTTCCCGCTTGTTAAGCGGGGGCCGGTTGCTTTACCGATCCAGCCCGTGACACCCTTCACCCATGCGTATAGGCGTACTCACCGGTGGTGGCGACTGTCCAGGGCTGAACGCGGTGATCAGGGCCGTGACCCGCAAGGGCGTCGAGGCACACGGCTGGGAGATCGTCGGGTTCCGCAACGGCTGGCAGGGTCCACTCGAAGGCAAGTCGAAGCCCATCGGGCTCGACCAGGTGGAAGACATCCTCACCCGCGGCGGCACGATCCTCGGCTCGTCGCGCACCAACCCGTACAAGGTCGACGGCGGCGTCGAGAGGATCAGGGCGGTCCTGGCAGACCAGGGCATCGACGCGCTGATCGCGATCGGCGGCGAGGACACGCTCGGCGTGGCCAAGCGGCTGACCGATGACGGCATCGGCGTGGTCGGCGTACCGAAGACGATCGACAACGACCTGGGCGCGACCGACTACACGTTCGGCTTCGACACCGCGGTGCACATCGCGACCGAGTCGATCGACCGGCTGCGCACCACCGCCGAGTCGCACCACCGCGCCCTCGTCTGCGAGGTCATGGGCAGGCACGCGGGCTGGATCGCGCTGCACTCGGGCCTCGCGGGCGGCGCGAACGTCATCCTGGTGCCGGAGCGGCCGTTCAGCGTCGAGAAGGTCGTCGAGTGGGTCGAGCGCCGGTTCGAGCGCGAGTACGCGCCGATCATCGTCGTGGCCGAGGGCGCGATGCCGGAAGGCGGCGCCGAGGTGCTCACCAGCGGCGAGAAGGACGCGTTCGGGCACGTCCGGCTCGGTGGCGTCGGCACGTGGCTGGCCGAGGAGATCGCGCAGCGCACCGGCAAGGAGTCCCGTGCCGTGGTGCTCGGCCACACGCAGCGCGGCGGCACGCCGACCGCGTACGACCGCGTGCTGGCGACCCGGTTCGGCCTGCACGCCGTGGACGCGGTGGCCGACGGCGACTTCGGCGTGATGGTGGCGTTGCGCGGGACCGAGATCGTCCGCGTGAAGCTCTCCGAGGCGACCGCCGAGCTCAAGACCGTCCCCCTGGAGCGCTACCAGGAGGCCGAGGTCTTCTTCGGCTGAGCCCCACCCCCCGCTTCGGCTGTGCAACCAATGTGGCCTTCGTTGCGTTTCCCGCAACGAAGGCCACATTGGTTGCCGGGGGGACTCACGGGTCGGTGAGGATGACGGGGCCGTTCGGGGTCACCGCGATCGTGTGCTCCCAGTGCGCCGCGCGGGTGCGGTCGGAGCTGCGCAGGCCCCAGCCGTCCGCGTCGGTGGTGAACGTGTCCCTGCCGCCCGCGATGAACATCGGCTCGATGGCGATCACCAGGCCGGCCCGCAGTTTCAGGCCGCGACCGGCTTTGCCCTCGTTGGGCACGTGCGGGTCCTCGTGCATCTTGCGGCCGACGCCGTGGCCGCCATATCCCGCCAGCAACCCGTAACCGTGCGCTCGGCCGATCCTGCCGATCGCGTGGGACACGTCACCGAGCCGGTTGCCCACCTTGGCCGCGGCGATGCCCGCGTACAGCGCTTCCCGCGTGTGCTCGCTGAGGCGCGCGTCCTCTTCGGCCGGTTCGCCGATGAAGAACGTGATCGCCGAGTCCCCGTGGAACCCGTTGACGTGCGCGCCGCAGTCGATGCTGACCAGGTCGCCCTCTTTGAGCTCGTAGTCGTCCGGGATGCCGTGCACCACCAGGTCGTTGACCGACGCGCAGATCACGCCGGGAAAGGGCGTCGGCGCGAAGTGCGGGTGGTAGTGCAGGAACGACGACTTCGCGCCGTTGGCGGCGATCACCTCCGCCGCGACGGTGTCCAACTCGCGCAGTGAGACCCCGGGAGCCGCCGCTTCCTTGGTCGCGCGCAACGCGGCGGCCACCACTTTGCCCGCCTCGCGCATCAGCTCTAGTTCCGCGGGTGTCTTGAGTTCGACCATCACGCTCTCCTGGGACCAGATAACTATCCCAGTATTCTTATCACAGTCAGCGCCCGGTGTAGCCGACCAGCGCGTCCCAGTCCACGACCGGCTCCGCCAGGCCCCGCTGGGCAAGATACGCCGCCGACTGCTGCTTGGCCTTGGCGATCCAGTCGTACTCGCCGCCGCCTGCCCCGCGCTCGTCCGGCAGCGCGCCGGGGATCCGCTCCGCGGTGAAGCGCTCGCCGTCGAACGAACCGACCACCTGAAGTGTAAGCATGCTGCTCGTGTCGCCACCCGCGCCGAGGCTGTGCCGGTGCCACAACAGGCTCGCCGGTCCCGGCTTGCCCGCGAACGGCTGCAGCGGGCGAACCCGCAGATCCGCCGTCACCTCGGCGCGGACCGAGTACGGGTGGCCCTGGTCGTCGAACGTCGTGAACACGGCGGTCGGGTAGCGCTCGATCGCGTCCTTGATCTGCTCGGCCATCGGCGCCGCCTGCGGTGGTGGCGGTTCCAGCGCGCCACCGGCCGGCGTCGCGTCGAAGACGTGCACTTGTTCAGGCGTGACGTACACCGGCAGCCGCCAGTAGTACCAATCCATGGCGGCGCGGTAGTCGGGGGAGGCGAACTGGGTGGCGTACTCGGGATTGCGGGAGAACGTGGCGCTCCAGAAGTCCTCGAGTTCCGCGGTCCCGGCGGCGATCCGCGGCGCTTCGGCCCTGCCCTGCACCAGTACGGCGGTCCCACCGTCGAGGCCACTGCCGGTCAGGTCGGAGTAGAACAGCGACACCCGGCCGTCGCGCCGGATGTTGAACACCTTCTGCGGGAACGCGAGCGGCGTGGTCAGCACGATGTGGTCCTTCCCGGGAACCCAGATCGCCGACATCGGCCGCACCTGCGGCGAGCCGTCCTTGCCGATGGTGGCGAGTTCGACCACCCGCACCTTCGACAGCACCTCGGACACTCGTGAATCGATCAGCATGGCGTGGACGCTAAAACCTCAACCACGGTCGAGGTCAACGAGCGGGCATTATCATCGGAAGCATGGTTCGGCCACCACTCACCCCCGAGGACCGCGAACGCGGCGTCCGGCTCGGTGAGGCGCTGCGCGCGGCGCGGGCGGGCCGGACCACGGTGGAGATCGCCGCGGCGGCGGGCATCTCGGTGGAGACCCTGCGCAAGATCGAACACGGCCGGATCCCCACCCCCGCGTTCTTCACGGTGGTCGCGATCGCCAAGGCGGTCGACCTCCCACTGGACAAGCTCCCGGGATGAACCTCGAACCGGCGCGAGCCCGGATGCGACGGCGGTTCGGCCCCGAGGCACACGCGTGGATGGACGCGTTGCCCGCCCGGATCGCGGACTTGGCGCGGCGCTGGGCCCTGACGCCGGGCGAGCCGTACCCCACAGGCAACTCGTCGGTGGCCATCCGCTGCGGTGACGTGGTCCTGAAACTCTCGCCGCAGGTGGACTTCCTCGCCGAGCAGGCGCGGGTCCTGCGGATGTACGAACCCAGCGGCCGCGTGCCCCGGGTGTTCCAGCACGAGGACGGCGCGATGGTGATGGAGATCATCGAGCCGGGCACGTTCGTCACCGAGGTACCGCCGCCGGAGGAATTCGCCGCGCTGATGACGGACCTGCACGCGGTCGGTGATCCCGCGGTCGCCGAACGGGACATGCTCGCCTACACCGAGGAGTTCTTCGACCGCATGGAGAGCCGCGGCGTGGACATCGGTTCGTCACGGCAACTGCGCGACGAACTCGTCGCCACCCAGGACGATGTCGTTCTGCTGCATGGGGACCTGCATTTCCACAACATCCTCGTCGGCCCGCGCGGGCTGATGGTGATCGACCCGAAGGCGTGCGCGGGGGACCGCGCGTTCGACGCGATCGACTACGCGATGGCCGCGCCGGACCGCGTCAAGGAACTGGCGAAAGCCGCCAATCTGGACGCTGAGCGAATCGCCGCGTGGCGTCGGATGCTGCACTGGGTAGATTCACCCCTATGACGGCGATCGAGGGCAAGAAGTTCGACGACGAGGACTGGTACGGCGAAGAGCTCGACGGCCGCGTCTACCGGAACTGCGCCTTCCACGAAGTGGACATGACCGAGGTCGTCAACACCGGCAGCACCTTCGAGGAATGCACGTTCGGCAACGTCAAGTTCAACGCCTCGAAGCACTCCAGCGCCGCCTTCGTCAACTGCGTCTTCAAGCGCTGCAACCTTTTCGACACCGAGTTCGACGGGTGCAAACTCGTCGGCAGCACGTTCGCCGAATGCACCATGCGGCCCATGCGGGTCCGCGGCGGCGACTGGTCGTTCGCGGTGCTGTCCGGTGTGGATCTGCGCAACTGCGTGTTCCGCGACGTGCGGATGCGGGAAACGGATCTGACCGCGGCCGACTGCGAGAAAGCCGAATTCCTCAACGTGGACATGGCTTCCGCGCAGCTGGACCGGATCCGGCTGGTCGGCGCGGACTTGCGCGGCAGTGACCTGTCGTCGCTCAACCCGTTCGACGCCGAGCTGAAAGACGCGATCATCGGGGTCGACCAAGCGATGACGATCGCGCGGTCACTCGGCTTCAGCATCCGTTAGAACCAGGGGCGGACCTCGCCCCAGCCCCAGGTGGGCATGGGTTCGGGGACAGTGGGATCCACGCCGGGCTGGGAGAACATCACGGCCATCCGCGTGCCCCATTCCAGGTATCCGACGAACGCCGACCGGAATTCCGCCTCGGACGGCAGACCGACCTCGTCGGCGGTGTCGATCAACAGGTTCACCCAGTGCCTGCGGTGGTTTTCGGTGAGCGCGCGGCCGAGGTGCCGGGAAACCATGTGCGGATGGCCGCCGTGCTGTTCGGAATAGACCTTCGGGCCGCCGAAGATCTCCCCGAGCCAAGCCGCGACGTGCTTCGGGTGATTCGGGTCCATGTGTGCGAAAACCGGTGCCAGCACAGGGTCATTGGCCACGTTCGCGTAGAACCCGGTGAACAGTTTCTCCAGTGCTGCCGCCCCGCCCGCCCATTCGTAGAGAGTGGGAGCGAGATCGACGGGACGCTCCAGTCGTTTGTCGGTCGCCTGGAATTCCGCGAGTTGTTCGACGTCCTGCGGGGTCGACCAGACGATCCGCAAGGTGTACTGGTTCTCGTTGCGCGACAAATCATATGTGCGGCAATGGGGCGACGCGGACAGCGCGCTGGCGGCGGCCCGGCATGCCTTCTCGAAGTCCTCAGTCCGCTCGGCCGGGACGAGGTAGTGCGCGTACTCGACAATCACGAGTGCAGTCGACCACCGCCGCGGCCGCCGCTCAAGGCCATCCCGGCAAGTCCGACTCGGAGAAGGTCACCGGTCGGGTTCATCCCGCTGGTCGGAGCCAAGATCAGACTGTGACACGCCGGTACATCTGGGGGTGTGTTTTCGGCGCTGGCACTACATGTAGGGTCTGCGTCGTCGATGCGACAAGGGAACCCGGTGCGAGTCCGGGACTGCCCCGCAGCGGTGAGCGGGAACGACCGCCGTCATGGAAGCACTGGGCGTGAGCCTGGGAAGCGACGGCCAGTAGGTCCAGGTGTTGCCTGGATGCCCGCGAGTCCGAAGACCTGTCATCGACGCGTGCGCCGGCCGGCGTGCGCGTGTCCGGAGCCTCGCGGGAAGGCCGGCACGGTGACTTCGTCTTGCCGTGCTTGTTTTCCTGTGCGCCTTCGGTCCGTCGGGCTTACGAGGAGGGGCTGTGACCGCAACAGCTGTGGGATTTGAGAGCCGCGTCGTCGACGCGTGCGCGGGTGTGCCCGATGTGGCTGCCGAGCTGGTGATCGCCGAGGTGGCGCGCAACGTCTACGACGGCATCACCGACCGGGAACTGGACGACGCGCTGATCATGTCGGCGCGCACGTTCGTGGAGACCGAGCCGAACTACTCGTTCGTGTGCGCGAGGTTGTTGCTGGACAAGCTCAAACGCGAGGTCCACGGCGCGGTGGCCGAGGACAAGTACTTCCACGAGTACATCCGCAAGGGAGTCGAACTCGACCGGATCGACCCGGAACTGGCGACGTTCGACCTGGACAGGATCGCCGCGGCGATCAAGCCGGAACGCGACCTGGCCTTCGGCTTCATCGGCCTGCAAACCCTCTACGACCGCTACCTGCTGCACGAGCACGGCGTGCGTTACGAACTGCCGCAGGCATTCTTCATGCGCGTGGCCATGGGCCTGTCGGTCAGGGAGGACGACAGGGAAGCCAGGGCGATCCAGTTCTACGAACTGCTGTCCAGCTTCGACTTCATGTGCTCGACACCGACCCTGTTCAACTCGGGGACCACGCGCCCGCAGCTGTCGTCCTGCTTCCTGACCACAGTGGACGATGACTTGAACAGCATCTTCCAGGGCTACCGCAACAACGCGTTGCTGGCCAAGTACTCCGGCGGCCTCGGCAACGACTGGACGCCGGTGCGCGGCATGGGCGCGCACATCAAGGGCACCAACGGCCAGTCGCAGGGCGTCGTGCCATTCCTGAAGATCGCCAACGACACGACGGTCGCGGTGAATCAGTGTTTCGCACCGGAAACCCTGGTCTACACAGCCGACGGCGCCAAGCAGATCCAGGCGATCCAAATCGGTGACATGGTTCTCGGCATCAGCGGCACCTACCGCGAAGTGACCGAGGTGATGGCCTACGACCAGGTCGACCCCATGGTCGAGGTGAACGTCAAGCACTCGGTCGACACGCTGAAGGTCACCGCGGGGCACCCGTTCTACGCGATCAAGGGCGTGCCGTTGGGGCAGGACAATGCGCGCACGCTGAAGTGGCTCGCCAACGGCAAGGTCGAGCCGGAATGGGTGGACGCGGGCAACCTGGAGAAGGGCGACTACGTCGCTCAGGTTGTGCCAACGGAAATCGTTCCGGTCGAGGGATTCACCGAGGACGACGCGCGGCTCTACGGCATCCTGCTCGGGGACGGACACCTGTCGAAGGACGGCCAGCAGTGGGGTGTTTCCGGCAATCCGGAGTTGGACACGCATCTCGACTTCGTCCGGGCTTACCTGACCGCTCGTGGAATTCACTTCTGGGAAACGGGCAGGGATGAGACCTGTGCCCAGGTCCACTGGGCATTCGGGCGTGGCGTGCGACGTGATGAGAAGAGCGGGCGCATATCGGGTGCGGGTGACCCAACGCTCCCGTTCACGTATGACGACGTGTACGACGAGAACCACAACAAGCGGATCTCCCGCAGGTTCTCACACTTGCCGCACACACAGACCCGGATGTTGCTGCGAGGGTTGCTGGAAACCGACGGCGGAGTGTCACGTGGCGTCGAGATCTACTTCACCACGACTTCTCAGCCCCTGGCTGCTGGGGTTCGTTACCAGTTGTTGCGGATGGGCGTTCCCTCAGCCGGGCAGTACCGAGAGCGTCAGCAGGACCACACGGGCACGCGTTCGGACGGCACCGCGATCTTCTTCACAGGAGTCGTCAAGGCTTTCGACGTCCGCGTCCCAGCTGTACAGGGTATCGCCGAGCTCGTCGGGTGCAGGCCACTGACCAAGCACAACTGGATCGAACACGGAGGCATGGTCTACTCCCGGGTTCGCGAGGTCCGCGAAACCGAGGTTGTTCCGACGGTTTTCGACCTCAAGGTGGACGCCGACGAGTCCTACATGACTGCGGCGGGACTCGCGCACAACGGTGGCAAGCGCAAGGGTGCGGCGTGCGCCTATCTGGAGACGTGGCACATCGACGTCGAGGAGTTCCTCGACCTGCGCAAGAACACCGGTGACGACCGGCGCCGTACGCACGACATGAACACGGCCAACTGGGTGCCGGACGAGTTCATGCGCCGCGTGGAGGCTGACGGTCACTGGACGCTGTTCTCCCCGGACGAGGTCCCAGACCTGCACGACACCTACGGCGACGACTTCGCCAAGCGCTACCGCGCATACGAAGAAGCCGCGGAACGCGGCGAGATCCGCGTGCACCGCAAGGTGCGGGCGCTCGACCTGTGGCGGCGGATGCTGACCATGCTGTTCGAGACCGGCCACCCGTGGATCACGTTCAAGGACCCGTGCAACCTGCGTTCGCCGCAGCAGCACACCGGTGTCGTGCACTCGTCGAACCTGTGCACCGAGATCACGCTGAACACCAGCGCCGACGAGGTCGCCGTGTGCAACCTCGGCTCGGTCAACCTGGCCAACCACGTGACACCGCAAGGCGTCGACCACGAGCGGCTCGAGCGGACCGTGAAGACAGCCGTTCGCATGTTGGACAACGTGATCGACATCAACTTCTACACCATCCCCGAGGCCGAGCGGTCCAACCTGCGGCACCGCCCGATCGGTCTGGGCATGATGGGGTTCGCCGACTCGCTGTTCACCCTGCGGATGCCGTTGGCCTCCGCGGGCGCTGTCGAGTTCGCCGACCGCAGCATGGAGGAGATCAGCTACTACGCCATCACCGCGTCGGCCGAGTTGGCGCGTGAGCGCGGCAGCTACGAGTCCTTCGACGGCTCGTTGTGGAGCAAGGGGATCCTGCCGATCGACTCGGTCGCGCACCTCGGCGACCACGTCGACGTCGACACGGCCTCCACTTTGGACTGGGGGCCGGTGCGTGAGCTGGTCCGCGGTGGTGTGCGCAACTCCAACATCATGGCGATCGCGCCGACCGCGACGATCTCCAACATCGTCGGTGTCGGCCAGTCGATCGAACCGCTCTACCGCAACCTGTTCGTGAAGTCCAACATGTCCGGGGACTTCACCGTGGTGAACGCCGCGCTGGTCAAGGACCTCAAGGAGCGCGGTCTCTGGGACGCGCGGATGGTCGCGGACCTCAAGGTGCACGACGGCGTGCTCGGCCCGGTCGCGCGGATCCCGATCGACCTGAAGGCGCTGTACGCCACCGCGTTCGAGATCGAGTCGGACTGGCTGATCGAGGCCGCGTCCCGCCGCCAGAAGTGGATCGACCAGGCGCAGTCGCTCAACCTGTACATCGCCGCGCCGAGCGGCCGCAAGCTGGACGCGCTCTACCGCCTGGCCTGGCACAAGGGCCTCAAGACCACCTACTACCTGCGTTCGCAGAGCGCGACCCACGTCGAGAAGAGCACGTTGCAGGGCACCGACGGCAAGCTCAACGCCGTCGCCGTGCGCAACGTCGCACCCACCGCCCCTGTCGAGCCGGTCGCCTGCTCGATCACCGACCCCGATTGCGAGGCCTGCCAGTGACCGTCACCAATGAGCCGCTGATCGAACGCGGCGCGGCCCGTGTCCACGTCGACGACAAGGCGATGATCAACGCCCGCGCCGACGTCAACCAGTTGCTGCCGCTGAAGTACCAGTGGGCGTGGGACAAGTACCTCGCCGGGTGCGCCAACCACTGGATGCCCACCGAGGTCTCGATGCAGGCCGACATCGCGCTGTGGCGTTCGCCGGACGGCCTGACCGAGGACGAGCGGTTCGCGATCAAGCGCAACCTCGGCTTCTTCGCCACCTCGGAGTCGTTGGTGGCCAACAACATCGTGCTCGCGGTGTACCGGCACCTGACCAACCCGGAGTGCCGCCAGTACCTGCTGCGCCAGGCGTTCGAGGAGGCCGTGCACACGCACACCTTCGAGTACATCTGCGAGTCGCTCGGCCTGGACGAGGGCGAGCTGTTCAACATGTACCGCGAGGTCCCGTCGATCACCGACAAGGCGTCGTGGGCGCTGGACTACACCCAGCACTTGGAGGACCCGACCTTCTCCACCGGCACGCCCGAGAACGACCAGGCCTTCCTGCGCGACCTGGTGGCGTTCTACGTGGTCTTCGAGGGCATGTGGTTCTACACCGGGTTCGCGCAGATCCTGTCGCTGGGCCGGCGCAACAAGATGGTCGGCATCGCCGAGCAGTACCAGTACATCCTGCGCGACGAGTCGATCCACCTGAACTTCGGCATCGACTCGATCAACCAGATCAAGATCGAGAACCCGCACCTGTGGACCGAGCGGTTCCAGGCGGAGATCCGCACGATGCTGGGCGAGGCGTGTGAGCTGGAGGTGGCCTACGGCCGCGACACCATGCCCAACGGCCTGCTCGGCCTGAACGCGCAGCTGTGCGAGCAGTACATGCACTTCATCACCAACCGCCGTTGCGCGCAGCTGGGGCTCGAGCCGGTGTTCGGGCCGACGGAGAACCCGTTCCCGTGGATGTCGGAGGCGATGGACCTCAAGAAGGAGAAGAACTTCTTCGAGACCAGGGTGACCGAGTACGCCTCGGGATCCAGCCTCGACTGGGACTAGCTCGCACATTCACTCCCCGGCAAACACCGCCACCAGGGGAGCCCCTGATCTTGATTCAAGCACAGGGGTCTGACAGTTTTCGCCTGCTGAGCTCACGGCTCAGCCGCGTCATGGGGTGGTCCAATTGGACCACCCCATGACGCGTTTCACGGTCCCGAACCGCCCCAAAGGGCAGACTCCCCGGGCGGCCGACCACAGCGTCAACCGATTCCTTGTCTCCGGTGGCACGTCCGACGACGCTCATCAGGCTGAGCATCGAAGGAGGTGCCATGCCCACGAGAACGCTGGCGCTGATGGTGGCGTCAGCCGTGCTGCTCGCCGGTTTGCCGTCGTACGCCGCGCCGGCCCAGGTCGATCCGCCGTCGGTGGATCTCACCCTCGGTCCCGGCGGCAGCGCCACACTGACCAAGAAGGTCACCACCCCGACAATCCCACCGAACCCCGACATCGTGCTGCTCGGTGACACCACCGGCAGCATGATCGACGTGCTGGCGAACGTCGCGGCCAACGCCGAGGCGATCGCCGGTCAGGTCATGGACACCCAGCCGACCGCGAAGTTCGCGGTGGCGCAGTACAAGCACCACAACGACGGCGCACTGGCGTTCAGCGTGAACCAGGCGCTGACCGGCAGCCAGGAAGCTGTCCACGCCGGCACCCAGAAATGGGTCGACCAGGCCGAGGGCGGCGGCATCCCGGCGTCGGACTTCGTCAACGCGCTGTACCAGATCGCGTCCGGCGCGATCGCGTTCCGGCCGGACAGCAGCCGGATCGTCGCGTGGTTCGGCGACTCACACTCCGAGGACCCGAGCATCGGGCACACCATGGGTCAGGCCATCGCGGCGCTGAAGGCCAAGGACATCCGGGTCATCGCCGTGCCGATCGCGGGCACCGACGGCGGTGGGCTCGACAGCCTCGGCCAGGCGAGCGCGATCACGTCACAAACCGGTGGCGTGATGATGCCGGGCACGTCGCCCGGTGCGGTCGCACAGGCCATCCTCGACGGTCTCGAGAACCTCGACGCCACCGTGACGCACCAGCAGGTCGGCTGCGCGCCGCAGTTGACGACGTCGCTCAGTCCCGCCAGCAAGACGGTCCCGAGCGGACAGGCGGTCGAGTTCACCGAGACCATCGGGGTCAAGGAGGGCACGAAGCCGGGCACGTACAGCTGCAAGGTGAAGTTCCTGGTCAACGGCGCTCAGCACGACCTCGTCCAGACGATCACCGTCCGGGTTCCGGGCATCGTGGTCCGCGACGTCGTCACGCGCGAGGGCAAGATCGTGAAGCTGCCGGTGCAGCTGGACAGGGCGAGCACCACCCCGATCACCGTGCACTACAAGACAGTCGACGGCACGGCGACCGCGGGGACCGACTACAAGGCGGCCGAGGACGACCTGACGTTCACGCCGGGGCAGACCAGCAAAACTGTCCACTTGCAAATCCTGTCCGACAAGGAATACAAGGAGGGCAACGAGACGTTCAGCGTGCAGTTCACGCAGGGCGCCACCGTGGTCGGGACGGCGAAGGTCACGATCAAGGAGCGCCACAGCGGCTCGTGTGGTGCGACTGCGGTGAAGCTGCTCAACCAGGACGTCGTGGCTGCCAACTCCGGCGAACACGGCTGTGACACGGACAGCAAGACCGCGGCCGGTACGAAGGTCGGTGCGGGCCCGGTGTCCGTGCAGGTCTCCGCGGTGT
Source organism: Actinosynnema sp. ALI-1.44 (assembly GCF_001984155.1). GTDB lineage: Bacteria > Actinomycetota > Actinomycetes > Mycobacteriales > Pseudonocardiaceae > Kibdelosporangium. The sequence continues at coordinate 133,406 of NZ_MTQO01000047.1, forward strand.
CCGCGAAGACAGGCAAGGCCGCCGCCTCGACCTCGGTGGGTTCGGTGAAGATCACCGTGCTCGGACAGGTCGTGGAGATCGGCGTGATCGAGTCCCACGCCTCGGCCTCCTGTGACACGGGCAAACCCGTTGCCCGGTCCACGGTCGGGTCGTTGAAGGTCAACGGCTCCGAGGTCGACGTCGGCTCCGGCCCGGTCACCGTTCCGTTGGTGGCCGGGAAGCTGAAGCTCAACAGCACTACGAGAACAGCGGACTCGGTGACGCAGCGCGCGGTCGTGCTGGACACCGCGCTGACCGATCTGGTGATCGGTGAAGCCCGTGCCGGGTGCGCGAAGTGAAGTGAGGTGACGGGTGGACGCGGGCTGGTCGGCCAGTCCGCGTCACTCCCGCTTGTCGCCCAGTGATTCCAGCAGGTCCCGCAGTGCGCCCGCCAGCGCGTCGCGCTGCTTCCCGGTCACCGCGGCCAGTACGCGCTGCTCGGTTTCGAGGTGTTCCGGCATCGCCTTCTCGATCAGGTCCCAGCCTTCGCCGGTGAGCGAGACGACGACGCTGCGGCCGTCCTTCTCGCTGCGCGTGCGCCGGATCAGGCCGCGTGCTTCCAGCCGGTCGAGGCGTTGGGTGATCGCGCCGGACGTCACCATGGTCGCCGTGATCAGGTCGTTCGGGCACAGCTGGTGCGGTGGTTCGGAACGGCGCAGGGTCGCCAGGACGTCGAAGGACGGCGAGTCCAGGCCGTGCCGGGCGAACGTCTTGTCCAGTTCGGCGTTGACCAGCCGGTTGAGCCGCTTGAGCCGCCCGACCACGGCCATCGGGGAGACGTCCAGGTCAGGGCGGCGTTCACGCCACTGATCGAGCACCATATCGACGTGGTCGGCCATGGTCGCATGGTAGCCGAAGTGTCTTAGTGGTGAGCTAACTCACCGGTCGGATTCCTTAGCGTTGAGATACATTGTCTTAGTGCTAAGCAATCGGATCGCTCTCATCCTGGTGACCGCGCTGGCGCCCATGATCTGGGGGACCACCTACTACGTCACCACGGAACTGCTGCCGCCCGACCGGCCCCTGCTCGCCGGGCTGCTGCGGGCGCTGCCCGCCGGGCTCCTGCTCGTCGCCGTGACCCGCCGTCTGCCCACCGGGGACTGGTGGTGGCGGGCCCTGGTCCTGGGCGTGCTGAACATCGGCGCCTTCTTCCCGCTGCTGTTCCTCGCCGCCTACCGGCTGCCCGGCGGCGTCGCCGCCACCGTCGGCGCCATCCAGCCGCTCATCGTCGTGGGACTGTCCGCGGCTGTGCTCAACGACCGGCTCACCGTCCGCAAGGCGCTGGCCGGGGTCGCCGGGGTGTTCGGTGTGGCCCTGCTCGTGTTGCGTGCCAACGCGCAACTGGACGCGCTCGGTGTCGGCGCCGCCCTCGCCGGCGCCTTCGTGATGGGCACCGGCGTTGTCCTGAGCAAGCGGTGGGTCTCGCCCGCGCCGCTGCTCGCCATCACGGGATGGCAGCTCGTCGCGGGCGGACTGCTGCTGCTCCCGGTCACGCTGGTCTTCGAGGGGCTGCCGTCGTCGGTCACCGGGGCGAACCTGGCGGGGTACGCGTACCTCTCGATCATCGGCGCCGCGGTGGCGTACGCCTTGTGGTTCCACGGGATCCGGGCGCTGACCGCCGTGAACGTCACCTTCCTCAGCCTGCTCAGCCCGGTGGTCGCCACCCTCGTCGGCTGGCTGGCCCTCGGCCAGAACCTCAGTACCGCTCAGCTCGTCGGCGCGGCGATCGTGCTGGCGTCGTTGATCACCGCCCAGACGACCGCCAAGATCGAAAAAGGGAAAACCGATGCGGATGACAGTGTTCGGAGCGGGCGGAAACGCCGGGCGCCGGGTCGTGACCGAAGCCTTGTCCCGTGACCACGACGTCACAGCGGTGGTCCGTGACCCCGGCGACTACCCGGACTTGGCCGCGGTGGCCGGCGACGCCGCGAACCCCGACGACGTCGCCCGGCTGACCGAAGGCCAGGACGTCGCCGTCCTCGCGACCCGTCCGGCGCCAGGCCGTGAGCCGGAGGCGGCGATCGTGATGAAGGCGGTTCTCGCCGGGATCGCGCCAGGCGTACGGCTGCTGGTCATCGGCGGCTCGGGCAGCCTCACCGCGCCAGGCGGCGGACTGGTCATCGACTCGCCGGAGTTCCCGCCGTCGTGGCTGCCCATCGCGCGGGCATCCGGCGGGCAGTTCGACGCGTGCCGTGCCGAGACCACAGTGGACTGGACGTACATCAGCCCGGCCAACGAGTTCGAACCCGGTGTGCGGACTGGGAAGTACCGGCTCGGCAAGGACGACCTGCTGGTCGACGCGGACGGCCGGTCGGCCATCTCGATGGAGGACTTCGCGGTGGCCTTGGTGGACGAGGCCGAACGGCCACGGCACAAGCAAACCAGATTCACAGTCGGGTACTAGGTCGTGTCTCGAAGTCCCCGGTCGATGAGAGCCGGGATCGGGACCGCATCCGGCCCGGCTATCGCGGCCGGGGCCTTTGAGACACGGCCTAACCCAGCAACCTGTGCAACCCGGTGCTGGTGGCCGCGAGCATGCCGCAGTGGTCGGCGAACGCCAGGTCGTTCACCGCGCCGAACGTCGTCTCGCGGCCACGCGGCCTGCCGCTGTGAGCGTCCAACCAGGACACCCCGGCGGCGGTGCCGACCGCGAGCGTCCGCCCGTCGCCGGTGTAGCAGAGCGTGCCGGTGCGGGACTCGATCTCGTGTTTCCACGCGGCTTCACCGGTCGCGGAAAGGGTCGCGACGACACCCGTCGGGTGGACCCACATCGCGATGTACTCGCCGCTGGGGGAGAAACGGAGTGTGCCGGACACCTCGGAGCTCCACGGCTGCGGGTCGCGCCGGTCGTAGCGGTGTCGCAACCGGCCGTCCCTGCCGACGTCGAGGACTGTCAGCCACCAACTGCCCCGCATCGAGTTGCCGACCGCCAGTTTCCCGCCGTCCGGCGAGAACTCGGGCGTGACACGGGCGTCACCGAGCCCCTCCCAGTCGGTGTGGTCGAGGTCCTGATCACCGGCGAGCGGAACGCCCGAAGCGGTCTCGACGACCCGCAGTTGCTGGTCGCGGCCGATCGCGAGCCGTTCACCGTCCGGCGACATCGCCAGGCTGCCCGTGCCCGCGTCGGGTAACTCGAACGCCAGCCGGATCGCCGCCCACTGCCGGACCTGCACGGACTTCTCGCCCGCGAACGCGACCAGCGGGCCCGTGTACGACCCGACCGGGCCACGGAGGTCGGTGCGGGAGCCGACCCGCAGGATCTCCACCGGTTTGATCCGCGGCTCCAACTCCCACCGGACGAGGACAGTGCCGCGGTACATCGTGGTCAACGCCTCGGCCCGATGCGGCCGGATCGCCACGGTCTGCTGCGGCCCGTGTTCCACCTCGTCGAGCCCCAGTCGCGTGGACCGGCCGTGGTAGCGGAGTCTGCGCGCCATCCGTTCCCTGAGCTCCGACGGGCCGTGGGGTAACAGGTCCTGCGGCAGGTCGCCGTAGCGGTCGCGGCAGCCGGGGTCGGCGCCGCGCTCCAGCAGCATCTCGGCGACGTCCGTCCAGCCGAACTCGGCCGCCCGGTGCAGGGGCGAGGTGTCACCGCCCGCCCGCACCGGCGCGCCCGCGGAGATCAGCAGCCGGGCGATGTCCGGATCGCTGGCGACCTCCAGCGGCGTGTGCCCGTCGTCGTCGGTCACCGACAACGCTGTTCCGGTCGCGAGCAGCGCGCGGACCGCATCAGCATCGCCGCTCGCTACGGCGCTGTGCAGGTCCACGGCTGTCACGTTAGGTCCCGGGTCGATCAACCGTCCAGCAGTGCATCGTCGGGAGTCCCCGCCGTCGTGTGCGAGTCAGTGCGGGAACGCCCGCCAGGTCCGTCGGTCGAGGTGCTCGCGGTGTTCCCGGATGGCCATCGCGACCTCGGCCAGGTGGACTGACTGCTCCAACTGGGGCAGGTAGCCGACGCTCGCGGCGAGACCGGGCAGGTCGAGCGTGAAGTACATCGACATCAGCGGGTTGACGAACAACTCGCTGCCCGCGGTCCGGTCGGTGAACTGGCTGTCGCCGAACTCGCCGCGCAGTGACGCCGCGATCTGGCCGTTGACGATGCTGGGCCGCCGTGGCGTCGCGGCCGCCGCGTGCTCGACCGCACGCAGGTACCCCTGTGCTTCGGGGGACCCCGGTGGGATGGAGAAAGCACCCAGATAAGCGCCGGTCCGGGTCAGCGCGGCGAGGTTCTCCAACACCAACGAGTGACAAACGCCGTGATACGTGTCGATCCCGAACCCGATGCACACGGCCAGTCGTTCGACGCCATCGATCCCGGCGAGCGCGGCGAGACTGGTCATGTCTTCTTCGGGCGTGCCGAGGCCGACCTCGTCGCCGCGCATCAGGATGTCCGTACCACCATCGACCAGCACGACGGCGTCGATCCCAAGGTGTGAGAGCAGCGACTGGTATGCCAGCCGCAGCGGCTGGACCCCGACCCGGGGGAACGCGTACACCGTCGACGGCAGCCTTTCAGCAGCCAGCCAGGTCGCCAGCACGCGTTCCGGGAAGTAGCTGCCTTTCACCCCACCAGTTGACGGAGTGACCGCCGCGACCCCCGGCCACACCCAGGAGTCGACGTCGAGCGCCGTTAGATTGGTGAACGACAGATTGGCGAGGTGGACGTCCTTCCCCGCGGCACGCAACGCCAGAGCCAGCGGAATTCCGGCGTACACATCGAAACCGCCGCCCGCTCCGGCGATCAGGACCCGGCGCGCGCCGGCCAGTCGCGTGAACAACGGCGGTTCGGACAACGAGAACACGACTCGAGGCTAGCTGGAGGGACATGTGCGAGGCTTGCGCTTTCCCGGTAACCTACAAGGCCTAGGCCGAGAGGCGCTGCAACGGACCACCCGGGTCCGCCACGCTCGGCCTGGCGTTATGAACGTGAAGGGCGCCTCCCAAATGGTGGGAGGCGAACATGGGTAAGTCCCTGCAGGACCTTCTCGCTGAGCGGGTCGTGGTTCTCGACGGCGCGTGGGGCACGATGCTCCAGGGCGCGGGCCTCAAGCCCGCGGACTACCGCGCGGATCTCATCCCGGAAGACCACGTCAAGGACGTCACGGGCGACCCGGACCTGCTCAACCTGACCCGCCCCGACGTGATCCTCGACGTGCACCGCCAGTACCTGGCCGCGGGCGCGGACATCACGACCACCAACACGTTCACCGCGACCAGCATCGGCCAGGCCGACTACGCGCTGCAGTCGATGGTCCACGACATGAACGTGCGCGGCGCGCAGATCGCCCGCCAGGCGGCGGACGAGGCGGGTGGCAGGTTCGTCGCCGGATCGATCGGCCCGCTCAACGTCACCCTGTCGCTGTCGCCGAAAGTCGAGGACCCGGCGTACCGCGCGGTCACGTTCGACCAGGTCTACGAGACCTACGCCGAGCAGATCAAGGGCCTTGCCGAAGGCGGCGTCGACCTGCTGCTGATCGAGACGATCTTCGACACGCTGAACGCCAAGGCGGCCGTGGCCGCGGCCAAGGACGTCGCGCCGCACCTGCCGCTGTGGATCTCGGTCACCATCGTCGACCTGTCCGGCCGCACGCTGTCCGGCCAGACCGTCGAGGCGTTCTTCAGCTCGATCGAACACGCGGACCCGATGATCGTCGGCGTCAACTGCGCGCTCGGCGCCGCCGAGATGCGCCCGCACGTGGCGGACCTGTCCCGGCTCGCGGGCACGTACACGGCCAGCCACCCGAACGCGGGCCTGCCCAACGCGTTCGGTGGCTACGACCAGACGCCCCAGGAGACCGCCGAGTTGCTCAAGGGCTTCGTCGGGGACGGCATGGTCAACATCGTCGGCGGCTGCTGCGGCACCACACCGGCCCACATCAAGCAGATCGCACAGGCCGTCGAAGGGCTCAAGCCGCGTGAGGTGCCGGGCACCGGCGCGCAGACCCGGTTCAGCGGCCTCGAGCCGTTCTCGATCGGCCAGGACACCGGCTTCGTGATGATCGGTGAACGCACCAACGTCACCGGGTCGGCGAAGTTCCGCCGCCTGATCGAGGCCGACGACCACCAGGCCGCTGTCGACGTGGCGCTGGACCAGGTGCGCGGTGGTGCGAACCTCCTCGACGTCAACATGGACGCCGACCTGCTCGACAGCGAGCGGGCGATGACCACGTTCCTGAACCTGATCGCGACCGAGCCCGAGGTGGCCCGGATCCCGGTGATGATCGACAGCTCGCGCTGGAGCGTGCTCGAGGCCGGGCTGAAGTGCGTGCAGGGCAAGGGAGTCGTCAACTCCATCAGCCTCAAGGAAGGCGAGGAGCAGTTCCTCGACCACGCCCGCAAGATCCGCGGCTACGGCGCGGGTGTCGTGGTGATGGCGTTCGACGAGCAGGGCCAGGCCGACACCACCGAACGCAAGGTCGAGATCTGCGCCCGCGCGTACGACCTGCTCACCCGGAAGGCGGGTTTCCCGGCCGAGGACATCATCTTCGACCCGAACGTGCTCGCCGTGGCGACCGGTATCGCCGAGCACAACGGGTACGCGAAGGCGTTCATCGACGCGTTGCCGTTGATCAAGGAGCGCTGTCCGGGCGTGCGGATCAGCGGCGGTATCTCGAACCTGTCGTTCTCCTTCCGCGGCAACAACGTCGTGCGTGAGGCGATGCACTCGGCCTTCCTGTACTACGCCGTACAGGCCGGGCTGGACATGGGCATCGTCAACGCCGGTCAGCTCGCCGTCTACCAGGACATCCCGGCCGACCTGCTGGAACTGGTCGAGGACGTGCTGTTCGACCGGCGCGAGGACGCCACCGACCGGCTCGTCGCCTTCGCCGAGACGGTCAGCGGCACGGGAACCAAGCGCACGGTCGACCTGTCCTGGCGAGAGGCGCCGGTCCGCAAGCGCCTGGAACACGCGCTGGTGCACGGGATCGTGGACTTCATCGAGGAGGACACCGAGGAGGCGCGCATGGACGCCGCGCGCCCGCTCGACGTCATCGAAGGCCCGCTGATGGACGGCATGAAGATCGTCGGTGACCTGTTCGGCTCCGGCAAGATGTTCCTGCCGCAGGTGGTCAAGAGCGCACGGGTGATGAAGCGCTCGGTGGCGTACCTCGAGCCGTTCATGGAGGCGGAGAAGGAGCGGTTGCGCGCCGAAGGCGTGATCAGCACCAGGAGCGGCAACGGGAAGGTCGTCCTGGCCACGGTCAAGGGCGACGTGCACGACATCGGCAAGAACATCGTCGGCGTCGTGCTGGGCTGCAACAACTACGAGGTGATCGACCTCGGCGTGATGGTGCCCGCGGCGACCATCTTGGACACCGCGATCGCCGAGGGTGCCGACGCCATCGGGCTGTCCGGCCTGATCACCCCGTCGTTGGACGAGATGGTCAGCGTGGCGTCCGAGATGCAGCGCCGCGGCATGAACCTGCCGCTGCTGATCGGCGGCGCGACCACGTCCCGCCAGCACACCGCGGTCCGGATCGCGCCCGCCTACGAGGGCTCGACCGTGCACGTGCTCGACGCGTCCCGCGTCGTCGGTGTCGTGTCGGACCTGTTGGACGAGGACAAGGCACTCGCGCTCGACGAGGCCAACCGCGACGACCAGGCACGGCTGCGTGAACAGCACGAGGCCAAGGAACGCCGCCCGCTGCTGACCGTCGAGCAGGCGCAGGCGAACCCGGAGAAGGTGTCGTTCGACGAACTGCCGACACCGGACTTCACCGGCGTGCGGTACGTCGAGCCGGACCTGACCACGCTGCGCGAGATGATCGACTGGCAGTTCTTCTTCCTGGCGTGGGAGTTGAAGGGCAAGTACCCGGCGATCCTCGACCAGCCGGTGGCGAAGGAGCTGTTCGACGACGGCAACGCGCTGCTCGACGAGATCATCGCCAACGGCTCGTTCCACGCGCAGGGCGCGTACGCGTTCTGGCCCGCGCACTCCGAAGGCGACGACATCGTGCTCGACGGCAAGCTGCGGCTGCCGATGTTGCGCCAGCAGACCGAGAAGCCCGTGGGACGCCCGAACCGTTGCCTCGCCGACTACATCGCCCCGGAAGGTGACCACCTCGGTGGGTTCGCCGTGGCGATCCACGGCGCCGAGGACCTGGCGGCGCAGTACGAGGAACGCAACGACGACTACCGGTCGATCATGGTCAAGGCGCTGGCCGACCGGCTGGCGGAGGCGTTCGCGGAGTACATCCACCTCGAGGCGCGGCGGGCCTGGTTCGAGCCGGACGCCCAGCCGAAGCTGGCGGACCTGCACGCGGAACGCTTCCGCGGCATCCGCCCGGCGCTCGGCTACCCGGCCAGCCCCGACCACAGCCAGAAGAAGCAGCTGTTCGACCTGCTCGACGCCGAGAAAATCGGGATGGCGCTGACCGAGTCCTACGCGATGACCCCGGCGGCGGCGGTCAGCGGCCTGATCTTCGCCAACCCGGGGGCGCGCTACTTCACGGTCGGCAGGCTCGGCCGTGACCAGGTCGAGGACTACGCCCGCCGTCAGGGCGTCGGCGTCGACGTGGTGGAACGGTGGCTGCGGCCGAACCTCGGCTACGAGACGGAGTGAGCAACAGCGGGACCGGCTACTTTCTCCTCCAGCGGAAGTAGTCGGTCCACAGTGCCCTGGGATTCGGCGTAGGTCAGCCCGTTGACCATCAAGCTCTCCTCAACGAGTGGCTGATGAACGACTCGAACGCGTCTTCGGTGATGATCGGGATGCGGTACGTGTGTGCCTTCTTCGCCTTGCCGGACAGCGAATCCGGGTCCGCGGCGACGACGAGTCGTGTGGTCTTGGTTACGGTGTTGTGCACGCCGAGGCCTGCCTGTTGCGCGCGCTCCACCCATTCTTCACGAGACAGTCGCATCTGCCCCGTGAACACGACCGAGTCACCGTGCCGCAGCCGGAACTCGTCACTCGAGCGGTGACCCAGTTTCACCAACTGGCGCGCGGTCGACAGCGCGGTGTCCACCTCACCTGCGGGCAGTCCGAGCAGGCTCGCCACCAGGCGCAGGTCGGCCACCTCGACGTCGGTCACGACCTCGTCCGCCCACGCGCGCATCGCCAGGGCCACGAGGTACCGCTGGTGCAGGTCCGTGGTGTCGCCCCGGGTGAGCCCGACGTCCTGTGCGGTTCGCACCAGTTCGTCCTGCTCGGTGGTGGACAGGTGGCGGTCGAGCAGTGCCCTGTCCACAACCGCCAGGTACCCGTCCGCTCCCGGCGAGTGGGAAATCTTCGGCAGCCCGTCGACCAGTCGTGCGAGAAAATGTCCGCGGTCGGCAGGTGTACCGCGGCGCACTTCTTTACCGGTGGATTCCGGCAAAGCGGGCCAGCTCCGTGACGCCACGTCCTGCCATTGCCGGAGCCAGGGTCGCGGATCGGCCACTATTCGCAGCAGATGACCGAACAACTCGGCCGTCGCCCTGGCGTCGTGCAATGCGGAATGGGCATTGTCCAGGGGCACCCCCGCGGCCTGGCAACACATGGCCAGAGAACGTCCCGTTGTTGTCAGGTATCGGTCCGACAACCGCATGGTGCAGAGACCTGTCGTGGCGTCCAGCGGCACCCTTTCGCCGAACTCGGCGGCGAGAAACCGCAGGTCGAAGGACACGTTGTGACCGACGACCAGTCGTCCGGCCAACCGGCGGCCGAGGTCGCCCGCGATCTCGCCGAAACGCGGGGACCTGCGTGCCTCAGCCGCGGTGATTCCGTGGATGTGCTGCGGACCGAGGTCTCTTTCGGGATTGACGAGTGTGCACCACTCGTCGATGAACCCGCCGTTGTTGTCGAGCCGTACCACGGCGACCTCGACTATTCGATGATGCCATCCGGGGTGTAGGCCAGTTGTTTCGACATCCACAACGGCATAACCATCGACCACAGCGTCTCCCACGGTTGTCGCCTCCTACCGTTCGACGCTGTCGGAAGTCGGCTGCGGCTCGTTATCCGCCGCACTCTTTTCGTTATGAACGCGGGGTTCCCGTGTCAATTCGACGCCTGGCGTGCCCCTGGGCGGCGGTTGGCCTGTCCAACCCGTTCGGGGCCTGGAAGTGAGGAGATTGAGGTCCAATCGTGCCTGACGGTAAAACTCCCTCGCGGACCTCTTAGGCTAGAGGCGTGAACTGGACCGTGGACGTGCCCGTGGACACGCTTCCCGAACTGCCCCCGCTGCCGCCGCACCTGCGCAAGGCGCTCGACGAAGCCCTGGCCAAGCCGGCCGCGCAGCAGCCGGAGTGGCCGGACCAGGACAACGTGCGCAAGGTTCGCACGCTGCTGGAGTCCGTGCCGCCCGTCACCGTGCCCGCCGAGATCGACCGCCTGCACCAGCGGCTCGCCGAGGTCGCCAACGGTCAGGCGTTTCTGCTGCAAGGCGGCGACTGCGCCGAGACGTTCGCGGACAACACCGAGCCCCACATCCGCGGCAACATCCGGACGTTGCTGCAGATGGCCGTGGTGCTGACGTACGGCGCGAGCCTGCCCGTGGTCAAGGTCGGCCGGATCGCGGGCCAGTACGCCAAGCCGCGGTCCAACCCGACCGACGCCCTCGGCCTGCCGGTCTACCGCGGCGACATCGTCAACTCGCTCGTCGCGACGCCCGAGGCGCGCGTCCCGGACCCGTCCCGGATGATCCGCGCCTACGCCAACGCGGGCGCGGCGATGAACCTGCTGCGTGCCCTCACCGGCGCGGGCATGGCGGGCCTGACGATGGTGCACGACTGGAACAAGGACTTCGTCCGCACCTCCCCGGCAGGCGAGCGCTACGAGGCACTGGCGGGCGAGATCGACCGCGGCCTGCGCTTCATGCAGGCCTGCGGCGTGCACGACTACTCGCTGGACCACACCGAGATCTTCGCCAGCCACGAGGCGCTGCTGCTGGACTACGAGCGCGCCATGCTGCGGATGGACAACTCCAGCGAAGAGCCGAAGCTGTACGACCTGTCCTCGCACTTCCTGTGGATCGGCGAGCGGACCCGGCAGATGGACGGCGCGCACCTGGCGTTCGCCGAGCTGCTGTCGAACCCGATCGGCCTGAAGATCGGTCCGACGACCACCCCGGAACTGGCGGTGGAGTACGTCGAGCGCCTCGACCCGCACAACAAGCCGGGCAGGCTGACGCTGATCAGCCGGATGGGCAACCACAAGGTCCGCGACGTGCTGCCGAACATCATCGAGAAGGTCGAAGCGTCGGGTCACAAGGTGATCTGGCAGTGCGACCCGATGCACGGCAACACCCACGAGTCGTCGACCGGCTACAAGACCCGTCACTTCGACCGGATCGTCGACGAGGTCCAGGGCTTCTTCGAGGTGCACCGCAGGCTCGGCACCCACCCGGGCGGCATCCACGTCGAGCTGACGGGCGAGGACGTCACCGAGTGCCTCGGCGGCGCACAGGACATCTCCGACACGGACCTGTCCGGCCGCTACGAGACGGCGTGTGACCCGCGCCTGAACACGCAGCAGTCGCTGGAGCTGGCGTTCCTGGTCGCGGAGATGCTCCGCTCCTGACCAGCCCCGACGTGAACGATGCCCCCAACGCGCCGTTGGGGGCATCGTCGTTCGTGCAGCAGGGCGGGTCAGCCGAAGAACTCGACAGCCACGCGGACGGTCGAGCCCTTCTCCACCAGGCTGCCCGCGTTCGGTCCCTGTGCGTTGATCCGCCGATTGCCGCGGTCGTCGCCGAAGAACGAGACAACCTCCAGCTTCAGGCCGAGCTTGTCGACCTGCTCCCGTGCTTCTTTGACCTTCTTGCCGCGGAGGTCGGGCACGGAGATCGCGTTGGAGACGACGAACTCGACCTTCTTGTCCTCGGCGGTGGTTCCCGCGCCGGGGGTCGTCGAGATCACCTTGCCGCCTTCGGTCCTGCCGTCGAACTTCTGGGTGACGTTGGTGACGGTGTAACCGGCTTCCTGCACCAGCGAGCGGGCTTCGGCCTCGGACTTGCCGACCACGTTCGGCAACGGCTTGAGCGGCGCCGGGCCCCTGCTCAGGATCAGCGTCACCGTGTCGCCGATCTTCAGCTGCGTTCCCGCGCTCGGCGACGTGGTCAGCACCGCGCCCTTGGGCACGTTGTTGTCGTACCTGTCGTCCGCAGGGGACAAGCCGGACTTGAGGTCCTGTGCCTTCAGTTCCTTCTCGACGGCTTCCACGGTCGCGCCCGGCTGGACCTCCGGCACGACCGGCGGCCCGGCCGAGACGAACACGTTCACCGCCGACCCCGGCAGCAGGGTTCCCGACGCCGGGTCCGTCTTGATCACTTTGCCGCGCTGGACGGTGTTGCTGCGGCTTTCGAGCACGGTCGGCGCCAGTTGCGCGTTCTGGATCTGCTGCACCGCCGACGTCTTGTCCGCGCCGACCACGTTCGGGATCGCCACCGGGCTCGGGCCGCTGACCAGGATGAACGTCGCGACGATCGCGACGACGGCGATGCCGGCGGCGACGATGCCCCACTTCGGGATGGGGAAACGTTTGCGTGGCGACTTCTCCGGCGGTGACGCCGCAGCGGGCTTCCTCGTGCGGGGCGGAACCGGCGGCGGAGGTGGCGGCGCGTCCAGGTCGGATCGCAGCATCGCGCGAGTGCCCCGCGGGCCGGGTGTGGTCGGTGTGCCGTTGTTCTGCACGGGCACGGTCTGCTGGGTCGGTACCTCGATGCCCGGCGTGGTCTTCATGCCGTGTGCCGCGGCGGGCACCGGCACGAGCGGAGCGCCGATCGCGAGCCGGACACGCTCGACTTCCTGAAGGAACGCGCCCGCGTCCGCAGGACGGCCGGACGGGTCGCGGCGCGTGGCACGCAGCACGAGCTCGTCCAACGCCTGGGGGATGCCCGGCGCGGTCTGGCTCGGCGGCGGCACGTCGTCGTTCACGTGCCGGTACGCCACCGACAACGGCGTGTCGCCGACGTACGGAGGCGTTCCCGTGAGCATCTCGTACAACAGGACGCCCGCGGAGTACACGTCACCGCGGGCTGTCGTCGCGCCCGTGGTCACCTGTTCCGGCGACAGGTAGGCCACTGTGCCGAGGATCACGCTGTGGCTCGTGTTGTTTCCGCTGGCCATGGCCTTGACCAGGCCGAAGTCGCCGACCTTGACCGTGCCCTGCTTGCCGATCAGCACGTTCTCCGGCTTGACGTCCCGGTGCACCAGCCCGGCCTGGTGAGCCGCGGCGAGCGCGGACAGCACCGGCTGCAGCACCGACAGCGCCAGCGGGATGGTCAGCCTGCCGCGCTCGGTCAGCAGGTCGCGCAGGGTGCCGCCGTCCACCAGTTCCATCACCAGGAACACGTGGTCCCCGTCGAAGCCCTGGTCGTGCACGGCGATCACGTGGGGGTGATGCAGGCTCGCCGCGGCTCGTGCCTCACGCTCGAACCGGTCGACGAACGAACGGTCCTCGGCGAACCGGTGATCCATCACCTTGATCGCCACCGGCCGCTCCAGCCGAGTGTCCATACCTCGGTAGACCGCCGACATGCCGCCACGGGCAAGGGGCGCGTCGACCCGGTAACGCTGCTCCAGCAACGTCGCCATTTGAAGCCCGCCTCTTTCCTGCACGTGTGCGATCGTACGGACCGGTTTGCCCCTCCGTGGTCGGCCTGCCTCATTTCTCATACGTGCGGCGTGTGGCATCGTGTTCATTCGTGAGCGCGATTCCCATTGCTGAAGATCTGCTCGACCCAGCGGTGGAGGTGCTGACCCTGCGGGAAGTGGCCGACCGGTTCGGCCGTCCGGTGAGCAGGGTGCAGCAGGCCCTGCGGGACCACCAGCTGATCGCGGTGCGCCGCGACGGTGACGTGGTCGTCCCGGCGATCTTCCTGACCGACGCCGACGAGGTGGTCAAGGGCCTGCCGGGCACGATCACGGTGCTGGTCGACTCGGGTTATTCGACCAGCGAGATCCTGCGCTGGCTGTTCACTGCGGACGACTCGCTGCCGGGCACGCCGATCGAGGCGCTGCGGGGCGACCGGGGCCGCGAGGTCAAGCGCAGGGCCCAGGCCCTGGCGTTCTGACCGGCGGCGAGCCCGATCGAGGCGGCCGCGCCGGGCAACGCGACCCGCAGCCGCTGCCCGGTGGGAACGACCGCGCGCTGGTTGAGGATCGCGTAGTCCGCGGCCACGATCTCGTCGAGGATGCCCCGGTAAAGCTTGGCCGCTGTCCGTACGCACGGTCGTGACCACGGCCGCAGCAATGCGATGCCCGGTTCGGCACGGCGGTAGACCGCTGTGTTGCGCGCGACCATGTGTGCCAATGCTCTGCGTACATGCGGGTCGCGTCGGCCGGTCCGTCTGGCCCAACGCAGTCGCTCGCGGTCCACACCGAACGCGGCCAGCTCGTCCAACGGCAGGTACACGCGGCCACGGTCGAGGTCCTCGCCGACGTCCCGCAGGAAGTTCGTCAGCTGGAACGCCTCGCCGAGCGCGGCGGCGTACGGCGCCGCCTCGTCCCGCGGCGAGACAGTGCCCAGCACGGGCAGCATCTGCAGGCCGATGACGCTGGCTGAGCCGTAGACGTACCGTGCCAGGTCGTCGTACGTCGCGTAGTCCCTGACGTGCAGGTCCATCCGCATGGAGGCGAGGAAGTCGGTGAACAGCGCCCGGTCGATCCGGTAGCGGCGGACCGTGTCGGCCAACGCCCGCAGCACGGGCTGGTCACCGTTCCACATGGTCCGCTCGAGCGCCAGCAGCTCCATCGTCTGCTGCGCTTTCGGCAGCGTGCCGTCGACGATGTCGTCGGCGATTCGCGCGAAGCCGTACAGCGCGTGCACGGCAGGACGGTCGGCGAGCGGCAACAAGCGCGTGGCCAGGAAGTAGGTCCTGCCGTGCCGGGCGTTGATCGCCTTGCTGGCCGCGTAGGCGGCACGCAGCTCGGGATCCGTGATCCCGGCCGCGTCCAACTCACGCGTGCTCACGCTTGACCCTCCACCAGACGAAAGTTCCTGCCGCCGCGGTCAGCAGCACCCACCACCAGTTGTAAAGACCGGTATCCCCATTGGGGTAGTTGACAACCACAAGCCACAGCGAGATCCCGGCCACAACGGCGGGCTGGAACGCGAACCCGGCGGCCAGCACGAGCGGCCACGTGAAGTACCACGGCATGGTCACGGCGGACAGCAGCACAGTGGCCAACAAAGCCCATGCCGCCCCGGAAACGGCTCGAGGACCGCCGCAACGCGACCGCCACCACAACCACACGACGATCACCGCCAGCAGCGCCCACCCGCCGATCCGCGCGGCCGGGATCACCCCGAACAGCTCACCGATCCCGGTCGGCACCGACAGCCAGTGGATCAGCAGCGAGTTCCCGCCGAGCGCGCCCAGCCAGCCGAGGTCCACTCCGGCGGCGAGCGTGCACAGGCCGAACACCACCACCGTGACGACCGCGCCGAGCCCGGCGGCCGTGGCGAAACCCCAGCGCTTGACCCGTGAGGCCCAGATCCACACCAGGAACGGCAGCACGAGTGCGGCGGTCACCTTGATGCTCACGGCAAGCGCCACCACAGCGACCCCGGCGACGTGCTTGCGGTCGAGGACGAGCAGCGTCCCGGCGGCCAGGAAGGCGATCATCAGCAGGTCGTTGTGTGGCCCGCCGACCAGGTGCACCAGCACCAGCGGGTTCGCCGCGCCGAGCCACAGCGCCTGCTCCGGCGTACCGCCGAGATGCCGCGCCAGACCAGGCAGGGTGGCGCACAGCAGCACCAGCCCGCTGGCGATCACGAGCTTGGTCGTGAATGCCGCGACGAGGACGTTCGGGCCGGTCACGGCGACGACGCTCTTCATCAGCAGGATGAACAGCGGCCCATACGGCGACGGCGTGTTCTCCCACACCCAGCTGACCCGGTCGGTCAACGGGCTGTCCAGCCCCGACGGGCCGATGGTGTACGGATCAAGCCCGGCATGCGCGATCGCACCCTGCGCCAGGTAGATGTACAGGTCCTGGCTCAGCAGCGGCAACGACGCCAGCAGTGGCACGGCCCACACGCCGATCGCGACGAGGATCTGCCGTTGCGCGCACGTTCGCAGCCGCAGCCACGCCCACACGAACGCCGCGATGCCCACGTAGAACACGACCCGTCCACCAGGCACGACGGTGCTGAGGCAGACCGCGAGCGAACCGACGAACCCGAGCGCGACCGTAAGTCGGTGGTGCGTTGCGGAGGGGGCGATGACCATGGCTTACGTGAGCCTACTGAGGCGGGCACCCGACCCACTGGGCAGGCGGGCACGAGCCAACGCGCCCGCGGTAGGCGTCGACGAGCTGGCGGGCCAGCGCATGCGCGGAAGCCGGATCACCGGTCGCGGCGACCTCGTCGACGACACACGACGGCATGCCACCCGCGGTGCAGAACCTCAGCTGCTCGTCGGGGATTTTCCGCCAGTCGGCACCGGTCGCGACGCCGTACTTCCAGATCTGCTTGTCGTCTTTGCCCGCGCTGCCGCGGATCAGGAACACGTGCTGGTTGCCTTGCGGGTTGGCGACCGGTGTTTGCGCTGACGTGGCCAACGTGCGCAGGCCAGTCGGGTCGGGCGGGGTGATGAGCGCCATAGCCGTCCATTCCGCCCCGTACGGGTGCTGCCCGGCGACGGACTGCGCGCGGCGGTAGAACTGCGTCCACTGGGGCGACGCCAGCGTGCAGGTGGCCGTACCCGCCTGGTTGGGCTGCAGCGGCCCCACACGGCTGTCACAGGACCCGATCGTGTTGCCTGACGCGGTCCACGTCGCCTTGATCGCCACACGGACCGGTTGCTTGCCCACGTTGGTCAGCTCGACCACGATCGCGCAGCTGGCCACGCCGCAGTTCTGGAACCTGTGCGGGCCTTGTTTGACCCCGGTGAACGGGTCGTAGGCGGTCTCCAGCTCGGTGGCTCTCGCGGCGAGGTCACGGTAGAGCGCGGCCATGTCGCCGGTCGCGTCCGTGACGCTGAACGCCAGGTCACGCACCTTGGTCGGGTCGCTCTTGCCCGACTTCGTCAGGTCGAACCGGACCAGGCCGTACGGCGCGCTCGCGCCGACGTAGAGCACCCCGGTGTCGGTCGGCACCTCCAGCACGTCCCGGCCGGCCACCTTGGTGCGCTTGATGGCGTCCGGTGGCTGGTCGGGCAGTGGTTTGCCGAACAGCGACGGCAGCGTCTCGGTGTCGAAGATCCGCTCGATGTCCACGCCGAGCAGCACCCCGGGCGCCTTGACCCACCGGTCGGCCACGGTCGGCGCGGTGCTGTCCGGCACGCCGGACAGCTTCAGCCAGAAATCCAGCCCGGCCTTGAGGTACAGCGTGTGGTCGACGACCAGGACGGACGCGGCCAGTTCGTTCACCGACAAGGTGCCCATGGCCTCACCGGCTTTGGTCACCGTGACCTGCATGGTCACCTTGTCGCCCGCGGGGGCGGTCAGCGAACCGTTGTAGTTGACCGCGCCGGCGCCCTTGAGATCCACAATGGATTGGGCGACGGTGTCGGTCGTCGACGGCGCGGGCGCCGGAGCGTTGGTGGGCGGCTCGTCGCCGGTGCAGCCGGAACACAGCAGGACCGCCACCATCAGGGTGCCGAGTCCGTACCGCATCACGGGTTCAACGTTAGTTGACTACTGGCCGAAGCCACTTGTGCGGCATGGTCTGGCGCATATTCGCTACCTACCGGTGACCCTTTCGCCCGGTGATCCGCTGCGCGGCCAGCCGCCCCGAGATCACCACGGGCGGAATCCCGACGCCCGGAGTCGTCCCGCACCCGGCGAGCACGGCGTTGTCCACGCCGGGCACCAGGTTGCGCGGCCGGAACGGGCCTGTCTGGCGGAATGTGTGCGCCAGCGAGAACGGTGTGCCCGCGCCGAGGCCCTGCGCCTCCCAGTCGGCGGGCGTGACCAGCTGCCGTACCTCGATGGAGGATCCGAAACCGGTCAGCCCGCGCTGTTCGAGCACCTCGACCAGCTCGTCGCGGTACGCGGGCCCGACCCGGGGCCAGTCGATCCGGGACGTGCGCAGGTTCGGGCACGGCGCCAGCACCTGGACGACCTGCCCGCCGTCCGGCGCGAGCCCGGGATCGGTCGCGGTCGGCCGCGTGACCAGCAGGGACGGGTCGGTCATCAGCGTTCCGCGCCGGGTGATCTCGTCGAACGTCCGGTCCCACGCGGCGCCGAAGAAGATCGTGTGGTGCCCGAGCGAGTCCCACGACCGGTCCACCCCCGCGTGCAGGACGACGGCGGACGGTGACCACTGCAACGGAACTGGTCGTCGTGACGGCAGACCGAGCAGGCCGCGCGCGACCGGCAGGTCCGGAGTCAGGACAACGGCGTCACACGCGATCCGTTCACCCTCAGTAGTGCGCACGGCCGTCACGCGGGAACCCACACGCTCCAGCCACGCCGCGCCGCAGGAGTACCGGACGTCCGCGCCCACCGTGACCGCCGCCTGCGCCATGTGCTCAGCGACCGCCGAGACACCGCCCCTCGGAAACCACACGCCCGCGATGGTGTCCATGTAGGCGATCACGGCGTACGCCGCCAACGCCCGCCGTGGCGGGACACCGGCGTACAACGACTGGAACGAGAACAACCGGCGCAACCGGTCGTCGGACAGGTGCTTGGCGATCGCGGGCCCCAGCCGCCCGAACCCGCCGAGCGCGACCAGGCTCGCCAGGCGCGACCCGACCAGGTCCAACGGGGAGTCGAAGTTCGCGCCGATGAACGAATCCCGCTCGACGGCGTACAGCTCCGACAGCCACCGCCGCAGCCGGAGGTACCCGGCGGCCTCGGCGGGCCCGGCCACGCGGCGGACCTCGTCGGCCATCGCGCCGGCGTCCGAGTGGACGTGGATCGTGCTGCCGTCGGCGAAGTGCGCGCGGTACGCCGGATCGAGCCGGGTCAGCTCCAGCATCGGCGCGCCGACCTGTGCCAGCGCCTCCTCGACCAGCTCGGGCATGGTGAGCACGCTCGCGCCCGAGTCGAACGTGTACTCGCCGAGCCGCATCCGCCCGGCCCGCCCACCCGGTGACGGCGCGGTTTCCAGCACGGTGACCTGGCGCCCGGCGCCGAGCAGGTGCAACGCGCAGGACAGCCCCGAGAGACCGGCGCCGACCACGACGACGTGGTCGGTCCGGCCGGTGACGCTTCTCAGTGGTTCCTCCTGGTCGCCGCGATCGCCAGCTCGGCGAGCCGGTCACCGGCGGGCCGAGCCAGGTCGGCCGACTCCAGTGCCCGCATCGCGGTCTCGGTCAGCGCCTCGATCTTGTCCTCCACCGCGTCGACCGCGCCGGACTCCCGCAGCACCGCGCGGGCCCGTTCGACGTCGTCGCTCGTGAGGTCCTGGCTGCCGAGGCAGTCCCGCAGCACGGCGGCGCCCGCCGCGTCCGCCTGGTGCAGGCCGAGCGCGACCAGCAGGGTTCGCTTGCCCTCCCGTAAGTCGTCGCCCGCGGGCTTGCCGGTCACGTCGGTGTCGCCGAACACGCCGAGCAGGTCGTCCCGCAGCTGGAACGCCACCCCGATGTCCGCTCCGAACGTCCGCAGCCGCTCGACGACCTCGGGATCCGCGCCCGCCAGCGTCGCGCCCATGTGCAGCGGCCGCTCCACGGTGTAGGCGGCGGTCTTCATCCGGGCCACCCGCAGCGCCGCCTCGGCCGACTCGTCCCCCTCCACCTGGGTGAGGATGTCGAGGTACTGGCCCGCGAGCATCTCCGAGCGCATCGCCTGCCACGGCTCGCTGGCCGACGCCAGCCGCTCCGGCGCGACGCCGGAGCCGTAGAACATGTCGTCCGCCCAGGCCAGCGCGATGTCGCCGAGCAGGATCGCGGCGGCCATGCCGAACCGGTCGGCCGGGCCGAGCCAGCCGCGTTCCCGGTGCAGCCGCTCGAAGGTCACGTGCACGGTCGGCGAACCCCGGCGGACCGCGGAAGCGTCCATCAGGTCGTCGTGCACCAGCGCGCAGCCCTGGATCAGCTCGAGACCGCTGATCGCACGCAGTACGGCCGGGGCGTCCGGCTCGCCGCCCGCGCCGCGCCAGGCCCACCAGGCGAACGTCGGGCGGATGCGTTTGCCACCCCGCAGGATGAACTCGACCAGTGCGTCGAGTGCGTCCGCGAGCTCGCGCGTCAGGCTGGCCATCGTGGACTGCTTGGCCGCCAGGTACTCGGTCAAGGTGAGTTCGACGTGGGCTCTGACGGAGTCGTCAATGGTCGTCGGATGCACGCGTCCATCGTCCGCCCCCGCACACTTGGCCGACGCGGCGGGGTCGGCACTCCCGATAGGCTTTCCGCTATGACGTCCGTGCTGGAGCGCATCAATGTCGCCCACGCCACCTTCTCCGTCGAGTTCATGCCGCCCCGGGACGACGCCGACGAGCAGATCCTGTGGCGCTCGATCCGTGAGCTCGAGGGGCTGGACCCGGCGTTCGTGTCGGTCACGTACGGCGCCGGCGGCTCCCGGCGCGACCGAACGATCCGCACCACGGGCCGCGTGGCCAGGGAGACGACGCTGGTGCCGATGGCGCATCTCACAGCCGTCGACCACTCCGTGGCCGAACTGCGCAACGTGATCGGCTGGTACGCCGCGGTCGGCGTGCACAACGTGCTGGCGCTGCGCGGCGACCCGCCCGGCAACCCGATGGGGGAGTGGGTCAAGCACCCGCAGGGCCTGAGCTACGCCGAGGACCTCGTGCGCCTGGTGCGTGAGCTCGGCGACTTCTGCGTGGGTGTCGCGGCGTTCCCGTACGGGCACCCGCGCTGCGCCGACATCGACACGGACGCGGACCGCCTGGTGCGGAAGTTCCGGGCAGGCGCGGATTTCGCCGTCGGGCAGCTCTGCTACTCGGCCGAGGACTTCCTGCGGCTGCGTGATCGGGTGGCGGCCAAAGGCGGCGACGCCCCGATCCTGCCGGGTGTGATGCCGCTCACCACCCCGAAGATGCTCAGCAAGACGGTGGAGCTGTCCGGGGCGCCCGTGCCCCCGCACATCGCGAGCCGGCTCGAACCGCTGGCCGACGACCCGAAGGCGTTCCGCGCCGAAGGCATCGACGTGGTGACCGAGATGTGCCAGCAGTTGCTCGCCGAAGGCGTCAACGTGCTGCACTTCTACACGTTCAACCGGGCGAAGGCGACAAAAGAGGTACTGGGCCGGCTGAACCTGGTGCCGAGCCGCACGGCGTGACAAGCCCTACGCGTACTCCGAGACCTGCTCCTTGCGGCGGTTGCGGCGGTGCGTGAACAGGGCTAAACCGAGCACGATCAGCGCGGTGCCCACCGCGCCCGCGCCTACGAGCAGCACCCACTTGGTCCACGACATCCCGGACTCGGCGTTGTACTGCGCGGTCGCCGAGATGTCGGTGATCCGGCCGGGGTTGAGCTTCCACGAGATCGTGTTGTCCATCTCCAGCGCGCCGTTGGTCTTGCCGATCGGGCCGGGAAAGGCGATCTTGAGCTGCACGTCGACCCCGTCCGGTCGAAGCTGGCTCAGGTCGGCGACCCCGGCGAGCGAGACGATGTCGCCGGACCGCCGGAAGTTGAGCCGGTAGCGGCTGGTCACCGTGCTGATCGACTCGCTGAGCGTGCGCAGCTGGTCGAAGCTGAGCTGGGTGAACTTCACCGTCTGGCCCACGTAGCCGTCCACCTTGTACGGCTCCATCGTGACCTGGCTGGTCAGCTCGGCGGGGACGGTCAGCTGCGGGCCGACCTCCTCGGGCTTCGCCTGAACGGTCGCGATCTCGAACGTGCCGGAGACCAGGTCGTACGGGTCGATCGCCATCGCCACGCGTACTCGCACACAGCCGCTGAGCACGAACGCCAGCACGAGCAAGAGTGGCACGGCAGCCCACCGGCGGGCTGAACGGTGGGAAGCCTGGTGCACGGGCGTCACTATGCCAGCTTTGTCCAGCCTGATGCGAAATCCGGCGGGTCCGCCGCATATCCGTACCGGGTAACGTCCCCGACATGGCCAATCACACTGTGGGGGTCCACGAGGCGAGTGAACGGTTCGTGGACGAGTACGCCACCCTCGACCCGATCGCCGCCACGTACGCCGGACTGACCGGATACGAGTCGGAGATGACCGATTTCTCCCCGGACGGAGACCGGCAACGCGCCGAGCTCAACGCCCGTTACCTGCGCCAGATCGAGGCGATGGAACCGGCCGACGATTCCGAGCGCGCCGCGAAGGCCCATTTCCTCGAACGCGTCGGCATCGACGTGGAACTGCACGAGGCGGGGCTGACCACCGGCCACCTGAACGTGATCGCGAGCACTGTGCAGAACGTCCGCGCGATCTTCGACCTGCTGCCGACCGAGACCGCCGAGGACTGGGCGGGCGTCCGCACCCTGCTGGGCAAGGTGCCCGCCGCCGTGGATGGCATCAAGGCGGGCCTGCTCGACGCCGCGCGGCGCGACCAGCTGGTGGCACTGCGGCAGATCACCAAAGTCGCCGAGCAGTGCGACACGTGGTCGGGCGCCGACGGCGAGTCGTTCTTCGCCGCGTTCGTCAAGGACGCGCCGGAACCGGAATCGACCGGGCTGCGATCGGCCGCGGACAAGGCCGCTGAGGCGTATGGCGAGCTCGCGCGTTTTCTGCGTGCGGAGATCGCGGACAAGGCGCCGAAGAAGGACGCAGTCGGCGAGGACGTCTACAAACTGTGGTCGCGGTATTTCCTCGGCGCGCGGCTTGATCCGCACGAGGCCTACGAATGGGGCTGGACCGAGTTCTTCCGCGTGGAGAAGGAAATGATCGCGGTCGCCGAACGGATCAAGGCGGGCGGTTCCCTCGCCGAGGCCGCGGCCGCACTCGACGCCGATCCGCGTTACCGGGTACAAGGCCGCCGCGAATTCGAGCAGTGGATGCAGCAGTTGTCCGACAACGCGTTGTCCGAACTGCGGGGAGTGCACTTCGACATCCCGGACGCGCTGATGCGCCTGGACTGCAAGATCGCCCCGGACGGCGGCGGCGTCGGCGCGTACTACACCGGTCCGAGCGACGACTTCTCCCGCGCGGGCGCGATGTGGTGGTCGGTGCCGTCCGGTCGCGCCGAGTTCAGCACGTGGCGTGAAGTGTCCACTGTGTACCACGAGGGTGTGCCCGGCCACCACCTGCAGATCGCCACCGGCGTGGCCGAGGCCGAGTCGCTCAACCGCTACCAGCGCCTGTTCGGCTGGGTGTCCGGGCACGGCGAGGGCTGGGCCCTGTACGCCGAGCGGCTGATGCAGGAACTCGGCTACCTCACCGACGACGGCGACCTGATGGGCATGCTGGACGCGCACCTGTTCCGCGCGGCACGGGTGATCATCGACATCGGCATGCACCTCGAGCTGGAGATCCCGGCGGGCAGCGGATTCCACGACGGCGAGCGGTGGACGCCGGAGCTGGGCCTCGAGTTCATGCTGACCCGCACGATCACCGACGCCGAGCACGTGCACGACGAGATCGACCGCTACCTCGGCTGGCCTGGGCAGGCTCCGTCGTACAAGCTCGGCGAGCGCTACTGGCTGCAGCTGCGCGACGAGGCGCGTCGCCGCGACGGGGAATCCTTCGACATCAAGGACTTCCACATGCGCGCGTTGCGCCTCGGCTCGATGGGCCTGGACAACCTGGGCGCGAGCCTGCGCGGCTAGCTAGCGAGCCAGACCAGCGAGAACGAGTGAGCAGACGGCGTCGAACGCCGCGTCGATGCCGTCCTGCTTCCACTCGCCCGCGTACGCCGGGTCGTGGAACCGGTTCGTCGCGTCGAAGACGGCCCGCGCGGTCTGGTCGACGTCGTCGAACGGTTTGAAGTCGCCCGCTGCGACGCCTGCCCGCAGGATCTCCGCGAGCTCAGCGGTCAGCTCGGCGATGTGGTCGGCGACCACCTTGCTGTTCTCCCGCACCAGCGCGGTGAAGGTGGCGAACAGCTCGGGGTCGTCGAGCACCTTGTGCCTTTTGCTGTCGAACAGCGTGGCCAGCCAGGTGCGCAGCCGCTCGGGCGCGGGCAGATCCGCCTTGGCCGCCAGGGCGACCGCTGCGTGGGCCCGGCTGAGCCACCGCCGCGTGACGGCTTCCCGCAAAGCCGCCTTGCTCGGGAAATGCCGGTACACGCTGCCGTGGCTGACGCCGAGTGCGCGCGCGACGTCGACAACGGTCGCCTTGCTCGGGCCGAAGCGGCGCAGGACGTCCTGCGCCGCTTCGAGGATCTGGTCCGCGGTGAGCGTCTCGGGCATCAGCGTTCGCTGTCCAGCGTCCGCATCTGGTGCGCGTCGTACCGTTCGCCCGCGACCGCGTCGACGGGTACAGCCTTCTCGATCATGCCGAGATCTTCCTCCGACAGTTCCACGCTCAGCGCACCGGCCGACTCCACGAGGCGGTCACGCCTGCGTGCGCCGACGAGCGGCACGATGTCCTCCCCCCGTGACAGTACCCACGCGATCGCGACCTGTGCGACGGAAACCGCTTTGCGGTCGGCGATCTCACGCAGCGCGTCGACCAGTTCCAGGTTGCGCGTCAGGTTGTCGCCCTGGAACCGCGGGCTGCGGGACCGGAAGTCGGTGGCGGCGTTGGGCCGGTCGGCCGACCAGTGTCCCGACAACAGACCGCGCGACAGCACGCCGTACGCGGTCAGCCCGATGCCCAGTTCGCGCAGCGTCGGCAGGATGGTGTCCTCCACGCTCCGGGTGAGCAGCGAGTACTCGATCTGCAGGTCGGCGATCGGGTGCACGGCGGCGGCCCGGCGGATGGTGTCCGCGCCGACCTCGGACAGCCCGACGTGCCGGACGTACCCGGCCTGGACCATCTCGGCGATCGCGCCGACGGTGTCCTCGATCGGGACGTCCGGGTCCAGCCGGGCGGGGCGGTAGATGTCGATGTGGTCGGTGCCCAGTCGGCGCAGGGTGTAGGACAGTGCCGTCTTCACGGCGTTGGGGCTGGCGTCGTAGCCGACCCACTCGCCCGCCGGGGAGCGCTGGGCGCCGAACTTCACGCTGATGACGAGGTCGTCGCGGGTCCGGTCGCGCAGCGCGCGGCCGATGAGCATCTCGTTGTGGCCCATGCCGTAGAAGTCGCCGGTGTCGATCAGCGTGACGCCGCTGTCGATCGCGGCGTGGATGGTCGCGATGCTCTCGGTCTCGTCGGCCGGACCGTACATGTCCGACATGCCCATCGCGCCGAGCCCCAGCTCGGACACCTCGGGGCCGGTCCTGCCAAGTCGTCGGGTGTGCACGGGGGTTCCTCCTGGATGTGGTGGTTTCTCCTCTTCGAGTATGCACATTGTGATGACAGATTTCAATATCTGTCATTTTAATGGTTGCAGAGGGTATCTAACCACTTTCGGCGCGTGCTGCCACTCGGGCCACCCTATGCGGTGAAGCCCGGCGTTTTGGCAGCTCAGAGTGGGTGCGACGGTGTCTACCATCGCCATGCCCGGATCCTCGCCGGGACAACCACAAGGAGAGACCAATGTCCAAACGCTTGCCCGTTGTGCTGTCGTTGGCAGCGCTGGGCCTCGCCTGGGCCGCGCTGCCGAGTGCGGCGGTCCTGGACCCGACCGCGGAGGGCCGGGTCGGGTGCACTGCCGCGACCCCAGCGGTCAAAACCTTGCAGGACGCGGTCAAGCGGGTCACTGCCGCCGCGGACGATCCGACCAAGCTGCGAACCGTGCTCGGCGACGTCTTCAACGCGGTGACCGGAGCGCAGGAAGCGGGCTGCCTGCCCGCGTTGCCCGCCAGCGCGCCGGCCCCTCCGGCTCCGCCCGCACCACCTACGCGCAAGGCTGTTGACGCGTGCCTGAAACCGACCGTGGACCTGTTGGGTGCGGCGCTGGGCGGGGTCGGCGCCACACTCGCGGTGCCGCCGGACCGCACGGCGACCACCGCCGCGGTCACGCGACTGGCCTCATCCGTCACCGCGATGAACGCCGCGAAGTGTCTGCCGGTCGAGTTGCCTGTTCCCGGCGGTCTGCCCACTCCGGCGCTGTCACCTGCCCCGTTGCCTTAGGTGTGCGGCAGAATCCCCTCGTGAGCGGCTGGTCTACGACCGGTCGCTCACGAGGACGTCATCGGCAGGGGGCGGCCGAGCACGGCGAACGGCCGTGGATCACCGGCGAACCGGTAGTTGCGCAGCACGTCGACGAAGCCGACCCGGCGGTAAAGGCTCCACGCCCTGGTCCGGCCTTCGGGGGTGGACAACAGCACCCGCCCGTTGGGGACGTCCGTCAGCAGCGCCCGTAGCAACTGCTCACCGGTGCCCCTGCCCTGGCTGTCCGGCCGGACGTGCAACTCGGTCAGCTCGAAGTAGTCGCGCATCCACTCGTCCGCGACCTCGGCGCCACCCAGTTCGGTCACGCCACGGCGGACCTGCTCGTGCCACCACTGCCCAGGCGCGCCCTTGTAGCCGTAGCAGATCCCGGTCAGCTTGTCGGTCTGGTCCAACGCCGCCACACAACGCCACCCGTCCCGCAGCATGTGCGCCAACCACATCGGCGCCCTCTGCTCGGCTGTTCCCTTCGGGTAGCCCATGGCTGTGACGTACAGACCTAACGCCTCGTAGAGTCGCGGCCGCAACGCGTCGGCCGACAGCTCGACGAGCTGGCTTCTGTGCGATGGCGCGGCGGTCACGTCAGGAATCATCCTCCACGCTCCGGACGTCCGCAGCTGTCCCCCCGGTCAGGGCCACCAGCTGGTCGAACGTAGTGGGGTACACGGACTTAGGGTGCCCAGCCGCGGCCCAGACCGCCGTGTATGTGGCCAAATGGTTGTCGACCAGTGTACGGATCGGGCGCGGGTGACCCGCCGGGGCGACTCCGCCGATGGCCTGACCGGTGTTCTCCTTGACGAACGCGGAGTCGGCCTTGCCGATCCTGTCGGCGCCCACGACGGCGGCGATCCTGGTGGTGTCCGCCCGGTGCGCGCCCGAGGTGAGCACCAGCAACGGCTCGGTCCGGTCGCCGTACGTCGCGCGGAAGACCAGGCTGTTGGCGATCGCGCCGACCTCGATACCCAGCGCCTGTGCCGCAGCGGCCGCTGTCCGAACCTCGTCGTCGAGGATCCGGATGCCCTGAGCGCACCCGGTCAGCCCGGCCTCCAGCAGGGCGGCGGCGACCTTTACGACAGCCGGGTGATCCGTGGTTGTCACACGTCAATCACACCATGACCGGGATCTCCGCAGCTTGAGCGGCCGCCGTCGCCCAGGTAGACTCGAACACGTGTTCGAAATCGAACACGGCTGCCCGGTGGTGGGGCGGGGGAAGCGCCTCGCCACCGGGTCCACCGGCTTCCCCACGGTGGGTTCGACGAGGCCGCCCTGGCCCCGTCGATGACGTGAGGAGGCCCTGATGTCAACCAGAGTCGACTTCCCCAGCTCCCCCTCGCGTCGAGGCGGCAACTCGTGGGCCTCCGGCTCGCCTGCCGCGCTGATGCGCCAGGCCGAATGCGGGATCGCCGCCGCCGAGGCCGAGACCGACCCGGCCGAGCGGTTCGCTCAGGCGTACCTGTCCGCGTTGCGAGCGGCAGCCGCGATGCTCGCGCACCGCGGCCGTCCGCACCGCGGCCGCTCCCGTCCGACCAGCGCGTGGACGTTGTTGTCATCGGTCGTGCCGGAACTGCGCGAATGGGCCGCGTTCTTCGCGGCGCACTCACGCACGAGGGCGGCGGTCCAGGCCGGCCGGACCCGGCTGGTCAGCGCCCAGTCGGCGGACGAACTGGTCCGGCAGGCCGGTGTGTTCGTCGGCCTGATCGCCCGGGTTGTCCCGGGGTGAGCACGAAGGCACTGACAGATCAGGCGAAGCTGCTTGACGTACTGGAGATCGAGGCCACGGTGCTGGCCGAAACGGTGGACGGAGCGCGAGCGGACCTCAGGATCCCGAACTGCCCGGGTCTGACCGTCGGGGAAACGGCCAGGCATGTGGGCAGCGTGTACCGGATGGCGCTGCAGTGGATGCGGACCGGGGACACCCCGGAGACGTGGCAGCGCCAGCCGGGCCCGTTCCAGTCGTTGCGGGACTTCGTGATCAGTGGCGTGCGCGAACTGGTCGACGAACTCGCGGCGCACGAGCCGAGTCAGCCGTGTTCCACCTGGTGGGCGGCGGATTCGACGTACGGTTTCTGGCGCAGGCGGATGGCGCACGAGACCGTGGTCCACCGCGTCGACGTCCAGGCGGCGGTCGAGCAGCCGATCAGTGAGATCGAGGACGACATCGCGGTCGACGGTGTCGACGAGATCCTCACGCTGTGGTTCGGCCACCGCCTGACAGTCCAGGGGGTGGTCGGAACGAGAGACGCCACGGTGGCGGTGCTCACCGGAGATCGAGCGTGGCTGACCCGCGTGACCACGGGCGGGGTCGGGGCATGGCGCCTGCCCGGCTCGGACGTCGAACGAGCGGACCTGGCCAGGGTCGACGCCAGAGTGACCGGCCAGCCGTCCACTGTGTACCGCTACCTCTGGGGGCGCCTCGGCGAACGGGCGATCCACCGGGAAGGGGACATCGACGCGATCAACCAGCTGTGGGCGTTGATCCGCGTGGCAACCCGCTGACACGTCGGCCACGTGGTGATCACCTGGGCAGGAGGGCCCATCCGGAACCCTCCTGCCCACGCCGGGTATGTCCATCTCCTCCGGTGCCGCGCTAACTTGCGGACATGGGAACGAGACTCGTCAACGTCGTCGTCGCCACCGCGGACCCCGAGGCGCTGGGGCGGTTCTGGTCGCGGTTGCTCGGCTGGCAGTTCGTGGCCGAGCACGGCGAGATCGACGTGCGGGCGCCGTCGTCGCAGGGCTGGGAACTGGATCTCGCCTTCGGCGAGGTCCCCGCGCCGAAGACCGCGCCCAACCGCATCCACCTGGACCTGGCCTCGGCCACGCCAGGCGACCAGGCCGCGATCATCGAGCGAGCGCGTGATCTCGGTGCGAGATCGGTCGACATAGGCCAGCGTGACGTGCCGTGGGAGGTGATGGCCGACCCGGACGGCAACGAGTTCTGTGTGCTGGAACCTCGTGAGGTTTACAGCGACACAGGCGCCGTGGCGGCCATCGTCGTCAACGCGCAGCACGCTGGAGAACTCGCCAGCTTCTATTGCGAGGCAACCGGGTTCAAGCGCCACGACAAACCGGCCGCGGAAGTCGGCCTGCGCGCGCCGAACGGTCGCGGGCCGTGGCTGGAGTTCCAGCACGGCCACCCACCCCGCACGGCACGGGATCGGCTGCACCTCGATGTCCGCCCCTTCGCCGGTGACAACCAGGCGGACGAGGTGGCCAGGCTCCGCCGGCTGGGAGCCAGGTCGATCGACATCGGCCAGCGTGACGTGCCGTGGGAGGTGATGGCCGACCCGGAGAACAACGAGTTCTGTGTGCTGACCCCGCGCTGAGTCCGCACCCGGCGACCACGCCCCCCGGCGGGGAAGGGAATCACGCAGCAGGGTGATGCCCGGGAACGAATCCAGGCCGAAGAACCATGGACCGGGCGCGTTCAGCCGCGATCTGCACCCGTCTGGGGGGCACGGCGCAGGCCCGAAAGAATGCAAACTGCTCACAACGCGTCATTGGCCCGTCGTCGACAGATACGTAGGATGATCCGTCGGTGAAGGTGAGACCGAGTGGGCGGTGACATGGGCGCTGGCCTGAGCACGATCAGCGATCGCGTGGTGGACACCCGCGTGACGACGGCGCGTAGGGTGCTGCTGATAGCCGGGATCCTCCTGGTGGCGGCCAACCTTCGAGGTGCGCTGACCTCGGTGGGTCCGTTGCTGGAGACGATCAGGCGGTCGGAAGGACTGAGCGCGGGAGAGGCCGGACTGCTCAGCGCCCTGCCGCTGCTGACCTTCGCGGTGTTCTCACCGCAGGTGGCCAGGCTCGCGCGCCGGGTCGGCATGGAACGGCTCACCTGGTACGCCCTGCTGACCCTTGCGGTGGGGATCGTCCTGCGTTCGGTGCCGGTCACCGGCATGCTCTGGGTCGGCACCGTACTGCTGGGAGTGTCCATCTCGGTCGGCAACGTGCTGATCCCCGCCCTGCTCAAAAGGGACTTTCCCGACCGGGTGGCGCCGATGACAAGTCTCTACTCGGCGACCATGAGCGTCGTCGGAGCGGTCGTGTCCGGTGTCGCGGTACCGCTGGCCGGTGTGTTGCCAGGCGGCTGGCGAACTGCGCTGGGCTGCGTCGCGGGGCTGGCGTTGATCGCGTTCGCGGTCTGGACTCCCCAAGCGCTGGGTCGCCAGGCACGACCAGCCGAACCGCCGGCGGCAGCCACCCGTACCCCCTGGCGCTCGGTGTTGGCCTGGCAGGTGACCGCATACATGGGACTGCAGTCGTTCGGCTTCTACGTCGTGCTCTCGTGGTTCCCGGCGATCATGAACGACAACGGGATAAGCGAGGCCAACAGCGGCTGGCTGATGATGCTGCTCCAGGTGCTCGGCGTCACCATGAGCGCATTGATCCCGTTGGTGGCCAACAAGATGCGCGACCAAAGGCTGCTGGCGACAGGCGGCGCGCTGTTGAGCCTGTCGGGATACCTGGGAATGTTGCTCGCGCCCGGCCTGACGGTGCTCTGGGTGGTCGTCGTCGGCCTGGCGAGCGGAATATGTTTCGTCCTCGCCCTGCTGTTCTTCACCCTGCGAGCCGAGGACTCCTTCAGTGCGGCAGCCCTCTCCGGAATGGCGCAGTCGATCGGCTACCTCTTCGCGACAACCGGCCCGGTCCTCTTCGGGACACTCCACGACTGGACGTCGAGCTGGACCCTCCCACTGGCAGTCCTGACAGGAGCAGCCCTGATCCAGGCGATCATCGGTCTCGGCGCGGGTCGAAACACCACGGTGAACCGGCCCGTCTGACTGTGCTGTCCCCAACCCGTGCGCTACTTGTCCCCGCTCCAGAACCACTGGGACTCACGGGCTTTACGGAGCGCCTCCTTGCGCTGGTCCGGTTCCAGCCGGTCGAGGTACAGCTTGCCGTCGAGGTGGTCCGTCTCATGTTGCAGGCACCGGGCAAGTTCCTTCGTGCCGGTCACCGAGATGGGTTTGTTCTTGGCGTCGACGCCTTTCACGGTCGCTTTCGCGGCGCGCCGGGTGGGGAACCACAGCTCGGGCACGGACAGGCAGCCCTCCGGCCCCTCCTGGGTTTCGTCGGACAACTCGACGAGCCGCGGGTTGACCACGTAGCCGTGCAGGCCACCGACGTTGTAGCTGAAAACCCGTAGCCCGACACCGATCTGTGGTGCCGCGAGGCCTGCGCGTCCCGGCAGCAGCACCGTGTCCATCAGGTCTGCGATGAGTGCGCTCAGCTTGTGGTCGAAGTGGGTGACCGGATCGGCCTGGGTGGTGAGGACCGGATCGCCGAGGTACCTCAGCTCTCGGACGGCCATGGCGCCTCCTGTTCGACGGGGAGCAGTGGGAACAATCGGGCAACGGCGGCTACAGGTCGTGCGTCCGGACTGACCGGGCGGGTGGCGTACCGGGCGAGCACGGTCCGGATCTGCGCACCGACCTCGGCCAGTTCGGCGGGTTCGAGAAATATCACCGAGCTGAACGCGTCGTCGATCGACCATTCGGTCGGTGCTTCGTCCTTGTGCCGCAACCAGCGCTGATAGCCCTCGTCCTCCAGCTCTCTGGCGAGCGCGCCGAGGTCGGGTTCGAGGGACGGTCGCGTCAGTCGCCATGGCCGGGCGCGGCCGTCGGTCGCGTCGGCCTCTTCGACATAGCCGTACCGCGCGAGCTGTCGCAGGTGGAACGAGCACAGGCCCGAGCTGAAACCCAGCGCTTGAGCGGCTTGGGTCGACGTCACGCTGTCCCGTTCACGCAGCAGCGCCAGTAGCGCGGAACGGACGGGATGGTCAGGGGGAGGCACTTTGCAAAGTCTACTCTTTGCAAAGCTGCGAATCCAGAGAGATCGCTCTTGACCTCGAGTGTTAGCCTACTGAAATGCAGTATATTGGTCGCGTCGACCGATCCTTGCTCAGCGAACAGGCGCTCACAGTGATCCGGCGCGCCATAGTCGCGGGCGAACTCGCGCCAGGCACACCGGTCAAGGACGTGGAGCTGGCCGCGCGAATGGGCCTGTCCCGGACGCCGGTCCGTGAGGCATTGGCTCGTCTGACCGACGAGGGTCTGATCGAAACAAAGCCGCACAGCTACACCCGCGTGACCCAGCTCGACTCGGCGGCGGTCCGTGACGCCCACGCCGTCGTCCAGTCGATGCACGGGTTGGCTACGCGGCTCGCTGTCCCGAAAATCACCCCGCGGCACCTCGACGCGATGCGCGCGGCCAATCTCCGGTTCGCCACAGCCGTCGACGCGAGTGCGTTGGAGGATGCGATCGCCTGCGACGACGCGTTCCACGACGTCCTGGTGCGGGCGAGCGAGAACCGGGCCGTCGCTGCGACAATCCGCCGGTACACGCCGTTGCTGCACCGTGCCATCTACCTGTACCTGGGCTCACCGCTGGGGCGTGACTCAGCCCCGATGCACGAACGGATCATCGCCGCGTGTGAGGCGGGCGACGTAGCCGAAGCGGCCGACCTGGCCGAACGCAACTGGGCGACGCTGGCGGCGCTGCTGCGAGAAAAATGTTGACACAGACCAATATCCCGGGGTCGGCGCGTCTGTCGGCCATCGTCGCCCCATGATCCTTGTCCTCGCGGCCGTCACACGCGGCGATGTGTCCGCCGTTCCCGCACATCGACACATGCACCTCACATGATCGCCTGGAGAACCGATGACGCTTGAGAACTTCGGCCGTTACCCGTTGCTGTTCGGTCCTTCGCCAATTCACCCGCTCGAGCGGCTGACCGCACATCTGGGTGGAGCGCGGCTGTGGGCCAAGCGTGAGGACTGCAACTCGCCGTTGGCCTTTGGTGGCAACAAAACCCGCAAACTGGAGTACCTGGTCGCCGACGCGATCGCGACCGGCTGCGACACGCTCGTGTCCATCGGCGGTGTGCAATCCAACCACACCAGGCAAGTCGCCGCGGCCGCCGCCCGTGCCGGCCTGAAATGCGTTCTGGTGCAGGAGAAGTGGGTGGACTGGACAGACGTCGGTTACGCCACCACCGGCAACATCCAGCTGAGCCGGTTGATGGGCGCCGAGGTCCGGCTGGACCCGTCCGGATTCAGCATCGGAATCCGCGAGTCGTGGCAGCGGGCAATCGACGACGTGCGTGCGGCCGGTGGCAGGCCGTACTCGATTCCGGCAGGCGCGTCCGACCACCCGCTCGGTGGTCTCGGCTTCGCGGGATGGGCGGAGGAAGTGCGTAGGCAGGAGGCCGAACTGGGTGTTTTCTTCGACACGATCGTGGTGTGCTCGGTGACCGGCAGCACGCAGGCGGGCATGGTCGCCGGTTTCGCGGGCGATCGCCGCGTGATCGGGATCGACGCGTCGGCCAAACCAGGAGAGACCCGCGCGGCGATCGCCCGGATCGCCGAAGAGACCGCCGAGCGGATCGGGACATCCATCTCGGGCAGCGACGTCGAACTGGACGAGCGCTACCACGCCGGTACGTACGGAATTCCGGACGAGCGCACGATCGATGCCATGAAACTCGCGGCCAGAACCGACGCGGTGATCACCGATCCCGTCTACGAGGGCAAGTCCATGGCCGGGATGATCGACATGGTCGCGTCCGGTGAGATCGCGAAGGACTCCACTGTGCTGTACGCGCATCTCGGCGGTCAGCCCGCGTTGAACGCGTACAGCACGCTGGAGTTCTGACTACTGCCCCCCGATCGGGATCTCCGTGTTGGCGAGCTTGTCCGGGTCGACCTGCTTGCCGGACCGGATCAGGGCCTTGATCGGGTCGACCACGTCCCAGACGTTCACGTTCATCCCGGCCAGCACGCGGTTGTCCTTGAGCCAGAACGCGATGAACTCACGGCCCGGCTTGTCGCCGCGGAACACCACGCGGTCGTAACCGGTGATGTCACCGATGTACTCCAT
This sequence comes from Actinosynnema sp. ALI-1.44, assembly GCF_001984155.1. Classification (GTDB taxonomy): domain Bacteria; phylum Actinomycetota; class Actinomycetes; order Mycobacteriales; family Pseudonocardiaceae; genus Kibdelosporangium. The sequence continues at coordinate 167,279 of NZ_MTQO01000047.1, forward strand.
GCCCAGGTCGTACTGGTCGGTGTAGAAGTACGGCAGTTCGTCGTAGGTCGCCGACCCGCCGAGCATCCCGGTCGCGGCAACGGCTGGCTGGTTGAGCGCGTTCGCCCAGTGCTCCACGCGGACACGCTTGCCCAGGAACGGGTGCTCGGCGTTGGCGACGTCACCGGCGGCGAAGATGTCCGGATCGGAGGTGCGCAGCGACGCGTCCACCAACACGCCGTTGTCCACGTCCAGCCCAGCTGCCTTGGCCAGTGCGATGTTCGGCGTCGCACCGATCCCCACCAGCACGGCGTCGGCCTCCACGACCGTTCCGTCGACCAGGCCAACGCTCTTGGCGCCGATCTGGTCGACTTCCACACCCAGTCGCAGGTCGACACCGTTGGCGCGGTGCAGGTCCGCGTACACCTCGGCGACTTCCGGACCGACCGCGGCCAGCAGGGGCTGCTTCGCCGCCTCGAGCACGGTCACCTCCACGCCTGCGGTGCGCGCGGCGGCGGTGACCTCCAGGCCGATCCAGCCCGCGCCGATCACGATCAGCCGCGCCGAGTTCGCGATGGCCGCCTTGATCCGCTCCGAGTCGCCGATCCTGCGCAGGTACAGCGCGTCCTCGGCACCCGGGAACTCACGGGGGCTGGATCCCGTCGCCAGCAGGAGTTTCGAGTACTCGACAGTCGAGCCGTCCGACAGCTTCACCTGGTGCGCGGCACGGTCGACGCCGGTCGCGGAGACACCGACCCGCAGGTCCACGTTGTTCTCGGCGTACCAGCCCGGGGCGTGCACGAACACGCTTTCGCGTTCGGCCTTGCCCTGTAGGAAGTCCTTGGACAGCGACGGCCGTTCGTATGGGCGGTCCTGCTCGTCGGCCACGAGCACGATGTCGCCGTCGAATCCTTGGTCTCGTAGCGCTTCCGCGCCTTTGGCGCCGGCGAGGCCGCCGCCGACGATGACGAAGGTGGTCACGCGAATCCTCCAAGTTTCAGGCGTGGACGCCGGTGAGTGCGAAGAACTCCTGGCGTGAACGGGCGTCGTCACGCAGGCTGCCCAGCAGAGTGGACGTGACGGTGGTCGATCCGCTCGCCAGCACACCTCGAAGTGTCATGCACGTGTGCTCGGCCTCGATCACAACCCCGATCCCACGCGGGCGCAGGTGGTCGTCGAGCCAGTCGGCGACCTGTTTGGTGAGCCGTTCCTGCACCTGCGGACGGCATGCGAAGTACTCGACGATCCTGGCGAGCTTCGACAGCCCCAGGATGCGTTCGCCGGGCAGGTAGCCGACGTGCGCGGTGCCGACGAACGGCAGCAGGTGGTGCTCACACACCGATCGGACGGGAATGGAGCGGGCCAGCACCAGTTCGTCGTAACCCTCGTCGTTCGGGAACGTCGTCAGGTCGAACGGACGTGGGCTGAACAGTTCCGCGTAGGCGCGCGCCATGCGGCCCGGCGTTCCGCGAAGGCTCTCCGTGTCCGTCGGCACGCCGAGCGCGTGCAGGAACGCCTTGGCGGCCTCTTCGGCCGCGGCGAGATCCACCCCCGTGTCGGGCTCGTGGACGACCCGCAGAGCGGTAACGGCACGCATAAGCGACTCCTCTTGACCTGGTTACGCCAACAAATCTTGGTCTTATTCGATCCGAAGGTCAAGAAGTGGGACGTCGAGTGCTCGTTGATGTGTTTTCGACCATAGAACTTGCCGATAAGGTAGGTGGTGTGAGCTCGCCGGAGATCAAAGCCGTCGCGGCGCTGGACGACGACCTGCGCTGGCGGATGTACACGTTCATCCGCGCCGAACGACGCCCGGTGACCAGGGACGAAGCGGCCGCGTCGGTGGGGATCTCCCGCAAGCTCGCTGCCTTCCACCTGGACAAACTGGTCGACGCGGGCCTGCTGCGAGCCGGGTACCAGGCCGCGGGGAAGGTCGGCCGGGCGCCGAAGGTCTACGAACCGACCAACGTGGACATCCGGGTGGCCATCCCACAACGACAGCATGACGTGCTGGCCGAAATCCTGCTGGACACGGTCCTGGCACAGGACGTGAGCGATGCCGCCGTGCTGGCAGCCGCCCAGCGCGGCGAAAAACTCGGTACCCAGGAGCGTGACAAAGCGAAACTCGGCCGTCTCGGCCCGGAACGGGCGCTCACGGTCGCCCAGGACGTGCTGGCGCGTCACGGCTTCGAACCAGCAAGAGAAAGCCCGACGTGTGTGCGGCTGCGCAACTGCCCGTTCCACCCGCTCGCCGCGAAGGCACCCGACCTGGTCTGCGGGATAAACCAGGCGTTCCTGAACGGATTGCTCGGCGGGCTCCAAGCGCCCGCTGTGCGGGCTGTGCTCGTCGCGCCGAGACCGGGTGAGTGCTGTGTCCTGCTGCGCGGTACCGATGCCGAAGGCAGGTCATGACCCCGAAAGTGTGATGATCGCCCATGGCTCAGCGTCGGCGAAGCCCCGACCTGCTGCGGATGGGGGCCTCATGAGACGCCGATCCCGGCCGGTCCAATCATTGTCGGACCGACCGGGATGGGTTGTGGCCGGCGAAGCTTCCCGGTGACTATTCGGTCGCGGTCAGCCGCTGTGACGCCACGTTGATGCCGCCGACCTCCACCGTGGGCCGCCTGGTCGGCTGGTGCGATGCCTGGACGGTGACCGATTCACCGGGCCACAGCGCCACGTAGTTGTCCGACCAGGTCACCGGCAGCAACTGCGAACCGTCCGCCTTGCGCAGCGTCAGTTGTGCCGCCGGGATGATGCTGCTGGAAGTGTTGCGGATGGTGACGGTCGTCTTGTCACCGAAGCTGCGGGCCCGAACGTCGACCGACGCCTTGGGCAGCGTGGACAGGCCCTTCAGGTCCGCGAACTGGCTGACCGGGGTGTAGTACCAGACGCTGTTCGCCCAATCCGGTACGTCCGGTTTCGACGAGAGCCAGTAGGTGTTCTTGCTGACGTCCTTGCCGTGCGCGTCGGTCAGCTTCAGCCGGACGAAGTACGTCGCCGACAGGTTCGGCACCTCCGGCAGCGTGAACACCTCGGCGACACCCGGCAGTGACACCGAGATACCGCTCTTGGTCTGGCTGTGCGCCAGTTTTCCGTCGGTCGTGTAGACCTCGGCCGTCGCGGTCAGCCGGTCGGCCTTTTTCGGGGACTGGCCGACGATGACGACCGACCGGTCGTCGTAGGAGTACTGGATGTGGATCGGCTCGTTCGCCTTCTTCGCACCGAAGTACGCTCCGGCCGGGTTGAGGTCGTAGCTGTAGAGGTGCCAGTTCAGCGACGGCCAGGCGTTGTTGAGCATCCAGTAGATGAATCCGGTCGCGGGCCGCTCCGCGTTCATCCGCCGTGCGTTGGCCTCGAACTGGGCGCGGACCTGCTCGTAGTTGGCCAGCTGAGCCTTGTCGACGTAGTCGGGGAGGCTGGTAGGCGTGCCATATCGCTGAGCCAACGCGTTGCTGAACAGATAGAGGTTGTTGAACGGCTCGTTGCCCCGACCGGTGTGGAACTGCGGCGTCGCGGGCTCACGCCAGAGCTGCTCCTGCTCGGTCGCGGTCAGCATGCCCTTCACGGTGTCCAATGCGGGGATGGAGTGTCCGGCGCTGAGCTCGCCGCCGAACCCGAAGGCAGCGCCGAGCTTGTCGCCGTACCAGTAGTTCGGCGGCACCCAGTCGTACGGGCCTTCCATCTTGCTGCCGGACGAACCGAGCGGAGGTTTCGGGCCGCCGTTGAGCGAAGCGGCGGGAACGACCGGATTGGCCCAGCCTGCTTTGTCGAACTCGGCCAGGTACATCCGCTGCACGTCCTCCGGCGGCGAGATGTCGCTGCCGATCAGGAACGCGATCACACTCGGGTGGTTGCGCAGGAATCGTGCCTGCGCGTTCAGCGAACCGGCCGCGATCGGGTAGTCCTCGGGCTTCCAGTCCTCGCCGCCCCAACCGGTCCACGGTTCCCACTTGTCACAGCACTCCCAGCCGGGCAGCAGCATGATGCCGTAGCGGTCGGCCAGTTCGTAGAACTCCGGGGTCTCCAGCTTGCCTTCCAGCCGGATGGCGTTGAGGCCCATGTCCCGCGTGTAGCGCAACTGCGCGTCGAGGCGCTCCGGCTGCGTGCGCAGCAACAAGTCGGACGCCCACCCGCCGCCGCGGATCTGGATCTGCTTGCCGTTGACGATGAACTGCCGGTCGCCCTTGGCGTTGAGGTTCGAAACCACGTCACGGACGCCGAACTTCGTGGCGCTGTGGTCCGAGGTGCGCCCGTTCACCCGCGCAGTGAGCTCCAGCCGGTACAGCGGCTGCTCGCCGTACTGGTAGGGCCACCACACACGCGGATTGCGCAGGGTTTCCGGTGTGAACGCGACGGTTTTGGTCTCACCCGCGTCCAACCGGACAGCCTGACTGAGCCGTCGTGACGCGACTTCACCCTGCAACAGGACGGTTTGCGGTGCGTTGGTGTTGTTGCGAACCTCAGCGAACGCCTTCACCTCGGCCGATTCAAGACCGGGAAGCGCGAGCTTGGTGTGAACGTACGAGCCCAACAGGGACACCGCGCCGCCACGAGCGATCTCGACGTCGCGGAGCAGGCCCATGTTGTTGTCGGGTGCGGGCTGGGCCCAGTCGATCCAGCTAATCGCGAAGTCCTTCTTCGGATCGGCGGGCGCCACCTTGATAGCCAGCGCGTTTCGGCCGGGCTTGACCAGTGCGCTGATGTCGAACTCGCGTGCGTTGTACACGCCGACCACATCGCCGAGCCTCGTGCCGTTGAGGAACACCTCACCCCGCGAGATCACGCCGGGCACCTTGAGCACGGTGTTGGGCGACCGGTCGCGGACGTGGAACTCGCTGCGGTACCACCACGGCACCTGGAAGTCCGCGCGGTTGACGTTGTCGCGCAGATTCGTGCCGTGGAAGAGGTCGGGGTAGCGCCCGTTTTGTACCAGGCCGGCCAGCACGGTGGAGCGTGGGCCGACCCGGTACCACCGGGAGCCGTCGTAGCGCGGCTGGGAGATCTCCTCACCGGCCGCGGCCAGTTGCGCGGAGGACTGGATCTGCCAGCCCGAGATCGCGGTGTCGTCGGACTCTGCCTCGGACAACGTGGTGACCACATCGGCCTGCGCGGCGACGCTGGCAGGTGCCAGCGAGAACGTCAGCAGCGCAGCCAGGGATAGGGCGACACGCACCCGTAACGCGGACATGCGGGGCCTCCTCGGGGCCAGGGACCGCCTATTAATAGGGAACTTTCTTTACGAAGTCAATGCCTCACTGGTCGGTGAAGCCCCGGTGAGCTGGGCCGAACGGGTGGCGATGCCGCCAGGCGGACGACCCGCGTCATGATCGTCTCGACCCGGTGGGCCAGTCATGGGAACGGGCACGCAGTTGAGGCTGAGGCTGTTCTCTGAAGGCCTATGACCGGCGGATGAACTGTGCCCAGGTGAGCATGCGCCGAATTACGGCCGCGGCGGGTTGGGGAGTATTCGACACATTTACGGTGTGCATCCAACCGGATGTGGAAGTCTCTTTGACGGTGACCGGGATTCGCCGATAAGCACCGGCGACGGAACTGTGTCGGACCACCTCGTCGTAGAACCACTCGGATGTGATGACGGCGAGTACTCCTGGCGCCCGGCGAAACGCGCTTTTGAGCTCGGGAGCGTCGAGTAGCCGAAATGCCAGATTGATCGAGTTGCCGGTCGCGCCGTGCTCGTCACGGGCCACCTCGCCGGCGTGCATGGCCAAGCGCAGCCGGATCCGTTCCTCCGGAGGGTGGCGGGAGTTATGTCTGCGCAACGACTTCGCCAGCGCGGTGGGCAAGGCCTCGGCGAGTCGAACCTTGTCGGTGCGGAGGGGCGCGAGGATGAAGACGCCGTCGCCGCGGTCAGCGTGGTGGCAGCGTATCCACCGAACTCCGGCGGCCCGCAAACCCTGCTGGACAGCGCGGTACATCGTATCGCGAACGATGAGCTGATTGGGTCTGATCCTGGTGTGGTCACCAAACCCTTCCACGTCGACGACAATTATTGTCCGGTGGACAGCAGCTCGCCGCTTCACGGCTGGTGAGCCTAATCCTGGTTGACAAGCTGCAACTTGCAAACCGCGTGATAGTCACCCAATGGGATTATCTATTGCAGGTGCAACCGGTTAGAATTCCTACCGCAGCGCGGCACCGAGCAGGTCCCGCAGCGCGGGGTCGGCGAGTTGCCCGGCCGAATGGACCTTGATGTGCCGGTGAACCTTCCCGGTGCCTTGCATGAGCTTCGCCGGATCGGCGAGTCCAGCGCCGCCGACGATGCCCAACCGCACATAACCGCCGAAGGGGGCAACGGTGAACTTGAGTCCTTTGTAGCCGGTAGAGGTCCCGTACCCGATGTTCTCGTCGTCGGCGGTGAGGACCGCATCGGGGAACAGTTCGAGGAGCAACTCGTGCACCTCAACGGCCAGTGACCCGCCCTTGTTCAGCAACGTGTTGACCTTCGGCTCAACGGCGGCGTCCATACGTGCAAGGTACCCGTTGCTGGGAGCTGGGAGCTGCTCGTTCGGGCGAGCGCCGCCGAAGTGATGGTTCGGTGCTCGCTGGGTATCTCGTGGCTGGCGGCGGGCTCCCGTGTGCTCGACTTGGCAGCTGGGCGCGGTGTCGTGAAGTTGGGGGGTGAGCGGCCAAGTATCTGTGCCACGCTGGATGACTGTGATTCGGTGCGGCGTGTGCGGTGTGCTGGGCGTTGATATGAGGTGAGCAGCCAGGCGTCGGTATGCGATGTGCTGGACGAGTTGTTGCTGGTGGCGGTCGGCCGTCTGTTTCTCTGGCGGGTGGGGCAGGGTGTCATGGTGCCGGTGGTGGGCCAGGTGTGATGGGAGGCGGGCGACGTTGCCCTCTTGAAGGCGGGCCGGTCATGAGCGGGGAAGGGTCTGGTGTGAGGACCGAGGCTTGGTCAGGTGCTCGGAGGTGGAGGCCCGGGTCAGGCGCGGAGGCGGAGGCCCTTGGGTGTCGCGCGGAAACCTGCGTCGCGCAGGATTTCGGCCAGGTGAGAGGTGAGGGCGAGGTCGCCGTCGGCTTTCTGGACGGCGAGTTGGCCCAGCCAGCCTTCACGGACGGCACGGGAGAGGCCCTCTGCCGCTATGCGGAGGGGCTCGTCCTCCTCGGTGAAGGAGAGGAGGGACTTCCCGCCGCGTTCCACGTAGAGGGCTGGTTCGCCGTCGACGAGGACGGCCAGGGCGCCTGCTTTTCGGGCTGGGCGGTGCTTTCCATCGCCGATGGTGGCGGGCCACGGCAGTGCCGCGCCATAGGGTTGGGCTGGGTCTGCTGCCGCGAGGACCACCGCGCCGGTGGGGTCGACGTCTTTTCCGGCAGCGCGGGACAGAGCACGAAGTCGGTCGACTGCTCCTCTGGCGGCGAACTGGGCCGCGCCGAGGCCTTCGACCACATAGCCGCGGATGACCTGGCCGGATTCCTCCATGGCCCGCAGGACGCGGTACACGGCGCTGAAACCGCCGGTGACGCGTTCGGTGTCCAGCGCGCCCCGGGTGAGGACACCGTGGCGCTCCAGGAAGGCCTCGGCGCGGGCGTGGGCGCGCCGAGTGGCTTCGGATTCGCGTTCCACTGCCAGCGACCAGCGCCCACCCACCGTGGGCGGTCCGGTTCTGCTGGGCATCGACGGGCGCTGGGCGCGGATGCGGGCGTACCGGCCACGGGGAGTCGAACGGCGGGGTTTGTGCGCCGCGCCCTTGCCGGACACCAAGGCACGCAACGGGTTCAGCGTGTCGTTGGTGACCAGACCGGCCCACACCAAGTCCCAGAGGGCGGTGACCACCTCTTGGTCGTCGGTTGAGCCGGTCCGGTCGACCAGTTGCCGGAAGAACAGCGCGCCACCGTCCAAAGCAGACAGTATGGCCCGGTGCAGCGGGGAGTCCGGGACGTTCTCCTCCGCTTCCGGCAACAACAGATCGGCGACGTCCGCGGGCGCGAGGGCGATCCAGCCATCGCCCCCGGCCAGCGAACCACTGCCACACCAGGTGACCTCGCCTGCCGCGGTGAGCTCGTCGAGGAGAGCAGGGGAGTAGCCTGGCAGCCGTGCCGGCAGGATGAGCGACTCGAGCGCACTCGCCGGGAGGGGAGTCCCAGCCAGCTGTTCCACCACGGACAACACGTCGTCCGCTGTCGGCGCGGTGCGCAAACGCTTCCCCACACCGTGCCACCTGGGGAGAAATCGCCCGAGCGCGGCCTGTTCGACCGGCTCCACTTCAGCCCTTAGTCGCGCCAACGATGCCCGGCGCAACCGGCGCAACACCTCGGCGTCGCAGTATTCGGTGTGCGTGCCGCCTGGCCTCAGCTCGCCGCGAACGAGCCGACCGGCACCTGCCAGACGGTCGAGCACACCTGTCACCACCGCTGTGCCCAGTCCGAACCTCGCCGCGGCCTCGGCGGCGGGGAACGGGCCGTGCGTACGGGCATAGCGGGCCAGCAGGTCGCCGAGCGGATCGGCGACCGGTTCGGTGAACGCCTCCGGAACGCCTACCGGCAGCGCCACCCCGAGTGCGTCCCGCATCCGACCGGCGTCCTCGATGCCGACGTTGCGGTCCTCACCCGCGACACGCACCCTGATCACCCGGCGCTGGGCGATCAGATCGGCCAGCCACTCGGGCTTGACGCCCCGGGCGGCCGCCTCGGCGTTGGTCAGGTCGCCGAGGAAACGCAGGAGGTCAGCCGCGTCCTCCGCGTGCCGTGCGTGCCTGTCTTCGGCGAGCCGTTGCAGTGACCGTTCGACCTCGGCCACCACATCGGCGTCGAGCAACTCGCGGATGGCCTCGGAGCCCAGCAGTTCGGCGAGCAGGGACGAATCCAGTGAGAGAGCGGCCGCACGTCGTTCGGCCAACGGCGTGTCCGTCTCGTACAAGAACATCCCCACATAACCGAACAGCAAGCTGCGGGCGAAGGGCGACGCGGCCGGCGTCTCCACATCGACCACACGCACCCGCCGGGCGCGCACGTCCTTCATCAGCTCACGCAAGCCGTCGAGGTCGTACACGTCCTGCAGGCACTCCCGCATGGCCTCCAGCACGACCGGGAACCGTTCGTACTTCGCCGCCACCGACAGCAGTTGCGCCGCACGCTGGCGCTGCTGCCACAGTGGACTACGCCGCCGCGGATCCCTTCTCGGCAGGAGCAGTGAACGCGCGGCGCATTCGCGGAACCGGGCCGCGAACAACGCCGAACCACCCACTTCGGCCACCACGATCTGTTCGATCTCCTCCGGATCGAGCAGGACATCCTCGGCGCCCGCGGTGACCTCCACGCCGGAATCGTCGACGGCGTCCGGCAACCGCATGACGATCCCGTCGTCGGAGTGCGCCATCTGCGCGTCGATGCCACGGCTTTCGCGCAGCCGCGCGGCGATCGCCAACGCCCAAGGCGCATTGACGCGTGCGCCGAACGGCGAGTGCACGACCAGCCGCCAGTCGCCGAGCTCGTCACGGAACCGCTCGACAAGCACCGTTCGGTCGTCCGGTACGTGTCTCGTGGCCTGTTTCTGCTCGGTGAGATACGTCAACAGGTTGTCCGTCGCCCACTCGTCCAACCCGGCAGACGCGGCTCGCTTCCTGGCCTCATCGTCATCCGATGTGGACAGTTCGCGGAGGAACTTCCCCATCGCCCTGCCGAGTTCCAGCGGGCGCCCGGGAGCGTCGCCCTTCCAGAACGGCATCCGGGCAGGCTGCCCCGGCGCGGGCAGCACTATCACCCGGTCGTGGGTGATGTCCTCGACACGCCACGCGGACGTGCCCAACAGGAAGGTGTCGCCGACTCTGGACTCGTAGACCATCTCCTCGTCCAGCTCGCCGACCCGTGACCCCGCACGCCCTTCACTGGGCGGGGTCATCACGGTGAACAGACCACGGTCGGGAATCGTGCCGCCGGACGTGACCGCGAGCCGTTGCGCGCCCGGCCTGCCACGCAACTCGCCCGCGATCCTGTCCCACGTCACGCGAGGCCGCAGTTCGCCGAACTCCTCGCTGGGATACCGCCCGGACAGCATGTCCAGCACGGACTCCAGTGCGGACTGCGGCAACGACGCGAAGTTCGCGGCCCGCCGGACCACTGAGGACAGTTCGTCGATGGTCCATGCTTCGAGTGCGACCATCGCCACGATGTGCTGCGCCAGCACGTCCAACGGGTTCCTGGGGTACCGGACCGCCTCGATAGCCCCTTCGCGCATGCGTTCCGCGACCACTGCGCACGACACCAGGTCGCCGCGGAACTTGGGGAACATCACGCCACGGGACACCGCGCCCACGTGATGCCCTGCCCGGCCGACGCGTTGCAGGCCGGACGCGACCGTCGGCGGCGCCTCGACCTGGATGACGAGATCGACGGCGCCCATGTCGATCCCGAGCTCCAGCGAGGACGTCGCGACGACGCACGGGAGCCGACCCGACTTCAGCTCCTCCTCGACGACGGTGCGCTGTTCGCGCGCCATTGATCCGTGGTGCGCCCGGGCGATCACCGGCGCCGCGCCGCTGGTGAGGCCCGACTGGCCGATCGCTTCGGCTGGGAAGCGATCCACCTCCGGCGGCTGTTCGTCCGCGAGCTCGTTCAACCGTGCGGTGAGCCGTTCGGCCAGCCGCCGGGAGTTGGCGAACACGATCGTCGACCGGTGTTGGCGCACCAGGGTGAGGATGCGGTCCTCGACCGCGGGCCAGATCGACGGCCGCCGGGTGGCGCCGATCTCGCCCGTGATCTCCTCGAGCGTGCCGATCCCGCCCTGCGCCGGCAGGTCGCCGGTCGGGTCAGGCGCTTGCGGAGTGTCCAGGTTGGCCATGTCCTCCACAGGGACCTGGACGCTGATCTCGATGGTCTTGGCCGTCTTGGGCTGGACGACCGTGACCGGGCGGCCACCGGCGAGGAACGCACTGACCTCCTCGACCGGCCGGACCGTGGCCGAGAGACCGATGCGTTGTGCGGGCTTGGGCAGCAACGCGTCGAGCCGTTCCAGCGACAACGCCATGTGGGCGCCGCGTTTGGTGCCGGTCACCGCGTGCACCTCGTCGACGATCACAGTCTCGATGCCCTTGAGAGACTCCCGCGCGGCCGATGTGAGCAGGAGGAACAGGGATTCGGGCGTGGTCACCAGGATGTCCGGCGGTGTCCTGGTGAAGGAACGGCGCTCGTCGGCAGGCGTGTCACCGGTGCGCATGCCGACGGAGATGGACGGCGGGGTCAGCCCCAGCCGGTGGGCGGCCTGCCTGATACCGGCCAGCGGTGCCCGCAGGTTGCGCTCGACGTCCACCGCGAGCGCCTTGAGCGGCGAGATGTACAGGACGCGGCAGCGGTGTTTCGGCTCGCTTGAGGGCGGCTGGGTCGCCAGCCGGTCGAGACCCCAGAGGAAGGCGGCGAGCGTCTTGCCGGACCCGGTGGGCGCGACGACCAATGCGTGTTCACCCGCGGCGGCCGCACGCCACGCCCCGGCCTGCGCCTGGGTCGGGGCCGCGAAGGCTCCCGCGAACCAGTCGCGGGTCGCGGGTGAGAAGAGATCGAGTACGTCCACGCTGACCATCATGCATCGGGGGTCCGACAGTTTCGAGGTGGTGGGGCTCGGGCTGTGGACAACTTCGATGCCGGTGGTGCTGACCTGCGAATATGCCGGTTGGCGGCTGGCGTTCGCCAGCGGCGATTCCGCTCAGAGCCGCATCGGTCGCGGACCGGTGGTCCCGTGCGGAAGGCTCGACCCTGGGGCGGGAGCTTGCCCAGCCGATGGGGTCGGCTGGGCAGGCCGAAACCACGGCTCAGCCCGGTGGTAGGGGGTGGCGTCCGGTCACGAGCCCGTTGAGGTGCGCGTACGCGACGGCGTGCACGCGGTCGCGTAGTCCGAGCTTGGACAGCACCCGCGAGACGTGGGTCTTGACGGTCTCGTCGCCGACGTGCAACTGCGCGGCTATCTCCGCGTTGCTGTACGCGGCCGCCACGAGCTGCAGCACTTCCCGCTCACGGGCGGTGAGCTGGGACAGCTCCGGCGGGGCGACCGGCGGCGCGATGCTCACGGCGAACCGCGCGATCAGGCGTTGGGTCACCGACGGGTCGATCAGTGCGTCGCCCCGCGCGGCCACCCGGATCGCCGAGATCAGCTCCTCCGGCGGCAACGACTTCAGCAGGAACCCGCTCGCCCCGGCGTTGAGCGCCCGGTAGACGTACTCGTCGCTGTCGTAGGTCGTCAACAGGATGACCTTGGTCCGGTTGGCCCGGTCGCCCAGTATCGCCTCGGTCGCGCCCAGTCCGTCCAATTTGGGCATCCGGATGTCCAGGACGGCCACGTCGGGGCGCAGCCGGGTGACTTCGGCGACCGCGGCGCGGCCGTCGGCGACCTCGGCGACGCACTCCAGATCCGGTTGCGTCTCGAAGATAGCGCGCATCCCGGAGCGCAGCATGGCGTGGTCGTCGGCCAACAGCACACGCAGTGTCGTCATAGAGGAAACCTCACGCTCGTCCGCCAGGTCACGCCGTCCGGATCGACCCCGGCCTCGGTTCGACCGGTGAACAGACCGGCTCGGTTGCGGATCCCGACCAGGCCGCGTCGCGCGGTCCCGGAGGTCTCGCGGCCGGCGCCGATCCGGTTCGCCGACGACACGGTCAGCGAGTCCGGCTCGTAGTCCAGCGACACCGACACACCGGAGTGGTCACCGTGCCGCAAGGCGTTGGTCAGCATCTCCTGCACGATCCGGTACACCGTTATCCCCAGTGATTCGGGTACTTCACGCTGAGTTCCGGAAACGGCGAACTGCGTGGGCACGCCTGCGGACCGCACACCGTCGAACAGTTCGTCGAGGTTGTCCAGCCCTGGCTGGCGCGCACCCTCGGGATTGTCCCCGTGCAGAAGATCGAGCAGGTGTCGCAGGTCGACCATGGCCGCGCGACTGGCTGTCTCAACCGACCGCAATGAGGTCTCCACCTTCGTGTTGCCCGCCGGCAGGCCCAACCGGGCCGCTCCGGCGTGCAGTCCGATGGCGCTGACGTGGTGCACGATCACATCGTGCAGGTCTCGGGCGATGGAACTTCGCTCGTTCGTGATGGCCCTCGTGACAGCTTCCCGCGCATCCCTGCGTTCCAGTTCGGATCGGCGCTCCAACTCCGCGAGGTACGCACGTCGCGCGGTGGTGTAGCGGCCGACGAGGAACGGCAGGACCGCGGCCTTGACCATGCTCACGAGGCCGAGTTCGAATCGCCGCTGCATGATCAGGGTGCATGCCAACAGGCTCGCCGACAGCACGACGAGTGACGCGACCGCGGACGCGCCGTGCAGCCACGCACCCGCCCGGTAGCCCGCGATCAGGATGCCCGCATCGTTGGCGGGGGTGTCGTTGCCGATCAGGATGGTGGTGACGGGTACGGCCGCATGCGCGAACGCCACATACCCGGAAAGCCGCGCGGGACCGGCGAGAGCGGCGTCGACGGTGAGCGTCAGTGCGAGGGTCAGCCAGTTCTGCCACGTCTCGCACCCGAGGAGGATCACGAACGCGCCGTCGGCGACCATGCACGCGGCAGCGACCAGCCACGACTGGCGTTTCAACGACAAGCTGGTGGTGAGCATCGAGTGCAGATCCTGCCGCATCCGCTCGGGAAGAACCTCCCGCTTCTCGGGGTTGCCGGTCCCCCGTGCAGGGGATGCGGATTCCATCCCCGAAGGGACGAAACCGAGGCGCCGCGCTGGTTGTATCCATGTCGATGCGAACTCTGCCGACAGTGCTGCTCACGCTGGGGATGGTCTTCGGGATCGCCGCCCCGGCGCTGGCCGACGGCGCCCAGGTCGGCGCCGACATCCACGTGGCGCAGACGCTGGGCGACCGTGAGCTGACGGTCATCATCCGCCGGGTGGCGGAAGTGCCCGGCCCGGTGCACGTGGACCTGGTGACGCACGCGGGATCGCCGCCCGGTGTGGTCACGGTGAGCGTCGCCGCGGCGGGTTCGCCGACGAGTACGGCACAGGTGGAGCTCGGTGCGACGCCTGGTTTCCACGCGGCCACGGTCCAAGTGGACCGGGCCGGGCCGTGGGAGCTCAGAGTCGACGAGGCGACGATCCCGTTCGTGGTCCCGGCGGTCGTGGCGTCGCCATGGGAGAAAGCGACGTACGGCGGATTCGTCGCGGCTGGTCTGCTCCTCGTCGTGGCTTTGGGGTTCGCTGTCCGCGGCCGGGTCGGTTGGGCGATGGTGCCTGCAGGCGGGATGATCGCGGCGATCGCCGTGGCCGCGACCGCCGCGTTGCTCGCGCCCGTCATCCCCGCCCCGCCGGCGCCCGGTGCGGCTCTGGACCCGACGTTCGACAACGTCAACGACCCGTACCAGCGAACGTCTATTGCGGACTTCTCACGGCCGCCAGTGAACCTGGTGCCGAGCATGGCCGGTACCGACCTGAGACTGAACCTGACCGACAGCTCGTCCGGGCGGCCGGTCGACGACCTGCTCGTGCACGACAACGCGTTGATACACCTTGTGGTGATTTCGCCGAGCGGCGCTCTACGGCACCTGCACCCGATCAGGGTGGCGCCGGGCGAGTACCGCGCCCGGCTCAACCCGGAACCGGGAGCGCACGCGATCGCGGCGGAGATCGCCAGACGCGGTGGGGGAGTGCAACTACTCCGTTCGTCCGTCGAGGTGACCGGCGACGCGAAGAATCGCCCAATGGAGGGAAAAGCGGAGTTCGTGACCCAGGTTCGGCCCGCTGGGGCACCCAGCACGATCACGGCGAGGTTCGGCGCGAGGAACCTGCAACCGTGGCTGGGGATGCTCGGACACATGATTGTCGTCGGACCGATCGTCGGTGGTCAGCCGCAATCGTCGCAGAACTACGCGGACGCGCGGATCTGGGCCCATGTGCACTCGATGATCCCGCCGACTCCCGGCTTGCCCGACAAGCCGGACGAGAGCGTCGCGGCGTTCGGCCCGGATGTGCCGTTCACGTACTCATTCCCGTTGCCCGGCCGTTACCTGGTGTGGGTCCAGGTCGAGCGCGACTACTCGATCGTCACCGTGCCGACGGTCGTCGACGTTCCGAAGGGGACAGACGGATGAAGCTCTTCCTGAGCGTGCTGGGCGCATTGGTCGTCGCGGTGGCCGCGCTCTTGCTCTGGCCGACGTCCGGCAAGGGGCACGAACTCGTCGCGGACTCGCAGCGCTACAGCTTCAAGGTGAACGCACAGCCGTTGAAACAAGGCACCAACACACTGGACATCGAGGTCACCGACAAGTCGGGAACACCGGCGTCGGGCGACGTGACGATCGAACCGGCGATGCCGCAGATGGGGCACGCGCTCAGCCCGGTCACCGCCGTGCGGACGCGACCCGGCAGGTTCCGGGTGGACGGCGTCGACCTGCCGATGCCGGGTCAATGGGAGATCACGGTTTCGCTGGGGACCGAACGCGTCGTTTTCCCACTGCTGCTCAACTGAAAAGGGGTGGATCAATGGACATGACCGCGTCGATGGCGGCCGGACGCGACACCGCGGCCAGGAACGTGCCGAGGGGATTGCTGCCCGCGAGTTTCGTGCTCGGTGGAACGCTGCTCTCGCTCGTCGGCCTCACCTGGGACATCCAGTGGCACTCGGATGTCGGCCCGGACACGTTCTTCACGTTGCCGCACCTGTTCCTGTACTCCGGCAGCGCCGTCTCCGGGATCGCCAGTCTCGTCGTGGTTCTGCTGACAACGGCAGCGCAGCGGCGCGGCGCGGACATCGACCCGATCGTGGGTGGCCGGGCGGTCGGCGTGTTCGGGCGGACGTTCGCAGCACCTGTCGGGTATCTCGTCTCCGGCGTCGGAGCCGCGTCGTTCCTGCTGTACGGCTTGTGGGACCAGTGGTGGCACGGTCTTTACGGCTTCGACGCGGTGATCGATTCTCCGCCGCACATCGGTCTCCTGCTGTCGATCTCCATCACGATGGTCGGTGCGGTCATGGTTTTCGCCACCGCGCGCGACCAGCGCTGGGGCCAGATCGGCACGGTGGTCGGCGCGGCGACGCTGATCGCTTTCAGCATGGTCACCGTGATCGGTTTGCAGGCGTTGCCGAACGGCATCGTGCGTCCGGTGACCGCCGGAGCCACATTCATGTGCGTGCTTCTGCTGACCATGGCCTGTGGGGTGATCACCCGCCGCGGTGGCGCGATCGCCGTGGCCGTCGCGGTCGGGTTGCTCCAGGCGGTGTTCTGGTGGTTTTCCCCGTGGGCCGCTCGGGTTTACGCCGACGCGGTGGGCTTGCCGGTCCGTGACTACATCGACGGTGTTCCGTCATTGCCCGCCATGATCCCGATGAGCCTCATCATCGTCGCGGTGGCGATCGAACTGCTGCGCAAGGCCCCTGCCGTGATCGCGGGCGTCGTCGGCGGCTTGATCATCACGCTGACCCTGCCGCTGCAGAACATCTGGGTCTATGACAGCTCGATGCCACCCACCGACGTCTATCTGGCCACGGCGGCGACAGGTGCGGTCGTCGGCGCTCTCGCCGGGATGCTGGGCCGCCGGTTCAGCCAGATGCTGCGCCACCTCGCGCCAACGAACGAAACCAGCACGAAGGAAGCCAGTCATGCGTAGATCAGTGTGGGGACTGCTCGCGGCGATCGGGCTTCTGCTCGGGTTGGCCGCGCCGGCATCGGCCTACGAGCCGGTGAACGTGGTGCACACCGAGAAAGTCGTGGCCGGGCCGTACACCGTGACCGTCGGCTTCAGCACGTGGCCGCTGAAAGCCATGCAGTCGCTGGACTTCACATTCGCCCCGGACGACGGCATCGCCGGCAAGCAGGGCAACGTGATCATGAGCCTCGGCCGGCAGAGACAAGGGGAGCCGTTGGCTCGTCATCCGCGTAAGCGCGACGTCTGGGGGCTGGACGTGCGTAGCCTGCCCGAACCGGGCGACTGGACGGTTCGCTTCAACATCGAAGGGCCGAAAGGTACCGGAACGGGTGAACTGCGCGACCTCAAAGTGATGGAGCAGCCGGGACCACCGATGGGGTTGAGCTGGGCGATCAGCACGATCCCGCTGTTCGGCCTGATCGCGTTGATCGTGATCGCCTGGCGTCGAACGCGTCGACCGGTGTAACGCGGGACTCGGGTGCCGCCTGCCGCCGAACCGGTGGCACCCGGGGACTCGTCAGCGCTGCGCGCCGGAAGACTTCGATGTAGTCGGCCAGTTCGGGCCAGCCGCCGGAGCCTCAGATCGCAGACGAGTCCGTCAGCACGGTGTGCGTCCTGTCCAGGGGAGTCCAGTAGGGGAAAGGTTCCTGACCGATTTTGGTGTGATCAACCAGGACATATGCGTGCCGTGCGCTGTGCAGCATCGCGTGTTTCAGGTGTGCCTGGTCCAGGCTCGGCGAGCACAGACCTCGGTCCGTGCTCAGGCCGTCCGCGCCGAGGAAGACGCGGTCCGCGCCGATGTGCCGCAGTTGTTCGATGGCCGTCGCGCCGACGATCGAAGCGTTCGGCTGCCGCATCCGTCCGCCTAGGACGATCAGGTCCACGGTCGTGCTCTCGGCCAGCGCGGTGATCGCTGTCAGACCGTTGGTGACCACGGTCAGATCGCGGTGCGCGAGGTGGGCGGCGAGTCGTCCGGTTGTCGTGCCCGCGTCGAGGACGACGATCTCGCCGTCCTCGACCATAGCCGCCGCCTTCAGCGCGATCTCATCCTTTTCGGTGACGTTGCGGGTGTCCTTCTCCCGGACACTTCGCTCCACAGCGCCGCCGTACGTCCGCACGATGTGGCCGTCGCGTTCGAGCGCGGTGAGGTCACGGCGGATCGTGGAGGGCGACACCTGGAACTGGTCCGCCAGTTCGCTGATGTGCCCGGATCCGCCGCGCACTTCCCGCAACAGCCTCGCCCGGCGTTCACGTGCGCTCATCTGCCGGGATACGCCTCACGTAGCCGGGGCGCGTAGGGCGCCAGATCGACGGCTGCGCGGAACGCCGCGACCATCGTGCCGTGTTCGGCCCGGCCGGTCCCGGCTATGTCGAACGCCGTGCCGTGGTCCACTGACGTACGCAGAATGGGCAGGCCGACAGTGACCGACACCGTGCCGTGGAAGTCGACGGTCTTCGACGCGATGTGTCCCTGATCGTGGTACAGCGACAGGACGCCGTCGTAGCGTCCTTCCAGACCTTGGTGGAACACGGAATCCGCTGGGATCGGGCCTGCGACGTCCAGGCCGTCGGCCTTCGCCGCCTCGACGGCGGGCGCGATCGCGACGATCTCCTCGTCGCCGAACTTGCCGCCCTCGCCGCCGTGCGGGTTCAACGCGGCGACCGCCAGCCTGGGGGACTCGTTGCCGAACACGCGCAACGCCGTGTACGCCTCGCGGATCGCGTGCTCGATGTTGGGCCTGGTGATCTGCTCGACCGCCTGGCGCAGTGACAGATGCCTGGTCGCGAAGAAGATCCGCAGACCGCGGACCCAGAACATGGTGTTGAACCGGTCGGACCCGGTCAGTTCGCCGAGCATCTCGGTGTGCCCGAGGTGTTTCGACCCCGCCGCCCAGATCGATTCCTTGTTGATCGGGGACGTGACCACGGCGTCCACCTCGCCACGCAGCGCCGCCCTCGTCGCCTCCTCGATCGCGGCGACAGCGGCCTTGCCCGCCGTGGCGTTCACCTCGCCCCACGGCAGGTCGCCCGGTGCGATGCCCAGGTCGAGAATGTCGATCGTGCCTGGTTCGAATTTCGCGTCGGCGACCGACGACACGGCGTTGACCTCCGCGTCCAGGCCGAGTACCTCGATCGCGCGGCGCAGGACGGGCGCGTCGCCGACCGCGAGCGGACGGGCGGTGTCCGTGGCCTCCGGCGCGGCGAGCGTCTTCGCGGTGATCTCCGGTCCGATCCCGGCCGGATCCCCGAGCGTCACCGCGAGCACGGGCTTGGTCATATGGTTCCTCTCAGCCGTTCGATACAGGCGACCGCCGCGGCGTGGTCCCCGATCAGGCCGCCCTTCGTGGCGAACGGCAGCCCGTTGAACGGGCCACCGGCGAGCCTGCCGACCACAGCCAGCGGTACCACCTCGTCGTCGATCACGAATCCATCCGTGTCCAGTGCGGCCGTGATCGCCGTGGCGATGTCGCCACCGGTGGCGTACAGGCCACCGATCCTGTGCCGCGTCAGGATCTGCCTGGTGATCTCGGCAAGGACGCCCGGCAGTCGCGCCGCGAGTTCCCTGTCGAGCGCGGCCGCCATGGTGCGCACGCCGACCACGTCGAGATCCTGGCCGAGCAGGTCGCCGACTGCGGCGGCCACGTCCTCGGGTACTTCGGCGCCGGTCACCGTGATGTACCTGGCGCCCAGCGTCTGCTCGGTTTCCTGAACCTGGTCGGCGGTGAGGCCGGTGATGCTGCCGACCACGGCGAGCACCGGCGGCCTCGGCTGGTCGCCGGGCGCGATACCCAAAGCCGCGGCGAGCCGGACGCCGAACGGGCCGGAATCCACCGACAACCACACTTTCGACACCTGTGCCGCCGCCTCGGCGATCACCCGAAGGTGTGCATTGCGAGTCGCGTCGCAGACGACGATCTCACTGTCCGTGCGCAACGCCTCCGCGACCGCTTCGACCCCTTGTTCCACCACATCCAGCGGAATCTCACTGATCGACCGAGCGGTTCCGGCTCTGAGGATCGTGGCCACGCGGGACGATTTCACCGGATTGAGTGCATCTCGTCCGGCTGCCGTCTGCGCGACCGGCACACCGTCGACGAGGTGCAAGCCACCCACGGTGACTCGTCCGGCATCGGGGAACGCGGGGACGACGAGCGCACGCGCGTTCAGTGCCTCGATGGCCGCGTCTGTCTCGGCTCCGACGTTGCCTCGCAAGGTCGTGTCCACGCGCTTGACGACGAGAGGTACGTCACCCACTGCCTCGATCGTCGCCCGCACCGCCGCTCGAGCCTCGTCGGGCGCGGCGTGCCGGTTGCCCAAGTTGACCACGAGCGCCTCGATGTCCGGCAACGCGCTGTTTCCCTGCACGGTCATGGCGCGCATGCCGAACCGGGCGAACAACGCGCCGGTCGCGTTGCTGCCGGTCAGGTCGTCGCCGATCACCAGGACACGGAGTGTGCTCATTCTGAGCATTCATCGTGCTCGGAATGAGCAGAAAGTCAACCCGGACCCACCCGTACCCGTCGGCATGGCACCATCTGGGCCGACCAGCCGGTCACATCAAAGGGGAGATCAGTGCGCGTCCTGTCAGTTGACCTCGGCACGTCGAACACCGTCGCTGTGCTGTCCGCCCACGGACGTCCGCCTCGTGTGGTCGAGGTCGACGGCTCCGCCACCATGCCGTCCGCGGTCTTCGCCGGTGAGGACGGCAACCTGCTGGTCGGCAGGGACGCCGAACGCCGGGCCCGACTGGATCCGTCGCGGTTCGAGCCCAACCCCAAACGCCGGGTCGACGAGGGCACCCTCCTGCTCGGTGACACGGTCGTGCCGGTGACCGACGCGCTTGCCGCCGTGCTGAGCCGCGTCGGCGAAGAGACATCACGGCAACTCGGCGGCGCGAAGCCGGACGAGGTGCGCCTGACACACCCCGCGCAGTGGGGTCCGACCAGGCGAAACGTCCTGATGGCTGCGGCCAGGCTTGCCGGACTCGGCAACAACCTCCTGCTCGTGCCCGAGCCCGTGGCCGCGGCAGCGCACTTCGCCTCGTTCCCCGGGCAGTCGCTGGCGCCGGGAAAGGCGCTCGCGGTCTACGACCTCGGCGCGGGCACGTTCGACATCGCCGTGGTCGGCGCGACGCAGACCGGCTTCACCGTTCTCGCCGAGGACGGCCTGCCCGACCTCGGCGGCCTTGACGTCGACCAGGCCATGCTCGAACACGTCGGTCGCGAGGTGTCCCACCGCGACCCGGCTCGTTGGCAGCGGCTGCTGCGCCCGGAGACGACAAGCGACCGCCGCGCGCAGCGTTCGCTGCGTGAGGACGTGAAAGCCGCGAAGGAAGCGTTGTCCCGGCACCCGCAGACAGAGGTGCCGATGCCCGAGCCGTTCGACGACGTGCTCGTCACGCGGGCCGAACTGGAGGCGCTGGTCCGGCCGAACCTGCTGCGCAGCGTGGAGTTGCTCGCCGCGACGATCCGGTCGACCGGGATGACGCCCGACCGGTTGCTCGGCATCTACCTCGTCGGCGGATCGAGCCGGATGCCGCTGGTCGCCCAGCTGATCGCCGAGCAGTTGCGTGTCGTGCCCACGAGCCTTGACCAGCCGGAAACCGCCGTGGCGCTCGGTGCGCACCACGTGCCGCACGAAGGCATCAGCGCCCGCACCCAGACGCAGAACGTGCAGAGCGCGCTGAGCGAGGACCAGCCGACCGCGACGATGTCGCCGGTCCGCGCGAACTACCGGCCGCCCACGTCGCCGAGCGGGGGTTTCCCTGCGCAGCAGGCCCCGGCGCCCCCGGTGCCCGCGCCGTTGCCGAGCAACTTCCCGACCCTGACGCCCGCCGCCTCGAAGAAGAAGCCGGACCGCAAACTGCTGATCGGCGGGGGCGTGCTCGTCGTCGTGCTGGCCGTGGTGGCTGGCTTCTTCCTGCTGCGGGGCGGCGGTGGCGCTTCGGCCGCGGACTGCGGAACAGTGGGGGAGAAGGACGACAAGGGTTTCACCAAGTGCCTACGGCAGCTCGCCGGGACCGTGCCGGACAACAACGCGTGCAAGCCGGGCGTGGAGAGCAGCGGCCTCGACGCCGCCGCCGGGTTGAGCGCGACGTGCACGCTGAGCCAGGACTACCAGGTCTCGTACCTGCAGACCTCGTCGAACGACGACGCGACCAAGCAGGCGCAGCTGGTGATCGGGTCGCTCGGCGGCGACATGGTCCAGGCCGACTGGGCGGGCAACGGACTCAGCGGTGAGTACCGCGCGGCCATCAGCGGCGGGACCGGCAAACTGGTCTTCACCGTCAAGGACAGGCCGGTGATCGGCGTGCTGAGCAAGGTCCAGCTGCGCGACGCCGGCTCACCCGACGACATCGCGAACTACTGGGAGAGGAATGTCCAGCCCGGCACTTGATCGGATGATCGCCAACTTCGTCGCGCACTCGTCGCACCTGCACCTGCGGACCGACGGCATGACCGTGGCGCGGTCCGACGACGTGGTGGTCGCGAACGGCGACGTGGGCGACGACACGTTCAACATCATCACCCGGGCCCGGTTCTCCGAGTCCGATGTCGACGAGCGGATCGCCGAGACGGTGTCCTCCGTGGACGGCGCCTTCTCGTGGTGGGTCGATCCGGAGTCCACGCCCGGGTCGTTGTCGGAGCGCATCGCCGCGGCCGGTTATCCCGCGCACGACCCGGAACCCGGCATGGTCGCGGCGCTGTCCGCGTTGCCGGCGTGCACGTCCCCGGACGGGTTGGAGATCCGGCGGGTGACCACGCCTGACGAACTCGCGGACTACGCGGTCGTGGTCGCCGCGAACTGGGATCCGCCCGCGCCCGGCGTCGTCCGGTTCTACTCGCGTGTCACCAAGGCCGCGTTGGATCCCGGGTGCCAGGCTCGCTACTTCGTCGGCTACCGCGACGGTTCGGCGGTGTGTGCGGCGGAAGCCTTCCTCTCGCACGAGGTCGCCGGGATCTACAACGTCTCGACCCTGGTCGGCCACCGGCGCCGTGGGTTCGGTCGCGCCATCACCCTCGCCGCCTTGCACGCCGCGCGGGCCGAAGGCTTCGACACGGCCGTGCTGCAGGCGTCACCCGACGGGCAGCCGATCTACCGCGCCCTCGGATTCACCGAGTTGGGGACGTTCGTCGAACACAGCATCACCGCCTGACAGTGCTTCGCTGCGCTGTGGACGTGCAGCCGCTGCCGGACTGAACCGCCGTCACTGGTTGTCGGCGATCTGCTCCCTGAGCTTGTCCTCGCCTTCCCTGAGCTCGTCGGTGTAGGTCTCGGCGAAGTCCGCGGCGGCCTCGACGACCTGGCGGACCTCGAGGTTGGTCTCGATGTGCGGTGGGCTCGGCACCCGGCCGGCCCAGTCGATCGCCTCCTCGAGCGAGTCGGCCCTGATCATCCAGAAGCCCGCGACGAGCTCCTTGGACTCGGTGAAGGGGCCGTCGGTGATCGTGGTCTTGCCGCCGGACAGCTGCACGCGTGCGCCCTTGGCGCTGTCCAGCAGGCCCTCGGCGCCGAGCAGGATGCCCGCGTCGGCCATCTCCTGGTTGAACCGCGCCATCGCCGCGAACTCGGCCTCCGTCGGCACACGGCCCGCGTCGGTCTTCTCGTCCGACTTGATGATGATCATGAAACGCATGACTCGTCCAGCTCCGATCTCGCCTCGCCCGCGACGGTACTACCGCTTGCGGTTGTTGCGCAGCCAGAAGACGATCACGACCAGTGCTGCGATCACACTGGCGAAGGACAGGACCCACAGGCCCGCCGACTCGAGTCCACTGGGTGGTTGCACGCTCATTAACCTAGTCGTCGATGCGTACTACGGTCTTCCGCAACCTGATGGCAGACGAGTTCGGCGCGGTCCGCGCCGCGATGCTCGCCCGTGACCACGTGCTCGGCGCGCTCGGCGGCCGCACCGTCGACCAGGCCCTCGATGCGGGTGTCGAACCGAAGGAGATCTGGCGCGCGGTCTGCGACGACTTCGCGGTCCCGCCGGAACGGCGCTGACCGGCGTGTCGCCGGAACGGGTCGAACACGTGTTCGCTACGATGGCCCCGCACCGGGATCGGCGGTCCCCCGAAATTGTCGGTCCCCACCCGTAGCGTCTCCTCCGACATAGACCGCTCGAACCAACGAGGTGGACTTCAGATGGCACCAGCAGCACCCGACCGGGGCAAGGCCCTCGAGCTCGCCCTCGCCCAGATCGACAAGCAGTACGGCAAGGGCTCGGTCATGCGCCTCGGGGAAGAGGTGCGTGCTCCGATCAAGGTCATCCCGACCGGATCCGTCGTCCTGGACGTCGCACTCGGGATCGGTGGCTACCCCCGTGGCCGGATCGTCGAGATCTACGGCCCGGAATCCTCCGGTAAGACGACCGTCGCCCTGCACGCCGTGGCCAACGCCCAGAAGGCAGGCGGCATCGCCGCGTTCATCGACGCGGAGCACGCGCTCGACCCCGAGTACGCCAAGGCGCTCGGTGTCGACACCGACGCACTCCTGGTCTCCCAGCCGGACACCGGTGAGCAGGCGCTGGAGATCGCGGACATGCTGATCAGGTCCGGTGCGCTGGACATCCTGGTCATCGACTCGGTCGCGGCGCTCGTGCCCCGCGCCGAGATCGAGGGCGAGATGGGTGACAGCCACGTGGGTCTGCAGGCCCGGCTGATGAGCCAGGCGCTGCGCAAGATCACCGGTGCGCTGAGCAACTCCGGCACCACCGCGATCTTCATCAACCAGCTGCGTGAGAAGGTCGGCGTGATGTTCGGCTCGCCGGAGACCACCACCGGTGGCAAGGCGCTGAAGTTCTACGCGTCGGTCCGGCTCGACGTGCGCCGCATCGAGACGCTGAAGGACGGCGGCGAGCCGGTCGGCAACCGCACCCGCGTCAAGGTCGTCAAGAACAAGGTGGCCCCGCCGTTCAAGCAGGCCGAGTTCGACATCCTCTACGGCATGGGCGTCAGCCGTGAGGGCTCGCTCATCGACATGGGCGTCGACCAGGGCATCCTGCGCAAGTCCGGCGCCTGGTACACCTACGAGGGCGACCAGCTCGGGCAGGGCAAGGAGAACGCCCGCCGGTTCCTGCGCGAGAACCCGGACGTCGCCAACGACATCGAGAAGCGCATCCAGGACAAGATGGGGATCGGCCCGAAGCTTGACGCCGAGGAAGCGGCGCCCGCCCCCGTCGACTTCTGATGCGGGAGCCAGAGCCAGCTGGCGATTTGACGTGGCTCGAGGACTGGGTGACAGACCAGCGAGCCCAGGCACCGGCGGACCCGAGTATCGACCCTTGGGCCGGGGAAGAACCGACCCCGCCGGCGCCGACACATCCCGCACACCGGCCTTCGGAACCAGACGTGGCCCCGAAGGCCGGGCGGGATGCCCAAGAAAGCACCGAGTCGGCTGCCGAACCGACCAGCCGGACTCCGCATACCGGGCACGCATCTCCCCCCGAAGCCCAGCTCGAGTCCCAGGTGGCCGACGCGGCTGGAGAGCTTCCAGTAGCTGCTGGAAGTGAGCTTCATGGAGAACAGCAGCCTGCTGGTGTGGTTGCTGGAGGTGCGGTGTCTGTGCCTCGGCGCGGTTCTTCTAGTGGGGTTTGGTCAGGTGGGTGTGATTCTCTGAGGGGTGATGGGGCAAGCGGGTCTTCAACGGCTGCTGGCACTGGGTCTCGGGGGGAACAGTGGTCTGGTGGCGTGGTTGCCGGAGGTGCGGTGTCTGTGCCTCAGCGGGCTTCCTCCGGCGAGGTTGGATCCGGCGCGGATGATCTTCGGACGGCTGATGCGACCGCAGAGACTTCGGTAGTGGGCACTGAGCCTCGTGGTGAACAGGTTTCCACTGTGGATGTGGTTGTCGGAGAGGCGTCGCCTGTACTTTCGCGCAGTTCCTCTGGTGAGGTTCGACCAGATGGGTTCGATCCTCAGAGGAGAGATGTGACCGGCGGGTCTTCAACGGCTCCCAGCAGTGATTCTCGCGACGGAGATCGAGTTGCCGGTGATACCGGTGTGGTCGGGGAGTGGCGGCCTTCTTCGTCTTCGCGTGTTGCTCAGTTGGATGCACTGCGGGCTCGGATGGCGGAGGTTTCCGCTGGTCTTCCCGCAGGGCCTCGCGGCGGGGCTCGTGGTGATCATGAGGCTGGCGAGCGGGCTGTTCGCGGGGAAGGTGTGGTCCCTGCGGGCTCGGAGTCGGTGCGTGGTTCGTCTTCGCCGAGTACGCGGTTGGATGAGCTGCGCGGTCGGATGGCTGAGGTGTCTGGTGATGCGTCGGGGCGGCGTTCTGCTTTGGCTGGTTCGCGTCGTCAGCGGGGACGTGCTTCCGCAGAGGCAGGTTCAGGGCACGTCGATGATGCGGCCGTTGATCCGTTTGAGCCGTCGCCATCGCTGTCGTCGGGTGATGGTGGTCGTCGTCGGGGGCAGTCGCGGCGGGGGCGGTGGGCATCTGGGGACGAGGCCGTTGGGCGAGGGGACGAGCGTCGTCGGGAGCGCAAGACTCAAGGCGCTGGTCCTGAGGGCGATCCTGAGGCTTATGCCAAGGATCTCTGTTTGACCTTGCTCACCGCTCGGCCTCGTACTCGGGCTGAGTTGTACAAGGCCTTGGTGGGGAAGGATGTTTCGTCTGAGGTTGCTGAACGGGTGCTGGGCAGGCTCGATCAGGTCGGGCTGATCGATGACAAGGCTTTCGCTGAGATGTGGGTTCGCTCACGCCACACCTATCAGGGGGTGGGGCGTAAGGCGTTGAGTGTCGAGCTTCGTCGTCGTGGTGTTGACAACGACACTGTTGCCGAGGCTGTTGCCGCTGTCGACGAGGAGGCCGAGGAGGAACGGGCGCGCCTGCTCGTGCGCAAGAAACTGCCTTCCATGCGGTCCGCCGATCAGCAGACCAAGGTTCGCCGCCTCGTCGGCATGCTTGCCCGCAAGGGTTACAGCCAGGGTTTGGCCTACCGTGTCGTCAAGGACGAACTGGCCAACGTGGGCGATGAGACCGATCTCCTGGACACCATCGAGTGAACCTCGTTGGGCTGGCAGGTGTGGGGCTGCGACCATGTGGTGTCAGGCGGGCCGGAGCGCCGCCGTTGCTTGAGCCAGGTCCTTGACTCGTTCGAAGTCGTTGTCCAACAGAGCGAATTTCGGAACGAGCCAGGAACCGCCAACACAGCCGACGTTCGGCAGCGCCAAGTACTTCGGTGCTGTGTCCACTGAGATTCCACCCGTCGGACAGAACCGCAGCCCTGGCAACGGGCCACCGAGTGCTTTCAGATAATCCACGCCACCGGACGCTTCCGCCGGGAAGAACTTCAGTGCCGTCAGGCCGCGCTCCGCCAACCGCATGGCCTCGGTCACCGTGCTTGCTCCCGGCAGGAACGGCAATCCCGTTGCCTCGCAGGCGTCAACCACACTTTCGGTTGAGCCTGGTGTCACCAGGAAGGACGATCCCGCTTCCGCCGCCTGCGCTGCCAGCGCCGCCGAGGTCACCGTGCCCGCACCGACGAGGATGTCGGGGACTTCCTTGCTGATCCGCTGGATTCCCTCCAGCGCCACCGGTGTGCGCAGTGTCAGCTCGATCACCGGCACTCCGCCTGCCAGCAGGGCCTGCGCGACCGGGACCGCGTGATCGACGTCGTCGATCACCACGACCGGGATCACCGGTGACAGGTCGAGCACTTCTTCCGCCGTGATCAAACGGGTGGTCAAGCCAGCTCCCCAATCGAAGTCAACTGTCCTGGGAACACCGTAGCGCCGTGTTCGGCCGGACCGACAGCGTTGCGCAATGCGGTGAACAACTCACGTCCAGTGCCTTCCCACGCCGACGGCACCGCTGCCACAACAGGCCGCTCAGCGAACTCCGCCGGGTCCGTCAGGACATCCAGCCTGCCTTGTTCGGCGTCCAGGCGGATCACGTCGCCGTCGCGCAACCGGGCGAGCGGCCCGTCGGCCACCGATTCGGGTGAAACCTGGATCGCCGCGGGCACTTTGCCGGACGCACCGGACATCCGTCCGTCGGTGATGAGCGCGACCTTGTGGCCACGATCCATCAGCGCGCCCAGCGCGGGCGTCAAGCCGTGCAGTTCCGGCATCCCGTTCGCCTTCGGCCCCTGATTGCGCACGACCACAACGACATCGCGGTTGAGTTCACCCGCACGGAAAGCCTCGGACAACTGGTCCTGGCTTTCGAACACGCGCGCCGGTGCTTCTACGACCCAGTTCTCGTGCTGGACAGCGCACACCTTGATCACCGCGCGCCCGAGGTTGCCCGACAACATCCGCAGCCCGCCGTCCGGCTCGAACGGGTCGTCGACATCGCGCAGAACCGTCGTGTCGAGACTGTCCGTGGGACCGTCGCGCCAAATCAGCTTTCCGTTTTCCAGCACCGGTTCCTGACGGTAGAGGTCCAGGCCACCACCCGCCACCGTCCGCACGTCCCGGTGCAGCAAACCGGCGTCCAGCAAGGTGTTCACCAGGAACTGCACGCCACCGGCGGCCTGGAAGTGGTTGATGTCAGCGCTCCCGTTCGGGTACACGCGCGCCACCAACGGCACCACAGCTGAAAGATCCGCGAAGTCGTCCCAAGTCAGCTGGATTCCTGCGGCAGCGGCGATCGCAGGCAGGTGCAACGTGTGGTTGGTCGACCCGCCAGTCGCCAACAGCGCCACAACGCCGTTGACAACGGCCTTCTCGTCAACGATCTCGGAGATCGGCGTGTACTGCCCGCGTGTTTGCGTGAGCCGCACGACCTGACGGCCCGCTTCCTCGGTCAGCGCACGGCGCAGCGGGGTGTGTGGGTGCACGAAGCTCGCGCCTGGCAGATGCAGACCCATCACTTCGACGACCATCTGGTTGGAGTTGGCCGTGCCGTAGAAAGTGCATGTGCCAGGGCCATGGTAGGACGCGGACTCGGCGGCGAGCAGCTCCTCGCGTGTGGCCAGCCCCTCGGCGAACAGTTGCCGGACGCGGGCCTTCTCCTTGTTGGGCAGTCCTGACGTCATGGGCCCCGCGGGCACGAGAATCGATGGCAGGTGCCCGAAGGACAACGCTCCGATCAGAAGTCCCGGCACGATCTTGTCGCACACACCGAGCAGCAGGGCGCCGTCGAACATCTCGTGTGACAGCGCGATCGCCGTGGACATCGCGATGATCTCACGGCTGAACAGCGAGAGCTCCATGCCCGCGCGCCCTTGTGTGATGCCATCGCACATCGCGGGCACACCACCGGCGAACTGGGCGACACCACCAGCTTCACGCACCGAGTCCTTGAGCCAGTCCGGGTACTCGTGCAGTGGCTGGTGGGCGGAAAGCAGATCGTTGTACGACGACACGATCGCCACGCCCGGCTTGGTCAGTCCACGCACGGCCAGCCGATCCGAGCCTTCACACGCGGCGAAGCCGTGCGCGAGGTTGCTGCAGGCCATTCCTGCCCGGGCCGGGCCGTCCGTCGCCATGCCGCGCACTCGGTCCAAGTACGCCTGACGGGTAAGCGCACTGCGCTCGGCAATACGTTGCGTGACATCGCCGACGACGCGGTGAAGCTTCGTGTGCACTGCGGCCTCCCGATCGGTGATGACGGCAACGCTGGCGTCGCACACGGTGCTGACAGGTGGTGACAAGGCACAACTTAGCCACAGCCGCCCCAGGAGCAAAATCGATTAAGAAAAATCCGGGTGAGTTCAGGGGTGCGTCCGAGACGTTTGGCTCGACCCCTACGAGTGATCCAGCGGTATCGATCCAGTTACGGCGAGTGGAACGACAGGGAGTGGCCGGTCGGCTTGGCCTCGCGAAAGCGCCTCGTCCCGAGGGGGTTCAGCGGCTCGTCGAAGGTCTTCCCATGACTTGGGAGCCCGGCAAAGTCGACGGACAGCGAGACCTTCCATTGTTCGCTGTCCGGATCCTTTGGCGACAGCGACTGTGAGGTTCTTGACATGTCGTCGACCCACTCGCTGGCTCCCACATTCTGGACGGTCGACCTGTCTGGCGTAGGCGGTGAACCTCTCAACTCGGTACGCGACGACACCCATGTTTCCTTGCGTCTCTCGCTGCTCGGACTTGATGGGGCTTGCGCCGGTGCGGTGTTAGCACGAAACGGCAATGCGACGCTCGCAACGGAAAATTTGGTGGGCTACGCCGAGCGTCACGAATAGGGCGAAACGCTTTGTTGGCAGGGCCGTCAATCGAATCCAGCGCCGCGCCACGAGCTTCGTCGTGGCCGTCAACGTCGTCAGGGCGGCCGGGCTGACGAGTGTGTACACGACTGCGGCCGACGGCACCGCGAGCGTGTGGGCCGCTGCTTGTGGCCGTCCGCATTCGCGAACCACCGCCTTTCGGAGGCCGCGAGTGTGCGGTGAGTCACATTAAAATTCCGTTCGTCGGACGGATTGTGTTGATTGTGCCGGTGACGTCGGCCACAGGGATCGATCCAGTGCGAGCCGGATGAGTGTTGGGCCGGTCACACAGCGGATCATGTCCTGTGGTACTTGTCACAAGGTCACCGGCGCGGCACAGTCGGCGGCATGGGGGCGTCCACCACCGGCCCCGAGGGCGATAGGAGCCGACTCGCGGACGCACCCGAAGTAGCTGGCGTGTGTTCCAACGGTGAATGGAGTCGGGTCATGTCGATGAGCGACATCACTGAGTTGCAGCGTGCTATCGGCCAGGTCAAGCAGGCCGTGGGCGAGCTGCGCGCCAAGTACGGCGACATCCCCGCCGTGCGCAGACTCGTCAACGACGTCGAGCGGATGGACATCGACACCGCGGAGTTCCGCGACGAACCCGCACCTCCCCAGCCGCGCCGCCCCCTGGTGTCCGAGCACGAGGTCGTGGTCGTGCCCGACACCCCGTACGACCCGGCGATGTGGCGCGGGACCGACGACGAGTTCGTCCGCCACGACGACTAGACAAAGAAGTCAACCCCCGAACTGAGGACAGATGACCGTTGGAATCAACGCGCCGGGCCGGGCGCGGATCTCGGTGCGCAATCTGCGCACCGACCGGTGGTGGCTGCCGCCGCTGCTGACCAATCTCGGCCTGGCGACGTTCGTCATTTACGCGACCGTTCGGTCATTCATGGGCCAGTGGTACTGGGTCAACGACTACCACTACCTGACGCCGTTCTACTCGCCGTGCATCAGCGAGTCGTGCGTGCCCGGCTCATCGCACTTCGGCCAGTGGATCGGCGAACTGCCCGGCTGGATCCCGATGGGCTTCCTCGCCCTGCCGTTCCTGCTGGGCTTCCGGCTCACCTGCTACTACTACCGCAAGGCGTACTACCGCTCGGTGTGGCAGTCGCCGGTCGCCTGCGCGGTGGCCGAGCCGCGCGTGAAGTACTCGGGGGAGACGAAGTTCCCGCTGATCCTGCAGAACCTGCACCGCTACTTCTTCTACGTCGCGGGTCTGGTCGCGGTCATCAACACCTATGACGCCATCGTCGCGTTCCACTCCCCGGACGGCGGGTTCGGGATGGGGCTCGGAAACGTCATCCTCCTGGTCAACGTGATCATGCTGTGGGGGTACACGCTGTCCTGTCATTCGTGCCGCCACATCGCCGGTGGCAGGCTGAAGCACTTCTCCGCCCATCCGCTCCGGTACAAGCTGTGGACTCTCGTGTCCAAGCTGAACGTCCGGCACATGCAGTTGGCATGGATCACGCTCGGCACGCTGGTGCTCACCGACCTGTACGTGATGCTCGTTGCCAGTGGTGCGATCTCCGACCTGCGCTTCGTGTGAGAAAGAGGAAGTAAATGACCCAGGTCGAGCGGCACACGTACGACGTTGTCGTGATCGGAGCTGGCGGTGCCGGTCTTCGCGCCGCCATCGAGGCCCGGCAACGCGGTCTGCGTACCGCCGTGGTGTGCAAGTCCCTGTTCGGCAAGGCCCACACGGTGATGGCCGAGGGCGGCGTCGCCGCCTCCATGGGCAACGCCAACAGCAATGACAACTGGCAGGTGCACTTCCGCGACACCATGCGTGGCGGGAAGTTCCTGAACAATTGGCGGATGGCCGAGCTGCACGCCAAGGAAGCCCCGGACCGCGTCTGGGAGCTGGAGACCTACGGCGCGTTGTTCGACCGCACCAAGGACGGCCGGATCTCGCAGCGCAACTTCGGTGGCCACGAGTACCCGCGGCTGGCGCACGTCGGTGACCGGACCGGTCTCGAGCTGATCCGCACGTTGCAGCAGAAGATCGTGTCGCTGCAACAGGAGGACCACAAGGAGACCGGTGACTACGAGGCGAAGATCAAGGTCTTCGCCGAGTGCACGATCACCGAACTGCTCAAGGACGGCGACAAGATCGCGGGCGCGTTCGGCTACTGGCGCGAGTCCGGCCGGTTCATCCTGTTCGAGGCACCCGCCGTGGTGCTGGCGACCGGGGGCATCGGCAAGTCCTTCAAGGTCACGTCGAACTCCTGGGAGTACACGGGAGACGGGCACGCGCTCGCGCTCAAGGCGGGTGCGACGCTGATCAACATGGAGTTCATCCAGTTCCACCCGACCGGCATGGTCTGGCCGCCCAGTGTCAAGGGAATCCTCGTCACCGAAGGTGTTCGCGGTGACGGTGGCGTGCTGCGCAACTCCGACGGCAAGCGCTTCATGTTCGACTACATCCCCGAGGTCTTCAAGGACAAGTACGCGGACAACGAGGAAGAAGCCGACCGCTGGTACACCGACCCCGACAACAACCGGCGCACGCCGGACCTGTTGCCGCGCGACGAGGTCGCCCGTGCGATCAACTCGGAGGTCAAGGCGGGTCGAGGGTCCCCGCACGGCGGCGTGTTCCTCGACATCTCCAGCCGGATGCCCGCTGAGGAGATCCGGCGCAGGCTGCCGTCGATGCACCACCAGTTCAAGGAACTGGCGGACGTCGACATCACCGCCGAGCCGATGGAGGTCGGGCCGACCTGCCACTACGTGATGGGTGGCGTCGAGGTCGACCCCGACACGGCCGCGGCCAAGGTGCCGGGTCTGTTCGCCGCCGGCGAGGTCGCGGGCGGTATGCACGGCTCGAACCGCCTCGGCGGCAACTCGCTGTCGGACCTGCTGGTGTTCGGCCGACGTGCCGGGACCGGGGCAGCGGACTACGTCGACGGCCTCACGGACCGCCCGGAGATCGCGCAGTCCGATGTGGACAAGGCGGCCGCCGGTGCGGTGCTTCCGTTCGACCCGCGCGGCGGCGGGGTCGAGGAGAACCCGTACACGTTGCACTCCGAACTGCAGCAGTCGATGAACGACCTTGTCGGCATCATCCGCAAGGCCGGTGAGATCCGGCAGGCGCTGCAGAAGATCGACGAGATCAAGGCCCGGATCCCGAACATCGCGGTGGAGGGCCACCGGCAGTTCAACCCCGGCTGGCACCTCGCGATCGACCTGTACAACATGATCCTGGTCAGCGAGTGCGTGGCCAAGGCCGCGCTGCTGCGTGAGGAGAGCCGTGGCGGGCACACCCGCGACGACCACCCGGCGATGAACGCGAACTGGCGCAACAAGCTCCTCGTGTGTTCGACTGACGGCACGGACGTGTCAGTGGTGGAGCAGCCCCAGTTGCCGATGCGCCAGGAGCTGTTCGAGCTCTTCGAGATCGGCGAGCTGGAGAAGTACTACACCGGCGAGGAGCTGGCCGCGCACCCGGGAAGGAAAGCCTGACATGGGATACAAAGCGCAATTCCGGGTGTGGCGCGGTGATGACGAGTCCGGTGAGCTGCGGGACTACGTCATCGAGGTGAACGAGGGCGAGGTCGTCCTCGACATCATCCACCGGTTGCAGGCCACCCAGGCGCCGGACCTGGCGGTTCGCTGGAACTGCAAGGCCGGCAAGTGCGGCTCGTGCTCGGCGGAGATCAACGGCAAGCCGCGGTTGCTGTGCATGACGCGGATGTCGACCTTCGACGAGGACGAGCTGATCACCGTGACGCCGATGCGGACGTTCCCGGTGATCCGCGACCTGGTGACGGACGTGTCGTACAACTACACCAAGGCACGTGAGGTGCAGTCGTTCACGCCGCCGCCGGACCTCAAACCGGGCGAGTACCGGATGCAGCAGGTCGACGTCGAGCGGTCGCAGGAGTTCCGCAAGTGCATCGAGTGCTTCCTGTGCCAGAACACCTGCCACGTTATCCGTGACCACGAGGAGAACAAGGAAGCGTTCTCCGGGCCGCGGTTCCTGATGCGGGTGGCGGAACTGGAGATGCACCCGCTGGACACCGCCGACCGCCGTGACACCGCGCAGGACGAGCATGGCCTCGGCTACTGCAACATCACCAAGTGCTGTACCGATGTGTGCCCCGAGCACATCAAGATCACCGACAACGCGCTGATCCCGATGAAGGAGCGCGTCGCCGGTCGCCGCTACGACCCGGTCGTGTGGCTGGGCAACAAGCTGTTCCGGCGTTCGTCGAAGAAGAGCTGATCACCCGGTTGCCTGCCTCCAGCAACGGCGCTGGGGGCAGGTGACCACTCTCCGCGGCTACTGGACCAGTTTTTCGAACAGTTCACGGCCCTGGTCGGTCAGGTAGGGGTCGATCACGACCATCAACAGGTCGTTGAGCCTGCCGACGTCGTCAGGACTGGCGGGGGTGCCGGTGACGTCGAGCCACGCCTGCCAGCCCTCAGAGATCAGCCACACCGCCATGAGCAGGTCGTCGAGCGTGCGTGGCAGCCGGGGAACGCGCACCATGTCCTGCAGCACGAGTTGCTGGGCGAATACCCGCATTTCGCTGAGCCGGCGCTCGGAGACCGCGTCGTACGCGGCACGCAGGCGGGGATCGGCGCGCAGCAGCAGAGTCATTTCCCGCTGGAAGAACCGGTAGTCCCAGCGGAGGCTGCTCATCTCCGTGAGGTTCCGAGCCATCACGGCGACGTTCTTGGCCGGGTCCTTGCTCGGGTACCAGCGGCCGTCGAGAGCACGCCCGTACAGCTCGAACAACGCGCGGATGATCTCCGGCTTGTCGCGGAAGTGATAGGAGAGGTCCTCTGGACTGATCCTGGCGGCCTCGGCTATGTCATCGAGGCTCACGTCCGCCGTGCACTGCTCGTTGAACAGGCTCCTGGCGGCGTCCAGCACCTTGGCCCGCGTCCTTGCCGACGTCTTCGACCTCACGAGGTGATTAGAGCACGGTCCCTGTAACAGCGCTTTGGGCGCACCAGCCGGTCGGCCGGTGCGCCCAGGAAGCGGGGTCCTACAAGCTCGGGGCCGGGTTGGCCGTGGAATCCATGATCACAGGCTTGTTCGGCAGCGGGCCGTCGTCGGTGCTGATGTGCTTCTTGCTCTTGCGCTCCCGCTTGCTGAGGTAGTTCGCGAGCCACGCCAGCAACAGGCACATGGTGATGTACATGGCCGCGACCACGATCGTCACCGGGATCAGCGGACGACCGAACTGCGCCACGCCACCGAGGTTGCGTGCGTAGTACAGCAGTTCCTCGTAGGTGATCAGGAAGCCGAGAGCGGTGTCCTTCAGCACGACCACGAGCTGGCTGATGATCGCCGGGAGCATCGCCCGCAGCGCCTGCGGCAGCAGCACCAGCACCATCACCTGGGTTTTGCGCATGCCGACCGCGTACGCGGCCTCGCTCTGCCCACGCGGCAACGACAGGATGCCCGCGCGGAAAACCTCCGCGAGCACCGATCCGTTGTAGAGCGTCAGCGCGGCCACCACGGAGTTGAACGGGTCACCGAGCTGGATGCCGTAGTGGAACATGAACATCATGATCACAGCGGGGATCGCGCGGAACAGTTCGACGATGATCATCGACGGTACGCGGAAGATCGCGTGGTCCGACAGCCTGCCCGCGGCGAAGATCGCACCGAACAGCAACGACAACACAGCTGACGCGGCGAACGCCGTCAGCGTCTTGCCCAGCGCGGCCAGCAGGTCGGTCTGGATCTTCTCGTACTCGATCCACGCCCACAGTTCGCCGTCGAACTGGCCCGCGTCGATGAACTTGTAGATCACGAACGCGATCGCGCCGGCGATCAGCAAGGTGCCGATCACCGCGTAGAGCCGGTAGCGCATCCGGGCCTTGGGGCCCGGCAGGTCGAACAGTGCGGATGCGCTCATCGGGCCACACTCCAACGCTTCTCGAGGCTGCGCTGCAACAGGGTCATCGGGATGACCAGGATGATGAAGAACAGCGCCACCCACAGCAGGCCGATCATGGCGCTGTAACCCCGCTCGGACAGGATGTCGCGGATCGCACCGGCCTCGGCGACCGAGAAACCGGCGGCGATCGTGGTGTTCTTCAACAGGGCCACCATCGTGGAGACCATCGGCGGCACGACCGAGCGCGTCGCCTGCGGCAGCACCACACTGGACAGTGCCTGGCCGAACGTCAGTCCGAGCGCGCGGGACGCCTCGATCTGCCCGAGCGGCACGGTGTTGATACCGGCGCGGACGACCTCGCAGACGAACGCCGAGGTGTAGAAAGTCAACGCGGTCACGGCCGCGAAGAAGTAGTACTCGCGCAGTTCCCCGACGATGTCCAGCAGGGGGAACGCGAACGCGAAGAAGAAGAACACGAGCGTCAACGGCGTGTTGCGCACGATGGTCACGTACGCCGTGCCGAACGCACGGAAAATCGGCACGGGACTGACCCGCATCATCGCCAGGATCGTTCCCAGGATCAGGCAGAGCACCCCGGAGATCAGGAACAGCTTGATCGTGTTGAGGAACCCGTTGACGAAGTACTGGCTGTTGTCCAACAGGACATTCATCTGGTTACCGCCCGCGGTGAGGACACCATCAATGAAGCCGGTCGGTGGCCGAGGAGTGCTCGACCACCGACCGGGTGAACTTCGTCAGGACTTGTCGAGGGTCGGCTTGGTGGCCGGTGAGCCCGACTTGCCCAGCGTGTTGTCGTAGGTCTTCTGCCAGGTGCCGTCGTCCAGCGCGGTCTGCAGGATGCTGGTCACCTTGTCCTTGAAGGCCTTGTCGGTCTTCGGCAGGCCGATGCCGTACGGCTCCTTGGAGAAGGTTTTGCCGACGACCTTGAACTTGTCCTTCTCCTGCGCGGCGTAGCCCTTCAGGATCGCGTCGTCGGTGGTGACGGCGTCGATCTGCTTCTGGTCGAGCTGGGTGACGCACTGCGAGTAGGTCTGCAGTTCGACGATCTGGTCGGTCAGCTTGTCGTTGCGGACCTTCTGGATCGGCGTGGAGCCGGTCACCGAGCAGACCTTCTTGCCCTTGAGGGTCTCCGGCCCGGTGATGTCGGTGTTGTCCTTGCGCACCAACAAGTCCTGGCCCGCGGTGAAGTACGGACCGGCGAAGGCGATCTGCTCCTTGCGCTTGTCGTTGATCGTGTAGGTGCCGACGTAGTAGTCGACGTTGCCGTTGGCGATCGCGGCCTCGCGGCCTGCCGAAGCGACGGCCTTGTACTCGATCTGCTCGGGCTTGAAGCCGAGCTTGGCGGCGACCAGGTTGGCGATCTCGATGTCGAACCCGGAGTACTTGCCGGTGGTCGGGTCCTTGAAGCCCAGACCAGGCTGGTCCTCCTTGACGCCGATGATGACCTTGCCGCGGCCCTTGATCCGGTCGAAGGTCGGCGAGCCGTCCACCTTCACGTCGGTGGCGACGTCCTGCTGCGGGGGCGGCGAGCCCGCGTCGCCGGGGGAGCCCGACTTGCCACAGCCGGTCAGTGCGAGACCACCGACCAGCAGCCCAACTGCCAGGGTACGAACCCTCATGTCCTCTGTCTCCTGCTGTTCACGCGGCGCGCCATCGGAACGCCGCTGTCATCCTCAGTGGGTCAGGATCTTGCCAAGGAAGTCCTTCGCCCGGTTGGATTTCGGCGCCGTGAAGAACTCTTCCGGTGTGGAGTCCTCCACGACCTCGCCGTCGGACATGAAAATCACCCGATCGGCTGCTTTGCGGGCGAAACCCATTTCGTGGGTGACCACGAGCATGGTCATCCCCTCTTTGGCGAGGCTGGTCATCACGTCCAGCACTTCCTGGACCATCTCCGGGTCCAGCGCCGACGTCGGCTCGTCGAACAGCATGACCTTCGGCCGCATCGCCAGCGCGCGGGCGATGGCCGCGCGCTGCTGCTGGCCACCGGACAGCTGAGCGGGGTACTTGTCGGACTGGTTGGCGATGCCGACCCGCTCGAGAAGCTCCATCGCTGTCTTGCGCGCCTCGTCCTTCGCGGTCTTGCGGACCTTGATCGGGGCGAGGGTGACGTTGTCGACGATGCTCTTGTGCGCGAACAGGTTGAACGACTGGAACACCATGCCCACGTCCGCACGCAGCCTTGCCAGGTCCTTGCCTTCGGCAGGCAGCGGCTTGCCGTCGACCTCGATCACGCCCGAGTTGATCGGCTCGAGCCGGTTGATCGACCGGCACAGCGTCGACTTGCCCGACCCCGACGGCCCGAGCACGACGACGACCTCACCTTTGGGAATCTCCAGGTTGATGTCCTTGAGGACATGCAACGGCCCGAAGAACTTGTCTACCGCCTTCAGCCGAATCATCGGAGGCGCGGCGGCAACTTCGGTCATCAATCCTCCAAAACAGGCCAGCGTGCGTTGGCGGAAACCTAGGGGGCTCGGCTCACACAGTCCAGCGACCTTGAGCAACACTTAGGGTCTCAACTCTGTCACATGGTCATGACACCTGCGGAGGGACACGCGTGCGAGTGCTCCTTGTCGAGGACGACGACCGGGTCGCTCACGCGCTGGTCCCGGCACTGGTCAAGCGCGGACTGGCGGTTCGGCGGATGGCTCAGGGCAGGGGGGTGCTGGACCTGGCTGGCGAGGTCGACGTGATCCTGCTGGACCTGGGGCTGCCGGATATCGATGGGATGACACTTTGTCGCCAGATCAGGGCCGTGAGTGACGTTTCGGTCATTGTCGTGTCCGCGCGCGGCGAGGTGGATGATCGCATTCTGGCTTTGCAGGCAGGCGCCGACGATTACTTGGTGAAACCGTATGACGTCGGTGAGTTGGTCGCCAGGGTGCACGCTGTTCGCAGGCGGAGCACGGATCGTGGCCAGTCGAATACGGAACCGATCACGTTCGACGATGTCCGCGTCGACATCGCCAGGCACGAGGTCACCGTCGCCGGTCAGCCAATTGGATTGTCGAGGAAGGAATTCCAGGTGCTCGCGCTGGTGATGTCGGCCCGCGGCACGGTCTGCCCGCGTGAGCAGATCCTGGCCGAGGTGTGGGGCCGCAGCGGCGCGGCGGAGAACCGTTCGCTGGACGTCCACGTGGCGACCCTGCGCACGAAGCTGGGGCGGCCCGCGCTGATCGAGACCGTGCGCGGCGTGGGCTACCGGCTCGCCGGCCGGCCGGAGTGAGCCGATGCGCGTCCGGTTGCTCGGGATCGTGCTGGCGCTGGTCGCGCTGCTCGTCGTCGGCCTCGGCGTGCCGCTCGCGCTGAGTGTGGCGCAGCGCGAGCAGCAGGACCTGTTCCTCGACCGGCTCACCGACACGAGCCGCTACGCCTCGCTGGCGCAGCGGCCGCTGCTCGACCAGGAGGCGGAGGCGCTCCAGGACGAGTTGATCAGCTTCCACGTCACCTACGACATCGACGCGGTGGTGTTCAACCGCGACCGGGTCCCCGTGGCGACGTCGGTGCCGGGCGAGCAGCCGCCGTTCCAGGCCGGTGACGTCACGCAGGCGCTGGACGACGCGTTGAGCGGCAAGCACCCCGAGCCGGCGTCGCTGCTGCTGCCGTGGAACACCGCGCCGCTGGTGATCGCCGAACCGGTGCTGGTCGACGGCGAGGTCCAGGGCGCGGTGATCACGCGTTCGCCGACCGGGCCCGCTCGCGGCCGGGTGGCGTTCTGGTGGGCGGTCATCCTGGTCGGCGGAGCGCTGGCGCTCGGTCTCGCGGTCCTGGTGGCGTTGCCGCTGGTCGGCTGGACGCTGCGGCCGGTGCGGCGGCTGGACCAGGCGACCGGCTCGCTGGTCGCCGCCGTGATGAGCGGCAGGCAGGTGCCGCCGGTCGACGACGGGCACGGTCCCGCGGAACTGCGCCACCTGAGTCGATCCTTCGACCAGATGGCCGCGAGCGTCAGCGACACCCTTGCCGCGCAACGGGCCTTCGTCGCCGACGCTTCACACCAGTTGCGCAACCCGTTGACCGCGTTGCGGTTGCGACTGGGCAATTTGGAGGGACACGTCGACGAGGAGGAGGCCGAGCACCACGTCGCCGCGATGGCCGAGACCGACCGGCTCAGCCAGATCGTCGACGACCTGCTGGCGATGGCCCGCGCCGAGGGGATGGGCAGTGAGCTCGTCCCGGTGGACGTGGTCGCCACGGTGGCGACGCGGATGACCGACTGGGAGGCGGTCGCCGACTTCCGCACGGTCCGGCTCAACCTGACCACGTCGGCCGATCAGGTGTACGCGAGCGCGCCGCCGCGCAGTGTCGAGGCGATGCTGGACGCCCTGCTGGACAACGCGTTGAAGTTCACCGCGGAAGGCACATCGGTCGATGTGGACATCGCGGCGGCGGGTGACCGGGTGTCCATTTCGGTCCGCGATCACGGCCCGGGTCTGCGGCCCGACGAGCTGGACCGGGCCACCGACCGGTTCTGGCGCAGCTCGGCGCACCAGAACGTCACCGGTTCGGGGCTCGGCCTGGCGATCACCCGCAGGCTCGTGGAACGCGCGGGCGGCACCGTACGCCTCGAGCTGCCCGACGGCGGCGGCCTGCGTGTCGTGCTCGAACTGCTCGCGGCCGACCAGAGTTAGAGGTTCTTCTCGTCGCGGTAGTACTCGCGGGCGCCGGGGTGCAGCGGGATCGGCTGGGTCTCCACCGCTGAGCGGATGTCGATCGAGTTCGCCGCTCTGGTGACCGCGGCCAGCTCCTTCTGTGCGGTGAAGATGCCCTGGGTGAGCGCCTTGGCCGCGTCGGGGGACAGCCGGTCGGTGACCATCAGCAGGTTCGGCACGGTCAACGTCGTCACCGGGACGGTGTTGGCCAGCCGGTACATCGACAGCGGGATGGTCGCGGTGCCGTAGTAACGGAAGCGTTTGCGGATCGTGCTCATCAGCTCGTTCATGTCGAGCAGCCGGATCTGTTCGGCCCTGCCGAGCTGCACGATCTCGTCGGTCGGCAGGCCACCGGACCAGAAGAAGGCGTCGATCTCGCCGCGGCGCAGCGCGTCGGCCGACTGCTGCAGGCCCATCTCGCGCCGCTCGGCGACCACGCCGGTG
Source organism: Actinosynnema sp. ALI-1.44 (assembly GCF_001984155.1). GTDB lineage: Bacteria > Actinomycetota > Actinomycetes > Mycobacteriales > Pseudonocardiaceae > Kibdelosporangium. Next base: position 207,986 of record NZ_MTQO01000047.1, read on the forward strand.
ATGTCGAACACCCGGTCGGCGATCTTCTTGACGCCGGAGTTCGCCGCGCCGATCGCGACCCGCTTGCCGGTCAGGTCGGAGATCGCCTTGATCGGCGAGTCCGCCCGCACGACGATGTGCAGGTAGTCGTCGTAGACGCGGGCGAGCGCACTGAATCGCTCGTTGCGGCTGTCGCTGGCCGCGTCGGCCGCGCTGAACGCGATGTCGGCCTGGCCGTTCGTCAGCCGGTTGATGTTGTCCGGCGACCCCTCCGACGACAGGACGACCGGCCTCGACATGCCCGTCTGCCTGGCCCACTCCGTGGCCAGCGCGTTGCCGAGCTTGTTGTAGACGCCGCCGGGGAAGCCGGTCGCGATCGTCAGCTTGAGGCTCTCGGTCACGCTGGTGCAGCCGGTCAGCACCAGCAGGACCGTGAGCAGCGTGATGAGCTTCCGGGACACAGACACGATGGTGCCAGACGGCCGGTCTACCCTGTTCGAGTGAGCAGTGGCGTTTCGAGGACATACACCGTGCGCACGTTCGGCTGCCAGATGAACGTGCACGATTCCGAACGGCTGGCGGGCCTGCTCGAGGACGCCGGGTACACCGCCGCGTCCGGCGACCAGACGCCTGACCTGATGGTCCTCAACACCTGCGCGGTCCGCGAGAACGCGGACAACAAGCTGTACGGCAACCTCGGGCACCTGCTGCCGAAGAAGAAGGCGCACCCGGGCATGCAGATCGCGGTCGGCGGCTGTCTCGCGCAGAAGGACAAGGGCGAGATCGTCAAGCGCGCGCCGTGGGTGGACGTGGTGTTCGGTACCCACAACATCGGCTCGCTGCCCACGTTGCTCGAACGTGCCCGGCACAACGACGAGGCGCAGGTCGAGATCCTCGAGGCCCTGGAGGTCTTCCCGTCGTCGCTGCCCGCGCGCCGCGACTCGGCGTACTCCGGCTGGGTGTCGATCTCGGTCGGCTGCAACAACACCTGCACGTTCTGCATCGTCCCGTCGTTGCGCGGCAAGGAGAAGGACCGCCGCCCCGGTGAGGTCCTCGCCGAGGTCCAGGCGCTGGTCGACGAGGGTGTGCTCGAGGTGACGCTGCTCGGCCAGAACGTCAACTCCTACGGTGTGGAGTTCGGCGACCGGCTGGCGTTCGGCAAGCTGCTGCGGGCCTGCGGCGGCATCGAGGGCCTCGAGCGGGTCCGGTTCACCTCGCCGCACCCGAAGGACTTCACCGACGACGTGATCGCCGCCATGGCCGAGACCCCGAACGTCTGCCACCAGCTGCACATGCCGCTGCAGTCGGGCTCGGACCGGGTGCTCAAGGCGATGCGCCGTTCGTACCGCTCCGAGCGTTATCTCGGGATCATCGAGAAGGTCCGCGCGGCCATGCCGGACGCGGCGCTGACCACCGACATCATCGTCGGCTTCCCCGGGGAGACCGAGGAGGACTTCCAGGCGACGCTCGACGTCGTCCGCCAGGCGCGGTTCATGGGGGCGTTCACGTTCCAGTACTCCATCCGCCCCGGCACGCCCGCCGCCGAGATGGCCGACCAGGTGCCCAAGCAGGTCGTCCAGGAGCGCTACGACCGGCTGGTGGCGCTGCAGGAGGAGATCTCCTGGGAGTTGAACAAGGAACTCGTCGGCAGGACGCTCGAGGTCCTCGTGTCCGCGGGCGAGGGCCGCAAGGACGCCGACACCCGCCGGATGAGCGGTCGCGCGCGGGACGGGCGGCTGGTGCACTTCACGCCGGGGGACGCGGCTGTCCGGCCGGGCGACGTGGTCGAGGCGACCGTGACGTACGGCGCGCCGCACCACCTCGTCGCCGACGGTCCGCTGGTCAGCCACAGGCGCACCCGCGCCGGTGACAACTCCGAGGCCGGGCTGCGGCCGAAGACGAACGGGATCAGCCTCGGGCTGCCCGGCTTCGGCGCCCCGCCGGTCATGGCCACGAGCGAAGAAGGATGTGCGGTTCGATGACGGACGTCGACCACCACCTGCGCGACCAGATCAACGCGGTCGAGCGCAAGGCGATTCGCACCGTCGACCTGGGCGCGAGGGCGATCGTGATCTCGGCAGCGGTGCTCGTGCTGCTGGTCGGGCTGGTGCTGCCGTGGATCGACGGCGCGAACGGCTGGCAGGTGCTGCTCGGCCACGTGGAGGGCAAGGCCGGGGTGGTGCCGAGGCTGTTCGCCGCGACCTCGGCGGGCTTCGGGGTGCTGGCGTCGATGTTGGCGCTGGTCACGCGGCTGTGGGCGTTGACGTGGGTGTGCGCGATCGGCGGCTGGTTCGCGTCGGTCGACGGCATGCTCGCGATCTGGTCGCGGCAGTCGACTCCGGACGCGTCGCCGGGCATCGGGCTGGTCATCGCCGGTGTGGCGATGATCGTGATCGCCACGTGCTGGTTCCGGACCGCGTGGTCGCGGCCGGACGTCCAGGTGGACCGGAACGCTCAGCCCGTCGCTGAGTGACACGACGAACCAGGGGACCACGCACCATGGCCGGATGGCCTCAGCTTGACCCTGTCCAGCAGAACGACCTGCTCGACGAGATCACCGGCATGATGGTCGCCGCGCTCGCGCCCGGCTGGCACGAGCTGATGATCGACTACCGGGTGGTCGGCCGGAACATCGACATCGCGGTTGGCGTGCTCGGTCACAACAACGAGTTCACCCTGTGGGACCCGCCGGTCGAGGCGCTGCGCGAGTTCCAGCGGCTGCGGGGCGGGATGTACCGCCAGGACGAAGGGACCTGGTTCTCCGCGCGGTACAGGGTCCTCCCGCCGTCGCGGTACTCGATCCAGTACAACTGGCGCAACCAGCCGGATTTCGAGTCGTTCCCGCCGCCCGCGGAGTTCGCTCTCGAGCAGGAGCGCTTCCCGCGTGCCGAGGCGTACATGCCGGATTGGTACCGCTCCGGGCTGGCCGCGGCGGCCGGGTAGCCGAACAGGCCGACTTTCGGCCGATTGATCGATCTCACCAGGCGCTCATACGCTCGCGGGACAGGCTTTTCCGCCTCTTCCTCCCGGAAGGAACGCCATGTCCCCACCTGGCCGTCGTTTGCTTTCGTTAATGATTGTCACCGGGTTAGGGCTCGCCTTGGCCGCTGGGCCCGTGTACGCCGCCCCCGGCAGGCCCTGGCCGACCACAGCGCAGGTGCTGGCCCCGATCGACCCGCAGAACTGGGAGAACCCGGACGCGATGACGTGGCAGGACCTGCGCAAGGTCCCCGACATCGACTGGTCCGACCCGGGTCGCAAGGGTTCCGTGCGCACGATCAAGGCCGCGCTCGTGCTCGGCGACTACCCCAACGAGCAGTTCGCCATCACCCGCCCCCGCAACAGCGACATCTACGCCAACCCCCGCTCGGACCTCAAGCTCGACCCGAAGCAGGTGGCCGCGTTCTACCGGGACTTCCTGAACAAGCCGCAGGAGATCAACCACGGCCTGACGATGCACGGCTACTGGATGGAGGTGTCCAACGGTCGCATCGGCGTCACGCTCGACGCGTTCGGGGTGTACCGGCTGCCGGGCAAGAAGCACGAATACGGCTTCAACGAGTGGGACCAGGCCGCGGGCAGCTGCCCGGCCGGTGACCGCTGCAACCGCAACCTGCGCACCGACCTCGGCGGCGCGTGGCGTGCTGAGCAGGGTTCGGGCATCGAGGGCAAGTACGACGTGATCTTCTACCAGACCGCGGGCAACGACGAGTCGTCGACGTGGCAGGAGTTCGGCGAGATGAAGTTCGCCAGCTGCGAGTCGATCCCGCCGGAGTTCGGCGGACCGGACCCGGCGAAGCCGCGCTGCGCCAAGACCCGTTACGTGCCGTGGACGTCCTGGCAGGCCGCTGCCAACCATTGGCCGAACGCCTTGGGCAAGAGCACCACGCAAGCCGAAAGCTCGGGCCTCGGTGTCTTCTCGCACGAGCTGAGCCACGTCTTCGGCATCGCCGACAACTACAACAACCCCTACGGCACACCACAACGCCGTGCCGGGGCGGGGCCGTGGAGCATGCTTGACCGCGGCACGTTCAACGGACCCGGTGGACCACACACGCGTTATGAAATCCCTGCCACACAAGGCGGTTCAGCGGGCGTGCAGCACACGTTGCGCGACAAGATGAAGCTGAACATCGTCGACGAGGCCAACATCCTGCGGCTCTCGCGGGAAGCCCTTGCCACATCAGGCGTCGTCGTGATGAACGTGACCGCGCGCGCCGTCCCGATGGGGCCGGTCGGCCGGACCGGGCTGACCGGAGCCAACATCACGATGAACCGCGACAACTCGCCGACGTGCAACACGTCCACGGATCCGTTGTGCGACGGGGGGAGCTTCAACAACTACACCGTCGAGGTGGTCGACCGGGTCGGCTACGACTCGTTCACGCCGGACTCGGGCGTGCTGCTGTCGAAGACCAAGAACGCCGACGCGACTCCGTTCGTGTGGGTCGTCGACTCGCACCCGGAGGACATCAAGACGGTCGACTTCGTCCGTCCGAACGGGACGAAGCAGTACCAGACCATCGGCGACTACCGCCAGCTGTCGGACGCCCTGTTCCACGCCGGAACCGGGTCGGGCACGAAGTACGAGTACGTGGACACGGCCAACCGGCTGCACTTCTACATCATCGACATCGTCCGTGATGCCAAGGGAGTGCTGAGCTACAAGCTGGCTGTGCGGTCGCTGGACGGCCAGGGCCCGCACCTGCGCGGTGTCTCCGTCGGCCAGGGCAACCCGGTCGGTCGCGTGCCCGCGGAAGTGGCCACATGCCAGTTCCCGCTGCGCAACACCGGCCAGGTGAAGCCCTTCACCAACGGACACCCGGAGGACGTGACGTCCTACGTGGACTCCGACGTCTACCGCCTGTCGGCGACGGTGGCGGGCAACGGCTGGACCGTGCAACTGCCGTCGGAGGTCGTGACCGCCAAGGCCGGTACGACTGTGAACGTCCCCGTCAACGCCGTTCGCGGCACGGGTGGCATGCCTGCCGCTACGGTGACGCTCACGGCGAAGTCGGAGAGCAACCCCAGTGCGACCAGCACGGCCAAGTGCCAGCTGAGTGTGCTGAACACGATTCCGCCGCTGCACTGACGGAACGCTCGTGGGTGGCTGGTGCAGCCACTGGCCACCCATGACCGGTGCCGGGCGGCGCAGTGTCTCATGTGCTCAGTGAGGCCAGTGCTTTCTCCAGACGTGTGACGAGGTCGCGATGACTGGTCGGTGCGAGCAGCATCGCGGCCTCGCCGTCGACGGTTTCGACGACCGTGACATAGCGGCCCGCGGCGGTGTCGACATAGCCGATCGGGTCCGCACTCGACAGTCGGCGGCCGATCGAGTCCCGGATCGCCACGTGGAATTCGCCCGCGCCGGTTCGTTGCAGGCCCGCGATCCGCGTCAGCCGCCGCACCTCCAGCGGGACCGGCCGCACAGCCACTCCACCGTGGGCGCGCGGGTGGCCGCCGTCGAACGCCAGCGCGTCGGATCGCCTGACATGTATGGGTTTGCCTTCCCCGGCAGGAACATTCGGAGCCAGGGCGACGGCTGTGCGCGTGAGTGCTCCCGGTTTGATCGAGCGCAGTGACACCCATGGGTCGTGCCGGATGGCGAGCAGCGCCTGCCGCCTCGTCGAACAGGCGAGTACCGCTGTCGTGGTCCGGTCGGCCGTGATCCAGCCGTAGACCTCGGTGCTGGCCATGCAGAGCACCCGCAATGCCGAAGCCACGTCGACGTCCAGGTTGCCGCGGTGATCGAGCCACCCGAGCCGAGCGCATTCGCCGCGTGCGTGTCCATCCAGTGCGCGGTCGTCGGCTTCCGGCTGCCATCCGGCCGCCGCCAGCAGAACTTCCGGCAGCTCGCCGATTTTCTCGATGCGGACCACTCGCGTGAGCGTGTCCAATGCCACCCGTACCGGGCGGGGCCACAACACCGCGGTCAGCCGCCGATCACGGGCGGCGCGGTCGGCTCGTCGGTTCCGAAGACCGCTTCCGGATCAGGTTCCTCGAGGAAGGACGCACGCTGACGGTCCTCGTCCTCGCTGTCCCGGCCTCGCCCGGCGGGAACCGCGCTCATCGGCGTGCCAACCGCTGTGGTTCGTGCTGCTGGCGCGTTTCGCGCAGCCGCTGCCTCAGCGGCGGTACCAGGACCACCCACGGAGCCCATACCAGCCCCAGGCCCGCCTAAGCCCGGCCTGCCACCTGGTCCGGCTCTGCCAGGAACGCCAGCGGTCACACCCGGGACTCCGCCGCGCGCGGGCGAGGCCGCACCTGCGGCCGGGACGCCGCTCGTGGTGTCGGGAAACCTGGTAGCACCTGTCCCACTTCCGGGGTCGGTGCTCGTCCCGAGCCCAGGCGGCGGAATCGGAGACCTGTAGCCACCGGGTGTCGTTCCCGGCTCTGGGCTCGACCGCGACGGAGGCGTTGCGGGGCCGGTGTTGCCAGGCCCGTTGCCCGGAGCGTCAGCGCCTGGCGGGCTGATACCGGGCCGCTCACCAATGCCAGCAGGTGGCCGGGAGACGCCTTGTTTCGGTTTTCGCGGACTCGGCCGATCACCAGGACTCGGAGCAGAGGGGGGCGGGGGAGCGGCGGACTGCGCGACGCGGATCTCGGACTGGTCGGCAGTGATCGACCCGTACGTCCGCGGCATGTTCATGTTGTAGGTCGACGCGCCTTCATATCCGCGCATCACGTCCACGTTGCGTTGGGTCGCCGTGTTGTGGTCGCTGAGTTGCTGCTGATAGGTGACGAAATCGCCAGGTCTCAGAAACGCCGCCAGCGGGTCGACCTTCTCGGGAGCTGGCGGCACCGGGACAACGGAGTTCCTGGCATCGATGAACGACCCGGCCTGACGGTCCACCAGGTCGCGCATAGTGTCCATCGCCGGAGCGGCGAGCGCGTGTTCGACAGCCAACGGTCCGACGCCACGGTGTGCCGCACCAGCGGCGTCGCCCTTCCAGACAGCGTCCATCTTGCCGAGCAGGCTCTTGATCTGGTCGCAGCGCTGGTCATACGTGCGTACGACCTCGGCGACGACACCCGCACCGTTGAGCATGTACTCGGGGCCGGGGCCGTTGGTGAAGTTCTCGTAGATCTCCTGACCGGACAGGAACATGATCAGCCTCCCGACTTGATCGTCTGGATCACCAACGACGCCACCTGTTTGACCCGGTCACACGACTTCGCACCCAGCGTGCTCTGCACCAACAGGGTGAACGCCAGTGTGTCGGAAATACCGACTGTGATGCCGCATTCGCCCTGTGGTCGGGAGTCGACCAAATCGTTGAAGACCGCCGGGTAGCCGTCCACCTCGGTCGGTTCGAAATACCCCGGTGCCCACCGGGCTCTACCACGATAGGTGTCGGACAATCCGTTCTTGTTGCCTACCAGGAACCCGGCTATGAGCCCCTCTCGAGTGTCGCTGTTCACCCAGTCACATCCAGGAACGCCAAATCTGGCGACGGCGCTGGTGGTGTCAGATGTGCCTGATGGGAAGTTCAGAGCCTGAAGCTGGGCGGGCGTGAGAACACTGCATGGTTTGGTGGCGAACGGTGCGCCATCCAATGGTGTGGTCACACGGGGGGCCTCAGAGTCGTTGGGCACGCTGCTCGTGTTGGCGACAGCCACCGGGTTGGCTGTGCCCGCCACTGTGGTCGTGCAGCCCGATACCACGCTACCTATCGCGCCGACGACGAGCAGTGTCCGTGCCAGCGATCCGCGCACTGGTCAGCCTCCCATCTGGAAGCTCTGGGTGTTGTTGTCTTCGACCTGCGCATACGCTGTTCGGGCGGCTTGCAGTTTCGCGATCTCCGCATCCGCCGCTCTAAGCATCTGGTGGTTGTGCAGTCGAGCTGCGCTTATCGACGTAACTGTGGCGTTGATCTGCAGCGCGCTCATAACGTCGTCAGCGGGTGCTGCGATCAGTCCCATCGCGCTGTACAACCTGCGACCATCCCGCGCAATGCCATCGGCCAGAGTCTTGAGTTCGGTGATGATGGCGTCGAGTTCGGTGAGGCTGGTGAACTCATAGTGGCCGCCCGTGCCGCCGCCACCCGATTGGTGGTTGTATTCGCTGCCGAACATGCTAGCGATGGCTTGGCCGAATTGCGCCGCTGCCACCTCGTTGTCGATCTGTTCTTGCGCAGGGCCTGTTTGCCCAGGTCGCAATTCCTCAGCCACCGCTCACTCCCCATGATGGTCGCCAACCGTGGAAGCGTACCAATATTCAGTGGTCCACTGCCGCCGGTTCATGAGACGGAGATGGTGGATCAAAGGTTCCCGTTCGCCCGATCGGGGGACTTGATCATTGTGAGGAATGTACGTGCAGCGTCCTTGCTGAACACCAGTTTTGGCTGGTCACCGGTTAATGAGGCTTGCTTGGTGTCTCGGAAGCCGACTAAGCCTTCCGTCCAGCCAGTCTCGACGCAGGTCGAGTTATCCACGCTGGTTGTTGCCTTACGCCAGTTGTCGATCACTCAGTCTCCTTCATGATCTTGCTGATCAGCGCTCTTGACTTCTTCGGATTGAGCGCCAGATGTCGAAGGTGATTCATTATCTTTCCATAGCCCTCCACATCTGCGGGAGAGTCGTAGTAGTAAGCAGACCGCTGGGTCTCCTCGTACGCCACTCGCCAGTCGTCTTCGAACGTGAGCAGGAAGAACGCGCCTTTGAGTGCTGAGTGGACGCCGACGTCGTGGGGGACGGCCGGTCATGTCCAGCAGGTGGTCGAGTTGCTCAGCCATCACTGCGGGAGCGCCGACTGGCCGCCGCAGCACTTGTTCCTCGACAACACACCACAGTTCGGCAGGGCTTTCGTCGCGGATGACGACATTCTGCCGACGCATCCGCAGGGCCATGCTTCTCTGGATGTCAACTCCATGGGTGATTGACGCGTGGTAGGAGATGAGCTCGCGGGCGTAGGCCTCGGTCTGGAGCAATCCGTTGATCGCGAACGGCTCGAAGACCTCGATGCCGGTGGCCACCGCTTCAAGCCGACGGCCAGTTCGAAGTCGTTTATCGACGACGAGGTCTCGATCTCGTGGTGCAGTGAACTCTGCTGGTCGGGCTTCAGTTTCGCCACGCAAGCAGTTCGAGCATTCTCGGGATGTGATCCGGACTCCCGAAGTAGCTCATCAGGATTTCCAGAGCGGGCTTGGCTGGCAGATTCCGGCCGGTGACCATGTGCGTGAAGGCCACACGGGACGTGCCCAGTCGTTCGCCGACGTCGAAGTGGGTCTTTCCGGCTTGTGCGCACAGTCGCTCCAATTCGTACCGGAGTACTCTGCGTGCCGCCTGAGGACCGAAGGTCACCTGCACTTCTGTCCGTCCTTTCGTCACGTTTTTCGCGCGACGATAAGGCATGGTTACCTTTCGCGGTGCCTAACTTGGCCTGCGAATAACAGGTTCCACAGAGGAGTGATTGATGACTCGGGGATCATCTTCGAGCCCGAGGCAGTCGAAGCCCTGCGGGACAAGGCAGACGACGCGTTGCGTCGATTGAGGCAACAGCGGGAGAGTGCCGCACGTCCGTGACGGCCAGTGTTCCACTCTGGACGCCCGGTTGGGTCACTCCCGGCTGGACAGGCGGCGGTTGACCTCGGCGAGGTCGAAGCGTGCGGGATCGAAGTCGTCCGCCGAGTCCAGGTCGAGCCATTCCAGCGAGCGCTTGTGGTCCTCGTGTTCCGGGTCGGCGAGGATCTCCTGGAGCGCCGTGTAACCCCAGATCCCGCCACAGTCCTCCGGCGGGCACGCTCGGCGTCCTGTCAGGCAACGGGGATAGCGGACATCCGCTGCCACGGGCGAGATGTCCTCGACCACGATGTCGTGTTCCCAGTTGTCGCCGAAGTCGTAGGTGTAACGCAGCCGGTCGCCGGGAGTGGGAGCGACATCCTGGAGTGTCACGCGCCCGGCATCGTGGAAATCGACTCCGGGGTGCGGCACTCCGTAATGCCCGAGCGGTGTTTCGAACACCCACATGTGGCTGTCGAGCCAGCCGAAAGCGTCCTGGACAACCGCGTGCAGCGCCGCCAGGCTCATCCCGGACGGGACCTCCACCCTGCGCCAGATCGGCGGTTTGGCGCCACGCAAGGTGACCTTCACCCTGTGCGCGGTCTTCGCGGTCACGGCGGAAGGTTGCGACGGTAGGAGATCCACTCGCGAGCGAAGCAGGTCCAGGTACATGTCCATGTCTTCGACCTGGTCCGGTTGCACCGGACACAGTGGCGCCACCAACGCCCGAGTCATGGCCGTGTGCGCCTCGTGCGGCTGGTACTCGTGGAAAGGCAGACCGTGCGCGGCGGCCTGATCTTCGAACTGCTCGCGGATGACACCCGGCTCGTCGGTCGGGAAGCAGTCCTTCAGGCCACCACCGAGATCGTGGTCGATGAGCACGACCAGCGCATGGGACGTCCGCCCGTACGTGTAGGTGAGCGCGATCGACTCCTGACCGGCTTCGACGCTCCCGTAACCGAAACACGGCCCGACCTTCGGCTTGCCGAGCTTCGCGGCCCACGCCCGGTCTTTCTGCCCAGCGGCGACCATCCGACCGGCGCCCTGGGCCGCGTGGTCACGGACCTCGGCAGGGCCAAGGTGGGCCAGGAACCGCAGCAGCGACAACGCGGCCGGGGCGGCGGTCTGCTCCGCGTGGATGGCGAGGTCGGTGAGCATGGCGGGCAGTTCGTCCGCGTCGGACACCATGCCGCGCATCATGTGGACGAACTCGACGCCGAACAGTTCCACGTCAAGCGGATCGGTGCTCGACCGGGTCGTGAACGCCCACTGGTCGAGTATTCCGGCCATGGCTTCGTCCGGCCCCGCGGGAACAACTCCGAGGTCGACCAGCCGGTTCAGCACCTGCTCGGCGCCGCCGGGATCGTCGAACACCGCCAGGACCTCGGCAGGCGCACCCGCAGCGGCCAACTGATCACGCATCTGCGCCAGAACATCGGCTTCGGGCTGCATCCTCAGATGCTCGCATCGGACTGCCCGGCTCGGTCGACCGGGCCGGACAGTCCGACAGGTGACTACCGAGTCGCGACGGCCTGCTCGGCCGCGGCCAGCCACTCACGCCACTGCGCCGCCTGGGCCTCGGCCTGCTCGGCACGGCGGTTGTCGCCAGCCGCGCGGGCCTTGGCGGCCTTCGACTCGAACTCCTCGACCCGCTCGCGGAACTGGGCCGCGCGGGCCTGGGCCTCCGGGTCGGTGCGGCGCCACTGCTGATCCGCCGCCTGGCGAACCTTCTCCTCGACCGCGCGCAGTCGGCCTTCGAGCTCACGCACGCGCTCGCGCGGGACCTTGCCGATCGACTCCCAGCGCTCCTGGATGCGGTGCAGCTGCGACCGGGCCGCGTCCAGGTCCGACGTGGTGATCTTCTCGGCCTCGACCAGCAGTTCTTCCTTGGCCTTCGCGTTGTCGGTGAACTCCGCGTCGCGCTCGCTGAACGCCGCCGACCGGCGGGCGAAGAACTTGTCCTGCGCCGCGCGGAACCGCTGCCACAGCGCGTCGTCCGAGTCCTTCGGCGCCCGCCCGGCCGCCTTCCACTCGGTCATCAGCGCCTTGTAACGACCGGCCGTCACGCCCCAGTCGTCGGAGTCCGACAGCTGCTCGGCCTCCTCGACCAGTTCCTGCTTGCGGGCCTTGGCGGTCGAGCGCTGCCGGTCGAGGTCCGCGAAGTGCGAACCGCGCCTGCGGTTGAAGGTGTCCCGCGCCTTGGAGAACCGCCGCCACAGCTGCTCGTCGGTCTTCCTGTCGACGCCGCGGATGGTCTTCCACTCGTCCAGGATCGTCCGCAGCCGGTCACCCGCCGCTTTCCACTGGGTCGACTCGGCCGCGATCGACTCGGCTTCCTCGGCCAGTTCCTGCTTGCGCGCCACCGACGCCGCCCGTGCTGCCTCACGGGCCACCTTCGAGGCCTCGATGGCCTGCTTGGCGTGCGCCAGGACGTACTCGACACGCGCGTCCAGCGCGGCGAGGTCGCCGACCACCGCCGCGTCGACCAGGCTCTCCTTGATGTGCTTCGCGCTCGTCAAGGACTGCTTCGGGTCGCCGGCACCGGAGACGATCCTGGCCTCGAGCAGTTCGACCTCGGTGCGGATGTCGTCGAACCGCCGCGCGAAGTGGGCGAGCCCCTCCGCGGGTTCGCCCGCCTGCCACGAGCCGACCGACCGCTCGCCGTCCGCGGTCTTCACGAAGACCTGGCCGGACTCGTCCACCCGCCCCCACCTGCTCGGGTCGGTGGACGCCACCGGAACCGGCGCCGGTGCCGTGAGCTCCGTGGCTGCCGGCTCGGCCGTGGGGGCCGGCTCAGCCACAGCCACCTCCGGTGCCTCGACCTCAGCCACGTCCGTGCTCTGGGTTGTTTCCCTGTCCGTCATCGCCGGCTCCTCCTCGCCTGCGTGCCCGCGCCTCCCACGGGCGCCCCGTCGTTCGCCGGGGCCCAGCAACCTGGAATCCCGCTCGCCGAGGCGACAGGTTCCGCGCGCATTCAAACAGGTCAACGCCCGAGTCGGAACCACCAGGCTCAGTCCGGGCCATCCTAGTAACGTCTCACAGCGTGATCGTCCGCGCCGCTGTCGTGCCGTATCCACCTCTTCTGGTGCCCGAACTGGTCGTCGCGGATGTGGCGGAAGTCGCCGCGCTGCGCCGCTCGTGCGTGGCCGCCGCCCGTGCACTGGCGGCGAGTTCCCGCAGGTGGATAGCGGTGGCGCCGGGGTTCGGCGAGGTCCCCGGCGATGCCGTCGGCACGTTCCGCGGGTTCGGGGTGGACGTCGCGGTCCGGCTGAGCGAGGACACGGAGGGTGACTTCGACCCGGATCTGCCATTACCCGCGTTGATAGCAGGATGGTTGCGAGAGCAAGCAGGTGTACGCGGTGTGAGCGTCCAGTTGGTCCCACCGGATGCGACGAGCGAACAGTGCCGTGCGCTGGGCGGACGCCTCGCGGACAGCCCGGACGATCCAATTGGACTGCTCGTGCTCGGTGACGGCTCCTCGAGGCACGGTGAGCGGGCTCCCGGCCGCCCCGACGAGCGCGCGGGCGACTTCGACAACACCGTCCAGAAAGCCCTCAGCGACGCCGACCAGGCCGCGCTGCTGGCGATCGACCCTGCCTTGGCGGCCGAGCTCGGTGCGGAGGGCAGGGCCGCGTGGCAGGTCCTCGGCGGGCTGCCGGGGGAGTGGCAGTGCGTCACCAGCGAGCTGATGGTGCCCTTCGGCGTCGCCTACCATGTGGCTGTCTGGGAGCCTGTCGAGCTGTGACCACTCCCATCGCCGTCGTCGGCCCCACCGCGACGGGCAAATCCGACCTGGGGATCGCGCTGGCCGAACGACTCGGCGGCGAGGTGGTCAACGCTGACGCGTCCCAGCTCTACCGCGGCATGGACATCGGCACCGCGAAGGTGACCCGAGCCGAACGCGAGGCCGTGCCGCACCACCTGCTCGACGTGCTCGACGTGACCGAGACGGCCTCGGTGGCCGCGTACCAGCGGCACGCCCGGCGAGCCGTGGAAGAGATCCAGGCGGCGGGCAAGGTGCCGATCCTGGTCGGCGGCTCCGGGCTGTACGTCCAGGCTGTCGTGGACGAACTGGAGTTCCCCGGCACCGACGCGGGCATCCGGGCGCGGCTGGAATCCGAACTGGCCCGCGTCGGCGCGCCGTTGCTGCACGAACGGCTCGCCACGCGCGACCCGATCGCCGCGGCCGCGATCCTGCCGAGCAACGGCCGACGCCTGGTCCGCGCGCTCGAAGTGATCGAGCTGACCGGTCGCCCGTTCTCCGCGACCATGCCCAAACCCGGCCCCGCCCGGTACGGCACGGTCATGGTCGGGCTGGACCGCGAGCCGGACCTGCTGGACGCCCGCATCGACGACCGGGTGCGGCGGATGTTCGCCGCGGGATTCGTCGACGAGGTCCGCGACCTGGAGCGAGCCGGTCTCCGCGACGGTCTGACGGCTTCTCGTGCACTCGGCTACCAGCAGGTCCTCGCGTCGTTCGACGGCGAGTACGACCTCGCCGAGGCCACAGCACTGACCGCGCAGGGCCACCGGCGGTTCGTGCGCAGGCAGCGGTCGTGGTTCCGGCGTGACAAGCGGATCACCTGGCTGGACGCGGGCGCCGCGAACCTACTGGACGAAGTGCTCCGGCTGGTGACCCCGTAACCTGGGACAGGTGCGGGACATCGAATTCCTCAAGGGACACGGCACCGAGAACGACTTCGTGGTGTTGCCGGACCTCGACGGCACCCTGGACCTGACCGCGGCGCGTGTCCGTGCGCTCTGCGACCGCAACCGCGGTATCGGCGCGGACGGCGTGCTCCGGGTGGTCAAAGGCGCCGCGGTCGAGAACGCGCCGTCTGATGTGGACCCTGAGGGTTGGTTCATGGACTACCGCAACGCCGACGGGTCGATCGCGGAGATGTGCGGCAACGGCCTGCGCCTGTTCGCGGCCTACCTCGTCGACGCCGGTCTGGTCGACGCGGGTGACTTCGTCGTCGGCACGCGGTCCGGGGCGAAGCCGGTGCGCACGCACGAGGACGGGTCCGTGACCCTCCACATGGGACCGGCGCGGGTGTTCGGCCGATCACAGGCGACCGTGTCCGGCGAGGCGTACCCGGGTGTCGCGATCGACGTCGGCAACCCGCACCTGGCGTGCCTGATCGACAGCGACCCGGCGGACCTGGACCTGACCGTGCCGCCGGGCCACGACCCGGTGTTGTTCCCGCACGGCGTGAACGTGGAGCTGTTCCGCCGCAAGGGCCCGGACGCGATCCAGATGCGCGTGCACGAGCGCGGGGTCGGCGAGACCCGGTCGTGCGGGACGGGCACGGTCGCCGCGGTGGCCGCGTTGCTGCACATGGTGAACGAGCCGACCGGAGCGTCCTATGTGGATGTGCTCGGTGGCAGGGTCCGTGTCGAGATCACCGAGGACGGCAGCACGCTCACTGGCCCTGCGGTGCTGGTTGCCCGTGGACAGCTGGATCCGCGGTGGTGGGACTCGGCGTCCTGACCGTCGTCCGGATCGGCGAGAAGATCAGCGGCAGCGAGCACAGCGCCAACCCGACGGCGGCGACCCACAGCGCGCCACGCACGCTGATCAGCTCACCGAGCACGCCGCCCGCCAGTGAGCCGAGCGGGAACGCCCCCCAGATCATGAACCGCATGCTGGCGTTCATCCGGCCGAGCAGCCGGTCCGGGCAGATCGACTGGCGGAAACTGACCTGTGCGATGTTGTGCACGGTGACGCCGTAACCGACACCGAGCATGCCTATGACCGTCAGCCACACGGTCCACCCCGGGTAGGCCAACGGGATCAACAGCTCGAACGGCGCGATGGCCACCAGCGACACCCAGATCGCGCGGGCGTTGCCGATCCTGCGGTACCACCAGTTCGCGGTGACCGCGCCCAGCGCGCCGCTGACACCGCCGACCGCGAGCACGAGCCCGACTTGAGCACTGCTCAGGTGCAGGTCCTTGGCGAGGAACAGCACCATCGCGGCGGTCTCCATCTGGAAGAAGAACCCCGCCGTGGTCCCGGCCAGCGCGATCGCCCGCAGCATCTTGTTGTGGAAGACGAACTTCAGGCCCTCCAGCACCTCGGTGCGCAGCTTGCGCCCCGGTTCGCGCACCGGCCGCGGCTCGACCTTCTTGATCCGCAGCAGGAACAGCCAGGACGCCACGAAGCCGAAGCCGACGGCCGCGGTCGAGTTCGCCGCGCCGACCAGTGCCGCGAGCCCGCCGCCCGCCGCGGGGCCGGAGATCAGCGCCACCTGCTGGCTGGCCTGCAGTTTCGAGTTGCCGTCCAGCAGTTGGTCCCGGTTGACCAGCGTCGGCAGGTACGACTGGTACGACACGTCGAAGAACACCGTGCACACGCCGACCAGCAGGCCCACGACGATCATGTGCGGCAACGTCAGGACCCCGGCCCACCACGCCACGGGGATGCTGAGCATCAGCGCCGCCCGCGCCACGTCCGCCCGCATCATCAACGTCCGCCGCCGCATCCGGTCCACCCAGACCCCAGCGGGCAGGCCGATCAGCAGGAACGCGGCCGTCTCGGCGGCCGTGAGCACGCCCATCTCGAACGGTGTCGCGCCGAGAACGGTCACGGCGACGAGGGGCAGCACCGTCTGACCGATGAACGTGCCGAACTGGCTGATGGTGTCGCTGGCCCAGAGCTGGCGGAAGTCGTGGTGGCGGAATAAGGACACCCGCCCACCTTGCCGCACCCGGCGCCGCGTTGGGAACGAATCGGGGGGTTCGCGGCGTTGTAAGAGGTGCCGCGGCAGGAACGATAACCAGTCGGCGGATTCCACCGCACGTGCGACCATGGACGGGCAACATAGCTACTACAGGTAAGGACAGGGCTTACTCAATGACGGAAGACTACGCGGAAGAACTGGTCTCGACGGGGGATTTGGAGCTCGAGGACCGTTCCGCGCTACGTCGAGTGGCCGGGCTGTCCACCGAGCTTTCCGACATCACCGAGGTCGAGTACCGCCAACTGCGACTCGAACGGGTGGTTCTTGTCGGGGTGTGGACCGAGGGCACGGCGGAGCAGGCCGACGCGTCGCTCACCGAGCTGTCGCGGCTGGCCGAGACGGCCGGGTCCGAGGTCCTCGAAGGGCTCATCCAGCGGCGTGACCGGCCGGACCCGGCCACCTACGTCGGTTCCGGCAAGGTCGACGAGATCTTCCAGACCGTGCTGGCGACCGGCGCGGACACGGTGATCTGCGACGGTGAGCTCTCACCCGGTCAGCTCCGCCAGCTCGAGGCGCGCCTCAAGGTCAAGGTGATCGACCGGACCGCGCTCATCCTCGACATCTTCGCGCAGCACGCGCGGTCGAAGGAGGGCAAGGCCCAGGTCGAGCTGGCCCAGCTGCAGTACCTGTTGCCGCGACTGCGCGGCTGGGGTGAGTCGCTGTCCCGGCAGGCTGGTGGCCGTGCGGGCGGCGGCAACGGCGGTGTGGGTCTGCGTGGCCCCGGTGAGACCAAGCTGGAAACCGACCGGCGGCGCATCCGCGCCAAGATCTCCAAGCTCCGGCGGGAGATCGCGGCGATGTCGGCCGTGCGGGAGACCAAGCGCGGCCGCCGGGTGGCCAACGAGGTGCCGAGCGTCGCCATCGCGGGCTACACCAACGCGGGCAAGTCCAGCCTGCTCAACGCCATCACCGGCGCGGGCGTGCTGGTCGAGGACGCGTTGTTCGCCACGCTGGACGCGACCACGCGGCGGTCCCAGACCCCGGACGGGCGTACGTACACGCTGACCGACACGGTCGGGTTCGTGCGGCACCTGCCGCACCAGTTGATCGAGGCGTTCCGGTCCACCTTGGACGAGGTCGCCGACGCGGATCTGCTGGTGCACGTGGTCGACGGCTCGGACGACAACCCGGAGTGGCAGGTCAACGCGGTGCGCGAGGTGCTCAACGAGATCGTCGAGCGCAACGACACCACGATGCCACCGGAGATCCTGGTGGTGAACAAGATCGACGCGGCGGACGAGCTGCAGTTGGCGCGGCTGCGTCACCTGCTGCCCGGTGCGCTGTTCGTCTCGGCGCACAAGGGCACCGGGCTCGACGAGCTGCGTGAGCACCTGGCCACGGCGTTGCCGAGGCCGGACGTCGAGGTCGATGTGCTGGTGCCGTACGCCCGGGGCGAGCTCGTGGCCAGGGTCCACCGGGAGGGTGAAGTGCTCGCTGAGCGTCACACCCCGGATGGGACCCAGCTGCACGCGAGGGTGAACGGTGACCTGGCCGGGGCATTGGGCCAGTTCGCAAGCAACGGCGCCCCCGCCTGACGCGTCTACTGATGGTGATCGGTGTACGGAGGGCTTTGGCGTGGGGAGGCGCCTTGGCTCTGGCCGTGGCGCTCTCCCCGGTCACGGCGGCACACGCGGCGGACCCGGTTGAGCGCTGCGTGCTCAACAACAAGAACATCGGGGAGCTGTCCGGCCTCGCGTCGGACGGCTCCAAGATGTACGCGACCAACGACGGCGGCACCAAGCTGACCGTCTTCGTGCTGTCCAAGGACTGCAAGCTCGAGCGCACCATCACAAACAAGACCGACCCGTTCGACGTCGAGGACATGGCGCGAACCAAGGACGGCACGCTCTGGCTCGCGGACACCGGGGACAACGGCAAGAAGCGCGACACGGTCGCGTTGCACGCGTTGACGCCGGACGGCAAGACGACGTTGTACCGCTTGTCCTATCCGGACGGCCAGCACGACGCGGAAGCATTGCTGATGGACCAGAAGGGCGTGCCGCACCTGGTCACCAAGGAGCCGTTCGGCGCGGCCCAGGTCTACCGGCCGGAAGGCCCGCTGCAGAGCCCTGGCCCGGTGAAACTGGCCAAAGTGGCCTCGGTCGACTTCAAGAGCACCGACACGCCCGGCGGTCCGACCCAGATTCCGCGCGCCATCGGCTCGATCCTGGTGACGGGCGGCGCGGTCAGCCACGACGGGAAAGTCGTGGCGCTCCGGACGTACACAGACGCCTATCTCTACAGCGCCCCGGACGGTGACATCGTCGCGGCGCTCAGCCGTGAACCCGTACGCGTTCCGCTGCCCAACGAACCACAAGGCGAGACCATCGCGTTCGAGCCGGACGGCACTTTGCTGACCGGCTCGGAGGGCGTCGGCCAGCCGATCAGGGCCATCGCAGGTGCGACCGGCATGGTGTCGGCGGACCCCAAACCAGGCGCCAAGCCGGGGAATTCCGCCGGTGCGGCGGGAGACACCAACGCCGCACCAGCCACTGAGGACTCCGGGTTCCCCACGTGGCTGGCCGTCGTGATCGGCATGGCCGTGGTGCTGGGCGGCCTGGCCTACCTGGGCCGCAAAGGAACCTCCCGCTAAGTGGTCGTGACCACCAAGCCGGGCTACAGCCGCCGCAGGACCGCGACGACCTTCCCGAGGATCGTGGCCTCATCGCCGGGGATCGGGTCGTACGCCTCGTTCTGCGGCAGCAGCCAGACGTGCCCGTCGCGCAGCTTGTACGTCTTGACGGTGGCCTCGCCGTCGATCATCGCCGCGACGATCTCGCCGTTGTCCGCGACCGACTGCTGGCGCACCACGACCCAGTCGTCGTCGGCGATCGCCGCGTCGATCATCGAGTCGCCCGCGACCTTCAGCAGGAACAGCGAGCCCTCGCCGACGATCTCCTTCGGCAGCGGGAAGACGTCCTCGACGGCCTGTTCGGCCAGGATCGGGCCACCGGCGGCGATCCGGCCGAGCACCGGGACGTACGCGGGCGTGGGCGCCGGGGTGTCGTCGCCGGCCAACTGGGCCGCGTCCGCGTCCGGCGGCAGCACGCCGATCGCCCGCGGCCGGTTGTGGTCCCGGCGCAGGTAGCCCTTCCGCTCAAGGGCCTTGAGCTGGTACGCCACCGAAGAGGTGGACGTGAGGCCGACCGCCTCGCCTATCTCGCGCACGCTCGGTGGGTAGCCGACGCGTTCCACCCAGGCTCTGATGACCTCGAGCACCGCGCGCTGCCGCGGCGGCAGGGTGCCCGAATCCAGGTCCTCGGACTGTTCCGGGAAGGGACGGACGTTGTCGCCCTGCTCTGGTGTCTTGCTGCGCTGCGGCACCGCTTCCGCCTCCAAAAATCCTCGCCCACCTGTGGGCGAGCTCGATCATCTTCACCGACCGTAGTCCGCTTCGACCAGGAGATCAAACACCTGTTCGAGGGACACGCCGAGCGGATCTCGATTTTTGTCGGTGGTTGGTGGTACACATTCGCACGAACGTTCGATCGAACCGATGTTCGATCCGAAAGTCGTGCGAGGAGGATACGACATGGCGGCCCCGGTACGCACCAAGATCGACCTGTCGCAGCTGGACACCCCCCGGCCGGTGCTCCACCTGGTGCCGCCGTTGCCGGAGGTCGAGGAGCCCACGCCGGCGAGGAGTCCCGGGCGGACGCGCGTCGCCGAGCCCAAGGCGCCCCGCCGGGCCGAGCGGCGCAGGCCCTCGCATTCCCGTGTGGCCGCCTGCACCCCGGCGATCCGGCGCCGCAGGCGGGTCGCGGCCGCCATCCTCATCGGGCTCGGGATGTTCCTCGCGGTGCTGGGCTTCGGCAGCCTCGCGGGCGCGCTGACGGCGGACGTGGTCCCCGACCGCACGGCGGTCGTGTGGGTGCAGCCGGGCGAGACTTTGTGGGACGTGGCCGAGCGATCGGCGCCCGGCTACAACACCGAGGCCGTGATCGCCCGGATCCACGAACTCAACGAGATCCCCGGCAACACCGTCCTCGCCGGACAGGCCCTGCAGGTCCCGTCCGCGCCCTGACTACGCCAGGCGCGCCGCCGCGCCGCGTGTCTGTGCCCCATGGACGTCGCGTCGACGTCTGTTGATGTCCTCATGAAAGTCGCGCCGACGGTCGACCGGGAGAGGGTCGACCGCGCGTTGGCTCCGGTTGACCTCGCCGACGGGCCTCACCGTCGTATTCCCGCCGCGTGCCCCCGGCCGCGGGAACGAGCGGAACCACGGTCGGACCGCGTCCGCGAGAGATCGACACCACCTCTGTGCTCGCGCCTCGCGCGCACCCCCACCCGCCAAGTGGATCGCCGCGCGGGTGTCCTAACGTGTGCGCGCACCGTGGGCGGCCGCTCGTCCTGAGGTTCCCTCGAACGGCTGATTGCGGAGTTCGTGTCCACTCCGAGTGTGGTGCTCGCCACTCCGACTCCCCGACCGGGGGAGACACGCCGTGTCGACTTGCATCGGGTAGGCCTCGGGCATACTGTCACCCCAACATCTAGTAGTTACACCGCTGTATTTAGTCCACAGGTTGGGGCTGGAGTCGGACGGGTTGTCCACGCTCCATCCACAAGTCGATCACCAGCCAGGCTGTTGCGGTGACGCACGGGTGTTGCCAGGTCACTGTCAGTGAGAAGGGGGGAGAGCGATGAGGTGCCCGTTCTGCCGGCACTCCGACTCTCGGGTCGTCGACTCGCGTGAGGTCGACGAGGGACAGGTGATCCGGCGCAGGCGGTCGTGCTCGAGCTGCGGCCGCAGGTTCACGACAGTCGAAGAGGCTGTGCTGGCCGTGGTCAAGCGCTCCGGCGTGACCGAGCCGTTCAGCCGCGACAAGGTCGTCCGCGGCGTCCAGCGCGCGTGCCAGGGCAGGCCGGTCGACGAAGACGCGCTGCAGCAGCTGGCGCACCGGGTCGAGGAGACGATCCGGTCCGCGGGCGCCGCCGAGATCCCCAGCCACGAGGTCGGCCTCGCCATCCTCGGGCCGCTGCGTGAGCTCGACGAGGTCGCCTACCTGCGGTTCGCCAGCGTGTACCGCTCGTTCACGTCCGTTGAGGACTTCGAGAAGGAGATCGCGGACCTGAAGGAAGCGATCGCCAAGCGGTCGGAGGCGGGCGAGTGAGTCGCCGGGCCCGGCCGAAGAACAGGACTACGAAGAAGAAATCGCTCGGACCGGATCGGACGGGAACCCCGGCCGTGGCCGCGCCAGTTATCGCGAGTGTTGAGGGAGAGGGACTGGTCATGACGGAGACGGTTGGCGTTCCCGCCGGGGGAGATCAGCAGGTCAAAGGCCTGCGGATGGAACGGGTCTTCACGACCGAGGGAGTGCACCCGTACGACGCGGTCACGTGGGAACACCGCGATGTGGTGATGACCAACTGGCGTGACGGGTCGGTGAACTTCGAGCAGCGCGGCGTCGAGTTCCCCGACTCCTGGTCGGTCAACGCGGTCAACATCGTCACCAGCAAGTACTTCCGCGGCGCGGTCGGCTCCCAGGTCAGGGAGAGCAGCCTGCGCCAGCTGATCGACCGTGTGGTGAAGAAGTACGTGGCCGCCGGTGTGGAGCACGAGTACTTCGCCACGCCGAAGGACGCCGAGATCTTCGAGCACGAGCTCACCCACATGCTGCTGCACCAGGTCTTCAGCTTCAACTCGCCGGTCTGGTTCAACGTCGGCACCGCGTCACCCCAGCAAGTCTCAGCGTGCTTCATCCTCGCCGTCGACGACACCATGGAGTCGATCCTCAACTGGTACAAGGAAGAGGGGCTGATCTTCAAGGGCGGTTCCGGCGCGGGACTGAACCTCTCCCGGATCCGTTCGTCCAAGGAGCTGCTGTCCTCCGGCGGCACCGCGTCGGGCCCGGTGTCGTTCATGCGCGGTGCCGACGCGTCCGCGGGGACGATCAAGTCCGGTGGCGCGACCCGCCGCGCGGCCAAGATGGTCGTGCTCGACGTGGACCACCCGGACGTCGAGGAGTTCATCGAGACCAAGGCCAAGGAAGAAGCCAAGATCCGTGTCCTGCGTGACGCGGGCTTCGACATGGACCTCGGCGGCAAGGACATCACCTCGGTCCAGTACCAGAACGCCAACAACTCGATCCGCGTGTCCGACGAGTTCATGCACGCGGTGGAGAACGACGGCCAGTTCGCCCTGCGGGCCCGCGGCACGAACGACGTCATCGAAGAGGTCGGCGCCAAGGGTCTGTTCCGCAAGCTGGCCAAGGCCGCGTGGGAGTGCGCGGACCCGGGCATCCAGTACGACAGCACGATCAACGACTGGCACACCTGCCCCGAGTCGGGCCGGATCACCGCGTCGAACCCGTGCAGCGAGTACATGCACCTGGACAACTCCAGCTGCAACCTCGCGTCACTGAACCTGATGAAGTTCCTGCGTGAGGACGGCACGTTCGACGCGCAGACCTTCGTCAAGGCCGTCGAGTTCGTCATCACCGCGATGGACATCTCGATCTGCTTCGCGGACTTCCCGACCGAGCCGATCGCGGACACCACCCGCAAGTTCCGCCAGCTGGGCATCGGGTACGCCAACCTCGGCGCGCTGCTGATGGCGACCGCGCACGCGTACGACTCCGAAGGCGGCCGTGCGCTCGCCGCGTCCATCACCTCGCTGATGAACGCCGTCGCGTACCGCCGTTCCGCCGAGCTCGCCGGTGTCGTCGGCCCGTACGACGGCTACGCCCGCAACGCCGAGCCGCACATCCGCGTGATCCGCAAGCACGCCGCGGCCAACGACCTGATCCGCACCCTGGCCGAGGACGACACCACGATCCAGCGCATCGCGGGCGAGGAATGGCGCCGTGGCCTGGAGATCGGTGTCAAGGACGGCTGGCGCAACGCGCAGGCGTCCGTGCTCGCGCCGACCGGCACCATCGGCCTGATGATGGACTGCGACACCACCGGCATCGAGCCGGACCTCGCGCTGGTGAAGTTCAAGAAGCTGGTCGGCGGCGGCTCGATGCAGATCGTCAACCAGACGGTGCCGCGCGCGCTGAAGTCCCTTGGCTACCAGCAGGAGCAGATCGAGGCGATCGTCGAGTACGTCTCCGAGCACGGGCACGTCGTCGACGCGCCGGGCCTGCGCCGCGAGCACTACGAGGTGTTCGACTGCGCGATGGGCGAGCGCTCGATCGCACCGATGGGGCACGTCCGGATGATGGCCGCGGTGCAGCCGTTCATCTCGGGTGCGATCTCCAAGACGGTGAACATGCCGGAGGCGGCGACGATCGAGGACGTCGAGGAGATCTACTTCCAGGGCTGGAAGCTGGGCCTGAAGGCGCTGGCGATCTACCGCGACAACTGCAAGGTCGGCCAGCCGCTGTCCGCGGGCAAGGGTGCCAAGGGCGAGAAGGACGCGGAGAAGGAGACGGTCGTCGAGTACCGGCCGGTCCGCAAGCGCCTGCCGAAGAAGCGCCCGTCGCAGACGGTCTCGTTCACCGTCGGTGGCGCGGAGGGCTACCTGCACGCGGGTTCGTACCCCGACGACGGCCTCGGTGAGATCTTCGTCAAGCTGGGCAAGCAGGGTTCGACGCTGGCAGGCGTGATGGACGCGTTCTCGATGTCGATCTCGGTGGGTCTGCAGTACGGGATCCCGCTGGAGTTCTACGTCTCGAAGTTCCAGAACCTGCGTTTCGAGCCCGCCGGCATGACCGACGACCCGGACGTCCGGATCGCCACCAGCGTGCTGGACTACCTGTTCCGCAGGCTGGCGCTGGACTACCTGCCGCTGGAGAAGCGCGCCCAGCTGGGCATCTACACAGCGTCCGAGCGTTCGGCGCAGGTCAACAGCGACTACGGCTCGTCCGATGTGGACCTGGAGGGCATGCGCTCGACGGTGGAGTCCGCCACGGCGGCGGCCCCGCAGCCGAAGGCGGAGATCGAGAAGGCACACAGCTCGACCGAATTGCTCGAGCTGCAACTCGGCACCGTCGCCGACGCCCCGCTGTGCATGACCTGCGGCACGAAGATGCGTCCCGCCGGCTCCTGCTACGTCTGTGAGGGCTGCGGCTCCACCTCCGGCTGCAGCTGACAGCCTCGACTGAGAACGGGGTGCCCGGCCGGGGCACCCCGTTTTTTGCTGCGCGGGCACAGGGCGCGTGTCAGGCCTTGCGCAGCAGGGCGAGTGTCGTGGTGGTGTTCTCGCTGACCATGTGGATGAAACGCAGTACCGCGGCGAGTTCCGTGTCGGTGAAGTCGGCGAGGTCGTCACGGGTGCACGCGGCGAGTTCCGTGTAGTAGGCCTGCAGGCGGGTGAGGCCCTCGGCGGTCGGCTCGATCAGCACGCGGCGTCGGTCGTGGGGGTCCTGGACCCGGTTGACGCAGCCCGCGTCGTCCAGCCTGTCGATCATGCGTGACACCGAGCCCGACGTCAGCCCGACGTGTGTGGCCAGGGTGGCCGCGGTGGCCGGTCCGAGCTTGTTGAGCGTGTGCAGGGCGTCCAGGTCGCTGAGGGTGACGCCCATCCGTTTGGCGATCTCGGCGTTGAGCTGGGAGGTGACGTTTCCCCAGTCCGGCAGGGCGGCCAGGACCCGGTTGGCCGCCGTGTCGATGGGGGCCGTGTCGATGGGGGCTGGGTCGCTGTCCATCCGGGGTCCTCTCGTCCTGGCTCTTGTGGTGGGCACGCTAACAGCGGTAATCTGCGCGGCGCAAACACTGTGTCACGCAGATACTTTGTGGCGCAGGAACTTGGTGGAGGGGAGTTCTCATGCGTGTAGTGCTGTCGACTGTCGGGTCACGAGGTGAAGCCCAGCCAGTCGCGGCTCTGGCCTTACGGCTGCAAGCCCGTGGCCACCAGGTGTCCGTGTGCGTCTCGCCTGATTTCCGCGACTGGTTCGCAGGGATGGGTGTCCCGGCGGTGGCTGTCGGCCCGGAGATGCGTCCCTCGGCGTCCAGCGCCAGGTGGGACCTGTCCACACCGGAGGGACGCGTCCGCGCTGCTGAGGATGCGGTGGCCGCACAGTTCGCCACATTGCCTGACGCCACAAGGGAATGCGACATCCTGGTCGGGTGCGGGGCTGTGCAGGTGGCGGCCCGTTCGGTGGCGGAACTGTCCGGAATCACTTATGTCCACGTCGAGTTCTGCCCGGCCGCGTTGCCGTCGGCGCATCACGCGCCAGCTCCATGGCCGGGATGGCCGCAGGACGACAGCGGCAGCAACACCCAACTGTGGGTGGCCGACGCGCAACGGTGGCAGGACGCGTGGGGCCCCGCGCTCAACAAACACCGGGCGGCTGCGGGACTGCCACCTGTCGAGGACGTGCGAGACCACGTTCTCACCCGTCGGCCTTGGCTCGCCGCCGATCCCACGCTCAGTCCGTGGCCAGGTGATGCCGATGTGGTCCAGACGGGAGCGTGGATCATGGCGGACGAACGCCCACTGTCCCGGGAGTTGACGGATTTCCTTGCCGCGGGTGCGCCGCCTGTCTACTTCGGTCTGGGCAGTTACGCCAGTGCCCGTGCCGGCGGAATCGGTCAGGTGATGGTCGACGCGGCCCGCGTGCTCGGGCACAGGGCGATCATTTCGCGTGGCTGGGCGGATCTGTCACTGCCAGACGCGACCGACTGCCTTACGATCGGGGAGTCGAACCACCAGGAACTGTTCGGTCGCGTCGCCGCCGTCGTGCACCACGGCGGTGCGGGCACCACAACCGCCGCCGCGCGAGCCGGTGCCCCTCAGGTCGTGATTCCCCAGCAGTACGACCAGTATTACTGGGCGGCCCGCGTCGACGACCTCGGGATCGGGGTGGCCCACGCTCCCGGTATGCCGACCAGTGAGTCTCTGGCGAACGCGTTGGCCACCGTCCTCCAACCCGAGGTTGCCCGCCGCGCAGGCAGTGTCGCCGCCGCGATGTCGGCGAATGACGGTACGCAGGTCGCCGTGGAACGTTTGCTGGACTTGTGTCCGTGAGGCACTAGGATTTCCGGTGATGTCACTGGATTCGACCTATCGGTCATTGGATGGATTGTCTGTCGGGGACGCCTTGGGCGCCCAGTTCTTCATTGTCGGTCGTTCGCTGCGTGCGTTGATCGCGGGCAATCCGCCCGCAGGTCCGTGGGAGTGGACCGACGACACGGAAATGGCCTGCAACCTCGTCACCGAACTGCGTGATCACGGTTCGGTGGACCAGGATCGGCTCGCGGCGTTGTTCGCCGACCGCTGTGAGCCCTACCGCGGTTACGGTGCGGGTGCGTTCACGATCCTGCACAAGATAAGGAAAGGCGTGCCGTGGCGGGACGCTGCTGGGGCAGCGTTCAATGGCCAAGGCTCGTGCGGCAACGGCGCCGCGATGCGAGTCGCCCCCTTGGGTGTCTTCTTCGCTGACGATCTCGACAAGGTTGTCGAACAGGCGACGGTGTCCGCCGAGGTGACTCACCTGCACCCAGAGGGAGTCACGAGTGCGGTCGCCGTCGCGCGTGCCGCGGCCATCGCCGCCACGTTCCGGCCGCGGCCACGGGACTTCATCGACCAGGTGCTGGACGGTCTGCCGAAGGGGTTCACTCTCCAGGGGATTCGTCGTGCTCGTGCACTGATCGGCAAGTCTGTCGCCGAGGCGGCGTACGAGCTGGGCAACGGTTCCCGCGTCACCGCGCAGGACACGGTTCCGTTCGCCATGTGGGTCGCGGCCACCTACCTGGACGACTACCCGTCGGCGATCGTGAGCTGTGTCGAGGCCGGGGGAGATGTTGACACCACGGCTGCGATCGTCGGCGGCATCGTCGCCGTGCGTGGTGAGGTTCCTGAACGCTGGCTCCGATCCCGCGAGCCGTTGCCCGACTGGGCTGTGGCGGGACAGTAGCCTCGCTCCATGGGAACACTGGCTGGCAAAGCCGTTGTCGTAACTGGCGCGGGGCGAGGGCTTGGTGAAGCGTACGCCGTGCACGCCGCGGCGGCTGGTGCGGCGGTAGTCGTCAACGACGTGTTGGGTGAGCTCGCCGAGGCAGTCGCTGAGCGGATTCGGGCCGCGGGCGGTCGTGCGGTGGCCAACGGCCACAGCGTGGCCGATCCGGTGCGTGCTGCCGAGTTGGTCGAGCAGTGCGTCGACGAGTTCGGCAAGGTCGACGGTTTGGTCAACAACGCGGGCATCCGGCACGACGCGAAGCCGTGGGACGACAGTCCGGAGCGGATTCGGGAGGTCATCGAAGTCAACGTGCTCGGCTCGATGTACTGCGGTACGGCTGCCGCACGGGCGATGCACGGTCAGGGCAGCGGTGCGATCCTCAACATCGCGTCGCTGGCTCTGGTCGGGCAGGGTGGGGCGGCGGCGTACTCCGCGTCCA
Source organism: Actinosynnema sp. ALI-1.44 (assembly GCF_001984155.1). Classification (GTDB taxonomy): domain Bacteria; phylum Actinomycetota; class Actinomycetes; order Mycobacteriales; family Pseudonocardiaceae; genus Kibdelosporangium. The sequence goes on from NZ_MTQO01000047.1 coordinate 235,489, forward strand.
AGGCGGCGGTCGCTTCCATGACCGTCTCGTGGGCGGTGGACTTCGCCAGGCAGGGAGTTCGGGTGAATGCCTTGTGCCCCTTGGCGTACACGCCGATGGCGGCGGCGGATCCACGTGCCACGACCGGGCCGCGCGACAGTCCGGATCGGATCGCGCCGCTGGTCACGTACCTGCTCAGCGACCGGTCGGCCCACGTCACCGGTCAGGTCATCCGGTTCACCGGCACGCAGTTGCACCTGTACCGGCAGTTCAGCCGGAAACCGCCGACCCCGGAGCGGGAACAGTGGGACGTGGCGGACTTCGCCGCCGCGTTCGACGGCGAGTTCGACATGGAGGAGTTCCCGTCGAAGCGGTTCAGCTGAGGGGGCCCGGGGGAATTGCCCTCCCCCGAGCCCTGAGTCGCCGCCACTTGGCGCCGCCAGCACGTTTAAAGGCACGGATCACGCGTCAACGCCCCGCGTCCTGCGATTGGACCACTGGCCCACGGTGGCGGGCCAGGCTGGAGTTGAACCAGCAACTCGGGTGCACTCGTCCGTACCTGGTCGATCTGGCGATCGACGGCACCATACTGAGGCTTGAGCGAGAGTTTGATTCTCGTGGCGAGCGTCCGGCTGCCTCTCCCCGTTGGGCCACCCGCCCGCGGCTGTGGGCGGGGGAGGATTCGAACCTCCACTGTCACCGGAAACCCTGTCAAACTGACGGTTTCAGTCTCAGCTTGCGCTCAGTGCGCGGCGCTGACTCTAGCGGATCACCGGCCGCTCAGGCGAACAGATAACCGAAGACCTTCGTCCCGACCTTCCGCTGGGTGATCTCGGCGTTGTTGGCTTCCTCGCGGGCGAACTTCACCGCCTGCTGCAGCTTCTCCACGCGCTCGACGAGTTCGTTGATGCGCTTGGCGGGCATGGCACCGGAGAACTTCACAGTCTTCCAGTAGCCGACGGTCACGTCCTCGTAGTACACCTCGACCTGGGCCGGATGCTTCTCTGTCGCCTCCGCTTTGACGTGGTTGCGCGGGATCTTCTTGGTACGCACGGTCTGCACGGGCTCGGTCGCCCAGCAGTCCGCCGACGCGTCGTACTCCCAGGACTCCGCCGCGTCGAGCACCGGGAGCTTGCGGATGAAGGTGAGCATGTCGACCAGTTGCTTCTCCAGGAACAGCAGGTAGCTCACCGGCACCGCTTCCAGCAGCGTCTCGCCGTCCACTTTCACGTCCGCCGTCGCGGTGCAGTTGGCCCAGTCCTTGGTGGCGGTCACGTCGAACAGCCTGGTCAGGATCTCGGCGGTGGCGCGGATGGTCTCCTCCGCCTTGACCTGCACCTTGGTCGACTCCGGCGGCAACTGCTCGCCTTCCTCGTCCTTCGGGCGGTAGGTCCGCGAGATGCCCGAGAGCAGGCTCGACTTCTGCAGCGCGTGGTGCGCGTCGGTCAGTTCCTGGAAGGAACGGGTCTTGATGCCTTTTTCGACCGCGACGATCTGGTTCAGACGTGTCATGGGAAACCTTGTCATACTTGAGAAATTGAAGTTGCGAGAAGGCTAGCAACGCAGGGCAACCAGTTTTGGCCGCGCGGGGTTCTCGTTGTCCACGAACTCAAGTCCCAGTACGAGCGCGGCTGCGGGCGAAGCAGGAACACGCCGTCAACGAGAAGAACGGCGTTCGGCGGGGCCTGCTCGACGGGCGCGATCGCCGCGGTGGATGTCCGGAATTCGTAGGCGCTGCGCCGGTAGCGGCCGTCGCCGCCGGGGCTGAGCGGATCGAGCAGCAGCGCGCGGGCGGCCATGGTCGCCTTACCCGCCGCGTCCGGGCCGTCGACGGCGACCAAGGCGATCCCGTCCGGCCGCAGCCGGGCGATCCGGTGGAGGATCCGATCGAGGACAGGCATCCTGGCCGAAGGTAGACCTTCGACCATGGAGCGCAGATGGGTTTTCCGCCAGCCGGGTACCAGGCCAAGCCGGGCAGTGTCCTCGACGTCGACCGCGCCTTCTACGACCGGGTCGCGGGTGGTGACCGCGAGTTGGTCGACGAGTTCGTGATCCCGATCCGGTCGGGCCGGGCGTGGGAGGTGCCCGCCGGATCGCTGTGCCGGTTGATCACCACTCCCGCCGGGCCGCAGGTCGGCGACCTCAACCTCTGGAACAGGCACAACCCGCGGGAACGGCTGTGGGCCGCCCGGACCCGCCAGTTGCAGAGCGCCCACGTGACCACGTACGACCGGTTGTGGTCGACGTTGCCCTACCTGCGCCCGCTCGTGACGATCACCAAGGACACGCTCGAATCCTATGGCGTGGACGAAGAAGGCGGCCGGGTGCACGACTTGCTCGGCTCACGCTGCGACCCGTACGTCAACCGGATCCTCACCGACGAGGACTTCGACTTCCACTGCCATTCCAACCTCGTCCGCGCCGTCATCCCCTACGGCCTGACCGAGTTCGACGTGCACGACGTGCTGAACGTGTTCCAGTGCACCGGGTTGAACGACGAGGACAAGTACTTCATGAAGGCCTCCCCGGCGAAACCCGGTGACTACTTCGAGTTCTTCGCCGAGCAGGACCTGCTGTGCGCGTTGTCCACGTGCCCGGCCGGTGACCTGTCGATCCCGTTGTGGGGGCCGGACGCGAGGGATCCGCTGGAGGTGTGCCGTCCGCTCGCGGTCGAGGTGTACCGGCCCGATCCCGCGTCGCTCGACGGCTGGCAGCCGCCGACCGGTTCGGGATACCAAGGGCTACACGGGATCCGACTGCCCTAGACCCAGCCGCTGGTCGATCAGCTGCTCGAGGCCGTCGAAGTACCGGCGCAACCCGAATGCGCGGCCGTTGTCCCGCGTCGAGCCGTTGGCCGCAGCGGTCGCTGTGCTCAACGCGGGAAAACGGTCGCCGTAGCGGCGCAGCAGTTCCTGCGTCGTCGGCGTGACCTTCTTGTCCGCGTCCCACGGCTGGGTGCCCGCGGTGGACATCGACTGGGTGTTGCGGACGAGTCCGAAGAGGATGAACACGGCGTCGAGCTGCTCGGTGCCGCTCAGGCCGGTGCCGCCCAACGCGCTGACGGCTGACTCGATCCAGCCGAGCTCACGCGGCCCCATCGGTCGGTCGCCGAGCGTGGCCCACGGCAGCCACGGGTGCTCCTGCCAGACGACCGCGAGCCGCTGGACGAACTCCTCGAGCCGGTCGCGCCACCCGCCGGGCACGTCGCGCAGGTCCGGCGGGTCGCCGACGGCCAGTTCGATCATCACCGCCAGCAGTTCCGACTTGCCGGACACGTAACGGTAGAGCGCCATCTTGGTGAATTCGAGCTCACCGGCCACGCGTTGCATGGAGACGGCTGCGAGCCCGTCGCTGTCCGCGATGCCCATCGCGACCCGCGCTATCCGCTCGACGCTGAGCATCGGCTTGGGGCCGCGGCTCGGCGGTTCCCGCCGGCCCCACAGGACCTCGAGCACGCCCGCCTGATCGCCGAAGACGTCGAAGCCGCTGTCCACGCCACCCGCTTCCGAAAGAGGGCTTGTCGGCCCGCGAAAACTGTGTCTAGCATACACAGCATCCGGCGGAAACAGTTTACGTCCCGGTCAACACTTTACTGGTGGGAGTGCGTTCACATGAAGGTCATGGTCCTGATCAGAGCGACCGAGGACATGGAGAACGGCGTCATGCCGAGTGAGCAGGTCCTCACCGAGATGACCGCCTTCAACGAGAAGCTCGTCAATGCGGGGATCATGATCGGTGGTGAGGGCCTGCACCCGAGCGCCAAGGGCGCGCGGGTGAAGTTCGAGGGCAAGAAGACCACGGTCGTCGACGGTCCGTTCGCCGAGACCAAGGAGCTCATCGCGGGCTACTGGATCTGGCAGGTCGAGTCGATGCAGGAGGCCATCGACTGGGTCAGGCAGGTGCCCAACCCGCACGGCGAGCACAGCGAGATCGAGATCCGGCAGGTCTTCAGCCCGGAGGACTTCGGTGACGAGTTCACCGAGGAGGCGCGAGCCAAGGACGCCGAGCTGCGGGCCCGGACCGAAGGCTGAGACGACTCGGCGCGCATGAGTGGTTACGCCCGGCGTAACCACTCATGAAAAGGTCATTGCAGGTAACCCTCGACCTGCTGCGCGGGACGCGCCTCGGCGCCCTCGGGGTCCGCACCGGCACCCCGCCGGGCCCGGCGCTGCCGCAGCAGGTCCCAGCACTGGTCGAGCGATTCCTCGAGCGATTTCAGTCGCGCGTGTTCCTCGGCCGAATCGATTTCTCCGGCCACGCTGCGGGAGCGCAGCTCGTGCTCCTGATCGACCAGGCCGCGGATCTGGTCGAGGATGTCGCGTTCGTTCACAACCTGAGATTAACCAGGTCACCCGGCTCCCGCTTCTCAGCCGTGTTGTCCTAGCCTCAATGGTGTGGGGAGTATCCGCTCGCGAGTCACGGCCTGGTTCGCACGCATCTACCTGAGCCGTGTCAAGAAAAAGGGGTTCGACCTCGGCAAGATGCCGATCCCCGAACCCGCGTTGATGCCGTTGAAGCGCAACGGCCTCGATCCCGTGCCCGAACTCGGGCAGATGCGCGCCAGTGCGCCGATCAACAAGCTGCCGATGCCGTTCGGCATCAACCTCTGGCTGGTCAGCGGGTATGAAGAAGCCAAGACTGTGCTGAGCAACACAAAGGCGTTCAGCAATGACTTCGCTCACCTGCTCGGCACGGGCGCGACCAACGTCCAGCAGAACCCCGGTGGACTGGGGTTCGCCGACCCGCCCGTGCACACCCGGCTGCGCAAGCTGCTCACGCCGGAGTTCACGATGCGCCGCCTCGCCCGGCTCACCCCGGGGATCAAGGCCATCATCGAGCAGTGCCTCGACTCGATGGACGAGGCCGCCGGACCAGTCGACCTGGTTGCCGAGTTCGCGCTGCCGATCCCGTCGCTGGTGATCTGCGAGCTGCTCGGCGTGCCCTACGACGACCGCGAGGACTTCCAGCGCCTCGCGATGGCCCGGTTCGACCTGTTCAGCGGCGCGGACGCCTCCTTCGGCGCGATCTCAGAGTCGCTGGAGTACCTGCTGGGCGTGGTGCGCAAGCAACGCGAGAACCCCGGTGACGGCCTGCTCGGCATGATCATCAAGGAGCACGGCGACGAAGTCGAGGACATGGAGCTCGCCGGGCTCGCCGACGGTGTGCTCACCGGCGGCTTCGAGACCACGGCGAGCATGCTCGCGCTCGGCGCGCTCGTGCTGCTGCAGGACGAGGACACCTTCAAGCTCGTCCACGACAACGACGACGCGGTGAGCGGATTCGTCGAGGAGATCCTGCGGTACCTGACTGTCGTGCAGGTCGCGTTCCCGCGCTTCGCCCGTGAGGCGATCGAGGTCGCCGGCCACACGATCGGCAAGGGCGATGTCGTGATCGTCTCGCTGAGCGGCGCCAATCGTGACGACGCGCTCGGTGACGACCTGGAAACGGTGAACCCGCACCGCGAGCCGACATCACACCTCGCGTTCGGGTACGGGGTACACCGGTGCATCGGTGCCGAGCTGGCCCGGATGGAACTGCGGGCCGCGTATCCCGCGCTGGTGCGCCGTTTCCCGCAGATGCGGCTGGCCAAGTCCGCTGATGAACTGGAGTTCCGCAAGGTTTCCATCGTCTACGGGGTGGACTCGCTGCCAGTGCTGCTGAAATAGCGCTGGGTAACGTTTTCGACGAAAAGGGTGGGCAGGTCCCCGCACGGACCGATAGGTTTCGGACACCACATTTTCACCCAAGCGTCATGCCTTGGCGTCGTCGCGTTGGCGGCTGGGGAGCGCTCAGCGCCCGGGGATGACCCGAAAACGGGGGTGCCCTTTTGTCCACGCGTCGACTCAGACACGCCGCGTTATCCGCGGCGGTGGCGCTGATCTGCGCGGTCACACCGGCTGCGGCCGATCCCGCAGTCGATCCCGCCGCGCCGAGTTCCGCTGAGTCCCCGGCGTCATCGGCGACGCCGCAGCCACAGCAACAACAGCAGCAACAGCGATCACAGGAGAAGGCGGAAACGCCGAAAGCCGCGGACGCGGCCCCGGATCTCGCGCTGGCTGTGACACCACTGCCGGACAAGGTGTCGGTGGTGGAAGGCCAGCCGTTCACCGTCTCTGTCAAGATCACCAACAAGGGCTCGGCCGAAGCCAAGAAGATCACAGGCTCGGTCAGCTCGGTGTCCGGCGCGACGTTCGCGGCGGTCGCGTGGTCCAGCGGTTTCGACGCGCCGTTGGCGCCGAACGCGGTCCGCGAGCTCGCTCTCACCGCGAAGCTCACCGAGCCGAAGGCCGACAAGGGGGAGATGCGGATCGTCGTCGAAGTCGAAGGCGACGCCACCGCGAACGACAACACGCAGCTGCTGACCGTCCCGATCATCCAGCCCACGACGAAGGGATCCGTCGGCGGGACCGTTTACACGGACAAGGACAACAGCGGCACGGTCCAAGAAGACGAAGGCTTCGCGGGCGTGACAGTGACCGTGACCGGCCCGCATGGGACGGAGCACAAGGCCACGACCGACGCCCACGGCAAGTTCGAGGTCGCCGGGCTGCCCGCCGGGTGGTACGAGGTCAGCACGCCGAAGGAGCTGCAAGGCGGATGGGTGGGCGGCAGGACCGCTGTCGCCGTCGACGGCTCGGACGCAAGCAAGAAGCTGGAACTGCGCGCGACCCGGCCGTTGTCGGACGGGCTGGTGGCGTCGGCGAAGTTCAACGAGGGGCCGTACAAGCCCGGTGACACGGCGAACCTCACGATCTCGTTGACCAACAACGGGCCGAACGAGGTCAAGAACCTCGTCGCGGTCTGCGACACGGAATCCGAGGTCCATCTCGTCGGCACGGAGAAGCCCGCCAACTGGGGCGATCTGGCCACCGGCGGCCCCGGCATGACGCTGAAGGCCGGCGAGTCCAGGACGCTGCCGGTCAAGGGCACCGTGCCGGACGCGTCGCTGGAGCAGGGCGTGGTGTTCGTCTACTGCGAGATCCGCGACCAGAACAGCTCCACCACCGTCGGCAACCCGTGGATCTTCACGCTGGCCAAGGTCCCCGGCAAGAACGGCACAGCCAGCGGCAAGTTCTTCCACGACAAGAGCGAGAACAAGGACGAGCCCGGGGTCGCGTCGTTGCCTGTGAGCCTGTTGGACCCGTTGGACGGCAAGGTGATCGGGTCGACGACGACCAACGCGGACGGCACATTCCGGTTCGCCGACCTCCCGGCGGGCTGGTACATCCCGGTCGTCAAGGGGCCGTGGAAGCTCAAGGAGAACAAGTGGCTCGTGGTCGCCACCGGCACGTTCGGGGACAATCAGACGTTCCCGTTGCTGCGCGGTCCGCTGCGGGTGGATCTGAACTCCAAGGTCCCGCCGGACTCGCCGCCTGCCACGAGCGACACGACCCAGAACCAGACCCAGAACCAGAACCGGACGCTGGCCAACACCGGCGCCAACGTGATCGGCCTGACCATCGGCGGAGCCGCCGTGCTGCTGCTCGGTGTCGCCGCCGTGCTGTTCACGCGCAAGCGCCGTCGCGGCTGAGTTCGCCTGCCTGGCAAGGCCTTCCGGCGCTTGCCAGGCAGTTTCTGGTTTCATGGATCTCATGGACAAGCGGCGCTGGGTGCGCTGGACCGTTCGGGGTCTGCTCATCGGCGCCGGGGTGGCCGCGGTCGCGATCGGCGGGAGCCTGATCTGGTCGTACAGCGCGTCCGGCGGGCACCGGTTCGACGTCGCCGACGCACCGGACGCACCGGTCGCGATCGTGTTCGGCGCCAAGCTGCGGGGCGACCGGCCGATGCCGTTCCTGGCCGGTCGGCTGGACGTGACCGTCGAGCTGGTCAAAGCGGGAAAGGTGAAGGCCGTCCTGGTGTCCGGTGACGCGGACGGCACGTCCGGGAACGAGACCAGGGCGATGACCGCGTACCTCGCCGAGCGGGGCGTGGACCCGAAGATGATCGTGGTCGACGCGTTTGGCCTGGACACGTACGACACGTGCGCCCGCGCGGTTCAGGTTTACGGTGTCGATCGCGCACTGCTGGTGACGCAGTCCTATCATCTCCCGCGGGCCGTCTCGCTGTGCCGGAGCCTGGGAATGCAGGCTGACGGCGTCGCCGCGACCTGCGAGTGCACCACCACCAGTCTCGTGCGCAACCGAGTGCGGGAGTGGCTGGCCACAGTCGGCGCTGTTCCGGAGGCGATCTGGAACCGCGACCCGGCCGTGCTGTCCACACCGGACGGGTCGGTGCGTGACCTGATCACCGCGCATCCGCCGGGCTCCCGGTGAAGGGCGTGACAGTGATGGCATGATTGGCCGGCGACCTGAGGGGGAGAAGATGGCCGAGGACACGGACAGCCCGCCGGTCGCGCAACTGCCGGAATCGACGTGGACACCGCCGCCGTCCCCGCCGGAGGTGGCAGCGGACGCCGGTGGACGGCGCGACTCCCCGCTGAGGATCATCGCGGTGCTCGGTGTGATCGTCGCGATCGTCATGGCTGCCGGCGCGCCGGGTCTGGTCACCACCGAGGTCGTGGGGGTCGCCGTGGCCGGGCCCACGGTCGAGGGCAAGCCGAACGCGGCGGCGCCGCAGAGCCCGCCGACCGCGGCTTCGACGAGCACGCCGACCACGCCCAAACGCCCGGCCGGTGACGACCTGACCAGCGCGAACCCCCTGCTCGCGCCGGGGAAGCAGCTGCCGCAGATCACCTGCAGGCTGCCCGCGTTCGGCCGGTCGGCCGACCAGTTGCGCGGCTACTACCAGGCCATGATCGGATGCCTCGACGAAGCGTGGCGCCCACTGGTCGAGCAGGCCGAAGGCGATTTCGAGACACCGGCCCTGTCGGTCGACGACAACCCGACGAGCACCTGCGGAACCCCGAGCAAGCAGGAGGCCGTCGCCTTCTACTGCCCACGGGACCGGGGCATCTTCATGCCCCGCAACCGGGCCACCGAGTCCATGGGCAACAACCAGGGCGGCCACATCATGGTCCTCGCCCACGAGTACGGCCACCACGTCCAGGCCCTGACCGGGATCAACCGGGGCATGGGCATCAAGATGACCGGCAAGGACGAGAACTCCCCGGAGTACCTCGAACTGACCCGCCGGATGGAGCTGCAGGCCGACTGCTTCTCCGGGATGTTCATCGGCGCGGCGGGCGGCCGCGGGTCGATCACGAAGTCGCTGAGCACCTCCGCGTCGTCGGCCTTCCGCAGCTCGGTCGCGGACAAGACCCACGGCAGCGTCAAACACCAGATCCAGTGGGGCACAGCCGGTGTGAAGAACAACAACACCGCGTCCTGCAACACCTGGCTGGCCCCGGCATCGGAAGTCAGCTGAGTTTCGTCCAGAGGAACTCGAAGACAAGCGCCCACTTGAACGCAGCCTGCTCGTTGTCGGCGGCCGCGCCGTGCCCGCCTTCGATGTTCTCGTAGTAGCGCACGTCGTGGCCCTGCTCCCGCATCTTCGCCACCATCTTGCGGGCGTGCCCCGGGTGCACCCGGTCGTCCCTTGTGGACGTCGCGAACAGCACGGGCGGGTACTGGGCTGCCTTGTGGACGTTCTGGTACGGCGAGAACGGTTCGATGAAGGCCCATTCCCCGGGTTTGCGCGGGTCGCCGTACTCCGCCATCCATGAGGCGCCTGCCAGCAACTCGTGGTACCGCCGCATGTCCAGCAACGGCACCTGGCAGACGATCGCGCCGAACAACTCCGGGTACCTGGTGAGCATCACGCCCATCAGCAGACCGCCGTTGCTGCCGCCCTGGATGCCGAGCCGCTGCGGGGTGGTGATCCCGCGGTCGATCAAGTCCTTGGCCACGGCGGCGAAATCCTCGTACACCAGGTGCCTGTTCGCCTTCACCGCCTGGGAGTGCCAGCCCGGCCCGTACTCGCCGCCGCCACGCAGGTTCGCGACCACGTACGTGCCGCCGCGGGCCAGCCACGCCCGGCCGACGTGCCCGAGGTAGCTCGGCGTCAGCGAGACCTCGAAGCCGCCGTAGCCGGACAGCAGCGTCGGCCTGGTGTGCGGATCCGGTTTGCCGACAACGAAATACGGGATCTTGGTGCCGTCGGCCGACGTCGCGAAGTGCTGGCGCACCTCGATGCCCGCCGCGTCGAAGCGGGCGGGCGCCTGCTTGAGGATCTCCGGCTCGCCGCCGACCACACCGCGCCGCAGCGTCGCGGGCTCGACGTAGCCGCTGGAGTTCATGAAGTACTCGTCGCTGACGTCCGGGTCGGTGTCGGTGATCTCGGAGAGCGCACCCGCGGGCACACCGGCCAGTTCCGTGCGCTGCCAGCCGTCCGGGCCCGGCGTCAGAACCTCGATACGGGTCTGTACGTCGTGCAGCGCGTTGAGGATGACGTGGTTTTTCGTCCAGCTGTGGTAGGACAGCGACGTGTGCTCGTCCGGTTCGAACAGCACCTCCAGATCGCGCGCACCTGCGATGAAGGCGTCGAAGTCGCATGCCAGCAGGCAACCGGCGGGATACGTCGTCTCGCCGACCGTCCACGCCGAACGCAACGTGATCAGCAGCCATTCCCGTTCGACGCTCATCTCGGCGTCGTCCGGCACGTCGATCCGGACCAGGTCACCGGATTCGGTGCGCAGGAACCGTTCCGAACGGTAGAAGTCGATGCTCCTGCCGACGAAGTCGCGCTCGAACCCGGGCGTCGGGTCGTGCGTGGCGTAGACCGAGACGTCCTCGGGCTTGCCCTCGAACACGGTGACCGCTTCGGACAGATCCGTGCCGCGGCGCCATTCCTTGACGATCCTGGGATACCCCGACGACGTCATCGAGCCGGGGCCGAAGTCGGTGCCGACGTAGACCCGGTCGGCGTCGATCCACCGCAGGGAGCTCTTGGCCTCCGGCAGTTCGAACCCGCCTGCCACGAACTCGCGCGTTTCCAGGTCGAACTCACGCACCACGGCGGCGTCCGCGCCGCCGCGTGACAGGTTCACCAACGCCAGACGGTAGTCCGGGCGGAGCACGGCGGCGCCGTCCCACACCCAGTTCTCGCCCTCTTGCTTGCCCAGCTCATCCACGTCCAGCAGCAGTTGCCAGTCCGGCTCGGCGAGGCGGTACTGCTCGAGAGTGGTACGGCGCCACAACCCGCGCGGGTTGGCGGGGGTCTGCCAGAAGTTGTAGAGGTACTCACCGCGGCGGCGGATGTACGGGATCCGGTCGTCCGCGTCGAACACCGCACGGATCTCGTCACGCAGTTCCGCGAAGCGCGTGCTGCCGGTCAGCTCGGCGACCGCCTCCGCGTTGCGCTCACGCACCCACGCCATCGCTTCGTCCGCGGTTACCTCTTCCAACCAGAGGTACGGGTCGTCGTGCTCACTCATGACCCCAGTGTGTCAGCCGTCCCGCCAGGATGCGAGAACCGAATCGATCTTGGACCTGATGGTGGACCGCGCGTCGTCACGGTCCACTCCGGACATCAGCAGCTCGTCGTACTCGGTGTCCTCGTGGCGAATCGACGCGATCACCGCCCGGGTGACGGCTTCCTCGTCCAGCGCGCGCCCTGCCGCCGAACGGCCGACACGCCCGCTGCCCCGCAGGGCGGTGTGCCGGGCGATCGCGTCCGCCCGGCCGGGCGGGCAGTGCGGGAACAGCACGCCGATCAGCTCGGTCATCCGGGCGACCAGTTCGACGTCCTCGTTCGCGCGGCGCTCCCGGTCGCGTTCCCTGCGCCGCAGCCGTACTTCCTCGTCGGCCAGGCAGGACTGTTCGGCCTGCTCCAGTGCGGATTCCTCGATCAGGATGCCTTGGCGTTGGTAACGCTTGCGGCTTTTGTCGAACCGGACGACCACCGCGGACAGGCCGCTTGCCTTCTTCGCGCGTCTGGTCAGCGTGGCGTTGCCCGCGGGCAGGAGGATCAGGTGGTCCATGTCCGCGCAGGTCAGGCAGAGGGACCCGGCATTGTCCATGATCATGTACGGGCCGGTGTCGGCGCAGCCCGCGCACGTCCAGTCGGTCTGCGGGATGATCACGACCAGGTCCGGCGCGGTGTTCTGCTTGCGTGTCAGCGTTTCCCGCCGCCTGTCGGAAAGGTCGGGCGACGTCCAGTGCATTCGGTACGCCCGTTCGGCCGACTCGTCCCGCCCGGCGGTGAACCTGAGCTCCTTGCGGCCGCGATTGGTTGACACGTAAGTGCTTTCGCCGGGCATGAGGCCCTTGCTCTCGGCCCACTGCTGGAGGATCGAGCGGGCGTCCTCGAGTTTGGCCGCGTCGACGGCGGCGATCGACTCGAGCGAGGCGACCTGCTCGCGTTCCCACCGCTCGACCTTGTGCAGCCAGCCCATCCGCCGGAACACCCCGAGCGGGGTGACGATCTTGGCCTCGGCCAGTTCCCGTTCGGCCGCGTCGACCACCCGGCGCGCCAGTTTCCCGGTCGGTTCAAAACCCATCGTCGTGCGGCTCCTCGTGGCGGTAACGTCCGCTTCCATGATTTCAGCCGTCCGGATCGCGCGTGCCGCCGAGTTGCCCGCGCTGGGTGAGATCGAACGCGCCGCGGACGGTGTGTTCGTTGCTGTGGGGATCGTGTTCCCGCCGGGGACGACCGTGGTCGAGACCGTCACCGACCCGGCGGACGTGCTGGTCACCGGCGATCCGCCGGTGGCGTTCGCCTACACCGGCCAACTGGACGCGCACCTGCACCTGCACCAGATCGCCGTGGATCCCGCGCACGCGAGACGGGGGATCGGCACCGAACTGATGCGTGCTGTCCTCACCCGCGCCGGGGACCGTGCGGTCACGTTGACGACGTTCGCCGACGTGCCGTGGAACGGCCCCTGGTATCGCGAGCTCGGGTTCACCGTGTTCGACGAACCCGGCCCTGAACTGGCCGAACTCGTGTCGGAGGAGCGCCGGGCGGGGCTGGATGCGCTGGGCGACCGGCTGGTGATGATCCGGCACGCGCGGATCGGAACATAACGGACACCTTCCGTGATCTGTTGCTGACCAGGCGAGAACGCCTAACCTCCTTGTAAGCAGGGTCACACCGGTGGTTGGGATGGAGGCGCCTGATGCGGATTGCCGACTTGTTGCGCAGCAAAGGGTCTACCGTGGCGACGGCCGAACCGGGAACACCGGTCAGAGAGCTGCTCGCCGCGCTCGCCGAGCACAACATCGGCGCGATGGTCGTCATGGCCGCTGACGACAGCGTGGCCGGGATCGTGTCGGAACGGGACGTCGTGCGTCGCCTGAACGAGATCGGCGCCGGGCTGCTCGACGTGCCGGTCGCCGACATCATGAGCACCGAGGTGTTCACGTGTGGCCCCGACGACTCGGTGGACAGCCTGAGCGTCCTGATGACCGAGCGCCGGATCCGGCACGTGCCGGTGGTCGACGGCGGCGGGCTGGTCGGCATCGTCAGCATCGGTGACGTGGTCAAGAGCCGGATCAGGAAGCTGGAAGAGGACCAGCAGCAGCTCGAGGCGTACATCAAGCAGGGATAGCGGCTTCGACCTGGTCGCGTTCGGCGTCGGTCAGCTCGATGCCGAACGTGCCGGTCAGCACGTCGAGCACCTCGTCGGCGGTGAGGGTGCGCTTCTCGGCCCGTCCGCCGGGCTCGGCCATGGTCAGCTCGTTGCCGACGAGCGTCTGCCGGTGTTCCGGCGTGGTCGTCTGCACGATCAGCCGTTGCGCGAACGGCGAGTCAGGGGAGTTCGCGACGTAGAAGTTGGCTGCCGCGAAGTCGCACGCGTACTGGCGCTCGGTCGTGAACCCGTAGAGGTCGACCCACTCGCCCTCGGTCAGCGACTGCAGGACCCACTGCTCCTCGATCCTGGTCAGCCGGAACGTCCACGCGCCCTGCCGCATCGTGCCTTCCTCGAACGGCATCGGCTCGAGCAGGCAGCCGCCGCCCCAGCCGACATCCGTCAGCCATTCGCGGCCGTCGGCCTCGGCGATCGCCATCATGTGGGTTTTGGGCCTGGCGGGCCCGCCGCCGACCCGGGGCCGGGCGGTGAACCGCTGCACCGGGATGCCCAACCGGTCCAGCGCGGCCGTGTACAGCAGGTTGTGTTCGTAGCAGTAGCCGCCACGGTTACGCGCCACCAGCTTCGCCTGGATGCTCGGCAGGTCGAGGCTGGGCGTGGCGCCGAGCAGGACGTCGACGTTCTCGAAAGGGATCGACCTGACGTGCGCCGCGTGCACCGACCGCAGCGACGGTTCGGTGACACCGATCTTGTGCAGGTACGCCGCGAGGTCGAGCTCGTCGACCGCCCACTCTGACATCGTTCTACTCCCGCCAACCCAGTAGTTCCACGCCGCGCTCCACGTCGACCCGGAAACCGACCCGGATCTCGGCCGTCGAGCCGGGATCCAGCGGCACCTGCCAGGTCAGCTCACCGAGGTCGGTGCGCCGCTGTGGCTCCGGCGTGAAGCTTTCGTCCTTGACCGTGATCCCGCTGTCCCGCGACACCGGAATTTGGTCAAGAACAGTGACTTTCGTCGTTCGCCTACTGTAATTGCCGATCTTGGTCAGGTATTCCGCCTGCCTGCGTTTCGTGCCACCGATCACAGCCTTGCTCGCGGTGCGGCGGACGAGTTCGCGCTCGACGCGGATCGCGTCGTCGACACCCAGGTTGAGCTCGGTCTCCTCGCCGGGTGCCCATGTGTCCAGAGTGGTCGTGCCGACGAACTCGGTGCCGTGGAAGACCGAAGCCCGGCCGGGCCGGAGCGTGTGCTCGGAGGTGTTGACGGCGGTGGCCCGCAGGAACGCCGCCAAATCCTGGACCGGCGCAGTGATGTGGTCGATCGTTGCGGCGAGTTCCAGGACGGCGACAGTCGCGCGGTGGGCCGTGCCGTCCGACGGCACGGCGACCCGCCCACCCGGGTGGTAGGTCGTGGCTGCCTCACCGTGCTCGACCGCCATCACGGCCTGCGGCGCTGCCGCGTCGAGCGCCATGGCGGCCCCGTACACCGCTTGTTCGGCAGCGACCATCGGAACCGGTGGCGGCAACGGACGCTCACGGTCGAGGTACCACGGCTGCAACTCGGGGATCGTCGCGGTGACCGCGGGACGGGCGGTGGACAACGCGAGCTCGCACTCCGGCCAGTCCTCGCCGGTGAACTGGGTGACCGCCGCGTACCAGGTGACTGCGAGGGTTCGGTCGGTGAGCCGGATGTCGTAGCCGGACGTCCACGACGCCTGGTTGACCAGATAGGACAGTTCGAGCTCGCCGGAGCCCTCGACGTCGACCAGCACGGCATGCCGGTCCGGGGAATGGTGGGCGTTGAGGGTGGCCAGTTCGCGGCCGACGGCGTCGAACTCCTCCTGGACACGCAGCCGCCGTTCGGCCAGTTCCCGTTTGCGCTCAAGCACTTGCCCGAGCTGATCGCCGAGCGCACCGGTGAGGTCGGCGACGCGGTCGGGCTGGATCTCGCCCTTGGCCAACGCCTTGGCGAACGAGCCACCAGCCTTGTGCCCGAGCCGGTCCAGCAGACCTGCGCGGCTGTCCTCCACCGCGGCGTGGTCAGCCAGCTCCTGCAAACGCCCGGTGAGATCCCTCGCGGCCTGTTCGAGCTCGGCGACGCGACCGTCCTCCGACCGTGGGTTCTGCTCGATGACGACATCGACGCCCAGCACACTGACCTGGCCGCCGACCCGCACGGAGTCACTGACCAGGTCCAACGGCAACCCGCCGATCCGCAGCCGCCCGCCTGCGTCGACGGAGGCACGGCGCGTCACGCGGGCTTGCCCGGGATAGACGGTAACGGCGACAATCGGCGCTTCCACAGTGCTGGTCACGTCGCGAGGCTACCGCCATACTGTGACAGTCACCCGTTGCCGAACGGCCCCGGCGGGCCACACCGCCGTTATGATCATGACTGATGTCAAGGAGCACGCCCCGAAGCGCGGATGAGCGCCCAGATGTGGGTGCGGACCCCCACCGAGATCCGCCGCCAACGGCGCAGGAAAGCCCACCGCTGCCTCAACCACCTGATCATCGCGCCCCTCTGGCCGATGCACGGCGCGAACCTCGGGACATTGCTACGAACGTGTGACGCGGTCGGCGCGTGCCTGGCCGTTCCCCGCTATCCCTGGATTCCCCAGGCATTGGCGACTGGCAACACCATGCGGCAGCCGTCGTGTGTGCACTGGGCCAACAACCCACTGCAGTGGTTGCGGTCGCAGCGTTCTTCGGGGAGCCAGGTCGTCGGCGTGGAGTTGACCGATGAGTCGATTCGTTTGGCTTCGTTGCCTGTGGCTCGCCGCCGGACGGTGGTGGTTCTCGGGCATGAGCGGGACGGCATACCTGTGGAGGCGACTTCGTTGCTGGACGTGGCGGTGGAGATTCCCATGATGGGTACTGGCATGAGTCTCAACGTTGCCGTGGCGGGTTCGCTGGTCGCCTACAAGCTTGCCGGACTGGTGTAGCCGGTGAGGGCTCGCCAGGCGGATGTGGCGAGGACGAGGGCCCCGGCGTCGCGATTCTTGGTGTCACGAATCGCGACGGCACCGGGGACAAGGGCAACTTCGACGCACGCGGACTCCGACCCGCTGTAGCTGGACTTCCGCCAACGGGCTGTCTCAAGATTCATTCTTGTCTCAGCTTCTGTCGTAGTAGGCGGCCTTGTCGGCCAGGAAGTTCACCGATTCGAGTGGGTCCAATGCTGCTTTCTGCAGGGTACCGGCCGCAGCCTGGAACGAGGCCACGTGCTCCGGCTCATCGATGAATCCTGACGACCGCTTGTGCTCCAGCAGAACAAGGGGGCGATCCTTGCGGAACTCAAGAGTCATGAACGAGCCGTCGAGGCCGGTGTGAGCTCCTTGGGCAAACGGGATCACTCGGACCTCGATGTTGGGGTACATAAGGAGGGAGATGATGTGGCGTAGCTGTGCGGCCATCACGCGCGGCCCACCGACCGGTCGGCTGATTGCAGCTTCATCGATGATGGTCACGTACTTGGGACAGCCAGGTAGGGTGAGGAGTCGTTGGCGGTCCAGGCGCGTGTCAGCCATGGACTTCGCGGTCGCGCCGGAGAACTGGAATCCCGACATGAGCGCGTGGATGTACTCCGGTGTCTGCATCAGGCCGGGTATGCGGAGCATCGCGACGTCGACAATGCGGGTTGCTTCGGCCTCAAAGGCGATCAAGGCGCGTAGGTGCTCGGAGGGCGCATCGCCTGTTGTCTCCCACCAGCCAGGCAGATCTGCTTCGCGTGCCATCGCGAGCAGTCGTTTCCGCTCTGGACCTGTCACCCCGTAGGCGACCAGCAGTGCCGACACGTCCTCCGGATTGGCTGCGCGGTTGCCGAGTTCCATGCGGTTCAGGGTCGCCGGGGACATACCCACGCGTCTCGCCGCTTCCCTGGTGTTCAACCCCGCCGCATGCCGGAATTCCGTCAGTTCGGCCGCAAGTCCTCGGATCCTTGCTGTTCCGCGCTTTCGCTGCATGCGCGCATCACATCGTGTGGATCTTGGTCCGCGCTACTACACGATCGAGTCACTTGTCTCCGGTGGCGAGACATTGAGTACCGCCAGGCCAACCCCTAACCTGACGGCCTCTTCCCGACAGTGTCAGTCGCGGATGGCTGCTACCTGCTCGGCGCTGCGGGCCGTGCACGTGCGGACCCACAGCTCATAGCCGCCCAGTGCCCTGCTGCAGTTCCAGCCGGTCCAGCGGCCCGCCTGGGCACCACTGCCGCCTGCCCAGTCACAGCTCCGCTTGCTGCTGAAGCCTTCCTCCTGCTTCTTGTACGGCGTGCAACCCTGCACACTCACGCCCTCTGCCGCGCATGCCTGCGTTGACGCGATCGCTGGCTGGACCACCGCCAGTGAACCGGCTGTGACCGCCGCCAGGACCGCGCCCCGGACCATCATTCGAATACTCACGCCGTGCAGTCTCGCATGATCTTGTGCTCGCCCGCGTTGCGGGAAAGCTCACATGCTCAGTCCGCGTGCAGCGTGATGGTCGTCCAGGCTCCTATGTGGATTCTATCGCCGTCCTCCAGCGAACGCGGGGTGTTGGGTTTCAAAGTGTCCCTGCGGTGGTTCAGGGTTGTTCCGTTCGCCGAGTTGATGTCCACTATGGCCCAGCCGCCGTCCGGCTGCGCCACCAGCAGTGCGTGCAGCCTCGACACCCCCGGGTCCTCCGGTGGCCCGGTCAGGTCTATGTCCGGCTGGATTCCCCTTGTCGCGCTTCTTCTTCCGATGCTCACCTGGTCGCCGCGCAGTTCGAAGTGCCTGTCCGGGCAGTAGGGCGGGAACATGATCGAGTCCGCGTCCGGCCCGCCGTCGGCTTTCACGCTCTCGTAGTACTTCCTGTCCGCCGACACCACCACCGACCACGTCCCTGTCTTCGGCGTCGTGACCGGCGCCGGGGGCGTCGCCACTGGTTCTTCCGCTGCCGGTTCTGGTTGCTTCGGCGGGGGAGCCGCCAACGAGTCCGCTCCGCAGTCCTCGCAGAACCGGTCGTCCAGCGGCGCTCCGCACGCGGGGCATTCCCGTGACCGCACGGGTTCCGGCGCCGTCGTCGGGGCAGGCGAGGCAGGCGAGGCTTCGGCCAGGCCGCAGATCTCGCAGAAGCCGTCGTCTCCCCATGCGTGCACGCAGTCCGCCATCAGTCCTCCCCGGACTTGCGGCCGACCCGTTTGGTCACCTGCGACCTGCTTTCCAGCGTCATCGCGTCCACCGTCGCGACCTCGCGCTTCAGCCTGATCGTGCCGTGCACCGGGTCGACCACGTCCACGACCTTCGCCAGGAGTTTCGCGGTGTCCTCGTGGCCCGACTCGTGCGCCAGCTTCACCGCGCGGCCCAGTTTCGCCGTCGCCGACTCGATCTGGCCCGCGCGCTGCGCCTCCAGGCCCTCCTCGATCGCGGACGCCAATTCCGCCTGGCCGGTGTAGTGCGCCACTTCGGGGTTGATCTTCGTCGACAACGCCGTGTCGTCCGTCCACACCGCCAGGATCTGACCCTTGCCGAGCACGTCACCCGACGGCGACACCAGGCTCACCCGGCCCGCCAGCATCTTGTCGCCGACGTTCGCCGGGTTGACCTGCACGCACACGTGGTAGTCACGGCTTTCCGAGCCCCACGCGCCCGTCGGGTAGTCGCCACTGCGGGCCGCGGACTCCACGCGGCGGTCGGTCAGGTCCGTCAGGGTCGGCTCGACCTGCTTGACGAACTTCACGGTCGCGCCCTGCGGCGTCCACAGCCGCAACGACACGTCCGCGACTTCCTTGCCCATCGCGTTCGACGTCATCGCGCGGAAGTCGGCCTCCAGACCGTCCGGCTCCGCCACGATGTCCACAGTGCCCAGCAGCGCCGTCGAGATCCGCCGCAGCTCCTTGACCTCCCAGTCCGTTCCCACGCCACGGCAGTCGCACACGAAGTGGCCGGTCACGCCTTCCAGGATCCGCTCGAGCTTCTTCGGCCGCTCGTGCACGTTCTGCCCGTCGGTCAACAGGATCGCGTGCCGCAACGGGCTCGTCTGCGTCGAGAACAGCTCACGCGCCAGCAGCAGCCATTCGCCCATCGCCGTTCCGCCGTCCGCGCGCAACGCGTTCACCGCGCGCTTGGCCTCTTCACGCGACAACGCCGTCGCCGGGCGCATGCCGAGTCGTGGCGGATAGACCAGGTCGGCCCGCTCGGAACCGGACACCACCGCGAAGTTCACGCCGTCACGCAACGCGTCGATCGCCGCGGCGGTCGCGCGTTTGGCCGCCGCCAGCTTCGTCGCCGGGTGCTGCATCGAGCCCGAGGTGTCGATGATGATCACCTCGGCCGCGTCGGTTCCGGTCGGCGCGGCCTGTGCGGCGTTGCCTGACGCCGTCACCGTCACGATCGCGTTGACCTCCGCCGCGCCCTGCGGCAGGTATTCGTTCTGGTAGACCTCGACCTGGAAATCCGTCACGGCACACGCCCCTCCCAAGGTATGACCACGACTGTGATGTTGTCGTGCCCGCCGAGCTCGTTGGCAATGCTCGTCAACTCGGCCGCGACTTTCAATGGTTCCGCGTCGGAAACCCTGGCCGCCAACGACTCCGCGTCCGGCAGGTAGTTCCACAGCCCGTCACTGCACAGCAGCAGCCTGCCCGGCGCCTCCGGGGAGATGACGACCACGTGCGGTGGCGCCTGTTCGGCGTCGGCGCCGACCCAGCGGGCCAACGCGTGCGCGTTCAGGCTCGCCGAGGCTTCCTGCTCGTCCATCCCGGCTGCCACGAGCTGCGCGACCAACGTGTCGTCCGTGGTGAGGCGGCGTGACGGGACGTCAGGCGACGACGACACCCAATACGCCCTGCTGTCCCCGATCCAGCCGACGGTGATCTCGGACGGCGTTACGACCGCGGACACCAAAGTGCACGAGGGCGCGGTGTCGGGGGAGTTCGGCCGAGCCAGCTCGCCGACCGCCGCGTAGGCCGCCGCCGCGCCGTCCTCCGTCGCGGAGCGCGGGGACGAACCGGACAGCAACTCGTCCACTATGGACTCGATGGCCGCGTCGACCGCGGCCTGCGACGCCGAGTCGGCCCGTTCGGTCGACCCGACGCCGTCGCACAGCACACCGACGATCGACCGCGGGTCTTCGGCGGGCCCGACGACACCGAACGCCATCGAGTCCTCGTTGCGGGCGCGTGAGCGGCCACGGTCGCTCACCCCGGCCACCAGCCCGAGGTCGAACTCCATCCGATCGCGGCCGGTCGGCTGCGCACGGCCGCAGGTCTCGCAGAACCCGTCCGAGCTCACCGAGCCGCCGCAGCCGACACACCCGGTGCCGTCGACGCGGCCGATCGGCCCGCCGGACGGTGTCCTGCGCAGCTGGAGGCTGCCACCGCAGTTCTCGCAGTAGCGGTCGGTCGCCTCAGCCGGTTCTCCGCAGTCAGGGCAGTTCACGTGTTTC
This sequence comes from Actinosynnema sp. ALI-1.44, assembly GCF_001984155.1. Classification (GTDB taxonomy): domain Bacteria; phylum Actinomycetota; class Actinomycetes; order Mycobacteriales; family Pseudonocardiaceae; genus Kibdelosporangium. The sequence goes on from NZ_MTQO01000047.1 coordinate 256,304, forward strand.
GCTTCTCCCGCTCAGATCCAGGTCTTCGGCCGGATCCGGTTGGCATGGTCGACCAGCGCGATGCGCTCCCGGCGAGTGGGCGCTTGCCGGGCCAGGGTCCGATACCACTTTTCCAGGCCGCGCCGGAGATCGTCTTCGACCAGCCGACATCCCAACACCGTTCCAGATGCCCCGGCAGGCCCGCCACGGACCCAGGAATAAGCGGATTCCAGCAGGTCACGGGCCGCGCCGGCCCGCCGGGCGTCGTCGAGTTCCAGCCCGGCGAGCTGCCCGCCCGCCGCGACGAGGTCCTGCTCGCTCAGCCCGTCCGACCGCGAGATGCCCGTCCGTGCCCTGATCGACGCCAGTTGCGCGGCCACGTGGTGACTGGACGTGTCCGGCACGGAGTTCAGCACCTCGACCGCCTCGCCGCGCTCCTGCTTGGCCAGCAACGCCCGCGCGAGACCGAAGGCTGCGCTGATGTACGACCGGTCAGTGCGCCACACCGTCCGGTAGTACTGGTCGGCGTCCCCGACGTCGCCGGAAGCCTCCGCGCACGCCGCGATGGCCAGTTTGGGCGCCGCCTCACCCGGCAGGAGGTCGTACACGCTCTCGAAGGCCATCCGCGCGTGGGCCGCGTTGCCCGCCACGAGCGCCGCCAGGCCCCGGTGCCAGCCCAGCCGCCAGTCGCCGTGCTCGACCTTCGTGGTGTTCAACAGCGTCTTCGCCGCGACGTGGTCGCCCAGTTCGATGTACGCGCGCGCCAGCCGCAGCTTGACCTCCACGCTCTGCATCGGGGCGGCTTTGAGCTCGTCCACCAGCTCCTGCGTGCTGTTCGTCGCGACACCGGCGAGGAACGCCGCGCCCGGGTCCGACGCGTCGATCCGGGGGATCGGCAGGGATCCCGCGATCACGGCGAGATCGGGCGCGGTCAGCGCGACCCCGAAACTGCGGCGCTCCGGCGTGAACTCGACCGAGATCCCCGGCCGCGGCTGGCCGTCCTCGGCGGCCGCGACCTCGCGGAACACGCCTTCCAGCTGGTCGCGCATCTCCTCGGCCGACGAGAACCGCTGCGCCGGGTCCTGGTGCGTGGCACGCAGCAGCAGCCGGTAGTACGACTCGTACTCGGCCAGCAGCGGCTGTTCCGCCGCGCCGGGCAGTGAGGTCTTGTACGTGGCGTGGAAGTCGAACGGGAACGTCATCACGGCCAGGGCGCGCCCGACGGTGTACACGTCGGTCACCGGCGACGGCAGCTCCTTGCCGACTTCCGGCGCCTGGTAGCCGGTCGTGCCGTAGATCGGGCTGTCCTCGTCGTCCACGTGCCGCACCGCGCCGAGGTCGATCAGCTTGAGCTGCTCCTCGACCTGGATCATGTTGTCCGGCTTGAAGTCGCAGTAGACCAGGCCGATCCCGTGCAGGTAGCCCAGCGCGGGCAGGATCTCCAGCGTGTACGCGATCGCCTGGGTCAGCGGCATGCACGCGGTCTGGTCGCCCCGGGTGCGCAACTGCTTGACCATGTCCTTGATGGACTCGCCGCCGACGTACTCCATCACGATGTACCCGGTGGTCGACTCGCCGTGCTCGTGCTCGACGAAGTTGAAGATCCGCACGATGTTCGGGTGTTCGACCTGCGCGAGGAACCGGCGTTCGGCCATCGCGGCGGCCATCGCGTCCGCGTCCCCGGTGTCCAGCAGGCCCTTGAGCACCACCCAGCGGTCGGCCACGGCGTGGTCGAGCGCCAGGTAGATCCAGCCCAGCCCGCCGTGCGCGATGCAGCCGAGCACCTCGTACTGCCCGGCGACCACGTCGCCCGCCGCGAGCTTGGGCGTGAAGTCGAAGTGGTGCCCGCACTTGGCGCAGAACCCGGTGACCCGGCCAGCCTTGCCTTCCCGGCCGCGGCCCACCTTCGTGCCGCACTTGCTGCAGAACCGCTTGTTCTCCGGCACTTCCGGGTTGTCCATGACAGCTTCACGCGGGTCGCGCTTGGGCACGCTCGGCACTTCCACGATGCCCCGGCCGAGCAGGCCCCGCCTGGTCGAACGGGTCGAACCCCGGCGGGAGCGGGCCGTGGCGCCGCTGTCGCCGGTCGGCGCTGTCCACGCCGTCGGGCGGCTCAGCGGGCGGCTGGAGGAGCCGGTCCGTGACGAGGAAGCCGACAGCGAGGAGACCGAGGCCGAAGCGGTGGACGCCTGGTCCTCGAGGCCGCACAGGTCGCAGTAGCCGTCCTCGTCGATCTCGCCTGTGCACCCCGAGCGCGAACAGCTGGTCATGAGGCGCTCCTCTTTTCCTGCAGTGCCTGCTGGTAGCGGTTGACCGCACGCGTCGCGGCAGGAAGGTCGCATGGCGTCGTGTACAACACGCCGTGGGCTGTCCGGTGCAGTTCGGTCAGGTCCATGTCCTCCGCGTGCCCGAGCCGCGCCGCCTTGGCGCGATACGCCTCAAGGCGGCCGCGCAACTCCAGTCGCCGGTCCAGCAGCCCGGTGACCAGGCGCAACTGCGTGCGCGCCTCGGCCAGCGCGCTGGTGGCGTCGCGTTCGAGGGCTTCGAGGCCCGCCGCGAGCTCACGCCACTGGCCCGCCCGCCACAGGTGCGGCAGCTCGGTCAGCCTGGCCCGCAGCGGCCCGGTGGAGTCGTTGGGGCGCGTCAAACCCGGCGATGCGATCTTCCGCATGACGGTGGCGTAAGCGACCGCAGCGTCGTCGTACGCGCCGACGACCTCGCCGAGCAGCGCCTCGATCCTCGCCATCCGGTCGTCGAACGTGTCCTTGGCCGACGACAGCCGGGACAGCCGCGTCCGCACGTCCTCCAGTTCGCCTGCCAGCCGGTCCCACGAGTGCGCCGACTGCTCGGCGTCCAGCGCCAGGGGGTCGGCCAGCGCCAGCTCCCTGATGTGCCCGAGTTCCGCGGCGATCTTGGGCAGCGCGACGTCGTCCACGCCGAGTGACGTGGCCAGCGCGGACACCGTGCGCAGCTGGGTCTCCAACGGGTCGACCCGCGCGATCGTCGTCGTCCACGCGGTGTCCGCGGCGGCGAGGACCTCCGTGATCGCCTTGTACGCGGCCTTCATCCGCTCGACCAGATCGGTCAGCGTGACGCGTTCGCTCACGATCGCCGGGCCGGTCAGACTGCGTTGCTCGATCGGCAGCTGCTGGGCGTTCAACTCGACCACCGGGTCGGTCAGCACCGTCGTCAACGCGCCGATGTCCCTGCGGTCCAACAGGTCCTTGGCCAGTTCGACCATCCGGCGGTGCAGGTTGAACTGCTCCCAGAGCACGGTCATCGTCGCGCTCGTCTCGGCCCACCGGCGCTTCGTCAGCCCTTTCAGCGCGGCGTTGCGCAGCAGTTGGTGACCGGCGTGGGTGTCCATCGCGACCAGCGCGTCGGCCATCCGGTCGCTTTCCTCGCCGAGCCGTCGCAGAGCGCGGCCGGCCTCATCGTGGCTCAGCACAGTCAGTCCTTGTACCGGGGCACCGGCGGGGCGGGCGGCGGTCCGGGGATCAGGCCGTCCAGCCAACGGCCGTACGAGTCCTTCCACGTGCCGTTCGCGCGGACCTGTTCCAGCACACCGTTGACGAACCGGACGAAATCCACGTTCTGCTTGGGAATGGCCATCCCGTACGGCTCCGCGGCCACCGAGGACCCGACGACCTCGGTGTACTTGTCCTGCGCGGCCATCCCGGCCAGGATCACGTCGTCGGTGGACACCGCGTCCACCTGGCCCTGCTGCAGCATCACCAGGCAGTCGGTCCAGTCCGACACCGACACGCCGATCGGTTTGGACGGCGCGTTCGCGATGTTGCGCAACGACGTCGAGGACTTGGTGGCGCAGACCCGCTTGCCACCCAACGAGTCCATCCCGGTGAAACCGGAGTTCTTCTTCACGAGCACCTGTTGCTGCGCCTCGTAGTACACCGCCGAGAAGTTCACGTCGACCAGCCGGTCGCAGGTGATGGTCATGGTGCGCACGACGATGTCCACCTCGCCGGACTTCAGCATCGGGATCCGCTGGTCGGAGGTGACCGCGCGCAGCTGGATCGCGTCCGGGTCGCCGAACAGGGCGGCCGCGATGGAACGGGCCATGTCGATGTCGAAACCCTGGATGTCGCCGGTGAACGGGTTGCGGAAGCCGACGTTGTAGGTGTTCTGGTCCACGCCGACGATCAGCTTGCCGCGCTGGACGATCTTCTCCATCGTCGAGCCGCCGGGCATCGCGCCGGGCTTCGGCATCGGGTTCAACGGCCGCAGGCTGGCCAGTTTGTCGCCGCATTCCTGCACGGCCGCCGACGGCGGCGCGGTCAGGTCCGCCGCGTTCGCGGGCTTGGGCACCGCGGCGGTGACGGACGGGATTGTCGTGGTGCCCGTGCTCGACGTGCATCCCGCCAGCCCCGTCAGCACGGTCACGACCGCGGCCGATATCAGTGCGAGTCTCATCTGTACTCCTTGAGACGCTGCCACAGCCCCGCGGTTGCCCCGACTGCCACGACGGCGGCCAGGAGCGACACCACCACCACTGTGCCACCGAGAGCGTCGCTGGCGTCCCGGATCCGGGCGTTGAAAGCGGCTCTGGTCTGCCCGATCGCCTCCCGTAGATCGGTGTCGAGCTTGTTGAAGGCGGTCGAGGTGCCGTCCGGGACGGTTTCGATCGCGAGCCGCACCGCGGCCGCGTAGTTGCCGCCGTCGTCCTGTTTGCGCAGTTCCTCGTGGGCACGCAGCCAGGCTTCGGTGTTCGCCCGCGCCGAGGCGACCCTGGTCGAGACCGCGCCGTCGGTCACCTTGCCCATCGCTTCGTTGAGCAGTCCGGTCAACGACATGCTGACCTGGTCGAAGTCGTCCTCGTAGACCTTGCCGGTGCCGCGGGCGACCAGGGTGAGCGTCTCGTCGGTCCGGGCCTGCAGGGTCGCGATCCGGGCTCGTGCCAGCACATCGACCTGGATGGAGCCGTCGATGCGGCTGTCGTCCACGCTCGAGATCACGCTGAACGCCGCGACGGACACCCACACCAGCGAGATGACCGCCGCCCCGGTCGCGGCGACCAGGCCGACGTTGAACACGCGGTTGGTCCGCCGCCGCACGTAGACCTGCGCGACGACCAGCACGCCCAGCACCGCCAGGCCCAGCAGCAACTCCGTGAACGGGAACTCGCCCGCGCGGTTCTGGTCGGTCGACACACGGCCGACTTCGTCGTCGTAGAGCTGCTGCGCTGCGGGCAACAGCTGCGTGCGCATCAAGGTGGACGCCTCACGCTGGTACGCGATACCCAACGGCAGACCCTGGCGGTTGTTCACCCTGGCGGTCTCGACCAGGCCGGTGTACACGGGCAGCTGCCCGGAAAGCGTCGTCAGCGGGCTGCCGGGGGCCGTCACGTCGGCGGGTTCACGGGCCGCGACGGCGATCGCCAGCGCGTTGCTGGCCTGCGCGATGTCCTGCTCGTACCGGGCGCGCACGGCGGGCGGTTCGAGACCGCCCGCCAGGAACGCCCCGCTCGCTGTGGCGTCCGCGTCCGACAGGCTCCGGTAGATCTCCTGAGCGGCGACACTGAGCGGGCCGCTCCTGGTAGCGAGGTCCGCCAACGCTTGCGCTCGCCGCTGCACGCTGACAGCGGTGAACACACCCGCTGTCACCCCTACGACGACAAGCAGCAGTGCGAGCGCGCCGAGTACACCGGGCGTTGTCCGTGTCAGCTCGGTGACCTGGCGTAACGGTCCGTTGCGGGCGGCTCGATGGTTGGTGATCGTCATCCGAGGTCACCTACGACCATGCGCCACCCCGCCCCTCGCTACCGGTTGACTCCCCGTTGTCCGGTGATGATCCCCACAGTAGCCCGAGGTGTTAAGGGTTGAGCCCGGATCGCAGCAACACCGGTGCCCCGATGTGATCGATCAGGATCGGCTGGTCGCCGCTATCTCCTCGAGGATGGCCGATTTGACCTCGTCAGGCGCGTAGGACACCCGGACGGCCGTGCTCGCCAGATCCGCCAGCCCGGTTCGGTCGAAACCGAACACCTCGTGACAGAGCAAGTACTCCTGGTTGAGGGTGGTGTGGAACATGCCGGGGTCGTCGGTGCCGAGCGCGACCGGCACACCCGCGGCGACCAGTTCGGGCAGCGGGTGGTTCTCGATCGTGTCGACGGCCTTGGTGCGGATGTTGGACGTCGGGTTGACCTCCAGGGGGATCTGGTGTTCGGCCAGGTAGCTCACCAGCCTCGGGTCCTGCGCGGCGCTCGTGCCGTGCCCGATCCGCTCGGCGTGCAGTTCGTTGATCGCGGCCCAGATGGTCGCCGGGCCTGTTGTCTCCCCGGCGTGCGGGATACAGCGCAGCCCGTTGTCAGCGGCGACCGCGAACTGCTCGCGGAACCACTCGCGCGGCACGCCGATCTCCGGCCCGCCGAGACCGAGCGCGACCGTGCCTTCCGGGCGGTGCCTGAGCACCCAGTCCAGGGTCCGCGGGCCGCCGTCCTTGCCGAGCACGCCGTCGATGTCGAAGATCCAGCCGAACTCGACGCCGTACTGCTCGCGGGCCTGGTCGCGGGCCTGGTCGAGGGTCTCGGCCAGTTCGTCCGGTTCGATCCCCATGGCGAGGTGCGACGTCGGCGTGACGGTCACCTCGGCGTAGCGGACGTTGTCCCGCGCCTGGTCACGCGCCAGGCCCAGCAGCAGCGCCAGCACGTCGGCGCCGGTGCGCACCAACGCGTTGACCTTGACGTAGATCTCGATGAAGTGCGCGAAGTCGCGGAACTCGTAGAAGTCCTTCAGCGCCTGCTCTTCGGTCGGCACACCGCCGTCCGGGTGGCGGCGGGCGAGTTCGAGCACCGTGGGGATGGAAGCGGAGCCCACCAGGTGGACGTGCAGTTCGACTTTGGGCAGCGCGGAGACGAAGTCTTTCATGATTCGTGGGAATCCTTACGGAAATAGCCGGGAAACGGACACACGTGTGCTGCGGACGCGGTCCTGGCTATGGAGCGAGGTCGCCCCGCTCGTGGTCTTCTCCGTACAACGGATATTCCGGCACAACCCCGAGCATAGGGTTGACGTCAAGGGTTTTCGGTACTGGGATGCCACAATGGACTCACTGGAGCGGCCATTCGGGGACGTCACGTGGCGTAAGGCAGCTCGGCGGCTGGTGCCGTACCTGGGGTTGCTGTACTTCGTCAACTACCTCGACCGGGTCAACATCGGTTTCGCGGGGCCCGCCGGACTGTCGAAGGAGCTGTCGCTGACCGCGACCGCGTTCGGCTTCGCGTCGGGGATCTTCTTCATCGGTTACCTCATCCTCGAGGTGCCGAGCAACCTGGCGCTGCACAGGTTCGGCGCGCGCAGGTGGATCGCCCGGATCATGATCAGCTGGGGTGTGATCGCCACCGCGATCGCGTTCGTGCCCAACGCGACTGTGCTGATCATCCTGCGGTTCCTGCTGGGTGTCGCCGAAGCCGGGTTCTTCCCCGGCATCATCCTCTATCTCACATACTGGTTCCCGGCTCGCTACCGCGCGCGGATGGTCGCGTGGTTCATGGTGGCCATCCCGATCTCCAGCGCGATCGGCGCGACCGTCTCGGCGTTGCTGATCCGGCACGGCGACGGGGTTTTCGGCTTGGCCGGGTGGCGGTTCATGTTCCTGGTCGAGGGTGTCCCGGCGATCCTGCTCGCCTTCGTCACGTGGTTCTTCCTCACTGACCGGCCGACCGACGCCAAATGGCTCACCCCGCAAGAGGGCAAATGGATGCAGGACCAGCTCGACGCCGAGCGGGCCGCGACCGAACGGGAGCACCACTGGCCGTTGCGCAAAGCCTTGACGAACAGGCGGATCATCGGCCTCGCGTTCGTCTACTTCGGAAACGTCTACGGCCTGTACGCGCTCGGGTTCTTCCTGCCGAGCATCATCGCCGGGTTCCAGAAGCAGTTCGGCACCACGTTCTCGATCGTCGAACGTGGACTCATCACCGCGGTGCCGTACGTCCTCGGCGGGATCGCGATGGTGTTCTGGGCCAGGCACGGCGACCGGACGGGGGAACGCGTCTGGCACGTGGCGTTGCCGATGATCGTTGGCGGCGTTGCCATCCCGGTCGCGTTGTACCTGGGTAGCCCGTTCGCCGTGATGGTCGCGGTGAGCATCACCGCGATCGGGATCTGCTGTGCGCTGCCGACGTTCTGGGCGCTGCCGTCGACGTTCCTCGCCGGGACGGCCGCCGCGGGCGGGATCGCGCTGATCAACTCGCTCGGCAACGTCAGCGGCTTCGCCGCGCCGTACATCACCGGCGGGCTGGAGGACCTGACCGGTTCGCAGAAGACCGGGCTCTGGGTCGTGGGTGCGGTGATGATCGCGGGCGCGCTGCTGGCGATCGCGTTGAAGGCCGCCCCGGGGGAGAACGGACGGGGCAAGAATGCGACTTCCGGAGTCTTGACTGGTCAAGACGACACATGAAGGGTTCAGGCTGACGTGTTTCGAACTCGTAGTGAGGGGTTGTCGTGCGGCGAGTAGTGACCGTACTGGCAGCGGTTGCCGTGGCACTGCCTGTAATCCCCGCGGTGGCGAACGCCGCGCAGGGGCCCGTGTTCAAAGACGGTCAAGCACAGCCCGTGTTCGACCCGACCGATGTCGTGCGTGAGAGCCTGTGGGTGACCGCGCCGGTCGACAGCGACCGCGACGGCAAGGACGACCTCGTGCACGTCGAGGTGGTCCGGCCGCGCGCGACCGAGCAAGGCCTGAAGGTCCCCGTCGTGTACCAGGCTTCGCCGTACTACGCGGGCGGCAACGACGTCGCGAACCACAATGTGGACGTCGAACTGAACTCGCCGTCCTGGCCGGGACACCACCGGCGGGGCACGGCCGGTGACGAGCGGGTGGCCGCCGCGCTCGGCCCCAACCCCGCCATCACTTGGCGTTACGAGCAGTACTTCACAGCGCGCGGTTTCGCCGTGGTGTACGGCGAGTCGTTGGGCAGCGGCCAGTCGACCGGGTGCCCGACGTCCGGTGGCCGCAACGAGACCATCGGCGCGAAGTCCGTTGTGGACTGGCTCAACGGCCGCGCGCGGGCCAAGGACGCGGCGGGCGCCCCGGTGAGTGCGAAGTGGACGACCGGCAGCGTCGGCATGATGGGCGTGTCCTACAACGGCACCCTGCCCAACGCCGTGGCCACGACCGGTGTCCGCGGTCTTGACGCGATCGTGCCGATCGCCGCGATCTCCAGCTGGTACGACTACTACCGCCAGGACGGCGCCGTCGTCGCGCCGGGCACGTTCCAGGGCGAGGACCTCGACGTGCTCGCCAGGTACGTCTACACCAGGGCGGACCAGGAGATCTGCAAGCCCGTGCTGGACGAGATCGAACGCGAGCAGGACCGCGTCACCGGCGACTACAGCCCGTTCTGGCACGAGCGCAACTACGTCAAGGACGTGCGCAACGTCCGCGCGGCGACGCTCGTCGTGCACGGCCTGAGCGACTGGAACGTCAAGGGCCTCAACGCCGAGCAGTGGTACGAGGGGATCAAGAAGGCCGGTGTGCCGCACAAGATCTGGTGGCACCAGGCCGCGCACGCGGACCCGTACAGCCTCCGCCGCGACGAGTGGCTGGTCACGCTGAACCGCTGGTTCACGCGCTACCTCTACAAGCAGCAGAACGGTGTGGAGAAGGAGCCGCGCGCGACGATCCAGCGTGAGGACAAGACCTGGGTCGACGAAGCCGAGTGGCCCGCGCCGGGCACGTCGTCCGCCTCGCTGTACCTCGGCGCCGGTGGTGCCACCCGCGGCACCCTGGGCACCTCGCCCACGCACCGCTCGGTCACCGAATCGTTGACCGACGACGCGACCAAGACCGCCGAGACGTTGGTGAACGCCGCCAGCTCGCCCAACCGGCTGTCGTACTCGACCGGCACGACCAAGAAGGCGGTCAGGCTCTCCGGCCGCGGCAAGGTCGACCTGCGCACGTCGTTCAGCCGCCCGGCGGCCAACGTGACCGCGCTGCTCGTCGACCGGGCGCCGGACGGCACCAGCAAGATCATCACCCGGGGCTGGACCGACCCGCAGAACAGGCTGAGCCCCTGGCTGACGCTGCCGGTCACGCCGGGCCGCGAGTACTCGATCGAGGTTCGGCTGGAACCCAAGGACTACCTCGTCCAGGCCGGTCACAAGATCGAGTTCGTGCTGCTGTCGAGTGACTTCGATTACACCCTGCGCCCCAAACCGGGCGCCGGGATCACCCTCGACGTCGACGACACCCGCCTTGACCTGCCGATTCTCGGCGGAAAGCGAGCGCTGCGCGAGGCGCTGTGAGCTTTCACAGCGCGGGCATGTCGTGTCCTCAGGTGTTGTTCAGTTGGTGAGAGGACTCTGGAGTCATCGGCGGCTGTCGGGGGCCGCAGTGGCAAGAGGTGGAGGGCGCGACATGCTCCGCAACGAAGTGATGAGCTGGGACACTGCCAGCCGCCAGGGCGGCAGGCAGTTCAACGCGGACGCGGTCGGCGCGTCCATGGACGGCGACAGCGTGGTCTTCGCGCTGGCGGACGGCATCGGCGACACGATGTGGGCGGGTGAGGCCGCTCGGGTCGCCTCGGATGTGGCGGCCAGGACATCGGTGGCGGCCGGGCCGGTCGAAGCGGTGCTCGCGGCACAGCGAGCACTGGAAGCTTTGAACACGGGCGCTGACACCTTGCTGGTTGTCGCGATGCCAACCGAAGACGGTTACGACATCGCGTGGGTAGGGGACGTACGTGCGTACGCATGGGACGGTGTCGAGCTCAAGCAGGCGACGAGCGACCAGACCATGGCCGAGTACTTCCGGCTGCACGACACGGTTCCCACGCCGCGGATGGAGCACGTGGTGACCAATTCGTTGCGGACCACGTCCGAGGAACGCGTCGGGCGGACGACCGTGACCGGTGTGCAGAGCTTGCTGCTGTCCAGCGACGGCGTGCACAAGGTCGTGTCACGGGAAGTCATCCAGGGCGTGTTGGCCGAGGAGGGCACGACGGCTTTGTCCCGCGTGTCGACTCTGGTGGACACCGCGATGGTGCTCGGCGGCAAGGACAACGCGACCGCTGTACTGGTCACGTCCAAGGCATGAGAGAACGCCGGTACCGCGCGTACCGGCGTTCTTCTCAGGTGTGGTCACCAGACCTTCAGCAGTTTGCTGCCGTGCGGCGGGATCGTGGCCTCGAACCCGTCGGCGAAGCGGCCGAGGGTGCGGTCCGCCCACACATCGCGGACCGTCCTGCGCGGCAGGTCCTTCCAGCGGTCGTTGACCGAGTCCTCCCACGTGACCAACGTGTCGCAGTAGCACTCGACGTCCGTGTCGATCCGCCAGCCGTTCGAGGACTTCTTCCAGGCCTCGACGTAGGCGATGTCGATCGACCACGAGATCTCGACGTCGTTTCAGCATCGCGCTCCCTTACGAGGTGATGAACAGCGTCTGCACGGCGATCGCCGCCGCGCCACGTGCCCACTCCTCGAACGGCAGCGGGCGGAGGATGAGCTCGCAGTGCGCGGCGGCGCCGAACGCCTGCGTGCCAAAGGTTTCCCTGATCTCGTCGGTGAACAGGTCGTACGCGCCCAAACCCTCGCCGGACACGATGATCCGCTCCGGCCCGACGAGGTTCGCCATGGCGGCGAGGCCGCGGCCGATCGCCACACCCGCCCTGGCGAACACCCGCCGCAGGGCCTCGTCGCCCATCCGGGCACCGGTGATGACCTCGTCGATGGTCAGGTCCCGCTCGCCGGTTGTGGTCCTCGCCTGGTCCACGATCACGTCCGTCGACGCGATGGCCTCCACGCACCCCGTCGCGCCGCAATGGCACAGCGGTCCGTCACCGAAGACCGGGATGTGCCCGATCTCCCCGGCAACCCCGTGCGACCCGGTCACCACGCGGCCGTGGACCACCAGCCCGCAGCCGATCCCGGTTCCCAACGTGACCAGCGCGAACGAGTCCGCGCCGATCCCGTCGCCGAACCAGCGCTCGGCCACTGTGATCGCCTTGACGTCGTTGTCGACCGTGATCTCCAGGTCGATCTTCTCGGCCAACAGGTCAGCCAACGGAACGTCCCGCCAGTGCAGGAAGGGGGAAACATCATCGAGGGCGGCCACCTTGCGGTCCGGTTCGCCGACCGGCACTACCCGTAGGAAGTCGTGCTGCACTACCGGGTCAGCGCGGACACGGATGTCGTCGAACGCTGGACCACTTGCGCCACACCGGCGCGGGCCAGCCGATCACGTTGCTGCGCACGGATTCCGCGTCCTGGTTCCTGCCCTGTCGATCCGGGTACGAGGTCACGCACACGGTCGGCGGCTGGTCGAACGAATTCCAGTTGCAGCACACGCCATTGGTGTACGGCGAGACCGTGTTCACCAGCCGTCGCGGCACGTCCAGTCACCAAGCAAACCCGTGGCTGTTCGTGCGGGACGGCGACGAAGTGTGGAGCGGTGCGCTGGCGTGGAGCGGGTCGTGGCGGATCACCGTGCGGCACACGCCATCCGGGCAGACCAGCTTCAGCGGTGGCTTCGGGCACGAAGGCGTGACCTGGCGGTTGCATCCCGGCGAGGAATGGGAGACCCCTATGCTCGCGGGGCTGTACACCCCCAACGGGATCGAATCAGCTTCACGGAGCTGGCACGCGTATGTGCGCGACCACGTGCTGCCCCACGCCGACGAGACCCGCCCGGTCGTCTACAACTCCTGGGAGGCAATGGAGTTCGACGTCAACGAGACGAACCAGAAAAGCCTGGCCGCACGGGCCGCGGCGCTGGGCTGCGAGTTGTTCGTGATGGACGACGGCTGGTTCGGCGCACGCACGGACGACACCGCTGGACTCGGCGACTGGACCGTGAACACCGAGAAGTTCCCCCGGCGGGCTGGATCCGTTGATCGCCGAGGTGCACCGGCTGGGCATGCGGTTCGGGCTGTGGGTGGAGCCGGAGATGGTGAACCCGGACAGCGGATCGACCACGTCCGGTACGTGTACGCGATCGTCGACCGGCTCCGGGCCGACCACCCCGGGCTGCGGATCGAAGCCTGCTCGGGCGGCGGCGGGCGAATCGACCTCGGCATGCTGGCCCGGACGGACCAGGCGTGGACGTCGGACAACACGGACGCCCTCGACCGCATCCACATCCAGCGTGGCTACAGCACACTGTACCCGGCGAGGACGATGTCGGCCTGGGTGACCGACAGCCCCAACCAGCTCACCGGACGGGTGATCCCGCTGGCGTTCCGGTTCCACGTGGCGATGGCCGGAGTGCTGGGGCATCGGCGGGAACCTGCTGAACTGGACGCGGGAGGAACTGGCCGAGGCCACCGATCTGCTGCGGCGGTACAAGGAAATCCGGCACGTCGTCCAGCACGGCGTGCGGTACGAGCTTTCGGCGGGGCCGGTCACCGGCGTCCAGTACACCCTGGGCGACGAGGTTGTGGTCCTGTTGTGGCGGCCCACTGTCAACTTCGGCAAGCCGCCACTCCCTGTGCGCCTCAGGGCTTTGAACCCGTCAGCCCGCTATCGTTCCGATGTGGACGAATACAGCGGGGCGGTCCTGCTGCACCACGGCCTGGAAGCCACGTTGCCGACCGGCGACTACGCCAGCACAATGCTCCACCTGACCGAACTCCCCCAACCTGACCAAAAAGCGGCAAGATACACCACCCCCAAACCCGCCGCATCCCGAACAAGATCAAAAAACCCAATAATCCACAGCGGGCGGTTGTCCACAACCGCCCACACCGACCTCTGCCCACCCCAACCAGAAAAAGGCAGAGTCGAACCATGCAGACGAAACAGCATTCCCGAATCAACCTCCGAGGCAACGGCGACCTGATCGCGGCGGTCCCCTACCTTCTCGGGTTCAAGCCGAGCGATTCCGTGGTGATCTGTGTGTACGCGGGCGCCGGGCGTACCCAGATAACGCTCTGCCTGCGTGCCGACATACCCACACAGGATCTCTACTTCTCGTTGGCTGAGCAGCTGAAGCTGCCCGTGTTGCGCGCCAACTCCTTCGGCGTGTCCGTGATCATCGTGTCCGACGGCACCGCGAGTCCGCCGGATCCTCTGCCGCACAAGGATCTCGTCGACGCGCTCACCGCCGTGTTCACGACGTCCGGAGTGATCGTGCACCATGCGTACTGGGTGTCCGCGATCGAGGAGAACGCCACCTGGTGGTGCTATTCGGATCTCGAGTGCAACGGTGTCGTACCGGACCCGGCTGCCTCCGAACTCGCCGCCACCGCCGCCTGCATGGGCACGGTGACGTACGACAGCAAAGCCGACATCCGCGCCACCCTCGAACCGCCCGACCCCGCGCCGGTAGCCGCGCGAGCGGACCGGATCGAAGCGGCCCTCGCGCGGGACCAGGATGAAACCGTTGCCCAACAGTTGCTTGCCGACCTGATCCAGAAGGTCCGTGACGGTGTGTGGGCGCCGGACGAACAAGAGTTGGTCGATGTGGCCGTCGCGTTGAGGAACATGCGTGTCCGCGACGGATGCCTCCGCCCGGAGGTGACGAGCATCGGCCGTCCCATCGAAGAAGCGTGGGCCGAACTGGTCCGTGCCCTACCGGATCCCCATCGCGCCGAACCGGCTTGCCTACTCGCCCTCACAGCGTTCCTGCGCGGCGATGGCGTCATGGCCGGAGTCGCGGCCGACCTCGCACTGGAGTCCGACCCCCAGCACAGCTTCGCCAACCTCCTACGCACTTCTATGGACTACGGCATGCCACCCGATTCAGTAGCCGCAGCGGTTGCCCAAGCCTTCATCGACCCGGCGGAACCCCTCGAACCCCACACCCAACGCCCACCTACGGCAGACGGCCCCCGACCATGGGAAATCCACGCCCCAGACCCATCGAAACCCCACCCACCCCACACCCCACCATCCACGAACGAGTAACTCGAGAACGTCGCAGCCGGGGCAGTGAGTACTCGCCAGGTACTCACGCCCCGACTGAACACGGCAGCGGTCGCCCAGCGCATGGCAGTCACCGCTGCTCGACCGCCGTGAGGAGGATTAACCTTAACCACCACCCGAAGGGGAGCGCCCCGTTGGGCGGACCGCGATGTTCGCCCGCGTTGGTGCGGGCCGATTATGAAACCCGGCCGGATCGGGCGCTGGCCTACAGCTCTCGGGCGAATCGTGACTACCTGAGGCGTCGTGGCGGCGATCCCGGCACCAGCTGACCAGTCCGATCACCAACTGCGCCGTGGCCGTGTGGGTGGCCGACAACCCGTGTTCGATCGGAGATCTGCAAGCAGCGACACGCGGCCGAGTGCTGCATCAACCGGCTTAAACACAACCGGGCAGTGGCTACCCGCGATGACAACTAGTCGTCCGCTTCGAGGCCGTGTTGGTGATCGCCTCAATCAACGAAAGGCTTGCCCGCTTGGGAAACAGGTGTGTCACATTGACTCCGTCAGCGGGTTGACGAAGAGTTCTTCGGGTTGGTCATGGAAGGACTCACTACCGCGCCGGTGAGCGGGAATATCGCATCTCGCAGGCGCATCGTCGCCGCGACTGCTTGCTTGTGCTGCTCGATCTCGATGGTGATGGCGTCGACTGCGGCTGCGATTTCTCGTTGCGCCGCGATCGGTGGGAGTGGGACCACCAGTGTTTTCATCGCGCTGGTGCTGATGTTCGGGATCGCGGTGCCGCGGGAGTGGTCTTTGATCCACTCCTGCGCTTCCGGCGAGTTCAGGTAGTGCACGAGGTATGTGGGATCCACGTCGTCGGCCGACGGTCGTATGCGCATGCAGCCTGGGCCCATCAGCCATCCGGCCTCCTCGGCGCGGACCAGTCCGTGGCGGCCGAGCGTCCCTGATCGCGCGCACACGACGTCTCCTGGCTTGAGTGCGTACTTCGTGAGTTTCGCGGCGGTTTGGGGCTGCACGGTGTCCAGGTCCTTGTGACTGAGGTAGCCGGTTTTGATGTTTCGTGGCAGCACGAGTCGATCCCAGGCCTCGACGAAGTGGCCCAGTGTCCTGTCCACTGTGCCTGGTCCTGCCTGGACTTCACAGATGTCGCCCAGGTACACGTTCCGCTTCTCCGCCGAAGCCCGGCCGTGGAGTGTGGAAACGCGGTCGGCGATCTCGTGACGAACCCTGTCTGTCCTGTTTGTCAGCTCGTCCAGTTCTCGCTGCACGGATTCGAATGTGGCCGACGTTGTGGTGGCGGACGAGGCACCGACATATCGCTGAGGTTCAAGGTTGTAGTTCTGTTGCTGGATCTCTGGTATGCCGACTGAGCGACTGAAGTCTTCGGCGCCGTCGAGTCTCCACGAGTCGCCGAGGTCGCGCCAGCCGTGGTAGGTCTCGACGATCCTATCCTGGAGCTCGGGGCTCAAGAGGCGCTTTCCGTCCCTGTTAGGGGGCCCGTTCTCTGCCGCGGCGTTGATGAACAGGATCTCCGGCGGCGTCGGCTTGTTCGCTTCGGGGCGTTGCAGCAGCCAGAGCGACACCGGGATTCCGGTGTCGGCGAACATTCCTGCGGGCAACGCGATGATCCCGGCGATCACGCCCGCATCGACCATCGCTTGTCTGATCTTGGCGTTCGCTCCGGCGGTGAACGATGCACCGTTCGGCATGAGCACGGCTGCGCGTCCACCAGGCTTCAAGCCCGTGACCGCGAGCTGGAGCCACGCGAAGTTCGCATCGCTTCTCGGCGGTACGCCATAAGGCCAGGGTTCGTCCAATGCCGCGTCGGGGATCGGCAGGTTGAAGGGGGGATTGGTGAGGATGATGTCGAACTGCCTGTCGGTGAACGCCCCGTCCGTCACTTGGGGGCCGCCGAGCCGCACGTTTGCCTTGGCGCCGTGCAGGATGATGTTGAACAACGACACCCGTTGCGATCGCTCGTTCAGTGCCTGACCGGACACCGACGCGGCTCCCTGTTGTGCGGCGGCCACCAACAGTTCGCCGGAGCCGCATGCGGGGTCGTACACCGTGCTCGATTCTCGGGGATCGAGGAGGATTTCGGTCATCAGGCGTATCACTGGACGAGGGGTGAAGTGGCCACCCCGTCGCCCGAAATCGCGGTGAAAGCTGTTCAGTAGTGCTTCATAGAGCGTTCCTGGATCGGCGGCCGCCAGATCGATCTGATCGAACAGCTGGATCACCTGCAACCACTGCTGCCCGCCGAGTGTCGTGCGTGCGTCGGGGATCGACAGCGGAGGGCCCAGATCATGGACCGGTATGGAACGCAGCAGCAGGCTTGCGTCGTCCCAGTACCGTTGTTCGGTGACATCCCGCCAGATCTCCGGGGCGGTGGAGCGGACATACAGCAGGCTCATCAGGAACTCGGTGGCTGACGCCCGGTCCAGGTCGCCGCGCAACAGATCCATGATCTCCCACAGTTGAGCGACCATTTCGCGGCCAGCCGCCGGGGTTGTCTGCGTGGCCGTTGCCTGTGCGGCTGGGGCGGCCGCTCCGCCGTTGCGTCTGAACCTGTCGCCGTAGGTGGTACCGGGAGCCTCATCCGGACCGAGCCCGTTGCGGGCGATCTTCCGCTGGTCGAGCCAACGCGCGATCTCAGCGGACGCGAACAACTCCTGGCCGGCCACGGTGGTGGGAGTGGGGAAGTCGGCGTGTCGCCTGCGCCAGTTGCTCGCCGCGCTGACGCCGACTCCCGCGAGCTCCGCGATGTCGGTGAGGGACAGCCCCTCGCCCCCTTCGGTCATGGGTGCCATCCTCACCGATCAACGCTGCCAGAGCACATTCGGGACCTGGTCGATCTTGCGCATGGCCGCGCTCAACCCAGCGGACAGATAGCCGTACAACCGGTAGATCGCGGCATGGTCGGCCCGCAGGTCGCGCCCCTTGAGAGGCGAGAAGTGCATCACGCGGTTGCGTAGATCCCGCAAGGCCTCCAGTTCGGCGTGGAGTCGGTCCCTGCGTCCCTTGTAGCCGGGGAAGGCACGGTGCAGGGCCGGGACCCACAATGCGCGGTCGTACGTGTCGCTGAGCAGCGAGACCCAGAAACCGAGGGTCAGCTTCGCCACGACCTGGTTGGGGTTCGGAGGTGTCGCCGACCCGGAGATCTTCTCCTGTGCCTTCTTCACCAGGTTCTGGCTGTAGTCAGTGAGCGGAGCAACCGTCCACCAGTCCTCGCGGCCGAACTCCGCGACCAACGCGCTGTGCAGCGCGTTGCGCAGGGTTATCTCGGCGAAGTGCAGCAACGGGTAGAACGCCCCACCCACGCTGACAGTCCAGACGTACATGTGGAACGCGGCGTCCACGTCACCGCCATGGGCGTCCAGGTATTTGCCGAAGCGCGCCTCGGACAGCGCTTGGGGGATCCAAGCGTTCGGGTCGTCGGTAGCGGTCATCATGATCCCCCTCTGAAGGAGCAGCGTGGCAGCCCACGGCCGTGATACAATGCTCGTGTAGGCCCCAGGTCCGCCTCTGCTTCGGCATGCCGCCTGGGGCATTGTTCTCTCAGTGGCGCTCTCTGCGCAGTCGCCGATGGTTCGCTCGCGTTGACACCACGGTAGCCGGGCGCCCATCTCACGGTCAAGCACTTAAACGTACTCGAATTTGTGAACTCATATCTGTACGCGTCAGTGCAGCTGACATGGGTGGCAGGCTTTCCTGCGCTGTGGCTAAGCTCTTTTGCCGGCAAAGGACACATAACCGCAGTTAGAAGCTCTACGGTGGCTGATGGGTCCGGCCTCTTCGGTGCGGAAGACGTGGATCACGGTGGAACCCGACTGGCTTCACATCGGCTCTGGGCAGACCAAATTGTGAAGTGGAGGAGGCGTAGGAACAGCGAAGCACCCGCGCCAGCCAGCGGCGCGGGTGCTTCGGGTTCAGGGGTGGATGCCTAGCGGGACTGGGTGAAGGTCCAGGCGTCGTTGACGATGGAGGCGATGTCGGCGCGCTCCGGCTTCCAGCCGAGGTCCGTGCGGGCGCGCTCGCTGGAGGCCACCAGGACTGCCGGGTCGCCCGCGCGGCGGGGCGCCACCTTGGCCGGGATCTCGTGGCCGGTGGCCTCGCGGCAGGCGTCGATGACCTGCTTGACCGAGAAGCCGGTGCCGTTGCCGAGGTTGTAGATCGCGTGCTTGCCCTCGGTCGCGTTTTCGATCGCCAGGAGGTGGGCGTTCGCCAGGTCCGTGACATGGATGTAGTCACGCACGCAGGTGCCGTCCTCGGTCGGCCAGTCGTCGCCGTAGATCGCGATGTGCTCGCGGTCGCCTGTCGCCACCTGCAGGACCAGGGGGATCAGGTGGGTTTCCGTGGTGTGGCGCTCGCCGTAGCGGCCCTGGGCACCTGCCACGTTGAAGTACCGCAGGCTGACCGCGGCCAGGCCGTGTGCCGCCGCGTACGAGGTGATCATGTGGTCGACGGCCAGCTTGGTGGCGCCGTACGTGTTCGTCGGGCGGGTTGGCGCTGTCTCCGGAATGGGGACCTCGTCGGGTTCGCCGTAGACCGCCGCGGTCGAGGAGAAGACCAGGCGCGGGGTGCCGTGCTCACGCATCGCGTCCAGCAGCCGCAGCGAGTTGACCACGTTGCCGTGCCAGTACTTCGCCGGGTCCTGCATCGACTCGCCGACCAGGGACTTCGCCGCGAAGTGCAGCACGCCGTCGAAGCCCTCGCCCAGCACCGTGCTCGCCACGTCGGCGAAGTCGGCCTGGATCAGCCTGCACCCCTCCGGCACCGCGTCCGCGTGCCCGGTCGACAGGTCGTCGACCACGACGACCTCATGGCCCGCTTCGACGAGCCGCGCGGAGCAGTTGCTGCCCACATACCCAGCACCGCCCGTGACGAGCAGCTTCACTCGTGTCCCCTTCCGAAGTCACTGTCAGAGATCCTGGCCCGCGCCCGCCGACGGCACGCCGGTGAACATCCGCGGCGCGGTGAACGACCGTTCGGCGAAAGCCCCGGTGACCGCCGCCTCGACCTCGGCACGGGCCTCGGCACGCACCAGCGCGATCGCGGACCCGCCGAAGCCGCCGCCGATCATCCTGGCACCCAGCGCACCGGCGGCTTCAGCCGCCTCCGCGGCCACGTCCAGCTCGTCGCACGAGACGCGGTAGTCGTCGCGCAGGCTCGCGTGGGACTCGCTGAGCAACGGGCCGATCTCCGCGTACTTGTCCGCACGCAGGAAAGCGACGGTACGCAGCACGCGGTCGTTCTCGGTCACGACGTGGTGCACGAGCGGCCGCAGGTGCTCGGGCAGCTTCGCGAGAGCGCCGTCGAGCCCGGGGAGTTCGATGTCGCGCAGGGCGGGGATGCCGAGGAGCGCGGCCGCCTCCTCACAGCCGCGGCGGCGCTCGCCGTAGCCGGACCCGATGTGCGAGTGGTTGGCCCTGGTGTCGATCACGAGCACTTCCAGGCCGTGCCGGGACGCGTCGAACGGCACCTGCTCGGCCTCGCCGGACCGCACGTCCAGGAACAGCACGTGCGACTCCGTGCAGTTCAGCGACGCCGTCTGGTCGAGCAGACCCGTTGGCGCGCCGACGAAATCGTTCTCGGCCTGCTGGATCCACTTGGCGACGTCGCTGGTCGTCTGGCGTGAACCGGCCAAACCCAACAGCGCCAACGCCGTGGCGCACTCCAGCGAGTGCGACGACGACAGGCCCGCCCCCGCAGGCACGTCACCGGCGATCACCAGGTCCGCACCGCCGCTGACGCCCTGCTCGCGCAGAACCCACGCCACGCCGGACGGGTACGCGGCCCACCCGGTCACGGTGCCGGGCGCCAGCTGCGAGATCCGGACCGGGTCCGCGGTCTCCGCGCGGCCGCGGTCGTGCAGCGTCGAGACTGTGATCGTGTCGTCCGTGCGGGGCGACGCCGCGACCGCGGTGCGGTGCGGGATCGCGAACGGCAGGACGAAGCCGTCGTTGTAGTCGGTGTGCTCACCGATCAGGTTCACGCGGCCAGGCGCCGACCACACGCCGGCCGGCGGCCGGCCGTGCAGTCGTTCGAACGCCTCGGCCGCTCGCGCCGCCTGGCTCACTCGGATCGCGCCAGCACCGCGTGCAGCACCGACGGCTCGATCTGGGCGGAGTGGCCCGCGCCGCTGACCTCGATCGTGTTGCCGTCACCCTTGGACGGGCCGACGCTGACCGTCTGACCCGGCAGCAGGCCGACCGACTTGAGCTCGGCCATCAGGTCCGGGTCCATCTGCACGTGTTCGGCGATCCGCCTGATCTCCACCTTGCCGCCACCCCGGCGGGCCACCTCGTCCACCCGCACCAGGTCCGCCTCGGCGGGCGGCGCGGGCTCGCCCTCGCCCAGCTTGTCCAGGCCAGGGATCGGGTTGCCGTACGGCGAGGTGGTCGGGTTGCCGAGCAGCTTGACCAGCTTGCGCTCGACCGCCTCGCTCATCACGTGCTCCCAGCGACATGCCTCGCTGTGCACGTGTTCCCATTCCAGACCGATCACGTCCACCAGCAGCCGCTCCGCCAGCCGGTGCTTGCGCATCACCGCGACGGCCAGTTCCCTGCCGTGGTCGGTCAGTTCGAGGTGACGATCGTCGGCGACCACGAGCAGTCCGTCGCGTTCCATCCGGCCGACCGTCTGGCTCACTGTCGGCCCGCTTTGCTGCAACCGTTCCGCGATCCGCGCGCGGAGCGGCACCACACCTTCTTCTTCGAGTTCGTAGATGGTGCGCAGGTACATTTCTGTGGTGTCGATGAGCTCGTTCACGCCGCTACCCCTTCGTCGGCGTCCATGGTAGTCGCACCCACTGACACTCCGAGGTGCCCGGCGGGCCAGGATGGTGGGGTGCGCGCACTTGTCTCCACTTCGGAACTGGCTGATCTGCTGAAGAATTCCCCGCCGCCGGTGCTGCTGGACGTCCGGTGGGCGCTGGGCGGCCCGCCCGGCCGTGAGTCCTACGTGGCCGGACACCTTCCCGGCGCGGTGTTCGTCGACCTGGACGCCGAACTGGCCGCGCCGCCGGGAGAGGGCGGCCGCCATCCCTTGCCGGAGCCCGGTGACCTGCAGGAAGTCCTGCGTGCGGCCGGGGTGAACCAGGACTCCGCGGTCGTGGTCTACGACGGCGGCAACGGCTCCGTCGCGGCTCGCGCGTGGTGGCTGCTGCGCTGGGCGGGTCACTCGAACGTGGCTGTCCTCGACGGTGGTTACGCGGCGTGGCAAGGGGAAGAGCGCCCAGTGATCACGGAAGTGCCGCAGCCGCAACGGGGTGACATCGAGGTGCGGCCAGGCGGGATGCCGACGGTCGACGCCGACGGCGCGGCCGAACTCGCCCGATCCGGTGTTCTGCTCGACGCACGGGCACCGGAGCGCTACCGCGGTGAGACGGAACCGGTGGATCCGCGCGCCGGTCACATCCCCGGTGCCGTGAACGCCCCCTTCGCCGGTCACACAGGCGAAGACGGCCGGTGGTTGCCGGTTGCCGCGCTGGCCGAACGGTTTCGTTCGCTGGGCGTGCACGACGCGGCCGCGGTCGGTGCCTACTGCGGGTCGGGTGTCACAGCGTCGTCGGTCGTGCTGGCGCTCGAGGTGTCCGGCCTGACCGACGGGCAACACCCGGCCGCGCTCTACCCCGGATCGTGGTCGCAGTGGTCGTCGGATCCGGCGCGACCTGCGGAAACAGGCTGATCTTCAGGTGCCGGGCAGCTTGCCGAACACTTTCGTGGCCAGCTTGTCGACGACTGCGCAGACCGGCTCGTCGTGGCCGGTCAGCACCAGGCTGACCCACAGCACGCGGTACTGCGCCGACCGGTCGTCGGTCAACGCGATGCGCAGATCGCATGTTGTGTCGACCGTGTTGCGCCGGTGCGCGGTGTTGCCCTCGAACGTCGTCGGCGTGGTGCCTTTGGTTTCCAAGCTGGACGTGAGCACCACGAGCGCGATACCGGCCGGGTTGCCCGATCGGGTGAGTGTGTAGCTGCAGAAGCCTTTGTCCTCAGGCTCGGCGGACGCGTTCGTACCCGTTACGTTTCCGATGTCATCGACCGTGACGAAAGTGGAGCATGCCGGGGCGGTGGTGATCGTCTTGCGGTGGGCGATCGTCACCGGCGGCTCGGATGTCGTGGTAGTGGTGGGAGTGGTGAGGCGTGGGGCGCTGGTGGGATCAGACGGGGGCGTGGGGTACGACTCCTCGGTCGTGGTGACGTCCGGAGTGGGGGAGTTCGTGACGGCGGGTTCGGCGGCGACCGGGTTGCCGGTGATGGGCGCGGCACACGCCGCGGCTGTCAACGCCGTAGTCGTCGCCGCGAGTGCCGCCGCGCACACGAACCGTCGGATCACGGCGTTAAGACTAGTGTTGTGCCATGGGTACGCCAGCCTCCGGAAGCAGTGTCGTGTGGGACCCCGCACTTCTCGGCTATGACATGGGCGGGGACCACCCGTTCAACCCTGTCCGGCTGGAGCTGACGATGGCTCTGGCCACCCAGCTCGGTGTGCTGGACGGCGTCGAGCCGCTGCGTCCGGAACCCGCGCCCGACGCGGAGATCGAGCGGGTCCACGACGCGGGGTACATCGCGGCGGTGCGGGAGGCGCCGATGGTGGGCTGGGACGTCGGCCATGGCCTCGGCACGCCGGACAACCCCGTGTTCTCCAACATGCACGAGGCCACGTCGCTGGTGGTCGGCGCGTCGTTGCTGGCAGCACGGCAGATCGCGACCGGGGCCACGAACCGGGCGATCAACATCGCAGGTGGTCTGCACCACGCCATGCACGACCACGCGGCCGGGTTCTGCGTGTACAACGACTGCGCGGTGGCGATCTCGTGGCTGCTGGACAACGGCGCCGACCGAGTCGCGTACATCGACGTCGACGTGCACCACGGCGACGGCACCCAAGCCGCCTTCTACAACGACCCGCGCGTGCTGACCATCTCGTTGCACCAGAGCCCGATGACGCTCTTTCCGGGTACGGGCCGGGTGACCGAGCTCGGCGGGCCGGACGCCCAGGGCACGTCGGTGAACATCCCGCTGCCGCCGTTCACCCGTGACCCCGCGTGGCAGCGCGCCTTCCACGCCGTGGTTCCCTCGCTGCTCCAGGAGTTCCGGCCGGACGTGCTCGTCACGCAGTGCGGTGTGGACACTCACGAGGAGGACCCGCTCGCGGAGCTCAACCTGAGTGTGGACGGGCACCGCGAGACGTACCGGACGTTGCGTTCGCTGGCCGACCGGTACGCCGGCGGCAAGTGGCTGTCGATGGGTGGCGGCGGCTACCAGTTGCTGCGGGTGGTGCCCCGGTCGTGGACGCACCTGCTCGCCACCGTGCTGGACCGGGACATCGACCCGGCGACGCCGTTGCCGCGCGAGTGGGTCAACGACGTCCAGCGCCGCGCACCGAACGCGACCCTGCCCGCCACGATGGGTGACGGCGCCGATGTCGAGTACAAGCCGTGGGACGGGGCGACCACGGAGCCGGTCGACGCGGTGATCAGGGACGTACGGCAGGCGGTGTTCCCGCTGCACGGCCTGGACCCGGCCGATCCAAGAGACTGAGAAGACACAGTGAACCCGAGCGATTTCGACCCCTTCGACTATCCGCGGCAGTGGGAGGCGGACGTCGTGCTGTCGGACGGCGGCACTGTCCACCTGCGACCGATCACGCCGGACGACGCCGACCGGCTCGTCGCGTTCCACGGCCGGTTGTCCGAGCGCACCCGGTACTTCCGCTACTTCGGGGCGTACCCGCGGATCCCACCGCGGGACCTGAAGCGCTTCGTCACGTTGGACCACCGCAACCGAGTCGGGTTCGCGGCGATGCTGGGCGACGACATCATCGCCGTCGGCCGCTACGAACGCCTCAATGCCGGTGACCAGCCTGGTGACCAGGCGGAGGTGGCGTTCGTCGTCGAGGACGACCACCAGGGCCGCGGCATCGGCTCGATCCTGCTCGAGCACCTGGCGGCCGCGGCGCAGGAGCAGGGGCTCAACCGGTTCACCGCCGAGGTGCTCGGCGAGAACGGCCAGATGATCCGGGTGTTCAAGGACGCCGGGTACCAGGTCAGCCGCGCGCTGGAGGAAGGCGTGATCCACCTGGAGTTCGCGATCGACCCGACCGACGAGTCCGTCGCGGTGGCGCGGTCGCGCGAGCAGGCGGCCGAGGCCCGCAGTGTCCACAATGTGCTCAACCCGAAGTCGGTCGCGGTGATCGGGGCGTCGACCGACCCGACCAAGGTCGGCTACGCGGTGCTGACGAACCTGCTCACGGCGAACTTCGCCGGGCCGGTGTTTCCGGTCAACGCCGAGCACCCGGCGGTCCGGGGCGTGCGCGCGTACCGCCGTGTGCTGGACATCCCCGACCCCGTCGACCTCGCCGTGGTCGCCGTGCCCGCGACGAGCATCAACGAGGTGCTGGACGACTGCCTGGCCAAGGGCGTCAAGGCGCTGGTCGTGGTGACGTCCGGGTTCAGCGAGATCGGCGACGAGGGCCGCAGCGCGGAACGCAAACTGGCCGAGGAGGCCAGGGCACACGGTATGCGCGTGGTCGGCCCGAACGCGCTCGGCGTGGTGAACATGGACCGCTCGGTGCGGCTCAACGCCAGTCTCGCGCCGAAGCTGCCCGGGTTGGGGCGGACGGGCTTCTTCTGCCAGTCGGGCGCGTTGGGCACGGCGATCCTGGCTGACGCGGCCGCGCGCGGGCTGGGGCTGTCGACGTTCGTCTCGGCGGGCAACCGGGCGGACGTGTCCGGCAACGACCTGTTGCAGTACTGGATGACCGATCCGGCGACCGACGTGGTGCTGCTGTACCTGGAGTCGTTCGGCAACCCGCGGAAGTTCGCGCGGCTGGCCCGCAGGCTGGGCCGCACGAAACCGATCGTGGCGGTGAAGTCCGGGCGCAACGCCGTCTCACCCGCGCTCGCCGCGACGTCGGTCCAGGTCGACGAGCCGAGCGTGCAGGCGGTGTTCGAGCAGGCCGGTGTGATCAGGGTCGAGTCGCTGGCGCAGTTGTTCGACACGGCGATGGTGCTGGCACACCAGCCGCTGCCGGAGGGCAGCCGGGTCGCCGTGGTCGGCAACTCCACCGCGATCGGTGTGCTCGCGGCGGACACCGCGTTGGCTCAGGGGCTTGAGCTGGCGGGCGAACCGGTGGACGTGGGGCCGCAGGCCGGTCCGGCCGAGTTCGCCGCGGCGGTCCGGGAGGCGTTGCTGCGGGAGGACGTCGACGCGTTGGTCGTGGTGTTCGTGCCGCCCCTCGCCGTGCCGGGGACCACGTATGCCCGTGAGTTGCGGGAAGCCGTCGCCGGTCTGGCCGAGGGGCACGGCAAGCCGATCGTGTCGACGTTCCTCGCGGCCGAGGGTGTCCCGGCGGAGTTGGCGGTGCCGGGCCCGGACGGGTCGCCCGGCCGTGGCTCGATCCCGTCGTATCCCAGCCCGGAACGGGCCGTGCTCGCGTTGGCCAGGGTCACCCGGTACGCCCGTTGGCGGTCGGCGCCGCGCGGCACGCTCGTGCGGCCGGACGGGGTCAGGCCCGACGCGGCGCGTGAGCTGGTCCAGTCGGTGATGGACGACGGTGACGAGTGGCTGACGGACGCGCAAGTGGTGCGCCTGCTGGGTTTCTACGGCATCGAGGTGGCGCCGTTCAAGATCGTACGAACCCCGGACGAGGCCGCGGCCGCCGCGGCGGCGCTGGGCTTCCCCGTCGCCGCCAAGGCGTCCAACACGCTGCTGCGCCACCGGTTCGACCTCGTCGGCGTGCGGCTGGACATCAGCAGCCCCGACACCATGCGCGCGGCGTACACGGACCTGCGGCAGGTGTCCGGAGTGGACACCGTTTACGTGCAGCGGATGGTGGCCAAGGGGACGTCGTGCGTGATCGGGCTCCAGGACGACCCGTCGTTCGGCACGCTGGTCTCGTTCGGACTGTCCGGTGTGGTCAACGATCTGCTCGGCGACCGCGCGTACCGGTCGATCCCGATGACCGACGTGGACGCCGCCGGCCTGGTTCGTGCGCCCAAGGCGGCGCCGTTGCTCGCGGGTTACGGCGGCAGTCCGATGGCGGATCTCGGCGCACTGGAGGACCTGGTGCTGCGGGTGGCCGCGTTGGCCGAGGACGTGCCGGAAGTGCGTGTCCTCGAGCTGGAACCTGTGGTGGCATCGGAATCCGGGGCGAGCGTCGTCTACGCGAGGGTCGCGGTCGGGCCGCCGCCGTCACGCCACGACACCGGCCCGCGGCGGCTGCGGAGCATGGGTTAGCCGGGCGCGGGGCATTCCACTGCTCTGGTGGGAGGGGGCTCGCTCCCGCCGCCAGACTGAACGAGCCCCCGTCTGAAGAGGGATCCGGCAGTGCGCTGGACCCCTGACCGGCCGCCGCCGGCTTCTGGTGAGCTTCCCCTGGTCAGGCGGTGCGCCGAGGGTGTGAGCGCGGTGGTGGTGCGCGTCGCGGGAGTCAGATGTTCTCGTTGGTGCATCTGGCTCCTCCTCGTCGAGGACCGTCGCTGCAGGGTGAGTGAAAGTTAAGCCACGACACCTGGCCTGGTCAAGAATGTGATTGAAGTTCATGTACATGAACAATTCCGGTCTGTGAACCGCTCCCAGGTTCCTTTGAGCTGACATCCAGGGGACTCGCGGTTACGACCGGCATACCTGTAGTCATGACCGGTACCCAAGCCTCGGCCAAGCCGCCGGACAGCGCCACCAGAACCGTCACGGTCGACGTGGTCATCCCGGTGTACAACGAAGAACGAGCGTTGCGCGGCTGCGTCGACGTGCTCCGGACGTACCTGGACGAGGCGTTCCCGTTCCAGTGGACCGTGACCATCGTCGACAACGCCAGCACCGACGACACACTGGCGATAGCGGGCGAGTTGGCGCAAGCCGACGACCGCGTCCGCTTGCTGCACCTGGACGAAAAGGGGCGAGGCCGAGCGCTGCGCACCGCCTGGCGGTGGAGCGACGCCGACGTCGTCGCCTACATGGACGTGGACCTGTCGACCGGCCTCGACGCCCTGTTGCCGCTGGTCGCGCCCCTGGTCAACGGCCACTCCGACATCTCGATCGGCTCCCGTCTCGCACCGGGCGCGCGGACCGTTCGCGGACCCAAACGCGAGTTGATCTCCCGCTGCTACAACGCACTCATCCGGCTCAGCCACGGCGCGAGGTTCAGCGACGCGCAGTGCGGCTTCAAGGCGGCGCGCACCGACGTGATCCGGCCGCTGCTCGAACACGTCCGGGACGACAACTGGTTCTTCGACACCGAGCTGCTGCTGTTGGCCGAGCACAACGGTTTGCGGGTGCACGAGGTGCCGGTCGACTGGGTGGAGGACATCGACACCCGCGTCCGGATCTCCTCGACCGCGCTGGAGGACATCCGGGGCCTGATCCGGGTCGCCCGCGCCAAGGCGGGCGGTGCCGCTCGTGTCAAGGACCTGCCGAAACGGCCCGAACCGAGTCCGGCGCACCCGGACGCCGTGGTGTCGAGGAGGGACACCGGACTGGTCTGGCAACTGCTGTCGTTCGGTGCGATCGGCGCGGTGTCCACAGCGGTCACGTTGTTGCTGTACGCGATCTTCCGCCCGGCGATGAACCCGTTGCTGGCGAACCTGTTCGCCTTGGTCGTGACGACCATGTTCAACACCGAGGCCAACCGGAGATTCACCTTCCTCGGTGCCAGCGGATCGTCGGGCCGGGTGCATTTTCAAGGGCTCGCCGTTTTCGGTCTGTACTACGCGTTCACGTCCACCGCGCTGCTCGTGCTGAATTCCGTTGTGCCACACCCGGGGCGGATGCTGGAGCTGACGGTGTTGCTCGGCGCTTCGCTGCTGGGCACGGCCGGTCGGTTCGTGTTGTTCCGGGGATGGGTTTTCAAACAGGGAAAGGGAAAGCTATGACCGCCGCCACTGCCGGGCACACCGACCACGTCGAGGTGGCCGACTCCGGCCCGGCACCGCCGCGATGGCGCGGGTACGCGCTTGGCGCGATCCTCGTGGTCGGCGGAATCCTGTACGCCTCAACGCTGTGGAGCAGCGGTTGGGGCAACGGGTACTACACCGCCGCGATCAAGTCGATGTCGACGAGCTTCACCAACTTCGTCTTCGGCTCGTTCGACCCGGCCGGTGTGATCACTGTGGACAAGCCGCCGTTGTCGTTGTGGCCGCAGGTGATCTCCGTGTGGATCTTCGGCTACCACAACTGGGCCATCCTGCTGCCGCAGGTGATCGAAGGGATCGCGGCGATCTTCCTGCTGCACCGGACGGTCCGGATGTGGGCGGGGGACAACGCCGCCTTGATCGCCGCGTTGATCTTCGCGCTCACGCCGATCACGGTGGTCACCAACCGCACCAACAATACAGACGCCATGCTCGTGCTGACGCTCGTCGCGGCCGCGTACGCGTTCACCCGCGCGATGAAGACGGCCGAGGCCAGGACACGGACGATGTGGTTGTGGTTCGCGGCTTTCCTGATCGGTTGCGGGTTCCTGGCCAAGATGCTGGCCGCGTGGATCGTGGTCCCCGCGTTCGTTGCGGCTTATCTGGCCGGGAGCAAGGCGAACTGGCGGCGCAAGCTGTTCGACGTCGTCGGCGCTGCCGTGGTCCTGCTCGCCAGTTCACTGTGGTGGGTGGTCGTGGTGGACCTGTGGCCGGGGCAGAAGCCGTACATCGGTGGCAGTTCGGACGGCTCGGCCCTCGATCTCGTCCTCGGCTACAACGGACTCGGCCGCGTGTTCGGCGGAGGTGGCGGCCCCGGTGGGGGAATGCGGACCATGGGCACTCCGCCGCCCGGCGCCGTCGTGGGCGGCCCCGGTGGTGGCGGGGGCGGTGAGATGGTTTTCGGTGGGCCGGGTGGCAGCGCGGCGTTCGGTGGCGAGTCCGGTCCCGGCCGGATGTTCGGGGACGCGGTCGGCGGTCAGATCAGCTGGTTGCTCCCGCTGGCGTTGATCGCGCTCGTTGTCGCCGCCGTGCTGGGCTTCCGGCGGTTCCGCCGGTTCGCTCCCGCCGACACCGCACAGCGTGCGGGCTGGGTGTTGTGGGGCGGTTGGCTCGTGGTCAACGCGCTGGTGTTCAGCCTGCAGGAGGGCATTTTCCACCCGTACTACACGACTGTGATGGCGCCCGCGATCGGTGCGCTGGTCGGTGCCGGGGCAGTGTGGGCGGTCAGGATGTACCGCCAGCCCAAGGGGTTGAGCTGGCTCGTGCTACCGGCAAGTGTCGTGGTCACGGCCGCGTGGGCGTGGGTGCTCATCTCCCGTGACACGGCGTGGAACGGCTGGCTGCGCTGGGCGGTTCTGGGTGTCGCGGTGCTGACGGTCCTGGTGCTCGTGCTGCGCAAGGTGAAGCGGATGGCCATTGTGCTCAGTCTGGCCGCGGTGCTGCTGGCGCCGGGTGTGTGGTCGGGCGCCGGGGCGTTCGCGTCCGGCAACTCCGGGCTCCCCATGGCTGGCCCGTCGGGCGGGATGAGTGGCGGCAACTTCGCCATCCGCCTGCCACCAGGCGTCACGACTCCGCCGCCGGGCATGGTGCCACCACAAGGCGGCGGACCGGGTGGGCCCGGTGAGGCGAACGGCACTCTCACCGCCGACCAGCAGAAGATCGTGGACTACGCCAAGGCGCACTCGAGCGGCGCGGAGTACCTGATGGCGGTGCAGGGCGGTTCGCAGGCCGCGATTCCGTACATCATGGCGACCGACGAGAACATCGTGAGCATGGGCGGCTTCAGCGGCCGTGACCCGGCGCCGACGACGAGCCAACTGTCCACCTGGGTCAAGGAGGGCAAGCTGCGGTTCGTCCTCAGCAGTGCCAGGCGCGGCCCCGGCGGCGGGGTCGAGGAAGTGTCCACATGGGTCGAGCAGAACTGCAAGCAGGTGCTCACCGCGGGTCACCAGCAGCTTCATGAGTGCACCGACGGATGACTCACAGCGTGTTCCCAGGTAGTTCCCAGGTTCGTCGTTGACGCTGGTCCAGTGAACACCCACCCGACCGTGCTCGTGGTCGACGACGAACCGAACATCCTGGAGCTGCTGTCGGCCGCGCTTCGGCTCAGCGGGTTCGTCGTGCACGCGGCGGACTGCGGGACCGAGGCGCTGGCCGCCGTCCGCCGGGTGCGGCCGGACATCGTCGTACTCGACGTGATGCTGCCGGACACCGACGGGTTCACCCTCGCCCGCACGCTGCGCACGGTTCAGGACCAGCTACCTGTGCTGTTCCTGACCGCGCGCGACGCGCTGGAGGACCGGATCGCCGGGTTGACCGCGGGCGGCGACGACTACGTGACCAAGCCGTTCAGCCTGGAGGAAGTCGTGCTGCGTCTGCGAGCGATCCTCCGCCGGACCAACGGCGGCGCGGAGACGCCCCGGGACGACGGTACGTTCCGGTACGCGGACCTCGTCCTCGACGAGGACGCGCACGAGGTCCACCGCTCCGGGCGGCTCGTGCAGCTCTCGCCGACGGAGTTCAACCTGCTGCGGTACCTGATGGTCAACGCCGAACGGGTGGTCAGCAAGCCGCAGATCCTCGACCGGGTGTGGAACTACGACTTCGGCGGCGACGGCCGGATCGTCGAGTCGTACATCAGCTACCTGCGCCGCAAGATCGACTCGGTGGAGCCCGCCCTGATCCACACGATCCGCGGCGTCGGCTACTCGCTGCGGCTGCCGAGGGACGAACGGGGCGGGTGATGAGTCGCCGCCCGTGGACGCTGCGGACGCGGCTGGTGGTGGTGCTCGTCCTGCTCGGCACCGTCGGCCTGGCCGTTTTCGGGGTGGCGAGCGTGCTGTTGATCAGGGAGTCGATGATCCACCGGATCGACGGCCAGCTCAAGGACCTGATCGCACGGCCGCGCGGACTGGGCCCGCCGCCGCCGAACACCAAGCGCAACTCCGACAACCTGCCCACCGATTACGTCTTCGTCGAATTGCACGGGGACGGCGAGTTGGTCAGGGGCAACACCCTCGGTGGCCCGGTGCTGCCGACCCTGACGGCCGGAACCATCGGCCAGGTGGGGACCGAGCCGTTCTTCGCCGACGACCAGCAAGGTGGCGCGCCCTGGCGAGTGCTGGTCCGGTTGCGACCGCCCCCGCTGGGCGCCGGGCCGGGCGCTCCACCGGGGATCGTGATGCTCGCCCAGTCGATGGAGAACACGAACACCACCGTCACCCGGTTGATCTGGATCGAGGCGGGTGTCGGCGTCGCGCTGCTGCTGGCGATCGCGGGCGGGGGGTTCATGCTGGTCCGGCTGGGTCTGCGGCCGTTGACCAAGATCGAACGGGCCGCGGACGGCATCGCGGGCGGTGACCTGGACCGGCGAGTCGACTCGGACACGCGGACCGAGACGGGACGCCTCGGTGGCGCGCTGAACACCATGGTCGGCAGGCTGTCGTCGGCCCTGCGGCAACGCGAGCAGTCGGAGACGCGGCTACGGCGGTTCGTCGCCGACGCCTCTCATGAACTGCGCACCCCGCTGACGTCCATCCGTGGCTTCGCGGAACTGCACCGGCGTGGCGGCGCGCCGGAACGCGACGACGTCGACCGGTTGATGAGCCGGATCGAGGGCGAGGCGATCCGGATGGGCCTGCTGGTGGAGGACCTGCTGCTGCTGGCCAGGCTCGACCAGGAACGCGCGCTGGACCTGACCGAGCTGGACATCAGGACCCTGGTGGAGGACGCGGTGCACGACGGCCGCGCCCGTGATCCGGATCGGCAGCTGGTCGTGGAAAGCGCGCGCAGGCCGATCCGCGTGACCGCGGACGAACACCGGATGCGCCAGGTGATCACCAACCTGATCAGCAACGCCATGACGCACACGCCGCCGGACAGCGCGATCCACGTCCGGGTCGGGCTGTCCGGCAACCGCAAGGACTCGCCGGTGGCGGTGGCGGGCACGCTGGAGTCCCGTGGCCGGGTGGTCCTCGAGGTCAGCGACGAGGGCCCGGGAATCCCGCCTGAGGCCGCGCCGTACGTGTTCGACCGGTTCTACCGCGTGGACGAGGCCCGCACCCGCAAACGCGGCGGCACCGGCCTCGGACTGGCCATCACCGCCGCGATCCTGGAAGCCCACGGCGGCAGGGTCGAACTCCGCACGGCACCGGGGGAGGGCGCACGGTTCACCGTGCTGCTGCCCCTTCCCTAGGTGTGTGTGCAACCAATGTGGCCTTTGTTGCGTTTCGTGCAACAAAGGCCACATTGGTTGCACAAGCAGCGGACGTTAGCTGGTGAACCGCGCGGCCGCGATGGGGCGCTGGGCGACCGTGTAGGTCCCGCTGGAGGACGTGTTGACGCTCCACCGGTACCGCGTGAACGTCCCGGTGTCGTCGGAGACGTAGAACATCATGTGCCCGAAGCCGACGCCTTCGCGGTCGTTGACGCCGTCGACCAGCCGGATGTCCGGGTACGCCGCGTAGTTCCCGACGCCGCGGACCCCGTGCGGATCCGACGTGCAGTCGATGACCTCGACGGCGTACTGCGTCTCGCCGGGGAAGTTCAGCGTCGGGCTCGGCGCGACGTAGGTTCCCTTGATCCGCCGGACCATCACGATGTGACCGGTCTGGGTGGGCTTGCCGTTGTTGTAGTCGATCGCGATGAGGTCCCCGGCGCGCAGGTCCGCCAGCCGTTCGACGGTCAGCCAGTGCGGGATTCCGGCGGCGAAGGCCTGCCGGTACTGCCGGGCGGTGGGGGAGCGGGAACCGAAGTAGGTCTCGAAGTGCTGGGGCGTGGCGGCGTCCGGGTAGGTCCGCCGGAGCAAGCCGGTCAGGAACGACGCGCACTGCGACTGGTTGAACCAGGTCGACGGCTGCCCCGGCGTTCCCCACGTGAGGATGTTCGGGGTGCCGTCGTCCTTGTAGTTGTTGTTCTCCGCAGGGCAGGACGGGAGGTTCAGGTACTGCACGAAGGCCTCCGCCTCGATCACGTGCGGGGCCGTCGTCGGGTATGGGTCCGCAGGCATGTCAGCCGCGGTGGCCGGGACACTGCTCGACGCGGCGAACACCGCGCCCGCGCCGAGCAGTGCCCGTCTCGACAAGGACGTCATGCCTCTATGGAAACCCGGGATCAGTGGTTTCCCAATACCCCATCCCGACGACGGGTGATGCCGAGCGGGTTGGCGTCTCGCAGTTCCGGCGGGAGGAGCTCGTCCGGCCACGTCTGGTACGTCACGGGGGCGAGCCAGCGGTAGATGCCCGGCACACCGATGGACGTGTGGCTCGCGTTCGTCGTCGCGGGCCACGGGCCGCCGTGCTGCATCGCCCACGCCAGCGCGATCCCGGTCGGCCAGCCGTTGTAGATCAACCGGCCCGCGATCTTGCGCAGCTCACCCGCGACCGCCGCGGCGTCCGCGTTCTCCGACGGCTGCGCGTGCACCGTTCCGGTCAGCGTGCCGGGCAGACGGGACAGCACCGGCAGCACGTCGGCCACGTCCGAGTACGTGACCACCAGCGCCGACGGGCCGAAGTTCTCCTCGGTCAGCTTCTCCAGGTTGGCCTCGAAGGTCGCCAGCGGCACGGAGAACAGCGCGGGCTTGCTCGCCCACGCGTCGCCCGGTGCGCTGCCGGTGGCCACCAGGGACACCAAGTCGCTGTGCGACAGCGTGTCCACGGTCGAGCGGTACGTGTCGTGCATCCGCTCGTTGAGCATCGCGCCGCCATGGGAGTCCGTCACGGCCTTGCCGAGATCATCCACAATGGACGACGGGGCGAACACCAGCCCGGGGTTGGTGCAGAACTGCCCGACCCCCATGGTCACCGACTGCGCGAAGCCCGCCGCGATCTCCGACGAACGCTCGGCTGCCGCCGCGGGCAGGACCACGGTCGGGTTGACGCTGCCCAGCTCGCCGTAGAACGGGATCGGGTCCGGCCGTGAGTTCGCCAGGTCGTAGAGCGCGCGCCCGCCGCTGAGGGAACCGGTGAACCCGACCGCCTTGACCAACGGGTGCTGCACCAGCCGGACACCCGACTGGGTGCCGTGGACGACCGAGAACAGCCCGTCCGGCGCGCCGCCCTCGCTCAACGCCGCCGCGACCACGCGGCCCGTCTCGTTGGTGGTGTTGGGGTGCCCCGGGTGGGCCTTGACCACCACGGCACAGCCCGCCGCCAGCGCCGACGCGGTGTCCGAACCGACCGTCGACAACGCGAAGGGGAAGTTGCTGGCCGAGAACACCGCGATCACGCCGATCGGCCGCAGCACCCGCCGCACGTCCGGGCGCGGCGGGATGATGTCCATGTTCGGCGAGTCGATCGTCGCGTCGACGTAGCTGCCCTCACGCAACACGTCCGCGAACATCCGCAGCTGGTTGGTGGTGCGCTTGAGCTCGGTGGTCAGCCTCGGCACGCCCAGCGCGGTTTCCGCGTCGGCGACCGCGATCAGCGCTTCGGACTCGCCGTCCAGCCGGTCGGCCACCAGGTCGAGCACCCGCGCCCGGTCTTCGGCTGCCCGGTCCGACCAGGTCAGGTAGGCCGAGTGCGCGGCTTCGCAGAGCCGGTCCACCTCGGTGTCCGAGGTGACCTCGAGCGGGTCGCCGTACGGCTGCCCGGTCCTCGGGTCGTAGCCCTGCACAGTCACCGTCCTGCCTCCTTCTCAGCTGTGTTGAAATCGGGGCCGCACCACGCGCCGCCGAGATACCGCGCCGCATGCGACTCCGGGTCGAGCTCGCCGTGCTCGGCGATCACCTCGGCCGCGTAGACCTCGGAGTCGTCCTGGGACTCGTAGCCGAGTTTGCGGCCCTCGTCCAGGGAGAACCAGCGGCGGGTGTTGTCCGAGATGCCCCAGATGACGCGGAAACCGGGGTCCGGCGTGGCCAGGCACGCCTCGAACAGCCGCGCGCCGTCGGCGGGCGACAGCCACGTCGACAGCATCCGCACGTCTTTGGGTTTCTCGAAGCACGAGCCGATCCGCACGCAGATGACGTCCATGCCGTAGCGGTCGGCGTACAGGCTGCCCAGGGCCTCCAGCGCGACCTTGCTGACGCCGTAGTTGGTGTCCGGCCTGGGGAACTCGTAGTCCCCGGCCTCGCCTCGCGCCTTCTCGACGAAGCCGACCGCGTGGTTGGAGCTGGCCAGCACCACGCGCTTGACGCCCTGCCTGCGCGCTGCCTCGAGGACCACGTAGGTGCCGTTGATGTTGACGTCGAGGATCTTGGACCAGACCTGCTCGAGGCTGTGCCCGCCGAGGTGGATCACCGCGTCGACACCGGCGCAGGCCCGCTCCATCGCGTCCGTGTCGGTGACGGACGCCTGGATGATCTCCACCTGCTCGTCCGCGCCTGCGGCGGGGAGTTCGGCGATGTCCAGCAGCCGCAGGATCCGATCGTCGGCGGCCAGCCGGGTACGCATCAGCGTCCCGACTCCTCCTGCCGCCCCGGTGATCAGGATGCGTTGGGTCACGTTCTTCGGTCCCTTTCGGTTCTCGCGGCAGTGGTCGAATCAGTGGTCGAATCAGCGGCCGAACTGGCGCAGCAGTTCGGTGATCGTCTTGGCGCCTTCCAGCAGCGCGGTCACGACCTGGTTCTCGTGGTCGGCGTCCAGCCTGCCCAGCGGCACCGAGCAGCTGATCGCGTCGATCACCGGGTTGCGGTACGGCAGCGCCACGGCGAAGCAGCCGAGGCCGGGCGTGTTCTCCTCGCGCTCGTGCGCGTATCCGGCGGCGCGGAACTTCGCCAGCTGCTCGTGCAGCGCGGCCCGGTCGATCACGGTGTTCGGCGTCAGCGGCGTCATCTTCTCCGGCAGGAGGGAGTCGACTTCCGCCGCCGGGCGCTCGGCCAGCAGCGCCTTGCCCAGCGAGGTGGAGTGCGCGGGCAGCCTGCGGCCGACCCTGGACACCACGCGCAGGTGGTGCTCGGACTCCCGGCTGGCCAGGTAGACGACGTCACCGCCGTCCAGCCTGGCGAGGTGGACGGTCTCGTTGACCTCGCGCCGCACGTGTTCCATCACGCGGATGGCCACCTGCACGACCGGGTCATGATCCAAATAGGACGTTCCGACGAGCAGGGCGCGCACGCCGATGCCGTAGGTGCCGCTCGCCGGTTCCACCTCGACCCAACCGCGGGCGACCAGCGTCTGCAACAGCATGTACAGGCTGGACTTCGGATAGCTCAGCTCATGGTGCAGTTCGGTCAGCGTCAGCCTGCGTTCCGAGGACGCCAGCGCCTCGAGCAGTTCCACCGTCCGGTCGGCCGACTTCACGGCGGCTGGCCGGGTGGGCTGGCCCGCGGTGCCACGGGCTTGGTCGACCGCCACTTGGGTCCTCCTTTTGGCTTCGGACCTTGACAGTAGTCGTGGTCGATTCTTACAGTCCCGGTCGCGGGTTCACAAGTACGACCGAACTTCGCATATGTGAAAGCCAGCGCCATCACAGTAGGTCGGAGTGTTCCAATGCCGGACACCGCAGTCTCGCGCTCGTCTGTAAGAACGCCAAGGTCACGCGGTCTGATGTGGACCGCGGCCGCGACAGCCTCCCTCGCCGTGCTGACCGGCTGTGGCACGTCGACGTCCCCCTCCGCCCAGCAGGGCGACCCGAACGCCCCGCTCGAGGTCTGGACCCGCAGCCAGGACTCGGCTGCGAAGGTCTACACGCGGATCTTCGAGGAGTTCACCCGCAAGACCGGCGTCAAGGTCCAGTACAAGGCCGTCTTCAACGACTTCGACAAGCAGATCCAGCAGCGGGCCGCCAACAAGGACCTGCCCGACCTGGTCATCACCGACACCGGGTCGCTCGGTGTGTTCACCCAGCAGGGCCTGGTCGGCGAGGTCGACCGCGCCGCGCTCGCCGGTGGCGGCGACGTCAGCGACCGGGCGTGGGGCAACGCCAAGACCGCGGACGGCAAGTTCCACGCGGTGCCGTGGTCCACGCAGGCCAACGTGACGCTGGTCCGCAAGGACTGGCGGGAGAAGCTCGGCAAGCCCGTGCCCAGGACCCACGAGGAACTGCTCGACCTGGCCAAGGCGTTCACCACCCAGGACCCGGACGGCAACGGCCAGGCCGACACGTACGGCATCCTCGCGCCTGCCACGACCGACCGCGGCTACACGCTCTGGTGGGCGTCGAACTTCCTCTGGCAGAGCGGCGGTGACGTGCTCAAGGACGCGGGCAACGGCAAGTTCTCGGTCGCCGTCGACTCGCCGGACAGCCAGCGGTCCGTCGAGTGGATCCGTGGCCTGTTCTGCGACAGCAAGGTGATGAACCCGAACGCGCTGACGCTGACCACCAACGACGCTCACCCGCTGTTCGAGACCGGCAAGGTCGGCGTCTACACCACCGGCCCGTACATGTTCAGCCGCTTCGACAAGAACCTCGGCAAGGACAAGTACGAGGTCATCCCGTCGCCGAAGGGCTCGGCCGGGGACACCGTGCTCGGTGAGGGCGAGGACATGTACATCATGGCGGGCTCGCCCAACCCCGCCGGGCAGAAGAAACTCGTCGAGTACATGCTCACGCCGGAGACCCAGCAGATGGGCATGAAGGTCAACGCGGGCGAGACCCCGGTCGTGCGGCTGCCGGTGAACAAGAACGTCGACGTCAAGTCCGTGCTCAACGACCCGCGATGGGACACCACCAAGCAGGTCTACGAGTCCGCCGGTCGCCCGTTCCCCGCTGTGCCGAACTTCCAGCCGTTCCGCCAGAAGACCTCCGAGTCGTTGAACAAGATCTTCACCTGCTCCACCGACACCAAGGCCGAATTGGGCAAGCTCGCCGGTGAGCTCAAGAAGGAACTGTCGACGCAGGGCATTTCCCAGTGAGTGTTGCCTCGGAAGCAACCGCTGTCCCGGGCGAGACCAAGGCCGCCCGGGACGGTGGTGTCACCGCGCGCCCGCCGAAGCGCGGGAAGTACTGGCACCGCTCGCTGATCCCGTGGCTGTTCCTGGCGCCCGCGCTGCTGTTGTTCCTGTACTTCAAGTTCATCCCGATGGCCGAGGGGATCCGGCTGAGCCTGTACAAGGTGCAGCCGTTCCTCGGCGACATCTTCGTCGGGATGGACAACTACGCGGCCGTGCTGGACGACACCGCGTTCCAGGAAGCCGCTTACCACACCGTGATCCTGGCGTTCGGCCAGACGTTCGGCGCGATGGTCGTCGGGTTCTTCCTCGCGCTGCTGCTGGAGGGACAGGCGAAGTCGCTGTGGTTCGTGCGCTCCGCGGTGTTCCTGCCCGTGGTGGCCGCGACCGCGGTCGTCGGCGAGATCTGGCGGGTGCTGTACTTCCCCGACCCCAACGGTTTCCTCAACAACGTGCTGTCGTGGGTCGGCGCGGGGCCGTCGACGTTCCTCGACCACCCCGACACCTCGCTGGTGTCGGTGATGGTGGTCGGGATCTGGAAGCACGCGCCCTACGACATGGTCCTGATCCTCGCCGGGCTGGCCGGGATCGACCGCGAGCA
Organism: Actinosynnema sp. ALI-1.44; assembly: GCF_001984155.1. Classification (GTDB taxonomy): domain Bacteria; phylum Actinomycetota; class Actinomycetes; order Mycobacteriales; family Pseudonocardiaceae; genus Kibdelosporangium. Next base: position 295,468 of record NZ_MTQO01000047.1, read on the forward strand.
GTACGAAGCCGCGGCGATCGACGGCACCAACGTCTTCCAGCGCCTCTGGTACGTCACGCTGCCCGCGTTGCGCCCGGTGATCACGATCCTGCTGACGCTGGCGGCCATCCGCGGCCTGCGCGTGTTCACCGAGGTGTACGTGCTGACCGGCGGTGGTCCCGCCGGGTCGACTTCGGTGTGGATGACGACCGTGTTCTCCCGCGGTTTCGAGAAGAACGACATCGGTGTGGCATCGGCCGCGTCCGTCATGCTGTTCCTGGTGACGTTCGTGCTCACGGTTGTCGTCCAGATGTGGCGGCGAGCAAGGGAGGCACGATGAGCAAGGTCGGTGTCTCGTCGCGGCTGGACACCGCGCTGGGCTGGTCGACGGCCCGGAACGCCTATGCCAGCAGGGCGATCCGCCTCGTGCTGTGCGTGTTGGCGATCCTGATCTTCACCGGCCCGCTGATCACGGTGTTCTCCGGCGCTTTCGACGTCAACCGCGACCCGACGCAGCTGTCGGTGCTGCCCGGCAACCCGACGCTGCAGAACTTCGAGGAAGCGGACGCCAAGAACATCTGGGGCTATTTCGCCAACTCGTTGTTCATCGCGGGCGGTGCGCTGCTGCTTCAGCTGCTGGTCAGCGTGTTCGCCGCGTATGCCATGGCGCGCAAGAAGTTCCGTGGCCAGGCGATCATCATGCTCGTGATCCTGACGACGATGATGCTGCCGGAGGAGGTCATCGCGATCCCGCTGTCGCTGGTGATCGGTGACCTGCCGGTGGTCGAGCTGAACCTCAGGGGCACGCTGCTCGGGGTGATCCTGCCCTTGGGCGCGTGGGGTTTCTCCATCTTCGTGATGACGGAGTTCATGAAGGAGATCCCGGTCGAGCTGGAGGAGGCGGCCAGGGTGGACGGCGCCGGTGAGCTGCGGGTGTTCTGGCAGATCATCCTCCCGCTCTGCAGGCCCGCGCTCGCGGTGATCGCGGTGTTCGGATTCACCATGATCTGGGACCAGTACCTGCTGCCCCGGATCGTGGCCAACGACCCCGCCGACTACACGCTGACCGTCGCGCTGGCGGACCTGCGGTCGGACATCGAGGTGGGGCCGGGCATCGTGTTGGCAGGCGCGCTGCTGGCGCTGGTACCGAGCCTGGTCGTGTACCTGTCGCTGCAGAAGTCGTTCCTGCGTGGGATAACCACAGGTGCGGTCAAGGGTTGATCGCCGGTCGAGATTGAGGTCAGTATGCAACTGGATGGAGTGCTTTTCTTCCCGGTGACCCCCTTCGACGCAAGCGGGGGAGTCGCTGTGGACGTGCTGGCCGAGCACGTCAAGCACGGCGTCGCCGCCGGTCCGGGCGGGGTGTTCGTGGCGTGTGGGACCGGTGAGTTCAACGCGTTGGACGTGGACGAGTTCGAGCAGGTCGTCAAGGTGGCCGTCGAGGCGACCGCGGGCCGGGTGCCCGTGTTCGCGGGCGCCGGTGGCCCGTTGCCGATCGCGAAGAGGTTCGCGGCGGCGGCCAAGTCCGCGGGCGCGGACGGATTGCTGTTGCTGCCGCCCTATTTGGTTTCCTCGCCACCGGCCGGTCTGGTGCGGTACGTCGAGGAGGTGAGCCAGGCAGGCAACCTTCCCACGATCGTCTACCAAAGAAACAATGCTGTGTTCACCCCGGATTCGGCCGTGGAGGTTGCCTGTCTGCCCCACGTGATCGGGCTGAAGGACGGGCTCGGTGACATCGACCAGATGCAGCGGCTCGTGCTGGCCATCCGGTCCCGTGTGGACAAACCGTTCCAGTTCTTCAACGGTCTGCCCACCGCCGAGTTGACTGTGTCCGCGTACCGCGGCATCGGTGTCGAGCTGTACTCGTCGGCGGTGTTCTGCTTCGCGCCGGACATCTCGCTCGGCTTCTACGAGGCGGTGACGTCCGGGGACACCGCGAAGACCAACCGGTTGCTGACGGACTTCTACTGGCCGCTGGTCGAACTGCGCGACAAGGTGCCTGGGTACGCTGTCTCGCTGGTCAAGGCCGCGGTCGCGAAGACCGGACTGGCCGTCGGCGGGGTCCGTCCGCCGCTGCTCGACCCGTCGCCGGAGCACCTGGCTGAGCTCGACCGGATCATCGCAGCCGGACGTGCGGCACTGGAGGGCTGACCACACAGTGAAAATCACCGAGATCGACCTCACGCCCATCGCGTTCCCCGACCCGCCACTGCTGAACTCCGCCGGTGTGCACGAACCGTGGGCGCTGCGCACGATCGTCGAAGTGCACACCGACGAAGGCATCACGGGCCTCGGCGAGACGTACGGCGACATCGCGCACATCGAGCGCCTGCGGAAGGTCGTGCCGTCGCTGATCGGGCTGGACGCGTTCGCGCTCGGCCCGATGCACCAGCGGGTCGCGGCCGCGCTCGGCGGCGTGACCGGAACCGACACGCACGGGCTGACCGGGAACTTCTCCGCACCGGGCACGGTGGACCGCGTCTACTCGCCGTTCGAGGTCGCCTGCCTCGACATCCAGGGCAGGGCCATCGGCCGTCCGGTGGTCGACCTGCTGGGTGGCGCGGTGCGCACCGAGATCCCGTACAGCGCCTACCTGTTCTACAAGTGGGCCGGGCACCCCACCGCGAAAATCGGCGACGAGCAGCCCGACGAGTGGGGCGCGGCCATCGACCCGGCCGGGATCGTCGCACAGGCCAAGCACCTGATCGACCGGTACGGCTTCAAGTCGATCAAGCTCAAGGGCGGGGTGTTCGCCCCGGAGCAGGAGATCGAGGCGACCAAGGCGCTGCGCGACGCGTTCCCCGGCACGCCGCTGCGGCTCGACCCGAACGCCGCGTGGACGCCGGAGACCGGCGTCAGGGTCGCGCGGGAGCTCGACGGGATCATCGAGTACCTGGAAGACCCGTCACCGGAGATCGAAGGCATGGCCGAGGTCGCCAGACAGGCGCCGATGCCGTTGGCCACCAACATGTGCGTGGTCTCGTTCGAGCACCTGGCGCCGTCGGTCGAGCAGAACGCCGTGCAGGTCATCCTGTCCGACCACCACTACTGGGGCGGTCTGACCAGGTCGGCGAAGCTCGCCGCGATCTGCGAGACGTTCGGCATCGGCCTGTCCATGCACTCCAACTCGCACCTGGGCATCAGCCTCGCGGCGATGACGCACCTGGCGGCGGCGACACCGAACCTGACCTACGCGTGCGACACGCACTACCCGTGGAACGCGGCCCACGACGTGGTCAAACCGGGCGTGCTGTCTTTCAAGGACGGTTCGCTGACTGTGCCTTCCGGGCCTGGCCTGGGGATCGAGCTGGACCGGGACGTGCTGGCCCGGCTGGCCGAGAACTACCGGACCTGCGGGCTGCTCAAGCGCGACGACACCGGTTACATGCAGAAGTTCAACCCCGAGTTCGAGAAGAGGCGCCCCCGTTGGTAACCAGTGTCGCTCACGTCTATCCGTGGGACGTGGTGGGCGATCCGGGCGCTGCCGCGCGGTACGCGGAGTTGGGTGTGGACGCTGTCGCGTTGGCGGCGGCGTACCACACCGTGCGGGCCGCGACCCCGCTTCACCCGGAGCACAGGCTCGTCGACGCCCGGCACGCGGCGTTCTACCTCCCGGTCCGGGACGAGGCATGGCAGGGCAAGCGTTTGCGTCCAGCGGAACCGTCGTGGGTCGCGGCGGACTCCTACCGCTCGGCGCGCGACGCGCTGAAGGCAGCCGGGCTGCCGGTGTACGCGTGGACCGTGCTGACGCACTCCAGTCGCCTCGGGAACCTGCACCCGGACCTGACCGTGGTGAACGCCTTCGGCGACCGGTACCCGTACGCGCTGTGCCCGTCCAACCAGGACGTGGCCGAGTACTGCCTGACCCTGGTCGAGGAGATCATCGCGCTGGCCGAGCCGGACGGGATCATCCTGGAGGCGTGTGGCGCGCTCGGGTTCGTGCACGGCGGCCACCACGAGAAGACCGAGGGCGGCGACTGGGGCCCGATCCGGCAGAAACTGCTGTCGGTGTGCTTCTGCGCCGGCTGCACGGCCAGGTACCCGGACGCCTCGGCGTTGCGGGAGCAGATCCGCACGGCCGTGGACGCCGGTGAGCCCGAGGAGGTGCCACTGGACCCCGCGATCGTCGAAATCCGCGCCGGAGTCGCCGCTGACCTGCGGAAACTCCTGGTGAACCGGATCAGGGAGCTGGCACCGGACCTGCGAGTGATCGTGCACGCGAATTCCGACCCGCTGGCCACCGGCCCGTTCGCCACAGTCGCGCCCGACCTGGGCGTCGAGGTGGACGCCCTGGTCGCGATGGCCTGGCCAGGGCCCGAAGCGAGCGCGCCGAACATCCAGGCGCTGCGCGAGATCGCCCCGGACACCCGGATCGCCGGGTACGTGCTGGCCCTGCCGCCCAAACCCGCCGACGACCAGGCGATGCTCGCCGAGATGCGGGCGCTGGCGGACCTGGGGGTCGAGGAGTTCCACCTCTACCACGCCGGACTCGCGTCCGGGACCAGGCTGAACGCGGTCCGTGAGGCGATCGCGGCTTTGCGTGCAACCCGACCCACCGGTGGTTCCGTCCTTGGTGCATGAGACACCTAGCGACAGTCGGAGCCAGTGTTCTGCTCGCACTGTGTGCCGCGTGCGGTGCTCAGACGCAGCCTGGCTCCGCTCCACCTCCAGCATCGGATCTGCCGAGCGACACCAGCCAGGCCTCTGACCCGCAGGCACCCGGTGACCAGCCGGCCGGGGCCAAACTGGTGACCAAACTCGACGCGGCCAAACTGCCCGAGGCCTACCCGAGAAAGGTGTGGACCGAGGGCGACGGCACCCGTGTCGGCGTCGCCGCACAGGAAGGCGGCTGCAGCCGGGCCAGCGTCGAGATCGGTGAACAGAGCCCCGACAAGGTGGTGCTGACCCTGATCGAGACGTCGCCGAAGGTCGAGCAGATGTGCACGATGGACATTCGGTACCCGAACTTCACCGTGACGCTGAACGCTCCGCTCGGTGACCGCCCGGTCACCCTGGACTACCAGCAACGCAAGGTCTGATTCCCTTTCCGATAAGCCCAGGGCCGGTATGCCCCACCGGCCCTGGGCTTGCCCCATCGGGCAGAGTTCATTCGTGCTTTCGGTGTAGGTCACTAACTCGTTCTCACCATCCGGCGATATCCGTGCACAGGGCGGATCAGCCGAGGGAGAGCGTCACCATGGCGATGTTGGTGATCGAAGGTACTTTCCGGGTAGTCGGGGCAAGGCCGGACGGCGACTCAGTCCGGTTCTACCCCAACGACCTCGACGACTGGAACAAGGTGGAGGGCGGGCACAGGGTCCGCCGCAACAAGAGCGGCGGCGCCCAGTTACGGCTGGACGGCATCGACGCGCTGGAGACGCATTTCCTCACCGGCGCGGGGGAAACACACCAGCCGCCGCGGTTCGCCGACGCCGCGTCGGCGGAACTGCTGGACTTCCTGGGGTTCACCGATGTGGTCAGGCGGGAGAAGGACGGCACGGTCACCGCGGCGGAACCGTTGCAGGCGCCGGGATACATCTTCACGCGCACCGCGGACGTCTACGGCCGTTGTGTTGCGTTCGCCGGCAAAGGCGCGGCGCCCGGCCCGAGCGGGACGAAGATCCACTTCGATGTGCCGATGGTGCAGCGGACCGTGAACTACCACCAGCTCGCGCGCGGGCTGGCGTACCCGACCTTCTACCGCAAGCTGTTCCCGGACCTGCGCACGGCGATGTCGGAGGCGGCGAAGTCCGCACGGGCCGAACAGCTCGGCGTGTGGCCCAAGGACGTCACGCTCACCGGCGCCCGCGTGGCGAAGGAGCGGTCGCTGGAAGAGGACCTGGTCATCCTGCCGAAGCTGTTCCGGCGGCTGGCCGACTACCTGTCGTTGAACGACGGCGACCTGTCGCTCGGCGGGTTCCTCGACTACCTCGACCAGAAGGACGACCGGTTGTTCATCCTGTCGACCGGGCACTGGACCAGCCTCGACACGATCGTCGAGGTCACCGACGACGACACGGTCCGGATGACGGTGCCGTGCGAGGACCTCATCTTCGAGGAGAAGTAACGGCTTTCGCGATCGCGACCTGGATCGGGTCCAGGCGCGGTTCACCGCCGTCGACTTCCCACAGTGAGTTCTGCAGCGCGCGGGCGACGGTCCACCCGGCCGCGCGCTGCCGGTCCACGCCGAGCGCCTCGGTCAGCAGGTCGAACCGCCGCAGCACCGCCTTGGGCACGTCACCGGTGGCGACGATGTCGTCCCACCGGTTGTCCAGTGCGGGCATGATGTCGAAGCCGGGGTCGCCGACGAGCGGCTTCGGGTCGATCGCCAGCCACGGCTCACGGTCGGCGGCCAACACGTTGTCGTAGTGCAGGTCCCAGTGCAACAGCCGGTCGCCTGGCTCGTCCACCAGTTCGGAAACCGTTGCCGCCCAGTCCTTCAGCAGATTCCGTTCGTCCTGATCGGACAGTTTGATCGCGGTTCGCGGCGTGTCCGCGACCATCTTCTTCGCGCTGTCCCTGAGGTGCCGCATGCCCTCCGGCCCGCGGACTTCGGTCAGTCGCGCCAGGAGTTCGGCCAGGATCCCGGTCGCGGCGAAGTCGTCCGGCATGGTCGAGAGCGGGCGGTGTTCGTCGAGTCGTTCGAGCAGCATCGCGCCCGTGTCCTGGTCGTGGTCGAGCAGGTGGACGATGCCGTCGCCGTCCCAGATCCGCAGACCGACCGGCTCGCCTTCGTGTTCCCAGTCGACCGGTTGCAGCTTCAACGCGGCTCGCGTGCCGTCCGGCCGTACCACCGGGAGAACGAGGGAAGCCATGCCGTGCATGGTTTTCCCGTCGACCGTGAGCTGCCACTGGTCGAGCGTGCGGTCGACGAGCCCCGGAAGCCCGGCCAGCCATTCCCGCGGAAAGTGCTTGCGGAGCGACTCGGCCAGGGCTTCCGGGATGACGATCACTTGCGGAAGGATATCTGCAGGGTGGGGGCCGATGTCGAGGCAAAAAAGTCGTTGCCCTTGTCGTCGACCACGATGAACGCCGGGAAGTCCTCGACCTCGATCTTCCACACGGCTTCCATACCGAGCTCCGGGTACTCCAGCACGTCCACCTTGCGGATGCAGTCCTTGGCAAGCCGCGCGGCCGGACCGCCGATCGAACCGAGGTAGAACCCGCCGTGTGACTGGCAGGCGTCGGTCACCTGGCGGGACCGGTTTCCCTTGGCCAGCATGACAAGCGAGCCACCGGCGGCCTGGAACTGCTCCACATAGGAATCCATCCGGCCCGCGGTGGTCGGCCCGAACGAACCGGACGCGTAACCCTCCGGGGTCTTGGCCGGGCCCGCGTAGTACACCGGGTGGTCCTTCATGTACTGCGGCATCGGCTCGCCCGCGTCGAGGCGCTCCTTGATCTTCGCGTGCGCGATGTCACGCGCGACCACGAGCGGGCCCGTGAGCGAAAGCCTTGTCTTCACCGGAAGTGTGGACAGGGTCTCGCGGATCTCGGCCATCGGACGGGTGAGGTCGATCTGCACGACCTCCTCGGACAGGTCCTCGCCCTCGATCTCCGGCAGGAACCGCGCGGGGTCGCGCTCCAGCTGCTCGATGAACACGCCGTCGGCGGTGATCTTCGCTTTCGCCTGCCGGTCGGCCGAGCAGGAGACCGCGATGCCGACCGGGCAGGACGCGCCGTGTCGGGGCAGCCGGATCACGCGGACGTCGTGGCAGAAGTACTTGCCGCCGAACTGCGCGCCGATGCCGAACTGCCGGGTCATCTCCAGCACCTGCTGCTCGAGGTCGACGTCGCGGAACCCGTGGCCGAGCGCGGAACCCTCACGCGGCAGGTTGTCCAGGTAACGCGCGGACGCGAGCTTGGCGACCTTCAGGTTGTGCTCCGCGGACAGACCGCCGACCACGATCGCGAGGTGGTACGGCGGGCACGCGGCCGTGCCGAGGCTGCGCAGCTTCTCGTCGAGGAACTTCGCCAGCCGGTTCGGGTTCAGGACAGCCTTGGTCTCCTGGTACAGGAAAGTCTTGTTGGCGCTGCCGCCGCCCTTGGCCATGAACAGGAAGTCGTAGCGCGGGTCGGTGCCGGGTGCGTTGTAGAGCTCGACCTGTGCGGGCAGGTTCGTGCCGGTGTTGCGCTCGTCCCAGAACGTCACCGGGGACATCTGCGAGTAGCGCAGGTTCAACTGCTGGTACGCGTCGAACACGCCCTTGGCGAGGGCTTCTTCGTCCGTGCCGCCGGTGAGAACGCCCTCGGTGCGCTTCCCGATCACGATGGCTGTGCCTGTGTCCTGGCACATCGGGAGGATGCCGCCGGCCGAGATGCACGCGTTGCGCAGCAGGTCCATCGCGACGAAGCGGTCGTTGCCGGATGCTTCCGGGTCGTCGACGATCGCTCGGAGCTGGGCGAGGTGGGACGGGCGGAGCAGGTGCTGGATGTCCTTGATCGCCTCTTTGGCGAGCAGGGTGAGCACATCCGGGTCGATCTCGAGGAACTTGCGGCCCGCTGCCTCGACGACTCGCACGCCTTCCGATGTCACCAGCCGGTACTCGGTTGTGGTGTCGGGGGCGAGCGGGAGCACGTCGGTGTACTGGAACGAGGTGGTGGTCACGCGGGCTCCTTTGCGCGCGGTACGGGAACTGGGCAAAGACGTTACCGCCCGCGGTGTTGGGCGCCGTTGCTACCTCGCGTTGTGTGGGTCACATGCGTTGGTCTTTCAAGATTCCCCTCGCCGGGTGGCTGACCTCTGGGCAGGAGACACCCCCGAAGACCCCTTCTGCGCTGCGCGCGAGCCGCCTGCTCTGCACTTGCCCGCGAACCGTTGCGGGTTGCTCTGCGCTTGCGCGGGCCGCAAACCCTGCGCTTACGAAGTTTCGACCGGGGGTGGGTTGCGGTGTTGGACCGCCCGCCACGGACTGGCGGGAATCGCACCCCTGTGATCCCGCCAGCCGTGACGTGCGGATAAGGCCCCAGTCACATGCAATTGCACTGTGGCGTCCGCTCAAGGCGCCGTAGGCGCGTTATTGTCCTGCCGAGCGCCGCAGGCGCGTCGCTGGTGAACGACCAGCGTGCCCAGCGTTGGGTCAGAAGGAGCTCGCACCGTGGGGGGTTTGGGGGGCTCGGCCCCCCAACATGATCCTGACGAGACCCCGGTCCGCGCTTTCCGCGGACAGGGGGAGGCTGTCGGAAGGCCGCGCCAGCCCCCGACCGCCGCGACCTCCCGGGGAAAGCGACTACGCTAGGTCATCCGACCAGCGCGCCGCGTAGTCTTCGGTTCGTCCGATTAAGTATCGTGACGTACCTCATGCCGCCATAGCGCTGTTCGGGTGACCTGCATCGATTCTTCTTTTCGAGTATCAGCTCGCGTATGCGCGCAGCTTCTCCGCGCGCTCGCCTTGGCGGAGCTTCGACATGACCTCTCGCTCGATCTGGCGCACGCGCTCGCGGGAGAGCCCGAAGCGCTTGCCGATCTGGTCGAGGGTCCTGGGCTGGCCGTCGTCGATGCCGTAGCGCAGGCGGATCACGTGCTGCTCCCGCTCGTCCAGCGTGGCCAGGACCCGGCGCAGGTCGTCCTGCAGCAGGCCGGAGATGACCGCGCCTTCGGCGTCCGTGGCCTCGGAGTCCTCGATGAAGTCGCCGAGTGGTGCGTCTTCCTCCGCACCTACCGGCATGTCGAGGCTGACCGGGTCACGGGCGTGGTCGAGCAGGTCGGCCACCTTGTTCACGCTCAGGCCCGACTCCTTGGCCAGTTCGTCGTTGGTGGCCTCGCGGCCCAGTTGCTGGTGCAGGTCGCGTTTGATCCGCGCCAGCTTGTTCACCTGTTCGACCAGGTGGACTGGTAGCCGGATGGTGCGACCCTGGTCGGCCATGCCCCTCGTGATGGCCTGCCGGATCCACCACGTGGCGTACGTGGAGAACTTGAACCCCTTGGTGTAGTCGAACTTCTCGACCGCGCGGATCAGACCCAGGTTCCCCTCCTGGATCAGGTCGAGCAGCGGCATGCCGCGCCCGGTGTAGCGCTTGGCCAGCGAGACGACCAGCCGCAGGTTCGCTTCGAGCAGGTGGTTCTTGGCCACGTGCCCGTCGCGGATCAGCGACTTGAGGTCCATCCTGCGCTGTGCGGGCAACTGCGGGTTCGTCTCCAGCATGTGCTGGGCGAACACCCCGGCTTCGATCCGCTTGGCCAGTTCGACCTCTTGGGCCGCGGTCAACAACGCGGTCTTGCCGATCCCGTTGAGGTACACGCGAACCAAGTCCGCCGCAGGTCCCTGTGCGTCGAGGTCCAGTTCGGCGGCGTCAGGAACTTCGCGGTCAAGAGTCTGCGGGACGGTCATCGGACTCCCTCCCCCTGTCTCGGGCTGGCAGTGGCTCGTGTCACAGACCTTCGAACCACGGTCCGTCTGGGACCCTGCCGCCCGTTGGTTGGACACTAGAGAAAACGTGAGCGGATCGAGATTCGTTCCCGCTTTCTCAAACTGGATGACGTCGGAAGTCGCCGCCCGGTTGCGTGCCGGATGCTGAGATATTCCTGAGAGACCTTGACAGTCCACAGTGGCTGAGAAAACCCTTAGATTTCCACCAGTACGGTGAACGGTCCGTCGTTCACGCTCGTTACTTCCATCATGGCCCCGAATTCGCCGGTTTCTACATGCGCTCCCCGATTGCGCAACTCGTCGACGACTGCTCCGACAAGGGGTTCCGCCTGCTCGGGGCGTGCGGCGCTGATCCACGACGGGCGGCGACCCTTACGGGTTTCCCCGTAGAGGGTGAACTGACTGACCACGAGCAGTGGCGCACCGGCGGTCGCGCACGACTCCTCGTTGCGCAGAATGCGAAGCTCGTGCAGTTTCCGGGCCATGATGACTGCCTTTTCGGGCGTGTCTTGCGTATGCACGCCCAGCAATACCAACAGGCCCGCTTCGATCGCCCCGACGACCCGACTGTCCACAGTCACACTCGCGCTCGTCACACGTGCGGCGACCGCTCTCATGCCGGGACCAGCATCCCGTGCCGGACGAGTTCGTCGACCAACGGCAAGGCGGCGACGATGAGTGCGTCCGTGGGCACGCCGTGTGCCGCCGCGAGCAGGTCCAGCAAGTCCCCCAACGGCAACAGTCCGCGACAGCCCGCGAGCAGAGCGCGCACGAGTTCGTCGATCTCGTGCTGCCAGCCAGGGCCGTCGGTGCGGTGCAACCTGCGCACGATCGCTTCCCAGCCCTCGTCGGTCGACGCCGAAACCTCTTCGAGGACAACCGAATCGGCAACCTTCAAGTGTGCTCTAAGCAGCGCGTCCGGTGACGAGTGCGCCCGCAGCCAGTCGATCCGGTCCAACCAGCCCGCTGCCTCCTGGCCGAGCGGGTCGTCGAACGCGTGCCTGAGGTCCTCGCAGACGATCCGCGGTTCGCCGTCGGTCCGTCGCAGTGTCACGAAACCGAAGCCGACCCCCGCGACCTTGTTCTCGGCGAACCAGTCCAACCACGCCGACGCGCGCGCCGAGCCCTCGGCCGAACGCGGGTCGATGCCCGCGTCCTTGAGCCAGGTGCCGACGTACAGGTCCGGATCGGCGACATCGCGCTGCACGAACCACGCGTCCACGCCGCCGGGCAGCCACGACGTGACGCGCTCCGACCAGTCCTGACCCGGCAGGTGCAACCACGACGCAAGTAGTTGACCGACGCCGCCGCGGGTGAGGTATTCCGGCAGGGCCGCGACCACGAGCGCGCTCGCGTCGTCACCGGCGAGGCCGGAGTCCCGGTACGTGTAGTCGACGCGGGACGGTCCGACCACGAATGGTGGATTGCACACCACCTGGTCGAACCGGCGACCGGTGACCGGCTCGAACCACTTGCCCTGCCGGGTTTCCACATCGAGGTCATTGATCCGGAATGTCGCGTTCGCGAGCATCAGCGCGCGCCCGGACAGGTCGGTCGCGGTGATGCTCCGAGCGTGCCTGCTGGCGTGCAACGCCTGCACGCCACAGCCTGTGCCGAGGTCGAGCACGCTGCCGACCGGGCGGCGGATGGTGGCGCGGGCCAGGCTTAGCGAAGCGTGGCCGACGCCCAGCACGTGGTCGACGGGCACCGCGGACCCGAGCTGGTCGGAGTCCAGGTCCGCGAAGACCCACCAGGACCCCTGGTCATCGCCATAGGGACGTACGTCCAATCCTGCGCGTACGCGGTCGCCGTCGACTCGCACGACACCGTTCGACACCGACTCCGGCCACGGCAGGACCGCCTTGACCTCGCCATCGGACACGTCGTCACCGAGCAGGAACAGCCTGATCAGCGTGCCGAGTTCGGCACCGTCCCTGGTCGCCCGGCGTGCGGGCTCCGGCTCGCCGCGGCCGAGCGCGGCGTGGGCGGACTCACCGAGCAGGCGCAGGACTCCGTCAGCGTCGTAGCCGGCCCGCTCGAAGGAAGTGCGGAGTGCGGAGCAGTACTCCGGCGAAAGATCATCGGCCACGACGGAATACTTCCACGGTGGTGGGAAGCTGTCGCTGTGGGTATAGCGTAGTCACCATGTCGGGTGTCGAGGAGGTCTCGTGAACAACCCCAAGGAAGGCGACACCCCGGTTCTGATCACCGAGGCAGCGCCGTCGTTCGACGATCAGCACGCGGCGCGCAAACGCAAGTACATCCTGATGATGTCGCTGCGCCTGCCGTGCCTGTTCCTCGCGCTGATATTCGCCCAGGTCTCGTGGTGGCTGGCGCTGGGGTTCCTGGTGCTGTCGATCCCGTTGCCATGGGCGGCTGTGCTGATCGCCAACGACCGGCCACCGCGCAAGTCCGAGCGGGTCAACCGCCACCAGCAGGGTGAGCCGAGCGCCCACCTGATCGAGCGCTCGAACCACCAGATCATCGAAGGGTAGAGCCGCTACACCTGGCCGGGGACGGCGCCGACGCCCGCGATCACCTTGGTCGCCGCCATCACCCCGGCCCGCAGTGCGGCTTCGTGCGGCTCACCCGCCAGCCACGCGGTGAGCAGGCCCGCGTCGAACGCGTCGCCCGCCCCCGTCGAGTCCACACAGGACACTTGCTCGGCCGCGACCGACACCGTGCCCGTCCGATCGGTCCAGCTCGCGCCCGCGGCGCCCGCGGTGGCCGCGACCGCCCCGACGTAGTCGAGCGGATCGTGTCGTGCCGCCAACAAGGCGATCTCGTCCTCGTTGGGCAGCAACAGATCGACGCCCTTGATCCAGTCGAGGAACGTGCCGGGGTCGTCGATCAGCGCCGTCGACTGCGGGTCGACCGACGTGGTGAGCCCGTGCTCCCGTGCGGCTGCCAGCATCGCCAGACCCGCGGCCCGCGACGCCGGGTCGAGCAGCACGTAACCCGACAAGTGCAGGTGCTTCGCGGTCTTGAGCAACTCCGGCCGCAGGTCGTCGGGCCGCAGCCACGCGCCGGCGCCGTGGTCGGGCAGCATGGTGCGCTGGCCGGACTTGTCCACCATGATCACCACGCAGCAGGTCGGTGCGCTCGGGTCGATCGCGAGTTCGCAGCGCACGCCCGCGGCCTTGAGGTTCTCGCGCACCTGGCGACCCGCCATGTCGTCGCCGATCCGGCTGACCAGCACGACATCCGTGCCCTGGCTGGCCAGCCAGGTCGCCGTGTTCGCGCCCGCGCCGCCCATCGTGACCCGGATCTGCGCCCTGGTGTCGCCGCCGTGGACGACGTCGCCGTTCGGGGACACCATCACGTCGAGCCCGGCGTCCCCGACCACCACCACTGTCGTCCCCGGAGTGTTCACCGCGCCGCCAAGTCCGCCGCGATCTCGGCGGCGAGGGTGACGTTGGCCACGACCAGCTCCTCGTTCGCGTCGAGGCTGACGCCGCCGCTCGCGGTGTGGAAGTGGTCCAGCAGCACCGGCGTGACGTCCCTGCCGTGCACGCCGCGCTCGTCGACCAGCTTCATCCCGTCGGCCAGCAGCCGGTCGTGGACCTCGCGGTCCATCTCGAACGCGTGCGGGATGGGGTTGGCCAGCAGGATGCCCGCGGACCCCGGTGCCTGCCTGTGTGCCTCGACGACGTCGGCGGCCTGCTTGGCCGAATCGACCCGCCACGCCAGCTCGAACTCCGACTCCCGCAGGTAGAAGCCGGGGAAGTAGTCCGTCTGGTAGCCGACGACCGGCACCGACCTCGTCTCGAGCAGCTCCAGCGTGGCCTCGACGTCGAGGATCGACTTCACGCCCGACGACACGACCAGGATCGGGATCTCGGCGAGCGCGTCCAGGTCGGCGGAGACGTCCCACGACGTGGGCCTGCCGGGCAACGGCAGGTGGACGCCGCCGAGCCCGCCGGTGCCGAACACGCCGATGCCCGCCGCGTGCGCGAGGGCGGCGGTGCTGGCCACGGTGGTCGCGCCGTCCTGACCGAGCGCCATCGCCGGGCCGAGGTCCCGCATCGACAGCTTGACCAGCCCGGAATCCTCGGCGCAGACCCGTTCCAGCTGCCGCTCGGACAGGCCGACGCGCGCCTGGCCGTCGAGGACCGCGATCGTCGCGGGCACCGCGCCCGCCTGCCGCACCACTGCTTCCAGCCGGTCGGCGACCTCGCGGTTGCGGCCGGGCGGCAGGCCGTGGGAGAGGATCGTGCTCTCCAGTGCCACGACGGCCTGGCCCGATTCGAGCGCGGTACGGACTTCGTCGGAGATGGCGATAGCGGTCATGGGACGCATTCTTTACGCCCCAGTAGCGGGAGGTCCACTTTCCGCCGCGGCTACCGCCTGGCGTCGATCACGAAGTCGCGGTCCAAGTCGAGTAGTACGTGGTCCGCGGTGAGCAGTTCGAGCCCGCCGAGGTCGGCCTGGGCGATGATCAGGCGATCGAACGGGTCGTGACGCGCCAGTTCGGGAAACGCGCGCAGACCCTCGGCGTGTTCGGCGGTGATGGACAGCAACGAGAGACCTTGCTCGGTGAGACGGGAACCCAGGTCGTCGGGGACCGTGAGCTTGCCGAGCATCGCCTTGATCGTGAGCTCCCAAACCGTCGCGACGGACACGTGTACTTCGTCGGCCGCGAGGATTCTTTTGCGGGCGAGTGGCCCCAGCTTCGGGTTGTCGTCGAGCAGCCACAGCACCGCCTGGCTGTCAAGAAGCGGCACTGTCGTCCCCGTAGAACATCCGCTGGATGTCCGGGTCGGGCTCCGCGAACGCGTCGTCGTCATAGCGCAGCTCGCCCTTGAGACCGCCGATGACGACCGGGGTGCGCTGGTGCGGTACCAGGTCGGCGACTGGCTTCCCCGCCTTGGAGATGATCACCCGCTCGCCGGTGGCCACGTGCTCCAACAGCCGCGACAGGTGCGTCTTGGCCTCATGGATGTTGACGTTCACGGTCATGCGGCCAGTGTAGTCGGGTTGACTAAACTTAGTCTAGTTCTGCGATCTGGTGTACCGGACCCGATGCGGGCGACCCGGACGCGCTCAGTCGAAGATCGCGCGCGGCCTGGCCGCCTCGCGCAGCCAGCCCTCGATCTGCTGCTCCCAGTTCACCGAGCCCACCTTGGCGTAGTCGACGGGGAAGGCGCCGATGGACGGCCTGCCCTGCGGGCCGAGGCCGCTGCCCTTGCCCACCCGGACCTTCTTCTGCACGTCCAGCACCACCCGCATCCCGCCGGACCCGGCCAGGAACGTGACCGCGACCTCGAAGAACGCCTGCGCGAACGCGGGCGGCGGGGTGAACCGGATCTCCTGGAAGAACGGCAACTGCTGGTCCAGACCGGTGATCTTGTTCTTCTCCAGCCCGCCGGTGCGGAACTGGAAACCCAGCCGGGCGAACGCGTCGAGGATCCGGTGCTGCGCGGGCAGCGGCTCGACCGCCACCGCGTCGATGTCCTGCGGGTCGGCCATCGAGCCGCCGAGGTCGAGCATGGTCTGCAGGCCGATGGCCATCCCCGACAGGTGCTTGCCGAGCACGGTGGTGATCGGCGTCTCCCACGGCAGGTGGACCTCGAACGGCACAGTCAGCTGCTGGCCCGCGCGGACCACGGCGTTGCTGGCCAGGTTGACGTTCTGGAACGGCATGTCGACCAGCGTCACGGCGCCGCGGTCGTCGGTCTGCTCCACCCTGGCCAGCAGCGCCACGCCGAGCCCGTCGACGTTCTGGTCCACCTGGCCGCCCATCAGGACGACCTGCCCGCGCAACGGGCCGCCCGGCCGGACGTCGCGGTCGAGCAACTGGGCGTCGACCTTGGCACCGCCCTGCCCGAAACTCGCCAGCACCTTGGAGAACATGCGCGCATCTAACCAGGATCGCGGTGGGTTTGATGCAGAATTGGTGCTGTGAGTACCTCCACCCAGACGCTGCCTGACGTCGACACCAGGGATTCGACCGGTGACGACACCCCGAAGATGTTCCACTACGTGCAGAAGAACAAGATCGCCGAAAGTGCCGTGATGGGCACCATGGTGGTCGCGCTGTGCGGCGAGGTGTTCCCGGTGACCCGGTCACCGAAGCCGGGCTCGCCGGTCTGCCCGGACTGCAAGCAGATCTTCGAGGGCCTGAAGCCGGGCCCCGGCGGCGGCGAATAACCTTCTCGTGCGCTTTCGCCGTTAGTCGACGCCTGCCGGGATTCGCTCGGTCGGTGCCGTGCGGCCACGCTTGGCCGCGCGCTTGTCGCGTGACCGCTCCTTCACGCGTTCGACCATCGTGTAGAGCGTCGGCACGAGCACCAGCGTCAGCAACGTCGAGCTGACCAATCCGCCGATCACGACCAGCGCGAGTGGCTTGCCGATGAACGCGCCCTCACCGGTCACCCCGAACGCCATGGGCGCCAGGGCGAAGATCGTCGCCGACGCGGTCATCAGGATCGGCCGCAGCCTGCGCCTGCCGCCCTCGACGACCGCGTCCTGGATGCTCATGCCCTGCTTGCGGTACTGGTTGACCAGGTCGATCAGCACGATCGCGTTGGTCACCACGATGCCGACCAGCATCAGCAGGCCGATCATCGCGGGCAGGCCGAGCGCCGTGCCGGTGATCAGCAGCAGGCCGAACGCGCCGGTCGCCGCGAACGGGATGGACACCAGCAGGATCAGCGGCTGCACGAAGCTGCGGAACGTGGCCACCATGATCGCGAAGACGATCACGATCGCGGCGAGCAGCGCCAGGCCGAGGTCACCGAACGCCTCCTGCTGGTCGGCGCTCACGCCACCGATCGCGTAGGTCGCGCCGCCGCCGAGCTTGAGGGCCTTGAGCGCCGTGTCCAACTCGGTGTTGACCGTGCCGAGGTCCTTGCCGACCGGCTTGGCCGTGATGGTGGCACTGCGCTCCGACTCACTGCGCTTGACCACCACCGGCCCGTCGACCGTCTCGACCTTCGCGACGCGCTCCAGCGGCACCACACCGGTCGGTGTGAGCAGCGGCATCGCCCTGACCGCCGCGACGTCCTTCGGCGCGGCCCCCGACCGCAGCACGATCTGCTGCCGCTTGCCCGCGATGGACACCTCGCCGACCGGGAACCCGGCGATCGCCTGGCCGGCGAGCTGACCGACGGTGTCGGCGCTGAGCCCGGCCGCCGCGGCGGCGCGCTCGTTGACGTCGATCTGCACCCGCGGCGCGCTCACCGCGAGGTCGTTGGTGACCTCCGCGAGGCCCTGCACTCCCTTGACCTTCGTGAGCACCTGTTCGGTGGCCGCGCGCAACGCTTCGTCGTTGGGTGCCTTGACGACCACGCTCACGTTGCTGTTGCCGAAGCCGCCGCCGTCCCCGCCTGCCTTGACCTCGCCTGCCGCGGTGTCGCCCTTGAACCGGCTGACCAGGCGGTCCTGCAACGCCTTGGTGTCGGTGCCCTTGCGCAAGGTCACCTGGAACTGGTTGACCGAGCTGACCTCGCCGCTGAACCCGGGCTCCGAGCCGATCGTGACCTGGTACGCCTCGATGCCCTGCTCCGACGCCAGCGCGCCCTCGACCTTCTTCGCCGCCTCGTCGCGCGAGGCGATGCTGCTGCCCGGCGGGAGTTTCTGGCTGACGGTCATGCTGGTGGAGCCGGAGTCGTCGATGAAGTTCGTGTTCAGCCTGGACAGCAGCCCGAACGTGCCGACCAGGATCGCCAGCGCGACCAGCAACGTGGTCAGCCTGCGCCGGGTGGCGAACCGGATCACGGGGACGTAGGCGCGCTGCAGCACACTGCGCCGCTCCTTGGCCTCGGCCTGCTCGCGAACCGCGGCGAGGTCCGTGCCTGCCTTGGGCGGCTTGAGGAACCAGTAAGCCAGCACCGGCACGATCGTCAACGACACGATCAGGGACGCCAGCAGTGCGACGGTGACGGTGATCGCGAACGGCGAGAACAACTGCCCGGTGATCCCGCTGACGAACGCGATCGGCAGGAACACCGCGACCGTGGTCAACGTGGACGCGGTCACCGCACCCGCGACCTCGCGAACGCCGTCGAGCACCGCGCGTTGTTTGCCTTCGCCGTATTCCAGATGCCGTTTTATGTTCTCCAGCACCACGATCGAATCGTCGACCACACGGCCGACGGCGATCGTCAACGCCCCGAGTGTCAACAGGTTCAGCGAGAGGTCACCGGTCCACAACGCGAGCAGGGCGACGAGCACCGACAACGGGATGGACACCGCGGTGACCAGAGTGGACCGCACCGACAGCAGGAACAGCAGGATCACCACGACCGCGAACACCAGGCCCAGCAGGCCTTCCGTGGTCAGTCCCTTGACCGCCTCCTGGATGTACGGACCCTGGTCGAAGATCACCGTCAGCTCCGCGCCGACTGCCGCACCGATGCCGGGCAGCTTGTCCCGCACCGATTTCGAGATGTCGACGGCGTTTCCGTTGGCCGTCATCATGATCGAGATGCCGAGGCTCGGCTTGCCGTTGGTGCGCGTGAGCGACGTCGCGGCGGCCAGTCGTGGCTCCACGGTCGCGACGTCGGCCAGCCGCACCGGCTGCCGCTGCCCGGCCAGGTACATGTTCCGCAGCGCGTCGACGGACGCCAACTGGCCGCCGACCTGGACGGTCAGCGTCCGGTCGCCCTCGGTGAGCGATCCGGCCGGAACCGGCTTGCCCGCCGACTGCAGCGCCGTGATCAACGCGGTCGGCTCGACGCCCGCCCCCGCGAGCTTGGCGTAGTCCACTGTGATCGTCACGGTTTCCTTGGCCGCGCCGGTCACCCGCACGTCACGCACGCCCGTGATCTTCTTCAGCTCGGGCACCGCACCGGTGGCCAACTGGTCCGCGAGCTTCTGCTGGTCCCCGGTCGTGCCCGCGGCGAGCACCACGGCGGGGAAGTCCTCGGTGCTGCCCGCGGTGACCGTCGGCCGCACGTCCTTGGGCAACTGCGTGCCGAGGCGGTTGACGGCCTGCTGCATGCGGTCGGCCGCGCGGTCCATGTCCGTGCCGAACTTGAACTGCGCCACGATCGACGAGATGCCCTCCGCCGATTCCGAGCTCAGCTTCTCCAGGCCCTCGGTGCCCTGCAGCCCCGCCTCGATCGGTTCAGTGACCTGTGAGCTGACCACGTCCGGTGCCGCGCCGGGGTACGGCGACACGATCATCGCCGTCGGTGGCTGGATGGACGGGAACAGCTGCTGTTTCAGCGAAGGCACGGCGAACGCGCCGAACCCGATGACCGCGAGCGTGATCAAGCCGATCAAACTCCGGTTGGCAAGGCTTAACCGCGCCAGCAACCACACTGGAAAATCCCCCTCATGACGGCGATATACAAGACGGAGCCTGCGTCGCGCGGGTTGCCCTCCCGCAGCGACGCAGGCTCCTGCAAAAACATCGCCCGGTGCCCCTTGGGCGATGCCTCAAAGCGTGGCACAGCGGACGCGTGTGGACATGCACCCGTGGCGTGACTTCCGGGTCGTCCCTAGGGATGAGTCCGCGTTGACCGCGAGGATGACCCACCGGTCCGCTTCGGGGACTCTTGCCCCGGTTGCGTGGGCGTTTGCCCGGAACCGCCCAACTGGCCCGCGTCCCGGCTGTCCACACTGGCCCCGCCGCCACCGGCGTTGTCCGAGCGGATGTGCTCGGCCACGCGCTCCATCTCCAGGCGCCGCCAGCGCCGCCGCTGCCGCCTGGTCATCTTGGCGGGCCACAGGTCCTGGATGGCGGCGTTGAAGTGCGCACCGAGGACGATGGCGAACCCGATGAAGAAAGTGAACAACAGCAAGGCGATCGGTGTTGCCAGCGCGCCGTAGGTGTACCCCGTCGTGGTGATCCACGATATGTACAACCGCAGCAAGCTGCTGGCGAGCATGAACACCGCTACCGCGAGTACAGCGCCGGGCACGCCTCGATGCCACGGCAGCTTCCGCGGCAGTGCGAGCTTGTACAACGTCGTTACGGCAAGGAGTGCCAAGATGCCGAGAGCGGGGTAGTACAGCAGGTTCACGTAGAACGAGACCTGTTCACGCCATGACGCCGGGAAGAAGTTCGGCAGGATGTCCGGGCCCAGTGCCAGCAGCGGCAGGCCGACGATCAGACCGATCAGGCTGACCATGTACAGCAGCAGCGCGAAGATCCGCTGCCACACCGGGTTGCGCACGGTGTACTGGTCGTGCGCGGAGGTGATCGCGTCGACGAAGGACGACATGGCCGACGAACCGGCCCACAGCGACAGCAGGAAACCGATCGACACGACCTCGCCGCGGCCGGTGAGCAGGATGTCCTGGACCGTCGGCCGGACGATGTCCTCGACCACGTTGCCGCTGAAGATCGTGTACGAGAAGCTGATGATGCGGGCTTGGACCTCGTCGAGCACGCGCTGGCCGAACCAGCCGGAGACGTAGCCGAGGCTGCCGAGCAGGCCGAGCAGCAGCGGCGGCAGCGACAGCGTCTGCCAGAACGCGGCCTCCGCGGCCTCGGAGAAGATGCTGCCGTTCCACGCCCGCTTCAGGGTTTGTTTGACCAGCCCACCAGGACCCCGGCGCGCGGGCGCGCCGTCGGCGGGAAGCGGATGCTGGTCGCTCATAACGCACCAAGCATGGTGCATGGACCGTGATTTGGCCGACTCGACCCGCCCGTGAACCGGCGACCGGGCGGCACGCGCGTCCGGCGGAAGGTAGGCTGCGAGAGCCCTCAACGAGTCCAGCGGGACGCGCCCTGAGGGTATTTCTGCGAGAAAGGAGCCGAGAGACACGTGGTAGCACCGGACTACGCGCCCCCGGCTCAGCAGCCGCCAGCCCAGCAGTCC
Source organism: Actinosynnema sp. ALI-1.44 (assembly GCF_001984155.1). GTDB lineage: Bacteria > Actinomycetota > Actinomycetes > Mycobacteriales > Pseudonocardiaceae > Kibdelosporangium. Next base: position 316,589 of record NZ_MTQO01000047.1, read on the forward strand.
CCGGCACACCAGCCACCGTCACCGGCCCAGCGCCCCCTGCGCGCGTGGCAGCGCCGCGCGATCACGAAGTACCTGGCGGCCAAGCCGAAGGACTTCCTCGCGGTGGCGACGCCGGGCGCGGGCAAGACCGTGTTCGGCCTGCGGCTGGCGCTGGAGCTGTTGTCGGACCGGACGGTCGAGTCGATCACCATCGTGGCGCCGACCGAGCACCTCAAGCACCAGTGGGCCGAGTCGGCGACCAACTTCGGCATCCCGATCGACTCGAACTTCACCAACGGCCAGGGCCAGACCTCCCGCGACTACCGCGGTGTGGCGGTCACGTACGCCCAGGTGGCCGCGCACCCGACGTTGCACCGCGTGCGCACGGAGAACCGCAAGACCCTGGTGATCCTCGACGAGGTCCACCACGGCGGCGACGCGAAGTCCTGGGGTGACTCGATCCGTGAGGCCTTCACCCCGGCGGTGCGCCGTCTGGCGCTGACCGGGACACCGTTCCGCAGTGACGACTCGCCCATCCCGTTCGTCAACTACGAGCCGGACGGCGCAGGGCACATGCGCAGCGTCTCGGACCACACGTACGGCTACTCCGACGCGCTGCGCGACGGCGTGGTCCGTCCCGTCATCTTCATGGCTTACTCGGGCGAGGCCTCCTGGCGCACGAGCGCGGGGGAGGAGTTCACCGCCCGCCTCGGCGAGCCGTTGACGCAGGAGCAGACCGCGCGGGCCTGGCGCACGGCGCTGGACCCGAGCGGTGAGTGGATGCCCGCGGTGCTCAACGCGGCGGACGTCCGCCTGCGGCAGCTGCGCGACGGTGGCGTGCCCGACGCGGGCGGTCTGGTGATCGCCTCCGACCAGACCACGGCCCGGGAGTACGCCAGGATCCTGGCGACGACCACCGGGCAGGAGCCGACGGTCGTGTTGTCGGACGATCCGAAGGCGTCGGGGAACATCAAGAAGTTCGCCGAGTCCGACGACCGCTGGATGGTCGCGGTCCGGATGGTGTCCGAAGGCGTCGACGTCCCGCGCCTCGCGGTCGGTGTCTACGCCACCAGTGCGTCGACCCCGCTGTACTTCGCACAGGCGATCGGCCGGTTCGTGCGCGCCAGGCGCCAGGGCGAGACGGCCAGCGTCTTCCTGCCGAGCGTGCCGGTGCTGCTGGAGCTGGCCAGCCAGATGGAGGCGCAGCGCGACCACGTCCTCGGCAAGCCGCACCGCGAGAAGGACGGCTGGGACGACGAGCTGCTCGCGGCGGCCAACCGGACCGAGGACGAGCCGGGGGAGGACGAGAAGCCGTTCACCTCGCTGGGCGCGTCCGCCGAGCTCGACCAGGTCATCTACGAGGGCTCGTCGTTCGGCACGGCCGCCGGTGTCGGCTCGGAGGAGGAGCAGGACTACCTCGGCCTGCCCGGTCTGCTCGAGCCCGAGCAGGTCCGGACTTTGTTGCAGCAGCGCCAGGAGAAGCAGCTGGCGTCCCGGACCCGCAAGCACGCCGAGGACGCCGCGCGCCCCGCCGTGCCGGTGGAGAACCGGCCGCAGACAGTTCAGGAACGCCTGACCGGCCTGCGCAAGGAGCTGAACACGCTGGTCGCGATGTTCCACCACCGCACAGGCAAGCCGCACGGCGTCATCCACGGCGATCTGCGCAGGCAATGCGGCGGCCCGCCGACCGCGATGGCTTCCGTGGAGCAGCTGGAAGAGCGGATTGTCACCCTGCGCTCGTGGTGAGTGAGCCCGGCCGAGTTTGTTGCGGCTCTCCGGAACGCTGCTCCCGCCGCAAGCTCGGCTGCGGTCGGCTCAGGCTTGTGACCAGGGTTTTGATGCCCGGAACTCGGTCTGGGCGGAGCCCTCGACGACAAACCTGTTTCCGGTGATCAGCCACCTCCATCGCCGGTATTCCGTGCCTTTTGGTCGGCCTCCGCAACAAATTCTTGATCTCGGTGCAACGGGTGTGTGTGGTACCGCTCTCATGGGAGCGCTTCCCCAGTGGATCACTCACCGCTGGTGACGAGGTTGTTACTGTTCAGCAGACTGAAGCCCTTCAGTTAGATCGTCGTTGCCAGTTCGTGTCCAATCGGAGCGACTGAATCGATGCAGTGTGCTTCCGGTCACGCGGGTACCCGACATATGTTGTGGCGCACAACATTTCCAAGCGACTTCACAGTCCCACTGGAAGGACAACGACGAATGCGCAGCAAGACCCTTGCCCTCGCCGCCGTGGGTGCGGGTGTCGCCCTCGTGCTCTCTGCTTGCGGGGCCAACGAGGCACCGGCGCCCGCTGGCGGTGGCTCCACTTCGGGGGCGCCCGCACCGTCAGGCGGCATGAAGGTCGGCGTGATCCTTCCGGAGACCGCCACCTCCGCCCGGTGGGAGGGCTTCGACAAGCCGATGCTCAAGGCCGCGATGCAGGCGCAGGGCCTCGACGCGGACATCCAGAACGCGCAGGGTGACACCGCCACCTTCACCCGCCTGGCCGACAGCATGATCACCCAGAAGGTCAAGGTCCTGGTGATCGCGTCGATCAACAGCGAGCTCGGCAAGACCGTCGCGGCCAAGGCCGCCACCGCCAACATCCCGGTCATCGACTACGACCGCCTCAACCTCGGCGGCAGCTCGAAGTACTACGTGTCGTTCGACAACACCAAGGTCGGCGAGCTGCAGGGCGAGGCGCTGGCCTCCGCGCTGAAGGGCAAGCAGGGCGCGCAGGTGATCGAGATCGAAGGTGCGCCGACGGACAACAACGCGACCCTCTTCTACAACGGTCAGCAGAAGGTCCTCAAGCCGCTGTACGAGAACGGCACGCTGAAGCTGGTCAAGTCGCAGAAGATCGACAACTGGGACAACCAGGCGGGCGGCCGGACCTTCGAGCAGTTCCTGACCCAGAACGGCGGCAAGGTCGACGGCGTCGTCGCCGCCAACGACGGCCTCGCGGGCGCGATCATCACCGTGCTGGCCAAGAACGGGCTGAAGGTCCCGGTCACCGGCCAGGACGCCACCCCGGCCGGTCTGCAGGCCGTGCTGCGCGGCGACCAGTACATGACCGTCTTCAAGCCGATCAAGGAAGAGGCCGAGGCCACCGCCAAGCTGGCCGCCGCGCTGGCCAAGGGTGACACCAGCGCCGCCGACGGGATCGCCAAGCAGACCGAGAAGGACCCGGTCGGCAACCGCGACGTCAAGTCCGTGCTGCTCACGCCGCAGACGATCACCAAGGCGAACGTCAAGGACGTGATCACCGCCGGGTACGTCAAGGCATCCGAGGTCTGCACCGGCGACGTCCAGCCGCTGTGCGCCGCGGCAGGTATCTCCCAGTAGCAGTGCCCGAATCTCCGGGGCTGGTGCCTGCCCCCGACTGGCACCAGCCCCGGGCCCAGCACGGAGCGAACAACCATGAGCAGTGATCCGATCCTCGAGATCAAGGGTCTGAACAAGACCTTCGGCCCGGTCCACGTCCTGCACGACGTGGACTTCACCGTGCGCGCGGGCGAGGTCACCGCGCTCGTCGGCGACAACGGCGCCGGGAAGTCCACTTTGGTCAAGTGCATCGCCGGGATCTACGGTCACGACTCGGGAACCGTCACATTCCAGGGCAACGAGGTGCACATCCGCGGGCCGAAGGACGCCGCGCAGCTCGGCATCGAGGTCGTCTACCAGGACCTCGCACTGGCCGACAACCTCGACATCGTGCAGAACATGTTCCTCGGCAGGGAGCGTGGTTCGCGCTGGATGCTCGACGAGTCCGCGATGGAGAAAGCCGCACGGGAGACGCTCGCGTCGCTGTCGGTCCGCACGGTCAAGTCCGTGCGCACGCCGGTCGCGTCGTTGTCCGGCGGGCAGCGGCAGACCGTGGCGATCGCCAAGGCGGTGCTGTGGAACAGCAAGGTCGTGCTGCTCGACGAGCCGACCGCCGCGCTCGGCGTCGCGCAGACCCGCCAGGTGCTCGACCTCGTCCGCAGGCTGGCCGAACAGGGCCTCGGCGTCGTGCTGATCAGTCACAACATGGCCGACGTGTTCGAGGTCGCCGACCGGATCGCGACGCTCTACCTCGGCCGGATGGTCGCGCAGGTGCCGACCAAGGAAGTGACGAACACCCAGGTGGTCGAGCTGATCACCGCGGGGCGGTCCGGCGAGCTCGGCCTCGCCCGTCCCGACGCCGTGACCATCTGACGCTGACGATCCGACTCGGCTACCTTCAGACACGAACTGGACCCCACGCGATGACTGACAAGCCTTCCGCGACCGGCACGCAGAGCGCGCCGGAGGAAGCGAAACGCACCGGTGGCGCGATCTCCGACTTCGGGATCGACACCACGTCGAAGACGACGGGCGAGGCGATCGGCGACTACTTCGCCAGAGTGCGCGGCGGGGAGCTCGGCTCGTTGCCCGCGCTGGCCGGCCTGATCGTGCTCGTGATCTACTTCGCCGCGCAGTCGGAGTTCTTCCTGACGCTCGGCAACGTCGCGAACCTGTTCCAGCAGGGCGCGGGCACGATCATCATCGCGATGGGCCTGGTGTTCGTGCTGCTGCTCGGTGAGATCGACCTGGCCGCGGGCACCGCGTCCGGTGTCTGTGCCGCCGTCATGGCGTTGCACGTGGTGCGCAACGGCAACCTGCTCGGCGGCATGGGCACCACGGTGTTCTACGTGTTCTGCGCGCTGGTGGTCGTCGCGCTCGGCCTCGCGTTGCTGATGCGGATCTGGGCAGGCGCGGCCCTCGCGCTGATCGCGTTGCTGATCACGCTGATCGGCGTGCCCGCCAACGCCTGGCTGGAGATGCTGCTCGCGATCGCCGTCGGTGGCTCGATCGGCTGCATCACCGGCTTCCTCGTCGCCAAGATCGGCATGCCGTCGTTCGTGGTGACGCTGGCGCTGTTCATCACCTGGCAGGGCGTGATCCTCAAGCTGATCGGCGAGGGTGGCACGCTGCCGATCGGCGCGGCGTCGCCGACGCTCAACGCGGTCGCCAACGGCAACCTGAGCATCACCGGCAGCTGGGTCTTCTGCGTGGTCGTGGCAGGCGGGTACGCCGCCGTGACGCTCGGCCAGCACTTCAAGCGGCTCAACAGCGGCCTGGTCACCCAGCCGACGCCGATCGCGCTCGCCAAGGTCGCCGCGATCGGCGCGCTCACGATCGTCGGGACGTACCTGTTCACGATCAACCGTTCGCAGACCGACATCCCCAACGTGGGCGTGCCGTACGTCGTGCCGATCGTGCTTGGCATCATGGTCATCGGCATGTACGTGCTCAACCGGACCCGCTACGGGCGGCACATCTACGCGGTGGGCGGGAACGCTGAGGCGGCCCGGCGCGCCGGTATCAACGTGTCCAAGATCAAGGCCAGCGTGTTCGTGGTGAGCTCGTCGCTCGCCGCGATCGGCGCGATCGTGTACTCGTCGAAGATCGGTTCGGTCGACCCGCAGGCCGGTGCGTTGAACACGCTGCTGTTCGCGGTCGGTGCCGCGGTCATCGGTGGCACGTCGCTGTTCGGTGGCAAGGGCAAGATCACCGACGCGGTGATCGGTGGCACCGTGATCGCGGTCGTGCAGAACGGACTGATCCTGCTGAACTACGGAGCCGCCGAGATCAACATCATCACCGGCATCGTGCTCCTGGTCGCGGCGACGGTCGACGCCCTGTCCCGCCGTCGCGCGGCGGCCGTCAAGTCCTGATCGCCGTGACGACATCGCCGATCGCGGGGGCCCGGCCCGACGAGGTACGCAGGCACAACAGGACAGCCCTGTTGCGACGCCTGCACGTCGACGGGCCGTGCACCCGCGCGGCGCTGACCACGGAACTGGGCCTCAACCGCAGCACCATCAAGGCACTGGTGGACGGCCTGGCCGAGGCGGGCGTCGTCGAGGAACGCGTACCGCTGCAGCGCAGCGGCGCCGGACGGCCGTCGCTGCTCGTGCTGCCCCAGCCGCACTCGGCGGTCGTGCTCGCGATCGACATCCGCGTGGAGGGCGTCGCCATCGCGCTGGTCGGCCTCGGCGGGCAGATCCTCGGCCGCAACAGCTGGAACCTCTACGGCCGCGCCAGCCAGCCCGAGGAGGTCGTCACGCACATCGTCGAGTCGACCCGGTGGCTGGCCGGCGAGTTGAAGGTGGAGACGGCCGCGGTCGGCGTGTCCGTGCCGGGCGTGGTGCGCGGCACCGACGGTCTGGTGCACGAGGCGCCGAACCTGCACTGGACCGACATCCCGTTGGGGGAGTGGCTGTCCACCGGGCTGGGCATGCCTGTGCGGCTCGGCAACGACGCGGAACTGGGTGTGCTGGCCGAACACGTCCGCGGGGCCGCTCGGGGCGCGTCTGACACGGTGTACGTGGGTGCCGACGTCGGTGTCGGTGGCGGCGTGATCGCCAACGGCTCCCTGATGCGCGGCAACAGCGGGTACTTCGGCGAAATCGGGCACATGGTGGTCAAGCCCGGCGGACGGCCGTGCTACTGCGGCAGCCACGGCTGCTGGGAGACCGAGATCGGCGAGGCGGCCATGTGCCGCGCGCTGGACCTGCCGGAGGGATCCCCGCGCGGTGCGATCGTGGCGGCGTTGAAGGAACTGGCCGCGCACTCGGCGCTGGCGCGGGAACAGCTCGGCGAGCTGGTCGACTGGCTGGCGCTCGGCCTGGTCAACGTGGTCAACGTGCTCGGTCCCGAACTGGTCGTGCTCGGCGACCTGTTCACGTCCTTGCCCGCCGCCGTGATCGCGGACATCGGCCGTGAGGTGCGCACGCGCAGCCTGGTCAGCCGGGCGATCGGCGGGACGCGGATCGTGCCGTCCGTGCTCGGCGGCGACGCGAAGCTGATCGGCGCGGCGGAACTGGCCTTCGAACCGGTCCTCGGCACGATGTAGGCACTGGGACACGCAGAAGGGCCAGGACTCACGCTCCGAGTCCTGGCCCTTGACTACGTCGTGGCTGGTGGTCTCAGCCCTTCTGCAGCTCTGCCTCCAACTCCTTCAGGCGCGCCTCGTGCTCGCGCGCGTGGTGACCGCAGAACAGCAGTTCTCCTCCTGAGGGCAGGATCGCCCGAACCTGTGCGGCTGCCCCGCAGCGGTCGCAGCGATCGGCGGCTGTCAGTTCGGGGCGGGTGAGCGTGGTGTTCATGGTAAATCTCCCTCCGTCCCGGCACCGTGGTCGGTGCCCTCGTCAGGCTGCGACCACTTGGTCTCCGCCGACTTGGTTGCCGGGCGGATACCCGATGTTCGCTACCTCTACTCTTGCAGACGTTTTGGCGATCGTCAGTGTTCCCGCGCCCGAGAGAGACAGCCGTAACAATTGGTTCGCCCGGTTGTCGTAACCGCTGTCCCGGCATTCAGGATCTTGTGGTGCGGCGGCCGATGCGCGTGGTAAAAGCGCCGGTCGGGGCGCGATCCCAGGTCAACGGGGGTTCGGCGCCCGGCGGAACCGTCCGCAGGCGCCCGCGGCGCGCTCCAACCCTGTCCGTGTGATGAATGTCGCTCTCGGACGGGTGATCGCGTAGCGCTATGTATCGGGGGACTCGAGCGGCGAGACTTTGTCAGGTTGTGCGTCGGCGGGCCCGCCCCCTCAGGCGCGAGCCCGCCGAAACCGCCGTTCTCAGCTGACGCCGAGCAGGTCGACCACGAAGATCAGGGTCTCGTTCGGCTTGATCGCGGCACCGGCGCCGCGCGCGCCGTAGCCCAGGTGCGGCGGGATGGTCAGCTTGCGCCTGCCACCGACCTTCATGCCTGCCACGCCCTGGTCCCAGCCCTGGATGACGCGGCCGCCACCCAGCGGGAACTGGAACGTGTCGCCGCGGTCCCACGACGCGTCGAACTGCTTGCCCGTCGAGTGCGAGACGCCGACGTAGTGCACGGTCACCGTGTGGCCGGCCTGGGCCTCGGGACCGTCGCCGACGGTGATGTCCTCGATTTCCAGCTCGGCGGGCGGGTTTCCGGTGATCGGGCCGATCTCAGGCTTCGTGGCCACGAGGTGTCCTCCAGGAAAAGATGCTCGTCAAGTACCAGGACAACGTACTCAACAGCGCTGGTCAGCGCTGAACAGGTGCACGGAAAAGCCCCCGGCCGCCTGGCCGGGGGCTCCCGCGTGGTCGACTCACTCCAGGTAGTCGCGCAGGACCTGCGAGCGCGACGGGTGCCGCAGCTTCGACATGGTCTTCGACTCGATCTGCCTGATCCGCTCCCGGGTCACGCCGTAGACCTGGCCGATCTCGTCCAGGGTGCGCGGCTGGCCGTCGGTGAGGCCGAAGCGCAGCCGCACGACACCCGCCTCGCGCTCGGACAGCGTGGCCAGCACCGACTGGAGCTGGTCCTGCAGCAGCGTGAACGACACCGCGTCGACCGCGACGACCGCCTCGGAGTCCTCGATGAAGTCGCCGAGCTGGCTGTCGCCCTCGTCGCCGATCGTCTGGTCGAGCGAAATGGGCTCCCTGGCGTACTGCTGGATCTCCAGCACCTTCTCCGGGGTGATGTCCATTTCCTTGGCGAGCTCTTCCGGCGTCGGCTCGCGGCCGAGGTCCTGCAGCAGCTCACGCTGGATGCGGCCGAGCTTGTTGATCACCTCGACCATGTGCACCGGGATGCGGATGGTGCGGGCCTGGTCGGCCATGGCACGGGTGATGGCCTGCCGGATCCACCAGGTGGCGTACGTGGAGAACTTGTAGCCCTTGGTGTAGTCGAACTTCTCGACCGCGCGGATCAGGCCCAGGTTGCCTTCCTGGATCAGGTCGAGGAACGCCATGCCGCGGCCGGTGTAGCGCTTGGCCAGCGAGACGACCAGCCGCAGGTTCGCTTCGAGCAGGTGGTTCTTGGCGCGCTCGCCGTCCCGCACGATCCAGCGCAGGTCGCGCCGCATCTGCGGGGTCAGCTTCTCGCTCTCCTCCTCGGCCTTGCGCACGCGCTCGGCCGCGTAGAGGCCTGCCTCGATCCGCTTGGCGAGCTCGACCTCCTCCTCGGCGTTGAGCAGCGCGACCTTGCCGATCTGCTTGAGGTAGGCGCGGACCGAGTCGGCTGAGGCGGTGAGCTCGGCGTCCTTGCGGGCCTGCCGGAGCGCCTCGGACTCCTCTTCGTCCCAGACGAAGTCGCCGCCGCCCTCCTTGGCGTCCTTGGGGAGCTTCTCTTCCTCTTCTTCCTCTTCCGGCTCCTCGACCACCGGCTCGTCGACGAGCTCGGCGTCGGCCTCGAGGTCCTCGAGGTCCTCCAGCTGAACGTCCTCGAGCTCGCCTGGCTCGTCGGGCTCGCCATCAGCGGACTTCTTGGCCGTGGCCGGGCTCGCCTTCGCCGCCGGTGCCTTGGCCGCGGTCTTCTTGGCGGCGCGGGGCTTGGCCGCGGCGGGCTTGCGCGCGGGCGACGACTTGGCCTTGGCCTCGTCGGCGTCGGTCTTGCCGGCAACCGAGGCGGTCTTGGTCGTCTTCGCCGCGCTCGCGGTGCTCGGGGAGCGTCGGGTTGCGGTCTCTGCGGCTGCCACGTACGCCCTTTCGAAACGGTCGACAACGGCAACACGGCGGGGGTCGAGTTGCCGGGAGTTCGGGGAGAGCCTCCGGGCTTTGCCGAAGGCGCTGTTCCATTGTAACGACGCCCGGCGAGTGAGGTGACACAACAAGGGCGTTCCGGCGGTTCCTACTGCCGCGAACAACCGTGGATCAGCGGCGGATCAGTGCTGGACGCCGATATCCGCCGCCACCGCGGCACCGACGATCCCGGCGTCGTTGCGCAGTTCGGCCGCCACGACTTTGGTACGAACGTCCAACAATGGCAGCCACTTGTCCGCCTTCTTGCTCACGCCGCCACCCGCGATGATCAGGTCGGGCCAGATCAGGTCCTCGAGCCTGCGCAGGTAGCGGGTGACGCGCTTGGCCCACTCCTCCCACGACAGGTCGTGCTCCTCCTTGACCGACGCCGCCGCCTTGGTCTCCGCGTCGTGCCCGTCGACCTCGAGGTGGCCGAACTCGGTGTTCGGAACGAGCTGCCCGTCGAGGAAAACCGCGCTGCCGATACCGGTGCCGAAAGTCAACAGCACCACCACGCCGGACCGGTCGATATCCGATCCATAACGGATTTCCGCCATACCGGCCGCGTCGGCGTCGTTGAGAACCACGATCTCGTGCGGCTGCCTGCCGAGTCGTTCGGTGAACAACGCGTGCGCGTCGGTGCCGATCCATTTCTTGCTGATGTTCGCCGCCGACAGCGCCTTGCCGTGCTTGATCACGGTCGGCAGCGTCACGCCGACCGGGCCGTGCCAGTCGAACTGCTCGACCGTCTTGGCCACCACGTCCGCGACGGCGTCCGGTGTCGAGGGCTGCGGGGTGCTCGTCCTGATCCGCTCGCCGACGAGCGCTCCGGCCTGGAGGTCGACCACGCACCCCTTGATCCCGGAACCGCCGATGTCTACCCCGAAGCCGCGGGTGCCAGCCATCCCCGTGGTCCTTCCTTCTCGATTCAGTTCGCAGGTGATGGGGGGACGATAACGGATGTGGTCCGATGTACCCATGGTCCATCTGCGGGACAGCCTGCGTCAGGTCGCCGTCCGAGTGGCGACGGAGGCGGCCGAACTGGTCGAGACGACCCGCCGTTCGGCTGTACGGCACGTCGAGACGAAGTCCAGCGCCACCGACCCCGTCACCGCGGGCGACCGGGCGGCCGAGCGCCTCATCCGCGAGCGGCTGGCACGGCTGCGGCCCGGTGACCCGGTCCTCGGCGAGGAAGAGGGCGCCGACGGTGCCGACGGGGCTGACGGGGCCGTCCGGTGGGTGGTCGACCCGATCGACGGAACCGTGAACTACCTGTACGGCCTGCCCTGGTACAGCGTCTCGGTCGCGGCGCAGGTGGACGGGGTGACCGTGGCGGGAGCGGTCGTCGAACCCGCCAGCGGCCGCGTCTGGTCGGCCGCGCGGGGAGCGGGCGCCACGCTGGACGACGCGCCGCTGCGGGTCAGCGCCGCGCGGGAGTTGGCCCTGACTCTCGTCGCCACGGGATTCGCCTACCGGCAGGAGCGACGGGCCCAGCAGACCGAGGTGCTCGCCCGCCTGCTGACGCGGGTACGTGACATCCGTCGCACCGGCTCGGCCGCACTGGACCTGTGCCTGGTCGGCGCCGGATGGGTGGACGCGTACTTCGAGGTCGGTCTCAGCCCGTGGGACTGGGCGGCCGGGTCGCTGATCGCCGAGGAGGCGGGCGCTGTCGTGCACCTGCCGGGAACGGGTGACCTCGGGAACGCGGTCTTCGCGTCGGCACCCGGCGTCGCCGACCCGCTCAAGCGGCTCCTGCGCGACGCCGGGCTGCGAAACGTGACCTGTGATCCTGACCCGCGCTAGCAGGGTGCCCGGCGGATGGCCTCGATCAGCGCGGGATCCAGTTGCGGGCCCCCGCCGCCCTCCGCCGACTGCAGCCCGCCGGTCTGCGGCGGGTGCTGCGCGCCCCACTCGGCCAGCACCCGCAGGACCTGGCGGGTCTCGGCCTTGATCGGCAACTCGTCGAACTTGTCCCCGATGACCACGTCGACCGACGCGTCCTGCCGGTTGTCCTTGATCAGCTCCAGGCACGGGTCGAGCAGGCTCACCGTCCGCGCGGCGGACGAACCCTGCTGGCCGAACCGGATCTGGCCCCGGCACTTCATGTCCTTCGACGGGTAGAAGACCGGATCGTCGCTGGGTTGACCCACCTGGGTGAAACCGAGTTGTTTCAGCCCTTCCGACACCAGCCCGGCCTTGCCGCGCTGGGTGCCCGCGTTCAGCACCTTGACCCCGACCTGGTCGGGCGGTGCGCCCGCGGTCTGGTCAAGCCCTGCCTGATCCACGTGCTGACCGGCCTCCGGTCGCGGCGGGGGTGCGGACTGTCCGGACGTCGCTGTCGCCGGTGCGCCCGGCTCGCAGCGCACGCCCTGCGCCTGCGGCTCCTTGTTCGCCACGTTCAGCCACACGACGGTGGCCACCAAACCGAGTAACCCAAGCATGATCAGCGCAGGAAGCGGCCGCCGCTTGCGATATCTGGGGGCCCGCTCACCCCCGTTGAAGCTCCCCGCTGTCACGTGTGCCCGCCCTCCAATGCCGGCCAGATTCCCCTGCTGCATCTGTCGACTGGCTGTTGACTTTTGTTGCTGCTGATCAGCCTAGGCGTTTCCGCCGGACTGCGGGCATCGGGGCGAGTGCGCGCCGTCACGCTCGCTCGATGCGACTCGTTGATCGCGGACAGTGAGACCTCGCAGGTATCGGACCATGACGGGCGTCGGGCGGCAAGTCCGCTCCCCGCCGAGATCGCCTGGTCGGACCGGTTCGGACGTGTCCAACCGGTCTGCGGGGCGCAACCGGGAACACACCCGGACGGGTGATGCGTTGACTGAACGGGCGTGGGATGGGCTACCCTCTGCGCGCTCCGGTCGCCGAGGACTCCGGGCCGAATCGATTCGGTTGGCCAAGAAATCCTTCGCGACCAGGGGAGACGTCCGTCACTCCAATGGCGGGCACAAAATCGGGCCCTGGAACGTTGACCAGCGGCACGAGTGCATGGGTGATGATTTGACCGCAGGGGTGAAACAAAGATGGCGACCGACTACGACGCTCCTCGCCGCAGCGAGGCCGACGACCTCGCCGAGGACTCCCTGGAGGAGTTGAAGGCGCGCCGCAACGAGACGCAGTCCGGTGTTGTCGACGTCGACGAGTCGGATACCGCTGAGAACTTCGAGCTCCCCGGTGCCGACTTGTCAGGACTGTCCGGCGAGGACCTGACCGTCAAGGTGATTCCGAAGCAGGCGGACGAGTTCACGTGTTCGCACTGTTTCCTCGTCCACCACCGCAGCAGGCTCGCGGAAGAGCGCGACGGCCTGTACGTGTGCCGCGACTGCGCCTGATTCCCGGAATCCGTTCCGGGAACGACAACACCAGAGGGAAATTTCGATCCGGGTACCTGACAGCCGGTCAGGTACCCGGCTGCGTGTGCGCGTTCTGCCGCAGCAGGGCGGCCAGCTTGTCCGGAGACCTGGTGCTGAAGATCCAGTACGGCGTCGGGTCGTCCGGGTCGGTCAGGTGAACCCGCAGCGCGGTGGGTATCCAGCCGCGGTGCAGGACGAACGCGGCCGGGTCGAAGTCGCGGCCGAGCGCTCGGCGTTTGTCGTGCGGGTTGTCGAGCACCTCGACCTCGCCGACGAACTCGAGCGGCAGGTGCGCGTCGCCGACGCGAAGCTCGCCGTCGGCCACCTTGACCCTGGCGCGGCCTGCCCAGAACAGCAGGAACGCCATCAGCGGCAGCAGGATGACGTACGGCAGCCACGACCGGATCCCCTGGTAGCCCATGTGGACGGTCGCGGCCATCAGCGCCGCGCCGATCATCGGCAGCGGCCAGCTCAACCAGGGGACCGAGAGCCGCTCGGCGTAGGCGTTCGAGGTGTCCGGCACGCCACCAGGGTAGTCTCGCCGCTCGTGCCCAGCGTGCAGGTCCTGATTTCCCGGCTCGACCCGGGTGTGCCCATCCCGTCCTACGCCCGGCCCGGTGACGCCGGCGCCGATCTGGTGGCCACGTCGGACGTGGCCATCGCGCCCGGTGAACGGGCGATCGTCGGCACCGGGGTGGCGATCGCGCTGCCCGACGGCTTCGCGGCGTTCGTGCACCCGCGCTCCGGCCTCGCGGCCAGAGTGGGGCTGAGCGTGGTGAACACGCCGGGCACGATCGACGCGGGCTACCGGGGCGAGATCAAGGTCTGCCTGATCAACCACGACCTTCGCGAGCCGATCCGGCTGCGCCGCGGCGACAGGATCGCGCAACTGGTCGTGCAGCGGGTCGAACATGCGGTATTCCAAGAGGTGGAGGAACTCGGCGACTCGGCCCGCGGCGCGGGTGGGTACGGGTCGACCGGCGGGCATGCTGTTCTCGCGTCCACTCGCGGGAAGACGGAGGAATAGTGGGACTTTTCGGACGACGCCGGGCAAAACGCGACGAGCCGGCCGACGACTACGCCGACCACGGCGAGTACGACGACGCCGGTGACGAGCCCGAGGCTCTCGGCGACGCCGGTTCGGCGGACTACGAGCCCACGCAGGGCGACCTGGGGGCGATGTCCGGTCCCTTCGACGAGGACTCACCGGACGACGGCCTGCCGCGACTCGACCTCGGCTCCGTGCGGCTGCCGGTGCCGGACGGCGCGCAGTTGCAGGTCGAGATGGAACAGCCGGGTGTGGTCAAGGCGATCCACATCATGACGCCGAGCGGCCAGATGACCGTCACCGCGTACGCCGCCCCCAAGTCCGGTGGACTGTGGGAAGAGGTCTGCGGCGACCTGGCCAACGAGCTGAAGACCAACGGCGCGCAGGTGCGCAGCGCGGCGGGGGAGTGGGGCCAGGAGCTGATGGCCACCCTCAACGGGATGTCGCTGCGGTTCATCGGTGTGAACGGGCCGCGCTGGATGCTGCGCGGTGTCGTGGCCGGTCCGCCGGAACAGGCTGCGCAGGCGGCACACGGGCTGCGCGCGCTCATCCGAGGCGCGGTCGTCGTCCGCGGCACCCAGCCGATGCCCGTCGGCCTGCCGTTGCCGATCGAACTGCCCGAGGAGATCGCGCAGCACATCCAGGCCCAGGGAGGCTAGGCCTGGCGGCCACGACCGCTAGCTCCGGTGGCGTGCGGCGATCTTCGCGGCCGCGCCCGCTCCGAGGATCAGCACGATGGTGGTCACGGCCCAGCGCCGCTTCTTCTCGGTGTCCGGTTTCGCCCGTGCCGCAACGGGTTTCGCCGATGGTGGCGGGGTCTTGCGTGGCTTGCTCGGCTGCGGCGGTGCCGGTGGGGGCGGTGGGGGCGGTGGCTGGACCACCTGGTTGACCGGCGGGGGCGTTGTCGTGGATGTCGTCGTGCCCGGTGGAGTGGGCCGTGTCGTGGTGGGTGGCGGGATCGGTGGTTTCGGCGGGACCGGCGGCGGGGGCACCGGAGGCTCGACCACCGGGGGCGCGGTCAGGCATCCGGCCGCGTCGGTGGTGGTGGCTGCCGCGTACGAAGCGACCTCGGTGAAGGTCTTCGGCGCGGCCAGGGAAATCCGGTACAGCCTGCTCTTGCCTTTCTCCTTGTTGTTGATCGCGTAGAGGACTCGGCCCGGTGCCATCAGCACGGCGCCGTAGGTCCCCCACGGCAACCCGTGCGGCTTGGCCACCGTGTGCACTTTGCCGTTGCCCGGGTTGACGCTGACAACTACACCGAAGCTTGTCACGCCGTAGAGCAGTGCGTCCGAACCGAAGTCCCAGTCGTCGACGTCGGCCAGCCACGACAGCCACTTCTTCTTCACGGCTTTCAGGTAGGTCGGGCTCGCCGGGTTGACGTCCAGCGACACCAGTTGCAACCCGTCGCGCAGGTACAACGTGGTGCCCGAGATGGCGCCCGCGGTCGCGTTGCGGACGCCGTGCACCTTGCCCCGGTCGACCGCGTTGCCGCCGCGGTCGAGCGTCACCACGTGCGATCCGGACGACACGCCGTAGAGCAGGTTCTGGCCCGCCGAGTACCCGATCGCGTTCAGGTGGAAGCCGAACTTGCGCAGTTCCGTGCCGCTGCCGGACGGCAGCGACAGCTTCACCAAGGTGGACGCCGAGCCGTGTTTCGGCGTGTACACCTCGAACGCCTCGCACGCGCCCTGCGCGTCGGCCGTGCCGGCGACGCCGATCAGGCCGCTCGTCACCAGCAGCGACGCGGTCAGCGCCAAGTTGGGCAGCCGCATCAGCTCAGCCGGTCCAGCACGGCGGCGAACGCGTCAGGACCGACCGCGGCGCCGCCGCTGAACGGGTTCTGCAACTGGTAGATCGCGAACAGCAGCATCGTGATCGCGGCCGCGAGCGTGCCCGCGATCAACGCGTGCGACAGCACTTTCGGCCCGCCGTGCAGGTAGATCAGCCCCATCACCATCACGCTGCCGATGATCAGCGCGAACCACACGACCGTGCTCACCCCACCGCCCTCGGCCGCGTCCAGCCGGGCCTGCCGGGCTTGGTAGACCTCCCACAACTGGTCGGAGGCTGCCGCCTTGCGGCTCTCCTGCCACGTGTCGTCCGGCGTGGTCGGGGCCTTGGCGATGGTGTCGCGCAACTGGTCGAGCTGTTGCCAGCCCGCGGTGCTGTCCACCGATCCCTTGTCGCTCATCTGCGGCCATTCCTGCCGCACGACCGTGTCGGAGTACGCCGTGGTCAGCTCACGGACCTTGGCGCCGACCTGATCGGACAGCGCGTCGGCCGACCACGAGGCCGCGACCAGGTTGTTGGCTTCCCGTTGGGAGTCGTCCTGTGCCGTGCTCACGCTGTCGAACAAGGAGATCAGCACGAACGCCAGCAGCACCGCGTGCAGCCCGGCGACGATCGTGAACACCTGGCCGGCTACTTCGTTGTTGCCGCTCAGTCCCGCCCTCGCGGGTATCCGGTGGACCAGAACCGCGCCAACCGCCGCGACGACACCGGCACCGATGATCCACAACGCGCCACTGAGATAGATGTTCACGGCGCGCAACGCTGATACAACGCACTGTCGCCGGACAAGAGCCGACCGTGATTACCACTCTTCGACTACTCCGGTTTCGCCGATTCGGAGCAACGCGAACTGGCGCTACTGCTCCATCCGCGTGATCCCGCCCGCGCCGAGCCAGGCCAGAACCGTCGCGCGCCCAAGGGATTCGCGATCTTCACCCAACGCGGCCAGCGTCGTGGCGCACACCTTCGCGCGCGGGATCGCCGCCGCCCACGTCCTGGCCACCTCGATCGGGTGGACCGGGTCGTCCGAGCAGCCCGCGATCCCGGTCGGCACGCCGATCCCGCTCAGGTCGGCCGGTTCCGGCGCCGGGCGACTCGCCGCCACGTCCAGCGAGCCCGCCAGGCCGGGCCCGGCCCGCCGCCACGCGCGGTTCAGTTCGGCCGTGAGCCACGGCTCGGTGTCGACGGCCGCGAGCGTCGCGTCGAGACCGTGCTCGCGGACGGCCTGTGCGCTCAACCGGGCGGACACGGCAGCGGGTGCATCGCCGGGCAGGCCGTTCCACGCGGGCAGGGCGAGCAGCAGCCCGGCGCACCGCTCCGGGTTCGCCAGCGCCCACTCCACCGCCACATGCGCCCCCAGCGAGACGCCGCCGAGCAGAACGGGCGTGGCGCTGGCCGCGTCCAGCGCCGCCATGTACCCCTCGACCAGGCGATCGCCGGGGCGGGGGCGGGGTGCGACCAACCGGATACCGACCGCGCGAAGCGGACCTTCGAACACCGACCGGACAAATACCTCGTCAGAGGCGGTACCCGGCAAAAGAACCGCCGTCTGAATCGTGTCCGGACGGGAACGCCCAACCGCCACCTCGCGTTGGTGTACTGACACGGTTCCGGCCTCCTGCCTACGGTTACGCTTGATTGTGCACGGGTCGGAGTCGGGGCCGATCCCACCACTGAGGAGCAGGTATGGGTGTCGACAAGGGGGACGGATATTGGCGCCGTCTTGTCCGCAAACTCACCACTGACGTCGAGGAACTCGACGCCGACGACCTGTCAGCGAGCGTGGCGGCCCAGGGTGCGCAGCGGGCGTGTGACTGCCGCTCCGGTCAGGAGGTCACGGTGCTCGGCAGGCTGCGCAGTGTCGAACTCTCCCCTGGCGACGCGGTCGCCACGCTGGAGGCGGAGCTGTTCGACGGAACCGAGGGTGTGACATTAGTCTGGCTCGGCCGACGGCGGATTCCCGGGATCGAGCCGGGCAGGACGGTGAAGGCGAAGGGCCGGATCGCGGTGCGGGACGGCCGCAAGGTCCTCTACAACCCCTACTACGAGCTGCAGACGACTACATGACTGAAGAGACGCCCGAAAAGCAGGCGACCCAGAACAAGGCCGCACAGGACGACCCGCGGGCCGAGAAGCCGATGCCGACGCTCTGGGAGCAGATGGGCGGCATGGTCGGGTTCATCTCGGCGTCCATCCCGGTGGCGGTGTTCGTGATCGTCAACTGGGCCACGAGCTTGGGACCGGCGATCTGGAGCGCCGTCGGTGTCGCGGTGCTGATCGCCGTGGTGCGCATCATCCGCAAGGAACAGCTGATGCCCGCGGTGTCGGGCATCTTCGGCGTGGCGATCGCGGCGTTCATCGCGTACCGCGTCGGCGAGGCCAAGGGCTTCTTCCTCTACGGCATCTGGGTCTCCGGCGTGCTCGGCGCGTCGTTCCTGATCTCGATCTTCGCGCGCTGGCCGTTGGTCGGCGTGATCTGGTCGACGCTCAACGGCCACGGCCTCGGGTGGCGCAAAGACCTCAGGTCACGGCGGGACTACGACATCGCCACGGCGGCGTGGACCGTGGTGTTCGCCGCTCGAGTCATTGTGCAGCAATGGTTGTACAACACCGATGAGACGACGCTGCTGGGTATCGCCAGGATCGCGATGGGCTATCCGCTGACCGCGATCGCGTTGCTGGTGACCGTGTGGGCGGTGCGCCGCGTGGACAAGCGCGACAAGGCTCGTGAGGAAGCCGAGAAGGCGGAGACCGAGCTCGTCGAGCGCGAGCTACGCGCGAAGTACGACAGGCCAGCTCAGGAATCACCCTAAAGTATTACGGGCTTTCTCAGGCGCCGCACCGGATGTGTCCGGTGCGGCGCCTGCGCGACGCTGTCCGGCATGAGGAGATCAGCCAGAAAAACCGTGGTGTGCCTGGTGGTCGCCGGGGGCTTGGTGGCATCCGGTGTCGCCGAGGCCGACACCGCGTTCGAGTACCAGAGTCTGGACGGCAGCGGCAACAACCGGCTCCACCCGGACTGGGGCAAGGCGGGCACCGGCTACTTACGCCTGGCGGCGGCGAACTACACGGACGGCATCGGAACGCCGGTCACCGGGCCGAGTGCCCGCCACGTCAGCAACCGCGTGTTCAACGACGCCGGGCAGCGGATGTCGTCGCCGCGGGGCACCAGCCAGTGGGCGACGGCGTGGGGCCAGTTCGTCGACCACACCTTCGCCAGGCTCGTGCCGGGACAGATGCAGCAACCGCCGCGGATCCCGTACGACAACGACGATCCCATGGAGAGCTTCCGCAGCGACCTGCCCTTCGTGCCGTTCGGCCGGAGCAGGGAGGTCACTGGAACGGGCGTCGGCAAGCCACGCGAACAGGTGAATTTCCTGGGATCGTA
Organism: Actinosynnema sp. ALI-1.44; assembly: GCF_001984155.1. Classification (GTDB taxonomy): domain Bacteria; phylum Actinomycetota; class Actinomycetes; order Mycobacteriales; family Pseudonocardiaceae; genus Kibdelosporangium. Next base: position 335,652 of record NZ_MTQO01000047.1, read on the forward strand.
CATCGACGCCTTCGCGGTCTACGGCTCGGCGAACCGGCTGGAGTGGATGCGGGAGGGCCCGGTCGACGGCGACATGTCCAACAACGGCGCCAAACTGTTGATGCCAGGGGGAAACCTGCCGCGGGCCGACGCGCGCGGGGACATCACCAAGGCGCCGCCGATGGACGACGCCGCCGGGCGGATGGCGGGCAACGGGATGGTTGCGGGCGACGACCGGGCCAACGAGAACACCGGCCTGCTCGCGGTGCAGACGCTGTTCGCCCGTGAGCACAACAGGATCGTCGACCGCCTGCCGAAGTCGCTGCCCGAGGAGGAGAAGTTCCAGATCGCCAGGCGCGTGGTGATCGCTACGCAGCAGTACATCACCTACAACGAGTTCCTGCCGACGCTCGGCGTGCGCCTCAAGCCCTATCGGGGATATGACCCGAACGTGAACGCGACCGTGGGCAACGAGTTCGCGACCGTCGGGTACCGGGGTGCGCACAGCCTGGTCCACGACGACATCCGGTTGAAGGTCCCGGCTTCGCGGTACACGGCAGCGCAGCTGGACGCGTTGCGTGCCAAGGGCGCTTTCGTCAAGGTGGTCGGCAACGACGTGGAACTGACGCTGCCCGCGTCCCAGGCGCCCTTCAACCCCGGCCTGTTCGAGGACCTGCGCCTCGGCCCGGTGCTGCAGGGGCTCGGCCGGTTCCCGTCCGGCGCGGGTGACGAGCTGATGGGTGAACTGGTCCGCAGCATCCCGCTCAGCGCACAGGGGCAGACCATCATGTTCGACATCACCGCCGTCGACATCGAGCGCGGTCGTGACCACGGGATGCCGACCTACCAGCAGATGCGTGCGGCATACGGGCTTTCGCCGAAGACCTCGTTCCAGGCGGTCACCGGTGAGGCGACCGAGTCGTTCCCCGCCGATCCGGAACTGACGCCCGGCAACGAGATCAACGACCCGGACTCGCTTGATTTCATCCGGTTGCGTGACAGGAACGGAAACACCGTCCCGGCGGGGAGCGACCTCGCCGTCACCGGTGAGCGCCGGACAACCACCGCGGCCCGGCTGAAAGCCCTGTACGGCGGGGACATGGCGAAGCTGGACGCCTTCGTCGGCATGGTGGCCGAACCGAAGGCGCCCGGCAGCGAGTTCGGCGAACTGCAGACCGCGATCTGGCGCAAGCAGTTCGAGGACCTGCGTGACGGCGACCGGTTCTTCTACGGCAACGACCCCGTGCTGACGACGATCAAGCACAAGTACGGCGTCGACTACCGGCAGGACCTCGGCGACGTCATCGCCAACAACACCGACGTGCCGCGCTACGGCCTGGCGGCCAACATCTTCAGGTGCTCATCCTGCTGAGCCCACTGGTCGAACGTGGTCGGTGACCGGCGCAGGACTCGCTCCACGTCGCCGGTCACCACCGCGTTCCCACCGTTGCGCATCCGCTCGAAGCTGTCCAGGACGGCGTCCGCGTCAGCCTCGGGAATGCCCTGCGACAGCAGGTTCTCCCTGGCTTGGGCCCGGGGGACGTCGACGGTCCGCAACGACTTCCCCAGCACCTTGCCGAGGATCTCCACCTGCTGCGGCACGCTGAGCAGCTCGGAACCGGTCAACGTGTACGTCTGCTTGTCGTGCTCGTCGGTGAGCAGGGCCGCGAGCGCGACCTCGGCGATGTCCTTCGGGTCCACCACACCGCTCTGGCCGTCGCCGTAGAGGCTGGGGACTGGTTCGCCCGCTTCGATCTGCGGCAGCCAGGCGAGCGAGTTCGTCGCGAACGACGACGGCCGCAGCACTGTCCATACCAGATCGCTCGCGGCCAGCGCCCGCTCCCCGGGCAGGTGCCAGGCGCTGGTGGTCTCGTAACCGGGCTCACCGGTTCCGATCGCGGAGACCTTCACGACCTTGCGCAGCTGCTTGCCCGCGTCGAGCACAGCGAGATCGTGCCGGGCAGCGAAACCAGGCGCGGTCAGCAGGAAGACGGTGTCGACACCGTCGAGGGCGAGCCTGAGCGACTCGGGGTCGTCGTAATCACCCCGGACACCGTGGGGAACTCGTCGCGGATCACGGGACATGGCTTTGTAGTCCACGCCTCGCGCGTCGAGCAGCGGCACGAGTCTGCGGCCGATCGTGCCGGTCGCACCGGTTATCAGAATCATGGTCGCCACGGTGCCAAGAAGTCCGATCAGGACATAGGAAGATTCGGCTAACCTCGCAACCGTGAACCCGTGGGACATCAAGGCTGTCTGCGAGCATGAGGCGCGCGCCCGCTCCGTCACCCGGCCGCCGAGCACGCGCACGTCACTGGTCTTCAGCCTGCGCCCCGGAGGCGAGAGCCACCTGGTCGTCCTCGGGCCGCGCACCCACGCGTCGTACTTCCCCGGCAAGAAGCTGCCGTTCACGGTCAACGCCGAACTGCACACGGGCTGGGCGCGGACGCTGCTGGGCACCCCGGCCAGCGACCTGGTCGACCGGGTCGTGCCGGTGAGCGAGCTGTGGGGGAGCACCGAACTGCACGAATCGGTGGCGGCCGAGCCCGCGCGGGCGGTCGAACTGATCGAGAAGGCGCTGTCGGACCGGATGACCGACAACCCGGCGGGTGACCTGGTCCAGGAGGCAGCTCGGTGGCTGCACCGGGAGCGGTTGCCCCAGACCGCACGCCGGTTGAACGTGAGCGAACGGCATCTGCGCACGTTGTTCACGGGCGCGGTCGGCGTGTCACCGAAACGGTTCGTTCAGCTCAACCGGGTCCGGTCGGTGCTGTCGCACGCGGGCACGCGCAAGGGAGCCCGGCTCGCGGCCGACAGCGGGTACTACGACCAGTCACACATGGCCGCCGAGTTCCGCGCAACGATGGGCGTGCCGCTCAGCGCGTACCTCGCCGGGGACCTGCCGCCCGGTTCAGCCTGCTGACGCCTTCCATTCGCGGGCGAGGACGGCGTAGACGACCTCGTCCACCCACTCGCCCTTGACGTACTCGTTCTCGTGGAAGTGCGCTTCCTGGCGCATGCCGAGCTTGGCCAGCACTCGGCCGGACGCCACGTTGCGCGCGTCCAGCCTGCCGATCACGCGGTGCACCTTCAGCTCCTCGAACGCGATCCGCAGCAACGGCCGGGCCGCCTCGGTGGCGAACCCCTGGCCGTAGTGGTCCGGGTGCAGCACGTAGCCGATCTCAGCCTGCTGGTGCGAGCCCGGCAGCCATTCGATGTTGACGTCGCCGACCATCGCGCCGGTGTCCTTGCGCACCACGGCCAGCAGCATCGAATCACCCGGCTGGGTCAGCCGGGACATCTTCGCGATCCGCTCGTCCAGCTTGGCTTTGACCTCGTCGCGGGTCAACGCCTCACTGTAGAGGTAGGTGTTCACTTCCGGCCTCGACCGGACGTCGTACAGCTCGTCGAGGTCGGAGTGGGTGAAGGGACGCAGCCACAGCCGGTCGGTCTCGATCTTGTCGGGTGGGACGAACACCACCGGACAGTATCGGGATCACGCGCCCAATGCCGTCCGAATTTCTTCTTCGACACTGTTGGCGGCGGCCACGAAGAGCAGCTCGTCGCCGGGCTCGAACGTGTCCTCCGGCTGCGGGACGATCACACGCCCGCCGCGCAGGATCGTCACCAGCGCCACGTCACGGGGCAGTGTGACCTCCTGCACCGGCCTGCCCGCCATCGGCGTGTCCTCCGGGAGGGTCATCTCCACCAGGTTCGCCTGGCCCTGGCGCAGGGTCAGCAGCTGCACGACATCGCCGACGCTGACCGCCTCCTCGACCATCGCGGCCAGGATCCGCGGCGTGGAGACCGCCACGTCGACACCCCACGCCTCGGTGAACAGCCACTCGTTGGCCGGGTCGTTGACCCTGGCGACCACCCTGCGCACCGCGAACTCGGTTTTCGCCAGCAGCGACACCACCAGGTTGACCTTGTCGTCACCCGTCGCCGCGATGACGACGTCACACAACTGCAGACCCGCGTCCTCGAGCGAGGACAGCTCACACGCGTCGGCGAGCACCCATTCGGCCTGCTCGACCGTGTGCGGCTCGAACTGGGCGGCCTGCCGCTCGATCAACATGACCTGGTGGCCGTTGGCCACCAGCTCGGCGGCGATGGACCGGCCAACGGCACCCGCCCCGGCGATCGCGACCCGCATTAGCTTTCCTCCTCCGGTGGCTGTGCCGCCGCGCTGGTGATGTCGCTGACCGTGCCGGACAGCGCCGCCACGTAGATCACGTCGTCGGCCTGGACGACCGTCCTGGCGTCCGGCAGTACGCCCGTGCCGAACCGCATGATGAACGCCACACGGGCGCCAGTGGCCTCCTCAAGCGCCTGCACGCGCTTGCCCGCCCACGACTCGTGCACCGGCAGTTGCAGCACGGCGACCTTGCCCGACGGCTCACGCCACGCCGACGCCACCCCGTCCGGCAGCAGCGTCCGCAGGAAGCGGTCCGTCGTCCACGGCACGGTCGCCACGGTCGGGATGCCCAGGCGCTCGTACACCGCGGCGCGCTTCTCGTCGTAGATCCGGGCCACGACGTGCTCGACACCGAACGTCTCCCTGGCCACCCTGGCCGAGATGATGTTGGAGTTGTCGCCGCTCGACACGGCCGCGAACGCGCCGGCCCGCTCGATCCCCGCCTTGATCAACACCGTCCGGTCGAAGCCGATGCCGACCACCTGCGAGCCGTGAAAATTCTGGCTCAGCCTGCGGAAGGCCTGGACGTCCTTGTCGATCACGGCGACCGTGTGGCCAAGGCGCTCGAGCGCGGCCGCGAGCGACGACCCGACCCGGCCGCAGCCCATGATCACCACGTGCACGACCAGCCTCCTCGAAGATGTCTGCTCATCGTCCGGCAAGAACCTACCGTCCGGTGCTCCACCCGAGTGACGGGAGGACTTACGCTCTGACCCCGTGTCGAAGTTCTCAACCGCGGCGAAGCGCCTTCTGGTCGGCAGGCCCTTTCGCAGCGACACCCTCGGTCACACGCTGCTGCCCAAACGAGTGGCGTTGCCCGTGTTCGCCTCGGACGCCCTGTCCAGCGTGGCCTACGCGCCGCAAGAGATCTTCCTGACCCTCAGCATCGCGGGCATCGCGTCGTTCGCGTTCGCGCCGTGGATCGGCCTGGCGGTCATCATCGTGCTGCTCACGGTGGTCATGAGCTACCGGCAGAACGTGCACGCCTATCCGAGCGGCGGCGGCGACTACGAGGTCGCCACGGTCAACCTGGGGCCCAAGGCGGGCCTCACGGTCGCCAGCGCGCTTCTGGTGGATTACGTACTTACTGTCGCGGTGTCCATTTCGTCCGCTGCGGAGAACCTCGGCGCGCTCGTGCCGTGGATCGGGCAGAACAAGGTGCTGTTCTCGGTCATCGCGATCGTCCTGCTGACCGCGATGAACCTGCGGGGCGTGCGCGAGTCCGGCACGGCCTTCGCGATCCCCACCTACGCGTTCATGGTGGGCATCTTCGTGATGCTCGGCTGGGGCTTCTTCCGCACCGCGGTGCTCGGCGACGACGTGCGCGCGCCCAGCGCCGGGCTGGAGCTGCACGCCGAGAACGACCACCTGATGGGATTCGCGTTCGTCTTCCTGGTACTGCGGGCGTTCACCCAGGGCTGCGCGGCGCTCACCGGTGTCGAGGCGATCAGCAACGGCGTGCCCGCGTTCAAGAAGCCGAAGTCGCGCAACGCGGCCACCACGCTGCTGATGCTCGGCACGATCTCGGTCGCGATGTTCATGGGCGTGATCTACCTGGCCAGGCAGACCGGCGTGGTGCTGGCCGAACACCCGGAGACCCAGCTGACCAACGCCCCGGCCGGTTACCGGCAGGACACCGTGATCGCGCAGCTGTCGCAGGCGGTGTTCGCGGGCTTCCCACCCGGCTTCTTCTTCGTCATCGGGTTCACCGCGCTGATCCTGGTGCTGGCGGCGAACACCGCGTTCAACGGCTTCCCCGTGCTCGGGTCGATCCTGGCGCAGGACCGCTACCTGCCGCGCCAGCTGCACACCCGCGGCGACCGGCTGGCGTTCTCCAACGGCATCCTGTTCCTGGCCGGGTTCGCCATCCTGCTCGTGGTCGCGTTCGAGGCCGACCCGACCAAGCTGATCCCGCTGTACACCGTCGGCGTGTTCGTGTCGTTCACACTCAGCCAGAGCGGCATGATCCGGCACTGGAACCGCCTGTTGCGCAACGAATCCGACCCGAACGCGCGGCGCAGGATGCGGCGTTCGCAGGGGATCAACGCGTTCGGCCTGGCGATGACCGGGACCGTGCTCGTGATCGTGCTAATCACCAAGTTCCTCGTCGGCGCGTGGATCGCGATCGCCGCGATGACCGCGATCTTCGCGTTGATGATGGGGATCAAGAAGCACTACGACCGGGTCGCCGACGAACTGCGCGAGGCCGAGGAGGACCGCCCGACGGTGATGCCGTCGCGCAACCACGCGATCGTGCTCGTGTCCAAACTGCACCTGCCGACCCGGCGCGCACTGGCGTACGCCAAGGCGACCCGGCCGGACGTGCTCGAGGCGGTGACGGTCAACGTGGACGACCGCGACACCCGGATGCTGGTGAAGGACTGGGAAGCCAACGGGTTCAAGATCCCGCTGAAGGTGATCGAGTCGCCGTACCGGGAGATCACCAAGCCGGTGCTGGACTACGTCAAACGCATGCGCAGCAAGAACCCGCGTGACGTGGTCACCGTGTTCATCCCGGAGTACGTGGTCGGCCGGTGGTGGGAACACTTCCTGCACAACCAGAGCGCGCTCCGGCTCAAGGGGCGGCTGCTCTTCCAGCCCGGCGTGATGGTCACCAGCGTGCCGTGGCAGTTGGCGTCGTCGGAGAAGGTGCACGACAAGGCCGTGATCGCGCCTGGTTCGGTGCGCCGTGGACTGCATGGCGAGGACACCAAGTGACCACTGGGGAGAAGCTGAACTGGAAAGGCCGCAGGCTCGACGTGGAGGTCGGTGTCGTGGCCCACGGCGGCCACTGCATCGCCCGCCACGAAGGCCGTGTGCTGTTCGTGCGGCACGCGCTGCCGGGTGAGCGGGTCATCGCCGAGGTCACCGAGGACAAAGGCGGTTCGTACTGCCGGGCCGATGCCGTGGAGATCCTGTCCGCGTCGCCCGACCGGGTCGAACCACCGTGCCCGCTGTCCGGGCCGGGAGCGTGCGGCGGCTGCGACTGGCAGCACGCTTCCGGTGCGGCGCAACGCGACCTGAAGGCAGCTGTGGTCGCGGAGCACTTGGCCAAGGCGACCAAGCGGACCATCCCGGTCGTGGTCGAGGAGCTCACCGGCGGACTGCTCGGCTGGCGGACCAGGGTGCGGATGGCCGTCGGCTACGACGGGATGCCCGGTTTCCACCCGCACCGCAGCCACGCCGTCGTCCCCGTCGGGCACTGCCCGATCACCGTGCCCGGCCTGGTGGAATCCGTGGCCGGTCAGGACTTCACCAAGGACAGCGAACTGGAACTGGTCCGAGACGGCCGCGGCCGGATCAACGCCCGCCAGCTCAAGCTGACCCGTGGCCACCGTGGCCGGACGCACTGGCGCCGCACGCCGGTCGCCGGTGACGGCGAAGCGGTCGAGTTCGCCGCGGGCAGGCACTGGGACATGGACGCCTACAACTTCTGGCAGATCCACCCGGCCGCCGCGGACACCCTCGCACTGGCGGTGGGGGAGTGGGCGCAGGCATCGAAGGGCGCCTGCGCGTGGGACCTCTACAGCGGCGTCGGGCTCTTCGCGTCCGTGCTGGCCGGGCAGACCGGACCGGGCGGCCGGGTCTTCGCGGTCGAGAGCGCCCAGTCCTCTTCGGACTCCCAACGGCTGCTCGCCGACCTGCCGCAGGTCAAGTCGGTGAGCAGGAGAGTCGAGCACGCGCTACGGGACGAGTTGCTCGACAGTCCGGACCCGGAGGTCGTCGTACTCGACCCGCCGCGCAAGGGCGCCGGACACGACGTCGTCGACGACATCGCGGAGCGCCAGCCCGAACGCGTGGTGTACGTGGCGTGCGACCCGGCGGCGCTGGGCCGGGACGTCGCCCGGTTCCAGCAGCACGGGTACCGCCTTGAACAAGTGCGGGCGTTCGACGCGTTCCCGATGACCCACCACGTGGAAGCCGTCGCGCTCCTCATTCCGGGCGCTTGAACCAGTACTGCGGCTGCGGCCGCAGGTTCTGGTAGATGTGCTTGGCCTCCTGGTACTCGGCCAGACCCGCGCGGCCGAGTTCCCTGCCGACACCGGAACGCTTGAAACCGCCCCATTCCGCCTGCGGCAGGTACGGGTGGTAGTCGTTGATCCAGATCGTGCCGTGCCGCAGGCGCGCGGCCACGCGCTGCGCCTTGTCACCGTCCTTTGTGAACACGCCACCGGCGAGGCCGTAGTGCGTGTCGTTGGCGATGCGGACCGCGTCGTCCTCGTTGGTGAACCGTTCCACGGTCAGCACAGGGCCGAACGCTTCCTCACGCACCGCGTAGCTGCCTTGTTTGACGTCGGTGAGCACGGTCGGCAGGTAGTAGAAGCCCTCCTTGAGGTGCTCGTCCTCCGGGCGCCAACCGCCCGTGCGCAACGTCGCGCCCTCGGTCATCGCCGCGGCGACGTAGTGCTCGATCTTCTCCAGGTGTGCCGCGGAGATCAACGGACCGGTCTCGGCGTTCGGGTCGAACGGGCCACCGAGCCGGATCCGCTCGGTGCGCCGGACGATCTCGTCGACCAGTTCGTCGTGCAGCTCGTTCTGCACGATCAGCCGCGCGCCCGCCGAACACACCTGGCCGGAGTGCAGGAACACCGCGGTGATCGCGTAGTCGACGGCGGTCTCGAAGTCCGCGTCGGCGAACACGATGTTCGGGTTCTTGCCGCCCAGTTCCAGCGCGACCTTCTTGACCGTCGCCGCGGCCGACGCGGCGATCCTCGTCCCGGTCGCCAGGCCGCCGGTGAACGACACCAGGTCGACATCGGGGTGCTCGGCCAGCGGCGCGCCCACCTGCGCGCCGGCCCCGAGCACGAGGTTGGCGACGCCGTCGGGCAGATGAGCCTCCTGCAACGTGCGCATGAGCAGGATGGCCGTGCTCGGCGTGAGCTCGCTCGGCTTGAGCACGAACGTGTTGCCCGCCGCGAGCGCGGGAGCGACCTTCCACACCGCCTGCAGCAGGGGGTAGTTCCACGGCGTGATCAGCCCGCACACGCCGACGGGCTCGTAGACGATCTTGCTGGCGACGTCGGGGTTGCCCGCGTCGACGATCCGGCCGGACTCCTGCGCGGCGAGCTTGCCGAAGTACCGGAAGCAGGAGATCACGTCGGCCATGTCGTATTCGCTCTCGACCAGGCGTTTGCCCGTGTCGAGCGACTCGGCCCGCGCGTAGTCGGCCTTGTCCCTGTCGATCAGGTCGGCGACCTTGAGCAGCAGGTCGCCGCGCTGCGCGGCGGGGGTGCGCGGCCAGTGACCGGCATCGAAGGCCCGGCGGGCGGCGTCGATGGCCGACTCGGTGTCGGTGCGGTCGGCCTCGTCGACCGTGGCGACCAGCGAACCGTCGGCGGGGCACCGGATCTCCCGCGTCGCCCCGGCGAGCGCGGAAACCCACTCGCCCCCGATGAACAGCTCGGCCATGCGGCACTCCGATCCTTCTCTCGCGGCACGGCCAACCCTACGGGCTCGCCCGGCGATTGCCGGAAGACACACGACGTGATGGCACGATACGCAACACCAGCCACGCCGGGCCGTCAGGAGCGATGGTTGCCGTAGCCGAACTCACCCTCGTGGAACACGTCGCTGTTCTCGACGGACTCGTACGTGACCCCGCATTCCTGACTGAGCACCGCATTCCCGAGGTTGGCGAGCGTGAGCCAAGTGGTGACAAGCCCACCGATGAGCAGGAAGGCCCCTGCCGTGCCAACCCCGGCCCGAAACGCCCACGCGACAACAATCATCAACGCGAGCGTGATAGCCGCGGTGAGCACGGCCCGGATGAGATAGGTCCGCCGCTCCCGCATGGTGTCCCTGCGCGACGCCGCGTAGATCGCCACAGTCGCCCCGCACTGCCAGCACTTGACAGCGACGACAGCGGGCTCAGTGGCGTGCCGAGCCAGCTCGTACACGTCACCACCCGGTTGTCTCATGTGTGTCACCCGCGCGGAAATGTGCGTAGCGATCCGGAACAAACGACTCCTCTCGACTCTCCCCTGTAGTTCGCGTGCGGTCCGGGCGGACGTGCCGAACCCTGAATCCTGCGCGAGCCCACGCGGACAGACAAGCACCCACCCGGACCAGACCGATGACCGGTGGGTTCGTGGCTACTGCGCCTGACCGGGCGGAGGCATCGCCCCTTCCGGCGGCATGCTGCTGACCAGCCCACCAGGCTCAGCCTGCGCGGACAGCGGTCCGGACGGCTGCCGGTCCCGAGGCTCGCCACCGACGAGCGGCGGCTGCTGCCCCGGCTGTTGATCGTGCTGTGCCTGCTGTCCGAACTCCGGCTGGCCAAGCCCGGGGCGAACTCCGGCGGTGGCGCCCCCACTGCCGAACGAATCACCGACCGGCCCGAAAACCATCGACGACGGAAGCGAGGCCCGGCCGCCCGCGGCGCCGGTGAGCCCCTGCGGCCCACCCTGGCCCGCAGACCCCGGCTGACCTGCGGAGAACGCCGGGTTCGCAGGCCCGGCGGCGTGGCTGCCGGTGCCGAACGGTGGTTCACCGGATGGAGTGGTCTGGCCCGCCAAGTCGAAACCCAGCGTCGGGGACAACGGCCCACCGAACGCTGAATGCCCAGCGGGCCCAGGGCCGCGCCTGCCCGCGCCGAACAGGGATTCGTCGCGCCTGGCCTGTTCCGGGGTGCCCGCGAATCCGGGGGATGAGGCAGGTGTGCCACCGGGTGGCGTGTTCGGCGGGTTGTCCGCTGGCCTGACGCCATGCCTCCCCGCGCTGAACGGCGGTTCACCGGATGGGGTGACTTGGTCCGGGGCGTTGAGCCCCTGTGGCGGGGGTGATGGCTCGCCGTGGGGCGTGTTGGGCGGGTTGTCTGCGCGGGCACTCGCGTGGCCTTGTGGTGGGGGTGGCGTGCCGCCCGGCGGTGTAGTCGGTGGGTTGTCGGTTGGTCCGGGGGCGTGGCTGCCGGTGAAGCCTTGTGGCGGGAGCGGTGTGCCACCAGGAGGTGTGTGCGCCTGGCTGCCTGCTGGTCCGGCGGAGCCGTGCGGCGCCGCCGGTGGGCCGCCGAATCCGGGTCCCCCGGGGCCTCCTGCCGGTCCTTGCGGGCCGGGAGGTGTCGTGCCCTGTGCGCCTGCTGGACGAGCGGGCGGTTGTCCGCCAGGCAGTGGTCCGCCGGGCGTACCCGGTGGCCTGGCTTGCTGGCCTTGGCCCTGCTGGCCTGGCGCTGGTGCGTGTTGGCCGGGCGCTGGTGGCTGCTGGCCTGGTGCCGCGGCCTGGTTGACCGGTGCCGGTGCCGGCTGGCCTGTTGGTGCTGCTGGCTGGCCTGTCGGCGGGGCCTGCGGGGCCTGGTCCGGCAGTGGCGGCAGCCCCGCCCTCGCCCTCAGCCACTCGGGGATGTGGGCATCCTCACGGGGGAACTGGCGCAGCTCGTCCTGGAAGCCGATCGGCGGCGGCACCCTGCGCCACCTCGGCTCGGTGTCCGGTTCGAACTCCGCGCTGAACTTCGACGGGTGATCCAGCAGGTAGACGCCGGAAAGCCAGGTTCCTCTGCCCGGCCGGTACATCGCCGCGCGCAGTTCTCCGAACAGGTCGACCACGTCCATCGGCGGCCGGATCGGGTACGGCTGGCCGTCGTCGCCCGCCACCGTCACGTCCACCTCGATGTGGCGACCGGCCGACCGGTATTCCGCCCTGACCCGCTTCCAGTTCGGCGGCACCGCGCCGAGCAGCGCCCGGCCGATCCGCCTGATCAGCTGCTGCTGATCACCCTCTGGCACGCTCATCTCCCCCGGTCCTCCCTGACCCCCAGCGTTCCTGCTGGGACCTTACAACTTCACCGGCGTTCGCCGGTCAGGTTCGTGCCGCCCGGGCCGCACTCGCGCGCCGTCCGTAGACTGGCTGGAAGCCGGTTGGGGCGGGAAGCCGGGCGGACGAGTACGGAGTGGAGCGACTCAGACGAGGTGGAAGCAGTGACTCTGCTTGAGAACCTGCACGGACCGACCGACTTGAAGCGCCTCGCCGACGAGGAGGTGGTCCGGCTCGCCGGCGAGATCCGCTCGTTCCTGGTGGACAAGGTGGCCAGGACCGGTGGGCATCTCGGCCCCAACCTGGGGGTCGTCGAGCTGACCCTCGCGGTGCACCGGGTGTTCGACTCGCCGAACGACGCGATCGTTTTCGACACCGGCCACCAGAGCTACGTGCACAAGATCGTGACCGGCCGCGGTGCCGGGTTCGACACGCTGCGCCAGCGCGGAGGCATGTCGGGGTATCCGTCGCGTGCCGAGAGCGAACACGACCTGGTGGAGAACAGCCACGCGTCGACCGCACTGTCCTATGCCGACGGTCTGGCGAAGGCGTTCCAGCTGCGTTCGCAGCGGCGGCACGTCGTCGCGGTCGTCGGTGACGGCGCGCTGACGGGTGGCATGTGCTGGGAGGCGTTGAACAACATCGCCAGTGACCACACACGGCCGATCGTGATCGTCGTCAACGACAACGGCCGGTCGTACGCGCCGACCATCGGTGGTCTCGCCGACCACCTGGCGTCGTTGCGCCTGCAGCCCGGGTACGAGAAGGCCCTCGAAGGCGGCCGCCGGGTGCTGCAGAACACACCTGTCGTCGGCAGGCCGATCTACGCGGCGCTGCACGCGGCCAAGCGCGGTATCAAGGACGCGTTGAGCCCGCAGATGATGTTCGAGGACCTCGGCCTGAAGTACGTCGGCCCGGTCGACGGGCACGACGTGCACGCGATGGAAGCGGCGTTGCGCCGTGCGAAGGAGTACGGCGGCCCTGTCGTCGTGCACGCGGCGACCCGCAAGGGCAACGGCTACGCGCCCGCCGAGAACCACGAGGCCGACCAGATGCACGCCACCGACGTGATGGACCCCATCACCGGTGAGCCGATCAACCCGAAGAAGAAGACCTGGTCGTCGGTGTTCTCCGAGGAGCTCGTCCGGCTGGGCGCCGACCGCGAGGACATCGTGGCGATCACCGCCGCGATGCTCGGCCCGACCGGGCTCGACAAGTTCGCCGCGAAGTTCCCTGGCCGCTGCTTCGACGTGGGCATCGCCGAGCAGCACGCGCTGACCTCCGCCGCCGGTCTGGCGATGGGCGGCATGCACCCGGTGGTCGCGGTGTACGCGACGTTCCTCAACCGGGCGTTCGACCAGTTGCTGATGGACGTGGCGCTGCACAAGCAGCCGGTCACGGTCGTGCTGGACCGCGCGGGCATCACAGGCCCGGACGGCGCCAGCCACCACGGCATGTGGGACATCTCGATCCTCGGCACCATCCCGGGTATCCGGGTCTGCGCGCCGCGGGACGCCAGGACGTTGTCCGAGTTGCTGCGCGAGGCGACCGACATCGACGACGGCCCGACCGTGCTCCGGTTCCCGAAAGCCGCGGTCGGCGCCGAGATCCCGGCGGTGGACCGCGTCGGCGGCGTCGACGTCCTTCGCCGCCCGCGGGAGAGCGAGGACATCCTGCTCGTGGCCGTCGGTGTGTTCGCCGAGCTCGGCTTGGCGGCCGCCGAACGTCTGACCGACCACGGGATCGGCGTCACGGTGGTCGACCCCCGGTGGGTGACACCGGTGGCGTCGTCGCTCGTGGAGATGGCGGCACGGCACCGGCTCGTGGTGACGATCGAGGACGGCGGCAGGCACGGCGGGTTCGGCTGGGCGCTCGCCGCGGCCATGCGTGACGCCGACGTGGACGTTCCGCTCCGGGACCTCGGTGTGCCACAAGAGTTCCAGGATCACGGTACGCGTGCCGAAGTGCTCGCGGAGCTTGGCCTGACCGCGCAGGACGTGGCCAGGCGGGTCACCGAGTGGGCCGCCGGGCGGCTCGGCGAGCCGGCCGCCGACGAAGTCAGAGCGTCCACGAAGGACTGAGCACAAGGACTGAAGCAGTGCGAGTTCTGGTAGTCGAGGACGAAGAGGCGCTGGCCGAGGCGATCGCCCGCGGCCTGCGCCGGGAGGGCATGGCCGTCGACGTCGCGCTCGACGGCGACGCTGGTCACGAGAAGTCCACGATCACGCGGTACGACGTGATCGTGCTCGACCGCGACCTGCCCGGGATGTCCGGCGACGAGCTGTGCCAGGAAATCGTCTCCTCCGGCGCGCTCACCCGTGTGCTGATGCTCACCGCGAGCGGCACGGTCGAGGACCGCGTCGAGGGACTGTCCCTCGGCGCGGACGACTACCTGGCGAAGCCGTTCGCCTTTCCCGAACTGGTGGCCCGCGTGCGTGCGCTGGCACGCCGCGCCACGCCTGCGACCCCGCCGGTGCTGACCGTCGGTGATCTCGAGCTCGACCCGGCCAAGCGCACGGTGAGCCGGGCAGGCCGTGCCGTCGAACTGACCAGGAAGGAGTTCGGCGTGCTCGAAGTCCTGCTGGCCGCGGGCGGATCCGTGGTGAGCAGCGAGGAACTGCTCGAGCGCGTCTGGGACGAGAACGCCGACCCGTTCACCACGACGGTCCGGGTGACGGTGATGACGCTTCGCAAGAAGCTGGGCGAACCCGGTCTGATCGACACCGTGGTCGGCTCCGGCTACCGGGTACCGGTGGCCGGCACCGAAGCGGGGTGACCACCCAGCGCGGGCTCCGCCTGCGGGTCCGCATCACGTTGCTCGCCACCGGGTTGGCGGCAGCGGTCAGTGCGATGTTGTTGTGGCTCGGCTGGTTGCTCGCCGGTGACGTGGTCGGCTCGGTGCCGAGCCTGCCGGGAGACACGCCTGTCGTGGTCGGTGGCAGGCAGGTCGACGCGTCCGAACTCGCCAAGGTGCTCAAGGACGACGCGCGCGAACGAATCCTCGTCTACGGCTCCATCGCCTTCGCGGCGGTCGTCGCCGCGGCTGCGCTCCTTTCCTGGACCCTCACTGGGCGGATCCTTCGTCCACTGCGGGATGTCACGACGACGGCCCGCAGGCTGTCGGCCGAGTCGCTCGGCGCCCGCATCGCCTATGAGGGCCCACGCGACGAACTCGCCGAACTGGCTGACACCTTCGACGCCATGCTCGCCCGCCTACAGGCGGCGTTCGAATCCCAGCGCCGCTTCGTAGCCAACGCCAGCCACGAACTGCGCACACCGCTGTCGGTCATCCGCACGGAGTTGGACGTCACGCTGGTCGACCCAGACGCGGACGTAGCGGAACTGCGTCGGATGGCAGGCGTTGTGCGAGCCGCGACCCTGCGATCCGGCCAACTGGTCGACGCCTTGCTCCTACTCGCCCGTACCGACGGCATGGGGGTAGGCGTCCGTGAACCCGTCGACCTCGCCAGCACGGTGGCCACCGCCTGGCACGGCGTCCGAGCTGAAGCCGAACCCCGCGGCATCACCCCGACCTTCCACGCCGCCCCCGCACCAGCAGTGGGCGACCCAGCCCTGCTCGAACGTGTAGCAGGCAACCTCCTGGAGAACGCGGTCCGCCACAACATCGACGGCGGTTGGATAGATGTCCGAACGTCAGCCACCCCGGAATGGGCGACGCTGAGAGTGAGCTCCTCCGGCCCGCACATCGACGCAGCCCGCGTCGGCGAACTCTTCGAGCCCTTCCGCCGAGGAGGAGTCGACCGCACGGCCCACACCGGCACAGGCCTGGGCCTGTCGATCGTAAGGGCCGTCGTGATCGCGCACCGCGGCCAAGTCAGCGCCTACCCGGTGCCCGATGGCGGCCTGTCAGTCGAAGTCCACCTCCCCGCGAAACTCTGAGTAAGAATCGCTGCCCGAGCCCGGTCGGTATGCCCGCAGCTCTGGTCGGCTACGCGCTTGCGGAGATCTCTGGGTGATTGTCGGTGATAACGGTCTGGTCTGGTCGCTGTGCACGTAACCGCAGTCAGCCCTGGCTGGCCCCTAGCCTCCGCAGACCTGGGCCAGCCCCGAGACAACTGCCGCCGGACCACGACTGGCGTCGCCCGCGAAAACCGAGCGCGAACCGGTCGCCGTGCGCCTCGGCCGCTTCGGTGAGCAGGTCGGCCAGTGACTTGCCGGGGGCCGCCACGAGTAATTGTCAAGACCTGTGGATCAAGATCCTTTAGGAGGGACCGGTGGCCGAGTGCTGTCCGGCGGTGTGTTCGAGATTTTCGGTCATCTGCTGCAGGACGCGTACGGTTGCGTGGTAGTCGTCTTCGGTCAGGCCGGTAAGGCTGGTGGAGCGGATGGCGTGCACTTTTTCTTCGACTGCGGCGTGTCCGGCCCGGCCGGCTGGCGTGAGGGTGTAGCGCCCGGTGCCGTCTTGGGTGAGCCAGCCGCGGCGGGTCAGCTCGCTGGTCGTTTCGTCGAGGTTGATCGCGCCAGGGCCCCAGAAGGGGCGCATCGCCTTGGTAAGCGCGACTGCGTCTTGCGGTGACTCGCGCAGGACGTTCATAGCCTGCCAGTGCCGCCGCGTCAGCTCTTCTGCGGCGAGGACGCGGTTGAACGCCGCCTCGATGAGACGGTCGAGGTACTTGAGCCAGTAGCCGATGGGCCGTTCCATCTCCATACGCCTTCCATGTAGATGTTGTTTAGCAAGTAACTGTATGAGCATATGCTGGGCTCCATGGGACGTGACGGCGATGAGCACATCGAGGCGGTGGAACGCGCCATGGTGGCTCTGCGCCGTAGCCAGAGCCGGCGCACCCTCGCCCGTCTTGCCGCCGCACGTCAGCCGGCCGGATCTGGCGGCGACCGCAGGACAACGGCACCGGGGGCCAGTGCCGACGTGCTGGACGCCATCGAGGAAGCCGAAGACGCGGGCAAACCGGCGACCGTCACCAGCGTGGCCGCCGCGCTGGGCATCGACCAGCCACGTGCCAGCAAGCTGGTCGCCACGGCCGTGGCGGCGGGGCTGGTGCGGCGCAAGGCCGATCAGGCCGATGGCCGCCGTGCCCTGTTGGTGCGCACGCCGGCTGGGCGGCGTCTGTCAGCGGAGGTACATGCCTTCCGGCGGCAGGTCGCCGACCAGGCCATGGCCGGCTGGCCGACTGGCGACCGTGCTGAATTCGCCCGCCTGCTCACCAGGTTCGTGGAATCGCTGGGCGCGGTAACCCGCTGAAGCGTCCTGTCAGGCTGCTTCGGACTGGCCTTGTTCCCCGCCGGGCCGCCGCGAGGACCGGGGCGCGCATGCCACGGCGGGCGCAGTCGCGCAGCAGGTCCGCCCAGGACTGGACCGATTCGCGGTAGCCGTCGGCCAGGGCGACCAACTCTTTGCGGCCGTCGGCGCACGCCGATCATCACCAGCAGGCAGAGTTTGTGTTCCTCCAAACGGATGTTGATGTGGATCCCGTCCGCCCACAGATACACGAAGTCCACATCGGACAGATCCCGCTGGCTGAACGCGTGCTGTTCCGGCCTTCCACGTCTCGGAACCGCTGCCGTTCGCCCGTGTCGGGATCGACGCGCTTGTCGTTGACCCGCGGCATCGTCACCTCGACCGGGCCGGCCGTGGTGGTCACCTCCCGCGGTTGGTGGTAGCCGTTGCGCACCACCAACCGGTGGCCATGCTCGTCGAGTTCCTCGCGAAACCGGGCGAGGTAGGCCTCGACCTCGGTGTGCACCGCCTCGGCCAGCATCCGCTGCGCACCCTGTCGCACCAACTCGTCGATCAACGACATCGAACCAACCGGACGGTCATCACCTGCTGCCGGGTCGGGCACTACGCTGAACATGGGGCCGTACCTTCCCGACCGACGCGCCAACGTCGGCCTGCTTGAGAACCTTCACTCGATCACCGGGAAGGTGCGCCCCCTCCCAGCCGATCCACAGGTTTCAAGCATTGCTCGGCCGCCACCCGCACGCCGACGACTACCTGGGAAACCTGCTGGTGGCTTGCCAGCAGGTCATGCTCCCGGAACATCGTGTCACCACCAACCACCCTGAGTCGGACCAGGCGAACAACGCTCGCCTGGTCCGGAGGGTGAGCGGTGCTCACCCTCCTGTGGTCGCGATGGGCGGCCGCACGGTCAGTGTGTTGTCAGGTCGTGGATCAGCACTCGGGCCGTGGACCCGTGTGCCGTCAACGACGATCAGCCACATCGACCGTGTCGACCTGGTTTTCGCTGTGCACGCCACGAATAGGTCGAGCCTTGGGCCAACGTTCCTTGTGATGCTGGCGGTCGATCGCATCCGCCAGCATCATGGCCGCGCCGCCAAGGGCTGGGTCATAACGGAGAGTGGGACCACGGTGGTGGCGTGTGGTCGCAGCATTGCATGGAGTGTCCTTTCTGAACGCCTGGCCCATGGGCGGTGAGGCGTGGCGCTACTGTTCTTTGGTGCACATGTGTTGGGCTGTCACCACATCCTGATGGCTGTGTTCATCTGTTCCCACCTCATTCCCAGACCTGGATGGCTCTCACCACGAAGGGCGCGTCGGGTATGAACGTGCCGCCTTTGGGGTACGTGGTGAACTCGGCCTCCGTCGAGCAGGCTTCTCCTTGGTAGACAGTGACATCCTTCGTCAGTCGGTTCGCCATCGATCGTGCTACCAGGCCGTCGAGCGGTAGGCAGTCGCCCGGGTTCGCTGTCTCCAAGGTGTGTCTGGTGGGTGTTCCGCCGTAGTTTTCTTTGGGCCATAGGCAGAACTCGCCGCGATTGCAGGTGGCGGCCGGGTCCGCCGCGCTGGCGGGGAGGGCTGGTAGGAGGACGCCTGCGGCGAGCAGGCCGGTGAAAAGGGCGCGCTGAATGAACTTCGACATGTGAGATCCCCTGAGTGAACGCGTTCGTTGATCGCGGCCACCGTTCGGCCGCGCTCTTCAAGATTGCCCGGGTTGGGGGCTGGTGTCCGCCGTTTTTGAGTTGATCACTCTATCGTGTTCGGGGGAGTCGCTTTCGTAACTCTATGGCGTCGCCTGGCGCTTTCACCTTGATGTCGTTGTCGAAGTAGACGTACGTGTCCGTGTTCCAGTTCCGGATCCTGTTGGCCCACTTATCAAGCGCGGCATCGGTGTACCCGCTTGCGTAGATCTCCGTGTCGCCGTGGAGTCGGATGTAGGTGAAATCCGTTGTTATTTCATCGAAGAAGGGGAACTTTCCGGCGGTGTCCGCGATGACCGACGCGGCTTCGTGGCGGCGCAGGAGGGCGCTGAAGGCGGGGTCCGCGAAACTCGGATGGCGTACTTCGAACGCGTGGCGAAGCGGACGGTCCGTGATCACGTCGAGCCACGAGCGACCGTCCAATCTGGAGTCGTGGCCCGCCGCGAGGTCGGCGGCCTCGGCGGTCGACCGGGGCAGCATGCCGAGGAAACCGGCGAACAGGTCCTCGTCGAACGGGAAGTTGCCGGGGAACTGCCACAACACCGGCCCGAGTTTGGCTTCGAGTGCGAGCACACCGGACGCGAAGAAGTTGGCCAGCGGCACCTCGACGTCACGCAGTCGCTTCATGTGCGTGATGAAACGGCCGCCCTTCACGGCGAACACGAAGTCGTCAGGCGTCTGCTCGGCCCAGCGGAGGTAGCTTGCCGGCCGCTGCAGCGAGTAGAACGAACCGTTGATCTCGACCGAGTCGACACGGCGGGAGATGTACTCCAGTTCCCGCCGGTGTGGCAGGCCGTCCGGGTAGAACACGCCACGCCACGGCGGGTACAACCAGCCTGAGGTTCCGATCCGGATCACAGGGTGGTTGTACCCGCCGGACCCGGTCACCACACGTCGACGAACACCGGATTCGTGTAGCACCACAGGTCTTTGAACGGGTCGGACGCGCCGATGACGTCGGCGATCGGCTCGATCCCGCCGCCTGCGTGGCGGTTTCCGTCCGTACCGCGGACGCGGGCGTAGAAAGGTGCCCTGACGTTGCGGAAGGTGTGCTGGAAGACCACCGTGTGGCCGGGCCACCACCTGCGCGGCTCGAAGGATTGCGCTACTCTGGTCGCGGGGGCAGCGGACACATCCGGTTCAGCGGTGCCTGTGACCTGACCGTGGATCAGGTCGAGGCGACGCAGAGCGGGGACGGATCCGCTTCCATTGGGTCGACGGGCCAAGCGTGCGACGATGACGACAGTCACGGACGAGCCCTTGCGGACCCGGATGCGGTCGCCGTATGTGGCGAACTGACCATCGCCATGAGCGGCCACTTCGAGGTTGTCGACCAGGCCACCGTGGGTTACCCAGACCCGGCCGGCGCGTAGGGCGGACGCGACGGCTGTATGGGTACGAGCGGTCGCGCCGACGTAAGTCCGGCTGAACTCGCCCGGGTAGAAGTCGGCGTAGGGCGCGAACAGTTGGGGCACACCGGAGTTGACCGGGTCCGGATATTTCCCGGTCTTGTCGAAGTAGCCATCGGGCACGGCTGGCCTGGTCAGCACGTCGCCCCTGTTGTAGTGGGAGTCGGAATTGCTCGTGATCCAGAAACCTTTGCCCTCGGCCAGAAGGGAGTCCCAGACGCCACCCAGTCGCGCGGTCATCCAGTCGAAGCCGCCGTAGGTCCGGTACGCCTCGACCGGGTAACCGGGCCACGAGTCAGCACCGGGGTTGTTGCCGTACCCGCCGCGCGCGCCGCCGTTCCCCTTGGGCTTGGGGAAGCCGTCGGCCTGTGCACCGGGTGCGCCTTCCATACCGATGACAAGACCGGTGTCGCGTAACGCGCGTAGCTCATGCGGAGCGACGCGACCGTTGCGGGTGGGGTGGTTCACGACGACGATGGGGTCGCGTGTGTTCTGTCGTAGCCAGCGGACGGCGGCGAGTGCCTTGGCCTCGTTCTCGGGCGAAACCGAACCGGAGTCGGTCAGGCGGGAGTCGTACGTGCGCTCGAACGTGCGCAGCAGAGCGGCTTCGTCGGCACCTGGGGCGAAGAAGACGGTGGCGTGCTCGGCGCCGGGCACGTTCCACTCCATTCCTTGCCACAACAGGACATCGCGGTGCTTGCGGCGGGCGGCTCGGACGTCCACATTGGTCGGCTCGACGGAGGACTTCTCGTGTGCTGGGTAACCGTGGTCGGTGATGACCAGCCAGTCGACGCCGTGGAGTCGCGCGCCTGACACCACGTTGTCCACCGTGTACATCGCGTCATACGAGTACTGGGTGTGCGTGTGGTGATCGCCTACGAGCCAACGGTAACGGTCGCGGCCGAGCAGACGCCCCATCTCACCGGTGATGTCGGCGTCCAGCGGTGCTGCTGGTGTGGCGGCGGCCTCGCCCTGGGCCGCGGTGGTGCCGATCAGTCCGGCGGCACCGGCGAGCCCGGCGCGTCGCAGGAAGCCTCTTCTGTCGTGATCCATGCGGCGGACCGTAGGAGGGAGAAGTGGATCATTAGTGGCCGTCAGGTTGACGGCGTCTGTCACGTGTGCCGGGTGGTGTCGAGCAGTTCTCTGACGACCTGTCGCGCGGTGTGCACCCGTGCCTTGACCGTGCCTTCGGGAATGTTCAGCTGCTCGGCGGTCTCGGCGTAGCTGAGCTGTGAGATGTCACGCAGGACGAAGGTGGCGGCCGGGCGGCGAGCTGGTCGTCGACGCCGATACGCGCGGACCGGCGCTTGAGCGAGCGGTAGGTGTCCATCGTGTTGTTGCTCACCACGGTGTGCAGCCACGTGCTGACCTTGCTGCGCCATTCGAACTGGGGCAGCCGCTCGGGTCCGAGCAGTCCAGGCCGGGCGCGATTGTGGACGAACGCACGGAGGTCTACGGCCTCGGCGTGCTGGCTCACCGGCTGTTCACGGGCGCGTCCGTCGGGGAGAGCGGCGGGACGCCGATGCCGCAGGCGGTTGCCAGGACGGTCTCGCGGGCCTTGCGGTCCGACCCTGACAAGCGCTGGCCCGACGTGCGCACGGATACCCAGCCGGGCGCGACACCTCTGCCGACTGCCGGTATCACGCCGTCGATCGGAGGCTCGGCCAGCGAGGCGCCGCCGCCGTCCACAGGCGGACCGCCGTCGACGCCGGTCCCGGTCGATCCCGACACCTGCCGGGCCCGGACCTGGTCACGCTGCCGTGGAAGGGTGGCCCGGTCGGCACCGACGGCCAGGTCGAGGTCGGTCCGATCAACGCGGCGTCGCAGTAGCCGCGGTGGTGACTCGGGTCACGTGGGGATCTCTCCCATTCCTGCCAGTACGGCGGTCGACCAGAGACGCTGCGAGATCGGGCCCGGACACGCGGTAGGGCGGCCGACCGGAGCCGACCGCCCTACGAAAGAACCCGCTCAGGACGTGGGAACGCTTGCCACACCCTGGTCGAGGAAACGTTTGCCGGTGACGCGCTCGGAAATCCCGGCACGGTCGAGGTACGGCGTGATGCCGCCGAGCCAGAACGGCCAGCCCGCGCCGAGGATCAGGCACAGGTCGATGTCCTGAGCCTCGGCCACGACGCCTTCGTCCAGCATGCGGCGGACCTCGTCGGCCAGCGCGACCAGCGTGCGGTCGAGCAACTGCTCGCCCGTGGACGGCGAGTCGCCCGGCTTCCAGAGCGCCGCGACCTCCGGGTCCAGCGTCTGGTTGCCCTGCGCGTCCCACTGCCACACGGCGGTCTTGCCCGACTCGACGAAGCGCTTCATGTTCTCGCTCACGCCGAACCGGTCCGGAAACGCGTTGTGCATGATCTCCGCGACGTGCAGACCCACCGCCGGGCCCACCAGTTGCAACAGGACCATCGGCGTCATCGGCAGGCCGAGCGGGTCGAGTGCGTGGTCGGCGACCTCGAACGGCGTACCTTCGTCCAGCGCCGCGGTGATCTCACCGAGGAACCGGGTCAGCAGCCGGTTGACCACGAACGCGGGCGCGTCCTTGACCAGCACCGAGGACTTCTTCAGCTCCTTGCCGACCTTGAACGCCGTCGCCAGCGTGGCGTCGTCGGTCCGGTCGGCGCGGATGATCTCCAGCAGCGGCATGACCGCGACCGGGTTGAAGAAGTGGAAGCCCACGACCCGTTCCGGGTGCTTGAGCTTGGCGGCCATGTCCGTGATGGACAGTGACGAGGTGTTGGTCGCCAGCACGCACTCTGCCGAGACGTGCTCTTCGACCTCGGCGAACACCTGCTGCTTGACTTCGAGGTTCTCGAAGACCGCCTCGATCACGAAGTCCGCGTCGGCGAAGGCGACCTTGTCCAGCGAGCCGGACACCAGTGCCTTCAACCGGTTCGCCTCGTCCGGCGAGATCCGCTTGCGGCCCGCCAGCTTGTCGACCTCGGTGCGCACGTAACCGACGCCCTTGTCCACACGGGCCTGGTCGATGTCCGTCAGCACAACGGGAACGTGCAACCGCCGGGCGAACAGCAACGCCATCTGGGACGCCATCAGACCGGCGCCGACGATGCCGACCTTGGTGACCGGCCGCGCCAGCGACTTGTCCGGCGCACCGGCCGGGCGCCGGGCGCGCTTCTGCACGAGGTTGAACGAGTACAGGCCTGCCCGCAGCTCGTCGGTCATCAACACGTCGGCCAGCGCCTCGGTCTCGGCCGCGTAGCCCGCCATGAGATCGTTCCGGCGCGCCAACTCCAGCAGCTCGACGGCCTTGGACGCGCCGGGGGACGCGCCGTGCGTCTTACCGTCCACAATGGCCTTCGCGCGGGCGATCGCCGCGTCCCATGCCTCGCCGCGGTCGATTTCCGGCCGTTTCGGTGTGGTTTTGCCGTTGACCACGTCGGCCAGCCACAGCAGCGACTGCTCCAGGTAGTCGGCGGACTCGAGCAGCACGTCGACGATGCCGAGCTCCGCGGCCTGCGCGGGCTTGAGCATCTTGTTCTGGCTCAACGCGTTCTCGATGATCACCGTGACGGCCTTGTCCGCGCCGATCAGGTTCGGCAGCAGCTGCGTGCCACCCCAGCCGGGGAACAGGCCGAGGAACACCTCGGGGAACGAGATCGCCGCCGCGTTGCTCGCCAGCGTCCGGTAGTGGCAGGACAGCGCGAGCTCGAGGCCGCCGCCCATCACCGCGCCGTTGACGAACGCGAAGGTCGGGATCTCCGAGTCGGTGAACCGCCGGAACACGTCGTGGCCGAGCTGGGCGATCTGCAGCGCGGTCGCCCGGTCGGCGACCTGCTCGACACCGGTCAGGTCGGCGCCGACGGCGAAGATGAACGGCTTGCCGGTCACCGCGATCGCCGCGGGCTTGGCCGCGACGGCCTCCTCGAACGCGGCGTTCAGGCTGGTCAGGCCGCCGGGGCCGAAGGTGTTCGGCTTGGTGTGGTCGAACCCGTTGTCCAGGGTGATCAGCGCGACCGGGCCGGTGAGGCCCGGTACGGTGATCAGCCGCGTGGTCGCCTTGGTGACGACCTCGTCGGGAAAGACTGCGGCAGTCACTTCGTGCCCCCGTTCCAGTTCGGGTTCTCCCAGATCACGGTGCCGCCCATGCCGATGCCGATGCACATGGTGGTGATGCCGTAGCGGACCTCGGGGTGCTCGGCGAACTGCCGCGACAGCTGCGTCATCAGCCGCACGCCGGACGAGGCGAGCGGGTGGCCGGTCGCGATGGCGCCGCCCCACTGGTTGACCCGGGGGTCGTCGTCGGCGATGCCGAAGTGGTCGAGGAACGCGAGCACCTGCACCGCGAACGCCTCGTTGATCTCGAACAGGCCGATGTCGTCGATGGTCAGTCCGGCCCGTTTGAGAGCCTTCTCGGTTGCCGGCACGGGGCCGACGCCCATCACCTCGGGCTCGACACCGGCGAAGGCGTAACCCACGAGCCGCATGCCGATCGGCAGACCGAGCTCACGGGCGGTCGCCTCGTCGGCCAGCAGAGCGCCGGTCGCGCCGTCGTTCAGACCGGCGGCGTTGCCCGCGGTCACGCGGCCGTGCGGGCGGAACGGCGTCTTCAGACCCGCCAGGGTCTCGACTGTGGTGCCCGGCCTCGGCGGCTCGTCCTCGGTCGCCAGACCCCAGCCCAGCTCGGCCGAGCGGGTGGCGACGGGCACGAACTCGGGGCCGATCTTGCCTGCCTTCACGGCGTCCGCGTACTTCTCCTGCGAGGCCGCGGCGAACTTGTCCGCGCGTTCCTTGGTCAGGTGCGGGAACCGGTCGTGCAGGTTCTCGGCGGTCTGGCCCATCACGAGCGCAGAGGTGTCCACGAGCTTGTCGGCCAGGAAGCGCGGGTTCGGGTCCACGCCCTCACCCATCGGGTGACGACCCATGTGCTCGACACCGCCCGCGATGGCCACGTCGTACGCGCCGAACGCGATACCGCTCGCGGTGGTGGTCACGGCGGTCATGGCGCCCGCGCACATGCGGTCGATGGCGTAGCCCGGCACCGACTTCGGCAGCCCGGCCAGCAGTGCGGCGGTCCGGCCGATCGTCAGGCCCTGGTCGCCGATCTGGGTGGTCGCGGCGATGGCGACCTCGTCGACGCGCTCCGGCGGCAGCTGCGGGTGCCTGCGCAGCAGTTCGCGGATCACCTTGACGACCAGGTCGTCCGCGCGGGTCTCGGCGTAGATGCCCTTCTTGCCCGCCTTGCCGAACGGCGTGCGCACGCCGTCGACGAAGACCACATTGCGAAGGGCGCGCGCAGCACTGGTGGGTGCTGGTGCGGCCACGGCAAGTCCTCCCTCGTGTCTGGTGGGTTACCCGCCGGTAGGGCGGCCGTGCCGCCAACTCTAGTCCTTGTTACCCGCCAGTAACTACCTTGGTCCCTCTGTCGTGTGTGTCACGCGTACGTCAAGAGAGCGCCGGCCCTCGATTTCACGTTATCGCCGCGGGTGTTGACGTGCGAGCCCGGTGAGGAGGCCCGGTACGGAGTTGTCCACAGGCGGCGGTTGTCCCCAGGACGTCCCCCTGCGCACTTCCTTCCCCACCGCCAACCCTCGTAGCCTGGAATCAGGGGTCCCCCTTGCGGGCAGGGGGAGGTGCGGGGTGGATTGGGAGCGGTTCCAGTGCCCCTTCGCTACTCGGACTGAGGCGTCGCGTGCAGCGCCTTGCTCAGCGGCTCTGCCACCAGGTCGACCTGCCACTCACGCGCATTGCCCGCGCGCAGCGCCGTCGCTGTGCCCTCGACGTCGATGGATGTCGGCGGCGTCCAGCAGATGCGGCGGACCAGGTCGGGCTGGACCATGTTCTCGACCGGCAGCCGCAGCGATTCCGCCAGCGCCGAGAGGCTCGCCCTTGCCGCGGACAACCGGGCGGCGGCGGCCGGGTCCTTGTCCGCCCAGCGGTTGGGCGGGGGTGGGCCGTCCTGTTGCGGGGACGGGTCCGGAAGTTCGTTGCGGGGCAGGTCGGCCGCTGTCTTCAGCGCCCGTGCCCACGTCCCGGCGAGGCGCCGCTGGGATCGGCCGCGGAACACCGGCAGCTTCACCAGGCCTGTTTCGTCGATCGGGGCGGCGACCGCCGCGTCCACGATCGCGCTGTCGGGCAGCACCCGGCCGGGCGCCACGTCCCGTTCCCGCGCGATGCTGTCGCGGACTTCCCACACGGCGCGTACGAAGGCCAATGCACGGGCCCCACGGGCCCTGTGGATGCCCGACGTGCGCCGCCATGGCTCCTTGCGTGGCTCCGGTGGTGCGGCGTCCCTGAGGGCCGCGAACTCCTGCAGCGCCCATTCCAGCTTGCCCTGGGACGACAGTTCGGCTTCCAGCGCGTCGCGCAGCGGCACGAGCAGTTCGACGTCCAGCGCCGCGTAGTTGAGCCACTCGCGTGGCAACGGCCTGCGCGACCAGTCCGCCGCGCCGTGGCCCTTCTCCAGCCGGTAACCGAGGACTCGCTCGACCAGCGTGCCCAACGCGACACGGTCGAAGCCCGCCAGTCGCCCGGCCAGCTCGGTGTCGAACAACATGCTCGGTCGCAGACCGAGCTCGGCGAGGCACGGCAGATCCTGGGATGCCGCGTGCAGCACCCACTCGGTGTCGGCCAAGGCCTCGATCAGGGGGTCGACCTCGTCGTTCAGCGCGACGGGGTCGACGAGCACTGTTCCTGCGCCCTCGCGGCGCAGCTGAACCAGGTACGCCCGCTGCGAGTACCGGTATCCGGACGCGCGTTCGGTGTCGACCGCGACCGGCCCATGACCCGCCGCCAGAGCTGCGGCCGCGCGCCGCAGCTCTGCCGGCTGAGTCACCACAGGTGGCGTGCCACCCGCTGGTTCGACCAGAGGAATTGGTTCCGGCTGGTCGCTTGTGGGAGATCCGGGTGTGCTCACGGCGGGAAACCCTACGTCAGGGTCACCCGCCGGTCGCACGCTTTCGGGCGAACAGCGTTTCAGCGGATCACGCCGGCACGCATGGCCAGCGCGACCATCTGGGCCCGGTCACCGGTCCCGAGCTTCCTGCCGATGCGCGACAGGTGGCTCTTGACGGTGAGTGCGGACAAGTTGAGAGCCTCGCCGATCTCCTTGTTGCTCTGGCCATCGGCGACCAATTGCAGCACCTCAACCTCACGGGCGGACAACTCACGAGGTGTGTTGTCGGTCCCCGGAACCCGGGTGCCCGTCGCGAGCACGGGAGCGACACTCGGGTCGGCGTAGACGCCGCCCTCGAGAACTCGCCGCACTCCGTCGGTCACCACCACCGGCGATGCGGACTTCAGCAGGTAGGCCTGGGCCCCTGCCTGGAAGGCCGAACGCACGGCGTACGGGTCGTCGGACGACGCCAGCACCACGATCCTGGGCCACCCGTGGCTACGGAGTTCCGTAACCAACTCGATGCCCGAGCCGTCGGGCAGCCCGAGATCGAGGATCGCCAGGTCGCATGGCCCAGTGGCCAACGCCCGCGCCCTCGCCTCGGCCACCGAAGCGGCCTCGTGCACCGTGCCCGCGCCCATCTGGGTCAACCGAGCAGCTATCGCCTCCCTCAACAACGGATGGTCATCGACCACCAACACCGAGAACAACTCTTCCCGCGGGTGCGGGACCATGTTCGCCGGCAACGCGCCGGCTGGCGTGGTTCGAACGGCCTGACCTAAGCCGACGGCAGCCACGTCACTACCTCCCTGGAGTCGGTCGTGCCCCCCGACCGGCACCGGGACTTTCCGCCAATCAGCCGCGCCGCTGATGGACCGAAAGTGGTGTCGACGAGGGCAGCCTAGCCGCCCAAGCGGGTCAACGGGACGATCAATCGGGTATGTATCCGATCGGGTTGTGACTTTCTGGACGTGTTGTCACACGATCAGGTGACTCCGGTATTGGTGAAGTAACGCAAGCATGCCCCAACGCGATGGAACGAGGTCATGGGTAATGAAGTCCGCAGGATTCGACCGTGCGGTGGCCCTTCTCCGAACGACCCAATTGGCTGATGGTCACAACGACCTGCCATGGGCACTGAGGCTGATCGGTGGTCCGGATCCGGCCACGGCCGTCGGCTCGACCGACCTGACAGTTGCGCAACCGGGGTTGCATACCGACATCCCCCGGCTGCGGCAGGGCGGAGTGGGGCTGCAGTTCTGGTCGGTGTACGTCCCGTGCCAGTTCGAAGGCCATTCCGCGGTCACCGCCGTGCTCGAGCAGATCGAGGTTGTGTACCGACTGGCGGAACGCTACCCCGCCGAACTCGCGATCGCCAGGACCGCCGACGAAGCCGAAGAGGCCTTCCGATCAGGCAAGATCGCCTCGATGCTCGGTGCCGAGGGCGGTCACTGCATCGCCGAGTCGCTGGGTGTCCTCACCGCGCTGAGGCGGCTGGGGGTCCGCTACATGACCCTCACCCACAACCTCAACACGCCGTGGGCGGACTCCGCGACCGACGACGAGGTGCACGGCGGGTTGACCGATTTCGGCCGCGACGTCGTGCGCGAGATGAACCGGATCGGCATGATGGTCGACCTCTCCCACGTGGCCCCGGTGACGATGCGGGCCGCCATTGAAACGTCACAAGCGCCGGTGATCTTCACGCACTCCTCCTGCCGCGCTGTGAACGATCATGTACGCAACGTGCCCGACGACGTGCTCGGCTCGCTGAAAGCGAACGGAGGTGTGTGCATGATCACGTTTGTGCCGAGTTTCGTCTCGCCGTCCTTGCGTGAATGGGACGAATCGGTCCAATCGGGGATGGCGGCCGAGGGGCTGGACTACCGGGATCTGGACGCCCGGACCAAGTTCGTCGAGACCTGGAACGGACCGGCGGAGCCCAAGGCGACGCTCGACGAGGTCGTCACCCACCTCGACCACGCGCGCGAGGTCGCCGGGATCGACCACATCGGCCTCGGCGGCGACTACGACGGTGTGACGTCGTTGCCCGAAGGGCTTGAGGACGTCTCGAAGTACCCGGCCCTGCTGGGTGCGCTGCTCGACCGCGGCTGGAGCGAGGAGGACTGCGCCAAACTCGCGGGCCGCAACGCCATGCGGGTGCTCCGCGCGACGGAGGAAGCCGCCGAGCGGCAGTTCTAGTTCTTGAAGAGGGTCACCCCGACCGGCGGCAACCCGACCACGCTGGCCAGCAGGTCGCAGAAGGCCTCGCCGTGTGGTTTCAGGTCCGCCGTTCGGGGGGTCCACGACGCGCGCAGTTCCAGGTCGTCGGTCCTCGCCGGACCGGCGATGTCGCCGAACCGGGCGGACGACGTCTCGGTGACGGTCCCGCCGAGCGCGGTGAACTGGGCGCCGGACGCTTCGAGCGCGTCGGTCAGCCACGACCAGCCGACGGCGGGCAGCAGCGGGTCCGCGGCCAGTTCGGCGTCCAGTTCGGCACGGACGAACGCGACCACGCGCAGCGCTCCGTCCCACGCTTCCTGGCCCTCCGGGTCGTGCAGCAGCACGAGCCGCCCGGTGGCCAGCACCTCGGCCGGGCCGTTCACCTCCGCCGTGATCGCGAAGGCCCACGGCGCCAGCCGCTGCGGCGGGCGGACTTCCTCGAGCTGGACCTCGGTGCGCGGCCGGAGCGACCGCAGCGCCGCGACGGCCTGGCGAAAGACCTCGGGTGCTTCGGGAGCCTGGGACGCAGTCACGACAGGTAACTGTAGGACCACCCGAGTCAGTGAGCCGGGATGGCACGCCGAGCAGATCCGTATACGTTGGGTCGATCAAGTGGTTCGGTGTTCGTGACCACGTACATGCGCAAGTGTGGTGCTCGCGCGTGGTCGTCGGGCGTCATTCCGCCGGTTCGGTGTGTGGAACGATGGGGAAGGTGACCACCGCATCGCCCGTCCGCCGGGATCTCGCCAACGCTCCGTTGCTCGCCGCCGCGAGCGGTCAGACCCCTGAGCGCACGCCGGTGTGGTTCATGCGGCAGGCCGGTCGCTCGTTGCCCGAGTACCGCAAGCTTCGCGAGGGCGTGCCGATGCTCCAGGCGTGCTTCACGCCCGAGATGGTCGCCGAGGTCACCCTCCAGCCGATCCGCAGGCACGACGTGGACGCGGCGATCCTGTTCAGCGACATCGTCGTACCGCTCAAGGCGGCCGGGATCGACCTGGACATCGTGCCGGGCACCGGGCCTGTGGTGGCCTCGCCGGTGCGTGACGAGCGTGCCGTGAACGCGCTCCCGGTGCTCGACCCGGCCAGCCTCGACCCGGTCGCCGACGCGGTCCGGCTGTTGACCGCGCAGTTGGGGGACGTGCCGCTGATCGGTTTCGCGGGTGCGCCGTTCACGTTGGCCTCGTACCTGATCGAAGGCGGCCCGAGCAGGCACCACGAGCGCACGAAGGCGTTGATGAAGGCGCAGCCGGACGTCTGGCACGCGCTGCTGACCCGGATCGGCGACTACACGCTCGAGTTCCTCGGTACCCAGATCGGTGCGGGCGTCGACGCCGTCCAGCTGTTCGACTCGTGGGCGGGTGCGCTGTCCGAGGCCGACTACCGCGAGTTCGTGTTCCCGCACTCCCAGCGGGTGCTCGCCGGGCTGGCGTTCGCCGGTGTGCCGCGGATCCACTTCGGTGTCGGCACGGCCGAGCTGCTGCCCGCGATGCGCGAGGCCGGTGCGGACGTGGTCGGCGTGGACTGGCGCCTGCCGCTGGACGAGGCCGTGCGCAGGCTCGAGGCCGCCGCCCCGGACGCACCGAAGCCGGTAGTGCAGGGCAACCTCGACCCTGCGGTGCTTTTCGCGGGTTGGGACGTGGTCGAGCGTGAGGTACGGCGGATCGTCGCGGAGGGCAAGGCCGCCGCGGGGCACGTGTTCAACCTCGGCCACGGCGTGATGCCGGACACCGACCCGGCCGTGCTGACCCGAGTCGTCGAGCTGGTCCACAGCATCCGCTGATGTCCGCACGAGTTGTCGCTCCTCGAGTTGTTGTCGTCGGCGGTGGGATAGCCGGTCTGGCCGCCGCGTACCGGATGCGGGTTCTGCGGCCGGACGCCGAGATCACGGTCGTCGAGTCGTCGGCGCGGCTCGGTGGCAAGCTCCGCACGCGTGAGTTGGCCGGTTCGGCGGTCGACGTCGGCGCGGAGGCGTTCATCCTGCGCAACCCGGCCGCTGTCCGCCTCGTCGACGAGCTCGGTCTGAGCGAGCGCTTGGTGCACCCGGTGCTGTCGGCCGCGACCGTGCACGCCGCGGGGCGCACGGTCGCGTTGCCGAAACGCACGTTCCTCGGCCTGCCTGCCGGGCCCGACGAGGTGCGTGACGTGCTTTCCCCGTCGGCGACGGCGAAAGTGGCCGCCGAACGGGACCTGCCGCCGCTGGCGGTGGAGCAGGACCCGGCAGCGCCCGACGTGTCGGTGGGGCAGGTGATCGCCGAGCGGTTCGGCCGGGAACTGGTGGACCGTCTCGTCGAACCGCTGCTGGGTGGCGTGTACGCGGGCCGTGCCGACATGCTC
This sequence comes from Actinosynnema sp. ALI-1.44, assembly GCF_001984155.1. Classification (GTDB taxonomy): domain Bacteria; phylum Actinomycetota; class Actinomycetes; order Mycobacteriales; family Pseudonocardiaceae; genus Kibdelosporangium. The sequence goes on from NZ_MTQO01000047.1 coordinate 367,318, forward strand.
GGTCTGCGCGCCACCATGGCGCCGCTTGTCGGCACGCGTCAGACGTTGACCGAGGCGGTCGGACGCGTTCTCGGGCCGCCACGGGAAGGCGCTCGGCTCCCGGTGTTCGGCGCGCTGCGCGGCGGAATGGACGTCCTTGTCGACGAACTGGCCAAGCGGTCCACGGCGGATGTTCGCCTGGGTCTGCCCGTGCGGGCTCTGACGCGGACCGGGCAGCACGGCTGGCGGCTGGAAATCGGCAGCGCGGCGGCGCCGGGGTTCCTCGACGCCGACGCCGTCATCCTCGCGGTTCCCGCTCCGGCCGCACGCAAGCTGCTTGAGGACGTGGCTCCTGTGGCGTCCGCCGCTTACGGGCGAGTGGAGGTGGCGTCGATGGCAGTGGTGAGCCTGGCGTTGCCACCGGACGCGGTCCTGCCGGACGCGACGGGCGTGCTGCTGGCCGTGGGGGAGCGGCACGCCGATGGAACCCCGTTTACTGCAAAGGCTTTCACGTTTTCCAGTCGGAAGTGGGGCCGTACCAGGGGTGAACCGGTGCAGTTGCGCGCGTCCGTCGGGCGCTACGGCGAAGCCGCGACCCTGCAACGGGATGACGACGAGCTGGTCGCCGACGTGCGGTCCGATCTGTGCGAACTCACCGGAGTCGACGTTGCGCCAGTCGAGCGAATCGTGACCCGTTGGGGTGGTGGCCTTCCCCAATACGGACTCGAGCACACCGGGGCCGTCGCAGTGATCATGGACACGGTCGCCGAAATCCCTGGTCTCGCCGTGGCCGGTGCTACTTTGCGAGGTGTGGGTATACCGGCGACCATCGACTCGGCAACCGCTGCGGCATCGGCGATCGGCGCTTACCTGGCGTCGCGATCGGGCGAAATTGGTGCGCCGAGTGGCCTAGTGGGTGACTAACCGCCTGTGCTACAGTGCGGCACCGTTGTGGTCTTTTTCCTGGTGACTCACAAAAGAGCATCGTGGTGGATCTCTTGCGGGCGTCGCGCTTTATTTGAAAAGTATTCGACACCGGTGGAGTGACGTGAGATTTCTGGGTGACCGGCACCAGGGCCACGGCTCTATCCGGACGCGACTCACGATCGTCGTGGTGTTTTCGGCGGTCGCTCTGCTGGTGATGTGGGTCGCGGTCGCCATGCCCCGGCTGTACGACGCGATCTACTTGCGCAAGGTCAGCGACGCGATGCAGGAGATCGTGCCGAAGGCCGTCCGCGCGCTGAGCACGGTGCAGGCCGAACGGGCCCAGAGCCTCGCGGCCGCCGGGTCGGGAGCCGAGCTGGCCAGCGCCCGCAACCGGACCGACCAAACGCTGCGTGAGGTGCGCGAGCTGGTCGAGCCGCTGATGCCCAGCGCCCCCGATGCCGTGCGTGACCGGCACCTGACCTTCGTCAGGACTTTCGACGAGCTGCCCGCCGTCCGCGCCCAAGCGGACACGAAGGCGATCACCCGGTCGGAATTGTACGCTTTTTACAACAAAGTTGCCGATGTCAGCATCGCTGTTTTCGATAGTTTCGCGAGGGCTGTGCCGGATCAGCGGACGGCGTTCAGCGGGGCCGAGGTGATCTCGCTCTTCCGGGCGGCCGAGCTGATGTCACGAGCGAGTGCGGTGGTCGGTGGCGCTATTACCACCGGTGCTCTCAATCAAGCGGACCACGCCGAATTCGTCCGGCTCTCCGGCGCCTATCGGCAGCAGCTCGAATTGTCCACACAAAACAGTTCGCGTGATGTCCGGTCCGCCTACCAGGAGTTACTCGGCGGCGACGACTGGAAACGGCTGACAACGGTGGAGGGGACGCTGATCAGCCAGGGTCCGTGGACCGTCGTCGCGCAGCGCAACCGGACTGAGGGGCAACTCACCGCGCCTCCGGTGAGTGATCAGGAGTGGCGTGACGTCACCGGGAAGGTCTACACCAGACTGGAGCAACTCGGTGTCCGCCAGTTCGACGACTCGGCCAGGCTGGCCGACGACGAGTCCAGCTCCGGGCTGACCGCGGTGATCATCGGCAGCGCGATCGCCTTGCTCGTCGGGCTCCTCACCATCGTCACCGCGTTGCGGATCATGCGGGACACCGCGCGCAGACTGACCAGGTTGCGGTACGAGACGCTGGAACTGGCGGTGGAGAAGCTCCCGCCGATCGTCGGCAGGCTGCGCGGCGGCGAACAGGTCGACGTGACCACCGAACTGCCGGTGCTGGACTTCGGCAAGGACGAGATCGGCCAGGTCGCCAGGGCGTTCAACGCCGCGCACGCCACAGCGGTCGAAGCGGCAGTGCAGGAGTCACAGGCACGGGCCGGTGTGCGCAACGTGTTCCTCGGCATCGCGCACCGCAGCCAGGCACTGGTGCACCGGCAGCTCAAGATCCTCGACAAGCTGGAGCGCGAGCAGGAGGACCCGCAGCAGCTCGACGACCTGTTCACCCTGGACCACCTGGCCACGCGCGCACGCCGCAACGCTGAGAACCTGATCATCCTCGGCGGCCAGCAGCCGGGCCGGGCGTGGCGCAAACCTGTTCTGCTCGCGGACATCCTGCGTGGCGCGGTCGCCGAAACCACGCAGTACAAGCGAATCCGGCTGCAGGGTGTGCCGCGTGTGCTGCTTGTCGGCACGGCCGTCGCCGACACCATGCACCTGCTGGCCGAACTGCTCGACAACGCCACGTCGTTCTCCCCGCCGCGGTCGCACGTGCGGCTGTCCGGCGAGCACGCGGCGAAGGGCATCGTCGTCGAAGTCGAGGACAACGGGCTCGGCATGGGCGACGACGAACGCGACCAGCACAACGTGGTGCTCGCCGATCCACCGGACTTCGAGTCGATGGCCCTCAAGGGCGACCCGCGCCTCGGCCTGTTCGTGGTCGCGCGACTGGCCGCCCGGCACGGCATCAAGGTGGAGTTGCGGTCGTCCTCGTACGGTGGCACCAGGGCGATCGTGTTGATCCCCGCGCCGCTGTTGGTCGAGGCAGGCGACGAGGACACACTCGAGACGCTCCCGACGGCGCCGGCGGCGCGGACGGCGTCACCCGACGCGGAGTACGACGACGTGCTGCCGTACCGGGTTTCGCTCTTCAACCCGATGGGCGAGGCGGTGGACGAACCACAGCCGCCCGCCGAGCACACCGCTGACGCCGCCGCGGAGTACAGCACGAGTTTCGACACGGATTTCGACTCGGACGACGGGACCTGGTACGGCGAGCACGCCGCGAGCACCGCGAACTTGGCGGACGCCCACTCGACGGACGCACAGCAGTTCCAGTCCCCGGGGACCGAGCCGCGATGGCCGGAAGAAGACATGGTTGAACCAGAACCGCCCACGCCGAGTGTGCATCCCGTGCACACTCCCCCCGGGCTGAGCCACCCAGCACCGACGCCGCCCCGCGTCCCGCAGGCAGCGCCCCCGAACCTGGGCCCGCCCGACAGACCCGCGTTGCCGCGCCGCCGCAGGCAGGCCAGCCTCGCGCCGCAGTTGCGCGAGACCTCACCGATGCGGCCGGAGGACCACGACCCGGCAGGCGGTCGCTCGCCAGAGGAGATCCGCAGCATCATGTCGGCCTTCCAGCAGCAGACCCGGCGTGCACGGGATGAGGATCGGTAAGGGGAGAACTGGATGAAGAAGGCGAACACAGGCGCGGACCTGGACTGGTTGCTCGACGACCTGGTCGGCCGGGTCGTCGGCGCCAGGCACGCGGTCGTGCTGTCCGCGGACGGTCTGCTCGTCGGGCGATCCGCCGCGTTGTCCAAAGAGGATGGTGAGCACCTCTCGGCTGTGGCTTCGGCGTTCCAGAGCCTCGCGCGCGGCACCGGCAGGCAGTTCGGCGGCGGCAAGGTGCGCCAGACCATCGTGGAGATGGAACACGCGTTCCTGTTCGTCACCGCGGCGGGCCAGGGCACGTGCCTCGCCGTGCTCGGCGAGGAGGACGCCGACGTCGGGCTGATCGCGTACGAGATGAACCTCCTGGTCAAACAGGTCGGATCGGTGCTCAACGCGTCGCCGAGACACGAACACCTTGGCGTGCCGACGTCATGATCGCCAGCCGCGACAACTGGGTGGACGACGAGGCCGGGCCGCTGGTGCGCCCGTACGCGATGACGCGCGGGCGGACGAGACCGGCGAACCGCGACCTGAATATGATCACGCTCGTGGTCGCGGCCAAGGACGACGTCGACACGGTCACGCTGGACGCCGACTACGTGGCGATCCTCGAACTGTGCCGCCACCCGCTGTCGATCGCCGAGCTCGCCGCCCGGCTGGACGTGCCGATCGTGGTTGTCAAGGTCCTGGTGTCGGACTTGATCGAACTGCGGGAAGTAATAGCCCGCAACCCCTCGCGCGATGTCAGAGTCCCAGACATGAAACTACTGCAGGCGGTGCTCGATGGTGTCCGACGACTCTGAGGCGATGCCCAGCGCGGTCAAGATCCTCATCGCGGGCGGGTTCGGCGCGGGCAAGACCACGATGGTCGCCGCGGTCAGCGAGATCGCCCCGCTGTCGACCGAGGAGCTGCTCACCGAGGCCGGGATCGGCGTCGACGACCTCGCCGGCATCGAGAACAAGCTGACCACGACGGTCGCGCTGGACTTCGGCCGGATCACGCTCAACGACCGGGCGATCCTGTACCTGTTCGGCACGCCGGGCCAGGGCCGGTTCTGGTTCATGTGGGACGAGCTGGCCTTCGGCGCGATCGGGGCGGTCGTGCTCGCTGACACCCGCAGGCTGGAGACGTGCTTCCCGTCGATCGACTTCTTCGAGAAGCGCGACGTGCCGTTCGTGATCGCGGTGAACTGCTTCGAGGGTGCCGCGCGCTACGAGATGGCCGAGGTGCGTGAGGCGCTGGACGTCGGGGAGGACGTGCCGATCGCGCTGTGCGACGCGCGTGACCGGGAGTCCGCCAAGGAGGTGCTGGTCACACTGGTGGAGTACGTGCTGAGCAAGCAGACGTTGGCTCGTGCCACGATGTAGGTATGGCTCGCCTCAACTTCGCCGAACTCAACGACACGATCCGGTACACCATGTGGTCGGTGTTCCGGGTCGAACCGGGCAAGCTCCCCGATGACCGCGGCCCGGCGGCCACCGAGGCGCAGTCCTACCTCGACGCGCTCGACGACAAGGGCGTCGTTGTACGGGGCGTGTACGACGTAGCGGGCCTGCGCGCGGACGCGGACTACATGATCTGGTGGCACGCTGAGGAGATCGAGCAGGTACAGGCCGCGTACACCGGGTTGCGGCGGACCGCGCTCGGTCGCGTGTCCACGCCGGTCTGGAGCCAGGTCGCGCTGCACCGGCCCGCCGAGTTCAACAAGAGCCACATCCCGGCGTTCCTCGCCGGTGAGGAAGCCCGCAAGTACGTCTGCGTGTACCCGTTCGTCCGGTCCTACGAGTGGTACCTGCTGCCGGACGAGGAGCGCCGCAAGATGCTCGCGGAGCACGGTCACATGGCCCGCGACTACCCCGACGTGCGCGCCAACACCGTCGCGTCGTTCGCGTTGGGCGACTACGAGTGGATGCTCGCGTTCGAGGCGGATGAACTGCACCGGATCGTGGACCTGATGCGTCATCTGCGCGGCAGCACGGCCCGGCGGCACGTGCGTGAGGAAATCCCGTTCTACACCGGCACGCGGCTGCCCGCGGCCGAGCTCGTGACCAACTTGCCGTGATCAGTTCGGTCGTTTCCCCGGGGCGCCGAGGCTAATTGGGTAGCGCAAAGCCCGAATGGTGGTGAACCATTCGGGCTTTCGTGGTGCTGTGGGAATTCGATCAGTCGTAGCCCATGCCGTCTGTGTTGGTACCGCAGTCGTAGCCCATACCGTTCTGGCAGGTCTGGTCGTAGCCCATGCCGTCGGGGCTCGGTGCCGCGACGGCCGCCGCCGCGCCCGAAAACGCCAGTCCCGCGACTGCCGCCGCGCCCGCGACCAGCATCACGATGCGAGTGGGTGTCCGCATGATTTCCTCCGCACGCCGATTCTGTGGAGATCGGACGAAAATGTGCCTACAGAGTGGCAGTGCGGCAGTAATCGGCAATCGAGCGCGCAGTAAATAGTTGGCCAACGATGGGTTGCGGCGCCGAAAAGTGAACAGCGCTGAGCAATCGAAACAATTCTACGGCCATTGTTGGGCTGTCGAGCGAGTATTGTTAAGGTCGCGTTCACCCAGTATTATCCTGATCATGTCGCGGCCAGGCACGCTCATCGGCCGGGGTGCGGAGCTGGCCCGGCTGTCCGGTTGGCTGCGCGCGCTCGGAACCGGTCGCGGCCACGGCGTCCTCGTCGAAGGCGAGCCGGGGATCGGCAAGTCGATGCTCGTGCGGACGGTCTGCGCGCAGACCGGGTTCCCCGTCTACTGGGGTTCGGGCGACGAACTCGGCCAGGACCTGCCGCTGACGCCGTTGCTGGACGGATTGCGCGTGCACCGCAACGGCTCCGGCGGGGCCGCGGACACGCGGCGGCAGACGATCGCCCGGTTGATGCGTGGTGAGGAAACCATCGGCCACGGTGTGGACGTCGCCACCGCGATGGCCGAACACCTGTTGGCGCTGCTGGAAGAACTGTGCACGGACGGACCGGTCGTCCTCGTGGTCGACGACCTGCACTGGGCGGATCGGTACACCGTCGCCCTGTGCGGCAGGCTCGCCCGCCTGGTGCAGCAGATCCCGTTGCTGTTCATCGGGATCACCCGCCCGGTGCCCCGGCGCGCCGAGCTCATCTCGTTGCGCAGGTCCATCCCGTCGACCGACCGGATCAGGTTGTCGCGCCTGGCGGACACGGACGTCGAGATCCTGCTGGCCGAACTGGCCGGTGGCAAGCCCAGCGACCGGCTGCGCAGGCTGGCCGCCGGTGCGGCCGGAAATCCCCTGTACCTGACCGAGCTGCTGGGGTCACTCGAACGCGGCGGGCGCTTGTTCACCACCGAGACCGGCCTGGTGGAGACGACAGTCGAGCGCACACCGAGGTCGTTGTCCGCCGCGATCGCCGAACGGCTCGAGTTCCTGCCGCCGCACGTGCTCGAGGTCCTGCGGTCCGCGGCGCTGCTCGGCACGGACTTCTCCGTCGGCGACCTGGCCGTCGTGTCGGGCCAGGGCACGGTCGAGCTGATCCCCGCCATCGAGGACTCGCGCGCATCAGGAATCCTGACCGAGGCGGGGGACTCGCTGGCGTTCCGGCACCCGTTGATCAGAGCCGCCCTGTACGAACAGATGCCGCGGTCGGTACGGGCGGCGTGGCACCGGGACGCGGCCAAGGCGCTGATCGGAGCCGGTGCCCCGGTCGACCGGATCGCCAGGCAACTGGTGCCCGCGGATGCCACCGACGAGGACTGGGTGGTGGGGTGGCTGGACAAGGCCGCGCCCGTGCTTGTCGGGCACGCGCCCAAAGTCGCCGTCGAGTTGTTGCGGCGCACAGGAACCTGCCCGGAGTTGCTGGCTGACGCGCTGTACCGGATGGGTGAGCCCGCGGAGGCGGTCACCGTCGCGGAGCGCGCGTTGCTCGATGACCCCGCGCCCGACCGATTGGTGGAACTGCACCGGATCATGACGCAGTGCCGTTCGCTCGCCGGGCGGTCCGATGAAGCCCTGGCGGCGCTGAAATCCGCGTTGCGGGCGCCCGAACTGCAGCCGGTGCACCACGCGAGACTGCTTGTCCTGGCAGCACGGGCCTACCGCGGGCTCGGCCGGGTGGACGAGGCGGAAGCGCTTGCCCGTGAGGCGTTGGAGCAAACCGGGGACCGGTGGGCCACCGGGTGGGCTTTGCACGTGCTGGTGCTCGTGTCGATGATGCGCGGCACGAGCGACGAGGCGCTTGCCTTGCTGGAGCGGGCGCTCACGGTCGCGTCGGACGACCCGGACCTGACGGATCTCGCGTTGCTGGTGCGGATCAACCAGGCTGTGACACTCGGCGACCTGGACCGCTACGACGAGGCCATCGACGTGGCCGGCCGGATGCGCCAGGAGGCCGAACGCACCGGCAGCCTTGTCCGGCTGACCCAGGCGCACAGCGCGATGGGCCAGCTGCTGCTGGAGACCGGTGGCTGGGACGACGCCCTCGCCGAGGCCGACGCGTTGCCTGCCGAGGTGAAGGACCCGAGCGTGGTCTGCTGCGACCACGGCATCGCCGCGACGATCTGTTTCCACCGCGACGACCCGGACGCCGCCCGACGGCACCTGGCCGCCGCGGCGCCGTTCGCCGACCACGTCGGTCTGCGTGCGGTCGCCCAGCTGTGCCTGGCCCGCAGCCTGGACGCGGAGTACGCCGGGGACCCGGCTGCGGCGCTCGCCGAGCTCGTCGACGGCCTCGCGGACAAGACCGAGATCGAGGACATGCTCCCGGACGCCGTCCGGCTGGCCGTCCAGGTCGGCGACCTTGACGTGGCACGGACGGCAACCACTCGTGTGCAGGCGCTTGTGCGGTCGTCGCCGCGGTGGCGTGCGGCCGCGTTGTACTGCTCCGGCCTGGTGGCCGACGACCCCGAGATGCTGCTTGCGGCGGCGGGGAAGTCCAACCGGCGGCTCCCGAAGGCCAAGGCGTTCGAAGCGGCCGCGACGGCCTTCGCCGCCGCCGGGGATCTGAGCTCGGCCCGGCCTGCCTTCGCCATGGCGGCCGCGGTGTACGAGGAACTCGGGGCCGCGTGGGACATCGCGCGGCTGGCGTCGGTGCAGCGGGCGGCCGGGATCCGCCGGGCCCCGCGTGTCGCGCACAGGAAGGCGACGCACGGCTGGGAAAGCCTCACCCCGACCGAGTCGAAGATCGCCGCGCTGGTGGTCGAGGGCCTGACCAACAGGCAGATCGCGGCGCGGCTGTTCCTGTCACCACGGACGGTGGGAACGCACGTGTCGCACGTCCTCAACAAGCTCGGTGTGCACTCGCGGACGGACATCGCACGGGAGGCCGGCCGTCGCGCCAGTGGCTAGAAACTTGCGGATATCGGCCGTTCGGCCACTCGTGCGCCGCCTCCGCGCGCACGAGGATGCACGCGTGATAGTCGAACTCAGGCAGTACACCCTCAAACCGGGGCAGCGCGACACGCTCGTCGACATCTTCGAACGGCACTTCGTCCACACCCAGCAGGCTGTGGGCATCACCCTGATCGGCCTGTTCCACGACCTCGACAACCCCGACAAGTTCGTGTGGCTGCGGGGGTTCCCCGACATGGAAAGCCGCAGGACGGCGCTGGCGGCGTTCTACGAGCACGGCGAGGCGTGGCAGACCCACGGTCCTGCGGCGAACGCCACGATGATCGACTCCGACGACGTGTTGCTGTTGCGGCTCCTGGGAAAAACAGCTACCGAGGTTGTGCACGGCCAGTACACCGCGATCATCTCACCGGATCCGGTCGTGGTCGCGGATCCGGTCTTGAGCTTCGAGCCTTACGTCACCGAGAACACCTACCCGCGATTGCCGGTACGCGCGGACAAGATGTACGTCTCCATCCAACCCGGTGACGGTAAGGGGCTCAGGCTGAAGCCCACGGCCGGATCCGCGATGCGGTAGGTGTTCTCTAGCGGGGGGCACGGAGTCTGCTCCACAACGGCAGCAGGTACCAGAAGAACACGAACCACGCCAAGGCGCCGCCGGTCAGCCACGAACCCGCGTTCATGCCGAGTACGACGGTCAGGATGAGCAGCAGGGCGGAAGTCAGCGCGAGCATCAGCAACCCCAGTCCGCACAGCGCGAAGCGGTTGGCGTACCGCACGAGCTGTTCCTTCAGCCGCTTGCGGAACACCATGCGGTGGAAGGCGGCAGGCGCGATCAGCAGCGCGTTGGCGGCCGCGCCGAGCACGAGGCTGGCGACGTAGACGTCCCGCTGGAAGAGGCTGAAGCTGGCGAACCTGGGGGTGAACGCGACGGTCAGCAGGAATGCCAGCAGCAACTGCACCCCGGTCTGGGCCACGCGCAGTTCCTGCAGGATCTCGCCGTAGTTGCGGTCGAGTCGCTGGATCCGGCTCTCGCCGCGGACGGCGTAGTTCCAGCGATCGTGCTCGCTGTCCAGGAGCCGGTGCTCGGCCCGGTGCTGGGCGGTGTGGTTGGGGTGCATGAACACACAATGACTCGGAGGTGAACACAAGACATCGGTCGGTTGACGTAGATCGTAAGGGGCGGAGCACCCCCGGGATGGGGCGGTCCCGGAGGTGCTCCGCTGGGGACGGTCAGTCCCAGTCCACTCAATTCACCTTGTAGGCGTTGATGATCGTCTGCTCGACGGTGTTGCCCGCCCGATCGGTCGCCTTGGCCCGCAACGACACCGACGTGGCGTCGTTCGGGTGCTGGACGATGGCGAGCACGTTCGCCACGATCGTCGTCGCCGTCCACGTCTGCCCGCCGTCGAACGACGCGTCGACGGTCAGCGTCTTCGGCACCGTGCCCTGGTTGCTTGCCTGCTGCTGGACGGAGACCGGGATGATGAACGACTCACCGGCCGGAGCCGAGTTCGTCGCGTCCAACGCCGGGGTGTACCGCACTGTGGACAGCGGCAGCCGGACCGGGTCGGTGCCCGCCGGGCCGGACCGGAACGTCCACGCGGCGCGGATCGTGGTCGAGACGTCCGAGACGCCACTGCGGACCGCTTCCGTGGTCAGCGTGTACGAACCCGTGTCGGCCGGGACCTGGAACTCGCCGTAGCCGGGATCGGTCGATTCGCCGACCTTCTTGCCGTCGCGGTACAGCACGGTCGACGAACTGTCCACAGCGGACGACCCGGAGTTGCCCGCGCCGTCGCCGAACAGCGGGATGTTCGCCAAGATCGTGTTCTCCGACCGGACGAGGTACTGCCACGGGCTGCGGGTCTGCGGCAGCGCGGGCGCGAACACGCCGCGGTTGTAGGATTCCTCGTACGTCCGGCCGGCCTGGAACGCCTTCACCGGGCTGGTCAGCTGGACTTCGATGGTGTTGCCGTCGGCGGACATCTGCCACAGGCCGGGGCGCCACGCGACGTCCTCGGTGGAGTAATACTCGTTGCGGTCACCGGGCAGCTTCACGGGAAGCAGCGCCGCCCATGCGCCCGGTCCCTCACCGAACTTCGGGTACGGGAACGCGTACCGCAGGCCCGACTTGCCCGGCACGGTCGCGCCGAACGAGCCGTGCACGTGAGCAAGATTCTCTTTCTTCACCACCCTGGTGAAGCCGGTGGGCACCGTGCCGTTCTGGTAGAACGCCACGCCGTAGTACTCGCCGCTCGGGTTGTCCCACTGGGTGTTGATCTGGGTGATCAGCTCCTGCGGGGGCAGTTCCGGCCCGATGTGCGCGGTGCGCAGCGTGCTGATGTCGCCACCGAACAGCACCCAGCCGTAGCCGAACGAGGACTTGCCTGCCGTCCGCCGGTACGTGAAGTCCGTCAGCAGCATCCGCGCCGACGAGTCCGGCACGGTCACCTTGGTCGGCTTGGCACGCCGGAAGTCCAGATCGATCGTGGTGTCCTCGGTGAGCGTGAACCCGGGGTAGGACAGCCAGTTGATGTCGGCCGCGGCCAGCGAGCTGTCCACGACGTACTTGCCCTTGGGCAGGCGCACCGTCGCGCTGCCGTCCGGATCGAAGGCGGAGCTGAACTTCTGGGTGTCCAGACCGTACAGAGTGGTGCGGGCGTTGCCCGCCGGAGCGCCGTCCAGCCCGATGTGGTTGACGGTCAGCGAGTAGCTCTCCGGCTCGCGGTTGACCGAGACGGGAGTGCTGATCGACGCGTCACCGGAGGTGCCGGTGAGCGTTCCGGAGTAGACGCCGTCGACCCCGTCGACCCTGGTGTCGGCCGTGACGGTCACCTTGGCCTCGCCGCCCGCGGGCACGGTCACCTTGGCGGGGGACGCGGTCAGCAGACCATCGGGCGCCTGCTTGCCGTCCGGGCCAAGAGCGTTGACCTTGACGTCGAACGTGACGTCGGTCTTGCCCGCGTTGCGGTACGTCACGCCCTTCGCGACGGGCTGGTCGTCGTCGTGCGGCCAGAGTTGCGTGCCGAGGTTGACGCTGGTCGGCGACGAGATCACGGCCTGCGTGATCGCCTTGGCCACGTCGATCCGGCCGGAGCCCTGCTCGAACGCGTTGAGCTTGGCGTTCGGCTTCGCCGACGCCGCGAGCGCCGCCTTGAGCTGCTCGCCGTTCCAGTCCGGGTGCACCTGCGCGAGCAGCGCTGCGGCACCGGCGACGTGCGGGGTGGCCATCGAGGTGCCGGACGCGGCGACGTACCCGTCGACGACCGGCGTTCCCATCCGGCCGTTGGCGGCCTTGGCCGCGGCGATGTTCACGCCGGGCGCGGTGACATCCGGCTTGATCCCCGCGTCACCGACCCTCGGACCACGGCTGGAGAACGGTGCCAGGCTGTCGTCGCGGTCGACGGCACCGACGGTCAGCGCGGCGTCCGCGCTCCCCGGCGAGCCGACGGTCTCCGCGCGCGGGCCGCTGTTGCCCGCGGCGATCACGAACAGCGTGCCGTGCTTGGCGGACAACGTGTTCACGGCCTCTTCGAGCGGGTCCACCTCCGGGGTGTCCGGTGCGCCGAGGCTCAGGTTGACGATCTTGGCGCCCTGGTCGACCGCCCACTGGATGCCCTCGATGATCCACGAGTCGTAGCCGGAGCCGTTGTCGTCGAGCACCTTGCCGTCGAGGATGTTGGCGCCGTACGCGACGCCCTTGTACTTGCCTGCCTGCTTGGCGCCGGTGCCCGCGATGGTGGACGCGACGTGCGTGCCGTGGCCGACGCGGTCGACCGCGTCGGCGGCGTCGGTGAAGTTCTTCTCGGTGACCTCACGGGTGGCCAGGTCGGGGTGCGTCTGGTCGACGCCGGTGTCCAGCACGGCGACCTTCACGCCCGTGCCGGTGAAACCGGCCTGCCACGCGGCAGGAGCGCCGATCTGCGCGGTGCTGCGGTCCAGCGAGGCAGTGCGTTTGCCGTCGAGCCAGACCTTCTTGACGTTCGCCGAGGTCAACGACTGCCACGCGGCACCGGTCTTCTCGGCGGTGACCGCCGAGGCGTTGAGCGCGGGCAGGCTCGCTGTCGTGGTGGCGCCCGCGATGCGCGCTCCGCTGTCGGATCCGGTGGTGTGGCTGATGATCAGGGGCAGGGTGGCCCGGTGGGCGTCGTCGTAGCCGGACTCGGCCAATGTGGTCACGTCGAACAGGCGCTCATCCAAACGCCCTTGTGTGAGCAGGGAAAGAGCGTCTTGCGGGACGACGAAAGTGTGGCCGTCGTGTTTGTAGGTCGAGAAGGCGAGTTTCTCCCGGCCCTTGCCGGGGATGATGGTGCGCACGTCGTACGCGGCATCGACGGTGACGACCCGGTCACCGGTGATGAGGGTGACGGACTTGCCGTCTGGTCGAGCGTTTTGCGCGGCGACGGCGGTTGTCACCTGCGCCGTGCTCAGCGCTACCCCCAGGACGAGAGCCCCGACGCCGATGCGTCTCGCGGCTCGTTTCTTGACTGAATGCACCTGAAAAACCTCCCGATCGGTTTTCCGCACACCCCAGACATCGACGCTGAGAAGTCGATGAACCACTGTCCGTGGTCATCGCAAGCTATCGGCACCACCATGGGGTGACAAGTGCCCGGTGGAGCAATCTCGAAAGTAAATTTCCCCAGCGTGGTGTTTACAGGCGTTCGCTGAGCACCCCATCGGGGGAGACGAGTAGGCCACCCTGCGGCGTGCCGCCTCCACACTCCGGACCACTCGGGTACAGGGTCTTCGGCGTGATCACCAGGCGCGGAGCGGCCAGCTCGGCACCGGCTGGATCGATCAACCGAAGCGTGACATCGACCGGCTCGCTCACCAGAGTCGGCAGGTCGGCGAAGGAGTTCTTGCCCCCGGTCGGTTCCATCCGCGCGCCACAAGCGCTGTCCGGTCCGCCCGTGGCGCACGGCATCGGCCGGGCCGCGGTCGACGGGTACAACTCGAGCGCGGTGTCGGTGCACGACCCGTTCCAGCAGGTGGTCATCCGGGCCGAACCGACCTTCGGCGAGTACGCGGGGTCGATGTCGAGCGAGATGCCCTTCCTGGCCGCCGCCCCACCGCACTCAATCGGCGAGTCACATCCCGCGACCAGTGCGGTGGCGGCCAGCAACGCGGCGACGGCGAAAGTCCGGTTCACACCGATGGGACGGCGCCTACCGGCTTTTCGTTGCACGTCTGCGCCACCACTTCACCCTCGGCAGGTGCCCGTTCTCCCGCAACCATTCCACGAACCCGGCCGCGTCCTCACGCGCGCGTGACCCGACCGTTCTGGGATGTGCTCGGGCGTACTCGGCGAAAAGCGGGACGAATCTGTCCTCGAGGTCGGTGCACACATCCGGCTGGATCATGGCGACGACCCGCCGCCGCTTCGACCGCAGCGCGGTCGCCTCCACATCGAGTCGTCGTGGGTCGAACCCCGGTGGCGGTGGGCCGTCCGCCAGCAGGGCGCGCAGCAGCTGCGCCTGCTGTTCGGCGAGCCGGTCTCGTTGCGGCTGTGTCATGGCGGCGTCCCTTTCCCTGTCACAGCCGATCCCGGATCGCCTGGAGCTCGGCCGCCAGCTCGGCGTCGGTGGGGTAGTCGCCGTCGCGCTCCAGCAGGACACCCGGCGGCCTGGTGCGTTTCACCAACTCCGACAACAGGTCCAGCACCTCCGGCAGCACCGGGTGCGTGTGCGTGTCGTGGTAGACGCCGTGGTGTTCCTCGCCGCCAGCGACATGCAGGTACGCCAGGCGTTCCAACGGCAGGTCGTCGAGCAGTTTTTCCGGGTCCTGGCCGAGGTTTCGGGCGTTGGCGTACATGTTCGCGACGTCCACAAGCAACAGACAACCGGTGCGTTCGGTCAGCTCCGCGAGGAACTGCGCCTCGGTCAGCTCCGCGTCCGGCCATTCCAGCAACGCCGCGATGTTCTCCAGCGCGAACGGCACGGTCAAGTTCGCCTGCACCGCTTTCACGTTCTCCACGAGGACGTCCAACGCTTCCTTCGTGCGCGGCACCGGCATCAGGTGCCCGGAGTCGAGGCCGCCAGCGCGGACGAAACAAACGTGGTCGCTGGCCACCGGCGCGTCGAGCACGTACGCCAGCTTGGCCAGGTGCTCGACGCGTTTCATGTCAACGGGTTCCGCGCCGCCGACCGACAGCGAAACCGCGTGCGGCAGCACGGGCGTGCCACGTTCCCGAAGCACCACAACGGACTCCGGCAGCTGGTCCGGATTCAGGTTCTCCGCGACGACCTCGACGAAGTCCACCCCGGGCAGCCGCTCGACCGTGATGTCGATCTCCGATCGCCACCCGATCCCCACACCGAGTTCACGCACCGCCTCAGCCTCCTGACCCGCATATGGGTGTTGTCGCTGCCGCCGAGAAAGCGGAGTCCACCATCAGGAACCGCCGCCGCCGCAACCGCCGCCGCCTCCACAGCTACTGCCGCTGCTGCTACTGCTTCCACAGCTACTGCTCCCCCCGCAGCTGCTGCCGCCGACCAACACTGTCGACCCGTCGCCGGTGGATCCACCGCGGCGACGTGGTGTCGAACTGGCCTTCGGCCGCACCGGGAACAGCTTCGAGATCAGCGGATCAGGGTACGCGGCCATCCCGCGGTGAGCGACCAGCGCCGCCGCGCCGCTGCCGCCGGTGTCCGCACGCTTCAACAGCTTGCGCGCTGCTGCGGTCGGGCCTCGTTTGATCGGGCGCATGGCCAACACCGCCGCCACACACGTCACGATGAGCAACAATGTCAGATAGCCGATCGGAGAGCCGAGATTCGCGCCGTTGACCGCTCGTACGACGCCGACTACCAGCAGCACGACCAACGGCGAGGCCGCGAGGAACACCGTGCCACGTCCCACGTGATCGACGAGCAGGCCGCGCCGCACGAGCACGGACTCGACCTCGTCGAACACCGACAGGCGCATGACTCGGAGCTGGTAGTAGTCCACCATGCGGCCGGGGCGGGCAGTGATGTCCCTGAGCAGCCGCTCTTCCAACGTCGACGCGGGCTTGTGGACCGAACCCCGTACCGCGTGCAGCCGCCCGCTGCGGTCGACGCGGACCACGCCGTGGTCGACGAGGTTCGCGATCGCCGACTCGGCCATCCTGGTCCGGCCACCGGCGAGGAGCGCGGTCTCCTCGACCGTCAGCGGATCCCGTGTGTTCGTCGCGCCCGCCGCCCGGAGCCGCCCGCGCAGCAACAGCGTCGCGATCACGGCGACCGCGAGGCCGCCGCCGTAGAGCCATAAGAACGCCGGACCCGAAATACCCCAGGGGTTCATCGCCCCTCCCCTCTGTGTACGGGTCGGCCCGGGGATCACGATCCCCGGGCCGACCCGTCTCCCTCATTCTTTTTCCTACCCCCCGCAGCCGCCACCCCCGCAGCCGCTGCTTCCCCCTGCGTCTCCTCCTCCGGTACTGCCTCCATCGCCGGCCAACCACGCCGACGCGACCATCGCCCCGCCCAGCCCGCTGGCCGCGTGGATCCCGTGTGCGGATCCACCGAGCAGCGAGGCCCGGATGAGCTGGTCGGGGTGGCTCGCGAATCCGCCCACGGCCACCAGTTCGACCGGTCTGCTGGCCGGCGCGGTCCCCACCGCGTCGGCCCCGGCGAACGTCCTCGGGCAGATCGGGTGCCGGTACAGCGCGTACCCGATCAGCCCCGTCCCGATCAGCACCAGCGTCAGCCAACCGATCGGCCGTCCCGCCGTGATCCCGGACATCCACCGCGCCACACCGGCGGCGAACACCGCGGCGACCGGGACCACGCTGATCAGCTTGCGGTGCCTGGCCACCTCGTGGTCGACGAGGTAACCCGCCCGCACCAGACCCGCTGCCACCTCACCGACCGAGTCGGACCCGGCCAGCCGGTGGGTCAGCATCGTGACGGACCTCCGGCCGTGCCGCACCACGTCGGCCAGAACAGTGCGCTCGACCGGGTTGGTACCCCCTGCCCGACCGGCGACCTCCAGGTATCCGTCGCGAGCCGCGCGCAGCTGGCCGGTCTCGACCAGTTGGGCGACCGCGGCCTCCACCACGCGTCGCCTGCCCCCGGTCAGGCAGGCCAGGTCCAGCGCCGTCAACGACCCGCCGGGTGCGGTCACCGCACCCGAACGGGTCAGGATTCGAACAGCGAACGAAAACAGCAAAGCAACGGAAAACCCGAGCAGATAAATACCGATGAACGTCGGTCCTGGTATTTCCCAGGTGTCTTCCATGATCTTCCCCCTCTCTCCCCAGAGAGCCGGAAATCAAGTGGAGACACCACTTTCTTCGTCGAACGGGCACCCGGCAAGACGCCTTGACGAAGATTTAGGGTTGTGTTGGGGGTAACTTAGGCTTCCGCGCCGCCGCCCTCTTCGGGGCGCAGCGTCAGCGAGATGCTGTTGATGCAGTACCGCTGGTCAGTGGGGGTCGGGTAGCCCTCACCCTCGAACACGTGTCCGAGATGGCTGTGACAGGTCGCACAGAGCACCTCCACGCGGACCATGCCGAGTGCGCGGTCCTCGCGAAGAATAACGCTGTCCCCGGCCAGCGGGGAGAAGAACGACGGCCACCCGCAGTGCGAATCGAATTTCGTGGTACTGCGGAACAGCTCCGCCCCGCATGCGCGGCACGCGTACACGCCGACGGTCTTCGTGTCGGTGTATTCACCGGTGAAGGGCCGTTCTGTCCCGGCCTCGCGGAGCACCGCGTACTCCTCGGCGGACAGCTCCTGCCGCCACTCCTGGTCGGACTTGACCACGCGAGGCGTGACACCGGTAACGGGCTTCATGGACACCTAGCCTCCGAACCTACGACAGGATGAACACCAGCGCGTCCCACGCCGCGACGCCCACCCCGATCAGGATCAGGCCGATCACGAGCAGGGCGAGCATCCGGTAGTGGCCGCCGAGGCGGTTCGCGGAGTCCGCGAAGTCCGAGATGCCACCGAGGTATCCCTCCACGGTGTACCCCGACCGGCTCTTCTCGATCCGGTCGAGGTGGGCCGCGAACTCACGCACCTCGGGGTCATGCGGGTCAAGACCCTCGAGGTCCTCGCGAAACCGCTGTGACGCGGGCTCATCAGGGGACGCGCTCACTGCCATGTACAACACGGTAGCCGGTCAGCTTGATTCCCGGCTCCCCAAAACCCGCTCGTCCGCCACCTCGCCGGAGCGGACGTGCACCATGGAGGTGAACCCCCATTCCTCCAGCCTGCCCAGTTGCGCGCCGAACTTGCCGCGCCGCTTGATCGCCGTGACCTGGCGACCCTCCGCGCGCAGCCGCCGCGCCACGGCCAGGACCTCGGCCGGGGTGACGTCGGCCTCGTGCAGAACGGCCACCGCGTCCGTGCGTGGAGCGGCGTCGAGCAGGTTCACGATCCGCTCGAAACCGATGGAGAACCCACAGGCAGGCACGTCCTTGCCCAGCGAGCGGCCGATCAGCTTGTCGTAGCGGCCGCCACCGGCCACCGACGCGCTCGTGCCCGGGTGGCTGACCTCGAAGATCTGCCCGGTGTAGTACCCCATCCCGCGGACCAGCGTCGGGTCGAACTCCCACCCGATCTCCCGGGTCGCGGCCAGGTCGGCGAGCGCGGTCGTGGTCGCCACCAGGTCGGCCGCGACGCCCTCCGGCAGATTCGGCACGGCGTCGGTGAGCTGGTCGGCCAGTTTGGCCGGGTCGAGGCCCTGCAACGCCGTGATGGCCGTCTGGACGCCGTCCGCCTGCTCAGGGCTGAACCCGGCCCGCTCGGTCAGCTCCTTGCGCACCCCGTCCCAGCCGATCTTGTCCAGCTTGTCCAGGGTGATGAAGAACGCGCCTTGCGCCTCGGGCGCGACTCCGGCGCCTTCGGCGAGGGCGGACAGGAACCGGCGGTCCGACAGGCGCACGGTCGTGCCGGGCAGACCGACGGCTTCCAGCGCCTCCGTCGTCGCCTCGATCAGCTCGGCCTCGGCCAGCACCGACTCCTCGCCGATCACGTCGATGTCGCACTGGTAGAACTGGCGGTAGCGGTCCTTCTGCGGCCGCTCGGCCCGCCAGACCGGGCCGATCTGGAACGACCGGAACGGCGTCGGCAAAGCGGCGTGGTTGTTGCCGTAGAACCGGGTCAGCGGGACCGTCAGGTCGAACCGCAGGCCGAGGTCCGCCAGCTCGTCGACGCTCGCGGGCAGCTCGGTCAGGCCGCGGCGGAGGATCTTGAAGATCAGCTTCTCGTTCTCGCCGCCCTGGCCGCCGGTCAGCCGCGCGATGTCCTCCAGCGCGGGCGTCTCGATGCGCTGGTAGCCGTACCGGTGGTAGACCTCGGCGATCCGGGCCAGGACATGATCGCGCACGGCGACGGTCGCGGGCAGCAGGTCACGAGTGCCCCTTGCGGGGCTGTTGTCCATCTTCACCGGTAGTCCTCATCGAGTCGGATGCGTTCTCCAAAACTACCGGGCGCGTGCCACTGCATTTGTCACTAGGGTTGCCCCATGGCTTCGAAGGCTGTCGAGCTCCCGGTCGGTGATCGGACCATTCGCGTGTCCAATCCGGACAAGGTGTACTTCCCCGAACGCGAGATCACCAAGCGCCAGGTGGTCGAGTACTACATCTCGGTGGCCGAGCCGCTGATCAAGGCGTTGCGGGACAGGCCGACAACCCTGAAACGGTACGTCGACGGCGTGACCGGCGAGTGGTTCTACCAGAAGCGCGTGCCCAAGGGGGCGCCCGACTGGGTGCGGACCGCGACGATCAAGTTCCCGTCCGGCCGGACCGCCGACGAGATCTGCCCGACCGAACCGGCGGTGATCCCGTGGGCGTCCAACCTGGGCACGTTCGACTTCCACCCGTGGCCGGTGCGCACGCCGGAGGTGGACCACCCGGACGAGTTGCGCGTGGACCTCGACCCGCAGCCGGGCACGGACTTCGCCGACGCGGTGAAGGTCGCCGGGGTGCTGCGGGAAGTGCTGGTGGACAACGGGTTGACCGGCTACCCCAAGACCTCCGGCGGACGCGGCATCCACGTACTGGTCCGGATCCGGCCGGAATGGGACTTCATCGACGTGCGGCACGCGGTGATCGGCCTCGCGCGCGAGGTGGAGCGCCGGATCCCCGACCTGGCCACCACGGCGTGGTGGAAGGAGGAGCGCGGCGAGCGCGTGTTCCTCGACTTCAACCAGGCCGCGCGGGACCGGACGATCGCGTCGGCGTGGTCGGTGCGCGGCACCCCGCGCGCCACGGTGTCGATGCCGTTGACGTGGGACCAGTTGTCCGATGTGGACCCGGACGACTTCGACATCTTCACCGTGCCGGATTTGCTTGCCTCGCAAGGGGACGCGCACGCCGACATCGACGCGGAGGTGTTCGGCATCGAGTCGCTGCTCGAGCTGTACTCGAGCGACCCTCGCGGCGAGATGCCCTACCCGCCGGACTACCCCAAGATGCCGGGAGAGCCCAAGCGGGTTCAGCCGTCGAGGGCCCGGCCCGACACCGACTAGCGGTGGGTCAGGGCTTGCGGGCCAGGCCCGCGACGATCAGGCGCTGCGGCCGGACGAGGGGCCGCACCCTCGGCCCGTCCGGCCACCACTCGGCCGCCGCGACGATGCCCGGCTCGACCAGGTCGAGACCGGCGAAGAAGGACTCGATCTCCTCCCGCAGGCGGAAGAACCCGCTGCCCATCGGGCTGTTGGTGAGCAGCCGCTGTGTGCGCTGCGCCGACTCGCTGTCCTCGCCGCTGCCCGGGTCGAAGAAATGGCTGATGGCCACGTAGGACCCCGGCGCGAGCGCGTCCACGTACACCCGCATGAACTCGCGGATGGCTTCCGGGTCGGCGCAGTGGTGCAGCGTGCCGATCTGGTACAGCGCGACCGGTTGGGAGAAGTCGAGGTAGCGGTCGATGTCCGACCGCTCGAGCAGTGCGGGCGCATCGGTCAGGTCACCCGCGACGAAATGCGTCTGCTCGTTCTCGGCGAGCAGGGCGCGGCCGTGTGCGAGCACGATCGGGTCGTTGTCCACGTAGACGACCGTCGCGTCGGAGTTGAGCCGCTGCGCGACCTGGTGGGTGTTCTCCGCCGTCGGCAGGCCGGAGCCGAGGTCGAGGAACTGGCTGATCTTCGCCTCGCCCGCGAGGAACCGGGTGACCCGGATCAGCCACTCGCGGTTGTCCCGCGCCGCGAGCATGGCGTCCGGCGACTGCTCCAGGATGGCGTTCAGGATCGCGCGATCGACCTCGTAGTTGTCCTTGCCGCCCAGTCCGGCGTCGTACACGCGTGCGATGCTCGGCTTGGTGATGTCGATCTGCGGTAAGTCCATCGCGACATCCTGCCAGAACCGCCGGTCTTTGTCGGGGTCACACCTTGCGCCCCAGCCCGGCGAGGAACAGGCGCTGGGGCGTGATGAGCGGTTTCACCTGTGGACCGTCCGGCCACCACCGCGGGGCGAGCACCAGTCCAGGTGGCACGAGCTCGAGGTCGCCGAAGAACGACTCGATGTCCGCCCGGCTGCGGAAGTAACCGCTGCCCATCGGGCCGTCGGACATCACCCGCTCCAGGTCCTCGGCGGCGGGCCCGTCCTCGCCACCCGGGTTGTGGAAATGGCTGATCGCGACGTACGAACCGGGCGCCAGCCGCTCGATGTACTGGCGCATGATCTCGCGGACCTCGTCGGTGTCCTTGACGTGGTGCAGCACGCCGATCTGGTAGAGCGCCACCGGCTCGGCGAAGTCCAGGTAGCGCACCACGTCGGAGTTCGCGAACACCTCTTGCGGCTTGGTCAGGTCCGTCGAGATGAAGTGCGTGCGGTCGTTCTCCTCCAGCAGCGCACGGCCGTGTGCGAGCACCATCGGGTCGTTGTCCACGTACACCACCGTCGCCTCGGGGTTGACCCGCTGCGCGACCTGGTGGGTGTTCTCGGCTGTCGGCAGGCCGGAGCCGAGGTCGAGGAACTGCGAGATACCGACCTGGCCCGCGAGGTAACGCGTGACCCTGATCAGCCAGTCTCGGTTGTCGCGTGCGACGATCGCGTGGTTCGGGACAGCGGCGTCGATCGCCCGCAGCACTTCGCGGTCGACCTCGTAGTTGTCCTTGCCGCCCAATCCAGCGTCGTAGACACGGGCAACGCTCGGCCTGGTGCTGTCGATGTGCGGGAAATCCACCCCGCGCATCCTGCCAGAGAGGCCGTCAGCCAGGCAGCGCGCCCACGGTGTCCCTGATCTGGCCGCCGAGGCCGCTCGCGCCCTGCCTGGCGCAGTGGGCGCAGCAGAAGAAGCGGCCCTCGACCTCGACACCGTGTCCGAGTATCCGGCATTCGCAGTGTTCGCACCGCGGCGCCAGCTTCTGGATGGCGCACTCGAAACTGTCGAACGTGTACACGTCGCCGCTGACGGTCCGCACTTCGAACGCCATCCAGTAGTCGTTTCCGCAGACGTCGCACCTGGCCATCTCATGCATGCGCTGAGCGTGCGACGGGGGCGGGGCAGCGGCAACTCGGGACTCGAACGGGTGACAGAACCGTCCGGGCGCGCGCGATCCACTGTGCAGCAGATAGGAAATGTTGTATATCGTCTGACTTTATATTGTCGATTTTGTGTACCGTCAGAAATTGGCACAGAAGAAGACGATGTAGGTACTGCATTTGGCGGCTTTCAATGCAAACGTCTGCCACTAACCTTCGGCGCTACTCGAGCAACGCGGTGCTGCGCTACGGAAGCACTTGGGAGAGGACAAACTTCGCATGCGTCGGAAACGACTTGTCGTTACCGCCTTGACAATGGCGCTGGTGACGGCAACAGCGAGCTGTGCGGCACTCGGTGGATCCGCCGAAACACCGCAGGGCGGCGGTGATCTGGAGAAACCGACGATCAAGGTCGCCGACCTCAAGATCATCGACAGCGCGCCGATTCGCCTCGCGGTGGACAAGGGGCATTTCAAGGCCGAAGGCCTGAACGTGGAGCTGACCACCGGCGGGAAGGGCTCGGTGAACGTCGACAACGTGATCGGCGGGTCCATCGACATCGGACTGACCAGCTACCCGCCCGCGATCGCGGCGGTGGTGAAGGGCAAGAACGACATCAAGATCGTCGCGGACGCCATGACCACGACGGAGAACCTGTTCCTGCTCGTCGTGGCGAAGGACGGGGCGGTCAGGACCGTGAAGGACCTGATCGGCAAGAAGATCGGCGTCAGCTCGAAGGGCGGGATCGGTGAACTGGCGCTGCGGTCGCAGATGGCGATCAACGGCGTCATCATCACCAACGAGCAGTACTTCTCCATGCCGTTCGCCGACATGCCCGCGGCGCTGGAGCGCAACGACATCCAGGCGGCGATCATGAACGAGCCGTTCCTCACCCAGACGTTGCAGGCCAAAGGCGTCTCCAAGCTGCTGTCGCCGTTCAGCGGGTCGACCGCGGACTTCCCGACGTCCGGCTGGATCGCGAAAAGGGACTTCGTCGAGAAGAACCCGAAGACGCTCGCGGCCTTCCAGCGAGCGATGGCCAAGGCGGTCCAGGACGCGCAGGATCGCGGCACCGTCGAGGCCGCGGTGGTCAAGTACGTCGGTGTGCCGCCGAATGTGGCTTCGCTGATGACGATGCCGGTGTTCTCGTCCAGCACGGACGCCCGCCGCTTCCAGCGAGTGGTCGACCTGATGAAGGAGACCGGCGAGCTGCCGAAGGGCACCGACCTCGACATGCGCACGATGGTGACCGATCCCCAGTAGACAGTCGGGGCGCCGGGGAGCGCGGGCTCCCCGGCACTTGTCCGGCGTCAGCCCAGGCGGTGCGTGCGGTACAGCGTGGCCACGAACGGGATCGCGAGCGTCGGCGTCCCGCGCCGCGCCGCGTGCCCGGCCAGGTGGTCACGCAGTTTTCCAAGCAGGGCAGCGCGTTCATCGTCCGGTAACGAGATCGTCGCGCTGTAGGTGAAGTGCATCGCGCAGATCTCGTCCGGCGTCATCTCGCGTTCGTAGTCGACGACGTGTTTCTCGATCGGCCCGAACGGCAGTTCCGGCGGCAGCTGTAGCCATTGCACCGGCTGGCCGGGTATGTGCGCCGACAGGATCACGTTCTGCACTTCGTCGAGCCACAGGTCGCTGTCGCCGCGGTCGTGCCACGAAACACCGAGAACGCCACCGGGTTTCAGGCACCGCGCGGCTTCCGCGCCCGCTTTGGGCGGATCGAACCAATGCCACGCGTTGCTGGAAACAACGGCGTCGGCGTGGGCGTCCGCAACGGGTAGATCCTCCGAACTGCCGACGTGCACGGAAGCGCCGGGGAACTTTTCCCGCAGCCATGCGACCATCTGCGGATCCGGGTCGACCGCGATCACCCGGCCTGCCCGTTTCAGCAGAATCCGGGTCATGTGGCCGGTACCGGCGCCGACGTCGACGACAACACCGGGGTCCGCGGGCAGCAGCCAATCCGCGGCGAGTTCCGGCACGGCGGGGCGGTGCTGGTCGTAGTGGGCGGGATCGGCACCGAAAACCAATCCGGGCTGAGCCGTCATTCGGGGAGTCCTCCAGTCGGTGGCGAAAAGCACATCGAGGCTAGCGCTGTTTCGATCACCGCCGGTACGGCCGATCGCCCTATTTGGTCGTTGGATTCGACCGCGCGTTGATGACGCGTTCGACGGGTACACCGCACGCTTCGGCGCGTTCACAGCCGTGCGGCAGCCAATCGAGTTGACCGGGTGCGTGCGCGTCGCTGTCGATGGCGAACTCGCAGCCGATCTCCACGGCCATCCGCAACAACCGCTTCGGCGGGTCGAGCCGTTCGGGCCGTGAGTTGATCTCGACCGCGACACCGTTGTCCCGGCACGCCTCGAAGACCGCCTTCGCGTCGAAAGTCGACTCGGGCCGATCGCGTTTCGCGGTGCGCATCCGACCTGTGCAGTGACCGAGGATGGTGACAAGCGGGTTGCCGACGGCCCTGATCATCCGCCGGGTCATCTCGGCGGACGGCATGCGCAGCTTGGAATGCACGCTGGCGACGACGATGTCCAGCTCCGCAAGCAGATCCTCGTCCTGGTCGAGTGCGCCGTCGAGGAGGATGTCGACCTCGATACCGGTAAGGACGCGGAACGGCGCGAGCTCCTCGTTGAGCTCGGCGACGATGTCGAGCTGGCGGCGTAGCCGGTCCGCGGTGAGGCCGTTGGCGACGGTGAGGCTGGGGGAGTGGTCGGTCAACGCCATCCACTCGTGGCCGATGTCCCGTGCCGCCTCGGCCATCTCACGGATGGTGCTGCCGCCGTCGGACCACTCGGAGTGCGTGTGGCAGTCGCCTTTGAGCGCGGCACGCAACGCATGCCCACCAGCGACGGGAATTGTCGCCTCCTCGATGAGCCTGCCGAGGTAGTCGGGCTGGCGGCCGGCGACGGCATCGCTGATGACACCCGCCGTCGACTTCCCGATGCCCGGCAGCTGCGTGAGCGTGCCGCGTCGGGCGCGCAGCCGGACCTCGTCGTCGGACAGGCCGTCCACTATGGCCGCGGCTTTCCGGAAGGCCTGGACCTTGAACGTGGGTTCACCCTTGCGTTCGAGGTAGAACCCGATCTGCCGGAGTGCTTTCGCAGGATCCATGCGTACATCATGGTCCTTAGTACGATGGATCGAGTGCACATGGTGGAGGGAGAGCCGATGTCGCAGGACTACGTCGTGCGTTACGTCGGCGGACCGCTGGACGGACGCGTGGACACGCTGTCGGAGCTGCCCGCGACGTTGAAGGAAACGGTGACCCACGTGCACCTGCACGGAGGGCCGAAGATCGTGCACCACTACGACCTGCACTACGCGGTGGAGTACGGCTGCGAGTACCGGTTGCGCGGTGGTGCAGAGTAAGGCCCATGCTCTCCGACAACGACATCACCCAACTGCGTGACGCGCTGGAAAAAGGCAAGCCCCCAACAGTGTGGTTCACAGGACGGGCAGTGGGCGTGGACCCGGGGAAAGCGGGGAAAGTGGTGTCCTTCGCGAACCCGGCGGAGGGCGACTTCATAGAAGTGAAGCCAACGGGCTCCCAGGACACCCTGTCGTTCTCGAAGGCGGAACTGACCCTGACCCGTCCGAAACAGCGTCCGGCACCGAAGAAGCCCTCGCCGCCGCCAGTAGCCGAGCCCGCGGCCGAGCAGATCTACCAACCGGAGCCAGCGGCACCGGCCGAGAAGAAGAAGGCCGCGCCCCGCCGTCGCACCGTGCCGCCCGCCGAAGTGACGGTGACACTCCACTCCACACCACGCGGCGACTGGACCGTGGACGTGGTGGTGGGCAAGAAGCGGAGCGTGCGCTCGATGCCGATCCAGGCGGCGGCGATCCACAAGATCGCGAAAGAGCTGCCGAACCAGGTGGAAGAAGCGATCAGCGCGGTGATGGCGGCGGCGCGGCAGCAGCACGAGGAACGGATCGCGTTCCTGCAGGCCGAGCTGGACGCCGCCAGGCGAGCGCTGAACGAGTTGACTTAGGCGGTTCGCAGGTGCGCGACTAAGGAACGGACGTCGACGGTCAGGACGGCGGACGGGTTCTTGCTGTCGCGCACCCGCCGAAGATGCCGATCAACCTCGACACAGTCGGTGGCTTGGTGGCTGTGGCTGCTCTTGCGCCACTCGTTCTCGGTCATGCCTCCAGTGTGGCGAGAACGGAGGCTACGTGGTCCATTGACTCCTCGGGCCCCATCACACACTGGCGGATCGCATCCACTGCGGACTCGTAGGCGGTGATGTCCTCGTCGTCGACAAGGAACACGCCGCTCTGAAGATGCTCGATGTGAACGACGGTGGGCTGGAAGCCGAATTTGTAGAGCACGAACGGTCCAACGAACCCTGGGTGCCATTCGCCGGTCATGCGCACAAGCTGCACGGTGATGGCATCTAGTTTGCTCATGGCGTGCAAGTGCCGGAGTTGATCGCGCATGACCGGTGGTCCGCCGATGCCACTGTGGATGGCCTGCTCACCGATCAGGACGACCAGTTCGGCCGGGTCTGCGCGCATGAAGACGTCTCGGCGCCCCATCCGCAGCGTCACCAGCGTCTGGATTTTGGATGGCGACAGAGTACTCTGGCTGAATATCGAGCGGGCGTAGTCGCTGGTCTGCAACACGCCCGGGATGACTAGTGGAGACCAATAGGTGATGTGTTGCGCAGTGCGCTCGCACTCCAGCATCCCAGCCATTGACTGTGACACACCGTAGGGCGCCGGGCCGGAAGCCAGCCAGGCCGTGTTGTCCGAGTCTTGCGCCAAGGCCATGATCTTGTCGCGATCGGCCTGATCGATTTTCAACACGTCAAGCAGGGCCGCGACATCTGCGGCAGTGGGCAAGATGTCGCCGCTCTCCCACCGCCCGATCGTGGAATGCGCCAAACCGATCTGTGGCGCGACATCTCGCATGCTCAAGCCCGAGGACTTGCGCGCCTGTCTCAGCACTGCGCCCAATGTCCGCGCTCGCGGCAGACCGGGACTGGAAACTCCCACCCCTGCATCCTAGAGGTAACTTCGTGCGACAAGTCTTCGCCCGATCGATACATTGCGTAACTGTCGCGCGACATGAGAGCGTTGCGCGACTGTCGCATTCATGATCGTCAAGGTGAGGGAGCTATGGCCGGGGATCGAGCCGAGCAGAACTACTACGGAAGGCAGTTGCAGCGAGAACTGAGAAGACTTCGGGTCGAAGCGGGACTCACCCTCGGTGAGGCGGGACTGCGAGCACACGTCGACCTGAAGAAGCTGAGCCGCATCGAGCTCTTCCAAATGCCCTCGTATCACGAGCTGGCGCTGCTGCTCGACGTCTACGGCGTGGCCTGCGCCGAAACGCGGCAGTACCTGGATCTCTGGGAACTCGCCAAGCAGCCGAGTTGGTGGCGTCGCTACACCAAGCTCGACAACGACTACTTGCGCATGGAGGACCGTGCCGTGGCGAAGACCGAGTTCCAACTCGGCTTCTTGCCCACGTTGCTGCAGACCGCGGCCTATGCGCACAAGTCCCTGGCGACGGCAGTAACCAACCGCGCGGCCCGCAACGACCTGGTGGCGTTGCGGATGCACCAGAAGGAACGGTTGTTCTCGGTAGAACGCCCGCTCCGCCTACGTGCGTTGGTGCACGAACCCACGCTTCACCAGGGCGTCGACGAGGAGCAGCTTGCTCACTTGGCGGAATGCTCACAGCTGCCGAACGTCACGTTCCAGATCGTGCCGCAGTGCCGTGGAATGCACCTCGGCCAGCGCGGATCGGCGATCCTGCTGACTTTCGACGACGGCAAGGAGCCCGACACCGTGTTCACCGAGACCCACTTCGGTTTGGCGGAAGCCCAAGCGCCGGGGCATGTCTCAACCATCAAACAAGTGCTCGACCATGTGGCGAGGCATGCATTGAGCCCAATCGACTCGGCGGCCATGCTCCACCAAATGCTCGTCGGTCACCGATGAAGCGCCGCTGGATGTACGTGCTCGTCGCGGCCTTGGCAGTCAGTTGCAGCACTGTGGTGAAGGGGGATCCCATGTCGAATGCCCTGTCTTCGTGGTCGTTGTCTCACAGGGATATGCCCGCATGGGGAAACCTGCTGCACGCGTGGGCGTACCGCGACTCCCTGATCGTGGCCACGGATGGATATGTGATCAGCTACTCGCGGGCCAGTGGTGCGCAGCAGTGGGCCGTCGAGCCACCTACGGACGTTGCGGGTGTGCCGTTGTTCTGCGGGGCGACCCCGACCGTCGTTGGCGGCAGGATTGCCTTGGCCTATGGCAGTGAAACGCATGACCGGTTCGTTGACTGCACACACGCAGCTGTGGTGGATGTGGACACCGGCAAGCTCGGGTGGCACACGGCGATCGGTGACCCGCGTGAGGGCATCAACGGCGCTCCCAATGAGGCGTACCTCGACATCCACGGTGATCTGCTGCACGTCGGATGGGACGACTTCCTGTCGACCCACCGCATGTCCGATGGTGTGCAACAGTCCAAGATCGCGTTGAGGCACGACACGGGCCGCTGCTCGGTCCTGTCGATGACGTCGTTGCACCTCGTCGCTCGTTGCCTCGGGCCAGGTCTGCCCGATCTTTCTATTGCTTCGGTGAGCGCTACTGGGCGGTTGACAACGGTCAAGGATCACGCCAAGGCCACTGCGGGTCTCGCGATCATGGCTGGCCGCCTCGTCTCGACCTCGCCGCCGATCCTCTGGGTGCTGGACAACGAGACAGCCGGAGTCGCGGACTACCTCGTCCTCTCGCCGACATTCGAGGTCGCGCACCGCATCACGGGAACCGGGTCCGACCTGGCCATGACCAGCCTCGGACCACCGAATACGGAAGGGGGCATCCGTCAGTTCAGGACTCTGGTCGTGGATCAGACGTTGGTCACCGTGACCGTGCCTTATCCGGGCGGGCCGAACAGGGTGGTCGCCTATGACCTCGCGACAGGCCAACGTCGCTGGGAATCCCATGCCGAGAACGCTCGTATCGTCATGCCTGTCGCCGTTGAGGGCTCGACGGTGGTCATGGCCGCCGATGTCGGCCTCATACGGTTCAGCCTCACTGACGGCTCGGTCGCTTCGATCATCCCCTCGCCACCCCACGATGGCACGAGCGTGCTGGAGGACTACCGCTTCGTCTGGGCCGACGGCCGTGCCTACGCGATCCACAACGGCCACAGCACGTTCCTGCCGCTGATATACACCATGGGCTGACCCGCCTGAACGGGTGAATCAGCAGGTCGCCGGAACCAACCGGGCCCCAGTTCCGTCACAGTCAAGACGGGCCACGTCACCCCTTGATACCGTGGCTCGGGGAGGCTGGACGAGGGGATCGACATGTACGAAGACGTTGACGCAAGCGGCCAGGGCGCATTCGGCTGGGACTCCATCGGCGCGAGCATGGACCAGTTCGCAGGCTTGGCCGCCAGCGGCGCCTTCGAGGTCAGCAAATCCGGCGGGGATGCCCTGCTCGGCGCCATAAGAACGATGCGTGAATGGGCGAACCAGCAGCAGAACAGCCTCGCCTTCTTGGCCCAGCAGATGCCGCTGGGGAGCACCAACGCTGCGAAGGTGATCGCGCCCTACGCTCAGCAGGTGGCCATCGACGAGCGAGGTTTCCTGACGCAACTTGCTCAGTTCCACGAATCTTTGGCCAAAGCTGAAGAAGCTATCAACAAGGCCATGGCCAACTACGAGGCCACCGAGCAGGCCAACCAGGCCGCACTCGGGCGTATTGAGTCGGTGTGAAGTCAACTGCCCATGCGGAAGAACAGTGAACAGGTGAGGCGTTCAGTGAAGAACTCGGTGCTGGCAACTGCGACTCTTGTTGCTTTGGCGGCGAGCTTGACCGCATGTAAGAGTGAAACCGACGGGTCTCCAACGCCAGAAGACACGCCTTCGGCGTCGAGCCGGCCCACCATCCCGGGCAGCGGGGGTGGTTCCGGGAAGTCGTCCTCTTCACAATCCCCTGGTGACAGCCCTGTGGCTGATCTGGACCCGTGCAAGCTGATCACCTCCGCTGACGCGACATCGCTCGGGGTAGGTTCCGGCAAGACCCATGAAGGGCTGGACAATTCCGCCAGAGGTTGTGCCTGGAATTCGCTGGACCAAGGTAGTTTCTCGATCCAGGTGAATGTTTTCGATTCGCGCGGCGTCAAGGACGTAAGCACCACGGGGCAAGTGAAAAAGCTGCCCGATATCGGTAAGCACCGCGCGGTGCAGTACTTGTTCGGTGCTCAGTGCAACGTAGGACTTTTCGTCACCGAAACCTCTCGCGTCGACGCGACAGCCGCGTCGGGGAACGACACGAAGAAGGCATGCCAGGTGGCGGAACAGGTGGCCAAGGCTGTCGAACCCAAACTGCCAGGTGGGAGCTGAGTAGATCATGGCACCGAGGCACGCGGAGCAGAACCCGGAAATAGCGACGGCCTACCACCCGTCGAACCACCGGGGCGACACCCACGGCGTCGAGATGCAGGGGACGTCGGACAAGCGCGGTCAGGTGCAGACGCAGGTCGAAGGTCAAGTCGACCAGGAGATCCGTGATCAGAGCTGGTGGGACAAGATCTTCTCGGAGATCTCACGGGAAGGCACCGTGCAGGAACGTGTCGACCAGCAGATGCGGGATCAGGCTGCCGCCCTGCAACAAGGGGTGCAGACGCGTCAGCCGCCGATGATGCAGTGCACGAACTACCAGAGCTACGAGCACCAGCAGCTCGAGACGATGGTCAAAGAGGGTGTGGACCCCGGGCAGGTCGGCAAGGTCGGCGCGAAGTGGCTTGACGCGGGCAACAACATGGTCGAGTTCCAGACGGATGTCGTCAAGGCCATCGGCGACAGCCAGACGGAGTGGCGCGGCACGGCGGCCGAGAAGGCCCGGCAGTTCATGACGGACGTGGGCAACTGGGTCGGTAAGGCGGGCGTGAGCGCGCAGCTCGCGGGAACGCAGACCCAGCAGTACAGCGCGGCTCTCGAAACGGCCAAGAACAACATGCCGCCGCCGGTCGACTTCGATGTGGACAAGGCGAACGCGGATCTGGATCGCACGACGGACCCGTTCTCGTACATGACCAAGTACGTGACCTACATGGCCAAGTACAACAAGCAGCAGGAGGCCAAGGAACAGGCCGTGCAGGTCGTGGGCACGTATGACAGCACCCTCGGTGGTGCGAGCACGATGCCTGCGTTCGCGGCTCCGCCCACGATGAGCGGGGGTTCGACGCCTCCGCCGCCTCCCCCTCCTCCGCCGCCCAGGCCTCCGGGCAAGGATGACCCGAACGGTCCTGGTGGTGGGCCGGGCGGTGGTCCTGGTGGCGGGCCGGGCGGCGGTCCTGGTGGGGGCCCGGGTGGTGGGCCCGGTGGCGGCCCTGGCATTGGTCCTGGTGGTGGACCCGGCGGCGGCCCTGGTGGTGGTCCTGGCGGCGGTCGGCCTGGGCCAGGTATCGGTACGGGCACGGGCGGTGGGGTCAAGCCGGGCGGTGGCCCTGGCAGCGGCACCAGTGGTCAGGGCTACATCCCTGGCCCCGGCGGCCGTGGCAACAACTTCGGCAACAACTCCGGTTACGACTCGTCCACCAGCGGCATGACTCCTGGTTTCATGCCTCCTCCCGGCGGCGGCGGTTTCGGGCCCGGCGGTGGTGGCGGCGGTGGTGGCGGTGGCGGTCGTGGTGGCGGTGGCTACAACCCCGGCGGCACCGGGACCGGTACGGGGGCCGGTGGTCCTGGGCCGAAGGGTGGTTTTGGGCCTGGTGGCAACGCCGCGGGTGTTGGTGGTCTTGCCGCTGAGCAGGCTGCCGCTGGCGGAGGACGTGGTGGGGCCGCTGGCCGTCCTGGCGCCGCGGGTATGGGCGGTATGGGTGGCATGGGCGGTGCCCGCGGCGAAGGCGGGGAGGACGAGGAGCACCAGCGCCCCTCATACCTCGTCGAGCCTGACCCGGACAGCATGTTCGGCACCGATGAGATGACCGCTCCGCCCGTTATCGGCGGTTAGACGTCTGGGCGGGCGCCACGGGTGGCGCCCGCCGAAGCGGCCACCACGCACAGCACCGCGACCCACTGCATCATGTGCAGGGACTCCTGCAGCACAACCAGGCCTATGACGGCCGCTACCGCTGGTTCGAGGCTCATCAGGATGCCGAACACGCGCGGTGGGATCTTGCGCAATGCTTCCAGTTCCAGCGAGTACGGGATCACCGACGACAACAGCGCCACGCCAAGCCCCACAACCAGCACCCATGGCTGGAACAGCGCTGTTCCGCCCTCTGCCACGCCGAATGGCACGGCTACCAGCGCCGCGA
Source organism: Actinosynnema sp. ALI-1.44 (assembly GCF_001984155.1). Lineage (GTDB taxonomy): Bacteria > Actinomycetota > Actinomycetes > Mycobacteriales > Pseudonocardiaceae > Kibdelosporangium. The sequence goes on from NZ_MTQO01000047.1 coordinate 399,929, forward strand.
CCGTCATGCCCAACGCCAGGCCGTTGCCTTCCGAGGTGTGCTTGCCCAGCGACGCGCTCAGCAGGATGTACAGGCCCCAGCACGCTCCCGCCGCCAGTGCGAACAGGAACCCGGCGAGGTTGAGGTCTCCCCGCCCTTCCATCAGCAGGACCACGCCTCCTGCCGCGAGCACCGCCCACAACGCGTCCAGCCAGCGCCTCGACCCCGCCAACGCCACCGCGAGCGGCCCGAGGAACTCGATGGTCACCGCGATCCCGAGCGGGATCCGGGCCAGCGCCAGGTAGAAGCACAGGTTCATCACGCCGAGAACCACGCCGAAGCCGAGCACCACTGCCCAACTGCGACGGTCCATCCGCACCGACGGCCGCCACCACAGCATCAGCACCGCTGCGGCGAAGAACAGCCGCACCGCCACCGTGCCCAGGCTGCCGATCGCGCCGAACAGGTTCTTGGCCAGTGCCGCGCCCACCTGCACGCTGATGATGCCGACCAGGATCTGGGCGGTCGGCGGGATCGCGCCTATGGTCCGACCGGCCAACGCGACCAGGTTGAAACGGGGGAACGGGCCGCGTCCGGCTCGGTCGACGTGCATGGTGGCCATATCCGGATAGTCGACGATCGGCCCGGCGGGCGTCACATGATTTCCAGCACGTGGGACCGCTGACCCTCACGGAGTCCTCACGAACTCCGTGCGAGGGTGTAGGTCATGGGCACCATGGCGCGACGGGGGATTGTGCTGCTCGCGGCGGTTGCCTCCATCACCACCGCGTGCACGGCAGCGCCGTCGCAGCGCCCCGCGATCGTGGTCAACGACGGCCCGATCGACCAGTCGGCGCCGCCATCGCCCAGTGCCGCGCAGCTGCCCGTCCCACCGCTGGAGGAGCCGACTCGGTCCAGCGTGACATGGGGCGACTGTGACGCGGTCGTCAAGACCCGGATGAGCACCTACGGCGTTCCCGACCAGCCCGTGCAGTGCGCTCGCGTCCAGACCGTGGTGGACTCGCCGAGTATGCCCGGTCGCACCCCGCTGCGGCTGACTGTCCTCAAGGCAGGCACTGGCCGGGCGCCCATCGTGGTGGTCAGCGATGTGCAGGGGGAGCCGGGCACGGTCAAGGCCGCGCGGCTGGCCGCGAGCCTGCCACCGGAGTTCCTCACCAAGTTCTCGCTGATCGGGGTCGACCGCCGGGGGTCGGGCAGTTCCGAGCCGGTCCGGTGCATCGAGGACGACATCCGGATGGACATCGTCAACGCCGACCCGGCGTCCGAGGACCTCGAGGACCTGCTCGACGTGGTCCGCCAGGCCGGTCAGCAGTGCATCATCAGCCTGGAGAACCGGCTGTACGCGATGGACACCTGGCGCACCGCCGCCGACCTGGAGAAGGTCCGCGAGGCGTTGGGCCTGCAGCGGCTGAGCGCGATCGGTGTCGGTGAGGGGTCGCGGGTGCTCGGCGTCTACGGCGACCGGTTCCCCGACCGGGTCGGCCGGATGGTGTTCGACGGCCTGCCCGATCCCAGCGGCGACTCGCTGGTCACGATGGAAGGCGTCGCGACCGGCGCGGAGGCCGCGTTCGCCGAGTTCGCCAAGGACTGCGTGGCCCGCACCTGTGCGCTCGGCCCGGATCCGAAGCAGACGTTCCTCGACCTGATCCGCAAGCTGCGCGCCAGCCCGATCCCGTCGCCCGACGCCGGGCTCACGGCAGGCAGCGCGACCCGTGCGGTGCTCACGGGCTTGGCCAACCGGTCGGGCTGGCCCGCGCTGGCCGACGCGATCGCCAAGGCACGGGACAATGACGGTGCCCCGTTGAGCAAGTACGTCAAGCCGCTCGTGGAAGACAGCAGGGAACAGCCGACCGCGTTGGACATCGCGCTGGTGACCGGCTGCAACGACACCAAGACCAGGCTCGCGTTGGAACGCCTCAACAGCACGGGCAAGGAGTGGCGCACCAGGTATCCGTTGTTCGGTGGCGTGATGGCGCAGAACCTCGTGCTGTGCAGCGCTTGGTCCGTCGCGGCCCAGCCGCCGTTGTCGCTCAGCGGCCGTGGCCTGCCGCCGATCGTGGTGTTGAGCACGGCCAGCGACCCGGTGACGCCGCAGCCAGGCACGCAGCGCAGTGCGCAGCAACTGCCGAGCGCGGTGCTGATCTCGTGGCAGGGCGCGGGGCACGGCGCGCTGGGTCTGTCGCCCTGCGCCACGGACGCGGTGCGGGGGTTCCTGGGCGACGGCAAGGTGCCCGCGGCGGGCACCGCCTGCCCACCGTAGGCGAAAGGCGGTTCTCCGCGGCGGCGGTTCCCCCTACTTTGGGTGACGGACCCGGCATCGGGTCTCTATACAAGGGGAGGACATCGCATGCGAAAGCGTTTGCTGCTTCTGCTCTTGACCACCTCTCTGGCGTTGGTCGCCCTGCCCGCGACGGCGTCGGCCATCATCGGAGGCACACAGGTCGGCCAGCCACACCCGTTCGTGGTCTCGGTACAAGGGTCCGGCGGTCGGCACATCTGCGGTGGCGCGCTCATCGCGTCGAAGTGGGTCGTCACCGCCGCGCACTGCGGCACGCCGGTTCAGGTGCGGATCGGCAGCCTGAACCGCACCAGCGGCGGCACAGTGACACAGGTGGCCCAGACCATCCGGCATCCCAGCGAGGACATCGAACTGCTCAGGTTGGCGACCACGGTCACCCACCGGCCGATTCCGATCGCGACCGAGTCAGGTCCCGTCGGTACTCCCGTCGTGATGCTCGGATGGGGCCGGACCTGCCCGACGGGCTCCTGCGTCGAGCCACTCATGCTGCACCAGTTGACCAGCACGATCGTCGAGGACAGCCGGTGCGCGGGCGGCGGTATCCGCCCGCCGAGCGAGATCTGCGTCGACAACAAGGGCAACACGGGTCCGTGCAGCGGTGACAGCGGCAACCCGCTGGCCAAGCACGTTTCCGGTGCATTGCAGCTGATCGGTGTGTACAGCCGGACAGGCCGTGGCACTCCCACCTGCGGGGCTGCTCCGTCCATCCACGTCGACGTGCCCTACCTGCGCACCTGGATCCGCCAGCACACCGGGGTCTAGGACCGCAGTCCGGCGACGAGTTCGTACGAGCGCAGCCGGTCGGTGGCGGAGTGCACCATGGTGGTGATCATCAGCTCGTCGGCCTCGGTCTCGGACAGCAGCTTCTCGATGCCGCGTTCGACGGTCGACGGGCTGCCGACGATCTGCGTCGACAGCCGCTCCTCGACGATGAGCCGTTCGACGTCGGTGTACGGGTACGCCGCGGCTTCCTCCGGCGTGGCGATCAGCCCGGGGCGCCCGGATCGCAGCTTGAGGAACGACAACGCGCCGGGACCGGCCACATAGGCGGCCTGTTCGTCGGTGTCGGCGCAGATGACCCCGGCGGCGACCATCGCGTACGGCTTGTCCAGCACGGCCGACGGCCGGAAGTTCTGCCGGTACAGGGCCAGCGCGGGCAACGTGTTCTGCGCGCTGAAATGGTGGGCGAACGCGAACGGCAACCCGAGCATCCCGGAAAGCTGTGCGCTGTAACCACTTGAGCCGAGCAGCCAGACCGGCGGCTGGTTGCCCGCGGCGGGCACGGCGGCGATTCCCTCGGCCTCGCCGCGGAAGTACGAGATCAGCTCGCCGAGCTGCTCGGGGAAGTCGTCGGCCGACAGCGGCTGCGGGGACCGGCGCAGCGCGTGCGCCGTGCGCGGGTCGGTGCCGGGTGCGCGGCCGAGCCCGAGGTCGATCCGGCCGGGGTGCAGTGCTTCGAGCATGCCGAACTGCTCGGCGACCACGAGCGGCGCGTGGTTGGGCAGCATGACGCCACCGGAGCCGACGCGGATGCTCGACGTGGCCGACGCCAGGTGCGCGATCAGCACGGCGGGCGCCGAGCTGGCGACGCCGGGCATGTTGTGGTGCTCGGCCACCCAGTACCGGTGGTACCCCAGCTCTTCGGTGCGCCGGGCGAGCTCGATGGAGTCGCGCAGCGCCTGGGCGGACGTGGTGCCCTCACCGACGGTGGCGAGGTCGAGTACCGAGTAAGGAATGGCCATACCCGGACTAACCGGTGGCAGGCTCCGCTTTATTCCCGGGTGCGGACCTCGCCGCGCAGCACGGCGTCCAGGTCGTACCGGGCGGGCTCCTCCAGCTGCGAGTAGTCGCACGAGGACGGCTCGCGGTCCGGGCGCCACCGTTTGAACTGCGCGGTGTGCCGGAACCGGCTGGGGTAGCCGCCTTCGGTGTGCTCGTAGCCCACTTCGACCACGCGCTCCAGCCGGAACGGCACCCACTCGGCCTGTGCGCTGCGCCACCGGTTGATCTCGCCGGGAACCCTTGTGCCCTCGGCGATCTCGCCCGTCCACGGGTGGCCTTCGGCGCCGTCGGGGATGAGGTACGCCAGTTCGGCGGCCAGTTCCCTGCGCCGCTCGGCCGGGAACGACCCGACCACGCCGACGCTGTGCAGGGTTCCTTTGTCGTCGTAGAGGCCCAGCAGCAGCGAACCGACGGCGGTGCCCGGTTCGGTGTCCTTGTACCAGCGGATCCCCGCCACGACGCAGTCCGCGGTGCGGGAGTGCTTGTACTTCAGCATGGTCCGTTTGTCCGGTGTGTACGGACCCTGCGCGGGTTTGCCGATCACACCGTCGAGCCCGGCGCCTTCGAAGAGCGTGAACCACTCCCTGGCCAGGTCCGCGTCCTGGGTCGCCGGGGTGAGGCTGACCGCGTCGGTGCCCGCGACCAGCTCCTGGAGGATCTCGCGGCGCTTGACCCCTGGCTCGTCGAGCACTTCACCGGCGGGCACCTGCAGCACGTCGAACGCCACGAACGTGGCCGGTGTGGTCTCGGCGAGCATGGTCACGCGGCTGGCCGCCGGGTGGATCCGCTCGGACAGCGCGTCGAAGTCGAGGCGCCCGTCCCGGCCGACGACCAGTTCGCCGTCGAGCACGACGCCGGAGGGCAGGCCCTGGGTCAGCCGCTCGACCACTTCGGGGAAGTACCTGTTGAGCGGCTTCGACGAGCGGGACTGCAGCACGACGTCGTCGCCGTCGCGGAACACCAGGCAGCGGAACCCGTCCCACTTCGGTTCGAAGATCAGGTCGGCACCGTCGGGGATCGCGCCCGCCGCCTTGGCGAGCATGGGTTTGACCGGTGGAGTCAGCACTCAGCGACGATAGGCCAGCATCAGGAAGTCGTCATCCCGCAACGCCGCCGCGAGCTTCATGCGCCTGGTCCCGGCCAGCACCGGCCCGCTGGCGATCCGGCCGGAGTCGCCCGCGGTGAGCAGGGGCGACAGCGTCAGGTTGAGCTGGTCGACCAGGTCGTCGGCGATCATCCCGCCGAACAGCCGCGGCCCGCCCTCGCAGTTGACCCGGTTGAGCCCACGGCGGCCGAGTTCGGCGACCGCCAGCTTCAGGTCGACGTGCTCGTCGCCGACGACGACGACATCCGCGCCCGCGTCGGCCAGCGCGGCACGTCGTGGGGCGGCCTCGGCGGTGAGCACGATCGTCGGCACGGCTGCTTCGGTGATCAGCGGCGAGTCCGGGGAGATCGAGCACTTCCCCGTGACGACCGCGACGGGCGGCAGCGGCGCGAGGCCGAGCCGTTCGCGGCGTTCGGTGCGGACTTCCTTGGGCTTGAGGCCCTGGTAGCGCTCGATCAACGCGGTCGTCGCGCCGACCATGATCACGTCGGCGAGGTCGCGCTGCGTGTGGAAGACCTTCTGGTCGCCCGGTCCGGACAGCCCGGCGGATCTGCCGGACACGGTCACCGCGCCGTCCAGGCTGGACACGAAGTTCACCTGGACGAAGGGCCGGTCGAGGTCCGCGGGGTAGTCGTAGAGCGCTTCCAGCGCGGTGTCGTTCAGCTCACTGGTGCCGGGGTCCGGCCAGAGGGTCTGCACGGGTGCAATGAGACCATGCCGGGCATGTCCGCTCCACGCCTGGTAGACCGCCATCCGGAGATCGAGGCGGCGGAGCTGGTCGCCGCTCTGGTGCCGCCACCGAGGTTCGTGGACGTCAGGTTCGACACCTACGTGCCCAACCCCGCCGAGCCGACGCAGGCGGCGGCCGTGGCCGCGGGGCAGCGGTTCGCCAGTGGCATCGGCCCCGTCGCCACGCAGGGCCTGTTCAACCGGATCTTCAGCAAGCGCGTGCCCGACCCGGCGCCGGGCCTGTACCTGGACGGCGGGTTCGGCGTCGGCAAGACGCACCTGCTGGCGTCCGTCTGGCATGCCGTGCCGTCGGTCGAGAAGTCGTACGGCACGTTCGTCGAGATCACGCACCTCGTTGGCGCGCTTGGCTTCGCTGAGGCCGTGCGGCGGCTGTCCACGCACCGGCTGCTGGCCATCGACGAGTTCGAGTTGGACGACCCCGGCGACACGACGCTGGTCACCCGGCTGCTGACCGAGCTGACCGACGCGGGTGTGCACGTGGCCGCGACCTCGAACACGTTGCCGGACAAGCTCGGCGAGGGCCGGTTCGCCGCCGACGACTTCATCAGGGAGATCCGTGCCCTGTCCGCGCGGTTCACCGTGGTGCGTGTGGACGGCCCGGACTATCGGCACCGCGGTCTGCCCGACGCGCCGGATCCGTTGACCGATGCGGAGATCGACGCGCGCGCCGCCGCGGTCCCCGGCTCCACGGTGGATGATTTCGACGAGCTGTGCGCGCATCTGGCCAAGCTGCACCCGTCGCGCTACGGCAAGCTGGTCTCCGATGTGCCCGCGGTGCACATCAAGGGTCTGCACGCGGTGCCGGACCAGGACGTGGCGTTGCGCATGGTCGCGCTGGCGGACCGGTTGTACGACCGCGCGGTGCCGGTCGCGGTGTCAGGGGACTCGTTGTCCTCCTTGTACACCGACGAGATGCTGCGTGGCGGTTACCGCAAGAAGTACCTTCGTTCGATCAGCAGGCTGACCGCTCTCGCGCGCGACGCCGGTACTGCTTTCGGCCGGTGATGATACCGGTATGGCGGCTTTGCTAATCCGTGACAATACGGGATTCTCCGTATAGCAAAAACTGATCACCGAATAACTCCGAGAGTGTTCGATTGGTCACTCGATTGACCGTGCCAGTTGATCGGTTTCGTTATGGTCAATAACAGTGGAAAGTTTCCAACGTAGATCAACTTGCGGGTCTGACATGCGCGAACGGGATTCTGTTGCGCTTGCTGATGTTGGTGTGTTAGTACTCTCGGACCACAATGCGTGTGCCGGTTGGCTCCATCCGATAGTGGGTTACAGGTGGTTAGCCTGTCGTTTAAGGTCCGGGCACGCCCGTAGACTGGCGGTATTCGAGGGGGTCGCAGAAAATTGAGGAACGCGTGGTGAGACGGTCCTTGGAAACCGTGCGGCAAACCAGCACGATGAGCCGCCGAACACTGCTCGCGGGTATGGGTGCCTTCGCGCTGAGCGCCTGCACCGACTCGTCCTCGTCGACGCCCGCCAACCCGGCGCCCGAGATCCCGGAGATCCGGCTGGGTGTGTTGAAGGTGACCGACACCGCCCCGCTGTTCGTGGCCCAGCGCGAGGGGATCTTCGCCAAGTACGGCCTGAACCCGAAGTTCGTCGCCATGGAGCTCACCGGCGACCAGCGACCGGACCTCGAGGTCGGCGGCCAGGCCGACGTGGCCTTCGACAGCTGGGTCACCATCTTCCTCAACATCACCGACGGCGCGGACTGGGTCGTGCTCGGCGAGGCCTACCAGGCGGCGCCGCGGTGCACCGGACTCGTCGCGAATTCGCAGACCCGGATGCGCACGATATCCGACCTGGCCACCAAGCCGGTCGGAGTCAACAACCTGCGCGGGCTGGGCGTGCTGCTGACCAACAGTTTGTTACGTACCAGCGGAATGAAGCCGACGGACATCAAGTACGTGGAGAAGCCGTTCGACACGCTCGCCGACGCCGTGCGCAACGGCGAGGTCGCGGCGGCCTGGATGGTCGAGCCGTACATGACACGCTCGCAGCTGGAAGCGGGGTGTGTGTTGTTCGCCGACACGGCTGTCGGCCCCACAGCGGACTTCCCCCAGTCCGGGTACGCGTGCGCGCGCAGCTTCGCACGCAAGAACCCCAACACGGTCCGCGCGTTCCAACTCGCGCTCGCCGAGGCGCAGCAGCGTGCGCTCGACCGGTCGCTGGTGGAGAACGTGCTGCCGGAGTACATCTCGGTCAGCAAGAACGTGGCGCAGCTGATGAGCATCGGCAACTACCCCAGCACGACGTTGGCCATCCGGCCGCAGCGGGTGGCCGACCTGATGCTCGAGCAGCAGTTCATGACCCAGAAGATCGAAGTCAACACTCGGATGGCGAGCATCAACCCGCCATCCTGAGCCACTGCTGTGCTTGCGCTCAGCTCCTGCGGTTGGCGTTGACCAAAGTCCAGACCGAGACCGGTTTGCGCGTCTCCTCGGCGGGAGGCGCGGACCTGACCGTGGGCGCGGCCTGCACGCGCTCCGCACGGGTTCTCGGCCTGGGCGGGGTTTGTTTGGCAGGAGGGGGCGGTGGAGGGTCGGCCACGGCGCGTCGCGAGCTCAGTTCGAGGCGGAGTTGGTCGTAGATCGGTGTATCAGTCACACCGCCGTCCTTCCGTCGCCGTGGATGATGCGACAAGGTTACGCCGGGTGCGCAAGCACACTCACAGCGCCACCCCTATTTTACGAGGACCATACGCGCCATAACGTGCGTAAATGCCCGTTGCGCCGTCATCTCGACTCGTGGAACGGCCGTAGCGGAGCTTGCCTTCGGCGGGCGTCAACGTGTGGGGCTCACCGCGTCCCGCTGGTGGCGGGCTGCTCGACCGGCACGGACTTCCGCACGCGCCGATCGGCGACACGGTCGATGACCAGGGCGACCGTGAGCACAGTCGCGATGGCCACACACGCACCGCCGACGGTGTCCGTGACGTAGTGGTACTTCATGCCCACGAGCGCCGTCGCGCCGATGACCGCGACGACGAGCGCACCTACGGCGGTCAGCACGAGCACAGTCGTGCGCGTCGTGACCGTGGCTATCACCAACACGGTCAGCACGGCGACCATGGTGGCGGTGTGACCGCTCGGGAACGCGAGTGACCCGTTGTTGATCGTCCGGCCGAACGCGGGCTTCAGCACAGCGCTGCTGAACACGGCCGAGAGCAGCGGCGCGGCGACGGCGAGAACGGCCAGCCGGGGCCGTCCCCGGGCGACCGCGACCATCACGATCAGGCCGATCACGATGACCAGGAGGACGGGCTCTGTGGGCGTCAGCATCGCCTGCAGCAGGCCCCGTTCGCCGACGAACTGCCGGTACACCGCCCAGTGGACGGAGTCGTCCACGGCAGTGCCGGTCCGCTGACCCGCGAAGATCAGGCCCAACGTGGTGACCACCAGGGCACAGACCGAGGCGAGGACCACGATCAGCGGGACGAGTCCGCGCGGAACGAGTCGGGTGATCGGCTGCACCGTTCCACTATGCCGGACGAAAACCGTTCGCGATCGAGGCACCACTGTGTGCACCATCCGGCGGTGGGATTCCTTGACGCGACCGCGCTCGCATACCGGCTGCCCGACGGGCGAGAACTGTTCCGTGACGTCACGTTTCGCGTGAGCGCGGGATCTGTGGTGGCGATCGTCGGCGCGAACGGTGTCGGCAAGACCACACTGTTGCGGATCCTCGGCGGCGAGCTCTCCGCGCTGGACGGCGGCGTACGCGTCGAGGGCGGAATGGCGGTCATGCCCCAGTTCGTCGGCTCGGTCCGCGACGACCGGACCGTGCGTGACCTGTTGCTCGCGGCGGCGCCGACCCCGCTGCGGAAGGCAGCGGAGGAACTGGACGCCGTCGAGCTCGTGCTGATGGAGGACGACAGCGAACCGGTGCAGATGCGCTACGCCGAAGCGCTCGCCGCATGGGGCGAGTCAGGCGGATACGCCGCGGAAGTCCTATGGGACACCGTGACGGTCGCGGCGCTGGGCGTGCCGTATGACCGTGCGAAGTACCGGGGCGTGAAGACGCTGTCCGGCGGTGAGCAGAAGCGGCTCGTGCTGGAGGCGTTGCTGCGCGGCCCCGAGCAGGTGCTGCTGCTGGACGAGCCGGACAACTACCTCGACGTGCCGGGCAAACGGTGGCTGGAGGAGCGGCTGGCGGAGACGTCCAAGGCCGTCCTGCTCGTCAGCCACGACCGTGAGCTCCTGGCGGTCGCCGCCACACACGTCGTCACCGTCGAAGGCGGCAGCGCGTGGGTGCATCCGGGTGGGTTCGGCACGTGGCACGAGGCCAGGGAGGCTCGCTGGGAGCGCATCGCCGAACAACGCACCCGCTGGGACGAGAAACACGCCCAGCTGCGCCAGCTCGTGATCACGTTGCGCCAGCAGGCCAGCTACAACGACGGGATGTCGTCGCGGTACCAGGCCGCGCAGACGCGGCTGCGCAAGTTCGAGGAGGCGGGCCCGCCGCCGCTGCCGCCCAAGCAGGAACGGCTCAAGCCCCGGCTGCGCGGCGGCCGGACCGGGATCAGGGCGATCACCTGCGAGAACCTGGAGCTGACCGGCTTGATGAAGCCGTTCGACCTGGAGGTGTTCTTCGCCGACCGGGTGTGCGTGCTCGGCTCCAACGGCTCGGGCAAGAGCCACTTCCTGCGGCTGCTCGCGGGGGATCCCGTCACCCACAACGGCGTGGCCAAGCTCGGTGCCCGGGTCGTGCCGGGCTTGTTCGCGCAGACGCACCAGCACCCGGAGTGGGTGGGCCGGACGTTGGTGGACATCCTGTGGCAGGGCGACGAGACACGATCGGGCATCGACCGCGACTCGGCGATCGCCGCGCTGTCCCGGTACGGCCTCGCGGGGCAGAACGACCAGCGGTTCGAGACGCTGTCCGGTGGCCAGCAGGCACGGTTGCAGGTGTTGCTGCTGGAGCTGTCCGGCGCGACCCTGCTGCTGCTCGACGAGCCGACCGACAACCTCGACCTGAACTCAGCCGAGGCTTTGCAGGCCGCGCTGGCCGAGTTCACCGGTACCGTCGTCGCGGTGACGCACGACCGGTGGTTCGCCCGGTCCTTCGACCGGTTCGTGCTGTTCCGCTCGGACGGTGCCGTGTCCGAAGTGGACGAGCCGGTGTGGGACGAGGAGAGGGTGCGGCGAGCGCGATGAACGATGCCGGGGTGGACGCGGTTGTCGTGGGTGGTGGGCACAACGGACTGGTCGCGGCGGCGTACCTGGCGCGTGCCGGGCTGTCGGTGCTCGTGCTGGAGCGGCGGGCCGAGGTGGGCGGCGCGGCGGTGTCGTTCCGCGCGTTCGAGTCGGTCGACGTCCGGCTGTCGCGCTACTCGTACCTCGTCAGGCTGCTGCCCCGCAAGATCGTCGACGACCTGGGCCTGCGCGTCGAATTGCGCAAGCGCACGGTCTCGTCGTACACCCCGGTCGGCTCGGGCGGGATCCTCGGCGGCGACCCGGCGTCGCTCGGCGCGGATGCCGATGCCTGGCAACGGTTCTACGCGATGACGGGCTCGGTCGCCGAGCGGGTCTTCCCGACGCTGACCGAGCCGCTGCCCACCAAGAGCCAGTTGCGCGAACGCGTCGGCGACGACCACGCGTGGAACGCGTTGTTCGAGCAGCCGTTGAGCGAGGTGATCGAGTCCACCTTCACCGACGACACGATCAGGGGAATCGTGCTGACCGACGCGCTGATCGGCACCTTCGCGCCCGCGGACGACCCGTCGCTGCGGCAGAACCGGTGTTTCCTCTACCACGTGATCGGCAACGGCACGGGCGACTGGGACGTGCCGGTCGGCGGGATGGGCGCGGTCACGGCCGAGTTGGCCAGGGCCGCCGCACAAGCGGGTGCGCGGATCGTGACCGGCGCGGAGGTGACCGCGATCGACCCGGACGGCGAGGTGACCTACCGGCTCGGCGACGACGAACACACCGTCGCAGGTGGACACGTTCTCGCCAACGTCGCACCGGCCACCCTCAGCGCCCTGATGGGGGAAACGCCTGACGTGCAACCAGAAGGCGCCCAACTCAAGGTGAACATGGTGGTGCGCAGGCTGCCCCGGCTCAAGGACAGCACCGTCGACCCACGGGCCGCCTTCGCCGGGACGTTCCACGTCAACGAGAGCTACCGGCAACTCGAGACGGCGTACCGGGAGGCCGCCGCGGGCCGGATCCCCAGCCTGCCGCCGTGCGAGATCTACTGCCATTCCCTGACCGATCCGTCCATCCTCGGACCGGCGGCCCAAGCGGCGGGCGTGCACACCCTGACCCTGTTCGGGCTGCACATGCCCGCCCGGTTGTTCCGCGAGGACAACGAGAACGCCCGTGAGGAGGCCCTGCGGGCGACGTTGCGGTCGTTGGACAGCGTGCTGGACGAGCCCATTGCCGACTGCGTGCAGCCGGGTTGTGTCGAGGCCAAGACTCCGGTCGACCTGGAGAACGAACTCGGCCTGCCCGCAGGTCACATCTTCCACAAGGACCTGTCCTGGCCGTACGGCGAGGAAGGCGCGTGGGGTGTGGAGACCGCACACGACCGGGTTTTGCTTTGTGGTGCCGGTGCGCAGCGTGGCGGCGGTGTGAGCGGGATCCCAGGGCACAACGCGGCAATGGCTGTGCTGGAAAAGTCGGCGCTGAGAAGTCGCTGAGACAGCGTTGTTCGTGGTACTCGTGACGCATGCAGCGCGAGTACGTGGACAACTACTGCGAGCGGACTGACGGTTCTTTTTGGAGTGAGCCGCTCAACGCCGTCAGCAACGTCTCGTTCCTGATCGCCTCTGTCGCCGCGTGGCTGGTCATCCGCCGGACAGTGCAGGCGTCGGGGCAGGCGTCGGGCCGACCAGCGGGCGAACTGTACGCGTTGCCGGTGCTGATCTTCGTGATCTTCTTCGGCAGCAGCGCGTTCCACACCACGGCGACCCGGTGGGGCCTGGTGCTGGACAGCGGGTCGATCGGGGTGTTCATGGTCTACTTCATCGTGCTGTGGGCCCGGTTGTACTGGGACCTGCCGTGGTCACGGGCGTGGATCGCGGCACCTGTTTTCCTGGCGTTCGTCGGGCTCTTCTCGGTGCTGCCGATCGGCATGCCGGGCAGCTACCTGGCCGCGGTCCTCGGCCTGGTCGTCCTCGGGGGACTGCTGCTGTTCTCCCGGCACGAGGACCGCAAGGTCCACTGGCCCTGGTACCTGGGCACGGCGCTGGTCTTCGCGGTCTCGCTGACCTCCCGCACGCTCGACCAACCGCTGTGTGACGAGGTGCCGATCGGCACCCACTACATCTGGCACACCCTCAACGGGATCGTGCTGTACCTCGTCACACACGCGGCGGTCGTGCGCTGGCGTCAGATCTCTAGCCGAGAACCTCAGCGATCGCGTTGACGCCGAAGTCGATCTCCTCACGGGTGATCACCAGTGGCGGCGCCACGCGGAGCGTCATCTCCTGGGTTTCCTTGCACAGCACACCGAGCTTCATCAGCGCCTCGGACGCCTGGCGCCCGGCCGGGCCGCCTTCGGCGATCTGCACGCCCGCCCACAGGCCACGGCCGCGGACCTCGGCCACGCCGTCCAGTTCGCCCAGCCGCGAGTGCAGGTACGCACCCAGCTCACGCGACCGCTCCTGGAACTCGCCCGTGGCCAGCAGTTTGACGACCGCGCGGCCGACCGCGCACGCCAGCGGGTTGCCGCCGAACGTGGAGCCGTGCTCGCCCGGCTTGAGCCTGCCGAGCACGTCCGCGCGACCGACCACCGCCGACACCGGCATGATCCCGCCGCCCAGCGCCTTGCCCAGGGTGTACAGGTCCGCGCGGATGCCTTCGTGGTCGAGCGCCAGCATGGAGCCGGTCCTGGCCAGGCCGGACTGGACCTCGTCGGCGATGAACAGGGTGTTGGTGTCGTCGCAGATCTGTCGGACCTCGGCGAGGTAGCCCTTCGGCGGGACGACCACGCCCGCCTCGCCCTGGATCGGCTCCAGCAGGACGGCCGCCGAGTTCTCGGTGATCGCCGACCGCAACGCGTCGATGTCGCCGTACGGCACGACCTTGAAGCCGGGGGTGAACGGGCCGAAGTCGTTGCGGGCGTCCGCGTCGGTGGAGAAGGAGATGATCGTCGTGGTGCGGCCGTGGAAGTTGGCCCCGGCGACCACGATCTCCGCGGTGCCGTCCGGCACGCCCTTGACCTGGTACGCCCACTTCCGGGCGACCTTCACCGCGGACTCGACCGCCTCGGCGCCCGAGTTGGCCGGCAGCACCATCTCGGTGCCGGTCAGCTCGGCCAGCTCGCGGCAGAACAGGCCGAACTGGTCGTGGTGGAACGCCCGGCTGGTCAGCGTCAGCCGGTCGAGCTGCGCCTTGGCCGCGGCGACGAGGTCGGGGTGCCGGTGGCCGAAGTTCAGCGCGGAGTAGCCGGCGAGGAAGTCGAGGTAGCGCCGACCGTCCACATCGGTCATCCATGCGCCCTCGCCCTCGGCGAGCACCACGGGCAGCGGGTGGTAGTTGTGCGTGCTCCAGCGCTCGTCGAGGGCGATGTAGTCACGGGTGGTGGCGGCGTCCACAGTCATATCGACAGGTTAAGCCCTGTTGACGGCGATTTCATCCGCTGGCCGTTGCTTGCAGTGAGGATTCGTTGCGTGATTCACGGTTTTCGCGTTCGATCGTTGTTCTGGTTCAAGATTGGATAGTCTCCCGGGATGGGTATGGGACGTGTACGGGACGCGCTGCGGTTCCGGCGTGGCAAGAAAAGCGGCATCGAACCGGGAGACCAGCCGGTCGGCCCGACCTCGAAGTCGAACGCGGCGAAGCAACTGCAGGCCACCGCCGACCAGCTCGACCGGTTGCAGGAGGCCCTGTACGCGAGTGCGTCCCAGAGCGTGCTGCTCGTGCTGCAAGGCATGGACACCTCGGGCAAGGGCGGCACGATCCGGCACGCCTGCGGCCTGGTCAACCCGCAGGGGTTGCACATCAAGTCGTTCAAGAAGCCGACCCGCGCCGAGTTGAAGCACGACTTCCTGTGGCGCGTCCGCCGTGGGCTGCCGACCCCCGGCATGATCGGCGTCTTCGACCGCTCGCACTACGAGGACGTGCTCATCGCCAGGGTCGACAGCCTGGTCAAGCCGGACACGTGGGAGAAGCGCTACGACCAGATCAACGCCTTCGAGCAGGAGCTGGCCGACAGCGGGATCACGATGGTGAAGTGCTTCCTGCACATCTCCCGCGAGGAGCAGCGCAAGCGGCTGATCGCCAGGCTGGAGCGCCCGAACAAGCTCTGGAAGTACAACCCCGCGGACCTCGACGCCCGAGCCAAGTGGGACGACTACCAGGACGCGTACACCGACGCGCTGAGCCGCTGCGACACCGACACCGCGCCGTGGTTCGTCGTCCCGTCCGACCACAAGTGGTACCGCAACTGGGCGGTCTCACAGCTGCTGCTGGAGACGCTGGAAAGCATGGACCCGCAGTTCCCCGAGCCGCCGTTCGACGTGGAAGCGGAACTCGAACGGGTGAAAGAAGCCGAGTGAGACCTCGTGAGTGTCCACCGGGGTTCTCCCCGGCGAAACACCCACGAGGTTTCTTCAGAGCTTTTCGAGGATCTTGCCGTAGGCGTTGAGCGTCTCGTCGCGCTGGTCGTGCATCAGGTACAGCGAGAACTGGTCGACTCCGAGCTCCTTGAGCTCCTGCAGCCGCTCGATGTGCGCCGACTCGGGGCCGACCAGGCAGAAGCGGTCGACGATCCCGTCGGGGACGAAGTCGGTCGACGGGTTGCCCGCCTTGCCGTGGTGGGCGTAGTCGTAGCTCTCCCTGCCCTTGATGTAGTCGGTCAGCTCGTGCGGTACCGGCCCGGAATCGCCGTAGCGCTCCACGAGGTCCGCGACGTGGTTGCCGACCATGCCGCCGAACCACCGCAACTGGTCGCGCTGGTGCGCGACGTCTTCGCCGACGTAGGCGGGAGCCGCCACGCACATGGTGATCTCCGACGGATCCCGGCCCGCCGCCGTCGCCGCGTCCCGCACGGCGCCGATCGTCCACCGGGTGATGGCCGGGTCGGCTGTCTGCAGGATGAACCCGTCAGCGTGCTCACCGACAAGCTGCAACGCCTTCGGGCCGTACGCGGCCATCCACATCCCCAGTTGGCCGTCACGCACCCACGGGATGCGCACGGGCGTGCCGTGGTGCTCCACCTCGCGGCCCTCGGCGAGCTCCTTGATCACGTGCATGGCGTCGCGCAGGGTCGCCAGCGTCGCCGGTTTCCGGCCGATCACTCGCCTGGCCGAGTCGCCGCGACCGATCCCGCACACCGTCCGGTTGCCGAACATGTCGTTCAGCGTGGCGAACAGCGACGCCGTCACCGACCAGTCCCGTGTGGACGGGTTGGTCACCATCGGGCCGACGGTCAGGTTCTTCGTCGCCGCGAGGATCTGCGAGTAGATCACGAACGGTTCCTGCCACAGCACCACCGAGTCGAACGTCCACCCGTAGGTGAAGCCCCGCTCGTCGGCGGCCTTCATCAGCCGCACGACCTCGGTCGCGGGCGGATCGGTCTGCAGTACGACGCCGATGTCCATCGGGGCTCCTAGTTCAGGTACTGACAGAGGTCGCGGGACAGGAACTGGCCGTGCCCGGCCGAACCGTGGAAGGCGTCGCCCTCCACCACGACCCGGCCACGGGACAGCACGGTGTCCACCTTGCCAGTGATCTCCATGCCCTCGTATGCCGAGTAGTCGACGTTCATGTGATGTGTCTCCACCGACAACGTCTGCTTCGCCGCCGGGTCGTACACCACGATGTCCGCGTCCGAGCCCGGGGAAATCGTTCCCTTGCGCGGGTACAGGCCGAACATCCGGGCAGGCGTGGTCGACGTGATCTCGACCCAACGCGCGAGCGAGATCTCCCCGGCGACCACCCCTTGGTGCAGCAGGTCCATCCGGTGCTCGACACCGGGGATCCCGTTGGGGATCTTGGAGAAGTCGCCCCGGCCGAGCTCCTTCTGCTCGTTGAAGCAGAACGGGCAGTGGTCGGTCGACACCACCGACAGGTCGTTGGTGCGCAGCCCGTTCCACAGCGACGCCTGGTGCTCCTTGGGGCGCAGCGGGGGAGAGGCGACGTACTTCGAGCCCTCGAAGTCCGGCTTGGCCAGGTCCTCGATGGACAGGTACAGGTACTGCGGGCACGTCTCGGCGAACACGTTCTGGCCGGTGTTCCGGGCCTGTGCCACCGCTTCGAGCGCCTCGGCCGCCGACAGGTGCACGATGTACAGCGGCGATCCGGTCACCTTGGCCAGCGTGATGGCCCGGGACGTCGCCTCGCCCTCCAGCGCCGAGGGACGCGTCAGCCCGTGCTGGACCGGATCGGTCCTGCCCTCCCGCAACGCCTGTGCCACGAGCTCGTCGATCGCGATGCCGTTCTCGGCGTGCATCATGATCAGGCCGCCGATGTTCTCGGCGCGCTGCATCGCCCGTAGGATCTCGCCGTCGGTCGCGTAGAACACGCCCGGGTAGGCCATGAACATCTTGAAGCTGTTCACGCCCTGGTCGACGCAGGTCTGCATCTCCTTGAGCGACGTGTCGTCGACGTCCGACACGATCATGTGGAACCCGTAGTCGATGGCGCAGTTGCCGTCGGCCTTGCTGTGCCACTTGTCCAGAGTGGACTGCAAGGTGGTTCCCTTCGCCTGCACGGCGAAGTCGACGATCGTGGTTGTGCCGCCCCACGCGGCCGCGATCGTGCCGGTCTCGAACGTGTCGTGCGACGACGTCCCGCCGAACGGCATCTCCATGTGCGTGTGCCCGTCGATCCCGCCCGGCAGCACGTACTTGCCGGTCGCGTCGATCACCTTGTCTGCCTGCCACTCGATGCCCGGCGCCGAGAGCGCCGCGACCGTCTCGCCGTCGACCAGCACGTCGGCGGTGATCGCGCCGGTCGAGCTGAGCACGGTCCCGCCCTTGATCAGGATTCGCATCAGGGCTTCACCAGGCCGTCGTAGGTGTCCGGCCTGCGGTCGCGGTAGAACTGCCACAGGTCGCGGACCTCGGCCAGCCGGTCCATGTCCAGATCGCGGACGACCACTTCCTCCTCGGTGTCCGACGCCGCGTCCCCGACGAGCTGCCCGCGCGGATCCACGAAGTACGACTGACCGTAGAAGTCGTTGTCACCCAGCGGTTCCACGCCGACGCGGTTGATCGTGCCGACGTAGTACTCGTTCGCCACGGCCGCCGCGGGCTGTTCGAGCCGCCACAGGTACTCCGACAGGCCACGGCTCGTGGCCGACGGGTTGAACACGATCTGCGCACCCGCCAGGCCCAACGCCCGCCAGCCCTCGGGGAAGTGCCGTTCGTAGCAGATGTACACGCCGATCCGGCCGACCGCGGTGTCGAACACCGGGTAGCCGAGGTTGCCCGGCCGGAAGTAGAACTTCTCCCAGAAGCCCTTCACCTGCGGGATGTGGTTCTTGCGGTGCATGCCGAGGTACGTGCCGTCGGCGTCGATCACCGCGGCGGTGTTGAAGTAGACGCCCGGCTGCTCCTGCTCGTACATCGGTACGACGAGCACGACGCCGTGGTTGCGGGCGACCTCCTGCATCAGCTTGGTGGTCGGGCCGTCGGGGATCCGCTCCGTGTAGGAGTAGTAGTCCGTGTCCTGCACCTGGCAGAAGTACGGGCCGTAGAACAGCTCCTGCAGGCAGACCACCTGGGCTCCCTGCGAGGCCGCGGTCGCGATGTGGTCCACCGCGGCCGCGATCATCGAGTCCTTGTCACCCGTCCACCGCTGCTGGATCAATCCGGCTCGAACGATCTGCGGCACTTCGTTCCTCCTCGGTGTGCTTGGTGTTGACGGAAAGCACCAGGTAGACGACGTAGCCGACAACGGCGCCGACCACCCAGCTGTAGTCGTAGAGCGGCTTGAGCAACGGGATCAGCCCGTCCGCGGGGAACGGCCCGCCGTACGCCCCGCCGATCGCGAGCAGGCCCGCGAGCAGCGTCGCGACGACCGCCCGCCAGTTCCAGCCGCCGTTGAACCAGTACGCGCCTTCGCCGTCCTTGTACAGGTCGGCCAGCTTCAGCTTGGTCTTGGCCAGCGTCCAGTACCCCGCGACGAACACACCCGCGATCGCGGCGAGCAGCCCGCCGTAGAAACCCAGCCACGCGAAGATGTAGATGCTCGGGTCCGAGATCAGCCGCCACGGCTGGATCAGGATGCCGATCACACCGGTGATCAGGCCGCCCATCGCGAACGTGATCCGCTTGGGGAAGGCGTTGGAGAAGTCGTACGACGGACTGACCACATTGGCCGCCAGGTTCGCCGACACGGTCGCCAGCACCAACGCGATCAACGCGATGACGACCAGGATCGGGCTGTCGAACCGGCTGGCCAGCTTCGCCGGGTCCCAGATCGCCTCGCCGTAGAGCGACATCGCGCCGGACGTGGTCAGGATGGCCACGATCGCGATGAACGACATCGTCGTCGGCAGGCCGAGGATCTGACCGGTGACCTGCTTGCGCTGGCTGCCGCCGAACCGGGTGAAGTCCGGCATGTTCAGCGAGAGCGTCGACCAGAACGCGATCATGCCCATCAGCGCGGGCGCGAACACCTTCCAGAAGTCGCCACCCCAGCCCAGCTTGGACGGCTCGGACAGGATCGGGCCGAACCCGCCCGCCTTGATCACCACGTACGCCAGCAGGATCAGGAAACCGACCGACACCAGCGGCGCGGTCCAGTTCTCGAACCGCCGGATCGCCTCCATGCCCCGCCAGATGATCAGCATCTGCACGACCCAGAACAACCCGAAGCACAGCCACAGCGTCCACGGCTGGCCACCGACCGCGGCCGCGTTGATCCAGCCGCTGCCCGCGAGTTTGCCGACGATTACGTACAGCGCCTCACCGCCGACCCACGTCTGGATCCCGAACCACGCGCACGCGATGAACGCGCGCAGCAGCGCCGCCAGGTTCGCGCCGCGCACACCGTAGAAGGCGCGGGCGAAAACGGGGAACGGGATGCCGTACTTGGTGCCCGAATGGCTGTTGAGCAACATCGGGACCAGCACGATCAGGTTGCCCAGCGTGATCGTCAGGAACGCCTGCACCCAGTCCATGCCCAGCGCGATCAGCGAGGCCGCCAGCGTGTAACTGGGGATGTTGTGGGCCATGCCCATCCACAGCGCGAAGTAGTTGTACGTCGACCAGTGCCTGCCCTCGACCGGCACGGGTGCGAGTTCCGGGTTGTAGAAGCGGCTGGCCGCGATACCGGACGAGTCGATCAGATCCACCCTGCCGTCGGGATGGGTCAACTGGGATCCAGCCACTGGTCACTCCCCCGCGTCGTGGGTATCCGGGCATCTCATCGCGGCGGCTCTGACGACGGCAGAGTCACTGTGTGCGCCGTTCGACCATACGATGAACAGTATGTATGTTGCGTTCTGATCCTTCGACCGATGCGCCATCAGTCACCCTTATGGGCAGAACGGTGTCGGTTGTGGCGATTTGCCTGGTTACGTTGGGGCCCTGCCGTATCCCAAACCCTGCACCGTGAAGGAGATACCGGCATGTCCCACCTCTTACCCCGTGCGTCCCGGACCGCCATGGCGACGATCGCGCTGCTGGCGATCGCCACCCTGACGGGTACCGCGGACGCCGCTCCGGTCCCAGCCACCGCCACGGCGACGGACCTCGCTCCTGAAGTGCTGACCGCTCTGCAACGCGACACGGGACTGAACCCCGACGCCGCCAGGGCCCGGCTGGCCGCCGACAAGGTGGCGAGCGACACCGGGAGCACGCTTCGCAAACGCATGCCGTCGACTTTTGGCGGCGCGTGGATCGACGAGGGCAAACTCGTCGTCGGGGTCACCGACGCGAAGTCCGCCGACGCCGTGCGCGCGGCAGGCGGGCAGGCACGCCTTGTCGGGCGTACCGAAGGACACCTGGACGCCGTCAAGTCCAGGTTGGACGCCAACGCGACGGCCGCGCCGAAGTCGGTGCCGGGCTGGTTCGTCGACCCGGCCAGCAACAGCGTCGTGGTCAAGTCCCGGCCGTCGGCCTACCGCGCGGCATACCAGTTCGCCGCGGCCAGCGGCGCGGACATGACAGCCGTCCGCGTCGAGGCGAGCGACGAGTCACCGCGACCGCTGATCGACGTCGTGGGCGGGAACGCCTACTACATCGGCAGCGGAACCCGGTGCTCGGTGGGCTTCTCGGTCAACGGCGGCTTCGTCACCGCGGGTCACTGCGGAACGACGGGCGCGTCGACAACCCAGCCGAGCGGCACGTTCCGCGGGTCGAGCTTCCCCGGCAACGACTACGCCTGGGTCCAGGTCGCGGCGGGCAACACCCCGCGTGGCCTGGTGAACAACTACTCGAACGGCACGGTCGCCGTCGCGGGTTCGCAGGACGCCGCCGTGGGCGCGACCGTCTGCCGATCCGGGTCGACGACAGGGTGGCACTGCGGCACGATCCGTGCCCGCAACTCCTCGGTGAGCTACCCGCAGGGGACGGTCTCGGGGCTGATCCAGACGAACGTGTGCGCGGAACCCGGTGACTCCGGCGGCTCCCTGCTGGCCGGCAACCAGGCTCAGGGCGTGACGTCCGGTGGATCGGGCAACTGCCGCTCCGGCGGGACGACGTACTTCCAGCCGGTGAACGAGATCCTGCAGACCTACGGGTTGACGCTGGTGACCGACGGTGGCGGGCCTGGACCCGGCACCTGCCAGAACCCGCAGAACACCTACAACGGTTCGCTCACGTCGAACCAGAGCGTCTACCAGCCGACCGGCGGTTCGTACACCACAACCGGTTCCGGTGCGCACGTCGGGTGCCTCAACGCCCCGGCCGGTACGGATTTCGATCTGTACCTGGAGAAGCGGAACGGTTCGACGTGGAGCGTCGTCGCCAAGTCGGACAGTCCGCAGAACGTGGAGACCGTCAACTACAACGGCACCGCGGGGACCTACCGGTACCGCGTGCACGCGTACAGCGGTTCCGGCTCCTACACGCTGGGAGTCTCCAAGCCTCAGTGAGTGAGGGGGAATCGCAGGCCCCCGCCTACCCTGCCGGCGGGGGCCTGCTTCCCTTCAGCGCAAGGTCACCAGCGGAAGATGTCGCTGCTGTCCGCAGCGGCCACACACGGGTTCGAGTACACCGCTTCGAAGTCCACGCGCTTGCCCTTGTAGGTGCCGGTGGCCCGAGCGGTGACCGGGTTGAACTCCATCGTGCAGATCCTGGGCTCGGAGTTGGTCGGCAACTTCTTGAAGTCGCCGTTCACCTTCGCCAGCTCCGTGCAGGACTGCTCCCGGCGCGGGTGCGTTCCCGCTGTCGCTTCCGGGAACTGGTCACAGCCGAGGGTCCGCACGCTCGGGATGATCAGCATGTGCTCGTCCTGTACCGACAGCGTCAGCGTAGGGAACGAGGGAGACGCCGCTGACGCCGGGGCGATCAGCAGCGCCGTGGCCAGTGCCGAGACGCAGGCACCGACGGCGAGGGGTTTGAGGGAAGAAGACTGCATACCCCGACTATCGGCCCTGCGGTCATAACTCTGTGTTACTCGGTCGGGTGATGTGCTTGCACGTCCAGGGTCAATAGCGCCACGTAGAGCGACAGCATCGATTCAGGGTCCTCCAACGACACTCCCAGCACCTGTTCGATCCGGGAAAGTTGCTGGTAGTACGCGGTTCTGGACATGTGCGCCGCCGTGGCCGCCGCCGACTTGTTCCCGCCTTGCTCGCAGTAGTGCCGCAGCGTTTCCACCAGGCGGCTGCCGTGTGCGGCGTCGCGGGCGATCAGCGGACCCAGCTCACGATCGGTGAAGGCCAGCACCCGTTCGTCGTTGGCCAGCAGGTGCAGCAGGCCACGCAGCCGCACGTCGTCGAGCCGGTGGTACAGCCGGTCCGAAGTGGACTTCCAGGCCGCGTCCGCGACGTGGGCCGCTTCGACGAGCGTCCGGCGGGCGCTCGTGATCCGTTCGACCGTGGTGCCGACGGCGATCACGACCGGCACCATGCGGGGCGTCGCACCCGCCGCGTGGTGCATCTCCTTGGTGAGCTTGCGCAGGACGTTGGCGACTTCGGCTTGGGGTGGCAGGGAAAGCAACGCGCGCACGCTCGTGTCGTCGACGACTCCCACCAACGCCGCTGTCTGCGTGCGCCGGGCCGCCAACGCCGTTGCCTCGGCGAGATCACGCAGGATCTCCTGCGTCGCCATCGCGGGCGCCGGGTTCACGCTGGTCCGTGGCCGCACCGCGACGCCGACAAGCCTCCGGTGTTCCAAGGGCACGCCCAACGCCGCCGCTCGCGCGTTGATGTCGGCGCCGGGCGTGGCCAGCATTTCCGTCAACAGCGTCCGGTGCGCGTGCCGTTCCAGGCCTTCGCGGTCCCGCGCGACCAGCCGGTGCACGGCCAACGCCGACGCGGCCCGTTCAGCGACCACGACCTGCCGGTGTTGTGGCTCCCGTGGGCACAACAGCACGAGTCTGCCCCAGTCGTTGCCACGCGCCCCGACCACGGTCACGAGCCAGCCCGCGTCGGAGTCGTAGCTGGTCCGGTCGGTCACGTGGACGGTTCTGGACCGGCGGGCCCAATCGCGCAGCAGGTCGGTGGGGTTCCCGCCTGCCGTGTCGTACGCCAACACATCGTGCGACAGCGTCTCCAGCACGACGGGCAGGCCCGCGGTCCGTGCGACCTCGCGCAACACCTCGGCTGGTTCCGCGCCCGCGACCGTCAGCGCCGTGAACGTCTCGTGCACCTGCTCGGCCGCTCGCAGCTCCGCGACCTGGGCGTCCACGATCAGCCCGACGATCGACTCGGTCACGGTCACGAACCGGGTCTCTTCGGACAACGTCACCAGCGGCACGCCGCGGTGCTCCGCGGCGGCCACGAACGCCGGTGGGAGTTTGTCGCTCCAATGCCGCAGCAACTCGACCACGATGCCCGCGACACCCACGTCGGCCAGCTCGTCGACGTACCTGGTCAGGCCGTCCGGCTCGTCCGGCAGCGCGATGCCAGTGGTGAGCACGAGCTCATCGCCACGCAGCAGATGCGCCAAATCGGCTACCTCGGCTACGTGCACCCAGCGGACACGCCGGTCCAACGCGCCGTGCGCGGCGACGACGCGGGGTTTGCCCTCCCTGATCACGGGCAGGGCGAGCACTTCGGCAACCGTCGGGTACACGCACACAATGTAAGGCCTTCGCCGGATTTCCGGTACAGGTTGTCCGTAGAGGGTGAGCCGGTTGGCCAGCACACTCGACACAGGAAACCCGCGGATCCTGGAGGCTTGTGGTGCCTGAACACGCGTCCGACCACGACCTGCTGCAACGCCACCGGGCGGTGCTGCCGAAGTGGCTGTCGTTGTACTACGCGGACCCGATCGAGATCGTCAGCGGTCAGGGCCGCCGGGTCGTCGACTCGCAGGGCAGGGAGTACCTCGACTTCTTCGCGGGCATCCTGACCAACGCGATCGGCTACGACATCCCTGAGATCAGCGACGCCGTGCGGGCCCAGGTCGACTCGGGCGTGCTGCACACGTCCACGCTGTACCTGATCCGCAAGCAGGTGGAGCTGGCTGAGAAGATCGCGGAGCTGTCCGGCATCCCGGACGCCAAGGTCTTCTTCACCAACTCCGGCACCGAGGCCAACGAGGCCGCGCTGCTGCTGGCCACCCAGTACCGCAGCTCCAACCAGGTCCTGGCGTTGCGCAACTCCTACCACGGCAGGACTTTCGCCGCGATGGGCATCACGGGCAACCGCGGCTGGTCGGCCAGTTCGCTCTCGCCGGTGAAGGTCAGCTACGTACACGGTGGCCACCGGCTGCGCGGGCCGTTCGCGTCGTACTCCGACGCGGACTACATCGCGGCGTGTGTGGAGGACCTGCGTGAGGTCATCGAGGTGACCACCGCCGGTGACGTCGCCTGCATGATCGCCGAGCCGATCCAGGGCGTCGGCGGGTTCACCGTTCCGCCGGACGGGCTGTTCGGCGCGATGAAGGAAGTCCTCGACGAGTACGGCATCCTGTTCGTCTCCGACGAGGTGCAGACGGGGTGGGGCAGGACCGGCGAGCACTTCTGGGGCATCCAGGCGCACGGTGTCGTGCCGGACGCGATGACGTTCGCCAAGGGACTGGGCAACGGTCTCGCGATCGGTGGCATCGTGGCGCGCGGCGACCTGATGGACTGCCTGACCGCCAACTCGATCTCGACCTTCGGCGGCAACCCGATCTCCACCGCGGGCGCGAAGGCGGCGCTCGACTACTTGCTGGACAAGGACTTGCAGGCCAACGCCGCCAAGCTGGGCAGCATGCTGATCAACGGGCTGCGCGACGTCTCCAGCGAGCACCCGGTGGTGACCGACGTGCGCGGCAAGGGCCTGATGATCGGGATCGAGCTGGTCGGCCCGGACGGCAGCTCGCCGAGCCCGGCCGCCGCGAGCAGGCTGTTGGAGGAGACCAAGGCGCGTGGGCTGCTCGTCGGCAAGGGCGGGCTGCGCAACAACGTGATCAGGCTGGCGCCGCCGCTGACCCTGACCGAGGACGAGGCCGAGGAGGGCCTCGCCATCCTGACCGAGTCGATCGCGACCGTGGACAAGGAGAACAAGGCGTGACCGGGCGGATCACCCATTGGATCAACGGCAAGCCGTGGGACGGCGTCGCCGAGCGGACCGGCGAGGTCTACGACCCGGCGACCGGGAAGGTCAGCGGGCGCGTCGACTTCGCCGCGCAGTCCGAAGTGGACTCGGCGGTGGCGGCGGCCGCGGCGGCGTTCCCCGCGTGGCGCGACGCGTCGCTGGCCAAGCGTTCCAACGTGCTGTTCAAGTTCCGCGAGCTGCTCGCGGCGCGCAAGGACGACCTCGCCGCGATCGTGACGGCCGAGCACGGCAAGGTGCTCGACGACGCGGCGGGCGAGGTGCAGCGCGCGTTGGAGGCGGTCGAGTTCGCCTGCGGCATCCCGCACCTGCTCAAGGGCGGCTTCAGTGAGAACGTCTCCACGAAGGTGGACGTGTACTCCATCCAGCAGCCGCTCGGTGTCGTGGCGGTGATCTCGCCGTTCAACTTCCCGGCGATGGTGCCGTTGTGGTTCGTCCCGAACGCGATCGCCTGCGGCAACACGGTTGTGCTGAAGCCGTCGGAGAAGGACCCGTCGGCAGCGGTGTTCATCGCGGAACTCTGGGCCGAGGCCGGTCTGCCCGACGGCGTGCTGAACGTGCTGCACGGCGACAAGGTTGCGGTCGACGGTCTGCTGGAACACCGCACGGTGAAAGCCGTTTCGTTCGTGGGCTCGACGCCGATCGCCCGGTACGTCTACGAGACGGGAACCAAGCACGGCAAGCGCGTGCAGGCGTTGGGCGGGGCCAAGAACCACATGGTCGTCCTGCCGGACGCGGACCTGGACCTGGCCGCGGACGCGGCGGTGTCGGCCGGGTTCGGCTCGGCGGGGGAGCGGTGCATGGCCATCTCGGTCGTGGTCGCCGTGGACCCGATCGGCGACGAGTTGGTGGCGAAGATCGCGTCCAGGATGTCCGGGCTGCACATCGGCGACGGCAGGCGCACGGGTTGCGAGATGGGACCACTGGTGACCCGCGCGCACCGCGACCGCGTCGAATCCTATGTGGAGGCCGGTGTGGCGTCGGGGGCCACGCTGGCCGTCGACGGTCGTGGCCACGCGGTGGACGGAGCGGCCGAGGGGTTCTGGCTCGGCCCGACCCTGTTCGACCGGGTGGGCACGGACATGTCGATCTACACCGACGAGATCTTCGGCCCGGTGCTGTCGGTGGTGCGTTCGCCCTCCTACGACGAGGCGCTGGACCTGGTCAACAGCAACCCGTACGGCAACGGAACCGCGATCTTCACCAACGACGGCGGTGCGGCCCGGCGGTTCCAGAACGAGGTCGAGGTGGGCATGGTCGGCGTGAACGTGCCGATCCCGGTACCGGTCGGCTACTACTCGTTCGGCGGCTGGAAGGACTCGCTGTTCGGTGACACGCACGCCTACGGAACGCACGGGATCCACTTCTTCACCCGGTCCAAAGTGGTCACCAACAGGTGGCTCGACCCCTCGCACGGCGGCGTGAACCTGGGCTTCCCCAGGAACGTCTAGGACGATCCGGCCCGCGCGTGGTCAGCGGCTCCGCCTGCTCGCTGACCACGCGCACCTGTCTAGGTGAGCCGGATCGGGTTGACGATGTCAGCCGTGATGGTCAGCACGACGAACAACCCGCCGACCACCACCAACGCCATGGTCACGTTCGCGAGCCGCGTGTAGTCGACCGGTCCGAGCGCGGGACGGCCACGCAGACCCCTGATCTTGTCGCGGATCTTCTCGTACCACGTGACAGCGATGTGGCCGCCGTCCATGGGCAGCAACGGCAGCAGGTTGAACACGCCGAGGAAGAAGTTCAGCCCGGCCAGCAGCAGGAAGAAGATCGACCACAGCCCGGCCTCGGCGGCCTCGCCGCCGAGCCTGCTCGCGCCGACGACGCTGACCGGCGAGTTCAGCTCCCGCTCCCCGCCGAACACCGCGCTCACCAGACCCGGAATCCGTTGCGGCATCTCGATCAACCGCTCGAAAGTCTGCGTGAACATCTGCCCGGTGTACGCGGCGGTCGCGCCGACGGCGTCGACCGGACCGTACTGGAAAGCCGTCTGGACGGACGCGCCGATGACACCGATCTCCCCGACGCCGTCACGGTGCACGCGGGGAATGGTCACCTGGAACGTCAACAGCTGATCGCCACGCTTGACCTCGACCGGCGTCGGCCCGGACTGCGCACGGACAACGCCGACCATCTCCTGCCACGTCGGCGTGGACTTGCCCGCGACGGACACGATCTCGTCACCGGGCCGGATCCCGGCCGCGGCGGCCGCACCACCCTCGGTCGACGCGAGCACGGGCTTGCTCGCGGTGTTGGGCAACCCCAACGACATCGCCATCACGAACAGGATGAGGAACCCGAGCAGGAAGTGGGTGAGCGGCCCCGCGGCCATCACGGCGGTCCGCTGCCAGGTCTTGAAGTTCCACATGGGTCGCTCGTCGCGGACGTTCTCGTCCAGCGTGGTCATCCCGGAGATGTCGCAGAACCCGCCGATGGGGATGGCCTTGAGCCCGTACTCGACACCCCGGCGGCGGAACGAGAACAGTGTCGGCCCCATCCCGACGAAGAACCGCCGCACCTTCATCCCGAAGGCACGCGCGGTGAGCATGTGCCCAGCCTCGTGCAGGGCCAGTGAGAGACACACGCACAGCGCGAACAGCACGATCCCGGCGATGTATGCCACGGCAGGACTGTCTCACCCGGCAGGTGAAGCAGGCGTGCGGAAGACATCCGGGCTTTGACCTCGTCCGATGATCGGAGGGCGGGTGCGGTCCGCCAACTGCAGCCGGACTCCGGCGCGATGCATGATCGGCAGGTCGAACGCCTCGAAGACGTATTGCCGCCGTCCGTCCTCGGTCAAGGTCTGGATTGTCCGCATCTCGTCGTGCTCGATGCCGATCGGCTCGTGGTACGCGTCGAAGCCTGGCGGCAGAACTATACGGTACGCGATATGATGAATTCCTTGGTGTCCCCTCGCCTGTTGATGATGTGGGCGACCTGCTCCCAGTGGATGACCCGGTACATGGGGTGCGACTCGTCGAGGGCCTTGGAATAGCGCGAAACCAGTTGCTTGTGCTTTTCCAGTTCGTTGTTCAGCGAATGCAGGCTTGCCTGGGAAAGTTTGGCCCAGTTTGCGAGCACTGCCATCAGGAACGCGAGGCCGCAGATCCGGGTGGTGAGATCACCCGCCACGACGCCGAATATTGCCGACAACGACACGGTACCGATGGCCGCGCATACGGCTGTCGATGGCCTTGCGCCGGTTCGGTAGTTTCCGAACCAGTAGACATCGCGTCGTATCATGATCCGCTCCCTTCAGAGCGCGAGCATGCCCGATCCGCTGATGCCACCACGACCCGACAAGGTCAGGATATCCGGTTTCCGGAGCTCCTCGTGTGAATTACTGCGTTCAACTCGGCCGGCCACGGCGAACGCGTCCACCTGGCGGGATGGACGCGTGACCCGGTTCGCCGGTCAGCTGTTGACGATCTTGTCGATCACGGTCTTGGCGTCGTTGATCGGGATCGAGAAGCCGATGCCGACGCTGCCGGCGCGTCCGTCCGGAGTGGACACGGGCGAGTAGATCGCCGAGTTGATGCCGATCACCTGGCCGGCGGAGTTCACCAGCGGCCCGCCGGAGTTGCCCTGGTTGATCGACGCGTCGGTCTGGATGGCCTTGTAGGTGGTCTGTTCGCCGCGGCTGTTGCTGGCGTACGGGTTGCCGTCGCCTTCATCCTCCGAGACGTTCACGTCGCGGTTCAACGCGCTGACGATGCCGGTGGTCACCGTTCCCTGCAGGCCTCCCGGCGAGCCGATCGCCACCACCTGGTCGCCGACCTTCACCGCGCTCGAGTCGCCCAGTGCCGCCGGGGTCAGGCCGCTCGCGCCGTCCAGCTGCAGGACCGCCAGGTCGCTCGCCGCGTCCGTGCCGACCACCTTCGCGCTGAACTTCCGGCCGTCGTTGAGGGTCACGCTCACCTGCGACGCACCCGCGACCACGTGGTTGTTGGTCAGGATCCGCCCGTCAGCGGTCAGGATCACCCCTGAGCCGAGGCCCTGCTGGTTGCCTGACCGGACGTTCACCTGCACCACGCTCGGCAGGACCTTGCTCGCCACCGCGCTGACGTCCGCCGCCGTGTTGTTCCCGACGTTCTGGGAGATCGGGGTCGACGCAGGCGGCACGGCACCCGAGTCGCCGCCGACGAGGCTGCCGGTCACGCCGCCGACCAGTCCCGCCGCCACCACCGCGGCGATCGACAGCGCCACCGCTCCCCGGCGTGCCCTCCCCGGCTTGCCTGGTCCGGCCAGCGCCGGCGGGACCGGTCCGCCCGTCGGCGGTAGCCCGCCGCCGTACATGGGCGGGGGCGGTGTCGCTGCCGGGTACTGCGCCGGACCGTAGCCGTAGGGGTGCTGCTGCTGGGGTTCCTGCGTCGCTGTCATGAGACCACTGTGCGTGGCACGTATGAGAACAGCCTGAGGATCACCATTCAGTAATCCAAGAAAGGTTAGGGTTTCGCTGTGAACCGCGAGACACCATTCCTCCAGCTGCAGGCCCGCACCCAACGCTTCACGCTCGGCACACCCAAGGAGATCAAGGTCGCGCCGGACGGCGACCGCGTGTTGTTCCTGCGGTCACCGTCCGGCGAGGAGCGCAGGCACAGCCTTTGGCAGCTCGATCTGGCCACCGGCAAGGAGGCCGTGCTGGCCGACCCCGCCGAGTTGCTGGCCGACGGCGACGAGGAACTGTCCGCCGAGGAACGTGCTCGCCGTGAGCGCAGCAGGCTGCAGGCCAGCGGCATCGTCGGCAACGCGACCGACGCCGACGCCAGGATTGTCGCGTTCGCCCTGTCCGGGCACCTGTATGTCACGGACGCGCTGACCGGGCAGACGCGGCAGCTGGAGACCGCCACACCGGTGGTCGACCCGCGCCCGAACCCGACGGGCACCCATGTCGCGTACGTCTCCGGCAACGCGCTGCGTGTGGTGAATGTGGACGGTACGGGCGACCGCGCGCTGGCCGAGCCGGAGGGGGAGAACAGGGCGTACGGTCTCGCGGAGTTCATCGCGGCCGAGGAGATGGGCCGGTCCCGTGGCTACTGGTGGTCGCCGGACGGGCAGCGGCTGATCGTCAGCCACACCGACCGCTCGGCCGTGCGCAGGTGGCACATCTCGGACCCGGCCGACCCCGCCGCGGCGCCGCACATCGTGCACTACCCGGCCGCGGGCACGCCGAACGTCAAGGTCCAGCTGGTCGTGCTGGGCCTGGACGGCTCCCGTGTCCCGGTGAACTGGACCGGCACGGAGTACCTCGCGACCGTGCACTGGTCGGCGGGCGGCCCGCCGCTGATCAGCGTGCAGACCCGTGACCAGCGGACCACGCAGATCCGTGCGGTCGATCCCGACACCGGCGAGACCGAGCTGGTGCACGAGCAGCACGACCCGCACTGGGTGGACATCGTCGCCGGTGCTCCGGCGTGGACGTCCGACGGCAGGCTGGTCAGGGTCGTGGCTGAGGACGACGCCTACCGCCTGGTCGTCGACGGCAAGACGGTCACCGATCTGCCGTTGCAGGTCCGTTCGGTGCTCGACGTGGCCGACGACGTGTTGTTCACGGCGTCCGCTGAGGACCCGGCGCAGGTGCACGTCTACCGGGCCGGGCCGGGCGGTGTGCACCGGGTGTCCTCTGTGGAGGGTGTGTCGTCGGCGACGCGCAGTGGCGCTGTCACCGTGCTGACGTCGTGGCGAATGCACGCCACCGGCCCGGAAGTCACGGTGTCGCGCGACGGCGAGACGATCGCGAAGGTGGAGTCGCTCGCGGTCACGCCGGCACTGGAACCGGAGGTCATCCGGTTGACGCTCGGCGAGCGAAAACTGCAGGGCGCGTTGCTGTTCCCGACCGGGCACCAGCCGGGCAGCGGCAAACTGCCTGTCCTGCTCGACCCGTACGGCGGGCCGCACGCGCAGCGCGTGCTGGCGTCGCGCAACGCCTACCTGACCTCGCAATGGCTGGCGGACCAGGGTTTCGCGGTCCTGGTGATCGACGGCCGCGGCACGCCCGGTCGTGGACCGGTGTGGGAACGGGCGATCGCGTTCGACTTCGCCGACACCACACTGATCGACCAGGTCGACGGCCTGCACGCGGCCGCTCACCTGTACCCCGATCTCGACCTGTCCAGGGTGGGCATCCGGGGCTGGTCGTACGGCGGTTATCTGGCGGCACTCGCCGTGCTGCGGCGCCCTGATGTGTTCAAGGCTGGCATAGCGGGCGCGCCCGTGACCGACTGGCGGTTGTACGACACGCACTACACCGAGCGTTACCTCGGCCATCCGGACACTCACCCGGAGGTGTACGAGCGCAACTCGTTGCCCGCCGACGCGCCGAACCTCGAACGTGCGCTGATGATCATCCACGGGCTGGCCGATGACAACGTCGTCGTGGCCCACTCCCTGCGGCTCTCCGCGGCGCTGGTGGCCGCCGGGCGCCCGCACACGCTGTTGCCGTTGCCGAACGTGACGCACATGACGCCCCAGGACGAGGCCTCCGCGGAGAATTTCCTGCTGCTTCAAACATCCTGGCTGAAGGACGCACTTGGGTAAGGTCCGGAGGCAGGCGCTAGAAGGGAATATGGGAATGGGCCGCTGGGGCATCACGCTGCCGTTGACCGCAGTTCCGCTCGCCGAGCACCGCGACCTGGTCAGAGAACTGCCCGACCTCGGCTACACCGACGTGTGGACAGCCGAAACCGCGGGAACGGACGCGTTCACCCCGCTCGCGCTGGTCGCCGAGTGGGCGCCTGAACTGCGCCTCGGCACCGCGATCGCCCCGGTGTACACGCGCGGCCCCGGTCTGCTGGCCATGACCGCGGCCACCGTCGCCGAACTCGCGCCGGACCGGTTCGTGCTGGGTATCGGCACGTCGTCGCCGGTGATCGTGCGGGGCTGGAACGCGCAGGAGTTCACCGAACCGTACGCGCGTACTCGGGACACGTTGCGGTTCCTGCGTTCCGCGTTCGCCGGGGAGAAGGTCACCGAGCGCTACCCGACGTTCGAGATCTCGAAGTTCCGCCTCGAACGGCCGCCGCAGCCGCCGCCCCAGGTCATGCTCGCCGCGCTGCGGCCGGGCATGCTCCGGCTGGCGCGCAAGGAAGCCGACGGCGCGATCACCAACTGGCTCGCGCCGTCCGATGTCCCGAAGGTCAGGGCGGAGGTCGGTGACGGCTTCGAACTGGTCGCCAGGGTGTTCGTCTGCCCGACCGAGGACGTGGCCGCGGCTCGTGGCCTGGGCAGGCTGTTGATCTCCAGCTACCTGACCGTGCCCGTGTACGCGGCGTTCCACGACTGGCTCGGCCGTGGTGACGCGCTCAAACCCATGCACGACGCGTGGGCAGCAGGCGACCGGCAGCGGGCCAACGAGGTCATCCCGGACGAGGTGGTCGACGCGCTGATCGTGCACGGCAGTCCGGAGCGCTGCCGGGAGATCGTCGGCCAGTACGTCGAGTCCGGTCTGGACACCCCGGTGATCAACGTGCTGCCGACCGGCGAGGACCCGCGCAAGGTGGTCAGGGCACTGGCGCCGGAATGATCGAACCCTCGATCCAGACCGGCGTCGCACGGCTGTGCTTCCCGCGAGGGGTGCCCGGCGCGGTGATCACCAACGGGGGCACCGAGTCCACTCTGCTGGGGTTGTTGCTGGCCAAGAAGGACGCGGCGGGCGCGCCCGTGCGGGTGGTGTGCGCCCGCAGCGCGCGGCCGGGTGTCACCGCCGCTGCCGAGCAGTTGGAACTGCCGCCGCCGGTCGTGCTCGACTCGATCACGCAGGTCGCCGAGGCGCTCGCCGAACTGCGCGACGCCAGTGTGGTCGTGGCGTCGGCGGGCACGGCCGACACCGGGTCGATCGATCCGTTGCGGGACGTCGGCAGGGTGTGCCGCCGCCGGGGCAGCTGGTTACACGTGGATGCCGCGGGCGGGGGAGCGGCGCTGTTCAGCGATCGGTTGCGGCCCTTGCTCGACGGGCTCGACCTGGCCGACTCGGTGACTGTCGAACTGCCCGAACTGGGGGCTTCGACGGGTTTGCTCGCCGTACGCGACGTCGGCTCGTTGACCGGGGTGCGGATGATGGGTCACCCGGAGGTCGCCGCGGTGTTCCGCGCGTGCCGGACCGACATCGGGCCCGCTGCCGAACGGCGGTGTGACATGGCATCCGCGGTCGCCGAAGCGGTCGTGGCCCGGCCCGGTCTCACGTTGTGGGAACAGCCGGCGCTGGCGACTGTGGTGTTCCGCCCGGCGGACGCGCCGGACGAAGTGGTCGCCGACCTGGCTGGCGGCGGCCTCGAAGCGACCACTGTGGACGGTCGGACGTGGCTGCGGATCACCGTCACCGACCGGCCGTTGCGGGACTACCTGGCGCTGCTTGAGATGGATCACGTCAAGGTGATGCGAACGACCCCGAATGACCGATGAAACCGCGGACTTGATCACGTAATCTGACTTGTGTTTTAACGCAGTGTCCGGTCCGATCTAACTCTCTGTGAGGTACGGATGGCTCAGGAACAGGCGAACACACCCCCCGCGAGCGGCCTGCTGATCGGCGTCGAGCCGCTCACCACCGCCGTGGACCGTGGCAAGGCCAACGGTGCCGTGACCGACAACGACGGCAACGACTGAGTGGCCGGATCGTTCACCCTGGCTGACCTCGTGGCACCGCTCGAGGTCAGCCAGTTCCTCGGTTCGGTGCAAGGCCAGTCCCACCACCGGTTCCCCGGAACCGCAGGCCGGTTCTCCTCGTTGATGCCGTGGTCGACGCTCAACACGGTGCTCCGTCAGCACCGCCTCGACTTCCCCCGGCTACGGCTCGCCATGGACGGCGACGTCGTCCCCGCTCACACATACACCGAGATGGTGACGCCCAAGCGCGGCCCGCAGATCCCGAAGCTGCTGTCCGCGCCGCTCACCGAACACCTGCGCAACGGCGCCACCCTGGTGCTGGACGCCGTGCAGGAACTCGTCGACCCGGTGGCCGACCTGACCGCCCGGCTGGAACACGACCTGCGGGAACGCGTCCAGGTGAACCTGTACGCGGGCTGGGGCAAGACGCACGGCTTCGACGTGCACTGGGACGACCACGACGCGTTCATCCTGCAGATCTCCGGCCGCAAACGCTGGCGGATCCACGGCGCCACCCGGCCGTCACCGCTGCACCGGGACGTCGAGCCGCCGCCGCAGCCGCCCGCCGAGCCGATCGCGGAGTTCATGCTGGAGGACGGCGACGCGTTGTACGTGCCGCGCGGTCACTGGCACGACGTGTCCGCCATTGGCGAGGAGTCGCTGCACCTGACCATCGGGTTCAACCCGGCCACCGGGGTCGACCTGGTGAACTGGCTGGCTGACCAGTTGCGCGTGGACGAGCGGTTCCGCCGCGACCTGCCCCGTTTCGGCACGGAGTCGGCGCGGCACACGCACGCCGCCGAGCTCAAGGCCGGGATCGAGGCGCTGCTGACGCCGGACGTGGTCGACCGGTTCCTCACCGACCGTGACGCGCACGGCCCGGCGCACACCCGGATCGGCCTGCCGTGGGCGGCGACGTCGGACC
This sequence comes from Actinosynnema sp. ALI-1.44, assembly GCF_001984155.1. Taxonomy (GTDB): domain Bacteria; phylum Actinomycetota; class Actinomycetes; order Mycobacteriales; family Pseudonocardiaceae; genus Kibdelosporangium. The sequence continues at coordinate 435,023 of NZ_MTQO01000047.1, forward strand.
TGTTGCCGCCTCAGGACACGGTCGCTGTTCAACTGCTGACCCCGCGGGCGGTCCTGCGGCACCAGGATTCGACAGTGACTCTTCTCGCAGCCGGTAGCAGGTTTACCTTCGCCGCCGCGGCGGGTCCGGTGCTGTCCGCCCTGCTCAGCGGGACTCCCACGGCGGTCGAGGCACTCGTGGAAATGGCCGAACCGACCCTCGATCGCGACACCGTCCGGGCACTCCTCGGCGAGTTGATCACCCAGGGGCTGCTCGCGGTGGCTTAGCCATGTAAGATTAGGCATGCCTAAGATAAGTTCGCAGCGCCAGGGGGTGGCGGTCGGATGACCGCGCAACTCTCCGGCGCCGCAGCTTCCGCGGGGAAGCTGCCGGGGTGCGCCGTCGTGGCGCGGATGCTCGGTGGCAGCCCGGCGGGCACAGCGGCCCACATGCGGGCCTGGCTGTTGATCGAGTATCCGGGTCCGTGGCCGTCGGACGCGCTGGAACTGGCGCTTGCCGAGGCGTTTCCCGGCGAACGCCACGACCATCTGGAAGCGGTGCGGGCCCGTGGCCTGCGTCCGCTGCTGATCCGCCAGCCCGGCAGGCACACCCGCGAGCCGAACCTGGCGGGCAGGCGTGTGTTCGTCGGCGGGACCTCCGGGCCGTCCGGCCACTGGATGGAGTCCTTCCGGATCAACGAGCTCAGCGACCTCGCCGACCTGGACCTCGACGCGATCGTCGACGGCAGGGGCGGGATCGGCAAGTCCTACCAGGGACCGATGTTCCTCGTCTGCACCCACGGCACCAAGGACATGTGCTGCGCGCTGCTCGGCAGGCCGCTGGCCAGTTCGCTCGGCGCGACGTACCCGGGCCGCGCGTGGGAGGTCAGCCACGTCGGTGGCGACCGGTGGGCGGGCAACCTCCTGGTCGTGCCGGACGGGTTCCTGCACGGACAACTCGATCCCGACGAGGCGCACACCGTCGTCAAGGCCGCGCTCGCCGGCCAGGTCGACCCCGAACACCTCCGTGGCCGGACAGCCGCAGAAACCCAATGGGCTCAGTACGCCGAGATCGCTCTGCGCCGGCACACCGGCTTGCGGGGCATCGACGACGTGGTCGCGGTTTCCGAACACCCGGTGGAAACCGACCTCGAGTCCGAGGCGCGCGTGGTCAAGGTCCGCGCGGGACGGCACCACTACGATGTCACGATTTCGCGGCGCGCCGTGATCGGCCGCGGCTCGAGCCGGTGCAACGCGATGGTCGCCCCCGGTGGTTACATCACCGAGAACATCACCCTGCTGGCAGTAGCCGACTGACGAGCGGACCCGCGAGGTTGGCGGCGGCCGCGCTGGACAGCGCGATGCCCCACCCGATCGGACCCAACGGTGTGCAGCCGAAGAACTGGCTGACGCCCGGCGTCTGAATCACCCCGCCGAGAACGGCCGCCGAACCGAACCCAGCCGCGAGCACGGTGCGGTCTGAGCCGCCTGTGATCACCGTCTGTCCAAGCTGGGTGGCCACGAGCGCCGCCAACGCGACTGTGCTCGCCCGGCGTTGCCGTCCGGTGAACCGTGCGGCGGTCCACGCCGCGCTCGCGCCCAGCGTCGTGGTGATCGCGCGGGACGTGATGTCACGGCCGAGTGCTGCGCCGAGTGACGCGCTCGGCCCTTCCCGCAGAAGGTCCGGCACCGCCTCGCTGTCCGGTCGGGACAGTGCGATGGCCAGTGCGGGCGCGAGGTCGGTGAGCAGGTTGACCAGCAGCAGTTGCCGCGCGGTCAGCGGTGACCGTCCAGTGAGGACCGAGCCGAGCACGCTGAACGCGATCTCGCCCGCGTTGCCACCGAGCAGGATGCCCAGTGCCTCCCGCACCGACGCCCACATCGCCCTGCCTTCGACCAGGGCGGCGATGATCGTTTCGAGCCGGTCGTCGGTCACCACGAGGTCGGCCGCGGCCTTCGCCGCCGGGGTTCCCCGCCGTCCCAGTGCGATGCCGACGTCGGCGAGCCGGATCGCGGGCGCGTCGTTGGCGCCGTCGCCGGTCATCGCCACCACCCGGCCCATCTTGCGGTACGCCTGGATGATCCGGACCTTCTGCGCCGGACTGCACCGGGCGATCACGTCCACTTCGGGCAACAGCTCGGCCAGTTCCTCGTCACCGAGGTCTTCGAGCTCGCCGCCGGTGACCACAGTGGAATCACTCGACCCGTTGACCTTGCTCGCGATCGCCTCACCGGTGGCCGGGTGGTCACCGGTGATCATCACGATCTGCACGCCCGCGTCCCGCAGTGCGGCAGCGGCGGGTGGCGCGCTGTCGCGGACCGGGTCGGTCAACGCCAGGAAGCCCAGCAGCTTCAGGTCCCGCACGCAGTCGTCGGTCACTTCGTCCGAGTCGACGGGCCTTTCGGCGACGGCGAGGACTCGATGCCCGGCGGCGGCCAGCTTCTCCGCGCGCCGCAGCATGCCTCGTTTGTTGCGGCACCGGGGGAGGATCACTTCCGGCGCGCCTTTGACGCTCAACACATGTCCGTGGCCGGTGTCCCCGACGGCCGCGTGGTAGCCGCGGGACGGCTCGAACGGCAGCGTGGAGACCTTCTTCCAGCCATTGGTCTGCACCTGCGCGTCGCGCGCGCCCTGCAAGACCGCGCGATCGGTTTGGTGCGCCAGGTCTTCCGGGTCGTCGGCGTGCGGGGTCGCTCGCATCGCCGCGGTCAGCACGTCCTGCTTCGACTTGCCCACCGCGTCGACCTGGCCGACGCTGAGCCTGCCCTCGGTAAGCGTTCCGGTCTTGTCGAAGCACAGCACGTCCACCCGGCCGAGTGCCTCGATCGTCCGCGGATTGCGCACCAGCGCGCCCTTGTCCGCCAACCGGCGGGCGGCGGCCAGTTGGGCGGCGTTGACCAGGAAGGGGAGCCCTTCCGGGACGGACGCGACCGCGAGGTTCACCGCGGCGCCGAGGCTTTCCCGCATCGGCACGCCGTGCAGCAGGCCCGCGCCGGACACAGCGGCAGCGGACCCGATCGCCACCGGCAGCGCGTGCTTGGTCAGTTCCGCGAGCCTGGCCTCGACGCCTGTGACCGGCGTGTCCTTGTGCGCGGCGGCCATGCTGCGGCCGACCTCGGTCGCGTCTCCCACCGCGACGACGACTGCTTTCGCGTGACCGGCCGCGATCGTCGTGCCCTCGTACAGCATCGACGTGCGCTCGGCCAGTTCCGCGACGACCGGGGCCGGGTTCTTGGCCACCGGCAGCGATTCGCCGGTCAGGGAGGACTCGTCGACCTCGAGGCCCGAGGCGTCGACCAGGCGGCAGTCGGCCGGGACGACGTCGCCCGCGTCGAGGTCGACGATGTCGCCCGGCGCCAGGTCGTCCGCGTCGATCGGTGTTCGCTGCCCGTCCCGGACCACGGTGGTGCGGACCGCGGACCGGGACAGCAGTTCGGCCAGCGACCGCTCGGTCTTGACCTGCTGCACCGCACCGATCAACGCGGACACACCGGTGATCCCGGCGACCAGTGCGGCGTCCGCCGGTGACCCGACCGCCGCCGACAGCGCCGCTCCACCTGCGAGTACCGGGGTGAGCGGATTGGCCAGTTCGGCCAGGAAGGCGCTGCCCAGGCTCGTGTTGGGCACGCTGTCCCGGGTGGACGTCCCGCGTCGCCGCCGCTCGGCCTCGCTCGCCGACAGGCCGTCCGGGTCGGACTGGACGGCTTTCAGCACCATGTCGACGGGCATCAGGTGCCACGGTCGTGCCGTGTCGGGAGGAGCGCTCTTGCCACGCACCTGCCGTGCCCGCCACACGCCGTCCACGAATGCCAGGGTCGCGCCGCCGTTCACCGCGCGCAGGCTGCTCTCCGCCGGGCTGGTTCGCCGGGAGTTCAACGACCCGACCGCGCCGATCCCGCTGGCCGCCTGCGCGAAACGGATGCCGTCCCGGTTGACCAGCCGCGCTGCCTGCGTGGCTTCCACGAGCATCACGACCGCGTCCAAGTCCGTGCCCACCAACAGATGTGCTCCCCACGGCGGGGGAGTGCCGTTGTCGTGCACGCCAATGCCGCAGTCCGCCGTGCCGAGGGCCTTGCGGTCACTGGAAACAACCATGACGACACGGTCCTCGCCCTGCAGTTGCCGGGTCGTGCCGATCGCGTTGTCGGTCACCGTGACCAGTTCCAGTCCGATGTCCCGTGCGGCTGTGGTGATCGCGTGCACGGCGGGCGACGGTTCCTTGCTCGCGGCCAATACCCCTTCCAAGTGGCCGCCGTGGGCCAGACCGAGAACCTTGCCCCGGGACTCCAGCTTCTTGCGCTGCCGTGCGCCTGTGCGGCCGTCCAGCCCGAGGTCGTCGACCGGTCCCAGCGACCACTCGCCGTTGTGCCGCACGGTGTCCGGGTCCGCCGGGTCGAACAGCTCGAACGCGCGCTCGACCAGGTCCGCGGGTTCGTTGCCCGGCAACGGGATCAGATCGTTGAGCAGCCACTTGTCCGAACTCAGCGACGACGTGTCCAGCACCAGGACGTCGACGCTGTCCAGCAGTCGCAACGCGGACCGGTCCATCACGAGCGTGCCGCGCCTGGCCAGCACCCGGCCGAGGTGCGCCGCGAACGCGGCCCTGCCGACCCCCACGGCCTTCGGCAGCGAGGCCAACGCCAGGCCCATGGCCCGTCGAGGTCCGGCGAACGGCAACGCGACGGCTCCCGCGGCGGCGCCTGTCACCAGTGCCCGGTGGGCGTAGCGTTCCGCCGGGCCTTCGGGGATCGGCCGCGGCCGTTCGGTCACGACGGGATCCGCGCCCGCGTCGTCGGGGCCGGTGATCAGCTTCGCCTCGGCTTCGCACCACGCGTCCTTGTGCGCCTTGGCTTCCCGGTACTGCTGCACGCGCTGTGCGGCGTCCAGCATGGTGCTCTCGCTGCGTGCGGAGAGGCCATGTGCGACCGCCGCGAGCATCGACGTGGCCGAGTCCGCGCGTTCGTGGCCGTTCATGTACTGGCCGAGCTTGGCCTTGAGCTTGGGGTGCATGTCGATCGCCGACATCAGACCGGCCACCTCGGCGGGCAGCGGTGCCCACGGGGAGATCTTCGTGATCGCCGAGAGCACCAGCCCGAACGCGTCCACCGCCAGCGTCTGCACCAGCCGCGTGCCGGTGGCGCCGTCGGCGGGGTGGTGCAGCTCGTCCTCGGCGATCCGCTCCTCGTCGCTGTCCGGTTCGGATTCGGCCCGCTCGACGACCTTGACCAGCTCGGCGGTCCGCACGTCCGCGTCGACCTGGACGATCGCCCTGGACGCGGGCGCGTTGACCTTCGCCCAGACCACGCCCGGCTGTTCGGCCAGCCGTTTCTCCACTCGCCGGGCCACCCTGGCCCCACTCGGTCCCTGCACACCGTGGACCTCGATGTGCACTCGCCCGGGACACGACCAGACAGCGCGCCTGGTGCGGTCGAGCAGGGCGCGAGCGACGCTGAACGGCGTGGGCACGGGAATACCGAGGAGCTTCATCCCCTGGGTTTTCCCAGGTGGTCGACACCCTAAAACAAGCACGCGTGCTTGATTTTGTCCCGGGGTCGTGCCACGGTGTGTGCTGTGAGCGGTGTCGACATCAGCGATCCCTTCCGCACGCCCGAACGCGAAGCGCTCAGGCAGACCGTGCGCCGGTTCATGGCGGCCGACGTGATCCCCCATCAGGATGACTGGGAACGCGCCGGTGAACTCCCGCGCGACCTGCACCGCAAGGCGGGTGAGCTGGGCCTGCTCGGGGTCGCGTTCCCCGAAGAAGCAGGCGGTGGTGGCGGCGACTACCTCGACGCGCTGACCATCGCCGAGGAACTGCTGTACGCCGGTGCCGCCGGTGGCCTGATCGCGTCCCTGCTGACCTGCGGGATCGCGGTGCCGCACATCATCTCCTCCGGCGACGCGGGACAGATCGAGCGCTGGGTCCGGCCGACGCTGGCCGGGGACATGATCGGGTCGCTCGCGGTGACCGAGCCGGGCGGCGGGTCCGACGTCGCCAACATCGCCACGACCGCCAAGCGGGACGGCGACGACTACATCGTCAACGGCGCCAAGACGTTCATCACCTCCGGCTGCCGGGCGGACTTCGTCACCACGGTCGTGCGGACCGGCGAACCGGGCGCACACGGCATCTCCTTGCTGGTCGTCGAGCGCGGCACCCCCGGTTTCACGGTCTCGCGACGGCTGGACAAGATGGGCTGGCTCTGCTCCGACACCGCCGAGCTGTCCTATGTGGATTGCCGGGTGCCCGCGGGCAACCTCGTCGGCGCGGAGAACACCGGGTTCATCCAGGTCGCGCAGCACTTCGTCACCGAACGGCTCTCGCTCGCGGTCCAGGCGTACGCCGCCGCACAGCGGGCATTGGACCTGACGCTGGACTGGGCGCGGCTGAGGGAGACCTTCGGTCGTCCGCTGATCTCCCGGCAGCTCGTGCAGCACACCCTGACCGACATGGCACGCAAGATCGACGTGGCCCGCACGTACACCCGCAGCATCGCGCTGCGGTACCTGGCGGGCGAAGACGTGATCGCCGAGGCCTGTTTCGCCAAGAACACCGCGGTCGAGACGGGCGAATGGGTGGTCGACAAGGCGGTACAGCTGCACGGCGGCATCGGCTACATGCGCGAGGCCGAGGTCGAGCGGCAGTACCGTGACATGCGGATCCTCGGGATCGGCGGTGGCACCACCGAAATCCTCACCGGCCTGGCCGCGAAACGATTGGGATACACCTGATGAGCTTTGTTGAGTCCGAAGAGCGGCTGGCACTGCGCAAGGCGGTGTCCGACCTGGGCAAGCGGTACGGCCACGACTACTACGTCAAGAAGGCGCGCGAAGGCGGGCACACCACCGAGCTGTGGCAGGAAGCGGGGAAACTCGGCTACCTCGGCGTGAACGTGCCGGAGGAGTTCGGCGGCGGTGGCGGCGGCATCGGTGACCTGGCGGCTGTCTGCGAGGAGCTGTCGGCGTCCGGGTGCCCGCTGTTGATGATGGTGGTGTCCCCGGCGATCTGCGCGACGATCATCGCCAGGTTCGGCACGGACGCGCAGAAGCAGGAGTGGCTGCCGCGGTTCGCCGACGGCAGCGTGGTGATGGCGTTCGGCATCACCGAGCCGGACGCGGGCTCGAACTCGCACAGGATCGTCACCACCGGCCGCCGGGACGGCGGTGACTGGGTGCTGTCCGGCCAGAAGGTGTTCATCTCCGGGGTCGACGGCGCCGACGCGGTGCTGATCGTGGGACGCACCGAGGACGCCAGGACCGGCAAGCTCAAGCCCGCGCTGTACATCGTGCCGACGGACGCGAAGGGTTTCACGTACCAGAAGATCGACATGGAGATGGTGTCGCCGGACCGCCAGTTCACGTTGTTCCTCGACGACGTGCGGCTGCCCGCCGACGCGCTCGTGGGCTCGGAGGACGCGGCGCTGGCGCAGCTGTTCGCCGGTCTGAACCCGGAGCGGATCATGGCCGCGTCTTTCTCCACAGGGATCGGCCGTCTCGCATTGGACAAGGCGACTGAGTACGCCAAGACCCGGAGTGTCTGGGGACAGCCGATCGGCGCCCATCAAGGTCTGTCGCACCCCTTGGCGGAGTCGCACATCAACATCGAGCTGGCCCGGTTGATGACGCAGAAGGCCGCCGCGCTCTACGACGCGGGCAACGACATGGCTGCCGGTGAGGCCGCCAACATGGCCAAATACGCTGCTGCCGAGGCCGCGGCGAAGGCTGCCGACCAGGCGTTGCACACGCACGGTGGCAACGGCATGGCCAGTGAGTTCGGTCTTGGGGGACTGGTGCTCGCCTCGAGGGTCGGCCGGATCGCGCCGGTCAGCCGTGAGATGATCCTGAACTTCGTCGCCCAGCACTCGCTGGGGTTGCCGAAGTCTTACTAGGAGCATTGCTGTGCGTCAGCCGCAACAGGACCGTAGTCGTGCCACTCGGCAGCGGCTGCTGGAGGCCGCCATCGAGGCGCTGGCCGAGCTGGGCTGGGCCGGGAGTACGGTCGCTGTTGTCGCTGAACGGGCTGGTGTGTCCCGGGGTGCTGCTCAGCACCACTTCCCGACCAGGGAGGATCTGTTCGCCGCTGCCGTCGAGTTCGTCGGTGACGCTCGGCGGTTGTGGACGCGGGAGCACAGCATCGACCTGCCGACCGGTCCGGAGCGGACTCGTGCGGTGGTGGATTTGATCGTGCGGTTGTACACGGGGCCGCTTTTTCGTGCGGCGTTGCACATGTGGGTCGCGGCGACGTCGGATCCGCAGTTGCGCGAGTCCGTCGTGACGCTCGAAGCCCACCTCGGGCGGGAGACGCACAAACTCGCGCTGGAACTGCTCGGCGTCGACGAGAGCACGCCGGGCGTCCGGGAGATCGTCCAGGCGACGCTGGACATGGCTCGTGGTCTGGGTTTGGCGAACCTGCTGACCGACGACAGCAAGCGGCGGGCGGGGATCATCGACCGGTGGGCCGAGATCCTCGACACCGCACTGCACAGTGCCGTCTCGAGCAGCGCGGTCCCGAACAGCGGGGTGAGGGCGTGATCGCGGCAAGGCGCCTTGCCGCGAGCGCTACCCGGCTCATGCCTGGGTGAGGCTCATCCGCTGCTTCTCGACGTCGACGTCCAGGATCTTCACCTGGACCTCGGTGCCTTCCGGCAGCTTGGCTCCGACCAGCAGGCCGTGGATCTCCGGCGCCAGTTCGACGAAGACGCCGAAGGGCATCTCGCTCACCACGTGTCCGGTCAGGACTGTGCCGTCGCGCTGTGCGGCGACGTACGGTGCGAAGGGTTCTGTCATGTTCTCACCTCCTCTCCCTTCACCAGGTCGTTCGACTGAGTGGGAGAGGGTGGCGGGCCTCTGGCCCGCCGGGTGGTCATGACAGGACCGGGGATCCCGTCTGTGCTTGGCTCTTGGCCGACCCGGTAGTCACGTCGGTGACATTAACACGTCCGCGTGCCGGTCGGCGACTCCCTGTTCTCCGTGTCACGGCTCCTACTCCGTCCGTGTCGGGGAACGAACCCGCCAGTGTGCATTTCCTGTTTGGACAGTTTATCGAATCGAGATCCGGCGTAATGTCCCCCGTGTGTCCAAACGGCACACGACGAAAGGATTGTGATCCGGGTGAGGATGAGGAGCCTTCTGCTGGCGGGAGTCGTTGCGGCGCTTGGCCTGCTGCCTGCCACTCCGGCCATGGCCGACGACCGCGAGGTGGTCGAGAACGGTGTCCGAGGGCTGTGTTTGGACAACAGCAACGAGAAAGTAGGCGACACCAAACAGATCCGAGTTCAAGTGTGGGGTTGCCACGGGAACGACAACCAGCGGTGGGATCTGGACAGGGACACCGGTGAGATCAAGCAAGGCGACCTCTGCCTGGACGGCTTCAGCAAGCGCGAGGGCGGCGACGTGGTGCTGTGGCCCTGCAACGGCAAGGAGCACCAGAAGTGGTGGCGGGACGGCAAGCGCTTCCGCAACGGTGCCAACCATGAACTGTGCCTGGACGCTGACGCCAGGGCTGATGTCGGCAACGGGACCAGGGTGCAGTTGTACTGGTGCCGTGGCGACGACCACGCGAACCAGCTCTGGTTCGTGCACGACTTGGACTGAGACATGACCCGCGCGCCAGAGCGTGACCTCTGAAGAATTCCGCCGTGTGACATCGTGAGTGTTGGGTCCGGTTCTTACCGGACCCAACACTCACGAGTCACGTGGTCATGCGCCCTTGGCGCCCTGCCACGCTTCCAGTTCGGTGTTCGCGAACCACGGCCCGCACGCTTCGCCGCCGCAGCTGCCGAGGTACGTTCCGTTCTGGTAGACGTCGCCTGTGCCGGAGTTGTAGCCGTAGGCGAACGGACCGCCGCTCGCCCCGCCGCCCATTCCGTTGCAGTCCCTCAGGGCCACGGTCCGTCCGTTGTCCCGGGTCTTCGGCCAGCCGTGGCACCAGACCGCGTAGTCCTTGTCGCCGGGCAGGCCGAGCAGGTACGTGTAGTCCGAGGTGGGATTGTGGTTGAACGCGACGCCGCTGGACCCCACGACGTTCTGGACGTGCCTGCCGTTCTGGGTGTTCAACACGACGAACGCCGTGTCGCCGTCGCCCAGCACGACCACGGCGAGCCGCCACGACCACCAGCCGTGTGGGGCGTTTCCCCTGTCGTACGCGGGGGCGAAGCGGTAGTTCTGGCCGTTGTCGTTGAACCCGCAGTGGCGTGCGGTGGCGATGGTGTCGCCGTTGTCGGACGCCACCACATTGGCGCTACAGATGTAGTTGCCGTCACCGATGGAGAAATACAGCCTGCCGATGGTTCCCCACACACTGGCCTGGACGCCCGCCTGCCCGGAACTGGGTCTCGTGCCGGGGATTCGCACGGGCTCGCCCTGCGTGCGCCGAGTGGTGGTACTCGCGTTGGTCTGTGCTTCGGGGGCGACATATGGCTTGGCCGAAGCGATCCGCTCCGGCGTCCAGTAGCTGTCGACCTGCGTCGTGCTCTGCCCAGCAGCGACGACCTTGGTGCCGGTGGAAGGTGAGGCTGCGGTGGCACCCGTGACGGGGACGACGGTCGCCGCGACTGCGAGCCCCACAAGCGCCCCTGCCCTCAGGAACTTCAGCATAGGATCTCCTACTTGCTGTCGGGATTACGCGACACCAAGCAAGACATAACGCTGACATCGGCATCAACGCCCCAGCGGAGACCTTGCCCGAATCTCCCTCTGCGGTTGCACCAAGGTGTTACGCCGATCGGGGAAAACCCGGAATGTCACCGCATCAGGGTGATCGGCAAACCATCCGACGGTGCCGGGAGAGCTGTTGTGTCCCAACGGACTTCGTAGTCCTCCGGGACCGACAACCGGTAGTTCGCCAGCAGTTGGTGCAGCAGCGTCTTCACTTCCAGCATGCCGAAGTGCAGCCCGATGCACTTGTGCGCCCCGCCGCCGAAGGGCAGCCAGGCGTAACGGTGGACCTTGTCCTCACGTCGTTGCTCGCTGAAGCGTTCCGGGTCGAACCGGGTCGGGTTCGGCCACAGTTCCGGGAGCATCTGCGTCACCCATGGGGTCAACGAGATCATTGTGTTCGCTGGGATGTAGTGGCCGAGGATCTCGGTGTCCCGCACGGTTTTGCGGGCCAACGAGGGGACCGGGGCGACCAGCCGCAGCGACTCCTTGATCACCATGTCCAGGTCTGTCAGGCTTTCCAGCGCGTCGATGTCCAGCGGGCCGGGGCCTGCCTCGACGCATTCCGCGCGGACGCGGTCCTGCCATTCCGGGTGCTTGGCCAGGTAGTAGGTGGCTGTTGTCGTCGTGATGGTGGTCGTGTCGTGCGCTGCCATCATCAGGAAGATCATGTGGTTGACGACGTCGTCGTCGCTGAACGCCGAACCTTCGTCGGTCCGGGCGTGGCACAGACCCGCGAACAGGTCGTCGGAGTCGCCTGCCCGCTTGGCCGGGATCGTGCGGCGGAAGAAGTCCTCGAGGACCTGCCTGCCCCGGAGTCCCGCTTTCCAGCGGCCGCCGGGAACCGGGAAGCGGATCAGGGACGTTCCCGCTCGCACGGTGTCGACGAACGCCTTGTTCAGCGCGTCCTTCTCCTTGCCGAGCGCCGCGGCCATGAACACGCTGCCCGCGATGTCCAACGTGAGCCGCTTCAGCGCCGGGTACATCAGCAGCCTGCCGGGCTGCCACGATTTCACGCCGCCTGCCGCCGCCGCGGCCACGTGACCGAGGTAGCCGGTCAGCCGTTGCCGGGTGAACGCCTGCTGCATCAGCCTGCGGTGGAACATGTGCTCGTCGAAGTCCAGCAGCATCAGGCCGCGGCGGAAGAACGGCCCGATGAAGTACTCCCAGCCCCGCTGGGAGAAGACCTTGTCCTTGTTGGTCATCACGACCTGGGTCGCGTCGCCGCCCGTGACCATGACCATCCGCACGCCGAACACGTTCATCCAGGAAACCGGGCCGTACGTCTCGTAGCGCTTCAGCCCGAAGTCCAGGCCGAGCCGCAACGCTTCAAGCGAGTGCCCGACCAGCGGTATCCCGCCGTCGCCCGGCACAGCTGTCAGGCTGGAACCGTGCGGTGTGTCCGTCAACTCGCTGCTACGCCAGCGCTTGTTCAGCAGCCACTCGTCAAACCTCGTCGCGCCGGGCACGTGCGTCGTTGTCACTGCCAGCCTCCGCTGCTTGGTCCAGTACGGCCATCGCAAGCCCGGTCAGCTCGGTCACCAGGCCTGGCCGGGTGGTGATCCTCGGTGTTCTGGTCAGGTCGTTGACGATGGTCAGCGCCGCGTGCACGGCGATCCGAGCTTCCGGCTCGGGCAGTTCCGGCGCAACGGTTCGCAGCAACGTCACCCATTCGGCGACGTACGCGCGTTGCACGCGGACCAGTTCCTTGCGGTCGCGGTCGGGGACGTTGCCGAGCTCGCCCGCGAACACCGAGAACAGGTCGTCCGACCGGGACACGATGTCCACATAGGAGCCGACCAGGTCGGTCAGCGCCTCGTGCGGTGTGGCCGCGTTGGCGATCACCCGCCGCGCGTCCGTGTGCAACCGGTCCGCCATCCGGTAACCCGCCGCCACCAGCAGTTCCGCTTTGCCGCCGAAGTGCCGGTAGATGCTCGGTCCGGCGATTCCCGCGGCCGCGCCGATGTCCTCCATGCTCACGTCGCGGTAGCCGCGCTCACGGAACAGCTGCGTGGCCACGGTGAGCAGTTCCTCCCGCCGGGACACCGGAGCGGCCGGGCGTTGCCAGTCCGGCTGCGCCGACGCCTGCGTGGCCGGGACCGTGCTGCGCAGCACCGCGCAGGCGAGGCGGCCGAGCAGTTGCTCGAATCTGCGCTTGGGCAGCGACACGTGGTGGTCGGCGACGCTGCCGAACACGCTCAGCGCCGCCCAGCTCAGCAGCTCGGCGTCGGCGAGCGGCAACTCGCGCCGGGCGTCGCGCAGCGTCGTGATCCAGTCGCCCATCAGCTCCGCGCCGCGTTTGCGGATCTTGACCTGGTCGGCTTTGTCCAGGTAGCGGCCCTGCCAGCGCCACAGCGCGGTGATCTCCCGGCGTTCCACGGCCAGCGCGGAGACCGTCTCGACCAGCGCGTGCAGCGGCTTGTCCTGGGCAAGCGCCTGGTCGGTGGCCAGGCCGAACCGGTCGAGACCGGTCAGCAGCACGTGCGCCAGGACGTCCTGCTTGCCGCGGAAGTGCCGGTAGACGGCCGGGCCTGTCACCCCGGCCGCCGCGGCGATGTCGTTGACGCTCACCCCGTGGTAGCCGCGCCTGCGGAACAGCTCGGCGGCAGCGTCGGTCAGCTGCGCCCTGCGGTTTCGCGGTCGGCTGTTCACGGCGGGAGTGACCTCCGTCTCGTAATCGGTCCATAACAAAGCTAGATCAGGGTCATGTGCTTGACAAGCAGCGGATTCGTTCCATTATGTGAATGAGCATTAGCCACACCAGTGCGGGTGAGAGGAACTTCGGCGTGAGCACAGAAGCGTTCATCTACGAGGCGATCCGAACGCCTCGCGGTCGGGGGAAGAAGACCGGCTCACTGCACGGGGTCAAGCCGATCTCGCTGGTGACCGGGCTGATCGACGAGCTGCGCACCCGGCACCCGAACCTGGACACCGACCGGGTCAGCGACCTGATCCTCGGTGTCGTGTCGCCGGTCGGCGACCAGGGCGCCGTGATCCCGCGCACCGCCGCGATCGCCGCGGGCCTGCCGGACAACGTCGCCGGCGTGCAGGTCAACCGGTTCTGCGCCTCCGGCCTCGAAGCGGTCAACCAGGCCGCGCAGAAGGTCCGGTCCGGCTGGGACGAGCTGATCATCGCCGGTGGCGTCGAGTCGATGTCGCGCGTGCCGATGGGCTCGGACGGCGGCGCGTGGGCGATGGACCCGGAGACCAGCTACGAGACCTACTTCGTGCCGCAGGGCATCGGCGCGGACCTGATCGCCACCATCGAGGGTTTCTCGCGTGACGACGTCGACTCGTACGCGTTGCGCTCGCAGGAACTCGCGGCCAAGGCATGGGCGGGCGGTTACTTCGCCAAGTCCGTCGTGCCGGTCAAGGACCGCAACGGCGTCGTCCTGCTGGACCACGACGAGCACATGCGCCCGGACACCACCCGCGAGGGCCTGGCCAAGCTGAACCCGTCCTTCGAGGGCATCGGTGAGATGGGCGGCTTCGACGCGGTGGCGCTGCAGAAGTACCACTGGGTCGAGAAGATCAACCACGTGCACCACGCGGGCAACTCGTCCGGCATCGTCGACGGTGCCGCACTGCTGCTGGTCGGCAACGAGCAGGTCGGCAAGGACCTCGGCCTGACCCCGCGGGCCCGGATCGTGGCCACCGCGGTCACCGGCTCGGACCCGACGATCATGCTGACCGGCCCGACACCGGCCACGCAGAAGCTGCTGAAGACCGCCGGTCTCGGCGTCGAGGACATCGACCTGTTCGAGCTGAACGAGGCGTTCGCGTCGGTCGTGCTGAAGTTCCAGAAGGACCTGGCCATCCCGGACGAGAAGCTGAACGTCAACGGTGGCGCGATCGCGATGGGCCACCCGCTCGGCGCGACCGGCGCCATGATCACCGGCACCATGGTCGACGAGTTGGAACGCCGCGAAGCCCGCCGGGCCGTGGTCACCCTGTGCATCGGTGGCGGCATGGGCCTGGCCACCCTGATCGAGCGCGTCTGAGGAGCGGCGAACCGATGACCGAGAACATGATTCGCTGGGAGCAGGACGCGGACGGCATCGTCACGCTGACGATGGACGACCCGAACCAGTCGGCGAACACGATGAACGACACGTACTTCCGGTCGATGCACGAGACGATCGACCGGCTGTACGCCGAGCAGGACAAGGTCACCGGCGTGATCATCACGTCGGCGAAGAAGACCTTCTTCGCCGGTGGCGACCTGAAGCTGATGAGCAAGTCCACCAAGGCCGACGCGGCCGAGATCACCGAGCGCGTCAACGGCGGCAAGGCCGACCTGCGCAGGCTGGAGCTGCTGCCCAAACCGGTGGTCGCGGCCATCAACGGTGCCGCGCTCGGCGGTGGCCTGGAGATCGCGCTGGCGTGCAAGTACCGGATCGCGTTGGACGCCAAGGGAAGCCAGATCGGCCTGCCCGAGGTCACGCTGGGCCTGCTGCCCGGTGGTGGCGGTGTCGTGCGGACCGTGCGGTTGCTGGGTATCCAGGGCGCGCTGCTGAACGTCCTGCTGCAGGGCCAGCGCAACAAGCCCGCCAAGGCCAAGGAGATCGGCCTGGTGCACGAGGTCGTGGCCACGCCGGACGAGATGATCGCGAACGCCAAGACCTGGATCAAGGCCAACCCGGAGGCCGTGCAGCCGTGGGAGGTCAAGGGCTACAAGATCCCCGGTGGCACGCCGTCGAACCCGTCGTTCGCCGCGAACCTGCCCGCGTTCCCGTCGAACCTGCGCAAGCAGCTCAAGGGCGCGAACATGCCCGCGCCGCGCAACATCATGGCCGCGGCGGTCGAAGGCTCCCAGGTGGACTTCGACACCGCGTCGCTGATCGAGACGCGCTACTTCGTCGACCTGCTGACCGGCCAGGTGGCGAAGAACATGATCAAGGCGTTCTTCTTCGACCTGCAGCACATCAACTCCGGCGGCTCCCGCCCGGACGGCTACGAGAAGTACACCGCGCGCAAGGCCCTCGTGCTCGGCGCGGGCATGATGGGCGCGGGCATCGCGTACTCCTGTGCCCGCTCAGGGATCGACGTCGTGCTCAAGGACGTTTCCCTTGAGGCGGCGCAGAAGGGCAAGGCCTACTCGGAGAAGATCCTCGCCAAGGCCGTCTCCCGCGGCAAGCTCACGCAGGAGAAGGCCGACGAGGTGCTGGCCAGGATCACCCCGACCGAGAAGCCCGAGGACGCGGCGGGCGCGGACCTGGTGATCGAGGCGGTCTTCGAGGACCCGTCGCTCAAGCACAAGGTGTTCCAGGAGATCGAGGGCTTCGTGGCGCCGGACGCGCTGCTCGGCTCGAACACCTCCACGCTGCCGATCACGGGACTGTCCGAGGGCGTGCAGCGCCAGGAGGACTTCATCGGCCTGCACTTCTTCTCGCCGGTGGACAAGATGCCGCTGCTGGAGATCATCCGGGGCGCGAGGACGAGCGACGCGGCGCTGGCCAAGGCGATCGACGTGGCGCAGCAGATCAAGAAGACCCCGATCGTGGTGAACGACAGCCGCGGGTTCTTCACCAGCCGCGTGATCGGCACGTTCATCAACGAAGCGGTGGCCATGGTCGGCGAAGGCCTCGCGGTGCCGTCGATCGAGCAGGCGGGCAGCCAGGCCGGGTACCCGGCCCCGCCGCTGCAACTGCTGGACGAGCTGACCCTGACCCTGCCCCGCAAGATCCGCGAGGAGACGAAGGCAGGCATCGAGGCAGCGGGCGGAACCTGGGTGACGCACCCGTCGGAGGCCGTGATCGACAAGCTGGTCCTGGAATACGAGCGCAAGGGCCGTTCGACAGGAGCCGGTTTCTACGACTACACCGACGGCAAGCGCACAGGTCTGTGGCCAGGCTTGGCTGAGGCCTTCGGCTCGGGCTCGAAGGAAATCCCCTTCGAGGACATGAAGGAGCGGATGCTCTTCGCCGAGGCGCTGGAGACGGTGAAGTGCTTCGACGAGGGTGTGCTGACCTCGATCCCGGACGCCAACATCGGCTCCATCATGGGCATCGGCTTCCCGCCGTGGACCGGTGGCGTGATCCAGTACATCAACGGCTACCCCGGCGGCCTGAAGGGTTTCGTCGCCAGGTCCCGTGAGCTGGCCTCGCGCTACGGCGCCCACTTTGAGCCCCCGGCCTCCCTGGTCGAGAAGGCCGAGAAGGGCGAGATCTTCGAGTAGGCCTGGTTTTGACCACCGCCCCGGCGTCACTTCTCGTGACGCCGGGGCGGTTTTGTTGGTAGCACGTGTCGGCGCCATGATCAATCAGGCGGTCGTCGCTCGAATGATCATTTGTCGGGCGCCGTCAGCGGAGTTGTCGCATGGCCCACCCGTCTCGGGCATCATGACCGGACATTTCCATTCGGCGGACAGCATGCGGGACAGGGGGAGGCACTGTGCCTGATATCCACGCGGACCCGAAAGAACTGCGCCTTGCGGCTCAGGAGCACAGGGGAAATGCGCTTGCTCGGTTCGAAGGTCAACTTGAGAGCTACGAAACCGCAAGGATATCGCGAACGCCGTCATCGGTTCCCTGATCGCGCTGCCGTTCGCCGCGACCGCTGGACTCGCGGGCGCAGCGGGTGCCACGATCGTGGGAGTTATCAGCTCGCTGGTCGGCGGCGAAATAGTCGAGGAGGTCAAAGAGTCAGTCGAAGTGGAACGCGCCGACTGGCTTCGGGTTCCCCCTGGTCTGTGGACCGCCAATCGGCCTCACTGGCGTGAGGTGGTAGATCCGTTGGTCGGCGCGTTCAACCGGTTCGGCAACGAGCTCGTCGAGGTGCTCGATGTCGGCAGCGAGAAAGGGATAGCGCAGAATGTCCTGGGTGATCTGCGCGGCGTTGTGAACGAAACTACCCAAGGCGCGCCGATCCCGCGATCCCCGAACGAGCCTGGTAGCGTCATTCTGGACAGCCATTTTCGTTGTGACGGAAGCAGTGGCTGCGGTCTGTGCCTTGAGAAGGTCAAGGCATACGAAGATGCTGGAATCGATGCCGGATTGGAACCAGGAAAGGATTGATCGTCGTTCGGTGGTCGCGGCGCCGAGTTGACGGTCGCCGTTTTTCGAGGTCATCCCCGAGATGGCCAGTTCGTCCTCGACGAGTGCGTTCCCGGTCGTTTCCGTCCTTTTTGGTCACTTGTCCGGGTTGGGTGTTGCCCAGACGAGGTGCGGGGTGGTGTTCGTACGGCTGTGGACATAGCGAAGTGCGTGCTCCGGTTCGGTCAACACGTACTGGTTCCGACCGTCGGTGGTCACCATGTACGCGCCGCAGGGGAGTTCCATGCCCCAGCCGATGATCTCCGCGTCGGTCTGTTCGCCGTACTCGACCACGACCGCGAACACGCGCGGCGCCTGATCGGTGACGAACCGGCTGACCAGCGTGGTGAAGTCGACGTTGCGCAGGTCGTCGGTGAGCTGTTGGTTCATTGTGGACACGGGGCCTCCAGTCGGTCGATGCCTGGGGACTAGACTGACCCTGATGATGCCGATTCGCAACAGTTGTGGATCGACAAGCCTTGTTTTCACTCGATCGGGGTGCTGCCGTGGCCGCCAATGTTCCGCCGTTGAGGCGTCGACGAGTCGCCGAAGCGTTGAAGCGGTTGCGAGCGCAGGCCGGACTCACGCTCGACCAAGTCGCTGAACGCACGGACTACGACAAGGGCAAGCTGTCGCGGACCGAGCGCGCGGAGATGGGTATCACCGGTGATGTCGTTCTGACGCTGTGCGAGGCGTACGGCGTCGACAAGGACGTGGCGAACTCCCTCGCCGAGCTTGCGCGGCAGAGCCGTCGACGTGGCTGGTGGCACCAGTACCTTGCCGAACTCACTCCCAAGTTGGCCGATCTGCTTGAGTTGGAAGCTGACTCACGAAGTATCAACGTCTTCACGATCGACGTGATCACCGGTCTGCTCCAGACCCGTGCGTACTACGAGGCACTCCTTCAGTTGGCCAATCCGACTGTTGACAAGCAACAGCTTGAGCAACGCGGCGATCTACGGATGGAACGCAAAGACAGGGCGCGGGAGGCTGGCACCGAGGTATGGGCTGTCATCAACGAAGCGGCGCTCATGCACCCGGTTGGCGGTAAGGAGGTGATGGCGGCTCAGTTGGAGCACGTCGTACAACTCGTGGAGGAGCGTGTCGCGACGGTACAGATTCTGCCCCTGTCCTTGCCTGGACATGCGGCGATGGGCATTCCGTTCTCGCTCTACAACCTGAAGGACGGTGCAACTTTTGCTAGCTTGGACACGCTGCTTGGCGGCCTATATCTTGAAGATCAGGTTGATGTCGACGCGTACCGGTACGCGTGGACCCAGTTGACAGCCAACAGTCTTGGGTTCCACGAGTCGATGTCGATCCTGAAGCAGAAGATCCGCGAGCACAGGAGTTGACTGCGCATGACGAGCTACCTTGGCTCTTTACGTTGGCGTACGTCCAGTTACTCGCCCAATACGGCCAACTGCGTTGAGGTGGCGACACCTCCCAGTGAGGTCCTTGTTCGTGACACCAAGGCCAGGCAGGCCGGTCACCTGATGATTCCGTCACAGTCATGGGAGCGGTTCCTGACCAGCGTGAAGTGATCCGTTCTATCCGCCGTACTCCGGAATGGTGGGGGTGCCGCGCTGGTGCGCGACAGCTGTCAGATGACAGCCGGTCCGCATGTCGAGCCCTGTGTTGATCTTGATGCCCAGTATCAGGTCCGCACCGAACTTGTCGGCGACGGTGACTCGTGGTCGCCGGGGCGGTCGACGATGACCCGCAGGGAAGTTTCGAACTCGTACTTGGGTGCGACTTCATGCGCGGTCTCCGCGTCGGCGATGCCGTGCCGCGGACCGGTGACCGAGTCGGCGACCTGCGCCATCGCCGTGCGCATGGCGGCGACTTCGCTGACGAGGCCCTCAAGGCCATCCCTCCACCGCGTATGTACGACTGGGAGGACTGCCGAGTGGTTTGTCGCAGGAGCGGCCTTCGCGACGAGTTCAGGCGGCCAGCCACTTGGCCGCGGCGTCCTTGATCTCGCGTTCCAGGTCGCTGCCCCTGGTGGGGAACACGCGGTCGATCGGGTAACCGGACTTCTCCAGCACGTAGGCGAGTGCGGCGTATTCGCGTGGGTACTTCGTGACGACGGCCTGGTCGATGTCGACGAGGCCGAGCGGGAAGGTGAACGTCCCGTTGTCGTAGACGCTGAAG
Organism: Actinosynnema sp. ALI-1.44; assembly: GCF_001984155.1. Taxonomy (GTDB): domain Bacteria; phylum Actinomycetota; class Actinomycetes; order Mycobacteriales; family Pseudonocardiaceae; genus Kibdelosporangium. Next base: position 454,846 of record NZ_MTQO01000047.1, read on the forward strand.
CGGTGCACGATTGCCCATGCGCCGTCGCGTTTCTCGACCCGGTCGATGAATCGGCTGTGAACGGTGAAGCCCAGGCTCAGCGCGATGTTCTCGCCGATCAGCATCGCGTTGGTCTCCACTACGGCCTTGTCGCCGTTGAACGTGATGGCCGGGTTGGCGATGAGGTGTTTGCTGCGCAGGTCCGAGTGGCTCATCCGCTCCGAGGCGTCGACGAAGTCGGTCGCCGGGCCTTCGAACCAGGCGATCTCCATCCTGGCGCCGGGGTGGAACAGCCCGCGCACCTGGTCCCATTCGTCCAGGTCGCGGTGGATCCACCCGGTCATCAGGTCCGAGATGGCCTGCTTGTCCTCTACGCGCGCATTCATCGCTGCTACCTCCGTTTCGACGCCTACTTCCATGGTGGCCCGGTGGGCGGCAATCGGCGATGACGGTCGATCGGTATTACCGTGGGTGGCGTCACACCACCCGGTTGGGTTTTTGGGTGGTTAGGTCTCGCATGTGCTTGGGTACCCGGGCCTCACGACGGAGTTGACCGGGTGGGGAGAGACACCATGACTTACACGAAGCGACTGCCCAAGCCAGTGGTCGAGCAGTGGGACTGGCAGCTTCAGGGCAACTGCCGTGGCCAGGAGTCTGCGGTTTTCTTCCACCCCGACAACGAGCGCGGCCCGGCCCGGCGGATGCGACAAGCCCGGGCGAAACAGGTGTGCCATGACTGCCCCGTGATGATGCAGTGCAGGCAGCACGCGCTCAAGGCGCGAGAGCCGTTCGGTGTCTGGGGTGGACTCGACGAGGACGAACGCCGCGCCATCTTCGCCAAGCGGTCCCGTCAGCAGCACCAGCCTGCCGCGTAAACCAGGACTCACCCCCGCGCAGCGGACGCGGCCCGGAACTGCCGGGCCGCGTCCGTTGTCCATTTGAGCATTCCTTCCAGGAAGTGCGTGCGCAGCGACAGGCCCAGCAGCACCATCGGATCCGTTTCCGCCTCCGCTGACAGGGTTTCCAGGTAGCCGCGCAGTGCGTGCAGCTCCGTCCGCAGCACGTTCGCCTCACGCGCCAGCACTTTCAGCCCGTCGTCGGTCTCCAGTGTGGACACCAGGAGCGCCCTGAGCATCGTTTCGTCCCGGACCGTCCGGTTCGCCGTACATCTGGTTGCGGCACCCGTACCAGACACCCCGCATGACCTCGTCGAACTTCTTCGCCAGGTCGTACCCGCTCTGCGGGCCGGGCAACAGCGTGGCCAGGACGGCGTGCCGGAGGGACATGACACCAGGTGTTCGGCCGCCGGTGCGGTCCTCGTCGTGGTGGGTTCAGCGCCGCTCGCGCTGCTGTGCAGCGGGATTACGCTGTGGTTCACCCTGGTCTGTACGGCGCTCATCGGCATCGGCGCGGCGCCGTCGATGGGTGGGATCGCGATGGTCGCCCAGACCGCCGTCGACCGGCGGGGACATCGGTGCCGCCACGGCGGGACTCAACTTGATCAAGCAGTTCGGTGGCAGTGCCGGTCTGGCCACCGGCCAGGGCCTGCTGGCTGTTCAACAGGTCGGCGGCACGATCGCGATCGTCGGCACGGTCGGCGGACTGCTCGCGTTGGCCGCGGTTCTGGCCATTCCCGACGTGAACCTGCTCGCGTCGGCGCGGTGAGACGGCTGGGGACGGTTACTCGGGCTCCAGCATGCCGTCGCGCAGCTTCTGCAGGGTCCGCGCGAGCAGCCGGGAGACGTGCATCTGCGAGATGCCCACCTTCTCGGCGATCTGGGTCTGGGTGAGGTTGCCGAAGAACCGCAACAGCAGGATGGTCCGTTCCCGTTCCGGTAGTTCGCGGACAAGCGGCAGCAGCGACTCGTGGTTCTCCACGCCTTCCATCGCCGAGTCCGGTTCACCCAGCATCTCACCGAGGGAGGTGTTGTCCGAGTCCTGCGTCAGCATGTCGTCCAGCGACACCGAGTGGTACGCGTTGCCCGCCTCGAGACCCTCGTAGATCTCGTCCTTGGTCATGCCGAGCCGGGTGGCGATCTCGCTCGGCGTCGGCGCGCGACCGAGTTGCTGCGACAGTTCGTTGCCTGCCGCCGTGATGGCCAGATGCAGTTCCTTCAGCCGCCTCGGTACCCGCACCGACCAGCTGGAGTCACGGAAGTACCGGCGGATCTCGCCCATCACGGTCGGCACGGCGAACGACAGGAAGTCCGTGCCCCGCTCGGGGTCGAACCGGTCGACCGCGTTGATCAGGCCGACCGTCGCCACCTGGACGAGGTCCTCGTTCGACTCACCGCGGTGCGAGAACCGCCTGGCGATGTGCTCGGCCACCGGCAGGTGACCGGTGACCAGCTCGTCACGCAGCTCCGTGCGGCGCGGGTCGTCCTCGGCCAGCGCGGCGAGCTCGACGAACAGGGGCGCCAGGTGCTCGTAGCTGTTCTTGGTTCTCGCTCGTGTCGTCACGCCCCACCCATCCTTGGATCAGCGGGGTGCGGCCCCCGCTTGCTCAGCTCGATGAGCACCCGGTATCCGCCGGGGACCTGCTCGACCCTGGTGCTGGCGCTGTCGGTGAGCGTGGTCAGCACCCGCCAGCCGAAGGAGTTCGTGTCCAGCGGCAGCCCCTCCACTGTGGACAGCGCGGTGGCCTGCATGGCGATCGCGTCGTCGGCGACGCGGAACCGGCAGCGCAGGTCCGTGCCCGGCCACGCGGCGGCGGCCAGCATCGAACACGCCTCGTCGACGGCCAGCTTCAGATCGGCGACGAAGTCGAGGTCGAAGTCCTCGCGCATCGCGATCGTGGCCGCCAGCGACCGGATGATCGGCAGGTAGCGCGCCTCGGCCGGAACTCTCAGCTCGATGTCACCGACGTCAACCGAACTGTCCACGAAGGACTTGTTGGCCGCAGTCATGATCACCGCCCCTCGTTTGGTATGGCAACTGGTCGGCTGGTTAACCACACGCCCGTTCCGGCAAACGCGTGTGACCGTCGGTAGCGGCGACCGCAGGTAGATGCGGTGAATGGTTGAACCGGAGATGAAGCGGGTAACTACTGGGGGTCCTGCTCCGATCATCCGGGTGAACCGCACGCCTGGGGAGGTGGACGAATGAGGGACGAGTGTCCGCTCGTGCAGATTCGGGCCCGCGCGAGAGCCCTGGTCGCGATGGCCCGCGACGGCGACACGACCGGGCTGGTCGACGCGCTCGACCGGCTGCTGGCCGAGCGTGAGGCGGGCGGGCCGGGGCCGCACCAGGTCGTCGGCGAGCTGATCACCGCCGCGGTCGAGATGGTGGGGCTGCGTGCGGGCGACGTCCCCGCGCACACCCTCTTCGCCGTCGACATCAGGGACGACACCGACAACGCGGTGGCGATCGACCACCTCGACCCGCCACTGCGCGCGACCATCCGCGCGCTGCTCGCCGAGCTCAACGGCCATCCGGATGACACCAGGTTCCAGCTCGAGCTCGCGTTGCGTGACATCGACCTCGAAGCGACGCTCGAAGTGGTCGTGCACGCTCTACTGTGGACAATCGGAATGCTCGAGTGGTGCGAGGAGCAGGGCGTGGACGCCCCGGACTGGCTGAGGGGAGCGGGCCTGGCCGCCTGACGCGTACGGTTGGAGACGTGCCGGGCGATCTGACGGAGTACCGCAAGAAGCGCGACGCCGCGCGCACGCCGGAACCCGTACCAGCCGATGCCGCGCTTCCGCACGGTGACGACGACACGTTCGTCATCCAGGAGCACCACGCACGCCAGTTGCACTGGGACGTCCGTCTGGAACGCGGCGGCGTGCTCGTGTCGTGGGCCGTGCCGAAGGGGTTGCCGACCGATCCGAAGACCGTGCGCCTCGCGGTGCACACCGAGGACCACCCGATGGAATACGCGACCTTCGAGGGCGTGATCCCGAAGGGCGAGTACGGCGCCGGGAAGATGACCATCTGGGACCGGGGTACGTACGAAACGCTCAAGTGGGAGGACTACGAGGTCGACGTGGTCCTGCACGGCGGCCGGGTCGACGGCCACTTCACATTCCTGAAGCGCAGCGAGGGCTGGATCGTGCGCAGGCGCGGCGCACCGCAGGACCCGAACTGGCGACCGCTGCCGGACGAGATGAAGCCGATGCTGGCCACGATCGGCCCGATGCCGCCCGCGGGTCAGAGCGACAAATGGGCGTACGAGTTCAAATGGGACGGCGTCCGCGCGCTCGTCCGGGTGGAGGGTGGCCGCCTGCAGATCTACAGCCGCGCCGGTAACGACGTCACGACGACCTACCCGGAGCTCGCCGACCTCGGCAAGCAGCTGGGCAGCGCGCAGGCCTGGTTGGACGGTGAGATCGTCGCGTTCGCCGGGGGCAAACCGAGCTTCGCCGAGCTGCAGAAGCGGATGCACGTGGGCAACGCGGCGCAGGCGCGCAAGCTCGTCGGCCAGACCCCGGTCAGCCTGTTGCTGTTCGACCTGCTGCACTTCGAGGGCCGGTCGCTGCTGAAGCTGCCGTTCGCCGACCGCCGGGCGTTGCTGGAGAAGCTCGAGCTGAAGGGCAGCCACTGGTACACGGCGCCGTCCTACCCCGCCGACGGCGACGCGGTGCTCGAGGCCAGCAGGAAGCAGGGGCTGGAAGGCGTGATCGCCAAGCGCCTCGACTCGCGTTACGTTCCCGGCCGGTCCCCGGCGTGGATCAAGGTCGCCGACGTGCGGCCGCAGGAAGTGGTCATCGGCGGCTGGCGTCCCGGGGAAGGACGCCGTGAGGGCGTGCTTGGCGCGTTGTTGCTCGGGGTACCCGATGAGGGTGGTCTCAGGTTCGTCGGTTCGGTCGGAACGGGGTTCTCCGACGCGGAGTTGGAGTCGCTCACCGAACGGCTGCGCCCCCTGGGGCGTCGGACGTCACCGTTCAACGGCAAGCTCCCGCCGGAGCGGGCCCGCGGCGCCGAGTGGGTCGAGCCGGAACTGGTCGGGGAAGTGGTGTTCCGGATCTGGACGACCGACGGTCGGATGCGCGCGCCCGTCTGGCGCGGCCTGCGCGCGGACAAGTCACCGGACGAGGTGGAGCTCAATGGCTGACCAGCTGGTGAAGGTCGAGGACCGCACGCTGAAGCTGACCAACATGACCAAGGTGCTCTACCCGGAGAGCGGCTTCACCAAGGCGCAGGTGATCGACTACTACGCCCGGATCGCGCCCGTCCTGCTGCCGCACCTGCGCGACCGCCCGGTGACGCTGCGCCGGTATCCCAACGGGGTCGACGGCCAGTCGTTCTTCGAGAAGAACGTGGCCCGGCACGCGCCGGAGTGGGTGCGCACCGAGCGGCTGGCCACGCCCGGCAGCAGCCAGGGCAACGAGTCGCTCGACTTCGTGCTGGTCCAGGACCTGCCGACGCTGGTGTGGGTGGCCAACCTGGCCGCACTGGAGCTGCATGTTCCACAGTGGAAGGTGGGCGGCGAGCCGGACCTGCTGGTGTTCGACCTCGATCCCGGCCCGCCCGCGACCGTCGTCGAGTGCTGCCAGGTCGCGCTGTGGCTGCGGGAGGAACTGGCCGAGGGCGGCTACGAGGCGTTCCCGAAGACCAGTGGGTCCAAGGGGATGCAGCTCTACGTCCCGGTCGAGCCCGGCGAGATCGACACGGGGGCGTATTCGCGCAAACTGGCTGAGCGATTAGCGCGGGAGTACCCGCGACAGGTTGTCGCCACGATGGCCAAGGCGCAGCGCGGCGGACGCGTGTTCATCGACTGGAGCCAGAACCGTCCGGCCAAGACCACGATCGCGCCGTACTCGCTGCGGGCCCGGCCGCGGCCGACCGTCTCCACGCCCGTGACCTGGCAGGAAGTGGAGGAGTGCGAGCACGTGGACGACCTGACGTTCACCGCGGACGAGGTGCGCGCCAGGGTCGGTGAAATGGGCGATCTGCTCGGTTATCGACGGGTGTCGGCGGAATGACCGGACGATTACGCCGACACGAGTAGGAAACGTGTGGTTCACCCTCGCCCACACGTTTCAGCGAACGACGCGGTTGGTGGGTAGCGCGGGTGGAAAACAGGGGTAATCTCCCGAACGGGGATCGGCCGGAAGGAGTGGTTCACGATGTCCCGTCAGCGTTCTTCCGTCGTATCAATCGGTGCGACGAGACCCAGAACCCCGCCGGAGCAAAGACGTGTGCACACGGAGTTGCCCCGGCCGGTACTGGCTCTGACGCCGGGACTGCAATTGCGCCGTGCCGTCGACACCGCTCTGGTGGAATTGCAGAAAGTCGCACAGTCCGAGCGAACCGAGATGCTCGGCGCGATGCGCAGGGTCAACGACAACCTGCACGGCGCGCTGGCGCACACCGCCGCGATCGGGGAGACCTGCTTGGTCGCGGCCGCGGTCCAGGCGGTGCACGCCGCCGAGGAGCACCTCGAAGCCTCCGAACTGAGCCAGGCCAGGGTCGCACTGACCACCGCACGCGAACGGCTCACCCCGCCGTCGGCCAAGAAGGACCTCTCCTGAGCGACTCGATCGACGAACACCTGGCGGCGCTGGCGAGCGCCCACGGCGTAGCCACCTGGTACGAGGACGCGGACCAGCGCCGGGTCGAAGTGGACCGAGCCGTCGTGCTCGCGATCCTCGAACAGCTCGAAGTGGACCCGGGCGCGCCCCCGAAACGCCCGGGACTGCCGGACACGATCGTCGTCCGGCAGGGCACTCGCTACGAAACAGGCCGCGGCCTGCTGCGCACCGAGGACGGCGCGCGGCTCGACATCGCCGACCGGCTGCCCGCCGATCTCCCGCTGGGCTGGCACGTGCTGGAGGCCGATGGCCGGGAGATCCCACTGGCGGTGACGCCCGCGCGCCTGCCCGACGTTCCGCGCGCCTGGGGCTGGATGCTCCAGCTGTACGCGTTGCACTCGCGGGAGTCGTGGGGGATGGGCGACTTCGGTGACTTGGCGTCGTTCGCCCGCCAGGCGCAGGGACACGGCGCGGGCGTGCTGCTGGTGAACCCGGTGCAGGCGATCGTGCCGACCCTGCCGGTGAACCGCTCGCCGTACTCGCCGTCCAGCCGCCGCTTCGCCAATCCCTTGTACATCAAGGTCACCGACACCGACGAGTTCCGCGCCGCCGATCCTGCCGTGCGGTCGGACGTGCTCGCGCTCGCGCCGGGCCCGATCGGCGACCTGATCGACTACGACGCGGTGTGGGCGGCCAAAGTGGCCGCACTGGACCTGTTGTGGCCCGGCGAGATCCGCGAACTCGAACCGGGGCTGCGGGACTACGCGACCTTCTGCGCGCTGGCCGAGAAGCACGGCGGCGACTGGCGCGAGTGGCCGTCCGGGTTTCGGCACCCCGACAGCCCGGATGTCGTTGCCGCGCGTAGGGAACTGGCGCCGCGGGTGGCCTTCCACGCGTGGTTGCAGGAGGTGTGTGAGAAGCAACTGGGCGCCGCGCGGGCGGCCGCGAGCGGCATGTCCGTCGGGGTCGTGCACGACCTCCCGGTCGGGGTGGACCTGGGCGGAGCGGACGCGTGGGCGTTGCAGGACGTGCTCGCCCCGCGTGTGACCGTCGGCGCGCCCCCGGACGCCTTCAGCCAGCAGGGTCAGGACTGGCGGCTGCCACCGTGGCGTCCGGACAAGCTCGCGGCGGCGGGATACCAACCGTTCATCGAAGTTTTGCGAAGTGTGCTCAAGCACGGCGACGGAATCCGGGTGGATCACGTCGCGGGGCTGTGGCGGCTGTGGTGGATCCCACCGGGCGAGCCGCCGAGCCGTGGCACGTACGTGCACTACGACAGCGAGGCCATGCTGGGCATCCTCGCCCTGGAAGCACACCGGCACTCGGCCGTCGTGGTCGGCGAGGACCTCGGCACGGTCCAGCCGCACGTCACGACCACGTTGCACGAGCGCGGCATGCTCTCCTCGGCCGTGCTCTACTTCCAGCGTGACTACGAAGCACATGGTCACCCGTTTGTGCCCATCCGTTCGTGGGAACCCGCGTCGATGGCGAGCATCTCCACCCACGACCTGCCGACAGCGGCCGGGTTCCTCGAGGCGGAGAACGTCCGCGTCCGCGCGGACCTCGGGCTCGTCGACGACGCCGGGAAGGAGTACGAACGGGTGGCCGCCGAACGCAGGGATCTGATCGCCTTCCTGGTCAAGGAGGGTGTGCTGGAGTCGCAGGACGCCGCGGAAGACGAGATCCTGGTGGCCATGCACGCCGTGCTCACCCGCGCCCGCAGCGCGTTGGTCCTCACATCACCCTCCGACGCGCTCGGTGACCTGCGACAACCCAACTTGCCGGGTACGGTGGACGAGTACCCGAACTGGCGGATCCCCTTGCCGGTACCGGTGGAGCAATTGTTCTCACAACCGGGCGTACGGCGAGTCGTGCACGCTCTGGAAGCGAACCCTGGGTGACATCTCCCGTGCCACTGACGGGTAGCGCGGTGACACCTTCTAGGGTCATCGCAAAGCAACACGAGGAGCGAGTGTGCGGCCCTGGCCAGGAACCCCTTACCCGCTCGGCGCCACGTACGACGGCGCCGGGACGAATTTCGCGCTGTTCTCCGAGGTGGCAGAGTTCGTCGAACTGTGCCTGATCGACGACGACGGCACGGAGAAGCGGATCAAACTGCCCGAGGTCGACGGGTTCGTGCATCACGGCTACTTGCCGACTGTCGGCCCTGGTCAGCTGTACGGCTACCGCGTGCACGGCCCGTACGACCCGGCCAACGGCATGCGCTGCAACCCGAACAAGCTGCTGCTCGACCCGTACGCCAAGGCGGTCGCGGGCAGTAACGTCGACTGGCACGAGTCGCTGTTCGGCTACCCGTTCGGCGAGCCGGACGGCCGCAACGACGCCGACTCCGCCGGTCACGTGCCGTTGGGCGTCGTGGTCAGCCCGTACTTCGACTGGGGCAACGACCGGCTGCCGAAGATCCCGTACAACGAGTCGGTCATCTACGAGACGCACGTGCGCGGCCTCACACTGCAGCACCCGTTCGTGCCGGAGGAGATCCGCGGCACGTACGCGGGCCTGGCGCACCCGGTGGTCATCGAGCACCTGAAGAAGGTGGGTGTGACGGCGGTCGAGCTGATGCCGGTGCACCAGTTCATCACCGACCACGCGCTGTTCGAGCGCGGCATGCGCAACTACTGGGGTTACAACACGATCGGGTTCTTCGCCCCGCACTCGGCGTACTCGGCCACCGGCCGCGGCAACCAGGTGCAGGAGTTCAAGGCGATGGTCCGTGACCTGCACGAGGCGGGGATCGAGGTCATCCTCGACGTGGTCTACAACCACACCGCCGAGGGCAACCACCTCGGGCCGACGCTGTCCATGCGTGGCATCGACAACGACGCCTACTACCGGCTGGTCGACGACGAACGCAAGTTCTACATGGACTACACCGGCACCGGGAACTCGTTGAACGTCCGCAACCCGCACACCCTGCAGCTGATCATGGACTCGCTGCGGTACTGGGTGACCGAGATGCACGTCGACGGGTTCCGCTTCGACCTCGCCGCGACGCTGGCCCGTGAGTTCTACGACGTGGACCGGCTGAGCGCGTTCTTCGACATCGTCCAGCAGGACCCGGTGATCAGCCAGGTCAAGCTGATCGCCGAGCCGTGGGACGTCGGACCCGGTGGCTACCAGGTCGGTAACTTCCCTCCACTGTGGACGGAATGGAACGGCAAGTTCCGCGACACGGTCAGGGACTTCTGGCGCGGTGAACCCGCGACGCTCGGCGAGTTCGCCTCGCGGATCACCGGCTCGTCTGACCTGTACCAGGACGACGGCCGCCGCCCGTTCGCGTCGATCAACTTCGTCACCGCGCACGACGGCTTCACGTTGAACGACCTGGTCTCGTACAACGACAAGCACAACGAGGCCAACGGCGAGGATAACCGGGACGGCGCCAACGACAACCGGTCGTGGAACTGCGGTGTCGAAGGCCCGACCGAGGACGCCGAAGTGCTTGCCCTGCGCGCGAAACAGCGTCGCAACATGCTCGCGACGCTGATGTTGTCGCAGGGCGTGCCGATGCTGGTCGCGGGTGACGAGATCGGCCGCACCCAGGGCGGCAACAACAACGCCTACTGCCAGGACAACGAGATCTCCTGGGTGGACTGGGAACGCGCGGAGGACTTCGGCGAGCTCAAGGCGTTCACCTCGGCGCTGACCAGGATGCGGCGCGAGCACCCGGTGTTCCGACGCCGCCGGTTCTTCGCCGGGCGGCCGATCCGCAAGAGCGACGAACTGCGGGACATCGGCTGGTTCACTCCGTCCGGTCAGGAGATGACCGAACAGGACTGGGAGTCCGGGTTCGGCCGGTGCATCGTGGTGTTCCTCAACGGCGAGGGCATCGCGGACCTGGACCAGCGCGGCGAGCAGGTCACCGACGACTCGTTCCTGTTGTGCTTCAACGCCCACCACGAGGACATCGACGTCACGCTGCCCAACGGCGACTACGCCGAGAACTGGACTGTCGTCGTGGACACCGCGACCGGCGAGGTCGGCGAAGGTCCGACGATCCCGGCCAAGTCCAGCCTCAAGGTGGAAGCCCGTTCCCTGGTCGTGCTGCAACGAGCCGAGGAAGAAGAAGACCAGCGATGATCCCCAGCGCCACCTACCGCCTGCAACTCGGCCCGGCCATGACGTTCGACCAGGTCGCCGAGATCGCGGACTACCTCGCGGCACTGGGCGTCGGGGCGGTGTACGCCTCGCCCGTGCTGGCCGCGACACCGGGTTCGACGCACGGCTACGACGTGGTCGACCCGACGATCGCCAGCCCGGCGCTCGGCGGGGAGGACGCGCGGATGCGCCTGGTCGGCGAGTTGCAGGAGCTGGAGCTGGGCCTGGTCATCGACATCGTGCCCAACCACATGGGGATCGCGGACCCGTCCGCGAACCCGTGGTGGTGGGACGTGCTGGCCAACGGCAGGCAGTCGCGGTACGCGAAGTACTTCGACATCGACTGGGACACCGGGCCGGTCCTGGTCCCGGTGCTCGGTTCGGACGCGCTCGACGACTTGTCCCTCGTGGACGGCGAGCTGCGGTACCACGAGCACCGGTTCCCGATCGCCGACGGAACTTCGGGTGGTTCACCGCAGCAGGTGCACGAGCGCCAGCACTACCGCCTGGTGAACTGGCGGCGCGGCAACACCGAGCTGAACTACCGGCGGTTCTTCGACATCACCACGCTCGCCGCCGTGCGGGTGGAGGACCCCGAGGTCTTCGAGGCGACGCACTCCGCCGTGCTGCGCTGGATCTCGCACCTCGAGGTGACCGGGCTGCGGATCGACCACCCGGACGGCCTGGCCAACCCGGGGGAGTACCTGCGGCGGCTGCGCGCGGCGGCACCGTCGGCGTGGATCGTGGCCGAGAAGATCCTCGGGGCGGACGAGACGTTGCCGTCGACGTGGCCGGTGCACGGAACCACGGGATACGACGCGCTTCGCCTGGTGTGCGGGCTGTTCATCGACCCGGCGGGCGAACCGGTTTTCTCCGAGCTGGCGGGAAACCAGGACCTGCACGCGATGGAGGCCGACCGCAAGCGCTGGGTCGCCGAACACCTGTTGCGGGCCGAGGTGCGGCGGATCTCCCGGCTCGGTGTGCCGGAGCAGGCCGTCATCGACTTCCTGCCCCGGTTCGGGGTCTACCGGTCGTACGTCGCCGACGGCATCGCCGAGAACCTGCCGACCGGGGAGATCGGTGAGCGGATGCTGGCCGACCCGTCGGGCGAGCTGACTTCCCGGGTGGAGCAGACGGCCGCGATGGTGATGGCCAAGGGCGTCGAGGACACGACGTTCTACCGGTACAACCGGTTCACGGCGTTGAACGAGGTCGGCAGCGACCCGGGCAGGTTCGGCGTTCCCGTGGCGGAGTTCCACGCCAAGACGGCCGCGGCGGCCGACGCGAGCATGACCGCGCTGTCCACACACGACACCAAACGCTCCGAGGACGTGCGTGCCCGGCTCGCCGTGCTGTCCGAGCTGCCCGGCGAGTTCGCCGAGCGGGTGCGGCGGTGGACGGCCAAGGCCGGGCTGTCCGAGCCGACGCTGAACCTGTTGGCGTGGCAGACGATCGTCGGCGCGTGGCCGATCAGCGCGGACAGGCTCGCGGCCTACCTGGAGAAGGCGTCGCGCGAAGCCAAGATCGCCACCAGCTGGACGGAACGCAACGACGAGTTCGACGCCGAGGTGGCCGCGTGGCCGGACCGCGTGCTGGCCGAACTCGGTGGTGAGATCGAGGAGTTCGTCCACCGCGTCCGCGGTCCGGGCTGGTCGAACTCGTTGGGGCAGAAGCTGTTGCAGCTGGCCATGCCCGGTGTGCCGGATGTCTACCAGGGCACCGAGCTGTGGGACTACTCGCTGGTCGACCCGGACAACCGGCGCCCGGTGGACTTCGAGCTGCGGCGTGAGATCCTGGCCGAGATCGAGGACGCGCCGCCGCCGATCGACGAGTCCGGCGCGGCGAAACTCCACGTCGTCTCCCGGACGCTGCGGCTGCGGTGGGAGCGCCCGGACCTGTTCACCGGCTACACGCCGATCGAGGCGTCCGGCCCGGCCGCCGAGCACCTGGTCGGTTTCGCGCGCAACGGCCTGATCGCCGTCGCGACCCGCCTGCCGGTCGGACTGGAGCGGTCCGGCGGCTGGCGTGACACAACCCTGACCCTACCCGGAACCTGGACCGACATCCTTGTGAGTGGTTACCCGGATTCCAACACCGATCAACACTCACGAGAGGTTCTGGTGGGAGAGGTGTTGTCCCGGTATCCGGTGGCACTTCTGGTTCGGAGCGGCGAGTGACTTTCTCGGTGTGGGCGCCCGGCAAGTCCCGGGTACGGGTGCGTGTCGACGGTGAGATCCACGCGATGGTCGAGGAAGCCGGTGGTTGGTGGCGTGCGGACGTCACGGGTGCGGACTACTCGTTCTTCGTGGACGACGACGAGACACCGCTGCCGGACCCGCGTTCACTGCGCCAGCCGGACGGCGTTTTCGGCCCGTCGCAGGTGTACGACCACACGAGCTTCGAATGGAGCGACCAGGCGTGGACCGGGCGCGCGTTGCCCGGCAGCGTGCTCTACGAACTGCACATCGGGACGTTCACGCCGGAGGGCACGTTCGACTCGGCGATCGGGAAGCTGGACCACCTGGTGGACCTGGGCGTCGACTTCGTCGAAGTGATGCCGGTGAACTCCTTCGACGGCACAACGGGCTGGGGCTACGACGGTGTGCTGTGGGGCGCCGTGCACGAGCCGTACGGCGGTCCCGACGGGTTCAAGCGGTTCGTCGACGCGGCGCACGCCCGTGGGCTCGGTGTCGTCCTGGACGTCGTCTACAACCACATGGGCCCGTCCGGGGCGTTCCTTGACCGCTTCGGGCCGTACTTCGCCGGGCGCAACCTGTGGGGCCCGGCGTTGAACGTCACCGGACCCGGCTCCGACGAGGTCCGCCGGTACGTGCTGGACAACGCGCTGATGTGGTTGCGGGACTTCCACGTCGACGCGTTGCGCCTGGACGCCATCCACGCCATTCTGGACACTCGGGCCACGCATCTCCTCGAGGAAATGGCACAGGAGGTCGACGCGCTGGCAGTCGCTGTACGGCGTCCGCTCTCGCTCATCGCGGAGTCGGACCTGAACGACCCGCGGCACGTGACACCGCGTGCGGCGGGCGGATACGGCCTGGCGGCGCAGTGGTGCGACGACCTGCATCACGCGTTGCACGTCTTCCTGACCGGTGAAACCCAGGGTTACTACAAGGACTTCGGCGCGCCGAACGCGTTGAAGACAGCGTTGGAGAACGCGTTCTTCCACGCCGGCACGTGGTCGTCCTTCCGTGAACGGACCCACGGCCGTCCGATCGACAAGGCGGTCACGCCGGGCCACCGGTTCCTGTGCTTCCTGCAGAACCACGACCAGATCGGCAACCGCGCCCAGGGCGACCGCATGTCCGCGACCGTGTCGCCGGGTGTGCTGCTGTGCGGCGCCGCGATCATGTTCTGTTCTCCTTACACCCCCATGGTTTTCATGGGTGAGGAGTGGGCCGCGTCGACTCCGTGGCAGTTCTTCGCGTCCTTCCCGGACCCCGAACTGGCCGAGGCTGTCCGGACTGGCCGCCGCCGCGAGTTCGCCGAGCACGGCTGGGGCGAGTCGGAGGTTCCCGACCCGATGGATCCGGCGACGGCTGTGAGATCCCGGCTCGACTGGTCCGAAGTGGACGACCCGGCGCACGCTTCGGTGCTGTCGACGTACAAGGCCCTGATCGCGCTGCGCCGGGAACATCCCGAGCTGTCCGACCCACGGCTGGACGCGTTCTCGGTCGAGCAGGACGACCGGGTCGTGATCCTGCACCGCGGCCGGATCCAGCTCGTCTGCAACCTGGGCACGACCGACGTGCCCCATCCGGCGGGCGAGGTGCTGCTCTCGTCACAGGGTGTCCGTGACCTCGTGGTTCCGCCGGAGAACTTCGCCATCGTCGCCCGCTGAGCTGACGCTTGCTCGCTCTTTGCCCACGTCGGCTCCTGAAGTGTACGATACGGTTTCGTACACTTCAGGAGAAGGGGCGCTGGATGGTGCGAGGTGAGGAGCGTGAGCGGGCCATCCTCGACGCCACTACCGAGTTGGTGAGCGAGGTCGGCTACCAGGCGATGACCATGGACGCCGTGGCAGCACGGGCGCGCGCCAGCAAGGCCACGATCTACCGCCGCTGGCGCAACAAGGCCGAGTTGGTGAAGGCGGCGCTGGACGTCCACGACGCCGAGTTCAACCTGACCATCCCCGACACCGGCGAGTTACGAGCGGACCTGGTCGAGGTGGTGCGAGCCGCGCGGAACAAGGCCACCGACCGCTTCCTCGGTCTGCTGAACGCGCTGATCAGCGCCGCCAGATATGACCCCGAACTCGCGGCGGCCCTGCGGGAACACCAAGAGGACGACGAGCTGTCGCCGTTCGCCGCGTGCCTGCAGCGAGCCGTGGCCCGAGGTGACTTGCCGCCTGATGTGGACATGACACTCGTGCACGACGTTGCCGAGGCGTTGATCATGCGTCAACTGGCCATCGATGTGCCGTTCGACGACGCGTTCATCGCCAGGGTCGTCGACCGCGTACTGCTTCCCCTGATCCAACGCTGAGCGAACGAGGGAAA
The DNA here is from genome assembly GCF_001984155.1 of Actinosynnema sp. ALI-1.44. GTDB lineage: Bacteria > Actinomycetota > Actinomycetes > Mycobacteriales > Pseudonocardiaceae > Kibdelosporangium. Next base: position 469,934 of record NZ_MTQO01000047.1, read on the forward strand.
ATCCGGATGCTTCCTGTCCTGATCGCCGGGGCGGGCCCGAGCGGCCTGACCCTTGCCGTCGAACTCGCCCGTCGCGGCGTCGACTGCCGGATCGTCGACAAGGCGCCGGAGCTGTTCATCGGTTCGCGTGCCAAGGGGTTGCAACCACGCACGCTGGAGGTGTTCGAGGATCTCGGTGTGCTCGACGCCGTGTTCGCCGGTGGCGCACCGTTCCCGGCTTTCCGGATGTACTCCGGGAAGGAGATCCTGTGGGAACGCCCCTTGCACGAAATGCTCGGTTCTCCGTTGCCGCGGCGCACTCCGGACGTGCCCTATCCGATGCCGTGGCTCATCCCGCAGTGGCGCACGGACGAGATCCTGCGCGACCGGTTCGAGGAGCTCGGTGGGCGGGTGGAGTTGTCGACCGAGTTGGTCGACTTCGGCCAGGACGACGACGGCGTGGTCGCGACCCTGCGACACGACGGCCGCGACGAACACGTGCGAGCCGAGTTCCTGGTCGGCACCGACGGTGGCCGCAGCTTCGTGCGCAAGCACTCGGGTGCCGGGTTCCTCGGTACCACATGGGAAAGCGAACGCACGCTGATCGGTGACGTCCGTGCCGAAGGGATCGACGGGTTCTTCTGCCACATGTTCACCGGCGGGGACCTGGCGAAGAGGTTCTCCCTGTGGAACCTGCCCGGCAGCGACCACTACCAGTTCGTTGCCGCGGTCGACCCCGACGACGAGCCGGAGCTGAACCTGGCGACTGTGCGGAAGATGCTGGACGAGCGGTCCGGGCGTACCGACATCCGGCTGTTCGACCTGCGGTGGATCTCGTTGTACCGCATCAATGTCCGGATGGTCGACCGGTTCCGGACCGGTCGGGTGTTCCTGGCGGGTGACGCCGCGCACGTGCACTCGTCAGCGGCTGGTCAGGGCTTGAACACGAGCGTGCAGGACGCCTACAACCTGGGCTGGAAGCTGGCCGCCGTGCTCGGTGGCGCGCCGGAGTCCCTGTTGGACACCTACCACGAGGAGCGGTTCCCGGTCGCGGCGGACGTGCTCGACCTCAGCACGACCCTGCACCACCGCGGTTTCCGGGCGACGCTCGCTCCCGCCGGGTCGTCGCCCGCGATTCACCAGCTCGACATCACGTATCGCGGCAGCACGCTGGCCGTCGACGACCGCGACAACCCCGGGCATCTGCGGGCAGGCGACCGTGCGCCCGATGCGTTGCTCGATGGAGGAACGCGGCTTTTCGATGTCCTGAAAGGACCTCAATGGACGCTGCTCGTCTTCGGGGGCGCGTCCGCCGGGGACCTCGGGCCGGGTGTTCACGTCCGGTCTGTGTCCGGTGTGGGCGGCTATGAGGAGTTCGACGGGATGTTCGTCCTCATTCGTCCGGACGGTCACATCGGCACTGTCACCTCCGACGCGGATCGCGTCCGCGCCTACCTGACCGACATGTAGTGTCAAATGTAGTAGACCTGCTACATTCTGGCCGAGACATTGGATGGGGAGGGGGCGTGATGGGCGACGACCTCGTACTCGACATCCGTGATTTACGGATGCGATACGGCACGAACGACGTGCTGAAGGGCGTCACTTTCCAGGCGCGCAAGGGGGAGGTCCTCGCGTTGCTCGGGCCGAACGGCGCGGGCAAGACCACGACGATCGAGATCCTCGAGGGCTTCCGGATGCGGTCGGCCGGGGAGGTCTCGGTGCTGGGGGAGGACCCCGCGCACGTCGACGAGAGGTGGCGTGCGCGGCTGGGGGTGGTCCTCCAGTCATGGCGGGACCACGGCAAGTGGCGCGTGCGTGACCTGCTGGGGCATGTGGCCACGTACTACGAGCCTTATCGCAGACCGTGGGACACCGACGAGCTGATCAGCGTGGTCGGTCTGACCGAGCACGCGGGCAAGCGGGTCCGGCAGCTCTCCGGTGGGCAGCGGCGCAGGCTCGACGTGGCGATCGGCATCGTCGGCCGTCCCGACCTGCTGTTCCTCGACGAACCGACGGTCGGGTTCGACCCGGCGGCCCGGCGGGACTTCCACGACCTGGTGCACCGGCTGGCCGACGACGACGAGACCACGATCCTGCTGACCACGCACGACCTGGCCGAGGCGGAGAAGCTGGCCGACCGGATCCTGATCCTGGCAGGCGGAGCGGTGATCGCGGACGGCTCGGCGGACCAGCTCTCGCTGCAGATGGCCACCGAGACCGAGGTGAAGTGGACCCTGCACGGCCAGCGGTACGTGCACTCCACGCGGGAAGCGACCAAGTTCGTGCACGACCTGTTCAAGCAGCACGGCGACGACATCGGTGACCTGGAAGTGCGCGGGGGAAGCCTGGAGGACACGTACATGGCGATGGTGGTGGCCTTCGAGTCCGGCCAGTACGGCTCCGACCAGCGGGAGCTCGTGGAGGTGACGCGATGACCACGCCCCTCGCGGCCGCCGCCCGATCAGGGGCGCGGCGCGGTGTGTTCGAGTTCCAGCAGTCCTTCACCACCGCGACGGACATCTTCGCGCTGATCTTCCCGAACGTCATCCTGCTCACTGTGATGATCTTCATGCGCGACTCGACCGTGGGTGCCACGGGCTTCTCGCTCGGCACGATGTCGCTGAGCAGCGTCGTCGGCATGAGCGTGGCGTTCAACGGCATGATGACCGTGATGCAGCACCTGGCGGTCGAACGGGAGGACGGCACGCTGCTGCGGGCGAAGGCCATCCCCAACGGGATGTTCGGCTACCTGGTGGGCAAGATCGTCCTGATCGCGGGGCTGACGGTGGTGACCCTGCTGATGATCCTGGTTCCCGGCATGCTGCTGTTCGACGGGCTGGCACTCGACACGGCAGGCGCCTGGCTGACCCTGGTGTGGGTCCTGGTGCTCGGGCTGGTGGCCACGATGCCGATCGGCGCGATCCTCGGCTCGATGTTCGAGAACCCGCGGACGTCGGGGCTGATGATGCTGCCGGTGATGGGCCTGGTGGCGGTGTCCGGCATCTTCACCCCGCTCAGCGAGGCGCCCCAGTGGATGCAGCTGGTCGGCCAGGTGTTCCCGATCTACTGGCTGGGGCTGGGGATGCGCTCGGCTATGCTGCCCGACGGTCTCGAGGTGGTGGAGATCGGCGGCTCATGGCGGCACTGGGAAACCGTCGGTGTCCTCGGCCTGTGGGCGGTGATCGGACTGGTGGTGGCGCCTGCGGTGCTGCGCAGGATGGCGCGCAGGGAGTCGGGCGCGGCGGTGGCCGAGCGTAGGGAGAAGGCACTGCAGAGGGTCACCTGATGAACAAGCTGTCCGGCACAGTGCCCAGGTCATGCGTGGGGCGAGCATGAGCGGCGAGGTCATCTACAACCGCATCGCGATGCTACGCGCGGAACGCGGCATCTCACGCCGTCAACTGGCGGAGGCACTGGGCGTGCACTACCAGACCGTCGGCTACCTCGAACGGGGCGAGTACAGCCCCAGCCTCTTCCTGGCGCTGCGGATCGCCGAGTACTTCGAGGTCGCCGTCGAGGTGGTCTTCTCCACGGCGCCGTTCCCGCGAATCGGCGCGGAAAAGGCGGGCTGACCAGGCCATTCGGGTGGGCTGTGCGGCTTGACGGGGTGTGCAGCTTTCCCAGACCGGTTCTTCGGGACCGCGCCCTTGTTCCGCCCCGGCAACGTTTCAGCTGGGCCGATTGCCCGGCCGCTCCTCCCCTTCCGGTGGTCTGCCGTCCGTGATCTGGTCCCGTCGTGCTCAGTGGGTGAGCAGGACGCGTTCGCGGAGCAGATCGGGTTTGGCGCGGTCGAACATCTGGCGTTCAAGCATTTTGATCTGGTTGACGTGTCGTACCAACGATGTCGCCATTGACAATGACTGACCGGTCAGTCACCATCAATCCATGGCCAAGGCAGTTGATCGGGTTCGGCGGCGGAAGGACATCCTGGACGCGGCAGTGCGGGTGTTCGCGCGCAAGGGGTTCGCCGCCTCCCGCGTGGAGGATGTCGCGGCCGAGGCGGGCATCGCCAAGGGCAGCGTCTACCTGTACTTCGACAGCCGCGACGCTCTGCTGGCGGGCGTGTTCGAAAGCTACCGGGCCCGCTCGGACGCGGTGCTGGCGACAGTGGGAGAAGGTCCGGCGCTGGAGCGTCTGGCGCGACTGGTGGGTGAGGTGGTCGACATGCTCGCCACGCACCGCGATCACGCCCGCGTCCTGCTGGATGTGTGGGCGTCGGCGCCATCGCTGGACATGGCCGCGGTCTACCGCCAGTACCGAGAGGCGATCTCGGCGTTGCTGCGCCAGGCACGGGCCGAGGGCCAGTTGCGGCCCGACGTCAGCGAACACCACGCCACACTGATCGTCGCCACGATCGAGGGCTGCCTGCTGCAATGGCTGACCGACGATCGGGTGCCCCTCACTGACCTGGCGGCACCGATCATCGAACTGACTGTCGAAGGGATCCGCGCGTGAACCTCGTCGACCGTGCCATCGCCCCCGGCGCGACCCGGCAGGAAGTCCTGGCCGGGTTCGGCGCAGCCATCGCCGGCGCCGGGCTCGCCCTGTCACTCGCGCTGGACGCACACCTGCCCGCGCTGTCCGTGGCCGTCGTGACGGTAGTGGCCTTCGACCTGTTCGGTGGGGCGGTCGTCAACGCCACCAACGCGGCGAAGCGGTGGTACCACAGACCGGGGCGCACCGCCCGGCACCACCTGACCTTCGTCGCCCTGCACGTCCAGCCCTACCTGCTGGCCGCGACGGTGCCCGGGGTCACCTGGACCGCCGCTGCCGCGATTCACGGTTCAGCCCTGGTAGGAGCCGCAGTGGTTACCATCGCTCCGGCACCGGTGCGGAGGCCGGTCGCCTTCGCCGTCACCGCGTTCGCCCTGACGTTGACCACCAGCGTGGTCACCGTCCCACCCGAACTCGGCTGGTTCGCCCCGCTGCTGCTCATCAAACTCCTGCTGGCTCACCTCCTTCCGGAAGTGGCCTCCCGGTGACCCGATACCTCCGCGTCGGACTGCGATCCCGACTGCACAACCAACGCGGGGTGTCGTCATCGCTTGAGGTACGCCAGGACCGCCAGTACCCGCCGGTTGTCGTCGTCTGACGGAGTGATGCGCAGCTTGGCGAAGATGCGCGCGGTGTGCTTGGTGACGGCACTTTCGCTGAAGTGCAGGCTGTTCGCGATCCCCGCGTTGGACCGTCCTTCCGCCATCAGCTCCAGCACGTCCCGCTCGCGCGGTGTGAGGTCGCTGATCAGTCCGCGCGCGTCGCTGCGCGTGAGCAGCTTGGCGATGACGAGCGGGTCCATGACCGTGCCGCCGGACGCGACCCGGCGCACCGCGTCGACGAACTGTTCGGTGTCGGTGATCCGGTCCTTGAGCAGGTAGCCGACCGCCCCTTCGCCGCCCGCCAGCAGTTCGTTGGCGTAGAGCTGCTCGACGTACTGGGAGAGGACCAGAACCGGCAGACGCGGACGACGACGCCGGGCCTCCAGCGCGGCCTGCAGCCCTTCGTCGGTGAACTTCGGGCGCAGGCGGATGTCGACGACGGCGACGTCGGGCTGCTGGTGAAGCAACGCGTGGAGCAGGGCCTCGCCGTTGTCGACCGCGGCGACGACGTCGAAGCCGTGCTCGGTCAGGGTGCGGACCAGTCCGTCCCTGAGGAGGAAGAGGTCTTCGGCGAGGACAACGCGCACGGGATCTCCAGCGTCGCAGTGGTCGGACCGCCCAGCGGGCTGTGCAGGGCGAGGGTGCCGTCGAACGCGGCCAGTCTGCGCTCGACCCCACGCAGGCCCGTGCCACGTGTGGGGTCGGCACCGCCTCTGCCGTCGTCACGGGCCGTGACCCGCAGCGCGTGACCGTTGTGGGCCAACGTCACCGCCACCGTGCGGGCACCGGCGTGCTTGGTGGCGTTGGTGAGGAGCTCGTTGACCGCGAAGTACGCGGCCGACTCCACCGGCAACGGCAGCCGCCCCGGCAACCGGACGTCAACGGTGATGTCCAGCGGGCTGTCGAGGGCGACCGACCGCACCGCGTCGCCCAGTCCGCGGTCGGCCAGCACGGGAGGATGGATGCCGTGGACCAGGTCACGCAGATCGGCCAGCGCGCACATCGACGTCTCACGCACCTGCCGCAGCAGCCGCCGGGCTGTGTCCGGATCGGACTCCAGCACCCGGGTCGCGTTGTCCACGGTCATGCCCAACGCCACCAGCCGAGCCTGCGCGCCGTCGTGCAGGTCACGTTCGATCCGGCGGAGCTCCGCGGCCTGCGCGTCCAGTGCCTCGGCCCGGCTGTCCGCGAGTTGTTCCACCCGCCTGGCCAACTCGACGCTGCGCGGCGCGGCGAGCAGCCGTCCGTTCCACCGGGCATGCAGCCCCAGCACCGCGGGTGCACACCACACTCCCGACGCGATGAATCCGAGTCCCAACAGGACCGCGGCGATCGCGGTCACGGTGTCGACCACCGGGATGAACGCGTACCAGTTGCCGTCGCCGAGCGCCTGCCAGATCAGCGGCTGCACCAGCACGCCGAATGCGCCGTATCCGATGAGACAACCCGGCACGGACAACAGCAGCCCGCCGAGCAACGGGGTGAGGGTGGCCCACCGCAGGTCACGCCAGAACCCTTCGTCGGCGAGGATCGCACGGCCACGCGATCGGGCGCTCAACGCCGGATCGGTGGGCAGTGGGGCGGGTTGGCTGACGGCCACGCCGGACCAGTCGTGGCACCATCCCCTGGCCCGGTCGGACAGCCGGCGCAGGGCCATGGCCGCACGCGGCATCAACCTGAACCCGAGACCGGTCGGGAGGAGGAGCACCGCGACCACCACGACAGTGCCGACGGCGGATTCGGCCAACGTGAACCAGAACCACACCCAGCACCGGCCAACCGCCTGCCAGCCCGCGCGCCGGTTCATCCCAACCGACTCCGAACGTTCTCCCGCACGGCGGCGATACTAGTGCGCCTCCCGAGCCACGCCACCGCTGCGACCAGGCACGCGCAGCCGAACAGGATCATCGGCAGGGCAACACCCGACTCCTCGTCCATGAACAGCAGCATCCCGAGGTTGGTCAGCGTGTGGAACGCCCCGGCGAGGACCAGCCGTTGCGCACGCACGCCGTCGAGCGCCACGCCCAGCGCGACGGACATCGACACCGCCGCCAGCAGAAAACCGACCACGTACGCCGCATCGTGCGCGAACACCGGAAGGTGCCACACGCCCCACAACACACCTACGACCACCGACGCGGCAACCACTCCAAGCCGAGTACGCAGCAACGGCTGCAACAGGCATCGCCAGCCGATCTCCTCAGCGCACGCACCAGCGAACTGCGCGACCACGATCAGCACGAACGGGTTCCCGAGATCGGCCGGGGCGGTCGCCCGGACGTCGCCGGTCAACAGCCCATACCCGGCCGCGGCAGCGCCGATGACCAGCACCGCCGTCACGGACAGCAACAGCAGTGGTGCCCAGGTGCCACCTCGTCCGCCAACGGCACCGGCCAACGCTTCACGAGTACGCACCGGCCAGCACAACGCCACCACAACGACACCGAGCAGCGGCCCCAATTGAGTCAGCTGGATCACTACGGTCGGGATGCCGGTCATGGGCTGCAAAGCACCCAGGAGACCAGACGTGAGCAGGGCGACCGTGAAGAACACCGCTACGACGGGCCACAGGTGAGTTCGGATCTTCATGGTCATCGACGATGCCGGTCGGTCGAGCACCAGGGAATGCGCCTGGCAACCCGATCGGGGTGCACCAAACTCCACCCCGTCGGGGCACATATGCAGAACTGGTGCCGCTGACGGTCGAACATCGCTGATCGCCCGCAGCCGGGACTGTCGCTTGAGGACAGCCCGGTTCATTCCGGGACGGCGTCGGTTCGTGGCAGCCGGATGGTGAATGTCGAGCCCACGCCCGGGGTGCTGGTGACCTCGACGCGACCGTGGTGCGCCTGCACCAGGTACTTGGTGATGGCCAGGCCCAGCCCGGCCCCGCCGGTAGTCCGGCCGCGGGACGGGTCGGCGCGGTAGAGCCGGTCGAAGATGTGCGGCAGGTGCTCGGCTGCGATGCCGATTCCGGTGTCGGCCACGGTGATCACCACCGCGTCGGCCGACCCGCGCACGGCGACGTCCACAGTTGCGCCGCTCGGGGTGTGCCGCACCGCGTTGGACACCAGGTTGCCGAGGGCCTGGCGGAGCCGGGTCGGGTCGACGTGCATGACGACCGGCTCGGCCACGGTGAACCGTAGGTCGACGCCGCATGCCTCGGCACCCGCGCGGTGAGCGGCGACCGCGGCCGCTGCCAGGTCTGCCACGTCCTGCTCCTCCGGGTGGATCCGCAACTCGCCCGCCTCGGCGAGGGCGAGGTCACGCAGGTCGGCGACGAGCCGTTCGAGCAGTTCCGATTCCTCGATCAACGACCGGATCAGCGCCGAGTCCACCGGGACCACGCCGTCCTGCGCGGCGTCGAGATACCCGCGGACGTTCGCCAGCGGCGTGCGCAGCTCGTGGGCTACATCGTCGAGCATGGCCTGTCGATGCCGGTCGGCGCCGTCGATCGCGTCGGCCATCGTGTTGAAGGCGACCGCGAGCTGGGTGATTTCGTCGTTGCCGCGTAAGGGAACGCGGGCGGCGCGATCCCCGGCCGCCATCCGCCCCGCAGCGGCGGTGAGCATGCGGATCGGGCGCACCAGCCGCCGGGCGACCAGCACGGTGGCCGCGGCCGCGACGATCAGCACCGCCGCGACGGTCCCGGCGGTCCGCAACCGGTCAGCCGGGGACAACGGGTCGAAGCGGTCGCTTTCGCCGAGGTAGAGGTCGGCGGGCCCGGCGACGTGGCCTCGCAGCACCTCCAGGCGGGCGTCCCGCAGGCATTCTGTCCACAGAAGACTGTTTGGGTCGGCGGGGCAGCCGCTGGACTCCTCGGCGACCCGCGCGGTGAGACGGCGGACCGCCTCGGTCTGGCCCGGCGGCCCCGAGGAGACACACGGATCCCCCGACGACGTGGTGGGACCCGCGGCGTCCGTTATCGGTCGGCCGTACCACGCGACCGCGGGCCGCGCCCCGGCGCCGGTGCGGCGCAGGCAGTCGGCTGCCTGATCGGCGAACGCCTGCCACTGCCGCCGTTCGCCGTCGGTCAAACGCCAGCCGTAGACGGTGAGAACGCCCTCGGCGGGTTTCCCGGCGACGATGTTCGGCGGCAGCGTGAGGGCTTGGTCGTCGGGTGGGGTGGTCGCGTCGATCCGGGCAGCGGGTGCCTTCGGCAAAGCGGTGGCGTTGTTGTTCGGCGTCCGCGCCGAATCCACGATCGGTTTGCCGTGGGGGGTGGTGAGCGCGATCCGGCGGCCCGTGCGCCGGGCCAGCTCGTCGACCAGCGAGTCGACTCCGGCCCAGCTGCTGTGCTCGGTCGCGTAGCCGTGCAGCGCGGACCGGATCTCCCGGTCGGTCTCCAGCAGCGAGGCATCGCCTGCCAGCTCCTCCCGCCCCTGATCACCGGTGACGAGCAGGGCGACGGTGCACACCGACAAGGCCGCCACCCCGAGCGCGAGCGCCAGCAGCCGGACCAGCAGGCTATGGCGCACTGTCGGCCTCGCCGCTCCGTTCGGCGAGTTTGTAGCCGACGCCGTACACGGTGAGCAGATGCCGCGGCCGGGTCGGTGTCCGCTCGATCTTGCGGCGCAGGTTCAGCACGTGCATGTCGATCGTGCGGCCGGTCACCTGCCGGTCGAATCCGCCGAGGCGTTCCAGCAGCACCTGGCGGGTGAACACCCGGCCGGGTGAGGCCGCGAGGCATTCGAGAACGGTGAACTCGGCCGGGGTGGTCGGTACCACTGCGCCTGCCACCCGCACCTCGTGCCGGGCGGTGTCGATCACCAGGTCGCCGACGCCGTACCGCGGTGACCCGGTGACGTCGGCGCGGGCCGACCGGCGCAGCACCGCCCGCACCCGGGCCATCAGTTCCCGTGGGCGGTAGGGCTTGGTGACGTAGTCGTCGGCGCCGAGCGCCAGCCCCGCCAGCACGTCGTTCTCTCCACTGCGGGCGGTGAGCATGACGATCGGCAGGTCGCGTTCGGCCCGCAACGCGCGGCACACCTCCAGCCCGCCAACCGACGGCAGCATCAGATCGAGCACCAGCAGATCGGGGTCGCACCGCCGGATCAGCTCGATGGCCTGCCTGCCGTCGTGCACCACGGTGGCCTGGTGGCCCTCGTGTTCCAGGTAACGGCGGATCAGGTCGGCCTGTTTGCGATCGTCCTCAGCGACCACGATGCGCATGGGCATGGCGAAAGTCTCGTCCGGCCTTCGCTGGAAGTTCCTGGGAATGCGCCGGGAAAACCCTGGGAGGCGTCGATCTTGACAAGATCCTGACCGGTGGTCGGCAGGCTCTCGGGAACCGAAACCCATGAGGAGCCAGCCATGACCCACCATGCCGAATCGTCGTCACCGTCTCGACGTTCGGTGCTCGCGCTGATGGGCGCCGCGCCGTTGGTCGCGGGCACCACTCTGGCCACCGGCGCAACCGCTCGCGCGGACACCGAATCCGCGGACGGCAAGGTGCCGCGCGAGGCCGTACAGGCCTACGACCGATACCTCGCCCAGCGGGCCGCGGCGGACAACTTCTCCGGCACCGCCCTGCTCGCCTACCGGGGCCGTCCGGTGCTGTCGAAGGCGTACGGTCTCGCCGACCGGGTTCGGCAGGTACCCAACCGGATGGACACCATCTACAACCTCGCCTCGGCGTCGAAACCGTTCACCGCTCTGGCCGTCGTGCAGCTCGCGCAGCAGGGCAAGCTCGGGCTGCACGAGAAGCTCGGGACCTCCCTGTCCGGGTTCCCGGCCGAGCTGGCGAACCAGATCACCGTGCACCAGTTGCTCACCCACACCTCGGGCATGCGCGGGGGCCCGTTCGACATCCACAAGGTCACCCACAGCAAGGCCGAGGAGTGGGAGAACACCACCAGCAGGACGCGCAAGGCGTCACTGGAGTTCACTCCCGGCACCGGCTGGGCCTACAGCAACACCGGGATGGACGCGCTCGGCGAAATCGTCGCCACTGTGTCCGGACAGCCGTTCTGGGACTACGTCGAGCAGCACATCTTCACCACGGCCGGGATGACCGACTCGGCGTACTGCACGCGAACGCAGTGGGAGTCCGATCCGCGGATCGCGCACCCGCACATGCTGCAGGCCGACGGCACCCGGATCGACGGCGTCCGCAACCTCGACGCGGGCACCGTGCTCGGCGCGCCCGGGACCAATCCGGCGCGGGCATTCGTCGGCGCGGGTGGGGGAAGTGGTTTTTCCACCGCGCCCGACCTGCTCCGCTTCGCGCTCGCACTCCAGCAGAACAAGCTGCTGAAACCCGGCTTCACCCAGGTGTTCACCTGCCCGAAGGTCCCCGTCCCGCCACCGCCGAACGCTCCGCTCGACCCGTCTCGCCTACCGTTCCACGGCTACGGCGTCACCGCGGGCCTGCTCAACTTCGGGCGCGTGATCGGGCACGGCGGCGGAATCGGTGGCGGCAACACCAACTGGTCGATCCACCTCGACACGGACTGGGTTGGCATCGTGCTCTGCAACTACGACTACGCGGACTTCCAGGACATCCTCCGCCAGGAGCGGCTGGCCATCACCGGCACCCGCTGAACCTCCAGAGAAAGAGAAACCTTGCTACGCAAACGATTCACGGTACCCGCGTTGGCCATGCCAGCGCTGCTGGCGTCGATGATCGCACTGGCAGGCGCGAACGGCGCGAGCGCCCGGCAGGAGAACGCCGCGCCACCGGCGGCCTGTTCCAGCGACCCGGCGCCGATGCCACCGCAACTGACCCCGACCACGATTGCCACCATCGGCCAGGCCTACTACTGCGTCTTCAAGAACTACGTCGGCGGTGACCAGGTGAACCACCGCCGCCTGCTGGCCTCCGCGTTCGCCGGACTGACCGAGGAACTCCACCGCAGGCAACTGGACCGCACCGGGGCGACCATGCCCGCGCTGTCCGGCAACCGGGACCGCGACTGGGTCGCCTTCCGTGCCGCTTACCAGCAGGTGATCGGGCAGCTCCCGGCCGATCCCACGCTGCACCAGGCGCTGGCCGCGGCCACCATGCGCGGGATGATCGAAAGCCTGCGGGACAACCACGCCATGTGGACGCGGCAGGAAGGCCCGCCGCCGCACTACGCGATCGGACTCGACCTCGCCCCCCGGGCGGAAATGGCCAGCTGGGTTCCCAACGAGGTCACCGGGCCGCTGTTCATCCGACGGATCCTCGGCGGGGCCGCGGAGCAGGCCGGTCTGCTGCCCGGCGACATCATCACCTCGGTCAACGACGCTGCCCCGTTCGTCAACGGGAAACCCACCCCCGGTGTGCTCGACTGGCTGCGAAACCCGTCGAAGGAGCCGGTGAAGCTGGGGCTGACCCGGCCGGTCACCGGCCGTTCCTGGACCGCCACCCTGACGCCCGGCCGGTACGAGCAGAACCCGGACGTGATCAGGAACGTGACCGCGAGGAGAGCGGCGGGCGACCTCGCGCACGTCACAGTCGGCGCGTTCGTCCCGCAGACGGCGAACGACATCTTCCGCGCGGTCGCCGACCTGAAGCAGAGCGGCCCGATCAATGGCATCGTGCTCGACCTGCGCCGGAACATGGGTGGCTCCGGGGAGGAAGCCAGGCGTTTGCTCAGCGCGTTCGTCCACCACAAGACGTCCAGCTACAAATGCGACTACAACTACAACAACTGCGTCCCGGAGACCACCGACGACCAGGTCGAACTGCTTCGCCTTCGGCTGGCGGTGCTCACCAGCCGCGACTGCGTCTCGGCGTGTGACAGTTTTTCCGGCTCCGTGCGGGACCTCGGGCTCGGCCCGATCATCGGCACCCGGACTGGCGGCTTCGTCTCCGGGCTGAGCTACAACTACACGCTGAACGACGGGACCACGTTGACCCTGCCGAGGTCCATGGGCCTCAGCGCCAACCGGGAGATCATCAACGGCATCGGCGTCGCCCCAGACCACTACATCCCGTTCACCGCGGAGGACCTCTCAGCAGGCCGTGACCCCGCCATCGACAAAGCCGCCACCCTGTTGCATCTCTGACCGACCGTTCCAGATTGTCCATTGAGGACTCGCGGCTCCGGTTGGCCGGGTGGGGGGTGTACGTGAAGGCTTGATGACAAAGTCGACCCACTCCGACCGACTGCTGCACGACCAGCCCATCGGTAATGGCGGCTGATTCCCTTGTCCTGACCGTCCAGCACAGGGAGTCAGCCGCCCCATCCCAGGCGGCTGAGCGGACTCCAGAACGTCGATCACATGCCTCACAGCGCAACGCGATCATCGGCCCGTGCTGAAACAGGCCACTGGCGACCTGAAACCGCTCACTGATTCTTCGGATTCCGGTCAAGTTCGGGCGCCGATCGCTGCATCTGCTCGAAGTGGACCCGAATGCCGAGTGGTGGGACCGCTCACGAGAATGGGCGTGGTCGGATATCCCCGCGTCGAGTTCGGCGGTGCCGATGCGGGTGTCGTGATCGACCTGCGACCGGCCGGTGAGAAGCCACAAGCGCAGCTCGACCCATTCCCGGTCGGGGTAGTCGTCGGTCTTCGACTGCCGCGGCTGCGAGAGGAATTCCGGGCGAGGACCGCGTTCGACGGCGACCTGGTGTGGTTTGGACGGGGCGCGGTCGTCGCCGGAGAAGCCGGGCCGTCGAGACCCCGACAGACTTCCGGTCGTGACCACTAAGCGGCGGCAGGGTCGTGCAGGGTGAGGCTGGCGAGTTCGGCGCGGGATTGCACGCCGAGCTTGGGGTAGGCCTTGTACAGGTGGTGTCCGACAGTTCTCGGGCTGAGGAACAGCTGCGCGGCGATGTCGCGATTGGACTGCCCAGTGGCCGCCAGTCGTACGATCTGCAGTTCCTGCGGGGTGAGTTGGGCAAGCGGGCCGCGCAGCGTGGCGTGCCCGCCGCCGCTGCCTGCTACTCCGGTGGCGCTGAGTTCGCCTTCCACCCGTTCGAGCCACGGCCTGGCTTGCAATCGTTCGAACGTCTCCTTGGCGGAACGCAGGTGGGTGCTCGCCTCTGCCTTGCGGCGGGCGCGACGCAGCCATTCCCCGTAGAGCAGCTCGGTTCGCGCCTGCTCGAACGGCCGTCGATCCTTGCCGTGCAGGGAAAGCGCGGTCGTGAAGTGGTGTTCGGCTTCCTGCTCGGGGCCGAGCAGGGCCCGGCAGCGTGCGACCAAGGCATCAGCCCACGCCTGGCGCATGCTCCTGGCGCGCGTGGTGAACCGATCGAACGCCTCGCCTGCCCGGGCCGGCTCGCCGAGCCGCACCGCCGCCTCGACCAGGTCCGGCACGCTGCGGGTCACCGCGACGCCGTAGGCGCTCGGTGACTCGGCGAGCGTCGCGAGCCGGGCCACCGCGGCTGCGGCGCGGCCTCTGCCGAGGTCGAGCACACCAAGGGCCCAGGTGGCCCGGTGGGTGCCGGGGCCATCGGGCGCGGCGAGCACGCTGTCGGCGAGATCGCGGCATCGCGTGTCGTCGCCCTCGATGGCCGTGAGGTAGGCCAGCACCCCGGCGTGCATCCCGCGCCATTGGTGCTGGCCCGTGTCCTCCGCGATCTGGTTCCCCTCGGTGGCCGAGGCGAGGGCGTCGCGGTGGAGGCTTACCGCGAGTTGCGCCTCGGCGAGCAGGAACAACAAGTTCGGCAGCCGCGCGATCCGGCCGGCCGCCCTGGCCTCGGTCACGGCCCGGCGGGCGAGCGAGAGCACGGCGGCGTCCTGGCCGGTCGCCAGCTCAAGACCGCAGACCAGCAGCAGCTGATGCGGTGCGTCCGCGTGCAGGCCGGCTTGCTCGCCGAGCGCGGCCAGGTCGGCAGGCCCGACATCGCGGTCGAGGAGAACCGAGATCGCCGCGACGAGTAGCCGGGCCATCGCGCCCCTGGCACCACCTGGTTCGTGCCGCAGAGCCGTCAGCCGGTCGAGGCTCTCGGCCAGTTCGCGCTGTCCGGCGAACCAGCCGAAGTAGGAGCCCTCCAGCAGCAGCTCCAGCGACTGGTCCGGCCCGAGCCCGGCCAGGTTCGCCGCGTCGAGCAGCAGCCGGTGCGCTTCGCTCGCCCGTCCCTCGCCGAACCGGGCAAGGGCGTCGACCTGGACCAGCCGGGCTCGCAGCTCGGGATCCTCCGGCGGCTCGGTCACCGCGGCGGCCAGCGAACGAGCCCTGGACACCTCTCCGGCCTCGGCGGCGGCTTCGGCGGCGAGCACGAGCCGGCGCGCGCGCTCGGCAACGGCGGGGCTGAGCTGCGCGGCTCGCTCGTAGGCCGTCGCGGCGGCGGTGTGGCCATGGCGACGGCCCGCGCGGGTTGCGGTCCGCTCCAGCTCTTCGGCCACCGCTTCATCCGGTCCGGTGCTCGCCGTGGCCAGATGCCAGGCGCGCCGGTCGGCGTGTTCGGGGCCGCTGAGCGCGCCGGCGAGTGCCTGGTGCAGTGCGAGCCGGTCGGCCAGCGGGGCGCCCTGGTAGGTCGCCGTCCGCACCAGCGGGTGCCGGAAGCCGATGGTGCCGTCGGCGACGACGACCAGCCCGGCGCGTTCGGCCGGGCGCAGGTCGGCGACCGTGGCACCGAACCCTGCGGCGGCGGGCAGGACTATCGCGAGGTCACCGGTGTCCTCTGCGGCTGCGACCAGCAACAGCCACCGCGTGGCGTCGGGAAGGCGGTCCAGCTGGGCACTGAAGGTCGCGCGTAGCTTGTCCGTCAGCGGCAGGTGCGTGTCCAGGGCGGATCCCGCGTCACCGAGGGCGGCGGGGAGCTCGATCAGCGCCAGCGGGTTTCCCGCGGCTTCGGTCAGCAGCCGGTAGCGCAGTCGCGGGGCCAGGTCGTCAGCGTGCTCGGCGAGCAGCGCGGTGGCGGCCGAGGCGTCCAGACCAGTCAGCTTGAGCTCCGGAAGGCCTTGCGCGGGAAAGTGCGCCCGCGCGCCGAAGACCAGCAGCACGCCCTCCTCGGCCAGCCTGCGGGCAGCGAACAGCAATGTCTCGACCGTGGCGCGGTCCAGCCATTGGGCGTCGTCGACGAGGCACACCAATGGTTTGTCCTCAGCGAGACGGGCAAGCAGGGACAGCACCGCCAGCCCGATCAGGAACTGGTCGCCACCGCCTGCCGGGGCCAGGCCCAAGGCGCTGCGCAGCGCCGCCGCCTGCACGTCCGGCAGCGCGTCGAGGTGCCGCAGCGCCGGCCGCAGCAGCAGTTGCAGGCCGGCGAACGGCAGTTCGGCCTCGAACTCCACACCGCTGCCGCGGAGCACGCGCGCGCCTTCGGACGTCGCTGTCTTCGCCGCGTAGTCCAGCAGCGTGGTCTTGCCGATTCCGGGCTCACCCAGCACCACGAGCGCCCCGCTGTGCCCGGCCATCACGGCCGACAGCAGCTCGTCGAGGACGCGGCGTTCGGTGTCCCGGCCGTGCAGCATGTCGCGAATCCTACTTATGACGGCCCGCCGCTCCTGCCAGAAGTACCTATGCGTGACCGATTCCTCGGCCGCTGACCTTGCATAACGTTCTCATCAGCAAGAACGAGCAAACAGGAACGCGGCAAGGAGCACTCAGGTGAGCGACCTCAACGAACTCGTCAACGACTACTTCGCGATCTGGAACGAGACCGACCCAGCCGTGCGCCGCGCCAAGATCGACGCGGTGTGGACCGAGGACTGCAGCTACATCGACCCGATGGCGGAAGCGCGCGGTCGCGACCAGCTCGACGCCACGATCGGCGCGGTCCAAGCCCAGTTCCCCGGCTTCGTGTTCACCCTGGGCGAGGGCGTCGACATCCATCACGAGCAAGCCCGGTTCACCTGGGAGCTCGGGACGGAGGGCGCTGAGGCCATGGTGGTCGGCTTCGACGTCGCGGTCTTCGAAAACGGGCGTATCCGCAGCGTCTACGGCTTCCTCGACGAGATCCACACTCTTTGATCCCGGCCATGCCGAGGCGGAGTTTCGTCAGCGGACCTAGCACAACAACTACTCACTACTGGACAGAGGAGAATGAGATGACCGCCCCCACCGCAACCGTCCCGACCACCAACGCCACGACGGCGTCCGCCACAACGACCCTGCGTCGGGTACTCGCGCTGGACGCGCTCGTGACCGGCGGCAACGGCTTGATCTACCTGGTCGCATCCGGACCCGTCGCCGAACTTCTCGGCACCAGCGCGGGCCTGCTGCTCGGTGTCGGCACCTTCCTGGCGGCATACGGACTCGCGGTCGGTGTGCTGGCCGCACAACGGAAACCGTCGGCGTCGATGACGAAGCTGGTGATCGGCGCGAACCTGCTGTGGGCACTGGCCAGTATCGGAGTCGCCGCGTTCAGCGTCCTCGGCACGAACGTGATCGGCACGACCTGGACAGTGTTGCAAGCCGGTACCGTCGCCGGATTCGCCGCTCTGCAAATGTGGGGATTGCGCAAAGTGCGCACCCACCACTGACCTACGGCACCACGCTGAGGACCGGAAACTCCGGTCCTGGCGTTCGTCATGCCCCTGACTGCGGCGACCAGCGCTCGACCGCTGATGACCGGCACGTCAGGGGATCTGAGCTTCGACGTCGGCGAGTTGGGCGGCGAGGACTTCTTCGAACGCGGCCCGGCGGTCTGCCCCGAGTGGGCGGACGTCACGGGCGAACTGGGCTAGGGCGGGGAAGCGGTCAGGGTCGGCGCCGAGCACCGCGACACGGAACAGTTCCAGGCCTTGTTCGTACTCTGCGGGGGGAAGGGTGCTGGTCCCGGCCTCGGAGGCGATCAGCGCGGCGATGAGGATCGCGATGCGGTGGTATCGCACCGGGATCTTTTCATCGGGCAGACCGGACGCGCGCAGGGCCTGCAGCAGCTCCTCCATGAACAAGCGGGACCCGGTACCGCTGGACGCATAGCGCCCCCAGACCGTGGCGAGTTGGGGTTGCTCGCCGAAGGACTCGCGCAGGCGCAGGGCCAGGCCGGTGATGCGCTGCTTCCAATCGCCCTCGGGGTGGTAGCCGTCCATGGCGGCCAGCAGGATCCGGTCGGCGACCGCGCGCAGCAGTTCGGTCTTGTTGCGGAAGTGTCGGTAGAGGCTGGACGAGTCGGTGCCGAGCGCCGCGGCGAGCTTGCGCACGCTGAACGACTCGGCGTCGGTGGTACGCAGCAGTTCCGCCGCCGTGTCCAGGATCTCCTCGGTGGACCATCGCCTTCGGCCAGTCATCTCGTCCCTCTCGTCCAGGTTCATCCTAGACTATGCACTTGCTGTTGCACGCACCGCGTGCATAATGAGGACTAGACGCTGTCCGGCCGCAACGAGACACCCGGCATCCGGTCGGGAGAGAAGAAGGATTCATGAGCGAGACGACTGCTGTGACACGGCAGCCGGAGCCGGACTTCTCGACGATCACGACCGGGGAACTGCTCGCTTACCGCGACGCGGAGAACCGCTTCCGTGCCTCCGATGCGGCGCGGGCAATCCTCGGGGAACCGGACCCCGGCGCCGCGATCAACTGGCAGGAGATCGCGCTGCCTGGTCGCGGCATCCCAGTCCGGGTCTACCGGCCAGCCCCAACTGGAGACGACGAGGCCGAGGCCCGAACCGATCTGCCGCTGGTGGTCCATGTCCACGGAGGCAGCTTCGTGGGCACGGCGGTGCAGTGCGACTGGACCAACAGTCGCCTCGCCGCCTGGCTGCCCGCGCTCGTGGTTTCGGTCGAGCACCGCCTCCTCGCCCCGGACAGCCCGCTCGCGAACGCCGCCGAGGACGGCTGGGACGTACTCGACCACGTGGTGCGACACGCCGTGCAGTGGGGCGTCGACCCAACGCGCACGGCCGTCTTCGGCGAAAGCTGTGGCGCGCTGATCAGCGCCCTGACGGCCATCCGAGCCCGGGAGACCGGCCTGAAGCTCAAGGCGCAGGTGCTGGTCAACCCCGCGGTCGAGGTGACCGAGGCGATGTTCGACTACGCCTCGATCGCCGAGTACGCATACCGCCCAACCCGGGCCTTGCCGCTGCTGCGGCTCTTCCAGCGACTCGCCGTCCCGCCGGGAACCGACGCCGGCACGTTCTCACCGCTGTACGCGGACGACCTCAGCGGGCTCGCCCCGGCGCTCGTGGTGGTTCCCACCCAGGACGCCCTCGCTGATCACGGCCGCCGCTACGTCGAGCGGCTGCGGGAGGCAGGAACACCCGTGCGCCATTCCGAATACCCGGGCGCGAAGCACGCCTTCCTCACCATGCCCGGTGTGGAACCACAGGCCGAGGCCGCCCAGGCGGAGATTGTGCAGTTCCTCCGCGCGGCCCTGGCGCCCGCACCAACACGGTGCACCACAACCACGCACCCAGGGAGGAAAGCACAGTGAAGCGGATCGGGATCATCGGAGTGGGCGAGATCGGCCGGGCCATCGTCGATGGCCTGTGTAAGGGGGCGGCACGTCGCCAAAGGTCTTCCTCTCTCCCCGCGGGGCCCGCGCCGCAACCGAACTGTCCGAGCACTACGAGGGTGTCCACGTGTGCGCCGACAACCAGGACGTGGTGGACCGCTCCGAGCTCGTGATCATCGCCGTGCGCCGCCAGGACCACCACGAGGCACTCACCGGGCTGACGGTGAACGACGACAAGACCGTGGTCAACCTGATGGCCGGTGTCGCTACCGCCGACCTGCGCCGGACCCTCGCCACCGGCGCCCCTATCGTCCGCGCCATCCCACTGCCCGCGGTTCGCGAGCGTCGCTCGGTCACCGTGACCTGCCCCTCGCACGCCGTGGTGGACTCTCTCTTCGAGCAGCTGGGCGGAGCGCTCCCCGTCTCGAACGAGAGCGCCTTCAACGTCTTCTCCGCACTGACCGGGACGCTCACGGCCCACTACGCCTACCTTGCCACGCTCACCGCGTGGGCCATCGGCCACGGCATCGCGCCTGACACCGCCGATCAGTATGTGCGCGGTCTCTTCCAGAACCTTGGCCGCTCCCTGGGCGACGAGACCCGCCCTCTGCACCAACTAGCCGCCGACCACGAGACGCCCAAGGGGAACAACGAGCGCATTCGCACCACCTGGTTCGACCAGGCCAACACCGCAGCCCTCCAGGACGCCCTTGACGGCCTCCTCACCGATCTGAGGTAAGGCGTTCGGCACGGGCGGTGCTGGCTCCATGACCCGCGATCCTGCGATCCCGGGCAATGGCAATCGTGACGCTGTCCTTGGGACGCGGCTGCGGGGTGCAGCTCAGTCGCGGCGCCCGAACCGGGCCGCTTGACAGCCTCCGCTCATGAGGGAAACCAGCCCAGACCTGTTGTCTTGGCGATCACTGGCATGCCTGGGACCGGAAAGACCGAGCTGGCCATCTGTGCCACCCGGGCCCTGGCCGCCCGCTACCCCGCGGGAGTGTTCCGCGGTCTTCGAGCATCGCGATCATCGGGCGGCGGACAAGACTGTTCCCATAAGGGTCAGCTTGGCGCGGGGTACGCCACTGCGATCATGATCGTTGCCGACGTCGAGTAAGGGAGGCTGGGGTGGAACGGGAGCAGGCCAGCGCCGAGGTACGGGCCCGCGTCCAGGACAGTTTCGACCGGCAGGGCCTGATGCGCCACCTCGGTGCCCGCCTAGCGCACATCGGGCCGGGGTGTGTGCACATCGTCCTGCCGAGACGTCTGGAAGTCACCCAGCAACACGGCTACGTCCACGCGGGAGCCACGAGTGCCATCGCGGACAGCGCGGGGGGCTACGCGGCGTTCACCCTGTTCCCCGAGGACTCCTCGGTGCTGACTGTCGAGTACAAGATCAACCTGCTCGCCCCGGCCGCGGGTGAGCAGCTTGAGGCGGTCGGCACCGTACTCAAGTCCGGCCGGACGCTGACGGTGTGCCGATTGGAGGTGTTCGGTGTGGGCGGCGAACTCGTCGCGACCGGCCAGCAGACCCTGATCTGCCTGCACGGGCGACCTGATCGGTGAGCCGCCACGGCGCGGAACCAGAAGTCAGGCACGACCATGGAACTGGGGACGGCCTTGGTCAACTTGTGGGGCTCAAATACTCATCGCTGCTGGTCAACGGATCTGCTGCAAACGCCTGCGCTCCCAGCCCGCGGACCGGCTCTGGTTCAGCGCCCTCTCCAGGCTCGTCCCCCGTCACCAGTGGGCGCCGGTCCTTCCCGTCACGCCGGCGCCCCTGTTGTCTTGGCACGCAGACTCGTCGCTCGGAAATGGGACTACACCGCCGACGCACGAAACCCGGCCGACCCGCGACACCCATCGCAATCCGCCCGAAGCCCCTTTCTGCGCTTGCGCGCGGGCTGCGTCAGGGCTGGGCTGCTTGCGCGTGCGTCGGCCGGGGCTGGGCTGGGCTGGCTGCACGCGGGCACAACGAGCCACTCACGCCGCCATGCTCCGGCGTGGGTGAGTTCGCTTGAGGTAGGCTTTAGCCAGCGTCCAACCCTGAGGGTGATACTGGTCACCCGGGCTGTGTGTCGGCTTGACAGGGTCCTGCACTAAACAGGGCGCGGATCCTCCCTGCTCAGGGCTATCATGGTGGATGAACCTGACCTGTTCGAGTGACGCCGGAATGTTTGGCGTCATACGGCCATGTGTCGATCGTCGCACACGTGGAATACCTAGTAGACAGGTACCGTTGAACGCTGCGTAACCGGTAATTCCGGCGACGTCGTTCGCTCCTCGCTCGCCAACCGCGGCGGCGCGGGGAAGACCTGCGCGCCCTGAAAGGGGGAGACCATGTCCGTCGAGACGACCAAGGCCGTTCCACGCCCTCGCGAAGACGCCGATCTGGTTGGATACTACCTGGCCGAGGTCGGAGCGACACCACTGCTCACCGCTCAGCAGGAAGTGGAGATTTCCAAGCGTATCGAAGTAGGACTCTACGCCACGGAATTGCTCCGCCGCCACGCCGAGGGGGAGGAAATCGCCCACGACCCGGCCGAGCTGAAGATCCTCGCCCGTGAGGGCGCCCAGGCGAAGGACCACATGATCCGCGCCAACCTGCGCCTCGTGGTCTCCCAGGCCCGCAAGCGTTCGCAGGCGGGGCTGCCGATGCTGGACGTCATCCAGGAGGGCAACCTCGGGCTGATCCGCGCGGTCGAGAAGTTCGACTACTCGAAGGGCTTCAAGTTCTCCACGTACGCGATGGCCTGGATCAAGCAGGCGATCGGCCGTGGCCTGGCGGAGCAGACCCGCACGGTCCGGCTGCCGGTGCACGTCGTGGAGGAGCTGGCGAAGTTCCGGCGGGTGGAGCGCAAGCTGGAGACGAAGCTCAACCGCGACCCCACGCCGCAGGAGCTGGCCGAGGAGGTCGGCACCACCCCGGAGCGCATCGTCGAGTTGCGTCGCGCCGGTCGTGACGCCGTCAGCCTCGACACCCCCGTCGGTGAGGACGGCGACTCGAAGATCGCCGACCTCGTGCCCGACGCGGAGGCGGAGAACGCGGCCGAGATCCTCGAGCGCGAGGAGCTCTACGGCGAACTGCGCAAGCAGATCGCGACGCTCCCGCAGCGCGAGGCGCTGATCATCTCCCTGCGCTACGGCCTGCACGACGGCCACGAGTACACGCTGCAACAGGTGGCCGAGCGGATCGGTCTGACCCGTGAGCGGATCCGGCAGTTGGAGAAGCACGCTCTCGCCGAACTGCGGCACCCGAGCCGCAACCAGAACCTGCTCGCACTGGCAGGCTGAGCCAAGGGACATCCATCATCAAGCCCCGGTCAACGCTGACCGGGGCTTAGGTCGTGTATTGGGGAGGCCCCAATGCGCGGCCTAGTGTGCCAGCTGGGCCAGCACCTCGGTGAAGGCTTTCTTGTCCACCGTGACCGGGTCCGCGGCCAGCCACGCGCCGATCTCCCTGACGAAGTCGCCGGGGACCATCGGCGGGATCACCGCGCCGGTCTGGTCCGTGGTGATGTCCCCCGGCCTGCTGGGGTACAGCAGCAGGACGCCGCGCACCTCCAGGTCCGGCCACAGCGCGCGGAACTCGGCGATCTGGTCGGCGAGCTGGATCGTTCCGCCGCGGAACGGGTGGTCGTTGCGCCACACCTCGCCGTCCTCGTCGACGTCGTAGTGGCCGGGCAGCCACATCTTCGACTCGATCAGCACGAGCCTGCGGCCGCACAGCACCGCGTGGTCCACGTCCGCGAACACCGACCCCGGCTCGGCGATGCCGTGGAAGATCCGGGCCGCCGGCAGCCGTGTCAGGTACGTGGCCAGCAGGTTCGCCGTCAACCGCTCGGCGCGGTGGTCCGTGCCGACGCCGGGTGCGCCGAAGATCTGCTTCACGCCGAACCGCGCGAGAAACGCCCGGTTCGCCGTACGCACGTCCAGGTGCCGCCGCACGGACTTGACCAGGACCGCGCCGGACGCCGCCATCGCGAGCAGCCAGATCACCAGCAGCGGGACGGGCGGCGCCACCAGCACCAACGCCAGCAACAGGATGACCCACGCCGCGACCGCGGCCGCCAGGACCGGTGGTTCGGGCCGGATCGGCGGGGACATCACGGCCCTCGTGCTGGTTACGGTGTGCCACCACGGAATCGTCTCCGCGGGGATCTCCGCCTGCGCGGGAACGTAGTTCGGGTCGTCGCGGACGATCTTGCGTGCGACGCGCCTGACCGGAGCCGGAGCCGGTTCCTCGGCTTCCTCCTCGTCGCCCTCGCTGTCGTAGTAGGCACGCAGCTGGGGGTCCGACAACGTCTCGTACGCCTCGCGGAGCAGCCGGAACGTCCCCGCGGTGCCACCCGCGTCCGGGTGCATGACCTTGGCGAGTGCGCGGTACGCCGATCTGATCTCGCCGGCTGTGGCGTTCTCGTCGACGCCAAGCAGTTCGTAGTAGTCGACGTGCTGCACGCGGACACGATATTCGGTCGTTGCCGCACACAGCGAAACGGGCCGTGCACCGGGTGCGAAACACGGCCTTGTAAGAGAATTCGATCAAGCTGTCGATGTCATCGTGGTTCGCCGTGCGTCCGGGACTCGTCGGACGCGTCTCTGAGCTCCTGCACGCGCTCGGTGATCTGCTCGATCCGGTCGCCCAACGCCGGTTGGCTGTGGCGCAGGCGTTCTCGCGCCGCGGTCAGGGGTGCGAGCAGTGCGGTCGGGTCGTCCTGGGCGAGCGCCGCGGTGAGTTTGCGCTGCTGCGGCCCCGGCAAGCCGATGACCTGCCCGGCGAGTTGACGCAGCACAGCGGCGTTCTTGCGGGCCCACTCGCTGACCGCCCGGTCGGCCGCCCGATGGTCGCGCACCTCGCGTACCCGTTGCTCGCCAACGGATGTCCCCGACGGCAGGGGGCTGAGTCTGAGGTAACGGCGTTCGGCGGCCTGTCTGCTGGCCACGCCGAGCGCGGGTGCGATCGTCGCCCAACTCGTGCCCAGTTCGCGGGCCGCGGTGATGAGCTCCGGCTCCCACCTGGCCAGGTCCTCGCGCAGGCGGCGCAGGACGATCAATGCCGCGAGCAGTTCGGTCGACGTGGGTTTGCCCCCGCCTTCGGCCACGCCCTGCACCAGGTTCATCGCATCGGCCGAGGCTGAGGTGCCCGCGTTCCATCCGTTGTCGCCCAACAGGCGTCGCGCGTCTTCGTAGCCGTCCATGCCGTCATCATTGTGATGACATCAGCTCTTGTCAACGGGTTGACGACAGTGCTACAACTAGACCAGTGCGTGACAACGGCACAGCACCAAGGGAGGAATCGAAGATGTTGATGCGCACCGACCCGTTCCGCGAGCTCGACCGGCTGACCCAGCAGTTCTTCCAGCCCGCGGGGACATGGACGCGGCCCGCGTCGATCCCGATGGACGCCTACCGCGACGGCGACGACTTCGTCGTGCACTTCGATCTGCCCGGCATCGACCCGCAGGCAGTCGAACTCGACGTCGAACGCAACGTGCTGACCGTCAAGGTCGAACGACGCCCCGCCCACAAGGCCGATGTGCAGATGCAGGTGTCCGAGCGGCCGCTGGGAGTGTTCTCGCGGCAGCTGTTCCTCGGTGACAGCCTGGACGCCGACCACATCAACGCCTCGTACGCCAACGGTGTGCTCACGCTGACGATCCCGATCGCCGAGCGCGCCAAACCGCGCCGGATCGAGGTCTCGGCCGAGGGTGAACAGAAGCGGATCACCACGGGCTGAACGTCCACTTCGGAGTAACGGCGGTGACAGGGCCGGTCGCGCCGACCGGCCCTGCGGCGTGGACTCGCCAGCCGGAATCGAACCGAGCGTCCTCTCCCACGCGGTGGCGACACCGGCCGGAGTGCTCTCCCACTTGAGCTATGGCGAGGGCAATATTCTCACTCGACGGTGCGTCAGTTCTCTACGCCCTTTCGAGTGCATCGCGTCAAAGCGTTTGCCACCATCCGTCTACCGCGGGCGGCGAGTCGATGTCCACTCGTTCACCCGGTTTGGGGACAACGAGCGTCACATCCTGGGCTTTTGCCTCGCGCCACAGCCGTTCCACCGGTTCGGACCACGCGTGCGGCGCGAGCGTGAAAGTGGCCCAGTGCACGGGAATCAGCACGTGCGCATGCACGTCCATGTGCGTGGCCACGCCTTCCTCGGGCGTCATGTGGATGTCGGGCCACATCGGGTCGTACGCGCCGATCTGCACCAGTGCCACGTCGAACGGCCCGTGCTCGGCGCCGATCCGTGCGAAACCGTCGAAATATCCTGTATCCCCGCTGTAGAAAACGCGCCGTGCCGGACCGGCGACGACCCACGACGCCCAGAGCGTCCCGTCCCGGGCGAACCCGCGGCCGGAGAAGTGCTGCGCCGGGGTCGCGGTCAGCCGCAGCGGACCGGCCGTGGTGCTCTCGTTCCAGTCCAGTTCGACGATCCGGTCGGCGGGCACGTGCCAGCGTTCCAGGTGCGCCCCGATTCCCAGCGGCACAACGAATGGCGCACGCTGCGTGCGCACGAGCGCGCGTACCGTGGGCAGGTCGAGGTGGTCGTAGTGGTCGTGCGAGATGACGATGGCGTCCAGCTCGGGCAGCTCGTCGATCGATACGGGTACGGGGTGTAGCCGACGCGGGCCGGCGTGCGCCGACGGTGACACCCGGTCGCTCCACACTGGATCGAACAACACCCGTGCGCCGTCGAGTTCGACCAGCGCGCTGGCGTGGCCGTACCACGTCACGAACAGACCGTCCTGACGCGGCCGGTCTCCCGGTTGTGTGACAAGGGGGACGGGGCGGCGGGGCTTGCGGCGCTCCTTGTCCGCCCGGTACCGGCGGACGAGGTCGCCCGCGTCACCGTTCGGCATCGACTGCGTCTGGTGTTCGTTACGGAACTTGCCATCCCGGAACTGCGGAGATCGCCGGACGCGATCGGCGCGCTCGCCCCGCGGCACGCCACCCATCGCGGCAGGCACTCCCCACACCGCACGCGCGAACAGGCTCGCGACGGTGATGCCGACAGCTGCGCCGACCATCCTTTTCATACGTGCCACCAAGTCAGAGTACCCGCGTCCAGCGTGTAGCGTGGCGCGCGTGACCGCGTTACTACTGTGTGATGTCCGACTCGGGCTGGGCGGCCCCCGGGTGGACGTGGCCGTGACCGCCGGGCGTGTCTCGGCTGTCGGTCCCGGCCTTCCCCGGACGGGTGAGGTCGTCGACGGCCGGGGCGGCACGGTGCTGCCGGGCTTGGTCGACGTCCACGCGCACGTGACGCAATGGGCCAGCTCGCGGCGCCGTATTTCGTTGGCGCAGGCGAAGTCCGCTGTCGAGGTGGTGGACATCATCGCCGCGGCGGGCCCGGCGAGGCCCGGCGAACTGGTGATGGGTCACGGTTTCCGTGACAGCGCCTGGCCGGACGTGCCGCACAAGGATCTGCTGGAGCGCGCGTTGCCGGGGCAACCGGTCGCGCTGTTCAGCAACGACCTGCACACGCTTTGGCTCAGCCCGGCGGCTTTGCGGCTGGTCGGCCGCGAGCACCCGACGGGCGTACTGCTGGAGAACGATTGCATGGCGGCGACCGCCGCGCTCCCCGGCGCCACGGACGAGTGGGTGCTCGAGGCGGCCGACGCCGCCGCGGCGCGGGGCGTGACCGAGATCGTCGACTACGAGTACAGCGACACGGTGACCGACTGGCTGCGCAGGTCGGCGCTGGCGACCTCGCTGGGGCGGGTGCTGGGTACCCGCGTGTCCGCTGTGGTCTCGCGGCCGCTGCTCGACACGGCGATCGAACGCGGTCACCGCACCGGCGACGTCGTGCCCGGTGCGGACGGGCTGCTGAAAGTCGGCCCGTACAAGCTTTTCGTGGACGGCTCGCTGAACACCCGCACGGCGTACTGCCACGACCCGTATCCCGGGCAGGACTCGCACGGCCTGCTGGAGTTGCCCTTCGACGAGCTGGTCACGTTGATGGACAAGGCCTCGCGCAACGGCATCAGCCCGGCCGTGCACGCGATCGGCGACCGGGCCAACACGATCGCGCTCGACGCGTTCGCCAAAGTCGGTTGTACCGGGCGGATCGAGCACGCGCAACTGGTGCACCCCGACGACCTGCCGCGCTTCGCGCAACTGGGTGTGATCGCCGGTGTCCAGCCCGCGCACCAGCCCGACGACCGGGACGTGGCCGACCAGCACTGGTCGGGCCGGACCGCGAACGCCTTCCCCTACGGGGCTTTGCTCGCGGCGGGGGCCACGCTGGAGATCGGGTCGGACGCGCCCGTCTCGCCGTTGGATCCGTGGGACGGCATCGCGTCGGCGGTGAGCCGGACCGACGACACCCGGCCGGCCTGGCACCCGGAGCAGGCGATTGCCCTGGACATCGCGCTGGCCGCGGCGAGCCGGGGCCGCCGCGCGATCGCCGTCGGTGACACCGCGGACCTGACCGTGACCGCGGTCGACCCGGGAACCCTCGCACCGCACGAACTCCGCGAGATCCCGATCGTGCTGACGATGGTCGGCGGCCGGTTGACCCACGTCAGCTAGCGGCGGTCCAGAAGTCGCGCATCATCGCCGTCGGGCTGGGACCGGTCATGTGGACCTGGGTGAGCAGGACGGTGACAGTGCCGGTGGCGGGGATGACGTGGAAGGCGGTCCCGGTCCCGCCGACCCAGCCGTAGCGTCCGGGCACGTTCCACGGGTCGCGCGTGGCGATGTCGACCGTGCCGCCGAAGCCCCAGCCCTGACCTTCCAGGAACACCTCGCTGGCGGCACGTTGCTCGGCGGTCAGGTGATCGGTGGTCATCCGGTCGACAGACGCGCGGGACACCAGCGTGTCGCCCAAGAGCGCCTGTCCGAAGCTGAGCAGGTCGTCCGCGGTCGACACGAGCCCGCCTCCGCCGGAGGGGAACGGCGGCGCAGTGCTCCACCTGCCGTCGACCGGGTCGGCGGGTTCCAGGTCGTGGCTGTAGCTGGTGGTGAACCGGTCGCGTTTGCCCGGCGGCACCTCGAACGCGGTGTCGGACATACCCAGCGGCTCGAACACGCGCTCCGCCAGGAAATCCGGGAGCGACTGGCCGGACACCCTGGCGATCAGCACGCCCTGGATGTCCGCGCAGGTGTGGTACAGCCACTTCTCGCCGGGCTGGCCGAGCATGGGGATGGCGGCCAGCGCGGCCAGCCACTCGTCCGGCGCGGGTTGCGAGTGGAACTCGCCGCCGTGGTGCGCGGCCCGGATCAGCAGATCCACCGCAGGGAGCGAGAAGTCGGCCGGAAACCCGTAGCCGGCGCGGAAAGTGAGCAGGTCGAAGACGGTGATCGGGCGCTTGGCGCGCACCACGTCGTCGACCGGGCTTTCCGGGGTGCGCACGACCTGGGGGTCGCCGAGTTCCGGCAGCCACTTGTCGACCGCGTCGTCGAGGCCGATCCGGCCGTCCTCGATCAGCAGCATCACCGCGGCGGCGGTGATCGTCTTGGTGACCGAGGCGATCCGGAAGATCGTGTCCCGGCGCATCGGGGTCGTGCCGTGGGCGATCCCGGCTTTCTGAACCTCCACGGAGCCGCCGCTCGCGACCAGTGACACCGCTCCGGGCACAGTGCCGTTGTCGACGTAGGCACGCAGATCCATCAGTTCGCCTTCCTAGCGGTTCGTGTAGGACCAGAATTCCATGAGGTGCGCCGCGGATTCGGGACTTTCGGCCTCGAGTTGGGTGAGCAGGATCGCCACTGTGCCGGTGGCCGGGTAGATGTACGCGGTCGTCCCGGTTCCGCCGGTCCAGCCGTAACGACCGGGCACGTTCCACGGGTTCTTGGTGGTGACGTCGACGGAACCGCCGAACCCCCAGCCCTGTTCGTCCAAAAAGAAGCCGCCGCCCACGCGTTGTTCGCCGGTCAGGTGGTTGGTGGTCATGAGTTTCACGGACTCGCGCGTGAGCAGCGTGTCCGAGAGCAGCGCACGGCCGAAGCGCAGCCAGTCGTCCGCCGTGGCGACCAGGCACCGCCGCCGGACGGGAACGCGGGCGGCCTGCTCCACAGTCCTTCGGCGGGGTCGACCAGGTCCAGTCCACTGCGGTAGTAGCCGGGCAACCGGTCGATTCTGTCCGGTGTGACCCAGAAGTCCGTGTCCACCATGCCGAGCGGCTCGAAGACCCGCTCGTGCAGGAAGTCGGGGAGCGACTGCCCGGACACGCGCGAGACGAGCACGCCCTGCAAGTCGGACGCGGCGTGGTACAGGAACGCCTCGCCGGGCTGCGCGGCCATCGGAATCGTTGCCAGCCGGGCCATCCACTCGTCGGGCGGGGGCGGATCCTGGACCTGGCGGCCGTCCCAGCCCATCACGTCGCCGAACGCATGCACGGCGGGCAGTTCGAACCGGGGCGCGAAGCCGTATCCGGCGCGGGAGGTGAGCAGGTCGAACACGGTCACGGCGCGCGCGGCCGGGACGACGTCGTCGACCGGGCTTTCCGGGGTGCGCACGACCTGGGGGTCGCCGAGTTCCGGCAGCCACTTGTCGACCGCGTCGTCGAGGCCGATCCGGCCGTCCTCGATCAGCAGCATCACCGCGGCCGCCGTGATCGGCTTGGTGATCGAGGCGAGCCGGAAGATCGTGTCCCGCCGGTACGGGCCCGCGACCGCGACGTCGACGTCGTCGCCTCGGGCGATCAGCGTGACCACGCCCGGCAACCTGCCATCGGCCACGGACTTGCTCAGGTCCATGACCGGTAGACCACGCGCCTGCGGAAAAGTCACCGCAAGGTGCCCGAAGGGGCGTCAATTGGCTGGCACCGGTGCCGGAGCGTTGGCGAGGATCCGCCGTGTCAGTTCCCCGCGAGTCCAGAGGAGCAAGCACATGACCGATCCGGCAGTGGTTCGCGCGCCTGTCGGTGCCGTCCGCGGCGTCTGGGAGGAAGGCGTGGCGGTCTTCCGCGGCATCCCGTTCGCCGAACCACCCGTCGGCGACCTGCGTTTCGCCGCACCAAGGCCGGCCCGGCGCTGGGACGGCGTACGGGACGCCGTGGAGTTCGGCCCACCGCCGCCACAAGCGGGCGTGTTCGGCATGGACGCGCTGGTGCAGGACAGCGACGACTGGCTGACGGTCAACATCTGGTCACCTGAGCCCAGCCTGGACGCGGGGTTGCCGGTGATGGTGTGGATCCACGGCGGCGGATACGTGTACGGCATGTCGAGCCAGCCCGAATACGACGGCGCCCGGCTCGCGCGCGACGGCGTCCTCGTGGTCACGTTCAACTACCGCGTGGGCCCCGAGGGCTTCCTGCGGATCAAGGGCGCACCGGACAACCGGGCCTTGTTGGACCAGGTCGCCGCACTGGCGTGGGTGCGCGACAACATCAGCGCGTTCGGCGGCGATCCGGGCCAGGTCACCGTCTTCGGCGAGTCGGCAGGTGGCGGCTCGGTCGCGGCGCTGCTGGCGATGCCCCGGGCGGCCGGTCTGTTCCACCGGGCCATCGCGCAGAGCGTGCCGAGCACGGTCTTCACCCCGGAACTCGCCGACCGCGTCGCTACCGCTTTCGCGGTTGAGGCGAAGACGGACCTGGCCGCGCTCACTCCGGCCCAACTGTCCGGTGCCGGTGACGCGATGGTGGCCAAGATGGGGGAGTGGGCCGCCGCGTGGGGAAGACCGGGGCACCGGCGGATCCCGTTCGCTCCTGTCGTGGACGGTGATGTCTTGCCCAGGACGCCGTGGCAGGCGTTGGCCGACGGTGCCGGTCGCGGCATCGACATCATCGCCGGGCACACCCGTGCCGAACAACGGCTGTTCAGCCTGGTCGAGGGCGTGCTCGGGCAGGTGACGCCGGACCAGGCGCAGGCAGCGCTGGAGATCTTCGCGCCCGACCCGCGCCGCTATCGCGAGGCGTTCCCGGACGCGAGCCCGGAGCAGTTGTACGACCTGGTGCACAGCGACTGGCTGATGCGCATGTCGTCGTTGCGTCTCGCCGAGGCGCAGGTGGCCGGGGGCGGCCGGGCTTACATGTACGAGCTGACCTGGCCCGCACCGGGGATGGGCGGCGTACTCGGCGCGTGTCACGGTCTGGACGTGCCGCTTGTTTTCGGCAACTTGGACAAAGGACAACCCGCCATGCTGATCGACGGTCCGTCGGCTGAGGCGGAGACGTTGTCGGCCGAGATGCGGACCGCCTGGACCGCGTTCGCCAAGCACGGCGACCCCGGTTGGCCCGCGTTCGGGGCAGAGCAGCGGCTCACCAGGTTGTTCGACGTCGAGTCCACTGTTGCGACTTATCCGGAGGAGGCTTCCCGGCTCATCTGGGCGGATCACGACTTCGCCGCGCTGGCGCCGATGGTGTGATCTCGCTCCTCCGTTGATTGAGTGAGTTTGCATGGTTGTGCATAATCATCCATATGACGGTACGGGCGGCGGTAGCCGGGGCGAGCGGATATGCGGGCGGTGAGGTGCTGCGGCTCCTGCTGGGGCACCCCGATGTCGAGATCGGGGCGCTGACAGCGGGCGCCAGCGCGGGGATGACGCTCGGCCAGTACCAGCCGCACCTGCTGCCCCTCGCCGACCGGGTGCTCGGCGATACGACCGTCGCCGAGCTCGGCGGCCACGACGTCGTCTTCCTCGCCCTCCCCCACGGCAAGTCCGCGAAGATCGCCGCCGAGCTCGGGGCGGACACCCTGGTCATCGACTGCGGCGCGGACCACCGCCTGGAGGACCCGGCGGCGTGGAACCGCTGGTACGGCGGTGACCACGCGGGCACGTGGCCGTACGGAATGCCGGAATTGCCGGACCAAAGGGGCGTGCTTCAGTGCGCCAAACGGGTCGCCGTCCCCGGCTGCTACCCGACGGTCTCCTCGCTGGCGCTGATACCCGCGTTCTCCGACGGCCTGGTCGAGCCCGAAGCGGTGATCGTCGCCGTGTCCGGCACGTCAGGTGCGGGCAAGTCGCTGAAACCGCACCTGCTCGGCTCCGAGGTGATGGGGTCGGTCAGCGTCTACGGCGTCGGCGGCACACACCGGCACACGCCCGAGATCATCCAGAACCTCAGCCGCGTGTCCGGCGAACCGGTCTCGGTCAGTTTCACACCCGTCCTCGCGCCCATGCCGCGCGGCATCCTGGCCACGTGCAGCGCCACGTTGAAGCCGGACAAGACGCTCGACGACGTGGTCGCCACGTACGAGAAGGCGTACGCCGACGAGCCGTTCGTGCACGTCCTGCCGACCGGCTCGTGGCCGACGACCGGCGCGGTGCTCGCGTCCAACGCCGTGCAGCTGCAGATCACCGTCGACCCGGACCTGCGGCGCCTGATCGTCGTCGGCACGATCGACAACCTGACCAAGGGCACCGCCGGTGCCGCTGTGCAGTGCATGAACATCGCTCTCGGACTGCCCGAGACGACCGGACTTTCGACCGTGGGAGTCGCTCCGTGAACCGTGACAAGGGTGTCACCGGGCCCGCCGGGTTCCGTGCCGCCGGGATCGCCGCCGGGATCAAGGCCAGCGGCGCACCGGACCTCACGCTGGTGGTGAACGACGGGCCGAACACCGCTGCCGCGGGCGTGTTCACCACGAACGCGGTCAAGGCCGCGCCGGTCCTGTGGTCGCAGGAGGTGCTCAAGCAGCGCAGCCTCAAAGCGGTCGTGCTCAACTCCGGCGGCGCGAACGCCTGCACCGGCCCCGAGGGCTTCCAGGACACGCACGCGACCGCCGAGAAGGTCGCGCAAGTCCTGGCGTGCGGCGCGATCGAGGTCGCGGTGTGCTCGACCGGCCTGATCGGCGAGCGCCTGCCGATGGGCAACGTCCTGTCCGGTGTGGACACCGCGGTGGGCGCGCTCGCGGCCGACGACACCGCCGGGCTGAACGCGGCGACGGGTGTGATGACCACGGACACCCGTCCGAAGCAGTCGTGGCAGGCGCACGAGCGGGGCTGGTCGGTCGGTGGGTTCGTGAAGGGCGCGGGCATGCTCGCACCGAACCTGGCGACCATGCTCTCGGTGATCACCACGGACGCCGACGTCGACAAGGACACCCTCGACGCCGCGTTGCGTGCGGCCACCCGCAGGACCTTCGACCGGCTCGACGTGGACGGCGGGACGTCGACCAACGACACCGTCCTCGTTCTCGCTTCCGGCGCTTCCGGCGTCAGGCCGAGTGCCGAGGAGTTCACGGCGCTGCTCACCGAGGTGAGCGCGGACCTGGTCAAACAGCTGCAAGGTGACGCCGAGGGCGTTACGAAGGAAATCGCGATCACCGTGACCGGGGCGGCGACCGAGGACGAAGCGGTCCACATCGGACGGATCGTGGCCGAGGACAACCTGGTGAAGACCGCGCTGTTCGGCTCGGACCCGAACTGGGGCCGGATCGCGATGGCCCTCGGCCGGGCGAAGGCCCGGATCGACCCGGACCAGCTGTCCATCGTGATCAACGGGATCCGCGTGATGGACAAGGGAACCAGGGGCGAGGACCGCGCGAACGCCGACCTGTCCGGCAGGGAGGTCGACGTCGTCATCGAGCTGGCGCTCGGCCACGGTGAAGCCACGATACTGACCACGGACCTGTCACACGGGTACGTCGAAGAGAACAGCGCCTACTCCTCATGAACAACGACGCGGATCGCAAGGCCGAGGTCCTCATCGAGGCGTTACCGTGGCTGCAGGAGTTCCACGGCGCGCTCGTGGTCGTCAAGTACGGCGGCAACGCCATGGTCGACGACGAACTCAAACGCGCGTTCGCGCAGGACATGGTGTTCCTGCGGTTGGCCGGGCTGCGACCGGTGATCGTGCACGGCGGTGGCCCGCAGATCGGCGCGATGCTGGGCAAGCTCGGCATCGAGAGCGAGTTCCGCGGCGGGCTGCGTGTCACCACACCGGAAACGATGGACGTCGTGCGCATGGTGCTCGTCGGCCAGGTCGGGCGGGAACTCGTCGGCCTGATCAACGCGCACGGTCCGTACGCGGTCGGGATCTCCGGCGAGGACGCGCACCTGTTCACCGCCGAACGCCGCGGCCTGCTGGTCGACGGCGAGGAAGTCGACCTCGGCCTGGTGGGTGACGTGGTCACGGTGAACCCCGCCGCGGTCGAGGACATCGTCGCGGCTGGCCGCATCCCGGTCGTGTCCACAGTGGCCCCAGACGCACGCGGCGTCGTGCACAACGTGAACGCCGACACCGCCGCCGCGGCGCTCGCGGTGGCGCTGAAGGCCCGCAAACTCGTCGTCCTGACCGACGTCGAAGGGCTGTACAAGAACTGGCCGGACAAGTCCTCGCTGGTGCAACGGATCGGCGCCGCCGAACTGGAGAAGGTGCTGCCGGACCTGGCAAGCGGAATGGTGCCGAAGATGGAAGCCTGTCTGCGTGCGGTTCGCGGCGGGGTGCCACAGGCACACGTGATCGACGGCAGGCAAGCGCACTCGGTGCTGCTGGAGGTGTTCACGAGCGAGGGAGTGGGCACCATGGTGCTACCGGATGAAGGGAACGCGTGATGACGCTCCAACGGCGGTGGGAAGCCGCGATGATGAACAACTACGGTACGCCGCAGTTGGGACTCGAACGAGGCGAGGGCGCGTACGTCTGGGACACCGACGGCAACCGGTACCTCGACCTGCTCAGCGGGATCGCGGTGAACGCGTTGGGGCACGCGCACCCGGCGGTCGTTGCCGCGGTGACCGAGCAGATCGGCAAGCTCGGCCACACGTCCAACCTCAACATCAACCTGCCCGCGCTGGAACTGGCCGAGCGCCTGCTCGACGTCGCCGGTGTCGAAGGCAAGGTCGTGTTCAGCAACTCCGGCGCCGAAGCCGTCGAGGCGGCGCTGAAACTGAGCCGCCTCACCGGGCGCACCAAGGTCGTGTCCACGCAGGGCGGCTTCCACGGCCGCACGATGGGTGCGCTGACCCTGACCGGGCAGGCAGGAAAGCGCACCCCGTTCGGGCCGCTCGTGCCTGGCGTCACCCACATCCCGTACGGCGACGTGGCCGCCATCGAGTCCGCTGTGGACGGTGAGACGGCCGCGTTCGTCGTCGAACCCATCCAGGGCGAGATGGGCGTCGTCGTCCCGCCGGAGGGCTACCTCCAGGCCGCGCGGGAGATCACCGCGAATCACGGCGCGCTGCTGATCCTCGACGAGGTGCAGACCGGGATCGGCCGCCTCGGCACGTGGTTCGCGTTCCAACAGGTCGGTGTCGTGCCCGACGTCGTGACGCTGGCCAAGGGGCTCGGCGGTGGCCTGCCGCTGGGCGCGTGCCTCGCGTTCGGTGACGCGGCGAACCTGTTCCAGCCAGGGCACCACGGCACCACCTTCGGCGGCAACCCGGTGTGCTGCGCGGCCGGTCTCGCCGTGCTGAACACGATCGAGTCCGAGGGCCTGCTCGACCACGTCTCCTCGGTGGGCAAGGAGATCGCCGCGGGCGTCGAAGCGCTCGGGCACCCGCTGGTCGGCGGTGTCCGCGGTGCCGGGCTGCTGATCGGTATCCTGTTGCGCGAGAAGGTCTCCACCGCCGTCGCGGCGAAAGCCAAGGACGCCGGGTACCTGATCAACCCGATCCAGCCGGACGTGATCCGGCTGGCGCCCCCGCTCATCCTCGACCACGGCGACGCCGCGCGGTTCGTGGCCGACCTGCCGTCCGCTTTGGAGGGACTGTGACCCCGCCGACGATCCGGCATTTCCTGCGTGACGACGACCTGACACCGCAGGAACAGCTCGCCGTGCTCGATCTGGCCGACGAGCTGAAGAAGGACCCGACCGGGCACAAGCCGCTGGCGGGGCCGAAGAGCGTCGCGGTGCTGTTCGAGAAGAACTCGACCCGCACCCGGTTGTCGTTCGAGGTCGGCATCGCCCAGCTCGGCGGCCAGCCGATCATCGTGGACGGCCGGATGATGCAGCTCGGCCGTGAGGAGACCATCGAGGACACCTCACGCGTGCTGTCCCGGTACGTGCACGCGGTGGTGTGGCGGACGTTCGCGCAGAAGCGCATCGACGCCATGGCGTCCGTGTCCAGCGTGCCCGTCGTCAACGCGCTGACCGACGAGTTCCACCCGTGCCAGGTGCTCGCGGACCTGCAGACCATCCGTGAGCGCAAGGGAAAACTCGCCGGGCTGACCCTGACGTACCTCGGTGACGGCGCCAACAACATGGCCCACTCCCTGATGCTCGGCGGAGTCACGGCAGGCATGCACATCCGCCTCGTCACGCCGGAAGGCTTCTCGCCGAACGACGCCTTCGTCGGCGACGCTAAGAAGCGCGCGGAGGAGACGGGCGGCAGCGTCACGATCCTGACCGACGCGCACGAGGCGGTCGACGGCTCGGATGTCCTCGCGACCGACACGTGGACCTCGATGGGGCAGGAGAACGACGGCCGCGACCGCGTGACCCCGTTCCGCCGCCTGCAGATCAACGCGGAACTGCTGAAGCGGGCCGCGCCGGAGGCGATCGTGCTGCACTGCCTGCCCGCACACCGCGGCTGGGAGATCACCGACGAGGTGCTCGACGGCCCGGCCAGCGCGGTGTGGGACGAGGCGGAGAACCGGCTGCACGCGCAGAAAGCACTGCTGACCTGGCTGTTGGAGCAACCGTGACGGCCGCGGGCACCCGGGTCGCCAGGCAGGCGCGGATCGTCGAGCTCGTGTCCAGGATGGCGATCCGCAGCCAGACCGAGCTCGCCAAGATCCTCGCCGCGGAAGGCGTCGACGTCACCCAGGCGACGCTGTCCCGCGACCTGGACGAACTCGGCGCGGTGAAACTCCGCGGCCCGGACGCGGGTGCCCCCGTGTACGTCATCCCCGAGGACGGCTCGCCCGTGCGCGGCGTGCAGGGCGGCACCAGCCGCCTGACCAGGCTGCTCAGCGAGGTGCTCGTCTCGGCGGACTACTCGCACAACCTGACTGTGCTGCGCACCCCGCCCGGGGCGGCGCAGTTCCTGGCCAGCGCGATCGACCGGGCGGCGCTGCACGAGGTGGTCGGCACGATCGCGGGCGACGACACCGTCATGGTGATCGCCCGTGAACTGACCACCGGCGCGGAGCTGGCCGACCGGTTCAGGACAATGGCCGGACTGAAAGAAACCTCGTGAGTGTTTACCCGTGTTCTGACCCCGGTACTCATTCACGAGCTCTGACCTGGGAGTTTGCACTGTGAGCTCGTTGTGGGGCGGCAGGTTCGCCGCTGGTCCGGCCGAGGCGATGGCGGCGCTGTCCGCGTCGACGCACTTCGACTGGCGACTGGCCAGGCACGACATCGCCGGATCACGGGCGCACGCCCGCGTCCTGCACCGCGCGGGTCTGCTGACCGTGGACGAGCTCGACGGCATGCTCCAGGCGTTGGACACCCTGGAGGAGGACGTCGTCGCGGGCACGTTCACCCCGACCATCGCCGACGAGGACGTGCACACGGCGCTGGAGCGCGGCCTGATCGAGCGCGCCGGCCCCGAGCTCGGCGGCAAGCTGCGCGCGGGCCGGTCCCGCAACGACCAGGTCGCGACCCTGTTCCGGATGTGGCTGCGCGACGCCGCCCGCCGGGTCACGGCGGGAACCCTCGACGTTGTCGACGCTCTCATCGCCCAGGCGACCCAGCACGACACGGCTGTCATGCCGGGCCGGACGCACCTGCAGCACGCGCAGCCGGTCCTGCTCGCGCACCACCTGCTCGCCCACGCCCAGTCCCTGACCAGGGACATCGAGCGCCTGCGCGACTGGGACGCCCGCGCCGCGCTGTCGCCGTACGGCTCGGGCGCGCTGGCTGGTTCGTCGCTCGGTCTCGACCCGGCCGCGGTCGCGGCCGACCTGGGCTTCGACGGCCCGGTGGAGAACTCGATCGACGGCACGGCGTCGCGTGATTTCGCCGCCGAGATCGCGTTCGCCCTGGCCATGCTCGGTGTGAACCTGTCCCGCCTGGCCGAGGAAATGATCATCTGGACCACCGCGGAGTTCCGCTACGCGGTGCTCGACGACGCGTGGGCCACCGGCAGTTCGATCATGCCGCAGAAGAAGAACCCGGACGTCGCGGAGCTGACCAGGGGCAAGTCCGGCAGGCTGATCGGCAACCTGACCGGCCTGCTGGCCACCCTGAAGGCCCAGCCGCTCGCGTACAACCGTGACCTGCAGGAAGACAAGGAACCGCTGTTCGACTCGGTCGAGCAGCTCGAACTGCTGCTGCCCGCGATCGCCGGGATGATCGGCACGCTCACGTTCGACACGGCCAGGATGGCCGAACTCGCGCCGCAGGGCTTCACCCTGGCCACCGACATCGCCGAGTGGCTGGTGCGTGAGGGCGTTCCGTTCCGCGTCGCACACGAGGCCGCGGGCGCCTGCGTCCGTGCGGCCGAGACCCGGGGCGTGGGGCTCGACGAGCTCACCGACGCCGAGTTCGCCGAGATCGACCCGAACCTCACGCCGAAGGTCCGTGACGTGCTGACCGTCGCCGGATCGATCGGCTCACGCGACGCGTACGGCGGTACGGCGCCCGCACGCGTCGCCGAACAGCGGGAGCGCCTTGTCGCCCGCGTCCAAGGGCACCGGGAGTGGTTGACGCCCTGAGGCACCAGCCGTGGCATCGTGGTGCCAGGCGAAAGGGGAGCGGCGTTGATCGACCACCTGGTGTACGCGGTGCCTGACCTGGCGGAACTCGGGGACCTGGGGATCGACCTGACCGAAGGCGGCAGGCACGTCGGCCGCGGCACGCGCAACCTGCTGGCGAACCTCGGCGGCGGCGCGTACTTCGAGGTGATCGGCCCGGACCGGGACCAGCCGGAGCCCGGCGTGCCCCGGCCGTTCGGCATCGACGAGCTGACCGAGCCGAAGCTGGTGACGTGGGCGGCGAGGGTCGAGGACATCGACGACGTGGTGGAGCGTGCGAAGGCCCGGGGGTACGACCCCGGGCCGGTCGCCGCGATGTCCCGCAAGCGCGCGGACGGTGTGCTGCTGGAGTGGCGCCACACGCCGATGGTCCCGAGTCCCCTGCCGTTCCTGGTCGACTGGGGAACCACGCCCCACCCGGCCGACTCCCTGCCGACTGGCGCGGAGCTGGTGTCGTTCCGGATCCAGGGCGACGGGCTCGACGCGGCACTGAAAGCCCTCGACATCGATGTGGCCGTCGAGGCCGGACCGCCGGGGTTGACGGCGACGATCCGCACGCCGAAGGGCGAAGTGGTCATCCGGTGAGGCAACTGACCCGCGACGAACTCGCCATCGATCCCGTCGACGCGTCGAAGATCCTGCTCGGCAGCGTGCTGGAATCCCGAAGCCCGCAAGGAATCGTGCGGGTCCGTCTGGTCGAGGTGGAGGCGTACCGAGGCGGTGACGACCCGGCGTCGCACTGCTACCGCGGCCGGACTCCTCGCAACGACGTGATGTTCGGTCCGGCCGGGCATCTCTATGTGTACTTCGTGTACGGCATGCATTTCTGCGCCAACATCGTTTCGTTGACCGATGGCGTTCCCGGTGCCGTGCTGTTGCGCGCGGG
Source organism: Actinosynnema sp. ALI-1.44 (assembly GCF_001984155.1). Classification (GTDB taxonomy): domain Bacteria; phylum Actinomycetota; class Actinomycetes; order Mycobacteriales; family Pseudonocardiaceae; genus Kibdelosporangium. The sequence continues at coordinate 509,703 of NZ_MTQO01000047.1, forward strand.
TGAGGTGATCGACGGGGTCGAGTTGGCCCGTAGTCGCAGGCCCAGCGCACGCAAGGACGCCGAGCTGGCCAAAGGCCCGGCGAGGCTGACCGGCGTTCTGGGTATCGACCGTGCGCAGAACGGCGTGGACCTGACCGACCCCGACTCGCCGATCAAGCTCTACGAGGGCGAGCCCGCCGGTGACATGTACAGCGGGCCTCGCGTCGGCGTGGCCGTCGCGATGGACGTCCCATGGCGGTTCTGGGTGGATTCACCCGCGGTGAGCGCGTACCGCCGTGGCGGGAAACGGACGAGGCAGCTCCGCTGAAGATCCTGTACCCGGAGGACGTCAACGCCGTGCGATAAGCGCTCGACGTCGTGGGGGATGATGGGTTTCGTGAGTGAGCACATCCTTGACGAGCTGTCCTGGCGCGGCCTGATCGCGCAGTCCACCGACCTCGACGCCCTGCGCCGTGACCTCGGCTCGGGCCCGCTCACCCTCTATTGCGGCTTCGACCCGACCGCCCCCAGCCTGCACGCGGGCAACCTGGTCCCGCTGCTCGGCCTGAGCCGGTTCCAGAAGGCAGGCCACCGGCCGATCGTGCTGGCTGGCGGGGCCACGGGAATGATCGGCGATCCGCGCGACACCGGTGAGCGCACCATGAACTCGCTGGACATCGTGGCCGAGTGGACCGAGCGCATCCGCGGTCAGCTGGAACGCTTCGTCGACTTCGACTCGTCACCCACAGGCGCGCTGGTCGAGAACAACCTGACCTGGACGGCGAACGTGCCGGTCACCGAGTTCCTCAGGGACATCGGCAAGCACTTCTCGGTCAACGTCATGCTCGCCCGTGAGACGGTCAAGCGCAGGCTTGAAGGCGACGGGATGTCGTACACCGAATTCAGCTACCTGCTCCTGCAGTCCAACGACTACCTGCAGCTCTACCGCAAGCACGGGTGCACGTTGCAGCTCGGCGGCCAGGACCAGTGGGGCAACATCGTCGGCGGGGTCGACCTGGTCAGGAAGGTCGAGCAGAAGAGCGTGCACGCGCTGACCGCGCCGCTGGTCACCGACTCCCAGGGCCGCAAGTTCGGCAAGTCCACCGGCGGCGGGAACGTGTGGCTCGACCCGGCGATGACCTCGCCGTACGCCTGGTACCAGTACTTCGTGAACGTGGACGACGCGGAAGCGCTGACCTACCTGCGGATGCTCACGTTCGTTCCCCGCGAGGAGATCGAGGAGCTGACCAGGCAGACCGAGGAGAAGCCGCAGCTGCGCGCCGCGCAGAAGCGGCTGGCCGAGGAGTTCACCAACCTCGTGCACAGCGAGAAGGAGACCCAGCAGGTGATCGCCGCGTCCCAGGCCCTGTTCGGCCGGGGCGAGCTGCGTGAGCTGGACGCGAGCACGTTGGACGCCGCGATGGCCGAGGTCCCGACCGGGGATCTGCGCCTGGCGGACCAGCCGACGATCGTGGAGATCCTCGTGGCCAGCGGCCTTGCCGCAGGTAATGGCGCTGCACGGCGGACGGTCAGTGAGGGAGGCGCGTACGTGAACAACACGCGTGTCAGCGCTGACGACTGGCGTCCCACGGCCGATGACCTGCTGCACGGCAAGTGGCTTGTGGTGCGCAAGGGCAAGCGGAATACCGCTGGAGTGCGTGTCACGCCCTGATCGAGTTGTTCCGTAGCACAGGCCGTCAGTCGGTTCGACTGGCGGCCTGTTCGCATGTTTGCCCAGCTCACGGACACCTTTCATGATCAGAACAAGGAACTTTGAATATCTTGGTGTGACGGGCAACACACTTGCGCTCCGGCTGAGGTCCGATAGCGTGGCGGTAGCCCCGTTGTAGGGCCGCTCACCTGCGGCTTTACCTCGCAGCGGGGCTTGAGGGGCGCGATTTGACCTCTCGTTGGCGGCCGTGTAACTTTATCCAGGTCAGCGCGGAACGGGCCCCAGAAAGTCGGGGGAACGGAGCGCAGGACCAAGAACCTAGAAGTAACCAGCCTCTTGAAGGTTGACCCAGTGTCGCCCTGAGAGATGTGCGTGTGTTGTTTGAGAACTCAACAGTGTGTCGATCTATTGAAAGCCAGTAGAGCTTTTATGAACCTCGTCAAATGAGGTTCCTTTGAGATGGACA
>NZ_MTQO01000048.1 GCF_001984155.1 Actinosynnema sp. ALI-1.44
CCCGATCGTCAGCGTGCAGAATCGCTACAACCTCTCCGACCGGCGCTCCGAGGACGTGCTGGAGTACTGCGAACAGCACGGGATCGCGTTCATCCCATGGCTGCCGATCAAACCCTCGGTTCACGAGGCAGCCCTGACCGAACTCGCCGATCGGATCGGAGCCACCCGGGTTCAACTCGCGCTGGCCTGGTTGCTGCACCGCTCGCCGGTGATCCTGCCGATCCCCGGCACGTCCTCCCGCGTCCACCTCGAGGAGAACCTCCGCGCCGCCAGTCTCAAGCTGTCCGATGTGGACCTCAAAAGCCTCGGCTGAAAGCAAGACCTTCGGCCGAAACCACTCGGCCGGCACACCGACAAACCCCTGATGGGTGCGGGGTGGAGCCGAATTGGGAACGCTCCCCTCGCACCCGCTGTGGGACAACCCGAAAGTCCGCCCGCTTGGGAAGTCGAGCCGGGTGATCACCGAATCGGGCTGGCCGTAACCTACCGACATGACTCAAGAAAGAGGCTTTCGGGTTGAGGCGAAGGCTGGGCAGCGGATGCAGGCTTAACCGAAGTGGTGCAGCCATGGGGCACTGCGACACACCGCCGTCCCGTGAAGGCACGACGCGTGGCAGCGCCTCGGCGGTCTGGGAATAGGGCTCGAACCAGCGGCTGGTCGCTACTTCCGCTTCGTGCCGGTGTGCGCGGCGTCGAAGGCCTCGATCACCGTGCTGGGGATGCGTCCGCGGTCGAGAGATCATAGCCGTTCTGGCGGGCCCAGTCCCGAATCGCCTTGGTCTGCTCCCGGCCACCACTGGTCGTGGGCGTGCACCCCAGCCAATCGGGGGAATCGTCTGGATGTGCGGGGACTTCGCCCAGGCCCGTGCGGCACCGTGCCCCACATCGGGCCTTGCGCGGAGTGCCGATGTGGGTGAGGACGTGGCGGGCAGGTTCGGTCATCGGGGCGAACAAGCGCGCAAGGAACCGTGGCCCCAACAAGATCTCGTGCTCGCCGTCCTGCGGCCCGATGACACCCTCGTGGTGTGCAAGATCATCCACCTCGGCAAGTCCTTCGCCCACCTCGCCGAACCCCTCACAGATCGTTCTTGTTCTCGACACGCTCGTCGACACTCGACGGCAGCGCGCCTCCGAGAACACCCGGGCCGGACTGGCCACATCGCGCCATCGCGGCGCGGGCAAATCTCAACGCCCAGAAGCCCTGGCCCCGCAGAAGTCACCTATATCGAGAACTACTCGACCAGCCCAGCAACACCATCGTCTCAATCGCAGCTCTCTTCGGAGTCAGCCGAGGAACGATCTACCGCAACGTCATCGTACGCCATGAAACGCTGAAACCTCAGCCCCACAAAGCTCTGAAAGTCACACATAGTCCCAGCCTCAACGGTACGCACGCAACAACAGATCAAGGACGCGTCACCGCGCGGTCATGGCCTTGACATGCCCTATGAGCTGCCCGGCATTCTCGGTAAGGCCCGTGATTGTGAGCTTTCCGCCTCCGGCAAGGTGGACAGTGCAGTTGATGTCACCACCAGCCCACCGAGCGAGGGCAGTGTTCTTACCGTCCCTGACCACAACACGGTCGACGTCCGCCCATGGAATGCTTTGGGAGCGGCCGATTCGCGAATACCGCAGACCGTTGTCGTGTAACTCGAAGACCTCGCCGCGGCAGGTGAGGAACCAGATACCGATCCAGGCGCCCATCAGCACCATGCCGACGCCGAGACCCACCACAACGCTTGGCAACAGCAGAGGGTCAACACCGGTTGACGGGTTCATGCCGCTGACGTAGTCGACAAACAGCCAGAACACCACAGCAAACACGGTGCCGGGCACGCCGATCGACAACAGGACCATCGCGAACCACCCACGGCGCCGATTGTTGGTGGGATACGTTCCCCTCACGGCACCTAGTTCAACGCTCCCAGGCTCCTCACTCACTCGTGCGACCCTAGCCTTCCTGCCCGGGACCCCTCCCACTGAAAGAAGCAAGTCAGCCTGAGTGGATTTCACGACCGCGCACCTGCGCGACATCAACGCGTGGCACCGGTTCACGTGCGTCGGCCCATCAAGCGATGGACCGCCTGGTACGGCAGGTACCGAGGTCGGCGTGTTGTCGGTGCACACCCCGGACCTCGATGACGTCTTCTTGGCCCTCACCGGCCGCCCGACCACCCCGAAGGAAACGTCCGTTGAGCGACGCGGTGACCATGCTGCGGCTTCCTAGTCCATGTAGTCGACCATCAGCGAGTCGCCGCATCCGGGCAGGTAGGGCGAAGAGAACAAGTAGGTGTTGGCGATTCGTCCGTAACCGGCTCGGCGTCACCCACGAGTCGGCGAAGGTCCGCGCGGTGGCCGGGAAGCGGCCCTGAGCCGGGCGTCATGGTTTGGTGTTGAGGTGTTTTTCGAGTGCGTCGTGGTAGGCGAACAGGGCTGGTACGCCGCCGGAGTGCAGCACGAGGACCTGGTCGCGGTTGGTCCACCGTCCGGCGGCGTGATGACTGAGGCCGGTTCGCCGCCGTTGGTCCAGACAGGACCGATTTGCTCGAGGTGGTCGAACCCGGGGCGGGCGTTGAGCAGTCCGGCGCCGCGGGCTGACCGTACGGGCGGGACCGCGACGATGTCACCGAGGCTGGCGATTCCGCCGTCGTCGCGGCGCCGGGTGGCGATGTCGAACAGTGCCCGGCCGTCGATGTTGTCGGGCAGGTAGCGCGGCGGGCGCCGGGTCACCCACGTCAGGTCCGCCACCTCAGTGAGGTCCGCGGCGATCTGAGCGCCGGAATTGCCGCCGCCGCCGACCACCACTCGTTGCCCCCGGAACTCGTCGGGGTCGCGGTAGTCCACTGTGTGCAGTTGACGACCGGTGAAGCCGTCTCGGCCGCGGATCGCCGGGATGAACGACCGCCACCAGGTGCCGGTGGCGCTGATCACCGCGTCCGCCTGCCACGTTTGCTCGTGCTGGACCGCTACGCGAGGTCGACGGGAAGACCGGCTGCTACGCCGAGGGCACGCCGGTGCCGGTGGAGGGCGTGGTGCCCAAGGCATGGCGGGAGGCGGTGGTCGGCGTCCATCACCGCGGCGCATAGATCCGGCATTCATCGGTGGGAGTGTTCGGTGATTTCGGTGATCCACAGCCGGTCCGGGGCGTCCGCAGTGACCGGCATCTGACCAGGTCGGTGCTGGGGTTGCCCGGGCGGGTCGGCGATCGTGGTGCGGTGCCAGCGCGGCATCTGCGCGTGGTGGCGGACTTGACCCTAAGGTATCTAACAGTTAGGGTTCTAAGTGTTCGTCCGGTAGAGCGAGCACTCGACAGTGACCCGCCAGAATCCACCGAAGGAGTACAAGATGCATGCGAAGCAGCCGGGAATGGTGCTGAAGGTCAAGGCGAAGCCCGGCATGGGGGACGAACTGTTCAAGGCATGCCACGAGCTCCACTTCAACGGTGACCCGGACGGCCCGGTCGACTGGGTCCTCGCTCGCTCGGACGAAGACCCCGACCTCATGTGGGCCTTCGAGTTCTATCGCGACGACGCGTCGTTCGACCGCCACTACTCGAGTCCAGCGCTCCAGGAAGGACGGCTCGATGAAGGGCACCAACGGATCGCCGACCTCGTCGCCGACGGCTCCGAGGAATGGGGCGTCCGGACGCCGGTGCACATCGTCTCGTCCAGTTGAGGGTGCGAAGTATGGATGCGCGGGAAACGACACCGACCGGCAGCCTTGATCTGATGCGCTGGATCGTCTGGGCGCAGCGGAAAATCGGTGATGACTGGATCCGGGAGCGCGGGCTCAGTCATGAGCAGAGTGCCGTGCTCGTCTACCTGGTCCGGAACCCCGGTGTGATCCAGCGTGACATCGCCCAGATGAGCCGCACCAGCGCGGCGAGCGTATCCAGCCTCCTGCAGGGGCTCGAGCGCCGCGGTTTCGTCGAGCGGCGCACGGAGCCCGGCAACGAGCGCAGCAAACGCGTCTACGCGACACCGGCGGGAAGCGAACTGATCGCCGGGTTCGACACCGCGATGACCGGCGTCGAGGAGACGATCCTGGCCCCGCTGGACCAGGCGGAGCGGGCCACCCTGCGGGCCCTCCTCACGAAAATCGCCGCGGATCTGCCGCAGCCGACCCTGTCCTGACCCGACGCGTGGCCCCGCCGCGCATCCACACCACGTCCGCGCCGCGTCGGCGTGCACCCGATCCTGCCCGGAAGAGGACCATCATGAACCCTCCTCACGTCACCATCATCGGAGCCGGCCTCGGCGGCCTCACGCTCGCCCGCGTCCTGCACATTCACGGAATCCCGGCCACGATCTACGAAGCCGAGCCCGCGCCGACGGCCCGCACGCAGGGCGGGATGCTCGACATCCACGACTACAACGGGCAGCTCGCCATCGAGGCGGCCAGCCTGATGGACGAGTTCCGCGGCATCATCCTCCAGGGCCGCCAGGCCATGCGAATCCTCGCCCCCGACGGGACCGTCCTGCTCGACAAGGCCGACGACGGCAACGGCGGACGACCCGAAGTGCAGCGCGGTGACTTGCGCCAGATCCTGCTCGACTCACTCCCCGTCGGCGCCGTGCAGTGGGGCCGCAAGGCCGTCAGCACCCGTTCCCTGGGCGAGGAACACCACGAGGTGACCTTCGCCGATGGCGGCACCATCACCACGAGCCTGCTCGTCGGAGCAGACGGCGCATGGTCACGGGTGCGGCCGTTGCTCTCCGACGCCACACCCGAGTACACCGGTATGTCCTACGTCGAGACCTACCTGTTCGACGTCGACACTCGACACCCGGCTACCGCACAAGCCGTCGGCAGTGGCTCCATGGCCGCACCCGCGACGGGCGGCAAGGGGATCCAGGCGCACCGGGAAAAGGGCGAGACCATCCACACCTACGTCGTACTCCGCGAGCCGCAGGAGTGGTTCGACGCCATCGACTTCGCCGACAGCGCGGCCGCGGCCGCACGGATCGCGAAGGAGTTCGACGGGTGGGCACCCGAACTCACCGCACTGATCACCGACGGCGACGTCCCACCGCTTCTGCGCCCCATCTTCGCCCTGCCGCTCGGGCACAAGTGGGAGCGGGTGCCCGGGGTGACCCTGCTCGGCGACGCCGCCCACCTCCTGACGCCGAACGGCGAAGGCGCCAACAGCGCCATGTACGACGGCGCCGAACTCGGCAAGGCCATCGCCGCACACCCCGGCGACATCGAGACCGCCCTCACCCGGTACGAGGAAGCCATGTTCCCCCGCAGCGCGGAGTTCGGCTCCATCGGCGCGGAACTCCACAACCTCGACGACGACGCGGCCGCGGGCCTGATCAAGCTCTACACCGAGAACAGCAACTGAACGTCAGAGCTTCGAACACTGCCCGCAGCGACTGCCGAAGACTCGGCAGCTGCATCCGGGCAACTACATGGCGTTCACTGAGCCCTGGGACAGCGGCGAGTACGACACCTGAGCGTCGAGGGCACCGGGCGCGGTCACTTCACACCGATATCGATCATGAGATTAATCGGGAAGTGCGGTCAATTGGGTATCATTGGGACTGAAGACGAGGCTATTGATGCTGGTAGAGGCCATGTAGACGCTGGAATCTGGGATTCATAAACCGTGTGTCGCAGGTTCGATTCCTGCGGGGGGCACTCGTCTTTCACCGGGCGAAGAGCGGCTCCTGACCAGTGCAAACAGGTCAGGAGTCGTTTTCTACGCCGATCACCTAGTTGATCACCACGCGTGTTCGCGGGGCTACGCGTGGTGCGAACCGGGTCTACACTCGCCCCATGGGCACGTCGAAGGCAGCGCCCAGACGGCGTACACGCGGCGAGATCGAGACGCTGCTCCGGCGGCTCTCTCCGGGTGAAGGTCTATGCCGGTAACGACCCACTGACCGGTCGTCGGCACTACATCACCGAGACCGTTGCGGCAGGACCGAACGCCGAGAATGTTCGGTCCAGGCTGCTCAATCGAGTGGACGAACAACGTACTCCGCGAACCAAGGCGACCGTGAACCAACTCATGGATCGCTACTTGGAGCTTCCCGATGTCGACGTAACCACACGTAAGTCCTACGAAAGCCACATCCGGAATCACATCCGTCCGATGCTCGGCCACCTTCAGGTCGGCAAGCTGAATGGCGAAACGTTCGACTCATTCTATGCGGTGCTGCGCACCTGTCGCGCCCGTTGGGGCGGACGAACCTTCATCGAGCACCGGTCCCGCAAGCCCCATGAATGCACGGACAATGCATCCGCAGTGCACAACCAGTTAGGGCGTGGTCGAGAATGTCAAAGCACTGAACGGATGCCCCGACGGGCCGATGTCCTCCGTCCTGTACGGGCAGGCCAGGGCGTACGCCATTTCCGCAGCCGCCCTCTTGTCCGTCAGTAACTCGCGTTCGAATGTTGCTTCGAGCTCAATGAGGGACACAGGTCGACTGTCCATGCAAACGACTCACATATCTAAGTTGCGATCAGTAGGTCAACTTCTCCACGAGTGTCTCACAGGCGAACAACCCATCCTCGCCGAACCGCCATTACCCCTGATACATGAAGTCGTCCTTACGATTCCCGGAATCGCAAGATTCGGAGGTTCGCCTCGGCGTTCTGGGACCGCATGCAGCGCAACCAGCGGCTCTACGCCCTTTCGACAGGTTTGTGACAGTTACGCGACCGGATCGCACGAATCCGGCACCGATCCCCCGTGTCCGGATAGCTTGGCCTGGTGGCACGTGTGCTGTTGGTCGAGGATGACGAGGCGCTGGCCGAGGCTCTGTCGCTCGCGCTGCGGGGGCTTGGCCACGAGGTTCGTCAGGCGGACACCGGGGAACAGGCCCTGGGGGTGTTGTTCGGCGAGGTCGCCGAGGTGGACGTCGTGCTGCTCGACGTCATGCTCCCGGGCATCGACGGGTTCGAGGTGTGCCGTCGAATTCGGGGCAAGAGCATGGTTGCCGTCATATTGCTGACCGCGCGCGGGGACGCGGTGGACATCGTGGTCGGGCTTGAGTGCGGCGCCGACGACTACGTCGTCAAGCCCACCGAGCCGCGGGTCATCGACGCCAGGATGAAGGCGATCCTGCGCAGGTCGGCGTCCATTCCGCCGCCGAGCGACCCCGTGCTGCGGGTTGGTGACCTGAGCATCGACGGGGAGGCCATGACGGTGACCCGCGCGGGCGTCGAGCTGAACCTCACCGCCACCGAGTTGCGGCTCCTGGTGGAGTTCGCCGCGCACCCCGGGCAGGTGCTGAGCAGGCAGGTGCTGCTCAAACGCGTCTGGGAATACGGCTATGTCGGCGACACGCGGATCGTGGACGCCGCGGTCGCGCGGCTGCGGGCCAAGGTTGAGGTCGACCCCGCCAAACCCGCTTTGTTGCGCACGGTTCGCGGTATGGGTTACCGCCTGGTCAAACCATGAGGACGTGGGGGCTGCGGGCCAGGATCGTCACGGCCGTCGTGCTGGTCACGTTGACTGCGACGGTCTCGATGGCGTTCACGGCGTACAAGCTGCAGGAGACCGAGACCAAGGAACGGTTCTTCCTCGCGGCCAAGGCCGACTTCGCCACCGACATCCACCAGGCTCAGCGAGTCGCGCGGACCACGTTGGCCGCCGCGCCGCCGCTGCTGGCGGTGGGCGACTACATGTCGGGTGAGTTCGGGTCCACCTGGACCGCGATCAACCTCAGGCGCTCGGCGGAGCTGGCCAGAAGTGTCAGCGATGGGAGGATCAAGGTCGGCGGACCGGACTACGGCGTGGTGATCGGGTCGCGCTTCACCAACATCCCGAGCTCCGTGCTCGACGGGCCGTGGGCCACCCCGCGCGAGCAGGAGGTGGATTCCCATTACGTGATCAGCCAACTGATCGACGAACACACCCATGTGCTGCTGGTCGAGTACTACAACCTGCAGCCGTTGCGGGACGACTTGTCCTTGTTGCGCTGGCAGTTGGCGGCCATAGCCGGAGTCGTCGCCCTGCTCGGAGCCACCGGTGCCCTGGTCGCTGCCGGACGGATTCACCGGCCGGTCCGCCGGGTCGCGGAGGCGGCACAGCGCGTCGGCGACGGGACGTTCGACGTCCAGGTGCCGGTGCGTGGCCGTGACGACCTCGCGGATCTGGCGAAGTCGTTCAACTCGATGGCCACCCGGCTGCGGGAGAAGGACGAGCAGCAACGCCGGTTCGCCTCCGATGTCGCACACGACCTCCGCACGCCAGTGGCGTCCATGGTCGCGGCAGCCGACAGCCTCAAGAACGCCGATCCCTCGGTGCGGGATCGTTCCGCGGACCTGATCGGCACGCAGTCGCGGCGGTTGGCCAGGCTCGTCGAGGACCTGCTGGAGATGTCCAGATTCGACGCTGGTGTCGTCGCCATCGAACCCGATCGGGTCGAGGTTCCCGCGCTCATCGATGACGCCGTCGAACTGTCCGCACCGAACACTTCGGTAACGGTGACGTGCACGGGCGACACCGTGATCCAGGCAGATCCGCGCAGGTTGCACACGGTCGTCTGCAACCTGCTGGCCAACGCCGTGCACCACGGCGGCGAGCCGATCACCGTGACCGTCGACGGCACCCACCCGGACGTGGTGACGATCGAGGTCGCCGACTGCGGTCCCGGGATCCCGGCTGAGGTGCGGCCGATCCTGTTCGACCGGTTCACCCGTGCCGACTCCGCCCGCAGCCACTCCGAAGGCAGCGGGCTCGGCCTCGCGATCGCCAGGGAGAACGTGCTGCTGCACCACGGTTACATCTCCGCGGCCGACCGGGACGGTGCCGTGTTCACCATCACCCTGCCCCGTTGACCTGGCCGGCGCGCAGCGTCTCGCCGCAGGACCGGCGCGGCAGGTCGTTGATTCGCTGATCCACCACGGGCACTGCAAGTTCGGCGTAGTCCCGCGCAGCAGCCAGCTTGTCCATATCGGACACAGCGTCCTTGCGCACCCAGTCGTTGGCCTGCTTGTCCCGGTAGATCGGGTAGTAGTCGCGGTGGATCCGGGGATCGAGCGCCACCCCGGTTCCGCCGTTCCAGATCCCGTGCGACACGATGAAAGTCGGCTTCACCACGTCGAACAGGTAGTCGCGCATCCCGGCCTTGTCGTCTTCCCTGGTGTACTGGGCGATCGTGCTGTCGGCGAGACCGGCCATGTCGACGACGGTCAACCTGGTCGTCATCGCCAGGCCGCCGAGGTCCGGTGCGAGCAGGCTCGCCTGCTCCAGACCCAGGATGTCGGCGTACTGGTTGACCATCCGGCCGTACCGCTCGGCCACCTGGCACATGTGGAACGTCGGCCTATCGTGGAATTCCCTGGCGGCACCGGCGAATCCGACACCCGCGGTGAGCACCGCGACGAGGAGAACGGCCACGGTGACGACCCGCCGCCCGAGGTTGGTCACCGCTTTGGCCGCGGCGATCACACCGATCAGCGCCGACATCGCCCAGATCGGTGTGGCGAAACGGAACTGGGCCATCCAGTCCGGTTCCAGCGCGGCATAGGCCAGCACGGCCAATGACCACGTGACTGCCAGCGCGGGGAATCCACCGTTGAACCACTGTGGACGGCGCAACGACAGGTACACCAACCCGGCGAACACGGCCACCGCCGGGGTTCCCACGTAGAGGACCACCGGGTCCAGCCGCACCAGGTCGGTCGGCAGCGGAAAGCCCTGTTTCTTCGCCACGGCGGTGTTCGGTACGAAGATGCCGAAAGTCAGCAGGCGCCAGAGGAGATAGGACCCGAACGGCACCGCGAACGCGGCAAACGACAGCAAACCGAACTTCACCCCGCGCCGCAGGCACAGCGCCAGCACGGCCGGGTACGCCAACAGGTAGATCAGCCCGTCCGGTCGGGTCAGCGCGGCCAACGCGGCCAGGCTGCCCGCCAGGACAGCGACTTTCCGCGTATCCAGCCGGCGGTCGAGCAGTGCGTGGAACAGCAGCACGGCGAGTCCCACGACGGCGAGCGCGAACAGCGGGTTCTCCAGGCCGGAGAAGCACCAGATCACAAAGGACGGAACGGCCGCGAGCGCCGCGCCGATCAGCACCGTGATCAGTGCAGGACGGCTGGACACGCGACGCGCCACCGTGAAGCAGGCGGCAAGGATCCCGGCGCAGCACAAAGCGGCCATGGCCTTGGGGAAGACCACGTAGTCCGGGATCCCGAACAGAGTGCCACGGTCGAAGACGCCGAACAACCTGCCGAGCGCGAGCACGAACAGCCAGGCTGGGTTGGAGTAGCCCTCGACCGGCGCGGCACCGGGGTGGACGACCGGCCCGAGCCCTTCGACGAAACTGCGGGCGTAGGCGAACGTGATCGCCGCGTCGTCCACCAGCCAGCTGCCGTAGTAACTGGCATGCCAGGTAAGCAGTCCTGTTCCCGCGACGACGGCGAGCGCGCCGACCCGCCATGGCTTGCCTGTTTCCGGTGCTACCGCCGGTGTCTGCTCCAGCGTGGTCGATGACATGCCGCCAAGTTATGAACGACATGTCCGCGCCCCGCGTCTGTCACGTAACGGATTTCCGACGGTGTGTCACGGATGTGCCACGTTGTCGACCGCGCAGCTGTTACCGATGAATGCGAAGCAGCAAGCACCAACGTATGGGAGTGGACTAGCGGGTCGCCGGGGCCGCGGCACGGGCGGGTGTCGCTCCACTGTGGTCGGCACGACGGGCTGGGATGAAGGCGGCGACGACGGCCGCGGCGAGCGCGGTCGCGGCACCGATCACCATGATCAGGCGGAAACCGTTCTGCGACGGCACACTGACCGGTCCGAAGGAGATGGTCATGTGCGCCAGGATCACACCGGCGACCGCGCTGGAGATCGACGTGCCGATGGACCGCATCAACGAGTTGAGCCCGTTGGCCGCGGCCGTCTCCGACACCGGGACGGCGGACATGATGAGCGCGGGCATGGCGCCGTAAGCGAACCCGATGCCCGCACCGACCAAGGCGGAGATGAGCACCAGCTGCCAGATCGCCGACATCAGCACGATGCCGAGCGCGTAGCCGACCGCTACTATCGCGGAGCCGAGCATCAGCGTCACCCTGGGGCCGCGTGCACGCGACAGCCGTGCGGAGATCGGAGCGACGGCCATCATCACCAAGCCGGATGGCACGAGCACGAGCCCGGTGTTCAACATGGACTGCCCGAGGCCGTAACCGGTGGCCGTCGGCAGCTGCAGGATCTGCGGGAACGCCAAGGACACCACGAACATGGAGAAGGCGAGCACGACCGACGCGCCATTGGTCAGCAGCACCTGACGCCGTGCGGTCGTGCGCAGGTCGACCAGCGCGTCCCGGGTTCGCAACTCCCACCAGCCCCACACGACGAGGACGACGGCCGCGGCACCGAACAAGGAGAACGTCAGTCCCGACGGCCAGTCCGCGCCCTTGGAGATGGCGAGCAGCATGCAGATGAGCCCCACGGACAGGCCGGCCGCGCCGACGCCGTCGAACCTGCCACCTGTCCGCACGTTCGATTCCGGCACACACGCGAGGACCAGGGCGAAGACCACCGCACCGAGCCCGGCCGACGTCCAGAACAGCATGTGCCAGTTGGTGTTCTCGGCGAGGATGGCCGCGGCCGGGAGGCCGAGCGAACCGCCGACCCCGAGGGACGCGCTCATCACCGCCGTCGCCGAGCCGAGCCGCTCTGCGGGCAACTCGTCGCGCATGATGCTGATCCCCAAGGGGATCGCGGGAATCGCGGCACCTTGCAGCGCCCGGCCGACGACCAACGGGACCAGCGTGGACGCCAGCGCGGCGACCACGGAACCGGCGATCAGGATGGCCAGGCTGATCAGCAGCATGCGGCGTTTGCCGTACATGTCGCCGAGACGCCCGACCACGGGTGTCGCGACCGCGCCCGCGAGCAGCGTCGCCGTGATCGCCCACGAGGCGTCCGCGGCCGTCGCGCCGATCAGGCTGGGCAGGACCGGCAGCAGCGGGACCACCAGGGTCTGCATCACCGCGACCACCACGCCGCCGAGTGCCAGTACCGGCACGATGAGGTTCGGCCGTGGCCTCGTCACGGACAATTCAGACATGCGGAGCCTCCATACGCGGGGTACACTCGCCATCTTAAGTTAAGTCAGTCGACTGACTTAACTTTTAGTCGAGACGTTGGCCAAGACCTGACAAGCGGCGGTGATGGTGAGGACGTCACGGGCGGACGCGACCAGGGAACTGATCCTGACGGCAGCGGAGCGGCTCTTCGCCGAGAACGGCGTGTTCGCGGTGTCGAACCGGCAGGTCGGCGAGGCCGCCGCGCAGGGCAACAACACCGCCGTCGGCTACCACTTCGGCACCAAGGCCGACCTGGTCCGCGCCATCGCGCGCAAGCACTCCGCGCAGATCGAGGAGATCCGCCAGCGAATGGTCGCGGACCTCGGCGACACCCCGGACCTACGGGCGTGGCTGACCTGCCTGATCCAGCCGACCACCGAGCACCTCGCCGAACTGGGCATCCCGACGTGGTTCGCCCGGTTCCACGCGCAGGCGATGACCGAGCCCTCGCTGCGGGAGATCGTCGTCGAGGAATGCCTCTCGTCGCCGTCGCTCGTCCGGATCAGTGCCGGGATCCGGCAGTGCCTGCCCGACCTGCCCGACGACGTCCGCGCCGAGCGCAGGGACATGGCCAGGCTGCTGATGGTGCACATGGTCGCCGAGCGGGAACGAGCACTGGCCGAAGACGCGCCGACGCCGCGCACCACGTGGCAGGACACAGCGGACGGTTTGGTCGACGCGCTGGTCGGCCTATGGCTGGCGCCGGTCACAACAGCCATTAAAGTGCCCGCGTGCAATGGTTGATCGCGCTGGTCCCCGCCGCGTTCTTCGTCCGTGGCTTCCGGCGTGACCGGCGTCGGGTGTCCAACGCGATGTGGCTCGGCATCACGCTGGTCGTCTCGGCGACACTCAGCACGTCACCGCTCGCCGGGTACGCGTTCGCGCTGCTGATGCTCGGCCTCGGGGTGCTGCTGCCGATCGGGTTGATCTTCAACGGCCTGGAGATGCTGCGCCGGGAGAGCAGGAGCCTGGGCAACCTGCTGTCGTTCATCACCGGGCTGGCGATCGTCGCGCTCGACATCACGTTCGTCCTCGGCGTCGGCACCGGCAGCAGCGTGCTGATCTCCGCGCTCGGGCTCGGCGTGATCGCGGCCGGGTACGTCGGCTTCTTCTGCGCGAGCATCCTGCTGTACTCAGGGTTGTACTCGATCACGTTGCGCGGCAAGGATTTCTCCGCGTTGATCGTGCTCGGTGCACGGGTGATCGGCGATCGCGTGCCGAAGCTGCTGGCCACCCGGCTCGACCGCGGCGCGCGGATCTACCTCACGCAGCAGGCCAAGCCGACGCTGGTCGTCTCCGGCGGCCAGGGCGACGACGAGGTGACGTCCGAGGCCGCGGCCATGCGCAAGTACCTCATCCACATAGGAATCCCGGACACCGCGATCCTGGCCGAGGACAAGTCGACGACGACCGAGGAGAACCTCAGGTTCAGCGCGGAGCTGTTGGCGCGCCACAACACGGGCGGGTCGATCGCGGCGGTCACCAACAACTACCACGCGTTCCGCGCGGCCGTCATCGCACGCAGACTGGGCCTGCCGTTCGACGCGGTCGGCGCGCCGACCGCCAGCTACTACCTGCCCAGCGCCTTCCTGCGGGAGTGCATCGCGCTGCTGCGGGAGAACAAGATCGCGCACGCGTTGATCTGCGGCTCGATCATCGGCCTGTACCTTTTGATGCTCTACATGGCTTAACGTGTGCCCCGTGAGCGGGGGAACGAGCGCCAAGCGCCGAACACTGATCTGGGTCGCTGCCGCTGTCGTCGCACTGGGTGTGGCGGCGACGGTCGTCCTCATGACGCGATCGGGAGGCTCGAGCGACGCTGCTGACCAGTCCGATCGAGGCGCCGAGCAGCGAGCGCAAGAATTCCTCAAGGGCGATGGTGCACTCTTGCTGACCATGCACGAGGTCGCGCAGGCCGTCGCCACGGGGGCGGTCGACTGCCCCACCGCCACCGCGCGGCTGGACCGCGAGGCCCCGCCCGGCAAGGCGGGTGCGGCGGCGGCGTCGATCGCGGACGGCGAGCTGGAGGCATACATGTCCGAGGAGCGCGAGGCCCTCGGCCTGACGCTGGCGGCGTGCGAGAAGGACCCGAACCTCGACGAGGCGGTCCGGAAGGTACAGTCCCGGCTGGACGCGCTCGGGATACGCCGGTGATCCGCGCGCTGGCGGCCGCGGTACTGCTGCTGGCCATGATCCCCGGCAACGCGGTCGCCGAACAACCGCGGGGACGCGCGTGGCTGGCGCTGGGCGACTCGTACTCGTCCGGTGAGGGCATCTTCAACACGCCGCCCGCGTTCAGCACGCAGTTCGACAAGGAATGCATGCGCGCACATGGCAACGGCGTGCAGCAGACCGCCTGGGGCGCGGGGGCGTACCAGCAGGTACGCGACAAGTTCGGGATGACGACGCAGCGGTTCGTCGCCTGCACCGGTGCCATCATCGACGATGTCCCCAAGGAACTCGCGGAGGCACGCGAGTCGGAACAGGCCGAGGGCACCGGCCGGACCAAGTGGGACGTGGTGTCGTTCAGCTTCGGCGGCAACAACATCAAGTTCTCGGAAGTGATCTTCGGGTGCCTCAACTTCCGGTTGGAGTCGTGGCAGGGCTACAAGCCGACCGGCTGCGTGGAGACCGAGGAGCAGATGCGCAGGCGGGTCGACATGCTCGTCGGCCAGACCCCGATCGTCGCGAGCGAGTACGCGGGCCAGAAGACCCTGCCCAGCCTGTTCGACGACCTGGTTGACGTGGTCGTCCCCGGCGGGGACGTCGTCGTGCTCGGCTACCCGAACGT
Source organism: Actinosynnema sp. ALI-1.44 (assembly GCF_001984155.1). GTDB lineage: Bacteria > Actinomycetota > Actinomycetes > Mycobacteriales > Pseudonocardiaceae > Kibdelosporangium. The sequence continues at coordinate 14,843 of NZ_MTQO01000048.1, forward strand.
GATCGAGGACCCGGCGCGCTGGTCGCGGTTCCGCAAGTTCTGCGCCGGGGTGAAGAAGTCCGACGTGCCGATGCTCAGGAACACCGGCAGCTACCTCAACGAGCAGATCCGCAACGCCGTGGCCGCCGCGAACTTCCGGCACCCCGGCATCAAGTTCCACTTCATCGACATCGCGCACAACCCCTACGAACTGGACGACAAACCGGAGAACCGGCACGCCCGGTGCACGAAGGAGGACTGGATCAACGGCGTCCAGTTCGACGTCGGCCAGTCGGGCCACAAGTACTACATGAACAGGTCGTTCCACCCGAACCAGAAAGGACACACCGCGACGGCGGCGGTCGTCGCGAACCACGTACGCGACAACGTGACCTTCGACGACGTGCCACGCACGGATCCCAACTCGGTCGTCGCGGCCTACCTCACCGAGTCGGAACAGCTCAACCTCGTCACCGGCGACGGCAGAACGCAGCCCCTGCCTGGCATCCGCGCGTCGCGCGGCTCGTCGGTAGTCGCGTTCAGCCGTGACGGCAAGTGGCTCGGCGTGAACAACGCCAAGCAGATCACGTTCGTGAACACCGCGAACCCGGCGCAGCGGAGAACTGTGTCCTGTGACTGCTGGGGAATCGCGTTCGACGGGGACAACCACGCGGCCTCGTTGAGCCGCAAGGGTGAGATCGTCGTCTACGACCCGGCGAAGGGTGACCAGCCCATCCGGACCGTCTCGTTGGATTCGGAAATTGACCGCGACCACGAGTCCCGCGCGGCACAGGTCGTCCTGGTCGCGGCGGGCGCGGGTACTTATGTGCTGAAGGAGCCGGAGTCCGGGCGGCTGCTGGTCGCCGACAGCAGCGGCGCCATGATGAACGTGACGAACACCGACCCGCCGGACTATCCCGGTCTGGTCGCGGTCTCCGCCGACGGCACACGCATCGCCTACGCGACCGGGAACGACTGCGGCCAGAAAGGCCCGAAGATCACGGTGATCCGTGACATCAGCTTCGTGCCGCCCGTCTCACACCGGTCCAGCGTGTACAACCCGGACGGTGACTCGGCGCGTGGGACCTTCTCGTCGTTGGCCTTCGACGGCGACTCCCTGCTGGCGGGCTGGAGCACCAACGCCACCGGCGAGTACGGGGCATGCGGTACCCGGGGCGCGGGCGGGGTGTGGCTGACGTCCGTACCTGCGCCCGGTTCGGAAAGCCAACCCGGGTCGTGGTTCCAGGTCCGCAAGGACGCGGGGCACGCGTACCGCGGCCTGTACACGACGCCGACGAGCCAGACGAAGGACCAGTGGGACCTCACCGACGGGACACGGACGCTCGGCCGGAACGCGGTCGAGATCTGGTTCCGGCCGTGACGGCAGCCGCGTTGAAGTGACCGTCAGCGTCCGGGTTTCCAGGTGGGTCTGGCGAGGTTCTCCGCGAGCCGTCGCGCGTCCGGCAGCACGTACCAGAGCCTGCCTGTGCGTACCAGTCCGTCCGATCTCAGCAGTTGCAAGGCCGCGTCGACGGACTTGTCCGACGCGTTGACGGACTGTGCCAGTTCCCGTTGGGTGATGCCCTGTACGCGCAGACCGTCCGGGGTGCGTTCGCCGTGGTCCTTGGCCCAGGACAACAGCTGGTAGGCGACCCGGTTCGGTACCTCACGGGAAGCCATGGCGAGTTGTCTGAAGTCCGCGTTGCGCAGACGGCGGTCCAGTGTCTCGTTGACCAGCAGCAACACATCCGCGTGCCGGCGGGCCAGTTCCCGGAACCGCACGCCGGGGATGTGCACGGCCGCGCCGGCTGTGTGCCCGACGACGGTGGCACTGCGTGGCCGACCGCTCAGCACTCCGAGCTCACCGATCAGCTCGCCCTGGCCGTAGAGATCCACGATCAGCTCGGACCCGTCCCCGGCCGACAGCAGCACCTTCACGGCACCGGCTTCGATCAGCAGTACTTCCTCGCTGCTGGCGCCGATGGTCATCAGACGGTCGGCCCGGTCGAACGACCGGCGTTGTCCTGCTTCGCGCAAGTGATCGATCGCCTGCTCGTGCATGGGTGTTCATGCTGCCGCAGGCCTGTTCATGGTCAGCAGGTCATTCACTCGAAGAGCTCATCGGACCGTGCCGAGCACCCGGCTGATGGTGATCTCCAGGACGACTCGGCGGGGGTTCACCCGTGGCGTGCGGTACCGCTGCGCGTAGCGTGCCTCGGCGTCTCGGACCGAACCGGCGTCATCCCGGACTACGGCGACGCCTTCGATCGTGGACCACCGGCGGCCATCGACCTGGCAGATCGCGGCGGGCGTGCCCGCGGTCCCGGCGGCACGCACTCGTCGGGCTTTGGCCGAGTCACCGGAGGTGATGACGCGGACGATCCCCGCTTCGGCGTCCAGCGTCGCGCCGACCGGGACGACGTGCGGTGTGCCGTCGCGCCGGATGGTCGTGAGCGTGCAGAGATGGCGTTCCCGCCAGAAGCCGGCGAGCTCGCCGTCGGGGTCGATCACGACAGGGACCGGCGGCGCATGTCGGCTTCCACGTCGGCGGGATATTCGTTGAGCACGCGGCCGGCGAGCTCGACGGCGATCCTGGTGACCTCGGCTGCCAACTCCTGCTTCACCCTGGCCCGTTGGGTTTCCAGGTCGGCACGGGCCTCGGCGACCAACTGGTCCGCCTGCGCCTTGGCCCGGGCACGGGCTTCGACGAGGATCTCGTTGCCCTCGGCCCTGGCCTGGTCGCGGATACCGGCGGCCTCGGCCTGCGCGGCCACGAGCTGCGCCTGGTAGCGCTCCAGCGCCTGCTGTGCCTGCGCCTGCATCGCCTCGGCTTCGTCGATCCGGCCTTCGACGCGGGTGTGCCGCTCGGTGTAGAGCTTCTCGAACCGCGGAGTGACGACCTTGGCCAGCACGAGGTACAGGATCAGGAACAGCGCGAGGCCCAGCGGGACTTCGATGAGCAGGTCCGAGTAGAAGATCGGGGACTCGGCTGCGAGAACCGCGGTCGACATCGGCGCTCCCCTCGTCGGTGCTGTAGCCAGCCTACCGGTGGCGGCACACCGCCCGACGCCGGGACATGTCGGGGATTGACGCGAAATTGCGCTATCCCGAAAGTAGCGCAGTTCACACCACCTCTGGAATTACTCCAGGTAGATCATGGTTGTCGGTCTACTGGGAGGAATTTCATGACTCAGGTCGCGCGCACCGCTGTGGGGTTGCGCTCCGAACGCGGACCGATCCTTGGTTCGATCATGCTGGCCACCGCGCTCGTGGCGCTGGACAGCACCATCATCGCGACCGCCGTCCCGTCCGTCGTAGCCGATTTGGGCGGGTTTTCACAGTTTCCCTGGTTGTTCTCCATCTACCTGTTGACGCAGGCCGTCACGACCCCGCTCTACGGGAAGTTCGCCGACTTGTTCGGCCGCAAACCCGTGCTGCTTTTCGGAATCGGGATCTTCCTGCTCGGCTCGGTGCTGTGCGGCGCCGCCTGGAGCATGCCCGTGCTGATCGCCGCGCGCGCCATCCAGGGCATCGGCGCCGGTGCCGTGCAGCCGATCAGCATGACCATGCTCGGCGACCTGTACACGCTGGAGGAACGAGCCAGGGTCCAGGGTTACGCCACCAGCGTGTGGGCGGCGTCGTCACTGATCGGCCCCGCGCTCGGTGGCGTGTTCGCCGAGTACGTCTCGTGGCGGTGGATCTTCTTCATCAACCTGCCGATCGGCGCGCTGGCCGTGCTGGTCCTGATGCGCAAGTTCAACGAGAAGATCACCAGGAGCAAACACAAGATCGACTACCTCGGGTCGGCACTGCTGACCATCGGCCTGTCGCTGGCTCTGCTGGGGTTGCTCGAAGGCGGCGTGGCGTGGGCGTGGGATTCCGCGCCGAGTCTGCTGATCTTCGCGGCGGGCGCGGCCTCGTTGATCGCTTTCGGTTTCGTCGAACGCAAGGCCGCCGAACCGGTGCTGCCGCTGTGGGTCTTCCAGAACCGCACGATCGTCGGCGGCAACCTGATGTCGTTGATCGTCGGCGCGTTGATGATGGGCCTCAGCTCGTACCTGCCGACGTTCGCCGAGGGTGTGCTGGGCACGGGCGCGCTCGTCGCTGGCTTCACGCTGGCCGCCATGACCATCGGCTGGCCGATCGCGGCCACGCTGTCCGGTCACGCGTACATGCGGATCGGTCTGCGCAACACGGCGATGGCCGGTGCGGTGTTCGCCATCGTCGGTTCCGTGCTGACGACGCTGCTCAGCCCGACCACCGCGGTCTGGCTGGCCGGAGCGGTCGCGTTCGTCGTCGGCGTCGGTCTCGGCCTGACGTCCAGCCCGTCCACGATCGCCGTGCAGGTGTCGGTCGGGTGGGAACGGCGTGGTGTCGCCACCGGTACGACCATGTTCTGCCGTTCGCTCGGCAGCGCGGTCGGTGTGGCCGTGTTCGGGGCGATCGCCAACGCCACGCTCGCCAACCGCTTCGCCAACCCACCGGCCGAGGTGGCCGGGCAACTGCCCGACAGCCTCGACGCGACGAGTCTCGTCCTGGGCGCCAAGGACGATTCACCGGTGGCGACGTTCGTGCGTGGCGCCTTGTACGACGCCACGCACAACGTCTTCACCGCGATGGTCGTCATCGCCGCGTTCATGGTGGTCGCCTTGCTGTTGATGCCTAGCCGGACTGCGGCGGAACGTGCTTGAGGAACACGATCCCGTCCGTGTCCTTGACGTGGGCGGGGTCGATGGGGAACCAGCGGTGGTCGTTGTCGTCACGCATCTTCAAGCCGGTGGTGTCGATCCGGCTGGATTCCAGGACGCAGTCGCGCGGCAGTGAACCCTCCAGGGTGCCCGGGGCGGGTGTGCCGATCTCGAAGTCGGGCGCGCTGCCGATCGCGGTGGCCAGGAACGTGTACCCGGCACCGAGTTCGGCGCCGAGGATCGCGCCCGCGCTCCACCATTCCTGCGTCGCGTCAGCGAACTCCCACACGGACTTCTCCCGCTGCAGGTGCTTGTTGTGCGCGAAGACCATGGTCTTGCCGTACTCGGTGACGGCTTTGAGGTTCTCGGCCATCATCGCGTCCCTGATCGCCAGCAGCACCGGGATCCGTTCCGGCGAATTCCACGCCATGGTGGCGTGGTAGCGCAGCAAACCGTTGGCGGTCCTGGCGTACAGCCTGGCCAGCCACCAGTCGTCACGGGACCGCGCGATCAGCCGCGGTGTCTCGGCGACCACTCGTCCCCGCAGGTCGTCGACGATCAGCCTGAGCCGCTCGACGTCGTCGGACGAGCCGACCGACTGCGTGGGGTCCATCGCCGCGTCGGGGTTGGTCCAGCGCTCGTCCGGCCCGAGCAGTTCGTCCACTTCGTACGGTGAGCCGAAGAACGCGTTCAGCCCGGTGATCGCCTGGCGGGGGCTGGCCGCCTCGGTGATCTCCAACGGTCCGTCGAAGCCGAAGAACCGGACCGGGTCGTCGTGGGTCCGGTTGTACTCCCGCATCCACTCGAGCAGTTCGCGCGACGACTCGAACTGGCCGAATCCGTGGCTGAACCCGTTTTCCAGCGCGTCGTCGACCGACCCGACGCCGTCGACGACGTAGGCGTTCGCCACCAAGCCCTTCATGCAGCAGCTCTCGATCGCGAGCGCGCGGTAGCCGTGGTGCTCGACGAGGTACTGGAAGACGCGAGTTCGTAGTCGCGGCAACGCCTCGACCCAGTGCGTCGGCTCCCCCATCGCGAACACGTGCGGAGTGGTCGGCCGGGTCTCCAGGAACGCGTTCACCGCGGGCCCGACATCCTCGGACAAAGCCATCCCTGCTTGTTCAATCAGCATGGCCTCAACCGTATCGTTGAACTTCCAGTGTAAACTTTTCCTGGAATACGTCCACGGATCGTGAGAAAACCTTCAACGCCATGAACAGGCCGATTGACCTGGCCCGGCAGTATGGCCTGTCCACGCAGGCGGTCAGGAACTACGAGGAAGCCGGGATCCTGCCGCCCGCGGACCGCACGCCGAGCGGCTACCGCCGGTACACGCCGTCGCACGCGGCCGCGCTGGGCACGTTCCTCGCCCTCATCCCGGCGCACGGCCACCAGACCGCCTCGGCGATCATGCGCGCGGTCAACTTCGGTGAGCTCGATCGCGCGCTGGCGCTCATCGACGACAGCCACGACCAGCTCCGCAAGGACCGGCAGACGCTCGTCGCAGTGCGCGACGCGCTCGAGGACCTGACGCCGCCGAGCGAGTCCAAGGTGGAGTCCATCGGCGCGCTCGCCCACCAGTTGCGGATCCGCCCGGCGACCCTGCGGAAATGGGAACGGGCCGGGCTGGTCCGGCCGAACCGCGACCCGAGGACGGGCTACCGCGTCTACTCGGCGGCCGACGTCCGGGACGCCGAGTTGGCGCACCAGCTCAGGCGAGGCGGCTACCTGCTGCACCAGATCGCCGAGGTCCTCGACCAGGTGCGGACGGCCGGTGGCGTCGAACCGTTGCAAGCGGTCCTTGACGACTGGCGTGAGCAGCACGTCCGGCGTGGTCGCGCCATGCTCGCCGCCGCCGCGTCACTCGGCGCCTACCTCGATGACGGTGGCTTCTGAACTACTGGACGTGGATGTCCAGCACCGCCCGGACACCCACGAGCCGGTCGCCCGCGTAGTCGGCGTACGTCGGGTAGAAGCCGTCACCCCAGTCGGTCATGGCGAAGACGATCCGTGCCCCGCCGACCTCGATCTCACCGGAGCCAGTCTCGCCCGCGCGGACGTCTCGCATGACTTGCCAGTGGTGCGAATGCGGCCGGAAGTCCAGCTTGAGCTTCTTGCCGTTGGCGGTCTGCCACGTCTCCACGGCCTCGTAACGGGAGATCGCGTCCTCCAGGCCGAGGTCCTCCCAGCCGTGCACGCCTTCGGGCAACAGGCCCGCCTCGTGAGCCGCGGCCGCTTCCTCGGCGTCCAGGCCCCAGAACGCCACGTCGGCCTTGCCGTCGACCGGTTTCAGGTGCCGCCACGCGCCCAACGCGTCCGCGTCGGCGAACGCCAGCCTGGCCCAGTCCACGCCGACCCGGCCGAGGAACTCACTGCGGGTAACGGGTTCCTCACCGACTCGCACAGTGATGTCCTTGAGCCGCACACCGTGTTCGCCGTAGTCGTGCTTGGTCGCCTCGACCGGCAACGGGCGGTCGGTGGGCAGTCCGCTGACAGTCACCACCGGCACACCGAAGATGATGAACCCGCCGTCACCTCGGGCGTTGCTGCGCCGAACGCGTTCGCGGTGCGGCACGCGTTCGGGCTGCGGCTCGACGCGTGCGTCGAAACCCTCGTCGTGGCAGAACTCCGCGAACTGCCGTGGCAGGTCCGGCACGTGGGACATCGGGATGTCGTACAGCGACACACCCGCCTGCCTGTCGTACGCGGCAGCCGCCGCTTCCGCGTCCGGTCCGGCGATGGTGAAGTCGACCGCGCCGACGATCTCCTTGACCAGCCGGGGATCGTCGATCTCGAGCAGCACCGGGTCGATCTCGGCAGGCGACCGATCGCCCGACCACGCGCCCAGATAACCCCCGTCAGCGACGACCAGGTGGCCGGACGGACACGTGATCTGTCCTAATCGCATCACCGGATCCTATTCCCTTCGCACGAGAGGACAGTATCCGGAGCACGAGCACGGACAGCGACGCCGTGATCACGGCACACACCGACGCGACCACGTTGAGCCCTGCGGTGAACTGCGTCGGTGTGGTCTCCAGCAACGATTGTCCGTCCGTGGCGACTGCTGTGCCGACGACACCGAGCACGCCCACGCCGAGGGCGATGCCGAACTCCATCGCGGTCTCGGACATGGCAGCCGCCGAACCGGCTTTCTCCGGCGGTGCCGTGCCGATCACCAGGTCGGTACCGAGTGCCATGATCGGGCCGACTCCCAGGTATATCAACGAGAACCCCGTCACGACGGCGGCGAGCCCGGCGGCGAGGGCCAGCACGGCGAAGCCGATCGCCGCCAGCGCCAACGCGACACCGACGACGTGTGCGGGCGTGAACCTGCTCGTCAGCTTCGGTGTGGCCATCGAGCTGACCACCAGCACCAGCGCGGACGGCACCAGCCACAGCCCGGCCACGAACGGCGGGAAGTCCTGGACCAGCTGCATGTACTGCGTGACGAACAGGTACACGCCGCCGATCGCGGTCATCGTGAACACCTGGACCATCAGCGCGACGCTGAACGACCTGCTACCGAACATCCGCAGGTCCAGCAACGGGTGCGCGAGCTTGCGCTGTCGTGTGACGAACAGCACGCCGAACCCGAGCCCGGCGACGATCGCGGCGCTCCCGACCACGCCGCCGTGTTGTTTGATGCCGTAGATCACCGGCAGCACCGCGGCCAACGCGAGCAACACGCTGGTCAGGTCCAGTTTCCCGGCACCGGTGTCGCGGAACTCCGGCAGCAGGACCGGCGCGACCAGCACGAGCACCGCCATGAACGGCACGGCGAGCAGGAACACCGCGCCCCACCAGAACCACTCCAGCAGCAGCCCGCCGACGATCGGCCCGACCGCGATCCCGGCCGAGAAGCACGTGGCCCACACCGCGATCGCCGTCCCACGCTGCGCTGCCGGGAACATCGTGCTGATCAGTGCCAACGTGGACGGGCCGAGCGTGGCACCGGCCACGCCGAGCAGTCCCCGCGCGACGATCAGCATCAGCGGACTGGTGGCGAACGCGGCGAGCACCGACGCCGCGGTGAACGCGCCTCCGCCGATCACCAGCAGTTTCCGCCTGCCGATCCTGTCCCCCAGCGTGCCCATCGTGACCAGGAAGCCCGCGACCAGGAAGCCGTAGCTGTCCACGATCCACAGCATCTCGGTGTCGGTCGGCCGCAGATCGGCGGCCAGGTGCGGCATCGCGAGGTACAGCACGGTGGCGTCCATGCCGAGCAGCAGCGTCGGCAACGCCAGCACGGCGAGCCCGAGCCATTCCCGGGCTCCTGCCCGGGATGTGGTTGTCTCCATGTCGCGAGCGTGCGCGTGAGCGCCTACCAAGGACTTACCAAGCTATTGTCTCCAGTCGTGCGATTCGGTGTGCTCGGGACGCTCACCGTGCACACCTCTGCCGGTGAGCCGATCACGATCACCCGCGCGGCGGTCCGTCTCCTCCTCGCCGACCTGCTGGTTCACCAGGGGCAGCCGGTTTCGGCCGACCGGCTGGTCGAGGACCTGTGGGGCGCACGGCCACCCCGTGATCCCGCTGCCGCACTGCAGGTGCGCGTCGCTCAACTGCGCAGTGCGTTGGGTGATCGGGCGCTCGTGGAGTCCACGCCCGCCGGCTACCGGTTGCTTGCCGAGAACGTGGACGCGGCCGAGTTCGCCGCGCTGACGGCACGGGCCCGGTCGACGTCGGACGGACACCGGAAGGTCGAGTTGCTGGATCAAGCGCTCGCTTTGTGGCGCGGTCCCGCGTACGCCGACTTCGCCGACGCGGAGTTCACGCGGCACGCCGTCACGCGCCTGACCGAACAGCGGTTGGCGGCCATCGAGGACAGGCTGGACGCCCTCACCGAATGGGACGTCGGCGAACTGGCCGAACTGGTCGCGGCGCACCCGCTGCGCGAACGACTGCGGGCGGTGCACATGCGTGCGCTGTACCGGTCCGGTCGGCAGAGCGAGGCGTTGGCGAGCTTCCGTGAGCTCACCGCCCGGCTCCGTGCCGAGCTGGGGATCGATCCGAGTCCGGAGATCGTCCGGCTCCACCAGGAGATCCTCCGTCAGGACACCGGGTTGACCAAGGCACGGACCAACCTGCCCGCGGACGTCTCGACACTGGTCGGTCGTGCGTCGGCGATCGCCGACGTGAGCACGCTGTTCGACGCCGGGCGGCTCGTCACGCTGACCGGGCCCGGCGGCGTCGGCAAGACGCGCCTCGCCCTCGCGACCGCTCGCCGGATGAGCCCGCCGGACGGCGTCTGGCTGGTCGAACTGGCCTCGGCGAACTCCGTGGCGGAGGCTGTCCTCGCCGCGCTGGGTGTGCGTGAGTACAAGGAACTCGCACCGGCCGACTTGGTGCTGACGGCGTTGCGCGACAAACAACTCCTGCTTGTGCTGGACAACTGTGAGCACGTCGTCACGCAAGCAGCCGAGTTGGTGTCAACGCTGCTGCGTGCGGCCCCTGGTGTGCGTGTGCTGAGTACCAGCCAGGAGCCGCTTGGCGTGCCCGGTGAGGTGCGGTATCCCGTGCCCCCGCTCGACGAGCCGGACGCCGTCCGTCTGCTCACCGAACGCGTGAATGCGTTGGGGCACAGCATCTCGGCGGACGAAGTCGTGGCGGAACTCTGCCGACGGCTGGACGGGATCCCGCTCGCGTTGGAACTGGCTGCCGCGCGTGTGCCCGTGCTCGGCGTGACCGAGCTGGTCGCCCGGCTCGACGACCGTTTCCGGTTGCTGACAAGCGGCTACCGTGACGCGCCACCGCGACAACGCACCTTGCGTGCGGTGCTCGACTGGAGCTGGGGGCTGCTGTCAGAGCAGGAACAAACAGTTCTGCGCAGGCTTTCCGTCCACATCGACGGGTGCACGCTGGCCGCGGCCGAGGCAGTGACCGGGCTCGACGTGCTCGACCAGCTCACGACGTTGACGCGACGCAGCCTTGTCGTCGCCACGCACGACCCACAGCCGCGATACCGCCTGCTGGAGTCGGTCGCGCAGTACAGCGCCGAACGCCTCGCCGAGGCGGGTGATGAGCCGGAAACCCAGGAACGCCACCGGAGCTGGTACCTGGCGTTGGCCGAGCAGGCGTCCGACGAGCTGTACGGCCCCGGTCAGCGGCAGTGGATCGCGACCCTCGACCGTGAGTCAGCCAATCTGCGGGCCGCGCTGGACGGCATGATCCGTGCCTCGGACGCCGATCGGGCGCTGCGCCTGGCCAACGCGTTGACCGGGTACTGGTTCCTGCGCGGCAGGCGCAGTGAGTCGACGCGTGCCTTGACCGCCGCATTGGCGTTGGGCGGCTCGCCCGCGTTGCGCGCCGAGGCGCGGGTGTGGCAGTTGGGTCTGGATCTGCTTGCGGGGCAAGGAACTGACCGGGTGGCCGCGTGTGCAGCCGCTCTGCGGGCGTACGAACCGTTCAGCGGCGGTGTCGAGTTCCCCCGATCCCAGTGGTTCCTCGGCTACGCGTTGTTCGTCGCCGGTGAGCTGACCGCGAGCGAGGATCTGATCGCGCGGTCCCTCGCGGGCGTCTCGGACGATCCGTGGTGCGAGGCCGTGGCGCTCGGGGTCCGCGCCGACCAGGCCCTCCTGCGCGGCGACCTGGCGACTGTCGCGCAGGCGGGACGGCGGAGCGTCCACCTGCTCGAGGACATCGGTGACCGCTGGGGCCTGTCGCAGGTGGTGTCGCCGCTGGCAGCACTGGCCGAGATCACCGGCGACTACGAGCGCGCCGAGCGATTGCACACCGACGGCCTGCGTGTCGCGGAGGAGCTGGGTCTGTGGACGGACGTCTCCGAGCGGCTTACCGGGCTCGGCCGCCTGCGGCTGCTTGCCGGTGACTACCCCGGCGCGTGGGACCTGCACGAGCGCGCGATGCGCCTGGCCGCGGAACATTCGTACGAGCCGGGCGTGATCCACGCCCAGTTCGGGCTGGCGTTGGGCGCCCGCAGGGAAGGCAAGCTCGACATCGCCGAGACGCACCTGAACGCCATGCTCGAATGGCAGCTCAAGGTCGACTACCAGCCCGGTGACGCGCTCGTCTACGCCGAGCTGGGCTTCGTCGCGGAACTGCGCGGTGACGCCGCCGCAGCCTTCGACCTGCACGGCAAGTCCCTGGCGGCAGCGGAGAAAACCGGCGATCCCCGCGCGGTGGCGCTCGCCATGGAAGGTCTGGCGGGGGCACACGCACTCGACGGCACCCCCGAGCGTGCGGCCGAACTCCTCGGTGCCGCGGCCGCCGCACGGGAAACCACCGGCGCGCCACTGCCGGACGGTGAACGGTCCGATGTGGACAGGATCACCTCCGCTGTGCGCCGCGCGATCGGCGATCAGGCCTTCGACGCCGCTTTCGCCCGCGGCGCGCGGTGAGTCACTCCTCGACCGCGTGCGCCTCGATCTCGACCTTCATCCGCGGGTCCATCAGACCGGACACCTCGACCATCGTCGCCGCGGGCAGCACGTCACCGAACACCTCGCTGTGTGCCTTGGCCACGAGTTCGGCATCCGCGATGTCGGTCACGTAGGTCACCGTGCGCACGACGGCGGCCGGGCTGGAACCGGCCTCGGCCAACGCGGCCTTGATGATATCGAGAACGGCCTTGGCCTGCTGGTAGGCGTCCGTGCCGTCGAGGTGCGGGTCACGAGCGGTGGTGCCGGAGACGAAGACCTGGTTGCCGACGCGGACCGCCCTGCTGTAGCCGAAAACCGGCTCGAAGCGCCCGCCGGACGAGATGTTCTGCCTTGCCATGGCATACCCCCTTCTCGAAGTGGACCACTTCGCACAGTATCCGAGCGGTCATACCGAAGCACTGACCACATGGGCAGGGTGACGCTTGCGCACGGCGCCACCGACGGTCGCCAGCCATGCCCCGGCAAGCATCCCCGCGGCACCTACGGCCTGCACCGGCGTGATCGACTCACCCAGCACGATCCACGACCCGAGCAACCCGAAGACAGGCACGAGGAACATCGCCGACGAGGCCGTTGCCGGGCCGACGCGGCCAACCGCCTGGTAGTACATGACGTAGGCCAGCGCCGTGGGCAGTGTCGCCAAGTAGGCCTGGTTGAGCCAGAATCCGGCGTCCAAAGCGGACCAGTCGATGCCGCCGAAGAACGGCACGGCCAGAGCTCCGAGGCCCAGCGCTCCCGCGGCCGCGGCGAAGGTCGTGACCGTCAACGCGGGCAGGCGGCCGAGCAGGGGCACGCCGCAGATCGTGTACGTCGCCCAGCAGCAGGCAGCGGCGAGGAACAGCAGGTCACCGAGGATTCGGCCGGACCCGCCACCGGTGATCCCGGCGAAGAACACCGCCGCCCCGGCCACGGCGATCCCCAGCCCGCTCACCGCGCGGACCGTCAGCCTGCGCCGTCCCATCAGCGCGGTCACCGCGACCGTGATCACGGGCGAACTCACCGGGATGATCACGCTGCCGTCCGCCGAAGGGGCGAGTGACAACGCGAGGAAGAAACACGAGTTGTACGCGAACATCCCGACCATGCCGAGTCCCGCGATCTTGCCCAAGTCCTTGCCTGCGGTCCGTTTACGGACCAACACGCTGTGCAACACCAGCAGCACGACAGCGCCGAGGCCGAACCGGAAGAACGACGCCACCTGCGGCGGCACGTCGTGCACCGCGACCTTCGACAAGGCGAACGCGCTCCCCCAGAACGCCATGACCAGCACGAGCATCAGATACGTACGCACGGTGGCCATCCTGTGCGCTGTGTGCGGCGGGGTCTTGAACGCTCGTGCGCGAGGCACAATGCAACGGTGGAGTGGGTCCGTTACCAGCGCATGGCCGATCGTCCGGTCGAGACGATGCACGCCCATTTCGAAGAACACAGCTACCACATGCACAGCCACGACACGTACTCGTTCGGCCTGACCGAACTCGGCGCGCAGGTCTTCGACTGCCGCGGGTCACGCCGGACCAGCGCGGCGGGCATGGTGATGGCGCTCAACCCGGACGAGCCGCACGACGGCCACGCCGGGCACGAACTCGGCTTCACGTACCGGATCATCCACATCGGCCCGTCGCTGATCGCCGACGTGCTGTCCGACCGGGCCGGGCGACCGGCGGGGTTGCCGCTGTTCGCCGAACCCGTGCTGTACGACCCGGTCCTGGCCGACGCGCTCGACCGGATGTACCGCAGCCTCGCCCCCGAGGCGACCGCCCTGGCCAAGGACGAGGCACTCGCCGACACCGTCGCAGCGCTCGTCCGACGGGCCGCGCTGCACCCGGCCGCCGAGGCGGCACCGCCGTTGCCGAACGTCCGGCGCGCCCGTGAACTGCTTGCCGAGACGTACCTGGAGCCGCTGGGAGCCGACGACCTCGCGGACGCGGCCGGGTGCAGCCGGTTCGCGTTGTACCGGGCGTTCAAATCCGCCTACGGCATGTCTCCCAGTGACTACCAACGGCAACTTCGGCTGCGTGCCGCACGCCGGTTGATCGCGGCGGGTACGTCGCCCTCGGTGGCCGCCGGCCTGGCCGGATTCGCCGACCAAGCCCACCTGACCAGGTGGTTTCGCCGTTGCTACGGCATCACGCCCGGTGAGTACCAGCGTGCGTGACTTTCCGGATGTTGAGACTGGGCCGGTCGCCGCTTAGGGTGCTGCGGTGGGGTTATTCGGTACCTATCTGTACGACGGCGACTCGTGGACGGCGCACGACGCCGACATCCGGCCCGAAGCGACCGGCCCGTGGCTGATGGTCGACGTCCACGACAGCGACTTCGCCACCATCAGCTACCACCCGACCGGCCCCGGCACCGGCGTCGCGTACATCGGAGTCACGCCACGCGTCTACTTCGACGACGAGAACGCCTCGGCCCCGACGGACGTCGCCCGTGAGGCCGAGGGGCTCGCCGCCTGGCGCGAGGAACTCGGCATCTCCCCGGTCACCTCGGACGACCTGGTCGACTTCCTCGCCGAGGACGAACCGGAGAACTGGGGCGACGACGATGACGACGGCGAGGTGGAGTCCTTCGTCGAGGCCAGGACTGCCGAGTTCCTCGCCGCGCTCAGCGTCCCCGTGCCGGACGACCTGCGCCAGTCGACCTGATCACCTCGTAGAGGCTGGTCCAGCTGTCGCGGCCGTGCCCCTTGGCGATCGCCTTGTCGTACATGGACTTCACCGCGTACGGCAGCGCTGAGTCCACACTGGACTCGTTGCTGGCGCCGACGATGTGGTCGGCCGTCGCACCCATCATGATCACGTTGGCCGCGTCACCCGGGTGCCTGCCTTGCTCGATCTGCTTGGCCGCGTCTTCGAGGTAGTACGACATCATGTCGAAGTTCTCCACCGCGTACGGGAGGAACTCGGTCGGCGGCACACCCGCTGCCTCGACCAGGGCGGTGGCGTGCATGTACGCGGCCAGCGACGTCAGGAAGATGTCCAGCTGCGCCTGGTAGAACAACTGGCCGAGCGCGGGATCCGCGCCGACGTACTTGACCGCGCCGATCACGCCGAGCTCCGGCTCGAACTTCCGGACGACATCCTCCGGACCGCTGTAGAACACGTACGCCTTGTCCGTGCCGACCAGTTCCGCCGGTACCATGACACCGCCGCCGATCATGGTCGCGCCGCGCTCACTCGCCCACTGCGCGGCCGCCCTCGTCTTGTTGGGCGTGTCGGAGCTGAGGTTGACGATCACCTTGTCCTTGATGGACTCGTCGCCGAGGATGTCGTACATCGCCTTGTAGTCGGTGAGGCTCAGGACGACCAACTCGCTGGCCGCCAACGCGTCCGCGACCGTCGGCGCGACCGTGGCGTCCAGGCCGTCCGCGCGTGACGCGGTCCGGTTCCACACCGTGACTTCGTGGCCTGCCTTGCGGAAGCTGCGGACCATCGCCTGGCCCATCGGTCCGAGGCCGATGACAGTAATCACTTGTTGTTCCCCTTCTTCAAGATCTCCACCACTCCGGCGATGTCCTCGTGGCCGTGCCCGTCCGCGACACGACGCGCCATCAGCGGGCCGAGCGGAGCCAGCAGCTCCGCGCTCATCCCGAGTTCCTCGGCGGACAGCGTGAGGTTCACGTACGCCTCGGACTGCATGCCGATGTTCGACACGACGTCGATGGCGTAGTCCTGCTTGTCGATCTGTTCGGCCATACCGTCGACAGACCCGAGCATCGCGCTGACGTACTGCTTGAGCAGCGGCGCGAACTCCTGTGCCGGAACGCCCGCCGCAGTGACGAGCGAGAGGGCGTGCAGGGCTCCGACGAACATGCCGTACATGCCGCTCAGCAACCCGATGTCGTACAACGCGGCGAACCCCGCGTCGGTGCTGACGTAGTTCGTGCCGCCGAACGCTTCGAACACCTGCTTGTTCGTGTCGAAGGCACTGCGCGAGCCGCTGTAGAACACGAACGCGGGCGGCGCCCCGATCATCGGCGGAATGGCCATGATGCCGCCGTCGAGGTAGTCGACGTCGTAGCGCGTGGCCAGCTCGCGGGCCTGTCCCGGCGTGCCGTTGGTCAGGTTGACCAGGACCTTGCCGGTCAGTGCGTCGCGTGCGGTGTCGAGCACGTCCGTCACGGACTTGTAGTCGAGCAGGCAGACGATCACGAGCCTGCTGGCTTCCACCGCCCCGGTCAAGGTGGGCGCGTGCGTCGCACCCGCCTCGACCAGCGGCTTCGCCTTCTCGGGTGTGCGGTTCCACACAGTCGTCGGGTATCCGGCCTTGAGCAGGGCCCTGGCCAGGGCACTTCCCATGTCGCCGAGCCCGAGAACGGTCACCGCCGGCTTGCTGAGATCTGGCATGACCCCACTCTGCGAACCGCCACGCACGGATCGCTGCGGGTCCACGCACGAAAAACTGTCGGTGGAGCCCGCTAGCTTTGTGGAGTGAGATTCGGGGTGTTGGGGCCGTTGGCCGCGTGGACCGCTGACGGGCGTGAGGTGCGCGTGCCCGAGGCGAAGGTCCGCGCACTGCTGGCGGACCTGCTCGTCCAGGAAGGACGGCCGATCCCGGTCGACCGGCTGGCCGACGACCTGTGGGGCGACAGGTTGCCGGGCAATCCGGGCAACACGCTGCAGACCAAGGTTTCGCAGCTGCGCAGGGCGCTGGAGGACGCCGAGCCGGGCGGGCGGCTGCTGGTGGCTCATCGGTCGGGCAGCTACGTGATGCAGGTCGACGTGGACGTGACGCGGTTCAGGGAGCTGACCGCGCGTGCGCGTGATGTGGCTGATCCGAGGAGGCGGGCGGCTCTGTTGTCCGACGCGCTGGGTTTGTGGCGAGGCCCGGCGTTGGCGGACTTCGCGGACGAGCCGTTCGCGGTCCCCGTGATCCAGCGGCTCACCGAGGACCGGCTGGCCGCGTACGAGGAGTGGTTCTCGGCGCGGCTGGAGCTGGGCGAGCACGGGCCGGTGGCCGGTGAGCTCGCCGAGTTGGTCGCCGCGCACCCGTTACGCGAGCGGTTACGCGCGCTCCACCTGCGTGCGCTGTACGGCGCGGGCAGGCAGACCGAGGCGCTGGACAGCTACCGGCAGCTGGTCACGGTGCTCGACGAGGAGCTGGGCTTGACGCCCGGTCCCGAACTGGTCGAGGTGCACTCGAGCATCCTGCGGCAGGACCCGGCGCTGGACGTGCCCGTGCCGTCGGCGGTGCGGACGAACCTGCCGGAGCCGCTGACCGAGCTGGTCGGGCGGGAGACGGCCGTGCAGTCCGTGCTGTCGTTGATCGGCGAGACCCGGCTGGTGACCCTCACCGGCCCCGGTGGCGTGGGCAAGACCCGGCTGGCGGTCCAGACCGCGCGGCAGGTGCCGGAGGCGTGGCTGGTCGAGTTCACGGGTCTCGACCAGCACGGCACACCGGAGACCTGCCCGCGGGACGACCTCGTCACCGAGGTCACCGCGGCCACCCTCGGGATCCACGAGGAACAGGGCGCGTTGTTCGACCGGCTCGCCGAGTACCTGTACGCCAAGGACGTCCTGCTCGTCCTGGACAACTGCGAGGGCCTGGTCGAGCCGATCGCCAAGATGGCGGCCCGGCTGCTGCGGGCCGCGCCGCGGCTGCGTGTCCTGGCGACGAGTCAGGAATCGCTCGGTGTGGCGGGCGAGGTGGTGTGGAACGTGCCGCCGCTGGACGTGCCGAGCGCGGCCAGCGTGGCTGCCGCCGACGTGCGCGCGTTCAGTGCGGTGCAGTTGTTCGTCGCGCGGGCCTCGGCCGCGGCGCCGGGGTTCGTACTCGACGCGGGCAACGCGGCCGACATCGCCGCGATCTGCCGTCGTCTCGACGGCATTCCGCTCGCGCTGGAACTCGCCGCGACCCGTGTCCGCGCGCTCGGCACGCACGAGTTGCTCGTCCGCCTCGACGACCGGTTCCGTGTGCTGGCGGGCGGGAACCGGGGAGGACCGGCGCGGCAGCGAACACTGCGCGCGATGATCGACTGGAGCTGGCAACTGCTGTCGGCCGAGGAGCAGGTGGTCCTGCGCAGGCTGGCGGTGCACGTGGAGGGCGCCGACCTGGCCGCGGCGGAGGCGTTGTGCGCCGGCGGCGGCGTGCACCCGGATGACGTGCTGTCCCACGTGGCTGACCTGGTCGACAGGTCGTTGGTGGTCAGCGGCCCGGGGCCGCGGTACCGGCTGCTCGAATCCGTTGTGGCGTACTGCGTCGAGCAGTTGCAGGAAGCGGGCGAACTCGACTCGATGCGGCTGCGGCACGCGGAGTACTACGTCAGCCTGGCGGAACGGGCCGACGCCAAACTGCGCACGAGCGAACAGCGCGAATGGCTCGACCGCATCGACCTGGAGTCGGCCAACCTGCGCAGGGCGCTGGAAACCGCTCTGCTGCACGACGAAGGCTCGTTGGCCCTGCGGCTGGTCAAGGCGATGACGTGGTACTGGTACCTGCGCGGACGGCTGACCGAGGCGCGCAGGACCATCCGGCAGGCGTTGGAGATCCCGGGATCGCCGCCGGATCTGCGGGCGCCGGTGCTCGCGTGGGACGCCGGGCTCGCGATCCTCGCCGGTGAGGTCGTCGAAGACGAAAACCTCCACGTGGCCTACGAGATCAAGGACCCGGTCGACCGCGCGATGGCGTTGTGGTTCCTCGGTTACGTGACCACCACCATGGGTGGCGTGTCGCCCAGTGAGACCTTGACCAAACAGGCCCTGGCCGAGTTCGAGGCGCTGGACCACACCTGGGGCATCGCCGTCGCCCTGATCGACCGTGTGAACATGTACCGCTACCGCGGCGATTTCGACGCGGCCCACCGCGAAACGGCCCGAAGCGCGGACCTGCTCGACAGCATCGGCGAGCGCTGGGGTCAGCTCCAGGTCGCCTTCAGCATCGGCACGCTGGCCGAGATCGCGGGCGACTACGACCGGGCGACCGAGGTCCACCTCGCCGGCCTGCGCATGGCGGAGGAGCTCGGCCTGACGCCGGACGTGTCGTACCAGCTGTCGTGGCTCGGCAGAATCGAGATGTTGCGCGGGAACTACGCGAAAGCGTGGGAACTGCACGAGCGGGCCAGGAGAATCGGCGTGGAGCACGGCCTGAAACCCGCGGAGATGTACGCGGAAACCGGCCTCGCGCTGGGTGCCCGTCAATCAGGCGATCTGGCGACGGCGGAAAAGCACCTGCTCAACATCCTGGCGTGGCACCGAAAGCAGCGCTACGAACTGGGCAGCTCCCTGATCCTGGCCGAACTCGGCTTTGTGGCCGAGCACCGGGGGGAAGTGGACAAAGCCCGCGCCCTGCACCTGGAGGCGTACGCGATCGCGAGCACCGCCGACGATCCGCGGGCTGTCGCGCTGACCTTGGAAGGTTTGGCCGGAACGGAAACGAAGGCAGGGAATCACGTTTCGGCGGCGCGCTTGCTGGGTGCGGCGGCTCGGGCGCGTGAATCCGTCGGTCACCCGTTGCCTGACGGGCAGCGCCATGACGTTGACCGAATCGCCGCGGCGGTGGCGGCCGCCGTCGGCGACGGTGTCTTCACCGCGGAGTTCCAACGCGGCGGGGAAACGCCTTGTCCGGAGTTGATTCCCGGTTCCTGAGGCGTTGTTGTTCACTGGTTGGCGGCGAGGGTTTCCAGTGCGCGGTCGGCGTGGCCGTTCATGTCCAGCTCGGACCGGATGACCGCGAGGATCCTGCGGTCGGTTCCGATCACGAAGGTCATCCGGCGGGTCCTGAGCGGACCGATGCCCAGCTTGCGGCGGACGCCGAGCCGCCAGGCCACTTCTCCATCCACATCGGACAGCAGGGGGTAGTCGAAGCTGTGCAGGTCGGAGAACTGGCGCTGCTTGTCGGGCGAGTCCGCGCTGATGCCGATCCGCTGGGCGTTGTGCTGCGCGAATTCCGCGGCCAGGTCGCGGAAGTGGCACGATTCCATCGTGCAGCCCTTGGTCATCGCCGCCGGGTAGAAGAACAACACGACCGGGCCTTTGTCCAGGAACTCGGTCAGCCGCCGGGGTGCTCCCGTGGAATCCGGCAGTTCGAAGTCCTCGACCAGGTCGCCGACGGTCGCACTCATGTCGTTGTCTCCTTCGTTCGCACCGGAACGAACAGAGCGTAGCCGCTTTCTCTCTCACACGATCGGGTAGATCTCACTACCAGGGACTTCCCTTTGAGGGGATCAAGACGACATAAAAGAACTCGCCCGCCGCGTCAAAACCCCGTCACGCCAGGTGTCATCACGCGGTCACCGTGGGTGAATGCAATGGTGAGAGGTGCCAAGGACATGCACAGATGGCCGCGGATCTCCGGCGCGCTGGGATCCGCGGCGGGCTTCGCGGCAGGCATCGTCGCCACCCTGATCGCCTCGCTCGTCGGCGCCACGACCCAGCACGAGATCGGCTTGCTCGCCCTCGCCCTGACCATCGCCGGCGTCTCGGCGATCACCACCGTCGTCGGCGCGCTCGCCACCTGCCTGCAGTGCTGGCTGCTGTACGCGGGCTTCGTCGTCGGCCGGTCCGGCTCGCTCGTCCTCGACGAGGCGTCGGCCGAGACCGCGGGCCTGTTCACGCTCATCGCGTTGGCGGCGACGAGCATCGCGGGCGGAGGCACGACCGTGCGAGCCCGACTGACCCGTTGAGCAGCCATTACTCCCCCTAGGGGGTTACGGCGATTTGCCCACACCACCCGTCAACCCAGAAGATCGAACACGTGTTCGAGCGGGAGAGCAGGTTGGCGGCCGAGGAGATCCGGACCGCGTCCGACCGACTACGAGAACTGGGCCGCAAGGCCGCGCCCGGTGTCTGGCGTGTCACCCAGGAAGGCGCGTTGATCCGGCTGCTCGGCCGTGAGGACCACGAAGTCGCTGTGCTCACCGGAATGTGGGCGCAGAGCACAGCGGAGTACCTCACAGCGGTCGGACCGGTCACGGCGTACAACATCGCCGAGCTGATGTGGCTCAGCGAAAGCCTTGTGCGCCACGGGGAAATGCCGCTACGCCTGCGCGAGGCCCTGCTGCGGCTCGCCCGCGGGCTCGAACAGGGTGCCTAGAAGCGGAACCACGCGCCCGGCTGCCACGCCGTGTCGCCCCAGGCCAGGCGCTCCCGGCGGTTCGGGTCGTACTCGACGTGGCTGTCCTCGTCGAAGACCATGACCGGCCTCGTCTCGCCGTACGGCGGCCAACTGGGCAACGGGATGCCGTCCTCGATGAAACTCACCCAGGCCTGGTGGATCTGCGCGGCGGTGATCTCCCTGGGCAGTGAGACCTCCTTCGGCGGCGCCCACACCATGCCGAGTTCCATACCGTGGGCGCCGTCGAGGAACTCGGGCACGCCAGGCTGCGCGATGTCGATGCGGTACCGGTAGACACGGCTGTGCCGGGCCTGCGCGTCGGCGAGGCGTTGTGTCGGTATGCCGTAGCGCTCGTCGCTCATGAAGGCGGCTTTCGCCATGTCCGCGCCGCGGGTGTCCCGGTAGATGTCGAGCACCTTCGTGTCGCCGAAGATCCCGGTCAGCACGTCGTCGACGGGCTCGGTCGCCTGCTCACCGAGGAACGCGGAGAACGTCGCCGACTCGTTGCCGTTGTGGCCGATCATCAGCCGGATCCCGGCCGCGCTGCCCGCGGCCACGAGCGATGTCGGCATAGCGGGCAACACCTTCGGGTGAATGGTCGGACGCCACAGCCACACCGCCGCCATCCCGGTCAGAATTCGTTCCTGCGCCGCGAGGATGTCCTCGGCCGGGACCGAACGCAGATGACGCGTGCCACCCAGTTCCCGAATCAGCCGCCTGGCTATCACGAGGCCTTGTTCGGGGGTGGCGACGTGGTCACCGCCGCTGCTGATGATCGCCTGGGAGAACGTGTTCCGGCTCAACGGACTCGCCATCAGGTTGCCGACGCTCTTCGCACCCGCGGAAACACCGTAAACCGTGATCCGCTGGGGATTTCCGCCGAACGCGCCGATGTTGCCGCGAACCCAGCGCAAAGCCGCGATCTGGTCGAGCAGGGCGCACACGCCCGCGTCCTCTTCCGACGCGCCGAGAATTCCGGCCAAGTAGGTCATGCCGAGCGCGCCGAGCCGGTAGTTGACCGTCACGACGACGATCCCGGCACGCGCGAAGGCCTCCCCCTCACCGGCCTGGATCCCGCTGCCGGTCCGGTAGCCGCCACCGTGCAGCCAGAACAGCACCGGCCAGCCGCCGGGCGGTGGCTCACCCTCCGGCGCGCACACGTTCAGGTACAGGCAATCTTCACTGGACGGTGCCGCCGCGACGCCGATCTCCTGCGGTTGCAGGGACTGCGGCCCGTAGTCGGTGGCAGGCCATGTTCCCGCCCAGCGAGAAACCGGCATCGGCGCGCGCCAGCGCAACTCGCCGACCGGCGGTTGCGCGTACGGAATCCCGCGCCAGACAACACATCCATCGCCCTGCAGCCCGTTGAGCCGCCCCTGCTCGATTGTCACGAAGGCCACGCGTCCCCACTATAGGGACGTGATCCGGTGCAGGTTGTCCTCCACCCAGGCACGAAGTCCGGCCAGCGGCCCGGCGACGCTCTTCCCGAGATCGGTCAGCGCGTATTCGACGTGCAAGGGAACGGCCGGGTAGATCGTCCGATCGACGAACCCGGCTTCCGCCAACCGGCGCAACGTGGTGGTCAGCACCTTCGGGCTGATGCCTTCCAACCGCCGCTGGAGTTCTCCGAAGCGCTGTGGCCCTTCCTCCATCGCGCCGATCGCGAGCGCCGCCCACTTGTTCGCCAGCAGGTCCAGCACGCCTCGGCACGGGCACTGCGCGGCGTACACGTCGTGCTTGTCGTGCTGTCCCGTCGGACATGAGAGCGACATCCAAGCCTCCTAGCTGCATGCTTCCCATTGGATAGTAGTCACCCTTGCGGGAAAGTAGGGCTACGTGGATAGCGTCGAGCCCATGCGAGCAATCAGTCAGAACGAATTCGGCGGCCCCGAGGTCCTCCAGGAGATCGACGTTCCGCGGCCGGAGCCGTTGCCAACCGAAGTGCTTGTGCGGGTTGTCTCCGCAGGCATCAACCCGGTCGACGCCAAGACCCGCGCGGGCGGCGGCATGGCGGGCTTGTTGGGTGAGCCGCCGTTCATCCTGGGTTGGGACGTGTCCGGCGTGGTCGAGGCGGTCGGTTTCGGCGTGCACACCCTCAAGCCAGGCGACGAGGTGTACGGGATGCCACGGTTCCCACATCAGGCTGGCGGGTTCGCCGAGTACGCGACGGCACCGTCGCGGCATTTCGCGCTGAAGCCGTCGACCGTCGATCACGACACCGCCGCGGCCGTGCCGTTGGCCGCGCTCACGGCGTGGCAGATCCTGCACGACGCCGTGCACATCGAGGCTGGTCAGCGGGTGCTGATCCACGCGGCGGGCGGCGGCGTCGGTCACTTCGCGGTGCAGTTCGCCAAGGCCGTCGGCGCGCACGTGACCGGTACCGCGAGCGCGGGCAGGCACGACTGGCTGCGCGAGATCGGCGCCGACGAGGTGATCGACTACCGGACCACCCGGTTCGAGGACGTGACCGGCGACCAGGACGTCGTGGTCGACCTGATCGGCGGGGACAACGCGATCCGGTCAACCGGCGTGCTCAAGCCTGGCGGCACCGTCGTCGCCGTACCCAGCGGCGTGTCCGACGAGCTCGCCGCTGCCGCCGAGGCCCGTGGTGTCACCGCGATCGATTTCCTGGTCGAACCGGACGGACACGCGCTCGCCGAGATCGCGCGCCTGATCGACGCGGGCCAGGTCCGCGTCGAGGTCGAGCGGGTCTTCCCGTTCGACGACATTCGTGCCGCGCACGAACGGCAGGAAAGCGGTCGCGTCCAGGGCAAACTGGTAGTGCGCATCAGTACTTGACAGTCTCCGTCAAGTACTTGACACTGGACGTCAAGGAGGTGGGCGATGCCCGAGCCCGGACCGCTGGTCGAGCAGTTGCTGGCGATCATGAACAGCCGTCTGCTGGACCCGCTGGAGATCCTGCTCGCCGACGACCCGGCGACGGGACCGAGCAGCGACCCGGATCCGGTCTCGGAGCTGCGGGGGCGGTGTGAGCGCGCTGCCGAGTCGTGGGCGGCGCGCTTGCTCGGCCCGAACGGCACGTACGCGGTCGCGAGCATCATCGGCGCCCTGTACCCAAGCGACGAGGTGTTCGACCCGCCCGCGAGCTGGTGGCAAACCCCGTTGGGGCAGGTGACCCTGCTCCGCATGGGGTACCCGGGCCGCGAAGCGGTCTCGTACTCGCTCGCGGGCGCGATGCTCGGCGTCACCCGGCAAGGTGTGCACGACCTGGTCACCCGCAACAAGCTCGCCCGCCACCCCGACGGGGGCGTCACCGTGACGTCCATCCGTGAACGGATCCAACTGAGGGGACGAAGCACATGAGAGACCTGTTGCTGCTGCACGGCGCCGGCGGGCGGCCGGACGACTGGACCGACTTCATCTCGTTCGTGACCGGCTTTCGCTGCACGGCACCGGATCTGACCGGGCTGACCACGTGGGCGGCGATGCTCGACCACCTCGACGGGCTCGGCCTGGACAACCCGGCCGTCGTCGGGCACTCGCTCGGCGGGGCACTGGGCATCCAGTGGGCCCACCGCCACCCCGAGTGCCCCGGTGTGGTCAACCTGGACGGCCACGGCCACCCGTCGACCTACCCCGGCCTGTCCGACGACGCGGTGGCCACGGGGAAGGCCAAGCTCAAGGAAGTCTTCGACGAGATGGCCGAGCAGATGCCGCCGGAGCACGTGGCACTCCGCCCGTTGATCGACGACGGCACAGTGCACGACTTCTACGACGGCCTGACCACCAGGCACCTCGCCGTGGTCGCGACCAAGCTGATGACCGCGCAGGAGCCGTTCGCCGACTACTACAACGCCATGCGCGCGGGCGTGCTCGCCGACCTCACGGCGGCAGGCGCGAACGTCGTCGAGTTCGACGGATCCCACGCCATGCTCCAGGAAAACCCGGAGAAACTGGCCCGCCTGGCCTTGGATTTCCTTATGGAGAGCTGAATTCGAGCTGACTGACCCCGAAACGGCAAATAAACGACAACGGCAAGGAGTTCACCGCTCCTTGCCTACTTCAACATATAGCGCACCCGGGGCCTTGCCGCAAGACCCGGGTTGTGTCGCAGAATTCCCCGGTCAAGCCAGAGTTTGGGGAACACTTGAATCGCGACATGCGTGTGTTGGGGGATTTCTCAGTGACTGATGTGATCGTCGTCGGCGGCGGGCCGACCGGTTTGATGCTGGCCGCCGAGTTGCGGTTGCACGGCGTACGCGTGGTCGTGCTGGAGCGGGACGCGGAACCGACCAAGGTCGTCCGCGCGATGGGTCTGCACGTGCGCAGCATCGAGGTGATGGACCAGCGCGGTCTGCTGGACCGTTTTCTCGCGTTGGGCAAACGGATCGACAACGGCGGGCTCTTCGCTGGGATGGACAAACCGTGGCCGTCGGACATGGACACCGCGCACGGCTACATCCTCGGCATTCCACAACCTCTGATCGAACGCGTGCTGAACGAGCACGCCGCCGAGGTCGGCGTGGAGGTGCGGCGCGGCTGCGAGGTGGTCGGCCTGAGCCAGGACGACGACGGGGTCACCGTCGGCCTGGCCGACGGCACGCGGCTGCGCTCGCGCTACCTCGTCGGCTGCGACGGCGGGCGCAGCACGGTGCGCAAGCTGCTCGGCGTCGGCTTCCCCGGCGAACCGTCCAGGGTCGAGACGCTGATCGGCGAGGCCATGGTGACCATGCCGGAGGACGAACTGACCGCCGTGGTGACCGAGACCCGCAAGACCCAGAAGCGGTTCGGCCTCATGCCGCTCGGGGATGGCGCGCACCGCATGATCGTGCCCGCCGACGGGGTCGCCGAAGACCGCGCGGTCCCGCCGACCCTCGACGAGCTCAAGCGGCAGCTGGTGGCGGTCGCGGGCACCGACTTCGGCGTGCACTCGCCGCGGTGGCTGTCCCGGTTCGGCGACGCCACCCGGCTGGCCGAGCACTACCGGGTCGGCAGGGCGCTGCTGGCGGGCGACGCGGCGCACATCCACCCGCCGACCGGTGGCCAGGGCCTGAACCTCGGCGTCCAGGACGCCTTCAACCTCGGCTGGAAACTGGCCGCCGAGATCAACGGCTGGGCCCCGGCCGGACTGCTGGACACCTACCACGCCGAACGGCGCCCGGTGGCCGCCGACGTGCTGGACAACACCCGTGCGCAGATACTGCTGCTGTCCACCGAGCCGGGGCCGCGGTCCGTGCGCAGGCTGTTCTCCGAGCTGATGGACTTCGACGTGGTGAACCGGTTCCTGATCGAGAAGATCACCGCGATCGGGGTCCGGTACGACTTCGGCGAAGGACACGAGCTGCTGGGCAGGCGGCTGCGCGACGTCTCGCTGAAGCACGGACGCCTCTACGAGCTGATGCGCACCGGCCGAGGACTGCTGCTCGACCAGACCGGCAGGCTGTCCGTCGAGGGGTGGGCAGACCGGGTCGACCACGTTGTCGACGTCAGCGAAGAACTGGACACGCCTGCCGTGCTGCTGCGGCCGGACGGTCACGTGGCATGGGCCGGTGACGACCAGCGGGATCTGCTGAGGCACCTGCCCAGGTGGTTCGGCACCGCCAAGGCGTGAGAGCGAGCTCGCGTTGGTCGCCCGCTCCGGCGACCAACGCGATGCTCACGTCACCTTCGGGGAACCGTCAGCGTGCCGCCGATCTTCACCAGGCCCGCTTTGCTTTCGCTCGTGTACCGCAAGTCGACGCTGTCCACCACCAGCGCCAAATGGTGCCCAGCGGGCACGTCCCATGAGATCGACTCCAGCGCGAAGTCGATCGTCGCGGTCCGGGTTCCCCTGATCGTGTACGGCTTGTGCGTGACGAGCGCCCCGAAACCCGCCGGATCCACGTCGTAGAGGTACGCCATCAAGGTCGTGTCGGCGTTGCTCGACTTCACCGTCGCGGCGAGTTTCGGTTTGCCCACAACGGTGGTGGCCGTCGAGTACACCGGGCCGTGCCACACCCCCGCGTTCAGGACAGCCGGGACGAACACACCGACCGGAATCTTGAAGTATCCCTGCAGAGCACCGCTGAGGATCGGGATCCCGCTGTTCGCCGCGCTGTCGACGCCGGACACGAACGCCTTGGTGTCCAAGGAAACCGTGTCGGCCGTCGTGGCCGCCGACGCCCACGTCGGGTAGCCGTGCCACTTCCCCGCGTTGGCCGACATCGCCTGGACGGGCGGCGTGCGGTCGATGCCGTTGTCGATCCCGTTGAGGTAGCGGTCGAACCAGGCTGTCGCGGCGTCCCAGACGTCGTTGGACAGCCCCACCGCACCGAGCACCTCGGACGTCGCGTGGTCACCGCCCTGCAGCAGGAGCCGTTTCGGGGTGCGCAGCCGGTCGTAGAAGTCCACCGCCTGGTTGGGCGGGAAGATGGCGTCCTGGAAGGAGTTCGCGATGAACACCGCCGCGCCGTTGGCGTTGATCTCGTCGACCTTCGTGCTCGCCGACCGCGACGGCGCGAGCTGCCTGGCGTAGTCGATCTTCCCCTGCAGGAACTCCGCCGTGATCCTGCGCAGATCAGGCCCGGGCCTGCCGGTCAGCTGCCCCGCGGCCAGCAGCCCGCCCGCGGACAGCTGGCTGATCGTCTCGTTCGGGTAGAGCGAGGCCTCCAGGTCGGCCCACGTGCTCATCGACGCGACCGCCTTGACCCGCTTGTCGTTGGCCGCGGCGAGCAGCCCGATGCCCGCGCCGTAGGAGATCCCGGCGACACCGATCTTGTTCACGTCGGCGGGCGTGTTGGCCAACGCCCAGTCGATCACCCGGCTGACGTCGTTGACGGTGTCCGGCCCGGCCACGTCGATCTCGCCGCCGGAGTCGTGGAACCCGCGGCTGGTGTAGCTGATGACGACATCGCCGCTCTCGGCCGCGAGCTTGCGGGCCGCGCCGACGTACTCGAGGTTGGGCGCGCCCCAACTGGCGGGCATGACCAGCAACGGGAACGGACCGTCGCCACGCCCGGTCGGTTTCACCACGAAACCGCGCATGGGCGTACCGCCCTCGCCGGGAATCGTCTGATACGAGATGTCCGCGCCGAATGACGTCGCAGCGCCGGACGCGGGGGCGGACAGAGCACCGACGGCCACCACGGCAGTCAGCAGGGTCAACAGCCGTGAGCTGCGCATATACCCTCCACTGGGTGTTACGTACCCGGCACAACGCGCAACCGGCTCACGGGGTTACGGCGAAGTAACCTACTGGGCGTTAAATTCACCCCTGCCTTGGGCCGCGTTGACCTGCGGGCACAATGCTGGACGTGACTTTGTCGATAGACCAGCGGATCGCCGAGGAGTTGGGCGTCCGCGAGCACCAGGTGAAGGCCGCGGTCGACCTGCTCGACGGCGGCGCGACCGTGCCGTTCATCGCCCGGTACCGCAAGGAGGTGACCGGCACGCTCGACGACGCGCAACTGCGCACGCTCGAGGAACGGCTGCGTTACCTGCGCGAGCTCGAAGAGCGCCGGGTGGCGATCCTGGAGTCGGTGCGATCGCAAGGGAAACTGACCGACGAGCTCGAGGAGCAGATCCGCACAGCGGATTCCAAGGCCCGCCTCGAGGACATCTACCTGCCCTACAAGCCCAAGCGGCGCACGAAGGCGCAGATCGCCCGCGAAGCCGGTCTCGAACCGCTCGCCGACCAACTGCTGGCCGACCCGACGCTGGACCCGCAGGCCACCGCGGCCGGTTTCGTCGACGCGGACAAGAACGTCGCCGACGCGGCCGCCGCGCTGGAAGGCGCCCGGTCGATCCTGGTCGAGCGCTTCGGTGAGGACGCCGACCTGATCGGTGAGCTGCGCGAGCACATGTGGTCGCGTGGGCGCATGGCGGCGAAGGTCCGTGAAGGCAAGGAAGAGGAGGGCGCCAAGTTCTCCGACTACTTCGACTTCGCCGAGCCGCTGACCAAGCTGCCGTCGCACCGGATCCTGGCGATGTTCCGCGGGGAGAAGGAGGAGATCCTCGATCTCAACCTCAACCCGGAGCCGACCGACGAACCCGCCACCGGGCCGAGCGACTACGAGATCCGGATCGCCGCCCGGTTCGGCATCGACGACCAGGGCCGCGCCGGTGACAAGTGGCTGACCGACACGGTCCGCTGGGCCTGGCGCACCAGGATCCTCGTGCACCTCGGCATCGACCTGCGGATGCGGCTGCGCAACGCGGCCGAGGAGGAAGCGGTCCGCGTGTTCGCCGCGAACCTGCGTGACCTCCTGCTGGCCGCGCCCGCGGGCACCAGGACGACCATGGGCCTCGACCCCGGTTTCCGCACCGGCGTGAAGGTCGCGGTGGTCGACGGCACCGGCAAGGTCGTCGCGACCGACACCATCTACCCGCACGAGCCGCGCCGCGCGTGGGACGAGTCGATCCACAAGCTGGCGTTCCTGTGCAAGCAGCACAACGTCGAGCTGATCGCGATCGGCAACGGCACCGCGTCCCGTGAGACCGACAAGCTCGCTGGCGACCTGCTCAAAGCCCATGCCGACCTGCGGCTGACCAAGGTCATGGTGTCCGAGGCAGGCGCGTCGGTGTACTCCGCGTCGGCGTACGCGTCCGCCGAACTGCCCGGGTTGGACGTCTCGCTGCGTGGCGCGGTGTCCATCGCGCGGCGGCTGCAGGACCCGCTGGCCGAGCTGGTGAAGATCGACCCGAAGTCCATCGGCGTCGGGCAGTACCAGCACGACCTGTCCGAGGGGAAGCTGTCGCGCTCGCTCGACGCGGTCGTCGAGGACTGCGTGAACGCGGTCGGAGTGGACGTCAACACCGCCTCCGCGCCGCTGCTGACCCGCGTGTCGGGCATCGGTGAGGGCCTGGCGGAGAACATCGTGCTGCACCGCGACACCAACGGGCCGTTCCGGTCCCGGACGGCGTTGAAGGAGGTCGCCAGGCTCGGACCCAAGGCGTTCGAGCAGTGCGCTGGCTTCCTCAAGATTCCCGACGGCGACGACCCGCTGGACGCGTCCAGCGTGCACCCGGAGGCCTACCCGGTGGTCCGGCGGATCCTGGACGCCACCCAGAGCGACGTCCGGGCCCTGATCGGCAGCCAGGCGCTGAAGAAGCTGCGGCCGCAGGACTTCGCCGACGACAAGTTCGGCCTGCCGACGGTCACCGACATCCTGGCCGAGCTCGACAAGCCGGGCCGTGACCCGCGACCGGCGTTCAAGACCGCGACCTTCGCCGACGGCGTCGAGAAGATCGCCGACCTCAAGCCGGGGATGACGCTCGAAGGCGTGGTCACGAACGTCGCCGCGTTCGGCGCGTTCGTGGACATCGGGGTGCACCAGGACGGCCTCGTGCACGTCTCGGCGATGTCCCGCAACTTCGTCAAGGACCCGCGTGACGTGGTCAAGCCCGGCGACATCGTCAAGGTCAAGGTGCTGGACGTCGACATCCCGCGCAAGCGGATCGGCCTCACGCTGCGCCTCGACGACGAGGTCGGCAAGCCCGCGCCGCAGGGCGGCGGCCGCCGGGAGCAGGGCGGCGGTGGCAATCAGCGCCGCGGCGGCGGTGGCGGCGGCGGGCAGCAGCGCCAGCAGCGGCGCAACGAAACGCCTGCGAGCGGTTCGATGGCCGACGCGCTGCGGCGCGCGGGATTCGGGAAGTGACTAGGACTTTCCCGTGATGAGGTCGGCGAGGAACTCCCGGTAGGGTCCCTTCATCGGGAGTTCCCGCTCCTCGCGCACCCGGCGGCGGGTGGCCATCACCGGCATCTCCCGCAGCGGGTCGTAGCCGGGCCGTTCGTAGGTCTCCCACCAGAGGCCGACGCCCCGGCGCTGCCAGGCGGGCAGCTCGTTGAAGTTCACGCCGTGCCGGTAGAGCAGCTCGTTCTTGGCTGACGCGTTCGCGCCGTCCAGTGCCTTCGTGGCCTCTTGTCTGCTCTTGCCGTCCTTGCGCAAAGTCCAGTAGCACCAGCCGTTGAGCGCCGAACGGGCCGCGTCGGCCTGGCGCCACGAGAAGTAGTCGACGACGTCGGCCGGGCCGGTGCCGATCCACACCCGGCTGTCGAAGTGCGCCGGTTCGCCCACTGCCTGCGTGAAGGCGGCGGCGGTGACGCTGGCCGACAACGACACCAGCTTCTCCACACCGCGGCCGAAGATCTGCGAGTCCGGGTCGAGCAGTACCGAGATCTCGTCGCTCTCGGTGTACGCGTAACGGCCGCCGAACTCGACCAGCAGCGCCCGCGCGGCCTCGGTCATCAGTTGTGAGAAGCGTAAGTCGAACGGCTTGTCGTACCGCTGCTCGGTGAACCGCGAGAAGCTGCGGCCGTCGACCCGTAGGATCGTCCACGCTCCCGGTGGCACGGTCATCGAGTGGAACCACTCGCGAGCCCGCTGGCCGGCTTCGAACTCCTCGCCGTGCACGTCCGCCCCTCTTGTCACCGCTTTGACACTGTGCGTGACACTATCGGTCTCGACGGTGGTCAACGCACTTAGGTCGTTCCACGCACGATGAGTTCGTCCGCACTGGTCACGCGCTGTTCGGGGATTCCCGTACCGAGCTGGCCGAGCAGCAGGCGGGCGGCGAGCGCGCCGTCGGCCGCGTGGTCGTGGCGAACAGCTGTCACCTCGGGGCACACCAACCGGCACACCGGTGAGTCGTTCGTGGTGACGACCGCCAGGTCGGTGGGGATACGCCGGTTGAGCACGGCCGCGTGCGCCACGACCTTCGCCGCCGCCATGGGGTCTTCGTAGATGGCCGCTGTGATGCCTTCCAGCGCGTGCGTGGCCGCTATGGCACCGTCCGGACCGGCGGCGATGTGGCAGATCCTGGTGTGGCCTCGCCGAGTGAGGTAGCTGGTCACCTCGTCGCACGCCTTCGTCTTGTCCACCAGCACCGAGGACATGTCCGGGTGGGTGGCGCCGATGAGCACGGTGGGCACCGCCAGCGCGTGCAGCGCAGCGATGCGCGGATCGTTCGGGCGCGGGTCGATCAGCAGCATGCCGTCCACACGGCCGGAGGCCCACCAGTCCCGGTAGGTCTCCTCGGCCGCGGCCGTGATCGCCAGCTGCAGTGTCACGCCCGCGGCGGCGAGTTCGCGTTCGATGCCTTCGACCACGGGCCACGGCACCTCGCCCGCGACGACCAGACCGACCACACCCGCCCGGTCGGCCGACAGCGCCAGTGCCGCGGTGTTGGGCCGCCAGCCCAGCGTCTGGGCGATCCGCGTGACTCGCTGCCGAGTCTCCTCGGACACACCAGGGCGCCCGTTGAGGGCATAGGAAACCGCTGCTTTGGACAGCCCCGCTCGCCGGGCGATGTCGCTGATGGTCGGTCGTTTCATGTCTGCCTCCGCAAGTACACCCGATCGAGGGATACCCAGCCCGAACCCGCTGCTCAAACCCCGAAAAGAGGTGACTGTTCCGGCCGGTGGCCGCCCCGGACTGTCGGTGGGTCCCGCAATGCTGTCGGCCACGGGGTTCACCGGACCCCACAACCGAGGAGGAACGACATGGGAATCGTCGACTGCAGCGCGGACATCCGGGCCAACGGCCGCGAGTACACCGTCAGGGCGGCGACCCTGCCGAGGAGCGGCGAAGACGGTCAGCGCGTCGAGATCGCGCTGACCGACCGCGATCCGGCAGGCGTGGCAACCGAATGCGGATCCTTCACGCTGCACGCCGACAACCTCGCCGCCGTCGGCAAGCTGATCAACCAGGTGCTCTCCGGACTGTCCACATTGAGCGGACGGTCGGCCGCGACACCGGCCAACGCCTCCGCGCCGTGGACGAAGGAGCAGGACGACGAGCTGTTCACGCGGTGGACAGCGGCGGGCGATACGCACAGTTCGACCGCGCTGCGCCGGATCCTGGCCGAGCAGTTCGGGCGGACGACCGGATCGATCCGCGCCCGGCTGTTGCGCATCGGCTGCGATCCGGACGCGCCCGGGCACGCCTTCGTCCCGGTGCCGGGAGCGTCCTGATGGGGTGCCCGATCGCCCCGCCCGCCGCCGTGATCGGTGGGAAGTCGTTCGAATCAAAGGACATCACGCGGTAAGGAGTCGCCAGGACACGTACCGAGCGAACACCCGGTGTTAACGATCGCTGACCTCGCCCAGCCTCGCGCAACACCGGCACATCACTGAGAGAAGTCGCCTTCACGGACAAGACCAAGATCCACCAAGCGGTGCACGTCCCACATCGAACCCAGCGAAAGGAGACAACCAGGAGCCCTCCACAGCCGACACATCAAACACCAAGCCCGCTTCGGGTCCGCCCGACCACCAGGGAAGGTTGACCTTTTACGGAGGTGATTCACACCGGGTTGCGCTTTCACCGCCAGTGACCACTAAGCTGCACTTCGCCCATCTGCTGGGGAAGGCGACAACGCTGTGAGATTCGGTGTGCTCGGGCCGCTGACTGTGGCGGGCCCGGACGGGGAGATTCGATTACGCGGAGAACACCAGCGCGTACTCCTGGCGATGCTGCTGTTCCACGCCAACCGACCGGTGACGACTGACCTGTTGGTCAGCGCGCTGTGGCCGGAAATCCCGCCGAAGTCGTATGCCTCCAATCTGCACACCTACGTATCCCGGTTGCGGGCGAGGCTTCCGGGAGTGGGGATCGACCTGGCGGGCCGCGGATACCGGCTGCAGGTGGCGACCGAGGACGTCGATCTGCTGGTGTTCAGGGAAGCCGCGGCCGCCGGGCGCAGCGCGGCACGGGCGGGGCGCCCGGACAACGCGGCGCACCACCTCCGGAAAGCGTTGGCGCAGTGGCGAAGTCACCCGTTGGCCGACATGCACGTGCCCGCGCTCGACGCCGAGCTCGGCAGGCTGGAGTCCGAGCGGCTCGCGGTGTTCGAGGACTGCGTCGACGCGGAACTGGCGGCGGGGCGGCACGCGGAACTGGCCGCCGAACTCCAGGCCGCGCTGGCGCAACACCCGTTGCGTGAACGACTTGCCGGTCAGTTGATGCTGGCACTGCAGCATTCGGGGCGGCAGGCGGAAGCGCTTGACGTGTACCGGGTGACCCGCGCGACGCTCATCGACGAGCTCGGGGTCGAGCCGGGAGCGGCCTTGCGGCGGTTGCACACGTCGATGCTGCGCGGTGAGGGGGCCGACCAGCCGTTGCCGCGGCCGACGTGGCCGATCTGCCAGCTGCCCGCCGTGTCCGCGGACTTCTCCGGACGTGAGCGGCACCTGACTGAGGTCACCGGTCTGCTCAACCCGGGCGGGCACAGTGTGCCGGTGGTGGTGCTCAACGGGGAACCGGGCGCGGGCAAGACAAGCCTGTCGATCTGCGCCGCGCACCAGGTGCGGTCGGTGTTCCCCGACGGGCAGCTGTTCGTCTCGTTGTCCGGTGTGGACGACCCGCGGGACACCGGTGCCGTACTGGCGGACCTGCTGCGCGGACTCGGTGTCAACGGCCCGGCCATCCCGGACGACCTGCGGGCGAGGGCAGCGATGTACCGGGGGCTGCTGACCGACCGCAAAGTCCTGGTGGTGCTGGACGACGCGGTCGACCCGGCACAGGTGCGGCTGCTGCTGCCCGGAACGCGCGGCTGCGCTGTGCTGATCACCAGCCGCAAACGACTGAGCGGACTGGCCGGGGCGAACAGGCTCACGGTCGGGCCGTTGACCGACCGGGACGCGGTGCGCCTGCTCGAACGGATCATCGGCCGGGCAAGGGTTTCCGCCGAGCACGCGGATGCCGTGCGGATCGCGGAGGCCTGCGGCAACCTGCCGCTGGCGCTGCGCATCGCCGGAACGAGGCTGGCACTGCGGCCGAACATGCGGCTGGGGCTGCTGGCGGATCGACTGGAGGACGAAGGAAGGAGGCTGGACGAGCTGGAAGTCAGCGATCTGCAGGTGCGGGCGAGCCTGACGCTCAGCTACGCCGCGCTGAAACCCGCCGCCCAGGTCGCGCTGCGCCGGTTGGGGTTGATCAACACGGGCGACCTGCCGGAGTGGCGAATCCTCACGCTGCTCGACAACTGCTCCCTCAGGTCCACAACCAGCACCACCACCGGATCCTCGGAGGGGTCGATGGGCACTGACGTGTCGGTGGTCGAGGAGTTGGTGGAATCCGGCCTGCTGGAGCCGACGGGGACCGACGAGACCGGCGAGCCGAGGTACCGGTTGCATGACCTCGTCCGGGTGTTCGCGCTCGAACGGGCTCAGCTGGAGGACAGCGCGCGTGAGCGGTACACCAGCGCACGGACGATCATCGATGCCATCATCGGCGTCGCGGACGTCGCCGCGCGCCGCCTGCCGTGGACGATTCCGCTGCCGCGGTTGCGGGGGCCGATTCCAGTGCAGCCGTTGGCGAACGACCTCGTCGAGCGGCTCACCGCCAACCCTGAGGCGTGGTTCGCCGCCGAGCGGGCCAACCTGCTCAGCGGCATCCCGAAGATGAGCGCGCTCGGCTGGCACACCGACGCGTTGCTGGTGGTGGACCGGCTTTCGGTGTACCTGTGGTCGGAGGGCCTCTATGCGGACATGCGCGTGGCGTACCAGAGCATCGCCGACGCGGCGGAGAAACAGAATCCCCGGGTCGCGGCGCGGGCGAGGTCCGTCCTGGCGCTGCTGAGGCACTACCGGGGGCAGTACGACCAGGCGACAGCGGAATACCGGGCCTGTGGCGTCGAACTGGCGGCTTTGGGTGAACACGAGGCCTTGGCGTGGGTGCACACGAACCTGGCCGCGTGCCTGATCGCGGTCGGCAAGTCCGAGGATTCGGTCCGGCTGATGGAGTCGGCCCGGGTCGAACTGCGTGACGACCCGTTCGCCTCCGGAGTGGTGCTGCGCACGCTGATCTCGGCGCTCAACCGGCTCGGGCGCACCGAGGAGTCCGCGCGGCTGGAGGCTGAGGCGCTGGTGTTGGCCGAGGAGTTCGGCGAGCCGCGGCAACTGGCGATGGCGTTGCACGACAAGGCATGGGGTCACGTGCTGAGCGGCGGTGACCTCCAGCAGGCCGATGCCCTTGTCCACCAGGCGATCACGCTGTTGCGGTCGGTCGGCCCGCGGTCGGCCCTGGCCAAGTGCCTGCGCACCCGGGGCGCGGTGCTGGCGGGTCTGGGCGTCCGCGAGGAATCAGTCCTGTCGTTCCGCGAGGCACGTGACATCGCACGCGAGCTCACCGAGCAGCCGAGGGAAATATCCTGCACCCGCGCGATCGCCGCGGCGTGGATCGGTGACGGCCGGGTCGGTGAGGCGGTCCCGGTCCTGCGTGACTGCCTGGAGAAATACCGCGAAATGGGCAGCACGCTGGCGATGACGATCACTCTCGGCCTGCTCGCCGCCGCCTACGACCGCCAGAACGACCCTGTCGCGGCGCAGGAGGCCCGCGCCGAGGCCGAACGCCTCGGCGACCCCCGTGACACCAACACCGCGACGCTGTTGAAACTCATGCTGAACCTCGCGACGCCCGCCCCCGAACCGAGCGTCGAGACCCCTGTCAGCTGAGTTCCACCGCTGGAAACCGGTGCCGAAAAGGCCGGACGCACCCCTCAGCCGTCCGGCCATCCCCCGAGCTCGGGCGCATCAGGCCCGCTTGAGTGCCTTGGCGTACTGGCTGTTCGCGGGCAGCCACATCAGCACGATGGCCACGATTCCGACGACGGTCGCTCCCCAGCCGGTGATGGACATCATCGTGGGTGCCGCGCTGCCGTAGTCGAAGCTGAACCAGCCGGCCGCCGCGACCGTGATGAGCGTGAAAATCGTTGCCGTCACGCGGATCCCGGTGGACGCCTTGGTCATCAGCAGTGCGAACACCAGTGCCAGCGCCGCGGGCACGAGCAGCAGGTACGCCCGGCCCTGGACCTGGTCACCGGCCACCTCCGCGGCGAGACCCTGGATCGCCTTCTCCGTCAACTGGTCGACGTCCTGGCCGGTCGCGTCCGCCACGACCTTGGCGAGCATGTAGCCCGCCACCTCCTTGCCGCCGACGGCAAGGACGTACACGCTGTTGATCACTCCGAGCAGTCCGGCGAGTGCGGTCGTGACCAGCGCCGCCATCAGGGTCCCCGGCTTGGCCGGCGCGCCGACGGCCTGCCCGCCATGGGTCGATGGAGCAGTCGGGTATGTGCTCACGTGCCTCAGTTCTCCTTGATTCGCGGAACTGGGTGTCAATGTCGGGGACACCCAGGCGAAAGCACGTTAGGAGCAGGCACTACACGGAACGAACACACTCGCTGCACAGTTTCCGCAAAACCGCGCACACCCTGTCAACGGCTGAACGACGTGCTCAGTTCCCGCCGACGAGTTCGCACGGCACGGACATCACCACAACGGTCGGCCCGCCGAGCGGACTGCTGACCACCAGTGTGCCGTCGAAGGCGGACAGGCGCCGTTCGATGCCACGCAGGCCGGTGCCGTCGCTCGCGTTGGCGCCACCACGGCCGTCGTCGCCGACCAGCATGACGAGTTTGCCGTCCTCATAGCTCAGTCGGATCCACGCTTTGCTCGCGGACGCGTGCTTGACCACGTTGGTCAGCGTTTCCGCCACGGCGAAGTACGCCGCCGACTCCACCGGCGCGGACAGCCTGCCGGGGATGTCGATGTCCACATCGGTCTGCAACGGGTTGGCGAGCACGAGGGCCTGAATGGCACCTTCGAGGCCGCGGTCGGCCAGTACCGGCGGGTGGATGCCGCGCACGAGGTCTCGGAGTTCGGCAAGGGCCTGCGAGCTGGCGATCCTGGCCTCGGCGAGCAGTTCCTGTGCCGCCGCCGGATCGCGTGCCAC
This sequence comes from Actinosynnema sp. ALI-1.44, assembly GCF_001984155.1. Taxonomy (GTDB): domain Bacteria; phylum Actinomycetota; class Actinomycetes; order Mycobacteriales; family Pseudonocardiaceae; genus Kibdelosporangium. Next base: position 52,637 of record NZ_MTQO01000048.1, read on the forward strand.
GGTCTCCTCGGCCATGCCGAGGCTCATCCCCAACGCCACCAACCTGGCTTGCGCGCCGTCGTGCAGGTCACGTTCGATGCGCCGGAGCTCGGCGGCCTGCGTGTCCACAGTGTCCGCGCGGGAGACAGTCAGTTCCTGCACGCGGTTGGCCAGCCGCGCCGCCTCGGTCGGCGCCAGCAAGGACGCCGACACCTTGGCTTGCGCCCTCATGATGCGCGGTGACAGGACGTACCAGATGGCCCCGTACACCAGGCTGAGCGGGATGCCCACGAGGAGCGCGGACGCGGTCGAGCTCACCGTGAGGAACCCGACGAAGTTGACCTCGGCGTCGTCGGGCAGCGCCCACCACCAGGTGGCCAGTGTGGCGTATCCGAGCGCGCCGAGCGGCAGGGCCACGTTGATGATCGCCAGTGCGGAGCCCACGGTGCCCTGCACGAACAGCCACGCGACGTCACGCCAGGTCGCGGAGTCGGTGAGCATCGCGAACACGCGGCGGATGAGTCCGTGCTCGGGGTTGCGCGCCCGGTAGGGCCGCTCGACCTCGGTCCCGAGGATCCAGGCGGCCCGCCTGCGGTGCACGTCGGTGAGCTTGCGCAGCAGGGTCAGCAGCCCGAGCGCGCACGGGATGCCGAGCCAGATCACGATCAGCCCGATCGAGGTGAGCAGGGTCGACAGCAGCACGTAGAGCACGGGCATCATGCCGACCATCGCCAAGGCCCAGCCGTACAGCTGGGCCCTGGTCGGCGCCGGACGCGGTGAACTCATGCGCCCATTCTGGTACGTCGAAGGCCGCTGGCCAGTGGAGCTAGACCCACTCATTCAGTGGGAGTCACCACTGCCAGCACGGCACCGAGGTCGACCTGCTGACCAGCGGTGACAGGGAGCGCGGCGAGCGTGCCCGAAGCGGGCGCGATGATCTTGTGCTCCATCTTCATCGCCTCGAGCCACAGCAGCGGCTGGCCCTGTTCGACCTGGTCACCCTCGGAAACCGCGACCCGGACGACCGTGCCGGGCATGGGCGCGAGCAACGACCCGGGCGCCGTCTGCTCGGACGGATCGGTGAACCGGGGAACCGGCGTGAGCGTGACGGGCCCCAACGGCGAGTCGACGCAGATCACATCGGGATACACCGCGACCCGGAAGGCTCGCCGCACTCCGTCGACCTCGAGCACGACCTCATCCGGCGCGGCGCTGAGCAACCGCAGGCCGGGGTGCGCGTCGGCGATCAGCCCCGCTCGACTGTGCCGATAGGTGACCTCCACCTCACCGGACGCAGTGCCGTACGCCTTCCGTTGCGGCTGTGACGGCACATTCCGCCAGCCACTCGGCACATCCAAGGCACGGCGCGCGGCGGCATCGGCCAACGCGGCAGCCAGCGCACTGACAGCCGCAGCGTCCTTGTCGGCCAGTGGCCCAGCGAGCACCGCCAACCCGTGCCGGTCGAGGAACGCGGTGTCGATGTCGCCCGCGAGGAACTCCGGATGCCGCAGCACACGCACAAGCAGGTCGCGGTTGGTGGTCAGCCCATGGATCTCGGCGCGCGCCAACGCCCCCGCCAATCCCAACGCGGCCTCGTCACGTGTCGGCGCGAACGAGATCACCTTGGCCAGCATCGGGTCGTAGAAGACACTGACGACGGATCCGTCCCGCACGCCGCTGTCCAGTCTCAGCCCAGCACCACCGGCGGGAACCGCGAACTCCGTGCCGACTCCCGGCACCGCGAGCCGATGCACCACCCCGCTCTGCGGCCGCCAGTCCTGCGCGGGGTCCTCGGCATAGAGCCGCACCTCGATCGCGTGCCCCCGCGCCACCGGCGGCCCGGAATTGTCAGACCCCTGCGGTAGCGTTGAATTTAGGGGTTCCCCCTGGGGAATTGGTGATGCGGTGGAGGCTGTGCGCGGGGCTGTCCCCTGCTGGGCGGGCAGGCCTGCGGTGTGCGGCGCCACGGCTGGGAGGTGGGCGCCCTGTGCCACCAGGATCTGCAGGCGCACCAGGTCCAGGCCAGTCGTGCACTCCGTCACCGGGTGCTCGACCTGCAGGCGGGTGTTCATCTCCAGGAAGTAGAAGCGGCCCTGGTTGTCCGCGAGGAACTCCACGGTTCCCGCGCCGGTGTAGTCGATCGCCGCGGCGGCCGCGCGGGCTGCTTCGAAGAGCTTCTCGCGCATGCCCGGGGTTCGCTCGACCAGCGGGGAGGGGGCTTCCTCGATCACTTTCTGGTGCCTGCGTTGGATCGAGCACTCGCGCTCGCCCACTGCCCAGACCGTTCCGTGTTCGTCCGCCATGATCTGGACTTCGATGTGCCGCCCTGTTTCCAGGTAGGGCTCGCAGAACACCGTCGGGTCGCCGAAGGCCGACTGGGCTTCCGAGCGGGCCGCTGCCAGCTCGTCGGCCAGGTCCGGCAGGGCGCGCACGATTCGCATTCCCCGGCCGCCGCCACCCGCCGACGCCTTGATCAGCACCGGCAGGTCCGCGTCCGTCACTTCGTCCACTTCGGACAGCGTCGGCACACCGGCCGCCGCCATCAGCTGTTTCGCCGCGATCTTCGAGCCCATCCGGTCGATCGCCGCGGGCGGTGGCCCGATCCACGTCAGGCCCGCTTCGATCACCGCACGCGCGAAGTCCGCGTTCTCCGAGAGGAATCCGTAGCCGGGGTGGATCGCGTCCGCGCCCGCTCGGCGGGCCGCGTCGATGATCAAGGACGTCCGCAGGTACGTCTCCGCAGGCGAGTTGCCGGGCAGGCGTACCGCAGCGTCCGCTTCCGTCACGTGCGGGGATTCGGCGTCCGCGTCCGAATAGACCGCCACACAGCCGATTCCGAGCGCCCGGCAGGAACGGAACACCCGCCGGGCGATCTCGCCGCGGTTGGCCACCAGCACACTTGTGATCATCGCTCTCACATCCGGAAGACGCCGAAGCCGTCCGCACCGGCGACTGGCGTTGTGTGGATGACGGACAGGCACAGCCCGAGGATCGTTCTGGTGTCGCGCGGGTCGATCACGCCGTCGTCGTACAGCATGCCGGACAGGAACATCGGCAGGGACTCGGCCTCGATCTGCGCCTCCACCATCGCGCGCATGGCCGCGTCGTTCTCCTCGCTGTACTCCTGGCCGCGCGACTGCGCCGCCGCTCTGGCCACAATGGACAGCACGCCCGCCAGCTGCTGCGGGCCCATCACCGCCGACTTCGCGCTGGGCCAGGCGAAGAGGAACCTCGGGTCGTACGCGCGCCCGCACATCCCGTAGTGCCCGGCGCCGTACGAGGCGCCCATCAGGATCGAGATGTGCGGCACCTTCGAGTTCGACACCGCGTTGATCATCATTGAGCCGTGCTTGATGATCCCGCCCTGCTCGTATTCCTTGCCCACCATGTAGCCGGTGGTGTTGTGCAGGAAGATCAACGGCGTGTCCGACTGGTTCGCCAGCTGGATGAACTGCGCCGCCTTCTGCGACTCCTCGCTGAACAGCACGCCGCGCGTGTTGGCGAGGATGCCGACCGGGTAGCCGTGCAGCGACGCCCAACCGGTTGCCAGGCTGCCGCCGTACAACGGTTTGAACTCGTCGAAGTCCGAGCCGTCGACCACGCGGGCGATCACTTCGCGCGGGTCGAACGGGATCTTGAGGTCACCCGGCACGATGCCGAGCAGTTCTTCCTCGTCGTAGCGAGGCGGCACGAAAGGCACGGGCCGGACGCCCTTCTTCCGCCAGTTCAGCCTGGCCACGATCCGCCGCCCGATCCGGATCGCGTCCTGCTCGTCCGCCGCGAAGTAGTCCGCGAGGCCGGACGTGCGGGCGTGCATCTCCGCACCGCCCAGCGACTCGTCGTCCGATTCCTCACCGGTCGCCATCTTCACCAGCGGCGGTCCGCCGAGGAACACCTTGGACTGCCCTTTGACCATCACCACGTGGTCGGACATGCCCGGCACGTACGCGCCACCGGCCGTCGCGTTGCCGAACACCAGCGCGATCGTGGGGATCCCCGCCGCCGACATCCTGGTCAGGTCGCGGAACATCCGGCCGCCGGGGATGAAGATCTCCTTCTGCGACGGCAGGTCCGCGCCGCCCGACTCGCCGAGGTTGATCATCGGCAGCCGGTTCTCCACCGCGATGTCCATCGCGCGGCCGACCTTGCGGGCCGTCCACGGGTTGCTCGACCCGCCCTTCACGGTGGGGTCGTTCGCCATGATCATGCACTCGACGCCCTCGACCACGCCGATCCCGGTCACGACGCTGCCGCCGACGGCGTAGTTGCTGCCGTACGCGGCGAGTGTGGACAGTTCGAGGAACGGCGAGTCCTGGTCGATCAGCAGCTCGATGCGTTCCCTGGCCAGCAGCTTGCCGCGTTGGCGGTGCCGGTCGACGTACTTCGGACCGCCGCCCGCGATCGCCTTGGCGTGTTCGACGTCCAGGTCGGCGAGTTTGCCGAGCATCGAGTCGCGGTTGGCCGCGTACTCGTCCGACGTGGTGTCCAGTGTGGACTTCAACGTCGTCACAGGAGTACCTCCGGGATGTCCATGTGCCGCGATCGCAGCCATTCGCCCAGCGCCTTGGCCTGCGGATCGAACCTGGCCTGCGAGGCGACACCGTCGCCGAGGATGCCTGTGACCACGAAGTTCACCGCTTTCAGGTTCCCGAACACGTGCCTGGTCACGGGCAACGACGCCGTTTCCGGCAGCAGCCCGCGGAACTCGTCGACCGTCAGCGCGTGCACCAGCCACCGCCAGGCTTCGTCCGTACGGACCCATACGCCGACGTTCGCGTCACCGCCCTTGTCCCCGCTGCGCGCACCGGCGACCAGACCGAGCGGTACGCGTTTCACCGGCCCAGCCAACGGTTCCGGCAGCGGAGGCTCGTCGGCGGTGGCCAGCTCCAGGGTTTCCGCCGCGGGCGGGATGGCGATCCGCTGCCCGTCGACGACCGCGACGTGTTCGACCAGTTTCGCGTCCACGAAACCGGGCTTGAACAGGCCGAACGGCGAGGCGTCGCCGGGCGGTGCGGTGACGTGGAAGCCGGGGTAGCTGGCCAGGGCGATCTCGATGGCCGCACTGGAGAACGCGCGACCGACCACCTTCGGGTCGGGGTCCTTGACCACGCACCGCAGCAACGCACTCGCTTCTTCCTCGCTGACGGCGTCCGGCCGGTCGGTGCGGGCGAGCGTCCACTTGATCTCGGCCGGTGGCTTGGCGAACACGAGCTGCTGTTCGACCAGCTCCGCCTTGGCCTCGATGTCCAGGCCGGTCAGCACGAACACGGTCTCGTTGCGGAAGCCGCCGAGGGTGTTCAGCGAGACCTTCAACGACGGTGGTGGCGGCTCGCCGCGGACACCGCTGATCCGGACCCTGTCGGTGTCCTCCTGGGACAGTTCGACGGTGTCGAAGCGGGCTGTCACGTCCGGTCCCGCGTACCGCGCGCCGGAGATCTCGTAGAGCAGTTGGGCCGTCACGGTTCCGACGGTCACGGCACCGCCTGTGCCGTCGTGCTTGGTGATCACGCTGCTGCCGTCGGCCTCGATCTCCGCGATCGGGAAGCCCGGGTGGCGGATGTCGTGTTCTTGGAAGAACGAGTAGTTGCCGCCCGTGGCCTGGGCGCCGCACTCGATCACGTGCCCGGCCGCGACGGCACCGGCGAGTTGGTCGTAGTCCGTCGGTCGCCAGCCGAACCGGGCGATGGCCGGGCCCACGATGACCGACGCGTCCGTCACGCGTCCGGTCACCACGACGTCGGCACCGGCCTTCAGGCATTCCGCGATGCCGAACGCGCCGAGATATGCGTTGGCTGTCAAGGGTTGGCCGAGGCCGAGCTCGGCGGCGCGGCCGATCAGGTCGTCGCCTTCGACGTGGGCGACCTTGACCGCGAGCCCGAGTCTCGATGCCAGTTCCCTGATGGCGTCGGCGAGGCCCGACGGGTTCAGGCCGCCCGCGTTCGCGACGATCCGCACGCCGCGGTCGAGCGCGAGGCCGAGGCCGTCCTCCAGTTGCCGCAGGAACGTCTTGGCGTACCCGAGTTTCGGGTCCTTCATCCGGTCGCGGCCGAGGATGAGCATGGTCAGCTCGGCCAGGTAGTCGCCGGTGAGCACGTCGAGCGGCCCACCGGTGAGCATCTCGCGCACCGCGCTGAACCGGTCACCGTAGAACCCGGAGGCGTTGCCGATCCTGATCGCCGACATGCCGCCAGCATGCCAGCCGCACCTAAAACAAGCAAGCGTGCTTGTTTTATTCTCCGCCTCGATGCCTGGTCACGGTCATTGCGAGGGTTGGCGGCCACCGCCGGGCAGACCAGCGAAGGCCTGGGCGATGTCCAGCCATTTGTCGGCGTCCTGGCCGGTCGCGACCAGTGCCGTGTCCGCGCGGTGACGGCGTTGGGTGGCGACGAGGCACAGGTCCAGCGCCGGACCGGTGACCTTCTGGGCCGCGTCCTCGGGGCCCCAGGTCCAGGTCGAGCCGTCGGGCGCGGTCAGCTCGACGCGGAACGGCTCGGCCGGTGGTGTGAGACTGTGCACGCTGTAGGCGAAGTCCCTGGTACGCACGGAAATGTGCGCTACGTGCCGCAGCCGCATGGTCGGCTCACGCTCGACGCCCAGTGCGTCGGCGACGTCCAGTCCGTGAGCCCAGGTTTCCATGATGCGGGCGGTGGCCATCGACATCGGGCTCATCGGCGGCCCGAACCACGGCAGTTTCGTCCCGGCGGGCACGGCTTGCAGCGCCGACGCCAACGCCGTCCGGCCGGTGCGCCAGCGTTCGAGCAGTTGTGCGGGCGGCGTTTTCGACAGCTCCTCGGCGCCTTCGTCCACGAACCCGGTCGGGTTCTTCCACGCCTCGGTCACCACTTCCTGGAACGCCGCCGCGTCGGTCGCCGCCAGGACACTGGCGTCGTCGGTCCAGGCCAGGTGGGCGATCTGGTGGGCGATGCGCCAGCCTTCGGCCGGGGTCATCGTCGCCCACGCCTCGCTGGGCAAACCGGCCACCAGGTCATCGAGGGACTCGCCCTCGGCGAGCAGGTCGTCAAGCACCGCACGAAGTTCGGACATGGGAGGCACTCTAACCCTGTCCCGGTTGGACCAAACCGGACTCGTAGGCGAGCACGATCGCTTGCGCGCGATCACGCAGACCGAGTTTCCCCAGGATACGGCCGACGTGCGTCTTCACCGTCTGCTCGGAGAGCACGAATTCTCCGGCGATCTCCGCGTTGGACAGGCCACGGGCGATCAGCATCAGCACCTCGGCCTCGCGGTCGGTCAGCCTGGCCAGCTGGTTCGGCCGGATCTGCTTGCGGGGCGCCGCTTTGACCAGGTCCGCGATCAGGCGGCGGGTCACGGCGGGCGCGAGCAGCGCGTCACCGGCGGCCACCACGCGGACGGCGTTGATCAGGTCCGCCGATGGCGCGTCCTTCAGCAGGAACCCGCTCGCGCCCGCCCGCAACGCGTCGTAGACGTATTCGTCCAGGTGGAACGTGGTCAGCACGACCACCCGGTACGGTGCCGATCGCGCGAGCAGCCGCCGGGTCGCCTCCAGGCCGTCCATTGTGGGCATTCGGATGTCCATCAGCACCACGTCCGGTGCCGCGACCGGGATCGCGGCGAGCGCCTCGGCGCCGTCTCCCGCTGTACCGACGACGGTGATGTCCGGTTGCGCGCCGAGCACAGCCGCGAAGCTCTCCCGGACCATCACCTGGTCGTCCACCACGAAGACCTTGATCAACCGGGCAGTCTCGCCCATACCCGAAATCCCCCGTCCGCACGGCGGCCTGCCGTGCACTCGCCGCCGATCATGCCGACCCGCTCCTTGATCCCGGCGATACCGGTACCACCGCCATGGGCAGCCGCCGCGCCCGACGGTCCATTGTCGACAGACAGCTCGATGTCCTTGCCGGACGCCCCGATGCGCACCGTGATCGGCGCACCCGGGCTGTGCCGCATGGCGTTGCTCAACGACTCCTGCACGATCCGGTACGCCGCGAGCCCGACGACAGCGGGAACAGCGGGCAGCGGCTCGTCGATCTTCATCTCGACGGAAGCGCCCGAGTCGACAGCGGATCGCACGAGGTCGGTGATGTCGTCCGCGGTCGGCTGCGGGAAGTGCTCGGCTTCGGCTCCGTCCTCCCTGAGCACGCCGATCAGCCTGCGCGCTTCGGTCAACCCTTCCCTTGCGGCCGTGCCGAGGGCGGTCAGTTCCTCCTGGATCGCCGGTGTCACGCCGGAAATCCGGTACTGCGCGCTGTCGGTGCGCACCGCGATCATCGACAGGTGGTGGCCGATCACGTCGTGCAACTCCCGCGCGATCCTGGCCCGCTGCTCCAGGTTCGACCGCTTCTGCCGTTCCTCTTCCGTCTCCTGTCTCGCCTTGCGGGAGTCGCTCAGCGCGTACCCGGCGGTGATCGAGACCACCAACCCGACGAGCGGCCCGGTCATCGTGTCGAGTCCATAACCGCGGCTCGCCACCACGGCGGTGGCGATGGCCATGGTCACCGCCGCCACGACGGCGATCCCGCCCATGTGCTGGCCGCGGGCGCGCGCGATCGCCAAGCTGACCACGATGCCGGCCGGGAGCAGGTAAGCGTCGAGGGGCCACGAGTGCACCAGTCCGATCGACCGGTTGATCGGCGTGACGATGAGCGCCGCGAGGACAGTCGCGGCGGCGACAACCCGGACCGCGGTCAACGGCCGGTGGCGCACCGACACCACGGCGACGACCTCCACCAGCACCACGATGGACCCGGTCGTGAAGTCGCCTGCCTGGATCCACGCGAGCCACATGGGGTACGACCAGGCGCACAGGACCGCGACCAGCAGCGCCCAGCCGAACCACGCGGGCCCGCGCCACCAGCCCAGCGGCGGACCCATGTCCCGGTCCTGGCCGGTCAGCACGGCGGCGACGATCCTCATGACCCTGACGCTAGCCAACACGTCACCGACCCGGATATCAGGGAAATTCCCGTAGCTCCATGGAGGTATGACAAGACACCGCCATGGCGGGACGCCTCACACCGTGTTCACCGGCACGCTCGGCACCATGAACGAGCGAATGACCCGGCTGATGACCGGATCCGCGTTGCTCTGGATGGTCGTCGGCATCAGCGTGGCGATATACCTGGAAATCGTCTGTGCGGGCACCGTCCACCAGACCTTCAGCGAGTACGTTCACACAGGTCAAGGCGCCCGGCTCGCCGGTGTCGCGATGCTGGCCATCGGGTTCGCGTCGTTGGCCGCCGCGGGCGCGCTGTGGTCGGTGGGCGGCCCGCGGTCCGCGTACTGGCTGATCCTGGTGTGGGGCATCGGTCTGGCGGTGCTGGCCATCTTCCCGCAGGAACCGGCCGACCAGGCCCTGACCTGGCACGGCGCCATCCACCGGCACGCCGCGCTGGCAGGCCTGATCACGTTGCCGCTGGCCGGTCTGCTGCTGTCCCGCCAATGGCCGCTGCTCAGGCCGTCCTGCATCGCGAGCTTCGTGGCGCTCGTGGTCTTCGTGTTGACCTTCGTCGTGCCGGGGTGGCGTGGCTACAGCGGCCTGGTCGAACGGTTCGTGCTCGGTGTCGACATCGGCATCATCGCGGTGCTGATCAGAAGGCTGATCGCTGTTCCGGCCGCAGTGTTTCGAACAGAGCAGCCATCCTGAGCACGCCGAGGTCGTCGAACCGGCGGCCGGTGATCTGCAGGCCGATCGGCTGATCTTCACCCGTGTACCCGCAGTTGACCGACACCGACGGCTGCCCGGACATGTTGAACGGGACGGTGAATCCGATGTGCTCGAACGGCTTGGCCGGGTCGTTGACCGGCGAGGCCCACTCGGCGGGAAAGGCGGACACCGGCGTCGTCGGCGACAGGACGAAGTCGTACGGCTCGGTCGCCCGCAAGGCGGCCACGGTCATCTTGTCGATCTGCGAGAAGCCGCGATAAACGTCCACACCGGATGAATCACCGCCTGTCCGCGCCCACTGCGAGATGTACGGCAGCACACGCTCGAACCGGTCGGCGGGCAACGCCATCAGATCCGCCCACAGCCTGGTCCGCCAGAACAGGTCGAGCCCGTCGAGCATCTCCCTGGTGACGAAGGGGTCGATCGACTCGACAGTGACACCGACGCCCTCGAACAGCCTGGCCGCCTCGGTGACCGCCGTGGCGATGTCCGGTTCGACGTCCAGCCCGACGCCCGCTGTCAGGTGCAAGCCGACACGCACGCCCTTCGGCTCGAAGTCGAGGGACTGCCAGTCGATGTCGTTCGGTGGCAAGCTCGTGAAGTCACGGGAGTCCGGCTGGGACACCACGCTCATCAGCAGCGCCGCGTCGGCGACTGTCCTGGTCATCGGCCCGACGACGCGGCCGATGTACGGCGGATCCACCGGCACACGGCCGAAACTCGGCTTCAACCCGACCAGCCCGCAGAACGCGGCAGGCAACCGGATCGAGCCGCCGATGTCCGTCCCCAGGTGCAGCGGCCCGTACCCGGCCGCTCCGGCAGCGCCCGCTCCCGCGCTCGACCCGCCCGGTGTCCGTGCGGTGTCCCAGGGGTTGCGGGAGGCTTCGTGGAAGCTGGACAGGCCGGACGTGAGCATGCCGTAGTCCGGCATCGTGGTCTTGCCGAGCAGGATCGCACCGGCTTCCCGCACGCGCGCTGCCGCCGGAGCGTCCACGGGCGCGGGCACCAGTTCCGTCGCCGCGGTGCCCAACGGGACCGGGGTTCCCTCGGTCGCGATGTTCTCCTTGATCGTGACCGGGACGCCGTCCAGCGTCCCTTGTGGACTTCCTGCCTGCCAGCGCTGCTCGGATTCCCGTGCCGCGGCGAGCACCGCCTCCGGGTCGTGCGTGTAGAACGCCTTCAGCGTGGGTTCGTTGGCCGCGATCCTGGCGAGGACCGATTCGGCGACCTCGACCGGTGACAACCCCGAGCGGTACTCGGCGAGCAGTTCGACCGCGGTCAGATCTGCCAGTTCAGTCATGTCAGTCCTTTCACGCAGGCGGGTTGAAGCGGCCGTCGACAGCGGTCCAGCCGCCGTCGACCGCGATCACGGCACCGGTCACGAAACTGGCCGCGTCCGAAGCCAGGTACACCACGGCACCGGCCATCTCCGACGGCTGGGCCCAGCGGCCGAGCGCGCCCTTGTCGGCGTACGCCCGGTACCAGCCGGGGTCGGACTTGATCTGGGCGGTCAGCGGGGTTTCCACGACACCGGGCGCGATCGCGTTGACGCGGACACCGGACGGGCCGAACTCCGCGGCGGCGGTGCGCAACAGCTGCACCAGACCGGCTTTGGTGGCCGCGTAGACGCCTTGGCCCGGCTCGACCGTGGTCGCTCTGATCGACGAGAACCCGATGATGCTGCCCCGGCCGCGTTCGACCATGTGCGCCCCGAACGCCCGCACCACGTCGAAGGTCGCGCCGAGGTTCAGCGCCACCACGCGCTCGAACTCCGCCTTGCTGTAGTCGAGCAAGCGCTTGCGGACGTTCATCGCCGCGGTCAGCACCAGCACGTCGACCTCGCCCAGTGCGGTCGCGGCTTCGGTGACGGCTTCCGAGTCGAGGACGTCGAGCTCGTAGGCATCAGAGTCGATCATCGCCGCTGTTTCCCGCGCGGCCGCGATGTTCAAGTCAGCACAGGTCACGGTGGCGCCGTGCGCGGCGAGGGCCAACGCGGACACACGGCCGATCCCGCTGCCCGCGCCGATCACGACGGCGTTGCGACCGTCCAGTCCGAACAGCTTGGTGTAGTCGGTCATGACGGCCGGATCACCGCCATCCTGGTCACGGTCAGCTCCTCGATGGCGAACCTCGGGCCTTCCCTGCCGCTCCCTGAGTCCTTCACGCCGCCGTACGGCATCGTGTCCGACCGGAACCCGGGCACTTCGTTCACCACGACCGCACCGACCTCCAGTTCCTCGATCGCCTGGTGCGCGGTGGCGAGCGAACGCGTGAACACCGAGGCGTTCAACCCGTAACGGGAGTCGTTCACCACCTCGAACGCCTCTTCCACAGTGGACACTTGACGCAGGCAGACGACCGGCCCGAAGATCTCGTCGTCCCAACAGGAGACACCGGACGGGACGTCGGCGAGCACGGTCGGCCGGATCACGCCGCCGTCCACGCCACCACCGCTGACCACGCGGGCACCGGCGGACACGGCCGCGTCGACCCAGTCCAGGACGCGCCGGGTGGACCGGGCGTCGATCAACGCCGACACCCTGGTCTTCTCGTCACGCGGATCGCCGGTCACGACCTCGCCCAGCCGGTCAGCCAGTTTCGCGGCGAACTCCGCCGCGACGGACTCCTGCACGACCAGCCGCTGGACCGAGATGCAGGCCTGGCCGGAGGCGTAGAAACCGCCGCGCAGCGCGGCATCGACAGCCGCGTCCAGGTCCGCGTCGGCCGCGACCACCATGGCCGCGTTGGAGCCGAGCTCAAGCAAGGTCTTGGTCGGCGCCGCGTCGCGGGCGATCTGGTGGCCGACCGCGGACGAACCGGTGAACGACACCGCGCCGATCCGCCGATCCGTCACCAGCGCCGAGCCGACCTCGACGTCCCCGGTGACCAACTGGACCAGCGCGGCGGGCGCGCCCGCGTCGACCGCTGCCTTGCGGAACACGTCAACCAGCCACAACGTCGCGAGCGGTGTCGCCGGAGCGGGCTTGCACACGACCGGGCACCCGGCCGCGACAGCGGGCGCGATCTTGTGCGACGCCAGCAGGAGCGGGTAGTTGAAGCCCGCGATCCCCACGACCACGCCGATCGGGCGGCGGGTCCAGTACCCGATCATGCCGTCGCCGGAGGGCAGCAGGTCCAGCGGCACGGTTTCGCCGTGCAACCGGGCGACTTCCTCGGCGGAAGCCTGCAGGGTCACGATCGTGCGCGCGACCTCCACCCGGCAGTCCACGAGTGGTTTCCCGGTTTCCGCGACCAGGAGCTCCTCGAACTCCTCCCGCCGCGCGGTGATCGCGTCCGCTGCCGTGGTCAGGATCTGCCTGCGCGCACGGGATGACAGCGTTGCGGCGGCCTTCTTGACAGCGACGGCCTCGTCGATGGCCCGGCGTGCGAGTTCCACGGTTCCGACAGGTGCTTGAGCGACCTCTGAGGCGTCGTACGGGAAGCGCACCGGGGTCGTGCTGGGCGTGGCCACCCAGTCGGGACCGATCGGCAGCCCAGGTGGATACGGCGGCTGGAACATGCTCATCCTTCCTGGAACCGGGCGAGTGCGGCGCGGAGAGTCGGTGCGGCGGCGATCAGTTCACGCGTGTACTCGTGCAACGGCTGCTGGTAGACCTGCTCGACGTCCCCGAGTTCGACGATCTCACCGCGTCGCATCACCGCGACCGTGTCGCACACGTGCCGTACCACGGACAGGTCGTGCGAGACGAACACCAGGGTGAGCTCGTAGCGTTCCACCAAGTCCGCCAGCAGGTTCAGGATCTGCGCGCGGACGGACACGTCCAGCGCGCTGACCGGTTCGTCGGCGATCAGCACCTTCGGGTCCGGGGCGAGGGCACGGGCGATCGAGATCCGCTGCCGTTGCCCGCCGGAGAACTGGTGCGGGTAGCGGGAGGCCGCGTCCAGCGGCAGCCCGACCGCGTCCAGCAGTTCGGCGAGGCGTTCGTCATCGCGCCGTTTCAACGGCTCGCAGATGATGTCGCGGACGCGCATCCGCGGATCGAGCGAGCCCATCGGGTCCTGGAACACGATCTGCAGCTCGTCACGCAGGAACTTCAGCCTCCGCTCCGGCACCCCGTCGATCCTGGTGCCGCGGAAGGAGATCGTCCCGCCGGTCGGGGTGTCCAGCGCGGCGAGCAACCGGACCAAGGTGGACTTTCCGGAGCCGGACTCGCCGACGATGCCGAAGCGCTGACCGGCGGCGACGTCGAACGACACCCCGCGCAACGCGTCCACCGCCGGGCGGCCGAGCCGTCCCCGATAGGTCCGGCGCAGGTCACGGACCTCAATCATGGGACACCGTCTTCAGTCGGCCGTTCTCGTCGGTGGACTCCAGATCCGAGGATGCCAGCAACTGCTGGGTGTAGCGGTGTTGCGGCGCGGTGAAGACGTCAAGCACCAGGCCGGATTCCACGATCTGCCCGTCGTACATCACGAGCACCCGTTCGCACACGGTCGCGACCACGGCCAGGTCGTGTGTGATGAACAGCAACGCGGACCCCTGTGTGTTCGCCAGGATCAGGTCCAGGATCTGCGCCTGGACCGTCACGTCCAATGCCGTCGTCGGTTCGTCGCAGATCAGCAGCGACGGGTTGTTCGCCAACGCCATCGCCAGCATCACGCGTTGCCGTTGACCACCGGAAAGCTGATGGGGATAGGCTTTCGCGGCCCGTCGCGGATCCGGCAGGCGAACCCGGTCGAGCAGGTCGACGGCCGCCGCACGCGGGTCCTGGTTGGTCCGGTGCAGCCGCATGACTTCCGCGACCTGCTTGCCCACCTGCATGGACGGGTTCAGCGCGGTCATCGGCTCCTGGAACACCATGCTCATCGCACGGCCGCGCAACCGGGACAGCTCCCGTTCCGGCATGCCGAGCAGTTGTCTGCCGTCGAGTTCCACCGAACCGGAGACGTCGAGTTCCTCGGGCAACAGGCCCATCACGGCCGACGCGGTGAGCGACTTGCCCGAGCCGGACTCGCCGATCAGCCCGACCCGTTCACCCGCACCGATCTCCAGCGACACGTCCTTGACCAGCTCGGTGTCCCCCACCGAGACGCTCAGGCCGCGCACAGCCAGCACAGTCATCGGCGGCCTGCCAACCGTGGGTCGAGCCGGTCGCGCAGTCCGTCGCCGAGCAGGTTGAACCCCAGGACGGCGACGGCGATCGCGATGCCGGGCACGATCGCCAGGCGTGGCTGTACAGCAAGGAGCTCTTGAGATTCCTGCAACATCCGGCCCCACGACGGTGTCGGTGGGCGTGTGCCGAACCCCAGGAACGACAAGGCCGCCTCGGCGAGGACCGCGATCGCGAACGACACGGAACTCTGCACGATCAGCAATCCGGCGATGTTCGGCAGGACGTGCCTGCGGGCGATCACGAGCCTGGATCGTCCGGCCGCGCGTGCCGCGAGCACGTACTCGGTGCTCATCACCTGCATTGTCCCGGATCTGGCGATCCGGGCGAACGACGGCACGGTCGCGATGCCGATCGCCACCATCGCGGTCCACGTGCTGGCTCCGAACACCGCGCCGAACATGATCGCCAGCAGCAACGCGGGGAACGCGAGCACCAAGTCGTTGACACGCATGATGAACTCGCCGAGCCAGCGTGGACTCATCGCGGCGAGGATGCCCAGGGGCGTACCGATCAGCGCGGCCACACCGACCGCGACAACACCGACGTACAGCGTTGTCCGCGCACCGACCATGATCTGGCTGACCAAGTCACGGCCGAACTTGTCCGTGCCGAACAGGAAGTCGCCGGTCGGCCCGAGCAGCCGGACCGCCGCGTCGACCCGGGTCGGGTCGTGCGGAGTCCAGATGAACGACACCAGTGCGACCAGGACCACCAGACCGACGAGGACCGCGCCTGCGGTCAGCGTGGGCGTGCGGCGTTTGACAGCAGTCGTCATCACGACCTCCGCAGCCGTGGGTCGATGGCCGTGTACAGCAGGTCAACCAGGAAGTTCACCAGCAGGGCGGCGATCACGAGCACCAGCACGATGCCCTGGACGGTCAGCAGGTCACGCGCCGCCACCGAGTCCAGCAACATGCTTCCCAGCCCTGGCAACACGAACACCCGCTCGACCACGACCGCGCCGATCAGCAGTGTCGTGAGCTGCAACCCCAGCACAGTCACCACGGGGACAGCGGCGTTGCGCAATCCGTGCCGCACCAACGCCTGGCCGGGCCTGAGGCCTTTGGCTCGTGCCGTGCGCAGGTAGTCCTCGCGCAACGTGTCCAGCACAGCGGACCGGACGTACCTCGTCAGCACGGCGCCTTGCACCAGCCCCAACGCCAGCGCGGGCAGGATCAGGCCACGCAGGAACTCGCCGAAGTCCTGGTCCGGCGGCGTCCACCCGCCGGACGGCAGCAACCGCCACTGCACCGCGAACACCTGCACCAGCAGGATCCCGGCGAGGAACGCGGGCACGGCCACGCCCAGTTGGGACACACCCGAGATGACTGTGCCGCTGAGCTTGCGGTGCCGCACGGCCGCGAACGACCCCAGCGGCACAGCGATCAGCAACGCGATCACCATCGCCGCGCCGACCAGCCACAACGTCACGCCGAGCCGGTCGGCCAGCTGCGGCCCGATCAGGTCACGCGTGACGTAGGACCGGCCGAAGTCCCCGGTCAGCACCCCGCCGATCCAGTCGAAGTACTGGGTCGCGAGTGGACGGTCCGTGCCGAACTCGGCCCTGGTCCTGGCGACCAGCTCGGGCGTGGCGTTGATCCCGAGCGCGACCTGTGCCGGGTCGCCGGGCAGGACCGCCATGAACAGGAACACAGCGACGGACGCGGCGGCGACGCTGACGACGAAGATGCCGGTTCGGCGCATTAGGGCGAGGATCATCGGCGCCCCAGTCCGGTCAGGTCGAACGACTCGCTGACCAGGTTGTCGGACAACCCGGTGACTTTCTTCTTGGCCGCGACGACGTTGGGGAACAGGAACAGCCAGTCGGCGGCCGCGTCTTCGGCGATCGTCCGCGCGACCTCGCGCATCGCCGTGACCTGTTGTTCCGGTGTGCCGGTGTCGGCACCGGCCAACAGGGACTTCACCTTCGGGTTGTCGTAGCCCCAGTAGTACTTGGGGTTGCCGAACGTGACGATGTCGCGGGCCTCGACGTGCTGGATGATCGACATGTCGAAGTCGTGGTCGGTGAAGACCTGCTTGAGCCAGACCGCGGGGAAGTCCAACGGCTCGATGCTGACGCTCACGCCGACATCGGCCAGCTGCGACGCCACGACCTGCGCTGAGGACACCGCGTACGGCAAGTTGGCCACACGCAGCCGGAGCCAGAGGTTCTGCTTGCCCGCCTCGGCGAGTAATGCTTTCGCACGCGCCGGGTCATGCGGATAGAGCCCTGTCAGGTCCTCGTACCAGGGGTCGGTCGGCGGGACCATGCTGCCGATCAGCGTGCCCCGGTTGGCAGCGACCGTCGCCATCACGGCTTCGCGGTCGATCGCGTACATCAGGGCCTGCCGGACTCGCTTGTCGTCCAGTGGCGCTTTGGCGTTGTTGAACGACAGCGTGACCTCGGAGTTCGTGGTGCCCTGCAGCACGGTGAACCGGGTGTCGGTCTCGAACTGGCCGATCGAGTCCGGGGTGGTGATCGCGGAGATCACGTCGATCCCGTTGCTGAGCAGTGCGTTGTTCAGCGCGGTCGGATCCTTGTAGTACTTCAGGTACACCGTGGTGTACGTGGGTTTCCGCCCCCAGTAGGACGGGTTGGCCCGCAGCACGATCGAGTCGCCGCGCTTGCGGGTCGCGAAGGCGTACGGCCCCGTCCCGACCGGGGTGGTGGCCAGGTCCGCGACACCGGACGGGCTGAACATCGCGCCGATCCGGGTCGTCATGTCGAACAGCCAGTTGTTGCTCGGCCGTTTCAGCACGACCCTGGCGTGCGCCGGACCGACCACGTCCACCCGCTCGACCACGTCCATCTTGGACTTCAGCGAGATCGTCCATTCCGTCTTCACCCGGTCGATCGAGAACTTCACGTCCGCCGCGGTGAACGGCTGACCGTTGCCGAACGTGACGCCGTCGTGCAGCCGGAAGTCGTACGTCCTGCGGTCCTCGCTGACTGTCCACTCACGAGCGAGCAGCGGCACGATCTTCCCGTCCGCGTCGAGTTTCACCAGGCCTTCGTAGACGTTGTACAGCAACGCCTGCGGGATCGCGGCACCGTCGGTCCTGGTGAAGTCGAGGTTCGCGGGTTCGGCGGTGAACCCGATCGAGATCGCGTCCGGGTCCGGCGGGACCGACACGGAAGACCCGGCCGAACACGCCGTCATGGCAGCCAGCAGCGCCAGAACGAGCGTCGCGCCGAACATCCGCACTGGCTTCACCTACCTAGTACGCTGGTCTGACCAGTAGACTTGCACTCCGCTGCCGAGTCGGTCAAGAGGGGTCGGTCAAGAGGGGCGGTCCCGATGTTCGAGCCGGTCAGCCCGGTCAGGGCGTACGAACGAGTGGTCGAGCAGATCGAGGAGGCCGTGTTCGCGGGCAGGCTCAGGCCTGGCGCCCGGCTGCCCAGTGAGCGGGACCTGATGACCCAGTTCGGAGTCAGCCGGTCGACCGTGCGTGAGGCGCTGCGGGTGTTGCAGAGCAACGGCATGATCCAGTCCCGCGCGGGCGATCCGCGTGGCCCCGAGGTGCTGCCCGCGTCGCCGAAGACGCTGCGCAAGTCGATGTCCCGGCTGGTGCGCGCGGAATCCATGTCCTTGGCCGAACTGCTGCAGTTCCGGATGCTGATGGAAGGCTCCGCGTACCAGCTCGCCGCGCGGTTACGAACCGAAACCCAGCTCGGCGAGATGGAAACGGCGTTGCGAGACATGGCGGACGCGAAGGGGCACGCGGCGTTCAGCGACGCCGACGTGGCCTTCCACGACGCTGTCGCCCGCGCGACGCAGAACACGCTGATCGTGGTGTGCAGCAACGTCGTCCGGGGTGTCGTGCTCGACTCGATCGCCGACAGCCTCGCCAACGCGGCCGACCAGCAGGCGTTGATGAGCGCCTACCTGGAACACCACTCCGATGTCCTCCAAGCGATCCGCGACCGCGACGGTGCGCTGGCCGCGCGACTGGCCCGCCAAGCGCTCTACGACTACTACGGAACCTTCCTCCCCCAAACCGACCGGAACCTACTCGCCACCCTGGTCACCTCGTGAGTGTTTGGGGAGCCAGCCTTTGGCCTCGGCTGTGTCGACCGCTTCGGCGCGGGTGCGCGCGCCGAGCTTCTGGATCGCCGACGACAGGTGGTTGCGCACTGTTCCCGGCGAGAGGTGCAGGCCGCGAGCCATCTCCGCGATCGTGCCGTGGCCGCGTGATGCCGCGAGGATCTCGGTTTCCCGTGGTGTCAACGGGCTCGCGCCTTCGCTGAGCGCCGCGAGCGCCAGTCCCGGGTCGACCACCTGGTGCCCGGCCGCGACTTTCCGGATCGCCACCGCGAGCTCGGTCACCGGCGCGTCCTTGATCAGGAATCCGGCGACGCCTGCCGAGACCGCCGCGTGCAGGTAGCCGGGGCGGCCGAACGTCGTCAGGATCATCACCCGGGTCGCGGGCACGCGCTCGCGCAACAGCCGTGCCGCCTCCAGGCCGTCGATCCCCGGCATCTCGATGTCCAGCAACGCCACGTCGGGTTTGAACGCCTCGGCCGCGCCGACGACCTCGTCACCCCGGCCGAGTTGCACGACCACTTCGAGATCCGGTTCGAGGTCGAGCAGCGCGGCCATCGCGCCGCGGAACATGGTCTGGTCCTCTGCCAGCAACAACGTGATCATGCGGGTACCCGTACTCGGATGTAGAAGCCATTGTCCTCGCGCGGACCTGAATCCATGATGCCGCCAAGCGCCTGCGCCCGCTCGGCCAGCCCGACGAGGCCGTTGCCCCGGCTGTCGTCGCCGGGACCGACGCCGTCGTCGACGATCTCGACCACGGCACAGGAGTCCTCGACGGACAGTGTGATCGTGCAGCGCTTCGCCTGGCTGTGCCGCAGCACGTTGGTCACGCCTTCCCGCACGGTCCAGGCCAGTGCGCCGTCCACCGGTGTGGGCAGTGACCACGAGTCGGGCGATTCGACACGGCAGTCGATGCCCGCCGAAGCCGCCGCACGCCGGGCCGACGCCAGCTCGCCGGCCAGTGTCGGCTGGCGGTAGTTGGTGACCGCCTGGCGCACTTCGGCCAGCGCACGGCGGACAACCGTGTCGATGTCCGCGAGTTCCTGCTCGGCCTTGGCGGTGTCGATCGAGACCAGGCGGCGGGCCAGTTCGGTCTTCACCGCGATCACCGACAGGCTGTGCCCGACCAGGTCGTGCAGGTCACGGGCGATCCGGTCGCGCTCCTCGGCGACCGCGAGCCGCGCCCGTTCCCTGCGGCTGTCCCGTAGCTCGGTGAACAACTCGAACTGCTGGCGGGCCTGGCTGCTGAAGAAGCCGACCATCAACCCGACCAGCACCAGCCAGGCGATCAGCACCCACTCCATGCCCTGGATCGTGGCGATGCCCGCGAGGACGGCACCGATCGCCGCCAGCCGCGCGAACATCCACCGACCGCCGATCCAGCCGGTGGCGGCACTGGCCCAGACGGAACTGGACGTCCACTCCATCCCCGCGAACACGGGCAACCCCACGCACAGCACGAGCAGCAGCACGTAGGACGGCCAGAACGGCAACCTGCGCAGCAGCAGGATCGGCGTTTCGAACGTGGTCCGCATGCCCAGCACCGTCAGCACAAGCGCGGCCGCCATGACGACAACGGCCTCCCAGACCGGAGGCCCGCCACGGAAGTAGAACACCGCGGACGCGATGATCGCCACGTACATGGCGATGTAGCGCGTCCACTTGCGCCGGTTCCACCACACCCGGACCTGGTCGTCCGTCACGTCCACGCCGACTATTGTCACGCGCGGCGCCACCGCAGCAACACCGCCGCGGCCGCGAGCACGGTCCAAGCACCCAGGTTGAGCAACGGTCCCGCCTCGATCGGCTGACTCGCCAGCACGTGCTGCCCCAGCGACATCAGGCTGTAGGTCGGCGCGTACGACCAGATCGTCTCCCCGCCGATCACGCCACCGACGAACATCAGCGCGAAGAACAGCACCGACAGCGCGAGGACGGCTGTCTTGCCGCGGAACAGGGTTCCGGCGAACACCCCGATGAGGACGAACGGCAACGAACCGACCACGGCCACCGCGACCAGCAACGGCCAGCGTTCGAAGTTCATGGCGAAGGTGCCGACCAGGACGACCGCCAGCACGCCGGGGATCACCGTCAGCAGCCCCTGCACGATCTTGCCGAGCAGCCACGCGCGATCCGACAACGGTGTCACGCGCAACTGGCGGAGCCAACCCGTCGCCCGGTCTTCCGCGATGGTGTTGCCACTGCCCAACAGCCCCGCGCCGGTCGCCGCGTAGACGGCCATCGCCGCGGTGACCCCGGGGCCCTGCTTCATCCAGATCACCTCGAACACCACTGGCATCACCACGACGAACACCAGGTACCGGACGTTGTGCAGGGTGCGCAGCACTTCGAATTTCGCGTACGCGATCATTCCGCCCCCTCGGTCAGCGCGACCAGTGCGTGCTCCAGGCTCTTGTCCCCCTTGACCTGCGCGGGTGAGCCGTCGGCGATGACCTGGCCCTTGTCGATCACGATCACGCGGTCGGCGTACTCGTCGGCCTCGTCGAGGTAGTGCGTGGCGAACACGACCGTGTTGCCCAACGCCTTGACCGAGCGCCAGAACTGCCTGCGCGCCTTGAAATCCAGGGCGACCGTCGGCTCGTCGAGGAACAGCAGCTCGGGCTCTCCCGCCATCGCGACGGCGAACCGGACGCGTTGCTTCTGCCCGCCGGACAACGCGTCGACCTTGCGGCGCCTGACTTCCTTGAGACCCGCCAGGTCAAGGACTTCCGCGGTGGTCCGGCGTTTGCCGTAGAGGGCGCACGCGAGAGCGACGATCTCGTGCACGGTCGAATCCGTTGGCAGCCCGCCGGTCTGCAGCAACGCGCCGACCCTGCCCGCGGCCACGGCGTCGTGCGGGGGCCCGCCGAGCACGGTGACCGACCCGCTGCGGGGCCGTTTCAGGCCGAGCAGGAGGTCCACCGCGGTGGACTTGCCCGCGCCGTTGGCGCCGAGCAAGGCCACCGTCTGTCCGCTGGGGACAGTGAAGCTGACCCCGGTGAGCGCGGGTACCGAACCGTATCGGTAGCTCACCTGGTCGAAGCGTGTTTCCATGCTTCAACGCTAGGAACACCGCCGGTCGGTTTTAAGTGTCGCGCGTCGCGACTTGACCCATGACGACCGTCATCCCCTGCCTACGAACGGCATGTTCGTCGCCATGATCGTCATGAACTGGACGTTGGTGTCCAACGGCAGGCCCGCCATCTGGCGCACGGCGGCGGCCGCGTGCCGCACGTCGAAAGTCGGCTCCGGCGCGATGGTCCCGTTGGCCTGCGGGACGCCGCTGGTGAAGATGTGGGACATCTCGGTCGTGGCGTTGCCGATGTCGATCTGTCCACACGCGATCCGGTACGGCCTGCCGTCCAGCGAGATCGACTTGGTCAGCCCGGTGATCGCGTGCTTCGACGCGGCGTACGCGGGGGTGCTCGGTCGCGGGCTGTGCGCGGAGATCGAACCGTTGTTGATGATCCTGCCGCCCTGCGGCTCCTGGTCGCGCATGAGCTTGAACGCCTCCTGCGCGCACAGGAACGAGCCGGTCAGGTTGACGTCGATCACGTGCCGCCAGTCCTCGACCGACAGGTCGGCCACGGACCCGGTGATGTTCAGGCCCGCGTTGTTGAACAGCACGTCGACGCGGCCGTACCGATCCCGGACCTGCCCGAACAACGCTCGGACGGAGTCCGGGTCGGCCACGTCGGTGGGGACGGTCAGCGCCGGGCCGTTGCCGAGGGAAGCGGTCTCCTCCAGCTTGTCCTCGCGCCTGCCTGCCAGGACGACCGTGTACCCGGCGTCAAGCAGGTCGATGGCAACAGCCCGGCCGATTCCCGAACCGGCACCGGTGATCACAGCAACCTGAGTCATGCGGGCAGTATTACAAGCTCCCCAGATCGATCGCGGCAGCCATCGCCTTGTAACCAGCACCGTTGGGGTGCAGCTTGTCGCCGGAGTCGTACGCCGGGTTGATCGAGTCCGCGTCGTTCGGGTCCGCCGTCACCTTGTCGAAGTCCACGACCGCGTCGTAGACGCCGGATGTCCGGATCCACGTGTTCACCTCGTCGCGGACCTTTTCGCCGTACTCGGTGTAGTACCCGGCGCCCTTGAACGGCGTCAGCGTCGCGCCGACCGCCCGCACGCCCTTCGCGTGCGCCTGGCGGACGAGCTCCTTGTGGCCCGCGATCAGCTGCGCCGCGGTCACGCGGGGCCTTGGCGGGACGCCGGGGAACGAGATCTCGGAGAAGCCGATGTCGTTGATGCCCTCGAGGACGATCACCGTCCGCACGCGCGGCTGGTCGAGCACGTCGGCCTTGAGCCGCTTGGTCCCGGCTTCACCGGCGAGGTCCGTGTCGAACAGCACCTGGTTGCCGCCGATGCCCTGGTTGAGCACACCGAACCGGCCACGGACCCGCTCGGCGAGCTCATCCGGGTAGCGGTCGTTGGAGTTCTCCGCCGCGCCGACGCCGTCGGTGATCGAGTCACCGAACGCCACGACGACGTCACGGCGCGGGTTGGGGTCCACCACCTGAACGCCCGACAGCACGTACCACGACGACGTGGTTTCGGTGAAGGCCTTGCCATCCCGGTCGGCGCGGTGGTCGCCGGACGCCCGGTACGTGGTGGACGTCGCCGCGAAGTGGTACGACACCGGGCCGGTCGGCTTGGCGAAGTACAGCGTGACCGACAGCTCCTCCAACGGCCGCACCGGCAGGAACACCAGGTCGCTGGCGAGCTGACCGCCCGGCTTGATGACGGCGCTGTCGCGGTGGTTGAAGCTCAACGGCCGCAGTGAATCCACCGCGGCGCCCGGACCCGTGCGACCGACCGTCGCACCGGTGACGGATAACGGGGTGCTGCCGTACTTGTTGCTGAGCTGGATGCGGATCGCTGGGCCGCCCTGGCTGACCCGGACGACCTGGCGGACGGTCTGGTCGGCGAACCCCTTGACCGACCAGTTCGGCGCGAAGCCGTCGCCGGGTTTCTGCACCGAGGCCGTCCACGTGCCTTCCCAGCCCCCAGGCTGACTGGCGGACGCGACCGCGGGGGACGCCGCAAGGCCGAACACTGTCACCAGCGTGAGAAGCGTTTTCCGTCTCATGAATCGATGCAACCACGGGGGTACGACATAAAGTCCCCGCCGTGACCGACAAACCCAAGCTGTCGATGCTGACCCTCGGCGGGACGATCGCGATGACCTCGGCGAGCGCCTCCGGCGCGGTGGTGCCGAAGCTGGACGCCGCCGACCTGCTCGCGACCTTGCCCGAACTGGACATCGAGCTTGTCACGCACGACTTCAGGCAGTTGCCCAGTCCGGACATCGGGTTCGTCGACCTGGCGGCGCTGGCCACGAAGATCGAGGCCGAGATCGCCGCGGGCGCGACCGGGATCGTGGTGACGCAGGGCAC
Source organism: Actinosynnema sp. ALI-1.44 (assembly GCF_001984155.1). Taxonomy (GTDB): domain Bacteria; phylum Actinomycetota; class Actinomycetes; order Mycobacteriales; family Pseudonocardiaceae; genus Kibdelosporangium. The sequence continues at coordinate 76,845 of NZ_MTQO01000048.1, forward strand.
GGACACGATCGAGGAGTCGTCCTACTTCCTCGACCGGACGATCGGCGGGGACGTCCCGATCGTGATGACCGGCGCGATGCGCCACCCGCAGCAGGCCGGTCCGGACGGTCCGGCGAACCTGCTGGCGGCCATGGTCGTCGCGGCCGATCCGCAGGCTCGCGGGCTCGGCACCGTGGTCGTGATGTCCGACGAGGTGCACGCGGCGCGCTACGTGCGTAAGTCGCACAGCACCAGCACGGGAGCGTTCACGTCCCCGAACGCCGCGCCGATCGGCCGCGTCGTCGAACAGGAACTGGTTCTCCTTTCCCGGCCGCGACCGTACGAGCCGTTGCCGCGCGACCCGCGCCTGCCGGACACGTCGATCGGCATGGTGCACGCGGCGCTCGGCGACGACGGCGACTGGCTGCGCCCGTTCGCCGAGCACACCGACGGCCTGGTGATCGCCGGATTCGGCGGCGGGCACGTGCCGTCCCGGCTGGTGCCGCTTTTGGCCGAACTGGCCGAGGCGAAGCCGGTCGTGCTCGCATCTCGGACCAGTTCCGGTCCGGTGCTCACGCGCACCTACGGATATCCGGGATCCGAGCAGGACCTGCTGTCAAGGGGGCTCATCAACGCCGGTTTCCTCGACCCCTTCAAAGCCCGCGTTCTGTTGCACGTTCTTGTCTCGTCGGGGGCGAGCCGTGCCGAGATCGCGCACATCTTCCACGACTCCGGTGAGATCACCGTGAGCTGAAAGAATTCTCAGCGAATTCCGCGGGCGCATTTCGGTGTGACGCAGGAAACGTTTACCCATACTCACGGTAGGTTACCGTTCGGTAGGCCTGGGTGACGAGATGCCCGGAAAGTACCGATTCGGCTGCGAGGTCTGGCCGATCCCCTTACGGGAAGGCACTATGTCACCCTGGTTACCGTGTAGTAGCAGGTCGGAGGAGTGAGGTATGCGCGAGATCGCAGTCGCCCCCTTGGTTGAGCCCTACGGCGGCGGACTGGCCGACCTCGTCTACACCAACGCGGCGGAGGCGCCCAACACCGTCACCATCAGCCGCAATGTGGGCGGGACCTGGCATGACGTGACCGCAGCCCAGTTCAAGGACGAGGTGCTCGCCGTCGCCAAGGGCCTGATCGGCTCCGGGATCGGCGCCGGTGACCGGGTCGCGATCCTGGCCGCCACGCGGTACGAGTGGACCCTGTTCGACTTCGCCATCTGGGCGGCGGGCGGCGTGCCCGTGCCGATCTACGTGACGTCGTCGGACGAGCAGATCCAGTGGATCCTGTCCGACTCCGGCGCGGTCGCGGTGGTCGCCGAGAACGACGCGCTGCTGGCCAAGGTGGAGAGCGTCCGCGCCGGCACCCCCGCGCTCAAGCAGGTGTGGAACATCGAGAAGGGCGCTGTCGACGAGGTCGTCGCGGCAGGCGCGAACGAGACCGACGAAGCGGTCGACGCACGTCGCAAGGCCGTCAAGGCCTCGGACGTCGCCACGCTGATCTACACCTCCGGCACCACCGGCCGCCCGAAGGGCTGCGTGCTCACCCACGCCAACTTCCACTCCGAGGGCGGAAACGTCGTGGAGATGCTGGCGCCGGTGTTCAAGGGCGTCAGCCCGGGTGACACGTCGACACTGCTGTTCCTGCCGCTCGCGCACGTCTTCGGCCGGATGGTGGAGGTCGGCACGATCATGGCGCGGACCCGGCTCGGGCACACCGCGGACATCAAGAAGGTCACCGAGGACCTGGCCACGTTCAAGCCGACGTTCATCCTGTCGGTGCCGTACGTGCTGGAGAAGGTCTACAACGGCGCGCGGCAGAAGGCCCACGCCGGCGGCAAGGGCAAGATCTTCGACGCCGCCGCGGCCGTCGCGATCGCGTACAGCGAGGCCAACGGCAAGGCCGGGTTCGGGCTGAAGATCAAACACGCCCTGTTCGACAAGCTCGTCTACTCGAAGCTGCGCGCCGCGCTCGGCGGCAACGCGAAGTACGCGATCTCCGGCGGCGCGGCGCTGGGCCTGCGGCTGACGCACTTCTTCCGCGGCGTCGGCCTGGTGGTGTTCGAGGGGTACGGCCTGACGGAGACGTGTGCCGCGGCCACCGTGAACTCGCCGGACAAGTTCAAGCCGGGCACGGTCGGTCACCCGCTGCCCAACACCGCCGTGCGGATCGCCGACGACGGCGAGATCCAGATCAAGGGCGGCCAGGTCTTCCCCGGCTACTGGCAGAACGAGGAAGCCACCAAGGCCGCGCTGGACGACGACGGCTGGTTCGCCACCGGCGACCTCGGCCAACTGGACGACGACGGCTTCCTGAAGATCACCGGGCGCAAGAAGGAGATCCTGGTCACCAGCGGCGGCAAGAACGTCGCACCGGCGGTGATCGAGGACCGGATCGCGGCGCACCCGCTGGTCGGGCAGGCCATGGTGGTCGGCGACGGCAAGAGCTACATCGCGGCCCTGATCACCATCGAGCCGGACTACTTCACGTACTGGAAGTCCACGACGGGCAAGCCGGAGTCGGCGACCGTGGCGGACCTGCTCGACGACGCCGACCTCAACGCCGAGATCCAGCGCGCGGTGGACGAGGGCAACCAGGCGGTCTCCAAGGCCGAATCCGTCCGCAAGTTCCGGATACTGACGACCGAGTTCAGCCCGGAGACCGGCCACCTGACACCGTCGCTGAAGCTGAAGCGGTCGGTCATCATGACGGACTTCAAGACCGATGTTGATGCCTTGTACTCATAAGGCTACGAATGGTGACAGCACTGCCCCGGCGGCAACTCGTTTTGTCGCCGGGACAGCGGATCAATTGATAACGATCAACCCTCGCTGACCGACAATCATTGACGGGACCCGGTGTTACTGCACTCGGCGTATTCGTCGGCGCCATTCGAGGCAGTACATTCCAGAGGAGCCGAAGCGATTGGCCGGAAAATGCCGGCGACACCGTGAGGGGTTGGAAAAGATGGGCCGGCACGACATCGAACGACGCAACCGGCGCAAACTGACCTTGACGCTGGTCCTCGCGCTCGTGGGTGCCCTGATCGCGGGCGTCGCGTGGTTCGCCGTCGACCGGCTGCGTGAGACGTCGAGCGCGAAGTGCGCCGACCCGGCTGTGCTGAACGTGGTCGCGGCGCCCGACATCGCGCCCGTGGTGGACCAGGTGGCCAAAGGGCTGAACCCGAACGACGAGAACACGTGCTACCGCGTCGAGATGATCGTCAGCGACCCGGCGCACACAGCGGACCAGCTCTCCGCGCCGAACCCGGTGAACCCGCCGGCGGTGTGGATCCCGGACTCGTCGGTGTGGCTGCGCCGGGCGCGGGAGAAAGGCGCGGCGCAGGTCCCCGAGAGCGGTTCGTCGATCGCGAGCTCACCCGTGGTGATGGCGTTGGCCGAACCGGCCGCCAAGCAGCGCAACTGGCCGGAGAAGCAACTGAACTGGTCGGACGTGATCGGCGCGGGCGGCGCGAACCTGAACGTGGGCATGGTGGACCCGTCGGTCGACGCGGTGGGCGTCTCGGCGCTGATAGCCGTGCGTTCCGTGACGGCGTTGACCTCCGACCCCGCCGCGAACAACGTCGCGGTCCTGCGCAAGCTGTCCCCGAACGCGGCATCCGGCTCATCCGAACTGTTCGCCAAGACCGGCACGAACACGGCGGGGCCCCCGATCAACGCCTTCCCGACCTCAGAACGGGCCCTGCTGGACAACAACGCCAAGCGCAAGGACGAACAGCTGGTGGCGGTCTACGCGGACCCAGCGGCCCCGTCGCTGGACTACCCGTACGCGGTGCTGCCCGCACCCGACAACGTCGCCGTGGCGGCGGCGAAGTTCCGCACGACACTGCTGGGCCAGAACGTCCGCGATGTGCTGGCAGCGAACGGTTTGCGCCTCCCGGACGGGAGGGTGCCCGGCTACCCGCCGTCGGACAACAGGACGATCGTCCGCAAACTCAACCCGGTGGCGGCACCCGGAACGGCCCAACTGGACCAGGTGCTGAACACGTGGGCGGGGATCAGCAAAGCATCGCGGATCCAAGCGGTGCTGGACGTGTCCGGCTCGATGAACGGCGTGATCCCCGGCTCGGGGAAGACGAGGATGCAGGTGACGCTGGAAGCGTCCGAAGCTGGCATCAAACTGATGAACCCGAGGACCAAACTGGGCATCTGGGTCTTCTCGGCGGAGCTGGACGGCGACAAGGACTACCGCGAAGTCCTCCCGGTCCTCCCCCTGACGGAGTCGCTGCCCAACGGCGCACTGGACAAACTCCGCAGCATCAAGGCAACCCCGACCGGCCGCACAGGCCTGTACGACACAGCACTGGCGGCGTACACGTCAGCGAGGCAGAACTGGGAACCCGGGCGCCTGAACATCGTCCTCATCCTGACCGACGGAAAGAACGACGACGACGGACGCGGTGTCAGCCGCGACACCCTCCTCACCGAACTGGGCAAGATGCAGGACCCGAACCGCCCCCTGCCGATCGTCTTCATCGGCATAGGCCCAGACGTGGACGTGGACGAACTGAACGCGATGTCCAAAGCAACCGGCGGCCAGACATTCAGCACAGCGGACCCCACGAAGATCAACGAAATCTTCTTCTCGGCCCTGAGCCGCGTGATCTCCGGAAAACCCTAACGCCCAAGCGCAGAGCATGCCGGACGAGCGCAGTGCAGGCGGCGTGCGCGCCAGCGCAGAGGTCCGCTTCGGGGGTGTCTCCTGCCCGTCGGCCTGGGCGAAGCCAACCACGGGCTGTCAGGAGGTCCGCCTGCGTTTCTCGCGAGCCCAGCGATAGCGGTACGGACCTCTTGACTGTCCGTGGTTCCCTGGGGCAGGTCGACGGGCAGGGGACGCCCGCGCCCTCCAACCCCGGGGCATGAAAATTATGCGCGGGGAGCAAGGCCCCGCGATCCCTCCTGCCCGGAGGTCTGCTCCCGGCGAGGGACTCTTGTGTCTTTTCAGACCCGGGGATCTCATGTTTTCCGGGTCTGGTGGCCACGCCGCAGCCCATGCCACGCTCGGGATCACTCGGGGGTGAAAGACAGACCCTCGCCGGGTGGCAGACCTCTGGGCAGGAGGTCTTCGCGTCGTGTTGCTCCCGGCGCATGCTTTTCATGACCCGGGGTTTCAGGGCGCGGGTGTCTCCTGCCCGTCGACCTGCCCCAGGGAACCACGGACTATCAAGAGGATCGGTACCGCTATCGCTGGGCTGTTTTGTGCAGGCCGACCTCTTGACAGCCCGTGGTTGGCTTCGCCCAGGCCGACGGGCAGGAGACACCCCCGAAGCCCACCCCTGCGCTTGCGCGCACGCCGCCTGCACTGCGCTGGTGCGCAGGGCCGAAAGCACCTCGTGAGCCGTGAACCCCAGCGCTGGTGAGCAAGCCGCCTGCCCTGCACTCGCCCATTCGCCGATCAGGGCCGGAGGCGCGTTCTTCAGTTTGCCTGGGGTGACTGCTGTTGTTTCCGTTTCCGGAATGCCAGGAAGGCTGCTGCTCCTGAGCCCACCGCCATCACGATTCCCAGGTACAGGCCCAGGCCGCTGGTTATCGTTGTCGGCAGCGTTATCCAGCGGAGCAGGATCATCACCAGTGCCAGTACCGCCAGGGTCAGCCAGAGGGATGCCAGCATCTGCATGGGTTTGCCGAATCGTTGCCACAGCAGCAGGACGCTCACCGCGAGCAGCAACACCGTGGGGAACCAGGCAAGGAAGTTTCCCTGCCACACCGGGATCCAGCTTTCCGATCCCTGTGCGCGTAGTTCCGCCGCCGTCGGCTCCGCCAGGCGGAACCACGGCAGGAAGCTCACTACCACCGCTGCTATCCCCGCTCCTACGCCGATCCATTCCTGCCAGGCGATTCGGTCGTGTTTCGCGGGGACGTCAGCCACTGCAGCCTCCACTTTTCCGGGTGGCGACAGTATGGCCCCGGTTCCCCGGGTTTCGCGAGCCGACAGTGGACCCCCAGGACCACTGCGACTCAGGTCCAGTTCGGGTTCCTGCCCACGTAGGCGACCAGTTTGTCCAGCTCGTTCGCGTTGTCCGGCACTTCGTGGACCACGTCGAAGGCTGCTGTTGGGCGTTGGGGTGGGAAGCGGCGCATCACCTTCAGTGTCGTCGCGGTCAGGTACTCGTCGGGTTGGTAGGGCACGCCTATCGTCTTCGCGACGTCCCACGCGTGCACCACTGTGTCCACCAGGTGCATCGACACCGCTGTCGAGCCTTTGACGACTCCGAAGACGTTGATGCGCATCGGGCGGTCGAGTACGTCGTCCGGTTCGAAGGCCGCGAGGTATCCCGCCGCCGCTGTTCGGTAGTCCGCCACCGGGTCCTGGCCCAGTCGGCCCGCGTTCCAGTCCACATCGGACCACTCTGTTCCCGCTGTCGTCGCCGCCGCGAAGGCCTGGTCCTCGCTCACCAGGTGCCGCAGCAGTCCGTGCAGCGTCCAGTCCGTGCAGGGAGTCGGCAGGCGCAGGTGTTCGGGGCGGACCTGGCTGATCACTTCGTCGGCCGCCTTCATCGCCTGGCGGTCGAGGTCCCTGTAATCCACTCCCCGACCATAGGAACACACAGCGGCACCTTGGAAGGTCCAAAATCATCAAGTTCGACTGGGCCAATCCCAGTAGTCTCACCCCGTGGAGTTCCATGTCAGCCTGATCGGCCGCGCCGACAAGACCGGCCAGATCTACCAGCAGATCAAGGCCGCCATCATGGACAGCAGGCTGCGCCCGGACGACGCCCTTCCCCCGACGCGGGAACTCGCCGCCCGGCTCGCGGTGTCCCGCAACACCGTCAGCGCCGCCTACGACCGGCTCACCGCCGAGGGGTTCGTGGCCGCGCGGACGGGAGCGGGCACGTTCGTGCAGGCCACAGGCTTCTCACCGGCCACGAAGACCACCGGTGGCCCCGGCCCGCGTGCCAAGGCCGTGTGGGACGACGTGGTGACGCCGACCCCCAACCCGCTGCCGGTGCGCTACGACTTCCGGGCCGGGATACCCGACGTGAAGCTCTTCCCGTACGCCGCGTGGCGCCGTCTGCTGGCCAAGCAGTTCACCCCGGCCGCCATGGGGTCGCTCGCGCACGACGCCGCCGCCGCGCACCCGCGACTGACCGCCGCGCTCGCCCGGCACGTCGGCGTCGCGCGGGCGGTGCGGGCCACAGCGGACGATGTGCTCGTCACCAACGGCGCCCAGCAGGCGCTCGACCTTGTCTGCCGAGTGCTCGTGACGCCGGGAACCGTTGTAGCCGTTGAAGATCCCGGCTACAGCGGACCACTGCTCCTGTTCCGGTCGCACGGCGCGCGGGTTGTCGGCGTTCCTGTCGACGACGATGGCATCGTCGTCGACGAGATCCCGCCCACCGCTCGAATCGTCTACGTGACACCGTCGCACCAGTTCCCGTTGGGTGTGCCGATGTCGCTGCCCCGTCGGGCCGCGTTGCTCGAATGGGCCGAGCGGACCGGGGCCGTCGTCGTCGAGGACGACTACGACAGCGAGTTCCGCTACGGCGGCCGTCCGATCGAGCCGTTGCAGAACCTCGACCGCGCCGGGCACGTGATCTACGTCGGCTCACTGTCCAAAGTGTTGCTGCCGAACCTGCGGCTCGGTTTCCTGATCGCGCCGAGCGGGCTGCGGGCCGCGCTGCGCGCCGCCAAGTACGTCACCGACTGGCAGTCCAACCGGCCGATCCAGGCCGCGCTCGCCGACTTCGTCGACGAAGGACTGTTGGCCAGGCACATCCGGCTCACTCGAAAGGAGTACAAAGCCAGGCATGATCGAATACTGACGGTGTTGCGGCGTGACTTCGCCGGTGTGCTCGAGCCGCTGCCGGTCGCGGCCGGGCTGCACCTGTGCGCCTACTTGCCCGATTCGGCTGACGACATGGCGGTGTACCACCGGGCACGGGCGGTCGGCGTCGGCGTGTACGCCTTGTCCCCCTTCAGGATCCGGTCCACCGGGCGACCCGGCCTCGTGATCGGCTACGGCGCCGTCGAACTGTCCGATATCGACGAAGGGCTACGCAGACTCAGCCGCTGCGTCGAGCCCGATACGATTCGCCGGTGATCCGACGCCCCGTGTTGATCGGCCCGCTGTTGATCAGCGCCACGCTGCTTCTGGCCGCCTGTTCCGGAACGCCCGCGCCCGCCCCGCAGCCGTCGGCCGCGGCCGAACAGCCCCCTGCCGAGCAGGTGAAAGCAGAACCGTTGACGCCGCAACGGCTGCAGACCCTGTGGTGGAGCTGGGCCAGTTCGGCCGCGCCAGGCCAGAGCCCCGTCGAGGACGCCACCGGCCAGTACTGCGGGGACAGTCAGCCGTTCGGCGTCTGGCTGGTCGCGGGCACGGCCAGCGGCACGGCCGACCGGCACTGCCAGGTCCCCGCCGCGCTGCCGCTCGCCGGTCCGGCCGCGGCCCAGGTGACCAAGGACCAGAACGACTGCGCCGCGTTCCTCGCCGCCGCGAAGGGCGAGGTGCTGCTGGACGGCAAGCCGGTCCAGCTGGAGAAGATGGAGCCGACCAAGATCACGTACGAGACCGAGCAGGGCAGCAAGGAAGGCTTCAGCTGCGGCCTCTGGTTCCGCGCCAACCCGCTCAGCCCCGGCCAGCACACGCTGACCCTGCGCGGCAGCAGCGGGAGCTTCGCCAACGAGGTCAACTACGACCTGGCCGTGGTCAAGCTGTAACACCCGACCTTGCTTGCGGTGCAACGAGTTCTCGTCGCACCGCAAGCCGGTCCACTCAGGACACGATCAGAGCTCGAGTGTTCCGCGCGCCACGATCACCGCGGAGCCCGCCACCTCGACCTTGTCGATGCGCTCGCCTTCACCCTCCACTCGGGCGATCAGCGTCGAAGGGCGCATGATTTCCTCGCCCTGGCTGATTTCGACGTCCTCGCCGAACGGGATCCGGCCGTAGCGGGCCAGGTGCACCGCGAGCGGGCCCGCGGCCGACCCCGTCGCCGGGTCCTCGTTCACCCCGAGCGACGGGCCGAACATCCTGGTCTTCCAGCGCAGTCCCGATCCGGCGAAGCAGCTCACGCCGATCTCGGGCAGCTGGGACAGCACCGACATGTCGGGACGCAGCGCCGCGACGGCGTCCATCGTGTCGAGCATGACGTACAGGTGCCTCGGCCCGTTCGTGTAGACGTCCACCGGCAGCACGGAGTACCGCACGCCCAGCGCCGCGAGCAGTTCGCCCGCGTCCGCGAACTCCTGCCACGTCGGGACCGGCTGGGTCATCCGGCCCGAGGTGATCCGCCCGGTCCCGTCGCGGGTCAGCGCGACCGGCACGATGCCCTTGCCGGTCTCCAGGCTGAGCACGTCACCCGGCAGCGTCTGGCCGAGTACGTACGCGGTGCCCAGGATCGGGTGCCCGGCGAAGGGCAGTTCGATCGCGGGCGTGAAGATCCGGACCTTGGCGTCGCCGCCGTCGGTCGGCGGGAGCACGAACACCGTCTCGGAGAGGTTGGTCTCCCGCGCGATCGCCTGCATGTGCTCGGCGGGTACGTCCTGGCCCGCGGTGAACACCGCGACCGGGTTGCCCTTCAGCGGCCGATCGGTGAAGACGTCGGCCACGACATACGGATGCATGGCCCCAAGTTACAGCTTGAGATCAAGTCCCATGCCGCGCAACAAGGTCTGGAACTTCGCGGACGTCTCGGCGAGCTCGAGGCCCGGTACCGACCCGGCCACGATCCCCGCACCCGCGTACAGCCGCAGCGACTGGTCGGTGACGTCCGCCGACCTGATCGCCACCGCCCATTCGCCGTCCCCGTCGGCGTCGACCCACCCGACCGCCCCGGTGTAGAAGCCGCGGTCGAACGACTCGATCTGGGCGATCGCGGCACGGGCCGCGCTCGTCGGCGACCCGCACACCGCCGGGGTCGGGTGCAGGGCCGCTGCCAGCGTCAACGCCGTCACGTCCCGGTCGGCCAGCTGGCCGGTGATCTTCGTGGCGAGGTGCCACATGCTCGGGGTGCTCAGCAGGGACGGCGTGCGCGGCACGTCCATCCGGCGGCAGAACGGGCGCAGGGCCTCGACCTCGGCCTCCACCACCCAGCGGTGCTCGTCGTGGTCCTTGCGGGACGCCAGCAGCCGCTGCGCGTTGGCGCGGTCCTCGACCGGGTCCTTGCCGCGCGGCTGCGAACCCGCGAGCGGCCGGGACACGAATTCCGTTCCGGTTCGCCGGACGAGCAGCTCGGGGCTCGCGCTGACGAGCGTCACTCCGGGAGTGGGTAGCGGGGCCGCGAAGGTGTAACCGTGTGTGTTCATCGCGGCGAGGCTGGCCAGCATCCGCCGCATGTCGACGGGCTGGTCGAGATCGATCCGGAGCGTTCGGGCCAGAACGACCTTGCCGAGCGGGCCGTCCTCGAGCAGGGTCAGCGCCTTGGCGACCTGGCGCTCGTACTCCTGCGGCAGTGGCTCGGGCGACACCTGGTGCCCGCCGGGCAGCAACGCCGCCTGCTGTTCGCCCGGACGGCTCGGGCCCGACCAGGACACCGAGGTGGGCAGCAGGACGTGTGCTTCACCGGTGTCGTCGTAGGGCAATGCGCCGACAGCAATCCCGCCATATTCCGCCAGCGCTTCGCTGACCTGCACGGACAGTGCGTCCGAGTCCTTCTCGGAGAGCACGTGCCTCGGCTCGTCGGCCAGCAGGGTGCGTTCGGGCGTGGCGAAGAAGAAGGCTCCTGGCCGGTACCGGTCGGTTAGCTCCACGTCCACACCTCTCGTCGTGCCCGCCTGTGTCCATCGTGCCCCGCTGACCGCCCCTGAAACTGCTGAAGGTGGCCCTCGTCATGCGAGAGCCACCTTCGGCACGATTCGTCAGCCCCAGGTCAACGGGGTGACCGGTCTTACTTCAACGCGTCGATGAGAGCGCTGCGCTGACGGTCGCCGAGCCCGGCTGCCCGGCGGGTCTCGTCGATGCCCGCCTTCTCGAGGATGTTGTTGACCTTCACCTGACCGAGGCCTGGCACGGCCATCAGCAGCTGCTTGACCTTGGTCTTTCCGATGGTCTTGTCTTCTTTGGCCTTGGCGAGCACCTTGTCGATGGTGGTCGTGCCGGCCTTGATCGAAGCAAGCAGCTCGGAGCGCGCCTTGCGAGCCTCGGCTGCCTTGGCCAACGCCTCAGCGCGCTGCTCGGGAGTCAACGTAGGCAGAGCCAACGTGCTGTTCCTTCCTATGTCGAGAGTCTGGTGTCGCCGGCGCGATTTCCACCGCCCTTTTTCCGGGCCCGATCACGCCTCGCGACGCGACCAGTAAACGACACCCACCTGCGGAACATACCCCCGACACGCGGGACTTTCCGCTGAACAACCCCACCCCGACCAGGCACAACCCACAGTAATTCACCCTCAAGGGCGGTTTTCCGGCTCTCGCGACGGCCGCTATGCGGGTCGCACACGCGGTGGTTTCGGCCCAAATTTTTTGGCCTCTTCCTGGGGATGTTCGGAATTTTTGTCGGCTAGCTCACGCCACGGGGAGGCGCAACCCGTGACCGTGACCGGAGCCTCACCACTCCGAGGTAAGGACCATCTACTGTGCAGTGAGGCGCACGATGCGGTGACGCAGGACACAGCGGGAGATCCCATGTTGAGCACCATGCAGGACACCCCTCTCACGATCGGGCGGTTGGTCCGCCACGGCACAGGCATGTACTCGTCCCGTGAGGTCATCACGTGGACCGGAGCGGAAGCCCGGCGCGAGCAGTACGGGCAGACCGGGCAGCGGGCGGCTCAGCTTGCCCACGCCCTGCGCGGCCTCGGCGTCACCGGTGACCAGCGGGTCGGCACCTTCATGTGGAACAACGCCGAGCACCTGCAGGCGTACCTCGCCGTGCCCTCGATGGGAGCGGTCCTGCACACCTTGAACCTCCGGCTGTTCCCCGAGCAGTTGACCTACATCACCAACCACGCGGCCGACCACGTGGTGCTGCTCGACGCGTCGCTCGCCCCGCTGTTCGCCCGCGTGCTGCCCACGTTCACCACCGTCAAGCACATCGTCGTCGTCAACGGCCCTGTCGAGGCGCTGGAGGCGCCCGCGGGTGTCGAGGTGCACTCGTACGACGAACTGCTGGCCGGGCAGCCCGAGGAGTTCGACTGGCCGGAAGTGGACGAACGGCAGGCCGCCGCGATGTGCTACACGTCGGGCACGACCGGCAACCCGAAGGGTGTCGTCTACTCGCACCGCTCGATCTACCTGCACTCGATGCAGATCTGCATGTCCGACAGCATGGAGCTGCAGGGCTCGGACAAGTCGCTGCTGATCGTGCCGATGTTCCACGCGATGTCCTGGGGCCTGCCGTACGCGTCGATGCTGGTCGGCAGCTCGATGCTGATGCCGGACCGGTTCCTGCAGCCGGAGCCGCTCGCGGCCATGATCACGGCGGAGCGGCCGACGTTCGCCGCCGCGGTCCCGACGATCTGGCAGGGCCTGCTGGCCCACCTGGATGCCACTTCCGGTGACGTGTCGTCGTTGCGTAACACCATTGTCGGCGGCTCGGCGTGCCCGCCCGCGTTGATGCACGCCTTCCACGAGCGCTACGGCCTGCGCATCACACAGGCGTGGGGCATGACCGAGACGTCGCCGCTCGGCAGCGTCGCCATGCCGCCCGCCGGGGTGACCGGCGACGCGGAATGGCCGTACCGCTACACGCAGGGCCGTCCGCCCGCGGGGGTGAGCGCCCGGCTCATCGGCGACAGCGGCGAAGAGGTGCCGTGGGACGGCGAGAGCGTCGGCGAACTGGAGGTCAAGGGGCCGTGGATCACCGGGTCGTACTACCGGCAGGAAGAGGACGGTGACGGCGCGGAGAAGTTCCACGACGGCTGGCTGCGCACCGGCGACGTCGGGTCCTTCACGCCGGACGGCTACCTGAAGCTGACCGACCGCTCCAAGGACGTGATCAAGTCCGGCGGCGAGTGGATCTCGTCGGTGGAACTGGAGAACCAGGTGATGGCGCACCCGGCGGTCGCGGAGGCGGCCGTCGTCGGCATCCCGGACCTGAAGTGGGACGAGCGGCCACTGGTCGCGGTCGTGTTGCGGGAAGGGGAAACCGTGCAGCCGCAGGAACTGCGGGAGTTCCTGGAGGACCGGGTCGCGCACTGGCAGGTTCCCGAGAACTACACGTACATCGACGAGGTGCCCAAGACGAGCGTCGGCAAGTTCGACAAGAAGCGGATCAGGGCCGCCTACGCCGAGGGCGAGCTCGACGTCACGCATCTGCAGTAACTCCGTGCGGCCGAAGGGTTTCAGCCCGGCCGCGGCCAGCACGAAAGGCGGGCTCCTTACCCCCGGGGAGCCCGCCGGTCGGCTGATGTCAGGAAGCGGTCGCGCCGCCGCCGGTCTGGGCAGCATAAACAAACCTACGCGCTCTCATGGTTTCCCCTCCGTACGGGACAGCCCGTTCACAGCTGCCCCAATCCCCAACTCTCACAAGTAGAGTCGCGCGGGAGATACCGAGGTTGACCGCCGTTACCAAGCCGTGACAACGCTATGGCGTGATGACGTAAGCGACCCCGCCCGGCCCGCTCGCCACGGAACCGTCTGCGCGGTAACGCTTTGTGCGCTGCCAGATGTTCTCGAACTGGGCGCGCTTGTAGACGTTGCGAACGCGGTCGTTGCTCGACGACGCCGGGTCGTTGACGATCACGTCGCCGTCCTTGGTGAACCCGATGACGACCATGATGTGCCCCGAGGTGCCGTACCCCGCGCCGTCCAGTTCCGTCGAGAGGAACGACTTCGACGTGATCACGGGAATACCGCGCCTGATGTAGTGCTCCAGCTCAGTCAGGGAGCGCAGTCGTGTGATGTGCGCCTTCAGGCCGTACGTCGAGGCGTAGGCGGTGTTGAACGGCCAGTTCCCCGTTCCGTCGTAGTCCTTGTCGTAGGTGTAGCGGGCCGCGTGGTCCACGCTTGGGTCCTGATAGGACGGATCGACCCACGAAAGGTCCTCCTTGGATGGGCGCTTGCCCCAGTACTCCACGACCATCTGGGTCGACGTCGGGCTGCACCACGCTTGCCCGCCGCCACCGTATTCCGGGTAGTGCCCGATGTGGATGTTCTGGGAGTACGGCGGGACCTTCAGCTCCTTGCCCCACGCCCCGCCGCTCGGGCTCGTCGGCACGGTGAAGCGGTCCGGGATCGCGGACGTCATCGCGCCCGCCATGGACAACGTCGGCGACTCACGGGTGCCCGCGGCGCGGTAGAGCGTCACGCGCAACTGGTAGCCGCGCAGAGCGGACTTGGCGACGAACGTGTCGACGTCGACGTACCCGTTGCCGTCGGCCTGCCCCGGCAGGCTCGTACGGCGGATGTCCGTGTCGTTCAACGCCCACCGGCCCATGCCGTACCAGATCGTCTCGGCGCCCGCCGCCGTCCGGCCGCGCATCTCGACGGTGAGCCACGTTCCCTTCGGCGTGGTCGCGTTCCAGGACGCCACGAGCTGGGTCGCGTCGAAGCCCTGGCGGTAGAACGGCGAGGTCCACGTGCCGTACTCGTACGCGCGCGTGCCCTTGTCCGGCTCGGCGTGGTCGATCGTGCCCGCGGGTCGGCCGACGCGCAGCCCGCGCAGTGTCGGGACCAGCCCGTCGCGATGGCCCGCGTGGAAGAAGTCACGCGACTGCCACGAGTGGTAGTCGACCGGCGCCTGCGGCTGGGCCGCCGCCGACGGCAGCGTGGGTAACAGGAGCAGGGTGGCGATGATCAGCACTGCCAAGCGGGTCATGATGTCTCCCTCGGGGCGGGTGGGAGACATTTTCATCATCGCGCTAGATCATGTAAACCGCTGTCGGGGTGGAAATGTCCTCAGGGCGGATCGCGGTCCAGTTCCTCCATGAAGTCCTTCCAGAACTTCTCCACCGTGCGCTCGTAGCGCATCCCCAGTTCGAGGGTCTTGAGCTGCCAGCGGTCGGCGAGCGCCTCGATCTCGGCGCGCTGCTGGACGTACCCGTCGGCCCGGTCGCGGTGCGACTGGTAACGCTCCCGGGCCAGCCGCCGGATGTCCTCGGGGTTCGCGCCGACGCAGAAGAACAGCTTGAGCAGACCCGTGTCCCTGACCTCGGTCTGCTCGAGCGTCGGTTCGGAGAGCCACTCGGCGAGTGCTTCGCGGCCCTCGTCGGTGATCGCGTATGTCCTCTTGCGCCTGCCGCCCTCCTCTGTCGTCTGGGTCACCAGACCCGCGGCGGCCAGCCGGGCGGGCTCGTCGTACAGCTGGGAGTGCGCGAACGCCCAGAAGTTGCCGATGGTCCGGCCGACCCGCTGTTTGAGCTGGTAGCTCGTGGCCGGGCCGAACGAGAGCATGCCGAGCACAACGTAGGACGTCGCGTTGAGCTTGCGCGACCGCCCGACTGACGGCTCGGACGGCTCAGTCGGTTCGGTCGGCTCGGCGGGGTCGGCGGGCAGTGGGGTCACCTCCTGGGGCGCGATCGACCAGACCATATCGATCACGCGACGGTTACGCCCTCCCTATGCCATCACAGTCACGCTGCCCGCGCGCGGTCAGAACGGTTTCGTGAGCACCAGCTCCGTGTTGTGGTCGACGGCCGAGCCCATCAGGCCCGGGTCCCTGTGCAAGTCGTTGAGGGAGATCTGCCGGTACAGCGAGGCGAGACCGGACTGCGACCCGTCGTCGTACGCGGCTTCGTACGGCGCGTCGGCCTCGATCAGCGTTGTGAAGATCGAGAGCGTGCCGTCGGCGTTGTCCGTCAACTCGATGATCCTGGCGTGCTGGGGGTAGTCGATGTGCGACGCCGTGTTGATCTCCCAGAAGCCCTGCTCCGGCGTGCTGCCGCGGTGTGCGGTGATCTGGTTGCGGTGGCTGTGGCCGTTGACCCAAGCCACGACGTTCGGGAACCGGTTGAGCAACGCGACCAGCGCGGCACCGTCCCGGCGTGGCTCGAGCAGGTTCGTCGGATCCGGCAGGACGTTGCCCATGGACGTGCTGGTGTGGTGGCTGAACAGGATGAACAACGTGTCCGCCGAGCCGGTACGGACCAGGTTGCCCTTGCTGTCGTAGTACCGGGAGCTGCCCGCCTTGAGCGTGCGCTCGATCCACTTGAACTGGCCGTCGCCCATCGAACCGTCAGCGAGGCCGGCGCGGTTGGTGGTGTCCATGCCGATGCCGACGACGCCCGGCGCCACTTCGAAGCTGTAGTAAAGATCACGGCCCGTGGCGTTGGCCGGGCCGAAGCCGTGCCCGATCGGCCCGGGGCCGGTGTTGCGCGGGTCACGGTGCGCGGCCACGTATTCCTTCGGTGTGAACGGCCTGCGGCGGGTGTCCCTGGTGACCGTGCGAACCGGCCCGGAGAAGCCGAGCAGCAGCTCGACCGCCTTGAGCGGTGACGTCTTCATGGCACGGGCGAGTTTCTCCGCGTCGGCCGTCGACGAGAAGCCTTCGAGCTTGTGCGAACCGGTGTAGATGGCGTCGACCAGCGGCACGCCGCTGGGGAACGTGCCCTGGACGCTGTCGTCGTGGTTGCCGAAAACGCTGTACCACGGCCGGTTCAGGCCAGGGCTGGTGAACGGCTTGATGGCGTTGGCAAGCAGCTCCGGCATCAGCGGGAACCCCTTGTCCTTGTACATGTCGGCCACGGCGTCGCCGGGGTTCCAGTACAGCGCCGACCGCGAGTTCTGCACGCCCTCGAACCGCGCGGGGTCCCCGGTGTTGGGGATGACCGTTCCTCCGTTGAGGATCGTGAGGAACCAGTCGAGTTCGACGGTCTCGTGGTTGTCGGTGTTGTCACCGGTGCTGAGCACGAAGTCGAACGCCCTGCCGGTGTACGGCCCGCGCAGCGCGTTCACCCGTCGCACGACGGCGGCCGCGCCCTGCGTGCCCAAGGTCTCCTGTGGACGATGTGCCGAGCCGATGAACGGGTGCAGGAACTCCACCCGCGCCGGGCTCTGCGCGTCGATCACGTGCATGTCGGTGAGCTGGACGAAGGACGTCAGCGCGGTGCGCCGGTCGTCGCGGCCACCCGACGGCTCGGTGAGGTCGGCGCGCACGACCAGCGGCCAGCCCGGACCGGCGGTCAGCCGCCGGAATCCCGTGGTGCCGACCGGGGTGCCGACGGTCTCCAGCGTGGTCCCCGCCGGGCTGATCGTGCGTTTGATGGTTTCCCGCAGCGCTTTGTCGCGCGCCTGCGCCGGTGTGGCGGCGAGCAGACCCAGTGCACCAGTGGCCGTCAGCAGACGGCGGCGGCTCAGGTTGGCCATGCGATGGATCCTGCCGGAAAACGTGAATAAAAGTCACTACTCCGAAAGTTGTGATCCACGAATCTATTGTGGACAGCCCGGAAGTGCTCAACTTTGACGACTGCCGACGGCGCGGTGAACGCCGTCGGCGAGCCGGGGGAACACTTTCAGCGCCCGCCAGTTCAGCGCCCGACCGCGGCGCGGACCGCGTCGGCCAGCGAGACGCTCGGTCGCCCGATGAGCTTCTCCAGGTCGGGCCGCACTTCGGCGAGGGCGCCCCGGCCGATGTGCACGTAGATGTCCGTGTAGAGGTCGGCCGCGTGCGGCGGCAACCCGGCCGACACGTACCCGGCACGCAGGTCCGCTGCCGGAATGCTCTTGTGCGCGAACGGTTTTCCGGCGATTTCCGCCACGGTCGCCGCGAATTCGTCGAATGTCCACGCGGTCGACCCGGTGAGCTCGTACGCCGCGTTCTCGTGACCGGGCGTTGTCGCCACGACCGCGGCCGCCAACGCGAAGTCGTCACGGGACGCCGACGCGAGCAGCCCGGATTCCGCCGACGTCAGGAAGGTGTCCTCGGTGTGCGCCAGTTGGGCCGTGTAGTTCTCGTGGTACATGTTGTTGCGCAGGAAGGTGAAGGGGATGCCGCTCGCACGGATCGCCTCTTCCGTCCCCTTGTGGTCGGCGGCGAGCGCGAGTGGCGACTGGGGCGCATCGGTCACGCTCGTGTAGATGATGTGCCCGACGCCCGCCTGCTTGGCCGCGTCGACCGCGTTGCGGTGCTGGGCGAGCCGGTCCTCGGCGTTCGTGGAGATCAGGATCAGTTTGGTCACGCCGTCGAACGCCTGCGCCAGACCCGCCGGGTCCGCGAAGTCGACTCGGCGCCCGTCCTGGGACGGCGTGCGGGACCCCGCCACGAAGGTCGCCCCACGCTCGGCGAGGTGCTGGGCGATCAACGTTCCGAGCTGGCCGTTGGCCCCGGTCAACAGAATGGTCATGACACTAACCATAAGAGGGGTACTAACCATTGGAAAGTACCCACTTTGAAGTACTGTACTTACCCTCAGGGAAGTGTGCAGCGCTAACCCCACGACCTATACTGTCCGAATGGAAAGTGCCACGGTCGACGTGTTCGACGTCAACTGTCCCTCCCGGGCCGTGATGGAGCACCTGTCGAGCCGCTGGGGCGTGCTGATCCAGATCATGCTGCTGCGGGAGGGCACGATGCGGTTCAGCGAGTTGCGCCGGGCGATCGGCGGGGTGAGCGAGAAGATGCTGGCCCAGACGCTGCAGACGCTCGAACGCGACGGTGTCGTCAGCCGGTTCGTGCACCCCGTGATCCCGCCGCACGTCGACTACAGCCTGACCGAGCTCGGCGAGCAGGCGGCGCGGGCCGTGAACACCCTGTTCGACCTGATCGCCGGTCGGTGGACGGACTTCAAGCAGGCACAGGACGTCTACGACAAGCGCAAAGGCGAGAAGTGAGCTCGTTCACCGACGCCGAGTACCCGGCGGCGCCGTACCCGGGCGCCCGCCCACCGTTCTCCTACGTCCACCTCGACGGCAAGGGCCGCCGGACCCGGCCGGACGACGACCTGGACGAATGGCTCGCCAAGCACAACGCCCCCGCGCTGGCCGAACGCGTGCCCGTGCTGACCTACGGCTCCAACGCCAACCCGAGCAAGATCACCTGGCTGCGCGAGAACCTGGGCCTCGAAGGTCCGGTCGTCGTCCTGCGCGCGCGGTGCACCGGGTTGTCGGCGGTCTGGGCGGCCGGGTTGCGCGTGGTGGACACGCAGCGGCCGGTGACGCTGGCCGCGATGCCGGGCGTGACCGAGACCCATGCCGTGTGGATGGCCGATCCGGCGCAGGTCGCGGTGCTGGACGTGTGCGAGGGCCGCGGCGACCGGTACCAGCTGTCCCGGCTGCGCTCCGGCCGCGTCGAACTGGAGGACGGCGGCGTCTGGGACGGCCTGCTCGCCTACACCGGCAAGGCCGAGATCCGCTGGCCGCTGCTCGTGTCGGGCAGGCCCGTGCGGTGCGCGGACCTCGCCCAGGCCGAGGCGAAGGACCTGGTCGGCACGGCGGCGCCGGTGATGGGCCTGGACGTGTCGGCTGTGAACGGCGCTCCCCACCCCGACGAGTTCCCCGCCCGGGTGTTCGTCTACGGCACGCTCAAGCCGGGTGAATCGGCGTGGGAGCTGGTCGAGCCCTGGGTGGACGGCGAGCCGTACCAGTCGAGCGTCGCCGGTGAGGTGTTCGACACCGGCTTCGGCTACCCGGGTCTCAAGCGCGGCGGCGATCGCGTCCCGGGCTGGGTGCTTCCGTTGCGCGACACCAGAGCCGCATTGGCCACTTTGGATTCGTACGAAGGTGACGAATACCGGCGAATCAGGGTGAACCTGCCGGACGGCACGATTTGCTGGACGTACCTGTGGAAGTTCGCCTAAGGGTGTGAGCGGTCGCAACCCGGCGTGCGGTGACCCGTCCTTACTGATAGGACCGGGTAACAACGTTTCGGGAGGTGGCACATGGTCCGACACAAGGTGCTCGTCGCAGGGGCAGCGGTGGTTGCCCTCGGCTCGCTGGCCGCGTGCGGTGACGGCAACACGACGGCACAACCTCCACAAACCGTGACCGTGACCCAGACGGAACAGCCGCCCCCGTCCAGCGGCTCATCGACGTCGACGAGCCCGGAGCGACCGGACAGCGTGGTGCGCAGCACTCAGGTCGCCCGCTGCACCCCCGGCGTGCTCAAGGGCGAGATCCAGGGCGGTGACGCGGCGGCGGGCAACCGCTACGCCAAGCTGGTCGTCACCAACACGAGCTCGAAGGCGTGCACCCTGTACGGCTACGGCGGCCTACAGCTGACCGATGCCAACGGCGCGGCCACGCCGACCAAGCTGACCCGCAAGCCGGACCCCGCTCCGGCGCTGGTCACCCTCGAACCTGGCCAGAAAGCCCACAAGAACCTGCACTGGGGCGCCGTGCCGGACGGCAGCGAGCCGACGACCGGCCCCTGCGAACCCGAGTCGAAGGGCGCGAAGGTGATCCCGCCGGACGAGACCGAGCCGTTCACGATCAAGTACGACTTCGGGTCCGTCTGCCAGAAGGGCTCGATCGACGGCAGCGCGTACTACAAATAAGCCCGTTCGTTACCCGTCGGCGGCCCGAAGCAGGCACGCTGTCGGCATGTCGACAGAGATCCACTCGCCGGGCGCACCGGCCCACGTCGACGAGGACCCGCTCGCCAAGATCACTTTGACGCCGCGGGTCTTCGTCGCCTCACTCGCGTCGATCGCGCTGGTCGTCGGACTGGTGCTCGGTTTGGTGCCGGTTCGCGTCTCGACGCTGGACACCGTGGCGACAGTCAAGGTGAGCTGCGGGAACACCCTCGGCGGCGTGGAGACGCCGCGACTGGCCGCCAGTCTGGGCAATCCGGAGAAACCGATCCTCGTCGAGTACGTCTCGATGTGCGACCGCGGCATCGACGCGCGTGCTTTGCCTGCGTGGACGCTGTTTTTCGGCGGCATGCTCGGCTGGATCTGGCTCGGGGCGGGCCGCAGGCGAAAATCAGGGCTCGAATAGGTCTGGACCATTGGGGTACTATCACGGTGTATGAGGGTTCGACCGCATACCGTGATCGTCGCCCTGCTCCTGCTCGCGGGGTGCTCCGCCGAACCGGCGGCCCAGCCGGGTCCGTCCGTGCCGCTGCCACCGGACGAATGGGCTTCGTTCCGCAACGTCGACTCGTGCGCCATCCTCGACGAGACCGCGCTGGCCAAGATCGGGAAAGTCAGTGCGCGCACGTTCTCCGGGGCGAGCGCGCACAACTGCGTCGTCACGATCACCCGGCCGGACGGGACGCCTCTCGTGGCACGGGCGTACGTCGGCGAACGGGCGTCGCCGGACGCCAAACCCGTCGAGGTCGCCGGGCTGAACGCGGTCCAGGACAGCGGCTGCACGCTGACGGTCAAGACAGCGGGCGAACTCGGTATCGCGATCTCCATCGAGGGCACCGACTACGAGAAGCAGTGCGCGCAGTCCCGTGAGGTCGCCGGGCTCGTCGCCGCGCAGCTGAAGTCCCCGCCGCAGAACCCGGGCGCCTCGCCGTTCCACGGCAAGGACCCGTGCCAGCCCATCGGCCAGTTCGCCAACCAGATCGGCTCGCTGACGAAGGCCAACCGCCCCACCTTGATCAACTGCGAGCTGACCGGCACCGCCGGAACCCTGTTGATCAGCCACGAGATCGAGAACATGGCCGGGCACGCGCACGGCGAACCGCTCGCCATCGGTGGCATGGAAGGAATGCGCCACCAGGAGCCCGATCAGAACGACCGCTGCATGGTCATGATCATGGTCCGGCCCGTGCTCGAGCAGTCCTACTTCACCACGCGGATCGAGGCCGTCAACGCCCCTGACCCGTGCGCGAAAGCCACTGACGCGGCCAACGAGTCGGCTAAGGAGCTATGAGCTTGCCCGGGTTGAGGATCCCCGCCGGGTCGAGCGTGTTCTTCACCGCAGCGAGCACTTCCACGCCGAGGTCACCGATCTCGCCGGGCAGGTAGGGAGCGTGGTCGACGCCGACGGCGTGGTGGTGCGAGATCGTGCCGATGCCTGCGATCGCCTCGCACGCCGCGGTTTTCGCGCGCTGCCACTGTCCGGCCGGGTCCTCGGTCGACCGCGCCGCGATCACCGTGAAGTACAGCGACGCCCCGGTCTCGTAGGCGTGCGAGATGTGGCACATGATGATCGGGCGGTCCAGCGAGCTGGTCAACGCCTGCCGGACCTTGTCGTACAGCTCGTGCACCTGGGACCAATGCGTCGCGGTTTCCAGGGTTTCCACGCAGACGCCCGCGTTCATCAACGCGTCGCGCTGCCGTGGCCCGTTGAACCGGCCGTGCCGCCATGCCTCGCCGAGCACCCGGCCGAGCCGCACCACGCCACGCATCCTGCTCAACGCCGCGGCCCGGCGCATCGCCAGCTCACGCTTGTCCTGCACTTCCCAGCCGAGGACCAGCACGCACGGCTGCCGGATGCCCCGCAGCTTCAGGTACGCGCCAAGGGCTTCGGACTTCAAGCCGCCGGTCAGCGCGAAGGACACCCGTGACTCGTCCACATCGGACAGACGGGTGACGTCGGCGAGCACGCGGTCCTGCGCCAGCGCGCGGACCAGTTCGGCGCCCTGGTCCCAGCCGTCGACGACGAACCCCTCGTAGCGGCGGATCCGCGGCACCGGCCGGATGCGCACGGTCACCTCGGTGATCACGCCGAACGCGCCTTCGCTGCCGACCACGAGGTGCCGCAGGTCCGGTCCGGCCGCGGAGGCCGGTGCGACGCCGAACCGCAGCTCGCCGCGTGGCGTGGCGACCCGGACGCCTTCGACCATGTCCTCGAACCGGCCGTATCCCGCCGAGGCCTGACCGGCCGACCTGGTCGCGGCGAACCCGCCGATCGTCGCCCGCTCGAACGACTGCGGCACGTGGCCGAGCGTGAACCCGTATTCCGCCAGGGCTTTCTCCGCGTCCGGCGCGCGCATGCCCGCCTGCAGCACCGCGAGCCGGGAGACCTCGTCGACCAGCACGAGCTGGTCCAGCCTGGCCAGATCCAGCACGATCGACCGGTTCGACGCCTTCACCCCGCCGACCACTGACGTTCCACCGCCGAACGGGACAACAGCCAGGCCCAGTTCCGCGCACGCGCGCACGACGTCGGCGACCTCGGCGGGATTCGCGGGCAGCACCACAGCGTCCGGCACCGAGACCTCACCGATCCCCTTGTGCGCGAGGAGATCGAGGTACGACAGGCCACCGGTCCGGCCGAGCCGGTCCTGTCCGCCGGTCAGCACGTGGTCCGCGCCGACGATCCCGTCGAGCACTTCCCGTGCTGTGTCCGGCAGTTCGGACGGCGGCGCGGTGATCCCGCGCGTGGGCGTCCAGGCGTCCGTCAGCCCAGTCTCCTGCCGGAGCCAGCGCACGGCGTGCGGCGGCAGCTGCGGCGGTTCGGTCGTCCACGCGGACCTCAGGAGCTGGTCAGTTCGGTTCGCCATGGGTACAGTGTGACATATGACGTCACAACGTCACAGTTATCGAGTGGACGACGACGTGCTGCTGGACGCGGCACGCGGCTGCGTGCTGGCCATCGGCGTGGGCCGCACCACGCTGACCGAGGTCGCCCGGCGCGCCCAGGTCAGCCGTATGACGCTGTACCGCCGCTTCCCGGACGTCCGCAGCCTGATCGCGGCGCTGATGACCAGGGAGTTCGGCGGCCTGCTCGCCGGGATCTCCGCGTCGCTGACCGGCACGACGGCTCGCGAGCGGCTCGTGACCGGGCTGGTCACGGGTGTCCGGGTGCTCGTGGACAACCCGATCATGCGGGCAGCACTGGACCTGGAGCCGGAACTGCTCCTGCCGTACGTGGTGCAGCGGATGGGCAGCACGCAACGGCTGACCGAGCAGTTCATCGCCGACCAGCTCAAAGCCGGGCACCACGACGGCTCGATCCGGGTGGTCGACGTGCCGACCCAGGCACGGGTCGTGCTGCTGACCGTCCAGTCCTTCGTGCTGTCCATGCGGCCTGCGACATCCGATGTGGACAGCGAGGAGCTGCTCGCCGAACTGACCACGCAGCTCGACGGGGCATTGGAGCGCCGGTGAACACCTCTCTCAACGCCCGCAGGCGCGCGCGTGACCTGGCCGGTGCCGAGCAGGGCGTCGTCGACGTGCTGGTCGTCGGCGGTGGCGTGACCGGCGCGGGTGTCGCGCTCGACGCGGCGTCCCGGGGTTTGTCCGTGGTTCTCGCCGAGGCGAACGACCTGGCGTTCGGCACGTCCAGGTGGTCGAGCAAGTTGATCCATGGCGGACTGCGGTACCTCGCCAACGGCGACGTGGGGATCGCCTACGAGAGCGCGGTCGAGCGTGGAATCGTGATGACACGCACGGCTCCGCACCTCACCCGCCCGCTTCCCCAGTTGGTCCCGTTGCACGACGGCGTGCCCGGTGCGTTGACGTTGACCGGTCTGCACGCGGGCGATCTGCTGCGCAGGTTGGCTCGAACCCCGTCCGCCCTGCTGCCCCGGCCACGGCGTGTTCCCGCCGCGGAAGCGCTTGCGCTGGCGCCGGGGCTGCGCCGTGAAGGACTGCGCGGCGGCCTGCTTTCCTACGACGGACAGGTGATCGACGACGCGAGGTTCGTGGTCGCGCTGGCCAGGACCGCGGCCGGGTTCGGCGCGAAGATCCTGACCAGGACCAAGGCCGTTTCGCTGGACGGCGGCGGCGCGCGGCTGCGCGACACCCTGACCGGCGCGGAATTCGACGTGCGCGCCAGGAAAGTGATCAACGCGACAGGCGTGTGGGCAGGCCAACTCGTGCCGTCCGTGCGGCTGCGGCCCTCCCGCGGCACGCACATCGTGCTCGCCGGCACCGCGTTGACCGGCACCGGGCTCACCAGCACCTCGCTGACCGTGCCGATTCCCGGCTCCCGCAACCGGTTCGTGCTGGTGCTCCCCCAACTCGACGGCCGGGTCTACGTCGGGCTGACCGACGAACCGGTCGACGGCGAGATCCCGGACGTGCCCGCCGTGCCCGACTCCGATGTGGACTTCCTGCTGTCGGCCGCGTCGTCCGTGCTCGAACGCCCCCTCACCCGCGCCGACGTGCTCGGCGCGTTCGCCGGGCTGCGGCCGTTGCTCGACGCGGACGGGTCGAGTGCCGACCTGTCCCGGCGGCACGCGGTGCTCACCGCGGACAACGGTGTGATCACGGTTGTCGGCGGCAAGTTCACGACATACCGCCGGATGGCCGCGGACGCGGTCGATGCGACGAAGCTCACCACGGTTTCGGCCCGTACCAAGGACATTCCCCTCGTCGGCGCGACCGCACGGGCCCGGCTCACCCGAATCGACGCACCGGCTAGGCTGATCGCCAAGTACGGCACGGAGGCGGCGGCCGTCGCCGAGCTGGACCAGACCACCCTGCACCCCGAGCTCACGGTGGCCGAAGTGATCTGGGCCATCGAGCACGAAGGCGCACTCGACGCCGAGGACGTGCTGCACCGCCGCAGTCGCGTGGGCCTGGTTTCCGCTGAGGCAAACTGCCTGGTAGACATCGTGAGTGGTTATGCGGGTGCCAACCCGGCCAACCACTCACGAGGCTCTTGAGCGAGCAGCGGGCTCAAGCTGGATACTGCGTGGGACACGTCCAGCGAGGAAGGAACGATGGTGCCTGAAGCGGGGCTGGAGATCGACCGAGTCTCCAAACGCTACGGTGACGTCGTCGCGTTGTCCGACATGACGTTCGACGTACGGCCAGGTGAACTCTTCGGCTTCGTCGGCAGCAACGGCGCGGGCAAGACCACCACGATGCGAATCGCGCTCGGCGTGCTCGAAGCGGACTCCGGCGCGGTGCGCTGGGCGGGTGAACCGACCACGTTGAGCAGCCGCCGCCGATTCGGCTACATGCCGGAGGAACGCGGTCTCTACCCGAAGATGAAGGTGCTCGACCAGCTGATCTACCTGGCCAAGTTGCACGGCATGCCCGCCAACGACGCCCACCGCGCCGCCGACGACTGGATCGTCCGGCTCGGACTGCGCGAGCGGCGGCTCGACGAGGTGCAGAAACTGAGCCTCGGCAACCAACAGCGCGTGCAGCTGGCCGCCGCGCTGGTGCACGACCCCGAGGTGCTCGTGCTGGACGAGCCGTTCTCCGGTCTCGACCCGGTCGCGGTCGACGTGATGAGCCAGGTGCTCAAGGAGAAGTCGGCGGCCGGGATCCCGGTTGTGTTCTCCAGCCACCAACTCGACCTTGTGCAGAGGTTGTGTGACCGTGTCGGAATCGTGAACAAAGGCCGGATGGTCGCGTGTGACACGGTCGACGCATTGCGTTCGGCGGGCGCGTCGGAGCTTCACGTACACGCTCCCGCGGCACCGCCCGGGTGGGCCGCCGGGATCGCGGGTGTGACCGTGGTGTCCGAACAGGACGGCCACACCTCGCTGCGGGTCGGTGACGGCGTCGACGACCAGGTGATCCTGCGCGCCGCCCTGGACACCGGCCCGGTGCACGAGTTCAGCAGACACCGCCCGTCGCTCGCCGACCTGTTCCGCGACGTAGTCAAGGAGGGGCGTTGAGCGCCGAGTTGAAGCCCGCCCAGGCCGTGTTCCTGGTCGCGGGCCGCGAGCTGAACACCAAACTGCGCACCCGGTCCTTTGTGATCAGCACCATCGTTTCGGTGGTCGTGCTCGCCGCGTTCGTGTTGCTGCAGAGCTCCACGTTCGACGAGGGCAGCCGCAGCCGGGTCGGGCTGAGCGGCCAGGCCACCGCGCTCGGCCCGGACATCGTCGAGTCGGCCAAACAGATCGGCCACCAGGTCGCGATCGTCGACATCGCCGATCCGGCACAGGGAGAGCAGCAGGTCAAGGACAACGACCTGGACGCGCTCGTCACCGGGCCGGTCGGCTCGCTCCAGGTGACGGTCAAGGACAAGCTGAACACCGAGCTGCGCAACACGCTCAACGGCCTGATGCGTCAGCAGATCCTCACCTCCGAGCTGTCGCAGACCGAACTCGATCCGAAAGAGGTCCTCGCCACCGCGGCCGCGGCGCAGGTGAAGGTCACTGAACTGGAGCCCCGTGGCGACGACCAGGGCCAGCGGCTGGCGATCGGTCTGATCGTGGCGTTCCTGCTGTACATGGCCTTGATGATCTACGGCCAGATGGTCGCGCAGGGCGTGGTCGAGGAGAAGTCCAGCCGCGTGGTGGAGATCCTGCTGGCCACTGTGCGGCCGTGGCAGCTGCTGGCGGGCAAGGTGCTCGGCCTCGGCCTGGTCGGGCTGATCCAGTTCGCGGTCATCACGGCGGTCGGCCTGGTCGCGGGCCTCGCCACGGGCGCGTTGACGCTCTCCGGCGCGGCGATCGGCGGTGTGCTGGCCGGGGTCTTCTGGTATCTGATCGGCTTCTTCTTCTACGCCACCATTTTCGCGGCGCTCGGGTCGTTGGTGTCGCGTCAGGAGGACACCCAGAGCGTGCTCACCCCGGTCACCATGGTGATCGTGGTCGGCTTCATCTTCGCGATCAACCTGTTGATCAGCAACAGCGACAGCACGCTCACCATGGTCATGGCTATCCTGCCGCCGTTCGCGCCGATCCTGATGCCGGGCCTGACCGCGCTCGGCCTCGCGCCGATCTGGCTGCAGGCCGTGGCGATCCTGTTGTCGTTCGGCGGCATCGCGCTGGTGGCGTGGCTCGGTGGCCGCATCTACCGCAATGCCGTGCTGCGCACCGGAAGCCGCGTGAAACTGCGCGAAGCCGTGTCGTCGTGACCACTAGTTCTTGACAGCCGCGTAGCGGGCGAGCGCGACTTCGCGCTCGTGCGCGTGGTCGACGATCGGCTCGGGATAGTCGAGCCCGTCGATCTCCCACGGCTTGTGCACGCGCTTTCCCGTGACACCGCGCAGTTCCGGCACGAACCGGCGGACGTAGTCGCCGTTCGGGTCGAACTTCTCCCCCTGGGTGGTCGGGTTGAACACCCGGAAGTACGGCGCCGCGTCGGTTCCGCTGCCCGCGGCCCACTGCCAGTTGTGCTGGTTGGACGCCAGGTCGCCGTCGACCAGGTGCTTCATGAAGTGCCGCGCGCCCCACCACCAGGGCAGGTGCAGGTCCTTGACCAGGAAGCTGGCCACGATCATCCGGACCCGGTTGTGCATCCAGCCCAGCTCGAGCAACTGCCGCATCCCGGCGTCCACGATGGGAAAACCCGTAACGCCTTGGCACCACGCGTCGAACGCGTCCCGGTCGTCGTCCAGTTCGATCTTGTCGAACCGGCGGTCCAGATTCCGGCGGGCGCTGTCCGGCTTGTGCCACAACACATCCGCGTAGAACTCGCGCCACACCAGCTCGTTGCGGTACGGGCCGGGCGTGAGGTCGTCGAGCAGCGTCCGCGGGTGCACGCAGCCCCACCGCAGGTACGGCGACATCCAGCTGGTTCCCGGCCGGTCCGGCCGGTTGCGGTTCTCGGGGTAGTCCTCGACGCGCTCATCGCGGAACTTCTCCCACGCCCCCAGCGCCGCCGCTTCACCCGCGTCGGGCAACTCGGGGACACCGGGTGGGTCCTGAGGGATACGGCTTCTCCCCGGCGGCTCGATCCAGTCCAGGATGGACGCGTCGGTGTCCGCCGGTCCGCGCCAGCCGTGGTCGGCCCACGCCCTGGAGAACGGCGTGAAGACCTTGTACGGGGTGCCGTCCGGCTTGGTGACCCGGCCGGGCGCGACCGCGTAGGGCGAGCCGGAGCGGACGAAGTCGATGTCGCCGAGAGCGGCCTCGACCTGCTGGTCGCGCGTGTGGCCGTAAGGCGCGTAGTCGGCGGAGACGTGCACGCTCGTGGCGTCGACCTGCTTGGCGATCCGGGGCACGACCTCGACCGGGTCACCGGAGACGACCAGCAACCGGTCGTCCAGCTGTTCGTTGAGGTCCCGCAGACAGCGGTAGAGGAAGGCGAGCCTGGCCGCGCCGGACGGCTCCGTCAGGCGCTTGTCCAGCACGAAGAGCGCGAGGGCGTCCTTGTCGGCCGCCAGCAACGCGGGATGATCCCTGGTCCGCAGGTCACGGCGGAACCAGACGACGGAAGTCATCCGAAAACGCTACCGCGTGGGTGGTGCGTGCGCAGAACACGCACCACCCCGCGAAGCGGTTGGTTCTAACGGGCGTCCATCGCCACGTAGTCCCGTTCCTTCGGTCCGATGTAGACCTGGCGCGGACGGCCGATCTTGGTCGCCGGGTCGTTGGTCATCTCCCGCCAGTGCGCGATCCAGCCGGGCAGGCGGCCCAGCGCGAACAGCACGGTGAAGAACTTCGTGGGGAAGCCCATCGCGCGGTAGATCAACCCGGTGTAGAAGTCCACGTTCGGGTACAGCTTGCGCTGGACGAAGTAGTCGTCGGCCAGCGCGTGCTCCTCCAGCTGCTTGGCGATGTCCAGCAGGCTGTCGTCGCCGCCGAGCTTGCCGAGGATCTCGTCGGCGGTCTTCTTGATGATCGCGGCCCTCGGGTCGTAGTTCTTGTAGACCCGGTGGCCGAAGCCCATCAGCTTGACGCCGTCTTCCTTGTTCTTGACCTTGTTGACGAACGACTTCACGTCGCCGCTCGAGTCGCGGATGCCCTCGAGCATCTCCAGCACCGCGCTGTTGGCACCGCCGTGCAGCGGACCGAACAGGGCGTTGATGCCCGCGGAGATGCTGGCGAACAGGTTCGCCTCGGACGAGCCGACCAGCCGCACGGTCGACGTGGAGCAGTTCTGCTCGTGGTCGGCGTGCAGGATGAACAGCAGGTCGAGCGCACGGGCCAGTGCCGGGTCGACGTCGTAGGGCTCCGCGGGGAAGCCGAACGTCATCCGCAGGAAGTTCTCCACCAGGCCGAGCGAGTTGTCCGGGTAGAGGAACGGCTGGCCGACCGACTTCTTGTACGCGTACGCCGCGATGGTCGGCAGCTTGGCCAGCAGGCGGATGGTGGCGATCTCGGTGCGTTCGTCGGTGACCGGCTTGAGGGTCTCCGGGTAGAACGTGGACAGCGCGGACACCGCGGAGGACAGCACCGGCATCGGGTGCGCGTCCCGCGGGAAGCCGTCGAAGAACCTCTTCAGGTCCTCGTGCAGCAGGGTGTGCCTGCTGATCTTGGTGGTGAAGTCGTTGAGCTGCGCCTCGGACGGCAGCTCGCCGTAGATGAGCAAGTAGCTGACTTCGATGAAGGTGGAGTGCTCGGCGAGCTGCTCGATCGGATATCCGCGGTAGCGCAGAATTCCGGCGTCACCGTCGATGTAGGTGATCTCCGAGGAGCATGCGGCGGTGTTGACGAAACCGGGGTCCAGTGTGACCAGTCCGGTTTTCGACAGCAGTTTGCCGAGCTCGATTCCATTCGAGCCTTCGGTGGCGGGTACCACCGCCATCTCGAGCTCTCCGCCGTCGTGGTGAAGCGCGACGGTACGAGTACCGGATTGCGGCGCGGTCGTCGCGTCGGGCATGAACGTCCCTCTCCCGATCGGTCAGGGCGGTGGATCTGGCGAATCAAGCCACGTGCACGCGGTCTGATCGATCGCCGCACCGCAGCACCGCCCCATTGGGGTCCTGTCAACCCCCAACGCTAGTGCGCCGGGGGCGAATCGCACAGTGCGGCGTAAGTTAAGACACGCTGGTGGGACGCTTCTCACATCGATTCACAGAACGATTCAGATGATCGGACCCAGTTCAGCGGCGAATGGCGGCTCCGCTCCCGCCCTCGACACGGTTACCGCGGCGGCGGCCCCGGCGAATCGCAACGCTGTTCGCCATGCGGCCGCGTCGAGCTCCCGCAGGTGTTCCGGTGTCCGGACACCCTTCGTGTACAGCCAGCTCAACAACGCCCCGTGGACCGTGTCACCGGCACCGATCGTGTCCACGACATTCGTTTCCGTAGCCGGAACCTCGATCAGTTCACCCGACCCGGTAACAACTGCCAGCCCTTTCGAGCCGCGGGTGAGCACGACGACGGCCGGTCCCTGGCGCTGCCACTCGACGACCGCGTCGACGGCGTCCTTCCCGGCGAGCCACTCCGCATCCTCCTCGGACAGCTTGAGCAGGTCGACGTCCGGCAGCCAGCCCGCGAACCGGGCACGGTAGGCGTCGGCGTCGGCGATGAGCACCGGGCGAACGTTCGGGTCAAGCGCGACCAGGGCGTCCGACCGCCGCATGACCTGCTCGTACGCGCTCGCCCCCGGCTCGAGCACGAGCGAGAGCGTGCCGAACGAGATGATGGCCGCTTCGGGCAGGGTCTCGGGCGCCTCGAACAGGCGGTCCGCCGTGCCTTCGGCGTAGAACGTGTACCTGGCGCCGCCGTCCGGGCCGAGGCTGGTCACCGCGAGCGTCGTCGGTTCCGGCCCACGCCGGACGAGCAAAGTGTCTACATTGGACACCCTGAGCCGCTCGACGAGCGCGTCGCCGAAGTCGTCGGCCGAGATCCTCGACAGGAAACTCACCGGAGTCCCGAGGCGACCGACCGTGACGGCCACGTTGTACGGGCCGCCGCCCAACCGGGGCAGCAGCGCACCGGGCTCACCGTCGAGTGTGGACTTCGCGGGCACCAGGTCGACCAGCGCCTCACCAGCTACGACAATCACGGCCGCCAACCTACCCCGGGCGGTAGTCTGGGATGTCCCTCAGCACTGCATGTATACGGAGATCCCGCGATGGCAGTCGAACGTCTGCTCCCTGACACCGAGGCGGAAGACCTCATCGCCTTGGTCAGGGACATTTCCGCCAACGAACTGGCCCCGAAGGCGAGCGAGTACGAGGAGAAGGAGCTCTTCCCGCGCGAGGAGTTCAGACTGCTCGGCCGTTCGGGCCTGCTCGGCCTGCCGTACCCGGAGCAGTGGGGCGGCAGCGGCGTGTCGTACGAGGTCTACCTGCAGGTTCTCGAAGAGATCGCGGCCGCGTGGATGACCGTGGCCGTCGGCCTGTCGGTGCACACCATGTCCTGCTACGCACTGGCCCAGTACGGCACCGACGAGCAACGAGACCAGTACTTGCCGGACATGCTGAGCGGCGAACTGCTTGGCGCGTACGCCCTGTCGGAGACCCACGCGGGCTCGGACGCGGCGGCGTTGTCGACCCGTGCCGTGCTCGACGGCCCCGACTACGTCGTGACCGGTACGAAGGCGTGGATCACGCACGGTGGCCAGGCCGACTTCTACACCACGATGGTCCGGACGTCGCCCGACGGCGGCCGGGGGATCAGCTGCCTGCTCGTCCCCGCGGACACGCCGGGCCTGTCGGCCTCCGCGCCCGAGCGCAAGATGGGCATGACCGCGTCCACGACCGCGCAGATGAACTTCGACCAGGCCAGGGTGCCCGCGTCGCGGCGGCTCGGCGAGGAGGGCATCGGGCTGAAGATCGCGCTGTCGGCGCTGAACTCCGGGCGGCTGGGCATCGCGGCCTGCGCCGTCGGCCTCGCCCAGGCGGCGTTGGACGAGTCCGTCCGGTACGCGAAGGAGCGCAGCCAGTTCGGCCGGGCCATCATCGAGTTCCAGGGAATGGAGTTCCTGCTGGCCGACATGGCCGCCGCGGTGGAGTCCGCGCGGGCCATGTACCTGGAGGCCGCCCGGCGCCGTGACCGCGGGCTGCCGTTCAAACGCCAGGCGTCCATCGCCAAGCTCGTGGCCACCGAGGCCGCGATGAAGGTGACCACCGACGCCGTGCAGGTCCTCGGCGGTGCCGGCTACACGAAGGACTTCCCGGTCGAGCGGTACATGCGTGAGGCGAAGGTCCCGCAGATCTTCGAGGGCACCAACCAGATCCAGCGCATGGTGATCGCCCGCGAACTGCGCAACACCTGAACAAGGTCGTGAGTGGTTACCAGGGTTGGCACCCCGATAACCACTCACGAGGGTCATTCGCTGTAGAACGGGTTCTTGGGCACGCCTTCACCCTTGGCGTCGTCGTAGTAGTAGACCTCGTTGCCCTCGATGAACACGCGGACGGCGCGGCTCATCACGTCCAGCGGGTCGCCGGACCAGAGCACGACGTCGGCGTCCAGGCCCGGGGCGAGCGCGCCGACGCGGTCGTCCAGGCCCATCATCTCGGCCGGGTTGATCGTGATCGAGCGCAGCGCGGTCTCGGTGTCCAGGCCTTCCTTCACGCACAGCGTCGCCTGGTGGACGAGGAAGTCGATCGGCACCACCGGGTGGTCGGTGGTCAGCGCGATCTTCACCCCGGCCCTGGCCATGATCCCCGGGCCCCGCATCGTGCGGCGGCCGGTCTCGATCTTGCCCCGGCTGGTCATCAGCGGGCCGACGATCACCGGGATGTTCCGCTCGGCCAGCGTGTCGGCGACCAAATGCCCTTCCGTGCCGTGGTTGACGATCAGCCGGTAACCGAATTCGTCGGCGAGCCGGATCGCCGTCGCGATGTCGTCGGCGCGATGCGTGTGCTGGCACCACGGCACTTCGCCGCTGAGCACCCGCGCGAGGATTTCCATCGTGTTGTCGCGGTCGAACGGATTGCCGTCCGCCACGGCCTGATCGCGTTTCTTGACGTAGTCCTGCGCCTTGGTCAACGCGTCCCGAATGATCGCCGCGACGCCCATCCGCGTCGACGGCAGCTTTTTCTGGTCGCCGTAGACGCGTTTCGGGTTTTCCCCCAGTGCGCTTTTCACGCTGGCAGGCGTCCGCAGCAGCATGTCCTCGACCGTGCGGCCCCAGGTTTTCAAGGCCGCGGTCTGCCCGCCGATCGGATTGCCCGAACCGGGTTTGGCGACGATCGTCGTCACGCCACCGGCCAGCGCGTCCCGCAGGCCCTGGTCGTCCGGGTTGAACCCGTCGATCGCCCGCAGCCGTGCCCCGTTCGGGTCGGTCATCTCGTTGTAGTCGCGGCCTTCCCAGCCGATGCCGTCCTCGCCGATCCCGGCGTGCCCGTGCGCCTCCACGAACCCGGGCAGGACCCAGGTCCCGGAGGCGTCCACGATCTCGGCGTCGTCAGGCACGTCGACGTCGGCGTCCGCGCCGACCGCGACGATCTTGCCGTCCTCGACCAGCACGGTGCCGCCCTCGATGGGCTCACTCGTTACCGGAACAACGTATCCACCCGTGATAGCCACTGTCACGGGTGGACACCGTACTAGCTCATCCCCCACCGCGGGGCGTCGGCGACAGCGGGAACATCCCTCGGCCGCACATCCGGCCTGCTGCCGCGTGGCGTGACGACGGCTGTTTCGCCGCGCCTGAGGCGGATCGACACGGTGCCCGGCGACGTTTCCCGCCACGGCAGCCTGCGCCCGTGTTCGTCACGGACGTCCAGGTCGCCGGAAATCCCGTGCCGCAGGGACAAAGGCGCGCCCGCGCGGCTGTGCACGCTGATCCACTCGGTGCGCCCGGCCCGGCGCGACGCGCTGACCTCGAACGCGCCCATGGTGCGCAGGTTGTCGATCGAGGCGTCCGCCCACGGCACGGCCGGGAACACCTTCACCACATCGGGATCGCTGTCGACCAGCATGTCCAAAACGGACTGGGCCGCGGTCAGCGGGCTCTCGATCGCGAGGTTCGAGCCCTCCTTGTACATGGTGTTGGGCATCAGCTGGGCGATCCCGATGACGTTGCCGTCGAGCAGGTGGCGCAGGTACGACAACGCCTGCTCCGGCTGTCCCATCATCGACGACATCGACGACGCGGCCGGGTAACTGTAACCGGCCCACGCCGTGCGCATGCTCGACCAGTGGTCGAACGTGCGGCGGATGATGTCGCGGTCGGCCGGGTTGTCCCAGGTCCGCTCTCGCAAGGGATGCATCCACAGCATGTGCGAGAAGTGCCGGTGGGACTCGGTGAGCGGCACGTCCTTGCCGATCATGACGCCCTGCGCGTTCTCGTGGTACGGCGTCAGCCTGGTCGCCACGTCACGCCACCTGGGGTCGGGCTTGACGCGCAGTTCCTCGGCTATCCCCGGCAGGATGCCCGCCGCCCAACGGATCAACGACAGGTCGTACGTGCAGTCCTCGGCGTCGTGGATCTCGGGGGAACGGGTCAACGGCAGGTGCAGCTTGCCGTCGCTGCCCTTGGTGAGGAAGTGCATGTAGAAGTTCAGAGCCTTGGTCAGGACCGGGAACAGCACGTCCTGCAGCACCCAGCGTTCCCTGGTGTGCTGGTAGGACACCCACACGCTGTGCATGGCCCAGATCAGGTTGCCCGTCTGGTCGGTCTTGGTGCTCGTCCCCGGTCTGCCGACTGTGGCGTTGCCGGGGATCTGCGCGCCCAGCTTGGGCCCGCCCGACCGCAGCGTCCGGTCGCCGGGGTGCGCCAGCGCGTACGTCTTCCCGTCGCGGTAGTCCGGCGGGACGGACAACGCGAGGTTCTCGTGGTAGCGCCGGAAAGTCTCGGTCACGGCGTCCAACTCGGGGTGGTTGGACCCGTTCACGAGCGGGTACGTGATCTGGACGTTGAGGTTCCACCACACCGCGGTCCAACTGCCGCCGCCGTCGGGGAACCACGGTCCCCACTCGGTCACCACCGGCGCGTTCCGCCGTGTCGCGCAGGCCATCTTGTACAGCTGGATCCAGTAGAAACGCTGAACCCACTTGTCCGGCACGGAAACCAGGCTGCGCGTGTAATAGGCGTTCCACCACGCGCGGTGCGTCGCGACGATCGGCGGGATCATGACCTTGGCGAGCGCCTCGGCCAGTCCGGTGGAGTTCGGGTGACCGTAGTGGACGGTCGCGGTCAGGATCTTCCGCGTGCCGAACTGCCTTTCCTGCCAGGCTGTGCTGTACCCGCCGCCCGCGATGAGCGGCTGCTCCACGTAGTTGCGGCCGATCTTGGGCGCGGGGTTGCCCACGTAGTCCGGTGGAATGCGGATGGTGCGGGTGGTGTGCGAGGGCATGGGGGTGAAGCCCCATGTGGCGTCACCGGTCGTGGAGACGAGCAGGACGCCGGACTCGTTGTGCACCAGGGCTTCGAACTTCAGGCTGCCCTGCGCGGTGGTGACAGTGCCCCGGAGTTCGGCGTTCCACAGGTCGAGTGTCCAGTCGACCGCGGTCACCGCTCCGGGGAGGGTGAGCGTCAGGTAGCCGATGGGCAGGCGCGACAAGCCGACCGCGGCTTCCCATTGCGCACGTTGGTCCTGCACAAGGCTGTGACTGAGCATGAAGCGCAGCACGTTCGGCTCCGGGCCACGGTAGACCTGGACACCGAGGAACCCGTTGCCGAGGAAGGGCGCGTTGTCCCACCCGGTGGGCACTTTCCGCCAGACCATTCGTGCGTCGGCCACGATCTGCTGGTGCACTGAGCCACGTCCTGGGGCAGGCCGGTCGACCGGCTCAGCCCACGCGACCGGATCCCCGGCCACCCAACCACTGGTGAGGGCCGCGGCCCCCAGAAATGTCCTCCTTGACACATCCGCCACGGCGGAAAACATACGATGAATCCCGGCTGATGACCAGCTTTTCGTCTCGATGTACCGGTATTCATCCGATGACTTGCGGGTTCAGGTAGGAGAACCACTAAGGCGCGTTCTCCACCGGCGGCATCAGCGGCGCCTCGTGCTCCTCGGCGGCCGTGACGACCTTGCGGAGCAGATCGGACAGCTGCTCGCGTTCGACCTCGGTCAGGACCGCGAGCAGCGCGCGCTCGTTGGCCGCTTGGTCTTCGATGGTGGCTTCCCACATCCGGTGCCCGAGGTCGGTGAGTTCGACGAGGAGCCGGCGCCGATCGGCTGGGTCGTGGACGCGCGTGAGGTGGCCCGTTCCCTCCAGGCGCTCCAGCCTGCTGGTGAGCGTGGCCGGGTGGGTGTCCAACGCCTTGGCCAACCAGGTGGGGCTGACCTGGAACGGTGGACCGGCCGAGCGGATCCGCCAGAGGATGTCATACTCCCACCCCTTGAGCTCACGCGCCGCGAGGCCTGCCTCCCGACGGCGCCACAGCAGCCGGACGAGCCCCTGCATCCGGGTGACCGCGCCCTCCACGTGCACGTCGAGGTCCGGCACCTGCTTCGACCAGTAGGCGATATGTCGATCGATCGAATCAGCCACACCTGATACTATCATTTCAAATAATATGTTTTCGTATCAACCCATCGGGGGCAGCATGCCACTTTGGCCGCCCGGCTTCGCAGGCCGGGTCAACGAGCACGCGATCCACAGCGAACTGTTGCGCGACAACCCCTTGGGCGACCCGCACAGCAGGCCGTTATGGGTCTACACACCACCGGGTTATGACGACTCGCAGCGCCGCTACCCGGTCGTCTACATGCTGCTTGGCTTCACCGGGACACTGCCCGCCTGGAGCAACCAGCCCTCCGCGTACCGCAAGTCGGTACCGGTCGCGATCGACGAGGTGTTCGCCCGCGGGGAAGCCCCGCCCATGATCCTGGTGTTCGTGGACGCGTTCACGACCTACGGCGGCAGCCAATACGTCGACTCCGCGGGAACCGGCCGCTACCACTCGTACCTGTGCCAGGAGGTCGTGCCGTGGGTCGACACCAACTACCGCACCCTGGCTGCCCGCGAACACCGCGCCATAGCAGGGAAATCCAGCGGCGGTCTCGGCGCCGCGGTGACGTCGATGCTGCGACCCGACCTCTTCGGCGCGTTCGCGACCCACTCCGGCGACGCGTTGTCCGAAGCCCAATACATACCGCACTTCCTCATGGCCGCACGGCACCTACGCGCCTACAACGGCGACATCTTCGCCTGGTGGAAGGACTTTCAGTCACGCATCGCCTTCACCAAGGAAGAAGACATGCGCCTACTGGAAATCCTCGGAGTGTCGGCTTGTTTCTCCCCGGACACGGACGGAACACCGCTGCTGCCCTTCGACCCGGTGACGGGAGCACTCCAACCGGAGACCTGGCAGCGCTGGCTGAACTGGGACCCGGTGCGAATGGCGCCGAACCACACGGAAGCACTGCGGTCGATGCGCGCGATCTGGATCGACGCGGGCACAAGTGACGAATGGTTCCTCGACCTCGGCGCACTGGCACTGAACAAGGCAATCGGCGAAGCAGGCGCCGAGAACGTCCACTTCGAACTGTTCGACGGCGGCCACTTCGCCATCGAATACAGGCAGCCCATGGCGCTGGCGTGGCTCGCGAACCAGATCAGCGAGCAACCGCAGACCGTCCACTGAGCCAGCCGCGGGCAGACCAGCCGCGCGCAAGCGCAGAGTGGTGCTTCGGGGTTGCTCCTGCTCGGTGGCCTGCCCGCCGGGCGAGGCATCTTTCCCCGGACCACCGCGCTAGAACCAATCGCCGCGCCCCGAACAGCAAGCCCTTGCGGGTGAAAAGAAAAGGACAGTCCCCGCCGGACAGCAGACCACCGAAAGGGAACGAGGCGGTACAGGTTCCAGCCTCGGGCGCGGCTTGATCGTCGGGGTGAGTGAGCGCGGTCGGTCCCCTTCCGTATGGCCTGCCGGAGGCAACAACACGCGTCAAGGGGATCCGTTGGGTTCCCAGCCTGGTCGGGTTGCGAAGGCGGACCCCTTGACACGAGCGGTTGGGCTTCGCCCAGGCCATACGGAAGGGAACCAACCACGAAGGCGACCTCTGTGCATACTGCTACACGGCCGGACAGCGTGGGGATGTCGCTAGGTTCCTCGCAGCAACGGCCTGAGGTAGCAGTTGGCCGTCGCACCGTTATGCCGGTGTGTCGGATTCCCAGTAGGCGTCGATTCGGGCGATGGCTTCCTTTCTTGTCATGGTGGCGACTGTTCGTTCGGGGAGGCCCAGGCGGGTGAGGAGGAGGTGGACCAGGTCGACGGGAAGGGCGTCCGGGCGGGCTTTCGCTATACCGCGATCGGGTTTTTCCTCTTCGTTGACGCAGGCCCAGAAGGTGGGTTCGTCCACTTCCAGCTGGTCGCGGAGAATGTGGCGCCAGAGGTCCGGTCCGTATTCCTCGCGGTCCGAGATGCGGGTGCGCAGGACACGACCGTCCGGCAGGCCGAGTTCGTAGGTGATGTGGGTTCCCGTGCGGACGCCTATCCATCCTTCGTTGCGGCAGAAGCGGTCGTGGTTCGCCGGGGTGTGCGGCTGCTCGCTCATTCGGCGACCCCTACCAGCCATTCGCGGAGCTGCGCGTCGTCGCTCAGGCCGATCAACTGGACCAGGCCCCAGTTGTCGCGGTGGTTCGGGGTTTCCAACAGCCGCTCCTGCCAGTCCTCGGCGTACTCGCGCAACGACGTGATCATCTCGGCGATGGCCTCGTCGAAGGTCGCTCCGTCGGCCGAGATGGGCAAGCCCGGGATGAAGACCGACCAGCCGTCCGACTCGGCGACCACGTGCGCCCTCGGCTGGTTCATGGACACCAGGACATGTTGCAGCCGAACGACATCGACCACCGCGGTGCGTGCGTGGTCACGGCGGATGGTCGCCACTCGGCCTTTCTCCGCCGCGTCCAACAGGTCCTTGAGGTGGGTACGGGCGTCGGTGTAACTGTCGAAGTGCATTGTTTCCCTCTCGGTCGGGTCCTATTTTTCCCCCGAGAGGTCAGGTACGTCAA
Source organism: Actinosynnema sp. ALI-1.44 (assembly GCF_001984155.1). Classification (GTDB taxonomy): domain Bacteria; phylum Actinomycetota; class Actinomycetes; order Mycobacteriales; family Pseudonocardiaceae; genus Kibdelosporangium. Next base: position 116,001 of record NZ_MTQO01000048.1, read on the forward strand.
GTACTTCAGGTACTTATCGGCGTTATTCCCCAGCGTCCGGCCCACGACTCGCCCGGCGCCAGGGTGATCAGGTCCGTTCCGGAGTTCAGCGCGTCCGGCGGGCACGTCATCGGCTCGACCGCGATCGCCCTGCCCCGGCCGGGGAACTCCCCGGGGGTGAACACCTGCACCCACTTGAAGTCCGGGTCCGCCCAGACCTCCACCGCCGCCGACGACCCCGAAACGACATGCCGGACAAGGCCGTCCTCCCCCGGCAGGCAGCCGCCGAATGGCGTGTCCAGCTGCACGTCGCGCAACGGCCGCGCCGCGCGGAAGTCGAACTCGGTCCCCGCCACGTCGACGGCGGGCCCACTCGGCACCATCCGCTCCGGGTCGAGGGGCAGGACAGTGGTCGCAGCCAGCTGCAACGTGCACGAATCGGTCGAGTCGTTACCCGCTCGGGGGTACGGGTGAGTGCCCACGCCGAACGGCGTCGCGCGGTCACCGACGTTATGCACTCCGTGCGCAACGGTGAGGCCGGTGTCGTCCAGCGAGTACGCGATCGTGCTGCGCAGCCGCACCGGCCAGCCCGCCTGCGGTTCGATCGTGACCTCCAGCGAGATCGACGACCCGACGTGCTCCAGAACAGTCCACTGCAGACGGCGGGTGAGGCCGTGGATGGCGTTGCCACGCGCGGGCTCGGTCACGTCGAGCTGCTGCGGCTCGCCGTCGAGCAGCCACCGCGCGCCCGCTGTCCGATTCGGCCACGGCACGAGGACGGCACCGGAACCGAGCGGCGGCGTCTCGCCGTAGCCGTACGTCTCGCTGAACGGCACGCCACCGACCTCGTAGGCCCGCAGCCCCGCGCCGGTTTCGGTGATCACGGCCCGCGCGGTGCCGTGCACGATCTCCAGGGTCATGATTTGCAGCCTAACGGCGGGTGGTACTCCACTCGCGCAGCGTTGACGCTTGAAGGACCCTGCAAGCGGAAGGATCTCCACTATGATCAAGCGTGTAGCTGGCACGCTCCTCGCGGCGATGGCGATCGGGGCGTTCGTGGCCGCCCCGGCCGGTGCCGTCCAGGCCTCCGACTTCAACGCCATCGTGGCGCTGAACAACTGCTCCGGCTCGGTGGTGCGGCCGCCCGCGGCGAAGGACACCGACCCGGCACTGGTGATGTCGAACGGTCACTGCGTGAAGTTCATGGGCGCCAACGAGGTCATCGTGAACCAGTCGGCGAGCCGGACCTTCACGCTGCTCAACCGCAACGCCCAGCCCCTCGGCACGCTCCGCGCGACCAAGCTGGCCTACGCCACGATGAAGGACACGGATGTCTCCTTCTACCAACTGAGCCAGACCTACGCCCAGATCCAGTCGCAGTACAACACGCCAGCGCTGGAGCTGGCCACGTCGAAACCGGCGCCGGGATCGAGCATCGAGGTCAGGTCCGGCTACTGGAAGCGGATCTACAGCTGCCACGTCGACGGCTTCGTCCACCAGTTGAAGGAAGACGTGTGGACGTGGCGCGACTCGGTGCGCTACAAGTCGGAGTCGACGTGCAACACCATCGGTGGCACCTCGGGCTCACCGGTGGTCGACACGGCGTCCAACAAGGTCGTCGCGGTCAACAACACGGCGAACGAGAGCGGCGGCCGCTGCACGCTGAACAACCCGTGTGAGGTCAGCCAGACCGGCCAGGTCACAGTCCGCAACGGCTACAAGTACGGTCAGCAGACCTACAACATCCCTGCCTGCATCGGCGCGGGCAACCAGTTCACCCTGACGGCGCCGGGCTGCACCCTGCCCCGCCGGTAGCGAACGTTCCAGGCCCGCCGGAGAAGTCGTCCGGCGGGCTTTCGCGTTCCCTCGCGCAGTAATAGACCAGTCTGTATAGTCGGTCGCATGCCCAAGAAGAACGACACGCGGGAGCGGGTGCTGAGAACAGCGGCCACCCTGTTCCGCGCCCAGGGGTATCACGCGACCGGCCTCAACCAGGTGCTCGCGGAGGGAGGCGCCCCCAAGGGCTCCCTCTACTTCCACTTCCCCGGCGGCAAGGAGCAGCTGGCCGTCGAGTCCCTCCAGCTGTCCGGTGGCGAGCTGTGCGAACAGCTCAAGCTGGCCGCCTCGCTCGACGACGTCATCGATCTGCTGGCGACCAGGCTCGAGGAGTCCGACTTCCGGGACGGGTGTCCGATCACGACTGTCGCGTTGGACGCGGCGGGCGACAGCGAGCAGATCCGCGAGGCGTGCGACACCGCGTACCTGTCGTGGGAGAGCGTGATCGCCGATTACCTGGAGCGCCAAGGGGTTCCCAGCCCCGCGGCGTTGGCGACCACGGTGCTGGCCGCCATCGAAGGCGCTCTCATCCTCGCCAGGACACGCAAGGACGTCACACCGCTCCGCCAGGTCGGGGACCACCTCAAGCTGTTGATCCACAAGGAGTGATCGCCATGCGCGTGCACCACCTCAACTGCGGGACCATGCGTCCGCTCGGCGGCAAGTTGCTCGACGGCAGGCCCGGCCACCTGCGCAGGGGCACGATGGTCTGCCACTGCCTGCTCATCGAGACCGAGGACGGCCTCGTCCTCGTCGACACCGGGATCGGTTCGGACGACATCCGCGACCCGAAGGCGTCGCTGACACGGGAGTTCCTCCTCGCCGCCAACCCCGTCCTGGACGTGCGGGAAACCGCGGCACAGCAGGTGGTGAACCTGGGCTACAAGATCGAGGACGTCCGGCACATCATCCCCACCCACCTCGACCTCGACCACGCGGGCGGGTTCCGCGACTTCCCGGACGCGACCGTGCACGTGTACGCCGAGGAGCTCCGGGTCGCGCAGGCGCAGGCCACCGCCAAGGACCGCAGCCGGTTCCGCAAGGCCCAGTGGGCGCACGCGCGGTTCGAGAGCTACCAGACGAGCGGCGAGGACTGGTTCGGCTTCCAGGCAGTCCGCAACCTCAAGGGGTTGCCGGAGGAAATCCTGATCGTTCCGCTGCGCGGGCACACGGCCGGGCACGCCGGGATCGCCGTCGACATCGGTGACAAGTGGTTGCTGCACGGCGGCGACAGCTACTTCTTCGAGGGCGAGATGGACCCCGCGCACCCGCACTGCCCGCCGATGCTGACCCTGTTCCAGAAGATCGTCGAGACCGAGCGCACGCCGCGGTTGCGCAACCAGGACCGGCTGCGCGATCTGGCCCGCGACCAGTCCGGCCGGGTCGAGCTGTTCTGCGCGCACGACCCGGCCGGACTGGCCAGGTACAGCTAGTCCCCGCCCTTGCTCAACGCTTCGGGGTTCAGGGTGACCTCCTCGCCCCTGACCTTGGTGTAGATGAAGTTGATCAGCCAGAGGATCACGCCGACGCCCAGCAGGATCCCGGCGATGCCGTAGTCGCGTGCCGGTCGTCCGGACAGCGGGCTGGCGAGGTACAGGCACAGCACCGCCGCGATCACCGGAATAACGGTCGGTGTGCGGAAGTGCGGATGCGAGACCTTGGTCTTGCGCAGCACCAGCAACGCGATGTTGACGATGGCGAACACCACGAGCAGCAACAACGCCGTCGTGCCGCCGAGCACGCTGATATCCACTGTGGACACCAGGATCACCGCGATGACCGTGGTGAACAGGATGGACACCCATGGGGTCCTGCGGAACGGGTGCACGGTGCCCAGCTGGCGCGGGATGATCCGCTCGTTGGCCATGCCGTAGAGCAGACGGCTGGCCATCATCATGTTGATCAGCGCGGAGTTGATCACGGCGAACATGCCGATCGCGGAGAACACGACGTGGGGGAAGCCCGGCGCGCCGACGTCCAGCACCTTCAGCAGCGCGTTGCTGCCCGACTTCTGCAGTTCGTCGGCTGGCACAAGCAGCGAGGACGTCACCGAGACCAGGATGTAGATCGTCGCGGCGACAACCATGCCCCAGAGCATCGCCTTCGGGAAGATCCGAGCCGGGTCCTTGCATTCCTCGGCCATGTTCACCGAGTCCTCGAAACCGACCATCGCGAAGAACGCCAACGAGGTCGCCGAAGTGATGGCGACCAGCCACGTCTGGTCGTGTGTGTCGACCTGGGTCAGTCTGGCGGGGTCGCCGTCGCCGCTCGCGACAGCGAAGACGCCGACCGCGATGATGATCAGCAGACCGGCCAGCTCGATGCAGGTGAGCACCACGTTGGCCTTGACAGACTCGCTGACGCCTCTGAAGTTCACCGCCGCGACGAGCACTACGAACGCGATCGCGAGGATCGTGGTCAGCGTCATGGTCGCGGTGAGCCCGAACGTCTTCGGCAGGTACGTCCCGCCGAACGCGATGGCGGCCGACGACGCCGACGTGATTCCCGAGCACATCACCGCGAACGCGACCATGAACGTCAAGAACTGGATCTTGAAGGCCCGGTGCGTGTACAGCGCGGCCCCCGCTGCCTGCGGGAACTTGCCGACCAGTTCGAGGTAGCTGAACGCGGTCAGGAACGCGATCACGAAGGCGAGCAGGAAGGGCAACCACAGCGCACCGCCGACTCTGCCGGCCACTTGGCCGGTCAGTGCGTAGATGCCGGTGCCGAGGATGTCCCCCACGACGAAGAACAGCAGCAGTTTCGGCCCAATTGCCCGCTTGAGCTCGGGTTTCCCGGGCGCTTGTTCCTTGATCCCTTCCGTCATCCCTGGAGTGTGCCCGATATCACCGAAAAAGGTGTAACGACATCACTCCATTGTCGTCGCGACTTCCTTGTCGGCCCGATAACGCCAGAACGCCGACAGCCAGATGGCCGACGCGACGGTCAGGACGATCACCAGGACACCGCCGCCCGCCGAGGCGACGGCCGTGCCCGCTCCCGCTGCCGTCCAGCCGTGGGTGATGTCCGCGAGGCGTGGGCCCCCTGCGACGACGACGGTGAACACGCCCTGCATCCGGCCACGCATGTCGTCCGGGGCCGCCATCTGCAGGATCGACGAGCGGTAGACGGCGCTGACCATGTCCGCGGCCCCGCCGACCGCCAGGAACACCACCGCCAGCCAAAGCGCGCTGCTCAGGCCGAACCCGACCATCGCGACGCCCCACACGCACACCGAGATGATCACGCCGACGCCGTGCCGGTTGACCTTCTGCAGCCAGCCCGACGACAGGCCCATCAGGAACGCGCCGAGCGGAATGGCGGCGTACAGCCAACCCAACGCGCTGCCGCCGCCCGGCGGGTCACCGAACGTGCGCTCGGCCATCTCGGGGAACAGCGCGCGCGGCATACCCGCGACCATCGCGATGATGTCGACGAGGAAGGACGCCAGCAGCACGGTTTGCCCGGCCAGGTAACGGAACCCGTCGACGACGTCGCGCAGCCCGGCCCGTCTGATCTCGCCGCTCAGCGGCGGCATCGGCGGCAGGCGCCACACCGCGTACATCGCCAGCACGAGCGCGACCGAGTCAACGAGGTACAAAGTGGACAGCCCGAGGACCGGGAGCAGCGCGCCCGCGAGCAACGGGCCGAGCACCGCGCCGAACGTGAAGATGGTCGAGCCGAGCGCCATCGCCGACGGCATCAGCTCGGCGGGCACCAGCCGGGCGATCGCCGCCGACCGGGTCGGCATGTTGACCGCGAAGAACGACTGCTGCAGGCCGAGCAGCACCAGCACGACCCAGACCGACCGCATCCCGGTCGCGGCCTGCAGCCACAGCAGGACCGAGCTCAGCGCGATCCCCGCGTTGGTGATCAGCAGGAGTTTCCGCCGGTCCATCATGTCCGCGATGGCCCCGCCCCACAGGCCGAAGACCAGCAACGGGACCAGCGCGACCGCGCCGGTCAGCCCGACGTAGCCGGACGACCCGGTCAGGTCGAACACCTGCTTGGGCACGGCGACCGCGGTGAGCTGGGCGCCGATGGAGGTGACCGCCGTGGACAGCCATAAGCGGCGATACGGACGTACGCGAAGGGGCCGGACGTCCATCACCAGTTCGCGTAGTGCCACATCGAACAAGCTTAGGGGCCCTAAGCAACCGTCCGAACGTGATTTTTCGCAACCAATGTGGCCTTCGTTGCGCGAAACGCAACGAAGGCCACATTGGTTGCACAGCTTCTACGGGCCGAGGCGCTCGACCTTCCAGCCGTCGCGGGTCAGCTTGTAGCGCAGGCGGTCGTGCATGCGGTTGCGGCGGCCCTGCCAGAACTCGACGACCTCGGGCCGGATTCGCCAGCCGCCCCAGTGCGGGGGCACCGGGACCTCTTCGGCGTCGGCGAACTGGCGCTGGATGTTGGCCAGCGACGAGTCGAGCGTGTTGCGGCTGTGTACTACGACCGACTGCGGCGACGCCCATGCGCCGAGCTGCGACTCGCGCGGGCGGCTGGCCCAGTAGGCGGCTGTCTCGGTGACGTCGACCTTCTCGACGGTGCCGCGGACGTGGGCCTGGCGCTGGAGGGAGTACCAAGGAAACGTGGCCGAGGCGTACCGGGTCGCGGCGAGCTCGTGGCTCTTGGTCGACGTGTAGTTGGTGAAGAACACGACGCCGCGCGAGTCGAGACCCTTGGCGAGCACTGTCCGTGACGACGGCCTGCCCTGGGGGTCGGCGGTGGCGAGGACCATCGCGTTCGGTTCGACCACACCCTGCTGCGCCGCCTGGTCAAGCCAGTACTGCAACTGCTCGTGCCACGTCCGGGCCAGCTCGGACTCGTCGAGAGTGCCGCCCTCGTAGTGGGCACGCATCGCCGGTAGGTCGAGTGTGATGTTGGACGTGATGTCGGCGTCCGCCATGCGTATCACCCTCCGCCTCGGGATCTCCTTGGTTCCCAAGGACGTTACGGGGTCCACCCGCCAGGAGAAACAGGACGCATGGTGATTACACCCACGCGGAGCCAACCAGATCGATCAACCAGATCGATTCAGTGAACCGATCATGCGCTGCGCGGTGACGGCGTCGTGCGCCAGGGCCGTGGCCAGGGACCCACCCGCGGCCAACGGCACGAGCGAGCACCACTCGCCGGCGACCGCGGCAGGCGGATCTTCATGGCCCACACGGAGATCCGAGGCGAGCACCCGCCTGCCCGCGAGGACGGCCGGGCTGGCGATCAACGAGTCGATCTCCAGCCGTTGGTTGAGCACCGGGCGGCCGCCGCGCCGGACGACAGTCTCGGTGCGCAGACTGCCCGGCCGCTCGCCTTCCCTGCCGAGGACGAGCATCTCGCGGACGCGCAGCCGCGCCCCAGGTTCAAGCGAACCGGTGAACGCGGCCGTGTGCCGAGCACGGTGCGTGACGATCATGGAATCGGGCGAATACTCCACAATGGATCCGTCGGCCGCTTCGACCCGGACGGTGAACCGGCTGGGCGCGGGTCTCGGTCCGGGCAGGACCAAGCTGGCGGCCACGCTCGCCACCCGCAGCCGGGCACCGGGCCCGGCGACGAGTGTCAGGTCGAGTTCGTCGCCGCCGAGCGGTGCCGACGCCGAGTTCACCAGGTGCACGTGGCCCGGCTTGCCACGGTGCGGGACGAGGGTGAGCGGCGAGCAGGATCGCAACTCCCGCAACACAGTCCGCCCGTCGACCGACTCGGCCACAACCCGTGCGTGCGCTTTCATCCCGACCGTACAGGCAACTGAGCACGCAGCCAGTCGGCGACGGCGGGAGCGCCTGGCGTCTCGGTGAGCGACTGCGCGATCACCGGCAACTCGCCGCGCATTCGCGCGGCGTCACCCGTCATGACCTCCAGATCCGCCCCGACCAGCGGGGCGAGGTCGATCTTGTTGATCACGAGCAGGTCCGCTGTGGTCACACCGGGACCTCCCTTGCGCGGCACCTTGTCGCCGCCGGCCACGTCGACGACGAAGATCTGCCGGTCGACCAGGCCCCGGCTGAACACGGCCGTCAGGTTGTCGCCACCGCTCTCGATGATCACCAGCTCCAGCCCCGGGTGGCGTTCTTCCAGTGTCTCCACGGCGTCCAGGTTCGCGGTGATGTCGTCACGGATGGCGGTGTGCGGGCAGCAACCGGTCTGCACGGCCTCGATCCGGTCGGTGTCCAGCACGCCCGCGCGACGCAGGAAGTCCGCGTCCTCCGTGGTGTAGATGTCGTTGGTGACCACGGCGAGGTTCACCTCACCGCGGAACGCGCGGCACAGCGCGGCGGTCAGCGCGGTCTTCCCGCTGCCGACCGGTCCGCCGATGCCGATCCGGAAGGCGCGGCCCGTGGCCGGGGACTGTTGGTGGTGGTCCGGCTCCGACCAGGTCGGGTCGAAGTTCACCGGGTGCCGGTGGGGGTGGGCGACCCCCTCTGCGGGGGTCGGAATGTCACTGTGATCAGCTTGCAAAGAGCCGTACCTCTTCCTTGTGGTGGCGCAGATGCGCCTCGGCCAGCAGATCCAGCCCGGGTGCTCCCGGGCCGGGCAGGTCCTCCGGCGGCAGGTCCGCCGACGACACCGCGCGCTCGGCGACGGCGTGCATGGCGTCGCCCAGCCGGGTCACTTCAGCGTTGGCAGCGAACGGATCGAGCCCGAGCAACCGGACCGCGGCGCTCGCCGGGCCGCTGACCGACAGGTACGCCGCCGTCAACGCCGCATCACCCGATGATCCCCCGGCGATTCCGGTCAACGCGCCGACGACGATCGCGTGGTGAGGCCTGGGTGTGGCTCGTACCAAGGCATCCAGCACAGGCGACGGCCACGCGCCGCGGCCCGCTCTGAGCGTCGCTCGCCCTTGCGCCCGTGATGCTTCGCGTTGCGCGGGTGACGGTGTCCGCGCGTCCAGTTCCTCGTCCAGAATGGACCACTCGTGGCATTCCACGGCCGTCGCGGCGAAGATCGCCGCCAGCTCCCCCGCTGTGCGCAGCCTGCCTGCCAGGAACAGCCCCAGTGTAGGGATGTCGGTGACGAGCCCGCGCGCGGCGGCCTCCTCGAGACCGCCGGAGTGCACGTGCCCGCCACCGGGGAACCGGGAATCGGACAGGACGAGCGCGACCGCGTGCATCAGAACAGGAAATACCGTTGTGCCAACGGCAGCCGGTCGACCGGGCGCGGTTCGATCAGCTCGCCGTCCACGTGCACGGCGAAGCTGTCCGCGTCGACGCGGACGTCCGGCATCGCGTCGTTGAGCAGCATGTCGGCCTTGGTCACCTCGCGAGTACTGGTCACCGCGACGAGTTCCCTGTCGAGCCGGAACACATCGGCCACGTCCGTGTCCAGCGCCTCCTGTGCGACGAAGTGCAGCCCGCTGTCGATCGCGACCGACGGCGCAGCACCGAACATCGGCCTCGCGTACACCGGTTGTGGCGTCGGGATGGACGCGTTGGCGTCGCCCATCGCCGCCCACGCCGTGAACCCGGCCTTCAGCACGACGTGCGGCCGGACGCCGAAGAACTTCGGTTCCCACAGCACGAGATCGGCGAGCTTGCCGACCTCGACCGAACCGACCCACCTGTCGATGCCGTGCGCGATCGCCGGGTTGATCGTGTATTTGGCGACATATCGACGCGCCCGCGTGTTGTCGGCGGCCGTGTCACCGGGCAGCGCACCGCGCCGGTCCTTCATCACGTGCGCGGTCTGCCACGTCCGGATGATCACCTCGCCGATCCGGCCCATCGCCTGCGAGTCGGAGCTGATCATCGAGATCGCACCGAGGTCGTGCAGCACGTCCTCGGCCGCGATCGTGCTCGGCCGGATCCGCGACTCGGCGAACGCGAGGTCCTCGGGCACGGACGGGTTCAGGTGGTGGCACACCATGAGCATGTCCAGGTGCTCTTCGAGCGTGTTCGCGGTGTGCGGGCGCGTCGGGTTCGTCGACGACGGCAGCACGTTCGCCTCGGACACCACGCGGATGATGTCCGGCGCGTGCCCACCGCCCGCGCCTTCCGTGTGGTACGCGTTGATCGACCTGCCACCAATCGCGTCCAAAGTAGACTCAACAATCCCCGCTTCGTTCAGCGTGTCCGTGTGGATCGCGACCTGCACGCCGGATTCGTCGGCGACGGTCAGGCACGCGTCGATCGCGGCGGGCGTCGAACCCCAGTCCTCGTGCAGCTTGAACCCACCCGCGCCCGCGCGGAGCTGCTCACGCAGGCCCGCATGGCTGACCGTGTTCCCTTTGCCCAGCAGGAGGACGTTGACGGGCTGGTCCTGCATCGCCTGCAGCATCCGGCCGATGTTCCACGCGCCGGGCGTGACCGTGGTGGCCTTGCTGCCTTCGACCGGGCCCGTGCCGCCGCCGACCATCGTCGTCAGCCCGGAAGCAAGCGCCTGGTCGGTCAGCTGCGGGCAGATGAAGTGCACGTGGCAGTCGATGCCACCGGCGGTGAGGATCTTGCCGTTGCCCGCCAGGATCTCGGTGGACGGCCCGATCACCAGCGCGGGGTCGACGCCGTCCATCACATCCGGGTTGCCCGCCTTGCCGATCGCGACGATCTTGCCCTCACGCACCCCGACGTCCGCCTTGACCACGCCCCAGTGGTCGAGGATCACGACTCCGGTGATCACCAGGTCCGGCGCGCCCTGCGCCCGCGTGACCACGCCCTGGCCCATCGACTCGCGGATCACCTTGCCACCGCCGAAGATCACCTCGTCACCCGCGCCCGCGCCCGTGCTGCGGTCCTCGGTGACCTCGATCAGCAGGTTCGTGTCGGCGAGCCGGATCCGGTCGCCGGTGGTCGGACCGAACAGCTCGGCGTACCGGTCACGGTCGATCGAGGTCACCGGCCCACTCCTTCCGAAGCCCTGGCACGACACGCCTGCCCGCGATCGGCACGAGCCCGACTTCCCGCTCGACGCCCGGTTCGAACCGCACAGACGTGCCAGTCGGGATGTCCAGCCGGTGGCCCCACGCGGCCTCGCGGTCGAAGTCGAGGCCAGGGTTGACGGCCGCGAAGTGGTAGTGCGAGCACGGTGACGAGCTTGGTGCCGTCCTGGAAGGTGGCTTCGACCTGGACCGCGTCCACCATCTCCGGCACGCCGTCGAGCACGTGGTCCCGGCTGAGCACGTGCCGTCCACTGGCGACCAGGTCGGTCACCGTGCGGCCGTCGCGCGCGCCTTCCAGGACGTGGTCGGTGATCAGCGCGACGGCCTCCGGGTAGTTCAGCTTCACACCGCGGTCCAGCCGCTTGCGCGCGACGTCGGCCGCCACGTGACCCGATCTGGAAACACACGTGTAACTCAGATGGGTGCTTCGACCCCGATGCCCAGTTCGATGGCCTTGCGCACCACGTGGTCGGCGGCGAACAGGTCCTCGGTGGCGATGCCCAACGACCGGAACAGCGTGATCGCCTCCGGTCCCGAACGGCCGGGCGCCTTGCCGATCAGCAGGTCGCCGAGTTCGCCGCGGACCGGGGGCGGGTCGTCCTGGAACTCCTTGGCCTCGCCGAGCACGGACTGCATCGCGTCGACGTACAACTCGGCGGCCCGCACTGTCGCCAAGTCGACTTCCTGGTGCCGCACCGTGCTCGCGCCGACGGCGTTGACGTGGGTGCCGGGGCGGATCCACTCCCGGCGCAGCACGGGCTCGGTCGCAGTGGTCACCGTGACGACGATGTCCGCGTCCCGCACGGCTTCCTCCGCGCTGGCGGCCGCTTCGAGGTCGAACTCGACGTCCACCCGGTCGACGAACGCGGCCGCGGATCGTGGCGAGAACACCTTGGCGTGCCTGATCCGGCGGACGAGCGGAATGGCGTGCAGGTGTGCCTCGGCCTGAACGCCCGCGCCGATGATCGCGAGCGTGCCCGCGTCCGGCCTGGCCAGCTCACGAGTGGCGAGCGCGGACACCGCGGCGGTCCGGATCTCGGTGAGCGCCGAAGCGTTCAGGAAAGCCAGCGGCTCACCGGTGACACCGTCGAAAAGCGCGACCGCCCCTTGGTGCGCATCCAACCCCCGCGACGGGTTGTCCGGGACTATGCACAGCAGTTTGGTGCCGAACAACGGCCGCTCGCCACCACGGTACGCGGGCATCCACACCCCGAACGCACTGGTCGACGAGGGGTGGAACGGCGTCCTCAGCGGTTGCTCGACCTGCCCGTTCGCCCTGGCCCTGAGCGCGTCGGCCATCACGTCGACGCACTCGTCCAGCGTCAGGAGGTCCTTGACGTCCGCAGCGGAGAGGATTCGCATGCGGCATGGAATAGCAGACTGAATCGTTCACGCAATCGTGACCCAAGCCACGGCGCGTGTCATTGCGACACAGAGCGCCGGGGTGAAGTGTTTGAAGCTGAGGCCGCGCGGTGTCGCCGACTCCTACCCGGACGCCGACGCGTGCGTGAGGCAAGTCGGGGATTTGGCGGAAAGGCAACCGCGCATGTCGACACCAACGGTGAACCCATCGCAAACCGGCTTCGACGACGACGGCTACAAGCCTGGTCTCGAAGGAGTCATCGCGTTTCGCACGCAGATCGCCGAACCGGACAGGGATGGCGGGGCGCTGCGCTACCGCGGCGTGGACATCGAAGACCTGGTCGGCCGAGTGACCTTCGGAAACGTGTGGGCGCTGCTGGTCGACGGCAGGTTCGGCCCGGGGCTGCCGCCTGCGGAGCCGTTCCCGATCCCGGTGCACACCGGGGACGTGCGGGTGGACGTGCAGGCGGCGCTGGCGATGCTGGCCCCGATCTGGGGATTCCGGCCGCTGCTGGACATCACGGACCTGGAAGCACGAGCGCATCTGGCGCGGGCGTCGGTGATGGCGCTGTCGTACGTGGCCCAGTCGGCCAGGGGAATCGGCCATCCCGCGGTTCCGGAAAGCCGGATAAACGAATGTGAAACGATCACTGAACGTTTCATGACCCGTTGGCGCGGAGAACCGGACCCGGCGCACATCAAAGCGATCGACGCCTACTGGGTGTCGGCGGCGGAGCACGGGATGAACGCGTCGACGTTCACCGCCCGCGTGATCGCGTCGACCGGAGCGGACGTGGCAGCGGCGTTGTCCGGCGGAATCGGCGCGATGTCCGGCCCTCTGCACGGCGGAGCCCCCGCACGGGTCCTGCCGATGATCGAGGCAGTCGAGCGCTCAGGAGACGCACGCGGATACGTGAAGGGCGTGCTGGACCGAGGCGAACGCCTGATGGGCTTCGGCCACAGGGTCTACCGCGCGGAGGACCCGCGAGCGCGTGTGCTCCGGCGTACCTGCCGCGAACTGGGCGCCTCCCGTTACGAGGCAGCGGACGCCCTGGAGCAGGCGGCGTTGGCGGAGTTGCGCGAACGCAGGCCGGACCGCGCGATCGAGACGAACGTGGAGTTCTGGGCAGCGGTGATCCTGGACTTCGCCGAAGTCCCACCGCACATGATGCCGTCCATGTTCACGTGCGCCCGGACAGCGGGCTGGTGCGCGCACATCCTGGAGCAGAAGCAAACCGGCAGACTGATCCGCCCGTCGGCCCGGTACACGGGCCCCGAACCCCGCAAGCCCGAAGAGGTCGAAGGCTGGGGCAGCATCACCAGCAACTAAGCGGACAGCTTGAACCCACCCTCCGTGTGAACATTTCTGTACAGTTGTGAACAGAGATGTTCACTCATGGAGGGGTACACCGTGTTGACACTCAGCGAAGTACGGACCATCGCGGGCACCCTCGCCGTCCGCGGTACCGCCAGGCTGCTCGCCGAAGCGGGCGATCTTGTCTGCGCCATCGAGAGCCCGCGCTACCAGGAGAACCCCTACCCGCTGTACGAGCGCATCCGCGCCAAGGGCCCGATCTACAAGGCCCCGTCCGGTGCCTATGCGCTCACGTCGCACGCCCATTGCTCCAGTGCTCTGCGCGAACCCAAACTGGGTGTGCGCACGACGACCGGCAAGCTGATCGGCGAGTCCACCAACGCGCTCGCTGACACGTTCGTCTCCTTGGATCAGCCTGACCACGGGCGGCTGCGCAAGGTGGCCGCGCCCGCGTTCCGGCCGAAGCTCATGCGGCAGATGCGGGATGGCATCGAGGCGACCACCCACCGCCTGCTCGACCGGCTGGGCACCGAGTTCGACCTGATGCGCGACTTCGCCGCCCCGCTGCCGATCGCCGTGATCAGCGACCTGCTCGGCATCCCGCCTGCCGACCGGACGCGGTTCGCGCACTACGGGCAGGTTGTCGGCCGCGCGTTCGACGGGCTCGGCAACTCGGCGCAGTTGCGGGTCTACAAGGCCGCGGTCGCCGATCTGCAGGAACTGTTCACGCGGTTGATGGCCGAGCGGCGCACCGACCCCGGCGACGACGTGATCAGCCTGCTCGTCACGGCCGAGACCGACGAGAAGATCACCGCCGACGAGCTGATCGCCACGTGCCGGTTGCTGCTGATCGCCGGGTTCGAGACGACCGTGAACCTGATCGGCAACGCCGTCGTCCTCTTCGATCAGCACCCCGAGCAGTGGGAACTGCTGCGGGAGCAACCGGATCTGGCGCCCGGCGCGGTCGAGGAGGTGCTGCGGTTCGAGTCGCCGCTTCCGCTGATCTACCGCCACCCGCACGAGCCGTTCGAGATCGGCGGCCACACCATCCCGGTGAACCGCGGCGTCGTGTTCATCACCGCCGCCGCCAACCGCGACCCGGAGGTCTTCCCCGACCCGCACCGGTTCGACATCACGCGCCCGGAAGCCGTGGAGCACTTGGCGTTCGGCGGCGGCGCGCACTACTGCCTCGGCGCTCCGCTGTCCCGTCTGGAGGGCGACGTCGCGTTCCGCGCCCTCGCCGAGCGGCTGCCCGGGATCCGCGTCACGGCTCCGCCTGTCCGTCGCAAGTCGATCGTCATCCGCGGCTTCCTCAGCGTTCCGGTGGCTGTCTAGCCCGGCTTCCGGCGACCAAGCCCCGTCCTCGCGGAGCGAGGACAATCCAACACTGTCCTCCGAAAGGAGGACAACGGGATTCAGTCGCGCGGTCGTCCCTGGCGCGCCCGTCGCCCAGCAGCATTGTGGACATGACGGCGATACGAATCCGGGGGCTGCGCAAGGCCTACCCGAAGATCCAGGCGGTCGCCGGTATCGACCTGGACATCGAACGCGGCGAGGTGTTCGCCTTACTCGGCCCGAACGGCGCCGGGAAGACCACGACCGTGGAAATCCTTGAGGGACACCGCAAACGCGACGACGGGACGGTGTCCGTGCTCGGTGAGGACCCGGGTAGCGCCGGGCGGGCCTGGCGTGCGCGGATCGGCATGGTCCTGCAGACCGCCACCGACGCGGCCGAGCTGTCCGTGCGGGAGACGGTCCGGCATTTCGCGCGGTACTACCCGCGGCCCCGCCAGCCGGAGGAAGTGATCGAACTCTGTGGCCTGCGGGAGAAAGCGGGCGCACGGGTGAAGGGGCTCTCCGGTGGGCAACGCAGGCGGCTCGACGTCGCACTCGGCATCATCGGCACGCCTGAGCTGCTCTTCCTCGACGAGCCGACCACCGGCTTCGACCCCGAGGCACGCAGGCAGTTCTGGAGCCTGATCCAGAAACTCGCCGCGGACGGCACCACGATCGTGCTGACCACGCACTACCTCGAGGAGGCCGAGGCGTTGGCCGACCGGGTCGCGGTGATCGCCAAGGGTGCGGTGGTCGCCCAGGGCGCGCCGGGTGAGCTGGGGGGACGTTCGCAGCGCGAGGCCGTTGTGCGCTGGTTCGACCGCAACGGTGAACAGTCGGTGCGCACGCCGACGCCCACGAAGCTGATCGGTGAGCTCTCCTCTGGGGGTGGGGAGCTCGCCGGTCTCACCGTGACCCGCCCGTCGCTCGAAGACGTCTACCTCGACCTGGTCGGAGAAGCCCGATGACCACTCTCGCACTGCCGTCGCCGCTGGCGATCGGGCTCGCCCGTGGCCTGACCGAGCTGAAGTTGTTCTTCCGCAACAAGGAACAGGCGATCTTCACGTTCGCCTTCCCCGCCGGGATCCTCGCCGTGATCGGCTCGGTGTTCAGCCAGCCCTACGGGGACACCGGGGTCGAGTCCAACCAGGTGCTCGCCGCGAGCATGGTCGGCGCGGGCATCATCGCGACGTCGTTCGTGAACCTGAGCGTGAGCGTCGCGCTCGACCGGGAGGACGGCACGCTGTCGCGGCTGCGCGGCACGCCGATGCCCGCGATCTCCTACTTCATCGGCAAGATCATCCTCGTTCTCGTGGCGAGCGTCGCCGAGACGGTCCTGATCCTCGCTGTCGGCGTCGGCATGTACGACCTCGACCTGCCGACCGCGCCCGGCAAGTGGCTGACGTTCGCGTGGGTCTTCGTGCTCTCCGTCGTGAGCTGCTCGCTGATCGGCATCTTCACGGCGTCGCTGGCGAAGTCCGCGTCGAGCGCGTCCGCCGTGGCGAACCTGCCGTACGTGGGTCTGCAGTTCATCTCCGGCGTCTACATGAACCCGATCACGTGGCTGCCGACGGGTATGGTCACAGTGGCGTCGTTCTTCCCGATCAAGTGGTCGGCACAGGGCTTCCGGTCGGTGTTCCTGCCGGACAGCATGATGAAGTACGAGATGGCGGGAACATGGGAACTGGGCAAGACCTCACTGGTCCTTGGCGCCTGGTGCGTCGTCGGTCTCGTGCTGTGCCTGATGACGTTCCGGTGGAGCAACACCCGCCGGTGACCGATGACGCGGGAATGCGTTACTTCTGGCTGTGGGACGTGTTCTTCTCGTTCGTCTACGTCATGGTCGTCTCCTTGGTGCTGTTCGTGGCCGAGGAGGCGACCACGGCGGAGCGGGCGGGAGCGGTCGCGCTGCTGTCCGTGATCGCGGTCTGCTACGCCACCTTCGCGAAGCGGTTCATCATCGCGGAGCGGTTCGGCTGGCAGCTCAACCTGTTCGCGGCCGTGCTGTTCCTCGGGGTCGCCGGGTCGGCGTTCCTCGTCCCGTACACCCAGTACGCCTTCTTCGGCGTGATCCCGCTGCTGTTCATGAGCATGCGGCTGGCCGTGGCGATCGCGCTGGTCGCGGTGTCCATCGGCTTCACCACGTTGTTCGCCACCATCGGGGACCCGGACGCGAACTGGACCAACAGCGCGCTGGCGATCACCATCAGCGTGATCTTCTCGGTGATGATCGGGATCTGGATCGACAAGGTCGTCCAGCAGAGCACCGAACGCGCCGAGCTGATCGCGAAGCTGGAGGCCAGCCAGGCCGAGGTCGGCAGGTTGTCGCACGAAGCGGGAGTCGCGGGTGAACGGGAGCGGCTGGCTGGCGAGATCCACGACACCCTGGCTCAGGGCTTCACCAGCATCATCACCCTGGTGCAGGCCGCGGAATCGGAACTCGGCCGGGACGAGGCCCAGGTGCGCAAGCACGTGGCGCTCGCACTGCGCACAGCACGCGAGAACCTGGCCGAATCCCGTGCGTTGGTCGGCGCGCTGGCACCGGCCGAGCTGACCGAGAGCTCCGTGGTCGACGCGATCCGGCGCCAGGCCGCCAAACTCGCCGAGGAGATCGGGGTCGCGGCCGAGTTCGTCGTGCAAGGCGACCGGCGTCCGCTGCCGACCGGGGTCGACGTGGTGCTGTTGCGGGCCGTGCAGGAGTCGCTGTCCAACGTGCGCAAGCACGCGTGCGCCACTTCGGTCGAGATTGTACTGTCCTATCAGGACAAGTCGATCGTCGTCATCGTGAGCGACGACGGTGCCGGCTTCGACGTGTCCGAGCCGACGAGCGGGTTCGGGTTGCGCGGGATGCGGTCCCGGATCGACCAGGTCGGCGGGTCGTTGTCGGTGACCAGCTCGCCCGGTTCGGGCACGACGGTCGAACTGGAGGTGTGCACGTGATCAAGGTGCTGCTCGTCGACGACCACCCCGTCGTGCGGGAAGGACTGCGCGGCATGTTGGACGCCGAGCCGGACCTCGCGGTGGTCGGCGAGGCCGGGTCGGGCGAGGAGGCGGTGGCGCTGGCATCGGCCCTCCGCCCCGACGTGATCCTGATGGACCTGCGGATGCCGGGCCTCGACGGCGCCGGAGCCACCGAGAAGATCATGTCCTCGAACACCGGCAGCCGCGTCATCGTGCTCACGACCTACGAGACCGACGCGGACATCCTGCGCGCGGTCGAAGCGGGCGCGACGGGGTACCTGCTCAAGGACGCGTCCCGTGCCGAACTGGCCGGCGCGATCAGGGCCGCGACCCGCGGTGAAACCGTGCTGGCGCCGTCGGTCGCCGGACGCCTGATGCGCCGGATCCGCCAGCCCGTGCAGCAAGCGCTGACCGCACGGGAGATCCAAGTGCTCCGGCTGGTCGCGAAAGGACAGACGAACGCGGAGATCGGCGCGTCGCTGCACATCAGCGAGACCACGGTGAAAACGCACCTGCTGCGGGTGTTCAACAAGCTCGGGGTCTCCGACCGGACGGCAGCCGTCACCACCGCGATGGAACAAGGCGCCCTGTAAAACCTCGTGAGTGTTTTCCGGGGTCAGAACCCGGAAAACACTCACGAGGGTTGTCAGCCGAGTTGGTCGACGACCCATTCGATGGAGTTGGTCAGGGCCGTGACGTCGTCCGGGTCGATGGCCGGGAACATCGCCACGCGCAGCTGGTTGCGGCCCAGCTTGCGGTACGGCTCGACGTCGACGATCCCGTTGGCGCGCAGCGCCTTGGCCACTGCGGCCGCGTCCACGTCGTCGGCGAAGTCGATCGTGCCGACGACCTGCGAGCGGTGCGCCGGGTCCACCACGTACGGCGTGGTGTACGCGGTCTTCTCGGCCCAGGTGTACAGCCGCGACGACGAGTCCGCGGTGCGGCCGGTCGCCCAGGCCAGCCCGCCGTTGCCGTTGATCCACTCGATCTGGTCGGCCAGCAGGAACAACGTCGCCACCGAGGGCGTGTTGTACGTCTGGTCCTTCACCGAGTTGTCCAGCGCGGTCGGCAGGGACAGGAACTCCGGCACCCACCGTCCACTCGCGCCGATCGAGCCGACCCGCTCCAGTGCGGCCGGGGACATCAGCGCGATCCACAGTCCGCCGTCGGAGGCGAAGTTCTTCTGCGGCGCGAAGTAGTAGACGTCGAAGTCCTCGGCCTTGACCGGGAGACCGCCCGCGGCGCTGGTCGCGTCGACCGCGATGAGCGCGTCACCGGAACCCCGCGGCCGAACCACCGGCATGGCCACACCGGTGGACGTCTCGTTCTGCGCCCAGCCGACCAGGTCGGCGCCTTCGGCGTAAGCGATCTCCGGCGCGGTGCCCGGCTCCGCCTTGACCACGATCGAGTCGGACAGGAACGGCGCGTTCTGGGTGACCTTGGCGAACTTCGCGGAGAACTCGCCGTTGGTGAAGTGCTGCGCCTTCTCGTTCACCAGGCCGAACGCGGCAGCGTCCCAGAAGGCGGTGGTTCCGCCGTTGCCGAGCACGACCTCGTAGCCGTCCGGCAGTGCGAACAGCTCACGCAGGCCCGCGCGGACCCGGCCGACCAGGGACTTGACCGGCTTCTGGCGGTGCGAGGTGCCCATGTAGGCGGCACCCTCGCCAGCCAGGCGGGCCAACTGCTCCGGCCGCACCTTGGACGGGCCGCAGCCGAAACGGCCGTCGGATGGCTTGAGCTCGGCGGGCAACTGCAGCGTGGTCGGGTCAACGGTCTGCGTCATGGCGCCTCTTTTGGATCTCATCTGGATCGAAACGAACTGCGGCGGTACCGGCGCCGTTGCCGGGGGGTAACCAGTTTGTCATGGGGCCTATCGGCGCGTACCCCACCCGTGAGGGTCGACACCTCCGGGGATCGGCGCGGCCGGATCGTACGGGCGACGGGTGAAGATGAACGTCGCCAGGTCCAAATGGGACACCGCACCGCTCGAGTCACGGGCGATCTTGAGCGTTTCCCCAGCGTAGTAGGCGTCGATCCCCACCCAGGTGCCGTCCCCGGCAGGGCGGAAACGAGACGCCCGGCCCGCGCCCTGGACGGGCAGGAGCTCAAGCCACGCCTGGTCGAGCAGCCGCAACTGGTACACAGTCGGACCCCAGTACCAGACGCCCGTGAGGTCCAGCAGGTCCGGATTCACGGTCGTGGCCGGTGCCCACTCGGCCGGCAGCACCGGCTCGTGCTCGTCGGCGATTTTCATCAGATCGTATGAAAGTCCGACAATGCCGACCCCGGCCGTGCTGTTGGCCAGGACGAGCGCGCCCGTTCCGCTGCCGGTGTCGGTGAGCGCACACGCGAGGAACCCGGGCATCGACCCGGTGTGCCCGGCCATCCTGCGCCCGGCGTCCCGCGTGACCTGCAGGCCGAGGCCGAACCCCATCAGCCAGTTGTCGCCGTCGTCCACCGTCACAGGCGTACGCATCTCAGCCATGGTGTCAGGGTGCAGCACGTCCCCGGTGTCCCCGGCCATCACACGCAACCAGCGCGACAGGTCGTTAAGTGTCGACCAGAGCTGCCCGGCGGGCGCCATGGCACCGGCATCGGGCGTCGGTTCCGGCAACAGCACGTCGGCGTGCGGGTGGACAGCCCACCCCAGTGCGTGCGGCGCCTCCGGGTGCGGGCTCGTACGAGTCATCCCCAACGGCGCGAGGAGCTCGGCGCGCACAGCGTCCAACCAGCTCATCCCGCGATAACGGGAGACGAGCTCACCCAGCACACCGAAGCCGACGTTCGAGTAGTGCAGCTTGCTCCCGGCACGCAGCACGACGGCCTCAGGACCGAGGCTGGCCTGCAACGCGGCCCAGTCGGAACCGAGTGAGCGCTCCCACCAACTGCCAGGAGACTCGGAGGTGAGCCCGGACGTGTGCGACAGCAACTGGGCGATCGTCCGGTCACCGACGACAGTGCCCGGAACGTGCTTGTCGAGCGGATCGTTGAGATCGAGTTTGCCCTCGTCACGCAACCGCATGACGAGAACGGCGATGAAGGTCTTGGTGATGGACCCGATCCGGTACTGGGTGTCCAGGCCGGGCAGCTCACCGTCAACCCGGCCACGCGACCCGGACCAGACCAGGCCGTCCCCGCGCACCACCGCCGCGACCAGAGACGGGGCACGGCACGTGGCCTGCTCGTGCGCGACACGGCGGAGAAGGGCCAGCTCAGTGGTAGGCAGCATGTCGTGATTCTCGCTTGTCAGCCCAGGAGAGCGCCCACGCCTAGGGCATCAACACAGCCTATGGGCAGAATGTCCCGGTGAAGTGGACAAAAGCGTTCCAGCACGTCGAAGCCCTGGCGGCCGCCTGCGACGAGGCGAGGAGCCTGCCACTGAAGGTGACGAGCCTGTGGATCCACGGGCCTTTTCTGGATTCGAGGGCGGACCTGGACACAGTGGACGTGGCACTGGCGGTGGACCTGCCGGAGGTGCCATGGCTCTCGCAGCCCCAGGGTGCGTCCCACTGGGCCAACGCGACCCGGCTGTCCCGCAACCCGTTCACAGCGGTGTGGCGGTCAGCGGCGATCCCGGTCTGGAACCACCGGGTGGTCCGGCCGGTGCAGGTGTGGGACGCGGACGAAGGCGTCCGCACCGAAGCCCTGGCAGCGATCCGCGAGGACAAGGCGGACGCGTTCCGGTTGGACGCACCGAGCCCAGACCAGCGAAGAAGCCAGCTCGAAGCGGAACTCAGGACAAGCCTGGCAGCCATGCGGACCAGCGCACAGGCATACGAGAAGAAGCGTTGGAGCCCGGGAAAGCTGGAGCCGGTGGCGGACCACCTCCACGCCGTGACGAGCGGCTACCTGGATCTGCTCGGCGCCACCGGAGACTAGTGGTTGCGAACGGGAGTTCGTGACCACTAGGCCAAAGCCTCGTCCAACCAGTCCTGGTAGTCGGCAGGGCCGTACAGGTAACGACCCCGCCCAGCGGGCATGTCGGCCAGCACCAGCGATCCCAGCGCGGTCCAGAGAGGAGCGTGCTGGTCGTACCCGCTGCGGTCGGTGTACCGGGGAGTGGCCCAGTTGGCCGCCTCAACCGGGCTGACCTCCCCCGAAACAAGCCCGGTCAGCAACCGCACGGCCTCAGCGAAAGTGGCGTCCAGATCGGTCACGCTCTGATTGTGCTGGATCACGCGCCGTTTGTGGTGTGATTTCCCAGCATCGCGCAAGACCGCACCAGCGTGCGCGGTCATCGGCGGAACGGGGTGACCGAGGTTTACCCGTTCCGCCGACCGCGGATCACGCCAAGGCGGACGTCGGCGTCAACCGAGCGGCCCGCATGGCGGGATACGCACCGGCGATCGCACCGACCAGCGCCGAGATCCCGACCCCGCCGAGCAGGGCCAACGGCGGCAGCACCGCGGGCCAGCCCTGGCTGAGCGCGTACCCGGCCGTGACACCGACGCCGATGACCACGCCGACGACGCCCCCGAGGCCCGACAGGATCACCGATTCGGCCAGGAACTGCCCGCGGATCTGCCGCCGGGTCGCGCCCAGCGCCCGGCGCAACCCGATCTCCCTGCGTCGTTCGAGCACCGAGATCACCATCGTGTTGGCGACTCCGACGCCGCCGACGAGCAACGCGACACCACCCAACGCCAGGAACAGCGCGCTGAAGGACTGGTCGACGAGTTTCTGCGCGGCCAGCGCCTCCGAGGGCAGCGAGACGTCCACCTCGTTCGGGTGCTCCGGGCTCACCGTCGCCGCCATGATGTCCCGCACGGACTTCACCTGCGAGTCCTGCGCACGGGCGTAGACGGTGGTCGGGTGGCCGTCGAAGCCGAGCCGTTCCTTGGCGGTGTCCCAGCCGACCAGCACCGACCGCTCGATCTCCGGTGCCAACGGCATCGCGTTGAGGATCCCCACCACCGAGAACCACTGCCCGCCGATCCACACCTGCGGCGGCGCGGCCGGGTCGACGTGGGAGATGCCCAGCCGGGTGGCGGCGACCGAGCCGAGCACCACGGCGGGGAACCTGCCCGAAACGCCGTCCAGGAATTTTCCACTGTAGACAGACCCGTTCAGCACCCCGAGCAGGTCCGGCTTCGCCGCGTACACGGCCAACCCGGACGTCTCGTTCGCCGCCACCTGGTCGTTGCGGCGAACGGATCCCTTGATGTTCCCCGTCGCCGAGGCGCCGGTCACCGGGCCGATCCGCTTCACCATCGGCACCGCGGTCTCCGGCAGCTTCGCGTCCCCGCCGAAGAACGTCTGGCCCGGTTTGGCCACGAGCAGGTTCGGCCCGAGCGCGGCGATCTGGTCGGCCAGCGCCTTGCTGCTGGACGCGGGAATGCTGACCACGGCGATCATCGCCGCGATCCCGATCGCGATCCCCAACGCCGACAACACCGCGCGCAACGGACGCGTCCGCATCCCGTGCACGCCAAGGCCGAGCATGTCCCGCGAACCGAGCCGCCGCGGCGACGGCAGCGGCTCGGCGTCCGGTGGCCGGTCGATCACCGCGGTCATGCGGCCACTCCTGTGTCCAGGCGCAACATGCCGTCACGCATCTCGATCCGGCGGGGCATCGACGCGGCGATGTCGTTGTCGTGCGTGATGATCACGATCGTCGTGCCTGCCGCGTTCAACTGGTGCAGCAGCGAGAGGATCCCGGTGCCGGTGGTGGTGTCGAGGTTGCCGGTCGGCTCGTCGGCGAGCAGGATCGCGGGGCGGTTGACCACCGCGCGCGCGATCGCGACTCGTTGCCTTTCCCCACCGGACAGCTCGTTCGGCAGGTGCCACGCCCTGCCGCCGAGACCCACCTGTTCCAACGCACCCAGCGCGATCTTTCGCCTGCGCCGCGCGGAAACCCCCGCGTACAGCAGCCCGGTCGCCACGTTCTCCACGGCCGGGATGCCCTCGGTCAGGAAGAACTGCTGGAACACGAACCCGATCCACCGCGACCGCAACGCCGAGAGCCTGCGGTCGTTCAGGCGCGCCACGTCGTGCCCGCGCACCTCGACCCGGCCGGACGTCGGGGTGTCCAACGTGCCCATCAGCTGCAACAGGGTGGACTTGCCGGAGCCGGACGGTCCGACGATGGCGAGCAGCTCACCCTGGTCCACCGACAGCGACACGTCGCGAAGTGCTCGCACACCACCGGGATACGCCTTCTCGGCGTTGCGGACAGCCAGTACCGGGGTCACGACGTGGTCACCACCCGCATGCCTTCCCGCACGTCCGGCCCGCTCACCTCGACCTTGCCGTCGGCGAACAGACCGGTCTTCACCGGGATCAGCCGCCGCGACTCGCCTTCGACGACCTGGAGCGCGTAACCGCCTTCGGCCAACGCGAGCAAGGCACCGACCGGCACGGTCAGCACGCCCTTCTGGCTGCTCACGGTGAACCGGACGTCGACCGTGCTGCCGTCCGGCGCGGTGACCGAACCCGCGTCGTCCAGCGAGATCGACACGTCGAACTTGCTGTCCGGCGACTGGCCGGGTGCCGGGTTGTTGTCCGGCGGCGCCAGCGTGACCTGCTTGACGGTCCCGGTCACCTGCTTGCCGCCGATGTTCACCGTGACCTTCGAGCCGGGCTTGGCGCTGTCGCGCTGCTCGGCCTTGATCTGCGCGATCACCCCACGGCTGCCGCCTGTGTACTTCAGCACATCGGTCGTGCCCTGTGCGCCGAGCGACGCGACGATCGTGCTGACCCGGAACGAGTCGGGGGTGATCACCACGTCGCCGACCGCGATCGTGCCGTTCTGGTCGAGCTTGTTCGCCTTCTGCCACTTCTTGACCGCGTTCGCGGTGGCGTCGGTGAACTTCTCGTCCGGTGTGCCGAACCCGCCGTAGCCCAGCGCTTTGAGGTTCTCCTCGATCAACTTGACGTCCGGGCCGTTGGTCATGCCGGGGCCCACCGGCCGGTACAGCGGGATCTGGCCGTGGAACAGCGGCACCGGCTTGGCGTCCACCTGGTACACGGGCTTGCCGCGGTCCAGCACGTCGCCGATGGCGGGCAGACCTGTGATGGTGCCCTGCTTGCGGCCGGGCAGTGTGGTCTCGGCGCCGTAGCCGAGCTTGCCGCTCACGCTGCGCCGGTCGGCCAGGTCGGCCTTGGTCACCTGGGTCGTCTCAGCGGGTGCCGGTGCCTGCGGTCCTGCCACGGCCTTGCCCGTGCCGACCTGGGTCAGCACGACCGCGGCACCGACGCCGAGTGCGACGACGGTGGCTGTCCCGGCGATCATCCAGCGAGCACGGCGTCGCCTGCGCAACCGCTGTGGTCCTTGCTCGCTCAATTGCCGCCGCCGCTCGTCCGGCCGGACGCCACGCCCATCCCGCATTCCTTGAACGCCTTGTCGATCTTGGCCTGGTCACTGCCCATGTCGAGGGTCATGCCCATGCCCGGGTTGTTCGGGTCGGGATCTGGCATGTTGATGCCATGGTCACGCATGCACTTGGCCTGCTGGCGTTGCTTGTCCAGTTCCTCGGGTGACAGGGGCTTCGGCTTTCCGCCGTTGGGCAGGATCTTGTTGCACACCTCGCCGGCCTTTTCCATCTTCTGCATGGTGGACTCGTTGAACTCCAACGCTTCCGCAGTGCCGTCGGCCTTCGGCTCCGGCATGTCGACGCCCTGCTCGCGCATGCATTTCCGGTACTCCCGGAACTTGTCCTCGTCGGTCTTGTTGTCGTTCGCGCTGTTCTGCGCACCACCCGGCTTGCCGTCGCCGAGCGACGCGACCTTGTCGCCGCCGTTGTCGCCGCCGCCGCACGCCGTCGCGAGCACGAGCAGGCCGGTCACGGCGGCGAGCCGCCATTTGGCTCCCATGTGATCTCCTTTCGCCCGGCGGGCCCGGCCCCCGACAGTCCGGGCCCGCCGGTGGTCATTTCTAGGCACCGACCGGTTCGGACCCGCTAAGCGAAAGCGCTTATCTCGCGCTTAACCGCAGATCGGCGACACTGTCCTCATGCGAGTACTGGTCGTTGAGGACGAGCGGCTGCTCGCCGACACCCTGGCCGACGGGCTGCGGCGGCTGTCCATGGCGGTGGACGTCTGCTACGACGGCGACGCGGCACTCGAGCGTGTCCACGTGCACGGTTACGACGTCGTGGTCCTGGACCGCGACCTGCCGAAAGTGCACGGCGACGACGTGTGCCGATCGCTCGTGAACGCGGGCGGCGAGGCCAGGGTGTTGATGCTCACGGCCGCGGGCGACGTGACCGACCGGGTCGCGGGCCTGCGGCTGGGCGCCGACGACTACCTGACGAAGCCGTTCGCCTTCGACGAGCTGGTCGCCAGGGTGCAAGCGCTTGCGCGCCGGGTGAGACCCGCGCTCCCGCCGGTGCTCCAGCGCTCCGGTGTGATCCTGGACGTGCCACGCCACCAGGCGTCCCGCGACGGCAGGCACCTGGCGCTGTCCCCGAAGGAGTTCGCCGTGCTCGAAGTGCTGATGCGCGCGGAGGGTGCCGTGGTCAGCGCCGAGGATCTGCTGGAGAAGGCGTGGGACGAGCACACGGACCCGTTCACCAACGCGGTCCGGGTGGCGGTGATGACCCTGCGGCGCAAACTCGGTGACCCGCCGGTGATCGAGACGCTGCCCGGCGCGGGTTACCACCTCCGGTGAAGCGCTGGTCGGTCCGTACCCGCCTGACGGTCATCTACGGCGTCGTCTTCATGCTCGTCGGCATCGTGCTCGTGGTGGTCAACTACCTGCTGGTGCTCGGCGTACTGCCGCAACCCGCGTCGTTCGCCACGACGATGGCACCCGTTGCTCGCGGGGACGCCTACGACGACGCAGGTGGCATAGCGATCCAGCGAGTGCCGACGCCGGTGCAGCAGACGATCGAACTCGCGGCGACCGACTACCGGGCGTCCACGCTGCAAAGCATGCTGCTGACCTCGGGCATCGCCCTGGTGGTCGCTGGTGCGATCGCGGTGTTCGCGTCCTGGTACATCGCCGGGCGTGTGCTGCGGCCGGTGCACATGATCACAGCGACCGCGCGCAGGTTGGGCGCGGAGAGCCTGAACCGGCGCATCCACCTGGAAGGCCCGGACGACGAGCTGAAAGAGCTGGCCAAGACGTTCGACGGGATGCTCGAACGCCTGGCGTCGGCCTTCGACAGCCAGACCCACTTCGTCGCCAACGCCTCGCACGAGTTGCGCACTCCGCTGGCCGTGCAGCGCACGCTGGTCGAGGTGGCCATGGCCGACCCGGCGGCCACGCCTGAGCTGCGCAGGCTCGGCACGCACCTGCTGGCGACCAACGAGCGCAGCGAACGCCTGATCGAGGGCCTGTTGGTGCTCGCACGCAGCGACCGTGGGCTGAGTGGCCGTGTTCCCGTGCGCCTGGACGAGGTGGCCAAGACCGTGCTGGTCGGCTGCATCGGCATGGCCGACGAGCACAACGTGACCATCCACAAGACCATCCGGCAGCGGACCGTCGCCGGTGACCCCGTGCTGCTCGAACGGCTGCTCATCAACCTCGTGCACAATGCGATCCGCTACAACAAGGCGGGCGGCTCGGTGACCGTCGAAGTGGGCGATTCCCCCGCGGTCCGCGTGGTCAACACGGGACCGGTCGTGCCGGTCGAGGCGTTGCCCGGGTTGTTCGAGCCGTTCCGCAGGCTGGAGCGGACCGCCACGTCGGGCGGATCCGGGTTGGGGTTGTCGATCGTGCGTTCGGTGGTCAAGGCGCACGCCGGGTCGATCGGCGTCCTGGCCCGGCCGTCCGGCGGACTGGATCTGCGCGTCGACCTGCCGCCGTCGTCCGCCCCGGCGGCACCGGCTCCGCACAACACCGTTACAGCGGGCTGATGCGTCGAATCGCGAACAGTCACAACGAAATGATCATTGTCACTGGCGCAACCCGCCCGCACGTCAACGCACAAGCGGATGAACATGCCGTGAAGTGACTGGTTGCCAAGGAGATCCGGCGTACGCCGATCCGGTGCCCCACGACCGTCGAACTTCGTCCACTACGTGACCGAACTCGCTTTCCTCCCTTCTGCCCAACCAAAGTAGGAAGTAAGGGAGTGCGCTTTCGCTGTGGATGCGGGAAGATCGATGGCGAGTATCTCGCTGAGGCGCGGCGCGCCTCCGCCGTCAAGCGGACGCGCCGTAATAACGTCACAAAGTCAGCGAGGTGAAGTCATTCGGGAGGCTTGAGGTGCGCGCGCTACGAGTTGTCGGGCTCGGAGAGGATGGCAAGACTGTCATCCTCGAAGACCCGATGCGTGGCGAGCGTTTCCAACTGCCCGCGGACGAGCGGCTGCGTGCGGCTGCCCGTGGCGACGTCACCAGACTCGGCCAGATCGAAATCGAGCTGGAGAGCCAGATGCGCCCACGTGAAATCCAGGCCCGCATCCGCGCGGGCGAGTCCGTCGCCCAGGTCGCCGAGGCGTCCGGCCTGCCCGAGGACAAGGTCGAGCGGTTCGCCTACCCGGTCCTGCTCGAACGATCCCGCACCGCCGACCTGGCCCAGCGCGCCCACCCGGTCCGCGAGGACGGGCCGGACGTGCAGACGCTCGGCGAGGTCTGCGCGCACGCGTTCGGCCTGCGCGGCCAGGAGTACTCCGAAGCAGTCTGGGACTCGTGGAAGAACGAGGAGAACAAGTGGGTCGTCCAGCTGCGCTGGACAGCGGGCCGCTCGGACAACCGCGCCCACTGGTCGTTCAAGCCAGGAGCGCACGGCGGCACGGTCACCCCGCTCGACGACCACGCGCATGACCTGCTCGACCCGAACCCGAACAGGTCCTTGCGGACCGTGCGCCCGGTGACGGAGCTGGCCAGGCAAGCGCTTGCGATGGAGACAGCGCAGCGCCCGCAGCCTGCTCAGGAGCCGGTGTACGCGGAGCCCGAGCCGGTGGCACAGCCCCCGCAGCCCGAGCCCGTGGCCGCCCAGACGCAGCCGGTCCACCAGCAGCCGGAACCGGAGCCGGTCGTCGAACCGGTCCAGCCACCGGTGGCCCCGCAGCCGCCTGCCGAGCCCGCGGCTCAGCAGCAACCGGAGCCGGAGCCCCAGCCGGTCGCCGAACCGGTCCCTCAGTCAGTCGCCGAGCCCGAGCCCGTGGCACAGCCGGAACCGGCGGCGGCGACCAAGCCGGTGCAGGAGGAACTGGTCCCGGAGCCGGAGCCCAAGCCGGACGCGGCCAAGGAGAAGCCCGCGCCCCGGCGCGGCAAGAAGAAGAACCACCCGGTGGTGCCCGCCTGGGAGGACGTGCTGCTGGGCGTCCGCTCCAACCGGGGCTGACAGGCAGAACCGGTGGGGGTGTTCCAGCTGGAACACCCCCATCGGTGTGTTCAGCGCCAGATGCGCGACGGCCAGGTCCCGCGGTTGCTCACATCGCCGACGAACTGGACGCTCTCCGCCAGCCGCACGAGGTATTCGCGTTCGCCCCGCATGGCGTCAGTCGTGACCACCAGCATGTAGCCGGGGATCACATCCGGGACCTTGACCACGTTCGGTTCGACAGACGCCGCTCGGCCGCGGACGGTCGTGTGAGTCTGGAGGCCCTTCTCCGTCGGTGCCAGGAGCACCGAAATGGTCGACGCCCCGGCCTGGGTCGAGTGGGTGAAGTCCACTGACCCCGTCGGTGTGCTCACGTAGGCCGAGATGGCACGCAACGTCAGGGAGTCGTCGCGCGGCACGGTGAACGGCACGGACATCGGCTTGACGACGGGCCGCACTGCCTGCGCGATGTAGTGCAACCGCTCTTTGATGTTCGGGAACGTCGCGTGCGAGCGAACGGTCGCATATCCCTCACCCGGCCACTTCCACATCAGCGTGCCGAGGTCCTCGCCTGTCCAGTATGCCTTCCTACCGTTGACGTCCGGGGCGGCATTGCGCATCTCCGCATCGCCGGGAACGAGGCCAGGTCGGAGGACCTCGACCTCAGCCGTGCCCGCGCCGCCGTCGGTGCGTGTCAGCACGACAGTCTGGGAGGTGGTGGTGCTCGTGTAAAACCGCGGCGTGAACCCACCAGCTGTACCCACCTCGACCAACTGCTCGATCACGCCATCTGTGGATTTCGCCGGAGGCACCTGCTCCGACAGGTTGCTGACCACCGCGGGCACACCGAGCCCGGCGAGCACCGCGAGGCTGGCGGCGGCCGCCACACCGGCGATCACCCGGCGCCTGCTGGTCCGGCGGCCCGCCTGCTTGGCCTTGGCGATGTCCACGCCGGTCCGGATGTCCGGTTCGACGTCCCGCAGCGGCGCGAGCAGTTGCCTGCCTTCGTCCTCGTGGTTCATGCTCGTCACCTCCCATCCAACAGGCTCAACGTATGGTCACCCAACTGTTTTCGGAGTGCGGCCAGGCCGTGCGAGGTCTGGCTCTTGACGTTGCCCTCGGAGCAGTTCAACGCGCCCGCGACCTCGGCGACCGACATGTCGTAGAGGAAGCGGAGCACCAGCACGGCCCGCTGTTTGGGCGGGACCCGGCGCAACGCGGCGTGCAGGACCTGGCTGGTTTCCACGTCCGGCCCCACCTGGGGCGTCTCCGGCAGCTCGTCGACCACTCGTGTCCGGGAGAACCAGCCGGTTCGCTGCTCGTTGAGGAATGTCCGGACCACGATCGTCCGTACGTAGGCGTCGAGGTTGTCGGCGACACGGGCCTTGCGCCAGTGCACGTACAACCTGGTGATCGCGTTCTGCACGATGTCGTCCGAGCGATGGCTGTCCCCGCAGAGCAGGTAGGCGATCCTGCGCAACGCGGGCAGTCGCGCCGTCACGTACTCGGTGTAATGCTCTTCGTCTGACGCTCGCACAGCCCACCCCCTTTGCCTGGAGGACAGCACCTGCAGCGGTATCGGTTGTGTGACGTCCGTCATATGCGCCATGTCCAGACTCCTCCACGGTAGCTTCCGGGACCGAACAGCGCCTCGCACGCCTCGCGCAGCTGTTCCTGTCGTTCGTGTGGCCCGAGCACGACCACGCCCGCCCGCCAGAACCGCAGGTCGGCCAGGGCCTGGTCCCGCTGGACCGGTCCGATCGCCCGCCGCTCGCCCCTGGCGATCGCGTCCAGCAGCTCGGAGGTCGGTCGCCGCACAGCGCCGTAGTGCCCTTCGCGGCCGCGGCCGGGGCCGACGAAATACCCCTCGGCCAGCGGGAAGCCCATGCCCGCCTCGGTCTGCCAGTGCAACGGCTCCGAGTTGCCGGGGCTCGCCGGAGGCACCATCACCACTGACCGGCCCGGCTTCGCGTCGTCTCGCCACACGCCTTCGGCGAAGTACGCGGGCACCCCGGGTCGTTGGTGGACGGGCAGCGGCGTCGGCGTGATCGGCAGCAGCACCGCGACGAGCGTGCCGAACCACAGCAGCCGCAGCGGGATGTGCGTGGCGTTGTCCGCGAGGGTGATGATCCGCTGGCAAGCCATCGCGAGCAGGATCCCGATCGTCGGCACGCACGCCATGGCGAAGCGGGCGCCGAGCAACGAGTCGTAGAGCGGCAACTGGGACACAGCCAGCCACGGCAACGGCAGCCAGGTCTCCTCGCCGTTGACCTTCAGCAGCCAGCCGAGCGACAGCACGGCCATCACGGCGGCGGTGATCACGAGCGCTCGGGCCGCCGCGACCCGCCACAGCCAGATCGCCAGCACGACCACCAGGATCACCAGCGGCCAGCCGAAGAACGCGTTCTCCTCGGTGGGGTTGATCGAGATCCGGCCGGCCGAGTCGGGATCACCGGCGATCGAATAGCTGCCGAACGCCGTCATGGTGGCCAGGTCGTTGCCTGCGCCGCCGTGCCCCATGCTGGTGTAGCTCTGCGGCCCGAAGAACTGCTGCCACAACGGATACGCCACGATCGAGGCCGCGACCAGCCCGGCGATGCCGATCCCTTTGAGCAGATGCGTGCTCAGCACCGACGGGCGGGCGAGCCCGTAGACCACCAGCGCAGTAGCGGCGATCAGCAACGGCTCCTCGCCGAGGAAAACCTGGTACGCGACCAGCAGCCCGAGGATGAAGCCGTTGCGCAACAGGCTTTCCCCGCGTGCCAACCGGATCACCCGCGCGACGATGAACGGCAGCACGAACAACGCGGTGAAGTTCGGGTGCGCGGTGGCGTGTGTGATCATCGGCGGGGCGAACGCGCAGAACGCGCCGCCGACCGCCGCGCCGATCCGGTTGTCCACCAGGTACCGCGAGATCACCCAGTACCACCCGGCCGCGCTGCCCGCGACTCCCCCGGTGAGCACCACGAGGAACGTGGTACCGGGGCCGAACAGCCACGTGATCGGCGAGAGCGGGATGCCGAGACCCAACACGGATGTGTTGGCCATCATGTTCACGCCGAAGGGGAAGTTCTGCAGCGTGCTGTGCAGTGCGTCACCGGGCGAGCCCGCGGCGACGGCGAAGAACCACTCGAACAGGTTCTGGTCGTGCCCGCTGTTGGTCAGGTAGGACGCTCCCACATCAGTCCACATGCGACTGTAAAGCAGCACAGCCGCCAGGACGTAGCAGCCGAAGACGAACCAGTCCGTCGCGTTCAGGCTTGCCCGTCGGGTTGTTCGGTTGAGGACCATCACGTCCGGGGAGACACAGGCACGCGTCGGATCGGTTGTATCCGCCTTGTTGGCCGGATATTTGACCTCGAGTGAACTTGAGGTCGCAGCATGGTCGTCGGTGCCGGGAAATTCAGATGCCCCGCCCGGCGTTGCTTTGTAACCTCGAAGGCTGGCATCGAGAAAGTTGGGGGTTGTGATGGAAGAGGCGGAGCAACCGAGCTCGGCCTATCGATCTCTCCGGCGCCTCGGCCGTTACGCGAGGCCGTGGCGCCGTTACCTGATCCTCGCGATGGTCGCCACGATCTGCGCGATGGCAGCGGGACTGACGATCCCGCTGATGATCCAGAGCATCCTGGACGGTCCGATCGCACGGGGCGAGACGACCGGGTTGCTCTGGCCGGTCGCGGGAGTGGCGTTGCTCGGTCTCACGGAGGCCGGGCTTTTCTATTGCCGCCGCAAGATGCTCGCCCGGCCGACCACGGGGATCGAGGCGCGGATGCGCAGCGACCTCTACGCGCACCTGCAGCGGCTGCCGGTCTCGTTCCACGACCGCTGGCAGTCCGGGCAACTGCTGTCGCGAGCGGTGGCCGACCTGTCCACTATCCGCGGTTTCTTCGCTTTCGTCGCGATTTTCCTCGTCGTCAACAGCCTCACCCTGATCGGCGGGCTGACCGTGCTGTTCACGCTGGACTTCTGGCTCGGGCTGACCGTGCTGGTCTCGACACTGCCGCTGATCGCGATCTCCACGGTGTTCGAGCGGAAGTACAAGGTGACCGCCCGGCTCGCCCAGGACCAGGACGGCGACCTGGCGACCACGGTCGAGGAGTCCGCGCTGGGCATCCGCGTGCTCAAGGCGTTCGGCCGCGGCCCGCACCTGGCACGCCGATTCCTCGGCCAAGCCAAGCTGTTGCGCGGCACGGAACTGCGCAAAGCGCGGATCCTGTCGCTGCTGTGGGGCGCGATCGTGCTCCTGCCGGAGGCAGGCATCGCGGGCCAGCTGTTGGTCGGCACGTCCGGGATCGTCGACGGCACGATGACCGTCGGTACGTTGGTCGCCGCGGTGACCGTGGCGGCGTACCTGCGGTGGCCGACGGACTCGATCGGCTGGCTGCTCGCCGAGACCAACCAGACAGCCGCGGCCACGGACCGGTACTTCGAGGCGTTGGACGCGCCGGTCACCGTCGCCGACCCGGCCGACCCGAAACCGCCCGCGACCCCGGCGCGGGGACTGCTGCGGTTCGACAACGTCCACTTCAGACACGCCGAGGGCGGCGCGGAGATCCTGCGCGGGGTGGACCTGGAGGTCCGGCCGGGCGAGACCGTGGCACTGGTCGGCGCGACGGGCACCGGCAAGACCACGCTCACCGCGCTGGTCGCGCGTCTTGCCGACGTGACCGAAGGCCGGATCACGATCGACGGCGTGAACATCGCCGACCTGCGCCTGGCGGACCTGCGGACCCTGGTGTCGATGGCGTTCGAGGAACCCGTGCTGTTCTCCGCCAGTGTGCGCGAGAACATCGCGCTCGGCTCGACGGACGCGACCGACGAGCAGGTCTGGGAGGCCTTGCGGATCGCACAGGCGGACAAGTTCGTCGACCTGTTGCCGTGGGGGCTGGACACCCGGATCGGCGAGCAGGGCCTGTCGTTGTCCGGCGGGCAGCGGCAACGGCTCGCGCTGGCCCGTGCGATCGTCGCCCACCCGGAGATACTGGTACTGGACGACCCGCTGTCCGCTTTGGACGTCCACACCGAGGCGGAGGTCGAGCGCGCGCTGCGTGAGGTCCTGTCCGGGGTGACCGCGCTCGTCGTGGCGCACCGGCCGAGCACGGTCCAGCTCGCCGACCGGGTCGCGATGCTGGCCGACGGCCGGATCGCCGCGGTCGGCTCGCACTCGGAACTCCTGGCGACCAACCAGGCGTACCGGAAGTTGTTGTCCACGTTGGAAGACGAAGCCGAGGAGGTGAAGGCATGAGCAACGACGACGCGTGGCGCGGGGTGGCCGCCGAGGAGGTCGGCGAGCTCGACGCGGTGGTCGGCGCCAAGCTGCAGGCCCGCTCGCGCAGGCTGCTCGGTTCGCTCATCCGCCCGCACCTCTGGGTGTCGTCGGCCGCGCTGGTGCTCGTGGTCCTGCAGAACCTGGCGTCGCTGGCGGGCCCGCTGCTGATCGCCGCGGCGATCGACAGCGGGATCCCGGCCGCGCTCAAGGGCGACACCGGCATCCTGGCCTGGTGCATCGGCGGGTACGCGTTCAGCGCGGTCGCCAACTCCGTGCTGCTGTTCGCGTTCCTGCGGCTGTCCGCCCGGATCAGCCAGGACGTGCTGCTCGACCTGCGGGAGCGGCTGTTCCGGCACGTGCAGCGGCTGTCCTTGTCGTTCCACGAGTCCTACACGTCCGGCAAGGTCATCTCCCGGCTGACCGCGGACATGGAGTCGATCGGCAAGCTGCTCCGAGACGGCCTGGACAATATGCTCAACGCGTTGTTGTCGCTGGCCTTCATCGGGACGCTGCTGCTGATCCTCGACGTGCGACTGGCGTTGGTCGTGATGGCCGGGTTCATCCCCCTTGTGCTGGTGCTGCGCTGGTTCCGGCGCACCTCCGGCCGGGCGTACCGCAGGACTCGGGGCGCGATCGCCAAGGTGATCGTCCAGTTCGTCGAGACGATGAACGGAATCCGC
Organism: Actinosynnema sp. ALI-1.44; assembly: GCF_001984155.1. Taxonomy (GTDB): domain Bacteria; phylum Actinomycetota; class Actinomycetes; order Mycobacteriales; family Pseudonocardiaceae; genus Kibdelosporangium. The sequence goes on from NZ_MTQO01000048.1 coordinate 150,825, forward strand.
GCGGTGCAGGCGTTCCGCCGGGAGCGCCGCAACGAGTCGATCATGGAGACCGAGAACACCAGCTACCGCGACGCCAACTACTCGGCGATCAACGCGGTCGCGGTGTTCGCGGCGAGCGTGCGGTTCATCGGCAACCTCTCGCTGGCGATCGTGCTGGGCGTCGGCGCGTGGCGGGTCACCGGCGGCAGCATGGAGCTCGGCGTGCTGACCGCGTTCACGCTGTACCTGCGCCGCTTCTACGACCCGCTGGACGAACTGGCGCAGGTGGCGAACTCGTACGCGTCGGCCAGCGCGGCGCTGGAGAAGATCTCCGGTGTCCTCCAGGAGCGGCCGACGGTCGTCGAGCCGGAGAACCCGAAGCCGTTGCCGCCGGGCGGGGCGATCGAGTTCGAGCGGGTCGAGTTCCGCTACAGCGACCAGGGCCCGGTCGTGCTGCCCGAGTTCGACCTGACCATCCCGGCCGGGCAGACGGTGGCGCTGGTCGGCGCGACCGGGGCGGGCAAGTCCACGATCGCGAAGCTGGTCGCCCGGTTCTACGACCCGGCGGCCGGATCCGTCCGGCTGTCCGGTATGGACCTGCGGGACGTCGCCGACGAGGACCTGCGGTCGAAGGTGGTCATGGTGACCCAGGAGAACTTCCTGTTCTCCGGGTCGGTCGCGGACAACATCGCCCTCGGCAGGCCGACGGCCACGCGGGGCGAGATCGAGTCGGCGGCCGCGGCGGTCGGCGCTCACGAGTTCATCGCGGCGCTGCCGGACGGCTACGACACCGACGTGCGCAAGCGCGGCGGACGGCTTTCCGCAGGTCAACGCCAGCTGGTGGCGTTCGCGCGGGCGTTCCTGGCCGACCCGGCCGTGCTCGTGCTCGACGAGGCCACGTCGAGCCTGGACGTCCCCGGTGAGCGTGCGGTGCAGGCAGCGCTGGAGACCGTGCTGACCGACCGGACGGCGTTGATCATCGCGCACCGGCTGTCGACCGTGCTGATCGCCGACCGCGTGCTGGTGGTCGAGGGCGGCCGGATCGTGGAGGACGGCTCGCCCGCGGACCTGGTCGCCGAGGGCAGGGGCGAGTTCGCGGCCCTGCACCAGGCCTGGCTGGCGTCCCTGGCCTGAGAGACAGGTGCGGCGGGGCACCCCCCGAGGTACCCCGCCGCCTGGCTCCTTGTGAGCGGGCTACTTGCCCAGCTTGTCCTTCACCTTGTCCGCGATTCCGCCGACCGTGTCCTTGACGTCTTCGACAGCGTCCTGGAACTTCGCCTTGAGCTGGTCGGCCTTGCCCTCCTGGGCCAACTCCTCGTCGCCGGTCGCCTTGCCCGCGACTTCCTTGGCCTTCCCGGTGATCTTGTCGTCCAGTGCCATGGCTGTCCTCCCTTGGGGTCGCTGTCGTCTTTCGACGTGTGCCCAGTCAGGACCCCCGTGCGACACGACTGTCACGCCCGATCGGGGAGTAATCCGGGTGACCGTGCTCACCCGGACAGATGATGGCATCCGCGTGACGTTTCGGTGCGAACGGTGTCTGGGCATCTGTGAGGGCATGTCGGAGGAGGAACGCGAGCGGATGGTGACGCAGGCCGAGACCGTCCTGGACGACGCCACACTGGTGGCGCGGTCGCGGGACGGGGACATGCAGTCCTACGAGGCTCTCGTCCGCCGCTACCAGGGGCCGATGTACCGGCTCGCGCTGCGCATGCTCGGCAGCAGCGGCGACGCCGAGGACGCGGTCCAGGAGGTCTTCCTCATCGTGTGGCGCAAGCTGCCGCAGTTGCAGGAGGACCGCGCCTTCGTCGGCTGGCTGTACCGGACCACCACCAACCGCTGTCTGAACGTGATCCGCGCACGGCGGCCGCAGGCCGACGTGGAACTGGACGAGCACGAGTCGACCAACACGCGGACGCGGCCGGAGCACGCGGCGGAAGTAAGCGAGCAGATGGCCGCGTTGGGTCAAGCCTTGACGGAACTCACCCCTGAACAAAGAGCCTGCTGGCTGCTGAGAGAGGTACACGGGCGGTCGTACGACGAGATCGCGCAGACACTCGGCACCACGACGCAAGCGGTGCGCGGGCGAATAGCCCGTGCTCGCGCGCAACTGGCGGAGGTGATGGCGCCATGGCGATGAACGACGCGGACTACATGCTGCCGTGCGGGCGAGACGTGGAGACCGTGTGGGACCGGCTGACCACTGTGGACGCCGGAGCCGCCGACGAGCACGACCTGTCCTGCCCGCACTGCGCCGCGACCCGCGACAGCCTGTGCGCACTGCGCTCGGCGGTCGACGAGCTGGCCGCCGAGACAGTCGAACCGCCCAGCGACCTGGTCGGACGGATCATGTCCGCGGTCCGCGCCGACTCCCGGCGGCGCGACATGCTGCCGTTGCCCAGCCAGGCCCCGAACGAGGCCCGGATCAGTGCGCAGGCGATCGCCTCGGTGCTGCGGTTCGCCGCCGACACGGTCGAGGGAGTTCGGGCACGCCGGTGCAAGGTCCGCCAATCCGGCTCCCCGGACAGCATCGAAGTCGAACTGAGCATCGCTGTCAGCTACCGCGGTTTGGCCGCGGGCGCGTACGACCTGGTCCGCGAGCGGGTGGCGAACGCGGTGGCCGCGCGGATCGGCGTGCGGTTGAGCAGGCTGGACATCGTTGTGGCGGACGTGTTCGACGCGTGAAAGGGGAGTGTGCGTGTTCGAGAGCGTTGTGTCGGGCTCGGTGGTCGCCGCGGTCGCGGTGAACGCGGCCGATGGCGTGCCCGGTGTGCGCGTGCAACCCGGCCTTGGCGACCTCGCGGGCTCCGTGGCGCGGATGGCCCGCCAGCGTGTGAAAGGTCTCGACCCGGCGCCCACCGAGGGTGTCCGGGTGCGGTTCGCGGCGGACGGCAGCGCGGCCATCGAGGTCGACGTTGCCGTCTCCGGCCAGGACCAGGCCGCCGTCACGGCACGGCTGGTCCAGGACGCCGTCACCGGCGCCGTGTGCACCGCGACTGGTCTGGCGGTGTCCTCGGTGCTGGTCACCATCCTCGACATCGACGTGCCAAGGCGGACATCGTGAGCCCGAAGGACGACGTGACGCGAGCGGTGCTGACCGCACTGAACAAAGTGGACGGCCTGCGGCCGTCGACGCCGTCGACCACGCCCGTGGCGTCGTGGGTGCCGTGGGACTGGGACACCCTGGCCGTCGAGGTCAGCGAAGACGTTGTCCGGGTTCAGGTTGTGGCGACGCGGCTGCCGCTGCCCGCGTTGCTCGGCAAGGCCAACGCGGTGATCCGCCCTGTGCTCGTCGCGACCGATTGGGCGAGCGCACGGCTGGAGATCGTGGTCACCGATGTCGACCGCGCTGCCTTCAAACGCGACAGTCGTCACAGCAGCGGGCCGTGACGAACGAACTACAGCCGGGTCTTACCGATGTGCCAGTCCGGAGGCCGCACCGGCCCCGACGAGAACGGGAGACGAGTAGCAATGACGAACCCCACAGCCGAGAAGACGCCGTCGACCCAGAAGAACCAGGGCACGGAGCCGGGCAACGCGCTCACCAAGCGCGCTGGCGGCCTGCAGACCGAGGACGGCAACACCGCCATCGCCGACGTCGTGGTGCAGAAGATCGCGGGTCTCGCGACGCGTGAGGTCAGTGGCGTGCACGCCCTCGGTGGCGGCACCGCGCGGATGCTCGGCGCGATCCGCGACCGCATCCCCGGCGCGTCGGCGAGCGTCGGCCAGGGCGTGTCGGTCGAGGTGGGCGAGAAGCAGGCAGCCGTGGACCTCGAGATCGTCGTCGAGTACGGCGTGGCCATCAACGACCTGGCCAGGACCGTGCGCCGCAACGTGATCACCGCGATCGAGCAGATCACCGGCCTCGAGGTGGTCGAGGTCAACATCAACGTCAACGACATCCACCTGCCCGGCGACGACGAGGGCAGCGAACCCGAGACCAGCCGCGTCCAGTGAGCCGACCGGGGAGCCGCTGCCCGGCGTGGCGGCTCCCGGCGCTCCCCCCCAGTAAGGAGAAATCCATGAGTGGCACGACGTTGGGCCTGCTCACCGGGCTCGCTCTCGGATTGGCCGCCGCGTTCGGCGGTTTCACCGCGTTCCTGCTGGTCGTCGTGTTCGGCACGCTCGGGCTGCTGGCCGGGCGCGTCGCGGACGGCAAGCTGGACCTCGCCCAGCTGCTCGGCCGGGACAGGGACTGAGCATGACCGCCGCAGTGCTACCCGATCTGGTCGATCGGGGCCGGACCACCGTGGCTGACCGCGTCGTTGCCCGTGTCGCACAGGCGGCCGCCGCGGAAGACCCGGATGTGGTGTCGGCCAAGACGAACGCCAAGGTCGCCGGGACGACGACCGCGCTCGACATCCGCGTCGGCCTGCGGTACCCCGCGCCGGTCGGCGCCGCGACCGAACGACTGCGCGGCCACCTGATCGAGCGGGTCGAACAGCTGACCGGCATGACCGTGTCGCAAGTGGACATAGCGGTCACCGCGTTGACATCCGACCGCAAGGAGCACCGGAGGGTGCAATGATCCGAAGGCCTCGCCGCGGTCTGCCCGCCGTGCTGACCGCTGTGGTGTTGCTTGGCGTGTGTGTCGTCGTCGCCGTGTCGGCGGTCCAGCTGCTGCTCGACGAGCCGCCGTTGGTCAGCTACGACGCCGTGGCCACCCGGATTCACCAGACACAGTGGACTGACCTGGTGCCCGCGATCGCCGGTGGCGCCGTGGCGCTGATCGGTCTGCTGCTGGTGCTGTCCGCTGTCGTCCCCGGCAGATCACGCATCCTGGGGCTCGCGCCGGACGACAGCACGACGGACGCCGCGATCTCCCGGACGAGCCTCCGCACGGCGCTGCGGGACGCCGCCAAGGTCGACGGCGTCACCAACGCTGTGGTCAAGGTGCGCAGGGCCCGTGTGCGCACGGTCGTTCGCACCGACAGGACCGTCACCGACGGCCTCGCCGACGCCGTCCGCGCCGCCGTCGAACAGCGCCTCGACCACGTCGGTCTGGCCAGGCAACACCAGCTCACCGTGAAGGTGAAGGCACCGAGGAGCGAGTCATGACCAGCCTCAACCGCCCGGCCAGGCTGAACAGGTCCGTGCTGGCGTTGTGCGGGCTGGTTCTGCTGGCCGCGGGCGGCTTCGCCGTCACCGCGTACTTCATGCGGTGGTCCAGGCCACTCGTTCCCGGCACAGCGCTGCCACCGACGTGGGTGTTGGTCGTGGCGGCAGGCGGCGCGGTGGTCCTCGGCCTGTTGTGTGTCGGCTGGCTGGTCGCGCAGCTCAACCGCAAGCCGAAAACCACCACATGGCAACTGGGCAGCACGTCCGGGCGCGGCCGCACGACGCTGCCCGGCACTGTCGCCGTGCAACCGTTCACCGACGAGGTCGGCGGCTATCCCGAAGTCCGTTCGGTCGACGCCCGGATGACCGGCAGACCGGCATCTCCGCTGCTCGTCCTGCTGATCCGCGTCAACCAGGACGCCGACCTCGGCGAGGTCCGCCGCAGGATCAACGACGAAGGACTGCCCAGGCTGCGCGAGGCGCTCGAACTGCCGGAACTCCCGGCCCGCGTCGAATTCCGCTGCACGGCCAAAACCGGCCCCCGGATCCGGTGAGCGGGTCCTCAGAGCAGGACGAAGACCATCGCGACCCAGCCGAGCGCGAGACCGGCCGCGACACCGAGCGCGACCCACCGCCAGATCAGCACCCGGCGGGCCAGCCAGATCGACGGCGCGAGCCCGGCCGTCACCACGACGTTCGCCCCCAGCGCCAGCAACGCGCTGGTGTCGCTCAACGTGATAGCCAACGTCAGCACGGCCGACAGCGTCACGACCGCCAGCAACGCGCTGACGGTCAGTCCTGTGAGCCACGGCGTCGGCTCCGGTTGAGGCGTCTGCCGTTGGGGCGCGGGCGCGGCGTCCACGAACAGGACTTCGCCGGTCAGCGGATCGTGGTACCGCACAGGGGTCTCCAGAACCGACGACAGCCGGTCGGCCAGCTGCATTCCGCGCCGCGAAACCAGCACGGCGGCGGAGGCGTCCTCGGGCGCGTCCGTGCGCTGCATCGCGGCCACGACCTGGGCCCACTCGGTCAACGAGATGATCAAGTCGTCCGGCACGTCGAGCACCCGGGGGTCGACGACCCCTTCATCCGGCGCGACGAGTTCCGCTCGCTCGCCGTTCGTGCGCAGTTCCACCGGCACAGCTAACCAGGCCCCAGCGCGTAGAAGGCAACAGCACCTGCTGTTGCTATGTTCAGCGAGTCCACACCGCCTGACATGGGGATGCGTACGGCGTGGTCGGCCGCGTCGATCGCCTCATCGGTCAGGCCCGGCCCTTCCGAACCCAGCAGCACGGCCGCCTTGCCCTCGGTGCTGACATCCGACAGCGGCACGGAGTCCGGCCTCGGTGTCAGCGCGAGCACCTGGAACCCGTTGTCCCGCAGGTACTTCAACGCACCCGGCCACTCCGTCACGGTGGTGAACGGCACCGCGAGCACGTGCCCCATCGACACCCGCACGCTGCGCCGGTACAGCGGATCACTGCACCCTGGTCCGAGCACGACACCGCCGAAGCCGAGCGCGGCCACGTTGCGGAACAGCGAGCCGAGGTTCTCGTGATCGCCGACGCCTTCCAGGACAACGAGCCTCTTCAGCCCGGCGAGGTCGGCCAGCTCCCACGGCCTGGCCCGGTCCGCGACCGCGAGCACGCCGCGGTTGAGGTGGAACCCGACGACTTCGGCCATCACGTCGGCTGATGTGACGTATGCCGGAACCGCACTGTCCACTTCGGCGTCCAGCTCGTCGATCCGCCGCAGCACCCCGAGCAGGGCCCGCACCGGGTACGGCGAGGCGAGCAGGCGCCGGACGACGACCACGCCCTCCGCGATGACCAGGCCCTTCCCGCCGGGCCGGTCCGGCCTGCGGTCGGCCGTGGTGAGGTCGCGGAAGTCGTCCAGTCGCGGATCTGCCGGATCTGTTATCCGGATCACGTCGGCCACGTGCCGATCTTCCCATGGTTGGTACTCCCGCCTGACGGGAGACCCTGCCTTGACCGAAGGCCCTGCTACAGCGGAGCGTTATCCGAGGGTGACTGACAGCACCGATTTGGCCGCTAGCGATTCCGTTGGTTGCTGTGTCAACGTTGGATTTCCCGCTGGTGACGCCGAGCCGAGCGAAGGGGAGGCGGCATGGGAGTCCACGTGACGACCGGGGCCCGTACCCGTGAGGATCGTCAACGATACCGCCGGAAAATCAAGCAGTGTCTCGACGCGCTCGCGGCGATGCTCAACAGCGAGACGTTCGCGTTCCACCGCAGGCACATGGGCCTGGAAATCGAGCTCAACCTCATCGACGACCGGCTGGCTCCGGCGATGACCAACACCGTCGTGCTCGAGAAGATCAACGATCCGGACTTCACACTGGAACTGGGCCAGCACAACCTCGAGCTCAACGTGCGGCCGCGACCGCTGGACGGCAACGGCGCGGTGGAGCTGGAGCAGGACATCAGGGCTTCGTTGACCAGAGCCAACTCCAAGGCGCACGACGCGGGCGCCGACCTGGTCACGATCGGCATCCTTCCCACGATCCGGGAAGAGCATTTCGACGCCCGTTGGCTTTCCCCCCACGGCCGCTACCGGATGCTCAACGAGCGCATCTTCGCCGCGCGCGGCGAGGAGATGCTGTTGAACATGGAGGGCGACCCGATGCCCGGCCAGGCGCCGGACCGGCTGCGCTGCTACGTCGAGTCAATCCTCCCGGAGGCCGCGTGCACGTCGGCGCAACTGCACCTGCAAGTCGCACCCGAGGACTTCGCCGCGCACTGGAACGCGGCGCAATGCCTGGCCGGACCGCAGGTCGCGCTCGCGGCCAACTCACCTTTCCTGCTGGGCAAGGCGCTCTGGCACGAGACCAGGATTCCGCTGTTCGAGCAGGCGACCGACACCCGTTCGGAGGAGCTCAAGAACCAGGGCGTACGACCGAGAGTGTGGTTCGGCGAGCGGTGGATCACGTCGATCTTCGACCTCTTCGAGGAGAACGTCCGGTACTTCCCCGGCCTGCTGCCCGAGATCGAGGACGAGGACCCGATGGCCGAGCTGGCCGAGGGCCGTGCGCCCACATTGCGGGAACTGCGGCTGCACAACGGAACCGTGTGGCGGTGGAACCGGCCGGTGTACGACGTGGTCGACGGCGCGCCGCACCTGCGCGTGGAGAACCGGGTCCTGCCCGCCGGACCGACTGTCGTCGATCTGGTCGCCAACGCCGCGTTCTTCTACGGCGCACAGCGCGCACTGGTCAACGAGGACCGTCCACTCTGGACTCAGATGTCGTTCCAGGCCGCCGAGGAGAACCTGTACTCGGCGGCGCGGCACGGACTCGGTGCCCAGCTGTACTGGCCGGGCATCGGCTGGATCCCGCCGGACGAGCTCGTGTTGCGCAGGCTGCTTCCCATGGCACACGAGGGTTTGCGCGACTGCGGCGTCTCGGACACCGCACGGGAGCGGTACCTGGACATCATCGAGCAACGCTGCGTCGCCCGGCGCAACGGCGCCTCGTGGCAACGCGAGACCGTGGCCAGGATGGAGCAGCGCGGGATGAGCAGGGACCGGGCGCTGGTCGGCATGTTGCGCGCGTACATCGAGTTGATGCACACCGGTGAGCCTGTACACACGTGGCCGGTCGGCTAATCTGACAGGATGCCGAAAATCCTCGGCGAGTCGCTCGCCGAGCATCGTTCGCAGGTGCGCACGAAGGTGTTCGACGCGATGCGCACGCTGCTGTACACGCGCGGCTTCGACGCGATCACGCTGTCCGGTGTGGCCTCCGCCGCCGGGGTCGGCCGGACGGCGATCTACAACCACTTCCCCGACCGGGAGTCGCTGCTCGTCGCGTTCGTCGAGCACGAGACCGCGCAGTACGTGGTGCGGCTGCGCGAGGCGCTCGCCGCGGTGGCGGACCCGGTCGAGGCGTTGTCGATCTTCGTCCGAATGCAACTGCGGGTGTTGGCCGGACGGCACACGCCGCCCGGCGCGAAGCTCAACGCGTTGCTCTCGCCGGAGGCCTACCAGCGGATGGCCGAGCACGTCGACCCGATCACGGCCGAGTTGAGGTCGATCCTGACCAGGGGGATCGCCGCCGGGCAGATGATCGACGAGGACGTCGACGTGGTGATCACGATGGTCACCGCGAGCCTGGCATCGCGCGAGGTCGTCGACGCCGGGCCGGAGCTCGACGACACGATCGAGACCGCGGTGCGCTTCATCCTGCGAGCTGTGGGAGTTAGGGTGGCCTAACCGGGAGAGATCGCCTATCCTTTTCTGACAGCTGTGTCAGAAAAGGAGACGGACGTATGAGCCCGACCTTCGCGGAAACCCTTCGAGCTGCGACGCTGCCTGTCCACGACCAGGCAAACCACTCGCCGTACATCTCGGCGCTGCTCGGTGGAGAACTGTCAGTCGACGCGTTCGCCGACCTGGCCGGCCAGCTGTACTTCGTCTACTCCGCACTGGAGGACACCGCCGAGCAGGTGCGCGAGGACCCGATCGCGGGCAGGTTCGTGTTCCCCGAGCTCTACCGCAGGGCGGCGCTGCGCGAGGACATGGCGTTCTACTTCGGCCCGTCGTGGGAGTCGGTGGTCAAGCCGCTGCCCGCGACCGCGGCGTACTGCGAACGCATCCGCGAAGCGGGAACGTCCTGGTCAGGCGGGTTCGTGGCGCACCACTACACGCGCTACCTCGGTGACATCGCGGGCGGCCAGATCATCCGGCACAAGCTGAAGAACCTGCACGGCATCACCGGGCCGGGCTCGATGTTCTACGTGTTCGACCAGATCCCGAGCGCGCCGAAGTTCCGCGACAACTACCGGGAACTGCTCAACACGGCGCCGTGGGACGCGCAGGAGCGCAGGAACTTCATCATGGAGAGCGTCCGGGCGTACGAGCTCAACGTCGGCCTGTTCGCCGCCCTTGCCGAGGACATGCCCAGGTATTCCATGTCCTGAGTTGACGCTTCTCACCTTGGGCCGGTCCGGCGTCGGCCTTCTGTTGCGAGTAGGTTGCAAGTACCAAATACTTGTGTCACCTATCCGTGAGGGAGGGCCGATGGCCCAGTACGTCCTGCCGGACCTGGACTACGACTACGGCGACCTCGAACCGGCCATCATCGGCGAGATCAACGAGCTGCACCACGGCAAGCACCACGCCGCGTACGTCAAGGGCGCCAACGACACGATCGAGAAGATCGACGAGGCGCGTGACAAGGGCGACTTCGGCTCGATCGTCGGCCTGGAGACCACGCTGGCGTTCAACCTGGCCGGGCACTCGCTGCACCAGGTCTGGTGGAAGAACCTGAGCCCGAACGGCGGCGACAAGCCGACCGGCGAGCTGGCGGCCGCGATCGACGAGTTCTTCGGCTCGTTCGACAAGCTGCGCGCCCAGCTCAACGCGGCGGCCACCACGATCCAGGGCTCCGGCTGGGGCATCCTGTCGTGGGACCCGGTCGGCCAGCGGTTGCTCACCCAGCAGCTCAAGGACCACCACGCGAACCTCTCCATCGCCACGACGCCGCTGCTGGCGTTCGACGTGTGGGAGCACGCGTACTACCTGCAGTACCGCAACGTGAAGGCGGACTACATCAACGCGCTCTGGAATGTCGTCAACTGGGAGGACGTCAACCAGCGCTTCGTCGACGCCCGCAACGGGCTGAACGGCCTGCGCGTGCCCCAGGCCTGACCAGACAGGCCTGATTTTCCAGACCTGGCGGCGGATGCTCCGACAAGCGAAGCTGCCACACGGGTGAAAGCCCCCGGCTCAGCACGGCCGGGGGCTTTCGCCGTCCCCACCCCTCGTGAGTGGTCAGGCGGGTTCCATCCGGCGAAAACACTCACGACATAGAGGAGAGCCCCGGTCGGCGGACCGGGGCTCTCACTGTTCCCGAACTGACTGCCGCTCCCACCACGAAGCGGACGTGTATGAGGTTAGCCTACCCTCACTTCGTCCGCAACAGCCGTCTGCGCGACATACCCCGTACGAGTGATCGCCAGCAGCCTTGCCTCAGGTCAGGACGCCCCATGTCCTGTTAGGTCTCTTCCGGATCGCGCCCGCCAGCGCAGGATCGTCCACAGCACCAGCACGGCCACAACGGACACCGCACCGCCGAAGAAGAACGTGGTCCGGCCACCGAACTGGTCGGCGAGCCAGCCCGACATGGGCCCGGCGATCGGGTTGCCGCCGAGGAACACCAGCATGTACAGGCCCATCACACGACCGCGCATCTCCTGGTCCACCGACATCTGCACGGTGGTGTTCGCCGTGTTCATGAACGTCATCAGCACGAGACCCACCGGGATCAGGGCGAGCGCGAACGACAGGTACGTCGGCATCAGGCCCGCGCCGATCTCCAGCACCCCGAACAGCAGCGCGGAACCGAACACCATCCGCATCTTCGGTGTGCCCCGCACGCTGCGGCGAGCCGCGAGCAACGCGCCCGCGAGCGTGCCGACCGCGAGCATCGTGGACAACAGTCCGTAGCCGTCGGCTTCCTTGTGGAAGACGTTCGCGGCCATGATCGCCAGCGTGGTGAAGAACGTGATGCCGAACGTGCTCACGCAGAACACCAGGGTCATCACGACCACCAGGTCCGGGCGGCCGCGCACGTAACGCAGGCCCTCCCGCAACTGCCCCTTCCTGCGCGGCACCGCCGGGCCCCTGTGCAGTTCGGACGGTCGCATCATCAGCAGACCGGTGATCACCGCGACCGTGGTCACCGCGTTGATCATGAAGACCGTGCCCGTACCGACCCAGATGATCAGCAGGCCGGCCAGTGCCGGGCCGACCACGCGGGCCAGGTTGAACGACGACGAGTTCAGCGCGACGGCGTTGGTGATCTGCGAGACGCCGACCATCTCGCTGGTGAACGACTGCCGGACCGGTGTCTCCAGCGCGACGAAACAACCGAACACGAAGCACAGCACGTACACGTGCCAGATCTGCACCAGGCCGGAGATGTCCAGCACACCGAGGACCACGGCACAGCCCGCCATCGCGGACTGCAACGCGATCAGCAGCTTGCGCTTGTCGAGCCGGTCGGCGAGGACACCGGCGTAGAGGGAAAGCAGGAGCGTCGGCGCGAACTGGAGCGCGGCCGCGACGCCGAGCGCGACGGGGTTGTTGCCGGTGAGGGTGAAGACCAGCCAGTCCTGGGCGATCCGGTTCATCCAGGTACCGACGTTGGAGATGATCTGGCCGGAGAAGAACAACCGGTAGTTGCGGATCCGCAAGGACGCGAAGGTGCCTTGCCTGGGCTGCTCCGGCGGTGGGGGTAGGTCTGAGTCGAAGGTCTCGTTCTTCTTCTCTCGGGTCCCACCCGCGCCGGTCAGCACGTCTTTATTGCCCCGCCATCCTGTCGATGATCTCGGCCGCGCGCAGCAGCGTGGCCCGCTCGGTCTCGTCCAGTTCGGACAGTCGGGCGTGCAGCCACGCCTCGCGCGCGGCGACATCCGCCTCGATGTAGCCGAGCCCCCGCTCGGTCAGCTCGACGATCACTTGCCTGCCGTCGTTGGGGTGGGCCCGTTTGCGGATGTAGCCCATGTCCTCCAGCGCGGCGATCACCCTCGTCATCGAGGGCGGCTGGACGCCTTCCCGCGCCGCCAGTTCGCCTGGCGTCATGGAGCCGCACTTGTGCAGGCTCGACAGCGCCGAGACCTGGCTCAACGTGACCGACTCGGTTGTCCGTTGCGCCCGAAGCCTGCGGTTGAGCCGCATCACCGCCAGCCGGAGTCGGCTGGTCAGCGAGTGGTCATCGGCAGCACCGGACACATAGTTAGCATACCTCATGAATTGCGGATCGAGTCGAATGTCACGCAACGTCACCCGATGGCGCTCTGGATCGGGCCGACCGCGAAGAACGCGACGAAGGCCGCCGCGATCACCCACAGCAACGGGTGCACAGTCCTCGCCCGGCCGGAGACGATCCGCAGGACGACGAAGCTGATGAACCCCGCGCCGATGCCGTTGGCGATCGAGTACGTGAACGGCATGACCACGATGGTCAGGAACGCGGGCAGCGCCAAGGAGAAGTCGGTGAAGTCGATCTCCTTGATCTGCGCCATCATCAGCACACCGACGATCACCAGCGCCGGAGCGGCGGCCTCGACCGGCACGACCCGGTACAGCGGCGTGAAGAACATCGCGGCGATGAACAGCAGGCCCGTGACCACGTTCGCCAGCCCGGTCCGCGCGCCCTCGGCGATCCCGGACGCCGACTCGATGTAGACCGTGTTGGAGCTGCTCGACGCCGCACCACCGGCGACAGCGCCGACCGAGTCGATGAACAGCGCCTTGCCCACCCCGGGCAGCTGCCCGTCCTTGCCGATCAGCCCGGCTTCCTTGCCCAGGCCGGTCATCGAGCCGACCGAGTCGAAGAAGTCGGTGAGGATCAACGTGAACAGCAGCAGGCACAGGGTCAGCGCGGGCACCCGGCTCCACGCGCCGAACGAGAACTCCCCGAGCAGCGACAGGTCCGGCAGCCCGGCGACCTGGTCGGGCATCGCGGGGTAGCCGAGGCTCCAGCCCTTGGGGTTCACGCCCTGTGACGGACCGGCCTTGACGATAGCCTCCAGCACGATCGCGAAGACCGTCGAGCACAGGACACCGATCAGGATGGCGCCCTTGACCCGTTTGACCACCAGGACCCCGGTGACGAGCAGGCCGACGCAGAACACCAGCGTGGGCCACGACGCGATCGACCCGGAGATGCCGAGCCCGACGGGGACAGTCGTATTGGCTGCGTCCGGGATCCGCCGCACGAACCCGGCGTCCACCAGGCCGATGAGCGTGATGAACAGACCGATGCCGACGGCGATCGCGGCCTTCAACGGCTGCGGCACAGCGTTGAACACGGCCGTGCGCACGCCTGTCAGCACAAGCACCATGACGACGAGGCCGTTCAGCACCACCAGGCCCATCGCCTCGGGCCACGTCATCTGCGGCGCCAGCGTCACCGCGAGGAAGCTGTTGATCCCGAGACCCGTCGCCAGTGCGAACGGGTAGTTGGCGACCACCCCGAACAGGATCGTCAGCACCCCGGCAACCAGCGCTGTCACGGCGGCGACCTGGGGAGAGGGCAGGACGTTGCCGAGCACGTCGCGGTGCGCGGACGGGCCATCGGCGGCGAAGGAGCCGATGATCAGCGGGTTCAGCACGACGATGTACGCCATCGTGACGAACGTGACCAGCCCACCTCTGATCTCCCTGCCGGTGGTGGAACCACGCTCGGTGATCTTGAAGAAGCGATCGATCCTGCTGGTGGCCATCGTCTCGCCCATCCACTCGGCGCCGGTGTTCGGCGGAAGAGTAACCCGCAGGTCAGAGCGGGGACTCACCCACACGGCCGCGCTGCGCGTAATAGGTTCTCGCGCCCGGAGGGGGAAGTGCCGGGCCAGGTAGCCTGCACGGTGTGGAGTCCACTCAGGAAACCGGCAAGTCGCTCCCGCCGCCGCCACCCCCACCGGCGCGGCTGGTCGACCTGTTCCGGATCGTCATCGTCGGCGAAGTCGTCTGGCTCGGCATCCTGGTGGTCGCCCTGTTCACCGGCCCGAGCATCCTGGCATGGACCGCGCTCACGGGTGCGGCACTCGGCGGAATCGGCATGGCCATCATGACCTGGCAGCGATCAGCCGTCCGGCGCGGCTCGAAAACAGCCCAGCAGGGTCTTTAGTTCTCCGGCTCGATCGCGATGAGCAACTCACCCATCGTGGACGAGGGGTTGTCGTCGGGAAACACAGTCTGGTTGCGCTCGTGGCGCCGGGTCAGCCGGTCCGCACGGTTCATCGCCGCTTTCCGCAGAGGCATGTACAACTGCGGGTCGATCCGCTTGCCCGCACGCTTGTCCAGCGCACGGCTCTTCTTCTCGGCATCGGACGTGGTCAGGAAGGCGGCATGATCCTTGTGATGCAGGATCAGCCACAGCTCGAAGCACGGACATCGGGTAGCGCACCGAATCTGCCGTGCAGGTAGGCCTTTTCCAGGTTCTGCGACTTCCGGACCCGCTCACCGGCGAACTCCGCCAACGCGCCTAGCCTCGTCGCGCCGTCGTTCTTCTCGGTCAGCCAGACCTCGTCCCGGTTGAGGTGGTTGAGCAGACTCGTGTCATGCGAGGTGAAGATCAGCTGAGCGCCCTTGGGGTTTGTCTCCGGGGCATGGAACAGCCTGATCAACTGTGCGGACAGAACGGGGTGCAGGCTGGCATCCAGCTCGTCGAGCACCAACACCGAGCCCAATTCCAACGCGGTGAGAACGTGCCCGATCAGCTTGAACCAGGTGCGGGTTCCTTCCGATTCCGCTGCGAAGTCAAACGGCACTTCTTCGGTGCCCGCCTGGTGCACAAGACGCACCCGCCGCTCGCCCTCGTGCTGGTCGATCGAAATTCCGCTTATGCCGAGATCCGCCAGTCGCAGCATCGACAGCACCTTGGACTGGCCATCCATGTCGGACTGGATAGTGCGCCAGTACAGGTCGGTCAAACCGAAAACCCCCGATGGACGCAGTCGGCGGGACCGCATCCCGATCAACTCGTCGGCGAAGTTCGACACAAGCGGTTCATCGAACCTCCGCGCTGCGGAGAGCGTCTGTCGACACTTCGAGCGTCAGGACAGAACTGTTCGTGGGTCCGGGTCCTCCAGGATGGCGTGGATGACGTGCCGGTCGATCCAGCGGTCCGACGCCCACGCGAGTGCCCGGGCGAGGCCGTCGGGGGTGTCCTCGCAGTGGACGCGGTTCTGCCGGTCCACCCACCAGTGCACGCGCTGGTCGTTGGCTTTCAGCTCGTCGTGCACGATCACGCCTTCGAGGGGCAGGTCGAAGCCCAGCAGCTCCGCCGCCACGACCACCGCGCCCAACTCCGCCCACGGCACCAGGTCGCCGCCGGTCACGTCGCCAGCCGATTCCGAGGCCACGGGCAGGTCCAGCAGTTCCGCCAGGCCTTCCGCGGCGTCGTCGTCCAGTGCCGCCACGACCCGCGCCGGGGGCAGCACCGCCAGCAGCCAGGGGGCGTCGAGCACCACGCAGTCTTCGGCGTCCACCGCTTCGCCGGACAGGACGCGGACGTGTTCCGGTGCGTCGACCAGGGACACGTCCACCGATCCGGCCAGTGCCGCGTGGGCGCGCAGGGAAACCCCGTGTGGCACAGCGCGTTGTGCGTCGCCGAGGCGGTCGAGGAGATCCGCCGCGTCCGTGGCGTCCTTGATCTCCAGGTGGGTGCGGACTCCCGCCGCCGCTGCCAGGTCGTCGCCGAGGTCGAGGGGCAGCGGGTCGTAGAGGCCGATCAGGTCCGACGCGGACGCCGTTCGCCAGAAGCGGGGCGCGCGGCCTTCCAGCAGCGCGTAGCGGGAGATCCACCATGCCGTGTAGCCGCCCGGTTCACGCAACGCCTGCCAGGTCGCGGGTTCCATCGCCAGCAGGCGCAGGGCGTCCGGCCATTTGTCGTCCGCCACGAGGTCCAGGTCACGCACGGCCACCACGCGTTTCGGCTCTTCGCCGAAGGACCACCACTCTTCCTCGTCCGCGAGGTCGTGCTCCGGGCCGATCGGTTCCTCGTCGACGATCACCGCGAAGCCGGTCAGCACGCCCACCGCCGACAGCACGTCCGCCGACCAGCGTTCGGCGAAGTCCGGGTCGAGCAGGCCCAGTGGCGACTCCGGGTCGAGCACCTCCAGGAACCGGGACCCCGGCAACGCCAGCTCGTCCGCCGCGCGCCAGTCACCGGCGGAATCCGGCAGCGCCAACGACTTCAGCCACGGACGGCCACCCGCCTGGCTGACCAGGCCGAGTACGGCGTGTGCGAGGCCGGAGACGATCAGACCGGCCGAGGCGTCGGCGACGCTGCGTTCCACCGCTTCCTGCAACGAATCCAGCACCTCGGCCGCACCCGCGTGCCGGGCACCGAGGCGTTCGAGCAACGGGTTGGCCGCTTCGGGGTGCACCAGCCGCAGGCCGGGAACGTCCAGGTCGGACAGGAACTCCGGCTCGTCGGCGAGCAACGTCCCCCGTGGGCCGGGCAGCGTGCGGCCGTCCACCAACGGGACCGGCAAGCCGCTGAGGTTCTCCCGGATCGCCGCGTCGTTCTCCGCGAACGGCAGCAGCGCCGCATAAACCTGTTGCCACCACGACGGTTCCTGCGAGATCCCGGTCAGCGCCGCGACGACCTCGGGAATGCGCAGCCGCGAGATCTCCAGCGACGCCAACGCGTGCGCGTGCTCCGGTTCCGCCAGCCACGCCGACGCCAGGTTCGGCACGACGTCGGACAGCAAGTCCGCCAACGAGTCCGACGGGACCTCGAGCACACGGGCCACGGCCGGGGTCAGCGACTCGGTCACGCCGGGCAGCCATGCCTGCGAACGCAGCTCGGCGATGATCAGGTCACGCAGCTGCGCGTCCACATCGGACCGGGGGAAGCCGGGAACCGGCACGAGCGCCGTGCGGTGCCGCTCGGCGATGCCGAAAACCAAAGCGGGGTAGATCTTCGCGGCCTCGGCCAGCACCTCGGCCACCGCGGCCGACGCCATCACCCTGCGCCGGGAAGCCTCGATCGGCAGGCTGGCGATCAGCCTGGCCGGCAGCGAAAGCCGTTCGTCGGTCGGTGTCGGCGCGTGCAGCACGTCCTCGGTCAGCGGCTGCGGCACACCCGCGTCCGTCACCGGGATCGCCCAGCAGATCAGCCACTCCGCGCTCGTCTCCATCCCGAGACCCGCGGTGTCCGACAGCTTCCCCGACGCGCGCCGCAGCATCCACCGGGTCGTGCCTTCCGGCCCGGTCAGGATCACCGTGTCACCGGAGTCGCTGCTGGTCCAACGCGACCCGTCGACCTCGATGGACGCCAAGCCGGGTAACGCCAGCAGCAGGTCGGGCGCCTGCGCGCGGAAGCCGGCCAGCAACGCGGCCTGGTCGACGTCCGCGCGCAACGGCAGCCGGACCTCGGTGTCGAAGCCGGCAGGCGGGACGGACTCCGTCGGCCAGACCAGGCGCAGCACCGGCACCTGGCCGGACCGCGCGGCCACGTGCCGCTGGATCTCGGGGATCTCCCTGGTGCGTTGCGCGGAGAACCGGACGGACCCGGTGGACGAGACGACCTCGGGCTCGTCGGTCACCGACAGGACCGCGGAGAACCCGACACCGAACTGGCCGACCGTGCCGAGGATGTCGCGCTTCGACGAGGCACGCAACGAGGCCAGCGCCGCGACACCGTCGGCGTCGAGTGCCGCGCCCGTGTTCGCCGCGCGCAGTTCGCCGTCCACGATCGTCAGACGCAGATGCCCGCCGAACCCGGCGGCGTCGGCCGCGTTCTGCGCCAGCTCGACCAGCAGGCGGTCGCGGTACGCGCCGAGCCGCAGGTCTTCCTCGGCGTTGGCGTCTTCACGGAACCGCGTGGGCGAGGCGCTCCAAGCTGCCAGCACTGCCTCGCGTAAGCGCTGGGTGCCGAACGGGTCGTTCACTCCGCTGATGCCCGCTCGACGTCGAGCAGCGAGTCGTCGTAGATCAGGTCCGCGACGAGCACCGGCGAGCCCTGTTCGATCCGCAGCTCGGAGTGCGCGCCGCAGCCGTACTGGACGTGCACGACGTGCCCGTCCGCCGGGGCGATCTCGTTGCCGCAGACACCGAACGCCGAACGCAGCGCGCCGGCGACCGGGAGGTAGAAGCCACAGGTGCCGCAGTGCTCCGGCGCGCTGCGGGCCATGTCGGAGCGTGGCCCGTACTCGCCGCTCTGCCAGCGGGACGCCGCGTCCAGCCGCGCCGGGCGGGACATCACCCGGACCCGGCCGAGTCCGGCCTCGAGCGCGACCTCCTCGACGGCTTCGTCGTCGGACTGCACGTACGCGGGCACGAGCCGCGGGTCGTCCGGGGCGGTCGGGAGCAGGTCGCCGACGCCGAGGTCGCCCGCCTGCACACGTTGCTGCCACGGCACCCACGCCGGAGCCACGAGCGCGTCGGGACCGGGCTCGAGCACGACCTCGCTGACCGTCACCTCGGTCCCCGGGCCGGAGTTGGCCACCGTGACGGCCCAGTGCCAGCCGCGGTAGCCGGGTTTGTCGGCTTCGAAGAGGTGTGTGACAGCGGCGTCGTCTTCCGGCCGCACGCCCACGTGTTTGCCGACCTCGTCACCGGCTTCCACGCGGGCAGCGGCGCGTGCGCGCTCGACTGCTCCTACAAGGGCAGCGTCTGGTTCCGGCGTCGTGCTCATCACGAAGATTGTGCACCACGTGTGTCACGCTTCCGCCGTGAAGGTGCTCCTTGTTCTCACGGCCTGCGTTTTGGTCGCATCGTGTGGCACAAGCGCTGCCCCCAACGCTGCCCCGAACGCTGGGCCGAACGCTGGGCCCGTGAAGATGCGCGCCGAGGTGCTGGCGGTCCTGCCGCACGACTCGACGGCGTTCACCCAGGGCCTGGAGCTGGACGGCGACCGGCTCATCGAAGGCACCGGCCTGGAGGGCGCGTCCAGCGTGCGCGTGGTCGACCCGAAGACCGCCGAGGTCAGGAGGAAGGTGGACCTGCCGTCCCCGATGTTCGGTGAGGGCGTGACCGTCGCCGGGTCGAAGATCTGGCAGCTGACCTGGCGGGACGGCGTCGCGTTCCAGCGCGACAAGCAGACGCTCGCCGAGGTCAGACGTGTGCCGTACAGCGGTGAGGGCTGGGGCGTCTGCCTTGACGGTCAGCGGCTGGTGATGAGCGACGGCTCGGACAAGCTGGCGTTCCGCGACCCGGAGACGTTCGACCAGGTCGGCGAGGTGCGGGTGCGGTCGGCCGGAGAGCCGGTCACCCTGCTGAACGAGCTGGAGTGCACGCCGGACGGTGTCTACGCGAACGTCTGGAAGACCGACACGATCGTGCGGATCGACCCCGCGTCCGGGAACGTCACGGCCACCGTCGACCTGACGGGTCTGCTGCCGCGGGAGGACCGCGCGGACGATGCCGTGCTCAACGGGATCGCGGCCGTGCGGGGCACGGGCGAGTTCCTGGTCACCGGCAAACTGTGGCCGAAGATGTTCCGGGTGAAGTTCGTCACGGCATCCTGAGTAACTCCGTGTGTGGCGCCGGAGTCCCTAAGGCAGGATGGAGGGGTGCTTCGCTCCGGCTCTGACGACAACGGCGGGGACCGGCCTGCCAAGAGCCGGTCCAAAGGACGGAAGTGGACCGCGCGGCAGCCCCAGCAGTTCCACCGGGAGCAGCAGCCGCCACCTCCGCCGCCGCCCCCGCCTGCCCGGCGCCAGCCGCCGCCCCCGCCTCCTCCCCTTCCCGAGGAGTTCCGGCAGACCACGCCGCTGCGCCGTGAGCCACCGCCCCCGCCGTCCACTCGGTACGGCCCGGACGGCTACCCGGTGCCGCGCAGTGGTCATACGGGTCCGTACGACTACTACGAGCAGGCGCCCCCGCCGCACCGGCAGCCCCCACCGCCACAGCAACACCAGCAACCCGAGCCGGAGGCCGAGGCCAACCACGGGTCGGAAGCCACAGCCCTGCCGCGGGGCGGCATCCCCCAGATGCCCAAGAAGCTCACGGTCACCCGGGTGGCCGCGCTGCGCGGCAAGCAACTGACCCAGCAGGCGGTGCACGCGTTCAAGCGGGCGGCGAACGCCGACGGCGCCGACAAGTCGGGGCTGACGTCGCTGACGTACGCGACGATGCTGAACTACGCCAGCGACGCGGCGATGGCCGTCGCGCTGGCCAACACCCTGTTCTTCGCCGCCGCGAGCGCGGACAGCAGCAAAGGCAAGATCGCGCTGTACCTGCTGATCACGGTGGCGCCGTTCGCGTTGGTCGCGCCGGTGATCGGCCCGGCTCTGGACCGGATCCAGCGTGGCCGCAGGCTGGCGATGTGCGTCGCGTCGGCCGGTCAGGCGCTGATGTGCGTCGTGATGGCCACCAACTTCGACTCGTGGCTGCTGTACCCCGCCGCGCTCGGCAAGATGGTGCTGTCCAAGTCGTTCACGGTCCTCAAGGCGGCGGTCACACCGAGAGTGCTGCCGCAGGAGATCACGCTGTCCAAGACCAACGCCCGGCTGACGGTGTTCGGCCTGGCGGCGGGCATGGTGTTCGGTGGCATCGCGGCCGGGCTGACGCAACTGTTCGGCTCACCGGGTGCGCTCTGGTTCACCGCCCTCATCTGCGTCGTCGGCGCCGTGCAGGGCATGCGGATCCCGGCGTGGGTCGAGGTCACCGAGGGCGAGGTACCCGCGACCCTGTCATCGTCGCCGACGAGACCCAAACGCCAGCCGATGGGCCAACAGGTCGTGGTGTCGTTGTGGGCCAACGCCACCGTCAAGATCCTGACCGGGTTCCTGATGATGTTCTCGGCGTTCGCCATCCGCGCGGAGACCGAGGGCCAGGCGTTCCAGCAGTTGCTGCTGCTCGGCATCATCGCGGCCGCAGCCGGTGTCGGCAGCTTCGGCGGCAACGCGATCGGCACGAGACTGCACGTGGCCAGACCCGATCAGATGGTGCTCGCCTGCGTGATCGCCTGTGTGACCGCGACCGTGGTCGCCACGATCCTGCCGGGCATCGGGACGATGGCGATCGTCAGCCTGATCGCGTCGACCGCCGCGGCGCTGGCCAAGAACAGCCTGGACGCGGTGATCCAGGACGACCTGCCGGAGGAGTCGCGCGCGTCGGCGTTCGGCCGTTCGGAGACGGTGCTGCAGATGGGCTGGGTCTTCGGCGGCGCGCTGGGCGTGCTGCTGCCCACCACGTTCTGGGTCGGCTTCCTGGTTGTCTCGTTGCTGCTCGGCATCGGCCTGGTCCAGACGATCCTGGCCACGAAGGGGAACTCGCTGCTCAACGTGGTTCGCCGGGCCACCCCGGCGCGCCGGGCGGGCACCGAGCCCACGTAGGCTGCCCGCTGTGCGCCGATTCGGAATTGCCTCGCTGGTGGTGGGCGGTCTGCTGCTCGCGGGATGCGCCGCGCCCCACGACCCCGAGGTCACGTTCTTCGCGGACGGCGAGACCGTGCGGATCACGCCGTCGCCTGTCTGCGACGACAAGCTCGAGGAGTGCAAACCGACGGGCGAGCTCGCGGTGCCCAGCGGCAAGTCGTTGAACATTAGCGTGCCCAAGCAGGTCGCCGAAGCCCCGTGGCTGGTCGTGTTCCGCTACCGCGCTGCCGACGGTTCCGTGCAGAAGGCGCGCTCAGCGCTGTTCGGCGACCGCGGGACGTACGCGTACACGCTCCACGCGCCGACCGCGGCCGACCAGCTGATGCACGTGGAAGTCCAACGCATCGGCGGGATCGGCGTGGACGAGAACCAGCAGTCCGTCTTCGGCGTCAACGCCAGCTGGGCGCTGACGATCAAGTAAGCAGGAAAACGGGAGAGGCGCTCGGCCCCTCCCGTTCTCGTTCCGGCCGATCAGCAGAGCGTGGGGTGGCAATTCGCGTTTGGACCGTTCGAAGTGGGCTTGCGCACCGGGTCCCATCGGATGATGTAGCCGGTGTTGACCCCGCCGTTGAGCCAGCCCGCCGCGAGGCTCAGCTCGGCGCCCCACCCGGCACTGCCCGCGATCGAGTCGCTGACGCCGCCGTTGATCAGGTTCTTCTCCGACTCGTACCCGAAGTCGACGCCAGGTCCCACTTTGGCGTGGACGCCCACTTCGCCCGACAGCGTGATGCCCGAGGCCACCTGGTCGGCCTTGTCGGCGTTGACCTTCGACGTCAGGTCGGCCGCGATGCCGAAGCCGAACTGCACGCCGATCTTGATCTGCGCGCTGTAGGTGATGCCGACGTTGTCGAAGTTGACGCACTCCTCACGGGAGACCCCGACCTCACCGGCGGCCATGGAGAACGAACCACAGACCGAGCCGGACCCGATGCCGTCGGTCAGGATCGAGGTCCACCGGTCGTCCTGCTCGTCCATGACGTGCCGCTTGGCCAGTTTGTTGACCTCCCTGGCGACGACCCTGGCGCGCTCGCGCTTGCGGGCCTGTTCCCTGCGCCAGTCGTACATCTGCTGCCGGTGCTTGGCCTCCTTGCGTTTCTGGTTGGTGATCGTCGTGCCCCGCCTGGGGTTCTCCTCCTTGTTGCCGGTGACGATGCCGTTGCGCTTCTGGTCGATCTGCCTGCGGACGTTGGCGGCGTCCTCGTGGCGTCCCTGCGAGTCCAGCTTGAGCGCCTGCATCGCCTTCTGCTCTTCCCAGTCCATCTCCCCGCTCGGGTCGCTGAAGGTGGACGGGTTGTTGCGGGAGTAGACGTAGGCGTCCAGGCTCTGCGGGCTGGCGTCGTTGAGCAGCGGGTCGACCGAGAGGAACCTGCCAAGCGCCGGGTCGTAGTCCCGGACACCGAGCCTGGTCAGGCCGGTCGCCGGATCGGCTGTCCCGCCGACGAATCCCTGGGTCGACGGCCAGCTCTCCGGTGCGGGACCGCGGGCGACGCCGAACGGGTCGAACCGGCGCTTGGTCGTCGCAAGGGTGTTCGCGTTGACCGACAACGTGCCGGTGCCCTGCCGGTCGCCGGTGAGGTAGCTCAACGAACCCCCGGTCTTCGCCGCGACGAGGGAGTCGCCGTGCAGGTAGTACCGGGTGCCGGTGAGCTTGTTCGTCGCCTTGTCCAGCTTGAGTTCGCCGCTGGGCAGGTACAGCGTCGCCGAGCCGGGCTGCTTGGCGAGCAGGCGGGTGTTGTCCGGCGTGTTGACGTACTCGGTGAGCACACCGTTCGCGTTGACCGAAGCCAACTGGCCTTCCGCGTCCCACGTGTACTGCTGTGCTCCGGCGGCGTTCGGCTTGCTGACGGTGTTGCCTGCCTTGTCGTAGTCGAACTCCCCGGCCGCCGCGGTCGTGCGCAGCGCCGGGCCTGACACCGACACCGTCGCCGGGGCGTGCGGCTGCGGCTGACCCGCCTGCGGGTACGTCGTCGTGGTCGTGGTGTCCGGTGCGCCGTTGATCCCGTGCTGGGTCTGGGAAACACGCCTGCCGACCATGTCCGGCTGGTAGCTGTTCCAGTACGGGGCCGGCCCGCCAACCGCCGCACCGGCCGCAGCGCAGTCCGAAGTGGACGTCCAGGCGTCCCTGAGCCTGCGCATGCCGTCGTAGGCCATGCACTGCCGGTCGAGCGAACTGCCCGCGGTCTTCGTTTCGATCTTCTTGACGTTGCCGATCGGGTCGTAGGAGTAGTTGGTCTGGTCGGCCTGCACGTCCGTGGCGGTCTCCCGCTCGACGAGGGAGTCGGACAGCCTGCGGGTACCTTCCTCGTAGTACACGGTCTGCCAGGCGCGCTTGCCGTCCGGCCCTTGCTGGATCTGCGTCACCTCACCGAGCGCGGTGTACGTGGTCGCGCTGACCACGGGCACGTTGTTCGCCTTGGTGGCCTTGGGCAGGCCGAACGCGTCGTAGGTGTAGACGACGGTCTCGCTCGGCATCGCGGTGCCCAATGCGGGCAACGCCACCGAGCCGACCGAGCCGTCAGCCAAGTACGTCGTGTTGGTCTTGTACGTCCCCTGCAGCGGTCCTTCGGTGTCCGGGACCGTCACCGAGATCTGCAACGGCCGGTAGGCGGCGTCGTAGCTGTCGGTCGTGCTGACGTACGCCTTTCCCCCGACGTAACGGGTGGTCGAGGTGAGCTGCCCCTCCTTGATCGTGTCGTACGTCCACGAGGCCAGCAGTTCCCCGGTGGCGGAGTCCTTGCGCAGTTCGGTCTGCCTGCCCAGAGCGTCGTACGCGCGCCAGGTGACCTGACCACGAGCATCCTTTGTGGTCACGACCTCGCCCAGCGCGTTGTAGGTCATCGTCGCCGAACCCTTGTCCGGGTCGGCGGTGCTGACCTTGCGGCCCGCGGCGTCGTAGTCGTTGGTCCACACGTTGCCGACGGCGTCGGTGATCTTCGCCAGCTCACCCGCCTTGGTGTAGGACCGTTTCGTGGTGACGACACCACCATCGGCGAACTGGCGCACCTCGGTGTCCAGACCACGGGCGTTGGTGTACGTTTCCGTTGGCGTGCCACCGGCGGGAGGAGTGACCTTCACCCGGTCGCCGAAGTACTCGGTGAGCGTCGACCACTGCTTGTCGTTGTGCTTCTCGTACGTCTCCTTCACCTTGCGCTCGGCGCCGTCGTAGCTGATCACGGTCTGATTCGGGATCTGGTTGTCCTGCGGCGCGAACAACGTCGTGCCCGGCTGGGAGTCGTTGAAGTAAGGCGCGTTGGTCGCGGCGACCAAACCACGGGTGTCGTAGACCTTGTCCGTGAGCACCCGGCCGCCTTGCGGGCTCGGCGCCTGCGTCTGCCGTTCCCGCATGAAGCCGTCGAACAGCTGGTAGCTGGTGAGGTAGTTGGAGTTCGGCTTGAGCGACTCGGTTTTCGTCCAGGTCGCGCCGTCGTTGCGGACGCCGTAGCCGAACCGGCTGGTCGGTCCCTGACCGGACGCCTTCGACCGGCCGGGCGCCCACACCGCCGTGACACGGCCCAGCGCGTCGTACGTCGTGTCCGTCCGGCTGGAGTTCGAGTCCTCGACCGACGTCACGGAACCGTAGGCGGGATGGATCGTCGAGGTCGTCACGTGGCCGAGCGCGTTTGTCTCCTTCGACGCCGTGACAAGGCCGTTCACCTGCGTGTACGCCTTGCTGGTCTTGCGGTCCATCGCGTCGAAGGTGTCCACCGCACGGCCATAGCTGTCGTAGGTCGTGCGTTTGGTGGTGACGAGCTGCGGTGTCCCGTTGTGCGCCGCCAACTCGTCCACCTTGGTCACGTTGCCTTTGGTGGCCTGACCGATCGACAGGCCGTCGTAGTACGACTGGGTGTCCGAGATCGCGTCACGCGGGTACGTCGCCGTGGCACCGCAGGCCACGCCGACTTCAGTGATCCTGCTGGGCAGGGACAACAACCAGGCACCGACGTTCATGACATACGTGGTGGTCACGCACTGGTCGTCGTTGGGGTCGGCCATGTCACCCAGATCGCTGACGGTGAGCGGTTGCCCCACGCCGTCGTAGGTTGTGTGCGTCTCGGTCCTGCGCTGTCCACCACCGGCCAACGCGGTCCGGCCGAACGTGTCGCCGATCTTCACGATGTGCGACTTCAGGTTGAGGTGCGTACCGGTGTTCTTGACCCATGGCGTGCTGATGGTGCCCTTGACCTCTGGCCCGCCGGCGCCGTCGTACGTGATCTCCTCGCGCATGAAGCCCGCCAGCTGCGGGTCGTCGGCGATCCCGTCGACCTTCTCGGACTTGGGGCCGCCCGCATTGCGCTTGTCGCCGTTCATGCCCCGGAAGTACCGGTAGGTGTTCACCGACTCGATGTTGTTGCCCGGGTTGGGCGCATCGCCCTTGCGGACGGTGACCTTGGCGTAGCCACGCCAGTCGCTCCAGGTCCGGAACTTCGGGTCGACCAACGGGTCGTCGCGGTACGCCCACGCCGCGCCGTCGTGGTAGTCGTAGCTGGTGAACTGGGTCGGCCCACCGCCGACGCGGTCGACAAGGGCGACTGTCGACACCACTCGCTTGTGGAACCAGTCGTCGAACGGCTCGGACTTGTCCGGTGCCCAGCGGACCGGGAAGCACCGCAACGTGTTGGTGTCCACCGGAGGGAAGGCATTCGGCGCGCAGTCGAGTTCCTTGTAGTTCACCACGACCTGGCCACCGGACTCGGTGTTGATGTGGTGGATGCGGTTCTTGTTGCCCGGCGGCAGGCCGTCCTCGCGGGCGTCGACGCGGTTGCCCTTGTGGTTCGGGTCCTCCACGAACGTCACCGACGGCAGCGCGACGTCGTCACCGATCAGACCGGTGTGCCCGATTGCCTTGAGCCACAACGCCGGGCTGGTGTTGTCCCCCGGCAACGGGAAGCCCTGGTCGAACGTCCAGCGCTCCACGTCGTCGTACCCGTTGGCGGCCTTGATCTTGGTGGTGACCGCGGTCAGGCGTTTGGTGGCCCAGAACGTCGGTGCCCACAGCTGCCCGCACGTCGCGGTCGAGCAGTCACGGTCCCACGGCACGTCCGGCCAGTTCGCCGGTGTCTTGGCCGTGCAGGCCGGGCCGTTGAGGCACCGGTCGGACAGGGTGAACTCGACCTTCGCCGGTGCTTCGCCGCCCACCCCGTGCACGGTGCCGTACTCGATCGTGCGCAGGTTGCCGCTGCGGGTGTAGGACTCCACGAACTTGCCGAGGTTGCGGCCGTACTTGTTGACCTCCACGTCGTACGTGTAGATCATCGTGTTGCCCTGCCGGTCCTTGACGTAGTCCAGGTTCCAGCGATATGCCTGCGTCTTGCAGAACGAGGCGTCGTAGGTGGACTGGTTGCACGGTTCACCCGGGTTGTTGCCCGCCACCGGCACTGTCCACACCGAATTGGTGTCGCCACGACCGGGGATCTTGTGCAGGCCGAAGGTGTACTGCGTGCCGTCGGTCGTCGTCATCCGCCAGTACTCGCGGTTGTCGTCGCCGTTGTCCGAACCCTCGGCGCCCCAGAACTGCTCGATCCGGCTGCCGTCGTCGTTCTTCAGCCGCCAGAACCGGGTCCCGGCTTCCTTGACCAACGCGCCGCTGTGCCCCTCCATGGACAGCGTGGCGTTCTCGGTGGCCCAGCACAGGTCGCCGGTCTTGGCGCTGCCCTGGTTGCCGGGATCCTCGGCGCACGCCTTGTAGCCGCGCTCGATGAAACCGGACGACGACATGGTCCAGCCTTCGCCAAGCGACGACGTCTGGTTGTTCGTCGTGGCGACCCGGCCGTCGACCGAGCCGGAGTCGTACGACGCCTTCAGCGCGGGCACGAGATCACCCGGGACCGGTGGCACGCGCATCGGGTAGTTCCAGCTGAACGAGCCGTTCTGCTGGGAGACCTGCCATTCCGCGCTCGGCGACAGCGACGTCGCCTTGTAGTCGCCTGTCGCGCCTTCCGGGGCGGCGGCCACGGCGAACGTCGTCGCCTGGTCCGTCGCGGGAACCTCCGCGGACAGCACACCGGCTTTGTGGTTGTTGTGCGTCTTGCCGACCGCCGGGGCACCGTTGAGCGGGACCAACCGCAGCCGGGATGCCCAGTCACCGCCGTAGGCGTGCCGGAAACCGTTGTAGTCGACGGAAAGCGACACGGGCGCAGCTGATCTGGCCCCGTCCGTGCGGGCCAGGCGGACCACCAGTCCGGCGATTCCGGCCTTGGCGGACTCGTCCTGACCGAGGACTTCGACACGCACCTTGGCGGCTTCCGCGCCCGCCACCTTGACGGGCAGCCCGCCCGCCTGCACGGCCTGAGCCGCGCGGTTCAGCGTGACTTCGGCCGACCCCACCGACGGCCAGGTCACGCGGGGTGGTGTGCGCAGCTCCTCAGCGGTGCTGACCGAGAGCGGCTTGACGTCGACCGGTTTCCCGGGCACCGATGTCAGCCGTTGCGCCTTCTTGGGTTCCAACGGGGCAGCGAACGCCGAAGGCGTGCCCACCACCAGGGTGGTCATCAGCGCGATGCTGGTGACCACCGCGCCGGATCTCTTCCGGATCATTTTCCCTCCATGTTCGGCATGACATAACCGAGGCTGCGGTCGAGTACGCCGCCCTCGCAGCCCGGGTCCACCGATTCGAACAACTCGTTGCTGCCAGTGGCCTTGCACCGCACCAACTCCACGGTCGCCGCACCGGCCGGGGCGTCCCAGACGAACGCCACCCAGCTGACGAGCTGTTTGCCCTCACAGGCGCCGTCCGGCGTGAGGAAGTAGTCCTTGCCCGAACGGCACGAGAACAAGTTGCGCGTCCCAGGCGCCTCTTTCTGGGCCACGATGCCCAGTGCGGCCTCGGCGCGGTATTCGCCGGACGTCAAGTGCGTCGCGGTGCGCAACTCGCCGGTGGTGTCCTGTTGCCGGTGACGCGTCAGGTACATCCGGGCCACGGAATGCCCCAGTTGCGCCTGCACGGTGTTGCCTTCGCAGTCCGCGTGCGGGGAAACGAACATCTCGCCACCGAACTTGTTGGCACAGCTCCACAACGTCAGCACGGGCACATCCGCCGGCACCTCGCTGTAGACCCGGCCCAGCTCACCGAGCACGCGTTTGCCGTCGCAGGCGGCGTCGACCGAGGTGAACTCGTCCGCCCCGGACAGGCACGAGTACAACATCCTCGTGTTCGGCGCGTCCGCGGGCGCGGGGAAGCCCAACGGGGACTCGAAGTGGTAGCCGCGCGGCGCGGTGTCGTTGCTCATCGCGTGTTCCGCACCGTGCGTGACCCACCGGCTGAACTGTCCCTTGTAGAGCGTCGGGGCCGGTGGCCTCGGGTCGCGGGCGTCGTCGGAGATCTGGTCCTCGGTGCGGACCCCGGTGAAGATCCGGACGTGGTCGATCTGGCCACCCCAGAACCGGGCGGCCGCGCCGGTGTGCTTGCCGCGGCCGACCACCACGTTGCCCGGTGACTCGGGGATCACCGTGCCCGCGGGGATCGGCGTCGCCGCGACCAGGATGCTGTTGACGTACAACCGGACTTCCCGGTCGGCCTGGTCGTAGACGCCGGTGAGCTGCACCCATTCGCCGACCGCGGCCGGTTCGGCCGAGTTCGCGACGATGTAGGCGGGCTGGTCCGCGTCCTTGGGCGACAGCCCGAACGACCACCCCTTGGTGTCCGGGCGGTAGCGCAGCGCCCAGCCCGATCCCCTCGGTGCGTCCTGGCTGACCGCTGTCTGCCAGTCAGCGTTGGCCGAACCGAGCCGGACGTGTGCGGCGACCGTGATGCTGTTGTCCGTACGCAGGTGCACGCCGGTCTCGACCTGGCCGGTCTGCCCGTCCAACTGGACGCCGCCGCCTCCCGCCGCGGAGATGTCCGTCCACGACGCGCCGCCCTTCAGGGTGCCGGGCCTGCGGTTGCCGGAGACGTCCGCCGCGGCGGTCCCGGTTTTCTCGTTGAACTGCCAGAACGCCTCGTCCACGGTGGGCACTGTCGCCAGGTCGTGCATCTCCCGTGCGGACAGCATCCGGTCGTAGATCCGCACCTCGTCGATGGCGCCGCGGAAGAAGTCGACCTTGTTGCGGGACGCCAGCGCCCGGCCGATCTGCGTCGGCCCCGCGGCGTGCCAGGGGTTCGCGTTCTTCGTGGCCTGCGCCTGCTTGACGCCGTCGACGAACAGCGACATCGTGTTTGTCGCCTTGTCGAACACGCCCGCGAGATGCGTCCACCGACCGGCCACCGCGGCCGAATCCGACACGACGGTCAACCTCGCGGTGTCCGCGTCCGCCCCGACCATCATGAACTGCCACTTGTGGGCGTCCGGACTCAACTGCAGGAAGAACCCGCTCATCACGTTGCCGTCCTGGCTCACGGCCGTGCGCCAGACGTTGTTCTCCAACAGATCCGGCCGGACCCACGCGGCGACGGTGAACGTGTTGTCGGTGCGCACGGACGGGCCGGTGGTGCTCAACCAGCCCCTGCCGTCGAGCCACACCGCGTCGTCCAACCGGCCGTTCGTCCAGGTTCCCGGAGTCGTGCCCGCGGTGGCCGGGGTGAGCGTGCCGTGGTTGTCCTTTCCGGACCCGTCGATCGCGGTGGTCGCACCCGGCGCGTTGTCCAGCCGCCACACGCCGACCGGCGGCGTACCGATGCCGGCGCGGAAGTGGTAGCGCTTCAGGGGCCCGGGGTTGCCCGCGTGGTCGACGCTGCGGGCGTAGAAGTCCGTCCACGCGTCGGTCGGTGGTGTGATCAAGGCTTCCGCGGTGCCGTCAGCCTTGGCCGCGGCCCATCGCTTCGGGTTGTCGTGCAGGTCGTACTCGTACCCGGCGATGTCCTTGTCCCTGGCGTCGCCGGGGCTCAGCAGGAACTTGCCTGTCCGGCCGATCCCGCCGCCGACCCCGTTCTCCGGGTAGTCCGAGGAGGACACCACGGGCTCCGCGTACGGCTTCGTCGTGTCGATGGTCGCGTCACACCAGTTCGACCACGGGCTGACGTCGATGCCGTCGGTGGTCTGCGCCCGCCACGACAGCGTCTCGCCCTCCTTGAACGTGTCCTTGGGGAGGGTGATGCGGAAGTCCGTGTTCACGGTCTGCGGGAGCGTGGTCGTCGATCCCCGTTTGGCGCCGCCCTTGAGGTACCACTCGAACGTCACCCGGACGCTGCCGCCGTCCGGATCGGACGGTCGCGCCTTGAGCACCGGAGCGTTGTTGAAGATGTACGCCTGCGCGGGCACGACCGTGCAGTCCTTGCCATCCGTCGACTTGTACAGCGGCGCGCCGGGATAGCTGTTGTAGTTGACGACGAGCGACGGGTTCGGGTCGAACTTCTTCCACCCCGTCGAGCTGCCCTCGTCGATGGCCTTGAGCATCAGGGTCGTCGTCGGCGTTGACTGCTTCACCGAGTTGTTCACCGCGCCGAGCACGTTGAACCCGACGTTCTTGTCCGGGCAGCCCGGTCCCCACCCGTTGGCCACGTTGACCCTGCCGAGCTCCTGGCCGGTCCACGGTGGGTTGTCCCATGTGGTGCCCGGCGTGATCGCCCCGGTCTCGTGCAGGCCGAGCCAGGACGGCGTGCAGCTGTCCGCCCAGTTCTCGAAGATGTTGAACTCGGCCGACCGGATGTGCTTGCCGAACAGCCCGGCGACGTCGAACTGGAAGTAGCTGCGGACCAGTACGTCCGGGTCTTCCTTCGTGGTGAACCCGACCTTGGCGAAGGGGCTGCCGTCGCCCCACCAGTACGACTGGGTGCGCAGCCTCGACGGGACGCCGTAGACCATCGCCCAAGCGGCCCTGCCGGCGCTCCACTCCGGGTCGATCTCCACCGGGTACTGGGTGTTCGGGTCGGTGAGCAGGCCCTGGTCGGGGGTCAGCGAGACCTCACCGGCGCCGACCCCCATCGACACCGGGACGACCTTGCGGGTCGCGTCCCACATGATCGGTTTGCCGGAGCGGAACACCTGGTGGCCCTGGCCGTCCTCGGCCGTCGTGGTGCCGTCCTGGTGCTGTTTGACAGTCACGCCGTCGGTGCGCATGCCGAACGTGAGCTTGCGCAACTCGGGGTTGGCCGCCGCGGCGCGGTCCTTGACCACCAGCAGCTTGGCGTAGCCCTGCGGCAGGGCACGCAGCTTCAGGTCGACGCCGGGCAGGACCTCGCGGTAGGTCGCGGTGTTCCCGGCGAGCTCAGGCTTGGGCAGCCGGTGCCGCCAGGTCAGCTCGACCCGGTTGGTTCCTTCGGCGACCCGGACGAGCGGCCCGTCCCCACCCGCGGAGAACGCCTGGTCCACCGCTCCGGTGGTGGCTTCGACGGTACCCTTGGCGGTGAAGCGCAGGGTGGTGTCGATCGGAGCCCATCCACCGTCCTTGCGGCCGCGAACCGGCATCGGGTGCGTCTGCATGGTGTAGGTGCCGTCGGGCTCGGCGAAGACCTGCGTGGTCGCCGTGGTGAGGTTCGGCATTTCCACCCGCTGCGCTGCCGCCCGCGTCGCCCGTTGCGCTGCCTGGGCGACGGGCAATCCGCTGACCAGGACCATCAGGGCACAGGCCAGCGCCCCGGTTCTCATTCCGACCATGTGAGAACCCTGTGATGTCGATCTTGAGAAAATGTTGAACGGCCGGCGACCGGCTGATTCGATGCGTGTCATCGAACGGAGGGGAGGAAACGTGCGGTTCGAGGTGCTGGGCGAGGTACGGGCCTGGCGCGCGGAGAAGCCCGTCGACGTCGGCCATTCACGGCAGACCAGCGTGCTGGCCGCGCTGCTGTTCGACGCCAACCGGCTGGTTTCGGCGGACCAACTGCTTGACCGCGTGTGGGGCCATCACCCGCCACCCACCGCACGCGGCACGTTGTCGACCTATCTGACCAGGCTGCGGCAGGCGTTGGCGCCGGTGCCGATCGAGCGGCGGACCGGTGGGTACCAGATCACCGTCGAGCCGGGTGCCCTCGACCTCGACCGGTTCGACGACCTGCTCGCCAGGGCACGCGCCGCACAGGACGACCGGCTGGCCGCCCGGACGTACGAGCTGGCGTTCGACCTCTGGCGTGGCGAACCGCTGCCCGGTTTGGACACACCATGGGCCAACGACACGCGGAGCCTGTTGCACCGCAGGCGGTACGCCGCCGAGCTCGATCGCACCGACGTCCTGCTGCGGCTCGGTGAGCACGCCGAGCTGGTCGCCGAGCTGATGACCAGGACAGCAAGGCACCCGTTGGACGAGCGGCTGGCAGGCCAGGTCATCCTCGCGCTGTACCGCACCGGGCGGCAGGCCGACGCGGTCAGCCACTACCAGGCCTTCCAGCAGCTGCTGGCCGACGAGCTGGGTACCGACCCCGGCAGGTCGCTGCGGGACCTGCACCACCAGATCCTCGCCGACGACCAGATCGTGCTCGCACCGGAACACAGCAGGTCACGGCCGCCACGACAGCTGCCCGCGCCGCCACGGGCGTTCACCGGCCGCCGCCCCGAGCTCGACAAGCTGTCCGCACGGACCGGCTCGGGGGCGAGCACCCTCGTCATCCACGCGATCGGCGGCGGCGGTGGGATCGGCAAGACGTCACTGGCCCTGCACTGGGCGCACCAGCACGCGGACCGGTTCCCCGACGGCCAGCTCTTCGCCAACCTGCGCGGGTTCGACCCCAGCGGCACACCGGCCGCGCCGTCCACAGTGCTGCGTGGCTTCCTGAACGCGTTGGGTGTCAAGGAGATCCCGGGCGACCTGGACGCGCAGGCCGGGCTGTACCGCACGATCGTCGCCGACCGCCGGATGCTGGTGGTGCTCGACAACGCGGCGGACACCACCCAGGTCGGCCCGCTGCTCCCGGGCAGCGCGTCCGTCACCACGCTCGTGACGAGCCGCCACCCGCTCACGGGGCTGGTCGTCACCCATGGAGCGCACGCGTTGCCGCTGGACGTGCTGAGCGACGACGAAGCCTACGAGTTGCTGCGCGGCCAGCTCGGCGACGAGCGGCTGCTGGTCGAGCCCGACGCGGTGGCCGAACTGGTCAAGCACTGCGGCGGCCTGCCGTTGGCGGTGAGCATCGTCGCGGCTCGTGCGGTCGTGTCGCCGGACATGCCGCTTGCCGAGCTGGCGGCGCAGCTGCGTTCGCACACCACGCGCCTCGACGGGTTGGACACCGGGGACGCGGACGTGAATCTCCGTGCCGTGCTGGCGTTGTCCTACCGGGCGGTCTCGGCCGACGCGAGGCAACTCGCCTGGCTGCTCGGCGTGGCGCCCGGTCCCGACATCTCGTTCGCCGCCGTCGGCGCCTTGGCCGGTGACGACGCGGCCGCGTTGCTGCGCGAACTCGAGTCGGTGCACCTGGTTTCCCAGTTCACGCCGGGCCGGTACCGGATGCACGACCTCGTCCGGCTCGACGCGGCCGAACAGGCGGCCGCCGCGCTCACCGAAAAGGCCCTGCGCCGGTTGATCGACTTCTACCTGCGCACCGGGCAGGTCGCCGACCGGCTGCTGGACCCGCGACGTCCGCCGTTCACCATCAGCGGGGACGTGCTGGCGGAGCCCCACGCGCTGCGCGACGAAGCCGACGCGACGGCGTGGATGACGGCCGAACACACCTGCCTGCTGGCCGCGCAGGAGCTGGCCGCGGAGTGTGGCTGGCACGCACAGGCGTGGGAAATGTCATTCGTCACCGACACCTGGCACTCGCGGCAGGGCCAGCACGCGGATCACCTGACCGCGTTGCGGACCGCGGTCACGGCTGCCGACGCGGCAGCCGATCCCGCGCCACGGGCCAGGCTGCACGCGAACCTCGGTCAGGTGGCCGCCCGCGCCGCGCTGGTGGACGAGTCCGTCCGCCACTTCGAACGTGCCATCACACTGGCCGACGAGGTGGGTGACCTGGTGATGCAGGCACATGCCCACCAGGGCCTCGCGGAGTGCTGGGGCGGGCAAGGCGACAACGAGCGCGCACTGGACCACGCGTGCCAATCACTGAAGTTCTACCGCGCCGCGGGCAGCCGTGAAGGAGAAGCCAGCGCCCTCAACCAGCTCGGCTGGGTCGAGGCGCTGCTGGGCAAGTACGACGACGCCCGCCGCCACTGCTTGGCCGCGTTGGCCATCGTCGGGATCGACGGCATGGCCAGCGGCCAGATCCACGACAGCCTCGGTTTCATCGACGAGCAGAGCGGCAGGCTGCCCGAGGCCATCGACTGGTACCGCCAGGCGATCGCGATCTTCGAGGCACACGGCGACGACTACAACGCCGCGACCACGCTGATCCAGCTCGGCAGGGCTAATCTTGCCCACGGGCACACCGCCGCTGCCGTGACGGCATGGCAGTCGGCGCTGGACATTTGCCGGATACAGCGCCGTACGGGAGAAGCCGACCGCCTGCGGCAACGGCTCAGCGAACTGGGTGCCTGACGCGGTCTACGGGTCGAGCTCCCGCGCGACGGCGCGGACGACTTCGGCGATTCGTTTGGTGGCCTTGCGATCCGGGTAGCGGCCGCGCCGCAGGTCCGGCTGGATCTTGGCTTCGAGCATCTTGATCATGTCCTCGACGAGGCCGTGCAACTCCTCGGCCGGACGGCGGTGCGCCTCGGCGACCGACGGCATCGGGTCGATCAGCCGGACCGAAAGCGCCTGCGGGCCACGGCGGCCGTCCGCCACCCCGAACTCAATGCGTTGTCCCGCCTTGAGTCCCGTCACGCCAGGAGGCAGCGCGGATGCGCGGACGTACACGTCCTCCCCGCCGTCCTGCGTGACGAACCCGAAGCCCTTCTCCGAGTCGTACCACTTGACCCGTCCGGTCGGCACAGCT
Source organism: Actinosynnema sp. ALI-1.44 (assembly GCF_001984155.1). Classification (GTDB taxonomy): domain Bacteria; phylum Actinomycetota; class Actinomycetes; order Mycobacteriales; family Pseudonocardiaceae; genus Kibdelosporangium. The sequence goes on from NZ_MTQO01000048.1 coordinate 186,453, forward strand.
CTCACCGTTCCCTCGTCGACTCCATCAGCCGTGCGGCTCCACCCTCCATGCCGCACGACTAACGCGCCCCGGGCACGCCCTGGACGCGTCGTGACAGCCTATGCCAAACCGAGGTCCTGGCGTAGCGCATAGTCTGCTCGCTGTGCCGAAGTTCAGCCTGTTGCCAGCCGCCGTGACGATGTTCGCCGTTGGCCTGATCGCGATCATCGTGGTGTTCGTGCTGTACGCCGCCGGGCAGTCGGAGCTGTCCGTGTGGCTCTACGTCGCGGCGATGCTCCTGCCGGTCGGCCTCGGGCTGGGGATCTTCAGCGTGGTGCGGCGTCGCTGAACCACTCGGGGAACTCGTCGAGACCGCTCAGCACGACGTCCGCGCCCGCCGCCGTGAGCATGGCGGCGTCGCACGGGCCCGTGGTGACGCCGACCGCGAACGCACCCGCGGCGACCGCGCCCTTCATGTCGCCGATGTGATCTCCGACGTAGATGCCCGCGCCGTGCAGCTTGAGCGCCTCGGCCTTGCCCGCCGACCACAGGTCGCCGACCAGGTGGTCGATCTGCCAGCCGAGCGCGTCGATGTGCAGTTGGGCGTTGCGCTGGTACTTCCCGGTGACGATCACCGTCTTGCCGCCCGCTGCCCTGACTGATCGCAGGGCGTCGACCGCGCCGGGCATCGGCAAGGTCGTGGGGATCACGATCTCGGGGTAGGTGGCGCGGAACCGGCTCACGCACCAGTCCAGCCTGGCCTCGGGAACGCCGATGGAGGCGAGCATGTCGCGCAACGGCGGGCCCATGTTGGCCGCGACGTACTCGCCGTCCAGCACGAGGTCGCTGGCCGCGGACAGCTCGGCCATCGCCTTGATCACGCCAGGGCGCGGGTCGATCAGCGTCAGGTCGAGGTCGAAGCCGACAGTCACGGTCATCCCATCACCCTAAGGGCTTTACAGATGCGCCGATCGAGTCCAGGCGGTTGACAGAATCCCCATCCGTGTCAACACTCGGAGCATGACCGAGATCACACCGTTCTCGGAACGAGTACGGCTGTCCCTGCGCGAGACGTTGCTGGACGCGGCGGCTGAACTGCTGGCCCAGCACGGGTTCGCGGGCCTGCGGATGGTCGACGTCGCGACGAGCGCCGGAGTCAGCAGGCAGACCGTCTACAACGAGTTCGGCAGCAAGGCCGCGCTGGTCGACGCGGTCGTGTTGCGGACGCTGTCGGAATTCCTCGACGGCACCGAAGCGCTCTGGCGGGCGACCACCGCGGTGGCCGACAGCCTGCGCGCCACGGTCGAGTACACCGTCCGGCACGGCAGGGAGAACCGGCTGGTGGCAGCCGTTCTCGGTGGTGCGCAGGCCGAGGACCTGCTGCCGCTGCTGACCACGAGAGCCGAACCGGTGTTCCGGCACTCCATCGACCAGGTCAGCCACCACCTGACCGAGCGGATCCCGGCACTGCCGCCGGAACGCGCGGCACTGCTGGCGGAGTCCATCGTGCGGCTGTCGATCAGCCACATGCTGCTGCCCGGCGGCACGCCGGGCGAGGCGGCGGACGCGGTGTGCTCGGTGGTGCTCCCCGCGATCGAGGCCCACTCCTGACGATCAACGGCAAAGGAGCCGTCAGATGACGCAGACGCAAGCCGAACTCCGCAGCGGGTTCGCGTCGTTGCGCAAGGGCGGCCTGAACTGGGACTCGTTCCCGCTCAGGCTGTTCGTGAAGGGCAACGCCAGGTTCTGGAACCCGGCGGACATCGACTTCTCCCACGACCGCGCCGACTGGGAAGCCCTCACCGACGAGGAGCGCCGGTCGGCCACGTACCTCTGCGCCCAGTTCATCGCGGGTGAGGAGGCGGTGACCGAGGACATCCAACCGTTCATGAAGGCGATGGCCGCGGAGGGCCGGATCTCCGACGAGATGTACCTCACCCAGTTCTGCTTCGAGGAAGCCAAGCACACCGAGGTGTTCCGGCGGTGGATGGACGCGGTCGGGCTGACCGACGACCTGCACCCGTTCGTCGCGGAGAACCCCTACTACCGCAAGCTCTTCTACGAGGAACTGCCCGGCTCGCTCGCGGTGCTGCAGCACGATCCCAGTCCCCGCAACCAGATCCGCGCGTCGGTGACGTACAACCATGTGATCGAGGGCACATTGGCGCTGACCGGGTACTACGCGTGGCAGAAGATCTGCACCAGCCGCGGCATCCTGCCGGGCATGCAGGAGTTGGTCCGGCGGATCGGTGACGACGAGCGCAGGCACATGGCGTGGGGCACGTTCACCTGTCGCAGGCACGTCGCGGCGGACGACACCCTGTTCGACGCGGTCACCGAGCGCATGGGCGAACTCCTGCCGATCGCGCTGAACATGATCGAGTGGGTCGGCAACCAGTTCGATGAGCCGCGCCCGTTCGAGACCGACCCGCAGGAGTACGTCGTTTACGCTGGTGACCGCGCCCAGCGCCGCCTCGGAGCCATCTCGTCGGCCCGCGGCACGCCGGTCGCCCAGATCGACCTGGACTACTCACCCGAGGTGCTGGAGGACCAGTTCGGCGAAGAGGACGCAAAGGTGTTCGCCGAAGTTACTGCAAACCATTTGCAGTAAGCTGAGCCTGGGCTCGGTTCGTCGTGGGAGGTCCGTTTGTCGCTCGCCAGTGCCATCAAACCGAGGATCACCCGTTTCCGAGCCGGAGCCGCGCTCTTGGGGCCCGCGTTCGTCGCGGCGATCGCCTACGTCGACCCCGGCAACGTGGCCACCAACACCGCAGCGGGCGCCACCTACGGCTACCTGCTGGTGTGGGTGGTCGTCGTGGCGAACGTGATGGCCGGGCTCGTGCAGTACCTGTCCGCGAAACTCGGGCTGGTCACCGGGCTGTCGCTGCCCGAGGCGGTCAGGGACCGGCTGTCCACCCCGACCCGGCTGGCCTACTGGGCGCAGGCGGAGGTCGTGGCGATGGCAACCGACCTGGCCGAGGTGCTCGGCGGCGCGATCGCGTTGAACCTGCTGTTCGACCTCCCGCTGCTGCTCGGTGGCGTGATCACCGGTGTGGTGTCCACCGTTCTGCTGGTGGTGCAGGACCGCGCCGGGCAACGGCCGTTCGAACGGGTCATCACGGGACTGCTGCTGATCATCGCGATCGGTTTCGCCGCGGGGCTTTTCGTCTCGCCGCCGTCCGGCTCCGGCGTGGTCGGCGGGCTGCTGCCGCAGTTCGCTGGGTCGGAGAGCGTCCTGCTGGCCGCGGGAATGCTGGGTGCGACCGTGATGCCGCACGCGGTGTACCTGCACTCCGCGCTGGCACGTGACCGGCACGGCCGCCAGACCGGACCCCGACTGGGGCGCCTGCTCAACGCGACCCGCTACGACGTCGGCGTCGCCATGGTGTTCGCCGGTGCGGTCAACCTCGCGATGCTGTTGCTCGCCGCGAGTGCCCTGTCCGGGATCGACGGCGTGGACTCGCTTTCCGGCGTCCACGCCGCCATCGGGCAGCACCTCGGCAACGGCATCGCGTTGCTGTTCGCCGTGGGACTGCTGGCCTCCGGCCTGGCGTCGACCTCGGTCGGGTGCTACGCCGGTGCCGTGGTGATGGGTGGGCTGCTGCGCAAGCGGATCCCGTTGCTGGCCCGCCGGTTGCTCACACTGCTGCCCGCTGTCGTGTTGCTGGCGTTCAACGTGAATCCGTCGTGGGCGCTGGTGATCTCGCAGGTGGTGCTGTCGTTCGGCATCCCGTTCGCACTGATCCCGTTGGTACGGCTGACGTCCGCTCGCGGGTTGATGGGCAAGAACGTCAACCACCGGGTCACGACCGTGCTGGCCTGGGTGATCGCCGCACTGGTGATCGCGTTGAACCTGGCGTTGATCTACCTGACCGTCACGGGTAGTTGACGCCGAGTTTGTCGAGCGCCTCGGTCAGCGTCCGCATCACCGCGAGGGTTTCGTCCAACGGCATGTGCGGGCTCTCGACCTCCCCTGCCGTGACGCGCTCGACGACCTCGGCGATCTGGTACTGGTAGCCGTGTCCCGCCAGTTCCAACGCGTGCTTCTCGTCGTCCTGCCCGGGGCGGACGACGGTGAACTCGGTCGGCCGGTAGAACACGGGCGGGATCTCGATCCGCCCGGCCGTGCCGACGATCGTCGCCGCGATCGGGTAGTAGCCGACCAGCGAGGACGACAGCTGCGCGAAGACCCCGTCGGGGTAGCGCAGCATCAGCGCGGCCTCCGCGTCCACACCGTCGATCAGGGTGCCTTGTACGGCAACGCTTTTCGGCTCGCCGAGGAGCATGTGCGCGAAGGAGACCGGGTAGACGCCCAGATCCAGCAGCGACCCGCCGCCCGCGGCCGGATCCCACAGCCGGTGCGCGGGATCGTGCGCGAAGGGGGCGCCGAAGTCCGCGTGGACGCTGCGGACCGTGCCGATCGCGCCGTCGGTGACCAGGTCACGGATGAGCTTGACCAACGGGTTGAACCGGGTCCACATCGCCTCCATCAGGAAGACGTTCTGCTTGCGGGCCAGGTCGACGAGCTTCTCGGCGTCCTTCATGCCGACCGTGATCGGCTTCTCGCACAGCACGGCCTTGCCCGCGAGCAGTGCGTTGCGGGCCACGATGTAGTGGCTGCTGTGCGGCGTGGCGACGTAGACGACGTCCACGTCCGGGTCGGCGAGCAGGTCGTGGTAGTCACCGTAGAACCGCGGTATGCCGTGCTCCCGGGCGAACTCCTCGGCCTTGTGCGTGCTGCGCGAGGAAACCGCCAGCACTTCGACATCCGGCACCAGCGCCATGTCCGACGTGACGACGTCCGCGATCCGGCCGGTTGCCACCACTCCCCATCTGGTCACGTACTCAGCCTACGGGTTCACAGGCCGAGGATGTCCTTGGCCGCCTCGCGCATCTCGACCTTGCGGATCTTGCCGGTGACGGTCATCGGGAACTCGTCGACCACGTGCACGTACCGGGGAACCTTGTAGTGCGCCAGTTTCCCGGTGCAGAACTCCTTCAAAGCCGCCGCCGTCAACGGCTCGGCGCCCTCGCGCATCCGGACCCACGCCATCAGCTCCTCGCCGTAGCGCTCGTCCGGCACGCCGATCACCTGTGCGTCAAGGATGTCCGGGTGCGTGTAGAGGAATTCCTCGATCTCACGCGGGTAGACGTTCTCGCCGCCGCGGATCACCATGTCCTTGATCCGGCCGGTGATGCTCAGGTAGCCCTCGTCGTCCATCACCGCGAGGTCACCGGTGTGCATCCAGCGCGCCGCGTCGATGGCCTCCGCCGTCTTCTCCGGCTCCTCCCAGTACCCCAGCATCACGGAGTAGCCGCGCGTGCAGAACTCGCCGGGCGTTCCCCTCGGCGCGGTCAGCCCGGTCTCCGGGTCGACCACCTTCACCTCGAGGTGCGGGTGCACTCTGCCCACAGTGGACACCCGGCGGTCCAGTGTGTCCCGCGCGGTGGTCTGGGTGGACACCGGTGACGTCTCGGTCATGCCGTAGCAGATGGTGACCTCGTTCATCCCCATCCGCTCGATGACCTGTTTCATCACCTCGACCGGGCACGGCGACCCGGCCATGATCCCGGTCCGCAGGCTCGACAGGTCGTACGACTCGAAGTCGGCCTCGGCCAGCATCGCGATGAACATCGTTGGCACGCCGTACAAGGACGTGCACTTCTCGTCGGCGGCCGCGGCGAGCGTCTCGGCGGGCTGGAAGGACGGCGCCGGGATGACCATGCAGGCGCCGTGTGACGTGCACGCCAGGTTTCCCATCACCATGCCGAAGCAGTGGTAGAACGGCACCGGGATGCACACCTTGTCCTGCTCGGTGTAGCCGCAGGTCTCGCCGACGAAGAAGCCGTTGTTGAGGATGTTGTGGTGCGACAGCGTCGCACCCTTGGGGAAGCCGGTCGTCCCGGACGTGTACTGGATGTTGATGGGGTCATCCGCTGACAGCGGGATTCCGGCCAGCGCGGCCGGATCCGCCGCGCGGCCCGCCTCGACCAGGTCGGTCCACTCCGAACTGTCGAGCAGGACGACGTCGACGAGAGCGGGGCAGTCCGGCCGCGCCTGCGCGATCATGGCGGCGTAGTCGGACGTCTTGAACGCGGGCGCCGAGACCAGGGTGCGGATGCCGGACTGGTTGAGCACGTAGGTGAGCTCGTGGATCCGGTACGCCGGGTTGATGTTGACGAGGATCGCGCCGATCTTCGCGGTGGCGTACTGCACGAAAGTCCACTCCGCCCGGTTGGGCGACCAGATGCCGACCCGGTCCCCTTTGCGCACACCGAGGTCGAGCAGACCCAACGCGACCGCGTCGACCTCCTCGGCCAGTTCGCGGTAGGTCCACCTGCGCCCCGATGCCCTGTCCACGAGCGCGTCCCTGTCCGGGTACGCGGCGACCGCCCGGTCGAAGTTGTCCCCGATGGTCTCCCCGAGCAGCGGCACAGTCGATGTACCCGAGGCGTAACTAGGAGCGGACACGACAACCCTCCCGACGATGTGGTGTATCTCACCTTAAGGCGCAGTTCCCACTGTCCAGGCAAGATCACCCAGCGGGTCACCCGGTCGGCTTGATCAGCGCGGGCGGCGCCGAACTGGGCGCGGGCACCACGATGCCGCTGCGCTTCTCGGTGCTGGACAGCAGAACGACGACGATGCCGATGACCAGAGTGAGCGCGGCGGCAACGCTGACGACGGTCCAGTTGACCGGCCAGCGACTCGGCTTGTGCCTGCGACCCAACTCAACTCCTCGCCGTTACTCCAGTCGCCATTACTATCGTCCGCCGGATGGCCGGTCAAGCCCGACAGGTGCGGCTGAAAGGGCTTGTGGCCCGTGACACTGCGATCATGTCCCCCATGACCTGGAACTACTTGATGGACATGGACGGTGTGCTCGTCCACGAGGAACACCTGGTGCCCCGAGTGGACGAGTTCCTCGCCGAACTCCGGGCCAACGACATCCGGTTCCACGTGCTGACCAACAACTCCATTTTTACGCCAAGAGACCTGCGCGCGCGGCTGCTTCGGACAGGTCTTGACGTTCCCGAGACCTCGATCTGGACTTCGGCGCTGGCGACCGCGCGGTTCCTGGACTCCCAACGACCAGGCGGTTCGGCGTTCGTGATCGGCGAAGCGGGCCTGACTACGGCGTTGCACGAGATCGGGTACGTGCTGACCGACCGTGACCCGGATTACGTCGTGCTCGGCGAGACGCGGACGTACAGCTTCGAAGCGATCACGCGAGCGATCCGTCTGGTGGAAATGGGCGCGAAGTTCATCGCGACCAACCCGGACGCCACCGGTCCCAGCCGGGAGGGCTCCCTGCCCGCGACCGGGTCCGTCGCCGCCCTGATCGAACGGGCGACCGGATTCTCGCCGTACTTCGTCGGCAAGCCGAACCCGCTGATGATGCGCTCGGCACTGCGGTCGCTCGGGGCGCACTCGGAGAACACGCTGATGATCGGCGACCGGATGGACACCGACGTCCGCGCTGGTCTGGACGCCGGGCTGGCCACCATCCTGGTGCTGACCGGGATCTCCACCGAGGCGTCCGCCGACCAGTTCCCGTACCGCCCGACCAGGGTGATCAACTCGATCGCGGACCTGATTGGGCACACCTTGAATCCCCTCGGGTGACAGATGCTCGTATCGTCTGCAGGTGTGCGGGATGAGCGACGGACCTATGTGATCGGGGACGTGCACGGACACCGCGCCGAGCTGGTGGGCGCGTTGCGTGCCCTCGGCCTGGTCGACGAGGACGAGAACTGGTCGGGCGGCGGACACCACGTGTGGTTCCTCGGCGACTTCGTCGACCGCGGCCCGGACGGCATCGGCGTGATCGACCTGGTCATGAGCCTGTGCGACCAGGCGGAGAAGGCAGGCGGGCACGTCGACAGCCTGCTCGGCAACCACGAGATCCTGCTGCTGGGGATGCACCGGTTCGGTGACACGGACGTGCCGTCCGACTTCGGTCCGCGCAGCTTCGCCCGCAGCTGGGAGATCAACGGCGGGCAGGAGAGCGACCAGGAGGCGTTGACGGCCGAGCACCTGGACTGGCTGACCTCACGGCCGGTGCTCGCCCTGGTCGAGGACCACCTGCTGATGCACTCGGACACCATCGAGTACCTGCAGTGGGGTGAGACGGTCGAGCAGATCAACGAAGCCGTGCTGGAACTGCTGCGGTCCGACGACCTGGCCAAGTGGTGGGAGTGCTGGCGCCGGATGACCACCCGGTACTCGTTCCGCGGGCCGCAGGGCCCCGAGGTCGCCGAACAGCTGATGGACATCCTCGGCGGCAAGCAGATCGTGCACGGCCACAGCGTCATCGCCGACCAGCTGGGCATCCTGCCGGCCCAGGTCGAGGCGCCCTACGAGTACGCGGGCGGCAAGGTCCTCGGCATCGACGGCGGCCTGTTCGTCGGCGGCCCGTGCCTCATAGTCCCCCTCCCCTACACCCCCGAGGACTGAGCGCGAGGGGTGCAACCAATGTGGCCTTCGTTGCCAAAACCGCAACCAATGTGGCCTTCGTTGCACAAGGCGCAGGGGGAGGTGGGCTACACGCCGGAGGACTGGGAGCGCAGCCTGGCGAGCACCTGCTCGTCCGGCCACCGGAGCGTGCGGCGGCGGGGTGGTGTGGTCAGCGCTTCCTCCCATTCGCCGGTGAGCACGTCCGCCGCAGCCGACCACGGCACGCGGAACGGCTCGCTGTCGGCGGGGAACAGGATCTCGTCGGCGTACGGCAGCAGCGCGTCGTGCCCCTTGGGCCACGTGGTGAAGCTGCGCGCGGTCCCGTCCGGTCCGGTCTCGACCTCGTACGCGGTGACTTCGAGGTCCTCGCCTGCCTGCCGGAAGAGTTTCTCCATCCGGGTTCGCTGCTCGCGGTACTCGTATGTCTCGAGCGTCCGTTCCGCCAGGCGGACCGCCGCGTAGGACGGGTGGCCGCGGTCCGGCTTCCAGGCGACGATGTCACCGTCTTCGTCTGCTTTGTACGGTACGGGCGAGAGCCACCGGGGGTGGTCGGAGAAGATCTTCAGCCCCTCGTCGAGCACCCACTGCACGGCGGCGTTGTCGCGCTCGTCGGCGATCAGCATCATGTCCCGGGACGGCACGACCGCCACCGGCACGATCCCGACCTCGTCGCCGAGTCCGGCCAACCAGCCCGGCACCACGAGCCGCGAGGACTCGTAGGTGTCCTCACTGGCCACAGCGAGCACTCCGTTGTCCAACCGAGCCAGGTGTGTGCCCTCGACCATCAGGTTCTGCGCGCCGCGCTGGTACGCCTCGTCGAACGTGACACCCCACTCTTCGAGGCTGTCCGAGTTGACCAGGCTCATCCGGTGCTCGTGGTCGATCACGATCATCTCGACCAGGTGCCGCATGGACGGGCGGCTGGCCACCGTGATCCCGCCGACCTGGCCCGCTTGCGCGTACGACGCCGTGCGCAGTACCGGCCGCAGGCGTGGCGCCGCGGCCTCCCAGCTCTCCGGTTCGTCCGGTTGGGAGAACATGGCGGCGACGAACTGCTGCACCGCCTCCTTGCGTTCCGCCTGCGAGAGGTGCCTGACTTCGGCGAACAGGTTGCCGAGGAAGATCGAGTGCGCGCCGGGCTCCCCCACCCTGCGCACGTCGATGCCGAACCCGTCCGTCCTGGTGATCTTCGCGATGCCCGGCAGCCGGTTGATGGTCGCCACGAAATCGTCGGTGAACTGCTCCTCGGGTGTGCGCCCCCGTCCGAACCCCCGCCTGATACGCCCCAGGAAACCCATACAAAGAAGGTATCCGACGTGGACTAAGGGGTTTCCACCATCACGGTGGTCGCCTTCACCACAGCCACCGCGAGCGAGCCCGGTTCAAGACCAAGTTCCCGCACGGCCTCGGCGGACATCAGCGACACCACCCGATGTGGCCCACACTGCATTTCCACCTGTGCCATCACTTTGTCCACCGCGACGGACGTCACAAGGCCGACGAACCGGTTGCGCGCGGAACGGCCGATTCCGGACGGATCGGGCACTTCGTTGGCGTGCGCCCTGGCGAACTCGGCCAGTTCCGCGCCGTCGACGACCTTTCGGCCGGACGCGTCGAGGCTGGACGACAGCTCACCCGCGTCCACCCAGCGCCTGATGGTGTCGTCGCTCACGCCGAGCAGCTTGGCGGCCTCGGCGAACCTGAATCGGGGCATCAGCCATTGTCCAACCCGGCGAACGCCTCCTTGCGGAACCCTTCGATCGACACGCGCTGGAACCGCTCGATGAGCTCCCGTTCCTCCGGGGAGAACCGGGAAAGCACCTCTTTCATGTGATCAAGGGCTCCGGCGAACAGGTGCGCGAACTTGGCGTGGTCCACCTTCGTGACCTCGACGAGCACCTTGCGTCTGTCGTGGGGGTCACGCACGCGCCGTACGAACCCGTGCTTCTCCAGCCGGTCGATCACGCCGGTCACCGCGCCCGTCGACAATCCGGACATCTTGGCGATCTGGCCAGCGGTCAGGGGTTCGTCCACGCGCATCGCGATGTCGAGGCACTTGTAGTCGGTGGCCGACACACCCATCTGTTCGGCGATCCGGGAGTGGAACAGCACGGTCAGGCCGCTCATCTCGCGGGCCATGTCGGCGAACCGCATCAGCTCGTCGGACGGCACCGGGTACGTGCCGCGCTCAGCCGAGGTTGACATGGCACACCACTCCTCTTAGCCTCTAGTTATCTTACAAACTAAGAGACTTAGTTCATAACAAGCTCTTACTCTTAAAGACATCATATCCGGAGGAAACACCCATGAGCACCAGCGCGCTGGCCACGCCGCACTCCGAGACCGACGCCACCGGGCACCCACGCCGCCGGGTCGCACTGGCCGTGCTGATGATCGCCGGGTTCATGGACCTGCTCGACACGACGATCGTCAACGTCGCACTGCCCGCGATCAGCAACAGCCTGCACACCGGGTCCGCCGCCACGCAGTGGGTCGCCGCCGGGTACACGCTCACCTTCGCGGTCGGCCTGATCACCGGCGGGCGGCTCGGCGACCTGTTCGGCCGAAAACGGATGTTCCTGCTCGGGATGGCGGCCTTCACCCTGTTCTCGCTGTTCTGCGGCATCGCGTGGACCGCCGAGGTGCTCGTCGGCGCACGCCTGCTGCAGGGCCTGTCCGCGGCGATCATGATCCCGCAGGTGCTGAGCACCATGTACGCCACGTTCCCGCCGTCGGAACGGGCCGCGGCCGGCGGCCTCTTCGGCGGGATCGCCGGGTTCGCCTCCGTCGTCGGACCGCTCGCGTCCGGCCTGCTGCTCGAGCACGACCTGTGGGGCCTCGGCTGGCGCGCGATCTTCCTGGTGAACGTGCCGGTCGGCGTGATCACGCTCGTGCTCGCCGCCGCGGTGGTCCCGGAAACCCGCTCGTCGCACGCGATCAAGCCGGACCTGCGCGGCATGCTGCTGGTCTCGGCGGCGTTGGCGCTGGTCCTGGTGCCGCTCGTACAGGGCCGCGAGCTGGGCTGGCCACTGTGGACCTTCCTGTCCATGGCGGCGTCCCTGCCGGTGTTCGCACTGTTTATACATAGCTCCCGTGCGCGCGGCGGTTCGGCGCTCGTCCCGATGCGGCTGTTCCGGTCCCGCGGGTTCAGCGCGGGTACGGCCGTCGCCGCTTTGTTCTTCGCCGCGATGGCCGGGTTCTTCCTCCCCTATGCGCTGACCCTGCAACTCGGACTCGGCTTCACGCCGATGGAAGCCGGGCTGACGTCACTGCCGTTCTCGCTCGGCGTGGTCCTGTCGGTCGTGCCCAGCAACACGCTCGTCATGCGGTTCGGCCGGTACGTCACGACCGTCGGCGCGCTCGTGATGGCCGCGGCGGTGGCCGTCCTGATCGTCAGGATGGACGTCGGGATCGGGTTCTGGGGCCTGGCGCCGTGGCTGCTGCTCGGCGGGATCGGCATGGGCGCGGTGGTCGGGCCGATCTTCGCCATGGCCGGTGCGGAGATCGACGGCCGCGACGCGGGCGCGGCGTCCGGCACCATCAACGCCGCCGACCAACTCGGCAGCTCGGTAGGGATCGCGGTACTCGGCGTGGTGTTCTTCAACGCGCTGGGCGCGACGCCGGACGTCACCTCTTATATAGCGAGCTTCCGCAGCGCGACCTGGATCGCGGTCGGCACGCTCGTCGTGGTCGCGCTGTTGAGCGTGATGCTGCCGCGCAGGCTGACCGCCGAGCAGCTCAACCAGGCGCATTGAACAGACCGGACAACACGATGCCGAGCGAGTGCTCGACCTGAGCTCGTGCCTCGGTCGCGTCGTCGGCGTGCGCGATCACCATCACGGCCTCGACGAGAACACTGAACACGAACCGGGCGAGCACCTCGGAAGGCTCGTGTGCCAGCACGCCTTCCGAGGCCGCCTGCGTCATCAGGCTGTTGATCAGCTTCAGGCCGTGCTCCGACTCGATCGCGCGCCAGGTGTCCCAGCCGAGCACGGTCGGCGCGTCCAGCAGGGCGATCCGCACGACCTCGGGGCGTTCGCACACGTCGAGGAACGTCCGCAGGCTGATCGCCATCCGGGTCGCGGTGTCGTCGACCACCCCGATGGCGGCGTCGATCTCGTCGGACAGCTCGGTCTCGATCTGCTCGAACACCGCGCGGAACAGGCCCTGCTTGTCCTTGAAGTGGTGGTGCAGCGCGCCTCGGGTCAACCCGGCGGCCGCGACGATCTCGTCGGCGGCGACGTTCGCGTAGCCGCGCTCGGCGAACATCGGGCGCGCCGCCTTCATCAAAGCGGTCCTCGTCGCCCTCGATCGGTCCTGCTGGGTTCGCGGCATACCGCCTAGTTTGCCCTGACGAACTTCACGATCAGCTCGGCCAGTTCGTCGGGCCGGTCCTCGGGGACGAGCGTCAGGGTGTCCGGTATTTCCGTCACTGTCGCATTGGGCAGGATCCCGGCGAGCCGGTGGGCGAGCTCCACCGGGAAGATCCGGTCCTCCTTCGCCCACGCCAGCAGCACCGGCTTGGCGAAGGAACCGATTTTCCGCGCCGCGTCAAGAGTGTGTCGATTGTGGATGGTCCGGACGAAGCGGGTCAGGTCGGCGCGCACGGCCGGACTGGTCCGGCTCGGCAGCAGATAGGAGTCGACGACGTCCTGCGGGACAGGGCGTTTCGTCAGCAGCCCGAAGCCGACCGGCGAGCGCTGAATCACCCGCGAGCGCAGGACGTTGGCCAGCGCCCAGCCGAAGCCCGGCACGCGCGCGAGCTTCGGCAACGACGTGAACGGCTGCGGGAGGAAGTGCTCGAAGCAGTCCGACGGGGTGAACACGGCCCGGCCGACACGGACCGGATTCCTTGCCAGCACAAGCTGAACGAGCGCGCCACCGGTGTCGTTGGCGACGAGCGTGACGTCCCGCAAGTCCAAATTGTTCAGGAACTCGGCGATCAGGTCGGCGACGCCCGGCGGCGTCAGGTCGGCCCCCGGCACCGGTCGCGTGTGCCCACCGAGCGGCCAATCCGGCGCTATGCAACGGTTTCCCGCCTCGGCGACGAGCGGCGCGACCTTGCGCCACAGATTCGAGTTCACCAGCAGGCCGTGCACGAACACAACCGGTGACCCCTCGCCACACTCTCGGTAGTCAACGGTCGCCCGGCTCAGTCGGGCCACTTTGCGGATCCCCATAGACCGATAAAAACATACATTCGGTATGTATGTCTATCCGAGACTAGAATCACGCGAGTGAGTGACAAGGTCACAATCCAGGTCCGGTACTTCGCAGGCGCTCGCGCCGCAGCCGGGATCCAGGAGGAGAACATCGCCCTCCCAGCGGGCGCGACCGTGGCAGACGCCGCCCGAGCCGTCTCCGAACGGCACGGCGAGAAGCTCAGCGGCGTGCTGACCGCGTGCAGCTTCCTGCTCGACGGGATCGCGGTCCGGTCGCCCGCGACACGGCTGTCGGACGGGACCCAGCTGGACGTCCTCCCGCCGTTCGCAGGGGGCTAAACGGGCGTTCACGAACAGCCCAACCGGGCTGCGACACGCGAGACACAGGTCTCACTTAGAGTGAAAAATCTCGACAAGGAAACGAACCGATAACGGCGCCCCTAGCTGGGGATATATGACTCATCGCGGGGGGTGTCATGACGTTACTGTGACCTAGGTCACGCCCAGATAAATTTCCGATCTCGGTTCTGGTTACGTACGGTCGCTCTCGGGTTGGACCCGACCAACCCGCTAGACCTGAGAGCCCGCAGCGCCGAACCCCGTCCGGTGGGCTCGCAGGACCCAGCCCCGAGTGAGAGACAACTTCCGGACGGGGGCAGGAGAGCGAACCCCGAGTGACCTCTCCCGCGTGCAGGACCAGCAGGCGCTGGAGGTGAGAGTGAAATGACCAACTCCGGCAAGCACCGCAGGCCCACCCTCGCCACCCGCACCATCGCTCGCGTCGCCATCGCAGGCCTCGCGGTCGGCGCGCCCCTGGCGATCGCAGCGGCACCGGCGCAGGCTGAAGGCCGCGTCAACTGGGACGCAGTCGCCCAGTGCGAGAGCGGCGGTCGTTGGAACATCGACACCGGCAACGGCTACAAGGGCGGTCTGCAGTTCCACCCGCGTACCTGGGCCGCCAACGGCGGTTCCGGCAGCGCGGCTGGCGCCTCCCGTGAGGAGCAGATCCGCGTCGCCGAGAACGTGCTGCGTACGCAGGGCATCAAGGCGTGGCCGAAGTGCGGCCCGAAGGGCCTCGGCGGCGGCAGCGCGGCCCCGGCCAAGAAGGCCACCCCGAAGAAGGCCAAGGCAGCTCCGGCGCCGGTGAAGAAGGCGGCCCCGAAGCCCGCCACCGCGCCGAAGCCCGCCACCGCCCCCGTCCAGACCGGCGCCGGTGACTACACCGTCGTGGTCGGCGACACGCTCTCGAGCATCGCCTCGAAGCTGAACGTCCAGGGTGGTTGGAAGACCCTGGCTGCGAAGAACGCGGGAACCGTCAGCAACCCGAACCTGATCTTCCCGGGTCAGAAGCTGACCACCAAGTGACCTTGGTGAGCTGAGCGAAGCCCGGAATCCGGTGACACGACCGGATTCCGGGCTTCAGCCTTTCCCAGCTCAGCCCTCGTGAGTGGGTTGGCCGGGTTCTGACCCGGCCAAACACTCACCAGGTTTCACGGGCAGTTGACCCACTCGTCGGTGCCGTCGGCGAAGGTCTGGTGCTTCCAGATCGGCAGCTGCCGTTTCACCTCGTCGACCAGGTCCGAGCAGGCCGCGAACGCCTCTGCCCGGTGTTCCGCCGAGACCGCGCAGGCCAGCGCCACGTCGCCGATCGCAAGATCGCCGATCCGGTGGCTGACCGCGATCCCCCGCAGGCCCGGCCGGGACGACGCGATCTCCAAGGCGACCCGTTCGATGACCTCCGCCGCGCTCGGGTGCCCGCTGTAGGACAAGTCCCGGACCGTCTTGTTGCGGTCGTGGTCGCGGACCACGCCGCCGAAGGTCACCACCGCTCCCGCCGCCCGGTCGGCGACGATCTCGCCGTGTTCCTCGACCGACAGGGGCGACTCGGTCACCACCGCCCGGAGGACCTTCGCCGGGGCGATCTGGCCGGTCTGCCTGGCGTGGTCACCGCCGCCCAACTGGTCCACCGCGTGGTCGAGCACACCTTCCAGCACACCGAGGCCGTCTCGCACGCCACCGGTCGACCCCGGCAAGTTCACCACCAACGTCGACCCGGCCACCCCCGCCAGGCCACGCGACAGCGCGGCCGTGGGAACCTCGGGCAGGCCGGCGGCCCGCACGGCGTCCGCCAGGCCGGGGATCTCGTAGTCCAGCACGGACGAGGTGGCCTCAGGCGTGCGGTCGGTCGGTGTGATGCCTGTGCCGCCGGTCGTGATGACGACGTTCACGCCCGTGGCGACGGCCTCGCGGAGCGCCGCGGCCACCGGCCCGCCGTCGGGGACGACCACCGGCGCAGGCACGTCGTAGCCACGAACCCGCAGCCAGTCGACGATGATCGGGCCCGTCCGGTCCTCGTAGACACCGGCCGCCGCCCGGTTCGACGCCGTGATCACCCGCGCCGTGTTGGTCATCGGCACATCAGTCCTTACTGGTCGCGGCCTTCTTCACGGCTTCGGCCACCGCAGGGGCGACCGCCGCGTCGAACACGCTGGGCACGATGAACGACGCGTTGATCCGGTCGCCGTCGGCCACGTCGGCGATCGCGTCGGCCGCCGCCAGCAGCATCGAGTCCGTGATCGTGTGCGCCTGCGCGTCGAGCAGGCCGCGGAACACGCCGGGGAACGCGAGGACGTTGTTGATCTGGTTGGGGTAGTCGCTGCGGCCGGTCGCGACGATCGCCGCGTGCTGCTGCGCCTCCAGCGGGTCGATCTCCGGGTCCGGGTTGGCCAGCGCGAAGATGACCGGGTCCTTCGCCATCGTCTTGACCTGCTCGGCACCGAACAGGTTCGGCGCGGAGACGCCGATGAACACGTCCGCACCGACCAGCGCGTCGTGCAGCCTGCCGGACACGCCGTCCTTGTTGGTGTTCGCCGCGATCTGCTCGAGGTTCGAGTCCAGGTCGCCGCGGCCGGAGTGCACGATGCCGTTGATGTCGACCGCGATGATGTCCTTGGGCTTGCGGTGCAGCAGCAGGCGGATGATCGCCGACCCGGCCGCGCCGACGCCGCAGACCACGATCTTGCAGTCCTCGAGCGGCTTGTCGACGACCTTCAGCGCGTTGCGCAGCGCGGCGACGACCACGATCGCGGTGCCGTGCTGGTCGTCGTGGAAGACCGGGATGTCCAGCTTCTCGCGCAGCCGCGCCTCGATCTCGAAGCACCTCGGCGCCGCGATGTCCTCGAGGTTGATGCCCGCGTACGCCGGGGCGATCAGCTCGACGGTCCGGATGATCTCGTCGGTGTCCTGCGTGTCCAGGACGATCGGCCACGCGTCCACATCCGCGAACTTCTTGAACAGCACCGCCTTGCCCTCCATCACCGGGAGGGACGCGGCCGGGCCGATGTTGCCGAGACCCAGCACGGCCGAGCCGTCGGTGACGACCGCGACCGTGTTGCGCTTGATGGTCAGGCGCCTGGCGTCCTCGGGGTTGGCCGCGATCGCCTGGCAGACCCGCGCGACACCGGGGGTGTAGGCGCGGGAGAGGTCGTCACGGTTGCGCAGCGCGACTTTGGAGTGCACCTCGAGCTTGCCGCCGAGGTGGATCAGGAAGGTTCGGTCCGAGACCTTGCGCACCGCGACGCCCGGCAGTTCCCCCAGGGCGGCGGTGATCTCGTTGGCGTGCTCGGCGGACGTCGCGTTGCACGTGATGTCGACGACCACTCGGTCGGCGTGCGACTCGACGACGTCGAACGCCGTGATGACGCCACCGACCCGGCCGACTGCCGAGGTCAGGTCGCCAGCGGCGCTCGCCGACGGTGGGGCCTCGACCCGGATGGTGATCGAATAACCAGGACCGGGTACTGGCATTTCTCTAGCTCCCCGCGAATGAACGATTTATTTGTTGATCTCCGTGACCGGGTGCTCGTAGCCCAGGTCCTCGACCGGCAGCGGGAAGGTGACGTCGCCGAACGGCGACAGCGCGCCCTGCCTGTCGGCAGCGAGTTCACTGACCGGATGCGCGGCGTTCGCCGGCTTCTCGGGCCAGGTTGGTTCGATCCGGTCCGGGTTGCCCTTGGCCACCGACTCCTCCTCGAAGTACAGCCGCATCTCGATGCGGAAATCCGCCCGTACGGTACCCGACCTCGCACGTGCCGGAGCACGCGCGTATACCGTGGTCAGGGTGTCAGTCTCCACGTTAACCGAGTGGCTGCGCGAGCGGGACGACGCCGCGTTGGCCCGGCTGCTCGGTGCGCGCCCGGACCTGGCAACGCCGATACCTGCGGATACGTCCGTTCTGGCGACTCGCGCGGGCAGTCGCGCGTCCGTCGCGCGTGCGGCGGAGTCGCTGGACACGTTCACTCTGGCGGTCCTCGACGCGCTCCTGCTGTGCGACGCGGACACCCGCACGGTCGCACTGGCCGATGTGGCCACGATGCTTGGCACGAAGGTGCCGCGCAAACGCGTGCGGGAAGCCGTGGACACGTTGGTCGACCTGGCGTTGGCGTGGGGTCCGGACAACGCGTTGAGCGTGGTCCCGTCGGCACGGGAGGCGGCCGGGATGTTCCCCGGCGGACTCGGGCGCCGGTCGGCCGGACTCGACGGCAACGACCTGGCCCCGGTCCTCGCGGAACTGTCCGAACCGGAGCGCAGGCTGCTCGCCACGCTCGCCGAGGGGCAGCCGACCGGCCGCAGCCGGGACGCGAACTCGCTCGTACCGCTGGAGCAGGCGCAGACCCCGGTGCAGAAGCTGCTGGCGCGCGGTCTGCTGCTGCGGCTGGACGCCGAGACGGTCGAACTGCCGAGGCAGGTCGGGCTGGCGCTGCGCGGCGCGAACCCGATGGGTCAGGTCAAGGTCAACCCGCCGCCCGTGCAGACCACCGCACACACGCTTTCCACTGTGGACTCCACAGCGGCCGGTGAGGCGATGGAGCTGATCCGGCACACCGAGGAGCTGATCACGCTGTGGTCGGCGGATCCGCCGCCGGTGCTGCGCGCGGGCGGGCTCGGCGTGCGCGACATCCGCAAACTGGCCCGTGAGCTGCGGGCGGACGAGGTGCGCTGCACGTTGATCGCCGAACTCGCGTTCGGTGCGGGCCTGGTGGTCGCGACGGACACGACGTCCCCGCAGTGGGCGCCGACCACGCAGGCGGACATCTGGCTGGCGGCCACCCCGCCGCACAGGTGGGCCACGCTGGCATCGGTCTGGCTCGACCTGCCCCGGTTGCCGGGCCTGGCGGGTAGCAAGGACCTGCGGGACAAGGTGATCGCTCCCCTGTCGGAGGAACTGCGCCGCCCGCTGGCGCCGACCGCCCGGCGACGGGTGCTGGACGCGCTCGCCGAGTTCGAGCCGGGCACCGGAGTCGACTCGGTCGAGGAACTGGCCGGGCTGCTGGCCTGGCGTGCGCCGCGCAGGGGTGGGCGACTGCGGGACGAGCTGGTGTTCTGGACGGTCCGTGAGGCGCAAGCGCTCGGCCTGGTGGCTTTCGGCACGCTGACGACGTCCGCGCGGGCCTTGCTGGAGGACGGTCCCGCGGTCGCGGCGAAGCGGATGGCCGAGGCGATGCCGACGCCCGTCGACCACGTGCTGGTGCAGGCGGACCTGACGGTGGTCGCGCCCGGCCCGTTGGAGCAGAGCCTCGGCCACGAGATCAACCTGGTCGCCGACGTCGAATCCGCTGGTGGCGCAACGGTCTACCGGGTCAGCGAGACGTCGGTCAGGCGGGCGCTCGACGCCGGGCGCACGTCGACGGACCTGCACGAGCTGTTCCGGAAGCGGTCACGCACGCCGGTCCCGCAGGCGCTGACGTACATGATCGACGACGTGGCACGGCGACACGGCCAGCTACGCGGCGGGGCGGCGATGTCCTTCCTGCGTTGCGACGACGAAGCGTTGCTCACGGAAGTCGCGGCGAGCTCGGTGGGCACTCGGTTGGAGCTGCGCAAGATCGCGCCGGGTGTGCTCGTCAGCCCGGTGCCGTTGGCGGATGTGCTGGAAGAGTTGCGAGCAGCGGGTTTCGCGCCGTCGGCGGAGGACGCCGAAGGCCGGTTGATGGACATGCGGTCGAGCGGACTGCGTGTGCCGCTGCGGCAACGGCCCAAGACCAGCGGACTGCCCAGGCCGGCCAGCCCGGAGCAGCTCGCCGATCTGGTCAGCTCGATGCGCGCGGGCGACAAGGCGGCGGGGACCCGTCGCGGACGGACGGTCGCGCTGGCCGGTGGCCGCGGCGCGGATACGTCCGAAACCCTTGCCCTGCTTCAGGAAGCCGTGACGAACGGGCGGAACGTGTACATCGGCTACGTCGACGCGCACGGGACCGCGAGCCAGCGCGTGATCGAACCGGTCCGGGTCGGCGCGGGTGTCCTCGAAGGACTGGACTCGACACGCTCGGAGACGCACCGCTTCGCCCTGCACCGGATCACCTCGGTGTCGCTGGTGGAGGACTAAGAAGCCAAGGCGGCGTGGACGGCTTGGCGGCCCATCATCACGGCCTTGCGCAACAAGGCGGTGTCACGTTCCAACGCGGACACGTTGGGAGCGTCGGTGGGCGGGCGGATCGACATGACCGTGGGCAGTTCGGTCAGCAGTTGCTCGTCGGCCATGTCGCGCGGGTATTGCTGGACCCACACACTGCGCAGGCCGGGTAAAGCCCGTGGTACGACCATGCTGTGCATCCGGCGGGGTTTGGCGGGACGTTCGGTCGCGCGTCTGGTGCGCAGCATCAGCACGTGCGTCGCGCCGTTGGCCAGCGCGGTCCGGAACGGCAACGGCTCGGCCACGCCACCGTCGACAAACCGCCGCCCGGCAAGGAAAACGGGCTTTCCCGCGAGAACGGGCATACAGGTCGTCGCGCGCAACGCCGTTTTCAGGTCTTCGACTTTCCGGATGTACGGCCGCAGGTCCACCGGTTCGCCGGTCTCCGCGTCGGTGGCCATCGGGTGGTAGGAGACGGGATTGGCCAGGATGGCCGGGAAGTCCATCGGCGTGAGTTCCTGGTACACGGTGTCGACGAGGTACTGCGTGTCGACAACGGGCTTGCCGCGCAGAAAACGCCACGGGTTGATGACCTCGCGCATGATCTCCGGGTCCCACCAGCCACGCATTCCCGTCAACGCACGCCCGGACAACAGCCACGCGCCGTTGAGCGCACCTGCCGACGACCCGTAGACGGCGTCGAAACACCTGGTCAGCCCGAGTTCTTCGAGCGCCATGACCATGCCGCTCGAATACGTGCCCCTGCTGCTGCCGCCTTCGATCGCCAGTGCGATCCGGTGGCCGTCGGTGCGGAAACCGGGACGGCTGCCTTCGGCATGGCGACGTGAGACAAGACGCATAACAGGGTGCACCGATCAAGTTTGGCATGGAGAGCATGTGGGCATGCGCGCACTTGCCCTCGGCGGCTGTTCGGTGCCGGGCGTCTTCCCGCCGGTGACGATCGACGGCAGGCGCTACATGGACGGCGGCAGCGCGCGGTCGACCAACTCGGACCTGGTCGCCGACCACGACGAGGTCCTGGTGATCTCGCCGATGACCGGTGCCAACCCGGTGGCGAACGCGCGGGTGATCATGCCGGACCGGGAATCACTCGTCGCGATGATGCCCAACGTGCTCGACTCTGCCAGCCGTGTCCCCAGCGCGGAGGCGAGCTACCGGCAGGGCCGGGGCCTCAGGCTTTGACGACGACCGGCGCAAGGTTCAGCCACGGGTTGACCCTGCGGTTTCGGTCCGAAGTAGATAGTTTCGGTCACTGTGGCCAAGAAACTTCTCGTACTGGCGTTCGCGCTGGTCATCGCCAGTGCATTCCTGGTCGACCTCGGTCGGCGGGACATCGATGCGGCGGGCGACGGCGGGACGCTGATCCGCGACGCGTCCATGGTGATCACCATGGACGCGAAACTGGGCACGCTGGAGAACACCGATGTGCTCATCGACGGCGACACGATCGCGGCAGTCGGCCGGGGGCTGCGGGCGAGCGGCGCCCAGGTCGTCGACGGGCGAGACAAGATCATCATGCCCGGGTTCGTCGACCTGCACACGCACCTGTGGCAGTCGCTGATCCGCGGCTGCGCGACGGACAAGGAGCTCAACGGCTGGCTCGACGAATGCGTGCTACCGCTGCAGCGCTCGCCGATGAACAGTGCGGACGCCTATGCGGGTGGCCGGTTGTCGGCGCTGGATTCGTTGTCCACAGGTGTCACGACCGTGAACGACTGGCCGCACGCGTTCAACGCGGACTTCAACCGCGGCGATCTGCGGGCGCTGGTGGACTCCAAGCAGCGCTTCGTGTTCACGTACATGGGCGGCAAGGATCCCGCGATCAGCCAGGAGATCCGCCGGGTGAAGAAGGACGTGATCGACCCGAATCCGCTGGCGCGTCTGATGATCGGCACACACCCGGCCACCGGGAACTACGAGAACACCCTCGCGTCGGAGAAACTGGCCGAGGAACTGGGCGTGTCGTTGAACGTGCACCTGCACGAGTCCAAGACGGACCCGGCGACCGGCCAGATGGACGCGCTGCGCAGGGCAGGCGCGCTGCGGCCGGGACTGCTGACCGGCCACACCATCCACATGACCGACGCCGAACTGGACGAGCTGGCGGCGCACGACGTCCGCGTGGCGCACAACCCGTTGTCGAACATGCGCCTGGCGTCCGGCGTGGCGCGCGTGCCGGACATGAAGACCCGCAACATGAAGGTCGGCCTCGGATTGGACGGCGGCACGAACGACACGTCGGACATGTTCAACAACATGCGTGCCGCGGTCGGCCTGCAGCGCGCGTTGTCCAAGGATCCCGACCGCTACCCCACGCCGACGGACGTGCTGCGGATGGCAACGCTCGGCGGCGCCGAGGTGCTGGGGTTGGACAAGGAGATCGGCTCGCTGACGCCGGGTAAGAAGGCGGACCTGCTGGTGATCGACACGCAGGCGTTGAACTTCGCGCCGAAGGTGGACTGGCCCGCGCAGGTTGTATTCAACACTCAGCCCGCGAACGTGCAGTGGGTGTTCGTGAACGGTGTGGCGTTGAAGAAAGACGGCAAGATCGTCGGCGACACCGGTCGCGCGATCGCGGACGCGCAGGCGGCGGCCGACCGGGTGAAGACGTACCTGGGCCGCTGAGAGAAGCAGGTGATGGACCGGCTGGCCGGAAACCAGCCGGTCCGGCCTGTCATTTGAGGGTGCGGGTGAAGGCGGCGAAGGCGGATGCCGGGACATGAAGGTGCCCGGTGTCCGGGGACTTGGAGTCCCTGATGCCAACGGGAGCATCGTGGGGGCGGGCGACCTCAACACACTCGTTGCTGCCACCAGCCCCATCGCTGAAGCTCGACTTGCGCCACTGATTCATCGCTATGTCACGACCTTCGGTGGTTAGCTGTCGGTATCAGGTCCCGAAGTGCGCCGCCGCGTCGAGAATCAGCTTCTTGGACGCCTGAAGGTTCAACGCGGCGACCGAACGACGGTCCCAACCCACGATATAGGCCTCAGTGGCGTTGGGTCGATCGCGATAGAAGGTCTCATTGTGCGTGTGGATTTGAACCATGTCACCGGCTGGGCCGTTTGCGAGTCTGAGTAGGTAGAAGGTCGTATCCATGCCCGGGCAAGCACCTGCCGACATGGGCTGAACCTGCACCTCGACACCGGGCAGATCACAGACCTTCGCGAGGTGGCTCAACTGGTTGCTCATCACCGCGGGGCCACCGACCGGGATCCGCAGGGCACATTCATGAATGACTGCCCTTATCTTTGGCGGCTCCTCCTTGAGCAGGACTTGCTGCCGCTCCTGTCGAAGATCGACCAGTTCGTTGATTCGTGGCGGCGCAAGAAGATCGCCGTTGTTCAGCCACAGCGACCGCATGTAGTCCTCGGTCTGGAAGTACAGCGGAATCACACTGATTGTCGCCACGCGGATCTCGATCGCGTCGTCGCGCTCCAACTCCAGGAATGCACGCGCCTTCACTGGCAGGAACAGGGGAAACTCGCCGCGCTTCCGGCTCGCTCGAACCTCCCGCGCCAGATCGATCAGGGCTTCGACCTCTGCCTCACCCACCCCATATGCCTTCGTGAGCACCTCGATCTCGGCGCGCTTGAACCTGGTGAACCCGCCTTCCTTCCGAGTCAGCGTCGGCCCGGTCACTTCGATGAGTTCAGCCGCTTCTTCCCGATCCAGTCCCGCTTCCCTGCGGTAACTGCGCATCGCCGCACCCAGCTGTCTGCGCTGTCCGATGGGGCTGTCGTCACGACCGTCCATGCCGCCACGCTACGCTAGCCAGCGATCATCAGCGCTCAAGTTCATTCGTTTGTGCGTACGTCATCCATGCACGTACATGCCATACTCCGAACGATGACCGATCATGTCCGGGTCGACGTTGCGATGATCGTCGACTGCGGCATCCGCGCCACGTACACCGTCGACGAACTCAACGACGAAGCCACCATCACTCTCGTTGGCACGAAAGGTTTCGAGTCCTACATCCAGCTCGACACCACTGCGCTGCAACGAATCCACGACATCACCGGTGCCGCCCTCACCGACCTGCGGGCACACCAAAACGGCCGCCGCCCCTGAGGGCGACAGCCGCTGGACAAGAGAGCAGATCAGACCGCGCGGGCCGACATCCGCTGGTGCATCGCGTGCTCGACCAACGTGATCAGGCTTTCCTTGGTCGACTCCCGATCACGCGCGTCACACGTCACCACCGGCACGGACGGCTCGATGGTCAGCGCGTCGCGCACGTCTTCGACGCGGTGGTGCAGCACGCGTTCGAAGCAGTTGATCGCCACGATGTACGGCAGCTGCCGGTCCTCGAAGAAGTCGATCGCCGCGAACGCGTCGGCCAGCCGTCGGGTGTCCACGAGCACGATCGCGCCGATCGCGCCCCTGACCAGGTCGTCCCACATGAACCAGAACCGGTGCTGGCCGGGGGTGCCGAACAGGTACAGGATCAGATCCGAGTCGAGCGAGACACGGCCGAAGTCCATCGCCACCGTGGTGGTGGTCTTGTTCGGCGTCGCCGACAGGTCGTCGACGTCCTGGCTCGCCTCGGTCATCACCGCCTCGGTGGTCAGCGGCACGATCTCGGAGACCGCTCCGACGAACGTGGTCTTACCGACGCCGAAACCACCGGCGACGACGATCTTCGCGGACGTCGTCGCCTGACGCGCCACGGCCCGCGGGTTGTGAGGACTAGAGCCTGCGGAGCCCACTGAGCACCCTTTCCATGAACTCGATCGACGGCCGGTCACCGACAACCATGCCGCTCTGGTGAATCAGCACGAGCCCCATGCCCGCCATGTCACCAATCAGCACCCGGGCCACGCCGAGTGGCAGACGCAAGTGGGCGGCCACCTCGGCGACCGAGCGCGTGTCCAGGCACAGTCCACAGATCGACCTGTGCTCGGGCAGCACCGCGGCCTCGGGCAGCCGTCCTCGGTCACTGGTGGACACCAGCGCCTCGATGGCCAGGTCGTAGTCGGACCGCGTGCGTCCACCTGTCTTGGTGTACGGCCGGACCAGCGAACCGGTCTCCGCGATGGGTTCGGCCCTGACTGGCTCCTCCCACTCCGTAGCGGCTGAGACCGCGGGGAGCTGGTCGGAGTTCCAGTCGTTCTGCCTGGGCACCCCCGGGTCGCCGTACAGGCTAGCGCCTGGCCCACCGAACAACCTCGCCCGGTAGCCGTCCAGGTCGATCCTGTTCGGTGGATCCCCAAGTCCGTGCTCGGGCAGGTCCTCCCAACCTCGCTCCGGCATTTCCTCTTGCCTCCGCTCCGGCCGGCTCGGCAGCCGATGGTCCTGCTCGTCCAACGCCTCATCGGGCTCGTGATAAACGGCCACGTCGGGCGCGGCGTCATCATCGTCGTCGGGGCCTCCCGCGTCGGGCTCGTCGAATCGGAACCCGGCTGATGCCCAGTCCTGATACGAAAAGTCCGCGCCGAACCGACCGCCTGAGGCTCGGTGACCTCTAGCCATCTGCGCTCACCCCGCCAACCCGGCTTATCTTCGCTGCGCGCCTTGCAGCTGCGCCCGTAGTTCGGGCGTCATCTGCTGGCCGACCCGCTCGACCAGAAGCGTCATCTCGTAGGCGACCAAGCCTATGTCGCAGTTGGGTGCGGCGAGCACGGCGAGACAAGAACCGTCCGAGATCGACATGAGGAAGAGATATCCCCTGTCCATCTCGACGACGGTCTGGTTGACCCCGCCGGCCTCGAAGCACCTCGCGGCACCCGCAGTGAGGCTCACCAGTCCGGACGCCACAGCGGACAGCTGCTCGGCGCGGTCCCGGGGCAGGCCCTGGGACCCGGCCAACAGCAGGCCGTCCGCCGAAACCACCACCGCGTGCGCGACTCCGGGCACCTGCCGAACGAAATCGGTGATCAGCCAGCCGAAACTGCCTGGCTGGTTAGTCGTCGCGGTCGTCACTCCTGCTCCTCGTCTTGACGGCTCTCGGCTGAATCCTGGTCACCAGCGTAAGTCTCGACGAGTGCGTGTCGACCACGGCGGATCCCTTGCTGGAAACTCGACATCCTGCCTCTCACGGCGTCAGCCGAGCGCGGCGGCAGTGCTGGGGCGCGCTGCGCCTGCTGCTGGTTGGAGGTCGGTCTGCTGGGTGCGGAGCCGGGGATCAGCTGAGCCTTCGGCACCCGCTTGGGCAGACCGGCCGAGGTGATCACCTCGGGCTGGGACTTGGTGAGCGACTGCGCGGCCTGCCAGCCCTCGTCGCCGGGCGACTGCCAGGCGGACTGAGCGGGGCTCGGCTCCGGCTCCGGCTCCGGTTCGGGCTGCGGCTCGGCCTGGGCGACCGGCTCCGGTTCGACGTGCTGGTCGACGTGCGGAGTGTCGCCGTTCATGGTCTCCACGTGCGCGGGCGGCGGCATGGTCGCCTCCCCGCGCGGCGCGGGCGGCTCGACGGCCGGTGGTGGCGTGGCCGATGCCTGTGGCGGGGTCGGCCTGCCGCGCTCCGAGGCCGGTGGCGTGCGCTTCTCGCCGTCGCCTTCCTCGAACCACTGGGACAGCACGGCCTCGTAGATCGGCAGGCGCTCGGTCGGCGCGTCCAGGTCCGGGTTCGCCGGTGGCGGCGGCGGTGCCGGCCGCGGGTTCGCGGCTTCGCGGGCGGCCTTCTCCTCGGCGAACGCGTCACCGAACAGCGACGACGTCGCTGGCTGCTCCGGGGGTTCCGGCAGCGGCTGGATGTGCGTCGGCGCCTCGTCGTGCGACGGCTGGCCGAGCTGGTCCGGCGACCACCGCAGGGTGGACTCGCCGGTCTCGGGAACGCTGCCGTTGGTGCTGCTCTCGGTCACCGGCGGGTAGGACCCCGACGGGTACGACGGCATCGAGCCGGAGTCCGCCGAGTCCTCGGGGCCGACGCGGGGCAGGCTGCCGGTGAAGGCGCTGGCGATGCCGCCACCCGGCCGTGACGGCGGCGGCGGTGTGCGCTCGCCCCCGAACGTGCCGGTGCCGACGCCCGTTCCGGCCATGCCACCGGTGCCGAACCCGCCACCCATCGACCCGCTGCCCATCGAGCCGGTCCCACTCATCGAGTTCTCGGCGGACGGGGTGATCGTGGGGATGCCGCCGGTCGGCGTCAGGTTCGTGGCGTGCACGCCGCGCGAGGACTGGATCAGCGACGCGGGGACGATGATCCGGGCGATCAGACCGCCGTCGATGTCCTCGTTGTCCCGCAGCCGGACCTGGATGTTGTGCCGCTGGGCCAGCCGCGCGACCACGTAGAGGCCCATTCGCCTGGTCACCGAGACGTCCATGTCCGGCGGGTCGGCCAGCCTGCGGTTGGAGGTCTCGATCTCGTCCGCCGACATGCCGACACCCTGGTCGGTGATCTGGATGGCCAGTTCCTTCTTGCGGGTGGCCGCCATCCGGACGGTGACCTTCTTCTCCGGCTCGGAGAACGACGTCGCGTTGTCCAGCAGTTCGGCGATCAGGTGCACGAGGTCGTTGACCGCGCGGCCCTGGACCGCCACCTCGGGCGCGGAGAGCACCTCGATGCGGGCGTACTGCTCGACCTCGGACACGGCGGCGCCGACCACGTCGGCCGCGGGCACGGGCCGCGTCAGCTGGCGTGACAGGCCGGTGCCCGAGAGCACCAGCAGGCTTTCGGAGTTGCGCCGCATCCGGGTGGCCAGGTGGTCCAGCTCGAACAGGCTGGCCAGCTGGTCGGGGTCCTGCTCGTCCTGCTCCAGCCGGTCGATCAGGTTCAGCTGGCGTTCGACCAGCGCCTGCGAGCGGCGGGACAGGTTGACGAAGATCGAGTTGACGTTGTCGCGCAGCAGCGCCTGCTCGGCGGCCATTCGGACGGCCTGTTCGTGGACCGCGTCGAAGGAGCGGGCGACTTCACCGGTCTCCTCACGCGTGAACAGCGGCATCGGTTCGACCGCCTGTTTGGACGCCGCGACGGGGTCCGGGTCGGCCAGGATGCGCTGCACCGTCTCGGGCAGCCTGGTGTACGCGATGTCCAGCGCGTTGGTCCGCAGGACCCGCAGCGGCTTCAGGATCGAGCGCGTCACCATCGCCATCAGGATCAGCGCGGCGATCAGCAGCGCGAGCACGATGGCCGCGTTGGTCCACGCCGAGTTGGTCCGCGTGGTGGCCAGCGCGTCCGAGCTGTCCCGCAGCTTGGCCAGCAGGCTGTCCTCGACCGTCCGCAGCTTGTCGACCGCCGCGGTCCCGTCCTTGATCAACGTCTGCTTGTCGATCTGGAGGGTCTGGCCGTTCTCGGCGTTGTTGAACGCCGTCGACTTGAGCCGCTCGCGGTTGTCGACCTCGGGGCCGGAGAAGGTGTCAGCGAAGTACTGCAGTTCCTGCGGCGTGGCGTTGGCGCGGAACCCGGCGACGGCGGCCTGGAAGCTCGCCCCGGCCGCCCGGACCTCGTTGAGCAGGTCGGACGGGAACGAGTTCACGGACGCGGCGATCTGCAGCGCCGCGTTCTCCTGCGAGGCGAATTCCTTGATCTCCGACAGCGACTGCACCGTCGTGGCCTGGCGCAGCAGGTCCCGGTCGGTGACCGCGGTGTTGACCTCGCGGCCGAGCTGGACCAGCGCCTCGATGATCGACGTGTACGCCGCCCGGACCGCCAGGTGCGGGTACTCGGTCGACTTCGCGGCCTCGCGCAGCGCGTCGAGACCGGCGAGCCGCTGCAGACCGCGCCGGTAGCGCTCCACAGCGCCTTCGTCGTCGGTGTTCACGCGACCCGCGGCTTGCCGCAGCTGCTCCTGCTCGTTGTTCACCTTGTTGATCTGGGTGTCCAACTCGGCGCGGTTGCCCGCGCTACGACCGCCGGCCACGTTGTCGACGGCGAGCGTGCGTTCCTTCTGCAGCTCGTGCACGAGTCTTGTGACGTTGCGGGCCAGGTCGACCTGGTTGACCGTCTGGCGGAACTCGTCCGCGCGCTGCAGGTCCTCCTGCGCGCGCAGTCCACCGAGCGCGAGAGCGGTCAATGTCGGGACGATGAGGACGGCGAGAACCTTGGTGCGCAGCCGCCAGTTGCGCATGCGCCATGGCGAGCCCGCGCGGGCGTTCTTGCCGCCGGGCGCGCGGGTCCCTTGGGGCCTGGCACCTGTGTCGGTGTGTTCGCCGCCTGGCGACGCCGCCTGGCGACCGATCCCCGAGCTACCTGCGACCCCAGCGTTCTGGTCGGGCACTCCCAGCACACTCCCTGCGTTTGAGCCAGTAGCCCGGTACCCGGAAGGCCAGCTCGAACGGACGATTACCGCAATGAGAAGGACACCAAACGAGAGTGAGTCTCGTTCGACACCGAACGTCAGGTCACATAGCTCCAGTCCTCACAACCTGTCGCTCCGGCTCGCGGCACCCAATCCACTCCACCTCGAACCGCCCGGGTTTCGCGCATGCGAAATCCGTCCGGCGCGAAGCATCGCGGCCCAAGGCCACCTAGGTCAACCCATCCCGACCTGGGTCGTCCGCGGCGGCCACGGTGTTCCCCTCGAGCCTGCTCGGCCTTGAGCACGACGGCACGAACCGCCGAACCCGCACCCGCGCAGCCTCCTCACTACATCGGTGGCGCTCCACCTCACTGTGGGCACAGAAGGTAGCGAAAACTATGCGCCGATGTAAGCCTATCGGGGAGGTTTGGCGCAGACTCGCGTCCCACCAGCGGCGGATCAAGGTCCACGATAACGATCGTTTTGTATCCGAATAGGCCCTTCGGCGGGGCTCGTTCGTCCGTTTGAGCACCGAACTCGCCCAGGTGCAACGGGTCAAACACAGACCGTGATCCCACCATGATCCGGCCGCGAGGTCACTTCGGCAGCCTTGCCCGAGGTCAGCGCGCCAGGCGCGGGAAATCCGGCGGCCCCACTCGGCCGACCATGCATGTCGATCAACCAGGTGTCGGTTATCACATCGTTTTCGCCGCGACAGACGACGCAACCGGACAATTCGGGCGCGTTTCACCGCGACGGACAGACAAGCGCCGTGAACCGGTCATCGGCACATCGCCAACCGGGGCGACCGCGTCGCACACCGGTGTGGCGGGCTCCGGCACGAGTGATCACATATTCCATACCCACTTATTTCCGGAAATGATCACCCACACCCGGAGACATCCCATGATCCTTTTGATGATCTCGATGAGCGGAACCCCGGAGAGATCATTTCCGATATACCACCCCCGTCCCGGCCCTTCTTTTTGATCAAGCGAAACCGGCGGGGCGGCGACGTCCGGGATTCTCCGACACCCCCGACGGTCAGTGACCGCCTTTCGACGCGCGGGCGAGGGCGCGCCCGCGCTCCCGGCGACCGCGTCTCCGCAGGTACGAGTCGCGTGAATTGGCCACCAACCCATCACCCGGTTGCCGATCGGAGGCCCCAAAAGAGGGCAAGGTGTGGCCACCGGACTACGCAGACGATTAGTCCGTTTGGCCATTCGACCTGAAAGTGTGATCAAAAAGGACGAACAGAAACCGGTCAACGACCCATTGTGACCGACCGGGATCGGCCCTAGAGTCGCGCCGGTACGTCGGGGAGCGACCTTGCAAAACATTCACAGAGCAAGAAATCGAGGAGAGGCAATGCCTAGACGCGGCGACATCCGGTCGCGCGTGTGGATCCCGATCATCTCCGCCACCGTCGCCTTGGTGACCGCGCTCAGCGGCTGCGGGGCACTCGACGGCTCGTCCAACAACCCGAGCGGTGGCGGCTCGGGCACCACGGGCGCCATCGAGAAACCCAAGCTCAAGGTCGGCCTGCTACCGGTGGTCGATGTCGCTCCGCTGTACCAGGCGGTCGAGAAGGGCTACTTCAAGCAGGAAGGCCTCGACGTCGAGCCGATCGTCGTGGCCAGCGGCCCGAAAGCGGTGGAGAGCGTGATCTCCGGCGAGATCGACATCGCGTTCACCAGCTACCCGGGCGCCTTCCTCGCCCAGTCGAAGGGCGCGGCCAACCTCAAGATCGTCGCGGACGCCTACGCGGCCCGCCCCGGCCACCTCGTGCTGGTCGCGACGGCCAACTCGCCGCTGAAGCGACCCGAGGACGCCGCGGGCAAGAAGATCGCCGTGACCAGCAAGGGCTCCATCTCCGACCTCGGCACGATGTCCGTGCTGAGCTCGCAGGGCGTGGACATCAAGCAGATCGAGTGGGTGCCGATGCCGTTCCCGGACATGGGTCCGGCGATGAAGAACCGCAACATCGACGGCGCCGTCGTCGCCGAGCCGTGGGTGACCAGGACGGCCAAGGAGCACGGCGCCGTGCCGATCGTCGACGTCTCGTCCGGCCCGACGGCGAACATCTCGATGTCCGGCTGGGCCGCGCTGGACAAGCTGGCCAGCGCGAACCCCAACACGTTCGCCGCGTTCCAACGCGGGCTGGCCAAGGGCGTCTCGGACGTGAAGAAGGACCGCACCGCGCTCGAACCGATCCTGACCAAGTTCGTCAAGATCGACGCGACCACCGCGCCGCTGGTGACCATCGCGGACTACCCGGAGCGGGCGGACGCCGTCCGGCTGCAGCGGGTGGCCGACCTGATGAAGGAGTTCGACGTCATCAAGGACAAGCTGGACGTGTCCAAGATGCTGCTGGAGCCCACCACGTCGAAGTGAGGCGCACGCTGTGCTGTCAAGCCCGGGGATCACACGTCCCCGGGCTTCTTCGTCTGCCGGCCCGATGATGCGTCACGCGCAGCAACGGTGTCC
The DNA here is from genome assembly GCF_001984155.1 of Actinosynnema sp. ALI-1.44. Taxonomy (GTDB): domain Bacteria; phylum Actinomycetota; class Actinomycetes; order Mycobacteriales; family Pseudonocardiaceae; genus Kibdelosporangium. Next base: position 218,149 of record NZ_MTQO01000048.1, read on the forward strand.
GTCCGATCAGAGCAGTCGGTTAATCCCCACCGACTAGGCTGAACGGCCTGATTTCCACACCGTCACGGGTTGACGGAACGTGAGTAATTTGTCGAAAACCCTCGTCAGTCTTTAGAGTGACCCCCTGGCATCGCCGGGTGACCCGCCTTCCAACCGCTCATGGAGTTCGGTGTGTTCATCTCCGCAGCGTCGCCGCCCGACGCCGCACCCTCAGATTCGCTAGGTGGTGGACCGGGGTGATCCGGTTCTTCAACGGCCCCAGGTTCGTCAGGTGGCGGGCCGGGATGACCGGGTTCGCCCGCGGCCTGGTGGGGATCGTGTTCATCCTCGCCCTGTGGCAGCTCGGTTCGATCACAGGGCTGTTCCCGCAGGACTACATCCCGCCGCCGACCACCGTCATCCCCCGCATGTACGAGCTGTTCGGGCCGACGTTCAACGTCGACGACGGCAGCAGCACGAGCAGCCACTTCATCCAGGACCTCGTCGCGACCATGCTGACGTGGTTGCTCGCCCTGCTGATCGCCGTCGGGATCGCCGTCCCGGCCGGTCTGATCCTCGGCAGCATCCCGTCGGTCCGGGTCGCCACCAGGGTCATCGTCGAGTTCCTCCGGCCGATCCCGTCGGTCGCGATCATCCCGCTGATCATCGTGATGCTCGGCTCCGGCGTGGAAACCAAGATCACGCTCGCGGTGTACGCCGCGATCTGGCCGATCCTGTTCAACACGATCTACGCGCTCGACGAGATCGACCCGCTGCTGCTGGACACGGCGCGGTCGTTCGGCCTCGGCAAGGCGCGGACGATGTTCACCGTCGGCCTGCCGCACGCGGCACCGTTCATCTTCACCGGTGTCCGGCTGGCCAGCGCGGTCATCCTGATCGTGGTGATCAGCGTCGAGTACCTGGCCGGTGGCGTGATCGGGATCGGGAAGTTCACCCTGGACTGGGCGAGCGGGTCGGGCAGGCAGGACGTGATCCTCGCCGTGACGCTGCTCGCGGGCGTGATCGGGTACCTGCTCGACGGCGGCTTCCTCCAGTTGCAGCGCGTGCTGTTCAAGTGGAACAGCGTGGAGGCGGGCAAATGACGCACCTGCGGGGATTCGCGCAGCGCTGGGTGGTCTTCATCGGCGTCCTGGTCGTGTGGCAGCTGCTGACGATGGCGAGCGGGTCGAAGTTCTTCCCGACGCCGCTGTCGATCGTCGAAGCGGCAGGCAACCTGTGGCTCGGTGGCCCGGCGTCGCAACTCTGGTTGCACGACAACGTGTTCGTCCACGTCCTGCCGAGCCTCGGCAGGCTGCTGACCGGGTGGCTCGGCGCCGCGGTCGTCGGGATCACGGTCGGCATCGCGCTCGGCCGGTCCAAGCACGGGATCGAGTACTTCGGGCCGCTGTTCGCGTTCCTGCGCTCGATCCCGCCGGTGCTGCTGCTGCCGTTCTTCATGGTGATCTTCGGCATCGAGTCGGGGCAGAAGATCGCGCTGATCGCGTTCGGCGCGCTGTGGCCGATCCTGCTCAACTCGGTGGACGGCGCCCGCTCGGTCGACGCGGTCAAGACCGACACCGCGCGGTCGTTCCGCATCCCGCGAGCACAGTGGATCACCATGGTCGTGCTGCCAGCCGCGCTGCCGAAGATCTTCGCCGGACTGCGGGTCTCGCTGTCCCTGTCGTTGGTGCTGATGGTCATCTCCGAGCTGGTCGGCGCGGCCACCGGGATGGGCACCCAGCTCACCGACGCCCAGCGGCAGTACGACTACGCGAACATGTGGGCGGTCATCGTCCTGCTCGGCGTGCTCGGCTTCGTGCTGAACACCTTGCTGCTGGCAGTGGAGCGGCGCGTGCTCTCCTGGCAACCCACTCGTAACGCGCAATTGAGTACCGTCAAGGCCGGAGGCTGAACCCAATGACGCCCATGCTGGAAGTCGCCGACCTGCGGCACACGTACGGCTCCGGGCCCACCGCGCACACCGCGGTGCAGAACCTCACGTTCGAGGTGGCCACCGGGGAGCTCGCGTGCATCGTCGGCCCGTCGGGCTGCGGCAAGTCGACGCTGCTGCGTTGCATCGCAGGCCTGATCAAGCCGTCCGAGGGCACCGTGTCGTTGCACGGCGACAAGATCGACCGCACACCGGAGGACCTCGCCGTGGTCTTCCAGGACTACAGCCGTTCGCTGTTCCCGTGGCTTTCGGTGCGCGGCAACGTGGAATTCCCCCTGCGGTCACGCGGTGTCTCCCGCGCCGAACGCCGCAAACGCTCCGCCGAGGCGCTGGAGTGGGTCGGTTTGTCCGGCGCGGATGGCAAGTACCCGTGGCAGCTGTCGGGCGGTATGCAGCAGCGCGTGTCGATCGCGCGCGCGTTGGCGTGCCAGCCTTCGCTGCTGCTGATGGACGAGCCGTTCGCTTCGGTCGACGCGCAGACCAGGTTCGAACTGGAGGACCTGCTGCTGCGTGTGCGCCACGAGCACTCGAGCACGGTTCTGCTCGTCACGCACGACATCGACGAGAGCGTCTACCTCGGCGACCGGGTGCTGGTGCTGTCCAAGTCGCCCGCGTCGATCGTGGCCGACCTGCCCGTGGACCTACCCGCCCAGCGCGACCAGATCACCACCCGTGAGTCGAAGAACTTCGTCGCGCTGCGCGGCGAGGTCGCCCGGCTGCTGCACAACCAGCCGGCTGTCGCACACGAACCGATCACGCGGCCGACTCCCGCTCAGGAGTCCGCGGCGGCACAGCGGTTCCTCGAAGCCGAGCGCGAGCAGGCCCGGCGCAGGAGCGACGCCAGCACCGGCTGACGCTCTGTTCTCCACAGACGAACGGGAAACCGGTCGGCGCCTGGCGCGCCGACCGGTTTTCCGTCTACAGAGGACATATCCGCCAGCCGATGCCGCACAGAGGGGAAATGGCGCATCGGCGACGCCCGGAAATGCCTCCCCACGCAGTAATGATCATATTTATTCACGGCATTGCCAACAGATCACCAATGGGTCGAAGATCAAGGCGATCGATGTCCCGGCAAGCCGATCTCGTGGTGTATAAAACACCGCACCAGGGAGATCCTCACTTTCAGATAAGGCAGCACATGCTTGGAAGAGGCAGTAGGTCTGTGCACACCCGCAGAGCCGCACTGGGCATCTTGGGATCCGCGAGCCTCGTCGTGGCCTTGAGCGGTTGTGGAGCGCTCGGCGGCTCCAACGACGGCGGCGGAGGTGGCGGCAACGGACAGCTCGAACGCACCAAGATCCGCGTCGGCGCGATGCCGATCATCGACTCGACGCCCGTGCACCTCGCGCAGCAGAAGGGGTACTTCAAGGAAGTCGGGCTCGAGGTGGAGCTGGAAACGGTGACCGGAGCGGCGACGGCGATCCCGAAGCTGATGTCGAACGAACTCCAGTTCACCTACGGCGCCTACGTACCGGTGTTCCAGGCGCAGGCGAAGGGCACCGGCGACTTCAAGTTCGTCGCGGACAGCTACCAGACGGCCGACAACATCTTCGTGATCATGGTCGGCGGGGACTCGGCGATCAAGAGCCCGAAAGACCTGGCAGGCAAGAAGATCGCGACGAACACCAAGAACAGCATCACCGACCTGCTCGCCAAGTCGGCGATGGAGACGGCGGGCGTCGACCAGTCGAAGATCACCTGGGTGGAGTTCCCCTTCCCCGACATGCAGGCGAGGCTGCAGGACAAGAGCATCGACGCGGCGGTGATCCTCGAGCCCTTCGTGACCCAGGCGGCGCGGGCGATCGGCGCGGTGACGATCCTCGACACCTCTCAGGGCCCGACATCCAACTTCCCCATCTCCGGTTACACCGGAACGTCGAAGTTCGTCTCGGAGAACCCGAAGACGACCGAGGCGTTCCGCAAAGCGCTGACGAAAGCGTCGGAAACCGCACGCAACCGCGAGGAAGTGGAGAAGGCGGTCACCCAGTTCGTGAAGATCGAAAAGGAAGTGGCCCAGCTGGTCCGGATCGGAACATTCCCGACCAGTGTGGACCGCACCCGTCTGCAGCGAACAGTGGACCTGATGAAGCAGTACAAGATGCTGGACCCGAACGCGAACGTCAACATCGACACGATGATCTTCAAACCGGCGACGGGCTGAATCGTCGCCGGTGTACGCGGACCCCACGCGTACACCGGCGACGCCGCCACGGCATCACTCTGTATTTGTCAAGGACCAAGGACTGCCACCACCGGCTCAGCGCCAGCGGAAATGCCACCGGCGCATACGGATCAACCCACGGGACAACTGCGGCAAAGTGCCCGGGATCCGCGGGCAGAACGACCGGTGTTCGTTCGCGACGACCAACGCGTGGTGCAACTCGGTCGGCGGCGCGGAGACCGACAGCATCATTTCCCGCGCACCCAGGACCACCAGCGTCGCGCCGAAGCGGTCCTCCCAGCTGCGCAGGATCGACGACATCCCCGGCCTGCCGAGCCGGGCGGGAACGTCGGCCGGGCGATTGGCCTCCACCAGGCCGAGGCGGTAGGCAGGACGCTTGTTGGCGATCATGACCGCGCCCGCGATGCCCGCCTCCGCCTGCGGGTCGTGCCGGTCCACCGAACGCCGGGCCGCCTCCGGCGCGAAGGTGACGTCCCCGGGGACGCCGAGACCACCGGAAGGCACGAGCACCGGCCACAACCGGGTCCGGGGGTAGTCCGCGACCCGGTCGAGATACGCATGCGGATCGGACAGCACCGAGTCGGTCAACCAGATCTCCCCGTGCCAGCTGCCCAGCGCCGCCGGAGCGATCGTCATAGCCGTCATCGCGAACCCCTCGCCTCGAACGTGTGTTCGAATATAACGCTACTCGAGGGGTCCGACAATGCCGGCCCGCACGCCCACCCCCGACCCGGCTGTGCAACCAATGTGGCCTTCGTAGCGTTTTTCGCAACGAAGGCCACATTGGTTGCACAGCGGCAGCCGGGGTCGGGCGGGGCGGACGGGTCAGCCGACCTCCGGGACGGGTGGTCCGAGGAGGTCGTCGGCGTCGACGATCGTGTACGCGTAGCCCTGCTCGGCCAGGAAGCGCTGCCGGTGGGCGGCGTACTCCGTGTCCAGGGTGTCGCGGGACACCACCGAGTAGAAGTGCGCCTGGCGGCCGTCGCCCTTGGGGCGCAGGAGCCTGCCCAGGCGCTGCGCCTCTTCCTGGCGGGAGCCGAACGTGCCGGAGACCTGCACCGCCACCGACGCTTCCGGCAGGTCGATCGAGAAGTTCGCCACCTTCGAGACCACCAGGGTCGGCAGTTCGCCCCTGCGGAACGCGTCGAACAGCGCCTCTCGTTCCTTGTTCTTCGTCGAGCCCTGGATGATCGGGGCGTTCAGTTCCTCGCCGAGTTCGTCGAGTTGGTCCAGGTACGCGCCGATCACGAGGGCGGGCTCGCCCGGGTGCCTGTCCAGGATGCTGCGGACGACCGGCAGCTTCGTCCGTGCCGTCGAGCAGATCTTGTAGCGCTCTTCCGGCTCGGCCGTCGCGTACTTCAGGCGTTCGGTGTCCGTCAGCGTCACGCGGACCTCGGTGCACTCGGCCGGGGCGATCCAGCCCTGCGCCTCGATGTCACGCCATGGCACGTCGAAGCGCTTCGGGCCGATCAGGGAGAACACGTCTCCCTCGCGCCCATCCTCGCGGACCAGGGTGGCTGTCAGGCCGAGGCGGCGGCGGGACTGCAGGTCCGCCGTCATCCGGAAGACCGGCGCGGGCAGCAGGTGCACCTCGTCGTAGACGATCAGGCCCCAGTCGCGGGAGTCGAACAGCTCCAGGTGCCGGTACTCGCCCTTGGTCTTGCGGGTGATCACCTGGTACGTCGCGATGGTGACCGGCCGGATCTCCTTGCGCTCGCCGGAGTACTCGCCGATCTCGTCCTCGGTCAGCGAGGTCCGCGCGATCAGCTCGCGCTTCCACTGCCGCCCGGCCACGGTGTTCGTCACCAGGATCAACGTCGTCGCCTGTGCCTCGGCCATCGCCGCGGCACCCACGAGGGTCTTGCCCGCGCCACACGGCAGCACCACGACCCCGGAGCCACCGGCCCAGAACGTCTGCGCCGCCATGCGCTGGTAGTCGCGCAGCTGCCAGCCTTCCTCCTCCAGCGCGATCGGGTGCGCCTCGCCGTCGACGTAGCCCGCCAGGTCCTCCGCGGGCCAGCCGACCTTCAACAACACCTGCTTGAGACGGCCGCGCTCGCTCGGGTGCACCACCACGGTGTCGTCGTCGATCCGGGCGCCGAGCATCGGCGAGACCTTCTTGTTGCGCAGCACCTCCTCGAGCACCGCGCGGTCGGTCGCGTTCATCACCAGGCCGTGCGCCGGGTTGTGCAGCAGCTGCAACCTGCCGAACCTGCCCATCGTGTCGACGACGTCGATCAGCAGCGGCTGCGGCACCGGGTACCGGGAGAACCGCGAGAGGGCGTCGACGACCTGCTCGGCGTCGTGCCCCGCGGCGCGGGCGTTCCACAACGCGAGCGGCGTCACCCGGTAGGTGTGCACGTGCTCCGGCGCTCGTTCCAGCTCGGCGAACGGCGCGATGGCCATCCGTGCCTCACCGGACTGTGGATGGTCGACTTCGAGCAGCAGCGTCTTGTCGGACTGCACGATCAACGGGCCGTCGGTCACTGTGTCAAACAACTCCTCATCCGCGGGACCTCCCCCAGTGTGCCAACACCGTGACCACCGGCAAAAATCCCGGCCATTCCGCCATGGCGAACGCGACCCGCCGGGTACGGTTGCCCCGAATCAAGGCCGATCAAGCTGGGGAAACGATGACTTATCCACCGCAGGGGCACTACCCGTCGCCGCAGGGCTACCCACACCAGCCACAGCAGCCCTACCCGCCACAGCAGTACCCGCCGCCCCAGTACCCGGCACCCCAGTACCAGGCGCCCCAGCAGCAGTTCCCGCCGCCGTCGGACCCTGGCGGGTTCCCCCAGCAGCAGTACCAGCCGCCGGGTGGCGGCTTCCCGCCCCAGAACACGCCACCGGGCCCGCCGCCGAACCTCCCGCCGCCGCTGCCGAAGAAGAGCGGCGGCCGCAAGGTCGTCGGCGGTGTCATCGCGCTCGGCGTCGTCGGCCTGATCATCTTCGGGATCGTCAACTGGGGCACCGGCGCGGCGTCCGCCGAGGCGGGTGACTGCATCAAGGTCGTGAAGGCGAGCAGCGCGGACGCCGAGAAGGCCGACTGCACCACCCAGGAGGCCGTCTACAAGGTGGCCAAGAAACTGGACAGCTCGTCGGACCTGTGCCCGAAGGGCGACTACACCGAGTGGACCCGGCGCAGCCGCCGCGACACGATGAAGCTCTGCCTGATGCTCAACGCCAAGGAAGGCGACTGCTTCAAGATCTCCAGCGGCGCCGGCAACCAGGCGGACGAACGCTCCCCCTGCGGCGGCTCGGCGGTCAAGGTGGCCAAGGTCGTGAGCGGCAAGGCGGACGCGTCCGCGTGCGGGAAGGGCAAGGGCAACATGGCCGCCGTCTACTCGGAGCCGGCCACGACTTTGTGCCTGGCTCGTAGTTAGCTGTCACATCACCGCTGCGTCAGGGCTCATGGGTGTGTACACCTGATGAGGAGGACATGATGCAGTTCGTTTTGGTGGTCCACCACGGCACGTACCCGTTGCCCGGCACGCCGGGCGCGGAGACGATTTCGATGGAGGACGCGAAGGCGGCCCGAGCCGACTGGGCGGTCGTCAGCTCGATGGCGAACGTGACCGGCGGGCCGCCGTTGGGCCTGCCGAAGGACGCGACGACCGTCCGGGTCGAGAACGGATCGACCGTTCGGACCGAGGGACCGTTCCTCGACGCCACGAGCGCGGTGGGCGGATTCCTCACCGTCGAGGCGGAGGACCTGGCAGCCGCGGTCGCGATCGCGGCCCAGATCCCGCAGGCGCGTCTGGGTGGCGCGGTGGAGGTGCGGAAGATCGCCAAGTACTGGTGACGAGAGCCGGGGGCCCGGCGTGTGCCGGGCCCCTGTTCACCCGGTCCGGTCCACAGCGGACGCGGCGTCCCGCACGCGGTCGGTGTCGTGGATGACGTCGATCCGGGCGATCCGGTCGTCGGCGACGGTGAAAGCCATCACCGAGTACGGCCGTCCGTCGCGGGAGATCAAGGCCCCGATCACGCCGTTGACGAGGATGGGACGCAGTTGGCCGCCGCGAGGGACGCGAGTCTGCTCGGCGACAGCCGCCGCACCACGCACGACAGTCGCGGGCTGGGCGGCGCCGAAGTCGGTCCGCAGCACGACTTCCGGGTCGAGAACCCGGACGAGGGCGTCGAAATCCGCCGTCCGCGCGGCGGCGTAGAAGGCTTCGACCACCTTCCGCTGACGCGCCAGGTCCGGCTCGGCCCGCGGGACGTCGGCACCGTGCACGCGGCGCCGGGCCCGGCTGGCGAGCTGCCGCGTGGCGGCGGGGGTACGGCCGACGATCCCGGCGATCTCACCGAAGGGCACGTCGAACATGTCGTGCAGCACGAACGCCAACCGCTCCCCGGGAGTGAGCTGTTCGAGCACGACCAGCAACGCCAGGCCGACCGAATCGGCCAGCAGCATCTCCTGCTCGGGGTCGAGCTCGCCGCCGGAGACAAGCAGGTCCGGCAGGTGCTCGGCCAACGGGTCCTCCCGGCGGCGCCGCCGGGAACGCCACTGGTGCAAGCACTCCCGCGCGACGACCGTGGTCAGCCAGCCACCGAGGTTGTCGATCTGTTCCGAACCGGCCCGGCTCAGCCGCAGCCACGCGTCCTGCACCGCGTCGTCGGCCTCCGCCACCGAACCCAGCATCCGGTAGGCCACGGCACGCAGCCGCGGCCGCTCCTGTTCGAAACGATCGGCCAGCCACTCGGTCTCGTCCATCGGTCACACCATCCTGTCGTCGAGGCTCACCTGGGATGAGCCCGCGGACATGTCCGATGTGACAGTTAGTCCGCGATGTCCGCGTGCGCGACGACTTTGGTGATCCTGCCGCGCACCAACAGTTCACCGGGCACAGCGTTTCGCTTGCCGTACGCGTCCGCCTTGTCCTCACCCATGTAACGGGCGGCCAGCTTCGTCGCCCAGACCAGCGACTCGTCGAGGTCCTCGGAGATGACGGCCTCGGCCTGGATGATCACGTAGGAGTACGGCGGCTCGGCCACGTCGACGCACAGCGAGAACCTCGGGTCACGCCGCAGCGCCTTGCCCTTGGTCGTGTTCGCGCCGGTGTTGAAGACGATCTCGTCGTGGCCGTCCTGCTCGTTGAGCAGGAACCAGATCGGGGCGACGTGCGCCGCGCCGTTGGCCCGGACGGTGGCGAGCTTGCCCGTGCGGGTGCCTTCGGAGGCGAAGGCCCACCACTGCTCCCGTGACATGGAGTACATGTTCCGGCACGCTACCCCCGGCTCGCCGACTACGACATTCGGCCGATTTGATCCGCGAACACGGCAGGAAAGGCTCTCCCGATCCGCGGATAGGGAACTTGATCGACTCGGGGTTGATTGACCGCGCAATCGGTAGCAGTCTCGAACGGGTGTGAGCGTGATCACGCTCACACGCGTTCCCGAGCCCACCACCGAGCCAGCGTTGGAGGCGCTATGCGGATCACCGTCGGCGTCGACGGGACCAGGTACACGGACGATGTCGAGCCCCGCATGTTGCTCGTGCACTACTTGCGCGAGCGGCTCGGCAAAACCGGAACCGTGGTCGGATGCGACACCAGCAACTGCGGGGCTTGTACCGTGCATCTGGACGGGCACAGCGTGAAGTCCTGCTCCGTCCTCGCGGTCCAGGCCGACGGCAGCGAGGTCACCACCATCGAAGGACTGGCCCGCGACGGCCGGATGCACCCCGTTCAACAGGCCTTCCGCGACAACCACGCGTTGCAGTGCGGCTTCTGCACCCCCGGCATGATCATGCAGGCGATCGACCTGTTGGCCGACGACCCCGACCCCGACGACAACGCCGTGCGGCACGGCCTCGAGGGAAACCTCTGCCGGTGCACCGGTTACCAGAACATCGTGCGCGCGGTGCGTGACGCCGCGTCGAAGATGGCGCCCGGCGCGGGTCCCGCCGCCGAGCAGGTCGCAGAGCCGACGCTCGACCCCGCAAGCAGGTCTTCGGACGCTGACATCAGCGCGCCCGCCCCGAGCCACACGGGAGGCGGTAGCTGATGACCGCCACCGCCGAGCCTGAAGTAGGCAAGGCCCGTCTGCGCAAGGAAGACGAGCGTCTGGTCACCGGCCGCACCCGGTGGACCGACAACATCACGCTGCCCGGCATGCTGCACCTCGCTGTGCTGCGCAGTCCATTGGCGCATGCGCGGATCGCCGAGATCGACACGTCCGCGGCCCGCGAGATGCCCGGCGTCATCGCGGTGTTCACGGCGAAGGACCTCGACCCTGCCAGGGAGATCGGCCTGCCGTGCGCATGGCCCGTCACCCCGGACATGAAGCACCCGAGGCGACCGGTTCTCGCCGCCGACAAGGTGAACTTCGCCGGTGAGGGCGTCGCTGTCGTGGCCGCGCGCAGTGCCGCCGAGGCTCAGGACGCGCTCGAAGCCATCGACGTCGAGTACGAGGACCTGCCGGTCGTCCTGGACATGGAAGCCGCGCTCGCCGAGGGCACGACCGTGATCCACGAAGACCTCGGCACGAACGAGAACGCCGTGTGGGTCTTCGACTCGGGCGAAGCCGGGACCGGCGGCGACGTCCAGCAGGCCATCACGGACGCCGAGGTCACGGTCACCCGCCGGTTCCGCCAGCAACGCCTGGTCCCGGCGTTCATGGAGCCACGCGCGACCGTCGTCGACCCGACCGGGCCGCAGCTGACAGTCTGGTCGTCCACCCAGATCCCGCACATCCTGCGCGTGATGACCGCGTTGACCCTCGGCCTGCCCGAGCACAAGCTGCGGGTGATCGCGCCGGACGTCGGCGGCGGCTTCGGCGGCAAGATCGGCGTGCTGCCCGAGGAACTGATGACCCTCCTGGTCGCGCGGAAGCTCGGCAAACCGGTGAAGTGGAACGAAAGCCGGTCGGACTGCATGGCCACCGCACACCACGGCCGCGACCAGATCCAGGACATCACCATCACCGCGACGCGCGACGGCACGATCACCGGGCTGAAAGTGGACCTGCTGGCCGACATGGGCGCGTACCTCGGCGTGGTCGCGCCGGGTGTGCCGCTGCTCGGCGCGTTCATGTTCAACGCCATCTACAAGATCCCGTCGTACCGGTTCGCGTGCACCAACGTGTTCACCAACAAGACGATCACCGACGCCTACCGCGGTGCCGGGCGTCCCGAGGCCACGTTCGCGATCGAACGGATCATGGACGAGCTCGCCGTCGAACTCGACATGGACCCGTTGGCGTTGCGGGAGAAGAACTGGATCAAGCACGAGGAGTTCCCGTACACCACGGTCGCCGGCCTGACGTACGACTCCGGCAACTACGAAGCCGCGACCGAACGCGCCAAGCAGCTGTTCGACTACGACGGTCTGCGGCGTGAGCAGGAAGCACGCCGGGCATCCAACGACCCCGTCCAACTGGGGATCGGCATCTCGACGTACACCGAGATGTGCGGCCTCGCGCCGTCCCGCGTCCTCGGCTCGTTGGCCTACGGCGCGGGCGGTTGGGAGCACGCGGCGATCCGCATGCTGCCCACGGGCAAGGTCGAGGTCGTCACCGGGTCGTCCGCGCACGGGCAGGGCCACGAGACGGCGTGGAGCCAGATCGTCGCCGACCAACTGGGTGTCCCGTTCGAGGACATCGAAGTGCTGCACGGCGACACGCAGTTCTCACCGAGGGGCATGGACACGTACGGGTCCCGTTCCCTCACAGTCGGCGGGACAGCTCTTGTCCTTGCCGCACACAGGGTTCTCGACAAGGCGAAACCGGTCGCGGCGCACCTTCTCGAGTGCGCGGTCGACGACATCGAGTTCGCCGGTGGCAAGTTCGCCGTCAAGGGCACGGACAAGTCGGTCGGCATCCAGGACGTGGCACTGGCCGTGTTCGCCGCGCACGACCTGCCGGACGGCTACGAGGCGAACCTGGACTCCGACGCCACGTTCGACCCGGACAACTTCTCGTATCCCCACGGGACGCACCTGTGTGCGACCGAAGTGGACACCGAGACCGGTCGCGTGTCGATCCGGTCGTACGTGTGCGTCGACGACGTCGGCAAAGTCGTCAACCCGTTGATCGTCGAAGGCCAGGTGCACGGCGGCCTCGCGCAGGGCATCGCGCAGGCCCTGTACGAAGAGGCTGTCCATGACGAGAGTGGAACGTTGACCTCGGGCACGTTCGCGGACTACCACCTGCCGTCCGCGGCGGACCTGCCGACGTTCGTGACCGATCGGACCGAGACGCCGTCGACGACGAACCCGTTGGGCGTCAAGGGCGTCGGCGAGGCGGGCACGATCGCGTCCACGCCCGCGGTGGTGAACGCGATCGTCGACGCGCTGCGGCACATGGGCGTCGCCGACGTCGAGATGCCGTGCTCGCCGATGCGTGTGTGGCAGGCGATCCAGGGAGGTGCGCGGTGATCCCGGCGCGGTTCGACTACGTCGCACCGACCACAGTGGACGAAGCGGTCCGCGCGCTCGCCGACGCGGGCGAGGACGGGAAGGTCATCGCGGGCGGCCAGAGCCTGCTGCCCGTTCTGCGGATGCGGCTGGCCGCCCCGACCAAGCTGGTGGACATCGGCCGGATCCCCGAGCTGCGTGCGATCCGTGAGGACGGCGACGCGATCGTGATCGGCGCGATGGCGACGCACTACGAGGTCCAGCGTGATCCGTTGGTACGGGAGCACGCCGCGCTGATCACGGCGGCGACCGACACCGTGGCCGACCCCCAGGTCCGCCACCGCGGCACGTTCGGTGGCTCGATCGCCCACGCCGACCCGGCGGGTGACCTGCTGGCTCCCGCGTTGGCGATGGACGCGGAGATGGTCGTCGCCGGGATGGACGGCCGCCGGACCGTGCCCGCCGCGGAGTACTTCGTCGACTTCTTCACGACCGCGATGACCCCCGCCGAACTGCTCGTGGAGGTGCGGCTGCCCAAGTACACCGGGTGGCGCGCGCACTACGAGAAGTTCAACCGGGTCGCGCAGTCGTGGTCGATGGTCGCGGTCGCGGCGATGGTCCGCACCGACGGCGGCACCATCGCGGAGGCACGGATCGGGCTGACCAACATGGCGTCGGTTCCCGTGCGGGCCCGTGCGGTGGAGGACGCGCTGGTCGGCCAGGCCGCGACGGCGGAGAACATCAAGGCGGCGGCCGCGAACGCCGCGAACGGCACAAGTCCGACCAGTGACGGCAACGCCGACGGCGAGTACCGTAGCCATCTTGCTCGTGTGCTCACCGGACGTGCGCTGACCGCCGCAATCGGATAAGGAGACTGGGCCTGTGCAGCTGGAACACCGGTTCACCGTCGACGCACCGGTCGACATCGTGTGGCAGGCCCTGCTCGATCCGGAAAGGGTGGCGCCGTGCATGCCCGGCGCCACCCTGACCAGCGTCGAAGGATCGGCGTTCACCGGGTCGGTCAAGGTCAAACTCGGCCCGGTCTCCCTGTTGTACAAGGGCAAGGGCGAGTTCACCGAAACCGATGAGGCGAGCCGGACCATCAAGATCAAGGCGTCCGGCAAGGACGCCCGCAGCGGCACCGCCTCGGCGGCCGTCACAGTCGTGTTGTCCGAAAAGGACGGTCAGACGACCGGGGCGGTGACGACCGACCTGACGATCACCGGGAAACCGGCGCAGCTCGGCCGCGGGATGATCGCGGATGTCGGCGGGAAGATCCTCGACACGTTCGCGCGCACCCTCGCCGAACTCGTCGCACCTCCGGCGACCCCGGCGACTCCGGTGTCCGAGCCGTTACGCGCTGTGCCACCACCGCCGGAGACCGAGGCGATCGACTTGCTCGAATACGCCGGTTCTCCCGTGCTCAAGCGGGCATTGCCGCTGATCGCGGTCGCGCTCGTCGTGCTGTTTCTGATAGCCCGCCGACGACGTAAATAATCTACTGGCAGGATGTCGCGCATGCGCCGGTCCTTGCTCGCGACGTGCTGCGCCGCCGCCCTGCTCGCCGCGGGGTGCTCGACCGGCACCGCCGCCGATCCGAAGCTCTCCGTTCCCGCTGCCGAAGGCCTCACCTCCGGCAGCGCCAAGCCCGCGGCACCGGGATTCACCGTGGCGGCCACGGGTGACGTGCTGATCCACCCGGCGCTGACCGACCAGGCCACCCAGGACGGCGGCGGCAAACGCGACTACCGGCAGATCTTCGCCGGTGTGAAACCGGCGATCAGCGGGGCGGACCTGGCGATCTGCCACCTGGAGACGCCGATCGCCGCGCCGGAGGGCCCGTTCAAGGGCTACCCGGAGTTCAGCGCACCGCCCGAGGTCGTCGCGGCGCTGGCGGACACCGGCTACGACGACTGCTCGACGGCGTCCAACCACACGCTGGACGTCGGCGAAGCGGGCGTGACCAGGACGCTGGAAGCCCTGGACAAGGCCGGGATCAAGCACACCGGCTCGGCGCGCTCGGCCGACGAGGCCAAAACCCCGTTGATCATGGACGTGAAGGGCGTGAAAGTCGCACACGTCTCGTACACCTTCGGCTTCAACGGAAAGCAACTGCCCGCGGGCAAGCCGTGGCTGTCCAACACGCTCAAGGCCGACGACGTGATCACCGCGGCCAAGGCCGCGAAGGCGGCGGGTGCCGAAGTCGTGATCGCCAGCCTGCACTGGGGAACGGAGTTCGTGCACGACCCCACCCAGGCCCAGCGCAGGGACGCGCAGAAACTGCTGGCCGACCCCACCATCGACCTGATCATCGGGCACCACGCGCACGTCGTGCAGCCCTTCGAGAAGATCAACGGCAAGTGGGTGGCGTACGGGCTGGGCAACCACATCGCCAAGCACTCGGATCCCCGTGGCGTGTCCGAGGAAGGTGCGATCGCGCGGTTCCACTTCACCCGCAACGGCACCGGCTGGGCCGTCGACAAGGCGGAGTACCTGCCGACCCTGATCGATCTCGGTCCGCCGATCCGGTTGCTGGATCTGTCTCAGGGTTCGGCAGGCGACTCGCGGCAGACCGAAGCCGTGAAGCGCACCGACGGCATCGTCCTGTCTCGTGACGCGGGGAATCAGGGACTTACTCGTCCTGGTAAGTAAGGCCTCACCGGCAGAAATAGGCTTCCTGGATTCGCTTGATCGGGGCGTCCGGCACCAGGTCGTCGTACGGGTTCACCGACAGCACCAGTTGGCGGCCGTCGTCGGAGCGGGCCGTGAAGGTCTGGAAACCCAGTGCTCCCCCGTCGTGTCCCCAGACCTTCAGTCCGCAGGACAACTCTGAGCTGAACACGCCCAGTCCGTCGCGCCACCGCGGAGCGCCGGGGTGGGTGGCCACGGTCGTCCGCATCTGCGTCAACGTGTCGCGGCTGAGCAGTCTTCCGCCGAGCAGTGCGTCGAAGAACCTGGTCAGGTCCTCGGTGGTGGAGATGATCTCCCCGGCCGAGCCGACCACGGACGGGTTGATCGAGGTGACGTCGATCAGCTCGGGTCGCGCGCCTTCCGTGGGTGGCACACGCATGTAGCCGTGCGCGTGGGGTCGCGGAATCGTTTTCGATGTGCCCGGCAGTGTTGTGTCGCGCATTCCCAGTGGCCGCAACAGACGCCGTTGCACCTCCGCTGCCCATGGGCGGCCGGTGAGTCGTTCGATCAGCTGTCCGGCCAGGACGTAGTTGGTGTTCGAGTAGTCCCATTTGGCGCCGGGTGGGTTGGTCGGCGGGTGGGCGAAAGCCACTGCCAGCAGTTCCGCCGGGGTGTGGCTGCGCTGCAAGGCCGGGTAGTTCCACGCCTCGTAGCCGGGCTCGCTTGCGAAGTCGTGCAAACCGCTGGTGTGGTTGAGGACTTGCCGCACAGTGATGCGGGCACCATCGGGGACGAGCCCCGGCAGGTACCGCTCGACTGGGGCGTCCAGTGCGATCCGGTTCTCGTCCACCAGTTGCAGGACGACAGTCGCGGTGAACGCCTTGGTCGTGCTGGCGATCCGGAACTTGCCCCGCGCGTCGGCCGGAAGCCGTGTGGTCAGGTCCCTGACGCCTGCGGCAGCGGCCCACTGGCCGTTGCTGTCCCGAGTCCGCACCAGGGCCGCGGTCGCCTCGCCGGAGTCGACCAGTGCGTCTACTTCGGCCTTCACCTTCTCGTGCACGCCTCCTCCCGGGCTCGGGCAGTGCCCGTCTCGTGGTGGCTGGTCCCCGGTCATGAAACGCAACACGATGTCACGGGCACAGGTGCCCTCAGCCTGGTTGAGGACGCCGTGCCCGCCCGCGTCCACAGTGAGCAGGCCAGCGCGTTGCCCCAGCGCCGCACGCATCAGCTGAGCTCCCCGGAGCGGGGTCGCGGGGTCGCGCAGGTTTTGGACGAGCAGGATGTTCGACGGTCCGCGTGACGTGATGGCCACTGGCGGTTCCACCGGATCGACCGGCCAGAACGCGCACGGGTGGGCGTTGGCCGCCGCTGGACCGAACATCGGGCGCAGCAAGCGTTCCAGTCGCACCGCGCGCCGGTAGTGGCCGATGTCCTCCGGCCAGTCGGAGTCGTTGCACAGCACGTGCAGCTGGGCCGCGGCCCGGTTCTCCATGTCCGGATATCCGCCGCCGGGTGGCTCGTTGTCCCGCGGAGGTTCCTTGCCGTTGTCGAGCAATCGCCAGGACTCCGCCAACCCCGGGAAGCTCCTGTCGTTGTACAACGCGTTGAAGAGGCTTGCCCGGAAAGCCGCGCCGTCGACCTTGCCAATCGGTTCACGGTCCAGGCGCGCCGCCAACGCGTAGAACTTCACGGTCACTGCTTGCGGTGTCGCACCGAGTTGATACGTGCTGTGCCGTTTCGCTGCCCACGCGGCGAAGTCCGGGAAACGGTCCTGGACGCCCTGGCCGAACCGCCGTACGCCGTCCACGTCGAGCCCTTGTGGCCCAAGCACAGCGTCCAGCACGACGCGGTCAGTGCGTTGCGGGAAAAGCGAGGCATAGACGGCGCCCAGATAGCTGCCGTACGAGGCACCGTAGTACGAGATCCGCGGAACACCCAGTGCCACGCGGATGCGGTCCATGTCGCGGGCCGTGTTCGCGGTGGTGATGTGCGGCAGGAGGTCTCTGTCGCTGTCCTTGCCGCACTGCTGGGCGACTTCCCGTGCCCGCTGGGCGTACCGGTCGATGTCCGCCTCGTCGCGTGGATACGGGCTGACCGAGCCGTTTCGCTGGTCGGGCCGCAGGCGGCAGGTGACCGGCGTGCTCAACCCGACCCCCCGCGGGTCGAACGCGACCAGGTCATAGCTGCCGAGAACCGCTTCCGCGCCAGGCAGTTGCTCGAACTGGAGCGGCATCGGCAGGGCAGGACCGCCCGGCCCGCCGGGGTTGAGCAGCATCACCCCGCGCCGCTGTGCCGGGTTGTCCGCCTGGCGACGGGAGATCTCGATCGAGATGTGCCGACCGCCGGGATCCGCGTAGTTCATCGGGACGGTGACGGTGGCACACCGCAGTTTCTCCATCGGGATGCCCGGTATCGACGGACAGTCGTGCCACCGCACTGGTTCTCGGTCGGTTTCCGCGGCGGCCACCGGTGCCAGAGCGGCCGCGAGCATCACCGACAGCACGGAAAGCCTTGCCATGCGGCCGAATTCTCGTCGTGGGTTCACCTGGTCGAGGATCGTGCACAACGAGCCCGGCCGCATCGGGCCACGGGTTCATTCACCGCGTCCGCCCCAGGGCGGACGTCGCCTCGCGGGTCAACCGTCAGGCCGGTTCCGGGTGGATCGGCCCTGCCGTGGTCATCAGCCGCTCCCCCCTGCCGCCCCAGCGCAACGAGATGATCTCCGCCGCGATCGACACCGCGGTCTCCTCCGGCGTCCGCGCGCCGAGGTCGAGGCCGATCGGCGAGGACAACGCCGACAGCTCCTGCTCGGTCATCCCCGCCTCCCGCAAGCGATCCATCCGGTCGTCGTGCGTCCGGCGGGAGCCCATCGCGCCGATGTAGCCGAGGTCGAGCCGCAACGCCACCTGGAGCACCGGCACGTCGAACTTGGGGTCGTGCGTCAGCACCGCGACCACTGTCCGCGCGTCCACCCGGCCCGCTTCGGCCTCCGCCGCCAGGTAGCGGTGCGGCCAGTCGACCACCACTTCGTCCGCTTCGGGGAACCGGCTCTTGGTGGCGAAAACCGGCCGCGCGTCGCACACCGTCACCCGGTAGCCGAGAAACGCCCCCAGCCGGGCCATCGCCGACGCGAAGTCGATCGCCCCGAAGACGAGCATCCGCGGCGGCGGCTCGAAGGAGGCCACGAACACCGCCATCCCCTCGCCCCGGCGCTGCCCGTCCGGGCCGTAGTGCATGGTCCCGGTCCGGCCGGTGGCCAGCATGCCCCGCGCGTCGTCGGTGACGGCGTCGTTCGTCCTCGACGAACCGAGGTCGCCGGACACCCGGTCCGGCCAGACGATCATGCGTTTGCCCAACCGGTCCGCGTCCGGGTGCTCGATCACCGTCGCGACCGCGACCGCCTGCTCCGAGCGGATGGACTCGGCCAACGCGGGGAAGTCGGGGAAACTGTCCTGACTGACCGGTTCGACGTAGACGTCCAGGATTCCGCCGCAGGTCAGGCCGACCGCGAAGGCGTCGTCGTCGCTGACGCCGTAGCGCTGCAGCACCGGCCTCCCCTCCGCGATCACTGTCTGGCCGAGGTCGTAGACCGCCCCTTCGACGCAGCCGCCGGAAACGCTGCCGAAAGCCTCGTCCCGTTCGGTCACCATCATGGCCGCACCGGGTGAGCGCGGAGCCGAGCTGAAAGTGGCGACAACTGTCGCCAACCCCACCGTCTCGCCTGCTTCGTAGCGCTTGACCAGTTCGTCGAGCACGTCACGCACGGCGTACCTCCACCAACAGTTCCTCCAACGTAGCCAGGCTGTGCCCGGCAAGCAGTTTCTCGATGTGCTTGTGCGCCACCACGATCCCCGACTGCACCGGGCGGTAGCCGTCGCGGCCCGCGTGCGGGTTCACCCAGAACACGGCGTGGGCCAGGCGGCGCAATCTCGCCATCTGGTCACCGAGCAGCCCTGGATCACCGCGTTCCCACCCGTCCGAGAACACCACGACGACCGCCTGCCGTGCCACACCGCGTTGGCCCCAACGGTCGAGGAAGGCGCGTAGCCCCTCACCGAGCCGGGTACCGCCCGCGAAGTCGGGCACCGCACGGGACGCCGCGGCCAGCGCGATCTCGGGATCACGCTGGCGCAGCTGACGTGAGACGCGGGTGAGCCGCGTGCCCATCGTGAACACCTCGGCACGAGTCCGCCGCGCGACCGCGTGCGCGAACCGCAGCAGTGCGTCGGCGTACGGGCTCATCGAGCCGGAGACGTCCACGAGCAGTACAACCGGCCGAGGCCGCTTTCCCTTCCTTCGATAGCGCAATCTGATCGGTTCGCCGGTCGCCCGCATCTCCCGCAACGTACGGCGCGGGTCGAGTTCTCCCCTGCGATGCGGTTGTTTCCGGTACGCGGAACGCAGGGGTGGATCTGGTCTCAGCATGTCGATCAGTTCACGCAGATGCGCCCGCTCCGCCGCGCTCAGATCGCTGATGTCGCGGTGGCGCAGCACTTCCGTGTCGCTCGCGGCCACACCGAGCTCGTCCGGCTCGGCACCGGAGCCGCTGTTCTGCTGCGCGGGGAGCATCGCCGCGATCACGCTCGGTCGTGGCTTCGCCGTGGTGTCGCGTGGTTTCTTCCCAGGAGACCGGCCCGTGAACCACGCCTGGAACGCCTCGTCGTAGCGCGGCAGGTCGTCGGGTTCGCCGCAGAGCGTCACGCGGCCCGCCCAGTACAGCTGGTCGGGGACGGTGAGATCGACGTGGTCCACCGCTGCCAGATATGCCTGGACCCGCTCCGGCTCGCACGCCAGTCCCGCCGCCCGCAGCGCCGCCGCGAACCCGACCAGCCCCGGCACCGGGTCCATGCTTCACCCAGCCAGCAACGAATCGAGGTCCACCCGCACACGGTCCGCGTCCTCGCGGTACTTCAGCACAGCCCCCAGCGTGACCGCCGCCGTCTCCGCGTCGAGTTCCGTCCGGCCCAACGCCAACAACGCCTCGGCCCAGTCGATGGTCTCCGCGACACCCGGCGGCTTGAGCAACTCGGCCGCCCTGAGCAGCCGCACCGCGTTCGCCACCTGCGCGGCGAGCCGGTCGGAGACGCCAGGCAGACGTCGTTTGAGGATCCGCACCTCACGGGCGAGATCGGGGTGTTCGAGCCAGTGGTAGAGACAGCGCCGCTTCAACGCGTCGTGCACCTCGCGGGTCCGGTTCGACGTGAGGACCACCAGCGGCGGCACCTCCGCGCGGACCTCCCCGAGCTCCGGCAGGGTCACGGCGTTCTCACTGAGCACTTCGAGCAGGAACGCCTCGAACTCGTCGTCCGCGCGGTCGATCTCGTCGACCAGGAGCACACACGGCGCTTCACGCAGCGCCCGCAACAACGGCCGCGCCAGCAGGAACCGTTCGGTGTAGAGCGACTGCTCGGCCGCTTCGGCGTCCACCTCGCCCTTCGACGCCGCCTCCAACGCCCGCAGGTGCAGCAACTGGCGGGGGAAGTCCCAGTCGTACAGCGCCTGGGTCGCGTCGATCCCCTCGTGGCACTGCAGCCGGATCAGCGGAACCCCGAGTGCCCGCGCCAGCGACGTCGCCAAGGAGGTCTTGCCCGTGCCCGGCTCGCCCTCGCAGAACAGCGGCCGGTGCATCCGCAGGGCCAGGAACGCGGCCGTGGCCAGGCCGTCGTCGGCCAGGTAGCCGACGTCGTCGAGTGCTTCGGCCAGGTCCCGAGGGGCGGGCACGGAGATCCAGGTCACTCACCGAGGGTAGGTCAGGGTCGGCGGATCCGGGCACAACCAGGGCCGAACCCCGATGTCGGCACGCGAGGCGGACTCGCATCCTGGACGCATGGCGAACGAGATCTACACCCGCAAGCTCCACCGCAGCCGCACCGACCGCATGGTCGCCGGTGTGTGTGGCGGGTGGGCACACGTTCTCGGGGTGGACACCGCCCTGCTCCGCATCCTGCTCGTCGCGGCGACCATCCTCGGCTTCGGCACCGGCGCGGTGCTGTACCTGATCTGCTGGGTGCTGATGCCGCAGGAGCCCGCCGCGGAGTGATAACACGTCGTCACGCTCCGGACGTGACGTGCGACACACCGCAGTTTTTTCTCGCTTCCCGTGTATCCAGGCAACGGTCTGCCGCTCTTGTGACAGCGAAGACCCGATCGACCTGGAGGCATGATGAGCCGACCGCACGAGCCGGAAATCGCGGTGCTCCGCGATTCGCTGGCCGCGCTCGGCCAGCCTTGGCAGGCCGGGGAAACCCGGTTGAGCCCGCTGGGAGACCGGGCACGCCGACTTCGACTCGGAGTGCCCGCACCGGCCCAGGCTGACATCGCCGCCCGCGCGGGGCTGGCCGAACGGCTCGTCGCCGAGGCGCTCGACGCCATCGGCCGCCCGGTGGTCGACGCGACCGCACCCGCGTCGACGTTGCCCAAGTCGTTCGACCTCAGGGATGTCGGCGGGCGCGACTTCGTGACCGCCGTCAGGGACCAGGGCAGTTGCGCGTCCAGCGTGGCCTTCGGCGTGCTGGCCGCGTTGGAGACCACCGCCGCGTTCACCCGCGGCGTGCCCGGTCTCGACCTGGACCTCGCCGAAGCGCACCTCTTCCACGGCCACGCCGCCGAACGCGGCTACACCAGCGAATCCGGCGCGTGGCCGGACGACCTGCTCGACGACGCGGTGCGTGTCGGCGTCACCTTCGAGGACTACTTCCCGTACCAGGACGACGGTTCCGGCGCGGCCGATCCCGACTGGCCGAACCGGCTGGCCAAGGCGGCCGGGGTGACCGACCTGACCGGCAACCCCGCCGCGATCAAGCAGCACATCTTCGGATACGGCGCCGTGGCAGCGTGTCTCACCGTCCACAGCGACTTCTTCCACTACCGCGCCGGCGTGTACAAGCCGACGACGGATCACCTGGTCGGCGGCCACTGCGTGGCGATCGTCGGCTGGGACGACGACGCGCAGTGCTGGATCGCGAAGAACTCGTGGGGCCCCGGCTGGGGCGAGAACGGCTTCTTCCGGATCGGCTACGGCGAATGCTTCATCGAGTGCTACCCCGGCAAGCGGTCGTCGGTTTTCGGTTGCACGGCAGTGCATCTGCGCGCCTGGTTGCCCGCACAGCGTGCGCTGCGACTGTTCGCCACGGCCAACGACGCCAACGGCTGGGCGTACCTGGAGAACGTCGGCTGGACGCACCTGGCCGATGGGCAGCACAGCACCACGAACAAGCTCGCGATGCTGATGAACGCCCGCGCGGGTGGCCATTCGGTCACGCCGTTCATCAACGGCAACGAACTTTCCACAGTGCAAATCGACCAGTTGATCGTCTAGAGATGCCACCGAGACGGGCCGAGGGGGGCCGCACAGCGGAGGTGGTGGCCGGCAGCTCGAGGGGGGTTGCCGGTCACCGTCTCCACACCGAGGAGAGAACACCCAATGGGACTCACCGGATTTGCCGAGGGGAAATCGGGGGCGCCGGGGGGATGGGGGCGGCGCGGGCCGGCCGGGCGGACAGCCACGGCCGGTCTGCGCCCACAAGATCCGAGTCACTCCGTCGTGGACCACACCGGGGTAGACCACTCCGGCCATCGTGTCCCCCGACCGGGCGAGTGGCGATGAACTGCCTGATCACGGTCCGTCCACAGACGCCGTTACGTTCCGGCGAGATAGTCTATTCGGGTGACTTATGTATCCAGACGGCATCTCGCCGTTCATGTACTTCACGATGGTCGCGATACTTCCGTCGCCAGCTGAAGGACGACACCCGGGATGGGGTGGGCGTGGTGACTGACGTTCGAACCGCGGAGGCGGACCCGCCATGGGAGGGTCTGCACGGCGCCGAGCGCTATGCGGCGTGCCTGCACGGCGCGAGAGCAGGCAGCCGGACCGCGCGGGCGACCCTGGTCAGGGATCTCACGCCCCTGGTCTGGCACGTCGCGCGGGGCAACGGTCTCGACCGCACCAGCGCCGAAGACGTCGTGCAGACGGTCTGGCTGGCGCTGTTCAGCCACATCAACTCACTGGCCGAGCCGAAGGCGTTGGCGAGCTGGCTGATCACCACCACCCGCAGGGAAGCACAGCGGGTGCGCACCAAGGGCGCGAACGACCTGCCGCTCACCGACGAGATGGCCGAGCAGCTGACAAGCACGCAGCCACACCCGGAAGACGAGGCACTGCGCGCGGACCGCGACACAAGGCTGTGGCGCGCGTTCAGCGAGCTGCCGGAGAAGTGCCAGGAACTGCTCAGGCTGACCGTACTCGCGGGGCGGACAGAATACCGCCTGGTAGCCGAGGCCATGCAGATGAAGCGTGGCAGCATCGGCCCGACCCGCGGCCGGTGCCTGACCACGCTGAGGGAGCTCTTGGACACCGAAGGGGGCGGCGGATGACGAAGATCGATCCGACGGGAGGTCAGGCGTATCCCGACGACGCGATCCTCGCGGACCTGGACAGAATGATCGACGAGTTCGACCCGCCCCCGGCGGGACTGGTCGAACGGATCCAGTTCGCCATCGCGCTGGAGGACCTGGACGTGGAGGTGGCCCGCTGGGTGCGGGCCGACTCACTGGCCGGGGTGCGAGGCGGCGACCAGGGCACGATCACCTTCACCGTGAGCGACCTGACCGTGATGATCAACCTGACCAGGATCGGCGAGAACAACCGCATCGACGGTTGGTTGGTGCCTGCTGGCGAGCATTCGGTGGAGGTCCGGGTGGCCGAACACGGGTCACGGGAGACCACCGCGGACGAAGGCGGCAGGTTCGTCCTGGACGGCGTCCCCCGCGGCACGACGCAGATCATCATCCAGCTCGACGGACCGCCCGCACGGACCGTGGTCACTCCCACTGTCCTGCTCTAGCAGAGACCTCGCCCCAAATCCGGACCACGAACAGTCCCCCACCCAACCCGGGGGGCGTCCCCGCTCCAGTCTATCGCCAACAGGGGCTGGTCCAAGGGGTTACCGACCGGTTGTGGACAACTGGATTTGCCGAAGGGATCGTCGACGTGAAGCGCGGAGCAACCAGTGCCTACGCGCTTTTCACGCCTTGACCAACCGGGACAGGCTTTCCGGCAGCTCCGCCGGGTGGAGGACACCGAGTCGTTGTGTCGCACGGGTCAGCGCCACGTACAGGTCGTTCGCGCCTCGGGGTGAGCCGTCGAGGATGGCGGACGGATCGACGACCAGGACCGAGTCGAACTCCAGGCCCTTCGCCTGCCACACCGTCAGCACGGACACCTGGCTCTCCAGGTCGACGTCCGGTGTGACGCCGCCGAAGCCGTCGGGAACGATCACCGCCAGTCTTCCGTCGCCGATCTCGGCGGCTTCCTTGGCGATGATCTCCGGCAGCCCTGCCTCGATGTCCGCGACCTCGCGGTGCCAGGGGTCCACGCCGGAGTCCCGGACCGATGTCGGTGCGTCCGCGTCCGGGCCGAGGACGTCCGCGGCGACGGCCATGATCTCCGACGGTGTGCGGTAGTTGACGGTCAAGTGCTCCATTCGCCAGCGGTCCTCGACGTACGGCGCCAGTACGGCGTCCCACGAGGTTGTTCCCGCTGGGTCGCCGGTCTGGGCCACGTCGCCGACGAGGGTCATGGATCGACTGGGGCATCTGCGCATCAGCACACGCCAGGCCATCGCCGACAGCTCCTGTGCCTCGTCCACGATCACGTGCCCGAAGGTCCACTCGCGGTCGTCCGCGGCTCGTTCGGCCGCTGTGCGGTGGTCGACTTCCTCGTGCCGTCCGGCCAGTCTGCCCGCGTCGATCAGGTCGGTGGCCATCAGGATCTCGGGGTCGGCTTCGTCGTGCAGGTCGAGGATGTCGAGTACGCCGCTGGCGTAGTCGATTTCCTCCTGGCGCCTGCGTTCCTCGGCCGCCTTGGCCTTCGAGTCGTCGATGCCCAGCAGCTCAGCGGCCTCGTCGAGCAGTGCCGCGTCCGCCACCGTCCAGCCGCCTGGTTGTCTTTCCAGTTCGGGGAAGCCGGGCGCCGCGGACGCCAGCAGGTCCGGCGAGGCGAACAGGTCCTCCAGCAGTTCCTGCGGGGTCAGGATCGGCCAGAGCCAGTCGATCGCCTCCTGCACCTCGGCCGACTCGCGCAGCTCGCGCTTGATCTCCTCGATGTCGGCGTCCTCGAGCAAGTTCGCGCCGCCCAACGGGTCCGAGCCGATCCGCTCGGCGTACTGGCGGGCGAGCGCGTCGAGGATCGTCGGCACGATCAACGGTTTGGCCTTGTTGTGCACGCGCCGCGAGCGCCGCGCGACGGCACGGGCCTGGACGCAGGTCTTCTTGTCCAGCTTGAGGATCTCGCGTTCGAACTCGATCTCGATGTGCTCGTCGGGCACGCGCTGGCGGTCGCGCACGGCCGCTTTGAGCACGTCGACCATCCCGACGCGGCCCTTGATCTCGGCGATGTGCACGGGTTCCGTGCGCGACGGTTCGACGCCGGGGAACAGTTCGCCCACTGTGGACAGCAGGACACCGGTCTCACCGAGCGACGGCAGCACCTGGCCGATGTAGCGCAGGAATGTGGCGTTCGGGCCGACGACGAGCACACCGCGCCGGGACAACTGCTCGCGGTACGTGTACATCAGGTAGGCCGCGCGGTGCAGCGCGACCGCTGTCTTCCCCGTCCCCGGTCCGCCTTGCACGACAAGGACTCCGTTCAGGCCGGACCGGATGATCTTGTCCTGTTCCGCCTGGATGGTCTGCACGATGTCGTTCATCCGGCCGGTGCGGTTGGCGTTCACGGCGGCGAGCAGCGCCGCCTCGCCGGTCAGTCCTTCGTGCCGGGTCGGGTCGGCGGCGTCGAGGTCGAGCACCTCGTCGTCGATCGCGGTGACCTTGCGCATGCTGGTGCGGATGTGCCTGCGGCGGCGCACGCCGTCCGGCGCCGCGGCGGTCGCGAGGTAGAACGGCCGGGCGGCGGGGGCACGCCAGTCCATCAGCAGCGGCTCGTAGTCGGCGTCCTCGTCGAATATGCCGATCCGGCCGATGTGCTGGTGTGTTTCGTCGTCGAAATCGAGACGACCGAAGCACAGTCCGTTCTCGACCGAGTTGTACTGCGCCAGTTGCTGCGAGTACATGACGTTCGCGGCTTCCCGCTCGGTGCGCGCCTGCGGGGTGCCGCTGGAATCCTTGAGCACCTTGGCCAACTGCTCGGCGGTCCGCGCACGCAGATCGTCGAGACGGCCGTACAGCATCGAGACGACCTGTTGTTCCAGCTCGATTTCCCCGCTTGACAAACCGCATTCCTTTCGCTATTGTCACGCTATAGCTGAAAACGCTGGCGTGTTTCTGTGTGCCCGCGAACATTCACAATAGCAGTCACTATGGGGGATCGCACTAAGCTCCTCCCATGGAAGACGCTCCCCTGGAAGATGAAGGGCCTTCGCCCAATACCGGTGCCGCGCGGCTGGTCGTCCTGCTGTGCGCGTTCGGACTGGCCACAGTCGGTGCGTTCAGCGCTTTCTTCGCCACCGAGATCCTGGCCGCCGTGCTCGGCGCATCCTCCCGCCCCAGCACGGGCGCGTTGATCCTGTGCGCACTCGTACCGATCGTGGCGGCGGTGGGCGCGGTCCTCGTTTCCATACGTGTCAAGGCAATGGGCAAAGTCCTCGCGCTGGGCTGCGGCACGCTGATCCTCGGCGCGATGGCGACGACGCTGCTGATGGTGATCATCGCCGCGTGATCGTCACGGCTTGAGACCACGCAATGCCGTGTCCACGACCTGATCGACGTACTCATGCGTCAACGGACCGGTGCGCTGGAGCCACCGGTTGAGGATCGGCCCGAACAACAAGTCGATCGCCACGTCGAGATCGACGTCCTCGGCCACCTGCCCGGCGCGCTGCGCCGCGCGGAGGCGGTCGCGCTTCAACTCCCGCATCGGCTCGTCCAGCCGCTGCGCGTAGTCCGCCGCCAGTGCGGGGTCGTGAACGATCTCGGTGTGCAGCGCCCGCATGGGCAGGTCGTAGCTCGGCTCCCGTAGTTCGTCCACAGTGGCCCGTAGCACCAGCTTCATGTCGGCGGCCAGGTCACCCGTGTCGGGCAACACCCCCTCCTGCTCGTCGGTGGTGAGCGAGAGGAAGGCGTCGAAGAGGATCGACCCCTTCGACGGCCACCAGCGGTAGATCGTCTGCTTGCCGACGCCCGCGGCTGTGGCGATGCCCTCGATCGTGAGCTTCGCGTAGCCGACTTTGCCCACCAGGTCGAGCGCGGCGGTGAGGATGGCTCGCCGCGCGGTCTCGCTGCGGCGACTGGCATCAGGGGTGGCCTTCTGTGACACGCCTCGCACCCTAGCACGCGACGAGACGAGACGTTCCGTCTTGACAGGCGCGGTCGGCCATGTACAGTTCACCCCGTGAACGAGACGGAACGGTTCGTCTCGCCAGTGAAGGGACCACGAATGACCTCAGGTGCTACCGAATCCCGCGTCTGGTTCATCACCGGTGCGAGCCGCGGTCTCGGCCGAGCCTTCACCGACGCCGCACTGGCGGCCGGTGACAAGGTTGTCGGCGCCGCACGGGACGTCTCACCGCTCGGCGACCTCGTCGAGCAGCACCCGGACCGCGTGCTGGCGCTGAGCGTCGACGTGACGGACCGCTCGGCCGTCTTCGAAGCCGTCGGCAAAGCCGCACAGCACTTCGGCAGGCTCGATATCGTCGTGAACAACGCCGGGGCGCTGTTCGCCGGAATGGTCGAGGAGTTCACCGAAGAACAGGCCCGCGCCCAGTTCGACCTCAACTTCTTCGGCGCGCTCTGGGTCAACCAGGCCGTCATGCCGCAGCTGCGCAGCCAGGGCAGCGGGCACATCGTGCAGATCTCCAGCATCGGCGCGCTCGGTGCCTTCCCCAGCACCGGGCTGTACAGCGCCAGCAAGTTCGCGCTGGAGGGCATGAGCGAGGCACTGGCGGCCGAGGCGGCTCAGTTCGGCGCGAAGCTCACGATCGTCCAACCGGGCGGCTACTGGACGGACCTCTACACCAACACCACGGCGACCACCCCGAACCCGGTCTACGACTCGCTGCGCGAGGAACTGGCCAAGCAGTGGGCGGAGGGATCGATCGACAGCGAGCCCCGACTGGCCGCGGAAGCGTTGATGAAGCTCGTCGACAGCGACAACCCACCGCTGCGGCTGCTGCTCGGCAACATGGTCTACGACCTCGCGTTCGACATCTCCCAGCAGCGCATGAACACGTGGTCCGGCTGGGAAGAGGTCAGCCGCGCGGCCGAAAAGGCCGTTCCCGCACCGAACTGACGACGTCAGTGTGCTCCGCGGTCACACCGCTCGCGTGACGGATACGACGCCGGCAACCGAGGCGGGAGTGAGGTTGCCGCCAGTACTTCGACCGATGCGGGTACTGATGGCCGCGCTCGTAGTTTTCCGACCAGCAACGCCGCCGTGGTGGCGGCGGGGTCCGAGAGGAGTGACGACGAGATGAGCGGAACCACGAACCTGGGCCAGGACGCCGAACTGGCCGCGTTGGACCGGCTGGTCGGTACGTGGCAGGTCACCGGCGGCGCCGAGGGCACGGTCACCTACCGATGGTTGGCAGGCGGCCACTTCCTGATCCAGGACGTCGACCTCGAGCAGTACGGCGAGCGGATCACGGGCATCGAGGTGATCGGCCGGGAACGCCCGTTCGGCGCCGAACAGGCGAGCGAGGACATCAAAAGCCGCTTCTACGGCAACAAGGGCGACACGCTGGACTACGTCTACGAACTGGACGGCGACGTCCTGACCATCTGGGGCGGGGAGAAGGGCTCACCCGCCTACATGCGGTCGACGTTCAACGACACCGGTGACGTCCTCGCCGGAGCGTGGGTCTATCCGGGCGGCGGTGGCTACGAAACCACGAGCACCCGGATCACGCCGAAGGACGCGAACAGCTGACAACCCCGACCTGGTCAGCAGTCAGCGCACTCCGGCGATCGCGTTGTGCGGCTCTGCTCGTGGTGCCGAACAGAACAGAAGGAGAACCACATGTCCGAAACCGGTTCCGATCGGACGGGCCGCAGGGTGGGGGCCGAGGTCGCCGTGTCGATGGACGGATACAGCAGCACCGGTCCTGAAGACGACATGAGCTGGGCGATGGACCACATCTCGAGCGGGCAGAGCGAGATCCACTACGAGGGGATCTGGCGAGGGGTGAGCACCGCGGTCCTCGGCAGGACGAACTGGGAGGGTTTCACGTCCGTGTGGCCGGCGATCACGAGCGATCCGACCAGTTCGGCCCGGACTCGTGAGCTCGGCACCTGGCTGGCCACAGTCGAGAAGGTCGTCTTCTCCACGACTCTGCGGCAGGAGGACCTGGAGAAGTCGGAATGGACCAACGCTCGGGTCTCGGCGGACGTCGTGTCAGAGGTCGGCGCACTCAAGAACCGACCGGGTCGGGACATCCTCGTGCTCAACAGCGCGAGCATCATCCAAACCCTGCTGCGGGCAGACCTGATCGACGACCTCTACCTGACCGTGGTGCCGTCGACCCTGGGCAGCGGGCGCCGAGTACTCCCTGACGACTACGCGTCCACATGGCAACTGGCCGGCGCCACGACGTTTCCGTCATCTGGAGCGGTCGCGCTGCACTACCGGCGTCCTTGAAAGGGGAACCCGCGCCGATGAAGGTTGTTACTGTTCACGGGTGATCTTCGGGCGGTCGGCGCAACGGGCTCGGATCGACGGCCTGCTTGCCGCCGCCCGAAGCGGAACCGGCGGGGCACTGGTGATCCGTGGCGAGGCGGGGATCGGCAAGACCGCTCTGGTCGACCACGCCGCTGCGAGCAGCGCCGGCCTGAGGGTGCTGCGCGGAGTGGGGATCGAGTCGGAGGTCGAGGTTCCGTTCGCCGGGCTGCACCTGTTGCTGCACCCGTACTTGGACAACGTCGACGCGCTGCCGAGGCCGCAGGGCACGGCGTTGCGGGCCGCCTTCGGGCTCGTCGACGCCGGCACCGTCGAGCGGTTCCTGATCGGCGCAGCCACTCTGTCGCTGCTGTCCGAACTGGCCGGTGACGGGCCACTGGTCTGCCTGATCGACGACGCCCAGTGGTTCGACCGGGCATCCGCGGACGCTCTGCTGTTCGCCGCCAGGCGGCTGCGGCAGGAGCCGGTGGCGATGCTGTTCGCCGTCCGGGACGGGACGGGGAGTTTCCCGGCCGAGGGCATCGACACGGTCGTACTGCCCGCCCTGGACCGCGACAGCGCCATCGCCATGCTCAACGAGCACGCGTGCGGCCTGGCCAGCGCCACCAGGGCCCGGATCCTCGCTGAGGCGAGGGGCAACCCGCTGGCCATCATCGAGTTCACCACGGCACTCACCGACCGGCGCCACGGCGGCGAACACGGGGGCGAACACGGCTGGTCCTTGCCCGTGGCGCCGCTCCCGGTCGCCACACAGGTACAGGAAGCCTTCCGGGCTCGCATCGGTGAGCTGCCCGAGCCGACACAGCGGCTGCTGGTGCTGGTCGCGGCCGACGACACCGCAGACCTCACTGTGCTGTTGAGCGCCGCGCAACGCCTCGGGCTGACCGCCGCGGACCTGGAACCGGCCGAGAAGTCGTCCCTGCTCACCCTGTCGGCCCACACAGTCGCGTTCCGGCACCCGTTGATCCGGGCCGCCGCCCATCAAGGCGCTCCGCGCGGCTGGCAACTCGCCGCGCACCAGGCGCTGGCCGACAGCTTGACCAGCGACCAGTACGCCGACCGTCGCGCATGGCACCTGGCTGCCGCCGCCACGGCACCGGACGAACACGCGGCGTACGCGCTCGAACAGGCCGCTCTGCGGGCGGGGCAGCGGGGCGGGGCGGCTGCCGTCGCGATCGCGCTCGAACGCGCCGCCCAACTCAGCGCCGACCCGGACGTGCGGGCACGGCGGCAGGTGGACGCCGCCAGAGCCGCCTACAACGTCAGCTGGCTCGACCGGGCCGCCGCACTCGCCTCGGCCGCCGCCGACGTCAGCGCCGACGCGTCCTTACAGGCGGAAGCCGCGTGGATCCGGGCGCAGGTGGCGTACGAACGCGACACCCCTGCGGCAGCCGCCGCGCTGATGCTGGACGGCACCGCTCCCATTGTCGGTACCCACCCCGAACAGGCCGTGTCCATCCTCACCGACGCGATCGGGTGCGCCAAAGACGCCTGCGCACACCCCCTGATTGACCAGGCCGCACAACTACTCGCAACGGTGTCGCTACCACCACGCTCCGCGTTGCGGCCAGTGGTCGACGGCATGCTCGGATTGGGCGACTTGTTCGCGGGCGACACCCGATCGGCCGTTACCAGAATGCGAAAGCTGGTGGAGACCGCCAGGGGCGGACACGTCCACGGCATGGTCGAACGGCTTCTCGCCGGATACCTGGCCCTCATCGTCGCCGACGACCAAGCCGCGACCGACGTGCTCGGCGCACTGGCCGCCGACGCCCGCCACCAGGGCGCGCTGGGCTGGCTGCCCTACGCCCTGGAGCCGCTGGCCATCGCCCAACTGCTTCGCGGCCGATTCCGCGACGCGGGGACCACCGTGGCCGAGGCCATGGCGGTGTCCGCCGATCTCGGTCAGGAAACCCAGGCCCTGATCATGACCGCCATCCCCGCCTGGCTGGCCGCGGTCGCGGGCGACGCGGGCACCTGCCGTTCGCACGCCGAGATCATGCTCGGCAACGAGGCAAGGCACCCCACCAACGCCGCCATGGCCACCTGGGCGCTCGGCCTGCTCGATCTCGGCCGCGGCCAGTTCGACACGGCGACCGACTCCTTCGAGGCGGTGTGCGCCGGCCCGGCCCGGCGGGACTTCCTCATCCGGGCCGTCCCGGACCACGTGGAAGCCGCGGTGCGCAGCGGCCAGATGGCCCGAGCCGAGCGGCACGTGCCCGCACTGGACAACTGGGCCGAGCACACCGGTCAGCCACACGCGGTCGCGCTGGCCCGCCGCTGCCACGCACTGCTCGCCACCGGTCCCGATGCCCGAACGCACTACGAGGCCGCGTTGCGGCTGCACCAGGGGACCGACCGGCCCTACGACCACGCCCGAACCGCTCTGCTCTACGGCGAATGGTTACGCCGCCAGCGCCACCGAACCGACGCGCGCGCTCACCTGACCGACGCGCTGACCGGATTCGAACGGCTCGGCGCCCACGACTGGGCCGCGCGAGCCCGGACCGAACTGGCCGCCCTCGGCGACCGGCCGGTCGCCAGGGAACACGACCGCGATCCCGCCGCCCGGCTCACCCCACAGGAACTCCAGGTCGTCCGGCTGGCGGCCGAGGGGCTCAGCAACCGCGACATC
Organism: Actinosynnema sp. ALI-1.44; assembly: GCF_001984155.1. Classification (GTDB taxonomy): domain Bacteria; phylum Actinomycetota; class Actinomycetes; order Mycobacteriales; family Pseudonocardiaceae; genus Kibdelosporangium. The sequence goes on from NZ_MTQO01000048.1 coordinate 250,513, forward strand.
GCCGCGCAGCTGTTCCTCAGCCCCCGCACCGTCGGACACCACCTCTACCGCGCCTACCCCAAACTCGGCGTCACCAAGAGGACGGAGCTCGCCCGGTTCACCCTGTGACCGGTCCTTGCGGGACTTCCGGTACCGAAAAGCCCGGTACCGAAAAGCCCGGTACTGAAAGCACTGCGCCCCAGGGAGAAGAACTCCCTGGGGCGCGGTATGTGTCTACCCTGCTACCTACCTCGCGGTGGTGGACTCGATCAGAAGTCCATGCCGCCGGTCGGGTCGCCACCGGCCGGGGCCGCAGCGGCCTTCTCCGGCTTGTCGGCCACGACGGCCTCGGTGGTCAGGAACAGCGCCGCGATCGAAGCCGCGTTCTGCAGCGCCGACCGGGTCACCTTGGCCGGGTCGAGGATGCCCGCGTCGATCAGGTTGCGGTACTCGCCGGTGGCGGCGTCCAGGCCCTCGCCCTGCTTGAGGCCCTTGACCTTCTCCACCACGACGCCGCCTTCGAGGCCGGCGTTGACGGCGATCTGCTTCAGCGGCGCCTCGACGGCGACCTTGACGATGTTGGCACCGGTGGCCTCGTCGCCCGTCAGCTTCAGACCGGCGAACGCCTCCTGGGCGGCCTGCAGCAGAGCCACGCCACCACCGGCGACGATGCCCTCCTCCACGGCGGCCTTGGCGTTGCGCACAGCGTCCTCGATGCGGTGCTTGCGCTCCTTGAGCTCGACCTCGGTGGCCGCGCCCGCCTTGATCACCGCGACACCGCCGGCCAGCTTGGCCAGGCGCTCCTGCAGCTTCTCGCGGTCGTAGTCCGAGTCGCTCTTCTCGATCTCCGCACGGATCTGGTTGACGCGGCCCTGGATCTGCTCGGCGTCACCCGCACCCTCGACGATCGTGGTCTCGTCCTTGGTCACGACGACCTTGCGGGCCTTGCCCAGCAGCGTGATGTCGGCGTTGTCCAGCTTGAGGCCCACGTCCTCGCTGATGACCTGGCCGCCGGTCAGGGTGGCCATGTCCTGCAGCATCGCCTTGCGGCGGTCACCGAAGCCCGGTGCCTTGACGGCGACGGACTTGAAGGTGCCGCGGATCTTGTTCACGACCAGGGTCGCCAGGGCCTCGCCCTCGACGTCCTCGGCGATGATCAGCAGCGGCTTGCCGCCCTGCATGACCTTCTCCAGCAGCGGGAGCAGGTCCTTGACGTTCGAGATCTTCGAACCGAACAGCAGGATGTACGGGTCCTCGAGGACCGCTTCCTGACGCTCGGGGTCGGTCACGAAGTAACCGGAGATGAAGCCCTTGTCGAAGCGCATACCTTCGGTGAGCTCCAGCTCGAGCCCGAGGGTGTTGCTCTCCTCGACGGTGATGACGCCTTCCTTGCCGACCTTGTCCAGCGCCTCGGCGATCAGCTCGCCGATCGTGGTGTCGGCGGCGGAGATGGAGGCCGTGGCAGCGATCTGCTCCTTGGTCTCGATCTCCTTGGCGACCTTGTGCAGCTGCTCGGTGATGGCCTCGACGGCCTGCTCGATGCCGCGCTTGAGCGACAGCGGGTCCGCACCGGCGGCCACGTTGCGCAGGCCCTCGCGCACGAGCGCCTGGGCGAGCACGGTCGCGGTCGTCGTGCCGTCACCGGCTACGTCGTCGGTCTTCTTGGCGACCTCTTTGACGAGCTCGGCCCCGATCTTCTCCCACGGGTCCTCGAGCTCGATCTCCTTGGCGATGGAGACGCCGTCGTTGGTGATGGTCGGCGCGCCCCACTTCTTCTCGAGCACGACGTTCCGGCCCCTCGGGCCGAGCGTCACCTTGACGGCGTCGGCGAGGGTGTTCAGGCCGCGCTCGAGTCCGCGGCGCGCGTCCTCGTCAAACGCGATCAGTTTGGCCATTGCGGTGTGTCCTCCGCCTGCTTGCTTACGTTGGGGGTCGTGAGGCGCAGCCTCACGACAACACTGCTCAGCCAGGTGTGGCGCCCGCGACGGACGACCGAGAGTGTCCCGGTCTCACCATCCCGACTAGCACTCAACTCTAGCGAGTGCTAACACGTGTTTAGCACTCTCCCCCGGCGAGTGCAAGAAACGCAGGTCAGCCGGTCGGGATACCGGTGAGTGTCGGCAGCGTCCGCCGGGTCGTCACCACGCCGCTCTGCGACCGCTTGGTCGTGGACGACGGGTTCTCACCGACCGGGATCTGCGGCTTGGACGTGGTGTCGTCCTGGCCACCGCCACCACCGCCGCTGCTGCTGTTGCTCGTGAGCAGGAAGACCACCAGCACCACGACGGCGATCGCGACGAGACCGACGAGCACCGGCACCAGCCACCGCTTGCCGCCCCTGTCGGAGGTGAACGCCGACGAGCCGACCGGTGTCGGCGGGCGCACCCGGTGGAAGTCCCCGGGCGGCTGCGGGGGCTGCTGCTGAGGTGGCTGTTGTGGCTGGGGCTGCTGGGTGGGCCGGTAGGCCTGCTGCTGGGGCGGTGGCACGGGCTGCGCCGTCGCCGGGCGCGGCGGCTCGGTCCGCGGCGCCTGCTGGAGCGCCTGGCGCGCCGCGCCGATCAGCGCCTTGCAGTCGGGGTAGCGGACCTTCGGGTCCTTGGCCATGCCACGGCGGATCACCTCGTCGACCGGCTTGGGCAGCGCGACGATGCCGGTGACCGCGGGCGGGTCGAGGTTGAGGTGTCCCTGGATGACCTCGGGGACCTTGCCCTGGTACGGCGGCCGCCCGGTCAGGCAGGCGAACAGCACGCAAGCCAGCGAGTACGCGTCGGTGCGCCCGTCGACCGGCTCACCACGCAGGTGCTCCGGCGCGGCGTACGTCGGCGAGCCGAGGAAATCGCCGCTGCGGGTCCGGTGGCCGGTGGCGCCGCGCCTGGTCAGGCCGAAGTCGGCGAGGTAGACGTGCTCGGTCGAGGTCTCCCTGCTGGTCACCAGCACGTTCGCCGGTTTGACGTCCAGGTGCACCAGGCCGCGGTCGTGCAGCGTGTCCAGCGCCTCGGCGACCTGCCCGAGCAGCGAGAGCGTGCGCTCCGGGCTGATCGGGCCGTCACGGATGATGCTGGCCAGGTCGGAGCCGTCGACCAGTCGCATGGCGATGTAGAGCAGGCCGTCGACCTCACCGAAGTCGTACAGCGGCACGACGTTGGCGTGGTCGATCGCGGAGGTGTTTCTCGCCTCGTCGACGAACCGCTCGCGGAACTCCGCGTCCTCACCCAGGTGCTCGCCGATGACCTTCAGAGCCACCTTGCGACCGAGCCGGACGTCGGTGGCCTTGTACATCACGCTCATGCCGCCACGGCCAAGCACACCGTCGATCCGGTAATGCCCTAGGCGACGCCCGGTGAGGTCCTCCGACACGCAGCGCAGCCTAACGTCCGCCCGGACGCGCACGTGGGCGTATCCGGGATTTGTTACGTGAGGGCCGCGATCATGCTCTGCGGTTTGCGCGTCTGGGTGAGCACCTGGCCCGGACCGGCGAAGTCGAGCAGCAACCCCTCACCCGTGCGCATCGACTGCGGCATCGACTGGCTGGCCGCGCGCAACCGGGTCTGGGTGCCCTCGGTGTAGGCGACCAGGCAGGCCGGTGTGACGGTGATCGCGGCGCCCGGTTCCAGGTTGACCACGTCCAACGCGCCGCACGAGGCGAGCACCACGGAGCCCTGGCCGGAGACGTGCTCGAGGAAGCCCGTGTCGGCGCCGAACATCGGCCGGAAGGCCTGCCAGGCCGAGTCGTACCGGATCGTGCTCGAGGCGGCCAGCGAGACACCACGGGTCACGCACCAGCCCGTGATGCCCTCGAGCTCGAGCGTGTACACCTCGCCCGGTAACGCGGGAGCCACGTCCACCCACCCGCCTTCCGGCGGCGCGGTGAACAACGCCGGGTGCGCGCGCTTGCCACGGGCACCGCCCTTCGGCCGGACGTCGATCTGCACGCCGTAGCTCGCCGAGAGCATCAGGTCGTAGTCGGCCTGGATCGCCTCGCCGGGCGCGAGCAGCAGCCTGGCCACGCCGTACGCAGGGGTGTGTCGGGTCCGGACCTGCAACGTTCCCCTCCGAAGATCAGCGTGCCTCGCATCACGAGTCTGGCACGTCACGCAGTCGTCACTATGTCGTTGCTGTCCGCCACGGTGCAGGATGCATGCGTGCCGAACACAGCGACCAGATTCCGCAGCGTCGATTCATACCGTGCGACCATCCACGCACTGGTGGCCGACCTGCCGATCGAGCGACTTCCGGTGGCGGACTGCCTCGGACTCGTCCTCGCCGAGGATGTGACGGCACCCATCGCGTTGCCGCCGTTCGACAACTCCGCCATGGACGGGTACGCCGTGCGTTCCGTCGACGTGGTCGGCGCGAGTGAGGAACACCCCGTCGAGTTGCCCGTGCCCGAGGACATCCCGGCCGGACGGACCGACGTCGTGCCGTTGCTGCCCGGTACCGCGCACCGGATCATGACCGGCGCGCCCGTGCCGCCCGGCGCGGACTCGGTCGTCAAGGTCGAGTTGACGGACTCCGGTGTGCAGCGGGTGCGCATCTTCGCGCCCGTCAGCGTCGGCACCCACCTGCGCCGGACGGGCGAGGACGTGCGGGAGGGCACGACGGTCCTGACCAGGGGAGCCGTCCTCGCGCCTCCTCAGCTCGGGTTCCTGGCGGCGCTCGGGTTGTCCCACCTGCCCGTACGCCGACGCCCGCGTGTGCTGATCCTGTCCACCGGCACGGAACTGGTGCAGCCGGGAACGCCGCTGGTGCCGGGGCAGATCTACGAGTCCAACAGCGTGCACATCGCCGCGGCCGTGCAGGAGATCGGTGGCGTCGCCCACGTCCTGCGGTCGGTCCCCGACGACGTCAACGCCCTCTACGAGGCGCTGAAGCCGCATCTGGACGACCACGACCTGCTCATCACCACCGGTGGCGTGAGCGCGGGCGCCTACGAGGTGGTCAAGGACGCTCTGGCGGGCGAGGGCGTCGAGTTCCTCAAGGTCGCCGTGCAGCCCGGTGGGCCGCAGGGATTCGGCACTTACATGGGGTTGCCCGTTGTCACACTGCCCGGCAACCCGGTCAGCGCGGCGCTGTCGTTCGAGCTTTTCGTACGCCCCGCGTTGCTGCGCGCGATGGGGCGTCCGGACACGGACCGGCCGCGCATCCGGGCGAAGGCCAGCAGCGAGATGACGTCCCCTGCGGGCAAGAAGCAGTACCGCCGGGGCTTCTACGACGCGGGATCCGTGCGGGCAGTGCCGGTCGGCGGCCCGGGGTCGCACCTGCTCATGGCCTTCGCACAGGCCAACTGCCTGATCGAGGTGCCGGAGGACGTCACAGTGGTGGCCGCGGGCGAGGAAGTCGAACTGCTCGTGCTCACCCAGTGACAGGACGCATACGAAGAGCATTTTGATCCCACCTTCACGCGCCCTAAACTGGGTCGACCGGGTAATTCATGTGGATGAACCGACAGATGCCGGTGCATCGTCGGGGGATGCATCGGCACCTGGTCGCACCAAGTCGGGCAGACTTGGGAGCACACATCACCCGTCGTGATCAGGAAAAGGCCGCAGTGACTTCTTCCCCGCAACGTCCCGTCGCCCATTTCGTCGAGCTGGCGCGCGGGATCGTGCCACCCATGAACCCGGCCGGCCGCCCGTTCGTGCTCGCCGCCGCCGCGCTCACCCTCGTGCTGCGCAAGGTCTGGCGGCCGCTCGGTGTCGTCGGCGCGGTGCTCACCGGCTGGACGGCGTGGTTCTTCCGCGAGCCCAAGCGGGTCACGCCGAGCCGCTCCGGCCTGGCCGTCGCCCCCGCCGACGGCACGGTCTCGCAGGTGTCCGAGGTCGTCGCGCCACCGGAGCTCGGCCTCGGCGACGCGCCGATGCTGCGGGTGAGCGTGTTCCTCTCGGTGTTCGACGTGCACGTCCAGCGCGTGCCCGCGTCCGGCGAGGTGCTGCGCAAGATCTACCACCCCGGCAAGTTCCTCTCGGCTGACCTGGACAAGGCCAGCGAGGAGAACGAGCGCAACACGGTGCTGCTGCGCACCGAGGACGGTCATCAGCTGGTCGTCGTGCAGATCGCGGGTCTGGTGGCCCGGCGGATCGTGTGCCACATCGACGAGGGCGACAAGGTCGCGGCCGGTGCCACGTACGGCCTGATCCGGTTCGGTTCCCGTGTGGACACCTACGTACCGCTCGGCAGCCGGGTGCTGGTCGAGCCGGGCCAGCGGACGATCGGTGGCGAGACCGTCATCGCCGAACTGGGAGGCTGAGCCAGATGGCGGCGCGTACCGCCCCCGGAGTTCGACTACTGCCCAACGCGATCACCGTCCTCGCCATGTGCGCGGGCTTGTCCGCCGTTCAGTTCGCGTTGAACGGCAACTACGAGGCCGTGCTCGCCTCGATCTTCGCCGCGGCCATTCTGGACAGCCTGGACGGCCGGATCGCCAGGCTGCTGGACGCGACCACCAAGATGGGCGCGGAGCTGGACTCGCTCTCCGACGCGATCGCGTTCGGCGTGGCGCCCGCTCTCGTGCTGTACCAATGGAAACTCGGCGAGGGCGGCGACCGCCTCGGGTGGATCTTCGCGTTGGTGTTCGCGGTCTGCATGATCCTTCGCCTGGCGCGCTTCAACACGCTGCTCGACGACGGCAACCAGCCGCCGTACGCCAAGGAGTTCTTCGTCGGCGTGCCCGCGCCCGCGGGGGGCATGCTCGCGTTGCTGCCGATGATCGTGTGGCTGGAGTTCGACCGCGCCGACGGCTGGTGGACCGACCAGGTCGTGGTGATGGTGTGGACAGTCGCCGTGGCCGCGCTGCTGATCAGCAGGATCCCCACGCTGTCGGTGAAGACCGTGCGGGTGCCGCCGCGGATGGTCGTGCCGGTCCTGGTCAGCGTCACGGCGCTGGCCGCGGCCGTTGTCACGTACCCGATCGCGGCGCTGGGCATCTTCCTGATCGTCTACTTGCTGCACATCCCGTACGCGGTGCGCCGCAAGCACTGGCTGGCCAACCACCCCGAGGCGTGGGACGTGCCGCCGCGTGAGCGCAGGGCGATCCGCAGCCAGGCACGCAGGCTGGGTCTGCGGCCGCCGCTGCGCCGCCGTGTGGCCGGGGTTGCCCGCCGTGTCCGGATGGGTGGCCGCAGGGCGGGCGAGAACGAGCGGTTGCACCCGGGCTGGCAGTCGTACCAGCAGCCCGAGCAGCAGCCACGCGTGCTCAGCCCGGCACCGAAACGGCGCAGCTGGCGCCGGATCGGGCTGCGCCGTCAGCCGCGTCCGCCGCGCGACCGCTGATTTCGACTTGCCGGTTTCGATTTGCCGATTTCGATTTGCACCGTCCCGCATGATCGGGACATGCGGTCGTTTGACGAACTGGTAGCCGAGGCGGACGCCGAGCCGACCGAGGGCTGGGACTTCTCGTGGTTCGAAGGCCGGGCGACCGAAGCCCGGCCTTCGTGGGGCTACCAGCGGTCCATGGGCGAGCGGATGGCCGTCGCGAGTGCGGCGTTGGACATCCAGACCGGCGGTGGTGAAGTCCTCGCCGGTGTCGCCAAGCGCCCACCCGTGTGCGTTGCCACCGAAGCGTGGCCGCCCAATGTGGCCAAGGCGACGGCGTTGCTCCACCCGTTGGGCACGGCCGTGGTCGCCGACCCCGAGGAGCCGCCGCTGCCCTTCGCGGACGGCGCGTTCGACCTCGTGGTGAGCAGGCACCCGGTGCGGCCGTACTTCGGCGAGATCGCGCGGGTGCTGCGGCCCGGCGGCACGTACTTCGCCCAGCACGTCGGCCCGGCCAGCGTGTTCGAACTGGTCGAGTACTTCCTCGGCCCGTTGCCGGACGAGACGCGCAACGGCCGTCATCCGGATTCGGAACGCGCCGACGCCGAGGCGGCCGGGCTGGCGGTCGTCGACGTGCGCACCGAGCGGCTGCGGATGGAGTTCTTCGATGTCGGTGCGGTCGTGTACTTCCTGCGCAAGGTGATCTGGATGGTTCCGGGCTTCACCTCAGCCGCGTACCTGCCGCGGTTGCGTGAGCTGCATGAGCGGATCGCCGCCGACGGCCCGTTCGTCGCGCACAGCAGCCGGACGTTGTTCGAGGCCCGCAAGGCCTGATCGGTTGCCGTGGTGCGGACCACTCGTTCGCACGTTGGCATTTACATAAGTGCGTGATACAACTTTTGTGTGACTCTTCCTGCCGCCGAACTGGTCACGGCGATCGAAAGCGTGACCCGGCTGATGAAGCAGCTCAGCCAGGGCACGGGCATGTCGCTCACGGCAGCCGGGGTGCTGTCCACCCTCGACCGGCTGGGGCCGCACCGGCTGACCGAGCTCGCCGCGTCGGAGAACGTGTCCCAGCCCGCGATGACCCAGCTGATCTCGCGGCTCGGTGACGCCGGGCTCGTCGAGCGCGTCGCCGACGACGCCGACCGCCGCGCCGTCCAGCTGCACATCACCGACGCCGGACGCGCCCAGCTCGCCTATCGCCGACGGGTCAAGACCGAGCGACTGGAAGAGCTGTTGAGCGGGCTCGACCCGAAACACCACGAAGCGTTGACCGCCGCGATCCCCGCGATCAACGCACTGACCGACCAAGCGGGGGCCCTGTCATGAATTCCGGCGTGAATTCCAGTACCAGCAGTCCGTTCAAGCAGCCGAAGGCCGTGTTCGCGGTCGCCTTCGCGTGCGTCGTGTCGTTCATGGGCATCGGGTTGGTCGACCCGATCCTGCCCGCGATCTCCGCGGACCTGAACGCCACACCGAGCCAGGTGACCCTGCTGTTCACCAGCTACCTGGTGATCACGGCCGTCGCGATGCTGATCACCGGCTGGGTGTCCAGCCGGATCGGCGCGAAGAAGACGCTGATCGCCGGCCTGGCGATCATCGTGGTGTTCAGCGCGCTGGCCGGCGCGTCGGACAGCATCGGCGGGATCGTCGGCTTCCGCGCGGGCTGGGGCGTGGGCAACGCCCTGTTCATCGCGACCTCGCTCGCGGTCATCGTGGCGTCGGCGACCAGCGGGTTCGTCGGCGCGATCATCCTGTACGAGACCGCGCTCGGCCTCGGCATCGCGGTCGGGCCGCTGCTGGGCGGTCTGCTCGGCGAGGTCAGCTGGCGGGGACCGTTCTTCGGCGTCGCCGCACTGATGGCGATCGCCCTGATCGCCACGGTCGTCCTGGTCGAGCCACTCCCGAAACCCGCACAGAAGACATCCATCACCGCACCGTTGAAGGCGTTGCGGCACAGGGGTTTGCTGATCCTGTCGCTGACCGCGCTCTGCTACAACTGGGCGTTCTTCACCGTGCTGGGGTACGCGCCGTTCCCGATGCACCTCGGTGCGATCGAACTCGGGTTCGTGTTCTTCGGCTGGGGTGCGCTGGTCGCGGTCTTCTCGGTCTTCGGCGCTCCCCGGCTGCAGCGGCGGTTCGGCATCGCCCGCACGCTCTACCTCAACCTCGCCCTGTTCGCACTGGTCGTGCTCGGCATCGGGATCTGGACCGACTCGACGACGACGCTCGTGACACTGGTGATCGTGGCCGGGGTGTTCATCGGCGTCAACAACACCGTGACCACCCAGGCCGTGATGACGGTCGCGCCGGTCGAGCGGCCGATCGCGTCCGCCGCCTACGGTTTCGTGCGGTTCATCGGCGGCGGCCTGGCGCCGTTCGCGGCGGGCAAGCTGGTCGAGGCCACCAACGTGCACGTGCCGTTCTACATCGCGTCGGGCGCACTGGTCCTCGGCATCGGCATCCTTACGTTGGCCCGCAAGGAACTTGCCGACGCCGAGCGCGTGCAGGCCGAGGACAGCGGCGAAGCGGCACCGGTCGCACCGGGCAACGCCATCGTGGCCGCGATCGACGACTCCCCCACAGCCGACGCGGTGGTCGACGCCGCCGTGAAGCTGGCAACGCTGCACAACCGGACTGTCCACGTGGTGCACGTCCAGGAACAGGCTGTGACTGTCAGCGAGGACCCGCGGACGGCCGATGCGTTGATCCGCGAGCAGGTCGCCAGGGCGAAGGGCACGGTCGGCACGGTGCTGACCGGCGCGACGGACCACGGTGAGGTCGGGCGGCTGATCGCCGACTACGCCGACAAGCTCGGCGCCAAAGCCATCGTGGTCGGCGCGCCCCGGCACGGCGGGCTGCCCGCGTTGATGGACAACAGCGCCAGCCAGGAACTCTGGCGGCACGCCAAGGCGCACATCCTGATCGTGAACCCCGCCCTCACGGCAGTGCCCGAGCCCGTAGGCTCGCGTGCGTGAGTTCTCCGCAGATCACGCTGACCGCTCGGCTGTCCCCGTCGGCCATCGACACCCGGCGGGGTGTCGTGCGGCTGCACCCGGAGGTCCTTGACGCCCTCGGCCTGCGGCAGTGGGACGCGGTCAGGTTGATCGGCGCACGACCGAGCGTCGCGCTGGCCGCCGAGAGCGACAACCTGCCCGGCGTCGCCCTGCTCGACGACATCACGCTGACGAACCTGGGAATCGTCGAGGGCTCCGAGGTCGTGGTCTCGCCCGTGACCGTGTCCGCCGCCAGATCCATCACGGTCGCGGGGTCACGGCTCGCCACGACCGCCGTCACGCCGCAGACGCTGCGGCTGGCGCTGATGGGCAAGGTGTTCACGGTCGGCGACGCCGTCTCGTTGCTGCCGCAGGACCTCGCGCCGCCACCCGGGGCGGACGTGACCGCAGCGCGGCAGCGGCTGTCCCAGGCCATCGGGATGACCTGGACGAACGAGCTGATCACGATCACCGCGTCCGACCCGGACGGCTGCGTGGCGGTGGCACCGTCCACAGTGGTCAACTGGCGGGACGGCGCGCGCGGCGGCGCCGGACCCGCGCAGACCACCGCGGGCACCACCCAGGCCACGGCCCAGACAACGGGGCAGAGCCAGGTCATCGAGGACGCGGTGATCGTCGCCGAGGAACTCGACACGTCACCGGCTGAGGCGCCGCTGCCGGTCGCCGACCTGGTCGGGGCCGTCGACGCGGCCCGCAAACTCACCGAATGGCTGGAGCTGGCCTTCCAACGGCCCGAACTGCTGCGGAAGCTCGGGGCGGAGCCCCGGCTCGGCGCGTTGGTCAGCGGCCCGGAGGGCGTCGGCAAGGCGACCCTGGTCCGCGCGGTCGCGAACGCGGTCGACGCCAGGATCATCGAGATCGCGGCGCCGTCGATCGCCGTACTGGAAGCCAACGCCGCCGCGGGCCAGGTCCGCGCGGCCATCGCCGAAGCCGGGCGGAACACCCCGGCGGTCCTGCTGGTGACCGATGTGGACGCGTTGCTGCCCGCGACCAATCCCCCGCCGGTCGCCACGATCGTGCTGGACTCGTTGCGCAACGCCGTGAACACGCCACGCCTGGCGATCGTCGCGACGACAGCGCACCCCGAGGCGATCGACCCGCGGCTGCGCACCGTCGAACTCCTCGACCGCGAGCTCGCCCTTCCGTTGCCGACGGGCAAAACCCGCACCGAGCTGCTGCGCGTGCTGATGCGCGACGTGCCGACCGAGTCCGATGTGGACTTCAGCGTCGTCGCGGACCGCACACCGGGGTTCGTGGTCGCCGACCTGGTCGCGTTGCGCCGGGAGGCGTCGGTCCGCGCCGCGCTGCGCCAGAAGGACTCCCCCGAGCCGAAGATCTGGGCGGAGGATCTGGTCGGGGCGTTGGAGACCGTCCGGCCGACTTCGATGTCCTCTTCGGACAACCTGCAGACCGGCGGGTTGACCCTGGACGCCGTCGGCGACATGGCCGAGGTCAAGCAGTCGCTCACCGAGGCGGTGCTGTGGCCGTTGCAGTATCCGGATTCCTTCGCCCGCCTTGGTGTTCAGCCGCCACGCGGTGTCCTGCTCTACGGCCCGCCCGGCTGCGGCAAGACGTTCCTGATCCGCGCGCTGGCCGGTAGCGGCCGGTTGAACGTGATGTCGGTCAAGGGCGCCGAGCTGATGGACAAGTGGGTCGGCGAGTCCGAGCGTGCCGTGCGTGAGCTGTTCCGCCGGGCCGCCGAAGCCTCACCCACCATGGTCTTCCTCGACGAGGTCGACGCGTTGGCCCCGCGCCGCGGCCAGTCCAGCGACTCCGGCGTCGGTGACCGCGTCGTCGCCGCGTTGCTCACCGAGTTGGACGGCGTCGAGCCGTTGCGGGACGTGATCGTGGTCGGCGCGACCAACCGGCCCGAGCTGATCGACCCGGCGTTGCTGCGGCCAGGCCGGCTGGAGCGGATCATCTACGTGCCGCCGCCCGACGGCGAGGCACGCGCGGCGATCCTGCGCTCGTCCGCCCGCAACACCCCGTTGGCCGACGACGTCGACCTGGACGCCTTGGCGGACAACCTCGACCGCTACTCGGCCGCGGACTGCGCCGCCTTGATACGGGAAGCCGCGCTGACCGCCATGCGCGAATCGCTCGATGCCACCGTGGTCACGGGCGCGCACCTGGACACAGCCAGGGAAACGGTTCGCCCGTCCCTCGACCCCGCCCAACTGGCCTCGCTCGAGGCGTACGCCCAGTCCCGTTAACCCCGTGCAACCAATGTGGCCTTCGTTGCGTTTTGAGCACCGAAGGCCACATTGGTTGCCAAGCTTTTAGCGGACGGAGAGTTCGGTCGGCGTCGCGAAGACGTCGACCATCGCGCCGCCGCGCAACACCGTCACCGGCAGCTCGGCACCGATCGCCTCGGCGAAGAGCTGCTTCTGGATGCCCTGCGCGTCGCTGACCTGTTCGCGCCCGACCGTGAGCACGAGGTCGCCCGCGTGCAGACCGGCCCGGTGCGCCGGGCTGCCCGCCACGACCTCGACCACCCGCAGGCCCGCTTTCTGGCCGGTGCGCGCGGCGACGTCGTCCGGGATCGGCGCGGGCATGCTGACCAGGCCGAGGAAGGCCCGGCGGACCCGGCCGTCGGCGACCAGCGTCCGCACGATCCGCATGGTCGTCGTGTTCACCGGCACCGCGAGGCCCAGCCCGAACCCGGCGACCGCCGTGTTGATCCCGACCACGTGGCCCTGCCAGTCCGCGAGCGCCCCGCCGGAGTTGCCGGGGTTGAGCGCGGCGTCGGTCTGGATGACGTCCTCGATCACCCTGGCCGCTTTGCCTTGCCGCACCGGTAAAGCCCGGCCGAGTGCGCTCACGACGCCCGCCGTGACCGACCCGTTGAGACCGAGCGGGTTGCCGACCGCGACGACCAACTGGCCGACTTCGAGCTGGTCGGCGTTGCCGAGCGTCGCGGGCGGCGGGATGTCACCGCGTGCGCTCAGCACAGCCAGGTCCGAGAGCGGGTCTGAGCCGACGACCTCGAACGAGGCGTCGCTGCCGTCCGCGAACGTCGCCGTGCCGCGTCTCGCGGTTCCGACGACGTGCGCGTTCGTGAGCAACCGGCCGTTCTCGAACACCACTGCCGAGCCGCTGCCGTTGTCCAACCGCACGCTCGCGACGTGCGGGGTCACCGATTTGGCGACGGAGACCACTGTCCTGGAGTACTCGTCCACAGCCACCACCGCCCATGCCGCGATTACACCGTTGCACCCTTTTACAACGTTACCTGGGCGTGCGTGTTCCACGGACCCGCTGAGCAGGGGATCCTTACTTGGACTTCGGGTTGTATTCCTTGGTGACGATCACGATGATGCCCGGCGAGGCGTTCTTGATGCCGTCGAACCGCGGTTCCGGCCGCAGGCCGAACTGCTGCGCCAACTCCTTGGCCTGCGCCTCCTCGGCCGTGCCAGGCCGGTAGTAGACCGTCGTTTCGGCGATCTTGCCCTGGTGCGGGCCCGTGTCGACCACGTTCCAGCCACCGGCACGAAAGTCGTTGGCGGCCCGCTCGGCCAGGTGCTCGACGAAGCTGTTGTTGTAGACGCGCACCGGCTCAGTCCGGTTCGGCTGCTGCTGCGGCGGCGGGGCAGGCGGCTGGGACGCCGGAGGCGGCGGCGTGGCGCTCGTCGGCGGGGCGGGCGTGCTCGCACTGGACGGCGGCGTTGACGGCAGCGTTGACGGCGGCGTTGACGGCGCACTGCTCGGCACGCTCGGCTCACCGCTTGACGCAGGCGGCGGCTGTTGCGACTCGGAGGTCGGCGGGGGCTGGGCGCCCGGATCCGAATCATCACCCCCGACCAGTTGGATGACGCCGATCACCACTGCTACGAGTGCGAGCGCGAGCAGACCAAGCCCAGCCAGGCGCGCCGGCCGGGTCGGTCCTGACTGCTCAGGGGTGGTCATGTTTTGTCGACACCCAGCCTTCGTGCCCCACGAACCCTGACGCGACCGGTGCGCAGCCTGCGAAGGCGTTTCACCAGCATCGGATCGGCCACCAGGGCTTCGTGCTTTTCGATGAGGTCATTGACCAACTGGTAGTAACGGGTCGGCGAGATGCCGAAGATCTCCCTGATCGCCTGGTCCTTCGCGCCGGCGTACTTCCACCACTGGCGCTCGAAGGCGAGGATCACCCGTTCCCGCTCGGTCAGACCGTCGTGCGGCCCACCTTCGGGGACCAGTGCCTCTGCGGCGTCCATCCGGCTCCTCGGCTCGCGCTCGGGAATCCCTTACCCGTCTGAGAATCACACGTGTGTGATTTCCGCTGTGTCATTACATCACGCCCCCGCCCGGGACTGTCGGCCATGTCACCCGGCGCGTCCGGGTCGATGTGTTGCCGCTGGATAACATGTCGACCATGGCTGTACACCCGATCCGCGTTGTCGGCGACCCGGTTCTGCACAACCCCACCGACAAAGTTGCCACATTCGACGCCGAACTGCAGCAGCTCGTCGAAGACATGTTCGAGACGATGGCGGCTGCCAACGGAGTCGGCCTCGCGGCCAACCAGATCGGCATCCCGCTACGGCTGTTCGTCTACGACTGCCCGGACGACGACAAAGTCCGCCACCGCGGCCTCGTGGTCAACCCGGTGCTGGAGACCACGGAACGCCCGGAGACCATGCCGGACCCCGACCACGACTACGAGGGCTGCCTGTCCGTGCCGGGCGAGACGTACCCGACCGGCCGCGCGACATGGGCCCGCGTCACCGGCCAGGACGCCGAAGGCAACGAGATCACGGTGGAGGGCACGGGCTTCTTCGCCCGCTGCCTGCAGCACGAGACCGACCACCTCGACGGCCTGCTGTACCTGGACCGGCTCGTGGGTCGCTACGCGAAGCAGTCGAAGAAGATGCTGAAGTCCAACGGCTGGGGCGTTCCGGGACTGTCCTGGGATCCGGCGACCCAACCGGATCCGTTCCAGGACTGACGAGCCCCCGGCTGACGGACGTTGCCGGTCTGCTCCGGGGAGGCATATCGTCGTACGCAGAAGCGTCCGGCCAGGGGGAAGAGTGCGGCAACCCAACCTCTACGCGGTACTAGGAGTGTCGCGCACCGCGTCGGCCAACGAGATCAGGTCGGCGCACCGAAGACTCGCGAAACAGGTGCACCCCGACCTTGAGGACGGCGACGAGGAGCAGTTCCGTCTCGTGCAGCTGGCCTTCGAGACGCTGAGCGACCCCGACAAGCGCGCGAGCTACGACAACGCCCGCCCGTCCCGGGTGCCCAGGCCGAGGCAGTCGTGGCCGACGGGCGAGTCCGAGCCGCGGAAGTCCGGCCAGTACCGCAAGCGCTATCCGGGGTCGCTGCGGCCGATTCGGGACTGGAAGCCCGGCCCGTGCTGGGAGTGCGGCAGGCGCGACGGCCAACCGCTGATGCACATCCGGATGGAGAAGCACGGCTCCCAGACGCACATCGTCGGCATCCCGCTCTGCGGCACCTGCACGACGCCCATCCCGAACTTGCCGATCGCGACCTCCGACTTCGTGGTGTTCTCCGTCGCGCTCGTCGTCGCGGCGGCCATCGTGGCCGGCTGCCTGCTGCTCGGCCTGCCAGGTCTTCCGGTCGGCGCGCAGGTGACCTTCTGGACTTCGTGCGCGGCTCTGCTGCTGGGCGTCCCGCCGATGGTCGTCGACTACCGGCGGCGGATCCCGTCGGGCTACCGGCGACGCGCGACCATCCTGGTCGACTACGTCGCCGATCACCCGACCGTGTCGCGGTTGCTGGACAAGGGCTATCTGATCGTCACCTAGGGCTTGAGCGCTTCCAGGATCTCCTGCGCGGTCTCCGTCGCGCTCTCGGTCGACACGTCCGGGTTGCCGATCCGCTCGTCCCAGTTGAGGTCGTAGAACAACTCCGTCACACCCTGCTCGCCCAGCCACTCGGCGTCCGCGCGGATCTGCGAGAACGAGCCGGACAGGCGTCCCGCACGCTCACCGGGGCGCACCACGCCCCGCACGACCACGCGGACGGCCGCCGGGTCCTTGCCCGCTTCGGCAGCGCCCTCGCGGACGACGGCGATCTCGTCGGCGATGGCTTCGAGATCCGTGGCGCTGCGGGACATCCAGCCGTCCGCGATCCGCCCGGCCCGCCTCAGCGCGGCGGGCGCGACCCCGCCGAGCAGCACCTGCGGCCCGATCGGCTTCGGGGCCATCCTGGTCGGCGGCACGGTGTAGAACTCGCCGTCGAAGCTGCTCACCTCATCGGCCCAGAGCGTGCGCAGGACCCGCACGTACTCCGTCGTCCGAGGGCCGCGGCGTTCCATCGACGCGCCGGTGGCGACGAACTCCTCCTGCTGCCAGCCCGCGCCGAGGCCGAGGTCCAGGCGGCCACGGGACACCACGTCCAGGGTCGCCGCCTGCTTGGCCAGGTAGGTCGGCGACACGAACGGGAAGTTGATCAGGGACACGCCCAGCCTGATCGTGGACGTCCGCGCCGCCATGAAAGACAGCGCCACCAGCGGGTCGAGGACACTCCGGTAGACCGGGTCGAGCGCCTCGCGGTCCGCCGGGGTCAGCAGCCGGTGAAACGTCCACAGCGACGAGTACCCCAGTTGCTCCGCCGACTCGGCGAACCGGGTCAAGTTGTCGGGAGTCGCCCATGCGCCCGAGACCGGGGCGCCGAATCCGATCTTCATGGCCCCACGGTAGTAACCGTGTTCTGCCGCCACGGCAGATCCGGCAACGACGCTAGTTCGTCGTATGACGTACTATGCGCGAGCTCGGCGTAGCGGCCCGCGATCAGGAACGACCTCAGCCGCTGGGCCTGCCGGGCGGTGAAGCAGTGGCCGGTCAGCAGGAACGGCAGCACCAGGCGCCAGTACCCGACCTGCGAGGCCCGGTGCCGGTGCGGCGCCCGCAGGACCACCCTGGCCTGCCGCAACAACTGCTCGTTCGGGGTCATGTCACCGCCCGCGAGCCAGCGCTTCTCCTCCGCGATGGCGCAGTACGCGCAGTCGACCTCGCCGGTGGTGGCCTCACGCCCGCAGCCCGCGCAGTTCGACAGCCGCAGCGCCCAGTCCAGGCAGGTCCACGGGTAGGTGTCGCCGTCGTCCGACAGCACCGCCGAGATCAGGTCCGAGGGGGTCCCCGCCAGCGCGTTCAGCCAGTCCGCGGCCCAGTAGCGGTCGACGAAGTCCTCGCACGCCGGGCACCGCGGGTAGCCGCGGCCGGCGAATTCACCGCAGTCCGCGCACGGCGCGACCACGTCGGGTCTGGCCAGCTGCCGCAGGCCCGGAGCGGAGGTCACAGCGAAACGGTACGCCGATTGGCTTGGCAACGCGCGGTCATGCTGGTTATGGTCGAGAAGATTGACCAAACGTCGCGGGAGCTCGCGCCGAAGCGGGCTGAGAGGGCGGCTGGTGTCCACTGAGGACCCGGTGCCGCCGACCGCATGAACCTGACCGGGTAATGCCGGCGTAGGGAAGGTAGGCGTTCCATGACGGCGCTTGAAGACCGCACTGTCCAGCCGACCATCACGACCGGGCCGATCTCCGGCTCGCACAAGGAATACCGGGACATCGGCGACGGCATCACAGTGCCTTTCCGCAGGGTGGAGCTGACCAACGGGGAGCACGTCGACCTCTACGACACCTCCGGTCCGTACACCGACACCAGCGCGACCATTGACGTCCACAATGGACTGCCCAGGATCCGGGAGAGCTGGGCGCTCGAGCCGGTCAACGGCGCGGTGACCCAATTGGCCTACGCCAAGGCCGGGATCGTCACCAACGAGATGCGGTTCGTCGCGGCCCGCGAGAACATGGACCCGGAATTCGTCCGTTCGGAGGTTGCCATCGGCCGGGCGGTCATCCCGGTCAACCGCAACCACCCCGAATCCGAGCCCGCGATCATCGGCAAGAAGTTCCTTGTCAAGATCAATGCCAATATCGGCAATTCCGCGGTGTCCTCCTCGATCGAGGACGAGGTGGACAAGATGGTCTGGGCCACCCGGTGGGGCGCGGACACCATCATGGACCTGTCCACCGGCAAGCGGATCCACGAGACCCGCGAGTGGATCATGCGCAACTCGCCGGTGGCGGTCGGCACCGTGCCGATCTACCAGGCGCTGGAGAAGGTCAACGGCGACCCGGCGAAGCTGAGCTGGAGCGTCTACAAGGACACCATCATCGAGCAGTGCGAGCAGGGCGTGGACTACATGACCGTCCACGCGGGCGTCCTGCTGAGGTACGTCCCGATGACCGCGAAACGGGTCACGGGCATCGTGTCGCGCGGCGGTTCGATCATGGCGGCCTGGTGCCTCGCGCACCACAAGGAAAGCTTCCTCTACACCAACTTCGAAGAGCTGTGCGACATCCTGCGCGCCTATGACGTGACTTTCTCACTGGGCGACGGCCTGCGGCCCGGTTCCATCGCGGACGCCAACGACGAGGCCCAGTTCGCCGAACTGCGCACCCTCGGCGAGTTGACGCACATCGCGCGGGACAAGGACGTCCAGGTGATGATCGAGGGCCCCGGCCACGTGCCGATGCACAAGATCATGGAGAACGTCCGGCTGGAGGAGGAGTGGTGCGGCGAGGCGCCGTTCTACACGCTCGGCCCGCTCGCCACGGACATCGCGCCCGCGTACGACCACATCACCTCGGCGATCGGCGCCGCGCAGATCGGCTGGGCCGGCACCGCGATGCTCTGCTACGTCACGCCGAAGGAGCACCTCGGGCTGCCCAACCGGGACGACGTGAAGACCGGCGTGATCACGTACAAGATCGCCGCGCACTCGGCCGACCTGGCCAAGGGCCACCCCGGCGCGCAGGAGTGGGACGACGCGTTGTCCAAGGCGCGCTTCGAGTTCCGCTGGGTCGACCAGTTCAACCTCTCGCTCGACCCGGACACCGCCCGGTCGTTCCACGACGAGACGCTGCCCGCGGAACCGGCCAAGACCGCGCACTTCTGCTCGATGTGCGGGCCGAAGTTCTGCTCGATGAAGATCACGCAGGACGTGCGCAGGTACGCCGAGGAGCACAACCTGTCCACAGTGGATGCCATCGAGGCCGGGATGAGCGAGATGTCCCAAGAGTTCGCTGAGCAGGGCAACAAGGTCTACCTGCCCGTGGTTGACTGACTCATGACTCCACCGACTGTCCTCACCATCGCCGGAAGCGATTCCGGCGGTGGTGCGGGCATCCAAGCCGACCTGCGGACGCTGTTCGCCTGCGGTGTGCACGGGATGACCGCGGTCACCGCCGTGACCATCCAGAACACCGTCGGTGTCAGCGGGTTCGTCGAGATCCCGCCGGACGCGGTCGCCGCCCAGATCGAGGTGGTCGCCGTCGACATCGGCATCGATGCGGCCAAGACGGGCATGCTCGCCAACGCGGACATCATCATCGCCATCGCCGGTGCCGCCGACCGGGTGGGCATGGGCCGTGGCGGCAGCATCCCGTTCGTGGTGGACCCGGTCTCCGCGTCGATGGGCGGTGACCAGCTCCTGCGCGACGACGCGCTGGACGCGCTGCGCTCAGAGCTGTTCCCCCGCGCCACCGTGATCACGCCGAACCTCGACGAGGTCCGGCTGCTCACCGGGATCGACGTGACCGACATGGCGACCCAGCGCGACGCGGCCAAGGCGCTGTACGAGTACGGCCCCGAGTGGGTGCTGGTCAAAGCGGGCCACATGCGCAACGTGGACGACTGCGTCGACCTGCTCTACGACGGCTCGGACTTCCACGAACTGCCCGGCCCCCGCTTCGACACGGGCAACACCCACGGCAGCGGCGACACCCTGGCCTCGGCCATCTCGTCGGCGCTGGCCCGTGGCCTGCCGGTGCCGGAGGCCGTCGCGTTCGGCAAGCGGTTCATCGTGCGCTCGGTCCGTGACTCGTACCAACTGGGCAAGGGCCACGGCCCGGTCTCCCCGTTCTGGCGACTGTCCACTGAGGAGGTCTAAGGGCGGCACAGCATGGGGTTCGCCAACTCGTCGCACGGGCGGTTGCCGTGTGAGCGGATGATGTCCTTGCCGACCTGGTTGGTCAGGTACCGCAGGAAACTGGCGGCCAGCGAGTCCGCTTTGGGTTCCTGGTAGGTGTACGCGAACTCGGTTTCCCAGAACGTGTACGCACCGTGCACCGCCGCGTCCAGCGTCGCCTTCTGGCCGTCCATCCGGACCACGACCAGGTCGGTTCGCTTCGCCGCCGCGCCGAGTTCGGCGTAGCCCAACGCCCCTCGGGTGTCGGCGACGCCGTTGAGCAGGTCGTCGGTGCGGTCTCGTTCGCACCGGATGACGCCTGGTACGCCGCCGCTGTCGCGTGTCCGGCAGTTGTCGGAGTTGGTCGCGGCCTCGCGCTTGCCTTGCAGGATCTGGTGCTGGAACGTGGTTCTGGTGCCGGATCCCGGCTTGCGGCTGATCAACGTGACCGGCACGTCGTTGCCACCGATGTCCTTCCAGTTGGCGACCTGCCCGTCGTAGAGCCGCCGGACCTGGTCGATGGTCAGGTCGCCCACTCCCGCCTCCTTGTTCACCACGAGCGTGAACAGCATGAACGCGACCGGTCTCGGCAACAGCTGCGGCTGGAGGTCGGCTTTGGCACCGTCGGAGAAAGCGAGCACACCCGGCGACTGCTTCGCCTCGTCGCCTGCTCGCTGCAGCGTGGTCAACCCGGCCGAGCTGCCTTGGAAGTCGTAGCCGAAGCTCGCGCCGGAGCACGTCTTCTCGTACATCGATCCGGCTTCCCGCATGACCGCCTCGATCGCGGTCGACCCGGTCAGCTTGAGCGTCCCCTCGGCGCAGTCCAGCGGCGAGTCCTCGTTGAGCACGGTGAACAGGCCGAGGCCGACGATCACCGCGGTCAGGAACGCCAGCATCGCGAACGCCCTGCGGGGCAGGCCGGTGCGTGCCGTCGTCTCCTTCACCCTGCCGCCAAGGATCCCCGCTTCCACGACGGGGTCCTTCGGCTTGGTGGCACCGCCGTTCCCGTCGTCCGCCGCCCGTTCCAGCACGACAAGGACTTTGTAGTGGTCGTTGCGGTTCAGCGGCACCCGCGGCAGGTCGACGACCCCGGTCCTCTCGCCGCCGTCGACGAAGTCCGTGCTGTTGAGGCCGCTGTCCTTCTCCTCGAAGTTCTTCCTCAGGTCGGGATCGCTGAGCTCGGTCACCACCAGCCCGGCGACCGTCCGGCCGGGGAACTTGATCCGCAGGCCCGGCCTGACCTCGGGGATGCCGCGGTAGTCGGTGGAACTGATGGTGGTCGCGCCGTCGTTCTCGATCCGGACGAGCACGAAGGACGGGTTCACCAGCGGGATTCCGTCGTCCCGCCGCATCTTGGCGAGCACGCCTGCCAACTCGGAGCTCATCTCGGCCATCCCGGTGGTGTCCATCTGCACGCGGTAGCCGAGCCGCTTGCGCCCCACGAGGACGAACTCCCACAGGAAGGCCAGGACCGGTACGCAGATGCCCAGGATGGTCAGGACCAGAGCCCATAAGTCGAGATCCATCGAACGCCTCCCCAGCGTTGTCCCCGGAGCGACCAACATAATTCGCCCGGTCGGATGAATCAGGCCCCACATGCCGCTCTTCAGCCACAGTTCACCGCGACGTGGCCACAGTGTTGTCGTGGTGCTGAACATGTTCGTCGCGGTGGTGGTCAACGGGATGGACCGCGGCATGACGGACGAACTCGTCGAGGCGGAGGAAACCCTCGTGAGTGGTTGTCGGGGTGCTGACCCCGGTTTTCACTCACGACACAAGTCGATCTTCGCCGGGATCACCCCGCGGACCGGTGAACGGGACTAGTCCTCGTTCAGCAGTTCTTCGAGCACCGGGATGGCGTTGATCAACTGCGCCTGCTTGTCGTCGGGCAGCCGTTCGATCCGTCTGCGCAGTTCCTGCACACGGGTCGAGCGCAGCCCGGAGACCATCCGTTCGCCCTCCGGCGTGGCTTTGACCAGCCACGCCCGGCGGTCTACCGGATCGGGTTCGCGCTGCACGTGCTTGGCCTCGACGAGCGCGGCGACGATCCGCGACATGGTCGGCGCGGCCACGCCTTCCTTGTTCGCCAGATCGCCGAGCCGCATCTCACCGCAGCCGACCAGCGTCGACAGCGCGGAGATGGAGCCGTGCCCGAGCCCTGGTGTGCCACTGCGGCGCAGCGACCTCGACAGCCGTCCGATCGCCAGGTAGAGCCGCGCCGGCACGTCCTCAGCAGCCGAAGGCGTCATCATCTGCCCTCCTTCGTGCAAGGTGCATCGGACAATGATGACTGTTTCGCCCGAGGTTACCGAGGAGGGCTGGATGCCTGTGCCCAGAATCGTTGCGGTATACGCCCGGCCGAGCGGGCCAATCTACCTGCGACAACACCGCTGCGCATGGCCGCGGCCATCTTCTCGGGATCGCTCGCCCTGGTGACCGCGGTGGCCAGCATCACCGCGTCGCAGCCCAGTTCCATCGCCAACGCGGCGTCCGACGCGGTGCCGATCCCGGCGTCGAGGACGACCGGAACCGACGCCCTGGCAACGATCAACTCGATGTTGTGCGGATTCCTGATGCCCAGCCCGGTGCCGATCGGGGAGCCGAGCGGCATCACCGCGGCCGCACCGGCTTCCTCCAGCCGCAACGCCAGCACGGGGTCGTCGTTGGTGTACGCCAGCGCCACGAACCCGTCGGCGACGAGCTTGCGCACGGCGTCAAGCAGCTCAACGGGATCGGGGAGCAACGTCCGATCATCGGCAACCACCTCGACCTTGATCAAGGTGGTGTCCAACGCTTCCCGTGCCAACTGGGCCGTCAGCACGGCTTCCGCGGCTGTCCGGCAGCCCGCCGTGTTCGGCAGCGGATCGATCCCCAGCCGCCGCAACGTTTCCAGCACACCGGTGCCGCCGTCCGAGTCGACGCGGCGGATGGCCACGGTGGTCAACTGGGTGCCGGAGGCGATCAGCGCGCGTTCCAGGACGGCGAGGTTGGCTGCGCCACCGGTTCCCATGATCAGCCGGGACTCGTACTCCCGGCCAGCGAGGATGAACGGGTCGTCCATGTCAGCCTCCTTGCACAGCGGTCAGCACTTCGATGTCCGCGCCGTCGCCGATGACGGTCGCCAGGTGCCTGGCGCGGGGCACGACCTCCCCGTTCACGGCGACGGCGACGCCGTTCCGGGGCACGTCCAGCATCCGGAGGACATCGGCCACCGTCGCGCCTTCGGCGAGTTCGCGCTCGACGCCGTTCACGCGAGCCTTCATCCTCGTGACTCCAATCCGGCCACCTGAGCCGCTTCGGGTACCGGTTCACCGTCGAGCAACGCCACCACCGCGGCCGCGGTGATCGGGGCGAGCAGCAGGCCGTTGCGGTGATGCCCGCTGGCCACCAGCACGCCCGGTTCCACCCAGTCGATCACCGGCAGGTTGTCCGGGCTCGACGCGCGCACACCCGCAGCGCTCTCGACGAGGACGTACTCGGAGATGCCCGGCACGACGCGTTCCGCGTCCAGCAACAGATCCCGGACGCCCTTCACCGTGACGTCCGTGTTGTAGCCCGCTTCGTACTGGGTCGCGCCGAGCACGACCTCCCCGGTGTCCCGCGGAACGAGGTACACCGGTCGTGATTCGACCAGGGCCCGGATCGTGCGACCGAGCGGCAACGCGCCACGGCCGGGTCCGAGCCGCAGGATCTCGCCCTTCACCGGGCGGATCACCGTTCTCAGGCGGGGATGCAGGTTCCGGCTCCACGCCCCCGCGGCGATGACGACGGCGTCGCAGTCCACTGTGGAACCTTCGAGCTCGACGGCCCCCGGCCGGATCGACTTCACCTCCGCGTGCCGGAAATCCGCCTTCGAGGCCAGCACCTCGAGCAGCTTCCGGTTGTCCACGGCCAGATCCCCGGGCACGCTCAGTCCACTTCGAACGGACGTGGACATGGCGGGCTCCAGCGCGCGCAGCTCAGGGCCGGTCAACTGCTCGACCTCGCGCCCGGTGGAAGCCAGGTGCTCGGCCAGTATCTCCAGCTGCCGCACGTCGGCCGAGTCGAACGCCGCGACCACAGTGCCTTCCGTGCGCAGCCCGACGTCGCCGAGGTCCGCGGCGAACTCCGGCCACGCCCGCAAGGAGGCCTCGCCCAGTTCCAGCAACGGTTCTTCACCCGGCCACGCCTCGGTGGTCGGCGCGAGCATGCCACCCGCCACCCAGGACGCGCCCGAACACGGTTGCGGGTCGACCACAACCGTCCGCCATCCGGAGTTCATGGCACGCCAGGCGACCGACAGGCCGATCACGCCTGCCCCGACGACGACGATCTTTCCCTTGACCACAACACGCTCCCTGCGCCGGCATGACCCGGATCAGGTTCGACGGTCGGAGCTGCCACAAGCTCCCTCTCAGCCCGGTGTCGCCAGGCTCCCGTGCGGACCGGTGACCAGAATAGCGTAGAAATCAAGGTATGCCCGGACTCAGTGGGACAGACCTCAGGCGCAAGCTCGCCGGAGCACGGCTCTACCTGTGCACCGACATCCGAGACGACCTCGCCGACTTCGTCGACGCGGCGCTCGGCGGAGGTGTGGACATCGTGCAGCTGCGCGCGAAGACCCTGGAGGCGCGCCAGGAGATCGCCGCACTGGAGGTGATGGCCGGGATCTGCGCGAAGCACGGTGCGCTGCTGTCGGTCAACGACCGCGCGGACATCGCGGCGACCGTCGGCGCGGACGTGCTGCACCTGGGCCAGGACGACCTGCCGGTGAAGTACGCGCGGCGGATCGTCGGCGAGGAGATGGTCATCGGCCGGTCGACCCACGACGTGGCGCAGGCCCGCGCCGCCGCGACCGAGCAGGGCGTCGACTACTTCTGCACCGGTCCGTGCTGGCCGACGCCGACCAAGCCCGGCAGGCCCGCGCCCGGTCTGGACCTGGTAAGGCAAACCGCCGAGGACGACCCGGCAAAGCCGTGGTTCGCCATCGGCGGTATCGACGCGGGCAGGATGCCGGAGGTGCTGGCCGCAGGCGCGTCCCGTGCGGTGGTCGTGCGCGCGATCACCGAGGCTGAAGACCCGCGCGCCGCCGCCAGCCTGCTGAAATCCCAGCTCACCAACTGAGCACCCCGTGCAACCAATGTGGCCTTTGTTGCGTTTTTTGCAACAAAGGCCACATTGGTTGCACAACAGAGGTCAGCCGGTGAGCAGAGTCAGGCCGTAGACCGAGAGGATCTCAGGGAGCGGCTGGAAGTAGCACACCGACGAGTTGCCGCCGGACACGACACCCTGGCCCTGACCGGCGTTGGTGATGAAGCCGCCACCGGAGTCACCGGGCTGGCACAACACGTTCGACGCGGTCATGCCAGTCACGGCGCCCTGCGGGTACCGGACGGTCTGGTTCTTGGCACCGATGGTGCCGCAGGTCCAGCCGGTGGTCGAACCGGCCTTGCAGACAGCCGCGCCGGTCGCGGCCGAGGTCGAGCCCTTGACCGTCACCGAGCCGACACGTGGCTCCAGCGTGACACCGGAGTTGGTGCGCACCCAGGCGTAGTCGTTGCCCGGGAAGGACGAGCCGCCCCAGGTGCCGTTGCTGGGCGCACCGGCGGCCGCGCAGTGCCCGGCCGTGACGAAGCCACCGCGGACGGTCAGACCGACGGAGCAGCGCGACCTGCCACCGATGGTGTAGGCGTCGCCGCCCTTGAGGAACGGCTGCGGGGCCTCGGCTTCGACGACCCGCACGTCACCCGCGAAGGCTTTGGCGACCTGAGCCGTGCCCGGGAGGGCGGTCACGACTATCTCGTTGGTCACAGTGTCGGCGTACCAACCGGTCACCGAGGACGGTGCGCTGGCTTCACGGGCGTTCAGCTGTGCCACAGCGGAGTCCAACTGGGCCGCGCTGCGGGCCACCACTTTGGCCGTCGCTCCGGCGGCCGTCACGGCCCCGGCCTTGCTCGCGTCGGTCACCCCGACGACGAGTTTCCTCGACGCGCTGTCGAAGTAGGCGCCGCCGAAACTGTCGCCCAACGCCGTACGCAGCGAATTCTCGGTCGCGGTGGCGACCTCCTGCGTCGCGGCGAGCGCGCGTGCCTCCGTCGCGTCGAGGCCGAGATCCCGCTTCATGGCAGCCAGCAACCCGGGATTTTCGGCCTCGAACTGAAGAGTCGACAAATCTGTTGCAGAAGTGCCACCCGAAGAGGCCGCGGACGCGGGTAGACTGTGCAGCACAGCCATGGCGGCGGCAATGAGGACGGTACCGGTTAACCGGAGCGTTTTCCTTGGGTTCATGTCGTCTCCTTGGGTGCAGGGACCCGTGAGCTGGATGCAGGGCCAGCTCGCGGGCTTTCAAGGAATAGGTGCCGGGGTGGTCGACTCACCCCGGCACCTGTTCGAGCGTCACTCTTCCGGGTCACCCTCCGCAAGCGAGCGTATGAATCGCGTGGGCGTTACACAATGGCCCGAACAGGGTGAAACTGTGTTCCAAATCACATGTTTCTTGTACGCACTGTAATCACGCCTGGACAGAGCGCTCTACGGCGACTCCGGTGGAGCACTCGGCGTGCCGGTCTGAACCGGATCAGTAGTCGTACTGCGGGTCGACGAGGAGCTGGACGAGCCCGAGCCACTGGACGGAGGCGGCGGGGTCGAGGTCGGCGGTGCGGTTCGCGACGGCGTCAGTGACGGCGTTTCGGTCACCGTGACAGTGGGCGGCGGCACCGTCTTTTGTGGTGGAGTTGATTTTTGCTCGCCGTGTTCAGGCCGCTGCAGAACGCCACCAATCGTGGTCTTGCCGTCACCGGAAAGTGGTTCACCGCGCACCCATTCGATACCGGTGATCACAAGCATGCCGAGAACGAATGCGGCAAGCGCCCCAGCGGTGAGTAATTGCCAGCGCACGGCGCGTGGCGACTTCTCGACTTTCTTGTCCGGTACGTCCGCGTCCGACTTAACAACTCGGCTACGAACTCGGTCAATGGACCGCGCATATAGCTCGGCCGCGACGGTCGTCACGATCGCACCAATTGCTGCGCCCAGTACCGTACCGGCGACACCGAGTGTCGATCCGAGGATCGCGGCGGTCACCGCCGCCAGCGCCGCGACGGCGACCTGACTCGGGTGGAATCCGGTCTTCTTCTCCTCGCTCATTGCTCTGGTTGACGTAACGGCTCGCGGGCGCGTTGCCCGAACGTGAGCACCGCCACCATCGAAGTCCATAATGGACAGTACGCACACCGGCTCTGAACAGGGCAGAATCGCCGTGTGGAACTGGTGACTATCGACGACATCAAGGCGGCGGCCGACCGCGTGCGCGAGTTCGCCGTGCGGACGCCGCTGCTCCCGGCCGGCTGGGCCGACCCCGATCGTCCACTGTGGATAAAACCGGAGAGCCTGCAGCCGATCGGCGCGTTCAAGGTCAGGGGCGCCTTCAACACGTTGGCCCGTCTGGACGAACCGGTACGCGCCAGGGGCGTCGTGGCGTACTCGAGCGGCAACCACGCGCAAGCAGTCGCCTACGCCGCGCGGGCGTACGGCATCCCGGCGTACATCGTCATGCCGGAGGACACCCCGTCGGTCAAGATCGACGCGACCCGGTCGTACGGCGCCGAGGTCGTGCTCTGCCCGGTCGGCAAGCGCGAGGAGTACGCCGACGACCTGGTCGAGAAGACCGGCGCGGTGCTGGTGCCGCCGTTCGACCACCCCGACGTGATCGCGGGCCAGGGCACGGCGGGCCTCGAGATCGCGCGCGACCTGCCGGACGTGGAGATCGTGCTGGTCCCGGTCAGCGGTGGCGGCCTGGCGTCCGGCGTCGGCACGGCCATCCGGGCGCTGTGCCCCGACGCGCGGATCTACGGTGTCGAACCCGAACTGGCCGCGGACGCGACCGAAGGACTGGCGGCCGGGCACCGGGTGGACTGGTCGGTGGCCGACCGCAACCGCACGATCGCCGACGGACTGCGCTCCCAGCCGTCCGACCTGACCTTCGCGCACCTGCGCAAGGTCGTGGACGGCATGGTGACGGTCACCGAGGACGAGATCCGGGAAGCCATGCGCGTGCTCGCATACAAGTCGCACCTGGTGGCCGAGCCGAGCGGGGCGACCGCGCTCGCCGCGTACCTGAAGGGTGCCGTGCCCGCGGGGCGCACGGCGGTGATCGTGTCGGGCGGGAACGTCAATCCACAGATGCTTCAGGAGATCCTGTCGGCTTGATGTGCGTCGGTGGGCCCTCGACACCGCAGTGCAGGCATTCACCGGGCGCCGGGGCCTCGTGCTCCGGCTCCGGTGTCCTGCCGAGAACGTCGTTGCGCACGCCCAGCGCCAGCACCCCGCCGACGGCAGCCAGCACGGCACAGATCGTCAACGAGGTCCGCCACGCGCTCGTGAGAGCCGTGGGGTCGGTGTATGCGGCGCCGTTCAACCCGGCCACCGCAGGCAGCACAGCGACGGCAAGCAGGCCACCTGTCCGCGCGATCGCGTTGTTCACGCCCGACGCCACGCCCGCGTGCCGATCCTCGGCCGCCGCAAGAACGGTCGCTGTCACAGGCGCGACCACGGTCGTCAACCCCAGGCCGAAGACCACCACCGCGGGCAGGACTTCGGTGACGTAGGACGCCCCAGGCTCGATCCGCATCATCAGCAGCATCCCGACGGCGATCACGAGCGGGCCGACGACGAGCTGGAGCCGTGGCCCGAACTTCTGGGCGATCCGCCCGGACAGCGAAGACGTCAGCAACATGATGATGGTGATGGGCAGCCCGGCGACACCCGCGGCGGTCGGCCCGTACCCCAACGACACCTGTAGCTGCAGGACCAGCAGCATCATCACGCCGCCGAGCGCGGTATAGACCACGAACGTGAGCGCGTTGGACAGCGTGAACGTTCGGTCGCGGAACATCTCCGGCGGCACGAGCGGGTCGCGCGACTTGATCTGCAGGACAACGAAAGCAGTCAGCCCGGCGAGGCCGAGAATCCCGGCAACCAGGACGATCGGGTCGGCACCGCGCACAGGAGCCTCGACCAGAGCGGTCGTGACGCCCGCGAGCCCGACAGCGCCGAGCGCGGAACTGACGATGTCGGGATGGCCCCGCATCTGCTCGTCCCGCGATTCGGGAACGTACTTGCGCGCCATCCAGACGCAGATGACGGCGACAGGCAGGTTGATGAGGAACGCCAGCCGCCACGACCACGCCTGCACGAGCAGACCACCCACCAGCGGCCCGACAGCGGCGGCGATACCACCCAAACCGGACCATGCCCCGATGGCGCGAGCCCGGTCGACACGGTCGAAAGAGGACTGGAGGATCGCCAGCGAGCCGGGCGTGAGCAGCGCGCCCCCGATGCCCTGCAGGATCCGGGCGACGACGAGCAGCTCGGTGGTCGGTGCGACACCGCAGAGCAGCGAAGCCAGACCGAACCACACGATGCCGAGGATGTAGACCTTCCTGCGGCCGTACCGGTCACCGAGCGACCCGGCGATCAGGATGAGCGAGGCGAGGGAGAGCAGGTAGCCGTCAAGGATCCACTGCAGACCCGCGACGGACGCTTCGAGCTCCTTGCCGATCCGCGGCAGCGCGACGTTGACGATGGTGCCGTCGAGCATCGCCATCCCCGACGCCATGATGGTGGTGGCGAGGACACCCCGGGCAACAGGCGTGCCCCAGCGAATGCTCAACGGAAGCCAATCACCCGTTTGGACGGTTCAGGGTCGCGACGAACTTGTACCGGTCACCGCGATACACCGAGCGCACCCATTCCACCGGCCGCCCGTCCGTGCCGAAGGAATGCCGGGACAGCAACAGCATCGGCATGCCGACGTCCGCCCCCAGCAGTTCCGCCTCCTGCGGACCTGCCAGGCCGGTCTCGATGGTCTCCTCGGCGTGCCCCAGTTCGACCCCGAACCGCTCCCGCAGCACCTGGTAGAGCGAGCCTCCGCTGGTGATGTACCTGCGCAGACCGCGGAACCGGCCCAGTGGCAGGTGCGTGGTCTCCAGCGCCATCGGCTCGCCGTCGGCGAAGCGCAGGCGGTGCAGCCGCAGTATCTTCGCGCCCGCCCGGATTCCCAGCAGGCGGGCGAGTTCGGCTTCCACGGGCAGCTCGGAGACCTCGAGCAAACGTGAAGATGGTTCACGTCCTTGCGCCCGCATGTCCTCCGTGTAGGACGAAAGGTGCAGTCGTTGCGCCACTTTGGGCTCGGCCGCGAAGGTGCCCTTGCCCTGCACGCGCAGCAGCCTGCCCTCGACCGTCAGTTCGGCCAGCGCCTGGCGCACGGTGGTGCGCGATACGTCGAACTCCGACGCGAGCGAGCGCTCGGTCGGAATCGGCGAGCCCGGAGGCAGCGCGCTGAGCAGGTCGAGCAGATGCCGCTTCAAACCCCAGTACTTCGGCTCGCGCTGCAGGCGCGCGGCGGCTGCGGCGTCCGATGTCGCGGCGGACGATGTCTCCAGCATGGCCTCCTCCTCAAGGCGTACCCCCACAGCATGCCCTGCCACCGGCTCAGATGCGATCAAACCCCACCCTGTTGCCCGTTGGAGTGACAAACTGGCACCACATCGTCTCACGTGGCGGTCGGGGTGGCCCGCCCATTACGATTGGTCTAGACCTACTACGGGAGGGGCCGGATGACCGACGAAACGCCCGGCAGGCACATGAGTGCCGAGATCGCTCAGCAGCCGGAGGTGTTCTCAGCGGTCACGGCAACGCGGCCGTCGATCGCCTCCGTCGGCGGGGTGATCGCCGAACGCGCGCCACGCTTCGTGCTGCTGGCCGCTCGTGGATCGAGCGACCACGCCGCGTTGTATGCGAAGTACCTGACAGAAGTTCTGCTCGAGCTGCCCGCGGGCCTCGTGTCCGCGTCGACGACGACGTTGTACAACGCCAAGCCGGACCTGCACGACGTCCTCTACGTCACCGTCAGCCAGAGCGGTGGCTCGCCCGACCTGATCGAGGCGACAGCGGCGGCACGCGACCGCGGCGCGCTCACCGTCGCCGTCACCAACAACCCGGACTCCGAGCTCGCCGGGGTCGCGGAGTTGTCAGTCGATGTCAACGCGGGCGTCGAAAAGGCGGTCGCCGCGACCAAGACCTACACCGCGACGCTGCTCGCGCTGTACCTCTTGATCGACTCTGTCCAGGGTGGACAGGGTGAGAAAGCCGCTGCGCTGCCCGAACTCGCAGCGCAGGCGCTGTCCACGATCGACTCGCCCGTCGAGGAGGCTGTCGCCAGGTATCGGTTCGTCGAACGGATGGTGACGACCGGGCGCGGTTACTCCTCGGCCACCGCGGCCGAAGGCGCCCTGAAGCTCGCCGAGACCAGCTACCTCGCCGCCCGCGCGTACAGCGGCGCGGACCTGCTGCACGGCCCGGTCGCCGCGATCGATTCCGACACCGGCGTCGTCGCCGTCACCAGCGCGGGCCGTGGCGGCGAGGCGATGCGTGACGTCGTCGACACCGTGCGCCAGCGCGGCGCCGACGTGCTCGCCGTCGGTTCGGCCGCGGCGGACGTCCCGGCCAGTTCCCGGATCGTGCTGCCGGAAACCGCCGAGGAAGTCGCGCCGATCCTGGAAGTCCTGCCGCTGCAACGACTCGCGCTCGGGCTCTCGCTCGCGCGCGGCGGCGACCCGGACAGCCCGCGAGGCCTCTCAAAGGTGACGAGGACCCGCTAGTCCTCGTGAGTGGTTTGGCCGGTTAGAACCGGCCAAACCACTCACGAAGGCTGACCCGCTGCCTCGCGGTGGGGTGGGAGCGTGGTGTCCGGCTCCGCTGTCTGCGCGTCGTAGACCAGCTTGCCTTCCACCCAGACCTTGCTCGGCCGCAACTCGTCGTCCCACAGGACGAGATCGGCCAGCGCGCCCGGCTCGATCCGGCCGAGCGCCGTCTCCCCGATCGTGTCGGCGGGCACGACCGTCGCGGCGCGGAACGCCGTGACCGGGTCGACCCCGATCGAGATGACGTTGCGGATCGCGCGGTCCAGCGTCAACGCGCTTCCGGCGATGGTTCCTTCGGCGGAGCGGGGCACGCCATCGTCCGACAGCAGCACGTCCGCACCGCCGAGCCGGTACACGCCCGGCGGCATCCCGGCCGCCGCCACGGCATCCGTGACCAGCGCGACCCGGTCGCCCGCGGCCTTGAAGACCAGTCGGCACGCGTCGGCGCCGACGTGCGCGAGGTCGGCGATCAGGCCGAGGGTGTAGCGCTCGTCGACGAGCGCGACGCCGGGCACGCCCGGTTCCCGGTGGCCGAGCCCGCGCTGGGCGTTGAACAGGTGCGTGATCATCTGCGCGCCGGCGTCCGCGGCCTTCGTCGTCTCCGCGCCGGTCGCGTCGGTGTGACCGACGGCGACCAGAACACCCGCCTCGGTAAGCCTTTTGACCGCTTCGAAGCCGCCGGGCAGTTCAGGCGCCAGCGTGACCATCCGCAGCGCGTCGCGCAGTTCGAGTACCGCGTCGATGCGTTCGGGGGTCGGCGCGACCATCAGCGAGGGGTCGTGCACACCCGGCCGTTTGGGCGACAGGAATGGTCCTTCCAGGTGCACGCCAAGCGATCGGGCGCCGGAACCGTTCATTGTGGACACCGCAGCGAGCACAGCGCGTGCCTGCTCGACGATCCGGTTCAGGTCGGCCGTGATCAGCGTCGGCAGGAACCTGGTGACACCGGTCCTCGGCAGGTTGCGCACGATCCTGCGCATGCCATCGTTGTCGATCTCGGCGAAATCGGTGCCGAACGCACCGTTCACCTGTATGTCGACCAGACCGGGGGTGAGCAGGCCGCTCGCCACGTCGCCGTTCGCTGTTTCGGTGACATCGGCAATCCGGCCGTCCTCGATGCGGACGGAAACCGGGCCGGAGAAGCCGCGGCCGATCAGGGCCTTCTGCGCGGCGAGGACAGTACTCAAACTTCCCCTCCAATTGGTCCAGACCAGTGCTAGCGTATCGGCGAACAGTCCGTCGAGTCTAGTTAACAATTGACGAGATTCCGAGCCCAGATGTGAGAAACCCGCTTCGCCGAGGGGGTAAGACGAAGCGGGCAGAGTGGATACTACTCCGAATGGAGCAGCAGTGAGCTACGTGGTCGGCGTGGACGCAGGTGGCACCGGCAGCAGGGCACTGGCCGTCGATCTGGAGGGCTACCGGCTGGGCCGGGGCGCCTCGGGCGGCGCGAACCCCAACTCCCATCCGTACGACGTCGCCGCGACCCGGATCGCCGAGGCGATCGCACTGGCCATCCGCGACCTGGACCCGGCTGACTGCCGGGCGTGCGTCGTCGGGATGGCCGGGTCGTCCAAGCTCAGCGACCCCGACGTGGCCAAGGTGTTCCACGACACGTGGCGCGAACTGGGGCTCGGCTGCGAGGTCAGGGTGATCACCGACCAGGAGGCGGCGTTCGCGTCGATGACGGCCGAGCCGTCCGGCACCATCCTGGTCGCGGGCACCGGCTCGATCGCGTCCCGCATCGAGAACCACCGCGCCGCCCGGATCGTCGGCGGCATCGGCTGGCTGCTCGGTGACGAGGGCTCCGCGTACTGGATGGGCCGGGAAGCCGTGCGCGCCGTGCTGAAGCTGCTCGAGACGCACGTACCAGCAGGCGAACTGGCCAAAGCCGTGCTCACCGAAGCCGTCGGGACCACAGCGGGCGACCACCAGAAGCTCTGGTCGCAGCTGATCACGGCCGCCAACGCCGAACAGCCGATCCGGCTCGCGCGGTTCGCGCCGTTCGTGTCCGCCGCGCACGCGGCGGGCGACCCGGTCGCCACCGACATCGTCACGCGGACTGTCGACGTCCTCGCCGGAATGGTCGCGGACACCCGAGTCGGCGATGACGACCGCAGCCCGGTCGTGATGATCGGCAGCGTGGCCGGGCCGGAGAGCCCGGTCGGCGTGCTGCTCCGCGAACGACTCGGCGCCCTGCCGATCTACTTCTCGACCGAGGGCGCGACCGGCGCGGTCTGGCTGGCCGCGGTCGACGTGCTCGGCCCGTCGGCGCCGCGGCCGTCGGAGCTCGTCCGCGGGTGACGCAAACCCGGGTGGTCCTTGGGCAGTGAGCGGAACAGCACCACTCCGCTCACCGCGACCGTCGCCGCGACCAGCGGCCACGACATGACGAACGTGACCACGCTCAACGCGACAACCTCGCCCGCCCACCACAGCAGGCCCCACACGACCACCCGCAGCGTGTACTGCAGCAGCACCCAGACCCAGCTCGCCCGCGAATAGGCCCTCAGCAGGTCGGGGTCCTTGCGCCAGGCGGTCTTCTGCCCGATGACCACGCCGACGACGACACCGAGCAGCGGCCAGCGGATCACGATGCTCGCCGACCACAGCAGCGCACTCGCCACGTTGGACATCAACCTGAGCAGGAAGAAGTCCTCCGCCCGGCCGGTGTGCAGCGCGATCAGGGCCGCCGCGGCGACCAGTGCGACACTCACCACCAGATTGGTGATCTTGCCGCCCTTGATCAGGCGATACGCACCGACGAGGACGCTGACACCCAAGGCCGCCGCCGCGCCGATCCCGATGTCCTGGCCCGCCGCCAGCCACCCGATGACGAAGGCCAACGGCGGAATGCTCGCGTCCAACGCACCACGGCGCCCGCCGAGCACATCACCGAGCGACTCCCGCTTGTTCACCCCTCCAGCCTGCCTTAGGCATGCCTAATTTTGTAGCGCCCGGAGCAGCTCTTCGGAGATCCGGTGTGCGATCCTCGGGCCGTCCGCCGGGGTGAGCGTGAGCCACGCCTCAGCGCCGTGCGCCGAACGGACCACGTTCATGAAGCGACCGGCGTCCGTGTCGAACCAGCCGATGCCGGGCAGCCGGGTGGTCCGACCCTGGCGGTCGCGGACCGTCATCCCGAACTGACCCGCGCGCAGCACCGGGCGCTGCATCACGCCCTGCAGGCGTTGCATGGTCATCCGGTGCTCGGGATCGGGCCTGCGGTGGCTGCCGCCGCCGAGCATCTCGACCGGGATCGTCATCGGCTGCCCGGGCCCGGCCTTGACGTGCGGCAGGACCTCCACAATGGACGAGGCGAGCGCGGTCTCCCTGATCGGCGTGAAGCTGACCTTGAGATCGCGCTGGATGACGAGCATGGCCTGCCGCCCGGTGGCGACGGCCATGGCCTTGAGCGACTTCCGGTCGCGCATGTCCAGCATGGCGACGTTGTCGACGCAGATCGTCGGCCGGGCGAGCAGGGTGAGCGCGTCCTCCAGTTCGGGCTCGGCACGATGCCGCCGGGCCAGGCCGCGGGTCTCCAGGTCGGAGTACACCGCGGCCTTGATCCGCAGCCGTTCCTCGATGGTCTCGCCGTGCGACCGCACCTCGAGCGGGAAGGGGATGGCCCCGAGTTTCAGGTCCTCCCAGACCGCGTCGAGAGCGGGCAGCGAAAGCTCACGAATCATCCGCCGATCACCGGGGGTGCGGTCATCTGGTCGGTACCGAACGTGGCATCGGGATCCGGCTCGACGAGGTACGACGGACGCTGGTGCTCTTCGTCGTCGCCGCCCTCACCACGACCGGCGCCACCCATGCCGCCACCCATGCCGCCCATGCCACCACGGCCACCGGCGGCACCCCCACGACCGGCACCGCCCATGCCACCAGCACCAGGACCACCGGACCCGGGCGGAGCCGAACCGGCAGCGGAACCAGCGCCAGGACCACCAGACCCGGACCCGGTGGGACCGAACCCACCGCCTGGCCGTGCCCCACCGATACCGCTTCCACCACCACCGCCGCCGGGACCACCACCGGGGCCGAAGCCACCGCCCATCGGACCACCGAAGCCGTTGCTGATGTTCTGACCACCACCGCCGAACGGAGGCTGGTTGCCATTGCCGAAGTTGGTGTTCGACGGCGGCGGAGGAGGCACGTAACCGGACGTCCCGGTGTTGATCGACGGCGGCGGAACGTTGCTGCCGGGGAAGTTGTTCTGCCCGGTGTTGTTGTTCGGGCCGTTGGGGTTGCCGCGGAAACCGGGGATGTTGCCCGCGTTGTTGCCGCTGTTGTTGCCCGCGTTGTTCCCGCTCTGGAAGTTGTTCTGGCTGCCCCCGATACCGCCCCGGCTGCCCGACCCAGGCGGACGCGGCTGAAAACCACCGTCGCCCGGCATCTTCGGGTCACCCGGCCCCGGCTTGTTGACCTCACCGCTGGCGAACGTCGGCGGCGGTTCGAAAGCAGGGATCGCCGCGGCAGCCGCGGCCAGCGTGGCGTCCCGCTGCGCGACGACCTGGATCGCCTCCTGGTGAGCCTGCTGCTGCGCCTGGTGCTGCTCCTGCATCGCCCCCGGCAGCTTGATCAGGTCGATGATGCCGCCCTTGGCGGCGTCCACGATCATCTTCTCCGGGTTGTACTCCACCGGCTCCGGCATGGCGTTCTTGGCAGTCCCCACTGCCTCGCCCTGCTGCACGAACGCGTCGCTCGCCCTGTTGACGCCGTCCCCAGTTTTGCGGCTCCACTCGGCGACCTTCTTCAGGTGCCCACGCATCGCGTTGGCAGCCTGCCCCTTCCAGCCCTCTTCGGAGCCGAAGACCGCGATCATCAGGCCTTCGGCAGCCTCGTTGAAGCCCCGCCCCATTTCCTTCCAGGATTGCGCCATCTGCTCGGCGTCGCCAGCCTGACCGGTATCGGTCCACCCCTTCAGGGCTGCATGGCTCTGACCTGCGAGATTCTGGTTGGGATGTGGTACCTGAGGTCCCCCATCACCCATGACACCCGCCCCCTTACGGCAATTTTGAATCCACGACTTTGGCGATTTCGAGCGCATGCGGACACATCTGCGCCCCAGGCGTGTTGTCCGCCGGTGACACGTTGGCGACATAGATCAAGTCCGCGGACATCTCCAAGGCGATCGAACACCCTCGGAATTCGGCCAAATCGACGATCTGCAGCGCCTTGTGCTTGGGAAGCGTGACCGGCTCACCCTTGAACTTGGCCAAGCCGTTGTTGGCGGACGAGACAGCTGCGATGAACTTTCCCGACGCGGTCCACCGGCACTCAGGTATCCCGAAGTTTCCTGTCCTGGCTTTGCCCGGAGTGGAGAGCCCGAGGCGCTCGGCGTCAGCATCGGGGAACAACGAACACGGATCGATCTTGTCGCCGGCTACTCCACTCGAAGGCGTGGAAGTGGGACGTTTGGAAGTACTGGTTTGTTCCGGCTCGGTGGAAGGCCCAGTGGCCACCCCTGGCTCCTTCTGAGAGCAACCAGCCAACACAGCCAATGTCATGCATCCCACCGCTGCCAGCCCGAGCTTGACAGGTGAAGCCTTCAAGATCACAGACCCCCTCCGGCACCGTCGACGCGCTGACGGTTGCCACTGTCCGACCTGGAGTAGTTGGCGATGCTCTTCGTGACCGCCTCTTTGAGCTGAACCAGCTGCTCGGTGAACTGGTCCAGCATCCGGGCCGGCCCTTCCCTGTTCACCTCGCCGTTGAAGGCAGCGATGTCGGTCGCATATCCACCGCCAAGGCGTTGCTGCTGGTTTCCCAGGAAACCGCTCATTCTCATCTCGGCGACCTGGTCTTGGATCTTGGTGAGCTGTTTCACGACTTCGTTGGCGACGTCCGGCGACACGGCGAACGCACCCGCGTTGGCCGCGGCCATCATGTCGTTCACAGTGCTGAAGATCCCGCCCAGCCAGCCACCACCCCCGTCTGGGTGCTGGGCGTTCCAGTCGTCCATCTTCTCGCTCGCACGCTGCGAGCGCGGATCGACCGGTTGCTGCGAACCGTCCGGCATCGTGTCCCCCATTTAGGCGTACCTTCTCCAACCCCGCATGGTAACTGTGATGTGAGAATCGCGTGATCGGTTCCCACATGCACATGGAGTCGTGATGGGACAGTGACCTTACACAGTGTGTGACACCCATGTCGCTTTTCGCAACCGACGGTGGCGTAGGTTGGTGTCCATTAGGCATCCTCATGGTTAGTTGCGGATGACAACGGCCTTCGGGAGGGATGGCGTGGGATGGGGCAGCTGGGTCGCGGTGGGGGACAGCTTCACCGAAGGGCTGAACGACGTCGACGACGCTGGGGGTTTTCGGGGCTGGGCGGATCGCCTCGCCGAGCTGATGGGTGACCGGGATCCGAACTTCCGGTACGCCAATCTCGCGGTTCGCGGGAAGATGGTGGACGAGATCATCGACGAGCAGGTGCCACTGGCCATCGCGGCCAACGCCGAGCTCGTCACGTTCTGCGCGGGTGGCAACGACCTGATCGTGCCCGGCAGTGATGCCGACGAGTTGGCCGAGCGGATCGAGCGGGCCATTGTGGACCTCAGGAGCGCGGGCATCGACGTGGTGATCTTCGCTGGTCCCGACCCCAAGGCGATGCCGATGGTGCGCCGGGTCCGGGCCAAGGTGGCGATCTACAACGAGCACCTGCACGCCATCGCGGACCGGCACGGGGCGATGATCGTCGACCTGTGGGCCATGCACGTCCTCGGTGACGAGCGGGCCTGGAGTGATGATCGTCTCCACTTCTCCCCGGAGGGGCATCGGCGGATCGCGCTGCGCACCGCCGAGGTGCTCGGCATCCCGACCGAGGAGGACTGGCGGGAGCCGTGGCCGCCGCAGGTGCGGGACACGTCCTGGTTCAAGCTGCGCAAGGCCGATCTGGACTGGACGCGTGTGCACCTCGTTCCCTGGGTCAAGCGCCAGTTGCGTGGCGAGTCCATGGGGGACGGTGTGCTGCCCAAGCGGCCCGAGCTCCGTCCGCTCGGGGACATGTCCGACTACCAGAAGAGTTGACCAGCCCGGCCGGCACTCCCCCTCGGCGTGCCGGCCGCCCCCGGTGGCCGCGGGTAGCCTGCCAGTTCGGCGAACAACATCACTAACCGTGCGCTAAACGCCGTCGATCAAATCCCGCATTTCTTCCGCTCTGGCCGAGTTGACCTGCGCGTACAGGTCGGCGGACCGCGCCCATTGTTGCCGTGCAGCGGATTCGTCGCCGCGTGCCGACAACACCGTGCCGAGGATTTCGCGGCTGACCGCCTCGGCGTACACCGCGCTGGCGAGCGAGACCGCCGTACGGGCGTGTTGTTCGGCGATGTCCTTGTCGCCCGTTTCCACGTACAGCAAGGCGAGTTGCCCGACGGCGTACACGGCGAGCGCATGATCGCCTGCATCGCGGTGGAGTTTGACGGCTTTTTCGTATCCCGCAACGGCTTCCGGGTACCTTTTGAGTCCACAGTGGGCTGATGCGAGCGCTTCCTCGCCGATCGCGGCGAGCCGGGCGTCGCCGAGTTCCGCCGCGATCCGCACGACCCGGGTCGCGTCGGCGAGGGTTTCCGCCGCACGGCCGAACTGCGCGTGCAGGACGCACAGGCTGTGCCGCGACCACGCCTCGCCCTCGATGTCGCCCGCGCGCACCGCACTGGACAATCCTTTGTGGACGACCGTGTGCCAGGGCTGCCACAACGGGCGCACCACCCGGAAGTCGTGAGCCATGCGGGCGAGTCGCCACACGTCGCCCGCCGCGGCGACGTCCATCACGGCCACGAGGTTCGCCCATTCCCGTTCGAACCACCCCACCGCCTGGGCACCCGATCCGACGTCCGAGTTGTCCGGTTTCCCGGCGGGGGACGCGACCGGCCCCAGGAATCGCCGCGCGGCGTCGGCGGCGTTGACGTAGTACGTCACGAGCCGGTCGAGCGCGGCCGACCGCTCCTCGCCGAGCGGTACGAGTTCCTTGGCGTGCAACCGAACGAGGTCGTGCATCACGAACACGTCCCGGCTGGTCTCGGACACGAGGAACGCGTCGGCCAGCTGACGGAGCTCTCGGCGGGCCGTGGCCACGTCGACCGACCGCAGCACGGCCATCGCGGCCGGACTGACCGACGGGCCGGGCACCAGTCCGAACAACCGGTAGGCGTCCGGCTCGGCGAGCCGCCGGTACGTCAGGTCGAACGCGGCACGCACGCTGGGGTCGGCCTGCTCGGCCGCCAACGCGGACAAGCGCGTGGTCTCGTCGCCGAGTTCGGCGATCAGCTCGTCGGCGATCCAGTCCTGGCGCGCGGCGAGACGGGCGCCGACGACGCGCAGCGCCAACGGCAGACCACCGGTGAGGGAAGCGAGTTGCTCAAGTCTGGTCCTGTCCATTCCGGGACCGGTGATCGAGTCGATGACCCGCACCGAGTCCGCCGCCGGAAGCGGTGCCAGATCCAGTAATCGCGCACCGCTGCGGGCGACCATGCCTTCGAGGCGGACACGGCTGGTGATCAGCACGAGTGCCTGCGACCCGCCGGGCAGCAACAGCCGGACCTGCGCGGAATCCCGTGCGTCGTCGAGCAGCACCAGCACCCGGCGGTGCGCGAGCAGCGAACGGTAGAGCGCCGCGCGGTCGTCGGTCTCCGCCGGGACCTCGGTGGCCGGGACGCCGAGCGTCAGCAGGAACTGGGTGAGCACGTCGCCGGGGTCCAGCGGCGCGTGCGTCGGGTGGAACCCGCGCAGACCAGCGAAGAGCTGGCCGTCGGGGAACTCGTGCCCGACCATCCGGCCCCACAGCGTGGCCAGCGCCGTCTTGCCGATTCCCGCCTGCCCGCTGAGCACACCGATCGGGGTGGCCTCGCCGTGGTCCTCGGCCAGCAGCTGGTCGAGCCACACCAGTTCCTCGTCACGGCCGCGGAACCCGGCCGGGGCGGGCGGCAGTTGCGCGGGCACGAGCACTCCGACCTTCGGTGGCACGAGCGGTGCGGGCGCGGGCAGCAGCAAAGTGGAGTCGTCGTTGAGCACGCGCTCGTGCAGCTCACGCAGGGCCGGGCCTGGATCGATGCCGAGGTCGTCCGCGGCGCGGCGGGCAAACCGCTGGTACGCCTCAAGGGCGTCCGCGCGCCTGCCGGTGCGGTACAACGCCAGCAGTAGATGCGCGACCATCTGCTCCCGGAACGGGTACGCCTCGGCGAACGTCGCCAGTTCGCCGATCAGCTCGGCGTGCCTGCCGAGCTCCAGGTCCGCCTCGACCCGCGCCTCCAGCACGGCGAACCGGAGGTCGTCCAGCTCCGGCGCGCTGATCCGCGGTGACACGTCGGCGAGCACGGGACCGCGCCACAACCCGAGCGCTTCGCGCAGCATTTCCGCGCGGCGGACCGGATGTTCGTGCCGGGCGCGGGTGAGCAGCCGGGTGGCGCGGGTGACGTCGATCAGGTCCTCGTCGACGATCAGTTGGTAGCCGGGCAACTGCGTGTCGATCCAGACCGACCCGGTGGGGTCGACCAGCCGCAGCTGTCTGCGCAGCCGCGAGACGTAGTTCTGCACGATGGTTCTCGCGGTCAGCGGTGGGTCCTCGCCCCACAGCCCGTCGAGGATGTCCTCCACCGGGACAACTTCGTTGGGACGTAACAGGAGCATCGCCAACAGCCCGCGCACGCCCGGCCCGCCGAGCGCCACCGGTTCACCGTCGACCACCGCCTGCACCGGTCCGAGCACCCCGAACCGGACGACGGCATGATCCTCCTCGCCAGTCTCCCCCGTACCCATGTCACCCTCCCCCGGGTTTTGGGGGGCGCACATCGAGCCCCCCTGACACTGAGTGACCAAAGTAAGTCGTCACCTGGGGGTGAAGTAAAGGTTTACTCACCATTCATCCGGAAGGTCCATACACAAGTCGGCCCCTTGCCGCCCGGTCCCGATCCGGTTGGCAAGGGGCCACACTCACACGGCCTGATCACGGAGTTCGCCGACCCCACCCCGAGTGGAGGACCGGCTTGCCCGCGACCGTCATCCGGCTGAGCGAGATCTGTACGCTCCTAAGGTAACAGAGCGCATGTGATCCATCACACCCGGGCCGACCTCGCCAATGGGGTGAAATCGCGTGCCGCGATGAAGGTCGGCCGCGGCGCCGGTGCCGAGTACGGCTCCTGCAAGGTGTTCTCGACACTGTTGAACACCACGAAAATGTTCGACCGCGGGAACGGGGTGATGTTGTTGCCCGAGCCGTGCATGATGTTGGCGTCGAACCAGAGCGCCGATCCGGCCTCGCCGGTGAACTGGTCGATGCCGTGCTTGGCGGCCAGCTGGGTGATGTTCTCCCGGCTGGGGACGCCGATCTCCTGCTCCTTCAACGACTCCTTGTAGTGGTTGGCCGGTGTCTCGCCGATGCACGGCACGAACGTCCGGTGCGACCCCGGCATGACCATCAGGCCGCCGTTGAACGGGTAGTTGTCGGTCAGCGCGAGCGACATGCTGACCGCCCGGGGCGCGGGCATGCCGTCCTCGGCGTGCCACGTCTCGAAGTCCGAGTGCCAGTAGAACCCCTTGCCCTTGAAACCGGGCATGAAGTTCACCCGGCTCTGGTGCACGTACACCTCCGAGCCGAGCAGCTGCCGTGCCCGGTCGAGGATGCGCGGGTCCCTGATCAGTTCGGCGATCAGCGCGCTGATCCTGTGCACCTCGAAGATCGACCGGATCTCCTGGGACTCCTTCTCGATGACCGTGCGTTCGTCGCCGCGCAGCCCCGGCTCACCGGTCAGCCGGACCAGCTCCTGCCAGTACGTCTGGACCTCGTGCTTGCTGAGCACGGCCTCGTCGATCGAGTAGCCCTTGGCGTCGTGTGACGCGAGCGTCGCGGCGTCGACCGGGCCGGGCCGGTCGGTCCAGACCGTCGGGTCGGTCCGGTCGATCAGTCCCGGCTCGCCGATCACGCGCGTCGGGTACCGGTCAACGGGTCGGGTGCTGGTCAGAGTCATTTCGCTCCTTCCACGATGAGGGGGTAGACACCGTGTTCGTCATGGACTTCGCGGCCGGTCACAGGCGGGTTGAACACGCAGACCGTGCGCATCAGCGTGCGCGGCCGCAGTTGGTGGCGCTCGTGGCCGTTGAGCAGGTAGAGCGAACCGGGCGAGAGGGCGTGGACCTCGCCGGTCTCCTTGTCCTCCAGTTCGCCTTCGCCCTCGACGACGAAGACGGCCTCGACGTGGTTGGCGTACCAGAAGTCGTTGACAGTCCCCGCGTACAGCGTCGTCTCGTGCACGGAGAACCCGACCTGCTCACCGGCGAGGATGATCCGCTTGCTGCGCCAGTTCGGCGTCTGCACGTCCCGATCGGTGTCGGTGATCTCGTGCGTCGTGCGAACGATCAAACCAGTGCTCCCTTCACGGACTGCGCAAGGATGGCGAGCCCTTGCTCAAGTTCGTCGTCGGTGATGGTGAGCGCGGGCATCAGCTTGACGACCTCGCCGTCCGGACCGGACGTCTCCATCAGCAGACCGCGGTCGAACGCCACCTGGCAGACCCGGTCGGCCAGTGCCGCGTCCTCGAACTGCAAACCCCTTGCCAGGCCACGGCCTTTGGCGCGCATCGGCACCTTGTCCGCATAGGACTCGACGAGTTCGGTCAGCGCACGGCCGACCTGCTCGCCCTTGGCCAGGGTGCTCTTCTCCAGCTTGTCGTCCTGCCAGTAGACCTTCAGCGCTTCCGTCGCGGCGACGAACGCCGGGTTGATGCCGCGGAACGTCCCGTTGTGCTCACCGGGCTCCCACACGTCCAGCTCTGGCTTGAACAGCGTGAGCGCGAGCGGAAGTCCGTACCCGCCAATGGATTTGGACAGGCAGACGATGTCGGGCCGGATCCCGGCGACCTCGAAGCTGAAGAACGGTCCGGTGCGGCCGCAGCCCATCTGGACGTCGTCGACGATCAGCAGGATGCCGTGCCGCTTGCAGAGGTCCGACAGCCCGCGCAACCAGTCCACGCGGGCCGCGTTGATGCCGCCCTCGCCCTGGACGGTTTCGACGATCACCGCCGCGGGCTCGTTCAGACCACTGCCGCTGTCCTCGAGGAGCTTCTCGAAGAAGAGGAAGTCCGGGGTCTGGCCGTCGAAGTAGTTGTCGTACGGCATGGGCGTGGCGTGCACGAGCGGGATTCCCGCGCCACCGCGCTTCATCGAGTTGCCCGTGACGGACAACGCGCCGAGCGTCATGCCGTGGAACGCGTTGGTGAAGTTGATGATCGACTCGCGGCCGGTCACCTTGCGGGCCAGCTTCAGCGCCGCCTCGACGGCGTTCGCACCGGCCGGGCCGGGGAACATCACCTTGTAGTCGAGCTCGCGCGGCTTGAGCACGATGTCCTGGAAGGACTCCAGCAGATCGC
The DNA here is from genome assembly GCF_001984155.1 of Actinosynnema sp. ALI-1.44. Classification (GTDB taxonomy): domain Bacteria; phylum Actinomycetota; class Actinomycetes; order Mycobacteriales; family Pseudonocardiaceae; genus Kibdelosporangium. Next base: position 294,732 of record NZ_MTQO01000048.1, read on the forward strand.
GTTTCGCCGCGGTGTTCATGTCGAGCGAGTGCGTGACGCCGTCGGCGAGCATGTAGTCGATCACGGCTCGCTTGAGCAGCGGGTTGTTGTGGCCGTAGTTGAGTGCGCCCGCACCGGCGAAGAAGTCGAGGTACTCCTTGCCGGACTCGTCGTGCAGAACGCTGCCGGTGGCCTTGTCGAAGGTGGTCGGCCAGCCACGGCAGTAGCTGCGGACCTCGGATTCGAGTGTCTCGAAGATGCTCACGGTTCTCCGTGTGTGCTCAAAGGGGTCGTTCAGAAGGTCTGCGAGGGCGCGCTGACGGACAGGAACGGCCCTATCCGGAACAGGAACTCGGGCGCGTGGTCGTCGGGGAACTGTTCGGCGCTGAACAGCTGGTTCCCGGTGAGTCCCGTACCCCAGCGCGTCGCGAGTGCCCGGAACATCGCGATGGACGCGTCGTTGTCGGAGGTGACAGTCGCTTCGAGGTGTCTCGCACCGGTCCGGCGCACGAGGTTGTCGAGCAGGGTAGCCGCGAAGCCTCTGCCCCGGTGCGCCTCGGAGATCGCGATCTGCCAGATCACCAGCGTGTCGGGCTGGTTGGGGCGCAGATAGCCGGTCACGAAACCGATCACCTCGTCGTCGACGCGCACGACCGCGGAGGTACCGGCGAAATCTCTGCACCACAGCAGGTAGGAATACGAAGAGTTCAGGTCCAGTGAGCGCGAATCACGCGCCAGCCGCCACATTCCGGCACCGTCCAATGTGGACGGCACATCCACCACTGCCTGGCCGAGGGTTTTTCCGGACATGCCAAGGGAACGTAACAGAGGTGTTTCACCCGGTCAGGTCACCGAGTCCGGTTCGGACGCCTGCACCTGGGGGAACGTGAAACGCCCTGTGTGAATCGGAACAGAGAGTGGATCAACGCGTGCGCGCCTGCCTAGCGTCGCGCGCACGCGCGTTCCCGGAACGTCAGCCCGCTACACGTGACGGCCGCCACAGGTCCAGTCCGGACTCGACGGCGTACTCGTCGATCTCGGCCAGCTCGTCCGCGGTGAGCGGCGCCGAGTCCAGCGCGGCGAGGTTCTCCTCGAGCTGCTCGACCGAGCTCACGCCGATCAGCGCCGAGGTGACCCGCTGGTCGCGCAGCACCCAGGCCAGCGCCAGCTGCGAGAGCTTCTGCCCACGCTGCCGGGCGATCCCGTTCAGCCCACGGACCCGGTCGAGATTCTCCTCCGAGAGGTGCGCCTGGTGCAAAGACCCCTGCTGCGTGGCGCGCGACCCCGCCGGCACCCCGTCGAGGTACTTGTCGGTCAGCAGCCCCTGGCCGAGCGGGGAGAACGCGATGCAGCCCGCGCCGACCTCCTCGAGCGTGTCCAGCAGTTCCGGCTCGATCCAGCGGTTGAGCAGCGAGTACGACGGCTGGTGGATCAGCAGCGGCACACCTGCCTGCCTGAGCAGCTCGGCGGCTTGCTTGGTCTTGGCCGGCGAGTAGGAGGAGATGCCGACGTACAGCGCCTTGCCCTGCTGCACCGCGCTGACCAGCGCGCCCATCGTCTCTTCCAGCGGCGTGTCCGGGTCGAACCGGTGCGAGTAGAAGATGTCGACGTAGTCGAGGCCCATCCGGCCGAGTGACTGGTCGAGCGAGGCGAGCAGGTACTTGCGTGAACCGAGGTCGCCGTACGGTCCCGGCCACATGTCGTAGCCCGCCTTGGTGGAGATCAGCAGCTCGTCGCGGTACGGCCGCAGGTCGTCACGCAGGATCCGGCCGAAGTTCTCCTCGGCCGAGCCGTACGGCGGGCCGTAGTTGTTGGCCAGGTCGAAGTGCGTCACGCCGAGGTCGAACGCGCGCCTGGCGATCTGCCTGCCCTGCTCGTAAGGACGGGCGCCACCGAAGTTCTGCCACAGGCCCAGCGAGATCCGCGGCAGCTTGAGGCCGCTGCGCCCGCTGCGCCGGAATTTCGCATTGTCGTATCGCCGCTCGTCGGCTCGGTACACCACGGTCGCGAATATAGGACAATGAAGGCGAGGTGGCCCGGCAGTAGGGGCAAGGCCACCTCGACCTCACCCGCCGATGTACCCGCGCTGGACCGTGGCCCTGTGCCGCCCTCGGACGACAACTTCGGACACCTCTTCGGCACGGACCACGTAGGGCCGCGCCTGCACAACGGCGGAGTCCCAGCTCGGCACGATCGGACGGGCGTACATGTCGATCGAGTCCGAGCACCCGGGCAGCCACAGCCACCCGTATCCCTTGAATTCCTTCTCCCGCACGGCAAGCCTGCGGAACTGGTCGGTCCGCAGCGAGGTGTGGCCCGCCTCGACGACCGACCGGTAGACCAGGTCGGACAGCATCACCGCGAGATTGGCCTCCGGCCACTGCTCCAGCACCCCGCGCAGCGGCTTCGAGTCGAGCAGCCTGCTCACCACGACCGCGTCCCGGCACGGATACCCGTTGGGGCCGTTGACAACCACGCCGTGGTGCACGGCCATCCGCAGTCGCAGCCGGGCCCACGGCAGCACATCCTGGTTGTGTTGGCGCAGTTCGGCCTCCAGTCGCCGGGTGAACCCGTCGACGATCATCGGTTCGGGTTCGTCATGGGGCAGGACGGCCAGTTCCGCGTCACCTTGCTGTTGGCGGGCCCAACGAGCCCGGTTGAGGCCGACCGACGACGCGGCGCGGTCGAGCGACCGCAACAGGATCTCCTGCCATTTCTGCTGGCGCTGCTCCGGTGCGGCGCCATACCCACGAATATCAACTCCGACGTAGAGCGACCGCCGGAAGCCGGTATCTGCCATACAAATAGACCCTTCGAGGACGGATCCGAGGGGAGCTGGTGCTCTGCGTAATCATGCAGTAGGTCGTCCGGCTGAAAGCGGCACTGGTACGGGTTCGCCAGGTTTTGACCACACATCCAAGTCCATGTGGGGCCAATTTTTCACAGTACAGGGGTCACACTATTTCGGCGCGCAGCCGCAGTCTGGCCATATCCAGGACAGCGATGCCGCGGTAACGGCCGCTGACCAGCCCTTCCTGCTGGAATGTCCGAATTATCTTCTCAGCGGTCGACAACTTGATACCGGCGATCGACGCGAGCTCTTCCCGCGTCAATGGAACGGTCAGGTCCCAATGACCGGCCGATCTTGTGCCATATGCCTCGTACAGGTCGACGAGAACACGTGCGACTCGCACGTTCGCCGGACGGCCGTGTTCGATTCTCCGGCGGTCGGCCCACCGCAGTCGTTCGCTCAACATCGTGGCGACCTCGATCGCCGCATCCGGATGCCGGGCGAGGAAGTTCCGCAACTCGGCCTTCGTCATCCGCTTGTAGAAAATGTCGGTACAGGCGATCACGGTCGCCGATCTCGGCCCGACGTCCAGCGCGGCCATCTCCCCGACGAGATCACCACCGACCCTGATCGCGAGCAGCGTGCGCTCCCCAGCCGGGTCCGTGGCCTGCACTTTCACCGATCCGTGCAGCAACAGCAGCGCCGAGGAATCGGCCTCTCCCTGGCTGATGATTGTCGCCCCCGTCGGTTTGCTTTCCGAAACGCCGACGGCCAGGAATTCCTCCCTGGTGCGCTCGCTCAGCCGGCCGAGCAGGCTGGCCTGTGGGTACGGCGGGGCCCCACCGGCCACTCTTCTTGGAATGATCTTTCCCACCTCGCCGATTGTCGAGCACGTCTCGAATACGACTACCGGACCATTGACGCGTTTCCGCGGACCGCGGCAATAGTGGCACACGGATAAGGCGGGTCAGTTGGCCAGGTGCTCGACCAGGAAAACCTGCAGCTCCCCGACGGCGAAGCCGAGCACCGCGCCGACGGTGATCAGCATCCATTCGTCCTGCTTGAAGGCGGGCCTGATCAGTTCCTCGAACTCCTCGGCGGTCAGCTCCTGCATCTTCTGGACCAGCGTGTTGCGGATATCCATCGCCTCTTCGGCGTAGTCCTCGATGAACGCGAGCGTGTCCGGCATCCGGCGCATGACCTTTTCGGCGACGCTGTGTTTGAGCTCCTGGTAGCGCCTGCTGCCGACGGTCAGCGCGACGAGCGGGCGCGCCAGCCGGGTCTGCCGGTCCAACGACCTGGTGATGTGCCGTTCCACCACCACGAACAGCCGGTCGGCCAGCGGCCCGCGCAGCACGGCCTGCAGGACGTTGTCCGGCGTGATGATCTCCTTGGCGATCAGCGCGCCGTAGTCCGCCGCGACCTCCTTGCGGCGTTTGAGGAACAGCCCCTGCCAGGTGAACAGGCCGAAGTACCGCTTCGGCTCGCGCGGCGAGAAGATCATCTTCAGCGCCAGCCAGTCGGTGAACCAGCCGGTCAGCCCGCCGAAGACGGGCATGATCCACGGCGATTTGAGCGTCGCCCACGCGAACATCTGGACCAGCCCGATGACGAACCCGAACACGATGCCGGAGCGGGCGATGAACTGGAACTCCCTGCGGCCGGCCTGGAGGAAGATCCGGTTGAGCAGCTCCTTGTCCTTGACCAGGTTCTGCACCACCATGCCCTTGAGGTCGAACACGGAGTCCACATCGGACTGGATGGTGGCCAGGATGCCCCTGATGACCTTGGGCGCCTCCGCCTGGACCCGCCGCACGATCAGGTCCTGGACCTGCTGCGGCAGCGACTCCCACAGCGCGGGCTGGTACTCCTCGGCGATCTCCCGCGTGATCTCCTCGACCGCTTCGAGCAGCGGCCGTTCCAGCTCCTTGGCGATCCGGTCGGGGTCGAGGCGCCGGACGACCTCGCCCGCGGTGATCAGCCGGTCGGTCATGGTGTCGCACGCGATCGCGGCCATCCTCGCGGCCTTGCGCGGCACGATGCCCTGCCAGCCGAAGAACGGCCGGATGCCGCGGAACTCGATCGGCCGGAACATCATCCGGATGGCGACGACCTTCGTGACGTACCCGATCAGCGCGGCGATCACCGGCATCGAGGCGTAGACCAGCCAGTTGCGCTGGAAGTCGGCGAGGATCTCGCTGATCATCGCGGCTGCGCCGCGTCCCAGAAGACTGTGCCCAGCGCGGACAGCCGCAACGTCCGCCGCACGTACCGCGGGGTGAGCTTGTGCACGGTCCTGACCTCGGTTTCGGCGGCGCGCACCCGGTCGTCCGTCAGCAGGATGTCGTACTGCGTGGACAGTGCGGGGTTGTCCGGGCCGACCGTGACCACGCCAAGGCCGATCAGCCGCGTGACGTACTCGGGCACGAGATCCGGCAGCATCACCCCGGCCGCACGGCCCACCGACGACGCGTTGCGCAGCACGATCCGCTGCGGCCCACCCAACGCCGGACGGCCCGCGACGTGCACGAGGGCGTACACCCCGTCGTCGCTCAGCGCCGCGAGGATCCTGGCCTCGTCCGGCACGAGCTGGCGGACGATCGCCATGAAGAGGTGGTGGCGGCCCTGGTCGCGGTCCAGTTCGGCGGACAGCCGCAGCAGGTCGGCCATGGCCGACCGGACGGTGTCCACCTCGCCGTCGACCACGCCGGGGCCGGCTTCGATCAGCGGGCCGGTGAACGTGCCTTCCTCGTCGAGGCGTTTGCGGAACTGCTCGAGAACGGCCTTCTCGGCTCTCCGGAACTGGCGCTGGGCGGCTTCGCCACCGGGCAGGCGACCGGCGGCCTGCCAACTCGTTCTGGCCAGCCAGCCCGCGACCTTGCCCGCCTGCGACATCACCCGGTCAACCGGGTCCTGCTCTCCGGCCACGACGCCTCCCGCCCCTTCAGCGGCCACGTGTACCACGCGTCCCCGCTGGTCAGAGGATGATACTCAGCGCAACCAGCACCACGGCCAAGATCCCCCGTGATCTCAGTCGCGATATTCCGGCGGCACCCCGTGGCTCGGGTGCCGATATTCACCGCACATTTCTTCCGGCTGGACCGGGCTGTCGAATCCGCCGGTGGAAACGCGCTGATCGATTTCGCAGGGCTCGCGATGTCCGCAAGGGGACTCGAACCCGCATCCATCCACTTACAAGTGCAGCGGCACGGTGATTTGTTTCAGCCACGTCCGGGTGGTGAAGTCCCTGGCCTTGATGACGACGGACCGGTTCGACACCTCGACCTGGAGCCCCTGGTTGAACGCGCCGCCGAGAGAGACCTCGCCGCCCTTGCCGTCGTCGACCCACCCGACCTGGACAGCGGCCGTGTTGACCACAGTGAAGCCTTCGAGATTCCCGGTACCGGGGACGACCCGGCGCACCACCCAGTCGGACAGGTTGAGGTCCCAGTGCGTGTGCCCGGAGAACAGGAACACGTCGCGGTACCGGCCGAGGATCGACAGCAGCCGATCAGCCTGCAGGTAGTCGGACCGGTACAGCTTGTTGTGCGTGCCGGAAACCGTGTTGGGCAACGGGTGGTGCGTCAGCACCATCACCGGTTTGCGCCACGTCGCCCAGTACCGCAGCCGCTGCTCGAGCCAGGTGAACTGCTGGTCGCTGATCCACACCTCGTCCCACAGCTTCGGGTCGTGGTACTTGGCGTAACGCTCGGTTCCGAGACACAGCACCGGAATCCCGCCGAACGAGGTCTCGGAGTAGACCGTGTTGCGTGCGGCGAAGTTGTAGAAGCTGCGGAACAGTGAGTCCTCAGTGGTGCCGTTGGGCCAGGTCTCCTGCGCGAGCGTGTCCGGGTCTCGCCACTTCGGCACGTAGAACTCGTGGTTGCCGATCGCCCACGCCACCTTGCGCGGGTGGGGGTGCCTGTCCAGGGTCTGCCGAACCTGGGCGTACTCGAAGTCGTAGCCACGCGGTGTGATGTCTCCGGCGATCCCCAGCCCGGCGCTGCCCGGGTTGATCGCCGCCAGGTCGTCCAGGGCGCGTCCGAAGTCGGCCAGGTCCCCCTGGATGTCGCTGATGATGTTGAACCGGACTGCCGGTCCCCACATCCCCTGCGCATCCACCTGTGCCGCTGCTTCTCCTGGCACCAACGCCGCAGCTGCCGTTGCTCCGGCGGCCGTCATGAACACCCTGCGATCCATAACCTGAGGACTCCTTACGTTTTACTTTCTTGCGCAACGTAAGTCGGTAATCCCGAGTGATCGTGTCCTCTGGTCTTCTTGGGCGTGTACTCCCGTTGAACTTCGGGTCTTTCAGGATTGGTCCCTCGCCGGGTGGCAGACCTCTGGGCAGGAGGTCTTCGCGCCGCGTTCTTCCCAGCGCATGCTTTTCATGTCCCGGGGTTGCGAGGCGCGGGCGCCTCCTGCCCGTCGACCTGCCCCAGGGAACCACGCTGTCGTTGAGGTTGTCCCAGCCGTAGCCGACGGGTCCGACCATGTGTCACCTGGCCGGATCATGCCGGTGCGTTGGTGTTCGCCGTGCGCCATCGCCAGCTCCTGCGTGCACCATGCTGCGAACTGCGACGCGTGGCCCGACGAGCGTGGGTCAATAGGCCACCGCGATGGCGGTGGCCTGCCTGACAACACTCCACACACGTCACCTGGTCGTGCCGACCCGTCACGAGTCGCGGAGGAAGGCATCGACGAGCTTGGCGGTGGCCTCGGCCGGTATCTCGTGGCCCGCGCCGCCGGGCACCTCGACATGGTGTGCTCGTGCGAGGTGCGTAGGGAGCGCTTTCGTCGCGTCGCGTACTCCGTCCCAGGACTCGGCGCCGCTGAGCACGAGCGTCGGCAGGTCGAGCCTGGCCATCTCGGGTGTCGGGAGGTTCGGTGCGCGGGTGATGGTCGCGTCGTAGACCACGGTCTGCGCCAGTGCTTCGAGTCGGGGCCACATCGGCGACTGCCGAATCTGCTCCACCATTTCCGGTGGCAGGCCGACGCCTTCGAGCTGCATGGTGGCCACCGCGTCACCGGGCCGTCCGTCCGCGATGAGGGCGGCCAACCGGTCGGGGAGGCCGTCTGGCGCTGAACCGGTGAGCCTGCCGAGCGCGAACGGTGGTTCGTACACAGCCAGTTTGGTGATCGACGACCCGGCGGCCGCGGCCATGAGTGCCAGGATCGCGCCGGAGGAGAAGCCGAACACCGCGGCGGTGCCGCCCTCGGCCGCGATGACCGCGTCCAGGTCCTCGATTTCCCGCTGGACGTCGTAGGACGCCGCGTCGGACGGCGCGATGGCGTCCCCGCTGTCGCCGCGGCCACGCCGGTCGGGGCACACGACGGTGTAGCGGTCGCGCAGTTGTTCCGCGAGGGCTGCGCAGGTGGTGCGGTCGTTGAACACACCGGGGACGAACACGAGCAGTGGCCCGCTGCCTGCCCGGTCGTAGGCGATGGCAGTGCCGTCGGCGGAGGTCACGGTACGCATGGCAAGGTCTCCCTTGATCGAGTGTTCTATGGTCTCGCCACGACGACGCACCACTGTGACCGGGATGGACACCTCGCCGACATTTCTTGAGAAACTTCCCCGGGAACTTGTCCATTCGCCGTCGCCTCGCTCGTCGACCGGGTGACTGACACGCAAGGAGGACGACGGTGCGATACCTGTTGATGATCAGTGCGGACGAGACCGAGGTCGAGGAGGTGGTCAGTGAGGAGGGCATGAAGGCCTTCGCGGTGTGGATGGATGACCTGGTCGAGCGGGGCGTGATCCGCGCACATGAGGGGCTGCGGCCCAGCCGGACCGCGACGACCGTGCGCGTGCGCGACGACGAGGTGCTCCTGACTGATGGGCCCTACATCGAGGCCAAGGAGCAGATCGGTGGGTTCGCGCTGATCGAGGTCGACAACCTCGACGAGGCGATCGAGATCGCCGCCGGGCACCCGGCCTGCGCGGTCGGGCAGGTCGAGATCCGGCCTGTGCTTGAGCGATGACCGGTGACGGTTCCCCGGTTAGCCCTACTGTCGCTGACGCTCTCACCACGGTGTTCCGGGAGGAGTGGGGGCGGGTGGTCGCCACGCTCATCGGCTGGGCGGGTGATTGGGACCTCGCCGAGGAATGCACGCAGGAGGCGTTCACGCGGGCCTTGCGCAGCTGGCCGCGTGACGGGGTGCCTGATCGTCCCGGTGCGTGGCTGCTCACCGCGGCCCGTCGGCACGCGATCGACCGGCTGCGTCGGGCCACGCTCGGTGAGGCGAAGCTCCGGCAGCTCGCCGTGACCGGGCAACTGCCGGACGCCGATCCGGACGACAGCGGGATCGGCGACGAACGGCTGCGGCTGATCTTCACCTGCTGTCACCCCGCGCTCGCGTTCGAGGCGCGGGTGTCGCTCGCGTTGCGGACGCTCACCGGGTTGTCCACGGCCGAGATCGCCCGCGCGTTCAGCGTGCCGGAGGCGACCATGGCCAAGCGCCTGGTCCGCGCGAAGCAGAAGATCCGGGACGCGGGGATCCCGTACCGGGTGCCGCCCGCGCATCTGTTGCCGGAACGCACCCGTTCCGTTCTCGCCGTGATCTACCTGGTGTTCAACGAAGGGTATGTCGCCACCTCCGGCGCGGACCTGCACCGGCCAGACCTGGCCCACGAGGCGATCCGGTTGGCGGCACTGGTCGTCGAGCTGATGCCCGACGACCCGGAAGCCCGGGGCCTGCACGCGCTCACGCTGCTCCAGCACGCGCGGGCGGCGACGCGGATGTCACCCGACGGGGTGCTGGTTCCGCTGGAGGAACAGGACCGCACCAGGTGGGACCGCACCCTCGTCGCCGCTGGGCTGACGGAGCTGCGTCGCGCCGCGCGGCGCGAACACGTCGGCCCGTACCAGCTCCAGGCGATGATCGCCGCCTGCCACGTCACCGCGCCGACCGCGGCCGACACCGACTGGGCACGTATCACCATGCTGTACGACGCACTGCTGGCTCAGGTCCCATCGCCGACAGTCGCACTGAACCGGGCAGTCGCGGTGGCGATGTCGGCGGGACCCGACGCCGGGCTGACGTTGCTGGACGACCTCACCCGCCACGGCGAGTGTGATCACCTGGTGCACGCGGCGCGCGCCGATCTGCTGCGCCGAGCCGGCAGGGTAGGGTCTGCCGCCGACGCGTACCGGACCGCGCTCGCCCAGACATCGAACGAGGCGGAGCGCGCCTACCTGCGGCGCCGCCTCGGAGAACTCACCTGTCCTGGTCCTCGACGGCCCTGAACACCGCTCCCGAGCAGGAGATCCAACGCCATTGGCTTGGTGAGCGACCGTGCGGTCATCGGTGTAGCCAGCGCCGACCCGAAGGGGAGATCCGCACACCCGAAACCAGTCCCAAAACGTAGGTCCGGACACGTTCAAGGAACGCGAAGAACGTCGTCAACGCCTAAGCCGTCCTCTACAAACGCTCGCTTCTGCGAGCCATCTCAGCGCGGCACTTCATGCTCATCCACGCCGTGCGGATCCGCTTCGCTTCCGCCAGTTCGGTGCTGGAGTCGGTCAGGTAGCGGCGCTTGCCGGTGACCGGATCCACGCCCGCGTAGACAGTGACCTGGTAGGAGTTGCCCCGCTGCCGGATCTGGCTCATGTCGGTGTCACCGCGTGCCATGACTGCGAAGCTAGCACCCCTCGCAGTCATCGCCGCAGTCATTGACCAGCATTTATGATCTTCCATCCCAGCGTCTTCGCTGGTAGAACATGGAGCCGGTGACGGGACTCGAACCCGTAACCTTTCGCTTACAAGGCGAGTGCTCTGCCAATTGAGCTACACCGGCGTTGTTCTCGGACATCGTAAACAAGGGGCCCAGGCGTTATTCACACCGACTCCTGGTTGCTCTCCGGTCGGCCATCTCACGCTAAACCTGTTTGTGATGCACGCCACTGCAACACCGTTGTCGATCGGTGCGATGCCACGCGGGAAACACGTGGCAGGAGGTGTAGTGGTGGCGCAGTTCGTGCCCGACGAGTCAGTGGTCAATCTGGTGCTTGACCTGGCTTTGCGGATTGGTGAGGTACAGCTGAGCTCTGGTGCTGGGGCGTCTGATGTCACCGCGACGATCATTGCTGTCGCAAACGCTTGCGGTCTTGATCGATGTGATGTGGATGTGACCTTCACCTCCATCACCGCGTGCTGTCACCGTGGGCCGGAGCATGCGCCTGTTTCGTCGATGCGTGTTGTGCGGTCGCGGGGGTTGGACTACACGCGGCTCGCTGCTGTCGAGCGCCTCGTTCGGGACATCACTCGGTTCAAGGTGACACCTGTCGACGCGCTCAAGCGGCTTGAGCGGATCACCACCGCCAAGCACCCCTATCCGCGTTGGGTCGCGACCGGTGCCTGGGCCGGGATGGCTGCCAGTGTCACCGTGCTGCTCGGTGGTGGGCCGCTGGTTGCCCTGGTTGCCGCTGTCATCACCGCTGTCATCGACCGGATCGGGCGGATGCTCAACCGGCGCAACCTGCCTTTCTTCTTCCAGCAGGTCATCGGTGGGGCGTTGGCCACGGGCGGGTCGCTCGCTGTCGTGTCCACCGGCTGGCTGGGTGAGTCGCCGACGCTTGTCGTTGCCGCTGCCATCACCGTTCTGCTGTCCGGGCTCAGTGTGGTTGGCGCTGTGCAGGACGCCATCACCGGCTACAACGTCACCGCCGCCGGTCGGGCCATGGAGGTCGCGTTGATGACGGCGGGCCTCATTGGTGGGGTTGTGCTGGCGTTGAACATGGCGTCCTCGCTGGGGCTGCCTCGGGTGCCGATGGCTGAGGCGTTGCCGCCGACCGCGCTGCGGTTGCCGTTGCAGGCGTTGGCTGGGGCCGCGGCGGCTGGGTGCTTCGCGCTTGCGAGCTACGCCACCATGCGCTCGCTCATGGTGGCGAGTGCGGCCGGGGCGCTGGGGGCGTTGGGTTACGGCGCGCTCGTGCTGTCCGGGGCCGGGCCGATCGTGGCTTCGGCTGTCGCCGCTGCCGGGATCGGGTTCTGCGGTGGGCTGCTGGCCCGGCGGCTGCGCATCACTCCATTGGTGGTCGCCGTGTCGGGTATGACACCCCTGTTTCCTGGGCTGACCACCTACCGCTCGTTGTACGAACTCGCCGTCGACCACACGGCCACTGGTGTGGTGACGCTGATGACCGCCCTCGGCATCGCGTTGGCGTTGGGCGCTGGTGTTGTGCTTGGCGAGTACCTGGCACAACCTGTACGCAGCAGTCTCGGTAGGTTGGAACGTCGGCTCGGCGCCATCAGACTTGTCGGGCCGGGCTGGCAGCGACTCGAGGCTCACGACAACGCCGTCTAAGTGAGACTTACCACCTGACCGTTTGCCGGACGCGCGCAGGCGGCATTACTGACTACTGTCTTTCTTTGGTCAGTGTCATCACAAGGAGGCTCTCTCCCGGTGAACAGTGGTGCGGACTTCATTGTCGTGGCCAACCGGCTGCCGGTTGACCTCGAGCGTGCACCTGACGGCACGCAGCGCTGGAAGCACAGCCCCGGCGGGCTGGTCAGCGCGCTCGAGCCGTTCCTGCGCTCCAAGAGCGGCGCGTGGGTCGGCTGGCCGGGAGTCGCGGACGTCGACGTCGATGAGTTCGACGACGACGGCCTGCGGCTGGTCCCTGTCACGTTGTCGGCGACCGACGTCCGTGACTACTACGAGGGCTTCTCCAACGCCACGCTGTGGCCGCTGTACCACGACGTGGTGGAGGCTCCGGTCTTCGACCGGGCGTGGTGGGACAGCTACGTGAAGGTCAACCACCGGTTCGCCGAGGCCGCGGCCGCCATCGCCGCACCGGGCGCCACCGTGTGGGTCCAGGACTACCAGCTCCAACTCGTCCCGTCGCTGCTCCGCGAGCAGCGGCCGGACCTGCGGATCGGCTTCTTCCTGCACATCCCGTTCCCGCCTGTCGAGCTGTTCATGCAGCTGCCGTGGCGGACGGAGATCGTGCGCGGGCTGCTCGGCGCCGACCTGGTCGGGTTCCACCGACCGGGTGGTGCCCAGAACTTCCTGTGGCTGGCTCGCCGGTTGGTCGGCCTCGAACCGAGCCGGGCCGCGGTCGGTGTGCGGACCAGACCCGGCCTCATCCACGTCGGCGACCGGCCGGTGCGGGTCGGCGCGTTCCCCATCTCGATCGACTCGGCAGGGCTGGACGGGATGGCCCGCAAACGGGACACCATCCAGCGCGCGCAGCAGATCCGGGCCGACCTCGGCAACCCGAAGAAGATCCTTCTCGGCGTCGACCGGCTCGACTACACGAAGGGCATCGACGTCCGGCTGCACGCGTTGCACGAGTTGCTCATCGAGGGAAGAGTCGACCCCGATGAGGTGACGATGGTCCAGTTGGCCACTCCGAGCCGTGAACGGGTCGAGCACTACCAGCGGATGCGCCAGGGCATCGAACAGGTCGTCAGCCGGATCAACGGCGAGTTCGGCAAGGTGGGTCACCCCGTTGTGCACTACCTGCACCAGTCCGTCGACCGGCGCGAGCTGGTCGCGTTCTTCTCCGCGGCGGACGTCATGGTGGTCACACCGGTGCGCGATGGGATGAATCTCGTGTGCAAGGAGTACGTGGCGTGCCGGCACGATCTGGGCGGGTCACTCGTTCTCAGTGAGTTCGCCGGTGCCGCCGCCGAGCTCACCAGCGCGTTCCTGGTCAACCCACATGATCTTGACGGGGTGAAGAACGCGCTGCATGCGGCCCTTACGATCGACCCAGCGGAGGGTCGCCGTAGGATGCGCGCTCTGCGACGCCAGGTCCTCACCCACGACGTCGACCGTTGGGCACGGTCGTTCCTCGAGGCTCTGGGGTCACAGGGGTTGAACTGAATCAGTTCAGATCGTAACTTCACCCAATAGTGGCAATGGCTGCCACGCTGGAGCACGAGGAGAAGGCGTGACTGCCGAGGCTCTCCCCGCCGAACTGAGGCGGGCGATCGTTCAGCTCGCTCGCACCCCCCGCCTGTTGGTGGCGTGCGACTACGACGGGACGCTTGCACCGATCGTCGAAGACCCGGAAAAGGCCCGGCCCCAGCCGGAATCGGTGCACGCGCTGCGTTCGCTCGCCGGACTGCACGAGACCACCACGGCGGTGATCTCCGGCCGTGCGCTGCGTGACCTCGCGACGATGTCCCGGCTGCCTGCCGAGGTCCACCTGGTCGGCAGCCACGGATCCGAGTTCGACATCGGCTTCGTGCACTCGCTCAACGGACCCGCGCGGGAACTGCACGCGCGCGTCGAGACCGAGCTCGAGCGGCTGGTCGACGGCGCCGAGGGCGTGCACCTCGAGGTCAAGCCCGCCAGCATCGCCGTGCACTACCGGCGTGCCGAGCAGGCCGTCGCCGACCACGTCGCGGAGGCCATCCGCAACGGGCCGTGCAAGTGGGACGGCATCCAGGTCACCGAAGGCAAGGCGGTGATCGAGCTCGCCGTCGTGCAGACCGACAAGGGCCACGCGCTGGACGTGCTGCGCCACCAGATCGGCGCGACGGCCGCGATCTTCGTCGGCGACGACGTGACCGACGAGAAGGCCTTCGCCCGGCTGTCCGGGCCGGATCTCGGCGTCAAGGTCGGCGGCGGCGAGACGTTGGCCCAGTACCGCATCGACGACACCCCCGCGGTGGCCACGATGCTCGCCTTCCTGCTGGAGGAGCGGCGCAACTGGCTGTACGGCGAGCAGGCCACCCCGATCGAGCGGCTGACCATGCTGGCCAACGAGCGGTCGGTCGCGTTGCTCACGCCGGACGCCCGTGTCACCTGGTTGTGCCACCCGGAGCCGGACTCGGCGGCGGTGTTCGCCGACCTGCTCGGCGGCCCGAGCGCCGGGCACCTGTCGATCACGCCGGAGCGCGGCGGCCTGCCGCTGGGCCAGCGGTACCTGCCGGGCACCATGACTGTGGAGACCCGCTGGTCGGGCCTGCTGGTCACGGACTACCTGGAGCACTACGCGCAGCCGCACCGCACGGACCTGATCCGCACGATCTCCGGCAGCAGCCGCACGGTCGTCGAGTTCGCGCCGCGCCCCGAGTTCGGGCAGGTGCCGGTCAAGCTGGTGCGCAACGAGAACGGCCTGCGCGTGGTCGGCACGTCCGACCCGATGGCGCTGCACTCCCCCGGCGTGGACTGGGAGATCACGTCGGACGGCATGCACGACACCGCCCGCGCGGTCGTCAGCCCGGACGGCGGGTCGGTGCTGCTGGAACTGCGTTGCGGCACGGACGACCTGTCGCCGGACCCGATCCCGGAGGCCGAGCGCAAGAAGCGCGCCAACCTGTACTGGACGGGGTGGCTGGAGTCGCTGAAGTTCCCCGAGGTCGAGCGGGAACTGGTGATCCGGTCGGCGCTCACGCTGCGTGGCCTGTGCCACAGCGAGACCGGCGGCATCATGGCGGCCGCGACGACCTCGCTGCCGGAGGAGATCGGTGGCATCCGCAACTGGGACTACCGCTACTGCTGGCTGCGTGACGGCGCGCTGACCGCGAAAGCGTTGGTGTCGCTGGGTTCCACCACCGAGGCGGAAGCGTTCCTGAACTGGGTGCACGGCGTGCTGGCCACGGTGCCCGGCCCGGAGCGGCTGCACCCGCTGTACACGCTGGCAGGCACGGGTCTCGGGCCCGAGGCCGTGATCGACACCCTGCCGGGCTATGCGGGTTCGCGGCCGGTGCGCGTCGGCAACCTGGCCAACCAGCAGGTCCAGCTCGACGTGTTCGGTCCGGTCGTCGACCTGGTCGCGGCGCTGTCGCTGGCCAGGGGCAAGCTCACCGACGACGACTGGAAGATGACCAACGCGATGGCCGAGGCCGTCGCACGCCGGTGGGAAGAACCGGACCACGGCATCTGGGAGGAGCGGCACCGCCCGCGCCACCACGTGTACTCCAAGGTGATGTGCTGGCTGACCATCGACCGCGCCATCACGCTGGCGGAGACGTACGGCCGCACGCCGAGCCCGGACTGGCACGCGCTGCGCGACAAGATCGCACAGGACATCCTGACCAAGGGCTGGAACGACGAGGTCAAGTCGTTCACCACCGCCTACGACGGTACGGACCTGGACGCGGCGTCGTTGTTCGTCGGGCTCGCCGGTCTGATCGACCCGTCGGACGAGCGGTTCGCCTCGACGGTCACCGCGATCGAGGCCGAGCTGCGCAGTGGGTCCACTGTGTACCGCTACCACCGCGACGACGGCCTGCCCGGCAACGAGGGCGGCTTCCACCTGTGCGCCGCGTGGATGATCGAGGCGTACCTGATGTGCGGCCGTCGCACCGAGGCCGAGGACCTGTTCGCGCAGATGGTGGACTGCGCCGGACCGACCGGTCTGCTGCCGGAGGAGTACGACCCGATCGCGGAACGGTCGCTGGGCAACCACCCGCAGGCGTACAGCCACCTGGGTCTGATCCGCTGCGCCCAACTGCTGAGCGCCCAGTGACACATGAAGCGGTGACGTGAACACGAAGGCTGCCCGTCGGCAATAGTCGGTGTGAGGACTTTGACCAACACCGAAGCCGATGGGCAGCCGCCCCTTGGCCGGGATCGGCCCGACTTGAGCGGGCCCGATCCCGGCTTGGTCTTTGAGTGGCTGTTCGACACCCACGCCGCCGCGTTGCGGCACTATCTGGTGCGCCGGATCGGCGAGACAGCAGCGGACGACATCGTCAGCGAGACGTTCCTGGTGGCTCTGCACCAGCGACACCGCTACGACCCGGCCCGCGCGGCCGTGCGGTCATGGCTGTACGGGATCGCCACGAACCTGATGCGACGGCACTTGCGCGACGAAGTCCGTCACCTGAAGGCGCATTCGGCGGAAACACCGGTCGACGGGCACGCGGGCCGCGTCGCCGAACGCGTCGACGCGCAGGCCGCCGCCCAGCGACTCGCGGGCGCGCTGGCCGACCTGTCCCCCGGCGACCGGGACGTCCTGCTGTTGATCTCCTGGGCGGGCCTGGACACCAACGAGGTCGCCGAAGCACTCGACATTCCCGCGGGCACCGTGCGGTCACGGCTGCACCGCGTCCGCAAGCAACTGCGCAAGGGCGGTGAAGCATGAACGAAAACGTGCACGAGGTGTGGTCGGAGGAAGAACTCGACCGGGCGTTGGCGGTGTTGAACGCCGATGTGCCACCCGGTGACACCGCGCTCGCCAGGGCACGGGCCGAACTGCTGGCCGCGTCGGGGGCACCGCAGGCTGTCCAGCCGCCGAAGGCGAGGCGTCATTGGGGGAGGTGGGCGGCTGCGGTGGCGGTCATCGCGGCCGCCTTCGCAAGCCTGCAGGTGGTCCCGTTCGGTGACGAGTCATCGGTGCCCACCGCCGCGGCGGCGGAGTTGCTCATCAACGCGGCTGACAAGATCGGCGCGTCGGATCCGGTGGTCGGGCCGGGCCAGTACTTGTACGTCGAGGAGCACAACTGGGGCGGGATGGGGTTCTTCAGCCCGTCCGCTCCGGCGAACAACTTCTTCTACCTGGACGAGCGGTTCAACGAGACGTGGATTCCCGCGGACCGCACCCAGGAGTGGTTGTGGCGGATGCGGGAGACGGGCAACCGCAAGTGGATCGTCGGTCGCCCGGAGCAGGCGCCTGCGATCACGAATTCCCCGCTGCCGGACCAGCGGGCCAGATGCGGCGACTTCACCATCAGCCAGAGCGAGAAGCCGTGCGAAGTGGCAGGCTCCTGGTACAGGCCGACCCCCCAGTTCCTCGCCTCGCTGCCGACCGACCCTCGCCAGCTCTACGACGTGATCTACAAGGAAGTTTCGGCACGCTCGTACCCACCAGGGATGCCTGCGAACTTCTTCGAGTCGCAGGTCTTCCAGCAGGTTTCGCATCTGGTCAAGCCCGGCGTGGCACCGGCGGGCATCCGGGCCAACCTGTACCGCGCACTGGCGTTGACCCCTGGACTCGTGATCAGCGACAAGGACGCCGTCAACCTGGACGGGCGAAGGGGTGTCGCCCTGGGGATCGAAGCCGAGGGCGTCAAGTGGGAGCTGCTCGTCGATCCGAAGACCGGGCAGTACATCGGCACCCGGCAGACGCAGATCAAGGCGGCCGAGGGGGGAACACCGCCGGGCACGGTGACTTCCACAGCGGTGAAGATCGGGGTCGTGGAGAAGATGGGTGACAAACCCGGCCAGTGAACCGATAGGGCAGTTGAATCGATACAACGGCTGATCCAGCCGGGTCCGCATGCCTGTCGGGGGCGTGCGGACCTTTTCGTTCGCCCCCATGTCGGAACGCTTTCGGTGGCTGCGGGCAATAGCCGTTGTGACGATGGCGAGCGTGGAACGGCCGGATCTCCAAGGCCCCGACGCGGGCAGGGTGCTCGCGCGGCTCTACGACGACCACGCGCGTGGTCTGCACCGATACCTCGCGCGACGGTTGGATCCGGCGACAGCTGACGATCTCGTGGCCGACACGTTCCTGCTCGCGTGGGAACAACGCAGCCGGTACGAGCCTGAACGGGCGACTGTCCGCGCGTGGCTCTTCGGCATCGCCACGAACCTGTTGAGACGGCACGCCCGCAGTGAGGTTCGGGGGTTGCGGGCGGCTGCCCGTGACGTGGGCCGGGCACACGCCGCCGACGGCACCGACACCGTGGCCGTGTCCAGGGCTGACGCCAGCGTGGAAGCACGCAGGCTGGGCACCGCGCTCGCCGACTTGCGCCAGGAGGAACGGGACGTGTTGCTGCTCGTGGCGTGGGCCGGTCTGAAACCGGTCGAGGTCGCCGAGGCGCTGAAGATCGACGCGGTCACCGTCCGGACGCGGCTGCACCGCGCCCGCTCCGCACTCCGCCGACACCTGGGAGCAGAGCGATGAACGACCTGGAACTGGACGAGGCGCTGGCCGGGTTCCGCGACGACGTGCCGGAGATGAGCGAGGAGATGTTCCTGCTCGGCAAGATCCGGCTGGAGGCGGCGGTCGAACCGGCCATCGAACCACTGCCCGAGCCGGAGCCGTTGGCGGTGCGGTTCGAGGTGGTCGGCGGGCGCGGGCAGTCCGTTCCACGATCTCGGCGCCCTGGTCTGTGGCTGACTGCCGCCGCTGCGTGCGCGGTTCTGGCAGTCGGGACGACCCTGGTGGTCAAGTCAAGTGGCGACAAGGGCCCCGTCCCCGGGGTCCACCAGATGTCGGTCGCGCAGACGCCTTCCGCGGTCACCCAGGCTCCGGTGCCGCTGTCGACGCCGAGGCCGAGCACGTCGTACCCGGCGCCGCCACGCCGCCCGGCCGCGGCCAAAGGCGGGCCGCAAAGCCACACCGGTGTCCGGTTGCCGGCGCCGACGGTGGTCTACAACGCGGCGGGTGAGCTCGCGGTCAACGTCGCCGACCTTCCTGTCTCCCCCGGCCAGTACCTGTTCATGGCCCGGCAGGAGTGGGGCAAGCCCATCGAGGTCAACAGGAACCAGCAACTCACCGGAACGCCCGGCTTGGGCGGGTACTGGAACGAATGGGTCCCGGCTGACCGGTCCGGGGTGTGGCGGCTCGACCGGGACGTCGCGACCGGCATGGAGAACGGGCCGATCGACGGCGAGGCGCCGCTGTCGAGCATGATCTCCGGACGGTCCAGGCAGGAGGGCACATTCGAGGCCGTCGGCGGCGTCTACTTCCCGCCGTACACCAGCTGGCGGAACCCGACACCGGAGTTCGTCGCGGGTCTGCCGCGTGATCCCAAGGCCCTCTACCAGCGCCTGGTGAACGACTCGGCAGACTCGTACGACCCGACCGCGGAAGCGCTGGACCTCGTCGGCGAACTGCTCGGCCGTCCGCTCCCAGCCGACCTGCGACGCAGCCTGTTGCAGGCGCTGGCGTACCACCCTTGGCTGCGGATCGACTGGAACGCCAAGACACGGGACGGCCGCCCCGCGGTGTCGCTGCAGATCGACGACCGGTTCATCGACCACCTGCAGGAGGTGCTCGTCGACGGCGCGACCGGCCAGCTGATCGGGACCAGGAGCACCCAGCTCTACCCGCCCAACAAGCCCACCGACGAGACAATCGTCCACTGGTCCGTCGTGGACAGGGTCGGGGCTACCTCTTAGAAAGGGTGTCCACCAACGTCCGCAGGTCCGGGACGACCGTCGCCTTGATCTCCTTGGGCAGGCGGCCCGAGTCCGGCGGGATCAGCGCGCGTTTGAAACCGAGCCTCGCGGCCTCGGCGAGCCGCCTGCCGACGCTGCCGACCCGGCGGACCTCACCGGCGAGACCGACCTCGCCGATGATGACCATGTCGTTGGGCAGCGGGATGTCGAGCTTGGCGCTGGCGACCGCCATGGCGAGGGCGAGGTCACCGGCCGGTTCGATGATCCGCATGCCGCCGACGGTCGCGGTGAACACATCGGACTTGCCCAAGGGCAGGCTGGCCCGCCGTTCGAGCACGGCGAGCACCTTGGCGACCCTGGACGCCTCAAGACCGTTGACCGCGCGTCGCGGCATCGGCGCCTCGGTACTGGACACGAGCGCCTGGACTTCGCCGAGCAGGGCACGTTTGCCCTCGAGGATGACGGTCACCGCGGTACCCGGCACGCCTTCGACCCGGTTGCTCATGAAGATCCCGGACGGGTCCGGCACACCGACGATGCCTTCCTCGACCATCTCGAAACAGCCGACCTCGTCGGCGGCTCCGAACCGGTTCTTCACCCCGCGCACGAGCCGCAGCGAGGAGTACTTGTCGCCTTCGAAGTGCAGGACGACGTCGACGAGGTGTTCCAGCACCCGGGGCCCGGCGACCGAGCCTTCCTTGGTGACGTGCCCGACGAGGATGACCGGGAGGCTGCGCTCCTTGGCCAACGCCACCAGCGCGGCGGTGACGGCCCTGACCTGGGTGACGCCACCGGCGGAGCTCTCCACGGCGGGAGACGACATGGTCTGCACGGAGTCGATCACCAGCATGGCCGGTTTGACCGCGTCGACGTGCCCGATGACGGTCGCCAGATCGCTTTCGGCCGCCAGGAACATCTCGCTGTGCACGTTCCCGGTCCGTTCGGCGCGCAGCCGCACCTGGCCCGCGGACTCCTCGCCGGTGATGTAGAGGGCGCGACCGGGCGAGTCCTCCCTGGCGACCCACTGGTAGGCGACCTCGAGCAGCAGGGTCGACTTGCCGACCCCGGGCTCACCGGCCAGCAGGACGACAGCACCGGGCACCAGTCCCCCGCCGAGCACCCGGTCCAGCTCGGGCACGCCGGTCTTCTGCGCCCGCGCGGACTCGACGTCGACCTCGGCTATCGGCCTCGCGGGCGACGCTGGCGCACCGGCGACGACCTTCGCCAACGCGGGCTTGGCGGCGGCGACCTCCTCGATCGTCCCCCACGCCTGGCACTCGGGGCACCGCCCGAACCACTTGTTGACGACGACACCGCACTCACCACACCGGTACGCCGGACCCGACTTCTTGACCACCCGCAGAACCTAGCGCCCACCACCGACAGTGTTGGATTGCCCTCGCTCCGCTCGGGCGGGTTTGGTCGCCAAAAGCCGGTCATTGCCACCCCGCCCCACGCACCCGACATCTTCGCCGTGACCTGCTGATCAGCGTGGCTGGGGCGATGTCGGGCGCGTTGCGAGGCGTCAACGACCAGCGCGACCAAACAGTGTTGACGGCCCTCGCTCCGCTCGGACGGGTTTGGTCGCCAAAAGCCGGTCATTGCCACCCCGCCCCACGCAACCGACATCTTCGCCGTGACCTGCTGATCAGCGTGGCTGGGGCGATGTCGGGCGCGTTGCGAGGCGTCAACGACCAGCGCGACCAAACCAGCCGACCAGGGCCGGTACAAGCGAAACGCCCGGCACCGTGGGGTGCCGGGCGTTCACCGAGAATGCTCGGTCAGTGCCCTTCGCCGCCTGCCGCGGGCTTGCGGGGTGTGGTCGGGACCGCGACGGGCACCGGGATGGTCACCGAGCCGCTGCGGAACGTGAAGGTGATCTCGACGGTCTTGCCGGAGCGGATGTCCTCGGTCAGCCCGGTCAGCACGACCGTCACCTTGCCGATCTCGGTCGGCTGGGACGACGTGGTGGTCGGCCGGGACGTGGTGGTCGCCGAGCCGGACGTGGCCGAGCCCGAGGCAGCACCGGAGGTCGGCGAGCCGGAGGCAGCACCGGACGTCGGCGAGCCGGAGGCAGCACCGGACGTCGGGGTACCCGGGCTCACCGAGCCCGAAGGGGAGCCGGAGGTGGCCGGACCGGAGGTGGTGGCCGGACCGGAGGTGGTGGTCGGCGCCGACGACGAGGACGACGAGGGGCGCACGCCACCCGGGGGCACCTCGATGATCAGCGCACGGCCCGCGGCCAGCTTCTTGTCCCCGCTGATGCTGGCCTGGCCGACCGAGCTGGTGACCGAGACGATCTCGTCGTCGCTCTGCGCGCTGTTGACCAGCGTGCCGGTCAGCGCCGCGCTCTCGCCCTTCTCGTACACGCCGTGGTCCGGGTAGGCGAACTGGACGTCGCGGACGGCCACGAGGCCGACGTTGCCCTGGCTGCCGTTCACCGCGGGTTCCATGCCGGCGGTCTGCGAGATCTGGCCGGCGCCGCACCCCGCGAGAGCGAGCGCGACTCCTGCCGTCACCCCTACCGTCGCGGCGGTGAAGCGCAGGCTGTGCCGTTGACGACTCACGTTGCCGGTCCCTCCTGGTGAAAACGCGTCTGCCGGAAGGGTATCCGGCGGTCACCGGCCGCTCGCGGGGGCCTCGCCGAGTTGATGTCCACAAAGGATCGCGCAGTATCCCATCAAGATCGTTAATTGTCACTTCGATGCATGGGGAGACGTATTTTGTCAACCCCCAGCCGGTCCATCCTCGGGCCGCTGACCTGCGCTTACCCGTCTCACACCGAGCTGATGGGGATTGCGGGACGTGTTAGAATGGGGTCAGCGAAAGGGGCAGAGGACACATGGTTTTCAAGGTCGGAGAGACCGTCGTCTACCCGCACCACGGTGCCGCTCTCATCGAAGCAATCGAGACACGCGTGATCAAGGGCGAGGAGAAGAAGTACCTCGTTCTCAAGGTCGCGCAGGGTGATCTCACGGTTCGCGTACCCGCTGACAACGCCGAGATCGTAGGCGTGCGTGACGTCGTCGGCCAAGAGGGTCTCAACCGCGTCTTCGATGTTTTGCGTGCTCCTCACACCGAGGAGCCGACCAACTGGTCACGGCGGTATAAGGCCAACCTGGAGAAGCTCGCCTCCGGCGATGTGAACAAGGTTGCCGAAGTGGTGCGAGACCTCTGGCGGCGTGAGAAGGACCGTGGTCTATCCGCGGGTGAGAAGCGGATGCTGGCCAAGGCTCGACAGATACTGGTGAGCGAATTGGCACTGGCCGAGGGCACCGACGAGGACAAGGCCGAGGTCCTCCTCGACGAGGTCCTGGCCACAGCCGCGGCGGTCTAGTCCACCCCGCAGTACGGGAAACACACAGTGCGGAAGAGTTCCGTCGCGCTTGCGGTCGTGCCGGCGACCGGCGTGATTTCCGTACAAGGCATGCCATTGACAGAACGTGCCGTACGCACCTTGCAGCAGGCTGGGTGCGTGCGGCACGTTTTTGTTTGTACGCCTGACCCCATTGATATCACGATCGACGGCTGCACGGTTGTCGTCGGCAGTCCACATGACGCGCTCACCAGAGCCGTCGAGATGTTCCCGGACGTCAGATTCGCGCTGGTCCACGACGTCGAACGCGCCGCCACCCCACCCGAGGTCGTCGCGGCGGTCGTCGCCGAACTCGAGCGTGGCGCGCAGGCCGTCGTCCCCGTCCTGCCGCTGACCGACACGGTCAAACAGGTCGGCCCGGACGGCCGGATCCTCGGCACCAGGGACCGCTCCGAGCTGCGGGTGATGCAGTCGCCGCTCGGTGCGCCGATCGAGGTGCTCCGCCAGGCTGAGGACCCGCGCAACCCGGGCGTGCCGCTGACCACAGTCGACGGTCACCCCCACGGGCTGCGCATCCGGACGGAGATCGACGTCGCTAGCGTGACCCCGTGATCCCACGGGTAGGAACCGCCGCTGACGTCCATCCCATCGCCTCAGGTCGTGACTGCTGGATGGCGGGCTTGTTGTGGGACGGCGTCGACGGTTGCGAAGGTCATTCCGATGGCGACGTCGCCGCGCACGCGTTGTGTGACGCATTGCTCAGCGCCGCCGGTCTCGGTGACCTGGGTGCTGTGTTCGGCACGGGTGACCCGCGCTGGGCCGGTGCGCACGGCGTTGAGTTGCTCACAGAGGTCCGCCGCAGGCTCGACGACGCCGGGTTCCAGGTCGGCAACGCCTCGGTGCAGGTCATCGGCAACCAGCCCCGGATCGGCAAGCGCCGCGCGGAGGCCGAACGGGTGCTGTCCGAAGCCGTCGGCGGGCCCGTGTCGGTATCCGGGACGACGACCGACGGACTGGGCCTGACCGGGCGTGGTGAGGGCATCGCGGCCATCGCGAGTGCGCTGGTCGTCCCCAGTGTGGGAACTTCTGTGGACGACGAACAAGCGCCATAGGCTTACCGCCATGGCCTCACTCCCAGACAAAGTCAAGACCATCGTGGACGGCAAGAACTTCGCGACGATCGCGACCATCAACGCCGACGGCAGCCCGCAGACCTCCGTCGTGTGGGTCGGCCGCGACGGCGACGACCTGCTCGTGTCGACGGTGAAGGGCCGGTTGAAGGACCGCAACCTGCGCCGCGACCCGCGGGTGAGCATCACGGTCGTCGACCACGAGAACCCGTACAACTACTTCGAGGCGCGCGGCACGGTGACGTTCACCGAGGAAGGCGGGCCCGAGCTGATCAACGCCCTGTCCCACAAGTACACCGGTGACGAGTACACGGGTGACCAGGGCACGGACAACGTCCGCGTGATCGTGCGGATCACCCCGGCGAAGCTGACCGGCTACGCGCTCTGAATCGTGCCGAAAAGGCCGGGCGGTCGCGACCGCCCGGCGCATAGCCTGGAAACCATGACGATCAACGCGGTGCTCTTCGACTTCTCCGGCACGCTGTTCCGGTTGGAGCCGGACCTGACCGGGCTGACCGACAGGGACGGCAACCTGCTCGACGGCGAGCGGCAGGCCGAGATCATGCGCCGGATGACGGCGCCGACCGGCCGTCCGGAGGGACTGCCGGAGCACCTGTACGACGGCTGGGAGCGTCGTGACCTCGACCCGCCGCTGCACCGGGAGCTCTACCTCGCGGTGCTGACCGCGTCCGGTGTGGGCAACCCGGAGCTGCTCTACGACCGGATGCTGGACACCGCCAACTGGGAGCCGTACCCGGACACAGCGGCGGCGGTGCGGAAGCTGGCCGACGCCGGGATCCCGGTCGGCGTGGTGTCCAACATCGCGTGGGACATCCGGCCGACGTTCGAACGGATCGGGATAGCCGACCTGGTCAGCGAGTTCGTACTGTCCTATCAGGAGGGTTCGATCAAGCCGGACGCCCGGTTGTTCACCGTGGCGTGCCAGCGCCTCGGGGTGGCGCCGGAGCAGGTGCTGATGATCGGCGACAGCGAGGAAGCCGACGGCGGCGCGGCCAAGATCGGCTGTGCGGTCGCGTTCGTCGACCCGTTGCCGATCGGGCAGCGCCCCCACGCCCTGCTGGATGTTCTCGCGGAGAACGGTTGGTAAACCCGTTCGGGCGCTCCCGTACCATCTGTGCGTGAGCCTTCACCTGTATGACACGGCGACCCGGAGCACGCGGGAGTTCCACCCCGCGCGGAACGGAACGGCGTCCATCTACGTGTGTGGGGCCACTGTGCAGGGCATTCCGCACATAGGTCATGTCCGCGGCGCCCTCAACTACGACGTCCTGCGCCGGTGGCTGGCCCATGGCGGGCTGGACGTGACGATGGTTCGCAACGTCACGGACATCGACGACAAGATCCTGGCCAAGGCCGCCGACGCGGGCAGGCCGTGGTGGGAGTGGGCGCAGACGCACGAGCGCGCGTTCGAGGACGCGTACGAGGCGCTCGGCTGCTTGCCGCCGTCGTACATGCCGCGCGCGACCGGGCACATGACCCAGATGGTCGAGCTGATGCAGCGGCTGATCGACAAGGGGCACGCGTACGCCGCCGCCGGTGACGTCTACTTCGCGGTCGGCACGTTCCCCCAGTACGGCGCGTTGTCCGGGCAGAAGCTGGAAGAGGTCCAGCAGGGCGAGAGCGCGGCGACGGGCAAGCGCGACAGCCGCGACTTCACGTTGTGGAAGTCCGCCAAGCCCGGCGAGCCGTCGTGGCCGACGCCGTGGGGACCGGGCCGTCCCGGCTGGCACCTGGAGTGCTCGGCGATGGCCACGGCCTACCTCGGCGGCGAGTTCGACATCCACGGCGGCGGGATCGACCTGATCTTCCCGCACCACGAGAACGAGCAGGCCCAGTCGCACGCGGCCGGGGACGGGTTCGCCCGGTACTGGCTGCACAACGCGTGGGTGACCATGGCGGGCGAGAAGATGGCCAAGTCGTTGGGCAACGTCGTCTCCATCCCGGCGATGCTCGACCAGGTCCGCGCGCCCGAACTGCGGTACTACCTGGTGACGCCGCACTACCGGTCGATGATCGACTACTCCATGGACGCGCTGCACGAGGCGGTCGCGGCGTACGGGCGGATCGAGACGTTCGTGCGCAACGTGACCGGCAGGCTCGGCGCGGTCGAGCCGGGCGCCGTGCCCGCGGAGTTCGCGGCGGCGATGGACGACGACCTCGGCACACCCGCGGCGATCGCGGTCGTGCACAAGGTGGTCAGGGAAGGCAACATCGCGTTGTCGTCCAATCAGGACAACGAGGCCAGCGCATCGGCTTCGGCCGTGCGCGCGATGATGGGCGTCCTCGGGCTCGATCCGTTGTCGGACAAGTGGTCGGAGGAGTCCACAACGGACGCCGCGCACCGCAACGCGCTGGCGTCGCTCGTCGACGCCCTGCTGGAGGAGCGGCAGCGGGCCCGCAAGGAGCGCGACTTCGCCGCCGCCGACGCGGTGCGCGACCGCCTGCTCACCGCCGGCATCACCGTCGAGGACACCCCCGACGGTCCACTCTGGACATTGAAGGACAGTTAGCGTGGCCGGCAACTCAAGGCGTAAAGGCGCGATGCGCAAGGCGGGTACCAAGAAGGGCGCGGTTGTCGGCTCAGGTGGCCAGCGGCGCAAGGGCCTGGAAGGCAAGGGCCCGACGCCCAAGGCGCACGAGCGCCCGAACCACAAGGCGTACCGCAAGCCCGGCGCGCCGACACAGCAGAAGCGCCAGGACAACCGCCGCGACAGCGGCCCCACGTCGGAACTGGTGGCCGGGCGCAACCCGGTCCTCGAGTGCCTGCGTGCCGAGGTCCCCGCGACCGCGCTGTACGTGGCGCTCGGCGTGGACGCGGACGACCGCGTCACCGAGGCGGTCCGGATGGCGGCCGACCGTGGCATCTCGGTGCTGGAGGTCTCCCGGCCCGAGCTGGACAAGCTCACGAACAACGCCGTGCACCAGGGCATCTCGCTGCAGATCCCGCCCTACGAGTACGCCCACCCGGACGACCTGCTCGAAGCGGCGAAGAACTCCGGCGAGGACGCGCTGCTCGTGGCGCTGGACGGCGTCACGGACCCGCGCAACCTCGGTGCCGTGATCCGCTCCGCCGCCGCGTTCGGCGCGCACGGCGTGGTCGTGCCCCAGCGGCGCAGCGCCAGCATCACCGCTGTGGCGTGGCGGACGAGCGCGGGCATGGCGGCCAAGCTGCCGGTTGCCGTTGCGACGAACCTCACGCGGACGCTGAAGGACTGGGCCGACACCGGCCTGATGGTCGTCGGCCTCGACGCGGACGGCTCCATCACCATCGACGACCTGGAACTGGCCAACGGCCCGCTCGTGGTCGTCGTCGGCTCCGAGGGACGCGGCCTGAGCAGGCTCGTCCGTGAGCGCTGCGACGAGACGGTGTCGATCCCGATGGCCGCGAACGTCGAGTCGCTGAACGCCTCGGTCGCCACCAGCGTCGTCCTCGCCGAAGTGGCCCGCAGGCGCCGAATGGCGGGACGCGTCTAGCACGCTGACCTGTGCAACCAATGTGGCCTTCGGTGCGCTGGGTGCAACCAATGTGGCCTTTGTTGCACCCACCCACGGCCCACCCGCGCACAGCGAGGCTATCCAACACCGCACCGTTCACCCATTTGGTCGGATAGGGTCACCGAGGCCCTGTCCTACCAACGAGGTTGTCGATGTCCTTCGCCACGCCGCTGTTCCTCTGGTACTTCATGCCAGTGGTACTGGTCGCCATCCTGGTGGCGCCACGCAGCTGGCGGAACGGCATCATCGCGGTCGCGAGCCTGTTCTTCTACGCGACCGCCGCGGGCGCGGACACCTGGCTGCTGCTGACCACGATGGTGGTCAACTTCGTCGCCGGGCCGTTCATCGAACCGGACCAGTGGGATCGCAACCGCAGGCGGCGACGAACGATCCTGTTCTCGGTGATCGCGTTCGACCTGGCGATCCTGGCGATCTGGAAGTACGCCGGGTTCGCCACCGAGCAGCTCGCCGCGCTGGCGCGGGTCTTCGGCGGCGACTTCCCGGTCACGCACCTGGCGCTGCCGATCGGCATCTCGTTCTACACGTTCCACCACATCTCGTACGCGGTGGACATCTACCGCGGTGAACGGCACGCGGCACGAAACCCGGTGTCGTTCGTGGCGTACATCGCGATGTTCCCGCAGTTGGTCGCGGGCCCGATCGTGCGGTACAGGGAGATCGCCGACCAGCTGCCGCAGCAGCGCAGCCACCGGCTCGACGACATCGCGTCGGGCTTTCCCCGCTTCGCGCTGGGCATGTGCAAGAAAGTGATCATCGCGGACTCGCTGTCGCCGTTCGTGAGCGCCTGTTTCGCCACGCCGGACGACCAGATGACGTTCTCGATCGCGTGGCTCGGCGCGATCGCGTACACGCTGCAGCTGTACTTCGACTTCTCCGGCTACTCGGACATGGCCATCGGCCTCGGGCGGATGCTCGGTTTCCGGCTGCCGGAGAACTTCGCCCGGCCGTACTCGTCGGTGACCATCACCGAGTTCTGGCGGCGCTGGCACATGTCGCTGTCGCGGTGGTTCCGCGACTACGTGTACATCCCGCTGGGCGGCAACCGGCACGGCGCCGCGAAGACGTACCGCAACCTGTGCGTCGTGTTCGTACTGACCGGGTTCTGGCACGGCGCGAACTGGACGTTCCTCGTGTGGGGGCTGTTCCACGGCGCGCTGCTGATCGTCGAGCGGGGCTTCAACCTCGAGCACGCCCCGGCCCGCCGCGGCCCCCGGATCGCCCGCCGCGCGCTGACGATGTTCCTCGTGGTGATCGGCTGGGTGTACTTCCGCGCGGACGACATGACCAGCGCGTCGGCCATGGTCGGCCACATGTTCCTGCCGGACTTCGACGGGCTGACCGACATCGCCGAGAGCGCGCTGACCAACCAGCGCCTGCTGGTCATGATCGCCGCGCTGGCGATCCTGTTCATGCCCGCGCAGCCGGTGACGGGACCGCTGATCGAGTCCTCCCGCAGCAGGCCCGCCACCATCGTGCGCGTCGGCGTGATGACCGTGGGTCTGGCCTACGCCGCCATCCTGGTCGCCTCCGGAACGTTCAGCCCGTTCCTGTACAACCAATTCTAGGCACTCACGAGCTCTTACACGGCGAAACCGCCGTCGACGGCGAGTTCGGCGCCGGAGACGTATCGGCCGGATTCGCCTGCCAGGTAGGACACCGCGGCTGCGATGTCCTCGGTCTCGCCGTACTTGCCGAGCGCGACATAGCCGCGCTGCCAGTCGGCCGTGGGGTTCTCGGCACCGGCCGGGTTCATCTCGGTGTCGATCGGGCCGGGGTTGATCAGGTTCGCGGTGATCCCCCGTCCGCCGAGGTCCCGTGCCAGGCCCTTGGTCAGGCCGACCAACGCGGTCTTGCTGAGCGAGTAGAGCGACGCCCCCGGTCCGGCCACGCGTGGCCCGACGCAACTGCCGATCGTGATGATCCTGCCGCCGTCGGCCATGTGCTCGGCGGCTGCCTGTGATGCGACGAACGCGCCTTTCACGTTGATGTCCAAGGTGCGGTCGACATCCGCGAGCGTCAGTTCGTGGATGGGCGCGAGCACGCCGATGCCCGCGTTGTTGACGAGGATGTCGAGCCGCCCGAACTCCGCGACGGTCTGGGAAACCGCGTCCCGCACGGCTGCCGACGACGCGCTGTCGGCCTGGATCGCCAGTGCGCGACGGCCGACTGCCTTGATCCGATCGACCACCTCGGCGGCCCGGTCCGCGCTCTGCGAGTAGGTGAACGCGATGTCGGCGCCGTCCTCGGCGAGCCGGATCGCGGTCGCCGCGCCGATTCCCCTGCTGCCGCCCGTGATCAGTGCGACCTTGCCTGCTGCTGTGTTCATGTCCTCAATAGAAGCTTGCTCAGGCAAGGAGTGCTGGCGCCTTTCCGCCACGGCGTTTCAGTGCAGCAGGAACAGCACCTGGAGCTCACCGACGAGGAAGCCGATCACCGCGCCCACCGCGATCAGCTTCCACTCGTCCTGCCGGAACGCGGGCCGCAGCAGGCCTTCGTACTGGATCGGGGTGAGCTGCTGCATCTGCGTGATGATCGTGTTGCGTACGTCCAACGCGTTGCTGGCGTACTCCTCGACGTGCTGCACGGTCGCCGGCAGCAGCTCGATGGCCCGGGCGGCGGCCCGCTTCTTCATCTCCTGGTACCGGCGTGAGCCCACAGTCAGCACGACCAACGGCTTGACGAGGCTGACCTGCGTGTCGATCGCGCGCTGGACCTCGCGCTGCACCAACAGGAAGAGCTTGTCCGACTTCGGGCCGGTCAGCACGGCTTCGAGGACGTTCTGGACGGTCAGCACCTCGCGGGCGATCATGTCGCCGTAGTCGCGGGCGACCTCCATCCGGCGGCGCTGGAACATCCCCTGCCACGTGAGGAACAGGAACTTCTTCGGCGCACGCGGGAAGAAGATCATCTTCAGGGCGAGCCAGTCGGTCAGCCACCCGGTCAGCCCACCGAAGATCGGCATGATCCACGGGTTGTGCGTCAACGCCCACGCGCCGAGCTGCACGAGACCGATGACGAAACCGAAATATATCCCCGAGTGCGCGATGAATCGCATCTCCGGCTGGGCGGTGCCCCTGATCAGCCGGTTGAGCAATGCCTTGTCGCGCACGAGGTTTCGTACGGCCATGTCGCGGACGTCGAGTACTTCCTCGATGTTGCCCGCGATCTGGCGCATCAGGTTCTCGACCACGCGCGGGGCGTCCGCCTGGATCTGCCGGATCAGCCGTTCCTGCGCGCCCGTCGGCAGCATCTCCCACAGCTGCGGCTGGTATTCGGCCATCAGCTCACGGGTCACGTCCTCGACCGCGCGCAGCAGCGGCTCACGCAACTCCTCGGCGACGCGCTCGGGGTCGAGCCGCGCGAAGATCTCCTTCGGCCGGATCAGGTTGGTGGTCAGCAGTTCCATCGCGACGCTGGCCATCCGGTGCGCGTTGCGCGGGATCACGCCCTGCCAGCCGATGAACGTGCCCCTGACGCCGACGAACTCCAGTGGCCGGTACATCATCTCGATCGCGACGCGCTTGGTGACGTAGCCGATCACCGCCGCGATGAACGGCATCGAGACGTAGACCACCCACTGTGGAATCAGGACGGCCTCCTCCGCGTGCTACCCGGTGTGTGACAGTACCCGCGTGCGGGCCCGGGCACGGGCGAGTGCTTCGGTTTTGATCTGCGACTCGCCGACGCTGTCGCGCAGCATCTGCAGCAACACCTTGAGTGAACGGCGTCTGACCGCCTGGTCGACCGGGTCGTCCGGCAACCGGTAGAGGCGTTTGGCCCATGGCGGCAGCAGGTCGAACGCGGCCTTGTTGAGCAGTTTGCTGCCCGCGCGGGCGACCGGGGTGCGGCCGATCGGGCCGGTGAAGAAGTCGACGACCTCGGCCGTCTCCTCGGAGAAGGTCAACTGCGGGCGCATCTGCTCGAAGTACGTTTCCACGTCCGCTGCGGTCTTGGGCACGTCCGTCGCGCCGAGCATCTCGGTGATCACGGCGTACTCCGCGAAGTACCGGTCGACGTCGGCCGCTGACACCGGGTCCGGGTGGTAGCGCAGGTGGGCCTGGATGATCCCGTATGCCTGGGTCACGCCGGTCCAGATCAGGTGCGGGGACGCGGACGCGTCGTACGGACGACCGTCGGGCATTGTGCCGTGCACGTGTTTGTGCATGCGGCGCACGGTCTGCGCCATCTTCTCGGCAACCGGGGTACTGGCCCAGCACATGGTGTTGACGAACGAGACCGTGCGCCCGAGCCTGCCGAGCGGGTCGTCCTTGTACACCGAGTGCCTGTTGGTGCCGTGCATGGTGGGCTCGTGCAGGGAGCCGAGGATCAGGCCCATCACGCCACCGACCACTCCGGACGGGTCGTCGTGGACATACCACATGACCGACTCGGGGCCGAACAACCCGGGGTCGCCTGGTGGGCCGGTGTACTGCTCGCCGGGCAGTTGGTCCGCGTTGAGCGACTTGGCCCAGGTCACAGCTATGCCCCGCTTGAGGTTGCCCATCGTCACCAGGTCGCCGAGATCCAGCAGTCGTGAAACCAGCACTGAGGCCTCCCTGAGACAAAGTGGCCATGTTTGTTTCAATGTCTCATCCGTGCCGGGTGGTGTCAACGGATCGAGAACGGTTGTGTCAACGGTGACACGCGGGGGTGTACATGCCGCCGGAAGGCTGCCGTGAGGCCGAGTCGCTACGGTGATCACCATGGCCGACTGGGTGGTGTACGTGGCGATGCCGTTCGTCGCGGCGGCGCTGGGCTACGTCACCAAACGGATCGCCATCGAGATGATGTTCCGGCCGCTGCGGTTCGTCGGCATCCCGCACACTTTCCTTGGCTGGCAAGGGGTGGTCCCGCGCAACGCGGAACGGATGATCCGGATCGCCGCCGAGATGCTGACCACCCGGCTCGTCGACGCGCGTGAGGTGTTCGCCCGGGTCGACGCGGTCCGGCTCGCCGAAGAGCTCGAGACCGCGCTGCTGATCGAAGTGGACGCGATCACCCGCACGGTGATGGCCAAGCACCACCCGGGGCTGTGGGAGACGCTGCCGGTGCTGGCCCAGGACGTGATCGTCAAGCAGGTCCAGGCCGGGGCACCGGACGCGGTCCGCAGGATCGTCGAGACGCTGCAGGACACCGTCGACCAGGTGCTGGACATCAAGGAACTCGCGGTCGACGTGCTGCGCCGCGATCCCGCGCTGATGGTCCGGCTGATCAAGGACGTGTCCAGGCCGGAGATGGCGTTCATCGCCCGCAGTGGAATCTGGTTCGGGTTCGCGCTCGGTGTCGTGCAGACCCTGGTGTGGGCCCTGACGAAACAACCGCTGGTGCTGCCGCTGTTCGGGATGTGCATCGGCTGGTTCACCGACTGGCTGGCGATCAAACTGGTGTTCTTCCCGAGAGAGCGCAGACTCGGGCTCCAGGGCGTCTTCCAGAAGCGCCGGGACGAGGTGGCCGAGCAGTACGGGGCGCTGGTGGCCCGCGAAGTCGTGACGGTGCCGAACATCCTCGAATCCATCCTCAATGGACCAAGAGCGGACCGGCTGAGGACACTGGTGGAACGAGTCGTCCGTGAGGCGGTGGACAACCAGGCCAGGCTCGCCAAACCACTGGTGGCCACCGCGATCGGTCAGCGCCGTCTCGACGCGATGAAGCAGGAAGCGGCAGCACTGGCGATCGAACGCCTGCCCGACACGATCAAGCACGCCGAGGACTACCTGACCGAAACGCTCGACGTGGGCAACACGATCGCCACCAAGATGCGTGACCTGACCCGCGTCGAGTACGAGGAACTGCTGCGGCCCGCGTTCCGCCGCGACGAGTGGAAGCTCATCGCGGTCGGCGCGATCATCGGATTCGCTGTCGGCGAGGTGCAGGTCCTGCTACTGCACTAGCTCAGGCCGCGGCGCGGACCTTCGAGAACACTCGTGCACCGACGTAGATCAGGAACGAGATCGCCGTGACGAACGCGCTGACCGGCACACCGGGCGAGAGTGACAGCACGATTCCGCCGAGCACCGCCACTTCGGCGAACACCACCGAGAGAATCGTTGCCCGCAAAGGGCTTGCGGTTATCCGGCAGGCAGCGGCCGCAGGTGTCACCATCAATGCCAACACCAGCAACGCGCCCACGGTCTGCACGCCCAACGCGGTCGCGACACCGACCAGCACGGCGAAGATCGGCGACAGCACACCTGTCGGCACACCGCGTGCCTTCGCCACGTCCGGGTCCACCGACGCGAACATCAACGGCCGGTAGATGACCGCCAGCACCGCGAGCACCACCACCGCGCACACCGACAGCAGCACGATCGATGTCGAGTCCGTGCTGACTATCTGGCCGAACAGCAGGCCGAACCTGTTCGACGCGCGTCCCGGGTACATCCACAGGAACAGCACACCGAGGCCGAGACCGAAGGCCAGCACCACGCCGATCACCGAGTCGTGCTCGGAACCCCTGCGTGCCAGTACGCCGAGCACCAGTGCCGCGATGATCGATCCGGCCAGCGCGCCGTAGCCGACACCTATTCCCAGCAGCAACGCCGCCGCTCCGCCCGTCACGGCCAGCTCGCTGGTTCCGTGCACCGAGAACGCCATGTTGCGGCTGACTATCAACGGCCCCAGCACTCCGGCGAGCAGCCCGAGGATCGCCGCGGCGATCAGCGCGTTGCGCACGAAGTCGTACTGCAGCACTTCGATGGTCTTGTCGAAGTCGAAGAACTTGTCCATCAGTCCACCTGCACGTGATGTGGCTGGTCGGACTCGACCACTCCTTGCGCGCCGACCACGATGATCTGCCCGCGGACCCTGACCACGTCGATCCTCGTCCGGTAGAGCTCGGTCAGCGCCTCGGTGGTCATCACCTCGTCCGGCGTGCCGATCCGGAACCTCCCGTCCACCAGGTAGAGCACTCGGTCGACCAGCGGGAGGATCGGGTTGATCTCGTGTGTCACGAACAGCACCGACGTTCCCGCGTCCCGGCGGCGCTTGTCGATCAGCTGGCTGACGGCCTGTTGGTGCGCGAGGTCGAGCGACAGCAGTGGCTCGTCGCAGAGCAGCACGTCGGGGTCGCAGACAAGCGCCTGGGCTACTCGCAGTCGTTGCTGTTCGCCGCCGCTGAGCAGGCCGACGGGCCGGTTGGCGAACTGCTCCGCGCCGACCGCTTCGATCGCCTCGTCCACGCGGCGATTTCGGTCGCGCCTGCCCTTGAGGCCGACGCCCCAGCGGTGTCCGTCGTAGCCCAGGGACACCAGGTCACGACCACGCAGTGTGATCGTCGGGTCGAGCGCCCGCTGCTGCGGGATGTAGCCGATGCCCGTGCCTTCCGGCATGTCGATCGTGCCACCGGTGAGCTTCTGCAAGCCGAGCAGCACGCGCAACAGGCTTGTCTTTCCTGAGCCGTTCGGTCCGAGCACGGCGACGAACTCGCCTTGCTCGAGCCGCAGGTCCAGGCCGGACCAGAGTTCACGCTTGCCGTAGGACAGCTGCGCGCCCCGCAGAGCGACGCGCGAGGGCGCCTGCGTCTTGGTTACCTCGTCAGCGCGCTGGATAGGTCATCCACCTGCTTCGTCATCCAGTCGACGTAGCCGCCGACACCCTCAGGCAAGGTCTCGGTGACCTGCACGACCGGGATCCCGGCCGCCTTCGCGGCGTCTCCCAGCTGGTTGGTCACCGGCGTCTCGGTCTGCTCATTATTGACCAGCGCGGCGACCTGCTTGTTCTTGACCAAGTCGGTCGTCTGCGCGATGGCCGTGGCAGGCGGGTCGGTCTCCTCCTCGACGGCCTTGGTGAACGCCTCCGGCGTCGCGTCCTTCACGCCCGCGGCCTGCAGCAGGTACTCGGGCACCGGCTCGGTGACGACGACCTGGAGTCCGGGCTTGGCCTTGCCGATCCGCGCTGCCTTGGCGGTCAGCTCGTCGAGCTTGCCGTTGAACGCCTGCGCGTTCTTGGTGAACGCGTCCTTGCGGTCCGGTGCGACGGCGCCGAGCTCCTCGGCGATCTTGTCGGCGACCTTCTTGACCGTCGGCAGGTCGTACCAGACGTGCTCGTTGCCGCCCTCCGGCTTGCCGGAGAGGTCGAACGCGACGACCTTGCGAGCGTCCTTGCCGGACTCGTTCACCATCCCGGTGAAGAAGTCGTCGTAGCCGCCGCCGTTGTAGACCGCGACCTTGGCGTTCTTCAGCTCGGTCGCGTCGGTCGCGCTGCTGGAGTACGAGTGCGGGTCGGCCGACGGGTCCTTGAGGATCGACTTGACGTCGACCTGGTCGCCGCCCACCGCCTGCGCCACGCTGCCCCACACGTTCGTCGAGGCGACCACGGCGACCTTGCCGCCTGGCTGCTGGGGATCGGCGCCCGGTGACGACCCGCAACCCGCCACTACCAGAGCCACTGCCGCTATCGAACCAATGAGTCGGGCGCTCATGCGTACTCCTGCATGGAAATGGAAACCGTTGTCGTCTTCACCCAGACTACAACACGTCGGCCGAAAGGATTCCGCCATTCGAGTGATGCCCACTACAGAAAGCGACCCCCGCCAGGTCGGCGGGGGTCGCTCAGGGGTCTGTCAGGCTGTTTCAGCCGACGAGACGCTCGCCCGTCTCCGGGTGGAACAGGTGCACCTCGCTGGCGTCGCGCACCGCGATCTTGACGTTCTGGCCCAGCTGCGGCGGCGTACGGCCGTCGACACGCACGACGAAGCGCTCGGAGCCGTCACCGATCTTCACAGCGCCGTGCACGAGCGCGTCGGCACCGAGCTCCTCGACCAGCTCGACGGTCATGTCGATGCCCTGCTCCTCGACACTGGCCAGGCGCAGCGACTCCGGACGGATGCCGAACGTCACGGTGGTCAGGCCCGCGCTCTGTGCGGCGGACAGCGCGGCGCGCTCCAGCGGGACGACGACACCGTCGAGCTTGGCGCCCTCGGAGGCCAGCGGCACGGTCTTGAGGTTCATCGCGGGTGAGCCGATGAACCCGGCCACGAAAGCGTTGGCGGGCTTGTCGTACAGAGCGCGCGGGGTGTCGCACTGCTGCAGCAGGCCGTCCTTGAGCACCGCGACGCGGTGTCCCATCGTCATGGCCTCGACCTGGTCGTGGGTGACGTAGATGGTGGTCGTGCCGAGGCGCTGCTGCAGTGCCGCGATGTTGGCGCGGGTCTCCACGCGCAGCTTGGCGTCCAGGTTGGACAGCGGCTCGTCCATCAGGAAGACGCTCGGCTCACGCACGATCGCGCGACCCATGGCGACACGCTGCCGCTGGCCACCCGAGAGGGCCTTCGGCTTGCGGTCGAGGTACTTGGTGAGGTCGAGCATGGCGGCCGCCTCGGCCACCTTCTCCTTGATCTGCGGCTTGGGGGTGCCGCGCAGCTTCAACGCGAAGCCCATGTTCTCGGCGACCGTCATGTGCGGGTAGAGCGCGTAGGACTGGAACACCATGGCGATGTCCCTGCCCTTGGGCGGCACGTTGGTGACGTCCTTGCTGCCGATCTGGATCGTCCCCTCGTCGACGTCCTCGAGCCCGGCGAGCATCCGCAACGCCGTCGACTTGCCAGACCCGGACGGTCCGACCAGAACCAGGAACTCGCCGTCGGCGACATCCAGGTCTAGCTGGTCCACGGCGCGCACCGGCGGACTGCCGGCGAACACCCTGGACGCGCCCACGTACGAGACCTCGGCCATGTGTTGTTCCCTTCGGTTACTGCTGTGTTCTCGCTCACCGTAGCTGGGTTTTGGGAAAACGTCAGCCATCAGCGCGTATCGAAGTGGTGTAGACCAAAGTAACCGGTTACCCACTGCTACGCGAGGTTCCTACCAGGCTCGATGAGCCTTTCAAATGGTCTAGACCAACAGGTGGAATTTCGCGGCCGGGACCTCGGGAAACAACGAAGTGATCTAGTCACCCCTCGGCGGACTTCTGCAATTGGTTCTGAACCGTTACCGTCACCGCATGGCGCGGTCAATACATGTACGGCGACCGGCGACGCTGGCCTCGCTGGCGGCCGAACTGGGGGTCTCCCGGACAACGGTGTCGAATGCCTACAACCGGCCCGACCAGCTGTCTCCAGAGCTTCGCAGAAGGGTCCTCGAGACCGCCAGACGGCTGGGCTACCCGGGTCCCGACCCGGTGGCCCGATCACTGCGCACCCGCAAGGCCGGAGCGGTGGGCCTGCTGCTCACCGAGAACCTCTCGTACGCCTTCCGCGACCCGGCCGCCCTCGGTTTCCTCGAAGGGCTCGCGCTGGCGTGCGAAGGCGCGGGCCAGGGCCTGCACCTGGTGCCGGTGAACCCCGAGCGCGAAGACGTCGCGGCAGTGCACCGGGCCGGAGTGGACGGTTTCGTCGTCTACTCGGTGCCCGACGACGACCCGCACCTGGCCGCCGTGCTCTCCCGCCCTGTACCGACAGTGATCGCCGACCAGCCGCACATCGAAGGCGTCGACCGCGTCGGCATCGACGACGGCACGGCCATCACCGAACTGGCCAAGAAGCTGATCGCACTCGGCCACCGCCGCATCGGCGTGGTCTGCATGCGGCTGGCCCGCGACCGCAACGACGGGTTCGCGCCCGTCGACCGCCAGCAGAACGCCCACTTCCACGTCCAGCGCACCCGGCTCGGCGGGCTGGCGGCGGCGTTCGCGACGGTCGGCGTGGAGTGGGCTTCGGTCCCGGTCGTCGAGCGTTTCGACCACAGCAGCGCGATGGGCGCGTCGGCCGCGGCCCAACTGCTGGACTCGGACTCCCAACTGACCGCGCTGATCTGCACCTCGGACATCCTCGCCCTTGGCGCGCTCGCCGAGGCGCGGCGCCGGGGCCTGCGCGTCCCGCAGGACCTGACGGTCACCGGGTTCGACGGCATCGCCGAGGCCGAGCGCGTCGGCCTGACGACCGTCCGCCAGCCCGTGCTGGAGAAGGGCAAGGCCGCGGGCCGCCTGCTGCTGAGCCCGTCCGAGCGGACCCGGCCCCGCAGCATCACTCTGGAGACCGAGTTCCTGACCGGCACGACCGCCGCCGCTCCCCGGACCGCCGAGGAGCGGTGGTTCGGGCCCTAAGTCGTGTCTTGAAGCGACCTAGACCAACGCCAGCGGCACGGCCGGGCTCGTCAGCGGGCCCAGTTTGCCGATCACGCTGTACGTGCCCGCCTGGACTGTCGTGCGTTTCGCCGGGCACCCGGGCGCGGACGTCCTGCCCGCCCACTTCACCTCGAACTGCTGGCGTTCGCCCGCCTGCATGATCCGCAGGTCCGGCTGGCTCGAGCCGTAGCAGTCCTTGCTCGACCACAGCCGGTTCACACCGTCCACAGAGGTCACGAGGACCTCGCGCAGCGCCCGGCTGATGTCGCGGGTACACGGCACGGCACCGGCGTTGGCGATCACGAGTCTCAGCACCGGCCGCTGGCCGACTCTGTACTGGGGCGCGCCCAGTTCCACGGTGACCTGCATGGCTGTGTCCGCGCACGGCAGAGTGGGGTCCGGCGGAGGCGGGGGCGGTGACGTGGTCGTCGCCGGGGTGCTCACCGTCGGAGCGGGCGCCGAGCTGGTCGACGACCCGGCCGTCGACCCCGGCGGGGGCGGCGGTGGCGGGCTGGACGGCGGCTGTGAATTCCACGCGCTCGCGTTCGTGTCCTCGACCTCTGTCCCGTCGCCGAAGAATCCACC
This sequence comes from Actinosynnema sp. ALI-1.44, assembly GCF_001984155.1. Classification (GTDB taxonomy): domain Bacteria; phylum Actinomycetota; class Actinomycetes; order Mycobacteriales; family Pseudonocardiaceae; genus Kibdelosporangium. The sequence goes on from NZ_MTQO01000048.1 coordinate 334,163, forward strand.
GGCGGCCCAGCCGAGCACCATAAGCGCGACAACCACGCCGCCGATAGCGACCATGCGCCGACGCCAATAGATAGACGTTGGCTCATTCATGTGGGAAAACTAACTCCACGGCTCGCGTGAGTTGTGGATCTTACCTTCACTAGATCGGGTTGAGTTCGTCGCGTGATGTCCATCTACAGACAATTGCGCCGCCGGGCCGACTCGGGTTCCATCGAGGGTATGAGTGCCATCGATGAGTTGTTGCGCCGTAATGCCGGACTCACTGAGCGTCAGCTCGGCGACCGCTCCACACCGCAGCCGTCGATGCGCGTCGCGTTGCTGACTTGCATGGACGCCCGCATCCGGGTCTTCGCCATTTTCGGGCTGGCCGAGGGCGAGGCGCACGTGCTGCGCAACGCGGGCGGTGTGGTCACCGACGACGTGATCCGGTCGCTGGCGCTGAGCCAGCGCAAACTCGGCACCCGCGAGGTGATGATCGTCCAGCACAGCAACTGCGGGCTGCAGACGGTCACCGAGGACGGCTTCAAGGACGAGCTCGAAGAAGCCAGCGGGCTGCGGCCGACGTGGTCGGTCGAGGCGTTCCGCGAGGTCAAGGACAGCGTCCGGACGTCGATGAACCGGGTGCGGCACGCGATCTACCTCCCGCACACCGACACGGTCCGCGGCTTCGTCTACGACGTGCACACCGGCGAGCTCACCGAGGTCGTCTGAGAGAATTCCAGTCGATGGACGAACTGTTGATCGACTGGTACCTGAACAACAAGCGTGACCTGCCGTGGCGCCGGCCGGGCACGACCGCGTGGGGCGTGCTGGTCAGCGAGATCATGCTGCAGCAGACGCCGGTCTCCCGGGTCGAGCCGATCTGGCTGGAGTGGATGGCGCGGTGGCCGCTGCCGTCCGGGCTCGCCGCCGTCTCGCAGGGTGAAGTCGTGCGGGCGTGGGGGAAACTCGGCTACCCCCGCAGGGCGCTGCGGCTGCACGAGGCCGCGGGCGTGATCGCCCGTGACCACGGCGACGTGGTTCCGTCCGATGTAGACACGCTGCTCGCGTTGCCGGGAATCGGGGCGTACACCGCCCGCGCGGTGGCGGTTTTCGCCTACGGTCAGCGCGCGCCGGTCGTCGACACGAACGTCCGGCGCGTGGTCGCCCGCGCGGTGCACGGCGCGGGCGACGCGGGCCCGGCGTCGAACGCCCGCGACATGGCGGACGTGGAGAAACTCCTCCCCCACGAGGACCAACCGGCCGCGACGATGTCCATCGCGCTGATGGAACTCGGCGCCTTGGTGTGCACGGCGAAGAACCCGCGCTGCGTCGACTGTCCACTGTTGGCAGACTGCGCGTGGCAGCTGGCAGGCAGGCCCGAGTACGCGGGCCCGCTCAAGCCGGTGCAGCGGTTCGCCGGAACCGACCGCCAGGTCCGCGGCCTGCTGCTGGACGTCCTGCGGGGCACCGACGGCCCGGTCGAACGCGCCAGGCTGGACGCGGTGTGGGCGGATTCGTCACAACGCGACCGCTGCCTGGACTCACTGCTGGTCGACGGCCTGATGGAGCAGACAACCAGCGGCCTCTTCGCCCTCCCAGGCGAACACTCGTGAGTGTTTTATCCGGGTTGGAACCCCGGTAACACTCCCGAGCTCAGCCGCGCAGGGAGCCGGGGTAGAGGTACTGGTCGGCGGGGATCTTGTCGCCGCGAAACCAGGCGTCGAAGAAGCCGCGCAGGTCCTGGTTGGCGATCTTCTGCACGAACTCCTCGAACTGCGGCCAGGACGCGTTGCTGTCCTTGCGCGTGGCAGGCCATTCCTTCAGCACCCGGTTGAAGGCGTCCTCGCCGAGCTGCCTGCGCAGGGCGTGCATCGCGAGGATGCCCTTGTCGTACACGCCGTGGAACTCGTTGCCCGCGCCCATTCCGTACAGCTTGTTGGCCCAGTACGCCTCACGGGTGCGCACCTTGTCGACGGCCGAGCGGTAACGCTGGTCCAGGTTCTGCTTGCTGTCCTTCGCCTCCGCCCACAGCCATTGCGCATAACTGGCGAAACACTCGTTCAGGCAGATATCCGCCCACGTGTCCACCGACACGGAATCGCCGAACCACTGGTGCGCGTTCTCGTGCACGACGGTCTCGAGGTTCGACCATTTGGCGTAGATGGGCCTGCCCTGCGTTTCCAGTGCGAACCCGATGTCCTCGTTCAGGTAGATCCCGCCCGCCGCTTTCTGCGGGTACGGGCCGAATTTCGAGCTGAGGAACTCCAGGATTTCGGGCAGCCGCGATTCGAGCTGTTTCTTGTTCTCCACCCCGGGTGCGTACGCGCTGACCACCGGTGTGCCGTCGGACAGCGCCGAGCGGTCGAACGTCCACTTGTCGATCGCGACCGTGGTCAGGTACGTGGCCAGCCGCGTCTGCTCGACCCAGCGGAACGTGGTCCAGCCGTTGTCGGTGGTGCTGGGCTCCTCGCGGCCGATGGACACCACCGACCAGGCCGACGGCACGCGCGCGCTGAGCCGGAACGTGGCCTTGTCGCGCGGGTGGTCGTTGGCGGGGAACCAGAACGTCGCCGAGTGCGGCTCGCCCGCCACGAACGCCCCGCCGGACTTGGTCTTCTGCCAGCCGTTCGTGCCGAGCTGACCGTCGTCCTGCATCTCCGGCTTGCCCTTGTAGCGCACGCGGGTGCTGAACGTGGCGTCCTTGGCCACCGGCGACGGCGGCGTGATCACGAGCTCGTGCTCGCCCTCACGGCCGGCCTTCGCGGGTTTGCCGTCCACGTCGACCGCCGTGACCTCGAAGCCGATCAGGTCGAGGTTGAACTTCGTCAGCTCGGCTGTGGCCTTGGCGGAGATGGTCGTGTCGCCGTCGAGGATCCCGGTCGCCGGGTCGTAGCTGATCGAGACGTTGTAGTCGGCGACGTCGTACCCGCCGTTGCCGTCCTTCGGGTAGTACGGGTCACCGGCGCCGTCCGCCGAAGAGGCGGCGGGGGGCTGGCCCGGCTGCGGCTGCGGTTGCGGCTGCTGCGCCGAGTTGTCCGGTGGTGAGCTGGTGCACCCCACGACCAAGATGGATGTCGCGACGAGGATCGCGGCGAAACGGCGGCGTGGGTGGTCCATGCGGCCTAACGTAACGAACGCGGTGTGAGGATGAGGTCGAATGCGGAATGTGGTCGAGTTCGGTGGCCGTGGCCAGGGCATCCTGCTGCTGCACGGGCTGATGGGCCGGGCGACCATCTGGTGGCCGGTCGCGCAGTGGCTGACCCGCTACGGCCGCGTCGTCGGCATCGACGCCCGCGCGCACGGCCGCAACCCCGTCCAGACCGGGCGTACCGAGGACTTCGTGGCCGACGCGGCCGAGGTCGTGCGTGAGCTCGGCCCGTCGGTGGTGATCGGGCACTCGATGGGCGGCCTGCACGCGTGGGCGCTGGCCGCGACCCATCCCGAGCTGGTCAAGGGCATCGTGGTCGAGGACATGGCCCCCGACCAGACCGGCAAGACCGTGGACGAGTGGAAGTCGTACTTCGAGTCGTGGCCGGTGCCGTTCCAGGCGCTCGCGCACGTCAAGGAGTTCTTCGGCCGGTACGGCGACCACTTCGTCGAGTGCTTCGAGGAACGCGCGGACGGCTACCACCTGATCGCCGACCTGGAGCGGCTCTACCCGATCGCGAACGAATGGGGCGAACGGGACTACTGGGACCTGGTCGAGAAGGTCCAGTGCCCGATGCTGGCGATCGAGGCGGAGACCAGCGCCATGCCGCCCGGCCAGATGAGCGAGATGCCGCTGCGTTCACCCGGTGGCGGCAAGCACATCGTCGTCCCCGGCTCGGGGCACGTGGTGCACCGCGACCAGCCGGAGATCTACCGGGGCGCGGTGGAAGCGTTCCTGTCATCACTCACTTGACGATCTCGACCTCGGCGGTCTGCGTGTCCACGATCACGACGTGGTCCACGCGCGCCTCGATCCGGTCGACGGGGTGCAGCGCGGCGAAGCCCTCGGTCAGCTTGTGGTGCTCGACGCCTTGGGCGAGCGTGCAGTGCGGCGTCCACGAGCCGGGCAGCCAGTAGGCCTGCGGCGACTGCACGCGCCCGGCGAGCACGTCGTGGATCGCGGAGTGTACGGCCAGCAGCTCCGCGTCGACGACCGCGCCGAGCATCAGCACGTTCTCCGTGCTCGGGAACGTGCCGAGGTTGGACAGCCACAGGTTGGGGATGGCCAGCGTGCGCAGTTCGTCCTTGAGCAGGTCACGGGCTCCGCGCGGGATCTGCTTGGCGGCGGCGAACGTCACACGCGGCGCCCAGCGGCCGTTCGGGTGGCCGGCCAGGCTCGGCACTCCGGCCTGGTCGAGCCTGCGCCACAGCGCCCTGACCGCGCGTTCCGCCTCGTCGTCGAAGAACACAGCCACCGTGTGAGCCATAGCTGCCCATCATGCCGTGTCAGTACGCTGGGGCACATGGCAGTCGTGAAGATCAACGCGATCGAGGTCCCCGAGGGCGACGGCACCGAACTGGAGAAGCGGTTCGCGGCCAGGGCCAGCACCATCAAGGACTCCCCCGGCTTTCTCGGGTTCGAGTTGCTGCGCCCGGTCAGCGGTGACACCCGCTACTTCGTGGTGACGCACTGGGAGAGCGACGAGGCGTTCAACGCGTGGCGTGCGGGTCCGTCGATGAAGGCGCACTCGGGCCCGCCGAGCGACAAGCCGGTCGCCACCGGGTCGAGCCTGCTGGAGTTCGAGGTCGTCGAGATGATCAAACCGGAGTGAGTTCAGAGCTGGAACGCGCCGCGGACCTGATCCGCGGCGCGAGTGCGTTACTGGTGTGCGCGGGTGCCGGGATGGGTGTGGACTCCGGCTTACCGGATTTCCGCGGTGACGAAGGCTTCTGGCGCGCGTACCCGCCGTACGAGCGACTCGGCATGAGCTTCCACGAGCTCGCCGACCCGGTGCACTTCCGTGAAGATCCCGGGCTGGCATGGGGTTTCTACGGCCACCGGCTGCGGCTGTACCGGGAAACCCAACCGCACCAGGGGTTTGGGATCATCCGCGCCTGGGGCAAACCGACCAGGGTGTTCACCTCCAATGTGGACGGCCAGTTCCAGCGCGCCGGGTTCGCCGACGACCATGTCGCCGAGGTGCACGGCTCGATCCACCACCTGCAGTGCTTCGACCACTGTGGACAGCCGATCTGGCCTGCCGGGCCGGACGTCGGCATCGACGAGGACAGCATGCGGGCGGGCGGCGACCTACCCAGCTGCCCGGCGTGCGGAACCCTTGCCAGGCCGAACATCCTGATGTTCGGCGACTACGACTGGCAGCCCGCGCGCAGCGAGGCGGTGCTGGCGGAGGTGTCGCGCTGGCGGACGCGGCAGGACAACCTCGTGGTGATCGAACTCGGCGCGGGCAACGCGGTCCCGACCGTCCGCCGGATGTCCGAACTGGCGTCGGCCCGCACCGGCGCGCTGATCCGGGTCAACCCGCGCGAACCGGAGATCCGGCACGGCCGCGGGGTCTCGTTGCCGCTCGGCGCACTCGCCGCGCTGACCGCACTGGACGAGCTGGTCAAGGCAGGTTGAGCACGGCCACCGCGGCCCGGTGGTCGCTGCCCGGCAGGTCGAACACCTGGTAGTCGACGACGGCACAGCGCGAGTCGACGAGGAAGTGGTCGAGCGTGACCGGCGGCGGCCAGATCCCCGCCGGCCACGTCGGCGTCAGCCCGCTGCCGTGCTGCTGCGCCACGTCGACGTAGCCGCGGCTGATCACGTCCCGCAGGTCCGGGTGGTCGAGCGTGGCGTTGAAATCGCCGATCAGCATCCTCGGCTTGTCCTTGGTGGTCGCGCCGGGCATCTCGGCCAGTTCCGCCTTCCAGGTGGCCGCGTCGTCCACCCCCGGCACGGCGTGCACCACGAGCACCTCGGGGTCGACCACGCCAGGCAGGTCGACGATCGCGCTGGGCTGCGCGAACGTCGCCGGGTCCGCGATCTTGGTCGGACGCAGCGGATATCTCGACGCCAGTCCGGACCCCGCCCCGCCGCGCTGCGGCTCGAACAGCCGGTACGGCAGCACGCGGTCGATGCCGGCCCGGTCGAGGTCCTGGACCATCGCCGGGCTGAGTTCCTGCATGCTGAGCACTTCCACGTCGTTGCGCCGGACCATGTCGAGCACTGCCACGGCATCGGCTCGGCCGACGTACAGATTCGCTGTCATCACGGTCAGTCGTGGCCCGAACACCGTGGACTGTTCGTGGGAGACCATGCGTGGCACGACAGCGGCGCTGACGATCATCGCGAACGCGAGCACCACGCCACCGAAGATCCAGCGGCGCATGAAAAGGCCGACAACGCCGAGCACCAGCCCGACAACGCCGATGTACGGCGTCAACGCGACCGTGGCGATTATGTACCGGTTGCCGGTCACCCCCAGCAGCCGAAGCGCCGCGAACGCCGTGAAGAGCACCGACGGCACCGCCCACGCCGCGACGATCCACGTCCTGACCGGCGGTCGAGGCCCCTTCAGCTCCACTGTCACGACACCAGCTTGCCCGAAAGCTCCTGACAGCGTCCTGTGCGCGGCTCGACAGCGGCGCGCCGCACAGTGGCCACGGCAAATGATGAGAGGGGGACAAGGTGTCCAACGCGATCGAAGCCGAGGGCCTGGTCAAACGCTACGGGGAGACAACCGCGCTCGACGGCGTGGACCTGACAGTGCCCGCGGGAAAGATCCTGGGTGTGCTGGGGCCCAACGGCGCGGGCAAGACCACCGCGGTCCGCATCTTGGCGACACTGTTACGTCCTGACGCCGGTACCGCCCGAGTAGGTGGTTACGACGTGCTGCGCGATCCGGTCGCGGTCCGTGGCCTGATCGGCCTGACCGGGCAGTACGCCTCGGTCGACGAGGACCTGTCCGGCCGCGACAACCTCGTCCTGATCGGCCGCCTGCTCGACATGTCCAAAGCGGACGCCCGGACGCGCGGCGCCGAACTGCTCGCCCGGTTCGACCTGAGCGAGGCGGCCGACCGCCCGGTCAAGACGTACTCGGGCGGTATGCGCAGGCGGCTCGACCTGGCGGCGAGCCTGGTCGGCAGGCCACGCGTGCTGTACCTGGACGAGCCGACGACCGGGTTGGACCCGCACAGCCGCAACGAGGTGTGGGACATCGTGCGCAGGCTCGCCGACGAAGGCGTGACCGTCCTGCTGACCACGCAGTACCTGGAGGAAGCCGACCAGCTCGCTGACCGCATCACCGTGTTCGACCACGGCCGCGTGGTCGCGGACGGCACGCCCGGCGAGTTGAAGCGCAAGATCAGCGGCCAGACCCTGCAGGTCAGGCCGACCAACCGGGACGACATCGAGATCGTCGCGAAGATCCTGCTCGACCTGACCGGGGCGCAGCCGTCGAGGGACGTCGACAGCGGCGTGCTCAACACCCCGGTTGACGACACGATGCTGGTGTCCGCCGTGATCAAGCGGCTGGACGAGGCGGGTGTCGGCGTCGACGAACTCGGCCTGCGACTGGCCAGCCTGGACGAGGTGTTCCTCGCGATCACCGGTAGCAAGGAAGGAGCAAGGGCATGACCACCGCGATTGCCGTCCCGACCACGTCCGTCGGCCCGGTCAAGGCGCTCGCGCACGGCATGGTCCTTGCCGGACGCAACCTCCGCAAGACGCTCAAGAGCCCGGAGCAGCTGCTCGACGTCACGATCATGCCGTTGATCATGCTGCTGATGTTCGTGTACCTGTTCGGCGGCGCGATCGGGGGCGGCGATCGGGACGCGTACCTGCAGATGCTGCTGCCCGGCATGATGGCGCAGACCATCCTGTTCGCCACCCTCGGCACGGGGGTGGGGCTGTGCACGGACATCACCAAGGGTGTGTTCGACCGGTTCCGCAGCATGCCGATCGCCCGCTCGGCGCCGCTGTTCGGCGCGGTGCTCGGCGACGTGATCCGGTACGTCGCGTCGTCGTCAATCCTGTTGGTGTTCGGCCTGATCCTCGGTTTCGACATCACGACGGACCCGGCGTCGGCGGTGCTCGCCGTGGCCATGACTGTCGCGTTCGGACTGTGCTTGTGCTGGATCTCGGCGTGGGTCGGCATGCTGGTCAAGTCGCCGCAGGCGGTTCCCGGCGTGATGGTCGCGTTCATCATGCCGTTGGGTTTCGCCAGCAACGTGTTCGTGCAGACCAACACCCTGCCCGACTGGCTGAAGGCGTTCGCCGACATCCAGCCGGTGAGCCTGCTGGCCGAGGTCAACCGCGGCCTGCTGACCGGCGGCCCGGTCGGCGGCCCGCTGCTGGGCACGCTGGCGTGGATGGCCGGGTTCGTCGCGGTGTTCTACCCGTTGGCGATGGTCACGTACCGGCGCCGGATGCGCTGAGCTCAGGGTGTCTCCGCAGGGGGAGCGGGGACGCCCTTCCTCAGCAACTCGGTCGCCTCGTCCGCGGTCATCTTCCTCGCCGCGGCGAGGACTTCCCGTTCGGCGGGACCGAATCCGTCGAGTATTGCGCGGTTGTCGGGCGAGCCGACGTCCAGAGTTCCCGCGATCACGGCACTCGCGCCGAGCAGACGGGCGGCGAGCGTCAGATCCCCCGACGCGGCGGCGATCTTGGCCATCGTCTCGGCGACGTCGGCCACGCTCTGCGCGTCCCGCAGGTATCCGGCCGACCGCCGGGTCGCCATGTCCGCCACGGCCGCGGCGGCCCACGCCTTGTCCAGGTCTCCTTCGGCCATCCGCTGGTGGGCTTCCGCGATCTCCACCCAGCACTTCAACGGGTCGTTCATCGACTCGGGCCAGTCCAGCATCTCGCGCCTGGCCTCGTCGAGCCTGGCCCGTGCCTCGGCGATGTCACCGCGGGCCCGCAGGACCGTGCTGAGCCGGATCAGGATCGCCACGGTGACCGCGCGCTGGCCCTCGCCCTGGCTGGTCGCGGCCGTCCGCACCAGCATCCGGTGTGCCTTGTCCAAGTCACCCATCCGGTAGTGCTGCTCGGCCAGCCGGGCCGTGGTCATCGCAGGATCGGTCGACGAGCCCAGTTCGACCTCGACGCGCAGCGCCTCCTCGTGCAGTTCGATCGCCGCGGCGACGTCCCCGTCCGCCGACCGGATGTCGGCCATGGCGTTGAGCGCCATCGCCAGTCCCCAGCGGTCGCCGAGCTTGCGGAACCGGCGGATCGACAGCTCATGCCACCGTCTCGCTTTGGCCACGTCGCCGAGGTTCTCGGCAGTCATCGCGCCACCGAAGGCCACGACCGCCCTCGCCCATTCGTTGGGGTGACGCAACGACCGCCGGAAGGCGGCGTCCGCGCCGTCGGAGTCCTGCACGATCGCGAGCGCGATGATCTCGATCATCGCGGCCAACGGCATCGCCTTGGCCTCTTCGGACTGGCAGAGTTCGACGACGGTGGCGATCTGCGACGGGTCCGGTTCCTCGACGCCGCCCATGACCGTCAGCATCCGGAAAAGCAGGCGTGCGCCGTCCGGCGCGCGTTCCTCCATCGGGTGCATCCTGGCCAGCGGCAGCACCTGCTCGGTCAGCGCCTCACCGAAGACACCCTGGCGCAGCAACCAGTACCACGTCCACGCGGCCAGGATCCGGAACGACGTGTCGGCGTCGTCGCGGTCGACCGCCATGCGGACCGCCGCGATCACGTTGTCCCGTTCCGCGTCCAGCATCGGCAGCCAACGGACCTGGTCGTGGCCGCGCAGCATCGGCTCAGCCTTCTCGACCATGCCCAGCACCCATGCGGTGAACCGGGTCACGGCCTGCTCTGTGTCGGTCAACCGTTCCGCGGCGAACGCCTTGACGGTCTCGAGCATCCGGTAGCGGGGCACACCGTCGACACCTTCGCCCGCTTCCACAAGGGACTTCTCCACCAGCGACGTCAGGACGTACAGCACGTCGTCCGCGGCGAGGTCCTCGTCCGCCCCGACCGCGACGACCGATTCCAAAGTGGACGGACAGGCGAATACGGACATCCGGCTGGCCAGTGTGCGTTCGGCGGCGGTGAGCAGGCTCCAGCTCCACTCGACGACGGCCCCGAGGGTCTGGTGCCGTGGCAACGACGTCCGGCTGCCGCCGGTCAGCAGGCGGAACCGGTCGTCGAGGCGTTCCGCGACCTGGCCGACCGTCATCGAACGCAGCCGTGCGGCGGCCAGTTCGAGCGCCAGCGGTAGACCGTCGAGCTGACGGCAGACCGCGACCACCGAGCCGACGTTGGTCTCGTCCACTGTGAACCCGGGGCGCACGGACCTGGCGCGGTCGAGGAAAAGCTGGACGGCGGCACTCCGCACGGCCTGCTCGGCGGACGCGTTCTCCTCCGGCAGGTCCAACGGACCGAGCGGGACAAGGGTTTCACCGATGATCGTCAGCGGTTCCCTGCTGGTGGCGAGGATCCTCAGCCGCGGACAGCTCGCGAGCAGCGTCTCCGCCAGGTGCGCCACGGCTGACACCAGGTGCTCGCAGTTGTCCAGCACGATGAGTTCGGACCGGTCCGCGAGCGCTTCGAGCAGCCGGGTCATGACGTCCGTCTGCGGATGCCAGACCTGTGGTTTCTCCGACAGCCGCGAATCACCGAGGCCGAGCGCCGACGCCAGCGCGACAGGCACGTCAACGGCCTCCCGCAGTCCTGCGAGGTGCACGAACCACACCCGGTTCGCCGTGCGGGCCGCCGCTTCCGTTGCCAGCCTTGTCTTCCCGGCACCGCCGGGGCCGACGATCGTGATCAGCCGGTCCCGGCCGAGCAGCGCCTCCAGTTCGGTCATCTCGTGCAGGCGGCCGACGAAACTGGTCAGCTGGGCTGGCAGTTTGGTGCCGTTGTTCGGGATCTCCGCGGGTGCCGCCCTGAGCAGGGCCAAGTGTGCTTCCTGCAATTCCGGGCTCGGGTCGACGCCTAACTCCATCGCGAGGTTCTGGCGGGCGGTCTCGTACGCCGCCAACGCGTCCGCCTGACGCCCGGTTTGTCGCAGAGCACGGATCAGCAGCGCGGTCAGGCGTTCCCGTAGCGGATGTTCCCTGGTCAACGCGTACAGCTCGGCGATGACACCGCCTTCGCGGCCGCACAGGATGTCCGCTTCGACGCGGTCCTCCAACGCGGTCAGCCGCAGTTCCGCCAGACGTGCCACGGCCGCCGCGGCGAACGGTGCCTCGGCGACGTCGACGAGCGCCGGGCCGCGCCACAGCGCCAGCGCGGCGGTCAGCACGTCCACAGCCTTCGCGGCCTCGTTGCGCTTGAGCAGCCGACTGCCTTCCGCGGCAAGGCGTTCGAACTGTTCGGCATCGACTTCCGTTGCCGCCAGCGAATATCCGGCCGGGTAGGACTCGATCCGCTTGGCCAGTCCGGCCTTGCGCAGGCGGGACACGAGCGACTGGAGTGCGTTGGTCGCGTCGGCGGGCGGCTGCGTGCCCCACAGGCCGTCGATCAACGCCTCGGTCGGCACGATCCGGTTGGCTTCGAGGGCAAGGCGCACCAGGAGCATGCGCAGCCGTGGACCACCGACCTCGATCTCCTGGTCGGCGGCATCCGTCAGGCACAGCGGCCCCAGGACAGCTACTCGCACATCCGCAAGCATGTCACCTCACGAACGCGGAAGGGCGGCTCCCCGAGGAGCCGCCCTTCCGGTGTTCGTTCGCCTCTGGTTGTGTCAGTCCTCGTGGCCCTCGGCCTCACCGGCCGGAGCACCGGACGACGCGGCCAGGTCGACCGGCGGTGAGTCCGGCACGTTCTTCGGCTTGGCCTCGCCGCGGAAGACGAAGTGGGCCTTGTCGTCCGCGCCTTCGCCGTCCCAGCCCTCGACGTCGCCGATCACGATCTGACCCGGCTCGAGCTCGCCGAACAGGATCTTCTCCGACAGCTGGTCCTCGATCTCGCGCTGGATGGTGCGGCGCAGCGGCCGGGCACCCAGCACGGGGTCGAAGCCCCGCTTGGCCAGCAGCTTCTTCGCCAACGGAGTCAGCTCCAGCGCCATGTCCTTGTTGCGCAACTGGACCTCGACCCGGCCGATCATCAGATCGACCATCCGGATGATCTCGTCCTCGGTCAGCTGGTGGAACACGATGATGTCGTCGATGCGGTTGAGGAACTCCGGGCGGAAGTGCTTCTTCAGCTCGTCGTTGACCTTCTGCTTCATCCGCTCGTAGTTGTTCGACTGCTCACCACCACCGGCGAACCCGAGCGACACCGCTTTGGAGATGTCCTGCGTGCCCAGGTTCGACGTGAAAATGATGACCGTGTTCTTGAAGTCGACCGTGCGGCCCTGCCCGTCGGTCAGCCGACCGTCCTCCAGGACCTGCAGGAGCGTGTTGTAGACCTCCTGGTGCGCCTTCTCGATCTCGTCGAACAACACCACCGAGAACGGCTTGCGGCGGACCTTTTCGGTCAGCTGGCCGCCCTCTTCGTAGCCGACGTAGCCGGGAGGGGCACCGAACAGCCGCGACGCGGTGTACCGGTCGTGGAACTCGCCCATGTCGATCTGGATCAGCGCGTCGTCCTCGCCGAACAGGAAGTTCGCCAGCGCCTTGGACAGCTCGGTCTTCCCCACGCCGGACGGGCCGGCGAAGATGAACGAGCCGCTGGGGCGCTTGGGGTCCTTCAGACCCGCGCGGGTCCGGCGGATCGCCTTGGACACCGCCTTGACCGCTTCTTCCTGGCCGATGATCCGCTTGTGGACCTCGTCCTCCATCCGCAACAGGCGGGTGGTCTCCTCCTCGGTCAGCTTGAACACCGGGATGCCCGTCCAGTGCGCGAGGACCTCGGCGATCTGCTCCTCGTCGACCTCGGCGACCACATCCAGGTCGCCGTCCTTCCACTGCTTCTCCCGCTCGGCCTTCTGACCCAGCAGCTGCTTCTCCGAATCCCGCAGCTTCGCCGCGCGCTCGAAGTCCTGCGCGTCGATCGCCGATTCCTTCTCCCGGCGCACGTCGGCGATCTTCTCGTCGAACTCGCGCAGGTCCGGCGGCGCGGTCATCCGGCGGATCCGCATCCGCGCCCCGGCCTCGTCGATCAGGTCGATCGCCTTGTCCGGCAGGAACCGGTCGTTGATGTACCGGTCAGCCAACGTCGCCGCCTGCACCAGCGCGCCGTCGGTGATCGACACGCGGTGGTGCGCCTCGTAGCGGTCGCGCAGGCCCTTGAGGATCTCGATCGTGTGCTCCAGGTTCGGCTCACCGACCTGGATGGGCTGGAACCGGCGCTCGAGGGCCGGGTCCTTCTCCACGTACTTGCGGTACTCCTCCAGGGTGGTCGCACCGATGGTCTGCAACTCACCCCGGGCCAGCATCGGCTTGAGGATCGAGGCCGCGTCGATCGCGCCCTCCGCGGCACCCGCACCGACCAGCGTGTGGATCTCGTCGATGAACAGGATGATGTCGCCGCGGGTGCGGATCTCCTTGAGGACCTTCTTCAACCGCTCCTCGAAGTCACCCCGATAGCGGGAACCCGCCACCAACGACCCGAGATCGAGCGTGTAGAGCTGCTTGTCCTTCAGCGTCTCGGGCACCTCGCCCTTGACCACCATCTGCGCCAGACCCTCGACCACCGCGGTCTTACCGACCCCCGGCTCGCCGATCAGGACCGGGTTGTTCTTGGTACGGCGGGACAGCACCTGCATGACCCGCTCGATCTCCTTGGACCGGCCGATCACCGGGTCCAGCTTGCCCTCCCGCGCGGAGGCGGTGAGGTTGCGGCCGAACTGGTCGAGCACCAGCGACGAGGACGGCGTGCCCTCACCACGGCTGCCGGGCTCGGTCTCCGGCTTGCCCTGATAACCCGACAACAGCTGCAACACCTGCTGACGGACCCGGTTGAGGTCAGCGCCGAGCTTGACCAGCACCTGCGCGGCCACGCCCTCGCCCTCACGGATCAGCCCGAGCAGGATGTGCTCCGTGCCGATGTAGTTGTGCCCGAGCTGCAGCGCCTCACGCAACGACAGCTCCAGGACCTTCTTCGCCCGAGGCGTGAAGGGGATATGACCGGACGGCGCGTGCTGGCCCTGGCCGATGATCTCCTCGACCTGCTGACGCACGCCTTCCAGGGCGATCCCGAGCGACTCGAGCGCCTTCGCCGCGACACCTTCACCCTCGTGGATCAAGCCCAGGAGGATGTGCTCGGTGCCGATGTAGTTGTGGTTGAGCATCCGGGCCTCTTCCTGGGCCAGGACAACCACCCGCCTCGCGCGGTCGGTGAACCTCTCGAACATTCGCACTCCCTGACTGCTGCGCCGGCGGCCCTTCACCACTCGTCATGTTGGTGGATTCAGCACCGTAGGACCACTGTAGTCGCCCGGCCTGTCGCGCTCAGTGCCACTCACGACCACAGATTGGTGACAGACCAGGCACTTCGGCTTCTGGTACCCGCTGACACCCCTTACAACGTGCGTTCACCGGGCTGGATTCCATCAAATGGGACGTGTCCGCTGTCCGCGAACAGGTGCCGTCCAAGAGTGACCGCAGTCACTTTCTCACCCGATCGGCTCAATGATGACCAGCGATGATGTTGATCTTGCATGGGACGAATCGGGCACTCCAGTGAGTTCGGCTCAGTGACTCCGCGGCGGTGTGGCTGTTGGTGGGCTCGGCGCACCGGCCGCAGCGCCGCTCGGGGTGCGGCTTCGTGTCAGCTGGCTTTGGCGGCGGCGTGAGCCGCGCGGTGGCGGGAGCCGATCGGGACGACCATCGGGGTGCCTGCCACCGGGTCGGTCAGGATCTTCGCGTCCAGGTCGAAGACGTCTCGGAGCAGGTCTTCGGTCAGCACGTCACCCGGGTCGCCCTGGGCCACGATCTTTCCCGCGCGCATCGCCACGAGGCGGTCGGAGTAGCGGGCTGCCAGGTTCAGGTCGTGCAGGACCATCACCACCGTTGTTCCCCTGGTGGTGTGCAGGTCGTGAACGAGGTCGAGTACGTCGACCTGGTGGGCCAGGTCGAGGTAGGTGATCGGCTCGTCCAGCAGGAGCAGTTCCGTTCCCTGCGCCAGGGTCATCGAGATCCAGGCTCGCTGGCGCTGGCCGCCGGAGAGTTCGTCGACCACGCGGTTGGCGTGCTCGTCCATCTTCGTCAGGCGGAGGGCGTCGGTCACCGCCGCCTCGTCTTCCACCGACCACTGGCGGTACCAGGTCTGGTGGGGGTGCCTGCCCCTCGCCACCAGATCGGCCACTGTCAGGCCGTCCGGGGCCACCGGGGTCTGCGGCAGGAGGCCGACCGTCCGCGCCACTTCCTTCGTCGGCAGTCTGTCTATCCGCTTGCCGTCGAGCAGGACTTCACCCGCTCGTGGGCTCAGCAGACGGCCGAGGGCGCGCAGCAGTGTCGACTTCCCGCAGCCGTTCGGGCCGATCACCGAGGTGACCGTGCCCTGCGGGACGTCGAGGTCGAGGCCGTCGACCACGAGCCGCTCGCCGTACCCGAGCCCGAGCCCGCTCGCCCGCAACCGCACCTTGCTCGTCGTCACCCACGCCTCCCGGAGATCCGCCTGGAGCATAGCTCCCGACTGGTTAGGTAAGGCTAACTGACCCTCCTGGCCTGGCCCAACCCCGGAATCGGGCACGTTAAAGGCCCGCGGCCACCGGCCGCGGGCCTTATGCGATGTCGCCTGTCAGTCCCTGTTGTTGTGGTACGCCTCGGTGACTTCCTTCGGGATACGGCCACGGTCGGAAACTTTGTATCCCTTCTTCCGCGCCCACTCCCGAATTGCCTGGTTCTGGTCCCTGTCCACCGACGCGGTCCGCGCTACCCGGCCGCCCACGGCGAGCTTGCCCGCCGCGCGCTTACGACCTCCGGAACGGCGGGCGTGGTCGACATAGTCGCTCAGGATGTCCCTGAGCTTTCCGGCATTGTCACCAGACAGGTCGATCTGGTAGGAAACGCCGTCCAGACCGAACTCGAGGGTCTCTTCGGCTTCCGAACCGTCAATGTCGTCAACGAGGGTCACCGTGACCTTCTGCGCCATACGCCGCCTCCTCGGGGTGATTGCCGGGTACGGAATGATTCTCGCTTGGAGGTAGGTTAGCGCAAATCGAGAATGATGTGGATAGTCACTCACCCAGGTTTCATTGCGGGCGAACGAGTGGGAACAGGATCGTCTCCCTGATCCCGAGTCCGGTGAGCGCCATCAGTAGTCGGTCGATCCCCATTCCGACTCCACCGCTGGGTGGCATTCCGTACTCCAGTGCGCGCAGAAAGTCCTCGTCCAACTGCATCGCCTCATCGTCACCTGCCGCGCCCAACCTGGCCTGATCGACCAGCCTTTGCCGTTCGACGACCGGGTCGACCAGCTCGGAGTATCCTGTGGCGAGTTCGAAACCGCGCACGTAAAGATCCCATTTTTCCGCCACTCCCGGCGTGTCGCGATGCTGGCGTGTCAACGGGGAAGTCTCGACCGGGAAATCACGGACGAAAGTCGGCGCGACCAGGTGATCGCCGACCAGGTGCTCCCACAGCTCCTCGACCAGCTTGCCGTGGCCCAGCTTGGGGGCCACTTCCAGGCCGACCCGCTCGGCGAACTCGCGCAACTGCTCAGCCGGGGTCTCCGGGGTGACCTCTTCGCCGAGCGCCTCCGACAACGAGCCGTACATTGTCAGCGCGGTCCATTCCCCGGAAAGGTCGTACTCCGACCCGTCGGCCAACGTGACCACCTGAGTACCGAAAACCGCCTCGGCGGCCTCCTGCGCCAGCTCGCGAGTCAGCACGCCGACCGAGTCGTAAGTCGCGTACGCCTGGTAGTACTCCAGCATCGCGAACTCGGGTGAATGCGATGAATCGCTTCCCTCATTGCGGAAGTTCCGGTTGATCTCGAAGACCTTCTCGATCCCGCCGACCACGCAGCGCTTGAGGTACAGCTCCGGGGCGATCCGCAGGTAGAGGTCGATGTCGAAGGCGTTGGAGTGGGTGGTGAACGGCCGGGCCGCCGCACCGCCGTGCAGCGTCTGCAGCATCGGCGTCTCCACCTCGGTGAACCCGCGCCGGTGGAAGCTGTCCCGCAGCGAGCGGACCATCTCCGCCCTGATCTCCACCATCCTGCGGGCCTGCGGGCGCATGATCAGGTCGACGTAGCGCTGCCTGATCCTGGTCTCCTCGGACAGCTCCTTGTGCGCGACCGGCAGCGGGCGCAGCGACTTGGCAGCCATTCGCCATTCCTCGGCCATCACCGAGAGCTCGCCGCGCTTGGAGGCGATCACCTCGCCGCGCACGAACACGTGGTCACCGAGGTCGACATCGGCCTTCCACGACGCGAGCGACTCCTCGCCGACGTTGGCAAGGCTCAGCATCGCCTGCAACTCGACGCCGTTGCCCTCGCGGAGGGTGGCGAAGCACAGCTTGCCGGTGTTGCGCATGAACATCACCCGGCCGGTGATCCCGACCACCTCACCGGTGGACGCGCCCGGTTCGAGCTCCGGGTACTTCGCCCGGACCTCCGCGAGCGAGTGGGTCCGCGGCAGTTCGACCGGATAGGCCTCGACACCCGCGGCGAGCAGCCGCTCCCGCTTCTCCCTGCGGATGCGCATCTGCTCGGGGAGGTCGTCTTGCTCGGGCGCCGGGGAAACGTGCTCGTCACTCACGGCTGCAAAGGGTACGGAAAAGCCTGGCGACGGGGCGAACCGGATATCGATAGCGTGGCCGTTGTGACCGAACCAGACACCGAACTGCGTACCCGGCGTGCCGGTTCCTTCGGGGCCAGCGCCGAGCTGTACGCGCGCTACCGTCCCGGTTACAGCGCCGAGGCGGTCGACTGGGCGGTGCCGGAAGGTGCCGTCGACGTTCTCGATCTCGCCGCCGGGACCGGAAAACTCACCGAGTCATTGGTCGCACGCGGACTGAACGTCACCGCTGTCGAACCCGACGCGGAGATGCTGGCCGAACTCGGAAAACGATTTCCGCCCGTCCGCGCGCTGATCGGCACGGCCGAACAGATCCCGCTGCCCGATTCCACCTTCGACGCGGTCGTCGTCGGCCAGGCGTTCCATTGGTTCGACGTGCCGGCCGCCCTTACCGAGATTGGCCGGGTGTTGCGGCCGGGTGGGACGCTCGCCGCGCTGTGGAACGACGAGGACGCCGACGTGCCGTGGGTTTCCGCATTCGACGACTTGCGGCAGACCGGTATGGGCAGGGCGCACACCGGGGATGAACCGTTCCCGGACCATCCCATGTTCGGCCCGTTCGAGCGCCGTGATTTCCGGCACTCGGTGCGGCACACGACCGAAAGCCTGATCGGGATGATCTGCACGCATTCCCAGATGCTCGTGGCGAGTGCCGGGGAACGCGCGGAAGTCGTCGACCGGTTGCGCGCGTTCTTGACCGAACAGCCGGAAACCTCGGCAGGCGAGTTCGACTTTCCCTTCAAGACCCTGAGTTACCGGTCCGCACGCGCCGTCACTGCCTGACGTTGCGTTCGAACACCAGTCGTAGACCGAGGAGGGTCAAATCCGGGTGGTGGTGCTGGATCGTCTCGGACTCGGCGACCACCAGCGGGGCGAGGCCACCGGTGGCGATCACGGCCACCGGTGCGGCTTCGTCGTGGCTCTGCGCCCGCAGTTCCGCGATGATCCGTCTCACCAGGCCGTCGACCTGTCCGGCGAAACCGTACAGAATGCCGGACTGCAGGCATTCCACGGTGTTCTTGCCGATCACCGACCGCGGCCTGACCAACTCCACCTTGCGCAGCGCGGCCGCCCGCGCGGCCAGCGCGTCGACCGAGATCTCGATCCCCGGCGCGAAAACCCCGCCGAGGAATTCGCCTTTCGCCGATATCACGTCGATGTTCGTCGACGTGCCGAAGTCGACGACCACGCAGGCGGTGCTGTACAGGTGGTGCGCCGCCAGCGTGTTGATCACCCTGTCGCCGCCGACCTCCCTGGGGTTGTCCACAAGCAACGGCACCCCGCTGCGGACCCCCGGCTCCACAATGAGTTGCGGCACGTCGGCGTAATAACGGTCGAGCATCACCCGCATCTCCCGCAGCACAGCGGGAACGGTCGACAACGCCGACACCGCCGTCACCTGGTCGGCGTACTCGCCGAGCAGGCCCCTCATGGTGAGCGCCAGTTCGTCGGCGGTCATCCCGGCGACCGTGCGCATCCGCCAGTCGCGGATCAGCCGGTCGCCGGAGTACAGGCCGAGGACGATGTTGGTGTTGCCGACGTCGATCGCGAAGAGCACGTCAGGAATTCTCCGGCTGGAGCAGTGCGTCCAGCGCGGCGGCGTCCGCTGTCTCCGCCGGGGATTCGAGGTCGGCGCCGCTGAACAGGCCGGAGCCCGCGGGCACAGCGGCCGGGTCGGCACCGAGGTCGACGACCTTGTTCTGGCCGTCGACGAACACGACCCTCGGCCGGAAGGACGCGGCCTCGGCGCTGTCCATGATCCCGTAGGCGATCATGATCACGATGTCGCCGGGGTGCACCAGGTGCGCGGCGGCGCCGTTGATGCCGATCACGCCGCTGCCCCTCGGGCCCTCGATGACGTAGGTCTCCAAGCGCGCGCCGTTGGTCACGTCCACGATGGTGACCTGTTCGCCCGCCAGCAGGTCGGCGGCTTCCATCAGGTCGGCGTCCACCGTGACCGAGCCGACGTAGTGCAGGTCGGCCTGCGTGACCGTGGCCCGGTGGATCTTGGACTTCAACATGGTGCGCTGCATGGTGTTGCCCCCTTCACAGCCCCGGCTCGGGCGGTTCGCCCAGGCGCAGGCCGGTGTTGTCGATGAGTCTCGTCGTGCCGACCCGGGCGGCGACGAGCAACCTTGCCTCTCCCTGTTCCGGCGCGGGACCGAGGTCCGGCGCGCGCAACTCGAGGTAGTCGACGACGACCTCGGGGTGCTCCGCCAGGACCTCCCGCGCGGCCCTGACGACCTCCTGCCCGCCCGAACGGCCCGCGAAAGCCCCTGCGGACAACGCCGCGGACAACGCGACCGCGCTCTTCCGTTCGGCGGCGTCGAGGTAGACGTTGCGCGACGACAGCGCGAGGCCGTCGGGTTCGCGGACGGTCGGCACACCGATCACGTGGGTGTCCATGTCCAGGTCAGCGACCATCCGTTTGATCAGCACGAGCTGCTGGTAGTCCTTCTCGCCGAACAGCGCGAAGTCCGGGCGGACGATGTTGAACAGCTTGTTCACGACGGTGAGCACGCCGTCGAAGTGTCCTTTTCGGACGCTACCGTCCAGCTCGTCGCCCAATGGTCCCGAGTGGACAGTCACTTGCGAGCCCGGCGGGTACATGTCCTCGCGCTCCGGGGTGAACACGATCTCGACGCGTTCGTCCCGGCACGCGTCCAGATCCGCTTCGAGCCTGCGCGGGTACTTGTCCAGGTCCTCGTTCGGCCCGAACTGCAACGGGTTCACGAAGATCGACACGACCACGACGGTGTTCGGGATGTTGCGCGCCCGGCGGATCAGCTCGCGGTGACCGGCGTGCAGCGCGCCCATCGTCGGCACCAGGACGATCTTGGTGCCGGCCGCGCGCAGCGCACGCGTGATCCTGGCGACCTCCTGCGGCTTGCTGTGCACGTGCAGCGCGCCGCGGGTGAACTCGGGTGCCTTCGGTGTGGTCACTCAGCGCTCCTCGTCGATGGCCTGGAAGACGTCCGGCGAGAGATCCCCGCGCAGCAGGCCGCTGTCGGTGGCCCGGCGCGCGGTTCGCCTCGCCAGTTCCCGGTAGCTCGCCAGCAACTCGGGCGCGTTGTCCCGCAACACGTTCAGGTGCTTGCGCACTGTACCGGCATCACCACGAGCCACCGGACCGGTCAGCGCGCGGTCGCCGTGCCGCAGCGCGTTGTCCAACGCGGCCGACAGGAGCGGTCCCAGCAGGCGTTCCGGCGCGCCGACACCGGACTCGCGCACCAGGTCGGCCGAGTCGGCGACCAGTGTGATCAGGTGGTTCGCGGCGTGCGCCAACGCGGTGTGGTACGCCGGACGGGCCTGCGACGGGACCCGGATCGGCTCCGAACCCATCTCCACCACCAGCGCCTCGCCGACGTTCCACGCGGCCTCGTCGCCCTCCTGCGCGGTCACGCCGACCGAACAGGCGACAAGACGGTCAAGATCCTCGACACGACCGGTGAACGTCATCACCGGGTGCAGCGCCAGGGGCAACGCTCCCTGGTCGGCGGCGGGCTGGAGCACGTCAACGCC
This sequence comes from Actinosynnema sp. ALI-1.44, assembly GCF_001984155.1. Taxonomy (GTDB): domain Bacteria; phylum Actinomycetota; class Actinomycetes; order Mycobacteriales; family Pseudonocardiaceae; genus Kibdelosporangium. The sequence goes on from NZ_MTQO01000048.1 coordinate 355,240, forward strand.
ATAGGCACCCGACGTGTGCACCACGATCTGCCCCGGCCGCAACGCACCGGCAGCCGCGAGCCCGCGGACCATGCCTTCGAGCGCGTCGTCCGGCAACGCCAGCAGAACCAGGTCAGCCTTGCTGACGACCTCGTCCGGCGGCAGCAGCGACACCCCGGGCAGCAGGTCCTCCGCTCGCCGCACGGAGTCGCGCGACACGCCGGACGCGGCGACCACCGCGTGCCCGGCTCTGGCCAGCGCGGCACCCATCACCGCGCCCACTCGGCCGGCGGACACGACGCCCACTCCGAGGCGCGCGGGACGGCTCATGCCAGTTGTCCTTTCGTCAAACCAAGGTGAGAGCGTAACTATTGGCGCCTGGCAGCGCTGACCGCCGTGGCCCGGCTCACGCGAACTGCCTGTTCGAGCAGGCGTTCCACCTCGTCATCGGGGTGGCTGTGCCGGTGGAACGCCAATTCGGTGACGGCCGTCTGGTAGTCCGCGACCGCCCGGCCCGCCTCCGGCCCGGACTTGCGGGCGACTTTCCTGCGCCACTCGCGCCTGCGTTTGAGGTTGGCGAGCACTTCCACCTCGCTCGCGGCGATGAGCCCGTCGCTGACCAACCGGGGCAGTGCGGCGGCGATGATCTTCTGCTCCCGCTTGCGTGCCCAGTTGGCCAGGACCGTCGCCAGCACGAAGACCGGCAGCATGATCAGGAAGTACACGTTGAGGAAGGTGGTGGCGCTGCCGAGGGTGGCGGCGGAGTTCCACAGCGAGTGCAGGACGACGGCGGCCAGGTACCCGGCGAGCGGTGCGGCGGCCTTGACCCACTTCGTCCTGGAACCGGCGGCAACACCGATCCCGATGCCCGTCATGACGGTGAAAAGCGGATGGGTGAACGGCGACATCACGCCGCGCAGGATGAACGCGGCGATGACCCCGGCGGTCTGCGCGGTCCCGAAGCCGTGCTCGCCGAAGATGCGCCCGAAGTAGTAGATGTTCTCGGTGAACGCGAACCCGGCCGCGCACATCCCGGCGTAGACGATGCCGTCGATGACACCGTTGAACTCCTGCCGCTTCCACAGGTAGATCCCGAGCACGAACGCGGCCTTGGCCGCTTCCTCGATCAGCGGGGCGGACACGACGGCGGCGATGGTGTCCCCGCCGCCCTTGCCGAGCAGCAGGTCACCGACGGCCTCGGCGGTGTTGTTGATCAGCAGCGCGGTGAGCGTGGCGCCGCACGCACCCCACGCGAACGCCAGCCACAACAACTTGGCCGGTTCCGGCTCCCACCGGTCGATCCAGAGGAACACGGCGACGACGGGCCCGACGGGCAGCAGCGCACCGGCGACTCCGACCAGTTCGGCGACGATGCCGACCCGTGCGGTGAGGTAGGCGAAGACCGCGATACCGGCGAGGCTGAGCAGAACGAGGCCGACGATGGGCAGCAGAACGGTCTTGCGCCGCGGCGTCGGCCGAACAGACACGGCCGGCTCCTGGTTGATCACAGCGCAAAACCTTAGCTGCCCGGTCGTGAGTGGTTGGTCCGGTTCTAACCGGTATTTCCACTCACGAGGAGTCCTCGCGGCGACGACGGCGTCGCGGTGTCTCCCCGCCTGATCCGTACGCGGCCAGCAGCTCGTTCACGGACTTGCCCGCGGCGTGCGATCCGCTCGGCTCCGGGTCGGGTTCGGGGGCAGGCCGGGTGTGGCTGGCGGACTGCTGCTGCCGGGCCTGGTAGGTCTCCTGCCAGGAAGGAGCGTCCTCCGCGCGGCGCCGACGCCCGCCTCCCGTGCTCTCGGCGGCGGCCGGGGGCTCGGCGGCCCGGCGACGTCCACCGCTCTCCTCGGCCGGTGGGGACTGCGCGGCGGCGGGGGCGACGACCCGGGTGGACGGCTCGGGCTTGCGGACAGGCGGAGGCGGCGGAGGCGGCTCGGGGGTGGTCCGAGCGGCGGGCGCACGCACGACCGTGGGCTCCGGGGACTCCGGCAACGGCTGGATCCGCGTCGGCGCCTCGGGCTCCTGGCGCTGCGCCGGACGCTCGGACTCCAGCCGCTGCGACAGCGAAGGCTGCGGCTGGACCCGCGTGGGCGCCTCGGGCTGCGGCATCGGGCGGCTCGGCTGTGCCTCGGCGTCCGGCCGCTGCATCGGACGACTGACCTGTGCCGATATCTGGGCCGATATCTGGGGCTCCGGCTTCTTCGGCGGACGCGGCGGGCGCCCGCTCTGTTGACGGGCCTGCCCGGCGGCCGGAGGCTGCGTGGTGCGCTCCCACGACGGCGTCCAGTTCGGGTCGATGCCCTCGCCGAGGCTGTTCGCCGAATCACCGGCCACCGGCTGGTGGTACGGGTTGTCCGGCCGTCCCACCGGGGTGACCGGGTCCCACCAGCCCGAACCGGGGTCGGCCGGGTCGTCGCGCCGGGGCTGGCGGAGCTGCACCTGGCGTTCGGCCGGTTCACGCGGGGGACGCTGCTGCTGTGGCCGCTGCGGCTGCGGGCGGGCACTGCCGCCGCCATGACCTGTGCCCCCACCGGCGCTGCGGGGCCGCTCGGGCACGCGCTCGATCAGCTCAGTCTGGGGCTCGCTGGGGATGACCACCGGCTGCTGCTGGTTCGACGACGGGTTGAGCCGCTTGACCACCTGCGCGGACTGCGGCAGCTGGTGCGACTCGTCGGGCAACGACCGCATCCTGGTCGCCTGCGCCTGCAGCGCGAACCGTTCGACGAGGACCTCACCGCCGAGCAGCGACTGCAACGTCTCCCGCAGCTGGCCGAGCTCGGTGCGCAGGGCGTCGATGTCCGCACGGGACTGCTCCTCGGCCTTGCGCTTGGCCTCGGCCTCCAGTTCCAGCTCGTACTCGCGCCGCGCGGCGATCTCACGCTCCAGTTCGAGCTCGTAGATCGCCTGCATGCTCTGCGCGTCATCGGACTTGTCGGCCACCTGGCGGCGGAACCGCGCGGCCAGGAACGCCCCGACGAGCGCGGCCCACAACGCGGCGAGGATGCCCATCTTGAGGAATCGGGCGTCGTCGGTGAGGACCAGGATCAGCGTCGCTCCGAGTACCAGGACAAGCGCGCCGCCCAGCAGAAGGCGCGCGGTACTCGGCACCTTGAAGGAGTCGCGCGTCGAGGAGGCTCGGCCGGACATGCCTAACACCGTACCTGTCAGTTATCGCTCCGAGACCTGCTCGTGGCCGAAGGTGCGATGAACCTGCGCTTTGCGTCGATCAACGGTCGTCAGGCTCCTTCGGCTCGTCCGGGGTCTTGCAGCAGTGTTCGAGCCACAGTCCCGCCGCGATCAGCGCGGCAGCACAGAGCGCACCGATCACGGCACTGGACGTGTCGTTGCCCGCCGCCACGACGTCCGAACGCTTGGGAAACACGTAGACGAACACACCCACCCATGCGCCGAGCATGATCGCACCGAGCACTGAGGACGCCTTCGCCAGCGCGACCGCACGGGCGGCGGTCAGCGCCTCAACCGGCTTGTCCCGCCTGGTCCCGCGGATGCGCGACCGCAGTGAGAAAGCCAACACCACGTCGACCGCCGCGATGACCACCAGCGTGACACCGGCGAGCGTGGGCAACGGCGGCATGGAGCCGTAGGCCGACTGCAGGATCACGTACAGCACGACCGCGGCGAGCAGCCCCGCGATGACCAGGTCGCGTGGCCTGGTGAACTTCACGCCGCCTCCAGCTTGAGATCGTCCCGGCGCCGCACGCCCCCGTCGCCCAGCACCGCCAGCAGCTCGGCGACCGAGCCGTGTCCGGGCAGTGTCGCGTCCGGCTGCACATCCAGCCACGGCACCAGCACGAACGCCCGTTCGTGTGCCCGTGGATGCGGCAGTTCCAGCTTCGGGTCGGTGCTCGTGACGCCGGTAACAGTGATCACGTCCACATCGAGCGAACGCGGACCCCACCGGACCTCGCGGACACGCCCGGCGGCGTTCTCGAGCTCGTGCGCGCGGCGCAGCCAGTCCCATTCGTCGAGGTCCTCACGCGAGGCGACCACGATCGCGTTGAGGAAATCGTCCTGATCGGTCACGCCCCACGGCGCTGTCTCGTACACAGCCGACACCGCCAACGCGGGCAGACCGTCCACGGCGGACTGCAGGTTCGCCAGCCGATCGCCCATGTTGGACCCGATCGACAGGACCGCGGTGGTCACGTCCGGTGCCTCCGCACAGTGACCGCCACGTCGGCGAACGTGAGCGGGATGGGTGCGGACGGCTTGTGCACGGTGACCTCGACCGAGGTGACCCGCTTGTCGCTGAGGACCTCGTCCGCGATCTCGCCCGCGACCGTCTCGATCAGGTCCCGCGCCGGACCGGCGATGATCGCCGCCGCGCGTTCGGCCAGTTCGCCGTAGTGCAGTGTCCTGGTGAGGTCGTCCGTCGCGGCCGCCTCGGCCAGGTCGAGCCAGACCGTGATGTCGACGACGAAGTCCTGCCCGTCGCGCTTCTCGTGCTCGAACACACCGTGGTTGCCCCGTACCCGCAGCCCGGTGAGCGTGATCCGGTCGCTCACACCCGCTCCCATTCCGCCACTACCCGGACCGCGTCCAGTGATCGCACCACGTCGTGCACGCGGACGCCCCAAACGCCCTTGGCAGCGGCCATCGTCGAAATCGCCGCGGTCGCGTCCTCGCGACCGTCCGGGGGCCGCGGTGTGCCGTCTTCGTCAGCGAGCAGCCTGCCGATGAAACGTTTGCGCGACGCCCCGACCAGGACGGGATACCCCAGGTCGATGAAAACATCCAGGCGCCGCAGCAACGCCCAGTCGTGCGGGGCCCGCTTGGCGAACCCGAGGCCCGGGTCGATCGCGATCGCGTCGTGCGCGACACCGGCGGCCAGCGCCGCGTCGACGCGTTGGCACAGCTCGGCACGCACCTCGGCGACCACGTCGCCGTACTCGGCCAGCGAATTCATGTCCTTGCTGTGGCCACGCCAGTGCATCAGGATCCACGGCACGCCGGCGTCGGCGACCACGCTGGCCATGTCCTTGTCCGCGAGGCCGCCGGAGACGTCGTTCACGACAGTCGCGCCCGCCGCCAGCGCGGCCTCCGCGACCCGCGCCCGCGTGGTGTCCACGCTGATCCGCACGCCCGCGGCGGTCAGCTCCTTGATCACCGGCTCGATCCGGCCGATCTCCACGTCCGCGGCCACCCGCTCGGCACCGGGCCGGGTCGACTCACCGCCCACGTCGATCAGGTCCGCACCCGCGTCCCACATCTGGTGCGCGTGGCGCAGCGCGTCGTCGACCGAGAGGTACCGGCCGCCGTCGGAGAAGGAATCGGGCGTCACGTTCAGGACACCCATCACCACGCAACGGCCGGGATCGGGCAGCAGCCGATGCGTCATCGACGGGCCTTGATCAGGTCCAACGCCTCCGCACGCGACGACGCGGACGTCTTGAACTGGCCGCGTACGCCCGAAGTCGTCGTGCGCGCCCCCGGCTTGCGGATGCCGCGCATGGACATGCACAGGTGCTCGGCCTCCACGACGACGATCACGCCGCGCGGTTCCAGCGTCCGCATCAGCGAGTCCGCGATCTGCGAGGTCAATCGCTCCTGCACCTGCGGGCGCTTGGCGTACGCGTCGACCAGCCTGGCCAGTTTGGACAGCCCGGTGACCTTGCCGTGCTCGTTCGGGATGTAGCCGACGTGCGCGACACCGTGGAACGGCAGCAGGTGGTGTTCGCAGTAGCTGTACATCGGGATGTCGGTGACCAGCACGAGTTCCTCGTGGGCCTCGTCGAACGTCTTGGCAAGCACCGCGTCCGGGTCCATGTACAGACCGGCGAACATCTCGCGGTACGCACGGGCCACCCGGGCCGGTGTCTCGGCGAGCCCCTGGCGGTCCGGGTCCTCTCCGCACGCCAGCAGCAACTCACGCACGGCGCGCTCGGCGCGTGCCTGGTCGAAAACGGGACGAACGGAGCGGGCGCCGTCCACTGGGGAGGCGCCCGCGCCGTTCACTGACTCGATGCTCAGTTCTTACCGTCCCGGTCGTCCTGGTCCGGCTGCGGCGGTGACGTCGCCGGACGCCAGCCGGGAGGGGCACCGTAGTGCGGCGGACCGCCCGGCCTGCCCTCCGGCGGCACGTACGGCCCCTGAGTCGACGGCAGCCCGTTGGGCAGGGAGCCGTTGTTGGCTTCCTTCGGCAGGTCCTTGGCACCACCGACGGCACCGACCGGGGTCGGCTCCGGCTCCTCCTGGATCGGCGGCCACGGCTCGCCGCGCTCCATCGCCAGCTCGCCCTTGGTCTTGATCGGCGGCTTGTCGGACGGCACGCGCTCACCGAAGTCGTTGAACGCGGTGATCCGGGGCCGCTTCTCCACGCGGGAGAAGATCCGCTCGAGATCCCTGCGCTGCAAGGTCTCCTTGTCGAGCAGTTCGACCACGAGCTCGTCGAGCACGTCGCGGTAGGTGTTGAGCACCTCCCACGCCTCGGTGTGCGCCGCCTCGATGAGCTTGCGCACCTCCTCGTCGATGCCCTGCGCGACCTCGTGCGAGTAGTCCGGTGACGTGCCCATGGACCTGCCGAGGAACGGGTCCCCGTGGTCCGAGCCGTACTTCACGGCGCCGAGCTTGGCGCTCATGCCGTACTCGGTCACCATCGCCTTGGCGATCTTGGTGGCCTGCTCGATGTCGGACGAGGCGCCCGTGGTCGGCTCGTGGAAGACCAGTTCCTCGGCCGAGCGGCCACCCAGCGCGAACACCAGGCGGGCGATCATCTCCGAACGGGTCATCAAGCCCTTGTCGTCCTCGGGCACGACCAACGCGTGCCCACCGGTACGACCACGCGGCAGGATCGTCAGCTTGTACACCGGCTCGAGGTCCGGCATCGCCCACGCGGCCAGCGCGTGCCCACCTTCGTGGTAGGCCGTGATCTTCTTCTCCTTCTCGGAGATGATCCGGCTCTTGCGGGCCGGACCGCCGATCACGCGGTCGACCGACTCCTCCAGCGCGGCGTTGTCGATCGACGAGCCGTTCTGGCGGGCGGTGAGCAGCGCCGCCTCGTTGAGCACGTTCGCCAGGTCCGCGCCGGACATGCCGACCGTGCGCTTGGCGAGGCTGGCCAGTTCGACGTCCGCGGCCATCGGCTTGCCCTTGGCGTGCACCTCGAGGATCTTGCGGCGTCCCGTGAGGTCCGGTGCGGACACCGGGATCTGCCGGTCGAACCGGCCGGGGCGCAGCAGCGCCGGGTCGAGGATGTCGGGCCGGTTGGTCGCCGCGATCAGGATGATCCCGCCGCGCGCGTCGAAGCCGTCCATCTCGACCAGCAGTTGGTTCAGTGTCTGCTCGCGTTCGTCGTGACCGCCGCCGAGGCCCGCGCCACGCTGGCGGCCCACCGCGTCGATCTCGTCGACGAAGATGATGCACGGAGCGTTCTGCTTGGCCTGTTCGAACAGGTCACGGACACGCGAGGCGCCGACACCGACGAACATCTCGACGAAGTCGGAGCCGGAGATCGTGTAGAACGGCACCCCGGCCTCACCGGCGACGGCCCTGGCCAGCAGGGTCTTGCCGGTCCCCGGCGGCCCGTAGAGCAGCACGCCCTTCGGGATCTTCGCGCCGAGTGCCTGGTAGCGGCCCGGGTTCTGCAGGAAGTCCTTGATCTCGTACAGCTCTTCCACGGCCTCGTCGACCCCGGCCACGTCGGCGAACGTGGTCTTCGGCATGTCCTTCGACAGCTGCTTGGCCTTGGACTTGCCGAAGTTCATCACCCGGTTCCCGCCGCCCTGGACGTTGTTCATCATCCAGAGCAGGAGCAGGCCGAGCAGCACCAGGGGGATCGCGAACAACAGGATCTGGGTGAAGATCGAGTCCTGTGTGACCTTCGTCTCGAATTCCACGTTGTTCGTGCGCAGTACGTTGAACACGTCGTCGCCGGCCTGCGCCGGGTACGAGGTGATCAGCTGCTTCTGGTTGTCCGCCTTCGACGCGTCCTTGAGGACCAGCTTGAGCTGTTGTTCCTTGTCCTCGAGTGTCGCCTTCTCCACGTTGCCGCTGTTGATCTGGGCGATCGCCTTGGTCGTGGAGACCTGGGTGAACCCGCGGTTGGAGTCGAAGATCGTGCTGAACGCGAGGTACAGCAGGACCACTGCCAGTATCCATAGCAGCGGGTTGCGGAGCAGTCGCTTGCGGTCCATTCACTTACGGCCGCCGGGCGGCCTCGACCCTCCCTGACTTGCATTTCGGGTAGTGAGCCCCACTACCCGGCCGGCGGGGCAATCCGGTCCATCCAGCGTACCGCCCACTTCCAGCGCTTCACGCGCCAAGTGAACGAGCGTAGCCCGTTCTCCCGGCACGCGTGCGCCTGACAGTGCAGATAACGGCTGGATTCCCCTGTTCGGTTCCCGGCCATCCTGAGGGAGTCCTCAGGATGAGTAGACGGCTGGTTCCAGCGTGCCGATGTACGGCAGGTCGCGGTAGCGCTCGGCGTAGTCGAGGCCGTAGCCGACGACGAACTCGTTGGGGATCTCGAAGCCGATGTACTCGACCGGGACCTCGACCCGCACCGCTTCCGGCTTGCGCAGCAGCGTGCAGACGCGCAGCGTGGCCGGGCCACGCGAGGCCAGGTTCTTGAGCAGCCACGACAGCGTCAGGCCCGAGTCGATGATGTCCTCGACGATCAGCACGTCACGACCGGCGATGTCCCGGTCGAGGTCCTTGAGGATCCGCACCACGCCCGAGCTCGACGTGGTCGAGCCGTACGAGCTGACCGCCATGAACTCGAGTTGGACGGGTACTGGCAGCGCACGCGCCAGGTCTGTCATGAACATCACCGCGCCCTTGAGCACACCGACGAGCACCAGATCCTGCCGCGCGCCGCCGGCCGGATAGTCCTCGGCTATCTGCTTGGCGAGTTCGGCGATCTTCTCGTTGATCTCTTGCTCGGTGATCAGCACGGAGGCGATGTCGCCGTCGTACACGCCGTCTCTCCCTCAACTTGATTTCCCTGCCGGCGGTTGCACGCAGAGCCTGCCATGGCGGCGGCACACCACAAAGCCACCGGGCAGCCAGACCCCACCCTGACCACGCCATTCACCCACCAGTGCGTCGACGGCGCGGAGGTGGCCGTCGGTGAGTTCCGGCACCCCGGCGTCCTTCAGCCAGCCGCGCAGCACCCGGCGGCGCAGCGCCGACGGGTGTGGCGACAGGCCGGTGACCAGCATGTTCTGGCTGTCCTGGCGAATTCTCGCCGCCATCGCGTCGAGCGCGTCGAGGTCCTCACGGAGTTGCTCGGCGGTCCGGGCGAGCGCTCCCGCGACGCCGCCCTGGAGCACCTCCTCCATGAGGGGGATCACGTCGTGCCTGAGCCGCACCCGGGTGAACGACGGGTCGCTGTTGTGCGGATCGGTCCACGGCTCGAGCCCCAGTTCCGCACACGCGGCGACCGTGACGGCTCTGCGGACCTTCAGCAGCGGACGGCCCCACGGCGGGTCGAACGCGCGCATACCGGCGATGGACCGCGGCCCGGAGCCCCGGCCGAGGCCCAGCAGGACCGTCTCGGCCTGGTCGTCCATGGTGTGGCCGAGCAGGACCAGACCATCATGGGCGTTGCGGAGCGCCTGGTAGCGCGCCCGTCGGGCCGCCGCCTCCATGCCGCCAGGGCCGGTCACCTCGACCCGCAGGACGCGGGCGTCGACACCGACGGTCTTGAGCTGGGCCGCGGCCTCGTCGGCCACGTCGGCCGAGCCGTGCTGCAGGCCGTGGTCCACGATCAAGCCGGTGACCTCGGTCAACGTCGCCGTCGCCGCAGCGAGCGCGAGCGAGTCCGCGCCGCCGGACACCGCGACCGCGACCGGTCCGTGCGAGGTTGTGCTCAGCAGATCCTTGACGGCCTTGCGGACGGTCAGGGTCGCACTCGGCGCAGCCATGCGTCCGGGTCCGAGATCTCCGAGCGGCGCGGCAGGGTGTCGGCGGAGGTCCACACGGCGTTGAACCCGGCCATCCCGGCCTCGCCGACGACGTGCCTGGTGAACGCGGCACCCGCGGCGTACTGCTTGACCTTGGCGTCCACGCCGAGCAGCGTGCGCAGCACCCGGTCCAGCAGACCGCCGCCGCGGCGGCGTTCGGTGAACCGGCCGCGGATGACGTCCACCGTCGGCACGACCGACGGGCCGACCGCGTCCATCACGTAATCCGCGTGCCCTTCCAGCAGTGTGGACAGGGCGATCAGCCGGTCGAACACCTCGCGCTGTTCGGCGGACTGCAGCAGCTCCATCAACGTCACCGGGTCGGACGAGGCGTCCGGGTCGAGCGAGCGGCGCCGGGCCTCCTTGATGACGTCGGGGAACCGGTTGAGCGCGCTGGCCGCGCTGTCGTCCATTCCGGACAGGAACTTCTTGACCTGGCCCGCGAAGTAGTCCTTGAGCCACGGCACGGCGGTGAACTGCAGCCGGTGCGTGCACTCGTGCAGGCAGACCCACATCCGGAAGTCACCGGCTGGCACGTCGAGCGCGCGCTGCGCGCCGATGATGTTGGGCGCGACGAGGAGCAGGCGACCGTCGTTGAACGGGTCGTACTGGCCGAGCACGCGTGCGCCGAGGAAGGCGAGCACCATTCCCGCCTGGACACCGGCACTGCCCGCCATCACGGCGCCGACCGGGCCCGCGTAGGCGCGGGGCAACGCGCCGTCCGTCAGGACTTCGAGGCCCTCGGCCGCGGCCCTGATCCAGCCGGGGCGGTCGACCACTTCGCCGGGCGGCAACGGCAGGCCGTGGCCGAGGCCCGTGAGGTCACGGACGTGCCCTTCGGCGACGTCGGTGGCGTTCCGCAGATCCCTGACCGCCGCCTCGGCCTCCGCCATCGGTACGTCGGGTCCGCGCCGGACCAGGCGCTGCCCGGTCGAAATGGCCAGTGACCAGTCGACCGGCGAACCCGTCCCTCGCCTGAACTCAGTCGCCGCTTCCACAACCCCGACGCTACCTGAGCCTTTACGCTCTGTGTGATTGCGCGCTCATTATTTGCAGCCGCACGTGCGCAGTGCCGCGGCGACGGCGTCGAGCGCGGGCCGGGCCTGGATCGTGTCGCTGCCGTTGGTCATCAGCGCGAACACCAGGAGCCTGCCGTCCTTGTCGAGCACCACGCCGGCGAGCGAGTTGATCCCGGCGAGCGGCAGCGTGCCCGTCTTGGCCCGGACCCAGCCACGGCCGCCCGCGGCGGCCTGCCCGACGGCGAACCGGCCTTCCAGCGTGCCGCTGCCACCGGCGACCGGCAGACCGCCGAGCATCGGACGCAGCTTGGCGGACTTCTCGTCCTTGCCGTCGCCCGCGGCGGTCGCGAGGACCTTGGCCAGCAGCAGCGACGGGGTCTTGTTGCTCGTCGACATGCCGCTGCCGTCGAACAGTTCGGCGCCTGTGACGTCGAAACCGTTCTCGGCCAACACCTTCAGCGTGGCCTTGTGGACACCCTGGAACGACGGCTCCTCCCCGGCGGCGATCGCGACCTCGCGGGCGACGACGTCGGCGAGGACGTTGTCGGAAGCTTGCAGGAACTGGTCGACGAGCTCGGTCAGCGGCGCGGACCGGACCTCACCCAGCACCTGGGCGTCGGCGGGCGCCTTGACCTCGGGGCTGGCCGCCACACTCGCGCCGATGCGCTTGGCGAACTCGGCTGCGACCGTGCGCGGCGGGTTGGTGCTACGCGGGCTCTTGTCCTTGGTCGGGTCCTGGCGCGCACCGTCCATCATCAGCGGCGTGATCGGCGAGATGTACCCCTCGGCGACGTCACCGGGAAGGACACCGGGGGCGAGGTTGTCGGTGGTGTAGCGGGTGCGGTCGACGAAAACCTGGCTGACCGGCCCCTTGGCCTTCACCTGGGCGACGAGGTCGTCGAGCCGCGGCGAGCCGGGGAACACGGAGTTCTTGCCCGCGGGCAAGGAGTTCAGCGTGCCGTCCCCACCGCCGACGATGATGACGCTGCCGGGCTGCGGGCCGGCGACGACCTTGGTGCTGAACTGCTGGCCGTGCGGCAGCTTGAGCAACGCGGCGGCCGCGGTGAGCAGCTTCGTGGTGGAAGCGGGCGTGAGCGGGGTGTTGGACGCCTTGTCCCACAGAACATCCCCGGTTGCCGGGTCGATGACGGTACCCGTCAGCGTGCCCAACGCGGCATTGCCCGCCGGACCGGCCAGCACACCCTGCACGCCTTGCTTGGTCGGCGTGGGCGCGCCGCCGTCCGCGCCCTTGATGCTGGGGGTGAAAGCAACGGGCGCAGGTGGCGGAGCCACAGCGGTATCGGCATCGGACCCACCGAGCCCGAGCTTCTCCCTGACGCCGGGAACGAAGAAGACGACCCCGGCCCCGACCGCGATCACCAGGACAAGAGCGGCGAGGACGAACAAGCCCTTGCGTGGCCTCCTGCCCTTGGGAGTGTCGTCATCGGACGGTGGCTCGGGCGGGTCGTCCTCGAATCCCAGGGGAAACGGCGGCTCGGTCTCTTCGGCAGGTGGCCGCACGGGTTCGGTGCGGACGGTCGCCTCGCTCTGCCCCCGGTCCACGGGCGGACGCACGGGTTCACCACTCGGCCGCTGCGGCGCACCGGGTCTGGCACCTGGCGGACGCATGGGCTCGCTGCGAGTCGGAGCGGCGAACGGCCCTTCCCCCGAGGTCTCCAGGCCCATCGGCGCACCGGCACGGGGCCGCTGCGGAGGCCGCATGGGTTCACTGCGCGTGGGATTGGCGAAGGCGCCTTCACCCGGCTCCTGCCGCTGAGGCGGACGCATCGGCTCGCTCCGGGTCGGAGCGGCGAACGGCCCCTCCCCGGACGTCTCCAAGCCCATCGGCGCACCAGCCCGGGGCCGCATCGGCTCACGGCGCGTCGACTGGTCGAACACACCCTCACCCGACGACTCGAGGCCCATGGCCGCACCTCCCCTGGGCAGCTGAGGAGGCCGTGTCGGCTCGTTGCGCGTAGGGGCGAAAAGGGAGTTTTCGTCTGGTTCGGGCTCCTTCGCGGCCTTCTCCGAGCCGCCACTCACCTCACGCCGCGATGGCGGCGGCTGCACCGGCAAGCTGCGCATCGTCGCCTCAGCCGAGCCATCGCCGTCGGCAGAACCCTCCGGCTCACCACCGCCGCCCTGTTCCTGCGGCCGGACCGGCTCAGTGCGGGCCGCGGTGGAGAACCGGCCGTCCCCCGGCGGCTCCGCACCGCTTGGCGCAGTGGAACTGGGCCACGCCGCAGCCGGAACCTGATCGGATCGACCGGATTCGGCAGCCCGCGACGGCTGGGCAGGTTCACCGCGTTCCGTCGATTCCGCCGCGTTCTCCCCGGGCGACCGCGGTCCACTCGGCTCTTCGGCCTCGGGCCAATCGGCGCGCTGACTCTGCGACGCCTTCACAGGCCCGCTGCGAACCGTCGCCTCAGCCGCGCTCTCTTCGGAGCTGGAAGGGCGCTGGTCGTCACCGTTGTCCCGGCTGTCGTCAGCGCCCTGGTGCTGTGGCGCTTCCGCCGAGTCACGAGCGGCCACCGTGAACAGCGACTCGGTCGCCGATTCGACGGGAGCGGGCTCGACAGGGTTGGGCTCGGCAGGGGCGGGCTCGACAGGGGCGGGCTCGCTCTTCTCCTCCGGCTCGTCCAGGCCTTCGGTAGCCGACTTGCCGGGTTCGTCCGTGTCGGGCGCAGGAGGTTGGGGCTGTCCCCGCTCCTCGTCTTCCGGCGGCTTCACCGGCTCGGTGCGCGCCGTCGCTTCGGCGGGCTGCGGGGTGAACAGGGACGGCACACTCACCGTTTTTTCACCTGAACCGGTGACGGGCTGGCGCTTGTCCACCGGGGGTGCCGTAACCGGTTCCGGCTTCCTCGGCGCCTTCTTGGGGTCCCGCGGTTCGATGCGGACCGGGGCGGCGCGGGGTGGTTCGTCGGGCGAGTCGGGTGATTCGAACCACGTTGAGGCGCCCGCGGGCGGGTCGCTCTTGAGCTGCGCGGGGCGGGGAGGCTGTCCCGGTTCGATGCGCATGGGCAGCGCGCGCGGTAGTTCCCGCGGGGTCCCCCGCTGCTGCGACGGCGCGGGTTTATCCGGGTCTACCTGCGGAAAACCGGGCGTCGGCCGATCGTCGTCCGCCGTCGGCCATGCCGGGTCGTCCTGGTCTGGCACTGGTGTTCTCCCCTGTCCAACATCACATCGGTGACCGACCGCCGTGATGCCGGCCGAGCGCGAGTCGTAGTCCAGACTAGTAGCGAGCACCGACCAAAGATGATGAGCGAGGAACAGGCGTGGAGTTCGACGTCACGATCGAGATCCCCAAGGGCGTACGCAACAAGTACGAGATGGACCACGAGACGGGGCGGATCCGGTTGGACCGGACTCTGTTCACCGCCACCCAGTACCCGGCTGACTACGGGTTCGTCGACAACACGCTCGGCGAGGACGGCGACCCGTTGGACGCGCTCGTACTCGTGCAGGAACCGACGTTCCCCGGCTGCCTGATCCGCAGCCGCGCGATCGGCATGTTCCGCATGACCGACGAGAAGGGCGGCGACGACAAGGTCCTCTGCGTGCCCGCGGACGACCCGCGTTCGGAGCACCTGCGCGACATCCACCACTTGAACGAGTTCTACCGGCTGGAGATCCAGCACTTCTTCGAGGTCTACAAGGACCTCGAGCCCGGCAAGAGCGTCGAGGGCGCGACCTGGGTCGGCCGGACCGAGGCCGAGGCCGAGATCAAGCGCTCGTACGACCGGCTCAAGGTCGAGCACCCCGAGCACACCGAGCACTGACAGGACCACGAGCGAGGGCCCTGCTCCGCAAGGAGCAGGGCCCTCTGTTCTCCGTGGTGGGAAAACCCCAGAACGTCAGTGCATCGCGGCGACAGGTGCCGCCTCGTCGTTCTCGGCGACCCGCTGCAGACCCGACTTGTTCGACAGCGGCACCTCCTTGAGGAACCAGATCAGCGCGAACGCGACGAGCACGACGATCCCGCCGACCATGAACACAGTGTCCAACGAACTGGCGAATCCGTCGAGCACCGGCCTGGCGTCACGCGGCGGCAGCGCGTTGATGAACTCCGTGTTGTTCAGGTCGATGCCACCGGCACCCGCGGGCATCGCGGGCAGGCCCGCAGCGGCGCGCGCCGCCGAGATGCGGTCGGCCACGATGCCGAACAGGATCGACAGGAACACCGCGGTACCGACCGTGCCACCGATGGACCGGAAGAACGTCGCCGACGAGGTGGCCACACCCATGTCCTTCGCGGGCGCGTCCGCCTGGATCGCCAGCAGCAGGCTCTGCATGCACAGGCCGAGGCCGATCCCGGCGAGCAACATGATCAGCATGGTCTGCCACAGCGCGGTGTCCGTCCCGATCTGGGCGAACAGGAACAGCGCGCCCGCCGTCGCGCCGAGGCCGACGATCGGGAAGACCCGGTAGCGCCCGGTCTTCGAGGTGATCCGGCCGCTGCCCATCGCCGCGACGAGGATGCCGAACGTCATCGGCAGCGTCATCAGCCCGGACTCGGTCGGCGTCGCGCCCTTGACGATCTGCAGGTACAGCGGCAGCGACATCATCATGCCGAACATGCCGATGCCCATGATGAAGTTGATGACGTTGGTCAGCGCGAACACCGGCCGCTTGAACAGCCGCATCGGCAGCAGCGCCGCGTCACCCATCCACCGCTCGACGAACACGAACGCCACGAGGCCGATCACACCGGTCGCGTACATGGCGATCGACGCACCGGAGCCCCAGCCCCATTCGCGGCCCTGCTCGGCCACGATCAGCAACGGCACCAGGCCGATGGTGAGCGTGCCCGCGCCCCAGAAGTCGATGCGCTGCGGCACCTTGGTGTGCGGCACGTTCAGCACGCGGCTGACCACGACGAGTGCGACCAGCGCGATCGGCACGTTGATCAGGAACACCCAGCGCCAGCCGGTGATGCCGAGGAACGTGTCGAAGCCGGCGAACATGCCGCCGACCAGCGGACCGGCCACACTGGACAGTCCCCAGATGCCCATGAAGTAACCGGTGTAGCGGCTGCGCTCGAGCGGTGACGTGATGTCGGCGATGATCGCCAGCGCGAGCGACATCAGGCCACCGGCACCGAGGCCCTGCACCGCGCGGAACGCGGCCAGTTCGTACATCGAGGTCGCGATGCCCGAGAGCAACGAGCCGGCCAGGAAGAACGTGATCGCGGTCAGGTACATCGGCTTGCGGCCGAAGATGTCCGAGAGCTTGCCGTACAGCGGCGTCGAGATCGTCGCCGTGATCAGGTAGGCGGTGGTCGCCCACGCCTGGATGGTCTGACCGTGCAACTGGTCAGCGATGGTCTTCATGGCCGAGGCCATGATGGTCTGGTCGAGCGCCGCCAGGAACATGCCGAGCATCAGCCCGGACAGGATCGTCAAGATCTGGCGGTGGCTCAGCGCGCCGGACCGCGGTGCGGCTTCCCCAGCGGCGGCTGTCGCCTGGTCGGACATCAGTTCTCTCCTTTGGAGCGCGCCATGAGCTCGGCGTGCTCGTTGATGAAGGTGGGGATGTAGCGCTCGTGGTCGGCCACGAACCGTTCGAGCAGTTCCACGAACCGCTCGCGGTCGTCGGTCGGCCAGTGCGCCAGCATCCGGGCCAGCGAGCAACTGCGCTGGCGGTGCCGGGTCTCCAGCAGGACCCGTGCTTTCTCCGTGACGGCGAGCAGGCTGGCTCGCCCGTCCGCCGGATCGGCGCGGCGTTCGATCAACCCGTCCTTCACCAGCCCGGCGACCTGCCGGGAGATCGTGGACGGATCCGAGTACACCGCTTCGGCGAGCACGTTCGACCGGACCGGACCGGTCTGGTCGAGCGTCCCCAACAGCATCATCGACGTCTTGTCGATGCCTACCTTGCTCAGCTGGGAAGCCACCGAAGCCCACTGCCTGCCGAGCCCCATCATCGCGTTGCCCAGACGCGTCCCCAACTCGATTTCGGCTTGGCCGAGCTGTGTGGCCGGTTCGGTGTCCGCTCCTGTGCCGAGCATGCCAACCCCTGACTTGCTTGCATCACCCAATTAATTGCTCGATACAAGCATGCGCTTGGCGGCGTTATTCCGGCAACCGAATTACCTGCGACTCAACTCACACAGGTCTCTCGTGAGTGGTTACCAGGGTTCTGACCCGGCCAACCACTCACGAGGCTCGACCTGCGGCGCGGGCGAGCGCGGCCGCGCCGATGGCGACGGCGTGGTCGCCGAGCTCGGCGGGTTGGATGACGAGGTCCGCGTTGGTCGGCAACACGGTCGCCTGGACGGTCTCCCGGCACGTGGGTTCGAGCAGGTCCCACGCACCGATCACACCGCCGCCGAGCACCGCTATCTGGCTGTCCAGGACGGTCGCCACGACGGCGATCGCCTGCCCGAGCGCGGTCCCGGCCTCGGCGAAGACACGCACCGCGTCCTCGTCACCGTTCCGCGCCCGCTCGGCGACCAAACCGGCTCTGATGCCCGCCCCGTAGCGCCGGCTGATGGACAGGCCGGACGCCACGGACTCGAGGTGCCCCCGAGCGCCGCACGTGCAGAGCTCGGTTCCGAAGCCCGGCGTGTGGCCGATCTCCCCCGCCCCGCCGCCCGCGCCACGCAGCAGGACGCCGTCGCTGATCAGCGCGCCGCCGATGCCCGTGCCGACCGTGATGCCGAACGCGTGCCGGTAGCCGCGCGCCGCTCCGGCCGTGGCCTCGCCGTGCAGGAACGCGTTCGCGTCGTTGTCGACGACCACCGGCAGGCCGAGTTCCCGGCTGACGCCCTCAGTGAGATTCGTCCCCTCCCAGCCGGGGAAGACCTCGGTCGTCGCGGCGACCGCGCCGTTCGGGTCGATCACGCCCGCCGCGCCGATCCCGATCCCGCGCGCGCCGACTGCCAGCTCGGCGGCCATTTCTATCGCCGTGGCAAGGATCTTGCCCTTCGGCGACTCCGCGCGCCGACTGTCCACTATGCGCAGTTCGTCGTCGCACAGCACGAGCTGGATCTTCGTGCCTCCGATGTCCACACCAAGCCAGCTCAATGGATACTCGCGATCATGGGAGTTCGGGTGGAGATCAGTGTCGAGTCGATCAACGGTGTCCGGATCGCGGCGCGCAACGGCGCCGACCGGGTGGAGCTGTGCGGTGCGCTGTCCGACGGCGGGTTGACGCCGAGTCTTGCGTTGACCGAGCTGGCCGTGCGGCACGCCGGGAGCACCGAGGTGCACCCGTTGATCCGGCCGCGCCCCGGGGACTTCCGGTACGACGCCGACGAGGTCGAGGTGATGGTCGGTGACGTCCGCGCCCTCGTCGCCGCCGGGGCGCACGGCGTCGTGATCGGCGCGCTCGGCGCCGACGGGCTGCTGGATCCCGTGTGCGAGAAGTTGATCGAGGCGGCCGACGGCAGGCCGGTCACGCTGCACCGCGCGATCGACGTGAGCTCGTCGCCACGCCAGGTACTGGACCAGGCGATCCGGATGGGGTTCAAACGGGTGCTGACCTCCGGGCAGCAGCGGTCGGCGCTGGACGGCGCGCCGGTGATCAAGTCGCTCGTGGAGCAAGCGGACGACGTCATCCAGGTGATGGCGTGCGGTGGTGTCCGTGCCGTGAACGTCCTGGAAGTCGTTGCGGCGACCGGGGTTTCCGACGTCCACGCGGGCGCTCGCCAGGCTGTTCGCGGAGCCGCGGGCGGGGCGGTGTCGTACGCGGGCGTCGGTGTGCCGGAGGGCTTCGACCACTTCGACACCGACGCCGACGGAGTGGCGGCGTTGTGTTCGGTCATCCGCGGCTAGCCCGTCGTTCGCGCTGCTCGACCGGGTCCGGTACAGGCGCGGCGGCGAGCAGCCTGCGGGTGTAGTCCTCCCGTGGCGCACCGAAGACGTCCGCTCTGCTGCCCTGTTCGACGATCTTGCCGCGGTGCATGACGACGACCCGGTTGGCCAGCATGTCCACGACAGCGAGGTCGTGGCTGATGAACAGGCAGGAGAACTTCAACCGCCGTTGCAGGTCGAGGAACAGCTCGAGGATGCTGGCCTGCACCGAGACGTCCAGTGCGCTCGTCGGCTCGTCCGCGATCAGCAGATCGGGGTTGAGCGCGAGTGCCCTGGCGATGCTGACGCGTTGCCGTTGCCCGCCGGACAACTCGTGCGGGTAACGGTCACGCGTCGCGGCGCCGAGCTCGACCGCGTCAAGCAGTTCGTCGACCCGCTTGCGGTGGTCCTTGGCCTTGTGCAGGACAAGCGGCTCGGCGACGCACTCGGCGATGGTCATCCTCGGGTCCAATGAGGACGCGGGGTCCTGGAAGATCATCCCGATCCGCGCGGTCAGCGGTCGCATCTTGCGGGCGGACAGCTTCGCGATGTCCTGCCCGAACAGCTCGACGCTGCCGTCGGTCGGCTTCTGCAGACCGACCGTGCACCGGCCCGCGGTCGTCTTGCCGGAGCCGGACTCGCCGACCAGGCCGACCACCTCGCCCTTGCCGATCTGGAACGAGATGTCGTCGACGGCCCGCTGGCCGCCGAAGGACACCACCAGGTTCCGCACGCTCAGCACGGGTTCGACGACGTCTTCGGCCTGCCGCGCACCGGAGCCCAGCCGCGGCACCGCTTTGAGCAAGCGTTTGGTGTAGTCGTGCGAGGGCCGCAGCAGCACGTCGTCGACGCCGCCCGTTTCCACGACCGCGCCGCGGTACATCACGACGACCCGGTCGGCCAGGTCGGCGACAACGCCCATGCTGTGCGTGATCAGCACGATGGCGGTGCCGAGCCGGTCCCTGAGTTCCCTGAGCAGGTCGAGGATCTCGGCCTGCACGGTGACGTCGAGCGCGGTGGTCGGCTCGTCCGCGATGATCACCTTGGGGTCGCAGGCGATCGCCATCGCGATCATCACGCGTTGCCGCATCCCGCCGGACAACTCGTGCGGGTACTGCTTGAGGCGGTGTTCCGGCCGATCGAGCCCGACCATCCTCAGCAACTCGACGGCTTTCTGTTTCGGGTCTGGAACTCCCCCCTTCCGATCGGCTCGGTGCAAGGTGATCGCCTCGGCGAGCTGCCAGCCGATCGTGTGCACGGGGTTGAGCGCGGTCATCGGTTCCTGGAAGACCATCGCGATCTCGTTGCCGCGCAACTCGCGGAGTTCCTTGCCGGACAACCCGCGGACGTCGCGCCCGCCGAGCATGATCCGCCCGGTGACCTTCGCCTTGCGCGGCAGCAGGCCGAGCGCGGACATCGCGGTGACGCTCTTGCCGGAGCCGGACTCGCCGACGACCGCGACGACTTCACCCGGCTTCACCTCGAAGCTGACCTCCTTGGTCGCCTCGACGTCGCCGAACGTGATGGAAAGGTGGTCATAGCCGAGCATCAGCGGCCCTCGAATCTCACGTCGAACGCGTCCCGCAGCCCATCACCGATGAAGTTGAAGGCGCACACCGTCATCACGATCAGCAGACCGGGCGGCAGGATGAGCCACCACGCGCCGTCGTGCGCGTAGGTCAGGCCGTCGCTGAGCATGCCGCCCCAGTTGGCGGCGGGCGGCGGGATCCCGAGGCCGAGGAAGCTCACGTACGCGACGAGCAGAACAGCGTCGGCGATCTGGAAGGTCACGTTGACGATGACCGTGCCGATCGCGTTCGGGATGATGTGCTTGCCGATGGCACGAACGCTGCCGCCGCCCATCACCTTCATCGACTCGACGTATGCCCTGCTGCGCAACGCGATCGACTCGGCCCGCATGAGCCGGGCCGGAACAAGCCATGACACGAACCCGATGACGAGGATGAGCATCGGCACGCTCGGCGTCGCGATCGCGGCGGCGACGACAAGGAGGAACAACGCGGGGATCGCGATGCCCGCGTCGACGATCCGCATCATCACCGCGTCGACCCAGCCGCCCGCGTAACCGGCGACAGTGCCCCACAACGTGCCGATCAGCGTGGCGAGCAGACCGGCGGCCAACCCGATGATCAGCGAGGTCTGCCCGCCGAGCATGAGCCTGCCGAGCAGGTCGTAGCCGAGGTCGTCGGTGCCGAGCGGGTGCCCGTCGACGCCGGGCCCGAGCTTGCTGTTCGCGAGCGACGTGAGCGTCTGCTCGGTGTGGTAGACGAGCGGGCCGACGAAGCAGAACAGGATCAGCAGTCCGAGGATGGTGATACCGACGACCGCGAGCTTGTTGCGCCGGAAAACCCTCAACCGCCTGGCCAATGGTCCACTCATGCCTTCACCCGCCTGGTCCTCGGGTCGATCAGCGCCTGCGCGACGTCAGCCAGCAGGCTGCCGGTGACCGTGGCGAGGGAGATGACGAGCACGACACCGAGCAGGATCGGGAAGTCGCTCGTCTGCGCGGCGTTCCAGAACAACAAGCCCATCCCGGGGTAGTTGAACAGCTTCTCGGTGACGAGCGCGCCGCTGAACAGCACCGGCAGGTAGTAGCCGAGCATCGCGACCAGCGACGTGAGCGAGTTCTTCAGCACGTGCCTGGTGACGATCCTGGTCTCCGAAGCACCCTTGGCCCGCGCGGTGCGCACGTAGTCCTCGTCGAGGTTGTCCACAACGGACGACCGGAGATACCGGCTGAACACCGCGAGCACGACCCCGGCCCCGGTGAGCACAGGAAGAACAAGCGCCTGGGAATCCGCGAAGATCCCCCCGAGCGTGTCAGCCTGCGGCGCCTCGACAGGGAACCACGCGGCATTGATGGCGAACACGATGATGAACACGAACCCGACAAGGAAGACGGGCGTCGAGTAGATCAGCAGCGTGAGCGCGCTCAGCAGGTAGTCGGTCGGCCGGTTGCGCCTGACGGCCTGCCACACCCCAAGCGGGATCGCGACAAGCAACGCCACGAGAGTGCTCAGCACAGTGAGGACGAGGGTCTTCGGCAGCCGCTGCCCGATCAGGTCGGCGACGCTCTGGTTGAGCTGGAACGACTCGCCGAGATCGCCCTGCAGCAGGCGACCGAGGTAGTGCAGGTACTGGATCGGCACGGGCTGGTCGAATCCCTGCTCGTGCTCGAACGCCTGGATCTGGTCCTCGGTCGCCTGGATGCCGAGGATGCCCCTGGCCGGACCACCGGGAATCTGGTGCAGCAGGAAGAAGACGACAACGGTGACCACGAAGATCACCACGACCGCCTGGACAACCCGCCAGAAGAGGAACCTAGCCACGCCGCATCCCCACGCTGTCCGGCCCGTGCAGCAGTATGCACAGAGGTCGCCTTCGTGGTTGGTTCCCTTCCGTATGGCCTGGGCGAAGCCCAACCGCACGTGTCAAGGGGTCCGCCTTCGCAAGCCGACCAGGCTGGGAACCCGACGAATCCCCTTGACGCGTGTGGTTGCCTCCGGCAGGCCATACGGAAGGGGACCGACCGCGCTCACTCACACCGACGACAAAGCCGAGCCCGAGGCTGGAACCTGTACCGCCTCGTTCCCTTTCGGTGGTCTGCCGTCCGGCGAGGACTCTCTTTTCACCTGGTCGGGTCTCCAGCGGGCCGGCAACAGGCCCAGGCGCGATGCTTCGGGGGAAAGAAGCCTCGCCGGCGGGCAGACCACCGAGCAGGAGCACCCCCGAAGCACCACTCTGCGCTTGCGCGCGACTGGCCTGCGCGCGGCTGCTGGTGGGAACTGCTGTCATTTCACGGTCCAGCGCTGGGGCTGCATGGCTGCCAGCGGGTCCTGGTTGCCGATGTTCACGCTCTTCTTCACCGCCGAGATCTGGTACACCGGGTTCGGCAGCCAGATCACGGGCAGGTCCTTCGTCAGGTGGTCGCCGTACGCCTTGATCGAGTCGTGGTCGGCGGTCGACGTCGACGCATTGATCAGTTCGTCTGCCTTCGGGTCGCTGTAGCTGCCGAGGTTCGACGTCGCACCGGTGCCGAAGATCCGCTCACCGCTCGGGTACGCGTTGAAGTACCAGCTTCCCTGCGTGCCGAAGAAGGACATCTGCCACGAGCACTCGGCGGCTGACGGCTGGCACGCCTTGCTGTTGCCCAGCACGGTGTTCAGCGGGGCCTGCTTCAGGTCGAGGAAGACACCGATCTTCGACAGCGAGGACTTCAGCTCCGCCATCATGTTGTCGGTTTCCTTCGACCCGCTTTCGGCCAGCAGCGTGAACTTCAGCTGCGCGCCCGCCGGGATGCCGGGGCCGCACTTCGCGGGGTCGCTGCACGCGGCGATCCCGTCGGAACCCGTGGTCCAGCCGTGCGACTCGAGCAGCGACTTGGCCTTGGGGATGTCGAACGGGTACGGGTTGTTCTTCTGCGTGTCGGACAGGAACGGCGACGACGGGTCCTGCGGGACCGGGCCGTAGCCCGCGACAGCCATGTCACGCCAGATGTTCTTGACGATCGACTCCTGGTCGACCGCGTGCTGGATCGCCTGGCGCACGTACAGCTGCTTGAAGATCGGCCCGGCCTGCGGGTTGTTGAAGTTGTACGGGATGTACGAGATCGCCCAGCCCTTCCACGGCTGGACCTGGTACCCCTTCGACTCCAGTGAGGACCGCTGGTTCAGGTTGGCCGACGCCAGGTAGCCGTAGTCCACGCCGCCGGTCTGCAGAACGTTGAACTCCGCGTCCGCGCTGGTGAACGGCTTGAAGGTGACCTTCTCCACCGACGGCTTGTCGTCGCCGGTGTACTTCGGGTTCTTCACCAGCGTGACCTGGCCGCCGGTGGTGTACTCCTGCACCGAGTACGGGCCGTTGCCCGCCTTCCACAGTGGATTGGTCTGGTAGGTCGGCAGGTCCTTCGCCTGCGCCACCAGGAAGTCGAAGACCTGCTGGGCGCCTGCCTCCGTGCGGTCGTGGTCGCCGATCGGGCCGTCAGGCGACGTCTTGTCCCACAGCTTCTGCGGCATCGGGCGGACGTTGGCCAGCTGGACGGCGGTGAACCAGTCCGGGTTGTAGGGCTTGTCGAGGACGAACTGGAACGTCTTCTCGTCGATCGTCTTGAACTCGACGATGTTGTCCGGCAGCCGCCCCTTGGCGTAGCCGCCCCACTTGGTCTTGTTGAACTTGACCAGGTTGAACCAGAACTCGACGTCTCTCGTGGTCAGCTTCGAGCCGTCGCCCCAGGTCAGCTCGTCCTTCAGGGTGATCGTGACGCTCTTGCCGTCCGGGCTGTACTGCGGTTGCTTCGCCGCGCCTGCCTTCTCGTCCATCGCGACCGTGCCCGATGTGCCGTTGTAGGTGACCAACGGGACGAACAACAGCTGGTAGATGGCCGAGTTGTACGACGCGAGGTGGCCTGGGATGCCCAGCGGCATGATCCAGTTCGGCGTCGCGTTCGGCGGCAGGGCGAAGGTGACCGTTCCGCTCTGCGCTGTGGACTGCTTCGACTCCGGCGAGCTGCTACAGCCGGCCGCAAGCAGTGCCACAGCGAGTGCGGCGGTCAGGAAACGGCGGGACATCGCGCCTCCCGGGTCAAAGTCGGTGAATGGCCGGACGCTAATCCCTGATGCGAACAAAACACAAGCCCTCTCGTCGTAAGTCGCTGATTGAGGTAGTGTTTTCGACGTAACTTGGTTCGATATCGAACAAAGATCAAAGGGAGGCGCCCGTGCCGAACCCGCCGACGTCCGAGATCCTGCGACTGGTCTCGTCCGGCGAGGCCTCCTCCCGCACCGACCTCGCCCGCATCCTCGGCCTCGCCCGGTCCACTGTGTCGCTGCGCGTGCAGGAGCTGATCGACGCGGGCCTGCTGACCGAGACCGGCGACGGCCCGTCGCGCGGCGGTCGCAGGCCACGAGTCCTGCGACCGGCAGGCGACGGCGGGTACGTCGTCGGCGCGGACTTCGGGGCCAACCACGTCCGGATCGGCGCGTACGACCTGTCCGGCGAACAGCAGCACATCACCGAAGTCGAACTGGACATCGCGGCCGGTCCGGAGACGTGCCTGACCACCCTGCTCGACACACTCGGCGGAATCCTGCCGGGACAACGGCTGCTCGGCGTCGGCATCGGACTGCCCGGTCCGGTCAACTTCGAGGACGGCCGCGTCGAACGGCCCGCGAGAATGCCGGGCTGGCACGGCTTCGAGGTCAGGGACTGGCTCGGCGAACGGCTGGACGTCCCGGTCGCGGTGGACAACGACGCGAACGTGGTCGCGATCGGCGAGTTGCACACCCGCAACCTCGGCCCCGAGCACCTGGTCGTGGTCAAGGCAGGGACCGGCGTCGGCTGCGGCGTGATCTTCTCCGGCGTCGTCCACCGCGGCGCCAACGGGGTTTCCGGTGACGTGAGCCACGTCCGCGTCCAGGCGGCGGGCGAGAAGCTGTGCGCCTGCGGGAACACCGGGTGCCTCGAAACCATCGCCAGCGGCGCCGCGCTGGCCAAGAGCGTCGGCGCACGGGACACCGGGCACCTGGTCGACCTGGCCAACGACGCCGAGCCGCACGCGACCGCTGCCGTCCGCAGGGCAGGCGGGCACCTCGGCGAAGTTCTGTCCACAGTGGTCAACTTCTTCAACCCGCACGCCGTGCTGCTGGCCGGAAGGTTGTCGTCGGTTGAGCCCTATGTCGCCGCTGTCCGCGGCGCTCTCTACGAACGATGCCTGCCGATGGCGACGCAGAACCTGACGGTCGCGGTCGCCGAGGCGGGCAGGGACGCGGGCCCGCTCGGCGCGGGCGTGCTCGCGTTGCATCAGGTTCACCGCAAGGAAAGGAACTAGGCCAGTGCGTATCGGGATCGCCGGCATCGCCATCGAGAGCAGTACGTTCTCACCGCACCGGACGGGATTGGCCGACTTCCGGGTGACCAGGGGCGCGGACCTGCTCGCGCGCTACGCCTGGACCGGGGACGAGTCGCTGGACGTGGAGTGGGTTCCGTTGCTGCACGCGGTTTCCCTGCCCGGCGGCGCGGTCGTCAAGGACGTCTACGACGGGCTCAAAGCCGAGATCCTCGACCGGATCGGCGAGGCCGGGCCGTTGGACGGGGTGTTGCTGGACATCCACGGCGCGATGAGCGTGGTCGGGATGCTCGACGCGGAAGCCGACCTCGCCAGGGACGTGCGCAAGGCGGTTGGTCCGGACGTGCTGATCTCGGCGTCGATGGATCTGCACGGCAACGTGTCGCGTGACTTCGTCGAGCAGCTCGACCTGGTCACGTGCTACCGGATGGCGCCGCACGAAGACACCTGGGAGACAAGGGAAAGGGCCGCTCGCAACCTCGTTGCCCGGCTTCGCGACGGCGGCAAGCCGCACCTGGCGTGGGTGCAGATCCCCGTCCTGCTGCCCGGCGAGAAGACCAGCACCCGGATCGAACCGGCGAAGAGCCTCTACGGCCAGATCGAGGCGATCGAGGCCATGGACGGGATCCTGGACGCCGCCATCTGGGTCGGCTACGCGTGGGCGGACGAACCCCGCTGCCAGGCGGCGGTCGTGGTGACGGGTGACAACGCGGAGCTCGTCGAGGCACAGGCGACCAAACTGGCGAACGACTACTGGAAAGCCAGGCACGACTTCGCTTTCGTCGCGCCGACCGGGTCGCTCGACCACTGCGTCCGCGAGGGCCTGGCCAGTGGGATCAGGCCGTTCTTCATCAGCGACTCGGGTGACAACCCCACAGCGGGTGGCGCCGGGGACGTCTCGTGGACACTGCGGGTGCTGACCGCATACCGGTCGCGCACCATCATCTACGCGTCCATTGTGGATCCCGAGTCGGTCGCGATCGCCAAGGCGGGCGGCGAGGTCTCGTTGCGGATCGGCGGCAAGATCGACGGCGGACCGGCCGGTCCGGTGGCACTGACCGGCACGGTCGCCAAGGTGCACGAGGATCCGGTCGGCGGGACGATCGTGGTGGTGCGGTCCGGCGGGCTGCACGTGATCATCACCGAGCGGCGCAAGCCGTACCACCTGGTCAAGGACTTCACCGACCTCGATCTGGACCCGGCGCAGGCGGACCTGACCGTCGTCAAGATCGGGTACCTGGAGCCGGAGCTCTACGACCTGGCCAAGGGCTGGCTGCTGGCGCTGACCCCAGGTGGCGTCGACCAGGACCTGATCCGCCTGGGGCACAAGCAGGTCGTCCGGCCGCTCTACCCGTTCGACCCGGACATGGACACCCCGGACCTGACAGCCCAGCTCATCTCGTGAGTGTCCAGCCGGGTCAGAACCCGGCTGAACACTCGCGAGGTGTTACGCCCAGCCTGGCATCGGGTAGGCGGCGAGCAGTTCGCGGATCTCTCCCGCGATGCGCTCGACGGCGGCCTCGTCACCGGCGTTCTCGGCCTGCACGGTCTGGTCGATCCACTCGGCGATCTTGGCCATGTGCTCGGTGCCGAGGCCGCGGGTGGTGATCGCGGCGGTGCCGAGGCGCAGGCCGGACGGGTCGAACGGCTTGCGCGGGTCGAACGGGACCGAGTTGTAGTTCAGCTCGATGCCCGCGCGGTCCAGCGCCTTGGCCGCGGGTTTGCCCGCGATGCCCTTGTTGGTCAGGTCGATCAGGATCAGGTGGTTGTCCGTGCCACCCGACACCAGGTCGAAGCCGCGCTCGGTCAGCGCCTCGGCCAGCGCCTTGGCGTTGGCCACGATGCCGTGCGCGTACGCGGAGAACTCGGGCTTGCCCGCCTCGCCAAGAGCGACGGCGATGGCCGCGGTGGTGTGGTTGTGGGGGCCGCCCTGCAGACCCGGGAACACGGCCTTGTCGAGCGCCTTCGCGTGCTCGGCCGTGGACATCAGCATGGCGCCGCGCGGGCCACGCAGGGTCTTGTGGGTCGTGGTCGAGATGATCGGGGCGTGCCCGACTGGGGACGGGTGGGCGCCGCCGGCGATCAGGCCAGCGATGTGCGCGATGTCGGCGACCAGGATCGCGTCGATCTCGTTCGCGATCTGGGCGAACGCCGCGTAGTCGATGGTACGCGGGATCGCGGTGCCACCGCACCAGATCAGCTTGGGCCGCTCGGCCAACGCCAGGTCACGGACCTCGTCGAAGTCGACGGTGCCGGTGTCCTTGCGCACGCCGTACGCGACGCTGCGGAACCACTTGCCGGTCGCGGAGACGTTCCAGCCGTGCGTGAGGTGGCCGCCCGCGGGCAGCGCCATTCCCATCACGGTCTCGCCCGGCTGCAGGAACGCCAGGTAGACGGCCAGGTTGGCCGGGGAGCCGGAGTACGGCTGGACGTTGGCGTGCTCGACGCCGAACACGGACTTGGCGCGTTCGATGGCGAGGTTCTCGATCGGGTCGACGACCTGCTGACCCTCGTAGTACCGCTTTCCTGCGTACCCTTCCGAGTACTTGTTGGTCAGCACCGTGCCGGTCGCTTCGAGGACCGCGGTGGACACGTAGTTCTCCGACGCGATGAGCCGGATCTTCTCGTACTGGCGCTTGGCTTCCTGCTCGACCAGACCCGCGATCTCGGGGTCCGCGGCGGCGAGTTCGGTTATCGCGGGCTGATGCACGGTGACGCATCCTATCTTGCGGCTAAGTTACCGACGGGTAATATCGGCGCTATGGACTTGAGCATGATCGGCGAAGCGATGAAATCTACCGTGCCCTGGGTGAACACCGCCGGGATCGAGTTCAAGGAGATCACCGCGACCCGCGTGGTCACGGCACTCCCTGACAACCCGGCGAACCACAACCACGTGGGCGGCGCGCACGCGGCCGTCGCGTTCGGCCTGGCCGAGACCGCGTCCGGCGCGGTGGCGCTCGCGTCGTTCAGCGAGCAGATGGCCAAGGCGATCCCGCTCGTGAAGCGCTCGGAGATCAACTACCGGAAGGTCGCGACCGGCGACCTGACCGCGGAGGCCGTCCTCGGCCGCCCGGCCGACGAGGTCGTCGCCGAACTGGACAGCGGCACCCGGCCCGAGTTCCCGGTGAACGTGACCATCCGCAACGCCGACGGCGAGACGACCGCCGAGGTGGTCGTGCTCTGGACGCTGCGCCCGAACCGCTGACCCCACCGCACAAGCTCAAATCCTTGGCTCCGCACGGGAAACGGGCCGCCGAACCTGGCAGCCCGTTTCCTGAAACGACAAGCCAGCAACAAACCGCTGCCGCCGCCAAGCCCCAACACAGTCCCCCACCCAACCCGGGGGGCGTCCCCGCTCCAGTCTACCGGCGATAGCCCCTGGTCATAGGGTTACCGACCGGTTGTGGACAACCGGATTTGGCGACGGCACCCTCGGTTCGATCGAGCGCTGGCCGGGCCAGTGGTCACGAACCACTAGCTGACCCGCACGCCCATCGAGCGCGCGGTCCCTTCGACCGTGCGCATCGCCGCGTCGATGTCGACGGTGTTCAGATCCGGCAGCTTGCGCTGCGCGATCGCCCGCAACTGCTCGCGGGTCAACGTCCTGCTTCCGTTCACCGCCTGCTTGATCAGGAACGAGGTCGGCGGTGTCTTGAGCGTCAACTGGAACGACCGGTCGTCGAAGATCGTGATCACGGCGGGCACGATCTCGCCGCGCTGCGCCGCGGTCAGCGAGTCGTATTCCTTTTTCAACGCGACCAGGTTGACCCCGGTCATGCCCAGCATCTTGCCGAGCTCGGCGACCGGCGCCTCACCGGCGGGAAGCGCCATCGTCACCTGGTGGCTTTGTTTCTTGGGTGGCATCGCTCGCCGTCCTTTCTCCCGACGGCGAGCGACGTTAAAGTCTCCGGTTGCTGGAAGGTCAAAGCTATTTCCTGAACCGCCACGTCTTGCTGTCGAACAACAGGCAGATGCCCGGCGACAACACGACCACCCGGAGTGTGCCGTCGCGTTCGTCGTAGTCGATTCCCTCGACCTCGAAATCGCCGCCACAACCGCTTTCCATGGGCAGCTGCCCCAGCGCGGTGACCGTGCCGGTGACGTCGCCCCCGGTCAACGGGGACGCCAAATCCACCTGCAGCAACGGTTTCGTGGTGCCGAACAGTGTCCCTTCGGGATCATCCGATGAGCACAGCAGTTGCGTCGGCGAGGTGAAGTCGCAGCCCTGGACGTCCCTGACCGGCCTGGACAGCCGGATCTGCCCGGCGAGCGGCAGGTTGCGACCGGGAGTGGTGAACGCGATCCCCGGCATCGGGTGCACGAGCAGGCGGCTCATCGTGCCCCACTCGCCCGCGACCATCCACTGTCCGTCCGGCGACACCGCCGAGAACGAGTTGTTGTTGGCTTCCCACGATTCCAGTGCGTGCGTGTACTCCGACCACGAGTTGTCCGGTGCTTGTACGCGGAACAGCTTGGCACCGCGGTCGTCGCGTTGGTACGGCTCCACGTAGAAGCCTTGTCCCGCACCGGGGTCGCCGACGTGGTTCCACCCGCGACCGGACACACCCGACGGGATGGTGCCGATCCCCGTGTAACGGAACGTCGTCCCGCTGGGACGGACGACGCTGGCGAGGCCCTGGCTCTCGTCGAGGGGGCGGGCCCGGTCGGAGCCGACCGGGTTCCACGGCCCCACGGGCGGGGCGGCGACCGCTACGGCAGGGACCAGAGACATGCTCACGGCCGCGATGGCGGCTACAACAGCAACTCTGCGCATGCGCCCCTGCATACCGGGGCGCACGCTCAGCCGTCAGCCACCACATGAGCTATTTTCATGTTTTACCGGGAGTCACTGGGGTGAGCTGGGGCGGGCCAGCCGCAGCGCCGCGTCCAGCTCGACATGCGCCTCGGGGTGGTCCGCCCACCACTTCGTGAAGTGCGGATTCCGGTCGACCACAGCCCGGTACGCATGCGCGGCACACGCGAACGCCTCGTGCGCCCGGCCGGCCACCAGGCCGTCGTTGCGGGTCGCGACCATGACCCGGATCGAGATCGGGTCACCGGCCAGCGGCCGGATCGCGATCCCGTCCCAGTTGCGGGACGCGGGCGAGGCCAACGACACAGCGCCGTTGGCGACCAGCGCCCGCGCGTTGCCGGTCTCGATGACGTGGTGCGTGATCCGGGGCGTGAACCCGAGCGCGGCGCAGGCGGTGTGCAGCTGCATGCGGGCGCTGTCGTACTCCGGGGGCAACGCCACCCAGTCGTACTTCTCCAGCTCACCCAACGGCACGACCTCGTAACCGGCCAACGGGCTCTCCGCGGAGACCGCCACGAACTGCGGCTCGTGCAGCAGCGTGCGGACCTCGATGCCGGTGAGGTGCCTGCGATCGACACCCTCGAAGTAGTCGAAGACCGCCAGGTTGGCGCGTTTGGACACGAGCATGTCCAGCAGGGTCTGCCACGACCAGTCGATCTCGGTGCGCACCTCGGTACATCGGAACCGGGCGCGCAACTCGTCCACCAGCTGGCTGACCCACAACATGGGCATCGCCGCGGCGACGAACGGGCCCTGCGACGGGACGCTGGCACGTTCGCGTGCGGAGGACAGCAGCTGGGACAGGTCGTCGAGGACCACGTGCGCCGAACGGATCACGTACCTACCGAGATCGGTCGGCACGCTGCCCGCGGGCGTTCGCTCGAACAACTGCCCACCGACCAGCCGCTCAACCGAGCGCAACTGGGCGCTCAGTGCGGGCTGGGTGAGTCCGAGCCGCGCTGCGGCCTTCGTCACACTGCCCTCTTCGGCGATCGCGCAGACCGCTCGGAGGTGGCGTAGCTCCAACTCAGCCATAAGGGTTCTTGATACCCCTTTCGGATGAGCATGAGCTAGCCCCCAGCGTCATATTTTCGCTATCCGGTCCGATTCGCCGCCGGATCGACGACAGCTCGATGGCCACTCCACAGGAGGTAGGTGCCGGGTCGGCGCGTTGGCGCCGACCCGGCCCCCGCTGTCGATCACCCTGTGTGTTCACATACACCAGACGCGTGAACTGCCGGTTCCGCGCGGTATTGGCTTAGTGACCGTCGGCACCTACATTGGGTGTCGACATGACAAGCAGCCGGTGACGGGGGAGCATGGGGCAGTTGGCGCAGCAGCGTTCTGGCTTCAGGGCGGCCTTCGGCGTGCGCGAGTTCCGCGCGCTGTGGGCGGCTGAAGCGCTTTCCCAGATCGGCGACCAGCTCGCCAGGGTCGCGCTCGCCGTCCTGGTCTACGCGCGCACCAACTCGGCGGCGCTCGCCGCGCTCACCATCGCGTTGAGCTACACCCCTTCGTTCCTGGGCTCCGCGCTGCTGTCCGGCCTGGCAGACCGCTTCCCGCGGCGCGAGGTCATGATCGTCTGCGACGTCGTGTCCGCGACCCTCGTCGTACTCATGGCGCTGCCTTGGATGCCGCTCGGTGCCGTCTGCGTGGCGATGGCAGGCGTCGCGCTGGTCGGCGGACCGTTCAGATCGGCGCGGTTGGCCTTGCTGCCGGAAGTGCTCAGCGGCGAGGCGTACGTCGCCGGTCTAGCCGTCCGCAGCATCACGATCCAGTCCGCGCAGCTGCTCGGCTTCGCCGCGGGCGGTGTGGTCGTCGCCCTGATCAACCCGTACGTCGCACTGGCGCTCGACGCCATCACGTTCATCGCGTCCGCGCTGCTGGTGCGTTTCGGCGTGCCCTACCGGCCCGCCCCGCAGCACCCCAGCGCCC
Organism: Actinosynnema sp. ALI-1.44; assembly: GCF_001984155.1. Lineage (GTDB taxonomy): Bacteria > Actinomycetota > Actinomycetes > Mycobacteriales > Pseudonocardiaceae > Kibdelosporangium. The sequence goes on from NZ_MTQO01000048.1 coordinate 387,570, forward strand.
GGCGTCCCTTCTGGTCGTCGTCGATCCACGGCGCACGTCTGATCGGCAAGGTTCCCGAGCTGCGGTCGCTGTTCGTGCTCGCCATGATCGCCGGGCTGTACGTGGCGCCGGAAGGCCTGGCCGTGGCGTGGGTGGCCGAACTCGGCGAGCCGACCAGGACGGTCGGCCTGGTGATGGGCGCACCGGCCGCCGGGCTGGTCATCGGCGCCTGGCTGTTCACCAAGTTCCTCGGGCCCGAGCGGCGGGTACAGCTCATCGGCCCGATGGCCATCCTCACCGGTCTGGTCCTGGCGCTCTGCGCGTTCCAGCCGACCTTGCCCATGGTGCTGGTGATCCTGACGCTGAGCGGGATCCTGGCGGCGTTCCAGGTTCAGGTCGGCGCGTCGTTCGGGACGTTGACCCCGGCCGACGGGCGGGCCCAGGTGATGGGCCTGCTGGGCTCAGGCGCCCTGACAGCGCAGGGAATCAGCGTTGTGCTGGGTGGGGTGATCGCCGAGGGGATCGGTGTCCCGCAGACCGTCGCCGTCTTGGGCGCGGTCGCGGCGGTCGCGGCGCTCCCTGCGGCGGTGGTCCTGGCAAAGACCACCGCCGTTCAGAAACTCACCGGTTGATGAAACATCGCCAGCTGAGCTGCGAATTTCAGTACTCAAAACCGCGCATGGCCGATACCTCTTCCGGAGCTTGATTCGGCAACGACAGTGTAGCGTGAGCTTGCCCAAGTTCTACCAGTCGAACGGCGACTACGGTGAGCGGTCCGAGCAGGAACGACGAACGCAGGTTTTCGATCACCAAGTGGAGCCTGTGGAAACAACCACGCTCCCTCGTGCGGTACTTTCTGACCGTCGAAGCGACCGTACTCGGTCTGTCCGTCGTGTTTCTCGTCAACGCCGAGGTGGAACCCCGCGAGTGGTGGGAGTTCGCGGCACTCTCCGTACTCGCCGTGCTGCAAGCCGAAGCCAGCCGGAGAATCGAGAAGGCCCGGCGGCTGATCACCCGAGCCATCCACGGCAACATGACGTCCGTCTGGACCTTCGCGGGCGTGATCGTGTTGCCGCCGATCCTGACTGGCGTCCTGATCACCGTGATCTACGGCCACCTGTGGCTGCGCGTCCAGCGCAAGCTGGGGACGCGTCCGGAGCACCGGGTGGTGTTCTCCGCGGCGATCATCATCCTCAGCGCCTACGCGTCGGCCGGTGTGCTCGCGGTGGGCACCTTCCTGCAACGGATGAACGGCTGGCCCCCGGCGGTCGCGCTGCCCATCATCGTGATCATCGCGGCGCTGATCTTCATCGTCGTGAACTACCTGCTCGCCGCGATGGCGGCGGTGATGCACGGCCGGTCCGGCCACATCATCGTCGCGGGCGCCGAGTTCGCACTGGAGATCGCGACGCTGTGCCTCGGTGCGCTCGCCGCGCTGGCACTGGACAACGTGCCGTACCTGATCGTGCTGATCCTGCCGCCCCTGCTGGTCCTGCACCGCGCGGTGCTGGTCAAGCAGTTGGAAGAGTTGGCGATTACCGATCAGAAGACCGGCTTGCTCAACGCGACCGCGTGGCACGAGGCGGCCCGCAACGAGCTGTCCCGGGCGGCCAGGCAGAGCTCGGGTTTCGGTGTTCTCATGGTCGACCTGGATTACTTCAAAAGGGTCAACGACACCTACGGCCATTTGGCAGGCGACGAAGTGCTGAAGGCCATCGCCCGAATGCTCAAGGAGGAACTGCGGGACTACGACTCCCCCGGCCGGTTCGGCGGCGAGGAGTTCGCGGTGCTGATCCCCGACTCGAAACCGACCGATGTCGTCACCACCGCGGAGCGCCTGCGCAAGCGCGTGACCGAACTCGAGGTGCTGGCGCAGACGGAGAACGGCGAGACGCTGATCAAGAACCTCAGCGCGTCCATCGGCGTGGCGATCTACCCGACCAGCGGCACCACGCTCGAACAACTCATGCTGACCGCGGACTCGGCGGTCTACACAGCCAAGTCCAACGGCCGCAACCAGGTCGTCACGCTGTCGACATAGCCGACTGGTTGCGGCCGCCGCCCTTCGCCGCGTACAGCGCCACGTCCGCGGCGTGCAGCAGGTCGTCCAGGCGGCCTTGGTTCGGTCTGACGCGGGCCGCCACCCCGATGGACACCGAGATGTCCACGATGGAGTGCGACACGGTGCGGACGATACTGCGGCGGATCCGTTCGGCCATCGCCATCGCGTCCTCACCCGTGGTGTCCGAGAGGAACACCACGAACTCGTCACCGCCGTAGCGGCCGATCAGGTCCCCCTCGCGCACTTCGGCTTTCAGCGTCTGCGCGACCGTGCGCAGCACCGTGTCGCCGACGAGGTGGCCGTGCACGTCGTTGACCCGCTTGAAGTGGTCCACGTCGATCATCAACAGGCTGGCGTCGACGTCACGGCCGAGCGCGGTCGACGCCGCCGTGTGCCACGCGTCCGGCTTGAGCAGACCGGTCTTCCCGTCCGACCTCGCCGACTCCCGCAGCTGGCGGATCAGCACACTCCGGTGCAGCACCAGCGTCACACCGATGATCAACAGCATCGCCGGCGGCCACTCGGTCAACGCCCACCCCGCCAGCACCCCCAGACCGACGCTCGCCGCCTCGTGCGCGTAGTCCACGCTGCCGGGCACCAGGATCGTGGTCAGCGTCGTCTCCACCACGAGGAACACCACCGCGGCCGCGACCACGACAGCGAAAGTCCGCAGATCACGCGTACCGAGGAATTGTTCGTTGCCGGTCAGCGTGAGCACGAGTTGCGCCCCGAATGCCGCGACGACCGCCGACCCGATACCGAACACTTCCCGGTACGGCAGTTGCCCGTCGACACGCAGCCACCGATAGCCGTAACAGGCCACGATCGCCACCGCGCCCAATCCGGGCGGCAGTGTCAGCGCACCTGCGAAGACCCAGATCGCATGCACGTCCAGATGCGGACTGTCGGTGAGCGTGCGCCATTCCCGCTCGATCGGCCGGGACGCTTCCGTGTAGATCAGCACGCACGTGACAAGCACGCCGAAGACGATCCACTCATGGCGGTCCGGTGTGCACCGAATAGCCGCGTTGATCGACAAAGCCGCCGCCGCCACCCCGACGAGCAGGGCGTAACCGGCTTGAGCTGGTCGTAGTTCTCGCCATATCGCCCACGATTTGACCCCCATCATCCCGCCCCCTGCGGTATGGATCCGATCAAGGCATCCCCCAGTCCCCGATCCGAACCCTTCCCAGGGTACCCGGGTACACCGGTAAATGATTGCGAGATCGGCTGAAGCTCCGATTACGCTGCGCGCATGCTCGCCGAGGAAGTCGACCGAATCGCCGTCGAGACCGGATTCGCCGGAGTCGTGTCCGTCGACCGGCGTGGCACGGTCCAGTTCGCCAAGGCCTACGGCCTCGCCCACCGCGGCTACCAGGTCGCCAACACGCTCGACACGAGGTTCGCGATCGCCAGCGGCACCAAGGGGTTGACCGCGCTGACCGTGATGAGCCTCGTCGACGAAGGCGCGCTGGAGCTGGGCACGACCGCGCGTTCGGTGCTCGGCGCGGACCTGCCGCTGATCGACGACGCGGTCACCGTGGAACACCTGCTCGGGCACCGGTCCGGCATCGGCGAGTTCTACGAGGAAGAGGACCTCGACGGCGACGAACTGCCCTATCTCCTGCCTGTCGGGCCACACGAATTGGTGAACACCGAGGATTACGTGCGGATACTCGACGGCCATCCGCAGAAGTCCCCGCCGGACACTGAGTTCTCGTACTGCAACGGCGGATATGTCGTACTCGCCCTGATCGCCGAACGCGTGTCGGGAACACCGTTTCACGATCTCGTGCGCGAACGCGTGTGCCTTCCGGCCGGAATGACGTCGACCGACTTCCTGCGGACAGATGAACCGGGTCCGCGAACGGCCGTCGGGTATATCGGCGAACGGACGAACATCTTTCACCTGCCGATACGCGGTAACGGCGACGGCGGCGTCTACTCGACCGCGGCGGACTTCACCGCGTTCTGGTCGGCGCTGTACAAAGGGGCGATCGTGCCTCCCGATCGGGTCGGGTCCATGACCCGTCCGCGCAGTGAATACGACGAGAAACTCCACTATGGACTTGGCTTTTGGCTGCCGGTCGGCACGAAGAACGTGATGCTCGAGGGTTACGACGCGGGTGTGTCGTTCCGCAGCACGCACGAGCCGGAATCCGGCCTCACCTACACGGTCATCGCCAACGATTCCGAAGGCGCCTGGCCAATGACCCGCAGACTTTCGGAAATTCTGGACTAAAGATCCGGCAGCGGGTCCGGCGGCAGGTAGTCCGGGGTCAGGATCTCCGCGTCCGCCGCCCGCACGACCGACACGTACTCGTCGTCGATCTCCAGCAGCAGCGGTCCGATCGTGACGGTCGGCGACAACGAGCCGTACAGCTCGACCGGGCCGAGCTTCGTCCGCCGCGGGTAGGTCGCCCGCACGTTCGACGGCCGGTGACGGCTGAACCACCGGCATCCGAGCACGGTGACGGTGTTGTCGGTGACCACGATGAAGTAGTCCGCCATCGCGGCGACCGAACTCGCCGGGAACAGATATCTGATCTTCTCGCCGTCGGGCAACAACTCCCGACAGCGGCCGCGCACCACCGAGGACAACGGCATCCTCGCACCCCCTCCACATCCTGCTCCATCAGTTTGCGGGTGGGCGTGCTCCCGTCAAGCCCCCATTAGTGCTGGTCACACCCAACGTCTGGATGGATCATCCGACGAGGGACGTGGAACCGGGGCCGTGCCACCGCTGGCGGCACGGCCCCGGGGACGGGGGACGTCAGTTGTCGATGGTGATGGTGAAGGTGGTCGTGGTGTTCCTGACGTCCTGGTGGTTGTTGGCGAATCTCAGGTTGTCGAACGTCACGGCGCCGACCGCCGGACCCTGGCCGGGCTCGGGCATCTCGTTGGCCCACAACCCGAATCCGGACTTGGCCTCGAACTGGTCACCGGACAGCCGCGCGCCGCTGATCGAGATGTCGGTCAGCACCGTGTCGGTGATCGGGTTCTCCGGCTGGCTGCCGGTGTACTTCGTCTGGAACATGATCCCGCTGTAGGTGGGGTCGACGATGTCCACATGGGACACCCGGATGCCCCGGTAGGTCTTGCTGGCCGAGAACATCCAGATCGCGCCGAACGTCTGCGCGCCCCAGAAGTGCCCGCCCGCCCTGACCAGCGAGATGTTCTCGAACGACGTGACGCCCGGCCCGAAGCCCTCCATCGGGTAGCCGAAGTCCAGCGAGCTGATGGTGACACCGGAGTACGTCAACGTGTCGGCGATGTACAGGTTGCGGAAGGTGTTGTTCTGCCCGCCGTACACCGCGAGGCCGGCCGCACGCCATGTCGTGGTGGACGACAGGTTCTCGTACACGTTGCCGCTCTGCCCGCTGCCGCCGGCGTCGGTCGCGGCGAACAGCGCGAAGCTGTCGTCACCGGTGGACCGGGCGTCGATGTTGCTGAGCCGGTTGTTCCTGCTGCCGTTGGTCATGTTGATGCCGTCGGCCCACATGTTGCGGATGCGCGAGTTGGTGATCGTCAGGTTCTGCACGTTCGCGCCCCAGAACAGGCACACCATGTGCTCGGTCCAGACGTTGTCGATGGTCAGGCCGCTGACGCCGTTGGCGTCGAAGACCTTGCCCGGCCCGTCGATCCGGTTGACGTAGTTGCCGAAGTAGGCGAACCCGGAGAACTGGGACGCACCCGCCGCGGCATCGACGCGGAACCCGATGTCGGTGCCTTCCTGGTTGCCCGGCGCGAGGAACCGCGAGAACCACGGTCCCGCACCGGCCACCTGGACCGGTTTGCCGTACACCTGGAACTTGCTGCCGGTCTGGTAGTCGCCCCGCGGCAGGTACACGCCGACCAGCGTGCCCGTGGTGTCCATCCGCACCTTGTCGAGCGCGTTCTGCACGTCCTGGTGGGTGAAGCCGGTGGGCACGGTGAACTTGGCCGGGTCGGGGTTGGGCTTCTCGGCCACCTGCTCGAAGTCCACGAAGTCGATCGCGTACGTGCTCGTGTTCGACGCGCTCTTCTGCAGCCTGATCTTGCTGTTGGCCGGGATCGTGCTGTCGAGCAGCACGCTGGCCTCGTCGTAGATGTGCCGCGGACCCGCGCCGGGGCTGTTGCCCGGACTGGCCTCGTTGCCGTACACCCACGAATAACGCGAGGTCAGGTTGATCGCCTTGTGAAACGTGCCGTTGACGAAGATGTCCAGCGTGGCGTTGATGCCGCCACCACCGGCCGAATCGGGGATGGAGAACCGCGTCACCAGCGTGTTGGTCGGTTGCCGGGTGGTGAACTCCACCGACGCGCCGGTCGAGTTCAGCGTGACCGCCCGCCGCCCGGACGCCTCACCGGCGAGGTCTCCGATCGTCCTGTTCGGACCGACGACCGAAGCACCGCCCGCGAGTACGCCCGTCTCGGCCTCGTAGTGGTCGTAGGGCATGTTCGCGCCCCGGCCGATGAACAACGTCTGCGTGGTGGTGTTGTTGCCCTGCTTGACCGGCAACTCGTTGCCGTCGTTGGCGATCACGGTCTTGACCGTGAACCGGCCGTTGGCCGCGGTCCACGTGCCAAGGGCCACGGGCGCCGTCGTGGCTCCAGCGGCGATCACGCCATTGTGGGCACCACTGAGGTTGGCGACGACAGCGCCCGTGTCCGCGTTCGCCACCTGCAGGGTGACGTTGTGCGCGCCGCTCGCTGACGCGATGGTGCCTTGGTTCTTGATCGCGACCGAGAAGTTGACGGTGTTGCCTGCCGACGGGTTGTCCGGCGTCCACCCGACCGGCGAGGCGATCAGGTCCGAACTGGACACGGGGCTGACAGTGAGCGCGGTGGCGTTGGTGAAGGTGTTGTTGGTTTCGTTCTGCTCGATCACGCGGTTGGTCTCGTCGACCTTCGCGATCAACTGGTACGAACCCGCCGTCTGGGCACCGATGTTCGTCGAGACCGTGGCCTGCGCACCAGCCGCCAACGCACTGACCTGGGCGGTGCCGACCTTGTTCGTGCCCAGGTAGAAGTTGACTTCCGTGGCGGCGGAGGCGACTGCGCCCGCGTTGCGGACGGTCGCACTCGCCGTGATCGAGTCCGTCTCCACCGGGGACGACGGCGACCACGACGACGTCGGGATCGTCAGGTCCGGGTTCGGCGCCGCGGCACCGATCACCTGGAACTCGGCGACCTGGCCCGCGGGCGCGCCGGAGTTCGCGGTGAACCGCAGCCGCACGTCGGCGACCCGCGCGGAGACCGGGATCGTCACGGAGTTGCCGGTCGCCGGGTCGAAGCTGTACGCCTTCGCGGCGGCCAGGCTGGTCACCCCGGAAGCGCCCTGCTCGCGGCCGAGCACTTCGATCGTCTGCGTACGCGGCCCCCAGACCGCAGCCGGGTTGAGCCGCACGACAACCGCACTAGTATCCACATTGGAACCCAGTTGGACGGTCAGTGTGTTCGGATATGAACCACCCGCGCCCTCCCAGTATGTGTTCACGTCGTTGTCGTTGGCATTCGTCGCGACAAACGTGTGTACAGTGGATGACGCGGTGATCGGTTTGCCGACAGCAAGGTTCGTGCCGCCGTTGCCGGTTCCCGCTCGCGTGACGCCGTTGCTGTTGGGTGACTGGTTTCCCGCTGCGTCCTTGGCGCGCACGAAGTACGTCACCGTCGCGCTGTCCGGTTGGTTGTCCGTGTAGGACAGTTCAGTGACCGTGGTGCGCAGGACGTTGTTGGCGTACACGTCGTACCCGATGACACCGACATTGTCCGTTGACGCGTTCCACGCCAGGTCGATCTGGCCGGAGCCCGGCTGGGTGTACCGCAGGTTCCCCGGTGCGCTCGGCGCCTGGGTGTCGCCGGTGGCGGGGCCGTAGACCTCGAACTCGGACACCTGTCCCGCGGGCCAGCCTGTGTTCGCGGTGATGTTCAGCCGCAGGTACCGCTGCGTCGTCGCGGAGTAGTTGATGGTGACCGTGTTGTTGGTCGCCGGGTTGAACTGGTACCCGGCCGAGCCGACGATGTCGGTGAACGTGCTGCCGTTGGTGCTGCCCTGCACGGCCAACGTCTGCGTGCGGGCGCCCCAGTTGGCCACCGGGAGCTTCAGCACGATCTGGGTGGTGCTGACCGAGGCGCCCAGGTCGACCTGCAGCCACTGCGGGAGCGCGTTGTTCGTGCTTTCCCAGTAGCTGCTCTGGTTCGAGTCGTTGCTGTTGCCGGGTCCGTAGCCGCCGGCCGAGCCACTCGCGGTCATCGTTTTGCCCAGCACGAGGTTCGGGCCTGCCAGAATCGTCGGGGTCGTCTCGATCTCGGCGAGCGCGCCTCCGGTTCCGGCGAAGTCGACGCGGACGTACCGGGTTACCGTGGCGGCAAAGGGTATCTGGACGGTGTTGTTGTCGCTTGGCTGGAACTTGTAGTCCTTGGCGGACACGATGGTCGAAAAGCCGACGCCGTCGTGACTGCCTTGCACGGACAGGTGCTGCGTCCTCGCCGTCCACGTGGCAGGCAGTTTGAGCACGACGCCGGAGATGCTGCGCGACTGGCCGAGGTCGAGCTGAGCGGGGCGGCCGTCGCTTCGCCAATAGGTGTTCTGATTGCCGTCGTTGATGCTGCCGACGTCGCCACCCGGGCCCGCGACGGCGGGCGTGACCAGGCCCACCAGGGCAAGGCTCGTGGCGACGAACAAGGCTGACAGCCGGAATCTGGTCATGGTGGCTGACCTCTCGTCCGGGAGCAGGTTGCACGAGAAGCTGGATCTTCCGGCCGTCTACCACAGATTTTTCGGCCGGTTGTCATTTTTTTGCGGTCGGAAGACCAAGCGTTACAGACGCGCTACGGTCACGTCAATGGTCAGTAGCGCGAAGAGCGCGGGTGTACAACGTACACATGAGACGTGTACGTTGTACACATGACACCGACGCCAGCCCGGCTCACCGCCGCGGCGCTGACGATCCTCCTGGCCGAGGGCGCACAGGCGGTCACCATGCGCAGGGTCGCGGCCGACGCGGGCGTGACCACCATGGCCACATACCGACACTTCCCCAATCGCGAAGCATTGCTCCACAAAACTGTCGACGACGCCGTCGGAGAGATCACCGCCGGCTGGGCAACCGCAGCCGCGGAAGGTGATTTCACCACTCGAACCGAACAGTTGTTGAACCTGTTCCTCGACTTCGCACTCGGGAAACCGAACCTGTACGTCTACCTGGTCGCCGAGCGGCGTCCGGACGCACGGCAGTTCCCAGACGACTTCCGGGCGGGCGGTTCCCCCGCCTTCGCCCCGATGCTCGACACGGTGGCGCGGGCGATGCGGGACGGCGCACTGCGCCAGGACGACATCCTCGAGGTCACGCTCGCCATCACCAGTCCGGTGGTCGGCCTGCTCCAGCAGTACCACGGCGGCCGGATCGACCTGCCGGAGCCGGAGTTCCGCGCACTGTGCGCCCGAACCGTCGAAAGGGTGCTCAATGGGCTCCGCTAAGTGGCTTCCTCCAGCGGCGACCGTCGCGTCGGCCGCGCTGTTGTACTTCGGCACGGGACTCTCCCCGATCCCGGCACTGGCCTGGTTGTTCCCCTTACCGCTGTTACTGGTGGCCAGGAAGCTGTCCGGCTGGGCCGCGGCGGGAGCCGGTTTCGTGGCGGGCTTCGCCGGCTCGACCAATTTCTGGTACTGGTCAGCCGGGTCGCATGACCTTTCCCTGTGGCCATGGGGTTTGGTCGTCACCACGGGGTTCGGTGTCACGTTCGCCCTGGCGGTCACGGTCTACCGCGCGCTCCCGCCGCCGCTGGCCGTGATCGCCGCGCCCGCCGCGTGGGTTTCCGTGCTGTACCTGGCATACGTGATCAGTCCGATGGGAATCGAAGGCACCCTCGTGACCAGCGAAGCCGAGGTGCCGGTGGTCACCCAGACCGCGTCCGTCCTCGGCCCGTGGGGCGTGGAGTTCCTCGTCTTCTTCATCCCGACGGCCATCGCGACCCTCCGGCCCCGCATCACGCTGGTCGCCGCCGCGGTCGCCGCCGTGGTCGTGGGCGGGGGCGTTCTCCGGTTGTCGGCCGCCCCTGGCCCAACCCAGCGGGTCGCGTTGGTCGCGAGCAACCAGAAGGGCTGGGCCGCCGATCTGGACACCGCAGCGGGCAAAGACCTGCTGACGGAGTACGTCCAGCAGCTCAACGCTCTACCTGCGGACGTCAAGACGGTCGTACTGCCCGAGGCCGCGTTCGGCTCGAAGCAGGAGTGGCCGCCTTCGCTCACCGAACCCATGCGACGGATCGCCGAAACCCGTGGGTTCACCATCATCGTCGGGTACGCGTACTGGGCGCCCAACGCGAAGTACAACTACGCCCTGTCTTTCCCCACTGGTGCGAGGTACCTGAAGCATTACGACACGGTCAGCCCGCGCGGCAACGAGCTGGTGTTCGCCGACCCCGGCCGGATCGGGATAGCGATCTGCCTTGACGTGAACTTCCGCTCACCCAGCGCGGCCTACGCCGCCGCGGGCGCCGGGATGCTCGCGTTCGCCGTCTCCGACGAGGACGACAACGGCTGGCAGCACAGCCGCACGGCACTGCTGCGTGGCGTGGAGAACGGCATGGCTATCGCCTGGGGCGGGCGGCAATCCACCATGATGCTGTCCGACGGGTACGGCCGTGTCATCGCCTCGAAGCCGACAGGTCCAGGTACGGACGGTTTCACCACCGTGGTCGGCGATGTCCCGCTCGGTCCAGGACCGACACTGTACAACCGCTTCGGCGACTGGTTCGCGTGGCTGTGTCTCGCGGCCACTGCTCTTGCTCTGGTGAGAACTCTGGCACAAAAGAAAAACAGGCCAACCGCGAACCACGGCTGACCTGCTTCTCGGGGAGGTCGGTCAGCGACCGACCTTGCGGTTGGCCCACTGCGCGACAGCCTTGTAGAAGTCACGGGCGTTGGGCGCGTAGTTGATGACGTGCCCATAACCCCGCATCGCGTAGGCGTTCAGCTGTGCCTTCGACGAGTAGTACAGCGACTCGGTGCGTTTGATCGCCTCGCCGGACGAGCAGTCGGTCGCCAACAGTCCACAGAAGACAGCGTCCTGGCCGAGGCCGACCATCACGGGAACGTCGATCAACCGCGAGTACGGCAGGATGACGGCGACCGGGAACAGGTCCACCGCCTGCGTGTGCACCGACGTGTCCTTCGTGGCCTCGTCATACGCGACGGCACCCTCGATTCGCGGTCCTGGCCGGTGGAAGATGTCGTAGCGGGTGTTCGGCAGAGTCGTGATGTAGAGCGGGTCGTGCCCGGTCCTGGAGAACTTGGGGTCGATGCTCACGGGCAGCGTCGCGGCGAACACCGTGGCCGCGCCGAGGACGTTGATCCGGTGCGCCAGACCGGTGATGAGCACGCCGTCGACGTCCTTGAACGTGCCCGCCTCGATGATCGCCACACCGGACCCGAACGAATGACCACCCAGGATGACCTTGCCGAACTTCGGGCCCCGTGCGCCCGAGCGCACCTGCTGGACCACCTCGTGCACGACCTCGGCCTCGGTGATCGCGGTCAGCAACGCGCTCAGCGGGATCGTGCTGCGGCCCGTGCCGAGCCGGTCGAGTGCCAGCGTGGCGTACCCGGCTTCGTTCAACGCCTGCCGGTAGGACCGGGTTTCCGGGCTGTAGCCGATGTCCCAGTACGAGCTGTTGTACGTCCCACCGGGGATCAGGACGTGGACCGTGTTCGAGCCGCCCGCCGGAACGCACAGCTTGCCGTACATGATCTGCGGGACCACGGTCAGCGTGACCGGGAAGTACAGGTCCTGGCATGACGACGTGGGCTCGGCCTGCGCGACCGGCGTGGTCAGGAAACCTGCCCCGGTCACGGCGAGCGCGACAGCGAGCAAGCGGCGGGACAGGGACCGTTTGAGTCCATTGTGCAACCAGCGCACGGGTGACAACCTCCATGAAGATCTGCGCGGGAACAACCTCAGGTGATCGGGACCGCGGTCATCGGCATCCGGTTCGGATAGGCAGCCGAGGTCACGGTGGTGCGAACGGGCTTGCCCGGAACCGGCACAAGCCGCCAGCGGGCGAGAATGGTGGCTACGGCGATGGTCATCTCCGTGTACGCGAACGAATTGCCGATGCACTGCCTGTTGCCCGCGCCGAAGGGGATGAACGCACCCTTGGGTAACGACGCGGCTCGCTCGGCGGTCCAACGGTCCGGGTCGAACCGGCCGGGCTCGTCGTGGAACCGGGGATCGTGGTGCAAAGCGTGGGGGCTGAGCATGAACTCAGTGCCCGCAGGCAGGCGCTGACCGGCGAGTTCGACGTCCACTCGAGCCCGGCGCATGAAGATCCAGATCGGGTACATGCGCAGGACTTCGTTGATGACCTGCCGGGTGTACTCGAGCTTCGGCACGTCTTCGAACGCGATCGCGCGGCCGCCGAGAACCTCGTCCACCTCGGCCCGGACCCGGCGTTCGACGTCCGGGTGCTTGGATAACTCGTAGAACAGCCACGTCAGTGCGACGCCGATGGTCTCGCTTCCCGCTGTCAGCAACGTGATGACCTCGTCGAAGACCTGCTGGTCGCTCATCTTCTCGCCGGTGTCCGCGTCCTGCGCGAGTAACAGCATCGACAGCAGGTCACCGTGGTCCGTGCCGTCGGCGCGCCAGGCCGTGATGACGTCGAGCACGATCTTGCGCAGCCGGTCGACGGCTTCGTCGAACCGGCGGTTGGCCGGAACCACGGGCACACGTTCAAGAACCGACGGCGTGAGCGCCCGGACCATGCCGGCTTTCAACACGATCGGGATCGAGCGGCACGCCTCGGCGATGGCCCGTTTGCCCAGCTCGGTGGCGAACAACGTCTCACCGACGATGGTGACGGCCATCCGCTGCATGTCGGCGTCGAACTCGCGCACTTCGCCGGGCTGCCACGCGTCGATCGTCTCGTTGGTGACGCGCCGCATCGTCTCCGCGTAACGCGCCAGCCTGGCGCGGTGGAACGCGGGCTGCACGAGCCTTCTCTGTCTCATGTGGAACGATCCAGCCGACATGACCAGCCCGTTTCCCATGAACGGGCGGAATCTGTCGAAGATCGCGCCTTTCTCGAAACTGTTCGCGTCGGTGACGAGCACCTGGTGTACCAATTGCGGGCTGGTCAGGAAATAAGTGTGCAGCGGACCGAGGAACAGCCGCACGATGTCGCCGTGCTCGTACAGCGTCTCGGTGAAACCCGTCCTGCGACGCAACATCGGCACGGTGTGCCCGAGGAGGACCCATCGGCCGGGTGCGACCGGGATGGTCATTTTTCTCCTAGACTTGCCGAAACGGACGGCCCACCCTAGGCGCCGAACGGTCGATTACAACAGCACCCGATCGGGTGGCGCATTGTCATGCTGATGGCGCAGCGGCTGTCGCTCAATGGCGCGAGTAGGCTCATTGTCCTTTCAGTCGGCATGAAGAGGGGATGCGGCAGTGGAGAAACAGCAGCAGGACTGGATCCCACCCGACATCGACACGGACAAACCAAGCGGCGCACGGACATACGACTTCCTGCTCGGCGGCGCGCACAACTTCGCCGCCGACCGGCAGGCCGCGGTCATGGCCGAGAAGATCATGCCCGGTATCCAGAAGGTCGCCAGGCTGAACAGGGCTTTCCTCGGCCGGACAGTGCGATTCATGATCGACGCCGGAATCCGGCAGTTCCTGGACCTCGGCTCCGGAATCCCGACTGTCGGAAACGTGCACCAGGTGGCTGACCAGGTAAGTTCCGGATGCCGTGTGGTGTACGTCGATCGCGACCCGGTCGCGGTCGCGCACAGTGAATTGATGCTCGCGACCAACGACAACGCGGCCATCGTGCACGCGGACCTCAAATATCCGGATCACGTTTTCGACAGCGCGCCGGCCCGGCGCCTGCTGAACCTCGACGAGCCGGTCGGCGTGCTGATGATGGCGTTGCTGCACTGGATTCCCGATGAATGGGACCCGGCGGCCCTGGTGGCGCAGTACTGCGATCGTGTTCCGGTCGGCAGTTACCTGGCGCTTTCGCACCTGACCACCGACCAGCACACCGAGGAGATCACCGACGCGGTCGACATGTTCAACAGTTCGAAAGGCGCCGACCAGGCCACACCGCGGCCGTACGAGGCGGTCGCGACGATGTTCGGTGACTTCGAACTCGTCGAACCGGGCCTGGTCGGCTGCGCGGTGTGGCGTCCCGGCGGGACCGGCGACGTCACCGACGATCCGGAAACGAACGCGCAGATCTACGGCGGAGTGGCGAAGAAGGTCCGCTAACGGTTGCCCAGCAGGGCAGCCAGTCGCGAGCGGCCCGATCCCGGACGGCGCAGGGTGCCGCGGCCGATCGAACCGGCCGCGGCGTCCTCGATCAACGCGCCGATGGTTTCCTCGGCGCACGTGCGGTTCGCACCGATTCCGCCGGAGGACCCGCGTTTGATCCAGCCGACGACGTACGTCCCCGGCATGCCGGCAACGCGTCCGCCGGAATTCGGAACTGTCCCGCTCGCGTCGTCGAACGGCAGTCCTGGCACCGGCTTCCCGCGGAACCCGACCGCTCGGATGACGCGGTCGGCCTTCATCGCGACCTCGCCCACGTTCCGCGTGACCCACAGACCGCTCACCTGTGCGTCGCCCAGGATCTCCGCGGGCGCGGAGGCGAACCGGAACACGATGCGCTTCGGGCCGTCCGGCGGTGATTCGGACCAGTCGATCGCCTCGCGGCGAATTCCCCGCAGCAGCGCGGCTTTCCCGGCCGAGGTGTCGACCGCCGCGAGGACAGCCGGGTCGTGCGCGTCGAGCACCAGGTCGACGTCGGTCCACCTGGTGAGGCCGAGCAGCTCCGGCGTGGTGTACGCGGCGTCGTCCGGCCCGCGCCGACCGAGCAGAACGACCTCACGGACCTTGCTCGACCGCAGGCACGCCAAGGCTTCCGGTGCGATCGACGTACCGTCCAACGTGTCCGGATCGGCGGTCAGGATCCTGGCGATGTCCAACGCGACGTTGCCCGTGCCGACCACCACGACCCGTTCGGCCGACAGGTCGACCGCGTTCGGCGGCACATCAGGGTGGCCGTTGTACCAGGAGACGACGGTTGTCGCGGGCAAACTGCCCGGCAGGTCCTCCCCCGCGATGCCAAGACGACGGGCCTCCGACGCACCGACCGCGTAGACCACCGCGTCGTACCGCGCCGCGAGTTCGGCGACGGTGACGTCCCGTCCCACCTCGACACCGAGCCGCATGCGAACCCTGGGATGCGTGTGGAAGCGTGCGAAGCTCTCCCCGATCCGCTTCGTCGACCCGTGATCGGGAGCGACGCCGTACCGGACGAGCCCCCCGGCCGTCGGCAGCCGGTCGATCAGCGTGACCCGGGCGCTGGTGTGCAGCAACAGGTCTTCCACCGCGTACATCCCGGCAGGCCCGGTGCCCACGACCGCCACGTCCAGCGAGGGAAGATCGCTGGGGATGACGCGCGTGAAGACCGTCGGGGCCCAGACGTGGAAGTTGGGCGCGGGGCTGATCTCGACGTTTTCCTTGTCCGCGTAGTACTCGGCGTTGAGGTCGGCGTAGACCCGAAGTGGGTCCGGCAGGTCCTTCGCCTCGTAGATCGCGTCGACAGGGCAAGCGTCGGCGCACGCACCGCAGTCGATGCAGGTGCGTGGGTCGACGTAGAGCATGTCGGTGGTACCGAAGTCGGGCTCGTCCGGCGTCGGGTGGATGCAGTTGACGGGACAGACCGCGACGCAAGTGGCGTCGTTGCAACAGGTCTGGGTGATCGCGAAGGCCATGTGCGTCAGATCAGGTTCGCGCGCTGGTAGAACCAGGTGGACGCGCGGGTGAGCAGACCGCAGGAGCCGAGGAACTCCATGAGACCGGAGCAGCTCGACCGCATCATCGCCTTGTGGTGCTCGTTGGCCTTGGCCTCCCGCAGGGCACGACGGGTGTCGAGACCAGCGTTGGCGTACACATCCTTGTGCACCATGCTGGTGACGATCGCGTAGGACGCAATGGACACCACCAGCGCGTTGATCTGCCTACGCAACCAACCAGCGCCCTGCAGCCGCTTACGGGTCTCGTCACGCGCGAACGCCATGTGACGCGACTCTTCGACGACATGGATGTTGGTGATGGTGCGCACGAAGGGAGCCACCCGCTCGTCACGCATCCAGTCGCGTTGCATGACGTCGAGAACCTCTTCGGCGACGAGGATGGCGGCATAAGCGGCCTCGCCGAACGCGATGGTCTTGAAAGCACGGCCGAGTTCGACCACAAGCCGCTTCGGCCGGTAGGCCGGAGCGCCCAGCTTGGCGGCGCCCCGCGCGAACATGATGGAGTGCCTGCACTCGTCGGCGATCTCGGTGAGCGCCCACTGGAAGTCGGGGTCGGTGGGGTCCTTGGCGTAGAAGTCCCGCAGCACCATCTGCTGGAGGATCATCTCGAACCAGATGCCCGTGCTGGCAACGGAGGCAGACTCCTGCCTGGTGAGCTCCCGCTGCTGCTCAGGGGTCATCTCGGCCCAGTACTTGGTGCCGTAGAGCGTGGACCACTCCGGGCTGGCGCCATGGAAACCCTTGTCCAACGGGGTTTCCCAGTCGACCTCCTGGACGGGGTCGTAGGACAGTATCTCCGACGAGTGCAGCAGCCGCTTGGCCAGCGCTTCGCGGCCAGAACCGGCTACCACGCCAGTGGTGACCATGGAAAACCTCCTGGTAGATGACCGCATCTAGGTGTTACCTGAAGTTACAGTTACCTAAGGTAACGCATAATCCGGCGATCCGCACCCACCAGTCCCCAACTACTGGGAAAACACGCGCAACAGCCCAACACCCCACCTGGCGATGCTCACGAACTGACAAGCCCGGGCGGTCGGCAGAGCTCGGCACGCTCGTCGAAGCGCCCGCACCTCTGTCCACAGTCCCTGCGACGAGGGTGCACACCGCGCACGCCCGTCGACCGCCGCGACCATGCCTGTCGGTCGACCCGTTCGCTGGTCGGGCTCACCGAAGGCGGTCTGGACCCCCATCTGACCAGCAGGAAGAAAATCTATGGTCGCTGGAGTAGACATTCGATCGTAGGTGTGTGTAGTATTCTCGTCATAGCCAAGAAGAAAAGGTCAAGCAGGCGCGGGAGAGGACGTAACTACCCGCGAAGTGAGACAACGGTCGTCGGTTATGACGGTTTCGACGAACGTCCGGACGGCCGTGCAGTAACACCGGGACCAGAAGTTCCAGGCAGTACCAGTCCCGGTGAGCAAGTAAGTGCATGGTGTGGGTGGAGACGGTGCGCCCACGATGTTTGATGAAGTAGCAGTGCGAGGACAGCAGTAACGACGGTCAGGTGGCCGCAGCCGGTCAGGAGAAGGGGTTGCGGCCACTGATCAGTGGCGTATGACGCGTGCTGGGGCCGATCTAGGCAAGGGGTTCCAGACGGTGATCGCCACAGCAGTACCGAACCAGCAGGATCAAGGAAGAGACAGAAGGGAAGGGACACGTCATCTGATCGCCCGTCGTGGCTGTAGTTCGCCGGGCGGGTACCGCAGGCCCATCGGATTGGTAGGTGGTTCTCGGTTACTGACAAGCGATCCCCGCGATCTGTACCCATGGGTTGGACGCGGGTACGTCCAACCGGTCTCACGGCCGGTTGACGATGATGAAACCCACCCAGGGCCCCGGGAGCGCGATATGCGCTCCCGGGGCCCCTTCGTGATGTGGAGGCTCGATGATCCCTGACCCCCGTAACACGCCCGCGCCCGGCGCGGGTGACAAGTTCGATGATGAGCATTACCCCGCCTACACCATGGGGCGGGCTGCGGAGATGCTGGGCACCACGCCGGGATTCCTGCGCAGCCTGGACGAAGCGAAACTGATCGAACCGCAGCGCTCCGCCGGCGGGCACCGCCGTTACTCGCGCCACCAACTGCGGTTGGCCGCCCGCGTTCGGGAACTGGTCGATCAGGGCACCGGCCTGGACGCCGCCTGCCGGATCGTCACCCTCGAAGACCAACTCCACGAAGCACAACAACTCAACGAGACGCAGCGCCTCAACACCGAACCGCGCCACCAAGACTGACAACGCCCCGGCCGTGCTGGGCCGCACGGCCCAGCAGCAGACGCAACGCAACGACCGGCGGCTTCCGCCGCCCTCACATCGCCGTCGATCTCGCTCAGCACGTACCACGTGTCCCGGACGCCCCCACGACACCGCCCGCCGAGACTGTCAAGTACCTCGTTGCCACGGGTGTGGAGCCGTATCAGTCGGAGATGTGAGCCACTGACGGAACAGAGAGCATGGCAATTGGTGGGTGAGTCGTGTGTGCCGGTCGGCCAAGCCTCGTCCGCCCTTCCGGTCGCTGAGTTTGCCGGGACTGGGCAGGGGGGTACCAAGGAGCCAGGGCGTAGGAACCGACCGCGACCCCACTGGGGGTGTGAACACCATGCAGGGCACGCACAACGGTCACCGAGTGCCGTCACCGGCGCTCCAATGGGCGGGCTCGCTGCCGCACCTGGCGGCCGATGTCGTCCGCGACGCGGACCTCACCCAGCCTCATTTCCACTTCAGGGTGCCTGCAACACCTGCCAAGCTGGCGATCCTGCGGGCGTGCGTCCGCGACTGGACCCAGGACATCGGCCTGACCGCCGAGCGGTCCGACGACGTCGTGCTAGTCGTGGACGAAGCGATCGCGAACGCCGTCGAGCACGCCTACGCCGACGATCAAACCGGCGCGGTAGTCGTGTTCGCGGCCCAGGACCGAGACGCATCAGTGGTCCGAGTCGTCGTGTCGGATGACGGCACCTGGCGGCGCCCCGCTGCCGACCCGGGCTTTCGCGGTCGCGGCTTGTCGCTCATGCGCGCACTGTCGGACGTGTTCAACCTGCACCACGACAGCAGGGGAACCACCGTCGTCCTCGGCTGGGCGCTACCCAGCTAACCCCTCAACGGAAAGCATGCAAAAACCAACTGCAGCCAGCGACGCGAACCGTACCGTCTGGACGGACCATCCGCCACGAGATCATCGCTGACCCGGCCACCGGAAGTCCCGCCGGGGAACGCACGGTACTGCGTCGGGCGCCGCAGGTCAGCGAGTTGATCGCCGGGGAGCCGCCTAAGGGAATCGAACCCTTGACCTACGCATTACGAGTTCCGTAGTGATCATGTCGAAGGGTTCCGGGCAGCACCGTTCCATGATCGTCTGGCCCGAGTCGTTATGAACCGTCCGGGCTCACTTCGGGCTCACGTCTACCGGAAGCAAATCGGGCACCGTTCGCGCCTGCCGGGAGGCTCCTCGTCCAGCAACACGCAGGCAGCACCGCAGTACGCGAACCACAAGCGGATGCCTCGAACTCGATCGAACGGCCGTCAACCTCGACCACATGCAGCAGGAGTCGGAACACACCAGCAGCAGTCACGACATCCATGCGGTCATGCCGCAGCGCGGGACCAGTCAAGTCCGCTCATCTCAAGCGCGCTCAACTGGTCAAGGTGGTCGCACGCCAGGCCACGCATCGCGTCAACGGCCGGGCCACCCTCCCAGATCACCCGATAGCGCTTCCGGTCGCGTTGGTATTGAACGATCACGTGGACGCCAGCCGCTGTTGTCAACAGGCTGGCCAGCCGTCTTGCACTCCTCGCCCGAGCGGACATGGCATGTCACCGTGTCCCGCTCGACGCTGCTACCGGACTTGACCGGAAGCCGAACGGAATCCCCAGGTGTGGCAGAGGGCTCGCGTTGACGCGGAAGACCACGCGCTGACCAGTGAAGGCGCGACGGCCATGGAGCCAACGGCGGTTGTTCAGTACATAGCCTTGGCCAGTGTCCAGGTTGATCCTCATCGCGTGCCGGTCGATCGCAGCTCGCAAGGTCGGCAGCCAGCGGTCTACCTCGGGCGAGAACTGGGCGAGGTCATCCAACCGCAGGCGGATCGCAACCCAACCGTCCTCAACGTCAGTGAAGATCGAACCGAGGTAACCGGCGGCGCCGCCGAACAGCACGGAGCGGGGAGCGCACAACGCGCGCAATGCATCCGGCTCGGACTCGGCGAGTTCGTTGTAGACCGCCTGGCCGTCGATCAACACGCATTCGCCGCCTGTGACTGCTGGCTGGCCACAGCTCGTCATCAGCAGCACTGGCGGATGGTCGACGCCCGATCGATCGGTGTGCGGATTGAGAGCGCAGGCACTGAACCCGGCAAAGCCGCTCTGAACCCGCTCGGCGCCAAGATCAGCAACCGTGGTGACGCCGTCAGCTCCACTGTCCCGATGCGGCACAACCGTCCCGGTCGACTCCGCCAACCGCAATAGGTCCGAGGAGTCGGCCAGACCTTCAACCAATGCGAGCCCGCGCTCAGCAAGCGCGGCCGGGACCTCGTGGACTCCGACGTGATAGCGCTCAAGTGAGTCGAGCACCATTCCTACCTCCCCAAACTGGTCGAGCCGGTACATCCAGCACAACCGGATTGAGCAGCCACGTCCAGTGACAGACTGTCAACCCTCCGTCGCCCACTTGCCAGCGCGGCGGTGCTACGTTGCCTGTGAGCAGCTAGTCAGCGACTTCGGAGGACGCCTCGATGAGCCAGCCCGACTACGTTCCGCGCACGTTTCCCGTTTCGATCAAGGGCGTGGTCGTGCGCGGCGGAACAGTGCTGCTGCTCAAGAACGAACGGAACGAGTGGGAACTGCCTGGGGGTCGGATCGAACTCGACGAGACACCCGAAGAGTGCGTCGCCCGCGAGATCACCGAAGAGACCCAGTGGAGAGTGACCACCGGCCCGCTCCTCGACACGTGGATGTACTACATCGACGTGGCCGAGAAGCACGTGTTCATCGTGACCTACGGATGCTACGTCGACGGCAACACCGAGCCAGTGCTTTCTTATGAGCACAAGGAAATCGGCCTGTTCACCGAAAACGAAGTGCCCACTTTGAACATGCCCGACGGCTACAAGCGCTCGATCGCCACCTGGTACGACCGGCTGCGCAAGGACACCCCGGAACTGGTCGGATAGGGCCATGACAGGCGGACGGTGCGACGCGTGCGGCGCGGAGTTGAGCAGGTTCGCCACCGAGCTTGTTTGCCCCACCTGCCACGCCAGCGCCAAGCACAAACCGCCATCGATCCCGACCCCTCGACTGGCTCCTGCGGTTTGGATGTGGTCCGCACCCGAGGCAAGCACCGCGCTCAGAAGCCGTGATCTGGCAACGATTCTGCGAGTCTATCGGCGGCTCAACAGGATCAGCCAGGACCGCCTCGCCGCGCTCCTCGGCTATGACAAGACCTACGTTTCGATGATTGAGACCCGCCGGAGGATCATCAGCGACGTCAGCACCCGACGCCACATCGCTCAAACGCTGGGCCTGCCGACACACGTACTCGGAGTGACCGACACCAACGACGCCGACTTCGCGGCCATGCTCCAGTTCGGCGACTCCACCATCCGACTCGCCGAAATAGCCCGGCAGTCCGGGCGTGCGGTGGACGCGGTCAACGAGCTATGGCCGCTGGTCGCCCGCCTGGAGGCACGCGCCGCCGAAGGCCATGCCGAACGAGACACGCTCATCCTCCTCGGCCACGGCAGAGCCGCACTCGGCGTCTCGCTGGGCACCGTGCTGCCTGAAGAACGGCTCACGGCCGCGGCACGATGGACCGGAAAGGCGTTGCAGGTCGCCGAACGCCTCGACGATCCGGTGTTCCTGGCTCACGCCCTACGAATGCACGGCAACGAACTCCGCAAGGCAGACCATCCAGCGGCAGCAATCGCGCGCCTTGGCCGCGCGATCGAGGTATCCACCGACCGCGAAGGGCAAGGCGCCGCTTACGCGCTGCTCGCGAGAGCAGCTGGCGAACAAGACGACCCGGACCTGTTCGACTACGCCATCAGCGGCTACCGGGATCTCCTCGACAGTGGAACCGCCCGCGGAATGCTGTTCAACCCCTTCACTTTCCGCGAAGTACAGCTACGCGGCCTGATCTCCACCGGCCGCCCCAACATCGCTGCACGGATCATGGAGACCGCGCAGCTGGATGCTCTGCCTGCCGCGCCGCAGTGGCACATCATCGAGCGCGTCACCGCCGGGCAAGTCCTCCTCGCCGCAGGCAAACTAGACGCCGCCGCGGATGCGCTACGCACGGCCTTGGCATCCGCCGAATCGCACCGGTTGCCACACCAAATCCAGCGCACCATCCGCGCAGCCCACGACGGCGGATTCACCGACATCAGCGACGCCGGGAACGCTGCCCTCAGGCGCCTGAACGATCTGCTCAGGCCAGCAGGCAACAACTAACAGCCTCGTTTGCGCAATATAGGCAACAACCGGTCACAGCAGGTCTAACACGGACGGACGACTTCACCAAGTGGCCAGGGCTTTTTCAGAGTCAGGGGGATCGCCCTGCTCTGGAGGAATGACGGTGTAACCCAACTTGCGGAGAACGTCAGCCGCGTCTGCTGCCATGTCCCTTACAACAGTTCGAGCCTGGTAGCGGCGCCAACGCTCACGGCCTGCCGAAACGGCTTCCTTCCAGCCCGGCCTCGCACGCACCCGGCAGTCGCGCACCAAAAACTCAACTACGTCTTCCAAGCACGGCCTGAATCGAGCGCCGCCGACCGGCAAGTGCAGAGATTCCATGCTGTGAGGTGTCGGATGTCCGGTCCTGGAGAGGAGATGTGAGAGCGCTCCTCGGTGGCCATGTACTTGAATGTGGGCGGTAGGCTTGTTGTATGCGTCACGTTCGTATTCCCACCGCACCAT
Source organism: Actinosynnema sp. ALI-1.44 (assembly GCF_001984155.1). Classification (GTDB taxonomy): domain Bacteria; phylum Actinomycetota; class Actinomycetes; order Mycobacteriales; family Pseudonocardiaceae; genus Kibdelosporangium. The sequence continues at coordinate 410,334 of NZ_MTQO01000048.1, forward strand.
GGGAACACGATCAATACTTGATCGAAGTTTGATATATGAGTAGTTAACCGCGAGATATTGTTTAGACGCGTCGATTTGACACAGAAGGCTAATATCTAGCGTTCCTACTTTGACGCCGTCCGCAGCAGACAACGGAACATGCCCATCTGTGGCGACTACCAGCTTGTCTTTGTGTCGCGTAATGAGGACACTCGGAGCGTCGTCGAAAACAGCAGACAGCAGCTTTCCCATTTCATCAGCGAACTCTGCTACCCAGCTTTCAAGATCCTTAGGCCGATCGCTCACTTCTCTCCAAGGAGGAAGGCGATCTCCGAGGACTCCGGCGGGGTGAAGCTTGCGGGCTGCGGTGGCTCGAGGTTGATCTCGAAGCCCGCACACTCACCGTGGCCACGCAGCTCGTGCAGGATGGCTGGGAGATCGAGGAGAGCGACCCGAAGTCAGACAGCGGTGCCCGGGTAGTCGCCCTCGATGCAGAGACGGTCAACGTGCTGCAGTCACATCGGGCTCAGCAGTCGTCCGAACGGATGGCGTGGGGACCAGCTTGGGAGAACAGCGGACGCGTCTTCACTCAAGACGACGGCGCATGGCTTCACCCAGGGTGGTTGTCCGACGCGTTTGAACGCGCCGTCAAGGCTTCTGGTCTGCCTCCGGTGCGCCTGCACGACTTGAGGCACGGAGCGGCCACGCTGGCATTGGCAGCCGGTGCGGACATGAAGATCGTCCAGGAGATGCTGGGACACTCCTCGATCACGATCACCTCGGACACGTACACGAGCGTGCTTCCGCAGGTCGCGCAAGACGCAGCCGAGGCAGCAGCCCGGCTGATCCCTCGGGCTCACGCCCGAACCCATGGGCTCACTTCGGGCTCACAAGTCGCCGCATCTGACGGCGTAACCCTTCGGCAGATCAGCTCCTGATACACAAAACCGCAGCTCACACGAGGTGAACTGCGATCTGGTGGTGGAGCCGCCTAAGGGAATCGAACCCTTGACCTACGCATTACGAGTGCGTCGCTCTAGCCGTCTGAGCTAAGGCGGCGTGTACTTGTTCAGTGTAGCGGGTGTCGTCGACGGGTTTACGACCACCCACGTGGGGGAGTCACCTATCGGCTGGTTGGTCGTTGGGGTGTGTGACGGCGGTCGCAAAGAGGAGACGTTTTATGCGGAGAAGCATGCCTGCCGGTTGGGCCATGCCGGTGGTTGTCGCCGTGCTCGCGCTGGTGGCTGCGCCTACTGCTGCCGCTGCTCAGCCGCCTTCGACGACGCCGTTTCCGCCCCCCAAGGATCCGAACTCGCCTCCTGCGTCGAGCCCGATCGGTCCGCAGCCGTTGGGGCATGCCATCGGGGACGCTGGTACCGCGCTCACGATGATCCGCCTTCTTCCTTCGTCCGCGCCGACCAACACCATCCTTCCCGGGTACTCCGACAAGTTGCCCAAGCAGTCCGCGTTGGAGGTCGGGTTCGGGCTGTCCAGTGCTCAGGTCAACTCCGAGTCCGCGCTCATCGCCGAACGGGCCATCGCGCAGGCTTCTCCGGGTGGGGTCGCTGTGCAGGGCAAGAGTCCGCAGTCTCCCGGCGCTGTCGCGCAGACCGCTCTTCCCGACAACGAGAAGCCGACGACGTTCGGGCTCAATCCGCCGAAGACTCCCCTCGATGCCCTGATCAAGGTCGGGTTGTTGAACGGCAGCGCGCATGCCCGGTGGAGCGAGACGCTGGGTCCCTGCGTCACCCCGCTGTCCGACGCGAGTACGTCTGTAGCCAGTTTGTCGTTGCTCAACGCCATTCCGACGTTGCCGGGCATCACCGACCTCAGCGGGAAGCTGACCGAGTCGAAGCTCGCCCCCGACCAGCTCACCGCCCTCACCGACCAGCTCAAGGCTCTTCCTGGCCCGCTTGCCGAGCTCGGTGGTCTGCTGCCCGGTCCGAACAAGGCTGATGGCGCGGGTTCACTCATCAGCCTGCCGAACACGTTGTCCACGCGGTCGGTTGTGGACCTCGTCGACATTCCCGGCTCGGCCAACAAGGCTGTCCGGTCCACGTCCACTTTGCAGGTCGCGAGCCTCAACCTGCTGGCGGGTACGCCGTTCTCGCTTTCGCTGAACGTCGTCAGCCAGCCGACGCTGCAGGTCACGGCCACCGGCGACGCGAAGACTTCGACCGTCAAGTACACCGCCCCTGTGCTCGAGGTGAAGCAGGGCGACAAGGTCCTGTTCAAACTGGACGCCGCCAACCCGACTTTCGACGTTCCCATCGGCATTCCGCTGCCGGACCTGACCAGTCAGCTTCCGGACGCGTTGAAGAAGCTGCCGCTGATCGGCGACCTGGCCAACGCGCTGCCGAAGGACTCCCCGCTGCAGTCCAAGGCCGGTGAGCTCAACAAGTTGAAGCTCGACATCGGTGTGCTGCGGCTGTCCATCGCAGGCCTGCAGCAGAAGGCCGAGGACATGACGCAGCCGTTCAAGGGCCACCAGCTCGCCGCCAGTGCGCGGATGCTGGACCTGCAGGTGCTGCCGACGCAGGCGCTCGGTCTGCCTGGTCTGCCGTCCGCGTTGGCACAGGTTTCCCTCGGTGAGCAGGTTTCGCGTGCCGCGGCACCGGCCGGTGGTGTGGTGTGCGGGACCGCGGGTGGGCCGGCGCAGCCGCCGGCCAAGGCACCGGCGCCGAAGGAGCCGATCCTGGCGTACACCAGCGCCTACCAGGCCATCCCGATCTTCTGGACCGGTACGACCATGCTGCTGGTCGGCGTCATCCTCGTCGCCGCGCTGCCCACACGCCGGATCCGCCGGACCCAGCCCGCGGCGGGCCCTGACAAGACTGATCAGCCGTAGTAGAGCGTGGTCACCATCGCCTCGACGGCGATGCGTGGCTTCACGTTCAGCTCCAGCGCCTCGCGGCACGACAGGACGGCTTCGAGGCGCCGGAGCGTCGACTCGGGCGACCACGAAGCGGATGCGGTACGCGCGTCGTTCGCGTGGTCCGGGTGGTTCAACGCGGCTTCCGACCCGCTGCCGGTGACCAGCACGTCACGGTAGAACCCGGCCAAGTCGACCAGCGCCAGGTCGAGCGTGTCGCGTTGGGTACGGGTCGCGCGGGACTTCTGCCTGCGCTCCAGCTCCTTCAACGCACCCGCCGACCCCCTGGTCGCCGACGCGGTGCCCTTTCCTGTACCCCCAGCGCCCAACGCCGTCTTCAGCGCGTCGCGTTCGGCCTCGTCACGGGATCCGCTTTGCTCGGACGCCTCGTTCTCGGCCGCTTTGACCAGCTCGTCCGCCAGCGAGAACACGTCCCCCGGCCTGCGGAGACCCAACGGGATCCGCAACACTGCCGCACGGCGTTCCCGCGCGGCCTCGTCCGTGGCCAGGCGCCGAGCGCGGCCGACGTGTCCGCCGCACACCGACGCGGCCCATTTCGCCGTGTCCGGGTCGACCGAGTCGCGGGTCACCAGGACTTCCGCGATCGCCGCCGCCGGGGGGATCCGCAACGACACACCACGGCACCGGGACCGGATCGTCACCGACACGTCGTCCGGGTGGTCCGACGGCGCGCACAGCAGGAACACGGTCCGCTCCGGCGGCTCCTCGACCGCCTTCAGCAGCGCGTTGGCCGCGCCTTCGGTGAGCCGGTCGGCGTCCTCGATGATCACGACCTGCCAGCGGCCACCGGTCGGGCGCCGGGCCGCCGTCTGCACGAGCGCACGCATCTCGGCGACCGAAATGGACAGCCCCTCGGGTACGACCAGCCGTACGTCCGCGTGCGTCCCGGCCATGGTTGTGCGGCAACCGCTGCACTCACCGCAACCCGTGCCCGAATCGCACTGCAGGGCCGCCGCGAACGCACGCGCCGCCGTGGAACGCCCTGAGCCAGGCGGTCCGGTGAACAACCAGGCGTGCGTCATGCCGCCCGACGCGGCCTGCTCACCGCGCACGATCAACGCCGCTGCCTGAGCTGCCTTGGTCAGTACCGCGACGGCGTCTGCCTGCCCGACAACTTGCGACCAGACGGTCACTAGGCCTCCACTGGCGTCCGTTCACCTTCGTCGAGCCCGAGCTTGCGGGCCGCGATCGCGCCACGCACCGCCATCTCGACGCGCTGTGCGGTGGCTTCGTCATCGTCATCGGTGTCGACCACGACATAGCGGTCCGGGTCGGACGATGCCATGTCCATCAGGACGTTCTGGACGCGCCAGTGGTGGTCGTTCGACTGGAACTTCGTCGGCGGCAACGTCGCCGGGTCGCGGTCGAGCAGCACCGTCAGGTCCGGCCGCAGCTTCGCGGTGGCCCAGTCGGTCAGGCCTTCCATCTCCTCCGGGTCGAGCCCCGCGACGGCGGACAGGTGCGCGAACGGGCTGTCGACGAACCGCTCCATGACCACGATCGCGCCGCGGTCCAGCGCCGGGCGGATCTCCCGTTCGACGATGTCCGCGCGCACGGCGGCTGCCACGAGCGCGTGCGCCCGCGCGCCGGTCAGTTCGGCGCCTGCGAGCACGGCGCGCAGTCGCCGGTCGTTGAGCGTCGGGTCGGTCGCCAGCATGATCTCCCGGTTGCCGGACTTGCGCAGCCAGTCGGTCAGCAGCCGGGACTGGGCCGCAGTGTCCTGGGCCGTGTCGCCTTCGACCGCGATCAGCAGGCCGGTCGAGCGTTGCGGCTTGCCGCGGATCGCCGCCTTCAGGTCGGCGAGGATCGTCTCGGAGCGGCGGTCGTCCATTTGCCGGTACGCGATCACGCCGACGACCGCGGCGATCAGCCCGGCGACGAACAGCACCGGCCGGGTGCCGTCGATCCGCACGGGACTGCCGAAGATCTCCACGTTGCGCGGCCGGACCAGGCCGATGAACACCGGGACCAGGATCATCGACCCGGCCAGGATGATCTTCATCAGCGACTGGTAGATCGCGTTGATCCGGCCACGGACGGCGTCTTCGACCTGCGTACCGATGATGGTGACACCGGTGAGGAACGCGATCCCGGCGCACGCCCCGACGAACGCGACCGCGATCAGCGACACCCACAGGTGCGGCGAGGCTGCGGTCGGCAGCAGGCCGAGGCCGGCCAGCACGATCGAGATGCCGAACAGGCGGTTGTGCGGAATCCGCTGCGCCATCTTGGTGGCGGACGCCATACCGGTGCCGATGCCGATGAACAGCGCCGCGAACAGCCAGCCGAAGGCCGAGTCTCCGCCCATCAGGCTGGACGAGTACGGCTTGGAGCTGCCGACGAGCGCGCCCGCCGCGGCGAACGCCCCGGTCATGCCGATCAGCAGGCCACGCACCAGCCTCGTACTGCGGATGAACCGCAGGCCTTCCCGCAGCAACGCCCAGAGACCGGGATTGCCCTCCGGCGCCGCCGGACCGTCCGGCTTGGCCGGCGTGGCGGAGGTCACTCGGATGGACAGCTCGGGGATGCGGGTGGCAATGATGATCGCCGACGTCAGGTAGAACAGGGCGTTGATGCCCACGATGATCGTGGCCATGCCCATGCCCGTGTCGTCCAGCTTGACGTGGAACACCTGCTGGGAGATGCCGTAGAGCAGCGCGTACAGCCCGGCACCCGCGATCACCGAGATGCCCCAGGTCATCACCAGTGACAGCTGGTTGGCCGTCTCGACCTGGTCCTTGCGGCGCAGCAGGTTGGGCACCGCCGCGTCCTTCGACGGGATCCACAGCAGTTGGCAGCAGCCGACCAGGAAGTTCGCGATGAGCAGCCAGACCGGCGAGCCGACGACCGCGATGGACACGAGCAGACCCGCGCGCATGACGTCGCAGGCGACCATGACCTTGCGCCGGTCGAACCGGTCCGCCAGCAGCCCGCCGAACGGCGCGAACAGCAGCCCTGGCAGCAGTTGGGTCAGCACGACCCCGGCGAACGCGTAGTTCTGGAACGCGTAGTCGTTGGTGAGCTTCGTGATCAGGCCGGTGAGTGCCAGCAGCGAGAGCCAGTCGCCCATGCTGCAGATGAAGCTGACACCCCAGAGCCTGCGAAACGGCCGGATGGCCAGCACGCTGCGGATCCGGTGTGCCAAGGACGCGTCGGAGCGGACCGACGCCATGTCCTCGGTCCGTGCAGTCTGGTCCCCGCCTGCGCTGATATGCCCCACCTCATTTCGGCACACACCAGCGTAGCTTCAGCCGATGTCACCCGAAGAGCTGGCTGAAGGTGTTCACCAAGCTGGTGATCACGAAGTACAGGATCACCACCGTGACCAGCACGATCACCACGACGACGGCCATCCCGCTGCGCATCCCGGCCGGCCTGCGCTCGGCGGGCGCGGCGGTGATCCGGTCCTTGGTCGCACGCAGGCCGCGGGCGACGGCCGCGGCGGCGGGCCACTGCCTGAGCAGGCCGGGCGTCGTGCTCGGCGGCTGCTGCGGCGGCGTCTGGGGAGGCGGGGCCGACTGCTCCTCCTCCGCTTCCAGCGCGGCCTCGACGGCGGCCCTGATGTCGTCCGGGTCCGGCAGATCGGGCTTGACCATGGGTAACTCGTCCCGGCGCTGCGACGGCAGGTTCGCGCCTGTGACCAGGCCGGAGAGCGGGTCGGACAACCACGGCGGCGGTACGGGCTCATACGTGCCGTCGACCCCGGTCACTGAGTTCTCTGCCACTCCAGGTCACCCTTCGTCGCCAAAGGTCCCTCTTCAGGGTAGCCCGGCGGGCCACCATCTTTGTCCCACAACGTGAGATACGCGTCCCTCGCGGCCAGGCTGACCGCGAGATCGGCCATCAACGGATCGAAGAAAGACTTGCGGTACGTGGGATCCGTCGCGTTGGACGCGGCGAAGTACATCCCGGAGAAGCCAGCGAGGAACATCGAGACCAGGATCAACTCGTCGCTCACACCGCGTAACGGAACACCGAACAGGTGACCGCTCTCGGACGGCCCGTGGCCGAGCCACCCGTTGATCACGCTGTCGTCGATCGCCATCAGCCCGAACACGACGAGGAACCAGAAGACGACGAACGCGAAGACCACGGCCTGCAGAGCCAGCGCGAGGAACACGACGACGGCCAGGTTGAGCTTCTCGCGGCGGGTCAGCGGATGGTTGTGGATGTCTGGCACGTCGTGGTTGAGCGGGGTCTTGTCCAGGACGGCTTCGTAGTCCTTCATGCTCGCGGCGCGGTGCTTGAGCAGGACCTCACGGCCCTCGTCGCGCAGGATGGCGATCAGGAAGAGGGACGCGAGCAACGCGAACAAGCCGATGACCAGCCAGAGGTTGGTCCGCCTGCCGTCCGCGCCCTGGAGCTTCTGCGCGATCTGCCACGTCTCGGTGGCGAAGAACCCGAACAGGATGAAGATCATCAGCAGCGGCAGCGCCCGGCTCGCCAGGTTGCCGACGTCACGAACGTGCCGGACGGCGACCCGCAGCGTCCAGGCGAGAACAGACCCGGCTCCGACGAACACGAGAAAGAGGACCACGACGGCGATGACCGCATACGTCCCCATGGTGATGGGGACGTTGCTGATCTGGCCGATTTTCTTCTGGACGATCGGCAGCGCCACCACACCGAGGACGAGGACGGCGGCGGCGATCAGCAGCCGCTTCAGCTCGGAACGCGCGCGCAACGACCGCGACACGAACCACGCGACCAGGAAGGGCACGACGAACGTCCCCAGCGACAGCGCGAGCAGGCCGATGACGTACGGCGCCTCCGCCGTGCTGACGTTTAGTTTGTCCAACTCCTTGTTGACCCAGCTCAGCAGCGGCCGGAAGAGGACGAGGAACACCAACGCGGGCGTGGCGCGGGACAGCAGCGACGTGCCCCTGACCTGCCGCCGCACGACCATCGGCAGGCCCCGGCGCCGAAACCACATCTCGACGACCCGCCGCTCGGCCTCACCGTACACAGCGCCCCTCCCCTGGCCCGTCACTGTCACATCCACGCTATCGCTTCCCGCCGGAACCACCCTCCCCCGGACAGAAGTTGTCCACAACCACCCTGTGGATCATGCGTTTTCCACGTTCTCAGCAGGTCAAAGCCGAAAATGCCTGTGGATAACTGGGCACGGGGGCGGCGCCGCACCGGCATCGCACTGTCTACACAGGATTTCAGCGACCGGGAGCCGCCCTGAATCCATTGTCGACGCCACGCGTCCACTGTGTCGTTCTGTGGGATCCAATCACCTTGGCTCTTCAGGGTTTCCAGCGTCCCGCAGCCGGTTGTCCGTACTGAGTAGCCCCCGATTCCACACTACTGGCATGTGCCGACAGCGGAGCGGAACTGCGCACAGGTTATCCACAGGCTTGGGATGGTTCATGAATGGTCCAGCGTTTTAGCAGGTAGCCGCCTCATCGAGGGCTGTGGACAACTCCCCGGACTCCCCCAGTTCTGTCGCCCGCCCCCGCTAGGCTGGTGATCGGGGGCCGGTGGCCGCCCACCCACAGACCGCAGGCACAGAAATGTGGAGGCGGGCAAGACCCACCTCCACATCACGCTGAACCAGGACTACGACTTGGACTTGGCGCGAGACGACGCCGCACGCGGCTTGGCAGCCGTTTTCGAAGCAGCCGTTTTCGAAGCAGCCGTCTTCGAGGCGGTCGTCTTCGAGGCGGTCGTCTTCGACGCGGCGGTCTTGGTCGCCGTCTTCGTCGACGCTGTCTTCGTCGTGGTCGTCTTGCGGCGGGCCGGTGCCTTCTTCGGAGCCGGGCCCTTCGCACGCTTCTCCGCCAGCAGTTCGGCGGCACGATCGTCAGTCAGCGCTTCCACGCTGTCGGACTTGCGCAGCGACGCGTTGAACTCGCCGTCGGTCACGTACGGGCCGAAACGGCCGTCCTTGACGACCATCGGCTTGCCGGAGACCGGGTCGTTGCCGAGCTCCTTCAACGGCGGCGCCGAGGCCGCCGCGGCACGCCCGCGCTTCTTCGGCTCCGAGTAGATCTTCAGCGCCTCGTCGAGCGTGACCGTGAAGATCTGGTCCTCGGTCGCCAGCGACCGCGAGTCCGTGCCCTTCTTCAGGTACGGGCCATAACGGCCGTTCTGCGCGGTGATCTCGTCGCCGGACTGCGGGTCCTTGCCGACCACTCGCGGCAACGACAGCAGCTTCAACGCGTCTTCCAGCGTCACGTCCGTCAGCGTCATCGACTTGAAGAGCGAGCCGGTACGCGGCTTGACCTTCTTGTTCCCGTTCTCCTCCGGGAGCACCTCGGTCACGTACGGGCCGAAACGGCCGTCCTTGGCGACGATCTCGTGCCCGGACACCGGGTCCGTGCCGAGCGACCGGCCTTCCTGCGGGGTGGCGAACAGCTGCTCGGCGATCTCCAGGGTGAGCTCGTCCGGCGGCAGGTCCTCGGGCAGGTTGGCCCGCTGGGCTGTGACGTCTTCTCCTGGGCCGTCGACCTCGCGCTCCAGGTACGGACCGAAGCGGCCGACGCGCACGACGACCTTGCGGCCCTCGGCGTCGTCGAACATCGGGATCGAGTTGACCAGCCGCGGGTCGATCTCGTCGACACCCGTGCCGACGAGTTTCTTCAGCCCGCCCGCCCGGCCGACCGAGCCCTCCGGGCCCACGTCGCCGCCGAAGTAGAAGCCCGACAGCCAGTCGTTGCGCTCCTGGCGGCCCTCGGCGATGCCGTCGAGCTCGTCTTCCAGCGTCGCGGTGAAGTCGTAGTCCACCAGTCTGCCGAAGTGCTGCTCCATCAGGCCGACCACGGCGAACGCGATCCACGACGGGACCAGCGCGGCGCCCTTCTTCCACACGTAACCGCGGGCCTGGATGGTGCTGATGGTCGGCGAGTACGTCGACGGACGGCCGATGCCCAGCTCTTCCAGCGCCTTGATCAGGCTGGCCTCGGTGTAGCGCGGCGGCGGGTTGGTCGAGTGCCCGTCCGCGGTCAGCTCGGTCGCGGTCACCGGCTGGTCCTTGACCAACAACGGCAGCCTGCGCTCGGCGTCGTCGGCCTCGCCGCCCTGCTCGGAGTCGACGGTCTCCACGTACGCCTTCAGGAAGCCCGCGAACGTGATGGTGCGACCGGACGACGAGAACGTGCATTCCTCGCCCGATCCCGCCGTGCCGACGATCCGCACGGTCATCGTGGTGCCGCGGACGTCCGCCATCTGCGAGGCGATCGTGCGCTGCCAGATCAGCTCGTAGAGCCGGAACTCGTCGGACTGGAGCTCGTTGGCGACCTGGCCGGGCGTGCGGAACACCTCACCGGCCGGGCGGATCGCCTCGTGTGCTTCCTGCGCGTTCTTGACCTTGCGCGTGTACTGGCGTGGCGTCGGGTGGACGAACTCCTTGCCGTACAGGCTCTCGGCCTGCGCACGGGCCGCCGCGATCGCTGTCTCCGACAGCGTCGTGGAGTCGGTACGCATATAGGTGATGTAGCCGTTTTCGTACAGGCGCTGCGCGACACGCATCGTCGTGTCCGCGGAGAAGCGCAGCTTGCGGCTGGCCTCCTGCTGCAGCGTCGAGGTCATGAACGGCGCGTACGGCTTCCGCGTGTACGGCTTCTCCTCGACGCTCGCCACGCGCATGTCGACACCGTCGAGCGCCTGGGCGAGGCGGCGTGCCTCGGTCTCGTCGAGCAGGCGGACGTCGCCGGCGTTCTTGAGCTTGCCGTCCGGGCCGAAGTCACGACCGGTGGCGAGCTTGCTGCCGTCCACGGCGATCAGCCGGGCGCCGAAGGTGCGCGGGTCCACGTTCTCGCCGGCGTCCATGGTCGCCGCGATGTCCCAGTACGAGGCGGAGACGAACGCCATCCGCTCGCGCTCGCGCTGCACCACGATCCGCGTGGCTACCGACTGCACACGGCCCGCCGACAGCCTCGGCATGACCTTCTTCCACAGCACCGGGCTGACCTCGTAGCCGTACAGCCGGTCGAGGATTCGCCTGGTCTCCTGGGCGTCCACCAGGTGCTGGTCCAGGTCACGCGGGTTGGCCGCGGCCTCGCGGATGGCCGGTTCGGTGATCTCGTAGAAGACCATCCGGCGCACGGGCACCTTGGGCTTGAGCGTCTCGAGCAGGTGCCACGCGATGGCCTCGCCCTCGCGGTCACCGTCTGTCGCGAGGTAGACCTCGTCGACGTCCTTCAACGCCTCTTTCAGTTCGGTGACGGTCGACTTCTTGTCCGGGGTGACGATGTAGATCGGCTCGAACCCGCCGTCGACGTTCACACCGAGGTTGGCCCACGATTCGCCCTTGTACTTCGCCGGCACCTCCGCCGCCTTGCGGGGCAGGTCCCTGATGTGTCCCTTGGACGACTCGACCACGAAGTTGCGACCGAGGTAGGAGGCGATCTTGCGCGCCTTGGCGGGCGACTCGACGATCACCAGCCGGCGCACAGCGCCGTTGGCCGAACCGTCGCTCTTCTTCGTCCGAGTTGCTGCCACGCTTTCCTGCCCTCTGTCCCGCCTGTCGAGATGCTCGGCTTCGAGCATCAGCCCGTCAGTGTGCACTGCCCGGTGCCGCTGGCCGTAGCGGAGGTGGCCCGGGGCACACCGCCCATTGGCGTTTCGTCCGGGTCACCGCCGGTGACCCTCTCTAACTCGCCGAGAGCATCCGACTCGTTACCCCAGCGCGTCCCGCCGCATGTGAGGCCCGTTGCGCCACGGTCCGCAGGCAACCCACTACTAGCACGGCGACGCGTCGGAGTGCATCACTGGAGGCAACCCTACGCGCGCGAGGGAAATTCACCCATTTGGATGTATCTTCACACCGGCCAGTACGGCTCCGCTGCCGAGGACGGCATCCTGCCGACCAACTCGACCAGCCGGCCGATCCGGCGTCGGCCGGTCAGCCGTATGCCGGGGGCACCGGCCTTGGGGCCGAGCAGGGTCGCGGGCAGCCCGATCCGGGTCAGCGCGCCCACGAGCGGCTCGTGCGTCTCCGGCGCCATGGGATCCAGGCCGAGGACGTATCCACTGCCCACCCAACGACCCGTCGCGAGCGTCCATAAACGCAAGGAGGCGCCGTCCAACGCGAGCCCGACGGGGACCGCTTTCGCCGTCTCGTGGGTCCACGCGTCGGCCAGACTGGTCAGGTCGGTCCGGAACGGGGTCCTGACCAGCGGGTGTTCCTCGTCGGACACGCCGACCTCGGGGTCGATCCCCCGCTCGGCGAAGGCCTCGGCCACCGCGTCACGCCGCCACGACTCGCCGACCACGACCGACAGCCGGGCGGCGCGCCGGGCGAAGTGCGCGACCTGCCCGGACGCGCACAGAAGCCCAGCCAGGTCGGCCACCCCTGGCTGCATCGCCTCGGCGGAGAAGAACGACATCTGCCCCACGCGTCACAGAATAGAACATATGTTCCACTCCCGCGAGATCCCGCCGGACCCCGCGGGGTTCAGAAAGTCGGTTCAGTGGTCGCCGTCGGCGGTGTGGACGCATCCGTACCGGAGGTCGGCGGCGTCGACGTGCCGGACGGGTACCCAGAGGTGGCGGACGACGTCGGCGGCAGAGCCGACCGGCTCGCCCGCACCCTGGTGATCTCCGTGCAGTTGTCCGCGCTGCGAGCGGCCGCTTGGAGCTCCGGGAACCGCTCGCCCATGCCCTCGAGCGGGTTCACCGGTGTCTTGAGCCGCTGCAGGTTCTGCGCGACCTCCTGCAACGCCGCTGTCGCCGCCGTCCGATCGGCCACGTTGATACCGCCGAGGCGGTCCAACGACTGGCGCACGATCGCCTTGCGGTCCTCCAACGAGGTGACCAGGCCGAGCGCCGCGTCGTCGCCACCGGGCACCGGTGCCTGCCCGACCTCCCTGAGCTTGCCGAGGGTCTCGTCGATCCGGCCGGTCATCCCGTCGAGCGACCGCTTCAACGAGGCGATCGCGGCGTCCGGGCTGGTGGAGTCCACCTCGATCTTCACAGGAGTGCCGTCGTACTCCAGGATCACGCCGCACAGCCGGTCGACCCACTCGACCGCCGCCGGGCTGGCACCCGAAGCGGTCGACGGTCCCGGTTTGGCCGACGAGCTCGCCGGGACCTGGCACCCCGCCACGCCCAATAGCCCGATGAGGAGCGGCACAGCCAACGCCGTCGCGGCGCGGCGCACGCTCAGTTGCTCGGGATGTCCTTGCATTGTGGTGCCTTCTGCATCGCTGCCCGCACTTCGGCAGTGTCGTTGTCCTTGAACGGGTCGGTCATCTTGGCGGTCTCGTCGCCGAGGGTCTGCATCACCTGGGCGGCCGCGTCCTGGTCACCGGCGCGGATCTTGGCCGCCGCCTCCTTCAACGCGTTCTGCGAGGCCGAGTACATGCTGATGATCTTGTTCTTGACGTCGTCGCCGCCCTTGACCGGCGCGGGCTCCAACTGCTTGAGCCGGTCGACCGTGCCGCCGAGGCTGCCCGCGATGCCGTCGATGAACTGGCCGAGCTTGGCCTGCATCTGCGCCTGGTCGGTCGCGTTGCCCAGCTCGCCCATCCGGCCCGCGATCGACTTGGTGAAGTCGTTGATCGGCGCGCAGAGGTTGCCCACCCACACCTGCGGGTCACCGTTGCTCGGTGCAGGCGGCGGAGCGGGCTTCGTCGGCTCGTTGCCGCCGTTGGCCGGCGGCTGCACGGACTGGGCCGACCCGGCCGGAGAGCCCTGACCTGCGGCGTTCTGCGCGTTCCCGCCGTCGTTGCTTGAGCAGGCGCTGAGGGCCAGCACGGCCGCGAACGCGACGAACGTAAGGCGACGACTCATGAACTCTCCTGGCCTCGAGGACATGGCAGGGGCGACGGTACCCGCGCCCTGGTTTGGACGAAGTGAGGGCCACCCCGCCGTGGCGGGGTGGCCCTCGACGATCCGGGCGATCAGGCGCTGTTGACCTGTTCCGCCGGGCTGTCCGCGATCGCGCTGCCGCGACGCTTGGACACGATCACCGCGGCGGCGATGATCGCCACGGACACCAGTGCGATCAAGATCCGCAGCACGTCGGACTTGTCCGCGCCGAACGAGAACGTGATCACGGCGGGCGCCACCAGCACCGACACCAGGTTCATCACCTTGATCAGCGGGTTGATGGCCGGACCGGCGGTGTCCTTGAACGGGTCACCGACGGTGTCACCGATGATGGTGGCCTCGTGGGCGGCCGAGCCCTTGCCGCCGTGGTTGCCGTCCTCGACGAGCTTCTTGGCGTTGTCCCACGCGCCACCGGAGTTGGCCAGGAACACCGCCATCAGCGTTCCTGTCGCGATGGCGCCGCCGAGGTAACCGGCGAGCGACTCGACCCCGAGACCGAAACCGACAGCGATCGGGGCGAACACGGCCAGCAGACCCGGCGTCACCAGCTCACGCAGCGAGTCCCTGGTGCAGATGTCCACAACGCGGCCGTACTCCGGACGGACCGAACCGTCCATGATCCCGGGGTTGTCGTGGAACTGGCGCCGCACCTCGTACACCACCGCACCTGCGGCACGGGACACGGCGTTGACGGCCAGACCGGAGAACATGAACACCACAGCGGCACCGATCAGCACACCGACGAGGGTGTTCGGGCTGATCAGGTTGGCTGCGAAGTCCTGCGCCACGCCTAGTGCCTCGTTCTTCGCATCGCGAATCGCCTCGCTGTACGAACCGAACAACGCCGTCGCGGCGAGCACGGCCGTCGCGATCGCGATGCCCTTGGTGATCGCCTTGGTGGTGTTGCCGACCGCGTCCAGCTCGGTCAGGATCTGCGCGCCTTCGTCGGTCACGTCGCCGGACATCTCCGCGATGCCCTGTGCGTTGTCGCTCACCGGGCCGAAGGTATCCATCGCGACGATGACGCCGACTGTGGTCAGCAGACCACAACCGGCCAGAGCGATCGCGAACAGCGCGACAGTCACGTCACCGGACAGCAGGAACGCGCCGTAGACAGCACCACCGATGACGAGCGCGGTGTACACCGCGGACTCGAACCCGACCGAGATACCCGACAGGATCACCGTCGCCGCACCGGTCTCCGACGTCTCACCGACGTGCTTGACCGGCTTGTGCTCGGTGCCGGTGTAGTACCCGGTGAGCCAGAGGATGACGCCCGCCAGCGCGATGCCGATCATCACGGCGATCGCGGCGATCAGGCCGGGGTTGCCCGTCAACGCCGGGTTCTTCGCGCCTTCCAGCCCCGCGAACGAGGTCGGCAGGAACGTGAACGCCGCGATGGTGCACAGCACCAACGAGATCAACGCGGAGATGTAGAAGGAGCGGTTGATCGCACTCAGGCCGTTCTCGCCGGGACGTGCCTTGGTGATGAACACACCGATGACGGCGGTGATCACACCGATGGCCGGAACGATCAGCGGGAACAGCAGGCCCTGCGTGCCGAACGCGGCACTGCCGAGGATCAGCGCGGCGACCAGGGTCACGGCGTAGGACTCGAAGAGGTCCGCGGCCATACCGGCGCAGTCACCGACGTTGTCACCCACGTTGTCGGCGATGGTCGCCGCGTTGCGGGGGTCGTCCTCCGGAATGCCCTGCTCGACCTTGCCGACCAGGTCGGCGCCGACGTCGGCGGCCTTGGTGAAGATACCGCCACCGACACGCATGAACATCGCGATCAGCGCGGCACCGAAACCGAAGCCCTCGAGGACCTTCGGGGCCTCACCGGCGTACACGAGCACGACCAGTGCGGCACCGAACAAACCAAGCCCGACGGTGGCCATGCCGACCACGCCGCCGGTGCGGAACGCGATCCGCGTCGCCTTCTCACGCCCACCCTCGTCGTTGGCGGCCGCCGCGACCCGGAGGTTCGCCTGCGTGGACAGCCACATGCCGAGGTAACCGATACCGAACGAGAACCCCGCGCCGGCCAGGAAGAAGAGCGACCTGCCGATTCGTTCGCTGATGGTATCCGCCGGTAGTGCGAACAGCAGCAGGAACACCACGACGCCGAAGATCGTCAGGGTGTTGCGCTGTCGTTTGAGGTAGGCCGCCGCGCCCTCTTGGACCGCCTTGGCGATGTCCTGCATCTTCGCGGTGCCCTGGCCCGCGGCCAGCACCTCCCTGAGCAGCACATAACCGACGGCAAGAGCAGCGAGGGCGACCACGGCGACTGCGACGACAACGCCGCGGTCACCACCGGAGAGCGCAGCCTCCGCAAGGTGGTACTGCCCGGACATCCATGTCCTCCTGTGACATCTGCCGATTTCTCCCGTCCGCTGTACTACCCCGACGGGACGTGCTCACCACCACAAGTGGTGGGACGTCGGCGGAGTCTATGTGTATGGGGAAGCTCGTACGTGAGGCGTCCCCGGCCGTGTACGTTCCGTTATCTTCGATTCGCCGAACTCGGTATCGATCAAGACCAGGCCGGGACGGAGTGTCGTGCCCGTGTGCTTAAGTCATGGCGTGGGTGACGGGCGAACCGAGCGCGGACGGCAGTTGCTTTCCCGTGTCCTCGCCGGGGTTCCGGCCGACGAGAACCCGCTGACGCATGCCGAGGATCTGCCCGAGCGACCGCCGAGGTTCGCCGAATGGCCTGGTTGGACGCCTGCGGCCCTCGTCGCGGCGTTGCGCGCGCGTGGTGTGGAAAGGCCGTGGGCGCACCAGATCGAGGCCGCCGAACACGTGTGGAACTCGCGGAACGTCGTACTTTCGACGGGTACCGCTTCCGGGAAATCGTTGGCTTATCAGCTTCCCGTGCTGTCCTCGTTCGCCGCGGAACGGCGTTGCACGGCGCTGTACCTCGCCCCGACGAAAGCACTCGGTGCCGACCAGTTGCGCTCGGTATGTGATTTAGATCTCCCTGACGTCCGTGCGGCGAGTTACGACGGCGACACCCCGATGCAGGAGCGCGACTGGGTGCGGGCCCATGCCCGGTGGGTGTTCACCAACCCGGACATGGTTCACCGGGGCATCCTGCCGTCGCACGCGCGCTGGGCCCAGTTCTTCCGGCGGTTGCGGTACATCGTGGTGGACGAGGCGCACGCGTACCGCGGCGTGTTCGGCTCTCATGTCGCGTTGTTGCTTCGCAGGCTTCGCCGGGTGGCCCTGCATTACGGTTCGGACCCGATATTCATTGCGGCATCCGCAACCGTGTCCGACCCGGGCATCTCGGCGACCCGGCTCACCGGCGTCGAATGTGTTCCGGTGACCGAAGACGGATCACCGCGTGGCGCGCGGACGGTCGCGTTGTGGGAACCGCCGTTGATGGAAGAACTCCGGGGCGAGAACGGCGCGCCCGTCCGGCGGTCGGCCGGTGCCGAGACCGCGCGGATCCTGACCGACCTGGTGGTGGAGGGCGCACGCACGCTCGCCTTTGTGCGCTCCCGGCGCGGTGCCGAACTGACCGCGTTGTCCGCCCGGCACGCTTTGTCCCAAGTGGACAGTACATTGGCCGGGCGGGTGGCCGCGTACCGGGCCGGGTTCCTGCCGGAGGAACGCCGTGCGCTGGAGAAGTCGCTGGCCTCCGGCGAACTGCTCGGCGTGGCCAGCACCAACGCGTTGGAGCTCGGTGTGGACATCGCCGGCCTGGACGCGGTGGTGGTGGCCGGTTACCCAGGCACTTTGTCGTCGTTCTGGCAACAGGCCGGGCGCGCGGGGCGAGCCGGGGACGGTTCGCTCGTGGTGTTCGTCGCGCGAGACGATCCACTCGACACGTATCTCGTGCACAACCCGTCCGCGATGCTGCACCGGCCGATCGAGGCCACAGTGCTGGATCCGCTCAATCCGTACGTGCTCGCGCCGCACCTGGCGTGTGCGGCCGCCGAGTTGCCGCTCACCGAGAGGGACCTGCCGCCGTTCGGTGGTGACGCGGCGCGTGAGGTGCTGCAGAACCTGGTGGCCGAACGGGTGCTGCGCAAACGTCCCGCTGGGTGGTACTGGACGTCACGGGACCGGCCACACGGGCATGTGGACATCCGCGGCTCGGGTGGCGAGCAGATCATGGTCGTCGAGGCGGAGACCGGACGGATGCTCGGCACGGTCGACCCCGGCTCGGCGTGCACGAGTGTGCACCCCGGAGCGGTGTACCTGCACCAGGGCACGTCCTATGTGGTTGACGACCTCGATCTGGAGACCGGCCTGGCGCTCGTGCACCCGGAGGATCCGGAGTGGACCACCCAGCCGCGGGAAGTCGTGGACATCTCGGTGCTCAAAACGCTGACCAAGCAGGACTTCGACGGTGTGTCGGTGTGCCTCGGCGACGTCGCGGTGACGTCACAGGTGGTCGCCTACCTGCGTCGGCTGCCGACCGGTGAGGTGCTCGACCAGGTACCACTCGACCTGCCGGAGCAGACATTGGAGACACGGGCGGTCTGGTACACCATCGCCGAGGACCTCCTGCGCGCCGCCGGGGTCGAGCGGGCGCGGACCGCCGGTTCACTGCACGCGGCCGAGCACGCGGCGATCGGCCTGCTCCCCCTGCTGGCCACATGCGACCGGTGGGACATCGGCGGCGTCTCCACGGCGATGCACCCCGACACCGGGGAAGCGACCGTGTTCGTGCACGACGGTCACCCGGGCGGCGCGGGATTCGCCGACCGCGGCTTCCAGTCGCTGTCGGCATGGCTCACCGCGACCCGGACGGCCATCGCGTCGTGCGAGTGCCAGTCCGGCTGTCCCTCGTGCGTGCAGTCCCCGAAGTGCGGCAACGGAAACGAGCCGCTGGACAAGGCAGGCGCGATTCGCGTGCTGGACATCGTGCTGGCAGCCATCACCTGACAGCCCGCTTGTAAAGGTCCCGATAAACGGCAATACGCAGGGGATGCCGGTTCCGTACGACATCCACTGCGTATTGCCTTTGCCGCCGAGCCAGTGGCATGGCCTGCAACCGTTCGACGTGACTGCCGTCAGCGCGTCGACGCCGGGAGGCGAAGACGTCGACCGCCGCAGAATTCATCCCGGGGGCAGGATCGCCGAATGCGGCTGGTGGGGCCGCGTTCACCGGTGGCTGTCGCGGAACGGGAGGCCGCATGCCATGTGCTGGTGCTCGGCAGGCCGCCAGGTCCCGGTCGTCGCTCCGGTGCGGGAAACCGGCGGATCGACCTGGGACTCGGCAAACCTGTGTTCACTCTTGAGTTGTGGTGTCGGACGGATGTCCGGTCAGTCGGCCGCTACGAGCTCGGACAGTGCGCTGAGCCTGCTCGGCGTGGCCAGTGCGTCGGCGAGAGCCTCCTGCACGACCGCGGACTCGGGCAGTCGCCAGCCGCACACCTCGGGCTTGACCCGCCAGTGCACGACGCCGTGCTCGAAGGGGCTCGGGGGCAGCGGCACGTAGCTTCCGGCGCCGTGCAGGGTGACCTGCTCGTCAGCGGCCAGCTCGCGGCGCAGCGGACGCCCGGTCTTGGTCAGGAACATCCAGCGGCCCGCCGGGGTCGCGACGATCGGCACCGGCATGCCATAGGTGCGCAACACGCCCGCGGCCTTACGGCCAAGCGAGTCGTCGACCTCGATCGCGTCGAGCACGACACCCGTGGCCACCAGCAGGCTGTAGGGACGCCCGGTCCACCACGCGGCGACCTGTTCCGGCTTCGTGCCGATGCGCTCCTGCCAGTCCCTGTGCACGGGAATCGGACCGGTGTTCTCCGTGCCTTCACGGCCCGCCCACTGCGAGCCCGCCGGATAGGTGCCGGGCAGCACTGGCCACCCGCGCCACGCGAGACCCACCGCCTCCGCACGAAGTTCGATACGGAAGGCCCCGCGCCAGCTATCCGACCAGTCAGTCTCCAACATCTTGGGTACTTGCCTCCTCGCCCGGCGGGCACCATCCGTGCCCTGCGTCTGACTAAACGGCACGACCGCCGTTCGTAGTAACCGTCTGTCGGCAACTGGTCGGTAATGAACGGCGAGTGAAACAGGTTCGACGTTCCAACCGAACGTCAACCGGTCGGCGGTACCGCCCACCGACCGAGCTCGACCCGCCCACCGTGCCGTTCATCGCTCTCGGGCGACCGCTGCCCGCGGTCAGCCCGCCGTTTTCTTCAGCCGGACTCATCTGCGCCAACCGGTCCTGCCGTGGCACGAGCGGTGATCTGCCCAAGACCGCTCACCGGCGCGATGACCACGACGTGCACCGCCTGACCGTTCATCCGGCACTCGTCGAGCCGCATCCGCATCCGCTCGACGACCCACTGCGCCTGGTCGCAGGCGATTTCCTCGCCCCACGGCCAACTCGCGGCCGCGGCGAGCGCCGAGAGGTCAGCGGCACTGTCGGCGCGATGCCGAGCGGACGCGACGGCACCGATCATGAACACGGAGCCCGCGATCAACATCAGCATCGCCACCGCGAACGCCACCACGACGGTCGCCGCGCCCCTGTCCGCGCCTTCCGCACCTTCTGTATAGGTCGCCGTTTCCGGACACGTCGCCGCTGGGCGCAGTTCCCTAGCCCGGGTCTGTCTCATCGGCTGCCTTTGGCTCGGCGATCGCGAAGGCCTCGCCAGTGATGACCAGATCGGACAGCAGGCCGCCGACGGGTGCCACGGCGACTTCGACGCTGATCTTGTCGCCGTCCGTCGTGACACGGAGGCTCGCGCCGGTCGGCGCTATCCTCTCCGCCGCTTCCCGGGCAAGGGCCGGGTCGTCTCGAGCGAGAAGGCGGGCCGCTTCTCTGGCCGCGTCCACGCACCGCAGATGAGCGGTCACCGCGAACACACCACCCACGGCGAGGGCGAGGGCCGCCATCAGTACACCGAGGCCGATGGCCGCCTCGACGGTTATGGCTCCCGCATCGCTTTCTTGATCAGATCGGTGATCATGTCGTGGAACCAGTCGCTGCTGATGATCATGTAGACGAGGCCACAGGCCGCACCGGCGACGAGGTAGAGCAACGCGTACTCGACCGTCACGGCACCGCTGTCGCCGTGGAAGCCACGCAGCCGGTGTGGTCGCTTGCTGATCTGCACAGGGCTCTGCATGGTGAGGTCCTTTCGGATGTCGGATCGGTGTGGTCATCCGGTCAGTCCCAGGTGACCGGCGAGGCCGGTGACGACCGGCACGATGCCGAGGCAGACGAACGCGGGCAGGAAGCACAGGCCCAGCGGACCGGCGATCAACACCCCGGCGCGTTGGGCGCGTCCTTCGGCGATGTCGTTCGCCGATGCGCGGACCTCTGTGGCCAACGCCGCGGCCACTGTCGCCAACTCGGTCCCTGATCTGGCGGTCCTGCGCGCACCGCGAGCCAACGCCGCTGTCGCGGATACGGCTGCCGCAGGCCGCCAGGCGTCGGCGGCGTCCGCGCCGAGCGCCAAGAGACCCGAGGTGGTCCGCAGTGCTTTGCCGCCGTCGCCGGGCACCCGGTCCGCGATCACCCGTACCGCTTCGGAGACAGGCAGTCCCGCCCGCAGACACGCGGCAAGCAGGTCCCAGCTTGTGGCCAGCCGCAGGGGATCCGCCGCGGGGACCGACGGCCTGAGCAGCCGCCGCACACCGAACCAGCCCGCGATCGCGACGGGCAACGCGATCACCCACGCGCCCAGCGCCGCGGTGAAGGCGAGCAAGGCGGCCGCGGTGACGGCCGGGATCACCTGGGTTCCAGGTAGCTTCCGTCTGGATCTGGTCGTCAGGGCCGCCAGCCTGAGCCTGGCCACCACCGCTCCAGGCATGACCACCAAGGCGGCCGCCACGAGCGCCAACTCCCACATCGGTTCCGTCATGGCAGGGCCACCTGCCTCGTGAGCCGCCCGCTCCACAGAAAGCCCGTACACAGGAGAACGACACCGAGAACAAGCAGCGCCTGACCCGCGACCGAGCCGGACAGCATCCGGATGGGATCCGCGCCGACGGCTTGTCCCAGCGCTATCCCGGCCAACGGCAGACCGGCCAGGACGACCGCGCTCGTCCTCGGCCCGGCCATCCTCGCGTGGACCTGACGTGCGAAACGGACTCGCTGATCGAGATCCCGGACCACCGCGGCCAGCACGTCCGCGAGCGGTAGACCGTGTCGTTGGGCCAATGCCCACGCATGCGCCACATCGGCGAAGAGCGGTTCGTGCACTGCCTGCACGACGTCACCCCCCATCCGCGCGGCCGCTGCGATGGCACGCATCGCCTCGGCACCGCCCGGGGGAGCGTTGGCCGCCACTGTCTCGGCGGCGATGACCGGATGCGCGCCTGCCCTGAGCTCACTCACCAGCGCACGCAACGTCTCCGCGAACTCGTCGACCGCAGTGGCGCGTTGCCGGAGCTGTTGACGCGACCGCCAGTACCGCCAGGCGACTGCCCCGCTGATCGCGCCCGCGATCGCACCGCCGACGCCCAGCAGTGCCGCGCCGACCACACCGCCTGCGATCACCAGCAAGGCGGTACTGGGTTTCGGTGGTCTCAGCACGCGTCGCGGTGGCCCGATCAACGCGGTGAGACGTCTCGACGCCGTCGCCGTCGGCCAGATCAGCAGAACGGCGGCAAGGACGAGCAAGATCAGGGTTGCCATGGCGGCACTACTCCTCTCTCGGTCAGCGACTGCCCCAACAACGTCCGCCCGTAAAGCCGCTCACCCGGCCGCCAGGCCGGGGTCACCGTCGCGTACTCACCGATCGTTTGCAGGACACCGACTTCAGCCAGTCGCCGGGCATCACCGTCGCGACGCATGGACAGGACCACCCGTACCGCGGCCGCCAACTGGCTGTGCAACGCGGATCGCCTCAGCCCGCCGAGCGCGGCCAGCGCCTCGAATCTCGCGGGCACCTCGGCCGGGGAGTTCGCGTGCAACGTTCCGGCACTGCCGTCGTGCCCGGTGTTCAGCGCGGTGAGCATGTCCGCGACTTCCGCGCCCCTGACCTCGCCCACCACCAGCCGGTCGGGTCGCATTCGCAACGCCTGTCGAACGAGGTCCCGCACGCCGACACCGCCGGTGCCCTCGATGTTGGGCGGCCGGGCCACCAGCCGGACGAACTGGGGGTGCTCGGGAGCCAGCTCCGCCGCGTCCTCGACGCAGACGATCCGTTCGTGCCGCCGGACGGCGGCGAGCATCGCGCCGAGCAAGGTCGTCTTGCCCGAGCCGGTCCCGCCGATCACGACGAAGGAGAGCCGCGCATCCACAATGGCCTGGATCAGCCGGGCGCCTTCGGCGTCGACGGTCCCCAGCCGACGGAGGGCGTCCACGGTGTGTGCCGCCGGTCTGAGCACTCGCAGGGACAGGCACGTACCCGCCGGGGCTATCGGCGGGAGCACCGCGTGCATCCGGACGCCACCCGGCAACCACGCGTCCACGAACGGCTGGGCGTCATCGAGCCTGCGGCCCGCCGCGGCTGCCAGCCGTTGCGCCAGGCGCCGCACCGACTGTTCGTTGGCGAAGCTGACATCCGCCCTGCGCAGACCGGCTTTTCCCTCCACCCAGACCTCGTGCGGCCCCGTGACGAGGACATCGGTGGTGTCCGGATCGCGCAGCAACGGGTCCAGCGGCCCGGCGCCCTCCAGCTCCTGGCCGAGGACTCGCAGCGCGTCCAGCACGTCCTTGTCCCCCGCCACGCCGCCGGCCTCGTCCCGGATCGCGGCGGCCACGGAGGCGGAGGTGATTCCGTTGCCGGCACTGATGACGCGGCTGCGGACACGCTCGACAAAGTCCACTTTCATGACACGCTTCCTTCGGATTTGGTCGAAGTTCTCGGCTCGTTGGCCTGACTTCGTTGCGAGACAGGGGGTCGGGCTGACGGTGGGCAATTCCGCGCCGCTGGCACTTCAGTCCAGCGCAGGTAACCAGCGCGTTCTTGCGGTTGGCATCAGGAGGCCACCTGCCATTCGATGCCGAGGGTCTGCAGCGCTCGGCGGGCGGCACCACTCAGCGGACCGCGCCTGGCGGTGAACTCGCCGCGTTCCAGGGCTGTGGCCAGGCCGCGTTGGTGGGGCATCCAGGACAGCAGGGGGAGGTTCACGGCTTCGGCCACGTCGTCCGCCGTCAGGCCGCCCGGGGCTGGGCCGCGGACCAGGACCTGTGCGGTCGTGCCGCGCTCTTTCAGGCGCTCCGCGACCAGCGCCGCCGACGCGCACGCGCGCAGTTCCGCGGGGACGACCAGCACGGTGAGATCCGCCAGGTCCAGCGCCGCGCTCGCGGACGCCGAGGGGGTACGAGGCAGGTCGCAGACAACCACGTCGCCGCCGCGTCTGGCCGCTTCGATGACCGCTGTCACCGCGTCCGGCTCCGGGGCGAACCCCCTTCTCGCGCCCGAGACCACTTTCAGTCTTCCGCTGCCCGGCAGCGCGTCTCGCAGCGACGAGGCCGCGACCCTGCCTTTGACGTTCATCTCCGGCCAGCGCAGTCCTTTCTGGCTTTCCGCACCCAGTACCAGATCGAGGCCACCTGCCAGCGGGTCGCAGTCCACGAGCATCGCCCGGTGGCCCGCGTGGTCGGCAGCCCTGGCCACGGCCGCGGCGAACACCGAAGCGCCCGCGCCACCTCGGCCGCCGACCACCGCCATCACCCTGCCCGGCGGGCCAGGCGGTCCTTCCGCGGCGTCGGCCATCACCTCGGTCAGCCAGGTGTCGGCCGCGGGCAGCTCGACGGCTCGCTCGACGCCGAGCCCGACGGCGGCTTGCAGAGTGGTGATTGTGCTGCTGCCCAGGGAAACGACGATGACTCCGGCCCGCCTCGGCAACCGGTCGGTGAGCGCCGCGCAGGCCCCCGCCGGATCGAGCAGGACGAGCGGCGCGTCGGACCACAGTGATCTGGCTGCCGCAACGTCGGGCACTCGCCGCAGATCGCAGCCAGCCGCGGCGGCGAGGCGGAGCAACTCGTCGAGCACGGCCTCGTTGTCGGCCAGGACGAGCGGACGGTTCTCGGACATCGTGGACCCCCGGATTCGGCTTTCGGGCTTGTGCCCGACGCTTTCCACGCTCTCGCTTGGCGGTGGGGGGTGCAATGGGACGGTGGCCGGCTGTGGACAAGTGGAGTGGCTGTGGACAAGGCCGCCGGTTCCGGGGTTGTTCGAGGGTTCCTCTTGGCTATTTGTGGTATACGCGCGCGGATCCATTCCGGCTATGCCAACCGGCGCGGACAACATTGGAACGTATCAACACAATGCGGCCGTTTTCGTCCACAGTAGACGGGGATTGCGCCGCCCCGACCGGCTGAATGCTCGGAGTCACACCCCGGTGACGTTGCGAACACCCAGCGCCCCGCCGACCACACTTCGAACGCCGGAAAAATGTTGTCGTGCAACAAATCTTTCGACAACGGAGACGATCCTACTCGACCGTAGAACACATCGGCGCAGCTGATCGGGGTTCGCACGGCGGCCGTGAATGAGGGACGACCCCCGCCAGGGGGGAGGGACGGGGGTCGTCAAAAGGTTCAGTCCCGGGGGGTCGGACTGAACCGGTCCGGTGTCGAAGACCGGACGCCCTTACTGTATCTCCTTCCCACGCGCTCGTGGTCACGGATACAGCTTTTTATTGGTGTGTCTTATGCACACCGGCCATGCTCGACCTCACCAGGCAGGGCATATGCTGGGCTTATGACCGATGCGCCGAAGCGGGTCGCCGCGTTCTTCGACCTGGACAAGACGGTCATCGCCAAGTCGAGCACGCTGGCTTTCAGCCGCCCGTTCTTCCACGGCGGGCTGATCAACCGCCGCGCCGTGCTGAAGAGCGCGTACGCCCAGTTCGTCTTCATGCAATCCGGCGCGGACGCCGACCAGGTGGAGCGGATGCGTGCCCATATCACCGCGTTGTGCGAGGGCTGGGACATCGAACAAGTCCGGTCCATCGTCGAGGAGACGCTGCACGACATCGTCGATCCGTTGGTCTACGCCGAGGCGGCCGAACTGATCACCGACCACAAGAACCAGGGACACGACGTCGTCGTGGTTTCCGCCTCGGGCGAGGAGATCGTGCGGCCGATCGCCCGCATGATCGGAGCAACCGACTGCGCGGGCACCCGAATGGTCGCCGATCAGGGCCGTTACACCGGGGAGATCGAGTTCTACTGCTACGGCGAGAACAAGGCCGTGGCGATGAAACAACTGGCCGCCGAACGGAACTACGACCTCTCGGCCTGCTACGCGTACAGCGATTCGAGCACCGACATCCCCATGCTCGATGTGGTGGGACACCCGGCGACCGTGAACCCCGACCGGGTGTTGAAGAAGCTGGCGACCGAGCGCGGCTGGCCGGTGCTCGCGTTCTCCAAGCCGGTGCCCCTGCGCTCCCGGATCCAGATGCCGTCCGGCACGACCGTGGCCATCACCGCCGCCAGCCTCGGCGTCGCGGCGGCGGCAGGCGCGACGTGGTACGGGATCAGGCGGCGCAGGCGAAAGTAGCCAACCATGTGGGGGACGTCGATAGCCCGGTCGGAGGTAGCGCGGACGGCCGCCCGCCCGCTACTCGTACGCCGTTCGACACACCCCGTGTTGATCTACCGCTTAAAGACTCTGTACCGGTGCACCCGTCCGTGCCCTTGAAGTGACCGCGCTCACTAGGTACAAAGTTAGTGCGGACCTCTGAACAGCCAGGGACCAAACGAAGAGAAGCTTGGTCCACCCTGACAGAGCTCCGTGCGCGGACTCCGGGCACCCACGCGCAGCACGCCGCGGGAGGCTTGTCGTCAAGGGACTGCGTACCGGGACGCCGGGCGCCGAGGCCCAGTGAGTACGACGTGAGTTGCACGCTTGGTAACCCGAGACGTCCGCG
The DNA here is from genome assembly GCF_001984155.1 of Actinosynnema sp. ALI-1.44. Taxonomy (GTDB): domain Bacteria; phylum Actinomycetota; class Actinomycetes; order Mycobacteriales; family Pseudonocardiaceae; genus Kibdelosporangium. Next base: position 436,786 of record NZ_MTQO01000048.1, read on the forward strand.
CTCGGCGACGGCGGCCTGTGTTCGGTGCCTTTGGCACCTTCCCCAGGTCGCCTCGCTTTTTGTTGGGGGGCCGAGCCCCCCAAACCCCCCCCACGGTGCGAGCTCCTTCTGACCCAGCGCTGGTTGCTTTGGGTTTCGACCAGCACCTTGGGTTTGGCTTGACCGGCATTCGCTTCTCGGTGGGCAACACGCCCGGCCGGGTCTGGGCGGGTAGCGTGGATCGGACCAGGCCAGGTGGTCATAAGCGGTAAACACCGCCGTTTGGCTCTTGGCTTCCCTCGAGCGACGTGGGTAACTTACCGATTGAAGCGTCAACTCGGTAAGAATCTTACGCCTCCAGGGAGGCAGAGGTGTCACGTCGTTGGATCCCCCCGACTCTGGCCGCCGTCACGGCGTTGGCCACGGTCGCCACGCCCGCGTCAGCCGCACCCGAGATGGATGCGATGTCGAGCTGGGCAACCGCCGCTCTGCGGCACCTGACTCTCGAGCAGAAGGTCGGGCAGCTGTTCGTCGCGACTGTCTGGGGCAAGTCCGCTGACGAAGCGCACCCCGAGAACAAGAAGCGCTACGGCGTCGACACGCCCGCTCAGGTCGTGCAGCGCTACCACGTCGGCGGCGTCATCTACTTCAACAACGCGGGCACGGACAACGTCGACGACCCGGCGCAGCTCACGCGGTTCTCCAACGGCCTGCAGCGCGCGGCCCTCACGTCCGGTGCGCACATCCCGTTGCTGATCTCGATCGACCAGGAGGGTGGCAACGTCACCCGGGTCGTGTCGCCTGCCAGCGAGTACCCGAGCGCGATGGCCGTCGGGGCCGGTCGCAAACCGGAGGACGCCAAGCGGTTGGCCGCCATCAGCGGGCACGAGCTGCGCGCGATGGGCATCAACCAGAACTTCGCACCGGCCGCGGACGTCAACTCCAACCCGCTCAACCCCGTGATCGCCGCCCGGTCCTTCTCGTCCGACCCGACGCTGGCCGGTGAGATGGTGTCCGCCCAGATCGCCGGGTACCAGCGGGCGGGGTGGCCCGGTGACACCGTTTCCGCCGCGGCCAAGCACTTCCCCGGGCACGGCGACGCCAAGGACGACAGCCACTACGGCCTGCCCCAGATCGACCGCACCGAGGACCAGTGGCGCAAGGTCGACCTGCCGCCGTTCAAGGCCGCGATCGCGGCGGGCATCGACTCGATCATGACCGCGCACATCACGGTGCCGAGCGTCGACCCGTCCAAGGAACCCGCGACGCTGTCGAAGAAGTTCATGACCGACATCCTGCGCACCGAACTGAAGTACGACGGTGTCATCGTCACCGACTCGCTCGCGATGGACGGCATCCGCAAGATGCACCCGGACACCGACATCCCGGTGCTCGCGCTGGAGGCGGGCGTCGACCAGATGCTGATGCCGCCGAGCCTGGACACCACGATCGGCGCGGTGCTCGACGCCGTGCGCAGCGGCCGGATCAGCGAGGACCGCATCAACCAGAGCGTGCTGCGAATCCTCAAGCAGAAGTGGAAGCGTGGCGTTTTCCTCAAGCCGTTCGCCGACGAGCGCGCGCTGCCGCGTGAGGTGGGCACGAAGCAGAACCTGGCCGAGATCCAGCGGATCAGCGACCGCACGGTGACCGTGCTGCGCAACGACGCCAAGCTGCTGCCGGTCAGGACGCTGCCCGGCAAGGTCCTGGTCACCGGCTGGAACAACCCGGCGTTCCCCGGCAAGCCCGCCGAGCCCGTCGCCGCTCTGGCCAAGGAACTCGGCGCGACAGCGCTGTCCACGGGCGCAGCGCCGACGGCCGCGCAGATCGACCAGGCGGTCGCGGCGGCGAACGGATCGGACCTCGTGATCGTGCTGACCAACGGCCTGCGCACGTCGGCGTCGCAGCGCGCCCTGCTGACCAGGCTGCAGCAGACCGGCAAGCCCGTGATCGCGGTGGCCTCGCAGGTGCCGTACGACCCGGCATTCGTCGACGTTCCCACGTGGATCACCACGTACGCGTGGCGTGACGTCTCGATGGCGTCGCTGGCCAAGGTCATCACCGGCAAGGTCGCCCCGAAGGGCAAGCTGCCCGTGAACGTGCCCAACGCCGACTCCACCGGTGTCCTCTTCCCGTTCGGGACGGGACTGACATGGTGAGTCGACGGAGCCTGCTGGCCGCGGCGCCCGCGGCGGTGGTCGCCGCCGCGAGCCCGGCAACGGCCCAGGCCCAGGAGGAGCAGCGGGGCCGCGGGGTCACGACCGGTGCGGACCGCTTGGCCGAACACGGCTGGCGTGAGTTCGCGGGGCGCAAGGTCGGCGTGCTGACCAACCCGACAGGTGTGCTCCGGGACCGGACGCACATCGTGGACTCGCTCGTGGCCGCTGGAATGGCGCCGGTGGCGGTGTTCGGCCCCGAGCACGGATTCCGCGGCACGGCACAAGCCGGTGGTTCCGAGGGTAGTTATACCGACCCGCGCACCAAGGTTCCGGTGTATGACGCATACGGCATAACGGCTGCGAAACTCGCGGAGATGTACCGGAAAGCCGGAGTCGACACGGTCGTTTTCGACATCGCGGACGTCGGCGCCCGCTTCTACACCTATATATGGTCGATGTACACGGCCATGGTGGCCGCGGTCGAGACGGGCGCGTCGTTCGTCGTGCTCGACCGGCCGAACCCGGTCGGCGGCAAGGCGTTCGGGCCGATGCTCGACCCCGCGTTCGCGTCCGGTGTCGGCCGCAAGCCGATCGTCCAGCAGCACGGGATGACCGCGGGCGAGCTGGCGAAGTTCTTCGACGCGGAGTTCCTGCCAGCCGACACCGGCGGTCGCCGGTTGTCCAAACTGGACGTGATCGCGGTCAGGGGCTGGCACCGGGACGCACTGTTCGCCCAAACCGGGTTGGACTGGGTGCCGCCGAGCCCGAACATGCCCACGCCGCAGACGGCACTGGTCTACCCGGGAACGTGCCTGTTCGAAGGCACCCTGCTGTCCGAGGGGCGGGGCACGACCAGGCCGTTCGAGATGATCGGCATGCCGGACATCGACTGGCGCTGGGCCGAGGAGCTCACCAGGCAGAACCTGCCCGGCGTGCGGTTCCGGGAGAACTACTTCGTGCCGACGTTCAACAAGTTCGTCGGCAAGACCTGCGGTGGCGTCCAGCTGCACGTGACCGACGAACAATCGTTCGACCCGATCCTGACGGCCGTCACCATGTTGGTGACCGTGAAGCGGCTCTACCCCGCGCTGTTCGGGTGGCGGCCGGACAGGATGATCGACCTGCTCTCCGGCTCGGCCAGGCTGCGCACGATGATCGACGCGGGCGCCGGTGTCGCCGAGATCACCGGGGCGTGGCAGCGCGAACTGGCAGAGTTCCGTCAGCGGCGCAGGCAACACCTGATCTATCGGTGAGGTGACCCCATGTTTCGTCGAACGGTGCTGGCGCTGACGATGGTCGGCATGACAGCGACCGGTGCGGTGTCCGCGGAGGCGCACGGCGGTGACTCGGGCCGGTTCGACCGGCCGAGGCAGGGTTTCGCCGCCCCGTGGACCCAGTTGCGCGACGGCACGCCCGAGCAGGCCGGCCTGGACCGGGCGCCGATCGACGCCGCGCTCAAGCAGATCGACGAGTGGACGCGGACCAACCCGACGTCGCCGCCCGTGGCCAAGCCGCTGATGTCCGGCGTGGTCACGCTGCTGGCGCACGAAGGCGTCGTCGTCAGCCGGTCAGCATCCGGTTACGCACTGCGGTATTCCGATGCCGCCGGGACCGAACTGCCCGCACAACAGCGTGTTCCCATGCGTGACGACACGATCTTCGACATGGCCTCGATCAGCAAGCTGTTCACGTCGATCGCGGTCATGCAGCTCGTCGAGCAGGGCAAGGTGGACGTCGACGCGCCGGTTTCCCGGTATCTGCCGGAGTTCGGCGTGAACGGCAAGGCCGGGATCACGGTCAAGCAACTGCTGATCCACACGTCCGGCCTGGTGGCGTTCATCCCGCTGTGGAGCATGTACCCGGACAAGGCGACCCGGATCAAGGGCGTGATGGACATAGCGCCGAAGTACGTGCCGGGCTCCACGTACGAGTATTCAGATCTCAATCTGATCACGCTTGGCGTGATGATCGAGCGACTGACGGGGTCCACCTTGGACAACGTTGTCAGCAAAGGCATCACCGGTCCGCTCGGGATGACCGACACCGGTTACAACCCACCGGCGTCCAAACTGGACAGGATCGCGGTGACCGAGTACCAGTCCGCCCCGCCGCGCGGAATCGTTCGGGGACAAGTACACGACGAGAACGCGTGGTCACTCGGCGGCGTCTCCGGGCACGCGGGCATCTTCTCGACCGCGCGCGACATGGCGATCCTCGCCCAAAGTCTCATCAATGGCGGCATTTATGCCCACAAGCGGATCCTCAAGCAGCAGACCGTGCGGGCGATGCTGACCGACTACACGACGAACTTCCCTGGCAACGCACACGGTTTGGGCTTCGAACTGGACCGAAGGTTCTACATGGGAGGGCTCAGCGGCCCGGCGACCGCGGGCCACACCGGGTACACGGGCACGACACTCGTGCTCGACCTGCAGTCCCGTTCCATCGCGATCCTGTTGTCCAACAGGGTTCACGTGTCGCGCAACTGGGGATCCATCAACCCGGCGCGCGAGACGCTGGCGACCGGGATGGCCAAGGCACTGGCTGTCCGACCGCGACACGGTCGTGACGCGTGGTACACGGGGATCGGCAATCTGAGCACAGCCACACTGTCCACACGGGAGCTCCGGACGCGGGGTACACCCATCCGGGTTACGTTCGACACGTTCGTCGACACAGAAATTTCCGACCACCTCGTTCTGGAGTCGAGCGGTGACGGCCTGTCGTGGCAAGCGGTCCCGGTCGCCGCGCGGGGGCCTGGCGCGCCCGCCGGCCTGTCATCCCATCTTTCCGGCGCAGGGCACCGGACCTGGTGGAATGTCCGGTCCGAGGTACCGACGTTCGACAAGATCTTCTTGCGATGGCGTTTCAGTACGGACAGAACCCTCACCGGGCGCGGGGTGTTATTGGACAACATCAAAATCACCGAGGGTAGCCGAATACTTCTTGACGGTGAAAAACAACCAACCGCGCTCGATTCGCAAGGCTGGGATCGTCGAATCCGATGATAAAGTTTGCTAACGACACCCCCATTACCTGCGATTTCCCACGCAAGCCCCAGTGGTTGCAGGTTCAAGTTTCGGACACGTTTGGGTGTCGTTGCGTCAGGAGGTCTAGCCGTGACCTTGTCGGATCCCGTAACTGTTAGTAAGTTTCCCACGTGAGCACCGCGGAGATGATTGACGAACGCGCTGAGAACAGCCCGCTCGTACGCATCAGGTCGCTGCTGCCGGGCCTGGCCCGTGCGGAGCAGCGAGTCGCCAAGGTGGTCCTCGACAACCCGGCGTCGGTCGCACGCCGGAGCATCACCGAAGTCGCCGACGCGGCAGGCACCAGTGAGACCACGGTCACCCGGTTCTGCAAGGCGATCGGCGTCGGCGGGTATCCCGAGCTGCGCATCGCGCTGGCCGCGGACACGGCTCGCACGGAGGCGCGCGCCGAGCGCGACCTCGGCGGCGAGATCAGCCCGGAGGACGACCTCGCCCAGGTCGTCAGCAAGGTCACCTTCGCTGACGCCCGCGCGGTCGAGGAAACCGCCGACCAGCTGGAAATCGCCACACTGCACCAGGTCGTCGACGTGATCGCGGCGGCGGGCAGGGTCGACGTCTACGGCGTCGGCGCGAGCGCCTTCGTCGCGCTCGACCTGCAGCAGAAGCTGCATCGGATCGGCCGGGTGAGCTTCGCGTGGAACGACACGCACATCATGCTCACGTCGGCGGCGGTGCTCGGCTCGGGAGATGTCGCGGTCGGCATCTCGCACACCGGGGCGACCACCGACACAGTCGAAGCGCTGCGCACCGCGCGGCAACGCGGCGCCACAACCGTGGCGTTGACGAACTTCCCGCGTTCCCCCATCACCGAAGTGGCCGACCTCGTGTTGACCACCGCGGCACGGGAGACCACGTTCCGCTCCGGCGCGATGGCCAGCAGGATCGCCCAGTTGACGGTGATCGACTGCCTGTTCATCGGAGTGGCACAACGGCACCTGCCGTCGGCGATGGGCGCACTGGAAGCCACGCGGGACGCGGTTGGTCCGCACCGGCTGGAGACCCGGCCGGACGGACGCCGAAAGACCCGCGACACCGGAAAATGAGAGCACCAGGACGGCGATGACGGTTCCCCAGCAAGCGGTCTACGTCGACTCTCCGACTGAGGGCCGAAACCCGAGAACCACCGGGCTGGACACGTTGCCCACGCTCGAGGTTCTGCGCGCCATCAACGCGGAGGACCGGCTCGTGCCGTCCGCCGTGGCGGAGGCGTTGCCGCAGCTGGCGGAAGCCGTCGACCTGGCAGCGGAGGCGCTGCGCCAGGGACACCGGGTGCACTACGTCGGAGCGGGCACGTCCGGGCGACTCGCCAGTCTGGACGTGGCCGAGCTCGCGCCGACGTTCAACGCTCCGGCCGGCTGGTTCGTCGCCCACCACGCGGGCGGCACCAAGGCGTTGCGCACAGCCGTGGAGAACGCGGAGGACGACGCGGCGGCAGGGGCCGCGTTGCTGACCCGTGAAGCGGAGGCCGGGGATTTCGTCCTCGGCCTGACCGCGTCGGGCCGCACTCCGTTCGTGCTGGGAGCGCTTTCGGCGGCAAGGCGGCTGGGCGCGGGGACGGGCCTGGTGTCCAACAACCCGATCTCGGCGCGGACGGCCGATGTGGACGTGGTGATCGCGGTGGACACCGGCCCCGAGGCGATCTCCGGGTCGACGCGGATGAAGGCGGGCACGTCGCAGAAGCTCGTGCTCACCGCGTTCTCGACCGCCGTGATGGTGAAGCTCGGGCGCACGTACTCGAACCTGATGGTGAGCATGCGCGCCACGAACGCCAAGCTGCGCGGCCGGACGCTGCGGATCCTGCGTGAGGCGACCGGCTACAGCCTGCAGGAGTGCGCCGAGGCGTTGACGTCCGCGAACGGCGATCTGAAGGTCGCGCTCGTGCACCTACTCTCCGGCGCTGACTCCGAGCGCGCGGCCAAGGCGCTGAGCGAGACCAACGGCCATGTCCGCAACGCGTTGGACATGCTGGGCGCGGCCGCCAGGTAGTCCGGTCCACTGAGTACGGTTCAGCGTTTCTTCGGGTAGCAGGCGATTCCGTCGCCGTCGGTGTCGAGGTAGTCCGCCCAGCCGGGGTCACCGCGGCGCAACGGCCCCTTGCCCGCGGCTCGCACCTGGGCGCAGTTCTTGTACTCGAACCTCGCCGATGACGGTGACGATGACGGCGGTGGCGCCGAGGGCTGCCGCGTCGGCGTGGTGGTCGGTGTCGATGTCGATGTCGTGGTGGTCGTTCCCGCTCTTTCCAACGGCATCGACGCGGCCGACGGCGTGCTCACCGGGTTCTCCGCCGTGGACGGCGGATCCGGCATCGTCGGGATGCTCGGCGCGGGCGCGATCGTGCGATCCGGTACGGCACAAGCACTCACGACGGCAAGCAGCAGAACGACCGTGCAGATGACCCTCATCGAGAACCTGATCCAGTACCGGTTCGTCCTTCGGCGACCGTCCGGCTACCTGTGAATTCCACACAGGCCGGTCAGTCGTTACGCCGTTCACACCATCGTGTGACACTTGTGCAACCAATGTGGCCTTTGTTGCGAAAAACGCAACAAAGGCCACATTGGTTGCACAAAAATTCGGGGGTGGCGGGGTCAGGTGTTGGCGGAGTCCGCGATGGCCAGTGCCTCCTTCGCACCGGTCTGGAACGCCTCGCAGCACAGCAGGACCCATTCGCGTACGCCGTCCGGCTTGCCGCTCGCGAAGCCCTCGGCTGCCTCCCGGTAGCGCTCGGGGCGGCGCAGGTACGCCACCTCCGGCACGGTCAGGCCCTTCGGGTCCAGGCCGGTGCCGATGATCGTCATCCGGGCCGCGGCCCTGGCGACCACGCCGTCGGCGAGGCCGAACGGGGCCAGCGTCAGCAGTTCGCCGTGGACCACCGCCGCCAGGATCGGACCTGGTGCCGCGGTCGCGCCGGTGACCAGGTTGGCCAGCAGGTCCAGGCGTCCGGCCACGCCCTGGGCGTGGCGGGGACGGCCCAGCCGTTCGTCCTCGGCCGCCGGGACCAGGTCCGCCGCGGCCAGCAGGTGCAGCCGGGCCAGGGCCTGCAGGGGCGCGCGCTGCCAGACGGGCAGCAGGGGTCCGATGGCCTCCGCGACGCGCAACGCACCTGCGAGTATCGGGTCGGCTACTTCGCCGTCCTCGGGGATCTCGGGGTTCCCGCCGTCCAGGTAGGCCGACGAGCGCGCGGCTCGGACGGACGCCTCGGCCGCGGTGGTCGGCCAGCCGCGGCGGTTCGCCGGGTGCTTGTGCACGGCGTCAATGCTCTCGCGTGCGGACTGCACTGCCTCGGTGATGCCGGGGAGGTCCAGCAGCGGGCCCAACGGATCGGTCACGCGCAGACACTATCCCTGACCGGCTGGTGTTCGACAGCCGCTCCGCGGCCCAATCCGGCGTAAATGGTCTGGACCTCTTGCGGTCCCGGTCTGTTAATGCGTCGCGTGTCGCACTACGGTCACTGCCATCACGAGTTTTCGCGTTTCGAGGAGGTCACACGAGATGACCGAGCAGTCCCAGGGCCCCGCGCTGGACAACTTGCTCACCGAGAGCAGGACCTTCCCGCCCTCCGACGAGTTCGCCGCCGCGGCCAACGCGGGCGCGGACATGTACGCGGCAGCCGACGCCGACCGGGAGGCCTTCTGGGCCGCGCAGGCGGAGCGACTGCACTGGGACACGAAGTGGGACCAGGTCCTCGACTGGAGCGACGCTCCCTTCGCGAAGTGGTTCGTCGGCGGCAAGCTCAACGTCGCCTACAACTGCGTCGACCGGCACGTCGAGTCCGGCCACGGTGAGCAGGTCGCCATCCACTGGGAGGGCGAGCCGGGCGACACCCGCACGATCACGTACAACGACCTGCTCGCGCAGGTCAGCAAGACCGCGAACGCGCTGACCGAACTCGGCCTGCAGGCAGGCGACCGCGTCGCCATCTACATGCCGATGGTCCCCGAGGCGATCTTCTCGATGCTCGCGTGCGCCCGCCTCGGCCTGACCCACAGCGTCGTGTTCGGCGGGTTCTCCGCCGAGGCGCTCCGGTCCCGGATCGAGGACGCCGCGGCCAAGCTCGTCATCACGACCGACGGGCAGTACCGCCGCGGCAAGCCGGCGGCGCTCAAGCCCGCCGTGGACGAGGCCGTCGCGCAGACGCCGACCATCGAGCACGTCCTCGTGGTCAAGCGCACCGACACCGAGGTCGCGTGGACCGAAGGCCGCGACATCTGGTGGAACGACCTGGTGGACAAACAGTCCGACAAGCACACGCCGGAGGCGTTCGACTCGGAGCACCCGCTGTACATCCTGTACACCAGCGGCACGACCGGGAAGCCGAAGGGCATCCTGCACACCTCGGGCGGCTACCTCACGCAGGCGTCGTACACGCACCACAACGTGTTCGACCTGAAGCCCGACACCGACGTCTACTGGTGCACAGCGGACATCGGCTGGGTAACCGGACACAGCTACATCGTGTACGGACCGCTGTCCAACCGGGTGACGCAGGTGGTCTACGAGGGCACGCCGAACACCCCGAACGAGGGGCGGCACTGGGACATCGTGCAGAAGTACAAGGTCTCCATCTACTACACCGCGCCGACCTTGATCCGCACGTTCATGAAGTGGGGCAAGGACATCCCAGCGGGCTACGACCTGTCGTCGCTGCGCGTGCTCGGCAGCGTCGGCGAGCCGATCAACCCGGAGGCGTGGATCTGGTACCGGGAGAACGTCGGTGCCGGGCGGGCACCGATCGTGGACACCTGGTGGCAGACCGAGACCGGCGCGATCATGATCTCGCCGCTGCCCGGCGTCACCTCGACCAAGCCGGGGTCGGCACAGCGCGCGCTGCCCGGCATCTCGGCGAAGGTCGTCGACGACCAGGGCAACGAAGTCCCGCACGGCGGTGGCGGGTACCTGGTGCTCGACAAGCCGTGGCCGTCGATGCTGCGCGGCATCTGGGGCGACAACGAGCGCTACCGCGACACGTACTGGTCGCGTTTCGCCGAGCAGGGCTTCTACTTCGCCGGTGACGGCGCCAAGTACGACAACGACGGCGACATCTGGCTGCTCGGCCGGGTCGACGACGTGATGAACGTGTCCGGGCACCGGATCTCCACGACCGAGGTGGAGTCCGCGCTGGTGTCGCACCCGACCGTGGCCGAGGCGGCGGTGGTCGGCGCGACCGACCCGACCACCGGCCAGGGCATCGTGGCGTTCGTGATCCTGCGCGGTGACGCCGCCGACGGTGGCGACGACGCCGTCAAGGCGTTGCGCGACCACGTGGCCAAGGAGATCGGCCCGATCGCCAAGCCGCGTCAGGTGATGGTCGTGCCGGAGCTGCCGAAGACCCGATCCGGCAAGATCATGCGCCGGTTGCTGCGTGACGTGGCGGAGAACCGGTCGATCGGTGACGTGACCACGCTCGCCGACTCGTCGGTGATGGACATGATCTCCCAGGGCCTGAACAAGGGCTCCGAGGACTGAGTTCCAGCGTTGAGTGAGGCCCCTCGTGCACTGGCACGAGGGGCCTCGCTGGTTCTACGCGAGATCGAACCGGCCGGACTTGATGGCGGCCAGGAGCGTGCTCAGGTCGACGGTGATGGTGGGGCCGGTCGGGTTCTTGCTGTCACGGACGGCGCCGGTGTTGGCCAACTCGACACAGTTGGTCTGGTCAGCGGACCTGGACGACTTGCGCCAGCTGTAAGTCATCGCCTGCCCTCTCGTTGTTCGATGAGTTTCCCCAGGATATCCCGGCTTTCCGCGGTGGTAAGGGCTATCTTGTGCAACTTGGCCCGCTGAGCGATATACCGATCAACTTCAGGGTCGTGCAGGAACATGCCGCCACGCAACAGCTCAACATGCGCGATCGCGGACGAGTCCGGAAACTCCAACAACAACCACGGGTGATAGAGCCCCGCCCTGGGTGTGTACTCGGGCACCAGCCGAATCCCGATGCCACGCTTGGACATCTCGACTAGGTGTTTGAGTTGTGCGATCAACACATCCCAGCCCCCAAACGGAGTTCGAACTGCGGCCGCACCGATGAAGGCCGTGTATTCCACCTTCGGCAAGGTCTGCTGCCTCCGCAGCCTGGCCATCCAGAACATCTCCATGTCCTCGGTCGAGACGCCCACATCACGCATGTAGGCCTTGGCGTACTCGTATGTCTGGAGCAGGCCTGGGATCAAGGTGATCGACCAGTCGGTGAGCGCTCTAGCTTCGGCTTCGTAGCTGGCCAGGACACTCAACTCATCTGGCACGCCGGGCAACGGGCGGGACCACCAGCCGGGTTCGTCGATGGACTTGGCGCGACGCACCAACGCGTCGCGTTGGGTCACGGGAACTCTGTACACCGCCAGCACGCTTGCCACGTCCTCGGCGCTGATATGTCGTTTGCCGTTCTCGGTCCGGCTCATCGTCGCCGACGACCAACCCAGCAGAGCGGCCGCTGCCTCCAGCGACAGTGTGGTCTGCTTGTTCCGGACCGACTTGAGCTGGGCGCCCAGAGCACGGTCCCTGGCTGTGGGCGGCTTGCGTTGACCTGGCATGGGGTCCCGGGGCCTTTCTGCTGAGAAAGGCCACATGGTGACGTAGCTAGCTGGAGCTCGCCACCTGAGGTTCGTGCTTTACCGGGAAGTTCACCGACCGTGCTATGAAGCACATCTCGTGCGCTTTCGCGTGCAATTCCCGCGCAGTGTCCAGCGAACCGCCGCTGATCACGATTTTCGGCCGCAGCAAGACTTCCGTGAACTGACCGGCACCGCTCTTGTCAGTTTCCATGTAGCCGATCGCATCGTCCACATAGGACTCGACGATCACGCCGGATGTGGCGCACAGGTGCAAGTACCAGAGCATGTGACAGTCCGACAGTGCGGCGACGAGCATTTGTTCCGGATTCCAGCGCTCCGGATTCCCACGGAACGACGGGTCGGACGTGGCCAGGATGTCCGGGCGCCCGTCCGCCGAGACGATGTGGTCACGGCTGAAGTCGCGGTAGCCGGAGGTTCCCGTTCCGTTGTTGCCCGTCCAGGTGATGGTCACTGGGTACTCGTGCATCAGAACTTCCTGTTCGCCAGTACTGGAACGATCTTGCGGGCCTCGGTCACCTCGGTGGTGTCGATGTCGACGGTGAGCAGGCCGGGTTCCGCGCCGAGCTGACCGCGGACCTCGCCGAGCGGCGACACCACTGTGCTGTACCCGATGCCGGTCGGCGCCTTGCCCGACGGCTCCTGCCCGATCGTCACGGGATCAGCCTGTCCACACGCGACTATCCACGTCGTGCTGTCCAACGCCCTCGCACGGGCGAGCAGTTCCCACTGCTCGCGCTTGCCGGGGCCCGAACCCCATGACGCGGGCACGATCGTGATCGCCGCGCCCTCGTCGGCGAGGCGTTGGAAGAGACCGGGGAACCGGATGTCGTAACAGGTCGCGAAGCCGATCGTCACGTCGTCCACTTCGGACACGACAATGCGCTCACCCGGCGCGACCGTCGCCGACTCGGCGAACCCGAACGCGTCGAAGAGGTGGATCTTGTCGTAGTACGTGTCGACACCGCGGCCGGTGATCAGCAGCGTGTTGGTGACCCTGCCGTCCGGGCTCGGTGTGAACATGCCCGCCACGATCAGCACATCCGCCTCGTCGGCGATCGCGCGGACCTCGGTCGCCCACGGGCCGTCGAGCGGTTGCGCGATGGGGCCGAGCGGGATGCCGAACCTGGCCATGGTGGCTTCGGGGAACACCACGACCGACGCGTCGCCCGTCTGCCGGACCGTGGTCCTGATGTGGTCCAGGTTCCGCTCGGGATCGGTGTCCGCGGCGAACTGACTCATCGCTACTCGCACCGGTCTAACATAACTCGTATACAACGTGTATGTAAGGAGTATTCATGCGCCTATCCGGTCGGGAGCGGGCGTACGACTTCGTCAAGAACCAGCTGCTCACGGACCCGCAGGTGCAGGGCACGTTCATCAACGAGCAGGTGGTCGCCGACCAGCTCGGCGTGTCGCGGACGCCGATCCGCGAGGCCCTGCTCATGCTCGCCGCCCAGCAACTCGTCGAGCTGGTGCCCAAGCGCGGCGCGTACGTCGCGCCGATGTCCGGCCGCGAACTCACCGAACTGGTCGAGGCCCGCGGCGTGATCGAACGGCACGCCGCCACCTTCGCGTGCCACGACGGGCCGGTCGCCGAGATGCGTGACGCGCTCGCCGCGCAGCACCTGTTGCGCTCGGCCGGGCAGGCGCGGGAGTTCATCGAGGCCGACACCCGGTTCCACGACGCCCTGGTGCGCTCGACCGGTAACGACATCCTGACCAGGACGTACGAAGGTCTGCGCGACCGGCAGAACCGGGCGGGCCGGATCGCGCTGGCCAACGTCCCCGGCCGACAGGACAGCGTGCTGACCGAACACGCCGCCATCCTCGACGCCCTCGCCGAGCAGGACGTCGAGCGCGCGCGGCAGGCCATCGACGCCCACCTGCGGGAAACACTGCGGGTCCAGCTCATCAGCTGACCCGGCCGCGCCCGGGATCAGCACGAGCCGCAGCGCCTTGGGTCAACCGCAACGGCACCAACAATTTTGCGGCGGTACCGCCGATTGTGGCGTAAATTGACAGCACTCCGATGAGGAACGTGGCCGCGCCGGTCGGCGACTGTCGCAGAAGTCATGTCGCACCTTCGGGAAGTTGTGGCATATCGTATGTATACAAGTGGTATACGCCAAGCATTCGGAGGTGCCGGTGCTGCACTTCAGCCTTCCTGACGGGCACCGGGTCGCCGTCGAGGTACGCGCGCTGCTCAACGCCGGGTTCGCCGGCCGCAGCCGGGAGCACGTGGCCGAACACGTCGCCGAACTGGCCGCGATGGGCATCCCGGCGCCGACGAAGACGCCGTGCCTGTACCCGATCGCCCCGTTCCTGGCGCTGCAGTCCGGCGAGGTGTACGCCCAGCACAGCCGTACCTCCGGCGAAGCCGAATGGGCGCTGGTGATCACCCGTGACGAGGTGCTGCTCACCGTCGCCTGCGACCACACCGACCGCGACCTCGAAGTGCACGGCGTCGCGTGGAGCAAGCAGGCCGCGCCGGACATGCTCGGCCGCCAGGCCTGGCGGCTGGCCGACGTGGCCGACCGGACCGACGACCTCACGCTCACCGCGTGGGTGCGGTCATCGGGGGAATGGACCGAGATCCAGGCGGGTACCTGCGGGGAATTACTCCCGCCGGAGTACTGGATCGACGTCTTACACGCGCAGAAGCTGCACGCGCCGGGCACCGTCCTGCTTTCCGGCACCATTCCGATGAAAAAGGGCGTCGACCAGTTCGCCGACGCCTGGCGGGTGGAACTGGGCGACCCGCTCACCGGGCGGACCATCTCGACCGAATACCACGTCCGTCGCCTGCCGGACCCGATCGCATGAGTTAAGATCCCGTAAGGGAGCGCCGGGAAGCCTGGTCGGCAGCCAATCAGTGCTGTCGATTTACGGGAGAGTCATGCGGCGCGTTCACGTCAGCGACTTCGCCAGGTACCTGCGGACCGAGACGGTCGGCGGCATCATCCTGCTCTGCGCGACGGCGGTCGCGCTGTTGCTGGCCAACTCCCCCGCCCGTGGCGTCTACCAGGCGGTTCGCGACTTCCACATCTGGGAGCTGTCGGTCGGCGACTGGGCGAAGGACGGTCTGCTCGCGGTCTTCTTCTTCGTCGCGGGGCTCGAACTCAAACGCGAACTCGTCGTGGGTGAGTTGTCGAAGTTCAAGGCCGCGATCCTGCCCGTGATCGGTGCGATCGGCGGCATGGTCGTCCCGATCGGGATAGCACTGGCGGTCGGCTGGGGCGCGCCGGGAATCGAACAGGCGTGGGCCATTCCGGCAGCGACCGATATCGCGTTCGCGCTCGGTGTGCTGAGCATCACCGCTTCCGGCCTGCCCAGCAGCGCCCGGGTTTTCCTGCTCAGCCTCGCGGTCGTCGACGACCTCGGCGCGATCCTGATTATCGCGATCCTTTTCACCGCGAAATTCAACCTGCTGGCCGCGGCGGCCGCGATTGTCCTGCTCGCGCTGTACGCCTACCTGCAGCACAAGCGAATCCGCTCGGCGTGGCTGTACGTGCCGATCGCGCTCGGCACATGGTTCGCGGTGCACGAGTCCGGGGTGCACGCCACCATCGCCGGGGTCGCGCTCGGCCTGCTCACCCGCGTCCGCAGGGACCCGTACGAGCGGCACTCGCCCGCAGTCCGGTTGGAACACCGGCTCCAGCCGTGGTCGGCAGGGTTCGCCGTACCGGTGTTCGCGCTGTTCGCCGCCGGTGTGCCGGTCTCGCCGAGCGCGCTCGGCGAGATGCTGGACGACCGGGTCGCCGTCGCGGTGATCGCCGGACTGCTGATCGGCAAGCTCCTCGGGATCTTCGGCGCCTCGTTCCTCGCCGTCCGGCTCAAGGCCGCCGTACTGCCCAACGACCTCGGCTGGCGTGACCTGGCCGCGGTGTCGATGCTCGGCGGTGTCGGGTTCACCGTCAGCCTGCTGATCGCCGATCTTGCCCTCGACGCGACCGCGGCGGACCGGGTGAAGGCGGCGGTCCTGCTCGCGTCGGCGGCGGCGTCGTTGCTGGCTGCGGCGCTGTTGGTGCGGCGCAGCCGGGCACACCGGGCCTCGTGACCGCCCACGTGGCACGATGACCAGGTGACGAGTGCGCAGCAGAACGACCGTGCAGGCTCGGGACTGCCACAGGTCCCGTCGATCCCCCTGACCGAGGACCGGATCGGTCTGCCCCCGGGCGACCAGTCGATCGGGGCCCTGGTCAAGGACGCCACCACGCATCTGTCCACACTGGTCCGGGCCGAGATCGAGCTTGCCAAGATCGAGATCTCCCGTGACGTCAAGCGCGCCGTGCGGGGGAGCATCTTCTTCATCCTCGCCCTCGTGGTGCTGATGTTCAGCCTGTACTTCCCGTTCATCGCGCTCGCCGAGGGGCTGGCCGAGATCGGCCTGCAGCGCTGGGCGGGCTTCCTGATCACCTGGGGCGTGATGCTGGTCGTCGTCGGACTGCTCGGCTACCTCGGCTACCGCAAGGTGCGGGGCATCAAGGGTCCGAAGAAGACGATCCAGTCGGCACAGGAGACGTTGGCCGCGCTCAAGCGCGACAGCGATGAGTCACCTTCCTGATCCGGCCACGGTCCGCGTCGACGGTCCATGGGCGCACCGCGACGTCCACGCCAACGGGATCAGGCTGCACGTCAGCGAGACCGGCGAGGGCCCGCTCGCGCTGATGCTGCACGGCTTCGGCGAGTTCTGGTGGAGCTGGCGGCACCAGCTGACCGCGCTGAGCGACGCCGGGTTCCGCGCGGTCGCGGTCGACCTGCGCGGCTACGGGGACTCGGACAAACCCCCGCGCGGCTACGACGCGTGGACCCTCGCCGGTGACGTCGGTGGCCTGATCAAGGCGCTCGGGGAGCGCAAGGCGCACGTCATCGGGCACGGCTGGGGAGGCATGCTGGCCTGGTCGGCAGCCGCGCTGCACCCGAGGCTGGTGCACTCGGTCGTCGCGATCGGCGCGGCCCACCCGCTCGCGCTGCGCCGTCAGATCCGCCGGACCGCGCTGCGCCGCAAGGCCGGCAACCAGGCACGTGCGGCCGGAACGGTGTTCCGCGGGCAGATCCCGATGTACCCGGAACGCAAGCTGGTCAAGGACGACGCGATCGCGCTCGAACACCTGATGCGCCGGTGGGCGGGTCCACAATGGGCGGCGAGCGCGGACTTCACGGCAGCCGTCGAACGCTACAAGCAGGCCATCCGGATCCGCGGTGTCGCGTTCTCCGCGATGGAGTACTACCGGTGGGCCGTGCGCTCCCAGATCCGCAGCGACGGCCGCCGCTTCGGCGACGCGCTCGACAAGACGATCCCCGTCCCGTCACTGCGCATCCACGGCGCCGAGGACCCGTTCATCCTGCCGGCCACGGCGAAGGCGTCACACCGCTGGCTCCCGAAGGGGGCACCGCTGCACATGCTCGCCGACATCGGGCACTACCCGCACGAGGAAGCGCCCGACAGCGTCAACAAAACCCTCAAATCCTGGCTCTCAACCGTCTGAACCCCTCGTGAGTGGTTACCGGTGTTCTAACCCGGATGAACACTCACGAGCTGGTGGTTCAGGCGGCGCAGGCTCCGGTGTCGACTCGGCGGGTCAGCCTTGGTGCCTGCTGCACCTCGTCGGAGACCTCCTTGGCGGTCAGCACGAAACCCGTCTCGTCGTCGTCGACCGCGGCGCCGAACACCACCCCGACGACCTGGCCGTTCGGATCGACCAGCGGGCCGCCGGAGTTGCCGCTCTGCACCTTCGCACGCACGGTGAACACGTCACGGGTGACCGTGTTGGCGTCGTAGATGTCCGGGCCGCGCAGGTTGATCCGCTCCCTGACCCGCGCGGCCGAAGCCGTGTACGGGCCGTCCAGCGGGTAGCCGAGCACGATGGTCGAGTCACCCTTGTTGGCGTCCTGCGGCGCGAACGGCAACGCCTTCGCGTTCAGCTCAGGCACGGACAGGATCGCCACGTCCACCGACGGGTCGTAGAGCACGACACGCGCGTCGAGCTGGCCGCCGTCCGTCTCCACGGACACCTGGTCGGTTCCGGCGACCACGTGCGCGTTGGTCATCACGCGCTGCGGCGAGATCACGAAACCCGTGCCCTCCAGCGCACGCGAGCAGGACTGCGCGCGGGCGTGGATCTTGAGCACGCTCGACCGGACCCGCTGGACCACCGGGCTGGACTGCAACGCCGGGTCCGGCGGGCCGGTGTCGATCAGCGGGGTCTGCGAGAACGGCCCCATCACGTTGGGGAATCCGGAGTCGTCGAGCAGCTTCTTCACGCCGTTGGGCAGCTTCTCGGCGCCCGGCGGCATGATGTCGTTGACGCCGCCGAGGACAACCGAGCCCCGGATCGCGTTGGCCAGACCGGGCAGGCCGGTGACCGTCGTCAACGGCACCGCGATGATCCACGCGACCACGAACACGACCACGCCCTGCACGAGCGCACCGAGGACGCTCTCGACCGGCGTGAGGTTGGGCGTCTTCATCTTGCGACGCAAGGTTCTGCCGACCCACACCCCGGCTGTCTCACCCAGAGCGACCAGGAACACCACGATCGCGATGAAGAACGCCGCCCGGGTGGCGAAGTTGGTGAAGTTCTCCACGACGAGCGGGGCGACGATGGCGCCGAGCACCAGTCCGGCGAACACACCGAGGAGAGCGGGCAGAGCGATCACCACGCCCTGTCGCGCACCGGAAATCGCGGCCAACACGACAAGCGCCAGCACCAGCACGTCGACCCAGTTCAAGCTTCACTCCTCTGGACGGCTCGACCGCCACGCTACGTCAAGTTCCCGTACATCGGTCGTGTCCCACGGCACTTCCCACCCACCTATGGCCAGCACGACCGTCAGCAGCCCGGCGGTGAACCCCCAGACGAGCATGTCGGGTGCGGAGAACGCGGGCCCGGTGAACCCGGACGGGTGCCGGACCCTGAACCGGTTCGCCGGGTCCGCGAGGTGATCGAGGGGGATGCGGGCGACCGCCGCGGTCTCCGCCAGGTCGACCGCCCGGACCGGGGACGACGTGTGCCAGTGCGCGACGACCGGTGTGACGAGAAACTTCGAAACCGGGACATACAACTCGGGCATAACGGCGACCGGCTGGACACCGCTGGGCAGGACGCCGGTTTCCTCGACCGCCTCGCGCATCGCGGTGCCGATCGGGAAGTCGTCCCCCTCGTCGGCCTTGCCACCGGGGAACGCGACCTGGCCGGGATGCGAGCCGAGGTCGTCCGAGCGGCGGATCAACAGCACGTCGGGGCCGTTCGGGCCTTCGCCGAGCAGGATCAGCACGGCCGCGGGCCGGGCGACGACGTGGTCGGGCGGGGCGAGCCTGCGGAACATCTCCACGTCCAGCTCACCGGTCGCGCCGACGAGCTTGGCCATCCAGTTCGGGACGTCGGCCGGGTCGACGAGCGGGCCGTGCGTCATTGACCCACCGCCTTGCGTACATCCGCCACGGTCCTGAAGACGGGCGGGTCGCTGACCAGGTTCACTTGGCCCTGCGCGTTGATGAGGTACGACGACGGCATCCTCGGCGGTCGCAGCGCCTTCCACAGCGAGTCGTCCTTGTCGAACAGCGCGGGTAAGCGCACGTCCAGGTCGCGTAGCAGGGCGGTGCTGGCCGCCTGGTCGCTCTGGACGGCCAGGGTCACGACCGGGATCGCGCCCGGCTCGGCGGCGTATGCCGAAAGCACGGGGAGCTCCTCCCGACAGGGCGCGCACCAGGTGCCCCAGACGTTCACCAGGACCGGCCCGGCAAACGCTTGCGCGACGTCCGTGACACCGCCGTCGGCCAGGCAGACTGCTTTGAGGCCCTGCATCGTCTCGACCGCGACACCCTGGCGTGAGCACGTCGGCAGGTTCGTCTTGATCGGCTGCGGCGACGGCGGGACGGCTTGCGGGGCGTCGTCACCGCGCGGCCACAGCGCGACCGCCCCGGCCACGACGAGGACCAACGCGACGATCGCCCAGCGGACCCGGACGCTCAACTGGTGACCTTGCGTTTGGGCTTGCCCGCCTGTTCGGCCAGGGCGAGCAGGTGCTCGGCCTCCACGCCCTTGACGAGCTTGGCGGCCTCCTCGAACCCCGTGGGCCCGGCGCCGTACGAAGGGCAGTCCTTGGCCAGCAGGCATGCGCCGCACGCCGGTTTGCGGGCGTGGCAGACGCGCCGTCCGTGGAAGATGATCCAGTGCGACGCCATCGTCCAGTCCTTGGGCGGCAACAACGCGCCAACCGCGTACTCGACCTTGACCGGGTCCTCCTCCGCGGTCCACTCCCAGCGCCGCACGAGCCTGCCGAAGTGCGTGTCCACGGTCAGACCGGGCACGTCGAAGGCGTTGCCGAGGACGACGTTGGCGGTCTTGCGGCCGACACCGGGGAGCGTGACGAGCTCCTCCATGGTGCCGGGCACCTCGCCGCCGAATCGCTCGACCAGCGCGGCACCGAGCCCGATGACGGCGGCGGCCTTGTTGCGGTAGAAGCCGGTCGGCCGGATCAGCTCCTCCATCTCGGTCCGGTCGGCACTCGCGTAGTCGGCGGCGGTCTTGTACTTCGCGAACAGCGCGGGCGTGGTCAGGTTGACCCGGACATCCGTGGTCTGCGCGGACAGCACGACCGCGACGATCAGCTCGAGCGGGTTGGTGAAGTCGAGCTCGGCGCGCGCGTCCGGATACGCCTCGGACAGCGAGCGCATCATCCGCCTGGCTCGTCGGACCAACCCCGTCGCCGGTTTGACCGTCTGGCCGGGTGGCTGCTTGGTGGCGGGAGGCACGGGACTAGCCTACGGGCCGCCGAACAACGTCAACCGACCCCAGACGTCTTAGTCAATGTGCCCCCGACGCACGTTAAGCGAGGATCAAACTGATGGTGGCTGTCTGGTTCGTGTTCGTGGTGCCGCTCGTGATCATGCTGTTCGCCCTGTTCATGGAGCGTGTGGAGACACGGCTGCGCAACGGCGCCGTGCGTGAGGACGAGGTCACCCAGCTGCTCGAGGACGTCCGGCCGGACGAGGTCCGCGCGCTCCAGGTCAGCGGGATCGGCCGCGCGCTGGAGCTGTTCAGGCTGCGCCGCCGAGGCGGACGCGCCGCGCGGACTAGGCAGCGCGTGCGCATGTGACTACTTACCGGTAGCGTGCGGCGTGCCCGGTAAGTACATCCGGGTGAACGTCCTACACTGCAGGTAGTGAAGACGGCGACGGTGTCTGGTTCGCCGTGTCTCGACAGGAGGGACGAGCGTGGACGAGACCCTGGCCAGGGCAGGCATCTTCCAGGGGGTTGAGCCAGCGGCAGCCGAGGCGCTCAGCCAGACGCTCGAGAATGTGGAGTTCCCCCGCGGGCATGTCATCTTCGCCGAGGGTGAGCCGGGCGACCGGCTGTACATCATCCTGTCGGGCAAGGTGAAGCTCGGCCGGAAGTCGCCGGACGGGCGGGAGAACCTGCTCGGCATCTTCGGGCCGTCGGACATGTTCGGTGAGCTCTCGATCTTCGACCCGGGCCCCCGTACGTCGACAGCGACGACGGTGACCGAGGTCCGAGCGGTGACGATGGGCCGGCCGGAACTGCGGCAGTGGATCGCCACCCGCCCGGAGATCGCGGAGCAGCTGCTGCGCGTGGTGGCCCGCAGGCTGCGCCGGACGAACGGCATGCTCGCCGACCTGATCTTCACCGACGTGCCTGGCCGGGTGGCGAAAGCCCTGCTCCAGCTGGCACAGCGGTTCGGCAGCCAGGAGGCGGGGCTGCTGCGGGTCACGCACGACCTGACCCAGGAGGAGATCGCCCAGTACGTCGGCGCCTCCCGCGAGACTGTGAACAAGGCCCTGGCCGACTTCGCGCACCGCGGTTGGTTGCGCCTGGAGGGCAAGAGCGTGCTCATCCTCGACCCGGAGCGCCTGGCCCGCCGGGCCCGGTAGATCCACCCAGCTCACTGTGGCCCTCGGAGTTCCCGGGGGCTACAGCCGTGCGGTGCTTCCAGCTGGTGGGCACACAAAGGGCCGGGCGCTGCCCCCGACGCAGCGCACCGGCCCTTTGCATCGCGCGAACCATCCCCCGACGGCTCGCGCTCCCCGCCCTCCGGGCGTCATGGCCCCGACCCTTCCGCCGGAGGGAGTTTCACACCGCCTCGGTGTACCCGATGTGTGGCGGTGAAAATCCACCATCGCCCGAGCGACCCCTGCGGCTCAAGTCTTTTCACTCTGAAGGGGCCGGGATGAGTCGTATTCGTTGTGCAGGCGTGCGCAGAATTCACTTTCCGTTACGGAACCGTGATCGACTCTGAGTTTGACTGCACCGAACGAGCGATGGTGAGCAAACACACCGTCAGCTAGTGGTACTGCCGTACCACTCCACCGCATAATGGTACGTGTGTCCCACAACGTCTCACTTGCTGACTACCGGGCCGCTCTGACCACTCCTGGCGCACGCGGCCCGATGATCGCTGCCGTGTTCGCCCGCCTGCCGATCGCCATGGTCGGCTTCTCCATGCTGTTCTACGTCCAGCGCACCACGGGCTCGTACGCCACCGCAGGCTTCGTCTCAGCAGGCGCGTTGGTCGGCGCCGCGATCGGTTCCGTCTCCCAGGGCCGGATCATGGACAGGCTGGGGCCGAGCCGCCCCCTGCTGGTCACGT
This sequence comes from Actinosynnema sp. ALI-1.44, assembly GCF_001984155.1. Taxonomy (GTDB): domain Bacteria; phylum Actinomycetota; class Actinomycetes; order Mycobacteriales; family Pseudonocardiaceae; genus Kibdelosporangium. The sequence goes on from NZ_MTQO01000048.1 coordinate 459,154, forward strand.
CGAGCGCGTTCGTGGTCTTTATCGCCATCGCCATCGCCGCCGTCGAGGCCCACGCGAGTACTCCTGTACTCGTGGCTGCCGCCTTCGCGGTCGGTCTGACCCAGCCGACCGTGGGCTCCGCGTCGCGGACGCTCTGGTCTCGTCTGCTGCCTGCCGGCAGCACGCGTCAGGCCGCGTACAACTACGACGCGATCAGCATCGAGGTGTTCTTCATCCTCGGTCCTGGTCTGGCCGGGCTGCTCTCGGCGCTGCCGTGGGGCGGGACCGCCGTGCTCGCCAGTGCCGTCACGCAGACGATCGGTGCGATGTGGTTCGCGCTGACCAGGACTGTCCGTGAACAACGGCCATTGGTGCAGACGGGTACAAGCCTGCTTGGCCCGCTCGTGAGCCCGGGTATGCGCACGGTCATCCTCGCCGTCATGGGCTTCGGTGTGGTCATCGGTTTCGCCGAGGTCGCGGTTCCGGCTGCGGCGACGGCCGCCGGGAAGCAGGCCATGGGCGGGTTGCTGCTCAGCCTCTGGTCGATCAGCTCGGTCGTCTTCGGTGTCATCTACGGGATGCGCCCGTGGCCACGCGCGATGCACCTGCGGCTTCCGGTGCTGCTCACCGGGTTCGCCCTGCTGATCACGTTGTCGGCCATTCCGTCGTCGCTGTTCTGGCTCGGAGCGACACTGCTGATCGCGGGCACGATGATCACACCGCAGTCGACGTCGCACTCGACCGCGCTCGAGCACGTCGCGCCGCCGAGCACGATGACCGAGGCGTTCGGCTGGGTCATCACGGCTGTCACGCTCGGCCTCGCGCTCGGCCAGTCGGTCAGCGGCTACCTCGTCGAGCACGTCAGCGTGTCGTCGGCGTTCATCGCCGCCGCCGTCGCCGGTTTGATCTTCGCGGGCCTGGTGTTCGTGTTCCGTGGCACGATCGCCGCAGGCGTGCCCGGCAGGAAAGCCGACCACGCACTCGCCGGTTACTAGGGAGAACGATGCGGCGCTTGATCATCGACACTGACCCCGGCGTCGACGACGCCTTCGCGATCGCGTTGGCGGCGCGGCACCCGGACGTCGATCTGCTCGCGGTGACGACAGTCGCGGGCAACATCGGCATCGAGCACACGACCCGCAACGCCTTGAACCTCCTGGCGTTGTGCGGTCGTGCCGATGTTCCCGTCGCCGCGGGCGCACACCGGCCGTTCTCCCGCGCGGTGCGCGGCGACGACGCCCACGGCAACGACGGTCTCGGTGGTCATGCGCACAACTTCGGCACGTCGTCAGCGAGTCTCGACCAGCGTGACGCCGTGACGTTGCTGGTCGACGTGCTCACCGCCGCCGAAGCGCCGGTCACGATCGTCCCCATCGGCCCGCTGACCAACATCGCGCTGCTGCTCGCCGCGCACCCCGGGATCAAGTCCAAGATCGAACGACTGGTGATCATGGGCGGCGGCATCAGCGGCGGCAACATCACTCCGTCCGCCGAGTTCAACTTCTGGGTCGACCCGGAGGCCGCCCGGCGGGTGCTGGTCGAGGAGGACGTCCCGGTCACTCTCGTCCCGCTGGACATCACGATGAAGGTCGCGGTCGGCGACGAATGGCTGTCGAAGCTGGCCGACGCCAACGCCGTCGGCCGTGAGCTGACCGCGATGACACCGGGCTACCGGGCGTTCTACCAGGAATACACCGGCACGGACGACCTGATCATCCACGACGCGATCGCGGTGGCGGAGGCGATCAGGCCGGGCATCCTGCACACCACGCCGATGCTGCTCGACGTCGACTGCACCGACGGTCCGGGCAGCGGTGCGACCATCGCCGACGTCCGCAACAAGGTCGACCAGCCGCTTGGCCGCGTCGTCGACGTCGCGCTGGACGCCGACGTCGACGGGTTGCGCACGTACATCCTCGACGAACTGTCCAGCCGGTACTAACGGAAGAAGATCGGGTTCGTCAACGCGACCATGGTGTCGCGCGTGGTGGGAGTCGGTTGTTCCCGGCGGATCTCGACCCGAACCCATTTGCTGTAACGACTCTGCGTGGTCCATCTGACCTCCGCGCCCTCGGCGGGGACGTAACCGCCCCACTGGGGACCGTGGTGGTCCAGGATCCGGATGTGCGTGTCGGGCGCACCGCTTGCCTTGACCTCTATGGTGATCGGTGCGCCCGGCTCGGCGAGCAGGCGCTCTCCGATGGTCGCCGTCGTCCCGCCAGCCGTCGCGGTGAACTCGAGCCGCACGGCTGACGACTCCGCGATCCAGTTGTACCCCTTGGCGAATCCCTGCATCAACTGCGGGCCGGTCAGGCCGTCTGCCAGAACGACGTTGTGCGGCAAGCCGATCCGGTCGTGGTGCCCGTGCGAGTCGCTGTTGCCGACCGCCGGGATCCACCTGCCCGCGCGCAACAGGCTGTCCCAGGCGATGACCGTGGCCTCGTCGTCGAGCGTCCAGGTCCCGTTCCACACTTCGACCAGATCCGCGCTTTCGTAGCCGAATTCCCACGTGCAGCCGATGCACGGGCCGAACGGGTGCGCGGCGACGACCAGGCCGCCGCACTCGTGCACCTCGTCGACGACCTTCGCCAGCTCGCGCGGATCCCGGTAGCGCCAGTCGATCCACTTGCCCGCCGGGAGGTTCCACGCCGGCCAGTGCCCGGCTCGCGTGGTCACCTCTTCCCCGTTGAGGATCAACAGGTCCTCTGTCGCGTGGTGCCCCCACTGCAGGTGCGCGCTGGACGTGTTGTGCTCGGTGGAGACGATGAAGTCCAGGCCTGCCTCGCGGGCGTCCGCCACCAGCTCTTCCGGCGTGCGAGCGCCGTCCGAGTAGATCGTGTGCATGTGCCCGTCGCCGCGGTACCAGGACCGGCCGCGGTCGGCCGCCGGTGCCGTCGGCGGGGCCGGGCTCGGCTGGAACCCGGGCCCGTCCGGTCCGAACCGGACAGTCACGTCGACCTCGAAGTCCATGCCCTGCGGGGAAATCGTGTACGGAGCGAGGACGATCCTCCACTCGCCCCGGTCGATCCGGCCGGGCACGTAGCCGGGCGTCGCCTCGGTCGCGTTGATCGTGAACCGGTCCCTCGCCCCGCCCGACCAGCCGCGGAACCGCTCACCCGGCCCGAAGACCCCGATGTCCAGCGCGTTGCCCTTGACGCCGAACGCGACGTCCGGCTTGTCGTAGCGGTAGACGACCTCGATCTCGCGCACGCCGTCGGGCACGTCCACGGGCAGGTAGTGCCAGTCCGGGGCACCCGGGTCGAAGCTGCCCGTGATCGTCCAGGTCCGGTCATCCATATCCCGCAACCTACCTGCGAACCCGGTTTGGTCGCGCCGGTCGTTTACGCCACGCAACACGCCCGACATCGCCCCAGGAACGCTGACAAGCAGGTCGCAGCGAAGATGTCGGTTGCGTGGGGCGGGGTGGAAATGACCGGCTTCCGGCGACCAAACCCGTCCGAGCGGAGCGAGGACATCCAAAACTGTCATACGGGGGCGATACGGTGCGGAGCATGGACCTGACAGCCACAACCGCAGACCTGGCCAACGCGGCCGCCGAGGCAGTCCGCCTGCTGCCCGGCCGAACGCTTGACCCTGTGCTCGCCGGACTGCTGCTGACCGCGTCGGAGGATTCCGTGGTCCTCGCGGGCAGCGACCGGGAACGGGCCATCCGGTTGTCCTGCTCGGCCGCCGTGCACACGCCTGGGCGTGTGCTGGTGCCCGCGAAACCGCTCGCGGAGACGTTGCGGGCGTTGGACGTGCCGATGGTCCGTCTCGCGGTGGAGGGTGCCCGGTTAGCGGTCCGGACGCCGAATGCGCGCTTCGCGTTGCCGCTTCTCGACGCGGATCTGCACCCTGGCGTACCGGTCGCGCCTCCGCTGGCGGGCACGGTCGACGGCGAGCAGTTGGTGTCCGCGTTGACGACGGTCGCCGCCACGGCGTCGCGTGACGAGGCGTTGCCGCTGTTCACCGGCGTCCGGATCCGGGCGGACGGGGATCGGCTGGTGCTGGCCGCGACGGATCGGTATCGCATGGCGGTCGCGTCCCTGCCGTGGATCCCGGTCGCCGCGGATCTCGACGCGCTGATCCCGGCGACGCTGCTCGCCGAGGTCGCCAAGCAGGCCCGCGGTCGGGTCGCGCTGCACTCGGATGCCAACCGGGTCGGCCTGGCGTGGGACAACTCCGTGGTCACCACGGCACTGCTGGACGGTTCGTTCCTGAGCGAGAACAAGCTCGTGTTGTCCGCTGTGGACACGAATGTGGAGCTGGACGCGGACGTGCTGCTGGCCGCGGTGCGCCGGGTCGCGCTCTACGCCGACAGCCGTGGCGTGCTCAAGCTGGAAGTCGGGGACAACGAGATCCGGCTGCGCAGCGCCGACCAGCAGTCCGGCGAAGCCGAGGAGACCATCAAGGCGGACGTGTCCGACGGCCGCACGTCGCCGTCGTTCCAGTCGCGGTTCCTGATCGACGCGTTGAAGCCGTTCTCCGGTGGCCGGGTCCGGCTGGCCATCCAGCCGGGCATGCGGGCGACGGTCTTCAGCTCACCGGATCCGGATGTGGTGATGGACCTGCGGTACATGGTCGCGCCCATGCGTCCGCCCGCCACCTGAGCCGACAACTGAATATCGAGGCCGACGTCGCGCCGCCCGCTCGGGGATGGCGGTGCGGCGTGACGCCGGTCAGCCGCCCCCGGTTCCAGTGCCGCCGCGCAGGTAGTCCAACTGGGCGCGGACCGACCACTCAGCCGGTCCCCACAGGGATTCGTCCACATCCGCGTACACGACTTCCACGACCGCGCGGGGTGTGGCGTCCTCGCCGAGTTGCCGAAGTGCGGCCCGGACCTGGTCAAGCCGTTGCTCGCGGTGGCTGAGGTACTCCTTGGCGACGGAGGCGAGGTCGGGAAGCTCCGCGCCGTGGCCGGGCAGCACGATCATGCCGGGGATGGCCTGCAGCAGTCGCAGTGTGTCCAGGTAATGACCGAGTGCCGAGATCACGGTCGTCCCACGGCCGAGGATCGAGTCGCCGGTCAGCACGGCGTCCGCGAGCTGGAGACAGATCGAGTCGTCGGTGTGGCCGGGGGTGTGCAGGACGGTCATCTCCAGGCCAGCCGCGGTGACAACGTCGCCGTGCGCCAACGGTTCGGCGTCGCGGCACAGTGCGCGGTCGAACGCGCGGATCGGGGCGCCGGTGCGTTCGGCGAGCCAGGGCGCGCCTTCGACGTGGTCCGGGTGGTGGTGCGTCACCAGGATCAGGGAGATCGGGCCGCAGTCCGCGACTCGGGTCAGGTGCGGGATGTCCTCGTAGCCGGGGTCGACCACGACGCACTCCTCGGCGCCTGGTCCGCGCAGGATCCAGGTGTTCGTGCCGTCGAGCGTCATGTTGCCGGGGTTGTCCTCAAGCATCACCGAGGCGGTCGGCGTGACCTCTCGCAACACGCCGTACGCCGGATGCACCACGCTCACGGGTTCTCCCTCTCGTTCTCAGCCCAGCGTGTCGTCTGGTCGTGCGTCCAGGTGGCCGACGGCGCGGTGGTACGCCGGGTCGCCGGGCAGGACCGGTCGCAGAACGCGGCCTTCCCTGATCACCTTGGGGATGATCTTGCTGATCGTCCGGTCGACCGCCATCGCGGCGGCCACGGTCGGCTGTTCGCCGAGGTCGGTGAGGGTCATCCAGGTCGGTGGCAGCAGGGCGCGCTCGCCCGCCTTCCACAGGTCGATCACCTCGGTCGGGCGGCGCCACTCGGCGTGGTCGGCCTCGGAGGTGGATCCGTCCGCGCGCTGGCCTTCCGGCAGCGCGGCGATGAAGAACTTGGTGTCGTAGCGCCGTGGTTCCTCGGCGGGCGTGACCCAGTTCGCCCACGGCCGCAGCAGGTCCGCGCGCAGCACGAGCCCGGCGTCCCCCAGGAACTGCGCGAAGGAGAACTCGCGATCCACAAGGGATTTCCGCGCGGAGGCGTACGGCGCGGTGTCCGAAACGACGCTGCCCGCATCCGGTCCGGCCAGCAGGACGCCGGATTCCTCGAACGTCTCCCGCACAGCCGCACACACAAGAGCCCTGGCCAACGGCACGGGGCAGGCGAACTTCTCGGCCCACCACTCCGGTTCCGGGCCGGTCCACGCGATGTCGACGTCCGCGTCACGCTTGTCGACACCACCACCGGGGAACACAGTCATCCCACCCGCGAACGCCATCCCCATCACGCGACGCAGCAGGAACGCCTCAACACCTGCCTTGGTATCCCGCAGGAGCACCACCGTCGCGGCGTCCTTCGGGGTCACCGGCGGGTCAGGAAAGGTGTCCGGAACCATCGATTCCGGCAGAACCATCTCCTTCGGCAGTTCGCGCACCCTTGCGAGCCTACGACCGGGACCGGCCTCAAGCCCCGTGACCCGGATCACCGGTCGATACTGGGCACGTGGACGAACAAGTGCGGGTTGGCCTGATCGGTGCCGGACAGTGGGCGGGACGCGCGCACGCGCCCGGCCTGGCGAACCACCCCGGGGTGCACCTTGCCTCGGTGTGGGCACGACGAAGGGAAGCGGCCGACGCGATCGCCAAGACCTACTGCATCGACGCGGCCGACTCACCGGCGGACCTGTTCGACCAGGTCGACGCCGTCGCGTTCGCCGTGCCACCGGCGGTGCAGGCAGAACTGGCCGTCCAAGCGGTCAAGGCAGGCAAGCACGTGATCCTGGAAAAGCCACTGGCGGCGACGCTCGACGAAGCCGAACGCCTGGCAGGCACGATCGGGGACGCGGGGGTCGTATCACTGGTGTCCCTGGTCCGCCGGTTCGCGCAGGAAACACGGGACTGGCTCGCCGACCTGCACGCGGTAGGCGGCTGGGTGGGCGGCAACGCCCAGTGGCTGTCAGGAGCACTGCTGTCCCCCGACTACGCCGACTCGGCCTGGCGCCACGAAAGCGGCGCACTGATGGACATCGGCCCGCATGTGATCGACCTGATGGACGCGGCCCTCGGCCCGGTGAGCGAGGTCGTCGGCGCCACCAGGGGCGAGCGCGACCTCTGGCACTTCATGCTGGCCCACGAAACCGGCGCGACCAGCACGATCACGATCTCGCTGAAGATGCCCCTACGGCCGACGGTCGTCGATTTCAGCGCATACGGCGACAACGGATACCGCACCCTTCCCGGCCGGGACACTCCCTCGGACCAGGCGTTCACGATCCTCCTCGACGACTTCGTCGCCATGGTGCACAGCGGGACGACGACACACCCCTGCGACGCCCAGCGAGGTCTCCACCTGCAACGAATCATCGAAGCGATCGCCAAGGAAACCGAGGAGAACTAGTGGTGGCGTTCGTGACCACTAGGCCCCGGACCCACCAGAACACCGCCGACCCGGATTCCAACGCCCCACCAAAGCGCCCAACGCCCCACCAAAACGCCAACAAACAGTCCCCCACCCAACCCGGGGGGCGTCCCTGCTCCAGTCTACCGGGGATAAGGCCTGGTCAAAGGGTTACTGGCCGGTTGTGGACAACCAGATTCGCCGGTGGGATCTTCGGCGCGAAGATCACTCGATTGGTTATATGTAAGACCGGTTGAACGACACCTCCCCGCGAGCCGCACGGGCTCGCGGGGAGGTGAACGGGGCTCTCTCAGGCCGTCGGCGGGAAGCGCGGCGGCTCCACCGACCCGCCGGCCGTCGGCGGGACGCCGTTGATGATCCGCGGGGTCGAGGGGCTCGACCACTTGGCTTCGGCGTCCGCGTGCCTGCCGGACTTGTCTGTCTGCCAGCTCAGCTTCTTGTTGCTGGAGGCCGCCTCGGCCTGCTCACGCTTGGCCAGTTCTTCCTGGAGTTGGCGCAGCAGGTCGCGTTCCTGGTCGTTGAGGTCGCTGTCCTCGAAGGTGTCCTTCGCCGACACCGGTGAGGGGGCCGGCGTCGGCTTCTTCGGCAGGGCGACCGGTTCCGGCTCGTCGATCGGCGGCGTCACCTGGCGGAGACCCGGCTGGTCGAAGTTCGGCCGTTCCGGCCGGGGCGTCGGCTCGGCGGGCACTTCCACGACCGGGTCGATCACCGGGTCGGTCACCGGGTCGAGGACGTTGGTCGTCTCCTTCGGCGTCGGTGTCGGCGCCTTGCCCACCGGGGCAGGTGCCGGGTCCATCTCGGGGATCCAGCTGCTGGTGCTGGGCTGTGGTTCGTCCGCTGCCTGCGGCTTCGCCGCCGGTGCGTCGTCCTTCCACGTCTCCCGCTGCTGTCCCCATGTCCGCCGGGGCGGTTCGGCTGCCGGTGGTGGTTGTTCCTCCGCCGCTCCGTCGAACGAGACCCGGCGGGCCTGCTGCATGCCTTGGCGGTGGTACTCGGTCAGCGGCGAGTTGTCCCTGAGGACCTCGACCGCCGCGCGGATCCCGGCGCGGCGCAGTGCGTGCTCGATCCGGTACGCCGTCGCGGGCGGGAACCCGCGGGGTCCGATCTCGACGAGGACGATCCGGTTCGGCACCGGCCCGGCCACCGCGCCCGCCGGGGTGGTCCGCCAGACGCACCACAGCGCACGCACGTCCGGGAGCACCTCGAGCACCCGGTGCACGGCTTCGCTCACGCCCACCTCGGCCCCACCTATCCGCGAGTCCACGAGACCGGGGTGGAACCTGTGCACCGGTGGGCGCGCCCTGCCGTCGTCCACCTTCAGCTGCTGGATCAGGGTCGTGTCGCAGTTCGCCTCGGCGAACATCGCGTCCAAGTCCCGGCGTTCCACGGGCGACAGCGGGATCCGTCCGGCCACCAGGCAGCCGCCGATCAGTTCCAGCGAGCGGTCCAGCTCCGCCGACGCCAGCAGCTCGCGGGCATCGGTGAGGGCGTCGTCGTCCAACCTGCCCGCGAGGGCCAGCAGAAGGTCATGGACACGGATCGGGAGCGCAACGCGGTCGGCGACCTGGGTCACGACTTCACTCCATTCCGGCTGGTCGAGCGGGGACGTCAGCTCGGGACCAGATGGCCCCCTTCTGCCGCCCCCATGGCCAACGGCACCGACGCAGCCAGTGCCGCCTGGTGGTACCGAGGCAGCAGGATGCCCCTCGGGATCACCTCGACGCTCGGCTCGTGCTCCCCGAGCGCCCGCAGTACCCGCTGTAGCTCGCCTGCGAGCCGAGCGGGCTGCGTGGTCGCGGTCACCAGGACGACGCGTGTGGCCGCACCGCCACCCGTTCGTGGCAGCCGCCATGTTCCGCGAACCTCACCGATGTCGGTGCGGTCCCGGACAATCGCCCCGAGGACTACGCCCGCGGAGTCACCCATGCTCACCCATTCGGGCGACTCTGACGTGAATGTGTAGTCGACCTCGGCGATTTCGTCCACCCACGGCAGCGCATTGAGCCGCTCCGGATCGGCGCCCGCGGGCCGCAACGCGTTCGTGAGCAGGCGTGATTCCTCGGCTGTGAGTCCGACACGCTCTCTGAGAAGAGTCAACGGCAGAGTGCGCGCGAGTGCGGTCACGGCACCCGCGGCGAGCCAGTCGCGGAACCGCCAGAGCTGGCGGTCGGGCAGTCGGCCCGCGAGCCGCAGCAGCAGCTCGTGACAGTCCGACTCGGCGTAGCTGTCCATTCGCGCTCCCTATCCGGTGGCGGGCTCAGCCCACCTCGAAGATCACCTCGACCTCGACGGGCGAGCCGAGCGGGAGCTCAGCCACCCCGACGGCGGCACGGGCGTGCCTGCCCGCGTCCCCGAACACCTCGCCGAACAGCTCCGAGGCGCCGTTGATCACGGCGGGGATCGCGGTGAACCCCTCCGCGGCGGCGACGAACCCGCCTACCTTGACCACACCGACCACGGCGTCGATGCCGACGAGGCTGTGCACGGCGGCCAGCGCGTTCAACGCGCAGGTCCGGGCGTGCGCCTTGCCCTCCTCCGGGCTGATCTCGGCGCCGACCTTGCCGGTCGCGGCGAGAGCGCCCTCGATGAAGGGCAGCTGGCCGGAGACGTACACGTGCGATCCCGACTGCGTCGCCGGCACGTAGGCGGCCAGCGGCGCGGCGACGGCGGGCAGGTGGATGCCCAGTTCGGCGAGTTTCGCCGACCACTTCGTCACGACTTGGGCCGCTTCAGGAACGCGACGAGCTGCTCGCCGGTCGGGCCCGGCTGCACCGAGACCAGCTCCCACCCGTCCTCGCCCCACTGGTCGAGGATCTGTTTGGTGGCGTGCGTCAGCAGCGGAACGGTCGCGTACTCCCACTTCGTCATGAGCCGGAGACTATCCCGTGTCGCTTCGTGATCGTCTCCGACGGCCGGGTAGCGTCGAGAAATGGAGACGTGGCGAGTCATCGCGGGCGTGCTGATCGCCTTCGGCGGGTTGATCCTCGTGCTGCTCGCGATGGCACAGACCCGTGATCGCAGGGGTGCGACGAACTCGACCGTCGCCCTCGCCGGAGTCATCGCCTTCACGGTCGTCACGTTGCTCTGCGTGTTGTCACTGACCGTGTTGCCCGGTGCCGTGGTCTGGGGCATCGTCGCCGCGGTCGGAGTCGTCAACACAGTGCTCTTGCTCACGAGCTGACACGTGTCGGGAGCACACGGTTAATCAGACATTTACGCTGGACCAGTGACCACCCCTGTCGTTGGTTGGACCGATCACGTGGCCAGAGCACGGCTGCACGTGGTGACCGGCAAGGGCGGGACCGGAAAGACCACCGTGGCCGCCGCGCTCGCGATCGCGCTGGCGACCGGGGGCAAACGAGTTCTGCTCGCCGAGGTCGAGGGCCGCCAGGGCATCGCCCAGCTCTTCGACACGCAGCCGCTGCCCTACGAGGAGCAGCGCATCGCGTCCGCGCCGGGCGGCGGCGAGGTCCGCGCGCTGCACGTGGACGCCGAGGCGGCGCTGCTGGACTACCTGTCGATGTTCTACAACCTCGGCATCGCCGGGCGGACGCTGCGCCGGATGGGCGCGATCGACTTCGCCACGACGCTCGCCCCCGGCCTGCGAGACGTGCTGCTGACGGGCAAGATCAAGGAGACGGTCGGGCGCACCGGCGAAAACGGGCGGCACCTGTACGACGCGGTCGTCCTCGACGCGCCGCCGACCGGCCGGATCGTGAAGTTCCTCGACGTCACCAGGGCCATGGCCGACCTGGCGAAGGTCGGGCCGGTCAAGGGCCAGAGCGAGGGCGTGGTCCGGCTGCTGCACTCCGACGACACCGCGGTGCACCTGGTCACGCTGCTGGAGGAGATGCCCGTCCGCGAGACGCTCGAAGCCGTCGCCGATCTGGACGGCGCCGACCTGCGGCCGGGCGCCGCGATCGTGAACCGCGTCCGCCCGCCGCGGCTGCCCGCCAGGTCGGTCACGCCCGCGGCAGGCGGCAGGGTCGACGCGTCACGTGTCCGGGCCGGTCTGGTCGCGGCAGGGCTCGAGCTGACCGAGGACGTCGTCGACGGCCTGGTCGCCGAGACGGTCGAGCACGCGATCCGCGTGCAGGCCGAGACCACCGCGCGCGAGCAGCTGGCCGAGAGCGACCTGCCGGCGCTGGAGCTGCCGGACCTGACCGACGGGATCGATGTGGCGGCGTTGTACGAACTGGCGGAGATCATGGTCGAACAGGGGGTCAGGTGACCCCGGCGCTGAAGACCGACGAGCTGATCGACGACCCGTCGACCAAGGTGATCGTGTGCTGCGGATCCGGCGGCGTCGGCAAGACCACCACGGCCGCCGCGCTGGCCGTCCGGGCGGCCGAACGCGGCCGCCGGACCGTCGTGCTGACCATCGACCCGGCGCGCAGGCTCGCGCAGGCGCTTGGCCTGCCCGAGTTGGGCAACCAGCCGCGCAAGGTGGAGGTCGACGGGTTCGAGCCCGCCGGTGAGCTCTCGGCGATGATGCTGGACATGCGTCGCACGTTCGACGACATGGTGCACTCGCACGCCGGGCCGCAGAAGGCCAAGGAAGTGCTGGCCAACCCGTTCTACCGGACCATCTCCAGCTCGTTCTCCGGCACGCAGGAGTACATGGCGATGGAGAAGCTCGGGCAGCTGGCGGCGGACGGCGAGTGGGACCTGATCATCGTGGACACTCCGCCGAGCCGGTCCGCTTTGGACTTCCTCGACGCGCCGCAGCGGCTGTCCACCGCGCTGGACGGCCGGATGATCAAGCTGCTGGCCGGTCCGGCCAAGGCGGGCGGCTGGGGGCTGCGCAAGATCGTCGGAGCCGGGTTCTCGCTGTTCGCGAAGGCCGTGTCGACGATCGTCGGCGGGCAGCTGCTGGCCGACGCGTCCGCGTTCGTGCAGGCCTTCGACAGCATGTTCGGCGGGTTCCGCGAGCGCGCGACGCGCACGTACGAGCTGCTCAGGTCCGGTGGGACGGCGTTCCTCGTCGTCGCGGCGCCGGAACCGGACGCGCTTCGCGAGGCCAGCTACTTCGTGGAGCGGCTGGCCGGTGAGTCGATGCCGCTGGCCGGGTTGGTGGTCAACCGGACGCACCCGGTGCTGGCCGACCTGCCCGGTTCGAAGGCCCTCGCGGCGGCGGAGACGCTGGAGCGCGGCGGTGACTCACCGCTGGCCGCCGCCGTGCTGCGGCTGCACGCCGACCGCGTCTCGATCGCCGACCGGGAACGGCGGCTGGTCGCCCGGTTCACCAAGGCGCACCACGGCGTGCCTGTGACCCGCGTGCCCGCCATGCCATCGGACGTGCATGACTTGGCGGGCCTACGGCAGATCGGTGACCAGCTCAGCGCGGGCTGAGCGGTCTAGCCGACGCGGGCGTCCTCCTCGGGTGCGTGCTCGCGGCGTGCGTTGTCCAGCAGCTCACGCCACGAATTCACGTCGGGCCTGCGGCGCAGCAGTGCACGCCGTTCCCGCTCGGTCATCCCACCCCAGACACCGAACTCGATCCTGTTGTCGAGCGCTTCGGCGAGGCATTCGGTGCGCACCGGGCATGCCACGCACACCAGTTTGGCTTTGCGCTGCTCCGCACCGCGCACGAAGAGCTCATCCGGATCATCACCACGACATGCCGCGTTGACGCGCCAGTCCTGTGGTTTGTTGGGTTGCTGATACATCTCCCCCAGCTCCTACCGTCGTGTCCATTGCCCGAAGCCCCCCGGCTCCAGCTGCCTGTCGTGACAAGATTGACGACGTTCGAACGCCCCCGGTTCCACCCCACTTTCGTTGACTATCTCGCACACCGGGCGCTCAGAAGTCAATGCGATTGACGTAGCGTAGCCAGCGGCTCGAACAGGCTCATGGGTACCCTGACCTTCGTGCGCTTCACGAACGGTGTGTTCAAGATGCTCAGCCTCTGCCTGCTGGCCGGGGTACTGCTCGCCGGGATGCTGTTTCCGGTGGTCGGGGCACTCGGCGTGGCCTCGAACCGGGCCAGCGACACCATCGACAGCGCACAAGCCGAAATGGTCGAGGTCCCCCCCGCGTTGATCAGCACGATGACGGCGGTCGACGGCAGGCCGGTCGCCACCCTGTACGACCAGTTCCGCATCCCGGTATCGGCCCGCCAGATCGCGCCGGTCATGCGCGAGGCGCTGATGTCGATCGAGGACCGGCGGTTCTACGAACACCACGGCGTGGACTGGAAAGGCACATTCCGTGCCGCGCTGAGCACGAGCGGTGGCAACCAGCAGGGTGGTTCGACGCTCACCCAGCAATACGTGAAGAACTATTTGATCAACGTCGTCTACCGGAACAACAAGACCGAGCAGGCCAAGGCGCAGGAGCCGACAATCGCGCGAAAGCTGCGTGAGGCACGGATCGCGCTGCAGCTCGAGCAGAAGATGTCGAAGGAAGACATCATCACCGGTTATCTGAACGTTGTGGAATTCTCCAACTCCATCTACGGCGTCGGCGCGGCCGCGCAGACGTACTTCGGCACCACGGCGGACAAGCTGACCCTGCCGCAGGCCGCGATGCTCGCCGGGATGGTGCAGAACCCGACGCTGTTCAACCCGTGGCAGCGCGGCCCGCAGTCGCTCAGCCGCCGCAACGTCGTGATCGACACGATGATCGAGACCGGCAGGGTGAGCAGGGCGGACGGCGAAGCGGCGAAGCAGACCCCGCTGGGTGTGGCGGCCGAGCCCGTGAAGCCCGCGAAGAACTGCAACGGCGCGGGCCCGGAGGCCGGCTTCTTCTGCCAGTACGTCGTGGAGTACTTGGAAAAGCTCGGCTTCACCCAGGACCAGTTGGCCATCGGCGGCTACACGATCAAGACCAGCCTCGACCTGAACGCGACGTCGCTGGCCAAGCAGGCCGCGATGGACCAGGTGCCGAAGATGACGGAAGGGATCGCCAACGTGATGGCGATCGTGCGGCCCGGCAAAGAAAAGCACCAGGTCGTCGCGTTGGTGTCCAATCGGGACTACGGGCCGGACGCCTCGAAGGGGCAGACGCAGTTCCCGCAGCCGTACGGCATCGAGAACAAGTTCGGCACCGGCTCGATCTACAAGATCTTCACCGCGGCGGCGGCGCTGGAGAAGGGCATGGGCATCAACTCGATGATCGACACGCCCGCGCACTACAGCTCCCGGCTGTTCATCGGCGGCAACCCGAAGAACTGCCCGCGCACGGAGAACCCGAAGGACGGCAGGGACACGTCCTGGTACTGCCTGGGTAACGCCGGGGACAACTACCCCGACCGGATGACGTTGCAGCAGGGGCTCGCGACCTCGCCGAACACCGGGTTCGTCAAGCTGGAGGAAATGCTCGGCAGCACCGACCCGGTAGTGGACATGCTGGTCCGCCTCGGCATGCGCGAGACCATGGCCTCCAACATGAGCGGCAAGCCCGCCAAGCCCGGCGAGGAGACCCAGGCGCAGCACTTCGGCAGCAAGCCGGGCTACCCCGGCAACGCCTCGCTGACGCTCGGCCCGAGCCCGATGAGCCCGCTGGAACTGGCGAACGTGGCCGCGACGCTGATGAGCGGCGGCGTGTGGTGCCCACCGTCGCCGATCGTGGAGATCATCGACCGCAACGGCAACCCGCTGGACTTGAAGGGCAAGGAGCAGCCCTGCGAGCAGGCGGTGGCGGAGCCGCTGGCGAACACCTTGGTGACCGGGCTGAGCAAGGACGACCTGCCCGGCGGAACGGCGCACGCCGCGGCGAGGGCCAACGGCTGGACCCGGCCGATGCTCGGCAAGACCGGGACGACGCAGGACTACAAGTCGGCAGGGTTCGTCGGCGCCGTTCCGCAGTACGCGGCCGCCGCGCTGACCTTCGCCGACGGCAACCGGCCGCGGCCGATCAACGTGCGCACCACCCCACCGCGGTTGTCCGACACCGGCAACATCTACGGCGGAACGGTTCCGGCGCGTACCTGGTTCGCAGCGATGAAACCGTTGCTGGCCAGCGAGCCCGAACTGCCCTTGCCACCGACAGATCCCCGGTACGTCGACGGCGGCCCGGAGACGAAGGTGCCGGACGTGGTCGGCAAAACCCAGGAAGAAGCCACGAACATCCTGCAAGGCGCGGGTTACACGGTGACCGTGCTCCAACGCGACGACAGCAGGCGCAAGGGAACGGTCGTGAACCAAACTCCCCGCGGCACCAAACTGCCCGGCGGCACGATCACGATCTACGTCTCGACAGGAGTAGCCCCCCAACAGCACGAAATCCCCTCCAACCCGTCAACCCCGGGCGGAACCCCACCAACCGGAGGCAGTGGCCCAGGAGGAGACCCCGGCGGCGGCTGACCACCCCGCTCCAAAGGCCCACAAGTTCCCGATTGTGGGCCTTTCTCGTGCCCCCGGTCGCTTTCTGGAGTCGACCACAAGGGGTGCGGCGAAGCCGCGCGCTGGTCAAAGCGAAACGAACCCAGCGCTGGGTCAGAAGGAGCACGCACCGTGGGGTTTGGGGGCTCGGCCCCCCAAAGTAATAAACGAAGGCGCCCCCGGGAAGGTTGAGAAGCAACCGACCAGGAGGCGCCTTAGCCGAGTCGGGGTGGCGGGATTCGAACCCACGACCTCTTCGTCCCGAAGGCGATTAACCGGTCGCTGACCTGCTAAAGCTACTGGTCAGGGCCTGTCGCGGCGTCCATGCCTGTCTGGCTACGTCCGTAGTCGTCCGCTGTGATTGTCAGGCAGTTTGTCAGGCATGCATCCGGCCGCCGCCGACGCCGTGCGCATCGGCGACCTGTTCACGCCGGGCGGGCCCGCCGGGCACGCCAAACCGTGGCTCGACGCGTTCCAGAGTGCGGGCCGCCAGCTCGGTGACGCCGCTGCGGCTGGATACATGGGTCGTGGCCTGCGGGCGGTCATCGGCCACGTGGTGATCTTCCACTGGAACCGGTTTGGCCTGTCGGCCACGAGCCAAGGCGTCCTGGCTCGTGCAGCAGTCGAAGCCCTGCTTCCTCAGATCTGACTACGACCCCCGCCACAATGGCTGCCGTCTTTACGTCACCGTCTGATGAAAAATCTGGTTGCCAGAACCGGGCCAATTGGATCAACCCCCTTGAGGGTACCTTAGTCTGGATAGTCGATTGCGTAGCTCCTAGCTGCGGTAGTAGGTTACGAATGTACCAAGATCATGGGTGTGTTCTTAGGGGGATCTGCTCATTGCGGGGTGCGCGTAAACAGTCTTAATCCGCCATCGTCGAGCTAAGGCAAAGTTAAAGAGGGCGGTGTTGTCAGATTCTGTCGCGAATAGGGCGTTAGCTGACTGCTGGCACTGGGGAGTCCTGTTGCGCTGAAGTCCGGCCACACATCATGGCGGGCTTTATCATGCCCACCCGGCCGTAGGTGCGCGCTAATTGTCGATACCGCCACTTTTCGCCCCCTGTGATTTCGGGGTTTCTTTGGCCTGCTCACTCCCTCTCATGAACAAAACTCTCTTTTGTTGCGATTGGAGAGAATGTGAGAAGACTAGCTACTTTAGTTATGACAGTTGCCGCGGTGTCCGCGTTCATGGGCGCCGGGACGTCCTCGGCAACAGAGACCACCGGCACTCGCTCACCGGGTTCGTCGCAACCGGAATTCTGTGCGACGCTGGTTGGTGCCGCCACGGCGTCCGACATATCGCCAACGCTCGCCGAGGCATGTTCGGAGACGTCAAGGGCGGACGCGGTCGACAAAATGCGGGCCGAAGCGTCACACCGTGGCATCACCGCTGTTGCGGACACACCCCTGATGATCTGGTATGAACACGCCGACTACAAGGGCTTTTCCAACGTCATCTATGGCAACGCTGGACGATGTGACCGATCCGGGTACAAAATCAACCCCAACTCGTACTGGGCAGGGAACCTGTCGTCCATCGGAAGAGTCGACACCTGTGACAAGGCGTTTGTGTACAATACTCGAATAGACTTCACTGAGACGTATACGCTGTCGGTTCCGCTCCTGGGTGCCGGGCTCAATGACAACGTCGGCCGCGTGAAGGTCTTTTCCAGTTACTGGCCGTGAGTCCCTCTGACTAGTCTGCCGTAATCATGGTCGAGTATCGCTAACTGCGGGGGCATGCATCAGGTCCCTGGCCTCGTTCGGACCGAGGCAAGGGACCCGATGCCCTCCGGTGACCAGATCACCGTGGAGGCCGTTCTCCCAGCGTCTGCACGACCGTGGTTTGCACTGACGTAAAACTTGTGACCGTTCCTTCCGGCAGGTCGGTGTCCGAGTCGTCACCGGTCAGCACCTGGCGTTCCCCGATGAACGTGCCAGTGGCCGGGTCGACGATGATGTCCTGACGGCGTTCGCCGTCATCGATGCCCAGCGCGGTGCCCGTGCGACCATCGAGGTTCGCCGCGCCGTCGGTGACCTCAAGCCCCCGCAGGCGGGTCAACGCCTGATACAGCGCCGAGCGCACATCCGCCGGCAACAACCCACTACGCAGTGCGTCAGCCGCGTACACCAGAGCACGCGCGTCACCGCGACGTTCGCCCGGAGCGTCACGCAGCAGCCGCTCGTGTAGTTGCTGCGGATCCCGAGGCAGTCCCGCCACGAACTCCGGAGTCGGCGCCTGCCAGCTTCCCGGAGTGGTACAGGGCTGTTTACCTGTGTCGACCGCGCCGAAGTCACCACACTGGGCGCGCAGCACCGCCGACTTCCCCGCCTGGTCACTCGGATAGTCGACCAGCAGGTTCGCCTCCCGGGCTTGCCGTTCATCGCCCTGCAGCCACTTCTTACGACCCGTGGTTGCCCGCTCCTGCATCCATTCCTGCCGGTAGTCCTGCGGCGCCCACACTTCGATCACCGTTTCGGCGAGGTAGGACATCGGCCCACTGCTCGGTGACCCGATACCGCGCACGTTCCACGCCCGGGTCACCACATACCGATACTGGCCAGCGGCCACCACGGGATCCGACGACCCGATCGTGCCCGCGGCTGTCTTGTCCAACACCGCCACCGCCTGCGCCGACGCCGGGCCAGCGGTCGCCGATTGGAACAGCACCACCCCAGCCACCGTGGCCACCACCACCAACAGCACCGCCGCCGCGCTCAACAGCCACCGCCGCCGCGAACGCCGCCGCTGTCCTGTTCCCCGCGCAGGCTGTTCGATCACCTCGGCCAGCACCCGCTTGCGCGCGGTCGCCAACATCGTGTCCGTTGTGCGCGCAGTCGAATGCAAGCCCGCCAACGCGGCGTCCAGTTCGTCCTCGGTCCACACCGCGTCGTCCCGCCTGTCACCCCGATCGTCACCGCGCTCCGTCATCGCGTGCCTCCCTTGTCTTTTCCTACCCCGAACGTGGCCTGCGCCGTCCCCGTTCGGCCTTCCTCAGTCCGCAGCAGCTGACGCACGCGATGCAGCCGCGACCGGACCGTTCCCGCCGGCACTCCCAACGCCTCCGCCACCTCGGCGTTGCTCAGCCCGGCCCACGCGGTGAGCAACAACGTGTCCCGATCGGCATCCGGTAGCCGAACCAAAGCCGCCGCAAGCCGTCGGACACGCGCCTGCGCGTCCACTTGCCCAGCTACCACGTCAGCTGGCCCGTCCATCATCAGAGATTCCTGCCCACCGGCTCGAGCGGTAGCTGCCAGAGCCCGCAACTCCTGACGTCGATGCCGGCGGCACAAGTTCGTGGCAATGCCGTACAGCCACACCCGGATCTCGGCCCGCTCAGGTTCATACCGGGCGCGGTCGGCCCAGGCCGCGACGAACGTCTCCGCCACAAGATCCTCGGCGGCTGCCTCGCCGACCCGTCGAGCGAGGTATCGATGCAGTCCTCGTGCGTGTGCGTCGAACAACCGGCTCACTACAAGAGCAGGTTCATTCCCGCCTCCTCGCAGGTCAGGACGGAGGTCGCTATCAGGCAACGGGTTCGTTATGGCCTCCATACTTCATGTATTGCCCGAACCTTGCCATCGTGCTCACGGGGGCACCCGGGTTGCGACCTTGATGTGATCAGACCGAGGTCGGCAGCGCGACACCGAGACGCGCGCTACGCCGCTACCTCGTCACAGCCGGACTGTCCATCCTCCGTAGGCTCAGGAACTTCATCGGCCGGGACACCCGAGGAGAAGCCTGTGGACGCGGCGGCTCACGTCGACCAACTGGTGAAGCACTTCCGCAAGCGGTATCCCGACGCCACCGAGGGATGCCGGCCCGCGTTCTTCCCGGTCGGGATCTTGAGTGTCTTCGCGATCTCCGGGACACCCTTGTCGCGTAGTACGCGGGCGAAGGTCAGCATGTCGTCGTCGATCACCTTGGGTCGGCCGCCGTGGTTGCCTTTGGCTGCGGCGGCTTGCTGTCTGGCCGAGATGACGAATTCGTCGCGTGCGTTACCAAGGCGTACACGGGCATGCGATGGGGCGAACTCGTTGGCTTGGAGACCAAGTTCGTGCGGCCTGAGTCGATTCGGATTGAGTGGCAACTGTACGAACTGGACACAGGAGAGCTGCGTCGCTGTCCGCCCAAGGATGACAGCTATCGCGACATCGGTATCCCGGAGTGGCTGCGGAAGTTGATCATTGACCATATTGCGCGGAGTTCACCGCAACCGTGCGTGTGTCACGACCAAATGTACGTGTTCCGCGGCCTTGGTCCGGCAAACAAGCCGCCCGTCGGCCAGGGGCGAAGCTCGTGGATGTCGCTCGGCTTGCGGGTGTATCGCCTGCCACTGTGTCGGCGGTGCTCAACCGACCTGCGACCGTCGCAGAGGGGACGCGGGGCGAGTTGAGGAGGCGATTGCTGACCTCGGTTACGTGCGGGGAGCCAGTTCGGGCGAGCCAGCCGCGCATTGGCGGCGAAACGGGTTCGCCACGTGGGTCTTTCAACCTGCGGTGACTGGGTGGTACCCCGAAGAAGGCGCCGCAGGACGCGCGTCCCGTGCCCGTGCTGGCGGAACCCCTGGCCCGGTGTGCCAGCTCGTGGCGCCTACGGCCGAACAGAGGCCTGCTGGGGGCCATCGCGCGGGGGCTCACGACGCACGGGCTGCGCCACACCCACAAGACGCGAATGCGTGAGCTGGGTACTCCGCCGAAGTTGATGGACGAGCGGATGGGACACGAGGACGGCAGTGTCCAATCCCGGTATGACCACATCACCCCGGAGATGCGGGTGCGGTTGATGGAGGGGCTCACGGCCGAGTGGGAAGTCGCTCTGGACGCCCGGCTGGCGATGTCTCCGCGCTCACCGGTCGTCGCACTGGACGAACTTCGCAAGGCGCGGGCGTAGGAAGCTGGAGAGTCGTTTTCAAGATCCACTCCCCCAGGCACGCCCCAGACAGCAAGAAGCCCTCCCTCCAAGAGGAGGAAAGGGCTTCTGACCAGCGTCGGGGTGGCGGGATTCGAACCCACGACCTCTTCGTCCCGAACGAAGCGCGCTACCAAGCTGCGCCACACCCCGGCTTGTCTTGCTGGGGATACTCTAGCGGACGTCTGCCCGTGCGCCGAAACGGGTATTGGTTTTCGCGGCTTCGCCGCCGTTTGTCCTGGGTACGAGGGTCAGCAGGCTTGCTTCCGGTGGGCAGGCGAAGCGGACTGGGGCGTAGGGGGATGTGCCGAGTCCTGCTGACACGTGCAGCCACATGTGGCTTCCCCAGCGGGAGGCTCCTCGGGCTCGGGAGCGGTCCAGGTCACAGTTGGTGATGATTGCTCCGTAGCCGGGGATTCTCAGTTGTCCGCCGTGGGTGTGTCCGGCGAGGACGAGGTCGTAGCCGTCGTTGGCGAAGGCGTCCAGGACGCGTGGTTCCGGGGAGTGCGTGATGCCGAGGCGGAGTGCTGCCGTCGGATCTGGGCGGCCTGCTATCTCGTTGTAGCGGTCGAGGCGGAGGTGGGGGTCGTCGACGCCCGCGACCGCGATGTTCCTGCCGTCCGCGCTCACTATCCGGCGGACGTGGGTCAGGTCGTGCCAGCCTCGTTCGACCATCGCCGCGCGGAGGTCTCGCCACGGCAGTTTGATGCCGTGGATGCGCTTCTTCTTCGCGCTGGGCAGCAGGTACCTTGCCGGGTTCTTCGGTTTCGGGGCGAAGTAGTCGTTGCTGCCGAAGATGAAGATCCCCGGGCGCTGCATCAGCGGTCCGAGGGCGCGGACCACCGCGGGGACGGCCTGCTTGTGCGCGAGGTTGTCGCCGGTGTTGACGACCAGGTCGGGTTCCAGTGCGTCGAGGGCGGCGATCCAGCGTTGTTTCGACTTCTGCCCGGGGAGCATGTGGATGTCCGAGATGTGCAGGATCCGGAGCGGTCGTGCGCCTTCGCCCAGTACGGGCAGGGTGGCCTGGCGCAGTGTCCAGCGCCGTCGCTCGATGCCGGCCCCGTATGCGACTGCCGCCGCGCCTGCTGCTGTCGTTGCCATCGCGATTCGACCCAACCTGCTCACTCTTCGAGGGTACGGGCGTCGCGCGGCGTGGTGGCAGCCGTATCCGAGTTGCGTGCCGACGGTAACGTTTCCACCATGGCTGAGCTGAAGGACAAGTTGAAGTCCGACATGGTTGTCGCGCTGAAGGCCAAGGACACCGCACGCCTGGGCACCTTGCGCATGGTGCTCGCCGCCGTGAGCACCGAAGAGGTGGCGGGCAAGGAGGCGCGCGAGCTGACCGACGAGGAAGTCCAGCGCGTGCTGACCCGCGAAGCCAAGAAGCGCAAGGAGGCCGCCGAGGCGTTCGAGTCCGCAGGTCGCGCCGAGCAGGCGTCCGCCGAGCGGGCCGAGGCCGAGGTCATCGCGGAGTACCTGCCCGCTCAGCTGTCCGACGACGAGCTCGCCGACCTGGTCGGCCAGGCCGCCGCGGAGGTCAGCGAGCAGGTCGGCGGGGAGCTGACTCCCAAGCAGATGGGCTTGGTGATGAAGGCCGCCAACGCCAAGGTCGCCGGCCGGGCCGAGGGCGGCCGCGTCGCCGCCGCGGTGAAGGCGAAGCTCGCCGGGTAGTTTCGCTCCAAGGCCCGGTCGCCTCGGCGCGACCGGGCCTTCTTGCTGCCCTGGGTAGGGCACAAAGTCCACTGCTGGCACCTGTTTTCCCAGCGTAGATAACCCAAAAGAGTGAAAGTTGAGGGCTCAACTCACGTTGGGTAACAGGCGGCGTGATCAACGCGAGGAGATCACGAGCGTCCAACACGGGGCGTTCCGTGGGTGGAAGGATCCATCATGAGCAGCCTTTCCACGCTCTCCCCCGCCATCCGGCCGCATGCCGTTCGCACCGTCATCGTCGGTGTTTTCGTTTGCCTGCTTGTTCTTCTCGGCTTCCTTGTTCCTTTTTGGATCGTTCTGGTCGTCGGTCTCGTCCTCGTGGGTGTCGTTCGGGCCGTGCGGGCGTTGCGGGCGGCAGCGCGGAAGGTCGATCAGATCCTTGCCGAGGAGCTTCCTCCTAATGGCGGTGTTGGTTGATTACCGCCCGTCATTGATTCGGCGTGTCAACGAAATCAGTAGGTGGATGAGGCAGGATCCATGCTGTGACGAAGCATCCCGCAGCAGAGGAGCCGGAGCACCTGTTCACCGACGCGGACGCAGACGCGCGGTGGCGGGCCAGATTCCGTGCTGCCCGAGTCAGCCTGCCCGAGTGGGCCCGTGACGCACCCGACCGCAATGTGTACACCTCCAACGCCAGCGGGGTGTGGGAGACATATGCGTGGGACCGGCTGACGGGCAACCACCGGCAGGTCACCGACCGCCCCAACGGCACCTACAACTCCACTATCAGCCCCGACGGCGAGCACATCTGGTGGTTCGCCGACAAGGACGGCGACGAGTTCGGCAGCTGGGTGACCGAGCCGTTCGCCGGGCGCCCGGTCGACTCCGAGCCGTCGCCAGCGATCGCCGAGGTTCCCGCCGGTTACCCCGCCGGGCTGGAGATCGGGAAGACGGTCAGCGCCATCGGGATCTCCAACGACGACGGCACCACGGTCGTCGTGTCCTGCGATGGCCAGCCCGGTCAGGTCGTCTACGAGAACGAGCACGACGCGGGTGTG
The DNA here is from genome assembly GCF_001984155.1 of Actinosynnema sp. ALI-1.44. Lineage (GTDB taxonomy): Bacteria > Actinomycetota > Actinomycetes > Mycobacteriales > Pseudonocardiaceae > Kibdelosporangium. The sequence continues at coordinate 482,410 of NZ_MTQO01000048.1, forward strand.
GCGGCACTGTCACGTGACGAGCAGTACCTGGCCATCGCGCACTCCGAACACGGCGACAACCGGCACACGGCCCTGCGTGTGATCACTACGAGCGGCGAGACGGTCGCCGACAAGTGGGACGGCAAGGGCAAGGGCCTCGACGCCGTCGGGTTCAGCCCGGTCGCGGGCGACCAACGCCTTCTCGTCCTGCACGAGCGGCACGGCCGCGAGGAACTGCTGATCTGGGACGTCGCCGCGGACACCGAGGCCGAGATCCAGCTCGACCTGCCGGGCGAGCTGTCCGCCGCGTGGTACCCCGACGGCCGGTCACTGCTGGTCGTGCACACCCACCAGGCACGCAACACCCTGCACCGCTACGAGATCGAAACCGACTCACTCTCGCTTCTGGACAGTCCTGCCGGGACGGTCGGCTCGGCGGGCGTGCGCCCGGACGGGACGATCGAGTACTCGTGGTCGTCGGCCGCCGAGCCGTCGCTGATCCGCGCGTTGCACGTGGACGGCACCGACCGCGTCCTGTTGACGCCGCCAGGCGACAGGGCGCCGGGGTCCGTCAACCTCACGGATGCCTTTGTGCCGAGCGAAGGCGGTGATGTGCACGCGTTGATCGCGCGGCCGGACGATGCGCCGGACGGTCCGTTGCCGACGGTCTTCAGCCTGCACGGCGGACCGCACTCGGCCGACGAGGACAGGTTCTCCGCGTACCGCGCGGCGTGGGTCGACGCCGGGTTCGCCGTCGTGCACGTGAACTACCGCGGTTCGACCGGTTACGGGTCCGCGTGGCGGGACGCCATCGAAGGCCGCCCTGGGCTGACGGAACTCGCGGACGTCGCCGCGGTGCACAAGTGGGCGGTCAGCACGGGCCTTGCCGACCCGGACAAGTGCGTTGTCGCAGGCGCTTCCTGGGGCGGTTACCTGAGCCTGCTCGCCGCTGGGACCCAGCCGGACAAGTGGGCAGCGGTTGTCGGTGGCGTGCCCGTGGCGGACTACTTGGCCGCGTACGAGGACGAGATGGAACCGTTGCGGGCGTTCGACCGGGCGCTGTTCGGCGGTTCACCCGAGGAACTGCCCGACCTGTACCGGGAATGCTCGCCGATGACGTACGTCGACAACGTGCGCGCGCCGATCCTGGTGTGGGCCGGAGAGAACGACCCGCGCTGCCCGATCCGGCAGATCGACAACTACCTCGACCGGCTGGCCGAACGCGGGGCCAGGTACGAGGAGTTCCGCTACGACGCCGGGCACGGCTCGCTGGTGGTCTCCGAGATGGTCAAGCAGGTCAGCATCGAGGTGTACTTCGTGTTGCGAATGCTCGGCATGCGCTAGACATGGGGCCATCCCGCGTGCGTGCCTCCCTGCAAGGCACGCACGCGGGACCGGCCATAAATCGGAGTCAGGCCTGCTGGGCCTGCCACATCCAGTGGGCCTGCTCCACGTCCTGCGCGATGGCGATCAACAGATCCTGTGTCACCAGGTCGGACTTGTCCGTCTCGTCGATCCGTCCCCGCAGTCGCTTGACCAGCGCTTCGAGCGTCTTGACGATCGCGGCCACGGTCTGCTCGTCGGACAGCCACCCGTCCGGGTAGTCCGGCATGCCGGAGCTTTCCACGACCGTCTTCGCCTTGCCGTTCGGCGAGACGCCGATCGCGTTGGCTCGCTCGGCCACCTCGTCGACGTAGGTCCTCGCCGTCGCCACGAGCTCGTCGAGTTGCGTGTGGACACTGCGGAAGTTCTTGCCGACCACGTTCCAGTGCGCCTGCTTGGCGATCAGGGACAGGTCGACCAGGTCCACGAGGGTCGCCTGCAGAATGGCACCGGTGGTCTTCTTGTCCGCTTCCGACAGCGGACTGGTGATCGGTGACTTGCTCACTGCTTCATCGCCTCCTCACCGTGAAGGCTTCCCGGGTCGTCCCGGGCTCAAACCGGGGCGATCACGGTGATTCCGATCGCACCCTGCTCGATCGTCACCGTCCCAGAGCGAACTCCGCGACCTGCTGACCGATCGTCCGCAGCGTGGTGGCGACCGACTCGCTGGAGCACTCGCCCGACCCGTCGAACCGGACCTCGGCCGAGTTGATCGCGGAGCCGAGCGGTGTCGGCCAGCCGCGCAGGGAGTGCACGATCGACCGCAGCGACGTGAGCGTGGTGACCGCTGCCTGCCAGCCCTGGGCTGTGGCCACACAACCGACCGCCCGGCCGTCGAGGTACACGCGGTCGTCGGTGCGGAGGTCTTCGATGTAGTCCAGTGCGTTCTTGATCAGGCCGGAGATGGTTCCGTGATAGCCGGGTGAGACGAGCACGACGCCGTCGGCGTCGCGGAGGTGTTCGACGAGCCTGCGCGCGGCATCGGAGCGTTCGGGCACGGCCGGGTCGTAGAACGGGAGCACCAGGTCGTCGCCCGTGATCATCGTGACTTTGGCGCCCAGGTCCTCCGCGCCGGCCAACGCGACCCGCAACGCGCGCTCGGACTGGGAGTTGGCCCGCAAGGAGCCACCGATACCTACCACATGTATGGCCACCCTTCGAGAATAGGGGTTCAAGTTCGATTGAGGTCTAGAGTGCGTCACCGAACTTACCGACAGTAAGATAGCGTGATGCCGCTCTCGTCGAAGTCAGTGATGATCACCGTGCAGGGCGTCGCACTCCGCACCCTGTACCGCTTACCACCGCGAATCCGCAGGTTGCTGGCCGGACCGCCGATCCGGATCGACGGACAGGAGCTGGCACTGGACGCCCAGCTGCTGCTGCGCGCCCGCGAGTTGGCCGGGATGCCCTCGCTGTTCGGCGGCGACCCTGTCAAGGCGCGCCGCAACTTGGAAGAAAGCAGCGGTCTCGTCGGCGGACCGCCGATCGGCCCGATGGACGTACGGGATCTGGCTGTCGGGTCAGTCCCCGCGCGGTTGTACACGCCAACTGGCCTGCCCGTGGGCTCGCCGCTGCTGGTGTTCTTCCACGGCGGCGGGTTCGTGCTCGGCAGCGTCGAGTCACACGACACCGTCTGCCGGTTCCTGGCCAAGTACGCCAGGGTGCGCGTGCTGTCGGTGGACTACCGGCTCGCCCCCGAACACCGGTTCCCCCACGGTGTCGACGACGCGATCGCGGCGTTCCGGTACGCGCACGCCAACGCACGGGAGCTGGGAGCGGACCCGTCGTCCATCGCGGTGGGCGGCGACAGCGCGGGCGGCAACCTCGCGACTGTGGTCGCTCTGGTGACAACGCGGGAAGGCGGCCCGCAGCCCGCGTTCCAACTGCTGCTCTACCCGACGACGGACGGGACACGGGCGACCCGGTCGAAGGAGCTGTTCGCCGAAGGCTTCTTCCTGAGCAAGGCGGACATCGACTGGGTCGGCGAGCAGTACCCGGCGACTCAACAGGACAAGCTCGACCCGCGGTACTCACCGGCCCTCGCGCCTGACCTGTCCGGGTTGCCACCGGCCTACCTCGCGACGGCCGGGTTCGACCCGCTGCGTGACGAGGGCGAGTTGTACGCGGCGTTGCTGCGGGAAGCCGGCGTGCCGGTCGTGTTGTCCCGGCACGACGACCTGATCCACGGTTACGCCAATTTCCTGACTGTCGGGACTCGTTTTCGGGAGGCGATGTACGAGGCTGCCGGAGCTTTGCGGACCGGCTTGGCAATGAGGACAGGCGATCAGCGTGCTCACGCCGGTGAGTCACCCGGGTGAGTGAACCTCACGGACACGGCGTTGACGCGAACGGCCCGGCGAGTTGTCACTCGCCGGGCCGTTCTGCCTCGTGGTGGGAGGTTCGTGGGGTCACTCGCTCGCGCAGGCCGGGCACAGCCCCCAGAACACGACTTCCGCCTCGTCGACGACGTAACCGGCCGTGTGATCGGGCGTCAGGCACGGCGCCGGGCCGATCACGCAGTCGACGTCCTCGGTACGGCCGCACTGGCGGCAAACGAGGTGGTGGTGGTTGTCCCCGGTGCGCGTCTCGTACCGGGCGGGCGATCCGGCCGGTTCGATCCGGCGCACCAGGTTCGTGGCCGTGAACACGTTCAGCACGTCGTACACCGCTTGGGTGGACACGGACCCCAGCAGCTCGCGTACGCCGCCGGCGACCTGGTCCGCGGTGGAGTGCGGGTGTTCACCCAGCAGGGCGAGCACCGCCAGCCTCGGCGCGGTCACACGCAGCCCCGTCGAACGCAACTGCTCACGCATCCGGGCCCGGTCCGGGGTAGTCGGTGTCGACATCGCTACCTACCTCACCGCTCAATCTGGTCCGAGTCCGCCGAACGACTCGTCCAAGTAACAGCGTCTGTCGCTGTATCCCCTCAGGGTGACCCACAACGGGCTGGTCTAGACCTCGTCCATTCGTGTGACACTTCACGGGAAAGGTGCGGCGGGCACCGAAAACCCGGTTGCCGGATGGGGTAATCACATGATCCCCTGACTGTTCGTGGAGCGCTACCGACGCCTGTTCGCCATCCCCGGCGTTCGCACGTTGCTGGTCCTGATGTTCTTCGCGCGCATCCCGCCGTCCGCGACGTCGTTGGCGCTCACGCTGCACGTGGCCATCGGGCTCGAGCACGGCTACGGCGCCGCGGGGCTGGTCGGCGGTGTGGCGACCGTCGGCATCGCGATCGGCGCGACGCTGTCCGGCCGGATCATCGACCGGTACGGGTTGCGCACCCTGCTGCTGGTCACCGGGATCGGCGAGACGTCGTTCTGGCTGACCGCGCCGATGATGTCCTACCCGGTGCTGCTGGTCGTCGCGTTCTTCGGCGGCATGTTCGCCGTGCCGACCATGTCGATCGGGCGCCAGGCGATCGCGGCGCTGGTGCCGGACGAGCACCGCCGCACGGCCTACTCGTTCGACTCCATCTCGGTGGAACTCAGCTTCATGGTCGGCCCGCTCGCCGCCGTCGCACTGGCCACCCAGGTGTCCACGTCGGACGCGCTGCGGGTGGTCGCCGTCGGGTTCGCGGTCGTCGCGGTCGCCTTGTTCTTCGCCAACCCGGCGATGCGCGGCGACGACGAGGTCGTCGGCGAACGACCGCCACGGCGGGAATGGCTCAACGGCAAGCTGGCCGCGGTGCTGTTGGTCGGCGCGGGCGCGGTCTTCGTGCTGGCGGGCACAGAAGTCGCGCTCGTCGCCGCACTCCGTGAAAACGGCGAGGTGCAGTGGACCGGCGCGGCGACGATCATCCTGTGCGCGACGTCGATCATGGGCGGACTCGTGCACGGCGCCGTGCGGAAATCGTTGCCGCAAGTCGTGTTGATGGCACTGCTGGGCGCGTTGACCCTGCCCGTGCTGTTCGTGGACGGCGCCGCGTGGTGGGTCGTCGCGATCGCACTCGGGCCGGCGAGCGCGATGTGCGCCCCGACCATCGCGGCCACCGGCGAGCAGGTCAGCAAGCTCGTCCCGGTGGTCGTGCGCGGGGAAGCGACGGGGCTGCAGAGCTCGGCGTTCACCTTCGGGGCGGCGCTGGGCTCACCGGTGGTCGGGTTCGTTGTGGACCACAGCGGATCACCGGGCTGGGGCTTCGTCGGCGCCGGTGCCGGCGGACTGGTCGTCGCCGCTGTCGCGGCGTTGCTCATCCGCCGGTCACCGGCCCGTGCTCAGCCGACCAGCGCCTCGGCGATCTCGTAGGTGTTGAGCGCCGCGCCCTTGCGGAGGTTGTCCCCGCACACGAAGAAGTCCAGCGTGTTCGGGAAGTCCAGCGCCTGGCGGACCCGGCCGACGTAGGTCGGGTCACCGCCGACGACGTCCGCCGGGGTCGGGAACTTCAGGTTCGCCGGGTCGTCGACCAGCACGATCGACGGCTGCGCGTCGAACACCTCGTGCGCCTCGGCGACCGTCACCGGTTTGGCGAACGTCGCGTGCACCGCGAGGGAGTGCGTGGTCACGACCGGGACGCGCACACAGGTCGCGGACACCTTCAGGTCCGGGATACCCATGATCTTGCGTGCCTCGTTGCGGACCTTGAGCTCCTCGCTGGCCCAGCCGTCCTGCTTGAGCGACCCGGCCCACGGCACCACGTTCAACGCCAACGGCGCGGGGAACGGCGAGTCCGCGGCCGACAGTCCCGCGGCTTCGAGCGCTTCGGCCACGTCACCGGCACGACCGCCGACGTGTTTGCCCGCCACCGCTTCGAGCTCGGCGTAGAGCCGGTCGATCCCGCCCTGGCCCGCCCCGGAAGCCGCCTGGTAGCTCGCCACCACCAGCTCGGTGAGCTGGAACTTCCGGTGCAGCGCGCCGACCGCGGCCATCATCGACAGCGTCGTGCAGTTCGGGTTGGAGATGATCCCGCGCGGCCGCTCGCCGATCTTGTCGAGGTTCACCTCGGGCACGACCAACGGCACGTCCGCGTCCATCCGGAAGGCACCGGAGTTGTCCACGGCGATCGCGCCGCGCTCGGCGGCGATCGGCGCCCACTGGGCGGAGATCTCGTCCGGCACGTCGAACATCGCCACGTCGACGCCGTCGAAGGCCTCGGGGGAGATCTCGACGACCGTCAGCTCCTTGCCGCGCACGGTCATCTTCTTGCCGGCCGAACGCGCCGAGGCGATCAGCCGGACCTCGCCCCACGGGAAGGTGGGGCGGTTGTTCATGATGTCGATCATCACGCCACCGACCGCGCCGGTGGCTCCGACGAGCGCGAGAACCGGTGCCATCAGCGACCACTCCCCGCGTACACCACGGCCTCTTCGTCGCCGCCGAGCTCGAACGCCTCGTGGATCGCGCGCACCGCGGCGTCCAGCTCGGTGTCCCTGATCAGCACGGAGATCCGGATCTCGGAGGTGTTGATGATCTCGATGTTCACACCGGCCTTGGCCAGCGCCTCGCAGAACGTCGCCGTGACGCCGGGGTGCGAGCGCATGCCCGCGCCGACCAGCGAGACCTTGCCGATGTGGTCGTCGTAGAGCACCTGCTCGAAGCCGAGCTCGGCGCGGACCTTCTCCAGCGCCGCGACCGCGGTCGGGCCGTTGGCCTTGGACAGCGTGAACGTGATGTCGGTGCGGCCGGTGTGGGTGGACGACACGTTCTGCAGGACCATGTCGATGTCCGTGCCGATGTCGGCGATCACGCGGAAGATCGCGGCCGCGACGCCGAGCTTGTCCGGCACGCCGACGACGGTGACTTTCGCCTCGGAACGGTCGTGTGCGACGCCTGTGATCATCGCTTGTTCCACGGAGAGCTCCTCGATCGACCCGGTCACCACCGTGCCGGGCTTCTGGTTGAACGACGACCGGACCCGGACCGGCACCCCGTACCGCCGGGCGTATTCGACACAGCGCAGCATCAGCACCTTGGCCCCGCTCGCGGCCATCTCCAGCATCTCCTCGTAGGTGATGCGGTCGAGGTGCCGGGCGTTGGGCACGATCCGCGGGTCGGCGGTGAACACGCCGTCCACGTCGGTGTAGATCTCGCAGACGTCGGCACCGAGCGCGGCGGCCAGCGCCACCGCCGTGGTGTCCGTACCGCCGCGGCCGAGCGTGGTGATCTCGTTGGTGCCTTGGCTCACGCCCTGGAACCCGGCCACGATCGCGATGGCGCCGTCGTCGAGCGCCTCCTGGATCCGGCTCGGGGTGACGTCGATGATTCGTGCGTTGCCGTGCGCCGCCGTGGTGATCACGCCTGCCTGCGAGCCGGTGTACGACCGGGCCTCGAGACCGTGCGCGTGGATGGCCATGGCAAGCAGCGACATGGAGATCCGCTCACCGGACGTGAGCAGCATGTCCAGCTCGCGGGCGGGCGGCACCGGCGCGACCTGGCCAGCCAGGTCGAGCAGTTCGTCCGTGGTGTCCCCCATCGCGGAGACAGCGACCACGACGTCGTTGCCCGCCTTCTTCGTGGCGACGATCCGCTCGGCGACCCGCTTGATCCGGTCGGCGTTCTCAACGGAGGAACCGCCGTATTTCTGGACGACGAGCGCCACGCAGCTCAACCCTCTCCTCAATCGCTTCAGACCACGTCGGGGTGAGCCTACCCGCGCCTGGTATCGGGTTTCGTTCTTCGTGTGGTGCCGCCCACTCGGCGCCGCACGCTTTAGCCTGGTTGCCGTGTCCACGACGGAGGTGACCGAGCAGCCGGTGCTGACCGCGCCGACCGAACCGCGGCCGCGGCGCAGACCCTGGACGGTGCGCAGAGTCGCCTACATGCTCGCCCCTGCCCTGATCTACCTGGGCATCCGCGAGTTCGGGCTGCTCGTGCTGTCGTGGATGAGTTATCAGACACACTTCCCGATGGGCCAGGCGCTCACCTCGTGGGACGCGGACTGGTACCTGGGCATCGCGGCAGGCGGTTACGACAACGTGCCCGCCCGGCTCGTCGACGCCTTCAGCCAGCGCAGCCCCGAGACACCGCTCGCGTTCTTCCCCGGCTACCCGAAGCTGATCAACTACCTCGCGGCGCCGCTCGGCGGCACGCAGAGCGCGCGGCTGTTCGCGGCGTTCACGATCACCATCGTGGCCGGGGTCTTCTGCGCGTACGCCCTCGTCCGGATCGGCAGGCTGGTCCCCGGCGGCTCGACCAAGGTCGGGCTGATCCTGGTGGCGCTGTTCGCGGCGGCGCCGGTGAGCGTCGTGCTGGTCATGCCGTACTCGGAGGCGCTGTTCTGCGCGTTCGCCGCGTGGTCGCTGGTTTGGGTGCTCGAACGCAACTGGATCCTCGCCGGGCTGGCGTGCTCGTGCGCCGGACTGGTCCGTCCGACGGCGGCGGCACTGATCCTCGGGGTCGGGCTCGCCATGGTGGTCGCCGTGATCAAACGGCGCGACGGGTGGCGGCCGTGGCTCGGTGGCCTGCTGGTGCCGCTCGGTTTCTTCGGCTACCTGGGGTGGGTGGCCGTGCGCACGGGCGACCTGTTCGGGTACTTCGAACTGCAGGCACGTGGCTGGGACTCGCAGTTCGACGGGGGCCTGGCCACCGCGAGGTTCGCGCTGGACGCGTTGACCAGGCAGTTGTCGGTGTTCGAAGGCGTCACGATCCTGGTGATCCTCGCGTCGATCGCCCTCGTGGTGATCGGGTTCCGGATGAAGGTGCCGTGGCCGCTGATGGTGTTCGCCCTCGGCGTGCTGGTGATGGACCTCGGGTCGAACGGGATGATGGCGTCGAAGGCGAGGCTGCTGATGCCCGCGTTCGTCCTGCTGATCCCGATAGCCATCGGCCTCGCCCAACGGCGGACCGCTACGGTCGTGGCCACGCTGGCCGGGCTGGCCGTGGTCACGTCCTGGTTCGGCGCCTACTCGCTGACGGTGTGGAGCTGGGCGATCTGATGCACCCGTTGATCAAGGACCGGTGGAGCCCGCGGTGGCTGGACGCGGACGCGGTGGTCACCGACGAGCAGTTGCGAGCGATGCTGGAGGCCGCGCGCTGGGCGCCGTCCTACGGCAACTCACAACCCGCGCGATATTTCGTGGGACGCCGTGGCGACTCGACGTACGAGCGCGTGTTCGACGTACTCAGCCGACGCAACCAGGAATGGGCGCAGCGATCCGCCGTGCTGATGCTGGGTATCGCGATGACGGTCAACGAGAAAGGCGGGTTGCCGCTCTCGGAGTACGGCCTGGGCCTGGCGACTGAGAACCTGGTGCTCCAGGCCGTCGCGGAAGGCCTGGTCGCCCACCAGATGGGCGGGTTCAACGCGGAAGGCGCGCGGATCCTGTTCGAACTGCCGCCGGAGGCGAGGCCGGTGGTGGTGATCGCGATCGGCAAGCTCGGCGACCGCGACTCGATCCCGGACGACCTCCGAGACCGGGAGCTCGCACCTCGCAAGCGGCTCCCGCTCTCGGAGATCGCGTTCACCGGGGAGTGGGGAAAACCCGTTTTCCCGAGCTGAGCCGTTCTACAGCTGAGCGGCGATCGCCGTCTGGTAGGTGGCGATCCGGCCGTACACGCCCGGGTAACCGGCGAGCGCGCACCCGCGGCCCCACGACGTGTCACCGATCAGCTTGCCGCCCGCGATCAGCGGGCCGCCCGAGTCGCCCTGGCACGTGTCCACGCCGCCGCCTGCCAGACCCGCGCACACCATGGCCGACTGCACGAACGAGGTGCCGTACGCGCTGCGGCAGGTCGCGTCCGAGGTCAGCGGCACGGTGGCCTTGAGCAGGTAGCGGGAGGCGGACCCGCCGGAACTGGTCGTGCCCCAGCCGAGGATCGTGGCCTGGGTGCCCGCCGCGTACAGCGCGGTGTCGGCCGTCGTGGCCAGCGGCAGGTACGGACCGGCCAGGCTGGTGCCGAGGGTCAGCACCGACACGTCGAAACCGCGGGTGGCGGAGGTGTAGCTCGGGTGGACCCAGATCTTGGTCACCCGGGCGACAGTGCCCGCCGTGCTCTGCTTGTCCTCACGACCCCACACGACGTAGGTGTTGGACGGGCTGCGGTTGACGGTGCAGTGCGCAGCCGTGACCACCTTGGTCGCGCTGACGAGCGTGCCACCGCAGAACTGCCCGCTGCCGGTGGAGCCACTCGCCAGGTAGACGGTGTACTTGTGGTCGTTGATGTTGGCCCGGGTACCGCCGACGATCATGGGTGAGACATCCGCCGATGCCACGGACACGGACGACAGTGCCGCCGCCGCGGTCGCCAACGCGACGAGGCAGGTGCGCACCAGGCGGGGCAGGGTTACCGCCATGGGTGTCTCCCTTCTCAATGAGCCCCTCGACGAGGGGCTTGATCCATGAGTAACGGGACGACCACAGCGCGTGCAACCGCTGATCGGTTCATGACGTTGCCAAACCGCCAACCACTCACCTGAGTGTTGGGTGCAACCAATGTGGCCTTCGTTGCGTTTTTCGCAACAAAGGCCACATTGGTTGCCAAACCTGAACCGGCCCGGCGAAGGGGGCGGTGGAAGTAAGCGGATCCCATGCACCCGCCAGAGCCCGCTTATCCTTGCTGCCTTCCGGCCCTGGGGAGGTTCACGGGATGGACGCCGCATGGGATCCACGATCAGTGTAGCCGACTTACACCGGGGCGGTCGGTGGGCCCGGTTGGTCCTGGCGCTGGGAATGTCGGACCCTTTGGGTAGGGTCGTCGCCGTGGCGCTCGCCCTTTACCGCAAGTACCGTCCGGCGACCTTCGCTGAGGTGGTCGGTCAGGAGCACGTCACCGACCCGCTGCGCATCGCGCTCTCGGCTGGTCGGGTCAACCACGCGTATCTCTTCTCCGGCCCTCGTGGCTGCGGGAAGACCTCCAGCGCGCGGATCATGGCCAGATCGCTCAACTGCGTGCAGGGGCCGACCCCTGATCCGTGCGGTGAGTGCGAGTCGTGCGTGTCGCTGGCGCCCAACGGCCCCGGCAGCGTCGACGTGGTGGAGTTGGACGCGGCGAGCCACGGTGGTGTCGACGACACCCGTGAGCTGCGGGACCGGGCGTTCTTCGCGCCCGCCATCTCGCGCTACCGCATCTTCATCATCGACGAGGCCCACATGGTCACCACGCAGGGCTTCAACGCCCTGCTGAAGATCGTGGAGGAGCCGCCGGAGCACCTCATCTTCATCTTCGCGACCACCGAGCCGGACAAGGTGCTGACCACCATCCGCTCGCGGACGCACCACTACCCGTTCCGGCTGATCCCGCCGGGCATCATGCGCGAGCTGCTTGAGCGCAACTGCGCCGCCGAGGGCGTCGCGGTCGAGCCGTCGGTCTTCCCGTTGGTGATCCGGGCCGGTGGCGGCTCCGCGCGGGACACGCAGTCGGTGATGGACCAGTTGTTGTCCGGTGCCGGTGCCGACGGTGTCACCTACGAGCGCGCGGTGTCGTTGCTGGGTGTCACGGACATCGCGTTGATCAACGACATGGTCGACGGGCTGGCAACGGGTGACGCGGCGGCCGTGTACGGCACGATCGAGCGCCTCGTCGACGCAGGGCACGATCCGCGCAGGTTCGCGTCCGATCTGCTCGACCGGTTGCGTGATCTCGTCCTGCTGAGCGCCGTGCCGGATTCGGGCGCGCGTGGTCTGGTGAACGTGCCGGACGACGAGTTGTCGCGGATGTCCGCGCAGGCCGACCGGCTCGGCCCGGCGACGTTGTCCCGGTTCGCCGAAATCGTCCACACCGGACTCATCGAGATGCGCGGCGCGACGTCGCCGCGGCTGGTGATGGAGCTGCTGTGCGCGCGGATGCTGCTGCCCGCGGCGGTGCCGAGCGATCCGGCGCTCGATTCCGCTGTGCTGCAACGTCTTGAGCAGTTGGAGAAGCGCGCGTCGGTGGCGCCGATCGCCGCTGCCGCCGTTCCCGCGCTCGCCCAGCAGGCCGCGCCCGCGCCGACGCAGGCGCCCACGCCCGCCGCGGCTCCTGTGCAGCAACCACAACGGCAGCCGGAACCGGTGCCGGTGGCCGCGGCCCCTGTACACCAGGCGCCTCCGCCCGCCGCCGCCCCGGCAGCACCTGCCGAGCCAGGTGTGATGGACGCCGCGGCGCTGCGCCGGATCTGGCCGGAACTGCTCGCGGAAGTGCGTCGCCAGCCCGGGGGCCGCAGCACCGAGGCCATGCTCACCAACGCGACTGTGCAGAGCATCGAAGGCGACATGGTCGTGATCGCGCACGCCGCCGCACCGCTGGCCAGGCGCTTGGGCGAGGCTCGCAACGTCGACCTGATCAGTACGGCGTTGAACAACGTGATCGGCGGCAAGTGGCGGATCACGTGCGTGCACGGGAGTGCCTCGGCCGCGCCGCAGGCGGCCCAGGCCCCGCCGCAGCCGCGCCCACAGCCGACGCGCCCGAGCCAGGCGGCTGCCCCTCCACCGCCGCAGCGCCAGGCCCCGCGTCCGGCCACGGACCACGACGACATCCCGCCGCCGGAGCCGCCCGAGCCCGACGACCCCCTCCCGCCACCTGCTCCGCCACCACCGCCGCCCAAGACCGAGGCGGAGGAAGAGGAGGAGATGCTCGTCGAGGCGTCACAGAAGCCGGGCGAGGGCGAGCGGATCGTGGCACGCGACCCGGAGGAAGTGGCGATCGAGCTGCTGACCCAGGAACTCGGCGCGAAGAAGATCTGACCGTCGGTGGATCCGGCCGGGGATCAGCCGAGGTAGGTCACGATCGACGCCGCGATGGCGTCGGCGTAGCGCTGGCGCCCCTGGGGGCTGGACAGCACGGCCGCTTCGTCCGCGTTGCGCATGTTGCCGCACTCGACCAGTGCCGCCGGGCGTTCCGAGAGGTTCAGTCCACCCAGGTCGGCGCGGGGTGACATGCCGTTCGTCCCGATGTACGTCGACGTCGCGAAACCCGCTGCGCGCAAGCCATCCCGCAGTGCCGTGGCGAGCTTCTTCGCCGGTTCGCCCTGCGCGGCGTTCAGCGGCGGCGCCGAGTAGGCGATGTGAAAACCGTGTGCGCCAGGGGAAGTGGAGCCGTCGGCGTGAATGGACACGACGGCGGCCGCGCCCGACTGGTTGCCGATCGCCGCGCGCCTGTCCACGCACGGGCCGACACCGGTGTCGTCGTCACGGGTCATCACGACCTTGATTCCCTTGGCGGTCAGCAACTCCCGCACGCGAACGGAAACGTCCCACGTGAACGCGTGCTCGGTGTACCCGGCGTTGGTCGATGTCCCGGTGGTGTTGCACGCCTTGGTTTGCCCACGCCCGGCTGGCACCTTCTTGTTGATCTCGGCGGGATTCGACGAGTTCCCACCGTTGTGCCCGGGGTCGAGGACGACGACCTTGCCCGCCACCGGCGGGGCGGCCGACGTGGTCGGCGGCGTCGACGCAGCCGGAGGTGACGCGGGGGCCTGACTCGACGAGGTCGCCGACGGAGTCGACGCGGCCGTCTCGACCGGCGTCGGCGCGGGGGGCACCGCGATGGGCGTGCCTGGTTCGGTCGTGCCGCACGCGGCGAGGAAGGCCACTGCGGCGGCGAGCGCGAAACAGGCGCGGCGGGGCGAGGACGTCACACCGAGAGACTAGTCTTGACAACACAAACCAGGACGCGAACTCGAGGGAGCGGCGGTGCAACCCGGACCCGGCGGAATGCCGAACATTCAGGACATCCTGCAGCAGGCGCAGGCCATGCAGGAGAAGCTCGCGTCCGCGCAGCAGGAGCTCGAGGACGTCGAGGTGACGGGCACGGCAGGCGGCGGGCTGGTGACCGCGACGGTCTCCGGCGCGGGCGAGCTGACCGCGCTGGCCATCGACCCGAAGGCGGTCGACCCCGACGACGTGGAAACCCTGTCCGACCTGGTCGTCGCGGCGGTCAGGGACGCCAACCGCAACGCGCAGAAACTGGCCGAGGAGAAGATGGGTGGCCTCGCCGGTGGGTTCGGCGGCGCGCTCGGACTGCCTGGTCTCTGATGTACGAAGGCCCGGTACAGGACCTGATCGACGAACTCGGCCGGCTGCCGGGCGTCGGTCCGAAGAGCGCGCAGCGGATCGCCTTCCACCTGCTGGCCGCGGAGCCCGCCGACATCGCCCGGCTGCAGGACGCGCTGCAGAAGGTCAAGGAGGGGGTGCAGTTCTGCGACATCTGCGGCAACGTCAGCGAGCAGGCGACGTGCCGCATCTGCCGGGACGCCAGGCGCGACGCGCAGAAGGTGTGCGTGGTCGAGGAGCCCAAGGACGTGCTGGCGATCGAGCGGACCCGTGAGTTCAAGGGCCGCTACCACGTGCTCGGCGGCGCGCTGGACCCGTTGTCCGGCATCGGTCCGGACCAACTGCGGATCCGCCAGTTGCTCGGCCGGATCGGTGAGCACGACGTGACCGAGGTGATCCTGGCGACCGACCCGAACACGGAGGGTGAGGCCACCGCGACGTACCTGATCCGGTTGCTGCGCGACTTCCCCGGGCTGGCCGTGACCAGGCTGGCGTCCGGCCTGCCGATGGGTGGCGACCTCGAGTTCGCCGACGAGCTGACGTTGACCCGCGCGCTGTCGGGACGTCGTGCCGTCTGACGACATCCCCGATGTCGTCCCCGATGTCGTCGAAGCTGTTCTGGCGGCGCCGCCGCGACTCGGCGGCGTCCGCCTGCTGGCCGTCGACGGCCCGTCCGGGTCGGGCAAGTCCACGCTGGCCCGCCGGGTCGTCGAGCGGTTGCGCGGTGAATCCCGCACGACGACCCTGATATCCACCGACGAGTTCGCGACTTGGGACAACCCGGTCGCCTGGTGGTCACGCCTCGAAGAAGGCGTTTTGCAGCCATTGGCGCATGGCCGCGCGGGTCGTTATCAACGCACCGAGTGGGTGCACGACATACCAACATCCGGTGAACTCATCACCGTCGAAGTTCCGGAAGTCCTCGTTCTCGAAGGTGTGTCCGCTGGGCGCACGGCTGTTCACGCCCGGCTTTCAACCCTCGTTTGGGTTGAATTCGCCGACGCGGCCGCTCGACTTGAACGCTCTGTTACACGCGATGGTGAGAGATACCGCACACACCTGTTGCGTTGGCAGCGGTTCGAGACGGGGTGGTTCGAAGTCGACAATCCGGCGGCTCGCGCGGGCCCAAAATTTCACCCTAGGTAATCGTGCGCATGTAGATGCGTGTTTTTTGGGAAACGACGTGGCCCGATTGTGACCTCCGGTGGTTCGGACAGCACCGTTGACCGACTAGATTCGGCGACCACACAGTGAGACCCGGACAACATCCGGACGGTTTCCTAGGGAGTGCGTGATGGCTTACCCGCGATCCGCGCGTCCGATGCAGCGTGCTGCTTCTGACGCGTCGCGGCGACCGCTGAGTGTCACCGGCGTTGACCGTTCGACCCGCACTCCGATCTCGTGACCGCGCCACTCGAAGCCTCCCCCGGCTCGTCCGAGGCCCAGCCGGAGGCAGCGCTCAAGGGAATGGGCAAGAAGGCCATCCAGGGCCGGTCGCTCGGGCAGATCGCGTGGATGCGGCTCAAGCGCGACCGGGTCGCGATGGCCAGCGGCGTGCTGATCGCGGTGATGGTCGTCGCCGCCATCGTGGCGCTGCTGCTCGACCGGGTGTTCGGCGTGATCAACCCGAACGCCTTCCACCAGGAGCTGATCGACCCCGAGCAGGGCATCCCGACCGGTCCGCTCGGCGGGATCAGCCTGGACCACCCGTTCGGCCTCGAGCCGATCAACGGCCGCGACCTGCTCACCCGGATCTTCGCCGGGTCGTGGATCTCGCTGCTGATCGGCTTCGCGGCCACACTGGTGTCCGTGGTGATCGGCACGATCATGGGTGTCATCGCCGGGTACTTCCGCGGCTGGGTGGACACGGTGATCAGCCGCCTGATGGACGTGTTCCTCGCGTTCCCGCTGCTGCTGTTCGCCATCGCGCTGGTCGGTGTCGTGCCGGACAGCGCGTTCGGCCTCGGCCGCGACGGGTCACGGATCTTCGTGCTGATCTTCGTGATCGGGTTCTTCAGCTGGCCGTACATCGGCCGGATCATCCGGGCACAAACGCTCTCGCTGCGTGAGCGCGAGTTCGTCGACGCGTCCCGCAGCCTCGGCGCGCGGGCGCCGCACGTGCTGTTCAAGGAGCTGCTGCCGAACCTGGTCGCCCCGATCCTGGTCTACTCGACGCTGCTGATCCCGACGAACATCCTGTTCGAGGCGGCGCTGTCGTTCCTCGGTGTCGGCATCCAGCCACCGTCGGCGACCTGGGGCACGATGCTGTCCGAGGCCTCCAGGTGGTACCAGGTCGACGCGTGGTTCATGGTTTTCCCAGGTTTGGCCATCTTCATCACCGTGCTGGCCTTCAACCTCTTCGGCGACGGACTGCGTGACGCATTGGACCCGCGGGCGCGTTAGCCATCGGATAAGCCGCCGAACCGGTGGCTGCTAGCAACCTAAAAGGGGTGCAACTGTAGATGAGGAAGCAACGTTTGGTCACGATGGTTGCCGCGGGCGCGGCTACCGTCATGGCACTCTCCGCGTGTGGTGGCGGAGGGGGTAGCAGCAACAACAACAACAACAAAGGTGGCGGCAACCCGTCGGCCACCGGCCCCAACGCAGCCATCGGCAAGGCGTTCAACCCTTCTGACAAGAAGGGCGGCACGCTGAGGTTCGCCAACGCGGGTGACTGGGACTCCCTCGACCCGGGTGACACGTACTACGCGTACTCGTGGAACTTCATCCGGCTCTACGGCCGCTCGCTGATGATGTTCGCCTCCGCTCCCGGCCAGGACGGCGCCAAGCTGACGCCGGACCTCGCCGAGTCCAAGGGCGTGCCGAGCGAGGACCTCAAGACCTGGACCTACAAGATCCGCAAGGGCGTCAAGTTCGACGACGGCACCCCCGTCACCTCGAAGGACGTCAAGTACGGCGTCTCGCGGTCGCTGGACAAGGACATCTTCCCCAACGGTCCGACGTACTTCAACGAGTTCCTCGACCTGCAGGGCTACACCTCGCCCTACAAGGACAGCGACCCGAACGGCCTCGGTCTGAAGGCCATCGAGACGCCGGACGACCAGACGATCGTGTTCAAGTTGAAGAAGCCGTTCGCGGACTTCGACTACTTCGCGGGCATGCCGTCGACCATGCCTGTCCCGAAGGCCAAGGACACCGGTTCGAAGTACAAGGAGAAGGTCGTCTCGACCGGGCCGTACAAGTTCGAGAAGGTCGAGCTGGGCAAGAGCTTCTCGATGGTCCGCAACGAGAACTGGGACCCGGCGACCGACCCGAACCGCAAGGCGCTGCCGGACAAGATCACGGTGCAGGTGAACGTCAACCCTGACGACCTCGACAACCGGTTGATGTCCGGTGACCTCGACGTCGACGTGGTCGGCAGCGGTGTCCAGCCCGCGGCGCAGGCGAAGATCCTCGCGGACCCGAACCTGAAGAACAACTCGGACAACCCGCTGTCCGCGCGCCTCTGGTTCACCAACATCAACGGTGAAGTCGCTCCGCTGGACAACATCGAGTGCCGCAAGGCGATCCAGTACGCCGCCGACCGCACCGGTTACCAGCGCGCCTACGGTGGCAACGCCGGTGGCGAGGTCGCCTCCAGCCTGCTGCCCCCGATCATCCCGGGTGCCGAGAAGATCGACCTGTACCCGAGCAAGGACAACGCCGGTGACCTCGACAAGGCCAAGGAAGCACTGACCAAGTGCGGCCAGCCGAACGGCTTCGAGACCAACATCTCCTACCGGGCCGAGCGTCCGAAGGAGAAGGCCACCGCCGAGTCGCTGCAGCAGTCGCTCGGCAAGGTCGGCATCAAGCTGAACATCAAGGCCTACCCGACCGGTGACTACGCCAAGCTGTACGCGGGCAAGCCGGACTTCGCCAAGAGCAACAACCTGGGCATGATGGTCTTCGGCTGGGCCGCCGACTGGCCGAACGGCTTCGGCTTCCTCAAGGAGATCACCGACAGCCGCAACATCAAGCCTGCCGGTAACACCAACTTCTCCGTCAAGGACCCGAAGGTCAACGAGGCGATCGACAAGGCCATGACCGAGAAGGACGAGAACGCACGCCAGAAGGCGTGGGTCGAAGTCGACCGCAAGGCCATGGAGAGCGCGTACGCACTGCCCGGTGTGGTCGCCAAGGGTCTGTACTACCGGCCGAAGAACCTGACCAACGTGTTCATCACGGACGGTTTCTCGGAGTACGACTACCTCGCCCTGGGCGTCTCGGGCTGAGTTGGACCAGCGACCAGATAAAAGGTAGGTGAAGGCAACTGGTGGCCGGGACGCTTGAGATTCTCCAGCGTCCCGGCCACCAAGGCCGAGTACGGTGCTCGCTTACATCATCCGCAGGCTGCTCGGAGCGGTGATCCTGCTCTTCGTCGTCAGCCTGGTCACTTTCTCGATCTTCTTCCTGGTCCCGCGGATCGCAGGCGCGTCCGTCGAGGACATGGCCTCGCGGTATGTCGGCAAGACCGCCGACGCGGAGACCATCCGCCAGATGGCGGAGAAGCTCGGGTTCACCGACCCGCTGCTGACGCAGTACGGGCGGTTCGTTTCGGCAATCTTCGTTGGTGCGGACTACAGCACCGGTCCGACGACCGTGCACTGCCCGGCACCGTGCCTCGGCTATTCCTTCATCACCCAGAACCCGGTCTGGCCGGACCTCGTCGACCGGATGGGCGTGACGATCTCATTGGCCGTCGGTGCCGCGGTGATCTGGCTGTTCTTCGGTGTCGCCACCGGTGTGCTGTCGGCGTTGCGCCGCGGCACGGTCTTCGACCGGGCGGCGATGGGTGTCGCGCTCGCCGGTGTCTCACTGCCCATCTTCTTCACCGGTCTGCTGTCGCTGACGATCTTCAGCTACGGCCTCGGCTGGGCCGTCCCCGGTGGTACGTACGTCAACTTCGCCGAGAACCCGCTGGCGTGGGCCGGCGCGCTGATCCTGCCGTGGGTGACTCTGGCGTTCCTGAACGCGGCCGGCTACGCCCGGCTGACCAGGGCGACCATGCTGGAGACGATGAACGAGGACTTCATCCGCACCGCGCGGGCGAAAGGCCTCAACGAGCGCACTGTGGTGGTCAAGCACGGCCTGCGGTCCGTGCTCACCCCGATCCTGACGATCTTCGGCCTCGACCTCGGCATCCTGCTCGGTGGCGCGGTGCTGACCGAGAGCACGTACTCGTTGCCGGGTCTCGGCAAGTACGCCATCGACGCGATCGTGAACAACGACCTGCCGAAGGTGCTGGGCGTGACGCTGGTCGGCGCGACCTTCATCGTCATCGCGAACCTGGTCGTTGACCTGTTGTACGCCGTCGTCGACCCGAGGGTGAAGTACTCGTGAAACATTCCCAAGAGGACTTGCTGGCAGGCGGCGCGGCCCGCCCGTCGGACCGGCCGAACGAGGCGTTCCTGCAGGTTCGCGATCTGAAGGTGCACTTCCCGACCGACGACGGCATCGTCAAGTCGGTCGACGGGCTGACGTTCTCCCTGCAGCGGGGCAAGACCCTCGGCATCGTGGGCGAGTCCGGCTCGGGCAAGAGCGTGACCAGCCTGTCGATCATGGGCCTGCACAAGCGGGGCACCGCGAACATCTCCGGCGAGATCGTGCTGGACGGCCAGAACCTGGTCACGGCGACGCCGGAGCAGGTGCGGTCGTTGCGCGGCAAGCGGATGGCGATGATCTTCCAGGACCCGCTGACGGCGATGCACCCGTACTACACGGTGGGCAACCAGATCATCGAGGCCTACCGGGTGCACCACAACGTGTCCAAGTCGGTGGCCAGGAAGCACGCGGTCGAGATGCTCGACCGCGTCGGCATCCCGCAGCCGGACAAGCGGGTCGACGACTACCCTCACCAGTTCTCCGGCGGTATGCGGCAGCGCGCGATGATCGCGATGGCGCTGTCGTGCGACCCGGAACTGCTGATCGCGGACGAGCCGACCACCGCGCTCGACGTGACCGTGCAGGCGCAGATCCTCGACCTGATCGTGGACCTGCAGAAGGACTTCAACTCCGCGGTCATCATCATCACCCACGACCTCGGCGTGGTCGCCGAACTGGCCGACGACATCATGGTGATGTACGCGGGCCGTTCGGTGGAGTACGGCAGTTCGCGCGAGATCTTCGCGGCGCCGCAGCACCCGTACACCTGGGGCCTGCTCGGCTCGATGCCCCGGCTCGACCGGGAGCGCAGCGAGCGGCTGCTGCCGATCAAGGGCACGCCGCCCAGCCTGATCAACGTGCCGGAGGGGTGCCCGTTCAACCCGCGCTGCGCCTTCGCGGGCCTCAACGGTGACCTGTCCACGACCGAGCGCCCGGAGTTCAGGGAAGTGAGCCCCGGCCACCACATCGCGTGCCACCTGTCCGGCGAACAACGCCAGCACCTGTGGACCACCGAGATCAAGCCGAAGTTGTGAGCTGATGAGTGAACTGACTTCCACCCCCACCAGGACCGAGACGCTGCTCGAGGCGAGCGGTCTGCAGAAGTACTTCCCGATCCGCAAGGGCCTGCTGCAGCGTGTCAAGGGCAACGTGCAGGCCGTGGACGGGCTGGACTTCACGGTGCAGAAGGGCGAGACGCTCTCGCTGGTCGGCGAGTCCGGCTGTGGCAAGACCACGACGGGACGGCTGCTGACCCGGTTGCTCGAGCCGACAGCGGGCAAGGTCGTCTTCGAGGGCAGGGACATCACGCACATGTCGCAGGCGGCCCTGCGCCCGCTGCGCCGGGATGTGCAGATGATCTTCCAGGACCCGTACTCGTCGCTGAACCCGCGGCACACCGTGGGTGCGATCGTCGGCGCGCCGTTCAAGCTGCAGAAGGTGCAGACCGAGCGTGGCGTGAAGAAGGCCGTGCAGGAGCTGCTCGAACTGGTCGGTCTGAACCCGGAGCACTACAACCGCTACCCGCACGAGTTCTCCGGCGGTCAGCGGCAGCGCATCGGGATCGCCCGCACGCTCGCGCTGAAGCCGAAGCTGATCATCGCGGACGAGCCGGTGTCCGCGTTGGACGTCTCGATCCAGGCGCAGGTGGTGAACCTGCTCGAGGACCTGCAGAACGAGCTCGACCTGACCTACGTGATGATCGCGCACGACCTGTCGGTGGTGCGGCACGTGTCCGACCGGGTCGCGGTGATGTACCTCGGCAAGATCGTCGAGCTGGCCGACCGGACCAGCCTGTACGAGCGGCCGATGCACCCGTACACCGTCGCGCTGCTGTCCGCGGTGCCCGTGCCGGACCCCGAGCGCAAGTCCAAGCGCGAGCGGATCCGGCTGAAGGGTGACGTCCCGTCGCCGATCAACCCGCCGTCCGGCTGCCGGTTCCACACCCGCTGCTGGAAGGCGCAGGAGATCTGCAAGACCCAGGAGCCGCCGCTGGCGGAGCTGGCGCCCGGCCGTCAGGCGGCGTGCCACTTCCCGGAGAACACCGGGTCGCAACCAACCGTCACCGTGGTGTGAAACTCCCAGCGCAAGCCTCGTGAGTGTTTCGTCCGGTTCAAACCGGCGAAAACACTCACGAGGGGCTGGGTCCAAAGATACTGTTGCGGAAAGCCCTGGTCACGAGAAGATCTCCGCATTATGGAGCTCGGACAGGGACACTTGAGGACGATCATCGCGGTGGCCGAGTGCGGCAGCATCGGCCGGGCGGCCATCCGCCTCGGCCAGAGCCAGCCCGCCGTCAGCGGCAACGTCAAGCGGATCGAGAAGTACTTCGGCGGGGCGCTGTTCCACCGGTCGGCCAGCGGCGTGCGGACCACGCCGCTGGGTGACTGGGTGCTGGTCAAGGCCCGCACGCTGGCCGCCGACATGGACCAGTTGGTGTCCTCGGCCCGCAGCGTGGCCTGCGGGAGCGACAGGCTCACGGTCGCGGGCCAGCCGTGCGCCACGATGGTGGCGCTGATCCCGCAACTGCCGCGGACGGCCGAGGTGCGGGTCGACCATTCGCCCGCGTGGCTGCTCCAGCAACTGGCGGGTGAAGCCGTGGACGTCTGCGTGCTGACCGAACCGGCCGGGTCCGAACTGCCCGTGCCCGCAGGCGTGCACCGGAAGGTGATCGCGCGCGAGTCGTGCCCGGTCGGCATGTCGGCGGAGCATCCGTTGGCGGACAAGGACACGGTCGACCTCGCTGACCTCGCCGACGACGACTGGGTGGACAACCCGTTCAGCGACAGCGGCCTGCGGACGGCCTGCGGGCGAGCCGGGTTCGAGCCGCGCGTGCGGTATTGGATCGCCGACCCCGGGGTGTATTGGCCGCTTGTGCGTTCGGGCCGTGCTGTCGGCTTGTTCACCGGGGTGACACGTGCCCGGCAGGGCGTTGTTTTCCGTTCACCACAAGGAGATCCGTTGGCCAGCCGGGTCGTGTTGTGCTGGCGGGACCGGACGGCCGACCAGGCCGCGTTGATTCATCGGTTAACGAGCGTTACTATGACCAGCGGCACAGAAAGCCCTTACTAGCAGCATCTCTGGCGATTTTGTTCATCGCTTTCTCTTATGGGCAAAGGTTTCCTCCCGATCGGCGGATTCGTCCCGGTGCCCGGCACGGCTAGCTTCTGGCACATGCTGAACAGACGAAGACTCTTGATGACCAGCGCGGTCGCCGTCGCGGGCGGGGTCACCCTCGGCTGGAACGTGCTGGTCGCCAACGCGGACCAGGAGTTCGACGAGATCTACGACGGCCGCCGCATCCGCGGCAAGGCCGACCTGCTGTTCGTCGACGGCGACCTCGTGCACGTGATGCGCAACGGTGATGGCTCGTACACCACCTCGATCAACCACTACGAGTCGTTCTCGTCGTTGCGCGACGCCGCCAAGCGAGCCGTGGACACGCTCGGCGACCTGCGTCCAGTCACACACGCGCACTGAGAAGGGGACGGAACCATGGGGGTTCGCAAGAACCAGCAGAACCTGACGGCGGAGGAGAAGGCCCGCCTGGTCGAGGCCATTCTGTCGCTCAAAGGCGCGGGGACGTACGACATCTTTGTCCGCCAACACATCGAGCGGTTCAACGGCGACAGCGACAGCGGCACCAGGATCGGGCACCGGTCGCCGTCTTTCCTGCCGTGGCACCGCAAGTACCTGATCGAGTTCGAGCGCGCGCTGCAGGCGGTCGACGCGTCGGTCAGCCTGCCCTACTGGGACTGGACCACCGCGGGCACCAGATCCACGCTGTGGGCGACGGACTTCATGGGCCCGGACGGCAGCCGTACCCAGAACGGCCGGGTGACCAGCGGTCCGTTCACCGGCACGGACTGGCCGCTGACGGTCCGCAGCGACTCGGCGGGGTTCCTGCGACGCAGCTTCGGGTCGAGCGGGGTGCCCCTGCCGACGGCCCGCGACGTGCAGACCGTGCTCGCCATCAGGACGTACGACACGGCCCCGTGGAACAGCACGTCGTCGGGCAGCTTCCGCAACAACCTCGAAGGCTTCCGCGGGGTCAACCTGCACAACCGGGTGCACGTGTGGGTGAACGGCACCATGGCGGGCGCGGGATCACCGAATGATCCGGTGTTCTGGCTGCACCACTGCCATGTGGACAAGCTGTGGTCGGACTGGCAGGCGGCGCACGGCTCGGCGAACTACCTGCCGGTCTCCGGAACCGCCGACGTCGTCGACATCGACGAGGCCATGCAGCCGTGGGGCGATGTGACACCCCGGGACATGGTCGATCACTCCGCGATCTACACATACGGCTAGAACCCGGCGGAATCGGTCAAGTCACAACGCTGTGCGATGAGTCGTACACAGGGTGTTTTTTGTTGTACGCCAATAGGTTGACGTGGGGTTTCAGCGGTAACACCAAAGTGGATAATGGCGATTTATGGGCAAGCGCCGAGCCCACACGGGAGTTGCCCATGAGCGCCGTGATCCGGCCGCCGGAGGCCGCAACGCCGATCTTCCGCAACGGCTTCGCCACGACTGCCCTCGCGTTGGGCATCGTCGGCGTCGGATTCGGGCTGACCGTGTTGTTCGGGCTGCTCGCGACGGTGTTCGGGGTGTTGGCCGTGCTGTTCGGGATCATCGGCGTCGTCCGGGCCCGCAAGGGCAGGGCGACCGATGGCGGGATGGCCGCCATCGGTGTCGCCGCCGGTGTGCTCGCGGTGGCGCTCGGGATAGCGGGCATGGTGACCATGCCCGACCAGCCCGACTCGCTGAGCCCTACCGGTTTGCTCGGTTGACCGCCGACACGACGGCCCGCAACGAAGCCGTCACGATCGACGAGTCGACTCCGACTCCCCAGAGCACACGCTCACCCACGGCGCACTCCACATAGGCGGCGGCGCGTGCGTCGTCGCCTGCCGTGAGGGCGTGCTCGGTGTAGTCCAGGACGCGGACGTCGAAACCCACGCTCGCCAACGCGTCCACGAACGCCGCGATCGGGCCGTTGCCGTTACCCGTGACCTCGTGCGCGTCGCCTTCGACGTGCACGAGGGCGGAGATCTCGTCGTGGCCGTCGCCGTCGTCGGCCAGCCGGTGCCGCTGCAGCGTCAGCGGCGCCTCGGCCGACAGGTACTCGGCCGAGAACATGTCCCACATCGCCGTCGGGCTGACCTCGCCGCCCTCGCTGTCGGTCATCCGCTGCACCACGCCGGAGAACTCGATCTGCAGCCGGCGCGGCAGCTCCAACTGGTGCTCGGTCTTCATCACGTAGGCCACGCCGCCCTTGCCGGACTGCGAGTTCACCCGGATGACGGCCTCGTACGTGCGGCCGACGTCCTTCGGGTCGATCGGCAGGTACGGGACCTCCCACTCGAACTGCTCGACCGGGGTCCCCGCCTTGTCGGCGGCGTCGCGCAGCGCGTCGAAGCCCTTGTTGATGGCGTCCTGGTGGCTGCCGGAGAACGCGGTGAACACCAGGTCGCCGCCGTAGGGGTGCCGCTCGGGCACCGGCAGCTGGTTGCAGTACTCGACCGTGCGGCGGACCTCGTCGATGTCGGAGAAGTCGATCTGCGGGTCGATGCCCTGGCTGAACATGTTCATGCCCAGCGTGACCAGGCAGACGTTGCCGGTGCGCTCGCCGTTGCCGAACAGGCAGCCCTCGATGCGGTCGGCGCCCGCCTGGTAGCCCAGCTCGGCGGCGGCCACACCCGTGCCGCGGTCGTTGTGCGGGTGCAGCGACAGGATCACCGAGTCGCGGCGCTCCAGGTTGCGGTGCATCCACTCGATGGAGTCCGCGTACACGTTGGGCGTGGCCATCTCGACGGTCGCGGGCAGGTTCAGGATCACCGGGCGCTGCGGCGTCGGCTGCCAGATCTCGGTGACCGCGTTGCAGACCTCGGCGGCGTACGACAGTTCCGTGCCGGTGTAGGACTCCGGCGAGTACTGGAAGCGGAAGTCCGTGTCGGTGTACTTGTCCGCCAGCTCGACGACCATTTCCGCGGCCGAGGTGGCGATCTTCTTGATGCCCTCGCGCTCCTCGCGGAACACCACGCGCCGCTGCAGGATCGAGGTCGAGTTGTAGATGTGGACGATCGCCTTGCTCGCCCCCTGCAGGGCCTCGAACGTGCGCTCGATCAGCTCGGGACGGCACTGCGACAGCACCTGGATGCGTACGTCGTCGGGCACCGCGCCCTCGGTGATGATCTCGCGGACGAAGTCGAAGTCGGTCTGGCTGGCCGCGGGGAAGCCGACCTCGATCTCCTTGTAGCCCATCTTGACGAGCAGGTCGAACATCCGCCGCTTGCGGGCGGGCGACATCGGGTCGATCAGCGCCTGGTTGCCGTCACGCAGGTCCACGGCGCACCACAGCGGCGCCGTGGTGATCCTGCGGTCCGGCCACGTGCGGTCGGCCAGCGTCACGTCCTCGACCACTTCGGCGAACGGCCGGTACCGGTGCACCGGCATCGACGAGCCGAGCTGGGCGTTCCACTCCGGCTGCCCGGCAGGCGCGGGACGCGCGGGCTTGCGGATTCGGGACGTGCGGAAGTCGGGATTCGTGGTCATCGAAAGGGTCTCCAGCTTCATTAGCGGACAACCGGCGGCAACGCTGAGCTCCGCGGCGGGGAGCCGGTCGAGAATCAGGCCCCGTCGCGGCAGCGAAGCAGGAGGGATCGAGCCACGAGTCCCACACTAGCGAGCCGACCCCGGTCGGCGAAAACCAGGCGTCCCACATCCTGGACGAACCGGTTACTCCGAACGGCCGGGTTTCCCCGTGGTTGCCGAGGTCAATCCCCAGATATGACTACTCGCAGATGGCATGTGTCGAGCGGGCGGGGGACGGCGGCTCGGATCGTGTTCGGGGTCACGGCGATCTTCGCGCTGATCGAGGCCGTCTACATCTTGTTGATCGTGCTTGGCGCGAACACCGCGAACGCGTTCTACACGTTCATCCAGTCACTCGCGGAGCCGCTCGCACTGTTCTTCCCCGGCCTGTTCGGCACAGGGAACTACAACCTCGACGTGATCCTCAACTACGGCCTGGCAGCGGTGTTCTGGCTGGTCGTGGGCTCGATCATCGCCCGGATCATCGGCCGGTAACGGTTGGTTACTCGGAAGTAGCCAAACTGGCTGGGCCGTGCCAGACTCGCAGGCATGGCCCAGCATGCCGACTCATCGAAGAGCTCCGGTGCCACGCGTGCACAGGTCGTCGGTGTCATCGCGGCCGTGGTCAGGTGGATCGGCCTGCTCTGCACGCTGGTGCTGGTGATCCACGTCCTGCTGACGGTCGGCAGCGCGAACCCCGCCAACGGGATCACGAGCTTCTTCGCCGACGTCGCCGACCCGGTCGCGCTCGGCTTCAAGGACCTGTTCACGCCGAGCGACCCGAAGCTGAACGTCCTGGTCAACTACGGCATCGCGGCGCTGTTCTGGCTCGTCGTGTCCAGCGTCGTCGCGAGGATCATCCGCCGCTTCGGCCAGTGACCTAGAGCCGCGCGATGTTCGCGGCCTCGTCCGGATCCGGTTCGCTGACGCCGAGGAACGCCTTCGTCACCTCGACCGCGACGTCCGGCGCGAGCCGCTTCAGGCTCATGGCAAGGACATTCGCGTCGTTCCACTTGCGAGCGCCTGCCGCGATCCACGCGTCCCACGCCAACGCGGCCCGTACACCGGGGACCTTGTTGGCCGCGATCGCCGTGCCCGTCCCGGTCCAGCACATCACCACGCCGAAGTCCGCGTCGCCGTCGACCACGGCACGACCCACCGCCGCGCCCAACTCCGGCCAGGACTCCGACTGCGCGAGCCGGATCACCTCGTGCTCGGCGGCGAGGTGGTCGAGGACCGCTTCGGTGGTCTCGTTCTCGTCGTCAGCCGCGAACGCGATTCGCATGACCGCGACGGTACCCCTTCCCAGGTAACCGGAGGGCGCCACTCGGGCGCCCTCCGGTGTTCTCGTGGCTCAGGCGAACAGGGCGGCCAACACGCCGCCGAACATGGTGGCGGAGGCGAGCGGCAGGCCGCTGTCCCGCAGGTGACTGGTGAGCATCTGCTTGGCCTGCGGCTCGTCGACGCCCTCGATCTCGATCGACTCGATGAAGTCGGCCAGGATCGGCGCGCCCTTCTCGATCAGGAAGGCGATCGGCGGGGCGAGGAGCGCGACGAAC
This sequence comes from Actinosynnema sp. ALI-1.44, assembly GCF_001984155.1. Classification (GTDB taxonomy): domain Bacteria; phylum Actinomycetota; class Actinomycetes; order Mycobacteriales; family Pseudonocardiaceae; genus Kibdelosporangium. The sequence goes on from NZ_MTQO01000048.1 coordinate 510,212, forward strand.
GGGGCGAACGCGTTGAGCCCCGGGATCAGCGGGACGATGAGGGGCAGGGCCGCGACGAACGCGGCGGCGATCGGACCGCCGTACCGGATCCCGGCGACGATGATCGGCTGGGCGAACTTCGCGAACTTCTTGAACTCGGCGATGATGTCGATGTCCTGCGCCCGCGGGCTGTCCAGCGCGGCACGCGCGTCGGTCAGCTGCTTCACAGTGGCGGGGTCGTCGACGCGCGTGAGCAGTTCGTCGACGTTCTCCGGCGTGACGATCTGCCGCAGGGCAGCGAGTTTGGTCTCGGCAGCGGCTCGCGACGCGGCAGGGACCTCGGCGGACGCGGTCGCGGCCGGGCCGAAGCCGAGGGTGAGGACACCGGCGGCGAGGACCGCGGCGACGGACTTGCGGAACTTGGTCATGGATCTTCCCTTGCAGGCGGCGGGGACATTGCTGAAAGCGCGCGCGTGTTCACGGCCAACCGGGAGAATTGGCCGACGGGTTTTCAACAGCTGTTCAAACCAAGATCACGTGTGACCGGATGTTAACCACACGAACACATCCGGCGACAGTGGGTAATCCGGTGTCCTCGCCCACAGGGGACTGATGCGACCCGATGAGCTCCTGTCTGGAGAGGACAGTGCTGCTCAACATGATGTGCAGAGTGCGATCTGCGGAATGCAGGATATGCATGTAAGCGGGGAAAAACTCCATGACATAGCCGAGCACAGTCCCCTCGGTCGTTTCGATTTTCTCAAGCGGAACCCACGGCGTACGCCCGACAGCGGCGGCACCGAGTGATCCCCGTCCGCAACGTCTCGGGCTTCGCGGTTTCCTGGTCCATGCGGTTATTCGACCAACTCATTCACAGCCATGCTTGGCGCGCCGACCTGCTGGAAGACCCCAGCAGGTCGGCGGCGTGGCGTTTGCCCTCGTCGAGCGCTCGTGAGACCCCCGTTTTGGGAGGTCAGGACCACATCCGGTAAGCTCTCCGACGGAGGATTCGCATAGTGGCCTAGTGCGCACGATTGGAAATCGTGTTGGGTGTGATAGCCCTCAGGGGTTCAAATCCCCTATCCTCCGCACGGACTCGGGCGACCTGTGTCTGCGGAACGCGCAGACCGGGTCGTCCGTCGTCATGTTGGGGGGACGACCCCCCAAACCCCCCGGCCTCTCTCGCGCGGCCCTTCGGGCCGTCGCTCTTTCGAACTACTTGCTCGCCGCCTGGGTCGCTTTGGCTGGACGTGCGAACGCCGGGCCTGGGGTGCCCCTGGCCCGGCGTTCGGCTCTTCTCGTCTTCCTAGTCCTCGTCGTCCGGCTTCGCGTGGTCCGCCACCCCTGGGTGCGGGTCACGGGACAGGTCGACCAGCGGGTGGGGGCCGTCCGCGTCGTCCGGCAACGCGTGGCTCGGCCTACGTGCGGTCGTCTTGTCGTGATTGTCCGAAGTCATCTACACGCCTCCTCTTCGTGTCAAAGTGGACACTACCCACGGGAGGCTCGTAGCTGCTCGATGAGGTCCAGCAGATCCAACAGCTTGTCCAGCAGGTCGTCGCCGGTGCTCGGCCGCAGGCGGACCACCTGTGGGTCGTGGTCACTGACCTGACCGGCGAATTCCGCGTTGGTGTGAACCACGTCATAGTCCACTCCGCGCGGGGCCCTGCTTGTCAGTGTGTGATCGAGCACCTGCGAGTTGCCTTCGAACACGTAGGTGTAGCGCTGGTTCACGGGCAACGTGTCGATCAGGTCCCGGACCGCGCCACCTCGGGTCAGCTCCGCCAGCGCCGGGGAGAACTGGTAGTCGTTCAGGTCGCCCGCGAGCACGATATTCGCCTTGCAGTCCACCGCGAGCGCGCTGTCCACGAAGCCGCGCAACGCGATCGCCTGCTTGACCCGCTGCTGCTCGCTCACCCGGTTCGGTGGTTGGAAGCGGCCGTGCACGGACTGGTCGCCGCCCTTGGAGTTGAAGTGGTTCGCCACCACGAAGACCTTGCGCCCCTGGAAGACGAACTCACCGGCCAGCGGCTTGCGTGAACTGTTCCACGCTTCGTTGGCCGGGTCGACCCGGCCTGGTGACACCGAAAGCGCGGGCCTGCCGCGTTGGGTGACGACCTGGACGGCCGTGGTCGCGTCACCACCCGCGCGATCCACAAAGGACACGCGGTCCGGGTTGAAGATGAACGCCACCCGGATGTTGCCGCCCGGCTCACCGCCGTCGGTGTTGTTCACCGGGTTGATCTGGCGCCACTCGTAGCGCGGGCCGCCCTTGGCGACGATCGCGTCGGTGAACTTGCGCAGCGTCTGGCCCGCCGACACCGTTCCGTCGTTCGTCGCGCCGTTGTCGTCCTGGATCTCCTCCAGCGCGACGATGTCCGGGTTCGCCAGGTTGGTCACGATCCCGTCCGCCAGCCGGTCGAACTTGGCCTGGTCGTCGCCCGGGTCGAGGTTCTCCACGTTGTACGTGCCGATCGCGATTTCCCCGCTGCGCTGCTTGCGGGTCTTCTCCGGCTGCAACCCGCCACCGGCGATCTCGCCGAGAGTGGTGGCCTGCAAGGTGTATCCGCCGAAGTTCGAGTAGTCCAACGGGCCCTCGGTCAGGCCGGTCAGCTTGTCGTTCACGTTCACCTGCGGGAAAGGCCGCTGCGAGAACGGGATCAGCGACATCACCTTCAACCGGCCGGGGTTGGGCTGGCCGTAACCGGTGTACAGGGTTCCGCCGCGAGCCGTCGGGTTCTCGTTCGGCCGCAGCGTCACGTAGAACTCGTTGTACTCGGTGGTCGGCCCGACGACGCGCACGTCGGACACGGCCAGGCGCATGCTTTCGCGCGACTCGAAGTAGTCCAATGTGTACTCGTTCGGCCTGAGTTCGAGCGCGTCGACGTTGCCGCCGGTGGGGACGTAAGCCGTCGGCAGCACGCCGAGAGTTTCGGCCTGTGGCAAGGCGTTCCCCGCCGACGAGACCGTCCACGTCGCGCCGATCAGCTGGGTCACCGACTGGAAGGTCGAGTTCGCGTCGTCGTTGGGCAGAGCCTCCTTCACCGTGCCCGCCGCCACGACGGCGTCGCCGACCTTCACGTTCGGGGTCGCCGAACCGGTCAGCACGAAAAGGCCCTCGCTGGTGCGGGGATCGGCGTCCACGACGGTGTCCTGGAACCAGAAACCGCGCTGCGGCCCGAAGGCACGGATCGCGGTGACCACACCGGTGACGTCCGCGACCTTCCTGCCCGCCAACGGCGACACGCGGGTGATGCCCTGGATGTCGTGGATCTTCGCGGGAACCGGCGGTGTTCCGCCGCCGGGGCCCTGCCCTGCCGCGTTGAGCGGGCTCGGCGCCCCGGTCGCGAAGTCGACCGAGTTGTTGTCGGTGTCCGTGCTGGTGACGCGAGCGGACGACGTCGTGTTGGCCGTACCCGGCGCGGGCGCTGATTCACGGACAGCAGCGTTGCCGTACCCGACCAGGTCATGGATCCGGGTGTCGGCGGCGCAGTCGGCGGCGGTCAGGCACGTCAGCAGGTCGGTGCTCTTCACCAGTGCGACCGTGCCGGCGCCCGCGGCCATCGCGATCGAGCCGACGGCGTCCGGCGTGGGCAGTTCGACCGTTCCGCCCGCGCCCTTCGCCTCGCTGGCCAGGTAGGTCTTGCCCGGCTGGACGCTGCCCGTCAACGCCGTGGCCTGCCAGCGGCTGGACGCGCTCGGCGCGGCGGGCAGGTACTGCACGCTCCACCCAGCCAGGGAGACCGGCGCGGACCCGGCGTTGGCCAGCTCGACGAAGTCCTGGGTCAACGTGGCACCGGAGTTTCCGCCGCCCCCGTAGACCTCGCCGATCAGGACGTCCTGGCTCGGCGCGGCGCTCGCGCCCGGCACCGCGACCAGCACGGTCAACCCGACCGACGCCGCCACGGCGAGACCGCGTAAGGATGAGGTCACGCTCTGTCCTCCCTCGTGAAATCAACCGACGCATCGTCCCCCGGCCGAGTGAACGAAGGAAGTACGCGAAGGCAACTGTTCGGCCTCTTCACTCGTGGCACCCGGTATGCGACCATGAGTCGCTCCCGCCGCCTGGGTAGTGACGACCAGGAGGCAGTTCTATGCGCCGAACGCAGCGCATCCTGACGACTTCGACTGTCCTGGCGACGGCGGTGGCGCTTGCCCCGGCCGTCCAGGCAGCGCAGTCGTTCACAGTCATGACGACGGCCACCGAGGTCGCGTCGCGATCCGACCGCAGACCGGTCGCGGGTGGCATCTACGACGCCAAGGCAGGCAAGACGTTCATCTCGTGGTCAGGCAAGGACGCCGACACCTACGTGCAGGCGTACGACCACCGGGCCAAGACATGGTCGGCGCCCCAGTTCATCGCCAAGGGCGAGTCCGACTCACACAACTACCCGACCATGATCCAGGCCAACGACGGGCACGTGCTGCTGGTGCGCGGCATGCACAACACGGCGACGGTGATCAGCCGATCGGCCAGGCCGCACTCGGTCGACGGGGAATGGTCGACGTACGAGGTCGACGCGGGCAAGGCCGCCAGCTACCCGATGCCGTTCAAGTCTTTCGACGGGACGCTCTTCGTGTTCTACCGCGAGACCACCCGCGACATCGACAAGGTCACCCCGACCGACACCAGGCCGATGAAGTACCTGGTGTCCAAGGACAACGGGCGCACCTGGCGCAATTCGGTCGAGTTGACCGGGAAGCCGTTCGCGATCGGCTCGACCGCACGGCCGGACAACATGAACGAGATCTACATCGGACAGTTGCGGCAGGACCCGTTGACCGGCCTGGTGCACATCGTCTACACGCTCGCGGGCGGCGGACCGACCCAGCACGTGCACGACTACTACCACCGCAACATGTACTACGCGGTCTTCAACCCGTACAACCTGCACTTCTACTCGGCGGACTGGCGTGACCTCGGCTACGACATCGACGACGCCGACCAGGAAGCCCACCTGAAGGTCGCGGAAACACCGTTGGAGCGGCCAACCGGCACGCTGAAGTCACCGGACTACATCCAGCAGGTCGGCGGCAGCATCGGCAGGCCGTTCCTGCTGTGGTTCACGTTCGACAGCACGACCGGCACACCGCTGAACCAGGCGAGCGTGTGGAACGGACGCGCGTGGGAGACCAAGCAGGTCGCGAGCGGCCTGCGGACGAGGGAGATCGAACCGGTCGGCCTGGCGACGTGGCGCGTGTACGCGACGAGGGACGGCAAGCCGAACATCGAGACCTACCTGACGACCCTCGGCAGGGACTGGCGCGCGGAAACCGTGATCCCGACCCGCAAACCCGTCCAACGCGTCGAGGTGATCGGCGGCTTCCGCGACCCGGCGCGGATCCTGGCCAGCGGCGCGTCGAGCGCCCGTGACGTGGCCATAGCCGACGGTGACATCTACGTCGCGGGCCGTTAGGAACACCCCCCCCCCGCGCACACGCCACCGAAAAAACTTCGGTGGCGTGTGTCGATCCGCTGTCCGCTCGCTCGACGCGTAGGCAAAGACCGAGATCGAGCGGAAGCGAGCAGGACATGAACAAGATCGCCAAGATCACCGCGGCCGTCGTCACCGCCGCGGCAGGAGCGGTTCTCGCGATCGGCCCGTCCGCCCACGGTGACGCCGAATCCACAAGCGGCCGAGGGCACTATGCGGATGTCAACGGACTGCGCATGTACTACGAGGTGCACGGCAAGGACCGCGGCAAGCCACCAGTCGTGCTGATCCACGGCGCCTTCTCGGCGACCGGCACGTCCTGGGGAGAACTGGTCGGCGGCATCGCGCGGACCCGCAAGGTCATCTCGGTCGAACAGCAGGGCCACGGCCGCACGGCCGACATCGGCGACCGCCCGCTGCGCCTCGAGCAGATGGCGAAGGACACCGCCGACCTGCTCGGCAAGATCGGGGTCAGGAAAGCCGACGTCTGGGGTTACAGCATGGGTGCGGGTGTCGCGATGCAGATGGCCGTCCGCCACCCGGACAAGGTGAACAAGCTGGTCTTCATGTCCGCGACGGTGAACAACAGCGGATTCCACCCCGGGCACCTGGAGATGATGGACCAGATCCAGCCGAAGGACCTCTACGGCAGCCCGTTCCACGAGGAGTACAAGCGGCTCAACCCGCGCCCGGAGAACTTCGACCTGCTCGTGACCAAGGTGAAGGACATGGTCCGCAACACCCAGGCCGTGCCGAGCGAGACGATCAAAGCCTTGCGTGCCCCCGTGCTGACCGTCATCGGCGACTCCGACATCGTCCGCCCCGAACACGCGGTCGAACTGTTCCGCCTCACCGGCGGTGGCGTGGTCGGGGACATCACCGGCCTGCCGAACTCAGAACTCGCGGTGCTCCCCGGCACCACCCACATCACCGCCGCCCACCAGCAGGTCCTGACTACCTTGGTCCCCGCCTTCCTCGACCGCCCCATCGCCTGACCCACAACGGGGACGTGCTGGAAGGGCGCACCAAGCCGTCCGGTAAGCTCTTCGGCGGTAGCGTGTCCGAGCGGCCGAAGGAGCACGCCTCGAAAGCGTGTGAGGGTTCACGCCCTCCGTGGGTTCAAATCCCACCGCTACCGCCAGCCTCAGCCGACGTGTGTCCACGGAGAACGTGGACCTCGTCGGCTGGAGTCATTTTGGGGGGCCGAGCCCCCCAAACCCCCCACGGTGCGAGCTCCTTCCGGACCAGCGCTGGGCGCGCTGCACTTTCACCAGCAAGAACGCCCGGCAGCCCACG
>NZ_MTQO01000049.1 GCF_001984155.1 Actinosynnema sp. ALI-1.44
GTCGCTGGGGCTCTTTTGGAGGCCGACCTCTTGACAGCCCGTGGTTGGCTTCGCCCAGGCCGACGGGCAGGAGACACCCCCGAAGCACCACTCTGCGCTAGCGCGCACGCCGCCTGCTCTGCGCTTACGTGCAAGCCCGTTGTGGGCTGACGCAACGCGCGAGCCGCGAACTTCTGCGCTGTCGTTGCGGCTACACCCGCAGGACGCGCTGGGCGTCTCGCCGACTGCCTACCGCGCCGCGTTCAGGGACCGTCAGGCCTTGGCGCCGTTCTTCTCTTCTTCCGACTCCGCGTCCGATTTCGATGTCGTCGATTTCGACTCCGGCTTCGAGTCCGGCGCTGTGTCCGGCTCGGCTGATGCCTCTGGGGTCTCGGTGGCGTCGGTGGCTTCCGCGTCGGGCTTGTCGAAGCTCTTCGGGACCCGCTTGAGGTGCTTGGTCATCGAGCGGGCCAGGAACACCACCGCGACCAGGAACACGAGCAGGACGAGCAGCCCCACCGGTGAGGACTTGCCGAAGTCCTCACCTCGGCCACCCGGGTCGTCGGGCATGGGCGGCGGCTGTGCCACCAGTGCCGTGAAGGTCATGCGGTCACCTTCTCGTTGATGCCGGCGAACAGGTCGTTCTCCGGCAGCGTCGTGTCCACCAGCGAGCGGGCCAGCTCGTACTCCTCGAACGGCCAGATCTCCCTCTGCAGCTCCAGGGGTATGGCGAACCAGCGGCTGTTGGGGTCGATCTGGGTCGCGTGCGCCCGCAACGCATCGTCCCTGATGTGGAAGTACTCGCCGCACTCGACCCTGGTTGTGACGCGGTCGGCGGTGTCCGCCTTGTCGTCAGTCCACCTCTTCAGCCACTCCTCGTAGGGCGACTCCATGCCCCTCGCGATCATCGCGTCGTGCATCGTCTGCAGGCGCTTACGGGAGAAGCCGTGCGAGTAGTACAGCTTCAGCGGTGTCCACGGCTCGCCTGCCTGCGGGTACCGGTCCGGGTCGCCTGCCGCGTCGAACGCCGCCACGGAGACCTCGTGGCACTTGATGTGGTCCGGGTGCGGGTAGCCGCCGTTCTCGTCGTAGGTGACGATCACGTGCGGGCGGAACTCGCGCACCGCCTCGACCAGCTTGCCCGCCGCTTCTTCCGTCGGGACCAGCGCGAAGCAGCCTTCCGGCAGCGGCGGCAGCGGGTCGCCCTCCGGCAGGCCCGAGTCGACGTAGCCCAGCCAGCGGTGCTTGATGCCCAGGATGCGCGCGGCCTCGGCCATCTCGGCACGTCTGATCTCGGTCATGTTGTCGAGCACGTCCGGCCGTTCCATGGCCGGGTTGAGGATGCTGCCCCGCTCACCACCGGTGAGCGTGACCACCATGACCTCGTGCCCATCAGCCACGTACTTGGCCATGGTCGCGGCACCCTTGCTCGACTCGTCGTCCGGGTGCGCGTGGACTGCCATCAAACGCAGCTTCTCAGCCATGGGTTCCTCTCTCCCTGTACCCCGCGTGCCAACGCCCCAGGCCCCCACGGATACTCGACAAGTACGTGACCCACATTGTTCCCGTGGGCGCGAGTCCAGTTGTCGGGAGACCCCGTTTTGGAGAGCCGCGTCACCTTGCCCGAGGGCCGCTACGGCTCACGCGCCCGGCCGCCGATGAGCCGTACACGGAAGTGGGCGCTGACCGGAGTGGGCTTGATACTCGCCGGGGGGATCGCGTTCGTCGCTTACAGCAACCTCGGCAGTGCGCCGATCGACGCGGAGCGGACGGCGTTCAGCCCAGCGGGCCCGGACACGGTCAAGATCACGTTCACCGTGACGCGTGACGAACCTGGCAAACCGGCCGTGTGCGTCGTGCGGGCCCGAGTGCGGGACGGCTCGGAGGGCGGCCGGAAGGAAGTGCTCATACCGCCTGGTGAGAGTACAGTTTCGACTGTGATCAAGAGCTCCGGCGAGCCCGTCACAGCCGACGTGTACGGGTGCTCGTACCAGGTGCCGTCCTACCTGTCCACGGAGGCGCGGCCAACGGAGTGAAACCTAAGCCGGAAGGCGATAAATCGGACATTTCGGAAACATGGTCGCTACTGATCGTGTTATCCTCTTATACCGGCACGGCCCCTGGCGGGCCGTGTTTTGACGTTCCGGGACCGCGGGGTTCCGGAACACACCGCCCCGCATCCGCGGGTTCCGGGAGCAAGACGAGGAGTTGGTGACCGTGAGCGATAGCAAGGTGACCTGGCTGACGCAGGAAGCCTACAACCGCCTCAAGCAGGAGCTTGACGAGGCGATCGAGAACCGCCCGGTCATCGCCGCGAAGATCAACGCCAGCCGTGAAGAGGGCGACCTCAAGGAAAACGGTGGCTACCACGCGGCACGCGAGGAGCAGGGGCAGGCAGAGGCGCGGATCCGGCACCTGCAGGAGCTGCTGCGCAACGCCAAGGTGGGCGAGGCGCCCGCGAACGACGGCCTGGCCGAGCCGGGCAAGGTGCTCACGATCCGTTACGACGGCGACGACGACACCGAGCAGTTCCTGCTCGCCACCCGCGAGGAGGGCGCCGAAGGCGACCTCGACGTGTTCTCCCCCGAATCCCCGCTCGGCCGCGCCCTGCTGGGCGCGAAGGAAGGCGAGACCCGCGAGTACGAGCTGCCCAGCGGCGCGTCCCAGAAGGTCACCCTGATCAAGGCGGTTCCGTACAACGGCTGAAACGTCTCACCCGGCGGGAGCGGCGCGCGGACGGGCAGACCGGCCGGTTCCTAGTCGGTGACTTCGGTGGTTCTCGCCACGCGCTCGAGCAGTGGGCGTGAGCGCAGTGGGATGGGCGTCGACAGCGCGATGGAGGTGGACATCCGCTGCACGCCCGCGACGTTGACGACCTCGTCGATCACTCGTTGCAGGTCTTCGTTGGACTGGGCGACCATCCTGACAAGGAGGTCGCCCTGTCCTGTCGTCGCGTGCACTTCGCACACCTCGTCGATCGACGCCAGGCCCTCGGTCACCGGACCGCGGTATCCCTGCGCGATCTCCACGACCGCGAACGCGGTCAGGCCGTAGCCCATCGCCTCGAGGTTCAGCGCTGGCGGGAAACCCGTCAGCACCCCGGTCCTGATCAACCTGTCCAACCTGGCCTGGACGGTGCCTCTGGCGACGCCGAGGCGCCGGGAACACTCCAGGACGCCCAGCCGCGGCTCGTCGGTGAGCAACAGCAGCAGCCGGGCGTCCAGTGCGTCGATCGGGGTTACTTCCACTCCTCAAACCCTAGAACCACGTCGTGGTCCATGTGTTCCCCGTCGCCGAGACGGACGTGGTCCACCGTCGGCGCGTACCCGCTGGCGATGACCGTGTACTCGCCCGGCCCGAGTTCCGTGATGCGGTACCGGCCGTTGTCGTCGGTCGTGGACACGCTGACCACCGAACCGTCCTTGTCGATGATCGTGATCCGCGCTTCGGCGACCGGCACGCCCCGGTGGTTGCGGGCGATGCCGCACAACGCGGCTCCGCTGGTCAACTGCACGTCCTGGCGGACCTCGCCGACCTCGGGCACGGCCAGCGGCACGGCGGCGGGGCGGTACCCGTCGGCGTTCACCACCAGCGTGTACGCGCCCGCGCCAACGCTCGTGAACCGGTAGCTGCCGTCGGACGCGCTCGGGTGTGACCCGATGACGTGCCCTTCGCGGTCGGTCAACGTCACGGTCGCGGCCTGCACGGGATTGCCCATCCGCTCGGTGCGGATGACCCCGGCGACCTCGCCCGCGCCGACCAGCGTCAGGTCGAGCACCAGCGGCTGGGAGGCGACTGTCAGCGGCGACGCGGAGGGCTGGTGCCCCGGCGCCGACGCGATCAGCACGTACGCGCCCTGTCCCGGCGTCTGCAACTGGTAGCGGCCGAACGCGTCCGTGTTGCCGCGGGCCACCTGCTGTCCCGTGTGGTCGATCAGGGTCAGGCCCGCACCGCCGACCGCCGAGCCGTCGCCGTTCTGCACCGCGCCCATCAACGGCTGGTGTCCGTTGAGGGACAACGGAGCCGTCACGGCCTCCGGCTTGACGTGCTTGCCGCGCGGCTGCTCGGGTTCCGGCTCGGGCGCGGGGTCGGGCAGCATCGCCTCGCCGCCCTCGACCATCGCCGACTGGATGGCGTTGCCGGTCCGCAACGGGATCTCCTTGATGAACAGGGAGACGATGAACGCCAGCACCATCACGAACATCCCGGCGAGGAACACCATCTGGATCGAGTCGGTGAAGCCCTCGAGGAACGGCCGCGCCAGCCGTGGATCGATCTGCTGCAGGAACGACGAGTCCTGCAGCACGTTGCCGACGCCGCCGCCCTGCAGTCCCTTGATCACCTGGGCGTTCTGGGGGTTGGCCAGCACCGCGGGATCGGTCAGCGCCTGCTGGAACGAACTCGTCGGCGCGATCCGCTCGAACGCCTCCCTGATCTTGTCGCCGACCGTGCTGAACAGCACCGACAGGAACACCGCGACACCGATCGTGCCACCCATCTGCCGGAAGAACGTGGCCGACGCGGTCGACACGCCCATGTCACGCGGTGGCGCCGCGTTCTGCGCGGCGATGGTCAGCGTCTGCATCGACAGGCCGAGACCGAGTCCGAACACGCCCATGTAGAGCATCGGCTGCCACAGTGGACTGTCCACTTCGATGGTGTGGAACAGGCCCATCCCCGCCACGAGCAGCGCGCTGCCGATGATCGGGAAGATCTTGTAGCGCCCGGTTTTCGCGGTGATCCGGCCGGACGTGAACGACGCGATCATGATGCCGACCATCAGCGGCAGCATCAGCAGGCCGGCCGACGTCGGCGTCTCGCCCTTCACGATCTGCAGGTACTGCGGCACCATCGTGATCCCGCCGAACATGCCGACACCGAGGATCACCCCGGCGAGGATCACCATCGAGAACGTCGAGTTCTTGAACAGCCGCAACGGGATCAGCGCCGCGTCCTGCATCTTGGCCTCGACCATGACGAACGCGATCAGCCCGACCACGCCGATGGCGTAGCAGAGGATCGACCGCTGCGACGTCCACCCCCACTCGCGGCCCTGCTCGGCGATGATCAGCAGCGGCACGACCCCGACGACCAGCGTCAACGCGCCGAACCAGTCGATCTTGTGGTCGTGCCGCTCGTGCGGCACGTTCAGCACGCGCGCCACGACGAACAGCGCCAGGACGCCGATCGGCACGTTCACCAGGAACACCCAGCGCCAGCCGTCGATGCCCAGGATGTCCTTCTGACCGGCGAGGAACCCGCCGAGGACCGGGCCGAGCACGCTGGACGTGCCGAACACGGCCATGAAGTAGCCCTGGTACTTGGCGCGCTCCCGCGGGGAGACGATGTCCGCGATGATCGTGAACGCCAGCGACATCAGGCCGCCCGCACCGAGTCCCTGCAGCGCGCGGAAGGCCGCGAGTTGGTACATCGACTGGGAGAACGTGCAGGCCAGCGAGCCGATGACGAACAACGAGATCGCGAGCAGGTAGAACGGCTTGCGGCCGTAGATGTCGGACAGCTTGCCGTAGATCGGCGTGGTGATCGTCGACGTGATCAGGTACGCCGTGGTGGCCCATGCCTGCAGGCTCAACCCGTCGAGGTCGTCGGCGATCGTCCTGATCGACGTGCCGACGATGGTCTGGTCCAGCGCGGCCAGGAACATGCCGAGCATCAGGCCGCTGAGGATCACCAGGATCTGGCGGTGCGAGAGCTGTGCCGGCAGCGCCCTCGGCGGCGCGACGGCGGTTTCGGTCATCGGGCTTCCCCCACTGGGTGGTAGTTCTCGAAATCGGTGTTCAGGCGGTCGAGCAACATCACCAACGTGCGCCGTTCACCCGACGGCCACTCGGCCAGCACGGCGGCGATGTGCCTGGTCCGCTCGGCTCGCGCCCGGTCGAAGGTGCCGCGCCCCTCGTCGGTGGCCACCAGCAGGCAGGCTCTGCCGTCCACCGGGTCGGCGGTCCGTTCGACCAGTCCGTGGGCCACCAGCGCGCTGGTCTGTCTGGACACCGTGGACGTGTCGGAGTGGACGGCGTCGGCCAGTGCGGTGATCCTCTTCGGCCCTTCTTTCACCAGGTGCGCGAGCAGCGCGTACGCCGCTCGCTCGATGCCGTCTCCTGTCGCCTGCGTGAACTGGGCCTTGGCCCTGCCGACCATGGTCAGCAGCCGCACCAACTGGTTCCCGAGTTCTTCCGCGACGGGGAGCTCCTGTGCTTGGTCAGCCATGACCCGCGCTCCGCCAAAAGATACTTGGTTCCTACAACTAGTTGCCTGACCCAAGCATTCGCTTGTTGTGAGCGCTATGCAAGTAGTAAAAGCGTGACGCTGGTCTTATTGCACGAACTCGCCGTCGCGGACTAGACCGCTTTGGGCAGATTGTCCAGCTGAACCACGAACACTTGCTCATTCTGCGGCCTTGAGCTGATCCTGGCGTCCGGTCAAGTCACTACCTGCTGCAGATCTTCACCAAGCCGATCGGTGACCGCCGACGGTGTTCCACGAGCTGATCGAACGGCACGGCTCGCTCGGCTTCGGCAAGGGCAACTTCAAGGCCCTGTTCGAGGCGATCGAGCGCGAGCAGGAGCGCCGAGGCTTCCTGCAAGTCCTGCTCGCAATCCTGTGGAGTGGCGCTGGACGGCGGCGTTTTGCCTTAGCGTGGCAAGGCAAAACGCCGCCTTCAGCATCGGGTGACCGCGACCTGCCCCAAGCCGCGGGTGGTTGACTGGCCGTCGCGGCCGACGGCCTCGACCGTCACGTCCGCGTGGTGACCGGCGTAGCGGTGCGGGAACGGTCCGACCTGGCTGTACCAGGTGCCCGCGAAGCCGATCATCGAGATCGTCACTGTGGTGTCGCGGATGCGCATGGTCATCCGCACCGACGCGAGCCCGTCCGGAGCGGTGACACCGACCTTCACCCTTGTCGCCGACGGGCACCTGCCGCCGGTACCGATCTGCCGGGCCGCGATCGCGTCCGGACCTGCGATGATCGTCGGCGGCTCGGCCTTCCGCGTCCGCGCCACCGGCGACGGCGGCACCACTGGCCGTACCGGTTGCGGTGCAACGGAAGTAGACAGCTTCACCGGCGGTGGTACGGCCACACGGGACGTGCTGTCCGATGTCAGGCTCGCGCTCTCCGGCTGCGCGGCGGGTGAGGCCATTCGTATCGAGGTGACAGGCATCGCCACACCTTGCTCGGTGGTTGCCCCGCCCTGGTTGACAATCAGCGCACCGGTGACGGCCGCGACGGTGACAACGGCGGCGACAGCGGCCTTCTTGAACGTGAGGAACGAGCCGAGCACGCCGATCGGCACCACGAACATGGCCTTGTGCACACCTTCCAGCGTCTCGGCCTGCCGTTCCCGGCACACCGAACACGATTTGACGTGCCGGTTGATCCGGCTGCCGAGCCTGCCGTGCGGACCAGCCTCGCGGAGGATCCTGGTCACGCCGGGACACCGCATCTGGTCGTCCGCCGACAGGGTCGCGGCCACGATCGCCTCGCCGACAAACTCCGGCAGGCGCTGGAACGTTCCGCGCAGCGCCGACGGCTTGATCTTGAGCTCCAGCGCCGCTTCGCTGTCGGTCAGCACACCGCCTTCGACCGCCAGGTAGCAGGCGAGCACGTCGAGCTGCCGCGCGGTGAGCATCGGCTTGGCCTTCTCGATGAACCGCTTGGCGTCCAGTGAGCTGGTCTTGCCGACCTCGTCGTCGGCGGCCAGCTGGTCGAGCAGTTCCATCGCGTAGGACGCGGACCGCGGCGACCGCGCCTCGCTGCGGGCCGCGTCCTTGATCAGGTTGAGCGCCACCGTGGCCAGGAAGACCCTCGGGTTCACGATCGGGTGCCGCGGCGGGCGCCGCTGCAGCTTCTCGAAGACCGCCTGCACCGCGTCCTCGGCGTCGTGCCGACAGCCCACCCGCTTTTGGCAGTACGCCAACAGCCAGGCGCGGTGCTGCTGGCACAGCAACGTCAGCTCCGCACGGCTCAGCCGACGAGAGATCCCGATGTCGTAGGTCTCAGCGCTCACACATCTGGGACGCTTCAGCGGGCCGTCTCGAAACACCGATGCGCCGTGTTCGCCGGAAGGCGTTAACCACTCCACTGACGGGTGGCAGTTCCGACTACGGTCCGTCACCGCAAGTCGGTCGATAGCCTGGTGGACATGTTCCTGTGGGGCGTCGCCGGTGCCGGGTACCAGTCCGAGGGGTCGGCGCCTGCCAGCAACTGGTCGGCCTTCGCCACCGGCTACCGCGATTCCGCGGACTTCCTGCACCGCTACCCGCAGGACATCGAACTGGCCGCGGACCTCGGCGTCCAGGTTTTCCGGCTGTGCGTGGAGTGGGCGCGCGTGCAGCGGATCCCCGGTGAATGGGACTTCGAGTTCTACGACGACGTCGTCGCCAAGGTCCGCGCGACCGGGATGCGCCCGATGATCACGCTCGACCACTGGGTCTACCCGGGTTGGACGGGCGGCTGGCGCAACCCGCGGATGACCGAGTTGTGGCTGACGAACGCCGACCGCGTCGTCAAGCGCTACGCGGGCAACGGAACCATCTGGATTACGTTCAACGAACCGACTGTCTACATGGCACACGAGATCCGGATGCGCCGGTTCAGCCCGATGATGCCGGGCCGGATGGCGCGGGCGCACAAGGCGGCGTACCGGCTGATCCACGAAACCGACCCGGAAGCGTTGGTGTCGAGCAACGTCGCGTACATCCCGGTGGTGAACCGGTTGGTGGACTTGGGTTTCCTCGACCGGATCGCCGGAAGCATCGATTTCGTCGGCATCGACTACTACTACGACGTCACCCCGGGCAACCTCACCGCGCTGCACGGCGCGACCGGCAAGCCGTACCGGATCGACCCGGAACCGAAGGGCATCTACCGCGCCCTCAAGCACTACGCCCGACGGTCTCCGCAATTGCCGTTGTACGTCGTGGAAAACGGGATGCCCACCGACGACGGACAGCCGCGACCTGACGGGTACACCCGCACCGACCACCTGCGCGACCACGTGTACTGGATGCACAGGGCACAGTCGGAGGGGGTGACCGTGCTCGGCTACAACTACTGGAGCCTGACCGACAACTTCGAGTGGGGCACCTACCGGCCGAGGTTCGGTCTGTACACAGTGGACGTGGAGCGCGACCCGGCGCTCGTCCGGCAGCCGACCGACGCGGTGGACGCGTACCGCGACATCGTCATGCACGGCCTGCCGGCCGGATACCGACCGAAGAAGTAGGCCATTCAGCCGGTACACCACCGGAAACGGCGGCGTTTCCCTTAAAGAATCCTGTCATTGTCGCCGCCGCGGCTCATCCGTGCACGAAGGCAGGTATCCTCGGCGGCAAGGAGTAGTCGCCGACAAGGGGCAGAGTAAGCAATGGCACGTGCAACCCGGGCCGCTGGAATGGTGCCACTGGTCGGTGCGTTGGCCGCTGCCACAGCTCTGGCGGGCGTCGCTGTGTTCAGCGCGTCCAGTGCCGGGTGTGCCAGCCCAGGCCAGTACGTCCAGCGCGACGGCTACGTCGAACTGGTCGGCGGATGCATCGACGCACGCGACCTCCCACCAGCACCGATCGCCCCACCGCAGCACGAGGGCGAACCAGCGGGCTACCAGCAATAACATCGTGAGTGTTGTGGCCGGTTCTGACCGGCCACAACACTCACGAGGGTTTTCAGGCCAGGGCTTGGAGGAGGTCCTGGACCAGGTCTGTGCCGTCCTCGATGCCCACTGACAGGCGCACCAGGTTGTCCGGCACTTCCAGCTCCGAACCCGCCACGCTCGCGTGCGTCATCTTGTGGGGGTGCTCGATCAGGGACTCGACGCCGCCGAGCGACTCGGCCAGGATGAACAGCTCCGCCTTCGACGTCACGTCCAGCGCGGCCTGCTCGCCACCGGCCACCGTGAACGACACCATGCCGCCGAACCGGCGCATCTGCTTGGCCGCGATCTCGTGGCCCGGGTGTTCCCGCAGGCCCGGGTAGTAGACGCGCTCGACGCGCGAGTGCCCGAGCAGCGCTTCGACGACGCGCTCGGCGTTGTCCGAGTGGCGCTCCATGCGCACCGCGAGCGTCTTCACGCCACGCAGCGTCAGCCAGGCGTCGAACGGGCCGGGCACCGAGCCCGAAGCGTTGCGCAGGAAGGCGAACTCCTCGTTCAACGCGTCGTCCGACGTGATCAGCGCACCGCCGACGACGTCGGAGTGGCCGCCGAGGTACTTCGTCGTCGAGTGCAGCACCACGTCCGCGCCCAGCCCCAGCGGGGACTGCAGGTACGGCGTGGCGAACGTGTTGTCCACGACCAGCCGCGCGCCCGCCTCGGCCGCGATCTGGGCCAGTCCGGCCAGGTCGGAGATGGCCAGCAGCGGGTTGGTCGGCGTCTCACACCAGATCACCTTGGTGTTCGGGCGGATCGCCGCCCTGACCGCGGCCAGGTCCGGCTGGTGCACCGGCGTGTGCTCGATGCCCCACTGCTTGAGCACCTTGTCGACCAGGCGGAACGTGCCGCCGTACGCGTCGTCCGGGATCACCACGTGGTCGCCGGGGCGCAGCAACGTCCGCAGCGCCACGTCGCTCGCGGCCATTCCGGACGGGAACGCCAGCGCGTGCCGTCCGCCCTCGAGCGACGCCAGACACTCCTCCAGCGCCGTCCTCGTGGGATTGCGGGTACGGGAGTACTCGTAACCGCCTTCACGCAGGCCACCGACGCCGTCCTGAGCGAAAGTGGAGGTCGCGTAGATTGGCGGGATGACCGCGCCGGTACGCGGATCCGGCTGCTGTCCCACGTGGATCGCCCGGGTCTCAAACCCCAGCGTGGAGTCCCCTTCTGACATAGCGCAATCCTACGTGGATCCAGTCGAGTGACCAGATGGTGGGACGATCCATCCGGACGGGTGACCGCTCACCAACCGGGCTGCTGGGGGTAACCGCCACCTTGCTGTTGCTGGGGGTAACCACCTTGCTGCGGGTAGCCCTGTTGGGGGAACCCGCCGGAATTCGGGTCGACCGGGTAGCCGGGCTGCTGCGGGTAGGCGCCATAACCCGCGTAGTCGCCGTTGCGGTTGCCGCGCAGGTACTTGAAGGTCGGCGGCAGCACGGCGAAGATCAGCGCCAACGGCGCGACGATCACGATCAGGGCCCGGCACGTGGCCTCGGCCTGACCGAACTCGAAGATCGTCTCGTAGAACAGGCCGAGGTTCTTGCTGCCGCCCGGCAGCATCAGCGGTTCGGTCAGCACACTGGCGACACCGAGCAGCGCGCCGATCAGGATCAGCACCGCTCCCGCGGTCTTGCGGGCGAACGTCACGATCGAGCCGATCAGCATCACCAGGCCGACGATCAGCTGGCCGACGAGGATCGTGACGATCCCGCCCGGCAGCTTGCTGAGGTTCTCGATCAGGGTGGACTCGTTGACCAGCAACACGACCTCGAAGCCGGCGATCGCGAGCGCGAGGACGGCCGCGATGATCGCCGTCGCCGGGCTGCCGCCGGACGGCGCCGCCGGGTACGGCTGCTGCGGGTAAGGCTGCTGCGGATACCCGCCCTGCTGTGGATAGCTCACGACTGTTCTCCCCGAACCGCTAGGCCGGTTGGCCTCTAGTGGCCACGACCATAGACCAGTTCTCCGCAGATCAGGCCGGTTTTCCGAAACGCGTCCTGAACAGTCGTCCCCATCGTGCAGGCGCCAGGTGGCAAATGGGGCGCCCCGCGTGGGACGCCCCATTTTCCGTCATTCGATCACCACTGCTGCGGCGGCTGCTGACCGTAGCCGGGCGGCGGCTGGCCGTAACCCGGCGGCGGCTGCTGACCGGGCTGGGGCGGCGGCTGCTGACCGTAGCCGGGAGGCGGCTGCTGCTGGCCATATCCGGGCGGAGGCTGCTGGCCGTACGGCGCCGGTCCGAAGCCGGGCGGCGGCGGCTGCTGGAACCCGCCGACGACCGGGGCCGGTCCCGCACCGACGAACGCCTTGGTGCCCGGGAAGAACTGCAACGCACCGAGACCGGCGACGATGATGCCCGCAATCAGGCTGAGGATGACCCAGCCGCTGATCGGCGAGTCCAGCTCGAGCTTCCCCTTGAGGATGATGAACAGCAGGGAACCCACGAACATCAGGCCACCGCCGACGAGCAGCAGCATGGCGCCGAGCTTGTTCTTCAGGAAGATCATCACACCCGCGCCGACCGCGGCGAGCCCACCGAGCACCGCCAGGATGGACGTGACCCACACCATGGGCCCCGGGATGATGTCGATGTTCTCCTTCATCGCGTCGGACGCCTGGGACCAGCCCTTGGCGTAGTCGGAGATGTCACCCATGTCGACGAACACCAGGATCGCGGCGACCAGACCGAGGATCGCGGCCACACCGGCGATGGCCCAGCTGATGATCTGCGTGTTGCCACCACCGGGCGGGCCGTACTGGCCGTATCCGGGTTGCCCGTAAGGCTGGCCGTACGCGCCGGGCTGTTGGTAACCGGGCTGTTGGTAACCGGGCGGCGGGGCGAACCCCGGCGGCGGCTGCTGGCCCGGTGCCGGCTGGCCGAACTGCGACGGCTGGCCGTATCCGCCGATCGCCTGCGTCTGCTGCTGGCTCTGCGGCGGCGGGAACCCCCCGGGCGGTGACGGCGGCTGGTCGGCCGCGCTGGGCGGCGGCTCGTACTGCGGCATCGGCGGCGGCATCGACCCGGGCGGCACCATCTGGGTGGATTCGCCCTGTTGCGGCGGCTGCCCCGGCTGGCCAGGCTGGACCATCTGGGTCACCTCGGGTGACTGGTCCGGCTGCTGCTGACCAGGCTTGAGCACCTGGGTGCTCTCCGGCACCTGCAGCGCGCCTTCCTGCTCCTGAGGTGGCTGACCGCCCTGGTTCGGATCGTGCGGCGGCTGCGGAGCACTCATTGTGCTTAACAACTCCCTCGGCCTGAATCGTCCACTTTCGGTGTAACGCTAGTCCAGATCAAGACGATCGCCTTGTAATGACCCCGAGTGTCCCACGGGCATGAAAACGGGGCCCGCCGGTGTCACCGAACAGGGCCCCGAAGGCTTGTCGACGCAGGGTCACCACTGCTGTGGCGGCTGCCCGTACGGTTGTTGCTGCTGCGGCTGACCGTACGCCGCGTACCCCTGCTGCGCAGACGGCGCCTCGATCACGATGGTGTTCACGATCTTGTCGGCGAACGTCTGCCGCTTGGCGTCCCACAACGGGGCGAAGAAACCGATGTAGATCGGCAACACGTCGATGATGTGCAGGATGTGGCGGCCGAACGCCAGGCCGAAGCCGATCACCTGGCCGCTGTCCTCCCGGACCACCTTGATGCCCGCGACCTTCTTGCCCCACGACTGCCCTTTGGTCCCGCCGAGGTAGCAGGTGTTGTAGAAGAGGAAGACCAGGCCGATGAGGCTGCCGAGGCCGGTCAGCGCGTACACCTCCGCGCCGAACGCGATACCCAGGATGATGCCGTTGAGCACGGCGAGCGAGCCGTAGTCGATCAGGCCGCCGACGAACCGCTGTCCCCAGCTCGCGTACTGGTACCCACCGCCGTACTGGTACGGCGCACCGCCGGGCGCGGGCGGGTAACCCGGCTGCTGCGGGTAGCCGGGCTGCTGTGGCGGATACCCGGGCGGGGGCTGCTGACCGAGTTGCTGGCCGAAGCCGGGCTGCTGCGGCTGCTGCTGCGGGTAGCCGGGCTGGGGATACCCCGGCTGCTGCTGGGGGTAGCCGGGCGGCGGCTCCTGGCCCGGCTGGGGCTGGCCGTAGCCCTGCTGCGGTTGGGGAGCCTGGGGTTGCTGCTGCACCGGCTGCGGCCCGGACGGCTGGGCACCGGCACCGACCTGGCCGGGGCGGACGACCTGGGTCGCTTCGGGCTGGTCGTCGTCCTGCGGCCGCACCACCTGGGTGGCGTCCGGATTCGGGTTCTGCCCCTGGCCTTGCGCCGGGTTGCCGGGACCGCCGATCGCGATCGTCGGCTCCGGGTTGGCCAGCGCGCCGGGCGGCTGCTGCGGTGGCTGATTCGGGTTCTGAGGAGCACTCATTTCGGACGTATCCCCCCTGCGGGTCGGCTACTCGCGCCACACGCTAACGGATTGGGGAAAGGCCCTCACATTCAGCTCCTGGCGAGGTAGCCGAGCAGATCCTGGCGGGTCACGACCCCCGCGGGCTTGCCGTCGATCAGCACCAACGCGCCGTCGGCACCGGCGAGCGCCTTCATCGCGACGTTGATCTGCTCGCCCGCGCCGATCGTCGGCAACGGTGCGGTCATGTGCTTGTCCAGCCGGTCGGCCAGCGCGGCCTTGCCGGTGAACAACGCGTCCAGCAGGTCGCGCTCGTTCACCGCGCCGACCACCTCGGCGGCCATCACCGGCGGCTCAGCGCTGACCACAGGCATCTGGCTGACGGAGAACTCGCGCAGGTAGGCGACGGCGTCCGCGACCGTCTCGGTCGGGTGCGCGTGCACGAGTTCCGGGATCCGGCCGTCCTTGCGGCGCAGCACGTCACCGACTGTCGCGCCGCTGTGCTCGGGCGGCAGGAAGCCGTACGAGGCCATCCAGCGGTCGTTGAAGACCTTGGACAGGTAACCGCGGCCACCGTCGGGCAGCAGGACGACGATCACGTCGTCCGGGCCGCACCGCTCGGCCAGCTTGAGCGCCGCCGCCGCGGCCATCCCGCACGAGCCGCCGACCAGCAGCGCCTCCTCGCGGGCCAGCCGCCGGGTCATGGTGAACGAGTCGGCGTCGGAGACCTCGATGATCTCGTCGGCGATGTCGCGGTCGTACGTGTCCGGCCAGAAGTCCTCGCCGACCCCCTCGACCAGGTACGGGCGGCCGCTGCCGCCGGAGTACACCGAACCCTCAGGGTCCGCGCCGATGATCTTGACCTTGCCGCCGGAGACCTCCTTGAGGTACCGGCCGGTGCCGGAGATCGTGCCGCCCGTGCCGACACCGGCGACGAAGTGCGTGATCCGGCCTTCGGTCTGCTTCCACAGCTCGGGCCCGGTCGACTCGTAGTGGCTCACCGGGTTCTGCGGGTTGGCGTACTGGTTGGGCTTCCAGGCGCCGTCGATCTCCTGGACCAGGCGATCCGAGGTGTTGTAGTACGAGTCCGGGTGCTCGGGCGGGACCGCCGTCGGGCACACCACGACACGAGCGCCGTACGCCTTGAGCACGTTGCGCTTGTCCTCGCTGACCTTGTCGGGGCAGACGAAGACGCAGTTGTAGCCCTTGCGCTGGGCGACCATGGCCAGCCCGACACCGGTGTTGCCCGACGTCGGCTCGACGATCGTGCCGCCCGGCCTGAGCTCGCCGGACTTCTCGGCCGCCTCGATCATCCGCTCGGCGATGCGGTCCTTCACGCTGCCGCCGGGGTTGACGTACTCCACCTTGGCCAGCACCAGCGGCGCGAGGCCGTCGGCGACCGAGTTCAGCCGGACCAGCGGTGTGTTACCGATCAGGTCGACGACGTGTTCGACGTACTCCACCGCTGTTCTCCTCGTGAGGCGCCCGTTTCCCGCCAGCCTAGCTCGCCGCGCTAACCCCGCTGACCGAGCCAGGTGAGGGCGGCGACGCACAACGCGTCGACGCCGGTCGACAGCGTCGGCTCGATCAGAGGTGCGAACACCGGCGAGTGGTTGCTCGGCAACGCCTCGATGCCGCCTTCCTGGATCGCCTTGACCACCACGTCGAACTCCAGGCCGCCCCAGAACCAGAAAACCGTCGGCACACCGGCGGCGTCGCCGAAGATGCCGATGTCCTCGCTGCCGGTGACCACCGGCAGCACCATCAGCTTGTCGGCGCCGAAGTGCCCGGTGAACGCCTCGACCGTCCGCGTGGTGCTGTCCGGGTCGCTGACGAGCACCGGCGCGCTGTTGTGCCAGTCGATCTCGGGGTCCTTCGGCGCGCCGCTCGCCGCGGCCTCCGCCCGGACGATCCGCTCGATCGCGGCACGGACCAGGTCCCGGGTCTGCCTGGTGTACGTGCGCATGTTGATGTCCAGCTCGGCCGTCTCCGGGATGATGTTGTCCTTCGTGCCCGCGTGCAGCTTGCCGACCGTGACGACCGCGGTCTCGGCCGGCGGGACCTCGCGGGCGACGATGCCCTGCAGCCGCACGACGACGTTGGCGGCCATCAGCACCGGGTCGACCGTGGTCTCCGGGCGTGATCCGTGCCCACCGCGGCCGTGCAGCGTGACCCGGACGGAGTCCGAGCCCGCCATCACCGGGCCGGTGCCGTAGCCGAGCATCCCGGCGGGCAGCGGGCAGACGTGCTGGCCGAGGACGATGTCCGGCTTGCCGAACCGCTCGAACAGCCCGTCGGCGACCATCGCACGCGCCCCCGTGGTGGTCTCCTCGGCGGGCTGGCACACGAGCATCAGCGTCCCGGTCCAGGAATCCTTGTCCGCCAACAGTTTCTCCGCGGCGCCAACCAGACACGTGACGTGCATGTCGTGTCCACACGCGTGCATCACGCCAGGCACTTTGCTGGTGTACGACAGACCTGTCTGTTCCTCGATCGGCAGCGCGTCCATGTCGGCGCGCAGCATGACCGTTGGCCCGTCACCGTTGCGGAGCAACGCGACGACACCCGTTCCGCCCACGCCGGTGGTCACTTCGTAGCCAAGCGAAGCGAGCGCCTCGGCGAGCTTCCCGGCCGTCCGGTGCTCCTGCCGGGACAGCTCCGGGTGCTCGTGCAGATCGCGGTAGAAATCAGCCAGGTTCACACCCGCGAGCGTACTCAACCTGCGGTTTCACTCTTCCGGATCTTCACGCGAGTCACCCGGGGAACGTACAGTTTCAACTACAGGGGGTGTTTCGCATGAAACTGAGCGTACACCTGTTGATGGACAAAACCGACGAGTCGGACACCCACGTGATCGACGGCAGGCGGTTCGTGGTGGGTACCACACCCCCACGGGAATCGCTCGTCCCCGATTTCGGCATCAGAGTCGCTGCCAATTCCACCTACCTGCCCGCGATCGGACTCGACCCGGAGTGGTCCCGCGCGCTGGCCCACGACGGGCTCGTGCGCGGCATGACGGGCTCGCACGTCCTGCACGTCGAACCGCGACAGCCGTTGCCGGAGCTGCTCGCGGAACTCCTCGCGCGGTACACGTCGGCCAGGTACCGCGCGGACTCGCCGCTGCTCGACATCATCAACGCGGTGCCGTCGAAGTCGAATGTGGTCGCACAACTCGACCTGACGCTGGAACACCGCGTCCGCGCCGGGTTGAACGTCGGCCTGCAGGAGCCGGAACTGCGCCACCGCGGCGAGTTCTACGTGTTCGCCGAGAACCACTGGTTCCTCGTCGACCGCCAGCTGCTCGCCGGGCTGGAGGGCAAGCTGGCCGCGATCCCCGACGTGACAGGGGAAATCGCGTTGCAACCGTGCATTCCCCTTGCGCACCACGCTGATCTGCTGACCAGGGACATGGACCTGGTGTTCACCACGCAGAGCTTCGCCAGGGCGAGCGCGACCGCCAAGCGGTACCGGGAATGGCCGCACTGCCGCGAGGAACTGACCAGCCTGCACGACGCCAACTGGCCAGGCTGGACGACCGGTGAGCCGCGGTTCGTCTACGCGCTCGACCCGCCCGGCGCGCTGCCGTTCCTGATGAAGGTGAACCTGCTGCACCACGTGACCAGGATCCGGCGCAGGGGCTTCGAGGTGGGTTTCGCCCGCAGGCCCATCCCGACGTGCACGTTGCCGTCACCGCGGACCGAAGGTCTGCCCCTACGGAACCCCCATTAGGGGACAATTCGGGTGCCTCGCACGTCATGATCCGTGTATTAGTGGGGTCAGGGCGTGAGGGGAGGCCGCGATGGGGGCGTTGCGGGGTGTTCGAGTCGCCGCGGTGGCTCTTTGCGGTGTGGGCGGACTGTCCGGTGCCATGTACGGACTGCTCACCGGACAGGGCAAGCGGGCGCGGACCTTGATCGGGCAGTCCACAGGCGACCCGCACCGCGCGGACGGCGTGTACGCGGGATCCGGTGCGGGAGAACTGAAGTTCGCCGTACTCGGTGATTCGCTCGCCGCGGGCTACGGCGCGGAGAACGCCGACCTGCTGCCGGGTGTGCTGCTCGCGCGTGGGCTGGCGGAGGAGACCGGGCGCTCGGTGCGGCTGACGACCTACGCCCGGGTCGGCGCGAACACCAGGACTTTCGTCTCGCAGGTCGACAAGGCGGTGACGGACCCGCCGGACCTGGCGTTGGTGATCATCGGCGGCAACGACGTGACGGGCAAGATGCGTGTCAGCACGTCGGCCGCGCTCCTCGGCGTCGAAGTGGCCCGGCTGCGTTCGGCCGGGGCAGCCGTCGTGGTCGCGACGTGCCCCGATCTCGGTACGGTCAGGCCGATTCCGCAGCCGCTGCGCTGGGTCGTGCGGCGGTGGGCGCGGATGCTGGCCAGGGCACAACGCAACGCCGTGCTGCGGGCGGGTGGTGTGCCGGTGCCGATGGGCGAGCTGGTCTCATCGGAGTTCCACGTGCGGTACTCGGAGCTGTTCAGCCCGGACAGGTTCCACCCGAACGGGGCGGGCTACCGGCACGCTTCGGACATCCTGCTCGCACCCCTGTGCCGTGCAGTGACCTAACTCCCGTGGCGAGTTCGGCCCCAGGCCCTAGGCTGACCGGTGAGTAACTTCCGTGTCGCCGGAGCAAAGGAGCTGCGCCATGCCCGAGGCCGTCATCGTCTCGGCCGCCCGATCGCCGATCGGACGCGCCGGCAAAGGATCACTGGTCAGCATCCGGCCGGACGACCTCGCCGCCCAGATCGTGCGCGCGGCGCTGGACAAGGTGCCCCAGCTCGACCCGAAGCAGATCGACGACCTGATCCTCGGCTGCGGCCTGCCCGGCGGCGAGCAGGGCTTCAACATGGGCCGCGTGCTCGCGGTGGAACTGGGCTACGACCACCTGCCGGGCTGCACGGTGACGCGGTACTGCGCGTCGAGCCTCCAGTCGACCCGGATGGCCTTCCACGCGATCAAGGCGGGCGAGGGCGACGTGTTCATCAGCGCGGGCGTGGAAACCGTGTCGCGCTTCGCCAAGGGCAGCTCGGACTCGTGGCCGGACACGCACAACCCGTTGTTCGCGGACGCCGAAGCCAGGACGGTGTCGACAGCCGAGGCCGGCGCCGAGTCGTGGCACGACCCCCGCGAGGACGGGCTGATCCCGGACGCCTACATCGCGATGGGCCAGACCGCGGAGAACCTGGCGCTGCTGAAGGACGTGTCCCGCGAGGACATGGACCGCTTCGGCGTGCGGTCGCAGAACCTGGCGGAGAAGGCGATCGCGGACGGCTTCTGGGCCAAGGAGATCACCCCGGTGACGTTGCCGGACGGCACGGTCGTCTCGGCGGACGACGGGCCACGGCCGGGTATCACCTACGAGAAGACGGCGACGCTCAAGCCGGTCTTCCGCCCGAACGGCCGTGTGACGGCCGGCAACTGCTGCCCGTTGAACGACGGCGCGGCGGCACTGGTGATCATGAGCTCGGACAAGGCCAAGGAGCTGGGCGTCACACCGCTCGCGCGGATCGTGTCCACGGGCGTCTCCGGCCTGTCCCCGGAGATCATGGGCCTCGGCCCGGTCGAGGCGTCCAACCGGGCACTGGCCAGGGCGGGCATGGCGATCGGGGACATCGACCTCGTCGAGATCAACGAAGCCTTTGCCGCGCAGGTGATCCCGTCCTACCGCGACCTCGGCGTCGACATCGACCGGCTGAACGTCAACGGCGGCGCGATCGCGGTCGGCCACCCGTTCGGCATGACCGGGGCCCGGATCACCACCACCCTGATCAACTCCCTGCAGCACCACGACAAGCAGTTCGGTCTCGAGACCATGTGCGTCGGCGGTGGCCAGGGCATGGCGATGGTCATCGAGCGCCTGGCCTGACCGACCGCGTCAGGACTCCTCGAGTTCCTTCTCCTCGCCGCGGCGGCGCAGGTAGCCGAAGCCGGGGATGCCCTGGATCGCCTGCCGGACGTCCTTGGCGACGTCGAGCAGTTCGTGGATGTCCGGTCCGACGCGGTCGAGGGTGCCGAGGATCGGCATGATGTCCTCGGCCATGTGCTCGGCGAGTTTGGGCAGTTCGTCGACCAGGCGGATGGCCGCTTCCACCTCGTGCGCGGACATCTCGGCCGCGAAGCGGACCATCGGCTTGGTCGCCTCGATGACCTCCTCCGCGGCGACGGCGACGCGCCTGGCGTGCTCGACGGCCGCCTCCGCCGACGTCACCACGTCGTCGGTGCGGCCGACGAGCTCGTTCGCCCGGCTGACCGCCCGCTCGGCTGCCGTGAGCAGGCCGAGCACCCGGCCGGGGATCGAGACGACCTCTGCCGCGGTCCGCACTGCCCAGCCGAACACCGTACGCGGGCCCGGGATGTTGAACGCCATGTCACGATTCTGCCGGAGAATCACGGTCAGCCGGTGACAGCGCGGGTGTCCACCCAGTAGCGGCGCACCTGACCGAACCTGGTGTCGCCGATCCCTTCCAGGACACCACCGTTGCGTTCGATCGTCCGCGCGGACGTGGCATTGCCGAGCGCGCAGACCACCAGCACCCGGTCGAGGCCGAGTTCCCGCGCCGCGCCGAGCATCCGGCCCAGCGCCCACGTCGCCAGCCCCTTGCCCCGGGCCGACGGCCGGATCCCGTAGCCGATGTGCCCGGCCCAGTTCACGTAGTCGCTGTGCTCGTGCCGCAGTGCGATCCCACCGAGGACCTGGTCGCCGTCGACGATCCACCGGTACGTGCACGTCGCGTGCTCGGCGGCCAGCCGGGCGACCCACGCCGCGAACCCCGGCGCCGAGCGCACCTCGTCGGATGCCAGGAGCCCGAACCCGTCCTCGTGGCGGCCTTCGCCCCATTCGGCATGCGCTTCGAGCCATGCGGCGTGCAGCCGGGCGTCCGGCGCGATCAGCTCAGGCACACCACCACCCTATCGATTCTCCGATCTTGGACGAGCGCACAAAAAACCGGACCCCGGCACGGGGCCGGGGTCCGGTGGATGGGAGCTGAACCGATCGCTAATCGCTGTTGAGTGCCCAGAGCAGTCGCAGGATCTCGACGTACAGCCAGACCAGCGTGGTCATCAGGCCGAAGGCGGCGTACCACGCCCACTTCGACGGCAGACCTTCGCGGATCATCTGGTCGGCCAGGTCGAAGTCGAGCAGCAGCATGAACGCGGCGATACCGATCACCACGAGGCTGAAGATGATCGCCATCGGGCCGTTGCCCCTGATGCCCATGTTCACACCGAACATGCTGAGCACGAGGTTCACCAGGATCAGCAGGAACGCGCCACCGGCGGCGGCGATGACCCACTTGGTCAGCTTCGGCGTCACCTTGACCGCGCCGGTGCGGTAGACCACCAGCATCACGCCGAACACCAGCGCGGTGCCCAGCAGCGCCTGCAGACCGATGCCCTTGGGCACCAGGCTGGTCAACGCGCCGAGCGCGACGCCCTCCGCGGCCGAGTACGTCAAGATCAGCGCGGGGTTCGGGGTCTGCTTGAAGATGACGATCAGCGAGACGACCAAGCCGACCAGGAAACCGATGATCAGCGGCGGCCACGGGCTGATCGACCCGCCAAGGACGAGGACGGACGTGATGATGCCGGTCAGCAGGGCCACGCCCAGCGTCGTAGCGGTCTTCATCACGACGTCGTCGACGGTGATCGGGCGGTCCGCCTCACGTGGCGGCGCCTGGTCAACGCCATATCCGGGCACCCCGCCGTGCGGGGAGCCCTGCGGGCTGCCGAAGCCCGCATAGCCAACGTTGCCGCGGGCCGCGAGGTTGCGGAACGCGGGGTTGCTCGAAGAACGCACCTGATCCTCCATGGGCCTGTTGTGGCCTTCACCGGGTCCAACGGCCGAACGTGCCCGTGTGTTCCCGTCGGGTAAAGCGGATTTTACCCAGATCGATCCGGCCAAATCGATCAGGTCATACGGCAGCCTAACGCGTCCCCTTGGGGCGGTGTGTTCCGTTCGTAACCTTCACCCGCGGTTTTCGCCCAGGTGTAACGTCACCACACCGTGCGTCTACCTTGTGGGTGATGGGTGCACGCGGAGCGAGGAACTGGCAGCCGATCACGCTGGGCGTCGCGCTGATCGTGACCTTCGTGATCCTGCTGGTCATCGGCATGCGCAACCCGGACGCGACCGAGCCGCAGCCGGTCGCGGCGGCCACGCCCGGCGACTGGATGCGCAAGATCACACCGGGCGAGCGGCCACCGCAGTTCGTGCTGTTCTCCTACGACGGCGCGGGCGCGCACGACCAATGGCGGCGACTGCTCGACCTGGCGGGCAAGTCGAACGCGCGGTTCACCGCGTTCCTGTCCGGCGTGTACCTGCTGGCCGACGACCAGCGCAGGCAGTACACCGCGCCAGGGCACCCGCAGGGCCAGTCGTCGATCTCTTTCGGGGGTTCACTCGATCAGGTCAGGACCAGGATCAACGACCTGAACACGGCCGCACAGCGCGGCATCGAGATCGGCACCCACTACAACGGCCACTTCTGCAGCCCGAAGTGGACGACGCAGCAGTGGCAGACCGAACTCCAGCAGTTCGTGCAGTTCGTCGACCAGGCGGGCGTCCAGGGCCTGAAGGTCGACGCCACGGCCATCAGGGGCGGCAGGCTGCCGTGCCTCGAGGGCAAGTTCGACGCGGTCTTCGACGCGATGCGCAGCCGCGGCCTGAGCTACGACTCCAGCCAGGTCTCCGACGGCGTGTTGTGGCCGGTCAAGGAGAAGGACATCTGGGAGTTCGCCATGCCGATGGTGCGCATGCCCGCGGTGAACAACAAAAAGGTCACAATGGTGGACTACCAGCTCTGGGACGCGCTCAACCGCTCGAAGGACGACAAGTCCAAGCGCGACGAGTTCGCCAGGGCGACACTGGAGGTCTACCGCGCCGCCTACGACGCCACCCTGCGCGGCAACCGGGCGCCGCTGCCGATCGGCAACCACTTCACCGACTGGGCGGGCGGCGGCTTCGGCGTGGCCGCCGAGCAGTTCATGGGCGAGGTCTGCACGAAGCCGGAGACCGTGTGCACCACGTTCTCCGAAGTGATCAAGTGGATGGAACTGCAGGACCCCGCCGTCCTCGACCAGCTGCGCAAACTCCCCGCCGCCCAGACCTGACTTTTTGGCAACCAATGTGGCCTTCGTTGCGCTTCACGCAACGAAGGCCACATTGGTTGCACGCAACGGTCTCGAGTGGGTGAACCGGCGAACCCGACTTGCGCTCGGATAATGAAAACCGATATCAATGTCGGGGTGAAGATCGCCTTCGTCGGGAAGGGCGGCAGCGGCAAGACCACGCTCGCTTCCCTCTTCCTCCGCCACCTCGGCGCCGCCGAGCAGCCGGTTCTGGCTGTGGACGCCGACATCAACCAGCACCTGGCAGGCGCGTTGGGCGCCTCGGAGCCGGAAACGCTCGCCCTGCCGACGCTCGGTGAGCACCTGCCGCTGATCAAGGACTACCTGCGCGGCGACAACCCACGGATCTCCTCGACCGCCGAGATGGTCAAGACGACCCCGGCCGGACGCGGCTCACGCGTGCTGCGCGTGATCGAGGACAACCCGATCTACGCGGCCTGTGTGCGCGAGATCGACGGTGTGCGGTTGGCCGTGACAGGTCCGTTCGGCGAGGACGACCTCGGCGTCGCCTGCTACCACTCCAAGGTCGGCGCGGTCGAGCTGATGCTCAACCACATGGTCGACGCCGCCGGTGAGTACGTCGTCGTCGACATGACCGCGGGCGCGGACTCGTTCGCCTCCGGCCTGTTCACCCGGTTCGACGTGACGTTCCTGGTCTGCGAGCCGACCGTGCGCAGCATCGGCGTGTACCGGCAGTACCTCGGCTACGCCAAGGACTTCGGCGTCAGGGTCGCCGTCGTCGGCAACAAGATCTCCGACGACGAGGACCTGGCCTTCCTGCGTGACCACGTCGGCGACGACCTGCTGACGTGGGTGTCGCGGTCGGCGCACGTGCGTGCGGCCGAGCGCGGCGAGGTCCGCCCGATCGACGCCTTCGAACCGGCCAACCGCCAGGCGCTGCGCACCATGCAGGCCCTGGTCGACTCGACGGCGAAGGACTGGGGTCGCTACCAGGACCAGGCCGTCCAGTTCCACCTGCGCAACGCGAAGGCGTGGGCCAACGAACGCACCGGCAGGGACCTCGCCGAGCAGATCGACCCGGAGTTCACTCTTGGGGCGGTCCCGCTGGCGGGCTCGGCCGTCAACGCTGGATAACACCAACCCGCAGAACACGGAGGTATTCATGTCCTTGGACGTGCCAACCGCGTTGCTCGAAAAGGCTGAACGTGGCGACGTCACCGACGCCGAGTTCGTCGACTGCGTCCGTGTGTCCCTGCCCTACGCGTGGAATCTGATCAGCGACGTGGCCGCGAGGGCCAAGGAGGGCACCGCGGAGTTCGCCGACAACCAGACGCCGCCGCCCAGTGAGAAGGAGCGTGGCCAGTTGCTGCGCGCGCTGGCGTCGGACGCGATCCGCGGCGGCCTGGAGCGTCACTTCGGCGTGAAGCTCAGCTTCCAGAACTGCCACCGGGTCGCGGCGTTCCTGCCGTCCGCTGTGGACGGTGACCGTTACCGCAAGTTCATCTCACCGCGTGGCCAGCTGCTCAACCAGAGCCCGGAGTTGCGCGACTGCTGATGCACGCCTCCTATGCGGCTGCCGGCACAGCCGCATAGGAGGCAGAATCACCGGTCATGGCGACCTATCTGGTGACGGGTGCGACCGGGCTGATCGGCAGGCACTTCACGCGCCGCCTGCTGGAAACGGCCGAAGTCGAGCGGGTCTGGCTGGTCGTGCGGGCCTCGTCGCAGGACAGACTGGCCGAGCTGGTCCGGTCATGGCCGACACCCGACCGGGTGACTGTGCTCCTCGGCGACATCTCCGAACCCGGCCTGGGCATCTCAGAACGTGAGCTGACCACGCTGCGCGGACGCGTGGACAACGTCGTGCACCTCGCCGCGCTCTACGACATGACGGCCGACGACGAGGAAAGCACCACCGCCAACGTCGACGGCACCCAGCACGTGATCGACCTGGCCGAGGACGTCGAAGCGGGGTGCCTGCACCACGTGTCGTCCGTCGCGGTCGCCGGTGACCACGAGGGCGAGTTCACCGAGGACATGTTCGACGTCGGGCAACGCCTGGTCACGCCGTACCACCGGACGAAGTTCGAATCCGAACGACTGGTGCGCGAGCAGGAAGCCGTGCCGTGGCGCGTGTACCGGCCCGCAGTCGTCGTCGGGCATTCGCAGACCGGCGAAATGGACAAGGTCGACGGTCCGTACTACTTCTTCCCCGCGCTGTCCCGGCTGGCCGGTCTGCCGAGCGTGCCGGTCGTCGCGCCCGACATCGGGGACACCAACATCGTCCCGGTCGACTACGTGGCCGACGCGCTGGCCCACCTCGTCGCGGCTCCCGGACTGGACGGGCGGACGTTCCACCTGGTCAACCCGTCGCCGCAGTCGGCGAAGTCCGTGTACAACGCGCTCGCGCGGGCCGCTGGCGCGCCGACGGTCACCTTCGAGCTCGGCGAGACCCTGAGCAAGCCCTTGGTCGAACTGGCGAGGCTCAGCGACTACGTGCCCGGGTTCACGCTCGCCAGGGACGCGGTGCTCGACCGGTTGGGCGTCCCGCCCGCCGTGCTGTCCGCTTTGACGTTCCCGTCGGCTTTCTCGTCGGCGGCCACCCGTGCCGAACTGCCCGGTTTCGCGGTGCCGGACCTGGATTCGTACGCGGACGTGCTGTGGCGTTACTGGCGGGAGCACCTCGACCCGTTCCGCGCGCGCCGCGGCGGGCGCGGCGGGAAGCTGGACGGCAGGCGGATCGTGATCACCGGGGCGTCGTCGGGGATCGGCCGGGCGACGGCGTTGAAGGTCGCCGCAGCAGGCGGGATCCCGCTGCTGGTGGCCAGGCGCGCGACCGAACTGTCCGAGCTGCGTGCGGAGATCGTCGCCGCGGGCGGGCAGGCGTACGCGTACCCGTGCGATCTCACCGACAACGAGTCGGTGACCAAGACGGTGGCGCTGATGCTCGAAGAGCAGCCGGGCGTAGACATGCTCGTGAACAACGCCGGACGGTCGATCAGGCGGTCGATCAGGTTGTCGTACGACCGTTTCCACGACTACGAGCGTGCGATGGCCGTGAACTACTTCGGGGCGGTGCGGCTGATCCTGGCGTTGCTGCCGCACATGACCGAACGGCGCTTCGGGCACATCGTGAACGTGTCGTCGATCGGTGTGCAGGGAATCGCGCCCCGCTTCTCGGCCTATGTGGCGTCCAAGGCCGCATTGGACTACTTCAGCAAGATCGCCGCTACCGAAACCCACGGCGCCGGTGTCACGTTCACGACTGTGCACATGCCTTTGGTGCGTACCCCGATGATCCGGCCGACCAAGCTCTACGACGCCTTCCCGGCGAAATCACCCGATCAGGCGGCGGACATGGTGATGGACGCGTTGCGTGACCGTCCCAAGCACATCGGCACCCCGACGGGCCTGATGATCCAGACCGCCTACGCACTGGCTCCCGACCTGGTCGACGCCATCGCGTACCAGGGATACCGGGTGTTCCCGGACTCGACGGCGGCGGGCGGCGCGGGGCGTGTCAAGTTCGGCAAGGGTGAACGAAAACTGTCGGCAGCGGCGGCGGCACTGGTCAGATTGACCAGAGGGTTCCACTGGTAGACCTGGACACGACGGGTAATCTCGCCGCATGGCCCCCGCCGATGCCCCACTACCGCTCGGTTTCGACGTGGTCCGCCACGGATACGACCGCGCGCAAGTGCAACAGCACGTTGCCAATCTGGAGTCCAACCTCCGCAGGCTCACCGCGGACCGCGACAACGCCCGCGCCCAGGCCGCGGAGCAGACCAGGCAGATAGACGCGATGCACGCGGAACTGACCAAGCTGCGCGATCAGGTCAACGGCTCGACGCAGCCGATCAAAGCGACCGACGAAGTCCACAAGCAGCTGCGCGTGATGCTCGAGGTGACCAAAGCGGAAGCGCTGGAGATCACCGCACGAGCCCAAGCCGCGGCGGACAAGACCTTCGAGACGGCCCAGCAGGCTACGGCGGCGTTGCGAAGCCGATACGAGTTCCTGCTCGCAGACCTGGAAGCACAGCAGAACCAGCTGCAGGCGGAACACAAGGCAGCACTGGAACGGGCCCGCGCGGACCTGACCCGGATGTCCACGGACGCGGAGGACCGCCGGAGCAAGTTCGGCGAACAGGCAGACGCCCAGCACCGCCAGGTGGAACAGGAATTCGAGTCGGCGATGGCGGCCCGCCGAGCGGCGCTGGACCAGGAAACGGCGGACCGCAGGATCACCAGCCAGCGAGAAGCGGAAAAACTGGTGGCGGACGCGACAGCCGAAGCCCACCGCAGGACAACCGAAGCCCAGCGGAAGATAGACCAGCTGGCGAGCCTGCGACAGCGGGTGTCGGAGCGCCTGAGGGAAACCAGCCAACTGCTGACCCAGAGCTCAACCCTGCTGGAACCCCTGGACAACGAAGCCGACGTGATCTCGGGCAAACACCCGTAACCAGACGGAAGCGACGGCAAAACCGCAGCTGCGCCTGACAGGGGCGACGCATTGACGCCGCCCAGAGGTCAGCCACCCGGCGAGGGAAATCTGTCAAGCAGGCCGAGCAGCCCCCTCACCAGCAGCAGCCTCAGCCCGAGCACAAGTCTCAAGAATCGTGCGAGCGACGAGCTCAGGCTCGTCGTACATCGGAACATGCCCACATGCGGGCAGCGAGACCTGAAGAGCCAGCGGCAACAACTCCGCCGCCCGCTTCGCCTGCACAGGCCACAGAATCCGGTCCCGCGTCCCCCAGGCGATGGTCACCGGAACCTGCGGCGCCACGCTCCCGAAGAAGTAGTCCCTGCCCGCGCGAGCCACCTCGTCGAAGCCCGGTGCGGCCGCCATCGCGGCCAGGTCATCCAGCATCGCGTCCAACGGCACCCTGGACGGGTGCCCGAACAGCAGGCTTCCGCTGGCCAGCCGGAACGGCTTGATCGACATGACTGTGCGCTGCGCGCGGGGCGACAACCGGCCGGTGGTGCGGATCATGCCGAGCACGCGCAGTGCCCACGCGCGCCCACGCGCCGTCCGCCAGAATCCCGCCGGCGACAGTGCTGTCACCGAACTGGCGTGCCCCGCGGACGCCAGTTCCAGTGCCAGCATGCCGCCGAGCGAGTTACCCGCGATGTGTGGCCTGGTGATGCCCATGGACCTCAGGCTGTCCACTGTAGCCTCAAGTGCCGCTTCGACGCTATACGGTGACGGCAGCGAAGGCGAATTCCCGAACCCCGGCAGGTCGACGGCGATCACGTCGTGCGCCTCGGCCAGCCGGTCGAGCACCGGTTCCCATGCCTGCCAGCGGTGTCCGATGCCGTGCAGCAACAGCAGTGGACTTCCCGAGCCGCGCCGTTCCAACGAGATGTTCACTTGTCCACCTTGATTCGTGCGAGGCGCCGCATGATTCCCGGCGCGAACCGTGAAAGCTGGAGTCCCACTTTGGCTTCGATGGTCACCGGAACTACAGCGGTGTTGTTCCGCACCGCGTCGACGATCGCCGTCGCGACCTTGGACGGCGGGAAGTTGCGCCGCCCGTAGGCCTTGGCGGCCTTGGTCCGCAACGCATCCTGTTTGGACGCGTCGACGCCGACGAACGTGGTCGCACGCGTGATCGGCGTGTCCACGATTCCCGGGCAGATCGCCGAGACGCCGATCCCGGACGACGCGAAGTCCGCCCGCAGCGACTCGGACAACGACAGGACAGCCGCCTTCGTCGCGGCGTAGGCAGGCAGCGAACGGGACGGGGTGTACGCGGCGGCGGAAGCGATGTTCACGATGTGCCCGCCCAGGCCGGATTCGGCCATCATCGCGCCGAAGATCCGGCACCCGTACGCGACGCCGAGCAGGTTCACGTCCACGATCCGTTGCAGTTGCTTCGCCGACATCTCCAGGAAAGGGCCTGCCATCGCGATGCCCGCGTTGTTCACCACCACGTCCGGCACGCCATGGTCGGATTCGACTTTCTCGGCGAGCAGCCGCATCGCCGACTCGTTGGTCACGTCCAACTGGTACGCCGACGCCGACGGGCCGATCAGCGCCGCCGTTTCCCGCGCCGCTGCCGGATCGATGTCCGTGACGATCACGTCGGCGCCTTCACGGGCGAACGCGAGCGCCGTCTCCCGGCCGATTCCGCTGCCCGCGCCGGTGATGAACACCAGGCGGTGCGCGACGGAGCCGGGCGGGCTGGCCGCGCGCCGCAGACCGCGCGTCACCGGGCCGCCCTCCACGTGCGACACGAACTCCGAGACCATCCGGGCGATCGCGTTCGGCTTGGCCGACGCCACCCAGTGCCCGCCGATGATCTTGCGGCGCCACAGGTTCGGCGCCCAGTCCGCCAGGTCGGCGTACACGTCGGGCGACAGGTAGCGGTCACCGGTCGGCACGATCAGCTGCACCGGCACCGAGGTGGCGCGCCGTTCCGGCGAGCCGACGCGCTGGAAGATGTTCGCCCGGTAGAGCTTCATCCCGTGCAGCGCGTCCGCAGTGGACGGCACGCGGTCCAGCCCTTCGACGGCGGCGATCAGCTTGGTCGCCCCGAGCCGCCACACCAGCTTCGGCAGGACCGGCAGGTGGAAGGCCACGATGTACCAGGAGTGCAGCTGTTGCCTGGCGAGTTGGACGAGGTTGCGCGGAGTCGGCCTGGCCAGCCGCCGTCGCACCCATTGTCCCATGTGGTCGAGAGACGGGCCGGAAATCGTCGTGTACGAGGCGATCCGGGGGTCATCGGCGGTCACGGCGTGCCAGGCCTGCACCGAACCCCAGTCGTGCGCGACCACGTGCACCGGTCGGTCGGGGCTGACCACGTCGACGACCGCGAACAGGTCCGCTGCCAGTTTGGAGATCTCGTAGTCGGCGACCGCGCGTGGCTTGGTGGAGTCACCGGCGCCTCGAACGTCGTAGGTCACGACGTGGAACTGCGAGGACAGCCGCGCCGCGACGCCATCCCACATCGTGTGGTTGTCCGGGTAGCCGTGCACGAGCAACACAGTCGGGTTCTTCCGGTCCCCCTGCTCGAACACCGCAAGGGACACGTCACCAGATCTGACCGTCCGCATGGTCGCTCCCGTCCTCACCGACTGCCCCAGAACGTTACAACGCCCATTGACACCATCGCAATGGCGAACCCATGTCTTCGCAGGTCAAATAGGGTTACCGGGAGTAGATTTCCGGCTCCGGACGCACCGTGGTGAATGCTGGACGGGTGAGCACTCCCGATGCCGTGCCTTTCGACTACGACACCAACCCGGACCGCTACCTCATCGGCTCACGGCTGACCAAGGCGTACTCCCAGGCCAACCTGTACGTGTGGGTGGCGACCCTGCTGGAGCGGGCCGACCTGGTGCTGGACGTCGGCTGCGCCGAGGGTGTCCTGCGCGAGGCGATGCCTGGCAGACGTGTGATCGGCCTCGACATGGCCATGGCGTTCCTGCGCAATCACCCCGCGCCACGCGTGCGGGCCAGCGCGGCGGCGCTTCCGTTCCGCAGCAACAGCGTCGACGCCGTCACCGCGCTGAACATGCTGTACCACCTGGCTGACCCGGCCCAGGCGTTACGAGAAGCCAGGAGGGTGCTGAAACCCGGTGGTGTCCTGATCGCCTCGACGGTCGCGCGCACCGACTCCCCCGAGATCTCGGCGTACCGCGTGCGTCTGCCGAGTCCGTTCGACGCCGAGGAAGCGCCGGACATCGTCCGGGCGGTTTTCGGCGACGTCGAGGTGCACACGTGGGACGCGCCGCTGGTCACCCTGCCGACCAAGGAGTCCATCAGGGAGTACCTGCGCGCCAGGATGGCAGGCGAGGAGGGTGCCGAGCGGGGCGCACGCGAGCTGACGACCCCGTTGACCGTGACCAAGCGCGGCGCGCTAGTGGTCGCCCGTCTGCCTGCTTGACCTGAGCAGGGCCTCCAGCCGGTCGCCGACCATGTCGGGGATGACGCGCTCGGTCGAGCGGGCCACCGCCGCGGTCAGCGCGGACATCACGACAGTCGGCAGACGGCGCAGCACGTCGGCGTAGTGCCCCACCTCGTCGCCGCTGGGCAGCCAGTCCTCACCCTTGGGGTCGAGGACGTACCTGCGCACGAGGCTGACCATCAGCCCGGCGACGTGGTCGACCTCCTGCTGGAGCACCCCGGCGAGGTCGATCACCTCGTCCAGCGGAACACCGAGCTTGACCAGCTCGTACCCGGCTTCCAGCAGCTGAGGGCTCGGCACGACCAGCCCGGCGCCCTGCCGCCGGAGCAGGCCGAGCTGCAGGGCCTTGCGGGTGTTGCCCGGGGTGAGCTGGGTGCCGAACATCCGCCGGAGCTCGCGGACCGTGATCGGCACCGGCAGCTCGGACGACCACCGGACACCCATCGCCTCCTCCAGTCCGAGCACGTCGGCGAGGCTGCGCCCGGACTCCCACGCCGCGATCATCTCGGCGATCTGCGCGAACGCGTAGCCACGGCCGAGCATGTTGATCACCAGCCGGAGCCGGGACAGGTGCGCGTCGGTGTAGATCGCGGTCCGGCCGCGGCGGATCGGCGGTGGCAGCAGGCCACGATCCTGGTACACCCGGATGTTGCGCGCGGTCGCACCGCTCACCCTGGCCAGGTCGTCGATCCGGTACTCCGCCACGCTGGCATGCTAGGTCCTCATGCGGATGGTGATCGCGACAGTGGCCATCGTGGCGGGTAGCGCCGCGGTCGGATACAGCACGTTCCTGCCCTGGTACCGCGAGCGCCAGGGCAGGCAGATCCCGATCAACGAACTGTGGAACGGGGTCACGGCGACCACGACCGACATGGCCAACTCGCTGTTCGTACCGTTGGCGCTCGCGGTCGTGCTGTGCCTGGCGGGATTGGTCATCGGGCGGCGGTGGCTGATGGCGCTCGGTGCTTTCCTCGCGGTCGCCGTGTTCGCGGTGTTCCTCGGCCAGCAGTTGCAGGTCGAGGCGCTGGCGTCGCAGTTCAAGCAGGGGTTCTGGAACACCGCCGGTGGCTGTGTGTTGCTGCTCGTCGGCGCAATCACCCGTCCGGCCCAGCGAAAAGTCGGGTAGTTCCGCCAACTCCGTACCCCTCCTACGGCGTATTAACAGTGCTGGGAAATTTCCGACACCACGTCAGAGGGGCACCTCACTGTGCGCGGAACCATCTACACGGCTGCTCTGGCCGTGCTCATCAGCGGGGTGGCCGGGCTGCCGGCGACCGCTGACCCTGCCAAGAACCCGTCGGCGGCAAGACCCGAACCCGCCAGGACAGTCACCCTGATCACCGACGACAAGGTGACTGTCACCAAGCGCGGCGACACCTGGGACGCCACCGTGACTCCCGCCGAACGGATCGGCGGGTCGACCGGCTTCGTCAAGGCCGTCGGGCCCGAAGGCGTCACGGTCATCCCCGAGGACGCCGTCCGGCTGGTCGCCGACGGCAGGCTCGACAAGGCGTTGTTCGACGTGACCGGTCTGATCAAGCTCGGCTACGACGACGCCCGTACACCGGAGATCCCGCTGCTCGTGGAGTCCGGGTCGGCGCAGTTGCGGCAAAGCGCCGCCACGCTCGGCAAGGTCACCCGCGACCTGCCCGCAGCGAAGATGACGGCCGTCTCGACGCCCAAGCAGCGGGCCGCCGCCCTGTTCGCGACGGCGAAGAACCACAAGGTCTGGCTCAACGGCAAGATGTATCCGACGCTCGACCAGAGCGTCCCGCAGGTCGGCGCACCGGTCGCGTGGCAGGCCGGGCAGACCGGCGCGGGCGCCAAGATCGCCGTGCTGGACAGCGGTTACGACAAGGGCCACCCCGACCTGGCCGGGATCGTCAAGGCCGAGAAGGACTTCACGCCCGAAGGGATCCAGGACGTCGTCGGCCACGGCACGCACGTCGCCGCGACCGCCGCCGGGCGCGGCACAGCGTCCGGCGGGAAGTACACCGGCGTCGCCAAAGGCGCGGACCTGGTGATCGGCAAAGTGTGCGAGGCCGGTGGCTGTCGGTTCGACGCGATCCTCGACGGCATGCAATGGGCCGCGGACAGCGGCGCCAAGGTCGTCAACATGAGCCTCGGCGGCGGACCAGGCGACGGCACCGACCCCATCGAAACCGCCGTCAACCGCATCTCCACCGAAAAAGGCACCCTGTTCGTGATCGCCGCGGGCAACTCCGGTCCGCGCAACAAGGTCTCCACCCCGGCCGCGGCCGACGCCGCACTCGCGGTGGCCAGCGTCGACAAGCAGGACAAGCCCAGCGGATTCTCCAGCCCCGGTCCCCGGATCAACGACAGGGCCGTCAAGCCGGACATCGCCGCTCCCGGCGAGGACATCGTCGCCGCACGCGCCAAGGAAACGCTCGACCAGTACGCCGTCGACGAGTTCCACGCCAAGGTCAGCGGCACATCAATGGCCACACCCCACGTCGCTGGCGCCGCCGCGATCGTGGCCGCACAACACCCGGACTGGACCGGCCAGCAGATCAAAACCGCACTGATGAGCACCGCACACCCCGTCTCCGCGTCGATCTACCAGCAGGGCGCTGGGCGGCTGGACGTCGGCCGCGCGGTCACCCAGACCGTCACGTCGCCGACCGGCAGCCTGAGCATGGGTTTCGTCAAGTGGCCGTACCCCAACGAGAAGGTGACCAAGCCGGTCACGTACAGGAACTCCGGCGGCGCTCCGGTCACGCTCACGCTGGACCTGCAGGACGCCGGTGTCTTCAGCACCGACGTCAAGGAGATCACCGTGCCCGCGCAGGGCGAGGCGAAGGTCAACGTCACGTTCGCCCCGACCGGCCCGGTCGGGGACTACAACGGCAGGCTGACCGCCCGTAGCGGTGACGTCGTCGTGCAGACCGCCGTCGGCGGGTCCAAGGAGCCGGAGAGCTACGCGCTGACTCCGAAGCTGATCGACCGCAACGGCGCGGAAAGCACTGGCATGGTGGTCTGGAAGCGGATCGACGGGACCGAGTACGACATCGCGGCGGGCAACCAGCCGGTGCGCCTGCCCGCAGGGCGCTACGCCTTGTTCAGCGCCGTGCGTACGCCTGCCGGGAGCCGGCCCGAGTCGACGACCATGCTGGCCGAGCCGGAGGTCGACCTGCGCAAGGACACCACAGTGACACTGGACGCGCGGCCAGGCGTCCGGGTCAGCGCACAGGTCGAGGAGAAGGACGCGCGCATAGTCGCCGGTGTCACTGCTATCACGGTCAGCGGCGGCCCCGGCGGCTACGACGTGGGGTACCTGAGCGGACTGAACGACGAAACCTACGCGGTGCCGACGAAGGGCAACCACAGCCACCTGCGGTACTACAACCGCGCCCAGATGGAGCGGCCGTTGGTCAGGTTGTCCGCGACCAAGCCGGAATCCTTCGACATCCCGGTCGCCTGGGCGCCGCGTTCGCCGGACTTCGTCGGTGTCAAGGACCTCGCCGCTGTCGACACCGGGCACGCCACGCCCGAGGAGATCGCGGCGAAGGACGTCAAGGGCGAACTCGCGGCGTTCACGCTGGGGCAGGGCGAGGAAGAAACGTACGACACCAGGGTCAAGGCACTCGTCGACGCCGGTGCGGCCGCGGTGCTGTTCTACTTCTCCGACTCCGGGTCGATCTCTGCCAAGGACAAGCCCGCCGTGCCGGTGGCGTACACGCTGGACCCGTCCGGTGCGCGCCTTGCCAAGCTCGGCAACGCCACCGTGCGGCTGGTCGGTCAGACCGCGAGCCCGTACCGCTACGAGTTGGCGTTCCCGCACTTCGGTGGTGTTCCGGCGGATCTCGCCTACCGGCCACGCAACACCGACCTGGCCACGGTCAAAGCCAAGTACCACAGCATGATCGACAACGGCATCGCGTACGTCGACTACCGCACCTGGTCCGGTGACCTGGACATGGGTTCGTGGCTGTGGTCGACAGTGGTTCCGCTGCCGTTGGAGCGGACCGAGTACTACTCGCCCGTCTCGTGGCAGAACTCGGTGCGGACCTCACCGAGCCTGGACGGCGGGAACGAACACGGCTACCGGGTCGGCGAGCGGACGTACCG
Source organism: Actinosynnema sp. ALI-1.44 (assembly GCF_001984155.1). Taxonomy (GTDB): domain Bacteria; phylum Actinomycetota; class Actinomycetes; order Mycobacteriales; family Pseudonocardiaceae; genus Kibdelosporangium. The sequence continues at coordinate 35,080 of NZ_MTQO01000049.1, forward strand.
CCCGGGTGAGCGGCTCACGGCCGAATGGAACAAGTCGGTGGTCGGGCCGGGGCTGTCGGTGTCGCAGGAGGCGTACACCGGCCTGCCGCACCTGGTCTTCCGTGAGGCGGACAAGATCACCGCTTCGCTGCCGTTGTTCTCCGACGCGGCACGGCACTCCGGGTTCCCCAGGCCGGAGGAGTACAGCTTCGCCGACAAGGGCGACACCGTGCTTTACGCCAACGGCAAGGAGATCGGCCGCAGCGGCCAGCCGGGGGACGGCAGCTTCCCGGTCGCGGCCGGAGCAGCGGACTACCGGCTCACCTCGGACGTGACCAGGACGAGCCCGATCTGGCCGCTGTCCACAAAGGTCAGTTCGGAGTGGACTTTCCGGTCCGGTCACACGGACAAGGCGACGCCGCTGCCGTTGCTGACGGTCGGCTTCGACCCGAAGGTCGACATCACCAACCACGCACGGGCCAACACCCTGTTCGCGATACCCGTGCGCGTCGACCGGCAGCCGGGTACTGAAGGTGGTGCGGCGTCCGTGCGCGCGGTCGAGACGTCGACGGATGACGGCAAGACCTGGCACAGCGCACCGGTTGTGCACATCAACGGCCAGACCTGGGCGTTGGTACACAACCCGGCGAGCGGGTTCGTGTCGTTGCGTACCAGTGCTTCCGACAAGGCCGGGAACACGGTCAGTCAGACCGTGATCCGCGCTTACCGTGTGAAATAACGTGAAGCAAAACTGAAAAAGAAAAGAACTCCCCTCGGGGGTGACGCCGCATGATCAACCCGGTACGGTGGGTGACGGGTCGACAGCTGGGGGCGGCTGACCTCGAGGGGAGTTCTTTTCCATGCGCGTGCTCACACACGCGGCGATTCTTGCCGTGCTCACAAGCGGATTGACAGTCGCCCCCGCGACTGCGCAACCGCGAACGGCTGCCGCACAAGGCAAATCCACAGCAACCGAAACCACAGTCACACTCATCACCGGTGACCAGGTGTCCGTCGCGAGACGGGGTCCCGGCTGGGATGTGCGGATCCGGCCCGCGGCGCGCCTCGGCGCCCCGGACAGCTTCCTGCACCACGCCGGGGCCGACGGCGTGACGGTCATCCCCGCGTCCGTCGCGCCGCTCGTCCGGTCCGGTCAGCTGGACCGCGCGTTGTTCGACGTCACCAGCCTGATCAGGCTCGGCTACGACGACGAGCACACGCCGGACATCCCGCTGCTCGTGGAATCCGGTTCCGACCAAGCGAGAAGCAGCCTCGCCGCGCTCGGCAAGGTCACCCGTGACCTGCCCGCGGTGAAGATGACGGCGGTCTCCACGCCCAAGCGCGACGCGGCGAAGGTCTTCCAGACCGCGAAGAACCACAAGATCTGGCTCAACGGCAAGGCGTTCCCCACGCTGGACCAGAGCGTCCCGCAGGTGGGCGCCCCTGGTGCGTGGCAGCAGGGCCATACCGGCGCGGGTGCGACCATCGCCGTGCTGGACACCGGGTACGACAAGGGCCACCCCGACCTGGCCGGGATCGTCAAGAGCGAGAAGGACTTCACCGGCGAGGGCATCCAGGACGTCGTCGGCCACGGCACGCACGTCGCCGCGACCGCCGCCGGGCGCGGCACGGCGTCCGGCGGGAAGTACACCGGCGTCGCCAAAGGCGCGAACCTGGTGATCGGCAAGGTCTGCGTGACGTTCGGCTGCCCGTTCGACGCCATCCTCGACGGCATGCAATGGGCCGCGGACAGCGGCGCCAAGGTCGTCAACATGAGCCTCGGCGGCGGACCAGGAGACGGCACCGACCCCATCGAAACCGCCGTCAACCGCATCTCCGCCGAAAAAGGCACTCTGTTCGTGATCGCCGCGGGCAACGGCGGGAGCTCGAAGGTTTCCTCACCGGCCGCTGCCGACGCCGCACTGGCCGTCGGCAGCGTGAACAAGCAGGATGTGCGCAGCCCGTTCTCGTCACAGGGGCCGAGGTCCAAGGACTACGCGGTCAAGCCGGACATCGCCGCGCCTGGTGAGGACATCGTGGCGGCACGGGCCAAGGGAACGCTGGACGACGTTGCCGTGGACGAGTTCCACGCCAAGATCAGCGGCACCTCGATGGCCACACCCCACGTCGCTGGCGCCGCCGCGATCGTGGCCGCACAACACCCGGACTGGACCGGCCAGCAGATCAAAACCGCGCTCATGGGCAGCGCGCACCCGGTCGCGAACGCCACGATCTACCACCAGGGCAACGGTCGCCTTGACGTGAACCGCGCGGTCAGCCAGACCGTCACCACGACTGTCGGCAACCTGAGCCTCGGCTACATCAAGTGGCCGAACCCCGGGACTGTGCTGAGCAAGCCGTTGACGTACAAGAACTTCGGCACGGCACCGATCACGCTTTCCCTGTCCGCCAGCGACGCGGCCTTCAAACTGAGCGCCGCCGAGGTGACCGTGCCCGCCGGTGGCGAGGCCACGGTGACGGTCTCGTTCGACGGACCGCAGGCCGCTCCCGCTTCGTACGGCGGTCTGGTGCTGGCCAAGGGCGGGACGACCGAGGTGCGCACGGCGGTCGGTGCGACCAAGGAGCCGGAGAGCTACGACCTCACGCTGCGGTCGGTCGACCGCGACGGAGGCGTGAACGGCCCCAGCCTCATCGTGGTGCAGAACCTCGACAAACCGGAGGTTTACTTCGTCCCGGTGTTCGGCGGTGACACGATCCGGGTGCCCGCGGGTCGCTACGCGGTGATGTCGTTCATCCTCACCCCGACCGTACCGGTGGGCTCGACCACCCAGATCGCCAAGCCCGAGCTCGTGGTCAAGAGCGACACGACAGTCGAACTCGACGCGCGTCCCGGCGTCCGGGTAAGCACGTCGATCGACCAGCCGGACGCCCAGCTGCACCGCACCCTGTCCGGGCAGATGATCAAGGTCGGCGACGCCATGGCAGGCGGCTTCGGGCCTGGCGACAACCTCTACGCCGTGCCGACGACAGGCAAGTTCGACCACTTCATGTACTTCGACAGCGCGTCGTACGAGCAGCCGCTGATCAAGCTCACAGTCACGAAACCGGAGCAGTTCCAGCCGGTGGTCGACTGGGTTCCCGATTCGCCGCGGATCACCGACACCCGCGAGCTGGCCACAGTGGACGTCGTCAGGGCCAGGCCGGAAGACCTGGCGCAGCGCGATGTCCGCGGCAAGATCGCGGTGTTCACGATCGGGGCGGGTGAGGAACAGGAGTTCATCCCACGGCTCAAGGCGTTGCACAGCGCGGGCGCCACGGCCGCGTTCTTCTACTTCACCGACAGCAACGGCGTGGCACTCGCCGAGGCACCAGCGCTGCCAACGATGTACGCGGTGGACGACTCCGGCCCACGGCTGGCAAAGCTGGGCACCGCGACCGTGAAGGTCGAGGGGATTGCCGCGAGCCCGTACCACTACAAGCTCACCTTCCCGAGCCACGGCGCCATCCCGGCCAACCTGACCCACCAGGCCCGGATCAGGGACCTCGCCGAGATCCGCGCCACCTACCGCGCGGTCGGGCCGCAAGCGAACGTGTACGCCAACCCGAGCGCGAACGGCTTCCCGTTGGTCGGGCCCGGCGGCGCGCCGATTCCACTGCCGACCAGCCGAGTCGAGCGCTACACGCCGGAGACGGTCAGCTGGCAGCACTCGTCACGCATCGATCGGCAGTACATCAACACCAGTGATGAGAAGGTCTATCCACGCGGGTCGAAGTCCACAGCGGACTGGTACAAGGCCGTGCTCGGCCCCGGCCGGGCCCAGCTGACCCGCACAGGCGCCAAGCTCACCGCAGACCTCCCCCTGTTCACAGATGCCGGACAGCACACAGGCCGCGCCGGAGGAACCGACAAAGGCACCACCGTGCTGTACGCCAACGGCAAGGAGATCGGCCGCAGCGGCAGGCCGGGATCCGGCGAGTTCACCGTGGGCAACGACCCAGCGAAATACCGCCTCATCACCGAGGCAACCAGGGAAAACCCGGCATGGCAACTATCCACAAAGGTCACAGCGGAGTGGGACCTCCCCCACGTCAGGACCGGCCCCCTGCCCACGATCACACTCGACCCCAAGGTGGACAGCACCAACACCACCAAAGGCGGAACATACACAGCCATCCCACTCCAACCAGGCAAGGGCGGCACAGTCCAAGCAGTCGACGTATCCACCGACGACGGCACAACCTGGCACAAGGCACCACTGGTACAAGCCCACAACCAATGGTGGGCAGTCGTATGGAACCCATCTAACGGGTTCGTGTCATTACGCGCCCAGGCGTCCTACCCAGACGGCAGCGCAGTCGCCCAGACAGTCATCCGCGCCTACCGAGTGAAGTAACAGCCGTCGCCATCACAGCGGGGGATCGGCCCAACAGAAAAACGGGCCGATCCCCCGCTCAGACCAGGTCAGCCTGTGCCCAAGCGCAGCCCAATGGGCGGCCTGCGCGCCAGCGCAGAGGTCAGCCACCCGGCGAGGGGGCAATCATCGAACCAGAGCGCAACGCAAACGTCCACAAAGGGTGAAACGGGCACCGACCGTCCAGCAGGGACCCAAATGTCCCCCTACGGGCTGGTCCCACCCTGGGATGACGCGCGTCAACGGCGGATGGGCCTAATGTCGGACGCATGTCGATTGACAACACGGCCGGTGACACGGCACTCGACACCGTCGACGGCGGGCTGAGCTCTGCCGAGGTCGCCGAACGGGTCGCGGCGGGCAAGACCAACGACGTACCCGCGCGGGCGAGCCGCACGGTCGGGCAGATCGTCCGTGCCAACGTCCTCACCCGGATCAACGCGATCTACGGTGTGCTGTTCGCGATCATCATGTCCACCGGGTACTTCCTGGACGGCATGTTCGGCTTGTTGATCATCTTCAACAGCGGGATCGGCATGATCCAGGAGCTGCGGGCCAAACGCACCTTGGAGAAGCTGGCCATCGTCGGCCAGGCCCGGCCCACGGTCCGGCGTGACGGCACCGCCGTCGAGATCCCGCCGAACGAGATCGTGCTCGACGACGTGATCGAGCTCGGCCCCGGCGACAAGATCGTCGTCGACGGGCTGGTCCTGGCCGCGGACGCGCTCGAGATCGACGAGTCCCTGCTGACCGGTGAGTCCGACCCGGTTGTGAAACACCGCGGTGACCAGGTGTTGTCAGGCAGTTTCGTGGTCGCCGGGGGCGGTGCCTACCGGGCCACCAAGGTCGGCGGCGACGCGTACGCGGCCAAGCTGGCCGAGGAGGCCAGCAAGTTCACCCTGGTCAAGTCCGAGCTGCGGTCCGGCATCGACAAGATCCTCAAGTTCATCACGTACCTGCTGATCCCGGCGGGCGCGCTAACGATCTACAACCAGCTCTTCAACGTCAACAAGCCGCTCGCCGACGCTCTGCGCGGCATGGTTGCCGCGCTCGTGCCGATGGTGCCTGAGGGGCTCATCCTGATGACGAGCATCGCGTTCGCCGTCGGCGTGATCCGGCTCGGCCAGCGCCAGTGCCTCGTGCAGGAGTTGCCCGCGATCGAGGGTCTCGCCCGTGTTGACGTGGTGTGTGCGGACAAGACCGGGACGCTGACCGAGAACGGTATGCGGCTCGCCGAGGTGCGCAACGAGAACGGCGACGACTCGGTGAACCTGGCGTTGGCCGCGCTGGCGCGTACCGAGGCGCGACCGAACGCGAGCCTCCAGGCGATCCTGGAGGCGTTCCCGGACGACCCGCGCTGGCACGCCACGGCCGTCGCGCCGTTCTCGTCGGCCCGCAAGTGGAGCGGCGCGAGCTTCACCGACCACGGCAACTGGGTTCTCGGCGCGCCGGACGTGCTGCTGCCCGCCGGGGACGCGGCCCGTGCCGAGGCCGAGCGGATCGGCTCGCAGGGCCTGCGTGTCCTGCTGCTCGGCAAGGCCGACCTGTCCGTGGACTCGGCCGACGCGCCCGGTGCCGTCCGCCCCGCCGCTCTCGTCGTGCTGGAGCAGAAGGTCCGCCCGGACGCCAAGGACACCCTCGACTACTTCGCCTCGCAGAACGTGACGGTGAAGGTCATCTCCGGCGACAACGCGCTGTCGGTCGGCGCGGTCGCGTCCTCGCTCGGCCTGCCGAACTCGGCGGACCCGCTCGACGCCCGCAACCTGCCGGAGGACAGGGAACAACTCGCGTCCGTGCTGGAGGAGCGCGCGGTCTTCGGCCGGGTCACTCCCGCGCAGAAACGCTCGATGGTCGGCGCGTTGCAGTCGCGCAAACACACGGTCGCGATGACCGGTGACGGCGTGAACGACGTGCTGGCGCTCAAGGACGCCGACATCGGCGTGGCGATGGGCTCCGGCAGCCCGGCGACCCGCGCGGTCGCCCAGATCGTCCTGCTGGACAACAAGTTCGCCACCCTGCCGCACGTGGTCGGCGAGGGCCGCCGGGTGATCGGCAACATCGAGCGCGTCTCGAACCTGTTCCTGACCAAGACGGTCTACTCGGTGATCCTCGCCCTGATGGTCGGGATCGCGCAGGTCAACTACCCGTTCCTGCCACGGCACGTGACCGTGATCGCCTGGTTCACCATCGGTATTCCCGCGTTCGTGCTGTCCTTGGCCCCCAACAACGAACGCGCCCGCACCGGCTTCGTCGCGAGGGTGATGCGGATGGCCATCCCGGCGGGCGCGATCATCGCGACCGCGACATTCGTCTCGTACATGCTCGTGCGCACCGAGGCCACCGACGAGCAGTCGGGCACCACCGCCTTGATCACCTTGATGATCGTGGCGCTGTGGGTGCTGGCGATCGTGGCGCGGCCGTACAAGTGGTGGAAGATCGGCCTGATCACGCTGATGTCGGTGGCGTCGCTGCTGCTGTTCGTACTGCCGTTCACCCAGCGGTTCTTCCTGCTGGACCCCAGCAACACCGGCTTCACGACGCAGGCCATCTGGATCGCGGCGATCGGGGTGGTCCTCGTCGAGATCGTGTGGTGGATCCAGCGGAAGCTGACCGCACCGGCCGAGACCGGCGACTGACGGGCGCTAGGCGGCGCGACGATCGTGACTGGCGGGGCGCAGCCACGGACGGCTGGGTCCCGCCCGGCGATCGTCGTCGGGCTTCGCTGTGGCCTGCACCACAGTCTCGTCCTCACGTGCCGTGGGAGTCGGGTCGCCGCCGCGCTTGTGCTCCCGCTGCACGATGTACAGCAACGCGACGCCTGCCAGCAGCGGCACGTGCGACAGCAGCCGGGAGGTCGGAACGCCCACGGTCGCCAGGTCGACCACCGAGAACACGACCAGCGCTGCCACGAACACGCCGACCGCGGGCAGCAACCCGCTGGCCCGCCTGGTCTGCCACGCGGCCGCGAGCATCGCGAGGCCCAGCGCCAGGTTCCACGCCGCGCCTTCGCTGATCAGGTGCGGCGTCAGCGTTACGCCGTGCGACGAGTGCGCGTCCGACCCGAACAGTTGCCCGACCGCGAGCAACAGTTGGATCAGCCCGACGCCTGCCAGCGCCATCCGTGCCAGCGGGCGGCGTCGTGGCCTTGCTTCCTCGAGCACCGCGTCGACCAGGTCGGGTGTCGCCACGAACTCACGCACCCGCACCCGGCGGTTGAGCGCCGCCGCCGCGTCGTACCAGTCCTGGCAGGCCGCGCACGTCTCCAGGTGCGCGTCCACCTCGGCTGCCGGTACCGGCTCCTGCTCGCCGTCCAGCCGGGCGGACAGGGCCTCCGTGCACGTCCCACAGTCCATGCCTACATAGTCGCTCGTGATACCCGTGTAGTTCCCATCAGCCCTTGCGCTCGAACAGGGCCAGCAACTCCAGGCGGCCGAACATCCTCGCCGTGTCCACCGCCGACGGTGTGCCCGTGAACGGGTCCGCTCCGCCGTCGAGCAAGGCCTTGACGACCTCGTCCTGCCCCTTGAACACCGCGCCCGCGAGCGGGGTCTGGCCCTTGTCGTTCGCCCTGTTGACGTCCGCGCCACGGCCTACCAGCACGGCCACGGCGGGCGCGTGGCCGTGGTACGCCGCCAGCATGACCAGGGTGTCGCCTACTTCGTTGTGGAGGTTCACCGGTACACCCTGGTTGATCAGGGCTGCCAGGTCTTCCGCCGCGCCCGCGCGGGCAGCGGCGAACGCGCGGTGGGCCAGGTCGATCAGCTCGTCGTCCGACACGTCGTCAAGGGTCGCACAGACGGTCCCACCTGGCCCGTCGGTCCGATCATCGGGCCACTCAATCCGTCTATAACGTTTTGGAAATGTTTTGTACCCGATGAATACGACCAGTCGCCGATTGACCGCCGTAAGTGATATCAATACGGAGCGTTTTCGGTTGATCGCCTGGCGTGAATGCGAGTCGGTCCGGACATGAGAACGGGTAGTCCACGTCCATCGCGTTTCATGGACATGAACTACCCGGTCAGCGTGCCCCCGACCGGATTCGAACCGGCACTCCAACCCTTTTAAGGGGCTTGCCTCTGCCTGTTGGGCTACGGGGGCGCGTGAAGCCTAAACGCTCCGGCGCTCCCTTTGGAGCCACTTTGCTCGAACTCATCCGGCTGGCCTATTCAATTGGTCCGGTCAGCTCTTGGCCGCGCGGGTGAATTCAGTCTTCGGGTCCTGGATCTGTCCCATCGAGATGACCTCGCGCCGGAAGACGAATGCGCCGAGCCAGTCGAACATGATCCGGACCTTGCGGTTGAAGGTGGGCATCCGCGACAGGTGGTAGGCCCGGTGCAGCCCCCACGCGAGGAAGCCCTTCAGCCGGATCACGCCGAGCACGTCCGTCACACCCTTGTACAGGCCCAGTGACGCCACAGAGCCCTGGTACTTGTGCACGTAGGGCTTCTGCTTCTTGCCGCGCAGCGCGGCCAGCACGTTGGGCACCAGCCGCTTGGCCTGACGGACGGCGTGCTGCGCCGAGGGGCTGCACGTCGCCGTCGGGTCCTCGGACGTCCGCGACAGGTCCGGGACGGCGGCGTTGTCACCGGCCGCCCAGGCGTCCGCGAGGCCCTCGATCTGCAGCTCGGCCGTGCACCGGACGCGGCCGCGTTGGTCGAGCGGCAGGTCCGTGTTGGCGAGGACCGGGTTGGCCTTCACACCCGCGGTCCAGATGATCGTGTCGGCGTCGAACTCGGTGCCGTCGTCGAGCACGACGTGCCCGCCTTCCAGCGACTTCGCCCGGGTGTCCAGGAAGACCTGGATACCGCGCTTCTCGAGCACCTTGACGGTGTAGACGCCCATCTTGGCGCTGACCTCGGGCATGATCCGGTTGGACGCCTCGACGAGCACCCAGCGCATGTCCTTCGCGCTGAGGCCCTCGTAGTACCTGATCGCGTAACGGGCCATGTCCTCGAGCTCGGCGAGCGCCTCGACGCCCGCGTACCCGCCGCCGATGACCACGAAGCTGAGCATCTTGCGGCGCAGCTCCGGGTCGGCGGTCGTCGCGGCCTGGTCAAGACGCGAAAGCACGTGGTTGCGGAGGTAGATCGCCTCACCGACGGTCTTGAACCCGATGCCGCGCTCCTCAAGGCCCGGGATCGGCAGCAGCCGCGACACGGACCCGAGCGCACTGATCAGCAGGTCGTACTCGACCAGCTCGGTGTGCCCGTCCAGCGACTCCACGGTGGCCGTCTTGGTCGCGTGGTCGATCTTGGTCACACGGCCGGTCAGGACGTGGCAGCGGCGAAGCACGTTGCGCAGCGGCACGACCACGTGCCGCGGCTCGATGGATCCGGCTGCCGCCTCCGGGAGGAACGGCTGGTACGTCATGTGCGGCTGCGGGTCGACCACTGTCACCGACGCTTCGAGCGACCGCAGTTTCTTCTGCAGGCCCAACGCGGTGTACAGCCCGACATAGCCACCGCCGACGATGAGGATCCGCTTCGGCTGTTTCTTGCCCTTGGCCATGGACCTATGGTCGCACCATTCACCCGGCGGCGCGCGTCACCCCTGGTCAGGTGTGACCCCGGTCGCGAACCGCTCACCGGTTCACTTAGGACGCTTCATGATCAACCGGGTCGCCAGGACCGCGAGTGTCGTCGCGGCAAGCAGTGCGAGTACTTCCAATGCCGCTGGTGTAACGGTTTCGGGCACCAGTGACGCGACGGCCGCCAGTGCGGCGACGGCCAGCTGAACCAGCACGAATCGGACAGCGGCCGGGCGCAGCGCGCTGACGTGCACCCGCGCAGTGCCGGGGATCACAGCGGTCAGCGCGCATCCGATGTGGACCAGGTGGATCAGCGGAACCAGTGCCAGGACGCGGATGTCGAACGCGTCGTCGCTGACCACGGCCACTGCGACCGCCGTCGCGACGATCAGGAACGCGGGTGCGGGCGTGGCGGGCGCAGTGACGGACAACACGCCGAGCAGGGCGACGATCCCCAGCGGGAACACCCCGACTCCCTGTGCCGCCAGTGAGATCAGGATCAACGCGACCGCACACGCCACCCCGCCGCGCAAGGTCCACGCGGGCATCCCCGCGGTGAGATTCATCGCGGGGAGATTCATCGCCGCCCCCTGGCCAGCACCCGCAGTGCCGCCGATGCCTCGTCGCCCCACTTCAGGACGGGGATCCCGTGTTCCCGCAACGTTTCCACCCGCGTGGCGTGTTCGGCTCGCAGCACCTTCAACACGGCTTCGCCCCAGGGGTCCCGCGCGGCCGCGACCAGCGGGTCGGGCAACAGATCCACTGCCAGCACTCGGGTTCCCCGTCTGGCGACGGTCGCTGTGAGCTGCACCATGGCGTCGTCGATGAACGGTGAGAGCACCATCACCAACGACCCGGCGGGCGCCTGCCTCGGGCGCAGCACGGGCTTCGGCGCCCACCCGGCCGACCGGGAACAGACCACCAGCTGGTGCCGCATCTTCTCGAGCTGCCGGTGCCCCGAGCGGGGTGCGAGGCTCAGCTGGGGTCTGCCGAGGTCGACCAGGCCCACGCGGTCCCCTTGCCGCAGGTAGCCGGCGGCCAGCGAGCACGCGGCCAGCACAGCCGTGTCGAGCGAACCACCAGGGCGGACGCCGTTGCCGACCGCGACGGTCGCCCAGTCCCCCAGTTCCGCTGACACGTCGACACGGGTGTCGATCGCGAGGACCAGTGACGCGTCCGCGTCCGCGTGCCGTTCACGGACGTGCAGCATGCTCGGCGACATCACGCCGCCGGTGGCCGCCGAGGCGCGCAGCGACACCCGCCAGTCGACGCGTCGCAGCCGGTCACCGGGCTGGAACACGCGGATGTCCCGCAGCTCCGTGCTGTCGCCGGGACGCGGCGAGCGGTGCACGCCGACCAGGCCGGACGGTCGTGGTGGCAGCGGTCCCGCGGGCAACGGCAGGATCGGCGGCAGGATCGTGCGGCGGCCCTCCCTGCCGACGATCGGGCCGTACACCCGCAGCGCGTCCGGCCCGGCGAAGAGCCGGTCGAGCCGAAGGTCGACGCCTTCGCCCCAGCCGCCGTGCCCGAGCGTCGTGCGGACCTGCGTGACGGAGCCCGCGATCAGGTGCACCGGTCCCGCACCTCTGCGCTTGCCGTGTGGCACCCGCAGCGCCGTCAGTTCGACGCCGGGGTTCGTGTCGATCTCGAAGACGGCCTCGGCCAGCTGGGACTGTTCCAACGCCCGCGGCAGCCGCGGCTGGTGGACGTCCGGTCGGCCCGGCTGCGGGCGTGCCATCGCGAGCAACGCGCTGATCAGCAGCGGCGCGCCGAACAACACGAGTGCGAGCTGGTGCACCAGGACACCGGCCGCGACCAGGCCAACGCCGACGACTACCGCGCGGTACATGGCGTCGGTGTTGCGCCAGTGGCCGGTGTCCCGTTGGGTGTGGATCCAGCGCAGGACGCGGTTGCTCACCTCGTGCTCGCCGGCCCGGGCACTGTGCCGAGCAGTTCGGTGACGACCTGTACGGCCGTCGTGCCCGTGCTCCAGGTCTCGGCGCGGAGCGTCAACCGATGTGCCAACGCGGCGACGGCGCATTCCTTGACGTCCTCCGGCAGCACGAACTCCCGGCCGTCCAGGACCGCGAGACACCGGGAGACCAGCAGCAACGCCTGCGACCCGCGTGGGGACGCGCCGATCTCGACCGCCGCGTGCCGCCGGGTCGCGGCGGCCAGGTCCACGCAGTAGCGCAGCACACCCGGGTCGACGTCCACGAGTTCGACGCCCTCCTGCAGCGCACGCAGCCGGTCGGCGTCGACGACGGGCTTGACCTCGGTCTCCTCCTTGCGACGGGCCAGCCTGCGCCGGAGCACCTCGGCCTCCTCGTCCGCGGGCGGGTAACCGACGTCCAGTCGCAGCAGGAACCGGTCCAGCTGCGCCTCGGGCAACGGGTACGTGCCTTCGTACTCGACGGGGTTCGCGGTCGCGAGGACGTGGAAGGGGCGCCGCAGCGGGTGCGTGTGGCCTTCGACCGTGACCTGGCGTTCCTGCATGGCTTCCAGCAACGCGGACTGGGTTTTCGGTGGCGTGCGGTTGATCTCGTCGGCCAGCAGCAGGCCGGTGAACACCGGGCCCGGCCGGAAGGCGAACTCGCGCTCGGTCGGGTCGTAGAGGTACGAGCCGGTCACGTCGGCGGGCAGCAGGTCCGGGGTGCACTGCAGCCGCCGGAATTCGAGGCCGAGCGCCTGCGCCAGCGTCCGGGCCAGCAGCGTCTTCCCCAGTCCCGGCACGTCTTCGAGCAACACGTGGCCGCCTGCCAGCACGGCCGCGAGCGCGAGCCGCGCGGTCCGCTTGCCGCCGACGACCACGGTGCCGACGGTGTCGAGGACCGACTGGCACCCGGCCGCGATCCCGGCCACATTTGGTCCTTTTCGGACGTCCGATGTGGTCACTTCTCCTCCAGTCGGCCGAGCAGTTCGCTCAGCCGTCGCGGGGACGGCAGCCGCGCGTCCCGGTCGGTGATCAGGGTGTGGAGCTCGTCGCCCAGCACCAGCCGGGCCCTTTCGTCCGAGAGGCTGATTCCCCTGTGCCGCAGCGTGTCGGCGGCCAGTTTGCGCAGCCGGGGCTGGACCCTGGTGCGGAACCGGCCCGGATCCTTCGCGGCTTCCGCGAATCGCGACGACAGCGCGCTCGCCTGATGCGTGGTCAGTGCTTCGTCCGGCGCGGGCAACGCCGCCCACATCGGCGCCGCCACACCGGTGACCACCACGGCCATCGTGGTGACCGCGGCGATCGGGATCGCGACTGCGACCGCCCAGAACACGGGCATCACCATCAGCCAGCCGGCGAGCACGGCCGTGAGCACTCCCGCGGCGGCACCGACGAGGATGGCGGGCAACGGCTTCATGTGATCTGCTCCAATGCTTGCCGCGCACGTCTCGCGTCGTCGTCGGTGATGCCACCCGGCTTGCCGAACCTGGCCCGGTGGTACAGCGTTCGCAGTGTCGCCAACGCTTCCTCGTCCGCGTTCTGTTCGGTCAGGACGGCGGCGGTGAACTCGGTCGGCGTCTGGTGCGGCTGTCGTTCGACGCCCGTCTCGGCCGCGGACCGCTCCAGTTGGACCCAGGCCGCGATGACCGCGTCCGACGGCGGGCCGCCGATCTTGCGGTCCAGTTCGAGCAACGCCCGCTTCCCGGCCGCCGCGAGCCACGATTCACCGTCGACCGCGTCGTCGGCGAGGATCGCCCGTTGCCGGATCCGCTTGTGGCGGCGTGCCCTCATCCCGCCCAACGACGCGAGGACAAGGGCGAATCCGAGGAGTGCGACGACGAGCACCAGAACGACCAGCACACCCGCGCCGTATCCGAAGAACTCGTCCGGGACCGGCGGCGAATCGGGCGGGACGCCCCCGCTGCCCTGCGATCCGGACTGCGAACCGGGATCGACGACGCCGGTCGGGATCGCCGAGGTCCCCCGGGACACCACCACGGCCAGCACCAGGCAGGCAGCGACCGCGAGCAACACCGGCAGTCGGACTCTCATCCCGAGAGCATCCCAAACTCCACTGCCAAACCACACCGTGTTTCCCATTCACACACCCCGCGCTGGAGGGTGGGACCGCGCTAGGGGATGTGGGCGGCTTTCCTCGCCTTGGTCAGGATCTCGGCCATCATCGCCTGCGTGAGCTTGCCGGTGAACGTGTTCTGCTGGCTGACGTGGTAGCAGCCGATCAGCGTCAGGTCAGGGCCGTCGTCGGTGGCGGGCAACGTGACCGTGGCGCCGTGGCCGAACTTCGGCCGTGGCGAGGGCAGTTTCCAGTACGCCAGCGCGGGCATGAGGGCCTGCCAGCCGAACGCGCCGAGCACCACGACGCTGCGCAGCGTGGGCCGCAGCAGCGCGAACTCCTCGACCAGCCACGGGCGACAGGTGTCCCGCTCGGCCGGTGTCGGCTTGTTCTCCGGTGGCGCGCACTTCACCGGCGCGGTGATGCGCACTCCGTGCAGGGTCAGGCCGTCGTCGACGCTCGTGGAGGTCGGTTGGGACGCCAGGCCGGCGGCGTGCAGGGCCGCGTAGAGGAAGTCGCCGGAGCGGTCACCGGTGAACATGCGGCCGGTTCGGTTCGCGCCGTGCGCCGCCGGGGCCAGGCCGACGATCGCCATCCGGGCGTCCGCCGGGCCGAAGCCGGGGACCGCGCGGCCCCAGTAGGTCTGGTCGCGGAACGCCGCCCGCTTCTCCCGCGCCACCCGCTCACGCCAGTCGACCAGTCGTGGGCAGGCGCGGCACTCGGTCACCGCGTGGTCCAGGTCGGCGATGGTCACTTCATGATTCTCCACCACATAGGGTTCAGGCATGGCAGACAACGACGAGCAGCCCAAGCCCGCCGACCCGACCGACGACCTTGTCACGACCAGTCACGTCATCGGTGACCTCGCGTACACGGCGACCGCCGGGCGTGTGGTCCTGCGTCGCGAGGTGCTCACTGACGGCAAGGTCGACGGCCACATCGCCAAGGCCGAGGTCTTCATGACCAGCTACACCGCCGACGGCGCCGACCCGGCCACCCGGCCGGTCACGTTCGCGTTCAACGGCGGTCCCGGGTCGTCGAGCGTGTGGCTGCACCTCGGTGTCTTCGGCCCCCGGCGGGTGGTCTCCGGGGACGCGGGCGACATGGCGAAGCCGCCGTACCAGCTCGTCGACAACCACGAGACGCTGCTCAGGCACAGCGACCTGGTCTTCGTCGACCCGGTGTCCACCGGCTACTCGCGGGCCACGAAGGGCGAGAAGCCGGGCGACTTCCACGGTTTCTCCGCGGACATCGAGTCGGTCGGCGAGATCATCCGGCTGTGGACGTCCCGCAACCAGCGGTGGCTGTCGCCGAAGTTCCTGGCCGGTGAGTCCTACGGCACGCTGCGCGCGGCCGGTCTGGCCGAGCACCTGCAGTCGCGGCACGGCATGTACCTCAACGGGGTCATGCTCATCTCGTCCGTCCTCGACTTCGGCACGATCGACTTCACCGAGGGCAACGACCTGCCGTACGTTCTGTTCCTGCCGACGTACGCGGCGATCGCGCACTACCACGGCCTGCACGGCGACCGCTCGCTCGAGGACGTGCTCGCCGAGGCCGAGGAGTTCGCGTCCCGCGACTACCCGTGGGCGCTGGCGCAGGGCTCGCGTCTGGCCGACCGGCAGTCCATCGTGGACAAGGTCGCGGCGCTGACCGGGCTCGAGCCGGACTACGTCGACCGGGTCAACCTGCGCGTCGAGCACGTCCGGTTCTACACCGAGGTGCTGCGCGACCAGCGGAAGGTGACCGGGCGCCTGGACGCGCGGTTCGTCGGCTGGGACGCCGACTACGGCCGCGAGCTGTTCAGCGAGGATCCGTCGTACGCCGCCATTCTCGGCCCGTACACCGCCGCGCTGAACCACTACCTCCGCGCGGAACTGGAGTACGCCAACGACCTGCCGTACGAGATCCTCACCGGCAACGTGCACCCGTGGTCCTACAAGGAGTTCGAGAACGCCTCGGTCACCGTGGCGAACAAGCTCGCCGCGGCCATCCGGTCGAACAACAGCCTGAAGGTGCACGTGGCGTCCGGCTACCACGACGGCGCGACGCCGTACTACGCCGCCGAGCACGTGTTGGCGCACCTGGCGATTCCGGCGGAGCTCCGGGGCAACATCGAGACGAAGTACTACCCGGCCGGGCACATGATGTACGTCCACGAGCCCAGCAGGCTGCAGCAGTCGGCGGATCTGGCCGCGTTCGTCCGAAACGCCTCGAACCGCTGAAAAGCCCTCGTGAGTGTTCGGCCCGGTTGGAACCGGACCGAACACTCACGAGATTTCTTGCTACTTGGCGAACTTCGCGCCGCCGACGAGCGCCTGGTAGGCGTCGATCTGGCCGTGGCCGTAGAAGCCGTTGAAGTTCAGGTCGCCCTCACAGGTCGCCGTCCAGTCGGCCGGGCGGCTGATCTGGGTGTAGTCGACCGTGCGCGGTGTCGGGCATGGTGTCTTCGTCGCCGTGTTCTCCAGCACTCGCCGCACCTTGCTCGGGTCAAGGGCGACGTGGCCGCCGCGGAACTTGCCGAACTGGCTGACGATCAGCGCCGCGACACCGGCCGCGTGCGGGGCCGCCATCGAGGTGCCCTGCAACGGCCGGTAGTACGCGCCCGGCCGGTCGAGCTTGACCACACCGACGGCGACGCCGTCCGGGGTGACGTTGCCCGCCGCGTCCACGAAGCCCTCGGTGACCAGCACGTTCTGCGGGTACGTCGAGAGGATCATGTTGTCGAGGCTGTTGTACCAGGGCGTACCGAAGTAGTCCCGGCGGAAGCCACCCGGCGCGGACACCGAGATCTGCTCGAGGCCGTAGGACGAGAAGTCCGACTTGGCACCGGACGGGCCGTAGGACGACACGTTGATGACGTTCGGGTCCTCCGACGGCATCGACTGGCAGGTCGCGTTGTCGATCGTGCGGGGGTGCTCGGTGCCCGCCGGGAAGTCCGGGCTGGACGTGTCCGGCTTCGGCTTGCCCGCGTCCGTGGCGTTGTTGCCGTACGCCGAGATCAACGTGACGCCCTTGTTGCGGGCGTAACGCAGGGCACGGCTCACGGCCGTCTTGACGGTCCGCTGCTGTGCCTGCTGTTCCGGCGTGTCAGCCGGGTTGTTGTCGCAGTTGTACAGCCACGGGTCGACGTAGAACGACATGTTGACCACGTCGAGGCCGACGTCACCCGCGTAGGTCAACGCGTTGACCACCGGCTGCAGGAAGAAGAACCCGGAGTCCTGGCCACCTCGGATGTTCACAATGGACACACCGGGGGCCACACCGGACAGGCCGAAGCCGTTGGCCGCGGCGGCGACGGTACCCGCGACGTGTGTGCCGTGACCGCCGTTGTCCACGTCCGCCGGGTCCATGCAGCCGCGGAACTCGCACGGCCCGTCGACCTCCTGGCCGAGCTCGTCGAACGGGATGTCCTTGGCGAAGTTGCGCGACAGCGCGCGGTCGAAGTTCGGCGCGATGTCCGGGTGCCTGCCGTCCACCCCCGTGTCCAGAATGCCGACCTTGACCCGCCGGTCACCGATCGTCTTGTCCCGCGCCAGGTCCGCGCGGATGGACTTCAAGCCCCACAGCTGCTCGTCCAGCGGGTCGAGCCCGACCGGGGTCCTGGCCTGGTTCTGCGCCTTGTTGCCGTTGCCGCGGTCCTTCTCGATCGCGTCGGCCTTGCGCTTCTTGGCGGCACGGTCCGGTGCGTGGCCGATCGACTGGACCTTGGCCGCCGACAGCACCGAGCCGTTCGTGGCCAGGCGCTCGCGGAAGCCGTTCACCGGTGCCTTGGCGGTGATCAGGCCGACGGCGTCGTTGCGCTCGACGACCGTGCCGCCGGCGGCCTGCACGGCCCGCTCGA
Source organism: Actinosynnema sp. ALI-1.44 (assembly GCF_001984155.1). Classification (GTDB taxonomy): domain Bacteria; phylum Actinomycetota; class Actinomycetes; order Mycobacteriales; family Pseudonocardiaceae; genus Kibdelosporangium. The sequence goes on from NZ_MTQO01000049.1 coordinate 52,813, forward strand.
CGGTCGCCGCCGAGGCACCGTCCTTCGCCAGCACGTTGAACTCGACCGGTGTGCCGGAGAGCTCGGGCTGCGCCGACACAGTCGGCGCGGCGACGAGTGTCACCAGCAGCGGCAGAGCCGAGATGGCGATGACTGTCTTTCTCATAGGAAGTCCGCTCCGCTCACCAGTGCCTGGAGGGCATCGACCTGACCGGCACCGTGGAAGCCGTTGAACTCCAGGCCACCCAGGCAGGTCGCGGTGTACGAGTCGTCACGGCCTTCCTTGAGGTAGTCGACGGTCCGCGGTGTCGGGCATGGCGTCTTCGTCGCGGTGCCCTGCAGCACGCGCTCGACCCGGTCCGGGTTCAGCGTGACGCCGCCACGGGCGTCGTAGTTGCCGTACTGGCTGACGATCAGCGCGGCGACACCGGCGGCGTGCGGCGAGGCCATCGAGGTGCCCTGCAGCCACTGGTAGTAGGCGGCCGTGCCGTCCGGCTTGACCTGCTTCTGGATCTTGAGTCCCGCACCGGTCGGCGTGATGTTGCCCGCCGCGTCGATGTGACCGTTGGCCAGCGCGACGTTGCGCGGGTACGTCGACAGAACGGCGTTCTCCCGTGCGCCGAACCACGGCGTACCGAAGTAGTCGCGGATGTAGCCACCGGGTGCCGACACCGAGATCTGCTCGGTGCCCCAGTTGGAGTAGTCGGCCTTCGCACCCGACGGACCGTACGAGGCGACACCGACGGTGTGCGGGCCCTCGACCGGCAGCGACAGGCAGGAGGCGTTGTCGATCGTGCGCTTGTGCGCCGTGCCTGCCGGGTAGTTCGGGCTCTCGGCGTCCGGGTTCGGGTTGCCGAGGTCGGTGTGCTGGTTGCCCAGCGAGACGACCTGGGTCACACCCTTGCGGTACGCGTAGTCCAACGCGCGGGAGATCGCGGTCTTGATGGTCCGCTGCTGCGCCTGCTGCTCGGGGGTGTCGGCTGCGTTGTTGTCGCAGTTGTACAGCCACGGGTCGACGAAGAAGGACATGTTGACCACGTCGAGCCCGGCGTCACCGGAGTACGTGATCGCGTTGACGACCGGCTGCAGGAAGAACGAGCCGGAGTCCTGCGCGCCGCGGATGTTGACGATCGAGACACCGGGTGCGACGCCGGACAGGCCGAAGCCGTCCGCGGCGGCCGCGATGGTGCCCGCGACGTGCGTGCCGTGGCCGTGGTCGTCCCAGTCCGACGGGTCCATGCAGCCGCGGAACTCACAGGGCCCGTCCACGACCTGGCCCAGCTCGTCGAACGGGATGTCCTTGGCGAAGTTGCGCGACAGCGCGCGGTCGAAGTTCGGTGCGATGTCCGGGTGCTTGCCGTCCACACCGGTGTCCAGGATGCCGACCTTGACCCGCCGGTCACCGATCGACCTGTCCCGCGCCAGGTCCGCGCGGATCGAGGTCAGACCCCACAGGTTGCCGTCGAGCGGGTCCATGGCGACCGACTGGGTGGCACCCAGCGACCGCGGCTGCGCCTGTTCCTTGGTTTCCTTCGCCTTCGCGGCTTTCTGCGTCGCCGGGCTCGGCGACGGCGCGAGGCCCGCGGCTTCCTTCTCCACGTCGTCCGGCTTCGGCGCGCTCTCGGTCTTCGGCGCGTGGCCGACGACGCGGCTGCGTGCCGCCGCCGTCACACCTCGTGCCCTGCTGACACGCTCGGTGAAGCCCTGTTCCGGCGCGGTGACCGTGATCAGTCCGACCGCGGCGTTGCTCGACACGACCTGGCCCCCAGCCGCCCGTGCGGCCGCCTCGATCGTCTCGACGCCCGCGCCCGGCGCGGCGAGAACGTTGTAGTCGACGCTCTTTCCTTGCAGCCGCGGTAACGCCGACGCTGTCGGCGCCGTCACGGCGGTCAGTGCGGCGAACAGCGGCAACGCCGCCACCGCCAACACAGTTCTGCGTCTCACGAATTCTCCCTTTCTGCCCCTACTACGACGTGCGCCTCAGCGAAATGACAGGCGCTCGGGTGCCCCGCCACCCGGGTGATGAGCTCCGGTTCCTCCTCTGCGCAGACATCCTGCGCCTTCCAGCACCGCGTGCGGAACCGACATCCGGAGGGTGGATCAACCGGGCTCGGCACGTCACCGGCCAACCGGATCACTTCCCTTCGGCCACGCAGCAGCGGATCCGGCACCGGAACGGCCGAAAGCAGCGCCTGCGTGTACGGATGCGACGGCTGGCCGTAAATTTCCTCCTCGGTACCGATTTCGACAACTTTGCCCAGGTACATCACGGCGACGCGGTCGGAAAGGTGCCGGACCACCGACAGATCGTGTGCGATGAACACATAGGACAGTCCGAGGTCGCGCTGCAGCTCGCCGAGCAGGTTCATCACCTGCGCCTGGATCGACACGTCCAATGCGGACACCGGCTCGTCGCAGATGATCACCTTCGGGCGCAGCGCGAGCGCGCGGGCGATGCCGATGCGCTGCCGCTGGCCGCCGGAGAACTGGTGCGGATAGCGGTTGATGTGCTCGGGATTCAGCCCGACCACGTTGAGCAGCTCGCGGACTTCGCCCTCACGCGAGCCCTTCGGCGCGACCTCCGGGTGAATTTCGAACGGCTCACCGATGATGTCACCCACGGTCATCCTGGGGTTGAGCGAGGTGTACGGGTCCTGCAACACGATCTGCACGTTCCTGCGCAGCCGCCGCAGTTCCGCGCCGCGCAACGCGAACATGTCCTTGCCCTCGAACGACGCCGTTCCGCTCGTCGGCGGTTCGAGGCGCATCAGCACCTGGGCCAGTGTGGACTTGCCGCAGCCGGATTCGCCGACGATGCCGAGCGTCTCGCCCCTGCGCAGCTCGAACGACACGCCGTCGACCGCCTTGACGTGCCCCACCGTGCGCTTGAACAGCACGCCGACGCGCACCGGGAAGTGCTTGACGAGGTCGCGGACCTCGAGGATCGCCTCAGCCACGGGGGATCAACTCCTCGGCGAAGTGGCACGCGGAGAACCGGCCGTCCGCCACTCGGCGGTACGCGGGCACCTCTTGGGAGCACCGGGCGGCCACTCGTGGGCAGCGCGGGTGGAACGGGCAGCCGGACGGGATGTGCGCGAGGCTGGGCGGCAGCCCCTTGATCGCCTTGAGCTCCTGCCCCTTGAGGTCCAGGCGCGGCAGGGACTGCAACAGCGCTTCGGTGTACGGATGTGCCGGTGTCCGGAACAGCGAGTACACGTCCGCCTGTTCGACGATCCGCCCGGCGTACATCACCGCGATCCGGTCGGCCACCTCGGCGACCACGCCGAGGTCGTGCGTGATCAGGATCAGGCCCATGTCGCGTTCTCGCTGGATGTCCCGCAACAGGTCCATGATCTGGGCCTGCACGGTCACGTCCAGCGCGGTCGTCGGCTCGTCGGCGATCAGCAGTTCCGGGTCGAGTGCCAGCGACATCGCGATCATGGCCCGCTGCCGCATCCCGCCGGAGAACTCGTGCGGGTAGCTGCGGAAGCGTTGTCCGGCGTGCGGGATCCGCACCAGGTCGAGCAGGTCGATCGCGCCCTTGCGGGCCTCGGCCTTGGTCAGCCCGCGCCGCACGCGCAACTGCTCGGCGATCTGGAACCCCACGGTGAAGACCGGGTTCAGCGCCGACAACGCGTCCTGGAAGATCATCGCGATGCCCGCGCCGCGGACCTCCATCCGGCGCGTCGGCCTGGCGGCGAGGAGGTCCTCACCGTGGAACCGGACGTGGCCGCCGAGCACGACCGCGGGCGGCGTGTCCAGGATGCCCATCACGGTCTGCGCGGTGACGCTCTTGCCGGAACCCGATTCGCCGAGCACCGCGAGGGTCTCCCCGGCGTTGACGTGGTACGACACACCGTTGAGGACCTTGGCGACACCGTCGTTCGTCCGGAACTCCACGCGCAGGTCCTCGACTTCGAGCAGCGGCGCGGTCGCCTGTTCCTCGCCCGCCACGAACTCGCCCCGCTCCCCGTCGTACACTGTGGACATTGAAGGCTCCTACCGTGACTTGGGGTCGAGTGCGTCGCGCACCGCGTCGCCGAGCATGACGAAGGCCAGCACGGTGATCGTCACCAGACCGGCGGGGAACAGCAGTTCGTGCGGCGAGTTCTGCACGTAGTCCTTGCCGTCGTTGATCATCACGCCCCACGACACCACCGGCGGCCGCACACCGATGCCCAGGTACGCCAGGGTCGCCTCCACGGCGATGAACGCGCCGAGCGCGATCGTGGCGTACACCAGGACGGGCGCGACCGTGTTGGGCAGCATGTGCCGGAAGATGATCCGCCGGGTGCTCGCGCCGAGCGCCCGCGCGGCTTTGACGTAGTCCAGCTGCTTGGCCACGATCGTCGCCGACCGCATGATCCGCATGGACACCGGCCAGGACAGCACTGAGATCGACAGGATCACCTGCACCAGGATCGCCGTGCCGCTGGGTTCCGAACCGGGCGGGTTGAACGTGGTCAGGATGACGATCGCGCCGAGCACGAACGGCAACCCGGCGAAGATGTCGCCGAACCGGGAGAGGAACGCGTCGACGAACCGGCCGTAGAACCCGGCGATGATGCCCATCAACGAGCCGATCAGCACGGTGATCAGCGTCGCGAAGATCCCGACGAGCAACGTGGCGCGGGCGCCGTGCACCGCTCGCGCCCAGATGTCGTAGCCCTGGAAGGAATACCCGAACCAGGCCGACGCGGACGGCGGCTGGCTGGCGAAGTCCAGGTTGTTGAAGTCCGCCGGGCGCGAGGTGAACAGGTCGGGCACCGCGGCCATCAGCGCGACGACGACGATGATCACGCCGGAGATGTAGAACATCGGCTTGCGGCGCAACTGGATCCACGCGTCGCCCCACAGGCTGCGCGGTTTTCGCTGCCGCTCGCCGGTTTCGGTCGTGGCCAGGTCGGCGGCGTCCGCGCCGGAGAAGGTGTCGAGCGCCTGCGGGTCACTCATAGCGGATCCTCGGGTCAAGGACGGCGTACAGCAGGTCGACGGCCAGGCTCATCAGCAGGTAGACCAGCACGAGCAGGGTCACGATGGTGGTCACCATGACGCCCTCCTTCTCGGCGATGTTGCGGAAGATCAACCCGCCGATGCCGTTGATGTTGAACACGCCTTCGGTGACGATCGCGCCGCCCATCAACGAACCGAGGTCCGTGCCGAGGAACGTGACCACCGGGATCGCCGAGTTGCGCAGCAGGTGCACGAACACCACGCGCCGGGTCGGCTGGCCCTTGGCGATCGCGGTCCTGACGTAGTCGGCACGCCTGTTCTCCGCGATGCTGGTGCGCGTCAGCCTTGTCACGTAGGCCATCGAGATGGCACCGAGAACGAACCCCGGAACGATCAGCTCACCCCAGGTGGCCTCGGGCGACACCGTCGGGTCGATGATCCCCCACTCCACGCCGAGCAGGATCTGCAGCACCGAACCGGTGACGAACGTCGGCAGCGAGATCAGCAACAGCGTCGAGACCAGCACGAGGTTGTCGAGGAAGCCCCGGCCGCGGATCCCGGTCATGACACCGGCGACCACACCGATGACGATCTGGATCAGCAGTGCGACGATCGCCAGCCGGACCGTGATCGGCGCCGAGTTCAGCAGCTGCTCCGAAATGGACACACCGCTGAAGGTCTCGCCGAGGTTGCCGGACACGACCTTGCCCAGGTAGGTGAAGTACTGCACGACCAACGGGTCGTTGAGCCCGTACCGGTCGGTCATCAGCGAGATGAACGTCTCGGGGCACTGCCGCTCGCCGCACTTGCCCGCGAACGGATCGCCGGGCACCGCCCAGACCAGCGTGTAGACGATGAAGGTCGTTCCAAGGAAGACCGGGACGAACTGCAGCAACCGCCGCAGCAGATATCGACCCATCACATGCTCCTATGAACAGGACACCGGGCCGGGGTCAGTCGAACCCGGCCCGGGTGTGCTGGATCGCCTCAGCCCTTGGCCTTCACGACGACGGACGCGTACTCCAGCCGCCGCTTGAAGTTCAACTGTGCGGCTTCGAGGTTGGTGGACTTCGCGCCGACTCCCCGTTCCATCCAGACCGGGATGGACGGGAAGTACGTCGGCAGCAGGTGGTGCGCCTGCTGGTAGAGCTTGATCGCGTCGGCGCGCTGCGCGGTCGCGTCCGCCTGCGCCAGCAGCGAGTCGAGCTGGGGGTTCGAGGTCTTGGAGTCGTTGGACGAGCCGCCGGTGCGGTACAGCGGGTTGAGGAAGTTCTCGATCTCCGCGTAGTCCGCGCCCCAGTCCGAGCGGCCTAGCCCGGTCAGCTTCCGGCCGTCGATCAGGTTGCGGAAGTCACCGAAGTTGGTCGCGCCGACGAACGTGCACTCGACACCGATCGCGTTCTTGATGCTGTTGCACGCCGCCTCCAGCGGCTCCTTGCGGCCACCGTCCGCATTGGACTGGATGGTGATCTTGCCCGTGTGCCCCGATCGCTGGTAGTACTCCCTGGCCTTGACCGCGTCGTACTGGCAGAACTCGCCGCAGACACCCTTCTCGTAGCCTTCGATGTTGTCGTTCACCCAGCCGTCGGCGGGCACGTAGGTGTCGGCGAGCACGGTCTTGGTGATCTGGTCCCGGTTGATCGCCAGTGCGATCGCCTTGCGCAGGTCGAGGTTCTTGTACTCGGGCAGGTACTCGGGAACCGTCAGCGTCGAGATCGACAGCAGCCGCGCGGTCAGCAGCCGGTCACCGAGTTCCGTCTTGTACTTGCTGCCCGCCTTGGCCGACGGCGGCAGCGCCTCCATGAAGTCGAGCTGCCCGGACAGCAGATCCTTGTACGCCGCCTCCTGCTGGGAGTAGATCTTGATGGTCAGGTTCTTGAACTTGACCTTCTTCTGCTCGAGCGGGAAGTCGTCGTTGCGGGTGAGCTTGATGTCCACGTTCGGCGTGAACGACACGAACTTCAGCGGGCCGTTGCCGACCGGCGCCTTGGCGAACGCCACCGGGTCGGCGAAGAACTTGTCCGGCAGCGGCGCGAACGGGGTGTAGCCGATGAGCGTGGTGAACACCGAGAACGGCGCTTTCAGCGCGATCTCGAACTCGTGCTCGCCGATGACCTTGAGGCCCTTCATGGTCTTCGACGACGGCGTGGCCGGTTTCTGCGGGCCGGACGGGCCGTCGGGGTCCTTGGTGTACACGTCGTCGAAGCCGTCGATCTGCTTGAACCAGGTCGCGCTCAGCTGCGCGTTCGGGCCGTAGGCGCCCCAGTTCCACGCGTCGACGAAGTTCTTGGCCTTGACCTCGGTGCCGTCGTGGAACTTCCAGCCCTTGCGGAGTTTGACGTTGTACACCTTGGAGTCGGTCGTCGTGATCGACTCGGCGACCTGGTTGAAGGGCTTGCCGTCGGTCGGCGCGTACCCGATCAGCTGGGAGTACACGCCTTCCTGCATCTTGGCCGACCCGGCGTCGGTCGCGTTGGCGGGCAACATGTTGCCCGGCGGGTTGGTGCCGTAGATCGTGATCGTGGCGTCGGCGGTCGCGTTGTTGCCCGTTGGCGCCCCGCCACCACCACCGCCACAACCGCTGAGAACCAAGACCAAAGCTAACGGCGCAGCCGTCAGCGCACCCGCCCTTGTGCCCATGAAGTCCTCCGTCCCGAAGTGTGAGAGGACGTTAACTTGGGCATCGAGTGGCTTTCAGGGCACGAGGCGTCACAAAATCATGACGATGTGACCGCCGTCACCCACTTGGCTCAGTTCGAAAGTGGTGAACAGTGTCACAACTGAGCGAGGGCTATCCCGTCCAGGATGTCGTGCTCGCTCACGACCAGTTCGTCGACGCTGGTCAGCCGCTCGGCGAGCACCTGGAAGATCAAACTGCCGCCGCCGAGCACGTCGACGCGGCCGGGGTGGATGACCGGGTTCGCGGCGCGCTGGTCGTGGTCGAGCTTCAGCAGGTCCTCGCTCGTGGCGACCAGCTTCTGCTTGGCGATCCGGGAAAGGTGGATCGCGTCGGAGTCGTACTCCGGCAGCCCCAGTGCGATCGCGGCCATCGTGGTCGCGGTGCCCGCGACCCCGATCCACGTCCTGGCCTCGTGCACCGGGACGACGTCGAACGCGGCCTGCAGCACCTGCCCGGCCAGTTCACGCGCCTGCGCGATCTCGTCGGCGGTCGGCGGGTCGCTGCGCAGGCACCGCTCGGTGATGCGGACACAGCCGATGTCGGTCGAGCGCGCGGCCTTCGGCGTGGCCTTGACACCGTCCCACGTGCCGAGGACGAGTTCGGTCGAGCCACCGCCGACGTCGACGACCAGGAACGGCCCGTCCTCCGGGTCGAGATCGCCGACCGCGCCGGTGAACGCCAGCGCGGCCTCCTCGTCACCGGAGATCACCTCGGCCGGGACACCGAGCACGGCTTCGGTCATGCCGAAGAAGTCGTCCCGGTTGCTCGCGTCCCGCGTCGCGGAGGTCGCCACCATCCGGACGCTCTCGGCACCCTTGCGGCGCAGGATCGCGGTGTAGTCCACCAAGGCTGCCCTGGTGCGCTCCAACGCCTCCGGGTTCAGCGTGCCGGTCGCGTCGACGCCCTGGCCGAGCCGGACCACCCGCTGCTCGCGGTGGACGTCACGCAGCCAGGACGTGCCATCGTCCCGTGTGGTCACGTCCGCGACGAGCAGACGAATCGAGTTAGTCCCGCAGTCGATGGCAGCAACCCTTGGCATGCCACCAACCTACTCGGTGCCTACTGGGTGGCTGAGCTCTTGCTCGCCGATGCCTGCTGGCTCGTCTCCGCCGGAGCGCTCGTGGACGACGAGGTCGTCTCCGCGGGCTTCGCCGACGAGGTCGTCGTCGGCGGGGTCGTCGTGGTGGGCGGAGTTGTCGTCGGCGGAGTCGATGGCGGGGTCGACGGCGGGTTCGACACCGAGCCTGTCGGCGGCTTCGGCGTGATCGTCGTGTCGTGGCTGGGCGGCGGCTTCGACGTGCCCGGGTTGCCCGGCGTGGGCGCAGGCGTCGGCTGCGGGGTGGTCGCGATCGGCGTCTGCGCGGGCGCGGCCTGCGCGTTCGGGTTGGTGTTCGTGCTCGTCGACGACGTGCCCAGGCCGTCCGGCATGGGCGTGACACCCGACTCGTACGCCTTCGCCCAGATCAGCACGGTCCGGACGTAGCTCTCCGAGTGGTTGTAGCGGAACACCGCGATGCCACGCTGCTGGTCGTTGCTCATGTCGAGCCCGCCGGAGCACAGGTACTTCCCGGCCGCGAGGGCGGCGTCGTAGAAGTTGTGCGGGCTCTTGACGCCGTCGCCGTTGCCGTCGGCGGCGTAGCCGCTCCAGGTGGACGGGATGAACTGCATCGGGCCGACCGCACGGTCCCACTGCCCGTCGCCGTCGAGCGCGCCGCCGTCGGTGTCCTGGATCGCGGCGAAGCCGACACCGTTGAGCACCGGGCCGAGGATCTTCTCGATCGTGGTGCCCTTGGCGTCCACCGCGCCGCCCCGGCCGTGGTTGGACTCGATCCGGCCGATGCTGGCCAGCAGCGACCAGTGCATCTTGCAGGTCGGCTGCTGCGCGGCGAGCAGCGACTCGGCCTTCTGGTAGGCCCTCAGCGCGCTGCTGGGGATGTTGAGCGGGCCGTTCGGGGTGTTGATCGGGTCGCCCGCGGTGGCGAGCGCGTTCGGGTCGCCGACGACGCGCATCAGCTCGTCGGACAGGCCGTCCACCTCGGGCAGCTGACCGCTGGCGCCCAGGTCCTCCAGGTCGATCCCGAAGAAGCCACGACCGAGGCCGTTGGCCAACGGCGTGATGGAACGGTCCTCGACGCCCCACCCGTTGACCGCGTCGCCCGCCAGTGCGGCAGGCACGAGCAGCAGCGCCGCTGTCACGGCGGCCACCCCACGCTGGCGGCGCAGGTAACGCATCAGTTTCCGTCGGGCAGCCCTATTCGCAGGCGCTGGCACGAACGACACGGACCGGCCTCCCCGGTTTCGCTTCTCCTGTGGCTCCGGTCCCTAGAGTGCCTCATCCGAGCGAAGTTTTCACCGGTCTTTGGTCTGATCGGCCCAATGTGACTTGTATCGACAGTTACCAGACACCTCTTGTTAGCGGCACGTGAGTAATTCAGGTTCTTCCACCCGCGCGGACGTGCCATATGTCAACCGGCGCCGTTCACCGCCGCGCAGTCACCGGACGGCCATTGGTCCTCGATCATGCGCAGCGTCTCGTCGCCGAACGGGTTCACGCCGGGGCCGCTGGCCAGCGCGTGGGCCACGTGGACGTGCAGGCACTTCACCCGCCCCGGCATCCCACCCGCGCTGACCTGCGTGCCGAGCGATTCGATCGCGTCCCGCTGGGCGAGGTACGACTGGTGCGCGCGCTCGTAGTGGCCGGCCAGTTCTTCGTCGTCGGCGAGCCGCTCGGTCATCTCCTTCATCACGCCGGAGGCCTCCAGCGTGCTGCACAGCGACGTCAGCCGCGGGCAGGTCAGGTAGTACAACGTGGGGAACGGCGTGCCGTCCTCCAGGCGGGGATTGGTCTGGACGACGGCGACGTGACCGCTGGGGCACCTGGCCGCGACGGCACGCAACGCGCGCGGCGCCCGGCCGAGCTGGGCCGCGACGACCGCGCGATCCGCCTCGGTGACTGGCTCGAACTGCACCTGGCTATCTTTCCTTGATCTGGTCCCAGAGCTGCTGGAACCACGGCTGCTGCGGTCCTGGGACGGGCGCGGGCGGCTGACCTGGCTGGACACCGGCGTCACCGGGCAGTTGGACCATGTACGGGGTCTCGCCGGGCATGACGTAGCGCAAACGCTTGCGCGCCTCGGCCAGGATCTGGGTCGGGTCGGACAGCTGGGCCTTGCGGGCCTCGAGCTCCTGCACCTTGACCCGCAGCTCGTCCTGGCGACGCTCCTGCGCCGCGACCTCGTCACGCTGCGACAGGTACGTCCGGAGCGGCACGGCGATGGACAGGGCCAGCGCACAGACCACTGTCGCGACGATGGCCGCGCGGCGTGTGGTCGCCTGCCCCATCAGGGTCTTGGCGAACCGCGAGCGCTGCTTGGGCGCCGGACGCCTGCGCGGCGGCGGGCCGTCGCCGTCCGCCCTGGCCTGGGCCCGTGACGACGAGTACCGCGACCGTCTCGGCTCGGCGAGCGGTGGTTTCTCGTCCTGGGGCTTCGCCCCGGCCGACGGGGACTTCGACCCAGCCGACTTCGATCCGGCCGACTTCGACGAGCCGGGGCGGCGCCCGAACCGGCCACGCCGGTCCGGGCGCTCGGCACCCTCGGGCTTGTCGTCGGACTTCGCCGACGTGACGAACCCGCGCGTGAACCGGCCGCGCCGCGAAGCCGACCGCTCCGGACGCTGCTGCCCCTCTGCGGGCTCGTCAGCCATCAGCTCTCCGGGTTGAACCGCGGGAACGCGAGGTCACCCGCGTAGCGTGCGGCGTCACCGAGGGTCTCCTCGATGCGCAGCAGCTGGTTGTACTTGGCGACGCGCTCGCTGCGGGCGGGCGCACCGGTCTTGATCTGGCCGACACCGGTCGCGACCGCGAGGTCGGCGATGGTGGTGTCCTCGGTCTCACCGGACCGGTGGCTCATCATGCTCTTGTAGCCACAGGAGGTCGCCAGCGACACGGCGTCGAGCGTCTCGGAAAGCGTGCCGATCTGGTTGACCTTCACCAGCAGCGCGTTGGCCGCGCGGCGGTTGATGCCCTCTTCCAGCCGCTCCGGGTTGGTGACGAACAGGTCGTCGCCGACCAGTTGGACGCGCTCGCCCAACTCGGCGGTCAGCCGCACCCAGCCGTCCCAGTCGTCCTCCGACAGCGGGTCCTCGATGGAGACGAGCGGGTAGTTGTCGACCAGCTCCGTGTAGTACGCGGCCATCTGCTCCGCGCTGCGCCGCTCGCCTTCGAAGGTGTACGCGCCGTCGTCGAAGAACTCGGTCGCGGCGACGTCGAGGGCCAGCGCGACCTCGCGGCCCGGCCGGTACCCGGCCTTCTCGATCGCGACGAGGATCAGGTCGAGCGCCTCGCGGTTGGTGCCGAGGCTCGGCGCGAAGCCGCCCTCGTCGCCGAGGCCGGTGGCCAGGCCGCGGCTCTTGAGCACGGACTTCAGCGAGTGGTAGACCTCGGTGCCCCAGCGCAGCGCCTCGCGGAACGACTCGGCGCCGATCGGGGCGATCATGAACTCCTGGATGTCCACGTTGGTGTCCGCGTGCGAGCCACCGTTGAGGATGTTCAGCATCGGCACGGGCAGGACGTGCGCGTTGACGCCGCCGACGTACCGGAACAGCTCCAGCCCGCTCGACTCGGCGGCGGCCTTGGCGACCGCGAGACTGACGCCGAGGATGGCGTTGGCACCGAACTTGGACTTGTCCGGCGTGCCGTCCAGGTCCACGAGCTTCTGGTCGACCACGCGCTGCTCGACGGCCTCGATCCCGGTCAGCTCCGGCCCGATCTCGTCGAGGACGGCCGTGACGGCCTTCTCGACACCCTTGCCGAGGTACCGGTTGCTGTCCCCGTCCCGCAGCTCGACGGCCTCGTGCTCACCGGTCGACGCTCCCGACGGGACGGCCGCGCGGGCCAGGGTGCCGTCGTCGAGCGCGACCTCGACCTCGACCGTCGGGTTGCCCCGCGAGTCGAGGATCTCCCGCGCGCCGACCTGCTCGATTACCGCCACTGGTTGCCTCCCGGCTCACACCTTCTCGTCCTCACACAGCCTAGTCGTGCCGTGGATCGGCCCTGTTGAAGGCACGCTTGCCCACTGGAGGACTCGCGCGCCGCCTCTCGCCCGGACACGGCGTCGCTCCGTAAAATGGAGTAGATGAGCGACATGGTTGCGGCGTTCCGGCAGGCCGAGCAGCTCGTGGCCATGCGCAGACCGCTCGACGCGCTGGCGGCGCTGGCGCCGGTGCTGGAGGCAGAGGCCGACAAACCGAGTGTGCAGCTCCTCGCGGGTCGCGCCTACCTGGGCTCGGCCCAGTTACGCCGAGCGGAGGAAGCGTTCCGCAAAGTGATCGACCTCGACCCCAACGACCACTACGCCCGCTTCGCCCTGGGCCGCGCGCTGCAGCGGCAGAGCCGCTACACCGAGGCCCGGCGGCAGCTGCGGCTGGCCACGGCGATGCACCCGGTCCCCGAGTACCAGGAAGCGCTCAGCGAGGTCAACGCCCGGATAGCGCTGAACGAGGACGTGGACTGACGAGGAAGAGCCGCCCCGGGGTGGCCGGGACGGCTCGTCGTCGGTGAATCCCTACTTCACGTGCGAACCGCAGTCGGACGCCTTGGCGAGGCGGAAGTGCTGGCCAAGGATGGCGGCCTCCGCTGCCGGGTCGTTGCAGATCCAGCCGTCCGGACCGAAGAAGTTCGCGAACTTCGCGACGTCGACATCCGCGTTGCGGATCACGTTGTAGACACCGCGGTCGTACACGCGAACGGTCGGCAGCGAGCCGTTCGGCGGGGTGTCGTTGGCGATCAGGTTGGCGGGCAGGCCGACCGGGCGCTGCGAGTCGTCGATGTCGTTCAGCTTCAAACCGGGGACGCCCCAGCCGCGGGCCACCGAGAACGGCGCGATCGCGTTCGGGTTGCCGGCGACCACCGACGCGTCGTGCTCCTGCGAGACGGTGGCGCAGTTGCCGACGGTGGCGTCGCTCAGGCCGATGCTGGCCAGGAAGAACTGTCGGGTGCCGGAACCCGGCTGCGGGATGTACGGCTTGACCAGCGGCACGCAGTTCGGCGTGCTGCGGCTGTAGATGTCGTTGAGCTGGGCGGTGGTACGGGTGGCGGGCACGTTGCTGGTGGTGGCCGTGGCGTAGGTCAGGCCGTCCCGGGCGAACTGCAGGAAGCGGTAGTTGGCCTCCACCGGGTTCGAGCCGACCCACCGCGACGAACGCGCGAAGTCGATGTTGTGCGCGGTGCCGTCGTTGATCAGAGCGTTGATGCCCGCGCTGGAGCCGTTCGGCCGGGTGATCGACGGGGCGCCGGTCTTCGGTGTGATCGTCGTGGGCAGGCCGTCACCGAAGGCGTGCCAGGACGCCACCCAGTCGGCCGGACGCGCGTTGGCGGAGTTGTAGCTGTCGGCGAGCGCCTGCACCAGGCCCTGCGTGGTGTCCGAGCCGACACCGACGAGGTCACCTCTGAGCGGCGTGAAGCCAGGGTCGGCGACCGCATTGCCCGCGGCCAGTCCGATCACCGCGGCGGCGGCACCGAGGGTGATCGCCACCTTCCCAAGGATGGAGCGCATTGACAATCTCCTTGTCCTTCAACAGTTTCGCTCCGATCGGAGCTGATTCAAACCTTCCTGGAGCGCGGCGGGCCGAACCACCATGACCACGCGAAAACTGGTTTCTGGCCACACGCCTAGCTGCTTAACGGGCAACAAACTGGTAACAGGGCCATGCGGGGTGAACCGGCCGTTCACCCGCTCGTCGGCGAATCGGCTTAGCGTGCTTGCCTGACGAGTGCTTTTGTGTCCCAAGAGGAGTGTCGTGTCGACCGAGGAACTGACTCCGCTGATCGAAGACGAAGCCTTTCGTGGCAGCGAACTGGAAGCGGTCGACGTCTCCGCGTGGTTCGGTGGTCACAAGGTGTTGCAGCGGGTTTCGCTTGTCATGTCGGCTGGTACCGTGACCGCCCTGATCGGACCGTCCGGGTGTGGCAAATCGACTTTTCTCCGCATTCTCAACCGGATGCACGAGTTGGTGCCGAGCGCTTCATTGGCGGGCGAGGTCCTGCTCGACAGCGTGGACATCTACGAACCGGGCGGGCGGATCACCGAGACGCGCCGCCGGATCGGCATGGTCTTCCAGAAGCCGAACCCGTTTCCGGCCATGTCCATCGCGGACAACGTGACCGCCGGGCTGAAGTTGACCGGCACCAAGGTCTCCCGCACCGACAGGATGGACCTCGTCGAGGAGTGCCTGACGAAGGCCGGACTGTGGAAGGAGGTCCGCGACCGGCTCAAGCAACCGGGCGGCGCGCTGTCCGGTGGTCAGCAGCAACGGTTGTGCATCGCGCGGTCACTCGCGGTCCGGCCGGACGTGCTGCTGATGGACGAGCCCTGTTCGGCGCTGGACCCGACGTCCACCCGGCGGATCGAGGAGACCATCGCGGAGCTGCGCCGCGAGGTCACGATCGTGATCGTCACGCACAACATGCAGCAGGCGGCGCGCGTTTCCCAGTACTGCGCGTTCTTCCTCGCCGAGGCCGGTACGCCGGGCCAGATCGTCGAGGCGGGGCCGACCGGGATGATGTTCGACAACCCGGTCGACCCGCGGACCTTCGACTACGTCAACGGCCGCTTCGGCTGATCGGCTCCAGCAGGTATCGGCTACAGCAGGTTCGGGAGCAGGGCGACTGCTCCCGAGTGGTAGACCTGCCACGTGGCCGCGATCACGATGGGCGTGCCGACCAGCCACGTTTCCCCGCGCCCCCACCGGATTCGCGCCCACGCGAAGAACCCGACAGCGAGCGCGAGAACCTGCAGCCACAGCACCAGGTCGATCAGTTCGCCGGTGTCGGTGGCCAGGGTGTCCTCTTCGGGGAGCTGTGTGCGTGGACGGCCACCCGGTGCGGCCACCGCCTGGCCGGTGAGCGTCGTGTCCACGAACAGCGTGCGCTCCGGACCGGTCACGTCGCCGCCTTCGGCGCTGACCAGCACCATCCGGCTTGAGCCGCGGGGCAACGCGCCCGGCGTCGGATCACCTTCCCGCCGGACGCCTTCGACGCGGTACGTGAACTTGCCCTGGCCGGTCGTGGCCCTGACCTCGTCTCCCGGCTGGAGCTTCCCGATCTCCCCGAACGGCGCGCCGAACGCCTCCGCGCGTCCCAACAGGACAGACGTGCCCGGCTGGCCGGGCAGCGGGCTGGTCCGCCGGTGGCCGGGGCCTTGCGCGAGCTGGCTGCCCGCGGTGCCCTCGACCACCACCTGGGTCAGGTTCAGACCGGGGATCTCCAGCACGACGACCGGCGTGCCCGCGTCGATCTTCCCGCCGGTCGGCATGCTGATCTCGGCGAGCGTCTGCCGGGCCTGCGCGTACAGCACCGTCTGGCTGCGGTCCTGCTGGATCGACGAGAGAACCAGCAGGTATCCGGCGAACCCCAGCGCGAACACGGACAAAGTGATCAGCGCCTGCGTGAACACACGCGTTCTGTTCATGATCGTCGGAGTCGATCCACTGCTGCCCGGAGAACGCGGCGGACCGGGTGGCCGGGTTGCGTCCACACCATCGCGCCGAACGCGATCAGCCCGGCCAGCACCGCGATGGCCAGCAGGCCGGGCAGCACCCACTTGGCGAAGCCGGACGAATCGGTGCGAGTGGCGACCGACGTCGCCGCCTTGTCCACAGTGGGCACCCCGGTCGGTGAAGCGCTCGGCGAGGGCGTACCGGCAGCAGGCGCCTGGTTGTTGCCCGCGAACGTATTGCCCGCACCAGTGGCCGCGCCGTTGGTTGCACCGCCGTGCCCTGGCGGTAGTGGCAAGCCCGCCGCGGGGTTCTCGGCCAATCCAGGCGGAGGTGCCGGAACTTCGCCCTTCTGTTCGCGCACCGCCTTCGCCGCGTTGGTGGTCTGTTCCCGCATCGGCGTGCTCAACGGTACGTACCCGTCCGGCAGTTGACCGGCCTTGTACCCCCGGACCTGACCGGGCTCGGCGGCGTACTCGAGGAACTTCGCGTAGTTGTCCGCGGTGGTCTTGCTCAGACCGATCGTCGGCACCACCGCGTACACAATGGACGTCCCTGGATACGCGTCAGGGGACAACTTGGTGAAGTCCGTGCTGAGTACGCCCGTTTTCTCGTCGAGCTTGGTCCCGTTCAACGCCAGGGCCAACGTCTGGTCGTTCGGCGCGACGAACTTGCCGGGAGCGGTCTGCAACGCGGCCTGCCGCAGGTTGAACACCTTCGAATCACCGAAGGTGGTGACCGCCACCATCGCCCGGTGCCCACCGAGCTGCCGCTGGTCCTTGCGCTTGAAACTGCAGGTCTCCGGCTTGGTGGGATCCACACACGACCTGGTGACGAAAGCCTGTGGCCACGCCTGAGTCGCCGCGACGGCCGCGTTGTACAGGTTGTCCGCGGTGTTCGCGTATCGGTCAAGCAGGATCTCACCGGCGTACTGGCTGGCTTGGTCGGTCACGACCCAGTCGTCCCGCAACTCCAGTTTGCCGAGCGGCAGCTGGTACTGCTTGAACTTCGGGTTGACGACCATGCCGTGCCCGTCGTCGGCGCCGGTCAGCCAGGCCATCGCGTCCTTGTCGGCGGCGATGTACGCCGTCAACGCGTGGATCGCGTCCAGGTCGCCGAGCGAGAACACCGGGTACTCCGAGCCGTCGCGCAGCAGATCACCGAGGTTGCCCACGGCGGGATTCAGCGCGGCGAACTCCGGGTCCGAGCCCCACCAGGTGGGGTTGTTCTTGAGAGCCGGATGACCCAAACCCGCTGCCGACGTCGTCCGATAGGACTGGGTGAGCATCTTCGCCAGCAGCCGGGCGTTGAGTTTCAGCTCGGTGATCTCCTTGCCGTCCAGGCCGTCCAGCGTGAACGAGACCACGACACTGCTCACGGTGACAGGGGCGTACACGAAAGGCTTCGCCGGCTCGCCCTCCATCGGTCTGGAGGTGAGCAAAGCGTTGGTTGCCCCGTCCTGCCACGTGCCGCCCAACGCGCCCGCGAACTGGCCGCGCGCCTCACCGTCGCTCAGCGCGATGTACCCGAGCTTGAACAGGTTCTGGTCGTGGCAGAACTTCGGCTGCCAACTGTTGTTCAGCACCTGGTACGCGTAGAAGGACCCGGCGAAACCCGTTTCCAGCCGGTTGTCCAGCTTGCAGGCTTCGGGCGATTCCCGGAACGACAGGTCGAAGGTGAACTTGCGCGCCCAGTTCGTGGGGGAAACCCAGTTCGAAGCACGGCGCGCGCCACTCTCGTCCAGCGGCGGGGTGGCGCAGAAACCCCTGTGTCTCCTGGGCAGCGCGCTGTCCGGTTTGCAGCGCGGGTCGCCGATCGGGATCACGACCAGTGAACACGGGGAAGCGCTCCCGCAGCCGAGATGGGGGTTCTCGAAACCGGTGAGCAGCTCCATGTCCGCCTCCCCGGTGCCGTCCGGGTTGGTGAAACCGTGATACAGGTTGGGGTACACGGCGTTCTGCGTCGCCGACGAGAACGATGTGGGGTTGCTCTTCACCACCGTGTCGGGCGGCCAGCCCCCGTCCCGCTGCTCGCCGACGTACATCTTTCCGTCGTCCTTCGCCCGGAACGGCACGAACGAGGAAGCGCTCGCGGTCCCGAAGACCGCCGGGTCGAACGTACCGGGGTCGACGAAGCTGCTGTCCAGCAAAGTACCGACGTTCGCGCCTCCGTTCCAGCACGTCTGCTGGGTCACTTCCGCCGGTTTTCCCCAGCACTGCAGGACGACGACGGGAAACGTCTCGCTGCCGACGCCACCGCTGCCCGTCGGCCTGAGCCCGGACCACGACACCTTCACCCGCTGGCGGACAAGGTCCTTGGTCTGCGACACGGTCACGGACGCCTTGTACTTACCGGCAGGCTCGGTGTAGCTGTACTCGTTCTCCATGGTCCGGGTCTGCGTCACGGCCGAGGACTCGGTCTGGCCGACCGCCGGGGCCGGGAGCAGAACCACCAGTCCAGCGGCGAGGAAGGACGCCGCACTGGTCAGTGCCAGCCACGGGATCGCCTTGGTGATCCGGGTTCTCATGACGATGTCCCCTCCTGCGCGGCACGCGCCGCGCGCCGTCTGCTGACTGTCCGCGCGACGATCGCGGGTACCACTAGGACGAGCACGAGTTCGACGGCGGCGAGCACGCCCAGCATGGTGTTGGTGCTGGACCGGTTGGCCGCGAGTTCGGTGGCGACGCCGCTCGCTCCCGAGCCGGCACCGTCTCCGCCTCCCGCACCGATCGGCTCGCCGGTGATCGGGTCGATCTGGGGACCGCCATCGGGATTGTTCGGGTCTCCCGTGCCACCCGCACCATCAGCGCCGCCACCTGCGCCACCACCGGCAGCTCCACCCGCACCGCCGGCGCCGCCGCCCGCACCACCGCCGTTGCCGCCACCAGGACCGCCGGCACCACCGGCGCCACACGGCCCTTGGCCGGTCTTGTCGCAGTCAGGTGGCATGGGCGCGGTGGAGGCGAGCTTGTTGGAACCCGGATTGCTCGGGTCGAACGTCGGGTTGTTGCAGCCGGTCGCGTCCAACGACTTCTTCTCCGCGCCAGGGATCTTGTGCACCTGCTCGTAGCCTGCCTGCACCAGGTTCAGCGGCAGGGGTGAGTAACCGAGCGGACCGGCTTTCTGCTGTCCCTGGCACAGGAAGTAGTAGGCGAACGCGCCGAGGGTGAAGCCCGTTTGTTCGTTGATCTTGCCGTCGACCGACGTCGGCAGGATCATGTACGAGTAGGACGACAGCGGATACGTGCGCTTGTCGTTGTAGACGTAGACGCCACTCAGATCCTGTGTCAGGTAGGTGGCCGGATTGTTCGGGTCGCTCTTGTCGATCTTCGCTGCCTGCAGCGCCACCGCGACGTTGGAGTCCGTCGGCTCGGTGAAGTAGCCCGCACCGTTGAGCACCTTCGCCACCGGGTAGTTCTGTGCACGCGCGTACGAGTACTCGACGTAGCCGATCGCCCCTTCGCCGTACTGGGCCGAGATGTACTGCGCCATGTCGGTGGAGCTGCCCTTGGCCACCGCTCCGGGGATCTGCGGGAAGTACGAGGTCATCCCGTGCTTCCAGATGCCCCCGTGCTGTTCGGCCATCCACTTGGTGAACTGGGCCGACGTCCCGGAGCCGTCCGAGCGGGTGATCGGGATGATCTTCTTCGACGGCAGGGCCTGGCCGTTCATGTCGGCCGTGATCGCTGGATCCGACCAGTTGGTGATCTGACCGGAGAAGATCTTGGTGATGGTCGCGCCGGACAGTCGCACGTTGCGGACCAGCTGCCCACCCTTTTTCAGGTGGTACATGAACGAGGTGCCACCCGCCACGATCGGCATGTAGGCGAACGGCCTGCCCTGCGAGCTGTCGGTGTTGCCGGTGAGCTGGTCCTTGATCCCGTAGGGGATCTCGGTCACGCCGAAGTGGGTGAGCTTCTGCGCGAACTGCAACCGCCCCTGGCTGGAGCCGATCGAGCCGTAGTCCACACGCATGCCGACGTTCTTGACGTCCGCGACCCACTGTGCGACGGCGTTCCCGCTCCAGGTCGAGCCGGAACCGTTGATCCCCTGGTAGGTCTGGGCCTGCGCCGACCCCGCCGCCGAACTCAGGCCGAGCAGGACGACGACGAGCAGCGTGGCGGCCATCCGGTGGCGCGGCCGGTTCATCATGATCACCTTCCGGTCTTCGACCGCGCCACGACACGCGCGACCACGAACAACAGCAACACGACCAGCAGCAGAACCGTGGCGGCGCCGAAGGCACGCGCCTGGTCCACCTGTTCGGACGAACGCGAAAGCTGGTAGGTCATCAACGGCAGGGACACCATCGGCCCCGAGGTCGGGTCAAACCCCAGGTACGTGGTGTACCCGGCGGTGAGCAGCACCGGCGACGTCTCACCGATGCCACGGGCGATGCCGAGAATCAACGCCGTGGCGAGGGCCGGACGCGCGGTCGGCAGCACGACTCGCCACACCGTCTGCCATTGCGACGCACCGAGCGCGAGACTGGCTTCCCGCAGGCCGCCAGGCACCACCCGGAGCACGACTTCGGCGGACCGCGCGATGATCGGCAGCATCATCACGCTGATCGCCAACGCCGCGGCCAGGCCACTGCGCTGGAAACCGGCCATCAGCACCACGGTGGTCAGCACGAACAGACCGGCCACAATGGACGGCAGCGCGGTCATCGCCTCGACGACCGTCCGGACCACACGGGAAAGCCTGCCGCCGACCTCGTTGAGGTACACCGCGGTCCCGATGCCGAGCGGCAACGTGATCACCACCGCGATCATGATCTCCACCAGGGTGCCGACCAACGCGTGCAGCACACCACCGACGGTGAGCGGGTCGAGCGGGCCCGCGCTGCTCAGGTCCGAGGTGAAGAAGTTGATGTGCACCAATGCCTCTGCTCCACGGACCGCTGTGTAGCCGATCACGAGCAGCACTGAGAGACCGACCAGGCCGGCGAACGCGTGGACCACCGCGGACACGACCCGGTCGGCCATGACCGTCCGTGGATGCCGCATCGCCGTGACGCCCGCGTACATCAGCACGAACACCACGAACCAGGAAACGAAGAAACCCAACGGACCCGACGTCGGCAACAGGTTCTCGTAGAGGACCCACACCAGGCCGAGCGCGCCGAGCAGCGACCCCGCCGCCGCGAGTACGTCGTCGAGTGTCCTGCTGCGCAGGTCCCGTTTGCGCGACTCGTCGTCGACGATCTCCCGGTCCGGCTCCGCCTCCGGTTCGGGCTGGGCGTCGGGCGGTTGCTCCTGGGTGGCTTCGTCTTCGATCGCCGGAGCTGCCACTGTCGTTCTCCCCCCTCAGATCTCGGTGGCCGACCCGCTGCGGGTGCGGGCCACGATCGTCGACGCCACCGTGTTGACCACCAGCGTGAACAGGAACAACACGAGTCCCGCGGCCATCAGCGAGGACAGTTGGGACTGGGTCGCCTCACCGAATCGCAGTGCGATCAACGACGAGATCGTCACGCCACCGTTCTCGAGGATGCGCAACCGGATGTCGAACACCGGCGCCAGGATCATCACCACGGCGATGGTTTCGCCGAGCGCGCGCCCCAACGCGAGCATGGTGCCGCCGATCACCCCGCCCTTGCCGAACGGCAGCACCACCGAACGGATCACGCCCCAGCGGGTGGATCCCAGTGCCAGCGCGCCTTCCCGTTCCCCCAGGGGTGCCTGCGAGAACACCTCCCGCATGATCGACGCGGCGAAGGGCAGCACCATCATCGCCACGACGACGCCTGCGATGAACGGCGACGAGGTGTACAGCGACTGTTCCCACGACGCCGCGTTCACGTCGGTGCGCACGTCGAAGAACGGCAGAAATCCCAAGTACTTCGACAACCACCGGGACAGGTAGATCATGTGCGGTGTCAGGAACACGAACCCGAACAGGCCGTAGACCACGCTGGGAATCGCGGCCATCAGGTCGAGGATCGCGATCAGCGTCCGCCTGAGCCGAGCGGGCGCGTACTCCGAGATGTACAGGGCCGTCGCCAGTGCCAGCGGGAACGCCAGCACGATCGCCACTCCGGCGACCTGGAGCGTGAACAAGCCGACCGCGGCGATACCGAGTTTTTCCTGGTTCGGGATGAACGACGGTTCGGTGAAGAACCCCCAGCCGAACTGCCGCAACGTAGGAACTGCCTGGTAGGCGAGGAAAAGGCCGATGGCGCCCATGATCACGAGCACGGCGATGCCCGCCGCGCGCACCGTACCCCTGAACACCCGGTCGGACACGGGCACTGATGGCCGCACCGGGCGTGGCCGGTCGACTTGCGTGGTCATCAGTCGGTTGTCCTCCAGGATCGCAGAATTCCTTGCCGTGACAGCGAAGCTTGTGGTTGTGTCCAGCGGCGGCACGTCAGGTGAACGCACACCCAACGTGCCGCTGCGGCCACACGGCTACTTGTTGGTGACGAACTCGCCGAAAACGAAGCCCTCGGCGAAGAGCCCGTCGAAGCCGAGACCCTTGTTCAGCGCGTTCGCGCCCGCGGCGGTCAGCACGAGGTTCTGGCCGTTGAGCGAGAAGACGTCGATCCGGCGACCGGCGACCGACGCCTTGACGACGTTGTTCCTGGGGTCGATGACGATGGAGTTCACCTTGACGTACTTGTTGCCGGTGGTGAACTTCAGGCCACCGGCCAGTTCCGCGGTGCCGTTGTGACGCACGCATGCCGGGAACGCGTACGCCAGCCCGGTGGCGCTGGCCGGCCGTAACGCCTCGAGCTTGATGGTGAAGAACTCGAAAGCCACCGCCGCGCCCGAGTCCACGGTGACCACGGTCTGCGACGTGTGGGTTCTCGCTTCCCGCGCGAGTTCCACCACGCCGGTGTCGGCGGCCAGCGCCGGTGTGGCACCGATGCCGAGGCCGAGCGCGAGCAGTCCGCCAACCATGCCGGACACGATTCGAATCCTCATGACCCCTCCGTTTCGTGTGAGAACGGGAGAATCTTCAGACTCGTTGTGGCTGAGGGGAAACCCACTCAGACGGGTGTTCCCCGGCCAGCCGTGACCGGCAGGCGGCGCGTTCATCTGGTTGTCAATTAACGGAATTGGTCGCGCGGCCGCGGTGCCCCGGTTGGAACACCATCACCGACGCGTCGAGCGTCGCCTCACCTATCCGGCGCATGAACCTCTTGGCGGCCAGATCGGCGTCGATCTTGCGCGCGAAGCCCTGGGCCGACCTGGCGACCGGCGTGTCCGAGACGGCCAGGTGCCACCACCACTGCCCGGTCGCCGACCGCTCGAAGTCGAGCCGTGTCGTGCCCGTCTCTTCTCGAAGCAGGTCCAGTTCGCGGAGCGCGGCCGTCTGGTCGATGTGCCCCCGCACCGACACCCCGAGCACGCGGTTGTTGCCACCGAGCAGTCGCCATCTGACACCGCTCGAATCGGATCTGAAACACTGGAATCTCGCCATGTCCCCTCCCCGACCGCGGAATGGTGACCTTTCCGCGGTCGGGGCAGACAATTCATCCCATGGGTGGACACCACGGCGTGGGGCCGTGAACGCCACACGCCCAGTGGCTTAACTGGAGATGACCAGCGGCACCCGTTGCACCGAACGGGTTGCCGGTACCGTCACCGAACAGCCGACACCTGGCGAAGTTCAGCCGTCCCGGTCACCCGGGCTGGACAGCTTTGGCGTACGCCTCCTGGCCGCTGAACACGTCCCGGCCGTAGGCGACCGACTCGTTGTACGTCAGGACAGCCTGCCACCACCCGGCCGGAGTGGTGAGCTTGTTCCCGCCGGACTCACAGAGGTACCTCGCCGCCGTCGCGGCCGAGTCGTCGAGGTTCTGCGGGTCCGCGGGTTTGCCGTCGCCGCTGAACCGCACGCCCCACCGCTTCCAGGTCGTGGGCAGGAACTGCATGGGCCCGAGCGCGCGGTCCCACGTCGTGTCCCCGTCCCACACGCCCTTGTCGGTGTCCTTGATCGCCTTGAAACCGGGTGAGCCGTCCAGCGGCACGCCGATGATGGGCTTGGACAGCGTGCCGTCCGGGTTGAGGGTGGTGCTGTTGATCCGGCCGTGGAACGACTCCTTGCGGCCGATCCCGGCGAGCATGGTCCATGAGATGCCGCAGTTCGCGTTGGTCTCGCGCTGGCGCTGCTCGGCCTTGGCGTACGCGATCAGCGCCCGCTCGGGGATCTGCATCCGGCGGCTCATGTCCGGCACGGCCGCCATGTCGACCGGCGATGCCTGGAACGGCAGGGTGGTGCGTGCGGCCGGGGTGAGCGCGGGCACGGGGAACTGCGGCTGCCTGGCCTTCTTCCTGGGCTCGTCGTGGTCCCGCAGCACGAGGTAGGCGGCCACGACGACGCCGATGATCAGTCCGATCACCAGCAGCTTCGGCAGGCCGCGACGCTTGGGCCGAGGTCGCTCAGGTGAGGGTGGTGCGATCGGCAGCGAAGAAGTCATCGAACCCCACAGTACGCAATGCGACTACTCGCCCGCAGAATCAGACCTTTCCGACCAACCCGACATTGGACTGGACAGCGCAGGCGAGCCTTACCTAACTCTAGTGACCAGTTGCTCCACACACTGTCAGACGCTTCGCCCATGGGTTGGGTTGCGGGTGCTGGCCGAGTTCGTCCAACGCTGATCAGGTGATAATGGCCCCCATGACCATCGCCGACGACCTGGCACGAACGGGCACACTGCGCGCATCGATAAACCTGGGCAACCCCATCCTGGCCCAGGGAACGCCATCGGAGCCCACAGGCGTGACGGTGGACATAGCGACCGAACTGGGCAGGCGCCTGGACGTGCCGGTGCAGTTCGTGTGCTTCGACGCGGCACGAAAGTCGTTCGAGGCGATGACGGCAGGCGAGGCGGACATCTGCTTCCTGGCCATCGAACCGGCCCGTGCGAAAGAGGTGGCGTTCACCGCGCCCTACGCGTTGATCGAGGGCGTGTTCGCAGTGCCCACCTCATCGCCGTTGAAGACCGTGGCAGATGTGGACGGCGAGGGCGTCCGGATCGGCGTGCAGCGGGGCTCGGCCTACGACCTGTACCTGACCCGCACACTGCAGCACGCGACAGTGGTTCGCGGGGAGGAGGGAACGGCGGTGTTCCACCCGGCCGACATGGACGTCGCGGCCGGAATCCGCCAGCCGATGACGGAGTTCGTGGCAGCGAACCCAGACCTGCGCCTCATCGACGAAGCCTTCATGCACATCCAGCAAGCCGTGGGAACAACGAAGACCCGGCAGCCGGAGACCATCGAGTACCTGCACGGCGTGGTGGAAGAGTTGAAAGCAAACGGCTTCATCGCCGAGTCCCTGCGACGCGCGAACCAGCCCAGCGCCCAGGTCGCCCCACCGGCATAACCCGGCACCAACCTCGTCGGCAGATCGTCAACCACAAGACAGATCATGATCAACCGCGTGAGACGTCCTCTAAGGCAACTCAGGCAAACCAGGAGGAGTAACAGCCGGACGACTCTCCAAAGCCTCCACAGCCAACCGAACGGCAGTGTCCAATTGAGGATCCCGCCCAGCGGCATAATCCATAGGCGTAGTAGGAACCTCGACATCCGGATCCACACCGTGGTTCTCAACGCCCCACCCGGACCCCTCCAGCCAAGTCCCATAGCAAGGCTGGGTCACCAGAGTCCCGTCGATCAAGTGGTAGCGCATGTCGATCCCGATGGTCCCGCCCCAGGTCCGCATACCGACAACAGGGCCCAACCCGAGAGCCTTGATGGCGGCATTGACGATGTCCCCGTCGGAACCGGCCTGCTCATCGGCGATCGCAACGATGGGACCACGCGGAGCGTCCTGCGGATAGGTCTCTGGACGAGTGCCATCCCGGGCCACCTGCCACCCGATCACCCGCCGAGCCAGCTTCTCGATCACCAGCTGGGAAAGATGTCCACCGCGGTTCTCCCTGATGTCAACGACAAGCGCGTCCCTGCGCATCTCCAACCGCAAGTCCCGGTGCAGCTGAGCCCACCCGGCGGACAACATGTCGGGAACGTGCAAATACCCGACCTTGCCCGAGGACAACGAATGCACACGCTCACGCCGATCCGCGACCCAGGCGTGGTACCGCAAAGGCGTGTCGTCCAACAGAGGAACAACGACGACACGGCGCGGCGCACCACCGGCCGCCGGGCCAAGAGTCAGTTCGACAGGCTTACCAGCCGAACCAGCGAGCAAGGGCGCAGGACCCGCAGCCTCCACAACACGGCCGTCCACAGCAAGAATCGCGTCACCGACGCGAGCGGCGACGCCGGGCGCACGCAGCGGCGAGCGAGCTTCGGGATCCGAGGTCTCCGCGGGCAGGATCCGATCGATACGCCAGACACCCGCCGAATCCGGCGACAGATCAGCCCCCAGCAGCCCGACCCGAACACGAGCATCCGGCGAATCCCGGTTCTCGAAGACGTACGCGTGTGACGTCCCCAGCTCGCCCTGCACTTCCCACAGCAGGTCGCAGAGGTCGTCGTAGGATCCCAAGCGGGGCACCAGGAATCGGTAGCGGTCCAACTGCCCCGCCCAGTCGAGCCCGCCCATGTCGCTGCGCCAGAAGTGGTCGCGCATCAGCCGTCCGGCTTCGTCGTAGGACTGGCGCCACTCCGCGGGCGGGTCCACGGTCACCCGGATCCTGGACAGGTCGACGTCCACGTTGTCGGTGCTGTCGTCGTCCACCTTGTGGTCCGACGGCAGCACGCGTAGGGATCGCCCGTCCTGCACCACGATTCGCTTGCCGTCGCCGCTCACCCTGAACTCGTCGAGCGCGTCGACGAGGGATTCCGCGCGGCGCTTGGCGAAGTCGAAGCGCTCGAGCGACGGCCGGGGTGGGCTGTCGTCGGTCGACGCCATGTCGTGGCCGAGTTCGCCGGTCAGCGGACGGGTCATCCACAGCACGCTGTCCTTGGCCGGGTACAGCGACCAGTACCGCGCCGACTCCACCGGGAAGGCGACCAGCCGGTCCGCGATGCCTTCCACGTCAACGGAAACGCGCGGTGTCTCGGCGTCGTCGGATTCTTTCTCGTCGTCGGGCTCGGTCACCGGGCGCCCCTGGACCTGGGGTGCGAACGGCGACGGCGTGGTGGCCGACAGCGGGACGAGGTACGGCCGGGAGCCGCCCGCGAAGTACATGTCGAACACGTGGGAGTCGTAGTGCGGGTCGAAGCTCCGCGCGGACAGGAACGCCAAGTACTTGCCGTCCAAGGTGAACACCGGTTCGTGGTCGTCGAACCGAAGCGGCGTCACGTCCACAATGGACAAACTAGTGGTGTCGGCCATCCTGATCTGGCGCAGCGGCGGCGGGCCGGGGTGCGACCAGGCCAGCCAGCCAGAGTCGGGCGAGAACTGCAGTCCGGTCGGATCTCCGTCGCGCACGTGGGTCACGGTCCTGGTCTCGCCGGTTTCCACCTCGGCGAGCAGGACCTTGCCGTCGTTGGTGGCGATGCCGACGCGCCGCCCGTCCGGCGCCGCGACGAGCTCGTGGACACGCCCGATCTGCCCCGCGCCGATCCGCCGCGGCGCGGCCTGCACCGAAGCCGGCCCGTCGACCGGCACGATCTCCAGCGCCTCGTCGCCGTCGACATCGGTCACCCACACGACGTGCCCGGTAGCCCCGAGAACCTGGGGAAGCCGGGCCCGCACACCGGGTTGCGCGGACAGCACACGCGCGGGACCGTCCTGGTGGGTCAACCAGTGCACGGTCCCGCGAACCTCGACGACGCTGGCGCGACCGGTGTGGTCGGGTGTGGCCTCGTTCAGCGCGTACCGGGCCGAGATCGGGTACTGCTGACGCGAAACCCGCGACCCGCCGAGCCTGATCGGCAGTTGACGCGGCGACGCCTCAAGGCTGTCCAGGACCCAGATGTCGCCCGCCGAGTGGTACACCACGCGTGTGCCGTCCGTGGACGCGTTGCGGGCGTAGAACTCGTGTTCGGTGTGGCGCCGCAGGTCCGTGCCGTCGGGCAGGCACGAGTAGACGCTGCCGATGCCCTCGTGGTCGGACAGGAACGCGATCCGGTCGCCGACCCACATCGGCGACACCAGGCTGGAGTCCAGTTCGGGCAGGATGCGGGTGAACTCGCCGGATCCGGCGGTGTCCACCCAGAACCGGCCGACTGTGCCGCCGCGGTACCGCTTCCACCACGCGGGCTCCACCGATTCCCGCGTCTGCACCAGCACCGCGCCGTCCTCGCGGTAGGTGATGTCGCCGAGCGGCCCCCACGGCAACTGCCGGGGCTGACCGTCGAGCGGGACGGCGTACGCCCACGTCCGGCGGAACTGCGCCTGACCGGCGGAGCTGATCGCGAGCACCTCACCGGACGAGTTCCAGCCGAGTGCGGTGGTCTTGACCGATCCCCAGTAGGTCAGCCTGCGGCTTTCCCCGCCGTCGACCGGTGCCACGTACGCCTCCGGCTCGACGTCACGGGTGCTCGTCCAGACGACGTGCTGCCCGTCCGGCGAGATCCTCGGCCGGGTGACCGGAACCTGGTCGGCGGACACCCGCCACGCCCGGCCACCGTCCATCGGCGCGAGCCAGACGTCGTCCTCGGCCACGAACGTGACCAGATCGCCGTGCAGGTGGGGAAACCGGAGATACGCGTTGCTCACCAGTCCCAACTTACCTGGGCCAGAACCGGCGCCAATCCTGCTCGGACAACGCCGACGGGTCCAGGCCCGCGTCCTTGGCGGCGCGTTCGGCGGTCCGGACGTCCTCGGCGAACTTCCGGGCGACCGAGCGGACATCGCCTTCCGGCTCCTCGCCCGAGATCTTGGCGCGGGCGGCCGTCGTGAAAAGCTGCTCGGCCGGGCTGTCCCCGGAGGGCAGCAGGTCGACGGGGAAACCGGCGCGAGCGGTGCGCTGGGCGAGCTTCGCGGCCAGTGCCAGCGCGGGTGCGCCGAGCGCGACGCCGTCGATGCTGGATTCCCGCTTCTTCTCGACCTGCTTGAGCTCCTCCCAGCGCTTCTCCTGCGTCGCGGAGTCGCGGACTTCCGGGTCCGTCGCGAAGACGTGCGGGTGCCGCCCGATCAGCTTCGCCGACAGGGTCGCGGCCACGTCGTCGATGGTGAACGGGTCGTCCGGGTCTTCCTGCGCCACCCTGGCGTGGAACAGCACCTGCAGCAGCACGTCGCCGAGTTCCTCACGCAGCGCGGCGCGGTCGCCGTCCTCGATGGCCTCGATCAGCTCGAAGCACTCCTCGATCAGGTACTGCCGCAGCGACTCGTGGGTCTGCTCGGCGTCCCACGGGCACCCGCCCGGTGAGCGGAGGCGGTCCATGACCACCACCGCTTCGAGCAGCTTCTCGCCGGGGGTCACGGCTTCGGGGTCTTGACCTGCAGGACGGTGCTGGCCGCGGCCGCTTCCTCACCGGAGACGACCTTCAGCGTCACCGGGTCCCACGAGCCGTACCGGGGGTTCGGGTGGATGCCGGTCTGCTGAGCCAGGGACACGAGCTGGGCCTGGCCGACCTGGGCCAGCTGGAGCGGGTCGACCGAGGTGGGGTCGAAGCCCTGCGGCGGCTGCGCGGGCTGCTTGCTCTTGAGGTAGAAGACGACGTAGCCGCCGGTCTCGCCGCCCAGCCTGGTCGCGGTGACCGTGCCGGTCGGCAGGTTGAACAGCGGGGACGACGCCGCCTGCATCAGCGACTGCGGGTCGCGGGCTTTCGCCGGGTCCTGGGTCTGGCCGATGATCGCCTCCTGCGCCGGGTTCGGCACGGCCTGCATCAGCTCGGCCGACTTGGCCGGGTTCTCCGCGACCTTCTTGGCCAGCGCCTGCGCGTCCTCGAGCTTCTGCGGGAACGCGGCGTCGAACGTGACGGCGGAGCGGCCGACCGCACGGCCACCGAGCTCGATCAGCGCCAGCCGGGTGCGGGTGATGTCCTTGGCCGGGAAGGCGGCGTCCACGATCGACTGGAACGGGTCACCCTGGGTGGCCTGCGGACCGGTCAACGACGGGACCGACTGCTCGACGAGCTGTTCGTCGATGGTGATGCCCGACTTCTTCACCGCGTCGGCGGTCAGCTGGTTGAGCGCCTGCTGCGTGACGATGCCACGCGAGACCACGTCCAGCTTGCGCTGGCGGGCCTGGTCCTGCGCGGCCTTGTTGGTGGCCAGCAGGTCGTTGAGCTTCTGCTGGACCTGTTCGACGGTCGACACGGTCACGTCACCAACGGTCAGGGCGACCTTGGGGTCTCCCTGCCCGGCACTGCACCCGGCCACGAGCAGGGTGGTCGCGGCGAGCATCCCGATTGAGCGGCGCATGGCAGTCGTCACGGTGATTAGCCTCTCACAGCCGGATCGTTCACCCGACTGGGGCCGGGGCGATCACCAGGCTCTGCAGGAAGTCGGTGCACCACTTGAGCAGCTCCTGGTCACGCAGCTGCGGCGCGCCGATCCGGCCACCGGCCGGTCCCTCGGTGGGGCGGGGCACCACGACGGTGTTGGTGACCGCCTTGTAGTTGGCCTTCGGGTGCAGCCGCTTGAGCCGCACGATCTGGGAGTCGCGCAGGTCGAGCGGGGCGAACCTGATCATGGCGCCCTGCGTGATGACCTCGGTGACGCCGTGGACACGGCAGGCCTGGCGGAACGTCGCCACGGCGAAGAGCCGCTCGACCGGCAGCGGCGGCGCGCCGTAGCGGTCCTTGAGCTCCTCCAGCACCCCGGCGAGGTCGTCGGCGTCGCGGGCCGCGGCGATCTTGCGGTACGCCTCCAGCCGCAGCCGCTCGCCCGGCACGTAGTCGTGCGGGATGTGCGCGTCGACCGGCAGGTCCACGCGGACCTCGGCGAGCTCTTCCTCGCCTTCCGGCCCGTCCGCGCCCGCGTGCCTGCGGAACGCTTCGACGGCCTCGCCGACGAGCCGGACATAGAGGTCGAAGCCGACGCCCGCGATGTGCCCGGACTGCTCGGCGCCGAGGATGTTGCCCGCACCGCGGATCTCCAGGTCCTTCATGGCCACGGCCATCCCGGCGCCGAGCTCGGTGTTCTGGGCGATCGTGGCCAGCCGGTCGTGTGCGGTCTCGGTGAGCGGCGCCTCCGGCGGGTACAGGAAGTACGCGTACCCGCGTTCGCGGCCACGGCCGACGCGGCCGCGCAGCTGGTGCAGCTGGGCGAGGCCGAGCAGGTCGCCGCGTTCGACGATCAGGGTGTTGGCGTTGGAGATGTCCAGGCCCGTCTCGACGATCGTGGTGGACACGAGCACGTCGTGTTCGCGTTCCCAGAAGCCCTGGATGATCTTCTCCAGGCGGTCCTCGTTCATCTGGCCGTGCGCGGTGACCACGCGGGCCTCGGGCACGAGTTCCCGGATCCGCTTGGCCGCGCGTTCGATCGACGAGACCCGGTTGTGCACGAAGAACACCTGGCCGTCACGCAGCAGCTCACGCCGGATCGCCGCGCCGACCTGCTTCTCGTCGTAGCCGCCGACATAGGTCAGGATCGGGTGCCGGTCCTCCGGCGGGGTCAGGATCGTGGACATCTCGCGGATGCCCGCCAGCGACATCTCCAGGGTGCGCGGGATCGGCGTGGCGGACATGGTCAGCACGTCCACGTGCGTGCGCAGGGCCTTGATGTGTTCCTTGTGCTCGACGCCGAAGCGCTGCTCCTCGTCGACGATCACCAGGCCGAGGTCCTTGTAGCGGATGCCGGTCTGCAGCAGGCGGTGCGTGCCGATCACGATGTCGACCTCGCCGTCCGCGAGGGCCGCGATGGTCTGCTCGGACTCGCCGGGGTCGGTGAACCGGGACAGGCCCTTGATGGTCACCGGGAAGGACCGCATCCGCTCGGCGAACGTGTTGAGGTGCTGCTGGGCCAGCAGCGTGGTGGGCACGAGCACGACGACCTGCTTGCCGTCCTGCACCGCCTTGAACGCCGCGCGCACGGCGATCTCGGTCTTGCCGTAGCCGACGTCGCCGCAGATCACGCGGTCCATCGGGACGCCGCGCTGCATGTCGGCCTTGACCTCGTCGATCGCGGCCATCTGGTCGACGGTCTCAGTGAACGGGAACGCGTCCTCCAGTTCGCGCTGCCACGGCGTGTCCGGCCCGAACGCGTGCCCCGGCGCGGACTGGCGGGCCGCGTAGAGCTGCACGAGCTCGGCCGCGATCTGCTTGACGGCCTTGCGCGCCTTGGCTTTCGTGTTCTTCCAGTCCGAACCGCCGAGCTTGTTCAACGTCGGCAGCTCGCCGCCGACGTAGCGGGAGACCTCGTCGAGCTGGTCGGTCGGCACGAACAGGCGGTCACCGGGCTGGCCGCGCTTGGACGACGCGTACTCCAGCACGAGGTACTCACGCGTGGCCCCCGCGACGGTGCGCTGGACCATCTCGATGTACTTGCCGATGCCGTGCTGTTCGTGCACGACGTAGTCGCCGGTCCTGAGGGCCAGCGGGTCGACGGCGTTGCGGCGGCGGGACGGCATCTTGGCCGACATGTCCTTTGTGGACGTGCCGTGCCGCCCGCCGGTCAGGTCCGTCTCGGTGAGCACGACCAGCGCGGAGTCCGGCGCCATGAACCCGTCTTCGAGCGCGCCGCGGACAACCGTGACGACGCCACGCTGGGGCGCCTCGGTCAGCCCGTCCGCGGCGAACCTGGCGGGGACCTCGGCCTCGCCCAGCTGCTCGACGGCACGCTGGGCCGTTCCGCTGCCGGGCACGACGAGAACCGCCGCTCCTCCGGCTGCCGTGTGCGCACGCAGGTCCGTGAAGGCGCGCTCGATGTCGCCGCGGTACGAGTCGACCTGTTTGATGCCAAGGGAAAGCACGTCGTCGGCGCCGGTGAGCTGACTGAGCGTCCACCACTTGCGGCCGGTTTCGCGGGCGTGGGTGACGATCTCGCCCAGTTCGCGGTACGCCGACGCGCCGAGGTCGATCGGTGCCTTGCCGCCGCCCGCGGCGGCCATCCACGATGCCTCGAGGAACTCCTGACCGGTGCGGACCAGGTCGTGGGCGCGGGTGCGGATCTTCTCCGGGTCGATGACCAGGACGTGCGAGCCGTCCGGCAGGACGTCGGTGAGCAGTTCCAGCTCGCCGTCGCAGAGCACGGGGATCAACGCCTCCATGCCCTCGACGGGGATGCCCCCGGAGAGCTTGGTCAGCATCTCGGCCAGGTGCGCGTCGGCAGCGTGGTCGGTCGCCAGGTCCGCCGCGCGGCGCTTGACCGACTCGGTCAGCAGGAGCTCACGGCACGGCGGCGCGGTGACCTCGGTGACCTTCGTCGGCAGCGAGCGCTGGTCGGCCACGGAGAACGGCCGGATCTCGCTGACCTCGTCGCCCCAGAACTCGACGCGGTACGGGTGCTCCGCGGTCGGCGGGAAGAGGTCGAGGATGCCGCCGCGCACGGCGAACTCGCCGCGCTTCTCGACCATGTCGACGCGGGTGTACGCGAGCACGACAAGGCGCTCGATCAGCTCGTCGAAGTCGTGCTCCTCGCCCGTCTTGAGGTACACGGGGGCGAGCTCGCCGAGACCGGGCGCCATCGGCTGGATCAGGCTGCGCACGGTCGAGACGATGACCTTGATGGGCTGACCGTTCGGGTGCGCCAGTTTGTGCAGCACGGACAGGCGTTGGGCGACCGTGTCGGCGCGCGGTGACAAGCGCTCATGCGGCAACGTCTCCCACGAGGGGAACTCCGCGACCGCCTCCTTACCCAGCAAGTCACGCAACGCGGCCGTCAGGTCGTCGGCCTCACGGCCGGTCGCGGTGACGGCGAGGACCATCGAGTGGGCGGCGAGCGTCGCGGCGACCACCGGTCGCACCGCGGGCGGGCCTTCGAGTTCGTAACCGGGTGCGCCTGCGGCCTCGGCGACAGCCCTGACCGCGGGATCGGCGGACAGACCGGCCAGCAGACCAGTCAGCGGAGCGTGAGACACGGAAGCTTCCCCTTGCCGAAGAGTCGGACCCGACAAGCTTACGTCGAAGGTCCGACAGCGCAGGGCGACCGCTACGGTTCGGGCGTGACCCGACGACCGCTCAACGACGCGGAACGCGCGGTGCTGCGCCGAATCCTGGCCGCACACCCCGGGCTGCTCGCCCAGCTCGACCACGCCGAGGTGACCTCGGCGTGGTCGGAGGGCTCACTCAGTGTGGACATCGAGGTGCCGAACGCGACCCCGGCCGAAGGCATATCGGGCGTACTGCCCGGCTACGCGTACGTCGAAGACATCGGTGAACTGCTCGTCTGGGTCGACAAGGGTGTCCTCGCGGCGTTGGAATACGCCTGGCACACCGACGAGCCGCCGACGGAACTGCCCTCACCCGACCGGATCACCCTCGTCTGAGCCGGTCGCCCGCAGGTCCCGGAGTGCCTCGGTGCCGACGGTGATCAGCTGCTCCAGGCCGTCTTCCGTGGCCACGAAGTCGAATCCGTCGGTCCGGCCGCCGAGGGTGAACTCCACTTCGTTGGCGCAGACGTTGTATTCGATGTGGCACCGGTTCTCGATCTTGAACCAGGCGCTGACCTGGACCCCGTTGTAGGACACGCCGAACCACTCCCATCCGATGAGGACCGAGACTTGCTACGCTCGGCTGTAAGCGACCTTGAGCGATCAGCATAGGGTGCGAGTCTCATTTCAGCCGAGCCTCGAAAGGGTGAACCTCGATGCCTTCCGGTCAGCGTCGAACCGCCGAACGCATCCAAGTCGGCACCACGCTCAAACGAATGCGCCTGGAAGCGGGCTTCGATCGAGAGGTGCCCGCCGGAAAACTCGGCATCACCTCGACGACGCTCAGCAACATGGAACAGGGCCGAACCAAGATCGCCCACGCCAGACTGGCCCGGCTGCTCGAACTCTATGACGTTCCCGAAGACCAGGCCGCCGACTTGATCGCAGTCAACCGCGAGGCACACCGATCGGTGGCACGTGTGCCAAGGGGCGCCGCGATCCAACCGCACCAGCGCCGCTGTGCCGACGTGATCGCGGCGGCGACAGCGATCCAGTACTACAGCCCCGAGATCTTCCCCGGCATCTTGCAGTCCAGGAGCTACGCCCAAGCGATCATGGCGCGCTGGGGCCACACCACCGACAAGCTCGGTGTGCGGCTCAACTTCCGGCTGACCTTGAGCGAAGTCCTGACCCGCCCCGAAGAAGCACTCGAACTCCGGGCCGTGGTCGGCGAAGCAGCGCTGCACAAGAACATCGGCGGCTACGCGGTGATGCGCGAGCAACTGACGCACGTTCGCGATCTCTGCAGGCAACAGCCCAACATCACAGTCCAAGTCCTGCCGCTGAACGCCCGCGAACATCAACTTCTCGGCGCCACTCTCACCATCTACGAGATCGCCAACCTGGCGACCCTGGCCAGCGTCGACACCAGTGTCAACGAGCACTTCCTCGAACACGACTCACTGATCGCCGAGGCGGCCCGCCGGTTCGACGACGTGCGACTTACGGCCCTGGATCCGTTGACCAGCCTCGATATGATCGATGAACTCGCAACTCGTCGGTGAAGTGAGGCGAACATGGCGCTGGAACCCAACACCTGGACCAAGTTCTCCGGCGGCGGGAGCAACTGCGTCGAGGTCATGCTGACCGACACCGCTGTCCTCGTCCGCAACTCCCACCACCCCGACGCGGGCACCCTCACCTTCACCCACGCCGAATGGGACTCCCACACCCAGGGCCAGAAACTCGGCGTCTTCGACCTGCCTCGCTGGAACTCTCGCTAGAACTTCGGGGCGCGCTTCTCCAGGAAAGCCCGCACACCTTCCGCGTAGTCGGCGCTGTGCACGGCCTCGTCGTACAAGGCGCGGACGCTGTCGTCCTCGTGTTCCCCGTCGGCGATCCGGTTGATGATCTTCTTCGAGCCCCGGACCGTCACCTGGGCGCGACCGGCGATCGTGTCCGCCAGCTCCTTCGCCCGTGCTTCCAGGTCGCCGACCGGGTGCAGCTCGTTGACCAGGCCGATCCGCAGTGCCGTCGCCGCGTCGATGATCTCGCTGGTGAACAGGATCTGCTTCGCCCACGCCTTGCCCACCGCGTCGACCAGCTGCTTCGTCGACGTGAAGCTGTAGACGATGCCGAGCTTCGCCGGGGTGATCCCGAAGCGCGCGTTGTCCGCCGCGATCCGCATGTCGCAGGCCAGTGCGATCTCACAGCCGCCGCCGATGCAGAACCCGTTGACCACCGCGATCGTCGGCTGCGGGAACTCCGTGATCGCGCGCTCGGCCGCGTGCACGATCTCGCCGTATCGGGCCGCGCCGTCCGCGCCGGAGCGCAGCGACTCGAACTCCGCGATGTCCGCGCCCGCCGAGAAGTGCTCGCCGCCCTGGATCAGCAGGACCCTGATGTCCGGGCCCAGCGACCCGAGCAGTCCGGGGATCGCCGCCCACATGTCCAGGTTCAGCGCGTTGCGCTTGTCCGGCCGGTCGATCGTCAGCGTCGCGACGGCCCCGGCCGTCTCCATCCTGAGATGCACGCCCCCAGCGTGACACGCCCCGACACATGCGACACGTGCGTAACCACACACGAACCGGACATTGCGGAGCGCATGCTTGTCCTCATGCGACGAACAGCTGTGCTCCTCGTCACAATCGCCGCCACCCTGTCCGCGTGCAGCGAGTCCTCCGCGGGCCGAGTACCCCCGCCGACCGGCGCCACCGATCAGCAGCCGAGCACGCCGCAGGAGTCCAAGGCGCCCGGTCTGAAGATCGAAACGGTCGCGGGCGGCCTGGAGCACGGCTGGGACATCGCGTTCCTGCCCGACGGCAAAGCACTGGTCAGCCAGCGGCCCGGCAAGCTCGCGTTGCTGTCGTCGACCAAGCAGGGTGCGACAGTCACGCAGGTCCAGGCCGATTTCGACGACGTGCTCGTCGCCGGTGAAGGCGGCCTGATGGGCATGGTGCCCGCCCCGGACTTCGCCACGAGCCGCGAGTTCATCACGTGCCAGACGTACCGGGAGAACGGCGTCGCCAGGGACATCCGGCTGGTGCGCTGGCGCCTGGCTCCCGACGGCACGAGCGCGCAGCGGGTGAACGTCATGCTGTCGGGTTTCCCGGTCGCGCAGGGCGGCAGGCACTCCGGGTGCCGTCCGACCATCGCCCCGGACGGCGCACTGCTGGTGGGCACCGGTGACACGGCCCGTCCCGCGCCGTCGCAGGACCGCACGAACCTCGGCGGCAAGGTCCTCCGGCTGGACGTGAAGACCGGCGGCCCGGCGCCCGGCAACCCGTTCGCGAACTCGAAGAACGGCAACGAGCAGCGGGTCTACACCTACGGCCACCGCAACGTGCAGGGCGTGGCGATCCGCCCGGGCAACGGCCAGGTGATCACGGCCGAACACGGCCCGGACAAGAACGACGAGGTCAACATCGAACTGGCGGGCAAGAACTACGGCTGGGACCCGTCGCAGGGCGGCCGCGTCACCAGCTATGACGAGGACGTCCCGATGACGGACTTGAAACGCTTCCCCGACGCGATCCCGGCACTGTGGGAGTCCGGCGACCGCACCGAGGCGGTCTGCGCGGCGGCGTTCCTCGACGGCCCGCAGTGGCGTGACCTGAACGGCTCGCTGGTGGTGACCGCGCTGAAGGGCGCGAAACTCCTGCTGTTCAAACTGGACGACGCGGGCAAAGTGCAGTCGGTGTCCGTTCCGCCCGAGTTCGACGACGACTACGGCCGGTTGCGCGCCGCACGCCAGGGCCCGGACGGCGCCCTCTACCTGACGACTTCGAACGGAACCGACGACAAACTGCTGCGGGTCACGCGAAGCTAGCCGGGTGAAGTTCGAGGTACTCGGGCCGGTGGCGATCCGGACCGGCACCGGTCGCGTGGCCATGGGCGGACAGCTGCGGAGCACGCTGCTCGGCGTCCTGCTGGCCCGGGCCAACCGGCCGGTCCCGGTCAGCACGCTGGCCGACGCGATGTGGAACGACGCCGTGGACGACCGGACGCCGCAGAAACTGCACCTGCACGTGCACAAGCTGCGCCGGGCTCTTGACGATCCCGATCGCGTGTCGTTCAGCGCTGGTGGCTACCAGCTGCGAGTACTGCCCGGCGAGCTCGACGCCGAACGCTTCGAGTCACTGGCCGACGAGGCCACCGCGCTCGTGACGGCCGATCCGCGCCGCGCTGCCGAGTTGCTGCGCGACGCGCTCGGCCTGTGGCGTACCGAGCCGTATCAGGGTTTGGACGTGCCGGTGCTGGCCGGTGAGGCGCGACGGCTGAACGACCGCAGACTGGTCGCAGCCGAGACGCTGTACGAGGCCGAACTGGGATGCGGCAGGCACGCCGCGATCGTCGGTGAGCTCACCGCTCTGGTCGAAGCGCATCCGTTGCGTGAACGGCTGCACGGACTGCTGATGACAGCGCTGCACCGCTGCGAACGGCAGGCCGACGCGCTGGCCGTGTACCGCAAGGCCCGTGCGGTGATCGTCGACGAGCTCGGTGTGGAACCCGGGCCGGGACTGCGTGGGATCGAGCAGCGGATCCTCGCCGGGCAGCCGCTCGGGCCGCTGCTCACCGCGCCCGCCCAGCTGCCGCATGTGACCGGGGAGTTCACCGGGCGCGCGGCCGATTTATCTACTTTGGACTCGGTGGCCGCCTCGTCGCCGATCGTCGCGATCACCGGCACGGCGGGCGTCGGCAAGACGACCCTGGCCGTGCACTGGGCTCACCGCAACCGGGACAAGTTCCCCGACGGCCAGCTGTACGTCGATCTGCGGGGCCACGGACCGGAGAAACCCCTGCCCGCCCGGGATGTGCTGGCGAGTCTCCTGCGCACGCTGGGTGTCCACGGCGCCGGAGTCCCGGCCGACCAGGACGAGCGAGCCGCCCGGTTGCGCACCCTGGTGGACGGCAAACGAATCCTGCTGGTGCTGGACAACGCCGCGTCCGCCGACCAGGTGCGGCCGCTGCTGCCCGGATCGCCGTCCTGTCTCGTACTGGTGACCAGCAGGGACACGGTGGCCGGGCTCGTCGCGCGGGACGGCGCGCACCGCGTGGATCTCGACCGGCTCACGCCCGGCGAGGCGTTCGACCTGATCCGCGCGGTCGCCGGGAGCCGCGTCGACGCCGAACGCGAGGCCACGGCCGCACTGGCGGAACGGTGCGCCCGGTTGCCGCTGGCGATCCGGATCGCGGCCGAACTGATCTCGACCCGTCGGGGCAGCGACGTCGCCGACCTCGTCGCCGAACAGAACACACTGGACCTGCTCGACGCGGGCGGTGACCCGCGGACCGCGGTCCGCGCGGTGTTCTCGTGGTCGTACCGCCACCTCCCGCCGGACGCTGCCCGGCTGTTCCGGCTGTCCGGCGTGTCCCCGGATGTCAGCCTGCACGCACTGGCCGCGCTGGCCGGACAGGGGGTGCGGGAGACGCAGCGCTCGCTCGACGTCCTGGTTCGCGCGAACCTCGTCGAACCGTTGCCTGCCCGGCGTTTCCACGTCCACGACCTGCTGCGCGCGTACTCGGTCGAGCTGGCCGAGCCGACACGATCCGAAGCCGTCGCCCGCCTGCTCGACTGGTACCTGCACATGGCGGCGACGGCGATGGATCTGATCTCGCCACACGAAGCGCGGCCCCAGATCCCCGTGCCCGTCGCGGAGGCTGTGCGGTTGGCCGATCGTCACGACGCCGTGCGGTGGCTCGACGCGGAGCGCGCCAACCTGGTGGCCGCGGCAGGGCCGGACCAACCGGCGTACACCGCGCGCCTGTCCCCGATCCTTTGGCGTTACCTGGAAAACGGCGGATACAACGACGAAGCTCTGACGTTGCACGGGTTGGCGCTGGCTGAAGCGGACCAGCGCGGAGATCGCGCCGCCGCCGGTGCCGCGCTCACCAGACTTGGGGTCGCACACCTCCGCCTGTGGCACAACGACATCGCCATCGATCACCTGACACGGGCGTTGCGTGCGCACGAGTCGTTCGACGACCGTTCCGCACTGGCCGCCGTGCTGAACAACCTCGGTCTCGCCTACGCGCTCACCAGCAGGTTCCGCGAAGCGGCCGACCACTACGAGCAGGCGTTGGTCCTGCGTCCCGACCGCCACACCGCGGCGATCCTGACCAACCTCGGCGACATGTACCGGCGGCTCGGCGACCACCGGCGAGCGGCCGTGCTCCTCGACGAGGCACTTGCCACCGCCAACGGCCAGATCGAGGCGTTCGCGTTGTGCCACCTCGCCGCGTTGCGCGTGGACACCGGCCACTACGACGAGGCAATCGCCTTGCTGCACAAGACGTTGATCGTCGTCAAGGACTCCGGCAACCAACTGGCCGAAGGCGAGGCCAGATACTTCCTCGGCGCGGCCTTCGGCAGGCTCGGCGACCACGAACGCGCGTTCGGCCACTACCGCGAAGCGTGGGAATCTGCCGTCACCATGGGAAACCGGCAACTGCAGGCGCAGGTGTCGAACGCGTTGGCCGAACTGCACCACGCCCAAGGCAGCGCCGCCGAGGCGGTACAGCACCACAAAGCCGCCTGCGCGATCGCCACGGCGATCGGCGACCGCTACGAGGAAGCCCGCGCGTACGCGGGCCTCGGTGAAGCCGAACGGGCCACTGTCATCTTCGCCGAGCTCGGTCTGCCGTCACGATGACCAGCGGTTGTCCCGCGTCGGTGGCGCCGCGCGCATGATCGGCTCGTCGAAGCCGTCGTCGGCCACCGGCTCCGGCTCGCGCCGTGTCGGTGGTTCGTCGACCGGCTGTTGGTTCGCGGCACGCACCAGGTCCTCATGGCTCGTGCCACGCATGGCCTCGGTCACGTGCTGGGCCGCGGTCACGAAGATCTCCCGGTACGCCGAGCCGGACGCGGCCTCGCGCAACGTCATCCGGCCGGACCGCACCTGCGTGGCCATCTCGGCGAGCAGCTTGTCGGGCCCGGCGGCCATCTGCCGCAGGACCGCGTCCAACTGCCGTCGTGTCGTCTCGTCCATGCCTACACCACTCCCGGGTGCTGGTAGCCGGCGTTCACGTCCTCGGGCAGACCGAGCTTGTCCAACAGGGAAACCGGCATCTTGTCGGGCAGGTCGGCGATCGAGCCGATGATCTCGCCGAGCCGGACGACGTCGACCACGAACGTGCAGATCGAGACCACGTAGCCGATCGCCTCCCAGATCTTCAGCAGCGTCGCCGCGAGAGAACTGGTCGCGCCCAGTGACACACCGCCGGTGGACACGGCGAACCCGGCCATGGCGAGCAGGCCGAGCACCTGGTCGATGATCGTGTTCAGCATGTCGTTGAGCACCTGCTGCGCGTGGAAGGCGATGTCGACGTACTCCACATACGTCCGGTACAGGAAATCGAAGAACTCGGCCTCGGCCAGCATCGCCACCCGCAACTGCTGGAAGAACGCGATCGCGTTGTCTGCCGCGTTGCCGGCCCACACCTGTGTCAGCCCCGCGTCCGAGTAGTGCAGGTTCTCGGCCATGGCCAGGAGCGCGGACTGGCAGTTGCGCCACACGACCGCGCAGCCGCCGTACGCCTCCCAGTCACCGCTGAACAGCTTCACGACCTCGTCGACCGGGTCGACGCCGAAAGTGTCCTTCAGGAACCGGCGCAGGTAGTACGCGATGCTGACGCCGTCACCGATGGTGTGCACCAGCCAGTCGATCTGCGAGGCCTTCGGCACCAGGACCGCCGGGTCCGGGTGCGTCAGTTCGTCCTCCGGCTCCGCCAGGTCCTGGAACGCGTACGCCGCGTCGGTGACGCCCACCTCCGCGGTGTCCTCGGGCGGGTACGGCGCTGTGCCGACCGGGTACGTGGCGTCCAGCGAGGCCTCCGTCTCGCTGTCGGTCTGCCGGTACCAGTCGGCCGCGAGCCGCACGTTCCCGGCGGAGTTGACCACGATGCGGCACAGCTGGTTCATCCGGGCGGTGGCCTCCGCCTTGACCATCCCGTGCGACCTGCCGAGATAACCGAACAGCACGCCTTCCTGCGCGACACCCGGCGTCATGGCGTTCCAGTCCATTCCGGCCTGCCGCTCGAAGTACTGCCTGACCGCCTCCGCGTCGGCGGCTGAGCGGTCGACCAGGTCCGCGAACTTGTCCAGCCCGGCCTCGTCGACCTTGAACGACGACATGGTGGTGACTCCCCTCCTCGGCCCCGGGCGGCATGGTGCAGGCGGGTGCTTTCCTCCGGCTTTCCCGGCGTGCCGATCACTAAGGTGAGGTCCATGTCGTTCCCGGACGCGGTCTTCGCCGCACTGCGCACCGAACCGTCACGAATCGCTGTCGAACACGGGTCGCGCGAAGTGACCAGGGCCGACCTGCTGCGCCTGACCAGCCGGATCGCCGCCGGGATGCGCGCGGCGGGCGTCAAGCGCGGCTCAGGCGTCGCGATGACCACGTCGGTGACGCCGGAGGCACTGGCCGCGTACCTGGCCGCATGGGCGTTGGGCGCGCGGGTCGTCGGGATCCGGCCGGGCTTCAGCGACAAGCAGCTCGACCACATCCTCAGCGGCGGTCTCGACCTGACCGTCACGGACGCCGAACTGCCGGACCTGCTGGAAACCGACGACGAGCCGCTGCTGCTGACCTCGCGGCCTGGCGACGTGGCCCGCCTGGTCTACACAAGCGGGAGCACGGGCCTGCCGAAGGCGTGCGCGCAGACCTACGAGGCGCTTTCCGCGCACTACACGTGGAATCCGGACAGCTGGGACACCGCGACCACGGCGATGGCCGCGGCCTGTGACCGTTATCTGCTGTTCGGCAGCCTGGCGAGTGTCGTGGTGCAGGACTACCTGGCGTTGTGCCTGCTGCACGGCGGGACCGCGGTGATCCCGGAGGAACTGGACTTTCCCCGTGTGCTGGCGGACCTGCGGATCACGTTCACGATCATGAACGTGCCCCGGCTGTACGCGATTCTGGATTCGTTGCGGGACAACCCGGTTGACCTAAGCAGCCTGCGAGGCATGATCGTCGCGGGCTCGCCGCTGGCCCCGCACCGGCTGCGCGAGGCGATGGACCGCATCGGGCCCGTGATCTACCACCACTACGGCCAGAGCGAGACCAACGGCCTGACCATCACCACCCCGGCGGACATCGCCGCCGGACACGACGAAACAGTCGGAAAACCCCACGGCAGCGCGGAGATCGAGATCCGCGACGGCGAGATCTGGGCCCGCACACCGTGGATGATGCGCGAGTACTGGGAAAACCCGACCGAGACAGCGGAAATCCTGGTCGACGGCTGGATCCGCACCCGAGACCTCGGGGTCCTGCGGGACGGCTGGCTGCACCTGACCGGCCGCGCCCGCGACGTCGTGATCGTCAATGGCTACCCGCTGTACGCCGGTCCGATCGAACGAGCACTGGCCACCCACCCGGACGTCGACCAGGCGTACGTGCTCGGCCCGGAGGAGGTGCTGCACGCCTTCGTGATCCCCCGGCCAGGCAGGCAACCCGACCCGGTCGAGCTGTCCACAGTGGTCCGCGATGAACTCGGCACGGACAGCGTGCCGACGACGATCACGTTCGTCGACTCGGTCCCACTTGCCCCGAGCGGAAAACCGGACAAGCAGGCACTGCTCCGCGGCGACTAGCCTGATATTCCCTTGGCGCATGACACTTTCATGTCAAACTCGTCAGTGCTGAAGGCTGCGGCACGGAGTAGGTTCGCCTTATTGGTTCAATCTTCAACTGAACCGGATCGCGTCCGAGGGGACCACGGAGATGGCCAAGCACGAAGCAGGACCAAGCACACCGGCGTTCGAGATTCCGGCAGCCGACCGGGATCATTCACCCAAGCACAGCAAGGACACCCCGCACCCGCCTAGGTTGCGCGTGGTCGTCGATGTGAAGAACTCCCGCAGGGCCAGCTGAACTTTGCCCTCGCAGGCGCAGCGACCGGCCAAGGTGCTCAGAACTGGAGTTTCGCGAGGTCCAGCGTGATCGGCGTCGGCCCGGCCGTGACTGCCGCCGATTCCTTGCCCTCAAGGACGTTCTCACCCACGTACTGCCCGTCCGTCAAACGATGAGCGGTCAACCGAAGCCCACGGAGATCATCCTGTTCGATGATCCACACGAACGGAACACCAGCATTGGCGTAACCAGCGAGTTTCGTGTCTCGTTCCGCCCGAGTGTTGCCGGGAGACCATATCTCGACAGCGAGTTCCAGTGCGTCGGGCGCGAAGCTCG
This sequence comes from Actinosynnema sp. ALI-1.44, assembly GCF_001984155.1. Classification (GTDB taxonomy): domain Bacteria; phylum Actinomycetota; class Actinomycetes; order Mycobacteriales; family Pseudonocardiaceae; genus Kibdelosporangium. The sequence continues at coordinate 96,959 of NZ_MTQO01000049.1, forward strand.
CACCCGAGGGCTCGTGATTCAGGATGACGACATCCGGAATCAGTGCCGTCCGCCACGCCGTGGAGATCCGCACATTCACCGCCGGAACCACGTACAGGCCGGTCCGCCCTGCCTCGTCAAGGGCGTCCTCGATCTGTCGGACCAATCGCGAGGACGCGAACTGGTGTTCGCCGGAAGGTGCGGGAGTCAAGTGGAGGTATCCAAAGATCAGTTCGAGGCGCGACCCGTCGACCGGAGGGTCCAGCGCCAGCCATTCCTCAACGGTGTACGGGCCGATCATCGGGTGCTGCAGAGCTGCGGACATGCGCTCCACCTCCAATCTCGGCTTCACCTCAGTGTCCCACGCCAACCGCCGTCGTGCGACTATCGGTGGACCTTGGGCTTGTGCTCCAGGTGGGACAGGCCGTTCCACGCCAGGTTGACCAGGTGCGCCGCCACGTCCGACTTGCGCGGCTTGCGGACGTCCAGCCACCACTGCCCGGTCAACGCGACCATGCCGACCAAGGCCTGCGCGTACAACCCGGCCAGTTTCGCGTCGTAACCACGTGACGAGAAGTGCACGCCCAGAATGTGCTCGACGTGGCTGGCGATGTCCGACAGCAGGCTGGAGAACGTCCCGTGCGCACTCGCCACCGGTGAATCCCGCACCAGGATCCGGAACCCGTCGGTCGACGTGTCCACATAGTCCAGCAACGCCGTCGCCGCGTGCTCCAGCAGCGTGCGGGGGTGCATCTCCTCCGACAGCGACTCGGTGATCGCCGACAGGAGGTAGTCCATCTCGCGGTCCACCACCACCGCGTAGATGCCTTCCTTGCCACCGAAGTGCTCGTACACCACCGGCTTGCTCACGCCGGCGCGGTGCGCGATCTCCTCGACCGACGCACCGTCGAAGCCCTTTTCGGCGAACAACGACCGAGCGACGTCGAGCAGTTGCCGCCGACGTTGGGTCCCGGTCATCCGTACCCGCGTCGGCGGCCCTGCCTCGTTACGTCGCACCGGCCTACAGTAGCCAGCTCAGTCCTTGCCAACCGCCAAACGGGCCAGCCGCTGCTCGGTCGGCCAGCGCACGTCGTACACCCAGCCGAACTTCTCGAAGATCCAGATCAGCCGCGCCGAGGTGTCGATCTGGCCGCGCTGCACACCGTGCCGGGCACAGGTCGGGTCGGCGTGGTGCAGGTTGTGCCACGACTCGCCGAAGGACAGGATCGCCAGCGGCCAGAAGTTGGCCGCCTTGTCGCGGCTCTTGAACGGGCGCTCGCCGATCATGTGGCAGATCGAGTTGGTCGACCACGTCACGTGGTGCAGGATCGCCACCCGCACGAACCCGGCCCAGAAGAACGCCGTGAACGCTCCCCACCACGACATCGTCACCAGGCCGCCGATCAGTGCGGGCAGCAGGAACGTGGCGACGGTGAGCGGGATGAACAGCTTGTTGACCCGGACGATGTCCTTGTCGGCCATCAGGTCGGGCGCGAAGCGCTGCTTGTTGGTGACATTGTTCTCAAAGATCCAGCCCATGTGCGCGTGCCAGAAACCGCGCGCCAGCGCCCACGGCGACGTGCCGAACAGCCACGGCGAGTGCGGGTCGCCCTCACGGTCGGAGAACGCGTGGTGCCTGCGGTGGTCGGCCACCCACGTGATCGGCGGCGACTGGACCGCCATGCTGCCCATCACCGCGAGCATGATCCGCATCGGCCGCTTGGCCTTGTACGAGTTGTGCGTGAACAGCCGGTGGTAGCCGACGGTCACGCCGAGGCCGCTGAAGTAGAAGAAGAACAGCGACAGGCCGACGTCCAGCCAGCTCAACCCCCAACCCCACAGCAACGGGACGGCCGCGATGAGCGCCGCGAACGGCACCAGGATGAACACGTACACCGCGATCTGCGTCGCCAGATTCCGCTGGCCCTCGAACAGCGGCCGCGGACCGCTGCCCGAAGCCTCCTGGTCCTCGGATTTGTCGAGGGTTGTTGTCATTCGCACACCTCACGCGTGACTTAGGTCAGCCTTACCTACGATGTCGTAACTTACGACAGGGTAGGTTGCCTGGACGGCGCCGCGCCACCCCGCCAACCGTTAATTCGATCGTCTACCACGACACTGGGAATACCCGCTGTGACGCTGCTAACGCCCGTTCGGGTAGTACCCGGGGAGAAAATCCACCGGGGGTCTGTCGCTCGCCAACCCCGCTCGTGCGACGATGTCCCACCGTGAGCCCTCACCGGCTCTGGTCCGCCGTGGTGTAAAGGCAGCACCTCAGATTTTGGTTCTGATGGTCCAGGTTCGATCCCTGGCGGCGGAGCGGTCAAGGTTGAACGGTTGATGGGCAGGGGGTGCACCGCTGCGCAGCGAGTCGGACGAGGGGCACCCGCCCGCGCTGGATGAGAAGTCCGACGCGTGGCTGGTCGGTCGCGCCAGTGAGTTGTTGGCGATCACTCAGAGCGCTGGACACGCGGAGCAGGTCCAGAACGTGCAAGAGGTCGACAGCATGCTGGCCGAAGCACAGCAGCGGGGCGAGCCTCGCATCGTCGCCCAGCTCCTGCGTTCAGCCGTCGCCATCCGCCTGGTGACCACCGGCGAGGCGAGCACCGCCCAGCCGTTCCTCGAAGAGATGATGGTGCACACCCGCAGGCACGGCCTGCTGGTGCTGGAGGCCGACGCCCACGCGCTGCTCGGCCGCCTGATGCTGATGGCGGGCGCCGAGGACGTGGCGCTCACCCAGGCCGCCATCGCGCTGGCGATGCTGGACGACCCGCTGATCCCGGACGGCACGCTCAGCAGGCGGGCGTGGAACGTGCTGGTGGCGTCCACGCTGATGGACATCGGCCTGGTGCTCACCCAACTCGGCGTGTACGAGGAAGCCGACCAGGCGATGAACCGCGCCAGCCGGTACATCCGCGACACCCCGGCGCCGCACCAGATCTCGGTCCACCTGATCAACCGGATCCGGATGCTCGTCGGTTGGGGCCTGCGGCTGGAACGCGTGGACCAGTCCGAGACCGCGCACGAGAAGTTCCAGACCGCCGCGGCGATCTCGGAGGCCGTCGAAGGCCCGTTCCGCGAGTCGCTCTTCCCGCGCCAGACCGACAAGTCCGCCGCCGAGCAGGTACCCGTGATCGCCTCCGCGCTGGCGCTCGCGGACCCGTCGCCGGATCACGTCGAGCGGCTGTTCGAGATCAAACCGACCGCGACGTACGCCCGTGAGCTGATCATCACAGCGATCGCCCTCGCTCGGTGCCTCGAACAGACCGGGCTGGTGGACGAGGCGGTCGAAGTGCTCGCCGACGCCCGCACCGCGCTGGAGGACGACCCGTCCGAGCCAACGCTGCGGCTGTGCCTGATCCGCGAGTTCGCCCGGTTGTCCGGTCCGGACGGTGGCGAACGCACGATGAGCGCACTGGAGAGCTACGCGCACGAGCTCGAGACCCAGCTGTGGGACATGCGCGAGTCACGGATCGCGACGCTGAACACCCGCCGCGAGCACGAGCGGCTGACGCGCAAGCACGGCGAGACCGAGCACAAGGCGATGCACGACCCGTTGACCGGACTGCCGAACCGCCGCGCGCTGGACGAACGGCTGGAAGCGCTCTCCGCACGAGCCGACAACCACCCGATGGCGCTCGCGCTCGTGGACCTGGACGGGTTCAAGGAAGTCAACGACCAGTTCTCCCACGCCGACGGCGACGACGTGCTGCGCGTGGTCGCGAGCACGGTCCGGGACGCGTTGCGCGGCGGGGACATGGTCGCGCGCTACGGCGGCGACGAGTTCGTGGTCCTGCTGCCCGGTGCGCCGCTGCACGCCGCGGAGGCCGCGCTCAACCGCGCGGTCAGGGCCGTCTCCAAGCTCCCCCATGATCTTTCCCACGGTGTGACCTTGTCCGTCGGCGTGGTCGCGCTGCGTCAGAACGAGACCGCAGCGCGTGCCCTCGCCCGCGCCGACGCGGCCATGTACGAAGCGAAACGCAGTGGTGGCAACGGAGTCGCGGCCGTCACGATGAGCACCGACACCGCACAGTCGGGGCGAGTTGTAGACGACCCCGCGTGGGTCATGCCAGAGGCAACGTAGGATCGTTACCTGGTGTTATCCGTACGGATTCCGCAGGGAGATCGCTGATGCCCCAGGGTGGGAACGCCCAGCTCAGCACCGTTGTACTCGCCGCAGGCGAAGGCACTCGGATGCGTTCGTCGACCCCGAAGGTGCTGCACCCGATCGCGGGCCGACCGCTGGTCGAGCACGCCGTGCGCGCGGTCGCCGGGCTCGAACCGGAGCATCTGGTCGTCGTCGTCGGCCATGGCCGGGAGGCGGTGACCGAGCATCTCGAAGGCCTCACCACCGCGCTGGACCGCAAGGTGACCACGGCGGTGCAAGCTGAGCAGAAAGGCACCGGACACGCGGTGTCGTGCGGCTTGTCCGAATTGCCGCCCTCGTTGAGCGGCACAGTGATCGTGACCTATGGCGACGTGCCGTTGCTTGAGACCGAAACGCTTTCGGCGTTGCTGGCCGAGCACACCTCGTCCGGCAACGCGGTGACGGTGCTGACGGCGGTCGTCGGCGACCCGACCGGCTACGGCCGGATCGTGCGCGACGCGGACGGCGGCGTGACCGCGATCGTCGAGCACAAGGACGCGGACGAGAACCAGCTGGAGATCGCCGAGATCAACTCGGGCATCTACGCGTTCGACGCCGAAGTGCTCAGCGACGGCCTGTCCCGGCTGCGGACGGACAACGCGCAGGGCGAGCTGTACCTGACCGACGTGCTGAGCATCGCGCGTGGCGACGGCCGCCGGGTCGGTGCGTTGGTGTGCGTCGATTCCTGGCAGGTCGAGGGCGTGAACGACCGCGTCCAACTGGCCCGGCTGGGCGCCGAGCTCAACCACAGGTTGCTGGAAAGCTGGATGCGTGAAGGTGTGTCGGTCATCGATACCGGCAGCGTCTGGCTGGACGCCGGGGTGACGCTCGCCAGGGACGTGCTGATCGAGCCGAACGTCCAACTGCGCGGTTCGACCAGTGTCGGCGAGGGCGCCACCATTGGTCCCGACACGACGCTGACCAACGTGACCGTGGCCGAGGGGGCGAAAGTCATCCGTACTCACGGCTCGGACTCGGTCATCGGCACGGGCGCGTCCGTCGGTCCCTTCGCCTACCTGCGACCGGGCACAGCGCTCGGCGACAAGGGCAAGATCGGCACGTTCGTCGAGGTCAAGAACTCCCAGATCGGGACGGGAACCAAGATCCCGCACCTGTCGTACATCGGTGACGCGACCATCGGCGAGTACAGCAACGTCGGTGCGGCGAGCGTCACCGTGAACTACGACGGTGTGAGCAAGCATCGCACCACGATCGGCTCACACGCCCGCACCGGCTGCGACAACATGTTCGTGGCTCCGGTGACGGTCGGCGACGGCGCCTACAGCGGCGCCGGCACCGTGATCCGGCGGGACGTGCCACCGGGTGCGCTCGCAGTTTCCGGCGGTCCGCAGCGCAACCTCGAGAACTGGGTGGTCAACCGCCGCCCGGGCACCGCGGCGGCGCAAGCGGCATTGGCCGCACAAGAAAAAGTCGAGGAGCAGCAGCCATGAACGCCAAATCCGGGACACCGAAGAAGCACCTGATGCTCTTCTCCGGCCGTGCTCACCCGGAGCTGGCCGAGGAAGTGGCACGGGAGCTGAAGGTGGAGATCACGCCGCAGGCGGCGTACGACTTCGCCAACGGCGAGATCTTCGTGCGGTTCAACGAATCGGTGCGGGGCACGGACGCGTTCGTGATCCAGTCGCACACGAGTCCGATCAACCAGTGGATCATGGAGCAGCTGCTGATGGTGGACGCGCTCAAGCGCGCGTCGGCCAAGCGGATCACCGTGATCATGCCGTTCTACGGCTACGCGAGGCAGGACAAGAAGCACAAGGGCCGCGAGCCGATCTCGGCCAGGCTGATCGCGGACATGTTCAAGACGGCGGGCGCGGACCGGATCATGACGGTCGACCTGCACACCGCGCAGATCCAGGGTTTCTTCGACGGACCGGTTGACCACCTGTTCGCGCAGTCGCTGCTGGCCGAGCACGTCTCCAAGACCTACGGGGACTCGGCGGACATCACGGTGGTCTCGCCGGACTCGGGCCGTGTGCGCCTGGCGGAGAAGTGGGCGACGCAGCTGGGTGACCGCCCGATCGCGTTCATCCACAAGACCCGCGACCCGCTCAAGCCGAACGAAGCGGTGGCCAACCGCGTGGTCGGTGAGGTGTCCGGCCGACTGTGCGTGCTGGTCGACGACATGATCGATACCGGCGGCACCATCGTGAAGGCCTGCGAGGCCCTCATCGAAGCTGGCGCGTCAGACGTGGTCATCGCGGCGACGCACGGCATCCTGTCGGACCCGGCGTCGGAGCGGCTGGCCCACTGCAAGGCGCGTGAGGTCATCTTCACCAACACGCTGCCGATCCCCGACGAGAAGCGGTTCCCTGGCTTGACCGTGTTGTCGATCGCGCCGCTGCTGGCCCGCGCGATCCAGGAGGTCTTCGAGGACGGCTCGGTGACGAGCCTCTTCGACGGCAACGCCTGACACTTCTACGCCGAACATGAGGGCCACCGTCCAACTGGACAGTGGCCCTCGTGCGTATGACTACTCAAGTTGGGGGTTCTCGGGTTCCGAGCCGGTCCCGGTTGCGTCAGAGTGTGACCAACCGACTACCGGGGAGGAAGATCGGGATGAGTACCTAGGCGGTGGTGATCGACGCGCTGAGACGGTCGTCGAAAGCCGCCAACGACCTGAGCACCCAGCTGCGAGCCGTCGACCTCGACGCACCAGTCTCGAAGCGGTGATCCGCCGAGCGAACGCGATCGACGAAGACCTGACCACGGTCGTCAACCGCGCGAGAACAAGCCAAACTCTCGACGGCGACGCACATGGCCTGACCAGCGCGGCCCAGGCAGGGACGGCTCGTGGTGGCCTGTCGGTCTCAGGGCCGCCGCAGGGCGGCTCACCGTTCGACAACGCAGGCTGGTGGGACGCGCTGTCTGACATGGAGAAGCAGCGGATCATCAAGGAGCACCCGGACTGGATCGGCAACCTCGACGGCGTGCCCGCCGCCGCGCGAGACGCCGCCAACCGCGCGAGACTGCCTGGTGAGAGGACCGCGCTCGAACGCCAACTCGCTGAAGTGGAAGCGAAGTCGCGCGAGGCCAGGGAGCGCGGCGGCGAGTTCGCGGAACTCAGGGAAATGGTGTGGCGTGCGGAACTGAACAAGATCCGAGCCAAACTGGAATCCATCGAAGAACTGGAAAGAATCCTGCGCATGGGTGATCGACAGCTGTTGCTGTGGATATGTCAGGCGAGCGCGCCAAAGCAGCGGTAGGAATCGGAGACATGGACACTGCCGACCATGTCGCGGTCTGCACCCCAGGCATGAATTCTACTGTCAACGGCAACCTACGAGACTATGTCAGCGATATGGACGAACTGCGCACCAGTACTACCCGGGAGCTCAACAAGACCGGCGACGGCACTGTCGCGGCAGTCGCATGGCTGGGATACGAGCCCCCGAACACTTCCGGCGAAGTTCTGGAAGCAGGCAGCGAAAAACGGGCCCGCGACGGCGCGAACCGGCTGGCTCCATTTCTGAACGGCATCGATGCGATGCGGGAGAAGGACGCACACCTGACCGCCCTCGGCCACTCCTACGGCTCACTCACCACCGGACTGGCACTTCAGCAGAAGACCGGAGTGGACGACGCGGTCGTGTTCGGTTCACCTGGCATCGGAACGAGCGATCCGGGAAAGATCCAGGTCGCGGGTGGCCACCTCTACAACCTTGAGGCAGACGGAGACCTCGTCGCCGACCTCGGCGATCCTCTCGCCCATGGCGCCGACCCCAGTTCATTGCGCATCCCGCAGTTGTCCACCCACGAAGCCGTCACGCCGGACGGCCGAAATCTCAAGGCATCGGAAGGGCACAGCCAGTACACCTGGAAAGACACGACGAGCCAGTACAACATAAGCGTCATCGTCGGGGGTATGAACGATCGTGTCATTCATGCGCGGTAATCGGGCGCAATTGCGACTCATGGGGTCCGCCATCGCGGCCATTGCCATCATGGCGAGCGGCTGCACTACCGAACCAACTGCGGAGGGCAAGGAGAAAGCCTTGGAGAGCCAGTTCGCCGAACTGCTGAAGCGGCCGGACATCGAGTCGGCGGCGAAACGACACGAGGAAATACTCACAAAGATCCGAGACAAGCTGGTGGCAGCGGGTTTCACGGCCGCCTGGCGGGAAGCTGAGGACAGTTCGAGTGTCAGTGGCTGCCAAAGCGGCTTTTCGGACACGTGGTCGGAGATCGACAGCGACACGGCGGAGATCCGAGCGCTCGCGCAGTGGATCTCGTCGGGGAACCTGCCGGATGGCAAGTGGGAACAAGCCGTCAAGGTCGTCGAGGAGGTCGCACGGGAACACGGCTTCGACGGCCCCGCGGTGGTGGTCGACCGGCCGGGCGACCACGAGGTCTCCTTCAAGGACGGCTACGGCGCCCATCTCCAGTTCGGCACGGTGCAGAACACCGTCCTCAGCCTCACCACGGGCTGTCACCTGACGGTGGCCGCGCACCAGCGGGGAACGCCGACATCGAAGCGCACCTACTGACCTCCGTGACCCGGCCGAAACGCCAAGTGGTGCCCGGATTTCGGACCCCCGGTGATGCCGGGATGAAGCTGACGTAAACTATCCGGGTTGTCTCGGCGAGGCTGGGCCCGTTCAGGACCTGGCGTGATCGACGCGGCTGGTTGGGTAGCCGTGTGTCTTCGCGCCTGCCTCCGCCGCGGTGACGACCCCATTAGCCTTTTGTGTTGAAGGAGAGCATCACCGTGTCCGAGGTCCGTCTTGCCGCCGAGTCGCGTACTGAATTCGGCAAGGGCGCCGCACGCCGTACCCGCCGCGCCGGCAAGATCCCCGCGGTGCTCTACGGCCACGGTTCCGACCCGAAGCACCTGGCTTTGCCGGCGCTCGAGTTCGCCCGTGTAGTCCGTGAGCACGGTCAGAACGCCGTCCTGACGCTGGACGTGGACTCCAAGTCCGAGCTGGCGCTGACCAAGACCGTCACCACCCACCCGATCAAGAACTACATCGAGCACGTCGACCTGCTGCTCGTCCAGCGCGGCGAGAAGGTCAGCGTCGAGGTGCCGATCGTGCTGACCGGCGACCCCGCCGCCTCCACCCTGGTCACCCAGGAGGTGACCGTGATCACCGTCGAGGTCGAGGCGCTGCACATCCCCGAGCAGTTCGAGCTGTCGATCGAGGGCGCCGAGGCGGGCACCCAGTTCACCGCGGCCGACATCAAGCTCCCGCAGGGCGCGACCCTCGCCACCGACCCCGAGGCGCTCGTCGTCGCTGTCAACCCGGCACCGACCGCGCAGCAGCTCGAGGGCGACTCCGGCGAGGCGGTGGCCGACGAGGCCGCCACCGACGAAGAGGCCTGATCCCGTGAGCGAGGGGCCGGGGACCGTGGTCGTGGTCGGCCTCGGCAACCCCGGCCCTCGCTATGCGGCCAACCGGCACAACGTCGGCGCGATGGTGCTCGACGAGCTGGGCGACCGCGTCGGTGGGAAGTTCAAGGCCCACAAGGGCTTGGCCGACGTCCTCGAAGGGCGGCTCGGCACGAGGCGCGCGGTGCTGATGAAGCCGCGCTCCTTCATGAACGTCTCGGGCGGGCCCGTGTCGGGCGTCGCCAAGTTCTTCAAAGTCGAGCCAGCCGACATCGTCGTCATCTACGACGAGCTCGACCTGCCGTTCGGCACGGTCCGCCTCAAGCTCGGCGGCGGCGAGAACGGCCACAACGGCCTGCGGTCCATCTCCAAGTCCCTCGGGACCAAGGACTACCACCGCATCCGGGTCGGCATCGGCCGCCCGCCCGGCCGGATGGACCCGGCCGACTTCGTCCTCAAGGACTTCTCGGTGATCGAGCGCAAAGAGCTGCCGTTCGTCTTCGACCGTGCCGCCGACGCCACCGAAGCACTCGTCAACAACGGCCTGGAAGCCGCGCAGAACGCTTTCCACGCGTTGAGCTAGCCCACTCTTCTTTTACCGCGGGGGCCGGCGTCGCGTGTGCCGGTCGCGAGCGCCCAGCGCACAGAGCATCCGGATCGGGCGGATCAGGACCCGGTAGAAGGGCCGGACCACTCGTCCCGGCAGCAGGCCGTGCCGCTCCTCTTCCCAGACCCTGGCCCTGGGGTGGCTCCTGATCAGGACACCTTCGGTGATGGCCGGGGCGCGGGTCAGAACCTCGACGTGGCAGAGGTGTTTGACGTTGAGGTAGCCGTACTGGCTGGGGCTGACCAGGCGGACCGGGGCACCGTGGTCGCTGTCGAGCGGGCGACCGTTGAGGTTCTGGGCGATGAGCACGTCGTCGGCCAGGATGTCCTCGATCGTCACCGCGGCCTCATATCCGTCGAGGCCCCGGCACTTGATGTGGGTGACCGATGTTCCTGGCGACAGCGCCGGTTTGACCACAGCGCGGTAGAACGTCTCGAACGAAACACCCTCCCAGCGCAGGTCAGTCGCCGACCAGCCGGCGACGCAGTGGAAGTCGGCTGTGATCTCCTTGCGTGGCAGGGACGACAGCGCGGTGAGCGGCAGGTCGAGGTCTTCGGCGACCACCCCGCGTACCGCGATCACCGGATCGGCCGGAACGGGCGGCGCAGGCCGGGAAAGGTGCGTACCGAACCGGGGGAATCCCTCGACCCTGCTTTGCCCCGGGGGAAGCTTTCTGGTGCTGTGCCCCATTGGTCAACCCTTTCGCCTGGCGCGAGATGGGCCGTCCGGCGTCTCTCCCGACGGTGCCCAGTGGATCGATGTGATCACCACCGGACCACCATCTCCTCAGCCGCCCGGCACGAGATCACCCACGGGAGGGAAACCCCTCGTCCCCAGGAGTGGTGTTGCCGGATTTCGGATAGCGCACGCGGCAGACGCTAGGTTTTCTGGTGACTACACCGAATTCAAGCCTGCTGTGTGATCGCACAGTGAATGGGTCTTTCGCTGTGCGATCACACAGTGGGGTCTGACTCGGTAGGGACCTACTTGCTCTCGGTCTTGCGGATGCTCTCCGCGAGCTGCTCCCCGGCCGCGGCGCGGCGGAGCTTGCCGGACGGGGTCTTGGGCAGCGACCCCGGCGACAGCACCAGCACGGCCACCGGGCGCGCCTCCACTGCCTCGAAGACCCGGCTGGCGACTTCCTTGCGCAGCCTCGCTTCCTCAGCCGCGTCACCGGCCAGTTTGGACTCGACGACGACGGCGAACCGTTCACGCCTGCTGCCCGCGTCCAGCCGGACCGCGACCGCGTTGCCCGCGCGAACGCCGTCCACGCCCGTCGCGGCGCGTTCGATGTCCGTCGGGTAGATGTTGCGGCCGCCGAGGATGATCACGTCCTTCTCACGGCCGCACACCACGATCTCGCCGTCGATCAGGTAGCCGATGTCCCCTGTGGACATCCAGCCGTCCTCGCCCTGGATCACCCTCGGGCCGTCGACCGTCAGGTAGCCCGGCGTCACCGACGAGCCGCGCAGCTGGATCTCGCCGACCTCGCGGTCGCCGCGGACCTCGCCGTCGTCGGTGAGCACGCGTGCCTCGATGCCCGGCAACGGCTTGCCCAGCACGGCGAACGACCGGACTTCCGCGCTCGGCTCCACCGGCACCGCGCGGCGCTCGACCTCCAGCTCGTGAGGATCGATGTAGTCCAGCGTCAAACCGGTGAACAGCGGCGCGAAGGACACCGCCAACGTGCACTCAGCCATGCCGTACGCGGGGAACACGCATTCCCACGGCATCTTGAACCGCGCGCCCGCGTCGGTGAAGGTCTTCACCGCGGTCGCGTCGATCGGTTCGGCACCGTTGAGCGCCAGGCGCAACGTCGACAGGTCGTAGGCGCCGTCCTCGGCGTTGCCCATCCGCTTGCCGACCATGGCGTACGCGAAGTTCGGCGCGGCCGTGATCGTCGCGCGGTAGCGGCTGATCAGGTCCATCCACAGCAGCGGCGCGCGCAGGAAATCCGGGGGCGTGACCTTCACCAGGTCGATGCCCAGCACCATCGGCGTGGTCAGGAAGCCGACCATCCCCATGTCGTGGAACAGCGGGAGCCACGACACCATCGTGTCGTTCTCCCAGTCCAGCGCGGCCCTCTCGGCCATCGCCCCGATGTTGGCCATCAGGTTGCCGTGCGTGATCCGGACCGCCTTCGGGTCGGCCGTCGACCCGCTTGTCAGCTGCAGCAAGGCGTGCACGTCCTCGCCGACGTGCACCGGGTCGGTCAGCGGCTGACCGTCGACCAGGTCCGTCAACAGCCGGTACGGGATGTTGTGCTCGGTCAGCACCGGCGCGAGCTGGTCGAAAGGCGCGCCGAGCAGCACCAGCTTGGAATCGATCATGGTGAGCACGCGCAACGTGTCCTCGGCCCACACCGCGAGGTCCGTGCGCGGCGTCGGCTGGTGCAGCATCGTCACGCTGCCGCCGGACAGCCACACGGCCTGGATCGCCGGGGCGATCAGCACCGGGTCGGCAGCGAGCACCGCGACCGCGCTCTGCGGCCCGAGACCGCCTTCCACCAGTGCGCCCGCCATCTTGCGGGCCTCATGGTGCACCTGCTCCCACGTCCGGCGAACGGGATCCCCGGGCTCACCCGTGACGATCCCCTTGACCTTGCCGCGGGTGGCGGCGTTGCCCAGCAGGGCGTCCACGAACCGACTCATAAGGCGCACTCTAAAGGGTCACCGTTGGTCGATACTGACAAACTGTCGCTACTCCGCGCTGTCCGCGATCTCCATCCAGCGCTCCTCGACCTCGTTCTTCTCCTTGATCAGGTCCCTGAGCTGCGCGTCAAGGTCCAGCAGCCGGTCGGGGTCGGTCGCCGCCTCGGCGAGGGCGGTGTGCAACTGCGCCTCGCGCTTGCTGAGTTTGTCCAGCGCGCGCTCCAGGCGTGCGAGCTCCTTGCCCGCGGCACGCTGGTCGGCGGCACTGGATTTCGGCTTCGGCTCCTTGCTGGGCGCGGGCAGCGGTTCGGCCATCGCGGCCCGTCGGGTCAGGTACTCGTCGATCCCGCCGGGCAGGTGCTTCGCACGGCCGTCGCCGAACAGCGCGTACACCTCATCGCAGACGCGTTCGACCAGGTAACGGTCGTGCGAGACGACCACGAGCGTGCCGGGCCACGAGTCGAGCAGGTCCTCCAGCTGCTGCAACGTGTCGATGTCCAGGTCGTTCGTCGGCTCGTCCAGCAGCAGCACGTTCGGCTCGGCCATCAACAACCGCGACAGCTGCAACCGGCGCCGCTCACCACCCGACAGATCCGAGACGGGCGTCCACTGCCGGTTGGCAGGGAACCCGAACTTCTCCGCCAACTGCGACGCCGACAACTCCTGTTTGCCCAGCGTGACCCGGCGGGCGATCTCCTCGATCGCCTCAAGCACCCTCAGGTCACCGGGGAGGTCGGCGAGTTCCTGGCTGAGGTACGCCAGGTGGACGGTCTGGCCCTGGATCCGCTTGCCCGTCTCCGGCTGCGACTCGCCGGCGAGCAGCCGCAACAACGTCGTCTTGCCGGAGCCGTTCACGCCGACGAGGCCGATCCGGTCACCGGGCCCGATCCGCCAGGTCACGTGATCGAGCAGCTGACGGCCGGGGACGCTGAGGCTCGCGTCCTCGAGCTCGACGACGGTCTTGCCGAGCCTGCGCTTGGCGAACGCCGTCAGCTCGACGGTGTCCCGCGGCGGCGGCACGTTCGCGATCAGCGCCTCGGCCGCGTCGATGCGGTAGCGCGGCTTGGACGTCCTCGCCGGGGCGCCGCGCCGCAGCCACGCCAGTTCCTTCGCGGCGAGGTTGCGACGCTTCTCCTCCAGGGTGTCGGCCAACCGCGCACGCTCGGCGCGCGCGAACACCCAGTCCGCGTAGCCGCCTTCGTACTGCTCGACACGCCCGTTCTGCACCTCCCAGGTGCGGGAACAGACCGTGTCGAGGAACCAGCGGTCGTGCGTGACGACGACCAACGCGGTGCGCCTGGCCAGCAGGTGGTCCGCCAGCCACCGCACGCCCTCGATGTCCAGGTGGTTGGTCGGCTCGTCCAGGATCACCAGGTCGAGCTCCTGGACCAACGCCGCCGCCAACGCGACCCGCCGCCGTTCACCACCGGACATCCGATCCAGCGGGGCGTCCAGGCCCAGCGCGGAGATCCCGATGCCGTCGAGCACCGCGCGGACCTTCGCGTCCGCGGCCCACTCGTGATCGGCGCTGAACCCCAGCGGATCCAGCACGGCGTTGCGCACCGTCCCACCCGGCGGCAGGTCCGTGCGCTGGGTGACCACGGCCATCCGCAGATCACGCGCACGACTGACACGTCCGGTGTCCGGGGGCTCGATGCCCGCCAGTACTTCCAGCAGCGTCGTCTTGCCGCCGCCGTTCAGTCCGACGACCCCGATCCGGTCGCCCTCACCGACGCCCAGTGAGACCGCATCGAGCAACGGCCGAACCCCGTAGGACTTGCTGACCGACTCCAGGTTGACCAGGTTGGCCATGTACCCGCGCTTCCCTCGTGGCTGTATCTCCCAACCAGGGTATTAGGCTCGCCGCCCCTGTCAGGCGTGCACCTCTGGCGGCGCCGGGCGCGGGGCCTCATCGCCCCCGATCACGCGTGCGCCCGGGACAGGTCCGTGCGCCACTCGGACGGTCCGGCACACGCCCGCCCCGGCGAGCTCGGCCGCCACACGCAGCGCGGACTCACCGTCGGAACAGAGAAACGCACACGTCGGGCCGGAGCCGGAGACGGTTCCGGCCAGCGCGCCCGCGTTGACGCCCGCGCGCAACGTGCGCCGCAGGCCGGGACGCAGCGAGATCGCCGCGGACTGCAGGTCGTTGCCCAGCAGCAATGCCAACTGGCGCGGATCCCCGGACGCCAGCGCCTCCAGCACCGGTTCGACCGCGCCGATGCGAGGGGGATCGCCTTCGCCACGCAGCCGGTCGAGCTCCTCGAACACCTTCGGCGTCGACAGGCCACGCCGGTCGAACGCGATCACCCAGTGGAACGTGTGCCTGGTCAGCACCGGGATCAGCTGCTCACCGCGGCCCGTGCCCAGCGCGGTACCGCCCGCGAGCACGAAAGGGACGTCACTGCCGACCTTCGCGGCCACAGTGGAGAGTTCGTCCCTGCCGATCTCCAGCCGCCACAGCGCGGCGAGACCGACCAGCGTCGCGGCCGCGTCGGCGCTCCCGCCGGCCATGCCACCGGCCACCGGGATGCCCTTGCGGATCACCACCCGGATCTTCGGCTCGGTGTGGTCCTTGCCGACGTGCTCGGCCAGCGCCTGCACCGCGCGCCACGCCAGGTTGCTCGGGCCGGTCGGCACCTCGTCGGCGCCCTCCCCGAGCACCTCCACACCGGGATCGTCGGTCACGGCGACCGTCACCTCGTCGGTCAACGAGAGCGCCTGGAACACCGTGTTGAGCTCGTGGTAGCCGTCCGGTCGCACGTCGCCGACGGCGAGGTGCAGGTTGACCTTCGACGGCACACGTACGGTCACAGGTGGAGGAACGACAGCGAGCACAAGTGCAGCCTACGTGTCCGAGTACTCGCCGTCGTCCAGATGTCCTTCCGGACCCCTGTACACCTCGCCTACGCGGCCACCACGCCCTGCGGACCGGCCAGCGGCTGGTGCACGATGCCGCCGCGGTCGCCGATCCACGCCAACGCGCTGTCGGAGCGTTCGCCGCGCAGTCCGATCCGGAACCGGGCGACCGGCGTCTCACCGAGCCGCGTCAACCCGCCGCCGAGCACCGACACCTGCACACCGAACCGGGACGCGGCCTCCGGCAACAACGCGCCGACAGCGGCGAAACCGATCAGCACGATGTCGGCGATGCGGTCCTGCCCGACCGACGCCGTCGCGTCGATGACCGGAAGAAGTTCCTTCACCGCACGGCTTTCCGGGTCGTGCAGCAACTCGAACAGGTTGCCGTTCTCCACCAGCCTGCCTGCGTCGAGCAACGCGATGTCGTCGCAGATCCGGCGCACCACACTGGAATCCTGCGTCGCGACCACCAGCGTCACACCGAGTTCCGCGCGCGCCCGGTCCAGCACGGCGAGCACACCGGCGGCGCCGTCGGCGTCCAGGTTCGCGGTCGGGTCGTCGGCCAGCAGCAGACCGGGCTCGCCGACGAGCGCACGGGCCACGGCGACGCGGCGGCGCTGTCCGTCGGTCAGGTCGTCCGGATACGCGGCCGCCTTGTCGGTCAATCCGATCAGGTCGAGCAGCCTGCCGACCCGCGCCCTGCGCTGCGGGCCCTCCACACCGGACTGCTCAAGCGGGAGCGCGATGTTGCCCGCGGCGGTGCGCTGCCGGAAAAGCTGGGATTCCCCCGACACGACACCGATCTGACGCCGGGTGGCGCGCAGGGTGCGGGTGTCGAGGGTCGCCGTGTTCAACCCGTCGAGCCGGACGACACCCGCGTCGGGGCGTTCCTGCAACGAGATGCACCGGGCCAAAGTGGACTTGCCGGACCCCTGCGGCCCGACGACACCGAGCGCCGCACCCGCGGCGACCTCGAGCGAAACGCCGTCGAGCGCGACGACGTTGCCGGTTCGGCTCCAGAACGACTTGCTGACATTCTCTACGGTGATCACAGTTACTCCAGCGCAGCACACGGCGCGACCGCGGTGACGGCCGTCCGACGTCCTTCATGAACCGTCCTGATAGGACGGAGGCGTGTTCGGGTGTGAATTGAGGAGATCAGAGCGTGTGGCTACGACATGCGGTGACTGTCCGCCTGCCCTGATCTATCACCCGGCGCTGTGTGAGCATTTTCGCGACCACGGAATCCTCCATCGGTCCTGGCGGTAGCACCTGCCCATGGTGGGTGGTTGCTGCGGCGTCAGGGAGCCAGGTCTCTCGGCCGCTCGGGATGGATGCACTTGCATTGAAACCGACCGGGCCGCGTGTGCGCAAGTCCTGGGCCATACATCACACCGACGGACCAGCGGCCGTGGCCCGGGGTTTCACAGATGGTGGTCGGCCGCTTCCAGAATGCGAGAGAAATCCCCCACCGTGAGCTGCTCGCCACGCACACCTGGATCGATTCCGGCGACGACGAGGATCTCCGCGGCCCTCGTGGGTGATCCTGCCCACGTCCCGAGCGCGGCCCGCAGCGTCTTGCGGCGCTGTGCGAAGGCCGCGTCGACGAGTTTGAAAAGCCGCTCGCGGTCCACATCGGCGGGCGGTGGGCGGCGGATCATCCGCACGAGCGCGGAGTCCACGTTCGGCACCGGCCAGAACACCGACCTCGACACCGTCGCGGCCCGCCTGGCCTCGGCGTACCAGGCGACCTTCACGCTCGGCACGCCGTAGACACGGCTGCCGGGGCCCGCGGCCATCCGGTCGGCGACCTCGGCCTGAACCATCACCAGGCCCGACCGCAGGCTCGGCAGAATGGCCAGCAGGTGCAGCACGACCGGCACGGCCACGTTGTACGGCAGATTGGCCACGAGCGCTGTCGGCTCGCCGATCTGCTCCTGCGTCACGCGCATCGCGTCCGCCTCGACCACCCGCAGCCGACCCTCCGGAGCACGCTCAGCGGCCGTCTCGGGCAGCTTGCGGGCCAGCACGGGGTCGATCTCCACGGCGACGACCTCACGGCACGCGGGCAACAGCGCGAGCGTCAGCGAGCCAAGCCCCGGCCCGACCTCCAGCACCACGTCGTCGGCGCCGAGTTCCGCGGTCGTGACGATCCGCCGGACCGTGTTGGGGTCGTGCACGAAGTTCTGGCCCAGCTTCTTGGTGGGCCGCACATCCAGCTCACCGGCCAGCCGCCGAACCTCGGCGGGGCCAAGGAGCGATGTCACCGCACAAGCCTACTAACACCCCTGAAAACACTCGTGAGTGGTTGCGCGGGTGAGAACCCGCATAACCACTCACGAGGGTGTTCCGGTGCTTAGCGGGGCAGTCCCAGCTTCTTGGCGCAACCGGGCCAGGCGCTGTAGCCGCCGCGGGCGTCGCGGAGCTTGGTCGCGATCGCGATCTGCTGCTCGCGGGTGGCCTGGTGAGGCAGTGGGGCGTACGCCGTGCCGCCGTAGGCCCGCCACGTGCTGGCGTTGAACTGCACACCGCCGTAGTAGCTGTTGCCGGTGTTGATCGCCCAGTTTCCGCCGGACTCGCACTGGGCGAGGCGGTCCCAGACCTCGCCGTCGGAGATCGGCGGGTTCGGTGCCTTCTTCGCGCCGACCTTCACGACCTTCTTGACGGCTTCCTTGGTGACCTGCTCGCCGATCTTCTCGCGCTTGGTCTCCTGGCCGTTCTTCATGGTGATGCGCCAGGTGACCATCTTCTCGCCAGGGGCACCGGCCTCGACGACCTGCTGGGTGCCCTTGTCCATGGTCTCGTCTTTGATCTCTTCGACCGGCGGCGGGATGGACTCCGCCTTGTTGACCACGGTGACACCGTTGCGGGTGATCGTGATCTGGGCGCCGTCGGTGATCTTGACGTCGGCCGCCATGTTCACCGCGTCCTCGGCACCCAGCGACGTCTGCATCTCCTTGAGCAGCTCGTCCACCGTGACCGCGGTGGTCTGGACCTGCTTGGGCGCGTTGGCGCCGTCGAAGACGGTGACGTTCTTGACGGTCTGGATGCTGACCGACATGCCCTCGGCCGGGATCGCCGAGTTCAGGTCGCCGGAGATCTTGCCGCTCATCGGCGCGCCGACCTGGCGGAGGCCGTCGCCGAGCGTCTTGACGCCGCGGACCCACTTCTCCTGGGCCTGGCCGTCGACGCTGTACTTCAGCAGCTTGCCGCGCTGGACGACGATCTTGCCGCCGTCGCCGACGGCCGCGCTGGGCGCCGGGCTCATCGTGTCGTGCTCGCCGGTGGTGATGCCCTCGTCCTCGAGCACCTCGCCGACGGTGCTGGAGTACGTGCGGACGTTGTGCTCGACACCGTCGATGTCGACCGTCACGGACTTGTTCATCGCGATCGCGGCGGCACCGCCACCTGTCAGCGAGAACAGCACCGCGGCGATCGCGCTGCGCAGGAAGGTCCGCTTCCACTTCTTGACCGCGGTGACCAGGCCGGATTCGGCGGTCTGGGTCTGGGGCTGCGGGGCCGCGAGGGTGCGGTCGCCGGACAGGTCGTCCGGGACGTCCAGGATCGGCGGCAGCATCGTGGTCTCGGCGTTGATGAGCCGGATCAGCTCGTCGACGTCGACGTCGACGGAAGCCATCAGCTCATCGGCCTGGGGACCGAGCGCCGCGTAGATGTCCTGCGGGACCACATCGAGCGAGTCCGAGTACTCGGGGAACTCGCCGTGCCACTGGTCCTCGGCGGGGTCCAGCGTGGCGGTGGCGGTTGACGGCCTGGCGACCGGGGTAAACCAGTCGGTGTCGACGTCGAAACCGGTTCTCTGCTGATGTTCGCTGTCAGTCAAGGGTCGTTCCTCCGGGAGGGCGCAGCCGACACAGGTGGCGCGCAGTTGCTTGAACTGGTCGAGCGACTACGTGCCTGGCTGGTCCTCCGAGTACGTCCGCGGCGCGGGTTCGCGCCTCGCGTTGTCAGTCCGACTCCCTTAGCCACCACCGACGCTGCTTCCGGGAATAGTCCCGGCCCCGACGTGCGTTGGCCTTGACTGCGGGCTGTACCCGGTTTGACGCCCACTGGGTACGGTCACGGGACCGTAACGGGTCCCGGGAGGTTGCGCAAACACCCCCAGACATCTTGTGACTTGTGCCACAGCCCGGAAGACGCAGCAACTAGGCCGATCAGGTGAGGCCGCCACGGCTCGAATCGTGGGATGTCACGGATGGCAACCGGAAAAACCGCTCCGCGGTGTCCCGGACGGCGGCAGCCAGGTCACCCACATCCTCACCACGGAGTTCGGCCAGGTCCCGAAGGGTGTAGACGGCGCAGTAGGGCTCATTCGGGCGGCCACGGAACGGGTGCGGCGTCAGGAACGGCGCGTCGGTCTCGACAAGCAGCTGATCACGGGGAACGATCCGCGCGGCCGCCCTGAGCGCCTTGGCGTTGCGGAAGGTCACCGCACCGGCGAACGACAGCACGAAGCCCGCGTCGACGCACTTTCGAGCGAACTCCTCGTCGCCGGAGAAGCAGTGGAAGACCACTCGTTCGGGCGCGCCTTCCTCATGCAGGATGCGCATGATGTCGTCGTGCGCGTCGCGGTCGTGGATCATCAGCGGCTTGCCGACCCGTTTGGCCAGGTCGATGTGCCACCGGAAGGCCTCGTGCTGCGCGGCGGGCGGCGAGTAGTCCCAGTAGTAGTCCAGCCCGGTCTCGCCGATCGCGACGACCCGAGGCCGCGTCGCCAACCCCTCGAGGACCGCCTTGTCCTCGTCGGTGAACGTGGCGGTCCGCGTCGGGTGCACAGCTGTGGCGGCGAACACACGGTCGTCCCACTCGGCCGCGTCGGCGGCCCACACCGCGGCGGCGAGGTCGTCGGCGACCGTGATGACACGACCGATCCCGACCGACTCGGCGCGGTCAACCACTGTGGACACGTCGGCGGCATCCTTGGCACCGCACGCGTCCAAGTGCGTGTGCGCGTCGACCGTCGACACCGGCAACGGCTCGGGCAGCGGCGGCCGCTCACCTTTTCGTGGGGTCACTGCGCATAGCCTAGTGACGTGTCAGCGACGCGATTGCTCGTGCTGGGCGTGGTCCGTATGCGCGGTGAGGCCCACGGCTACCAGGTGCGCCAGGACCTGCAACTGTGGGCGGCCGACAGGTGGGCGAACGTCAAACCCGGCTCGATCTACCACGCGCTGCGCAAGCTCGCGGCCGACGACCTGCTCCAGGAAGTGGCGACGCAGGACAGCGACATCGGCCCGGAGCGGGTCGTGTACCGGATCACCGAGCACGGCGAAGGCGAGTTCTTCTTCCTGCTGCACAAGGCGATCAGCGACACCGAGACCGGGCCCGCGATGTTCAACGCGGCGCTGCCGTTCATCACGACGCTCGATCGTGGCAACCTGATCTTCCTGCTGCGCAACCGCATCCAGCAGACCGCCGCGGCCGCCGGGCAGACCCGTCTGCTGCTCAACCAGAGCATCGCACCGATGGAGGGCGGCCAGGGCAAACCAGCCCACGTCCGCGAGATGTTCACGTACTGGCTGGTCACCGTGGAAGCGGAGCTGACCTGGCTGAAAGACTTCGTGACCAGGCTCGAAGCGGGCGAGTACGCGCTCGCCGACGACGGCGCGGACGCGTTCGGCAACCCACCCGCCCAGCCCTCCTAGCGACACCTCCCCACACACACCAGCTAGTCAAGTTTGACTAGCTGCTCGATCACTGCCACACTCCCGCTAGTCAAACTTGACTAGCTACAACAGAGGGAGGACTCCCGTGATCAAGGCACGCGGTCTCGCGCGCCAGTTCCGGACCCGCGGCCACACGGTCGACGCGGTCCAGGGCGTCGACATCGACGTCGAACCCGGTGAGCTGGTCGGCTTTCTCGGGCCCAACGGCGCGGGCAAGAGCACGACCCTGCGCATGCTCACCACGCTCCTCCGGCCCACCGCGGGCGAAGCCGTTGTCGCGGGCCGCGATCTGCTGGCCGACCCGGCCGGGGTACGCGAGCGGATCGGTTACGTCGCACAGGGCCACGGTGCCGGGACCGAGCAGAAAGTCTTCCAGGAAGCCGAATCCCAGGCCCGCTTCTACGGCCTGTCCCCCGCGGACGCCCGGCGCCGCACCGGCGAACTGTTCGCCCGGTTCGAACTCGACGAGGTCGCCGACCGCCTCGCGGGCAGGCTGTCCGGTGGGCAGCAACGCCGTCTCGACATCGTGATGGGCATCCTGCACGAACCGAAGCTGCTGTTCCTCGACGAGCCGTCCACCGGGCTCGACCCGCAGAGCCGCAGCAACCTGTGGGAGCACATCCGCGCGTTGGGCCGGTCCGGCACCACGATCTTCCTGACCACGCACTACCTCGACGAGGCCGACGCGCTCTGCGACCGGATCCTGGTGATCGACCACGGCAAGATCGTCGCCGAGGGGTCACCGGACGCGTTGAAGAGCCAGGTTTCCGGCGACCTCGTCCAGTTCGAGACCGACACGCCCGCTGTCGCCGCCGAGATCGCGGCGAAGATCGAAGGCGCGCAGGAACTCCGGACCGACGGCAACACCGTGCGTTTCCGCGTCCCCCGTGGCGACACACAACTCCCGGGACTGCTCCGCGCGCTGGACCACGCCGACGTCAGCCTGATGTCCGTACAGGTCCACCGACCCACGCTCGACGACGTTTTCCTGACCATGACAGGCCGTTCACTGCGGGAGGAGTCCTATGCGTGACACCTGGCTCGTACTCCAGCGCACCGCGCGACCGACCCTGCGCAACCCGGTCGTCATCGTCTTCGGCCTCATGCAGCCGTTGCTGTTCCTGCTGCTGTTCGGACCACTGCTCGGCGGATCCGGTTCGTGGCAGTGGTTCGTGCCCGGCCTGATCATCCAGATGGGACTCTTCGGGACCGCGTACGCCGGTTTCGGGCTGATCCCGGAGATCCGGTCCGGTGCGCTGGAGCGGATGCGCGTCACCCCGGTCAGCAGGGTGGCGCTGCTGACCGGGCGCGTGCTGCACGACGTGGTGATGCTGATCGTCCAGTGTGTACTGCTGCTGGCCGTCTCCACGGCGTTCGGGTTCCGCGCGTCGATCGGACACGTCCTGGCCGGGCTCGTGTTCGCGGTTCTCATCGGCGTCTCGGTCGGCTCGGTCTCGTACACGCTGGCGCTGAAACTCAAGCACGAGTACGCGTTCGCACCCGTGCTCAGTTCGACCGTGATGCCGTTGATGCTGCTGTCCGGTGTGCTGCTGCCGATGAACCAAGGTCCGCACTGGCTGTACGTGCTCTCGCGGATCAACCCGTTCAGCCACGTCGCCGACGGCGTCCGCGCGGTGATCGCCGGGAACTTCGGGTCCAGTTCGGTGCTGACAGGCGGCATCGCCGCCGTCGCGTTGGCCGCGATCGGCCTGGTGTGGGGCACGCGGTCGTTCGTCCGCGCCAACGCCTGATTCGGGCGCCTTCCCCATCGTCACCGTCACGGGGAAGGCGCCCAGGCGATCAGGGGCGGTGCCGTCCGGACCGGCGCATCTCCTTGTGGATCACCTTCCAACGGCGGCCGCGCTCCTGCCGCAGGCGCGCGTCCGTCCGGCTGGCGACCCACTCGGCCTCGCGGTTGAGCTTGAACCAGCTGTCGAGCCTGCGCTGGGGCAGCTCACCGGACTCGATCGCCTCCAGCACAGCGCAATCCGGCTCGCCGGTGTGCCCGCAGTCGTCGAACCGGCACTGCCCGGCCAACTCCTCGATGTCGGTGAAGACCGCTTCGAGGCCTTCGCCGCCGTCGCCCGACAGCGACACCCGCCGGATCCCCGGCGTGTCGATGATCAGGCCACCGCGTGGGAGCACGAGCAATTCGCGGTGCACGGTGGTGTGCCGCCCGCGGCCGTCGGACGCGCGGACCTGTTGCGTCTCCATCACATCCACCCCGGCCAACGCGTTGACCAAGGTGGACTTGCCGGCACCGGACGGGCCGACGAGCACAGCCGTACGACCGACTCCCAGGTAGGACGCCACGATGTCGACGCCGTCGCCGGTCACCGAGCACACCGGGTGGACGTCGACGCCAGGCGCCGCGCCCATGACAGCCGAGACGATCTCGCCGATGCGCTCGCCGACGAGATCGGACTTGGTGAGCAGCACGACAGGCGTCGCACCGCTTTCCCACGCCAGCGCGAGCAGACGCTCGATCCGGCCGAGGTTCGGGTCTCCCCTGCGCCCCTCGATGGACGACGGTTCGACGACGAAGATGACATCCACATTGGACGCCAAGGTCTGGCTGAGCGAATCCTCGGCCACACCGCCGCGCACGAGCGCGGTCCGGCGGGGCAGCACCGTGACGATGGTGCCGTCGTGCACCGCGACCCAGTCGCCGACACAGGGCAACGTGATCCGGGACGAGAACTCGATGTGTCGTTCCTGGCCATCGACGATGACCACCGCACCGCTGGAGTGGACGCGGGCGATCTTGCCGGGGACCGATCCGGCGGGCAGTTCGGCGGCGAAAGTGTCGTCCCAGCCGAGCGTGGTCAGGTCAAACGAGGTCAACGCGGGTAAACCCTTCGAGAGAGGTGACGGGAAGCAGACGTGCGGCATCGACAAAGACAGCCACGGCTACACACCTCCCTTTCTCTCGAAGTAGGACCACCCTAGACGGCGTCGTGCCGGGGCGCATCCGATTTAAGCCGGGTCCGCAACAGCTTGACGTTGTACGGGCCCCACTGCGACAGCGTGAAGTAGACGTCCTCCCCGTCGTTGGCCCATGGATGCAGGTAGCCGCCGTAGGGCGCGGGGTAGTCCTTGCCGTCGGCGACGACCTGACCGTCCGCCCATGGCCCGGTCAACTCCGGCGCCCAACGCAGCACGATGGCACCCCGCTCCTCGTCGAGGTGCAACGCGATCCACTGGCCGAACCGGTCGTTGTACTCCACCGACAGCTCACCGACGGGCCCGCTCATCACCGGAGTCGCCCTGACCGGGTCCCGGACCCACTCGCCGTCGGAGAAGTAGGTGTAGGAGGCGGGGCTGAGCACGTCGAACCGGCCGCACCGGCCCAGGTAGGCCGGTCCGAACCGGCCATTCGTCGTACCCATGAGGTAGACGTGGTCCCGCTCGGCGGCGAACGCACAGATCTGGAACGGGTGGTCACCCTTGGGCGAGTTGGGCCAGCGCGCACCCGGCGGCTTGGTCCACGTATCACCCCCGTCGACGGACACAGCGATACCCGCGTAGTTCGTGTCCCACGTACCAGCAGGGCCCCACTTCCGCACGGACATGTAGTGCAGGTAGTTGTAGCCGCCGACGGCGATACCGGAATTGGGGATGACGGTGTTCTCATCCGCCTGCCGATCCCGCTCGAGAATCTGCGCCGCCGTCCCATCCGCCCGGGGCACGACGGAGTCGAACCGCAACCCGGTCTCCAGATCCCGGTTGCTGGCGAACGCGAGCGCATTGCAGCGCCAGTCGGAGCCCTTCGGCGGGCCGGCGCCGTTGCCACCCCAGCCGACGCCGTAGGTGTCCCCGAACGCACACAGCAGCTTGCCCTGGCCGTTGTCCCAGAGAATGCCCAAGTCGGTGGCATGGATGCCGAACTTGCGCGTGACCTCCCCGGTAACAGGCCCGATCTCCTCGGTCGCCACCACTTGGACCATGCGGCCACGCTACGTGCTCCTCCGCCACTCCGCAGCGGCGCGAGACGCACGCCAGTGTCCGCCGAGTCAGGGCATCCGTAAGTGAAACGGACCCCTTGATGCGTGTGGTTGGAGTTGCCCCGTTTTGGCGGACACTGACGGTCATGCCGCGGTGTTCTCCGGGTGAAAAGAAGGGCCCTCGCCGGGAGCAGACCTCTGGGCAGGAGGTCTTCGCGTCGTGTTCTTCCCGGCGCATGTTTTTATGACCCGGGGTTGTGAGGCGCGGGCGCCTCCTGCCCGTCGACCTGCCCCAGGGAACCACGGTCTATCAAGAGGATCGGTACCGCTATCGCTGGGCTGTTTTGTGCAGGCCGACCTCTTGACAGCCCGTGGTTGGCTTCGCCCAGGCCGACGGGCAGGAGACACCCCCGAAGCCCCACTCTGCGCTAGCGCGCGGCCTATGTGGCTGGGTTTTGCGGCTAGCGCGCGGCCTGTGTGGCTGGGTCTGCGCTGACGCGCGGCCTGTGTGGCTGGGTTTTGCGGCTAGCGCGCGGCCTGTGTGGCTCGGTTTGCGCTAACACCCGGGCCTTTCGGGTTGGGCTGCGCTGGCGCGCGAGCTTGTTGGGGCCGGGTCTGCGCTGGCGCGCGAGCCGACCGGGGCTTGGCCGTGGGTATCGCCGTGGGTATACGTTGCCGGTCGGCAAGGCTGGCGCTGTCAGAGGCTGGCGTCGTAGAGGGCCTTCTTGCTGACTCCTGCGGCTTCGGCGATCTCCGCTACCACTGTCTTCAGGCGTTCGCCGTTGTCCACTCGTGCCCTTACTTTGGTCACCAGGGCTGGTAGGTCTGTCTCCGTTGGCGCCGCTGGGCCGACTACTACGGTGATCTCGCCGCGGACTCCGTCCGCCGCCCAGGCTGCCAGTTCGGCCAGTCCTCCTCGGCGGACTTCCTCGTAGGTCTTCGTCAGTTCTCGGCATACCGCTGCTGAGCGGTCTCCGCCGAGTACCTCCACGGCCTGCGCCAGCGTGTCGGCCAGCCTGTGCGGCGACTCGAAGAACACCGCCGTACGTCGTTCCTCGGCCAACTCCGCCAGCCAGCGACCGCGCTCGCCTGACTTGCGTGGTGCGAATCCCTCGAAGGTGAACCTGTCACAGGGCAGGCCGGACACCGCCAGTGCCGTCGTCACCGCTGACGGGCCTGGCAGGCAGGTCACCGGGATCTTTTCGGCGATACACGCCGTCACCAGGCGGTAGCCGGGGTCCGAGACGCTGGGCATCCCTGCGTCCGTGACGAGCAGCACAGTCGAGCCGTTGGTCATGGCTTCGATCAGTGCTGGGATTCGGCTCGTTTCGACCGCGTCGTAGAAGCTCACCACCTTGCCTGACGGCGACACGCCGAGCGCGGTGGCGAGTGCGCGCAGCCTTCTGGTGTCTTCCGCTGCGATCACTTCTGCCCCGGCCAGGGCGTCTGTCAGGCGGGGGGAGGCGTCGCGGGAGTCACCGAGCGGTGTCGCCGCGAGCACTAGTCGGCCGGAACCGGATACGGGGCTCACACCGCTCACCCTACGATCGGGCGCGTGACTGCCCTCGTGACCGGGTCCGACCGCCGGTCGGACGACCAGGCGGAGGAGGCTCCCCGGGCACAAGCGCCGGGTGCCGATCCGGCTGCCCACCTGCTCGGCCGCCCCATGCCTGCCGATCGGCTCCGCGGCTGGCTGGTCGCGGGTGTGCTCGCGGTCATCGGCGGCATCGTCCGGCTGCAGAACCTCGGCTTCCCCACCCACAACGGCACGCCGGTCTTCGACGAGAAGCACTACACGCCGCAGGCGTGGCAGATGCTGCGCAACGGCGGCTACGAGGACAACCCGGGTTACGAGCTCACTGTCCACCCGCCGCTGGCCAAGCAGTTGATCTCCATCGGTGAATGGCTGTTCGGCTACAACGGGTGGGGCTGGCGGTTCACCGCCGCGATCCTCGGCACGTTGATGGTTCTCATGATCGTGCGGATCGCCCGGCGGCTCACCCGGTCGACCCTGCTCGGCGCGGTCGCCGGGATCCTGCTCATCTGCGACGGCGTCCTGCACCTGATGAGCCGGTCGGGGATGTTGGACATCTTCATCGCGTTCTTCGTCCTCGCCGCGTTCGGGTGTGTGCTGCTGGACCGCGACCAGATGCGGCAACGGCTCGCGGTCACCATTCGTGAGGGCTGGGTCAACGACTCGATCTACGGCCCCCGGCTCGGCTTCCGCTGGTGGCGGTTCGCCGCCGGGGTCAGCCTCGGGCTCGCGTGCGCGTCCAAATGGGGTGGCCTTTACTGGGTCGCCGCGTTCGGCCTGATGACGGTCATCTGGGACGCGACCGCGCGCAGGTCGGCCGGGGTGGCGCACCCCTGGGTCGGCGCGATCCGCCGTGACCTGCTGCCCGGCCTGTGGGCGTTGCTGCTCGTGCCCGTCCTGGTCTACCTGGGCACGTGGTGGGCCTGGTTCGGCAGCGAGACCGGCGTCGACCGGCACCTGGTGACCACGTGGTGGGGCCCGTTCGGTCCGGCGTTGCGTTCGCTGTTCGACTACTCCGCCAACGTCCTGAACTTCCACGAGTCGCTGGTGACCAAGCCGAACGAGCCGCACCCGTGGGAGTCGAAGCCGTGGACGTGGCCGATGGGCCTGCGGCCGATGCTCTTCTACTGGGACAGCGCGACGACCGGCTGCGGTGAGAGCCAGTGCGTCAGCGCCACCATGCTGATCGGCACCCCGGCCATGTGGTGGCTGGCGTTCCCGATGCTCGCGTGGGGCCTGTGGCGCATGGTCGGCAGGCTCGACTGGCGCTACACCGCCGTGGTCGTCGCCTACCACGCGGGCCTGCTGCCGTGGTTTCTCAACCTCGACCGGCAGATGTACTTCTTCTACATGACGCCGGTCTCGGCGTTCCTGATCCTCGGCCTCGTCCTGCCGCTCGGCCAGATCCTCGGCACGGCCAAGGACGGCTACGAACGCCGGGGCACCGGCCTGCTCGTCGTGGCGATCTACGTCGGGCTGGTGGTCGCGAACTTCGTCTGGCTCTGGCCGATCCTCAACGGCGACTCGATCACCAACGCGCGGTGGCAGGCCGAACTCTGGCTGCCGTCCTGGCGCTGAACGAGGGGCTACGCGCCGAACCGACGCGTGGGGTTGTGCTTCTTCTGCGTCGGGCGGGTCCGTTCCAGGTCCGGCGGCGCCGGTTGCTGGGCCTGGTTGACCGGCGGCCGGGGCGGGTTCGTCGACCGGGTGCGTTCCGGATCCGTGAACGACGTGCGCTCGGGGTCGGTGACCTTCGTGCGCTCCGCACCTCCCGCAGGCGGTGCCGTCACCTTCGTGCGGTCCAGCGCCGCGATGTCCTCACGCTTGACGACCTTGGTGACCGGTCCGTCCTCGGCGTGGCCGCCCTTGGACAGCCAGCCGCCGGTCTGCCTGATCACGGTGTCGAGCGTGGGCCTGCCCGCCGGGTCCGGGCCCAGAGCGGCCGTCAGCAGCCGCAGGTGGACGCTGTTGTTCGGCAGGTGCGTGACGCGTTCGGCCTTGGCAGCCGCCATCAGCGCCGCCATCGGGTTGTCACGGGTTCCGCGCGGCGGTTCGCCCGTCAACGCGTAGGACACCGTCGCGGCCAACTGCCACGCGTCCGACGCGGGCGTGGCCGGTGATCCGGCGGCGGTCTCCGGCGCGAGGAAGTCCGGGGTGCCGACCATCATGCCGGTCTTGGTCAGCGTCGAATCACCCTTCGACCTGGCGATACCGAAGTCGATCAGGTGCGGCATGCCGGACGGGTCGATCATGATGTTCGACGGCTTGATGTCACGGTGCAGCACGCCCTTCGCGTGCGCGGCGGACAACGCGCCCGCCATGGTCACCCACAACCGGGCCGCGGCGAGGTCATCGAGCTTGCCGTTGTCGTGGACGGCGTCAGCGAGCGCGTTGCCCTCGATGTACTCCATCACGATGCCGAGGCCGTCCTCGTCCTCGACGATGTCGTAGACACGCACACAGTTCGGGTGTCGCACGGCCGCGAGCGCACGAGCCTCACGCAGCATGCGCTCCTCGGTCTCGGCGTCCGGGGCGTGCGCCATCTTCACCGCGACCGTCCGGTCGAGCTGGGTGTCCATCGCCAGCCACACCGTGCCGAACCCACCGTGGCCCAGTGCCTTGATCTTCTGGAACCGGCCGCCGCTGCGGGTCCACATGCTGTTGTTGCCGCCACCGGTCATCGCCCTTGTCGGTGGTTTCGGCGCGCCGCCGCCCATGGGGACGGCCCCGGCGAGCGGGAACGGCATCGGACCGGGCGTGTCGGCCAGCTTGCCCGGCTGCGGGCGGCCGCTCAGCAGTTCCTGGCCGGGCCCCTGGCCCGCCAGCAGACCTTCGGGACGGTACGGCGGCGGTACAGGCTCGGGAACGTACGGCGGGGGCTTCTGCTGCGACTGCTGCTGGACAGGCGGTTGCTGCTGAGTGGGCTGACGCGGCGGCACCTGCTGCAGCGGGTGCTGTTGCTGCTGGGGCGGAGGCTGGTTGTCCTTCTCCTGCACCGAGCGGTTGATCGTGCTCCAACTGGGCGCGCCGATCACCAGGATCGGGATCAGGCCGAGCACGGCCGCCGGGACCATGCCGATCCACAGCAGGAACGCCACGTTGCCCTGCAGACCCACGCTGAACAGCATGAACGCCACGAACGACAGCCAGATCATCCGGCCGGGCCACGTCGGGCCGCGCCGGAACGCCGCACGGGCCTGCAGGATCACGAAGAACGCGGAAAGCGCGGGCAGGACAACGAGTTTGGCGATGTTCAGCGGGACGTCCACACCGCTGCTGCCGGTCAGCAGCTCGTAGACGTTGGGACCCCCGCTGAGGTACTTCGCCTGAGTCTCGATGACCACTTGGTCTTCTTCGAAGAACGTCTTGGCGAAACTCAGCCCGTACTTGCTGGAATTCGCCGCGGCGTTGTTGAAGATCGTGGAGATCCCGTTGGCCATCAGCCACGGCACGGCCAACGCGAACACGACGCCGATGGCCCCGAACACGCTCAGCGTGATCGGATTGTAAGCGTTCCCCGTGCCCTTGCGGATCAACGCGATGCCGAACGAGGCGAGCACCGGGAAGATCATGATCAGGAACCCGGCAGCCATGGTCGCCCACACCCAGTCGCCCGGCCAGAAACCCGGACCAAAGACGGTATGCGCGAACGACAACAAGTCAGCTGCCATTCGTACGAACCCGTCCACGGCTTCCCTCCTCGTGCTTACCCACCCGACGTGAGCACTTACCCACCATATGTCCAGCGGCGCTGGGTCTGTGCGGCAACCGTGGCCCTCGTTGCATCAGACGTCGGCAATAGGCAGGAGGTTGCTCCCAATGGCAGAGTGACTCCATGGGTGACTACCGGGACGCACATCACCGCAGTCTGGCCGACCCTGACGCGTTTTGGCTGGACGCGGCCGGTGCGATCGACTGGACCACGCCACCGACCCGCGCGCTGGACGCGTCCCGGGCGCCGTTCTACCGCTGGTTTCCCGATGCGCGGTTGAACACGTGTCACAACGCGCTCGACCGGCACGCCGACAGTGCCGACGGCGGGGATCGCGTCGCCCTGATCTACGACTCCCCGGTCACGGGCAGCAAAGGTTCGTACACGTACCGCGAACTTCGCGACGAGGTCGCGGTGTTCGCAGGAGCGCTGGCGAGCCTGGGCGTGACCAGGGGCGACCGTGTGATCATCTATATGCCCATGGTCCCACGGGCCGTGGTGGCGATGCTGGCCTGTGCCCGGCTCGGCGCGGTGCACTCCGTGGTATTCGGCGGGTTCGCGCCGAAGGAGCTGGCCGGGCGGATCGACGACGCCAAGCCGAAGGTGATCGTCGCGGCGTCGTGCGGCATCGAGCCGACCAGGGTCGTGGCGTACAAGCCGATCATCGACGACGCGCTGACCGTCACCACGCACCAGCCGGATCACGTCGTGATCACGCAGCGCCCCGAGCAGACGGCCGACCTGGGCGCGCGGGATATCGATTGGGACACACTCGTCGAATCCGCGCAGCCGCACGACTGCGTGCCGGTCGACGCCACAGATCCGCTCTACATCCTGTACACCTCCGGCACGACCGGGCGTCCCAAGGGCGTTGTGCGCGACAACGGCGGGCACGCGGTGGCGCTGACCTGGTCGCTCAAGGCGATCTACGACATCGGCCCCGGTGACGTGTTCTGGACCGCGTCAGACGTCGGCTGGGTCGTCGGGCACTCGTACATCGTCTACGCCCCGCTGCTCGCCGGGGCCACGACCGTGCTTTTCGAGGGCAAGCCGGTCGGGCCGCCGGACGCGGGTGTGTTCTGGCGCGTGATCAGCGAATACGGCGTCAAAGCGCTGTTCACGGCACCGACGGCGTTCCGCGCGATCAAACGGGTCGACCCGGACGCCCGGTTGATGCGTGACCACGACCTGTCCCGGTTCCGCACGTTGTTCCTCGCCGGGGAACGGCTGGACCCGGAGACGTACCACTGGGCGACGGAGCAGCTCGGCGTTCCGGTGGTCGACCACTGGTGGCAGACCGAGACGGGCTGGCCGATCTGCGCGAACCTCCGCGGCCTCGAACCGATGCCGCTCAAACCGGGCTCCCCGACCGTGCCGGTCCCCGGGTACGACGTGCGCGTCCTCGACGAGTCCGGCACCCCGGTCCCGGCGGGCCACGAAGGCGCGATCGCGATCAAACTCCCGCTGCCGCCCGGAACCCTGCCCACGCTGTGGGGCGACGACGAACGGTACCTGCGGTCCTATCTGTCCACATTCGACGGCTACTACCTCACCGGTGACGGCGGTTTCATCGACGAGGACGGCTACGTGTACGTCATGGGCCGCACCGACGACGTGATCAACGTCGCCGGGCACAGGTTGTCGACGGGCGCGATGGAAGCGGTCCTCGCCGCGCACCCGGCGGTCGCCGAATGCGCGGTGATCGGCGTGCACGACTCGCTGAAAGGTCAACTGCCGCGCGGTTTCGTGGTGCTCAAGGCCGGTGTCGAAGTGCACGAGGACGTGCTGCGCGACGAGCTCGTCGCCGCGATCCGCCGTGACATCGGCCCGGTGGCGGCGTTCCGGGACGTCTCGGTCGTCGCGGGCCTGCCGAAGACCCGCTCGGGCAAGATCCTGCGCAAGACCATGCGCGGCATCGCCGACGGCCGCGACGAGCCCGTGCCGTCCACGATCGAGGACCCCGGGGTGCTGGACGCGCTGCGCCCGGTGTTGCGGCGTTCCTAACTTGGCAGCAGCTGGATCTGCTTGGGCTCGGGTTTCTGCGCCCACTTCGCCGTGCTGGTGGCCGGGAACTGCGGTTCGACGGTCAGGACGCCGCCGGTGAAGCTGTCCGGCACGGTGAACAACAGGCCCGACGAGGACTGCCTCGTCGACGCCTGCCTGCCGTTGGCCAGCACCAGGCTGACGCTGCGGGACAGGTCGAGCTTGAGGTCCGCGTCGTCGGTGCTGATCCTGGCGTCGGGCAGGCGCAGCCACAGCTGCTTCGCCGGTGCGACGCCGATGCCGGGCAGCGTGTTCGCGAGCTCACTGCGGGTGCCGAGTTCCAGCGTCACGGCCAAGGGCCCTGAGGTGCGTTGCCCCTGGTAGTTGCCGTTGCCGCGGTAGTTCCCGTCCTGCCAGCGGACCTGGGTCGCGCCGGGTTTGGCCGGGGCGTTGTCCGAGGTCGGCGCGGGTGTGCCGCCTCCGCCGTTGCGCACGCTGAACTGGTACGGCTTGTCGTCGGTCACCTCAAGCGTGGCGTCCGCGCCCACCGGGACGCTCACGATGAGGCCGGTGCCCCGCTCCAGCGGCTTGGGCAAGCGTTTGCGGGTGGCCCCGACCACCACGTCCACGTTCAGCGGGGCCTGTGGCGGTGTGGCGTACGTGTCGTCGCCCTGCAGCCGGTAGAGCACGAGGAACTCGTGCCCGGCGGCCGCACGGGAGGGCCCTGCCTCCAGGCCGCCGCTGGACTCGTCGAGGTCGGACCGCACCGCGAGCGCGCCGAACGCGTACGAGAAGTGCGGCCCTTTGAAGACTGTCGACAAGGACCGCGCACCTGCGGGAACACCTTGCGACCACGTGAAGACGTCGACGTAGTCCGCCGGCTTCTCCGGCAGGTCCACCGGCCCGCTCGGCGGCACCGGCTTGGCACCACATCCGGCAACGAGCACACCGACAACCACACTGGCGGCGAGAACGCAAGAACGCGACACGCGCAACAGGGTCGCATCCCGCCCCATCCAAGACAATCGGCCGTTGTGGCTGCCGGGTGGGTGGTCTATACCTAATTGGATCGCCGCCGTGGGAATCACCTTCGGGAGGGCATGTGCACGCACGTCGATTCCTCGCGGTCATGGCGGTGACAACCGCCCCAAACCCGTTGTTCCAAACGCCCGCGAACGCTGGTCAGGACGCATTCACGGGCAAGAGCCTGACGAGTGTGATCCCGGCACCCGCATTCGCCCAGCCGGATGCGCGGCAGGCATTCCGGCTGAACAGGGCAACCGTGATCCTCACCCAGCGCGGCTCACGCGAGGCCGCGGCGGTCGGCAAGCAGCTCGCCGACGTGCTCCGGCCGTCGACCGGGTACCCGCTGCCGGTCCTGCCCGCGTTCGTGCACGGCACGGGCATCTCCCTGCTGCTCGGCGGTGCCGATCCGCGCGTCGGCCAGGAGGGCTACCAGCTCAAGGTCGAGCGCCACCAGATCGTCGTGCGCGCCAACACCCCCGCCGGGCTGTTCGCGGGTACGCAGACGCTGCGCCAGCTACTGCCCGCCGGCGTGGAGAGCAAGACACGCCAAAGAGGACCGTGGGTCGTACCCGGCGGCCGGATCGTCGACTTCCCCCGGTTCGCCCACCGCGGCGCCATGCTGGACGTGTCCCGGCACTTCTTCGGCGTCGGCGAGGTCAAGAGCTACATCGACCAGCTCGCGCAGTACAAGATCAACCGGCTGCACCTGCACCTGTCCGACGACCAGGGCTGGCGGATCGAGATCCCCGGCTGGCCGCGGCTGACCAGCCACGGCGGCAGCACCGAGGTCGGTGGCGGCCCCGGCGGCCACTACACCAAGCGCCAATACCTGGAGCTGGTCGCGTACGCGAAGTCGAAGTTCATCACGGTCATCCCCGAGATCGACATGCCGGGGCACACCAACGCCGCGCTGGCCTCGTACGCCGAGCTGAACTGCGACGGTGTCGCGCCGCCGCTGTACACCGGCACCGAGGTCGGGTTCAGCTCCTTCTGCATCGACAAGGACATCACGTACAAGTTCATCGACGACGTGATCCGTGAGCTGGCCGAGCTGACGCCGGGCGAGTACATCCACATCGGCGGCGACGAGGCGCACGCCACCAAACCGGCCGACTACCTGAAGTTCATGCAGCGCGTCCTGCCCATCGTGGCCAAGCACGGCAAGAAGGTGGCCGGGTGGCACGAGTTCGTCAAGGCGCAGCCGGTCACCTCGGCGGTCCCGCAATACTGGGGCACCGACGACGTGGACGAGGACGTGGCCGCGGCGGCCGCGCGGGGCAACAAGGTCGTGCTCTCCCCGGCCCACAAGACCTACCTGGACATGAAGTACGACAAGAACACCCCGCTGGGCCTGAACTGGGCCGGGTACATCGAGGTGGACGTGGCGTACGGCTGGAACCCGGGTTCGTTCGTCAAGGACGTGCCCGAGTCGAGCGTGCTCGGTGTCGAGGCGCCGCTGTGGTCGGAAACCCTCGAGGACTCCGACGACATCGAGTTCATGGCGTTCCCCCGGCTGCCCGCGGTGGCCGAACTGGCCTGGTCGCCGTGGTCGACGCACGACTGGGGTTCGTTCCGCGCCCGGTTGGCGCAGCAGGGCGAGCGCTGGCGGGTGCAGGGTGTGAACTTCTACCGTTCACCCCAGATCCCCTGGCACAGCTAGGAAAAGCCCTCGTAAGTGGTCAGCCGGGTTCCCACCCGGCTGACCACTCACGAGTAGCTCACTGTGATGCGCTTGTCGCGCCAGTACTCGGTGAGCAGCGCGTTGCGGTCCTCTCGGCTGAACGCCGCCTCAGCCGGGTGTGAATGATCGCTGTTGACCCAGATCCGCGCGGCGTTGATCGCCCGGCCCGCGCGGTATCCCACGCCGGTGTCGCGCGTCCACACCGACACGCCCGCGGTGGTCTCGGCCTCGTTGACCAGCTTGATCGCGTCGTCGAAGTCGTTGAACCCGGCTACCGAGATCACCGGGGCGAGCACGTGGTTGTGGCCGTCGATCACGGTCGGCTCAAGGAAGAACCCGCCGTCCAAGTCGCCACCGAGCGACGCGCGAGCACCGCCCACCCGTACCCGCGCGCCTGAGCGGGCGGCCGTTTCGACGTCCGCGACGGCCATGGACAGCTCGTCGGCGCTGACGAGCGCGCCGACCGTGGTCGAGGTGTCGAGCGGGTGACCGGCGACGTGCCGCTGGACGCGCTCCACCGCCGCCTCGACGAACTGCTCGTAGCCGCCGTGCTGGACGAGCGCCAGCGACGTGCCGGTGACGAAGCCGTCGAACGCCCTGTCCCGCAGGGGCCCGTCCAGGTCCGCGAAGAACACCGAGGGCCCGAGCCCGAGCGGCGGTGTGGCCGGGAAGCCGTTCACCACGTTGATCACGCCGGGCGGTACCAGGTCGTTGACCACGCTCAGCAGGACGTGGATCGACGCGGGCGTCTGCACGGCCGGTTTGAGCACGACAGTGTTCCCGGCGGCCAGCGCCGGCGCGAGGCACCAGGCCGCGCCGAGCAACGGGTAGTCCCAGCCGAGCGACCGCTGCACGACGCCGATTGGCTCACGGAACCCGTGCACCACAGCGTCCCCGTCAATCCCGGAACGGACACCTTCCGCCGCTCTGATCGCCCCGGCGAAATACCGGAAATGATCTGCGGCCAACGGCACATCGGCACCGAGTGTCTGCCTGATCGGCTTTCCCGTGTCCCAACTCTCAGCGACCGCGAGAGCTTCCAGGTTGTCCTCGATCCGGTCGGCTATCTCGCTGAGGATGACCGCTCGCTCGGCGAGTGCCGTCTTCGACCAGCCCGCCGCCGCGCCGCGCCCGTCGGCGACGGCCCGCCGCAGGTCATCGGGGGTGGACTCGGCGGTCTCGGTGAACACCCGACCGGTCACGGGAGTCGGGTTCGCCGAGTACCGGCCGCTCGACGGCGGCACGTATTCGCCGCCGACGAAATGGTCGTACCGGTCGGCGTACCGCACCACACAACCCGGTTCTCCTGGTGCGGCATATCTACTCACGCTCACGCCTCCCCGGCATGCTTTCATGGGTACAAGTGGCGGACGGTAGAAGACACTGGGTTGCAGTGACGTTGCAGTGATATCGCACAGTGCGTTCCCAGGGGCGTTCCGAGGGCGTGGATCATGAAGGACGCGAGCGCGTACACATTCCTGGTCGGCCAGTTGCGCGCGGGACTTCCCGCCAGCCGCGCGGGCAGGCAGCGTGACATCGTTTCCGAGTCGTGGAAACGGTCTCTCGACGCCGACATCGACCCGGACCACGGCCTGCCGCCGGTGGTGTACGCCGAGACCGACGTCCCCGACCTGCGATCGGACCACCCGCTGGCCTCGGTGATGCCCTCGCTGCGGGCGATGCTGGTGAGCATCGCCGACGAGGCCGAGCACATCATGCTGATCACGGACGCCGCCGGGCACCTGCTGTGGCGTGAGGGCAACGCGGCCGTTCGCCACCAGGCCGACAAGGTGCTGCTCACCGAAGGCACCAGGTGGACCGAGGAAGCCATTGGCACCAACGCGATGGGCACGGCTCTGGTGCTCGACGGACCGGTGGTGATCCACGGCAGTGAACACCTCGTCCGGCTGTACCACCCGTGGACCTGCGCGGCGGCGCCGGTGCACGACCCGGAAACCCGTGAGGTGCTCGGCGTCATCGACATAACGGGTCCTTTGTGCACGATGCACCCGTCGACGCTCGCGCTCGTCTCCGCGGCGGCGCAACTGGCCGAAAGCCAGCTCCAGGCACGGGTGAACCTGCGCAACGAGCGGTTCCGGCTGCGCAACACACGGCACCTCAGCGGTCTGCGCGGCAGTCCCGGTGCGTTGGTCTCGCCGACCGGCCGGGTGGTCGCCACCGAGTCGTGCGACGACCTCCCGTCCAGAGTGGACGTCAGAGGCGGGCAGGAGACGCTGTGGCTGCCGGACGGCCGCGCGGCGGTCGTCGAGCCGCTGGCCGAGGGTTTCCTGCTGCGGATCGCGCCCGGCCCGGCGGGCAGGCGCCCGCCGCTGCTGTCGCTGCGGTTCCTCGGCGCGCAGGACACCAAGGCGCTGCTGGACGGCAGGGAGATCCCGCTGACCCTGCGGCACGCCGAGATCCTCACCTTGCTCGCCCTGCACCCCAAGGGAATGACCGCGGAGCAGCTGGCACTGGTGCTGTACGGCGAAGCAGGCAACCCGGTCACCGCACGCGCGGAGATCCACCGGCTGCGCACGCAACTCGGCGCGTCCGCGATCAGCACCAAGCCGTACCGGCTCGACGCCGAGGTGGACGCGGACTTCATCAACGTCCGCCAGCCGCTGCGGGAACGCCGTGTGCGTGACGCGGTGGCGTTGTGGCGCGGTCCGCTGCTGCCCCGGTCGAACGCCCCTGGTGTGCGCTCCGAACGGGAACAGACGCTAGCGCAGCTGCGCAGGCTCGTGCTGGAACGCCGTGATCTGGACGCCTTGTACTCGTTCGTCCGCGCCACGCCCGACCAGGAGGCGCTCGAGTCGCTGGTGGGTGGTCTGCCACCGGCCGACTCCCGGCAGGAGTGGGTGCGGTCGCAGCTCAGGGCGTGCACCACGGACGAATAAGCTGCCCGGTGTGCGGATCGGGTTGCTCGGACCGCTGCTGGTCAGCGGCGAGGTCTCGGGTTCCCGGCTGCGCGCGTTGCTCATCGTGCTCGCACTGGAACCCGGCCGGGTGGTGCCGGTGAGCCGCCTGGTCGACGGCGTCTGGGGCGACGAGCCGCCGGCACGCGCGATCAACGCGCTCCAGGTGCTCGTGTCCCGGCTGCGCCGGTCGGCCGATGTGCCGATCGAGTCGCATCCGGCGGGGTATCGGCTGGTCATCGACCCGGACGAGGTCGACGTGGCGCGCTTCGAACGTCTCGTTTCCGGGGCCCGCACGGCGCCGGACCCGGTCAGGGCGGCGCTGTTGCGGGAAGCTCTCGAGCTGTGGCGTGGCCCTGCCTTGCCGGAGGTCGCCGGGCAGCGGTTCTTCCAGCCGGACGTGACCAGGCTGACCGAACTGCGGCTGATCGCGATCGAGGACCGCGCCGAGGCCGACCTCCGGCTGGGCCTCGATCCGTCGACGGAGCTGTCCGCCCTGGTCACGCAACACCCCACACGCGAACGCCTCGTCGGTGCGCTGATGCGGGGCCTGTGCGCCACTGGCCGGACGAACGAGGCACTGGCCGTCTACGAGGCCACACGTCAGGCGCTGGCCGACGAACTGGGCACGGACCCGTCGGCCGAGCTGTCCGCCCTGCACACCTCGATCCTGCGCGGCACGACCGGCCAGCCGCGCACGAACCTGCGCGCCGGGCTGACCAGCTTCGTCGGCCGTGACGACGAGGTCGCCGAAGTCGTCAGGCTGGTCGGCGAGTACCGGCTGACCACGTTGACCGGCCTCGGTGGTGCCGGCAAGTCACGGTTGTCCCTCGAGGCCGCACGGCTACTGCTCGACCGGATGCCGCATGGCGTCTGGCTGGTCGAACTCGCGTCGATCGGCAAGGACGCCGACCTCGCGCATACCGTGCTGAGCACGCTCGGGCTGCGTGACCAGACGCTGTTCACCGGCCCCGCCGAACCCGTCGACCGGCTCGCCGCCGCGTTGGGCACCCGGGAAACCGTTCTGGTGCTCGACAACTGCGAGCACGTGATCGACGCGGCCGCGGCGCTGGCCGAACGGCTGCTCGGCGACTGCCCGCAGTTGAGGATTCTCGCCACGAGCCGTGAACCCCTGGGTATCACGGGTGAAGCGCTCTGGCCCGTCGAACCGCTCGGCCTGCCGGACGAGGACGGGACGCTCGCGGCGGCGTGGCGTTCACCGGCGGTGACCCTGCTGCTCGACCGGGCGAAGGCCGTCCGTCCCGGGTTCACCCTCGACGCGGACAACCTCGCGGACGTCGTCCGGATCTGCCGTGCGGTCGACGGAATCCCGTTGGCGATCGAGCTGTCCGCGGCCCGGCTGCGGTCGATGACGACCGGTCAGGTGGCCGACCGGCTCGGCGACCGGTTCCGGCTGCTGACCGGCGGCAGCCGAGTGGCACTCCCCCGGCACCAGACCCTGCGCGCGGTGGTCGACTGGAGCTGGGATCTGTTGTCCGAGCGGGAAAGGGTGGTCCTGCGGCGCCTCGCCGTGTTCACCGGCGGTGTGCCGCTGGACGCGGCGGAACAGGTATGCGGCGAGAACGACGTGCTCACAGCGTTGGCCGACAAGTCGTTGCTCGTCACAGGCGAGCGCTACCGGATGCTGGACACCATCAAGGCGTACGGCCTGGAACGCCTGGACGAAGCTGGTGAGACAGAACAGATCCAGCGGGCGCACGCCGAGTACTTCCTGGCGTTGACCACGACGGCCGACGCTCGGCTGCGTGGCCCGGACCAGTTGACGTGGCTCGTCCGGTTGGCGGCGGAGCAGGACAACATCGACGCCGCGTTGGGCTCAGCCGACGGCGAAACGGCATTGCGGCTGGTAGGCGCGACAGGCTGGTACTGGTGGCTGAGCGGCCGTCATGCCAAGGGCCTGGAGCTGACCAGGGCCGCGCTGAGCCGACCGGGCGACGCGGACGAGGAGACCAGGGCGGTCGCCTACGCCGTCGGCGCGCTTCTTTCGCTTGCCACGCAGGAGAACTGGGCCGAGATCACCGAGTACTTCCACGCCGCCCTGCGGTTCACCGGTCCGACGGACGCACCACTGCTCCGCCTGCTCAGGTCGCTCAACCAGGCGCTCGACGACGCCCCTGACGACATTCCGCACGCGGGTTGGGAGCGCGCGGCGGCGTACCTGGTGCGTGGTGCGGTCCTGTTGTCCCGGGGCGACCGTCAGGACGAGATCGAAGGTGACCTCGATCGTGCGGTGACCGGATTCCGCGAGGTCGGCGACCGGTGGGGCAGCATGGTCGCGTTGAGCAACCTGGCCGATCTTCGTGCCCGCAAGGGAGACGTGTCCGGTGCGCTGGGCTACTTCGACGAGGCGCTCGGGGCAGGCGCGGAACTGGGTGTGAGCGAAGACCTCGTGCAGAACCGGCTCAGGCAGGCCCAACTCCGGCTGGTCGACGGTGACCAACCCGGCTGCGCCGCCGCGATCGCCATGGCCGAGCAGGACGCGGCCCGACTCGGCCTGCCGTCGGCCATGGCGATGGTCGAGCACAGCGCCGCGGAGATCGCCCGGTGGACCGGGGACCTGACCACCGCGCGGGCCCGGCTGACCGCAGCGGAAACACTGGTCGACCACAACTGGAGCATCGCCTGCGCACTGGCGACCCAGTGGGGGTATCTCGACGCGCTGGCCGGTGATCTCGACTCGGCGCTCGACCGGCATTCCTACGCCCTCGCCATGACCATGGGGGCACCCAACTCGATCTGGGTCGCGCATGTCGTCGTCGGCGTCGCCGATTTGGCTTTGCACCAAGGGGATCCGGCTCAGGCGGCCCGGTTGCTCGCCGCGAGCGACGCCGTTCGCGGCTCCGCGGACCTG
This sequence comes from Actinosynnema sp. ALI-1.44, assembly GCF_001984155.1. Classification (GTDB taxonomy): domain Bacteria; phylum Actinomycetota; class Actinomycetes; order Mycobacteriales; family Pseudonocardiaceae; genus Kibdelosporangium. The sequence continues at coordinate 137,900 of NZ_MTQO01000049.1, forward strand.
ACACACCCGGACGTCACGCGGATCCGTGCGGAGGCACGCGCCGCGCTCGGCGAAACCGAGTTCGCCGAGGCGACGCGGGCCGGTTCGACGGCGAGCGCTGACACCTTGCCGGAGCTGACCAGCGCGACGTTAGCGATCCCGGTTGTACAGCTTCATCGCCCAGGCGTAGCCGATCAGCGTGAACACGACCGCCCATAGCACCGAGACGATCAGGCTCGCCCCGATCGGTGTGCCCAGCAGCAGGCCCCGGATGGTGTCGATCATCGCGGTGAACGGCTGGTACTCGATGAACCACCGGACACCGGCCGCGGTCGAGTCCACCGACACGAACGCACTGCTGATGAACGGCAGGAACAGCAACGGCAGCGTCTTGGCGTTGGCGCCCTCGACGTTCTTGGCGGACAACCCGAACGCCACACCGAGCCAGCTGATCATCAACGCGTACAGGACGATCACCCCGAGGAACGCGAACCAGCCCGCGATCCCGGCCGACGGGCTGAATCCCATCAGCAACGCGACACCGAGGATGACCACGATCGCGGCCAGTCCCCTGAGCACGTTGGCCACGGCGTGCGCGGTCAGCACGGCTCCGCGTGAGATCGGCATGGTGCGGAACCGGGCGATGATCCCTTCGGTCATGTCCATGGCGGCGCCGAGAGCGGCTTGCGACGCGCCGCCGCTGATGCACATGAACAACACGCCCGGCACGATGTAGTCGATGTAGTTCCCGGTGCCGCTGGGCAGGCCCATGCCCATCTGGCCGCCGAAGACATACCCGAACAGCAGCAGGAACGCCAACGGCATCAGCAGCGCGCTCACTGTCCCTGCCGGGTAGCGCAGATCGTGTTTGTACTGGCGCCGCAGCATTGTGCGGGCGTCCGTGATGGCGTGGCTCATCGTGCGGTCCCTCCTGTGAGTGCGAAGAAGACGTCGTCGAGGTCCGGGGTGTGCACGGTCAGCCCGGCCACCTCGATGTGTTCGAGCCGGTCGAGCACGGCCCGTAGCGCCTTCACGTCACCATCGCCGGGTATCTGCAACGTGAGCGCTTCGTCGTCCCGTCCGGCCGCTCCGAGCACGCGGGCCGCCTCGTCCAACGCGAGGATGTCGTGGAACCGCAACAGGATGTGCCCGCCGGGGATGCGCCGCTTGAGCTCGGCCGGTGTGCCGTCGGCCACGACCCGGCCGTGGTCGAGCACGGCGACCCGGTCGGCGAGTTCGTCGGCCTCGTCGAGGTACTGCGTGGTCAGGAAGATCGTGACGCCGTCGGCGACGAGGTCGCGGACCAGCTGCCACATCATGTGCCTGCTGCGCGGGTCGAGCCCGGTGGTCGGCTCGTCCAGGAAGATGACCTGTGGACGACCCGTGAGGGTCATCGCCAGGTCGAGCCGCCTGCGCATGCCGCCCGAATACGTCATCACGAACTTGTCCGCGGCGTCGGCGAGACCGAACTGGTCCAGCAGCCGGGCGGCGTGCCCGCGTGAGTCGCCGACCCGGTACAGGTCACCCATCATGATCAGGTTCTCCGCACCGGTCAGCAGGTTGTCGACCGCGGAGAACTGGCCGGTCACGCCGATCGCGGCGCGGACCGCCCCTGGCTCGTCCGCCAGGTCGTGCCCGGCGACGCGGACCGTGCCCGCGTCGGCGGTGGTCAGGGTGGACATGATCTTCACGGCGGTGGTCTTGCCCGCGCCGTTCGGGCCGAGCAGGGAGAACACCGTGCCCTCGGTGACATCCAGATCGATGCCGTCGAGCACGACCTGCTCGCCGTACGCCTTGCGCAGGCCGGATACCGCGATCGCGGACTTTCTCATGCCCGAAGGCTCGCGGGCACCGCTTTCATCTCGTTGAGCGCTCGCTGACACACCCTTACACGACCCGAACATTCGCCAGACGTGGTGCTCACCGCCGACGGTCAGAGTGGGTGCCATGACATGGACACACCGCATCGCCGCCGCGACCGGCGCGACCGTGCTGGGCCTGACCCTGCTGACCTCGACCGCGAGCGCGCAGACGTCCCAGGCGCCCACACAGCCGAGCTTCGACGTCACCAAGGTCTGCCAGCAGCGCGTCCCGAAGCTGGAGAACCGCGCCAACAAGGCGCTGACCAGGATCAACGGCGCCGCCGACGTACGCGGCTCAGTCGCCAACCTGCGGGCACGGGCCGAGCGCGCGACCGACCCGGCACAGAAGGACTGGCTCAACGGCAAGGCCGACCACCGCGCCCAACGCGTCGACGTGCTCAAGAAGGCACAGGAACGGCTGGCCGCGTACAAGCAGAAGCACTGCGGTGGGAAATGAGACGCTCACTGGCCGCTTTGGCGGCCATCACGTTCCTCCTTGCCGGCTGCCAACGCCAGCAGGATCCGCCCTCCGGTGACCTAGACTCCGTCGAGTCCACACTCAACAGTGTCGAGTCGGAGCTAGATGAGCCCTAGGGGACTCGTTCTCGTCGCCGAGGACGAGCGGTCGATCGCCGACCTGGTCGCCATGTACCTGCGCCGGGACGGGTTCGGCGTGCACGTGGAGACCGACGGGCCGGGCGCGCTCGCCGCGGTCCGCCGGCTGCGCCCGGTCGCCGTCGTGCTCGACATCGGCCTGCCCGGGATGGACGGCATCGAGGTCTGCCGGTCGCTGCGGGCCGCGGAGGACTGGACGCCGGTGCTGTTCGTGACGGCCCGTGACGACGAGGTGGACCGGATCCTCGGCCTGGAGATGGGCGCCGACGACTACGTCACGAAACCGTTCAGCCCCCGCGAACTGGTCGCCAGGGTGCGCGCGGTGCTGCGCCGCGGCGCGGCGCAGACGGAAGTGCTCAAGGCGGGCACGGTCGAGGTGAACGTCGACCAGCGCCGGGTGTGGGCGGGCGGCCGCGAGGTCGCGCTCACGTCCACCGAGTTCGACCTGCTCGAACACCTGATGCGCACACCCGGCCGGGTCTACGCCCGTGACCAGCTGCTCAGTGCCGTGTGGGGTTACCAGGCGGCGGCCGGGACACGCACGGTCGACGTGCACATCGCCCAGCTGCGGGCCAAACTCGGTGCCGAGAGTCCGATCAGGACAGTCAGAGGCGTCGGGTACTCGGCGGAGCCGGCGTGATCCGGTCACTGGCCGGGCGGATCATCGTCGTGTGCCTTGCCGTCGCCGGGATCTCCGCGCTGGTCGCCGGGTTCGTGTTGTTCCGGCTGGTGTCCAGGACGTCGCTGGACGTCACCCAGCGTGTCCTGGCCGACCAGGCCGACGTGCTCGCCGCGCAGCTGTTCGAGACCGACGGCGGCCTCGCCGGGCGCAGGCGGGTCGTGGATATCCTGGAACGACAAGGGGTTTCGGTCGTCACCATCGGGCCACGCGGCAACGTGGTCGGCGACGCGAACGCTGTCGCCGCCACCAAGCAGGCGGAGGCCGTCGGCGGCGGCCGGATCTCGAAACCGGTCGAGGTCGGCGGGCGGACGTACCTCGTCGAAGCGCGGGACGCCCCGCGCGGCGGTTTCGCCCTCGTGCTGCGGCCGTCCGGGGACCAGTCGACCATCCGGCGGCTGATCGGCAACATCCTGCTGGCGCTGGGGATCGGGCTGCTGGTCGCCGCGGTCGCCGGGGTCGTGCTCGGCCGGCTGCTGGCCCGTCCGTTGCGGCGGACCGCCCAGGTCGCGCACACGATGCGGGAAGGGCGCAGGGACCTCCGGGTCCCGGTGGAAGGCCCCCGTGAGGTCGCCGACGTCGCCGGTTCGGTCAACTCGTTGGCGGATGCCTTGCAGCGCAGCGAAACCCGGCAGCGGGACTTCCTGTTGTCGGTGTCGCACGAACTGCGGACGCCGTTGACGGCGGTCCGCGGGTTCGCCGAGTCGCTGGCCGACGGCGTGGTGAGCGGTCCGCAGGCCGCCGAGGTCGGCCGGACCATCGGCAAGGAGGCGCAACGCGTGGAGCGGCTGGTCGGTGACCTGCTCGACCTGGCGCGGCTGTCGGCCGACGACTTCCGGCTGGACATCACGTCCGTCGACCTGTCCGGTGTGCTGCGGGAAACCGCCGACGTGTGGTCTGTGCGGTGCGCGGCGGAGGGTGTGGAGTTCCGGCTGGAGAACGCCGACCACCCGGTGGGCGCGCACACCGACCCGAGGCGGCTGCGGCAGGCACTCGACGGTCTGATGGAGAACGCGCTGCGCGTGACGCCCGCCGGGCGGTCGATCGTGCTCGCCCACCTGCCGGGCCGGGTGCTGCAGGTGCGCGACGGCGGCCCAGGGCTGTCCGAAGAGGACTATCGGATCGCGTTCGACCGGGGCGCGCTGCACCGCCGTTACCGAGGTGTCCGCCCGGTCGGCACCGGGCTCGGGCTGGCGATCGTGCACGGGCTCGTGACGCGGATGGGCGGTAGGATCGAGGCAGGGCCCGCACCGGAAGGCGGCGCCTGTTTCACGATCATGCTGCCAGGGTAGGTCAATTGCATGCGGACCCATCGAGAAGTCGAACGCAAGTACGAAGCTGATCCCGATGCGCGACTGCCCACCTTCGACGGTGCTGTCGCAGGTCCGCAGCACGAGTCGCTCGACGCGACCTACTACGACACAACCGATCTGCGCCTGATCCGCGGCGGGCTGACGTTGCGCCGCCGGGCGGGCGGCGAGGACGAGGGCTGGCACCTGAAAGTCCCCGTCGACCAGGACACCCGCGACGAGATCCACCTTCCGCTGAACGGAAAGGACAAGCCGCCGAAGGAGTTCGCCGATCTGACGCTCGGCTACACGCGCGGCGCGGAACTGGTGCCGGTCGCCAGGATCGAGACCGCCCGGACCAAGTGGGAGATCACGGGCGCGGAACTCACCGACGACCAGGTCACCGCGACGAAGCCGGACGCGGAAACCATGGTGTGGCGGGAAATCGAGGTCGAAGGCGACCCCGACGTGCTCGACAGGGCGGAGAAACCGCTGCGCAAGGCGGGATTCCGGCGATCGGAGCTGCCGTCCAAGCTCGCCAGGGTGCTGGGCACGAAGCCGACGCGGACGCAGCCGGGCGACGACGCCGGAACGACCGTGCTGGCGTATGTCGTCGGCCAGCTGGAGAAGATCAAGTACTACGACATCCTGGTCCGGCAGGACGCCGACGACTCCGTGCACCAGATGCGTGTCGCGATCCGGCGGCTGCGCAGCGCGTTGCGCGTCTACCGCAAGATCGTGCCGAGCGGTGAGCTGGACACCGAGCTGCAGTGGCTCGGCAGGCAGCTCAGCCCCGCCCGTGACCTCGAGGTGCAGGCCGAACGGCTCGCCGAGACCGTCGCCCAGCTGCCGACCGAGCTCGTCGTCGGCCCGGTCCAGGCCCGCCTGACCAGGCACTTCTCCCCCGAGCAGGCCAAAGCCCGCAAGGACGTGCTGCGGACGCTGCGCGGCAAGCGCTACCTGCGGCTGCTCGACCAGTTGGACGCGCTGGTCACGGCGGAGCTGTCGACGAAGAAGGCCGGACGCAAGGCCGAGAAGGAACTGCCCAGGCACATCGCCAAGGCTGAGGCCAAGGTCGGCGCCCGGCTCGACGCCGGTGACGTCCACCGCGCCCGCAAAGCGGCCAAACGCCTGCGCTACGGCCTGGAAGCAGCCGTCCCCGCCCTGGGTGAACCGGCCGACAAGGCCCGCAAACGCGCGAAGGCCTTCACCAAGCAGGCCGGTGACTACCAGGACAGCGTGGTCGCCCAGCCCTTGCTGCGCACGCTCGGTATGCAGGCCCACGCCGACGGCGAGAACGGGTTCACGTTCGGCCTGCTGCACGCCCGCGAGGAGGCGAACGCCGAGCGGATCCGCCGTGAGCTGAGGTGGGGCTAGGCCCACCTCGGGACTGGGCCTGCGAGCAATGCGACGCCCGTCCGTGGTCAGTCACACTGTGAGTGATCACGGGAGGGCAGGATGCGGCAGAGCTGGGCGGTCTGGCGGAGCGTGCGGGCGCTCGGCGTCGCCGTGGCCTGCGTGCCGGTGTTCGCGCTGGTGACCGTCGGCCTGCTGTTCGTGATCACGGCGCCTGCGGTGATCAGGTGGTCCCGCTGGCTGCCGAACCTGGCCAGGCGGGCGGCGGGGATACCCAGCGCCGACGTGTACTGGCCGCCCATGCCGCCGTTGGAACCGGACGCGGACGGCCTGTACACGGTGGGTGACCGGGCGGTCGACAAGCCGTCGTGGTTCAACGAGTTCGACCGGCTGCTCGACTGGTACACCGACGACCCGGGCAGCCGCCGGGACATGCTCTGGATGATGGTGAACCCGTTCGTCGGCGGCCCGCTCGCGGCGGTCTCGCCCGGCCTGCTCGGCGTGGGTGGCTGGCTGGCCTTCACCTCGTGGTGGCCCTTCGCGGCCGTCCCGGTCCTCGCGGGCGCCCTGGCCGCTCCCGGGCTGGTCGCCACGCACGACCGGTGGACGGCCACGATGCTGCGGGCCAAACACGACGGCGTGATGTTCCGATTCTGGGCGCGGATGCGCGAACGAATGCGGCTGTTGTGGTTCGTCACAGCGCATTTTCTCGCGGCGCTGGGCACCACAGTCCTGTCGGCGATGGTGCTGGTGGTCGGCGTGGTGCCGATCCACCTCTGGGGGCTGTGGGTGTTCCTGTGGGTTCCGCTGGTGATGGGGATCCGCGAGGTGACGGCGTTCCGCCGCAGGTCGATCAGCGCGTGGTCGGGCCTGGAGATCCCGGCGCCGTACCTGCCGCCGCCGACGCTGCCCCAACCCCGCCCCGACGGCACGTACAGGCACGGGACCCAACTGCACAAGACGCCCCAGAGCTACATGCGCATCGCCCGGTACCGCTGGGTCATGACCGACGCGGCCACGTGGCGTGACTTCGCTTCCAGTGCGGTCGACGCCCTGGTCGGACTATTCGCCGTGCCCGTCGCCCTGGTCGCCCCCACCTGGGCACTGCGAACGCAGGCGAGGATCTCCCACGCCCTGCTCGGCCCGACGGTGAACGCCGCACTGGCACAACGGGTGCACCAGTTGACCGCGACCCGCGCGGACGCCACCGACGCCCAGGCCGCGGAACTCCGCCGGATAGAACGCGACCTGCACGACGGGGCCCAAGCCCGCCTGGTCGCGATGGGCCTGCACCTGAGCGCGGTGGAAAGCCTCATCGACCGGGACCCGGCGAAAGCGAAATCGTTGGTGGCCAAGACAAAGGACGCGTCGGCGAAAGCACTGACCGAACTGCGCGACCTGGTCAGGGGCATCCACCCGCCCGTACTGGCGGAACGCGGCCTCGGCGACGCACTGCGCGCACTGGCACTGGACAACCCGTTGAACGTCCAGGTGGAGGGCGCGGTGGACGGGCGCCTGCCGTCGCCGGTCGAGTCGGCCGTCTACTTCGCGGTGAACGAACTGCTGACGAACGTGGCGAAACACGCGGAAGCCGACCGCGTCGTCCTCCACATCAGACACACGGAAGCGGCGTTGGAGATCGCCGTGATCGACGACGGCAAGGGCGACGCCGACCCCAGTACCGGCACCGGACTGCTTGGCCTGCAACGAAGGCTGGCGACCTTCGACGGCACCTTCACCCTCACCAGCCCACCGGGCGGACCGACAGTGGCCACCCTGACCGTGCCGCTGACCATGCCGGTGTCCGGGCCCACCAGCCACTGACCACGCCCGCACGATCGAGCAGCCAGGAACAGCCTTCCCCCCACCAGGAATTCCCCCAAGGGGATCCCTTGTTTCTCACGTTACCGCAAGGGTCTGACAGTTCTGCCTGACATGCGCCTCCACCTGGGCCAGCGCGACCACGCCGGGCGACCATCGCGGCGCCCTCAGGCCGTGAAGTCGGCCTTGTGGTCCCGCGCCCACTCGGCGAAGGTCCGACCCGGACGGCCGAGCACCTCGTCGACGCCGGTCGCCAAGTCCGCGGGCTTGCCCATGGTGTCCTGGTAGAACGACAGCATCGTGTCGATGACCTGGTCGGTCGCGTACGCCCCGAACTGCGCCTTCAGCGCGGCGCGTGCCTCGTCCCCCTGCTGGTCGACGACCTCGATCTCCCTGCCGGTCGCCGCGCTGATCAGCTCGATCTGCCGTCGTTGGGTGAGCGACTCCGGCCCGGTCAGTTCGTAGGCTTTGCCCACGTGCCCGTCCTCAAGCAGGGCCTTGACGGCCACCGCCGCGATGTCCCCCTCGTGGATCGAGTTCGTGTTCGACTCCGCGTACGGGACGTGCACCCGGCCGGATTCCTTGATGGACTGCGCCCACATCAACGTGTTCGTCGCGAACCCGCCCGGCCGCAGGAACGTCCACTCGACACTGGACTTCTCCAGCACCTGCTCGACCAGCAGGTGCATGACGCGCATCGGCGAATCGCCGTAGTACTCGTGCGCGGCGGCCTGCGACGAGAGCAACACGATCCGTTTGACACCCTTGGCTTCCGCCAGGTCGACGAATCCCTGCGCGCCCGCCGGGCTGGGGAACAGGAACACCTGCTCCACACCGTCCAGCGCCTGCGAGAACGACTCGGGGTTCTCCAGGTCAGCGGCTCGCACGTCGACCGGGAGACCGGCGGTCTCCGGGTTGCGGGAGGTGGCGCGGACGTCCGCTCCGGTTGCGAGCAGCTGTGTCACGACGGTGCGACCGACGTTTCCGGTCGCACCGGTTACCAGAATGGTCATACGGCCAGTTTCAACCACCTGTCAAACGGTGTCAACCAAATAGTTGACTGATACCATCCGGCCATGCGCGAACCAGGCAAGCCACGGCGCTCACCTGCACCGGAGGAGCGTCAGGCGGACGCCGACCGGACCAGACGGGTGCTGCTCGCGGCGGCGTACGAGGAGTTCGCCGAGAAGGGTTACGCGGGCGCCCGCGTGCACGAGATCGCCGCGCGCGCCAACGTGAACAAGCAGTTGATCAACTACTACTTCGGCGGCAAGGAAGGCCTCTACCGCACGCTGCAGAGCCAGTGGCTCAAGCACGAGGCGACGTTCCACGACCCGGGGCGCTCCGCGGCCGACGTCGCCGAGTCGTACCTGCACGACGGGCTGGACGACCCGCGCGGCACCCGGCTGATGGTCTGGCGCGGCCTGAGCTACGCCGAAGGTCAGGAAACCCCGGACGAGGAACCGGTGCAGGACCTCAGCGGCATCGTCGCGCGCCAGCAGACCGGCGAACTGGACTCCGGCCTGGACCCGGCCTGTCTGCTGATCGGCATGATGGCGATGACCACCGCACCACACGTGATGCCGGACATGGTCAAGAAGGCCTTCGGAGTCGAGGCGTCGGATCCCGAGTTCCGCGAGCGCTACACCGCCTTCGTCCGTGACATGGTCAGCCGGCTGGGACCACGCCCGTAATGGACCTGTTGCGCCACCTGGGTTTCTTCGTCACGGTCGCGGAGGAAGGGCATTTCGGCAAGGCAGCCGAACGGCTCGGCATGACCCAGCCGCCGGTGTCCCAAGGCGTGCAACGGTTGGAGCGCCGGCTCGGCGTGCGACTGTTCAGCCGCGGCTCGCGGGGCGTCGGGCTGACACCGGCGGGAACCGAGCTCCTGCCGCAGGCGTACGCCCTGCTCGGCGCCGCCGAACGGTTCGTCGCCGAGGCAGGCAGGCTCCGCGACCGCGCCATCCGGGTGGGCGTGATCCCGCAGCTGAGCTCGTGGCACGTCGCCGCCATCGCGGCCAGCGCGAGGGTCACCGTCACCACAGCGTCCTCTGTGGAGCTCGTGGACGCCGTGATGTCCGGCGAACTCGACTGCGCCGCCGTGCACCACCCCGCGTTGGTGACCTCGCTGGAGTGCGGGCCGGTCGTCAAGATCCCCAGTTGGGCCCTTGTCCCGCACGGGCACAAGGCTTCCGGGATCAAGGACCTGCACTGCCTGCCCTTCGCGACCGCGCCCCGCAGCCACGGCACGGCCGCCTTCGACCTGTTCGCCGACCGGCTGCGGGCCGCCGGGCTCGACCCCGCTTTCGTCCCGGCCGTGGACGACCGGGAGATCGTCGCCGCGGTCGCCGCCCGACGCGCGTTCGGCATGACCTGCGACCCGCACCTGCGTGCGCCCGGCGTGGACCGGGTCGCGGTCGACGAGGAGTTCTCGCTGCGTGTCCGGCTCGTCTGGCGGTCGCTCGGCGACGATGTCCGAGAGGCGCTGATGGGGGCGCTCACGTGATCGAGCAACGAATCCGCGACGTGTTCGTCGACGCGGGCACGGCGGGCTGGCTGCACGCGATGCCGTTGCACAGGACCCCACCGGGCCGAGAAGTGGATGTCGACGCGGACGAACCCGTCGTGATGGCGTCGGTGTACAAGCTGGTGCTGCTTGTCGCGCTGTGCCGCCGGTTCGAGGACGGCCTGCTCGATCCACAGTCGACAGTCCGGGTCAACCCGGCGTCGTGCACGCCCGGCCCGACCGGGATATCGACGTTCCTCGACCCGATCACCATGTCGTGGCGTGACCTGGCCGCGTCGATGATGACCGTGTCGGACAACGCGGCCGCCGACGTCATCCTCGGCGAGGTCGGGCTGGACGCGGTCCAGCGGCTGCTCGTCGAGGAGGACCTGACCGGTACCAGGATCATCGGCGGCACCGCGGACGTCGCGGCGACGCTGATGCGCGAGACAGGGACGTCGACCACCGCGCAGGCGTTCGCGCTGATCAGCGACAACGACGAGGTTCGCACAGTGAGCGCGTACAACCCGGTGTACACAAGCGCGACAACGCCACGAGACATGACACGACTGTTGTCGCTGATCTGGTCCGACGCGGTGGTGTCCGCCGAGCAGTGCGCGTTCATCCGGCGGTTGATGGGTATGCAGGTGTGGTCGCACCGGATCCGGGCCGGGTTCCCGTTCGGCGATGTCCGGGTGTCCGGCAAGACCGGCACCATCGGCGCGGTCCGCAACGAGATCGCGGTCGTCGAGTACGCGGGTGAACTGCCCATCGCCGTCGCCGTCTTCACGTTCGCCGCCCGTGCGGACCTCGCGCTGCCCGCGGTGGACGCGGCGATCGCCGAGGCGGCCCGGCTCGCCGTGACCGACCTCCGTTCAGGCCGTCTGTGATAGTGATTTACTATCGACTACACCACCAATTCGTATTGGCGCTATCGCCGTGACAGTGATTCGGTAGGGACCATGCAGATCAACCGCCGGACCCTGCTCACCGCGCTCGCCACCGTCCCGCTGGCCGGATGCGGGAGCAACTCAGCCCAGACCCAGCCGGGGGCGACGCCGACATCCGGCGTTCCCGCCTACACGACCGACTTCGCGGCGCTGGAGAAGCGGTTCGACGCCAGGCTCGGCCTGTTCGCGGTGGACGTGACCACCCGCAGGACGGTGGGGCACCGCGAGGAGGAGCGCTTCGCGATCTGCTCGGTCTTCAAGGGATACGCGGCCGGGGCGCTGCTCAAGGCCAACCCGCTGAGCTCGGGCTTCTTCAAGAAGACGATCAAGTTCGCGGCGTCGGACCTGGTCGACGGTTCGCCGGTGACCAGCACCCGCGTGCAGTCGGGGATGACTGTGGCGGAGCTGTGCCACGCCGCGATCACCCGCAGCGACAACACCGCGGGCAACCAGATGCTCAAACTCCTTGGCGGGCCGACGAAGCTGACCGAGTTCGCCCGGTCGATCGGCGACCCGATGACCCGCCTGGACCGCTGGGAGACCGCGCTGAACGTGGTTCCACGCGGCACGGAGCAGGACACCACGACCCCGTCGGCGATCGCCAAGGCCTACCAGATGCTGGTGGTGGGCGACACGCTCGGCGCGCCAGAACGCCAGCAACTCAAGGACTGGCTCGTGGCCAACACCACCGGCGGCGAACGAATCCGCGCGGGACTGCCACCCACCTGGGTCACCGGCGACAAGACCGGCACAGGCAGCTTCGCGGCGGCCAACGACGTCGCGGTCACCTGGCCGTCGCCGGACAAGCCGATCGTGATCGCGGTCCTCACCGACAAGGCAGCCGAGGACGCCAAATACGACAGCGCCCTGCTGGCCGAGGCGACCAAAGTCGCGATCAAGACACTCCAGTAGCCGCCCAGCGCGCTTGCCACCTCAAGCCGACTTGAGGTGAACTGATCCCATGTGGTCGATCGGGGAAACAGCGAGGAAGTTGGGCGTGGCGGTGTCGGCGCTGCGTTACTGGGACGAACGCGGCGTCGTAGCCCCAGCGGCCCGAAAGTCCGGAAACCGCTATTACGGCGAGGAGGAACTACACCGCCTCGCCGTAGCGAAAATGCTGCAAGACACAGGCTTGCTCAGCCTGGAAGAGATCACGACAATCGTCCGCGGCCCAGCGGACCGCGACAGCTGGCGCGCAGCGATCAACGCCCGCCTGACAGCAATCCACGCCCAGCAGGAACGCCTGGCCACAGCGGAAGCATTTCTGAACCACTTCCTCCGCTGCCCCAACGATGACCCAGCCGCCGGCTGCCCCCACCTCCGCAGGGACACCGCAGCGATGTTCACCAACGCCACCGTGGACAACGGATGACAGAGGCCCTCAGCTGGTACGGCTAGGCATCGTCGGGGTTGTGCGGTTCCGTGGCACCGCGGCGGTCCGGCGCGGGAGTCCGTGTCGACAGCTCATCGAAGTCCGCCGTTCCAGCGATCACGGCGCGGGACAGGTCGGTCATGCGCTGCTGGTGGGCACGGGCGTGGGCGCGTAGCAGGCTGAACGCCTCATCCGGTGAGATCCCGCCGCGTTCGGCGAGAACGCCCTTGGCCTGTTCGATGACGACTCTGGTGTCCAGTGCACTTTGCCACTGCCCGGAGACGCGTTCAGCAGGGTCAGCACACCAATGACCTGGTCACGCAGCCGCATCGGCACCGCGTGGACGGCACGGAAGCCACATTCGTGGGCCGCGGCGGCGAACCGCGGCCACTGTTGCCCCTGGGCCGGGATGTCGGGACAGCTGACTGCCGTGGATATGGGCATGCACGTAGGCACCGACCTCACGGGGCGCGATCACGTCGTGCGCGCACTCGACGACCAAGGTCGGCAGGTTCACCCCGGTCAGGTCGGCGCGGTTGTCGGGCAGGAACGTGGTGCGCGCGAACACCGCGGCGATCGCCGGATCGGCGCGGCAGAAGCTGTCGGTCAGTTCCCGGCCGGTCGGGACAACGATTGGCGGCCAGCACAGCACCCGATCATCGCGCTGACCGAGTGCCCCACGAACACCACCTCGTGCAGGTCCAGGCCCGTACAGAGGTCCAGCACATCCTCGGCGTGGCCGTGCAGGCTGGCGTAACGCCCGGGATCCCAGGCCGACGGGTCGGAACGGCCCGCGCCCACATGGTCGAACAGCACGACCCGGTGGTCACGGGCGAGCACCGGGGCCACCAGCCGCCAGAAGTTCTGGTCGTAGCCGAAGCCGTGCGCCAGCACGACCACAGGTCCGGCCGGGTCGCCGATGATCGACCACGTTGTCCTTGACTCGCACGTCCACGGGCCCATCCTCACACCCGCCCGCGATCACGACACTCAATCCGACCGCCGACCGCGACCGCCCACGCGAGCCGTCAGCGTGGTTCTTCGCAGGTTGGGCCGACATCATGCCGTGTGCCCCGTGGAGGTCACCCGAGCCCGCACCGCGATGTCCAAAAAGGACAGCATATCGTCTTGGCCCGCGTCATCCGGGCTTTCGAGAAGCGTGGCCGGCCCACCGCCGGACGCATCAGCCGTAAGACGAAGTGAACGTGCGGTGTGACAGGTGAGACCGGCGTCGCCTCTATCGGGATCGATTCGCCCCGACCGTCTCGCGCGACTCAGTTGAGCCTGAACCCGTTTCCTCGCCTTCGTTTCCCGCGAACGCCGGTTCCGGCGGCGGAGGGGTGCGACGAAGGCTGGACACGGCGGCTACCGCGCCGACCACGACGCCCACCACGAATATCGCGAGGGTCGTGAGCCGGTGGCGTCGCGGTCGACGCCCGAGCAAAGCATCGCCCGCCAGGTGCATCCGTCCAGCCGCCGTACGCGTCCGTTCGGACGTCCACCTACGCGCGCTTTGCATCATTTCTTGCTCCCTATTTCGCCATAAGTCCTAATAGGTCAGCGCTGGGACGGCCTGGCCGGGTGTCGCCCTGGTTGAGCCCGCCCGCTCCGGGGGTCACCGGCTACACACAGGCTCAACCAACAGACAGGGGCGCGGCCGCGCCGAATGGCTCGAAACGCCCCGCATGAGCGCCTCGACACTCCACAGCCAAGGCTGCTCGATCGATACGACAGCAATTCGGGGCGGTGTAACCACACTTCGAGCCAACGCGAGCAGCGACTCCTGTCAGGGCCGGGGATCCGGCTGCTCGACTGTCGAGAGCACCGGATCCAACACCGGCGCCGAGATGTCTCGACCGTGCTGACTGTACTCCATATTCCCGGACCTCGCGTCGACACTCAACGAGGTCGGCGGCAGCCTCATCCGCCAACTCGACGAAACCAAGACGCGCACCGAACCGCGGAGCAACCGCGGATCGAGAGTCCATAAAGGATTGAAGGAGCACCGCGCCGGGCTCGACCCGCTGAAGCGGATGCGAGGCCAGCACCGAACTGCTTCCCGTCGACGGCTCCTCGATCTCGATCTCCCTCGGACCGCGGTTGCGGGGCACCCAGTCCGCCAGCGACGCCCTCCAGCCGGACGCCGTCGTGGCTCCGTTCGACGAAGTGGTTGACGAAAAGACCTGGCCACCGCGCCGCCCGCGACCTCGTCCGCGTATCATGGTGATACCGAGAGCATTTCGTGCGCAGGCAGTCGGGCTGGCGCCGTCCTCGGTGTATCCCCCATCTGGCCGCAAGACGGCCGGGACGGAGCACTGGCTCATGTCAGGCTCGACGAAACTCGAATTCACAGACCAGAGTGATCCACTCTGCGCCACGTGCCCACATCCCTGGCAGGCCCACGACCGGATCGCTGTCCGTTACTGCATTGCCACCACCCACGCATCCGAAACGCGCAGTCGCGGTTGCGTCTGTACCAACAAGGGGAGCCGATGAGCACTACCGCGAAGTACGTGTCCCGCTATGACGAACGCGTCAACCTGATCAAGGACACACTGCGCAAGCACTCGAAGCTCGACGAGAAGTCCTCGTTCGACCTCGCCGAGCGCATCCTGGACGTCCTCAACCACATCCCCGAACAAGTCCGCTGAGCGACCACACTCGCGGTGTCCTCGACAGACCGTGGTGCGACCCGGACACCTGTGTCCGGTCCGCCCACTTCCCCGTGCCCACCGTGGCCGGTCCCCCAACGCCGCAGGAGGTCTTCCATCACCGTTTCCGCCGTATCGCCGCCTGCTGTCGGTGCACCTCGTTCGCTCACCGACGTGTACGGGCCAGGAGTCGCCGTGTGCGCGCGACCCGAACTGGCCGCCACTGAACCGGTGCACAGGCATCGGCATACCCGCGACGTGGTGTCCGCGCGGCCGATCGCTGTCGCGGCCGATACGCCGGTGATCTGCAGCGCCGGTGGCACGGAACCGGATCTGCTGGCGCGTTTCCGGGACAGCGGTCTGCCGGTCGGCACCGACCTGCGTGACTTCCGCAACGAGGCGGATTTCGCCTACCGCGTGAAGGAAGCGGTCGCCGACGGCCTGGTGGTGTCGATGGAGTACCCACAGCCGACCACGCTGTGCCCGGACAAGAGTTCGCTCAAGAGCGCGCACCTCGTTGGTTACCTGAACAACAAGGCCAGCATCACCACGCTGGTAGACCCACGTTTCCAAGCCGAGCGCAGCATCGTCACGCGTGCGCAACTCCCGACAGCGGCACCGGAGGACCGATCCTGGGTGCTCAAGGCTGTCAGCGACGACGCGCATGGCGGCAGCCTCGACGTGTACCTGCACAAGGCGGACGAACACATCACCCTGCCCGCGTTCACCGACGTGCTCGACGAGTTCGTGGTCGAGGAGTACCTGCGGATCCTGACGAACTGGGGCCTGCAGTTCGGGGTGGGAACGGACGGGCGAGCCCGGCTGCTGGCCGTGACGGAACAACGCGTCGACACGACCGGGATCTACACCGGCGGCAGATTCGGTGCTGTCACCGAACCGCCTGCCGAACTGCTCGCCGAATGCCTGGCGACCGCTCAACGCGCTGCCGATCTCGGCTACCGCGGTCTGTGCGGTCTCGACTGCGCTTCGACCCAGGACGGCAGGCAGGTCGTGTTCGATCTGAACTTCCGGATCACCAGTGGCACGATTCCGTTGCTGGCACTGCGTTCCGCGCGGCCCGACATCCTCGACCAGCCCGCCGAGTCGGTGAAACTGACCGCTGCCGGGCCGCTGTCCGACCTGCTCGGCGAGGTCGGCCCGGCCGTCACCGCCGGTGGTCTGCTCGTCGTGGCCGGTCATGACACCGCGCGCACGGACAATCCAGTTCGACAGAGCGTCCTGCAACTGGTGGTGTTCGGAGACGATCCCGACGAGGTGACCGCTCGGCGGCGCGCACTGGAGAAGAAGACCAGCTGCCGCTGACTCGTGCCACAGCAGGGATCACCCGGAAAGCGCGACGCCGGTCGGACCGGATCCACCGGCCGACCGGCGCGCAGGGGTCAGACCACTCGAACGTTGACGGCCTGCGGCCCCTTGGGCCCCTGGTTGATGTCGAACTCCACCAGCTGGTCCTCCTGCAGGCCGCCGGTGACCTCGGACTGGTGCACGAAGACGTCCGGGCCGTCGCCGTTGGAGATGAAGCCGAAGCCCTTCTCCGAGTTGAACCACTTCACATTTCCCTGTGCCATCTTCGCTCCTGGAGGCTGGTACCACTGACTTGTTCTCGGTGAACGGTCATCTCTCCGGTTGGCCCGGACCGCACTTGTCGTGTCCCGGCTCACCTTCCGGCTTCACTGGACTTGCTGCGAGGTACGGGAACGGTCCCATCCGGAGCGGAGCCGTCGGTACTGCCCGCGAGCAGGATTTGTTCCGCTCCCCCGCGGAAACCGGGGCTTGCCGCGCTCGTCAGCGCCGCCTGTGCGGTGTTCTCACTGGCTTCGGGCGGGACAACCAGCAAGGTCTTGCGCTGCCAGCCGCGGCCCGACACGAACACCGTGCGCGGGTCGAGTGCACGGATGCCTTCGAGGCGAACCATTTCACCGTCGATGACCATGTCCCTGGGAGCGTCACCCCAGGTCTCCGTGTTGTACGCCACCCTGCTCACCGGCCCCACCCGATCAGTCACACCGGCGATCATCGCCGGGAACTCCGCCAACGGATCCATCGACCGAGGCCACCAACCGCCGTCGACCTCCCCTGTGGGGGACGACGATGGCTTCAGCGTCAGCCGCAACGGCACGCGTCGAACAGATAAAGACGCGAGCGGACGCCACTCCCATTGCGGATTCACATCGAGCTCCTGCGGGAATGGCGGGTGTTCGGCTTCGGGCGCGGCCCTGTCGAGGTCCGCGAGGCGCCGCCGGAACACCTGAAGAACCAGCCCGAAGTACTTGTCCGTCTCACCGACCCATTGCATGCCGTTGCGGCGTACCGACGTCGCGACGTGGGTGTTACCTGGGCGCACCACGGCGAAGATCTCGTCGATGTCCCGGCTCAACGCCCATTCGGCCAGACAGAAAGTGGCTTCGCTGGCATAGCCGTTGCCCCACATGTCCGGCCGCAAGTGCCAGCCGATCTCCATGTCCTCGTTGCCCGGCGGCAGCGGCAGCAGCAGGGCGCCGCCGATCACCCGCCGCTCGGCGGTGAGTTCGATCGCCCACCGGCCCGCGGGCGAGGGCATCCTGGCGTCCTCCGCCATCCATTGCTGCAGCAGAAGAAGCATGGCCGCGGCATCCGGAACCTGGTTCATCACCGGGCTGAGCCACCGAGCAACCGAGGGATTCCCGTAGATCTCCAGTGCGGCAGGCGCATCGTCCCCGCACCACGGCCGCAGTGTCAGGCGGGCGGAGGACAGAACGGTTGACGTGTCTAACAAATGGACTCCGATTCCCGGCCACGAAATCACTCACGGTTTCCCAGGACGAACCCGTGAACCGAACCTGTGGCACATTTTCCGGCTGAGTCCCGACTCGGTCGCACCGGGCTGTGCTCACCGGTCGAAGGTCGGGGATTGCTCCGCGTTCCGCGCGATCGCGGCGGCTCGGGTGAATCCGGTTCGCTCGCAGGTCCGTCGGATCCGCGCTCTGCTCCGCCGTTGTCGATCACGCGGCGGGTCAACTCGACCGACACATCACGCGATCAGGACCTACGCGCCATCGGCGTACCCGAGCGGGCACCTTCGTCGCCCACCTTCGCAGGTCGGCGAACCGAGACAGCTCAATGGCCACATTGGCCCTTGGGTTTGGCGATACGCGTGCGGTCCTGGCCTCGTGCCGGGCTCCCGTCCCCGACCGGGAACCGGTCGGTGTGAGCTTCGCCGAAAACGATGCGAGCTTGACCACTCACACACGAAGAGCTTCCGACACACCCCATAGTACACCCCACCGGCCAGGATCGGCGGCTCGCGGCCCTGCCACCACAGCACGCACTGATGAACGTTTGTCCACTGCGGAATCGGGTCCCGGCGAGGGTGCTGGCCCGCCGGACCGCTCGGAAGCCACCATTCGGGCCACTGGGGGCGCGTGTCCGGCCCGCTGCCCCTACTGTTGGCCCGACGAAGTTTGCTGATGCTGCTCCAGTCCCCGGTGGCGTCCCGGCAAGACGATCAGGGAGCAACACATGTCGACCACCGACGAGCCGACCGCCATCACTCTGGCCGACCTGCCAGTCCTCGCCTCGTTTCCCAGTTGGCGCGGATTCGCGTTGCACAGCCTTTTGATCGTCGCTGTGTACCGATGTGTCGTGTGCGGCAGGCCGCGTGACTCGACCATGGTCGCCACCCGTGGAAGCGGCGGGGAGTTGATCTGTCCCAAGTGCTTCTCGCACCTCGTGCGCACCGACAGCCGAGGCGTTCCGGCCCACCGCGGTTAGCCACTCCGGCCACCGCTACGGGAGGGCGAAGGCTTTCTCACCACGGCCGACCCGACTGCCCTGCCCGGCTGGGAGAGTTTCTTCGACCGGATCGAACTCCAGGCGATGACCGGGATCGTGCACACCGAAGTGGCCCGCACCGGAGGGCGCGCGGCACGCGCACGTCTCGATTCCGGCACTGACCGCGGTGTCACGATCTCCGCCGAGACAGTGAAACTGCGGAGATGCCCGCGCGGGGATGCTCGCCCTGGCGTTGACACTGCTCGGCTGTGCGCTGCTGGTGACCGGCTACCTGACCGCCGTGCTGGGTGGGCAGGTGAACCCGGTGACCGACCCGGTGAGCGATTACGCGTTCCACAGCGCGGGTGGCCCGATGTTCGTCGCGGCTGTGTTGCTCATGGTCCTCGCCGGGCTCGTCCTGCGAGCCGGGATGAAAGGTGCTCGTGCCGTGGCTGCCCAAGGGCCTACTCGAGCGTGTCGCACTGGGCGCGGAGTTGGCGCTGCTGATCGTGCTCGCCCTCGCTGTGCGCAAAGCGGCGCGATGACTCAGTCGCACAGGGGCGCGTGGTGCCGGGTTGCCAGGCGTTGGTACACCCCGAGCAGGTGGTCAACCGAAACGTCGACGGGGTGGCGCCGGGAGACCTCCGCGTGGACGGCGCGGGCGGCGGTCAGTTCGTCGGGGTGTTCGATCCAGTAGTCGATCCGGGCTACCAGCTCCCCCGGCGCCCCGGCGGTGAACCGGAACCGCTCCGATCGAGCCAACCGCGCGGTCCCGTCCGTCGCCGAGGACCACGAGTTGGATGCCCGGTTCGTGCCGCGACCGCCGTACTGCTTCGATCAGCACGTCGTGTCGCTTCTCCGGGGCCAGCCGACCGACCGACAGGATCACGAACCGGTCGTTCACGGGCCGCGCCCGCGGCTGGTACTCGGCGGGAATCCCGTTCGATACCACGGTGGACGGCGTACGCAGGCCATGCCTGCGCAACTCGGTCTCACCGAACCCACTCGGGCAGATCACGTGGTCACAGCGGTTGTAGACAACGCGAAGGAGCAACCGGCTGAGCAGATCCGCTGTCGTCTGACCTCGAACGCCGATGTTGCGCAGCACGTGCTCGGCTCGAACGTGGAACGTGGCCACTGTCGGCACACCGGCCAGCCTCGCCATGGTGATCCCACGCATCGCCAGCAGAAACGGCGTGTGCACGTGCACAACGTCGGCATCGGCGAGTGCTCTGGCCAGCAATGGGCGGTCAGGCCGCGCCAACGGGGTGCGCATCTTGGTGATGATCGACTGGGCGAGGGGCACCCGCAGCTCGGGCAGGACGACCTTGCCCGGCTCCGGCGACCCGGTGGAGACGACGGTCACCGTGTGCCCACGCTCGCGTAGCCGCTCGGTGAAGCGTCTGGTGGAAATCACCGCTCCGGTCGGTGCGTCGTCCCACGCGTCCAGCAGCATCGCGATGTGCATGGTCGCAGTGTCGCAGGAGGCGCTCCACCCCGCGCACCAAACGCGGTGAGCTGCGATCTGGCGTGTCTTGGTCGCACGAGGCATTTCGTGCGTTCGCAGCCGGGCTTGCGCCGCGCACCACCCGCTCCTGCCCCCGGCGGGCTGCCTGAACCAAGCGTTCGGCTGGAGACGGGAACACCGCGATGAGCTACGACCTCAACAGCGCACCCCGGACGACACTGCGTCCGTCCCGCGAACTACGGCTGCAGGTCAAATCGCGCGCCGCTGCTCGTGGCCACGTCGACGGAGCCTGGTGGCCGAGGTCCACCGACTCGGCTGCGGAATTCCCCGCGCTGATCATGGCATTGAGTTCATGGGGCGGACCGGCTCGCCACATGGCCTACCACCTCGAAGACTGGGGTCCGGCGGAGAACACGCTGATCGTGGAGAACTGGGCGGTGCACCTGGTCGGCTCCCACGCCACGGTCGAGGACATTCTCGCCAGCGGAGCATGACCTTTCCCAAGTTTGAGCGCGGGCGATCACGTGTATCTCCAAGATGTCACCCGAGTCCCCGGTGTCGATCGTCGCCTGTCAACCACAGCGGAGCACCACGGCCCCGTTGGTTCGTGCGCACCGACCGCCCACGAACCACGATTCAGGAGATACAGGGCATGAGCACCCTCACCCAGGTGGACAAGACCCACACCCACCGGGTTGTCGGTTCGGTCGGTGTGCAGGGAGTTCGACGCCACGATCACCGAACAGCATCCCGGCGAACGAATCGCCTGGCGATCCGACGGCGGACCGCAGCATGCCGGAGTCATCACGTTCCTCAGGATCAGCGACACGACAACGAGGGTGCCGCTCGAATGGACATCGACCCCGACGGTCTCGTCGAGAAGATCGCCGACAAGCTCGGCATCCTCGACAGACGGGTCAACGGCGAGATGGGCCGGTTCAAGGCGTTCATCGAGTCCCGTGACTGCACTGAGACCGGCGCTTGGCGCGGCGACGTCGACGCACTGACACGACCGGCTGAACCGGGGCACGCCGCGCCAAGGGCACACCAGTCTTGGAAGGACACCCATCACCACCTCGATCGCGTTTGACCCCGCTCGCACGCAGGGTCTGTTCAGCCATCCCTACACCTGCGAGTCGCACGAGCAGTGCGATCCGGTCGCCGAGGACCACCGCACCTCGCGTGCGAACCTGTTCCGCGACCCCTTCGACCGGGCCACCGACCATCGTGGCGCGCGCACGGCCGCGCACCACGAAACGGATGTCCCCCAACAGGAATCCCACTAGCCAGGAGCGCAATCCTGACCACCTTGGACAAGTCGCTGGGGGACGCCGCCGATCCGCCCCGCGGCAGTGACTTCGCCATGCTCTCCCGGCAGATCAACCAAGCTGGCCCATGATCGCCCGAAGACGACTGGGCGGGCGCGTGACGTGGACCAGACAGGGAGTCAGCCACGACTGCGCATCACGTTCTCGGAGAAAGTGTTGACACATCCACGCCCACGACACGACCGTCCACTTTCGGACTGTTAGCGATTCACAACGAGCGAAGCCGCCCTCAGCTGTAGGAGAACACGCCACAGGCGACGAGGATCTGACGAGACAGTCCGTTCTGCGTGCACGCCGCAGCCAAAGCACTGTGTCCCATGTGCTCGGCGGCATCCGGTGGAACGATCAGCAGGCACAGCATCGTGCCTGTGACGCCGGTCAATCTGAGGCAGTAGGAGTCCAGACCGGTGAATCCCTCGAGCCGGGCGGTGTAGCCGTCGACAGTCATGTGCCTGCCCAGCAGACCCCAGACATCGGGGTTGTAGCCGATCCTCCTGACCAACCCCAACTGCGGGGTGAGCGCACGGACCAGGTTCGGCAACTCGGCCGCCAACTGCGGTGAACGGGGCCACCAACCACCGTCGAACCGGCTCGGCAGGGCGCCGTCGGCCTTGGTGACCAGTCTCAGCGACCTCGGTTGACTGGGCATGTCCGGCTCCGGTCCGCAGCTCGCGAGGACACGGCCGCTGGTGAAGTGCTCCGAGGCGACATCTGCCTGCTGCGGACGTCCGAAAAATCCTCGGTGACAAGATTCTACGCCCCAGTCGGTCTGTTGCCGCCGTACAGCTCCGGGCACGCGGGAACAAACCTGGGGCAGTATTGTTGGTTCACGCGATCCGGCCTCCCCAGCCTGCAACCCGACACCACTGTCTGCCGGAAAGTCCCGACAGTGGTCATCGAGGACACTGGGCCAGGGGCCTCATCAGTCTTGGAAGGACAGCCATCACACTCTCGTCCGCGTCCGATCCCGTGCACGCGCAGGGTCTGTTCAGCCATCCGTACACCTACGAGTCGTACGAGCAGGGTGTTCCGGTCGGCTCAGACCACCGTGCCGCCCGCGCGAATCTGTTCCATGATCCATTCGACCGGGACACAGTTCACCACGGCGTAGCGACCGTTGCCGCCACACGCGGCCGTGCAAGCCGGAGCTCTCGTATCCGGGGGTCCGGCGGCCACGAGACCGATTCCTTCGAGGCCGGTTGAGCCCTGGTTGAGCCCGCACCACCGCGATGCGATCGGAGCGAGCTCAACCAACAGACAGGTACCGCGGCTGCGCTGATCCGCTCGACGTGCCCACCGGAGCGCATCGGCTTCACACCGATGCAGCTCGGGCCATGGCAGCCGGGTGGGTTGCTTGATTCACGCACGAGCCCGCGACATGCGGCGGTTCCTGTCCAGGGCCGGGGATCCGGCCATCGAAATACCGAGAGATCGCCGGATCCGACACCGGCGCCGAAATGTCCCGGCCGAGCCCACTCTACTCCACATCAGCACGGGAAAACCGGCCGCTTCGGTCCGCCGCTCCGAGCGGACTCCCACGTGTCCGCCCATGCTCGCCGTGAGGCCTGGCTCGGTCAGCGCGCCGCAGCGCATGACTCGTCGCGGCTGGATCTCTGTGCGGGACGAGCAGAGCACTTCCCCCGGCGAGTATGGCTGCACCGCGTGTGGAACTGTGTCGCGCCGCGATAGATTCGACCAGCGTAGGGCAATAAAGTGCCGCCGTGACACCGCGCTGAAGAGTCAGGTGATGTAGCACGCCAGTCCGCGAGCCAGGACCGTGCGGTTCGACGGGGCGGACGTCGGCAACGACGGTGCTCCAGCGCGAGAGTGGTCGATGGCGTCGACGACGAACCGCGCCACCGTTCCAGGTTTGGACAGTGGGTCGCCGTGCAGCCGTGCGATCGTGATCGGCGCCTCGCCCGGATCGGTCTCCACCGACACGGCCCAGCCGGTCCGTTCACTCCACACGAGCATCAGGTCACGCCCTGGCCTGGCGGGCCAGCGTCGGGCGAGGGCCAGGTAGGCGGTGGCGGTGTCACTGATCTCGAAGGTGGTGCCCTCATCCGGAACCCCCACCGCGTCGGCCACCGCGCGCAGGTACCCGGCCAGTCCCAAAGACATCTCCCAGTTGCGGTCCTCGGCTGGCCAGAGGTGCGTCATGGTGTCTTCCGCCTATCACCGCGGACCGAATCGTCCACGTCATCTTGTGGCGTGGACAACCGTCAACAGGTGTCTTGGCACTCATGGACGTATTCGTAGCAGTATCTGCTTCCCGCCATCAGGTAGCTGCACGACGGTCAGCCGGTCAGCAAGGCTCAGAACTTGTCGATCGCGACGGCGTCATAGGTGGTCGTTGGCGTGGGCGGCGTGCTGAATCGACCATTGACCAGGTAGAAACGGTTGCCCCAGGCAGCGACCGTGGCGGGCACGTCGAAGCGCGGGTCGGACAGTTGCCTCACCACACGCGCGGCGGACGCGTCCCGGGTCAGCCTGAGCTTGGTGAACAGGTTGACCCGGTTCTGCACCACATACAGGTCGCGGCCCTCGCGCAGCAGGCCGTCGTTCTGGGTCATCACCGCACCGCCGAGGTCGATCTCCTTGGTGGCGCCGTGGCGGTCGACGCGAAACAGCTTGCCGGTGGCGGTCTGGCCCACGATGAACCCACGCCCGTCCGGCGTGGTGACGATGCCGTTGGCGTTGGCCAGGTCCGGGATGTCCTCCATCTCACCGGTCAGCGGCACGCGGGTGACCTGCTCGGGCCGGGGCAGTTCACCGCCGCGCCCGAGCGGCAGCCGGTACAGGGTCGGTTCGTCGGAATCGGTGATCCAGACAGCGCCGCTGGTGATCACCAGGTCGTTGACGAACGATTCACCCTCGAACAGCTTGTAGCTGGCGATGGTGCGGCCGTTGCGGGCGTCGAGGACCCTCAGGTCCCCGCCCGTGCCACCAGCGACGAACAACCGGCGCCGCACCGAGTCGACCTTGATGCCCAGCGACGGCGTGCCCGGCCCGGTAGCCAGCGTGCGGCCCTGCCCCGTGGCCAGGTCGACCTGGTGGATCGAACCGTCGGCGCGGGACCCGAAGTAGGCCGTCGGCCAAGCCCCGATCGCGATTCCCTCCGGCATGAACCCGTCCGGCAGCGGGAACCGCGCCGGGAACGCGGTCGCCTCCGCCGTCCCCTGTGCGACTGCCGACACCCCGAGCGCCGCGGCCGCCGCCAGCACAACACGTCTACGCATGACCTCTCCCCAGTTCGACTGTGATCGGAAGTCTCCCCGGAGTGGTCACACGATCACCAATACCGCCTCGCTCTGACGACATATCCTGCTGGCATGTCGATGGATCTGCGGCTCATGCGCTACGTCGTGGCGGTCGCCGACGAGGGCGGCTTCCAGCGCGCCGCGGACTACCTGCACGTCGCGCAACCCGCGTTGAGCCGGCAGATCGGCGCCCTGGAACGCACTCTCGGCGTCTCGCTGTTCACCCGCCGTCCCACCGCGCTGACCGCCGCGGGCCGGGTGTTCGTCGAGTCGGCCCGGCGCATCCTGCTCGAGGCCGACCAGCTGGCCGACCTCACGCGATCAGCCGCCCGAGGCGAGTGCGGCACGGTCCGGCTAGGGCATGTGGTCAGCGCGTCCTTCGAGGCAGTGCCCCGGCTCGTGGACGCCGCGCGACGGCAGCACCCGTCGCTGCGAGTCGAGACAACCGAGGCGTGGTCGGCCGATCTGGTCGAAGGCATCGGCACACAACGGTTCGACGCCATCCTGTCGCGCAGCGTTCCGCACCGGCCGGAGTTCGATCGCGTGACGATGTGGCGGGACGAACTGGTCGTGGTGGTCAGCGACCGCCACCCGCTGTCCACTGTGGAACAGCTGATGCCCGCCGACCTGACAGGCAGCCGCCTGCTGCTCTCGCCACGCCACTTGCCGGAGTGGCGCGCCACCGTCCTGGCAGTCCTCGCGCCCGGCACCGTCGTGCAGAACACACGCACGCCAGGCTGGCGCCGCTTCGATGAGCTGACCGCCGAGACGTTCGCCGTCGTGACACGGACCGTCGGCGACAACCGCCCACCGGGCACCACCGCGGTGCGGTTCGCGAAACCACCATCCGTCAGCCTGGACCTGGTGTGGCACCGTGAATCCACGTCACCGGCCCGGCACCTGCTCGTCGACCTCGCCCGGGCGGAGCGGCACCGTCCACACCGGTCACACGACCACACCTAGTCCAATCAGCCCCGAGCCAGCTCGACGAGGCGCTGCCGCAGAACGTCAGCCTCCGTGGAACGCCGCTGGGCTTGGCACAGTCCAAGCGCCTGCCGCCACGCGGTCGCAGCGTCGTCGACGAGACCCAGTGCCGCACAGGCCCTGCCCAGCTGGATGAGCGTGGTCGCGACGTTGTAGGCGTCGCCCACCCCGCTGAACACGTCGACAGACCGCCGGTAACTGGCGACAGCGTCGGCCAGCCTGCCACTTCGTTCGTGGACGTACCCGAGGCTGTCGAGGATCTCCCCACTGGCCGCTGCGAGGCGGGATGCCTGAGTGTGGTGCCGGATTACTGACTTGTGCCGCCGGGGGCCGATCCGCTGGTGGCGACTTCCACGCGGCGGGCGATCGTGAACAGTTCTGCGGTGACAGCATGCGGCGGCAGGCGTTCGATGACTCGGTGGTGCAGATGCTGGCGGTGTCGGGGGCAGTAGTTATGCTCGACGCGCCGAGCGGGAACTACCGAAGGTCGCCGATCACCTCGACACCGCGCGAGCCGACCTGCTGAGGTTCACCGCGTTCCCGAAACAGATCTGGCGCCAGCTCTGGTCGAACAACCCTCAGGAACGACTCAACAAGGAAATCCGTCGCCGCACCGACGTGGTCGGCATCTTCCCCGACCACGCAGCGATCATCCGCCTCGTCGGCGCCGTGCTGGCCGAACAACACGACGAATGGATCGAGGCCGCCGCTACCTCGGCCTGGACGTGCTCGCCCCCCGCACCACCAGCGCAACCGACAACGACACCACCGAACAGGAGAAAACCACACCCGCAGCACTCACCGCCTGACCAACATCCCGGATCACCGGTGACCGCCAGTTACACCACGCCCCAGGACTTGACCCCACTATAGCGCCGTCAACGGGGAACTGGCGGCCTCCGCATGGCCGGAAGAACAAGCAGGCTCACGATTGCGTAACCATGAGAACTGATGGCGATAAAGAGGCGAGCCTACGTTCGCCCTTGCTAGGCGAACTCGAGCGGTCCGTGTGCTGGCGAAGCTCGCATCGCTCCTTCGCACCCAAGCCGCACTGCGGACGTTCGTGTTGCGCAGCTACGGACACGCACTCAACTTCACACCGAACGCACCGCGACGCTCCCTCGCAACACCGGAGCAGTGGGAGATTCGCAGTGTTGTTCGAAATCCGCCACAAAGCTCGCCGGAGCACCATTCGTCCCATAACCGATGTGACGGACAGTGAACTTTCCGAAGACGTCACTGCATCCGCGGCCGTGGGCGACGACGTCGATTCCCGGCGTGTTGCCTTCGCGGAACGCGGCGCGTCGGGCTCCCTCATATGTGCCGGTGGTGATCACCTGGCCGCGGGGAGCCGCGAGTGTGATGTTGACGAACGTGAGCTGCCCGTCTCTTTGGTACAACGCCATCACTTCCACGCTACCGGCGCTCGACCTCACCGTGAAATCGCCGTTCTCCGACGTCACGTGCTGAGTGTCGCCGCCACCGACGTAGTCGCCGACCGCGCTCACGTAGGTGAACTCAGCGTTGGTCGGCCCCGCGGCGCCCGACACTCCGTAGGACTGAAGTGACGTCCATGCCACGACACCGGCCAGAACGGCCGCGACCCGAAACTTCGAGGTTCTCATTCGATCTCCAATAGCGACGACTCGGAATGGCTTGTTGATCATGCCCGTCGAACCGCTGTTTACCCTGGGTCCTGACGGGGCAAACGCCCGTCTTCGAGCGTCCCGGGAAGTTCGGGAAGAGAAACTGTCATCGCCTCGGAGGCCTCAGGCACGTCGAAATGCCGAAGGGATCCGGCGTACCAACTCCAACGAGCCCCTGACCGCTTCCAGTCTCAGGCCTTGATCCGGTCGGTGAGCAGGTCGGCGACAGTGCGTGGTTCTGGCGGCGAGGAGTTCGGGCAGCAGCGGCTCGGCTGGCGACGGGCCGGAAGTGCAGCACGAAATAAGGCCCGACCAACAGCACCAGGGCGACGACCAGGTGTGCGACGAATGCTGCCAGACTGCTGCCAGGCGCCAAGCATCCAGTCGAGGCTGTGCGCATAGCATCATCGCCAGCCTGCTGCGAGACCAGGAAGTCACAATGCCGCTGCGCACGATCGTCTGCTCACGAGGGTGGGGTGGGCGTGCTGTCGGCGAGAGCGAGGACAGTCCGCGCCTGCTCGACCATCGCGACGTCGAGGAAGGTGCCGTCCGCGAGGGCGATCGCCCCGACGCCTGACGTGATCGCGCTGTCCAGCCGCGCCATGACTTCCCGGGCGCGCTCGATCTCGGGGGCGGTCGGCAG
The DNA here is from genome assembly GCF_001984155.1 of Actinosynnema sp. ALI-1.44. Lineage (GTDB taxonomy): Bacteria > Actinomycetota > Actinomycetes > Mycobacteriales > Pseudonocardiaceae > Kibdelosporangium. The sequence goes on from NZ_MTQO01000049.1 coordinate 166,080, forward strand.
GAACGCGGCGCGGATCGTGGCCAGCTGGGCGGGGTGGATCGCGGCGCGGCCGTGGAAGCCCAGCGCGCGGCCTGCCCGGCAGGACGCCGCCAGACCTTCGTGGTCCCGCACGTTCGGGTACGCGGACATGGCGGGCGGCGGCAGGCGCGCGGCGCGTGCCGCGACGATGATCCGGCTCCGCGCCCAGGTCAGCCCGGCGTCGTCGGCCACCCGCAGGTCCGAACGCAGGTCGGCCTCACCGAGGCCCAGCGACCCGATCTGAGGCGATGCCGTCGCGATCTCCAGCGCCCGCTCGACCCCCAGCGCCGACTCGATCAGAGGGTGCAACGCGCGACCCGGCAGCGCGGTCGCGAGCGCGCGGATCTCTTCGGGCGACTCGACTTTGGGGATTCGGGCGCCCACCGTGGTGGGCAGTGTCGCCAGCGCGGCGATGTCGTCCCCGTGCCAGGGAGTACTCGAATGGTTGACGCGCACCTGCACCTGGCGTGCGTCCGATACGTCCGCCAGCAGTCGTACGGCGTTGGATCGAGCCTCGTCTTTGTGGGTCGGTGCGACAGCGTCTTCGAGGTCGACGAGCACTACATCGGCCGCCGTGCCGAACGCCTTGGTGACCCGGTCAGGCCGGTCGGCTGGCACGTACAGCAGAGTCAACGGAGGCACCGTCATATCGCCCCCTGTGCGCGGAGTTCCGCGACGCGCTCCGGCGGGAACCCGAGCTCGCCGAGGACCGCTTCGGTGTCGGCGCCGTGCGGCCGACCGGTGAACCGGATGACGCCGTCGTTGTCGGACAGCCGGAAGAACGGGCTCTGCATGCGCGTCGGCCCGAGTTCGGGGTCCTCGATCTCGTGGATCGTGCCGAGCGCCTGGAACTGCGGGTCCGCGACGATGTCCGAGGCGTCGTAGATCGGCGCCACCGCCGCCTGCGCTTCCTCGAACGCCGTGACGACCTCCGCACTGGTGCGTTGCGCGATCCACGAGCCGACAGCCTCGTCGAGTTCGTCGGCGTGCTGTGCCCGGTCAGCGGCGCTCGCGAACCACGGCTCGTCGACGAGGTCCGGTCGGCCGACCAGCCTGACCACACGTTCGGCGATCGACTGGGCCGAAGTGGACACCGCGACCCACTGCCCGTCTTGCGTGCGATAGGTGTTGCGTGGCGCGTTGTTCGTCGATCGGTTGCCCGTGCGGGGCTGCACGGTGTGCAGCTGGTCCCAGCGGGTGATCTGCGGGCCGAGCATCGCCAGGATGGGTTCGACGATCGCGGTGTCGACGACCTGACCACGCCCGGTCCGCTCGCGTGCGGTCAGGGCCACCATGATCGCGTAGGCGGTGGCCAGCGACGCGATGCTGTCGGCGAGCACGAACGGCGGGAGGGTCGGCGGGCCGTCCGGCTCCCCCGTCATCGCCGCGAACCCGCTCATCGCCTCGGCGAGGGTGCCGAACCCCGGCCTCGACCGGTACGGCCCGATCTGCCCGAACCCCGTCACCCGGGCGAGCACGAGCCGCGGGTTGCCCGCCGACAGTTCGTCATAGCCCAGCCCCCACCGCTCCAGAGTGCCGGGCCGGAAGTTCTCGATGACGACGTCCGCCTCCGCGGCGAGCGCGAGGAACACCTCTCGTCCACCGGGATGGCCGAGGTTGGCGGTGATGGTCCGCTTGTTCCTGCCGAGCGTCTTCCACCACAGGTTCACGCCGTCTTTCGCGACGCCGTGGGTGCGTGATGGGTCGGGCTTGCTGGGGTGCTCGACTTTGACCACATCGGCGCCCATGTCGCCGAGGTGCATCGCGGCCAGCGGACCGGCGAAGAGCGTTGACGCGTCGACGACACGGAGGCCAGCGAGCGCACCGGCGGCGGGATCGCGCGACACGGTCACGTCGCCACCTCCCACGCGCACCGGAACCCGACGGTCGCGCTGCGCGCCAAACCGAGGCCCGGCAGGAGCAGTTTGACCGCGTAGTCAGGGTCGTGCCGCCCGCCCTCGATGTACCAGTCCGAGCCCTCGGCACAGTAGTCGCTGCCGCCCTTCAGGATCACGAACCGCGTCCTGGAGTCGGAGTGCTCACTTTCCGTCCAGTTCCACACGGCTGGTTCGCCGCGCCGCAGCCGTCCGGTCTCCCCGGCGAGTTGCCACTCGTCCTCGGTGGGCAACCGTCCGCCCCGCCATGCACAGTAGGCCCGAGCGTCATCGAGGTCCACAAAGGTCACCGGTTCGTGCGCCACCCGGCCCGTCCAGTGCGCGAGGAAGCGACCCGGCTGCGTGGGTCGATAGCCTGTGGCGTCAAGGAAAGCGGCGAAATCCGCGTTCGTGACCTCGCTGATCCCGACAGCCACGGCAGCGGTGAGTTCGCCGTCGCGTTGCAGGGTCCTCGCATCATGCAACCTGGGTGGCAGGGGCTTCCACTCGTCCACATAGGGCGCGCCATGGTACATCCCGGTTTCCCTTGCCCGGTACCGAACCGTGAGCACGTACGGACCGGAGGGGACGATGACCGCGTCCGGTTCAGGCTCACCCGTTGTCGCCCGCTTCGGTCGGCGGATCGCGAGCCGGTGCGGGAAGCGGGCATCCGGGTCGTGCGGCATGTCCCGAAGCGTGTCGAGAAGGCCAGGCAGCCATTCGGGTTCGGAGGTCGCGAAGTGCAGGAACGCGGCGATTCCGCGCGCGGGCACGCCCGAGAGCAGGTCGACGAGGGTTCCCGAATCGTGCGGCGGTGTCACCGGGCCGTGGTAGTCCTCGTCTCCGCGATTCACTACTGTCCACAGTGTCATGCCGTCGAGTTCCCAGCGGGACGCGTAAATCCCGGCCGCCTCCGCCTCGGCGGTGAGCTCGGCCAGCGGCGTCCACACGCCGTCACGCAGCAGGTCGCCGACGGCACGCTGGACGGTGACCATGCGTCGCACGGTCGCGCTGTCGCGGGGCGACCAGCCGACCCACACCCCGAACACGACTTCCCAGACCATGACGCCGACGCCGTTGAGCCAGGCCGAGTGCAGTTCCTCAGTGTGATCGCGGTGCCAGCGACGGACGTGGTGCTGCATGTGCCGCCGCTCGTACCAGTGGGCGCGCAACACGCCGGGCACCGGTGAATCGGCGAAGAACTGAGCCCACGAACACGAGTGGTCCTCGATGCGTTCGACCGGCAGTTTGGACTCGCCTTCCAGCACGATTCCCGGCCGGGCGGCGTCCAGCCGCTCGACGAACTCCGGTTCGGCTTTCTTGAGCGTGTCGAGGAAGACCCCGTCCGCGCCGAGATCGGCGACGAGCGACGCGAGCTCTGTCAGGTCGTCGTCGCCGCGTCGGGTGCCGACATCCCACGGGTTGTAGTCGACGAACACGCGCAGCCCCGCGTCGTGCAGTGCTTCGACAAGGCCGGTCAGGCCCGGGACGTCGCGGTAGAAGTCCCACTGGTTGCGGTCGTCGAGGCCGATCACGGGGTACGCGTGCCACAGCACGACGGCGTCCAGCCCGCCGAAGCGCTCGTGTGCGTCGGCGAGGAAGCGTTCAGGCGTGAACTTGTCCTGCTCGAACGAGTAGAGCAGTTCGTCCCACAGCCACACTTGTGCGACCGTGTGGCAGCGCGACGCCCAAGCCGCACCTGGCCGGTCGTACGCGGCTCCCGTGTACTCGTGGCGGGACCGGGCGTCTTCGCGCCACTCATGCAGACGCTCACGCCATGCGGGCCGGTCGGCCGGGTCCCGCGGCCCGGCGAAGATCTTCGCCTCGTCTAGCGCGACAAGGTCATCGGTAGTCAGCGGCACCTCGGTGGGCCGGTCGATCGGACGTGGAACAAGCGGGTCGAACGTATAGGTCATGGTGCCTTTCCTCCGGCGAATGACGCGACCTCCGCCGCCGTCGGGACGGCGCCCTGAGCACCCGGTCGCGTGACCGCCAGGGCTCCGGCCGCACAGGCCAGCCGCGCCGCGTCGGGAAGGCTGAGCCCCCGGGCGAGACCCGCGGCGAGCACACCGCAGAACGTGTCGCCCGCACCGGTGGTGTCCACAACGTCCGCACGAATTCCGGGGATGTGCAGGGGTTCGCTGCCGCGTTCGGCGACAACGCAACCGTCTCCACCGAGGGTGACGACGACGGCGGGAACACGCTCCAGCAGCTTCGACGCGGCCGGGCCCGAGGTGCGCACGAGGTCGGAGGCTTCGTGCTCGTTGACAATGAGCAGATCGATCGCGCCCCACATCTCGTCGGGGAGATCACGCGCCGGTGCCGCGTTGAGCGCCATGACCGCGCCGGGTCGCCGTGCCCGCGCAGCCGCGAGCACCACATCAAGGGGGATCTCCAACTGGGCCAGCACGACGTCGGCGGCGGCGATCCGTTTGACGTGCGGGGTGCCGAGCTTCAGCCGGGCGTTGGCTCCGGGTGCGACGACGATGGTGTTCTCACCGTCCGAGGACACTGTGATGAGCGCGGTGCCCGTCGCGCCGTCGATCCGGTCGACGAGGTCGGTACGAACGCCCGCACCCTGAAGCGAAGCCAGGAGCAGGTCAGCGGGCTCGTCGGTGCCGAGCGCGCCGACGAAGGTCGTGTCCACTCCCCCGGCGACGGCGGCTGCCACGGCCTGGTTCGCGCCCTTGCCACCGGGGTTTCGCCGCAGATCCCCGCCGAGGACCGTCTCCCCGGCCCGTGGTGGCCGCTCGACATCGACCACGAGATCGACGTTCGCTGAGCCGACCACCACGACCGCGCTCATACCCCGCCCCCCAGCGCGGCAGTACGCGCCGCGAGATCGGCTATTCGCTGCTCACCGCCAGGCAGGGACGTCGCTATCCGCCCATCGAGCGGGACAGTCCACTGTGTGCCAATTCCGTCGACACCGCGCAGCGCACCCACGACGGAGCCGACCGTCGCGGCTGCGGAGTCCGTATCCCATCCTGCGGTCACCGCGATGGACACGCTCGGCCCGAACTCCCCATCGCCCTTCGCGAGGGCGTACGCGATCACAGCGGCGTTGTTGAGAACGTGCACCCAATGCAGGTCCCCGTACTCGGCGTGCAGGCGATCGAGGCCAGCGCGCACGCCGCCCACCGCGGCTTCGCGTCCAAACCGGACGGCCTTGGCCAGCCTGCTGCGCGGAGGAATTACCGTCTCCGCCGCGTCCAGGATCTCGTCGACGGTGTCACACACCATCGCGGCGGAGGTGAGCGCGGCCGCCCACATCGCGCCGTACACACCGTTACGAGTGTGACTGAGCCGGGCGTCGGTCCACGCGAGACGAGCCGCAGCGCGCACGTCACCCGGTGAGACCCAGCCGAACACGTCGGCCCGGATCAACGCCCCTATCCATTCGCGAAACGGGTTGTGGTGCGTCGCGGTCTCCGAAACGGGCCGGGCGTCGAGAATGTTGCGGTACGCGGCCCGTTCGGCGGTGAAGGTCCGCCCGGCGGGCAGATTGTCCAGCCAGAGCTGGGCGACGTCCTCGGTGGTGAAATCCCGGCCGTGCCGTTCGAGCAGCGTGAGCGCGAGGATCGGGTAGTTGAGGTCGTCGTCCTCCGGCATCCCGTCGATGTTCTCCTCCAGCGAGGTCGCGGCGGACCGCCGGTTCCACGGCCAGCGCGCCGCGACCTCGTCCGGCAGCCCGGCCGCGGTGAACCAGCGGTCCAGCGGCCAGCGTCCCGTCGCACGAAGGATCTCTTCGATGCCCGCACGCGGGATCTTCTCCACCGGTTTGCCGAGCAGGCACCCCGCCGCGCGGCCGGTCCACGCCCCGTGAACACGACCGAAGACCTGCTTGCAGGGTCGAGCATCAGCACCGAAGACCTGCTTGCAGGGTCGAGCATCAGCACCACGGCCGGTGGTCGGCAGGCTGGGCGCGGGCGGCAGCAACGCAAGGATGGCTGACCACTCGTCCGGTTCGTCCGGCGCCGCCGGGGTGGGCGACGCGGCGAGTTCGTCCAGCAACTCCCGGGCGAGCGCGCGCAGGGCAGGCGGTGCGGGGTTCGGTCCAGCCCCACTCACGGCGGGCACGGGATCGCCGCCCGCCGCCACCCAACGTGCCCGGATCTCACCGATGCCCTTTCCGTCCACGGAGGACTGGACGAACTCGTGCGCGAGCAGGTCCTCGGGTTGCGCCCAGGTGAGCCTCACGCCGGGACCTCGGCCAGCGCGTCGAGAGCACTCAGCCGGGAGAGCGCCTTGTCCCGGTCGGCCTGGAGGATGTCGGCCGCCGCCGACGCCATGAGGCGCCCGGTCGCTCGGATGTCCATGCGGCTGGCCTCGCTGATGGCGTCGAGCCACTCGGCGGGTACGACGGCGGACCCGCCCAGGCCCGCGCAGATCGCGCCCGCCATGACGGCGATCGAGTCGGCATCCCGACCGTAGTTGACCGCCGCCAGGACCGCCCCCCGAAAGTCGCCCCGGTGACCGAGCAGCAGTCCGAGCGCGGCGGGCAGCTCCTCGATGGACTTTGTCCGCGACGGCCGCCGGGCATCGAGCGACATCTCCCGGTAGTGCGGCCCCACCGAGTCGAACGGCGCGACCGTCTCCCGGACGAGGCGCGCGAGCGCCCGCTCGTCGTCGTCGGTACGCGGCGCCGTGGACCATCCCTCAAGAGCGTCGACGACCGCCCGGATCGCCGCGGCGGTTCCGTCATGTGCGACGTCGAGGGCCGCCGCGACCACGTCGTCGAGACCGGCACCGGGGGCGACCGCCGCGGCGACCATCGCGGCGAAGACCCCCGCCGCCTCACGCCCGTAGCTCGACTGGTGAGCTCCGGTGAGATCGATCGCCTCGGCGTAGGCACCGCGCGGGTCCCCGGCGTTGGCGATCCCCACCGGAGCGACGTACATCGCCGCCCCGCAGTTGACGACGTTGCCGACACCGGCCTCGCGCGGGTCGACGTGTCCATAGTGGAGGCGCGCGACGATCCACTTCTCCGCGAGGAAGACCCGCTGCAACAGCAACGCGGTCGACTCCAGTTCGGGGACCCACCGCGGCTCACCGATCATGAGCGGCACCACGTCCTCGGCCATCGCGTACGCGTCGAGGTGCGCGCGGCGTTTCGCGTACACCTCGACCAGCGCACACGTCATGAGGGTGTCGTCGGTGACATGCCCGTCACCCTTGTGGTACGGCGCGATGGGGCGTGCGTCCCGCCAGTTCGGGTACCACGGCCCGACGATGCCGGTCACCCGGCCGCCGTGCCGCTCCTCGATCTGCTCGGGCGTCCAGCCCTCGGTCGCGCCGCCGAGCGCGTCCCCAACGGCCGCTCCTGTGATCACAGCCACCGCTCGGTCTTCCAGCCAGGTCACCGGCTCCGCTCCCCTTGTCAGATGCTTGGTCACAACGGCAACTACTTCGAGATGTTCCGCCAGCCGTCCTGCAGTGCGCGGGCGAGACCGTCGGCGTCGAGCTCCTTCGCGAGGAACTTCTGGTACGCCGGGGTCGCCACGGTGTCCTTCCACTGCGCGTACTTGCCAGCGAACAGGTACGGCGCGGAGGTGAGGAACTTGCCGGAGGCGAGGATGACGTTCCAGCCGTTCTTCGTGCCCAGCTTGGCCGTCAGGGCGTCCCGCGCGGACGTGGTCGGCGGGATCAGGGCGTCGGCCTCGTTGAGCGCGGCGAGGTTCTGCGTGTTGGTGACGAAGTCGATGAACTCGGCCGCCTGCTTGACGTGCTCGGAGTCCTTGTTCACCGACAGGGTCTGCGGGTTCGCGGCCTGGGCGGGCCCTGCCGACCCGGCAAGCGGGGGCAGCACGACCCAGTCGAAGCCCGCGGGGGCGTCCTTGGCGATGTTGACCGCCTGGAAGGAACCCTGGACGGTCATCGCCACCTGACCGGCGTAGAACGGCGCGAGCGCCTTGGTGCCCGCCTGGGTCAGGGTGACCGGGAGGATCGACTTGTCCTGAGTGGACATCGTGTCGACGAGCTTGGGCAGCGCCATCTCACCTGGTCCGACGGCGATCTTCGCGTCCTTGCCCGCACCCTGGAAGTACGTCCCGCCGAAGCCGGGAGCCAGCGCCACGAACGCCGCCGTCGGGCTCTTGAGTCCCCATCCGAGGCCGTGGACACCGTCCTTGGTGGTCGCCTTGGCGATCTCCCGCAACTGGTCCCAGGTCATCGTCTCCCCGGTGGGAATCGTGACACCGGCCTTCTGCAGCAGCGAACGGTTCGCGAAGACCACATAGGACTGGATCTCGGTCGGGAGGCCGACCACCTTGCCGTCGACGGTCACCGAGTCGAGGATCCCCTTGGGGATGTCGGCACGCTTCTGCTCCGACACGTAGGGGGTCAGGTCGGCCAGGTAGCCGTCCGTCGCGAACGGCACGACCCCGGCCGCCTCGTAGTGGATGATGTCGGGCGCCGTGTTGGCGTTGAACTGGGTGATGAGCTTGTCGTATACCCCGTCCCAGCCCGCCTGCACGACCTTGACCCGCACGTCGGGGTGGGTCTTGTTCCACTCGTCGACGATCTTCTTCGTCGCCTCGATGGCGGCGGGCTGGTCGGACAGGGACTGGAAGGTCAGGCTTACCGGGCCGCCCGAATCACCGCTGCCACTGCCACAGGCGGTCGCCAGCAGGCTGGTGATCGAAAGGAGCGCGGCGGCCACCACGCGTCGAGACTTCATTGGTCGACCTCTCGTGTCGGACGGGTTCATCCCTTCACCGCGCCGGCCATGAGCCCACCGGTGAGCCTGCGCCGAAGGAGGGTGAAGAAGGCGATGCTGGGAATGGCGGCGAGCACGGCACCCGCGGCGAGCGGACCGAGCGCCACCTTGCCCTCCCCGCCGATGAACATTTTCAGGGTGATGGGCAACGTGTAGTTGTCCGGCGACTGCAACAGCACGAGCGCGAAGAAGAACTCGTTCCACGACGACACGAAGCTGAACATCGCCGTCGCGACGATGCCGGGCGTCAGCAACGGGAACACGATCGTGCGCAGCACGGTGAACCTGCTCGCGCCGTCGATGGCCCCGGCCTCTTCGAGCTCGACGGGGATAGCGGAGACATATCCCTGCAGCATCCACAGCGCGAACGGCAGCATGTACGTGACGTGCACCAGCGTGAGCCCGACCAGGCTGTCGGCCAGCCCGATCGTCCGCAGAATAAGGAACAGCGGCAAAATGACGAGCACCACCGGGAAAACCTGGCTCACCAGGATCCAGCCGACCCCGGCCGCCCGCACCCTGCCCCGCAGCCGGGCGAGCACATAGGACGCGGGCAGTGCGATCACGATCACCAAAGCGGTGGACACGAGTGCCACGACAAGGCTGTTCCACGCGGAATGGAGAATCCCCTGCCGCGAAAGGGCCTCGGTGTAGTTCTCCCAGTGCCACTCGTTCGGCACCAGGCTCACGTCGAGGGAGTTCAGTTCCCTTGAGGACTTCACCGACGCCGAGATCAGCCACAGCAACGGGAAGCCGAGGAACACCAGGTACAGCGCCAGCGCCAGGTACTGTGCGGGACGCGCGAGGAAACGCATGGCTCAGCCCTTCCTCTCGACGCGGTCGTGGCGGAACTGCGACCGCAGGTACAGGGCGAGGAGGAACACGACGATGACCACCAGCACGACTCCCATCGCCGCCGCGTAGCCGATGTTGCGGTTCTTGAACGCCTCGAGGTAGATGAACAGCACCGGGACCATGGTCCGGCCGCCCGGCCCGCCCTCGGTGAGGACATAGACCAGCGAGAACGAGTTGAAGTTCCAGATGAAGTTCAGCGACGTGATCGACGTGACGATCGGCCGGAGGCTGGGCCAGGTCACGGCGGTGAACCGGCGCCACGGCCCCGCGCCGTCCATCGACGCCGCCTCGTGCAGTTCGGCCGGGATCTGCTGCAGGCCGGCCAGCAGTGTGACGGTCGTCTGCGGCATCCCGACCCACACCCCGACGACGATCACCGCGGGCAGCGCGGCGGAGAAGTCGCCGAGCCAGTTGGTGTCGCCGGGCAGGCCGAGGCTGCCGAGCACGGCGTTGAGCGGGCCGCCGTTGGCGGAGTAGATCATCTGCCACATGATCGCCACGACCACGGGTGGCATCGCCCACGGGATGAGGGCGAGCACCCGTGTCAGGCCCTGCAGGCGCAGACCGGAGTTGAGCAGGAGCGCGAGGCCCATCGACGCGGCGAGCTGCAGCACCGTGACGCCGACCGTCCAGATCAGACCGATCCGCAGCGAGTCCCAGAACAGGGCGTTGTCGATCAGGTTCCCGAAGTTGTCCAGCCCGACGAAGTCGTAGTCCGGATTGCGCACCAGCCGGGCGTCGGTGAACGCGAGCGCCAGGGCGATGACCAGCGGTGCGACGCTGAGCACGAGGATGGGGATCAGCGACGGCATCACCAGGGCGATCGCCTCGCGTCGCCGGGCGCGTACCGCCGTTCCCCGGCGACGACGCGGGGCAGGCCGGGACGCCTGGGGCTTCTCGACCAGTGTCGGCGTCATCGCTCACTCCGGTCCGATGCGGTGAACTCACTGGATTCACGCACGATCAGGGCGGGGCCGACGGCTACCTGCTGTGCCTGCTGCTCCGGATCCTCGGCCAGCCGGAGCATGAGCTGGGCGGCGGCGCGTCCACGCTCGGTCGACCCGAGGGACACGCTCGTCAGGCTCGGGCAGAACACCCGCCCGATCTCGGTGTCGTCCATCCCGGTCACGGCGAGGTCGTCCGGCACGGCCAGCCCGAGTTCCCGCGCGGCATGGATCGCTCCGATGGCGAGCAGGTCGTTGGCGGCCACAACCGCGTCGAGCCCCTCACGCGCGAGCAGCCTGCGCGCCGCCACCAGGCCGGCCGCCACCGTGAAGTCCTCGGCGACCACCGCTTCGGAACCCTCGGGACACGCCCCGGCCAGTACCGCCGCGTCGAACCCACGCTGGCGGGCCTCGCCGGGGGTGGTGTCGAGCGGACCGTTGAGGAAGCCGATGCGGCGTCGACCGGTCTCGTGCAGATGGCGAACCGCCGCGCCGATACCGCCCGCGGAGTCGGTGGAGACCGAGCTGATGCCGTGATCGTCCAGGGCACGGCCGATCACGACGACCGGCACGGGTGCCTGCTGGATCTCGCGGATCAGCCTGTCGTCGGTTCGCAGCGGGCTGATGACCATGCCGTCGACAAAGCCGCTGTTCAGGCTGCGCACCAGGTCGGCGGTCGAGGCGGTGGTGTCGCCGGTCGTCATGACGACGACCCGGTAGCCGTGCGGGGCGAGCACCCCGTGGATCGCCCGCATCATCTCGACGTAGACCGGGTTGCCGATGTCGGCCACCGCGAACGCGACCTGGAAGGTCTTCTTCATCCGTAACGACCGCCCGACCGCGTCGGGCCGGTAACCGAGTTCGGCTGCGGCGGCGCGGACCCGCTCGACCATCGCCTTGCTCGCCCCGGCCCCGTGCAGTGCCCGGGAGGTCGACGCCAGTGACACCCCGGCGCGCTCGGCCACCTGCGAAAGCGTCGCCCGTGTCGACGTCATCGTCACACTCCGCATCGTCCTGACCCGACCCTGGTACCACCGTTGGAATCGTTTCCAGTTCTCCGCCGTGCAGCGACTGGAAACGATTCCAACTGATGGTGGCGTGGATCGTGTCACCTGACGATCAGAGTGTCAACACCCCAGGTGCGACGACTCCTCTCGCGCAAGTGCTCCGCCCTTCTTCCCCGCCGAAGCAGAGCCAGCAACAGAACGCGCTGCAGAACATCGGCCGTCAGGGATGCCGACCCCTTGCCCGCTCCCCTGTTGCGTGGTCAGAGACCAGCCCACCGATCTGCAGGTGCGGATCGGCAGCCTGTCGTCAACCGAGGGCGGCGCCCTGAGCACGGTCGAACAGATCATCGTTCACCCGGGATACCCGACAGCACCGAACAAGCACGACATCGCGGTGCTCCGGCTCACCACACCCGTCGACGGGCAGCCGGTGAAACTGGCCACCGAACGCCCCGGCGTCAACTCCGGCCCGGCTCATCGGCTGGGGCTGCACCAGCCCGGCGGCATGGTGCAGCGCTCCCCCAGTGCTGCAGAAATCGACACCACCGTGCAAAGGCGGAGGACTGCGACACCGGCGGCGGCCGGGTGGATCCGGCCCTCGAGGTCTGCACTGGGAACCCGCAGAACAAGTCCGGCGTACACAAAGGTGACTCTGGTGGCCCCGCACACCGATCTCGCCTTGCACCGCGACGGGGTCCGGGACGTCACCGGCTGCCGGTCTGATCCGCAAATCCGGGGTGGGCAGGCCACGCGGCCTGTCCACCCCGTCGCGGGCTCGTACGAGGCGTCACGAGTCGGCCAGCTTCTGCCGGATACGTGCGACGTCGGCGATCCGATACTGGGCCTGGTACAAGCTGAGCGCCCGCTGCCAGGAAGCGCGCGCTTCGGCTTGCTGGTCAAGGGCGACGTGAACATCACCGAGTTTGTCCCTGGTGTCGGCTTCCTGGTAGGCGTTGCCGACCTGCGTGAACAGCTCAAGTGCGCGATGGTAGTAGTCCAGAGCATCGGCGTGCAGGTCGGTGCGACTGGCGATGAAACCCAGACTGTCCAGTGTGGATGCTTCGCCGTCGCTGTCGGGATTACCGCGATAAAGGGCCAGGGACTTCTCACAATTGGTACGCGCGTCCGCGTAGTAGCCCAGCCGGGCTTGGAACCAGCCCAGCACGTTGAGCGCTTCGGCGTACCACACTGGGAAGTCAAGTCCCTCGAAGAGTTCGACGGCTTGGGTGGCGTGGGTCAGTGCCTGCTGATCGTCACCCCGCCGTTCCCAAGTGCAGGCGAGAGCACGGTGTGTGCCGGCCAGGATGTAGATGTCCTTGGTTTGCTCGGCAAGGGTGAGAGCCTGTCGTAGATGGTCGAAGGCGTCGGCATGGCGTCGTGCTCGGGTGAAGGCATAGCCGAGTTGCCAACAGGCCAGTGCGCGGGTGTTGGGATCGCCCAACTGCCCGGCCGCCGCGAGTCCAGTCTGCCAAGTGCCGATGTGGTCGTTGAAGTGTCCGCGCCGTCTCTGGAAGTTGGTTATCGTCCAGGCCAGCTGCCACACCGACGGAAGCCAGCCCTGCTGGACAGCGAGCTGTTGGGTGGCCTGGATGCATATGTGTTCGGTGTCGAACCAGTCCAGCGCCTCGGCGGCGTTCCGGAGCGGGCGGGGAACGGCACCGGGGGCAGGGTGGTCGAGTGCGATCGGCCGACCGTGCGGGTTCAACAGGCTTTCGCCTGCGTGGGCGGTGTGCAGGTAGAAGTCGATGAATCGACGCAACGCCTCTTGACGAGCATCCGTTGTCAGATCATGCGTGGCACGCTCGGCTGCGTACAGGCGGACGAGGTCATGCATGCGGTAGCGATCCGGCATGTGCTGTTGCACCAAGTGCGCGGCTTCCAGTTCCCGCAGCACGATCCGTGCTCGAGCGGCCGGTAGCGCGGTGAGCGAAGCGACGGCATGCAGGCCGACATCCGGACCCTGAACCAGGCCAAGCAGAGCGAACACCCGGGCCGTGTCGATGTCCAGGACACGATAGGACCACGAGATCACAGCGCGCAGGTCCGCGGTCAACTCACCGGCGTCCAATCCGTCCAACCGGGTCGCGGCGTCCTGGAGTTCCTCGGCCAGGGCCGCGAGGGCGAAGTCGGGTCGCGCCGCTATCCGGGCAGCGACGATGCTGATGGCAAGCGGCAGACCGGCGCACCGGTCCAACAGCGTGTTCACGGACGAGGGTTCGGCGGCAAGACGGTCCGGGCCGAGATGCCGGACGAGGAGTTCTCTTGCCTCGGTGTCGCTGAGCACGTCCAGGTCAAGGATCTGGGCCCCGTGCGTGGCGACCAGGCCCGCGAGGTGACGGCGGCTCGTGATCAGGACCGTGCAGGTGCGGCTGCCCGGCAGCAGTGGCGTGACCTGGGCTACGTCGCGGGCGTTGTCCAGCACGACCAGCAACTGCTTCCCGGCCGCCAAGCTGCGGTACAACGCGGTCTGGGCGTCCAGGTCGATCGGAATGGCGGCTGGCGAAACACCAAGGGCGGTAAGGAAGCCGCGAACCGCCACCGCCGGTGGCATCGGCTCCCCCGATGAGTCGAAGCCGCGCAGGTTCACGTACAACTGCCCACCGGGGAACAGGTCGACGTTCTGGTGCGCCCAATGCAGTGCCAGCCAAGTCTTGCCGATCCCACCGGTTCCACCGATCGCCGTGATCACGACCGCGATGCCAGAGTCGGCTGGTTCGTCCACCGCATCGGTGAGGGCAGTGAGCTCATCGCGGCGGCCGGTGAACAACCGTGGTGCCGCCGGGAGTTGGCGTGGCGGTCCGGCGACGCCCGCGTCCTGGGTGGTCGCGCGTGTCCCGGAGGGTCGGGAGAGTGCCGGATCGCCGACCAGGATTTGCTGGTACAGACGGTGGAGTGCCGGGCAGGGGTCGACGCCGAGGGTGTCGGTCAACGTCTCGCGGAGATCGTGGAACGTCTGCAAGGCGTCGGCCTGGCGGCCGGACCGGTACAGCGCGAGCATCAGCAACTCGCGCAGCCGTTCCCGGACGGGAAACTGGAGGACCAGTCCAGCCAAGTCGGCCACGGTCTCGGTCTCGTAGCCGCGATCGAGATTGATCATCGCACGCAGTTCCACGGCATCAAGGTGACGTTCTTGCAGTCGCCGCCGCTCGGCCTCGATCAGCGGGCCCTCCAGTCCACCGAACGGTTCTCCACGCCACATGGCCAACGCCGTGTCGACGTCCTCCGCCGCGGAAACCAGCTCACCGTCCCGATAGTGACCGCGACCAGCGGCCAGATGCTGCTCGAACGCCGACGTGTCCAGTTGGGCTGGATCGCCGCGCAGCAGATAACCGGCATCAGTCGATGCCAGCACGACGCCTGAGGACTCGGCCGCCTGCTCGGGTAACAATGCGCGACGAAGCCGGCTGATGTTGGTGTGCACCGTGTTGCGGGCATGCTGTGGATGCCGCTCGCCCCACACCCTGTCGACGATCTTGTCGGCCGGCACCGGACGGTTGAGTTCCAGCAACAACACTGCCAGTACGGCCTGTTGCTTCGGCCAGCCAAGATCGATCTCTTGCCCGTCGCGCCACGCCTTCAGCGGACCGAGCACCGAATACCGTATCTCTCCCTGCGCCACGGATACCCCCGGGTTCGCGCCTCCCACACCCAACATAGAACGTAGGACAAGCGCGGGCATCAGTTTTCGGAGCAGGAAGAGGTATTTGTGCCGACTTGATCGGGGCGGCGTCTTGGGATGGCGTCACGTGCGCTTCGGGGGGACACCTCTGGAGTCCCCCCGAAGCGCACAACTATTCGGCCTCACGGAGCCGCCCCTCCCCGTGACGCCGAACGCCCCCTCGGTGCCAGGAAAGGTGGATCATTGCGCTTCTGCGGGGAGTGCTTGTCGGGTCGGCTGATCGGTGGCGGCTGCCGTTGGCTTCGGTGTGGGTACCAGAATGCACCGACGGCGTGTCACGCCCCTTTCACGAACCCTTCAGAAGCCTGGTGCCGACCGGCCCACCGCATCGACGTGGTGGGATGGGGCACCCAGGAGTCAGCTGTCCGGGGACGTGGCCTCGGGGTCAGCCACGGACGACTTGGCCGGATAAGGCAGGGTCAGCACGAGGTATCCCTGGTTGTCGGCGGGGGCGACAGGAAGCTGCCCAGTCCATAGCTTGTCAATGAACTCGTTCGTCCGGTGATAGCAGAACACTGACGAACGCAGACCGAGTATGTGCGGCGTGTCCAGCAAAAGCGGTAGCTCGGCCAAGAAATAGTGCACGGCGAAAGAAACACGCTCAGCAAACGGGCGCCGCCCCTGGAGATTGCGGGTCCGCACGTAATCGGCGGCGATGCCGGAAGCCGCGACTCGAAAATCCTCCATGGCATTGTACGACTCATACACATTTCCGAGAATTTCCACGTACTCACGATTGTCACACAGGTCCGCCCATTGCAGGATATAATTGCCGTTGTCGGTCGCACCGGCCTCGGCGAGCGCGCGGTTGGCCCTGTTGATCAGCCTGCGCTGCTGCTGATACCCCAACTTCGCCGCCTCTGTCGGGGTATGGCCGATGGCCTGCAGGTTCCAGGTGAACGGCTCGGCCAGGATCATGAAGTGGAATCTTTCGAACTCCGTCGCGGCTATCTGGGCCAGCTGGCCAATCCTGCCCGTCGAGAAGTACCCACTTCCTGGACTCAGTCCGATCAACGCATGCTCCCGCCGCTCGTACACAGCGCGACAGTTGGCGCTCAGCGGAGTGGCGGTAAACGCGGCCGTGCCCAGCTCGTTGTTGCCGGTCACTGTAGGTCTCACCGTCCCAAAGATGATCGCACGTGATCATTTACTGAAATCATGCGGGCAACAGTTACCTTTGCGCACTATATCGACGGCTGTGTAGTTCGTCCGTATCTTCACCCATACGTTGGATGTTCGGGCATTGCTGGCGGAGTTTGGTGACCGCGGGTCACAGCCTTGACCGCAGCAACGCGCCAAGCCGTTCGCCCGCCAGCGAAAGTCGCTCCTCGTTGTAGAAGCTGAAGGACACCCGTAGATGGCTGGTGAACTCGTCCCGGCGGGAGAAGAGCGGGCCGGGGCGAAAGCCGACGCCATAGGCAGCCGCTTGGGTCGACAATGTCATGATGTCGATGCGCGATGGCAGTTCCAGCCAGATGTAGTAACCACCTTGCGGCGTCGTGAAACGGACTTCGGCCGGTAGGACACCCCGCAGCACGTCGACAAGGTGCAATCGTCGCGCTCGGTAGATCTCCCAGAGGTCGCCAAGGAACCGGTCTTGAAACCCCAGATCGATCAGGCTTTCGAGGATCGCCGCCATCAAGGGGGACGCACCGCCGCCGCTGTGGAGTACACCGGCGTCGCGCAGCCTGGCAACATGGTGCGGCGCTGCCTCGATCCACCCAAGGCGGATGCCTGGGCCGAGGATCTTCGAGAACGAACCGAGCGACAGCACACGCTCACCGTTCACAGTTCGCAGAGGCGGCGGCGTCGCGTCCCGTTCTCCGGTCAGTTGATAAACCTCGTCAGCGACGACAAGGAAATCATGCTCGACCGCGAGTTCCATGAGTCGACGGCGCCGCTGCACGGACAGTGTCACGCCCGTCGGGTTGTGAAACACCGGAATGGTGTACACCAGCCTGGGAGCCTCGACGGCAAGCATTCGTTCGAGGTCGTCCACGTCGAGTCCGTGCTCGTCCACTCGCACACTGACCAGCCGCACCGGTCGGTCGCGGAAGATGTCCAGTGCGAACATGTAGGTCGGGTCTTCGACGAAGACCGCGTCACCTGGCCGGCACAGTCGAGACAGGACGAGGTCAAGAGCGTGCGAGGCGCCCGCGGTGATCATCAGGTGGTCGGCGTGAACCGGCACCCGGCAGCACCGCGTCAGGAACTCCGCGAGCATGGCCCGGAACGAGGCGCTGCCCTCTTCCGGGCCGTACCGCAAAGGTGCCGTGTCGGCGTTGGACAACCGATGTGCTGCCGCCTGCCTCAACTGGCCCAACGGGAGCGCGGCCGGATCAGGCTCGCCAATGCCCAGATCGATGACGTCATGGTCCAGCACCGTGTTCTCCTCCGCCAGCTCGATCGATCGTCCTTCGGCAGCCGTGCCACCGATCAAGCCAGCAAGCAGACAGATTCGGGTCCATCAAACCCTGCCCTGGACATCAAGTCGAGATCAGATATCGATTCAGTCCGGCGCCACCCGTCCGGTGAGGTGACACAGACCTGCCCATGCGCGCATACTCGGTCCTGCTCGACGCCCTGACGACACCGAGGAATGGGGCCAATGAGTGATCTCTCGGCCTTTCAACATCCACGTTTCGCCCGGATGTACGAACGGATCAGTGCCGAATCCGAGCGGCGCGGCACCGCGAAGCACAGGGATCGGGCGCTTGCCGGGTTGTCCGGCCGGGTGGTCGAGATCGGCGCGGGCAACGGCATGAACTTCAGCCACTATCCGGACACCGTACGCGAAGTCGTGGCCGTAGAGCCGGAGGACCGGTTGCGTGCCCTCGCCGAGCAAGCGGCCGAACGTGCGCCGGTGTCTGTCAGGGTGGTTGCAGGACACGCGGACGCGGTACCTGCCGAAGACGCGAGCTTCGACGCCGCTGTGGTTTCGCTCGTACTCTGCTCGGTGCCCGATGTCGCACGGGCGCTCGCGGAGGTTCGTCGCGTACTCCGATCAGAGGGCGATCTCCGCTTTTTCGAGCACGTCCGCTCCGGCAAACCATGGCTCAGTCTCATGCAACGGGCCCTTTCCCCGCTCTGGTCACGAATCGGCGGTGGCTGCCGCCTCGACCGAGACATCGCCACGGCCATCCAGACGGCGGGCTTCCAGATCGAACTGCTTGATCGGTTCTCCTATTCGCCGCTGCGGTTCTTCCCCAGACAGCAACACATCCTCGGACGAGCCCGAACACCCTCCAGGGACTGATGCACATCGGACAGCCCACGGGCCTGTGGCTGTACGCAGAGCCACGGTTGTTCGCCAGCACGACCGGCAAACCTGCGAGAGCGGCCACTGCGTCGAGCAGCGTTGAGCTAGGCGGTCTTCCTCAGGGGTGTCGCTGGGCGCGTCTGCGGCCGGTCGTGGGGCCCACTGAGTGAAGCTCGCTGGCTGCTCGGCGCTGGTCCGGGCTTGGGCTGCTGCGTCGGCTGTCGAGGTTTTCGGCGGGTAGAGGTATTCGACCTCTGGATGTTCCCTCGGGCTATCCAGGTAGCACCCCTGGATACGGCGTAGGCGACCGCCGACGCGCGCCGGTCCCCTGCCGGGAACGGTGTCATGTCCCGTACCGCACCGGGAATAGCGTCTTCGGCGTCCGGCCGCTGGGTGGCCAGCAGCAGTTTTCCTTTGCTGGCGCGTATCTGACGGGAGATCTGTTGCAGGATCGGGTCGAGTTCGTTCTTGCCCAGCGTGGCGCGGATCCCCTGCACCTCGTCCAACACGACCAGGTAGCGCGGGAAGTCAGGTTTCCCGGTGTTGCCGCGCTCGTACTCGGCGTCCTCGTCGTACCGCTGACGCATCATCGCCGAGACACGGGGCAACCACTCGGACCATTCCTCCGGATGGCGCGCCACGCGTCCCCGCCATGTCGGCCACGGGACGGCATGGGATACGTTCTGCGCCTATCCCTGTTGATCTCAAGGAGTTCCGATGCGACACAAGAGCATTGTTTCGGCGGCGATCCCGCGGCGGCTCGAATCGGCCTGCCTGGCTGTCGTGGTGCCTGCGATGGCGTTCGGATTGGTCGCGTGCAGCTCGAGCGTGGCGGGAACGGGCACGGCCGCACCCAGCGGTGGCGCCAGTCAAACCGCGACTACGCCAAGTGTCACAAGTAACTCCAGCAGCGCCAACGCTTCGGCGGACAGCCCGGCTGCCGCGGTCGAGTCCTGGGTCACTCAGATTCTGCAGAAGCGTTACACGGAGGCATGTCTGGCGAGTGCTCCCGTGATGGCTGCGGGTCAGGATGCCGAGACTGTGTGCAACGGCCCCCAAGCGAAGAAGACCCTGGAGTCGCTCCACGAAGCGTGGGCGAAGCCCGGCGTGAAGCTGCCGCCGCAGGCGCAGGTCAAGGTGTCCGACGTGGTACCCCATGGTGATACCGCCACGGTGGCGGACACTGCTGTCAGCGTTGACGGCCGGACGTTGCACGAGCTCGCGCTCATCGGCGCGACCGGCAACGTCGGATCGTTCAGTGTCACCTTGGAAGTGAAGAAGAACAACGGTGCCTGGCACATCGGCGACCTGCAGATCAAGTTCTGACCTGCGTCGAGTTCTGTACCGCTCGAGCGGTCATCGCTGTAGGCCAAGCAGCCTATCGGTGGGTAGCGAGTAGGAGCCGGTCCTGGCACAGCGGCTGCAGTTCGCTGGGTGGGGAACCTTGCCGACGATCTTGGGCTCGAAGCTGCTGGTGCGGTCACGTGGCACGGTGGTCTCGACCGGCCCGACATCGGTCAACACGGTCTTGGACCGGGTGCCGTTACGGGAGTTGCCGGTGTTGCGACCGGCCGGGTCGTGCTTGTCATAGCCGAGGTGGTCGGTCATCTCCCGTCCAACGCGGACTCCAGCAGCCGCTTGGTCAGCTGTTGCAACACACGTCAGTCCCAACCGGGAACCGCGCCGTTGTGCCGGTAACTGCTCGGCGGCAGGCCGAACTCGCGGCGGAACGCGCGGCTGAAGTGAAACTGGTCGACGTAGCCGACGGTGCCGGCGACCGCGGCGACGGACATTCCCGTGCCGGTCAGCAGCCGAGCCGCGCGGTGCAGGCGGCGGGAGCGCACCTCCTGCATGGGGCTGCGGCCGGTGGCCCGCGCGTAGAGGTGACTGAAGCGCGACGGTGACAGCCCGGCGATGGCGGCAAGCGAGTTCAAGGTGTGCGGGGCCTCCGGTGTCTCGGCGATGAACTGCTGCACGCGGGCGATGCGCGGGTCAGGGCCCGGCGGTGCGGCGGGAGCACCGGTGAGGGCGGCCAGGCGCACGATTTCCTCGAGCGCGCACATGGCGAGGGCCTGCTGCTCGGGACGGGCGGCGAAGGCCGGGAGGTGGACCGGCGACGACGGGATGTGATCACCGGTGAGCCGGGCGTAACGGCGGAGCCGGTCGAAGGCGGCGTCGATGGCCTCCGCAGCGCCACTCGCCGCCGGTGTCAGATGGCGACTCGTTCCAAGCCAGTTTCCCTGTGGTGCTCGGAAATGTGCCCACAGCAGCGACCATTCCCCGGCGTCGGGGGCGACTCCGTAGGTGTGCCGCACGCCGGGTTCGATCAGCACGAGCTGCCCCGCGCTGGTTGTCAGGGCCGTGTTCCCGTGGTGCACGGCGCCGCGTCCCCGCGTTGTCCACATGAGCAGCCAGCTCGGCGAGCCGGTCGGCCGAATCGCCTCGACGCGCTTGGTGAAGGTGCTTTCGCCGACGACGAGCAACCCGGCCGGAGGCGAGGGCGTCGCAGCAGGATCTGTCATCTCCCCGGCAGGTTCAGCCATGTCCGCGATGCCTCCGCCCTTTCTACAGTTGGACCCGTCGAGACCCCCACGGTGGAGGCAGAACATGAAGCAGTTGATCGATTCCAGTGACATCGCCGACGACGTCGCGGCGCTGCGGGAGCGCATGTCCGAGGACGGCTACCTCTACTTCCCCCGCCTGCTGCCCAGCGACTACGTCACCGGTGTTCGCGCCGACATCGCGGCCGTGCTCCACGACAGCAGGTGGCTGGCCCCCGGCACCGAGCCGCACGAGCTGCGGGCGTCCGACCGGGCGGTCGAGGAGGGCAAGTCCACCTTCTTCGGCATGTACTCCGCCGTGCAGGCGACGCAGTCCTTCCACGAGCTCAGCGAACGCCAGGAGCTGCGCGGCCTGGCTCAGCGGCTGCTCGGCGAGGAGGTCTTCTGCCACCCGATGCACATCGCCCGCGTCACGGCGCCGACGCCGCGGGCCACACCCACGCCCGCTCACCAGGACTACCGCCTCATCCAGGGCGCGGTCGACACCCTGACCATGTGGATCCCCCTCGCCGACTGTCCCTCCGACGCCGGCGGGCTCGAGGTCCTCGCCGGGTCGCACAAGCTCGGCGTGCTCGGTGTGTCCCGGGCGGAGGGCCCCGGTGGGGTCACCGCGCAGGTGGCGGGCAGCGGCGTGGACGACTGGCGCAGCACCCACTTCGGCCAGGGGGACGTGCTCATGTTCACCAGCCTTACCGTGCACGGGGCCCGCCCCAACCTCAGCGACCGGCTGCGGTTGTCGGCGGACATCCGGTGGCAAGCGAGGTCGGAACCGGCCGCCTTCATCGACGGCTACGAGCCGTTCCGGCCGCACTTCCACCCGGACGTGCCCGACTGGCCCACCCTGACCCGGGGCTGGACTTCGACGACCAGCATCGAGATCCCGGAGGGACTGACCTATGTCCGCAAGTTCGACTCGATGAGCGAACACGTGCCAACCCCTCCGTCCCGGTTCAGGTGAGCGAGCGCGGTCAGTTTCCAGGCGCGGGCCGGACCCGGTCGAGCTTCGGCGGCCGGACCGGCGACCTCGCCTCCATATACTTCCAGAGCGCGTCCGCACCGGAGTAGATGCTCCGATCCTGGTTCCTGGCCTCGAACAGCGCCGTGAACCCGGGTGTGGCGTTGCGGGCGAAGAAGTTGTTGGCCAGAGTCGCGATCCGGTACTCGCGGTCGGCCTTCACCGGCTTGCCGTCGATCCGGATCTTCTTGATGTCGACGTGCTGCCCGAGCGGGGCGTCGGGGTCGTAGGTGTAGGAAACGTTGCCGGAGACGGCCATGTGCCGATACGTCACGACACCGTCGGTCCCCCGCTGCCATTGGCTCTCGATCAGCTCGTCGAGTTTCTTGCCGGTCACCGTCCCGCGCACGACGGCCGGGCCGATGCCGTTCTCGTAGACCGTGCCGAAGACCAGCTCGGAGAACAGCACTCGTCCCGGTGCGTCTGCGGGATTGGCTGGGTTGGGGGCGAAAGGTATGTCGCGCAACAAGATTCCCGGCATCGCGACCGCGAGGTCGGCCTGTCCGTCCTTGTTGGCGGCCCAGAGGAACGCATCGGCGGTGACGTTGCCGAGCGTGGACTCCTCGTCGGTGCCGGAGGTGCGGGTGAGATCGCCGGTGACCGTGGCGACCTGCTGGTTGCCCCGCGCGGGGAGCCGGTCCTTCCAGTACTTCGCCATCCGCTGCACCTCGGGGTCCGGTGCGACATCGCGGGTGTTGGCGTGGCTGACCGACTTCGTCCGGTCTCGGCGGACATCGCCGGTCGCCGGGTCCAGTTCCAGGGTGATCTCGTTGATCAGCCTGCCGTGGTTCGCCGCGTCCACCACCGGGCGGGGATTACCGGCCGGGTCGGGCAGCATGCAGTTCACCAGCGCGTGCCAGTGCCCACCGACGATGGCGTCCACCGCCGGGCTGATCTGCTTGTTCATGTCGGCGAGCGGGCCGAACGGTGCGGTGCAGTCGTTGTAGCCCGCACCGTTCGCTTGCGAGAACCCTTCGTGCACCACGGCGACGATGGCCTGGACGCCCTGCCCGCGCAGCTCCTCGGCGTAGCGGTTGATCGTCTCCACCTCGGGCAGGAACTTCAGTTCGCTCGGCCAGTAGGAGAGCTGTTCCTGCGGCGTGTGGGTGGTCGTGGCGTGGATGAATCCCACCGGGAGCGTGCCGCCGCGACCGTCGTCGACCTGCCGCACGTGGTACGGCTTGACCAGCGGCCGACCGGTGGCCTCGTTGACCACGTTCGCGGAGTAGTAGTCGAAGTTCGCGCCCTGGAAGCGTTTCCCGGTCGAGTCGGTGAAGCAGAGGTCGTGGTCGGGGCGCCCCTGGCAGGTGCCCTCCATCATGTGCTTGAGGTAGGCCGGTTTCCGGTCGATCTCGTGGTTGCCCACAGTGGAGAACTCGACGCCGATCATGTTCATGTACTCGATCGTCGGCTCGTTCCAGAACCACGCGGTCTCCGACGGCCAGCCGGAGAAGTCGTCGCCCGCGGAGAACAGCACGGAGTTCTTCGGTGCGCGCAGCCGGTTGAGGTGCGAGGCGAGATATGCCCCGCCACCCACGGTTTTCGCGGGCTCACCGGTACGCGAGCCGGGCACGGTCGTGGTGTACTCGCCGAAGTAGCCGTGCAGGTCGGTGATCGACAGCAACTGCACGGGCACCCCGGGCGCGGGCTCGGCCGTGGCAGCCGGTGGTGCCAGTGAGACGGCCAGCAACGCGGCGGTGGCGATCGCCGCCCCGCGCCACCTCCTGGGTAATGCGGACATGGCCAACCTCCTTACTTCTCGGGGTTGAGCAGGGCGTTGCCCTGTTTGACGGCCGCGCTGGCGGCGTCGGCGACCTTGACCGATCCGAGGTACATGTCGTTGAAGATCTGGTTGATCTTGGGTTCCGCCGCGGCGAAGCCGGACACGATCGGGAAGTTCACCGTCTTGCCGCGCGCCTCGTCCAGGAACGGCTGGGTGTCGATGCCCTTGGCCTTCCAGTGCTCGACGTAGCGCGGGGCGAGGTCGTTGATGGCCGGGAAGACGTAGCCGCCCTCGGCCATGATCGCCTGCGCCTGCGGGGTGGCCAGGAACGACACGAGCTGCTTGGCCTGGTCGGGGCGCTTGGTGCGGGAGTAGACCGCCTCGCCGAGACCGTTGATGATCACGACGCGGCCTGCCTTGCCCGCGGGCAGCGATGCGGTGCCGATCGGGAAGGTCGAGCTGGGGGCGACGAAGGGCAGCAGCGCGTTGTTGGCCGGGAAGACCGCGACCTCGCCGCGCTGGAACATCTCGGTCGCACGGCCCGCGGGCGGGTTGGTCTGCTCGGCGGGTGGGGACACGTGCCACTTCTTGATCAGGTCGACGCCCCACTGCAACGCCTCGACCGAAGCGGGCTCGTTGAAGTTGAACGTGCCGTAGGGCTTGGTGATCGTCGTGCCGCCGTTGCTCGGGATCCAGTTCAGCCACTGGGTGCCCGAGTGGTTCCACGAGGCGAAGCCCCACCGCTTGACCTTGGCCGGGTCGAATCCCGGTTCATCGGGATGCTTGCCGTTCACGTCGACGGTCAGCTTCCGCATCAGCGGCAGGAACGTCCCGGATCCGTCGGGCGCCCAGGTCAGCGGTTCGGTGGGCATCTCGACCCCGGCCTCGGCGAAGACCTGCTTGTTGTAGAGCATCCCCGGCACGCCCCAGTCCTTGGGGACGGCGTACATCTTTTCCTTGTAGGTGAAGGAATCCACGACGTTGGAGTGGTACTTGTCCTTGGTCAGGCCGGACTGCTCCACGGCGGCGGAGACGTCCATCAACGCGCCCTTGGTCGCCAGTTCGGGGAAGTTCGCTGGCGTCATCCAGAACACGTCGGGCGCGGTGCCGGAGACCATCTCGGTGACGAGCTTGGTCCAGTACTGGTCGTAGGGCTGAAGCTCGATCTTGACGTCGATGTCGGGGTGCTTGGCCTTGAACGCCTCGAAGACCTTCTCGTACCCCTTCTGCTGCTGCTCGTCCCAGATTCGGTACGTCAGTGTCGTCTTGCCGTTGCTGTCGCCGCTGCCGCCGCAGGCGGCGACCAGTCCGACCAGCGCGCCGACTGTCAGGGCGCTGAGCATCTTCCGTCGGAAAGTCGAGAGCTGCATGGGGACACTCCTTCGTGTCACTTGAGTCCGGTCAGGGCGACCGACCGGACGATGTAGCGCTGGAAGAAGACGAAGACGAGCAGCATCGGCAGCAGCGTGAGCAGGCTGCCTGCCATCATCCGGGTGTAGTCGATGCCGATCTCCGAGCGCAGGGCGGCGATCGCGACGGTGATCACGCGGGTGTCCGCGCTGCTGGTGATGATCAGCGGCCACAGGAAGTTGTTCCAGGAGGAGATCACCGTGACGATCGCCAGTGTGGCCAGGATCGGCCTGCTCAGCGGCAGGATGATCCGCCACAGGATGGTCAGGTGCCCCGCACCGTCCACCCGTGCGGCCTCCTCGATCTCGCGCGGGATGCTGCGGAAGAACTGGCGCATCAGGAAGATCCCGTACGGCGTGCCGAAGACGTACGGCGCGACGAGCCCGTACCAGCTGTTGACCAGGTCCAGTTCACGCATGATCAGGAACAGCGGGATCAGGGTCACCACGTTGGGCACCATCAGGGTGGCCAGGTACAGCCAGAACAGCGCGTTGCGGCCCCGGAAGTCCAAGCGCGCGAACGCGTACGCCGCCAACGTGGTGAAGATCAGCTGTCCCACGGTGAGGACGGTGACGAAGATGAAGGTGTTGAGGATGGACTGCGCGAAGTCCGAGCCCAGCAGCGCGCCGAGGTTCTCCAGCGTCGGCGCGGCCGGCGGCGCCCACGGCGCCGCCTCGAAGAGCTCACCGCGCGGTTTCAACGCGGTCGAGACGATCAGCCAGTACGGGAAGACCGACATGGCCGCCCCGATGATCAGCGTCGCGTAGAGGGCGGCGCGGCGGGAGGGCCGCCGTCGCCGGGTGGTCGTGGTCACGGTCGGCTCCTCTCAGGTCAGGTCGTAGGTCGTGGTGCGGTTGAAGTACCGGACCTGCGCCATGGTGACCGCGAGGATGATCAGGAACAGCACCATCGCGATGGCGGAGGCGTAACCGAACTCGAACTGCCGGAACGCGGTCTGGTAGATCGTGTAGTTGATGACCTCGGTGCTGTTGCCGGGCCCGCCGTTGGTCATCACGAAAACGGTGTCGAAGACCTGGAACGAGCCGATCACGTTGGTGACGAGGACAAAGAACAGCGTCGGGCGCAACAGCGGCAGTGTGATCGCGAAGAACTGCCGGACCGGCGACGCCCCGTCCAGCGAGGCTGCCTCGTAGAAGTCCTTCGGGATGGACTGCAACCCGGCGAGGAAGAACAGCATGTTGTAGCCCGCGAACTGCCACACCTGCGTGGCCGCCACCGCGGGCAGTGCGAGGCTGGGCGAGGACAACCAGCTCGGCCCGTCGATCCCGAAGACGTCCAAGAATGAGTTGACCGCACCGTTGGCCGGGTCGAAGATCCAGCCCCACACCAGGCCCATCACCACCGGCGTCGCCATCCATGGCAGGACGAACATCGCGCGGAAGATCTTCACGCCGCGCACTCGCTGGTTGAGCAGCAGCGCGAGCAACAGGGCCAGCACCGTCTGCACCGGGATGGTCAGGACCACGTAGGCGACGGTCACCAGCAGCGAGTGGCCGATCCCGCCGTCGGCGAAGAGCCGCTCGTAGTTGGCCAGCCCGACGAACTCCGGCGCGGCCAGCAGCTTCCAGTCGAACAGGCTCAGCCCGGCGACGATCAGTACCGGCAGCAACAGGAACGTGACGACGCCGAACAGGCTCGGGGCCACAAAGGCGTATGCCGTCAGGGTTTCCCACGCCCGCCGCCGACGTCCCCGTGGCGGCACCGGCCGGGTCGAGACCGGTGGCGGCGAGGTCGGCACCGTGAGGACCTGAGCCATGGCGGACTCCCTTCCGGAGAGATCAGGCAGGACCGGTTGATGGCGTGAGCAGCTCGCGGGTGCGCGTTACTCCCCATTCGTCGAGGTCGGCGAGGCGATCGCTCGAACACCTCCACCCACCGCTGGAGGCCACGTGATCCGCCCAGCCGGCGCGGTCTTCCACGCGCGGAGACACCAGCAGGCAGTCGGGATCGTTGACCCACAACCGGCCGTGCATGAACTCCCGCGCGGCCCCGGCCAGCCGCGCGCCGAGCTGCGAGGGCTGACTGACGTCCCCGGACTTCGGTTCGACGGTGACCGCGGTGTCCGGGCTGACCCGCATGGCGTCGACGAGTCCCACACTGGGCAGCATCGGTGCGCCGCAACCGAGAACGGTCGAGTCCGGCCCGACCGCCTCGCGGATGATCCGCATTCCCGCCACGTAGGCGTCGTGCCCCGACACGTCGGCGTGCCGCTGGCCGGGGTGCGCTCCGGCGTAGATGTAGTCGATCTTGAAGAACGAAAACCCGGTCGCCACGAGGGATCTGAACAGACCGCCGAGATGCTCCGCCGCCCCAGGATGCGTCACGTCGAGCACCGCGATGTCCCGGTCCCACTCGCGCATCGCGGGCGTGCCCCGCACCAGCCAGTCCGG
Organism: Actinosynnema sp. ALI-1.44; assembly: GCF_001984155.1. GTDB lineage: Bacteria > Actinomycetota > Actinomycetes > Mycobacteriales > Pseudonocardiaceae > Kibdelosporangium. The sequence continues at coordinate 193,554 of NZ_MTQO01000049.1, forward strand.
ATGCTCGGTCGCCACCCGGCTGTCGGCGGCGACGAAGAACGGAGTCAGCCAGATGCCCGCGCGCCGCCCCGTGTCGGCGGCGCGCTTCGCCACTCCTTCCAGGGATCCGAAGCCCGGCCGGATGTCGAGCCAGTCCCCGATCGCGCTCTGGTAGCCGTCGTCGAGCTGGATGATCTCCAGCGGTAGCTCCAGTCGTTCGGCGTGCACCAGGGTGTCGGCGATGTCCTGCTCGGTGACCTTGTTCCAGTGCCCGTACCAGCTGCTCCATCCCGGACCGAGCGGGCGGACCGCCGTCACGCCACCGTCGGCCGCCACCTCCTCGGCCCAGGCGACGAGCGCGCGCGGGAGGTCGGCGTGCTCGGTCTCCCGGACAGCGCCCTGGCTGGAGACGACGAGCCGGTCCCCGAGCGCCTGCACGCGGATGGAGGGGACTTCGGCGCAGTGGTCCACTGCGGACCAGGACCGCACCGGGCCGCCGTCGCCCGGGTCGATCACGATGAGTCCCTCGCCCTGGAAGCCGGACTCCGGCATCGGCCGGTCGAAGCGGAAGCAGCTCGCCGCGATCTGCGCCGAGGACGGCCGGGGCGAGGTCGCGTCACCCCGGTAGGTGCCGGTGGGACTCCAGGACTGCCAGCCCTGCTCGAAGACGCGCGCCCGAGCCGGCACGCAGGCAACCTCGGCGATCGGAAGGTACACGGTGTCCCTTCGTGGTGATTCTCGTTCGTTTTTGTGCATACTAACCCCTCAATGAGCAATATGATGCGCACTCTAGCCAGAGAATGAACATAAAAAAACATGTCCACGCATACCGGGAGGCAGCGATCATGAGCCACGACGACGCGCGCGAGCGGGCGGCGCACCTCGTTCCCCAACCGCACTCGATGCTGCTCGGCGCGGGGGTGCTTCAGCTTCCGGCCGAACTCACGGTGCGCCTGGACGTGCCCGCGGAGGAACGGGCGGCGGTCCTGCGGGCGATCGCGCTGCTGCCCATGACCAGCAAGGTCGTCACCGAACCCGCAGGTCTGCAGGTGCTGCTCCGCGCGGGCGCGACCCCTCCCGAGGGGTACGTGCTCGACGTGACCGAGGCCGGAGTGACCATCACCGCGGCGGACCGTTCCGGTGTCGTGTACGCCGTGCAGACCCTGCGCCAACTGCTCCCCGACGCCGCTTACCGGCAGGCCGCGCCGTCGAACATCCTGTGGGTCGCACCGGTCGTCCGCGTCGAGGACAGCCCACGATTCCGCTGGCGCGGAATGCTCCTGGACGTCGCCCGGCACTTCCTGCCCAAGCGGGAGGTGATGCGCCACATCGACCTGATGAGCGCGCACAAGCTGAACACCCTGCACCTGCACCTCAGCGACGACCAGGGCTGGCGGGTGGAGAGCCTTCGCTTCCCACGCCTGCACGAGGTCGGCAGCTGGCGGGCGACGAGCCAGGTCAGCCACTACTCCGACGAGGTCGTCCACGACGGCACACCGCACGGCGGCTACTACACCCGCGAAGACCTTGCCGAGATCATCGCCTACGCGGCGGACCGCGCGATCACGGTCATCCCGGAGATCGGCGTGCCCGGCCACACCGGCGCCTTGCTGGCCGCCTACCCGGAGTTCGGGTCCCCGTCCGTGCCAGATCGCGCGGTGCACACGACCTGGGGTGTGCACGACGCCCTCCTGGCTCCGTCGGAGCGGTCCCTGAAGTTCCTGCGCCTGCTGTTCGACGAGGTGCTCCCGCTGTTCCCATCCCCTTACGTGCACGTGGGTGGCGACGAGTCCGTCCTGCGGGCGTGGGACAACGACCCGGTGGTGCGTGCGTTCGCCGACAAGCGCGGGCTTTCCGGGAGCGCCGAGATCTTCGGCGCCCTGATGGCCGAAGTGCGGCAGATGCTGGCTGAGCACGGCAAAACACCGGTCACGTGGGACGACAGCTTTGCCGCGCAGGCAACCGCCGCCAACGCGGAATCGACCACCACGCTGGTCATGGCGTGGCGTGGCGCGGAGGTCGCCCGCCGGGCGGCGGCAGCCGGTCACGACATCGTGCTCTCGCCGGTCATGCCGACCTACTTCGACTACTTCCAAGAAGCCCACCCCGACGAGCCGCTCGCGATCGGCGGCCCGGTCACCCTCGACGACGTCGCCTCGTGGGAGCCGATCCCGCAGGACTGGTCCGAGGCAGAACGCGCTCGTGTGCAGGGGATCCAGTGCCAGATGTGGACCGAATTCGTCGAGGACCCACGACTGGTCGACTACCTCCTGTATCCGCGGACGTGTGCCTTCGCGGAAATCGCTTGGGGCTCCCGCGCGCAGGATCTCCACCGGCGGCTGCCCCGCCACCTCGACCGACTGGCGGCGGCCGGAGTCGAGTTCCGCCCGCTGAACGGCCCGGCGCCGTGGCAGCGCGGCGGCACCGGCCGGCGAGCCCATCGCGCCGGGGTCCCGATGGCCGAACGCCTCGCGAACTACGCCAACGCGGCCGCGACCGGAACCGTGGCGGATATCCCTGATTTGTAAGGAATTCCGCGCGCCGTGACGGTGCACAGACGCCGTCACGGCGCCGGAGTCCGGATCGACCGGGCGAGGTCCAGCGCGTCGACGTGGTGCGGGTCCTCAGCCAGCAGCGCGGCCAACCGGTCACCTGCGCGTGCGTGCTGCCCGTCGAGAATGTCGAGCTGCGCCCGCAAAAAACTTACTCGGCGCAGCTGCGCAGCGGCCAGGTCCTCGGTGAACAACAACATCGACGGCAGCGAAGTCGCGAAGTAGTCCACGGTCGCCGGGCTCGTCTCCAATGTGTCGCAGAAGGCGCGCAACGCCTCGGTGAGCCGGTCGGCTTCCTCGGTGCGACCAAGCCTGCGCAGCGCGAGCACCGAAGAGTAGGTCGCCTCGGAGTAGGGCTGGGCACTCATCCCCAGGAAGTCGCCCTGCTGCGCGGCGGCCAGCTCCCACGCCGCCCGGTCGCCCAGCACGTCACCCCGCATCAGGTGCAGCTGCGCGGTGTTCGCGAGCGGATGCCTCGCCTCGCTGAGGGATTCCGGCGGCGCAAACGCATCATCCACTGTGGATTGCAAGCGGCACAGCCGGTCCCATACGCGCAGCACGTCGCCCTCACCGCCCTCCCACGGTTGGAAGGTGCGGCCAAGCAGCAGTTCGCGGGCCTCGTCGAGCCGGTCGGCGGTGATCAGCAGGTGCGCGAGCTCAATGGTGGCGTCGTCCCGCGTCTCGACCAGGGCGCGGTTGCGCAGGAGCCAGTCCAGCCGTTGCCCGGGCGGCACGCCGCGCCTCGCACTGAGCTGGTCCCGCTCGAAGATCAACCTGGCGTCGTCCCCCGCGACGGCGAGCGCAACGTCGTAGGCCGTGCATGCCTGGTCGGCGTCACCGAGGTGGTTGAAAGCCGCGAGACCCAGATTCCGCCACACCACGGGATCATCTGGGTCGATTGCCGCTGCGGCATTCCAGGCCGTGCACGCGTCATCGGGTCGTCCGTTGGCGTAGAGCCAGTGCCCGAGCAGCGCGCGAGCCCGCGCGTCCGTGTCGTCGGAGTTTGCCGCACGCTCCAACGTCAACGCGTCGTCCAACCGCGAGGGAAAACACCACGTCGCGTCGAGATTTTGCGCCTTCCCAACGGCTTCACGCGCCTCGTGGTCCCTGCCCAGCCTGTGCAGCACCTCGGCTCGGTAGTACTCCAGCAACGGCCCGACCGCTGTCTGTCCGATCGCGCGAGACCCCTCCCGCTCGCGGGCGACGTCGAGCACCCGCAGCGCTGCTTCGTGCTCACCAACGCCGATGTACTCCAGCGCGATGTCAAGGCAGGTCTGCGCGTCCGTAGTGAGAGGCAGACCAAGCAGGTCGCGCGTCCACCAGTCCAGGGGATCAAGCGCACGGGTGGCTTCGGCAAGTTCTGCCGCTTGACTGTCTTCTCCGGTACGGCGCAACACGATCACCCGCAGAGCACGGGCTTGCAGGTGCTCCGGCTCGGTGCGCAGCACATCCTGAAGCCTGGCCAGCGCCTCCCTGTTTCGCCCGTGTGCGGCGTCGATGCGCGCCATGCGATAGCCCGCCGGTGCCCGCCACGCACGCGCCCAGGAGCCGGAACCGTAGACGTCGTAAGCCTCTTCGGCCCGACCGAGTCGCTCCAGCACGAGACCGAGGCAGTACAACGCGGTCGTGTCGACCGGATTGGGGTTCAACGTCGTCAGCCGGGAAATGGCTACCCGCAACAACTTCTCCGCCTCAGCGAAGTCACCACGCTGATACGCGCGCCCAGCGAGCCCGACATTGGCCGCGACATGCGCGGGATCGCGGCGCAATGCCTCACGCCAGTACAGTTCCGGCGAGCGCGTCGCGTGCCGGTACTGATCGAGATGTGCGCCGATCACGGCCAGCTCGTCCACGGTCGGCACGTCCTCGGGCGCGGCGGGCTCGCGTGCCGGGGTGACTGGATCGTCCGCGCTGGAGACCAGGGAGTCCCACTCCACCAACAGTTCGTCACCGTGGAGGACGCGCAGCACGAGTCGATCAGCGGGCTGCGTCAGCGGGATGCTCTCCTGGAAGGGCTTGCCCGGCGCGATGTCGGCGCGCACCTCAGCGACCTCGGCCCCAGCGCCGTCAACGAGCAACAAGCGGCATCCGACGCGGTCAGCCGTCACCGCGACTCCGACCCGCGCGCTCGTTGCCCGGAGGTCCACCCGTGCCGCGGCGTCCACGGTTGCCGCCTGCACCGGACCGATCTCCTGAATCGGATACCAGAACTGGGAGAACACCTTCGTCTCCCCGGGCGCGATGAAGGAGAAGTCCGGCTGGTTGTCGGTGAAAACACCGGCCATCAATTCGACATAGGCCGAACCGTCGTCGGTCAGATTGCGGCCCCACGCGTCACCGAACTCCGAAGCGCCCCAAGTCCACTGCTTTTTCCCGACAGCGATCTGCCGATCGGCGACGTGCACGAACCCGGCCCGCGCGACATGGTCATAGCCGCCGAAGAACGTTTCCTTGCTGCCCACACACATGTACGAGGTCGGCACCGGGATGTTGCGGTACCAGTCAAGGCGGTCGCCGCGGACCCGCACGCCACCGGCGACCGTGCCGACCTCGTCGTGCCGGGCCGGGTAGTCGACCCCGTAGTAGGGCCGATCCGCGGCGGGGAAGCCGGTCGTCGCGCGCTTGGCGTGATCGGCAACCACGCGCACGTCACGGGGGAAGAACGACTGGTAGTTCTCATCCGCTCGCGCGGCGATGTTGGTCCACCACAGAAACGACCGGGTCCGTTCGCAGCGGTTGTACAGCCGCACCCGCAACTCCAGGGCGGCGCTGTCGGGCCGCATCCGAACGCCGTGCATCCCTTTCATCCGGTCGAAGGGGTCGTGGTCGGAGCACCACACGGTCACGGCGCCGTCGGGCTCGTGCTCGATCTCGACGTCGGTCGGCAGGAACGTGGCGGGGCGATGGTGCTGCGGCCAGTTGAACTCGACTCCGCCGGAGATCCACGGGCCGGTCAGGCCGACGAGAGCGGGCTTGATCACCGGGTTGCGGTAGAAGAAGTCGTAGTCTCGGGTGCGGTCGAAAGCTACGTGAACGCGGCCACCGAGCTCGGGCAGCACCATCAGCCGCAGCCAGCGGTTCTCCAGGTGCACCGCGTCCCACTCCGCCGGGGCCTTCACCGGGCTGATCCGGTCATGGAACGGCAGTGGATACACCCGCCCGGAGGAGCCCTGGTAGACCCGCCGGTCCAGGTAGGCGGGATACCGGTCGGGCGCCTCGGGAAGGTAGCTGTCGATCATCACCCCCGCCCGCCACGCCGCGACCCCGGCCTCGGCGTGTTCGGCGGGGCGGGACGGCAGGATCAGCGTCGATTCACCCTGTGACATGCGGTAACGTTATGACCGAGCACCCGTTCGGCGGGATGGCGTAATCGACCGAGTCACCTGGACGATTCGACGGTCGGCTGTATGGTGTGCGGATGCTGCTGCCCGATGGATTCCCAGGTCAGCGGTTGCGCGTGCTGCCGCGGCCGCTGGTGGCTTCGGCCCTGCGCAGAGCCCCGACGTCGGGCCTGCTCGTCACCGACGCCGGGTACTTCCCCAGCGCGGCCAACCACGGCATGCACCGCCCGCGCAGCGCACCGGAAGCCATCGTGATCGTCTGCACCGACGGGGTCGGGCACTGCGAGGTCGACGACAGGGTGAGCGTGATCAGACCGGGTAACGCCCTCGTCCTGCCCCCGTCCCGCCCGCACTTCTACTGGGCGGACTCGCGCGACCCCTGGACGATCTGGTGGCTGCACGCCGCGGGCTCCCAGGTCTCGGAGCTGCTCTCGGTCGTCACGCCGGACGGCGGAGAAGCCGTCATCGAGGTGCGTGATGCCTACCGGGCCGTCTCGGCGATCGACGACGCCATCGGCTTCCTCGAACGGGACGAGACCTTCCCGCACCTCATCTCGGCCTCCGGCGCCGGCTGGACCCTGCTGGCACAGCTGGCCGCGGACGCGCTGACCGAAGCCCACCAGCCCACCGAGCCGGTTCGCCAGGCGCAGGAATATCTGCGGCACAACTTCGCGAAGCCGGTGATCGTCAAGGAGCTGGCGCGCACGGCGGGCCTGTCCCCCTCGCACTTCGCGGCCCTGTTCCGGATGGCTGCGGGCTGCGGCGTGGTCGAGTACGCCAAGCGCCTGCGGATGGCGCGAGCGCGCGAACTGCTGGCCACCACGTCTCGCGACATCTCCGAGATCGCCAGAACCATCGGCTACAACGACGCGTTCTACTTTTCGCGCACTTTCCGCAGAGAACACGGTTGCAGCCCCAGCGAGTACCGACGCGGGAAAAACAACTAGGCCCCGGCAGCACTCCCCACGAGACAGTGCAGGAGAAGGACATATCTGTCGTGGCACCAGGATTGCCACGGGTCGAGAAAGCCGGTGCTGCCGTATTCACGCCGTACACCAAGCACGGTCACTGCCACGATGCCTGCTCCGATCAGGAAACCGAGGAATGACCACGTTGCGCTTGCCGAGAATGCCATCCGTGCTGGTCGACATCCGTCTTGTCGATGAGCTGCTCGGCGGCGTCACGGCCGCCGTGCAGCTCGAAACTCAGCAACCCGCCGGAACCGCGCATCTGGCGCCGCGCGAGCTCGTGCTGCGGGTGACCGGCCAGGCCCGGGTAGTTCACCGACTTTACAGCGGGATGGCTGTCGAGGAACTCTCGACACCCAGGCCGAAGCCCGAAGTCAGCATCGGCGCCTCGTCCTTATCGGCAGCATCTACTCAGGAGGGTTCATGCCAGCAGCCGAACACCATCACAAGACGTCGAAGGAAATGTGGACCGCCGCCCACTCCGGGCGCGCCGCACTGGCCGACGACCTCACCGACCTCACCGACGAGCAGTGTGCTACGCAGCCGGTTCGATTTCGACAAGCACAACGCCGACCGCCTCGCTGAGCAACTAGGGGCGACCCCCGCCGACACGCTCGCCCGGTTCCGTCGCGTGATCACCAGCACCACAGCTCCTTTCGGGCCACGAGCAGCCTGGCTGGGCGAGGTGATCGTGCACAGCGAGGACATCCGCCGCCCGCTCGGCATCCAGCACCCTATGCCCTCGACGCCGTGACGACCGTGGTCGCGACCGACGGCCCGTTCACCACGGGTGTCAAGCACGATCCTCTCGTCACGGGGTCCACTCTGGCGCTCACGATGGCGATGGCCGGTCGCCGGGCCTACCTCGACGACCTGACCGGCGACGGCGTCGAGCTTCTCCACCAGAGGTGACAGGGGCCACCGGAATCGATGAGCGGTCAGTTGTCCGGAACCGGGGCGGCCGATCGTCATACGGTAGCGACCTGATCAGCGGGCCGCCGACACGAGGAGAACTCGCGATGAAGTACATGATGTTCGTCTGCTCCGACACCGAGCCGGACACGGACCGCGCACCGGCGCCTGACATCGAGAAGTGGGTGGCGGACAACGACGCGGCAGGCCGGCGTCTGCGGGGCGCGGCCCTCGCACCGGACTCGACGGCCACCACGGTGCGGGTCCGCAACGGCAAGGTCCTGATCACCGACGGCCCGTTCACCGAGACCAAAGAGATCATCGTCGGGTTCGACCTGCTCGACTGCGTGGATCTGGACGAGGCGATCGAAGTGGCCCGTACCCACCCGATGGCGCGGGCCGGGCGGATCGAGATCCGGCCGTTCGCCGACTTCGAGCAGTGACCGATCCGACCGAGGCCGCGGCAGCCGCCGCAGCGGCGTATCCGAGGATCGTCGCCACGTTGATCCGGGTGACCGGCGACTGGAGTCTGGCCGAGGACTGCGCGCAGGACGCGTTGGCCACGGCGCTGGCTCGGTGGCCGGAGCAGGGTGTGCCGGTCAATCCGGGTGGTTGGCTGCTGACCGTGGCTCGCAACCGCGCCCTCGACGTGCTGCGCCGCTCGGCGGTCGAGCGTCGCAAACTGCGGGAACTGGCGATCCTGGCGCTGACCGCGGCCACCGACTCGCCGCAGACCGAGGAGGTCGCGGACGACCGGCTCCGGCTCGTGTTCACCTGCTGCCACCCGGCGCTGGCCATGGAGGCCAGGGTGGCATTGACCCTGCACACGATCTGCGCGGTACCGACCGCGGACATCGCGCGGGCCTTCCTGGTCAGTGAGTCGACCATGACTCGCAGGCTGACCAGGGCGAAAACCAAGATCGCCACGGCCGGCGTCCCGTACCGGGTGCCGACGGGCCCGGCCCTGACCGAACGGCTGCCCGGCGTGTTGGCCGTGCTCTATCTGCTGTTCACCCAGGGCTACAACGCCGACGGAGAGCCCTCGTTCGCCGAGGAGTCGATCCGGCTGGCCCGACTGCTCACCATGCTCATGCCCGAGCAGCCCGAACCAGCTGCCCTGCTCGCGTTGCTGCTGCTCCAGCACTCGCGGCGGCACACGCGCAGGGACGTCGAGGGCGAACTGGTGCCGCTGGACCGGCAGGACCGGTCCCGGTGGGATCGCGCCGCGATCGATGAGGCCCTGCTGATCATCTCCGGCCTCGACCACGACGGCCCTTACCTGTGGCAGGCCCGTATCGCCGCCTGTCACGCCACCGCGGCGTCCACAACGGGCACCGACTGGTCCCGGATCGCCTACTGCTACGACGAGTTGTTCGCACTCATGCCCAGTCCGGTCATCGCGCTCAACCGCGCCGTCGCATACGGATACGCCGACCAGCCCGCAACCGGCCTCGCGCTGCTCGCGCACGTGCGCGCCACCGGCGCCTTGAAGGACTACCCGTTGGCCATCGCCGCCGAAGCGGACCTGTCCGCCCGCGCAGGTGACCGCTCCCGAGCGGCAACCCTGTTCCGCGAGGCGGCCGCCCGCACGCACAGTGCCGCCGAACGGCGCGCACTCCTCGACCGCGCCAACGAAATCCAAGAGGAATCCGATGTCCCACAATGAACTCCGGGATCTGCTCGACACGTTGCGCGGCCAGCGCCGACACGTCCTCGGCATCTTGGCCGGACTGTCCGATGCGGATCTGCGTCGTCCGATGCTGCCCTCCAGGTGGAGCTGCCTCGGGCTTGTCAACCACCTTGCCCTGGACGTCGAGCTGTTCTGGTTCCGCGCGGTGGTCGCCGGTGATCCAGCCGCGATCGCCGAGCTGGCGCCGTTGGCCGATGCCTGGCAGATCGATCCGGATGTGCCCGCGCGCCGGATAGTGGCCGGTTACTCCGAACAGGGTGAGCTCGCGAATGCGGCCCTCGTCGGGATCTCGCTGGACGCCGCGCCGGCCTGGTGGCCAGTTGGCCAGTTCGGTGACTGGCGCCTGCACACCAACCGCGAGGTGCTGCTGCACGCGATCACCGAAACCGCCTGCCACGCGGGACACCTCGACGCCGCGCGCGAACTCCTCGACGGCAGCCAGTGGTTCGTGCTGGCCGAGCGCCCGTCCGGTCTGGCCGTGTCAGGCGGGCGTGGCGGAAACGGCTGAGCCGGAGCCCGACAGCGGGTCAACGTCATGGTCGCGTTCGCGCCGATGGGCGAACTCGGCCACCGCTATCCGCGTCACAACATGCGCATCCGAGACGCGGAGTCGCCCGACCACGTCGCCTGCGCGTCACCCATCTCGGTTGGTCGGACGGCGGACAGGGTCGAGATCGTTCAGCCATCGAGCAGAATCGGATCGGCCGCCACCGCCGTGTCGACCATCGTCATGAACCGGACAACGACAAAGCTGGAAATCAGCGGCCGCGCACATCCACGGGTACGGACGAGGCGACGCGCTGTCATGCCATGAGCGAACGCGTCGGTGCGCTATCACTCTGTCTTCCTGCCAATGCCCGCGAGCTTGTCGGCTCGATCACCTGCGGTGACCGTGATCTCCGACCGTGGCACGACGCCCCAGGAAGGGCCACCCGCACATCCCACGCTCTGGGTGCGGGCAGGGACCGACACTTGCGCCTCCGGTTGCAACACCAGGGAGGCAAAGCGACTGAGATGCTCATCCAGCCGCTGCTGGAACTCCTGCGTCGCCACCACGGGGTCCGGCGGCGGCGGTGGTGCCGGTTGGGCCGTCGTGCACGCGGCGGTCAGCATTGTGACCGCCATGGGCAGAACCTCCAACCTGGGAATTCCTCGCCGCACCATCGACCACCATCTCCTCAACGCCTCCTGTTGCGCAGCGCGGGTGCCGCCCGGCTCGCGCCGCGACACCGAGGAACGACCGCCGCGCACGTGTCGCCCCGCACCCCCACATCCGGATGCGGGGCAGGCAAACGGAAGTAGATCTCTTCGCCGTAGAAGTCGGTGAGCCTGTTCCCGGCGGTGTCGATCCCATGAAGGCCGATGCTGACAGACAGGGCTACGTCGGTCTTGTTCGTCAGAGACGACACCACCTCGTAGGGAGTGCCGGTTCCGGCCCGGCTGGTACCGGCCAAGCCTGCCGGGTCGCCTCGCCGCACTTCGAGCACCGCGAATCCAACCATCCCCCTGGTCGACTGGCCACCCTTCGTTGACAGGGCCTGTACTCGCACATCCACCGCCTCGCCGAGTCGGTGCTCAGGCTCGGAATCACAGCCTGTCAGGACGCTCACGAGGACCACCATCGTCGCCACCAGCCTCATGACCTCCCCGTAGGGCGCTGTTCCAGGTGCCGGGAAGTGAAATCGAGCCGTGGTCGGAGTAGAGCACGCCGGGCATCTCGCAGACGTGCCAGATCGCCTGTCGTAACGCCAGCGCGGTGTTCAGCGTCGACGGTGCGCCTGTCGAGCAGCTATGGAGGCATGCGGTGGGGCCCAGTTCTGTGCCTGGCCCTCATCGCATGGAGATTCGCCTTCGTGCTTAGTCCTCGTTGGTGCTGTTCCCGGTTGTCGACCGTCGATACCGGCTCCATGCCACGGCAGTGTCGACGAGGAAACCACCCATCAGGCAGCCGCCGATGATCAACAGCCAGGGCGCCTGATCGATGAACACGATGCCCAGAGCGATCACGGCCAGGATCGCGAGGCCGGCGAGGTAGTAGTACCGCTTGCCCCGCGGTTCACGGGTCTCGGATGTTCGCATCACAATAGTTTGCTCAACTTGCCACCTAGTTTGCCGAGGCCCTTGAGGAGTCCTCCACCGGCCATGGCGGTGTGAGCGTCGTCGCGGACCTCTTGGGGACTGCCACCACCGAGCTTCGATCCCAATCCAGCTCCGGTTCCGGCGGTCATCCCGCCGACCACCAGGGCAGCACCCGCGCAGCCATCGTGCCGATGGTGCCGCCGATGAACGCGCCCCACGTCGAGGACGTACTGGCCCCGGTGGGGTCACTGTGGTTGATCGGATCGCCTGATGCGTAGTTGTAGGGGTTTCGTTCTTGTCCAGTGGGGTCGGGTTGAGTGAAACGACCCATGCCGGGTTGTACGTCCGGGATCCGAGGAGCAGATCACCGCGTTGGGTGCGGTACTGGCCGAGGTAGCGGAGGTTGTTGGCGTTGGCCGCCGGTCCGTTGGCGGTGGATTGACCGTAGGGGGTGTAGGTGTAGGTCGCGGCGGGAGCACCCTGGGTGTCGACCAGGCCGAGGACCGAGCCTTGGTAGTCGGTGATGGCGTTGTACCGGTTACCTTCGCCGGTTCGGATGGTCACCAGCGTGCCGCGGGGGTCCCAGCTGTAGGTGGTGGCCCACCGTTCTCTTTGACCCACATGGGGCCCAACGCTGTTTGTCCGAACACGTGGGTGCTGGTGGTTGCGCCGTTCTTTTCGGTGATGGAGCGGGGCTGGGTCTGGTCGATGCCGTCGTAGGAGGGCTCGGTAGACCTCGGTCGCGCCGCTCTTGATGCTCACCAACTGGTTGGTCGAGCTGTAGATGTGGTTCTCGGTCGGATTGGTGCGGCTGGTCAGGTTTCCGGCAGCGTCAAAGGCGTGACGTTTCCGCGCCATCCGCCCCGCCCGGTGGAGGATCGAGTGGAGTGGACGCCGTGAGACGCTCAAGCCGGAATGAGAGCATGGCGCGGTGGCCGGATTGCACATGGACATTCGAGCGGCGATCGGCCGTGTTCTACGGAGTTCGGAGTTCGGGCACTACGCCGATCACGAGCACGAGATCCGGCGGCGCGTGGGGGAGGACGCCGAGGCGATCAACGAGGATGTCCTGCAGGCGCGGTACGAGTACGGCGTCGGCGATCGCGCAGTCGTCAGCTGGGACGAGCTGATCGGCCTGGTGCTGAGGTTGCTGCTGCTCGTGCCGGTGGTCGCCGGTGCGCTGGCGGCAGCGATATACCTCTGGAACAGTCCGGAAGCGGAGCTGCAGCGGATCGACGGGCTTGCCGCGTACAAGAACTGGGTCGCCGGCTTGTGCGCCGGGCTCTTTCTCCACCAGGGCGCGGCTGTGGTGCGGGTCGTGAAACGGCAGGTCGTCCGGTGGAGAGCGGATATCTTCTCCAGCAAGGAGGCGGCCGATGCCTACCAGGCCGCACTGGCTGCCAAGGCGCGGGAGCTGGTCTCCCACGCCATCAACGACGTGCTCGGTTCGCGTGGCGTGGTGGCGTTCCCGACCTACGCCCCGCGCCTTGTCGAGCTGGACACGTCGACGATCACGCCGTCGGCGACGGTCAACCAGGTCAAGGAGTTCATCGAGAGCCACGAGTCCTCGGCGATCGGGCTGGCAGGAAACCGCGGGTCGGGCAAGTCGACCGTGCTGCGCGCGCTGACGCGAAGCCCGGAACTCAGCCCGTTCGTCACCGTGGTCGCGTCACCGGTGAAGTACGACGCGGGGGAGTTTCTGCGGCGGCTGCTCCACGAAGTGGCTGTCACGATCAACCGCCGCGCCAACTCCGATGACGACGCACCAGTACGCCGACGGGGCAACCGACTGGCTCTCGCCCTGTTCTGGCTGGCCGGACTGACCGGTGCGGCGATGATCCTGATCAAGGTCCTTCCGGTGATGCCCGTGCTCAAGCGCATCGACCTGGTGCTCGTCCTGGGATGCGTTCTGCTCGGTGCCGCGATCATCAACGCGGTGGTGGCGGTCGCGCGCCGGATGGCCTCATCGGGGGACACCAGCCTCCCACCAGACGTTCGCCGTGCCCGCGAACTGCTGCACGCGCTGCAATGGGAAGTCGAACGAGGAACCAACCTCAAGACGACTGTGAAGGTGCAGAACGTCCTCGAGGGATCGGCGGAGCGCACGAGCAAGGACAAGAGCCGTGCCATGTCACACGCAGACCTGGTGCTGGCCTTGCAGGAGCTCCTGCACCTGTTCGTGAAGTATAACTACCCGTGGAAACACCTGGTCGTGTGCATCGACGAACTGGACAAACTCGACCAGCCGGAGCACTTGGTCAGTGTCGTCAATGAGCTCAAGGACGTCTTCCACATCCGCGGTGTCCACTTCGTGGTGACCGTGTCGACCGACGCCCTGCGGTCGTTCGAGAGCCGCGGTCTCGCCGACCGCGACGCCTTCGACTCGGCGTTCGACACGGTGATCTCCACGCGCTGGCTGACCATGGACGAGTCGGTGGACGTCATCATCTCCCGGGCAGGAGGGTTCGCCGCCGAGATCGCCAAGTTCTGCCACGCCTGGTCAGGCGGGCTCGTGCGTGACCTGCTCCGAGCTGCGCGCAAGGCCGTCGAGCTCCAGAAGTCCTCCGGCCAGGCGCTCACGGTCAGCGAGATCGTCAACGGCCTGATCTTTGACGACCTCCACTCGGTCACCCTGACCTCGTTGCGGAGCCTGGAGTCCGCCAATCCCGACGTGGCGTCGCTCTGGGAGTTGCAGTGCATGCTCGAACGGGGACGCGACGGAGAAGAGCTGTGCCCCTCGGCTGTGGCCGCGCTGAACTTCACGAACGAGGCATTCGAGGTGTTGCAGGCAAAGGTGCGGCTCGGCCTGCACCTGATCAACCTCGCAGGCACCTCCGGTGACGCTGACGCCGCCCTCATCCAGATCGGTAACGCCATGGGGAAGATCGCAGGCCCGAAGCCGATGCGGGACAACGCGGTGACCAACGCAGTAGCACTCACCCCGGGCACCAGGCTGACGACGACCAGCAGCGAAAGGCACCTGCGTGGGCCTGACTCGTTTTGACGGACAGCTCCGGCCCATTCCGGCGAACCGACTTCTGGCGCCGTCAGAATCGGAGGCTCTGGACTGCGGCGAAGCGGTTCTTGACGTTGTCGGTCAACCGTTTCAAGCCCAGCAGTTCCAACACGGCACGCTGCAGCGCCTCGACGCCGGTGTTCCCGTCCCGTTCAACGACGTAGTCGAGCAGGGCCGCCAATTCCTTCGGAGGCACCTCGTCGAAGGACCGCGGTCCCAGGTGGCGCGTCCGCACCTCTGGTTGTTCGGGCAACCGGTAGGTGCGCGATTTGACCCCGCTCTCGCCGAGCGGGTTGTCTTCAACGAGCTTCCCTTCCCGGACCGCCTGTGCGATCGCCTTGTTCAACTCGCTCGCGATCGGCTTCGTCACCCTGATCGCACCCGACGCACGGACGTAGGCGGTGTGCAGCCGGCTACCGACCACAGGTCCCTCAGCCTCAACGAGGTGCATCAAGCCCTCGATCAGTTCCCGCCGTGACGCTTCAGCAACCTGGACCACAGTTCCGTCGAACTGCCGGTACTCCGCAAGCACGGCGTCCACAGCGGGTGCCATCCGCTCCTCGACTACCAGAGCCGATGACTCGTCTTCGTGCGCCACAACAAACGGCACGGCGGCGTCCGCTCCAGAAACCGGTGCCTCGGACGCCGGTACGACGGGCTCAACCACGACCTGTGTGGGCACGGTCTGCTCTGGCGTTATCCGCTCGGCAGCCGCTTGCATAGTTGTCGTGGGCTTGACGACTACCGCCGACGGACGCGGCACCTCAAGTGCCTGGTCCTCGACGTCCGGCATCCAGCCGGAGGGATGGATGTCCAACTCGTGCAACGTCGCCCACAGCCTGGCCAGAACTGCCGGCCGGTCGGCGTAGAACTCCGATTCGCGGATCCGGAAGAACCGCCAGCCGCACCGTTCCAGATCACGCTGCCGGGCGAGATCACGCTCATAGGCCTCCGGGCCATGCCACGCGTCGCCGTCGCACTCGACCGCCAGCCTGGTCTTGCCGCCCACCACCACCAGGTCGATCCGGTAGCCCTCGGCCGGGAACTCCGGGATCACGCTGTACCCGCGGTCCACGAGTCTGTTGAACACCCGCTGCTCGAACAACGACTCGAACGGCTCCACCCGCCGATCCTCGGGCACGACCGTGTGCCTGGCGTCGTCCTGATCCCCCGCGTGCCCGGACACCGCGTAGCAGTAGTCCAGCAACTGGAACCGCATGTCCTCGGGGTTGCCGAGGTCGGACAGGCGCAGTGAGTGGAACACCCACATCTGGTCCTTGGCACGGGACGCGGCGACGTTGAACCGTTGGACGTACAGGTCCTGGGTCAGCGCGCCGATCCGCTTCTCAGGCTCCGCGGCCTTGACCATGGACAGGAACATCACGTTGCGCTCGGAGCCCTGGAAGTCGGCCGAGTCACCGCATCGCAGGTCGCGTGCTTTCCATTCCTCCGGCGGGATGCGCTCCAGCAAGCGCTTCTCGATCGCCTTGGCCTGGGCCCGGCCGAGCAGCGACACGACACCGAACGTCAGGCCGTCGTAGCGGGGATCGGTAATGCACTTCTCGATCTGGTCGACGATGGCGTCCGCTTCCACAGGATTGACCTTGTCAGTCACGCCGCGCTCGTAGCCGTTGTCGAGGAATACCGGCTTGATCGGCTGCAGGCGGTCCGCTCCGTATTGGCGTACGGGCACCAACCGGATGCCGTCGGGCTCGTAGGCGATCCGGTTGGAGAAGCCGATGATCTCGGGCACGCAGCGCCGGTGCTCAATCAGCGTGGTCATGCCCTCGTAGCGCATCTTCGCCTCGTCGAACAGGCTGCGCTTGGGATCTTGCCACGACGCGCGGTATGGGTCGTCCCACAGGTACTGGTCGGCGAGGTCGCGCAGCTGCTGCTGGTCGATACCCACGGCTGTGGGCGAGACCTGCTTGTCGTCGCCGATGACCACGATTTTGGGCGCGAGGTACTGCAGGAACGTCGCTTCCAGACCCGCCTGCGAGGCCTCGTCGACCACCACGACGTCGAACATGTCCGGCTGGACGCGCAATTGCTCGGCGATCCGATAGACGGGCATGATCCACACCGGCACCGCCGGGCGACAGCGGTCCATGGCCGCCTTGATGTCGGCCCTGCGCTTGTCGGCGAAGACACCGGTCCCTTTACCGAGCAGCTTGACCAACTGGGCGTACTGGAGCAGGTCGGCACGGGCCTTGCCGGAAAGTCGCTCGGGTGCCACGGCGTGTCCCCACGCCCGTTCGGCCGCAAGCTGCTCGACCCGACGCCGCAGCTCTTCCTCGGTGCGCAGCACCTCAACCTGCAGGGCATTTACATCTTCGGCACCGCGCCCCAGTACCCATGCTCGCGCCACGGCCCACGCCCACGTCGCGTCCCAGCAGGCCAGCCTGTCCACCCAGCTGGAGTCGTGCGGGTCGGCGGATACGGCCTTGTGCACGCCGGGGAGCAAGCGACTCAGGGCTGCCGCGATCTCGTCGCGTCGACGCGCCAACCGTGCGACCTCGGTCAGACGCACCAGCCGCTGGTGGGCGGCTGCGTACGATTCGTGGTGCCGCTCTTCTACGGCTTGCAACAGCTGCTTCACGCAGGGCGCAGCATCCGCCCATTGCGCCACATTGGCGATGGTCCGTGTGACCTCCAGCAGTGGCGCGGTGGCAGCGGCGCGTGCGTCGGAAGCCGCAGCAGCGTCGACGAGCCGGGCGTAGGTCTGCACGGCGTCGAAGTCAGTCCAGTTCGGACGCGGGAGATCGAGTCCTGCCAGGCTGCGTTCCTCTGCTTCGAGCGCTTCCCCCAGCGTCAGCACACGGTGCAGCTGCGCGAGCTCGGTCACGTGCCACTGCAGTCGTTCGCTCAGCGTGTCCTCTGCGGGAATGCGCACTGAATCTGGCCACGCCTTGTCCAGCGCGCCCAGCGTCCTAGTGGCCTCCGCCCAGGTCAGGAACATGTCGAGCTGGTCGGCCCTGGTGGGCGGAACGCCGTTGACCCGCACCGCCTGAAACAACGGCTGGGCCTGCTTCACCGCCTTGGGAGTGAAGGCACCCATCTTGGGCGAGCCGTCCGAGTTGATCTTGAGGCTGCCGCCGTCGCCGACGTGCGCACGAAGCGCACCGGCCAAGGCAACGAGCGTGCCCAGCTCGGCGTTGCCGACCTTCACCTCGGTGAGCGGACCGAGCCGGTCGATGAGAGGGCCTACGCGCCCGATGAGCTGGCCGACCTGCTCGCCACGCGACCGCCAGATGTTCGCACGGCCGGCGAGCACATCGGACAGTGCGTCGTTCATCCACTCCTCGCGCCGCCGCGACAAGTCCTCGGCCTCCCGCGCGAACCCGTTGAGCCGCTGCCGCAGCACCGTTCGAGTGGCCTGATCCAGGCGACGGACGGCATCGAAAGCCGTGTGCCGTGCGAGGCTGCTGTGCCCCTCCTCGGCGGAGATAGCCTGCCGCTCCACGGTCACCAGAGCGACGAACGCGTCGGGTTCAGGTACATCGGCGAGGGACAACAGCCTCAGCCGCGACTCCGGCTCGTCCGCGTTCAGCGCGTCGTCCACGACGCTCCGGTGCCAGTCGACAATGTCGCCCGCAGGGACCGGAGACGGGACGACATCGGTCACAGCAGTCAGGTCGGCCACCCAACCGAAGCGCTCCCGTTCAGCTTCCACACGCTGCGCGATAGCCGCGAGCGTGCCACGATAGGCGCCGACCTCGTTCTCGGCCACCTCTTCGCCGCGTGCGTCGACCAGCCGGCGGTACAGCCCAGCGCGACGTCGGCGAAGATCTTCGATCGCCGCGATATGTTCCTCGACAGCCCGCCGCGCGACCTCAGCGTCGTACTCGCCCGCTACATGACTGATCCGCTCCACAGCGACCTTGAGCTCCGCCAGATCCGAACGGGACGAGCCGACCACCGACACGGCCAATGGTGTGATTGACTCGGGCAGTTTCGCCCGCACCTCTTTCAACGCGCGATCGGTGTGCGCGGTGACCAGCACCCGCTTGCCCTGCGCGAGAAGGTGGGACAGCAGCGCCGCAACGGTGTGAGTCTTGCCGGTTCCGGGTGGACCCTGGACAAGCGTCTGGGCCTTCGCGTCGACCTGCGCGAGAACTCGCAACTGCCGATCGTTGACCGGCAACGGCAAAAAGGGATCGGAGTCGATCTCCACGAGTGCGCCCGGCTCAGGCGAGCGCTCAGCCGCCGGGCGATGGTCCGGATCGACCAGCGGGAGCAGTCCATCCGGGACCATGCCGGACTCGGCGATCTGCACCGCGACCGAATCGAGGATGTCGACGATCCCCTGACGGGAACGCCTACGCAGAATGACCGCGGGCGCGAACGCCGCCACAGCGTGCGCTGCAGGCTTCTGTGGATCATCCTCGTCGACGTAGGCAGCGTCACCGTCGAGGGCATGCACCAGTCGCCGCACCACACCGCCCACAACGTCGCGGTGCACAACAGCGACATCCAGCTGACGGGCCTCGTTCCTGATCAGCACGACGTGCTGCGGATTGGCCACCCGACCGGGGTCCAACATGTCCAATTCGACGTTCAAGCCGCCCGCGACCTCCGTCTGATGGAGAGTCAGCTGTCCGGTGTCATCGTCGAAGTGGATCACGGCAGGCACGGTAATGAGATGCCGCCGGACGACATAGTGACCGGCCGGCGCCCAGGACAGACATCCGGCGCCGACGACCAGCTCAAGTTCCTCAGCGTGTCCCGCCGCAGCGACGTAGGCGGAGAACAGGTCGTTGTAGACAGTTCGAACCGGTCGATCCGTCCGTTCAGCCTCGGCCCAAAGCGACCACCGAGCCACCCACTCCGCGTGAGCATCACGCGTCTCGGGTACGTCGTCGAGCACCGTGCGCTGCTCGCCTTCACCGATCGCTTCCCGCAGGCGCGGCGGGGCGGCCGGGTCGTCCCATTCCCCATCCAGCCACAGCCGAAGCTCCGCGTCAGGCTCAGGTGGATCTTGGAAGGCCACCCGTTCGACAGTGAGCAAGGCGCTGCCGGGCTCTGGCGTGTCTTCGTGGTGCGTGGGTCGAATGGCAGGGTGCTCAGGCAGCTGACCAAACCACAGCACCGACTCGTGACTGTCGGTCGTGCGAGGCGGGTTGGACTTGAGCTGTTGACTTCGCGCGAGGAACTCGAAAAGCCGAACCGCCCGATCAACCGCATTGCTTTGCGGATTCGAAGCAGCGCCGTCGTTCGCCACAGCCGTCCCTTCCTCACCACTGAACCGACAAAAATGCTCATCGCTCCGAACAGGCAAAGCGATACAGCCGACACCACACCGTTATGAACCCAATTCGCTGCTTGCGACAACACCCTCGGCACTAGCAGAACCTTCTCAGCGCCTCGACGTCGTTCGACACAACACTGCTCGAAAACAAGTAACCTGTTGCTAACAGCGGCTGCCACTGTCCGACCATCACGGCTTCCACAATCCACCTAACACACGGAGCATCAGTGGCGACGCTTGCCCGACACGCCAAGCCAAACCTGCCCATGTCGCCATCGAACTGCTGTACCGGGCACCCCGTACTGGCAGCGCTCCACGGGATCGCACGCCCAGTCGCTGGACACCGGGCCGGGCGGCGTGCGGCCGGTGGACTTCGACAGAAGACACCAGTACCTGCGGAGCGGGGCCGGGCGTTGATCGATCGGGAACGGTACCTGCCCAAGGAGTGGATTTCCGATCGGGAGCGCTGCCGCCGCGCCGGTATCCCGGTGAGGTGACGCTGGCGACCAAACCCTTTCTGGCGCAGCGGATGATTGAGCGCGCTAGGCACGGCGGGGTGCCGTTCGGGTGGGTCACCGGCGACGAGGCCTACGGCGTGGACACGAAGTTGCGGATGTGGCTGGAATCCGAGGACATCGCCCATGTCCTGGCGGTGCTCTGGCGCCGCATGATCCTCTGGCAAATCACCAACTACCACCACGCCCTCGACAGGGAAGCCGACATCCGACGAGCACGCACAACCCTCCGAACCGAGTTCGGCCCGGCCTACAACAACCGCGACGTATCCGCAGCAGCCGGCCGTTTCGCACACGCGGAGCTGGTCCCAACCAGGTCACCGCCAGCTACCCCGGGCCCGCTGTCGTCCTTGCGCACGCGAGGTTGGCCCCCGTGGGATGCTGCCCTCTGCGCGACCTGAAGTCGTCACCAGGTTATGAATTCCCTATTCAGCAGCAACCGGAGCCACCGCGTCAGGCGCGAACACGCCGCCATAGCCGTAGTGAACCCGTGAAGCGTTGCCGTTCCCTACCTCGCTCGTTCGGCATTCCCCCAGAAACCCGCCGTGGCGACACTATCCACACACGGCGGGTCCAGGCGGCAACGCTAGAACACAGACGCTCGCCCGACGTCTAGCACGTCCGACCGACGTATCCGCAACACATCAACCAACGCCTGGCCACCACACTTCGACGCATACCGCATCTCATTACCCGTCACCGGGATCAACGTCACCAACTGGAATCCACCATCCCCTCGCCCACCGTGGTCACCTCCGGCCGCAACCGATAGTTGATCTCCGCCTCAAAGCACGGGTGCAACGACGCGACCACCCCACCCATCTCCACACCACCCCGTGCCTCACCCGGCAACTCCACCACATCCTCCAACTCCAACCCCTTCCCCCGACGCACGACAACCTCGCACACGGCCGAGACGATCAACTCCGCATACACCCTCATACACGAATGCAACGAACACACCAGCTCCTCACCGAACGGCGCTTCATCGTTCAGATGCCGAAGGCCACTGCTCACCGCAGTCGTTACGCCATTGGTCTCGAAAACATGAAGGCTGTACCGATTCTCGTCCAGCAAGGGCGACAACGGCCTGCTGCCGACGTGACGACCCGCGTATCGCTGGACATGTTCGACCACGGTTGGCTTGCACTGTAGACACATGGAAACCACTGTCCCAGTCCGAAAAAATCATCACGACCCGCAAAGCCACGACTCCAGAATCTACGAATCGCACTCGCACGACTCCGCCCATACACCACGACAGAAAGGGCGCCGAACACCGTAGAATCAGCGTCGGCGAGGGAAAAAGGAGCTGACCTGTGGTCAAGAACTGGACACACGGCCACGCCGGACAAGACACATGCAACACCTGCGGCTGGCTGCCGGGGCCGCTGGAGGTGGTGGTCGAGTGGGACGTCAGCCTGAAGTGTTCGTTCGCCCGCTGGAGCCCGAGGAGGCCCAGCGCCTGGTCAAGATCACCCGGTCCACCCGCGACCGCGTCCGATTGCGGCGAGCCGGGATCGTGCTGGCTCGATGCAGCTCATCGCCGCCGGGGACAACCCAGACCGGCTCTGGCTGAACTGGATCGAGTGCGAGTTCACGGCACTGCGGTACGTCATTCTCGACGGCAGCGACTACCCCTCCCACACCGCCCAAGAGACCGCGATCGCCCGCTACATCCGGTGAACCAACAAGCACACCGCACCGAAACGACACTTCGCGGTCAACTCCAAGATCCGCAAACCCGACTACCTACCCAACGTTGCTTGAAGCGGCACTAGTAGGGTGTCGCTGCTTAGTTCAGGTGCCTGTGGCTGGGAGGGTCTGTCAAACGAGCGGTGTAACTCGGGTTGAACGGTGGCTACTTGCGTCCGGCGGCCAGGCGGCCGTCGAAGGCGATCTCGAACGCGTTGAGGGCGGGTTTCCAGCGCATCATCCACCGTTTGCGGCCGGTGCCGGTCGGATCCAGGCTCATGATGGCCATGTAGACACACTTCAACGCGGCTTGTTCGTTGGGGAAGTGCCCGCGGGCTTTGACCGCGCGGCGGATGCGGGCGTTCACGCTTTCGATGGCGTTGGTCGAGCAGATCACCCGCCGGATCTCCGGATCGAAACTCAGGAACGGCACGAACTCAGCCCAGGTGTTGTCCCACAACCGAACGATCGCCGGATACCGGCCGCCCCAGGACTCGACGAACTCACTGAACCGTTCCTTCGCAGCAGCCTCAGTCGGGGCGGTATAGACCGGTTTCAGCGCCTTGGCGATGGCGTCCCGGTGCTGCCGGCCGGCATACCGGAAGCTGTTGCGCAGCAAGTGCACGATGCACGTCTGGGTGACCGCCCGAGGCCACACGGTGGTGATCGCGTCAGGCAGCCCGGTCAGCCCGTCACAGACCACCATCAACACATCCGCGACACCCCGGTTCTTCAACTCGGTCAGCACATGCAGCCAATACTTCGCGCCCTCACCGCCATCCCCGGCCCACAATCCCAAGATGTCCCGGCGGCCTTCACAGGTGACCGCCAGCGCGACGTAGATGGGCCGGTTGGCGACCTGTCCGTCGCGGATCTTGACGTAGATGGCGTCGATGAAGATCACGGGATAGACCGGGTCGAGCGGCCGGTTCTGCCATTCGACCATGCCCTCGATCACCTTGTCGGTGATGGTGGAGATGGTCTGGCGAGAGACCTCGGCGCCATACACCTCGGCCAGATGCGCCGAGATCTCCCCGGTCGTGAGGCCTTTGGCGGCCAGCGAGATGACCATCTCGTCGACCCCGGTCAGGCGTTTCTGCCGCTTGCCGACGATCTTGGGTTCGAAGCTGCTGTTGCGGTCGCGTGGGACGGTGATCTCGACCGGGCCGACATCGGTCAGCACGGTTTTCGACCGGGTGCCGTTGCGGGAGTTGCCGGTGTTGCGTCCGGCCGGGTCGTGCTTGTCATAGCCGAGGTGATCGGTCATCTCACCGTCCAGCGCGGACTCCAGCAGCCGCTTGGTCAGCTGCTGCAACACACCGCCCTCGCCGGTCAACTGCAGGCCACCAGCCTTCGCCCGGCTGACCAGATGGTTGATCAACTGCTCGTCCAGGCCGTCCAGACCAGCAGCCGCGGGGTTCGGGTTCTCAGCGTCCTCGGTGTTCGGCACGCCAGAGATCATGTCGTTCATCAGGTGCATCTCCAAGATCAGGAGTTACACCACTCGTTTTACAGTCCCGGCTGGGAGGCTGTTGTCATGGCCTCCCAGTTGAAGCGGCCGGTCAGGTGTCGGCGCGGGATCGTGAAGAGTTGCTCCGGCTGACCACCACGGGCGTGCGTCCCGCATCGTCGATCAGGCGGGCGCGGGTGCTGCTCGCGTTGGACACCTCGGTGGGCGAGCCCGATCCGAAGGACGTGATCGCGGCGCGGCTCGGGGTGTCAGGTGAGATACTGCGACTGGTCGCCAAGCGGTTCGCCGAGACCGGTGGTGACGTCCGTGCCACGATCTCTCGCAAGAAGCGCGAGCTTCCGCCGGTGCCGTCCCCGGTGACCGGTGAGGTCGAGGCCCGGCTGATCGCCTGGCGTGTTCACAGCCACCAGCCGGGCATGCCCGATGGTCGTTGCGGCTGCTGGAAAAACATGTCGAGCTCACCGAGGACATCCCGAACCTGGACCACCTGATCACGGTGTTCAGCTCCGCGGTCGGCAACGCCCGTGCCGCAGCGCCCGCGGACGTCACCGGGAAGGCACTCGCCGAGGTGGTCTCGTGTCCCGCGACCACGATCAGCCGGGCCATCTCGACGAAGTCGTCGTGGCTGAGCTGCCCGGTGGCCGCGTACTGGGTCGCGACTCGCGACAGCAGGTCGTCGCCCGGGTTCTCGGCCAGCTCGGTGACCAGGCGGCCGAGGTACTCGGCCAGGCCGACGAAAGCTGTGCCCGCCTCGAAACCCCTGGACGGCTGGGGCGTCATCGGGTACCCGTGCCGGTACCCGATGCGCGTGCGCGACCGCCGGGGACGTCGTTCTTTCCCGCCTCGTCCTATGGTGGGTGGGTCAGCGTGTGAAAACGGCGTCGAGCATCGCTGCTTCGACTCGGTCGGCGGCGTGGCGCTGGCCCGCCGCGTTGGGGTGCACGAGCGCGAGCTCGTCGGAGCCGCGCCTGGTCAGGCCCTCCACCCACTTGTTCTCGTCGTCGCAGACACTGTGGTCCTTCGAGGACTCGTAGAGGTCGACGAACGTGGCGGCCTGTTGTGTGCCGGTCGACTTCTTGATGCGCTCGTTGAGGGCTTCGAGCACGTTCTGGCGCAGCCAGTCCAGGTCGCTGCGGGTGATCTTGCCGAAGTGCTCGGTGTTGTCGTACTCGCACTTGGTGGTGTCGGCGGGGATGACTGCGGGGTAGCCGATCGTCAGGATCTTGGCCTTCGAGGCACGTTCGTGCAGCGCGGCCAGCATCCTGGTGTACTGCTGTTCCACTGTGTCCAGGCGGGCCTGGATGTCTCCGGCGAACTTGTCCTTGCAGGGTGTGCCCTGGCCGTTGCCGGTCAGCGCGCACTGGCCGAGGATCTCGCCGAACCCGAGGGTGTTGCCGCCCACCCCGACGGTGATCACGTCGGTGTCATCGCGCACCACGTCGTCCTGCGGGGCCACGGCGGGGAACGGGTAGTCCGGGTCTTCGATGCCGAAGACCGGCAGGTGATAGCCGAACGGCTCCTGGGCTTTGACGGTGACGTCTTCGATGGTGGCGCCGCCGCAGCTGACGTTGACCGCGTCGAACAGCGAACCGAGATCACGTTCGATGATCACCGGGTAGGACTGGTCGGTGCGTTGACAACCGTCACGGGGCACCTCGTAGGTGTTGCCCGCGGCCCCGACCACCCCGGCGGTGTAGGAGTCGCCCAGGGCCACCCACTGAAAATCCGCCCTGGCGGCCGGGTCCGCCCCAGCCGGGGCCCCTACCGCGAGACCACTGGCGGCCAGCGCCACCGAGCACCCCAGCACAGCCACACGAGTACTGAAACCTGTCACAATTCCTCCAAAATGGACCGGCATCACGTCGTTCTGACCGTAGACAGGTGATCACACAACGAACAAGGGCGAACACAGACAGTCACCCGGACGTGGGCATTGCGCGTCTGGATCGGACCGCCCGGCCAGGTCGACTACCCGGCAACCGAGCCTGGCCGCGCCCGAAGTCGTCGCCGCGCGGCGGCGACCCGATGCTGCAGGTTCACGCGCATCGCACATCTTGGTACGCGGTCGCCACCGTTGCTGCCGACCACCACGCGTCGCCATCGCTGTCGACGTGCTCCACCACACCGGACTGCACCCAATTCGCTCCCTGCGGGGCTTTCGATCACCGCAACCGCTCGAGGCGGACTGCACGACTTCCCAAGGTTACCTAGGGAAGTGTCTCTCGGCCGGGCCACCCCTGAGGAAAGCGGCGTGCTCGACCCGCACCCCGCGGTGCTCGGCGGGACTCGCCGCCGACGAACACCTTCAGTCCTTTGTGTACACCCGCAACGGGCGCACGCCCTCATGCTCAGTCCGCTGTTCGCCCTCTCCGCCGTACGCTGTACCGGGTCGTCAACAACCGACGAACGAGAAGCCGCCACTGGAAGCCTGCAACACCGTGACATTGGGCACGAATGTGGAGCACTGCCATCCGGCGTTGCTCTGCGCGTGCACGATGATCCCGACGGGTAGCAGGTCCTGGGTGGCGTAGAGGGGCCGTACGACCATGTACACCGGGTCGCCTGCCGTGACACGGCGAGCGATCGTGCTTTCCACCAGTCCCGACATCCATGCGTTGTTCGTCGGCTCCTGGTAGCAGGGAACGAAGTTGCGCAGGTCCGTGTCCGAACCGTTCAGTTGGTGGCCGATCAGGTGACAGCGGGCCATCCCCTCGTCGGTGCGGAGTCCCGGCAGCGGGAAGCCGAGGCTGGGACGACCAGGACCGGCGACGGTGACGACGCACGCCTCCGCACCGGTTGCGCGATAGCGGAACCCGTCCGGCACCCGGATCTCCTCCAGTGCGCCGTAGTCCTGCCAGTTCGCGGTGCAGCGTTTCGGGGCGGGTTTGGGGGCGTGGTCGGGAACGGCTCTCGGACTGTCTTCGCCGGGCCATGGCCGAGGCATGGTGATTCCCTGCGGCAGGCCGGATCCGTTGTGCCCGGGGATGGTACTCGTCCCGGCCTGCCGGCCATTGTCGGTAACCTGCCTCATGTCCGTGGCGAGCTTCAGGGCCTGAGGTGCGGGCGTCGGCACGGACGGCCGCGTCGGCGTTGGGCTGTTCGTCGGAGCCGGTATCGTGTCGACCGCGTCGATGACGATTCTTTTGCCGTCGACGACGGCCGTTGCCGTGCCGCCGCGCCGGATGGCCTCGTCGAACGGCTGCTGGCCCGGTTCGGTCGCGGTGGGCCGGATCGCAAGGGCGGTGTAGGTCCCGGTCGATTTGCGGACCAGACCGTCGTAGGTTTGGTAGGGGGTCAGTCGCGTGACCTGGTCGACGGACAGCCCGGACACCGCCTCGGGTGTCAGGACCGCGTTGACCTGCCGCTTGTCGACGAGGCGGGAGTTGTCCACGGCGTAGGAGTCGAGCGCGTCGCTGTCCTGTTTGCGGGAGACGGGGTCGCCGCCGTCGTCCGCCGGGTTGCCGATGTAGCCCGTCCGACTGGCGGGGCTGTCCTGGTCACCGCCCGGAGTCCGCCGCGGGACTTCCTGCGTCTGGGACGCCATGGCGGACTGGAGTTCCTCCATCGCCTGCTCGAGTAGTTCCTGGATGACGTCAGCGAGTTGCTCACCCTCGGTCTTGAGCGCGTCGATCCGGGAGCGCAGTTGCCGCTTCTCGGTCTCGAGCGCCCTTCCCTCGTTGTCCACTGCGGATCGCTCGGCGGCGAGCTGCGACTTCTCGCCTTCCAGTTGCGCGTTCTCCGCCTTGAGCGCGTCCTGCTCGGACCTGAGCTGGTTCGTTTCCGCGTCGTACGCCCTGGCCTCGGCCGCCTGGCGAGGCAGCTCGAACACGTGTGGCTTGGCGTTGTGCGCGTCGATCTTCGCGTTCAACGCGGTGGCTTTCGCAGTGAAGGCAGCGGCCTTCGTGTTCCAGGCACTGGTCTTCTGATCGCACGCGGCGCTCTTCTGGTTGTGCGCGTCGATTTTTCCGTTCTGCTGCTGGACCTCGGCGACCAGAGCCTCTTTCCGCTGCTGGAGTGCTACGACGCGGTTCTGCAGCGACGTCACCTGCGCTTCGAGGCCGGGAATGGTTTTCAGGAACCCGCCCAGGACACGCGGCCCGAGGTCACCGACGTCGGGCGTGGGAAGCGTCGCCACTGGAGGCGGCTGGGCCGCTGTCGCGTTGTGGGTGGGGCCCAGCACAATGGCCGCAGCGAGGAGGACGACCAGCTTCGACGCGGTCCTGGGGATCATCGTCACCCGCTGACCTTGCCGGCGAACATGTCGGCTAAGACCGCCGCGCCCTGCCTGCCGTCACCCGCTACGCAAACCGCCACCTGCAGCACTGCCTTTCCCTTCAACCGCGCCTGCCGGTAGCAGGCCCACCCGTTGCCGCCGTCCTGGGTCGCCGTCCAGCCGAGGGCGTCCGTTGTCGCCGAATCGACCGCGTACGTCCATTTCGAGGCACGCTGGCTGCCGTTGGCACGCACGGCGGACCTGCACCCCTTCAGCCCCTCGGTCAGCCCATCGAACACTTGACGCGCCCGGTCATTGTCCGGATACATGCCAAGCACCTGGGTCACGGTGTGCTCAGACACCGCCTTGGAGTCCTGATAGGTCACAGATCCGAACGTCGTCCATCCGCGTGCGTACACCGCCTGCGTCGCAGGGCCGACAGCGACCACGCAGTTGGCCGGGTCGGCTGCCAGAACGGGCGGAGGCTCGCTCGAGCTCTGCGCGGGCACCAGGGTCTCGCCGACCACGCCGCTGACCTGGTCGGCAGTGAGTACGGCCGCCTGCACTGTTCCTGGCGCCGCGTACGTGTCAGACGGCCACAACCACCAGCCGAGCCCGACACCGATCACCACACCGACCGCGATGACGACGATGATCACCCGTCGGCGCCTCCTCGGCCGGCGAGGGGCCGACGGCGCTGAAACGGGCCACCCCGACGTTCCTCCCGCGCTGGGGACCCGTATCTGGCTCATCGCCCCTCCACCTCGTGCCTCGCTCTCGTGCCAGCGTCACCGCAATGATGGGTTCTAGCATGTCACGGGGCCAGGACACGAACCGGCCAAACATGTCCGGTACAGCGCATCAGCTGTCAGACGCCGACGAGTCGAGCGCGGGCGCTGGACCAATTAGACGTACCTGTTACGGCCCGCGAGGCCGCCGAAGACGATCTGCACGGCGAGCACGACGATCAGCATGATGAACGGGACCGTCCACGCGCCGGTCAGGTCGTGCAGGATGCCGAACAGGAACGGGCCGGTCGCGCCGATCAGGTAGCCGAAGCCCTGCGCCATACCGGAGAGCTTCGCGGTCTGCGCGCCGGTGCGGGCCCGCAGCGCGATGGTGGTCAGCGCGAGCGAGAACACGCTCATGCCGAAGCCGACCAGCACGGTCCACAACAGCGGCGCGGCCGACGGTGCGAGCAGCAGGCCGGACAGGCCGGCGAGCCCGAACACGCCCAGCCCGACGATCCACCACGTCTGACTGCCCTGGCGCGCCGCGATCGGCGGGACGATCAGGCTGATCGGTACCGCGATGATCGACATCAGGCCCAGCAGCAGGCCCGCGTTCGCCTGGGACACACCGGCGTCCATCAGAACCTCCGGCAACCAGCCCATCACGACGTAGGCGAGGAAGGCCTGCAGACCGAAGAAGAGCGTGATGATCCACGCGAGCGGGCTGCGCAGCAACGAACGCGCGGCCTCGACACTGCTCTCGCCGCCCTTCACGGCAGGCGCCTTGCGGCGCGCGGCGAAGATCCACACCACGAGCGCGAGCACCGCCAGCGCCGCCCAGCTCGCCAGCGCGGGGCGCCATCCGCCGAACGCGGTGTCGAGCGGTGGCGTCACCGAGGACCCGATGGCACCGCCCGCCTGCAGCGCCGCCGTGTAGACGCCGGTCATCAGCCCGACCTTCGCCGGGAACGAGTTCTTGACGACCACCGGGACCAGTACGTTGGCGAACGCGATCCCGGCCGAGGCCACCAGCGTGCCGCCGAGCACCACCAGCGGGCCGTCGAGGACACGCAGGACCAGCCCGACGCCGAGCACGCCGAGCGCGATGCCGACCGCAGGTCCCGTTCCGACGCGGCGCGCGACCATCGGCGCGGCGAGCCCGGCTATCGCGAAGCACAGCGCGGGCAGCGTGGTGAGCGCGCCGGCCCAGGTCGAGGAGGCACCGAGAGAGTGCCGCGCTTCGCCGAGCAGCGGGCCGACGCTGGTGATCGCGGGCCGCAGGTTGAGCGCGGTCAGCACCACGGCCACCGCGAGCAGCCCGGTTCCGGCGAGCACCGAGGAGCGGTCCATCGACGGTGGTGTCTCGATCGCACCGTCGAGTTCCAGCTCCAGGCCACTGTCGGAGGCAAGCTTCGGCGACGTCATGGACCTACTATGACAAACGTGGGATGATTGGACGAACCGACTGTGACAGTGTTCTCACGTGCTGGTCCGCCGAGAGAGGGTGCAGCCCATGCCACTGGCCACCGCACGACGTTCCGGCCTCGTCGACGAGGTGATCGGGCAGCTCCGCACGGCCATCGCGGCAGGTGAATGGCCGGTCGGCGAGCGCATCCCCACCGAGCCGGAACTGGCCGCCTCGCTCGGCGTCGGGCGGAACACGGTCCGCGAGGCGGTGCGCGCGCTTTCCCACAGCGGGCTGCTCGAGGTGCGCCAGGGTGACGGCACCTACGTCAGGGCGACCAGCGAGGTCTCCGGCGCGATCCGCAGGCTGTGCGGCTCGGAACTGCACGAGGTGCTGCAGGTACGGCGTGCGCTCGAAGTGGAAGGCGCCCGGCTGGCCGCCCTGAACCGCACCGAGGACGATCTCACCACGCTGTCCGACCTGCTCACCAGGCGGGACCGCGCGCACGCCGAACGCCGCACCGAGGACTTCGCCCACACCGACACGGAGTTCCACCTCGCAGTCGTCCAAAGTGGACACAACGCGCTGCTCACCGAGCTCTACCGCGGGCTCACCGAGGTGGTCATGGCCAGCGTGGCGACCACCGCGGAACCGAGCGGCGACATCGCCGAAATCGGCCACAGCGGGCTACTCGAAGCGATCGAAGCCAAGGACGCGGAGCTGGCTGCCGCCGAAGCAGGCGGCTTCCTGGAGGAACTGCTGGCCGCCCGAACGCGGCACACCACCAGACCGCCCACTGCAGACATCAAGACGAGGCTCGGGAAAAGGCACTGAGGAACCTGCGCCGCCGCGATCGCGGCGAGCAGCTCGTCGTCGATGGTGGCGTTGTGACCTCACCTGCCGGTGTGGCGTTGAACCAACGGCGTTGCTCACCATGGCGATGCGACGTCACTGATCGAACAAAGCGCCGTGATCGTCGGATGTCCGATGGCCAGGAGCGACGCGTCGGTGCCGGGCTCCAGCTCACCGTCGACCTCGACCGAGGCGAGCTCGATGGTGGTGTCGTCGACCTGAGTGACTTTGGACTGCACGCGGCCGTAGGTCGCCAACCGTGCCCACCGAGGCGACCGGTCGTCCAGGTGTTCCACGTTCGGGACATTGACGTTGAGCACACTGCCCTGTGCCAGCTCGGCGACGCGCGGCAAGAACCGGTGTACCACCGCGGCCGCGGTGTCCCAGTGCGGTTCGCTGTCCGGGTTGAGGCCGACGTCCACGGAGACCGCCACGGCACGTGCACCGTTGATACCAGCGGTCATCGCGGCACCGACAGTGCCGGAATGCAGAATCGCCCGTCCCACATTGGCGCCCCGGTTGATCCCGGACAGCACGATCTCCGGCCGGGGACCGAACGCGCCCTCGCTGGCCACCAGCGTGATGAACGCGGGGTGTGCCGCCACGGCGAACGCCTCCACACCAGGCAGGCCGGGCAGTTCCCGGCGCTGGACCACCACGCGCCGGTCGGCGGCCGCGGCGAGCAGGCCCGCGCTGGTGCCGCTGGACTCCTCGGCAGGAGCGGCAATCGCCGTGGGCCAGCCCAACTCCAGGCTGCACCGGGCCAGCACAGCCAAGCCGGGAGAGTCGATGCCGTCGTCGTTGGTGATCAGCACTCGGGGCGCTGACACTGTCATGTCGTCCCGCTCCGATCCAGGCGGTCGACCGAGACCTGGGCCGCGAGGGCGCGGATGGCTTCGTTGCTGCCGGTGCCCAGGCCGTGCCGGGTCACGTTGATCGCTCCGGCCGCGGCGCCGAGCCGTAACGCGTCCACAGTGTCCATTCCTTGGGCCAGGCCCGCCGCGATGGCCGCGGTCATCGAGTCACCACCGCCGCGGCTGTCGACCGGCTCGAGCGACGGCGCGTCCACAGTGAACGCTTCATCGTCCAGCAACACCAACGGCCGTTGCGCGGCCCGCGATATGACCACCAGCCGGGGACCGCACTCCGCGATGGCCCGTGCCGCGTCGAGCAGATCGGGAATCGAATCACTCGTCGCGCGCTCGTCCTCGATGAGCTCCTCGTGGCTGACCTTCACCACCGCGGGGCCACCGCTCAACGCCGCGGTCAACCGAGCACCGGACAGGTCCACCACGACCTGGCAGTTGTTGGTGCTCAGGTCCTTGGCCAACCGCTCGTACACTGACGTAGGCACCACTTGCTCGTTCTGTTCTCCGCTGGCACCGCTCAGCACCGCGGTCCCAGCTTGCAACGCCGCCACCACGGTCATCTCGTACAGATCATCCAACTCATGCCGGCTCAACGCGTCGGGCGGCATCTCGGCGATCTCACTGCGGCTACCGTCTCGCCGATCGTGCACATATGCCCCGTTGCGAGCCGCGACCGGGCGTTCGAGCACCTCGATCCCCTGCCCGCTGACCAGATGACGCACGACGTCGCCCACCTCACCCCCGAACGTGCAGCACAACACCACTGGTGTGCCCAGCGCGGCAATCATCCGGCTCTGCCAAATGCCCTGCCCGCCCGGATGCAGATGCAGATCGGGGCCGTCCTCGGCCTGTTCGATGGTTACGGTCAGCTGCGGTGACGGCGCGAACACCGCTACCTTTCTGTCTGGATTGCCCACCTTCGTCCTGTACCCCACCCGAGCTCATCTCACACGACACGTTCTCCCGCCGCTGCGACAGCAGGCACGACAACGACGAGGACGCTCCAGGTGGTCGCCCCCTGGAGGATCATCGCTGCTCACAGTGGAACCTGACTCGACCGTCACCGAACCGCCGTGAAGCGCCTTCACTTCTCGCGTGGGTCATCGGTCTTCTCGTCGTGCTGTGTTTTGGCGGCCCCGATCTCGGAAGGCGCCGCCGCTTCGCTGCTCTGCCCCCTGCCTGAGTGCGCTTCGGCGTGGACGCGGTCCACCATGTGCGGATAGTGCAGTTCGAAGGCCGGGCGTTCCGAGCGGATCCGGGGCAGTTCGAGGAAGTTGTGCCGAGGCGGTGGCGATGTGGTGGCCCATTCCAGCGAGTTGCCGAACCCCCACGGGTCGTCGGCGTCGGCTCGTTGGCCGTAACGGTAGCTCTTGACCACGTTCCAGATGAACGGCAGGACCGACGCCCCGAGGATGTACGAGCCGATGGTGGAGATCAGGTGCAGGGTGGTGAACTCGTCGGTGGGGAGGTAGTCGGCGTACCGGCGCGGCATGCCCTCGTTGCCGAGCCAGTGCTGGACGAGGAACGTGCCGTGGAAACCGAGGAATGTGGTCCAGAAGTGCAGCTTGCCGAGTCGTTCGTCCAGGTGCCGCCCGGTGATCTTGGGGTACCAGAAGTAGATCCCGGCGAAGGTGGCGAACACGATGGTGCCGAACAGCACGTAGTGGAAGTGCGCGACGACGAAGTAGGTGTCGTGCACGTGGAAGTCGATCGGTGGTGACGCCAGCAGGATGCCGGTCAGCCCGCCGAGCAGGAACGTGACCAGGAAACCGATGCTGAACAACATCGGGGCCTCGAACGTGAGCGAGCCCTTCCACATGGTCAGGATCCAGTTGAAGAACTTCACCCCGGTCGGTACCGCGATCAGGAACGTCATGAACGCGAAGAACGGCAACAGGACCGCGCCCGTGGCGAACATGTGGTGCGCCCACACCACGACCGACAGCGCGGTGATCGACACGGTCGCCCAGACCAGCGCCTTGTAGCCGAACAGGGGTTTGCGGCTGAACACGGGGATGATCTCGGAGATGATCCCGAAGTACGGCAACGCGACGATGTAGACCTCGGGATGGCCGAAGAACCAGAACAGGTGCTGGAAGATGATCGCGCCGCCGTTGGCCGGGTCGAACACGTGCGCCCCGAGGTGCCGGTCGGCCAGCAGCCCGAACAGCGCCGCGGTGAACACGGGGAACGCGATCAGGACCAGGATGCTGGTGAAGAAGATGTTCCAGGTGAAGATCGGCATCCGCCACATCGTCATCCCCGGCGCCCGCAGGCACACCACGGTGGTGATCATGTTGACCGCGCCGAGGATCGTGGACAGCCCGCCGAGGATCAGCCCCACGTTCCACAGGTCGCTGCCGACGCCGGGCGAGTGGGTGTCCAGGGAGAGCGGTGTGTAGGCGGTCCAGCCGAAGTCGGCGGCTCCACCGGGGGTGAGGAAACCCGACAGGGTGATCAGGCCGCCGAGCAGGTACAGCCAGTACGACATCGCGTTCAACCTCGGGAACGCCACGTCCGGTGAACCGATCTGCAGTGGCAGCACGAAGTTCGCGAAGCCGAACACGTTCGGCGTCGCGTACAGCAACATCATGACCGTGCCGTGCATCGTGAACAGCTGGTTGTACTGCTCGGGCGAGAGGAACTGCATGCCCGGCCAGCCCAACTCGGTCCGCATCAGCAACGCCATCAGGCCACCGGCCATGAAGAACGCGAACGACGTGACCAGGTACATCACACCGATCTGCTTGTGATCGGTCGTCCTGAACAACTGGAGGAACGACTTGCCCTTCACCGGCCGGAGTGTCACCGGTCGAACCTCGACCGGCTTCGGCGCGACCGTCATGGTGCCTCCAACCAGCTCGTGACAGTGTCTCGGCGCGTTTTACCCGTGGACGTGTCAGGCAAACGTCCCGACGCTGATCGACATCGGCGACGGTCAGTTACCCGGGGTTTTCAATGACTCGTCACACCTGATGAGGTGAACGCCGCGTGGGTACCCTGCCCGCCTGGCATGACCCACCAGTGCGCGAGCTGGGAGACTAGGCGGAGGTGGACAAGTGGTCGATGACGGAAAAGGCTTCGAAATGCTGGCGGGTCTGCTGGAGGCCAGCCATCTCGCGAGAATGGAGCAGCTTCCCGCACTGGTCGGCCAGTATGGCGCTCTCGGCGGGTTGCACGACATCAGGATCTTGATCCCGGACATGCGACAGGAGTTGTTGATCGAACTCACCTCGACAGGGCGAGGTGAGGTGTTCTCCGTGGACGCCGGGGTCGCCGGCCGGGCGTTCCGGCACGTCGAGCTCATCGGATCCGACCGGGGCCCGGCAGGTCATCACTTCTGGATTCCCCTGCTGGACGGCACCGAACGGGTGGGTGTTCTCGGCGCCGCCGCGGCGGGAAACGACCCGGCCACCGCGGATCGGCTTCGGGCGCTGGCATCACTTTCAGCCCTGCTCGTGGTCAGCAAACGATCGCACAGCGACTCGTACGCCCGTCTCGTGCGAACCAAACCCATGTCGGTAGCCGCCGAGGTCCTGTGGCCCTTGATGCCGCCGCTGTCGTTCGCCACCGAAGGCCTCGTCGTCACCGGAATCCTGGAACCTGCCTACGAGATCGGTGGCGACGCCATGGATTACGCGGTGGCTGGCGACACCGTGCACCTGTCGATCTTCGACGCCATGGGACACGACCAGGCCGCCGGGCTGACGGCCGCACTGGCCACGGGCACATGTCGCAACTCCCGCCGGAAGAACGCCAGCCTGGCTGCGACGAGTGTCGCGATCGACACCGCCATCGGCGCGCAGTTCGGCCGAACTCGGTTCGCCACTGGCATTCTGGCCGATTTCGACACCACAACCGGGTTGCTCAGCTGGGTCAACCGCGGCCACCCGCCGCCACTGCTGATCCGGCAGGGCCGCTGGCTGAGCGAACTGCGCTGCTCCACCACACCGCCGATGGGCTTCGAGCTACCCATTCCACCGGTACAGTGCCAGCAGCAACTGCAACCCGGTGATCGGCTGCTGCTGTACACCGACGGTATCATCGAGGCTCGCGACCCTGCCGGTCACCAGTTCAGTTTGCGGCGCTTCACCGACTTCATCGCCCGTCATGAAGCGGACGGACTCTCCGCCCCGGAAACACTGCGGCGGCTCATGCGCACAATCCTCGCCTACCAGAATGGTCGCCTGCAGGACGACGCGAGCGTGTTGCTGGTCGAGTGGCGCAACGGCAACCAACGCCACATGACCATCTCCCACCACCAGCAATGAACCATCCCCTCCACTCGTCGACCTGCTTCAGATCAGTCGAGCCCACCCAGAGGCGGTCACCCGGGTGCGACCGCCGCCAGCACGGGAGGGGTGTCGAGGTGGCCGGTTCGGCTGAGGTGCTCGAACATGCGGTGGAACAGGGTCTCATCGGGAGGGGGTGAAGGTGGGACGCCGAGTTGGGCCAGCACGCCAGCGGTCCGATCGCAGGAGACCTGGGGGAAGAGGTGGTCGGGGTCGGTGCCGAGCAGGTACCGAACGGCTTTCCACATCGCCAGTACTGCGAAACAGTTGGTGCTTTCCGGGTGTTCGCGCAGGACCTGTTCCCATTCGGTTGTGGGGATCTCGCTGATCATGTACCCGGCGGTGCGCATGTGGCGGAACACTTGGTGCAGCAGCAGGGGCCGCGAGTCGGCGAGGTGGAAAGTGCTGCCGACCAAGGCTGGATCCGCCGCGCCCAGCGCGGTGATCGACCGGACCACGTGGTCGACCGTGGCCGCGGGCACCCAGCCGGGGCAGCGCGGGGCCAGCCCGATCTCGGCGCAGGTGCGGATGATCCGGACCAGGATGTCGCTGTCCAGGCAGGCTCCGGTGGCGGTTTCGCCCAGTATGAGGCCCGGCCGGTGGATCACGGCGGGCAGGCCGCGGCGCATCGCGGCGCGCACCGTGTTCTCGGCGACCATCTTGCTGGTGGTGTAACCGACGCCGCCCGCGGTGACCTCGGTGGGTACCGCCGACTCGTCGACGCGCGGCTGGCCTGCCTGGCGCGACGCGCCAAGAGTGCCCAATGTGGACACGAAGTGCAGTACTGTGCCGTCACCCCGTTCGGCTAGCCGCAACATGGTCTCGGTGCCGCCCACGTTGATCGCGGACAGCCGGTCGGTCTCGGAGACCATGCTGAGCCGGGCCGCGCAGTGGTAGATCGTACGCACCGAATCGGCCAGTTCGTCGAAGTCCGCGGGTGGCATGCCGAGTCCGGGCACACCGAGGTCGCCGAAGACGGGCACCACTCTGGTCCGGTGCTCGGCGGGCACGCCGAGGGCGGACAGTCGAGCCTGCATCCGCTTGGCTGCTCCCTCGGTGCTGCGTCCGCGTACCAGGCAGAACACCGTCGCGCTCGTGGCCGCCAGCAGGGAGGCGGTCAACCGGGCACCGAGAAAACCTGTGACACCAGTGGTCAGAATCGATCTGGTCTGCCCCATTAGCATGACCCCATCTTGCGCCATATGGCCGCAGTTGGTTACAACCTTTAGTGTAATAAATCGTCCTGATGTCACCAGAGCGAAGGCGGCTGACCCCCATGCGGAGCGAACTGCTCGACCGGAAAATGGACAAGGCTTTCAAACATCTGGACATCGACGGCAACGGTCACGTGGAGCGCGAGGATCTGATCGCGTTGGCCACCAGGATCATGGCGAATTTCGGCGAAGCACCCACCTCGACCAAGGGCGTCACGATGCTGGACGCCTTCGAGACCTTCTGGCAGGAACTGATCGCCGCCACCGACACCGACAGGGACGGTCGCATCGATCCCGAGGAGTGGCGGGCCGGGATGGTCGGGGCGTTCGTCACCGAGCGCGGGGGGTTCGAGCGGGGCCTGCGGCCGGCGGTGAACGCGGTATTGCAACTGGCCGACACCGATGGCGACGGCGTGATGGGCGTCGAAGAGTTCGTGGTGTTGCAGCGTGCGTTCGGCACCCCGGAGGCCGAGGCGCGAGACGCGTTCCGCATGCTCGATGCCGACGGCAACGGCCACCTGGATGTGGACGAACTGGCGAACGCGGCGCGGCAGTTCTACACGTCGGCCGACGACAACGCTGTCGGGAACTGGTTCTTCGGCCCGGTCGCCGTGCCCGCATGACGGCACGCACCGCGCTGCTGTTTCCCGGCCAGGGTGGCTACGCACCAGGGGCACTCGCCGCGCTGGCCGGGGAATCCCGACAGGTGCTGCCGGTGCTGCAAGCGGTCGACGAGGTGGCCGCAGAGTATGGCCATGACACGATTTCGTCGCTGCTGGTTGAGGAATCGGCGGATGCGGCCGATGAACTGGCCCGCAGTGATCCCGCCCGGCTGGATCTGGCGATCTTCGCCTGTTCGGTCGCGGTGCACCACGTGCTGCTGGACAGTGGCCGAACGGTTGACGTGCTTGTCGGGCACAGCCTCGGTGAGATCGCCGCGCTGACCGCCGCCGGGGTGTTCACGGTGGCGGACGGAGCGCGCGTGGTGGCCGAGCGGGCGGCGGCGTTCACCCGCAGGAAGCCGCCCGATGGCGGCATGATCAGCCTGGGCCTCGACGAGGCGAGGACCGCGCACCTGCTGGCCGCGCTGGCCACCT
This sequence comes from Actinosynnema sp. ALI-1.44, assembly GCF_001984155.1. GTDB lineage: Bacteria > Actinomycetota > Actinomycetes > Mycobacteriales > Pseudonocardiaceae > Kibdelosporangium. The sequence continues at coordinate 231,693 of NZ_MTQO01000049.1, forward strand.
GGCGGGTCGAGATCGCCGCGGTCAACGCGCCGACGCAGACCGTGGTGTCCGGGCCGACCGACGAGTTGACGGCGGTCGAGGCGGCGACGGTGGCCGTGGGTATCCCGTCCCGCTGGCTGTCCGCGCCGTATCCGTTCCACAACGCGATGCTGGAGCCGGTCGCGGCCGCTTTCGCGCAGGCTGTGGCAGGAATTCCGGTGCGTCGGCCACGGACACGGGTGTATTCGCCCATCGCCCTGCGGCCCTACCGGGCCGACACCGATGTCCTGGCCGAACTGGTGTCGCACCTGGCCCGGCCGGTGCGCTTCGCCGAGGCGGTCCGGAGGTTGCACGCCGACGGTGTCACCGCCTTCGTGGAGTGCGGTGCGGGCCGAGTCCTCACCGGCCTCGTCACCCGTGGCCTGTCAGGGGTGGATACCGAATCCCCGCTCACCTCGAGCATGCCGCGGGCCCGATCGAGCGCGCAGCAACCCGCAGCGGTACCGGTGCAGCGTCCGGCCGCCGAGAAACCGACGGCGCCGGAATCTCCCGACAGCCGTACGGCGACCATGCCCGCGGGCGACGCGTTGCTCGAGACGCTGCGGCAGGAATACGCCGATGCGCTCGGCTACCCGGCCGAGGTGTTCGTCGACGAGGCCGACCTGGAGGCCGACCTCGGCGTGGATTCGCTGAAACAGGTCGAGATCTTCGCCAGGCTGCGCAAGCGGTTCGACCTGCCCGCACCGCCGGACGGCAGGCAGATCAGCGCCTACCGCACGCTTCCGGCGGTGGCCAACGGACTGCGGGAACTGGCGGCCGACACCCCGGCCACACGGTGACCGTGCCCGGGGACAACACCCAGTCGGTGGCCGTGGTCGGCATGGGGATGGTGGCGCCAGGGGCGAACTCGGTGCCGGAGTTCTGGGACCGGCTGGTCTCCGGTGAGCCCGCGTTCAGCGAGCCCGGGGAGCGGTACCGGGTTGCCGACTTCCACGCCACCGACCGCAGCGCGGTCGATCGCGGCTATGCCCGGAGCACCGGGGTGATCCACGAGCACGATGGCGTGCCCGAGACCGACTTCGAGGTGCGCTGGCTGCGACGGGCGCTGCGCGAGGCGGCCGCCACCACCACCAGTCGAGCAGGCGACCGGTTCGGCATGTTCGTCGGTGCCTGGGCGGATGGCAGCCAGCACCTGGAGGAGTCGATCGCGGTCAGCACGGCAGCCCGGGAGATCGGAGCCCGCACCGGGATGGATCCGTTGGAAGTGTGGGAGTTGCTTCGGCCGCACTACCGGTTCGCCGACCCGGTGCTCGACCGGCACCTCGCGCACATGGTCCCGCGGTTGGCCACCGAAGGCATCCTGCCAGCGGACACCGCGTGCCTGACCGTCGACACCGCGTGCGCCTCGTCGCTGTACGCGATCGACCTGGGTACCCACGCGCTGTTGGATGGCGAGGTGGACATCGCCTACTGCGGCGGTGTGCTCAGCCTGGGTCCCCGGATCCTGGTGCTGTTCAGCAAACTCGGTGGTCTGGCACCGCGCGGGCGGGTGCGCTGCTTCGACGCCGAGGCTGACGGCACCCTTTTCTCCGACGGCGCCGCGCTCGTCGCGTTGAAGAGGCTCGACCGCGCACTGGCCGATGGTGACAAGGTGCTGGCTGTGCTGGCTGGGTTCGGCGCCGCGGCCGACGGCAAGGGCAAGGCGATCTACGCACCGAATCCGGTCGGTCAGCGCCTGGCCATCCGAAGAGCACGTGCGGTCAACGACATCACGGCGAAGCAGGTCGACCTGGTCATCGCGCACGCCACCGGTACACCAGCCGGGGACGGCAGCGAACTGGGTGTGCTCGCGGGTGTCGCTGGTCCGCGACCCCTGCGGTGCGTGTCGAACAAGGCGGTGGTCGGCCACACCGGCTGGGCGGCGGGCGTGGTGTCGGTGATCCACGCCATCTTGTGCCTGCGCAACGACAGCGTGCCCGCACAGCCCGGGGTGACCGCGTTGCCCGCTCACTGCCGGGATCTACCGGTCACAGTGCCCGCAGAGCACACCCCGCTTCCCGGTCCGGCCAGGACGGTCGGGGTATCCGCGTTCGGTTTCGGTGGCACCAACGGACACCTGATCATCCAGGACGCCCCGACCGCGTCGAGCGGCCCGATCGCCGCGCCGCCCTCGGCCGACGAGGACATGGTGCTGGTGGCCTGGAGTGCCCACCTCCCAGGCCAACCCGACCGCACGCTGGTCGCCGCGCGGCTGGCGGCCGGATCCGCACCGGCGGAACAGGCGTGTTTCGGTGCCGACTATCCATCGCCGCCGTTCCACGAGGCGCGGTTGCCCGCTCGCACGATACGGGCCGTCGATCGCTGCCAGCTGATGGCGTTGTCCGTGGCCGGCCGGTTCGCCGCAGATAGTGGTCCACTATGGACTAATCGGGTTGATCGAACCGCGGTGATCGCCGCTCACACAGGGCCCACTCTCAGCTCGATGCAGGCCACCTCGCGCTGCTACGCGCACGGCATGGCGCGGATCTTCGCGGACACCCCACACCAGGACGCCTGCGCCGACTGGCTGCGCGCGCTGCGCGACGAGGTACCACCGACCAGCGAGGACACTCAACCGGGCACGATGGCCAACATCATCGCGTCCCGCATCGCCAACCTGCTCGACCTGCACGGACCGGCCATGCTCACCGACGCCGGGCCCGCAGGTGGCTTGGCCGCGCTCCACATGGCGCGCGGCCAACTGCTCCGACGGACGGTCGACCTCGCGCTGGTACTCGGCGTCAACGGCAACCCGCATCCCCTGATACCGCGCTTCGGAGTCGTCCCGGCCGAGGGCGCCTTTCTGCTGGCGCTGGCCCGTTCGAGCACGGCCAACGAGCAAGGCTGGCCGGTGCTGGCCCGGATCGACACCAGGCTGCGTCCTCGCGACGACGCCGCCGGCGAGGTGTGTCCTGTCGACGGGGAACCTCTCGACTACGGCGGCGCCACCGCGCTGATCCCGTTGCTGCGCGCAGTTTGTACCCACGCTGGCCCGTTGCGGATCCACGGCACCGAGCATGATCCGGAAGTCACGGTAACACCGGTCAGGCCTCGGCAGGCCGCACGGTGGCGGCACGTCCTGCGCCCGAGGTCCACGCCACTGGTCACGCTGACGGCCATCCCGCCGGGGTGTCTGGTCCTAGCGGGGTCCGCCGAGTTGGCCAACGCGTTGGCCGATCAAGTGCGTAGGCACGATGCGCGACTGCTGTGCACCGACCCGACCACTGCGGGTTCTGCGACAGTCGTACCCACTGTGGATGACAGTAGCCAGCTGCGTGGGCTGGTCGCCGACACCGACCACATCAGAGTGTTCGCCACTACCGAAGGCTGGGACTGGCCAGCGGTGCCGACCCGACCCACCGTGGCGCTGCGCGATCTGCTCTTCCTCGCGACCAAGCACAACAACCGCAGGCTGGCCGAAGGAAGTGTCGCGATCGGACTGATCGACCGCAACACACGTCCACATCCGCACACCGCACTGTTCACCGGCTTCATCAAGAGCCTGGCCTGGGAACTGCCCACCGCACGGGTACACGCGCTGATCACCGACAGCCCCGATATCGACGCGTTGGTCACCAACACCGCAGTTGTCCCCGCCGACGGTGTTCCGGTGACCCGGATCAGCGACGGCGTCCGGCACGGCCCGGTACTGGAACCGATCGAGGCTGCGGTAGGCCCCGCTGTACTCAATCCGGAATCCACAGTGCTGGCCATCGGCGGCGCGAGAGGAATCACCGCAGCCGCGGTCGCGGCGATCGCCCGCCGCCATCGGCCGCGGCTGTGGCTGGTCGGCAGTCTCGACCTGGACGTCTTTCCCGCCGACACGCTGCGGATGGACCCCGTCGTCCTGCGCGCCGGTCGCGCCGATTTCATCGCCGACCACCTGCGGAGCGGTCAAGGGTTGTCCGTCGCGCAGATCAACCACCGGTTTGAGCGACTGTTGTCAGCCAACGAAGCCTGGCACACACTGGCGCAACTGCGCGCACTGTGCGGCGACGACAGGGTCGACTACCTGTGCTGCGATATCACCGCCCCGGCCGCGACCGCCCGTATGGCAAAAGCTGTCCAGAGCGGACATGACCGGCTTGACCTGCTGCTCAACGGCGCGGGCCTGCACCGGTCCGGTTCGGTGGCCACCAAGAGTCTCGACTGGTTCCGTCGCGTGCAGCAAGTCAAGATCAACGGATACGTCAACCTCCGTGCCGCCTTCGCATCCAGCCTGCCGCGCCGATGGTGCAATTTCGGTTCGCTGGCAGGTTTCTCTGGATTGCCTGGCGAGACCGACTATGCAGCGGCCAACGAACTGCTCGCCCAATCCGCCCGGTGGGCACCGTCAGCCGAGTTCACCATCGAGTGGCCGCAATGGGCGCAGACCGGTATCGCGACCAGGTCGTTCCTGCCCGGATCCGAGCGGGCCGCCAGTTTCTCCTCGATCAGCAACGCCGAGGGCGAGGAGCACCTGTTCGCCGAGCTGGCTGCCGACCGCGACCCGGAGAACGCCGTGATCACCGTGCTCGGTGAGCGCGACGTGAACACCATCCACCGCCAGTTCTCCACTGCGGCTGACGCCCGACCGGTGTTGCCGTACCTGCGTTCCCCCGACAGCCGCACCGACGCCATCACCGTCTGGACCCTGACCCTCGACGGTGCGGACGACCCCGCACTGCGAGATCACCTCGTCGACGGCAGACCCACCTTGCCGGGCACCTTCGTCCTGGAGATCGCCGCTGAGGCGGCCCTGCAGGTGCTGCCAGGCCACCACATGTGTGCCCTTCGGAACGCCAAGTTCTCCGCGTTTCTGCGCACCCCGGCCGACCGCGCCAAGGACTACACCGTCCGCGCCTCACTGCTGCCCGGAACGGGCGAGCTTCGCACGGTACGAATCACCGTCACGTCCGACGTCATCCACAATGGACGGATTCTTCGCGCCGACCGTGAACACGCCAGCGTCGAAGTGGTATTGGCACCTACTGCGCAGCCGCCTGCCCTGCAACCGTTCGCGGGCACCCCGGAGCCGGTCCGACAAACCGACGATCCCTACTACTCGCCGGACTTCCCGGTGCACCTGCGTGGAATGTACCGCAACACCGTCGACTGCCGAACAGACTTCGCCCGCGCCCGCGCACGTTGGTGGGTGGCCCCCAATCTGATCCCCCCGGCCCAGCGCGGTGCGGTCCTGCCAGCACTCGTGCTGGACGCACTGATCCGTGTGCTCCGGCTGCCGGGCGACATGCCGCCCACCGCAGCGGTTCCCGACCGGATCGGTGAGATCCACGTGAACAAATCCGTATCGGACTACGCACTGGCCGTTGAGCACCCGGACGGGATCATTCTGCGCGCGGACACCGCCACCGCTGGCGGCACGGCCACAACCACCTCAGGAGACCAGATCGTCACCATCTCAGGTGTGCGTTTCGCCGAACTCGACCCGACCGCGAGCGTGCCCGCCCAGGTTCAGTCGCCGACGCCGGAGTCCGCCAACGCGTCCGCCGCGACGCGCAACTGATCGCACGCAGCGGCCAATCGCTGCCCTGGCAGGATGACGGCCAGCGTGGTCACTCCCACCTCGGCCAGCGCACGCATCCGTTCCGCGATCCGTTGCCGGGGGCCCAGCAGACACACGTCGTCGAGAAGCTGCAAAGGGACTGCGGCCAACGCGCCGTCGTAGTCCTGTGCGGCCAAGCAGTGCCGAACCAGCTCAGCTTCGGACTCGTAGCCCATCCTGGCCACCATGTCCCGGTAGAAGTTGGACGTCTCGCTTCCCATCGCCCCGAGATACCGCACGATGTACGGCCGGACCGAGTCCGCACACGTCCGCCAGTCCGGCCCGGTCACCAGCGGCGCGATCTGCACCACGTCGAAACCTGCCATGTCTAGCCCAGCGCGGCTTCGCCCTGCCGACACCCTGGCCAGGAACTTCGGCGTGTCCCGCAGGGTAAGGAGCAACCCCAGCCACCCGTCGGCGATCTCGCCGGCCAGCTCCAGGTTCTTCGGTCCCAACGCGGCCAGGTAGATCGGCACTCGCGTGCGCTCGGCTCGCACCGCCAACCCGAGCACGGCCCCATCCGGCGACGCCATCGAATAGTGCGCACCCCGGTGCTGGGTCGGCCGCCGGGTCAGCACCTTGCGCACCAGCTCGACGTACTCCCGAGTTCGTTCCAGTGGACGGGAAAACGGCACCCCGTACCACCCTTCCGAGACTCGCGGGCCGGATATCCCCAGTCCTAGCCGAAAACGGCCCCGCGACACAACATCCAACGACGCCGCGGTCATCGCGGTCATCGCCGGAGCCCGTGCCGGAATCTGCAGCACAGCACTGCCCAACTCCATCCGCGAGGTCCGCGCTGCCAACCAGGCCAACATCGACACCGCATCCGACCCGTAGGCTTCCGCGATCCAGACCACCGAACACCCCACGCGCTCGGCTTCAGCAGCCACCTGCCCGGCGTAATCGGGACTCCCGGAATACTCGTACCCCAGATGCAAGCTCAGTCGCACGCCTGGCTCCGTCCCACGGACATACAAGCCACTATGCGCCATCGACCACAGCTCCGCCATGACGCCGACTCCGCACCCCGGAACTTCACTCCATCAGGGAGCTGAGCTGCGTCCGAACGATGCCCAAGAAGGCCACTGATCAAGACGCGAGCCGATGGTAGCTCGGATTACTCGAGGGATTCGAGACCGCTCAGTCAAGTTGGTTCAGCTCCGACTGTGCCAAGGCCATGGAGGTGCACGCGGGCGACACGTCACCAGTGGCCAACCGCGCGAACGCGTCGCGCAGATAGCTCATCGCGGTGGCCAACGGTCCGCCGGGCTGTTGGGCCGCCCGCGCGGCGAGCTCGTTGCCGAAGGGAGCGGCGGCTCTGGTGAACGCGAGCAACACCGTGTTGACCGTTTCCGTCACCATTTCCGCTGTGTTTCTGCCCGAAGTCAGCTCGTTGGCGTCGGACTCGACGGTTTGCAGTCGCGGTAGCGCTTCGACGATTGCCTGCCGTAGAACTTGCACGGGGTCGGCTTCCCTCTCCTGAGCGGTCACGAGGCGCAGCTTAGGAGAAGTGGGTCATCGACTCGATCGGGGCACAAAGCAGAGTCAGTCCGGCACCAGCGGGTATTCCGGCGACCTTGTTCAGTACCTCGTCGTAGCGAGCGGACACCGTGTCCGTTTTCGCGCGTTCGGCCTTGGAGTTCTCGGTTCCAGGTGCAGGAATCGCGACTCCGCCTGCGTCTGTCCTGCCGATCCGGGGTAGCTTGTTCTCGACGCGGGTACTTACACAAGGTGACGGACAACGACCGGCTAGCCCCGTATCGAGCGAAACGCGACTTCTCGACGACCGCGGAACCGGCGGGCGGGCGACCTGCGCACGGGTCGAGCAGGTATGTGGTGCAGCGACACCGTGCACGCCGGACGCACTACGACTTCCGGCTCGAACTGGACGGCGTCCTGGTCAGCTGGGCAGTCCCCCGCGGACCGACCCTCGATCCGAAGGCCCGTCAGCTCGCCGTGCACGTCGAAGATCACCCGATCGAGTACTTCGACTTCGAAGGCGTGATCCCGAAGGGGCAATACGGCGGTGGCGACGTCACCGTCTGGGACTGGGGAACCTGGGAACCTGCGAAGACGAAGGATCCGCGTAAGGCGATCGCCAACGGTGAACTGCACTTCGACCTGCACGGCGACAAGCTCGCCGGGCGGTTCGTGCTGGTCCGCAGGGACGACGAGAAGAACTGGATCCTGATCCACAAGAACGACGAACACGCCCGACCCGGTTGGAACCCGGACGACCTGCCGAAATCGGTGAAGACCGGCCGAACGAACGACGAAGTGGCCCACGCGCCGGACGCACTGTGGCGAAGCGACGTCCCAGCCGAGGAAGCCGAGCAACTCCTTGTACCACAACCAGTCCGGTCATGGCCCGCGTTGACCGACGACGAGCTCGCGGCGCTCGACGAGATGAAGACGACCGGCCGATGGTCCATCCAGGGCCGCGAGGTGCGACTGACCAACCTGGACAAAGTCCTGGTCCCCGCCGATCCGCCCATCACGAAACGGGAACTGATCCGCTACTACGCGCTCATCGCCCCGTTCATGCTGCCCTACCTCGCCGAACGACCGGTGAACACCCACCGGTTCCCCGACGGGGTGGACCAGCCGGGATTCTGGCACAAGGAAGTACCCGGCCACGCCCCGGACTGGCTGACGCAATGGCACAACCAGGACGCCGACGACGGCGAAACCCAGTGCTACGCCATTCTCGACAGCATCCCCGCACTGGTCTGGATGGCCAACTTCGGCGGGATCGAACTGCACCCGTGGACCTCACGTCTGCCCCACGTGCACGAACCCAGCTGGGCACTGATCGACATCGACCCCGGCACCGGCACATCGTTCGACGACGTGCTCACCCTCGCCCGGCTGTACCGGACAGCCCTCGACCACCTCCGTGTCTCGGGCATGCCCAAAGTGACCGGCCAACGCGGCATCCAGATCTGGGTCCCCGTCCAGCCCGGCTACACCTTCGACGACACCCGCGACTGGGTGCGCAAGGTGTCCCGCGCCGTCGGCGCGACACTCCCGGACCTGGTCAGCTGGCAGTGGTACCGCAAGGACCGAGCCGGGCGCGCCCGCCTGGACTACACGCAGAACGCCATCAACAAGACACTTGTCGCACCCTTCAGCGTGCGTCCGTCCCGCCACGCACCGGTGTCGGTACCGATCAGCTGGGACGAACTGGACGACCCCGGCTTGCGTCCCGACCGGTGGACCATCCGCACCGTCCTCGACCGTGTCCGGCAGACCGGTGATCCACTTAGGCCTTTGCTCGAAACCGCACAGCGTCTACCGAAGCTGTAGGCGAAACGTAGGGTCGGCTCCGGTCGTGTCCGACGTGGCATTCCGGGTCCTTCTCGTCGCACTGTCGCCGCCAGGCCGGTAGCGTCCGGCGCCGAGATCGTCGTCGCTCCCATCCCCACCGGCACCGAGCGGCACAGGCGGCGGGCTGCGAAGGATCGATTAGCCGCTAGTGGCGATCGAGTGAGCGGGGAACGGCAGTACCGGCACCGAAGCGCCCGCGTTGACGGTGTACCGGTCGCCGGTGTAGTTCGTGCCGGAGTAAACCACCACCCACGATCCTCGTTTGTTCCAGATGGAGCGGACGGGACCGCCCGTATTGCCGGTGGAGTATCGCCACGCGTAGGTGTTGTCGGAATAGCCGGTTCCGCTCCAGCCGCAGACGACGTTCACGGCAGCGTCGCATTGGGAATGGGACATGGGACGGAGACCGGAGTTCTCCGACGCGGCGGTAGCCTGGCTCGTCAGTGACAGGCCGAGAACGGCGGCGATGGCTCCGATTTTGAGAGTCGAACGCAAGTTTTCTCCCCGGTTCATCGGTATGTAGGACAGGTTCCAGTCTGCCGGGCTCACCTGTGGTGTGTGCCCAGTCGTCGACCGGGCCGTGGCCCACGGTAACCACACGGCATTTCACCGCCTTTTCACCGGCCTTTCGCGGCACTGGTCTCAGTGGTCACGCATTGCGCGGAGTTCTCCGCCGGAGAGCACGCGGCATGGCTGCGCAGGTGTGCTCGAGCAAACGCCCAGCTGCCGTGCGCAGGGCCATGAAGGTGTGCCGCTTGTTCCAGATCGGGCAGAATGCCTGGATGCGCGACGCCTTCCAGGGAGCTGTGGCCCAACTCGGTACCGACCTCGCCGCCATGAGCGCGGCCGGTGCCGCCGCGATGCGGCACGCCACCCGGGCGCTGCTGGAGGCCGACCTACCGCTGGCCGAGCAGGTCCTCGCCGACGACGCCACCATCGATGCCCAACGCACCCAGTGCGAGGAACACGCCCACAGTCTGCTGGCCCTGCAAGCCCCGGTCGCCAGCGACCTGCGCGCGGTGCTCGCAGCGGTCTACTGCGCCGAAAAGATCGAGCGAATGGGCGACCTGGCCGCACACCTGGCCGACACCGCCCGCGTGGCCCACCCCAGCCATGCCGTCCCGGTTGACCTGCGGGACACGGTCGCCGAACTGGGCCGGCTCACCGCGAGCATGGCCGATCGGCTGACCACATCCATCACCGCTCCCGAGCCGGGGGTGTTCACCCAACTGGCCGACATCGACAGGACGGTCGACGACCTGCACGCCGGCGTCCTGACCCAGATCACCGACCCGGACTTTCCGCACGGTCCGCGGGCGGCGGCCACCCTCGCCCTGGTGACCCGGTTCTACGAACGGTTCGCCGACCAGGTCGTGTCCGTGGCCCGACGCCTTGACTTCGTCACCACCGGCGAGCTACCCACTTGACCCCGTGCGCTCCGTCGACGAACAGCACCGCGGCGCGCCGAACCTGTCCACAGTGGAGCCAGCCATGTCATCCGGTCGGGGGATCGCTACGCTGGCCGAGGTGGCGGGGCGCTGCCGACGATGGGGCGCCACTGGCGCAGGCTGTCGACGCACACGCCGGGAGCCCGGTAGTGCGGGTCAGCGGCCATGATCGCTTCCACTTCGGCCTGGTCGCCGCGGAACACCAGCAGCGCCCCCGAATCGTCCTGCCAGGGCTCGGCCATCACCAGTCGCCCCGCGGCGTGCAACTCAGTCAAGTGCTGCCGGTGCGCCACACGCGCGGCCAACCGGCGGGGATTCTCGTACTGCGGCGTGGTTGTCGCGCGCGACCAGCCAGTCAGCCACCACGACTGTGGTGTTGCCCGGTGCACAGCAAGGACTCGCCGAAGCGGTCGGAGCGACTCGCGTGTCGGTCCATCGCGCGCTGCGGGCACTGGCGGCCGAAGGCGTTGTCCACATCGAACCGGGCCTTGTGAGGATCCTTGCTCCCGAACTGCTGGCCCGCCGAGCCGAGCCCGATGCCGTAGGGCACGACGGGAAGGCGTGAACGGTGCCGATGGCAGGCGCTGGTCCCGGGTTTCGCCGAGTGCCCCGGCGGGTAACGAGCACCTTGACAGCGTCGGCAATGGAGGTGCTGGGTGGTCGACACGCTCGTCGTGCTGGGTGCTTCGGGTGATCTGGCGGGGCGGTACCTGCTCCCGGCCGCGGCACGGTTGCACGCGGCAGGCATGCTCGATGATCGGGTGACGATCGTGGGCGTGGATCGCGGCACGGCGGACGACGACTCGTTCAGAGCCGAGGCGGCCAAGCGGCTGGAGCACCACGCACCGGACCTCCCCGCGCCGGTGGTTGCCGAATTCGTCAGACGACTGCGATACCACCCCGCGGACGTGACCGACCCCGGCGATCTCGGGTCGGCGCTGGGCAGTCTGCGCGGACCGGCCGTGATCTACCTGGCGCTGCCCAATGCGATCTTCCTGGACACGCTCCGCGCACTGGCACACCATCCGCTGCCGGCGGGCAGCAGGCTCGTGGTGGAGAAGCCGTTCGGTGCCGACCTGGCGGACGCCCGACGGCTCAACGAGGCGATCCACTCCTGCTTCGACGAACGGGATGTCTTCCGCGTCGACCATTTCCTGGCCAAGCAGACCGTGTTGAACGTGCTCGGGCTGCGGTTCGCCAACCGGATCTTCGAACCGGTCTGGAACGCCCTGCACGTCAGCTCGGTGGACATCGTCTGGGACGAGACGCTCGCGCTCGAAAACCGCGCTGGCTACTACGATTCCGCGGGCGCGCTCAAGGACATGATCCAGAACCACCTGCTCCAACTGCTGGCGCTGGTCGCCATGGAACCGCCCACCAGCATGAGCGAGCGGGACCTGCGCAACGGAAAGGTCGACGTCCTGCGCGCGGTCAGGGCGCCCGACCCCGCCCGGATGGCCCAGCTCACCCGCCGAGCCCGATACACAGCCGGTCAGGTCGACGCCCGGGACGTTCCAGCGTACGCGGACGAGTCCGGTGTGGACCCCAGCAGGGAGACCGAGACGTTCGCGGAGGTCACGCTGTTCGTCGACAACTGGCGATGGGCCGGGGTGCCGTTCCGGCTGCGCAGCGGCAAGGCGCTGGGCCGTGACCACCGGGCGATCCTCGTCCACTTCAAACCCACGCCGCACCAGCCGTTCCCGGACACCGCACCGGCCGACGTACTGCGCTTCGCACTCGACCCGGACCGGGTCGAACTCGCCGTGAACCTCAACGGTGCCGGTGACCCGTTCGACCTGGAGCGCGCCGAACTGGCCGCCCGGTTCCCGGCCAACGACCTGCCCGCCTACTCGCGGCTGCTGGTGGAGGTACTGCGCGGCGACCAGACCCTGGCCATCCGCGCCGACGAGGCCGAGGAGTGCTGGCGGATCGTGGAGCCGATCCTCGACGCATGGGCGGCAGGCGCGGTCCCGCTCGAGACCTACCCCGCCGGTTCAGCCGGTCCAGCGTAGGCGCGGAATGAGCGAGACGCCCGCACTGCGTCCCGACGAGTGCGCCGACAGAAAGCTTGTTCTTCCCACTGCGGCAAAGCGGACTTTTCTCTGAGCCTCACGGTCGGCCCGGTTTGCGGTTGATCCATTTTTGCGGCATCTTTACGCGCGGTGCGCCGGGAAGTCTGGTCGGCACTTCGCTGCACGGTGGAGCGGAGTTGAGGCGAGGGGAGACTTCTACGTGGCGCTGGTGCTGGCGTTCGGCGTGGTGTTGTTGATCAGCGTGTCGCTGTCGGGAGTCGCCGCCAGAACCGTGCTGTCGACCGCGCTGATGTTCCTCGTCGCCGGTGCCCTGATCGGCCAGGGCGGTTTCGACCTCGTCCAGATCTCGCCGACCGGACCGCTGGTCACCGGTCTGGCTGACATCGCGTTGTTCACGGTGTTGTTCACCGACGGCCAGCGGGCCAGCCTGCCCGCGTTGAAGGAGGGCTGGCGGCTGTCGGGCCGCGCGTTGGGTCTGGCGATGCCGCTGACCATGATCGGCATCGCGATCCCCGGCCACTTCCTGGCCGGGCTGGACTGGCCGACCGCGCTGCTGCTCGGCGCGATCCTCTCCCCCACCGACCCCGTGTTCGCCTCCGCGATCGTCGGCCGCGACGACGTCCCGCTGCGCCTGCGCCGCCTGCTGAACGTCGAATCCGGGCTCAACGACGGACTCGCGCTCCCGTTCGTGCTCATCTTCCTGGCCACCGCCAATGGCCAGGAGTCCGACCTCGGCAAGGTCGGCATCGAGTTGGCGCTCGGCCTGGTCCTCGGCGTCGTCATCCCCGCCGTCGTCGCGCTGGCCTGGCGGCTGCGCGTCCTGACCGCCGAGCCGCGACTGCAGGCGCTCGGACCGTTGGCGATCGCGGTCGCGCTGTTCGCCGCCTGCCACCTGACCCACGCCAATCCCTATCTGGCCGCGTTCATCGCCGGGTCGACCCTGGCCACGCTGGACCGCACGGCTGCCGAGCACTTCGAGCCGCTCGGTGACCTGCTGTCCGAACTGACCAAATTCGGCGCGCTCCTGGTCTTCGGCGCCCTGATCACCCCGGAGCGGATCTCTCACCTGAGCCTGGGCGACTGGACTGTCGCCGTACTGGCCATCCTGCTCGTGCGCCCGGCGAGCATGCTCCTGTCGCTGGTGCGCACCCGCCTGCCCCAACGAGAACGGACCGCCGCGGCGTGGTTCGGCCCGAAGGGCTTCGCGTCCGTGGTCTACGGCCTGCTCGCCCTCCAGTCCGGTATCCCGGCCGGTGAACACGTCTTCGACCTCGTGGCCATCACCATCGCCGTGTCGATCGTGCTGCACTCCTCCACCGACGTCCCCGTCGCCAAGGCCCTGCGGGTGGAATGCCCCGACAACCTGCCGACCGGCGCGCGTCAAGACCACGACAGGAAATCGGCATGAGCTGCCCCACGGTCGTATTCTGCGGGTGTGCGAGCACGGGACATGGCCGAGGAGTACCCGGTCACCAGCCTGGACGCCGACGCGCTGGAAGCCGCTCGGCTGATGGGCGAGCACCGCATGCCCGGACTGGTGGTGACCGACACCGACGGCTGCCCGCACTCAGTGCTGGGCGCATCCCAGGTAGTGCGCTTCCTGGTGCCGAGCTACGTCCAGGACGACCCGGCACTGGCCGGGGTGATCGACGAGCAGTTCGCCGACAAGGTGGCCGACAAGCTCTCCGGACACATCGTGCGCGAGTTGCTTCCCAAGGACCGTCCGGAGTTGGCGGTCGCCGAGGCGGACGACACGGTCATCGAGGTGGCCGCGGTGATGGCCCGCATGCGCTGCCCGTTGGTCGCGGTCGTCGAGAACAAGCAGCTCATCGGCGTGATCACCGCATCCCGGTTGCTGGAGTTCGCCCTGGCACGCTGAGGAGCACGTGGTGATCGCCGTCGCGGTCACCGTGTTCGTGGTGGCCTACATCCTCATCGCGACCGAGAAGGTCCACCGCCTGATCGCCGCACTCGGCGGCGCCGCGGTGCTGATGGCCATCGGTGTCGTCGGCTCGCAAGACGCCTTCTACTCGCACGACACCGGCATCGACTGGGACGTCATCTTCCTGCTGCTCGGCATGATGATCATCGTCGGGGTGCTGCGCAGGACCGGCGTGTTCGAATACGTCGCGATCTGGGCCGCCAAGCGCGCGGGCGGGTCACCCCTCAGAGTCATGATCCTGCTGGTCCTGATCACCGCGATCGCCTCGGCGTTCCTGGACAACGTCACCACCGTGCTGCTGATCGCGCCGGTCACCCTGCTCGTGTGCGACCGGCTCGGGATCAGCCCGATCCCGTTCCTGATCGCCGAAGTGCTCGCCTCGAACATCGGCGGCGCGGCCACGTTGATCGGCGACCCGCCCAACATCATCATCGGCAGCCGGGCGGGCTTGTCGTTCAACGACTTCCTCGCCCACATGACGCCGATCATCGCCGTCGAGCTGATCGTGTTCACACTGATCCTGCCGTTGCTGTTCCGCGGCTCGTTCACGGCCGACCCCGACCGCGTCGCCAGTGTGATGGCGCTCAACGAGCGCGAAGCGATCCGCGACACCCGGCTGCTGGTCAAGTGCGGCGCGGTGCTCCTTGTGGTCTTCGTCGGCTTCGTCGGGCACTCGGCGTTCCACATCGAACCCTCCGTGGTCGCGCTGCTGGGCGCCGGGGTCTTGGTCCTGATCACGAACCTGCGACCACGTGACTTCATGGGCGGTGTCGAGTGGGAGACGCTGCTGTTCTTCGCCGGGTTGTTCATCATGGTGGGCGCACTGGTCAAAACCGGTGTCATCGGCACTCTCGCCACCTGGGCCGCCGATGCCACCGGCGGTGACGCGCTCGTGGCGGTGATGCTGATCCTCGGCGTGTCCGCCCTGCTGTCCGGGGTCATCGACAACATCCCCTACGTGGCCACCATGAGCCCACTCGTGCACCAACTGGCCGCGGGCATCAGCGACCCGACCCACTCCCAGGCATTGTGGTGGTCGTTGGCGCTCGGCGCGGACCTGGGCGGGAACATGACCGCCGTCGGCGCCAGCGCCAACGTCGTCGTACTGGGCATCGCCGCTCGTGCCGGATCCCCGATCAGCTTCTGGGAGTTCACCAAGAAAGGCTCGATCGTCACAGTGATCACGATCGCGGTCGCCGCTCCGTATCTCTGGTGGCGTTACTTCGCCTGACAGCGCCGTGTCAGGGCGCTGCGTTGTGGTCTGGCTCCGCGGCCAGCCACCCGAAGTGGCGAGCGGTGTTCGCCAGGATGTCCATCAGCTGTGGTGCGATACCGAACCGTTCGCGGTTGATCGTCAGGCTGTCCGCGAGGTCGCCATGCGAGGTGCGTTCGGTGGCCGCCTTCCAGTCCGCCAGCATCTCGAGCAGGTCGACGAGGGTCATGCCGTTGATCCCGTCGGCGAAGTGCTCTGGGTGATGACGGTTGTGCGCGTAATGGTGTCGCAGCCCCTCGCCCATCGCGTCGACCAGAGTCCGATACTCCACGCTGCCGTAGGTCGCGGTGCGCAGTTGCGGCACGACCTCGTCGTAGACTGCCCGCTCCGGCTCGCGGGTCTTGCTCAGGTCGTGTCGGACCGACCGGTCAAGCAACTCCTTGATCAGCTCGCCCATCAGCTCGGCGACTCGCAGGCTGTGCCGAAGAGTGTCTGGCGTGGAGTCGAACGACATGGTCATGTACCCCCTGGTGTGGGCCGCCCGTGATGTGATTGCCGACGGGCAGGATCGATCGTGCAGCCTGCACGCACCTAGGTACTCCTGAACAGCCGGTCCAGGTGCACGTCGATCGCGGCGAGCGCGTCCTGGGGCTCGATCACGTCGAGTTCGATCAGGGAGGTGAAACCGGTGAGGGCGAGGAGCAGGTTGATCTCGGTCGCCGGGTCGCAGCCGGGGTCGATGTGCCCGTCGGCGATCGCCTGGCGGACCAACTGCTCGACGAGGGCCCGCCCTTGGACGAGGCCGCGGCGCGCATGCTCGTGTACGGCCTTGTCGTGCAGCGCCTCCAGGACGTAGGCGGCGCTCATCCGGCTGGTCGCGCGGGCGTCGGCGTGCAGGGGAAGCATTTCTGCGAGCGTCAGTCGCAGCACCTCACGGGGGTGCGGACGGTCACCGAGCTTTTCGAGCCCCTGGTGTACCCGCAGCGAGGTCTGCTCGGACGCGAAATCCATGGCGAAGGAGAGCATCGCGGTCCGGGAGGCGAAGTAGTGCTGCAGCTGCCCGAGTGACATGCCCGCCTCCTGCGCCACCACGCGCATCGTCAGCTGTGTGACGCCGCGCTGCTCCACCACCCGCCACAGTGCGCGGGCGATCGCTTCGCGGCGTCCGCGGTGATCCACCTGTTTCGGCATCGCCGACCCTTCCCTCGTACCCCGGGACCGTTCCAATACAGTTGACATAATACACTTGACCTACAACTCTGTGGTCCACTCGAGGGAAGGAATCGTCATGTCCGAACAGCCGAAGGTACGGACCACGGAAGGCGTGGTGCAGGGGCGCTGGCAGCAGGGGCACGCGGTGTTCCGCGGCATCCCCTACGCCCAGCCTCCGGTCGGAGCGCTTCGCTTCGCCGCACCCGCGCCGCCGCATCGCTGGGAGGGGACGAGGCAGGCGGTCGAGTTCGGCCCCATGGTGCCGCTGTCCCTGCCGGTCGACGTGACCCCGCAGGGCACCGACTGGCTGACGCTCAACGTCGGCACTCCGGATCCCGGCGCGGCGGGCCTGCCGGTGCTGGTGTGGATCCCCGTGGGCGGCTACCTCTCGGCGGCGTCGAGCGACCCGATGTTCGACCCGGCAGCGCTGGCCGAGGCGGGCGTCGTCGTGGTGACCATCAACTGCCGCGTGGGCGCGGAGGGATTCGCGTTCCTCGACGACGCGCCGCCCAACCGCGGCTTCCTCGACCAGATCGCGGCGCTGGAGTGGGTGCAGCGCAACATCGCCGCTTTCGGAGGCGACCCCGGCCGGGTCACCGTGGGCGGGGTGTCCGCCGGGGCGGGCTCGGTCGCCGCCCTGCTGACGATGAAGTCCGCGCGCGGCCTGTTCCGGCGGGCCATCGCCCATTCGGTGCCGGGGCTGTACAGCACTCCCGCGCTGGCACGGCAGGTCACCGCCGTGTTCGCGGACCGGCTCGGCGCGGCGGCCCCCACCGCCGAGGCCCTGCGCGACATCGACCCATGGCACCTGGCCGCCGAGCTCACCTCCTTCAACGCCGGCCTCCACGCGCACCGGGAGAGCTGGGGACGCCTCACCCAGACCGGCACCGCGCTGTGCCCCGTCGTCGACGGCGAGGTCCTCGCGGAAACGCCTTGGCCCGCGCTGACCGGCGCGCGCGCGAGCGGGACCGAACTGCTCGTCGGCCACGCCCGGGACGAGTTCCGGTACTTCAGCGTCATGAGCGGACGGTACGGCACCTTCACCGAGGAGGACGCCCACGCAGCCCTGGAACTGCTCGCCCCGCAGCCGGACGGCGCGCGGGCCTACCGTGCCGCGTTCCCGCAGGCAGGCCCGGAGCAACTGGTGGAGACGGTGTACTCCGACGCCCTCTTCCGCATGCCGTCACAGAAGCTGGCCGAGGCGAACGCCGCAGCCGGCGGCACCTCGTACCTGTTCGAACTGTGCTGGGTCGCCCCGGTCCGCGGCGGCATCCTGGGCGCCTGCCACAGCCTCGACATGCCCTTGGCGTTCGGCACGCTGGACAGCCCTGTCGGCACCCAGCTCATCGGCGAAGAGCCCACTCCCGAGGCCGTCGCGCTCTCCCGCGAACTCCAGGAGACATGGGTCCGGTTCGTCACCACCGGCGACGCGGGCTGGTCCGCTCACCGGCCGGGCGGGCACCTCACCCGCGTCCTGGACACCGAGTCGAAGACTCTGCCCTACCCCGAACAGGAATCCCGCAAGATCTGGGAAGGCCACTCCCCCGCACCCTTCGGGACGCTGTGAAGTGGCATGCAGCCGGATCAGATGGTCCTCAGTGGACGGGAGGGTGGTAGGCGACGGTGGGGGCGAGCAGGGTGAGCAGGCCGAGTACGAGTGGCAGCAGGATGATCAGGTAGGTGAAGGTGAATCCGACGATGTCGCGGGCTTTGAGCGAGAGCACGCCCAGCAACGGGAGCATCCAGAACGGGTTGATCAGGTTCGGTAGCGCTTCGGCGGCGTTGTAGATCTGCACGGTCCAGCCGAGGCTGACGTGAGCGTCGTTGGCGGCCTGCATGACATACGGTGCTTCGATGACCCATTTCCCGCCGCCGGAGGGGATCAGGAAGCCCAACACGATGGAGTAGCCGCCGATGAGCAGCGGGAACAGCGCGGCGGATGTGGCTCCGGTGAACGCGGCCCCGAGGTGGTGGGACACGCTCTGCCCGGTGCTGTCGGTGGCTTTGGTCAGGATCGCCGCGATACCGGCGTAGAAGGGGAACTGGATGAGCACGCCGCCGGTGGCGGGAACGGCTTTGGTGACCGCGGCGAGGAAGCGGCGCGGGCGCCAGTGCAGCAGCAGGCCGAGCGTGAGGAACAGCAGGTTGTAGGTGTTGAGCCCGGAAATCGCGACGATCGGGTCCTTGCTGCCGAATTCCCGTACCGCCCAGCCGCCGACGAGCGCGACCACGACGATCGTGAGCAATGGGCTGTACTCCAGCCATTCCCCGGGCCGGGTGCGGGGCGGGTCCTGCTCGACGGGATCACGGGGGTCGACACCGAGATCGTCCGCTGTGCGGATGAGATCACCGCGTGGGGCGGAGAAGAACGCCACCGCGACGCAGACGGCCACGACGACGGCGGCCAGCAGCAGCGACTGCCAGCTGAAGATGGTCTCGCGGAACGGGATCACGCCGGTGACCGGCAGTAGTGAGGAGGGGATGCTGGCGCGGTTGGCCTGAAGCTGCGCGGCCGAGGAGCTGAGCCCGAGTGCCCAACTGCCGCCGAGGCCGAGGTAGGCGGCGGCCCCGGCGGCGCGGTAGTCCATCCGCAGTCCGGGGCGTTCGGCGAGGCGGCGGACCAGCAGTGCGCTGAAGATGAGGCTGAATCCCCAGTTGAACAGCGCGGAGACGAGGCTGAGTGCGGCGACCAGCGCGATCGCGCCGCGTCCGGTGCGGGGCCGCCGGGCGAGCCGGTCGATCACCCGCCGGATCGGCCCGGCGGTGGCGACGACGTAGCCGCCGATGGCGACCATGGCCATCTGCATGGTGAACGGGATCAGATCCCAGAACCCGCCGCCGAAGGCCGTGGCGACGCTCATCGGGGAAGCGCCGACCGCGACCGCGGCCACGGCGACCAGCGCCACGACGAGCAGGGCGAACACCAGTGTGTTCGGGAACCAGCGTTCGGACCAGTTCGCGGCGCGGACCGCCGTCCTGGCGAGGAAACCGGCTTTCGGCGCGGCGGAGGTGGGCTGGGACATGGCAGCTCCTTTGCTGCTCGGTGAGTTACGCGGCGGCGTTGGTACGCAGGACGTGTTCGGCGGCGGCGAGGTCGGCCAGGCCGCTGCCCACGGCTTTGAAGACGGTGATCTGGTCAGGATCGCGGCGTCCGGCGACCTCGTCGCGGCAGAGCTGGCTCAGGGTGCCCGCGATCGTCGCGGGATCGAAGGCCCCGGCTGAGACGGGCTGGACGAGGTCGCCGGATTCCGCCAGCGCGGTCGGGGTGTCTATGTACACGGTGGACAGTCGGAGGCAGTCGTCGTCGGCCTCGCGCATGTGCGGCCGGAAACTGCCGATGAGGTCGAGGTGGGTGCCGGGGCGCAGCCATTCGCCGCGGATGATCGGTGTGGTGGCCAGGGTGGCGCAGCTGATGATGTCGGCGCGCGCGGTCGCGGCGGCGAGATCCGTGACGACCTCGGTGCCGAGTCCGTTGGCGCGCAGGGTGTCCGCCAGCCGCTGCGCGGCCGCCGGGTCGGTGTCGTGGACCAGGACCGTGTGCAGGTCGAATCGGCTGCGGTAGGCGGCGGGGAGCATCCCGCCGATGTGCCCGGCGCCGACGACGAGCAGGACCTCGCTGTCGGGACGGGCGAGGTAGGTGGCGGCCAGTGCCGAGGTGGCTGTGGTGCGGCGGCGGGTCAGCTCGTCGCCGTCGAGCACGGCGAGGTGTTCACCGGTGGTGGCGCTGCTGAGGATGTAGGCCGAGGAGAGGGCGGGCCGTCCGAGCGCGTTGTTGCCCGGGAAGATCGTGACGAGCTTGACCCCGAGATACCCGCCGTCGCTCCAGGACGGCATGAGCAGCAGGGAGGCCCCGGAATTTTCGTCGAGGCTGTGGGTGTGCCGGTCGGGTGTGTGGGCGCCGCGGCGGAAACCCTCGCGCAGTGCGGGGATCAGCGCGTCGAAGGTCAGTGCTCGGGCGGTGTCGTCGGCGGTGATGGTGAGCAAGGTGGCTCCTCAGGCGTCGAGGGTCAGGTCGGTGAGTGGCACGGCTTGGCAGGTCAGGCAGGTGTTGTCGGCCAGGTCCTCGGGCGGGGCGGTCAGGTACGCGACCCGTCCGGCCAGCAGTGGCACGGCGCAGCTTTCGCACTGGCCGACCCGGCAGCCGCTGGGCAGGGTGATCCCGGCGCGACCGGCCAGGTCCAGCAGCGGGCCGTCGGCACGGCGCCAGCGCAGTGTCCGCCCCGATCGTCCGAAGTGGACGTCTGCTTCGGCGTCGGCGGGGAGGTCGACGGCCTGGGGAGCGGCGTGGAACTTCTCGGCGAAGATGTCGAATCGGGGAACGCCGCGCGCCATGAGTCCCGCGGTGAGTTCGGCGAGCATGGTTTCGGGGCCGCACAGGTAGAACCGGGCCCGGCTTCGGATCAGCTCGGCGTCGACGTGCTCGGCGCGGATCCGGCCGGGCACGACGTGTTCCCGATCGGCGTCGGACGGCCTGCTGTAGTGGTCGATGACGGTCAGGCGGTCGATCCGTTTCGCGAGGTCCCGGATCCGCGCGGCGAACGCGTGCGTCGTCGAATCGCGGTTTCCCTGGTGCAGGACGACCTTCGGCACGGTACCCCCGCGGGTGGCGAGTGTTTCCAGGTAGCCGAGGAACGGGGTGATCCCGATCCCGGCGGCCAGCAACACCACCGGGAACTCGATGTCGGTGGGGATCACGAACGGTCCGCCAGGGGCGGTGACCTCGACCCGGTCGCCCGCCTGTAGTCCATAGTGGACTGTGATGGAGAACTGGCCGCCGTCGACGCGGCGCACCGCAACGTGGTATTCGGCGTCGTCGCCGGGCTCGGCGGGCCCGGTCAGTGAGTAGCTCCGGGTGGTCCCACGGCCGTCGGTGAGCGTGATGTGCTGCCCCGGCCGGAATTCCGGCAGCGGCCCGCCTTCCGCCGGGGACAGCCGCAGTGCGCGGACGTCGGTGGTTTCCGCGGTGATGTCGGTGAGGACGAACTCGCGGCGTCCGCTCCAGCGTCCGTCCTGCACCGGCTGGACGTCGCAGGCGGTGGAGCGCAGCGGGACCGCGCCGCTGAGCGGGTCGTGGTCGGTGTCGTCGACGAGCAGGTTGTAGTTGGCGCCACCGGTCTGGCGCGGGTCGGAGCCGGGGAGTCCGAGGTCGGGTGCGGCCTGCCACCAGCCGTATTCGGCGACGACCACTCGCCGGTCCAGTGCGGGGTCGATCCTCGCCCGCATCCGCGCCGAGCCGTTGCGCGTGGAGATGGTCACCCACTGTCCGTCTTCGATACCGCGGTCGTCGGCGAGGTCCGCGGCGATCTCCGCCGTCGGTTCGGGAAAGCGCTTCCTGAGCGAGGTGATCCCGTGGTGCTGGCTGTGGCAGAAGTAGCCGTTCTTCGCGCAAGTCAGCAGGAGCGGGAAGCGCGAGTCCGGGTCGGGTCGCGGAGTGTGCTCAGGGACCGGTGGATAGCCGTGGTCGGCCAGGCGCTGCGAATACAGCTCGACACGGCGGGTGGGTGTGGCGAATCCGGTCACCGTGCCGTCCTTCGCGGTGTCGGCGTACTTGCGGTACCGGGTCTCGAGGGGAACACGGATCCCGCCGGGTTCGGCGCGCAGGTCCGCCGTGGTCAGCCCGAGCGGGGCGAGCACGTGGTCGCGGGCGGCTGTGAGGTCTCCGCCGAAGAAGTCCGCCCCCATGCCGAGGCGGGACGCGAGGTCGAACACGATCTCGGTGTCCGAACGCGCCCCACCGGCCGGGGCGACCATGCGTGGCCGGAACTGGACGTGTTCCTGCGCGCGCCCGGTGATCTCGAAGCCCACCTTGACCGCGTCGTGTTCCCACGGGCTGGTGACCGGCAGGACGATGTCGGCGAAGTCCGCGGTGGGATTGGCGAACAGGTCGAGGTGCACGAAGAACTCGAGGTCGCGCAGGGCCGCGGCGGTCCGATGTGGATCCGGCTGGGACAGCAGCATGTTGCCGCCGAAGCCGACCATCGCCCTGGTCCGGTACGGCTCGCCGGTCAGGATGGACCGGCACAGCGCCCGGGCGCTGACCCAGCCGTTGGCAGGCGGTCCCAGCGGGTGCTCGTCGAGCCCGAGCGCCTTCGCGCGCTGGGCGGGCGCGAGCTGGTCGGGCGCGGTGACGGCGTTGACCGGCAGCCGGGGCAGGACGACGTTGCCGCCGGGCGCGTCGAAACTCCCGGTCAGCGCGTACAGGGTGGCGATGGCCCGTTCGGTCTGGGTGGCGTTGGCGTGCTGGCCGATGCCGGTCCAGCCGTAATAGGAGACCGCCTTCGCCGACGTCAGCGCCTCGGCGAAGGCCACCAGCGCCGTCGTGTCGACTCCGGTGACGGCACTGGTTCGCTCCAGCGGCCACGCGGCGCAGGCGTCGGCGTACCGCTCGAACGCGGGGACGCAGTCCACCGTCCCGGACACCGTGCGGATCCGACGCCGTCCCCGCAGCGCGAAGTCTTCCGGGCGCGCGGCCGGGTAACGCGTGTCGTAGGGACGCGGCGACGCCGCCTGCTCGTCCCACACCACGTATCCGGCCAGCCCCGGTTCGAGTTCACTGGCCAGCAGGAAACGCCCGGTGTCGGCGTTGACCAGCAGGGGCGCGTTGGACCACGCACGCACAAAACCGGTGCCGAAGCCACCGCTGCGGAGGACCTGATCGGCCACACCCAACGCCAGCGCGGCGTCGGTACCCGGCAGCACACGCAGCCAGTGCTCGGCCTCGCGCGCCGCGGCCGAACGCCGGGGATCGACGACCGCCAGCGCGGCGCCGTTCGCCCTCGCCTCCGCCAATGCCGCCGACTGCGCGAGCCACGACTTCGCCGGGTTGTGGCCCCACAGCACGGCCAGGTCGGTGCCCGCGAAGTCCGGCACCGGCATCCCGCAGCCGAAGGTGAACGCGTGAGCGAAGTCCTTGTGCCAGTTGCAGTTCTCGGTCGAATAGCAGATGTTCGGGCTGCCGAAGAGCCGGACGAACCGTTCGATCCACGCGATCGAGTCC
Organism: Actinosynnema sp. ALI-1.44; assembly: GCF_001984155.1. Lineage (GTDB taxonomy): Bacteria > Actinomycetota > Actinomycetes > Mycobacteriales > Pseudonocardiaceae > Kibdelosporangium. The sequence goes on from NZ_MTQO01000049.1 coordinate 255,431, forward strand.
GACAGCGGCGTCCCGCTCGGCGAGGTCACGGCGAACGCGACGGCTTCCGGCCCGCTCTCGGCGGCGATGCGGCCGAGCCGTGCGGCGATCTCGTCGAGGGCCTCGTCCCAGCCGATGGCTTCCCACTTCGGGTCCGGATCGGACTTCGGTGTGGTGCGCCGCAGCGGGGTGGTCAGCCGCCGGGGGCTGTGCACGATCTCCGGCGCCGCTCGGCCCTTCGGGCACATCGCCGCCCCGGTCGGATGGTCGGGGTCCGGCCGGACGCCGACCATCGCGCCGTCCTCGACGGTGTAGATCGCGCCGCATCGCGAGCGGCACAGCGTGCAGTAGCCGCGTACCTCGGCCGTCATTGTTACTCCCGGGTAATCGGTCACCGGTAACCGAATACCGGTGACGTGTAAGATGCATCGCGGCAGCCGGGAAGTCAAGAACGGGTGAAGGGGGACCGCGTGGCCGAGCCCACCGTCGGCCTGCTGCGGCACGCCAGCCTGCGGGATCAGGTGCTGGAACTCGTCCGGCACGCGCTGGTGTCCGGCGAGATCCGCCCCGGCGACATCTACTCCGCGTCGGCGCTGGCCACGCGGCTGCAGGTGTCCAGCAGCCCCGTGCGGGAAGCGATGCTCACACTGGTCAACCAGGGCCTGATGGAGCCGGTGCGCAACCGCGGGTTCCGGGTGGTCCCGATGAGTGAGCAGGACCTCGACGAGGTCTACGAGATGCGGGTCCTGCTGGAGTTGCCCGGCACCCTCAAGGCCGCGGCTCGGATCACCGAAGCCGATCTCGATCGGTTGCGCGCTCTCGCCGCGGACATCGAGGACGCGGCGGAGGCGGGCGACGTCGTCCGCTTCCTCGATGCCGACCGGCGCTTCCACCTCGACCTGCTCGGCTGCGGCGGCAACAAACGCCTGGTCGACGCCGTCGCCACCCTGCGCGACCAGACCCGCCTTTACAACTTGGACAACCTCGCCGAACGTGGCGCGCTGGCCGATTCCGCGCGGGAGCACCGCGAGATCCTCGCCGCGATCGCCGACCGCGACACCGCACGCCTGGAGGAGCTGGTCCACGCCCATCTGCGCCACATCCGGGCCGACTGGGCAAAGACCGAGGGCTGATTGCGGACCGAGCCGGGCAACGGCCGAACAGATACTTGCATCACCTGTTGATGGTCATTTCAGCGCTGCCGGTTTCCGGCTCGGGGAACGGGTGGTCCGGGCGGTAGAGCCAGCCGGTTGTGAATGTTTCCTTCACCGTGACGGCCACCGGCCGGAATGTGGCCGGATCGACCGCACAGCTATGTCTGATTACTTCGTCGAAGAACCAGTCCGAAGTGATCAGCACGAGGACGCCTGGTGATTCACGCAGGGCCTGTTTCGTCGGCCGCGCTTCCAGTAGTCGGAACGTACGGTTTATCGCCGGTGCGGTCACGCCTCGATCATCGAACGCCACCTCGCCCGCGTGCAGGGCCATTCTCAGCCGAATATGTTCCTCGGCCGGGTGGGTTCTGTTGTGTTGCCGCAACGCGTCCGCCAGTGCGTACGGCAACGACTCGACCAACGGCCCCTTGGGGATCTGTGCCGGTACCAGGATCAGGGCCCCGTCGCCGCGGTCTTCGACCCGGCAGTCGGACCACGGCAGGCCGACGTCGTCGAAAGCGCGGCGCAACGCGCGGTCCAGCCCATCTCGAACAGCGAGCTGATGTGGTCTTGTGCGGCGTTGCGTGCCGAATTCCTCGACGTCCACCACGAGCACGGTCCGGTGGACTGCCACGCGCGTGCGTTTCATCTGTCCCCCAGGTTGTCAATGGTCGTTTTCACGCAGCAGTACAGCGGCGATGATCATCAGAAGGACACTTCCCGGCACCCAGGCGAACTGGTACCAGTAAAAGAACGGCACGTCACCGATTTGTGGTTGTTCGTGCGCGTACCAGGGTGGCCACAGTAGTGCGGCGAACGGCAGCACCAGGCAGACACCCGCGGCGACCCGCCTTGTTCGGCCGGCTCCTGCCATCGATTCCTCCTCAACGATGTCGGCTTGTAAGACAGTTGCTGACGGCGCTGATGTGGTTTACGGCAGAATTCGTGGTGATTTCGTGTCAACCAGACTGGCGGGAGCGCAACCTAAGTACGAGCAGGGGGTGCGCGATGACCGAACTGGCTACCGTGGTGACGTTCCTGGCCGTGCTCGGTGGAACGTCATTGCTCGCGGTCACCGCACGGCGGTTCCGGCCGGGCCCGGAACTGCCCACGCTGACCGGTTGGGCGCTGGCTGACCGGCGGCTCGGCGGTCCGATGACCTGGTTCCTGCTCGGTGGGACGATCTACACGGCGTACACCTTCGCGGCGGTGCCCGGGCTGGTGTACGGCGTCGGGGCGCTCGGGTTCTTCGCGTTGCCGTACACCGTTGTCGTGTGCCCGCTGGCCTTCGTGCTGCTACCGCGGTTATGGTCGGTGGCCCGTCGCCACGGGTACGTCACGGTCGCCGTCTTCGTCCGTGGTCGGTATGGCTCGCCGTCGCTGGCACTGGTGGTCGCGCTGACCGGCATTCTGGCCACCTTGCCCTATGTCGCTTTGCAGGTGCTGGGTATTCGTGCGGTGCTCGCCGCCGGTGGGTTGTACCCGCAGGGGCTCGCCGGTGACGTGGCGTTGGTGGCGGTGTTCGCGGTTCTGGCGGTCGCGACCTTCCGGCACGGGCTGCGGGCTCCGGCGGTCATCTCACTGGTCAAGGGAACAGCGATCTTCTGTTCCGTCCTGGCTGTGGTGTTCGTGGTGCTCGACCGGCTCGGCGGGCCCGGTCCGATGTTCCGCGACGCTGAGCGCGCACTGGTCGCGGGCGGTGTGCCGCAGGTGTCGCTGGTCCTCGACCCGAACCTGTACGGCGCGTTCGCCACGCTCGCGTTGGGTTCGGCGTTGGCGCTGTTGATGTATCCGCACGTGCTGACCGTGGCTTTCGCCGCGTCGGGGCCGGAGGCACTGCGCCGCGCGTCGATCGCCCTGCCTGCCTGGACCGCCGTGCTCGGCCTGTTCGGTCTGCTCGGTGTCGCGGCGCTGGCCATCGGTGTCGCCGCGCCCCCGGGCAACGCGGAGGCGGCCGTGCCGTTGTTGGTGCGGGAGTTGATGCCGACGGCACTGACTGGACTGGTGTTCGGGGCCCTCGCGGTGGGTGCTCTGGTCCCGGCGGCGGTGATGTCCATCGCCGCGGCCACGTCGTTCGTGCGCAACGTGTACGTCGAATACTTCCGTCCCACGGCGACACCCAAGCACCAGATGCGCGTCGCGCAGATGGTGTCCCTGACCGCGAAGGTCTTCGCGGTGGTGTTCGTCTTCGGGCTGCGCAACCAGGACGCCATCAACCTCCAGTTGCTCGGTGGTGTCTGGATCCTGCAGACCGTCCCCGCCGTGGCCGTCGGTCTGTTCACCCGTTGGCTGCACCACCGTGCGCTGCTCGCCGGGTGGGGCGTCGGCATGGTCGCCGGGACGTTCATGGTCGTCCAAGGCGGGTTCTCGCCGGTGGTGGGCGTCGCCCTCGCCGGATGGCAGATCCAGGCATACGCCGGACTGGCGGCACTGGCGCTCAACCTTCTGGTAGCCGTCGTGCTCACGCCATTGCTCGACCGGGCAGGCGCGGTGCGCGGCCCTGACCTGACCGAGCTGTCCGACAGCGGAAACGATCCGAGCGGGGGCAGCAGATGAGCCGAACCCCGGCGCAAGCCATTGTGGACATGACCGATCTCGACCGGGAAACAGCCCTGGCCAGGCTGTTCGACCTGCACTATCCGAACTTGCTGCGGCTCGCGGTGCTGCTCGGTGCCGACGACGCCGAGGACGTCGTCGCCGAGGCCTTCTACCAGCTGTACCGCAGGTGGTCACGACTGCGCACGCCCGAGGCCGCGGCCGGCTACCTGCGTTCCGTGGTCTGCAACCAGGTCCGGATGCGACTGCGGCACCTGCTGGTCGTCCGCAAACACGCGGAAGGAGTGATCGGCACCGCCGAGTCAGCCGAACACCTCGCCCTGCTCCGCGACGACCAGCGGGTGCTCGTCGAAGCACTGCACCAACTGTCCGCGCGACAACGAGAGGCGCTCGTCCTGAGGTACTGGCTCAGCCTCCGGGAACACGAGATCGCCGGGGCGATGGGGATAACACCCGGCGCGGTCAAGGCACACACCGCACGAGGCATCGCCAGGCTCAAGCGCATCATGGAGGTGCGACGGTGACCAACCGGCCAGCCAACACCGAAGACCGACTGCGCGAGACGCTCGACGCAGTCGCCAACGGCGTGCGACCCACGCCCGACGCCTACCGCCACGCCCGTCGCGAGTGGATTCGCCGGGAACGGCGGCGCCGCATCATCCTGGCCATCCTGGTGGCCCTCGTGTTCGCCGTCGCCGACGCGATCGGCCTGTGGGCCCTCAACCAGACGCCCGACACACCGACCATCTTCAACGACCCCATTCCGGTGCGACAGAACCAACCACCTCGCCCTTCGAACTGGCTGCCCCGCCCCTGACTCGGGCTGTCGGAATCCGCCTGCCCGGTAGGCCGAATGGATGATCCGCTCTCCTTCTCGCGGTCAACTCGGGACATCCGGTGACCCTGCGTACGGCGGTTTTCTTCCCTGTGATCCGACCGTACTGTCGCCCCGAATCAGCTGTTGCCAGAGGGCAATCGCCCTCGGTGACGAGTTATGGGAGGGCATGTGCGACGAAGAAGAGTCACCGCCGGGTTGGCGGTGATGGCGTTGGCGAGCCTCGGCATCGGGACGTTACCCGCGGCAGCGGCCCCCGCTCAGCCGCCGACCGGCAACGGGTTCGAGCAGACCACGCACGGCAAGGACGACCTGCCGAACGGGTGGGAGGCCAAGCGCCGGGCGCTGCGCCAGGAGGCTGTGGCCAAGGTGCTGTCGGGGGAGCTGACGACCGAGCAGCGCGGTACCAGCCGGGTGGCCAAGCTCGGCAGCCAACCCAACGCGCGTGGCGCGACGACCGGTGGCCGGACCGACCAGTACGTCGAACTGGCCAGGGAGAAGACGGACAAGATCTTCGTAGTCCTCGCCGAGTTCGGCAACGAACGGCACCCCGACTACCCGGACAAGGACACCAACCCGAACGTCGCCGGGCCCGCCCGGTTCGACGGGCCGCTGCGCAACCAGATCCCGGCGCCCAACCGCGCGGTCGACAACCGGACGATATGGCAGCCGGACTACTCCCGTGAGCACTACCAGCAGCTCTTCTTCGGCACTGGGCCGGGCGTGGAGTCGCTCAAGACGTTCTATGAGCGGCAGTCCTCCGGCCGGTACTCGGTCGACGGCACGGTCACGCCGTGGGTGAAGGTCAAGTACAACGAGGCCCGCTACGGCCGGTCCAACGGTTTCCCGTGCCCCGACAACACGTGCAGCAACTCGTACGAACTGGTCCGTGACGGGGTGAACCAGTGGGTGGCCGACCGGCTCGCCGCGGGGCAGACCCTCGAGCAGGTCAAGGCCGAACTGGCGCAGTTCGACACGTGGGATCGTTACGACCACGACAGCGACGGCGACTTCAACGAGCCTGACGGCTACATCGACCACTTCCAGATCGTGCACGCGGGCGGCGACCAGTCCGACCGCGACCCATGGCAGGGCGAGGACGCCATCTGGAGCCACCGGGCCTACGCCTTCCTCGGCGGGCCGGGCGGACCGGCGAACAACCTGCGGGGCGGCACACAGATCGGCCAGACCGGCATGTGGGTCGGCGACTACACCATGCAGCCGGAGAACGGCGGGCTCGGGGTGTTCGCCCACGAGTACGGCCACGACCTGGGTCTGCCCGACCACTACGACACAGTGGGTCCGGGCGGAGCGCAGGAGAACGGCGTCAACTGGTGGTCGCTGATGGGCCAGAGCCGCTTCTCCGCCCCGGGCGAACCGATCGGTGTCCGCGCCGCCGACCTGTCCGCGTGGGACAAGCTGCAGCTGGGCTGGCTGGACTACGAGACAGTCGTCGCCGGGCAGGACAAACGGGTCGAGTTGGGCCCGCACGAGTACAACTCGGCGAAGGCGCAGGGCCTGGTGGTCGTGTTGCCCGACAAGGTGAAGGTGCACCAGTACGGGGCGCCGTACGCCGGGAACCTGCAGTTCTGGAGCGAACGAGGCAACGACCTGGACAACACGATGACCAGGGACGTCGACCTGACCGGAAAGACGTCCGCGAGCCTGACCCTCAAGGGCCGGTACGACGTCGAGGCGGAGTACGACTACGTGTACTTCCAGTCGTCCACCGACGGCGGCAAGACCTGGCAGATGCTGGACGGCACCGTCGGCGGAGCCAAGTTCCCGCGGGACGGCTCCGGTCAGCCGGGGATCACCGGCAGCACCAACGACACCTGGGCCGACGTCGCCGTGCCGCTCGACTCGCTCGCCGGCAAGAAGGCCAAGGTCCGGATCCGCTACCTGACCGACGGCGCCGCGGCCCCACGCGGATTCTTCGCCGACGACATCAGCCTCACCGCGAACGGCACGCCGGTGTTCACCGACGGCGCGGAAGGCGACACGAGTGCCTGGGCGTTCAAGGGCTTCCGCACCGCCGGTACCCAGGAGACGCGGATCACCGACCAGTTCTACATCGCGAGCAACCGCACGTACACGTCATACGACAAGTACCTGCAGACCGGCCCGTACAACCTGGGGCGGCCCGCGACACCGAACCTGGCCGAGCACTTCCCGTACCAGGACGGCCTGCTCGTGTCCTACTGGGACACTTCGTACCTGGACAACAACACCACCGAACACCCGGGTGAAGGCCAGATCCTGCCGATCGACGCCAACCCGCAGCCGATCAACAACCTCCAGGGCCAGAAGTGGCCGCCCAGGATCGCGGGCTACGACGCGCCGTTCTCCCTGCAGAAGTCGGACTCGTTCACCCTCTTCGCGGGAGGCCGGGCGAGCTACATCCGTGGCGCCAACGCCCAGCCGTTGTTCGACGACACCAAGTCGTACTGGTCGGCCGAGCAGCCGACCGCTGGCGTGACACTGCCCGCAGTCGGCGTCGGTATCCGGGTGCTTTCCCAGCAGGGCACCTCGATGACCGTACGCGTGTTCAGCACCAAGTAATCCCGGCAGGCGCGAGCCCTGGGGTCAGGCGCGACCGGCGGCTCAGGGCTCGCGCTTCCACACCTGCCTTAGACTGGCGGCGACAGCCGGATCACCAGGGAGCAGAAGCGTGGGCGGAAAAGGGGCGCGCAGACCGACCCTGCTGGATGTCAGTCGCCTCGCGGGGACCTCCACAGCGGTCGTCAGCTACGTGCTCAACGGCGGACCTCGCCCGGTGGCGGACAAGACCAGGGCCAAGGTCGAAGAGGCCATCCGGATGCTCGGCTACCGGCGCAACCCGCTCGCCGGGGCGTTGAGCGGTGGCCGGTCCAACCTCGTCGGCCTGCTGGTGCCCGACACCGCGAACGCGTTCTTCGGCGAGCTTTCGCGTTGCGTCGAGGCGGAAGGGCGTCGCCGTGGCCTGCTCACGTTGCTGGGCAACACCGGCTACCACCCGTCACGCGCGGACGAGTACGGCGTGGCGTTCTCGGAGTTGCGCCCTCGCGGGATTTTCGTGACGACCGGTGAGGAACCACAGCAGGACGACGAAACACCGCGGGTGTACGTGCAATGGGCCGCTCCGGGATCCGCTTCGCCGAGCGTGGTCTTCAACGACTTCGATGGCGCGAAGCTCGTCGTCGAACACCTGCTCTGGCACGGCCATCGTGACATCGTCTGCGTCGCGGGCGAGATCGCCGTGGGCCCGGCGCATGGACGTGAGGGAGGATGGCGCCAGGCCATGGACGACGCTGGCCTGCCCACCGGGGGCAGGCTCATCCGGACTTCCTTCGACCGGGTCGAAGTGGGCCGGGCGGTGCGACAGGTTCTCCAGAGCGAGAACCGGCCCGACGCGATCTACGCCACGACCGACGAACAGGCACTCGTCACGATCCGCACGGCGATGAGCCTGGGACTGCGGGTGCCCGGCGATCTGGCGGTCGTGGGCTTCGACGGGATCCGCGAAGCCCGGCTCGGGAGTTTCCCGCTCACCACGGTCCGTCTCCCGCTCGAAGAACTCGCCGTTCGCGCCTTCGACGCACTGGACGAGCCGGATTCAGGGGCGTTGGTGGTCCTGGACGGCGCGCTCAGCATCGGCGTGACGTGCGGATGCGAGCCCGATGCGGCCGCGGGCACCTCGCGAGTGAGCGCGGCTTCGGGCGTGTGACCACGCCGGCCCCGCCGTGTTAACGACGGGGCCGACCACCTACTGCGCGGGCTCGTGCTCGTCCGATGCGTAGTTCGGGCTCAACGACAGGGCGCTGAACCGGAACGGGCGGTCGACGCGGTTGAAGCCGAGCGGACAGTGGCGGACGCCCGCCGGGATGTAGACCGAACCGCTCGTGGTGATCGTGTGCCGCACGCCTTCGATGTCGAGGTAGATCTCCGCACCGAGGTCGTCGACGTCGTTCGGGTCATTGCCGTGCCAGATCAGGACTTCGTCGTAGTCGTGCTCGTGCTCCTTGACCCACTGAACCGGAGCGTCGCACTCGTTGATCCACGTGTACGTCAAGTGGATCTTGCTCTCCGGGACCTGCTCCGAGCGCATCAGCGCGAGCGCCGGGCCCACGTTGTCCGGCTCGACGACACCGGCGGCGGCTCCTTCGTTCACGAGGTCGTCGATGCAGCTCTGCATCTTCCTCACGAACAGACGCTCATACGGACTGGTCATGGGCTTGTTCCTCCATGTGGTCTCCCTGGTGGCGATGAGCAGGTTAACAATGATCTAAGCGCTTAGATAGTCCTTTCGGGCCTCTTCCCTCGAGGCGAGCTTCGACGTACTCTGTGGCGAAAATCGGCCGAGACCCGGCTAGTGGGGACTTATCTAACGGCTTAGAACAGAACCACCCGTTCACCCGGAACTGGAGTTGCCCAGTGTTGCGCGATCCCCTTCACTCCGAACCCGCGGCCGGTCCAAGACGTCGCTCACTCACGCTGCTCAGCACCGTGCTCACCGCCGTGCTCGCCACTGGGGCCCTCGCGAGTTGCGCTCCCCCACCGCAAGCCACGAACAGCACGGGTGGCACGCTGCGCATCGCCGCCGCGACCGACGCGGGCGAGACCCTCAACCCGTATGCGAGCAACCAGAGTCCCACCCAGCAGCTGCGGAGCGCTCTCCTCTACGAGGGCCTCACCCACCTCGACCCCAAGGGCAAGGTGGAATGGCGCCTGGCAACGGACATGACTCCGAATCCCGACCGCAGCGAGTGGACGATCAAGCTTCGCCCCGGAGTCAGGTTCACCGACGGGAGCGAGTTCACCTCCGCCGATGTCGTGGCCAGCATCAAGTACCTGCGCGACCCGGCGCACGCCGCACAGGGGCTGGCGTTCATCGAACGGGTCAACCCGGACGCCGTCACGGCGGTGGACAAGTTGACCGTCCGGGTAGGACTGAGCAAGCCCTTCGCGCCGTTCAAGGAAATCTGGGCGAACGTCCTGCTGCCGATGACCAAGGCGGGCTCGGCACCGGCGAAACCGATCGGGACCGGGCCGTTCGCGGTCAGGTCCTTCACCGCCGGGCGTCAGTCCACACTGGAGCGATTCGGCGACTACTGGGGCGAGCGGCCCCAGCTCGACGCCGTCGACATCATCGAGTTCCAGAGCCAGCAGGCACAGGCCAACGCCCTGTTGTCCAACCAGGTCGACGTGGCATCGGGCGCGACCCCGACCATCGCGAAGTCCCTCGCGGGCCGCAACGACATCCAGGTGCTCGACAGCAAGGGCGATTTCACGCTGCGGATCGGCTTCAACACCACGATCGCACCCTTCGACGACGTCCGGGTACGCCAAGCGCTGCGGCTGCTGATCGACCGCGACCAGGTCGTGTCCAACGCGTTGGGCGGGTACGGCCGCGTGGCCAACGACCACGAAGGGGGCACGCCCCAGTGCGGTGACCCGGGTATCGCGCAACGCAAGCAGGACATCGAGCAGGCCAGGAAGCTGCTCGCCGAAGCGGGTCAGCCGAACCTGTCGTTCACCATCACGACCGACGGCCTGCTGCCCGGCATGCAGGAACTGGCTCAGGTGTTCGCCGAGAACGCGGCCAAGGCCGGTGTGAAGGTCACCGTCGACGTCCCGACGGTGCCGGAGTTCCTGTCCAAGTGGACCAAGTGGCCGGTGTTCATCGACTTCAACCCGATCCCCTACCTGCCGACCGTGATCGGATCGCTGCTGCCGGGACGCGTCGGGAACGCCACGCACTGGGACAACGCCGACTTCGTCCGGCTCTCCGACGAGCTCTTCGTGGCGCCTGAGCAGCAGCAGTGCTCGATCATGAACCGGATGCACCGGATCGAGCACGAACAGGGCGCGATGATCACACCCGCGTTCGTCAACGTGCTCCTGCCGCACCGCGGCAACGTCCGCGGGCTGGTGCCGGACGTCAACGGCCGCCCGCTCACCTTCCTGACGAACGTGACCGTCGCAGGCTGACCTGGAAGGGATGGCATGTCTCGCCTGGCAACACGGTTGGCAACCAATTCGAAACACGCGGCGGTCACGTGGCTGGTGCGCCGGGTCCTTCTCGGCGTGCTGATCCTGGTGCTGGTCTCGATGCTGCTCTTCCTCGTGACGCAGGTGTTGCCGGGAGACGTGGCGCGGATCATCCTCGGCAAGGACGCGACGGCCGAGCAGGTGGCCGACCTCCGCCTCCGGCTCGGTCTCGACCAGCCGCTCGTCGCCCAGTACTGGCACTGGCTCACCGGCGTGCTCACCGGCGAAATGGGCACATCCCTGGCGAACGGCGAGCCCGTGGCGGGCATCATCGGCCCGCGGGTGCTCAACTCGGTCACGCTCGGTCTCTTTTCGACGGTGCTGATCCTCCCGCTCGCGGTGGTCATCGGTGTCTTCAGCGCGCACAAGCGCGACAGCCCGTTGGACAGGGCATTCGTCGCGGTGTCGTCGCTTTTCACGGCACTGCCCGCGTTCGTCGTGGGAATGCTGCTGATCGCGTTCTTCGCCACCTCGGTGTTCGGCGTGCTCCCTGGGGTCTCGAACATCCCGCCGGGACACATGCCCTGGTGGTATCCGGCACAACTGGTCCTCCCGGTCGCCACGCTCACGCTCATGGGCGTGATGTATCTCGGCCGCCTGGTCCGGGCCTCGTTCATCGACGCGATGAACAGCGAGTACGTCCAGATGGCAGTCCTCAAGGGACTCAGTGGCCGCCGCATCCTGTTCCGGCACGCCCTTCCCAACGCGATCGCGGCGAGCCTCCCGGCCGCCAGCCTGGTCACTGCGGTGACCGTCACGGGCATCGTGGTGGTCGAGTACGTCTACTCGTATCCGGGCCTCGGCACGGCGGTGGTCAGCGCCGTGAACTCCCATGACCTGCCCGTGATGCAGGCGGGCATCCTCATCCTGGCAACCGCGTACTACCTCTTCAACCTGCTCGCCGATGTCCTCGCGGTGTTGGGAAAGCAGCGATGAGCACCCGGGAAGCCACGGTGCTCAGCCGCGCTCTGCGCACCGGACAGGCCCGGCTCGGCCTCACGCTGCTCGCGGTGGTCGCACTCGTGGTCGCGTTCGGACACTTCTTCGCCCGCTACGCCCCGGACGCCATCGTCGGGCGGCCCTTGGAGACGCCGAGCACGAGGTTCCTGCTCGGCACCGACATCCTCGGGCGTGACGTCCTGAGCCGCCTGCTCAACGGCGGGTTCGCCCTCTCCTGGATGGCGGTTCTCGCCGCGGGGCTCGGCGTGTTCCTCGGCTGCCTCGTCGGCCTCACCGCCGCGTACCGCGGCGGTGGCGTGGATGCGGTGCTCATGCGGGCCATGGACGTCCTGCTCAGTTTCCCGGAGATCATCTTCGTCCTGGTGTTCGTGTCCGTGCTCGGTCGTAGCACCCTGCTGACCGCTGTGCTCGTCGGCGTGGCGTTCGTGCCCGGTGTCTCGCGGGTGATGCGCGGCGCGGCGATCCCGGTGATCGGCAGCGAGCACGTGCTCTGGGCGAAGGCCAACGGGCTGCCGCCGAGGCAGATCCTGCTCCGGGAGGTGCTGCCCGGCGTGACCTCGCCGCTCATGGTGGAGACCGGCATGCGGCTGGTGTGGGCGGTGTCGGCGATCGCGTCGCTGAACTACCTCGGGTTCGGTATCGCGCCGCCCGCGGCGGACTGGGGCCGGATGGTCGGCGAGAACCAGGACGGCCTGCCGGTCGCTCCCCTGCCGGTCCTGGCGCCGATCGCGCTGATCCTCATGATGGCGCTTGGCGGCAACCTGATCGCCGAGTCCGTTGCCAGAGCGGTCGGCCACACCGAGGGAAAGGTCTGAAGTGCGCAAGGAAGTGGACATCTCCGGCATCACGGTCACCCTGGACGCCACGGGCAACGACATCGTCAGGGATGTGGGCTTCGAACTCGGCCGCGGCGAGGTCATGGGCGTGGTCGGCGAGTCGGGCTCCGGCAAAAGCACACTCGCCCTCGCCCTGCTCGGGTTCGCCAGGAAAGGCGCGACGATCACCGGCGGGCGGGTGGTCGTCGACGGCGTCGACCTGCTCGCCCTGCCGGAACGGGACTTGCGCCGCATGCGGGGAGCCAAAGTCGCCTACGTCCCTCAGGACCCGGCAACAGCACTGAACCCGAGCCTGAACCTCGCGACCCAACTGACCGAGGGACTGCGGCTGCCCAAGCGCGAGGCGCTGTCGCGCGTCCGCACGCTGCTCGACACTGTTCGATTGCCCAGTGACGACGCGTTCCTCAACCGCCGTCCTCGGCAGCTGTCCGGAGGACAACAGCAGCGCGTGGCCATCGCCATGGCGATCGCGGCCGGGCCGCGGCTGATCGTGTTGGACGAGCCGACCACCGGCCTCGACGTCTCCACTCAGGCGCACGTACTGCAACTGGTACGCGATCTGTGCCGCGACCACGACATGGCGGCGATCTACGTGTCCCACGACCTCGCCGTGGTGGCCGATGTCGCCGACCACGTGACCGTCATGTACGGCGGCGAGGTCGTCGAAAGCGGCAGCAACCACGGAGTACTCGCCCACGCCGCCCATCCGTACACCCGCGCCCTGCTGGGCGCCGTACCATCCCCGACCCACCGCCACCACCTCGTCGCGATCCCCGGGCACGCCCCCGGCCCCAACGAAAGCCGACACGGCTGCGTCTTCGCACCTCGATGCGACCACGCCACGGCGGAATGCACAACGACCCGTCCCCACCTCGCGCCTTCACCGGCAGGCACGCTGGCTCGTTGCCTGCGGATGGACGAGATGGCGTGGGCACCCCGGGATCTGCCGCCCACGAACGACTCTCACGTGACTTCCGACCACATCGCGTTCTCGGTTGCCGGGCTGAACGCGGGCCACGGCGGCAAGCAGGTCCTCTTCGACGTGTCCTTCGGTGTGGCACGGGGCGAATGCCTGGCCGTCGTCGGCGAGTCGGGCAGCGGCAAGACCACGATGTCGCGCTGCCTGGTGGGCCTGCACGAGGAACAACACGGCACCCTGACGTTCGAAGACCGCCCGATCCCAGCCACAGCGGGTCAACGAACGAAGCAGACCCGCCGCGAGATCCAGTACATCTTCCAGAACCCCTACGGCTCGCTCAACCGCCATCGCAGCGTGGAAGACAGTTTGGCCGTGCCACTCCAGCACCATTTCGGCACGACCAAGCGCGAGGCGAGGCAGCGCGTGCGTGCGGCACTCGAACGAGTCGAGATACCGGCGCGGTTCGCCGGGCACTACCCGGCCGAACTGTCCGGAGGGCAACGCCAGCGCGTCGCGATCGCACGTGCCCTGGTATGCGAGCCGAAACTGCTCATCTGCGACGAAGTGACGTCCGCGCTCGACGTGTCCGTACAGGCAGCTGTCGTGGAGCTGCTGCGTTCTCTGCTGGGCGACGGCCTGTCGATCATCTTCGTGACCCACGACCTCGCGGTGGTCCGGAGCATCGCCGACAGTGTCGTAGTGCTGAGCCAGGGTCAGGTCGTGGAATCAGGCACGACCGACTCCGTGCTCACCAACCCCTCGCACCACTACACCCGAAGCCTGATGGCCGCCACGCTCGAAGTCCACGCCGCGACGTAGCACCTTCCGCAGTCGGTCTGCGTTGCCCCGGACGTCGTACCGTGATGGGTCCGGTCGAACGAATCCTGGCGCAGGGCCCCGGGTCGGGCAAGATCGACCTCACCATCGAGGTCGACGGCAAGCTGTTCAAGGAAGCTCACGCCGACGGTTACGGTGTCGCCAATGCCAGCGGCAACATAGGCACACTGGGCAACTGACAGCCAGTACCAGTCGCGTACCCCGCGCAACGCCAGTCGATTCGGTCGCCGTGGACAAGTGAGGGACGGCATGGTGAGCGCCTTCCCCACGCGTTCACAGCGGCTGGATCACGTCTTCATGACCCTGTTCGTGCTCGCCCTGCTCGCGGCGACTGTCCTGATCGACAGCGGTTATTTTGCCCAGAACGCTGGGACATGGATGCGCAGTTCGGTCGGGATCGTCGGCGGGAGAACGAGAGTTCAGCGGGCGCGACCGATGTTTCGGTCCGCGTCGGAGCCGTGGAGCATGAGCGTGGTTTCCTCGATACGGCTGAAGCGTCCGTCGGGCGCGAAATCGCCGAAAACGTAGACCTCCGTGCGTACGGTCGATCCGTCCGTCTTGGTGACCTCGACGGTGTGGCGGTCGGCGTAGTGGGCGCCGTCGTACAGCTCGTCATGGACCTCGATGGACCCTGCGGCCACGATCGTGCGCAGGTGGGCGATGTGCTCGACAAACCCCTCGCGGTCATCCCACTCACCGTCGGTACGTTGGCGGTAGTCGGGGGTGAAGTGCCGGTCGACGGCCTCGTACAGGTCGAGATCGGGGCTGAACAGCAGGTCGGTGAGGGCGGCACGAATACCGGTCCGGTTCATGGTGGTCCTTCCCCAGCTCCAGTCGATATGCGTGCGCCGCGCACGCACTACTGGGAAGATAGCACATGATGCGTGCGCGGCGCACGGTCCACGGTAGTCTGCACAGATGCAGAACGAGGTAGGAGGCGAGATCGCCGACGCGCTGGGTGTGTTGCTCAGGCGCGCTACGCGGGTCCAGCTGTACAAGACGCTGACCGCCGACATGGGTGAAGCGCTGGACGAACTGACCTACCCGGTCCTGAGCGCGGTGGCCAGGATCGGCCCCCGGAGCGCAGCCGACCTGGCCTCGGAGGTGGGTCTCGATCGCTCCGGCGTCACCCGGCGCGCCTCCAGGCTGGAACAGGCCGGGCTGCTCTGCCGCGAACCCGACCCCCTCGACCGGCGAGCGACCCTGCTGGTCCTCACCGAGCACGGTGAACGCGCGGTGGACGAGCTACGCCGCCGTCTGGCCGCTCACATCGCCGCAAGCCTCACCACCTGGCCACCAGGCGAAGCTCAGGCCTTCGCCCGCGGCCTGCGCCGGTTCATCACCGAAGGCCCCTTTGCCTGAGCCGTCGAGCAGCCCTCAACGGCGGAAGCCTGTCGGCACTTGCACCTCCGGGCTCCCGTCGCAACCGCGAACCCCCACTCCAGTCCGACCGCCGCCGTTCGACCAGGAACTGGGCGAAAGCGGTGAACACCTTCCGGGTGTCGGCCAGCGCGCGGAAGGCGGCGACGTGGACGTAGGTGCTGTCGGCGATGCCTTATGGCGATGACGTCCGCTGGGTGGCGCTGGGAAACATACGGCGGCATCGAAGTCCAGGTGCCAGACGGCTGGGGCTACGGCATCACCCAATGGCCACCGTGTATCGAACAACCCCCGCGTCCCTACGTCGGACGGCCGGGCATGATCCCACTCGTCCACTGCGGGCAAATGGAAGTGCCGCCGCTGAACTCACGAGTCCCCTATCTATGGCTCGACTCACGACTCGACGCCGGAGACCACACCCACGACTGTGGATGGACACAGCACACACGGATCATCGGCGGGATCTCCATCACCGTGCTCGACGCCGATGCCACACTGCGGACCCGGGTGCTCGAGTCCGCCCGTCCGGTCCTCGACGACACCGACTGTCCCGCTTACCACGCGATCACCGACGGGCCAACGACACGACCCGCTGCCGGACACCACGGACTGACCGGGATCGGCGCAGTCGAGTCCGTCACGATCTGTCGCTACGCGTTCGGCGACCGCCCGGCGCAGCCGGCCAATCCGGTGTTGTCCCTGAGCCGGATCGGCGGCGACGCCAGCAGGCAACTGGTCCAAGCGATCCTGGCCGCGCCTGAGGGCAGCGGGCCGAACACACCGGGCAACTGCGCACCGCACACGATGTACGGCGACGAGGCGCTGGTCCTCACTGTTCGGGGCACCACACGCACGCAGGAAGTATTCGTCCGCTACAGCGGATGCGACGCTCACGGCTTTGACGATGGCCATACCCGTCGGCGACTCACCGCCGACGCGCTCCGGCCCCTGCTTTCCGGGCCGCACCAACCACAACACGGCCTGCAGCGCACAGTGGCCGAACTCCTGCAACCAAGAACCTGAACCGGTTTTCCGGCCGCGAAGCTGATGCGACGTGTTCGAGAAAAGCACGATGCCGCCCAGCGGCCGACACCCGTCGGACCTGTCCCGAATTGTTCGCGCACCCCGTCGGCAGTTCGGTAGTCACGCGACTACCGAATGGCGGAAGCCCCGGCATGGGGTGTAACGAGGATCAGGCACGCCCCGACTGTTGCCGCATGAGGCCGACCGAAGTTCGAGGTGGAGCTCAACCGATGGGCGTTCTGCATCCAGTCAGCGGCGGTGACGAGGTGCGGGAGATCACCGGACTGGGAAGCTGGCCGCGCACGCGGCGGGAATCGGCGCGAGCGGTTCGGGAAGTGCGCGGCGCACCTGAGCCCACCGACCTGGGCGGGGCGGTGTCCCCGCACCGCGAGACCAGCCCGGCTCGATCTCGACCGGACCATGCACTGAACCAGTGCGATGAGTGACGAGATCGACTTCTCGCGATCCCGCGCCATCCTGATCGGCACCTCGCACTACGAAGACGACTGGTTTCCTTCGCTGCCCGCGGCCGGGAACAGCCTCGAGTCGATGCGCGATCTGCTGGTGGCACGGGACCTGTGCGAGTGGCCGCCCGACCGGCTCACAGTGATGGAGAACCCGTCGGATTTCAGGCACCTGGCGCTGGAGTTGCGCAACCAAGCCCGGGAGACCGAAGATGTTCTCCTGTTCTACTTCGTCGGGCACGGAGTGCTTCTGCCCCGTGGTGAACTGTGCCTCGTCATGTCCGACACCCTCGGTTCCGACCCCGACCTCACCGGACTGGAGTACGACCGCGTCCGCGGACTGCTGCTCGACAGTCCCGCCCGTACGAAGATCGTGATACTGGACTGCTGCTACTCCGGTCGCGCCATCGAGGCACTGTCGGGCGACGACGTGGCAGGCCTGACGGAGACGCAAGGGATATACACGCTGACAGCGAGCCATCGCATTGCGCACGTGGTGCCCTTGGAGCAGCAGCGGGATCACTCCACCTCGTTCACGAACGAATTCGTGAAACTCGTTCGTGACGGAATCCCGGACGCCCCAGAACGCCTGTCCTTGGGCATGCTCTACATTTCCCTGCGTCGACGCCTGCAGCAGAAGGGGCTCCCCGAACCCAACCAGCGCAACACCGGCACAGCGGACACCTTCGCCTTCAGCCGGAACGCCGCTCTGCGCAAAACCGCTCCGCGCCGCCGGTTCGACCTCATCGGCGAGCCCGTCGTCCCGACCTGGTACAAGACAGCGGTGTTCTACGAGGTGCTCGTCAGCGCCTTCTTCGACTCCGACGGAGACGGCACAGGCGACCTGCGCGGGCTTTCATCCAGGATGGACTATCTACAATGGCTCGGCGTCGACTGCCTGTGGCTGCCGCCGTTCTACGCCTCACCGCTGCGCGACGCCGGATACGACGTCAGCGACTTCCGCGCGGTGTTGCCTGCGTTCGGCACCGTCGAAGACCTCGTCGACGTGGTGGACGCAGCCCACCGCCGCGGCATCCGGGTCGTCTGCGATCTGGTGCTCAACCACACAAGCGACGCACACCCATGGTTCCAGGCGTCCCGCGACGATCCGTCCGGCCCGTTCGGCGATTACTACGTCTGGAGCGACGACGACCGGATGTACCCCGAGGCCCGAGTCATCCACGCTGACACCGAGACGTCGAACTGGACCTACGACCCGGCCCGCGGCCAGTTCTACTGGCATCGGTTCTTCCAGCACCAGCCCGACCTCAACTACGCCAATCCCGAGGTCCAGGAAGCCATGCTGGACACGATGCGGTTCTGGCTGGATCTGGGCGTCGACGGGTTCCGTCTTTGCGCGGTGCCGTACCTTTTCGAGCAGGAGAGCACCAACTGCGAGAACCTGCCGCGCACACACGAGTTCCTCAAGCGGTGCCGCAAGGTCGTCGACGACGAGTACGAGGATCGTGTCCTCCTCGCCGAAGCCAACCAGTGGCCGTCCGACGCCGCGGAGTACTTCGGTGACCCCGTGGTTGGCGGCGACGAGTGCCACATGGCGTTCCACTCCCCGCTGATGCCACGCATCCTCATGTCCGTCCGCCGCGAGTCCCGGTTCCCGATATCGGAGATCCTCGCCCAGACGCCCTCAGCGCCGTCCAGCAGCCAATGGGCCATCTTCCTGCGCAACCGCGACGAGCTGACCCTTGAGCAGATGACCGACGAGGAACGCGACTACATGTACGCCGAGTACGCCACAGACCCCCGGATGAAAGCCAACATCGGCATCCGCCGCCGACTGGCGCCATTGCTGGAGAACGACCGCAGCCAGCTGCAGCTGTGCACCGCGATGCTACTCAGCCTCCCTGGTTCCCCCGTCCTGTACTACGGCGACGAAATCGGTATGGGCGACAACATCTGGCTCGGTGACCGCGACGGAGTGCGCACACCGATGCAGTGGACACCCGACCGCAACGCCGGTTTCTCACACTGCGACCCCAACCGGATCTCCATGCCAGTGATCGCCGACCCGGTGTACGGATACCAGGCGATCAACGTCGAATCACAGCTGTGCAACACGTCCTCGCTGCTGCACTGGACCCACCGGATGATCGAAGTGCGCAAGGCGCACCCCGCCTTCGGACTCGGCTACTTCCACGAGTTGGGCTCGTCGAACGCGAGCGTCCTCGCCTATCTTCGCTATCTCCCGGCCAATCCCGAGCACGGGTTCGAAGAGGACCTCATCGTCTGTGTGCACAACCTGTCGCGCTGGCCGCAACCAGTCGAGCTGGACCTGTCGGACTTCGTCGGCCGGATGCCCATTGAGCTGACCGGTGGGCGACGCTTCCCGAAGATCGGCGACCAGCCATACCAGCTCACCCTGCCGGGGTACGCTTTCCTCTGGTTCCAGCTCGCCGAGATCTCGACCGGCAGCCGTCCAGCTGACCACCCCGTCGGTACGTGATTTTCTGTCGCCTGCCCGGTATCGGTCGGACGTCATCGCTTGGGGTCTGGTCGGCGCTGTTCCGCGGGTCGCGGGAAGTAGTCGGCGAGACGGTGTCTTTGCCGCACACGTGGCGTAAGCACGGAAACATCCCGCTGTGAGTGCGGACATCGGTGTGCTGCGCGGTGATCCGACGCCTGATTGGATCGGGCTCGCCTGTTCACCGTCGCCGGAACAGGCACGCTACTGGACCACACGCAGCCCGTGTATCGACGGCTGGTCGATGCGTTCCCGGCTGGAGCTGTCGGCCTGCGGGGGCACACGTACCTCTGGTGGGGCAAAGAGCTGCCGAGCGGTCACCCGCAGCGTGGGCAGGCACCGGTAGGTGAAATCGCCGCCGTTCTCCTCGCCGCACGGCACAATCAGGTGTGCCTCGGTCAGGTCCTCCAGCAGTGACTCCGCGCTCCGTTCGTCGGTGCCCAGAATGGTCGACACCGTCTTGACCGAGAGGGTGGCCACGTCCACCGACGCGAAAACCCGGAAAGCCGCTTGTGCCTGCGGCGACATCGACCGGTAGGTGGCTTCTACCGGGGTGCGCAGGTTCATCGGGTCGGCTCGGCGGGTGCCGTCGCCGGAGAGTTCGTCGGCGATCAGCCGCAGGGCCCGACCGAGCCGCCAGTGTGGCCGGGCCCGCAACTTGCTGGCCACGGCTTGCAGGGCGGACGGCATGCCGTCACAGGCACGCACCAGCGCGGCCGCGGCGTCCCGGTCGGCGAGCACACGTTGCTGGCCGACCGTGCCGATCAGCAGTTGGACACCCTCCTCGACGGCCAGCGCACCCAGTTCCACCACGGTGCCCACGCCCGGATCGGACAGCCGCCGCCTGCTGCTGGCCAGCACGCCGTTGCCTTCACCGCCGGGCAGCACCATGGCCAACTGGTCGGCCGATGTCACGTCGTCCACCACGACCAGTGCACGCCGGTCAGCGGTGTGGGAACGGAACATCAGCCGCAACTCCTCCACTGAGGACGGCAGACGGCGCTCCGAAACCCCGAGCGCGCGGAGGAAGCCGGCGAGCACCGCGCCGCAGTCCACCGGCTCGCCGTTGGTCGGCAGGCGCGTGTAAAGCTGCCCGTCGGGGTACCTGGCGCGCGCCCGATACGCGGCGTGCGTACACAACGCGGACTTGCCGGAGCCAGGCGGACCAGTGACCACGACCACGGCCGGACTGCCGAGCCCCACCGGCGACAGCCCGTCAAGCACTTCCCGCATGGCGTCCTCACGCCCGATCAGCACGCCACCCTTCGGTGGCAGCTGGCAGGGTGGTTCTTGGCGTGGCTCGCCGTACACGGCCCCCACGCCGGCGGGCAGATCCAGGCAGCGGTCCGAGGTGAGCACCGCCCGGTGCAGCCGTTGCAACTCGCCCGCAGGGTCCAGGCCCAGCTCGCGTGCGAGCACGGTCCGCATCCGCTGGTAGGCGTACAGCGCCTCGGACCGGCGGCCGGAGCGGTACAGCGCCAGGATCAGCTTGCCCTGGAATCCCTCATGGGTGGGGTGTTCCGCGACCAGTCCGGTCAGCTCCCCCATCAACTCCTGGTGCCGGCCAAGCCGCAGGTCCGCCTCGATGCGCCGCTCCAGGGTGCACTTGCGCAGTTCGTCCAGCCGCAGCGTCTCCGCACTCAGGATGGGCCCGCAGGAGACGTCGACCAACGCCTGTCCCCGCCACAGCCCGACGGCCTTGGCCAGCGTCCTCGCCGCGTCGGCGACCTGGCCCGCTTCCAGGTCCCGGCGCCCCCGCTCTGCCAGAGCCTCGAAACAGTGCACGTCCAGCGCCTGGGGATCGATGGAGAGCATGTAGCCGCCGAACGAAGTGGACAGCGCGGGCTGCGCCTCCCATTCGCCCCCGCGGCCGGCACCGGACTTGTCCAGGTTGAGCAACTTGCGAAGCTGGTAGACGTATGTCTGCAAGGTCGTGGTCACGCTCGCCGGAGGATTGTCCTCCCAGAGTTCCTCGATGAACTTCTCGTTCCGAACGATCTTGTTCGCCTGCAATGTCAGCAATGCGAGAACTTGGCGCAATTTGGGTGCCGAGGGCGTCACATGCACGCCCTCGCGGGAAACCTCCAAGGAGCCGAGTAGTCCTACATGCATGACAAAACCCTCTCTTTTCGCGGCTCACCTGAGGACGATTCGATCGGGACCGGTTTGTGATCGGCCAATTCCCGCGCGCCGATGCTAACGGCGGTACATCGACGCTCGGTATATCGAGCGTTGACCGAGGATTGAGTTGACCGGAAAATTCCCGTGGCGTACTGCGGAAATCCGCGGTCCGCCCGCGATCGCGAACATGGGCACCACCGAACTCAGCCGGCCCGGTGGAGCCGGCGGTCGATCTCGATGATCGCACAGGACCAGGTGAAGCCCGCGCCGACCGCCATAAGCAGACATCGCTGTCCAGGGATGACCGCGCCCGACCGCACCAGGTGGTCGACGCTGGCGATGGGGTCACCGGCGCCGAGGTGCCCGACGGTCCGGTTCCACGACCACGTCGTCCGATCCAGGCCGATATCCAGGTGGCGCAGGTAGTTGGACTGCAGCCGACGCCTGCCGAAGTGCGGCAGCACGAACCAGTCGATCTCGGTGAGCTTGGTGCCGGCGAGGTCCAGCGCCGTTCGCAACGCCTCCCGCTGGCCCTCGGTGACGCGATTCACCGTGCGCGCCATACCGATCTCGGCGACGAACGCCGCCTTGTGCGCACCCAGGTCGACCGGCCGCGTGGTGACCCGAACACCAACGCCGTGCGCCGGGCCGGCGCGGTGCATGCCCTCCAGGTCCGGCCCGGACACCACGGCGAGACCGAGCAGCCGGGCAAAGCCGCCGCGAGTCGACACCACCAGCGCGGTGCCGCCGTCGGCGTAGACAGTGCCGGGATCGCTGCGCCACCGGTCGAACCCGGGCAGGCAGAACCGATCCGCGGTGGTGATCAGCGCCGCGCCCGCGTCCGGCGAGGTGGCCAGATACCGCCATGCCAGGTCAAGCGCGGCCATCCCGCCGTTGGACACCTGCCGCACCTCGATCGCCGGACAGGTGTTGCCGATGGTCCGGCGCTGCACGTAACCCGCGGCCGACCACAACTCGTTGCCCTGGTGGAACAGGGCAGCGTGCAACACGAGGCGAACGTCCTCGGCGTGGCACCCGGCGGCCGTACCACCGCCCGCGGCCATCCGGAACGCCTCCCCCGCGGCGCGCACCGCCATCTCGGCGGGTACCTCGTCGCCATCGGCGACCGTCACCGACAGCATCTCGCTGCGCCGCGCCAGTTCCGCGTCCACCAGGCCACCGCGTACCGCTTCTTCGACCGGCATCGGCGGCGGCAGCCACGTCCCGACGCCGGCGAGGAACAACTCCCCGCGGGGTGTCACCGCGGTGCTCACCCGGAGAGCCGATCCACCAGCCGACGCATGGACTCGCGGTCGGCGGCCCCGCCCGACGGCCGGGCGGGCAAGGCCGCGGCGACCTGGCTGCGGCCGCCCGCGACCGAGGGATGGCGCCGGGCCACCGTGGCCAGCCCCTGCCCGGGACCTGCCTCAACCAGAAGGTAGTCGCCGCCGGACAACAGGGCGTTCAACGCAGGCCAGAACAGCACTGGGGCGACCGGGTGGCTTGCCCAGAACCGCGGGTCACGCACCTCGTCCGCAGTCAGCGGTGCGGCGGTGTACCCCGAGTACACGGTGATCTGCGGTGCGCTCACGGTGATCCGCGCCAGCTCTGGCACGGCCTCATGTGCCATCGCGGCCAGCATGGGGCTGTGGAACGCGGTTCCGGTCGGCACCGACCGGCACACGTACCCGTCACCCCGCAGCGCGTCGGCCACCTTCTCCAGCGGCGTTGCCGGTCCTGCCAGGATCACCTGCCGTGGGGCGTTCACGGCACCGACCACCACGTCACCGGAGAGGTAGCCGGCCACCTCCCCGGCACTGGCCGCGACAGCCAGCATGCCGCCAGGGGGCGCCTTGACCAGCCGGGTCACCCGGTCCCACATCAGCGCAACGGCACTGGGCAAGGTGAAGACACCAGCCAGCACGGCCGCGGCGATCTCGCCCACGCTGTGACCGAGCAGCGCCGCGAACCGCACACCCACTCCGCGAAGCTGCACTCCCAGCGCGTGGTCCACCGCGAACAGCAGGATCTGCGAGCGCGTGACGTGGTCGATGCCGACGTTCGGCCGCTCGCTGAGCCAGTCGGCGCGTACCGCGGCGCCGTCCGCACCGAGCGCGTCGAGCGCGTCGAACACGGCGTCCATCGCCCCGGTGAAGGCGGTGAACGCCGGCTCGTGCCCGTAGAGGCCCGCGGCCATGCGAATGTGCTGTGCGCCCTGGCCTGGCAGCAGCAGCGCCACCGGCAGGTCACCCTCATCGGCAGTGCTCATCCCTTCCTCCCTTGGTCACCGCGGCTTACCGGCGTCGGCGTCGGGCACCGGCACGTCCAGCTTCTTGATGGACCACTGGGCGATCCGCAACGACATCGCGACCGCCTGGCTCGCGTGGACGACCATCGCGCGGTAGTAGTCGGCCAGCGCGTCAGGCAGGTCCCGCTCACCGCGGTCCACCTCGGTGAGCACGCGGCACAGCACGCTGGCGTCGCACACCGCCGTGTTGGCTCCGACCCCACCGGAAGGCGGCATGGTGTGCACGGCGTCGCCGAGGCCGACCAGGTTGCCCTGGTCCCATGGTTGGACGGGCATGGTGGCGCGCAGTGCGACCGCGAAGGTCATGTCCGGCTGGGCGTGCCGGACAACGCCGCGCAGACCTGGATGCCAGCCAGCGGTGCGCTCCAGCACCAACTCGCACAGCCGAGTGCCGCTCATCGCGAAGAATGTCTCGTCGTCGATGCCCAGGTCGGTGCGGTGCACGTTGAACACGGACATGTAGTAGTCGTCGACGTCGTCCATCGGCAGACCCGGCCACCACCGGGCGGCGGCCTCGTCAGGCCTGGTGCGGAAGATCATCGGCATCAAGCCGAGGTGGTACCCGTCCGAGCCGATCACGTAGCTGAACCGGTCGCGCAGCCCGGGGGGCACGTCCGCGGCCGTCACGGCAGCGCGCGAGATCCGGGAGAAGACCGTGCGCACGCCAAGATCGCGTGGCACGTCGCCGGGCCGCAACTGGGCCCGGATGCGTGAGTTCGTGCCATCCGCGGCGACCAGCACGTCGCCCACCGCACGGGTGCCGTCGGCGAAGTACGCGACCACCTGTCCATCGGCCCGCCGCTCGACGCGGGTGCACTGCCGTCCGAAGTGGACGGACTGATCGAGACCGGCGAGCAGCACCCGGCGCAGCGTGCCCCGGTCCACCGCGTCCACCTTCTCCGGCGCCTCACCGCGTGGGTCGGTGAATGTCGGCGCCCACTGCTCGACCAGGTTCTCGTCGTAGGCGACGAGCTGGCTGTCGTAGCGCACATTGGCCGTGGCCACCAGCAAGTCCCGCACTCGCGGTGGCAGGCAGTCCCGCAGCGCGCGCTCCCCCTCAGGACTGATCCGCAGCCGGTAGCCCTGCGACCGGCCGCGGGGCGAACTGTCCTGTTCGTACACCGTCACGTCCACGCCGGCCTGGCGCAACCCTTGGGCGAGGCACAGCCCACCGATGCCGCCGCCGATGACGACGACTCGTACCCTCCCCATGACGGTGTCCTTCCTCGGCTCAGCCTGCTCGGTGGGGACGCGACCGGCGCGCGGTCAGCTCGGCCAGCAACGACGTGGTGTGCTCGGCTGCGCGAAAGTCCGGGTCAGCCAGTACCTCGCGCAACAGGTCCCGGGTGGTCCGCACGCCAGGGCCACTGACGCGGAACTCCGCCAGCGCACGGTCCATCCTGGCCAGTGCCTGTCGGCGGTCCGGCGCCCAGGCGATCACCTTGGCCACCAGCGAGTCGTACTCCGCAGGCACCCGCCACCCCGGATAGCCGTGCGTGTCGACCCGGACGAACGGTCCCCCAGGCGGGACGAACTCGGTCAGCACGCCGGGGCAGGGCAGGAAGTCACGGTCCGCGTCCTCGACGTTCACCCGGCACTCGACCGCGACTCCCCGTGGCCGCACGTCGTCCTGGCCGAGGGACAACGGCCGGCCCGCGGCCACCTGGAGCTGTTCGCGGACCAGGTCCACACCGGTGACCATCTCGGTGACCGGGTGCTCCACCTGAATGCGGCAGTTGACCTCGATGAACGCGACGTCGTCGCCGTCGACCACGAACTCGAAAGTGCCGGCGCCGCTGTAGCCGACCGAGCGAGCACCGGCCACCGCGGCACCGGTGAGCCGGCCGAGCACCCCGGGCGCCAGTGCCGGGGCGGGGCTCTCCTCGATCAGCTTCTGGTAGCGGCGCTGCACCGAGCAGTCCCGCGCGCCGAGGTGAATGATGTTGCCGTGGTCGTCGGCGAGTACCTGCACCTCGATGTGCCGCGCTCCGGGCAGGAACCGCTCCGCGTACACCCGGTCGTCGGCGAACACCGCGCCAGCGGCCGCGCGAGTGGCCCGGAAGGCGGGCAGCAGCTGGTCGGCCTGCCACACCACCGACATGCCGCGGCCCCCACCGCCTGCCACCGCCTTGATGATCAAGGGCAGGCCGATCTCCCTCGCCACCGCGGCCAAGTCCCGCGCATCGGTCAGCGGCCGGGCGCTCCCCTGCGGAACGGGCAGCCCGGTCTCGGCCATCAGCCGACGGGCCGCCGCCTTGTCCCCGAGCCGGGCCATCACCTCCGGCCTCGGGCCGACGAACACCAGCCCGTTGCGGGCGCAGATCTCGGCGAAGTCCGGGTCCTCGGCGAGGAACCCATAGCCGGGGTGCACGGCCTCGGCGCCGGTGCGCAGCGCCACCTCGACGATCGCAGGCGGGTACAGGTAGCTCCGTTTCGGTGCGGCGGGGCCGATCTGCACGGCCTCGTCCGCGGCCAGCACCGCGGCGGAGTCGCGGTCGGCGGTGGAGTGCACCACCACCGTGCGGATGCCCATCTCGCGGCAGGTGCGCACCACTCGCAGGGCGATCTCACCCCGGTTGGCCACCAGCACGGTCCCGAACGGCCGATCCTCCGGTGTCGTCGCGTTCACCCCGTTCGCTCCGTCCGTGGTGGCCTCAGCCGGAGCAGCGGCTGGCCGTACTCCACTGGTTGCGCGTCGGCAACGAGCACGTCGACCACTTCGCCGTGCTGCTCGGCGAGGATCGGGTTCAACAGCTTCATCGCCTCGATGATGGCTACCTGTTGTCCCGGTTCCACCAGGTCGCCCGGGGCGACGAACGGGGTGGCCCCGGGTTCGGAAGCGCGGTAGAAGGTGCCGACCAGTGGCGCGGTGACGGTGTCCAGTTCCGGCTTCGATTCGGCGTCCGGCGCGGGGACGGCCGCGTCGACCGATGCCGTCGCGGGCCACTCGACGTCCAGACTGGCACAGCCGAACCGCACGCTGACCCGGCTGGGCCGCAGCGGTGCGGCGCGCACCACGTCGGCGACGCCCTGGCACAGCACCTGGATCGCGTCCTGCGCGCCGAGCTGGGCGACGGTGGCCTCCAGCGGGCCGGCTTCCACGCCATCACCCGAACCGCGGTACGCGCCGGTCACTCGCATGCCTGTCATGTGCGCACTCCCACCTTCAACGCTCAGTCGTGCCGAACCGACGAAACCTGGCTCTGCGGGCGGCCACCAGCTCGGTGCCTGGCCGGCCGAGCAGCTCTCGCAGTGCGCAGACCACGGCGTCCCTGGCCAGGCTGGTGGTCGCCGTGGGATCTCGGTGGGCCCCACCTCCCGGTTCCGGCACGACGCCGTCGACCACGCCCAGCCGGAGCAGCGACCGGGCATCGACCCGCAGCGCGGCCGCGGCGGCCGCGGCCGCACCGGGATCCCGCCAGAGGATCGCCGCGCAGCCCTCGGGGCTGATCACGGAGTAGATGGCGTGCTCGCAGATCAACACCCGGTCGGCCACAGCCAGTGCGAGAGCGCCACCGCTGCCGCCCTCCCCGGTGATCAGGCTGACCACCGGGACCGGCAGGCCGCCCAGCGTCCGCAGGCACTGCGCGATCGCGTGCGCCTGGCCGTGTTCCTCGGCGGTGCGGCCGGGGTAGGCGCCGGGTGTGTCCACCAAGGTGATCACCGGGATGCCCAGCTTGGCCGCCATGCGCATCAGCCGGATCGCCTTGCGGTAGCCCGCAGGCGAGGACATGCCGAAACCTCGGCGCACCAGTTCGGCGGTGCTGTTGCCCTTCTGGTGACCGATCACCATCACCGGCAGGCCGTCCAGCCGGGCCAGGCCGCCCACGATCGCCGGGCAGTCCTCGCCGAGCCGGTCACCGTGCAGCTCGACGAACCCGTCAGTCCACGCGGTGAGGAGGTCGAGGGTGCTGGGCCGGTCGAAGTGCCGCGACAGCCGGACGAGTCGGTCGATCGACTGTTGCGGGACCTGGTCCGGATCGCGCCACACCGGGTCGGCCCGGTCCCGGCCCCACCCGGTGGCCGGCCGGTCGCCGATGGCCAGCAACGCGGCCAGCGTGTGCGGCAGCTCGGCCCGCGGACACACCCCGTCGACCAGCCCGTGGTCGAGCAGGAACTCCGCGGTCTGGAAGCCGTCGGGCAGCCGCTGGCGGATCGTCTGCTCGATCACCCTGGCCCCGGCGAACCCCATCCTCGCGCCCGGTTCGGCGAGGATCACGTCCGAATGGGTCGCGTAGGACGCCGCCACCCCGCCGAAGGTCGGATCGGCCACCAGGGTCACGGTCAGCAGGCCGGCCTCGTCCAGCGCGCTCATCGCGTTGATGGTCTTGGGCAGCTGCATGAGGGAGAGCACACCCTCCTGCATGCGCGCCCCGCCCGAGGCAGTGACCACGAGCAGCGGTACCCGCTCGGCCAGCGCCGTCTCGGCCGCGGTGGCGATCGCCTCCCCGGCTGCGGTACCCAGACTGCCGCCGAGGAACCGGAAGTCCATGGCCGCGACAACGAGCCGCCTGCCGCGCGCCGTGCCCTGCGCGACGGCGACGGCGTCCGCCATGCCGGTCGCGCTGCGCGCCCGCTGCAGCCGCACCGCATACGGCACCAGGTCAGTGAACTCCAGTGGGTCGTGGACGGACGGCCCGGGGAGCACGGCGCGGGCAGACCCGGCGTCCAACAGCCGGTCGAGCCACTGCCGCGCGGTCAGCGGGCCGTGCCAGCCGCAGTCCGGGCAGACGCGGCCGAGCCGGTCGAAACGCTTGCGGTACAACAAGGACTGGCACTTGCGGCAGGCCAGCCAGTCGTCCGCGCCGCCGCCGACCGGGTCGGCCCGATCCACGGTACTGGTCATGCTAGTTCCGCCTCCCCGAGATTTCGACGCCTGGTCACCTTGAGCTGGCACCGTTCGTTTTGGTGCGTACCGGTGGCTGGTTCGCGCCACGTTCCCCTGAGGTGCGGTTGCTGCCACGTGGGCTGCCATGCCGGTCCGTCTACCGGGCCGGTGTGCGGTCGCCCGAATAGGCCGCCGTCACCTGGTAGACGCCGAATGGTCGGGGCAGGCTGGTGTCGCGGTAGGGGCGCAACAGCGCGGTGCTGTCCCGGTGATCCACACCGCGCTCCCACTTGTGGAACGCGGCGAGATCCCGCCAGTGGCTGACCACCACGAACCCGGTGGGATCCGGCACCGAGCGGAGCAGTTCGTTGCCGAGCAGCCCAGGTACTCCAGCCAGGTTGTGGCTGACCTGGTGGTACGCCGCCTCGATGCCGGTCACGTCCGCGGTGTCGTGGTACAGCAGCACCCGCACTTCGCCGATCATCGCGCGGCCTCCCACTCCTCGTGGGTGCGGCCGCCCGCTGCCCCGGGCAGGTGGGCCACCACGTGCATGGTCGTCATCGAGCCGCCGGAGCGGTACGGATGCAACTGCTGCCGGTGTTCCAGGTGACGCCTGCTGGTCTCGAACACGCGGAAACCGGCTTCGCTCACCCAGTCGCTGACGATGTAGTAGACGCCGTCCTCGTCGGCGCGCGACAGCCACTGGCCGAGGTTGGCCGGGTGCGAGGTGACCGACTCGCCGATGTCCAGCCACACCCGCTCGAACTCGGCCGCCATCCCGGGCTTGATCCGCATGCGCAGCATCACCCGGAACACGTTCCCGTTCGCCTCGGACATCAGCGCACTCCCCCGGCCACCGGCTCACTGGCATCCGCCACGGCCTCGATCTTGTCCCTGATCAGCCGCTGCTGCACCGGGGTGTTGCGGTCGAGCCGCTCGCGCATCGCCGCGTCGTCCACCGGCAGTCCTGGCTTCATCTCGAAGTCCTGCACCCAGCGCATGCGCACGCCCGCATCGGTCTGCAGGTACTCCCAGAAGATCCACATGTACTTGAACGGGCCGGTCTCCACCCTCTGCGAGCGGACCGTCCTTGTTCGCTCATCGGGCTTACGCGCCGACACCCAACTCCACACCGTGCCATCGGCGTCGGGGTGCAGCGTCAGCCGGAACAGGGTGGTGCCGTCGTCCCCGTGCTCCAGGATGGTGGCATCGGAGTACTCGCTGAACAGCGTCGGCCACGACTCGATGTCGTTGGTCATCCGCCAGACCAGGTCCATCGGGGCGGCTATGACGATCTCGTTGTCGGTGTGCTCCGCCATGTCAGTACGCCGCCTCGGCGAGCTTGCCGTTGACGTAGTCGACCGCCTTGCCCGGCGTGGTGATCCGCAGCGCGTCGTCGTCCGAAATGGACACTCCGAGGCGGCGCCGCACCTGGCCCGCCAACTCCATCACCGCCAGCGAGTCGTAGCCGAGTTCGGCGAACTCGACGTCGGCGATCTCGCCGTCCAGGTCGACTTCCGCGTCCACGCCGACGCTGGCGCGCATGATTTCCCGGAGGTCGTCCAGGGTGAACCCGTTCATCGTGATCCTCCTCGTTTCATGGCTTCTCGAGCACGAGAGCCGAGTTGAAGCCGCCGTGGCCCCTGGCCAGCACCAGCACCCGGCGCAGCCGCCGCTCCCGCAGCTGGCCGGTGACCAGGTCGATGTCACAGCCGGCGGCCAGGTCGTCCGGGCCGACGGTGTGCGGGATGACACCGTCGCGCATGGCGAGCAAGGCCGTGGCCACGTCCAGCGCGGAGCCGCCCGCGTAGAGCCGCCCGGTGAGGGTCTTGGGCGCGGTGACCGGAACGGCCTTCGGCCCGAACACCGCGCTGATCGCCTGCGCCTCGACGAGGTCGTGCTCCGGAACGCCTGCCGCGTCCGCGAACACCACGTCCACATCGGGTGGGGTGACGCCCGCGTCGGCCATGGCTCGCTCGATGGTGCGCCGCAGTACGGGCGGACGGGATGACCCGGGCGCGGGGTCCATCCCGGCGGCGTAACCGACCACCACGCCGTAGCCGGGATCGCGGCCCCGTGCGGCGGCGGATCCGCGGCTTTCCACGATCAGCACCGCGCCGCCCTCGCCAGGCAGGTAGCCGGACGCGTCCAGGCCGAACGGCAGGAACGCCCGTGCCGAATCGTCCACAGTAGACATATTGCCCGCGCTGATCTGCGCGACCAACGCGTACGGGCACAGCGGAGCGTCGGTGCCGCCGCTGACCACCACCCGGGTGCCGGTGCGGGTGAGGCGGCGCGCGTGGCCGACGGTGTCCAGGCCGCCGGCCTGTTCGCAGCAGAACACCCCGCACGGGCCGCGCATGCCGTGCCGAATCGCCACCTGTCCGGTGGTAGCCGCGTAGAACCACGCGATGGACTGATAGGCGCTGACCCAGTCGGGTCCGGTGCCCCACAGCCGCTGCATCTCCCGCTGGCCGAACTCGGCACCGCTGGACGACGCGGCGGTCACCACGCCCATCTCGTACTCCGGCAGGTCCGCCGGGTCGACGCCGGCGTCGGCCAACGCCTCGGCGGTGGCGGCCAGGCTGTGCTGGGTCCAGGCGTCGGTCTGCGGGATGAGCCGGCCGGGCACATGGTCCTTGGCGACGAATCCCGGTACCTGTCCGGCGAACCGCACCGGGTACGGCGACGGATCGAAGCGGTCGATGCGCACGATTCCCGACTTGCCTGCCAGCACGGCCTGCCAGTGTGCGTCCACGCCGACTCCCGTCGGTGCCACCACGCCGATTCCGGTGATCACAGGGCAGGCCGCCGCGTCACCCGTGCGGTTGTCTGTGCCCATCATGTCCACGCCTTCCGTACTCCGCACCGTCCATCGTCGGCCTGACAAGGCTCCCGTGAGCTGCTTGAACCCGTCTCGAACGCCCCTCGAAGGCGACGCCGAACGCGGGGTGGCCCCGAACACTCGCGACGTGGGACACGGGTCCACTGAGGACTGGGGCGTTCAGCGCAGCGTGAACGCGGCCGCGTTCACGACCAGAGCCAGCATGGCGAGCACCGTGCGCAGCGCGTGCCAGCGCCGCCACAGCCGCCGTGGATCGGACCAGCCCTCGGGAATGTCATCCGGGTCGAGGCACTTGATCCGGCGGTTGATCGGCACGTTGCGGAAGTGCGAGATCACCGACACACCGATCAGCAGCATCGCACCGGCCGCGAACAGCCACCGGCTGCCCGGCGAGAGCACCACCAGCACGAGATCGGCCAGCGTCGAGCCGAGCACGATGATCGGCATGGCCGGGTCCCAGTGCCTGCCGATCAGTTGGTGCGTGTACACGTATCGATCCACCGGCATCACCATCAAAGCCGGTAGCACGCTGAGCATCACGGCGAAGAGCACGCCGGTCACCACGCCGCTGCCGACCAGTGCCACCACGCCGAGCAGGCCGGTGATCATGGCCGCTGCTCGGCGACACCGGGTGCCTCGCTCACGGCAGAGCGACCTTCGCGATCAGGTCGAGCTGCCCGACGTCAGCGGTGCACGGGAAGAGCAGCAGCTCGTCGCAGCCCGCGGCGGCGTACCCGTCGATCGTCCCCCGCAGCCGTGCCTCGTCGGCGATCACCGCGCCGGCCAGGAACTGCGCTTTGGGGCCGAGATAGGAGTAGTAGTCCAGCAGGTACTGGGCGGCGCGCTGCCCGCGGTCATCACCGAGCGCGACGTAGGTCATCGCGGCCATCCGTGGCACGTCGGTGCGGCCCTCCTCGGCGAACACCGCCTTCGCCTTCGCCACCAGCTCGGGGTAGGCGGCGGCCGAACCTCCCGGGGAGATCCAGCCGATGCCGTGCCGCGCGGCCCGGCTCAGCGCCGCCGGGGAATGGCCGCCCACCCAGACCGGGATCTGCCCGTTGACGGGCCGGGGGCCGATGCCGGGCACCTCACCCTGGCCTGCCCACACCCGCTGGAGCTCCGTCAGGAGCTGGTCCAGCCGCCGGCCTCGAGTGTGGTACGGCACGCCGGTGGCCTGGAAGTCGTCCTCCCGGCCACCCGCGGCCACGCCGACGACCAGTCTCCCGCCGGAGAGCCGGTCCACGCTCGCCAGCTGCTTGCCCAGCTCGGCGACGCTGGGACGGTACCCGGCCAGCAGGATGGTGGTCGCCAGGGTGATCCGCTCGGTGGCCGCGGCCGCGGCCGCGAGCGCGACGATGCTGTCGTAGCTGTCGTAGACCAGTCGGTCGATCACGGCCAGCGTGTGGAACCCGTTGTGTTCGGCCCGGCGCGCGAACTCGACGAGCTGCCGACCGTCGGCGCCCGGGACGGTTGTCGGCAGGCCAACTCCGATGTCCATGTGATTCCTTCCGTGAGTCTGAGCTCGGCTCCGGCTACGCGTCCACCACGACAGCGGCGTCGTCGTCGCCGTGACCGACCAAGATCGCGGCGGCGTACCGTTGTGCGGCCAGCCGCACCAGTGGCAGGTCAAGGTGGTGCAGACCAGCCTCGCGGTCGGCCAGGGTCAAGTCCTTGTGCATCAGTGCGCTGCGAAACCCGGCCGGCTGGTACTCGCGGCGGCGCATGAACTCGGCACGGAAGGCGAGCACCGGCGACCGCCAACCGCTGGCGTCGAACACGTCCAGCACCAGCTCCCTGGTGAGCCCGGAGCTCTCGGCGAAGGCCACCGCCTCGGCGAGCCCGACCGTCTGCACCCCGAGCAGCAGGTTGAACGCCAGCTTGAGCGAGCTGGCCGCACCGACCGCACCGACGTGCCGGACCTGCTGACCGAGCGCGTCCAGCACGTCCCGTGCACTATCCACAGTGGACTCGTCCCCTGCGGTGAACACGCGGAGCCGACCCCGCGCGGCCATCTCCGGGTTGCCGAGCACACAGGCCTCCACCCTGCTCAGCCCGGCGTCGGCGAGCAGTGCGGCAGCCCGCCGGGAGAACTCGGGGGACACCGTGGAACTGTCCACCACCGGCTGTTCGGGACGCAGGGTGGTGGCCAGATCCTTGAGGAGCACCTCCGCCACCGCGTTCTCGTCGGCGAGGCTGAGCAGCACCACGTCCGCCTCCGCCGCGGCGCCCGCAGCCGAGTCCGCCACGCGGGCACCGGCCGCGGCCAGCGGTGCCGCCTTCGCCGCGGTGCGGTTGAACACGGTGACGTCGAACCCGGCGGCCAGCAAGGCCCTGGCCATGCCGGCACCCATCGCGCCCAGTCCGATGACGGCCGCCGACCGTTGCTTGGTCACGACCGGATTTCCGGGTGGGTGTCAACCGACATCTGCGAAACGCACCGCATGGCGGCATCCCGGAAGTACGCCTCGAACCCCTGCGGTGTACTGGTGTCCCGCTGCTGGGCCAGGTAAGGCGCCAGCTTCTCCTCGATGAGGTGCACGCCGCGCTGAGCACCGACGTGCCGCCCGACCGCGGCGAAGTCGCCTTCGTAGTGGATCACGCGAACCACCACGTCGTCCTTGATGAACACGGCGGTGCCGAGCAGCCTGCCGGCCGCGTCGCCGTTGTCGTCCCGGAACACCGGGGTGTCCATGCGCTGAAAGCCCGCGAAGATCTCGGCGATCTCGTCCTCGTGCCCGGGTAGCACCCGGTAGGTGACCGCGGCGTACGGCATCACACACCTCCGTCCACATTGAGCGTCACACCGGTGATGTAACGGGAGGTGTCACCGGCCAGGAACAGCACCGCACCCGCGACGTCCTCCGGTTGGCAGATCCGGCCGAGCGCGGTCATCCCGACGATTCGCTCGACGGCATGCGCGGGCAGGCCCGCTCCCGGTTCGGTTTCGGTCAGGCCGGGCGCGACGGCGTTCACCCGGATGCCGCGCGGCCCGACCTCCTTGCACAGCGCCCGGGTGAAGCCGATCAGCGCGGCCTTGGACGTGGTGTAGTGCACGCCGTTGGCCCGGCCGCGCAGCGCCACCGACGAGCCGATGTTCACCACCGACGAGCCGTTGGCCAGCAGCGGCAACACGGCCTGGGTGACGAGGAAGACGGTGGTGGTGTTGTGGTCCACCACGCGTTGCCACTCGGCGACGGCCAACCGCTCGAACGGCACCATGCCGTCCACGCCGACGTTGTTCACCAGCACGTCCAACCCGCCCAGCGCGGTGCGAGTCTCCTCGACCAGCGCGGCGACGTCCTCAGGCCTGGTGACATCGGCGGCGACCACCTTGTGCACCTGGCCCAACTCCTTCAGCCCGCGGCTGAGACTCGCGGCGGCTTCACTGTCCGCACGACCGCAGGTGACCACTTTCGCGCCGGCGCGGGCGAACGCCAGCACCGTGGCCCGCCCGATGCCCTTGGTGCCGCCGGTGACGAGCACCCGCTTGCCTGACAACCCCTGGTCCACGAAAAGCTCTCCCTTCATGTTGGGTGCACCGCTCAGCTGGAGACCGCCGACGTCGTGGAACCCTGCTTCGGTGCGCCAGTGCCGGACAGTGCGGTGGCAAGCCGTCGGCGGCCCACCGCGAACGCGGTGCCGACCAGCGTGGTCACGACGCCGAGGGCGAGGTAGTACACCGCCTCGGGCAACACCCGGACCAGTTGCACCATGCCGCTGCCGAGGCCACCGCCGAGCGCGGCGAACAGCCAGTACATGCCGAGCATGTGACCGATGAACCGCCTGGGCAGCACGGTGGCCGTGGCCGCGATGCTGACCGCGGCGATCACGACCTCGCCGACCGCGCCGGACAGGTAGACCACCAACAGCCACACCGGGGACACCCGGTCCCCGTCCGCGGCCAGCCGCGCGGCCAACGCCATCACCAGGAACCCCGCACCGACCAGGATCAGGCCGATGGCGAACTTCACCGGCACGCCGTGCCGACCGCCGATCCTGGGCAGCGCGCCCGCGATCAGCGGAGCGAGCATCAGGATGAACAGCGGGATCGCCGCCTGAAGCCAACTCGCCGGCACGCTGAACCCGAACACCTCGCGGCGCAGGTGGTCGCGGGCGAACAGGGTCAGCAGCGAGGCGCTGTGCGCGATGATCATCCAGAACAGGGTGGCACCGAGCAGCACTGCCAGGAACGCGCCGAGCCTGCGGCGGTCGGCCGTGCCCAGTTCCGGATGCCGGCGCAGTGCGAGGTAGGCGACGACCGGGGCGAGCACGCTCAGCAGCCCAGCCGCCACGATCGCGGTGCGCGGGCCGAGCGCCCCGGCCACACCAAGAACGGCCGACGTCCCGGCCAGCACCGCGAGCACCACCGCGACGCGGCGGCGGGCCCGGCGTGCCTCCACTGTCGTGAGTGGACGGGCGGCGTGGGCGCCGACCCCGTGGAACCGCGACGCGGCCACGGCCACCGTGGCCCCGGTGAGCAGGAGCGCCAGCGCGCACACGGCGAAGGCCAGACTCCAGCTCACCCGCTCGCCGAGGTAGCCGGCGGCCAACGGCGCGAGCAACGCGCTGAACTGGGTGGCCACGTACATCAGCGAGATACCGGCCTCGCGGCCGTGCTCGTCACCGAACATGACGTTGACCAGTGCCTGGTGGTTGGGTTTGAACAGCCCGCCGCCGAGGGCCAGCGCGATCAGCCCGATCACCGCGGCCCACCCGGCGGGAACGGTCAGCAACAGGAAACCCGCCACGCTGAGCGTGCAGCCGGTGAGCATGGCCGGCCGCTGGCCGAGCACCCGGTCGCCGACCCAGCCCCCCGGCAGGGACAGCACGAACATCAGCGCGATCCACGCACCGAACACCGAGGCGGCGTCGGCCGGGGCCAGACCGAGGCCACCGCGAGCCGTCGGTGCGGACACGTACAACACGAGGACGGCTTGCAGTCCGTAGAAGCCGAACCGCTCGAACAGGTCGGCCGAGAACAACGCGCGGTACCAGGCCGGCATCCGCCACATCGTCACCCGGTTCGCCGCCGGTGCATCCCCGGTCACGTCCGGTTCCCGGTGGCCCGGCCGAGCGCATCGACGAGCGCCTTGTCCTGGTCGTCGACCGGGCCAGGCGATCGCCAGGCGACGAACGCGTCGGGGCGGACCAGCACGGCTCCGTCCGGACCGACCCCGTATGCGCGGGCCCAGTCGCCGTTCTCGGGTGTCAGGTCGCCATCCTCGGCGACCACGTAGCTGCTGACCGGCGTGCCGAACTGTTTGCCCGCGCGCTCGGCGGCCTCCGGCCATCCGGTGCGGCGGCAGCCGGTGAGCAGCACGAAGTCGTCCCAGAACAGGTCGATCGTGGAGATGCGCTCGCCGTCGCGGCGTAGCCACAGGTGCGGTGCCCTGGTACCCGGCTGGCCGGTGAGGCGCAGCCTGGGGGTGAGCACCGGAACGTCCTCGTCGGAGTCGGTGATCGCCGCCGAGCGGTACCGGTAGCCGAGCGTGATGATGATGTCGTCGACCATGGCGGCGCGGGTCTGTTCGTCCGCATGGCCGTGCCGGATTCGGTTGCGCACCATGGCCTGCTCGGCCATGGCGGCGCCGACCCGTCGCCGCTCCGCGTCGTAGGTGTCCAGCAGCGGCTCGGCGACCGTGCCGTGGTATCTCCCGGCCAGCTTCCAGGCCAGGTTGTGCGCGTCGTGGATGCCGGTGTTGGCACCGAAACCGCCGGCAGGCGGGTGCACGTGCGCGGCATCGCCCGCCAGGAACACGCGGCCGACCCGGAACGTGTCCGCGACCAGTTGGGCGCCTTGCCACGGCACCTTCGCCAAGACCTCGACGTGCATGCCGGGCCGGCCGGCGGCGGTACGGATGATGTCCACGCAGCGCTCGTCGGTGAAGTCCGCGGGCGTCTCCCCCTTCTCCGGGAAGTACAACGGCGCAGCCAGCCACGGGTCGCAGCCGTGCAGCCGGGACAGACCCATCATGGTGCCGCGCGCCTCGGTGGCGTAGCACAGGATGAACTTGCGGCCCTTGAGCAGAGATTCCAGCTCGGGTGCGTGGAAGTAGATGCTCAGTGCGTCGAACACCGTGCCGCGGCCGGACCGTGACACGCCGAGCAACCGGCGCGTGGTGCTGCTCGCACCGTCCGCACCGACCAGGTAGTCGGCCCGCACAGTGGTCTGCTCCCCCGTCGGCAGGTGCTCCAGACGCGCGGTGACACCTTCGGCGTCCTGCTCGAACGACACCAGCCTGGTGCTGAACCTGACCTCGCTGCCACCCTGACGGGCCAGGTCGGCGAGCACCTTCTCGTAGCGGTCCTGGCCACAGCCCATCACGCGTTCCGGGCTGATTTCCGGGCCGTCGAGGGACGGCGCCTCCAGGGTGACCGCGTCGTCGATCTCGGCGAAGGTGCGGACCTGGATGATGCCGCCCTCGAAGTACGGATGCGAGTCGCCCATCTCCAGCGCCCGGATCTCCCGGCTGAAGCCGGCGGCGCGGAACAGTTCCATGGTACGGGCCTGCAGGCCGGGAGCACGCGGCAGCAGCGAGGTCTCGCCGCGCTTCTCCACCACCACGCAGCGCACCCCGAGGCGCCCGAGGAACACCGCTGCGGACAGACCGACCGGTCCGCAGCCCACGACCAGTACCGGAACCCTCACGTCAACCATGGCTGTTTCCTTGTCAGGTCTGCGCGCAACCGCGATGTGTCCGGGGTGCAGGTCTATCGGCGCGGCCTCGAGATTCCCTCGTGGCGGGCGCAGTTCGCCGTGGACTGCCCCGATCCAACCGGGTTCGAGCGTCCCTCCAAGGTGGGCGGGGATCGTGGCGGCACGCGTGCGCTTTCCCAAACCTTCGAGGAAAGGGATCAGAGGACATGACGACAACCGCTCCGGACGTCCGTTCGCCCGCCGGCATTCTCCGAATGGGCAACGCTTTCTGCGACGCGAAGGCGCTGCTCACCGCGGTGGAGCTGGACCTCTTCGGTGCACTGCACACGGGTCCCGCGACCGAGGAGGAGATCCGCGGGCGCCTTGGCCTGCACGGCCGGGGCCTTTCCGACTTCCTGCACCTGCTGACCGCCCTCGGCCTGCTGGCCAAGCAGGACGGCTGGTTCCGCAACACCGCGGCCGCCGACCAGTACCTGGTTCGCGACCAGCCGACGTACATCGGTGGCTTCCTGTTGCGCTCCAACCGAAACCTGTACCCGGCGTGGGGCAGGCTGTCCGACGCGCTGCGTACCGGCGCCAAGCAGTCCGGCGGGGACTTCGCGGACGTGACCAGCAACCCGGTGCTGCTGCGCCAGTTCATCGGCATGATGGACGCGCTGACCCAGCAGCTGGGCCCGTCGTTGATCGAGGCGTTCGCCTGGCCGGGCTACCGGTCGGTGCTCGACGTGGGCGGCTGCCGGGGCAACCTGGTCGGTCAGCTGGTCCAGGCCCACCCACACCTGGCCGGGCACGTCTTCGACCTGCCACCCATGAAGCCGTTCTTCGACGAGCACATGGCGCGGTCGGGCCAGTCCGCGACGGTGACCTTCCACGGCGGCGACTTCTTCGAGTGCGCCCTGCCGCCCGCGGAGGTGGTGATGCTCGGCCACGTGCTCCACGACTGGGACACCGAGCAGCGCGGTTACCTGGTGCGCAAGGCCTTCGACGCGATCAGCCCCGGCGGTGCGCTGCTGGTGTACGACCGGATGCTGGACGACGGCCCGAACGCGGTGGAGAACCTCGTCATCAGCCTGGACATGCTGCTGGTGACCGATGGTGGTTCGGAGTACCCGGCACAGGAGATCCACGCGCACGCGCGAGCCGCCGGTTTCCGTTCGTCCACAGAGCAACCGCTCGGCGACTACGACACGCTGGTCGTGTGCCACAAGGACTGACGGCATGGCGACGGCCGCGCAGAGTGGTCCGGTGCGGGGGCCACTCCACGCGGCCGTGCACCTTCAGTCGTCAGTCGCCGACGGCGTTCCTCGGCGCGGCGAGCTGGCTGACACAACGCAGCAGGCTGGCGTGGAAGGTGGCCACGAAGCCATCAGCGGTGCCGGAGTCGCGCGGCGAGTTGAGGTAGGGCGCGAGTCGGCGTTCCACCTCCTGCACACCAGGCTGGCCGGCCATGTATCGCGCCACCGCCTCCAGATCACCCTCGTACTCGATGAACCGGACCAGCAGGTCGTCCCTGATGAACACGGCAGTGGCCAGGATCCGGGCGGCGGGTCGCCCGGCGGCGCCGGGCACGACGGCCGACTTCGGTCGGCGGAAGTTGCCGAACACCTCGGCGACCTCGTCCTCATGGCCGCTTTTGATGTCATAGGTGATGGCCGCGAACGGCATCGAATCCTCCTGTGGTGATCGACGGTCACCGCACTGGCCAGGCGGCGTAACTGCGCATGCCGTACAGCAGCGGGCGCTGCCCTTCCTGCCGCGATGTCTGGTACACCTCACCGAACACGACCGTGTGGTCGCCGACCGGACAAGTACCGCTGACCTGGCAGTGCGCCACGGCGTGTGCGTGGTCGAGCAGGTGCGGACCGCCGGCGCCCGGTCCGGCGGCCCAGCGAACCCGGTCGAAGCGGTCGGCGGCGCCCGAGGCGAACAGCTCCGCGGCCGGCTGGGCGCCTTCGTGCAACAGGTTCACCGCGAAGGTGCTCTGTCTCAGGATGGCCGCCAGGGTCGGGCTGCCGACGCGCAGGCAGACCAGCAGTGTCGGCGGTTCCAGCGCCACACTGCACACCGACGAGCACGTCATGCCCCACGGTCGCCCGCTGGGGTCCTTGGCGGTGACGATGGAAACGCCAGTGGGAAAGCGCGACATGAACGAGCGGTAGTCGGCCAGGCTCGCCCCGGTGACCGAGTCGGAAGGCACGTTGGTCATCACCTTCACCTCCGCGGGCCGGGTCCGGCAGTTGCGCCCTGCCGCGCTGCCCGATGATCGATGAAGGACAGCGCCGGACCGGTGAGACTCGTGGTCACCAACGCCATGACGAGGCAGGCCAGAAACAGCAGCGGAGTCAGGATGCCTACGCTGAGCCCGATCTGCAGCACTACCACCTCGGTCAGGCCACGGGTGTTCAGCAGCACGCCGATCTCGGCGGCACTCCGGCGGGGGTGACCGGCCAGCCTGGCACCGGCGTAGCCGCCGCCGATCTTGCTCACCACGGCCAGAACGGTCACCACGAGCGTCGCCACCAGCGTCGCCAGCCACGGAGTGGTGCCGAGCGGCCGGGCGAACAGGGTCACTCCGGCGACCACGAAGTAGACCGCCACCAGCCATCGGCCGACGGTGTACACCCAGCGCACCGGCCGTGCCCACGGCTCGGCCGCGTCGCCCGTCGGGATCGCCAGGCCGACCAGGAACGCGCCGCACACCAGGTGAAGCCCCAACCGTTCCGCAAGGCTCGCCGCGCCCAGCGCGGCAGCGGCCAGCACCAGGGCCGTGCCGCCAGGCAACCACGCGAACACCCGGTTCGCGAGCCCGGTACGCAGCAGGCGGCGCAGTCCGAGCGCGGCGGCCACACCGGCCAGCAGGGTGATCAACGCGACGGCGGCACGGGTCAGACTGCCGGAGGTCAGGCCAACGGCCACGGCCAGCACCGGCCACGCCACCGCGTCGGTGAGCACGGCGGCGCTCAGCGCCACCCGGCCGGACGGTGTGCCGTTGATCCCCCGGTCGAGAAGGATCCGCGCCAGCACCGGCACCGCGGTGATGGCGAGCGCGACCCCCATCAGCAGCACGAACGCGGCCAGCGGGGCGGTTCCGCGCAGCGCCGGGTCGCCAGTCCAGGCGATCCCGCACGCGGCCAGCGTTCCGGCGGCGAACGCGGGCACCAGCGCGCCGAAGATCACCCAACCGAGCGAGCGGGTTCGCTTGCCCCGCACCGAGTCGCCCAGTTCGTGGGCCACTCCGACCAGGAACAGCGCCAGTCCCACTTGGCCGAGTGACCGCAGCCCGTCGACCACGGCGCCCGGTAGCAGCACCGTGAAACCCTCGCGGCCGACCAGTGCGATCAGCACGGGGGTGAGCAGCAGACCGATGGCGATCTCGGCCATGACGGCGGGCTGACGCGTGCACACCGCGGCCCGCCGCGCCAGGTACGCCAGCGAAAGCAGTGCGGCCACCGCCGCCACCACGTGCGCGATCAACACGAGCCGTAGCCTGGATGGCCGCGCTCGAGGTCGCATCGACGGAAACTCGGAGGCCGGACGACGCCCCTTGTTCACCCACTCGTGTTATATTCTGACAATTACTATTCTTACTATGATTACCGAGCGGCGGCCGACAGGAGGAACTGAGGATGCCGGACAGGACAGAGCGGCCTCCCCGGCGCTCGCCCCTGGCGATGGCCGTACTCCTGCTGCTCACTGACGAGCCGCTGCACCCCTACGGACTGCGGCAACGGATCCAGGAGTGGGACAAGGATCGCGTGATCAACGTCAGCCAGCGCAACGCCATCTACCAGACCATCGACCGGCTGGTGCGCAGCGGGTTGATCACCGTCCTGGAGACTACCCGGCAGGACAAACGGCCGGAACGCACCGTGTACCAAGCCACCGACGAGGGCGTGGCGATCGCCAAGCGGTGGCTGCGGGAGATGCTGGCCAGCCCGGTCCCCGAGTATCCGGAGTTCCCCGCCGCGCTGGCGTTCATCCAGGCATTGCCCGGCCAGACCGTGCTGGACGCGCTGGAGGCCCGCCTCGCGGCGCTGGAGGCGAACATCGTGAAGCTCGACAAGGAGGTCGCTGACCGGATCGCCGACATCCCCGGTGGGGTGGACCGGATCTACCTGGTGGAGATCGACTACCAGCAGGCCATGTGGCGGGCCGAGGTGACCTGGGTGCGACAGCTCATCGACGATCTGCGGTCAAGGAACCGTCGGCCGAAGAGTCGCTGACCGCCCTCGGCGGGGCGATCGAGTCGCGTTCGAGGGGGTTTCCACCCCGACTGGCCAGGCTGGGACGACGAGGGCCGGGCCCACGGCGTGGGCGGCGCCGGCAACGCACCCCAGGAGTCACCATGCGATCGGCATCCCCCACCGCGCCACACCACCGCGTCGCCGCCGTCGGCGGCGGCCCGTCGAACCTGAGCCTGGCCGCGCTGGCCGAGGACGTGGTACCGGGAAGTCTGGCGATCTACGAACGCCGGGGTGAGCCGGCCTGGCATCCCGGCCAGCTCACCCCGGGCAGCCGGCTGCAAACCACCTGGCTCAAGGACCTGGTCTCCCTCGCCGACCCGCGCAACCGGCTGTCCTTCCTCAACTACCTGGTCACCACGGGCCGCGTCTACGCCTTCCTGAATGCCCAGTTCGACGCCATCCCACGGCTGGAGTACGCGCGCTACCTGGCATGGGCCGCCACCGAACTCGGTACCGTCCACTATGGAATGGACATCACCGGCATCGACTTCGCCGACGGCCGGTTCGTGCTGGACACCGCCGACCGGACGGTGGCGACCGCGGACCACGT
The DNA here is from genome assembly GCF_001984155.1 of Actinosynnema sp. ALI-1.44. Taxonomy (GTDB): domain Bacteria; phylum Actinomycetota; class Actinomycetes; order Mycobacteriales; family Pseudonocardiaceae; genus Kibdelosporangium. The sequence goes on from NZ_MTQO01000049.1 coordinate 298,437, forward strand.
GGTGATCGGCCTGGGCACCCGCGCACACGTGCCACCGTGTCTGCGCGGGGCGGACCTGGACGGCGTGCTGCTGGCCGAGCAGATGGACGCCCATCTCACCGCCGCCCAGTCCGCCCCGTACGAGCAGGTGCTCGTGGTCGGTGGCGGGCAAACCGGTGCCGAGTGCGTGCTCAACCTGGTCTCCCGCGGATTCCGGGACATCCGCTGGCTCGGCCGCAGGCACTGGTTCGCGCCGTTGGACGACTCCCCGTCGGCCAACGACTTCTTCCGACCCACCTACTTGCGGTTCTTCCAGGGCCTGCCAAGCCAGACCCGGCAGCGCTACGTCGCCGAGCAGTCGTTGACAAGTGACGGCATCACCATGGCGACACTGCAGGAGCTGTACCGGGTGAACTACGAGGCGTTTCTGCGGGACGGGCGTTGCCCGGTGATGATGCTGCCCGGTCGCAACGTGGTGGAGGCGGCCAGCCGTCACGGCTCGGTCACCCTGTGGTGCGAGCGGGACTGGGGCGGCCGAGAACGGCACACCGCGCGGTACGTCATGCTGGCCACTGGCCGGGAACAGTGCCCGTTGCCGTTCACGCCCCGGCTGCGGGACCTGGTGGAGACCGACACGGACGGCGAGCCGGTGGTGGAGCAGGACTACTCGATCCGCTGGAAACACAGTCCGGAGCACCGGATCTTCGTCCAGAACCGGGCCCGGTTCAGCCACGGGCTCGCGGACCCGAACCTGAGCCTGCTCGCGGTGCGCAGCGCGGTGATCATCAACTCCTTGCTGGACCGCGACGTGTTCGTCATCCGTGATGATCAGGTGTCCACCGTCTGGACGTGATGATCAGGTCCGGTCAGAACCAACCGGACACTGTGGACGCCAGGTACGCGTCGGCGTCCGGCCGCTCGGGGCGCACCACGTGCCGCACCCAGGCGTCCCGCTCGTGTGCCATGGGCACCGCTTCCCAGATGCACGCCGTGGCGTGTCCCGGCGCCTCGACCGGAACAGTAAGCTCGGTCCATCCGGCCAACCAGGTTCTGGTGTGCAGGATGACCCGGTTCCGGCTCCACCAGCCGACCACGGCGTAGCAGCCGTCCTCGTCCTCGTGCACCACGTTGTACCCATAGGACAACGCATCACCGTAGGAATCGGGCAACGACAGGCACACCGTCAGCCTGCCGAAGTCGAACACCTCCGCCTGCGGGGTTTCCCGCAATGCCGAGATGCCGTATCGCTTCACCGTCCAGCCGTGGACCTGATCCGCGGGCAAGGTGGTGATGGAACGAGGAGCGTACCGCAGCGGACGCTCGCCGACCTGGGTGCCGTTGCTCATGACGCCGATGCTGACACGGAACCGCAAGACCATCAAGCGACGCTTGAGAAGCTTTCGAGTGCGACACCGAAACATTCGGACGGCACAAGCCGGGCACGTCCAGCCGGGAGGAGGAGCCATGTGGAAGCTCACCATGGGCGAAGCGCAGCTCAACGCCGAGTATGGGATCCACATTGGACGATGGTCCCAGTACGCGGGGCTGCACACGTTGCCGTTCGACGCGATGTGGTGCCGGGTACCGGCGAACTCGTTCACCACACCGGACCGCCACCCGGAGTTCGAGCTGGCCGTCGTGGTCGGCGGCGACGCGAAGTTCACTGTGGACGGTGATGTCGTTGCGGCGCCCGCCGGTACCGCGATGCTGCTGACCCCCGGCGAGGAGCACGTCATCCACGCGGGCACAGAGCCGGTCAGCATCCTGAGCATCTACTGGCTACCCGAGGAAAGTCCAGCCGCGCCGGACACATCAGACCGCGGAGAACCCCTGCGATGACCGCTGACACCGGCACCACGGTCGTGCTCTCTCCCCCGCCGACTCCCAACGGCCCACTGCATCTCGGTCACCTGGCCGGGCCCTACCTCGCCGCGGACGTCGCGGTGCGCGCAGCCCGCAGGCGCGGCGAACGTGTGCTCGCTGTGTGCGGGCTCGACGACCACCAGAACTACGTGCTGGCCCGCTCCCGGCAGTTGAACCGGAACGTGCACGAACTGAGGCACCATCACGCCGCACTCATCCGCGGCGTGTTCCACAACGCGCACTTGTCACACGACGTGTTCGTCGAGCCGCTGGCTGACCCCCGCTACCGGCGCACCGTCGCGCGGTTCGTCGACGAGCTGATGGCATCGGAGGCACTGGCGGTGACCGAATGGTCCACTCCGGCCTGCCCGAACTGCCCCGGCATACCGCACCACGCCTACGTTTCCGGCCGCTGCGGCCACTGCGGTGCGATCGCCAACGGCGGCACCTGCGAGGGTTGCGCCGGCTACCTGTCCGCCGCGGACCTGGTCGACCCGACATGTACCCGGTGCGGATCGCCTGCCACGGCGAGCACCACGGTGCGCGGCCCGGTGCTCCACCTTGAACACCACCGCGACGCGCTGACGACCGTGTGGTGCCGCGCCGCAGTCCCACCGCGAGTGCGCGAACTCGCCCGGCGGCTGCTGGCGGACCGGTTGCCCACAGTGCCGTTCAGCTACCCCACCGACTGGGGTATCCCGCTGCCGTCCTTCCCCGGCCACCGGATCGACGTCTGGGCCGAGATGGGGCTGGGCTACCTGCACGTCATCGGCAGCCGGATCAGCCCGGACGCGACCAGTGTGGCCGACCACGTGGCCGCCTGGCGCGACGTGGCGTCAGTGTGGGCGTTCCTCGGCATCGACAACGCCTTCTACTATCTCGCGCTGTTCCCCGCGCTGTTCGTGGCCGCCGGGCTGCCTGCCGACGTGATCGGCGGCCTGGTGGTCAACGAGTTCTACCGGCTCGACGGCGCCAAGTTCTCCACCAGCCGCGACCACGCGGTGTGGGCCCACGAGTTGCTCGCCGAACAGGACCCGCGCGCGGTGCGGGCATTCCTTGCCTGGGACCGGCCCGCTCCGCACGCCACCGACTTCACCCTGGACCGCTACCGCCGCGCGATCGCCGGCTGGTCCGCGCCGTCGGACCCCGCCGAGATCGACCCCGCCGAACTCGCCCGCGCCGAGCAGGCGCTCACCCTGCCGCACTTCGACCTCGCCCTCGCCGCCCGGTGCCTGCTGGGCGCGGGCCTGACCACCGACCCCACCGGCGCGCTGGCGCTGATCACCGGCGCGCCAGCGGGGTCCGCGCCCCAGGCCGCACCGACCCTCACCCGGTGACCGCCATGCGGATCTGTGTGATCGGCGCAGGCCTCGCCGGCGCGCTGCTGGCCTGGCGGCTGGCCCAGCAGGAGGTGCGCGTCACGCTCGTCACCGGGAACACCACGAACCAGGACGCCAGCCGGGCTTCCGCGGGGCTGGTCCGTGCCTTCGAACCGGATCGGCGCAACGCGGACCAGGCCGGACGTGGCCTGGCCGAGTTGCGGGCCAGCGCGGTGCTGTCCGGGTGGGCCTGCTACCGGGAGGCTGGCTCGCTGTACCTGCCCACCGCACCGATTCCGGTCGCGGCTCTCGCCGAGATCGACCACCGGCTGCCCGGGTCGGTGTCCCTTGTGGACGCCGCCGAGGTGGCCACCCGGTTCGGCCTGTCCCCTGTGGACGCCCCACCGGCGCTGCTGGAGCGGCACGCCGGATTCATCCACCCGGACCGGTTACGGCACAACGTGTGCGCCGACCTGCTCGCCCGCGGCGGCGAGGTACGACAGGCCACGGTCACCGGACTGCGCCAGGAACGCGGCGGCGGCTGGAGCTGTCGGGTGGCGGGCCGGTTCGCCCGCGCCGACACCATGGTGCTCGCCACGGGCGCGTGGACTCCCGCACTGTTGAGCACCACCGGCCTGGCCGGTGGCGGGCTGCGCGCCAAGGTGATCCAGTACGCCCGCTACCGCGTCCGGGACCACTCGCTGCCTGCCTTCGTCGACGAGCACACCGGCCTGTACGGCCGACCAGCCGGCCCCGGGGAACTGCTGCTCGGACTGCCCACCGAGCGGTGGAACGCCACTCCCGGCCAGGCGCACGCCTCGGCCACCGAGGAGCGCGCGGTCCGTGCTGCCGCCGCCCGCCGCCTGCCCGCAATGGCCACCGGCACACCGGTCGAGGTGACTGCCGCGGTGGACGCCTACGCCCCGGACGGCAGGCTGGTCCTGCGCCGCGTGCCCGGCGCGCCCGGTCGGCTGTTCACCTTCACCGGGGGCAGCGGAGGCGCCGCCAAGACCGCGTTGGCCGCCAGCGCCGATGCCGCGGGCGAACTGCTCGAGCGCCGTTCGCCTGACCAGCCGACACCGATGGCCGAGGGGACTCAGACGTGAACGTTCGCCGCGCACTGGACGCGATCTGCCCGGACCGGGTGGTCACCCCCGCACACCCGGCCTACGACGCCGTTCGGTTGCTGTTCAACGGGATGTACGACCGGCGCCCCCGGCTGATCTGCCTGCCGCGCGACGACCGGGAAGCGCGGGACGTCGTGCGGGTGGCGCGCGAGTCCGGCCTGCCCACCGCCGTGCGCGGCGGTGGGCACAACGTAGCGGGCGCCGGCTCGCTGGACGACGGCCTGGTCATCGACCTGCGCCTGCTCAACCACGTGGTGGTGGACCCGCGGGCCGGTCTCGCCAGGGTCGGCGGCGGCGCCACCTGGTCGGACTTCGACCTGGCCGCCGGCACCCACGGGCTGGCGTGCACCGGCGGCACCTTCGACACCACCGGCGTCGGCGGCCTGACCCTCGGCGGCGGCATCGGCCACCTGATGGGCCGCTGCGGCCTGGCCTGTGACAACGTGGTGTCCTACCGGATGGTCACCGCGGACGGCGAGCAGCTCGTGACCGACCGCGAGTCGGATCCGGAACTGGACTGGGCGCTGCGCGGTGCCGGGCACAACTTCGGCCTGGTCACGGATTTCGACTTCAGGCTGCACCCGATCGGCACCGTCTACGGCGGCTACGTCGCGTACCCCGGCGCCGCGATGAGTGTCGCGGTGCGCCTGTTCCGCGACCTCATGCTGGCAGCGCCGGATGAGCTGACCTGCACGCTGCTGCTGGAACGCTACGGGCCCACCCAGACTCCGGCCGCGGTGATGAGCGTCTGCTACTCCGGCAAGGACGCCGGGTACCGGGCGACTCTGGACAAGACGCTGCGCAGCGTGGGCGTGCTCGACTGGCAGGTCACCGACCGCAGCTACGTGTCCATGCAGGTCTGCCTCGGCCGCCTGCCTTTCGGGCTGCGCCACCACTGGAGTGCCCGGTGCGCCGACGACCTGCCCGACGAGCTGGCCGACCGGCTCGTCGAACGTTTCCACGCCGGAAGGATCACCGACCCGTTCAACGACACCATTCTGATCGAGCCGATCCACGGCGCGGTCCGCCGCGCGGCACCCGAGTCCAGCGCCGTGCCGTTCCGGGAAGCGCGGTTCAACGTCACCGGTATGGCCATCTGGAGCACCGCCGACGCCGACGCCGAGCAGGCCGCATGGGCGAAGTCGGTGGCGGAGGTGGTCGAGCCGCACGGCCGCTGGGGTGACGGCTACATCAACTACGTGGCCGAAGCACGAGCCGGCGCGGCCGGGCGGGCGGCCCGCACCTTCGGCGCCGGCTACGACCGGCTCCTCGCAGTGAAGCGGCGACTCGACCCGGACAACTTCTTCCGCTCGAACTACAACCTCGATCCCGCCACCGGCAACCTGGCTGCCGGCAACCTGACTGGGAAGTCCTGACATGGCAGCGCAACGGCACGGCACGGCGATCGACTACGACGGCCGCGCGTTCCGGTCCAGCGCGGCCGAGACCGCATCTGGCGACGACGTGCCCACCGGCCACTACCACCAGCACGAGGACCTCGTTTGGGCGGAGTTCTCCGGCGGCAAGGTGCGCACGGGCCGGCTGGTCGGCCGGTGTACCCCGGAGGGCGTGCTGCACCTGGTGTACGGCCAGGTGCTCGACGACGGCCGGATCGTGGCCGGGGAGTGCGTCAGCGTGCCGCAGGTGCTTCAGGACGGCCGGATCCGGCTGCGCGAGCAGTGGCACCGCGTGGACGGTTCCACTGGCGTGTCCTGGATCGAGGAGGTGCCGAGCTCTGCGCGGCACGGTCAGGCCAGCAGGTAGCGCTCCAACTCCCAGGCGCTGACCTGGCGGTGGTACTCGTCGAACTCGGCGCGCTTGACCGCGGCGTAGTAGTCGACGTAGTCCGGGTGCGCACTGCCTGGCACCTTTCCGAAGCCGGCGCGCAGCACGTCGTCACGCACCAGCTCGTCAACCGCGTGCGACAGGGTCGGCGGCAGTGGGCTCAGCCCGGTTCGGCCCGCACCGGCCTCCAGGTTGCCCACGACCGGCGGACCGGGATCCTCGCCGCGGTCGACACCGTCGAGACCGGCCGCCGCGATGCCGGCGATGGCCAGGTACGGGTTGGCCGCGGCGTCCACGCACCGCACCTCCACCCGGCCCGCAGCGGGCACACGGACCAGGTGAGTGCGGTTGTTGCCGCCGTAGCTGGCGTAGCCGGGCGCCCAACTCGATCCGGACGCGGTAGCCGAGCCCGCGCCGATCCGCTTGTAGGAGTTCACCGTCGGACAGGTCATCGCGAGCAGCCCCGGCGCATGACGCAGCAGCCCTCCGACAAACCCGTAGCCCATTGCCGACAGGCCAAGCCCTCGCTCGTCGGCGGGATCGGCGAACAGCGGGCTGTTTCCCTCCCACATGCTCATGTGCAGGTGCAGTCCGCTGCCGGTGAGGTGGGCGAACGGCTTGGGCATGAAGGTGGCGAGCAGCCCGGACCGCTGTGCGGCCATCCGCGCCAGCTGGCGGAACACCACCACCCGGTCCGCGGTGCGCAACGCGTCCGTGTACCCGAAATTGTGCTCGAACTGCCCGTTGGCGTCCTCGTGGTCGTTGGAGTAGTTGCCCCAGCCCAGTTCGTTCATCGCCCGGCTGAGCGTGGACAGGTGGTCGAACGCCCTGGTGGCGGCATTGGCGTCGTAACAGGGCGAGGTCGCCGTGTCGAGGTCGTCGGCCACCGCGACGACGCCGTCGGCGTTGCGGCGCACCAGAAAGTACTCCGGCTCCGCGCCCACTCGCAGTTCCCAGCCCCGTTCGGCCAGTGCGGCGAGTTGGTCGCGCAGTATCCATCGCGGCGCGTACGGCCACCGCCGCCCCTCGACGTACAGGTCACATTGCACCACGCCGAGCCCGTCCTGCAGGGGGATCAACTGGTAGGACGACACATCCGGGACGGCGACCACATCCGGGTCCGCCGGCGACTGGCCGAGTCCGTCGGCGGCGTGCCCGGCAAAGCCGAGCCCCTCCGTCACCAGCTGTTCCACTGTGGACACCGGGGCGAGTTTCGCGCATGCCTTCCCATGCAGGTTCACGAACATCACCAGCAGGAACTCCACGCCATCCCGTGCGATCGCGCCAGCCAGCTCAGCGAGGGTGTGCGGAGGTGCGGGTGGCGTGCTCGTCGACGCGTCCGCCTTCTGCTCGTCACCACGCCCGCCGTTGGGAGTCATCGAGGCCTCCTCGCTCTTGGCCGGTCTGTCCGATCCCACGGTGCCTGCGCCGCCTCACCGCGGACTCGAAACCGGGTCAACGGCACCCGTCGCCACTCGCGCACCAGCCGGCGTCGAGCCGCCGGTGCGACCGTCTCCGCCGAGTGCAACCGCGTAGTGGAGGCCTAAGTGGACGAACATCGGGTCGCGCTGATCACGGGCGCCAACCGGGGACTGGGTCGTGCTGTGGCCGCGGAACTGCACCTCCGCGGGCTGGCCGTGGTGGTCACCGCCCGGCGGGCGGCCGACGCCGCGCGGACCGCCGAAGAGCTGGGCTCGAACGTGCGGGCGCACCAGCTGGACGTGACCGACGAGGTCAGCGTGCGGCGCGCCCACGACGCCATCGGCCATGTCGACGTCCTGGTGTCCAATGCCGGTGTGCTGCTGGACGCGGGAACCGATCCGTTGTCGGTGCCGCTGGACCTGGTCCAGCGCACGGTCGCCGTCAACCTGCTCGGTTCGTGGCGGCTGGCGCAGGCGTTCGTGCCGGACATGGTCCGCCGGGGCTGGGGCCGGGTGGTGTTCGTCTCCAGCGCCACCGGGTCGTTCAGCGTCGGCCTGTTCTCCGGTGCGCCGGGCTACTCGGTGTCCAAGACCGCGCTCAACGGGCTGACCACCATGCTCGCCGCGAGCACTCAGGGCACCGGTGTACTGGTGAACGCGGTCAACCCGGGGCAGACGCGGACGAGGATGATGCCGGCGGCACTCCAGCGGCCGGAGGAAGCGGCGCGGGACATCGCGGACGCCGCCACCCTTCCCGACGACGGCCCGACGGGGATGTTCCTCCGCGGCGACCGCGCGATCGGCTGGTAGGCGGCCTGCCGGACCGGTTTCGGCGCGAATCGAGCCGCTCTCCAGCACTCCCGGCGACGATGCTCGCGCCACTTGGACCACGACTCGCAGGAGGCAGACCGTGCACCGCACGCTGATCGTGGCGAGGCTGAAGACCGACGACCCCGGCGAGATAGCCGAGGTGTTCGCCGAGTCGGACACGACGGAGCTACCGCACCTGGTGGGGGTGTCCCGGCGCACCCTGTTCACCTTCCACGACCTGTACTTCCACCTGGCCGAAGCGGACAGGGACATCAGCCCCGACCTGTACCGGGCCAGGCAACATCCGCTGTACCAGGACATCCACGAACGCCTGGCCACCCTGGTCACCCCGTACGACCCGAACTGGCAGGAACCCAAGGACGCCATGGCCACGCCTTTCTACGTGTGGTCCTCGCAGCAAGGGAGGCAACTGTGAACGCCCGCGTGTTCAAGGTGCACGCCGACGACGTGACACCCAACCGGCGTCGTGGCGGCGACCTGCGGGTCACCCTCAGCCCGAAGACAGCGCGGAGCACCTCCGGGTTCGGCGGCGTGATGTGGCTGGCTCCCGGCGAGGTGGTCACCGAGCACTACCACCCGTACTCGGAGGAGTTCGTCCACCTCATCACCGGTGACCTGACCATGACAGTGGACGGTGAGCGACTACACGTGCAGGCGGGCGAGTCGGTGCTGATCCCGATCGCGATGCGGCACCGGGTGGTCAACACCGGCGCGCGGACGGCACACCTCGTGTTCCACCTGTCCCCGCTGGCGCCGCGTCCCGAACTGGGCCACGTCGACATCGAGCCACCGGTGGCCTCGGCGGCGCCGCAGCCCGGCGTTGGCGGCCTCGGATGAGCCGCCGGGCCGCCATCACCGGCATCGGCGTGGTGTCCCCTGGAGCCATCGGCATCGCCGCGTACTGGGAACTGCTGTCCACGGGCCGGACCGCCACCCGGCGGATCACGCTGTACGACCCCAGCCCGTTCCGGTCCCAGATCGCCGCGGAGGTGGACTTCGACCCGCTGGCCCATCAGCTGTCCTCCCGGCAGGTCCGGCGGATGGACCGGGCGGCGCAGTTCGGCGTGGTGTGCACGCGCGAGGCGGTCACCGACAGCGGCCTGGACCTGGAAACGGTCGACCCGGGGCGGATCGGGGTCAGTATCGGCAGCGCGGTCGGGTGCACGGTCGGACTGGAGACCGAGTACGCCGTGGTGTCCGACGACGGCAGGCACTGGCTGGTCGACCACCACTATGCGGTGCCCCATCTGTACGGCCACATGGTGCCAAGCACGCTGACCGTCGAGGTGGCGTGGGAGGTGGCCGCGGAAGGCCCCACGGCGCTGATCTCCACCGGTTGCACCTCGGGGCTGGACGCGGTGGGACACGGTGCCCTCCTGATCGAGGAGGGGTCCGCGGACGTGGTGATCGCCGGAGCCACCGACGCACCGGTGTCCCCGATCAGTTCGGCCGCGTTCGACGCGATCAAAGCGACCTCGACGAACAACGCGGACCCCGAGCACGCCTCCCGGCCGTTCGACCGCGACCGGGACGGGTTCGTGCTCGGTGAGGGCGCGGCGGTCATGGTGCTCGAGGAGAGCGCCGCCGCACATCGCCGCGGCGCCCGCGTCTACGCCGAGATCGATGGCTATGCCAGCCGGAGCAATGCCTACCACATGACCGGGCTGAAGGCCGATGGCCGGGAGATGGCCGAAGCGATCCGGTGCGCGATGGACAGGGGCCGGATCGCCGCCTCGGACATCGACTACATCAACGCGCACGGCTCCGGCACCCAGCAGAACGACCGGCACGAGACCGCGGCGTTCAAGCGAAGCCTCGGCGAGCGCGCGTACCAGGTGCCGGTGAGCTCGATCAAGTCGATGATCGGTCACTCGCTGGGCGCGATCGGCGCGCTGGAGATCGCCGCGTGCGCGCTGGCGCTGGACCGCCAAGTCGTGCCGCCAACGGCCAATCTGCACAATCCCGATCCTGAACTGGATCTGGACTATGTACCGTGCGTCGCACGGGACCACGCCATGGACACCGTGCTCAGCGTGGGCAGCGGCTTCGGCGGCTTCCAGACCGCCCTGCTGCTCAGCCGCTCCAGCCGGAGATGATCGGCTGGGTGCGGCTGGCGAGTCGCGGTCACCTCGCTGGCAGGCGGACGTTCACCGGGCCGGGCCGGTGTAGGCGCCGATGTGGGGCGACCTGCGGGGGATGGGGTAGCCGAAGAAGTCAGTGCCGCCGTCGGCGGGCACCGGAATCCCGGCTGACAGCGCAGGCGACCCCCGGCGCAACTGATAGCCCTGCGCCGTGTGGCGCGCGGTCGCCGTGCCTGCCGCGACGAAGAGCGGATCACCGAACACCGAGTACAGCGCGCGCTGCGGCACCGTGGACACGTTATGGAACAGGTTGTTCGTGTAGCTGCCGTTCAGGTCGTTGATCGCAGAGCCGGCAGGCATACCCACGAACACGTTGTCGGTGAGCCGCGCCGTGACCGGGCTGAAGTTGTTCACCAGCCGTGCGCTTGTCGGTGCGTAGAAAGTGTTGCCGTAGATCTGGGTGTTCGGCGCGTCGCCGCAGAGCATGGAGATCACGCCGAGCGGTTGGGTGGCGCCCACGTCGTTCTGACTGATGTTGTAGCGGACCACGGTGTTCTCTGTCGTCGCATCCCGCTCGGCGCAGACCAACAGAAAACCGCCATTGTTGGCGTGACTGAAATTGTGCTCGAAGACGGTACCGCGGTCGCCGCCGTCCACCGAGAAGGCCATCGCGGTGCCCTTGCCGTTGGACACGTCGTTGCCCCGGAAAATCGTGCTGTCGGAGTTCCACGGGTAGGCACCGGAGTTGAAGTCGCCGGACCGTTCGTTGAATCCGTTCACCACGTTGTCCTGGATGACCGCACCGGAACCGTTGAAGACGGTAATTCCTTCGCCGCCGATATCGGTGAGGTGGTTTCCGTCGATGCGCACCCTGGTCATCGGCGCGTACCCGGTGCCTGGTCCGTTCGGGTAGGTCGGCCGCCGCTGCCAGGTGGAGATGATCCCGATGCCGACCCGGTCGACGTGCCTGACGGTGGTGTCACGCACCTCGACGCCGTCGAGGCCGGTGGGCACGGCCGAGCCGCCCGCGTAGAACACGATGCCCCCGCTGGTCACCGGGTAGCGGCAGTCGCAGCCGTTCACGTCGTGCACGTCCACCCCGGTGATCCGGTAGTCGTGACCGACTCCGTAGTCCTCGAGCAGCACGGCGATTCCCACCCGCTGCTGGCCTGCCGCCGGCACCGGCCCGGTGTTGGTGACGTCCAGGTCACGCAGTGTCCACCCCTGCACGTTGTGCAGGAGGATCGCCGCGGAAGCGCCCTGCCCGTCGATACGGGCCTTGCTCCCCCACCCGTAGGACGTCACGGTGATCGGTCTCGCGCTGGTGCCGGAGCCCCGCGGCGCCAGCGTGCCGACGCAGGTGGTGCCGGCGCGGAACGCGACGACATCACCTGGCCGGAACAGCAGGCTGTTGACCCGCCCGAGGGTCCGCCAAGGACGGCTCGGATCCAGCCCGGAGCCGGCGTCGTCACCTGTCGCGCAGTCCACGAAGTAGATGCGCTTCGCTGCCTCGGCCGCGACGGCCGGGCCGGAAACCATCAGCGCGGCCACCGCGCCGAGTGCCATCCACGCACTGCGCCGACCTGTCAGGCCGTGTGCGCGCGCACTTCTTGTCCTCACTATTCCTGCCTCCCCCTCGCACAGATCCACCCGAACTCCGGACGGGAGTTCATCGGATGTATCCCTATGCACCCTTTCCACCCCTTACGGGGTGCCGAGGATACTAGCGAGCGGGAAACGGGAAACAAAGCAGAAACGCTGTTTCTGCCACATCCTTCCCCAGAAAACATTTCGGCCACAGAATCGGAAAACGGCCAACACGAAGGACCGCAAGCCGCTACTCGAACATGATCTTCGCACGGTCAGGACAGCACAAAATATGATCTTCGCGTGGGATCATTTCACGAGTGACTGCCGTTCGCTCAGGAGATACCGCCGTCCACGTGAATGGTGGCGCCCGTGACGTACCGGGACAGGTCGCTTGCCAGCCACAGCACCGCGCCGGCGACCTCCTCCGGTGTCCCGAGCCGGTCCAGCGCGGTCATGCCCTGGTAGCGGGCGCGCATCGCCTCGGCTCGCTCGGCGGGCAGCTCGCGCCACGCCTCGGTCTCGATCATGCCGAGGGCCAGTACGTTGAACCGGATACCGCGCTTGCCGAACTCCTTGGCCAGCGATCGGTTCAGCCCGCACAGCGCCGCTTTGGTCGCGGTGTAGTGCGCCCGCAGCGGGACACCGACCTCAGTGGACTTGGACCCGATACTGATCACCGAGCCACGTTCGGACAGCAGCGGCAGTGCCAGCTGGATGGTGCGGAACACCGCCGTCAGGTTGGTGTCCACGACGCGCTGCCACTCAGCGAGCTCGAGGTCCTGATACGGCACATGGCTGATCGTCGCCGCGTTGTTGACCACCAGATCGAGGCTGTCGAACCGGTCGGTCACCTCCTGGAACAGCCCGTCCAACTGGGCCGGATCGGCGATGTCGGCGCGCAGCACGTGGTGGCCGCCACCGATTCCCTTCAGCTCTCGGTGCAGGGAGGCCACCCACTCACTGTCCTGGCGGTAGCAGGTGATCACGTCGACACCGGCGCGGGCCAGCGCGAGCACCACCCCGCGCCCCACACCCCGGGCGCCGCCGGTCACCAACGCCTTCGTGCCCTTCAGGCCGAGATCCATCGGTCCTCCCTCGTACGGGGACTTCGCGGAAGCCGTTCGCGCTCCCGCCTGGGTTCGGTGAGCCGCTCAACTCCGCCCGGCCTCCATCAGCAGCGCGATGGCCGCACAGTTGACGAACAGGGCGAGGACAGTCAGCGTCGTGCGCGCCCGGTTCCACGCCGCCCAGCGCGGCCGCGGATCCCATTGGGCGAAGTCAGCGGGCAGGTTGTCCGGGTCGAGCGTGCGCATCCACCGGTTCACGGGTGCGTTCACGACCAACGAGATGGTGATCGAGGCGAGAGTGAGCACCGCACCTGCCGCGTACAGACCGCGCGGCCCGGCCGCGGGTACCGCGACCAGCAGCACCAGATCACCGATCGCGGTGGCGGCCAGGCAGATCGGCATGAAGGGGTCGTAGCGGGTGGAGAAGAACGCATGTGCCTGCACGTATCGGTCCGGCGGCAGCGACGACAGCAGCGGCCAGCCACCAAGCAGCGTGCCCGTCAGCACACCCGCAGCGAGCCCATTGGTGAGCAACACGACCGAAACGACAGCAGCGACCATGGCGCACCTTCGGTTGGCTCCAGTTGGCGAGTCGGGAACGAGCGGAAGCCAACAGTTGCGCCATGCGCTTGAACGACGCTCGACCGCGGCTCAACCCGAGCGCAACGGACGCGCACTCCGCCGCCTCGCGGGGAATGAACAACCGCGCGATGTCTTACTAATCGAGACTCTCGTCATGAAGGCAACTCGAGACGCCGCGGCGGCCACAACGCCTATTGTGCGGCCTAATCCAGAGTGAGAAAGGTCTCCACCCCACCATCGACGCCGGTCGATATCTTAGGCGCCGTGGCAGGTATACGCCTTGGGACGAACAATACAATTGTCAAGCCCCCCTTTGGGGTTTTGTTCTGACGCATGACAGAAACAGGACATCGCCGTCCACTTCTTGCCATGACGACCAAACTGCGCGGCTTGGGTTCAGCGCGGGGCATTCGATCCGCGGGATCGCTCGTGAGTTGGGCGTGATCCCGGCACGATCAGTCGTGCGGTCGACGACAACGGTGGCCGTGCGGTCTATCGGGCGGTCGCCGCGGACCGGGCGTCGTGGCAGCGGGCCCGTCGGCCGAAGATCGCGAACCTGGCCGACCCGGGCGGGCGCTGCGCAAACCCCCCGGCGGCGGGCCCAGGCCGAGGCGGCCCGGCCACCGGCATGCGGATCTACTGCCGCGATCCGCACGCGCCCTGGCAACGCGGCACCAATGAGAACACCAACGATCTGCCGCGTCAGTACTTCCCAAAGGCACCGATCTGTCGGTCCATTCGCCGAGCATCTCACCCGCAGTCGCCGAACAGCTCAATAACCGCCTCCGCAAAAACCCTGAACTGGTTGACTCCCACAGAGAACTCAACCTGCTACTGTCCACATAAGAACTTGTGGCAACGACCACACGAATCCGCCAGTCCAGGTGGCACGCCTCCGGGTCACCGCTTCGGGAGCGGTGCTGTACACAACACCATGGGGGATTACGATGAGTTACGCATTTCAGGTACTCGGCCCATTCGGCATACAGCGGGATAACCGGGACCTCACTCCGGCGGCTCCCAAGCTGCGCACGCTCGCCGCGTTGCTGGTGTTCCGGGGCAACAGCCTCGTACAGGCGCCGGAAATAGTCGACGAACTCTGGGGTCATAGACCACCAAGTAGTGCGATTCCGACAATACGCACTTACGTTCACAAGCTTCGCAAAATACTCGGCGGCGACGATGGCGACACCAGCCAGAAGTTGCTGGTGACGGGTCCCAAAGGCTATCTGGCTCGCATCCCCGCGGGCACGGTGGACCTGCACTGGTTCGAGCAATTCACCAAGGACGGCACCGCAGCCCTGCAGCGCGGCGAGGCCAGACACGCGGCAACGGCGTGCGCCCGTGCGCTGGCGCTGTGGCGAGGACCCGCACTGGCCGGGGTCGAGACCGGCCAGCAGCTTTCGGCGCGGGTCGTCCGGCTGGAGGAGACCCGGCTGCGCGCACAGGAGACCAAGATCGAGGCCGATCTGCGGCTGGGCCAGCACCGGGAGGTGATCAGCGAGCTCAAGGAGCTGACCAGGACGCACGCCGTCCACGAGGTCTTCTACCGGCAGTTGATGATCGCCCTCCACCGCTGCGACCGGCGCGGAGAGGCGCTCGCGGAGTACGTCCGGTTCCGCAAGGTGATGAGCGAACAGCTCGGGCTGGAGCCGTCGCCGTCCATGAAGCGGCTGCACCATGCGCTGGTCACCAACCAACCCGGCCTCGTTACGACCCTGCCGTAGGCCCGCAACGCGCGGTCCGACCACCGCTCAGCGGACTTCGAGCCGCTCCCGAGCCACCGCGGGCTGGATGGGTGTGCCCGCCGCTCCGGGAAGGATGGGTCACGACATGCGAGTGCTGTTCACCACGTGGGCCTGGCCGTCACACCTCTACGCCCTGGTTCCACTGGCCTGGGCGTGCCGGAGCGCGGGCCACGAGGTGCTGGTGGCCAGTCAGCCCGCGCTCACGCAGGAGATCTCCCGCACGGGGCTTCCGGCCGCCACCGTCGGCACCGACGTCGACACGGTCGGCATGATCCGCGACTACCTCCTTCCGTCCACTGCAAACGAAACGGTGGCTGAGCCAGGACAGGGCAAGGGACCCCGCGCACTGCGGATGCTGCTCGCGCACGCCGAGTCCATGGCGGACGGTCTGGTGGCACTGGCCAGGCAATGGCGGCCCGACGTGGTGGTCTTCGAACCCACGGCGCTCGCCGGCCCGCTGGCCGCGGCCGCGGTGGGTGTGCCCGCGGTACGCCACCTCTACGGCACGGACCTGTTGCTGCGCGCCCGTCCACTGCTGCCATCAGCACTCGGGCCGCTGGCCGAACGCCATGGCGTGACCGACTTCGACCCGTTCGGCGTGTGCACGGTGGATCCAACTCCGCCCAGCCTGCAACTGCCCGCCGCCTACTCCCGCGTGCCGTTGCGATACGTCCCGTACAACGGCCAGGACAGCCGACCCGTCACCCAGCCGCCCTCCATCGGGCGGCCGAGGGTGTGCGTGACCTGGGGGCACACCATTGCCAAGCTGGCCCCGGCCCGCTACCTCGCCGGTGCGGTGGGCTCCGCGCTCGCGGGTACCGGTGTGGAGGTCGTTGTCGTGGCCAGCCGGGAGCAGCGCCCGATGCTCGGCGGGCTGCCCGACGAGACGCGGGTCATGGTGGGGGCTCCCCTGTACCGGGTGCTGCCGGGTTGCGACCTGGTGGTGGCGCACGGCGGGGCGGGCACGGTGCTCACCACGATGTGGGCCGGGCTGCCGATGCTGCTGGTGCCGCAACTGCCTGACCACCTGGGACACGCGGGCCGCGTGCTCAACGCGGGAGCCGGCGAGGTGCTCAGCCGGCCCGAGGCCACCAGCGAACGGATCCGGCTGGAAGTGGAGCGCCTGCTGACCGACGACACCCGGCGCAAGGCGGCAGCGGCGGTGCGCCGGGAGATGCACGAGCAGCCGACGCCCGCGGCCACAGTCGCCGTGCTGGAGACTGTGGCCGCGGGCGTCGGCTTGAGGCCTACCAGGTCACCTTGAGCGTCTGCGGAGCGCGGACCAGCCCTCCCCTGATCCACCGCACCCCGTCGACCGGGTCGGCCAGGGCCAGTGCGGGAAACCGGCGCAGCAGGGAGCCGATCGCCACCTGGAGCTCCATTCGCGCCAGCACCGATCCGAGGCAGCGGTGGGCCCCGAACCCGAAGGTCATGTGGCCGCTGTCCTCGCGCGTGATGTCCAGCCGGTCCGGCTGGTCGAACGCTGCCTCGTCGCGGTTGGCAGCGCTCATCATCGGCAGGACGTACTCGCCAGCCTGGACCAGCGTGCCACCCACCGTCACGTCCTCGGTGGCCACCCTGGGCAGGCCAGTACCGACACCGAGCGGGACGAAGCGCAGCAACTCCTCGACCGCGTGCGGCAACGACTCCGGGTGCGCCCGCAACTCGCGGAACAGCTCGTGCCGGGTCAGCAGCAGGTAGACGATGTTGGCGATCTGATCGGCGATGGCCTCATGACCTGCCACGAGCATGGTGACCGTGATGGCGAGCAGGTCGTCGTCGGTCGCCTGGCCCTTGCGCACCAGCGCGCCGAGCAGCCCCGGACCAGGCTCCGCGCGTTGCCCGCGCACCAACTCACGCAGGTACTCATACAGTTCCCTGCGCAAACCGTCGACCACTTCGTCGGTGAACTCCGCGAGTTTGGGAACCCAGAACGCGTCGGCCAGTGCGCGCAGTCGTGGCTGCCGCTCGGGCGGCACTCCGAGCAACTCGCAGATCACCAACACGGGCACGGTCAGCGCGAAGGACTCCACCAGTTCGACCGGCGGCCGCGCACGTTCCAACTCGTCCAGCAGCTCGTCGACGATCTCCTGGGTTCGCGGCCGGAGCCGTTCCACGCCGCGCACGGAGAACGCGCTCGCGAGCAACTGGCGCAGCCGCACGTGTTCCGGTCCGTCGCTGATCAGCAACACGTTGGCCTGCTGCACGAAGGGCACGATGCGTGGCTCGCCCGGCCCGACGGCCCTGGCGCGGCTGAACCTGCTGTCCGTGAGCACCGCCTTGACGTCCTCGTGGCGAGTGACCAGCCAGGTGGGCCGGCCGTAGGGCAGCACCGCTCGGCGCAGGCCGTCGACCTGGTGCAGGCCGTCGACCAAGGGGTCGAACCCCAGTCCTGGGACGCTCGGGGACGGGAACTTCATGGGTTCTTGAGCATCGAGCATCTCGCATCCTCCTTCGTGCCAACGGCATGGCGGCACGGGGCGTCTGAACGCACAGTGCCCAGCCCGGCTGGAACCGCGCTCGAACGGGAAGCAAGCACGGACGCCATACTTGAGATAGACATATTAAGACTGTTCATATAAGGTCCTACTATCCACCGAGTAGCGCCCACTCGAGCCCCCGTCCTCTTACCCAGGGAGTACCGGATCATGGCCAAGCCGTTCCACGTGATCGTGATTGGCGCAGGCACCGGCGGAATGTGCCTGGCGCACGGCCTCAAACAGGCGGGTATCAGCGTCGCGGTGTACGAGCGGGACCGCACCCGCTCCGACGGCCTGTACGGCTACCGGGTCGGCATCAACCCGGACGGCAGCCGCGCACTGCATCAGTGTCTGCCGCAGGACCTTTATGACACCTTCGTCGCCACCTGCGCGCGCGGTCCGCGGTACTTCAACATGCTCGACGAGCGCCTCAACGAAGTGCTCTCGCTGCGGTTGCGCGACGAAGCCGACGCGGTGAACAGCGAGAAGTCGGTCAGCCGGATGACGCTGCGGCAGGTGCTGCTCACCGGCGTCGAGGACATCGTGCACTTCGGCAAGACCTTCGAACGTTACGAGACCAACCCGGACGGTGCGGTCACCGCGTTCTTCGCCGAC
Organism: Actinosynnema sp. ALI-1.44; assembly: GCF_001984155.1. Taxonomy (GTDB): domain Bacteria; phylum Actinomycetota; class Actinomycetes; order Mycobacteriales; family Pseudonocardiaceae; genus Kibdelosporangium. Next base: position 316,925 of record NZ_MTQO01000049.1, read on the forward strand.
GGCACATCGGCCACCGGCGATCTGCTGGTCGCCGCGGACGGCACCCGCTCACGAGTGCGTAGGCAGTACCTGCCGCACGCCAAGGTCGTCTCCAGCGGCATCATCTCGGTCGGCGCCAAGGTCGCGCTGACCGAGCAGACCAGGGAGCTGTTGCCGCCCAAGATTCGCTACGGCATCTCCACGATCTTCGCGCCGAAGGGCTACTTCGGGATCCTCCACGTGATGGAGTTCCCGTGGGGCACCGACGGCAAGGTGAAGTCCGGCATCGGCGGCACCGACGCCGAGCTGATCGAGCAATGGCCGGGATTGCTCTACGACAACACTCACGACTACATCAACTGGGGCTTCGCCGCGTCGACGAAGCGCTTCGGCGAGGACGTGACGCGGTTGCGCGGTGAGGATCTGGTCGAGCGCGTACGGCAGATGACGCCCAACTGGGCCCCTGTGTTCCATACCCTGCTGGATCACACCGACCTCAGCACCGCCGTGGTGATCGATCAGGCCACATCAGAGCCGATTCCCGCTTGGACCACCACGAATGTCACGCTGCTCGGCGACGCCATCCACACCATGACACCGGGTCGCGGCGTCGGCGCCAACACGGCGCTGCGGGACGCCGCCCTGCTGACTCGCAGGCTGACCGACGCGAGGGACGGCAAACTGTCCCTGCTCGACGCGGTGCGCCGGTACGAGACCAGGATGATCGACTACGGGTTCAAGGCCGTTCTCGACTCGCGCAAGCAGCAGAGTGGCGACAACCCCGTGCACAAGCCGGTCATCGGCAGGCTCGTGCTGGCCGGCATGCGGACCGGGATGCGGGTGGCCAACCATCTGCCCCCTTTCAAGAAGAAGATGACCGACAACCTGTACCGCTACCGAGGCGCGGAGCGCGACGACGAGTAAGCGGGCGGGCCGGTGATCGAGCGCGGTTCGAGCGGCCGTCGACTCTCTCGCACCAGCATGAGCCGGACACCCTCCACCCCGCTGGGAGTGACTCATGCGAGAAGCGGATGCTGACCTGCCGGAAACCGAAGAGTTCCTGCCGCTGATCCTCGGGTTCGCGATCTCGCAGATCGCCGGGACGACCGCACGCCTCGGAGTGCCGGACCTCATCGGGAACTCCAGCCGGACCCTGGACGAGTTGGTGGGCGGCACCGGCGCCGACCACGACTGCCTGCGCAGGCTGCTGCGAGCCGCGGAAGCGGCCGGGCTGCTCGTCATCGGAGAGGACCGGTACCAGCTCACCAGACTGGGCCGCTTGTTCCGCGGTGACTCGCCGTGGAACGCGCGGGTGCACGACGCCATGCACAGCCATCCCGCCGTGTGGCAGGCATGGGGATCGCTCGAAGACGCCGTGCGCACCGGGAAGCCGTCGTTCGACCTGGTCAACGGCGCCGGCGTGTTCGACTACCTGGACACCGACAGCACGCTGGCCGGTCACTTCCACGAGACGATGGCCACCGGGACGGCGGTCCAGGTTCCGGCAATTCTGACGCACTTCGACTTCGGCCGGTTCGGCCATGTGGTGGACTGCGGTGGCGGCAACGGCACCTTCCTGTCCGCGATCCTGGCGGCCAACGAGGGTGTCCGGGGCACGCTGTTCAACTCGCCGGGTGCCCTGGCGCAGGCACAGGCCGTGCTCGCCGAGGCGGGAGTGGCAGACCGGTGCGAGATCGTCGCGGGCGACTTCTTCACCGCACTGCCGCCCGGTGGTGACGCGTACCTGCTCAAGAGCGTCATCCACGACTGGGACGACGAATCCTGCGTACGGATCCTGCGCAACTGCCGGGACGCCATGGCGCCGGGCGGCAGGATCGTGGTGTTCACCTCGGTGATGCCCGAACGGGACACCGTGACCCCGGCGGACGCCCTGGCTGTGGCGGTCCAGGACATCGAGATGATGGTGATGTGCCCCGGCTCGATCCGGACGGTCGCCGAGCACGAAGCGCTGTTCGCGCGCGCCGACCTGAAGCTCGCCGAGGTCACGCCCCTGCATTGCCCCTTCCTCTTCCACGCGCTCGAGGCGGTCGGACAACGATGAGCACACCCAGGACAACGGTGGCACTGCCCGAGATGAGCCAGATCCTGCCGCTGGTCTACGGCTTCACCATCTCCCAGATCGCAGGCACCACCGCCCGGCTCGGCGTCGCCGACCTGGTCCAGGAGTCGCCGAAAACGGCGGCAGAACTCACCGCAGCCGTCGGCGCCGACCCGAACTACTTCAGTCAACTGCTCCGGGCCGCCGTCGCCGTCGGCATGCTCACCCGCGACCAAGAAGGCCGCTACACGCTCACCCCAGTCGGCCGAATCTTCGGCACAGACTCACCATGGCAGGCAAAAGTACACGACGCCTGGCACACGCACCCGGCTGTGTGGCAAGCGTTCGGCGCACTGGAAGACGCCGTCCGCCAAGGCCGACCAGCCTTCGAAATCGTCCACAACACCAGCTTCTTCGACTACATCGACAGCAACGCCGAACTGGCCGCGCTCTTCCACAGCACAATGAGCACCAACACCCACGCCAACAACGCCACCATCGTCACCGGCTACGACTTCAGCCACTTCACCCACATCGTCGACATCGGCGGCGGCAACGGCGCACTGCTCTCAGCAATCCTCAACGCCCACAAACACCTACACGCCACACTGTTCGACACCACCAGCGGCGTACACGACGCACCAACCGTCCTCGCCGCAGCCGGAGTAACAGACCGCTGCGAGATCACCACCGGCGACTTCCGCAGATCCGTGCCCACCGGCGCCGACGCGTACCTGCTCAAGAACGTCATCCACGACTGGGACGACGAGTCCTGCGTGACGATCCTACGCAACTGCCGCAACGCCATGGCGCCGGGCGGCAGGATCGTGGTCTTCGGCTCGGTGATGCCCGAGCAGGAAACCGCGGACCCGGCCGACGCCCTGTCAGTGGCCATCCAGGACGTGGCGATCATGGCGATCTGTTCCGGCTCGACCCGATCGATCGCCGAGCACGAAGCGCTGTTCGCGCGCGCGGGCCTGAAGCTCGCCGAGGTCACGCCCCTGCACCACCAGTTCCTGTTCCACGCATTCGAGGCGGTCCCGGTCTGATCGGCGCCGGTGCCCAGAACTGTCAGGAGAATCGATGAGCGCACCCCAGACAACGGTGGCACTGCCCGAGATGAGCCAGATCCTGCCGCTGGTCTACGGCTTCACCATCTCCCAGATCGCAGGCACCACCGCCCGGCTCGGCGTCGCCGACCTGGTCCAGGAGTCGCCGAAAACGGCGGCAGAACTCACCGCAGCCGTCGGCGCCGACCCGAACTACTTCAGTCAACTGCTCCGGGCCGCCGTCGCCGTCGGCATGCTCACCCGCGACCAAGAAGGCCGCTACACGCTCACCCCAGTCGGCCGAATCTTCGGCACAGACTCACCATGGCAGGCAAAAGTACACGACGCCTGGCACACGCACCCGGCTGTGTGGCAAGCGTTCGGCGCACTGGAAGACGCCGTCCGCCAAGGCCGACCAGCCTTCGAAATCGTCCACAACACCAGCTTCTTCGACTACATCGACAACGACCCCGTACTGGCCGCGCTCTTCCACAGCACAATGAGCACCAACACCCACGCCAACAACGCCACCATCGTCACCGGCTACGACTTCAGCCACTTCACCCACATCGTCGACATCGGCGGCGGCAACGGCGCACTGCTCTCAGCAATCCTCAACGCCCACAAACACCTACACGCCACACTGTTCGACACCACCAGCGGCGTACACGACGCACCAACCGTCCTCGCCGCAGCCGGAGTAGCAGACCGCTGCGAGATCACCACCGGCGACTTCCTCGCCGCGGTCCCGCCCGGCGGGGACGCCTACGTACTGAAGAACATCCTGTGCGACTGGGACGACGAGTCCTGCGTGACGATCCTGCGCAACTGCCGGGAGGTCATGGCGCCGGGCGGGCGAGTGGTGATGCTCGGTTCCGTGGTCCCCGAGGACGGTGAGCCGGGCAGCGAGCCCGATCTGGCCTCCGCCGTGCAGGACGTGGCGATCATGGCCACGTTCCCCGGCGTGATCCGCACCCTGGCCCAGTTCCAGGGTCTGTTCGAGGCCGCGGGGTTGCGGCTCGGCGAGGTCACCCGGCTGCACGAGTCCTTCAACGTCCATGTGCTCGAGGCAGTCCCGGTCTGACGGCCTGAGTCAGCGCGGCGCCGTAGCCCCAACCCGGGGCGGCGGCGCCGTTTCTCATGTGGACGCCGGCAGGTCGAGCAACGGTCGAGCCGGTTCCGAGACGGTGTGGCCACCCTGAGGGCAACGACGACCACGAGGAGCCCCGCATGTGCGGAATCGCTGGTTGGGTGGATTTCGGCCGTGACCTCACCGGGGAGCGGCCGACCCTCGACGCCATGACCAACGCGCTGGCCAGCCGCGGCCCCGACGCCCGCGGCCTGTGGCTGGCCGGCCACGCCGGTCTCGGACACACCCGCAACTCGGTGATCGACCTGGCCGGCGGCATCCAGCCGATGGTGGCCGAGCAGGACGGCAAGCCGATCGCCGTGCTGAGCTACAGCGGCGAGGTGTACAACTTCCGCGAGTTGCGGACCGAACTGGAGGGTGCCGGGCACCGGTTCCGGACCCGCAGCGACACCGAGGTGGTGCTGCGGTCCTATTTGGAATGGGGCGCCGACTGCGGATCGCACCTGGAGGGGATGTTCGCCTTCGGCGTCTGGGACATCCGCCGCCAGGAGCTGGTGCTGGTCCGCGACCGGATGGGGATCAAGCCGCTGTTCTACACCCGGCTGCCGACGGGCGTGCTGTTCGGCTCCGAGCCGAAGGCGCTGCTGGCCCACCCGGCGGTTCGGCCGGCGGTGGACGCGGACGGCCTGCGCGAGGTGTTCTCCACAGCCAAGGTCCCCGGCCGGACGGTGTTCCGGGACATGCACCAGTTGCTGCCGGGCCACACACTCACGGTGAACGCAGACGGACTCACCCAGCGCGAGTACTGGACGCTGCGGGCCCGACCGCATACCGACGATCTGGACACCACCGTCGCGAAGATCCGCTCGATGCTGGCGGAGATCGTCACGAGGGAACTGGTCGCGGACGTGCCCTTGTGCACCACGCTCTCCGGCGGTATCGACTCCAGCACGGTCACCGCACTGGCGCAGCAGGCGCGCCTGGCAATGGGCGACGGACCGGTACGCACCATCACCGCGAACTTCGTCGGCTACGCCGAGAACTTCCGCCCCGACGACCAGCGGGACACGCCAGACGCGCCGTACGCTGCCGAACTGGCCCGGCATGTCGGCGCCGACCACACCGACATCGTGCTGGGCAGCGCCGACCTGATCGACCCCGCCGCCCGGCACGCGGCCATGGTGGCCCAGGACATGCCTACCATGCTGGGAGACATGGACACCTCGCTGTACCTGATGTTGAGGGCCACTCGCGAGCATTCCACCGTGGCGCTCACCGGGGAGACCGCGGACGAGATCTTCTGCGGGTTCAAGTGGTTGCACGACCCTGAACTGGTGGCCGCGGAGACCTTTCCCTGGGTGGCGTCGGAGAAGCGGCACCGAGGCTGTCGCAAGGGGCACGGCCGGGAACTGTTCGACCGCGGCTTCCTCGACAAACTGGACATGACTCGCTACTACGCGGACAACTACCAGCAGACGCTGGCGCAGACCCCGCACCAGGACGGCGAGAGTGTCGTCGACCACCGCATGCGCGAGCTGAGTTACTGCCACCTCACCCGCTGGCTGCCCATGTTGCTCGACCGCGGCGACCGGCTCGCCATGGCCTCCGGCCTGGAGACCAGGGTGCCGTTCTGCGACCACCGGCTGGTCGAGTACGTCTACAACACCCCGTGGGCACTCAAGACCTTCGACGGACGGGAGAAGAGCCTGCTGCGCGCCGCGGTGCGGGACCTGGTGCCCAAGTCCGTGCTGGACCGGCCGAAGAGCCCTTACCCGGTGACCCAGGACCCCGCCTACACGCATGCTCTGCACCGGGAACTGGCCGCCGTGCTCGCCGACCCGCAGTCGCCGGTGCTGCCGTTCCTCGACATCGAGGCGGCCCAGCAGACGGTGAAGGACACCTCCGGTGTGACGCACGAGTGGCACACCCGGTCCAGCACCGAGATGGCGCTCCAGTTCAACGCGTGGCTCAAGCACTACCACGTGGAGATCGCGCTCTGAGACCCTGCCGTGTACCGAAGTCCCCGTCGGCCATGGCCGACGGGGACTTCGGTACACGGCTCAGTCGTCCTCGGTGATCCGGATGGACTGGGTGGGGCAACCACGCACGGCCCGCCGGACGCTCTCGTGCAACTCCGGTGCCGGTTCGTGGTCGACAACGACGACGTGGCCGTCCTCGTCCTGGTCGAAGACCCCGGGCGCGCGGTACACACACAGGCTGCTGACCACACAGGTGGATCGGTCGGCATCGATCAGCATCGCGTTCACCTCCCCCGGCCTACCACTGGACCGGAACCTCGGTGAACCCGTTGATGAAGCCACCTTCCGCGCGGCGCAGTTGTGCGCCGGGCACAGCCAGGGTCAGGTTCGGCAACCGTGTCAGCAACCCCTCGTAGGTGACCTGCAGTTCCATTCGCGCCAAGGCGGCGCCGGCGCAGTAGTGGATGCCGGAGCCGAAGGACAGGTGGTTGTTCTCCTTGCGCCGGATGTCGATCGTGTACGGATCCGGGAACACCGATTCGTCCATGTTGGACTCCACGGAGAGCATCACGGTGGCCCCCTTGGGCACCACCGACCCGTCGGAGAGCTCGATGTCCTCAAGCGCGTACCGCAGAGATCCGATCGAGGACCCCATGACCTGGTAGCGCATCAGCTCCTCGACCGCGGACGGCACCAGGGACAAGTCGGCCTGGATCTCCTTCACGATGTGCGGGCGGTGCAGCAGCATGGCCATGCTGACGCCGATCTGCGTCGCCGTGGTGACGTAGCCCGCGATCAGCAGCGTCTGCACCCAGTGTCGCAACTGGTACGCCGACAGTGTGTTCTGGTCCTCGTCGCTGATCCTGACCAGATGGCTGGTCAGGTCCTCACCGGGGTGGTCGCGTTTCGCCTCGATCAGCTCGGTGAGGTAGGTGGACAGCCCGGTGCGGCAGCTCTCCACCTCTTCGGCGGGCAGCCTGGTGATGGACATGAAGCCGTTGACCATTCCGACGAACTTGTCCCGGTCCCGCGTGGGCACGCCGAGCAGGTGGCAGATCACCCTGATCGGCAAGGGGAACGCGTAGGCGCTGACCAGGTCGGCCGGACGGGGGCCAGCCGCCAGCTGGTCCATCAGGTCGTTGGCGATCTCCCACACTTTCGGCCGCAGCGACTCGATGCGCCTTGCGGTGAAGGCACGGGTGACCACACTGCGTTCCGCCAGGTAACGCGGCGGGTCCGAGTCGATGTTCGCGTCGCCGAACAGCTGGTTGTTGGCGGAGATCCGTGCCGAATCGGGGTGGCGCGCGGTGTTGCGGCTCAGCCGCGTGTCCGAGAACAGCGCTTTGACATCCGCACACCGGGTGACCAGCAGTGCGGTGTCCCCGCTTGGCAGGCAGACCTCCAGGATCGGTTGTTGCCGCAGATGCCGCCACTGTTCGGGAATCTCCAGCGGCGGGGTCCACGGGAACGGGTAGCTGACGGGCTTGGACAAGCTCACCGGGCGTGCACCTCATCTCGGTTCTGATGGCAGGACGCCGTGGGCGCACTCTGGCCGGCCGCACTGGCGCCGAACTCGAGAACCGCTCGAACGTGCCTGCCCACCAGCCGCCGTCGAGCGTTCCTCCATGCCGTCCCGTGATGGTCGAGGCCGACAAACCGGCGGCGACGACTGGAGGCGTGATGACGAGCACCGGACCGGACGTCCGTACTCCCGCGGGAATTCTGCGACTGGGCAACGCCTTCTGCGACGCGCAGGCCCTGCTGACCGCGGTCGAGCTGGACCTGTTCACCGTCCTGCACGCCGGCCCGGCCACCGAACAGGAGATCCAGGCCCGGCTGCGGCTGCACGGCCGTGGTCTGTCCGACTGGCTGCGTCTGCTCAGCGCGCTCGGCCTGGTTGAACACACCAACGGCCAGTACCGCAACACGCCCGGCGCTGACCGCTACCTGGTTCTCGGCCACGACGCCCCACTCAACGGATTTCTGCTCGGCGCCAAGTTCAGCAGCTACCCGGTGTGGGACAGTCTGGCCGACGCCCTGCGCACCGGCAAGCCACAAGCTCAGGGCACATTCGCGCAGATGGTGGACAACCCGGCGATGCTGGACCGGTTCGCCCGGATGATGGACGGGCTCACCGAGGTGCTCGGCGCCGAACTCATCCGGACGTTCGACTGGTCGGCGTACCACTCGGTGCTCGACGTCGGCGGCTGCCGCGGCAACCTGGTGGCGCAGTTGGTGACGGCGTACCCGAACCTCGATGGGCATGTGTTCGACCTGCCGCAGCTTGCCCCGCTGTGCGCGGAGTACGCGGACGAGGTGGGGATGACAGGCCGGGTTCACTTCCACCCCGGCGACTTCTTCGTCGACCCACTGCCCACCGCCGACGTAATCGTCCTCGGCCACATACTGCACGACTGGACGGCCGGCGAACGGGAGGCGCTGGTGCGCAAGGTGTACCCCGCGGTCAACCCCGGCGGTGCTCTGCTGGTGTACGACCGGATGCTGGCGGACGAGCCACGCAGTGTGGAGAACCTGGCCGCCAGCATCACCATGCTGCTGGTCACCGAGGGCGGCTCCGAGTACACCGTCACCGAACTGCGGCACCTGGTCGAAGCAGCCGGTTTCGGCGGCGTGACCAGCCAATCGCTGGACGTCTACGAAACGCTGGTGGTCGGCCGGAAAAGCGTGCGGCCCGCCGAGTGAACGACCACCCCGACGAAGGGAACGGTGACATGTTCCGTGCGGAACTCCGAAGGGTCGTCGACACGGCGGCTGCCCGAATCCTCAACCATCCCTACCACCGGGCGATGCGCGACGGTTCGCTGCCGGAACTGGTCTTCCTGCACTTCTTCTGGCAGGACTCGGCCTACCTGCTGCCGGGTTACGGCCGGGCGCTGTCCCGGTGTGCCGGGCTCGCCCCGGGGCACGACCACGCGCGGCGGCTGGCCGGTCTGGGGCTGATCTGCCTGGAGAACCGCGCCGACCAGACCACCCGGTTCGACGCCGCGGTGCACCGGCTCGGTCTGACCGTGGAGTCAAGGCAGGCTCCCCCGATCGCCCTGACCACGCTCGGCTACATCAGCTTCCTCACCTCGGCGGCGGTGACCTCACTGGCCGCCGGCCTCGGCGCGCTGCTGCCGTCGGCATGGCTCTACCAACTGGTCACCGACGACCTGCTGCGGCACCGGGTGCCCGGCTCCCGGTACGCCGAGTGGATCGAGTCGGTTCACCCAGGCGCGGAATACGGCTCGCTGGTCGAGGACTTCGTCGGCCTGGTGACTGAGGTGGGCGAGCGTGGCTGCGCCGAGGACCGCGAGACCCTGCTGGGCAACCTCGGCCACGCCACCCTTTTCGAATGGTCCTTTGTGGACGCCGCGTGGCGGCTGGACGTCCGTCCGCACGCGCCGGACGCCGCGTCCTGACCGTCGGCCGTGGCGGCCCAGGTCAACTGCCGCCCGCGGTGCGCACCACTTCACCGTTGACGTTGCCGTTGGCCTCCGAGCACAGGAACAGGATCACCCGGCCGACGTCCTCCGGCGTGCTCAGCCGGCCGCTGGGCGTCCGGTCAGCGCTGCGCTTGACGATCTCCGGGTCGACGTTCTGCAGGCTCTCGGTGAGAGTGCCGCCAGGGGCGACCACGTTGGCCAGCACGCCATCCCTTGTCCACATCAGGCCGCGGACGAAGCCGTGCAACGCCGACTTGGCGCCGCCGTAGATCTCCGAGCCGGGCATGCCCAGTTCGGCGGTCACCGAGGACAGCAGCACGATCCTGCCCCAGCCGCGCGCCCGCATGCCGCGCAACGCGCCCTGCACCGCCAGCATGTGTCCCTCGACGTTGGCACGCATCAGGGAGAACCACTCATCGGTGTTCAGATCCTCGAACGGCGGCAGCTGGCCGGGATCGACCCACACCCACGACTGGGCGTTCGCCACCAGTACGTCGACACCGCCCCACTTCTCCTCGACCGCGGCGACCGCGTCCCGAATCGAGGCCGGATCGGCCAGGTCGAGCGGTACCGCGTGCGCCCGGTCCTCGCCGCCCAGGTCCTCGACCAGCTTTTCGGCCACGTCAGCGCCGGAGTGATAGGTGATCGCCACGCGCGCACCCTCCGCCGCGAACAGCTGCGCGGTCGCCTTACCGATCCCCCGGGTGGCGCCGGTGATCATGACCCGCTTGTCCGCAAGCCCCAGATCCATGTCCCAACTCCTTGGTGTGCCGACCTTCGACTGGATCACCGATACCAGCCCGCTGAACTCCCGCAACGCCATTACTATGATTGTTCTTATTAAGTCTATCCCTTCTATGTCTAATTTCCTATCTCCGCGTCCCGGCTCCGGCGGGCGGTCCGGCCTCAGCACGCGTCGAGCCTGCGTCGAGCCTGACCGCGCACCGTTCTGGTCCCACGGAAGTTCCGGACAGGTGGGTTGCCGAGGCATCCGGAAGAGTCATGGAGCGCTGACAATGGATCACAAGGAACTCGCTGCCGGCATGGGCGCCGGACACCGCACCGAACTGCACGCGGTTCTGGAGTCACTCGGCGAGAGCGAAGCGGCGGCGGTGCGCTCCTGGCTGGGCGGCGGCGAAACGCCGGATCCACTGGCCCTGCTCGGCGAGCTCGCCCCGGTGCCGAGCGACCTGTCCCGGCCGGACGACGCCGATCCGCAGGCCATCCGCCGGATCGGGGTGATCGGCGGCGGCACGGCGGGATACCTCACCGCGCTGGCCCTGAAGGCGAAGCGACCGTGGCTGGACGTCACGCTCGTGGAGTCCAGGCAGATCCCGATCATCGGGGTGGGCGAGGCCACCGTCTCCTACCTGACCCTGTTCCTGCACCACTACCTCGACATCGACGCCGAGGAGCTGTACCGCTGCGTCCAGCCGACCTGGAAGCTGGGAATCAGGTTCGACTGGGGCCCGCATCCGGACGGGTTCATGGGACCGTTCGACTGGTCCGCGGACTCGGTCGGCCTGCTCGGCGCGCTGGCGGCCACCGGGAACATCAACGGCTCGACGCTGGGCTCGGCGATGATGGTCGCGGACAGGACGGCGGTCTTCGACGTCGACGGCCGTCCCGTCTCACTGATGAAGTACCTTCCGTTCGCCTACCACCTGGACAACGGTCGGTTCGTGTCGTTCCTGACCGACCTTGCCAGGCGACGAGGTGTGCACCACGTCGAGGCCACCCTCGCGGACGTCGTGGTCTCCGGCGCGGAGTGGGTGGACCACGTCCGCACCGACGACGGCCGGGAGCTGCGCTTCGACATGTACGTGGACTGCACCGGCTTTCGCTCCCGGCTACTCGGCCAGGCGCTGGGCACACCGTTCACCAGCTTCGCGAGCAGCCTGTTCACCGACTCGGCGGTCACCGGGAACATCGACCACGGCGGTCATCTCCGGCCCTACACCCAGGCAACCACCATGAACGCGGGCTGGTGCTGGCGCATCCCCACCCGCGAGAGCGACCACCGCGGCTACGTGTACTCCTCCGCCGCGATCTCCGACCAGGAGGCCGCCGACGAGTTCGCCCGCCGCTACCCCGGCGTCGACGGGCTGCGCCAGGTCCGGTTCCGCTCCGGCAGGCACGAGAAATCCTGGCGGGGCAACGTGATGGGCATCGGCAACGCCTACGGCTTCGTGGAACCGCTGGAGTCCACCGGCCTGCTGATGATCGCGGTCGCGGTGCACAGCCTGGTGTCCACGCTGCCCGGCTCCTGGTCTGAGCCCTCGCCGAGGGAACTGGTCAACGCCGGCCTCGGTCAGCAGTGGAACGCGATCCGGTGGCTGCTGGCCATCCACTACCGGTTCAACACACGGCTGGACACCCCGTTCTGGAAGGAGGTCCGCGCCACCGCGGACGTCTCCGGCTTCGACACGTTGCTGGAGGTGTACGCGGGCGGGGCGCCGCTGTCCCAGCGCCACGTGCTGGTGCAGGACGTGCTGAACCGGATCGCGCCCACGTTCTTCGGCCTGTTCGGCATCGACTACCTGCTGCTCGGCCAACAGGTCCCCACCAGGCGGATGCCGCTGGCAGAGCCGATCGAACGCTGGCACGCCCGCAAGCACGCCGCGGACGCCCTGGTGGCCGCCGCGCTGCCGCACCGCGAGGCGCTGGACGCCTTCGACGCCCATCCGGAGTTGAACAAGCAACTGCTGGAGGACACCGACAGCTGGGCAGGCCGATCCATCGCCAAGCGCGTCGGACTGCTCTGACGATCGGTTCGACACAAGGCATGCGCTCGTAGAGAAAGCCGTCAACATGAGGACTTCTCACAGAGCATGCCCCTATGGGTAGTCTTCAGCCTCTGCCCTGGTGCTCCGCCCGACACACCTGTACGACAGTAGGTACGGCAGGCGGCGGCAGTCGTCGCCCGTGAGCGGACCTGGAACCGGGGGCGAGGGCGTCATGAGCAGCACCTATGGTCAGCGCCAGGCCAGCCAGGAGCAACCGGCTCAAGCCTCGACGTCACGTGCCAACCCTGGCACGTCCACCGCGGTCGGTCCCGGTGCCGGTGCCGCGTCGGAAATCATGCGTCTCCAGACGTTCGCGGGCAATGGCGCCGTTACCCGGCTCATGGGTGCTTCGGCGAGCCGAGGTCGCGAATCCTCGTTGCTCGACGTGCTCTCGACCGCTGAGGGCGACGACGGCACCGGCGGTACCTTTCTCGACGCCGTGGATGCGGACGTCGCCGACGCCGGAGCTCTCGACGCGGTCGGGACCGCGGTGCCAGTCGACCTGCAGCAGATCCTGACCTCATGGACCCCGGGGCCGACGAGGTACGGGTTCCAGTTGAAGTTCCGCTGCGGCAGCAGTTCCGGGCAGGTGTCCGACCTGCAAGCGCAGGCACCGAACCTGAAGTGGCGCGAGTACGTCACATACAGCCGCAACGATTTCGCCCACCGCATCAACCCGCCGAACCCCACCATCCTGCCGCCCCCGCCGGGCGGGGTCAGCTTCGCGCCGTCCCGGACCACCGTCATCAGCCCCAACGTCATCGAGTTCATCGGTGTGACCGACACGCACTGGATGCCCACCTCCGCGGTGCGGGACACGGACTTCCAACCGGCCGGTCCCCGCCCGCTCCCCGGCATCATGGAGAGCTCGCAGCTCTACCAGTACACCACCGACAACAGCACGTGGACCACGTTCGCCGGGCCGTTCACGTTGCGCCGTGAACTCAACCAGACCGTCGGGCCGCCGTTGGAGGGACAGACCATGCCCTTGTACTTCGCCACCGACAAGGTCGGCATCCACTCCGTTACGGAGCCGTACAAACCGTGACCGGCCACATACATCCCGATTGGACGGACGTGCTCGACCGGCGCCTGCCCCCCGTGGACACGCGACCCACCCCGTCGGAAGCCAGCCAGTTGCTGCGCAGCCTGGGAATACGCTTGTGCTGTCTGGATGACACGAGCCGAGTCCTTGAGCCCGCGCCGGAGACCTACCGCACTGCCGAGGGGATACTGGAGGCGGTGGCCACGACGAATCCCGGGTATCAGTGGGACATCGTCGCGAACGGCTTGGTCAACGTGTTCCCCGTGCCATCCGTGCTCGACGAGCCAGTCCCGCCCTTGACCGTCGCGGGAACGGGCTTGTGGCGGGTGCTGGAGGAGCACGTCGCCATCCCGCGGTACAAGATCCAGCTGTTCATGGAGTTCCGCGACGACGACGGGCCACCGGTCCCCGCCGACCTCCCGGCCGGATCGGTACGTGCCGCGCTCAACACACTCATCGCACCGGTCGCCCAGACCGTCTGGCACGTGTCCGGTACCCCCGACGCCTGGTTCCTCACCGTATCGGCCATCGCATGAGCATGCGACTCGCTTTCGCCATGCTCGCGGACGCGGCTTCGGTGGCCGACGGCAAGCTCTACGTCCACGGTGGCGGCTGGAACCAGCTCACGGTCGACCGGCTGCCCACCGTCCACCCCAGCCTCGCCGTCGTGTTCGTCCTCGAGATGACCGCCTCCGACAACGACGAAGCCTTACCCCTCAGCGTTGAACTCGGATGTGAGTCCGGGCCGTTGGCAACCATGCAGGGCACGCTGCAGCCTGCGCTCGGGGACGGGACAGCGCCGCTCGGTCCGTTCATGCTCGCCCAAGCGGTGACGCTCACCCAGGTGCCGCTGCCCGTCGTCGGCGACTACCAGGTCCGGGTGGTGTGCGCGGGCACCGAGTTGGGTGCCGTCCAACTCTCCGTCGCACTCGCGACCGGGACAGCGCCACCCGACGGACACACCACATTGGACTGACTACGTGCCCTTGGAGCCGACCGCGCGCGGTTGCGTGGGCAAGGTTCGGGCGAGCAGCCCAGTGACAGCGAAGAAGACGGCCCAGCCGAACCAGCCGAGGTTCCCCGCTGCCAGTCCCAAGCCCACCAGCGGAGGCCCCACCACGGTCGCCACCGCGAATCCCAAGTTGTACGTGGCAAGATAGACCGGTCTTCGATCTTCCGGGCTGTGCGCCAATGCAAGGCCCATACTACCCGCCGATATGTAGAGCTCGGCAAAGGTCATCACCACGACGACGATGACGAGCACCGCGAGCGCCTGCGCGCTCGTACCGAAGGCAGACAACGGCATCGTGGCGGCGGCGACGGCGGCGAGTAGCCCACCGGTCATCATCATGCTGCGAGCTCGTGCCGGTCGTTCGGAGCCTGTGCTTATCCGTACCTGGAGAGTCACGACGAGGACGGTGTTGGCCAGGTGCACGAACCCCGCGCTCCACGCCGGGGCGTTCGAACGCTGAACGATCCACAACGGGAAGCCGACACCCAGCAGAATGGCGCTGAGAACAAGGGCGCCGTACATGGCGGTCACAAAAAGGAACTGGCTGTCCCGGCCAACGCCGGCACCGCCACGAACCGGCTGCCGGATCTCGCCGTGGCGCGGCAGCCCCTTGGACAGCAGCGCGCAACCCAGGAACATGAGCGCACACGTCACCATCACCGACCGGAACGCCCATTCCTCCGCCGCGGCGATGGCGGCTCCGGCGGGTAGCGCCCCGGCCGCCATTCCGGCGTTGCGCAGCATCCGGAGCCGAGCCAGGGCTTGGACCGCCACGGCCGAGTCGGCGCCGGCGACCGTCGCCGCCTGGACCAACGGCCCGGTGCCGCGGCTGAACAGGCCGACCAAGCCGACTGCGAGAAACGCCGTGACCAGATCCACGGCGCACGCCAGCGCCAGGTAACACAGTCCCCTCGCTGCGAAGTACGCGATCAACGAGCGGCGTAACCCGTACCACTGGGCGAACACGGCAAGCGGCAGGGCCGCCAGCACGGAGGCCGCTCCCGAAACGCCCAGCACCACGCCGATCTCGTGGTTGGAGATCCCCACGACGACGTTGAGGTACACAGCGGAGACGGCCAGGTACATGCCAAGACCGATCGCGTCCGCGAGGCCCACGCCGTAGAGGCGTGGCGGCGCGGCCCGTGCTGGCTCGGGTCGAGTCACGGGTGTTCCCGATCGGTGAGTACCAGCTCGTGCGCCCGGATCAAACAATCGTCGCCCACGACAACCGGACCGAGCACGGAGGCGCCGACGCCGACCCGTACCCGGGCGCCGATGACGGGATGACGTCGCGCCGGAGGGCCGGAGGCCTGCCACCACCCGCGCGAACCGAGAGTCACCTTGTGGTACAGCGTTACGTCGTCGCCGATGACGGTGCCCTCGCCGACGACCACGCCGAACCCGTGATCGATGAAGACGCGCCGGCCCAGTCGGGCACCGGGGCTGAGCTCCATCCCCGAGATCACCCGCCCCAGCCACGTCAACGACAGGGCGGTCACCCGATGCCCGCGGCCATGCAGCCGGTGCGCCAGCCGGTACACGGCCAGCGCCTGCCATGGGGCGTGCAACGCCGCCTCCCACCGATCACGCCGTGACGGGTCCCGCGCCACCACCACGTCGAGATCTTCCTTCAGTTGCCGCAGAAGGCCGAGCCGTTCGCCCCCGGGCGGCGTCGCGTGTGCCGTCCGGACGGGCCGTACTCCCCCGCTGTCACCGGCCGCTGCGGCGGGCTGCCGCGCCATGCTCACCGCCCGGTCCGGGACGCGTCTGCCCGTCCAGTCGGCTCGTCGGCCGGTGGTGGGACGTCGACAGGCTCCAGCTTGAAGCCGATGGCCCGCTCGACCGCGGCAGCTGTTGCGCGTGCGTGGTCAAGATCGGTGCCGCGAACCGTGAAGGTGCCCAGGTGTTGGGTACCGTGCCGGCTGATCCGTCGGCCTACCCCGAACCGCAGGCTCAGCTGGACCAGTTCGGGGAACCGCGCGCGTACCTCCTCTGGCGACGCCTGCGCGGCGACCAGCCACTCCCCGTACGGAATCGGGATGTACCGGAACCAGCTCGCCGCGGTGAACGCGCCACGCCCCGCCGAGCGCAGGTTCAGCGCCGCGCGCGCGATCGCAGCGGCGTAGTCGTAGTCCGCCGCCGCCATGAGCATGCCTGGGATAGGGCCGCCGGCGCGTGCGTTCACCTCGACGATCTTGGGCCCGGTCGCCGTCAGCGCGACCTCGGTGTGCGCCGCTCCTTCGGTCAGCCCGATCGCCCTGATGGCCTGGTCCGCGCACTCGACGACGGCGTCCGCCGCCTCCTTGCCGAGCCGGGTCGGCAACACCATTCCTTCCTCGATGTACCCGTGGGACAACCGGACCCGGTCGGTGACGGCCACGTGCTCGATCTCCCCGTCCAGCAGCAGCGACTCCACGCTGACATAGTCCGCGTACGGTGAGCCCGGCGCGCCCTCCACCGAC
This sequence comes from Actinosynnema sp. ALI-1.44, assembly GCF_001984155.1. GTDB lineage: Bacteria > Actinomycetota > Actinomycetes > Mycobacteriales > Pseudonocardiaceae > Kibdelosporangium. Next base: position 333,832 of record NZ_MTQO01000049.1, read on the forward strand.
ATGCGTTCCTCGAGAACGAAAGCGTCCTCGTTCTGCAGGCGGGTGAGCGCGGTGTCCGTCGTCTTGCCGCGGCGGAGCAACTCGCACACCTCGCCGGCCGTGCGGGCCAGCGCCACCCCTTGACTGCCCGCGCCGAACGAGGGCTTGAAGACGGCCGGCAGGCCGACCGTGGCGACGGCCGCCGACACGTCGGCCTCCTCCCGGAGGAGGGCGAATCGCGGTGACGGCACGCCTCGGGCCGCCAGCGCCTGTCGTTGCCGTAGCTTGGATTGCGCCACCGCGACCGAAGCGGGTGAATTGCCCCGCAGCCCCAGCCGGTGCGCGATCTCGGCGTGCGGTCGCAACAAGCGTTCCGAGTAGGTGACGACGCCGTCCAGCGGTCGTCGGCGATGCAACTCGACAGCCGCGGAGACGACGCCGTCGAGGCTGTCGACCGTGCGGAATTCACCGCCTTGGCTGTGCCGCTCCCACTGCTCACGTACCGGCTGTGGGTCCACCCAGCCGGTGACGAAAGCGACGCTCACGGTCGACGTGACCCGCAACGCGGCGGCCAACGCCTGGCCGGCGGCCAGACCGCTGAGCCCGACGATGAGCAGCAGGTGCGCTCCGTCCTGCCGGTCCGGTCCGCCTGCCCGGCCGGTCACCGGACCTCACCAGCCGACGCCTCAAGGCGATTGATCCGGAACATCGTGCGCTGGAAGAGGTCGTCGGCGGTGAGCGTCGGGTACCTCGGTACCTCGTCCGTGCCGAGCGGGCGCAGCGGCGTCAACACCGTCCACGGCGCCGGGTGGCAGAACTGCACGATGCTCAGCCGCCCGCCGGTCTGCCCGGTGGAGGCGACCACCCGGTGCACCGCCGCCCTGGCCAGCCCGTTGGTCAGCCGGTCCAGCACCATGCCGACGTTGATCACGGCGTACCCGTCGGGAGCGTCGACGGGCATCCACTCACCGTTTTCACGGAGCACTTCGAGACCACCGGCGGTCGCCCTGGGCAGTGCCGTGATCAAGTCGAAGTCCTGGTGCTCCACCGCCCAGACCTGCCCGGGCGACGGCGCCTGGTCCATCGGTGGATACCAGCTCGCGCGGTTGACGACCGGACCGTCCTGCAGCATCTCGGCGAAGTAGCCGGGCCGAGCGCCCACGGCCTCGGTGATGGCCGCCATCACCTGCTGCTGGAACTGGACCATGCTGGCGTGGAGTTCCTTGAGGGGCGCTGCCATGCCGGGAACCAGCTGCTCCGGCAGCAGCGGTGGTGGATAGCGGGCCGGATAGCGTGTCAGCAACGGGTGACCGGCCGGCAGCTCGGCTCCCCAGTGGAAGAGCTCCTTCCAGTCGGGAACGGTGGCCTTCTCCGCCGTCTCGACCCCGGGCGGGGTGTAGCCGGACTGGCCATTGCTCCCCGGCACCACGCACTGCGCCTTCTGGTCCGCCGGCAGCTCGAAGAACTCGGTGAGCAAGGCGTACGCATCGTCCAACAAGGACTCCGGCACGGTGTGGCGCACCAGGAAGAACCCCTCCCGCAGCGCCGAGCGAACCCGCTGCCGGTCGACGCTTCCGGTGATTTCGATGTCTGTCAGCAAGGCACTGGCCTCCTCATCCTGTTGCGGGGCATTCGGTCGTGAATCCGGTCCGTGACGCGGTCGCGAAGGTGCGCAGCTCGTTCACGAGCGCGTCCATCCGTTCGCTGGTGAACCGGCTCGGGCGGCTGTCGATGAAGTCCGCCCCGGTGATCGCGAGATGGGTGGGCGCGGACCACCCGCCCAGTGCCCGGACGACCGACCGCAGTTGGTCGCAGGCACCGCCACCGCTGCGCGGCCCGCCGCCGTTGGCGACCAGGCCGACCGGCCGACCGGCGAAGGCGTCACCGAGCAGGTGGTCGACCGCGTTCTTGAGCAGTCCGCTGAACGAACCGTGGTACACCGGAGTGGCCAGGACGACGGCGGCCGCCGCGGCCACCCGCCGGCGCAGCGCCCAGGTCTGGCTGACCGGATCGGGATCGTCGTACTGCTCGACGTCGTGCAGCTCCCGGTACTCGACGGCCAGGTCCACCAGGTCGAACGACTCTCCCGCAGCCACCAGCCGGTCCCGCACCGCCAGCAAGGCGACCCGGGTGATGGAGTCTTTCGACGCGCTGCCAAGGATGCCGAGGATCATCGATTCCCCTCCGTGGGTTGGACGACGGTCGGATCAGGGGGTTCGATGTGACACCGGATGCCGGTTGACGCCAGCTCAAGCAGCCCGCTGACCTGCGCCCCGGTGTTCCCGGCGAAGACATAGGTGGCCAAGCCGGTGCCACGAAACGCCGACGGCGGCACTTCGTCGCCGACCACGGAGTTCATCTCCCGGTGCACCGCCAGATCGGCGACAGCGGAGTCGTCGTACGCCACGAGCCGCCCGCCTGGTGAGTAACGGACCAGCCAGCCGGCGTGGGGCGCCACCGGCTCGCCGACGATGCGCCGCGGATCGTCGCCGGCGTCGATCACCAGCTGCGCGTGTCGCAAGTCGACGCCACGGGTGGCCCGAAACGCCGGCACGATGCCCCCGCCGCCTGCCCGGCCGGCCAGCTCGCAAAAGACCAAGTGGGAGCCGGCGTCAAACGCCTCAAGGTGAACCACGCCAGCCTGGATGTCCCAAGCGGACACCACGCGATCAAGCAGTTCGCGGGCGTGCCCGCGCAGGCGGTCGTCATCGATGGTCTGGGACACCACCGACGCGCCGTAAGAGAAGTTCAACGCGTCTTGCCCGTAGCAACTTACCTCCCACGCGACCACACCGTTGTGCAGGATGGCGTCGACATGGCAGACGCGGCCGGGTTGAAACGCCTCGGCGAGCTGCGCACCGGGCATGAACTCCTGCCGCAGCCAGGCGTCGAGAGCGGCCCGGTCCCGGCATATCGTCACCCCTTGAGCGCCGGACCGGTCCCTGGGCTTCACCACAACGGCACCGTGGGCCTCCAGCAACCGGATCGCGTCGGCCGGTTCGTGCACCACCAAGCCGGGCGCGTGCGGAATTCCCGCGCACTGGGCGATGCGTTTCATCTCAGCCTTGTCCCGGACCTGCCGAACCCGCCGTGGCGACTGGCCTGCGACGCCCAACCGGGCGCGTAGGTGCGCTGTCGGCATCAGCAGATGTTCGGTCCCGCACGCGATGCGGTCGACGGGGTAAGTCGCGTGCACGGCCTCGGCCAGCGCGACCAGCGCGCCGTGGTCGAAGACGTCGGCGCGCACCAGCAAGTCGGGCTCGGCCATCTCAGCGTCACCAGTCACCGGACGTGAGGTGATGACGCTGACCCGGAACCGGTCGGTGGGCAGAACCGGTGCCCCGTGTTGAGTTGTCCACCCTGTGGCACCGAACCTGTCGACGATCAGGACGTGTGTGCGGTCCAGGGGTGTGTGCCGGAACCGTAGGCCGCGTTCGATTCGGGCAGTGCTCCTCTGGCACGCGTCCAGGCTGTCACCAGTGACCACATAGGCCAGTCGAGGCAGTTGGCCACGGTCGAGTGCGTCCTGGCTCAGGGCAGGCCTGTGGACGGTACCGGCTGCCAGTGTCGCATCGACGTAGCTGACGTCTGGGTCGGCGTACAGCTCGTCCGCGCGGGCTGTTTCGGCGACCCGGAAGGAGCCGACTTGCCCGGCGAGTTCCCGCAGGACCGCTGCGGGGTGCCGTGGCCGGGGCACCGACGGCCGGGTGCCCAGCGCGGCGGCCAGGGCGGCCGCCACGATACCTCCGGTCAGCCATCCGTCGCACAGGGCGCGGGTGTGGTCGTCGATTCCGGGGAGAACCGTCACGGGCCCAGTCCGGGTGGCCTCCCTCGCTACGTGACAACGGACGACGCCGGTTCGAACGTCGGCCCGTTCCGCCGCCCGGACCGCTTTGCGGGTCAAGGCGATCCGCTCGCCCTCGGGCAGACGGGCGGGAGCCTGTACGGTGCGGTCGCCTGGAACGTGCTCGCCCAGATCCTCCAGCAGCGCCCAGGGAATGAGAACGTCGCCGGCCGCGACAAGCACGACCACGTACCCGGGGCCCGGTGGTTGCCTCCGAACCTCGCCGGGCACCGCGACTTCCCGGTCACGGTCCCCGGCGAGGACTGCGCGCAGCTCCTCGGCGAGCGACACCAACCTGGGGGCGAAGTTCATCACCGCGTGAACCGGATCCGCGGCATGCAGTTCGCCGAGCGCCGTTTGGGCCTGCGTGCCGTCGGCGGGGCACGCCCATCGGCCGAGATACCGGTCCGCCCAATGTGCTTTGAGGTCGTCACCGGCCGCCGGTGCGCCGCACCAGAACACACTCACGTGCCGGGTGGACGCGCCCGCCGCGTCCAGGATCCGTTCGGCCGTGCCGTCTTCGTCCAGCAGCAAAAGCACGTGCCGACCGTGTTCTGTTCGCTCCTGCGGCACTGTCGGGACCACATCCTCGTCGGAGAGTTCCACCAGCACCCGGCTGGCGACCTCGGCCGCGGCGCCGATCGCCGCTTCGGCCGAGAACGCCTCGGTGAGCACGTAACCGATCCGGTCGAAGTTGTGTCGCAGCGGTCGTACCTGATCTCCTGGCCGTGCGATCACGTCACAACGAACCACCTCGGCCGGCACCGCCTCCGGCAGGTCGATCGACTGGACGGTCCCCGCACGCGAGGACCAGAAGTGCCGCAACGCCAATGTGCTGACCGGCTCGGACGGCGGCATGACCGGACGGTCGGTGGCGAGTGCCAGCAGGTCGAGCGTGACGGATCTGCCGAGCGCCAGGCTCATCTGCTCGCTCACCACGTGCCCCGCGACTCTGGCGTTGACCTCGATGAGCTCCGGCCCGGTGGCGGTGACCACGAGTTCGACGTGCAGGGCGGTGTTCTTGACACCGAGCGCCCGGACAAGGTCGACCACGAAGCGCCGGGCCGCGCCCATCCCTTCGAACCGCGCAGGGAAATGCCCTCCCAGTTCCGCGGTGATGCCAGGCGGGGTCGGCAGGCGCTCCGCGAAGCCGAGGACGAAGGGGTGGCCGTCCTGAACGAGTAGCTCCGCGCTCACCTGCCGCCCGAAGGCGTACTGCTCGACCAGTGCCGGTTCATCGGCGTCTCCGATGGCCGCGCTCAGATGCCTGCCCAGTTGCTGGGCGTTCCACGCGACACCTACCCCGATCGAGGCGTAGTTGCGCAGCGGCTTGACCACCACCGCGTAGCCGATCTCCGCTGCGGCAACCAATCCCTCCTCGGCGCTCCGGACCAGTCGCCAGCGCAGCGATCCGATCCCGGCCTCCGCCAAACGCCGTCGCACGGCGGCCTTGTCCCGGAGCAGCCGGACGGTCCGAAGTGACTCGTGCGGCACATCCAGATCCCGCGCCAGGCAGGTGGCCGCCACCACGTACTGGTCATGCACGCAGAGGACGCCGTCCACCGGGCTGGGCCCGAGCCGGCCGGTGAGCTGGACACCGAGGTCCTCCACGTCTTTGGTGGCGGGCAACTCGACCGTGCGCGCGGCCAGTTTGTGCCCATCGAAGCCGGGTTGGGTGGCGTAGCGCCGCAGGTCCTCGGTGACGAAGCTGACCTCGACGCCCGTCGCGGCGAGCGTTTCGATGTGGTGAAAGCCTTGCGGCACCGTGGTTTCCACCATGACGATGTGCACGGTCACTCCCTGCTGAAAGCCACGACGAGGTACTTGAGCCAGTAACCGTCCCGGTGACGGAAGTGGCGATCGATCTCGTCGCGGTTGGTGACGGTCATGCCCGCGGTGGCGAACAGCTCCACCAGGGCTTGCTCCGTGAGCCACCAGTTCAACCGTCCATCGGGTAGCGGGCGGGCCACCACTTCGGCCACCGGGCTGAGGAAGCAGCTCACCACCCACACACCGCCGGGGCGGAGCAGCGCCCGGCCGTGCCGGACCCAGGCCGACCATTCCTCGCGGCGCTGATGGTGCAGGCATCCGTTGTCCACGACGAGGTCCATCGAACTGTCCCGGAACGACAGGAAGTCGCCACGGCACATCCGGGCGCTGCCTCGTCGTGCCGCCGGTGCGTCCCACACGTCCAGCAGGTCCAGACCGATGACATCAGCCGCCAGCCGCTCGGCGAACTGCACCGTCTGGTGGCCCCGCCCGCAGCCGATGTCCAGCACCCTGCGCGGACCACCCGCCTCGGGCGGGGCGGATCGAACCACGAACTCCGTCACCCGGTCGTTGGTGTCGGCGCCGGTCCAGGAGTCTCGCTCGCTGCCGTACCAGTCGGCGAACGACCGGCTGACAGTCTCGCGATAGTCGGCGTAGTCATCTCGCATCCGCATGAGCCCATTCCTCCGCTGTTCCACGGGCTGCGATCAGCGCGACCGCTGCGGCAACTGGGGCCGCAGCGTCGACGACGGTCGACGCGGCGAGCCACGCACCCGCGCCGCTGCCGCACACCGCCACCCCGTGGGTTGCCCGCAGGTGTCGCATCGCCACCAGCGCCTCGGGATACGCCACAGTGCACAGCTCGATCCGGCTTTCGTGTGGCTCGAGAAGCGGCTGGCGCAGCCCGTGGCCGAGACCACCGGTGCCGCTCATCCTGGGCGCTTCACCGGGCGGAGCCGGGTCTCCGTAAGGAGCCTCCGCGGGGAACAAAGCCAGAATCCGGCAGTCGGGTTCGCAGGGCCACAGCGCCTGCGCGATACCGATCACGGACCCGCCGGAGCCGACCGCGGCGGCGAACGCCTCGGGCCGTACGCCCGCCTGCCGCAGTTGGTCGACCAGTTCGGCACCGGTATGTTCCCGGTGCATCGCGACGACGTCACGCGCGCAGTGCTGGAGCAGCAGTTCGCGGTTCTCCTCCGCGGCCACCCGTACCGCCGCCTCCATCGCGCCGAGGAAGCCGGTTCCCGGCAGGCCGGTGGAGACCTTCGCGCCCTGGGTGTGGAGCTGCCGACGTAGTCGCTGTGAGGCCCCGTGCGGCACCACGAGATGCAGGTCCAGGTGGAGTTCACCGCAGAACTCGGCCAAGGCCAAGGCCAGGCTGCCGCCGGAGTACTCGGTGAGGCGCACAGCACGGGTTCCGGCGCGGGCGACAACTCCGCACAGCAGCGCGTAGGCGGTACGAGCTTTCATCGAGCCGGTGGCGTTCGTGGCTTCCATCTTCAGCCATACCGTCCCTTTGCCTGCCCTGCTCGGCACCGGGATCACCGGCGTGGCGCCGACAGTCGGGCGCAGCGCGGCCAACTCCGGCAACACCGCGTGTGCCTGCCGCTCCACCTCAGCGAACGACGGACATGGCGGGCGCCCGGCGCGTTCCCGCAGCGCCCGCGCTATACCCGCTGGCGGCGCATCGGTCTGCACTCGGGGGCCCGTCACGGCCGCACGCTCGTGGCGAGACGGAAACCGACCGGATACAGGGGCCCGGGGAAGGCGCCATGGCGTCGCCGGGTCCGGGTCAGGTCTCCGAAACGGCAGAAACTGCCGCCACGAGCGACCCGGTAGGTCCCCATGGTTTCCACCAAGTGGTCGGCGACGTGCCGGCCACCGGGATACGGCGCATAGTCGTCCTGGACGTATTCCTCGACGTTGCCGGCCAGATCAAGCACGCCGAACGGGGAACGTCCACCAGGGAACGCCCCGACTGGCGAGGTGGTGTGCAGCCCGCTCTCCCGAGTGTTGGCGAGGGCAGGATCGAACGTGTCGCCCCAGGGGAACTCCAGACGATCCGGCCCGGCGGCCGCGTACTCCCACTCCGCCTCGGTCGGCAACCGCCACGGATGGCCGGTGCTCCCGCTCAGCCATTCGGCGAACGCGTCGGCGTCCGCCGCCGTGACCCCGGCGACGGGATGGTTCGACCGGTCCCACGGGAACGCTCCGAGGTACCAGGTCGTCGGCCGTGACTGTCCACCGGTGTCGGTCAGGAACTTCCAGTACTGTTCGTTGGTCACCGGATACGTACAGATCCAGAAGTCCGGCACGGACACCGTGTGGTCCGGTGTCTCCTTCTCGATCCAGTCCGCCACGACGCCCACATGTGACCACCGCGCCACGACCGCGGCGACTTCCTCCGGCGGCAGGCCCCGACGAATGTCGCCGCCGTCCACTGCCCGAGTGGCCGGGACCGGGGTCAACCGCGGATCACCCACCAGGCCGAGCACGCTCCCCGCCGCCAACCGCTCGCCCAGCGGCACCGACGGGTCCTCGACCCGCTGTGCGAGCGACGCTGGATCAGCAGACGCCAGCCGATGATCCGCCAGCCGCAGCAGGGCCGGGTCCGTCAATTCCGCGTACTCGCGAAAGTGCGGCGAGTACGGGACATCCGCCAGTCGCACGTCAACACCTCCGGTCGGGGTGGATGGTGTGGCCCGCGAGCCTCGCTTTTGCGTTGAGATAGCGGAAGTTCTCCTCGGTCACGTGCGGCCCGGTGGTGAGGATCTCCACGACCTCGATGCCATGTGCGCGGAGCTGGTTGACCTTGTCCGGGTTGTTGGTCAGCAGCCGCACTCGCGGGATTCCCAGGGCGATCAACATCTCCGCGGCGACGCGATAGTCGCGTTCGTCCGCTCCTCGTCCGATTTGGCGGTTCGCCTCGAATGTGTCGAAGCCGCTGTCCTGGAGGAGGTAGGTGTCCAGCTTGTTGTACAAGCCGATGCCGCGGCCTTCCTGTCTCAGATACAGGATCGCGCCGCCCTCGGCGGAGACCTGCCGCAGCGCCTCGTCGAGTTGGGGACCGCAGTCACACCGCTTGGAGCCGAACACGTCCCCTGTCAGACACTCGCTGTGGACCCGAACCAGCGGTGTCTTCACCATGGGACCGGGCACGACGCAAGCGACGTGTTCGCCGGCGTCGGAAAGCCCGGTGAACGTCACCAACTCGGCACGCAGGTCGACGGGTCGCTCCAGACTTATCCCGACTCGCGCCCGCACCGCCGCGACCGGTGCGGCGCTGACGGCACTACCTTTCCTACGCACGTTGCCCCCCGGAAAACGCCTGCGACGTTCGTCGACTGAGTACGAAGGAGCTCGGCGGAGGGTGTCTCATCGGACCGCCGCCGTGTCGGCTCGCACGAGGTCGGTGATGTGGTGTGACCAGAGCACTCCGACCTCGTCGGCACCGACCCTGCCCACCACGATGACGCGGCCGTCCCATCCCGCCACGGCTACTCGCTCGGCGTCGATCCGCGCCATGCACGACACACCCTGGGAGAATGTTTCGAGAACTCGTCCGGTGACCAGGCTGTCCGTCGAGTCGGCCCAGTTCAGCCGCCAGAGGTGGAGTCCGAAGTCGTACGAGCCCGCAAGCACCAGCGGCCGGTCCGGATCTCCCAGCAGACACACGCACTTGACCGACTCGTCAGCGCCGAGCAAGGTCACGGTGTTGCGGACTCGCCAGGTCCCCTCGTCATCACGGGCCACCTGTCCCACTTTGACTGTGTGATCTCGTGAAGCACTGGCGATCACCCTTCCGTCGAGGGAGGACACCGCGTTGACGAGGTTGCCGTGTTGCCAGAGAACCGCCCGTTTCCGGAACGACCCGGCCGTCACTGTCCGGTCGGTCGATGCCGACAGGAAATCGGCGCCGTCCAGGACGGCGAGCGACTTCACCGACCCGCTGTGCGCCGTCCACCGGTCTCGAACGGTCAGCGCGTCCGGATCCAGTGCGATGAGTTCGCCGTTGTAGGTGCCTGCGACGATCGTCCTTCCGGCGACGACCAGCGACGGCACCGGGGCGTCGAGCTGGTCGCTGCTCAGGACTTCGCCGTCAGCCGCTCGTATCACATGACCGGAGTAGGTTCCGGCGTAGACGTTCTCGCCGTCGGCGGCAAGCGAGAGGATCGGTCCTTCAGCGAGCTGCCGCGGAGAACCTCCGGGCCTTCCGCTCGCGGTGGCCCCGACGACAACTCCGGCGTCCGTCCCGACCAGAATTTCGGAGCCAGCGGTGACAAGCGCGTTCGGCCCGTAAGTAGCTGCCGGCGGGCCGGCGATCTCGACCGCTCCGTCGAGCCCGAGCAGATGCGGGCCGCCCCAGAAACTACCCACGGCCACCAATCCGGCCGCCGTGGCAACCGAGCGCGGCCACATCCGCGCGTCGTGGTAGCGGTGCAACCTTCGGCCCGCGATGTCGAACACGTGCACTGACCCGTCGTAGGCACCGACCACGAACGAAGCGTCGTCCTCGGCCCAGTCCACCGTGCGCGCGGCCGATGTGGACACCTCGATCGTGCGGATGTGCGTCAGGTCCGCCGTCAACAAGTCCACCGCGCCGTCGTCGCGGGCGACCGCGAGCATCGCACCGGAACGCGACCACGAGCAGCCTTCGATCGAGGAGGCGTAGTGCCGTGTTCGCGGCTCATCGGTCGTGTCCGGGACGATGGTCGCGACCATCCCGTCCTCACCGACGGTTGCCACCAGGCCGTGCCGGTTGACCGCGACCATCATGCAATGCGCCGCGTGCGAGCTGAGGTGCCGCAGAAGTGCACCGGCCGCTGCGTCCCACATCGTCGCGTGGCCATCCTCGGAAACGCAGATCAGCCGCTTGCCGTCGGGCATCCACGCCACCGAGTTGATGTCGTCGGTGTGGCGGGCGAGAACGTTGACCAGCGTGGCCGGGCCCTGGTCCGGCACCTGCCACAGCGCGACGGTCTTGTCCGCCGAAGCCGTCGCCAGCAGAGCAGGAGTGACCGGGTTCCACGCTGATCCGTTGACAAGGCGGCGGTGGCGCAGCCGATCCAGCGGGGCAGGGCGGGCAGGTTCGCTGGTGTCCCAGATCAACACTGACCCGTCGTACGAACACGTGGCCAGGCGTCGGCCATCAGACCGAAAGGCGATATGGGTGACGGGAGCGGAATGCCCCGCGGTATCCACGGGCAGGTTGATGGCGCGCACAATTGTTCTCCTCTCACGCACGCCCGCACCGCCGGAGCATGATCGAGTGCAGGGCGGCGAACACAACAACGATGGCAGCGCGACGTTCATACGTGGTTGACGAGAACTGCGCTGAACTTATGATCACCAAATCCGGGTGCCGCGACGCCATAGTAGCCAGGCAACCAGAAATACGCCAGAGAGGTTTCTCGACACAGAGAATACCGGCGCCTAATACAGCTGGCGACGGGCGACGCCCTGGTCACGCGGCCCAGTGGACCGGGCTGATTGGCATGCACTTCCAAGATATTCAACGTCATCCCGGATTCGATCACCGCTCGGCCGGACTCGGATTAGGGGTAGGCCCAGTGCCCTGCCGGTAGTAGCCTGGCAACGATTAGACAGCAGGCCGCAGTGTGATCATTCGACAGGCTCCACGATGTACCAGTCGATATGCTGCCGCAAGCTCAGCCGAGACGCCTGGGGGCGCATGACAGAACACTCGGATGCGTTTGTCGTGGAATTCTGGCGGTCTGCGACCTCGTTTACGCGCTTGTGTTGAAGTCCAGATAAAGCCACGTTTCCACGAATCGAAGCTCCCCACCCGTGGCGACGGTCATGCCTGTGTCGGCAAAGCCGATCCCGCTATGACAATCGACGGCGCCGCGCACCCAGTTCGCCCGTTCGGCTCGGGCCGAACGGCCGTTGACAGTGCGATGATCATCGGCGATAGTGCCTCACGCAAGGCCGATGATCTCGTGCGGGAGAGCACCCACGTCAACCCGGTGTGGGTCACCGAAGGAGCAACTCCTCTCCGACAAACTCTCAGGTCCCCGTACCGCACGGGCCAGGCGACTCTGGAAAGCAGGCGCTCGCCGCCTCACCGAAGGTGCAAGCCCCGACCGGGGGCGAAGCTCTCAGGTACCGATGACAGAGGGGGAGGCCGACCAACGCGTTGCAGTGTCGCGGCGCGGAGGAGGTCTCCGCGTGCGCCCTAGCCGAAGGGTGCCAGATGTTACGAAGATTCCTGTCCCTGACCGCCGCGGCCGTGCTGGCCGTGGGCCTCGCCGCGGTGCCGGCGCAGGCGAAACCGGACAACGTGGTCAGCGTCGTGCGGGTGACCGCGCCGACGAAAGCCTTGCAGGCCAAGCTGATCGGTCTGGACCTCGATCTGATGGACGCCGAGGGCACCTCGGTCAACATCATGCTGCACGGTGCCCGTGACGAGGCCAAGTTGCGGGGCGCCGGGTTCGCCCCGCAGATCCTGGTCGCCGATGTGACCGCCCGCAACCGTGCGGCCCGGCAGGCCGAGGAGGCACGGGCCCGGTCGCTCGCCGCGTCGCCGTTGCCCACCGGCCGCGTGTCCTACCGGACGCTGAGCGAGACCAACAACGAGCTGACGCGCCTGGCCAGGACGTATCCGGACCGGGTCAAACGGTTCGCACTGCCGAACCGGTCGCTGCTGGACCAGACCGTCTGGGGCCTGGAGGTCACCCACGACGTGCACGCCGACGACGGCAAGCCGGTGTTCCTGATGACCGGTCTGCACCACTCCCGGGAGTGGCCGACGGTCGAACTGACCATGGAGTTCGTCTGGGACGTACTGAAGAACGACCGCGTCGACCCGCGGATCACCTCGCTGCTGGACCGGGCCCGGCTGATCGTCGTGCCGATCGTCAACCCGGACGGGTTCGACATGTCCCGCAGCCTGATCCAGGAGCAGAAGCGCAAGAACTGCCGGGTGGCCGACGGGCACCGGCCGACCTGGGTGGAGTGCGCCGACCCGGCGAACTTCGACAAGGGCGTGGACCTCAACCGCAACTACGGCGCGTTCTGGGGCGGGCCCGGCGCGGGCACGAGCGGTCTCGCCAGCAACTACCGCGGCCAGGCTCCGTTCTCCGAGCCGGAGATCCGCAACATCCGGGAGCTGATCAGTTCCAAGCAGGTGACGGTCGCGATCAGCAACCACACGCCGGATGCCCGTGTGCTGCGCGTACCCAGTGCGCCCAACGAACCCCGCCCCGCCGACGAGGGCCCGTACGACGCGCTCGCCCAGGCGCTGGGTGCGGACATGAAGTGGCCGGCCGGGCCGTGGCCGGAGATCTACTACGTGGCCAGCGGCACGACCGAGGAGACCGCGTACTACTCGGCCGGGACGTTCGCGTTCACGTTCGAGCACACCCCTGGCGGCCGTGGGTTCCACCCGCCCTACCCGTTCGTGATCGACCAGTACTTCGGTACCGGCGCCTACCCGGGTTCCAGTGCCCGAGCGGCGTTCCTGACCGCGTTCGAGGCCGCGGCCGACCCGGCCAGGCACTCGGTCATCACCGGCAAGGCGCCACGCGGGGCGAAGCTGACCGTGCAGAAGAACTTCACGCTGGACACCTCGCCGGTGACCAACCCGGACGGCAGCACCGGCCTGATCACGCCCTTCCCGTACGGGTTGCGGTCCACGTCGAGTGTGGACCGGGACGGGAAGTTCGAGTGGCACGTCAACCCGTCGCTGCGGCCCAGCCAGTACCTGCAGAAGCACCTGAACGAGTCGTGGACGCTGACCTGTCACCGGCCCGGCGGGCGGACGACGCAGGTGCAGGTCACGGTGGCGCGTGGCGCGGTCGCCGAGGTCGATCTGAGCCGCTGCGGGCGGTGGTGACCCATATCGGGACAACGGAAAGTGGTGCGCCGGGCCGTGGTTTGGCCCGGCGCACGTCCTCGAGCACCGGATCGTCACTTCCCACGCCAGGCAATGGGGAAAATCTTCGTGGGGTGCCGGGGAGAATTCCGGGCTGCGCCGTACATCACCGCTGAGGGCAACAGTCAACGGTAGGGAGGGGCAGATGATTGTGCGGGATGGGATCGCACAGTGGGTGTCCACGGCGGCCAGCCCAGTTCCGGAGCATTGGTCGATAGTGGTCATGGACATCGTGGGGTCAGGTCGTTGGGACGATCGCACTCAGTTGTGCGCCCGCACCGCGCTGGAGAGGATCGTGCGGGCGGCCGTCCGGTCCGCAGGCATCCCGTGGCGCAAACTCGCGGTGGAGGACCGCGGCGACGGCATGATCCTGTTCGTTCCCGCCTCAACATCGAAGGCGGACCTCATTGACCCACTGATTCCGCGCCTGGCCGCCATACTGGGTGAGTACAACAGGGTGATCTGCGCCGCGTCGCGTATCCGGTTGCGGGTGGCGGTGCACGCGGGCGAAGTGCTGCGCAGTCCGTCCGGATGGGTCGGCACCGACATCAATCTGGCCTGTCGGCTGGTGAACAGTGAACCGCTGTATCGGGAGTTGACGCGGGTGCCACGGGCCGACGTGGTGCTTGTCGTGTCCGATGTGATCCATCAGGGCGTGATCCGCCACGGCTACCGCGGTATCACGCCGTCCGGCTATCGTGCCGTGCACGTGGTGTCCAAAGAGGTCGACACGCACGCCTGGGTGCACATTCCGGGCGTGCTGGCTCCGGCACGGCGGCGTTCTGTCGGCGGTCTGAGGATGTTGCTGGCCTGGCGGTGACATCGCCACCACCAGGCCAGCGTGCCATCGTTATCGTTGCCGTCGCCGGTGGACCGCGAGGGTTGAGCTGCCCCGGCCGGACAGCACGCCGTCGAGGCTGGGGTCGTAGTCCACCTTGCCCGTATCGGTGACCTGGAAGGTGAACTTCGAGCCGTCCGGCAGGTGCAACGCGTGCGTGCCGCGCACCAACCGGAAGGTCACCAGCTGTCCGCTCCCCCGCCAACCCACGCCGCTGACACCGAAGCTGGTGTGTCCCGAGTCCCGAGGGTCGAACGTGATGGGATGCCCGCGCACCGCCAGCGTGGCGCTTCCGATGCCGGTGAACGTGTCGTTCAGGGTCGACTTGTAGTCGACTCGGCCTTGCGCGGTCACCGTGAACGGGAACTGGATCCCGTTGTATGTCACGAAGGTATGGGCGCCGGGCAGCAGCTTGTACACCCGACGCGACTGCGGGGCCTTCCACCCAACACCACCAACAGTGTTGGTGACATAGTCCACATCGCTGGTATCCAACGTGACCGCGAAACCATGCACCGTCAGCGTCGTGGACCCAGTCCCCGAGAACAGGCCCTCCAGATCCGGCCGGTAACCCACCCGCCCCTCAGCAGACACCGTGAACGGAATGTTGATCCCGTTGTACGTACTCATCACATGCGCACCAGGCAACAACTTGAACACCCGACGCGACTGCGGAGCCTTCCACCCAACACCACCAACAGTGTTGGTGACATAGTCCACATCGCTGGTATCCAACGTGACCGCGAAACCATGCACCGTCAGCGTCGTGGACCCGGAACCGGTGAACAGACCCTCCAGATGTGCCTCGTAGGCGATGGCGCCTTGTGCGGTCAGGGTGAACGGGATGTTGATTCCGTTGTATGTGCTCACCAGGTTCGAACCGGGCAGCAGTTTGTAGGTGCGACGAGGTTGGGCGACCCTCCAGTTCACCCCACCGACCGTTGTGTTGACATAGTCGATGTCGGTCACGTCGAGAATGATCGAGAGCCCGTGTACCGCGAGCGTGCCGGTACCCGCGCCGGTGCGCAGACCGGGCAGGTCCGAGGCGTAATCCACCCGGCCCTGCGAGGTCACCGTGAAGGTGACGGAGGCTCGGTTGGCGACCACCACGTAGTGCGGTCCGGGCAACAGTTTGAAGGTGTGGTTGCGTTCGGTCGTCTGATGGGTACCGCCGACCCCGGTACTGCTGTAGTCCACGTCGGACACATCAAGGGTGACAGGAAACCCGTGTAGTGCCAGCGTATTGGTATCGGCACCGGTGAGTGGACCGTGCAGATCTGGGGCGTAGCGCACCCGACCTTGCGGCGTCACCGTGAAGCCGAACGAAGCCCGGTTGCTGACGACAAGGTAGTGCGCGCCAGGCAACAGCTTGAAGACGTGGTTGCGTTGGCTCGTTTGGTAGGCGCCGCCAATCCCCGCACTACTGTAGTCTACATCGGACTTGTCAAGCGAGATCGGCGTTCCGTGCACTGCCAGCGTGTTCGTTCCCTGTCCGGTGAACGTGCCTTCCATGGCTTGTTCGTACTCGACGGTGTTGGTTGCGGTGACGCGGAAGTCGAGCCTGTGGCCGAGCGCCGTGGTCAGGGAATGCGGACCTGGGGCCAGCGGCATCCGGTGAATCTGCTTGGTGCTCTGCCATCCCGTGCCGCCCGAGACGGCGAAACTGCTGTAGGCCACGTCCCTGGCGTCCACGGCAACATCTTGCTGTGTCGGCGGTTGCTGTACTGGTGGTTGCTGTACTGGTGGTTGCTGCGCCGGGGGCGGTGTGGCAGGAGTTGTTGTGGTGGTGTCGGGTGACGTCCCGTCCGCCGAGGTTGTGGAGTTCGTCGTAGTCGGCGGCGAGCTTGTCGTGGTTGTCGTCGTCGGTGTGGCCGCTGGCGGCTTCGGTGCCGGGCCGGGCATGGGGGCTGGGTTCGGGGACGGTGCGGTGGTCGTGGTCCTGGCCGGTGTCGTGGGAGGTGTACTCGCCGGACCCGCTGGCGCGGCACTGGGAGGCTGTGACGTGGGAGCGCTGGTGTCCGTCGGGCGGGTATCGCCCGGTGGTACGTGCGGTCGCTCCATGGCGATCGCAGGAGGCGGGGAGAACGGTGTGGACGCGGTCAGCAACCCGCAGATGCCCAGGACAGCCGCAGCCACTGTGCCGCCGATGGCTCGGATCACCATTGGATCGTGGGCGACCTGACTCACGGAGTTCACCAGTCGCGACCCGGTGAACCGTGCCAGCGTCGACCCCAAACCACCCACCGCCGGTGGCTTGGTCGCCACGTCGGATCCGGCGACTGCGGCGGCGACGGGCTCGGTGGCGGCCAGAGCGTTCCCGAGCGGGGTTGGAATTGACTGGCCTGCGTCCGCGCGGTTGAACATCGCGGCCACGGTGCGGCGTCGCTCGTCGTCGTCGGTCAGCACGACCAAGCCCGGGCCCAGGTTCCACAGGACGTACTTGCCTGCCGCGTCCGCTCGTGGGGCGCACTGAGCGCATGCGGCAGCGTGTTTCGCGACGACTCTGGACTGTTTGAGATCCAGGGCGAGTTCGCGGCCCGCTTGCTGTTGCTGGGCGGACAGGATCGTGTCGAGCAGTTGGTCGAGATCAGAGCAGGCACCGCGGCCTGACCGCGCGAGCACCAGGGCGCTGGCCGCCGTCGCGGTGGCCTTGCGGGCTCGGTGTAACTCCCGGTCGACACGGGCGGCGTGTTCGAGCGGCACATCCAGGGCAGCCGCCAGTTCCGCTGTGGTGACCCTGCGCTGCTGACGCAGATGCAGCTTGATGTGCGTGCCGATGACGCGACTGAGCTGAGGTGTGATGGCGGTGATCGCGACCCGGACGACGCTCCACAGTTCACGCTTGCCGAGAACCTCCGCCAGGTCATCGGGCAGTTCGGGAAGCTCGTCGTCGGCGAACCCAGGTCTGTCCAACTCCAACGCGGGACCGGCCGAGGAGGTGGCGGCCTGCTCCGGGATCTCGCTGTCGCTGTAGTGTCTCAGGTCCTCGTAGTGGCCCTTGAGCAGGTTGTGGGCGATGCCGATGAGCCACGCGGCCAGGTTGTTCGGATCATTTCCGTTGAGAATGGTGTCCAGCGCTTTGACGAAGACCTCATGGACGTAGTCATCGGCCTCTCCGGCGTTGCGCAGACGCCGCCGGAAATACGAGGTGAGCTGAACCTGGCACAGCTCGTACAACTGCGCTTGAGCGGGTTGTCGAATCGCCGCGTCGGCAGATCGCAACCGGTGAACGAGAGCGCCGTCATCGGTGGGTGTCATGGCCGTCCTCCCGGAAGGCAGCGGTGGGACCGTGTCGGGAGGTACGTGCGCTGACGCGGCGAGTTCTCCCCACTGTTCGGCAAGATTTATCGGCGCTGCTCATGCGGCTCCCTCGGCAAGAGGTTCGCAGGATGCCCCACACCGCTCATGAACGCGATAGCCCGGAAGGGGTGCATCCGACGAAATCCCGTACTTGTGCGCATTCGACGGAGAATGAGCCTGATGATTCGTATGCCGTATCATCGGATGACGTGTCCCGGCGAATCGACCTCTAGGCCGTTCGAGTGATGTCGTACCGGGATCGGGGAGACCTCCGCTCAAGTGTCCACGTGCTCGGCAGTTGGTCCACATCGAGCGAAGGGACTCACCGATGTCGATGCGTATCCGATGGTCCGGCTTGCTGGCCGGAGCCGCGATCTTGGCCGGCCTGACCGCCGGTCCCCAGCTCGCGCACGCGCAGTCCTCACTCCCCACCCCGGCGGAGCGGTGCGCGCGGAACAACACCCCTGATGTCACCCAGACGGTGACCCATTACGGCAACCAGGTAGGCGTGAGTTTTCCCAATGGCACGAACCCGCCCAACGGCGTCTTCCCTGGCGACGTCGTCAAGGTGACCATCACGGGAGCCGTGCGAATTGATCACTGGGGCAACACATATGGCCCCAGCGGAGCGACCGGTGGCCACGAACAATACTGGAAATCGCTGCAGGGCGTCAGCTGGCCGTTCCCCCAGTTGAACGCGTTCAGCTCGGTCGCCCGCTGGAACAACAACCCGGGAGGATGGGTGGGAAACCCGATGCGCACGATCAGTCTCGACCCGGCTTTCGGCGGATCTTGCACGTCGGCTCCGAATGTTCCGGTGCGCGTTCTCTACTACATCAACGACCCGGGAATCTCCGACAACGGCGGCCAGTGGACTATACGAACCGACGTGTACCGAGCCACAACCACCTGTGCGCCCGGGTTCTTCTACTCGGGAATCTACGGTTGTCTCCCCAGGCCATGGTGATCACACGGACGACTCTGGATTAGTCTTCGGCTGACGGGCGCCTTCCCCTGCCGATCACGAGAGCAGCCCTTGGTTGGTCATCTCTCTTCTCAGCGATGACAACCAAGGGCTGCGATGTTCCGTGCGCGCCACCCTGCCCACCTCGCACCCTGCTCGTGCAGCAATCGGTGGCCCGCGTCACAGGTTCGAGCTGTCACAGGAAGTGGGACGCCGGGATCTTCTTGCTCGTGCCGATGCGGCACAACGAGTAAGGCAAACCTGATCACCACTCGGAAAGAGACTCACTCATGCCCGTCACCACTGTCGACACCACGACCGCACTCGTACTCGTCGATCTGCAGAACCTGGTCGTCGGCCTGCCCACCAGGCCCTACACCGGCCGGGAGGTGGTGGCCCGCGCGGTCGAACTGGCTGATGCCTTTCGCGAGCACGGTGCTCCGGTTGTCCTGGTCCGGCTCACCGGCGGCGTGGACAGACCAGATGCGTCTCCGGGACGCACCGAGGTTCCGCGTCCGCCCGGTGCACTGCCCGCGGGCTGGGACGTCATCGTCGATGACCTAGCCGGTCACCCCGGCGACATCCTCGTGACCAAGCGCACCTGGAGCGCCTTCCACGGCACCGACCTCGATCTGCGACTGCGCCGCCGCGGTGTCACCCAGGTCGTGCTGGCCGGGATCACCACCAGCATCGGAGTGGAATCGACCGCCCGCGCCGCCTATGACCACGGCTACCACGTGACGCTGGTGACCGACGCCATCGCTGATCGGGATGAGGAGGTGCATCACCACAGCATGGAACGGATCTTCCCGCTTCTCGGCGAGCGCGGCTCCACGGCCGAGATCATCGATCTGCTGGCCAGGACTCGCGCCTCGTCCGCGGCGGGAACACGCTCCGGGTGACCTGGTGAACGAACAGCCACCCACCCGGTACTCGACCACCAAGGAGCGATCTCATGTCCTCGACCAAGCTGCCCTCCTCAGCTTGCCCGGAGCGGCCCCGGTTCTTCGGCCTGATGAAGGCCACCACGGTTTTCCTGGCCGCCGCGCTGCTCGTGCAGGGGATCACCGCCGGGCAGCTCCTGTCCACAGAGGACGGCAGGCAGTTGCACCATGCCACGGGTCCCCTCGTCACGGTCGCGATGGCCCTGCAGATCATCGCCGCGTTCCTCGTGTGGAAGGCGGGCCGCGGATCAGCGCGGTACCTTGTCGCCAGTGCGCTCATGATGGTGTTGGTCGCCGTCCAGTTCGTGGTCGGTGGGAGCGGGAACCTCGCCGTACACGTCCCTCTCGGCGTGGCACTCTTCGGCGGCGCCGCCGCCCTGGTGACGCAGGTGTGGCCCACCCGCCGGAATGACCCGGGTGAGAGCCAGGCCGACCTGCCCGGGGCCAACGAACTGGGTACGTAAGGTCGAGATCATCCACCGTGCACACCGTCGGCGTGGGCGACTACCCGCTACGAGGTCACTCTCAGAACCCGGCTGGCTCGCGCGGCGGGGATCATCATCGGGGTGCCGGTTTCCGGGTCCGGCACGATGCGGCAGGACAGGCCGAACACGTCGGTGATCAGGTCCGCGGTGACGATCTCGGCTGGGTCGCCTTGGGCGATCACCTCGCCGTCGCGCATCACCACGAGGTGCGTGGCGTAGCGGCAGGCGTGGTTGATGTCGTGCAGGACCAGGACCATGGTGTGGTTCTGGTGCTCGTGCAGGTCCGCGCAGAGGTCGAGGACGTCGATCTGGTGGGCGATGTCGAGGTACGTGGTCGGCTCGTCGAGCAGGAGGATCGACGTTTCCTGGGCGAGGACCATGGCCAGCCACACTCGTTGGCGTTGGCCGCCGGACAGCTCGTCGACCAGGCGGTTGGCCAGGCCGTCGACTCCGGTGCGTCGCATGGCCTCGACAACGGCTTGCTCGTCGCTTGTGGACCATTGACGCAAGAGGCGTTGATGGGGGTAACGACCGCGAGCGACGAGGTCGCCGACCGAGATACCACCCGGTGCCACGGATGACTGCGGCAACAGCCCGAGTCTTCTGGCGATCTCCTTCGTGGAGTAGGTCGAGATGGCCTCGCCGTCCAGGTAGACCGTTCCCGCTTTCGGTTTGATCATCCGGGCGAGTGCTTTGAGCAGGGTGGACTTGCCGCAGGCGTTCGGGCCGATGATGACGGTGAACGATCCGTCCGGGATGGACAGACCGAGGCCACTGGCCACCACCTGCTCGTCGTAGGCCAGGGTCAGCCCTTCCGCGCGTAACCTCACCGGCGCTGTCCTTTCCGCCATTCCCGAGCCAGCAACCACACCAGGTAGAACCCGCCGACCGCGCCCGTGGTCATGCCGACCGGCACCTGGATGGCGCCGAACATCTGTTGTCCAGCGACATCCGCGGCGGTCAACAGCACCGCTCCCATCAACGCGGACGGGAGCAGGCCGGGGCCGTCCGATCGGGTCAGCCGGTTCACGACCTGGGGTGCGGCCAGGGCGATGAAGCCGATCGGCCCGGCCGCCGCCGTCGCGACCGCGGTGAGGGCGACGCCGACGAGCACCAGGGTCAGCCGGGTTCGCTCGACAGGAACGCCCCGAGCTCGTGCCGTGTCGTCGCCCATTTCCAGCATGGACATCGGTCGTCCCAGCGACACGGCGTACGGCAGCAGCACGGCCAGCGCGATCCACACCGGAACGACGTGTTGCCAGCCCCGTCCGCCGAGGCTGCCCAGCAACCACAGCTGGGCGTTGCGGGCGTCCTCCAGTGAAGCGCGACTCAGCAGGTAGGTGTTCACCGACGCCAGTATCGAGCTCACCCCGATCCCGACCAGGATGAGCCGGAATCCCTGCACCCCGCGGCGGTAGGCCAGCAGGTAGACGATCACCGCCGACGCCAGCGCACCGGCGATCGCGCCGGTGGCGACGCTGACGTTCGAGTCCTTGTACACCAGGATCACCAGGATCGCGCCGGTGGCCGAGCCGGTGGTGAAGCCGATGACGTCGGGGCTTCCCAACGGATTTCGGGACACGCTCTGGAAGATCGCGCCCGACGCGCCGAGCGCGGCTCCTACGCCGATGCCGACCAACAGCCTGGGCAGCCGGAAGCGGTCCATGATCAGTTCGAGGCCGGGTGGCCCGTCGCCGAAGATTGTCCGGACCACGTCGGGGATGCTCGCCTCGTAGTCCCCGGTGGTCAACGCGAGAACGCTGGTCGCCACCAACGCGAGCAGCAGCAGGAAACCCACGAGCAGCGCGCGGGGATGTACTCGCAGCGAGATCCGTTCCGCGCGGGTCCGCACGACTCGACCGGTCAGCACGCTCATCACAGTTGTCCGATCCGGCGGCGGCGAGCGAGAGCGATGAACACCGGTGCGCCGATGAACGCCATCACGATCCCGGCCTGGAGTTCACCGGGTGATCCGACGACGCGACCGACCACGTCCGCGGCGAGCACGAGGATCGGCGCGAGGACCGCCGAGTACGGCAGCAGCCATCGGTGGTCCGGTCCGGTGATGGCGCGGGCGATGTGCGGGATCGTCAGCCCGACGAACGCGATCGGCCCGGCTGCGGCCGTCGCGGCCCCGCACAACAGTGTCACGGCGATCGCGCCGAGCACGCGGGTCTGCCCGAGGCGAGCACCGACCGCGCGTCCGGTTTCCTCGCCCAGTGCCAGTGCGTTCAACGAGCGGCCGAGCAGCAGGGCCAGCACGGCACCGGTCGCGATGAAGGGCCCGACCTGGAAGAAGACATCCATGCCACGACCGGACAGCGAACCGATCACCCAGTACCGGTAGCGGTCGAACGTCTGCGCGTCCAGCAGCAGGATGATCCCGACCACCGCGGTGAGGGCCGCGGTGATGGCGGCCCCGGCGAGCACCATCCGGTCCGGTGTGGCCTGCCGTCCGCTCGCGCCCAGCAGGTACACGACCACCGCGGTGACGGCCGCGCCGAGCAGCGCGAACCAGATGTACCCCGCGGGCGCGGTGATGCCCAGGATCGAGATGGCCACGACCACCGCCGTGGACGCGCCGATCTCGATACCGAGCAGGCCGGGATCGGCCAACGGGTTGCGCGTCAACGACTGCATCAGCGCTCCGGCGAGCCCGAGCGCGAGGCCCACGATCAGTCCCACCACCGTGCGGGGGAATCTCAGATCGCGGACGATGTACGCCTCTTCGCTGCCGTCGTCGACCCACACCACTCGCCACAGCGTGTCCAGGTCGATGTGCCGGGCGCCGACGGCGAGGCTCGCGACGCAGAGCGCGGCCAGCACGAGGAGCGCGACGATCAGACCGGTGGCGCGGAAGCCCGAGAGCCGAGGGCGAACGGCGGTGTCGGATTCCGGTGACATCCACCCACCCATGATCGCCGTTACTGAGGTTAGGCTAAAGATACCTTGCCCGGCTTGTTGATCGAAAGGGTGCGCGGTGTCCCAGGCTGTGCCCACCGGGCGATCGGTTCTGCGTCGGTCGATGTTCGCGCAACGCGGCCGGATTCTGGCCGCCAGCGCGCTGCTCGTCGCCCACCAGGCCGGTGAGGCGGCTGTGCCGGTCCTCATCGGAGTGGTCATCGACAAGGCGGTCGCGTCCGGCCAGACGAGCCGGCTGCTGTTCTGGCTCGCTGTGCTGGCGCTGGATTTCCTGGTGTTGTCGTTGTGCTGGCGGTTCGGCACCAGGATCGGCACGGTCGCGGGAGTTCAGGCGGACCGGCGGCTGCGGCTGGCGGTCACGACTCGTGCGCTGGCCGGTCCGATCGACATGCTGCCCGGTGCGGTGGTCAGCGTCGCCACGTCCGACGCCCGGCGGACCACGATGGTGAACTTCGTGTTGCCGCACGGCATCGCCGCCGCGGTCGGCGCGATCGTCGCGGGTACGGCGTTGTTGGCCGTGTCGATCCCACTGGGACTGCTGATCGTACTCGGTACTCCCCCGCTGTTGCTGCTGGTGCGGCTGATGAGCATGCCGTTGGAGCGGCGGAGTTCCGCTCAGCAGGAACGCGCGGCCGACGCGGCGGGGGTGGCCACCGACCTGGTGCGTGGCGTGCGGATCCTGAAGGGGATCGGCGCGGAACGGGCGGCGCTGGCCCGGTATCGGCGGATCAGCCGTGAGTCGTTGCGGGCGACCTTGCACACCACACGGGCCGAGGCCGGGTATTCGGCGGCGGTGATCGTGGTCAACGGTGTTTTCCTCGCGATCGTGGCGTTGGTGGGTGGGCGGCTGGCCGCGTCGGGGAGCATCACGGTGGGGCAACTGGTCTCCGCCGCGGGCCTCGCGGTGTTCCTGGTGGGCCCGTTGAACACGTTCGGTGAGATCACGGCCGCCCTGGCGGCGGGCCGGGCCTCGGCGGGGAGAATCGCCGAAACCGTCGGACAACCGGACATCGCGGCCGACAGTGTCGAAATCGCCATGGCAGAGGGCGAATTCGTCTGTGTGGTGACCGAGGAACCCGCGCCGCTGTTACGCGGTCTCGCCGCGCGCTCGGACGTCCTGGTTTCGCCGCATCACGCGGACCTGTTCGCAGGCACCATCATCGACAACGTCACCGCAGCGGCCGCGCCCCACATGAACGCCACCGAGGTCATGCGCGCCGCGGGGGTCGACCAGGTCGCCGATGCTCTGCCTGATGGCTTGCGGACAACGGTGACCGAACGTGGACGGTCGTTGTCCGGCGGACAACGGCAACGTGTCGCGTTGGCCAGGGCGTTGCTCGCCGACCCGCCAATCCTTGTCCTGCACGACCCGACCACAGCCGTCGACGCCGTGACCGAAGCGGAGATCGCACGTGGCATCAGAACGATCCGGGACGGCAGGACCACTGTGGTCATCACCACCAGCCCGGCTCTGCTCGCCGAGGCCGACCGAGTGCTGTTCGCCGGGACAAGCGGGACGCACGCGCACCTGATCCGCGACAACGCCGACTACCGTGCGGCGGTGTTGGCATGACGCTGTTGCCGATCAGTTCGCCGCGTGACACACGGCGTCTGATGCTGAAACTGGTCGCGAAGCACAAGCTGATGGCCGTCACTGCCATGGTGTGCCTGCTGGGCGCGGCCGGGTTGAGCCTGGTCACCGCGCCCCTGCTGGGGTCCATCGTGGATCTCGCGGTCGCTGGTGACGTCAGCGCGATCACCGACCGGGTGCTCCTGGTGGGCGGCGCGGCACTGGCACAGGGCATTCTCGCGTTCGGTGGTTTGACGTTGGTCGCCCGGCTCGGCGAGCGGGTCCTGGCAAGCCTGCGGGAGGACTTCGTCGCCCAGGTGCTGGATCTGCCGTTGGACCGGATCGAGGCGGGCGGGTCGGGTGACCTCACGTCCCGGGTGACCGAGGACGTCGCCATGATCAGCCAGGCGGTCCGCACCGCGTTGCCGGACTTCATCCAGTCAGCGTTGGTTCTCGGGCTCACCCTGGTGGGACTCGCCGCGCTGGATTGGCGGTTCGGCGTGGCGGCGCTGCTCGCTGTGCCCATCCAGGCCGCAACCGCCCGGTGGTACGTGCAGCGCTCGGGCCCGTTGTACACGGCCCGTCGCGTGGCTGCCGGTGGTGAACAACAGCAGTTGTTCGAGAGTGTCGGCGGCGCGGAGACGGTCCGGGCGTTCCGGCTCAACGACGAGCACGTCTCGTTGGTGGGCCGGAAAGTCGATGCGACGATCAAGCTGATCGTCGCGGTGACGAGAACGCAGACGCAGTTCTTCGGTCGTCTCAACGCGGCTGAACTGGTCGGGTTGTCCGCTGTCCTGGTCGCTGGTTTCCTTCTGGTTCAGGCAGGGTCGGTCACGATCGGTGCGGCCAGCGCGGCGGCGTTGTACTTCGCGAACCTGTTCGGGCCGATCAACTCGGTACTGTTCCTGTTGGACACGGTGCAGTCGGCGGCCGCGAGCCTGGCCAGGTTGCTCGGCGTGATCACCATGAGCGACCCCGTGGCGGAGTCGTCGGCGAAGTCGCTGGTCGACGGGTCGGTGAAAGCGGTCGGCCTGCGGCATTCGTACGTCGCCGATCACCCGGTTCTGCACGGTGTCGATCTGGACATCCCCGCGGGCAGCACGGTCGCGCTCGTCGGGGCGAGCGGCGGCGGCAAGACCACGCTGGCGAAGCTCCTCGCCGGTGTGCACGAGCCGACCAGCGGCACGGTCCACATCGGTGGCGTCGCGGTGTCCGACATGGACCGGCTGACTCTTCGGAAAGCCGTTGTGCTCGTCACCCAGGAGGTCCACGTGTTCGCGGGTCCCCTCGCGGACGACCTCCGGCTGGCCAAACCCGGGGCCGGAGAAGAGGAACTGCGGTCCGCGCTCGACGCGGTCGGCTGGCGCGGACCGGACCTGGACACGGTCGTCGGCGACGGCGGGCACGCGCTGACCGTGACGCAGGCACAACAAGTCGCTCTTGCCCGGCTGATCCTGGCCGATCCCCTGCTCGCGATTCTCGACGAAGCCACGGCCGAAGCGGGCAGTTCGGGCGCCAGGGTCCTGGAGTCCGCCGCGAAAGCCGCGCTGCGCGACCGCACCGGGATCGTTGTGGCGCACAGGCTGACGCAGGCCGCCGCGGCCGACTCGATCGTGGTGCTCGACCACGGCCGGATCGTCGAGCACGGCACGCACGCCGAACTCGTCGCGGCGGGTGGCCGGTATGCCCGGTTGTGGGCGGCGTGGTCGGCCCATCGCGGGTGACCCGGGCCGGTGCCGGATCACCCGACGCGATCAGGCTGACGCCTCCCCCATCGCCACCGCGATCTTCCGTGGCCCGGTGAACGGTTCACGGCCGTGCGCCACGGACATGTTGTCCACGAGCAGCAGGTCGTCACGCTGGTAGTCGAACCGCGTGGACGCGGACCGGTAGCACTGGCGGAGGTGGGCGACCACGTCGTCGGGGATGACGCCACCGTCGCCGTAGTACGAGTTCTGCGGGAACCCGTCCGGGCCGTAGATCTCGGCGATGCCTTCCCGCACGTCCTCCGGCAGGCTGCTCTCGTGGAAGATCACGACGTGGTTGAACCACACCGGCATCCCGCTCACCGGGTGTTTGTGCACCGCGTCGCGGACGGCTTCGGTCCGCAGCCCGTCGGTCCCGATCCACTTCGGAGTGATCCCGCCGCGGGCGCACTGCCGCTCCACTTCGGACCGGTCCTCGGTGGAGAACGCGGTCCACCAGCGCAGCCCGACGTCCTCGCCGAAGTTGCGCACGACCATCCACCGGCGGCGTTCGAACTCCGCACGCACCTCCGGGTCGATCAGTTCGTACACCTGGCGGACCGAAGCCAGCGGGGTCGCGCCCTGGGTGAGCGGCGGTTCGACGCAGTGGAAGAACAAGGTCAACGGCCACACAGCCTGGTACGACATCTCGTTGTGCAGCGGGATCTCCTGCTGCTGCGGGTAGGACGTGGACGTGTAGACCTTGCCCTTGATCACGCTGCGCGGTGAGGACTGCTCGGTGTAGGTCAGCGGCTCGCCGGAGAACGCCCGCACGGCGGCCTCCAACCCGTCCGCACCGCCGACGTCGAAGCCGCGCAGCAGGATCGCGCCGTGCTCGACGATCTGGGCGCGAAGCGTGTCCCTGTCGCGCCGAAGCCGGTCCACGGCCGGGCCGGAACCCTCGACGATGTGTGCGAGTGTCATCATCGGTCCTTTCCGGACGGTCAGGCCTTGCCCGCGGCGGCGGCGAGCTGGGGAACGATCTTGTCGACGGCGAACGGGATGCTCAGCGTGGACGGGAACGCCATCGACAACGCGTCGCCCACCTGGAGCGGCACGTAGGCGCCGCGCTTGACCGCCGCGAGGTTCTGGAACAGGCGGTCTCCCTCGACCTTCTTGCGCTCTTCCTCGTCACGGAACGAGAACAGCACGACATCCGCGTCGAGCAGCCGCGTGTTCTCCTGGGCCACCACCGCGCGACCGGCCGGGCCGGACTGCGGCAGGCTCGTCACCGAGTCCGCCAGCTTCATGCCGAGCTGCGAGATGAACTGCGCGGAGGCGTCGGTCGGCAGGATGACTGTGGCGAGCTGACCTTCGGCGTTGAGCAGGCTGAAGGTGAACGTCTTGCCGGCCAGTGCCTTCTCGTTCCGCTTCTTGGCCTCCGCGATCTTGGCTTCCGCGTCCGCGACCGCCTTCGTGGCCGCGTCGGACTTGCCGAGCGCGGTGCCGATCCGCTTCGCCCGCTGCTGCCAGGTGTCCTCGGCGACGTCCTTCTCGTAGGACAGGGTCGGTGCGATCGCGGACAGGTCCTTCCAGTCGTCGGCCAGGGTGTAGCTGTCGGTGGCCAGGATCAGATCGGGTTTCAGCGTCACGATCTTCTCGTACGGCAGGCTGTCCTCGTGGCTGAGCTGCTCCGGTGCCTTGGCCCCGGCGAGCTTGGCCTCCACCCACGGCGGCAGCCCGGACTTGTAGTTCGTCGCGGGTGTGACGGCGATGGGTACGACGCCCAGTGACACCGCCTCGTCGATGTCCCGCATGAAGCCGACGCTGATCACGCGTTGCGGGGCCGCGGGGATCACCGTCTTGCCCTCGGCGCCTTCGAGCGTCACCGGGAACCCGCCGCCGCCGGATGGCGCGGTGCCGGTCGGACCGGTCGCGCCGCCCGCGTTGTCGCTGCCGCCGCAGGCGGCGAGCCCGACGGTCGCCAGCCCCGCGGCCGATCCGGCCAGGAAAAGCCTGCGGGACAGAGCACGCTCGAAGATCTCGACCATGGGTGGCGCCTTTCTCATGAACTGTTCTTTCCGATCAGGGGTCCGATGGCCGGGAGCACGTCCTGGGCCAGCATGTTCTCGTGCCTGCAGGCGACCTGGTGCACGGTCAGGTCACCTGCCACATAGGGGGTCCAGCCAGCGGGGTCGGCGTCGCAGTCCACTGTGGCCTGGATGAACACCACGTCACCGCCGTAGCGGCCCAGCGGCGTGGCGGCATCCATCGCGGCGACCGCGGACAGGCTCGCACCGAGGTCGCGGATCTCGTCCTCGGTGAGCCCGTCGAGCATGCCGGTCGGCAGTTCCAGGTCGTCACTGGAATCGTCACCGTCGGATTCGAGCCCCGGGTACCCGTCGAGCAGGACCACTCCGGTGACCGTTCGGCCGGACTGTTCCAGCACGCAGGCGACCGCGTGGGCGATGACGGCGCCGAGCGACCAGCCGAGCAGGCGCACCGGGCCGTCGGGAACGGTCGACGTGATCAGCTTGGCGTAGGTCGCTGCGACGTCGCCCAGGCAACGCCCGGGGTGCCCGGTGGCTTGGATGCCGTACACCGGCTGGTCCGCGGCGAGGTACGGCAGGAGTCCGGTGTAGACCCAGCTCAGGCCGAGCGCGGGGTGGACGCAGAACAGCGGCGTGCCCGATGTGCCGGTTCTGAGCCGCAGTACCGGGTCGAGCGAGCGATCGTTCGTTCCTGCCAGCGCGGTGTTGAGGGTGGTGGCCAGTCCGGCGGGTGTCGGGGAGTCGAAGATCGCGCGGACCGGCAGTGAGACGTCCAGCGCCGCCCGGATCCTGGCAGCCAGCCGGGCGGCGAGCAGCGAGTGCCCGCCGAGACCGAAGAAGGAGTCGTCGACACCGATCTCCGGCACTCCGAGGATTTCGCTGAACGACTCGCACAGGACCTGCTCGACGCGGGTACGTGGTGGTCGCGAGGTTGTGGCGAAGTCAGGCGCGGGCAGCGCGCGCCGGTCGAGCTTTCCGTTCGGTGTCATCGGGAACGAGTCGAGCGGCATGATCGCGGACGGCACCATCGCGTCAGGCAGTCGCGATGCCAACTGGGAGCGCACATCGGCGTCCCCGACCACGTAGGCGACCAGTCGTCCTTCGCGGACCACCACGGCCGCCTGGCTGACCCCGGGCAGTCCGACGAGGACCGATTCGACCTCGCCCGGTTCGACCCGGTAGCCGCGGATCTTGACCTGGTCGTCGGTCCGGCCGAGGAACTCCAGTGTGCCGTCCCACCGCACCTGGTCCCCGGTGCGGTACATCCGCTCCCCTGGCCGGAACGGATCGGCGACGAACCGTGCGGACGTCTCCCCTGGCCTGTGTGCGTAGCCGCGAGCGACTCCCGGTCCGGAGACGTACAGCTCGCCCGGAACACCTGGCGGCACCGGTCGCAGCGCGGAATCCAGTACGTAGACACGGGTGTTGGCCAGCGGCTTGCCGATGTGCGGCGCTGTTCCCGGTCGGATCGCGGTCCAGGTCGCGTCCACTGTGCATTCCGTCGGGCCGTACATGTTGAACCCGGCTACGCGTTCACCCAGCGTGTCCCAGAGGTGTGCGCCCACGGCCTCAGCACCCACAGCCACAGCGGCCAGTGCGGTGTCCAGCAAGCCCTCTGCCACCAGGAGCTCCAGCAAAGACGGTGGCACGTCAACGAATTCGATCCCATACCGCCGCACATAATCCACAATGGCCCGCGGATCGCCCATCAACTCCGCGGGCAACACATGCATCTCATGCCCAGCCAACATCCACACCAACGGATCGAACGCACCATCGAACGCGAACGACAACACGTTCAACACCTTCATACGCCGACCAGCCGCCAACGGCTCGATCACCGCAGTCCGATGGGCCTCCGCCAGATTCACGACACCTCGATGGGTGACCACGACGCCCTTCGGTCGACCGGTCGAACCTGACGTGAACACCATGTACGCGGCCGAGTCGGGGAGAACATCGGGCAGCGGCGCACTCGACGTCCACGTCGCCGGGTTCATCGACACGGTCCCGCCGATCACGACCGCGGGGTTCGCCTGGTCCAGGACCATCGCGATCCGGTCGGCGGGGTGGGCCGGGTCGATCGGGACCGCGACGCCGCCTGCCTTCCAGATCGCCAGCATCGCCACGACGACGTCCGCCGAGCGCGGCACCGTCACCGCGACCGGCACCTCGGGGCCGACGCCGAGCCCGGCCAGGTGGGTGGCCAACCGGGTCGACATCCAGTCCAGCTCGGCGAACGACACCGTGACGTCCGCGCACACCAGGGCTTTGGCACCGGAGAGCGCACGAGCGAACAGGTCGACGACGGTCCCGGCGAACTCGGCCGTCGGCCCGGCGATGGGAGCGGCTTCCGTCAGGTGCAGTGCGCCCAGTGGCGTCTCGGAGGGGCTGTGGGCGATCCAATCCACGGTTCGGCTGACCAGGTCGGCGATACGCTCGGCGTCCGATGCCGGTAGACGGTGTTCCAGGACGAGTCTGAATGTCTCGCCCGGTTCGGCGGTCAGCGTGAGCGGGTAGTGGGTGGCGTCCTGCGTGTCGACGCCGGTGGTCCGCACGTCCATCGACGAACGGACCCGGCTGATCTCGTCCTGGTCGACCGGATAGGTCTCGACCACGACGAGGGTGTCGAACAGGTCTCCGACGCCCACGGTCGCCTGGATCTCGCCCAGACCCAGGTACTGGTGCTCGACGGTGGCGGCGTGGGCGTCGTGCAGGCGCCGCAGCAACGTGCCGATGGTGTCCCACGGGTCGAGCTCGACCCGGACCGGGATCGTGTTGATGAACAACCCGATCATGGTGTCCACACCAGGAAGGTCAGGCGGGCGACCGGAGGTGGTCGACCCGAACACCACGTCGCCGCGTCCGGTAACAACACCCAGGACCAGGCCCCAGACCGCGTACAGGATGGTGCTCAAGGTGACGCCGTGCCGTTGGGCCACTTCGAACAACCCCGTCGGGACGTCGATCTCGACGGTCCCCGGCGGCCCGGACTCGGCCGCGACCAGGGTCGGGCTGGTAACCCCGTCGAGGACTTCGGCCCAGGCGGCGATCGCCGCCGTCCGGTCCCGGCGGGCCAGCCAGGCCAGGAAATCCCGGTACGGCCGGACCCGGGGCAACGGGGAACCGGTGTACAGCGCGAACAGGTCACGCAACAGCAATGGGCCGGACCAGC
The DNA here is from genome assembly GCF_001984155.1 of Actinosynnema sp. ALI-1.44. GTDB lineage: Bacteria > Actinomycetota > Actinomycetes > Mycobacteriales > Pseudonocardiaceae > Kibdelosporangium. The sequence continues at coordinate 365,253 of NZ_MTQO01000049.1, forward strand.
CGTCGAGCAGGATGTGATGACTGGTGATCACCAGTTGGTGCTCGTCCGGCCCGGCGCGGACCAGCGTGAACCGGATCAGCGGGGGTTCGTCCATCACGAACGGCTCGTCGTCCGGCGCACTGTCCGTCTCGCGCCACGGCACTTCCACTTTCCGCAGAACCACCTGGACCGCCCCGGAACTGTCCTGGACGAACGCGGACCTGAGGTTGGCGTGCCGGTCGAGCAATGCCTGCGCGGCCGATCTCAACCGCTCCGCGTCCACCGGCCCGTCCAGGTCGATCACTGTCCTGACCGTGTACACGTCCCGGGGATCGTTCAGGGCGTGGAACAGCAGTCCTTCCTGCAGCGGCGCGAGCGGCAGGACTTCTTCGACGTTCGACCGGCTCACGCGCTGCCCCACTTCGCCTCGAACGCGTCCAGCCGGGTCTGGTCGATGGCCACCAGGGGCATGTCGGACGGGGTGTGCCCGCCGCCGTCGGTGGTGGCGAGCACCCGAAGCGCGGCGATCCACAAGTCCGCCACCTCCCGCACCTCGGACTCCGTGAAGAGCCCGGACGGAAACGACCACCGGGCCCGCAGCACCGGCCCGTGTGCGGTGTCCTCGGTCAATGCGGTGATCTCCAGGCTCGCCGGGGCAGCCGCCGCCGGGTCCGCGACTCCGGCGAGGTCGGCGAACTCGTTGTTCCCGCTGTACCGGCCGAGGTAGTTGAACGTGATCTGCGGGTGGACGCGCAGTCCTTTGTGGAGCTCGAGCAGCATGCCGTAGCCGATGCCGCGGTCGGGTGCGGCTCTCAGGCTTTCCTTGACTCGCTTGATCGCCGCGCCCGCGTCCGGCCCACCCGTGAACGCGTTGTCGAGGCCGCTCAGGTCGAGCAGGACAGGGTAGGCGGTGGTGAACCAGCCGACGGTTCGTGACAGGTCGGCTCCGGCGACGACCTGTTCCTCACGGCCGTGGCCCTCGAGTTCGACCAGGACGGTTGACCGGCCGCGCCACGACGCCACAGCCATTCCCAGTGCGGTCAGCAAGATGTCGTCGACGCCTGCGAAGAACGCTTCGGGAACGTCGGTCAGCACCGCGTGTGCGTCGGGAAGCTCGACCCTGACCGTGCGGAGGGTGGACATGAGGTCTCGACTCGCGTCGAACGCCCGCGCGCCGAGTGGCAGGTCCTCAGTGGCGACGACCGACTGCCAGGTGCCGAGTTCGGTGGTTCGCGCCGCGGCGGCCTGCTCCAAGCCGAGGGCCCACTGCCGGAACGAGGTTCCGACGGGCGCGATCGGCCGTCCGCCCCACGCATCGGTGAGGTCCTGCTGCAAGATCCGCCACGACACCGCGTCCACGACGAAGTGGTGCGCCATCAGCAGCACGTGTCCGGTGGCTGCCCACACCACTTGCAGTTGTATGCCGTTCTCGGGCGCGAGCCGGTCCGTGGCCGCGTCGAACTCGGCGCGGATGTCGTCGACCTGCCGCACGAGATCCGCCGCGGACACCGAACCGGGCGGCAGCACCTCGAACTGCTCGGCGGTGACCTTGGCGCGCAGCACGTCGTGGTGATCCAGCAGCGCGTCCACGGCTTTGACCAGGGATGGCAGGTCGAGATCCGCCGGTGCCTCGATCACGGCGGTCTGGGCGAACCGGCGGCGCAGGCCGTCGCGGTCGAGTACCGCGCGCATGATCGGGGTGAACGGCACCAGGCCGGTCGCGTCGCCGGTCAGCACCTCGGGCTGGTGTCGGTGTTCAGTGGCCTCGGCGAGGTCGGCGATGGTCCGGTTCTCGAACACGTCCCTGGCCGACATCCGCAGGCCCGCCGCCCGTGCCTTGGACACCAGGCGGATCGAGACGATGCTGTCACCGCCGAGGGCGAAGAACGAGTCGTCCGGTCCCACGTTCGCCAGGTTCAACACGTCGGCGACCAACTGGCAGACCAGGCCTTCCAGGTCCGTTCGCGGTGCGCGGCCGGACGATGTGGACAGCTCCGGCGCGGGCAACGCGCGCCGGTCGACCTTGCCGGAGGGCAGGAACGGGAACTTCTCGAGGACCTGGATGGTCGGCGGAACCATGTGCTCAGGCAGCCGGGCCGCCAGCCAGGTACGCAGCTCCGCCGCGGTCACGGCCGCCCGGGTCACGCAGTACCCGGCGAGTTGGGTGGCGCCGCTGGGGCTCTTCACCGTGACGACGACCGCTTGCCGGACGGCGTCGTGGTGGCCGAGCGCGGCCTCGATCTCCTGCAGCTCGACCCGCATGCCGCGGATCTTGACCTGGTGGTCGGCCCGGCCGAGGAACTCGAGGGTCCCGTCGGCGTTCCACTGGGCCAGGTCACCGGTGCGGTAGAGCCGTTGGCCCGGGGTCCACGGGTCGGCGACGAACCTCGCCGCCGTCTGTCGCGGGTCGCCGACGTAGCCCCGGCCCAGGGGCAGGCCACCGGCGTACAGCTCGCCCTGAACCCCGGCGGGCACCGGGTTGAGCGCGGTGTCGAGGACGTGGATGCGGGTGTTCGGGTTCGGCCGTCCGATGCTGATCCCGTGCCGGTCCTCGTCGCCGAGGTAGAACTGGTGGCTGACGCCGATGGTGGCTTCGGCGGGTCCGTACCCGTGGTACATGAACGCGTCGAGCTTCTGCCGGAACCGTTCGAACAGGTGCGGTGTGAGTGCTTCGCCGCCGCACCACACGTGCTTGAGGCTGTTCTTGACCGCGTCGACGCCGGGCAGTTGCAGCAGCATGTCCAGCATCGAGGAGACCAGGTAGGTGAAGCTGACCCGGTGCCGGGTGATCAGGTCGAGCAGGTAGTCGACGTCTCGTTCGCCGCCCGGTTTGGCGATCACCAGCTTGGCGCCGGTGACCAGCGGCAGGAAGATCTCGTTGATCGAGATGTCGAACTCGAGCGGTGCCTTGAACAGCGCCGCGTCGCCGGGTCCGAAGCCGAGCAGGTCCCGCTGCCACAGCATGCGGACCGCGATCGCCTGGTGGCAGATCATCGCGCCCTTCGGTGTCCCGGTCGACCCGGACGTGTAGATCACGTACGCCAGGCCGTCCGGGTACAGCCGCGGTCGCGGCGCTGTGCCCGTGCCCGTGAAGTCGGACAGTGTGAGGACGTCGAGATCCGGCACGCCGGACGCGGTGATGACGGCACGCAGCCGCGCGGTGCGGTGGATGTCGGCGATCCGCTGCGCGGGCCACGCCGGTTCCAGGGGGACGAAAGCGGCGCCGATGCGCTGGATGCCCAGGAGCGCGACGACCAGTTCGATCGACCGGTCCAGGTGGACACCGACGATGTCCTCCCGCGTGATGCCGTGCGCGGACAGCGTGACCGCGACTTGCTCGGCGCGGCGGTCGAGTTCGGCGTAGGTCAGTTCCTCGTCGGCGCAGACCACCGCGATGGCGTCCGGTGTCCGTCGCGCCTGGTCGGCGAACAGGCCGGGCAGCGTGACTTCGGCAACCGGTGTGGCCGTGTCGTTCCAGCCCTTGATCAGCTGGTGGCGTTCCGCCGGGTCGAGCACGTCCAGCCGAGCCATGGTCGTGTCCGGGTTCGCGGCAACGGCGGCGAGGACCTGGGACAGCCTGGTCACGAGCCGCTCGGCGCCGGACCGTTCGAACAGGGTGGCGTCGTAGTCGAGCGATCCGTCCAGGCTGCCGTCCGGCAGCGGGGCGAAGCCGAACGCGAGGTCGAACTTGGCTCCCGTGTCCACGTCGCCGGTGATCGGCGTGGCCTGCAGGCCGTCGAGACCCGAGCCGCCGCCGCCGTTGTCGTTGCGGTAGTCGACTGTGGTCTGGAACAGCGGGTGCCTGCCGACGGCCCGCTGCGGGTTGACCGCGTCGACCACTCTGTCGAACGGGGCGTCGGCGTTGGCGAACGCACCCAAGGCGGTTTCCCGGGTCCGGTCGAGGAGTTGCCGGAAGGTGGGGTTGCCGCTCAAGTCTGTTCGCAGCACGACGGTGTTGACGAAGAAGCCGACGAGGTCGCCGACCGCCTCGTCGGACCGCCCGGCGACGAGCGCGCCGAGCGGGACGTCATCACCGGCACCGAGTTTGTGCAGCAGCGCGGCGACAGCGGACTGGACCACCATGAAGTCCGTGGAACCGCTGTCCCGTCCCACCGCCCGCAACCCGCGCACCACCTCGGCGGGCACGGTGAACGTGACAGTTCCGCCACGTGTGCCCGCATCGGCGGTGCGGGGGTGGTCGGTGGGGAGCGAGATGGCTTCCGGCAGGTCCGCGAGAGTGCGTTTCCAGTAGGTGAGCTGCCGCGCCAGCAGGCTGTCCGCGTCTGTGGCGCTGCCCAGCATGTCCGCGTGCCACAGGGTGTAGTCCGCGTACTGGACGGGCAACGGTGGCCAGTCCGGCGTGGTGCCCTTGGTTCGTGCCACGTAGGCCGTGGCGAGGTCGTTGAGCAGAGGTTCGGTGGACCACTGGTCGCCCGCGATGTGGTGGATGACGAGGACGAGCGCGTGGTCGTCCGTGCCGAGGCGCAGCAGAGCCAGCCTGACCGGAATTTCTGTCGCCAGCTCGAACGGCTTGCCGACGACCGTTCGGACCTGGTCGAACAGCTCGTCCTCGCCGGTGTCGGTGACGGTCACCGGAACTTCAGGAGCGTCCAGGATGCGCTGGTACGGCGTGCCGTCGTCGTCCGGGAACACCGTTCGCAGGGTTTCGTGCCGAGCGACGACATCGCGCAACGCGCTGCGCAGCGCTGGGATGTCCAACGGTCCCCGCAGTCTGGTCGCGAAGGGGACGTTGTACAGGCCGGATGGGCCGTCGAGGCGGTAGAGGAACCAAAGCCGCAGCTGCGCCGGTGACAACGGCACGTGTTCGGGCCTCGGCCGGGCGATCAACGCGGGTCGTGTGGTGGTCCCCGCGGTGTCGACGCGTGCGGCCAGGTCGGCGACTGTGGGGGCTTCGAAGATCGCGCGGACCGGCAACTCCGCGCCGAGTTCGGTCCTGATCCGGGACACCAGCCGGGCGGCCAGCAACGAATGCCCACCGATCACGAAGAACCCGTCGTCCACGCCGACGCGGTCCAGGCCCAGCAGGTCGGCGAACAACCGGCACAGCTGGTACTCGGTCCTGGTGCCCGGTTGCCGGCCCGCTCCGGCCAGGTGCGGCTTGGGGAGCCGTCGTCGGTCGAGTTTTCCGTTGGGCAGGAGCGGAAACGCGTCCAGCGCGACCAAAGCCGACGGCACCAGGTGGTCGGGCAGTGTTCTTGCCAGGTCGGCTCGGAGGGTGTCCGGGTCCGCGTGGCCGACGAAGTAGCCGACGAGAAGGTTGTCCCTGGCGAGCACGACTGCTTGCCGCACGCCAGGCTGGTCACCGATCGCGGCTTCCACTTCGGCCGGTTCGACCCGGTAGCCGCGGACTTTGACCTGCTCGTCGGTCCGGCCGAGGAACTCGATCGTGCCGTGTGCGGTCCAGCGAACCAGGTCACCGGTCCGGTACATCCGACCGCCGGTGCCGAACGGATCCGCGACGAACCGCGTCGACGTCTCCGCCGGACGACCCGCGTACCCCCGCGCGACCCCAGGTCCTGCCACGTACAACTCACCGGGGACACCTGGTGGTACCAGGCGCAGACTCGCGTCCAGGACATAAGTCCGGGTGTTGGCGAGCGGCTTGCCGATGTGCGGCGGCACTCCCGGCTCGATCCGTGTCCAGGTCGCGTCGACCGTGCATTCGGTGGGGCCGTACATGTTCAGGCCGGTCACTCGCGAGCCCAGTTCGTCCCACAGCCGCGTGCCCACGGCTTCCGAGCCGACCACCGCGATGCTCAGACCGGTTTCCAGGAGACCTTCGGCGACGAGCAGTTCCATCAGCGATGGTGAGGCGTCGACGCAGTCGATCCCGTACCGCCGGACGTGGTCCACGATGCCTTTCGGATCGCCCATGAGTTCGTCGGGCAGCACGTGCATCTCGTGCCCGGCCAGCATCCAGACCAGCGAGTCGTAGGCGCCGTCGAACGCGAAAGACAACACGTTCAGAACCTTCAACTGCCGACCGTCGGCCAAGGGATCGATCACGGTGGCGCGGTGCGCCTCTGCCAGGTTGGCCAGACCGCGGTGGGTGACCACGACCCCCTTCGGGCGCCCCGTCGAGCCGGACGTGAACACCATGTACGCAGCCGAGTCCGGCATCGCCCGGGCCAGCGGCGCGGATCCGGTCCACGTTGCCGGAACGACTCCGACGACTTGGCCGTCAAACCCCGGCACGTCGTCATCCGCGACACACACGACAGGCGCGGCATCAGACAGGACCATGGCCACGCGTTCAGCCGGATAGCTCGGGTCGACCGGGACCATCACTCCCCCGGCCTTCCACACCGCCAGCATCGCCACGATCAGGTCCACCGAGCGCGGCAACACCACGGCCACCGCTGTCTCAGGACCGACACCGAGCGATGCCAGATGTCCGGCAAGGCGATCCGAGGCATCGTCCAGTTCGGCGAACGACAGTGTCACGTCTCCGCAGGACACCGCAGGGGCGTTCGGGACCCGAGCGGCGAACAATGCCGGAATGGTCTGATTCTGCGCGAGGACAGGGCCCTGCCAGTCTTGAACGAACGCCCGGTGTTCGTCCACACCCAACAGATCCACATCGGACAGTCGGCGGCCCGGGTTCGCGGCGAAGCTCTGGAAGAGGCGAACCAGCCGGGTCAGCATCGTCTCGACCGTCGAGCGGTCGAACAGGTCGGCGTCGTACTCCGCCGACGCGGCCAGTTCCGCCCCGACGGCGGTGAACGTCAGCGCGAGGTCGAATTTGGCGTCCGGGACGGTGTCCGGCTCGATGGGCGTCGTCCGGAGCCCGGCGAGCCCGGTCGTCCCCGTGGTGGGAGTCCAGTAGTCGACCAGGGTCTGGAACAGCGGGTGCCTGCCTGCCGCCCGGACCGGGTTGACTTCCTCGACCACCCGCTCGAACGGGACGTCGGCGTTCGAGTACGCGTCCAACGCTGCCCGTCGGACGCGATCGAGTACCTCTCGCAGGGTGGGGTCGTCCGACAGGTCCACCCGCACGACAATGGTGTTGACGAAGAAGCCGACGAGGTCGTGCAACGCTTGATCCGGGCGGCCTGCGACCAGTGCGCCCAGCGGGATGTCCGGACCAGCGCCCAGCTTGTGCAGCAGTGCGGCGGTCGCCGCGTGGACAAGCATCAGCTCGCTGGCCCCTGTTTCCGCGAGCAGCGCACGCAAGGCCCGCACCGTGTCCGCGGGGACGCTCGTGCGGACGCGACCGCCACCCGCTCGCGGCTCCGCGGGGCGAGACCGGTCGAAGGGCAGCGCGATGGCCTCGGGCAGGTCCGCCAGCGCGGTCGACCAGTGCCGAAGCTGCCGGGCGATGAGGCTGGACGGGTCCTTGTCCTCGCCGAGCAGGTCACGATGCCACAGCGTGTAGTCGGCGTATTGAATCGGCAACGGCACCCAGTCCGGCGCGGTTCCGGCCTTGCGTGCGGCGTAGGCGGTCGAGAGGTCGCGCAGCAGCGGCCCCATCGACCATTCGTCACCGGCGATGTGGTGCAGGGTCAGCAGCAGGTCATGGTCATCGGGCGCATGGCGGACGACCTGAACGCGCACCGGGATCTCGCGATCCAGGGTGAACGGCGCCGTGAACTCGCCGTCGACGATGAACGGCACGTCGACGTGGTCGAGAACGTGCTGACGAGGCGTACCGTCGACGTCTGGGAAGACCGTGCGCAGGCTTTCGTGACGTTGGACGACGTCGTTGACCGCTGCTCGCAGCGCGTCGATGTCCAACGGGCCGCTCAACTTGGCCGCGAACGGCAGGTTGTAGGTGCCCGACGGTCCGTTGAGTTTCTCCAGGAACCACAGTCGCTGTTGTGCCGCTGAAAGCGGCACGTGGTCCGGACGCTGGCGTTTCACGAGCGCCGGCGCCGGACCGGATTCGGCGTTGTCGAGGTGCGCGGCCAACTGGGCGACGGTCGGGTGGTCGAAGATCGCCCGGATCGACTGGTCCCCGCCGATCTCCTTGCGAACACGGGACAACAGGCGTGCCGCGAGCAGGGAGTGACCGCCGAGCGCGAAGAACGAGTCGTCCACGCCGACCTGGTCGAGTTCCAGCACGTCGGCGAACAGCCTGCGGAGCAAGTGCTCGGTGGGGGTCGCCGGGCCGCGGGACGCGGTTGGCACCTCGGGTTCCGGCAGGCCGCGACGATCGATCTTCCCGTTGGGAAGCACCGGGAACTCGTCGAGCAGGACGATCGCGGAGGGCACCAGCGCGTCCGGCAGCAGCCGGGACAGCGCGGCCCGTGGCTCGACCGGCGCGCCAGTCACGTAGCCGACGAGTTGGCCACGCCGCGCCACCACGACTGCCTGGGTGACGCCGGGAACGTCGCCGAGTACGGCTTCGACCTCGGCCGGTTCGACGCGGTATCCCCGGATCTTGAGCTGGTCGTCGGTCCGGCCGAGGAACTCGAGCGTGCCTCGCGTCGTCCAACGCACGAGGTCACCGGTCCGGTACAGCCGGTCCCCGGATCCGAACGGGTTGGCCACGAACCGCGACGCGGTCTCGCCGTGGCGCCCGTGGTAGCCACGGGCCAGGCTGGCGCCCGCCAGGTACAGCTCTCCGGGGACACCAGGCGGGACCAGGCTGAGCATAGCGTCCAGGACGTATGCCTGGGTGTTGGCGAGCGGTTCGCCGATGTGCGGTGCCACCCCTGGCTTGATCCGGGTCCAGGTCGCGTCGACCGTGCATTCCGTGGGGCCGTACATGTTGAACCCGTTGACGTGCTCGCCCAGTTCATCCCAGAGCCGTGTGCCCACGGCTTCCGCTCCGACGGCGACCGCGCTCAAGCCGGTCTCCAGCAAGCCTTCCGCCACCAGGAGTTCAAGCAAGGACGGTGGCACGTCGACGAAGTCGATCCCATACCGTCGCACGTAGTCCACAATGGCCTGTGGGTCGCCCATCATGTCAGCGGGCAGGACGTGCATCTCGTGCCCGGCCAACATCCACACCAACGGATCGAACGCACCGTCGAACGCGAACGACAACACATTCAGCACTTTCAGCCGCCGCCCGTCGGCCAGTGGTTCGATCACCGCGGTCCGATGTGACTCCGCCAGGTTCACCACACCTCGATGCGTGACCACGACACCCTTCGGCCGCCCAGTCGACCCCGACGTGAACACCATGTACGCGCCCGAATCCGGGCGAACGTCGGGCAGCGGCGCGGCCGACCTCCACGTCACCGGGTTCATCGACACGGTCCTGCCGATCACGACCGCGGGGTCCGCCTGGTCCAGGATCATCGCGATCCGCTCGGCCGGGTAGGCCGGGTCGACCGGAACCGCCACTCCCCCGGCTTTCCACACCGCCAGCAACGCCACGACGACGTCCACCGAGCGCGGCAGGACCACTCCGACCGCGACCTCCGGGCCGACACCCAGCGACGCCAGGTGCCTGGCGAGGCGGTCGGAGGCGCTGTCCAACTCGGCGAACGACAGCGTCACATCGCCACACGAGACGGCCGACTCGTGCCCGGCGGTGACCAGGTCGACGATCGTGGTGTCCACGAGTGTGGTCGGAGCGTTGAAACTGGCGAGCAGTGCGCGATCCGCGGCACTCACGGCGTCGATTGTGGACAGTGGTGCGGCCGGGCGGTCCGCGATGGCGGTGAGAGTGGTGAACACACGCGTGAGCAGTCGTTCGATCGCTGGACGGTCGAACAGGTCGGTGTGGTACTCCAGCTTGATCCGAAGCAGGTCGCCGTCCGGCATCAGCGTCAGGTCCAGCGGGTAGTGCGTATGGCCACGGGACCAGCCCACCTCCGCGCGCAGCCCGTCACTGCCGGTGAGCAGGTCCGCTGTGTCCAGCGGGAAGCTTTCGAGCACCATCAGCGTGTCGAACAACGGACCAGATACGGGCGTGACGTGCTGGATGTCGCTCAGCCCCAGGTACTGGTGATCCAGGACGGCGGTGTGGGCGTCATGCAGACGTGTCAGCAGATCTGCCACGGTGTCAGCTGGGTTCCAGCGCACCCGTACGGGAATCGTGTTGATGAAGAGCCCGACCATGGACTCGACACCGGTGATCTCCGAGGGCCGCCCCGAAACGGTCGTGCCGAACACGACATCCGTGCGTCCGGTCTGTTTGCCGAGCACGAGGCCCCAGGCGGCGTTCAGCAGGGTGTTCAGCGTGACACCGCATGTCCGCGCGGTCGCCAGCAGCTTGGCGGTGAGCTGGGCCGGGATGATGTCCACGATCGCGTCCGGCACCGCGCCTGTGCTGGCGGGCGCGCGGGGTGCGACCAGAGTTGGTTCGTCAACGCCATCGAGGACGCCGCTCCACGCCTGCAACGACACCGTACGGTCTTGGCGCGCAAGCCACGCCACGAAGTCCCGGTAGGGACGCGGTGCTTCGGGCACCGCGGTTGCGGCGTACAGCGCGAACAGGTCACGGACGACATACGGTGTCGACCAGCCGTCCAGGATCAGGTGGTGGTTGGTGACGACAAGCCGATGGTCGTGCTCGCTCAGCCGAACGAGCGTCAACCGCAGCAACGGCGGTGCCGTCAGGTCGAACCTCACCGCACGGTCGGCCTCGAGGAACTCCGTCAGCGCGTCAGTTCCGTCGAGATCGACCTCGGCCAGCCGCGGTTCCACGTCGGACAAGACGATCTGCGCGTCGTCGAATGCCGTACGCAACGCGGGATGCCGGTCCGTGACGGCCTTGGCCGCGGCCCGCAGCCGTGCCACGTCCAACGGTCCGGTCAAGGTGATCACGAGCTGGACCGAGTAGAAGTCCACTGCCTCGGTGTCGAACCTGGCGTGGAACAGCAGTCCTTCCTGTAGCGGCGTCAACGGCAGGACGTCGGCCAACGCCGGATACCGGGACTCCCAGTTCTCGATTTCCCCTTGAGTGGTGGAGATCAGGGGCAGATCGGACGGCGTGCGGCCGCCTTGGTCACGCTGGGCCGCGCTGGTGGTCAGCGCGTCTTTCCACAGCTCGGCGAGCCGGTGGATGTCGTGCTCGTCGAACAACGCGGCCGGGTAGCGGAACTGCATGCGCAGGCCGCTGTCGTCCGCGACGGTGTTCACGGCCAGCGCCGCCGCTGCGGGCAGAGCCGCGTCGGCAGCCGGGATCACACCGCCGAAGCCGAATCCGGAGGTCTCCGCGCGGCCCATGTAGTTGAACAGGATCTGCGGTTCGGGGAACTCGTCGAGCCCCTGTTGCAGCCCGTATCCGATTCCTCGGTCGGGCAGCGCGTTGAGGTGCTCCTTGACCTGTTTGATGTCCCCGCTGCCCGGCAGCCGGACCGGGTACTGGGTGGTGAACCAGCCGACCGTGCGGGACAGGTCCGCACCGGGGACCACCTGCTGCTCGCGGCCGTGGGCCTCGATCGTCACCAGGACGGACGGGTTTCCGCGCCAGGCGGCGACGGCTTGGCCGAAGGCGGCGAGCAGGACCTCGCTCGGGCCAGTTCGGAAGGCCGCGGGCACTGTCGTGAGTACTGGTTCGGCGATCTCGGCGGGCAGTGACGTGACCACTTCGACCACTGTGTCGCGGGTGTCCGTGGCGTAGTCGAGCCTGCGGGTCCCCAGCACGGGGTCAGGTCCGGCGAGGATCTCGTGCCACAGGGGGAATTCGGTCGTGCGGTCGACGCCGCGCACCTGCTCGGCCCACGCCCGGAACGACGTGCGGACAGCGGGTAGTTGCCCACCGGTGACGGCGGTGGCGAGATCTTCGGCGAGGATCGTGCACGAATAACCGTCAGTGGCGATGTGGTGGCAGGTCAGCACCAGCACCCCGTCGAGCCAGGTCAACTGGACCAGGCGCCCCGCAGCTCGGTCGAGCCGGTCGACCGCGGCGTGGTGTTCGCGGCGCAGCACGTCCTCGTCGTGCGGCCCTTCGACCCGGTGCACCAGGCTGTCCGCGTTCACGGCACCGACCGGCAGAACCTCCAAGTCGTGTCCCCGCATCCGTGCGCGGAGCATGTCGTGGTGATCCAGCAGTTCCTGCAGACCGCCGACGACCTGATCCCGAGTCAGATCCAACGGCACGGGCACGAGTACGGCCTGTGAGAACCGTTCGAAGGGCCCACCGCGCGCCAGAAACCTCCGCATGATCGGCGTCAGCCGGACCGGCCCGACACTGTCCGGCACATCCCTGACTTCGGGTTCGGCCGTCACGGTGTCCGCGACCGCCGCCAGTTCGGCGACGGTGCGCAGTTCGAAGACCTGGCGTGGCGAGAGTGTCAGACCTGCGGCGCGCGCACGGCCGACCAGCTGGATGGCGATGATGCTGTCGCCGCCGAGTTCGAAGAACGACTCGTCGGCACCGACCGACGCACGACCGAGCAGCTGCCCGAACAAGTCCGCGATGGCCCGTTCGGTATCGGTGCTGGGCGCGCGGCCGGTCGACGCGCCGACTTCGGGTTGCGGCAACGCCCGCCGGTCGAGTTTACCGTTGTGGGTCAGGGGAATGGCGTCGACGGGCACAAAGACGGACGGCACCATGTGGGCCGGGAGGACGGCGCCCAGGTGCTCGCGCAGGCCGTCGATCTGGCCGACCACGTACGCCACGAGCCGCGACGCACGGGCGACCACGGCGCATCCGGTCACACCGGGAGCCGCGGCGATCGCCGCCTCGACCTCACCCGGCTCGATCCGGAAACCACGGATCTTGAGCTGGTCGTCGGCGCGGCCGACGTAGTGCAGGGTGCCGTCGACCCAGCGGGCGAGATCACCACTGCGGTACAGCCGCTCGCCCCCGGCCCCGAGGGGATTCGCCACGAACCGGGTCGCGGTCAGCGCCGCCTTCCCCAGGTAGCCCCTGGCCAGCTGGGGGCCGCTGACGTAGATCTCGCCGACGACCCCGTCCGGCACCGGCCGCAGGCTGCTGTCGAGCACGTGCACGGCGAGCCCTGGCAGGCCGCGGCCGATTCCCGGGCCGTCGGCGAGGTCGTGCCGGGTGACGTGGACCGTGGTCTCGGTGATGCCGTACATGTTGATCAGCCGTGGACCGCCTCGCCACGCGGCGAGCCGGGACGCGTCCAGCGCCTCACCACCGAAAATGACGGCACGCAGGGAAAGTTCACGACGGGGTAGCTGGTAGAACGCGGACGGCGTCTGGTTGAGCACGGTCACGCCCCGGCGCGCCAGCAGCTCGGCGAAATCCTCGGGCGACCGGGAAACGTCGTGGGGCACAACGACGAGACGGCCGCCGTGCAGCAGTGGCCCCCACATCTCCCAGACGGAGAAGTCGAACGCGAACGAGTGGAACATCGTCCACACGTCATCAGGGCCGAAGTCGAACACCTGCTGCGCTGACGTCATCAGCGCGACCACAGCTCGATGCGAAACCACGACGCCCTTGGGTGTGCCGGTCGAGCCTGACGTGTAGATGACGTACGCGGTGTCGTCTTGTCGCGCCCGGACCGCGCGTCCTTGGCCGGTTTCACCGGGACGGACCACCGGCACGCCCAGGTCGTGCTCGGCGTCCGTGATGAGGGCGACGGGTGCGGCGTCCGAAAGCGTGAAGTGGATCCGTTCAGCCGGGTAGGCCTGATCCAGGGGCACGTAGCCCGCGCCTGCCTTGAGCACGGCCACTGCGGAAATGATCAGGTCGATCGAGCGCGGCACCATGATGGCGACGAGCGTGTCCGGCCCGGCTCCCAGCTCGGCCAGTCGTGCGGCCAGGGATTCCGCCCGTGCGTCCAGTTCCGCGTAGGTCACCGCGTGGTCGCCGAACTCGACGGCCGTCGCACGGGGTGTGCGGGCGGCTTGGGCCTCGAACAACTCGATCAGGGTGCAGTCTGGCAGTTCCGGCCCGGGTAGAGCCTTGTGCGGGTTGACGGGCACGCGACCCAGATCGGCGACCCGGGACAGCTGGGTCATTTCCGTGAGCACTGCGCGCAGCCGCGCCAGCAGGTCTTGTGCTCGCGTCGAGTCGACCACGTCCGGCCGGTACTTCAGGGTGACCTCGAACTTCCCGTTCGACGGCATCACCATCAGCGTCAACGGGTAGTGCGTCGAGATCGGCCGGGACACGGCAGTGGCGTGCAGTCCGCACGACGCCAAGGCGTTGTCGATCGCGTTGTGGTCGAACGGGAACGACTCGAACACGACCAGGCTGTCGAACAGCTCCCCCGTGCCCGTGCCCAGCGCGCGTTGCACTTCCGCCAAACCCACGTACTGGTGATCCAGCAGGTCGGCCTGCTCGGCCTGCAAGCGCCGCAGCAGTTGCCCGACGGTGTCGGCGGGCCGGACTTCCAGGCGTACCGGGATCGTGTTGATGAACAGGCCCACCATGGACTCGACACCCGGCAGATCGGCCGGCCGGCCGGACACGGTCGCGCCGAAGATCACCTCGTCGCGGCCGGTCAGCCGGGCGGCGAGCACGCCCCAGGCCGCCTGGACGACGGTGTTGAGCGTGACGCCGGTCGACCGTGCGAGGCCGGTCAGCGCCTCGGCCAGTTCGGCCGGAAGGTCCTCGACGCACTCGGCAGGCAGGACGGCGGGCGTGCCCTGCGCCCCGGCAACCAGCACCATGGGCTCCGTGACACCGCCCAACACGGCCCGCCACGCCGCCAGCGACGCTGGCCGGTCCTGAGTGGACAGCCAGGCCAGGTGATCGCCGTACGGACGAACGGGTGGCAGATCCTGGCCTGCGTAGAGCGCGAACAGGTCACGCATGAGCAGTGGCGTGGACCAGCCGTCCACCACGAGGTGGTGGTTGGTCAGCACGACACGGTGGCTTCCGTCGCGGAACTTCAGCACCATCGCGCGCACCAGCGGCGGCTGGTCGAGGTCGAACCGGGTGGTCCGGTCCGCGGCGATCAACTCGTCGACGTGGTCGGTGCCGGTGACCTCGATCTCGGTCCACGGCACGTCGACCGCACGCAGCACGACCTGAATCGGATCGCCGACATCCCGCACGAAACAGCTGCGCAGCGCGGAGTGCCGAGCCACCAGCGCCTGCACCGCGCCGCGCAGCCTGCGGAGGTCGAGCGGCCCGGTCAGGTCCAGGACCAACTGGGCGATGTAGACATCCGTGCCGTCCTCGTCGAGCACGGAGTGGAACAGCATCCCCTCCTGCAGTGGCGACAGCGGGAGGATGTCCTCGATCTCGCTCATGCGCGCTTCCACTTCGCTTCGAGGGCATCCAGTTGGCCTTGGCTCAACGACACCAGCGACACGTCCGAGGGCGTCCGTCCGCCCGTCCCTGGTCCTTGGGCGTGCCGCGCCAACCCACGAAGCGCGGCCACCCACCGTTCGGCCAAAGCCTCGACCGTGGCTTGGTCGAACACCCCGGACGCGTACATCCAGTGCGCGGTCAGAACGGGGCCTTGCGGGGTGTCCTCGGTGACCGCGTTGACCACCAGCCCAGCAGGCAACGCCATGTCGTCGTCGTAGGCCGCGCCCAGTCCGCCTTCCGCAACGGTCCAGTCCCCGCCCGCGGCGTCGAACCGGCCGAGGTAGTTGAAGCCGAGTTGTGGCTCGGGCAAACCTGCCAGTCGGGCCGCGGATTCCGGGTGCAGGTGGCGCAGGATGCCGAAGCCGATGCCGTTGTCCGGCAGCGATCGCAGGTGCTCCTTGACCTTTCTCACCGCCATGCCCGCCGCTGGGCCGCCGGAGAGGGCGTCGTCGATGTCCAGTGCGGAGGCGTCCAGCCGGACCGGATGCTGGCTGGTGAACCAGCCCAACGTCCGCGACAGGTCGGCGCCGGGCACCGCGGACTGTTCCCGTCCGTGCCGCTCCAACAGGACAAGCACAGATTCGCGTACGGCCAGACTCAGGGCGGCGAGCAGGACGTCATCGACACCGGCGAAGAACGCGGCAGGGACAGTGGTGAGCACGGCGTCGGTGACGTCTGGTTCGACGCGAACGGTGTGTGTTCGGACCGTGGCCCATGTATCGAGTCGCGGATCCGCCGCGCGCTGGCCCAGCATCACGTTCGGGCCTTCGAGGAGCTCACGCCAGAGTTCCAGCTCACCGGATCGGGTGGACGCTTTGTCCACCAGTCCTTTCGCCCAGCTGCGAAACGACGTCGGCACCGGAGCCAGCTCGCGGCCCGCGTACGCGTCAGCGAGGTCTTCGACGAACACCCGCCACGAGACGCCGTCGACGACCAAATGGTGCGCGACCACGAGCACCTGTGATTCGAACCAGACGACGCGCAGCACAGCACCGTCCGCAAGAGACAGTTCACTGGTCACCTTGTCCAGCTCTGCCTGGACATCGTCGCTGTCGGCGCGACGCACAACCGATGTGGCCGCGTCCTGGAACTCCAGCACACCGTCACGCACGCGGGCTCGGAGCGCGTCGTGCCTGTCGAGGATCGCCTGGATGGCCCGTTCCAGTCGGACGGGATCCACTGGAGACTGTCTGTTC
The DNA here is from genome assembly GCF_001984155.1 of Actinosynnema sp. ALI-1.44. Lineage (GTDB taxonomy): Bacteria > Actinomycetota > Actinomycetes > Mycobacteriales > Pseudonocardiaceae > Kibdelosporangium. The sequence goes on from NZ_MTQO01000049.1 coordinate 381,582, forward strand.
AGGACGATCGACATGCGGTGCTTGTCACCCCATGGACCGCGCTCGGCGAACGCGCGCATGATCGGCGTCAACTCCACCCGGCCGGACCCGGCGGTGTCCGCCTGCACCTTCTCTTCGACCTGCGTCACGGTCGCGAGCTTTTCGACCGTGCGGTGGGCGAACACGTCTCGTGGGGTGATCTTCAGACCGGCTTGGCGAGCCCGGCGGACCAGTCGGATCGACACGATGCTGTCGCCGCCCAACTCGAAGAACGACTTGTCCACAGCCACCGTGTCGAGCTTCAGCACTTCGGCGAACAGCTCGGCCAAGGTGCGTTCGACGTCGTTCGCCGGGGCACGCCCGCCGCCCGCGTCCGGCAGTTCCGGCGTCGGGAGGGATCGGCGCTCGACCTTGCCCGATGGCGACAGCGGCAACGCGTCCAGCGTGACGAACACCGACGGCACCATGTGATCCGGCAGTTCCGCGGCCACATGTGCCCGCAGGTCCGGTCCGGTGCCGCCGGACAGCACGACGTATCCGGCCAGGTACACACCGCCGGGCCCATCGGTCCGCGCGACCACGACGGCCTGTGCGACGTCGGGGTGCCGCAGCAGGACCGACTCGATCTCTCCCGGTTCCACCCGGAACCCGCGGATCTTGACCTGGTCGTCGGTTCGGCCGAGGAACTCGATCGCGCCCGACGGCAGCCTGCGGACCCGGTCGCCGGTCCGGTACAGCCGTGCCCCGGCCGGTCCGGCCACGAACCGGGCCGCCGTCAGCCCCGGCCTGCGCAGGTACCCGCGCGCCAACTGCACTCCCCCGACGTACAGCTCCCCTGTCACACCGATCGGCACCGGTCGCAGCCGGTCGTCGAGCACGTGGCAGGTGGTGTTGCCGACGGGGAAACCCACCGGGACAGCGCCGTGGGGAATCTCGCCACGGATGTCGTGGAGCAGGCAGCCGACCGTGGTCTCCGTCGGACCGTATTCGTTGATCACGTCCATCGGGCCGTCGGCGTGCCACCCGGCCAGCGCCTCGCCTCTGAGCGCCTCGCCAGCGATGACCAGTGTCCGCTTGCCGCTGTCGGCGAACCGTACGGACGACAGCAGCGGCAGGTGGCTCGGCGTGATCTTGAGGAACGTCGCAGCGCCGACGGCTTCCGCGATCGCGTCCGGCGAGTCCGCGCACAGCTCCAGCGTGCCGCCCGCGATCAGCGTGCTGAACAGGGGTGTCACCGAGAAGTCGAACGAGATCGACGAGTGCATCAGGGTGTGTCCGGCCAGCCCGGCGAACCGGCTCAGCGACCACGCGAAGTGGTTGCTCAACGCGCGGTGCGACACCACGACGCCCTTCGGCACGCCAGTGGACCCCGACGTGTAGATGACGTATGCGGGATGGTCAAGCAGGAGCGGCGCCACCCGGTCCGCGTCGGAGATCGCGTCAGGCGCGTACTGCTCAAGCGACGCGTCCCGCAGGAAGGACGACGTCAGCAACATCCTGGGCTGGGCGTCACTGAGCATGAATTGAACGCGGTCGGCTGGATAGTCCGGATCCACCGGCACGTACGCTCCACCCGCCTTGGTCACGGCCAAGACGGCGACAACCATGTCGACCGACCGCGCAACGGAGAGGGCCACGGTCGATTCCGGGCCGATTCCCCGGGCGATCAGCAGCCGGGCGAGGCGGTTCGACCGCTCGTCCAGGTCGCGGTACGTCACCCGCTCCCCTCCTGCCAGTACGGCTGTCGCGTCAGGAGTGCGGGCCGCCTGGGCGGCGAACAGATCGGGCAGGAGCCGGGTCTCGGCGGGCACGGCCGTGTCGTTCCAACTCGGCGGGATGTCGGTGAGCAGGTCGACGTCCCCGACCGGCAGCTCCGGGTGGGCCACCACCGCGTCGAGCAACACGTCGAAATGCGCCAGCAACCGGCCGACCAGGTCGACCGAACCGGCAGCCGCCGGGTGGTTCGCTTCGACCGTGAGGTCGTCGCGGTCAGTCTCCACCGCGAGGGTGAGGTCGAACCGCGCGTCGTCGCCGGGCACGTGCCTGCGGACGGCGGTGAAACCCGCCACGCGGAACGGCTCCAGCACCGACGTCCGCAGCGACAGGACCACGTTGAACAGAGCCGCGCCACCGCGGGTGCGCTCGGGGTCCGCGACTCGGGCGACGTCGTCGAGGTCCGCGTCCTGGTGGGCATATCCGGCCAGGCAGACCTGCTTGGCGCGAGCCAGGAGCGTGCCGAACGTGTCGTTGCCGTCGACCTGCATCCGCAGCGCGATCGTGTTGCCGAGGTAGCCGATGATCTCGTCGCCGCCTTCGACGTCCCGGTTGACCACCGGTGCGCCGATGATCAGGTCACGGGAGCCGGTGTAGCGGTGCAGCAACGCCGTCACTGCGGCGAGCAGCACCATGAACGTGGACGCGCCTTCGCGCCGGGCGATCTCCCGGACTCGCTGCGCGGCACCGGGACGCATCGAGCGGGACTGGTCGTGGCCCCCGCCCACAGCGTTGCTGAGCGTGGGCAGGTCAAGCAGGTCCGGCAACGGATCCAGCGCGGCACGCCAGAAGTCCACACTGTCCGGCCTGGCCGGAGTCAACGCGACATCCGAGAACTGCCGTACCGGGGGCAGCGTGTTCTCTGGCCGCTCGTAGAGGGCCATGAGTTCACCGAAGAACACGGCGGATGTGCTGTCGTCCCAGGCGATGTGGTGTGCGACGACGACCAGCGTCGCGGTGTCCGGGCCGGTCGTGATCACACGCAGTCGTAGCGGCGAGCTCGTGGCCAGGTCGAACGGTTGGGCGGCGAGGTCACGGCACAGCGCGTCGGCGTCGCCCTCCTGACGGTCGACCGCGGGCGGTAGTTCCGGGTGAACAACTTGGACCACCTGGCCGTCCTCGCCCATCCGGTACGTCGTGCGCAGGATGTCGTGCCGTGCGACCACGGAGTTGACCGCGTTGACCAGACGCGAGTAGTCGAGCTCGCCACGCAGGTCGACCGCGATGCGGATGTTGTAGCCCACCGACTTCGGGTCGAGCTGCTGCAACGACCACATCCGGCGCTGTCCCGGCGACAGCGGGTACTCCGTCCGCCGTTCCGCCGTGCCCACTGTGTCCACAGTGGAGTCAGCGAGATCACGCTCGGCCAATGCGCGGCGCAGCAGGTCACGTCGCAGCGCGGCGACATCGGTCTCGTTGCTCACGGGTTCGCCCCCTTGGTCAACCCGTTCACCAGGTCTCGTTTGCTGATCTTGCCGACCGCGGTCAGCGGGAGTTCGTCGAGGACGACGAGCTTGTCCGGCTGTTTGAACCGAGCAAGCCCCTGTTCGGTCAGGTGCGCCTTGAGTTCCTTGAGCTTCGGTGGCCCCGCCTGCGTGGGCACGATGACCGCGCACACCAACTCACCGAGGGTGTCGTCCGGCAGGCCGACGGCGGCGGCCTGGGCGACGCCGGGATGAGTCAGCAGCAGGTCCTCCAGTTCACCGGCCGGGACCTTCTCACCGCCGCGGTTGATCACGTCCTTGATCCGGCCTTCGACCACCAGGTGCCCGCTGGGCAGCTGCCGGACCAGGTCACCAGTGCAGAAGAAACCGTCCGGGGTGAACGCCGTGGCGTTGTACTCGGTTGCCCGGTAGTAGCCGCGTAGCGTGTACGGGCCACGCGTGAGGAGCTCGCCGACCTCGCCCGGCGCGACGTCGTCGCCGTTGGCGTCGACCACCCGGACCTCGTCAGCCGGACTCAGCGGCCGTCCCTGGGTGGTCTGGACCAGGTCGGCCGAATCGTCGGGGCGGGTGTAGTTGAGCAGCCCCTCGGCCATGCCGAACACCTGCTGCACCCGGCATCCGAGCGTTTTGGGGATCTGCCGCGCGAGGTCGGCGTCCAGTTTCGCCCCGCCCACCTGCAGCAGCCGCAGGCTGGACTTGTCGGCCGCGGAGTACCCGGCCTCGTCGGCCCACATCCGCGCCAGCGGCGGCACCAGCGCGGTCACGGTGATCTTCTCTTGTTCCACCAGTGCGAAACCGACTTCCGCGCTCGGCGCGGGCGCCATCACCACGGTCGCGCCCACTCCCAGCGTGCCGAGGATGCCCGGGCACGCGAGCGGGAAGTTGTGCGCGATCGGCAACGTGACCAGGTAACGGTCGCTGTCGGTCAGCTCGCAGACGTCGGCGCTCGCCCGAGCGTTGTAGACGTAGTCGTCGTGCGTACGCGGGATCAGCTTCGGCCGACCCGTGGTACCGCCTGAGATCAGCAACACCGCGACCGAGGACGGGTCCACGACAGGCATGACCCTGTCCGGATCCCCGGCGAGGCTGGCGAAAGCGGTGTACGGGCCGGGATCGCCGACCACGAACACGTTCCGCACGTCGATCTCCGCCGCGAGTGTGCGGTAGTCGAATCCCTGGTGTACGTCGGGGATGACGTACCCGACGGCCTTCGACAGGGTCGCGAGGTGTGCGATCTCCGAGCGCCGGTGCGCGGGAAGCGCCATCACCGGAATGGCACCGATGCGCGCCATCGCGAAGAACAGCACGACGAACTCGGTGATGTTCGGCAGCTGCACGACAATCCGGTCACCGGGCCGGACACCACGGTCAAGCAGCCCGGCGGCGAGCACGTCGGCGCGCTGGTCCAGTTCGCGGTAACTGACCCGTTCCGGTCCGGACACCACGGCGGTCGACTCGCCGTACCACTTGGCCCAGTTCCGCGACAGCTGGCCGAAGGTCTCACCACACCAGTAACCCCGCGCACGGTACTCGGCCGCGGCTGTGGCAGGCCAGCCGACCACTCCGTCGATCAGTGCCCCTGTCACGAGTCCGCTCCCGCCCGCTGCCGGACCTCGTCGTCCGTCATGTCCTCGATCTGCCAGAACAACTCGGCCACGGCCTCAAGGCGGCCGGGTTTCTCCTGTGTTCGGACCAGGGTTTCGGCGAAACCCGCGATCGTCGGCGCGGCGAACAACGACCGGACCGAGATCGACCTGGTGTCCAAGGTGGACCTCAGCCGGGTGACGATCGCCGTCGCGAGCACCGAGTCCCCGCCGACCGCGAAGAACTCCGCATGGGAGCTGACCGAGTCGACACCCAGGACCGCACACCAGACGCGTTCGATGACTCGCTCCAACGGAGTCGCCGGTGCGGGCCCGGAGCCGCGTTCGACCGGCCCCACTGCTGCCGCGACCGCCTTGCGGTCGACTTTCCCATTGGGTGTCAGGGGAACACGCTCGAGCAGCACGATCCGTTCGGGCACCATGTGAGCCGGGACCGCGTTGCGCATCCGGTCCTTGATCGGGGCAGGGTCGGCGGTGACGACTCCCGCGCACAGCACACCACCGACGACCACCGCGACCGCGGCCGTGACGCCGGGATCGGCCAGCAGTGCTGCTTCCACTTCGCCCAACTCGATCCGGAAGCCGCGGATCTTGACCTGGTTGTCGCGCCGACCGAGGAACTCCAGCGTCGCGTCGCCGCGATAGCGAGCCATGTCGCCGGTCCGGTACCAGCGCAGACCGTCGTGCTCGACGAACCTGTCGGCGGTCCTGGCCGGATCGCCCCGGTAGCCGCGGGCCACGCCGTCGCCGCCGATCCACAGCTCACCGGCGACCCAGTCCGGGCAGTCCCGGCCGAGCGGATCCACCACCCGGCAACGCACTCCTCGCAACGGAGTCCCGTACGGCACCGCCCGCCAGTCGGCAGGCACCGGACGGTCCACTTCGCACACCGTCGAGTGGATCGCGGTCTCGGTCGTACCGCCGAGCCCGGCGAACCGGCACCCCGGCACCGCCTCGGCAAGCCTGTCCGGCAGGTCGACGCCCACCCAGTCGCCACCGAGCAGCACCGCGCGCAGTGACGTACCGAGCGCGACACCGGACGACAGCAGCATGTCCAGCAGTTGCGGCACACAGTTCAGGACCGTGACCCGGTGCTTCGCGACGAGTTCCGCCCACGTGGCCGCCTCGCGCCGGTCGTCGGTCACCATCACCACCGCACCGCCGACCGACAGCGGCGCGAACAGGTCGAACACCGACAGGTCGAAGTCCAAAGCGGACAGTCCGAGCGTCCGGTCGGCCGGACCGATGTCGAACCGGTCGACCAGATCGTCGATCGTGGCCATGGCCGCCCGGTGGGGCACCTCGACGCCCTTCGGCTCGCCCGTCGACCCGGACGTGAAGAGGATGTACGCCAGGTGTTCCTCGTCGGTGTCGACAGGCCCGGACAGCGGCGGCGCGGACGGCAACGGTCCTGGCCCGAGTGTGGACTTCAAGTCGGCCAGTGCCGCGATGCGCTCGGCGCGTGCCGTCGGCTGTCCCAACCCGATCGGCACGTAGACCGCGCCCGCGGCCAGCACTCCGAGCACCGCCGCCACCTGGTCCGGGCCTTTCGGCAGCGTGATGCCCACAGCCTCACCTGGCTTCACGCCTTGCGCCACCAGGGCTGCGGCGACACCCAGTGCTTGGTTGGCCAGCTCGCCATAAGTCAGCGTCGCACGGCCGATCACCGCCGGGTTGTTCGGCGTTTTCGCCGCTTGAGCGAAGAAACCGTCGTGCAGACGCCGGTGGCCGCGTGGCCCGTCGGTCGCGTTGGTCGCGTCGCGGAGTTCCCGTTGCCCGAGAGGCAGCAGTTCCGGCACCGGGTTCGCCCACGCCTCGGGATCGCGGGCGAGGCGTTTGACCAGCGCGGCGAACGCGTCGAACATCGCGTCCACGACACCGTCGGCGAACTCGTCGTCGCGGGAATCCCAGTTCACCAGCAGACCGCCGCCGAGCTCGGTCACCTGGGCGTCGAGCAGCACCTGCGGCCCCTGCGAGATGATCCACGCCGGCGTGCCGAACGTGTCCTGGACCGAGGAGTCGAACAGCTCGCCGAGGTTGAGCGCACTGGTGAACACGACCGGAGCGAGCACTTGCTCGCCGTGCAATCGGGTGAGATCCCGGAGCACCTCCACGCCGGAGTACTCGGCGTGCGCGGTGTCGCTGTGCATCCGGGTCTGCACGCGCCGGACGCGGTCGGCGAACGCCGCGGGCTCCGACAGGTCGACCTCCAGCAGCACCGAAGTGGTGAAGTCACCGACGATCCGGCCGACGTCCTCGTGCAGCGGTTCCCGGTCGAACAACGGAACGTTCAGCAGGAAGCGGGGTTCGGCGCTCCACGCCCCGATCGTCTCCGCGAACGCCGTCGCGACAGCCATCGCAGTGGTCAAGCCGTGTGCGCGGGCAGCGTCCGCCAGCGCCGTGCGCTCGTCCGCGGACAGGTGGACAGCGCGCCGCGCGACCCGGGGCGGGCGGTCGTCGGTTCGTGTCGCCCTGGGCAGGTCCGGTGCGCCGGGCAGCGTGGACAGCCTTTGCTGCCACCATTCCCGCGCCTGGGCGGCGGCGGCACGCCGGGACTCGGAGTGGGCCTCGCGGTATTGCCGGTAGCTGTAGCGCGGAGGCGGCAGATCCGCGTCCGGGGAGGCGTAGAACGCGGCGAGGTCGGCCAGCATGATCCGGTAGCTGACCGCGTCGGCGGCCACCATGTCGACGTCGACGTGCAGTCGGCTGCCGCCGTTCGGCAGCAGACTGAGCGTGGTGGCGAACACCTCGCCGTTCTCGATGTCGAGCATCTGGTGAGAATGGGTGTCCCGGGTCGCCGCGAGCCGCCTGGCACGTTCCTCTTCGGACACTTCGCGCAGGTCGTGCACGGTCAGGCCGCGCCAGCCGGACGTCGTGCCGATGCGCTGCGTCCCGTTGTCCGTCACGACGACGCGAAGCATGTCGTGCCGTTCGACCAAGCGCCCCAAGGCGTTCCGCAACCTGTTCTGGTCGACGTCGGATCCGTCGAACTCGACGTACAGGTGAGCCGCCACACCACCGAGACGCTGCCCCGCGCCGCGGCCGATCCAGTAAGCGTGCTGCAGCACGGCCAACGGAAACTCGTCACCGGCGGCCGGCGCCCCGGCCTCAACGACGTGGTCGGCGACGACGGCGGTGCGGCGTTCGGCCAGCAGTTTCTCCCACGCGCCGAGTGTCGGGTGCTCCGCCAGCTCGGCGAAGTTCACCTCGATCCCCGCCCGGCGCCACGTGCTGACGAGGGTCATCAGTGCGATCGACTCCAGCCCCAGCGCGAACAGGTCGGTGTCCGGGTCGATCGAGTCGGCGTCCTCCTCGGTCAGCTCGGCCGCGGTCCGGCGCAGCCCGGCCGCCGTGAGATCCGGCTGGTCACCCACGTTCAGCGCTCCTTGCTCCCGTGGGACGAGGAAACGCGAGATGCTCCGGAACTTCTCGCACGTCTCGACCCATTCACGTTCCGGTGTGGACATCCCGACGACACCGGCTCCGGCCCGCAGCCACGTCTGTCCGTCCTTGCTGAACACGGTCCGCAACACCAAAGCCGCGTCCAACGCGCCGTCGGAGTCGAGTGCCAGCACGGCGCCGCTGTAGAGCCCGCGAGGCTGCTCGAGCCGGGCGATCGTCTCGAGCGCGGCCCGTTTCGGCACGCCCGACGCCGTGATCGCCGGGAACAGCGCGGCGAAGGCGTGCCAGGCGTTCTTCCCCTCGGCGATCCGGCCGCTGACACGGGACGCGAGGTGCTGGACGCTTCCCCGTTCGCGCACCGTCATGAACTCCTCCACCCGCACGGAGTCCGGGCGGCACACAGCGAGCAGTTCGTCCTGCGCGAGACGCACCGAGATGGCGTGCTCGTAGATCTCCTTGGGATCGCCGAGCAGTTCCACCCGCTTGGCCAGATCCGCGACCGGGTCGCCGACGAGTTCACGCGTCCCGGCGAGCGGCTGCGTCGACACCCAGCCGTTCGCGGCGACCTCGACCACGGTCTCCGGGCTGAACCCGGCGGCTCGCAGACCGCCCATGTCCAGCAGGAACGACCGCGCCGGGGTGTTGCCGCGACGACCGGCCACGTACGTGGCCACCAGGTCGATCTCACCCGGCACCTGGACGACCCTGGACAGGATCGCCTTCTGTAATCGGCCAGCTTTGATGTCCTCGACGAGTTCGGCGACCGCGGCGATGTAGGACTCGTCCCGTTCCTGCGCACTCGCCAGTTCACCTGGTGGACGCGGCCAGATCCCACTGTCGACGTCGTCCGGTCCAGGGCTGACGTCGACCTCGTGCTGTGGTATCACCAGGTGCAGCAGGGTTTCCTCACCGACGCTGTCCCGGATGCCGTGCAGCAGCAGGGACAGCTCGAACGCGGCCCAGCCGTAGGCGTGCCACGAAGGCATCGGCAAGGCCTGTAGAAGTCGGGCGACCTGCTGGAGCGGGTCGTCGCCGACCGGTACCCGGCGCTGCGCGGACGACGTGGTGCACGTGATCTCGTGGCGGTTCATCCGCAGCTCGGCCCGCGCGCCGCTCGCGAATGTCCACTGTGGGCCGCGTTCGTACACGGCGAACGGCGGTTTCGCGTCGCGGGCCAGCGCCGCCGCGGTCAGCAGCGGTTCCGGTGCCGTACTCATGTCAGGTCCGCTGGCCTTGTTCCATCTGGGCGACCAGGCTCTTGGGCCGCATGTCGGTCCAGGTGCGTTCGACGTAGTCCAGGCAGGCGGCGCGCGTCGACTCGCCGTACACGACCGTCCAGCCCGCCGGGATCGCGGCGAAGCTGGGCCACAGGGAGTGCTGTCCCTCGTCGTTCACCAGCACGAGGAAGACGCCGTCCTCGTCGTCAAAGGGATTCGCGGCCATCGTGGCTGAGCCTCCACACTGTTTCCGGGCAGGGCTGATCGACCGGACCTGCGGACGGGACCGGCGAACGTCACTTCATTGAGGACACAGCGAAGAGGACCACACGTCGTCCATTGAGGACTCCGCGTGGCCGTGCGACCTCGGCTGCCATCCGACGAGGTTAGCCTAGCCTATCTTCTACAAATGTGTAGAGGTTGCGGGTCACAAGCCCCGAACAGACCAGTCAGCCGCTGGCCAGAGCCAGGAGTTCGAAGAGGTCGTACACGCACTCACCAGTCCAGATCAGGGTTCCCAGTGCGAGCGCGGCCGGGACGACGATCTGCCACCGCCGGACCTGCCCCGGCCCCAGCAGTGCCCGCACCCTGCCCGGCATGACCCCGGGTGCCGCGCTCACCGCGGTGAGCGGCCCCACCCCGTTGACGACGGCCGGACGAGCGGAGGCGGCCAGCGCGGCCAAGCCGATGGCCTTGGCGACCTTCCCGCGGTCACCCAGCTCTCGAGCAGCGTGTTCGTCGGCTGCCCGCTCAACCAGGAACTTGACCTTCCTCGCGACCGGGATCAGCGCCGGGTGGATCACCGCGGCCAGACTCGCGAGCCAGACCAGACGCTGGTGGTTGTGGGCCAGGTGGGCGCGTTCGTGGGCGATCACCGCGGCGTACTGGGTCTCGTCGAGCGCGTCCCGCATGCCACGGGTGACCACGATCCGGCCGGGCTTGCCCGGCAACGCGAAGGCGTCGACCCGCTGGTCCGGGACGATCACGACCTCACCGCCCGCCCCGAGCAGCTCAGCCTCCCGGTACGCGCTGCGCATCGCGCGAGAATGCCGTAACACCTGCCAGATCACGGCGGCCACGATGAACACCGTCCAGGCGAAGGAGAACCACGACACCCACGGCACATGGGCCGTGTCGTCCAGCACGACCTGGTACGACCAGTCACCGGCTCGCGCGATCGCCGGGATCTCGGCCAACGCCTTGAGTGCGAAGGAAAGCAGATTCAGCGCGCTCGACACGGCCGCGACGATCGCCGACCACGCGAAGGCCCGCGCCGCGAGGTCCGGCCGGAGCCGGTCCGCCAACAGCCATACGGCCAGCAACACCACGAGCGGAGCCGCCACGACCGACACGACAAAGTGGTCAAACACCGGAGCCTCCACCGGTCGGTAAGCTTGCCTCGTGACCGAGAGTGATTCGCCGAACCAGCGCCAACGACGCAAGCCCGGCGCCCTTTCGGCCGAGATCCTCGGCGTGCTGAGCGAGTCGGACGAAGCCCTCACCCCAGGGGAAATCCTGGAACTCCTGCCGGAGGGACTGTCCTACAGCGCTGTCGTCACGACGCTCACGCGCTTGTACGAGAAGGAAGTCGTCACCCGCGAACGCTCCGGCCGCGCCTACCGATACCGCGCGACGGGCGACCAAACAGCTCTGGTCGCCTGGCGGATGGGACGCATCCTCGACACCGAAGCCGACCACGCCTCGGTACTCACCCGCTTCGTCAGTGCGCTGAACGAACAAGATGAGCAACTCCTGCGCGACCTACTCAACAAGCAAGACGACTGAGTACAAACAACGCAGGCTAGCCTAGCCTTATCCTCCCAGCAAGGGCGCATTCGGATCAACCAGACACCCCACTCGCGCAACGAGGTGACAGGTCTCCGCATTACTTCTACAAGCCTGTAGAAGTAATGGAATGGACCCCGTGCCACCACGCGCTCCCACGGTGCCGTCGCCCCACATCTGCCTGGCGGACAGCAAGGACGTCATCGACCTGGCCACCCTCGGCCTACCCGCTCACCCCCTGCTGCGCAGGCTGGCGACACAGAAGAGGCGCCAGGACGCGTTCGCGACCGCGTTCGACACGCCAGGAGCGCATCCGGCAGGCCTTCCCGAACTCAGGGACGCGGTCGCGGACCACCTCACCCGCCAGGGCCTGCACACCACCGCGGGCCAGATCATGATCACGGCCGGGGCGGGTCATACCCTGGCGCTGCTGGCCGGACGAGTCGCACACCCCAGGGACCGCGTCGTGGTCGAAGACCCGACAAGTCCACAAGTCCTGGGCGCACTGCGGGCTCTGCAAATGACCGTGTCCGCCGTCAGACCGGTGACCGACGGCCATGACCAACTCACAAGACTGCTCGAACGCCGAAGAGTCCGGCTCGTCCACGTGATGCCGACACTCGGACCACGGGGACTGGTGCTGGATCACGAGTTCCGCAACAGACTCGCGTGGGCGATCGCCGACCGCGACGCGTTCGTCATCGACGACATCAGCAACGCTCCGCTGGCCTTCGCCACGCCACCACCCCCACTGGCCGCGTACACCGACGCGTCGAACGTGATCACCATGGGCTCGCTCGCGCCCCTGCACTGGGGCGAATTGACCGTCACATGGATCCGCGCCGCACCTATGGTGATCACGTCCCTCAGCGCAACCACGACAGGCGCCGCCGCCTCGACCTTCGAGCAACTCCTCGCATGCGAACTCCTGGCGCACGAGGATCAGATCCGAACCGAACGCGTCACGTGGCTGCGCGACCGCCTGACACACGCGTCGACCCTCTTGTCGACACACCTCCCCCAGTTCACCTGGCGCCCGCCGGAAGGGGGCGTGAGCCTCTGGATACGGCCGCCCGGAACGGGATTCGACACCGACGCTCTCGTTGGTCACGGTGTAGCACTGGTTCCCAGATCTGCGGTGTCGCCGCAATCGCTGCCAGGGCGCTTCGCCCTCGCCTACGCCCGCCCGCCCGACGTCCTCGATGAAGGCGTGCGCCGTCTCGCCGCCGCCTGGCGGCAGATCAACGAACAACGCCTATGAGGCGCTACCGGGCACTGGTAGTCCACCATTCTCCACTGGTCAGATCGATGACAGTTGGACGAATACCAAACACGAAATTCTGTCACAGATCGCCGGTGCCCACGCGTCGCACGTTAAACGCTTCGACCGTGTGATGCCGGTCTCATTTCCGACCGACGGAGACTCAGGGGATCAATGTCCCAAGATGGGATGTATGGGGTGACCGAATGGCGCCGTAGGCTCAGACGATCCGCAGGTCAAGCTCGACGAAAGATCGATAAACGTTCCTTCTGTCGTAATCCACCTGCCCCCTGTTGCCCGAAGGTCATTTATCGCGACGGCGGCCGAATAGAGCGCGGTTGTTGATACGTAAGCATTATCTGTAGACCGTTGGAGTGGCCTGTGTTCACAAGCCCGCACCCGTGTGCCAAACTAGGTCCCGCGAAATTGCGGTGCATCACCGAAACGATCGGATCACCAGCCGATCACGGGGTATGACCTGATCATTCATCTTCGATCGGCCGCACCGGGTGAGCATTGCGTTCGCCAATCAACCAACTACGCGCACGAACGAGACGGAGATCTCCATGACGAAGCGTTTCGCGTCCATTGCCGCACTCGTCGGTTTGGTGAGTGTTCTGCTGCTCGGCGCGAACTCGGCCCAGGCAAGCACGTCCACGAGCGACAGCGGCGCCGTCACTGTCCAGGCTGTGACCACCGCGGACCGGACTGGCGCTTTCGACTGCTTCAACACGCCCGTCAACATCATCACGTGCAATGACATCCTCAACGACGTCACCGTGATCATCAAGAACGTCCGCGTGCTCAACGACCTGGAACTGACGGTTCTCGAGAACTTCCTCAACGACCTCTCCATCGACGTCGGAAACGTCGAGGTGGTCAAGAACCTCATCGTGGTGTTCCTGAAAGACGTCCTGAACATCGACATCTCGCACAACGACATCGAAATCGACCTGTGACGACGGTCGATTCCGGCACCGGTTGAACAACCGGCACAGCTGACCACGGAGACGGGGCTCCCCAGGCGAGCCCCGTCTACCACCATCCCCATGTCGGTGTTGTGCCCATCCTCTCCGGACGGTAACGCAAGATCAGGGGCCCGCGAAAAGCACCGCGCGCGCATTTTTGCGAAACTGGAAGGCCCGGTCCATCATGGGGTATGAGCAACGAATTCGACGCTGTGCTGGCCACGATCGGGCCTCGGCTGCGTGAGTTGCGCCGCCGCAGCGGCGCCACTCTCACCGCCCTGTCAAGGATCACCGGTATCGCGATCAGCACTCTGTCCCGGCTGGAATCCGGACACCGCAAACCGGGCCTGGAACTACTGCTTCCGCTGGCCAAGGCCCACCAGGTGCCACTCGACGAACTCGTCGGCGCCCCAGACAGCGGTGACCCCCGCGTTTTTCCACGCCCCTTCAACCACAACGGCATGACCGTCATCCCGTTGACCCGCAACCCCGGCGGGCTGCAGGCGCACAAGCAGATCCTCCCGGCCGGGCTGACCGACCATCTCGAACCGGATCCACGCTCACACGAGGGATACCACTGGCTCTACGTGCTCAACGGACATTTGCGAGTGATACTCGGTGACCGGGATTTCATCCTCGCCGCAGGCGAGGTCGCCGAATTCGACACGCACCTCCCGCACTGGTTCGGCAACGCCGACACACGCTCCGTGGAATTCCTGAGCATCCTCGGACCGCAGGGCGAACGCTTCCACATCAAAGCCCGTTACCGACGCGAATGACATACCCAGCGCGACGTGCCCGGCGACCTGGGTCACGTGACCCAGCGGCGACGCAGCCAGAGACTGACGTAAACGAGCCCCACCAACACGGGCACCTCGATGAGCGGCCCTACCACTCCAGCCAAAGCTTGCCCGGACGCGACACCGAACACGCCGATGGCCACGGCGATGGCGAGTTCGAAGTTGTTGCCCGCCGCGGTGAACGCGAGTGTGGTCGTGCGCTGGTAGGACAGTCCGGATGCTTTGCCGAGCAGGTAGCTTCCGCCCCACATGACCGCGAAGTACACCAACAGAGGCAGCGCGATCCGCGTGACATCCAACGGCCGGGACGTGATGGTCTCGCCTTGCAGCGCGAACAGGATCACGATGGTGAACAGCAGCCCGTACAGGGCAACGGGGCCGATCTTGGGCAGGAACCTCGTCTCGTACCACTCCCGGCCACGTGCTTTCTCACCGAACCGGCGTGTCAGATATCCGGCGGCGAGGGGGATGCCGAGGAAGATCAGCACACTGCGGGCGATCTCCCACGCGGACACGTCGAACGCTGTCGTGTCCAGACCGAGCCAGCCGGGCAGCAGGTCGAGGTAGAACCAGCCCAGCACACCGAACATGACCACCTGGAAGACCGAGTTCACCGCCACCAGCACGGCCGCGGCTTCCCGGTCGCCGCAGGCGAGGTCGTTCCAGATGATCACCATCGCGATACACCGGGCAAGCCCGACGATGATCAGGCCGGCGCGGTACTCAGGCAGGTCCGGCAGCATCAGCCAGGCCAGCGCGAACATCAGCGCGGGCCCGATGACCCAGTTCAGCAGCAGCGACAGCCACATCGTGCGCTTGTCGCGGGTGACGGTGTCGAGCCGGTCGTACCGCACCTTCGCCAGCACCGGGTACATCATCAGCAGCAGGCCCAGCGCGATCGGCAACGAGACCTCGCCGATCGTCACCGCGTCCAGCACGCCCCGCAGGCTGGGCACGAGCGCACCGAGCACCAAGCCGACGGCCATGGCCAGGCCGATCCAGACCGGCAGCAGACGGTCCAAGAAGGACAGCTTGGGCAGGACGTCTGCTTCCGCGGTGGGGGTGGTCATCAGCAGGGCCTCCGGCTCTGAGAGTGGCTTCGCGCGCGCTCAGCGAGGGCCGTGAGGTGATCCGCCGCAGCTTGCAGGGCGCCGGGATTCAACCGGTAGTAGGTGAACCGCCCGCACGGCTCGGTCGTGACGAGCCCGGCCTGCCGCAACTGCCGCAAGTGGTTGGAGATGTTGGTCTGCTTCGCGCCGGTCTCCGCCACCAAGTGGCAGGTGCACAGCGCTTCGCCGGCCAGCAGCTCCACGATCCGGGCGCGCAGCGGGTCCGCCAGCAGCCGAATCACATCAGCCTCAACTGATATCATTCAGCGATGATAAGTCATCGGCGGGCGACAGAAAAGACACGGGTTACACAAGGAGTTACTCAGGTGACCACACCGCAGGTGCTGTTCGTCTGCGTGCACAACGCCGGACGCTCCCAGATGGCCGCCGCGCTGTTGCAGCACCACGGACTCGGCCGCATCGCCGTCCGCTCCGCGGGCTCCGAGCCCGCCGACCAGGTCAACCCGGCCGCGGTCGAGGCCCTGGCCGAGTGGGGATTGGACATCACCGCCGAGGTGCCGTCGAAGCTGACCACCGATGATGTCCAGGCGTCCGACGTGGTCATCACGATGGGCTGCGGGGACACCTGCCCCGTGTTTCCCGGCAGGCGTTACCTGGACTGGCAACTCGACGACCCCGCGGGCAAGGGCGTCGACGCGGTCCGTCCGATCCGCGACGAGATCGACCGCCGCGTGCGTGGGCTGGTCGCGGAGCTTCTGGATTAAATTCAGATACCAGAAAAAGGCAGCGGGCAGTCCTGCGTGGTCGCACACGCGATCAGGTCCTCGCACCCCGCTGTCAGTGCCGCGCGCAAGGTGTCGCGGATGACGGCGAGGTCTGCGAGCTTGGCCTCGACTTCGGCCAGCTTCGCCGCGGTACGCACGGCCAATCCGCCTGCCGGACAGGACGGACGGTGTCGGTGTCGGTGACGGCCGGTCTCCACCAGTTCGGCCACCTCGTCCAGGGTGAATCCCAGGCTCTGCGCGACCTTGATGACGCGCAACACAGTGACCGCTTCCGGCGGGTACACACGATGTCCGCCCGAGGTGCGCTCGGGCTCAGCCAGCAGACCTCGTCGTTCGTAGTACCTCAGCGTTTGGAGGTTCACGCCCGCTGCCTCTGCTACGGCGCCGCTGCGCAACCCAGTCACGACGTCGTCCCGGCCGACACGGATTTCGCGCGGGCGGCGAGTGCGGTCAGCACCTCGACGTGTGCCGGAGACACCGCCACCTCCAACGTCAGCACGCCCCCGGTCGCCGTCAGCGTGAATGTGAAGAACGAGCAGCACGCCGTCTCCTTCACGACCAACCTGGCCGCTGTCTCCGCCACATCCGCGGTCGGCACCAGTTCGAGCCTGAGCAGGCCGGGCTCGGGCTGCTCCACCTGGCGTACGGCCGAGGCGAACAAGTCGTCGAACTCCGCCTCCCGCAGCGGCTGCTCGGCTGTCGGCAGGGTGCACGACTCGGAGACCCACGAGGTGGGAGCCGCGGTGAGGTTCGACTCTTCGGTGCTCATCGCCTTAAGGTAAGCCTGTACCCGGGTACCGGATGCAACCCCGAACGGCAGATTCATCTGACAGGGGAACGGCGTTCGAGGAAGACGGTGTCGTGCCAGACGCCATCGAGTTGGGCGATGCGCTCGCGGATCCCGACCGTGCGATACCCGGCCGAGTGGTGCAGGCCGATGCTGGCGCGGTTCTCGGTGATGATCGACGCCTGTAACGTCCAGAGCCCGGCGGCGTCCGCGGCGTTGACCTGCTTGTGCAGCAGGGCTTTGCCGACCCCGCGACCCTGGTGGTCCTCGGCGACGTACACGGCTGACTCGGCGACTCCGGCGTAGCTGTCGCGTGTGGACACCGGGGCGACCGCGGTCCAGCCGACCACCTCGCCGTCGATCTCAGCGACCCAACGGTGCTCCGGCAGCCATTTCGCGTCCAGGCTGGCCCGGCTGGGCACGGTGGTCTCGAACGTCGCGAGCCCGGTGGCGATGCCTTCGCCGTAGATCCGCCGGACCGCTGGCCAGTCCCCCGGCTCCAGCGCGCGAACGGTGACATCGGCGGGGACCTCGTCAGGGCAGCACGGGCGTGGGGCGAGCATGCCCATCACGGCGTCGGCTGCGTGCGGCAGTCCGGCGCAGCAGGCCTCGTTGACAGTCACGATCGTGGCCGTGCCCTGCTTGACCAGATTCACGAAACCAACGTCAGCGAGCTTGCGCACGTGGTGCGAGGTGGTCGACTGGCTCGTGCCGAGGATCTCGGTCAACGCGCCCACGGTGATGCCGCTCGGGCTGGTCGCCACGGCGTGCAGCAGCCGCACCCGGACCGGCTCGGCAAGACACGCGAACCACTCCGCGTACGTGGCCGCTTCCTGACTGGGCAGGACCTGGGCTCGAGGCAGTGCGATCGACATGCGCCCAGTCTATCGACTCAGATCGATGGTTGCGTCCATCGATTCCAATCGATACTCTCGGCTGCGTCAATCGACCGTCATCGATGAACGAGGTGTCGACATGAACGACCTGCCTGTAGTCGTGGTGGGTGCCGGACCGGTCGGCCTCGCCGCCGCAGCCGAACTGGTGGAGCGAGGCCAGGCTGTCGTAGTCCTTGAACGCGGTGAGCAGGCGGGCGCGGCCGTGGCCCAATGGCACCATGTCCGGCTCTTCTCGAAGTGGTCGGAACTCGTGGCGCCCGCCGCACGACGTCTGCTGGAACCCCAGGGCTGGCAGGCGCCGGAGGGCTATCCGACCGGCGAGCAATGGGCCCGGCTGTACCTGCGCCCGTTGGCCGAGGCACTGGGCGAGCGAGTCCGGTTCAGCGCGGAGGTCACCGGTGTCGCCCGGCGCGGTCGTGACCGCGTAGTGGACGACGGACGCGACACCGAGCCACTGACCGTGCATGTCCGCATCAGCGACGGCCGCGAAGAGCGGATCACTGCGCGGGCCGTGGTCGACGCGTCCGGGACCTGGAGTCTGCCGAATCCGCTCGGTGGTGAGGGTCTGCCCGCCATCGGCGAGACCGCCGCGAGCGATCGGATCAGCTACCGCGTGCCGAATCTGACCGACACGGCGGTAGCCGCGCGATATGCAGGTAAGCACGTGGTGATCGCGGGCAGCGGGCACTCGGCGCTCACCGCGCTGGTCGCGTTCGCCGAACTCGCCAAGCGGGAGCCTTCGACCCGGATCACGTGGCTACTGCGCCGAGGCGCGGTCGGCGCCGCATTTGGCGGCGGTGACGCCGACCAACTCCCCGCACGGGGCGCACTGGGCCTGCGTGCCAAGGCCGCCGTCGATACCGGTCGCGTCACGGTGGTGACCGGATTCCGCACCGAGGCCGTCCAGCACGACGACGACGGCCGATTGACGCTGCAGTCATCGGAAGGACAGCGGCTGGACGCCGTCGACGAGGTCGTGGTCCTCGCCGGATTCCGTCCCGACCTGGCGTGGCTGTCGGAAGTACGACTCGACCTGGACGCCACACTGCAGGCCCCGGTCGCCTTGGCGCCCCTGATCGACCCGAACGTGCACTCCTGCGGCACCGTCTACCCGCACGGCGTCAACGAACTGTCCCACCCGGAACCGAACCTCTACCTCGCGGGCATGAAGAGCTACGGTCGCGCGCCTACCTTCCTGGCCATGACCGGCTACGAGCAGGTCCGCTCCATCGCCGCCGCCATCGCGGGCGACCGGCAATCCGCCGAACGCGTCGAACTGGTGCTACCGGAAACCGGCGTCTGCGGCGGGTCAGGGGTGTTTGACGTCTCCGCTGACGACACTTCGTCCGGCTGCTGCGGCGCGTTCAGCCAACCGGAGCCCCTGATGCTGTCGGCACCGCCAGCTCGTGCTTGCTAGGCCAGTACATTGTTGATCGCCTGGACCAACTCCTCGAGCTGTTGCGCGGTATGGGTTCCTTGTTTGCAGCGGCGGTGCAACACGGTGGCCTGGGAGCGGATGCCCTCGAACCGGCGCCGTATCTGGCGCAGTTCGTAATGGTCCCTAACGCCTCGGCGGGACAGACTCGTGACTTCCGTGTTGAACCGGCGGATCAGGTGGGAGACTTGGATGACCAGCCGCACGTCGGCCAGGTCGCGTTCGATGATCGCAGCGACTTCTTCCGCGCTCTTGTGCCGTTCCGGTTCCTGCGCGGCCTTCTTGGCGCGCGCGCCCGCTTCGACCAGCAAGGTCTCGCATTCCGCCAAGGGTGTTTCAGGGCTGCGGCACAGCAGTAAGCCCGCTATCGCGTACCAGTAGGCGACGGCGTAGCAGCGGTCATCAATCCGTTCCGCGGCCGCGTACTGCGCGCAGGCCTGCCGGTACTGGTTCTCGTCGAGCGCTGCCCGGCCCGCTTCCAGTTCCTCGGTGAACAGCCAGATCAGCAGGCTTTCCAGCGCTTCCGGCTCCAGCCGGGCCGCACCGGCCTGGTTCATCCGTTTGCGGCCCACGAAGCGCAGCAGCGCCCGGTCGGCGTGCCGTTCGTGCGCGTAGTTCCACAACAGTTCGACGTCCTCGAACTCACGCACCTCGGCCGGGCACTGCTCGAGGTACCGGATCGCGCCTTTCGGGTCACCGACGCGCAACCGCTCGCGCGCCTTGTCGATCTGCGGCCCGTACAGCAGCAATTGGATGCGCGCCCGCATACTGCGGAAAATCTCGGCGTTCTCCCCGGTTGCCGTCCGCAACGCGATGTCCAGGCTGGCCCGCGCGTCGGTGAACCGGCCCGACATCACCAACGCGCCCGCGTGGAAGTACCGCATCGGGAGACTGTCGGGCAACCGGTGCAGGTAGCGGTCGAGCAGGGTGAGCGCGTCAGCCAGGGCGTCATCGTCGATCAGGCTTTGGGCCTTGCCGCACACCGCGTCAGTGATCGTCTGCTCGCACTCCACGCGCGTGGTCGACACAGCCAGGGCTGTCTCGGCGTCGGTCGCGAGCTCCCGAGCGGTGTCGAGCAGGTCGAGGGCTCGCTCGAACTCGCCGATCGCGCAGACGCACACCGCCTTGAGACCGACCGCCACCGCGGCCGTCGCGTCGATCGCCAGCACCTGGTCGATCAGGGAGATTGCCGTGTGGTGTTTCCCTTGTGCGACCTTCTCCCGTGCCTGGTTCAGCAGTCGCTCGACGCGCGCGTTGGCGGTCAGCTCCCCCAGCTTGCCCAGCCCGGCGCCCAGCTTGTCCCCGTCACCGCCGATCCGCAGGCCTTCGCCGAGTTCCGGGGTCAGCCGGGCGGCCTCGCCGAGGTCGACCTTCGCCGCTGCGAACGCGGCCGGCCCGGTGACGTCGTCGGAGGAGACGATGTCCCGCAGCTTGCCCGCGTCGTGGCGCAGTGTCTCCAACGTCGGCTTGTCGACCGTGCCGAACTCCAAGCCGCGAATTTCGTCATCCGGCATGGCCTCGTCCTCATCATCCGTCGGATATGTCAGTCGTCGCTTTCCGGCACTTCGCCAAGGACCGCCGTGACCACAGCGCGGACCAACGCGGACTCGGTGACGTGGTCGAGTTCGGCGATCGCCCGCACTGCGCGGCGCAGGTCCACCCGGAACAAGTCGCCGTTGTGCGTGGCGTCCACGTCGCCGAGCGTGGGCTCGGGCAGCATGTCGAGGCAATCGGCCGGTGTCATGGCGCGCGGAGCCGGGCTGGTCATGTGATCACCTCTCGTAGTCGCCAAGGAGTCGATCGCCGAGCAGAACCAGCAGATCGGCTTCCTTCTGCTCCACGGACTGGGCGTGCTCGGACAGTTGCCTGCTGTCGGCTTCCAGGCGGCGCACCAGGTCCCGTGCGTCCGCCAGTTCGCTGCCGCCTGCCGACAGGAGCTGGTTCACCCGCTCACGCAACAGTTCGGAGCGGTCGTTCATCTCGGCGACAGTCGGCGCGACCACACGCACCCGCAGTATCTCCGGCCTGCTGTCCCAGTCGCGCACCCGGCGGTACTGCGACAACCTGCTCACCAGGTCGGCGCGGACCTGTTCGCGCACCGAACCGTCCTCGACGTAGCGATCGAGAACTTGCAGATACGCGTCGACCGCGTCGCGGCTTGCCCGGCTGCGACGGGCCTCGCGATTGAGGATGCCGAGCACCTCGGGGTCGCGGACGCCCAGCAGTTGGGCGCGCAGCAGGATCGCGGCGGCTTCCTCGCGGGTGCCGTCGCCCGCCGCCAGGTAGTACTTGAGCAGGCCCACCGTCAGGTAGAGGTCACTGAACTCGGGATCGCGTTCCCGAGCGGCGGCGAACCGGCCGAGAACCTCGGCCATCCGGCTGTCCACTTTGCTCGCGGCCTTCGGGTCGACCGCCCATTGCCGCAGTCGCGCCGCACCGCGCAGCAGGTGGACGTCCCGCAGCGTTCGATCCAGAGTGGACGGTTCGCTCGCCCCGTCGCGCATCGCGGCCAGCCGGTCGGCCACGCTCGCGGCGGACTCGGTGTCCGGCCAGGGCACCTCGGTCGGCTGGTCCGGATCGAGCCGCCGCGCCACCGAGGTCAGCAACTCGTCGACGCGGTCACCCGAGTCCGAGCGGTTCTCGATCCAGGCGGCGAGGGCCAAGCCCAGTTCAGCCGAGGCGGTCATCTGCTCGCGTTCCTCGGGCTCGGCGGCGAGCGCGGCCTGCTCGAGATCCTCGAAGTGTTTGCGCGCGGTGACGACATCCTTGTCGTACAGAGCTTGAGCGCCCAACGTGATGTGCTGGTTGCGCAGGTCGGCGGGGATGAGGTCGCGGAAGTCCCCCAACGTCTCGACGTCCGCGAACAGCGCCGACGCGACATCGACCCGCCCGTCTCGCAACGCTTCCATACCCCGTCGGAATTTGATCGCACCGTAGAGCTTGCGGGCGCGGCGAGTGAAACCTGATGTGCCCACGATGGCGGCCAGCACCGGCTCGGCGCCGTCGTAGTCGCGGCGTTCGTTGCGCAGATAGGCAAGCAGGTAGGCCACTTCCGGGTTGTTCGGATCTTCCCGGTTGAGCGTGCTGAGCTCGTGCTCGGCCTCGTCGAGCTTGTCCATTTGGAACAGTGCGAACGCGGCGAAGAACCGGGCTCGCGCCCGCTGCTTGTCGTTCAGCTTGTTCTCGATACTGGTCAAGGCGGGTACCGCGGCCGCATAATCCCCTGCGGCGACCAACGCCGACGCTGCCCGCAACGCCTGAGCATGCTTGCGCGGCACCAGGATCTTGCGTTGCACCACAAGGCCAAGGCCAATCAGCACCACCGTGGCGAGGATCGTCAGCAACACGGTGGAAATGCCGGAACTCTCGTCAGGAGCCGCCGTGGGCGCCGCGCCGGTCTGCCCCGGCGACTGTGGTTGAGCCGTTCCGCCCGGTGGCGCGGACGTTCCCGGCGGGGCGGACGTCCCCGGAGCCGTCGGTGGCGCGTTCCCGCCCGCGACCGCGAAGATGACGCTGATCGGACCGTTCGGCCCCGCGATCGTGCCGCGGTAGTCCCCGCCGGGCAGGGTGACACCGGCAGGCAGCGTGGCGGTGACGACCTGACCGGACTGCTGCTCTTCTCCCAACGCTGTCGCGGGCAGCGCTGACCCCACCGCCAACGACCCGGCCAGCACCAAGGCGGGCAGGCCGATCAGCGCATGTACTTGGCGAACCGATCGCGCCATTGGTCTGCCTCCCACTTCGTGAGCAACTGGTTGCGGGCCAACCGATCGATGCGACGGTTGGCCTCGGCGGCGGTGTGCCGCGCGTTGCCGGGATCATCCAGTCCGATCCAGCACTGCGCGTAGCCCAGCAGCGCATCGAGGTCGCTGGGGTTGGCCACCGTCGCGGCGTGGAACTGCGTCGCGGCTGACTGCCAGTCGCCGCGGCGCAGGTGGATCTCCGCGGCTCGCCGATGCCAGGACCCCGGGTCCTCCGGGTCGGCGGCGACTTTGAGATAGCGCAGCAACCGCTCCACGATCTCGTCCGCCGTCCGGCCGGTGGACTGCGCGAGCACGCCCTCGGCGACCAGACACCATTCACGGCGGAGATCCATCCGGTCGGGCTCGCGAGTCAGCGCCTGGTCGAGAACCCGCATGGCCGTGGCAGGCTCGGCGACTCGCATCTGCCCTGCCAGCCAGAGCGGTTCGGTCACGGCCGCGATGGCCGACCGCAGTTCCTGTGCGTCCCGTGGGCGGACGTCCGGTTTCAGGTGTCGGTAGCGGCGAATGGCGGCGAACAAGCGCTCGACCTGCGGCGTGGCGTGCAGGAACTCCGGGATGTCCGAGCCGATCACGGTCGACCGCAGGAGCACGCCCCTCGCCTGGGCCTCCAACTGGTGCTCATCGTCATCGGCGGCCAGCCGGGCCGGTTGACAACCGAGTACTTGCGCCGCGAGCGTGCCCAGCGCGTACGCGTCTTGGGCGCGGTCGTCGAACTGGGCGCCTCTGATCGTCTCGGGGGCGAGCGTCGCGACCACCGTGGCGTCGACGCCGAACAGGTCACACGGCGACGTGACGGTCATCGACGGACACGGCACCAGCCATGTGCGTGCCTCGCCCGGTCTCCCGACCACCACAACGCTGTGCAGCGTCATCCCCAGCGGATGCAGTGGGCTGCGCTGCCAGTGCGCCACTGCCTCGCAGACGTCGCCGAGCACAGCCAGGCGTTCCCACCAGTCCGCTGGTTTGCCGAGCCACTCCGCCAGTGAACGCCAGGCCGCGTGTACGGAGTACTCGACGTAGTAGCGCCCGTCGGACCAGCCCTCACTTGCGACGCCGAGCATCCGGTCATGCCCACGTTGCCGCAGTGTGGACAGTGCCTGCCGGAACCGGCCGTCGCAGAAACGCGGCTCGATGACCCGCACGATCCGGTCGTGCTCCCGTTCCCGGCTGGCCCGCCACAGCGTGCCTCGATCGGTGGCGCCGATCGAGGCCGCGAGGCGTACTCCTCGTAGTCCGTCCATCGGCTACCTGAGCTTGTGGAACACGTCGATGAGCTCGTCGCCGAGGTCCTCCACGTCCTCACTGCCGGCCTCCACCGCGGCTACGAACTTCGTGTAGGCGGCGGTCAGCGTCGCGCGGTCCTCAGCCTGCAACTGGCCGATCAGCTTGAACGACCGGCGTGCGAAGGACTTGAACTCGTCCGGCGTCGCCGCGGGCGGTGGTGGCAGCGCCGGGGCCGGCGGCGGCGTTGCCGGTGTGGCCGGTGTGGCCGCTCCGGGCGGCTTCGGCAGGCTGCCGACGGTCGGCGGCAGCGGAAGCCCGGCCGCCTGCTCGACCGGCCGCGCGGGCATGGCCTCGTTGAGCAGTTCGGCGCTGCGCTCGATCTGCGCGGCCGTGGCGCGCACGTCGCACTGCACCTGGGTCTGCCAGATCTGGTTGTCGTTGAGGCATTTCACGCCGACGCCGAGCAGCCCGTTGGAGTCGAGGTCGAAGGTCACCTCGAACTGGTAGTAACCTCGTTCCTTGGGTTCGGGCAGGACGATCGGCAGCTTGCCGATGAGGTCGTTCTCGAACGCGACGGGGTTCTCGCCCTGGAAGATCATCACGTCGATGTTGGTCGCGTTGCCGCCGTTGGTGAAGTCGCCGCGGGTCTGCCCGCCGGGAATCCGGCTGTCCTTGGGCAGAATCGGCACGAAGTCCGCGCGGTTGGCGAGGATGCCCAGCGTGTGGCTGGTGACGTCCTGCAGGAGGATCGCGCCCTCCGCGGCCGCCGACTGTTCCCCGTCCACCGGGCTGATCACGATGTCGGCTTCGGCGTAGCCGTCGCTTTCCGGGAACTGGCGGGCGATCATGCCCGCGCCCTTGGCGACGACCTCGTCCGGGCTGATGTCGCTGCGGACGTCCTTGACGTCCAGGCCGAGGTGTTCGGCCAGCATCGGGCGGATGCAGGCTATCCGGGTGGAGCCGCCGACGAGCAGCACCTGCTCGATCTCGTCGGCTTCGATTCCGTTGCTCTCGTTGGCCGAGGCGATCGCCAGGTCGAGGGATTCCAGCGACTGGTCGAGCAGGTCCTTGATCAGCGCCTCGAACACCACGCGGGTGAGCGGCAAGGTCACGCTCAGCGTCGGCGTCAGGTAGGGCAGGTTCAGCGTCGCCGCGGTCGCCACGGACAGTTCGCGCTTGCGCATCTCGGCCTCGCGCTTGATGCGCTGCCAGATCGCCGGGTCGCCGCTGAGGTCGGTGCCGTGCTTCTCCTTGATCTCGTTGAGCACCCAACCGGTGATCCGGTCGTCGAAGTCGCCGCCGCCCAGCCGCGGGTTGCCGCCGGTGCCCACGACGCTGACGTTGCCGGGACTGATCTGGATGATCGACACGTCGAAGGTGCCGCCGCCGAGGTCGTAGACGGCGTAGGTGTGGGTCTGCTCGTCCTCGACCTTGTCCGCGCCGAAGCACACCGCCGCGGCGGTCGGCTCGTTGAGCAACTGGTGGACGTTGAGCCGGGCCATCCTGGCCGCGTCGTGGGTGGCGCCGCGCTGAGGTTCCTTGAAGTACGCGGGCACGGTGATCACCGCGTCGTGGATGGGCTCACCGATGAAGTTCTCCGCCTGGCGCTTGAGTTCCATCAGGATGAAGGCGGAGATCTCCTGCGGGAGGTACTCGCGACCGCGGAAGGGCACCCGCTTGGGCTCGCCGGGATCGCCAGGTCCGGACGGCTCCCGCGAGTAGACGCCCATCTCCCGCTTGACCTCGATGATCGTGTTGCCGGGGTCGCTGACCAGGTTGTTCTGCGCGGGAGCACCGACGATCACCTGGTTCTCGGGGTCGAGCCCGACCACCGACGGCACCGTCTTCGTGCCGAACGCGCTCTCGATGATCCGGGTGTCCTTGCCGTCCCAGATGGACACTGCCGAGTACGTGGTGCCGAGGTCGATCCCGATCACCTTGTGGAATGGCATGCTCGCTCCTACTCGCTCACCGGGCCGGAAACAGCGGGGACGTCGGGCTCGGCGCTGCGATCCGGTGGGGTGCCCGCGTCGGCACGGCCGCCCTGGATCTCCACGGCGGCCGGAGTCAGCAACCGGCCGTCGAGCACGTAGCCGTGCTCGACGACCCGGACGACCGTGCGGGGAGCGGCGTCCGGGAACGGCGACTCGCTCACATCGAGCACACCGACGCACTTGTGCCAGGTCGGGTCGAACGCCACCGCACCGACGTCGACGGCGATCCGCACCGCGCCCATCCGGCTCAGCACCGACCGCAGCGTCGCCGCCAGGCCGCGCACATGGGTGGCCACCGTGTCGGGATCGGTGAAGTCGTCGGCGGCGATCATCGCCTCCATCGCGGCCAGCGGCGTGGTCAACTCGGTCACGAGGTCCTTGAGCGTGCGGTAGGCCAGCCCGCCCGCGACCTCCCCGCGCAGCGCGGCGACCTCTCGGCTGAGGTCGACGGACATCGCCTGCTGCGACTGGGCGAGCTGGTTCATCGACGCGACGACCGCGGTGTTGTCGTCGACGACCTCCTCCAACAACTTGGCGATGTGCTCCAAGCGCTGTTCGCTGTCGGTGCGTGTTTCCTGATCCATGTCCGCCTATCCGATCGGGCCGTCGAGAACTGAGTTGGGCGTCATGTCGGCGAAGAACTCTTCCCTGTCCAGATCGGACCGCGGTCGCACGGCGACGCCGCGAGCACGAAGGTGGGCGCTGATCGCCTCGTACAGCACTTCCACCCGGTCGGCGCGATCGGCGAAGATCCCGGCGGCGGCGTCCCGGACGGTGAAGAACCGCAGGTGGGCGTTGTCGCGGTCGTACTGGGCCCGTTTGGCGGGCCGGGCGAGCTCCTCCCCCGCGGTGTTCACCGTCTTCTGGCGCGCTTCCAGCTCCGCGCGCCGGGTCGGCTCGCGGCGTTGCCGCTCCCGCAGCTCGCGGACCAGCGTGTCGCGGGCTTGCCGGATCTCCGCCGCGGTGGCCGTCGGCGAGACGCCCAGGACGGTGTAGAACGACTCGGCACCCAGGTCGATCATGAACATCGCGCACCTACTCCTCGTCCTGCGGAAGTTCCGACTCCGCGGTCCGCAGCTGCTCCAACTGCCTGCCCAGCCGTGCCACGTCGTCGGCGAACTGGGCGCGTTCGGCCATGGCCATCGCCTCGGCCACGGCGGTGATCGCCGCGCGCAGGGCCAGTCGTGCCGCCGCGAGCGCTTTCGGGCCGTAGTCCCGCCGCAGTTCGTCGATCGCCTCGTTCACCCGGGCGGTCGCGGGCTCGGTCAGCTTCTCGATCTTCGCCCGCACCGCTGCCTCGGCCGCCGCCCCGCGGGTCGCGGCGAGTTTCGTCTCGGACTTGACCCGGTCCTCGTCGTCCAGAGCGAGGTCGATGGCGTCACTCAGCAGTTCGATCGCTTCCTGCGCGTGCGCCTCGCCGCCGAGCTGCAGCAGGACATCAGCCATCCCGCGCCGCAAGGCGCCGCTGCGCGGATACCGTTCCAGCGCGCTCCGGGCGGCGGCGATCGTGCGACGTGCGGCATCGGGAGTGCTCGGCGAACGGAGGTGCTCGGGAACGGCGGTCTGGGCGATCTCGTCGACCACGCCCACCAGGACCGGGCGCAGCGAGCGGGCTTCCTCGTCCGCGTCGGCGGCCTGCTGCTCCAGGGCCGCGATCGCCGCGGCGTAGCCTTCGTCCGGCCGCTCGGCGGCCACCAGCGTCCGGCACCACAGCACGGCGAACTCCAGCCTGCCGGGTACGAGCGCGACGCACTCGGCAAGCGCCGCCGCCCGCTGGTCCCACTCCGCCCGCGTACTCGCCTCGGGCTCGTCCCAGTGCACGGCCAGGCTGATCAGATCCCGCTCGAAGATCTCGACCAGGTCGTCATCCTCGCTGATCAACCCCCGCTCGACGCAGATCGGCGTCAGCACGGTCCACGGCAGGGTCAGCTGCCTGCGGGCCATTTCCGCGCCGAGGGCAAGGTGGCGGCCCGACTTCTTGTCGGCCAGCTCCCGGATCATGTTGCGCAGCAACAGTCCGCGCCGAAGCGCCTCGTCGGCGAGCCGCGCCGCCCGTGGCTTCTCCAGATCGTGGTAGACGTCGCGAGCCTGTTCCACGGGATCGCTCACGGCCGCGTGGGCCTCGTTCACCCGCTTGACGACCAGGTCGCGGAACACAGCCACGCCGGACCAGTCCTGTCCACGCAGGGTGCTGTCGACCGACTTGACGAACGCCTCGCGCGCGGCGTCGAGTTCCTCGGCGGTGGCGTTCGGCCGCACACCGAGCAGGTGCGTCGGTGCCCGGAAACTCAGCCGCTCGTTGAGGTAGTAGAGGTCCCACTCCCGCAGCCAGACCTCGACCGTCTCGACGTCGGCGACCCAGGCCGCGAGTTCGGCATCGCTCGGATACGGACTGCTGGAGGGCGCGCAGTGGCGCGACCGGCTTTGCTGGCTCAGCGCCAGGTGCAGCGTCCGCCGGTCGTCGAGCAACAGCGCGAGCTCGCCCGTTCCGGCCGCGTGCAGGTACATCAACTCGGTCAGTCGAGCCCACGCCGGACCGTAGTCGTCGACGGACTTCGTACGAGCGGCAAGCAGCGCCAGGTTCACCGCGGTCGGGACGCGGTGCGCGTCCAGCGCGGCGCACTCCCGCCACAGCAACTGGGCCTCGGCCAGCCGCTCGTCGGCCCACGCGGCGCGGGCCAGACCGTCCAGTACGGACAGCCGCAGCTCACGCACGCAGTCCAGGTCGGGATAGGCGTCCAGCAGCCGCACCATGTCGACCGGCGGCAGGCCGCTGCCGGGTCCATATCGCGAGTAATGCAGCCAGCACACCAGCTCGACGGGTAGCGCTTCGCTGTCGAGCCGCGCGACGGCCAACTTGACGAAGTCCTCCGGAGTCTCCGCCTCGGCCAACTCCAACGCGGCCTCGAGCAGTGCCACGGCCGGGTGATCGATCCCGGTCGGCCCCAGCTTGCGCACGTCGCGTGGGCTGTCACCGGCCACCAGCAGCATCACGCAGGCCACGGCGAACTCGGCGACGGCCGAGCCGTCACGTGCCCGTGTCTCGCCCGCCTTCAGATGGGCGGTGATCTGCCCGCGCTGCGGCTTCGCCCGCGCGAGTTGCTCGACCAGCGACACCTGCCAGACGTCCGGGGCGCTGCGGTTGGCGGCGCGGGTCTTGGCTTCGCGCGCCGGCTTGGCGTCCGGTTTGCCGTCGGTTCCCTGACGCCGCACCAGTTCGTCGAACGCGGCGACGGCAGCGGGAAGTTTGTCGGGCTCTCCGGAGTTGAGCGCGGTGAGCAGGGACTGCCCGATGTCGCGCTCCTCCTTGCCCAGTTCCAGCAGTGCCAGAGCGAGCAGCAGATGCAGGCGGCGGCTGCCGGGCGCCATGCGCAGCGCCTGCCGGTACTCCGCGAGCGCTGCCCGGTGCTTGCCCGCCTTGTGCAGGAGCCTGCCGAGGTGCAGGTTGAGCTTGGGCAGGAAGGGATCCTGGACGATCGCCGCCCGCAGCCGGGCGATGGCCTCGTCCCGGTCGACGTCGGGATCCACCGCCAGCCGGAACTCCGCTTCCGCGATCGCCAGCCGGACCTGTGGCGTCGGTTCCTGGTCGCGCAGTGCGGCCAGTGCGTCGAGCAGCGCATCCCGCGCTCGCACCATGCTCATTCGATGTCCTGGTACAACTCGACTTTGCCCGGCCTGCACACCGCGATCCAGCGCCCGTCCACCGAGATCGCGCCCGCCACCGCGTCCGGCCAGCGCATCCGCTCGGCGTCGCGACGCCAGTAGCCGCATCCACCGTCCACAGCAGACGTCAGATGGTGGTCGCCGACCGTGGCGAGCACCTCCACTCCCGGCGGAAACGCCGCGATGCACGCGTGCCGGTCCGCCTCGTCGACACGCCACACCTCCACCGACCGCGGCGGACCGGACGCGACCAGCAGCGTGCACTCCCCCGGCGAGGACCCCGGCACCAGCCGCATCCCGCCCGGCTTGGGCTCCGGCACACCGATCGCGCCGTCCACCCGCAGACTCGTGAGCGCGTCGTCGGTCAGGATCACCAGCCTGCTGCCCGCGTAGGCCACGTCCGCGGCCATCGCGATGCCCGGCATGTCCGAGACTCGCCGCCTGCCCGCGTAGATCGACAACCCACCGGCCAGGTCGGCGACTGCGAAGCGTTCGCCGTTGTCCGCCACCGCGATCCGGTGGACGCCCGCTTTGACCTCGAGCAGTTCCTCCTGGGTGCCGTCGTCGGAGAACCGCGACAGGCCGTGTTTCCACGAACCGGCGACCACGTCGTCACCGATCAGCCGCAGGTCTCCGATCGCTCCGTCGAGCTTGCCCGAGGCGACCAGCGCACCGTCGGCGAAGTAGCGCACGGTGCCGTCCCAGCCGCCAACCGCGATCCGGCCACGGCCGATGTCGACTCGGCGTACAGCGATCGATCCGGTGTCGCGCCACACCACGTCGGTGTCGTCGAGGATGACCAGGGTGTCGGTGCCCGACTCCCAGACAAGGACCAGGCCTTCGCCCAACGGCCACGCTTGCCTGGCGTCGACCGGATACGAGCCCACCAGGACCAAGCCCTGATCGACGGCGGGTGCCGCGCCCTGCGTGACGATGCCCTGCTGCTTGCGGTATGCCCGGTTGACCGATGCCAGGTTCGGCGTGGCGGGCAGGCGCAGGCAGGCAGCTTCGAGGATGGCGCACGCCCTGGGCGCCGTGGCGCATCCGGCGAGTTTGTCGAGCACGCCGCCCGGATCGGCCGCCAGCCCGGAGGTTTCGCCGTCGACAGCAAGGTATTCGCCGGTGAGCAGGTAGTGCAGGACCAGCCGCAGCGCGGCCACGTCCGACTTCGCGGTGAGGGGAGCGCCCGCACGCTGCTCGGGGCTGGCGAACAGGAACGAGTTGAGCCTGCCCTCCGCCGCGTCGGGCTCGCTGCCGATGCACAGCACGCGAACGGTCCCGAACGTCCCGACGATCACGTTGGCAGGTCTGAGGTCGCCGTGGAAGATCGGGGGCTCCGCGGCGTGGAAGGTGCACAGTGCCCGTGCCATACCCAGGCACAGCTCGTACGCCGCGCGCGGCGGCAGTGATCCGTCGTGGTACTCGGTGATGGCCTGCCCACTGACCCCGTCGACCACCGGCAGCACCAAGAACAGGCACTGCCGTTCGCCGTCGACGACCACCGTGCCAGCGTCGATCGGGGAGACGATGTTCATGTCGCTGAGCCGCCTGAACCGCTCGACTTCCGCGAAGAACGCGTCGTCGCGGTCCGCGGCGACGCCGACCAGGTTGATCGACACCGGCCGGTCGTGCACCGTGTCGTGGCCAGGATGCAGCGGACCATGGCTGTTGCGGCTCACGGGCCCGTCGGTGATCAGGTAGTCGGTGTCGGGTATGCGCCTGCCCGCGGCGGTTCGCGGCAGCCGGTCGAACACCTCGGCCAGCACGTCCGGCGCCTTGAGCTCCGGAAACGTCCACGCGGTCAGCTCACGCCACGCCGCGAGCGCGGTCACCAGCGACGAACGGGTGACCGCGAAACCGTCGATCTCATCGCGCACGGCGAAATTGCCCAATGACTGCATGGTCGCCAGGGCAGCGACGATCTCACCGGGCAGCTTGCCGGAGACGATCAACTGCCCGATGATCAGATCGAGCGTCGCGTTCGACGGCAGCTCACCGATCTCCCTGCGGTACAGGAACTTCGACAACGCTTCGTTCGCCCGCCGGATCTGGAACAGCGTGACGTCCGGCTCGGCGGACTGGAACGGCGCCTCGCACAGTTCGGCCAGGTTGTCCGGTTCCACCGGCATCGGCCGCTTGATCAGTTTGGTGATGCGTTGGAAGGTGCGGTCGTAATTGCGCTGGTCGGTCAGGTCGCTGACGGTCAGGTGCTTGACGTCGTCCGGCACGGCAAGCGTCATCGGCTTGAAACGCACCAAGATCGTGCGGGCCGTGTCGCCCGCGGGATCGCGATGAGAACTGTTACGCAGCTCGAACGTGGTCCACGGACGTCGCACATACTCGTCGGTCAGGCACGCGATTGTGTGCGTCGACTGCTTGATGGCGTCGGCGATCTGCTTCTTCAGCGCCGGACCACCGTGCATGTCCTGGTCGTAGAACCAGACCTTGAGGCCGTTGAGCTTCAACAGCTCAATGAATGGCGCCACGACATCACGGTCCGCACTGGCGTAGCTGACGAAAACGTCGTAATTGTCACGACTGTCGTCGTTGGTTGTCGCCAACTAGTCGATACCTCCAGACGAGCGACACGGCGCGCCATCCTTCGATCGAGCGTCGGCCTGACAATCGCAGAATGGGCGCTACTCGTTCGCGGTTCCACCGTAGTTCACCCGATCGGCGGCGGCACATAAGCCCACAATGATCAAATTCCGGGGCGACGACGCTGCTCACTCCTGATCGGTCGCACTGAGCTTGGCCATCCACCCCTCGTTCTGAATGGAGATCACCCGCTCGCATGCCAGCACGAACTGATCATCACCCATTTGGCTCGCACCGGTGGCGGCACGATGGGTGGCCAGCCGTTCCAGTTCGTCCGCGGTCCGGGTGAATTCGATCTGCTGGTACTCGTACCGCGCGGCGCCCGCGTGTGCCGCGACGGCAGTCGCGAGCGTGGTGAGAATCCCGATCCAGGCCGAAGTACTCGCAGATGGGAACACCACGACGGCAGCGGCGAGGGCGGCGCCGACGGCGCTGACCGTCACCTCCAGCAAGCGCGCGAACCGCACCCGGCGAGCCATCTCACGGGCTTTCGGACGGTAGTAGCCGGTGATCTGGTGCGCGACGCGGACCTCGGCATACGTATCGACATCCCGCACCCGCGGCAGCGGACGATCAACCGAATCGGTGCCAGTGGTGTGCTTGACGATATCCGCGGTGTCCGCCGTGAGAGCGTCAAGGCGTTCCAACGCGACCCGATCGCGGTCCTCGTTGTGAAACGGTGTGACACCGGCGAGATAGCAGTACACATCTGCCTTGATGCCCTCGGATACCGACCGCGCCCGTGTCCAATCCCGAACCACCTGCGGCGACGAGCCCAAACTCGCGAACGAAGCCAATGCGAGTACCACGGCCGCACACGCGGCGAGCACACGTCCCACTGTTGTTTGCTGATCCAGAACTTGCGATGACGCTGTGCCCAGCACTGCGCCCGCCATGATCAGCAACAGAGCGGCGACTCGCGAACGGGTGATTCTGGCTTTCAGCCGATCGGCCGACTGGGACCAAATGTTCTGTCGTTGCCACAGCAGGGTGACGGCAGTCGCCGAAAGTGTCATGCGCATATCTATACCGTCGTCGTGGCCGCGATGAGGTCGGCGTATCCCTGTTCGTTGCATTGGGTATATTCACCGAATGGCCCGACCACCGGTGACCGGCCAACGACACGATCAGGGTGCGCAAAAGCAAGCCGCTTCACCGGCGCTACGTGGCATCGGTCCCCGAGGATCCGCGGCGGCGAACCCAGCCGTCGAAGTCCAGAGGCCGCGGCACAGTCCCCAACGCGACCCGTGCGGCATCGGGTGCACGCACCTCCAGTCGGAATCGGGTGCACAGCAGATAGGCCAGCAGCACCAGCTGAACGCTCCCCAGCCCGGCGCCGATGCAAGCGGTAGGCGCCCACCCGAACGGCACGTAGTAGTGCCCACCAGGCGGACGGTGCTCCGCCCCAGCCGCCCACCGGTTCGGGTCGAACGTGTCCGGGTCGGACCAATGCCGCTCGTCGTGGTTGACCAGATAAGGGCTGACCAGGTAGTGCTGGCCCACTGTGAGCCGGTTGGCGCGAACCACCAGAGGCACCCGGGCGCTCCGGGTCATCAGCAGCGGCGCCGACCACATCCGCAGCACCTCTTTCACGAACTGGTGCGCTGTCGGCGCGGATCTGGTGCCAGTCCGGTACAACTGCTCGACGGAACCGGCCGCGAACTCCTCCATTAGCGTGGTTGCCCATTCGGGGCGTGTGGCCAGTTCGTACATCAGGCAACTGGCGGCCGCGCCCGGTGGCCCGGCGATCGCGGTCAGGACCGTCGTCACCGCCTCCAGCGCCCGGTCCGGGCCGAGCAACGGCAGCAACCGGTCCACGATGGGCTGCGTGAGGTCGACGCGGGTGCGCCCGCCCCGCGCCCGGCGGCGAATCTCTTGGCGCACAACCCGGCCGGTGTGCAACTGGGCGACGACCGCCTGCCACTTCTGCCTGCGGGACTGACCACCAGGGCCCGCGTCCAGCCGGGTCAGCTTCGCGATCGCGTCACGCCCGAGCCAAGCCCGCTCCGAAGAGGACAGTCCGTCGAGCACGACGGGAACCAAGGCGCGGAACATCACCTCGTGGGACAGCCACACGAAATCCACGTGCTGATCGCGGCGGTTGTCCAGTATCCGCGCCATGCGCCCGGCCAGTGCGCGCAACTGGCTCTCTCCGCTGAGCACCCGCATCTGGGACAGCCACAGCGAACGCACCTGCCGCCACGACACGGCCGGGCTGCGGCGGCCGAGGATCTGGTCGACAAACCGGTTCGGCAGCGTCAGATCGGCGAAGTTCTCGGCGTTGGCCTGGCTCGCCGCGTCGGCGTCGAACACCATCAGCCGCCCGTCGCCGTGCCAGAACACACCGCCGTGCTCGGCATTGGGCGCACGCAGGTTCGCCAGCAGATCCGGGTCTTCGCGACCGGTCATCATGTGCCTCCCCAAAGGTGGAGAGCGTGAGGCCACGCTCCCCACCGGCACCGATCAGATGTGGTGGTACACGTACCAGCGGTACTGGGAATCACTCTTGCGAATGTTGAGTGCCACCAGTGCGGCGTGGATGATCTTGGCCATGTTCACCTCCCTCCACCCGTGCGGGCACCGTTCGTGCACAGGGTGAAGTCCGGTGGTGCGAGCGCGGCCGCGATGTGCGGCCGGTGCCGGTGGGCGTCGACCCGCCACCGCTCGGCTGGTGGTAACAGCCGCAGGACGTCTTCGACCACCTGTACCGCCAAGCCTGCCGCCACGCAGGTGTGGGCGCCCCAGCCGAACGGGATGAACGCCTCCGCGCCGCCCCGCGGCACACCGGCCGACCACCGCGCTGGGCGGAACTCACCGGGGTCGGGCCAGAAGCGGCTGTCGCGGTGCACGAGATAGCTGCACACCACCACTTCGTCCGAGGTCGTGACCTCGGTTCCCACCAGACGGTGGGGTTCGACCGGGAAGCGGCCGAAGTTCCAGGCCACCGGCCACAGCCGCAACGCCTCACGCACCACACCGGCCAGGTCACCATCCGCTTCTGGTTCGGTGCCCAGCAGGTACACCGACCAGCCCAACAGGAAACCCGTCGAGCCCGTGACCGCGAACAGCAAGGACAGGAACACTTCCGCCAGCCGCACCAAATCCGTGCGCGAGGAACCGTCCGGTGTGGCGGCGGCGAGGACGTCCAGCAAGTCGGCCGGTTCCCGCACGCCCCGGGCGCGCCGCCGCGACAGCTCTCCGGCCAACGCACGGCGGACCCTGCCCCGCAGCACAGCCCGCGACAGCACCGACCGCCGGTCTCGCGCACCAGCCAGCACCGCATACCGGACCACCTGGTCGACGAGCAGGCGCAGTTCGCCCTCCGGCACCAGCACGTCACGGAAACAGCGGTACAGGAACAGGTTTCCCGCGTCCGGCCATCGGCTCTCCGGCCCGATCTCCCGCTCGACGGCCGCCGCCAGCCGGTCCGACTGGGCAATCCAGTGGTCGCGCACCAGGTTCCGCGCCGCACGACCGATCTCCTGCTGCGCCGAGCGCGGCCCGAGGATCCCCTTGCTGGTCTGGAAAAAGTCGGAATGCTCCCGGTACCGCGACCCGGTGTTGGCGAGAACCGCTTTCGCCTCAGCTGGTTCGGCCACGTAGAGCACGCCCGGCCGACGCCGGAAGACCGACCCGTGACGGGCACGAAGATCGGCGAGCGTCTCCAGTTCGTCCACGTGTTCGTCCCGCCTGACCGGTTTTCACGGACCACAGAAGCTTTGCGCTGTGTGTGCTGCCAGGGCAAGCCACCGAATGGCGGGCCTCTTCCGAGAAGTGTTGGAATCCGGTACTCCAACCGCCGGAAGGGTTTTCCGGCCCACCGGCCCGACAGGCAACGGTCAAGACTGCCACGGATCATTGGGCCCGCCGCATAACACTGTCGATGTGGACGCCCGGTGACGGATCGGGCAGTTCGACTGGGGGTTCGGTGGTGCCCGGTTCCGCGGTCCATGAGCAGATCGCCCAGTCTGTCGGCGATCTCCTGCACCTTCACGGCGTCGCGGGCGCGTAGTACCTGATCCAGTTCGGCGACCTGACCGTGCTCACCGACCCCGTCGAAGCCGCCCGCCGCCTCGTCCCCGACGTCCCGGTCAGGGTCATCAGCCCCGGAGAACCGCTGACCGTGGCCCCCTGACCTCACATGCGATCCACGGGCCACGTGCGGTATCGACGTTCCTGACTGTCAGCGATTGTCCGTGACCCTGTGGCCGGAGACAACGGGCAACACCTGTCGTGGCGGGCTTCTCTACCCGACTGTGGAGTCATGACAACACATGTGACCAGCGCCGCTCCACCTCGCATTGACGTCTCCTCCACACGCCCTGGTGACGATACGGGGATGGCGACGGAGACGAACTGTGCGTTCTGTGCCATCTCGGCCGGGCAGGGGCCAGGTGAGACTGTGGTCGTGCGGGAGTGGCCGGACGCGGTCGCGATCCGTCCTCGTAGTGGTGGGGTGGCCGGTGGCCACGTGTTGGTCCTGTCACGGGTACATGTCCCGGATGCCGGGGCGAATCCGGCCGTGACCGCGGCCGTGATGGTCCGTGCGGCTGAGGTGATGGCCGGATTCCCCGCCGCGAACTTGATCACGTCGAAGGGTGGCTGCGCGACTCAGACGGTCTTCCACCTCCATGTGCACGTGGTACCCCGGCAGGCCGACGACGGCCTGCCGCTGCCGTGGACCCCTCAGCAGCAGGCTCGTGCGGCCCGGAGGGCCTGCATGGGTGACGTATGAGCACACACCAACGGCTGCATCGTACACGCCGCGCTCTCGCGACTGCTCCGCTTGTGTTGTGTGGTCAACAAACCGGCGCGTGCAGCGCCATCGTCAACCGCGGCTGCAGTTCACGCACCATTCGATGCGACTGCCATCGGCCCAGCGTGCGCGCCAGCCGACGCAGGTCGTATCGGATGGTGGCCGAGTCGACAAGCTCGGCGATGTCCAGAACGTCCCCTGACAACGCGCAGGCATGATCGATCTCACCGGCCGCGGCGTGCGCCAGCGCCTGTCGGGCACCGAAGCGGGCGCGCGCACGCCGGGCTGTCCCCGGCAACCGGGCCATCTCCTGGTCGAGGGTTTCGGCCGCCTGCGCCGGGCGGCCGAGATCGTACAGGCACCATCCGGTCACCATCGGCCCGATGGCCGACACCGCGGTCGTCCCCAGTGCCATGCCGTCAGTTCCGTCGGCGGACGCGGCATCCAGGAGTTGCTCGGCGTGATCCAGCGTCGCACGGCAGCGGCGCTCGTCACCAGCCAGGGCATGTCCTTGCGCTTCGCGTAACGCGGCCATGCCGCGGATCCGGGCGGGCGCCTTCGTATCCGTCTGTGTCCGGTGCGCCAGCCCGATCGTCTGCGTCGCGTCTTCCTGGTAGAGAGCGATCAAAGCGTGTCGCACCCGGCTGTGCGCGGCGAGATCGACGTCGCCTGCCGCGATGGCCATGTCCACGGCGGTGTCCGTCCACCACATCGCAGCGCGGTCGTTGCCGGCTTCCTGGGTCATCCACCCCACGTACTCCGCGTACCGCGACGCCAACCGCAAGAACCGTGCTCGCATCGGCGGCCGTGCCACACCTGCGATGCCGCGCAGTGTGTGAGTCTGCGCGATCAACGCCGGGAGCACCACGGCCGGGCTCATGATCTGCCCGAACTGCCGGTGTTGCCTGAAACTCGCCTCGAAGGCGGCGACGGTCGTTTCCTGGCTTGCCGCCACGAACGCGCGGCTCTGGTCGAGTCCGAACGTGAGCATGGCCGCGCCGGGCGTCGGGACGTCCCCGCGCCGGGTCGGGCTGAACCTGGTAGAGCCGTCCGGCTCCAGATTCATCGTCCACACCTCCCCGATTCGTGCCTCGTCCCGGCCGGTCGTTCGAGCAGCGCGACGAGTTCGCCGCACGCCCCCAGCGCGGCGTCCCAACGAGTGCCGACAGCGACCATCCAGCGGCCAGTCGAGTCCGTCGTGACTGTTCTGCCACCATTCTGTACCGCTCGTCCACGCGTCCCCCACCCGTTGCCCGTTTCCCAGCCGCCAAGTCGACGGTCAACCCCTCCCACGGCTTCTCCTCGCTCGCGCATCCTGGACAGACATCGGCAGCGAGGAACAGAGACGGCCGTCAGAAGTGGTCAAGTAGGTCGCGGAACGCGTGCACGGTGAGGATTCGGTCATCTGATTCGTCCACCTCGTCGTGTTCCAGCACCCAGGTGTGCGGATGCGGGATGAACACGGCGTTCAGGCCGGCCGCGCGCGCGGGCCGGATGTCCGACCGCGGCGAGTTGCCGATCATCCACGTGTCGGCCACGTTCAACTGGTACTGGTCGATCAGGGTGTGATACGTGCCGATGTGTTTCTCGGCCACGATGTGGATCCCGGCGAACTTGTTCGCGATGGTGGACGAGTCGACCTTGCGCTGCTGCTCCTCCGCGTTGCCCTTGGTCAGCATCAGCAGCTCGTGCCGTTCGCCGAGCTTGTCGAGCGTCTCCGGCACATCGGGCATCAGCTCGATCTCGTAGTTGACCAACGCCGCGGCGAGCTGGTCGATGGTGGCGTGTTCCTCGTCGGTGGGCGGGCGTTCCTGGAGCTTCTCGAAACATTCCCGCAGGCTGAGCAACAGCATCTTCGTGCCGTAGCCGTGCGTCACCGCGTTGGCTCGTTCGATGTCGTCGAGCACCTGGCGGACTTCTGCCCGGCTCAGCGTCGGGTGATCCACCCACTCCAGGTAGTCCGCGATGACCCGCTCGAACAGGATGTTGTTCTCCCAGAGCGTGTCGTCCGCGTCGAAGATCAGGACCTGCCGCGACATCCCCATTGCGCCGACGTTAGCAAACACTCTCGAACAGCGCGCCGACCCGTGCGTCGTAGTCGCTGCTCACGCGGAACGCCTTCGCCGCCAGCGCGGTCCGGGATTCGACCGGGACTTCACCCCGGTTGAGCGCGGCGATCACGTCCGGGTAATCCGCCGGATCGGTCAACGGAATCACATGCGCGCAGTTCTTGGCGGCCGCCCGGAGCATCGCCGGGCCGCCGATGTCCACCGCGTCCTGGAAGTCGGCGAGGCTCGTGGCGCGGTCCGGCAACGCGCCGAAATTGCAGCACACCAAATGAATCCGGCGGATGTCGGCGGCCTGGAGCTCAGCGAGATCGGCCGGGGTGTCCCTGGCGAGGATCCCGGCCATCACGGACACCGTGAGGGCCTTCACCCGACCGCCGAGCAGCGCGGGGATCCGGGCGAGGTCCGAGATCCGGCCCACGTCCCGGCCGATCGCCCGGTGCGTGCCGTCGGACGCGGCGATCTCCCAGCCGAGCTCGAGCAATCCTCCCGCGAAATCGCCGATTCCCGTTTTGTCGCTGACGCTGAGGATGGCGATCACGCTGACCGTCGCTTTGCGATCGCGATCTCCACGACCTGCACGGCACGGCACCCGGCGTCCCTGTCGTCCACAATCCCTCCCCAGGGATCACTGCCGATCCGCGAATTCGTCCGCAGCCATCCCGGAATCACACAGGGCGAGCGGACCCATATTCCAAATCGACACTATCCGACCGCCGTAATGCGCTCAAGAGTATCGGCGGCCAGGAGCGATGTCGACCCCATCAGCCTAACTCCGACCACGGTGGGTGATGCCGATCATCGCAGTTGCGCCAACCGGGTCAACTGGTCCCGGAATCACCAGAGAATAGTCATGGTCGCGGGGCGTCACAGCTTTCGGGAGCTCTGCGCTGGAGGCTAGATTGACACGTGATCGCCGCGCAGTGCCGACAGGAGTGATCATGGACCGCTCATTCACTCGCGAGCAGGACGAGTTGCGCGACACGGTACGCCGCTTTCTCGCGGACAGGTCTCCGGAGGGTGCGGTACGTCACCTGATGGCGTCAGCGGACGGCTACGATCCGGCAGTCTGGAAGCAACTGACCGAGCAACTGGGCCTGACCGCCATCGCGATCCCAGAGCAGTACGGCGGTGCCGGGTACTCCTATGCCGAACTCGTGATCGTTTTCGAGGAAATGGGCCGGGCGCTACTCTGCGCACCCTACTTCGCGACTGTGGCCATGGCGGCGAACCTGCTTCTGGCAACACCGGATGAATCCGCGAAACGGGATTTCCTGCCGGTCATCGCCAACGGCTCAGTCATCGCCACCGTGGCGTTGGCCGAAGAACGGGGACGCTGGGGCGAGGCCGAAATCACCCTCGAAGCGACCAGCACAGCAGCGGGTTGGCGGCTGACCGGCGAAAAACACTACGTCGTGGACGGCCACACCGCGGACCTGGTGCTGGTGGTCGCCAGGGCGGCGACCGGCGTGTCGATCTTCGCGGTCTCCCGAGGCGACGGCGGCTACACGGCCACGCCGTCGGAAACCCTTGACCAGACCCGTAAACTCGCCCGCCTGTCCTTCGACGGCACACCGGCCCGCCTGGTCGGGGAAGTCGGCAAGGGCTGGCCCGCCGTGCGGCAGATGCTGGATCTCGCGGCCATCGCACTGGCCGCCGAGCAAGTCGGCGGCGCCCAGAAAGTACTGGAGATGTCGGTCGAATACGCCAAGATCCGCGTTCAGTTCGGCCGCCCGATCGGCAGCTTCCAGGCGATCAAGCACAAGTGCGCGGACATGCTCGTCGCCGTGGAATCGGCGAAGTCCGCAGCCTACTACGCAGGCTGGGCGGCCGCCGAGAACAGCCCGGAAACGGCGGTGGCGGCCAGCCTTGCCAAATCGTACTGCTCCGAGGCCTACTTCCAGGCCGCGGCGGAGAACATCCAGATCCACGGCGGCATAGGATTCACATGGGAGCACCCGGCCCACCTGTATTTCAAACGCGCGAAAAGCAGCGAGCTGCTGTTCGGCGACGCCGCCTACCATCGTGAGCAGTTGGCCAAGCGGATCGGCATCTGACTCGGAGGTGAGAGATGCTCGCCCAGTTCCGGCGAGAAATCCGCGAATGGATCCGGCGGACCGCGCACGACGGCGAATGGGAACGCAGTCTGCTGGCAGCGAACATGATCTGCCCAGGTTGGCCACCCGCCCACGGAGGTTCCGGCCTGAGCCCGGCCGAGGTGTTCGTTTTCGAAGAGGAATGCGCGAAGGCCTGCGTCCCCCTCATCCATCGCGGCGTCGGTGAGCACCTCGTCGGCCCCGCCATCCTGCAGCACGGAACCGCCGACCAGAAAGCACGGTTCCTCCCCCGGATCATCTCCGGCGCAGACCGCTATTGCCGAGCCTATTCCGAGCCCGACCACGGCTCCGACCTGGCATCGGCAACGACCCACGGTGCACGAACAGGCGACGACCTGGTGATCCACGGCCACAAGACCTGGGTCGCCGGAGCGGCCGAGGCGAACATGCTGTGCCTCCTGTGCGAAACCGGTGGAGAAGTCTGCCTCGTCCTGGTCCCGATGACCGGCGAGATCCAGATCCGGCCGACACCCGCGATGACTGGATCGCCCGAGTTCCACGAGGTGTTCCTGCACGGCGCCCGCGTCCCCCGCACCCACGTCATCGGCGGCGTAACCGGCAGCTGGCCCCCAGCCATGACGGCAGCGAACCCCAGCGGCCTGGCCGCGGCCAACGCGAAGTTCGAAGCAGAATTCTGGGAACTCGTCCGGGAAGCCCGCAAGACCGGCCGCGCCGACGACCCCGGCGTCCGTGAGCGCCTGGCCTGGGCCTACAGCAGAATCGCCTTGATCCGTGCCCACACCATGCGCCTGGTCACCGCGATGTCGGCGGGCGAGAACACCGTCGCCCTCCAAGCCACCGAACGCCTGCTCACCACCGAGTTCCGACGCCACTTCGGCGAGATCGCCATCGACATCGCCGGTCCAGCCACCACGGTCCAGCCCGACGAGCACTCGACCACCTGGCAAACCCTGTTCCTGTCCAGCCGAGCGGCCACCATCGACCCCCACACGAGCGAACTCCGCCGGACCGCGATAGCCGAAGAGATCCTGCACCTGCCCACATCCGAGTGACCGACCACCGCACTGTCACGACAGTCCACCAGGGACGCGACCGGCAGCCCGCTGCAAAGCCCGCCGCGTGAGCACCCGAGCCAAGTGCTGCCGGAAACCGGCACTCGCATGCGGCTCGTCCACCGGATCAGTGTTCCACGCGGCAAGCCCAGCCGCCTGCTCGATGCTCGCCCCTTGCCGCAGGGCAGCCTCCGTGACGCCAGCACGCACAGGCCGGTCACCCATGTTGATCAGCACGACCGATTCCCCGGCAACCGCAACACCGACCAATGCCCACTCCAGCGCCCGTCGCGTGAACTTCTCGAAACCCCAGTGCGTCTGCCGCGGCACCCGAACCGAAACGATCATCTCGCCGAGCCCCAAGGCCGTACGGCACCGACCGAGAAAGAAGTCCCGTGTGTGGACCCGCCGCGCTCCATCCGGCCCGTGAACCATCACGACCCCACCACAAGCCAGCACCGCCGCGGGAACATCCGCCGCGGGATCCGCATGCGCGAGCGACCCCCCGATCGTGCCCCGATGACGTACCTGCCTGTCCCCCACCGAACTCGCCGCTCGCGCAAGCAGCGGCGCGTGCTCTCGAATCACCGGGTCCACCACAAGGTCGCAGAACCGCGTGAGAGCACCGATTTCGACAGTGTCACCATCGAGCCGGACATAGCGGAGCTCAGCCAACGCGCCGACATCAACCAGGACGTCCGGGCTGACAACCCGCAGCTTCATCAACGGCAGCAGGGAATGCCCACCCGCCAGCAAGGCCGCGCCGGGCGAAGCGAGCAGCTCAAGGGCCTCAGCGACCGATCCGGGCCGCCGATAGTCGAAAGGCGCCGGAATCACGACCCGGCCGCCTCAACCGCGTCGACTATGTTCTGATACCCAGTGCAGCGACACAGGTTCCCCTTCAGCGCCAACCGAATCTCGTCCCGATCAGGCTTCGGGTTGTCACGGAGCAAGGACACCACCGCCATGATCATCCCCGGCGTGCAGAACCCGCACTGCGACCCGTGCCGCTCCCGGAACGCCCGCTGCACCGGATGAAGCTCACTCCCGGCGAGCCCTTCCAAGGTCACGACCATGTGCCCAGATGCCTGCGCGGCAAGAATCGTGCACGACTTCACCGACTCGCCGTCAAGCAACACAGTGCAAGCCCCACAAGCACTTGTGTCACAACCGACGTTCGTCGCGGTCAACCCCAGCGTGTCCCGCAGGTAGTGCACGAG
Organism: Actinosynnema sp. ALI-1.44; assembly: GCF_001984155.1. GTDB lineage: Bacteria > Actinomycetota > Actinomycetes > Mycobacteriales > Pseudonocardiaceae > Kibdelosporangium. Next base: position 425,204 of record NZ_MTQO01000049.1, read on the forward strand.
CAAGGTGCGGTCTTCGACATCATGGCTGGTGACCGTGCCGTTGACCTCGATCGTCACCTTCATGAGATCGCCTGCCACACTCGCATCGGAGACGCGGGCATGTCCAGATGGTCGACCCCGAGGTGGCTCAGCGCGTCGATCACCGCGTTCTGCACGGCAGGCGCCGACCCGATCGTGCCCGACTCACCGATGCCTTTGACACCCAACGGGTTTCTCGTGGTCGGGGTGGCCATGTCGAGCAACTCGAAATCGGGCAGTTCCGAAGCGCCGACGCCCCAGCACCCGTCGACCAGGCTCCCATCCGGGTGATGACGAACCTCCTCGAACAACGCCTGCGCGATCCCCTGCGCCAAGCCGCCGTGCCGCTGCCCCACGCAGGTCTCCGGATTGATCACACGGCCGGCGTCATCCACCGCGACCATCCGCCGCAGCACAACCCGGCCCGTCTCGGTGTCGACCTCCACCACCGACAGGTGCGCACCGAACGAGTAAGTCGGCTCGGCGTCGTCGAACCAGACATCCGCGGCGAGTTCCTCCGCGGAACACAACTCCGCCCAGGTCAACCCACGAGACGAAGGTGCCCCACGAACCCGCCATACCCCGGCGGTGAGTTCCACATCCCCAGCCGCCGTCTCCAGCATGTCCGCCGCCCGGTCACGAGCTCGATCGACGACAAGATCGACAGCGCGAGACACGGCCGAACCGCCGTACTGCAGCGACCGCGAGCCGAAAGTCCCGGTACCCCTGGCGATCAGGTCAGTATCGCCGTGCCGCACGATCACCTGGTCAACACCCAGCCGGTGGGACACCAGCATGGTGAGCGTGCTCGCAAGTCCTTGCCCGTGCGGCGAACTACCGGTGTGCACGGTCGCCACCCCACCCCGGCCGACGACCACGCGAGCACCCTCACCGACGCCGCCACCACCGGTGACCTCCACATAGCAGCCGATTCCCAGTCCCAGAGCCACGACGTCACCGGCCGCACGGCGACGTTCCTGCTCGGCCCGCAACTCCCGATATCCGCCCGCGGCCAGCACCCGGTCAAGCGCGGTGTGGTAGTCACCGGAGTCGTAACACGCGCCAGTCGGCGTTGTGTACGGGAACGAACGGATGAAGTTGATCCGCCGGACCGCCACGGGATCCATACCGATCCGGGCCGCGAACAAGTCCATCGCCCGCTCAATGGCGGCGGTTGCCTCCGGCCGCCCCGCGCCCCGATAGGAAGCCACCGGCGTGGTGTTCGTCAACACAGCCCGTACACGGGCCTCCACCACGGGAATCCGGTAGGCCCCTGCGGCCATCAGGCAGGTGAACTTGGGCAGGAGCTTCGCCGCGGATCGCGGGTAGGCACCGGCGTCCTGCACCGCGTCGAGCCTGAAAGCGAGCACCGTACCGTCTCGGCGCCCGCCGATGGTGATCGTCTGCCGCTGACCCCGGCCATGGGTCATCGCGACGAGGTTCTCACTGCGTGTCTCGGTCCAGCGAATCGGACGGCCGAGCCGCCGGGCAGCCCAGCCGAGCACCACCACCTCGGGGTCGGCCCCCATCTTGGCACCGAAGGCGCCGCCCACATCCGGAGTGATCACCCGAACCGGAGCCCCGAGCGCGGCCGCGATCAGATCCCTTGCCGCGTGGGCGTTCTGAGTAGGCAGCCAGACAACCAGACGACCGGCGAGCCACACGCAAGCCGCCCCACGCACCTCCAGCGGCAAAGGCGCCAGCCGCTGGTTGACGATCGTGCGCGTGACCACCACTTCACAGCCCTCGAAACCCGCGCCGTCGAATGACGTGCCATGCACGCGCACGACATTGCTGCCGGTTTCAGGAAACAACAGAACCTCACCGGCCAGCGCTTGCTCGACGCCGATCACCGGCTCCAGCGGTTCGTAGCCGACCCGGACGACTGCGGCGGCGTCCGCGAGCCGATGACGATCATCGGCTACAACGAGCGCAACCGGCTCGCCCACGTACCGAACGACATCCCGCGCAAGCCAGGGCTGCACCACCGGCCCCCTGCCTGCCGGAGGGAGATCGAGATCAGCGGCGGTGAACACGTCGGCCCGGCAAGCGGACCCGTCGATCCCGGTGATCCGAGCGTGCGCCACCGGGCTGCGCACGAACGCGCCGTACCGGCAACCGGCCAATGCGGGATCCCGCACATCCTCGACGTACCGGCCACCAGAAGTGATCAGCGCCCAATCCTCGATACGAGCCAACTCTCCTCACCCACAATTCGCGTTTGCCTGTCGCATTGTCCGACGCGCGCCCACCGGGATACGGTGAACACCGGACGAAGGGAGCATCCGGCTTGACCGAGGGAAAATCGCCACTTCAGCCTGATGGCGGCTTGACAGCGATATCGTCCGGCGGGTCACGCTATTGGTCACGGTTCGTCCTGATCTATTGTTGCGGGATACTCGCGGCGACCAGTCTCGGCAAAATGGCGCCGATCTCCCCCACGCTCAGCGCCGAGTTGAAATTGTCGCTCGACGAGATGGCGCTGGTCACCTCGTCGACCACCGCGGTGGCGGCCCTGCTCGGCGTGCCGATCAGCCACCTGATCGGCAGGCTGAACCTCCGGCTGGCACTGCTCGGCGGCTGCGTGCTGATGGGCGTGGCCGGTTTCCTCGGCTCCCGCGCGGGCGGCTACGGATTCCTGCTCGGCACCAGGATGGTGGAAAGCCTGGGGTACGTCACCGTCGTGGTGGCCGCCCCGGTGCTGATCATCGCCATGGGCGAGGGCACCCGCCGGACCGCGGCGCTGGCCATCTGGGGCACGTTCCTCCCGGTCGGGCTGGCGGTGGGGTCGTTCGGCGGCGGCGTGGTCTCCGATGCCTTCGGCTGGCGCTGGTGGCTGGTGGCGAACGCCGTGGTGCTGGCACTGGCCGGGATCGCCGCGGTCCTGGTGCTCGGCCGCGCGGCGACCGGGCTGCCACCCGAACCGGCCGCCGCGCGGCCGGGCGGCCTGCGCAGGCTTGGCCGTCCGCTGCTGCTGGCCGGTGGCCTGGCCACAGTCAGCGGGACGATAGTCGCGATCGTGTCGCTGCTGCCGACCTACCTGCACGACACGCAGGGCCTGTCCATCGCGGCCGCGGGCACGATCACCGGCGCGGTGTCGTTCATCGGCGTCGCCGGGGGGTTCTACGGCAGTTGGCTGCTCAGCCGCGGCGTGCCCGCGCGCCGGGTGTTCCTCGCGACGCTGCTCATGCCCGTCGGTGCCGCCATCGTGTTCTTCGACCTCGACGGGGTCGTGGTCTGCATGGCGGGCGCGGTGCTCATCGCACTGGCGAACGAATTCGTCATCGCGGCGATCTTCGCGTCCATTCCGGATGTGGTCGCCGCGCCGTCCGACATCGGTCTGGCCAATGGGCTGCTTGCCCAAATCGGCAGTATCGGCGCGCTGTCCGGTCCGCCTTTGCTCAGCCTGGTGGTACTCGGCGCGGACGGCTGGTGGGCAATTGTGCCCGCCGCACTCGTGGTCTGCGCTCTCGGCACAATCGTATTGCGGGCCTCGCTTCACCGACCATTGCGGGGGTGATTCATGGACGTCCGATCCCTTCACGAAGAAGCCCAACACCACACCCACCGGTTCGTCGCCGGTATCCAGCCGTCGCACTGGGCCGACCCAACGCCGTGCCCGGACTGGAATGTCCGGCAATTGGTCGGCCACCTCGTGTCCGGAAATCTGTGGGTCCGGGAAATCGGCCTCGGCCGGACCATCGCCGAAGTCGGCGACAGCCTGGACGGGGACCTGCTCGGCGACGACCCGATCGGCGCGCACCGGGCGTCCGTGGCCGCCGCGGTCGAGGCCTTCGGCGCCACCGACGCGATGGAACGCCTGTGGCCGTTGTCGTACGGGCAACGGCCCGGCCGGGTTTACGCCCGGCAGCGGTTCATCGACGTCCTGGTCCACGGCTGGGACATCGCACGGGCCACCGGGCAGGACGACTGGCTGCCGGAGCGGCTCGTCGAGCCGTGCCTTTCCCTGATCGAACGACCTGAAGTCCGCACCGCCTGGGGCTTCGCGTCGGTCGACGCGCCCGCCGGGGCCGGCCCGCAGCAGCGTCTGCTCGCGCTGACCGGCCGATTGTCGTAGCCGGGCCACGGTCACCGCTCGTCGTCGAGTTCGGCCAGCACTTCGTCCTGGTGTTCGCCGAGCAGCGGCGGCCTGCGGTAGATCCCGGCCGGTGTCTCGGTGAAGCGGAGCGGGCAGTCGGCGTAGACCACCGGCCGTGCGTCACCGGCCTGCTCCACCGCGACCAGCATCCTCCTGGCGTGCACGTGCGGGTCGTCGAACAGGTCCGCCGCGTCGTTCACGGGCCCGACCGGGACCCGGCCACCCAGCGCCGCCACGATCTCGGCCGTCGTTCGCTGCGTCGTCCAGTCGGTCATCAGCTGCCGGACGAAGTCCGCGTTCGTCACGCGGTTCAGGTTCGCCCTGGTCCGTTCGTCGTCGATGAGGTCTTCCCGGCCCATCACCTGGCACAGCAGCTGCCAGTGTTTGCTCGTCGGGGCGGCGATCGCGCAGGTGCCGTCCCTGGTCGGGTAGATGTCAAAGGGCGCGAGCTGCGGGTGGCTGTTCCCGGACGGCCTGGTGACCACCCCGGTGTACGAATAGCGGTAGACCGCCGTCTCGCACAACGAGAGCACCGAGTCCATCATGGCCACGTCGACGAACTGGCCCACACCGGTCTCCCTGGCGTGGTGCAAGGCCGCGAGCAGACCGGCCGCCGCCAGGATCGCCGGGTAGAGGTCGCCGATGGTCGGCCCGGTCCGCATCGGCTCGGTCTCGGTCGGACCGGTCATGCTCAGCATGCCGCCCATCGCCTGCGCGACGATGTCGTAGGCGGGCCAGTCCAGATAGGGGCTCTTGCCGGTGCGCGGGTCACCGAAGCCCCGGATGGCCGCGTACACCATTCGAGGATTGCGAGCGTGCAACTCCTCGTACGCCAGGCCCAGCCGTTCCATCACGCCGGGCCGGAAGTTCTCCACGAGCACGTCCGCTCGATCCACCAGGCGCAGCACCGTGTCCCGACCGTCCGGAGTGGTCAGGTCGAGCACGATACCGCGCTTGTTGCGGTTGATGCTGCCGAACAGCCCGCCGATGCCGCGCTCGGTGTCGTCCTTGGTGAACGGGCCGCTGAACCGCGGCAGATCACCGCTCGGCGGCTCGATCTTGACCACGTCGGCGCCAAGGTCGGCGAGCAGCATGGTGCAGAACGGCCCGGACACCGCCCTGGTCAGGTCCACCACTCGCAGGCCGCGCAACGGGCCCGTCGGGTCCGGCCGCATCGGCGCGGCCCGCTCGTGGCTTCGCAGGTGCGAGGGTTCTTCGTGGCTAGCCAACGCGTTGTGTTCCTTCCCATGCGTTCACGGCCGGATCGCAGATGTAGCGGACCGGCCGGAACGTGACCGCTCCGGCCAGCGACACCACGGAGATCGGATGCGTCGGGGTCAGCCTCGGCTCACCCCACGCCGCCGCGTCGAAGGTGGTCAGCAGCGGACGACCACGGACCACCTCGGCCACCTCGTAAGTCCGTTCGACCTGGATGAGCCGCACCCCGTGCGGGGTGTGGGCCAGATGCATGGCGTCGGTGAACTGCAGGTCCCCGGCGGACAACACCTGCGGACCAAGCAGCCGCATGTCCAACACGGTCACGCCGTCCCGGCGGACCACGGCGGTCGTGCCGTGGTAGTGCCGCGACAGTTCGACCTCGCCGGGCAGGACCCGGAAACCCCACCGGTCCGCGAGCAGGTTCCCGACGTCCGTCTCGGACACGAAACACGACACGTGGAAGCCGCGGCTGCGCACCCCGCTGCGGCACACGATCCTGGTCTCCGCGAGCGTGAACGGGCCTGCGTCGCTCTCGCCGACCGTCAGCACGCTGACGGTGATGGCCGCCGGGTTCACCGGGTGCAGCGCGGGCGGCAGCACCGCCTGCCGCGGGGCGCTGCCGACCTCGTAGATCATCTGGATCAGCTCCGCGCCTCGGCACTCAAGCGGCTGGGTGGCCATGGCCGACACCACGGGCGCGCTGCCGGCCATGGCGACGGGGTCGGCTGTTCCGCTCAGCATCAATGCTTCTCCTCGGTGAAGTGCGGCATCACTTCTCGTGCGAACAGCCGCATGCTGTCGAGCACCTGCTCCTGCGGGATGACGTTGGCGGTGTTCAGCACGAAGTTGATGCCGTCGACACCGATCGACTCCCAGATCTTGATCGCCTCGACGATCCGGTCCGGCGCGCCGATCGCGACCCCGTCGGGCACCGGCCGCCGCTGGCCGGGGCTGTCGTCGCGGGCCGTCGCCACCACACCGGCCGCGAGGTTGCCCAGCGACTGGTACGCCCGCGTCGGGTAGACCTCCCGCGCCCACAACAGGTGGCTGTTGAGCAGGCCGAACTGGGTGAACATCGCTCCGCCGACCCGGCCGGCGGTGGCGTCGTCCTCGTGGCAGAACAGGTAGTTCTGGGTGGTGATCTGGTCGTTGACGTGGCCGACCGGCTCGCACTGCTGGATGCGCTTGCGGTACTCGGTGGTCCGCCGCTCCTGTTCGCGGAAGCTGGCCGCGGCCACCCCGAGGCACCCGATGCCGCGGTCGGCGGCGTCCCGCTCGGTTCCCGGCGAGGTCACCGTGACCCACAGCGGCGGGTGCGGCTGCTGCGTCGGCTTGGGCACCACCGGGCGTTCCGGGAACGAGAACGTCGTGCCCTGGTAGGCCACTCGCTCCTCGGTCCACAACCGGGGCAGCACGTGCACGAACTCGTCCCAGGACATCTTGGTCGAGTCCGGGTCGGCCAGGAACCCGCCGAGTTCGGTGAACGTCGCCGCCCGCGCCGTGCCGACGTCGAGCCTGCCGCCCGACAGGATGTCCAGCGCCGCGGCCCGTTCAGCGACCCGGATGGGATGGTTGATCTGCGGCACGCAGACCACCCCGCCGTGCGCGACGCGCAGCCTGGTCGTCGACATCGCGACAGCGGTGAGGAACACCTCCGGCGCAGAACAGTGCGAGTACTCCTGCAGGAAGTGGTGCTCGACCGCCCACGCGGTACCGAACCCGAGTTCGTCGGCGAGCCGGGCCTGTTCCAGCGCGTCCTGGTAGGCCTGGGTCTCGTCGGCGCGGGTCAGCGGCTGGGGGACGGACAGTTCGAAGAAGATCCCGAATTTCATCTCAAGACTCCTGGTGAACGCTCGGCGGCGGCACCCGCACGCCCGCTGCCATGATCAGCTCCGGCTGCTCGAGAGCAGTCATGTCGCGCAAGGGGTCGCCGCGCACCGCGAGCACATCCGCGCGGCGGCCCGGTTCGAGCACGCCGGTGTCGGCGAGGCCGAGGTGCTCGGCCGCGCCGGACGTGGCGGCGATCAGCGCGCGCCGCGGCGACAGCCCGATCCCGGCCGCGCCGACCAGCGCGGCCAAGTCCGCCGGGTAGTCCCCGAAACCCCGTTCCGGCACCCCCGCGTCCGATCCGGCGACCATCGGCACCCCCGCGGCGAGCAGCTTGCGGAACACCTCGCGGATGGACGTCTGCTTGTCGTGCACCCTCTTCGCGACCGGTGCGGGTCCCTCTCGGTCGCGGCGCAACGCACCGCTGACGGTCGGGACGAACGCCACTGCGTTCTCGGCCATCAGATCCGCCGTCGCGGGGTCGTAGCCGACACCTTCCGGCGTCTCGAACAGACAGTGCTCCACGGTGTCCACATCGCACTCGGCGGCCCACCGGATGCTCTGCGGATCGTAGGCGTGCACGGCGACCGGCATCCGCAACCGCCTGCTTTCCGCCACACAGGCCCGCAGCTCGTCCCGGCTGAACTGCGGCGCCAGCGGATTCGTGCCGGGGGTGAGGTTGCCGCCGCTGAGCATCAGCTTGATCCAGTCCGCGCCGTCCCGCACCTGGCGGCGGATGGCGACCCGGATGTCCATGGCGGAGTCGCACTCGTGCGCGAACCAGTGGCAATGACCGCCGGTGACCGTGATCGGCTGCCCGCTCGTGACCACCCGCGGCCCGGGGATGCGACCGTCGGCCACCGCGTCCCGGACGGTGAACCCGACCTCGTTGACGATCCCCAGATCCCGGACGGTGGTGACGCCGGACTCCACGGCCAGCCGCAGGTTTCGCACAGCGCGCACGGTCAGCGCCGCGATCCCGGTCCGCGCGTCCTTGAGGTAGTCGCGGACCGGCCGGGACGAACCGGACAGCGCCAGGTGGACGTGACCGTTGATCAGCCCGGGTAACACGGTGGTGCCCGGCAAGTCGATCCTCGGCAGCGCCGTCATCGAGTCGCCGAGTTCGGCGACGCGGCCCACCGCGCCGATCCGGTCACCTTCGATCAGCACGAACCCGTCCTGCAGCGGGTGTGCCGCCCGGCCGTCCCACACGCGGTCCGCGACGATCAACCTGCGGTCCGACGTGGCCTCCGGACGGCGCTGCGGGACGCGGGCGTTGGTGATCGTCGCCCCGTTCTCCATCACGTGGCACCGGCGAGGTCGGCGAGCACCGACGGTCCGGACAGGTGGATCGTGTCGGCCCGGTCCGGACCCACGCTCACGGCGGTTATCCGGACACCGAGCAGGGACTGCAGGAACTCGACGTACCGCAGTGCCTCGCCGGGCAGCGCACCGGCACCCCGCGCCGCGACCCGTGGCCAGTCCTGATCGGGCCAGCCCGGGAGGCTGCGCACGACAGGGGTCAACGCCGCGACTTGCTTGAGCCGCACCGGATAGGAGGCCACTTCCCGGCCGTCTATCTCATAGCCGGACACCACACGCACCTCGGGCAGGCCCGCCAGCACATCCAGATTGGTCAGGCACAGCTCGGTGATGCCTTCCGTCTCGATCGCACGGCGTGCCAGTGGTACGTCGAACCAGCCCACCCGGCGACGGCGGCCGGTGACCGTGCCCCATTCCTTGCCCCGGGTGATCAGGTGCTCGGCCACATCGCCGGTGAGCTCGCCGACCAGTGGGCCGCCACCGACCTGCACCATGTACGCCTTGGCCACACCCAGCACGCTGAAGTCGTGCGCGGGTGAGGTGCCGGTGCCGACGGTGACGCCACCGGCACCGCAGTACCCGCTCGTCACATAGGGATACGTGCCCTGCTCGAGATCGAGGTTGAAGCTCTGGGCGCCTTCGTAGATGATGTGCCGTCCCTCGGCTCGCTTCTCCCGCAGCCACGCCGGCACGTCACACAGCCACGGCTCCAGTTCACGGCCCGCCGCGCCGTACTGCTCCACCAGCCTCGCCACGTCCTCCTCGACCGTGGTCGTGGGTAGCTCACGCTCGTAAACATGGTGCAGCAGAGCCCTTTTCAACGGCACCAGCCGCGAAAGCCTGGCCTCAAGGAGGGTTTCGTCGAGCAGGTCGACCATCCGCAGCCCGATCCGGCCGACCTTGTCCTCCCGGCACGGGCCGACACCGCGGTTGGTGGTCCCGATCCGACCGGTGCCGGTGACGAATCCGGTCGCCGCGGACGTCGCGACCTCCGCGCCACGCCACGCTTCCTCGGCGCCGTCCTGGTCGATGTGGTACGGGAACACGACGTGCGCGGTCTCGCTGATCCACAACCGGGGGTCGAGCCCGGCCGCCCGCAACTCGGCGAGCTCGGCCAGCAACGAGACCGGCTCGATCACGCACCCGCTGCCCAGCACGCCGACACAACCCTGCAGCACGCCGGACGGCAACTGCACGAACCGGTACTCGCGGCCGTCCACCACGACCGTGTGCCCGGTGTTCGGACCGGCCTGGTACCGCACGACCGCGTACGCGCCGCGGCTGGCGATGTCGGTGAACTTGCCCTTGCCCTCGTCCCCGGCCTGACAGCCGACGATGATCACGTCCATGCCCGGTTACCTCCCAGCCGGGGTGATCGACGCCAGCCGGTCCATCACCTTGTCCAGATCCCGCGCACCCCAGATCCGGGTGCCGGTCCACAGTTCGCACAGCGACCGGTACATCTCACCGGCCAGCTCCACCAGTTCACGCGGCAGCGGGTCCGGTGCGGGCCAGGTCTCCCTCGGCCGTCCACTTCGGACCCAGTCTTCGACCTGGCCCTGCAGCCCGGTGTCGGCGTAGTGGTCGCGCATCACCTGTTTGCCGACGTGGTGACCGTCGAGCAGCAGCCGGGCCTCGTCCGGTGTCCCGGCGTGGTCGACGAGGACGAGTTCGCCGCTGTCGTCGCGACCGAACTCCACCTTCCCGTCCGCGTGCACGAGCCCGAGGTGCTCGGCGTGCGCGGTGATCACCTCGTCGACGAGCCGGGTCACCGCTTCGAGCCGGGTGAGCTGGTCGTCGGAAAGACCGCCGACGGCCCCGGCCTCGGGCCGGGTGATGAACCGGTCGATCTCCTCCAGTTTCGTGGTGTACTCGATGACGGGCCTCGACAACACCGTGCCGGGGCCGGGTGCGGCGTCCAGGCCGATGTCCGCCGGGGTCAGCCTGCCGAGTTCGATCCGCCGCAGCACCGAGGACCCCGGCGGGATGGTGTTGCGGAAGATGACCTGCAGCGGCACGAGGTGGTTGACGTCATCCGGGCGCAACGGCCGGACGGCCGGATCCAGCCTGCGCAGCAACGTGAACTCCATGCCACGCGGCGGCCGGAAGCCGAGGTAGTGGCTGCGCACCCCCTCGGCCGCGAGCATCTCGAAGTTGAACACCGCGATCCGGCAACTGCTTTCGCCCTTGCCGGGGATCGCGTCGGGCAGTTTGCCGAAGTGGAAGATCGAGTAGTCGTCGGTGAACTCGAACACCCCCGCGCCGGCGCGGTCACCGGTTGGCTCCCGCAGCACGCGCAGGTTCTTGGTGGAGAAGCTCTTCGGCAAAACTGCTCCCTTTCAGTCGATGACGACGCCGCCGTCCAGCACGGGCACCCAGTCGATGCCTGCCGGGACGTTGCGCGCGCCGCTGAACCAGAAGTCCCGCACGACGTCCTGCTCACGGAGCTTTTCCAGCCACCGCACCGCTGCCTGCGGCCGACGGGTGAACGCGTAGCACATCGGCCCTTCGGAACTCATCGCGATGCCGTCGATCTCGTCGCGGGCCCGGACCTCGGACAGCAGGTACCGGACCTGGTCGGACTGCATCTCGATCTGCCGTTGCTTGAAGTAGCTCCGGTAGGTCAGGAAATCCAGGAACTCGCAGAACGCCTGGTAGTCCGCTTCGGCGACCGAGGTCGCCAGGTTCATCAGCACCGCGTGCGCGGTCCGCCTGGCCTCCTCGGCCGGGATGGGCAGCGTGCGGTGGAAGAACTCGCGCTCGACCTCGCCGTGCATCTGGTTGCCGTTCGGGATGATCACCAGGATCGGCCACGGCGGGAACGGCGTGGAGATCAGCACCGGTGGCCTCCTGCCGCCACCGGCGTACCGGGTGGGCACCAGGTAGCGTTTGGGATCCTCGCCGAAGTCGTCCGGGTTGCGGTGCCCGCCGTCCACGAGGAACCCGCCGCGCTCGATCAGGTTGGGACTGGCCCCGGACGTCCCGGCCCGCCCGGCGGCCTTGGCGATCTCGGCACCGTCGATCTGCCTGCCCGCCAGTACCGCGTACGCGCGGCCAACGGCGACAGCGGTGGTCGTTCCCGACCCGAACCCGGTGTGCGGGGGCAGGCCCTTGCGGATGATCACCTTGGCAGGCGGCCCTTCCCACATCTCCCGCAGCCGTTGCAGGAGCCGTAGAACGGCATCCCGGTGCGCCGAGCCGTTCTCATCGGCCTCGAACTCGAGGTCCTCACCGGGCACCAGCAGCGCCTCGAAGCCGGGCGATCGCAACGCCATCGACGCCATGCCGTTGCGGCGGCCGGTTTCCCCGTTGAGGTCGATCAGGGTGAAACTGACGCGGCACCCGGTCCGGACGCGCACTCCCCATTCCGCCGCGTCCACTACGACTTCTCCGTTCCCTGCTCGGTGATCGGGCCGGCGAACACCAGTTCCTCGTAGGTGTCGGCGGTGTCGATCAGCTTCCAGCGGCGCATCCAGGCGTGCGCGCGCTCGAACTCGGCCCGCGTGTAGGGCTCAGGCTGGACATACCGCAGCCTCGGCAGGTGGAAGTCGTCCTGCCCGATCTCGCCCGCGAACACGTCGGGCAGCGCGTCGATGAGGTAGTGCAGGTACCGGCGCTTGTCCGCGTTGATGTCCGTCACCGCGCGGCCGATCGCCCTGTTGCACAAGGCGTACGTCTCCGCGGTGAAGTCCGGTGAGGACAGTTCGAGACCGGCGTAGTGGGTCTCGATGACCTTCTGGAAACCCTGCTTCTCGGCGAGCGTGATCCACGGCTCGGCCAGCGCGACCGCCGCGGCCTCACCTCGCTGGACCGCGCGGTAGCCCTCCAGCGTGTGGTAGCCGACGACGTTGATCTCGTCCGGCTCCAGGAAGCCCTCCAGCATCTGGATGGCCGCGTAGTGGTTGCCGTTGTGGTAGCTGACCGCGATCGGCGCGCCTGCCAGGGTCTGCGGGTAGACGTACTTCGACCCGGGCGCCGACAGCAGGGCCATCACGGCCACCGACGACCGCTTGCCCAGGATCTTCGCGCCGCGTTTGCTGTCGGCGGCGCGCCGGATCTGTCCCCACTCGCACGCCCGGTAGACGTCGACCTGTCCCTCCTCGAACGGGACGTGGTTGCGAATGGAGTCGACCAGCCGGTGGTCGTCGACCGGTTTGGCCAGGCGCTGGTCGGCGCGGTTCTCCACGAATTCGACCCGCACGTCCTCGTCGGCGAAGTACCCGTGCTCGTCGGCGACGAGCCAGGGCAGCGCGAAGATCGCGGACGGGCCGATTCCCTCGGTGCGAACGATCGTTGTCATACGGATGACCTCCTTCCTGGTCACAGCGGGACGCGAGACTGCCCCACCCGAAGTACCCGGTTTGCCTGTGCGTTGCCGATCGAGAGGCTCTCGGCGTGCGGCAGGCCGGACAGCAGGCCGTAGAGAAACCCCCCGGCGAACGCGTCTCCGGCGCCGATGGAACTGCGCACGGGCAACTGGTCCGCGGTCACGACGTGTCGGCTGTCCGGCGCGTACAGCACCGCCCCGCGATTTCCCATCGTCACCACGGCCAGCACGTCGCGCCGGCTCAGCCCGGTCGCTTCGGCGTCCATCGAACCGCTTTCCGACAGGGCCTTGTATTCGTTCTCGTTGCCGAGCACGACGTCGACACCGTCGGCGAGGATCGCCTTGAACCTGTGCCTGTTGGCCGCGACCACCGTCTTGTCCGACAGGGCCATGATCCGCCTGATGCCCAGCCCGGCCGCTCGCCGCGAGGCCAGCCGGGCCACTTCCATTCCGTCCTCGGACGCCAGGAGATACCCCTCGATCAGCACGCCGTCGCAGTCCGGGCGGCCCGCGAAGTACCTTTCCGCGTCCGCCCGCAGCGTGCGCAGCCGCCACGGTTCGCCCTGCCAGATCAGGAACGCGCGCTCGCCGTCCGGCAGCAGGAACGCCAGGCAGCGTCCGGCCATCCCGGTCGGCTGACGGCCGAGTGGCAGTTCGACCCCGCGGTCGAGCAGGTCCCGGCTGATCGCTTCGGCGAGGTCGTCCGCCATCGACGTCGTGACGAGTGCGGCACGCCCGCCGCAGCCGGCGAAGGCGACACAGGTGTTCGCCGCGCTGCCACCGGCCGAGACCCGACCGCCACCCAGTGCGGCCATCGCCTCGTCCAGTTCGGCGCGATCGCGGAACACAGCGGTGCCCGGAGCGACTCCCCAGCGCTCACAGGTCCCTGGTCGCACCGCGATGACGATGTCGGCGAGCGGATCGCCGAGCGCGGCCAGATGTGGCCGCCGGGTCACGTCAGACAAGCTTGGGGATCACCTCTTCCGTGAACAACAGGAACGACCGGTGGCTCAGCGGCGCGCACATCAGGTAGTGCAGGCCGATTTCCTCCCGCAGTCGCCTGATCTGCTCGACCACCCGTTCGGGACTGCCGTGGATGATGACGTCCTGGACGTACCGTTCCTGCGGTGAACGGGTGTCCTGCGCCTTTTCCTCGGCACTGGCGAGGCGGATCTTCTTCGACAGACCGCGGCGCCTGGGGTCGCGCATCGACGAAACGGTCCACTCGGCGCCCTGGGCCGCGACCTCGATGGCCTCGGCGTCCGTCGGCGCGACCGCGACGAGCCTGGCCATCGGCGTGACCCGGTCGTCGGCGGAATGGCCGGCGGCTCGCAGCCCACGCCGGTAAGCCGCGTACTTCACACCGATGTCCGCGTGGCTGGAGTGCGGGTCCATCAGGATGGAGTGCCCCGCCTTCGCCGACCACTCGATCGCGTCCAGCGACGAGGCGGCCAGCCACACCGGCGGATGCGGTCGCTGCACCGGTTTGGGCAGCACCTCGACGTTGTCGAACGAGTGGAACTCGCCCTGGTAGCTGAGCCGGTCGGTCTGCCACGCCCGGAGCACGATGTCGACGTTCTCCCGGAACCTCGCGTAGCTGCTCGGCAGGTCGAGGCCGAACACCCCGAACTCCTGGGGATCGTTTCCCCGGCCCGCGCCCCAGTTGACCCGCCCGTCCGACAGCACGTCCAGCAGCGCGATCTCCTCGGCCAGCCGGAGCGGGTGGTACATCGGCGCCAGCGTCACCGCGGTTCCGATCCGCAACCGTTCGGTGCGGGCCGCGATGTGCGTGCCCATCATGCTCACCGACGGTGAGACGGAGTGGCTGGTGAAGTGGTGTTCGGCCAGCCACACGGCCTCGTAACCGCCGGAGGACTCCATGATGTCGATGCGCTCGAACGCCCGCCGGTAGACCTCCGGGATGCTCCGGCGCCGTCCCGGCCACGAGAAGAACTGCAGAACGCCGAACTGAAGCCGCGGGGCCATCGCCGATCACCCCAGCTTCGCGGTGCGGTCGTAGGTGATCTCGGGATCCGTCAGCACGTTCACCAGGTACGGCCGGTCGGACGCGAACGCCCGCTCCAGCGCCGGTCTGATGTCCCCCGGCCGTCGCACCACTTCCCCGGCACCGCCGAGCGCTTCGACGACCTGGTCGTACCGGCAGCCAGGCCGCAGGTCGGCGGCCACATCCGAGCCGTAGAGCTTGCGCATGGGATGCTTCTCCAGCCCCCAGATCCCGTTGTTGCCCATGACCATCGCCACCGGCAGCCGGTGCCGGACCAGGGTGTCGACGTCCATCGCGGAGAACCCGAACGAACCGTCGCCCAGCAGCAACGCGATCTGCTTGCCCGGATGCCGCAGCCGGGCGGCGATCGCGTAGCCGATGCCACTGCCGAGGCAGCCGAACGGCCCGGCGTCCAGCCAGCAGCCGGGCACGTGGGAATCCAGGTACCGGCCGGCGTAGGACACGAAATCCCCGCCGTCCCCGATGATGATCGCGTCGCGGTCGAGGACCTGCTTGAGCTCGCCGATGATCCTGGCCGGGTGGATCGGCTCGCTGTCCGCCTCGAGTTCGGCCCGGTCCGTGGCGCGCTTGGCGTGCTCCTGATCGCGCAACTGGCTGATCCACTGCTCGTGGTCGCGCCGGTCTCCGTGCCACGCGGCCATTCCGGCCAGGATCCCCGACAGGTCCCCCGCTGGGGAGGAGTCCGCGTCCACCTTGGCCGACCGCTGGCTCGGGTCGTTCACGATGTGCACAACCGTCGCGGAACCGAAACGACCGAACGACAACCTGAAGTCAAGAGGAGTTCCGACCACGGCAACGACATCGGCTTGCTTGAGCGCGCTTCTGGTGCGTGCGAAGGCCAGTTCGTGGTCGGCGGGAAGACAGCCGCGGCCCATGCCGTTGGCGAACACCGGCACGCGCAACGACTCGGCGACGCGGCGCAACGCATCCCACGCACCGCCCCACCAGACGTCACCACCCGCGACGAGGACCGGCCGTTCGGCGCACGCGATGAGCCCGGCGGCTCGCTCGATCGCCGCCCCGTCGACCGCCTGCTGCTCGGAAACCCCGACGCGCGGAGGATCCGCCGCGCTCCGCTGGTGCAGCACGTCGATCGGGAAGTCGAGGAACACCGGCCCCCGGTGCGGGGTCGTCGCGACCCTGATCGCCTCCTGCACCTCGCTCGTGATCCGACCGGGCTCGGTGACGGTCCGGGCGAGCTTGGTCAGCGACTGGACGATGGGCACGTGGTCGAGTTCCTGCAACGACCCCGCGCCCCAACGCTTCTGGGCCGCCCGGCCGCCGAGCACCACCAGCGGGGACCCGGTGAACTGGGCGGTGGCGATGCCGCTGATGCCGTTGGTGACACCCGGCCCCGCGGTCAGCACCGCGACACCCGGGCCACGGCTGAGCTTGGCGTATCCCTCGGCAGCGAACACCGCAGTCTGTTCGTGCCGGACGTCGACGATGCGCAGACCGGCGTTCGCGGCGGCATGCAGAAACGAGAAGATGTGGCCGCCGGACAACGTGAAGATGGTGTCCACACCGGCCGCCCGCAGGACCGCGATCGCGTGGTCACCGCCTTCGCCGTCCAGCGCGACGGCCGTGCTGATGGTGCCCGAACTCATCGTTCCTCCCGGTCAGGCTCCTACTTCGTAGAGATGCCCCGGTTGCATGTCGAGACCGTTCATGACCTGCCACAGGCAGGACAACGCCTTCAAGACGTTCCTTGCCTGATAGGGCGCCAGTTCGCCGATGCGTTCGTCGGCCAGCCGCCGCACGGCCTCGTAGGCGGCCACCAGCTCGGCTTCGGTGTCGGTGATCTCTCTGCCCAGACAGTTCCTCACAAGGGCGCTCCCGTTCCGATGACCGTCCGTTCGTCGCGAACCCGGCGCGCTTTGAGTTCGAATCGGGGCAGCGTTCCGGGTTCGACCGCCCGGACATCGATACGCAGCCCTTCGGTCGCCTTCGCCAGCTCGGTCGCCAGTTCCGGCAGAACCTTCCGGTCGCCGGGATCGGTGAGTTCGACGAGCACCTCGATCTCGTCCCGGATTCCCTCGGCGGTGTAGAGGTGGACCTGGAACTCGTCGACGACCGGGTACTCCCGCACGATCGCCTCGATCGCCCGCGGGTAGACGTTGGTGCCGCGGACGAGTTTCATGTCGTCCACCCGGCCGTGGATGCCGCCGTGGTAGATGTCCCACGTCCGGCCGCACGAGCAGTCACTGCCCGGCACACGCGTCACCAGATCGCCCGTCCGGTAGCGCAGCAGCGGGATGAACCCGCGGCCGAAGGAAGTCACCACGCGCTCGCCCAGAGTGCCGTACGGCACAGGCGATCCCGTGTCCGGATCGATCACCTCTTCGAGGAAGTGATCCTCGATGACGTGCGTGCCACCGGGTTGTGCCGCGCACTCGAACATCATGATGGTGCCGAGTTCGGTCATCCCCGCGGTGTCCGCCGCCTTGGCGCCCCACTCGGACTCGAGCAGCCGCTTGGTCGCCGGGATGGATCCGGCCGGTTCGCCGGAGAGAACGATCCGCTCGACCGGACCCGCGGGCAGATCGATCCCGAGCCGCCTGGCCTCCTGCGCCAGGCGGAGCGCGTAAGTGGGTGTCGAGCACACGACCGTGGCGCCGAGTTCGACGATCTGCCGCAGCCGCATCTCGGTGGTCAGGCTGCCGCCGGGAAGCACGAGGCAGCCGATCTTCTCGCACGCGTAGTGGGCGCCCCAGAACCCGATGAAGCTCCCGTAACCGAACGCGACGAAAACCCGGTCCGCCGGTCGCACCCCGAATCCCCAGAACGCGTAGCACCACATCTCAGCGATCCACTCCCAGTCCTTCATGCTGTCCAGCACGCGGATCGGGGTCCGGCCGGTGGTGCCCGAGGTGAGGTGGTGGCGGATCGCGCTTTCCGGTGGCGCCGCGAGCAAGTCGCCGTACGGTGGCGCGGCGCACTGCGACTCCATCCACGCATCCCTTGTCAAGAACGGAATCTTGGAGATGTCCGCAAGGGATTCCAGGGAGTTCGGCGTGACGCCCGCGGAGCGCAACAGCTCTGCCTGCAGTCCGTTGCCAGTCAGCGCCCAGCCGACGGCGGCCCTGAGCTTGACCAGCTGCAGCGCCTCGATCTGTGGCCTTGGCATGGTTTCGTGCAGTGGGTGCCAGTACTCGTATTCGTCCATTGACGTCTTTCGATTGACCTATGTGGACTGTGTACCAACCTTGAGCTCACGGAACGGTATGTCCTTGTCGGCTTCGGGTTCTCTTGGCAGGCCAAGGACTCGCTCACCGATCAGGTTGCGCTGGATCTCGTCGGTGCCGCCCGCGATGGACAGCGACTGCACTGAAAGAGCCATCTGCTGGAACGCGCCGCGCTCCACTGTCTCGTTGCCCACGAGCATGCCTTCGGCGCCCAGCAGCGACAGGCTGACATCCCTGGCGTGCCGCCCGAGTTCCGAGGCGACGAGCTTGCCGATCGACGCCTCCGGGCCTGGCCGGTGGCCTTGGCGTGCGGCCTCGCGCAGCCGCTGGATCCGCAGCCGGTTGGTCTCCGCGATCGCGTACATCGTCATCAGGCGTTGGCGCACCACAGGGTCGGCGCAACGGTTCAGCCGTTGAGCGAGTTCGATCACCGCCGTCGGAGTCCGGGTGCCCCGGGTGACCGGCTGGCCCCGCTCGGCCCGCGCGGCCCGCTCGACCAGCTCACGGATCGGACGGCCGAGCATTCCGCAGCGGCGACCGGGAAGCGCGGCCCGCGCCGGCCGCAGGACGCCGGCTCCACCGACCTCTTCCCGTTCGTAGGCCAGGCTTGCCCTGGCCAGCGGCCACCCCTGGCCGCACTCGCCGATCAGGTTCTCCGCCGGGACGAAGACATCGGACAGGAAGACTTCGTTGAAGCTGGCCCGGCCGTTCATCTGCCGGATCGGCCGGACCTCGATGCCGGGCTGGTCCAGATCGGCGACGAAGTAGCTGATGCCTTGGTGTTTCGGCACGTCCGCGTCGGTCCTGGCCAGCACGAGCCCGCGGTCGGCGTGCTCGGCCTCCCTGGACCACAGCTTCTGCCCGGTCAGCCGCCAGCCGCCGGGCACGGGCACGGCACGCAGCTGCAGGCTGGCGAGATCCGAGCCCGCGCCCGGTTCGCTGAACAGCTGGCACCACGACTCCTCACCCGCCGCCAGCGCGGGCACCCAGCGTCGACGTTGTTCGTCGGTTCCGTATGCGAGCAGTACCGGTCCGCCGACCATTTGCCCGACGCCGCCGGGAGGCCCGAGAGCACCCGCCGCGTCCAGCTCTCCGGCGATGATTCTCACTTCTTTACGATGCAGACCACGGCCGCCCATACCCGTCGGCCACGCCGGAAAAGCGAACCCGGCGGCGGCCAATTCCCGCCACCAATCACCCAGCAGCAGGTCGTCCCGCCAATGGGCCGACAACCATTCTCTCACCTCGGTGCGGAGTTCACGCATGGCGTCACGCGCGTCGCCCACTCAGCGACCACCCCCCTGAGCCGGCCAATGATCGGATATACCCACCGTAAACGAACGAACGACGCTGCGCAATGGCGACTAAAAACGATCTTCCACGCCCGACGCAAAATTCGAAACTCCGTTATGGATCTCTCATCGTGTCCATATTGAATTGTCGCATCGGGACGACCAACTGATCATAGTCCGAGATCAGCGCACCCGCGGTCCCGGACGATGAAAAGATCGACAGCCCGTGGGGCAACCGCCACAACCGCTACCACCACGGCCCTCCCGGAAGGCATCGTTGCCCAGGGCCGGACAGATGCGTTAACATTGGGAAATTCACCGGACCAACCACCGTAACCGGGTATACGCCTACACCGGGCGGTATATTCTGTTAATGATCGTCATCCGGTCGGCCCATTAGCCGAACCGGCCACTCCGACCAACCACGTGAGCCGACCGAGCGAAGGGAACGCAATTGGCACTACCCTGAGTAGTCGCCACATTCCGTGTCCGACGATCGGACGGTATCCGCTGATACCCTTCGGTGACACCCGGGCGAATTCGCCGGATGCCCGGTGCTATCTTCCCAGTCATGCATGAGATCTCACCGTCGGCCGAGCTGACTCCCGGGCAGATGGACAGCCAGTGGCCGGAGATCGAGCACCTCGGGGTGCGCGCGACCGTGTGCTATATCCGGCGCAACGGAAAGATACTTCTCCAACTGAAAGCGGACCACAAATTCGGCGGCGGGCGCTGGAACGGTCCGGGCGGCAAACTCGAACCCGGCGAGGACCCGCACACCGCCATCGTCCGCGAAGTACGGGAGGAGACCGGCCTGGTCATCGCCGATCCGGTCTTCCACGGCGTGATCGCCCTGTCCTTCGGCGTGCCGGAGACCTATCGCCTGACCGCACACGTCTTCACCACCGACACCTTCAGCGGCAGCCCGCAGGGCGGCGCGGAGGGCAGGCTGCGCTGGTTCGCCGAGGACAAGATGCCCTACCACCAGATGTGGGTCGACAACCGCTACTGGTTGCCGATCGTGCTCGACGGCGGCCACGTGCGGGCGTTGTGCGTCTTCGACGGGATCGACGGCCACACCATGCTCGACTGCCGGCTCGCCACCCGGCTGACCCCATGATCCTGCGTATCGGGAGGTCATAGTGCCCGACGGGCCTGTAAGCGCCATGCGGCTCAAGTACGGCCTCAATCCGCAACAAGCCTGGGCTGAGGCCACGACGGCCGACGGCAGCCCCTTGCCCTTCTCGGTACTCAACGGCACGCCGTCGGTCATCAACCTGCTGGACGCCTTGCAGGGCTGGCAACTCGTGACGGCCGTGAGCGAGGCGCTCGGTCTCGTGGCCGCCGCGTCGATGAAGCATGTCTCCCCCGCGGGCGTGGCCGTCGCGGGCGAACTCGACGACGCGACACTGGCCACGTTCGGTTCGGGCAGCACGACATCCGAGGTGGCCGCGGCCTACATCCGGGCCAGGGACTGCGATCCGCGTTCGTCCTACGGCGACATGGTGGCCCTGTCCCATCCGGTCGACCTGCCCGCCGCGCGACTGCTGGCCCGTGTCGTGTCGGACGGCGTCATCGCGCCGGGATACGAGCCTGGGGTGGCCGAGATCCTCGCCCGCAAGAAGCGCGGTGCCTTCCTCGTGCTCGCAATGGATCCGGGTTACCGGCCGGGTGAGCGGGAAGCCCGGGACGTCTTCGGTGTCCGGATCACCCAGGACAGCGACCCGCTGCGGATATCCGGCGAGACGTTCCCCGCCCTGTCCGCCGACGCCATCCTCGGCCTGCTGACCGTTCGCCACACCACGTCCAACTCCGTCGCGTACGTCCAGGATGGCCGCACCATCGGGATCGGCGCGGGCCAGCAGTCCCGGGTGGACTCCGTGCGGCTGGCGGGCGAGAAGGCCGACCGGTGGCGGCTGCGCCGGCATCCCAGGATCGCCGGAGCGCAGTTCCCCGCCGGTATGTCCCTACAGCAGCAGGTCAACGCCCGGATGGCGCTGGTCGAGGGACAGCTCGCGGCTGATCTGCCGATCGAACCGCTTTCCCCCGGCGAAGCGGAGAAGTGGCTCGCTGCCGCGCCGCCGTGCACCCTCGTGTCGGACGGGTACCTCCCGTTCCGGGACAATGTGGACGTCGCGGCACAGCACAGCGTCGGCTGCATCGTCGAAGGTGGCGGATCCCGGCGCAGCGGGGAGGTCGACGAGGCCTGCCGGGAACACGGCATCGAAGTGGTCCGCACCGGACTGCGGCTGTTCCACCACTGATGGACAGCCGGCTGTTCGACAACGTGCGGATCGACACGTTGGCCCAGCGGAGAACCCTGAAGTGGGGCAAGCACGGGGTGGCCACGCTGGGTGCGTGGGTGGCCGAGATGGACTTCGACCTCGCGCCTGCCATCCGGCATGCCTTGCACGAGGCCGTGGAGCGCGGCGAAACCGGATATCCGTTGCGGGACATCCGCACCGGCGTGCCTGAGGCGTGCGCTGACTGGCTGGCGACGACGCTCGCGTGGCAGGTGCCCGCCGAGCAGATCTTCCTGATCCCGGACGTGGTCACGGGTCTCGGTCTCGGCATCGAGTTCTACTCCGTGCCGGGGTCCGCCGTCGTCGTCCCCACCCCGGCGTACCCGCCGTTCTTCGAGGTCGTCGCGGCCGCCGGGCGTCAGCTGGTGGAAATACCGATGACCCAGGGCAACGCACTGGATCTCGACAGGATCGACGCGGCGCTGGCCGCGGGCGCGGGCACCCTCCTGTTATGCAACCCGCACAACCCGCTGGGGCACGTGTTCTCCAGGACGGAGTTGCTGGAGCTGTGCGACATCGTGACAGCCCGTTCGGCACGGGTGATCGCCGACGAGGTGCACGGCCCGCTCACCTACCCGGGCGCGCGTTACATTCCGTACGCCTCAGTGTCTCCCGCCGCGGCAGCACACACCCTGACGTTGATATCCGCGTCCAAAGCGTGGAATGTCGCTGGACTCAAGTGCTGTCAGGTGATTCTGACCAACGCGCCCGACGTCAAACGGTGGCGCGAGATTCCCTTCCACGCCCGGCACGGCGCGAGCACGCTCGGCATCGTCGCGAACCTCGCCGCCTACACAGCAGGTGACCCGTGGCGGCAGGGCCTGATCGCGTATCTGGACGGCAACCGCCATTACCTGGCCGACACACTGCCGCAGGTGCTGCCCGGCGTGGGCCTGCGGCCACCGGACGCGACGTACCTGGCCTGGCTGGACTGCCGGCAGCTCGGCATGGATCACCCGGCCGGGTATTTCCTGCGGCACGCCGGAGTGGCATTGAGTGACGGGGCGGTGTTCGGCGCACCCGGCCGTGGTTTTGCCCGGCTCAATTTCGCGACATCGCGCGCGATCCTGACGAGGATCGTCGACGCGATGGCCGAAAGCGCGCACATCAAGCAGTAGCGCGAATTCCAGCCGAATCGACCGTGAGGAACTCCCCGGAGATCCCAGGGGAGTGCACGAGCAATTCGGCGACGTCGACCACACAGGCCGGATCTCCGGCGTCCGCCGAAAACACGGCGTTGACGGTCACCCCGGTTCCGGAAAGCTCACTCGCGACCGACCGCACCAGCCCGGCGGTCGCATTCCGGGCAAACGTGCCGCACTCCGATGACATGATCACGATCCGCCCCCAGCCACGCCCGGCCATCCCCGGCACGGCCCGCCGGATGCACCGGAACGGCACCCCGAGACCAGCGTCCAGCAGCAGGTCCCACTCCGTGTCGGCGGTGGCGAGCAACGGGCCGGCGACAGCGCGGGCAACCCGGACGAACAGAATGTCCACGACCCCCATCCGCCGCTCGACCGCGTGGAAAACATCATCGACCTCGGCCGGTGAGGCGATATCGGACTGAATACGAAGCAGCCGACCGAAATCTCCGCTCTGTTGATCAAGATTCGGCGCAGCCAGCGCGACCGAGTGCCCGGCGTCCACCATTCGGCCTACCGCGATCAACCCGATCTCGAAGTGGCTTTCAGCAACGAGACAGTTTCTCACGACCACAACCCGAGCGTGCCACAAACCCAGCCACGGCCCAACCCCTTTCAGGCTGGTTCACCGGCCGCCACCAGAGCGGCGTTTCGGTTCGCGGAGCGTGGCGCGGCTCAGCCACGAGAAGCGCCTTATACCGCCGGATGGGACAGCGGTTGCCAGTCGATGTCGACGTTCATGCCCTGTGGGCCTGGCGGCGGAGTGCCCGGACCTCGCGCCTGGCCGCGCGTGCCGCCCCGCGCCTGCCCAGCGTCTTGAGGTGGATCGCTTGCCAGGCCAGCGATTCCGCCAGTGCTTCGAGGTTCGCGTCCGGCCCGGCCAGCAGTTCTCGGCCGATGCCGATGGCCTCCTCGGTGGCGGCCAGTGCTTCGGCGTGCCTGCCGAGACGGGCCAGCCGGATGCCCAGGTTCGTCAGGCACATCGCCAGCAGCGGCCGGTCCAGGTCGCGGTAGCGGTCGACGGCCTCCCGCGTGGCTTCGAGTGACTCTTCGGGGCGGTCGAGATCGTGCAGCCGGATGCCGAGATTGTTCAGGGACAGCGCGAGATCGGCCGGATGCGTGGCGGCGAGCTCGCGGCCGATGGCCACCGACTCCTCGGTGGGCGCCAGGCCTTCGGCGTGCCTGCCGAGCGCGGCGAAGCGCCGTCCGAGGTTGTTCAGCGACGAGGCCAGCAGCGGCAGATTGGCGTCCGGCGCGGACACAGCAAGGCTCCGGCGGACCCTGACCGCTTCCGCGCTGGGCGCCAGCGCCTCGGCGTCCCGGCCCAGTTGTGCCAGCACCAGGCCGAGGTTGTGCAGGGCGCTGGCGAGCAGCGCGGCGTCGCCGACTTCGCGTGCCTGGGCGACGGCTTCCCGGATGGCGGCGAGACCCTCCTCCCGACGGCCCGCTTCGGCCAGCGCGAGGCCCCGGTCGTTGAGCAGCGCCGCGCGGGTCCACGCCTGTCCGGCACCGGCCCGGTCGCGCCCGGTCACCGGGCCGCCTTGTCCACTGAGGACGGCATTACTTCGTGTGCTGGGCGGAGTCGTGCATGGAGTCCCGGTTCGCCGGCTGCCTCTTGGTCAGCAGGAACCCGGCTGCGACGACGATCACGGCGATAGCCGCGGTCGCGCCGATGTTGAGTCGTTGATCCTCCTGGGTGGCCATGTAGACCAGGATCACCGGGATCACGATGACCACAGCCCAGGTGAGGTACGGGTAGAGCCACATCCGCACCCGCAACTCGGTACCCGCCCGCGTCAGCTTGGCGCGCAGCCGCAGCTGGGAGATCGCGATGACCAGGTAGACCAACAGCGCCACGGCACCCGAGGTGGCCAGCAACACCCCGAACACGTCCTCGGGGAAGAGGTAGTTGGCGATCACAGCGAGAAATCCGACGACAGTGGACGCCAGTACCGCGACCCGGGGCACTCCCTGCGCGGTGGTGCGCATGACCGCGGCCGGGGCCTGCTTGCGCCTGCCCAGCGAGTAGATCATCCGGGAGGCGGTGTAAAGCGCGGAGTTCAGGCAGCTCGCCACCGCGACCAGGACGACGATGTCGACGATCACCTTCGCGCCCGGGATGCCGAGTGCTTCCAGTGCCGTCTGGTACGAACCGCTCTTGGCCAGCCCCGGGTCGTTCCACGGCACGATGGCGACGACCAGGAAGATCGACGCCAGGTAGAACAGGCCGATCCGCCAGATCACCGAGCGCGTGGCCTTCCCGATCTTCTCGACCGGGTTCTCCGACTCCGCCGCCGCGATCGTCACGATCTCGGTGCCCATGAAGCTGAACATCGTCACCAGCACCGCCGCGACCACGGCGCTGAGCCCGTTCGGCATGAACCCGCCGGTGTCCCACAGGTGCGCGATCCCGCTGTGCGGAGTGCCGAACACCCCGAACACCGCGAGCAGGCCGACCACGATGAACGCGATGATCGCGATGACCTTCAGCAGCGCGAACCAGAACTCGAACTCGCCGTAGTTGGCCACGCTGAACAGGTTGGTGACGGTCAGGACAAGGGTCACAGCGAGCGCCCAGATCCACTGCGGCGCTCCTGTCCAGCTCTCCAGGATGGCAGCGGCCGCGGTTGCCTCGACGGGGATCACGAGCACCCAGAACCACCAGTACAACCATCCCACCGTGAACCCGGCCCAGGGCCCGATGGCACGGTCGGCGTAGGTCGAGAACGAACCGGTGTCGGGATTCGCGGCGGCCATCTCACCCAGCATCCGCATCACGACCACCACGAGCAGACCGGCGAACGCGTAGGCGAGCAGCACGCCCGGCCCGGCCTCGTTGATCGCCGTGCCCGAGCCCACGAACAAACCGGCACCGATCACACCGGCGATGCTGATCATGGTGACGTGCCGGTTCTTCAGCCCCGCCGACAACCCGTCCGCAGCTGCCATGTCCTCCCCCAACCTCAACACTGAGCGATCAACAAGCCGGCGGAATCGTGAGACCGCGACCTCGCAGCATGATCAGATCGCACCCTACACGTGCAGGGTCAGCGATGTCCGACGCCGCCAGGCGGGACACAATTTTCCGACGAAGGACGTGCCGGGGCAACGCACGATCCACGTTCCCGTTGCGGGTCATCCACATTGGACATCCGGGCCCATCGTGGCCCGATCCGGTGCATCAGGCGCTTCTTGACAGAGCGTTTCATCAGACAATACGTTCCTCTCGTCAGATGAAACGCTCTTCGGCAAGGAGGCCGCGCGGATGGCTCTGGACACCGCCTACATGCTCCGTCGGGCGGGCGCCGCGCACCGCCACGTGACCGCGGTGGACGACGGCGTCACGGCGCGCACGTTCGCCGCGCTCCTCGACCGGGCCGAGCGGCTGGCCAATGCCATGGACGGGTTCGGCGTTCCGCCTGGCGCGAGCGTGGGGATTCTGTCCGACAACCGCACCGAGGCCGTCGAGGTCGACTGCGCGATCGCGCTCGGCCGCCGGGTCCGGGTCGCGCTCAACGCCCGCCTGCACCTGGAGGACTTCCGTTACGTCGCCGAGGACGCGAACCTGCGGCTGCTGTTCTTCGCGCCGCGCTTCGCCGCCGCCGCGCATGCGCTGGCTGTCGAGTTCGGGCTGATCGCGGTCCCGTTCGAGGCGGATCCCGACTTCGCTCACTCCTACGAAGCGCTCGTCGCGGGGGCACCGGCGACATCCGTGGTGCGCGACGGTGATCCCGAGGGCGCCGCCTGGATCTCCTACACGTCCGGGACGACCGGGCGGCCCAAAGGCGTCGTGCTCTCCCATCGGGCGTTGCGCGAGGTGGCGCTGAACCTGCTGTTGGAACTCGCCCCGGTCCAAGAGGGCGAGCGGATCCTGCTCACCCAGGCCGTCTCGCACGCGTCCGGCTATTTCGTGCTGCCGTATCTGATCAGCGGTGCGGGGGTGCACGTCATGCCGAAGTTCGACCCCGACGAGGTGTGGCACCGCTCCCGCGAGGAGTGCTTCCGCACACTCAAGGCGGTGCCCGCGATGCTCGAACCGCTGCTGGACGCCGCGCGGGACGAGTGGGGCTTCGAGACGATCGTCTACGGGGCGTCGAGCGTGGCGCTGCCGGTGCTGGAACGGGCGCTCGACCGGTTCGGCCCGACGCTCGTGCAGGACTACGGCCAGTCCGAGGCACCTATGACGATCACGTGCCTGAGCAGGACCGATCACCTCGACGCGCAGGCCCGTCAGTCCGCGGGGCGGCCATGGCGGTCGGTGGCCGTCGAGGTGCGCACCGACGACGGACGTGTGGCGCCGCCAGGTGAGATCGGCGAGGTGTACGTGCAGGGCTCGCACATGATGACCGGCTACCACCGCAATCCCGAGGCCACGGCCGCGGTGCTCGTCGACGGCTGGCTGCGCACCAAGGACCTGGCCCGCACCGACGAGCGTGGCTTCGTGCACCTCCAGGGCCGCAGCGACGAGATGATCAACTCGGGTGGTTACAACATCGCGCCTCGTGAGGTCGAGAACGAACTGGCCGCGCACGCCGCGGTGAGCGAGGCCGTGGTGCTCGGCCTGCCGGACCCGCGCTGGGGCGACGCCGTCACGGCTGTCGTGCGGTTAAGGCATGAGCAGGCCGTGTCGAGCCAGGAACTGATCGACTTCGTCCGGCCCCGCCTGGGCATCCGCACCCCGCGCCGCCTGGAGATCTGGGACGCCATCCCGCGCACGACCTACGGGAAGGTCGACCGGGTCGAGCTGCGCAACAAGCTGACCGACGGAGGCCCCGAATGACCAGCGACGACATCGAGGTGATCGGGGTGGGCATGCACCCTTTCGGCCGTTTCACCGGCCACTCGCTGAAGGACCTCAACCGCGTCGCGTGCGTGTCGGCGCTGGTTGACGCGGGCCTCGGTGTGCAGGACGTCGACGCCGTGTACGCCGCGAACGCGATGGCCGGGCTGTTGCAGGGCCAGGAGATGATCCGCGGCCAGTCGGTGATGCGGGAGATCGGCATCGAGCGCATACCCGTCACGAACGTCGAGAACGCGTGCGCGAGTGGGTCCACCGCGCTGCGCCAGGCCGTACTCGCCATTCGCGCGGGCTCGGCGGACGTCGTGCTGGTCGCGGGCGTGGAGAAGATGTTCGTCGAGGACCGGGGCCGGACGCTCGCGGCGCTGGAGTCGGCGGGGGACCTCGACGTGGTTTCGGGAATCGGGCTGCAGTTCACCGCCGTCTACGGGATGCGGCTGCGCAGGCTCGTCGCCGCGGGCCGGCTGACTGTGGACGACCTGGTCGCCGTGTCTGTGAAAAGCCACGCCAACGGCGCGCTCAACCCGTACGCGCAGCACCGCAAGATCGTCAGTCCCGAGGAAGTGCTGGGCTCGCGGCCCATCGCCGACCCGCTGACGCTGCTGATGTGCAGTTCCATCTGCGACGGCGCGGCGGCGGTTGTGCTGGCTCGGCGCGGTGTGATCCCGTCGGCGGGGCGGCCGACTGTCCGGGTACGGGCGTCGCAGGCCGCGACCGGGTACACGACCACCGGTAATGAGCCGTCGTTGACAGAGACGTGCGCGACCGCGGCGTACGCGGAGGCGGGCCTCGGTCCCGAGGACGTCGACGTCGCCGAGGTGCACGACGCCATGGCGCCCGCTGAGCTCATCGCCTACGAGCATCTCGGCTTCTGCGGCCCCGGTGGCGCGGGCGCGCTGCTCGGCAGCGGCGCCACCCAGATCGACGGTTCCCGCCCGGTCAACCCGAGCGGTGGGCTGTCCTCGCGCGGGCACGCCGTGGGCGCCACCGGGCTGGCGCAGGTCGCGGAGCTGACGTGGCAGCTGCGCGGTGAGGCCACGGGGCGACAGACCCACCAGCCGCGTATCGGCCTTGCCCACAACAACGGTGGCTGGCTGGAGGGCGAGTCAGCGGTGTCGTGCGTGCACCTGCTGGAGAGGACAGATCCATGGGACTGAACGCCGCGCTCACCGTGCCGACGACCGCGCAACGGCCGCGCGACAACGGGCACGCGCTCGTCGGCAGCCGCTGTGGACAGTGTGGGGCAGTGTCGTTCCCGGCGCGCGCGGTCTGCCACCGCTGTGGGACGCCCGCGCCCGCCGAACACACCTTCGCTACGACAGGCGTGCTGCTCACGTACACGACCGTGCACGTCCCCCGGCCAGGGCTGCCCGCGCCGTACACGCTCGGCCAGGTCGCACTCGACGACACCGGACCGACGGTGTTCGGCCAGGTCAGAATGAACGGAGCAGAACCAGCGGCAGGGATGGCGGTGCGCGTGCGGATCGGCGCGGATGGCGAGACGCCGCGCTACTGGTTCGAGCCTGACCGTTTCGCTGGTTGATACGGTGGGCTCACGCGACAAAACGGTCGCGCCGCCACGTCGCAGAGGTGTCCAGTGACTGAAACCCCCGACGGCTCCACGGTCCGCGCGGTCAGCAGGGCGATCGACATCCTGTTCGCCCTCGGCCACAGCACGCTCACGCTCCGCGACGCGGCCGAGGTCGTCTCGCTGTCCAAACCGACCACATACCGCCTGCTCAGCACGTTGCGCGCCAAAGGAATGGTCGTACAGGACCAGGCCAGCGGGCACTACGGGCTGGGGCCCGGCTGCCTGCACCTGATGTCGTCGATCTCCAACGGCAACGCGGGCTTCATCTTCGAGGCCACCGACGCACTGGAGGAGCTGCGGGACGTGACGGCCGAGACCGTCGCGGTGCACGTGCGGGCGGGACGGTCCCGCATCTGCGTCAAGGAGTTCCCCAGTCCGCACCTGATCCGCTACATCGCCGGAGAGGGCGTCTCCGAAGGCATCCACACCGGTTCCGCGGGCAAGACACTGCTCGCGTTCATGCCGGAGGCGGAGCGCGAACACCTGCTCAAGGACCTCCCGCTCGACCCCACGACGCCGAACACGATCACCGACCTCGACACCCTGCGCGCCGAACTGGCGAGCATCGCGGCCGCGGGCGTCGCGTACAGCCACGGCGAACGGGCGGTGGGCGCGGTCGGCGTCACCGCGCCGATCACGGACGCGAACGGTGTCGCGCTCGCGGCGCTGAGCGTCATCGGCCCGGAAGGCCGTCTCGACGACGAACGGATCGCCGAGGTCGAACGGCACGTCCGGGACGTCGCGGCCCGGATCTCGGCGACGGTGTCGGGAGCGCCGGGACCGGGCTGAGCACAACGAAGCATGGAGGCAGCGGGCCAGTGCAACACGAGCACGTCAGCACGGCGAACGACGGCAAGGTGCCCATCCGGGCGCGCTACGACGACTCGCCGACCACCGCTGAGCCCGCGCTGAAGGCGTGGAGCGACAGCAGGATCGCCACGCCCGGCCCGTTCCGTCCGCGCTTCATGGTCTACTCCGGCCTCGGCTCCCCCACCATGACGGCGGAGCGGCTCGCCGTGCTGCAGGAAGTGGGCGCGGAGTCGTTCCTGCTGGCCGCCGACCTGCCGTCGCAACTCGGCTTCGATCCCGACCACGAACTGGCGCACGCCCAGGTCGGCCGGGCCGGGGTGTCGTGCGCGACGCTGGCGGACTTCGCCACGATCTGCGCCCGGCTCGACCTCGCCGCGGCCGACAGCGTCGGGATGCTGCAGAACTCGCTCGGGCACGTCGCGCTGGGGATGGTCCACAGTGTCCTGTCCGATCGCGACGCACGCCACGTCAAGCTCGTGATGCAGAACGACCCGCTCAAGGAGTTCACCGCACGCGGCACCGAGATCCACACGCCCGCGCAGGCGCTGCGGATCGCCGCCGACTGCGTCGCGTTCGCGATCGACGAAGACATGCCCGGCGCGGCGCTCACCGTCTGCTCCAACCACTACGACGTCGCGGGCGCGGGTCCGCTGCTGGCCGTGGCTTTCGCGTTCGGCAACGCCATCGCGTACATGGACGAACTGGTGGGCCGTGGTTACGAGCCCGCGGCCATCGCCGGGAAGCTGATGTTCTTCCTCAACGAGCGCAGTGACCTGTTCGTCGAGGCGTCGGTGTTCCGCACGGCTCGGATCCTGTGGAGCGAGATCCTGCGCGACCGTTACGGCATTCCTGTCGCCGAGCAGCCCGTCGCGCGGCTGATGGGTTACGCGCACGGCCTCGAATCGGCCGAGGAACCGCTGGTCAACATCCCACGCGTGACGCTCAGCGTGCTTGGTTCCATGCTCGGTGGCGTCGACTACCTCTGCGCCACCGGCTACGACGAGGCGTTGCGTATCCCGTCCGCCGATGCCGCCGCGCTCGCGGTGCGCACGATGCAGGTCGTCGCGTACGAACACGGCACGCTGACGACGATCGACCCGCTCGCGGGCAGCGCCAAACTGCGCGCCGTCGACGAGCACGTGATGAGCAAGGTCCGTGCCGAACTCGACCGGCTCGCCGAGGCTGGTGGGCCGTTGGAAGCCATTGAGAACGGCTACATCGCGGGCCGGATCGACGACAACCGTGGTGCCCGTCAGGAGCAGCTGCGCACGGGAGAGCGGCTCATGGTCGGTCACGGCGTGTTCGACGCGAAGGCCCGCGCCGGCTGGTTCGCGGGCAAGAGCTCGGGTGAGATCGACTTCGCCGAGGTCGAGCGGGACGCTGTCGCGCGGGTCACCGAGCACAGGCGTCGCCGTGACGCCGGGCTCGTCGACCGTGCCCTCGAAGCGGTCGAGGCAGCGGCCGCGGGCACGGAGAACCTGGTCCGGCCCAGCATCGAGGCGCTGCGCGCGGGCGCCACGTCCGCCGAGATCGTCGCTGCCACCAGGGAAGGCTTCGAGGGATGAAACGCGTCGTGTTGGCGAAACTCGGGCTCGACGGCCACGACGTCGGCGTCCGGCTCATCGGCAAGCACCTCGTCGACGCCGGGTTCGAGGTTGTGTACCTGGGGAAACGCGTCTCCACGGCGACGATCGTGCAGGTCGCCGTCCAGGAGGACGCCGACGCCGTCGGGCTCAGCTGCCTCAGCGGCGGACTCGGCCATTTCGCCGCGCTCACGGTGCAAGGGCTGCGCCGCGAGGGGTGCGACGTCCCCGTCCTCACCGGAGGCATCGACGAGCCCGTCGAAATCGACCGGATGCTGGCCGCGGGCGTGCACCTGCACTTCGGGCCCGGCGCGTCGATGACGGAGATCGTGACCGCCTTCGAGGAGGCGACCACCCAGCCGTGACCCCCCGTTCGCGCGTGGGGGTGTGCAACCAATGTGGCCTTCGTTGCGTTTCGCGCAACGAAGGCCACATTGGTTGCACCGTCTTGACCGGGGTGACGGGGGCGGGTAGACAGTGCATGTCACACAGTGATTCGCGCGTTTCATTGCACGAAACAGTGAGGTTTCGGGTGAACGGTCGGCGACGGTGACGGAAGGAGCGGGCAATGGCGCTGGCGCAGGATCCGACACAGGCGAGGTTGGCCAAGGTCGCGGTGACGGCACTGTCGGCATCGAGCATCGAGAACTACGACTTCTTCATCTACGGCACGGCGGCGGCGCTGGTCTTCCCCCAGCTCTTCTTCCCCGAACAGACCGCGCTGACCGGTGCGCTGCTCAGCTTCGCGACCTTCGCGGTCGGTTTCATCGCCCGGCCGCTCGGCGGCATGCTGTTCGGCCACATCGGTGACGTGCGCGGCCGCAAGACGGCCCTGATCGGCGCACTGGTCGGGATGGGGCTCGCGTCGACGCTCATCGGTCTGCTGCCGACGCACGCGGCGATCGGGGTCGCGGCGCCGATCCTGCTGGTCCTGCTGCGCTTCATGCAGGGCATCGCGGTCGGCGGGCAGCTCGGCGGAGTCGTCCTGCTCGCGATGGAGAACGCGCCGCCCCGGCGACGCGGCTTCTTCACGAGCTTCGCCCAGGCAGGCGCGCCGGGCGGCATCATCCTCGGCAACCTCGCCTTCATCGCGGCGATCCAGTTCACCTCACCCGAGGCGTTCGTGTCGTGGGGCTGGCGCGTTCCCTTCCTCGCCAGCGCGGCGCTGATCTGGCTGGCCATCCACCTGCAACTGCGGCTCGAGGACACCGACGCGTTCCGACGGCACCAGCAGACGAAGACGCAGGCCGTGGACCCGGCGCCGAAGGACGGCCGCTCCCCCGTGCTGCGCGCCTTCCGCGTGCACTACAAGGAGATCGGGCTCGTCGCGGCCGCCTACATCGGCATCAACGTCACCTACTACCTGTTCATGACGTTCGCGGTCTCCTACAGCACGAACAAGGAGATCCTTGGCCTGTCGAAGAACACCATCCTGGTCGCCGTGCTCGTCGCGGCGGGCGTGCAACTGCTGGTGCTCCCCCTGTCCGGCGCCATCTCCGACCGCGTCGGCAGACGCACGATGCTGCTGGCGGGTTCGGGGATGCTCTGCGCCTTCTCGTTCGCCTTCTGGCCACTGCTGAACACGAAGTCGACCTTCCTGATCCTGGTGGCGTTCATCGTCGGTCTGGGCCTGATGCACACCACCATGTACGGCCCGCAGGGCGCGTTCTTCGCCGAGTCGTTCACCACCGGACTGCGGTACTCCGGCGTCTCGCTGGGCGTTCAGCTCGGGGCCGTCCTGGGTGGCGCGTTCGCCCCGCTCATCGCCACGTCGCTGTACGCGGCGACCCAGTCATCGGTTTCCGTGGCCGTGTACATGGCTGTCGTCTGCGCGATCACGTTCGTGGCGGTGATGTTCATGCCGGAAACCCACCTCAAGGACATCGACGAGGCCGCTGAATGCGCAGTACCGGCCGAACCCGCCAAAGCGAGCGGACCGGCCTGATGCATCTCGACGAAGGAGAAGACAGCATGGCGATGCCAACCCGGCATCTCGGTGCGCTCGACGTCGGCGCCCAAGGACTCGGCTGCATGGGCATGAGCGACTTCTACGGCAGCAGCGACGAGGCCGAGTCGATCGCGACCGTGCGCCGCGCGCTCGACCTCGGCGTCACGCTCCTGGACACCTCCGACATGTACGGCTACGGCGCCAACGAAGAGCTGGTCGGGCGGGCGATCGCCGGTCGTCGCGACGACGTCGTCCTGGCCACCAAGTTCGGTGTCGTCCGCGCGCAGGACGACTCGATGGCGCGTTCGTTGCGCGGCGACGACGCGTACGTCCGGCAGGCGTGCGACGCGTCGCTGCGCCGCCTCGGCGTCGACCACATCGACCTCTACCAGCAGCACCGGCTCGATCCCGCCGTCCCCATCGAGGAAACGGTCGCAGCGCTGTCGGATCTGGTCGAAGCCGGAAAGGTGCGCCACATCGGGCTGTCGGAGGCGTCCCCGGAGACGATCCGCCGGGCACACGCCGTGCACCCGATCACGTCGGTCCAGTCCGAGTGGTCGCTGTGGTCGCGCACGATCGAGGACGACGTCGTGCCGCTCTGCCGCGAGCTCGGTATCGGGATCATGCCGTACTCACCGCTGGGCCGGGGCATCCTCACCGGTCGCTACCGCTCGACCGACGACTTCGAGGAAGGCGACTTCCGGCGCACGTCGCAGCCGCGCTTCGCCGCCGGGAACCTGGAACGCAACCTGGAGTTCGTCCGAGCGCTCGGAGAACTCGCCCGAGAACGGGGCGTCATGCCAGGTCAGCTCGCCCTGGCGTGGGTGCACAGCCACGGCGACGACGTGGTGCCGATTCCCGGCGCGAAGCGGCGGAGCGAACTGGAGGAGAACGTCGCGGCCCTCGCCGTCCCGCTGTCCGCCGCCGACGTGGCAGCGATCGAGCAGGCGGTGCCCGCCGAC
Source organism: Actinosynnema sp. ALI-1.44 (assembly GCF_001984155.1). Classification (GTDB taxonomy): domain Bacteria; phylum Actinomycetota; class Actinomycetes; order Mycobacteriales; family Pseudonocardiaceae; genus Kibdelosporangium. The sequence continues at coordinate 459,659 of NZ_MTQO01000049.1, forward strand.
CAGATCGTCGGCGAGCGGTACTCCCCCGACCGCATGTCCCTCCTCGAATAACCCCTCCTCACGAGATATGGCTGGGAAGTCGGTGATGATGTGATGGGCTGGTGACATGCGCTTCGCAGACCGTGTGGTGATCGTGACCGGTGGCGGTGGCTCCGGGCTGGGTGGAGCGCTGGTGCGCCGCTTCGCCGCTGAGGGCGCCGCCGTCGTGGTGGCCGACCTCGACCAGGAGGCCGCCGACCAGGCCGCCGCCGACGTTCAACAGCAGGGCGGCCGGGCGTTGGCCGTACGGACCGACGTCCGCAGCGACGACGACGTCCGCGTGATGGCCGACGCCGCCAAAGCGACCTACGGGCGAATCGACGTCCTGGTCAACAACGCCTTCACGTCGAATCCGGCCTCGATTCTCGACACCCGGATCGAGGACTGGAACCGCGACATCGACGTCGTGCTGACCGGCGCCTTCCGGTGCTCCCAGCAGGTGCTCCCGACGATGATCGAGCAGCGGCACGGTGTGATCATCAGCGTTTCGTCGGTGAACGCGCACACCCACGTCGGCGCCGCCGCCTACAGCGCCGCGAAAGCGGGCGTGGAAGCGCTGACCCGCAACCTGGCGGTCGAGTTCGCCCCCTTCGGGATCCGGGCGAACGCGCTCGTTCCCGGCACCTTCCGCACCGACGTCTGGAAGGAACGGCAGAAGATCGTCCCCGACCTCCTCGACCGGATCAGCACCTGGTACCCGCTCGGCCAGGTCGGCGAGCCCGACGACATCGCGTCCGCGGCACTGTTCCTCGCCTCCGACGAGGCGTCGTTCATCACCGGCAGCCTGCTGCCCGTCGACGGCGGGCTGCTGGCGGGCAACCCGCTGTTCGCGCGGGACGTACACCCGGAGAACCACCGATGAAAGACGATGTGCGCGTGTCGCTCGTGCAGTTCAGTTCGACACCGCTGGACAGCACGGGCAACGCCAAACGGATGGCGGCGTTCGTCGATCAGGAAGCTCGCGAGCACGGGGCCGAACTGGTCGTCTTCCCCGAGCTCAGCACAACCGGCTACGTCCGCTCCGCACGTGACGACGCCTACGCCGAACTCCTCTACGCGGCGTCGGAGCCCGTGCCCGGCCCGACCACGGAGGTGCTGGGTGAGGCGGCCCGCCGCGCTGGCGCGCACGTCGTGGTCGGATTGTCACAGCGGCACCCGTACGTGCCCGAGGTGCTGTTCAACAGCGCCGTGCTGATCGGCCCGTCGGGCGACGTGCTCGGCGTGCAGCACAAGGTGCACCCGTGCCGCGACGAGAAGGAGTACTACGTCCCCGGCGACGAGATCGCGGTGTTCCCCACCTCGCTCGGCACACTCGCCCTCAACGTCTGCTACGACGTCCGCTTCCCCGAGATGGCGCGCGTGCAGACCCTCGCGGGCGCCGAGATCGTCGTCTCGCTGTGGGCGTCGGCTGTGCAGCCGGGCAAGGTCCCGTCCGACAGCATCGTCGCGCGCTGCGCGACCAGGGCGATGGAGAACGCCGTGTTCTTCCTTGGCTGCAACCGCACCGGCATCGACGATGACAACCTGCACTTCTACGGGCGCAGCGCGGTCGCGGGTCCCAGCGGCGACGTGCTGGCCAGTTCGGACAACGACCGGGAGAACGCGGTCCGTGCCGTGCTGCGCGGTGCCGACCTCCGGGCTCAGCGCCGCTATCTGACCATCTTCCGCGACCGCAGACCCGAGCTGTACGGCCGTGTCGTCGAACCGCTCTCCCGCCCCGCACCGCCGGTGGTGGGCACATGACTGACCTGTCGCAATGGACAGCCGCACAGCTCGGCACCGCCTACGCCACGGGTGATCTCTCGCCCGTGGAGGCGACGCAGGCGGCGTTGCAGGCGGTCGACACCTACGACGACGACCTGCGTGCCTTCGCGTATGTCGACCATGAGGGCGCTCTCGCGCAGGCGTCCGCGTCCGAACAGCGCTGGGTCGCGGGAAACGCGTTGGGACCGCTCGACGGCGTGCCCGCGTCCATCAAGGACCTCTTCCTGACCCGGGGAATGCCGGCGCTGCGCGGGTCACGACACACTGATCCGAATCAGCCGTGGGACACCGACAGCCCAGCGGCGGCAGCGCTCCGCGCGCACGGCCTCGTGCTGCTCGGCAAAACCACGACCGCCGAACTCGGCTGGAAAGCCACCACCGACAACGCCATCGACGGCATCACGCGCAACCCGTGGGACCGCACACTGACGGCAGGCGGGTCGAGCGGCGGCAGCGGCGTGGCGGTCCGGACCGGCATGGGCGCGGTGTCCGTGGCCACCGACGCGGCCGGGTCGGCCCGCATCCCTGCCGCGTTCTGCGGTGTCGTCGGCTTCAAGCCGACGCACGGGCGCATCCCGATGTACCCGCCCAGTGTGCTGGGGACGTTGGCGCACGCCGGACCGATGGCCCGCTCGGTCGGCGACGTCGCCGCGTTGACCGATATCCTCGCCGCCCCGGACCACCGGGATCCCGCATGGACACCGACTGTCGGTGACACCACGGACCTCGCGCGGCTGCGGGTCGCGTTCTCGCCGTCACTGGGCCGCGTGGAGGTGCACCCGGAGATCGCCGCCATGGTCGCCGAAACCGTCGCCGGGCTGGGCCTGCATGTGGAGGAGGCCGACCCCGGGTTCCCCGATCCGGCGGCGACGTTCGACATGCTGTGGTCTGTCGGCGTCGCACACATCGTCCGGCGCTACGGCCAGGCTTTCGATCCTGGCCTGCACGCCCTGGCCGAGCGTGGCGCCCGGCACACGGTGGCCGACTACCTCGACGCCCAGAGCGAACTCGCGGCGCTCGCCGTCGCCATGGGCGAGTTCCACACGCGGTTCGACGTCCTCATCACGCCCACCATGCCGATCGAACCCTTCGCGGCGGGTCACGACGTGCCACCGGACAGCGGGATGACTGATTGGCCACAGTGGACACCGTTCACCTATCCGTTCAACATGTCGCGGCAACCCGCCCTCAGCGTCCCGATTGGACGGACCTCGAGCGGGCTTCCGGTCGGCATCCAGATCGTCGGGCCCCGGCACGCCGACCAGCTCGTCCTCGCCGTGGGCGCTCTGGTCGAGCAGTCGCGGCCCGTGATCCACTACCCGCAGGAGAGTGCATGAAGTTCGGCGTCAACACCTTCGTGACCGACGAGAGCATCCGCCCGGACGTCCTCGGACGAGCCCTCGAAGAGCGCGGCTTCGAGTCGCTGCTGATCACGGAGCACTCGCACATCCCGGTGAAGCGGGAGACGCCATGGTCCGGCGGCGGCGAACTGCCCCGCGAGTACTACCGCACGTACGACCCGTTCGTCGCACTTGCCGTCGCCTCCACCACCACGACCGCACTCACCCTCGGCACAGCCGTCGCGCTGCTCGCCCAACGCGATGTGTTCTACACCGCCAAGGAAGTCGCGTCGCTCGACGTGCTCTGCGGAGGGCGCGTCCTGTTCGGTGTCGGAGCGGGGTGGAACCGTGAGGAGATGCGCAACCACGACATCGACCCCAGCCGCCGCGGCCCGCTGCTGAACGAGAAACTCGCCGCGCTCAAGGCGATCTGGACCGACGACAAGGCCGAGTTCCACGGCGACCACATCGACTTCGACCCGGTTTTCTCGTGGCCGAAACCGGTACAACGCCCCCACCCGCCGATCGGCGTGGGCGGCGAGAGCCCAGCGGCGCTCACCCGACTCGTTCGCTACGGCAACGTATGGATGCCCCGAGTGAGGACTCCGGTGGCCGAACTGCGGCGCGTAGCGGCATGGCTCGCCGACCAGGGCCGCGCCGACGTCCGCACCACGCTCTGTGGAGCCGCCCCTGATGCCGCGAAGGTCACGTCCTACACCGAGGCGGGCGTGGACCGGGTGACGTTCGACCTTCCACCCACACCCGAGGCGGAGACGCTGCGCTATCTCGACGAACTGGCGACGAGCGTCGACAGCTTCGGCTTGGTTTGATGCCCCACCTGATGGGGTTGGTCAGCCAGGGTTCACTGTGGCTCGGAAGTCCGTCAGCACGTTCCAGGCCAAGAGAGTGTCCAGTGCCATGTGCTGGCGAGCTGTCGCGAGCGCGATGACCGCGTCCACCTTGCCTGCCGGGTCCAGCCGGTCGTGGAAGATCTCCGCGATGGTCTGGCAGAACACCAGGTAGCAGGCGACCTCGGCGCGAAGCCGGGCCAGTTCGGTGTCCAGCGGACTGTCGGTGTCCGGCCAGATCTGTCGCGCCAGCTCGGCCAGTTCGAAGTGGTCATCGAGTGGCAGCTTGGACAGGTGCTTGATCAGGGTGTGCGGGCTGTCGTCGCCGGTGCGGGGCAACGGCTTGGCGGTCTGCGCGAACGCACGGGTCTTGATGTCCAAGTCCCGCGCGAGCATCGCGTGCGTGACAGCGCTGAGCTGAGTGTGGTCGCGCTGGAGGTCGTACAGTGTGAGCGCGACCCGGCCGAGATCCCGGGGCAGCCCACCGGACATGCAGTGGCACAGCCACACGAACGGTTCCGGGATGCCCAGCGCGCGGTGCGCCAGCCACGTGCGTGACTGCTCCAGGGTGAACGGACGGACGTGGATCATGGACGTGAAGGCGCTGTCGAAGGCGTCCCGCGCCGGAATTCCGCGGCGTTCGAACGCGGTGAGGGCGTCGTCGGAGACGGACACGAGAAACAGGCAGCGCGGCACGCCGAACACACCCTTGATCTCGTTGAGGAACTGGTGCGCCTCGTCAGGATCAGCGATCTTGTCCACCTCGTCGATGGTCACCACGATCTTGCTCACCTGGTCGCTGAGCACTTCGATGCTGACTTCGATGAAGTCACGCAACCGGCCCACCACCTCGGGATGCGTCCACGGCTGCTCGGCTTTGGCCAACGAGCGGGTCATGCTCAGGTCGGTACCGGCGGGCACGCTGACCTTGCCCGACCAGCCACTGGTGTGCGTCTGCAGAAACCGGATACTGCGTAACTGCTGGTGGGCCAACGACCGCAACGCCGCCAACTCCGGATCGACGCGGTCGTCCGACAGCCAGCCATGCAGTCGCCGGACGGTGCGGAACACGCCCTTGGTCACCCCCCGAAGCAGGCCCAGAACCACACGCAGTGCTGCGAAAAACAGCGGGAGGAGTCCAAGGAAGACCACTACGTCGCTCCAGGAAACGGTCCGGAACCCTCCCAAGTCCGTCACCAGATCCTTCACGAACCCACCGAGCAGTGCCGGGTTCGGCGGCCATCCCCAAGCCAGGGTCGCGACCCCCAGAGCCAACCCGAGCCTGACACCGATCGACAGCACGATCCGCGACAGCTCACCGATCCCGGCCCGGATCCGGTGTTTCCTGTGCAGACGGTTCCACTGCTGATGGGTTTCGGACTGGGTACCGGACGCAGCGATGAAATCCAGCACGGCGCGACACACACAGGTATGCAGGTGCAGGATGAAATCGCGGGCGTCATAGCGGACCGGCGCGCTCGTCAGTACTCCCAACACCGGTGGCCGCTCTGGATCTGTGAACTCGTCTCGGGCAGCCCGTTCCGCGATAGTGGTCTTACCGGCTCCGCGCGGTCCAGCGAGACCAACTGCTCCGGCGTAGTCCCTGTTCACCTCTCGCCGACACGCTTCGACCGCGTCCGTCTGAACAAGAGCGCCTTGCCCTGGAGGCTTCGTCAGCCCGGCGGCGTCGCGGAGTTCCAGTGTCAGTTCGAACGACGGCTGCGTCTGACGACTGAGCCATCCACGCAACCCTGGGACGAGCACCTCGTCCTGCAACACCTGGCGCCGATCCCGTCGGCGGACAGGCAACCCCACAGCAAGCATCGTATGGTCTCGTTTCCACAGCAACCAAAGCCACACGTCTTCCGGCAGCCCCCGCAGGGCGAGCACTCCGACGATCAACACCACCACGATCACCAGGCCCAACTCGACCGCGTCCGGCAGCCAGGTCCCCAACAGCGCGACCGTGGCGATCCAGACCGCGAGAACGCAGGGAATGGCCCACAGCAGTCGCCGCTCGAACGCGTCCGGCTCCCACGTCCGCGGCCACCACCTTGGTGCATCGCGCTCATGCGCATCCAAAGCCTGCCCTTCGCTCGCCAGCGACTCGTACGCGTGCCGGGCACTGGCCAGGACTGCTGGATCTTCCGCGACCCGCACCACAACCTTGTGGGGCGTGAGCTTGAGGCGACTGATCTCCTCAGCGAACTCCGGGCGGCGGACCAGCCGATTCAGGATCGTGCGCATGTCCCGGTGCAACCACGTCTCAGCCTCCAGACTCACCCCGTACATGGTGGTCGAAGGCGGTCGGCGAAACCGGCAGTTGGCGCTTGTCCACTCGTCTGGAGTACCTGTTCGCCACCGACAACCGCACGAGGATGTCGGTCAGCCCATCATCCCACCCAGATGGACCTGCATACGACGGAAGCGATCTGCCATGATCGACATGGGCAGTGCGTTCCTGACATTCGTCGATCCTCGAAACACCGAGGACCATCTGCTGTGGAACTCCGGCTTCCGGTTGCGTCAAGCAAGACGCTGAGATGGATCCGGAACTCCGCGATCGCGTCGAGGCATTCCGAACAGGACAGTAGGGCGGCTCGTATCCGACTGTTCGAGGGTGCGGCCAACTCAGGCAGAGCCGACTCGCCGGAACAGGTCCTCACGCGGGCAGTCGGCTACCTGGGCGGTGCGGTCACTCCACGGGGAAGTTCTGCGCCGGGCTGCCCGCGGGGGTGAAGACCCCGAGTAGCCGGAGGTAGCCGTCGTGCTGGTTCTCGACCCGGTGGTGCACGCCCTCCGGGAGGTAGAAGCAACTGCCCGGCCCGATCGCGGACACCTCGCCCGCGATTTCCACCGTCCCCCGGCCGCCCACCACGAACGCCATCTCGCTGTACGGGTGGTAGTGCATCGGCGTGCGGATCGGCGGTATGTAACCGAGGAACTGCGTCACCCCGGAGCATCCGGTGGCCGGGTCGAACAGCACTTGGAACTCCCGTTGGCTCACCGCGTCCTGTGTGTACTGGTCCGCCAGGTCCATCACCGCCCGTGCGGCTCCGCCCTCGTTGTCGGGGTCGGTGTTCGCGGACACCGACACCAACACCATCTCGTCCTTGGCTGTGATCTCGTAGGTCTCGCTGCCGACGATCAGGGCGGCGGACTCCGGGCGGAGCGGGTGGTCGCCGCCTTCCCGGTGCAGTGTTCCCCTGCCGGACAGGACGTACAACGTCTCCAGCCTGCCCACGCCGGGCGAGCGCGCGCCGGACCAGCCAGGCGGGCAGCGGTAGACCGCCTGGCACAGGCCTGTACTGCTGTCCTCGTGCGTGCCGTACACCACCATCTTGTCCACTTGGGACGGCATGGCGCCGGTGTAGTGGAATACCTCGCTCATGCCGCCCCGGCCTCCCGGTAGTCCGCGATCGCCGCGCACGTCGCGTCCACATCGGATTCGTTCGTGTAGTGGTGGAACGAGAGCCTCAGCACGTGGCCGCGCGGTGCGGTGACGATCCGCCGCTCGGCCAGATACGCGGCCAGCCGATCGGGGTCGTCGTCGACGAGCGCCACCTGGGGCCCGTGGTCGGCGGGCGATTCGGGCAGCCAGAGCCGCTCCCCCGCCGCCCGCAGCCGCTCGGCGGTCAACGCGACCAGCTCGGCGACGTGTCTGCCAGCCTCCTTGATGTCGATCCTCGACAGCAGGCGCATTCCGGCGTTGGCCGCGTACACGGCGGGGATCGCCGGTGTGCCGGTCTCGAACCGGCGGGCGTGCGCCGGGTGGTCGACTGTTCTCGGGTCGAAGCTGAACGGCTCCACGCGGCCGAACCACCCCGTCAGCTGTGGTGGCACATCGTCCACGAGGCCGTCGCGGACGTAGAGGAACGCGACGCCGGGAAGGCCGAGCATGTACTTCAGCGCGCCGGACACCAGGTAGTCGCAGCCGAGTTCGCGCACGTCGACCGGGAGCACCCCGGTGGCCTGGTAGGCGTCCAGGAACACCTTCGCGCCCACCTCGCGCGCACGAACGACCGCGGCTTCGACTGGCATGCGGGCACCGTTTCGGTACGACGCCACAGGAATCGACACCAGCCCGGTGCGCTCGTCGATCGCGGTGACGAGTTCCTCCGGATCCACCGTGGCGCCACGCTCCGGCACGTGGACGACCTCGGCACCCCGCGCCACCTGCGCCAGCCACACGTGCCCGACCGAGGGGAACTCCATGTCGGTGGTGACCACCCGCGGCCGTGCCGACCAGTCCTGCGTGGACGCCACCTGGTACGCACCTTCGGACGCGCACGCCACCATGGCGATCTCGTCGGCGCTGGCACCGATCAGCTCCGCGAACCGGCGGCGGGCCTGGTCCACCTCGCCCATCCACGCCTCCCACGGCGCCCCGTGGACGCGCATGCTGGAGGTCAGTTCGGCCAGCGCGACCTGCAACTCGCCCGACAGCGCGCCCTGGCTGCAACTGGCCATGTGGACTGTGTCGGCGAGGGCCGGGAAGTGGTCGCGGAACTGGTCGCTGGTGAGTCTCGGCCGCATCGTCCCCCACTAAACTTGTTTAGTGTGACTGAATCCGATGGTAGGAACCGGAGGCGACCGGCGTCAACGCCCCTGTCCACGCCTCAGTAGCTCGGCGGCGTGACCGCCAGCAGGAACCGGACCGGTCTGGCGGTCTCGTTGAGGTAGCGGTGCGGGTTGCGGGAGTCGAACGTCGCGCTGTCCCCGGCCTTCAGCACGTGCCGGTCACCGCCGACCTCCACCACCAGCCGTCCGGTCAGCACCACGACGCACTCGTCGGACGGGTGGCTCCAGCCGGACTCCGACGACGCAGCACCCGGCTCCAGCAGGCCCTCGAGCACCTCGACCCGACCGGCACCGGCCGAGACCCGCTGGTACACGATCTCGTCGCGCGGCGACCGGACAGTCATCCGCTGCTCCTTGCGGACCACCGCGACCGGCTCCGCGCCTGCCTCCTGGAACAGGCTGAACACCGGGGTGGCGAGCACCTTGGCGATCCGCCGCACGGTTTCCAGGCTCGGGTCGGTGATCCCCCGCTCGACCTGGCTGATCATGCCGACCGACACGTCCGCCGCCCTGGCCAGTTCGGTCACGGTCATCGACCGGGCGGTGCGCAGTTCGCGGATCCGTTCGCCGATCATGCCGTTCCCCCGTCCGCCACCGCACGTCGTGCAGGAAGGCTAAACCGGGTTCAGCCACACTGCCACCGCTGCGGCGTTGACACGGTTTCGGCCGGGGTCGCACACTGCTGAAACCTGTTTAGCCCCACTGAAGCGGCTGGAGGGTGGATGACCGTTCCATCGCCCGCGACCGACCCTCCGGGTCTGCGGCGCGCGCTCACCGGACGGCAACTGAGCATGATGGGGCTCGGCGGCGCGATCGGCACCGGGTTGTTCCTCGGCTCGGCACTCGCCATCTCGCAGGCCGGGCCCGCGACCATCGTGGCGTACGTGGTGTGCGCGCTGGTGGCGTTCGTCATCGCGTGGGCGCTGGCCGAAATGGTCGTCGTGCACCCGGAAGCGGGGTCGTTCGGCGCCATCGCGCAGCGGTACCTCGGTCCGCTGGCCGGATTCGTCCAGCGCTGGACGTACTGGACCATCCAGGTCATCGCGGTCGGCGGCGAGATCGTCGCGGCCGGGCTGTACGTCCGGTTCTGGTGGCCGCAGCTGCCGCTGTGGCTGCTGGTGGTCGTCTTCTCGGTGCTCGTGCTCGGTGCGAACACGTTGGCCGTGCGGTTCTTCGGCACGGTGGAGTACTGGTTCGCGATGATCAAGGTGATCGCCATCGTCGTCTTCATCGGCCTCGGCGTCGTGCTGATCACCGTGGGACTGCCCGAGTCACCGGCGACCGGCCTGACCAATCTGACCAGTCACGGCGGTTTCCTGCCCAACGGCGTGGAAGGCCTGTTGCTGGCCATGGTGTTCGTGCTGTTCAGCTACATCGGCACGGAGGTCGTGGCGGTCACCGCCGCCGAGTCGCGACAGCCGGAGCGCGACATCCCCCGCGCCGCACGCCGAATGGTGCTGCGGCTGGTGCTGTTCTACGTCCTGGCGATCGCCATCGTGCTCGCGGTGGTGCCGTGGACCGTGACCGCACACGGCGGAACCGTCGACACGAGCCCGTTCGTGCGCGTGTTCCAGAGCGCCGGAATCCCGGCCGCCGCCGGGATCACCAACTTCGTCGTGCTGACGGCGGCGCTGTCGAGTGCCAACACCAACCTGTACCTGACGACGCGAATGCTGCACTCCCTCGCCGCCGACAGATACGCGCCTGCCTGGACCGGACGGCTCAGCCGGACAGGCGTGCCACGCAACGCGCTCGCGTTGTCCGCGCTGGGACTGGCTTTGGCGGCCACGCTGTCCGCCGCTGCCGCCGACAGTGCCTATCTCGTCCTGTTCGGGATCTCGATCTTCGGGGCGCTGCTGGTGTGGATCCTGATCCTGGTCACGCACTGGGCGTTCCGGCGCGCTCCGGCCGACCCGTCGCCTGTCCGGCTGTGGGGCGCGCCCGTCACCTCCGGGCTGGCCGCGCTGTTCCTGTTCGCCGTGATGGTGTCGACGGCGTTCATCGACGGCCTGGACACCGCGTGGATGGCCGGTTTGCCGTTCTTCGCTGTCCTGGTCGTCGCCCACACCGTGATCACACGGCGGCGCAGCACCCGGGAGGGCGCATGATCCTCCCGGGTGCCTTGTCCGCGGGTCAGTTCGCGGTGCAGTTCTTCTGGGTGTCGGTGCGGACCTTGCGTCCGGTGAACTCCTCCAGGATGGCGATGTTCTCCGGCGCGTAGTTCGTCGCGGTGATCTTGTCGGCGTTCGGGCTGCCGAGTTTGCCCGTGTAGGGCGCGGACTTCTCCAGCCAGTACGCCGTGCGCAGGAACTGGGTCAGCACCAGCTCACGCAGCTTGGGCGCGTTGCGGATCTTCGCCCAGTAGTCCGGGTGCTTGTCCTTGGCCACCCGCAAGTAGAGCAGCAGGTAGCGCAGGTTGGTGGCGGCGATGTCGCGGGAGTTGCTCGCGCCGACCCCCTTGATGTACTCCTGCAGCACCGTGACCGCGGGCAGGCCGGTCAGCCCGGCGTTGAGCTCCGCCGTCACGCCCTGCAGGTGGTATTCGCCCTGGGTTCGGTCGCGCAGGTAGATGCCGTCCATGGAGTCGCTGAGGCGGTCCTTGATCAACGGCAGGATCTCCTTGCGGGGGAAGCCGTCGTACAGCGGCACCACCGTGTCCTGCCGGGAGGCGTTGATCCAGGCCGCGGTGTGCACGTTCCACCTCGTGCGTGCCGGGTCGAGGTCCCACATGTGGGTTTCCTCGTGGATGGCGACCATCATCGACTCGGCGAACGCCTCGAAGCTGCTCTTCTGCACGAACTGGTTCCAGTACGGGTCCTTGGCCTGCGCGATGGCGAGTGCCTGCCCGCTCGGCCAGCGCCGCTGGTAGACGGCCTGCAGGGTCTGCATCCAGTTCGACGACGTGAACCTCGCTTTGAGGTCGCTCACGTCGGCGGTCGGTTGCGACGGTTCCTCGTAGCAGTAAGGGGCGGCGGCACTCGGGGCTGGGGATGCTGCCGCTGTCGCCGCCGTTGGCGGTAGCGCGACAAGCATCACGGCCGCGAGCAGCAGGGCGCGTGTGCGACTCACAGTGACCTCATTTCGAGCGGCTACGCAGGGGAAAGCCACCGCTCATCTCGTCGTGAGGGGTCGTGCGGATGATCGTATTGACGGCCGGTTCGCGGCATCCAATCCCAGTTCGGCATAACTTCGTTCAGCGTTCTCGCCACCCCGGCAGCACGGTGGGCTGTGTCGGTAGAAATCGCCTAGTCCGGCAACGATAGGTTGTGGTCACGCCACGGTGATCGGGAGGTGTTTTCGGGGTGCGGATCGTGGGCCACCAGGCGGAACGCCTCGAGATCGACCGGCTGCTGAAGTCGGCGGCCGACGGGTGCGGCGGGACGGTCGTGGTGGCCGGTGAGGCCGGGATCGGCAAGTCCACCCTCGTCGACACGGCGGTGGCCACCGTGGACGGCTTCACGGTGTTGCGCGCCGCGGGCACCGAGTTCGAACAAGACCTCCTCTACGCGGCCCTGCACCAGTTGTGCGCCCCGCTGCTGGAGTACCGGTTGCGGCTCCCGGCCGTCCAGCAGCGGGTGCTGGAGGTGGTGTTCGGCCTCGGCAGTCAGACGTCGCCCGATCCGTTGATGGTCGGTTCCGGTGTGCTCGCGCTGCTGCGGGAAGCCGCCAAGGAGCGGCCGGTGTGCTGCGTGGTGGACGACGCCCAGTGGACCGACGACGCTTCACGCCGGGCGCTGACCTTCGTGGCACGGCGCGTGGCCGCGGACCGGGTCGCCGTGGTGTTCGCCGCGCGGGACGCCGGTTCGGTGCCCGGTATCGCCGACCTGCCCCGGGTGGTCCTGACCGGACTGGCCGACGAGGACGCCCGCCTCCTGATCGGGACAGCCGGCCGGTCGGGGCTCGACGCCGAGGTCTTCGACCGGATACTGGCCGAGGCGCACGGAAACCCGTTGGCGCTGCTCGAATTCACCGGACACGTCGGGCCGTTCGGTGAACCCGGCCGACGACGCTCCGGATTCACCGTGGTGGAGGCGCTGCGGGAGCAGTACGCGCACCGCTTCCAGCTGTTACCCGCGGCCACGCGACCGTTGGTGATCCTCGCCGCGGCGGAACCGATCGGGGACATCGGACTGCTCGGCCGGGCCGCCGGGCGGCTCGGCCTGGACATCTCGGACCTCGCGCTCGCGGAAGGCGCCGGTCTGCTGACCATGGGTCCCCGGCTGCGCTTCCGGCATCCGCTCGTGCGTTCCGCGGTGTACGCGTCGGCCTCGGCGCAGACGCGTCGCGACGTGCACGGCGCCTTGGCCGAGGCGACCGACCCGCACGTCGACTCCGACCGGCGGGCGTGGCACCGGGCCCACGCGATCGTCGACGCCGACGAGAACGTCGCCGCGGAGCTCGTCCGCTCCGCCGACCGGGCGCGGTTGCGTGGCGGATTCGCCGCCGCCGCCGCGTTCATGGAACGAGCGGGTGAGCTGACGCCCGAACCGGTCCACCAAGTCGAACGACTGCTCGCCGCGGCGAGGCTGCGGCTGCAGGCCGGGGCGCCGAACGAAGCCCGTGCGCTCGTCGCCAGGGCGGAACGCCACCCGATGGGCGAGGAGCGGCGGGCACAGGCGCGGCTGCTGCGGGCCCGGATCGACTACCAGCTCGTGCACAGCCCACAGGCGACCGCCACGCTGGTCGACGTCGTCACGCAATCCGCTCCCGAACAAGCACGCGAGACGTACCTCGAGGCGTTCGCGTCGTTCATGTACAACGAGAACGAGCCAGGCCGGCTGCACGACCTCGGCGCCCGGATCCGCGAGCAGCTGCCACGACGCGACCTCGTCCGGCCGGCCGACTTGTTGCTCAACGCCTTGCTGGACCAGGTCATGCTGCCCGTCGAGCAGGCGGTGGTCGCGATGCGCGCGGCGGCGCAGGCGTGCCGTTCGGCCGACGACAAGGCGGAACCCTGGCGGATGAACCTGCTCTGCCAGCTCGCCATCGACCTGCACGACGACGAGCTGATGGAGGAGATCGCCGACCGCCAGGTGGACGTGGCGCGCCGCGAGGGCATTCTCGCCACGCTGCCGCAGGCGCTGCGCTACCAGGCGATCGCCAGGGTCTCGGTCGGCCGGTTCCACGAGGCCGCCGCCTGCCTCGAGGAGTCCCGCGCGGTCGACCAGGTGGCGGGAACTGTGCCGGTGGTGGGTCCGCAGCTCGTGCTCGCCGCCTTCCGCGGTGACGTCGAACGCCACCGCGAACTGGTGAAACTGATGGGGCGCGGCAACCGGCCGGTCGAGATCGCCGGTGAGCACTACGCCACCACGGTGCTCCACAACGGACTCGGCAACTACGAGGACGCACTGGCCGCCGCGCTGGCGGCGCAGCGGCGCCACCAGGCCGGTCTCTACTCGATCTGGGCCGTCTACCCCGAACTCGTCGAAGCCGCCGCGCGCTGCGGCCGTACCGCCGAGGCCGACGTGGCCATGGCCCACCTCGAGGCACTGGCGCGGGCCAATCCCGTCCCGTGGGCCGTCGCCGAGTGGTCGCAGGCGCGGGCCCTGCTCGGCCATGAGGACGACTGCGAGGCCCTCTACCGGCAGGCCGTCGAACTTTTCGCCCAGACCAGGATCGGGATATTGCACGCTCGCGCGCGGCTGACATACGGCGAATGGCTGCGGCGCGAAAGCAGGCGCGCCGACGCGCGAGTGGAATTGCGCGCGGCACACGGAATGCTGTCCCGCATGGGCGCGGACGCTTTCGCCGAGCGAGCGGCCCGCGAACTGCGGGCCACCGGCGAACAACCCGATCCCCAGGATGAGGACGCGTTGAACCTGCTCACCGCGCAGGAACGGCTCATCGTGGAAAGGGTTGCCGCCGGGGCGACGAACAAGGAAGTGGCCCAGTTGCTGTTCCTGAGCCCCCGCACTGTGGATGCCCACCTGCGGAGCGTGTACCGCAAACTGGGAATCACCTCACGCCGTCAGCTCCGCAAGATCGTCCGTTGAAATTGTCACTGAAAGCCGCGATTGTTCAGTTGTCGCCGACGGTCAGGACGATCTTGCCGCGCGTCCGGCCTTCCTGGCTGATCCGCCATGCCCGCGCGGCGTCGGCGAGCGGCAGCGTGTGCTCGACGTGCACGGTGAGCTTGCCGTCGTCGGCGAGGGCCGCGAGTTCGGCGAGCCCGCTCGCGTCCGGCCGGGCCCACAGCGCATGGCCACCCAACTCGGCCGCGTCAGCATCCGCGACCGACACCAGGCGTGCGGGATCCTTGCTGAGACCGGCGGACACGTGCACGACACCTCCACCGACGAAGTCCAGTACCGCCGTGACCCCGTCCGGCGCGAGGGCACGGACGCGCTCGGCGAGCCCGTCACCGTACGCGACAGGCTCCGCGCCCAGCGAACGGAGGAACTCGTGGTTGCGTTCGCTGGCAGTTCCGATCACGCGGGCGCCACGCGCCACCGCGATCTGCGTGCCGAACATGCCCACGCCGCCTGAGGCGCCGTGGATCAGCACTGTGTCGCCCGCGCCGATTCCGATCCGCTGCACGGACTGAAGGGCGGTCAGCCCGGCCAGCGGCACCCCGGCGGCTTGCTCCCAACTCAACGCGGCGGGCTTGCGCGCCAGCATGCGCACGCTGGCGGACACCCGCTCGGCGTACGCGCCCAACTGCGCGACATCCTTGCGGATGTAGCCGAACACCTCGTCGCCGACGGCGAACTCGGGGACGTCCGGGCCGAGCCCGATCACGACGCCCGCGACGTCCCATCCGGGGATGAGCGGAAACCGCGTCTCCAGGATCCCGTCGACGTACCCGGCGCCGAGCTTCCAGTCCACCGGGTTGACGCCCGCCGCCCGCACGTCGATCAGGACCTCCGCCGGGCCCACCTTGGGCTCCGGGTGGTTGGTGAGTGCCAGTACCTCGGGGTCGCCGTACTCGGACTGCGTGATTGCCTTCATGCGCAGCGCCAACGAGCGCGGAACTGGGGATATTCCGGCGGCACTCGATCGTGTGACGGTTCATCGTGCCGACAAGAACTGTCGCCTCAAGGCCTGGATGTGCACAAGCGACGCCTCCGGGCTCATCGCACGCTGAGCAGCATCGCGAAGCAGTCGCCTGACCACGCCGGTCCGGTCTGGATTCCGGGTTTCGTGAAGGCCGATCACCGACTCGGCGAACACGCTGTCCGGCTCGTCCGGATCATCGAACGACAGCAAGCACACCGAGCTCACCAACTCCGCACCGAGGCAAGCATGAGGGACGATCTGGATGGTGACGTTCGGCAACTCGGCCAGCGTGATCAGCCTGCCCAGCTGAGCTTCATCAGCCTCGTCTAACAGTACGCGTTCATAGATCAACGCGTGGAGGTCGAGCAGCGGAGCAGTCGTCAGACGTTCCTGTTGCCGCATCCGACAAGCGATTAAGTCCGCCACCGCCGCCTTCCTCTGCTTCACAGGAGTCATCCGCACATAGGCCTCAGTCTGCAAAAGCGTGGGAATGCGGACGCGCTGGAACTCGAACTTCCGACTGGCCTCGTCCTCCATGCGAACGTAGCCAACGTCATCAAGATCGAGCCGCCACCACCAAGGCCGCTGCTTCGCCAACTCCCACAGCTCAACGTACGGCCCACGATCACAACCAGGAACGCCATACGCGTCCAACAGAAAGGTCAGCTCATGATAGGTAGGAAGCTGACTACGCTCGGTACGCCCGAGCTTTTCACGGTCGATGTACGCGCGTTCAGCCGCTTCCTCCTGCGTCAAACCGTTCTGCTCGCGCAGTCTCCGCAGAACCCGCAACAGTCTGCGCCCGTGGTAGTTCAGTTCCGACGCAGCCGTACTCATACGTGCTCCTCCAGCGGGGCCGCGTCGGCTGGACGGCTGGCACCGGATGACATGACATTGCGTTTCGTATCTGATGTGGACAGCGGGGCAGTTCCACCGAGGTCAGTCGTACCCGCGAGGTTGAGCAGCGGCCGTTGCTGCTCGGCAACAGGGAAGAACCACGCCGTCAAGAGCAGACAGCACTCAGGGCACGGCCGATGTGTCGTTTCCGGGCGCCGCTCCCACACCAGCTCGACCGGAAGTCCACACAAGCCAGTATCCGCATACTGTGACGACACCACATGCACCCGGGCCGCGTAGTAAACGCCTGCCTGCGGATTCGCCCCCCACAGCACCACCGTCGTCGGCACGCCATCACCCGGCAGACTCACCACCGGCACTCGCTGCATAGGCAAGTTGCTGATCTTGAGGCGTGAAGAGGCCGCCATGGGCCCTGCCAACACCGGCGAGAAACGCGTGCCCGGTGGGGTACGGAAACGATCACAGCAGGAATTGTTCAACAGATAACAGAAAACGGCGGGTACACCGCTGCACCCGCCGTCAAGAGGTACGGACTGTACCCCGAATGAACGTCAGACGTTTACGCCAATACGTATCGCCAAAGCTCGCGCATCCCGTTCGACGAGCCGACCACCGGACGTCACAAGCCATCCGGCGATGCCACGGGACAGGGGATGGCTGGCCATTGATTCTGTGCTGATACGCGTGGCTTTCTCCAGAACATGCAGCGCGCTCGTGGCGTCACCGCGTTGCTGGTAGGCACGGCTCGTCTCCAGCCACAGGCGGGCGCGTCGGTCGACGGACGGGATAGCGTCAGGATCTATCTGACTGGCGTATTCCAAGGCCGTGCCGTTCTTGCGAAGGTCGACCTGAACCGAAACACCTGTCAGAGCGGCGTTTGCCCGTCCGAACAACGTCCACGGGTGTGCATACCGCTCAGGAATTCGTTCCGCCATCTCCGCGGCGTCGTCAAGGCCGCGAAGAGCGTCACCCTCCCTGCCCATACGCGCGAGCGTGATCGACGCATGCAAACGACAGGCCCCCCAAAGAGCGCGTGTGCTGTCTGGACCGTCGTTGAGCTGCGGTTCGAGCAACGCTGCACCATCGTCGACCAAGTGCCACGCTTCCTCTTCGCGACCTGTCGCGCGCCAAACGTTGCCGAGCACCCACGCCGCCGACGCCATGGTTTCCGGATCGTCGGCTTGCTGAGCGGCGCCCATGCACCGATCGGCCACAAGCCACAGCAATGCCGAGTCAGCCACCCACGCCAAAACCTGTTCCGACAGCGCATACGCACCAGAAAGCGCCGTATAAGCCCGACGTCGGTCTTTGCCGTCGAGTACACGGACCGCGCGCCGTCCATCCCGGATGATCTGCGGGAGCACTGTACCCACCGATGCACGCGGCGACGCCGACGTGTGCCACAAGGTCCAAGCCTCGGCGGTACGAGCTAGCAGATCATCAGGATGTGGCGGCACGCCTGACGATGCCGCGAGCGCCACCGACTCGATTGCGTCCCGCATGTCGGCGACCACAGGGTGTCCGCTGCGCCGCTCAAGCCCCATGCGGATCGTGTCATCGCCAGTTAGCTCGGACAGGTCGAGCACTCCGAGCACTTCACCGAGTTTGATCAACATGTGGATATCCGGGGCGCCGCGCTTCCCCTTCTCGACAGACTTCAGCCACTCCGTGGAGCGACCCACCAGACCAGCGACAACTGGCCGCGACTTTCCCTTGCGTTCACGAATCGCCTGAATCCGCTCGCCGATGTCCAGTCCATCAAGTTCGTCGGCCACTAGGACCACCAACCCTCTTCGCGGTAGGCCCCTCCGCGTGCCCCCCCGACCCGTCGACCGAGGGCGTTCCTCCGCGAAGAGGTACAGCATTGAGAATACCCACGTCTTCGGTGCCCAAGCGCTGCCAGCACTTCAGCGATCCATAGCGCGGAACTCCGACACACGCGGCACTGCCGTGCGTCGAACGCGTCTCCGTCATGCCGACACATCCACCAGATTGTAGGATGATCTCACGCTTCGCGACTAATCTGCCATCACGAAGGTGGGGTGCATGTCGGTGGGTACACCCTCTCGAACGCCGGGCCCGCGATGTGTTCTACTCTCCGTAATCATTTCCTAGGCGGATATCCTGCCTTATCTCTCAGTACCTCCACTGTTGCCAAAAGCGGACCACGACATGACAAAGGACTTCGCCAACTGGATGGGGATCAGTCGGCCGTAGCCAGCAGGTCGGGCAGGTTGGCGAGTGAGTCAATGATCCAGTCTGCTGATCGCACGACCGCCAGATCGTCCGCCCACAGATGGCCCCACGGGCCGCGGCGGATCAGAGCGGTGCGTAGCCCTGCCGCCTTCGCCGGGATTATGTCGTTGTCCCGATGATCACCGACATAGACGGTCTCATGAGGCGTGCCAGGAGCCATGGCAATGACCTGGCTGAAGAAGTCGGCATCCGGCTTGGCCACGCCCCGCTCTCCAGACGTGGCGACCCGGTCGACCGGCAAACCAAGTCCACGTAACAACTCTGCGGCACGCCGGGTCTGGTTCCTCGCTATGCCAACCCAAATACCTCGTTCCTCAAGGCGTCAAGACAAGGCCTGACATCTGGGCACAGATCACTGTCAGTGATCATTTCCCCGCGTCCGGCATCCTCCCTCATCTGCCGCTCCCGGGCGACGTCGAACCCGGGCCGAAGGATCTGAAACGTCTCGGCGTTGTCCCGCCCCGAGGCTGTGAGAGCACCGAGTACCGCAGAGAACGTGTGCCGCGGAACACCAATCCAGTCGGCCCAAGCGCCCCACTCCTGGGTGTCGTCCAGCAAGGTCGCCCCCACGTCGAACACGACCGCTGTGATCATGCATAACTCATACGCCATGGCGACTGAGCCGTCGAACGCGGGACGCCGGACCTATTCGTCGCAGAACACCTTGCCGACAGTCACGGCCAGGCGGCGCGGTTGATCTACCGGATGATGGTGCACCGAGGCCGTGAAGGCGCACTCGACGGCCGCTGCGACGATGACGACGCCACCGGGGTACCCACGTTTTGGGTAGCCTGAGAGGATGGTCGGCCGTGAACGAAGTGACCGACCAGTCGGCGAACGAGCTTGCTCAACGGTTGCGTGAGCTCGCCGACAAGGTAGAACGCCAGAAGCCCCTTTCGTTCGACTGCAAGATCATCAACCACCCGCCGATCCGGCCAGGCATCGCCTACGCCATGGTCAAGATCCATTGGTGGTGATCACCCAAGACAACAGAAGCCCCTCGTCGCGAGGGGGCTTCTGTCGCGTTAGGACGCTTTCGTGTCCCAGGGCGGGTAGTTGGCCGCCGTCAAAGGGTTTCCCAGACTGCTACCAGCGGTGTAGAGCTTGTGGCAGCGGTCGCAGTTCGTTGACCGCCACGGACGCGCCTGGCGAATCTCCGACTCATGCGGGCACCTGTGATCCTCTGGCACGCGCTCGCCGCACCACGTGTACCAAGTGCCTTCCCAGTGGTAGGCCAGGTGCCGGGCGTCCGGCTGAACGTCATGCAGGATCGGGCGGCCGTTGATGCCCGATCCTGTCGGGATCTGCCGTACTTCCATGGTCAGGGTTCCCTCCGGCGTGCGGTATCTGCCCGTTGAGCCCCGCCGCGACGACCCAGTTCAAGGTGGCTTTACGAGCCTGCTCGGCCGGGTCGGTGAGGTTATCGCGATCGAGGGTGACCGTTCCGCCATCATCGGACAAGCCGAGGTAGTCCCGGATCGCGGCGCGGACCCACTCGGTATGCGATGTGTGTGACACGCAATGGATGGCAGACCCGCTGGTCCGCACCACGAACGGGTGAAAACGGACCGCAGTCGTATTCTGATCTTGTGAGCAACGCGTGGGCCAAGGGCAGCACCAGGCATGGCGCCGCCTACGCGCATGCATCCTTACCGACAACCAGCTACCACCATCTAGGCGCAACAACGGCCTGCACACCCTGCCACTGACCCACTTGCGCTTGACTTAGCGGTGCGCGGTGCGGTTGGCCTGCGCTTGGCGCGGACCGGGACCTGCTCACGAGGCCCGGCCATCGAACGCCTACTGCGCGAAATCCTTGGGAAATCGTTATCGCGCTGGTCACATTGAGGTGCGAAGCACACGCAATAGTGTCCAAATGCGATCGCCCGAACCCCGTTTCGCCACTGTAACGCTAAGTGTTCGAAACGTCCTCGGAATGCTCCGTCCGTGCAAGCCATTGCGGTAGCCCAATACACAGAGAGAGCACGAAACATCGCTGTAATTCTACCCGCGTTGGATACCGGACCGGACGAAGTATTCCGCCGTTCGCGACCGTCGGCTCGGCCCGACTTGACGGAGTACCGACAGGGTGATGAAGTCTTCAACCAGCGCAGAAGCCGGACCGGGCAGGGGTTTCAAGATCGACTCGACGAAGATCGTGATACCGACAATCCCGCGCATCCGCAACCTGTCTGGACCGAATCAGTCCTTTCTTCGGTATAGGACACGCCAAGCCGCTCCGATATGTAGCCGTTCACACATACGTGGCCAATGTTGTTCCGTCACACAACACCGGTTGGTTTTCGTCACATCCGATGGTTTTTGAATCGTCACGCTTCCCAAAGGGTCATTGTTACGTATATATTGAGCGCACGTAACGATGCTCCTTCTACCAGCGGGAACGATGAGCCTGCACCTGTCTGCACGCGTCGCTACGTCAAGGGGGATCCGAAGTTTCGCATTCGTGCCTGGGGACTCGGATAGTGCCGCACCCACCTCCCCGGACGCGCCCGGGGCGGCTTTCCCTCGGTCACGACGTCAGTGACCCGTATGCGGAACAAGGGTGTCTCGCCAGACAACCCCGTACGAAAGGGTGAGCGGAAGAGTGGCAGCCGACCGAGCAGCCGGTCCTTTCCATCCGACACGACACGACACGAAGACGATCAGCGAGGCGATCGAGGTGATCGACCAGGTGCTGGCCGGATTACAGGAACTCGGCGACTTCGCTCGCCGGACCAGGGAGACCTTGCCCGCGCAGCGCACCCGCACGGCCCGCCTGATCCACCCGGTCAGGGAGCACCCCGTCCACCCCGTCCACGAGGTGCCGCAGCGCAAACCCCAGCAGGCCCAACCGGAACCCGGGCAGGCGGAGACGCGGTTCCGGCTCACCCAGCGCCAGCAGCAGGTACTGGACCTGCTGGCACTGGGGTCGTCCAACCGCCAGATCGCACGGACCCTGCACATCACCGAGCAGACCGTCAAAGCGCATCTGCATGTCGTGTATCACAAGCTGGGGGTCGCGGACCGGACCGAGGCCGTTGTCACCGCGATGCACCGGGGGCTGGTGAACGGCCGCCCCGACGCCATCGACCGGGCGCGTCGGGAGCGGGCCGGCCGAACCAGTCTGGTGTCCGCCGTTCGGGGCGACGACCACGCCGCTCGGCGGTGAGATCCCGGTAACGCACTGTCTACAACAGACCGTGACCGGGATATGGGGGCAGAAGGGGGACACAGCGAAGATGACCGACCAGCCACTGACGGCAGGCCGGCGGTACGACGACGCCACGACGCTTCTCGCCATCCTCGACGACGTGCTCGAGCAGCTCCAGGAGTTGGGGGCGCTCGCGCGGGCGGTTCGCGGCGAACTGGAGTGGATCGACCGGCCACCCGCCCCCGCCGTGACCACCACGCGGCCCGGTACCGGGGAAAGCGATCCGGGCAGGCGGAACCTCGATCTGACCCGGCGTCAGCAACAGGTGCTCGACCTGGTGGCCCAGGGGCTGTCCAACCGCCGGATCAGCCGGACGCTCCGGATCGCCGAGCAGACCGTCAAGGCCCACCTGCACATGATCTACCGCAAGATGGGCGCGGCCGACCGGACCGAGGCCGCGCTGATGGCGATGCGGGAGGGGCTCGCGCACCGACCGGTTGGCGTCGACGCGCCGTAGCAGCCGTGATCGGTCCACATCGGATCGAACCGTTCCGGCCAATGTGGACCGATCACGTGTACGCGCCCGGCGCCTACACCCCCTGTCCTGGGCAGACCCCGATCTGCTGACTGCCCCGCCGTTTCTCCTGCCGCGCGCGGTAGGCGCGTTGCTGGCACGCGTGGGAGCAGTACTTCCGCGGCCGCCCACGCGACAGCCTGACCAACGGCTGCGCGCAGCTCTTGCACGTCGGCTTGGTGTTCTCCGGCGCCGAATCCGATGCCGGTGCGCCGTCCAGCGGTGTCGACGACGGCCTGCCCGCCCGCCATTCGGCGCGTTTCATCGCCGCTCGAGCCGCTTCCACCAGACCCATGTGCCGTGCGCGGCCGCGCGGGGTGTGGGCGATCAACTCGGCGTCGAGATACGGGCACTGCTGCGCGATGTCGTCGTCCGGGCATTCGAGCAGGCCGCTCAGGTACGCGTGCGCGGACTCCAACGTCTCCATCTGCCGTTCCAGCCGTTCCACCTGGTCGCGCACCGCGCGTTGCCAGGACCTCAGGCCGATGCTGCCGGACGTGATCGTGGCCACGTCGTCCAAGACCATTCCCCCAGTCACACAACACAGGTACGCCAGTCCGATGCGACGCAGATCCTCGTCGCGGTATTGCCTGCGGCCACTGTCGCGGTTCGGTGGGCGCAGCACCCCCTGCTTTTCCCACCAGCGCAGTGTCGACGGAGTCAGTCCGTAGAGGGCAGCGGCTTCGCCAATCCGTACTGATGCTTCGTACATCGCTCAATTCCACCGCACCCGACCTCGGGTTACAAGGCTAGGCTAACCTTATTGTCTTTTACAGCGGGCGGCGTGCCGCGCTCCCGGTGCGCGGCCGGAGCCGATCACCGACCGCGGCCACCACCTCCTTCCACTTGTCGTCGACGAAGAAGTGGTCCCCCGCGAACGGGACGACGTCGAACTGACCCGTCGTGTGCCGCTGCCATGCTGTGGTCTCCGCCAGGTCCACGTCCGGGTCCTGCTCACCCCACAGCGCGGTGACGGGGCACTCCAGCGGCGGCCCGTCGAGCCAGGCGTACGTCTCGGACGCGGTGAAGTCGGCCCGCAGCATCGGCACCAGGAGCTTGCGGAACGCGGGATCGGTCAACGCGCGCAGCGTGCGGGATCGTTCGCTCAGCCTGGCGAGGAACTCCGCGTCCGGAAGGTGGTGGAGCACCTCCTCCCGCAGCGGCAGGTGCGGCGCCCGGTGACCGGAGACCAGCAGACGCACAGGCCGGATGCCGTACTCGGCCACCAGGATCCGCGCGCACTCGAAGGCGAGCAAGGCACCGAGGCTGTGGCCGAACAACGCGATCGGCCGGTCCAGCATCCCGACCAGCTTGGCCCGGACATCGGCCAGCAGACCGTCCCACCGGTGCTGAGGCGTCTCCCTGATCCGTTCGCCGTGTCCGGGTAGCTGCATGGGACGCACGTCGACGTCCTGTCCCAGCAGCTTTCGCCACCGGACGTACGTCTGGGCGTTGCCGCCCGCGTACGGGAAACACAGCAGCCGCAACTGTTCAGTCACCCGCGCTCACCCCCGTCATGATCGAGGCGATGTTGCGGAGCAGGATGTTGGACGTGCCTTCGTAGATCTTGCCCGCCTTGGCGTCCCGGTAGAACCGTTCAGCGGGATAGGCGTCGGTGAACCCGTTGCCGCCCAGGGTTTCCACAGCCACCGACGCCGCACGCTCCGCCACCTGGGACGCGGTGTACTTCGCCATCGCCGCGAAGCGCATCCGTTTCACGGCGTCGTCGTCCCGTTGGAAGACGTCGACCGACTCGTACACCAGCGCCCGCGCCGCGGCCAACTGACTGGCCGCGTCGGCCAGCGGGAACTGGACTCCCTGGTATCCGGCGATCCGGGTGCCGAACTGCTCGCGGGTCCGGCTGTAGGCGACGGCCACGTCCAGCGCGCCCTGGGCGAGGCCGACCATCTGCGCGGCGATGCCCAGCCGCCCCAGGTCGAGTGCGGCCATCGCGACCGTCTGCCCGCCGCCCACCGGCCCGATCCGCTGGGCGGTCCGGACCGGGGTGCCGTCGAACACCACGTCCGCGGTGTGCGCCGCCCGCACTCCCATCTGCTCGACGCGGTCTTCGGTGGACACCCCGACGGCGTCCTTCGGTACCAGGAACGCCGTGGGCCCGCCGCCGTCCACGAGCGCGAACGTCAGCAGCAGGTCGGCGTTGCGCGCGTTGCTGGTCCACCGCTTGCGTCCGGTGAGCACGTAGCCGTCGCCGGTCGGCCGGGCGGTGGTGGTCAACGCGAAGGCGTCGCTGCCCGCTTGGTCCTCCGACAGGGCGAACGCGCCGACCTTCCCGGAGGCCAGCAGCGGGAGGTAGGTCCGGCGCTGGTCACCGGTTGCCTGCCGCAGCAACGTGCCCGCGACGAGCACGTTGTGGACGTCGACGCCGACCGCGACGCCCGGATCCACCCTGGCCACCTCTTCGATGGTGAGCACCAGTTGCAGCAGGGTGCCGCCGGTGCCGCCGTAGCCGCGCGGGATCTCCACCGACATCAGCCCGGCGGCGAACAACTGCTCGCGCAGAGTCGGGTCCAGGCTGGCGGTCTTGTCCATCTTGGGGGACAGCGGCGCGATCCGCTCTTCGGCGAACCGCCGGACGCGCTCGCGCCACTGCCGGTTCTCCGGACTGCTGTGGTGTTCCGGTGTGTTCACCGTGCCCGCACCGCCTCGATCGCCGTCGCCAGGTCGGCCACCGTGCGGGCGGCCAGCAGATCGCTCAACGCCAGGTCCAGCGCGTGTTCGCCGCGCAACCGCGCGGTCAGCCGCATCGCGTCCAGCGAGTGCAGGCCCAGTTCGCCCAGTGCGTCACCCGCGCCCACCTTCGGCACCTCCAGCACCTCGGACAGCAGGTGGGCGAGCAGCCGTTCGGTGTCGGTCCGCGGGGCGATGAACTCGCCCGCTGTCACGGCGTCCGGCGCGGGCAGCGCGGCGAGGTCCACCTTGCCGCCCGGTGTGGTGGGAATCCGGTCGATCCAGTACACCGCGACCGGCAGCATGTGCTCGGGCAGCCGGGTGCGCAGGAAGTCCCGCAGCTGCTCGGCAAGCCCCTCCACGCCTGGTTCGGTGGGCACGGCGTAGCCGACGACGCGGCTCGCGTGCACGACGACCGTGGCCGACCGCACCCCCGGTGCCTCTCGCAGCGTGGCTTCGATCTCGCCCAGTTCGACGCGGAACCCACGCACCTTGATCTGCGAGTCGGCCCGGCCGAGGAACCGGATCTCCCCGGTGGATGTGGCGGTGGCCAGGTCACCGGTGCGGTACAGGGGCATCGCCGACGGATCCGCGCCGAACCGCTGCGCAGTGAGCTCAGGCCTGGCGTGATATCCGGTGGCGACCGCGTGCCCGGCCACACACAGCTGACCGGTGGCCCCGACCGGGACTGGGCGGTCGTGCTCGTCAAGCAGGTACGCGCGTTGGTTGGGCAGCGCACGGCCGATCGGGATCGGCTGGTCGGCGCGTACCTCGTCCTCGCTCACCAGGTGATAGGTGGACACCACAGTGGCCTCGGTGACGCCGTACAGGTTGTACAACTCGATGCCGCGGTTGCCGAACCGCGCGAACCACGGCCGCAGGATGACGGGGTCCAGCCGGTCACCGCCGAGGAACACCTTGCGCAGGGTCGTTTCGCCAGCCAGTTCCAGCACCAGGTGTTCGAACAGCGACGGGGTCTCGCTGAGCACCGTCACCCGCTGCTGCGCGATCAGCCGGGCCAGGGCACGCGGGTCGCGGCCAGTCGCCTGCGGCACCACGACCAACCGTGCGCCGTTGCCCAACGCGCCCCAGATCTCCCACACCGAGTAGTCGAAGGCGAAGGAGTGCGCGAAGGTCCACACGTCGTCCGCTTCGAAACCGAACACCTCGCGGCCCGCCGCCAAGAGGCTCTGCACGTTGCGGTGGGTGATCGGCACGCCCTTCGGCCTGCCGGTCGACCCGGACGTGTAGAGCAGGTAGGCGGGCGCGTCGGGATCATCGGCCGGGGACGGCTCCCCCGTGTTCGGTTGCTCGACGACGTCCAGCAACGAGACCACTCGCGAGTCCTCCACGGGCAGCGCCGCCGAGCCGTCGGTGAGCACCAGTTCCGCGCCCGAGTCGGCCAGCATGTCGGCCAACCGCTCCGGCGGGTACGCGGGGTCCAGCGGTACGTAGGCCGCGCCGACTTTGAACACGCCGATCATGGCGGCCACCAGGTCGATGGAGCGGAGCATCGA
Source organism: Actinosynnema sp. ALI-1.44 (assembly GCF_001984155.1). Classification (GTDB taxonomy): domain Bacteria; phylum Actinomycetota; class Actinomycetes; order Mycobacteriales; family Pseudonocardiaceae; genus Kibdelosporangium. The sequence goes on from NZ_MTQO01000049.1 coordinate 486,271, forward strand.
CAGGCCCACTCGCCGCGCTCCCGGGTGCCGGGCTCGCAAGGTGGCGGCGATGCGGTCCGAGTACTCGTCCAGCTCCCGGTAGGTCAACGCCTTGAGCTCGCAGGAGATGGCGGTGGCGTCCGGGTTTTCGCGCGCGTGCCGCCGGAACGTCTCGTGCAGGCATTCGGCCACCGGCTGGGCCAAGGCGGTGGTCTCGGGTTGCGGCGTGCTGAGGAACGACAGCTCCCCCAGCGTCAGCTCGGGGCGTTCGATGATCTGGGTGAGCACCGAGACGACCTCCTCGGCGAACCGCGCGGCGACGTCGTCACCCACTTTCCTGCGGTCGTAGACGACACGCAGCGGCATGTCGTCGCCCGGCATGATCACCATCGTGATCGGGAAGTGCGGCCTGCCGTCGTAGCCGAGCTCGGTCATCTCCGCGCCGACGTCGGTCAGGTCGAAGTCCGGCATCGGCACGTTCTCGTAGGACACGCTGCTCTGCAGCAACGGGATCGACGGGTCCATGTCGAGCAGCGCCTGCATCTCCGGCAGCGGCACCGCGCTGTGCTGCGTGGCCTCGATGACGTGCCTGCCGAACTCCCGCAGCCACGACCGCAGCACCATCGTGGGCGCGAGCTGCCTGCGCAGCGGCATGGTGGCGATCATCGGGCCGAGGATCTCGCCGGACGCGACCAGGTCGGCGGGCCGGTGCGCCATCGTGATCCCGCACGCCAGATCGGTGCGGCCGAGGAAACGGCCCAGCACGATGAACCAGGCGCCCTGTGCCAACGTCGCGAGCGTCAACTGCTCGGCTCTGGCCAACGCGGTCAGCCGGGGTGCCAGGTCACCCAGGATTCGCTCGAAGTAGGCGTGGGTGGGTTGGCCCGCGCGCACGTCGGCTCCGCCGAGGTGCAGCTGTTCGACGGGTTGGTACCCGGCGAGTTCCTCGCGCCAGAACCGCTGTGCCGCCGTGGTGTCCCGGTCCCGCCACCACGACAGGTAGTCGCGGTACGGCCGCCCCGCAGCCGCGGTGGGGTGGCCGCCGCGGCACAGCAGCCGGTAGTTGTCGATGAAGTCCTGGATTGCCAGCGTGAACGACCAGCCGTCCATCAACAGGTGCGAGAACCGCCAGGAGAACGTCCACTTGTCAGGGCCACGACGGATCAAGGTACTGCGCATCAACGGCACGTCGGTGAGGTCGAACCCGGCCGCGCGCTCCGCGGTCAGCGACGCCTCCAGCCGGTCCTCCTGTGTCTGTTCGTCGAGGTCACGCCAGTCCAGCGTTTCCAGTGGCAGCGTGGCCGCGCCGTGCACGACCTGCACCGCGGTCCCGTTCTTGCGCCAGTGGTACGAGCTGCGCAGGATCGGGTGCCGGTCGACGACCAGCTGCCACGCCCGTTCGAAGTGCTCGGGGTGCATGGTGCCGACGAACTCCAGCCGCAGCTGCTCCACGTAGATGCCGATGCCGGGCTGGGCGAGCTGTTCGTAGAGCATGCCCTGCTGGATCGGGGACAGTTCGTAGATGTCCGCGATGTCGCGGACTCCGTTGGTGCTCATCACAGTCCTCGCAAGTCGTTGAGGAACTCGCCGAGCTCGTCCCCGGAGAGGTCGGCCAGCGGGAAGTCGGACGGGTCGTAGGAGCCTTCCCTGGACGCGCGGCAGTGCTCGCCGATCTCCGCCAGCACCACGCGCGACGTCTCCGCCAGCCGGGCCGCCTCGTCTTCGGACACGGACTCGCCCAGCTGCCAACGGATTCGCAGTGCGCCGTCGACGACCGCCGTGCTCAGCTGACCGACGGTGTCGTCGTGCCAGCCCGCGGTCCCGGTCACGCCGACGAACTCCGAGGACACAGCGAACTCGATCTCGCCCCGGTCCCAGGTCACCAGCTCCCTGACCGCGATCGTCGCGCCGCGCACCGGCTGTGGCTGTGGGGAACGCAGCTGGGTCTTCACGGCGGCCAGGTACCGCTCAGGGCCGACTTCGGTCGCCGGGTCCACAGTGGTCAGTTCGGTCACCCGGCCGACGAGGTGCCCGGCGGGTTCGTCGCTGCCGGACAGGTCACCGCGCACCGAGCGTTCCACCAGCAGTTGCGGTGGTTCGGCCAGCACACGGCCCAGCGCGGCAGCCGCGGCGGTTGTCAGCACCTCGGCCGGGTCCAGGTGGTAGCTGGCCGCTGCGGCGCCGAACAGGTCCGCGGTACTGGTGGCGTCCAGTTCGATCGTGTGCTGCCGGGTCAGGTCCCGTGGTGTGCCGGAGGGTTCCACGATCCCGGCCGGGTGTGTCAGTTCCCGGCGCAGTCCTTCGTTCCACGCCTGTGGTGTTCCGGCGCTCGCGGTCCACACCACCGGTTGTCCGTCGGCCAGCCGCCGGTAGACGTGGGCCAGTTCCCGGCACAGCATCAGCACGGCGCCGTCGTCGATCAGGAACTGGGCCACCGCGCAGGCCAGGACGCTGCCGTGGTCGCCGAGCCGGATCACCGCGACCTTGAGCACCGGCCCGGCCTCGGCATCGAGTTCCCCGGCCATCTCCGCGACCATCTGCGGCACGGCTTCGGCCCGCACCTGCTCGGGCAGTGCGCTGAGGTCGATCTCGGCCACGTCGGGCACCTCGGCCGGTTCGAGTGGCACCGCGAACCGTTGCCCGTCGTCGGTCCGCACGCGGGACCGCAACGCCAGGTGGCGGTCGAACAGCGCCCGCAACGCCTGTCCGGCGAGTACCGGGTCGAAGTCGTCCGGCACGTCCAGCACCACGGACCCGGCCTGGGCCGCGGCCAGGGCCTGGTGCGGGGTGAGCGCCACGGCCGAGCCCACGTCCCCGATCCCCGTCTCCGCCGGGAGGGTCCGGGCCAGGTCGAGGAACGTCGTGCTCTCGAACAGGTCCTGCGGGGTGACCGGGATGCCCTCGGCGTTGGCCCTGCCGACGAACTGCACGCCCATGATGGAGTCGCCGCCCAGTTCGAAGAAGTTGTCCCGCGGACCGGGCTGGTCCACGTTGAGCAGGTCGGCCGCCAGGACCAGCAGTGTGCGCAGCGGCCCGCTGAGCTCGGCGTCCGCCACGGCCTCGCCGCTGCCTGCGCGGCGCGGCTCGGGCAGTGCGGACCGGTCGACCTTTCCGTTGCCGCTCAACGGCATCTCGTCGATGAGCACGAAGTCGGCCGGGATCATGTACGACGGCAGCGTGGTGGCCAGGTGTGCCCGCAACCGGTCGGCGAACTCCGTCTCGTCTCGTGTGTCCGACGGGGACGGCACGACGTGCGCGACCAGCCGCTGTTGTGTGCGGGCGCCGAGCGCCGAGGCGACGGCGTTCACCACATCCGGGTGTTGGGCGAGCGCGTGTTCGATCTCGCCGAGCTCGATCCGGTAGCCGCCGATCTTGACCTGGAAGTCGTCCCGGCCGAGGAACTCGATGGTGCCGTCCGGCAGGTACCGGCCGAGGTCACCCGTGCGGTACAGCCGTTCGCCCGTCTCCGGGTGCACGAAGAACGACTCGGCGGTGCGCTGTTCGTCGTTCCAGTACCCCTGGGCCAGACCGGCACCGGCGATGTACAGGTGTCCCGGCACCCACACCGGCGCGTGCCGCAGCCGCTCGTTGAGCACGTGGAAACGCTGGTTGCGCAGCGGGCGGCCGTACGGGATGGACGGCCAGTCCGGCGGCACCGCCCCGATCGGGTAGGCGATCGACCACACGGCGGCCTCGGTCGCGCCGCCGAGGCTGATCACCTCGGTCGCCGGTACCACCGCCCGCAGCCGGTCGGGCAGGGACAGCGGAATCCAGTCCCCGCTGAGCATCACCAGCCGCAGCGACGACACCGCGCCCGGCTCGCCAGCCGATTCGACGTGCTCGACCAGCATCTGCATCAGCGCGGGCACCGAGTTCCACACCGTGATCCCGTGCCGCTGGCACAGTTCGGCCCAGCGTGCCGGGTTGCGGCGGTCCTCGACGTCGGGCAGCACGATGGCGCCGCCGACCGCGAGCATGCCGAACACGTCGAACACCGAGAGGTCGAAGTTCAGCGCGGACAGCCCCAGTACCCGGTCACCCGCCTGGACACCGTAGCGCTGTTCGACGTCCACCAGGGTGTTCAACGCGGCCTGGTGGCTGACGGCCACGCCCTTGGGCGTGCCGGTGGAACCTGAGGTGTAGATGACGTAGGCGGTGTCGTCGGGCTGCGCCGGGCACGTCCAGCTGGTCACATCCGCCGATTCCCAGTCGACGTCGTCGGACACCGTCAGCACGTGCGGCGCGTTCGGCCAGAGTTCCGCTGTCGCCCGCTCGGCCAGGACACACGAGATGCCCGCCTGCTCGACCAGCCACCGGCGGCGCGCCTCCGGCAGGTCGGGGTCGAGCGGCACGTAGGTGCAGCCCGCCGCCGAGGCCGCCAGCGCCGCCACGATCTGCCGCCACCCCTTGGCCAGGCCGATGCCAACCACGGTGCCCCGGCCGGATCCGGCCTCGGTCAGCTCACGGGCCAGCGCCACTGCCCGGCCGGTCAGTTCGGCGTAACCGAGTGTGCGGTCATCGGCGATCACCGCGGGCCCGGCCGCCGCGGTCCGGGCCAGCACCCGGGCGGGCAGCACGCCCACGGGCAGCTCACCGGCTGTGTCGTTGGCCGCTGCCCTGGCTTCGAGCTGCCACGCGGGCAGGTCGAGCACCGGGGCCCGGTGCCAGCCGTCGCTGTCGGCCAGACCGACAACGAAGTCCTGGTATGCCTGGAACATCTCGGCCATCATGCCGTCGGGGAACAGCCCGTCGACGGCGTGCCACGCCAGTTCGAGGTTGCCGTCGAACTCCAGCAGGAAGTGGTCGATCGTCACCTGCGGGGTCTGCGAGACGAAGTACGCCTGTTCGCCGAGCCAGTCCACAGGGGACGGTGTGGGCTTGCCGTCGATGTCGCTGCCGAGCGCACTGGTGAACACGACCGGCATGACGTCACCGGCACCACCACGTGCCCTGGCCCGCTCACGCAGGATGCGCACGCCGCTGACGTACCGGTGTTCGAAGTCCGCCCAGCTCTGGCGTTGCAGGTCACGCACCAGCTCCGCGAAGCTGGCCGCCGACACCGCGTTCACCTCGAGCAGGTCGAAGGACGCGAACTCGCCGACCAGGTCGTCGACCTGCTCGTGCAGCGGCAGCCGGTTCACCGCGGTGAAGTTCAGCGTGAACCGCTGGGACTTGCTCCACGTGCCGATCGTGACGGCGAACGCGGCGAGCATCGCACTGGACGCGGTGACGCCGAACTCGCCGGACTTGGCTTTGATCCGGCCCCACACCTCGGCGTCCAGCCGGGCGTGCCTGCGCACGAACTCCAGCCGTTCACCAGCGGTGCTCTGCACGGTCGGCACTTCCGGCGCGGGCGGCAGTTCCCGAACCCGTTTCCGCCAGTACTCCAGCGCGCGCTCGTACCGCGCGGTCTGCCGCAGTTCCTCTTCCGCCAACACGTAGTCACGGAAGGACAGCGTCAGCTCGGTCGGTTCCAGCTCGGGCTCGTGGTAGAACTCCCGCCACTGCGGCAGGATCTGGTAGAAGAACGACGACACGTCAGCGACCAGCAAGTCGAAGCTGATGTGCACGCGGACGACGTGCTCCGGCAGCAGGCTGACCCGGACCTCCCACAACGGCCACACGTCGGCGCGGCGCACCTCCGTGCCCAACCGGTCGCGGATCTCGGCCAACTGCCGCTCGGCCGTCTGCGCGTCGGCCTCCCGCAGGTCCAGGATCTCGAACCGGTACGGCGTCACGTCCGGCAGGATGCGTTGCCTGCCGTCGGACAGCACGACCATCCGCATCATGTCGTGCTGGCGCACCACTCGTTGCCACGCGCGTTCCAGCCGGGCCACCTCGATGGTGCGGCTGTCGAACTCGAAGTACAGGTGCGGGGCCACGCCACCCATGTCGAAACTGGACAGCCTGCCGATCCACTGCGCCTGCTGCATCTCGGTGAGCGGGAACGGTTCGAACCGCTGCTCGGGTCGTGCGACGATGGCGGGCAGTGGCTCGTCGGCGTCTTCGGTGCCGGTCGCCCGCACCTGCTCGGCCAGTCCGCTGATGGTGGGCGTGGCCAGCAGTTCGCTCATCGGCACGGTGGCGCCGACCGCGGCCCGCATCCGGTTGAGCACCTGGGTGGCCAGCAGCGAGTGGCCGCCGAGTTCGAAGAAGTTGTCCCGGGTGCCGATCGGCGCGATGCCGAACAGCTCCTCCCACACCCCGGCGATCGCGGTTTCCAGGTCGTCGGCCGGTTCCACGTACGGGGTCACCAGCGTGCCCGGCCGGGTGGCCTTCGGGAGCTCGTCCGCCGCGGGATCCTCGTGCTCGGTGATCTGACCGGTGATGTCCGCGGCCTGTCCGGTTCCGCGTGGCTCGATCCAGTAGCGGTCCCGCTGGAACGGGTAACCGGGCAGTTCCACCCGGCCGCGCCCGCCGTCGTGCATGGCGGGCCAGTCCACGGCGCCGCCGAATAGCCAGACGTCGCCGACCGCGGTCCGCAGCACCTGACCGTCCGCAACGGACTCGTCCGGCCTGCGCATCGTCGTGACCACAGCCGGACGGGGCTGATCGGCCCACTCCGCGGCCCGCGCCAGTGTGCTGAGCGTGTTGCCCGGTCCGACCTCGACGAGCACGGCGGGCCGGCCACCGACCGCGGCGCGGACAGCGTCCGCGAACCGGACAGGGCGGCGCATGTGCGTGCCCCAGTACGACGGGTCCGTGGCCAGTTCGGCCGTGATGGGTTCGCCGGTGACGCAGGAGACGAACGGCCTTCCCGGCGCGTCGAGTGTCGCCTCTGCCACGGTGCGGGTGTACGGCTCCACGATCGGGTCCATCATGGACGAATGGAACGCGTGTGAGGTGTGCAACGGCCGAACGGTGAGTTCCTGGGCGGTCAACCGTTCGGTGAGCTGGGCGATCGCGTCGTGCGGTCCGGAGGCCACGCACAGCGTCGGTGCGTTGACGGCCGCGATGGACACCGCGGGCGGCAGCAACGGCTCGACGTCCGCCGCGGCGGCCGCGATCGAGACCATCGAACCCGTGGGCAGGTCTCGCATCAGCTTGCCGCGCACCGCGACCAGGCGGGCAGCGTCCGCCAGTGACAGCACTCCGGACAGGCAGGCTGCCGCGAACTCGCCGATGCTGTGGCCCACCATCATGTCCGGTTCGACGCCCCACGAGAGCAGCAGCTGGGCCAGCGCGTACTCGGTGGCGAACAACGCGGGCTGGGCCAGCGAGGTCTGCGTGAGCCCGTCCTCGGTGCGCTCGCTCGGGTAGAGGACCGTGCGCAGGTCGATGCCGAGCGGTTCGGCCAGCAGGCCCGCGCACTCGTCCATCGCCGCGGTGAACACCGGCTCGTTCTCGTACAGGCCCTGGCTCATGCCGGGGTACTGCGCGCCCTGGCCAGGGAACAGGAACACCACCCTGGCCGGGGTGAGGCCCGCGTCGGCGGTACGAACCCTGCCCTGGTCAGCGCCGGACAACACCGCCGCCGCGTCTGCCGTGTCGGCGGCGACGACGGCACGGCGATAGCGCATCGGCGCACGGCCCACCTGCAAGGTGTGTGCGATGTCGGCCAGGGGTGTCCGTTCGAGCTCGGCGAGCTTGCCCGAGACCGCCTGGCTCATCGCGTCCAACGCGGCCGGGGTCTTGGCTGACAGCACCACCAGGTGCGGCCGGTCGTCGGCGGCCGGGGCGGTGTCCGGCTCCGGTGCCTGTTCCAGCACCACGTGGGCGTTGGTCCCGCCGATGCCGAACGAGCTCACGCCGATCCGGCGCGGGAACCGGCCGTTGGGCCACTCGCGCAGCTCGTCGTTGACGAAGAACGGCGTGGCCGGGAAGTCGATGCGCGGGTTGGGCTGGTTGAAGTGCAGGCTGGGCACCAGTGTCCGGTGCTGCAACTGCAGCACGGCCTTGATGAAGCTGGCGATCCCCGCCGCGGACTCGAGGTGGCCGATGTTCGACTTGACCGAACTCACCGCACAGAACTGGGTGTCCGATGTGGATCTACCGAAGGCCCTGGTGAGCGCGGCGATCTCGATCGGGTCACCGACGTGGGTGCCGGTGCCGTGCGCCTCGACCGCGGTGATCGACCGCGCGGGCACGCCACTGGCGGCGATCGCCTCGGCGACCACCGCTTCCTGCCCGCGCACGCTCGGCGCGGTGTAGCCGACCTTGTCCATTCCGTCGTTGTTCACCGCGGAACCCTTGAGCACGGCCAGTACCCGGTCGCCGTCGCGCTGGGCGTCGGCCAGTCGCTTGAGCACGACCACACCGACACCGTTGCCGAAAACAGTGCCCGCGCCGTCGGCGTCGAACGGACGGCAATGCCCGTCGGGTGAGTAGATCAGGCCCTGCTCGTAGCGGTAGCCCACCCGGTGCGGCACCCGGACGCACACGCCACCGGCCAAGGCCAGTTCACAGGCGCCGGACCGCAGCGACGCGGCAGCCTGGTGCACCGCCACGAGAGACGTCGAGCACGCCGTCTGCACGTTCACCGCGGGCCCGGTCAGCCCGAGCTTGAAGGCGGTCCGGCTGGCGAGGTAGTCCTTGTCGTTGTGGATCTGCAGCTCGAACATGGCCGAGTCGAGCACGATCCGGTTGCCGCCGAGCAGGTTGGACATCAGGTAGGCGGGCATGTTCCCCCCGGCGAACACCCCGGCGTTGACACACCTGGCCGGGTCGATCCCCGCGTGCTCCATCGCGTGCCACGCCGTTTCCAGGAACAACCGCTGCTGCGGATCGAGCAACGCCGCTTCCCGCGCGGTGAACCCGAAGAACCGGGCGTCGAAGAGCTCGATGCCGTCCAGCGTCGGGGCGACCGGCACGTAGTCCTGTCCGCCGATCAGCTCGCGGTCGAGACCTTCGGCGAGCAGCTCCTCCTCCCCCAGCGGCTGGATCGACTCCACGCCCGCGCGGAGGTTGTGCCAGTAGGCGTCGATGTCGGGGGCGCCGGGGAAGCGGCCGGCCATCCCGACAACGGCGATGTCGTGCTGTGCGGAGGTCACCGGGATTCTCCCTTTGCTCACGGGTGGACGGGTTCGGGCAGCGCGAGGCGGCCGACGTCGTAGCTCGCGGAGCCGTCGACGCACAGCTCGGCGCAGACCTTGCCCAGCAGCGGCACGAACTTGAACCCCCAGCCACCGGTGCAGATCACCACGTTGCCGCCGCCGTCGAACTGGCCTTCGGCGGTGCCGAGGAAGAACTGCCGCTCGGGATCCGACGGCAGCACGGCCAGGCACGTCTCACGCGCCAGCGGCCGGGCGTCGACCATCGGCATGTGCCGCCCGACCCAGTCGCACACCCTGGTCACGTGGCGCGGGTCCGGGGTGCCGGTCGCCTGCTCGGGCTCGGCCAGCGCGTTGACCTCGAACACCGGGCCGACCCGGACCGCGTCGGTGTCCTGCCACGAGTTGGGCGGGAAACCGTAGAACAGGTTGGTGTCCTGTTCGGTGGGCTCCTGGAAGACGAACCAGAACGGGTACCGCGCACGGGGATCCCGCTGGCGGAGAGTCACCAGCGCCATCTCGAACACGTTGAAGCCGAGGCAGGTCCCCAGCGGGGCGAGCAACCTGTTGGCGTACGGACCGTTGGCCAGCACGACCTTCCCGGCCCGGCACCACCCGTGCTCGGTGCGCAGCCGCACACCGTCGCCGCCGGGGACCAGTTCCAGCACTGGCTCTCCCGCGCGCAGCACGCACCCCGCGGACTCGCACAGCCGGAGCAGACCGTCCACAGTGGCCCGGACGTCGACCGCGCCGCCGTCGGGCTGCACGAACCCCTCGAAGTGGCCGGGCAGGCCGGCGAACCCGTACCGGCGTTCGATCTCGGCCGCGGTGAGCCAGTCGTACGGGATCGACAACGCGTCCATCGTCCGTGCGGTCGCGGAGATCTTTCCCTCGTTCGTGGCCACGTCGACGTCGCCGAACCACAGGCTGCCGAAGGCGTGCAGCAGTTGGTGGCCGGTGGCCCGTTCCAGGTCACGCCACAGCGGCAGGGCCTCGCCGGTCAGACGGCACAGGTCCGGTTCGGTGTACTGCAGCCGCCAGTGCCGCTCGGCTCCGCTGGTGCCGCACCGCTCGTTGCCGAACGTGAACTGTTCGAAGACGGCGACGCGTGCGCCGCGACGGGCGGCGTGCCATGCCGAGGAGAGCCCGACCGGGCCTCCGCCGATCACGACGATGTCGTAGTGCTCTACTTCGGCCATTGGGTCCACCCTCCTGCTGTCGGCGCCGCGCCTGCGGTGATCGGTACCGGACGGAGTTCGCGGCGCAGTACCGTGTCCAGGCTGGATGCCAGGTAGTCGACTTGCTGGTCGGTCATCGACGGGTGGCACGGCAGGTTCACCTGATGCTCGAACCACATCCGTTCGGCGACAGGGCATTCACCGGCGTCGTGGCCCCGCGCCCGCCATTCGGCGAGCAGGTGCAACGGGAAGTAGCGCAGCTGCATCTGCACACCGAGCGCGTCGAGCCGGGCGATCAGGCGGTCGCGGTGGATGCCGTCTGCCGGGTCGACGAAGAACGTGTAGAGGTGGTAGCCGTGCCGGACCGAGTCCGGCCCCTGCTGCATCCGCACACCCGGGAACTGGCTGAGCACTTCGGTGTAGGTGTCGGCGATCTGCGCGCGCCTGCCGACCAGGTTGTCGAGCTTGGCCAGCTGAACGGTGCCGACCGCGGCGTTCGGCTCCGCGAGTGTGGCGTTCGTGCCGCCGTACCGGATCGAGGCGCACCCGTGGGTGAAGGCGACGCCCGGGTGCATCATCCACGGGTGGGCGCTGGTGCGTTCCCCGATGGCCCGCACCTTCTCGTGGTACACCGCGTCGGCGTTGTTGGACCGGATGCGGTCCACCCGATCGGCCAGCACGGGATCGAACAGGGTGATCATGCCGCCCTCGCCGAGCGTGGTGATGTTCTTCGACGAGTGGAAGCTGAAGCAGCCGATGTCCGCCAGCGCACCGGGTTTGCGGCCGCGGTACTCCGAACCGAGCGCGTGCGCGCAGTCCTCGATCACGGTGACACCGCGCCTGCGCGCCATCGCCATGATCGCGTCCATGTCGCAGGGCAGGCCGCCGTAGTGCACGAGGATGATTGCCTTGGTGCGGCTGGTGATCAGCGCCTCGAGCCGCGTGGCGTCGACGTTCAGCGACATCGGGTCCACGTCGCAGAACCGCACTGTCACCGGGTAGTTCAACAGCGGCTGGACACTGGCCTTGTAGGTTTGCGGCGTGGCGATGACCTCGTCACCGGCGTCCAGGTCGAGCAGCCGGATCGCGATCTCCAACGCGACCGTCCCGCTGGTGACCGAAAGCGCGTACGGCACGCCGAGGTGCTCGGCGAAACGCCGTTCGAACTCCTCGCGCCACCGCCCACCTGACAGATTTTCACCGGAGTTCACCAACTGGGCGAGCACGCGGACTTCCTGGTCGCCGAGCACCGAACCGAGTTGCGGATAAGGAATAGCGTACGACTGATCCACCGATCACCTCCAGTACCCCCAGCCAGCGGACAACCGCCACCCGAACGATCGGGAAACCACGACGGATTCAAGTCACCGCCGGCAAACGCCACAGGCATGGGAAATCCCCATCCGGGCACGTACTCCCCAGGCTGGCAAAGCGCGGCACACCCTGGCAATACACCGGACGATTGAGTGCCGTTCTACAACCTTTGCGCACTAGTCCCAACGTAGCATCAACGATCCATTGCCCCGGTTGTCCGACGTCTATTAGCCTCGGCCGGAGCCCGTCGCGGTATGCGCCTTCAATGGCGTGGAACGTAAACAAACACAAGGGGCCGTCACCGTGTCCGTGGACGTACTCAAACAGTTGTTGCTCGATATCGGCATCGCCGAGGAAACGCTGACCGAGCTCCGGCCCTACACCCGGCTGCGCGCGGATCTCGGCCTCAACTCGACCGAGACGACCGACCTGGAGGTCCAGTTGCGCGAGCGGTTCGGCGTCCGGGTCAACCTCTGGGACCAGGAGGACTACACCGTGGACGAGCTTGTCGCCGGAATCACGGAGAACTCCCGATGAGCCTGATCGACGCGGACGTGCCCACGATCGACCGGCAACGGGCACAGGACTACCTGCGGGCCGGGCTGTGGAGCGAGGAGCGGATCGCCGATTCGCTGCGCGCCGCGCGTCTGCGCCGTCCCGACCACTGTGCCGTGGTGAGCAGGACGGCACGGCTTTCCCACGGCGAACTGGATGCGGCAGTCACGGTGACCGGGCAACGCCTGCGGGGACTCGGTGTCCGCGCGGGTGACCGAGTCGTGGTGCAACTGCCGAACCGCACGGAGTTCCTCGTCCTGGTGCTGGCGCTGCTGGACATCGGCGCTCCGCCGGTGCTCGTGCTGCCTGGGTTCGGTGACTACGAACTGGGTCACGTGGTGCGCGCCGCTCAGCCGGTCGCCCTTGCGGTGACATCGGGCACCAAGCGGACCGACCTCGTGGAATCGGCTCGCCGGATGCGCGAGGAAGTCCCGTCGCTGGCGCACGTCCTGTGCCTCGGCGACACCAGGGGCGAGGACGTCGACCTCGCCGCGCTGTGCGATCCGGCCGCGCCTTGGGACGGGCCACTGGCTGGCCCGGCGGCGAACCCGGCCACCATGGACGACGCGGCCGTGTTCCTGCTGTCCGGCGGGACGACCGGTCCGCCGAAGGTGATTCCGCGGGGCAACGCCGGTTACGCGTACATGATCCGCGCAGCTCGGGAGATCGCCGACGTCTCGCAGGACACGGTCCTCCTCGCGGTGATGCCCGCCGCGCACGGGTTCGTGATGAACTGCCCCGGTGTGCTCGGCACCTTGGCCGCTGGCGGCACGGTCGTGCTCGGCGATCCCACCGACCCGCGGCAGGCCTTCGAGCTGATCGAACGGGAGCGGGTGACGCACTGCACGCTCGTGCCGACCGTGGCCATGCAGTGGGCGATCTCGGCGGCCGAGACGACAGCCGACCTCAGCAGCCTGCGGGTGATCCAGGTCGGCGGAGCCCGCCCCGCCCCGGAACTGGCGAGCCGGATCCGTACCGTGCTGGGCGCGACGCTGCAACAGTGCTACGGCATGAGCGAGGGCCTCTTGTGCTACACGAGGCTCGACGACGACGAGACGGTGATCGTCGAGACCCAGGGCCGCCCCGCGTCCTCGATGGACGAAATACTGCTCGTCGACGAAGACGGCGACCCTGTGCCGGACGGCACCCCTGGGGAACTGCTGACCAGGGGCCCGTACACCGTCGCGGGGTACTACCGGGATCCGGGCGCGACCGCGAAGGCGTTCACACCGGACGGCTTCTACCGCACAGGCGACCTGGCCACCAGGAGACCCGACGGCAACGTCGTCGTCAACGGCCGGGTGCGCGACATCATCAACCGCGGCGGCGACAAGATCCCGGCCGAAGACCTGGAAGTGATGGTCGTACGGCACCCCGCAGTACGGGCCTGCGCCGCCGTCGGCGTTCCACACGAGCTGTTCGGCGAGGTCGTGTGCCTGTACGTCGTGCCGGAAGACCAGGAGCCCACCCTGTTGGAACTACGGAAGTTCCTACGCGATCTCGGGTTGGCCCCGTACAAACTGCCCGAGCTGCTGGAGGTCGTGTTCGCGCTGCCGACCACCGCCATCGGCAAGATCGACAAGAAGGCGCTCCGCGCCGACATCGCGCGGCGAGCGGAGGCGTAGGGACATGAACCATCGCATCGACGCGGACTTGCTCATCCCCGGCGCGGGAAAGCCCATTGTGGACGCGACCGTGGTGCACGCCGACGGTCGCATCCGGTACGCCGGGCCCACGGCCGAACTCGGCGCCGACGACCAGTCGCTCCCACCGGCCCGGGTGGCCACGCTGCTGCCCGGGTTCTGGGACTGCCACGTGCATTTCGCCGGGATCCGCGGCCGCGTCAACACCGAGGAGCTGCGGCTCACCCCGGAGACGCTGGCGGTCGCCCGTAGCGTCAAGGACGCCGAAACGGCCCTGCGCGCGGGCTTCACCAGCGTGCGCGACATGGGTGGCTACGGCTGCGTGCTCGCCGAGGCCATCAGGGAAGGGACGTTCGTCGGCCCGAACATCTACAGCGCCAACCAGGTCATCGGGCAGACGGGCGGGCACAGCGACGCACACCGGCTGCCGTACCGCTGGGTGAGCGATCCGTGCCAGACCGGCGGCACACTGCACATCGCCGACGGCGTGGACGCCTGCATCCGGGCCGTGCGCCTGCAACTCAGGGCAGGCGCCCAGGTGATCAAGGTCTGCACGTCGGGCGGTGTGCTGAGCGAGCTGGACAACCCGGTGCACCAGCAGTTCCGCAGCGAGGAGCTGCACGCGATCGTCACCGAGGCCGCACGGGCCGAGCGGGTGGTCGCGGCGCACTGCCACGGCCGGGTGGGCATCCTGGCCGCGATCGAAGCCGGATGCCACACCATCGAACACGGCACCGAACTCGACGAGGAGACCGCGGGCCTCCTGGCAGAACGGGGTATGGTGCTGGTTCCCACCCGTACCATCTACGAGGCGCTCCGGCAGAACGTCGCCGCTCTGCCGCCCACGTGGAAGGACCGCTTCGAAACCATGGCCGAGCGGCACCTCAAGGCCATCCAGATCGCCCACCAGGCCGGAGTCACCATCGCACTGGGCACCGACCTGGGCACGAGCGACCGCGACGGGGCGTTGTCCTGGGGCAAGCACGCGAGCGAGTTCGGCCACATGATCACCGCGGGTCTCACGCCGCTGGAGGCGATCGAGGCGGCCACGGTGAACGGTCCTCGTACGCTCGGTCCGCGCGCCCCCAAGTCCGGTCAGCTGCTTCCGGGTTACGACGCCGATTTCCTGGCGGTGGACGCGGATCCGCTCGCCGACATCTCAGTGCTGGCCAACCAGGCGCACATAACGCAGGTGTGGAAGGCCGGGATACCCGTTCTCGGTTGACCCACAGCGAAAACCGTCCGCGTTCGCGCGGACGGTTCTCGTGTCAGTACTTTCAGCTCCACCGCGCGCTGAACTCGGACAACGCCGTGACGCCGGAGTTCACGCGGGCGAAGTCGTCCATCGCGTCCTGGTTGCCTTCGATGTCCGCCAGGGTCTTCTGGAACTCCGGCGGCAGGGGTTCCAGGGTGGACACCTGGACGGTGAACTCGTACACAGGTTCCGCATGCTGGTCACGAGCCGCCTGGTATCCCGCCATCGCCGTGTCGAACGGCTGCTGTCCGGACAACGCCTCGTCCAACGCGTCGGCGCACAACTCGGCAGAGATGAACGCGTCACTGATTCCCTGTGCGGTGAAGAAATCCTTGCAGTATCCCGCGTCGCCGACCAGGACCCAGCCCGCGCCGAACGGCTTGCGGAAGTAGTTCGGCAGCGCCGCACCCACCACTCGTGTTTCCCTGCGCGCGGCCCGGATTCGCTCCGCCCACGCGGGCGCCAGTTCGAAGTTCTTGACGTAGTGGCCCTCGATGTCCTTCTTGACCTCGTTGAACTCGGCGAACGGCCAGCAGCCGCCGACCAGTGTCATACCGTCGTTGGTCGGCCACGCGCCGAACGCGCGGTGGGGACGGGAGTGCGCCTTGAAGACACCGTCCATGTCCAGCCCGCTGTAGTAGCTGTAATACCCGACCATCAACTTCGGGTTCTCGTTGTACACGTGAGCATTCACCGCCCGCGCGACCAGCGAGTTCAGGCCGTCCGCGCCCACGACGACCCGCGCGCGCTCGGTCACCTCACGCCCGTCGCGCTCGCGCCCGCGGATTCCGGTGATCCGGCCGTCGTCGACGACGACTTCGGAGACCGTGAAACCCTCGCGCACCTCGGCTCCTGCTGCCGCAGCGGCGTCGACGAGGATCTTGTCGAGCACGATCCGACGCGGACCGTACGCGACGGGTTCGGCTGGTGTTCCGGGACTACCGGAAATGACAAGGGAATCGAGATCGAACGCGTAGGTGTGAATGGGCGGACACCCCGTGGCGACCAGTGTCTCCAGCAGTCCCCACCTGCGCAACGCCGCAACACCCGGCGGGTGCACGAGATGTGTGGACAACGTGTCACTCGGGAAAGTCGCCCGATCGACGACAAGAACGCGATATCCCATCCTGGCCAACAACATCGCACTCGGCGAACCAGCACACCTGGCGCCAACGACAATCACGTCGTAACCACTCATCGCCACTCCTGCCAAGGTAGACACCACGGAAGGCTACGCACACAACCACTCTGGCGGCAACGCAGCCTAGATCCCCGGTTGTAAAACCAGACCGTCGATCGGACAACTAGCCCGGCGAGTATCCGACCTTGTACGTTCGAATGAGACTTGGGGGCAATGAAATACGAGGAGCATGGAAATGACCTCACGTGCCGCATCCGCGCTCGACGCGACGTGGGACAGCGCGCCGGACGCGCGGGATCTCATCCAGGAAGCCATGGCGTGGCACTTCGACAAGCGGACCGGCTCGCCGTTCTGGCAGGAACAGGCGAAGAAGCTGGACTTCGACCCGCGCAAGGACGTGCGCACGGTCGACGACCTGTTGCTGTTCCCCAACATCGTCGACGAGCTGCGGCACGTCCGGATCGAGGACCTCGTGCCACGGGGATACGGGGCCATCGACTCGCTGCCCGTGCCGCCGGTGATCGGTGAGAGCGGCGGCACGACCGGGGCGCCGAAGCGGGTGTTCATGCTGCCCGACGTTCGCGAGCAGTCCTGGGCCTGGTACCACAACCGGTTGACCGAACACGGGATCAAGGACGGCGACAACTGGCTCGGCGTGATGCCCGCCGGGCCGCACATGGCCGGGGTCCTGGCCGGGGACACCGCCGCCCGGTTCCGCAGCATCTTCTTCACGCTCGATCTCGACCCTCGGTGGGCCAAGCTCGTCATCGGCCGGGGCGCGGCGGACGAACTGAAGGCCTACGTCACCCACATCGTCAACCAGGCCGAGTGGATCCTGCAGAGCCAGGACATCCGCGTCATGTGCGTCACGCCGCCGATCCTCGAAGCCATGTGCCAACGCGACCACCTCGTCGACCTGATCAACGAGAAGGTCAACACGGTCATCTACGGCGGCACGTCGATGGACCCGGACACCCGCCACCTGTTGCGCACCGAGGTCTTCCCGAACGTCACCTTCGTCAGCATCTTCGGCAGTACGATGATCTTCTGCGCGATGCCCGAACGGCCGGGAGCCGACCCCGACTCGGCCCCGATCTTCGACCCCCCGTCGCCGTTCTCCGTCTTCTCGGTGATCGACCCGGAGACCGCGCACCCCGTGGCCTACGGCGAACGCGGCCAGGTGCTCACCCACCACATCACCCGCAACCTGTTCCTGCCCAACAACTTGGACCGTGACACCGGGATCCGCCATGAGCACCGGTTCGGCTATCCGGGCGACGCGGTCTCGGAGTTCAAACCGGTGCAGGAGTTCGGCGCGGCGCCCGTGATCGAAGGGGTCTACTGACGTGCGGAGCGAATCCACCGCACTGGCGAAGCTCCCCGCGCTCGGCGCGAACGGGCCGTATGAGAGCCGCACCACCGAGATCGTCACCGACGTCACCGGCAAGCCCGTGGCGCAGCTCAGCCTGGTGCCGTGGTTGTTCGCGCAGCGCAGCATCCGCACGCTGCGCAGGGCCACCCCGCCGGATCCGGCGCGGCGCAGGGAACTCCTGACCGAGGCGGGCAGGCTGTTCGCGAGCGGCACGGTCGACGGGGTCTCCCCGGAGGCCTACCACCGGACCATGGCCGAAGTGGCCGGGATGCCGATCTCGATCGTGCGGGACCTGACCGGCCAGGTCGGCGACTACGCCGCAGCGGCGTACGACGCCGTGCACCAGGCGCGCCCGATCGGTGCGGCCGACAGTTGGCGTGATCACCGCACCAAGCAAGGCTCCGGCGTGTGGACCAGGCGTGGTGAAGTGCTCATGGTGCACGCCCCGGCCAACTCCCCCGCTGTGCACCAGGCATGGCTGGACGCGCTGGCGCTCGGCTACCGCGTGGCGATCCGGCCGTCACAACGGGAGCCGTTCACCCCCTACCGGCTCGTCGCCGCGTTGCGGGCGGTGGGGTACGGCGACGACCAGGTCGTCCTGCTGCCCACCGACCACCCCACGGCCGACCGGATCATCTCCGAGGCGGACGTCGCCATCGCGTTCGGTGGCGACGAAGTGGCCCGCAGGTACGGCGCCAGCACCCTGATCATGCCGTTCGGGCCCGGCCGGTCGAAGATCCTGCTGACGTCCGGTGTGGACGCCGAACAGCACATGGACACGATCGCCGAGTCCGTCGCCGGGCACGCCGGGACCGGCTGCGTGAACGCGACGGCGGTGTTCGTGGAAGGCGATCCCGCGCCCGTCGCCGAGGCGATCGCCAAACGCCTCGGCGAACTGCCGTCCCTGCCGCCGGGTGACGAGCGTGCCAAGTTGCCGGTTCGCCAGGCCGACACCGCCCGCGCGGTGGACGAGTACCTGCGCGGCAAGGCCGGGAACGCGAAACCGTTGCCGCACGGGAGCTCCGTGGTCGACGAACTCGGTGACGGGTCAGCGGTGCTGCGCCCGGCCGTGTTCCTGCTCGACCACCAGGACGCCCCGCAGGCCCGGATCGAGATGGGCTTCCCGTGCGTGTGGATCGTGCCGTGGAAGCGGGATGGTGACTGGCTGGCGCCCCTGCGCGGGACGTTGGCGCTCACCGCACTGACCGACGACGACGCGCTGATCGACGCACTCGTGGCGGAGCCGACGATCGACAAGATCCACGTCGGGGACCACGCGACCACGTGGACGCGTCCCGGCCTCCCGCACGAGGGCTATCTCGGTGAGTTCCTGATGCGGACCAAGGCAGTAGTAGTCGACTGAACCGCCCACACCCCATGCGAGGATCAGTGTCCCCGAAAGATACGCAGGTTCTGGTGGCAGGCTGCAGCCTCACCGGGGCTACCGCCGCGGTGCTCCTGCGGCACTATGGCATCCGGACCCTCGCCGTCGAGCAACGCAACTCCGTGTTCCCATGGCCCCGCACCAGGATCATCCTCGGCAGGCCGATGGAGATCTACCGCACGGCGGGTCTGGAGGAGCAGATCCGGGCCAGGCCGTCGCAGATCGCGCACTTCCCGGAGATGGCCAGGGCGGAAACGGTCGCCGGTCCGGAGTGGATGCGAGGCGAGATCGAAGGTCTCGACGAGGCAACGGCGTACGGTCCCGCCCCGTGGGCGCCGATCGACCAGCACCACCTCGAGCCGCTGCTGCGAGCCCGTGCCGAGCAGTTGGGCGCGCGGATCGAGTGCGGCTACCGGCTGGCCACAGTGGACCAGGACGAGGGCGGCGTCAGGGCGACCGTCGTGGACAAAGCCACCGGCGCCACACGTACGATCAGCGCGGACTACCTGATCGCGGCCGACGGCGCCAACAGCACTGTCCGCGAGTTGCTCGGGATCGGGATGTGCGGTCTCGGCGTGATCGGCCGGTACGTGAACATCGTGTGGGAAGCCGACATCACCGGGCCGCTGCGCGGGCGACCGGTCGGTGTGTGGTTCCTGGACCGGCCACGGCCCGCCGCGGTCATCATGCCGCAGGACCGGCCCCACCGCTGGATCCTCATGGTGCCCCACGACCCGGCGACCGGTGAGACACTGGCGGACTTCACCGAGGACCGGTGCCGTGAGCTGGTCCGCGAAGCGGTCGGCGTGCCCGACATGGCCGTCCGGATCGTCGACTTCGGCGACGAGGGCGTGTCCCCGCTGGTGAAGCTGTGGGAGGTCGGTTCCTCCGTCGCGGAGGAGTTCCGCCGGGGGCGGGTCTTCCTGGCCGGTGACGCGGCGCACGTGATGCCGCCGGTGGGTGCGTTCGGCGCGAACCTCGGCATCCAGGACGTCCACAACCTCGCCTGGAAGCTGGCGTTGGTCCTGCGCGGCGTGGCCGGTCCGGGGCTGCTGGACAGCTACGACCTCGAACGAGTTCCGGTGGCCGACGCCACGGTCGGCATGGCCACCAGCCACCTCCAGGTGCGCAGCGAGGTCGGTGGGAAGGGCAACACCACGGACGGCAACGTGGCGGTGATCTTCGGGCACCACTACCAGTCCGCCGCGGTCCTCGCGGAGAACCCGGACTACTCCGGTGAACTGCACCACCCGGCTTCGCTGTGCGGCGAACCGGGCACCCGAGCCCCGCACATGGTGCTGCTGCACAACGACAAGCAGATCTCCAGCATCGACCTGTACGTCAACGAGTTCGTGCTGATCACGGGCCCGGACGGGCAGCAGTGGGCGCAGGCGGGCCGCGATGTCGCCGCCGATCTCAGCCTTCCCCTTGCCACGTACCGCATCGGCGACGAGTTGGTCGACGAGAGCGGCACCTGGGCACAGGCCCATCGTGTGGCCGGTGACGGCGCGGTCCTGGTCCGGCCGGACGGGTTCGTCGCGTGGCGTGCCAAGTCGTCGACGCCGGAGCCCGGGAAGGTCCTCCGCGTCGTGCTGGCCCAACTCCTCGACACGGCCAAGACTCCAGAATCAGGGGCGATACGCACCGGCGTCACAGGGCCCTGGGCAGCCGGATCGTGACGAGAAGACCGCCGTCGGGGCGGGGTGTGAGGGTGAGTGTCCCGTCGTGCGCCCGGACGATGCTGTGCACGATGGCCAGCCCGAGACCCACGCCAGCATGCTCGTCGGTACGTACGCGTTCGGTGCCCCGCTGGAACGGTTCGACGAGGGTCGGCACCAGGTCCTGCGGAAGAGGGTCCCCCGTGTTCTCGACCAGGACCACGCTCATGGCGAGCTGTGGTTCGGTGTGCATGGTCACCGTGCCGCCGACGGGCAGGTTGTGCACGATGGCGTTCTGGACGAGGTTGGTCACCATGCGCAGGATGAGCGCCATGGAGCCGATGGTGTGCGTCGGCTCGCCGGTTACTTCGAGTGTGACCCCGCGCTTCTCGGCCAGCGGCAGCAGTGTTTCCACGGCTTCCTCGGCGACGAGGGACAGGTCGACGGGCTCGCGGGTGAAGTTCCTGCGGTCGCTGCGGCTGAGCAGCAGGAGGGCCTCGGTCAGGTCGATCGCGCGTGAGTTGGCGGTGTGCAGGCGTTCGACGAGTTCGTCCCGTTCCCGCGCGGGGTCCTGGCGGGCGACGTCCAGCAGTGTCTGCGAGATCGCCAGCGGGGTCCGCAGCTCGTGGGACGCGTTCGCCGCGAACCGCTGCTGTTCGGCGACGTGGGCCTCGAGTTGTTCGAGCATGGTGTCGAACACGTCGGCGAGTTCGCGGAACTCATCCTTGCGTCCCTCCAGGCGGATCCGGTGCGACAGGGAACCGCTCGAGGCCATCCGCGCCGCGTCGGTGATCCGGGTCAGCGGTGCGAGCATCCGCCCGGCGAGGAACCACCCGCCGACGAGGCCGACCAGCAGCAGGAACCCCATCGCCACGGCCGCGGCTTCGCCGAAGATGCGGGACAGGAGATAACGGTTGGGGGAGATCCCGAGCAGTCCTTTGTCGGTGTCGGGCACGTAGCGCAACAGGAACACCCATACCACAACCAGCAGGACAGCACCGGTGAGCAGGAGGATCGCGGCGTAGCTGAGGGTGAGCTTCACCCGGGCGCTGAGCCCTCGGCGCCGGTTCACGAGGTGGTGTCGATTCGGTAGCCGACGCCGGGAACCGTGGCGATGAGCCACGGTTCGCCGAGTCGTTTGCGCAGGGCGGAGACGGTTATGCGGACGGCGTTGGTGAAGGGGTCGGCGTTCTCGTCCCAGGCCCGCTCCAGCAGCTCCTCGGTGCTGACGACGCCGCCTTCGGCGCTGACGAGGACTTCGAGCACGGCGAACTGCTTGCGGGTGAGCGCGACCTGGCGCCCGTCGCGGAAGACCTCCCGGCGGAAGGGGTCCAGCCGCAGGCCCGCGATCTCGCGGACCGGTGGCCGGGCGTGCGCGCGCCTGCGGTCGAGCGCCCGCAGCCGCAGGACGAGCTCCCGCAGGTCGAACGGTTTGGTGAGGTAGTCGTCGGCGCCGAGTTCGAACCCGGACGCCTTGTCGTCGATCCGGTCGGCGGCGGTGAGCATGAGGATCGGGATGCCGCTGTTCGAGGCCACGATCCGCCGGGCGACCTCGTCACCGGAGGGCACGGGGATGTCGCGGTCGAGCACCGCGATGTCGTAGGAGTTGACGCTGAGCAGCTCCAGCGCGGTCTCGCCGTCGCCGGCGATGTCGGCGGCGATCGCCTCCAGCCGCAGACCATCACGGACGGCTTCGGCCAGGTACGGCTCGTCCTCCACGATCAGCACACGCATACGAGCAGCCTAACCACGGCTACATCGGCGCGGTCGTCTCGATCATGTGCAGTGACGAGTCGACAGGTCGTACGTCGTGCACGGTCAGGCCCGCTCGTTCCGCGATCCGCAGCAGCCCGGCCCTGGTGTGCTTCTGGCCGCCGATGACGAGCAGCATCCGCAGGTCCATCGCGGCCGCGAGTGTCCTTCCCGGACCGTCCTCGTCGACGAAGTTCTCCACGATGACCATTCGCGTCCCCGGCTTCGCGGCCCGCACGGCGTTGCGCAGGATCCGTACCGAGTCGTCCTCGTTCACGCCGAGGATGTTCTTGAACAGGTACACGTCCGCGTCGGCGGACACCGCTTCGAGGCAATCTCCCGGCACGAGCCGCACCCGGTCGGCTAGGTCCCCACCGGGACGCAGCCGCGCGTCGGCGTTCGCCACCACGTCCGGCAGGTCGAGCAGGAACCCCCGCAGCGCCGGGTGGCGGTCGAGCAACGCGCCGAGGACGACGCCCTGTCCCCCACCGACGTCGGCGATCGTGGCGACACCCGACAGCGACAGCATGTCGGCGATGGTCACCGCCGACAGCCTGGTCTGCTGGGTCATCGCGAGGTCGAAGACCTTGGCCGACTTCGGCCACTCGGTGTGCAGCTGCGAGTAGAACCGCCTGCCGTGCGCCTGGGTGAACACCTCGCCGCCCGTCCGCACCGCCTCGTCCAGCCTGCCCCACAACGGCCACAGCCACTGCTCGGTACACCACAGCACGAGGTATTTGACGCTGTGCGGCACGTCCTCGCGCAGGGCGAGCGACTTCTCGGTGTGGATGAAGGAATCATCGCCCTTCTCCGCGAACACGCCGTAGGACGTCAGCGATCGCATGAGCCGCCGCAGCGCTTCGGGGTTCGCGCTGACGGCCGTCGCGAGTTCGTCGATGGTCGCGGGCGCGTCACCCAGGGCCTCGGGCAGGCCCAACGTCACCGCCGCGCGCACGGACGCCGCGCAGGCGGCGCTGAGCGCGTGCTCCATCAGGTCGGACACCAGGGACTCGCTCACGGGACACCTCTCTGCCGGTTCGGTCGTGGTCTCTCGGTCAGCGCGCGAGACGATGTCCTGCCTGGTCGCGGAGTATCGTGCAGGCGTCGCGCAGCGCGGCCCCGGTGCGCGCGATGTCGGCGTCCGTCAGGAAAATGGACGGTTCGAACCGCACCGAGTTCCCCGACGGGCCGAGCGGGAGCACGCGGATCCTGTGCTCACGCAGGATGTACCCGGCGATGACGTACCCGAGCATGCCCGACCGGGCCTTCTCGGAGATGAGTTCGGACGAGGCGTTCGTCTGGTCCTTGAACTCCAACGCAAGCATCAGGCCGATGCCGTTGACGGCGTCGACCACCTCGGGGAATTCGGCCCGCACGGATTCCAGTACCGCCTTCAGCTTTCCTCCGAGCTCCGCCGCGACCGCGTACGCCTTGCCGTTGTCGGCCTCCAGCATCCGCAGCACCTTCTTGGCGATGGCGCCGGAGTACCCGTCCTTGGCGTACGTCGAGCTGTGGATCACCTCGAACTCGGGCCGGAAGCGGTCCTGCCGGAACAACACCACCGAGTTCTTGGCGATGCCGCCACCGAGGCTCTTGGACAGCGTGTAGTAGTCGCCGCGCAAACCCATGTGCTTGCTGGCGAAGAAGGCGCCCGTCCGTCCCATGCCGCTGTGGATCTCGTCGACGACCAGCGGGCATCCCACCGCGTCGCACACCGCCCTGATCTCCCGCGCGGCTTCCTCGGTCAGCACACGCATCCCGTTCGCGCCCTGCACCGGTTCCACGAAAAAGGCGCCGATGACGGGGAAATCCCGTTCGGCCACGGTCACCACGCCGTCGTCGACGAGCACGTCGAGCATGCTCTCGCGCACGTCCTCGATCGCGGTCTTCATCGCCTCCGGCTGGTCGGCGCGCACGAACCGCGTCGACGAGGCCAACGCCGTGAACGGCGTCCGCCAGTGCGGGTTCTGGGTGAGCTGGATGCTGGCGACCAGCTTGCCGTGGAAGGCGTTCTCCAGCGCGAGGTGCACCGGCTCGCGCGCCATCAGCTCAGCGTTGCGGCGTTCGACCTCGGCGACGAGGGATTCGAACTCGTCGGCGCCGCCGTTTCGTTCGACCCGCACGTACGGGGTGTCGGCCACGGTCACGTTGCCCGCGCGGAACGCCTCCCGTGCCTGCTCGATGTGCGTGCCGACCTCGTCGGCGAGGGCCGCGATCCGGGCCTGGCGCTCCAGTTCCGCGTGCTTCAGGCATATTTCTACGGCCTCGGCGCCGCTGTTGGCGTAGATCGCCGAGTAGTGCTGGTCGCCGTCCGGTATTTCCCGCCGCAGGATCGCGTTCAGCTCAGCGGCGACGTCGTCGGCGTGGGACTGCCGCGACAATTGGACGTACACCGGGACCTGCCGGTCGAGAACGGATTTCGCGTGCTCGACGATCTCCCGGTTGTTGTGGCCGAGGATCAGGGACCCGAAACCGCAGACGTGGTCGAGAACCGGAACCTCGTCACCGTTCTCGTCCACGAAGTACAGCGTGTTGCCATCCGCCCGGGTGTATTCGATTCCGAGTCCGACACTGGACAGCCAGTCGTTCAGCACTTTGTCCGCGAAGACACGCTTGTCGACCGGTCGGCTCATGGTGCGCCTCTTTCGTGTGACTGCAGGAGGATCCCGATTCGGGGGCTATGATTCTTCCGGTTCACGTGGTACTCGAATTTACCGACGAGCATCACGGGCGGCAATGGGTTTAGATCTCCGGGTCTAGTCGCATGGAACTTTCGTTTGTGTTGCCCGCGGCCAACTTCTCCTGCCAAGGTGGAGATCATCACCAGGGAGATGGAAACGTGCCGACTTACTCGACGCCAGTTTCAACCATGGTCACGCCCGACGACATCCGCTACGAGGCGTTGTGCCGGGCGTACAACTACCGGTTCGTCGCGAAACCCGACTACTTCCGGCTCGTGCACTCCACCGGACAGGTCGAGGACGCGGTCAGGGAGGCCGTCTCGGCCGGGAAGCGGATCGCGGTGCGCTCACGCGGGCACTGCGGTGAGGACTTCGTCGCAGCGCCCGACGTCAAGGTGATCATCGACCTGTCTCCCATGTCCCACATAGGGTTCGACGAGGAGCGCAACGCCTTCGTGATCGAGGCTGGCGCCCCTGTCGGCAAGATGATCCACGAACTGTTCCACAACTGGGGTGTCACCATCCCGTGCGGTTTCTGCATGGGTGTGGGAGCGGGCGGCCACATCAGCGGCGGCGGTTACGGTCCGCTGGCCAGGCTCCTTGGCCTGAGCGTCGACTACCTGTACGCGGTCGAAGTGGTGGTGGTCGGTGAAGACGGCACTGTGTCGACGGTCGTGGCCAGTCGCGAGCAGGACGACCCGAACCGGGAGCTCTGGTGGGCGCACACCGGCGGAGGCGGCGGGAACTTCGGCGTGATCACCCGGTACTGGATGCGTTCACCCGAGGCGTCCGGCTCAGATCCGGCCGGTCTGTTGCCCCAGCCGCCCGGCGCACTGCACATCGCCGAAGTGAGCTGGCCATGGGCCGACCTGACCGAACAGGACTTCGTGCGGCTGCTCGGCAACTTCATGGCGTGGCAGATGGCCAACAGCGTCGACGGCGCGCCCAATGTGGACATCTACGCGATGCTCACGTGCCTGCACCGCTCGGCGGGCAACCTGATGATGCACGCCCACGTCCCCGCAGACGCGACCAACGCGGCAGCTCGGCTGGACGTGTTCCTGGCGGCGCTCAACGACGGCGTCGGTGTCACCCCGCTCGTCCGGCGACAGTCCCTGCCGTGGCTGGCAGCGAGCCAGTACCTGGCCGTGCCCGAGACCGGACCGTTCGCGATCACCCTGCGGTGCAAGGTGAAGTCCGCGGACCTGCGCACGCCGCACACCGAGGAGCAGCTCTCCACGATCTACCGCCACCTCACCCGGGACGACTACCAGGGCACCTACTCTGCGATCGACTACATCGCCTACGGCGGCAAGGTGAACACCGTGCCGCCGGGCGCCACGGCCATCCCGCGCGGCGCCGTGGTGAAGACGTTCTACATGGTGACGTGGCACGACTCGGCCGAGGACGACAGGCACATCCGGTGGATCCGCGAACTGTACCGCGACGTGCACTCGTCGACCGGCGGCGTCCCCGTGCCGGACGAGAACCACACCGGCGCGTACGTCAACTACGCGGACATCGACCTCGCGGACCCGGAGTGGAACACGTCCACCGTCGCGTGGCCCGAGCTCTACTACGGCGAGAACTACCCGAGACTGCAGGCAGTCAAGGCGAAATGGGACCCGATGAACATCTTCAACCACACCTTGTCCATCCGGCCGGTGAGCTCATGACCGCGGCAGCGGACGCCCGCCGCACCGTGATCACGACGATCTTCGGGACCATGGCCACCCAGGCGCTCGGCGCCGCCGCACGGCTGGGTCTGGCCGACCACATCGGCGACACCGAAGCCGGCACCGCGGATCTGGCCGCGGCCTGCGGAGTGCCCGCCGAGCAGCTGAGCAGACTGTTGCGCACCTTGGCGTCACTCGGTCTGTGCACCGAGCGCACGCCCGACCGGTTCGCCCTCACCGAGGCGGGCGCGTTGCTGCGCCGCGACCACCCGGAGTCGCTGCTGGACTTCACGCAACTGATGACCCACGAGGTCTTCCAGCGCAACTGGGTCAACCTGGACCAGTCGCTGCGCGACGGCGAGCCCGCGTTCGACACCGAGTACGGCGAGCCCGTCTTCACCTACATGTCAGGCCGTCCGGACCTGGCCGCGCTGTTCCACCGGGCCATGAGCAGGCGGCACCTGCACCCGGAGATGGCCGAGGCGATCTCGGCGGCGTACGACCTGAGCCGCTTCGGGACGGTGGCCGATATCGGCGGCGGTGACGGCACGATGCTCGCCGCTCTGCTCGAACGGCACCCGCATCTGACCGGTACGGTGTTCGACACCGAAGCCGGGGTGGCGCGGGCGCGGGAAACCATCGCGTCGTCCACACTGGACAACCGGTGCACCGCGGTCGCGGGCGACTTCTTCACCGAGGTCCCCAAGGGCGCGGACCTGTACCTGGTCAAGAACGTCGTGCTCAACTGGGACGACGAGCACGCGGCACGGATCCTGCGTTGCTGCCGGGCGGCCATGCCCGAGCACGGCAGACTGCTGATCGTCGAAGCGGTCCTGCCGGACACGGCCGGTACGCTCAACCACGCCGCCTTCGAGAACCCGTACCTGACGGACCTGCACATGCTGGTCACCATCGGCGGTCGCAACCGCACACGGGCCGAGCACACCGCACTCTGCGCGCAGGCCGGGCTGCGCGTGACCGGGTCTGTGCCGCTGGCACAGGAGATCAACGCGTCGGTCATCGAAGCAGTACCCGACACAGCATGAGCACGACCGGCTACGACGTCATCGTGGTAGGGGCGCGGTGCGCCGGGTCGCCGACCGCGATGTTGCTGGCGCGGATGGGACATCGCGTCCTGGTCGTGGACAGGGCCACCTTCCCCAGCGACACGTTGTCCACGCATCTGCTACAGCCTCATGGTGTTGCCGCGTTGCGCAGGTGGGGCCTGCTGGATCGGGTGGTGGCCACTGGATGCCCGCCCATCCACACGTACACCTACGACTTCGAGCAGTTCGCCATCTCCGGCAACCCGGGCACGACCTACGAACCGGTCGCGTACGGCCCCCGCCGGACCGTGCTGGACAAGATCCTGGTGGACGCGGCCAGAGAAGCAGGCGCCGAAGTCCGTGAGGGATTCGGCGTCACCGACCTCGTTTTCGACGACGACGGCCGGGTGGTCGGCGTCCGCGGGCGGGAGCGTGACGGTCCGGTAATCACCGAGCACGCGCGTGTCGTGGTCGGCGCGGACGGTCTGCACTCGCTGGTCGCACGGTTGGTCGGCGCGCAGGCGTATCACGAGAAGCCACGGTTGATGTGCGCCTATTACACGTACTTCAGCGGGCTTCCGATGCACGGCGTGTTCGAGGCGTATGCCCGGCCCCATCAGGGCTTCGCCGCGTCACCGACCAACGACGGTCTGACGATGGTCGTCGGCACCTGGCCGTTCGCCGCGTTCGACGAGGTGCGCAAGGACGTTGAAGGCCACTACGCCAAGAACTTGGAACTGGTCCCGGCGTTCGCGGAACGGATTCGCGAGGCGCGGCAGGAGACGCGGCTGGTCGGCAAGGCCGTGCCGAACTTCTTCCGCAAGCCGTTCGGCCCCGGCTGGGCGCTGGTCGGCGACGCCGGGTACACCAAGGACTCCATCACCGCGCAGGGGATCAGCGACGCGTTCCGGTCAGCCGAGTCGTGCGCGAACGCACTGAACGCCGCCTTCTCCGGACTGCAGCCCTTCGGCACCGCGATGGCCGACTACCACGCCAACCGCGACCACCACGCGTTGCCGATCTACGACTTCACCGTCGAACTGGCCACACTGACGCCCCCGACCGGCGACTTCCTTCGTCTGCTCAAGGCCATTCACGGTCACGAGGAAGCGATGAACGAGTTCATCCGCGTCAACTCGGGCGTGGGCTCACTACCCGAATTCCTCGCCACATGGTCCGAACCCACCACTATGGACGTACACGATGAGTGAACCGAACAACGTCGCCGCCATGGACCCAGCCGAAGAGATGTTCGCCTGGTTCGGGGAAATGCTCGAAACCCAACCGGTGCGCCACGACGCCGAGCACGGCTGGCAGGTGTTCAGGCACGCCGACGTCGTCCGTGTCCTGTCGGACACAGCGACGTTCTCGTCCGACGTCACCAGGGTCTTCAACCCGCCGCATCCCGATCTCGACTTCTTCGACATGGGCAATCTCGTGACGAAGGACTGGCCGCGGCATCGGAAACTGCGCACGCTGGTCAGCCAGGTCTTCACCCCGCGTGCCGTGGCCGGGTTGCGACCGCACATCGAGAAGACCACCGACTCGTTGCTCGACGCCGTAGCGGACGCGGGCCAGTTCGATCTGATCGACGCGCTCGCCTACCCCCTGCCGATCACCGTCGTCGCCGAGCTGCTGGGACTGCCGATCGAGGACAAACCGCGCTTCCACGTGTGGGGCGAGGCCCTCGGCATCGTGGCCGCGGCCACCGTGCGGCCCGACGAACTGGCCACCGTGGTCGCACCGGCGGTGCGCGAGATGAACGAGTACCTGATCGGCCACGTGCGCCGCCGCCGCCGTCAGCCGACCGATGACCTGCTCAGCAGGGTCGCCACGGCTCAGGTGGACGGTCGGCCGCTGGCCGACGGCGAGGCGGTCGGCATCATCGCACTGACGTTGCTCGCCGGGTACGCCACCACCATGGCCCTGATCGGCAACGCGGTGCTCTGCTTCGAGCAGCACCCCGAAGCCGCGGCCGCCGTCCGGGCGGACCGCGTGCTGCTGCCCGCGGCCATCGAGGAGATCCTGCGGATCCGGTCGCCGTTCTGCCGACTGACGCGCGTCACCACGACCGGCACCCGGATCGGCGGCCATGCCGTGCCCGCCGGAGAACTGGTCACGACGTGGATCGGCGCGGCCAACCGTGATCCTGCCCGGTTCCCCGACCCAGGCGTGTTTGACATCCATCGAACCACCGCCGGTCACGTCGTGTTCGGCCACGGTGTCCACTTCTGCGTCGGCGCACACCTGGCCAGGTTGGAAGCCGACGTCGCGCTGAACGCGTTGCTGGATCGGTACCAGGACATCCGCGTGGACGAGTCCGGTTCGATCGAGTTCGAGAACCCGGTGCAGATAGTTTCACCGAAACGGCTGCCACTGCGGGTGTCCACCTGACCGCCCCCGAAGGAGGCTCACTCAGTGGCAGCGTGCCCCCTGCTGTGCACGTAGAATGCGCGGAATGAGTCAGCGCCGTACGAGCCCAGGCCGCCCGCGTACCAAACCCGCCGAGGAGCGGCGGGCCGACCTTCTCGACGCGGCCGAGCGCGTGTTCGTCGAGAAGGGGATCGACGCCGCCCGGCTCGACGAGATCACCGACCGCGCGGACGTCGCCATCGGCACGTTGTACCTGCATTTCCGCTCCAAGCACGACCTTCTGGTCGCGGTGCGGGCCCGCTTCAACGACAGGCTGGTGGAACGGCAGCAAGCGGTGGTGCGGGCCCTGCCCGCCGACGACTGGATCGGCCGAGTGGACGCGTGGCTCAGCGACGCCGTCCGCGCCTATGTGGAGCATGCCGAACTGCACGACGTGCTCTACGACCACACGCCGATCAACGCCAAGACCACGATGCAGGTCTCAGCGGAGAACGCGCACATGGAGGCGTTCCGCGAGCTCATCGCCGAACGCCCGGACGCGCCACCGGACGCGCCCGACCCCGCGATGGCCGCGAACCTGATCTACAGCGCCTGGTACGGCTCCACCCACGCGCTGCTGCACCACGAGGCCGCCGACATCGACCGGCTGGCTGTGGAGCTCATCGCCGACCTCACCGACCTCGCCCACCGCTACCTGCGCATCGAAGGCTGACGGCGGCGGTGCTGTGCCGCAGTACTCACAGGCTGGCATCCGCGCCGGTACGCGCAGCGAAGACACGAAGCCCCGTGGGTGCCACGCCAGGCAGTTCCAGCAATCCCAGTGTGAACTGGCGGATCTGTCCGCGGCGGACTTCTTCCGGCGCGTATCGCTCGGCGTGCTCCAACGCCCGCAAGCAGTTCTCGGCTCGACCGTAGGCGTGCCAGGCTCGGGCCACGTCGATACAGACCCGCGCCCGGCGTTCGGCACTGGGCAACTGCCCGAGCCGCAACCCACGCGCCACAGTAAGCGCCTGCGCTGGGTCGCCCAGCGCATTGTGGATGGAGATCTCGTACACCGGCACTTGGCTGGCAGTGAAGATCGGGTTGCTCGGCAGCCACGCGGGCAGGCGAGCGGCTACGCCCCTGGCCTCGGCCGCCAGATCGTGCGCGGCGCCGGTGTCACCTTGCTGAGCATGGGTATACGCGGCCGTCAACAACAGACTGCCCTGACCGACCAGATCCCAACCGGTCTCGGCTGGCAGGCTGGTGGCCGTGGTGGTCAGAAGCTCCGCGGCCGTGCCGTGATGCTGGGCACGGCGCATGGCGACGGCGGCTTCGCGGGTCGCCGCCGCGACGGACAGCGGATTGCCACTCACCGTCGCGTGTCGCCGGGCGCGATCGGCGAGCACCCACGACAAGCCCCAGTCCCCTAGCTTGTCCGCTGTGAACGCGGCAAGGCTGTAGGCATCGGCGAGCACCGATTCCGCCCGTTCTTTCATTTGCCCCGCAGTCGCGTCACGCAACCGGTGGCCGTCAGCGACGAGGGCAGGCAGCAGCCCCGCAACAGCCTGGTAGTGACACGCATCGAACTCCACCCGCGTACGAACCAGCTCGGCACGCAGAGCGGTGACGGTCCGGGGCTCAGTCCCAGCGGCCTGAGCGTGCCCAGTGGGAATCAGGGACGTACTGGCCAGCGCGACCAAGCCGGACAACAGCTCACGGCGATGCACCGAATCTCCTCCCACGAGCAGCGGGTTGGCGCACACCTTAAACGCGATCGGCTCCTCCAGCCCGAACACCGCGCCGGGCAACTCCAACACACGCGGACCGGCGAAGCACCAACGTGTCGCCACTGCCTCGACAAGCGGCGTGTCCACAGGTGGCAGTGGACGGCTTTATGAGATCACTCAGAACCGGACGCCACGGATGGGCCAACGTCAATCACCCGTGGCGTCCGGTTGCCACCATCGTCCCCTACGGACACGTCCAATCAGGTCCCCGCGCCACCCGAACGCGGTACCACCACCGACAGCCGATCAATGCGGACGAGAGTCGTCCCGTTTGCGCAGCGCATAACCAGGCACCAACTGATCCTGCAGCTCCAGCCTGTCCCGACGTCCGTCCGCGTACGGGACCGCGAAGTTCACGACGCCCAGCCAATCGCCTTTCACTGTCCGCCACCAACCCGACACGTGGCCGCGAACCTCGCCGGACAGGTCAAGTCCATCCCCCACCGTGCGGATCGGTGTGTTCGGGTTACGAAGGTAGAGCGCGTCCAGACGTACCCACGCCGGTGTCACCCTCGCGTGCCAACCGTGGAGATCGTCGCCAATCATGCGCGTATACGGACTATTGATCATGAGACCGGCCACCGAACGTCACAATCACACGGCGCAAGACAGGTGTTGTCGCTGGTCAGCAGGGGCGTCATAGGGCCACATCGTAACGACTATCGAACATACATTCGAATCGGTTCAGCGTGTCGGCAGGAGCCTGCAGGCCGGTCGGCGTGTCATTCACAGCCGATCGACGTCGGATGACGCGAAGGTCGAAGGGGCCGGTGGGGACGGGCATCCGAGCAGTGCCGTTATGGACGTGACTGCAGCATGTCGCGGAGCTGTTCGAGTGATGCCTCGGGGCTGAGCGCTTGTCGTGCGACGTGGCGGAGCAGGTGTCTGATCTTGTCGGTGTGCGTCGGGTCGTGGCTTTGTTGCAGGCCGATCACCGATTCGGTGAACACGCTGTCCGGCTCGTCGAGGTCGTCGAACGACAGCAAGCTCACCGAGCTGGTGAGCTCCGGGCCCGCACAGGCGGGTGGCACGATCTGCAGGGTGACGTTCGGCAGCTGCGCGCACTTGATCAGCTTCGCCAGCTGGTCATCGTCCACTCCGTGGCCCAGCACAGACTCATGTATCAAGGCGTGGAACTCCAGCACCGGTTCCGCGATGAGCCGCTCCTGTTGCCGCTTCAGGAACGCCACCCGCTTGGCCACCAGCGACGGGCACTGTTTCGCGATGGTGATGCGTGCGTAGGCCTCGGTGTGCAGAAGGGCCGGGAGCTGGCTGAGTTGATACTCGACCTTCCGGCTGGCGTAGTCCTCCAGCCGGATGTAGCGAACGTCGTCGAGGTTGAACTCGTGCCACCACGGCCGTTGCTTCGCCTGTTTCCACAACTCGGTGTACGGCGTGTAATCACAACTCGGAACCCCGTAAGCGTCCAACAAGATGATCAGCTCGTGATACGTCGGCAGCTGGCGCCGTTCGAGCCGACCGAGCTTCTTCGGGTCCAGGAATACACGCTCGCCCGCCTGGCCCTGGGTCAACCTGTTCTGCTCTCGCAGCTTCTTCAACACTCGCGCGAGCTTGCGGCCGTAGTAGTTCAACTCCAGATTGCCGCTCATACAAGCTCCCTGAGCGCAGGCGCCGGATATTCGGTGATAGGCATGATGTCGCGTTTCGTATCCGTAGTGGACAGTTGTGTCGCAGAGGGTTGGGTCGTGTCGGCGAGGTCGAGCACCGGCCGCTGCTGATCAGTAACGGGAAATATCCACGCGACCGCGAGCAAACAGCACTCCGGGCACAGACGGTGCGACGTGAGCGGCCGCTGCTCCCACACTTGCTCGACAGGAAGCCCACACAAGGAGGTCCACGGATACTCACGCGACACCGCATGCACCCGCCCGGCGTAGTACGCACTGCATTCCGGATTGGTCCCCCACCACACGACCCCGACGGCGCCCACGTGATCACCCGCCAACCGCCATCACCCGGGCCGATCGTTGACAGGCGTTCCACGTCCGCTGCCACAACTCCGACGAACATTGACCCAGCTGCCACAGGAAAGCTTGGAACGCCTCGCGCGGCGCCGACAGATTCACCCGCAGAACAACGTGCGGCTCGACCGCGTCCGGATCGTAGTACCAGCTGAACAGCTCACCGGGCAGCAACACGACACGCATGGAGTCGGAAACCACGCAGTGGTACTCCAGCAACGAAGTGAACACATCGAAGCTGCCGTCGACGGAGAACGGGAACAGCCGCTGATGGAAGCGTACGGTGGTATGCCACCCACCGTCCACATGACTCCCGATGCTCAGTCCCTCGAATCCACACTCGGCCGAGTTGAACCGGACAACAGCCTCACGCAGCAGCCGAAGGTTGTTCGCGGTGTGATCATTCGCTTCGTCGAACCAGCGCCGCGGTGTCAGGCACAACGCCGCCGCAGCCGCGAGGTCGTCCAGCGCGCAGGTGTTGGCGTGTCCGTAGGTGATGCTCCAGTCGTTCACCGCACCACGCAGCCACCGATTCCCTGTCACCGCGAACGCCACCCGCGAGGTCAGCAGAACCATGCGCGGTGACACCACATCCAACGTCCACGCACTCATCCCACCCAACGACGAGTCACCAACATCGACACCGGTGAGCGCGCCCATCGGGACGGTGTCGAACTCGATGACCTCGGTGTGACAACTCTCGATCCCGGACACGTCGGAGAACACGAACACCGGCCGGTCCGGGTGATCCCTGTTGTGCCGCAACACGACGCCAGCTAGATCGCGAGCACGTCGCTGGGTAAGTACCTGCCCGGTCAGCGGATTCACCACCGGCAGAACCACCGCACGCGCCCCATCACCATCACGACCGAGCCATTCGGCAAGTACCGGACCAGTCAACTCCTCGACAACATCAGTCACACAGCCATACCCGACGGCAGCGTCCAGCAATGCGCGGTCGATCCCCACCGGAGCGAGAAGAACCGCGCCGTCACTGGCAACGTCGTGCTGGCTGCCCACCGCTGACACGAACGACAGGAACAAGCCGTCAACACCCGCTCTATACGCCGCCACATCCATCGGTGTCGCAGGTACACCATGCTGCCGAAAGTACGCCGCAGCGAACGCACGCGCCTCCTCGTCACCAAAGATGCCGCCGTGCACGAGAAGTTCACGCTGTAGCAGACATGTCAGATAGCCGTCGTGTTCGGCATCCGCAGCCAGTACGTCGAACACCGCCTGTGTGGAAACGACCGGCGAGGCTTGCTCGTCAAACACGCTCAGGGCGTCACGGCTCGTGTCCTCGATACTCGACGATCCGTGCTCGATGGCATAAGCAAGCAGCCCTCGCCGACTCTGGTGCACCCACTGGATGAAGGCGGTCGGTTCGGCCGGAGCATCGCAGAACAGGTTGGCTTCGCCGTCGAGGCGCAGCACAGCATGTTGTGCGGCAACACGATGAATGGCGTTGTACACTGTGTCGCGCAACCTTCCTCGCGCAGACGTCATGATCCACTTCCTTTGCTTGGCGTTCATAGGGGAAACGATGGAGCCCGATCCGCACGGCCGCGGTGGTGGTTGCGGGCCACATCAGCCGTGCGGATCGGCGGGTTGACGCAGAGCAGGCGGTCTCAACGCGACAGACGTCGGCGAATCGTCCTGCGGAGCCACTACCTGCTCGACACAGCGCCTACCCCACCACGCGGCAGATATTCCTGCCGCCGCTGGCCGCCATCCTGAGGCAAGGGATGACGACCACGTTCATTCCACTCACCAGCAATCACGATCCGGACCGTTCCCGCCGCGTGCAAGCAGCACCCGGAGCAGACGGACGCGTTGCTTCATCCGGCGCTCGCGGCCTTCGCCGGATGTCGCACGCCCGATCCTGCACCTCAACAAGACGAACACGCGCCACTCGCCGTTCGACCACACGGCTGCGTGCCCAGGCAACTGCACCTGCAGCCACAAGGAACAGGACGAACACGACCGCCACAAGACCGACTGCTTCGCTCCACCGGTCGGCGGCAGCACCGATTGAGAATCTCGAATTCGGGAAACCCGACAGTGAGAGTTCGCCGATCCCGCTGAACACATTCGCTCCATCCGGACGCATGAATCGTGGGTGTTGCTACATACGACCAAAGGAATCGGCGCTCCGAAACGGGGCAACTCAGAATCTGAGGTAGTTG
Organism: Actinosynnema sp. ALI-1.44; assembly: GCF_001984155.1. Lineage (GTDB taxonomy): Bacteria > Actinomycetota > Actinomycetes > Mycobacteriales > Pseudonocardiaceae > Kibdelosporangium. Next base: position 522,208 of record NZ_MTQO01000049.1, read on the forward strand.
CACCCATCAGCCTTGCGGAACGGACTACCCATCAGTGTGCGCGAAACCAACAGGTCCGTCCAGGGTCGGCCCTCGCCACCTGACAACCGGGGCCCACCTGCAACGACGTCGATGTACAGGCTGATACACCGTTGCCTCGACCGGGTGTACCAGGAACACAACTAGCGCTCTTCGTCGACCAATGGACTATGGTGGCGACACCATCCTTCCGGAATATCTTCTATCCCGTAGCAGATTTGCGAGCAACGCAAGGAGAGCATGGTGAGCGCCGACGAAAGGACCGTCGCCACGAGTCCTGACTCTGCCGCAGAGCGTCTCGCATCCGAGATCCGCAGGCTGCGACGGAAATCCGGACTGAGCCAAGTCGACCTCGCAGCTGCGGCTGGCTACACCAGACAATACGTATCGCAAGCCGAGATACCCCGCAGGAACCTCCCCTCACTGGACTTGATTCGCACACTCGATGACGTCTTGACCGCCGAAGGACAACTGGTCGCCCTCCGCGAAGACGCACTGGTTGAGCGACAAGGACGGCGTGTTGTACTGCGCAAGCAACAGACAGCAGGATCCGGCGCTTCACCGGGCCCGACCATCGCCTCCAGCAGGGGCACGGCGACCGCAACGGAAACCGACTCCATCACGACGCGCAAGATGGTCCGGGCATCCGCGCAGGACGCACGGTGGATCAGCTCCTGGATGGCCGCCACGAACGCCGGTGCACACGCAATCCAGATGTACCGCGATTGCCTGAAAGCATCATCCGCCGACTTCCTGCACCGACCTGCTGCCGAGGTGTTCAGCGATCTGGACAACATCCGGCGAGAACTGTTCAGCGACATCGAGGCTCGCCGTCATCACCCCCGGCACGACCACGAACTGCTCATGCTGCTCGGCATGACCTCCGTTGTGCTCGCCCATGCCTCCCACCTGCTCGGACACCCGAACGAGGGCATGACGCAGACTCGCCTCGCCCTGCAGTGCGCTGAGCAGATCGACCACGTAGAACTCGGAGCATGGGCATACGGCACCCAAGCACTCATCGCCGAAGGCCGAGGTAACCTTCATGAGGCGATCAGTCATGTCCGCCGGGCCCGTCAACACCTGGCCAGGTCCCGGATACCGGGCAGCGCCACCACGCAGTGTTCCCTGGCGACGGTCGAGCAGGCACAGGAAGTTCTGCGGCAAACGAACGAAGTAGCAGACCTCGACGACATCGGCGGGATCCTCGAGTTCCCAGCACCCAAAGCCTCGATGTACGCCGGCCAAGTGCACACGCTGATCAACCAGCCTCAACTAGCCGAACAGCACGCCCAATCAGCCATCGACAGCTACCTCTCCGGCGAGCCCGAGTTGCGTTCGTACGGCGACATCGCGCTAGCCCGGATCGACATCGCCACGGCGCGACTCACAGCACGCGACCTGACCGGCGTCCACGACGCCCTCACCCCCGTCTTCAGCCTGCCCGTAGCCCTGCGCACCGAACACCTGCGGCCTTCACTCACTGCCTTGGCAACTGCCCTGACGTCAAAGTCAGGCAAAACCTCAGTCGGCGCCATCGAACTCCAGCAGAAGATCACGGCCTTCGCCGTCATGCCTTGCGTCGAATAGGTGCGAGCACGAAAATCGAGGCTTGTGGCCAACCCCATCAGGAACGCCAGCGCTACGACCGAGATGCGCAATCGCCTGCAAACAGCGTGCTCGCACACCGGCCTACCCGCGTCCGGTGCGCAACTGCTGCACCACTACGCCAACGCAGTGTGGTTGCTACCCGAACATCCCGCCATCATCCGGATCACCGACTCCGCATTCGCTCATCAGAAGGCGACCACGAACATCGCAGTCTGCCGATGGCTTGTCCAACACCAGCAGTTCCCGGCAACCGCACCGCTGACCACGGACGTGATCCCCTTGGACGAGCACGCGGTCGCCACAGTGTGGACCTATTATCCCCAGCCACCCGACCTGTCCCCCACATCCACCGACCTCGCCGGTCTGCTTCGTCAGTTGCATGCGCTACCGTCACCACCATTCGAACTGCCTCGGTGGACGGCTTTGACCAGCCTGGAAGGGGTACTCAGAGACACCACGCGCCCCATCGCAATCGACGACTCGGACCGCCGGTGGCTCCTACAACGCATCGATTATTTACGCGACGAGCTTGCCCGTCTGGACTGGCGTTTGGGCGACGGGCACATCCACGGCGACGCGTGGGCGGGAAATCTACTGTGGAACGACACGGCCAACCCGAGAACGGTCCTACTCGGCGACTGGGACTCGGTCTCTTGGGGCCCGCGGGAGGTTGACCTGATCCCCACTTGGCACGCGGCGACCCGATTCGGCCGCGGACAGCAGTGGTCCGACGACTTCGCAGCCGAGTACGGATACGACCTCGCCCAATGGTCCGGCCTCCCCACCCTGTTCGCCATCCGAGACCTCGTGCAGCTTGTGGCGCTGCTCCGTCAAGTGCCGCGCCGACCAGGACTGGCAGGCGCGCTACGGCAACGTCTTAGCGACATCAGGACAGCTCACGGAACCGCTGTATGGAAGTCTTTCTAACTAACCTATTCGTCAGCCCCGGCGAAATCGTCTGGAATAGACCTATGGCGACCGGCAAACCACACTAGTGGTCACGGCCGGTTCGACAGCTTGACGCGCCTACGCCACCACGTGGGCACGTGAACAACGCTTTACAGTAGCATCGCATGCAACGACCCAACAGAGTTAATCAAGGCAGAGGTATGCCCTCCTGGCAAGTGAATGGGCTATCGTTACGCAACAACTGATCTGAAGCAACCGCAGGCCGGTCACGGACTCGTGGAGACCTCTAGGAGCACGGCGTGGGTGGTAACGACAATCCCAGCACCCCGGAGCCGAACTCAGCGGCAGATCGCCTCGCAGCCGAGGTCAAAAGGCTACGACTGGGAGCTGGCTGGAGCCAAGTCGATCTCGCCGCCAGGGCTGGCTACACGCGGCAGTACGTGTCGCATGCCGAAGTAGCTCGCAGGAACCTTCCTTCGCTGGACTTGATACAGACACTCGACAATGTCCTGAACGCAAGCGGAAGCCTGCTCAAGCTCCGCGAGGAAGCATTGGTCGAGCAACGACAGCGCCGTGTAACGTCACACGACCGGTCGGCAGGAACATCGCGTCACCACAACACGACGATGGCGCAGGCCTTCACCAGTCCCGCCGTACGCGAGTTCATCCAGACCGCCATACGCCTCTCCGACAACTCATCGCCCCTCAACGACGGTAATGCCACCGAGGTACTCGGACCCGACATCGCCGAGAACGTTCGGCGAAGTCAGGAACAGTGGATTCGTGTGCGCCGCGCACCTGGCGCGCATGGGCGGGAACTGGCGGAACTCGCGGCGTGGCTGTACCCCAAAAGCCACTGGGCGCCCGGAGGCCACGCGCTGGTGGGGTCCGATTGGCTCCTGGACAAGCCAGTGGAACTGGACTCCGTCCGGCTGACGTTCACCGACGCCGGACATTCCACTCCGACGATCGAACCGAATGACCGGGTGCTGCCGTTGACGGCTCGTGGCAACCGCTACTCCAGCTACAGCAGGGCTGTCAGAGATCTCGTCCGTCCTCGCTTGCTGGAGAACCGGCTCAGTTACCGGCTCCTCGAGATATCGCAGCGGGGTGGGTTGTCGATGACGTTCGGCACTACCACGTTCTTCGAGGTGTTCGACGTCAAGGAATACCTCGCCCACGAGTTCAAAGCCGCCTGGCTGGCGTCCGGTGGATCGGTGCCGAGTTGGGACAGCCTGCCCTTGCGCCAATCCGTAAGTGACCCCTTCGATCCGGTCCGGCTGCTGATGTCGCCGGGAATCAGCACCTTGACCATCCGTAAGGATCGCCGCGGCGAGCACCGATTCGTCATGCACCAGCGCGACGGAAAAGCAGTGGCTGACGGCGGAAGCATGTGCACCGTCATGCCTTCCGGCGAATTTCAGCCTTCATCGCTCGCCACAGTGGACGTGCACAACGACTTCTCTCTGTGGCGCAACATCATGCGGGAGTACTCGGAAGAGTTCTACGGCAACCCGGAACACGACGGTAGTAGCGCCCGCTCGATCAACTACGCCGAGGAGGAGCCGTTTCGCAACTTCGAACAAGCACGTACCCAGGGCAGCTTCCAGCTATGGCACTATGGCCTTGTCATGGACGCTCTCACTCTCGGTGTGAACCAGCAAACCGTTGCAGTGATCGACGGTGACGTCTTTGACCAGCTGTTCGCCGGCCTTGTGCCGAGCAATGACGAGGGGCGCGTGATCGGCGAAGGCAGCCGCGCGGACTTGCCGTTCACCAGCGAAGCGATCGACCGGCTCAATCCTCGACTTTCGGCCAGTTCGCTGACGCTTCTCCGTCTGGCCTGGCGAGATCGACAGATTTTGCTGGCGCAGTGACATCAGCATGGGGTCGTGCCTGCTTGCCGAGTTCCCACCAACTGAACCTGTTGCAATCACTGCTGGCACAACGTGTTTCGCCTGCGGGGCCTGTTCGCCCGGTCGTCCTCGGACAGGGGCGCAGGCCTGTCGCCGGTGCCCTCGTGGGCAGGTCACCGGCGACAGGCAAGGATTCACAGTGCAGGCTTACAGGGCCGCGTTGGCGATCCGCCAGTGCCGTGCCCGCTCGTACTGGCGGCTGATGCGCGCGAACGTCCCGTCCGTACGCATCAGCTCCGCAGGCGTGCCGTGCTCGACAACGCGTCCCTCGTCCAGTGACACGACGTAGTCCGCAGCGGCCAAAGTGGCCGGTCGGTGCGCGATCACGATCACGGTGCGGTTGGGGTCGTCACCGAGGTTGGCGATGGCCTGCGTGACCGCGGCCTCGTTCTCCGGGTCGAGCGCGGAGCTGGCCTCGTCGACGAGCACGATGCGCGCCCGCTTGAGCATCGCGCGGGCGATCGCCACGCGCTGGCGCTCACCACCCGACAACTGGGCGCCCGCCTCGCCGACGCGTGTGCCCCAGCCGTCCGGCAGGCGCTGGATCACCTCGTCGAGCCGCGCCGACCTGGCCGCCTGCTCCATCTCGTCCCACGTCGCGTCCGGGTGCGCGAGGCGCAGGTTGTTCTCGATGGTGTCGTCGAACAGGTAGACGTCCTGGAAGACGATCGCGATCTCGTCGAGCAGGACGCTCGGGTCCAGGTCGCGCACGTCGACACCGCCGACCCTGACGTGACCCGACTCGACGTCGAAGAACCGGGCGATCAGCCGGGTCACCGTCGTCTTGCCTGACCCCGACGGCCCCACCAACGCGGTGGTGGTGCCCGGCTGGCAACGCATGACCACGCCACGCAGCGCCGGGTCTTCGCTGCCGGGATAGGTGAAGTCCACATTGGACAGCTCGACCACGGCCTCGTCGATCTTGCCGACCGGGTCTTCCCGCACCGGCAGCGCGGGAGTCTTCAGCAGGTCCTCGATGCGCGCGATCTTGTTCGTCATCGCGCGCAGTGCGCCGATGAGGTTGATGAGGTTGCCAAGCGGCTCAAGGAAACGCGCGGCCAGCACAAGCAGCGCGACCGCTTCGGCGGCACTGATGCTGTCAGTCAGCACGAGCTGCGCGACCAGCGCGAGCACCGCGATGAATCCGGCCATGACCACGGCGGTGTAGGTGAAGAACGGCCGCCGCGCACGGCGCATGCCGTCCCGGTAGGTCTCGCGATGATCCTCAAGCGCGGCTTGCATCCGCGGTGTGCCGTCGGCGTAGCCCGCGGCACGCAGGACCGGCTGGGCCTGGCCGAGTTCGATCGCCCGGCTGGCGACCCCGGCAGACGCTCGCTCCAGTTCGATCTCGGCGATCTCCGCGATGTACGCGGCGCGCCGCAGCGCCACGTACGCGACGAGCGCGATCACGCACAACAGCACCGCCATGCGCCAGTCGATGAAGAGCGTCACGGTGACGACCGTCGCGGGCAGCAGCGTCGAGGTGATCGCGGGCCCGGCGACCGTGACGGCCAGGTGCGCGGCGTCACCGACGTCCGCGGTCACGCCGCGAGCGAGCCGCGCCTTGTGCTCGGAGGTGAACCACCCGAGTGGCAGCGTCGCCACGTGGCGCATCAATGTTCGCCGCAGTTGTGCCGCGAGCACACCGGCCGCCTTGAATCCGATCGGGTCGGCGATGATGCTGAGCACCACGTACGCGACGGCGCCGATCACGCCGAGCACGAGCCACGGAGTGGCGGCGGCGATGTCGGGCTCGGGGCGCACGAGACAACCGAGGATCGGGACGAGCAGGCCGAGCAACAGTCCTTGCAGGACCGCCTGCGCCGCCGTGAGTGACCACAGGCCGGCCAGGATCTTCGGCTCCGGCCAGAGCCGGTACAACCGGCGGATCATGCGAGAATCCCTTCCTGTGCGGCCCACATCCGGGCGTACAACCCGCCGTGTGCCAGCAAATCATCGTGGTGGCCCTGCTCGACCAGCCGTCCGTTGTCGAGTACGAGGATCTGGTTGGCGCCCGCGATCGTGTGCAGCCGGTGGGCGATCACGATCACCGTCTTGCCGACAGCCAACGTGGCCAGCGCGTCCTGCACCGCCGCTTCGCTGTCGGGATCCAACGCGGCCGTCGCCTCGTCCAGTACGACGATCGGCGCCCCGGACAGGATCGCCCGCGCGATCGTCAGCCGCTGGCGCTCGCCCCCGGACAGACTTCCCCCGCCCGCGTCGAGCAGCGTGTCGTAACCGTGGGGCAGGCCCTCGATCACGTCGTGGATGTGTGCGGCCTTCGCCGCCTCGCGGACCTCCGCGTCGGTGGCGTCCGGCCTGCCGATGCGGATGTTCTCCACCACGCTGTCGCGCAGCAGCGCGACATCCTGGAACACCAGCGACATCGACGCCAGCAAGTTCTTCGACGGGATCGAGCGCACGTCGACACCGCCGATCCGGATGGCGCCGTCCGACACGTCGTAGAAGCGCGGCAGCAGGCTCGCGAGCGTCGTCTTGCCCGCCCCGGACGGCCCCACGATCGCGGTCACCTGACCCTGCGGACAGGTGGCCGTGATGTTCTCGACCGCGTTGTGCTCGCCGTCGTAGGAGAACGTGACGCGGTCGAACTCAACGCCGTGACTACTCGGCGTTTGCGGGCGCTCCGGCTCGGGCAGCGGCGCACGCGACAGCAGCCGTTCGATGTTGGCCGCGCCCATCCGGCCCTTGCGTACTCCCTGGAACGCTTGCACGGCAGGCATGACCGAGTTCGGCAGCCCGATCGCGACGACCAGGAAGGCGACCAGGTCCGCCACACCGAGCGACCCGTTCCGCAGGAAGATCAACCCGGCGACGGTCACGGTGACGAGGATGGCCATCTCCGAGCCGAGCACGCGTGTGACCGCCGAGCTGTAGCGCACCTCGGCGACCCACGCCGCGAACGCCTGGGTGTGCTCGTCCACGGCTTCGTCGAACCGGCGCAGCACCCGGCCCCCGGTGCCGAACGTCTTGACCACCTGGATCCCGTCGCCGTATTCGACGCTCGCGGCACTGATCCGTGTCTCAGCAGCGATCAAACGGTTCATGTGAACCGTCATCGACCGCATCGAGACGCGGTAGACGATCGCCATCAGGACCAGGACACCGAGCGTGACCAGCGCAAGGGGAACGTCGACGAACAGCAGGTAGCCCGCGCCGACCACTGTCACCGTGATCGCTCCGGTGAGCTGGCCCAGCGCGTGCGCGATCACCTCGTGCATCTCTTCGATGTCGCCCGTCATCGCCCGCTTGACCTTGCCGGACCCCACCGAGCGGAACCAGCCGAGAGGCAACGCGCCGAGGCAGCGCACGATCCGCGTCCGCAGTTCGTACGTGATCGCCGCGTCGGCGTAGTGCCCGACGCGAGAGGACTGCACGAACAACAACAGCCACACGCCCGCGGCCGCGGCACCGATGCCGACCCACGTCCAGATCCTCGCGGGCTCCGCCACCGGGCCTTCGAGCATGACCCGAGCGATCTCGGCGAAAGCGATGTAGGGCACGATCCCCGCCGCCGCGCTCAGGGTCGACAGGATCGCGCAGATCACTAGGTGGGTCCGGATCGGAGCGAGCAGGCGCGCCAACGCGCCCGGCCCTGCCAGCCCCGGCGCCTCCGGCGCTGCTGATGGTTTCATTAGGGTAGCCTAACACGCCGACTGAGGCTCATTCAATAACACCTGTGCGCCGTGGAACAGCGCATACATCGCAGGGTCTAAGACGGTTTGCATCGCCAGGTGGTAGCCCGTGCGGCACCGATCCGGCATCGTGAGATCACGAGACGCCGAAGCACGAGTCAGCTCGGTCGGACCACCCCGAACCTACTCGTATCCCCTTGCGCCCCAACGCTCTCCGTTGTCCATCCGACTGAACCCGGGAGGAGAACATTGTCCACCGACACCGACTGCCCCGTTGCCGACATCGACCTGTGGAGTGACAGCGCACTCGCCGACCCCTACCCGTTGTGGGCCGAACTGCGGGCGCTCGGCCCGATCGTGCGGCTCAATCCCTACGGCTTCTACGCCGCCCCTCGCTTCGCCTCTTCTCGCGCCGTCCTGGCCAGCTGGCAGGACTTCTCCTCGGCCAGCGGAGTCATGCTCAACGACGAGACCAACAAGGAGCAAGCAGGCGCCACGCTGCACAGCGACCCTCCGCAGCACACCCTGCTGCGCAAGATCATCAGCCGGCCGCTGACCCCGTCGTCGCTGAAGGCCGTCTGCGGCACGATCCACGACGAGGCGGAGGCACTCGCCGACCGCCTCGTGGGCCGCGTGCGCTTCGACGGAGTCGTGGATCTGGCCAGGTACCTGCCGATGACCGTCGTTTCCCGGCTGGTCGGGCTGCCGGAGTCCGGCAGGGAAAGCATGCTCGCGTGGGCCGCGGCGGCATTCGACTACTCGGGACCACCGAACGACCGGGCCCGAGCGGCGCTCCCGGTCGTGCGAGAGGCTTTCGAGTACTCGTTCGACCCGCGGCTGCGGGAACGACTGGATCCGGACGGGTGGAGTGCCCAACTCTGGCGTGCGGCCGAAGCGGGCGAGATCGACGACACCCAGTGCCACACGCTGCTGCTCGACTACTGGGGCCCGGCGCTGGACACCACGATCTCCGCGATCGCGGGCGCTGTCTGGCTGTTCGGCCGTTTCCCCGCACAATGGCGACTGCTGCGGGACGATCCGCGACTGCTCTCGCACGCGGTCAACGAGGTACTGCGCTACGAGTCGCCCACCCCGTACTTCTCCCGGGTGACCACTCGGGACGTCGAACTCGGCGACCAACGGATACCCGCCGGATCGCGGGTGCTGGTGATGTACGGCTCGGCCAACCGGGACGAGCGCAAGTGGGACCACCCCGAGGTCTTCGACATCCGGCGCAACCCGACCGATCACCTCGCCTTCGGCCACGGAGTCCACATGTGCGCGGGCATGCACCTGGGCAGGATGCAGCTCCTCGCTGTCCTCGGCGCACTGCTGCCCCGGGTCGAGCGGTTCGAAGTCCACTCGGCCGAAGTGCTGCGGAACAACATGATTCGCCAGCTCCGGCGCCTCGACGTGTCGGCTCACCCCGCATCGGGCCACCAGGCACAGAGGACTTCGACGTGAACAACCACGAACCACCGGCTCCCGCGCAGGCGGACCCGGCCGCCCTCCGCCTCCTCGATCTGATCTCGGGGTATTGGCGGGCAGGCGTGGTCAGCACCTTCGCGGAACTCGGTATCGCCGACTCCCTTGGCTCGGAGTGCCTGCCACCGGCAGAGGTCGCGCTGCGACTGGGGCTCGACGGCTCGACGTGCGCACGCTTCTGCCGGGCCGCGGCCGCCATCGGACTCCTGACCCGCACGCCTGAGGGTGCCGTCTCGTTGACCGACCTTGGTCGCGCGCTCATGACGGACGCGCCCGGCTCGGTGCGCGACGTCGCCCGCTGGTCCGGCTCGATCGCCGAGCGGGCGACGTGGACCCAGCTGGACGCGGCCGTACGCACCGGCCACTCACGTTTCTCCGCAGTCCACGGCCACGACATCTGGGACTTCTTCGACTCCCATCCCGCCGTGGGAGCGGTGTTCGACGCGGCGATGACGGACCTGTCGCGGACAGTCATCGCGGCGGTCGCGGACGTGCTGGATCTGGCTGGTGTCACCACTGTCACCGATGTCGGGGGTGGACGCGGTGGGCTGCTCGCGGCGATGCTCACCCGTGCCCCGCATGTGCGGGGTGTGCTTTTCGACCAGCCTGAGGTCGTCGCACTCGCACCCGAGGTCTTCCTGGCGGCAGGCGTCGAAGATCGGGTCACCATCACCGCGGGTTCCTTCTTCGACGCCATCCCGGCAGGCAGCGACCTGTTCGTCATCTCGAACGTCCTGCACAACTGGGACGACGACCGGACTCGAGCCATCCTGCGGTCCGTCGCATCGGCCATGAAGGCAGGCGACCAGCTTGCCATCGTCGAGGCACTGCCGGATGTCGACCCGCGCTTCGACGAGCTGGTCGCGCTGATGGACATGGACATGCTCGTGCTGTGCGCAGGCAAGCAGCGCACCATCGACGACTACCGCGCGTTGCTCGCCGAAGTGGACATCGAGATCACCGGTGTGGACCGGGCCGGGCTGGAGTCCGTCGTCCGCGCCACGAAGATCCACCCAGTCTTCGACTGAAGGAGAAACATGGACACGCTTTCGAGCCCGCGCGTCGCCGACGTCTTGACCGCGTTGTTCGACGACGCCGTCACCGCCGACCAGTCGATGGCGCAGAAGTCCGACGACGTACTGATCGACGACGACATGATGAGCTGGGCCATCGCCGAGGAGCGCCGGGACTACAAGGCGTTCTACCAGTCGTACCCCGGGAACTACTGGTGCATCGCCCCGGAGTTCGGCCGCCTGCTCTACGTGCTCGCACGGGCCTGCGGTGCGCGACGGATCGTCGAATTCGGTACGTCCTTCGGCGTCTCGACGATCCACCTCGCGAGCGCGTTGCGCGACGCCGGTGGCGGCGGCAAGGTGATCACCACGGAGATCGTGCCTGAGAAATCCGCGCGAGCACGACAGAACCTCGCCGCGGCAGGACTGGACGACCTCGTCGAGTTCCGGGTAGGTGACGCGCTCGAGACGCTGCAGGACGGCTTCGACGGCCCGGTGGACCTGCTGCTGCTCGATGGCGCGTTCAGCCTCTACCACCCGGTCCTGCGACTGGTCGAGCCGTACTTGCGGCCGGGCTCGCTGGTCCTCGGCGAGAACGCGCTGGAAACCGCAGGTCCCTTCCTGGACTACGTCCGCGACCCGGCGAACGGTTACGCCGGGCTCACGCTGCCGTTCGAGCCGTCGCGAGGCAACCACCTGGCAGTGCGCACCGGGTGAGCCCTGCGGCCGACACCGCGAACTCCCCCGACACGTCGGATCTTGCTGATGACGCGTGGCTTCGTTAGGGTAACCTAACAGCCTCGACTGAGGCTCATTCGACAATGCCGGTCGTCGCCACTTCGGTGCCACTGGACGACTGACCGTGAAAGGGGACCCGCTTCGTGCGCCAGGTGCACCCTGACCACCGGACACGAGGTCCGAACCGGCTCCTGGCCGCCACGCTCAGCGCACTCGCCCTCGCGGCAGCAGGATGCGCGGGTCAGGACGCCGGTTCGAGCCAGGCCGCCGGACCGGGCAGGATCAGCTTCACGTCCTGCGGCCAGACCATCACGCTCGACCGCGCCCCGCAACGCGTGGTGATCACCAACGACGCCATCGCCGACGCGCTGTTCGCACTGGGTGTCGGCGACCGGATCGTCGCCAAGACGCGGGGCGAGTCCGCCCCCTCCCCCGCGCTCAAGGCACGCCTGGAGTCCCTGCCCAACCTGGGAGTGCGCAACCCGAGCACAGAGGCGCTGATCGCCGCCAAGCCCGATCTGCTGATCACCGATCAGCTCGACAAGGTCTCCGGCAGCAACGGCGGCCCTACCGTCGACGAGCTGAAACAGCTGGGAGTCGCGACCTTCGTCGTCGGCGGCGACTGTGTCAGGGACATCGCCGAGGACAGCGCGGGGCTCGACGCGCTGGACGCCGACCTCGACCAGTTCGGCAAGGTCTTCGAGGTGCAGACGGCCGCACGCGCACTCGCGGACCAGTTGCGCGCCCGGCTCGACGACACCCGGCGACGCACCGCCCAGCAGCCCAAGGTCGGCATCGTCGAGGTGGCGCAGGTCGCGGGTCAGCTCTACGTCACCACCGGCGGCCTGTCGAACGACGTGATGCAGCGAGCGGGCGGCAAGAACCTGTTCGGCGAGCTGCCAGGGCAGTTCACGCCGATCAGCCCCGAACAGATCATCGCCCGCAACCCGCAGGCGATCATCATCGACGACTTCACTGCGTCGGCCGACGGACAGCGTGACTCGATCGCCTACCTGACCCGAACGTTCCCCACGACCGACGCCGTCAAACAGCAGCGCATCCTCGCGATCGACGCGGCAAGGACCGGCGCGCGTGGCAGCACCAGACCGGTGGACGGCGTCGTGGAACTCGCGCGCTTCCTGCACCCGAACGCCTTTCCCGCTCAGTAGACCTCCTCGATGCCGAACAAGACACTGCCCGTCGCCGGCCCCGACAAGCCGTCGCGTACGCGACTCTCCCTCCCGGTCACCGCGCCCGCTCTGCTGCTGGTGCTCATCGTCATGGTCTGCGTGGCTGTTTCGATCGGCTCAGTCGGCGTGCGGCTGGACACCGTCGCCATGGTCATCCGTGATCACCTGATCGGCGCCAAGCCCGCCGCCAGCGCCGTGGACGACCGGATCGTGTGGCACCTGCGGCTGCCCCGCGTCCTGCTGGCCGCCGTAGTCGGCGCGGGACTCGCCGCCGTGGGTGTCGCCCTGCAGGCGACGGTCCGCAACCCGCTCGCCGATCCGTACGTGCTCGGTGTCTCCGCGGGCGCCGGGTTGCTGGCCAGCGTCGCGATCACGCTCGGATCAGTGGCGGTGGCGGGGTTGTCGACGTCGGCAGCGGCCTTCGTCGGTGCGCTGGTCGCGACGATGGCGGTCCTGATGTTGTCACGCAGGGCCGGTCGTGTCGTGCCGGGTCGGCTGGTCCTCGCCGGGGTGACGCTGTCCTATCTGTTCAGCGGGGCCACCAGTTTCGTCATCTTCCGCAGTTCCGATCCGAACGCGGCGCACTCGGTGTTGTTCTGGCTGCTCGGTTCGCTGTCGGAGTCGTCGTGGAAGAACCTGACGCTGCCCGCCGCGGCCGTGGTGGTCAGCGGCGTCTACCTGATCCTGCAGGCCCGGACGCTCAACGCGCTCGCCGCGGGCGACGACGCGGCGCTGTCGCTCGGCGTTTCCGTGCACCGCACGCGGATCCAGCTGCTGGTCGCGGCGTCGCTGCTGACCGGTGTGCTCGTCGCGGTGTCCGGCGGGATCGGGTTCGTCGGGCTCATCGTCCCGCACGTCGTGCGGCTGGTCATCGGCCCCGACCACCGGCGGCTGCTGCCGACCGCGATGCTCGTCGGCGCGATCTACCTCGTCGCCGTCGACATGGTGTGCCGTATCGCCGTTCGCCCAGAGGAGCTGCCCATCGGGATCGTCACCGCCGTACTCGGCGCACCGGTGTTCCTGTGGCTGCTGCGCCGTTCGGAGGCATCGTGAGACTCTCGTTGTCCGGGGTGAGCGTCCAGCTCGGCGCCACCCCCGTCGTCTCCGACTGCGACCTGGCGGTCGGCGACGGCGAACGCGTCGGCCTCGTCGGCCCCAACGGAAGCGGCAAAACCTCGCTGTTGCGCACCATCCACCGCGCGATCGATCCGGTCGCGGGCAGTGTGGCACTGGACGGCGACGACGTGCGTGGCCTCGGTCAACGCCAGATCTCCCGGCGTGCGGCCCTCGTCGCGCAGGACAGCGCCCCGGACTTCGACTTCACCGTCGAGGAAGTCGTGGCCATGGGTCGCGGCCCGTGGCTGGGGCCGTTCGACCGGACTTCGGCACGCGACAAGGCCACGATCGTGGGCGCGCTGGAACGGGTCGAGCTGGCGAACCACCGCACAAGACGGCTGTCCACCTTGTCCGGTGGCGAGCGGCAACGGGCACTGGTCGCCCGTGCCCTCGCCCAGGAAAGCCCGCTGCTCCTGCTCGACGAGCCGACCAACCACCTCGACGTGTACGCCGCGCTCGAACTGCTCGAACTGGTCCGCGACCTCGGCCGGGCGACGCTGTGCGTGCTGCATGACCTGAACCTCGCGGCCACGTACTGCGACCGGATCTACGTCCTGCACCGCGGACGGCTCGTCGCCCATGGCCCGCCCGTGGAGGTGCTCAGCCCGGACCTGGTCCAGGAGGTCTTCGGCGTCACGTGCACGCACGTGACGCACCCGGTCACCGGCGGGCTGCTCCTCGCGTTCTCCCCGCGCAAGGTCGCCGACCTCTGAACGGATGCTGTGCAACCAATGTGGCCTTCGTTGCGTTTTTCGCAACGAAGGCCACATTGGTTGCCAAGAGTGGCGACGCCGTTCACCGGCGGTTTTCCTGCTGGTCCGCTCTGGACACCTGGGCGTTGTAGCTTCCTGCGGTGTCAAGGATTTCCGTGATCATCTGCAGTGTCGCCGCCGCCGCGCTGGTGCTCGGCGCGAGCCCGCCCACGGTTCAGGCGGCCAACACGGCCGACGTCGAAGGTGTCGTCTACGCCGACACCAACGGCAACGGCAAACAGGACGAAGGTGAGCGTGGGCTCGGCGGCGTCTCGATCAGCGACGGCGCCGCCTGGGCGACGACCGACAACGCGGGGCGCTACACCATCACCGTGGACGTCGCGCGGCGCGAGAGCGACCTGGTCTACGTCGTCTCCCCCGACGGGTACACGCCGCCGTTGCGGGAGGACTTCGTCCCCCGGTACTTCCGGCCGGTCGCGCCCACTGTCGACTTCCCCCTGGTGCCGGACGCCCGAGCGGCCGACCCGGCCGAGAAGTGGCAGATGGTGTCCGACACCGAGACCGACAACCGCAGCGACCAGTCCAGCGAGCACACCCTGGACCAGTGGACCAGCCAGGTGCGCGCGATGGCCGAAGACCCCGCTGCGAGCCTGACGATCGCCACCGGCGACCTCACTGTCACGGACTACACCACCGCGTCCCGCAGGCAGGGCAGTTACGACATCCTGCGCACCGGACTGGTCTCCGGCAAACTCGGCCACGCGTTCTACCCGGTCATGGGCAACCACGACTTCTCCGAAGGCGCGTACACCGCATCGGTCGAGTTGTTCCGGCGCAACCTCGGGCCGGAGTGGTACAGCTTCAACCGCAACGGCCGCCATCACGTGGTGCTGGAGAACAACTACGACACCGGCTCACTCGTTCCGCAGCTGGCGTGGTTGCGTGAGGACCTGCGCCGCAACGCAGTCGGCAAGCAGGTTTTCGTGTTCGCGCACCGCTCCCTGTTCACCCAGTGGGGACCGGGCTCGGCCATCCAGCCCATTGTGGACGAACTGGCCAAGTACGACGTGCGCATGTTCGCCGCGGGGCACAACCAGCAGGCGGAGTTCCGCCGAGGCGCCTTCCCCCGTTCGGTGGAGATCAACAACATCGGCGCGACCTACGGCATCGACGGCGTACGCCCGAGCTACAAGGTCCTCGACTTCACTGACCTCAACGACAGGTATGTGACCGGCCAGCACCACCAGTTCACCGTGCGCGACGACATGGCCGTGGTGAGCCCAGCGCAAGCAAGCGTGCACGAGCCGTTCGCCAAGATCCCGCTCGACGTGTACGCGGAAGACGACGGACGCATCCCGGCCAGGGCAAGCGTGCGGATCCGCAACGCATGGGGATGGACCGTGTGGCAACGCGATCTGACGTTCGGCTCCGCCAGCGAGCCGGGCGGAAAGGTGAACTGCTACACCCCACCGGGCGGGTCCCCGGAGCCGTGCCCGAAACCGCGTGACAACTGGACGATGGCCCGTTCGGAGATCGCAGGGCTGTTCCCGGGCACCTACCGGGTCGACGTGATCGCCCACGACACCGCAGGAAAATCGTGGCCCGCTGCGCGGAACACCTTCCGTGTCGCCCCGCCCTTCGCGTTGCACAAGCCGAAGGCGGGTGCGGACTGGGCCAGGCAGGGCGGCGACGAACAGGGCCGCTCGGCGGCGTCCAGCGACCCAGGTGCCGTCCTCGACCAACGCTGGTCGGCCAACACCGGCCAGAACTTCACCCTCAACGGCGCCGCGATCGCCGGCGGCAAGGCGATCGTGACCACCCAGGCGTTCGCGTCGCCGTACAACCAGGTGATCGCCTACGACCTGCGAACGGGCAAGACAGCGTGGCGCACCTATGTGGACGGTGACGCCGAATCGTTCCCGACCGTCCACGGCAACACGGTCTACCTGACCACGGGTGTCGGCCGGGTGTACGCACTCGACGCGAACGACGGTCACGTGACGTGGGAAAGCATTGAGAACGAACAGAAAATCGGCACCACGGTCCGCCGTTACGGCCGTGCGGGTGGCCCGGTGAGCGTGTTCGACACGTCAGCCGGACGAGTCGCCGTCTACCAACAGTGGAACCAGATCATCTGCCGCGACGCGACCACGGGTACCAAACGCGGCGCCTTCCGCGCCGACGAGGTGGGTTGGGGCGAGTTCCACAGCACAGCGGTCCGCGTCCCCGGCTCGGACAGCGCGTACCTCAACAGCGGGGCGGGCAACGCCCTCATCCGCATGAATCTCACCACCTGCGCACGGGAGTCGTCGGTATCCCTGTCCAAGGACATCTACGCCCACCCGTCGCCGGTGATCACGGGCAACACCGTGGTCTCGGTGTCCCAGCAAGGGGTGGTCGCCCACGACACAGCGGGCAAACAGCTGTGGTCGGCGACGGTCCCCACCACCAACTGCGAGCCGGGACCGCCGCCGATCACGACACCGGCGGTGTACGACAACATGGTGTACGTCGCCGGAATCGACGGGAAGGTCCGCGCGGTCAACCCGGCCGCACCGAACACGCCCGCGTGGGAGACAGCGGTCGGCTATCCTCCGGGCAGGAGCCCGATGGACGATCCGGCGCGTGCCAAGTATTGCTCGGCCCGTCCGGCAGGCGCCCCGGCGATGCACCCGTTGGCCACCGCCACGACGGTCTACGTGGGCACCTGGGACGGCCGCCTGATCGCCCTCGACCGCCGGACGGGAAAGATCCGCTCCGAGTACAAGCTCGGCGGCGGCCTCACGTCCGCGCTGTCGGTCTCCGGCGACTGGCTGATCGCGCTCACCACTGACGGAACCGTCCACGCGCTGGCGAGCCGCCGTACGCTCTATCCCTTGCCTCCATTGTAGGCAGGACGGGAACCCGGCGCGGTGCCGCGCCGGGTTCCGCCAGCGTCTGGCCAAGGTTGGATCGAGTCCCGGCTTCGGTAGCATGCGACAGATGGCCATCAAACTCGAGAACGTCGGCATCACCGTTCGCGACCTCGAAGCAGCGATTTCCTTTTTCACAGACCTCGGTCTCACCGTCGTCGGCCGTGACACGGTCAGCGGTGGGTGGACCGAGACTGCCGTCGGCCTTGATGGCAACCACGCCAACATCGCGATGCTCCAGACGCCGGACGGTCAGGGTCGCCTTGAGCTCTTCGAGTACATCCACCCCGAAGCGATCGAGTCGGAGCCCACTCGTCCCAACGAGATCGGCATGCACCGCGTCGCCTTCTCCGTCGATGACATCGACAAAGCCCTTGAGACAGCCGCGAAACACGGATGCCGTCCGCTTCGCGGCGTGGCCACCTATGAGGACATCTACAAGCTCACGTACGTCCAAGGTCCCAGCGGCATCATCGTGATGCTCGCCGAGGAGCTGAAGAACTGACGTCCGATCGGATCACGTGACGATCAGCGGAAGTCTCGGCTCGATGTCGGCAGCCACTTCGGCGGCGGCAGCGCAGGCGGGCTCGACGTTGTTCGCCCCCAGTACCTGGCTCCTGACGTGGACGGATGTCGCCGTGGTGACTTCGAGGCGGTACTCGCAGTCGCTGATCGTGGACACCCCGGACTTGTCGGGCCGTTTCTCGTACGCGTTGCGCTCGTTCACCACGCGCACGGCCGATGTCTCCCCGTTCTGGCCCTTCGCCCCGGAGGTCCAGAGGGACACGGAGACGAACTCAAGGCTGCCGGGGGTCGTGGTCCCGGTGCTGTACCGACAGGACCGCACCACCTCGGTGGACGGGTTGCCCTCACCGAGGCGCATCGACGCCTTGCGGTCCGTGCTGATCAGGGCGCATGGGTCAAGCGCGCGCACGTCGACCGGCCGGTCACGGTCGGCGCGTACGGGCGCTGGATCCGGAGCGGGCAGTTTGGCTGCCAACTGGCGGGTCAGGTCGGGAAAGGCACAGTCCTTGCTCTCGGGTTTCGTCACGGGCGCGACTTCCAGCGAGGACGTCGCGTTCACCTGGAAGAACACCCTGCACCCGATCAGCTGCACCGGGCCGACCTGGTAGACCTCCCTGCCGTCGACGTTGGTCGTGACGAGGTTGGCCGACCTCTCCCGCTGGAAGCTCTCGGCGATCCGCTTGGCGTCGGCGACCCGGTTCGGTGCGGCGCTGTCGCGCAAGACGAGTTCCAGGGATCCCATCCGGACCCCGCTGGAGTCGTCGAGCAGTCTCGTCGTGAGCAACGTGCACGAACGCCGGTGGCCGTCCTTGGTCTCCTTGTCCACTTTGAGGCGAAGGTCGGCCTTCTCCTGGTCGGTGAGCAGGTCGCACGGGTTGATCGCGGCGACGTTCGCCGGTCTCGCCGGTGCCTCAGGCGTGCCGGATGTGCCGGAGCACCCTGCTGTCAACACGAGGACCATCGCCGCACCCACCAGGCGCCTCATCGGTGTCACCACGTCCTTAGTCGAGTTCGGCGCCCACCATGGCAGCTCCGGGGCCCACGGGGCGAGGGTTGAACGACCGTCATCGGATAACGCGCGAGCATAGGGAACTGGCAGTGGCAGACCCCGGCGGGGTCCACTGAGACTGACCGGGCCCTGTCCCGGACCCGAGAGGTTTCCCCATGGCTGTGCGGATTCGACGAACGTTCTCGTCGGTCACCCTGCTGCTGTGCGGCCTGTCCTTGTGCCCAGCCGTCGCCCACGCAGCCGACACCGTCGACACCGACACGATCGGCACCGACGGATACGTGCACGTCGCGCCCAACGGCGTCGTGCTCGGCGTCGACCCCTACTACCCCACGGACGGCAACGGCGGGTACAACGTCGCCGACTACGCGGTGAACCTGACGTACGACCCGGCTGACCGCTTCCTCAACGCCCGGACCGTCGTCACGGCCACCACGACCCAGCGTCTCACCCGGTTCAACCTCGACCTGCGCGGCCTCACCGTGAGCTCGGTGAAGGTCGGCGGCGTTCCCGCGTCCTTCACCCGCGCCAAGGAGCACGAGCTGGTGATCACCCCGGCCACCGGGCTCGCCGCGGACACCGCCTTCACCGTGGAGATCGTGTACTGCGGCCGCCCGCAGCCCGAACACACCCCGAGGCGGGGCGCGACCGGTTGGCGCACGTCGTTGTCCGGCGGGGTGTTCGCGGCAGGCGCGCCTCACTCGGCGACGACGTGGTTCCCCGTCAACGACACCTCGGCGGACAAAGCCACCTTCCACGTGAAGGCCACTGTTCCCGACGGCTGGGCCGTGGTGTCCAACGGGGTGCGCCAGTCCGTCCACAACGGACAATACACGTGGGCGGAGGAAACCCCGATCACCCCGTCCGCCACGATGATCGGCATCGACCGGTACACCGTGCGCGAAACCACCCTGCCGGACGGCACTCCCGTCCTCGACGCGTTCGCACCCGGCACCGGCACCGCCCTCGCCAGGTCCCTGCCCAAGGTCATGGCCTTCCTGACGGCCAAGCTCGGGCCATACCCGACACCTTCCGCAGGCGGACTGTACGTGCCGGACTGGATCGCCTACACGCATCCGTCACAGGGCCGCCCGGTGTACGGCTCCGGCGCGGACCAGTCGGCGCTGGCCCAGGCTGTGGCCGCGCAGTGGTGGGGCAACCAGCTCGCCATCAAGATGTGGAGGGACCAGCCGCTGGTCGACTCGTACGCCCGCTACCTGGTGTGGCTGTGGGACGAGGCGAACGGTGGCCCGGATGTCGAGCGGCGCTACCAGGACGCGCTGCGCCGGGCAGGCACGGACGCCCGGTTCTGGGGACGTCAGCTGGCCGATCCGGGTGTCGGCAGGGAGTTCTCCGTCACCGACAAGGGTGTGCTGATGGTGCACGCCCTGCGCAAACACATCGGTGACGAGAAGTTCTTCGTGGTTCTGCGTGAATTCCCGCAGATCGCCGTGCTGCTCAACCAGGGCTGGCACGACTGGGAGCTCTACACGGCGGCGGTGGCCGACATGGACCTCAGCGCGTTCCACAACGCCTGGGTGCACGGCACCACCCCGCCACCGGCGGAGTTCCGCTGACCAGCGCGGACGCGGGTGTCCTCCAGGAGGACACCCGCCCGGTCAAGCCAGGTAGCGCGAGTACACCGGCGATTCCTCGCACTCCAGCCGGTACGCCAGCGCGGCGTCCGCGACGACCTGCCGCGCGCAGTCGGCGAACTCGCCTTCCCTGTGCCACACCAGCAAGAACCGCCGCGACAGCGCTCCGTCCGCGAGCAGCCGTGCGGCGACCTGCTGGTGCCCCTCGCACGCCGCCTGCGACAACCCGACGGCACCGTTGCGCACCGCCGCCACAACCATCCCGTAGGACTCCGAGACGTACCGCACCCGAGGCGTGAACCCCGTGCGACGACAGGTTGTATGGAAGTACTCGTGGAACCGCGACGAGTCCGGTGTGGGCAGCACCCACTCCTCCCCCGCCAGCTGGTCCAGCCGGATCACCTTGTGCCGGGCCAACGGGTGGTCCTCGCGCAGCAGCACGAGCGTCTGGTCGTGCGTCACCACCGCTGTTTCCACCGACGCGGGCGCGACCGTCTCGTACCCGGGGTAGTCCTTGACCACGCCCACTTCCAACCGCCGCTGGGCGACCAGGTTCACCACGAGGTCCCGGCAGTCGCTGTCGAACAGCGACGCGCCGGGACCGCTCGGCCCGTGTTCGCCCACGATCGCGGGCAGGTGGCCGAGGATCGGCGAGCACACCCCGCCGACCCGGACCACCCCGGACGGTCCGGTGCGGGTCTCGATGTCCCGCACCAGGCCCTCCATCAACGGCAGCACCGCGCTGATCCGGTCGAGCAGCAGTTCTCCCGTCGGCGTCGGCGCGACGGAATGGGTGTGGTTTCCCCGGTCGAACAACCTTTGCCCGAGCGTGTTCTCCAGGCGCTTGAGCTTTCCGCTGACCGCGGGCTGGCTGATGCCGAGCAGCACCGCCGCCTCCGACAGGCTGCCCGTCGCGCCGATCGCCTGCACCAGCCGCAGGTGGTGGACATCAAGTTCCATGCCGTCACCTCCGGCGTTCAGCGGTGCGTGTCGACCCCGGACCCGGACAGCGGCCGCGTGATCCCGACCGTTTTGCCGATCACAGCGTACAGCGCGAACGCGGCCACGACGGAGTTGATCGTCGGGATGCCGACCGGGACCAGGAACCCCACGGCCGCGCCCACCACCCAGCACACCAGCGACGCGGGCACCCAGTCCGGCGGGTCGTCCGGCAGTTTGCCTGCCGCGCGTGTTTCTTCGAGCTGCGCACGCCAGGTGCGCACCACGAAGTACTCGGCGATCACGATGCCCGCGACCGGTGGGGTGACCACCCCGATCCAGGTCAGGAACACGGTGAAGTGGTCGAGGATCCCCCACGCGGACAGCCCGGTGCCGAGCGCGCCCAGCCACAGCGTCGCCCGGGCGCGGCTGATCTGTCTGCGCAGCAACATGTCCACCGTGTTCACCAGGCCAAGCGACGCCGAGTACAGGTTCCAGTCGTTGATCTTCATGATCGCCGCGACCATGATCAGCGTGCCGATCACACCGGAGTTGGACATGATCACCGCGACCACGTCCGCGCTGCGCGCGGCGTGCGCGAGCAGCACCCCGGTCAGGCCGATCAGGTACTCGCCGAGGGTGACGCTGATCAGGGTCTGCTTCACCACGTCCCCGACCCGCCGGTTGAACCGGGTCATGTCGGGTGTCATCACCGCACCCATGATGAACGCGCCCGCGACCAGCGTGGTGCCCTGCGCGAGGCTCAACGCGGGGCCGGGAGCAGGCATCCCGACCAGCTGAGCCAGATCGTGCCTGCTCAGCTCGGACACGATCGTCCACCCGGTGAGCAGCAGGAACGCGGGAACGGTCAGGTACGCCGTCCACGCCATGGTGTGGAAGCCCGCGACCACGACCGCGGTCACCGCCATGCCTCCGACGACCGCCCACACCCAGACGGGCGGACCGCCCATGAGCGCGTGCAGGCCGTGCGCGAACACGTCGTTCTGCACACCGAACCACCCCGCGAGGCTCAGCGTCACCAGCAGGCCCACCAACGCGGAACCCCGCCCGCCGAACCCGGCCCAGCGCGCCAGCACGGACGTGGAGAGACTCTCCCGCATTCCCGCGACGCCCATCAGGATCGTGACGATCTCCAGCATCACCGACCCGAGGGTGATCGCGAGCACCGCGTCCCAGAACGTCATCCCGAGGCCGAGTGTGGCGCCGAGCAGGAACTGGTGGAACGCGGACACCTGGCCGAAGCGCTGCACGGCGACGGAGAACCACGACGTGCGGGCCTCGTCGGGCAGCCTGCGCAGCGAATAGTCGTCGTGTGCCATCGTCACGCCGCCTCGTCTTCGGCGCACAGCACGACGAACCCCTGACCCGGGTGCGGCTGCCAGGTCAGTTCCCGCGCGTAGAGCCGTTCCAGGAATGCGACGCGCTGGTGGTAGGCGAACACCGAGCTGTCGACCCCGGCGATCGCCGGGGTGTCGATGAACATCGGCAGTTCGGCCAGGAAGTACAGAACGGCACACCGCAGCTGCGCGTCGGTCGGCGTTCGGCCAGGTGGCAGACGGCGGTCGAGCACCCAGTGGGTGGCGTCCAGGCAGTGCGCACCGAACTTCTCGTCGGTGGCGAACCTGTCGTGCGCGTCGCGTAGGAGGCCCTGGTAGTGGGCGTTGTAGGCGAGCGCGGCGCCGTCGAGCACGTGCTCGCACGGGTCGTTCACGCCCACGTCCCGCAACGCGCGGCAGATCTTGTTGAGCACGTACTGGCCTTGGCGGCTGGCCTTCCGCCGGGCGCGGGCGGGTTCGTAACCGAGTGCCTCCAAGGTGTGCACGGCCGCGCGGTCGGGCACGAAGAAATGGAAACGCTCGAATTCCCGTGACGCCCAGTGGGCGAGCGCGGCGATGCGTTCGGGCGTGAAGTAGCTGTTGAACGGGCTCACACCGATACACACGTGCCTGCCACTTCGAAGCGGGGCGGCGCAGTGTTCGGTCAGCGGAGTTGTCAGCAACACCGTCGACTCCGAAATGTATTTCACAGGGGCAGGGAAGATCCGGATTCGACCACTATCGGCAGGAACCCGCGCACCAGGTACTGCCGAAAAGTCATGCCGCCGTCTTATACGCCATGGGAACTTCTGGGGCGTCCGATGCCGGTGAGGTGGCCTTCACGGCACGCCATGGCTCTAATGAGTGGCATGGAGCTTCAGGTTCGGCATCTGCGGGTGCTGGTCGCCATCGCCAGGGCAGGCAGCCTCAACCGGGCGGCGGGCCAACTCCGGCTGGCACAGCCCGCCCTCAGCCACCAGCTGCGCAGGATCGAACAACTGGTGGGCGACAAGCTGTTCGACCGCGGCCCGCGCGGCGTGCGACCCACCCGGATCGGGCAGCTCGTGCTGGCCCGCGCGGCGGCCATCATCCCGGCGTTCGACGAGCTGGATCGGGATTTCCGCGGGCAGCAGCTGGCGCAGGGCGACGTCCGGATCGGCTGGAACGACAGCGCGCTCGCGTCCGACGTCTTCCACAGCGTCCGGCACCTGGTTCCGGGCGCCGAACTCACCACCCGCTCGGATCTGTCGAACAGTCGGCTGGTGACCCAGGTCGCGGGCGGGTGCGTGGATCTCGCGCTGGCGATGATCTGCGGCCCGCGGTCGCTTTCCGCGCCGGACGGGGTGCGCGTCGAACGGGTGGCGACCGAGCCGTCGTTCGTGGCGATGCCGTCGACGCACCCGCTGGCCGCCGCGCCGGTCGTCGACCTGGCGGAGTTGGCGCAGGAGCGGTGGATCGTGTCCAGCTGCGGCGACGGCTGCCGGATCGTGTTCCGCGAGATGTGCCTGGCGCACGGGTTCGCCCCGCGCATCGCGCACGACGTGGACACGCTGCGGTTCAACCTGGTCCGCGGCGGGCACGGCGTGTGCCTGGTGCAGCCGACCACCCCGGAGATGCCCGGCATGGCGATCCGTCCGCTGGCCGGCGATCCGATGACCGTGCAGCACCTCCTGGTGTGGCGGGCGGATCATCCGTTCGCCGAACGGTTCGACGCGGTGCGCCGGGCGGGTGTCGAGGCGTACGACCGGCTCGCCGCCGAGAACGACCGCTATCGCCGGTGGCTGGATAACGGCGTGGCATAGCCGTCTGGCAGTGGGCGCGAAGTCCTCGCCCGGCCACACTCGGAATTGGCGTGAAACACCACGCCGATCGGGCCGGAAAGGGATTCCACGATGCTGCCGCTGATCACGCGTGACGAACTCCGAAAAGGTCTCGAAGCCGGCACGCTGGTGGTGGTCGACACCATGCCCGCGGCTTATTTCGAACAGGAACACCTGCCCGGTGCGGTGAACATTCCCGGGTTCCCCTACGAGCAGGCGGCCGAGTTCACCGACCGGTACGCGCCGGAGGCCCTGCCGGACAAGACCGCCGAAATAGTCGTCTACTGCGCGAACGTGCCCTGCCGCAACAGCGAGTTCGTCGGCGCACGGCTGCGCGAACTCGGCTATTCGAACGTGCGCAAGTACCGCGAGGGCATCGAGGACTGGGTCGCCGCCGGTCTGGCGACCACCTCCGGCTGACCCGCACACACGCACTTTTCCCTGCACATCAAGGAGCTCCCATGTCCCTGCTCAAGAACTGGCTGCGCGCGGGCACTGTCGCCGCGGCCGTGGTGGCCTCGGCGCTGCTGTCCGCCCCCGCCCAGGCCGCGCCGGTCTCCGCCCCGAACGCGGTGATCAGCGCGGAGAACGTCGTCACCGTGACGTCCGCGAACTACAACCAGGTGATGGAGACCTCCCGCACCAAGCTGGTGATCCTGGACTTCGGCGCCACGTGGTGCCCGCCGTGCCGCCAGCTCAAGCCGGTCATCGAGAAGCTGGCCGGGCAGTACGGCGGCCGGTTCCTGCTCGGCGAGGTCGACGCGGACACCAGCCGCGACCTGGTGTCCCGCTACCGCATCCAGTACCTGCCGACCCTGGTGCCGGTGCGCAACGCGGCTGAGCTGCCGAATTCCCGAATGATCGGGTTCAAGGGTGAGTCCGCATTGCGGACGTGGATCGACGCCCAGTTGGCCAAGGGCTGATCCAATCCCCCGCGCCCCGGCACGGCCAGCCCACCGTGCCGGGGCGTTTCCGCTCGGGAAGGAAACCCTGTGCCAGTGGACAGACTGCCGCTGCGGGCGTTGCTCGCGTTCACGTTGACCGTGCTGCTCGGCTGCCTCACGGAGGTGTTGCCCGCGGGCCTGCTGCTGGGGATGTCCGAGGACCTCGGGGTGTCGCCGTCCACGACGGGACAACTGGTCACGGTGTACGCCGTCACCACCGCCGTGACCGCGATTCCGTTGACGGCGTTGACGTCCCGGCTGCCGCGCAAGCGGGTTCTGGTGGCGCTCGTGCTCGGGTTCGTCGTGACCAACCTCGTGATCGCCGTGTCCCCTTGGTATTCCGTGATCATGGGTGCACGGGTGGTGTCCGGGGCGGTGACCGGTGTGATGTGGTCGCTGGTCGCGGTGTACGCGATGCGGATCGCGCCGCCCGCGCTGGCCGGACGGGCGCTGGCCGTGGCGATGGCGGGGACGCCCGTCGGGTTCGCGGCCGGCGTGCCCGCCGCGACAGCGCTCGGCGAACTCGTCGGCTGGCGTTGGTCGTTCGCGGCCATGGCCCTGATCGCAGTGCCGTTGCTGTTCTGGATTCTCGTTGTGGTGCCGCCGATCCAGGTCACCACCGCCGGGTCCGGCCGGACAACACCGGCTTCCTCGCCGTGGGCCGGAATGCGACCGGTGCTGCTGATCGTGTTCGCGTACTCGTTGGGGCACAACGTGCTCTACACCTACCTCGGTCCGGCACTGGCTCGGCTGGGCCGCGAAAACCTGGTGAGCACCGCCCTTCTGGCGTTCGGCGCGGCGGCGGTGTGCGGGATCGTCGTGGTCGGCTCCGCGCTGGACCGGTATCCCCGTGCCGTGCTTGCCTGGTGTCCCGCGTTGACCGCCGCCGGGATCGTCTCGCTGGCGTTGTCCGACGACGCTGGCCCGATCCTGCTGGCGTCCGCCCTGTGGGGTTTGGCTTTCGGTGGCGCTCCCACAGCGTTCCAGGCCGTCACCGCTCTGGTCGCGGGCAGAAGCGCCGACCGGGCCCAGTCGTTGACCATCGCCGCGTGGAACGGCGCCGTGGCCGCCGGCGCGGCGCTGGGCGGCGTGGTGTTGAACCACGCCGCCCCCGCTCTACCGTGGACCGCCGCCGTGCTGCTGGCGGTGCCGATTCTCACGGCGGTCCGGCTACCGCTGTCAGCGCGTGGAACTGACCACGCGCTCGTCAGCGAATGAGACCTTTCACGCTCCCGCCAGCAGATCGATCAGTTCACTCAGGGAGTCGCGCAGAGCGTCGGCGAACGCGTGCATCTGCTCCGCGACCGGTTGGGGCGTGCTCAGGTACACGTTGAGGCGACCGGGCAACAGGACGTAGGCGACGCCGATGCAGCGACTGCTGGTCGAACCGAACCCGAAGTACTGGATGTTGTGCGACGGGGCCGAACTCGTGCTCAGGTAGTCGTCGCGCATGATCTGCCAGCCCGGGGACTCGTACAGCGCCAACGGCTCGGTCGCGCCGAGTTCGGCGCCGCGGCGCCGCTGGATCATCTGCAGCTCCCACAGGTGCTGTTCCGGCGCCTGCCCGGCCTGGCACTGCTTGGCCCTGGCCACGTGCTTCGCCCCGGCTTCGGCCAACGCCGCCCGACGGGTCGCCGCGTCCGCGTCGGGATCCTGCATGGCCTGCACGAACCGCACCATTTCCGGTGTCACGACGCGCATCGCCTCGGTGCGGCCGTTCTGGAACTGCCGTGTGGCGATCGACTCGTACGTGGCGCCGGTCAGCCCCTTGGCGCGGTAGTGGGCCAACTGGTACGCGGCCTGGACGAAAGCGTCCGGCGACATGCCGAGCTGCTTGATCCGATCGGTCCCGATGTCCGCGAAGGACAGTTCGGTCGTCGCGGTGGCCGCCGCGTAGTTCGCGAACGCCTGACCCGCGGCCTCGACGTCGACTCGCAGCGCGTCGCCGAGGACGAACCGGATCGGTTCCACCTTCGGGATGCCGCTGCCCGGTGTGCCCGGGTCCACCGGCGTGCCGACGACCTTGTCGACGAACGCGAGGATCGTGGTGCCGTCGAGCAGGCAGTGCTCCACGTTGATTCCGGCCTGGCCGTCGGCGAACACGACGAACGTCACCGCTTTGTCGAACCACCGGTTGGCGCTGTCGCCGTGCAGCAGGGCATCACAGGCAGCCAGCTTGTCCGCGGGCGCGTCGCTCTCCAGAGACACGCAGAACAACGCGGTTTCGACCACGTCCAACGCCTCGGCGTTCGCCGGGTCCTCGGCGATCAGGGCCTCGCGGCTGGCCGCCCACGCCGCCCTGGCCTTGGTCGTGAGGTGCCCGACGGGACTGTAGTGGGCTTCCTCACCGGCCAGGACGCTGCGCAGGCCGTCGGCGAGTTCGCTGGTCGCGTACGGCTTGCCCTGCTCGTCGAGTACGTCCATCCGGAACATCCGCCCGCGGTGGAAGACGACGATGTGCCGGGCAGGCGAAGGGCCCGGCCATTCGTCGCCGTAGGGGGCGCGCACGGTGTCCTGGTCGGCGCCGGGGATCCGGGTGGCCGAGAACAGGTACTTGTGCTGCAGCATCGACTGGGCCTGGCCGCGCAGCACCACCGGTGGCAGTTGCTCCGCGTCCACCAACGCCTTGTACGCCAACGACGACGCGATCAACCCGGTCGCCCGGTCCACCTGATCGGCGCCCCGGGCGTCCTGGAACAGGAAGAAGAAGTTGGCGTTGAGGGCGATCCGGTCCCGGCGGCCGAGGTACCGCGTCCGCCAGAAGTCGTCCAACCAGCTGAGCACACCCGGGCTGTCGTTGTAGCGCTCCAGGTCGGCGTGCAGGACGTGGGCGGGACTGTCCGGTGCCAGGAACGCGGCCACCGCGGCCTCCGTCGTGGCCAACTCGTCCGCGGTGAGCAGCGGCGCGCACCACTCCAGCAACAGCGAACAGCTGTCATCGAGTGTGGGCAGCGGCACGCGGGGCAGCAGGCCTTCGTTGCTGAAGGTGGTGGTCAAGTCCCTCATCCTCGTGGTTGGTGCTGACCTGCCACTCCGTCCGCGGCAGGGGTGGAACCGGCGCTGCCGGGAGGTCGGCAGACACGCAGCTGGGCGTACAGCCAACCAGTGTCCTCCAGCCCGCGCGGATCGATGCCCCGTGAGTGCAGCGTGTCCAGGACCTGGTCGCGCTCCTCGTCGGAGACGAACCGCCGCTGCCGGAACACCCCGTCGACCAGTTCGATGTCATACCCCATCGCGCGCAGGCACTCCTCGATGGGGTCGAACGGCACCATCCGCAGCACGAAGTGGGCCATCCACGGCCGGTGGTCGCCGTCGACTGTGGCCAGTCGGGTGATGGTGCGGGCACCGACGTACCCGATGCAGCCGGTGGAGATCACCAGGTCGGTGCCGGACAGCCGGGCACGCTGGGATTCGGTGAGGTCGCCGGTTTCCAGGTCGGCGCAGACAGTCTCGTCCAGCAGCCCGGACGCGTACGCGTAGTCCAGCGCGGGCCGAGACGAGTCGAAACCGACAATCCGGGCGCGCGACTGACCGTCCGCGAACCGCTTCCGGTCGCGAGCCAGCACCTCTTCGCGGTCCATGGCGCCGACGATCGGGTCGGTATACCACTCGTACAGTTCGTCCATGGTGGCGCCGCCGTTCAGCAACGCCGCGTTGATGCCGTATGAACACCCGACATCAAGCACCCGCACAGTCCGGCCGAGTCGCGTCTGCCGCTGCCGGATCAAATCGGCGAAGTACGGCGCCGCGAGTTGGGGTATGCAGTACTCGAACTCGCGCAAAGTCGTGAAGTAAGCGCGTGGATCGGCCTGCGTGTAGATGTGGTCGAGGGAGACTTTTCCGGTGGTGTCATAAGGCACGCGCCGCACTCCTCTGAGGTCAGTCGAGCAGGCGGTCCCCACGGACCGCGCGGAACTCGGCCGCGGTGTGCTCCGGTAGCACGCGGCCGAACAGCTGCCTGGTGCGTTCGACACTACCCATGACGCCTGGTCGCTCGCTGTAGGCGAAGATCGCCGTGTGTCGTGCGGTGCCGCCGGTGACCTCGGTGACGCGGTGCAGGGAATACCGGCCCTTGAACAGTTGGAGATCACCAGGGGCCAACGTCAGCCGTCGTGGCAGGTCGGGTCGCGTGCCTGCCAGCACGCCCGCGACGTCCTCGAAGTTCTCCGCGTCGGCCGACCGGATGTTCGGACAGTACTCGAAGTCGCCGCCCTCCGCCGATTCCTGCGTGAGCATGCTGACTGTGTACTCGTTGGTGTCGAAATGCCACGGGTGTGCGCGTCCGGGCGCGATGACGTTGAGGCAGAGACCGGACAGCGGATCAGCCAGTTCGTACAAGGCAGGCAACCGGAAACAATCCGCGACGAAGCGCTGGAACAACGTGCTCGTGTACAGCTGTTGTAGGACGGAGTCGGCCGGGATCTGGTCACGGGCCACGAAGGCGTTGCCGCGTTCCATCGTGACCCTGCCGGGGTGGCCGTCGGGCAACGGCGTGCCGACCGCGATGTTGTAGGCGTTCACCACTTCGACCTGGCCATGGGCCAGCGGGGCGACCCCGGCGCACTCCCGCTGGACGGTGTCGCGCAGCTCGGGCCGGATGAAGTCGGACAGCACGCAGCAGCCCACGCGATCCAGTTCGCGCCGCGCGTGATCGACAGCCGCGCGCCACGCCGCACTGCCGGGATCCGACAGGGGGTAACGATCCGTGTCGACTACCTTTCCCGGTGCCGCGACGACCGGTCGTTTCATGCGTGGGATCCCTTTCCCTGGTTGCCGTCCTGCGATCGCAGTCAAGCTTCCCGGCTGCGCACCCCGCACGGCTGCCTTTTTGTGATCTGCTCCACCAAAGTCTGGCAGACCCAGGTGCCTGCGCCTGCTGTTCCTTGTTACCCCACAACGCCTCGGCAGCACCAGGGCTCATCCGTCATCGACGAGAGCCATCACGGTCGGCAGCCGGTGTGCCGGTGACAGGGAAGCCGTCGACCGCCGGTGCCGGGGTGGCAGTGTCGGCACTGTCCTCAAGCAACTGGGCGACGGCCTGGTTTCCCGCGTAGGTGATGAGTTCGAGCAATGAGCCGTCGGGGTCACGGAAGTACAGGCTCGTACCCGCGCCCCGCGCTCCGGGCCTGGTAACCGGGCCGAGTTCCACGGCCACGTCGTGGCGCGCGAGGTGCGCCGCGGCGTCGGCCACCGTTCCGGTCCAACGGAAACACAGGTCCGACCCGCCTGGTGTCACAGGAACGCGTGCGACGGGCACAGGGGCCATCCCGGGACCGTGCACGTTGAGATGCTGGGCACCGAACCGGTAGACGAACCCTTGCCCTGTGGCTATGACAGTGGCCCCGAGGACATCGCTGTAGAAGGTGTTGGAGCGGTCCCAGTCGGTGACACTGATGACACAGTGGTCCATGGCCACCATCACCTTGCCGGGTGTCCGGCCGGGTGCCAGTGCCAGATCGAGCGCGGCCTCGCAGTGCAGTGCGGTGGTTGCGAAAACCGGGACATCGAGGTGCTCCTGGCTGACGCTGAGTTCGAGTTCGGCGCAGCCGAGGACGACGCCTCCGGCCCCGGCGTCGACGAGGGACCGGGCGATGCCGAGCAGCCGGTCACGCGATGCGGGGTCGACCCGTCCGACGCAGAGCTCGTCGTAGATGATCCGCTGAACCGCCTGCCGGTCCGCCTCGTCCGGGACCAGCGTCCGGATGCCGTGCGCTTCGAGCCGGTCGCGGTAGAAGGATTGCTCCATTGTGTACTTCGTGGCGAGCAACCCCACCGTGGTCACGCCGGACGCGGTGACCGCATCGGCGGTGACGTCCCCGAGGTGCAGTACCGGGATCGTGACGGCGGCTGCGACCTCGTCGTACACCTTGTGCATCGTGTTCGTCGCGATGAGCACGAACGACGCACCCGCTGCCTCCAGTGACCGCGCCTCCTGAGCGAGCACGGCTGCCGCCGCGGCCCAGTCGCCCTCCTCCTGCATCCGCGCGATCGGCGCGAAGTCGACGGTCGCCACCCGCAACCGGGCGGAGTGCAGTCCGCCGAGGCGGGCCCTGGTCCCCTCGTTCAACCGGCGCAGGTACTCCGCCGTCGATTCCCAGCTCATGCCGCCGATGACGCCGATCAGTTCCATGACGTCCAGACTCCGCGATCGACTAGGAAAGTAAAAGCGGAAGTCGGTGACGTCACCTGGTTCAGAGATCCGGGAGCACGTCACCGGCGTCCGGGTAGCGACCCTGTTCCAGGCGGAAGATGTAGCCCCGGAGGTCCGCCCTCAGGTCACCCGCCAGGTACGTGAGGAACTCGCGCGCCCCTTCAGCGGCGTCGCGGTCGTAGCGGTCGACCTCGCCGCTCCACTCGCTGAGCAACGCCGTGACATGCTCCTCGACCCGGTCTCGCTGCTCCCACCAGGCGCGGACGGCGTCCGGTGTCCACCGGGAGTCGCCGTCGCAGGCGTAGCCCTGGAAGGGATCCGCTTCGGCGGCGGCCAGCAGGCAGTCGACCTCCGTCGGGGTCTTGGGCTGGCGGAAGACGAACTCGTTGTAGTACTCGCCGCCGTAAAGGACGTGGTGTGGCGCATGCAGCCGTCCGGTCCAGCAGTTGTCGGTACTACCC
Source organism: Actinosynnema sp. ALI-1.44 (assembly GCF_001984155.1). GTDB lineage: Bacteria > Actinomycetota > Actinomycetes > Mycobacteriales > Pseudonocardiaceae > Kibdelosporangium. The sequence goes on from NZ_MTQO01000049.1 coordinate 554,263, forward strand.
GTGTAGAAGGGGCCTGGCACGTTCAGCCAGTGCTTCTCCGCCCATTTCTTGCCGTCGTCGGGCGGGAAGAAGCCTGGCGGAACGTGCGAGGTCGGATCCCATGGCGCGGGCGTGTCAGTCACAGCACCAGCATCCCGCAGCACCTACGGGCGCCGCCACCTCCGGCGATCCACCTGCTCAGGAAGCTCGTTCCGCCCGCAGCAGGATGTAGTCCTGAGAGCTGACGAACAGGCCGGTGTAGAGGGCCGCGCTCTGCGTCGCGCCCGCCAGGCCTTCCTCGCCCGCGACCGCGAGCAGGTCGTCGCGTCGCTCCTGCACCACGTCGACCAGCATGGGAGCACTGGGGCGGATGTCGTCGGCCAGCGAGCGGATCGTCACCTCGCGGAACCCGTTCTGCTCCGCCGCCTTTCCGGCCTCCTGCGCGGTGACCAACGGGACCGCGCACAGCGCCTTCACGGACAGCTCGATGTCGTCGTCGGACATCGGCGTGCCCAGCGCGTAGTCCGCGACCACCAGGACCCCGCCTGGCTTGAGCACCCGCGCGATCTCCGCGAAGGCCGCTGCCTTGTCGGCCACGTGGAACAGGATCGATTCGATCGCGTAGGCCGCGTCGAACGAGTTGTCGGGGAACGGCATGTCGACGATGTCGCCGACCGCGAAGTCCACTGCGGACACCCCGGCCCGTTCGGCCGCGTCGGTGGCCGCCGCGACCTGCTGGGGGCTGAGGTTGATCCCCGTGACGCTCACCTGGTGACGGCGTGCCGCCAGCATCGCCGGGCCGCCGACGCCGCAGCCGAGGTCCAGCACCTTCTGGCCCGGCCGCAACCCGCAGGCGTCCAGTACTTCCTCGTTCATGTGGGCCTGTGCCTCGACGATCGTGGTGGCGCCTCGACCGCAGTAGCCTGCGTGCACGGAGCCGTCGAACAACGCCGAGAACGGCTCGGTGACGGCGTCGTAGAACCCGGCGACCGCCGCGGCGTTCCCGTTCGATCCGGGCTTGTCGTCTACTATGGACATAAGTGGTTCACCTCGTGACGGGGATCTGGGCAGTTCGCTGCGAATACATCCGTCCACCTCGGCCGACGCTACCCAGGTCGGCTCTCAGTGCGGTCTCGCCGCCTCCGGGCCGTACAGCCGCCGCATTTGCGGTGAGGTGTCGAGAAGTTCGAGCAGGGTGCCTCGTGCGACCACACTGCCGCTGTCGAGCAGCACGATCTGGTCCGCCCGCTCCAGCACCGCCCGTCGGTGCGACACCGCCAGAACCGTCACACCGGCGCTGAACACCATCCGCCAGAGTTCCCGTTCGGTCTCCACGTCCAAAGCGCTGGACAGGTCGTCCATGACCAGCAGTTCGGGGTCGCGGGCGAACATCCGGGCCGCTGCCGTGCGTTGGATCTGCCCGCCGGACAGGCGAACACCGCGGACGCCGATCTCGGTGTCGAGCCCGTCCGGCATGCTCGCCACATCGGGGCCGAGCACCGCGCGACGGACCGCGTCGGTCACCACGCCGCCATCGTCAGGCAGACCGAGCAGGATGTTCTCGCGCAACGTCCCGGACACCAGCGTGGGTGTCTGCGCGGTGTACGCGACCCGCGGCGGAACCAGGAAATCGCCGGGATCGGCCACCGCCCTCCCGTTCCAGTCGATCTCACCGCCCTGCCGGTCCAACAGGCCGAGCAGTGCGCGCAGCGTGGTGGTCTTCCCGGCGCCCATCGGTCCGGCGACGACGGTGACGCTCCCCCGCTCCACCCGCAGCGACACGTCATCGATGCCCCGCTCCGATCCGGGGAACCGGTAGGTCAGCCCGGTGGCGTTCAGCACATCGAGCGGCTCGTCGGCCCGCCGCGGCGGTACGTCGACCGGCGCGTCCGACTTCAGGTACAGCGGATGGTGCTTCACCACGTCCATCGGCGGCGCCCCTTGCATCAACTCCACCGACCGGTCCAGCGACACACGCACCTGCTGGAACGTCCTGACCAGATAGCCGATGAAGCCGGTGTACGACGCGACCTGCATCAGATACGTGGCGAACAGGACGAAATCGCCGATGGTGAAGTCACCGCTGCGCATCGCGCCCGCGGCCGTCAGCAGGATCAGCCCGGCGCCCAGGCTGGCGGTGCTGTTGAAGACGGCGTCCAGCGCGTAGCTCTGCGTCTTGTCACGGACCATCGCGTGCCTGCGCTCGTCGCCTTGCCGCGCCAGGTGCGCGACCACGTTGTCCTGCGTGCCTGCCGCCTGGATCGCCCGCACCGCGACCACGATCTCGCCGATGGTGCCGGTGACCTGCGCGGTCGCCGCACGGCTTCGCTCCCGCAGTGTGTGCGCCCGCGCCTTGGCCAGTTGGGCCAGCGCGATCACGCAGATCATCGGGACCATGACCAGCAGCGTCACCCGGGCGTCCACGCTGATCAGGATGGCGAGCCCGGTGGACGCGAAGATCACCGCCGACAGCGCGTCGAACCCCCAGTCCCCCATCAGCGAGATGGCCTCGGAATCGTCACGGAGGGTGGAGATCCCCGCACCGACGTTGCCCGGCATCGCCCGCGCACCCGGCCGTTCGAACAGGCGCGCGAGCAGGTTGCGCTGTACGAGCCCCCGAGTGCGCACGTGCCAGCCCGCCACGGCGACGGTGGCGCCGAAGATCGACGCCATCCTGGCCAGGCCCGCCGCGACCAGGATCGCGACGATGGTCGTGAGGTTCAGTTCGGCCTCGGTACCGCCTTCGAGCGTGTCGAACAACGCCTTGCCGAGCACACCGGGCAACAGCGGCCACAGGTGGAAGATCATCCAGCCGACCGCCGAAGCCGCGTACAGCCCGCGGTGGAACGCCATCACCCGCAGGATGGTCCGCAGGGTGAACCACTTTCCCTTGCCCCCGCGTGTCTTCACTCCAGCACCTCCCCGGCCCGGCAGAGCTCGGCCAGCCGTGAGGCGGGTTCGCCGAGCAGGTCACGTGTGGCGCCGTGTTCGGTGACGCGTCCGCCGTCGATGACGGCCACGGTGTCCGCCCGTCGAATCGTGTCCAACCGGTGCGCGATCACCACGCACGTGCGGTTCTCCAGCAGCCGGTCGAGCGCTCGTTCGAGCAGGTGCCCGGTTCCCGGATCGAGGCGGCTCGACGGCTCGTCCAGGATGACCAGCCCGGGGTCCTTGATGAACACCCTGGCCAGCGCGATCAGCTGGGCCTGCCCAGCCGACACGCTGGAGCCGGAGATCCGGGTGTCCATGCCGTCGGGCAGTGCGGTCAGCCATGGCCGCAGGCCCAGTGTGTGCAGGATGTCGAGCAGACGGGCGTCGTCCACCCCGGTGTCGAAGAACGTGAGGTTGTCGCGGACGGTCGCGTCGAAGATGTGCACGTCCTGGGTGACGAACCCGATCCGCGACCGCAGGGACTTCAGGTCCGCGTCCTTGACGTCGACTCCGCCGAGGCGGACCTGGCCGTGCCGTGGGTCGTACATGCGGAACAGCAGGTGGGCCATGGTGGTCTTGCCCGCACCGGTGCGCCCGACCAGCCCCAGAGTGGCGCCGGGTTCGATGCTCAGAGTGAGGTCGCGCAGCACCTTGCTGCCGGGATCACGCTCATAGGAGAACGTCACGTCACGGAACTCCACCGACAGAGGACCGGACGGCAGCGGCTTCGTCCCGTTGCGGAGCTTGGAGGAAACGGCGAGCAGTTCCGACACGCGCCACATGGCGGCGGTCGCGCGTTGCAGGTGCTGCAGTTGCTCCCGGATCACTTCCATGGGCGTGGCGAGCATGACCGAGTACGTCACCACCAGGTACACGTCGCTCAGTGGCACGGCACCGGCTTGGAAAAGGCCGCCGCCCAGCCCGAACGACACCGCGGCCAGTGCGACGAAGACCATCGAGACGACGATCCAGATCAGACTGCCCCACGCCTCCGCACGGACCTTCACCGGCAGCCACGTGCGCAACTGGCGGTGGAAACGTGCCATCGCGTAGGAAACCGCCGACGAGGAACGGATGTCCTCTGTGGCACGCAACGCCTCGCTCACATAGCCGAAGAACAGCGCGCTCTGTTCCCTGTCTGCCTGCCATCGTGGGCCTGCCATCCGGGAAACCCGTTGCAGCAGGAGCATGCCGACGACGACGACGCCCGTGCAGGCGGCGCCGATCCGCCAGTCGATCACGAAGAGGGAAACCAGGATGAACACCAGCAGCAGCATGTTGCCGAGCAGGCGGACGATCAGGGTGGAGAAGAACTGGGCGATCTCGTTGACGTCGCCGTCGATCCGTTCGATCAGCTCGCCGGGCGAGCGCGATTCGTGGAAGGTCAGATCGAGGTTCAGCACGTGTGCGGTGAGATCGGCGCGCAGGGCGTTCGTGGCTGTCCAGGCGACGCGTTCGCTGGCGAAGGACGCCAGCACGTGCATCACCTGGCGGGCCAGCGCGGCGCCGAGGAAGACGAGCGCGATCCGCAGCAAGGTCTCCTCGCTCGCACCGAGCTGCACGGATTCGATGAAGTAGCTGACGATTCTCGGTTCCGCGACCTCGACGACGATGCTGCCGAGCAGTAGCGCGACCATGAGGATCACGCTGGTGCGCTGTGGTCTCAAGTACTTGCGCAGAAAGACCCAGTTGCTGTCCGAAGTCCTTGGCATTCGCCGCCCCTGAGGTGTCGTCGGCCGCAGCCAAAGCTATGCGATGGCGATATCAGTCCACTCTCACCACTCGCTCCAGCTGTCCGGTGTGCGGCCGTCGATGTCGGTGAAGCCGTACTCCGCGGCCATCTGGGCGGAGGTCACCGACTCCTGGTTCCACCTGGCGCGTTCGGGATCCGCGGCCAACGCGGCGACCGCGCGGCCCACGTAACGCGGTGACTCCGAGGATCCGAAGCCGGACGGCGCGGTGGGCAGGTCACCGGCGCGGTCCTCCTTCAGCGCGTCGCGCCAGTTCTCCTCGCTGACCCCGAAGCTGTCCAGCATCATCTCCGAGCGCAGCCAGCCGGGGGTGATGGCGACGGCTGTCGCCTTGTGCTGCGCCAGCTCGTGGCCCTGGGAGAACGCCAGCCGGTTCACCGCGACCTTGACCAGGTCGTAGAACACCGAGATCCGGTAGTTCGTCTCGTTGTGCGCCTTGGTGCCGTCGGTCACTTCGACGAGCAGACCACCCGGCCGGTCGATCATCAGCGGCAGCAGGTGGTGCGACGTGATCAGGTGGGTGTCCAGGCCCAGCCGGACGATGCGCAGGCCGCGGTCGAGATCGTGGTCCCAGATCGGCGTGTTCCACTCCGGGGGCGCGCCTTTGAGCCGCTCGGCTCCCCAGATGTCGTTGACGAGAACGTCGATGTGCCCGTGGTCGGCCCGGATACGCTCGGCCAGCCGCTTGACCTGCTCCGGGTCGAGGTGGTCGACCGGGATCGCGATTCCGGTGCCGCCGAGCTCGGTGACCAGTTCGGCCGTCTCCTCGATCGTCTCGGGCCGGTCGTAGTCCGATCTGATGTTTCGGGTGGCACTGCTGCGCCCCGTGCAGATGACCGTCGCACCTGCTTCGCCCAGTGCGGCGGCGATACCACGCCCGGCGCCGCGCGTCGCACCGGCGACGACGGCGACACGTCCGGACAACGCGTGCTGATCCGGTGACCAAACCATCGTCCGAGCATCGCAAAGCCGTGGCGAACCGGCAAATCGAGCGTTCTGGTCAGCGAATTCGCCGTTGTCGCGGGAAACTGACGGCATGGCAGCAGACCCGCTCGACCGTCTCCGGGCGATTTGTCTTGAATTGCCCGAGGTCACCGAGAAACTGAACCACGGCATGCCGTCGTGGGTGCGCTCCCGAAACACCGTTGTGCAGTTCTACGACGGCCCGCGACGCGGCGAGGACCTGATCGGGATGTGGGCCCCCGCCCCGCCCGGAGTCAGGGAGGATCTCGTCACCCAGGAACCCGACCGGTTCTACGTGCCGCCCTACGGCGGTGACGACTGGGTTGGAGTGCGGCTGGACCGCGACCCGGACTGGGACGAGGTGGCCGCGATCGTGCGGGAGGCGTACCGGTTGGTGGCGCCCAGGCGGCTGGTGGCTCAACTGGACGACGAGTGACGAGCCCTGAGTTCGAGTAGCTGGAACTCCACTGTGGTGCGCTGATCCACCTGCCGGCGTTCGGAGCGGTACGTGCACAGTTCGAGGCCCACGTCCGCGCACAGTTCGGTGAGCAACGCGGTGTTGCCGATGTTGCTGAACCCCAGCATCAGCCGTCCGCCAGGCGACAGGTATCGAGGCGCCTGTGCGACGAACTCGCTGTGCGCGCGGTAGCTGGGGTCGAAGAAAGCGTGGTGCAGGTCGGTCTCGTTGGCGAAGTCCGCGGGGGCTTCGGCGAAGTTCGAGTTCCAGTAGATCAGGTCGAACTCCTCCCCCGGTTCCAGTTCCGAGAACAGGTCGCTGCGCAGCACCCGCACCCGGTCTTCGACGCCGTGTCGTGCCACGTTAAGCCGCGTGTTCTCGACCGCAGCCATGCTGATGTCGAGCGCGGTGACCGCACGGCAACCGGATTGGGCCGCGACGACGGCCGTGACGCCCGCGCCCGACCCGATCTCGAGGAAGGTCCCACCCGGCGGATACGGCAACCATGTCGAGAACAGGGCCGTGACCGGTGTGTACACCGGGCTGAACACCCCGTCCAGCAAGTCCCATTCCCGGCCGAGCAGGCTGAACGTGTCGGGCCGCCGGTCGTCGGTCAGGTGCCGGTTGAGCAGGGCGTTTCCGCGCTGGAATCCCGTGTCGTCCATGTCCTCACCTGTCCGATCCGCGGTCGACCAGGGCGAGCACCCTGGCCGGGCTGCCGGACCCGTGCACGATCGGCAGTGGACTCGCGATCAGCACGGCCCCTGTCGGCGGCAACTGCCCGAGGTTGCGCAGCTGCGTGAGGCCGTATTTCCCGGCGCCGTGCAGGTACCAGTGGCACGGGTACGGGCGGTCCTCGAACTCGCCGGCCAGTCCCGCGTCCGTTCCCACGGTCTCCACGCCGAGGCCGATCAGGGGCGTCTCCTCGGCGAGCCAGCGCGCGCAGTCCGGTGCGACGCCAGGGGTGTGCTTGTCGTTGAGGAACTGCCGCGCGTCACCTTGGCGGGCGTCCCATCCGGTCCGGTAGAGCAGCCAGCCGTCTTCGGGCAGGTCGCCGTGCTCGGCCTGCCATTTCTCGACGTGGTCACGCCGTAGCAGGAAATCCGGGTCGTGCGCGGCCTGCTCGGACGCGTCCAGCACAGCCGCCGGTCCGACGAGCCGGGCTGGGGGCACCTGCGAGACATCGTGCGACTGCTTGCCCGACAGCCAGTGCACGGGCGCGTCGAAGTGGGTGCCGGTGTGCTCGGACAACCGGATGTTGTTCCAGTACACCGTGGGACCGGCGTCGTCGTAGTCGCTGATGACCTCACGGGAGAATGCCCATGGCTGGCCTCGCTCGGGCGGCAGCTCGATGATCGGCGTCTGCTCGGACAGCGGCGTCGTGAGGTCGACGACCTCCACGAAGTCGTCGTGCAGCGCGTTCAGCAGCTCGGTGAGAACGGTCATCGGGACGTCACCTTCCCGCGGTCGACGGTTGCCGGTGGGCCTGACTGGTCGGGATACCGATCGACTCCCGCAGTGCACGGGCGAAATCCGCGCCGTCCTCTCCCCTGGCGGCGAGATGACCGTCCGGCCGCGCCAGCCACCACACCGGACCGGACAGCGCTCCATATGTCGTCGCGAGCTGGTCGTCCTCAGCGACGGCGACGGTCACCCCCAGTGGTGGCTCGTTGGTGGGCGCGCCTGGCGGTAGTACCAGGACCAGTCCGGGTAGGACGTTCCACGGGTTCGAACGGGCGGCCTCGACGATCTCCACCCCATCCGCCGCGAAGAACAACCCGACGAACTGGGCGCCGAGCAGCTGACGCAACCGGGTACGGGTACCGTTCACGCGCACCCAGCCGTCCGGCGCGAACGCCCCGAGCAGTGGATGTCCTGTTTGGACAATCGGGGAGTCGGTGTACGTGTACGGCTCGGCCATCCGGCCGCTGTTGACGTACTTGCGGGCGAGCCCGAACAGGTGCGACAGCTTCAGCAGGACCGCACGGCTCCACCGGCGCACCCGGTTGGGCGGGACCATGAACCGCAGGGTCGCCTCGGTGACCCGCAGGTTCTCCACAGCCGCCGCGTGCCGCTCGGTGTGGTACGTCTCCAGCAGGTCCTCGTCGGCCTGACCGGCCAGCACCACGGCGATCTTCCAGGCGAGGTTGTCGGCGTCCTGGATGCCGCTGTTCATCCCGCGCGAACCGTAGGGCGGCAGGGCGTGCGCGGCGTCTCCGGCCAGCAGCACGCGGCCCACCCGGAACCGGTCGACCACCCGCTGGTGGAACCGGTACGTGCTGACCCAGTCGATCTCGTAGGGAATGTCACCGATGACCGCCTTGACCCGCTGGTCGAACCGGCCGTCGGCGCGCTCGGCGTCGATGTCGGCGTCCGGCGGCAGCTGCCAGTCGATCCGCCAGATGTCGTCGGGCTGCGGGTGCATGACCAGTTGGCGGCCCGGGTTGAACGAAGGGTCGTAGTGGAAGTGGCGTTCCCGCGCGAGCGGCAGTTTCGCGCGGATGTCGGTGATCAGGAACCGGTCGCCGTGCGTGTAGCCGGTCCACTCGGCGCCGACCATCTCCCTGAGTCCACTTCGGACCCCGTCGCAGCCGACCAGGTAGGCGAAGCGGAACTCCCGTTCGCCGTCGGCGGTCGCCGCCCGGACCAGGACCGAGTCGGCGTCCTGCGTGACAGCGGTGACCCGATGTCCCCAGCGCAGGTCGCAGCGCAGGTGTGCCGCCACCGCCTCGGCAAGCACCTGCTCGATGCGGTACTGGGAGATGTTGACGAACGGGCCGAAACCCAGGCCGCCCTCGTAGGCCGCTGCGCGGATCTCCGTGTTGCGCACGTAGGTCCGGGCGACCGTCCACGTCACGCCCTCGGCGGCGACTGTGCTCGCACAGCCCACCTTGTCCAGGATCTCCAGGACGTCCCCCTGGATCAGGCATGCCTTGGAGCCCTGTTTGACCAGCCGCGGATCCGCTTCCAGCAGCACACTGGGCACTCCGAGCCCGGCCAGCCGCAGCGCGGTGATCAGGCCGACCGGTCCGGCCCCGACGATTCCCACGGGCAATGAGGTGGATGTCATCGTGTCCTCGCGGTCTGGTTGTTCACCCGGACCGTGCGGAACACCGGGATGTCGCGCACAGCCTTGAGGTACGGGGTGCCTTCGGTGTAACCGGTGCCGGTCTTCTCGCCGAGCATCCGCACGGCCAGCCGGTAGTGGGTCTGCCGCCAGCGCATCAACGCACGGGCGAACCCCCGCATCGCCGTGTTGAGCCGTCGCTGTCCGCGCTCGTCGACGCAGCCCGTCTCGCAGGCGTGGCCGTAGGCTTCCTCCAGCGTGGCCTGGCCCAGCAGTATGCGTAGACGCACGTCCGGCGTCGAGTAGTAGGCGGCCGAGTCGACGCGCTCGCGATCCGGCCTGCGGCACAACGACTCGACGAGTTTGTAGTTGCGGGACTGGATCGCGCTGGCGCCCTCGGTGTACTGGCGGAAGGTCTGGAACGCCTCGACCTGCATGGTGGCCAGCATCGAGAACAGCGGGGCGGATTCGCGCAACGCCGTCTGTCCGCTGTTGAGGAAGCGCTCGGCCTGGTCGACGTCACCCCTTGGCAACGCCGCGATGACTCCGCGCAAACTCACCGCCAGCAACGAGAACGTTGTTTCGAACGCCTGGAGGACACGTAAGAACAGATACTCGTCGTGCGCGGTGTACACGGGCAGCATGCTCAGCTCGAGCGCCCGGCGCTCGGCCACGGACATGTCCTCACGCACCGCCGTACAGGCTTGCTGTGCGAGATCCGCCGGGTCCGACGCGGTCAGGTCGCCGTCCAGCGACATCCGGGCAAGCCTGGGCCGCAGCACGCGCATGCCGTGCTTGTACCGCTTTCGGATCAGCTCTTCCGGCGGGCACATCCGCGGCAGCATGACGGTCCGTCCCGCGTGCGTGTCCAGCTCGAACGCCAGTGCGTCGGACACGATCTGGGTGGTGAGCCGGTCGCACCGGGCCCGCGCGAACGGCGCCTGTTCCACCGGGTCGTCCGCGCCGGGCAGTTGCAGCAGCGGCAGCGCGGTGTAACTGGAGTAGTCGTAGCGTTCGTCCGGCTTGTCCAGCAGAGTATCCAAAAAGGACATCAAGGTGCGCAACCGCGGCCACGGCCCGCGCATCGACGGCAGCTCGGCCCGAACTTCGGCGAGCAGGTCGAGCAACCGGGGCGACACGAAGTGCTTCCCGACGCAGTGGTACTCGGTGATGACGGCCTCGTAGGGGAACGTCGTGAGATCGGGTTCCCGCAGCCAGGACTTCAACTCTGCAATGGACACTGGACGACCTACCACTCGACTCGTGATCGGTTGGTTGTGCCCGCGCGGCGGTATGCGCTGACGGTGTCACACAGCGCGGTCACATCCTCGGCGTTGTTGTAGTAGTGGAAAGACATCCGCACCACGTCACCGCGCGGGCTGACGCCGATGCCGCGCCTGCCGAGACGACGCGCCAACGCGGCCGGATCGGGATCGGCCAGCCCGATGTGGGCGCCGCGCTGCCCGGGCGGCGGAGCGGCGATCCGCTCCCCCTGCTCGGTGAGGCGTTCGGCGGCCAGTTCGCCCAGGCTCAGCACATGAGTGCGGACAGCGGCCAGGTCGATCTGTTCGACCAGGCGCAGACCGGTGTTCGCCGCGTAGCAGGCCGCGACCGCGGGCGTACCGGTCTGGTACCTGGCCGCGGTGGGAGGGAAGTCCAGGATCGTCGGATCGAACGCGAACGGGTCGCGCCTGCCGAACCACCCGGTCAGCTCGGGGGCGCGGTCGACCAGTTCCGGCGACCGCACGTACAGGAACGCCGCGCCGGGCAGACCAAGCAGGTACTTCATCGTGCCCGCAACCAGGAAGTCGCAGTCCAGCTCGTCGACGTTCACCGGTTGCACGCCGACCGCCTGGTAGGCGTCGACGAACACGTGTGCGCCGCGCTCGTGCGCGGCACGGGCAAGCTCTGCCACCGGTAACCGGCTCGCGTGCTGGTAGGTGACCAGCGGCACGGAGACCACCTTGGTCCGCGAGTCCAGCAGATCGAGGTACTCGCCCTGGTTCGCGGCATGCACGACTTCGGCTCCCCGTTGCCGCTGGGCCAGCCACACCTGAGCGATCGAGGGGAACTCCATCGTGGTCGTGACCACCCGCGGCCGCCGTGACCAGTCCATTGTGGAGGCGATCTGGTACGCGCCGACCGACGCGTTGGGCATCAGCGCGACCTGCCCCGGGTCGGCCCCGACGAGTGCGGCGAACCGCCGTCTGGCCTGCTCCGCCTGGTCCTCGAACAACTCCCAGGCACGCGGGCCGCCGGTCATGTCCTCCAGCATCTGTCCCATCGCGGCGTCCAACTCGGTCGAGCGGGCACCGAGGCTGCAGCTGCACAGGTGGACGCGGTCCGCGAGGGCGGGAAAGTGCCCCCGGAACTCGTCCGGTGCCATCGCCGGTGTCGTCCCCGGGGTCATGCGGCCCCCGTTCCCATCGGACCGGTGTCGGTCAACTCGCTGCGGGCGCGCCACAGATCGGGCAGGAACTGGTGCTTGATGAGCTTGGTCAGTGCGTCGACCGCCATTCCCTGGGTACCGACGGACCCGTGGCCGAGGATCCGGGTGGCCATCTTGTAGTGCGAAGCCCGCCACAACGCGACGCGTTCGTCCCACTCGATCAGGGCCTCCGCCAGTCGCTGCTCGACGCTGTCGAGCTTGCTGCGGTAGAGCTCGGCGAGATCGATCCCGCGCTGCGCGACCAGGTCACCGAAGGCGCTGCTGATCTTCCTGCCGTGCTTCCGCACCGCGCGCCAGCCCGGCGAATCGGCACCGGAACCGTGGCCGAGAACCGTCCTGATCGTCTGGAAATCCCACGGTGAGAGGTGCTTCATCATGTCGAGCTGACCGGTGACCAGTTCGATGCCGAGACTGGACCGGCCGATCAGGCGGGTGGCGGTCTCCAGTTCACCCGCCTTGATCCGTTCGGTCGCCTCGTCCAGTTCGGCACAGGCCAGTTTGAGCCACAACTCGGTCGACTGGTGCACGACCTGGAACAGCAACTCGTCCCGGTGCACCACCTCGTCCGGCCGCCGTTGCAGTGCCAGCAACGTGTCCGTGCGCATGTACCGCGCGTAGTCGTCCGCGCCCTCGCCGGGCAGCACCTGCTGGGAATAATCCGTCATGGCAACGACTCTCCGGCATCCCGTCGTGGACAGTCACACCGGAAAACCTATCCGGGCCGGCTATCACCCCGGCTATCAAGCGGGTCTCAGCGATTTCTCACTCCCCTACCGCCGGGTTGCTTGTCTCGCACCACATCGGCAGCATGGGCCGCACGGCGGATGACCGTTTTCGCCGATGTCCCACTACCGAGAAGAACACGCGGAGAGGAGGACTGGTGTCGGCTGTCCGAAAATTCCTTGATGTGTTCGCCGTGGCGGCGATGTCGCTTGTTCCGACCGCCACCGGCGCGATGGCGCAGCAGCCGCGGCCCGCGGGATCCGCGCAGGAAGTCTCGTTCCCGAGCAACGGGGAAACCCTGCACGGCATGGTGTTCACGCCGCCGGGAACCGGGCAGCGCCGTCCGGGCATGGTCCTGGTGTCCGGATCCGGACCGGAGCCGTCGGCCGAGCAGGTGCGCGCCTTCATGGAGCCACTGACGCGGACCGGTGTCGTGTCGCTCGTCTACAAGCGCCGCACAGCCGGTTACTCAGTGACCGAACGGTCCTACTCCCAGCTGGCCGACGACGCACTCGCTGCCGTGAAAGCGTTGCGTGCCAGGGATGACGTCGATCCGGAGCGGGTTGGGCTGTGGGGCGCCAGCGAGGGCGCGTGGGTCGCACCGCTGGCCGCGTCCCGTTCCGCCGACGTGCGCTTCCTGGTGCTGATCTCCGCCAGTGGCGTACCACCGGCCCGGCAGACCGCGTGGCAGCTGACGAACTCCGTGCACCGGTCCGGGGCCGCCGGTTCGATCCCCGATTCCCTGCCGCTCAAGGGAGTCCGGCTGGTCGCCGGGCTCGGCCAGTTCCCCGAGGCCGACTACGACACGGTTCCCGTCCTCGAACGGACCCGTGCGCCGGTACTGGCGGTGTGGGGCAGCGAGGACCACACGGTGCCGCCCGCCGAGTCGATGACGACTGTGCGGCGTGCACTGGACCGCGCGGGCAACGACGACTACACATTGAAGGTGTTCCCCGGCGTCGGCCATGCGCTGTCGCGCTCCAGTGACGACTTCTCCGGTGCCGCCGCGATCATCCCGGAGTTCTTCGATCTCGTCGGCCAGTGGGTCGGGAGCCTGCCTGACCAGGCCCGGCAAGCCAGCGTGGACCCGATGCCCCAGCAGGATCGCGTGAGCGCACCGGTCACGCCCCAGAGCTGGTACGAGTCGACCGGGTTCCAACTGGTAGCGCTCTCGGTGTTTGTGGTGGCGTTCGCGGGGTACTTCTGTGTCGCCGCTGTGCGCAAGATCCGTCGGCGCGCCGGAAAGCCGGTGCTGCGCCGTCCTGCCCGGCTGCTCGCGATCACGGGCCTGCTGGCCCCACTGGCCCTGCTCGGGTACGTGGTCACGTTGTTGCTGAGCCGCTCGCCCGGCACCGTCGTCGGCGGTTTCGCCCTGCCGTTCCTGGTCGTCCGGATCCTGACCCTGGTCGCCTTGGCCGCGACGGTCGCCCTGGCGGTCATGTGGTGGCGTCGTCGCGGGGAAGTCCATGGTGGCGAACGAATCCGGCTCGGCCTGCTGCTCTTCGGCGGCGTGGTCCTCGTGCCGTGGTCGCTGTACTGGGGACTGGTCTTCGCCTGAGTTGGTCAAATCCATTGGGAGGAAAAGTGACGACAACGGAAGTTCCGACCGGGGTCGGCCGTACCGCGATCATGGTGTCCTGGATCCGCTCCGCCGAGGCCGAACGGCCGGACGCGTTGTTCCGCGACCAGTTCGCCGACGAGGTGCTCAGCGAACTGGGCGAGGCACCGGAAACCGCCGAACTGGTGGCCGCGCTGCGTGACGGCGGCCCGCTGGCCGACCAGCTGCGCAGCCCGCGGTTCTCGTTCATCGCGGTGCGGACCCGCTACATCGACGACCGGCTGACCACCGCGATGCACCGCGGCATCCGGCAGGTGGTGAGCCTCGCGGCCGGTCTCGACGGCCGGACAACCCGGTTGCACTGCCCACCGGGAACCCGGTGGTACGAGGTGGATCTGCCGGTGATGACGGCGTTCAAGCAGCACCTGCTGGATCGTTCCGCGCTGCCGCCGACCTGTGCCAGGCAGGGCGTCGCCGCCGACCTGACCGGCGACTGGGCGCAACGGCTGCGGGACACCGACTTCGACCCGTCGGTGCCGACCGCGTTCCTGATCGAAGGGCTGCTGATGTACCTGTCGCCGCAAGCCGGTGACAAGCTGCTGGCCGAGGTGAGCGAGGTGTCCGCGCCCGGCAGTGAACTGCTGCTCGAGCACCTGTCCGACCGCTCGCTCACGTCGACCGACACACCGCTGCGCGACGTGGTCGAATCGCAGGGCGCGCGGTGGCTTTCCGCTCAGGACGACCTCACCGGCTGGCTGGGCCGGCACGGGTGGCGCGCCGAGGTGCACGCCAACAACGATCCCGCGGTCAGCTGCGGCCGTGTACCGGAAGGCGGGGAAACCTGGCTCTGGCTGGCACACGCGGTTCGGTAACCGGTCGTCCGTTCACGAGCCTCTGGTGGATCACGAAGGATCCGCCAGAGGCTCTTCGCTGTGCGGGGTCTAGGACGCGGGCCGCATGGCCATGTCGCGGTCCGGGCCACAGCACCGCTCGACCCACTTCAGCGCGGGCTGCTCGGCCCGCAGCCAGCTCACCGGTTTCGCCAGGACCTCGTCCACGATGTCGTGGCCGACGGCGGGGTTCGGCACGGGCGGACGGGTGGGACCGTCCGCGGGCTCGAGCGCTCCCTGTGCCTGTTGGGACAGCCACAGCCAAGTGTCGAGTGCCCGGCGCAGTGCCGAGTCCCGTGTGGACGCCGAGAGCACCTCGCCGGCTTTGTCCTGCGCGTACAGCCTGGTCAGTTCGTCCATCCGGTACCGCACGCCACCGAGGACGTCCTCGCCCGCGACCTCCAGCACCTGCCGGTAGACGAGCTCGTCCAGCAACTTCTCCGACACGGACGTCTTCAGGTCCAGCAACGGCGCGCCGACCCACGACGGGAAGTCGGGCACCCCGAGCAGGCTGAGCCGGTACCAGAGTGCTTTGGCCGCGTCGCCGAGCCGGTACTCGCTGCCTGCCAGCCGGGCCCGCAGGTCCAGCGAACCGTGGGTCAGCTCGTCCAACCGGGATGCCGGGCTGCGCAGCCGTTCGGCGAGGTAGGTCAGCCGCAGCTGGGGCCGGGCGCGCAGCCGGGCACCGGCCGCCCGGATGGTCAGCGGCAGGCCACCGCTGGCCGCGACGATCTCCTGGGCCGCGGCCTCCCCCGTGTCACCGGCCGGACCCGCGATCCCGCGGAGCAGTTCCAGTGCTTCGCTGGTGCGCAACGGACCCAGCTCGACCAGGTGGGCGCCGGGCAGCTCGGTCAGGTTGGACCTGCTGGTGATCACCACCGCGCTCGACCCGGTTCCCGGCAGCAGCGGCCGGACCTGCTCCGCGCCTTCGGCGTCGTCCAGCAGCACCAGCATCCGGCGGGTGGCGAGCAGACTGCGGTAGACCGAGGCGAGCTCACGGAAGTCGTGCGGGATGGCCTGTTGCGGGATTCCCAGCGCGTGCAGGAACTGGTGCAGGATCTCGGTCGGTGTGGCGGGCTCGGCCCGCGTCCCGCCGAGGTCGGCGTAGAGCTGTCCGTCCGGGAACGCCTGACGGGCCTGGTGCGCGGCACGCACGGCGAGAGCGGTCTTGCCGACGCCGCATTTGCCGACCACGACCGTGATTCGGGGCGCACCTTGCCGACTGGGCGCTTGTTCAGCGCTTTCGAGGTCGTCGACCATTTCGGCCACGAGACCCGACCGTCCGGTGAAATCGCTGGTGTCGGCGGTCAATTGGGCCGGGGCGCGGACGAAAACGGCGGCGTCGACCGTCGGCGCACTCGCCCTTTCCTTGCCTGCGAGGACTTCCCGGTGCACTTCCTGCAGGCGCTGGCCCGGTTCCAGGCCGAGTTGCTCGACCAGGGCCTTGCGTCCCTCGCGGAAGACCGACAGAGCCTCGGCCCGACGGCCGCATCCGTGCAGCGCCGTCATCAGCAGGCACCGCAGGCCCTCGCGCAGCGGGAACCGGCCGACCAGCCCGCGTAACTTGCCGACGACCTCGCGGTACTTCTCCTGCTTGAGTTCCAGCTCGATGACCTCCTCGATCGTGGCGAGGCGGCGTTCCTCCCACTGCGCGGCGATCGCGGCGACGGACGGGCTGGTGAGCTCGCCCAGCACCGGTCCGCGGAACAGGTTCAACGAAGCCGTGTAATCGTTGATCGCCTTCGCGTAGTCCCCGGTGGCCGCGACCGACCTCGCCCGCACGACGAGGCGCTCGAACTCGGCGATGTCGGTCTGGGACTCGTCGATCCGCAACCGGTATCCCACGGCCGTCGTCTCGATGACGTTGTCCGGTGCGCCCGCGGCGCGTAATGCCTTGCGCAGGCGCCAGATCAGCGTTTGGACCTGCTCCTCGGCGGTCTGCGGTGACGTACCCGACCAGACCGCCTCGACCAGGCTGCGCGCCGAGACGGCTTGCCCGGCCGCCAGGGCGAGGCAGGCCATGACCGTCAGCTGGCGGTTGCGGCCGATCGGCAGCGGCTCGCCGTCGACGAGTATTTCCAGCGGACCAAGGAGTCGACAGAACATGCACATCCCCCTTACCACGGAGAATCCGGCAGTAGACGGAACGTCCGTAACAGTGAAATTGTTTACGGCCCGTTCACTAATCGTCCAGGAATCCCAGAAGACTAACGTTTTGAGAGGATGCTAACACCACTCACACAGGCCCGCTCGGTGCGTGCACGACTGGAGAATTTCCACAGTCGAACACCTTCGGACACATTGTTCGACAGCCAACCAGACCGCCCGGAGATCTTGCATAGCAAGGAATCCCCCAGGCCGCACGACGAGACTTCACAAACCCCGCGACCCGCCCGAACCGGACACCCAGCCAGGGGCATAGCCCGTGGAGAGGGCATTGAGAGGGCTCGCAGGGAATACGGGGTTAAATTACCTGCGACACAAAGGATCGACCTCCAGCGTACTTCTCGAGCCCCCAGTGAGTACCTGGCAACCGAGCACCGGTCGACCGAGGGGCTCCACTCCGATAACGAGGAGCACAGCAATGTCCACCGTGGAAGAAATAGTGCGCACGCAGCGCGCGCATCCCGAGGCCAGGGACGCCGACGTGCGTGACCCGCTGGCCGGCGACGCGGCGATGATCGGAATGCCCGCATTCCTCGCCTCCTCGCTGGCGATGGCACTGACCCTCATCGGCTACGTGCCCTACAGCGCCGTCGCCGCTCCGGTGCCGATCCTCACCATCGGCGGAATCGTGCAGCTGATCGCCGCCAACCGCGCGGCGAAGCGCGGGCAGCACCTGCTCGCGGGTGCGTTCGCGATCTTCAGCGTCTTCTGGCTGAGCTACGCCTTCACGACACTCGGCCTGGCCAACAAGTGGTTCGGGATGGGACCCGACGGCACCATCCCGACCCAGGAGATGTTCCTGATCTGCTGGTTCACCATGCTCGTGCTGTTCACCCTGCCCACGCTGCGGATGCCGATCGCGATCACCGGGCTGTTCGCGATGATCGACGTCGCGTTGCTGATGGTGTTGCTCGGCACGCTCAACCACGGGCACAACATGTCCATCGGACTGGGCCGCGCGCTGCAGTTCATCGGCGGGGTGACGATGTTCGGGTTCATCGCCATCGGCGCGTACCTGCTCGTGCACGTCACCTCCGTGGCCACCGGGGGAAAGGGCCTGCCGCTGGGCAGGCCGATCCTGCGGCGGTGAGGCACCAGTCCGCACGAGGTTCACTCCGGTCGGGTCCGGCGGGCAACCGCCGGACCCGACCGCGTTTCCGGCGCGACCCCGTTCGTCCATAGTAGACACTCGGAGTGCGTGGCGGAATATGTCACGGTCATCGCCATATCGGCCACCGGTGACAGATCCAGGAAAATGTCATCGCACTCCAACCGGCCCGGCCGATCGTATAACGGAGTTATTTTGACGACGCTGAGTGACTGCGGAAAGTCTCCGTTTGACAGCGGCCGGTAGCCATCCTATGGTCTGTACAGGTACTAATTAACTGGGCTAATTCAATACGGGGGCAAGTGCTACTTCAGCGCGCAATCACGGCGCACTTCGCCTGATTGCCACCTGCGTCCGCGATTCCACGAGTCGTCGGCAAACTTTCGACTCCGTGTCGATTCCGCGGCACGAGGCCGCTCCCGCGATCGCCACCGGTGCGGTCCAGGGACGTTGCGCCCTGCAGCGTCACCGCGAATTGCTCCATGAAAGGAACAGGGGGAAGGGGACACATGAAGTCCGCCGACACGACTCCAGGCGAAGTGGTCGACGGAACCCGCACCCGGCCCTTATCCCCGGAGCCCGGACAGCAGTCCCCCACCAGCCCCTGCATCCGCATCGCGGTCGACCAGTTGCTTCCGTCGGACTCACCACGAGTGCACGCGGTCAGCCTGGAGCACGCGCGGGCGCTGGCCGAGTCCGACGCGCACTTACCCCCGATCGTCGTGCACCGCAGGACACATCGCATCATCGACGGCATGCACCGGGTGCAGGCGGCCAAGTTGAACGGCGTCGAGGAGATCGAAGCGGTGTTCTTCGACGGCGACGACGACGAGGCGTTCGTCCTCGCCGTCGAATCGAACATCGAGCACGGCCTGCCGCTGTCGCTGGCCGAACGCAGCGGCGCCGCCGAACGCATCGTGCGCTCCCATCCTGAGTGGTCGGACCGCGCCGTCGCACTCAGCACGGGCATCTCCGCCAAGACGGTGAGCGCCATCCGAACCAGGATCGCCCGCGACATCCCGGCAGCCCCGAACCGGCTCGGCAGGGACGGGCGGGTCCGTCCACTGGACACCTCCGCCGGGCGCAGGACGGCTGCCGAGTTGCTGGCGTCGAACCCCTCCATGTCGTTGCGGCAGATCGCCAGGCAGTCCGGGGTGTCCGCGACCACTGTCCAGGATGTCCGCAAGCGCCTCGGCCGGGGCGAGAACCCGGTACCAGCCGCCGCACACCGCGTCGCCGCGAAGCAGTCCGGCGGCGAAGACCTGCAACGGGAAGACCGGCAACGGGTGGAACAAACCCAGCCGGACGGCTGCCTGGACGTCAAGGACGCTCTGGGGAAGTTGCGGTCCGACCCGGCGCTGCGTTTCAACGCACGCGGCCGGATGCTGCTTCGGTTGCTGGATCCCCACTTCATCAGCGCCGACTGCCACGACCGGCTGCTGGCGGCGATACCGCCCTACTGGGCGGGCGAACTGGCCGAGATCGCGCGCGCCTACGCATCGGC
This sequence comes from Actinosynnema sp. ALI-1.44, assembly GCF_001984155.1. Lineage (GTDB taxonomy): Bacteria > Actinomycetota > Actinomycetes > Mycobacteriales > Pseudonocardiaceae > Kibdelosporangium. Next base: position 573,809 of record NZ_MTQO01000049.1, read on the forward strand.
ATGGCAGCACTTCGCCTGCGAACTGGAAGACAAGCAGCCGTGATGTGCCGTGAAAGGTGCCCGTTCCAGGCCTGATGGTCACGCGGTGCGCACCACCAGGCCCGTCCCCTGCCGCGGCGCCAGGACTGCCTCCCGGAAATTGGCCAAGGTCAACGACAACGTGCGCTCGACGTCGGACTCCAGCACCAAGTCGTCCCCGACCACACGGATCTGCTCACGCAACAAGCAGTAGCCACGCACGACATGCCGCGCGCCGAGCGAACTCAGGACGGGCCCGAGGGCGTAGTCCAACGCCAGGACGTGTGCGCGACTGCCGACGACGGCCAACGGCAGCACAGCTTTGCCAGCCAGTGCGTGCTTCGGCAGCAGGTCCAGGAAGAGCTTGAGCAGGCCCGAGTAGGACCCGTGATGGGTCGGCGTCACCACCAGAACACCGTCAGCCCTGTCGACACAGGCCAGCGCGCGGCTGACAGCCCCATCCGTGGGGTCGGCCCGCACCAGCGCCTCGGCGGGCAGGTCGCGTACCCGGATGTGCCGCACCGCGGTCCCGCCGCTGGTCAGCCTGCTGAGGCTGAGGTCGGCGACGCGGCTCGTCGTGGACTTGCCGTAGGGGCTCGCCGAGATCGCGACCACAGAGGACATCGTCAGGAACACTTCCCATCGATGATCTCGTCCTCCAGCCGGCACGCCTCGCCGACGATCAGTCCGGCCAGCGCGCGCATGAAGTCCGGACTGAGGTCGAGCTGCCTGCCGCGGTCGGCGTACGAGTCGGCCACGCCCGCCACCCGGTGGGGTTGCATCATCGGGATGCCTTCGGCCCGTTTGAGTTCCGCGACCCGCTGGCACACCTTGAGCCGGGCCGCGAGCAGTTCGGCGATCCTGGCGTCCAGCCCGTCGAGCTCCGCCCGGTACGGCTGGAGCATCGCATCGGCGTCGGTGTTCATCCCGCATTCCGCCTTCCGTCGTCCTCATCCGGGTCCACGCGCGACTCCGGCCTGCCGAACAGCCGCGCGCACCGGGCCGCGAGGTCCGGCCCACGTGGACCGAGCTTGTGGTTGATCTCCGCCAGCGCGTCGGCGAAGCCGCGCCGGTCGCCGGAAACGACCACGGTGGACAGGTGGTCGAGCCCGTCGCGCAGCGCTTGCCTCGCCCAGTCGGCGCGGGCGTTGCCTGCCTGGATGTCCCAGTAGACCTCGGGGCTGCCGCTCACCACCCTGGCCAGCAGGCTGAGCATCGTCAGGTGCGGCGGCGGTGCCAGCCGCACGAGTTTCTCCACGTCACAGTCCTCATGCACCAGGACCCGCCCGAACGCCAGCACGCTGGCGTGTGTCGCGGCCTGCATCACCGCGGTGAGCCGGTCGTGTTCGACCGCGGTCACGGGAACAAGCCGCATACCGGCTCGCACCAGGAGGTCCTCGACCAACCGCACCCGAGATCCACTACGGACAGTCACGAACGCGACGGGGCGTCCGCTCGGGTCGAGGCCCGGCGCGAACATCGGATTCACGCTGCACGCCTGGAGACTGTGACGGTCGGCGGCGTCGGCGAGCAACGTCGTCACCGTCTCCTTGACCGAACACGTGTCGGCCAGCAACGCACCCGGCTTCATCTCGCGCGCGACCGCCGCGACAGCCGCTTCACAGGTGGCTTCCGGCAACGCCAGCAGTACCACGTCGGCCGCCGAGATCTCCGCGCGGACGTCCGGGGCGGGCCGCGTCACGTCGCCGCGGACGCTCCGTGGCCCAGCCGGTCGCGCGTCGACAGCCACGACCTCGCCCACAGGCGCGAACACCTGGCCGAACAGGCTTCCCACGCTCCCGGCCCCACCACACACCAGAAACCGCGTCATCGCGCGGTCCCCCCGGCCGGCCGGTACAGCTCGACCGGACTGTGGTCGTCGGCCAGCCGACGGTGGAGGAACAGCAGGTCCAGTTTGTGGTCGACCGCCATGCTCGACCAGGTCACGAGCACGCGGTAGCCAAGGCGTTCACCGAGGTTGACGAAGTCGAGCGGATCGACCCCGGTCTCGCCGCGCCGCTTGCCGTCGCGGGCCGTCGCCAGCAGCCACTTGTCCGGCACGCCCACCACACGGACCCTGGCCAGCCCCGGACCGCCGAGCACGCTCGTCAGCCCGGCAAGGTCGACGACCTCCCGGTTCCAGCGCAACGTCGGCACACCGGTCAACGGCAGCGGGTCAGCCGGTTCTTTGTGCAGGACGGCGTAGTAGCGGTCACGGGTCAGCGGGTTCTGCAGGCTGGCCTTGGCCAGTCGCACATCCACCGCGCCCAGGACACGCATGCCGTCGCGCAGCCCGGCGAAGAAGGCGGGTTCGATCGGCGACTCCCCGACCGTCGTGGTGCCGCGGGTAACCGCGTCGCGGTAGGCCAGCAGCCGGGGATTGCGCAAGGACTCGATGTAGACCGCGCCACGGACGGCCAGCTTGGGCATGACCGCACGCAGGAGGCGCAACACCTCGTCCTCAGTCGACAGCGGCAAGGCGGCGCCGTTGACCAGTATGCCGTCGAAGTGTTCGAACGGCAGATCGTCCAGCGCGAAGGCGTGGTGTGCACGCAGTTCCACCCGACCGGCCAGGTCCGGGTCCCGGTGCAGCCACGAGCGCACCGCGGCGATCGTGTCGGCCGACGGGTCCACTCCCCAGAACTCGTCGCACGACGGCGCGAGCGCGCAGGCGGCCACGCCTGATCCCACCCCGATCTGCAGGACTCGATGGGGCCGCAGGTCCAGGACGTGATCCAGGACGGCAGCCGGCCGAGACGGCGCGGCGACTGGGTTCGTGCCCACCGGGAGCCCACCTCCTCATAGCCGGGAACGAGTGCGGTCAAGCAGGTGTTGCAGCAGTTGGTCGACCTGCCCCGGCGCCAGGTCGTCCACCGTGGCCTTCTTGCCCGTCGGCTCGGGGACGCCGTGGCCACCGCGCAACGCGCGGGTGTCCACTTTGCCGTTGGCGTTGCGCGGCAACTCGTCCAGCACGGTGATCACGTCCGGCAGCATGTAGAGCGGCAGCTCGCCCGACAACCAGGCGTGGATCTCGTCCCGCGACAGGCTGTCGGCGGCGGGCGTGACGTAGGCGGTCAGGCGCGGGGCACCGCCGTCCCGGCTCAGCACGACGGCGGCGGTGCCGACCGCGGGATGCCGCACCAGGGTGTTCTCGATCTCGCCGAGTTCGATCCGGAAACCCCGGACCTTCACCTGGTTGTCCACCCTGCCCAGGATTTCGAGCTCCCCGTCCGGCCGCTGCCGCACCCGGTCACCGGTGCGGTACAGGCGCATGCCCGGCCGGTCACCGAACGGGTCCGGCAGGAACAGCTCCCCGGTCAGCGCCGGGCGGCCGTGATAGCCACGGGCCAACGCGTCGCCACCGAGGTACAGCTCACCGGCGATCCCCGGCGGAACCGGACGCAGGCCTTCGTCGAGCACGTAGGCGCGGTAGTTCGGCAGCGGCGGCCCGATCGGAACGACCGTCGCCGATCCGTCCGAGGGCGCGCAGATGTGGGCCGAAGCCCAGACAGTGGCTTCTGTGGGGCCGTAGTCGTTGAGCAGCAACGCGTCCGGGTGATCGGTCAGATGCCCGTCGACCAGGGTGTGCGGCAGCGGCTCGCCCCCGACGGACACGAGCCGCAAACCGGGCAGCCAGTCCTGGCCGCCCGCTTCCCGAAGGACCGCGTAGTGCGACGGGATCGAGTGGATGTGCGTCACCGACCAGGACTGCGCTGTCCGCGCGAGCAGGCGCGGATCACGCGCCTCCTCCTCGGTCGGCAGCAGTGCCGTGCCGCCCGTGGTCAGCGTCCAGTACAGGCCGCCCGCCGAACCGTCGAACGACAACGGCATGGTCACCAGGTCCACGGTCGGCGGGTCGCCGCCGATCCGCCGCGCGGACGTGGACAGCACCAGGCTGCGGTGGGTGACCGCCACGCCCTTGGGCCGCCCGGTGGATCCGGAGGTGTAGATCAGGTAGGCCAGGTTGTCCGGCGACGCCGCGGGCGCCAGGCCGACCGGATCCATGTCGCCGGCCAGTTCGACCACCGGCACGGACGGCTCCAGCCGCGGCAGGCGGTCCAGTCGATCCCTCGTGCCGAGCAGCAGCAACGCACCGGAGTCGCGCACGACGTAACGAACTCGCTCGTCCGGATAGGACGGATCGATCGGGACGTACGCACCCCCGGCGCACAGCACGGCCAGCAGGCCCACCACCGAGTCGATCGACCGGTCGGCCAGCACACCGACGACCGATTCGGTGCCCACACCCAACTCCCTGAGCCGGCGAGCGGTGTGGCTCGCGCGTGCGGTGAGTTCGCCGTAGGTGAGCTGCTGTCCCCCGCACACCACCGCGATCTTGTCCGGGGGCTGGGCGAAGACCAGATCGTGCACGCATTCGTCCGGGTAGGGCAGTTCGTTGCCCTGCCAGCCGGTGAGCACACCGTGCAGTTCCTCGTCGGTCAGCGCGGTGAACTCGACGAGCCGCCGGACTTCGGTGATCCTGGACCACGCCCGGATGAGGCGGTGCAGAAAACCCTGCGCGCTGGGGAAAACGAACAGGTCGACGTCGTAGTCGACGCGGACCTCCAGCTCGTCGCGCTCCTGTACGACGGTCACGCACATGTCCCTGTCGGTCCAGCCGGTGGCGAGCGGGACGGGCGTGGAATCCGTGTACGAGAACAGCACTTGACCGGCCGGAAGCTCGTCCTCCGACGCGCTGAGCCTGCTCACCGCGCGGACGAGCCCGGCGGGCGAGTCGGCGTCGGACCACGGCAACCGGACCGAACGCGCGCCTTCGGGCAGGTCGGCCGCGAAGGTAACCGTTCCTCCCCCGCAGTACCGGGCCAGCACCGCCGCCAGCCCGCCCTGCAACAGATCGACGAGTTCGACGTCGTGCGCGGTGCACCAGTCAAGCAAGGGTCCGTAGCCACAACGTGCGGACACCGTCGCGGCCCGCGAGCTGCGCTCCACCGGCCGAGGGTGATCGGTCGGCAGATCGAGCCAGGGCAACGGTGTCGCGATGACCGTCCGGAGCACCGGCGCACCGCCCTTGAGCAGTTCGGTCAGCATGTCGTCCAGTTCGCGGACCCCCTGGGGACGCTGGGTGGTGATCAGCGCGACGTGCTCGCCTTCCGCGAGCCGGAACACGCAGACTCGCGCAGGCGTGTCCAGTTGCCGTGCCTCCTGCACGGCGAACTGCCCCACCGCGTCCCGGATGTCCGTGCTGTGCCCGAGATCCACGACGCGGACCGGGATCGGGTCCGCCGTGCGGCGCAACTCGGCCACGTCCAGCTCACCCTCGATCCGCCACGCCCACCGTGCCGGTGCGGTGCTCACCACGACCACCTCCTAGTGAATGACCCGGGCTCCCGCCGTGGACCGCAGCGGACGGGACTTGCGCAGGTCGCGTGCGAACACGGCCTTCTTCAGCCAGCGATCGGTGCCGTCGTAGCGGGCGTGGAACGCGCTGCGCCCGTGCACCGCCTTGTAGTTGTCGACGATGAGCAGGTCACCCGGGCCCACGACGACGTCGCGCAACTGCTGTTCCAACTGGTCGACCAGCGCGGTGAGCGCTTCCTTCGCGTCCCTGTCGCCCGGCATCGGCTGCATGAACGCCGGGTCGACCCGCAGGTACGGCTGCTCCCCGCCGAACAGCACAGCGCACGGCTCCGGTGAGGACTGCATGACCTGCATGCTGTGCACCTCGCACGACCCGGCCACCAGTTCACCGGCGTGCTTGAGGTGCTCGGTGTCCGGGCGGATCAGGAACCGCGCCTGGCGCAGCACTTCCTGGTGCTCCGGGCTGAGCGTCACGGCGTCCACACCGGCCACCGTCGTCGGCACGTCGTCCGGGTTGCGCAGGCCCAGCAGCAGGAGGTAGTCACACCGGAACGGGTGGAACCCGTCCTCGGTGTGCCACTCCAGCCGGACCGTCCCGTGGCCGCTCTGCTGGTTCTTCTCCGTCGGCATCGGCAGGACGTCGTGCACGAGCCGGGCGTCCTGCAACGTCTCCCAGCCGAACACCTCGCCGAGCAACGCGCCGACCAGCAACAGGTACATCTCCTGGCGCAGCGTGGACACCGGGGTCACCTGTTGCCGCCAGCGCAACGGGGTCGGGCCGATCTCGGCGTCGTCGATCACCAGCCCGCGCAGCACCAGGGCCGCCGAGGTCTCCTCACGGCGGAAGTCGCCGACCGCGTCGAGCAGCCGTCCGGGCAGCCTGGCGGCGTGCCGGGGCGACGTGGCGACGAACTCGTGGTCCTCCGCCGAGCGGTAGCGCCCGGCGAGTTCCACCAGCAGGTCGTCGACCTGCCTGCTTTCCTTCTCCTCGAGGTCGAAGTACGCGACGGTCTCAGCCGGCGAGTACGTTGATGCCTTTGCCATGGTGAGTTCCTCTTGTCCTCGCGCAAGTGATCAGTGCGTCGCGGCGACCGGTCGGTTGTCCGGCTCGGGCAGGAACCCGGTCGAGACCAGGTAGCGGAAGCAGGAGTGCGCCCACTCCTCGTTGACCGGCGGGCAGTCGATGCCGGAGCCCTCCAGCGCGTCGAGCAGGACCCGGCACTCGTCGACCGGGTCGACCTGCTGCTGCAGGTCGGGGTCCAGCGCCGCGTGCCGCATCGTGGCCACGCGCAGGATCGGGGTCATCGGGAACAGGACGTGGTCCTGGTCGACGTCCAACGCCTTGGCGCGGGCTTCCTCCTCTTCGACGACGTTGAGGCTGTAGCCGAACGTCCGCAGCCACTCGTAGCACTGCGACATGGTGGCCGGCTCGGCGTTGGTGATGTTGAGGTTCTTGCCGAAGTTCTCCCGGCGCAGCGACGTGTACACGATCGCCTGCGCGGTGAAGTCCACCGGGACGGCGTTGACCACGTCGTTGTACAACGGCAGCAGGCCGAGGTCCAGGAATCCCTTCAGGTAGACGTACAGGTAGTCGGTGTGGTGCGAGGCACCGGTCTCGGTGTGGCCGGTGATCATCCACGGCCGCTGGATGGTGACCGGCAGGCCGCGGTCGCGCGCCATCACGACGATCTTCTCCGCCACCCACTTGGTGCGGGGGTACCCGGTCGGCACCTTGACCGGCTTGTCGGGCAGGTCCTCCTCGGTGAACGGCCGCTGCGACCCGGTACCCATGAAGACGTCCACACTGGACACGTGGTGGAAGGCCTTGACCTTCTCGCGGGTGGCCAGCTTCAGCAGTTCCTCGGTGCCGCCGACGTTGGCCGGGCGCATCGCGTCGTACGGGTAGGTGAAGTTGACGATCGCGCCGCTGTGGTAGATCGAGTCGATCGTGCCCGCCAACTCGTCGAACTGCTCCCGGCTCAGGTCCAGCAGCGGTTTGCCGAGGTCGCCGAGCACGGGCTTGATCCTGGTCCGGTACGACTCGTCCCACGCCAGGAAGCGGCGCAGCACCTGCTCGATGCGTTCCTCGCCCGCTTCGGCGTCCTCCGCCCGCACCAGGCAGTGGATCGTCGCGTCGGTCTGCTTGATCAGCTCGACGACGAGGAACGCGCCCAGGTACCCGGTGGCCCCGGTGACGAGGATGTCGCGGGGGTTGAGGTAGTCGGCGTGCGGCACGCCCTCCGGGTCGACGCTCGGGTCCAGTTTCACGTCGGCCAGCAGTTCCGCGCACTGCTGCGCGTACAACGCCGCGCTGTCCACCTGGTCCGCGCGCCGCTGGTGGATCTCCACCGTGCGCGCGATGCCCTCCACGGTCGGGACGCGGAAGATCTCGTCGATCGGCAGGTCGACGTCGTGCTCCCGCGACAGCCGGGCCACCAGCCGCGCGACCAGCAGCGAGTTGCCGCCGAGGTCGAAGAAGCTCGCGGTGGCGCCCACCTTGGACTGGCCGAGCACGGCGGCGAACGTCTCCGCGATGTCGGCTTCGAGCTGGTTGCGGGGCTCGACGTAGCCGCCGGTGTAGATCTCCTCCGGGGCGGGCAGCGCGGCGACGTCGATCTTGCCGTGCCGGGTCAGCGGGAGCTTCTCCAGGCTCACGAAGTGCGCCGGCACCATGTAGTCCGGCAGCTGGCCGACCGCGTGGGCGGTCAGCACGTCGTGGGTGACGACCCGGCCGGAGACCGGTACGACGTACGCCACCAGGCGCTGCACACCGGGCTGGTCCTCCAGCACCCGCACGACCGCTTCGGTGACCAGCGGGTGGCGCCGCAGCACGTTCTCGATCTCGGACAGCTCGACCCGGAACCCGCGGATCTTGACCTGGGTGTCGACCCGGCCGAGGAACTCGATCGACCCGTCCGCCCGGTAGCGGGCGCGGTCGCCGGTGCGGTACAGCCGGGCACCCGGCTTGTCGCTGTACGGGTCAGGCAGGAACCGTTCCGCGGTCGTGCCCGCACGACCGGGGTAGCCACGCGTCACGCCGTCGCCGCCGATGTGCAGCTCACCGGCGACACCGGGCGGTACCGGGTTGAACTGCTCGTCGAGCAGGTAGACCCGGGCGTTCGGGATCGGTTTGCCGATCGGCACGCGCATGGCTTCGGCGTCGGCGGGCTTGCAGGCGTGCACCGTCGCCCACACGGTCGCCTCGGTCGGGCCGTACTCGTTGAACAACGCGGCCTGGGGAGAACGCGAGAAGTGTTCCCGGACCAAGGCGGGCGGCAGCGCCTCCCCCGCCAGGACACACGTCTTCACCGAGTCGTGGGCGGCCAGGTCCGATTCCAGCAACACGCTGTACTGGGCGGGCACACCGTCGAAGTGCGTGATCCGCAGCGTCCGGATGAGACTGCCGAGCTGACGCGGGTCGTAGATCTCGCCCTCGGTCGGGAACACCAGCGTTCCGCCACGCGTCAGAGTCCAGTACACGCCGCCAGCGGACGCGTCGAAGGTGAGCGGCGCGAGCACCAGGTACCGCTGGGGCGCGCCGGTGGTCTCGCAGACGGTGCGGGCGGCGGTCGAGTGGACGATCTGGCGGTGCTCCACCGCGACGCCCTTGGGCCGCCCGGTCGAGCCCGACGTGTAGATCTGGTACGCGAGGTTGTCCGGCCGGACTCCGGTTTCCGGGTTCAGCACCTGGTTGACCGGACCGTCCGGGGAGATCTCCACGGCGGTGAACGAGCTCGGGATCTCGGGCAGCCGCTCCAGCAACGCGGGAGTGCCCGCCACGAGAACGAGTCCCGCGTCGTCCACGATGTACTGCAGGCGGTCCGCCGGGTACGACGGGTCGAGCGGCACGTACGCGGCGCCGGACTTGAGCACGCCGAGCAGCCCGACGACCGCGTCGGCGGACCGGTCGACCACGACCCCGATCCTGGACTCCGGCTGGGCGCCGAGGTCGATCAGCCGCGTGGCCAGGTCGTTCGCCCGGTTGTTGAGCTCGCCGTAGCTGACCCGGCGGTCCCCGGAGACCACGGCCACGTCGTCCGGGGCCACTTCGGCGCGGTGCTCGACCAGTTCGTGCAGGCAGGTGTCCCGCGAGTGTTCCTGCGCGGTCGCGTTCCAGTCGTCGATGACCTTCGCCAGGTCGGTGTCGCTGAGCAACGCGATGCGGCTCAGCGGGCGGGACGGGTCGGCCACCGCGGAACGCAGCAGGACGACGACGCGTTCGACCAGGCCGAGGACTGTCTGGGCGTCGAACAGGTCGCGGTTGAAGTCGGCCCGCAGCCGCACCCGCGGCCCTCGCCGGACCGCGAACAGGTCGATGTCGTGCGGAGTCCAGCCCTTGTCCAGCTCCACCGTGGTCGCGGCGGCACCCGCGAGGTCTCGGGCCGGTGGCTCGTCGTCGGTCGCGAAGAACGTCTGGAACAGCGGCGTGTGGCTCAGGTCCCGTTGCGGCTGGGCCGCTTCCACGATCCGCTCGAACGGCAGCCTGCCGTGCGCCAGCGCCTCGGACGTCGAATGGGCGACCTGTGCGACCAGGTCGTCCAGCGACGGGTCACCGGCGAGATCCACGCGCACCGGGACGACGTTCTCCAGCGGGGCGACCAGGTCACGTGCCTCCGGGTGCCACACCGCCGAGGTGGGTACGCCGATGGCCAGGTCGTTCTGCAGGGAGTACCGGCCGAGCACCGCGGCGTACCCGGCCATCAGCACGGTCGCCAGGTCGTGGCCGCCGCGCGTGGCGTAGTCCGCCGCGGCGGACACCAGCTCGGCGTCCATGTCGACGCCGACCGAGTCGCCGTTGATCGTCTTCATTAACGGGCGGCGGCGATCGGTCGGCAGCTCCAGCGGGACCAGGCCCGCCAGCCGGTCACGCCAGTACGCGGTGTCGTCGCCTGCCTGCTCGCTGTCGAGCCATTCCCGCTGCGCGGTGACGAGCTCGCTGAAGTACGTGCCCACATCGGGCAGTTCGGCCTGGTTGCCACCGGTGAGCGCGGTGTAGGTGGTGATCAGCTCGTCCACGAACAGCCGCAGCGACCGGCGGTCGGCGACGAGCTGGTGCATCGTGATCGTCAGGACGTGCTCGTCGCCCCGCCGGACCACCGTGGCACGCACCAGCGGGCCCTTCTCGATGTCGAACGGGCTGCCCGCCTCACGGACCGCGTGCCGGGCGAGCTCGGCGTCCAGGTCGTCCTCCGCACTCAGCTCGACGATCGGCAGGCGCAACGCCACCGACGAGGCGATGCTGCCCACCGGCTGGCCGTTGACGTCGACGAAGACCATCCGGAGCACCTCGTGCCGCTGCACGAGCTCGGTGAGGGCGAGCTGCAACGCGGCCAGGTCGAGGCGGCCGGTGACACGCAGTGCTGTGAAAACCTGCCACGGTTTGGTCTCGTCGAGCTGGAGGAGCATCCACAGCCTGCGTTGCTCCAGTGAGACGGTGGACGGCACGTCGTCGGGTGACCGGTCCAGGAGTTGAGCGAGCAGCTCTCGCTTCTCCGCCGCGGACATCGACTCCAGGTCGTGTTGCTGCTGACTCATCAACCAGGCCTCTCTTGTGCGGGCTTTGCTCGGGTCGGCGGTCTTTCGTCGGGGTCAGGCGGCCATCCGCTCGCGGACCGACCGCGGCCGCATGTCCGTCCAGACCTTCTCGATGTAGTCAAGGCACTGCTTCTTCGAGCCGTTCGGCCCTTCCGCCGTCCAGCCGGAAGGCAGCTCGCGGTCGGCGAACCAGATCGAGTACTGGCCCTCGTCGTTGACGACCACTTGGAAAACCGTGTCCGGGTTGTCGATGCTCATGTCGGCGTTCTCCCTTTCCCTTCTCGCACCGCTCACCGCATCCGGCTGAGCAGCCTGGTCACCTCGTCGTCGGACATTCCTGCCAACGCCTCACCCGTCGCGTCCGTCGCCTGCTTGTCCGTCGCGGCACTGACCGCCGCGGCAAGCCCGGCCACGGTGGGGCGTTTGAAGAACTCACGCACCGGCACCAGCACACCGAAGTCCTTGCGCACCTGGGCGATGACCTTCGCGGCGAGCAGCGAATGGCCGCCGAGGCCGAAGAAGTTCGCGTGCACACCCGGTTCGGCCGTTTCGAGCAGGTCGCCGAACACTCCGGCGATGACCCGTTCCGCGCGGTTGCGCGGCGGGGTCCGGTCGGTGGTGCCGTAGATGGCCTCGGACTGCCGTGCCCGCAACGCCCGCCGGTCGACGGCGCCGTCGCTTGTCCTCGGCAACGCTTCGAGCACACCGAACACGGGTGGCACCAGGTGTTCCGGGACGCGCTCGGCGGTCTCGACGCGGATCCGGCGGGCCAGTTCGGCGTCGGCTCCCGACTTCCCGGCCCGCACCAGCCAGCCGACGAGCTGCGTCTCGTCCCCGAACTCACCGGCGACGACGGCGACTTCGGCCACCTCGTCGTGCTCCGCGAGCACGGCCTCGACGATCGCCGGGGCGACCCAGTGGTCACGCAGCTTGATCCGGCCGTCCGCCGGGCCGAGGACATCGAGCTTGCCGTCCACTGTGTACCGGCAGCGGATGCCGGTGCGCAGCAGCCGGTCGCCGGGTCGGCCGGAGAACGGGTTGGGCAGAAGCCGTTCGGCGTTGCCGTAGGCCAGCGCGGGACCGCCGAGGTACAACTCACCCACCGCGCCGGTCGCGACCGGTCCGAGCCGCCCGTCAAGCAGGTAACGGGAGACGTTCGCCAGCGGACGCCCAGCGGGCGCCGGACCGGCCGTGTCCACGCGTTCGGCTCCGGCGACGATCGTGGCCGTCCCGTGGGCACGCCACACCTGTGCACCGCTGTCCAGCAGGTGTCGGATGAGGTCCGCGTCGAACGGCTCCCCCGCACACACCACGCGGGTCGACGGTGCCGGAGTCCAGTCCGTCGACAGAACTGACCGCCAGGTCGGCGCCGAGGCGAGCATCAAGGTCGGTGCGGCGGGCAGTCCGCCGGTGTCGGTCACCACGGTCCGGCCGCCGAACGCGGGCGCCAGGAACAACTCCAGCACGGCGAGGACATCCGACTCGTTCACCGCGGCGACAACGTCGTCCCCGGTGACACCGATGCGGTGCCCGATCCCGGCGATCATCGCCACCAGCGCCCGGTGCGGGATGACGACGCTACCGCCGTGGACTGTCCCGGATGGATAGACGACGCAGGCGGGATCGTCCGACCCCGGTCGGGTGATGGACTGCGGCTCGGCGGAGCGCGTCTCGTCCACGCGGACAACTCGTTGCCACGGCAGGGATTTCGCCAGCTCGGTCGTGGTCAGCAGGATCGCGGGGTTCGTGTCGGCCAGCATCGCCGCGGCCTGGGTGGTGGGCATGCCGGACCCGAGCGGCAACACCGACGCCCGGGCCATGAGTGCTGCCAGCATGCCCACCGCCAGGTCCTGGGTACGCGGGAGGTGGACGGCGACCACGCTACCCAGGCACGCTCCTGCCGAACGCAGGTCCTGCGCGAGACAGCTCGCACGGTCGTGCAGGTCACGAAAGGTCAGTCCGTCGACAGCGACGCTCGACGGCTCGTGGGCGGCGAGCAAGTCGACCACGCTGTGCGCCTCGAGGCGCAACGACGGGCCGTGCGTTCGTTCGTCCGCGCCTACCTCAACGCCGTCAACTGACTGTGTCACCGGCTTGTCCGGGTGTCCGGCGATCGCGGAAAGCATGTCCAGGTACTGGCTGAGCAGTCGCTCGGCCGTCTCGTCGTCGAACAGGCCGGTGCTGTACTCCAGCCGCAGCCGGACGCCGTCCTCAGCGGGTACGCCGGACAGCCAGAGGTCGAACTTGGCCGAGCCGTCGGTCAGTTCGAGCGGCTCCACCCGCAGCCCTGGCAGGTCCAGCGTGACACCGGGGGTGGTCAGCAGCGCGAACATCACCTGGAACAGCGGCGTGCGGCTGAGGTCACGCGGCGGGCGCAACTCCTCGACCAGGCGGTCGAACGGCATCTCGCGGTGGGAGAACGAGTCGAGGCAGGTCGAGCGGACGTTGCCGAGCACGTCGGCGAACGCGGCGTCGACGTCGACATCGCTGCGCAGTACGAGGGTGTTGGCGAAGAACCCGACGACCTCTTCCGCCTCGGGGTGCTCCCGACCGGCCACCGGCGTGCCGACCGCGATGTCACGCTGACCGGAAACGTGCGCCAGCAACAGCTTGAACCCGGCCAGCAAAACCATGAACAGTGTCGCGTCATGCTCGTGGCCCAGCCGGGTCAAGCGATCCACCAGATCGGCCGGGATGGACGCGGTGCGCACGGCGCCGCGTACCGAGCGGACAGCGGGCCGGGGCCGGTCGGTAGGTAGGTCAAGGGGCGGGACTCCGGCGAGCTGGGACCGCCAGTGGTCCAGCAGGGCCGTCATTCGTTCACCGGCGAGCTGTTCGTCCTGCCACGCCACGTAATCGGCGTACTGGATGGGCGGTTCGGGCAGGTCGCTCGTGCCGCCCGCGAGCAGTTCCGCGTAGCCGCGTGCCAGGTCGCGGAAGAACAGCTCGATGGACCAGCCGTCGCAGACAGTGTGGTGGATCGTGACGATCAGGACGTGCTCGTCCGCGGCCATGCGCAGCAGCACCATCCGTACCAGCGGTGGTTCGTGCAGGACGAACGCCCGCGACAGTTCCTCCTGTGCCAGCCGGAGCCTGGCTTGCCTGCCCTGGGGGTCGAGCGTGGAGCAGTCGATCATCGGCAGGCCGACCAGCGCCGACGGTGTCACGACCTGTTGCGGCTCGCCGTCGACCAGCCCGATGCCGGTGCGCAGGCTCTCGTGCCGGGCGATCACCGCGTCGATGGCCTGCTGCAGGTACAGGCGGTTCAGCTCGCCCGTCATGCGCACGGCGCTGGTGACGTTGTACGCGGCGTTGCTCTCCGGCTCGAGCTGACACAGGAACCACAAACGCTTCTGCGCCGACGAGGCGGGGAACACGTAATAACCGGCGAAGTCGTGTTCCTTCCCCGCTCCTACCGCGCCGAGATACGAAGAGCTACCCATTGCCGTGAGACCTTTCGAAGAATTCGGCTACCGCGTCCAGTTCTCGATGGTCGACATGATCCGCGGGATGTGCTCGCGGAAGAAGAAATGATCCCCGGGGAAGACGTCCAGGTCGAATGTGCCGGTAGTCAGCTCGCCCCAGCCGCGGGCGTGCTCGATCGGCGTCCCCAGGTCGTTTTCCCCGCACAGCGCGCGCAGTGGAATATCCAGCCGCACACCCTCGCGGTACCGGTAGTCGTCGACCAGCCGCATGTCCGCGCGGACGGTCGGCAGCATCAGCTCCAGCAGCTTCGGGTACTCCAGCACTTCCGGCTCGACACCGTTGATGTCGATCAGCCACTGCACGAGCTTCTCGTCGGAGAACTCGTGCACCCGCTCCGGGAGCAGCACGTGCGGCGCGACACAGCCGGACACCACGAGCCCGAGCGGCGCTGGCAGGCCTTCGACCTGCAGACGCCGGGCCACCTCGTAGGCGACGAGCGCGCCCATGCTGTGTCCGAACAGGACGCAGCCGCGCTGCGCGACCGGCACGAACGCGGGCAGGAAGGCGTCGACGAGGTCGTCGATCGTCTCGAACGCCGCCTCGGCGATCCGCGCCTCACGCCCCGGCAGCCGGACAGCGAGGACGGTCAGCGACTGCGCGTGCGACTGCCAGTCGCCGAACTCCGAGGCACCGCCACCGGCGTGCGGGAGGCACACCAGCGCGCGGCCCTCGCCCGGTGAGTTCGGAAACGGCGTGAACCACCGAGCCGCGGCAGGGGCAGTCGCCGCGAAGATCGAGTGGGGATTTGTCATGCCATTTCACTCATTCCGGATTTCGAATGGGACTGCCGTCGATACTAGGCTGGGCCTGCCGCGACCCGTCAAGTCGGCGAAATACAGCGGAGAACCTTATGAGAGAAGCCGAATAGCCGGGTGAGAGATCGGTTAGAGCCCCTGACCATAACGTCGACGAGCGACCACGACGCGAGCCGATCCGATGAAAAAGGGGGACCGACCGTGGCACTTGCCAGCCTGGAACGGGAAACTGCCTCTCTGGTGCGGGTTTTCGCCGACCGATCGCAGTCCGAACCGCAGCAGTGCGCCTACGAGTTCCTGCACGGTGACGGCAGCGTCGAGCGGGTCGCCTACGGCGAGCTCTTCGGCCGGGCGTCGGCGGTCGCCGAGCAGCTGGCCGACCGGGTCGATCCGACCGGCGAACCCGCTGTCGCGCTGCTGCTCTACCCGCCGGGACTGGGGTTCGTGGCGGCGCTGTGGGGGTGCCTGCTCGCCGGTGTTCCCGCGGCCCCGGCGTATCCCCCGGTCACCGGCGAACGTGACCGCAGCATGGCCCGGTTCCACCGGATCGTCGACGACGCCAGGCCCGCGGTGATCCTGGCCGATCCGGTGCTTGACCCCGTGCTGTCCGCCTTGGCCTCGCAACGTCCGCTGCCACCCGTGATCAGCCACGCCGCGGCACAGGAAACAAGCGGCTCGACGAACCTGCGACTGCCCGACCTGGACGACATCGCTCTGGTGCAGTACACCTCCGGCAGCACGAGCCAGCCCAAGGGCGTGGAACTCCGGCACGGCAACCTCCTGCACAACACCAAGGCCATCACCGAAGTCCTCGAGCTGGACCGGAGTTCCCGCTCGATCTCGTGGCTGCCGCCCTACCACGACATGGGTCTCATCGGCTGCATCCTCACGCCGTTGTCCGTGGGTTTCCCGATGCGGCTGATGTCCCCGCTGCACTTCCTCAAAAGCCCGCTCACCTGGCTGCACCAGATCAGCGAGCTGGGTGTGACGGCGACCGGTGGCCCGAACTTCGCCTACGACCTCTGCGTTCGCCGGGCAAAGGACGCCGTGTTGTCCGATGTGGACCTGAGCTCGTGGCGGGTGGCGTTCAACGGAGCCGAACCGGTGCGCCGCACCACGCTCGAGGCGTTCGCGCGGCGCTTCGCGGGAAACGGATTCCAGGCGGAGGCCTTCCTCCCGTGTTACGGCTTGGCCGAGGCCACTCTGATCGTGTCCGGCCGTCACTGGGATCCGTCCGAGCACCACGACTCGCAGCGAATCAGCTGCGGGCCGAGCGTCACCGGGGTGGAGGTCGCGATCGTCGACCAGGACCGTCAGATGCGCGTCCCGGACGGACAGGAAGGCGAGGTGTGGCTCCGCGGGCCCAGCGTGACCGACGGGTACTGGCGGGCGACCAGCGACGTGTTCGCCGAGGTCGACGGTCAGCGCTTCCTGCGTACCGGCGATCTCGGGTTCCTGCGTGCTGGTGAGCTGTTCGTGACCGGCCGGTGCAAGGACGTTCTCGTCAGCCAGGGCGTGAACCACCACGCCGCCGATGTCGAGTCCGCGGCAGTGGTCGACAACCCGGACGTCCAGCACACCGCGGCGGCGTTCCAAGTGGACGAACCGGAGCCCGCGATCGTCCTGGTGGCGTCGCGCGCACCGGGCAGCAGGGAATCGGACGCGGACATCGCCACCCGGCTGCGGGCCAGGGTTCTGGAACGCACGGGCGCCCGGCTCGACGTCGTGGTCTTCTGCCCGGTCCGGTCGATTCCCCGGACCACGAGCGGCAAGGTGCAGCGTTCCCTGTGCCGGGACCGAGTGCTCGCCGGGGAGTTGCCGGGCGCGGTCGTCGCGCTCGGGTCGCTGCACGACAGCGGCGAGTCGTTGGCGCAGTTCGTGGCCGGTGTGTTCGCCGGGATCTGCGAGGTCCCGACCTGCGGCGTCGACCAGCGGCTGGCCGATCTCGGCGGGGATTCGATCCGGGCGGCCGAGATCGCCGCCGTCGTCGAGGACGCGATGTCACTGCCCGTACCGATCGAGGTCGTGCTGGAACAGGCGACGCCACGAGCGGTCGCCACCTGCCTGCTCTCGCGATGGGCCGACCCGAGCACGGTGCGAGACCGGTTGGCAGCGGTGGCTGAGGGAGAGGACAACGCACAGTGAACCGCACCCCGCAGGACATCGGTCGACAGCTCGCGACTCGGTGGCGTGGCCGCCCCGCGCCTGAGCCGGAACGCGGGGAGGGCGATGCGGTTCCGTTGAGTTCGGCCCAGGAAGGCATCTGGCTGTTCGAGCAACTCCATCCAGGGACAGCCGTCAACAATCTCACGTTCCTTGGCACGGTCGACGGCGAAGTGGACGTGCCAGCGCTGACAGCAGCCGTCCGGAAGGTGTGCCAACGGCATGACATCCTGCGGACGACGTTCACCTCCGGTCCTGTCGTTCATGACGACCTGATCGTCGAGCCCCGAGTCGTCGACGTGACCGACGCCGATGAGGAGGAGGCGGTCCGGCAGGCCCGCGAGGCGTCCCGCGAACCGTTCGACCTGGCCACCGGCCCACTGCTCCGGGTCGTGGTGTACCGGCTGCCCGGCGCGCGGTCACTGCTGGCCGTCACGGCTCATCACCTGATCGCCGACGGCTGGTCGCTCGGTGTGTTCCTGGCTGAGGTCTCAGCCGCCGACATCGCCGGAACCCCACCGCAGTACGCCGATGTCGCCCGGCGGCAGCGCGACGAGCCGGTGGACACGACCTACTGGCGTGACCGGCTACGGGATCAGGAACCGCTGCGGTTGCCGACGGATCAGCCACGGCCCGCCACACCACGGTTCCGCAGCGCTGCCGTGCCCGTTCACGTCAACGCTGAGGTCACCGACGGGGTCCGGGCTCTCGCCGCGCAGACAGGGGCTACGCCTTACATGGTGCTGCTCGCGGCTTTTCAGGTGCTGCTGGGCAAGCTGACCGGGCAGACCGATGTCACCGTGGGTTCGCCGACCGCGATGCGGCAGCGGGCGTCCGCGCCCCGAGTCATCGGTCCGCTGATCAACATGGTGGCGCTGCGCACGGATCTTGGTGGTGCGCGGTCGTTCCGCGACGTCCTGGGCCGGGTGCGGCAATCCTGCCTGGGCGCGTACGCCCACCAGAGCACCCCGTTCGAGGCCGTCGTCGGGGAGCTGGGTGCGCGACGGGACCTCAGTCGTAGCCCGATCTTCCAGGCGATGCTCGTGCACCAGGAAGAACTGGCCGTGCCGAGCCTCGGCGGTCTTCCGATTACGCCCGTCCTCCAGGAGCCCAGTGCGACCCAGCACGACCTGGAGATGTACGTCTGGTCAGGACGTGCGGACATGATGGGGTTCCTCGGCTACGACGCGGACCTGTTCACGGCTGACACCGCTCACCACATCGCTGATCGCTGGGGATCCCTGCTGTCCACTGTGGTGGCCGGTCCGGATCAGGACCTCACTGAGGTGCCGGTGACGTTCCCGGGCGAGCCTGAACTCCTTACCGAGCTGGCACGAGGAACAGCCACCCCGATACCGGACCGTCTGCTGCACGAATGGTTCGAAGCCCAAGCCGACCAGACCCCGGACGCCATCGCCATTCGTGCTACGGACGGAGAACTGACCTACCGGGAGCTCGACCAACGCGCCAACCAGCTCGCCCACCACCTGCGTACCGGTCCAGAAGACCTGGTCGGCGTCTGCCTCCCCCGCACGTCACATCTCATCGTCGCGTTGCTCGCCGTGTTGAAGACGGGCGCAGCCTACGTCCCCATAGACCCGGCGTACCCCAAGGACCGCATCACCTACATCCTCAACGACGCCAACGCCAACACCCTCATCACCAACGACAACCACCAAGGCCCTTGGCGCACAGTCCCCACCGACCAAACCTCCACAATCACCACCAGGCCAACCACCACAGCAACCAGCAACAACCTCGCCTACGTGATCTACACATCCGGATCAACCGGACTGCCCAAAGGCGTCATGATCGAACACCGCCACACGGCTGCCATGATCACCTGGGCGACCACCACGTTCACCGCCGGAGAACTGGCCAACGTCCTCGCGTCGACCTCCGTCTGCTTCGACCTCTCGGTCTACGAGATCTTCGCCCCACTGGCCATCGGCGGCAGCATCACCCTCACCGAAAACAACGCCCTGGATCTGATCGGCAGCAACCTAAGCGACCTGACGTTGATCAACACGGTGCCATCGGTCGCCCAGGAACTCCTTACCGCTGACGCGTTACCCACCAGTGCCGCCACCATCAACCTGGCAGGCGAAGCACTCAGCCCGGCACTCGTACGCGCCCTCTACGACCAGCCACACGTCACGGCTGTGAACAACCTCTACGGTCCGTCCGAGGACACGACCTACTCCACCCACGCACTCACGACTTCCACCGACCAACGAACCCCCATCGGCAAGCCGCTACACAACACGCAGGCCCACGTGCTCGATTCCGACCTTCGCCCGGTCCCATACGGCAGCATCGGCGAGCTGTACCTCGGCGGAGCCAGCATCACCCGCGGCTACCACCAACGACCAGCCCTCACCGCGGAACGCTACCTCCCCGACCCCCACAGGCCAGGGCAGCGCCTGTACCGGACTGGTGACGTGGTTCGCTGGCGCTCGGACGGCCAGCTCGACTACTTCGGCCGGACCGACCACCAGATCAAACACCACGGCCACCGCATCGAACCCGCCGAAATCGAAACCACCCTCCAAGAACACCCCCACGTCACCCACGCCGCCGTCGTCAAACACAACGACACGCTCGCTGCCTACGTCGTCGCACCTGACCTCGACGAGGACCCGACGTCGCTTCGCGCGCACCTGGGGACCACTCTGCCCACGCACATGATCCCCACCGCGTGGGTCTTCCTAGACACCCTCCCCCTGACACCCAACCGCAAAATCGACCGCAACGCCCTCCCCGACCCCACAGCCGCGCCGACACAACACGAACCACCGCGCAACGACACCGAGCGACTCATCGCGGCCGTCTGGCAGGAAGTGTTGGAAAAACACCGGGTGGGCATCCACGACAACTTCTTCACGCTCGGCGGACACTCCCTACTTGCCACCCGCATCATCAACAAGATCCAGAGTCAGCTCCACATCGCCGTCCCACTGCACCTGCTCTTCCAACACCCCACCATCGCCGAACTCGCCACCGCACTACCAGCAACCAACATCGCAGAAATCCCCGTACAACCACGGGCCGAGG
>NZ_MTQO01000050.1 GCF_001984155.1 Actinosynnema sp. ALI-1.44
TGACGAGGTTCATAAAAGCTCTACTGGCTTTCAATAGATCGACACACTGTTGAGTTCTCAAACAACACACGCTCACTCATCCGGAGTGATGTAAACACTCTATCAGAGGGCTTGCCTTGCTAAATTTTGGGGGTCTGCATCCGTTCCCCGGTTTTCTGGGGCCCGTTCCTGCTGACATGGAATAAGTTACACGACCCGAAACAGGCCGTTTCAGGGGGGTCCCCTTAACTGCATCACCGCAGGTCAGGGGCCCTAGAAGGGGCTGCGGGGCCCAGTCGGGGCCCCACCTGCCGTTCGCGCCGAGTTCACCTCAGAGGGCTCTGAGCTCCTCCACGACCGCCGAAACCGACTTCTTCGCGTCGCCGAAGAGCATCGAAGTGCGCGAGTCGTAGTAGAGGTCGTTGTCGACCCCGGCGAACCCCGGGCTCATCCCGCGCTTGAGGACGATGACCGACTTGCTCTCGTTCACGTTGAGGATCGGCATGCCGTAGATGGGCGAGCTGGGGTCGGTGTGCGCCGCCGGGTTCGTGACGTCGTTCGCGCCGATCACCAGTGCAACGTCCGTCCTGGCGAACTCGCCGTTGATCTCCTCCATCTCCTTGAGGTGGTCGTACGGCACGTCGGCCTCGGCGAGCAGTACGTTCATGTGCCCCGGCATACGCCCGGCGACCGGGTGGATCGCGTAGTAGACCGCGACGCCCTTGCTCTCCAGTTCCTTGGCCATCTCGCGCACGGCGTGCTGGGCCTGGGCCACGGCCATGCCGTAACCAGGCACGACCACGACCTGACGGGCGTAGCTCATCTGGATCGCCGCGTCGGAGGCGCTGGTCTGCCGGACGGTCTTGTCCGTCGGCCCGGACGCGCCCGGCCCGGCCGTGCCGCCGAAGCCACCGGCGACGATCGCCGGGATCGACCTGTTCATGGCCTTGGCCATCAGGTTGGTCAGGATCGTGCCCGACGCCCCGACGATCATCCCGGCCACGATCAGTGCCGTGTTGTCCAGTGCGATGCCCGTCGCCGCTGCGCTCAGCCCGGTCAGCGCGTTCAGCAGCGAGATCACGACGGGCATGTCCGCGCCGCCGATCGGCAGTACGACCATCAGCCCGAGCGCCGCGGACGACACGAGGATGCCTGCCATCAGCCACTCGGACGTGCCGCCCGCCACCACCACGACACCGCAGACGACGCCGACGACCAGCAACAGGAGGTTCAGCGGCTGTTGCAGCCTGCCGACGCTGATCGGTCTGCCCGGCAGGATCTCCTGGAGCTTGCCGAACGCCACGTTCGATCCCCAGAACGAGATGGACCCGATCAGGGCCGCGAACAAGGTGGCGATCGACACGTGCGCGGGCTCGTCGGCGAAGCCGTGCGACTGGCGGAACTCCACCCACGCGACCAACGCCACCGCGCCACCGCCGACGCCGTTGAACAACGCGACCATCTGCGGCATCGCGGTCATCTTCACCTTGCGCGCGGCCGGGATCCCGATCGCTGTGCCCAGCGCGACGCCGAGCAGGATCAGCCACCAGTTGCCCATGCCGGGGGTCAGCGCCGTGGCGAGGATCGCGATCCCCATCCCGACCGCCGCCAGCAGGTTGCCGCGCACGGCCGTCCGGGGGCCGGTCAAGCCCATCAAGCCGTAGATGAACAGCGCGAACGCCACGATGTACAGGCACTGGATCGTGACGGGGTCCTGGAGCCAGCTCATTCCCGTGGCTCCTTGTCGTTCGACTTGGCGACCTTGAACATGCCGAGCATTCGGTCCGTCACCAGGAACCCGCCGACCACGTTGATCGTGCCGAAGGCGATCGCGACCACGAGCAGGATCTGGTCGAGCGTCCCGGTCGCGCCGAGGCCGAGCACGATCAACGCGCCGAGCAGCACGATGCCGTGGATGGCGTTCGTGCCCGACATCAGCGGGGTGTGCAACGTGTTGGGCACCTTGGAGATCACCGCGAATCCCACGAAGCCCGCGAGCACGAGGACGGCGAGGTTCTGCACCAGCATCACGACCTCCTCGTCACGCAGGCGGACGCGACGATCTCGTCGTCGAAGTCCAGCTTGACGCGTCCATCGGTGATCAGGAGTTCCAGCAGGGACTGGACATTGCGGGAGTACAGCTCGCTGGCCGACTCCGGCATCGAGGCGGGCAGGTTCAGCGGCGCCACGATCGTCACGCCGTGCCGGACGACGACCTCGCCGGGCACGCTCACCTCGCAGTTGCCACCGGACTCCCCCGCGAGGTCGACGACGACACTGCCCGCGCGCATCGCGGTCACCGAATCCTCGGTCACCAGGACCGGGGCCTTGCGGCCCGGCACCTGCGCGGTGGTGATCACGACGTCGTAGCCGATCACCGCCTCGTTCAGGCGTTTCAGCTGTTCGGCGCGTTCATCGTCGGTCAACGCACGCGCGTACCCGCCTTCACCGACGGCCTCGATGCCCAGGTCGAGCCACTTCGAACCGACCGACCGCACCTGTTCGGCGACCTCGGGGCGCACGTCGTAGCCCGTGGTCTGCGCGCCCAGACGGCGTGCCGTGGCCAGCGCCTGCAGACCGGCGACGCCCGCGCCGAGGACCAGCGTCTTGGCCGGGGCGACAGTTCCCGCGGCGGTGGTGAGCATCGGGTAGAAACGCGTGAGGTGTTGTGCGCCAAGCAATGCGGCCAGATAACCGGCGACGCTGCTCTGCGACGACAACGCGTCCATCGACTGCGCGCGGGAGATACGGGGGATGGCTTCCATGGCCAGGCCGTACACGTCACGGGTGGCCAACGCGTCAGCGATGCCCGAGTTCTGTGACTGCGCGCCGAGGAAGCCGATCAGCACGCTGCCGGGTTTCAGACGGCCGATTTCCTCGTCGGTCGGGGCCGCGACCTTGACGACCACATCGCAGGTCCACGGATCGCCGAGGGTGGCCCCGGCTTCCTCGTAGAGCCAGTCCGACATCAACGCCCCACCACCGGCGCCGGGTTCGACCACGACGTTCAGCCCCGAGGCGCGTAGCCGTCCCACGACCTTGGGGACAAGCGCTACCCGTCGTTCGCCAGGGGCCGACTCGCGCGGCACTCCGACCACGATGTTCTGGGTTTCCGCCATTGGAGACCCTCCCATGGAAACAGAACGTACGTCTTCTGTTCTGCTTCCAGTTCTACCACTGTGTGGCGCGCACCACACCCGTCGAAGGACGCGTTTCAGTCTCGAACGAGTGACTTCGAGTTGTCCTGGGCCTCCCGGGCGCGCGGCACTACGGCTTTGGGCGGCCTCGTCACGTACGGTCGGAGCAAGCGGATGACCACCAGCCCGACCGCGAGCACAGGCACCATCGCCGCCATAGCGGCCGCGGTCGCCCCGGCGCGCAGCACGTCACGGGGTACCAACGTGATCCGGTTGGTCATCACGGAAACCTTGCCGGGCAACGACAACAGCCACAGCACGAGGATGAACCCGGCCATCGCGACGATCGCACGGTAGATCGCGGGGTGGTAGCCGATGCCCTCGGCCGCGGCCATCACGGCGAGCCAGCCGTAGAGCGCCGTGAGCTGGGCGCGTTCCGTGGTCGCTGCCCACAGCAAGCCGCCGCCGACCGCCAGCACCGCAAAGACCCACCAGCGGGAATCCGCTCGGGCCCAGTGTCCGGCGCCGTCGAGCCAGCCGACCGGGACACCGGCCCAGTCGAGCAGGGCCATGGGGACTTCCAACGGCGTCATCGGTGGCGCGACCGCCTGGCCGAGCACCCACGCCATGGTCCACACCGAGATCACACACGCCACGACCAACTGCCATCGTGGCCGGTCGGTCACACACGCCCAGATCCGCGCCAGTTCACGCCGCAAGGTTCGCATCGCTACAGCAACTCCCTCGCCGCACCTCTCCCTAGCCAAATGATCTTTGATCGACTTCGGTACGTCCAGTCGCCATGGAGTCGATCACTCGACCGGGGTTGAGGATCCCGCGCGGGTCCAGCGCCTGCTTGATCCGCTGGTGCGACCACAGCGCCGCCTCGTCCAACTCGCGGGCCAGCCAGTCGCGCTTGAGGAAGCCCACCCCGTGCTCACCGGTGATGGTCCCGCCGAGCTCCAGACCCAGCCGCATGATCTCGGCGAACGCCCGCTGTGCCGCCTCGGCCTGCGAATGGTCGAACAGCACCGCCGGGTGCACGTTGCCGTCGCCCGCGTGACCACAGGTGGCGATCTCGACGCCGTACTCAGCGGCGATCCGTTCGATCCCCGCCACCAGGGCGGCGAGGTTGCGGCGCGGGACGCACACGTCGTCCACGAGCGAGGCCGGGTAGTTCTCGAACGCCAGCCCGGCCAGCCTGCGGCCCTGCATCAGCAGGTCCGCCTCGGCCGGGTTGTCGGACACGATCACGTCGGTGGCGGCGCACCTGCGGGCCGAGAGTTCGAACGCCGCGAGTTCCTCCGGAGCCCTGGTGCCCGCGTCGGACTGGGCGATCAGCACCGCGCCGACCCCGTCGGGGAAGCCGAGGTCCTGGAGCCGGTTGACGGCCGCGATCGTCGCCGCGTCCATCAGTTCGAGCGCGGCGGGACGAGCACCGGTTCCGAGGTGGTCCGCGACCGCACGGCACGCGTCCGCCATGGTGTCGAAGAACGCGATCGCCGCCAACGGCCGGGCCGCCGCGGGGCGTAGCGCCACGGTCACCTCCGTGACCACGCCGAGTGTTCCTTCCGACCCGACGAACACGCGGGTCAGGTCGTAGCCCGCGACTCCTTTGGCCGTCCGCCGCCCGGTCCGCATCACGCGGCCGTCGGCGAGCACCACCTGGAGAGCACGGACGAAGTCGCCCGTCACGCCGTACTTGAGACAGCACATGCCACCCGCGTTGGTGGCGACGTTCCCACCGATCGACGAGATGTCCTTGGACCCCGGATCCGGCGGGTAGTACAGCCCCTTCTCCGCGACCGCCGCGGCCAGCGTGGCGTTGATGACGCCAGGCTGGACCACGGCGATCTGCTCCTCGACGTCGATCTCCACGATCTGGTCGAGTTTCTCCACGTTCAGCAGGACGCAGCCGTCGAGCGCGTTCGCCCCACCGGACAGCCCCGTGCGGGTGCCCTGTGGGACGACCGGGACGTTGTGCTCGTACGCCCAGCGCAACGTCTGGACGACGTCCTCCAGCGACCTCGCCCTGACCAACGCCCGCGGACTGCCGCTGGGGCAGAAAGCGGCCCGGTCGGTCCGGTACGCGTCAAGCACATCCGGGTCGTCCGTGGTGGCGTCGGACGGGAGTGAGGTCACTCCCTCACGCTACTTCAAACCGAACGCCAACAGCACGTTCCCGTGTTCACTCGGGTAGAAGGGGAAATAGCCCGATTGGACGTACAGCATTCCGTTCGACACCACGGCACCGCCGCTGCCGGAGACCGCGCTGCCGTGTCCGGTCAGGCCGTTCACGCCTTGGAAGTCACGCACGGTGTCGTACTCCCACAACACTTTGCCCTCGCGTGCGGAGTACGCACGCATCTTGCCGTCGTTGCTGCCTTCCCACACGACACCAGGTGTCGTGGTCACAGCGGGAGCGTGAGCGGGCGCGCACAGGTCCTTGTGCTTCGAGGCACCGCCCCAGTCACATCCGTTGGCGGGGTTGGGCGTCTGCCACAACACCTTGCCGTTCTCGGGGTGGACCGCGAACAGCGTGCCCGGTTCGGCGAAGTACGTGGCGATGTAGAGCTTGTCGCCGTCGTACGACGATCCCCACTGGATGCCGGAGATTCCGCCACTCGGCAGCGGGACACCCAACTGGCGGCGCCACTTCACGTCACCGGTCGCGGCGTCGAACGCGTGGTACACACCGCTCTTCTGGCCCACGCCGACGTACGTGCGGCCCTTGACGCGGAAGATGTTCGGGGTGGCGCCGATGTCGTAGTCGAGGTTGGTGCCGTCCTTCAGGCCGGGGCAGTAGCCTTCCGGATCCGGCTGGTTGCACAGATCACGCCAGGTGTCCGCTTTGGTCACCTGCTGCTTCCACCGCACAGCGCCACTTCGCGCGTCCAACGCGAGCAGGCTGTCGAAGTCACCCGCGCTGCCGGTGTAGTTCTGGCCGGTTCCCACGTACAGCGTGCCGGTGCGTTCGTCGATCACGGGCGAACTCCACACCCCCGCGCCGGACGGTTCGAACTTCTTCGCGCCGCTCGGGTACGTGCCCACCTCCTTCGGCTCGGGAACCGTGAAGTAGCGCCAGACCAGTTCGCCGGTGTCGGCGTCCAGCGAGTCGATGTGGCCGCGGAACGTGCAGCACGGGTACTCCTTGCCGTTCATGTTCTCGGCGCTGGACGCGCCGACGTAGATCCGGCCGTCGTGGTACAGCGGTGAACTGGTGTGCATGCCCGCCGGGTGTGGCTCGGTGTCCTTGGCCCACACCAGTTTCCCGGTCCTGGCGTCCAGTGCGTACATGTAGCCGCCGCTGTCGCCGAAGTATACCTTGCCGCGCGCGACCGCGGGCCCGTCGAGCACCACCCGCTGCGACGGGTCCACCGACGCCAGGTCGAAGGTCCACTTCGTCCTGCCGGTCCTGGCGTCCAGTGCGTGGAACTTGCCGTCGGGACCGCCGAAGTAGGCGGCGCCGTCGACCACTGCGGGCTGGCTCTTGGCGAGCATGCCCGTCTTCGGATAGGCGAAGGCCCACTTCAGCTCCAGCTTGCCGACGTTGGCCGGGGTGATGCGGAACTCAGCCGGGTTGTGCCGTGACCCGGCCTTGTCCCCCTGCCACGTCGGCCAGTCGCCGCCGCCATGGCTGTGCGCGCTCACGACCGAACTGGCCAGGGTCATGCCTGTCAGCGTCAATGCCGCGAGTCGGATCAGTGTGTTCCCCATCCGCCCACCGTGCACTACACAGCGTGCCCGGACATCCACCGGAAGTACAGATAAGGGGTATCCGAAAGGTTGACGCCCGGTGTCGACCGATCAGTCAGAACCCCAGATCACCGCGTGGGCACGCTGGGCTCGCTTTGACGAAGCGTCAACGAGTCCCAGATGACAGTCGCTCAGAACAAGGTCGGCACGATCGCCTCGATCACGTGCGGCCCTTCCTTGCCTTGTGCCGCACGGAACTGCTCGGCCAGCTCCTCGGCGGTCGTCGCGCGGCTCGCGGGGACGCCCATACCCGTCGCCAGCGACACGAAGTCCAGATCCGGCCGGGACAGGTCCAGCCAGTCCAGCGCCTTGGGTCCGGTGCTCTCGGCACCCACCCGCTGCAACTCCAGCTTGAGAATCGCGTACGAACGGTTCGACAGCAGCACTGTGGTGACGTTCAGGTTCTCGCGGGCCATCGTCCACAGCGCGGACGCCGTGTACATCGCGCTGCCGTCGGCCTGCAGGCAGATCACCGGGCGGTCCGGGCACGCGACCGCGGCGCCGACCGCGTTGGGCAGGCCGAACCCGATGGAGCCACCGGTCAGCGTCAGCACGTCGTGCCTGGGCGCACCGGCGGTCGCCGTGGGCAGGAGCAGGCCGGACGTGTTGGCCTCGTCGACGATGACGGCGTTCTCCGGCAGCAGCGCGCCGATCACGTCCACCCAGTTCTGCGGCGTCAGCTCACCGGTCGGCAGCGCGGGCCGGTTCGCCTCCTGCAACACAGGTTCGACGTCCGGTGCCACGATCGCGGCGACGGCCTCCAGTGCCGCGACGATGTCGTCACCCGGCTCGGCGAGCACGTGGACCTTGCAGTCGTCGGGCACGAGGTCGCTCGGCTTGCCGGGGTAGGCGAAGAACGACACCGGGGACTTCGTCCCGGCCAGCACCAGGTTCCGGACGTCGGTCAGCTGCCAGGTGACCTGCTCGGCGAGGTAGCCGAGGCGTTCGAGAGCGGGCACGCCCGCGCCGCGCTCGATGCGCGCCGGAAAGGTCTCGGCGAACAGCTTCACACCCGTGGCCTGGGAAATCCGGTTGGCCGCGCGGATCGCTCGCTCGCGCGTGCCGACGTTGCCCAGCAGGATCACGGTCGACTCACCGGACCGCAGCACGTCAACGATCGCCTGCACGACGTTCTCGGCGACGGTCGGCCGGACCGGGGCGGCCAGCGGCGCCGCGGGCTTGCCGCCGTCACCCCACGAGATGTCCGCGGGCAGGATCAGCGTGGCGATCTGTCCGGACCGCGCCACTTTCACGGCCTCGGCGGCGTCCGCGGCGAGCGCCTCGGTCGATGCGCTCGTCCTCGTCCAGCCGACAGTGCCGGACAGCGACTCGATGTCCGACTCCAGCGGGGCGTCGTACTGCTTGTGGTACGTCGCGTGGTCACCGACGACGTTGACGATCCCGGTCCGCGCGCGGCGTGCGTTGTGCAGGTTCGCCAACCCGTTGGCCAGGCCAGGGCCCAGGTGCAGCAGGGTCGCGGCTGGTTTGTCGGCCATCCGGGCGTAGCCGTCGGCCGCGCCGGTCACCGCGCCTTCGAACAGCCCCAGGACGCCGCGCATCTCGGGGACGGCGTCCAGCGCGGCGACGAAGTGCATCTCGGAGGTGCCCGGGTTGCCGAAGCAGACGGTCACGCCCGCGTCGACGAGCGTGCGGAGGAGGGCCTGTGCGCCGTTCATGGTCTCGCGAACTCCAACTCAGTCGAAAAGGACACCGGGGTTGAGGACGCCCGCTGGGTCGAACGCGGTCTTGATCCGCCGCATCAGGTCCACTTTGGCCGGATCGGTGAGCGCGGCGAACCGCTCGGCGTGTTTGCGGCCGATGCCGTGCTCGCCGGAGATCGCGCCGCCGAGGCTGACGCCCGCCTCGAACAGGCCGTGCAGCACGCGTTCACGCACCTCGCTGTCCTTCTGCAGCACGGCGAGGTGCACGTTGCCGTCACCGGCGTGGCCGCAGCCGACGACGAAGGTGTTGTTCTCCTGCGCGATCGCGCGGACGCGTTCCATGAACTGCGGCAGGGAGGCACGGGGGATCACCGTGTCGATGATGTCGTCGGCGCCGGCTTCCTTGGCCGCCCAGAACGCCTTCTCCCGCGCGTCAATCAGCTTGTTCGCCGCCGTGCCCTCCAGGACGTAGACGTCCTTGGCACCCAGGCTCGACACCAACTCGCCGAGCTCGGCGACGTCCTCGTCGAGCCGGTCGGCGGTCCGGCTCTCCAACTGGACGACCAGGTACGCGTGCGAGGTCTCCTTGACCTCGTCGGGAATCCCGAGCTGCAACTGGGCGCGGTAGGTGATCGCCCCCATGGTCAGGCCGTCGATGTACTCCACGATCAACGGGCCCAGCCCGCTGGCCACGATCTTCGGCACGGCCCGTGCCACCTCGTCGAGGTCGACGAACGGGGCCAGCACCGTGCCCTGGTGCGGCAGGCGCGGCTGCAGCTTCAGCACGGCCTCGGTCACCAGCGCCAGCGTTCCCTCGGAACCGATGATCAGCTGGGTGAGGTCGTAGCCGGTGCTCGCCTTGACGAACTTGCCGCCGGTGCGGATCAGCTCACCCGTCGCCAGCGCGGCTTCAAGACCGAGGACGTTGTTGCGGGTGACGCCGTACTTGATGGCACGCATCCCGCCCGCGTTCGTGCCGACGTTGCCGCCGATGCTCGCACTGAGCTCACCGGGGTAGACCGGGTACACCAGGCCGTGCTTGGCCAGTTCGGCGTCGAGCTCCTCCAGGCTGACACCGGGCCCCACCACGGCCACGTGGTTCTCGGTGTCGATCTCGAGGATCGCGGCCATCCGCTCGAACGAGATCAGCAGGCCGTCCGGGCGCGGCCGCGCCGCACCGGACAAACCGGAACCCGAACCGCGGGCGGTGACGGGGATCCCCAGCTCGGTGGCGGTTTTCAGCAGCCGCGCGACCTGCTCGGCGGTCTCGGGCAGTGCGACGTACGCCGGTTTCACCGGGTCGTTGCTCAACGCCTCGTCGTGTGCGTAGTCGTCGCCGATCGCATCGCCTGTCAGCAGGTGATCGGCTCCCACGATCCCGGCCAGCCGAGCTGCCATGTCCGCCACTGGACGCTCCCTTCGTACCCGCTGGTAACACTATCCCGTTCGACGGAAAACCGGTTGTGCCTGATTGATAACGTCGGGGACGTGGCATGTTTCTGCGCGAGCAGGTTGCGGCGCCGCTGAGGCGCGCGACCTCCGTCTCCACCTGCTGATCTCCAGCTGAGTCCGGCATACCGGACTCGGCAGGTCGTTGTCGCCTCCGAACAACAGCGCTCATCCGAACCCTCTGTTCCGCGCTGGAGCGACACACATGCTTCCCCACGCCCGTACGGGTGTTCACGTCCTGTCCGCACCCGCCGTCATCCGGCAGCTGATCCGCTCGTCGGGGGTCGGCCCGGACGACCTGGTGATCGACTTCGGGGCCGGTCCCGGCACGATCACCGCGCCGCTGGCCGCCACCGGGGCACGCGTCCTCGCCGTCGAACGGAACGCGGCGTTCGCCGGCAAACTCACGCGGCGGTTCGCCGACCAGCCGCTCGTCAAGGTGGTGCACGCCGACCTGCGCACGGTCCCGCTGCCGAGCCGGGACTTCTCCGTGGTGGCCAACATCCCGTTCGCACTGTCCACTGTGCTGCTCCGCAGGCTGCTCGACCGGCGGCGACGGTCGCTCGTCGCCGCCGACCTGGTGGTCGAATGGGGCTTCGCCCAGCGGATCGTGGCCGCGCGGACACCGGAGACCGCCAAGTGGGCCGAGAAATACGAGATGCGAGTCGCGAGACGGATCCAGCGGACGAACTTCCGCCCGGCCCCGCGCGTGGACTCGGCGCATCTGGTGATCAGACGACGACCACGAAACTGAGCTGAACCGTCGCGGACCGTTCACTCGTATGGATGGTGAGGCGCGCACTTCGGGAAGGGCATCGGATGCGCAACACGCACAGGAAGATCACCAGGAAGAAGGTCATCATCGCGGCGGCGGGCGTCGCACTGGCCGCGGCAGCGGCCTTCACCATCCCCCAGGCCAGTGCCAAGGACTCCAGGGCCGTGCCGAGCCTGGACGAGATGCGCGGGATGACGGGCACCGCGTGGGCGGTCGACCCGGACACCGGCCAGACCCTGGTCACCGCGGACAGCACCGTCAACACCGACCAGTGGAGCGCGTTGGTGTCCCACAGCAACGACAAGGTGAAAGTGCAGCGGGCGCCCGGCAAGTTCAGCCTGTTCGCCGAAGGCGGGGACGCGATCTTCGCCGGTGGGTCACGGTGTTCGCTCGGCTTCAACGTGACCATGCGCAACGGCGCACCCGGAATCCTCACCGCGGGCCACTGCACGGCGGGTGGCCGCAACTGGTCGACCGCGCAGGGCGGCCGGGCGGTCGCCACAGTCCAGTCGTCGACGTTCCCCGGCAACGGCGACTTCGCCTTGCTGTCGTACAACAACGCCGGCACCCAGGCGCCGAGTGCCGTCGACACCGGCGGCGGGCGGCTCGTGCAGATCACCCGGGCCGCGAACGCGCGCGTGAACCAGAACGTGCTGCGCATGGGCAGCACGACCGGGTTGAAGGGCGGCCGGGTGACCGCGTTGAACGCGGCGGTGAACTACCCGGAGGGCCGGGTCACCGGGCTCATCCAGACCACGGTGTGCGCCGAACCCGGTGACAGCGGCGGTCCGCTGTTCACCCAGGACGGCACCGCGCTCGGGCTCACCTCGGGCGGATCCGGCAACTGCACCGCTGGCGGCGTCACGTTCTTCCAACCTGTCACCGAGCCGCTGCAGGCCTTCGGCGCCCGAATCGGCCAGTAAAGCTCGTGAGTGGTTACCGGGGTTCTCACCCTGGTAACCACTCACGAGAGGTTCTTCAGTCGAGGACTTCGGACACGGTTCCCGCGGCCACGGTCAGGCCACCCTCGCGGATGGCGAAGCCCTGGCCTTTGCTCAGCGCGACCGGCTTGCCGAGGTCGACGACGAACTCCGCGCTGTCGCCCGGCAGGACCATCGCGGTGTCGAGCGTCAACGCGCCAGGAACGTCGCTGGTCCTGAAGTGGAACTGCGGCCGGTAGTTGTCGTGGATCGGCTTGCGCCGACCGCCTTCCTGCTCGGTCAGCACGTACGCGTCCGCCCGGAAGCGCCGGTGCGGCGTGACGCTGCCCGGCAGCGCCAGCACTTGGCCGCGACGGATCTGGTCGCGCTTGACGCCACGCAGCAGCACCGCGGCGTTGTCACCCGCCTCGGCCCGCTCCAGCGACTTGCCGAACATCTCCAGCCCTGTGACCACGCTCGAGAAGGTCTCCTCGAGCCCGACCACCTCGACGGTGTCGCCGAGCTTGATCGTGCCCTGCTCCACCGCGCCGGTCACGACCGTGCCGCGACCGGTGATGGTCATGGTGTTCTCCACCGGCATCAGGAACGGCAGGTCGAGACGCCGCACCGGAGTCGGCACGTGCTCGTCCACCGCCTCGAGCAACTCCACGACCTTCTGCTCCCACACCGGGTCGCCCTCCAGCGCCTTCAGGCCGGAGACACGCACGACCGGCACCGAGTCACCGTCGAAGCCGTAGCGGCTGAGCAGCTCACGGACCTCCAGCTCGACCAGGTCGAGCAGGTCGCCGTCGGCCACCATGTCCGCCTTGTTCAGCGCGACCACGATGTGCTCGACACCGATCCGCCGCGCCAGCACGACGTGCTCACGGGTCTGCGGCATGGAGCCGTCCTCGGCGGACACGACCAGGATCACGCCGTCGAGCTGGGCCGCGCCGGTGATCATGTTCTTGACGTAGTCGGCGTGCCCCGGCATGTCGACGTGGGCGTAGTGCCTGGTCGGCGTCTCGTACTCGACGTGCGAGATGTTGATCGTGATGCCGCGGGCGATCTCCTCCGGCGCACGGTCGATCTTGTCGAAGGCCACGTACTTCGTGCCCGCACCGTCGCGCGCGAGCACCTTGGTGATCGCGGCGGTCAGCGTGGTCTTGCCGTGGTCAACGTGACCCATCGTGCCGATGTTGACGTGCGGCTTGCTGCGCACGTAAAGCTGCTTGCTCATCGTTGCCTGGTTTTCTGGAAGCTGGGACGCGGAACCCGCGAAGCCGACAACCCTCCTCCTCGGGTTCCGCGGAGGAAGGTGCGGAAGGGAGGAGGGTCAGCTATCCAGTGCTGCCAACACGGATGCCGACAACGCGCTCAGCAGGTTCAGGCCTGCGAGCGTCGCGAAGTCGGACATCGGGAACACAGCGAAGGACTGTAGCTCAGCCACAGTCCTCCGCCAAACGGTTTTCCGTTACCTCAGGGTGAGCTTGGCGATCCGGCCCTTCTCACCGGCGGCCCAGCAACTGGCGTCCCGGCCGCAGTCGACGGTGTCGAAGCTGCCGGCGTCGAACTGGAACCAGTGGTTGCCGTTGTCGAGGCTCACGTCGCTGCCGGTCGGCCCGACCGCGAGGATCGCGAACGGCAGGTAGGGGACGTAGGTGGCGCCGGAGCGGTAGCCCGCCGGGGCCTTCGCGGCCTTCGTCCACGTCTTGCCGCCATCGCTGGTGCGGGCCACGGCGTCCTTGGTGGGTTTGGCCGGGTCGTAGTCGCCGCCGATCGCGATGCCGTTGCGCGAGTCGCGCAGCGCCACCGAGAACACGCCCGCGCTCTCGCCGCTCTGCAGCGGGGTGTCGCTCACGGTCCAGGTCAGGCCGCGGTCCCTGGAGTGGAAGACGCGGGCCTTGGCGTCGCCGCCGGTCGCGATCCACGCGTCCCGGGAGCCCGACGTGACCAGGCACTGGCCGCTCGCGGCGAACGCGAACTCCTTCGGCTGGACGGCGGGCATTCCGTCGCCGGGCAGGAGCTTCCAGCTCTTGCCGCCGTCGGTGGTGGACAGGATGCGGAACTTGCCGTCGACCGGGTCGCTCAGTGCGAGACCGTTGCGGCGGTCGAAGAAGGCCATGCAGTCGTAGAACGCCCGCGCGTCGGTGTTGCGGAAGGACTCGGTCCAGGACCTGCCGCCGTTCGTCGTGCTGTAGATGCGGGAGTCCGGGCCGTTGCCGATGGTCATCGCCACGGCCGTGTTCGCGTCGAACGCCTCGATGTCACGGAACTGCAGCGCCTCGGCACCCGGCGGTCCGACGCTGGCCCACGTCCGGCCGCCGTCGGTGGTCCGCAGCACCGTGCCGCCTGTCCCGCCTGCCCACGCCGTTCGGCCGTCCACAACGGACAAGCCGCGCAGCCGTGCGTCCGTCCCGGTCGGCGTGAGCTGCCACTTCGGCCCGTGCGCCCCAGCCGGGGCCCCGATCGCCGGTGTCGCCGCCGCCGGTGTCGCGCCCACTACGAGCAGTGCGGCCGTGCACACACTGGATAAAGCACCGATCCACCTCATGCGCGCGGAAGTTACCTGATGGTTCGCGCACGGGCCACCGCCGAGAGTTTTAAGAATCCGGTAAGAGGTGTTTCGCCGCCTTTCAGCCGCCGTGGACGTTCTAATGGACGCATGCGAGCACTGTTTCGGAGGAAGATCACTTGGGCGGCGCTGGTCGTGGTCGCCGTGGCGGGTGCGTTCGCGCTGTGGGCGTTCCAGCCGTGGCGGCTGTTCACCAGCAGCACGATCGACGAGGCACTGCCGGTCGCCACCACAGTCACCACGGGCACCACGGGGAGCACTGCGCCCAGCGCTCCCCCTGTCAGTGCTCCCCCTGCCGGGCCGAAAGAACTGGCGTCCGGCTCGTTCGTCACACAGGAACACGCCACGTCCGGCCACGCCGCCGTGCTCGAACTGCCGGACGGGCAACGGGTCCTGAGACTGACCGGGCTGTCCTCGTCGGATGGGCCGGATCTGCACGTCTGGCTGACCGACGCGACGGCGGGCGGCGACTGGTTCAAGTACGACGACGGCCGCCAGGTCAAACTCGGCGACCTCAAGGCGACGCACGGCAACCAGAACTACGCCATCCCGGCGGGAACCTCACTGGACGGCCTGCGCAGCGTGGTCATCTGGTGCGACCGGTTCAACGTGGCGTTCGGCTCGGCCCCGCTTCAGCTGTAGATCCCTCAGTTGTACGACAGCGTGTCGCCTCGTTCGAAGTCCAGCAGGAACCGCTTGCGTTCGATGCCGCCGCCGTAGCCGGTGAGGTCACCGGTCGAGCCGACGACCCGGTGGCACGGCACGATGATGCTGATCGGGTTCTTGCCGTTGGCCAGGCCGACCGCACGGGACGCCGTCAGCGTCTTGCCGAGCCGCAGCGCCAGCTCGCCGTAGGAAATCGTTTCGCCGTAACGGATGTCGCACAGCGCCTGCCACACTGTGCGCTGGAAGTCCGTGCCGTGGAACGTGATCGGCACGTCGAACTCGGTCCGCTCCCCGGCGAAGTACTCGTTGAGCTGCTCGACGGCCTGGCCTAACGGCTCCGGGTCGCGGTGACCGAACGTCTCCTGCGACGGCAGGTACCGCTGCCGCTCCATGTACACCCCGCTCAGCACACCGTCCGTCGCGACCAGCGTGAGCTGACCGACCGGGCTGTCCATCACGGTGTGACACCTCATCTGTGACATGGTGCCAGTCTGATTCCCGCGAGCCGCGCGGGCTGGCGGGAATCGGCCATCACCATGCCGGGTACTGGCCCGTCAGTGCCCACGTCGCCTGGCGCGCGGCGCCGACCGCGACGTATTCGGCCGTCTCGGGGACCTCGACGGGCACGCCGAAGACCTCCGGCGCGATCGCCTGCACGGCGGCCGACCGCGCACCGCCGCCGATCAGCAGAACCCGTTGCGCCGCAAGCCCTGCCGTGCGCAAGGCGGTCAGCCCGAAGCCGAGACCGCCCAGCATCCCCGCGACCGCGGCACGGGCCACGTTCTCCGGCGTCATGTTGTCGCGCCGCATGTTCAGCAGCGATCCGGTCGCGTCCGGCAGGTTCGGTGTCCGTTCACCGTCCAGGTAGGGCACGAACTCCAGTCCGCCGGTGTCCTTGGCCGACAGCGCCAGATCGTCGAGTTCGGACAGTTCGACGCCGAGCATCCGCGCGGCGGCGGTGAGCACGCGCGCCGCGTTCAACGTGCACACCAGCGGCAGGAACCTGCCTGTGGCGTCGGCGAATCCGGCCACCGCGCCGGTGTCGTCCGGGGTGATCTCGTCGGCGACGCCGAACACCGTGCCGCTCGTGCCGATCGAGACGACCGCGTCCCCGGCCTCCAGCCGAAGGCCCAGTGCGGCCGCCATGTTGTCGCCCGTGCCTGCCGAGACGAGCATCCCGCCGGGTGTGCGCCCGGCGGGCTCGTCGGGCGCGAGCACCCGCGGCAGCCCGGGAACCCGGCCGAAGGCCTTGGTCAGGATGTCCTCGCGGTAGACGTCCTGACTGGCGGAGTAGTAGCCGGTTCCGGACGCGTCGCCGCGGTCGGTCACCATCTCGCCGGTGAGTTTCCAGGTCAGCCAGTCGTGCGGCAGCAGAACGGTGGCCACGCGGGCGGCCAGGTCCGGTTCGTGTTCGGCGAGCCACCGCAGTTTGGTCACGGTGAAGCTGGCGACCGGCACCGAGCCGACCGCTTTCGCCCACTCCCCCGGGCCGCCGAGTTCGCGGGTCAGGTCCGCCGCGGCGTCGGCCGAGCGGGTGTCGTTCCACAGCAACGCGGGCCGGACGACCTCGTTGTTCTCGTCGAGCGCGACCATGCCGTGCTGCTGGCCGCCGACACCGAGCGACATCACGCCGTCGAGCACGCCGTCGGCAGTGGCCTCCTGGAACGCACGCCACCACTCATCGGGGTGAACTTCGGTGCCGTCCGGGTGGGGCGCCCTGCCTTCTCGCACCACCTGACCCGTCTCCGCGTCGCACACCACGACTTTTGTGGACTGGGTTGAGGAATCCACGCCCGCGACCAACGCCATCCGGACATCTTAGGCCGGAATTCGTTCATCGCCTGAACTGATCGCGGGGCATTGACAGCGGGTGTAAGCACCGTCACCATCAGTTCGCCTACTCGTGAGTAGATAGGAGCTCCCTGTGCGTCCAGCCTTCCTCGGCAGCGTTGCCGTGGCCCTGGCGCTCGCGTTGGGCACGACCAGTGCCGTCGCAAGTGCGGATTCGGAGTACCCGGTGCCCTACGGCCTGGCGGGTTTCGCCAAGGCCGCCGAAGCGCAGCTCACCAAGCCGGGCTCCGCCCCGCCCGGCGCGAACGACTGGTCGTGCGAACCATCCGCCGCCCACCCCGACCCGGTCGTGCTCGCGCACGGCGCCAGCGCGAACATGACCGTGAACTGGCAGACGATCTCGCCCTTGTTGGCCAACAACGGCTACTGCGTGTTCGCGCTGACCTACGGCGTCCCCTTCGGCACACCGTTCCCGATCAACCAGATCGGCGGCCGCAACCCGATGGAGCAGAGCGCCGCCGAACTCGGCGCGTTCGTCGACCGCGTGCTCACGGCGACCAAGGCCAAGAAGGTCGACATCATCGGCCACTCCGAGGGCAGCCTGATGCCCAACTACTACGCCAAGTACCTCGGCGGCGCGCCGAAGATCAGCGACTACGTCGGCCTCACCCCGCTCTGGGACGGCAGCAACGTCCTCAACCTGGCCAAGCTCTACGCACTGGCCCGGCAGCTCGGCCTCGGCCCGATCATCGACGCCGTCGTCGACCTGGTCTTCCCCGCCGCGCGGCAGTTCCTGACCGGTTCGGACTTCATCGTCAAGATGAACAAGGGCGGCGTCGCCGCGCCAGGCGTCAAGTACACGATGATCATGACCAAGTACGACGAGGCCGTGGTCCCGTACACCAGCGGGCACCTCGACAGCCCCAACGCGACCAACGTCGTGCTGCAGGACCTGTGCGAGGAGGACTACGCGGGGCACGCCATGGTCGCGTTCGACCCGAACGCCACCCAGGTCATCCTCAACGCGCTCGACCCGCCCAACGCCAAACCCGTGAAGTGCCACGCCGTTCCGCCGAGCCCGTGATCACCCGTACACCAACCGGTTGACCACGCGGTTCATCGCGACATACGCGCCGCCGGACCACTTCGCGCGTGCCAGAGCGGCACGTGCGGCGTTGGCCCCGGCGGCGCCGTGCACCGCACCACCGGGATGCGCGGACGCGCCAGCCAGGTAGAGCCGGTCGATCGGGGTGTCCGCCCGGCCCGCACCGGGCACCGGCCGGAAAACCAGCTGCTGGTGGAGCGCCGACGTCCCCTGGTTCACCGCGCCACCGGCAAGATTGGCGTTGTCCCGTGCCATCTCCGCCGGCCCGGTGACCGCCCGCGCCATGATCAGCTCACGGAACCCCGGCGCGTGTTTCTCGATCAGCTGCTCCATCCGGTCCGCCCGGCGGCGCAGGCGATCCGTGGTCCAGTTCTGTCCTCTCGGCACGTGCGTGTACGCCCACATCGACTCGGTTCCCGCCGGTGACCGGGTCGGGTCGGTCGTGGTCATCTGCCCGATGAGCAGGAACGGGTTGCGCGGCACCCGGCCGCAGGCCAGTTCGTTGCTGAACCCGGCGAGGCCGTCGAGATCGCCGCCGAGGTGCACAGTCCCCGCGGTCACCGCCTCCTGCGCGATCCACGGCACTGGGCGCGACAACGCCCAGTCCACCTTCACGGTGGCGTCGTCCCAGTCGAACCGCGTCAGATCCGACACCAGCCTGCTCGGCAGGTGTTGCTCGCCCACCAGGTCCAGGAACAACGACGGCGCCGCGACGTTGGCGAGCACCGCGCGGGTGGCGCGCACGAGTTCACCGTGCTCGTCACGCACACCGACCGCGGTCCCCGACGCGAGCAACACCTGCGTGACGCGCCTGTCACACTCGACACGACCACCTAGTGCGGTCAGCCGTGCGACCAACGCTTCGGTGAGGCTGCTCGCGCCGCCCTCCGGGACCGGGAAGCCGACGTCCTGTCCCAACACCGTCAGCAACCAGCCGAACAACCCGCTCGCCGACTGTTCCGGACCGAGATCGGTGTGCAACGCGTTGCCCGCGAGCAGAACCCTGCCACCGTCCCCGGCGAACCACTCCTCCCCCAGCCTGCGCACCGGCAGCGCCGCCATCCGCGCGAACCGCAGCAACTCGGGCGTGCCCATCGTGCGCAGCAGCCCGCCCGCGGCGCGGACCGGCGGGAACGGGCGAGTGATCGCGTTCAGGACGTCGTCGCGGATTCCCTGCCACTTGGCGAACTCGGCACGCCACACGTCACCGTCACCCGGCGCGAACGCATCGAGCGACTTCGCGGTCGTGGCCAGTTCCCGTGACAGCAGGACAGCCCGGTCGTCCGGCAGCACGTGCGCGAGCACTTCCGGCGCGTGGCGCCACTTCAGGCCGTGGCGTTCCAGCCGGAGGTCGCCGAGCACGGGCGACGCCGCGCCGATCGGGTAGAACGCGCTGAACAGGTCGTTGCGGAAGCCGGGCGCCGTGATCTGTCCGGTGCGGACCGCGCCACCGGGCTCCCGTGCCGCCTCGAGCACCAGCACCGACCAGCCCGCGTCGGCCAGGATGTTCGCCGCGACCAGGCCGTTGTGGCCCGACCCGATGACCACCGCGTCGACTGTCTGGACGTCCGGCATGGTTCGTGGATACCACACATGCGCGTCTGTTCGGCCGAAGTTGCGGCGAGTATCAATGTTGTAGTGTGCGAGGGCGTCGTTCCCTGCCCGGCTCCAGAACGGACGACACATCCGATGTTTACCCTGGTGAGAAAGATCGGTGCGGCGGCAGCCACCGCCGCGGTACTCCTGAGCGCCGCGTGTACGCAGGTCAGCGAGGGCAAACAGGTGCAGATCCCGACCTTCGGCGGCACCCCGCCCGACACCGCGGCAACGCGGGCGGAAACCACGTCCTGGACGCCGACGTGGGAGGCGAGCATCCCCACGGTCGCACCGGCGATCAAGCCGACGACCAGCAAAGCCCCCGTGCCGAAGCCGACGACGACGACGAAACCGCCAGTGGTCACGACGACGACCACCACGCGACCGACTTTCACCATCCCCCAGATCCCCGGTGTGCCGTTCGCCCAGGAAGGCGCCCGCTGCCTCCAGGAAGGCGCCGTCGCCATCACCAAGTCGGGATCGCCGCTGGTCTGCACGCGGTCGGGCCGCGGTGACGCGCTGCGCTGGCGCAAACCCTGACAGGCGCGTCACTCACGTAGCGGTACGGGCGTGAAAACGTCGTAGTTACCGTGAAACCGGGTGCGGCCTCGAAGGAGGTAACCATGCAAGGCACATGCGGATGCTGTGGTTCGTGCAGCGGCCCCGGATGTGGGTGTTGCTCGAGCTGCTCGTGACTCCAGGCACCGTCCCCTATCGGCCCCTCGTTCCGGTGATCGGGACCTGGGGCCGCAGCTGTTGACCATTGACCCGATGATTGAATAACGTTCGGGGCGTCCGCCGCCAACGGAAGAACACCGTCCGAGAAAGTTGGCGATGATGCGACGCAGTCCTGCCCTGCTCACCGGCCCGCTGGCCCTGTGCCTGCTCGCCGGTCTGACACTGCTGCCCGGCGAGGCCACCGCGGCGACGGTACGGGTGAACAACCTGTCCGAACTGCAAACCGCGTTGAACTCCGCGAAACCCGGTGACCGGATCGAACTGGCCGACGGCAGCTACACCGCGACCAGCGCGATCCAGATCAAGAAGTCCGGCACGGCGAGCGCACCCGTCACGGTGACCGCGGCGAACACCGGACGCGCGGAAATCCGCGGCTCGACCGGGTTCTCGTTCGCGGGCGGGGTGAACAACGTTGTGCTGCAAGGCTTCAACCTCCGGCACGGCGGTTCGATGTCGATCCCGTCGGACGCGCACCACATCCGGCTGACCCGCAACACCGTTCAGCTCAGCGGAGACGGCAACTGGGTCACGGTGAACGGCGACGACGTGGAAGTCGACCGCAACACCTTCCAGAACCGCAGCACCGCGGGCGTCTTCCTGCAGATCGCCGGACCGAGCGACGACGTCGCCAAGCGCACCAAGATCCACCACAACTACTTCTACAACCACAGCTTCAGCGGCGCGAACGGCGGCGA
The DNA here is from genome assembly GCF_001984155.1 of Actinosynnema sp. ALI-1.44. GTDB lineage: Bacteria > Actinomycetota > Actinomycetes > Mycobacteriales > Pseudonocardiaceae > Kibdelosporangium. The sequence continues at coordinate 20,844 of NZ_MTQO01000050.1, forward strand.
GTCGATCCGCTACGGCTACAGCCACAAGCAGTCGTACTCGTCCGGCGGGTTCGTGGAGTACAACCTGTTCGAGAAGGCCAACGGTGACGCCGAGGCGATCTCGGTGAAAGCGTCCGAGACCACCGTGCGCTACAACACCATCCGCGACAGCAAGGGCTACATCGTGCTGCGGCACGGCAACCGCAACACCGTCGAGGGCAATCTCATCTACGGCAACTCCGGGATCCGCTTCCACGGCAACGACCACAAGATCATCAACAACTACGTCGCCTCATCCGGTCAACGCGCGATCGTGTTCGGCAAGGGCTCCGAGGCCGACAGCGGCCCGACCAGCACCGGCCACGACCGCCCCGACCGCGTCACCGTCGCGTTCAACACCGTGCTGGGCACCAGCGCCGTCATCGACAGCGACGGCGGCGACTTCAAGCCCAAGGACTGCGTGGTGGCCAACAACATCATCGTCGGCACCGGCGGCCCCCTCGTCGACATGGCCAGCGGCTCGACAGTGCGCTACGAAGGCAACATCGCCTGGGGCGGCAGCGCAGGAATGCCGAACGGCTACCGCTCGGTGGACCCCAAGCTGGGGCGCGACTCGTACGGCATCTCCCGGCTGGCAGCGGGCAGCCCCGCGATCGACACCGCCGCGGGCACGTACTCGTACGTCACCAAGGACATGGACCTGCAGACCCGGTCCGGCAAGTTCGACGTCGGCGCGGACGAACTCGGCGGCTCCCGCAAGCCCCTGAACAAGGGTGATGTCGGGCCGTCGGCTGCCTAAGCTGCGTCAATGCAGATCATCAAAGGCGCGGGCCAGTGGAACGCGCCCACGGGCGCGCAGAACGACTGGGTGGAGAACCTGCGGGTGCCGGACTTGTCCGTGGGGACCTACTGCATCCCCGTCGGCGGTGTGGACACCCAAAGCCCGCACACCGAGGACGAGATCTACGTGGTCACCTCGGGCCGCGCGAAGCTCGTGACACCGGGCCACACAGCCGAGGTCGGCCCCGGCGCGGTGATCTTCGTCCCGGCGGGCGAGGACCACCGGTTCGAGGACGTCACCGAGGACCTGGCCCTGCTGGTGGTGTTCGGTCCGGCGTACGGCAGCCGTACGCCGGACCGGTGAGCACTCAGTCCCGTTCGATGATGTGACCGACGACGTCCGGCCCCGGATGCGCGTGGCCGGAGCCGTCCCGGCGCATGTCGGGCTCGGGCAGTTCCACGGCCGAGCCGGTGTTGGACGCACCGGCCGGTCGTGGCCCGATCCAGGCCAGCACGAGCCGCGTCTCGCCCTTGAGGAACCGGTGGGTCCGCACACCGCCGGTGGCACGCCCCTTCGCCGGGTACTCCGCGAACGGCGTGACCTTGACGCTCATCCCCGTCGACGTCACGACCATCGGCTCGCCGTGCTCGTCATCGTCCGTGCGGACCGCGCCGAAGAACACCGCCTCCGCTTCCTTGCCCAGGTTGATCCCGGCCATGCCGCCGCCCTTGAGCCCCTGCGGCCGGACCAGTGACGCGGCGAACCGCAGCAGCGACGAATCCGACGAGACGAACGCGACGGTCTCGGTGCCGTCCTTGAGCCAAGTGGCGCCGATGATCTCGTCGCCGTCCTTGAGCGTGATCACTTCGAACTCGTCCGACCGCACCGGCCATTCCGGCGCGCAGACCTTGACCACGCCCTGCTTCGTCCCGACGGCCAGCCCCGGCGACCCGGCGCCCTGCTCACCCAGCGGCGCGATGCCGACGACTTTCTCGCCCTTCTCCAGCGGCACGAGCTCCTTGGCCGCCATCCCGCCGCCCAGCGACACTGTCCCGGACGCCTCGGGAAGCACCGGCAGCGGCAGGACATCGGTCTTGAACGCCCGGCCCAGGTTGGTGACGAGCAGGATCTGGCCGCGTGCCGTCGAATGCACGACCGCGGCGACCGTGTCGTGTTTGGCGCGGCCGTTGCGGCGGCGGGCCTCGTTCGACTCCTCCGACTCCGCGGCCGTACGGGCCACGAGCCCCGTCGCGGACAGGATCACCTGGCACGGGTCGTCGGCGACCTCCAGCGGACCAGCCGGTTTCGACGCGGCCAGCACCTCTTTGAGGTCACCGTCGATCAACGCGGTCCGGCGCTCGCTCGCCAGGTCCTTGGCGACCTTGGCCAGCTCCGACGACACGACCTTGCGCAGCACCGCCTCGTCGTCGAGGATCTTGGACAGCTCGGCGATCTCCGCGGCCAGCTTGTCCTGCTCGTCCTCGAGTTCGATCCGGTCGAACTTGGTCAGCCTGCGCAGCGGGGTGTCCAGGATGTACTGGGCCTGGATCTCGGACAGCTTGAACTGCTTCATCAAGCCGTCCTTGGCGGCCGCGGCGTTCTCGCTGTTGCGGATCAGCCGGATCACCTTGTCGATGTTGATCAGGGCCTTGAGCAGACCCTCGACCAGGTGCAGGCGCTCTTCGCGCTTGCGGCGGCGGTAGCGCGTGCGCCGCGTGACGACCTCGTAGCGGTGCTTGAGGAAGACCTCCAGCAACGCCTTGAGCCCCAGTGTCCGCGGCTGGCCGTCCACCAGCACCAGGTTGTTGATGCCGAACGACTGCTCCATCGGCGTGAGCCGGTACAGATCGGCCAGCAGCGCCTGCGGGTTCACGCCGACCTTGCACTCGATGACCAGCCGGGTGCCGTTCTCCCGGTCGGTGAGGTCCTTGACGTCCGCGATCCCGGTGAGCCGCTTGGACTTGTTCACCTCGTCGGTGATCTTCTCGATGATCCGCTCGGTGCCGACGCCGTACGGCAGTTCGGTGACCGTGATCGCCTGACGACCCCGGCTGCCCTCCAGCGGCCCGGTCTGCGCACGGGCACGCATCCGCACCACGCCACGCCCGGTCTCGTACGCCTTGCGGACCTCGTCGAGCCCCAGCAGCATGCCGCCCGTGGGCAGATCCGGCCCCGGCACGAACTCCATCAGCTTGTCCAGCGAGGCGTCCGGGTGGTTGATCAGCCACCGCGCCGCCGCCACGACCTCACCGAGGTTGTGCGGGATCATGTTGGTCGCCATGCCGACCGCGATGCCGGACGTGCCGTTCACCAGCAGGTTCGGGAAAGCCGCGGGCAGCACCGACGGCTCCTGCAGCGACCCGTCGTAGTTCTGGCGGAAGTCGACCGTGTCCTCGCCGAGCTCGCCGACCAGCAGCATCGCCTCCGGCGACATCCTGGCCTCGGTGTACCTGCTCGCTGCCGGTCCATCGTCCGGGCTACCGAAGTTTCCGTGCCCGTCGATCAGCGGGGAGTTGAGCGAGAAGTCCTGCGCCATGCGCACCATGGCGTCGTAGATCGCCGTGTCGCCGTGCGGGTGGTAGCGACCCATTACATCGCCAACGACACGTGACGACTTCACGTACGCGGTGTTCGGGCGCTGTCCGTTCTGCTCCATCGAGAACAGGATCCTGCGGTGCACGGGCTTGAGGCCGTCTCGTGCGTCCGGCAGGGCGCGGGAGTGGATGACCGAGTAGGCGTACTCCAGATACGAGTCCTCGATCTCCGTCTTCAACGAGTTGTCGATGACGTTGGCGCCCGCGCTGTCGAACGCGCTCGGGTCGACCCGCGTGACCGTAGTGCCTTTGCGGCGTGCCATTGCTCAGGTGCTTTCTCTCGAGTGGGGCGGGTCAGACGTCGATCGCTTCGCGGTCCACCCGGCTGGACGACTCGACCAGCCAGTTGCGCCGCGGCTCGACCTTCTCGCCCATCAGCAGTTCCAGCGCGTCCTCGGCGGCCTGCGCGTCATCCATGGTGATCCGGCGGACCGAGCGGGTGGCCGGGTTCATCGTGGTCTCCCACAGTTCGTCCGCGTCCATCTCGCCGAGACCCTTGAACCGGGGCACCGGGGTGACGACCTGCTTGCCCGCCTTCTCCAGCGCGGCGACCGTGGTCTCCATCTCGCGCTGGGTGAAGGTGAACGTGGTCTGGGAGTTGCGGCCCTTGGTGACGACCTTGTGCAGCGGCGGCATCGCCGCGTACAGCCTGCCGTCCTCGATCACCGGGCGCATGTACTTGGCGAACAACGTGATCAGCAGGGTCCGGATGTGCGAGCCGTCGACATCCGCGTCGGCCATCAGGATCACGCGGCCGTAGCGCATCTGCGGCAGGTCGAACGTGCGGCCCGAGCCCGCGCCGAGCACCTGCACGATCGAGGCGATCTCGGCGTTGCGCAACGTGTCCGCCAGGCTGGCCTTCTGCACGTTGAGGATCTTGCCGCGCAACGGCAGCAGCGCCTGGTATTCCGAGACGCGCGCCATTCTGGCCGAGCCCAACGCGCTGTCGCCTTCGACGAGAAAAAGTTCGCTGCGCGAGACACCCGTGGTGCGGCAGTCGACCAGCTTCGGCGGCATGGCCGCGCCTTCCAGCGCGGTCTTGCGCCTCGCGGCGTCCTTCTGCTGCTTCTGCGTCAGCCGCACGCGCGCCGCGTCGACGATCTTCTGCAGCACGATCTTGGCTTCGGCCTTGGTCTTGCGGTCCTCGGTCCACGACTTGACGTACCGTTCGACGATGCCCTGGATCACCTTGGTGATGCCCGCGGTGGACAGTTCGTCCTTGGTCTGCGAGGTGAACTGCGGCTCCGGGATGCGCACGTGGATGACCGCGGTCATGCCTTCGAGCACGTCGTCGAGCTGTGGCGGGTCCTCTTTGGGCTTGAGCAGGCCACGCGTCTTGGAGATGGCCTCCTGCAACGACTTCAGCGCCGCGCGCTCGAAACCCTTGCGGTGCGTGCCGCCGTGCATGTTGCGGATCGTGTTGGTGAACGACTCGACGATCCGGTCGTAGCCGGTGCCCCAGCGGAAGGCCACCTCGACCTCGGCCTCGCGCTCCACTTTGGATCGCATCACGCCGTTCTCGTCGGCCGCGTTCTCGAAGTACGTGCCGGTGCCCTGGATCAGCAGCGTGCCGGTGACGGACTTCTCGCCGTCCGGCGCGAGGAACTCGACCATGTCGGTCAGGCCGTTGGGGAAGTGGAACGTCTCTTCCTCGATCGCGCCTTCCGTCGCGTCACGCAGCACATATGTGACGCCGGGGACGAGGAACGCGGTGTTGCGCAGCTTCGACCGGACGGCCTCTTTGTCGAGCGCCGCGCCGTTCTCGAAGTAGCGCGCGTCGTGCCAGTAGCGGATCGAGGTCCCGGACGCCTCGCCGCGCTTCATCTTGCGCACGAGCACGAGGCCTGGCTGCTTGGTGAACTTCGCCTTGGGTCCCGGTGCGTCGAAGACACCGGCGACGCCCTGCGCGAACGAGATCTCGTGGACCTTGCCCTCGTGCTTGACCGTGACGTCGAACCGGTGCGACAACGCGTTCACCGCAGACGCGCCGACGCCGTGCAGACCACCGGAGGCCTTGTAACCGGAGCCGCCGAACTTGCCACCGGCGTGCAGCCTGGTCAGCACCAGCTCGACACCGGACAGCCCGGACTTCTGGTGTACGCCCGTGGGGATGCCCCGGCCGTCGTCGTCCACCTGCACGCTGCCGTCGGCGTGCAGGGTGACCACGACGCGGGTGGCGAACCCGGCGATGCCCTCGTCGGTCGAGTTGTCCACGATCTCGGTGAACAGGTGGTTGACACCGCGGCTGTCGGTCGACCCGATGTACATCCCGGGGCGCTTGCGGACAGCCTCAAGCCCTTCGAGGTGCGTCAGGTCGTCGGCCCCGTAGGTGGTCTCGGCTGTCACGACGTCGCTCTCCCCAAGAGTGGTTTGCTAGGTACGGCGTGCAGAAGAGTAGCCGTACCCACCGACAGTCTGTTCGAAGACTCTCAGCCAGTCGCGAGTGCGAGAGGCAGGAACAGACGCTCCCTGTCGCCGGGGTGTGACGCTCCGTGCACCATCTCCGTGGTGTCGAACACCTGCTCGGCACCATGACTTTCCAGCCATTCGCGCAGCTCGGAGTGAGTGTCGGCGAGGTGGAACCGGCTCGGCTGGTCGCTCCCGGCGGCCAGATCGGCGATCAGATCCTGCGCCGTCCGCACGTCGTCGGCGACGAGGGGCCCGATTGCCGTGTTGTCCACGTTACGCCAGGCGACACCGTATCCACGAACGCCGTCCGTGCCCTCGATCACACGCACTTGGTCGGCGACCGCGGGCAGCGCGCGCAGCACGTGCTCCCGTGGCGCGCCGAACACCGCCGCGTCCAGCTCCGCGATCGCCGGGATGTCCTCAGTGGACGCCGGGCGGGACGCGCCGGCCGGCGTCAGCCGCAGGTCACCCGCGTACCTCGTGCACGTGCCGACCGACCGGAACCCGAGTTTCTCGTACAGGGGCTTGCCGAACCTGGTCGCGGTCAGCCAGGTCGACTCCGTCCCGGCGTCCGCGATGGCGTGTTCCATCAGCCGCGTGCCCAGCCCCTGCCTGCCGAACTTCTCCGCGACGAGCATCATTCCGATGGCCGACAACCGGGTTCCGTACCTGGTCGAGACCACGCACCCGGCGAGCCCGCCGCCCGGGTCGTCGATGCCGAACACGACGCCGATCTCGAACATGAGGTTCCAGATCCGGGCGTCGGGCGTCCAGTCCCGTGACACGGCCAGTTCGAGGCAGTCATCCAGTCGGGTGGCGTCGATGCGCTTGATCAGCATCGGGCCACGGTACAAACGGGGCTCCCACCCGACCAGGGGTTTAACCGCTGACGATCAACCGGAACCCCGCGTCGTACTCGTCGAGTTCCAGCAGGTCGGCGTGCTTGTCGTGCCACGTCCCGTCGGCCAGGTCGGACCGCAGCCTCGCCAGCCCGCGCTCGACCGCGTCCCGAGGAGCCTGCGCCAGCGCCGAGCACGTGTCCCGCACGGTCAGGTACGCCTCGGGCCTGCGCCAGTACGCGGGGAAAACGCCGTCTGTGAAGTCCCACGGCAGCGGCAAGGGGATCACGCTGTCCGCGCCGAGTTCCGCGGCGATGTCCGGTGCGGACGGCCGGGACAGCTCCAACTCGGCGATCTGCGGCACGTATTCGCGCACGAACCAGAAATCCGCGTGCGACCGGGTGTCATAGGCGAGCACGACCCGGCGCGGCGCGACCCGGCGCAACTCCGCGACACCCCGGCGCCAGTCGGACCAATGGTGCACCGTGAGCACGGCCAGTACTGCCTCCACCGCGTTGTCCCTGACAGGCAGGGCTTCCGCGACGGCACGGACGACCGGAGCGGCGTCCGTGCCGCGTTGGGCGACCATTCCACCGGACGGCTCGACCGCGTAAACCACTCGATCGGATGGTTCGTAGCTCCCCGCGCCCGCGCCGACGTCCAGCACCGTCCGCGTCTGCCCCAGCGCCGCGAGGATCGCCGACATCCAGCGCGGATCGGTACGCCGCGCGGTGGCGTAACCGACGCTTATCGAGTCGTAGAGCACACCCCAGCCTAGGCTCAGGGGATCACCTTGCGCCGACGGAAATCCGCGAAGATGTCGAGGAACATCCGCTCTGTGTCGACGAACTCGTGGAAGCCCATCCGGCGTGCCTTGCCGCCGTCGGCGAGGAAGTCGTAGTCCCACGAGAAGACGAAGTCACCGAACCCCCACGACGAGACTTCCTTGTACGCGAGCGGTTCCAGCCCGTACTTGGCCACCATCTCGTTCCACAGCGGCTCCTTGTCGGCCATCACGACGTCCAACTGCATCTGAAGCGGGGGCGCGACGTCCATCTCGAAGAACCTGGCGATCTTCGGCCACAGGTCGGTCCAGCGGAACAGGTCGCCGTTGTTGATGTTGAACGCCTGGTTCGCGCACTGCTCGTTGGTGGCGGCCCACACCGTCGCCTTGGCCAGCAGGCCCGCGTCGGTCATCTCCAGCAGCGGCCCGTAGGCGCCCGGCTTGCCGGGGAACCGCAGGGGCAGGCCGAGTTCCTTGGACATGGCCGCGTAGACCGCGATCACCATGGCGAGGTTCATCGGGTTGCCGAGCCCGAAGCCGGCGACCACGGACGGCCGGATCGCCGACCAGGTCCACGTCCCGGCACGCCGTTCCAGCAGTTGCTGCTGGGCGACGTTGAACTCGGGCGGCATGTGGCCCGGGTCGTCCTCCCGCGCCGGTGTCTTGAACGGCCCGAGGTGTGCGCCGTAGACCTTGTAGCCCTGCATCAGGCTGATGTGCCGGACGAACGGGTCCACCGCGTCGACCACGTTGGCCAGCATCTCCACGTTGGGCGCCACGAGCTCCGCCCAGGTGGGCCGGTCCTGGTATGCCGCATAGAAGACGTGTGTGACCTCGGTCAGACCGCCCAGCTTGGCGTGCGTGTCGGCCGGGTCGAGCAGGTCGGCCGCGAGGTAGGTGACCTTGTCGGTGTCCACCCCGCCACGGCGGGAGACGCCGACGATCCGCCAGTCGTCCAACGTGCTCAGGTAGTCGATGAGATTGCTGCCGATGACCCCGTTCGCGCCGACGACGAGGGCGACCTTCTGTTCCATGTCCTGATCTTGCGCCGGTCAGATGCCATAAGTCCAAGTCTTGCTTGTCACAGCTGCTATAGAATTTGGTCATGGCAACCCTCCGTCAACTGGAGTACCTGGTGACCGTGGTCGACGAGGGATCGTTCACCCGCGCGGCGGAGTTGTTGCACGTCACACAGCCCGCGCTGTCCCACCAGATCCGTGTGCTGGAGAAGGACAGCGGCGGGGCCCTGCTGGAACGGCTGCCCCGGTCGGTCCGCCTCACGCCGATGGGCCGCGCGATGCTGCCGCACGCACGGGCGGCGTTGGCCGACGCCGAACGCGCCCGGTGCGCCGCCAGGCAGGCGTCCGGCCTGGAGACCGGCGAGTTGCAGCTGGCCACGTTGTACTCGGTCAGCCTCGGCGTGCTGCCCGCTGTGCTGCGGGCGTGGCGGCGGCGCTGCGAAGGCGTCCACATCCGGCTGTTCGAGCACCGGCACGCCGACGAACTGCACGCCGCGATGCTCGCGGGCCAGGCCGACCTGGCCGTCGGGCCACCGCCGCCGGGCTGGCAGGGTCCACTCTGGACGCTCGGGACCGAGGAGTTCGTCGTGGTCGACCCGGAGGCGCCGTACGGAGCGACCACGGTCGAGCTGCGGACGCTGGCGGCCCGCAGCTGGGTGCACTACGCGCCGGGCCACGGCCTTGCCGACGTGCTCGACCAGGCGTGCGCCGCCGCGGGATTCTGGCCGTCCGCGGCGGTCCGGACCGAACAGACCGCGGCGGCGCCGATCCTCGCGGCCGCCGGGCTGGGACCGACACTGGTGCCGAGCACCATCCTCCCGCCGTCCTTCGACGGACCGGTGCTGCGGCCGGACCCGCCGATCACCCGGCCGCTCGCGGCGTACACCCGGAGCGCTCCCGACCCGCTGACCTCGGCCTTCGTCGAAACGCTGCGGGCGGAAAAACCGGTGGTCTGATCGTTGCCCGCGGTGTTACGGTGCGGGCAATCCAACCGGGCCGTCGGGGCCCTAGAAAGTGATGGCCAATGAGTGTGCGTCCCGAGGGCGCCGGGTAAGCGTGTTTTCTGGCGTGATGGCGCCCTCCTTCCGGTGATCGTTCGACCACATCCCGGCTTGGAGCCCAGAGTTGACCATCAAGAACCCCTATCTCAGCATGGACACGTTCACCTGCGTCCGATGTGGACTTGTCGTGTCCAGGCAGGCCCCGGAGGGGCGGCCGCGCAACCACTGCCCCAGCTGCCTGCACTCCCAGCACACCGCGGACACCGACTGCCAGTCGCGGATGATCCCGATCTCGATCGCCGTGCTGCGCAACGGCGACTGGATGCTCATCCACCGCTGCACCCGGTGCGACGAGCTGACGTCCAACCCGATCAGCGGTGACGACAACCAGCTCATCCTGGTGCGGATGGCGGTCAGGCCGCTGGCCCAGCCGCCGTTCCCGCTGGAAGCGTTCGGGGACCTGTGATGCCGCGCCGACACCCCGTGCGTGGTGTCCCGCAGCGCGCGAAGGACAAACGGCGAGACAACCCAGGCGACGCGTTCAGGTGCGTCGGCTGCCGTCTCGACGTGCCCTTCCACGCACCTGGCACAGCGCACCGCAACCACTGCCCGAACTGCCTGACCAGCCTGCACGTCGACGGCCGGATCCCTGGCGATCGGCGGGCTCGCTGCCGTGGCCGGATGGTCGCGTTGAGCCTGTCGGTCCGCCCGGACGGCGAATGGATGATCATCCACAGCTGTCTGGCGTGCGACGAGCTCAGCGCGAACCGCGTCGCCGGTGACGACAACGCGCTCGTGCTGCTCCGCATGGCGTTGCGGCCGTTCGGCGCACGGTTGCCGCAGCGCGCGTTGCTGGCGTTGTAGCTACTTCGATTGCGGGAGTTTCTTCGAGCCGCGCTTGACGGCGGGAGCGGACGGTGGCGGCACCACCGGTCCTATGTCGCCGTCAGGCGCGGTGTCCAGGTCAGCGATCACGGGAGCGTGGTCGCTCGGCCCGGTGCCCTTGCGTGCCTGCCTGTCCACCCACGACGCCTGCACCCGCTCGGCCACCGGCGAACTGGCCAGGATCAGGTCGATCCGCATGCCCAGGTCCTGGTGGAACATGCCCGCCCGGTAGTCCCAGTACGAGAAGACACGCTTGTCCGGCCAACGGTCGCGCATGACATCGTGCAAACCCAACGCCTGCAACTCGGCCAACGCGGCCCGCTCCGGTGGCGTCACGTGCGTCTGGCCAATGTAGGCATCCGGGTCGAATACGTCCGCGTCGGTGGGCGCGATGTTCATGTCACCGCACACGACCACGGCCTCCGGCCCGGCTTTCACCACGTCACGCAGGACGCCCAGCCAGGCGAGTTTGTACTGGTAGTGCTCCGAGTCAGGCGTACGGCCGTTGGGCACGTACAACGAGTGCACCCGGACGCCGTCGCAGGTCGCGGAAACCGCACGCGCCTCGACGTGCGGGAAACCCGGCGCCCCAGGCAAACCGACGGTCACGTCCTCCAGACCGACCTTGGACAGGATCGCGACGCCGTTCCACTGCACCTCGCCGTTCAGCGCGACCTGGTAGCCGCGGCTGCCGAGTTCGTCACCGAGGAGCTTGGTGAACGCCTCGTCGGCGAGCTTGGTCTCCTGCAGGCACACGACGTCGGGTTTGCGCTGGTCCAGCCACGGCAACAGCCGGGGGACACGCTGCTTGACCGAGTTCACGTTCCACGTCGCTATACGCACGCCGCCCACGGTAGCCCCCCGCACCGACAATCACCCGGTGCAGCGCCGACGAGCGAGCCCGGCAAAGACCTGACGTTCCCGGTTCCGTTGATGTCGGCGAGTTTCCTCATGTGCCGCGACGGGCGGTACCGGAATGTTCCGCCCATGTCCCGGGAAGGGTCCGGCCCTGATCGTGCCAGAATCTGCGCAGCCATTCCGGCGCACACTGAGGGGAACCATGACACGCCGTCTGTCTGCCTTATCGCTGTTTGCCGCCACCGCGGCCCTGCTCACCGGGTGCTCCATCGCGAACCCGACGTCCAGCGAGGTCTCGCTGCAGTACGGCGCGGGCCCCTTCGACTCGCGGAAGTTCGTGGAATGCGAGACCGACCGGGATGTCAGCGACGTCAACGACGACCACTACTACTACCCGAACGGCCAGCGGGACTTCACGTTCGGCGACGGCGACGGCATCGACTCGGCGCCGCTGACGTCGACGACGCAGGATTCGCAGGAGATCAAGGTGAACGGGACGGTGAAATTCACCCTGACCACCGACTGCACGGAATTCACCGACCCGACCGGAAAGGTGTGGCCGGGCGGGAAACTGCAGATGTTCCACGAGTTGATCGCGTACAAGTACGACGCGGCGCCGACCGACGGCGGCGAGCAGATGAAACCCGGCTGGACCGCGTTGCTGCGCAACTACGTCGGCGCGGCGCTGGACCGGGCCACCGACAACGAGGCGCTGAAGTACCCGTGGCAGAAGCTGTACACCGACGCGCAGTCGAAAGCCAAGTGGGAGAAGGACGTGCTGGCCCAACTGCCCGAGGTGCTCAAGAGCCTGACCCAGGGCGTCGACCTGATCACGATCAACTCGGTGTTGCTGCAGAAACCGGGAATCCAGCCGGGCCTGGTGCAGGGCCTGACCGACAAGCAGGCGGCCGAACTGCGCAGCCAGGCCGCGGACGTGGACAAGCAGGCCGCGGCGAACTTCCCCGGCGGGATTCCCGGTTATCAGGCGTACCAGCAACAACAGGCGGTGAACGAGGCGATCAAGTCCGGCAAGGTGCAGGTGCTGCCGGTGCCGCAGGGTTCACCGATCATGGTGTCGCCCAACAAGTGACTCACGCCTTCAGCAGCGCCTGGTCGAGGTCCTGCCAGAGGTCCTCGACGTCCTCGAGCCCGATCGACAGCCGCAGCAACTGCTCGCTGATGCCCGCGTCCGCGCGGGTGTCAGCGGGCATGATGCGGTGCGTCAGCGAACCGGGGTGCTGGATGAGGCTGTCGACACTGCCGAGACTGACCGCGGGCGTGACCACCCGCACCTCGCTGATCACGGCGAGCGGGTCGCCCGCCACCTCGATGGACACCAGCGCGCCGCCGATCGTCGGGTAGTGCACCCGCTCGACCTTGGGGTGCTCGGCGAGCCGCCGCGCGAGCTCCGCCGCAGTGGCCGACGCGGCACGGATCCGGACGGGAAGCGTGGAAAGCCCACGCAGCAACAGGTATCCCGCCATCGGGTGCAGCACACCGCCGGTGACAAACCTGAGCTGACGCAGGACACGCGCGTACTCCTCGTCACACGCGATGATGCCGCCCATCACGTCGCCGTGGCCGCCGAGGAACTTCGTCGCGCTGTGCATGACGATCCGCGCACCGCGCTCGGCGGGCCGTTGCAGGACCGGTGTCGCGAAAGTGTTGTCCACCAACACAGGCACCGGCCCAGCAGCCGCGACCACAGCCGCGATGTCCACTTCGGTCAACGTCGGGTTCGCCGGTGACTCGACGATGACCAGCCCGGTGTCCGGGCGGATCGCACTCGCCACCTCCTCGGCGGCAGCCCACGTGACGAACGTACCGAGCAAACCAGACTCGATCAGGTGATCCGTCGTGCCGTACAGCGGCCGTACCGCCACCACGTGCGGCTTGCCTTGGACAACCGATGCCAGCAGACACGCTGACAACGCGGCCATACCGCTCGCGAACGCGACAGCCGCCTGACAACCCTCGAGTTCAGCGAGGGCCGTCTCGAACCGTTCGATCGTCGGGTTGCTGACGCGGCTGTAGATCGGCAGGCCACCGTCCAGCTCACCGGTGGTGAAGACGTCCAGGCGTGCCGCTTCGGCAGCGCTGTCCCGTGCCGGGTAGGTAGTGGAGAAGTCCAAGGGAACGGCATGCACGCCCAGGTCGACGAGATCATCGCGACCTGCGTGAACCGCGCGGGTGTCGAGAGCCATGCCACGCAGCATGCCCGCCCGTTCGGCGGCCGAGGGCAGCGTCCGCACCCAGTTCGGCGCAGACGCGTGATTGATCCTCCAGATTCGGCGGACAGCTCGATTCCCGGGCCGCGGCCGGATACGGTTCGGCGCATGCCCGACACCGAGACCCTGGATTCGGTCGACGTCGCGATCCTGCGGACGCTGCAGGCCGACGGCCGGATCGCCAACAAGGACCTGGCCGCCCAGGTCGGCGTGGCGCCGTCGACCTGCCTCGACCGAGTGGCAAAGCTACGGCGTCTCGGCGTGATCACCGGCTACGCGGCGACAGTGGCACCGGAAACCGTCGGCCGCAGCGTCCAGGCCCTGCTCAGCGTGCAGGTCCAGCCGCATGCCCGGCCAGTGGTCGACCCGTTCGTGCAACACGTGCTGTCCCTGCCGGAAACAGTGGCGCTGCACCACGTGACCGGAGCCAGCGACTTCATCGTGCACGTCGCGTGCAGCAGCACGGCCGACCTGCAACGCCTGGTGCTCGACGAGTACACCACCCGCCGCGAGGTCGGCCGCGTGGAAACCCACCTGATCTTCTCAACCTGGACCGGCGGCCCGATCCTGCCGCCGCGTTAACGCTGCAACAGACCGAAATCCGAAGACTCGACCGCCCACTCGTACGTCCCCACCGTGACTGCCTCGGTCGCGGCACGACGCGCGAAACCGTAGGCAGCGGCGGCAAGGCTCGCGCCGAGGCTGACACGCGCGACCCCAACCTCAGCGAACGCGGCGACACTCGGTGCCCCAGGACCGGCCATGACGTTCACCGGCCCGTCGACCTCGGCGACAAGTCCCTTGAGCACGCCCACATCGGTGAGTCCCGGGACGAAAACGCCGTCCGCGCCGGCGTCGAGATAGGCGGCGGCACGGGCGATCGTGTCTGCCAGGTCGCCCGTGGACAGCAGGTACGTGTCGACGCGCGCGTTCACGAACAGGTCCGCGCCCGCGGCTTTCCGGACAGCGCCGATCCGCGCTGCCTGCTCGGAGATGGGGCGCAACGTCTCGGGGCCGCCGTGCCAGGCGTCCTCGAAGTTGATGCCCACCACGCCCGCGTCCTTGAACTCGGTGACGGACCGCGCCACCCCGTCCAGGTCCTCGGCGTAACCACTCTCGATGTCGGCCGTGACCGGGAGATCCACAGCCTTCACGACGCGCCGGACGACCCCGAGCATGTCGGCGCGGCCGAGCTTCTCACCGTCCGGAACGCCGAGGCTCCACGCCACGCCCGCACTCGTGGTCGCCACCGCGGCCACTCCCGCCGCGGCGATCAGCCGAGCACTGCCAGCGTCCCACGCGTTGGCGAGCACAAGCGGCTCACCAGGCACATGCAGCGACCGAAACTGTTGGTACATCACTATTGCCCGCCCCACTGTCCACTGATCGTTCCCGTCAAGCGTCGCGGACGACCGCAGGCGTGTCTGGCCATATTCGGACCTGATCACTGTACCTACTGGTATGTACACTCCGATGATGCACTCCTCCCACGGCCAACCACCCGCACCGATCACCCGCACGACAGTGCTCAACCAACTGCTGCCGACACCGCATGTGACACAGCGGGTGGAGATCCGGCGCATCACCATCGCCCCCAACGAGGCAGCGGGCTTACACGTCCACAATGGACCCGTTTTCGGCGCGGTGGAGACCGGCTCGGTGATCTACCAGATCGAGGGTGAACCCGCGGTCACCCTCAAACCGGGTGACACGTTCTACGAGCCCGAAGGCGCACGCATCGCCCGGTTCGACGCGGAGGGCGAGGGCGTCACGTTCCTCGGCTACTTCCTGCTGACCATCGACCAGGAACCCGAGATCACATTCCCCTCGACATGAGGCCGTCGCATGTGACCAGCGACGAACTTGGATCCCACGAACATCTCGGCGCTCGCCGCCGCCGATCTCGACACTCGCCACCAGACCGTGTTGTACAGCAGCGAGGGCTACATGGCGGTGTACGCCATCGGCCGGATGGCACTGATGGTCGTCAGCGCGGCTTGGCCGACCACGTCATCTCGATGACCAAGCGATTGCGCCACGAAGTGCCCTCCCTGCTTGGCCACCGGTGTCGTCGAAACGACAACCGGGATGCTGCTGACCTACGAGACGACCGACAGGCATCCGCCGGAGGTACTCGACCTGTTGGCGGGAACGACACTCGACCTGTTCCAGGGTCGCACCGTCACGATGATCGAAGACATCTTCAAGAGCCGGGGGTTGCTGCCAGCACGGAGCACTACTTCCAGGAAGTCCAGGTGGGCGCATTACGGATGACGCTGCGGTTGATCATCAGCGCTCCATATCGGCGCGCAGGCCGTCGAGCACAAGTGAGTGTTGTCGACCTACTGAGCTCTGCGTACAGATGAACATGCCTCGTGGCGCGCTCGGTGTCAGATGCTGATCGCTTGCAACGTGGCAGCGAGTTCGCGGTCCGGCCTGACGTTTCTGCTGTACAGCGGGCTGCAGGGGGTCGCGGCCAGTCGGACCATGAGTTCGACGAGGGACACAGTGGGATCGTCGTGGTGGTGGATCTCGGCGAGGCGGGTGAACTCGGTCATGACGCCCACCACGCTACGGTTCGCGGTAACACCGAGCTGAACGGTCTGCATATGCTGCCGTTCCTGGTCAACGAATGCGGCGGGAGCCTGGTGGACGGTCAGTGCGGTGCTGATCTGCTCGGCGATCCTGCTGGTCAGGGTCCCCGCAGGTGCCAATGGCAGCAGCACGGGGAGCAACGTCGCCTCGTTGACCAGCAGGGCGGCCCGCGGCCGCCAAAACAGGACAGTGGCATACCACGGTCCCAGCAACGTCGTCCCCCGATCGTCGTCTCGCGCGGTTGACGGACCTGCCAGGCGCAGCAGCTTCTTGGTGGCACGCACGATCAGCACCCGTCCATTCTCCCCCACCCACCACTGTGACAGGCCAAGCTACGGCTACGGCTACGGCTACGGCTACGGCTACGGCTACGGGCGACGTTGCCGGGTATCGCGGCAACGTCGCCCTTCACCCCAAGTCACGCGGCACCGTGGGACTCAGCCGTGCTGACGAGTTCGGGATCAGTCGCGTGAGCACCGGCCAGTGCGACAAGCGCCTCGTCGAGCAGACGCCGGACGGCCGAGTTCAGGGCGGTGCACTCGCTGTCGATCTTCGTCGCGTTCCTGTGGATCGTGGCAGACAGTTTCTTGACCGAGTCGATCTTCACCAGCTGGTTGAGTGCCTCGGCGATCTTCTCCTCGGCCGTGGCGACCTGGTGGACGCCTTTGCGGCTTGCCGTCGCGATGGCGGTCGTTCGCAAGAGCATGAGCACGGTGCGCAGGAGGTCGGGGTTGTCGTTGTCGGGGTCGAAGGCCAGCACGAGCCGCTGGGCACCGATCACCCGGAGGGTCTGTCCTCCGTTCTGGTCGATGGTGCGGACGAGGCCCAGCGAGGCGACGGCGTCACGGTTGCGCTCAGCTTCGGCGAGGTAGTCGGTCCAGCCCGTGCGGGCCGAGTCGGTCATCTCGATAACGACGCGAGCGGCTCCGTCGTTCAGGCTCAGCACACCGTCCCCCTTCTTGCAGCGGGGCAGGCGTCCGGTCGTCACGCTGGTGTCCGCGTAGTCGTCGCCGAGACCGGCGGCGATGCCTACCAGCACGGTGTGTACCGAGCCGGCGTAGGACTCGCCCTTGATCGGCGTCACCTTGGCGAGGGCGGTCGTGGCCTCGTGGACACGCAGTACCGTCGACACCTCCTCAATCTTGCTCGTCAGCTCGGCGTGCTGCTTGGCCAGTTGCCGGGTGAGCTGTTCTTGCTGGGCGGTGAGTTCGGCAGCGTGCTTGGCCATCGGGGAGGTCGGGTCTGACGGGTCGAACTGCCGAGCCGCCTTGGCCAGCAGTTCGGCTGTTCCAGCACTCACCTTCGCGTCGAGATCGGTGCCGAACTTGTCGAGCACCGGCTGGAGGCGCTCGACAAGTTCAGGTCTCTCACCAGCGAAGATTCGGCGCAACTCGGTGTTCAGGTCCTGCCTCGCTGTCATCACCGTTGTGGCGAGCTCCTTGCGACTCTGGGTGTCCGCATCCGTGATGGCCGTTTTGGCGTCTCGGGCTGCCGCCATGACGGCTTCGGAAGCTTCCTTTACTGCTCGCGCAGTAAGTTCGGCCGCCTGGGCGGTCGAGTGGGCGGTCTTGTCTCCGACATCCTTCAGCAGCCGCTCGAGCGCTTGGGCCTCCTGGGCCTGTCCGGTCACGCTCAGTGCGTGGGCGCCGATGCGTACGGCCTCAGTGACGTAGTTCGTCAGGTCGGCGCTGGCGAGGGTATCGAGGTTCTCCACGAGCGGGCCGCGCTCGCCGGAAACCCACCGTCGGGCCTCTCGTGCGACCTCGCGGTCGTGGATCGTCAGTCGCTCGATGACGACCGCCGTGGCGTCGTTGTCAAAGTGGGCTGAGTGCGTGACGTGCTGGGTCATTGCGTTCTCCTGCGGGAAGCGCTGCCGATGATCGACAGCGGGCCCACACAGGTTGAGGCGAGACCAACGTTATTGCCATACGGGAACTTGGATAAGCGGGGTTATCACTTCTCTAGGCAGCAGTATTGGCTGTGTTCGATACTCTGTGTGTCACGAGTCGGTGGATAGACCGAAGAGGTGTGTCGTGGCAGGTGGAGGGCTTACGTTGACGTTGCAGGACGTCGCGGATCTTGCTCGTGTCCGTCGTCCAGTCGTGAGCATGTGGCGCAACCGGCCGCGTGTCCGCGGTCTGCATGTGCCCTTCCCCGATCCTGTCGAGGTCTCGGGCGGGATGGAGCGCTTCCGTCGCGAAGACATCGTCGAGTGGCTGGAGCGCACTGGCCGGGGTAACAACCCCGAGGCGAATCTCGACGCACCAGCGTTAAGCGTGCCCGATGACGTGCCTCTGGATGAACTCGTCACGTGGCTCTGCCTCGCGGTGTTGACGGGGGAGGATCTGGCGGAGACGACAGCGGAGAACCGCATCACCCTGGCGCGCGGTGTCGATCCCGACGACCGGGTGCTGTTGTGCGAGGTGGAGGCTTCCGCGCCTGCCGACTCCACGCTGCGGTTCGCCGATGACCTGATTGAGGCGTCGTACGGCCCACGCGAGGCACTCGACCGGCTGGACCAAGGAAGGGCCGCGCGGACGTTGGGCACTCGTGACCTCACCTCCGATGCGGTCGACCTCATCCACGCCGTCGCCGAAGCCTGCGCCTTCCACCTCGACCCCGAAGACGTGTCGCTCGTACACGTTGGCCCGGCGTCGAGCGTGACGCTCGCGCTTGCCGACGCCTTCACCCGTCTCGTGGTTCCCGGTGGCACTCCCGAGTTGCGGGACATCCGACGCAGGGCGGCGATTCGCGAGATCGAGACCGTGGACGACGCAACAGGCCCTAGCGTCCGAGTGCTGTCGGCCATCGGCAGGCCCGCCAACGAGGTGCTCGATCTGGTCGACAACCTCGTGCTCGACCTCGGCGAGGGTGAACTCGCGGTCGTCATCGGGCCGGCCAGCGTCCTATGTGACGAACTACAGGGCGAGCAGGAGCGGCACCGAGCGCAGACCCTCCGCTCGGAGAGCCTCACCGTCGCGCTGCGCCTTCCTCGGGGCATGTGGCGTGAGGCGCACCGGCAGGCGCTGGGCCTGTGGGTCTGCGCGACCGGAGGGTCCACGCGGCGGCCGCTGGTCGCCGACTTGGCCGCGTTCACCCGAGACGAACTAGACCTCGGCGACCTCGGTTCCGATGTGACCGGCGCGTTGACCGCCGATCGAGGTCGTGCCTTCCGATATCTCCGCCCGCACGACCTCGCGCCGATCCTGAGTGCCCGCGCTGTCGTCGTGCCCCGCGGGGTGCGAGCACTGCGGCTCGCGACGACGGAGATCGAGCGGCACCTTGCCGTCATCAACACGGCCACCCTGGTAACGAACCAGCCGATCCGGCCCTTTGACGTACTGGCCGAACGTGCCACTGGCTCCATGCTGCTGCGCAGGCGGTCACTGGGCGAATTGAAAGACCTAGGGCACGTGCGGGTGCTCCGCGGCAGCCGAATCGACCACAGTCACGACAATCCCGCTGGCTCCGTCGCGGTTCTCTCAGCGGCCTACTCACACGGCGTCGCGCACCTCGACCCGTTCGATGCTGTGCGGCTGTACCCGCGCGCCGTCCGAACAGATCCGGGGGATGTGGTGTTCGCGGAACGGCCACGCCCGAGTGCGACGGTCGACGACCACGGCGGATCGGTGGTGGCCTCCCCGTCGAAGATCCTCCGGATCAGTTCGCAAGCGGGGATCGGCCCCCACGCGGTGGCGGCGATCATCAACCGGCTGCCAGACGAGCCCACTGAGTGGCAGACCTGGAACGTGCCGATTCTCGATACCTCCGAGGTGGAGCGGCTGGAAGAGGCGCTTCTCGCTGCGGTGAACCACGAGACCACCCTGCGGCGCCACCTGGCCGCAACAGGGGATCTCGTCACCGCCATGATCGACGGAGTCGCCGCAGGCGCAGTGTCTCTCACCACGCGGACAACGCAGTAGGAAGGATAGGCAGCATGCCTCCCCGCACGAAAAAGGAACCGTCGGCACCATCGACAATGAAGGAGCTGAAAGACACCCTCTGGAAGGCCGCCGACCGGCTCCGCGGCTCGCTGTCCGCGAACCAGTACAAGGACGTCATCCTCGGCCTGGTGTTTCTCAAGTACGTCTCGGACGCCTACGACGAACGCCGCGACGCCATCCGGGCCGATCTGACGGCACAGGACTACGACGAGGAGCAGATCGCCGACCTGATCGACGACCCCGAGGAGTACCAGGGGTACGGGGTGTTCGTCGTACCGTCCGATGCCCAGTGGACCTACCTCGCAGAGAACGCCAAAGGCAAGCCCGCCGATCTCTACGGACCGGCAAAGACCATCGGTCAGCTCATTGACGAGGCGATGGACCTCGTCATGAAAACCAACCCCACGCTGCAAGGCACGCTGCCGCGCATCTACAACAAGGACAACATCGACCAGCGCCGCCTCGGCGAACTGGTCGACCTGTTCAACAGCGCGAAGTTCAGCCGCCAGGGCGAACACCGCGCCCGTGACCTCATGGGCGAGGTCTACGAGTACTTCCTCGGCAACTTCGCCCGTTCGGAGGGCAAGCGCGGCGGCGAGTTCTTCACCCCGCCTAGCGTCGTCCGAGTGATCGTCGAAGTGCTGGAGCCTGCGCGCGGGCGCGTGTACGACCCGTGCTGTGGCTCGGGCGGCATGTTCGTACAGACCGAAAAGTTCATCTACGAACACAACGGCGATCCGAAGGACATCGCCATCTACGGCCAGGAAAGTCTGGAGGAGACCTGGCGGATGGCGAAGATGAACCTCGCCATCCACGGCATCGACAACAAGGGCCTCGGGGCGCGGTGGGGCGACACCTTCGCCCGCGACCAGCACGCGGACGTCCAGATGGACTACGTGATGGCCAACCCGCCGTTCAACATCAAGCACTGGTCCCGCAACACCGAAGACTCCCGCTGGAAGTTCGGCGTCCCACCCGCCAACAACGCCAACTACGCCTGGATTCAGCACATCCTGTACAAGCTCGCTCCGGGCGGCAGCGCCGGCGTAGTCATGGCGAACGGTTCGATGTCGTCGAATTCCAACGGCGAAGGCGCCATCCGGGCCCAGATCGTCGAGGCTGACCTCGTGTCCTGCATGGTCGCGTTGCCGACGCAACTGTTCCGCAGCACCGGCATCCCGGTCTGTGTCTGGTTCTTCGCCAAGGACAAGCGCGCTGGCAAGCACGGCGCGGTTAACCGGTCGGGCGAGGCGCTGTTCATCGATGCCCGCGAACTCGGCTACATGGTCGACCGCGCTGAACGCGCCCTGTCGAACGAGGACATCGCCAAGATCGCCGACACCTACCACGCCTGGCGCGGTACCCGCTCCGCCGCGCAGAAGAACCTGACCTACGAGGATATCCCCGGGTTCTGCAAGTCAGTAGGCCTGCCCGACATCAAAGCCGCGGACTACGCTCTTACGCCGGGCCGCTACGTCGGTGCCGCCAATGTCGAAGACGACGGTGAACCCATCGACGAAAAGATCCAACGCCTCACCAAGGAACTACTCGGCGCCTTCGACGAGTCCGCTCGCCTGGAAAAGATCGTTCGCGCGCAGTTGGAGCGTCTCGATGCTTAAGATGAAGAGCACGACCGTTGGAGCCTTGGGTGATCTATTCGACGGACCGCACGCCACGCCCACTCGACGGTCCGATGGGCCATATTTTCTCAACATTGCTAGCCTAAAGTCTGGGCGACTCGACCTGACAGAGTCGGACCACGTATCAAAAGAAGACTTTGAGCGTTGGACACGCCGGGTTACCCCCTGTGCCGGAGACCTTTTGTTCTCCTATGAGACTCGACTTGGCGAAGCAGCATTGATGCCTGAAGGAGTCACGGCTTGCTTGGGGCGGCGCATGGCCCTCCTGCGGCCGGATCGCTCGGTTGTTGATCCGCGTTTCCTGCTCTACTTCTACCTCAGCCCATCTTTCCAGAGAATTATCGCCACAAACACGATCCACGGTGCCACAGTGCCACGGATCGGGCTTTCTACGATGTCACAGTGGGAAATTGAAATTCCGACACTCGCTGAGCAGCAAGCTATCGCGGAGGTTCTGGGGGCGCTCGACGAAAAGATCGCCACCAACAGTCGGACTCTGCACCTATGCGTGGAGTTGTGTGATGCGAAGTTCGCTCACGCGGTCAACGGCATGCACCTTGGCAATAAAACGTTCGGTGAAATAGCTGAGGTCAGCGGAGGAGGGACACCGAGGACCGCAGTTGAGGAGTACTGGAAAGGTGAAATTTTGTGGGCAACCCCGACTGATGTGACCGGTCTCGCTGGCCCCTACCTATCTTCTACGAGCCGGATGATCACTCAGGCCGGACTGGACTCGTGCGCCTCGACGCTTTACCCTCGAGGTTCAATCCTGATGACTTCGCGAGCGACTATTGGCGCTTTCGCCATCGCGCAGTCACCGGTCGCAGTAAATCAGGGCTTCATCGTCGTCAATGCCAAAGATCCCAGGTACCAGCTTTGGCTCTTTCATGAGATGCGCGCACGCGTCGCCGAGTTTGTCAGTCACGCCAACGGTGCAACTTTCCTCGAACTCAGCAGAGGCAGGTTCAAGCAGTTCCGGGTTCGGATCCCTGATGTGGAGCTTGTGTATAGCTTCTCGCGGGAAGTGGAGCCACTTCACGCGCTCGCATCGCAGATGATTAGCGAGTCAAGAAAGATGGCGAATGTGCGGGATGAGCTGCTGCCCCTGCTGGTGTCTGGAAAAGTCCGTGTACAGGACGCAGTGAAGGTCGTGGAGGGAGTTGTGTGATGGTGGGGCAGCCGGGGTTCAGTGAGGCGGAGTGGGAGGGCGTAGCGCTGGAGGCGCTCGCCGAGCAGGAGTGGCAGTCGCTTCCAGGGATCGCCATCGCGCCGGGCGCTGAAAGTGGTCGGGCGTCGTGGGATGACATCGTGCTTCCCGGGCGGATGCTGGCCAAGATGCGGGAGTTGAACCCACAGGTGCCGGCGGAATACCTGGAGCAGGCGCTCGCGGAGATCATTCAGCCGACCTCACAGGACGCGATCGCCGAGAACTACCGGCTGCACCAGATCTGTACTCACGGCTACCGCGGGATCAGCTACATCGACGCCGACGGCGTGGAACAGAACCCAACGATCCGGCTGGTCAGTCACCAAGTCGGCGATAACGAGCTGCTCGCGGTCAATCAGGTCACCGTCCGCACGGCGGAGGTCGAGCGCCGCCTCGATGTGGTGCTCTACCTCAACGGCATGCCGGTCGCGATCTTCGAGCTGAAGCAGGCAGGCGCGGCCAAGGCCGATCTCGACGCCGCGCATGCCCAGTTGGCGACCTACCTGCGTGAGTTCCCGATGGCGTTCCGGTTCGCCGTGGTGACCGTGATCAGCGATGGGATCACCGCCCGCTACGGCACGCCGTTCACTCCGCTGAACCACTACTCGCCCTGGAACGTCGATGAGGACGGCAAGCCGGTGAAGCTCGGCGAACCGCTCGATGACGTGCACCTCGGCACCGAGTTGGAGTTCCTGATTGAGGGCGTGTTCAACCCGGAGCGGTTCCTCCAGTTGCAACGGAACTTCACCGCATTCGACGGTGGGGCCGAGGGGTACGCGAAGCGGATCGCCAAGCCTCACCAGTACTTCGCGGTCACCAAAGCAGTTGGGTCGACGGTCGCCGCTGTGGAGAGCAACGGCAAGGCCGGGGTCGTGTGGCACACCCAGGGGTCGGGCAAGTCGATGGAGATGGAGCTGTACGCCCAGCTGGTGGCCGCGCAGCCCAAGCTCAAGAACCCGACCATCATCGTCGTAACCGACCGCAAAGAACTCGATGGACAACTATACGAAGCGTTTAACCGGTCCCGTCTGCTGAGCGAGTCCCCGACCAAAGCGATGACCCGCGCGCAGCTTCGCGAGGAGCTGGCCAACCGGGCGACCGGCGGCATCTATTTCACCACGCTCCAGAAGTTCGGTCTTAGCAAGACCGAGAAGGACGCCGGGCTGGATCATCCGCTGCTGTCGGACCGCCGCAACATCATCGTCATCGCCGACGAGGCCCATCGCAGCCACTACGACGACCTCGACGGCTACGCCCGCCACCTCAAGGACGCGCTACCCAACGCCGCGCTGATCGCGTTCACCGGGACACCGATCTCCTTCGACGACCGCAACACCCGAGAGGTGTTCGGTGACTACATCGACATCTATGACCTGACCCGAGCGGTCGACGACGGTGCCACCGTTCCGGTCTACTTCGAGCCACGCCTGATCAAAGTCGGGCTGATCAAGGATGTCAGCGAAGAAGACCTCGACCGGGCCGCGGACGAAGCTACCCTCGGGCTCGACGAGGTAGAACGCGACAAGATCGAGAAATCCGTCGCCGTGATCAACGTCGTGTACGGGGCACCCGCACGTCTGGAGGCACTGGCGGCTGACATCGTCCAGCACTGGGAGACCCGCTCGGAGCAGCTGCGCAAGTTCATCGGCTCCCCCGGCAAGGCGTTCATCGTCGGCGCGACCCGAGAGATCTGTGCCCACCTCTACGACGAGATCATCAAGCTCAAGCCGGACTGGCACAACGACGCCGTCGACAAGGGCGTGGTCAAGGTCGTCTACTCCGGCTCAGCTCAGGATGTCATGCCAGTGGCCAAGCACGTCCGGCGTGACGGACAGAACAAGGTCATCCAGAAGCGGCTCCGTGACGCGGACGACGAACTCCAGATCGTCATCGTCAAGGACATGATGCTCACCGGCTTCGACGCGCCACCGCTGCACACGTTGTACCTCGACCGCCCTCTCAAGGGCGCGCTACTAATGCAGACCCTGGCGCGGGTGAACCGCACCTTCCGAGGCAAGCCGGACGGGCTACTCGTCGCCTACGCACCGCTGGCGGACAGTCTCAGCAGGGCGCTCGCCGAGTACACCGACACCGACAGGGCCAAGAAGCCGGTCGGCAAGCACGTCGACGAAGCCGTCGACCTCACCACCACGCTCATCGCCTCCCTCGACGAGCTGTGCGCCGGCTACCCGTGGCGGGCGAAGCTGGATGGCGGCCCGAAAAGCTGGGTCAAGGCCGCCTACGGGCTCACCAACTATCTGCGCTCCCCCACCACCCCTGGCAACCAGGTGCCGGAAGGCGAGGAAACGCTCGGCGACCGCTTCCGAAAGTTGGCCAACCAACTGGCCCGTGCGTGGGCGCTATGCGCAGGCAGCCAGACCCTCGAGCACCTCCGAGTCACGGCAAGGTTCTACGAAGAAGTCCGGGTGTGGATGGGCAAGTTCGACGCTCAGCAGCGGCAGGCCGAGGGCAAGCCTGTGCCGGAGGAGATCCAACGGATGCTCTCCGCGCTGGTGGCGACCTCAACCGCGTCCGGTGAGATCGTCGACATCTACGCCGCCGCGGGGCTACCGAAACCATCCCTGTCCGATCTAGGGCCGGGTTTCCAGGTCAAGGCCCAGTCGGCGTCGAACCCACATCTCGCGATCGAAGCGCTGCGTGCACTGCTCGTTGAAGAGTCGGATCACGCCACGCGGCACAACCTGGTACGCCAGCGGGCGTTCTCCGAGCGAATCGCCGAGCTGATGCGCAAGTACACCAACCAGCAACTCACCTCGGCCGAGGTGATCGCCGAACTCATCGAGTTGGCCAAGGTAGTCGCCGCCGAGGGCAACCGCGGCCAGCGCTTCAGCCCACCCTTGTCCCACGACGAGCTGGCGTTCTACGACGCGGTCAGCACCAACGAGTCAGCCGTTGAGTTCCAGGGCGACGACGTGCTCGCCCAGATCGCACGGGAACTAGTGGCGGTCATGCGGCGCGACGTCAAGACCGACTGGACAGTGCGGGACGACGTGCGCGCCAAGCTCCGATCATCCATCAAACGGCTACTAGTGAAGTACAAGTACCCGCCGGACAAGCAGCCTGAAGCCATCAGACTCGTGATCGAGCAAATGGAAGCGATGGCACCCCGCTACGTCTCAAACGGCAACGGAACCCGAACAGATGCGCCTTCAGACTGAGAGCGCGCTGTGGCGGATAGTGGCAACAGCGCGGCCCTGAGTAGCCGGCTCGCGTGTCAGCCGTAGGCTCACCAGCGCGGCAGAACGGTCCAAGATGACGATGGCAGTGGGACGGCGTGCGGCACAGGCGATCTTGATCTACGTTCTCGTCCAGCTGGTGTTGGTCAAGCGGGCGACCGGCAGCGACGCCGACTCAGCCGACTAATCCTGCCCAGCAGCGCCGATACCGCGTGACGTCACGTAGTACAGCAATGGAACCAACGCCCTAGCGCCCAGAAGCTGTTGCTGCGCAGCCAGTTCCGGGATGCGGGTCAACGGCACCCACTCCAGGCGGCCGACTTCCTCCGTGTCCGTCGGCTCGGCTATCTTCTCGGCGTCCCGCTACGCGTACACGTCCGTCTTCGCAGTCACTTGCCCCGGCAACGGCTCAAAGCCGATGAGGTGTTCCGGCTCACCGATCGGCCGCCAGCCGCTCTCTTCCTCAATCTCACGCGCAGCCGTTGCCGCCGGAGCTTCACCCTCTTCGACCAGGCCACCGAGCAGTTCATAACCCCACTGCCCCGTCGCGAAGCGGTACCGCCACAGCAACAGGACTTCATTCTGTTGGTCACAACCATTCCGATGGCGACCCGTGCCAAGTGGACTACGTGATAGTCCCAGCGCTCCCCATTTGGCGCTTCGACATCGACAAGCCCAGCCGAACCCAACGGGTGTCATAGACGAGCCGCTCTCCATAGGTCTTCCATGAACCACGTGCCTCAGTCACGGCCGCAGCCTACGGATAATCCGAGCCACTCGTTCTTCCTTCTGCCCTTTGCAATACTGTGGGCCGGTTCCGTGGTCACCTTGAGCGGTACGACACATAGTGGGCATGTGATGTATGAACGCCCACCAAACACTCCAACCTCGAAATTTCAGGATACACCCATGGGCAGTTCGTACAAGCACATACTACTCATGGCGGAGTTCATTTTCACGGCTCACCGAATTCAGCCCCCGAGAGCAGCAACACACAAGATGAGCCAGGAATCACGACAACTATGCAGTATCTAGCCAGCGACAGCTCTACCGTCCGCATCACAGGAGTCGACCTCCTCGAAAGCATTGGCCACAAATACAAGCATCTCCGCCAGTTTTCCATGGACACATTGTGCGCCTACTTGCGCTCATGAAAGAGTCATAGATCCTGGGCTCGAAATCAAGAAATGGTTTAAGTTAACGACAGTTGCCCCTCGATCACACAACCCTTCTAATAAGGAGTTGAACGTACGATCTACGTATACAGCAAACGACACGAGATCTCGTTTACCGGGAACCGGCCGGCACTCATCATGAACAATCAAGGAGACGCGTATATTCATCAACGCGACGAGCGACACCGGTCAGACGTCACACTAAATCTCGACGGCGCCGTGTTGGTCCACTTCGATCTACCAGAGTGCACCATAGATACGATCAGCTTGCAGAGTGCGAAGTTCATTGGCAAGAAATCGACTTTTCGCAGGCGACCTTAGCCGGCTCTGCGCGATATCATTCCTTTGCTCACGAAGCACGGCAACCGTCTCTGAGTCCAGCGCGGCCCGCCGAATTTGACGGGGTGGTGTCCTTCTCTTTCCTATCCCCTTGCTCATGACGTAGCTGCGGCGAATCTCTACCATCTTAGCGTTCAGGCCCACGCGAGACCAGCGCAAGCCTGCGACTTCCGCGCGACCGATGCCAGTGGTCATCACTAGCCAAACGAGCGCGCCCCAGCCATTGCCCAGCTCGAATGCGCGATCGACCAGCCGAGCAGCATCAGCAGGCGACGGTGGATTAGGTTCTGGTGGCTCTGCTTGGACGTTGAGCGATTGTGGCAGGGCTCACCTCGATCCACTTCCAGCGAACGGCAGCGTTCAATTTGCCGCTGATGATGGAGTGAATCTGTCGAACCGTGGCCGCAGCCATCGGCTTGCACTTGTGGGGTTGACATCCCGCCTTAGCACAGTAATGCTCGTCTCGGTCTTGTGCACGATGAACGGACGGTCGTCGCAGCGAGTACGGCAGCGACGCAGCACCGAATAGAGGGTTTCCAGGTCCTTCGTCTTCAGCTCATTGACTGGCGTCTCGCCGAGTACTGGCCGAATGACGCGCTCGATGTATCCCATGTAGCCGTCGCGCGTGCTGGTCTCGATGTCGGCACTGCGCAGCCACTCATCAATGTCGTGGCTGAAGCTGACCGGCGACGTGGGTGCACGAAGCTTGTCGATCTCAGCTGAGATGCGCGTCACAGCGCGCTGAGCGCGCTTGTAGGCGGCAGCGTCGGTGCCCTGGATGGTTTCTCGGCGGTATGTACGGCGGCTGGTGACCCGGGTCCAGGCCCGCGTAGACGACGACGCGGAGGGTGTCGCCGCGCTGCTCGATCCGACCTCGGCGTCGCCCTTCTGGGCGCGCAGCACTCATAGGCCCGAGGGTACTCGCACCCTGGGCCGCACCCAATGATCAACTTTGTTGATCTTTTGAAGTTGTTCCCGCTGGTCAGCGCCGTGGGCCGGGTGGGGCTCGAACCCACGGCCAAGGGATTATGAGTCCCCTGCTCTGACCAACTGAGCTACCGGCCCTTGGATGTACAAAACCCCAGGTCAATGCACCTGGGGTTTTGCCGCTTGCTCCTCCAGCTGGACTCGAACCAGCAACCCTTCGATTAACAGTCGAATGCTCTGCCAATTGAGCTATGGAGGATCGCTCTTTGCCTGACCCGGGATTGTCCTGGCCTGACAGGGGGTAACTCTAGCGCATGTCGCAGGGCGGGGCGGCAGGGGGGTGCTTGGTGAGGGAAGATGATGTCACGCAGTCAACACACGGGAGGCAGTGCCGATGAAGGTGTTCCTGGCTGGACTCGCAGTTGGCTACGTGCTTGGCGCCAAGGCCGGGCGGGAGCGGTACGACCAGATCATGCGGGCGTACCACACCCTGCTCGAGCACCCTGCTGTGCAGAGTGCTGCCGGGGTGGCGCGGGCGAAGATCGGCGAGAAGCTCGGCCGCAACAACCGGCAGTCGGTCAGCTGACCCGGACTACCGCGAACACCCTCCGAAAGGGGTACCAGGTGCGGCCGTCCGCTCTGCGCGGGTAGACCTCGCGCAGGGCCGGCGCCAGTTCTGCGCGGAATCGCGCCCATTCGTTGTCGGTGAGGGCTGCCTTGATCGGGCGCAGCGCTGTTCCGGTGACCCATTCGAGCACCGGGTCGTCGCCGGTCAGGACTTGGGTGTAGGTCGTTTCCCAGGTGTCGACTTCGCAGCCGTCGAAGAGGTCCGCGTAACCCGTCGGCGTGAGGACCGCGTCGACGGGGCGCAGGTTGACATCCGCGAGCCGGGAGCTCCACGAACGGGCGACTAGTTCACGGATCAGATTGTGCGACGGCCCGTCGAAGTTGCCGGGGACCTGCATGGCGATCCATGCTCCCGATGGCAGTTCCTTGGCCCAACGGCGCAGCATGTCCGGGTGTCCCGGCACCCACTGCAGGACCGCGTTGGTCACGACGACGTCAGTGTCCGGTCGCGGTTGCCAGGTGGCGACGTCGCCCACATGGGCGTTGATGCCGCGTTCCCTCGCCGCGTCCACCATCTCCTGCGAGGAGTCGAACGCTTCGATGGCCGCGGTTGGCCAGCGTTGGCCGAGGACGGTGGTCAGATTGCCTGGTCCACAGCCCAGGTCGACCACTCTTCTGGGTGAATCTGCCTGGATTCGGGCGATCAGCTCGTAGAACGGCCGCGCCCGGTGATCGGCGAAGGTCAGGTACTTGTCCGGATCCCACATGGGCCACCTCCAGCAAACCGTACGTACGTACTTTATTGCTGGAGGTCGGTCCTCATCAAGCTCAATTTCGCGGCGACCTCCTCGGCCACCCGCCGCACCTCGTCGGCGTCCGTGCCCTTGTCCGGCCGGACTTGGAGCACGATTCCGTCCTGACCAGGCACTTTGCGTTGGACGAACCACGCGCCGCCACCCGGCAGCTCCTGGCGGTGCCGGGACGTGATCGACTTCGTGACGCGGTCGTGGATGGTGTCCGGGAGCTTGCCGCTCTGTTCGAACACGAACCGCACCGGCGGCATGTCCGCCAACACCACCGCGTCACCCGCCCGGGACGCCTCGGTCGCCTCGATCAGCACCAGCGCCCCGCCGCCCCAGGTGGCCTTGCTGATCATGTGCCAGCCGACCCTGCGCGACCCGGGCAGCCACAGGCCCAGCGACGTGGCCACCATGTGCCCGCCCGATTTCACCTCGGCCGAGGCGAGCACGTACTCGCCTTCGTCGAGCGTGCCCTCGAAGTCGTCAGGGACCTGCCGTCCGGTGAGCCGGGTGACGAACTTGCGCAGGCTCACGACGCGTACCTCCCCGCGGCCTGCTCGCCCAGCGCGATGTTGTACTGCTCCATCGCGACGAGGTCGCCGAACAGCTGCCGGTACTCGTCGGCGTCTTCCAGCGGGTTCAGCCGCTGCAACCGGGACTTGATCTCCGCGATCTGCCGTGCCACCAGGCTCTTGTTCAACGCCGCGATCAAGCTGTCCACATAACGCAGGTCGGGCTCGCCATGCGCGCGCATGGCCTCCACCGACAGCTCGCTGACCAGCGACTGCACGACTTGGTGCTGGCAGTGCTTGGTGACCGCGTCGAACAGTTGAGCCCCGGCGAGTCCGCAGGAAGCACCGCCTGCGGCTTGCAGCGCCTTGTGCAACTCCACGTACGCGGGCTCGGTGAACGCCTCTCCCGGCAGGCTGTCGAAGTGCGGCCCGGCCAGGTGCGGGACCTGCAGCGCCGCCTTCAGCAACTCACGCTGCAGGTGCAACTCGGGATCGTTGGGTTTGGGGCGTTGCGGGCCCTGGACCTCGATCTCCAGCGCGCCCTGGTCCTTGTCGACCGGACCGGTCTTGCGCGCCGTGGGCGCCGGTTTGCCGTTCGCGGTCTCCCTGACCCTGCGCACGACCGTTTGGATGTCATCCCAGCCGATCCAGCCCGCCAGCTGCCTGGCGTACTCGTCCCGCAGGGAGAAGTCCTTGATCTGGGAGACCATCGGCACGGTCCGGCGCAGCGCCTGGACCCGTCCCTCGGCCGAATCCAGGTCGTACCCGGCCAGCTCGGCCCTGATCCAGAACTCGATCAGCCGCTGCCGCCGGGCGACCAGGTCGCGCACCGCCGTGTCGCCCTTGACCTGCCGAAGCTCACAAGGATCCATGCCGTCGGGCGCGACGGCGATGAACGTCTGCGAGGCGAACCGCTGGTCCTCCTCGAACGCCTTCATGGCGGCTTTCTGGCCCGCTTCGTCACCGTCGAAGGTGTAGATGACCTCACCGCGGAAGAACTTGTCGTCCATCAGCAGACGGCGCAGCACCGAGATGTGCTCGGTGCCGAACGCGGTTCCGCAGGACGCGACCGCTGTCGGGATGCCCGACAGGTGCATCGCCATCACGTCGGTGTAGCCCTCGACCACCACGACCTGGTGCCGCTTGGCGATCTCCCGCTTGGCCATGTCCAGGCCGAACAGCACCTGGGACTTGTGGTAGATCGGCGAGTCGCTCGTGTTGAGGTACTTCGCCTGGATCTGGTCGTCGTCGAAGATCCGGCGGGCGCCGAATCCGACCACCTCGCCGCCGAGGTCCTTGATCGGCCACAGCAGCCTGCGGTGGAACCTGTCGATCGGGCCGCGCCTGCCCATCTTGGACAGGCCGGCCTTGTCCAGCTCCGCGAACTCGAACCCACGGCCGAGCAGGTACTTCGTGAGCGTGTCCCAGCCCGACGGCGCGAAGCCGCAGCCGAACATCGCCGCGGCGGCCTGGTCGAAGCCGCGCTCGGCGAGGAACTCACGCGCCGGTTTGGCCTCCGGGCCGCGCAACTGCTCGGCGTAGAACTCGGCCGCCGCCCGGTGTGCGTCGATGAGCCTGGTACGGGTGCCGCGGTCGCGCTGGACGCTGGCACCGCCGCCCTCGTAGGTCAGCTTGATCCCGACGCGTTCGGCGAGCCGCTCGACAGCCTCGACGAAGCTCAGGTGATCGATCTTGCACAGGAAGGCGATGACGTCGCCCCCCTCACCACAGCCGAAGCAGTGGAACGTGCCATGAGTCGGCCGCACGTTGAACGACGGCGTCTTCTCGTCGTGGAAGGGGCAGAGGCCCTTGGCCGCTCCCCCACCGACCACGCGCAGCGCGACATACTCGCCGATCACATCGTCGATCCTGTTGCGCTCACGCACGAGGGCGATGTCGCTCTCCCGGATCCGTCCTGCCACACGGCCCATGTTATGCCGGGCGCCTACGATGCGGTTGTGACGGTCAGCCTGGACACACTCGCCGAGGAATTCTCCGAGTACCGGACGCACCTGCTCGGGGTCGCCTACCGGCTCACGAGCACGCTCGCCGACGCCGAGGACGCGGTGCAGGAGGCCTGGCTGCGGCTGTCCACAGTAGACCGTTCGGGGATCAGGGAGCTCAAGGGCTGGCTGACCACCGTGGTCGGCCGGATCTGCCTCGACCGGCTGCGCTCCGCCGCCGTGCGGCGGGAGCGCTACACCGGGTCCTGGCTGCCCGAACCGGTGGTCACGCCGGTCGGCGGCGCACCGAGCGAGGACCCGCTGGAAACGATCGTGCGTGACGACGGCGTCCGGATGGCGGCCCTGATCGTGCTCGACAAGCTGACGCCGGAGCAGCGGGTGGCGTTCGTGCTGCACGACGCCTTCGACGTCCCGTTCGACGAGATCGCCGAAACCCTCGGCGTCACCACGGCGACAGCCCGCCAGTACGCCAGCAGGGGCCGCAAGGCGCTGGCTGACGCCAATCCCCCGCCCCGGGCGTCGATGGACGAGCAGCAGGACCTGCTCGGGCGCTTCGTGACCGCGCTGTCGAGCGGTGACGTGCAGGCCGTCGTGGCGCTGCTGCACCCGGATGTGGCGCTGATCGGCGACGCGGACGGCAAGGCCCGCACCGCGCGCCAGGTCATCCACGGTGCCGACAAGGTCGCCCGCTTCCTGCTCGGCCTGATGAACCGCTACGGCCTGGCGCTGGACGAAGTCGGACAGCCCGTGATGGTCAACGGCGACCTCGGCGTGCTGTTGCCCGATCGTCCCGGCGACGGCGACCACCTCGACCTGACCCGCCGGGTGTCGGTGTTCGCCGTTCGCGACGGCAAGCTGACCGGGTTCTACGACGTGGCGAACCCGGAGAAACTCACCCGCGTCACGCTGTAATGCCGAGGGATCTCTACCGGGTGAGCGGCACCCGGCAGGCGTCGCCGGACGAGAAACCCTGTTCGGTGATGCCCAGCGCGCTGTTGAACCGGGCACGCATGTTTTCCAGCGAGATCTGGTAGGTGAGCTCGATCACGCCCTTCTCGCCGAACGCCGCCACCAGGTCGGCGACCTGCTCGTCGGTCACCTGGACCGGTGTCGCGGTCATCGCGTCCGCGTACCCGATCGCGAGCCGCTCCTCGTGGCTGAACTCGGGTGAGGTGGCGTAGTCGTCGATCTCCCGCAGCCGTTCGACATCGAGACCGTCCAGCCGCTGCAGCATGGTGCCGAAGTCGATGCACCACTCGCAGCCGAGCCGCACCGCCGCCCGGTAGACAGCCAGTTCACGCACGGACTTCGGCAGCGCCTTGCTGACCTTCTCGGCCATCAACTCGTGCACGGCATAGGTGTAGAACACGCCGCTGTGATGCCTGGCCACGGCCAGCGGCTCCATCAGCACGCCGTACCGCTTGGCCGCCATCCGGTAGATCATCCGGCCGAAAAACCCCGCTTTGTCCGGCGCCACACCAAGAATCCGGGCCATCGTCCTGCTCCTCTCGTCCGTGTTCGACAACCAGACGAGACGGCAGCCGCGGGTGTGACAGCCCGGCGGAGAAAGTCTTCAGTTCGACTCGGACGCCCTGCCTAGGTACCACACCTAGGACGGGTCGTTGACCCGCGCGGAGAAGTACACGACACCGCTGCCCTTGTGGCGCACCAGCAGCAGGAACGGCCGGTCCACGGTCACCTCGACCGGCTCGGACAGGTCCAGCGACAGTGCCCGCATCATCACGGCGGTCGCCGCCGCACCCTCCAGCCCCTGCTCGTCGATCTTGAGCACCGCCTCGTGGATGACCGCCTGGACAGCGAGCGGGTCCTCGCTGATCGCGCTCAGGTCCGCGTCGTCGGTGAAGACCGTGCGCACCCCGAGCCGGTTCAGTGTGGCCGTCAGCTCGGTCTGCAGCTTCAGCCGCAGCTTCGGCAGCCGCAGGCTCACCTTCTGGCGCTTGGTCGCGCCGAGCAGGCTCCGCAGCGTCCGCGAGTCCATTGTGGATAGCTCGCCGTCCGGGAGCAGCACGACCGCCTCGACACCGCCGACGGACGGCAACGCCACCACCTGCCAGCCGGACTGCCTCGCGTAGCCCACGTTCTCGCTGAGCCACATCGTCGGCACCGGCACCGCGCCGCCCGGCGCGTTGAAAGGCAGCGACTCGGTCGCGGCTTCCTCGAACTTGTGCCGCCAGCCGACCTTCAGGTACAGGGCGTTGACCAACGCGGCGACGGTGTCGTGCTTGATCACACCGGATGGCAACAACTCGGGAATCAGCTTCCTCGTCGTCTTCGCCACGTCGGCGTTGATCAGGTCACGGGAGCCTTCCGGGTCGTCCTTGAACGGTGCCGGGCGCACCGCACCGCTCGGCATGGCGCGCAGCGCGTCGGCGAAGGACTGCCGGATCCGGACGCGCTCGTCCGCCCAGAGGGTGTTAGCCACCTCGATCACCGGCTCCTGCTGGTCGCGCTGCGGCTCGTCGAGCCGTTCGGCCTTGCCCAGCAGCCGGATCAAGTCCTCGACTTCGGCCGACTTGTCTCCGAGCAGCAACGCGGCGAGTTCGTCCTTGGTCGTTCCCGCCGCTCCCCTAGTGACCAACGCGAGCGCGCTGGCGACCGAGAACGGCGACCACACGACGTTTCCGGCGGGACTGCCCGCCTCGGTGAGAACGTCCTGGACGGCGACGGTGAAATCCAGATGTGCCTGCACAGTCACCGGCGCGGATCCTCCAATGTGATCGTCTGCCCGTCCTGCGGGTGTGGTTTGTGCCCCTCGGCCGACTGCGGGCCGTTCGGCTTCGGACGCCGCGGCTCGCGGACCCCTGCCGAACCACCGGCCTCACCGGGACGCCCCCGTCCGGCTCCAGCGGCCACCCGGCGACGCAGTAACCGCCGGATCGCTGACCTGATCGCGCGTGTAATTGGGTTGGCCATACCCCCGAGTGTGCCACCGGACACAGTCCGGGGCAGTTCACCGCGAGCGAACGAACGCCGCGTGCCAGGCCACGGCCTGCGCGTCGGTCAGCGACGCCACCTGGTCGATCAGCACACGTGAACGCTGTGCGTCATCACCCGCTGCTTGCCATGCGGGCTGGAACGCCGGTTCCAGTGCCTCCGGTGCGCGCTCGCCCAGCGCGTGGAGCAACTCGGTCAACAGCCGGCGCTGCCGGTCCTGCATCGCCAGCCTGGCCGGGTCGCTCATCACGTACCGCAACGCCAGCGACTTCAGCAGCGCCACCTCGACAGCAGCCTGCCGTGGCACCGCGAGGTCCGCGGCGTACCTCGACAAATCCCCGTCACCGTGGATGCGCCGCGTCTCCCCCACCGCGGCGGACGCGAACCGCCCGACCAGTTCACTGGTCAATCGCTTCAACGCGACCTGCGCCCCGATCGACCCGTCGTACCCGGCGGCCGCGGCCACCGCGGGCAGGTCCAGCAGGTGCGCCGCTGCCGCCTCCAGCTCCGAGAACGGCTCGGCGGAGAAATGCTTGGCCGCCAGCTCCGCCACCGCCGCGCGTTCCTCCGCGTCGGTCAGCACACCGAGCGAGATCCGGCCGGCGCGCACACCGTCCTCCACGTCGTGCACCGAGTACGCCACGTCGTCCGACCAGTCCATCACCTGGGATTCCAGGCAGCACCGCCGTTCCGGCGCGCCCTGCCGGATCCAGTCGAACACCTCGCGGTCGTCCTCGTACACGCCGAACTTGCGCGCTCCCGCCGTGCGCGGCCACGGGTACTTCACCGACGCGTCCAGCACCGCCCTGGTCAGGTTCAACCCGGCGTCCCCGGCCTTGTGCTCCAGCCTGGTCAGGATCCGCAACGTCTGCGCGTTGCCCTCGAAACCGCCGCAGTCCACCGCCGCCGCGTCCAGCGCCGTCTCGCCGTTGTGACCGAACGGCGGGTGCCCGATGTCGTGGGCGAGGCCGGCCGTGTCGACGATGTCGGGATCGCAGCCCAGCTCCTCCGCGATCTCCCTGCCGATCTGGGCGACTTCCAGCGAGTGCGTCAGCCTGGTCCGCGGCACGCCGTACACCTCGGTGCCCTCACCCGGCCCGACGACCTGGGTCTTGCCCGCCAGCCTGCGCAACGCCGCAGAGTGCAGCACTCGGGCACGGTCCCGCGAGAACGGGCTCCGCCTTGGCGGCGACATGCCCGGCAGCCCGCCACCCTTGCGAGGTTCCTCGAGCCTCCGGGCCGCGTCGTGCGCCGTGTACGTCACTGGAGATCAACACCGATGTCGTCGGCGGGCGCGTTGAAGACGCGGTAGTACAACAGGGCCCCGGTCTCCCTGAGGATGTACTTCGCCTGGGTCTCCCTGGTCTGCACGACCGGGCCCGAGTGCGTCGGCGACGTCCACGCCGACAGTCCCGCGTCGTGGGCCATTGTGCGGGCCCGTAAGGAATGCCACGGGTCACTGACGATCACCGCGGACCGCCAGCCACGGTCCAACGCGGTCTTCGCCACCGCGTTGATCGTTCCCAGGGTGTCGCTGCCCTCGCCGACGACGATGACCTTGGCCCGCGGCACACCATGCGACGTCAGCCACAGCCTGCCTGCCTCGGCCTCCGTGTAGATGTCGCCTGTCCGCCGGCCGCCGCCGGTGATGATGTACCCGGCCACGCCACGGTCGAACAAGTTCTTCGCGTGTTTCAGACGGGCTTCGAGAATCGGGGACGGTCGGCCGTCGTACTGCGCCGCGCCCAGCACGACGACAGCATCCGCCTTGGTCCGGTCGTCCTGCCGGGCTTGCTGCCACACCCGGAACCCGGTGCCACCGACGACCAGGACGAGCATCAGCACGAGGCCAAGCAGGCCCCGGACGATCCACCTCCTGGTCCCCGCCGGACGGGTTTCAACGTTCACTCCCGCATCATGGCAGACGGGTCCGACAGTTCCGGCGTCCCGCTGGCCCAGAAGGGAATCCCCGCAGAAATCCCGGCCGAAATCCCGGTGGGAATCCCGGTCAGAGCCAGCCGCGTTCCTCGGCCAGCCTGGCCGCCTCGGCCCTGGTGCGGGCACCGGTCTTGCCGATCGCGGCGGACAGGTGGTTGCGCACCGTCCCCTCGGACAAGTGCAGCGACTTGGCGATGTCCGAAATGGTGCCGCCGTCGCTGGACTCCGCGAGCACCTCGCGTTCCCGCAGTGTGAGCGGACTCTGCCCGGTGGCGAGCGATTCGGCCGCCAGCGACGGGTCGACGACGCGCAGCCCGGCGTTCACCCGGCGAACCGCGTCCACGAGCTGCTCGGGCGGCGCGTCCTTGACCACGAACCCGGCGGCTCCCGCGGCCAGCGCCCGGCTCAGGTACCCGGGCCGCCCGAACGTCGTGCACATCACGACCTGGCAGCCCGGCATCTCGGCCCGCAGCTCGGCCGCCGCGGCGATGCCGTCCTTGCCCGGCATCTGCACGTCCAGCAGCGCGACGTCCGGTTTGGTCCGCCGGGCCGCTGGCAGCACGTCGTCACCGGTACCGACCTCGGCGACCACCTCGATGTCGGCTTCCAGGCCGAGCATCGCCGCCAGCGCTCCCCGCACGAGTGTCTGGTCGTCGGCCAGCAGCACTCTGATCACGTCGTCACGTCCGCGCGCACCATGAACCCGCCTTCTCCTCGTTGGGCCGCCGTCAGCCTGCCGTCCACCTTCGCCAGGCGCTCACGCAGCCCGGCGAGCCCGTTGCCGTCGTGGTCACCGTCGGCGGACCGTCCGCGACCGTTGTCCACGACCTCGATCCACGACTCGCCCAGCCTGATCTCACACCGGCTCGCGCCACTGTGCCTGATCACGTTGGTCACCGCTTCCCGCAGCACGTACCCGAACGGCTCCCGCAGCTCGCCGGGGACGTCGTCGACCGCCTGCGGCAGGTCGGCATCGATCCCCGCCGCCAACAGCGCCGCCTTGGCGGTGGCGATCTCGGCGGGCAACGACATCTTGCGGTAACCGGACACCGTCGCCCTGATCTCGGTCAGCGCCTGCCGCGACAGCCGCTCCACGTCGTGCACCTCCGCCAGCGCGCGCTCGACGTCCGGCGAGCTTTCCAGTATCCGCCGGGCCAGGCCCGCCTTCAGCGTGATCGTCGTGAGGCTGTGGCCGAGGACGTCGTGCAGGTCACGAGCGACCCTGACGCGCTCTTCGGCCACCGCGAGCGTCCTGATCTCGTCGCGGGCCAACTCCAGTTCGTCCGACTTCCGGAAGAACGCTCGCGCCGTGAAGATCGAGATGGTCAGCACCAGCATGATCACCCCGGAATCGAAGTCCGGCCTGCCGGTCTCGGCCGCCGTCGCGATCAACATCGCCGCCGTGCCGCACAGCCCGTACGCCAGCCCGATCCCGGCGGGCAGCAGTGCCAGCGCCGAGACGATCGCGAACGTCAGATAGGTCAGATCCTCCGCTTCGAGCAGAATCCCCAACACCACGGGAAAGACCGTGGCGATGGCCACATACAGCACGCGGACCAGCGGGGACGAGCACAGCCCGAACCGCAACGAGGCCATGTACGTGACCGAGTACAGCACGACGACAACCAGCACCACAGTGCCGACCCAACCCGCGTACTGCCCGCTGTAACCGTCGATCACCGCTCGAACGAGAAACAAAAGGAACGCGGCAGGGAAAAGCACCTGCCCGATCGTCCGCCGCCGGCTCGGCGGCGGCTCCGGCCAGGTCCACAGGCTGTTCACGAGCTCACGGTACGACGTCAACGGCGCGCACTGTCCAAACGGTAACGACGAATGACAAGCGCACCGAGCACCACCGTCCACGCCGCCAGGACGAGCACGCAGGTGAGCACGTTCTCCGACGACCCGAGCGCCGACGCTCCGATCTGGCTCATCCAGTACGTCGGCAGGATCTTCGCGATGACGCCGAACAAGCCGGGCAATGCCGACAAAGGCACCCAGAGGCCACCGAACATCGCCAGCACCATCATCAGCACACCGGTGATCGACTGCATGCTGTCGGCAGTGCCGTACTGCCCGAGCAACAAACCGAGCAACGCGAACGGAATCGCCGCCAGCCAGACCCCCGCGGTGACCTGAGCCCATTGCGCGGCGTCCAGCGTGACCCCCTGACCGAGCGCGCCGACCAGCGGAACGAGCACGACCGCGGGCAGTGCCACCACCATGCCGACAACGCCCTTGCCGACCAGGTACCCGGCTCCGCTCAGCGGGGTCAGCCGCAACTGCCGCTGCCAGCCGGCGTCCCGTTCGACGGCCACCCGCGCACCGGCGAACAACGCCGCGGAGAACGCGCCCCACGTGATCATGCCGACCATCAGACTGGCCTTCGCGTTCGCGTCGCCTTCGCCGAGGTTCGAGAGGAACACGAACATCAGGATCGGCAACGCGACAGTGAAGATCAGGAACTTGGCCGCGCGCAACGCCCGTTTGATCTCCAGTATCAGATATCCGGTGCTCATCGGGTGATCTCCTGTGCGGTGAGGGCGAGGAAGGCTTCTTCGAGTCCGGCGGCGCTGACCTCGATGTCGCGCGCGTCCGAGTAGTGCAGCAACGCTCGCAACGCGGCGTCGGAGTCCTTGCAGTGCAACTGGATCCGGTCGGCACGCCGTTCGGCGGACGCCACTCCGGGCATGTCGTCGAGCAGTTCGACCGGGACGCCCGGCAGTACGGCGGAGATCGTGCGGCCGGACGCCATCTCACGGACGCTGGCAACGCTGCCGTCCGCGACGACCTTCCCCGCGCGCATGAGGATCACGCGGTCGGCGAACTCCTCCGCCTCGTCCAGGTAGTGCGTCGCGAACAGCACTGTGCGCCCCTGGTCGGTGAATTCCCGCATCGACGCCCAGAACTCCCGGCGGGTGCCGACGTCCATCGCGGCGGTCGGCTCGTCCAGGACGAGCAGGTCGGGGTTGGCGACCAGGGCGACGGCGAACCGGACGCGCTGCCGCTGGCCGCCGGAGAGCTTGGTGCAGCGGCGATTCGCCAACTCCTCGACGCCCGCCCGGCGCATCGCCTCGGCGACCGGCAACGGCTTGCGGTGCAGCGAAGCGATCATCCCGACGGTTTCCTCGACGGTGGCGTCGTCGAGCAGGGTGCCGTTCTGCAACATCGCGCCGATCGCGCCTTCGGCGACCGCCTGGCGCGGGGTGTTGCCGAAGACCAGCACCCGACCGGTGTCGGGCGTGGTCAGCCCGAGGATCATGTCGACGGTGGTCGATTTACCCGCGCCGTTGGGGCCGAGCAGGGCGACCACCTCGCCGGGGGCGATCAGGACGTCGATCGCGTCGACGGCGCGCAACTCGCCGTAGGTCTTGGTCAGTTCCGTGATGCTGACCGCGGCTCCGTGTTCTTTCACGGTGTCGACGATGCGCCCTTTCCCGGCCTGATCAGCAGGCCGCTCGTCATGAATCCGACCATGACATTTGTCGTGGGCCCGTTACCACAAACCGCGGGCGACCTCACCTCGCTCGAGATCAACAACCCCGACTTATCCACAGTCGACAGTTGTCCACAGGCCCGGGCCCGGCGACTTTCCCCACCCCGGCCCCACTGGCCAGAGTGGAAGCATGCCGAACCGAGACCTGATCGATCTGGAAGCACTGTCCCTGCTGTTCCCCCACCGCGTGGCCCTCGCCGCCGACCTTGTCGACCTGGGCCTCACCGGCGCCACGGTGAACCGAAGATGCCTGCCCGGCGGGCCGTGGCAACGCCTTTTACCCGGCGTCCTCCTGCTCGACCGCACCGCTCCCACCAGGTGGCAGCTGATCCAGGCGGCGCTGCGGTATGCGGGTGAAGGCGCTGTGGTGACAGGCAGCGACGCGCTCACGCTGCATGGGTTGCGCCCGATGCTTCCCCACGGACGCGTGCACGTTCTGGTGCCCAGCAGGCGTTTCGTCCGCAGCAGTGCCAGTGTGCTGGTGGAGCGAACCCTGAGTCCGCCCCGTCCCGTGCTCCGGCACGGACTGCTGACGGCCCCGCTCGCCCGGGCCGCCGTCGACGCGGCGAGGCGGATCACCAGCCGGGCCGTGGTGAGCACGGTGTTCGCCGAAGTCGTGTTCCACAAGGGCGTCCGGCTGGACGAGCTGAACACCGAACTTGTCGTGGGCACACGGCGTGGCGCCGCGCTGTGTCAGGAAGTGCTGCACGACATGGGCGGGCGTATCCGCTCAGGTGTCGCGTCCCTGGCTCGTGACCTCGTCCTTCGCGCCGGGCTACCCCCGCCGCGATGGAACGCGCCCGTAGACGACGCCATGGGCAACCCCCTCGGCGCTGTCACCGGGACATGGGACGACATGCGGCTGGCGTGGGACGTGCACGCCTTCGACTTCGACCCCGATCCCGACAGCTACCCGACCGCGCTGAAACGAGGGTCCCGGCTGGCCGCGACCGGCCTCCTCGTTCTGCACACACCGGCCACCCGGCTGCGTTCCGACCCGCAAGGAGTGATCGCCGAGCTGATCGCCACGTTCGACCAAGCCCGAACCCGTGTCTGCCCGAGCGCTTGACCCGTCGCGTCACAAGCACCGCGTGGCCGGGTGTACGCCCCCAGCCGCCTGGCCGCGCGGCCCCACTTGTCTCCAACGAAAGGAGAACCATTTGCTGTTATAGCCGCGAATGTCCCTGCGGACGCTTGTTCCGAGGTCTGGTCGTCCGCATAGGCGATCGTCCGCAGTGGACGGAATCGCTCTGAATGGATTCGTGCTGTGTTCACGCTGCCGGTCCGGTCGCGGACCTCCACCCGCACCGACCGGCAGCTGGACAGGACACCGATCCATAGGCCTCCCGCATGAGCGTTCCGCGCCGATGAACCTGCGGGGCGGCATGGTGTCTACGCAGCCGGGCGGCGTGGTGGTGACCGCAGATCAAACCACCACAACAAGACAGCGTGTTCGCGGATGCGCAGCCTTCCGCCTGGAAGACATCCTCTGTTCCGTGCGTTTAGCGGGCACACGGCGCGCCGGTCGGCGTTGCGGTGATCTCCGCGCCGAGCGCTCTAGGTCGTACACGATCAGGGTGGGCGGAGGGCGTGAACGTCCGCAGTCCTTCAGTCTTTCCCATGTGGCCACGGCAGGTGGAGCTCGTCGGCCAGTGGGACGCACCGGGTCGACAGTCCGGGGAAGCGAGCGTGGAGCGCCCCCGGACGGG
This sequence comes from Actinosynnema sp. ALI-1.44, assembly GCF_001984155.1. Taxonomy (GTDB): domain Bacteria; phylum Actinomycetota; class Actinomycetes; order Mycobacteriales; family Pseudonocardiaceae; genus Kibdelosporangium. Next base: position 63,186 of record NZ_MTQO01000050.1, read on the forward strand.
TGTCCCCGCTGTTTCCTCGTGAGTCCCGGTGTGCTGGCTGGGACTCACGAGGGACGGCAACCGCAGGTGAACCGCTCCCTGGAAGCTGGACTGGGAATCCAGTTCCGACTCTCCGGGAAGCGGTTCGGTGTATCCAGGAAGTTCGTTGTCTGAGCGGCAGCGGGAGGCTGCTTTCGCGTTGTTCGAGGCTGGGTATGGCGAGAAGGCCGTGTCGGCCCGGTTGGGGGTGTCTGCGACGGCGGTGCGACGCTTGCGTGATCGTTGGAGGCTGCGAGGCGCGGGAGCGCTGGTGATGAACCCGGGCAAGCGGTCGTTCACGTTCGAGTTCAAGCTCGAGGTCGTGCGCCGGTTCGTCGCGGGTGAGGCGAGCGCGATCGAGCTGGCACGCGAGCACGATCTGTCCTCGCCCAAGCTGGTGGAGGGCTGGGTTCGGGCGTACCGGCGTGACGGCGAGGAAGCGTTGCGGTCCAAGCGAAAAGGCCGACCGGCCAAGCCCGCCGACACCTCCAGGCTCAGCGAGCTGGAGCGCTTGCGGCAGGAGAACCTCGAGTTGTCCGCGAAGGTGGCATACCTGGAAAACTGCGGGCCTTGAAGGAGCAGGGGCGAGACCCGCACGCGGAGCTCACAACCGCGATCATCGAGACGTTCGGGCCGCCCACGGCCGCTACGGGCACCCGGCGGATCCACACAGTGCTGACCCGCCAGGGCTGGCAGGTGGCCAAGAAACGGTGCTCACGCTGATGAACACCCTCGGCCTGGTCTGCGAGGTCCGGTGGCCACGCCGCCACCGGTCCTGGCTCGGGCAGACCGGCACGACCGCCAAGAACGCACCCAACCGCGAGTTCACCGCGTCCGCGCCGGACACGAAATGGGTCACTGACGTGACCGAGTTCCGCATCGGGGACCGCAAGGTCTACGACCCTGCTCGCCGCGGCCGCACCGCTGGTGCACTCCGACCAGGGCTTTCAGTACCAGCACGCATCCTGGCGCACCCTGCTGGCCGACGCGGGTCTGACCCAGTCGATGTCGAGACGAGCCCACTGCCCGGACAACTCCGTCGCCGAGAACCTCTTCGGCCATCTGAAGGAAGAAATGGTCCACCACACCACGTTCGACACCGTCGCCGAGTTCACCACGGCCCTCGACGAGTACATCGACTGGTACAACCCGTGTCTCGGCCACTCGAGGGCCTGAGCCCGGTCGAATACCGAGCCCAGGCCCTCGCGGCCTGACCTTCAGTCAGCCAGTCCAGCTTTCGGGGACCAGTTCAGGGGCCAAGTCCTTCTCGGCCCTGTACCGGGTCAGCAGCCCGGCAGTTGGGCGGCCAGGTAGGCCTCGAGCTTGTCGATCGAGACTCGCTCCTGGGTCATGGTGTCGCGTTCGCGGACGGTCACCGCTTGGTCGTTGAGCGAGTCGAAGTCGACCGTGACACAGAAAGGAGTCCCGATCTCGTCCTGGCGGCGGTAGCGGCGGCCGATCGCGCCGGCGTCGTCGAAGTCCGTGTTCCAGTTGCGGCGCAACGCCGCGGCCACGTCGCGTGCCTTCGGGGAGAGGTCCGCGTTACGCGAAAGGGGAAGCACCGCGACCTTGATCGGGGCCAGCCTCCGGTCGAACCGCAGCACGACGCGCTTGTCGACACCGCCCTTGGCGTTGGGCGCCTCGTCCTCGTTGTAGGCGTCCAGCATGAAGGCCATCATCGCGCGGCCGACACCGGCTGCCGGTTCGATCACGTACGGCCGGTAGCGGGAGTCCGTGGTCTGGTCGAAGTAGGACAGGTCCACGCCCGAGTGGTTGGAGTGGGTCGTCAGGTCGAAGTCGGTCCGGTTGGCGATGCCCTCCAGCTCGCCCCACTCACCGCTGGCGATGCCGAAGCGGTACTCGATGTCCACCGTCCGCTTGGAGTAGTGGGACAGCTTTTCCTTCGGGTGTTCGTACAGACGGAGGTTGTCCGGATCCATGCCCAGATCGACGTACCAGCGCATGCGCTCGTCGATCCACGTCTGGTGCCATTCCTCATCGGTGCCGGGCTCGACGAAGAACTCCATCTCCATCTGCTCGAACTCGCGCGTGCGGAAGATGAAGTTGCCGGGGGTGATCTCGTTGCGGAACGACTTGCCCATCTGGCCGATGCCGAACGGCGGCTTGCGACGGGAGGTGGTCTGCACGTTCAGGTAGTTCACGAAGATGCCCTGCGCGGTCTCGGGCCGCAGGTAGGCCATGCCCTCGGCGGACTCGACCGGACCGAGGTAGGTCTTGAGCATCATGTTGAACGCGCGCGGCTCGGTGTACTGGCCGCGGGTACCGCAGTTGGGGCACGGTACGTCGGTCAGGTCGCTCTCGTCGGTCGCCTTGCCGGACCGCTGCTCGTACTCCTCGGCGAGCTGGTCGGCACGGAACCGCTTGTGGCAGCTCAGGCACTCCACCAACGGGTCGGTGAACACCTTCTCGTGGCCGGAGGCGACCCACACGTCACGGGGCAGGATCACCGAGGAGTCGATGCCGACGACGTCCTCGCGGCCCTGCACGACGGCCTTCCACCACTGCCGCTTGATGTTCTCCTTGAGCTCGACGCCCAGTGGCCCGTAGTCCCAAGCCGACCGCGTACCGCCGTAGATCTCCCCGGACGGGTAGACGAAGCCACGGCGCTTGCAAAGGCTGACGACGGTATCTATCCGATCGGCGGGCACGAACACTCCATACAGGTACACGGGGAACAGCTCGGGGACTGCCAGGGTAGCCGCCTGTCAGCGGCCACCACGAGGGGATTCCCCTTTCACCCCATTGGCTTGATCGACACGGATCCGACTTGTGATGCACGCATACGAATCCGACCATTCACCAGAGAGGATACCGCCGAAGGGACCAATCGATGACCACGGTCGAACACCACCAGGCAGAGGCACACCGCCACACCCACGGGCCAGGCTGCGGACACGAGGCCGTCGTGCACGCCGACCACGTCGACTACCTGCACGACGGCCATGTGCACCGGGAGCACGTGACTGACCGCGGCGTGCACTACGACGAGTGCGACGTCTGCACTTGTCCCCATTGCTCGGACTCGTGCGCTGTGTGCTCGTGCTCGGACTGCGCATGTCCGACGTGCAACCACGCGGCGTGTTCGTGCAGCTCATGCTCGGATTCGTGCGCCAACTGCACCTGCGCCGACTGCAGTTGCCCGACTTGCGAACACGCAGCGTGATCCGGCACGAGTAGCGGACGCGTCTCCACACCCCGTTCCTGGAGTTGGACGTGTTCACACGTTCGTGTGCACCTCGTGCCCCCAGGACCAGGGGCGATTCAGCGAGTTCAGCGGGGCATGGCTGGACCGCTGGCGTCGCGTGGGCCCGCAGTACCGGCGTCGGCGGCAACCACGCTGACGCGGTTGTCGGCTTCACCGTCGGTGGCCGTGGTATGGACCTCGTAGGCGCTCGCGTCGCCGCGGGACAGGAACGGGATGACGTGTTCCCGCACGTCAAAGGGGGACATCGCGCGGCGGTAGGCGACCACCGAGGTGAATTCCACAGTCAGCGCCCAGCGGTCGGGGTCGTCGGCGGAGTGCCCGAGCACCGCGCGGACACAGCCGTCCTGGGCGGTCAGCAGTCGTATCGCCTTGGTCGCGTCGGCGGAGAACCCGGCTGACTCCGCTTCCGGCACGGTGAACCCACAGACCAGCAGCACGCTGACGCCTTTCTGCCCGACACTACGATGCGACGACACGGTATCGCCGAGCCGAGGAGGCACACCGTGCGAGGCAGAAGGAACATGCGGGCGCAGCTCATCGCCGGTGACGGGCCGCTGGCGCGGGTGCGGCCGATCGCCGTGTTCGTCGTGGTCATCGCACTGTTTTTGACCGGTGTGCTGGTCAGCGGCCTGATCGGGGCCGTTCTGCTCGGGCTGCTCGCGGCCGGTGTCGGCGTCCTGCTCGCCACCACGTGGTCGGTGCTCAGGCCCAACGAACGGCTGCTGCGCGTGCTCGTCCTGGGGATCCTGATCGCCGTCGCGATCATCCAGCTGCGCTGAACACGACTACCGAATTCATTAGCGACTAGACTTGGGTCAGGGGCGAACCTAGCAAGTGAGGTGGCTGATGCTCGAACAGTCGACGACAGACCTGGGCGTTGATCCGGCCACCACTGAGCATTCGCCGGGGCGGACATCGACAGAGCCAGCTCCAGGGCGCTCACCCGCGACGCTGACCGCGGCGGGCGACCTGCTGCGTGCTCTCGCGGCGCCGGTGCGGATCTCGATCGTGCTGCAGCTGCGTGAGTCCGACCGGTGTGTGCACGAACTCGTCGAAGCGCTCGGGGTGGCCCAGCCCCTGATCAGCCAGCACCTCCGGGTGCTGAAGTCGGCGGGCGTCGTGTACGGCGAACGACACGGCCGTGAGGTGGTCTACCGGCTGGTCGACGAGCATCTCTCGCATATCGTGGTGGACGCGGTAACGCATGTGGAGGAGGCTCACACTTGATGACGATCAACCGCACGCCACCCACCACGGCCCGGCGCTCGACCAAGCAGCGCGCCGCGGTCTCGGAGCTCCTCAACGACCTGGACGACTTCCGTTCGGCCCAGGACCTGCACGAGGAACTGCGCAAACGTGGTGAGGGGATCGGTCTGACAACGGTCTACCGGACCTTGCAGTCGTTGGCGGACGCGGGCGAGGTGGATGTGCTGCGCACGGACACCGGTGAAGCGATCTACCGTCGTTGCTCCAGCCACCACCACCATCACCTGGTGTGCCGCGTATGCGGTCGCACGGTGGAGGTCGAGGGCCCGGCGGTGGAGAAGTGGGCAGACCGGGTCGCCGAGGAGAACGGCTTCTCCGAAGTCAGCCACACCGTGGAGGTCTTCGGTACCTGCGCGAGCTGCACCAAGTCGGGCTGACGACCGCCCTTTCGAGCTGATCGACGCCGGTCAGGCCCCCCGATTCGGGGGCCTGACCGGCGTTCGGCGCTAGTGGTTGGCCAGCGAGAGCCCGGTCAGTACTCGTACGGGTCCGGGGGTTCGGGGACGGACTGGAAGTCGGTCACCGTCACCGTGGGCACGTGCCGGGATTCTTTGGTGGACGTGCCTGGCTGGTAGCGCACGACCGCTTTCACCCAGGTGTCGCTGACCAGGGTGTTCAGTCCTTGCCCTTCGAGCTTCACCTTCACCGGGTAGGCGTCCGCCGCGCAGCAGCCGATGGCGAGCCGCGCCAGGTAGGTGGAGTCGCCGTTGTGCGCGATGAAACCGGTCAGGCGGATGTTGCGGTCGTTCAGCGTTCCGGCCTTGTCCCAGGCCGCTCGGTCGACGAAGTCCATCACGCGCTGGTCGACCACGTCTCCCGCGGGCAGCGCCGGGAAGCTGTACTCCGCGGCCGGTGGTGGCGGCGTTCGTCCCGCTGCCCTGTTCACCGCGTCCTCGCCGAGCGCCGGGGGCGCCAGGAAGACCGCGAGGACCGGCAGGATCAGCAGCCAGGTGCTGTGTGACTGGATGCCGTGCCCGTGGTCATGGCCGTGGTCGTCCACGGCGGCCGTCACCTGTTCCGGCTTTCTCGCCGCCAGCACGTCCCGGGTGATCGACACGAAGGCGATCACCACCATCACCGCGCCCGCCGCGATCAGCCATGCCTGCTGGCCCGGTTTGACGTAGCGCAGGTAGGTGCCGTTCAGCGCGATCTTCAGCAGGGCCCCGCCCAGCAGGACCAACAGGATGTTCTGCGTTTCCCGCTTCACCGCACGCCTCCGAACACCACTAGTCCCGCCACGACCCCGCAGACGATCGCCACCGCGAACGTCATCGGCGCGAACCGGAAGGCGAACTTCTTGCCGAACGTGCCCGCCTGCAGCGCCACCAGTTTCACGTCCACCGCCGGGCCCACCACGAGGAACACCAGGCGCGGCAGCAGCGGGAGCATCGACAGCGACGCGGCGACGAACGCGTCGGCCTCGCTGCAGATCGCGAGGATCACCGCGAGCAGCGCCATCACGATCACGCCGAGGATGATCTGCCCGCTCAGGCTTTCCAACCACGACGCGGGCACGACGACGCTCAGCACCGCCGCGGTCAGGCCACCGATGACCAGGAAGCCGCCCGAGTCGACCAGGTCGTGCCTGGCCGTTTCGACGAAGGTCACCCAACGGGAGCGGCCGTCCCGGTCGGGCAGGCGCCGCAGCGCGCGCTCGGCCATCCACTCCAGCTTGCCGAAGCGCGCCCACAGCCATCCCATCACGATGGCGGTCGCCAGCGAGCCGACGAACCGGGCGAGGACCATTTCCGGGTTGCCGGGGAACGCCACCGCCGTCGAGACCAGGACGATCGGGTTCACGGCGGGCGCCGCCAGCAGGAACGCCAGCGCGACCGACGGCGCCACGCCCTGCTGGATCAGGCGCCGCGACACCGGCACCGACGCGCATTCACAGCCGGGGAGAGCGACACCCGCGACGCCTGCCACCGGCACGGCCAGCGCTTGCCTGCGCGGCAGGACCTTGCGCAACACGCTCGGGGGCACGAACGCCGCGATCGCGCCGCTGATGAGCACCCCGAGCACCAGGAACGGGATCGCCTGGGCGCACACCGCGACGAACTTCGTCGCCCCGGTGCGGATCTGTTCGGAGCTGAGCAGGCTCGCCAACTGGTCCTGGAACACCACCGCGGCGACAAGAAGGACGCAGAGGATCTCCAGCGACCCGATCGGCAGTCGGCGCTTCCTCGGCGCCGGATGATGATGCGTGTCTTCTTGATCCGCTGCGACTGTGGTCACTGGTGCGATCCCGCCACTAGATCCGTCCGGAACGAGGAGGCACCGGACACGACCAGCATGAACAACGTGCCCAGCGCGTTGACGTCGAGACCCTCCGCGGGGAACGTGTAGCGCAGAGTGACGTCGATGCCGTGGTCAGTGTGCACGACCGCCGCGGTTCCGAACAGGGCCTCTCCGCCCCTGTTGGCGACCGACGTCATGACCTCCGCGGAGTCCGGCAGGTCCCACGCCACCACGCACTGCAGGCTCAGCACGTTGAGGCCCTCGGCCAGTTGCATGGCCTGCACCGCGCAGGGCACTTCGCCGTGCCGGAAGGTCAACGCGCCGTCGTCGTCGACGAAGACGTGGTGGTACATCTCCAGTGCCTCGCGGGCCTTGCTGAGCAGTGCCGCCGTGCTCGCGGCCTCGCTTGTCACTGTGGATCTCCCGTTGTTTCGTTGGCGGTCGCCGCGTCGATGGCGCCACCGAAGCGGCGGTCGCGGTTGGCGTACGCCTCGCACGCGCGCCAGAGGTCACGGCGGTCGAAGTCCGGCCACAGGATGTCCATGAACACCATTTCGGCGTACGCGGACTGCCACAGCATGAAGTTCGAGGTGCGCTGCTCACCGGACGGCCGGATGAACAGGTCCACGTCCGGCATCTCGGGCTGGTAGAGGTATTTGGCGATGGTCCGCTCGTCCACCCGGTCGGGGTTGATCTTGCCTGCCGCGACGAGCTTGGCGACCTCCCTGGCGGCGTCGGCGACCTCGGCGCGGCCACCGTAGTTGACGCACATCGTCAGGTTGAGCACATCGTTGTCCTTGGTGCGCTCGTCGGCGATCTTGAGCTCGTTGACCACGCTGCGCCACAGCTTGGGCAGCCGGCCCGCCCACCGCACGTGCACGCCGAGCGCGTCGAGTTCGTCGACGCGGCGGTGGATGACGTCGCGGTTGAAGTTCATCAGGAACCGGACCTCGTCCGGGCTGCGCTTCCAGTTCTCGGTGGAGAAGGCGTAGACCGACAGCCACTTCACCCCGACCTCGATACAGCCCTTCACGACGTCGAGCACGACTTCCTCGCCGCGCTTGTGGCCCTCGGTGCGGGGCAGGCCGCGCTGGTTGGCCCAGCGACCGTTGCCGTCCATGACGATGGCGACGTGCGCGGGCACCTGGTCGAGCACAGGCGGTTTCGCACCGGACGGATGCGGGTCCGGCGGACGGAACTCGGGCCGCTCGCGGTCACGGCGTCGGCGAAGCAACGAACTGCTCCTTCGGGGCTGGGAACAGGGGCACTGACAAGGTACTCACCCCGCGGGTGCGCCCCTGTGGCCACCGCCGTGCGGGCGGTGGCCACAGCCACAGCCACCGGGCCTACTCCCAGGCGCGGACCGGGTTGCCGAGCCAGCGGCTGCGACCCGGCAGGTCCTCGCCACGCATCACCAGCGACACCGGGCCGACCGTGGTCGCGGTGCCGACCGTGGAGCCCGGCAGCGCGATGCTGTTCGGGCCGAGGGTCGCGCCGCCTTCGACCCGGACGGTGTCCAGGCGCATCAGGCGGTCGTGGAACAGGTGTGTCTGCAACACGACACCCCGGTTCACCGAAGCACCCGCGTCGAGGTGCACGAGGTCGCTCTCGGGCAGCCAGTGCGTCTCGATCCACACGCCACGGCCGATCCGGGCGCCGAGGCTGCGCAGCCAGGTGTTCAGCCACGGCGTGCCCGGCGAGCTGCGCACGAGCCACGGCACGGCCAGCAGTTCCACGAAGCAGTCGAACAGCTCGTTGCGCCACACGAACGAGCTCCACAGCGGGTGCTGCCCTGGCCGGAACCGGCCGACGAGCAGCCACTTCGCCGTGGTGGTGAGCGCACACGCGAGCACACCGACAACTCCGAGCAGCACACCGCTGATGGCCAGCGCCATGCCGAGGCCGAAGTTGGTGACGACCTCGTCGAGCACGGCCAGTGCCATCACGCCCAGCAGCGCGCTGAGCACGATCGGCACCACACGGCACGCCTCGATCGCGGCTCGCGCGAGGACAAGCCGCCGCGGTGGTTCGAACGTGCGGGTGGCGTCCACTGTCTCCGCGACGCGCGGCAGTTCGATGGCGGGCCGTCCCAGCCACGACGACCCCGGCGCGGACACTGCGGGGGCAGAGGACAGCACCCCGACCAACGCGCGGTCCGGGACTGCTCGGCCCGGCCCGAGGATGCCGGAATTGCCGAGGAAGGCGCGTTCACCGACCTGCACGTGCCCCAGCCGCATCCAACCGCCGCGCGACTCGAACGGCGCGAGCAAACCGTCGTCGGCGAGGAAACTGCCGTCGCTGACCCGAGTCAACCGTGGCAACGTGACGACTGTGGAAGCCTCGACGTTACGGCCGACACGGGCACCCAACGCACGCAACCAGGTTGGGGTGGCAAGGCTGGCGTACAAGGGAAAGAGATTCACCCGGGAACTACGCATGAGCCGGTCGGTGAGCCACACGCACCAGGCCGCTCGACCCAGCGCCGGATGCGTGCCGTCGGCTATGCCCATCCCGGCCAGACGCACCAGTGAGACGACAACCCCGGCGTACACGACCACCGCACCCACTGTCGCGAACGGAACGATGAGGACCATGTGCCACATGAAGGCACTCAGGGTTTCGTCGTTGCGGACCAACGAGTACCCGAGCAGCACCCACGGGATCGTCAGCAGCACAGGCAGTGCGGCCAGGCCGATGAGCGACGCCGTGTACACGGCGTTCCAGCCACGAGCGCGGGTTGTGCCGCGGGGCTCAGGCCAGTCCTCGCCCGCCGCACCGACGTCATGCAGGGGCGTGCCCGCGTAGCGACGACCGGCCGGAACCGTTGCGGTGACGCAGGAACCCGGCAGGATTTCGGCACCGTCGCCGATACGCGCGCCCGGCAGCACGGTGCTACGCGTGCCGACACGGGTGTCGGCGCCGATGTTGATCGTGCCGACGCGCAGCACGTCACCGTCGAGCCACCAGCCCGCGAGGTCGACTTCGGGTTCGATCGTGCACCGGTCGCCGAAGACCGCGAGGCCGGTCACCGGGGGCATCGAGTGCAGCATGACGTCCGCGCCGACGGCGCAACCGAGGACGCGGGCGTACCGGGAAGCCCAGTGCGTACCGGTGAACCCGGACATGCCGAACGTGGCCGCGATGCGTTCCAGCGTCCACAACCTCAGGTGGACGCGCCCGCCGCGGGGATGTTCACCGGGGGTGATCCCCCGCCGCAGCAGGCGGGTACTCGCGTACACGATGCCCAGCCTGCCGATCGGGCTGACCAGGGCGAGCCAGATGCCCAGCGCGATCCACCACGACGTCCGGGGCGCCCACGGGTCCGGGTCGATCAGGTCGACCAGGTCGTTCAGGATGATCAGGGCGAGCACCCATTTCGCGCCGGTCAGGGTGAACAGCACGAACTGCACGGCCGCCTGCACCAGCCCGGCACGCCGGGGCGTCGGCAGGACTGTGCGGGTCCCGGGTTCGTCCACGTGCAGGGTGTCCAGCCAGCCGGCCTGGTCGGAGAGACTGGGCCGCTGGTAGACATCCGGTACCGAGACCGCCGGGAAACGCTTGCGCACCAAGGAGACCAGTCGCGCGGCGGCCAGGCTGCCGCCGCCGAGGCCGAAGAAGTCGTCGCCGCGGCCGGCCTGCACACCCAGCACTTCGGTCCACTGGTCGCCCAGCCACTGCTCGGTTTCGGTCCGGAACGGCTCGGCGTCGGCGGTGGTCGTGGTCAGCGGCCACGGCAACGCGGCCCGGTCGACCTTCCCGGAGGTCTTCATCGGCAACGCGGGCAGTTCGACCAGACGCGGAACCAGGCCCGCGGGCAGACGGCCGGTCAGGATCTCCCGGGCATACGTCTCGTCGAACGTCTCGCCTGGCACGACATAGCCAACAAGCACAGGCGCACCGGTCGCGGCCTGGTGCACCGCGCACGCGGCGGCCGTGACACCGGGCAACGCGGACAACGCCGCGTCGATCTCGCCGAGTTCCACTCGCCGTCCGGAGATCTTCACCTGGTCGTCCACACGGCCGACGAACAGCAACCCGGCGGCCTCGGCGCGGACGAGATCGCCTGTCCGGTACGCGCGTTCCCAGCCAAGGGCCGCCAGCGGCGCGTACCGCTGGGTGTCACGGACCGGGTCGAGGTAGCGGCCGAGACCGACACCGCCGATCACGAGCTCGCCCACTTCGCCATGCTGGACGAGGTTGCCCGCGGTGTCGACGACCGCGAGTTGCCAGCCGTCCAGGGGCAACCCGATCCGGACGGCTTCGTTGTCGTGCAACCGTGACGCGCACGCCACCACGGTCGCCTCGGTCGGGCCGTAGGTGTTCCATACCTCTCGTCCGTCGGCGGCAAGTCGTGTCACCAACTCGGGTGGACACGCTTCGCCACCGAGGATCAACAACCGCACACCGTCCAACGACTCACGCGGCCACAGCGCGGCGAGCGTCGGCACGGTCGACACGACGGTGACCTTGTGGTCGGCGAGCCAGGTCCCGAAGTCCACACCGGACCGCACCTGGTCACGAGGCGCCGCGACGAGGCACGCGCCGTGCCGCCACGCGAGCCACATCTCCTCGCACGAGGCGTCGAACGCGACCGACAACGCGGCCAGCACACGGTCACCCGGCCCGATGGGGTCGTCCTGGCAGAACAGCCGCGCCTCGGCGTCGACGAACGCGGCCGCCGCGCGGTGGGTGACCGCGACACCCTTGGGCGTGCCGGTCGATCCGGACGTGAAAATCACCCAGGCGTCGTCCGAGTTGTTCGGAGCTTTTCGCACGGCGGCCGCACCGCGACCTGAATTGTGCGAAATTATTTCGAGGTTCGCACCGAGGACGGCACACACCCCGGCCTGTACCCAGACGACGTCGGCCCGGTCGGGTGGATCGTCGAAATCCACAGGCACATAGGCGGCGCCAACGGACAATACCGCCAGTATGCCGACGTAAAGGTCCGATGTGCCGGACGGAATACGCACTCCGACGCGGTCCCCCGCGCCGACGCCTGCGGCAACCAGCCGCTCAGCAACGGCGTTCACCTGCGAAGACAGTTCGGTGTACGTCAGGCAAACGTTCTCGTCCGCCAAGGCGGGCGCATCAGGGAAAGTTCCCGTGGTCACCGCCAGAATGTCGACAAGCGTGCGCGGCGACGGACTCGAATCGGACGTGAAAACAGCAAAACCAGACCCGCTCATTACTACCCCTTTAAGTTCCCCTGCCCTGATTCATGCACCCATCGATAAGGACGATCGAGAGCGCACGAAGTTGTGCGTGACAAGGGCAACACCCAGAGCCGCCGGCGAAGTCAGTATGATTTGCGCTCAACAAGCGGCAGAGACCGCAGTTGACGCTCCAGGTGCCATTGCAGGTGGGCGGCCACGAGACCGCTGACTTCGCGGCGGGCGGAGGAGTTGGACAGGTCCGCCGTGTCCCAGACGCCATGCATGAGCGCGTCCATCAGCACGAACGAGTCCTGCGCCGGGCTGGCTGAGCCAGGCGGACGGCACACGGGACACACCGCGCCCCCCGCGGGCACGCTGAAGGACTGGTGCGGGCCCGGGGTACCGCACTTGGCGCACTCGAACACCGCAGGCGCCCACCCCGCGAAGGCCATGGCCCGCATCAGGAAGGCGTCCAGCAGCAGCGACGGATCGCGCTCGCCCGCCGACAACGCCCGTAAGCAGCCGGCCACCAGCATGTACAGGCGCAGCACGGGCTCGCCCTCTTCGGCCGAGAGGCGCTCGGCCGTCTCCAGCACCGCGCAGGCCGCCGTGTAGCGCTGGTAGTCGTCGACGAGTTTGGGCGCGAAGGCGTCGACCGTCTCGACCTGGGTGATCACGTCGAGCGTCCGGCCGGTGTAGCACTGCACGTCGACGTGGCAGAACGGTTCGAGCCGGGCGCCGAACCGGGATGTCGTGCGCCGCACGCCTTTGGCCACCGCGCGGAGCTTGCCGTGGCGGCGGGTGATCAGGGTGATGATCCGGTCGGCTTCGCCGAGTTTCTGCACGCGCAGCACTACGCCTGTGTCGCGGTACAGAGTCACCTGGTCATTGTCTCAGATCGGCCCGTACCGCGAGAACGCGTTCAGCATGAAGAAGAACATCAGGAATCCGAACACCAGCATGACCCCGCCGATCACGGTGGCGACCACGCACAGCGTCTTGGTGGAGTCCGACGCCTGCCTGGCCAGATCCGGCTGGCCCATCGCCCAGTACCGCTCCACCTGGCCGGACTTGATCAGCGCCGCGATCGCGACCGGCCAGAACAGGAAGATCGCGCCGATCGCCCAGCCGAGGTAGTTCGGTGGCGGCGGCTGTTGTGGGAGGTACGCCGGGTAGCCGTACGGCGGCGGGTATCCCGGCTGCGGGTAGCCCATCGGCTGGTAGCCGGGCGGCGGCGGATAACCCGGCTGTTGCGGATAGGGCGCGAACGGCTGCTGGTAGGTCTGCTGCTGGGCGTCGAGGTACTCGGACGGAACCGGATCCTGCGGCCGTTCAGCCATCGCTCACTCCCCTGCCCTGTACGAGCCAGGATTCCAGAAAACGACACAGAGCGGGTGTCAATGGCGCAACTCAGGCGGCGATGACGACTGTTCCGGCCAGCCGGTCGTGCCCGCCGCGGTAGGTGCTTTCGTCGAACAGCGCGGACACGGCGGGCACAAGGTTCGCGGGAACGCTGGAGATCGCGCGGATGAAGGCGTGAGTGAAACCGGGCGGGCGCCCGGTGGCCACCCGCACGACCTTCACGCGCGCCAGCCGCTTGCCCGGTGTGGCACCGGTCTTCGCGACCAGCACGGTCTCGTACACCACCAGCACGACCTGTGTGGCGAGAAGCACAGTCAGGAAACTGTCCGGGACCGCGACGGCGACGACGATGTACACCGGCAGGAACACGATCACGATGTCGGCCAGCTTGGCCACGATCCGGCCGCCGAGCGGGGCCAGCAACACCTCTCGGAGCTCGCCGACCACCGCGGTCGCCACGTCGGCCCGGTGCGCACCGAGCATCAGAAACCCAGCCTGCGCAACTGCTTCGGGTCCCGCTGCCAGTCCTTGGCGACTTTCACGTGCAGGTCGAGGTAGACCTTCGCGCCCAGCAGCGCCTCGATCTGGGTACGCGCCGCGGTGCCGACCTTCTTGAGCCGCTCACCCTTGTGGCCGAGGATGATGCCCTTCTGGCTCGGCCGCTCCACGTACAGCTCGGCGTGCACGTCGATCAGGTCGTCGCGGCCTTCCCGGAACGCCATCTCCTCGACCACCACCGCGATCGAGTGCGGCAGCTCGTCCCGCACACCTTCCAGCGCGGCCTCCCGCACGAGCTCGGCGACCAGCGTCACCTCGGGCTCGTCGGTCAGCTCACCCTCCGGGTACAGCGGCGGCCCCTCCGGCAGCTGCGTGACCAGCAAGTCCGACAGCTGCCCGACCTGGTAGCCGTTCACCGCGGACACCGGGATGAACTCGGCGAAGTCCATCAGCTCCTGCGCGGCCACCAGCTGCTCGGCGACCTGCGCGGGACCGACGAGGTCGGTCTTGGTCACCACGCCGATCACCGGCGTGCGCTTGGACACCTTCGACAGCTGCTGGGCGATGAACCGGTCACCCGGCCCGATCTTCTGGTCGGCGGGCAGGCAGAAGCCGATGACGTCCACTTCGGACCACGTCGACATGACCACGTCGTTGAGCCGCTGGCCGAGCAGGGTGCGCGGCCGGTGCAGACCCGGTGTGTCCACAATGATCAGCTGGGCGTCCGGCCGGTGCACGATGCCGCGGATGGCGTGTCTGGTGGTCTGCGGCTTGCTGGAGGTGATCGCCACCTTGGTGCCGACCAGCGCGTTGGTCAGGGTGGACTTGCCCGCGTTCGGGCGACCCACGAAACAAGCGAAACCTGACCTGTGGCCGTCGGGAATGTTCACCCGACCATTGTCGCCTACGCCAGCTCCCCTCGGGCATTGGCACGGAGCACGGGCGCAGTCGGCGACAGGTCGTGCACGGCGGCGAGCGATTCGGCGTCCACCGAGTCCGCGTCGGTGACCACGGCAGCGGCTTCGAGGCCGTCGGCTCCGCTGGCCACGGCCGCGGCGACGGCGGCCTGGAGCGCGGTCAACCTCAACGACGGCAACGCGACCGTGCAGGCGGAGTACGTCCGGCCCATCGTGTCGCGGACCGCCGCGCCCTCCGCGGCACCTGTCCGGGCCCTGGCCGACCGCGCCAGCGTGATGATCTTGCTGTCCTCCGGGTCGAGCTCAGCCACGCTCGCCGCTCCTTTCCTTCACCGGTACATCGTCAAGCGTCTTAGCCGAACGGCACACCACCACGGTGGTGATCCGCATCCGGCCGCGGTTGTCCTTGCCGCCTTCAGCGCGCATCCGCAGCCCCGCGACCTCGGCCTCCGCGCCGGGCAGCGGCACCCGGCCGAGGCTCTGGGCCAGCAGGCCGCCGACGGTCTCCACGTCCAGGTCGTCGAACTCGGCACCGAACAGCTCACCCAGGTCCTCGACCGGCAGGCGGGAGCTGACGCGGACCGCGCCGTCCTCGAGGTGCTCGATCGGCGGCCGGTCGTCGGTGTCGGACTCGTCGGTGATCTCGCCGACGATCTCCTCGATGATGTCCTCGATCGTCAGCAGGCCCGCGGTGCCGCCGTACTCGTCGACCGCGATCGCCATGTGGTTGCGCGACAGCTGCATCTCCTTGAGCAGGTCGTCCAGCCGCTTGGTGTCCGGGACGAACTCGGCAGGCCGCATCAGCTCGTGCACCTGGCGCGCCGTGTCGCCGCTGTCGACGACCTGCTTGACCAGGTCCTTGAGGTTCACCACGCCGACGATGTCGTCCACGCTCTCGCCGATCACCGGCAGCCTGGTGAACCCGGTGCGCATCGACAGCGCAAGCGCTTGCCTGACGGACTTCGCCTGCTCGATCCAGATGATCTCGGTGCGCGGCACCATCACCTCGCGTGCGATGGTCGCCCGCAGCTCGAAGACAGAGTGGATCATCTCCCGCTCGTCCTCGTCGACCACGCCGCGTTCACCGGCGAGATCGACGAGCTCCCGCAGCTCCACTTCGGACGAGAACGGGCCTTCCCTGAACCCCTTGCCCGGCGTGATCGCGTTACCGATCACGATGAGCAGGCGGCTCAACGGCCCGAGCACCAGCCCGAGCGCACGCACGGGCGCGGCGGCGACCAGGCCGACCGCGTACGGGTGCTGACGACCGAGCGTCCTGGGACCAACACCGACCAGCACGTACGACACGACGACCATGCCGACGCCCGCGATCAGCACCGCGAGGCCGTCCGGCTGGATCAGGTTGAGACAGGCGACGGTGAACAGCACCGTCGCCACGAGCTCACAGGCCAGCCGCAGCAGCAACAACAGGTTCACGTGCCGCGGCCGGTCGCTGACCACGTACAGCAGCTGACGCGCCCCGGCGCGGCCCGCGCGGAGCAGGCCCTCGACGCGCGCCCTGGAGACCGCGCTCAGCGCCGCGTCGGCCGCGGCGAACAGTCCCGCGAACAGCACCAGCAACACCGCGACTACGAGCAGCGTGGCGGAGTTCGACGTCACCGCGGGGCCTCGCTTCAGTTATGGGGGCGTTTCGGCTCGTCCAGCCCGACCGCACCGAGCACCTTGTCGTCGGCGGTTCGCTGGACGGCCAGCCGTCTCGCTTCGGCCCTGGCCACCCGGAAGTCCGCCAGGATCCTGTTCTGCAGGGAGAACATCTCGCGTTCCTCAGCGGGTTCCGCGTGGTCGTAGCCGAGCAGGTGCAGGCAGCCGTGCACGGTCAGCAGGTGCAACTCGTCCAGCAGGCTGTGGCCCGCCTTGCGCGCCTGGTCCTTGGCGAACGCCGGGCACAGCACGATGTCGCCCAGCAACGCCGGACCCGCCTCCGAGGCGTCCGGGCGGCGCACGGAGTCCAGTTCGTCCTGCGGGAACGCCATCACGTCCGTCGGACCGGGCAGGTCCATCCAGCGCTCGTGCAGGTCGGCCATCACGTCGAGGTCGACGAGCATGATCGACAGTTCGGCGAGCCTGCTGACGCCCATCCGGTCGAGCGCGAACCGGGCGGCGGCGACGATCGAGGCGTCGTCGACCGCCACGCCGGATTCGTTGGCTATCTCGATGCTCACTTGCTCAGAACCTCACCGACCACGGCGGTGGTCGCTCCCGGTGCGCGGCTTGCGGATCTCCGTCTTGTCCTCGTCGACCTGCCAGCGCTCGTAGGCGTCCACGATGTCCGCGACGAGCTTGTGGCGGACCACGTCCGCGCTGGTCAGGGTCGAGAAGTGGACGTCGTCCACGCCGTCGAGGATATCCCGCACCACTTTCAGGCCACTGCGCTGCCCTCCGGGCAGGTCGACCTGGGTGACGTCACCGGTCACCACGATCTTGGACGAGAACCCGAGCCTGGTCAGGAACATCTTCATCTGTTCCGGCGTGGTGTTCTGCGCCTCGTCCAGGATGATGAACGCGTCATTCAACGTGTTGTGCGTCAGCAGGTAATCCTCGGTGACATACAACGAGTCGGCCGCCGCCACCTGGATGCACACGGCCTCTGCGCGACCAGCGGGCTCGATGCTGTCGATGTGCCGCATCGGGCGTCCACCACCGCCAGCAGCGTGGTACTTCTCCCGCTTGCGAGCGAGCCGGAAGGGCTCGATGCCCGATGGAAGGCGGAGATCGACGATGTGTGCGTCGTGGCGGTAGGCGACATCGCGGCCGTTGGCACGACCGGGCTTCCGGCCTTTCGCGGGGCGCACTCGCGTGTAGGCGACACCACCAAGCGACCTGACCAGCCCGATCACGCCATCCTTGAGCGCGGGCGACGTGGTCGTGTACTGGATGCGGCAGGTCCGGTCGAGTTGGGTGACCGGGCCGCCATCGCTGTCGAGCAGTCCCTGCAGGATGGCGAGACGGACCTCAGTGGTGTTCTGGAGGTAGACATCCGGAATGAACTTCGAGTGCGACTTCATGCCGAGTAGGTTGAGCGAGCGGAGCGCACCCGTCACCGGATTCTCCAGGGTGATGACGTCACCCGGCTCCCGCACCCGGTTCAGGATGTAGTCCGGGCCGCTCTTCCACCGAACCGCGACGCCAGGTAGCGCGAATTCCAGCGCTTCGACGAGTTCCGGGTCCCCGGTGGAGAAGGAGGGGGTGGTCGCCCCTGTCAGGCATCCGTCGCCCAACAACAGGCCGAGAGCGTACGGATCCATCGGGACAGTCCGCTCGGGATGACACACAGGCGCGGACAGCACCGGCAGTTCGTAACGCCGGGCATGCGCGGCACGCAGCCTGCCGATCATCTCCTTGGTCTGGAGTACTCGCCAAGGCTTGTTCCGGCGTCGGTCCGAAGCAGTCCGGACCGTCCAGAGGTGCTCACCACAGCAGAGCGCTGACGCGCCGTCCTGAGCAGTGACGCGGTAGATGTCCTTCTCGCCCTGGGGGTACACGCCCAACACGGGTGTAGGTTCGCCATTCGATCCGATGACCAGATCGCCGACCGACAGCTCGCCGATCGGGCGGAAGCCATCCGGCGTGAGCACCTTCGTGGACACCGGTTGCGCCCGACCACGCATGTACGCGAGCGGCGCGACCTCGATCGTGCCCGCCTGGGTCAGCCTCGGGATCGACTCCGGGTCGACCATGTCGTGCAGCGCGTCGTACAACGGCCGCAGGTACGGGTCGATCTTCTCGTAGAGGGTGCCGGGCAGGTAGCCCAGCCGCTCCCCCGCCTCGACCGCCGGCCGGGTCAGGATGATCCGGTTGACCTGCTTGGCCTGCAGCGCCTGCACGGCCTTGGCCATCGCCAGGTACGTCTTGCCGGTACCGGCCGGGCCGATGCCGAACACGACGGTGTGCTTGTCGATCGCGTCGACGTAGTGCTTCTGGTTCAGCGTCTTCGGCCGGATCGTGCGGCCGCGCCTGGACAGGATGTCCAGGCTGAGCACCTCGGCCGGGGACTCGGCCGTGCCTGCGGAGAGCATGCCGATCGAGCGCCGGACGGCGTCGGCGGTCAGCGGCTGGCCGCTGCCCGCGAGCGTGGACAACTCGGCGAAGACGCGCTCGCCGAACGCCACGTCGGCCGGGCTGCCCGACAACGTGACCTCGTTGCCGCGGACGTGGACATCCGCGGCAAGGAGTTCCTCGACGATGCGGAGGTTCTCGTCGCGCGAGCCGAGCAGCGACAGCAGTGCCGCGTCGGGCACGGAGAACCTGGACTGCGCCGCGTGACCGGGCTGATCGGACTTGGGGGCGGACGCGTTGGGGTCCACCTGAGGTGAGCCGTTCTTCCCGTTGACGGGAGTCTCGGATGATCGGGCGGCTCCACCCGGTGCGGTACCGGCCACGAGGCCTCTGGCCTGCTTTCTGCGCTGACGCGCCCTGCTAGTCGTTCGTCGCTGACATTGACGATGCTAGCCGCAGGGGCAGGCAAGTCGCAGCGAATACCTGCTCACGGGGTGCCGAAGTGACCCAACTGTGCACCGCCGAGCAGGTGCATGTGCACGTGGAAAACCGTCTGCCCGCCGTCGGCGCCGGTGTTGAACACCAGGCGGTAGCCGGATTCGGCGAGCCCCTCGGCCTCGGCGACCGCACCGGCGGCGACTGTCAGGTCGCCGAGCAGGGCGGGCTCCTTCTTGGCCAGATCGACCGCGTCGGTGTAATGCGCGCGGGGAACGATCAGGATGTGCGTGGGCGCCTGCGGGTGAAGATCTCGGAACGCGAACGTGGTCTCGGTCTCGTGCACGGCGGTCGACGGCAATTCACCGGACACGATCCGGCAGAACAAGCACTCGGAGCTCATGCGCGAAGACTAATAGCTCCCGATCCCCGCATTTCCGGGACGCCATCAAGGCCCGCGTCCACTCCAGTGGACGCCTGCGAATAGGGAACACCCGGTACGAGAAGGTGGGGAGATCAGATGATGGGAGGCTTGGACGCTCCGCTGCGGCTGGGCTCGCGCCCGCCGCAGCGGAGCTCCGCCGGACCGAGGGGGGAGGTGTCCGGCGGCTTCCATGACGCCCTGACGAGCGCCAAGTCTTGTCGGCGCCCAGGTGGACACCCAGGCGACGGCCTTCGAGGCAGAGCGTAGACCGTCCATCACCAAGTGCGCCACCAGGTCAGGAAAATTGATCTTTCCCGATGACAGGAGCCCCTTGTCAGTCTACGCGCGTCCAGTGGCTCGCAGACCTCACGCGCGATTCCTACTTGGTGGAAGGATGGCTCACTGTGCGCATGACTTCTGGGGGTGTCGTGGCACGTTCCGTCGTTGTGGCGAGCGTGGTCGCGGCCGTCTGTGCCATGGTGCCGATTGCCGCCGCCCAGCCGCAGCCGAGCGTGCGACCGGCTCTGACCTGGTCGGACTGCGGTGGCGGTTTTCAGTGCTCGACGCTGCCGGTGCCGCTTGACCACGACAAACCGTTCGGTTCGAGCATTGACCTCGCCGTGATCCGGTTACCCGCGAGTGATGGGGCCAAACGGATCGGTTCACTGTTCGTGAACTTCGGCGGGCCCGGTTCCGGCGGTTTGCAGCGGCTTCGCCGAACGGGCCAAATGGCCATGGCTGTTCTCCGACGAGGTGCGTTCCCGGTTCGATCTGGTCTCGTGGGATCCGCGCGGGATTGCCGGCAGCGCGGCGGTCCGGTGCTTCGACACGCTGGCCGAGCAGCTGGAGTTCTTCGGAGAATTCCCCGAAATGCCGGTCACCCCTGCGGGTGAGTCGCCGTTCTACGCCAAGTCCGCACAACTCGCGGACCGGGGTGCCGGGACGTTCCCCGCAACTGGCAAGGTCGGCGCACCGGACGCGAACCCCTTCGGCTGACCCGGGTCCGCGTTCGCCGGAGGCAGGTGCGGAAATGGGATGCTTGCCGGGTGCCAGGGGCGGTCGAGCAGAACCTGCGGCGGATGAGCCACGTGATCGTGGCTGCTCTGCGCACCACCGTTCTGGTGGGCGTGACTGTCATCGCGGCACTGCGGGGCGGTCCGGAGCTCTGGTGGGTGCCGGCGGTCGTCGTCGCGTGGAGTGTGACGTTCGTCCTGTGCCGCGACAAGGCGTGGATCGTGCCCGCCGACACGGCACTCGTCGTGGGGCTGTGCCTGGCTCAACAGTGGCTCGTGGCCCCCGAAGACCTCAGCACCAGCACGAACTGGGTGCTCACAGCGGTTTCCGTGACCGCGGTGGCGCATCAGTGGTTCGTCGGCATCGGGGCCGCGAGCGTGTCCGTCACGGCGTTGGTCGCCGCTTACCTGGTGGGCGTGTGGCTGGCGTCCCCCACGGACTGGCTGTCGGCGCTGCCGATCGGCTTGTGGACGTACGGCGAGGCCACGGCTTCGCGCGCATTGTTCTTGCTGCTGAGGTCCGGGGCACGGGCTGTCGACCGGACCGCGGCGCAGTTGGAGCAGACACGGCGGGACACCGCGATCGCCGTCGCCCGCCGCGCCGAGGAACGCCACCACCTCGCCGCGCTGCACGACACCGCGGCCGCGACAATGCTCGCCGCCGGGTTCGGCATGGTCGACGGCAACGAGCCGTGGCTGGCCGAACAAGCGGCGCGGGATATCCGTGTGCTGACCGAGCAGGCCGACGAACCCGTTGGTGTGCTTGATCTTGTCGACGTCCTCGCGGACGTCACGCGGTTCAGCCCGCTGGCCGTCGTGGTGAGCGGTCCGGAGTCGCTGCCGCTGCCCGCCGGGCCCGCGCTGGAAATCGGGCGGTGCGTGCGGGAGGCGCTGACGAACGTCGCGCGGCACGCAGGTGTCGACAGCGCCGAGATCAACACGACGTCCTCGCCGGTCAGCGTTCGGATCGTCGACCGGGGCAAGGGATTCGACCCGGCGGACGTGCCGGTGCACCGGCGCGGCATCTCGGGCTCCATTGTGGAACGGATGCGCCGGGCGGGCGGTACGGCGGCGGTGTTGTCCAAGCCCGGCGGGGGGACGACAGTGCGGTTGGTGTGGCCCCATGACCGGTGAACCAGTCGACTCCACAGTCCGGGACCTGACGATTTCCCAGCTGTCGCGGGGTTTCCGGATGGCGAACCTGGTGATCGTGCTCGTCACCCTGCTGGGTCTGGCGTTGCCGTCGCTGCTGTCGAACGCGGCTGTGTACCACAGCTTCGCCGTGCAGGTCGTCGTGTTCACCGCCCAGGTGCTGGTCGCCGTCATCGCCGGACTGCTGATCCGGCACGAGCGGCTCGGGACCGTCACACGGTGGTTCCTGCTGTTCGTGAGCGTTGCCACGTACTTGGTCGCCACCACCGGGGTCCCCGCGTCGCACCAGGTCGCGCAGGAGACGGACTGGTCGTTCGGGGTGATCGGCTGGCTCGGGATGTTGTTGCTGCTCGACCGGACGGTTCTCGGCGCGGTGCTGTTGCTGAGCGGTGTCAACGTCTTCGCCGCCGGGTACCTGATCGCCATCGGTGAGGACGTGCTCAGGTTCGCCGTCGGCGCGATCCTCGTACTCGGCTTCCAGCTCGCCTTCGCGGCGGCGGCCGGAACGCTGCGCCGGTTCGCCGCGAGCGCGAGCACGGCGGTGCGCGACGCCCAGCGGCTGCGGACCGCGCAGGCTGTCGCCGACCAGGTCCAGTCGGACCGCAGAGCCCGGTACACCGGCCTCGCCGAAACCACCGTCCCGCTGCTCACCGACCTGGCGACCGGCCGCACGGACCTGACCGACGAACGGACACGAGCCAGGTACGCCGTCGAGGCAGCCCGGATGCGCAGGCTTTTCGCCGAGACCGACGAGGTGCCCGATCCCCTTGTGCACGAACTGAAAGCGTGTGTCGACGTGGCCGAACGCAATGGCGTCGCGGTACACATGGACACGTGGGGCGAGCATCCGGTGCCGCCGGTGGAGATCCGCCGTACGCTGATCGAACCGGTCATGCGGACACTCGCGGTGATCTCCGGGACGACCGCGCGTGTCACGGTGCTCGGTTCGGGGAACGCGGTGACCGTCAGCGTCGTCACAGAAGGGGTTGTCGCAGAAGAAGTCACGGACTCGACGGCCGCGGACGCGCCGGTGACCGTGCGCACGACGACCACCGACGGGATGATCTGGGTGGAGGCGACCTGGTGGACGTGATCAACGGGATCAGTGTGGCCGTCGTCGACGACCACCCGGCGATCGCGGCCGGGATCGAGGCGTGGTGTGCCGCAGCGGATCCGCCTGTCCGCGTGGTCGATTCCGGCAGCACGCCCGCGGTGGCGTGGGCCGGTCCGGGTGGCGACGCGGACGTGGTCGTGTTCGACCTGCAACTGGGCGGTCAGGTGCCCGCCTACCGCGACCTGCGGCACCTGGTCGACGCGGGCAGGCAAGTGGTCGTGTACTCGATGCGCGACGACCGGGAGACCGTGCTGACGTGCCTGGACATCGGGGTTTTCGCGTACCTGAGCAAGACCGAGGGACCGAGGCACCTGGTGCCCGCGATCCAGGCCGCGGGCCAGAACCTGCCGTACACGCCGCCGGTGATGGCGCGCGCGTTCGGCACCGACACCCGCACCGAACGCCCCCAACTCACCCCGCGCGAGGTGGACGTGCTCGTCAGCTGGTTCGCCTGCGAGTCCAAGGACATGGTCGCCCGCAAGCTGGGCATCACCGTGCGGACGGTGAACAGCTACATCGACCGGGCCAGGATCCGGTACGCGCACGCTGGCCGTCCGGCGCCGACGAAGGCCGCCTTGGTCGCGCGGGCGATCCAGGACGGCCTCGTCGGGTTGGAGGAGTTGTAGGTCACGGCGTTTGTGGGTTGAACGACCGGCAGCGCGTGGCCTCGGTCGGCATACCGTCGTGACTGGGGGTTACCAGCGGGGGGAGAGAGCGCCGATGGCTCCCAGAGCCACGGCGGCGGCAGTAGAAGCGCGCAGGACGCTCGGACCGAGTCGGACGGCCTGCGCGCCCGCCGCACGCAGCACGGCCATCTCCTCGTCGCTGACGCCGCCTTCCGGGCCGACGACCACGACGATGTCGCCGTGCCGCGGCAATGCGACATCCGCGATCCGCTGACCGGCCGAGCCTTCGAGCACCAGGCCGAGCGCGCCGTCCAGGAGTTCCACCAGGTCCTTGGTGCCGACCGGGTCACGCACTTCGGGCACCCACGGGCGCCGGGCCTGTTTGGCCGCCTCGCGGACCGTGTTGCGCCAACGCGCCAGCGCCTTTTCCCCGCGCGGGCCGTCTTCCCACTTGGCCACGCAGCGGGACGCGCGCCACGGCACGATCTCGTCCGCGCCCGCCTCGGTGGCCAGTTCCACCGCCAGCTCACCGCGATCGCCCTTGACCAGCGCCTGCGCGACCAGCACACGCGGCTGCGGCGCGGGCACGTCCGCTCGCTCGGTCACCCGCAGCCGCAACGCGTCCCGGCCTTCAGGGGCGTCGACCACGCACGTCGCCACACCGCCCGCGCCGTCCGAGACCGTCAGGGTCTCGCCTGGGCGCAGGCGTTTCACCGTTGCCGCGTGCCTGCCTTCCGGGCCGTCGAGGACGAAGTCGCCGTCCCGGGGCAGGGTGTCGACCAGGAACAGCGGTGGTGTGCTCACCGTCAGCGGGAACGGTGCGAGCGCAGCCGGGAGAACAGGCCGCCGCCCTTGCCGTTGGTCGTGGCCAGGCCGCCTTCGTCCTCACCTCGCAGGGACGCCAGCTCCCGCAGCAGCTCCTGCTGGCGCGCGTCCAGCCTCGTCGGCACCTCGACGTCCACGTGCACGTGCAGGTCGCCGCGGCCGTCGACCCGGCCGGACTGACGCAGCTTCGGCATGCCCCGGCCGCTCATCAGCAGCTCGGTCCCGTGCTGGATGCCGGGCTCGAGCTCCAGTTCCTCGACGCCGTCGAGCGTCTCCAGCGGGAGCACGGCACCGAGCGCGGCCGTGGTCATCGGGACGCGCAACGTGCAGTGCAGGTCCGCGCCGGACCGCTCGAACGTCGCGTGTGGCTGTTCCTCGACCTCGACGTACAGGTCACCGGCGGGGCCGCCGCCCGGGCCGACCTCACCCTGGCCGGACAGCCGCACGCGCATGCCTTCCGCGACGCCCGGTGGCACCTTCGCCACGATCGTGCGACGCGAGCGGACGCGGCCGTCGCCCGCGCACTGGCGGCACGGGTCCGGGATGACCTCGCCGAGACCACGGCACACCGGGCACGGCCGCGCGGTCACGACCTGGCCGAGGAACGAGCGCTGTACCGCCTGGATCTCGCCGCGGCCACCGCAGGTCTCGCACACCTCGGGCGCGGTCCCCTCAGCGCAGCCCGACCCGCGGCACAGCTCGCACAGGATCGCGGTGTCGACGGTGAGTTCCCTGCTCACACCGGTGAGGCACTCCTCGAGCGTGAGCCGCATCCGGATCAGCGCGTCCGCACCGGGCTGCACCCGGCTGCGCGGGCCACGCGTGCTGCCTCCGGCCGCGCCGAAGAAAGCGTCCATGATGTCGCCGAGACCGAACCCGGCGAACGGGTCCCGCATGCCACCGCCAGCGGCGGCGTTGTCCAGCGGGTCCCCGCCCATGTCGACGATCTTGCGCTTCTGCGGGTCGGACAGCACCTCGTAGGCGGCTGTGACCTCCTTGAAGCGGTGCTGCGCCTCCTCGTCCGGGTTGACGTCCGGGTGCAGCTCGCGCGCGAGCTTGCGGTAGGCGCGTTTGATCTCGTCGGCACCGGCGTTGCGCTGCACGCCCAGGATGCCGTAATAGTCCCTGGCCACCTTCGTCATGTCCTCCTGCCGCAGTGCGGTCCGCGGTATGGCACCGCACCCGGCTCTGCCCCGTTGATGATCATCGAGCTGTCAGAATCTCCCCGACGTAGTTGGCAACCGCTCGAACCGCGGCGATAGTTCCCGGGTAGTCCATCCGCGTCGGGCCGACGACTCCCATCCCGCCGAGCAGCTCGGTACCGCCGTAGCCGATGGACACCACCGAGGTGCTGCGCATCTGCTCGGCCTCGTTCTCACCGCCGATGTGCACGGTCACCGTGCCCGCGTCCTGCGCGGAGGCGAGCAGCTTGAGGATGATGACCTGCTCCTCGAGCGCCTCCAGCACCTGGCGCAGGGAGCCGGGGAAGTCGGCGACGCTGCGGGTCAGGTTGGCCGTGCCGCCGAGCACCAGCCGCTCCTCCGGGTGGTCCACCAGCGATTCGACCAGCACCGAGCCGACCCGGGTCATGGCGTCGCGCAGGTCGTTCGGCGCGGACTCGATCAGCTCGGCGACCTTGACCGCGGCGTCGGTGAGCCGCTGTCCGGCCAGCGTCGAGTTGATCATCGTGCGCATCCGGGCGAGCGCGTCCTCGGTGATCACGTCGCCGAGGTCGACCATCCGCTGGTCCACCCGGGCGGTGTCGGTGATCATCACCAGCATCAGCCGCGCCGGGGTGATCAGCACCAGCTCGATGTGCCGGACCGCGGCGCGGGTCAGCGTCGGGTACTGCACGACGGCGACCTGCCTGGTCAGCTGGGCGAGCAGGCGCACGCTGCGGCGCAGCACGTCGTCGAGGTCGACCGCGCCTTCCAGGAACGTGCCGATCGCCCGGCGCTCGGCCGCCGAGAGCGGCTTGGCCTCCGAGAGCCGGTCGACGAACAGGCGGTAGCCCTTGTCGGTCGGGATCCGGCCCGCGCTGGTGTGCGGCTGCATGATGTAGCCGTCCTCTTCCAGCGAGGCCATGTCGTTGCGGACCGTCGCGCTGGAAACACCCAGGCTGTGCCGGTCGACGATCGCCTTCGACGCCACCGGCTCGTGGTTGGACACGTAGTCGGCCACGATCGCGCGAAGCACTTCGAAACGACGTTCGTCGGCGTTCACCACTGTCCTCCCCACTCGACTGGCCGGCTCGACCCCGCTGGTGCTCACCTCAAGTTTACGGAGCGACCCGGTGGGTTGGCGCCACCACTTGGTCTCGACTGCGTGGCGGCTGGTCAACACCGGTCCGGGTGACGTGGCGCACCCCTTGGCGGCCGTCGCCGCCACGAACAGAGCAGGGGGACGAATCCGCTGGGTGACCACCCGCCCGGCTGCCGCCACTCTCCGTGCTGGACCACGATTGGTCCAGTGGTTGCGAACGGGGGTTCGTTGGGGGTATTCGGCAGACTTCCGTTCGTGACCACTGGCGATGGTCGTCTGTCCGCGCACCTCTGAGGGAGTTCGCCCGTGCACCCGGATGCCCCCGCCGCCGTGCGGGCATTCGCCCCTGCCCGGCTGACGATGGCCAGGCAGCTCGCGGGCTGGCGCAGGCGGGACCTCGCCAAGGCGATCGACCGCACCGCCGCGGCCGTGTCGCAGTACGAACTGGGCCAGTCCAAGCCCGGCGCCGAGACGCTGTCGCGGTGCGCACGGGTGCTCAACGTGCCGCCGTCGTTCTTCACCATGGGCCGCCCACAGCTGCTCCTGGACACGGCACAGGCTCATTTCCGTTCGTTGCGCGCGACGACCGCGACCCAGCGGCAGCAGGCGCTGGCGTACGTCGAACTGATGTGGGAAGTGCTCGAACAACTCGACCGGGTGATCGAACTGCCCGCGTTGGACGTGGGCATCCCGCTCGGTGTCCCGCACAGCGATCCCGGTCTGACGGCGCGCATAGTGCGCACGGTGTGGGGAGTGCCGGTCGGGCCGGTGGCGCACCTGGTCCGCAATCTCGAGGCACGCGGTGTGGTCACCACGCGCATTCCCATGCCGGACAACGACGCCATCGACGCGTTCTCGTCCGCTTTGACCGGTCGTCCGGTCATCGCGTTGACCTGCAAGGAAAACCCCATGCGGCAGCGGTTCTCGGTCGCGCACGAGCTCGGCCACCTGCTGCTGCACCCTGAGCCGGAGCCGGGCAGCCCGCGGCACGAGCACGAGGCCGACGACTTCGCGGCGGAGTTCCTCATGCCGGAGGACGAGATCCGCGACCAGCTGCCGTGTCCGGCTGACTTCGAGGCGCTCAAGGACCTCGCTGACCACTACGGCGTGTCCACCGCCGCGCTGGCCCACCGCGGCAGGAACCTGGGGGTCTACGACGAGCCCGCTCTCCGGCTGATCACGGCCACGCTCACCCGGCTCGGCTGGCGCACGCACGAACCGGTCAACTCCGGCCACCCCGGCGAACAGCCCGAGCTGCTACGACTGGCTATCGACCTGGCCGCGGCGAACGGGCCCGCGCTGCCGTCGCTGGCCGCCCGGCTCCACATCGGACTGCCCCGGCTGCGCGCGTTGATCGGGCTGTCGGACACGCGCCCGCGCCTCCGGCTCATTACAGGCGCGGGCTGATCACGCCTGTTCACGCCGTACGCGTGCGGCGTTCCCGCGCTGATTCGACACGGTGTCGACGACCACCCAAATGGAGCAGTGGTCTAAACCTTCCCCGAGTTTGGAAAGTTTGTTAACGTTTCAGGCCCCGGTCAGCGGTTCACCACGCCGGTCATCGGTACATGGAGGAGTCGTGGACGTCAGGTACTCGACCAATCCGGCGCAGGCACGCGGGTTCGACACCGCGCAGCCGCATCGGCACCACCTGGTCGAGGACGTGCCGTCACGCCTGGAGCCGACCGGCTCCCCGCGCACGGACCACTTCTGCGAACGGCGCGAGCCCGCAGCTTTCTGCGTCGACGGCCGCGGAGCGGTGATCTACGACGGTACCGCGTACGAGCTCGAACGGGGAGACCTTGTTCACATCGGGCGCGGGCGCTACATCGACGACATGGACCACGCCGCCATGACGGATCCGCGATGACGTACCTCGACGAGCTCTTCTCGCTGGCGGGCAGGACCGCGCTGGTGACCGGCGCCCGCACCGGCATCGGCCGGGCGATCGCGGTGGCACTGGCCGGCGCAGGCGCGGACGTGGTGCTGCTCGGCCACGGCGGCGACTTCTCGCCGGTGCGCGCGGAGATCGCCGCACTCGGGCGTGGACAGTCCACTGTGGTCACCGTGGACCTGTCGGAGCCCGCCGGGGTCGCCGCCGGAGCGCGTGCGGTCCTGGCCGGGCAGCGGATCGACATCCTGGTCAACAACGCGGGAATCATCCGGCGTTCCGACGCGGTCGAGCACTCCCTCGAGGACTGGCGCGCGGTGCTGTCGGTCAACCTCGACTCGGTGTTCGAGCTGACCAAGACTGTCGCCGAACCGATGCTGCGCCGCCGGTCCGGCAAGATCATCACCATCGCTTCCCTGCTCAGCTTCCAGGGCGGGATCAGGGTTGCCGCGTACACCGCGAGCAAACACGCGGTCGCGGGGCTGACGAAGACGCTGGCCAACGAATGGGCAGCAAGCAATGTGCAAGTCAACGCGATAGCCCCCGGCTACTTCGCGACCGACAACACCGCGGCACTGCGCGCCGATCGGCAGCGCGACGCGGAGATCACCGCCCGCGTCCCGATGGGACGGTGGGGTTCTCCCGACGAACTGGCCGGTGCCGCGGTCTTCCTTGCCGGTTCGGCTTCTGACTACGTAACTGGACACGTATTGGCGGTGGATGGTGGCTGGCTCGCTCGCTGAGAACCTGTACCGAGATGTCGTCCCGCTCAACGGGGCGCCCCCACAAGCTCCCGCGCCCAGGGAGGAAGAGACAACCGACAAGCGCAGCCACACCGGCACGCTGGAACGCGGTCTGGCGGTGCTCGAACACGTCGGGCTGCGCCAGGAGATCTCCACCAACGCCATCGCGACCCAACTGGGCCTGTCGCGCAGCGCGATCTACCGGATCGTGCACACGCTCAAGGAACTGGAGTACCTGGAGGCCGACCACGTCACCGGCCGCGTGCGACTCGGCCCGCGCCTGGTCGAACTCGGCGTGCAGGCGATGGCCTCGACGGACCTGCACAAGGCGGCGCCGCAGTACCTCGCCGGGCTCGCCACCCGCAGCGGCGAGACGATCTTCCTGGCCGTGCCGGACGGCGACGGGATGGTCTATGTCGCCAAGGACCGGGGCGCCAACGCGGTCACCCTGCACTGCCAGCTGGGCACAAGGCGCCCGCAGCACGCGTCGTCCCTCGGCAAGGCATGGCTCGCCGCACTCGCCCCCGCCGATCGCGTCGAACGCGTCACCCGGATGCGGCTGGACCGCCTGACGCCCAACACGATCGTCGACCGCACCCAGTTGCTCGACGAACTCGACCGGTCGAGCAAGCGCGGCTGGGCCGTCGACAACGTGGAGAACGAGCCCGATGTGGCGTGTGTCGCCGCGTCGATCCGTGACCGCACAGGGCAACCCGTCGCGGCGATGAGCATCGCGGGCCCAGCCGGGCGCGTGCTCATGCGGATCGAGGAACTGGGTCAGCTGGTCGCGGACACGGCCGGGACGTTCTCGCGCCGCCTGGGTTACCTGCCGTAGCGGGAACGCGCCGTGCTCCAGGATCGGCACCATCCTCAACGGATTGCCCGCGCGGCGTGATCTCGTCGCTCCAGGCCGAAGTGCTCAGCTGGATGATCCCGACGCGCTGACCACGGGTACGGTAGGTGAGGTGAAGCCGGGCCTGCTTGTGTCGATCATCGCCGCGATCGCGCTGGTGATCGCGGGCGCGGCGACGATCGTGCTCGCGGCCAACCAGCCGGAGCGTCCCCGGGACTACTCCTACACACGGGAAACACGCGATCCCAGCCTGCCGCCGGCCTGCATGCACAGGTTCGAGATCTCGTTCCGCACCGACGCGGAGATGATCAAGGCGTCGGACAGCCTCGAGAACGACAGGCGCTTCTACAACCCGAGCTTCATGACGCAGGCGCAGAACTACGAACGGCTCAAGCAGACCTTCGCCAACCAGCCGGAGGTGCTCAAGCTGCTGCGAGAGGACACCGTGCCCGCCACCGGCACCCTGTTCCCGTCCTATTCGGATCCGGGCAACACGCGGGAGCTGATCGAAGAGCTCCGGCGCGAGTACGGGTCCGCCAGAGTGACGGACCCGTGTGAAACGCCCAGCAGCTCCAGGCGACCGGTACCGACCACCGCCACGAGCGCTACGCGGCCTAGCCGGTGACCTCGATGCGGCGGGGCTTGGCCACGTCCTTCTTGGCGACCGTGACGGTCAGGACACCGTCGGCCAGCTTGGCCTCGACCTTGTCCGCGTCCAGGTTGCGCGGCAGCGACAACCGGTAGGAGAACTTGCCGGTGCGGCGAGTGCTGTGCCGCACCGCGCCCTTGTTCTCGCGTTCCTTGAGCTCACCCGTGATCGACAGGCCGGTGCCGTTCAGGTCGACGGTCACGTCCTCTCGCTGGACGCCGGGTACGTCGAGTTCGACCACGTAGTCGGTCTCGGTCTCCGTCACGTCCGCGGCCGGGGTCCACGCGGCCTCCCGGCTGTACCGGCCGAGCTGCGAGAACAAGGTCTCGAACTCGCGGAACGGGTCCCAGCGCTCGGTGGGGCTCAGCGTACGGACTGCAGGCAGCGCCATGATCTTCCACCTCCATCACCACTTCGGCCGCCCTGGCCGAACTACTCACCTCAACGAGGTTGAGCGGAGGCTTGTTCCCAAAGTTGAGTGTTACTCACGCAACTTCAGGACGTGTCGCAGCGCCCCCCGGAGATCCCCCTCGGCATCCGGCGTCCGCCATGCGACGAAGAAGTCCGGCCGGACGAGAACAGCCCCTGCCTCCGTCACGCCGTACGCCTTCGCCCAGGCCTCGCCTTCGAGCAGGTGAGCGGTGAGACCGACCTCCCGCGCCTTGACCACCCAGTGCGCCGAGCCGGTCAGCACCACGAAGCCGCGGCCGAACAGTTCGATCGTGGAAGACCCGTCCGGGAGCACGACGTGTGGCGCACGAGAGCCCGGCCGGCCGGTCGGCTCCGGTTCGAGCAGTTCGCCCTCGTCTCCCGGTTCCAGCACGACGGCGTCGCTGACGTGCCGGTAGCCGAAGAACAACATCGAGGTGGGGTCAGCAGGCGGCATGAGCGTGCCGTCGTCCAGTTCCGGGGCCATCCGATGGACGTAGAAGGTGTACTGCTGCTCGGCGATGTACTCCGAGTACGGCCGCCGCTCGGGTGTGTGGCTGTCGAGCAACTCGGGCCCCGCCTCGCCCTTGATCACCATCGCGAGCTTCCACGCCAGGGAGAACCCGTCCATGATCGCGGTGTTCCCGCCGAACGCGCCGGTCGGCGGCATCACCCTGACCGCGTCGCCGACCAGGTGCACGCGGCCGGAGCTGAACGAGTCCGCCACCCAGTGCTGGGTGTCGCTGTTCCCGCTCACCTCCAGCAACCGGACGTCGAGACCGGGGACACCCGCGGCGACCCGGATCATCTCGACCCATCGGTCCTCGTCGTACTCGCCCGTGCCGACGCCCAGCGCGTACCGGCCGGGCTCGTCGGTGCTGACCAACACGCCACCCGCGCCGGGCAGCTCCGGATTCTTCAGGTATACCAACGCGTTGCGCGGCAGCACGGACGACAGGTCGGCCTCGAAGATCGCACCGACCCCGGTGCCCAGCACACCTCGACCGGCCACGCCGATGCCCAGCGCCTCGCGGATCGGACTGCGGTGGCCGTCGGCGCCGACCATGTAGTCGACACGGACGGTTTCCTCCTCCCCCGTTGCCAGGTCACGCAGCAATGCCACGACGCCGTCCTGGTCCTGGGTGAACTCGACGAGCTCGGTCGAGAAACGCACGGTCGCGCCGAGGTGCACGGCGCGTTCGGCCAGGATCGGCTCCACGCGTTCCTGACTGGCGTTGGCCCAGCCCGCCGACGAGAAGTCCGACAGGTCGGGGCCCCCGTCGTCCACCAGGATCTCGCTGTGGACGGGCCCGGCGGCCGTCCCGGCGACGATGATCCGGAACTGGAAGTCCGGCGGCGACGCGTCGGCGACGCGCTGGTCGACACCCGCCAGCCGCAGCGCTTCCATCGTGTGCGGGAACTGCCCGCGGGCTTTCGGGTGCAGCGACGTCGTGGCGTGCCGCTCGACCACGAGCGACTCCACGCCGTGCAGCCCCAGGAACATCGCCGTGGACAGACCCGACAAACCCGCTCCGACTATCAGAACCCGCATAACCCCTCCCAGGACGAACACCGTTCGATGGTTTCGAACGCTGTTCTAACTTCGAACATCGTTCGTGTCAAGTACAGTGTTCCCCGTGGAGCTACCGGACCCGCCATGGCGCACGGCCGCGCGCAAGCCCGTACGACAGCCGTTGAGCCGCGACAAGATCGTGGACACCGCGCTGGGCCTGCTGGAAAAGGAAGGCATCGACGCCCTGTCGATGCGCCGGGTCGCCCAGGCGCTGAACACCGGACCGGCGTCGCTGTACGCACACGTACGCAACCGCGACGAACTGTGCGAGCTGATGTTCGACCGGATCCTCGGCGAAATCGACTTCCAGCCACCCGACCCGGGGCGTTGGCGCGCGCAGCTCAAACAGCTCTGCTTCGACCAGGTCGCGGCGATGGTCAAATACCCCGGCATCGCCTCGGTCGTGATGAACGCGATGATCCCCCTCGGCCCCAACGCGCTGCGGCACGGCGAGGCGATGCTGGCGATCCTGCGCAGCGGCGGCCTGTCCGAACGGCAGGCGGCATGGGCATTCGACGCGCTCGGCCTCTACGCCAAGGCCTACGCGGCCGAGGTGGCATCGTGGCGGGACGGAGCCGAGGAGGAACTGGCCGAGCGGGGGCGCCAGATGGCCGAGTACATGCGGTCGCTCCCGGCGGGCACGTTCTCGAATCTGATGGCCATCGGGCCGTTGTTCTCCGCCGAGACCGCGCGGGAGCGCTTCGAGTTCGCGATCGACACGTTCATCGCGGGCCTGGACGCGCTGGCAGAGCGCTGATCAGGGCAGCAGGCGGCGCACGATCCCGTCCGCCAGCAGCCGCCCCTCGTCGGTCAGCACCGCGCGGCCCGCGTCGAACGCGGCGTGGCTGAGCAGGCCGTCGGCCACCGCCACCTTCGCCTCGGCCACACCGGGCTCGTCGAGGACGCTCAGCGGAAGTCCTTCGACCAGACGCAGTTCCAGCAGCACGCGCTCGACCCGGCGGTCCTCATCGGACAGTGTTTCCCGTGCGGCTGCCGGGGACCTGCCCTCCGCCAACGTCTGCGCATAGCGCGCCGGGTGTTTCACGTTCCACCACCGCACCCCGCCGACATGGCTGTGCGCGCCCGGTCCGGCGCCCCACCAGTCGTGGCCGCGCCAGTAGTTGAGGTTGTGCCGGCAGCGGGCCGCCGTGGACGCGGCCCAGTTGGACACCTCGTACCAGCGGAAACCACTCGTCGAGAGGACCGCGTCGACCTGCTCGTAGCGTTCGGCGAGCACGTCGTCGTCCGGCGAGGGCAGTTCGCCGCGACGGATCCGCCGCTCCAGCGCCGTGCCCTCCTCGACGATCAACGCGTACGCCGACACGTGGTCGACACCGGCGTCGAGCACCGCGTCCAGCGATGCCTGCAGGTCGTCGGGTCGTTCACCCGGGGTGCCGTAGATCAGGTCCAGGTTCAGGTGCTCGAACCCCGCCGCCCGCGCCTCCGCCGCCGCGGCGACCGGACGGCCGGGTGTGTGCTTGCGGTCCAGGATCCGCAGCACGTGCGGCGCGACGGACTGGGCGCCGAGCGACACCCGGTTGTACCCGGCGCGCAGGATCTCGGCGAAGAACTCCGACGACGTCGACTCCGGGTTGGCCTCGGTGGTCACCTCCGCCCCGGAGGTCAGGCCGAACGAGCCGCGCACCGCGTCCAGCACCGAGGCCAGTCCGCTCGCGCCCAGCAGCGACGGGGTGCCGCCGCCCACGAAGACCGTGCTCACCGGCGGCGCCGACCCCAGTACCCGGGCAGCCAGGTCCAACTCCCGGCGCAGGCCCTCCAGCCAGGACTCCGGCGACGCGGACGTGCCCAGCTCACCGGCGGTGTACGTGTTGAAGTCGCAGTAGCCGCAGCGGGTCGCGCAGAACGGCACGTGCACGTACACCCCGAAGGGCCTGCTGCCCAGCCCGGCGAGCGCCTCGCCCGGCAACGCGCCGTCGGCGGGTGCCGGATCACCAGGGGGAAGTGTGGAGGCCACGTCCAAGATTCTCGCACCCGCATGCCGGGACGAGGGGCGCAGGTCAAGCCCCGGTGTCCCTTGTCCCAGCATGCGGATGGCAGTAGACCACCTGATGGACGCGTGGCACGCTGAGGTCATGTCTGCTGTCGTGCCGGTCCTCCTCGTGGCTCGTCGCCACGTGGATTTCCTGCGCGTCAACAGCGACTTGTGCCGGCGCTGACCCGTTCGCCGGACAGTTGTTTCTTCACACCGGCGTCGGACACGCCGGTTTTCCGTGTCCTCGGATGAGGTCGGGCTGGCGTGTGCGAGCGCCCCGATCCCGAAGGACGCCACATGGCTCCGCCAACCACCACCCCCAAGCGGGCCAAGCAGCGCCGGGGCGAGGGACAGTGGGCACTCGGTTACCGCGAACCGCTCAACCCGAACGAACGCAGCAAGAAGGACGACAACCCGCTCAACGTCCGTGACCGGATCGAGAACAT
This sequence comes from Actinosynnema sp. ALI-1.44, assembly GCF_001984155.1. GTDB lineage: Bacteria > Actinomycetota > Actinomycetes > Mycobacteriales > Pseudonocardiaceae > Kibdelosporangium. The sequence continues at coordinate 98,312 of NZ_MTQO01000050.1, forward strand.
CTACGCGCACGGCGGGTTCGAGTCGATCGACCCGGCCGACCTGCGCGGCAGGTTCCGCTGGTACGGCCTCTACACCCAGCGCAGGCAGGGCATCGACGGCGGCCGCACGGCCACGCTCGAGCCGGAGGAGCTGGACGACGAGTACTTCATGCTGCGCGTGCGCATCGACGGCGGTGCGGTCACGACGCGGCAACTGGCCGTGATCGGCGAGATCTCGCAGACCTACGCGCGCGACACGGCGGACATCACCGACCGGCAGAACATCCAGTACCACTGGATCCGCATCGAGGACATGCCGGTGATCTGGCAGAAACTCGAAGCCGCGGGGATGACCACGATGGAGGCGTGCGGCGACAGCCCGCGTGTGATCCTCGGCTCACCCGTGGCGGGCATCTCCCGTGACGAGGTGATCGACGGCACACCCGCCATCGAGGCGATCAAGAACACCTACATCGGCGACAAGGCCTTCTCGAACCTGCCGCGCAAGTTCAAGACCGCGATCTCCGGTCTGCAGGACATCGCGCACGAGGTCAACGACGTGGCGTTCGTCGGGGTGGTGCACCCGGAGCACGGTCCCGGCTTCGACGTGTGGGTCGGCGGTGGGTTGTCGACCAACCCGATGCTGGGCAAGCGGCTCGGCGCGTGGGTGCCGCTCGACGAGGTGCCGAAGGTCTGGGAGGCGGTGATCAGCGTCTTCCGTGACTACGGCTACCGGCGGCTGCGCCACCGCGCCCGGATCAAGTTCCTCGTCGCCGACTGGGGCCCGGAGAAGTTCCGCGAGGTCATGGAGGAGGAGTACCTCGGGTACAGGATGGTGGACGGCCCCGCGCCGGAAACCCTGGCGTACCAGATCGACCACATCGGCGTGCACGAGCAGAAGGACGGCCGGTTCTACCTCGGCGCGGCACCGATCGCCGGGCGCGTCTCCGGGTCGACCCTGGTCGAGGTCGCCAAAGCCGCCGAACGCGCGGGCTCCGGCCGGGTCCGGTTCACCCCGCACCAGAAGCTGCTGGTGCTGGACGTGCCCGAGGCCGAAGTCCCCGCGCTGAAGGCCGAACTGGCCAAGCTGGGCCTGCAGACCGACCCGTCGCCGTGGCGGCGCGGCGTGATGGCGTGCACCGGCATCGAGTTCTGCAAGCTGGCCATCGTGGAGACGAAGGCCCGTGCGGCCGACCTGGTCTCCGCGCTGGAACAACGGCTGGCCGACGTGCAGGCGGGTGTCGAGCACCCGGTGACCGTGCACATCAACGGCTGCCCGAACTCCTGTGCCCGGATCCAGACCGCGGACATCGGTCTCAAGGGCCAGATCGTCACCGACGCGGACGGCAACCAGGTCGAGGGCTTCCAGGTGCACCTGGGCGGCGGGCTCGGCCTCGACGCCGGGTTCGGCCGCAAACTCCGGGGCCACAAGGTGACCGCCACCGAACTGTCGGACTACGTGGAACGGGTCGTCCGCAGCTACATCAAGCAGCGTTCCGACGGTGAGCGCTTCGCGCAGTGGGTTCAACGCGCGGACGAGGTTGATCTCAAGTGACTGAGCGTGCAACACCGTTTCATTGCCCTTACTGTGGCGAAGAAGACCTTCGCCCACAGGAGGAACCGCAGGCGGCCTGGTTGTGCACCGGGTGCCGCCGCGTGTTCGTGGTGAAATTCGTCGGGATCTCAATGGGACAGGTGTCGAAGTGACGACAGCAACCGATGAGTTAAGGGATCTGGCTGAGAAAGCGTCGGGGGAACTGGCCGACGCGAACGCGGCCGAAGCGTTGGAATGGACCGCGCGGACGTTCGGCGACGACTGGATTCTCGCGTCCAACATGCAGGACGCGGTCCTGATCGACCTCGCGGTCAAGGCGAAGCCGGACTTCGACGTGCTGTTCCTGCAGACCGGCTACCACTTCCCGGAGACCATCGGTCTGCGGGACGCGGTCGCCGCGACCTACCCGGACATCACCATCGTCAACGCCCTGCCGGACAAGACCGTCGCGGAACAGGACGCCGAGGAAGGCCCGGACCTGTGGCAGCGAGCACCGGACCGCTGTTGCGCGATGCGCAAAGTGGTGCCGTTGCGGCGAACCCTGGCCAACTACGACGCGTGGGTCACCGGTGTGCGCCGGGTCGACGCGCCGACCAGGGCGAACACCCCGATCGTGCAGTGGGACGAGCGCAACGGGCTGGTGAAGATCAACCCGATCGCCCCGTGGACCGACGAGGAGTTCCGCGAGTACATCGACCGCAACGGGATCCTGGAGAACCTGCTGGTGGCGGAGGGATATCTGTCCATCGGCTGCGCGCCGTGCACGGCGAAGGTGGCGCCGGGCGCGGATCCCCGCAGCGGCCGGTGGGCGGGTCAATCCAAGACCGAGTGCGGTCTGCACGGCTGAGAAGGGGTATCTGTGACGCTCGCGCTTGACCGTAAAACGGGGAATCTCGACGCGCTGGAGTCGGAAGCGATCCACATCTTCCGCGAGGTGGCGGGCGAGTTCGACCGGCCGGTGATCCTGTTCTCCGGTGGCAAGGACTCGACACTGCTGCTGCACCTGGCGATCAAGGCCTTCTGGCCCGCGCCGGTGCCGTTCCCGCTGTTGCATGTGGACACCGGGCACAACTTCGACGAGGTCATCGAGTTCCGGGACCGCGTCGTGGCCAAACACGGCCTGCGCCTGCACGTGGCGCACGTCCAGGACTGGATCGACGACGGCAGGCTGACCGAGCGTCCCGACGGCACCCGCAACCCGCTGCAGACCGTGCCGCTGCTGGACTCGATCACCGAGCAGAAGTTCGACGCGGTGTTCGGCGGCGGCAGGCGTGACGAGGAACGCGCGCGGGCCAAGGAACGGATCTTCAGCCTGCGCAACGCGTTCGGCCAATGGGAGCCGCGCAGGCAGCGTCCCGAACTGTGGAACCTGTACAACGGCAGGCACCGTCCGGGAGAGCATGTCCGGGTGTTCCCGCTGTCGAACTGGACCGAACTGGACGTCTGGAACTACATCGCCCGGGAGAAGATCGAACTGCCGGACATCTACTACGCGCACGACCGCGAGGTCTACCTGCGCGACGGCATGTGGCTCGCCGAAGGACCGTGGGGCGGCCCGCGCGAGGGCGAGACGCTGGAACGCCGGACGATCCGGTACCGCACGGTCGGCGACGGATCCTGCACGGGCGCGGTCGATTCGGACGCGAGGACCATCGAGGACGTGATCGCCGAGGTCGCCGCGTCGCGGTTGACCGAACGCGGCGCGACCCGCGCGGACGACCGGTTGTCCGAGGCGGCCATGGAGGATCGCAAACGCGAGGGGTACTTCTGATGAGCGATCTTCTCAGGCTCGCGACGGCGGGCAGCGTGGACGACGGGAAGTCCACCCTGGTCGGACGGTTGCTGTACGACACGAAGTCGGTGCTGGCCGACCAGTTGGACGCGGTGCACCGCGCCAGCGCGGACCGCGGCTTGTCCACACCGGACCTGTCGTTGTTGGTCGACGGTTTGCGGTCGGAACGCGAACAGGGCATCACGATCGACGTGGCGTACCGGTACTTCGCCACGCCCAAGCGGTCCTTCGTGCTCGCCGACACACCCGGACACGTCCAGTACACGCGCAACACCGTCACGGGCGCTTCGACCGCGCAGTTGGGGATTCTGCTCGTGGACGCGCGCAACGGCGTCGTCGAGCAAACGCGCAGGCACGCGGCCGTGCTCGCGTTGCTGGGTGTGCCGAGGCTGGTTCTGGCTGTCAACAAGATCGACCTGGTCGGCTACGACGAGTCGAACTTCGAACTGACCGCCAAGGAATTCGCCGCGCACGCCAGCGCGTTGGGGTACGCCGATTCCGAAGTGCTCACCATTCCGGTGTCCGCACTCGTCGGTGACAATGTCGTGGAACGGTCCGACAACACGCCTTGGTATACCGGGCCGACGTTGCTCGAGTACCTGGAAACAGTTCCGGTCGAACCGGATCCGCACCACGTACCGTTCCGTTTCCCGGTTCAGTACGTGATTCGCCCCCGTACTCCCGAGTATCCCGATTACCGCGGCTACGCCGGACAGGTCGCCGCGGGCACCATCACGCCCGGCGAGGAGATCGTCGTGCTGCCGTCGGGATCGCGCAGCATCGTCGAACGCATCGACACCCCGGACGGCGAACTGGCCGAAGCGACAGCCGGCCAGTCCGTCACCCTTGTCCTTTCCCACGATCTGGATATCTCGCGCGGGGACTTGATTTCTGTCGCGAGTACTCCCCCGGTCGTCGCCGACGAGTTCGGTGCGACGCTGTGTTGGTTGGCGGACAAGGATTTGCGGCCGAACGCACGTGTGCTGGTGAAGCACGGGACAAAGACCACTCATGCGTTCGTCACCGAATTGATCTCGCGTTTCGACGAACAAAAGCTGTCCAGTGTGGAGTTGCCCGAATCGTTGCAGTTGAATGAGATCGGCCAGGTTAGGATTCGCACCGCGGAACCGTTGCCCGTGGACGACTACACCGCCAGTCGACGAACCGGAGCATTCCTGGTCATCGACGCGAGTGACGGAACCACATTGGCCGCAGGTCTCGTCGGCGCACCGTTGCCCGTCCGAGACCCCATTCGTGACCCCGTTCGTGACCCCGTTCGTGACGCTGTCGACCCCGGACCCTGACTCCCCTTTCTTGGCGCTTGAGAGGAAAGAACCGTGAGCACAACTCGCACGCTTCGCTTACTGGCCGCCGCGACAGCGGCACTAGCCCTCGCAGCGGGGTGTTCACGAGCCGACAGCGGCAACGCACCGAAACAAGCGCAGGCAGAGGGACCAGCCGAGGTCCGGCTCGGCTACTTCCCGAACGTCACGCACGCGCCGGCGATCATCGGGCACAAGAAGGACTACTACACCAAGGAACTGGGCTCGACGAAGCTCGCGGTGACGAACTTCAACGCGGGACCGGAAGAGGTCAACGCGCTGCTGGGCAAGTCGCTGGACATCGGGTTCATCGGCTCCGGACCGGCGATCAACGCGTACACCAAGTCCAACGGCACGATCCAGCTGGTCTCCGGCGCGGTCTCGGCGGGCGCGCAGCTGGTCACCAAGCCCGAGATCACGTCGATCGAGCAGCTTCCCGGCAAGAACATCGCCACGCCGTCGCTGGGCAACACGCAGGACGTCTCGCTCAAGAAGCTGGTCAAAGAGAAGAACCTGGCAGGCGTCAAGATCACCAACCTGGACAACCCGAAGACGCTGGACGCGTTCCGCAAGGGCGAACTGGACGGCGCGTGGCTGCCTGAGCCGTGGTCGTCGCGGCTGGTGCTCGACGCGGGCGCGAAGGTGCTGCTGGACGAGAAGTCCCTGTGGCCGGACGGTCGTTTCCCGACCACGGTGATCATCGTGCGGCAGGAGTTCCTGCAGCAGTACCCGCAGACCGTCCAGGCGGTCCTGCGTGGCCACGTCAAGGCGACCGAGTGGGCCAGGGGCAACGAGGCCGACGCGAAGAAGGTCGTCAACGACACGCTCAAGGAGCTGACCGGCAACGCGTTGGGCGCGCCGGTGCTGGACAGCTCGTTCAAGGCGATCGAACTGACCATCGACCCGATCGCGTCGACGCTCCCGCAGCTGGCCAAGGACTCGGTCACCGCGGGGATCGTGAAGTCCGCCGCCGACCTGAAGGGCTTCCTCGACCTGTCCGCGCTCAACGAGGCGCTGAAGGCGACCGGCAAACCGGCGGTGGACGCCGCCGGACTGGACAAGAAGTAGGAGCACGGCAATGACCGCCACACTCAGCACTTCCGAGCACGTGCAGTCCGGCATCGCGGTGGAACTCTCGGCGGTGGGCAAGGTGTTCGGCCGCGGGCAACAGGCCGTGGCGGCGCTGGACGGGGTGGACCTCACCGTCGCGCCGGGCGAGTTCGTCTGCCTGTTGGGCGCGTCCGGCTGCGGCAAGTCCACGCTGCTCAACCTGGTCGCGGGGCTCGACGCGCCGACGGCGGGCGAGATCGTGCTGAACACGTCCCGGCCCGCGGTGATGTTCCAGGAAGCCGCGCTGATGCCGTGGCTGACCGCGGCCCGCAACATCGACCTGCCGCTGCGGCTGGCCGGGTTCGGCAAGGCCGACCGGCAGACCAAGGTGGCGGAACTGCTGGATCTGGTGCGGTTGAGCGGCGCCGGGACCAAGCGTCCGCACGAGCTGTCCGGCGGTATGCGTCAGCGTGTGGCCCTCGCGCGCTCGCTCGCCGCGACCCAGCGGGTACAGGGCGCGGACGAACCCGCCATGTTGCTGATGGACGAACCGTTCGCCGCGTTGGACGCGATCACGCGGGATGTGTTGCAGGGTGAGCTGTTGCGTGTGTACGAGCGGACCAACACCGCGGTTCTGTTCGTGACGCACGACGTCCGCGAGGCCGTGCGGCTCGGGCAGCGCGTGGTCCTGCTGTCGTCGCGGCCCGGCCGCGTCGTCCAGGAGTGGTCCACCAAGGACGAAACGAACGAGTCGCTGACCGAGGAGATCACGGCAAGGCTGCGCGAGGTGATCAGCACCCATGCCAAGTCCTGAAGTCCAGGACCTGTCGAAGGTCGAGGCCGGCCTCGACGCGCTCGACACGCCGACCACCACGCAGACCGAGCCGCGTCGGCGGCGCGTCCTGCGTGCGGCGCTGCCACCGGTCATCGCTCTGGTCGTGGTGGTGGCGATCTGGCAGGCGCTGTGGGCAGCGGCCTTCTGGCCGGAGTTCCAGCTGCCCGCGCCGCTCGCGGTCTGGTCGAAGTTCGAGGACCTGGTCGGCACCGGCAAGATCTGGGAGGTGCTGTGGACGTCCATCCACCGCGCCGCGCTCGGATTCCTCGCCGCGGTGGTCATCGCCACGCCACTCGGCTTGCTGGTGGCCAAGGTCCGGCACGTCCGCGCCGCGATCGGCCCGCTGCTGAGCGGGTTGCAGTCGCTGCCGTCGGTGGCGTGGGTGCCCGCCGCGATCCTGTGGTTCGGCCTGAACGACGGGTCGATCTACTTCGTGGTGCTCGCCGGGTCGATCCCGTCGATCGCCAACGGCCTGGTCGCCGGGATCGACCAGATCCCGCCGATCCTGCCGAGGGTCGGCAAGACGCTCGGCGCGGGCAAGCTGGCCGCGGCCAGGTTCATCCTGCTGCCCGCCGCGCTGCCCGGCTACATCGCGGGCCTCAAACAGGGCTGGGCGTTCTCGTGGCGGTCGCTGATGGCGGCCGAACTGATCGCGCAGAGCCCCGACTTGGGCTTCGGGCTGGGCGCGTACCTCAACGAGGGCTCCAACTACAACGACATGGCCGAGGTGCTGACCGCGATCTTCCTGATCCTGATCGTCGGGATCGGCATCGACCTGCTGCTGTTCCGGCCGATCGAACGAGCCGTGCTGCGGGCGCGCGGCCTGACCGGAGCGTTGACGTGATCCCTCTTGTGGCGGTGGCCCACGGCAGCCGCGATCCCCGTTCCGCCGCGACGATCACCGCGCTGGTCGACGTGGTCAAGGCACTGCGGCCGGGCATGGACGCCCGTGTGTCCTTCATGGACCTCTCGGCTCCCCGGCTCGGCGACGTGCTCGCCGGGCTGCGGGGCCCGGTGGTCGTGGTGCCGCTGCTGCTCGGCCGCGCGTACCACGCGAAAGTGGACGTCCCGGCGCTCGTGCGCGAGGCGAGCCTGCGCAACCCGAGGCTGTCGGTGACGGTGTCGGACGTCCTCGGCCCGTCGTCGTGGCTCGAATCGGCCGCGCTGCGCAGGTTGAACACCGCGGGTGCGGCATTCGACGATTCGTCGCTCGGTGTGGTCCTGGCGGGCGCGGGCTCGTCGGACGCCCGTGCCAACGCGCGGGTCGCGGCCATCGCCGAGCGCTGGTCGGTCCAATCAGGATGGTCTGGTGCGGTAGCGGCTTTCGCGGCCTCCGCCACCCCGGACGTCCCCACGGCCGTCGCCGCGCTGCGCGAGCGCGGGGCGTCGCGGATCGCCGTGGCCTCGTGGTTCCTGGCACCGGGTCTGCTGCCCGACCGGGTGTACGAGGCCGCTCTCGCACTGGACCCGCACGCGTTGATCGCCGAGCCGCTCGGTGCGGACCCGGGCGTGGCCGAACTGGTCCTGCACCGCTACGACGAGGCCCTGCAGGGCCTGGACCTGGAACGCACCGGCTGAACGCGGTGTAAATGCTTTGATAGCGCCGTTAGCGTCGAGTCATGGAACTGGTCACCGCCGATCCCCGGTTGCGGCTGCGGACGCTGGAGATGGCAGACGTCGACGACTACTGGCGTCTGGTCGAGCGCAACCGGGATCACCTGGGCAGGCACGGGGACTACGCGGAACTGCGGGCCGCGGATCACGAGATGATCCGCGCCGGGTTCGCCCACCCGCTCGACGGCGAGTTCGCGTTCGGCATCCGGGTGGCCGGTGACCTGGTGGGTGAGATGGTGCTCAACCCGGTCGATCCGCCGCGTTACAGCCTCGGGTACTGGCTCGACGAGAAAGCGACGGGCAACGGCTACGTCACCAACGCGGGCCGGGCGCTGGTCCGGTGGGCACGGGAGAACACCGCGATCACCGACGTCTACGCGGGCGTGACGTTCGGCAACCGGTCCAGCGTTGCCGTGCTGGACCGGCTCGGCTTCACCAAGGTGTCCGATCTGGACACCTACACACGGTTCCGGCTCACGCTCCGGGAACCCAGTTAGGCTTGCGCTTCTGCGCGAACGCGACGATGCCCTCCTGGCCTTCCTCGCTGGCGAAGAACTCGGCCGACAGCTTCAGCATGGTCGCGAAGTCGCCCGGTTGCGAGCGCAGCAGCGCCTTGGTCGCGGCCAGCGCCACCGGTCCGCCGAGGACCAGCATGTCGGTGTAGCGCTTGACTTCGGCGTCCAGTTCGTCGGCGGGCACCGCGGAGTTGATCAGGCCGATGGTCGCGGCCCTGGTCGCGTCGAAGGTCTCGCCGGTCAGGAACAGCTCGTGCGCGGCGCGCGGCAACAGCCGGGGCAGCACGGTCACGGAGATCACCGCGGGCACGACGCCGATGCGGACTTCGGTGAAGGCGAAGGTCGCCGTGGTCGCGGCGATCGCGATGTCGGCGGCCGCGACGATGCCGACGCCGCCTGCCCGCGCCGGGCCCGCGAGCTTGGCGATCACCGGCTTGGGGCCGGTGCGGATCTGGTCGAGGATCTCGGGGAACTCGTTGACGCCCTGGTCTCCCGCAGCGGCCCCGCCCGCTTCCTTGAGGTCCATGCCCGCGCAGAACACTGGTCCGGTGTGGTCGAGCACGATCACCCGGACGTTGTCGTCGTCGATCGCCGCTGACAGGTGCCCGCGCAGTTCGGCCCGCAGTTGACGGGACAGCGCGTTGCGGTTGTGCGGGGAATCGAGCGTGATCGTCGCGACGCCGCGGTCGACGGCAATGTGGACCAGTTCGTCAGCCATGGGCCCATCATGCACCCAGGGCCACCCCGCGCCGGGTGGCCCTCGGCACACATCACCGGAATCAGCCGATAGTCGTGCTGGTCAGCACCGGGCTCGGGTTCGGGTACGCCACCGACGGGGCGTTGACCGGGAACCCGAGGGCGATGATCACGGCGGTGAAGGTCAGCCCGGGGGCGTCGTAGCTGGTGCCGCCGAGCTTGGACTCGATCTTGCCGGACGAACCGGCGGTCAGGTCGATGGTCACCGTGGGCAGTTCGAACGCCGCGCCGCCCTTGAGCGGACCGGCGACCTTGAGCACCACGTCGTTGCCCTCACGGGCGATGCTCGGCGGTGTCGTGCCGAGCCCCGAGCCGCCGCTCACGCTCGCCGAGACGAACGTGGAGTTGGCCGGGATCGGCATCTTCAGCGCGACGGTCTTGATCTCCCTGATCTGGTAGCCGCCACCGGACGACGGGACGGTGTTCGGCGCGGGGTCGATAGTCACCTTCAGCGCGCCACCAGGGGCGACACTCGCCGGTGCGGTCGAGTCGACGTCCTGGGTGAGCACGAGTTCCGCGGTCTGGCCCAGTGCCGACGCGCGGACCTGGTAGTTGATGGTCTGGCCAGCCGCAGAGACAGCCGCGGAGACAGCCGCCGGGGCGGTCGCGCCCAGTGTGAGCAGGGGTGCGAGGGTGAACGCGGCCACCGTGGCCAGCCGCAGGGGAGCCAGCTTCATCGATGCCTCCTTGAGGTTTTATGCCCTTCAGCGTTCATACCCGAGGGTAATTCACGTTTCAACGGTGCGTGTTTCCCAGAGTTTTCACAGCGCTACCCAGCGTGGTGACCTTTCCGCTCGAACATGTCGGGTGTTCGGGGATAGTTGTCGGTAGCTGTGGCGGGCCTTGTGTGGTCAGCAGATGGCTGGGCTGAGGTCCGGCGAGCGATGTCGGCCGATACCAGGAGGGGTCAGCGGTCCTCAGTCCTGGACGGTCGGGCGGATGGTGATGTCGCCGATCTCGACGTCGTCGGGCTGGTCCACGGCGAAGGCGATGGCCCGTGCGACGGCTTCCGGCGGGATGGCGAACTTCGCCATGTTCTCGCGGATGTTCTGGCGCACCGCGGGGTCGTCGACGGAGTCGGCGAGTTCGGTGCTGACGTAGCCAGGCGAGATCGAGGTCGTGCGCAGCACGCCGTCGGTCGACTCCTGCCGCAGACCTTCCAGGATGGTGCGCACTGCGTTCTTGGTCCCGGCGGAGGTCTACCGCCACGACGTCGAGGAGCTCGTCGCGGCCGCACCGGCCCTGCTCGCCGAGCACAACCCGGTAACCGCACTGGCGCACTGGTTCGATCGCGTGGCCGACTACGCACGGGTCAAGCGCGGGGTGTTCGCCGCAGTCGAGGTGGGGATGTGGCAGGACCTCTCCGCGCGCAGCCTTGGCCCGATCGGCGACGCGATGACCGCGCTGCTGGACGCTGGCAAGGCCGCCGGGGCCATCCGGCCCGACATCGACGCCCGCGACGTCATCCTGCTCATCGGCTACCTGACCCGGCTCGACGAGGAGGAATGGGACACCCGCGCCCGACACCTGCTGCACGTCGTCCTCGACGGCCTGCGCTTCCGCGAATGACAAGCCGCTGACACTCATACTGCACGGTCCGCATGTCCCCACGCTCACCGCAGCGACGTAGCAGTTCCGCCGCCGAAGACGGCTCATCCCGTGAACAGGACACGTAAAAGGCTTCCGCCAGACGGTGGTGCGGATGCGACAACCCGCCGCACGGTCATTGGTCCAGACCGACAGCGGCGTCACCGATCGTCCGCGGTTTCCTTCCACCGCACCGAACCGGGTCCGTCGCTCACGCCTCGAGCACGAGCGTGAGCCGGTCCGCGCTGCCGAGGATGTCCACGAACTGCTCGTAGTTGGCCGGGTCGGCCTTCCGCAGCGTCTGCGGCGAGTGCCACACCAGCGTGTGCGTTCCCGGCGGCAGATCGTTCACCACGTCCACCAGCGCGTCCAGGTTGTGTCCGAAGTAGTCGGGGAAGCTCATGGCCTTCGCGAGCGCGTCGAGCATCGCGGCCTTGCTGTGGATCCTGCTGCCGTCCAGCGCGTACTTCATCGTCACTTCCCCGGGTCCACGAGCACGAACGAGTCGTAGTGGTTCTCGGTGTAGTAGAGCTCACGTTCCTTGCCGTAGATGAGTCTGCGCGCACCACGGTCCCTGCTGCCCGGCGTCGGCACGGTGTACTCGTGGTAGTACTCCTTGGCCTTGGCAGGCAGGCGCTTCTCCCGGTTCTCGAACACCACGCCGTCCCGGTCGTACGGGTACGGGCCGCCCTTCTCGATCAGCCGCCAGGTGGTCGCCGCCTCCTGGGGGAGCTTCGACAGGGCCGTGACCCGCAGGCCGGAGTCCTGGCCGGGAACAGCGGTGCCCTGGCCGCCCGGTTTCGCCGGGGCCGTGGTGGCACCCTGTCCACCGTTCTGCCCGCCGTTGCCGGGAGCCGGGTCGGAGGTGACCTCGCGGATCAGCCAGCCCGCCACCACCAGGATGACCAGTCCGACCAGGGCGAACGTGATGCGTCTGCGCGACCCCATGGGGGCCAACCCTAATCGCAGTCCGGTTCCGCGCTCCGCGACGGGCTGACTTTGCCCGCCACGAAATCGACGACGCGGTCGATCAGCCACGCCCCGCCGACGCACACAGGCAGCAACACCGCGATGACGATCGCGAACTGGGCGGGAAACGGCAGCTGCGTGATCCACAGCTCGACGGCGTTCCACCAATCCGACAACCACGACACACCGATGAGGCTACGCCGTGTCCGACCCCACAGGCGCACGAATGGGGTAATCGGTAAGTTGCTGAGCATGTTCGCCGTGTATGCAGCGTCGCCTCAGCCGGACAACCCGCTCGCCGCGCTGACGGTCGGTGACCGGCCCGACCCGGAGGTCCGGGACGGCTGGGTCCGGGTGTCGGTGAAGGCCGCGAGCCTGAACATGCACGACCTGTGGACGCTGCGCGGCGTGGGCATCAAGGCCGACAAGTTCCCGATGATCCTCGGCTGCGACGGCGCCGGTGTGCTCGACGACGGCACCGAGGTGGTGATCCACTCGGTGATCAGCTCGCCGGACTGGACCGGCGACGAGACCCTCGACCCCCGGCGCAGCCTGCTGACCGAGGTGCACCAGGGCACGTTCGCCGAGTCCGTGGTGGTCCCGGCGCGCAACGTGCTGCCCAAACCGGCCAGCCTGTCGTTCGCCGAGGCGGCCTGCATGGGCACGGCGTGGCTGACGGCGTACCGGATGCTGTTCGTGAAGTCCGGGCTGCGGCCCGGCCAGACCATCCTGGTGCAGGGCGCATCCGGCGGCGTGGCGACAGCGCTCGTGCAACTCGGCCGCGCGGCGGGCTTCCGCGTCTGGGTGACCGGGCGGTCGGCGGAGAAGCGCGCGTTGGCCGAGTCGCTCGGCGCGCACGCCACGTTCGAGTCCGGGGCGCGGCTGCCGGAGCGGGTGGACGGTGTGTTCGAGACAGTCGGCAAGGCCACCTGGTCACACTCGGTGAAATCGCTCAAGCCCGGCGGTGTGATCGTGGTCTCAGGCGCGACCAGTGGTCCCGACGCGAACGCGGAACTGGCCCGGGTGTTCTTCCTGCAGCTGAGCGTGATCGGCTCGACGATGGGAACCCGCGACGAACTCGCCGACCTGCTGAACTACTGCGACGTCACCGGCGTGCGGCCGAAGATCGGCACCGAACTGCCGCTGGCCCGCGCCGAAGAGGGCTTCCGGGCGATGCTGGACGGCGAGACAGCGGGCAAGATCGTCTTCACGGCCGCGTAGTCCGAATAGAGCAGCGTCCGCCTCACCCGGAATGGGTACCCCATACGGGAGAGGTGGTGACCTGTGAAGACGCGTTGGCTCAAGCCCGCTGCCCTCGTCGTGGCGGGCGTGCTCGTGGTCGCGGCGGCGCTGCAGATCATCGGCCTGCTGCCGAAGCTCGGTACGTCCACAATAGACAGATCACAACCGGCTGTGCTGCAGGCTATGCGTGACCTCAGCCAGTACCACGCGGCAGCGGGCGACTACCAGGTGGTCGTGGACATCGAGAAGGACGTGGCGTGGGTGCCGTCGTCCATCGCCGGTGAACGGACGCTGTTCGTCGCGGCGGGCTCGGTCGACGCGTTCATCGACTTCGGCAAGCTGGCCGACGGGAACATCAAGGTCTCCGAGGACCGGACCTCGGTGCAGCTGACCCTGCCCGCGCCCCAGTTGGCCAAACCGAACCTGGACAACAAACGCAGCTACGTGTTCAGCCAGGAACGGGGCCTCATCGACACCATCGGCGCGCTCGTGGAACCGCCGCAACAGCAACAGTTCTACGTGGCCGCCGAGCAGAAGATCAGCGAAGCCGCCCAGCGGTCAGGGCTGGTCGAGCGGGCTCGCGGCAACACACGGGCGATGTTGACCGGGATGATGCAGGCGCTCGGGTACCGCGTCACGTTCCAGGAGAGCCCTCCGCCCCAGTGAGTTTCCCAGTGAACTCTCCAGTGAGTTTTCCGGCGATCCAGTCCGTCACGACCTCGTCCAGCACCGGCATCGGCAGTGCGCCGCCACCCAGCACGACGTCGTGGAACTCCTTGATGTCGAAGCGGTCTGCGAGTTCCCGCTCGGCGTTGTCGCGCACGCGCTGGATTTCCAGGCGGCCGACCATGTACGACAGCGCCTGGCCGGGGTCCTCGATGTAGCGGTCGGTTTCCGACTGCACGTCGACGTCGGTCATCACTGTGTTGGCGCGCAGGTACTCCACCGTTTGCTCGCGTGTCCAGCCCATCGCGTGCAGGCCGGTGTCGACCACCAGTCGCGCCGCTCGCATGGAGTCCTCCGCCAGCATGCCCAGCCGGGCCAGGTCGTCGGAGAACAAACCCATCTCGTCCGCCAGGCGCTCCGCGTACAACGCCCAGCCCTCGGCGTACGCGGTGATCGACGCTAGTCGCCGGAGCAGGTGCAGGTCCGTCAACTGCTGGGCGACCGCGATCTGGAAGTGGTGGCCCGGAACGGCTTCGTGGAACGCGATCGACTCGGCGTTGTAGCGGGCCCGCTCAGTCGCCTTGTCCGTGTTCGCCCAGTACGTGCCTTCACGGGAACCGTCGAGCGCGGGCGCGGTGTAGTAAGCGCCCGCGGTCCCGGGCGCTTCGGCGTCCGGGACTTTCTCGACCAGACAACGCTTCTCCGGCACCCGCGCGAACCATTGGGGCGCGACGCTCTCGGCACGGGAAATGGTCGCCTTGGCGTGCGCGATGATCTCGTCGGCGCCGCCCCACAGCAGGGAACGGTCGGTACGCAGCCGCTCCTGCACCTCGGCGGCCGTGCGGACGCCGAAGACGCGGCTGCCGATGGACGCGTACTCGTCCGCCAGCGCTTCGATGAGGTCCAATCCCGTGCGGTGCAACTGTTCCGGCGTGCGTGCCGTGGTCGTGTGCACCCTTGTCACCGCGTCGTACGCCGCGTCGCCATCAGGCAGCCAGCACAGACCCGGCTTGTCGTCCGGGCGGCCGTGCGGCGCCACCTCGTCACGCAGAACCTCGCGATACCGCTCGAACGATGGCCGCACGGCGTCGCGGAGCAGGCGGTCACGTTCCGCGCGCAGACCATCGGTGAGAGACGGTTGCGCGAACGTGTCGGGCGTCTGGTCGAGGTACCGGTCGATGTGCTCGATCGCCATCCGCACCATCCGCGCCACCGGGAGTCGCCGGTCCGCGATCGCCGCGCGGTTGCGGTCAGCCGCCTGTGCCAGGTAGCGCGGGATCTCCGACAGCCGCTGCACGTAATCACGTTCGGTCTGCTCACTGGTGGGCACGACCCGGGGGACGTACGTGGCGAGCCTGATCGCTGGCGCGGTGAAGAAGTTCGCGACCACGTGGTCGGACAGACCAGCGTTGAGCTTGTCCACCAACGACGCCGACTGCTGCAGGACCACGCTGCGGGTGACGCTCGCCGGCGCCAGCTCGGCCTCCGCGGCGATGTGCACCGCGCGGTCGCGGAACTCCGCGTCCGCTTCCTGGCTGAGGTCCCGCAGTTCGTGGTCGTGCCCCGGAATGCCGCCGAGGCTTGCTTCCAGCGGATCTTCCGCGCCGATCAGGTCCAGCAACCGGTCGGCGACGCCGTCGATGGGATCCGTCATGCCGCTACCCCGGCCGTCCACTCCGCCACGATGCGGTCCAGCGTCGCCATCGGCACCGCGCCCGAACCGAGCACGAGGTCGTGGAATCCCTTGATGTCGAACGCGGAGCCCAGCTCGTCCTGCGCCCTCGCCCGCAGACGCTGGATCTCCAGGCGGCCGACCATGTACGACAGCGCCTGGCCGGGCATGCCGATGTAGCGGTCGGTCTCGCCCTGGATCTCCACATCCGACATGACGGTGTTCTCACGCAGGTAGTCCACGGTCTGCTGACGGGACCAGCCGAGCGCGTGCAGACCGGTGTCCACGACCAGCCGCGCGGCTCGTACCGAGTCCTGCGCGAGCATGCCCAGGCGCGCCACGTCATCGGAGTACAGGCCCATCTCGTCGGCCAGCCGCTCGCAGTACAGGCCCCAGCCTTCGGCGTACGAATTGATCGCCGCACAGCGGCGCAGTGCGGGCAGGGAGAGCTCCTGCGCGATCGTGCACTGGAAGTGGTGGCCCGGAACGGCTTCGTGGAACGCCGTGCACTCCGCGACGTACCGGTCCCGCTCCGTCGCCCGGTACGTGTTGGCGTAGTACACACCCTGCTTGCTGCCGTCCTGCGCGGGCGGGTGGTAGTACGCACCGGCCTCGTTCTGTTCGACAGCAGCCGGTGTGCGTTCCAGCAAACAGGAGTGCGACGGCATCAGCCCGAACCAGTCCGGTGCCGCGGCCTCGGCACGGTCCATCGCCGCGCGCGCCCCGGCGAGCAGTTCCTCGGCGCTGTTCCACTTCAACGCCGGGTCGGTGCGCAGCCTGTGGTGCACCTCGGCGACGGTCTTGGCGCCGAACACCCGGCCGCCGATCTCCAGGTACTCCTGGGCCAGTGCCTCGATCAACGCCAGGCCGGTCTGGTGCAGGTCTTCCGGCGTCCGTTCGGTCGTGGTGTGCACACGCGCCAGCGACGCGTACGTCGACTCGCCACCGGGCAGCCAGCACAAGCCGGGTTTCTCATCCGGCCGGCCGTGCGGCGCCACGTCCTGGGCGAGCGCCTCCCGGTACTGGGCGAACGCGGGGCGGACGAGCACGTCCAGCAGCCGGTCACGCTCGGCGGTGTTGGTCACCGGCACCATCCGCAGCGGGTCCTGCGCCGGGTTGGCGAGGTAGTTCTCGAGGTAGGTGAGCGCGTACGCGACGCGGGAGGAGACCGGGGGCCGCCCGCCCGCGATCCCGCCTCGGTGCCGCTCGGCGGCGGTGGCCAGGTACTCCGGGATGGCCGCCAGACGGGTGAAGTAGTTGCGCTCGGCTTCCTCGTCCTTCGGCCGGACCGTCGGCAGCATCCCGTGCAGCCGGGCGATCGGGCTGACCATCATGTCCGCGACCTCGGTCTCGACCAGCCGGGACTGCACGCGCGCGGCGATCGCCTCGGCCTGGTCGATGACCACGTCACGGGTGACCCAGTCGCCGTCGACGCCTTCCTCGCAGGCCTTGGCGCGGCGGGCCGCGTCCAGCGCGCGGGACCGCAAGGTCGCCTGCGCCGCCTCGCCGAGATCGCTCAGCCTGCTGTCCACACCGGGCAGGCCCTGGATCATCTCGCCCAGCGGGTCCTCCTCGATCAGCAGCTGGAGCACCTCGTCGGCGATCTTGTCGATCTGCGTCACAACTCCCCCGTCACCACGTCTGCCAGCACGTCCACCGGCCCTGTACCCACCAACCTGCCACACACCTACGACAGTTTCCGACCCGGCCGCAACTCGTTAATCAAGAGAACCATTCTGATCAGTGCGGTAGACAGTGCGCATGCGAATTCGTTCAGGTGATGACAGCGACCTCGACTCGATCATGGCGTTGGGCGACGAGGCCGTCAGCTGGATGGTCTCGCGGGGAAACACCGAGCAGTGGGGGTCGCGCCCGTGGTCGGAGACCCCGGCGCGGCTGGAGCGGGTGAGATCCATCCTCGCCGAGGGTGACCTGTGGGCCGCCGAGCTCGACGGGGAGGTGGTCGGCGTGCTGATCGTCAGCGACCAGCCAGATCCGCACATCCCGCCCGCCGACGAGCCCGAGGTCTACGTCCGGCTGCTGCTGAGCTCGCGGCGGCACGCGGGTATGAAGATCGGCTCGCAGCTGCTGGACAAGGCGGTCGAGGTGGCGCGTGAGCGCGGCGTGTCGCTGGTGCGTGTCGACTGCTTCCGCGGGGAGGACGGCGAGCTCGTCGGTTACTACGAGCGCAACGGTTTCGAGAAGTCCGGGACGTTCATGGTCAAGGAGTGGCCGGGTCAAGTGCTGAGCAGGCGGATCTGATCGCGGCGCGCAGCTGGGCGTCCAGCCGCGCGACGACCTCCGCGACGGGCCCCTGCGGGGCCTGCGAGTACGCCTGGCCCGCGTACAACGACATCGCCTCCGGGTCGCCTGCCTGCGCCGCGGCCGCCCGGATCGGCTTGGTCATGCTGTTGACCTGGGGATAGGCCGCGGGCGCCAGGTCGGTGTTGCCGGTCAGGAAGCGGTTGACCAGCGCACGGGCCGGGCGTCCGCTGAACGCCCTGGTGACGGCGGTTTCCCTGTTCTCACCCAGCGCTTGCCGGTGCAGCGGCTGTGTTCCGGCCTCGGGGCAACGCAGGAACGCCGTCCCCAGCTGTGCCGCGACCGCGCCTGCCGTCAGCACGGCGGCGATGTCCGCGCCGTGCACGAGACCACCGGCCGCGATCAGCGGTATGTCCACAGCGGCGCCGACCAGTCGCAACGCGGTGAGCAGGCCGTAGGTCGGCGCACCGGACGGCGACCCGTCGTCGGTGAAGATGCCGCGGTGCGCACCGGCCTCGAAACCCTGGACGCACAACGCGTCGGGTCGCAGCGCGGCGGCCAGCCGGGCCTCGGCCGGGCTGGTCACGGTGATCACGATCTTGCTGCCGACCGCGCGCAGCCGCTGCACGTCCGCGACGGACGGCAGGCCGAATGTGAAGGAGACGGTGTCGACCGGGTCGCCCGCCAGCACGTCGATCTTGGCCGGGTACTCGTCGTCGGTCCACGCCGGGCCGCCCGGCTCGATGCCGTAGTCCGACCTGAGCTTCTCCGCGTAGCCGGTCAGATCCACAGAGGACTTCTCACCGGGGACGAAGACGTTGACGCCGAACGGTTTCGTAGTCAGCGCCCTGGTCGCGGCGATCTGCGTGGCCAGCGCGACGGGCGTGATGTACCCCGCCGCGAGGAAACCGTAGGCCCCCGCGTCCACCGCCCCGGCGACGAGTTCCGGTGTGGACGGGCCACCTGCCATCGGCGCGACGACGATGCGCGGGATGCTGGGGATCATGGGAAGAGAATAGAAGCCGGGAGTGGCTCTCGCCCGTGGGCTGAGGCGAGAGCCACTCCCGGGGCACCTCTCAAGGCAGGGTGTCGAGGTGCGGTGCGACAGTGTTCGCGAACTGGTAGCCGTTGGAGGCGTCCCAGTTGATCGACCAGGTCATCGCGCCACGGATGCCCGGCCATGTGGTGCTCGGCTTGAACGATCCGCAGTTGGTGCCGCGGGCCAAGCAGTTGAGCGCGTTGTTGACGTTGCCCGGCGACTGGTAGCCGCCGCCTGCGCCGCGCGGCGACGCGGGCAGGCCGAGCCCGACCTGGTCGGGGCGCAGGCCGCCCTGCAACTGGATGCACGCGAGCGCGGTGAGGAAGTTGACCGTGCTCTGGCTGTGGACCTGCTGGTCGCAGCCCAGCATCGTGCCGGAGTTGTAGTACTGCATGTTGACGATGGTCAGGATGTCCTTGACGGCCAGCGCCAACTGGAAGTAGCCGCCCTGGGTCGACTGCATGTCCACGGTCTGCGGCGCCATCGTGATGACCTTGCCGCCTGCCGCGTGGATGCTGCGCAACGCGTTGCCCATGTGGGTGGCGTTGATGCCGTTCTCCAGGTCGATGTCCACGCCGTCGAAGCCGTAGCTGCTGATCAGGTTCTTGACGTCGGTGGCGAAGTTGTTCGAGGCGTTGGCGTCGCCGACCCAGACCGTCCCCTTCTCACCACCGACCGAGATGATCACCTTCTGGCCACGGGCCTGAACGGTCTTGATGTCCTGCCGGAACTGGGCGTCGGTGTACCCGCCCAGCTGCGACGAGAGACCGGAGTCGAGCGTGAAGCTGACACCGCCGTTGCGCCCGGGAACCGCGTCGACGAAGGCGACCGCGATGATGTCGTACGTCGTGGGCACGTCGGCGAGCCGCAGCGCACGGGCTCCGTTGTAGAAGTTCTGCCAGTAACCGGTCAACACGTGCTTCGGCAGCGGACCGCCGGGGTTGCCACCGCCGGTGCCCGGGGTCGTCACGGACACCGACGTGGTCTTGGGGGATTCGCCCACCGAGTTGACCGAGCTGACCTGGTAGCTGTAGGTCGTCTCCGCGGTCAGACCGCTGTCGTTGTACGAACTGGCGGTGGGTGACGCGATCAGTTGGTTGTTGCGGTACACGCGGTAGCCCGTCGCGTTGGACGGTCCGTTCCACGACAGGCTCGCGCTCGTCGGGCTCGTGGCGGACGCGGAGAAACCAGACGGTGCGGCCGGAAGTGTCGGCGTACCACCGGGTCCGTCGAGCGAGACGTCGTCGGCGTAGAACGTCGGTTGCCCGTACCAGCCGTGGATGTAGACGTTGACGCTGGTGGTCGCCGCGGCGGTGGTGAAGTCGATGGTGAGCTGCTTCCACCCGGCCACCCCCGACCAGGTGTTGCGGTCAGTGAGGCCGTTTCCGTTGACACCTAGGTAGGTGTACGTGCCGTTGACCCACCCGGACAGCTTGTACGCGGTGTTCGGCTGCACGGCGATCTGCTGCGTGCACTGCGAGAAGTCCTGCCCGCTCGGCGTCCCCGCCAAGGAACCGGAACCCGTTCGCACCGGGTTGGTGGCGGCGGCCGCGCCCGTGCACGTCCAACCGGACAGACCGTCCTCGAAACCGGGGTTGTTCACGATGTTGGCGGCGACGGCCGGACTGGCCGGAACCACCACGAGCGCGGCAATAGCGGTGGCGGCGGCCACGAGCAGCCGCCTGGTCCTGCTGACCATGTTCTCTTCTCCACACCCGCGCCCGGTTTGTGGTCTACACCACTAAAATGGACTAGACCAATGGTCTGTGTCAACCCCTAGTTGGCGGGAGTACCGTGCGCGCATGACCTTCGTACTCGACGACGCCATCCGCATCGCGCGCGAAGCACACGCTGGTCAGGTCGACAAGAGCGGAAAGCCCTACATCGACCACCCGCTGCGCGTGATGGCACGCGTGCAGGGCACGCACGCCCAGATGGCAGCGGTCCTGCACGACGTCATAGAGGACACAGCCGTCACCGCGGAAGCCCTGCGCGCACAAGGCTGCCCGGAGAACGTCGTCACCGCAGTGGTCGCGTTGAGCAAGCTCGACGGCGAGGCGATGCCGGACTACCTCAGCCGCGTCGCCGCCGATCCCATTGCCGTACAAGTGAAACGCGCGGACATCGGGGACAACACCGACCCGGTCCGATTGGCCGCGCTCGACACCGGAACGCAGAATCGCCTCCGCGAGAAATACGCGGAGGCGATCCGTCTGCTCGATGAACTGACTGGCTAGTCAAGGCCGGTTCCCCAGCGTCCCCAGCAGTTCGGCAGAGCAGGACCGCTCGGCAGGCGCGACACGGCGATGTCAGGCATCCTGTCCAGGCAACGCACCGCAAGCCGCAGTCGAAGAGGCACCCAATGAATGGCCCTGATCTACCCTCGCCTGACGAACTGTTCGACATCGACGCCTGGCAGTACCGCTGGCCCACCGGAGCCGAGAAGGTGGAACTCTGCCGGGGCGTCATCGTGTTCACCGGCCAGTTCGACGAACGCGACACCGTGATCGCCCAGCGTACATACCCAGGACGGCATGTCGTCCTCAACGAAGACGGCGGTGTCGAGATCCACCCGGCTGGCGAGAACCCGCCTCGCTCGATCCTCGAGGCGGTTCTCGAAGGGTGATCCCCGGAAACGGGAATCCCATGCCCGGGATGCCCTACTTCTTGCCCTTGGGCTTGTCCCCCGCCTCGTCGGTCGACAGCGCGGCGACGAATGCCTCCTGCGGCACTTCGACACGGCCGACCATCTTCATCCGCTTCTTGCCTTCTTTCTGCTTCTCCAGCAGTTTCCGCTTACGGGTGATGTCACCGCCGTAGCACTTGGCGAGCACGTCCTTGCGCATCGCGCGGATCGTTTCCCGTGCGATCACGCGGGAACCGATCGCCGCCTGGATCGGCACCTCGAACTGCTGCCGGGGAATCAGCTCGCGCAGTTTCGTGGCCATCCTGGTGCCGTAGCCGTACGCCGCGTCGCGGTGCACGATCGCGCTGAACGCGTCGACCGGTTCGCCCTGCAGCAGGATGTCGACCTTGACCAAGTTCGCGGTCTGCTCGCCCGCCTCCTCGTAGTCCAATGAGGCGTAGCCGCGGGTGCGGGACTTCAACGAGTCGAAGAAGTCGAAGATGATCTCCGCGAGCGGCATCGTGTAGCGCAGCTCGACGCGGTCCTCCGACAGGTAGTCCATGCCGCCGAGCTGGCCCCGGCGGGCCTGGCACAGCTCCATCACCGTGCCGATGAACTCGCTCGGGCAGATCACCGTCGTCTTCACGATCGGCTCGTAGACCTCCATGATCTTGCCGTCCACCCAGTCGGACGGGTTGGTCACGGTCGTCTCCTCGCCGTCGTCGGTGACCACCCGGTAGACCACGTTCGGCGCGGTCGAGATGAGCTCGAGGCCGAACTCCCGCTCCAGCCGGTCGCGGGTGATCTCCAGGTGCAGCAGGCCGAGGAAGCCGCAGCGGAAGCCGAAGCCCAGCGCCGCCGAGGTTTCCGGCTCGTAGGTCAGCGCCGCGTCGTTGAGCCGCAGCTTGTCCAGCGCCTCGCGCAGGTCCGGGTAGTCCGAGCCGTCCAGCGGGTAGAGGCCCGAGTAGACCATCGGCCGCGGCTCGCGGTACCCGGCCAGCGGCTCGGTCGCGCCCTTGCGCTCGGCGGTGACCGTGTCACCGACCTTGGACTGGCGGACGTCCTTCACGCCGGTGATCAGGTAGCCCACCTCGCCGACGCCGAGGCCCACGCTGGGCTTGGGCTCCGGCGAGATGATGCCGACCTCGAGCAGCTCGTGCACCGCGCCGGTGGACATCATCCGGATCCGCTCGCGCGGGGTGATCTTGCCGTCCACCACCCGGATGTACGTCACGACGCCGCGGTAGGTGTCGTAGACCGAGTCGAAGATCATCGCGCGGGCCGGCGCGTCCGCGTCGCCCTCGGGCGGCGGGACCTTGCGGACGACCTCGTCGAGCAGCTCGCGCACGCCCACACCGGTCTTGGCCGAGACGCGCAGCACGTCCTCCGGCTCGCAGCCGATGATGTGGGCCAGCTCACGCGAGTACTTGTCCGGATCGGCGGCGGGCAGGTCGATCTTGTTCAGCACCGGGATGATCGCCAGGTTGTTCTCCAGCGCCAGGTACAGGTTCGCGAGCGTCTGCGCCTCGATCCCCTGCGCGGCGTCGACCAGCAGGATCGCGCCCTCGCACGCCTCGAGCGCACGGGATACCTCGTAGGTGAAGTCCACGTGCCCCGGGGTGTCGATCATGTGCAGGACGATCTCCTCGTCGTCCAGCACCCACGGCAGGCGCACGTTCTGCGCCTTGATCGTGATGCCGCGTTCCCGCTCGATGTCCATCCGGTCCAGGTACTGAGCCCGCATGGCGCGTTCCTCGACCACGCCGGTGAGCTGCAGCATCCGGTCGGCCAGGGTGGACTTGCCGTGGTCGATGTGCGCGATGATGCAGAAGTTCCGGATGCGCTCCGGCGGCGTGAACGTCGTATCGGCGAACGTGGCCACTGATTCCCTCGCTGTTTGCATGCCTGACCGCTCAATAGTCCCATGACCAGTACGCTCGCCGCGTGCGTGATCCCGGCGAAGACCCCAAGCCAGCCCGCGGCTACGTCCGTCAGGTGCATGTCGTCGAGCCCGGCTCGACCCTGGACTACTCCCCCGACCTCGACGGCCTCGCGGATCCCGGCGAGATCGTCTGGGCCTGGGTCCCTTATGAAGAAGACCCGGACAGGGGTAAGGATAGGCCGTTGCTGGTGATCGGACGAAACGGTCACCGGTTGCTGGCGGTGATGCTGTCCAGCAAGGATCACGAGGGCCAGCGCGGCTGGGTCGGCCTCGGCAGCGGGGCGTGGGACCGCGACGGCCGCGAGTCGTTCGTGCTGCTGAGCCGGATGTACGAGCTGGACGAGGACGACATCCGCCGGGAAGGCGCGGTGCTCGAGCCCGACCGGTTCGAACGAGTGGCCACGGCCATGGCCGCACGCGCCCGGGGCTGACCCGTGCTGGCCGGGTACCTCGCGCTGCTGGTGGCGCTCGCGGCCGGGGTACTCACGGCCGTCGCGGTGACGTTCGGCACCACCTGGACCGTCCTGGTCGTCATCCTCGTGCTGCTGTGGCTGTTCGTGCACTACGTGCTGCGCAGGAAAGCAGGCGCCGGGCAGCAGGGCGCGTGGATCAACCGCAAACGCCACCCCGAGCTGTGGCAGATGGTCGACGAGGTGGCCGAGATCGCGGCGACCAGTGCGCCCGACGAGCTCCGGCTGGGGCCTGAGATGCGCGCCGCCGTACGCGAACACGGCGGTTTCCGGTGTCTGGAGATCGGGCTGCCGCTGCTGGGTGGGCTGTCGGCGAGCGAACTGCGCGCGGTGACCGGTCACACGCTGGCGCTGTTCACGGCCACATCCGTATGGGAGTCACGGTTGCCACGCGCGATCATGCTGCCGTACCGGTTGATCACGAAACCGCAGCTGCGCGCACGCCACGACCAGGCCGAGCAGGTGGCGATCTCGGCGGCGGGCGAAGCCGCGGCGAAGTCCGCGCTGACCAGGCTGCCCGACCTGGACACGGCATGGCGGCGATTCCGGCATTCCGCCGCGCAGGTGACCTACCAGTCGCGCACGCCGGATCTCGTGCAGCGGTTCAACGCCTCCCTCACCCCCTCGCCGGACGAGGCCGGACCGGCGTGGGAACTGCTCACCGAACCGGACAAATCACTTCCTTATCTCCAGCGGCAGCTGTTCGAGGAACTCGGCCCCGAGCACAGGCCTGATCCCGCCGGAAACGATCCCGGTCCGGCCGGTGAAGCTCACGACGAGACCGAAACGAAAACCGACTGACACATTTCCTTGTGGACAAGTGGCCGCCGGCCGGGGCACACTTCCGCGCGCCAGGTCGGGGGATCTGCACATTTTCTGCAAGGGGTGGACTGTGGGGGTACGACTGCGCGCGGGCTTGTCCGTCGTGCTGCTCGCCGGATTCTTCGTCCTGCTGGTCGGGCTGATCGGGGGCCTGGCCGGGCTGGCGATCTACGCACTGGCGACGGGCAGGCTGGCCGGGATCAAGCTGGTCGCGATCGCCGGTGTGGCGATCTTCGCCATCGGCGGAGCGCTGTACAAAGTGCTCAAGCAACGCTCGGAGCCGCACGGCGCGGTGATCACACGCGCCGAGCAGCCCGCGTTGTGGCAGATGATCGACGAGTTGGCGGTGGTCGCCAACACGCGTGGACCTGACGAGATTCGTCTCGTGCCAGAGGTCAACGCCGCGGTATGGGAGGACAGCAGGCTTCTCGGGCTACGGCCTGGGCGCCGGTACATGGAGATCGGTCTGCCGTTGCTCGCCGGAATGACCGTCGGCGAACTGCGGGCCGTGCTGGGCCATGAACTCGGCCACTACAGCCACGGACACACCAAGTACGCGGCCGTGACCTACCGCGCCTCGGCGACCATGGCGCACACGGTCGAGCGGCTGGAGGGTCCGATCGGCTGGCTGTTCGGGTTGTACATGAAGCTGTACTTCGTCGTCGCGCGGTCGGCCAACCGGGCGCAGGAACTGCAGGCGGACGTGCTCGCGGTGCGCGCCGCGGGCAAGACGGCCGCGCGGACCGCACTCGGCAAGATCCCCGCCATGGCACTGGCATGGGGGCACTTCAACCGCAGCTACGTCGGCATGGTCCCGCACGCGGGCCGCACGCCCCAGTTGCTGATGGGCTTCCACTCCTACCTGACCAACGACACGCGCCGCCGTCAACTGGCCGAGGTGCAGGGCGAGATGCTCGACACCGAACCCGCGTCCAAATACGACAGCCACCCGCCCATCCGGGTGCGGATCGCGACCGTCGACCAGATGGCCGAGCCGGACAAGGCGAGCGACACCCGTCCGGCGTGGGCGCTGCTGGTCCGGCCCGACCAGGCGATCCCCCGGCTGGAAAGCCAACTGCTGATCAACGACCTCGGGCCGCGTGCGTCGTGGGAGGAGATCGTGCGGCTCGCGGGCGCCCAGATCGCCGAGAACAACGCGGGTGTGCTCGCCGAGATCGCCAAGCAGACCGGGGTGTCGCGCACGGGCAGCCTCGCCGACGTGCTGACCGCTGTCGAACAGGGCAAGGGCGAACTGCTGGCCGCCCAGGTCCTCGAGGACGACCTGAGCCGGCAGGAACTCGCCGAGGCCGTCCCCGACGTGCTGACCAGCCTGGTCGCCGACACCATCAGCAGCACGCTGATCCGGGCCGGTCGCGCGCACTTCCAACTGGACTGGTCGGGCCCGAAACTGCTGCGGCTGGACGGCGGCGCGGCGCTGGACCTGCTTGAGCTCGTCCGGCCCGCGATGGACGACCCCCGGCAGATGCCGGTACTGCGCGAGTGGATCGCGCGGACGAACGTTTTCCCGGCAGGCGAGGAACCCACTGTGGTGACCGCACCGGTGAGTCCGAAGTGGACTTAAGGCCCCCGCGGGCAGGTGCGACAGCGAAACGTGGCGACGGGCTCGGGCGGTGAACGTCAGGAGGCAGCGATCGCCGCGACCCCGGCGAGCACGATGAACGCACCGGTGAGCCGCCGCACCGGGTCAGGCTCGCCGAGCCAGCGCCACGCGATCAGGCTGCCGAACACGATCGACAGCTCACGAGCGGGCGCGACCATGCTGACAGGCGCGATCCGCATCGCGTACAGCACGCACACGTACGCGACGGGTGACAGGACAGCGATCACCAGGACATCGACCTTGTGTTGCCGCCACAACGCGGCGACCCGACTGCCGTTGCGAGCAGCGACCGGCGCGAGTACGAGGCTCTGGATGACCGCGCCGGTGGCGAAGTAGATCAGCGGCGGCATGCTCTTGACGGAGTGCGCGTCCCACAGCGTGTAGGACGCGATCGTGACACCGGTCAATCCGCCGTAGAACACACTCGGGCCGATCGACACCTGTTTCCGGCCGATACCGACAACGAACACACCCACCACGACCAACGCGGCACCCACCAACGCCCACGGCCCAGGCCGCTCGTGCAGGAACGCCATAGCCGCGATGACGGACAACAACGGCCCACTCCCCCGCGCGACGGGGTACACCACCGACATGTCGCCCACCGCGTAGCTGCGCTGTAGCACGAGGCCATACGCCACATGCAGCACAGCGCTCACCCCCGACGCGAACAGCCAACTCCACTGCGGCTCGGCGTACAGCAGGGCGATAGCCCCGACAGGTAAGCAGATGACAGCCGACGCAGCCTGGTAGAGCCACACGAACAACGCCCCACCCGTGCTCGCCCGCTTGGCAGCGAAGTTCCACGCCGCATGAGCGATCGCGGCGACAAGGACAAGACCAACAGCGACGAGATCCACAAGCCCACCCTGGTACAACCAGGGGCAACGGTGTTACAGGTTTCCCAGGGGGTGGATTCGTCGGCAGCGGTGACGGGTTGTTACCCTGTCCGAGTCGTGCCGTGTGGCGTTCCGCCCAGGAGGAAACCCGCGCTTGCGGGGCCAGCAGAGGTGAGCGGTACGACAACCCGGATAGCGACACTGAGGAGTACCAGCGTGGCCAACATCAAGAGCCAGATCAAGCGCATCAAGACCAACGAGGCCGCCCGCCTGCGCAACAAGTCCGTGAAGTCCTCGGTGAAGACGGCGATCCGGAAGTTCCGCGAAGCCGCCGACGCGGGAGAGAAGGACAAGGCCATCGAGCTGCTGAAGATCGCCAGCCGCCAGCTGGACAAGGCAGCCGGAAAGGGCGTCATCCACGCCAACCAGGCCGCCAACCGCAAGTCGGCACTGGCCAAGCGCGCCAACAGCCTCTGACAAGAACCCCCGAGAAGGGCCCACGCCACCACGGCGTGGGCCCTTCTCGCATTCCACGCCCCGGCCGCCGCCCACCAGCTCCAGGCCCCATCGATCCCACGCGTGCCCACAGCAGCGACGGCCAGCCCACACGAATGACCAGAACCAACCGCCTCAAGCCGATAACCAGCCCCAGGCAGACCGTCGGCAATTCGGGTCGCGGAGTTGAGCGCCGCCCACCAGTCAGCGCAAAATGCAAAACACCCAAAGCCAGCGCAATCGCAACCAGGCTCGGCCAGCAGGGACCAATCTTGAAAGACTCACATGCACTCACCACACCAGCGAATGAACAAATTCCGCGCACATCCCGAACAGCATTCCAGCCACACTGAACCGCAGCTGAACAACCGTCGACCATCATCACACCCACAAGATGAGACAGCGCCAACCGGCAACCGGAACGACAGACGCACCCATCCCACTTACGAAAGCAATTCATACCAACGGCACGCAGGCGCCGACCTGACAAAGGCCACTCTCGAGGGGGTGTCCTGGCGGTGGAGATTTCTTCTCCACCGCCAGGACCGGGCCTGTTTGTCACGCCCTCCGGTGCGCTCTGGCGATTTTGATGATGGCGAGTTCCAGTGCGTAGCCCGCGTCAGCCGCAGCGCCTTTCACATCGGCGTTGAGCGCCGCCACGATCTGCATCGCGTCGGCGAGCCCGGCGGGGTGCCAACCTCGGGTCTGGGTCATCGCCTTGCGGATCTTCCACGGCGGCATGCCCAGCTCACCGGCTGATTTGAACGGGTCGATCCGGCCGAGCGGGGCGATGCGGGCGACTGTGCGGACAGCGTCGGCGAGAGCATCCGCCACCAGGACGTGGGGCACGCCGAGCTGCATGGCCCAGCGCAGTGCCTCGAGTGCACCGGGCAGGTCACCGACGACCGCCTTCTCCGCGACCGCGAAGCCGTTCACCTCCGCGCGCCCGTTGTGGTACTTGCGGACGGCGGTCTCGTCGACCTTTCCGTCGGTGTCCGCCACCAACTGCGCCGCGGCGGACGCCAGCTCGCGCAGGTCCGAGCCGACCGTCTCGATCAGCGCCGCCACCGCCGCCGCGTCGGCGCGGCCACCGGCGACGCGGATCTCGTGCCGGACGAACTCCTCGCGCTCCGTTGCCTTGGTCATCTTCGGGCACTCGGTCACTTGGGCGCCCGCCTTCTTCAAGGCCGTCGGCAAGGACTTGGCCACCTTGGTCCGGCCGCCCCCCGAGTGCAGGACCACAAGGACCACGCCGTCCGCGGGGTTCTTCCCGTAGGCGATGATCGCGTCGGCGATGTCCTGCTGCGCCTCGTGCGCCGCCTCGAGAACGACCACCCGGGCTTCGGCGAACAGCGACGGGCTGACCAGTTCGGTGAGTTGCGGCGTTGTGAGATCAGCCACCCGGACCCTGGTCAGGTCGGCTGTCGGGTCGGCCAGCCGCGCGGCCTCCAGCGCGGCCCGGACCGCTCGATCTACCAGTAGCTCTTCCTCGCCCAGCACCAGTTGCAGCGGCTCGGGCGTCACAGCCGGGGCGTTCACAGACAGCATCCTGCCACGTCTCGCTCTCCCGGATTGTGGGCGCCTTGGGTGGCATCGGGTAAGGACGTTGCCGTAACGTGTCCTGCTGACAGACCCCACAACTGAACATTGCTCATCCAGAGGGGCAGAGGGATCGGCCCGAAGAAGCCCCGGCAACCGGCGTTCACCGTTCAGGTGGCGATCACGGTGCCAATTCCGACCGGCACGAGCCGGAAAGATGAGGAGATACCTCGCGATGACGACCACAGTCGGTGCGCCAACCACCTTCGACCTCGGACCTGCCCAGGCACTGTCGTGCCGGGAATGCGGTCACCAGATCCCACTGGCACCGGAATTCGCCTGTGCCGAGTGTTTCGGCCCGCTCGAGGTCGCTTACTCGTTCGGCCGGATCAGCCGGGCGGACATCGAAGCCGGACCCAGGAACATCTGGCGCTACCGGGGGCTTCTCCCCGTTCCGTCCGATGTAGACGCTTACCCGAACACCGAGCCCGGGCTGACCAGGCTGGTGAAGGCGGACCGCCTCGCCGCCGCGCTCGGCGTGAAAAGCCTGTGGGTCAAGGACGACACCGGAAACCCGACGCACTCGTTCAAGGACCGCGTCGTCGCCGTCGCACTCGCGGCCGCGCGCCAACTCGGTTTCAAGGTGCTCGCCTGCCCGTCGACGGGCAACCTGGCCAACGCGACCGCGGCCGCCGCGGCCCGCGCGGGCTGGGAATCCGTGGTGCTGATCCCGTCTTCCCTCGAGCGGGCGAAGATCCTCACCACCGCGGTGTACGACGGCGCGCTGATCGCTGTCGACGGCAACTACGACGACGTGAACCGCCTGGCCACGGAACTGGCCGCGGAGCACGAGGACTGGGCGTTCGTGAACGTCAACGTCCGGCCGTACTACGCCGAGGGGTCGAA
The DNA here is from genome assembly GCF_001984155.1 of Actinosynnema sp. ALI-1.44. Lineage (GTDB taxonomy): Bacteria > Actinomycetota > Actinomycetes > Mycobacteriales > Pseudonocardiaceae > Kibdelosporangium. The sequence continues at coordinate 128,427 of NZ_MTQO01000050.1, forward strand.
GACCCTGGCGTACGAGATCGCCGAACAACTCGGCTGGCGGCTGCCGGAGCAGGTGGTCGTCCCGATCGCCTCCGGCGCGCAGTTGACCAAGGTGGACAAGGGTTTCCGCGAGCTCGGCTCGCTCGGGCTCGTCGACGAGACGCCGTATCGCGTCTTCGGCGCACAAGCCACCGGGTGCTCGCCCGTGTCAGCGGCCCACAAGGCGGGACATGACGTCGTCCAGCCCGTGCGCCCGAACACCATCGCCCGCTCGCTGGCCATCGGTGCCCCCGCCGACGGCCCGTACGTGCTCGATGTCGTCAACCGCACCAACGGCGCGATCGAGGACGTCAGCGACGAGGAAGTCGTCGAAGGCATCCGGCTGCTGGCCCGCACCGAGGGCATCTTCACCGAGACCGCGGGCGGCGTGACCGTCGCGACGGCGAAGAAGCTGATCGAAACCGGCAAGCTCGACCCGGAGGCCGAGACGGTCCTGCTGATCACCGGCGACGGCCTCAAGACACTGGACGCCATCGAATCCCAGGTCGGCCCGCGCGCCACCGTGCCGCCGTCGGCCGACGCGGTCCACCAGGCGCTCGGCCTGTAAACCCCGTGTTCGGGGCCTTCGCCGCTCACCCGGTGAAGGCCCCTGACAAGCCTGAAGTGCCTTCTGCTGCTGTTACGGAAACCGCGGACCCCCACGCGAGCTCTCGGCGGAGCTTCGCCTGTCCCCCAGTGCCAGTGGTCCAGGCTAGCCGGTCGGCTGTTGGGGCGCTCCTGCTGGTGACCAGACGGAGTGGACGAGTCACGGCGTCAGGTGCCGTCGCCGCTTTGGCATGAACCTGCCTGGGCCCCGGCGAAATCGGACTCAGGGCTCTGAGCGTCCGCATCAGGAAGCTGATGAGTGCGCTGCGGGCAACTCGTTGGGGACGCTGACGATGTCGTCCTCTTCGGGGTCGCCAGTGTGATGGCGCCGCATGATCGAAATGCTGAAAGTGGACACGCAGAACGTTGTTCCCATCTGTTGGGGTGGCACTGAACAACGGGCGGACGAACGTAACCCAGCCTGTCATTGGCGTGCCCTTGAGACGTACGCGAACTCGCGTGTAGTCCGTTGTGGACTCACTGTGGAGTTGGCTGATCACGTGCTCGAAGAACCAGGTGGAGGTGATGACACCGACGGCCGCTGTGTTTCCAGCGAGTTGTGTCTTGAACTCGGGGGCATCCAGCAGCCGGAAGGCGTGGATCAGCGCAGGTGAACTGACACCGTGCGTGTCACGGGTGATTTCCCCTGCGTGCAGAGCGAGCCGGAGCCGAATGCAGGAGCTCACGGGATTGCGTGTGTTGTATCGGCTGATCTCGCTGGCGAGAGTCCCTGGCAACCGGGACGCAACGAACTCCTTGGGGATGTTCGCGGGGACGAGAATGAGTACACCGTCACCTCGGTCTTCACGGTAGCACTCGTTCCACGGTATTCCTGCGTAGTGGAACGCGTGGCTCAGGGCGCGGTAGAGCCCCTCACGGATGACGAGGTGGTCCTGGTGGGTTCGTCGCGGATGGCTGAATCTGTAGACGTCGACCAACACGATTGTCTTGTGTGCCGCGGGAGACCGCGCAGCGCTGTTGTGGAAGACGTTCACTTCGCCACCGCGTGGATCTCCATCGAGCGGCTCACGACAGCTTCCAGGTCCGCTTCGGTGCCCGCGCACCCGGTCAAGTCACCCTCGATCAGAGTCGCACCCAGCCTTCGGACGGCATCTCGTTGTTCACGGGTGCTGATGCCGGGCACAGTGGTTTCCAGACTCAGCGTGTCCGCGCATTCGATCAGAGCCTGAACAACGGGTTTGGTTTCCACGTCCTGGGCAGTGGGGGCTGACTGCGAGAACAAGTTCGCGGCCAACTGGGGATCGAGGACGGCACCGTTGAACGGGGTGCCGGTCAGCCTCGGCATCCTGTTGAGGTGTTCGCCGAACCCATTGATAATGAGAGCGATACCGTTTCCGGTCAGCCCGACCAACTCGCGCCATGACCGACCGTCGTCGTCGAGCAGTGCGCTCACGGGCACACTCAGTTGCAGGAGCCGCTCGGGAAACCGGTACCGAGCCAGTTCGGCTGCGAGGTGCGCGAAGAGTGTGTCGGTCAACGGCTTGCGTCCGGGCAGGTCGATACGGACGAATGGGCTCCGCTCGCCGAACTTCTGGTACCACCGTGCCGCGGTTTCGGCGGCCCGGCTGATCATCCAGTGCCCGGCGGCCGCGGTCGTACCGAAGGTGTCCGCCAGGTCGAGCACCTCGTTGATCGGCGTCCGCCACATCGTGGGGTGTCTCCAGTGGAGGGTGACGTGCGAACCGAGGATGCGGGCGCTGCGCGCTGACCCGATCGGCGCGTGCCTCAGTCGAACGCCGTCGGTCGCGATCGCCTGACCGAGCCCTGCCGCCTCGACGACGCGGCTGGCGGCTGATTCGGCCTCGGCGGCGGGGATGACTCTCGGCTGAGACGAGTTGGTCGTCCGGCGGTTCGTGTCCAGGCTGTGGTCAAGCCATCGGATCAGCGAGTCGGCGTCGCCATGCGGAGGGCCGTCGGTGACCGCACCGATGAGAGGGACAATGGACACTGCCTCCTTGCTGGTCACCGCTACCGGCCCGGTCAGGCTCTGGACGAGCAGCTGGATCGCGGGGCCGATGGCAGCCCACTGATCCGGACCCGCTACCAGGATTGCGATGGTCGTGGCGTCCAGTTGGGTGACCATCTCGGCCTGTTCGGCCGCTGCGCGAGTCCTGGCAGCCAGCTCCTTCGCGACCTTGCCGGAAGCAGCGGAGCCGTAGTGGGCTGTGATCGCGTCCATGTTGTCGAAGCGCACCGCGAACATGCCGACACGACCATTGTTTCGTGTGGACGACAGAGCACTCAACCGGTCCATGAAATGCCGTTTGCTGGGCATGTCGAAGGCCCCGTCGTACCGGGTGGAGTGGTCCAGCCAGCGCCGCAGCGCGCGGTGCTGTGTCACATCCTCCAGTACGAAAGGGATCTCGCCGGGGACATCTTCGTCGTTGCGGTGCCGTCCCCAGTGCACTCTGACCCAGACCGGTGTGGCGTATGGAGAAGTGGCCAGTCGGAATTCCTGTGCGGGTTCGGAAGCGTCGTCATACGCGGGGTGAAGCGACCAGAGCGGCGTCCTTGAGTCGTCGTCGTGGGCCAGACTTGCCAGGTCTCGGTCGATGACCGGCACATCCTCGCCGATCAGCCGGCGCAACGCGTCGTTGGCGGTCGTGATCCGCCCGTCCGGATTCGCGATTCCCATCGGGATGGGAGCCGTGTGCAGGATCTCGTGGAACCGCGCGTTGATCAGCGCGGCGTGCACTGCGGCTTCTTTCGCCCGGTGCAGGGCCTCGATCAGTAGATCCTGTCCTTCCAGGGCGCGTGCTCGAGTGCCCGCGGCGTAGCCTTCGCCGAATCGGCCGATGACCGGTGTCCAGTCCGACGTCTGCGGCAGCCGCTCCTCCAGTGACCGGAAGAACTCGGACAAGATCCGCAACGACTGCCCGAACGCCGCCGGAGTGGTCTTGATCCGTTGTGCCAACTCGTATCCGATTCGATCGACCGGGATGCGGGTCTGCTCCGGAGCGACGACATGCAGGGTGAATTCCCTGAGGAACTCCGACAGGTCGGGACTGAGGTCTTCCGAAACGTAGCTCTCACTACCAATTGCCATGCTCCAACGAGCGGCCACCACTTCTAACCGAGTAGCTGGTGACAGCGGACCGGGTACGTCCGCAGCGGTCGTCGGTCTGCGCGAGGACCCAACCTCCTCGGCCGCTCGCAAGGCATCTCCGGCTTGCAGCCACTCGACGAACCGGTCCCGGTACGCGAGTGTGGCCTGGGGGTGATCGTCCACAACGGCGGTGAGTGCCTGCCCGAGCCCCGACAGCACCCGATCCAGGTCCTCGTCGCTGATCGCGCGTCGCCACACTTTGAGCCTCGATGCGAATCTGGTGGCCCAGTCGCGGAAGTTCCGCATCATCGCGCACCCTCTCCATCATGATCGTCGTCACCATCTGCGGGGGATGCGGGGGGACCGGGATCTGAAAGCGGCGGCGGCTGCCTCGGTGCCCGCCGACCGAGTCGGGTTCGAAGCTGCTTCCTCGCCGCTTCCAACCTGCGTGACACGGTCCGCGTCGAGATGTCCAAGACCTTCGCTATTTCTTCCAATGTGAAACCATTGAGCTGCAAGTTGATGACGTCACGTTCGTCGTCCGGCAAATCTGTTATCTCTTGCAGCGCCTCTCGGTATGCGATTCTCGTCTGGTCGTCGACTTGCGTCAGCCGATCCATGGCAGCGGTTTCAGGATCAGAGACGGTACGCTCTCTTGATGCCTTTCTTTGGTAGTCGACATAGCGGTGGCGTGCTACGTGGAACGCCCACGCTTTTCGATGTTGCGTGTCGGCGAATGTCGACCACTTCTCCCACAGTTCCATCATGATGTCGTGTGCCACTGCTTCCGCGTCGACGCCTGGATCGCGCATGAGCGCAGACCGCGCCACGAATCCGCGAAGCTCGACGTATACACTCTTGAACTCGGCGCTGACTTTGTCGTCCCGAACGGGGCCGTGCTCATTACCGTCATGCGTCACGCCCCGCCGCTCCGCCCTCGAACGACGTGCGCGCTGTCCGTTGCGCACTGTTTAGCCGGTCCCGTCGATGCGGCACTCCGTTCGTACCTGAAGATGAACTGCCGGTACCACTCGGTCCGGCGTCCGGTCGGCAGCGTGTTCAGCCTGAACGGGCGCGCCGCCGCCGTCATGATCATCACCTCGACCACGAGGTCTACTCCTCAGGATTTCCGTAGTCCGATCCATCTCGATCGGTACTTCCGCACTACAAACAGCGGTAGGCGCGAAAGTCAGACACATGTTCACTCATTCGTGTGTCCTGCCATCCGGTCCACCGAAGCGTGGGCGGCATCCGTGATGAGTGCGTAGTCGCTGGTCAGAAGTCAGAGGTTGTCGTCCGTTCAGTCAATTCGATCTTGACGCGCCCCTGCGACTCCGCGTCGGCTGGCCGCGCGTTCATCACGATAAGTGAGCGAGTGACGCGACAGATTGGTGGCGACCCGCCCCCGACCAGCCGAAGTCGAGATATCCGGTGGTCTTATAGACTCAGTGCGTCAGAAGGGAGCAGCAACTGTTGGACGACTCCGATCATCCGCCCTTTCTGAGAACTCCCCACCTCGGTCGAATCCATGACTACATTCTGGGAGGCAGTCTCAATACGCCACTTGATCGGAGAGTCGCCGAAGAACTCCGATCGCGTGTGCCCATACTGGTATCCCTGATCAAGCGCCAGCGTGACTTCCTCGCCGCCGCCGTCACTCATATGCTGGGTCAGGGAATTCGCCAGTTCGTCGTCCTCGGATCCGGTCTACCGACTGCCGGGCACGTACACAGCATCGCGCACCGCAGGTCGATTCCCGCGACGACCGTTTACGTCGACAGCGACACCAGCACCGTCGAGCAGGCCGAGATCATCCTCGCCGGGAACCAGCGCACGACCGTGCTTCGCGGCGACTTCATGGAGCCTGAGACCGTGCTGGCGTCACTCGATCGGCGCACCGCGGTTGATCGCAATGAACCGACTGGGCTGTTCCTGATCGGCGCGCTCGACACCCTTCCCGCGCCCCGTCGTCCTCATCGGCTGATAGCCGCGTACCGCAACGGGTTCTCCCGCACCTGTCACCTTGCGGGGACTCTGCTCGCTGCGCCGCCGAACTCGGATGTCAGCGCGGACGTCGGCACAGCCGCGAAGATCCTCGGCGACATCGGATCCACGCTCATCGTGCGCCCACGCGGAACGCTGCACGTATGGTTGTCCAAGATCAGGCCTCGTGGTACGGCCGTTGACACGGGGTTCGCCGTGTCCGAGTTGCCGCCAGCCGAAGGTACGGCGGGACAACTCACATTCGACCACGCCCTGATGCGTTTCTCCTGACGGCGGAACTGAGCACCTCGCCTTGCGAGGCGACTGAGTGCTGTGAGGGATCGATCGAAGACGCGGTGCGGGGGCGGTGGACGCAAAATGACAGCAGTGCCGTCGTCGTGGCGAGCATGGCGGAATCCCACGTCCGCATCCTTGTCCTCAGCTTGCCTTGCGGCGGAAGCGGGTTGGCTTTCGCCGCAGCCGGGGCGTGCCGTCGTGACCCGACACGCCCGGCTGCGCTGCCGGAGTTCGGCATCCCCACCGCCAGCCCACTGAGACAACGACCGCACGTGGTCGCCCCTGTCACTTTCCTGACCGCTGATCAGGTGCCGACGAACACGGCGGGGAACAAGCCGACCTCAGTGGCACGCCCCAGACGTGGTGATCATCTGCGGGTCACCGGCTGGTACAACGGTCCGGCGGAAGGAGGATGGGGATTGGGTCGCGGGGCCCGGCCCGAGACTGTCCATGGTGGAATGGTGTGCACTGACCGGAGTCGGGGTCGTCGAGTTGGCCACCCGTCTGTGGTCACATGACTGGTCGTGGCGGATGCAGGATGTGCCGGAGTTGGCGGCGGCGTTCGGCTGGCGGATCCTGAGGAGTCGGCCGCAGTGGGTCATGCTCGACAGTGGGTTCGGGATGGCCAGTGGCAAAGTCCGCGGTCGGGATGGGCTGACCGAAGAAGTCCAACTGCGGGTGACTGATTTCGTGACCGAGGATGCGGCCGGGGCGGCGCGGCTGCGTGACGCGTTCGCCGGGATGGCCACCGCGCTGACCGGTGCGTTCGGCGACCCGACCGTCCGGATTCCGGGTAAGCCCGCCGAGGTTCGTTGGGCCGGCGCGGGAACGACCCTGGTGCTGGCCAATCTGGTGGTCTCGGTGGAGCTGTCACTGGTGACCAACTCCTGGCTCGTTTCCCACGACGAAATGATCGAAATGGAAAGGCAGGGACTGCTGTGACCGGATGGGGGACGTTCGCCGAAGGACTGGTCGAGGAGTTGGCGGCGCTGCCTGCCGGCGCGATCGTAAAGATTTACGAGGCCGAGTTTCCCCAGGACGCGGTTCACCGGTACGCGCAGTTCCTGCAACTCGAAGACAGGCTGTGCGCCGAACTGGTCGGCGAGGAGTGGCTCGACCCCACGATGCGTGCCGGCGACGCGGGATGCCGGGTGATCGCCGGCGCGGGCTGGGTGCAACCCGACGACAACCACCACGGCAACTGGTGGTTCGACCTGCCCTGGCCGGCGGACACGGCTGGCTACCGGCAGCTGGTATCGATGGTCGTGACCGGGCTGCGTGACGGTCTCCGGATGGCCAACCCGACAATGCTGGTCTACGAGGCGTGGAACGAACGTGAGGGCAACAGCGCCCTGGACCTACCCCAACTGGGCCTGGCACAACGAGAATGACGCAGGCCGCACCAGCGAAGCGTTTCCAGGTCATCGCCGTCTCCGGCGATGAAGGTTGGACCGCCACTTCCTCGACGGTGATCGGCGCGATCCGGTGGTGGTGGAGATCACGCTCACCCGAGGGCGGACCCGGGACATGAAACTCGCGCTCTACCAAGCGATCGTGGCAAACCTGTCCGAAGTCAGCGTGCGATTGGACGATGTGCAACGCCATCTATGCGAAAACGGTCGCTTACTAGGTTCGACGGCCCACGCGGACGGTCACCCGACCGACGCGAGCCCTTCGTCCAGTGACAGCGATGGCATCGGCGAACGCGTGATGACGTGCAAGTCGGCTGCTGCCAGCGTCCGGGATGCCGCGGTGGTGGCGAGGCGCTGTGCGAGCCCGTGCGCGTCCCAGGCCGTGTGCCTGCCGTTGGACAGCAGGCCACGCAACGCGTTCGCCAAGTCCTCGGGCACCTTGTGGCCGTAGCGGGCGAGTTGCCGCACCGCGAGCGCGGTCAGGTGATCCACGTCGTACTCGCCGAACTCCCACCGCTCGGTGAAGCACTCGCCGAACACTGCGGAGATCTCGAACAGCCGGGTCAGCGCCGTCTCCTCGCCGGACAGGAGGACGACGGGACCGGTTGGGTTGCGGCGCACCGCCTCGACGAGCGCGTCCAGCGTCTCGCTGCGGCGCTCCGCTATATCCGATACCCAGTCGCTGTCCGCGTCGAGCAGCAGCACGCCGCCGTTCGCCTCGTCGAACGCCGTCGACACCAGACTCACCGCCTGGCCCGGCCAGCGCGCGCACAAGTCCTTGCCGATCGACAGCCGCGTCAGGTGCCCGCTGCCGAGCAGCCGCAACTCGGTCAGCCCCTGCGCGTAGAGCGTGGCGACCGCGGTGCGCCCCATGCCCCGGTTGCCGGACAGGACGATGTTCGCCTGTTTTCCCAAGCCCTTGTTGCGTGCTTTGAGCCCGCACAGCCGGACCAGTGTCCGGCCGGCCGCCTCGCGCACCTCCTCCAGGCCGCTGAGCCCCGACAACCGCTGCCAACCCAGTGTGGCCTGCACGGCGGCGACCGGGTTCGTGGTCGCGTCCGGCAGTGCCGCGCGTGGCGCGACCTCGCCCAGCGCGACCAGTTCGCTCGCCAGGTCCTTGCCGATGAGCCTGCTCAGGTCGGTTTCCTTCGACGGCGGTCGCACCGCGAGGCGCGAGGCCTGGTTGTTCACCATCGCCTCGAACAGCTTGCGGGCGACACGACCGTTGCCGAACGTGTCGTTCTTCGGCACGCGCTCGAAGTAATCGGTGAGCGCGTCGACTGCGTCGTCGGTCAGCTCGTAGTAGTGCTTGTGGCACAGGTTGGTCGTGATCGTGACGAGTTCGTCGACGCTGTAGTTGGGGAACTCGATCGTGCGCGAGAACCGCGACGCCAGACCGGGGTTGGAGGCCAGGAACCGCTCGATCAGCTCGGAGTAGCCCGCGACGATCACCACGATCCCGTCGCGGTGGTCCTCCATCATCTTCATCAGCGTGTCGATGGCTTCCTGGCCGAAGTCCGGCCCGCTGCCGCCGGACTGGCTCGACAGGGTGTACGCCTCGTCGATGAACAGCACGCCGCCCATCGCCTTGTTGACGACCTCCGCGGTCTTGATGGCCGTCGCACCGATGTACTGGGCGACGAGATCCGCCCGCGCCACCTCCACCATGTGGCCGCGCGACAGGATGCCGAGCTCCGCGAGGACCGATCCGTACAGCCGGGCAACCGTGGTCTTGCCGGTGCCGGGAGGCCCGGCGAAGACCAGGTGACGGCTCATCGGCGGCATGGGCAGGCCCATCTCCATGCGCCTCTGGGTCATTTTGATCAGGTTGATCAGACCGAGCACCTCGCGCTTCACGCCGTCCAGGCCGACCAGCGTGTCGAGCTCCGCGAGCGGCCCCTCCAACTGGGCACCCATCGCGTCGCCGAGGGACGACGTGTCCTGTTCGTCTGCGACCTGGGCAGTAGCCGAGTCCTGCGAGACCGGTTCGGCGGGGGCCGGGCGCTGCTGGGCAGCGGTGGTGGAGGTCCGCTGTGAGCGCTGCTGCTGGTCGGTGACGATCCCGGTCACCGACAGACGCTCGTGCTCGACGGCCTGGCGCACAGGGCTGCCCCCGCTACCGGTGATCGTGCACTCGGCGACGGACACGGCTTCCTCGGTGTCCAACAAGACACCGTCGCCCGCGCTGTCGGTGATCTCGCAGTCGCGCACGTCGCCGCGCGACCCGCTGAGCAGGTGCACGCCGTGCCGCTGCGCCGAGCGCACCCGGCACCGGGTCACCTGCACCATGCTGCCCGCACGCGCGCTGACGCCGTCCTCTGCCGAGCTGATGACCTCGCTGTCCTGGATGGTGAGACCGGCGTCGTCGGCCAGCAGGCCACCGCCCCGCACCAGCGTGGAGGCGAACTCGCCGCGTGACCCGCTCAACAGCGTGACCAGGTGCGCCGACGAGCCGGTCACGCGCAGGTCGGTCACCTCGCCGTGGGAGTCCCCTGCGAGTGACAGACCGACGTCGTCGCCTGCCTCGATCACCGCGTCGGCGAGCATCAGCCGCGACTTGCCCCTCACCAGCACGGCCGGGCCCGACTCGGGTGTCGCCCGCAGACCCTTCAGCCCGACCGACGACTCGGCGTCGACCAGCACCGCGCCCTGTGACGTGCCCTGGACCCGCAGTGTGCCGAACACCGGCCGGGACGCCGCGTCCACCAGCACACCGACCGGGCTGTCGGTGACCCCGCAGTCGTCGAACCGGGGCGCCGAGCCGCCGGTGACGTAGACGGCGTTGCGGCCGGCTGAGGTGAACCGGCAACCGCGCAGCCGAGGCGCGGCACCGCCCGCGATGTGCACGGCCTGCACAGCCGCGCCGGTGAACTCCGAGTCGGAGATCACGACCTCCCCGGTGCTGCGCACGTAGAGGTCGAGGCTCGCGCTCTCGCTGACTGTCACGTCACGGATTTCCGCGCTGGCTTGCTGCTCGACCACGAGCGCGGGCTTCGCAGCCGCCACGACTTGGCAGTCCTCGATCACCACGCGGCCGCGACCGTTGACGCAGATGCCGTTGCCGCCCGCGTTGCGCACGGAGACACGGCGCAGCACGAGCGAACCCTCTTCGGTCACCACGACACCGGACGACGACGCGTCGACGACCTGGGAGTTCTCCGCCATGCTCGGCATCGACGACGTCACCACGATGCCCGCACCGCCCGTGGTCGTGACGGTGCACCCGCGTAGCACGACGCAGCCCAGGCCGGAGGCAAGCACGGCGGCCCATGACGCCGCCGACACCCGGCAGTCGTCCAGCGCGACCTCGCCCTGGCGGATGTCCAGCGCGGCGAGGTCGGTGTCCTCGCAGGTGAGCAGGAGACCCGAGAACTGGGCGTCCGCGGCGACCACGGCCACGCTGCCGCTACGGGCGATCACCTCGACGGTGCCCGGTCCTTCGTCGGCGGTGACCGTGACCATCCGGCCGACCACGAGGTTCTCCTCGTAGCGGCCCGGCAGCACGCTGATCGTCGCGCCGTCCCTGGCCTCACGCAGCGCCGCGCTGATCGTCGGGTACGAGCCGGGCCGGTCGGCACCCACAACCAGGAGCTGGCGGTTCATCGTCCCTCCTCCTGCTGCGACTTCTGCTGCGACTTCTGCTGCGACTTCTGCTGCGACGCGGTCCGGACAAGGCCGGGCAGCAGCCCGAACCGGGCCGCGGCCTGCGCGGCAACCTGTGTCTGGCCCTTGGACTCCGCCCACGTGTCCAGGCAGCGGCGCAGCGAGTTGATCGCCAGTTCGTCCAGCGACACCCTGTTGTCGTCCACCCGTCCGGACGCGTCGATCTCGCCCGCGGCCAACTCGCGCAGCAACACCTGGCCGCGCCTGCCCGCCGCGGGCTCCGTCAGGCCGAGCACCTTGAAGCTCGTGCCGGGGACGAACAGCACGCGGTCGGTGATCGGGTGCTGTCCGAGTTCGAGCAGTTTCGTGCGGCGCGCGGTCATCGACCACACCAGGACGTCCGTCTGGTTGTCCTCCTGCTGCTTCGCGCAGGGCGCGCTCAGCGCGTTGACGAAGCCCCATTCGGTGAAGTACTTGCGGTTGCGGTAAAGCTCCCACTCCTGCGGCGATGGCGACGCCGAGTACACCGTGGCGCCGCGGTGGGACGGGAGTCTGCTGAGGCCGGAGACCACGCAGCGGGCGAACGGCACGTGTGGCCCGACCTCGCCCGTACGCAACGGCTGGTCCAGTCCGTCGCCCTCGGCGGACAGGTAGAGGTAGATGGCGACGGCGTCGGTCAGCACCCCGCCGGACGACCGCTCCAGCGCACCCCGGAAACCGGGGTGTTCGGACAGGACGCGCGACACCGAGTTGGCCACGGCGGCGTGTTCACGGGCCAGCGTGCGGCGCAGCCACTCGCGCTCCTCGTCCAGCCCGCGCTTGGGCACCAGCGCGGCGGCCGCGGTGGTCGGCGTGGGCTGGAGCACCGTGACGAACGCGGGCTGCTGAACGGCAGTCGGTTGTTCCGGCGCCGGTGGTTCGGCCGAGACCGACGTGGCGAGGGCGTGCGACGGCTCAGCCGGGGTCGCCGGGGTCTGCTCCCGAGGCGCCGACGGCTGCGCCGGTGGACCGGGCTGGGCGTGCACAGCGGGCAACTCCGCGACCGTGGCGGAGTCCACCGGGTGCTGAGCCGCCGGGGTGGACGGCCGCGGCGGCGCAGTCGGTGTCACGGGCGGCGGCACCGGTGCCACCGGCGGCGGGGCGGGGGCCGCCGCCTCGATCGCGAACGCGGGACGCAGGGCCGACACCTCCTCGGACGCCATCGGTGTGACCGCGTCCGGCAGGGCCGTCTCCAGCCGCATGATCACGGTCTCGAACGAGTACGGCCCAGTGAGCACCGGCATGTCCTTGTCCTGACCCGCATCGGCGCCGCGTGGCGCCGGCCCCGCGACCGGCTCCTGTGCCTGCGCCTCCGGGGCCGCCTCGATCGCGCCCATGGCACGACCGGCGACCTCGACCCGTTGCCGCGCCACCGAGTCGGCACGTACGAGACCGCTGAGGGATCGTGTCGCGGGATCGAGGCGACCGATCAGGTCCTCGGCCAGTTCACGCACACGCCGTGACGCTTCGTCCTCGAACAGCACCATGTGCCGGGTCGCGTCCGGCTGTGCGGAGCGGACGGCGAGGGCGTGCGGCAACTCCCGCGGCGGGCGCAGCCACAGTCCCGATTGGACGATCTCGAGCACGACGTCCGGCGCGTACTGGTAGACGGCGGGAGTGACCTCCTCGACACCGAACAACGGCTCGCGGTAGCTGACGAGCAACGGCGGCAGCGCGGCGACGCCAGGCTCGGCGGGCGCGTAGCTCATCTCACCGGCGAACGCCCGCCAGCCGAGCGTGCCGTCCGCGCGCAGCGTGTAGATGTGCGGCTCGGTGCGTGAACCCACCGGGATGCCGGTGTAGCAGATGACCTGTTCGCTCAGGGCATCGGCGATCACCTGACCGAACGCGGTGTCCCCGGAGGACGGCGTGAGCTGGCCGAACTGGACCATGCGGACCTTGCCGCGCAGGTCGTCGGGCAGCCAGCTCCAGAACCGGGTGACGTCGTAGACGGTGGTCGGCGGCGCACCGGGGCAGCCGACCACGACGGTGCACACGTCGGGCTGGCAGGGAAGCGTCTCGATCAACCGCTTGCGATGCGCGCGCAGCACGCTCTCCGGGCCGCGCGGGCGCAGCCACACGCCGCCGGGCAGCGGTTCGGCGACACCGCCCGCGCTTGTCGGCATGACCTCGACGAGCGACGCCGCCGTCTCCCATGTGGGCTGGGGGAAGCGTTTGCCATCCAGCTTCGGCGGCTTGCCCGGCTGGAAGCGAACCCAACCGGTGCCCCACCCCGCGTCGACGAAAAGCGACCCGCCCACGCCCGGCATCACAGCGCCGTCGGGCGCGATGATCGTCCGGTTGAGGCGCTCGGACAGCCATTGGCCCGCGAGGGTGGTGGTCTCACGCGACCGGCCGCCGATGACCAGCCGCACGCCCCGGCGCTTGCGCGGCAACAACTTGGCCGCCGACTCCCACACCGAGAACGAGCTGTCCACCGGCAGGTCGACCACGACGAGCTCGTGGTCAGGGTCCTCGGCCAGGCCGAGCGCCAGGTCCCGGATCTCGTCGCGGAGCACGTTGCGCGGGTGCACGACGAGTGCGTTGCCGATCGTGTGGCCGATCATGTTCGGGTCGCCACCGTCGTCACGACGCTTGGTCAACAGCCTCATTCAGCCACGTCCTTTCTCGAGCACACCCACAGCCGCACGGCTCAACAGCGGACCGCTCGGGATCTGTGCCAGCACCTCGGCCGAGACCGGTTGCGGGGTGATCCCGGCGTAGCCGAGAGCGCTGATGGCGTCGTCATTGGCGAGCTGGTACTTGAACCCCTGGTCGGTGATGAGGAACCGGTCCGGCTTGGCGCCCTTGGCGGTCGGCGCTGGCACCGACGCCGCGAGCAACCCGGTTCCCTGCCTGAGGTATGCGCCGACCCGGTCGTTCATACCGAGGTACGCGTAGTTGCGCTCGGTGGTGACCGCCTGGCTGACGACCTGCGTGCCGTACGGCCGCTGCCGCAGGCAGAACGCCCGTTTCCCGGTGGGGATCGGCTTCGCGGCAAGCAGATCCGGGAGTCGCTTGGTCAGCGAGTCGTCGCCTGAGCGGGGCACCGACGCCATGGTCGCCGTGTCGATGTCGGCGACGGTCTGGCCGTTCTTGGCTTGCAGCAGAGCGGCTTCGGTGCGGGACAACGGTGCCAGGCCGTCGGTCCGCAGGACAGCGAAGTTCTCCGTGCCGTTGCCTGCGACCTGGCGGAAGACCGTGCCGACCGAACGGTCCTGGTTGCCCACCCGTGCGCCTTTGCGGCCCTGGTCGGGAATCGAGGCGGGTGCGACGTCCTGCCCGTTGGGCAATGCGGCGAGCCAGGCGTCCGGCGCGGCCGGTGGTGTCGACGTGCCGAGCCCGAGCGCGACGGCCACCAGCGGCTCGGTCAGCCGGTACTTCGTGTCGCGCAGCACCACGTACTGCTCGCCCTTGGTCGAACCGACCCACATGTACTCGTTCTCGGCCAGCGGTCTGGTCGACGCGCCGCCCGCCGCCTCCGGGTTGGCGTTCATGCTCATCAGCCCGGTGCCCTGCACATCGACACCGCCGGTGTGCGGCAGGCAGAGCAGCCAGGGCGTGCTCACGAGCGCACTCGCCGCGGGCAGCGGGTCGGGGGCGTTCTCGATGCCGATGGTCTGACCGCGCTCCAGTTCGCTGAGCGAGGCACGCGAGATGGACTCGACCTTGGCCCCGGCGCCTTGCAGCAGCATCGCCGACGCGTGGTTGCGCACCGGCACCAGGAAGCCGTGCTGGTATACGAACCGGGCGCCGCTCTCCTTCTCCACGAGAATGACGTTCGGCTTCTTCCACGCCATGTTGCCGCCGGGGTTGATCAGCCCGTACACCCAGAACGCCACGCCGATGAGCAGGGCGAGCACCACGCCGAACACCAGGCCGATCAACGCGCGGCGTGCGGGCGCTTCGCTGTAGTTGGTGTCGCCGAGCAGCAGTGCCGCACTCATCCGCCCGACAAGGGTCTGGTACGCCTGGACGCGGTCCTTCTTGGTCTGCACGGCACGTCACCCGGCCAGTCCGCGGGCCCAGGCGAACGCACCCATCGCGTCGAGCACGAACGGCACCAGCGCGATGCAGCAGAGGTTCTCCATGACATCGCCCATGTGCGGCCAGATGGGCAGCAGCCTGCGGTGCGACGGACGCAGTGCCGCCAGCACAAGCAGCAGCGCGGCCAGGATGAGCCCCAGCGCACCCAGGACCCGTGCCAGGTCGTCCATCCCGGCGAGCATCTTGAGCGAGGGCAGCATGGCACCCCACGTTCCGGCGACCGCGAGCGCGGTGCGCTGGCCGATGTTCAGGAACTCGCGTGAGCGCAGCAGGATCAGCCCCGCGAACAACCCGGCGAGCGTGTACTCGAGCCATCCCGGCTCGATCAGCTGGTAGACGAACGCCACGGCGCAGACAGCCGACGCGCCGATGGCGAGGACGCTGAGGTAGCGGTCGGCGTGCCCGGTCTGGTCGACCACCTGCGCGGCGGGCATCGGCTCGACGTCCACCTTCAGTTCCTCGGCGGTGCGGGGCAACTGCGGGCCGCGCAGCCGGGCCGCGCGGGTCGCGAGCTTCGGCGCGAACAGCAGCAGTGCGAAGAACACGCACATGACGATCGTCGCGGCCTGCTGACGGGTCAGCTCCACGCCGACGTGCAGCCACACGCCGATGATCGCGGCGATCCCCATGATCGTGGTGCTGCCGAACGGAACGATCGGCAGCTCGTGCGCGAACAGCCGCTGCACCACCAGCAACGTCGCCGACGTGACAGCAAGCGCGACGCCACCGAGCAGCACGCCCACCGGGTCGAGGCCGACCGCGCCCGCGACGCCCGCGTGGGCGATGAGCGTGCCGACCCCCGCGTACCAGCACCCGGCGACGCCGACGATCGCGGCGAGGACCCGGTCGGCCAGCGTCCGGGCGACCACCACCGCCGTCGTACACAGCAGCAGCGCCAAAACACCCGACGTGATGGCGGCGGCCATGCTGTTGGCGTACAAAAACATGGATATGCCGATGGCCGCGAACACCAGGGCGGCGAGGCTCAGGAACAGCCTGCGGTTGACTTCCTCGTTCCACCGGTTGCCCTGCCGGTTGACGGCTGTCGCCATACCCTCGGCGACGTCGTCGAAATCCAGCTCCGGCAACGGGTCCTCGGCGCGGGACAGGTAGAACTGCTCGCCGTCGAGCCAGTCGAGCGTCTCCGGGGTGCCGTCCGCGTCGAACGGCTTGTCCCCGAGGCGCTGCAGCACCCAGGACCCGTACTGGTCACCGTCGCGCGAGCGCTCCTCGTCGCGCACCACGTGCCGCACGAGCGTCGGCAGGAGCACCGAAACCGTCGCGGAGACCGGCACGGCGAGGTCGGCCCGCCCGCTGGGGCCGAACACCGTGACACGGCAGAGTTCGGGGTTCATCGTGGTCACGTGCCCTCGTTCCTGGAGAACTTGCCGACGGCCGTCAGGTCGTCGTTCTCCGGGTTGCCCACCGGCACGAAGCCGGTCTGGATCAGCTTCACGCCACGCCGGGTCACGAGCTGGGCGCGGCCGGGTGGGAGCGTGCGCGGGGCCGCCTCGCCGAGGAACTTGCCCTCCTCCTTGGGGTAGGAGAACAACAGGGCGGGCGAACCCAGCTCCCACAGCCGCCGCATCAACGGATCCATCATGCCGCGCATCGCGTTGGCGCTGCTGCGCGCGAGGATCAGGTGGAATCCGATGTGGACTCCCTGAGCCAGCAGCGGCAGCAGCGTGTCCATCGGCGTGCCCATCCCCATGCCGGTGGACATCAGGTCGTAGTCGTCGACGACGACGAACAGCTGCGGGCCTTCCCACCAGTCGCGACGGCGGAGCTGCTCGGAGGAGATCTCCGGGCCGGGCACGCGCTTGTGCAGCGACACGGCCGCTTTGGTGGCGAGGTCGGTCAACGCGTCCGAGCTGACCACGTGGCCGATGCGGTATTCGTCGGGCACCATGCCGTCGAGGTCGCGGCGCGAGTCGGCGATCAGGATCTTCGCCTCGCCCGGCTTGAAACCCGCGACGATCGAGCGCAGCAGCAACCGCAGCGCATTGGTCTTCCCGGTCTCCGCGTCGCCCATCATGAACAGGTGCGGGACGGCGTTGAAGTCGTGCCACACCGGGTTGAGGCGCTGTTCGTCCAAGCCGACGCAGATCCGCAGACCGCCGTTCTCCGGCTTCGGCAGGTCGACCATAGGCAGCCTCGTCGGCAGCAGCCGCACGCCGGGAGCGCTGCGGCCGGGCCAGAACGTCCGCACCTCCTCGACGAACGACTTGGTCGCACCCGCGAGGTCCTCGGTGGCCGACGAGCCGTCGAGACGGGGCAGCGCGGCGAGGAAGCTGAAGCCGGAGCTGGTCAGGCCGCGACCGGGCTGGTTGGGCACGGTCGCCGCCTTGCGGCTCTGCACCTCCGACTCCATCGGGTCGCCGAGCCGCAGCTCGAACCGGGTGCCGAGCACGTCGCGCAGCCACGGCCGGATCTCCGACCAGCGGGTGGACGACACGACCAGGTGGATGCCGAACGACAGACCGCGGGCGGCGATCTCGGTCAGCTTGGTCTCCAGGTCGCCGAAGTCCTGGCGCAGCGTGAACCAGCCGTCGATGATCAGGAAGACCTCGCCGTGCTGGTCGGCGATCCGGCCTTGGCGGCGTGCGACGCGGTAGTCGGCCATGGACTCGAAGCCGTGCTGGGCGAACGCCGCCTCACGCATCTCCATGACCTGGACGACTTCTTCCAGTGTGCGGACGACGCGGTCCCGCTCCATGCGGGTGGCGACGGATCCGACGTGCGGCAGGCCGCTGATCGACATGATGCCGCCACCGCCGAAGTCGAGGCCGTAGAACTGGACCTCTTCGGGCGTGTGGGTGACCGCGAGACCGAGCACCAGGGTGCGCAGCAGCGCGGACTTGCCGGTCATGGGGGCGCCGACGACACCGACGTGGCCGTCCGCGCCGGACAGGTCGGCCACGAGCAGTTCGCGCATCTGCTCGTACGGCAGGTCGACGAGGCCGACCGGGACACGCAGGTGGCCGCGGGTGATCGGGTCGTCGACGCTCATGCCCAGCTCGGGGTGCGGCACGACGCTGGGCAGCAGCGAGTCGAGGCTCGGCGACGCCGACAGCGGTGGCAGCCACACCTGGCGCGCGGCCGGTCCGGCCCCGGCGAGCCGGTTGATCAGCACCTCGGCGACGCTCGGCGCGTCGCCGGTTGGCGCCTCCGGTTCCTCGCCGGTCTCCTGCTCCAGCGGGTCCGCGTCCACCCGGCGGATCTCGTGCGTCCGCGGATTCGGCTGTGTGTAGAAGGGGACGACCTCGCCTGCCGCGACCTCGCCCCCGCTGAGCGGCCCGCCCTCCGGCGCGGTCGTCAGGCACGGGCCGGAGACGTAGGCGCCCTTGAAGCGGATCAGCGTCGACGTGTCGATCTTGAGATACCCGTTGCCCGGTCCCGACGGCAGCTCGTAGGCGTCGGCGACGCCGATGACGCTGCGGGACTCCATGGAGGAGAATGTCCGCAACGCGATGCGGTAGGACAGGTGGCCCTCGACTCGGTGGATGCGGCCCTCGTCGAGCCGCTGCGAGGCGAGCAGCAGGTGGACACCGAGGCTGCGGCCGAGCCTGCCGATGCTGACGAACAGGTCCATGAATTCCGGCTTGCTGCCCAGCAGCTCGGAGAACTCGTCGACGATCACGAGCAGTGTCGGCAGCGCCGGGAGCTGGCCGCCGGTGGTGCGGGCCTTCTCGTAGTCGAACAGCGACGAGTAGCCGCTCTCGCGCAGGATTTCCTGCCGCCGCGTCATCTCACCGTTGAGCGAGTCCTGCATCCGGTCGACGAGGGGGAGTTCGTCGGCCAGGTTGGTGATCACCGCGGACGTGTGCGGCAGCTTCTCCATGCCGATGAACGTCGCGCCGCCCTTGAAGTCCACCAGCACGAAGTTGAGGATCTCCGAGGAGTGCGTGACGGCGAGGCTGCACACCAGGGTGCGCAGCAGCTCGCTCTTGCCGGAACCGGTGGCACCGATCAACATGCCGTGCGGGCCCATGCCGCCCTGCGCCGATTCCTTGAGGTCGATCTCGACGACCTCGCCTTCCTCCGTGACACCGATCGGCACCTGGAGACGGGCGCGTTGCGGGTTCTTGTGCCGCCACTGCGCGTTGACGTCGAACGTGTGCACCTCGCGCAGGCCGAGCAGCGTGGTCAGCTCGAAGTCGTTCTCGAACGGGCGGTCGACCACGTCGACCGTGCCGCTGGTGCGTTTCGGGGCGATCAGCCGGGCCAGCGTGTCGGCCTGGATGACGCCGAGCCCGTCGCAGGAGGCCTTACCCGTCTCGTCACCAGCCGGATAGCTCACCTCGCCGTCGCGGCAGGTGAGCCGGAGTACCTTCACGCCACCCGGCAGCGCACCGGTGGCGTCCAGGAGCACCACGTTGCGCAGGCCGGGGCCGTAGAGCGGCGACTGCTCGGGAATCGCGGCCAGGTGTGCCACGACGACGACGAACGGCTCGGCGACACCGGCCAGCACGCTCTTGTCGTGGTCGCCGCGATCGGTGACCTCCGTCCCCAGCAGTTCGATGAGCTCGTCGTGGTCGCAGGTCAGCATCCGCAGCGGGCCTGCCGCGTCCCGCGCGGAGGGGTGCGCGGTGTGCGGGAGCCACTTCACCCAGTCCCAGTCCGCCTGGTTCTGCGGCGCGGTCAGCACGGCGATCCGCAGCTCGTCCGGAGCGTGGAAGGTGACGAGCTGGCCGATCACCGCACGGACCAGTCCGGTCGCCTCGTCCTGGTCGCCCGCGAACTCGACGCTGGTGAAGCTGCGCAGTCCCAGCGAGATCGGGATACCGGTGACAGTGCGGTAGGTCTCGCTGAACCGCCGTAGCGAGATCGCCGACAGCGGTTCCAGGTCCTCGATCGGCTTGGTCGACGGCGGCAGGAACTCCATGGCCGCCTGCTGGGTGCCGAGCCCGATGCGGACGCGGGCGAAGTCGTCGTGGATGCCGCGCCGCTCCCACAGCCGGGGGCCGCTGGCGATGGACCACAGCCAGGACGGGTCCGGGTGGTTCCACACAACGGCCGCGCGCTGCTCGTTGCTCGTGTCCCTGGCGCGACGCCGCAACTGGTCGATGTAGCGCAGGTAGTCACGCCGCTCGGCGTTGAGCTTCTGTTTGCGCTCGCTCGCGTTGCGGAACAACTGGTTGATCGCCATGGCGACCATGCCGATCGCCATGGCGCCGGACATGATGAAGATGAAGGGCGAGAAGCCGACGGAACCCATCGACGAGAAGATCAGGATCATCGCGATGGGGCCGAGTGCCATCGGCAGGAACATCAGCACCGAGCTGAAGTCCCGCGCGGCGGGTTCCGGCATGACGGGAGGTTCCTGGAGCTCCTCCTGCCCCTCCGGCATCTCGGGACCGGAGATGCGAGGCCCGCGCTTGATGGTGACCGTGCTCATTCGATCACCCCCGGCGGCGCCTTGGAACCGCTGCCCTCCCATGCGGCGTTGTCCTGCCGCAGCAGGTCGGCGGAGGTGCGCTCCTCTTGCTGCTCCTGCTCTTCCTGCTCCTCGTCGCGCTCTGCCGCGGCCAGCTCCTCCTCGGTGAACTCCGTGCCGCTGCAGCTGTGCGTCGACTCCGGCGGGATGTGCTTCGGGATGAGCGCCGACGTGTCGATGTGGATCATGTCGGGTTCGTCGCCGGGGTGGACGGCGCCGGTCCGGCCGGACGTGTGCCCCCACGCGGTGGTCTCGCGAAGGGTGTAGTCCGGGGACTCCGGTGTCCGCTCGCGCTCACCCTCCTGGGGACGAGTTGAGGTGGCGAGCCAGGCAAGGCTTCCCGCGGCGACGTTCCACGCGCTGAAGTCCTCGTTGCCGTCAGCGGGGGCGACGACGGCGACACGATCGTCGAGGTGGCCGGATTGCCCAGTGTCCTCTGTGGCCAGACCGGGCGCGGCCGGACCGTTGGCGGTGCCGGGCGGCGACACCGGGACTCCGGGCGCCTGCGCCTGTTCCTTCTTGCCTGCGGCCCATTCTTGGGGGGTGCTTTCGGTCGAGCCGCCTGCCGGGTCACCGACACCCGGCGGGTTCACGCCCTCCCATGGCGCCGACTCACCGCCGAGTAGGCCGGAGGCGTCGGATCGTTCCGAAGCGTTGCTGCTGCCTGACGGGGACATGGGTGCCATCGGAGGCATCATCGGCTGCATTCCGTTGCCGAGGCCCAAGCCCTTCTGGTCGGACCCACCGCCGTTCGGTGACTCGTTGCCTGCCTTCCAGTCGCGGATGTCGGGCATCTCGACCGGATTGGGGTTGCCCGGCTTGAACTCGCCCGGCTTGTAGTCACCCGGATTGCCCGAGCCTGGGCCGCCCTGATTCGGGTTGGCGCTGTGCTGTTGCTGCTTGAACTGGTTGGGATTGAACTGGTTCTGCTTGAACTCGTTCGGGTTGAACTGGTTCGGGCTGTACTGGTTGGGATTGAACGTGTTTGGACTGAACTGGTTCGGGTTGTACTGATTGGGGTTGTACTGATTGGGGTTGTACTCGTTCGGGTTCGAACTCTGCTTGAACTGGTTCGGGTCGAACTCGTTGGGGTTGTACTCGTTCGGGTTCGAACTCTGCTTGAAGTCGCTCGGGTCGAACTGGTTCGGGTTGTACTGGTTCGGGTTGTACTCCGGCACTTCGTATTCCGGAGCCTTGTACTCGGGCGCTTTGTACTCGGGTGGCGGCTTGAGGTTCGGCGCGTCCGGACCCTTCAACGTGATCCCGTTGGTTTCCACGGGTCCGTATTTCGTTGGATCGTTCGGTCCGTCCACCCCGCCTGGCATCGAGACCGTGACGAGGTCGACCTTGTAGTCCTGCTTCTCGTACTCCCCCGCGAGGCTCTTCAGCACCACCCGCATATCGCGATCGAGCAGCTTCACCACCTCGGGGTACTTCCCGACGTGGATGCGGTTGCCCTCTTCGCTCTCCATGGTGATGTCTTCGGGTGGGTTTTTGAGCGACGCGATGCGCAGCGCCTCTTGGGCGTAGAAGTTGTCGATGTCGTGGATCGTCTTGATGGCCCACTGGAGGTAGTTGCCCGCCGCCCACAACTGCTCGGGGATCGGGTTGAGCCTGGCCGGGCCGCCGTCGAGTTGCGTCGCGTGGCTGGCGAAGGACTCGGCGAAGGGTTTCATCATGCCGACGAACGCCGTGGCCGCCTCGCCCTGCCAAGGCCCGCCCTCACCGGCCAGCGCCTTGGTCTGGTCGTTGATGCTCTTGCCAACCGAGGCAAGGACTTCCTTGGCCATCCGGATCGCCGTGGCCGCGTTCCACAGTGTCTCCGGGTTGGACACGGCGCCGACGTCCAGTTTGTCCCGTGCCTGCTGGCTGATCGCGCCCGCACCGGTGATGCGGGCCATGATCTCTTTCCAGCCCCACTTGTCGTAGTCGGACTTCTCCCCGAAAACGCCGGTGGCGACGACCGAACCGTCATTCTTGTTGACGGTGACGCCTGTGCCACCCGAAGTGGGCTGCTCCTTGGAATTCCCGTCGGGCATGGTGTCAAGCCTTCATGTGAGCGGGTGCTGCCCGCAGGTGCGGAGAAGAGGGCGGATGTGACGGTGCGAAGTATGGGCACGACGGGCCCGATCAGCCCGCAGCACCGCCTGCTGCCTGGCTGGCGCCGCCTGCTGCCTGGTTGATGTAGGTCTTCGCGCTCTGGATGTGTTCCGCCAGGTCCTTGCCGGTGGCGGCGTTCAGTTCCTCCGCGGTCTTGTAGGCGTCAGCGAGCTTCTCCAGCTCGTCGGCACTCACGGTGATCGCGTTGATGGCCTTCTTCACGAAGTCCGACGTCGTCACCACCAACCCCTGACCGGCCTGACCGCCGAGCAACTTGTTGGTCAACTCTCCCGCGTCGTAGAACGCACCCGGCGCCAGCTTGATCTTCTCCAGCTCCGCCTTGACCGTCTTCAACGGCGGGATCAGCGCACGCAGGTTCGTCGCGAACGTCCGCAACGCCGCCGTGCTGACCCGGACACCTCCGCCGGACTGCTCATCGTTCTTCGGAACCGCGGGCGGCGGGAACTTGTTCGTGAAGTACTCGCCGGGCGCCCCGTTCCAGTCACCCGTGTTCGGCGGTATGTGGTCGGGGTCGCCGTCGTATCCCTTCGGGTGCTTCTTGGCGTCGTCGTAACCCTGGTCCTTGTTCTCCTTTGGGTCCTCTTTACCGCCTTCGTCAGTTCTACGCACCTTCACCCCTTCGAACGATCTTCCCGCGGTCCGGCAGTCGCCCCGCAGACAGGCAACAGGGTGCCGCCGCGGGCACACACGCCCCGGCGGCACCACGGAAACTCACTTGACGCTGTAACCGCCCCAGGCGTTCACGCCGGTGTGCTCGATCTTGAGGTAGCCACCAGTGATCTGGTTGAGAGCGACCTCGGCCGAGTTCAGGCTCTGCGGCATCCGGTTGGCCGCGGCGTCCCACTGCTTCTTCGCTTCCAAGTACTGGTCCTTGGCACCGTCCTGCCAGTCCTGCAGAGTGCTGGTGATCTGCTGATGCATGGACTCGAGTTCGGTCTGCAGGCGCTTGGTGACGATGGCCATCTGGTCGCGGACCGTGTCGGCCATGCCGCGGTCAAAAGTGTACGTAGTCAATGCGCTGTCCTTTCAATCGCTGGCGAAGGCGTCCAGGCGGGACCGGTCAGAGACCAGCAAGGCCCGGCCCCACCGGAATGTTGCTGGCGGTCTCGGTGTTGCTCTGCTCGCCCGCGGTGATGATCTTGCGGTTGCCGTTCATGACCTCGATCATCTCGCCGAGTTTGTGCATGATGAAGTTGCAGTCTTCTACCCACCTGTCTATCGACTTGTTGTAGGCGATGGAGGCGGCACCCGTCCAGGTCACCATCAGCGCGGCGTTGGCATCAAGGACGGTCTGCTTACATTTGTTGGCCTCGCTCTGGGTGTTGGCGAGGTGACCCGCGGCCTGCATCATTCCCGGGGTCGTAGTCGACATAGCCATAGGGCATCTCCCTTGCAATACGAACTACTTGTGGCCCGGCAAGCGGGGACTCGCGCAGGCCCGGTCCCACTGGGGCAGATGCCACCACGCCGAACGCCGCGCCGCCAAGAGCCGAGCCCAGGTTCTTGCCCTGACGCGTAATCGCGTTGCGTATTCGGCCACACCTTCACGGAAGACTTGCGTCAACGCCCGGATGTCGCCGGGTCGCCGGGGCTCGTCGGTACGTCCGCCTCCCACGAGACCACCCGCAGACCGTTGGTGTCCTGGTGGTTCGCGTACAGCTCGGCCACCCGCTCGTCCTGCATCATCAGCGTCTCGCGGATGAAGTCGCCGGTGAGCCGCACCGACGCGGGACCCGCCGGGTTGAACAGCACGTCCACTCCGTCGGCGAGCAGCACGACGAGTTCGTCCAGGTCGATCCGCCGCCACTCGGGCGAGCTGATCCGCTGCCGGTGCGGTTCGCCGGTCGCCACGACCACGCACGGCACGTCGTCCGGCGACTTGGTGATCAGCGGACGACCGTCACCGTTCATCGCGACGTCGAACAACGAGTCGCGCAGTACCAGCTGGATGTGCTCGACCTCGGCGCGGCCGTGCAGCACCAGGCGCAGCACGGCGTCCAACGGGTCCGAGGGCGAACCGGCGTCCGCCGGGACGTACTCCGGGTTCGCCCTGAACTTGCCGAGTTTCCCACCGTCCTCGACCGGCCACAGCCCGACGACCGCGTCGAGGGGAGGCGCCTCGCCCTCGGCGGACGGAGTCCACGACGGATCCATCAGCAGAAGCCAGTTGTCCACCGGGCTGTCCGCCCGCGTGCCGTCGATCGTCTCAGTCATCGTGATCCTTCGGTGCTGTCCTCGGATGAGCTGTCCACGTCGGTGCTGGTGGTCATTCGGGATACCACTCGGGATCGAGCGCGGCGAAGGCCTCGTCGACCGCCTGGTACTCGTTCAAGTTGTTGAAGCCGATGATCACCGCGAGCCCGTCGAGCGCCGCCATGCCCAGGTCTCGCTCGACCAGGCTGACCACCACCACGGCCGAGGTCCCCTCCTGGTCGGGTGGCAGATCGGCCAGCGGACGCAACACCGTCCGTAGTGGTATTCCTCCTGGAACCGGCAGGTTCATCGAGTCCAGCCGCTGGAACTCGCTGACGAGTTCGCTGTAGAAGGCGGTCGCCGCGTGCTGCGCCCGCGCGTCGGCATGGGCCTCGTCGTAGCCGTAGCCGTAGACCGTCACCTCGGGCAGCTCCACGTTCCGGCGCAACCGCCACATCGCGGATCGCGCGGACTGGCGGGCAGCACGGCGTACGTCCACCTCGTCGACGTCGGTCGACACAGCGGGGGCGATGGAGTTCGCGGCGAGGTCGTTCAGCGGGATCGGCTCGCGCTGTGGCTCACCATGCACCAGTACCTCGCGGTAGTGACCGCCGCCCACGAGGATCCGGCGACCGCTGCGACTGTTGATCACCGCGTTGTGGCTCGGGGCGATGAGCCTCGGCGCGGGTCCGCCCTGGCTCCACGCCTCCAGCAGGAGGTACGCGGGACTGAGCCCGTTCGCCTCGACGAAGTCGTCGGCCGAGCAGGCGAGCAGGTGCACCTCACCGCCTTGCCACACCCCAGTGTCCTGGAAGGCTCGGCTTCCGCTGATGGCAGCGGCGGCCAGCGCACCGGACAGGCCGACGACATCGCCCACGTGCTGGGGGCGGTTCGTGTTCATCCGGTAGTAGAACTGGCCGGGATCGCTGTGGATGTCGACGACGACCGTACGAGCGGGATGCGCCGTGCCAGGGGTGAGGTACGCGGTGGTGACCGTGCGCAGTCCTCCGTAGCCGTCCGGCGAGGTCTGGATGGAGTAGTAGATCCGGTTGTTCATGGGCCGGTCGTTGACCGCGATGAACGGCGCGGACGACCGGTCGAAGCTGTTGGCGGGGAAGACCGCGCCGCGCGTCCCCAGCCGGTCGTTGGCCCGCGCGAAGCTCACGACGTCGTCCGGTCCGGGCACGACAGCAGCGACCCGTTCGAAGCTCGCCGAGGTCACGTGCAGGGTGCCGTCCGGCTGGAAGGTCAGCACGCCGTGCGGACCGTAGAAGGTGCGCGAGTAACCCGCCGAGACGAACTGCGCGGCGAACTGGTCGAGTCCGACCACCGGGCCGTTGAGGCTCACCAGAAGGAAGGGCTTCTCGTCGCCCTCGGCACCGTCGACGGAGCCGGAGGTGCCCGCGGCCGCACGGACGCGGTCGCCGTCGCGCAGCCGCAGGCCAACGCCCTCCGCCGACAGTGACAGTTCGGTGTCATCCCAGCGGGTTACCTGGTAACCACGTGCGTCGCGTGCGGCGAAGACGAAGACGGGAACCGTCCGCCACGGCAGCCTCACCTGGTTGCCGTCGGCAGTCGTGGCGAACTGCCTGTTGGCGCCGCCCGCGGCGGCCCAGTGCCGCACCCGCGCCAGTGTTGCTCGGTCGCCGGGGTAGCGCAGGAACACGCCGACCTTCTCGCCGTTCGGGCCCTGGATCGACGTCGCCTTCAGGTCGCTGGCCCTCGGCACGGACACCAGCGTCATCGCGCCATCGGCTGTGCGCACGTAAACGTCGTTGAACAGACGCTCGCTGCGCAGCGCGCCCGCGAAGTCGAAGCCGAGCCCGCCGTAGTTGACCAGCACCTCGGTCGCGTCCGTGTCGAGCACCAAGGCGAACTGCGGGTCCGCGGCGAGCCGCGCCCGCACGGCGGGATCGCTCAGCACCAGCATCCCAAGCTGCTTGCCGCCGAGGTCGACCAGCGCCCGGCCTGGGGTCAGCGCGACCCGGGCCCTGCGATCGGTGCCGACCAGGCCCACGGTCAGCGAGTTCGGCCTGCCCGCATGGCTCGTGCGCGTGGGGTGGAGGGAGAGGACACGACCGGACGCCCGATGACGCACATTGGTCAGGGTCAGAGCGGGTCCGGCGACGAACTTGCTGCCGACCAGCAAAGCACCCTTGTGGCTGCCGACCGGGCCGGTGTAGTGGAACGACTGCCACGGCCCGGTCAGCTCGAACAGCCTGGTGAGGAACGCCTCGTTGGCCGACGACGTGCCCGGCGGCGCGGTGTTGTCGTTGGTCACCAGCACCAGTGTCGGACGCACCTCTCCCGTGGTCATCTCGGTGAACCACTGGCTGCCGACGAACTTCTCCGCCATTTCAACCGGGGTGAGCACGGTGTGCCGACCGTCCACCGTCGGCACGTGGAACAAGCCGTCGCGTGCGGACAGCATCAACCACGTCGTGACGTCGCCGACCCATTCCGCGACCACTTCGGCGAACTGGGGCGTGCCGTCCGCGTTGATCTGGGGAGAACCGTCGCTGTCGAAGGTACCGACCCCGATCAGGCCCTCGCTGACCTCACTGATGCCGCGTGCGGCGACGGGTGCCGCGTTCGCGCGCGGTTCGTCGGCCACCACGCTGAGCACCTTCATCCTGCCGCGCGTGTCCCGAAGCGCCATCCACTGGATGTCGTCCGGGGCCATGACAAGGGACCGCACCGGTCGCCCAGTCCCCTCGGCACCCACACCGCCGATGTGGGTCGTGCGTTCGCCGTCCGGTCCGATCGTGACGAACCGACCATCGTCCACCAGCTGGACCGACCCGTCCTCCACCACCTCGACCCGCGAGTCCGGTCCCGTCACCGATCCTCGGAAACCCTGTGTTCGCAACAAGTTCGCGATTCGGCCGAGACGGTCTCCCAGTGCCGGGTCCGCCACCCGGCAGCTCAGCCACAGCAGGTTCGACACCTGTCGCCACCCCTGGTCGCCCGGCAGCCCGGCACTCCACAGCAGACGCGACACGGCACGCTCGGACAGCCGAATTATCCTGCCGTCCGACTTCCGGCGCACCGCGAAGCCGTGCTCGTTGTGGTGCATCGCCACAG
The DNA here is from genome assembly GCF_001984155.1 of Actinosynnema sp. ALI-1.44. GTDB lineage: Bacteria > Actinomycetota > Actinomycetes > Mycobacteriales > Pseudonocardiaceae > Kibdelosporangium. The sequence goes on from NZ_MTQO01000050.1 coordinate 156,334, forward strand.
CGAGTTCACCGTCGGCGACCACACCCCGGCGGAACGCCTCCCGCGCGATCGACACCTCGTGTTGCCCAGGGCCAGGGAAGAACACCATCCTGGTCCGGCCCGCACCGTCCTCGAACGGCACGAAGTCCACATCGGACAACTCGATGTCGTCCGACGAGATCAAGTCTGCCAACGGGATCGGGTTCTCCAGTGTCCCCACCGGGCCGTCCATCGTGACACCGCCCGGAGCTGTGCCGACATCCGGACCGTGCACTTGCACGCGCACGCGTCCCAACCGCGAATCAGTCACCTTGATGGCCTCGCCCAGGACGTTCACTCGCTCCAGCAGCTGCTCGATCGTGACGTTCGCGGTGCCTGGCGGGTACTCGGCGAGACGGTTGCGCACGGCTTGCTCCACCATCCGACGCAACGGTTCGAGACGGTCATGGACCGGAGTGGATCCGGGCAGACCGAATGTGAAAACTGTCAGGTCGAACCGGGGCAACGCGCCTTGCGGCCCCCGCATCGCGCTGTCGACGAAGCCCTGCGCCATCCACTGGACGCGGTCGCGGTCAACGACCGCCAGGTGGTGTTCGCCTGTCATCCGCGTCTGGAAGTCGGACTGCGCGCGGTAGGAGTCGATGGTTCGCCGAGGGCTGTCGTGGACGGCCAGCTCCCAGTCGCCGTTGCTGGTCCGGTCGCCCGGCGTGCGAATGAAGGTGAATCGCCAGTCCTGCGGTGCGGGCCTGTCGGGGTACTGGCTGGCCGGGAACTCCTCGTCCAATGCCGTTTGCAGCAACGCGGACAGCTCCCGGCCCATCCGGTCGATCACCTGCCGCATGCGCTGGTTGGCCGTCCGGCTCGGACTCAGCCACAGCGTGACGCGTAGATCCAGTCCCTCGTGGGAGCTGGCGGGCGCGATCATCGCCTGCCGGACGATCTCGCGGGCGACCGGAGCGAGGCGCTCGCGGTCGGCGTCGGTGAGGTGCGGTTCGGCCAGCGTGGTGAACTGGCCCCGCGCGACGGCAGACGCCTGCGGCTGCGTCGCGGTTCGCGGCTGTGTCCCGGTTTGCCGCTGGCTCGCGGTGACCAGCGCATTGGACGGCTGCAGCCGCAGCTCCCACCGGCCGAAGTGCTCCGGCGCGGCGTCCTCCCGGAGGTCCCACCCGACGTGCAGCGTCAGGTCGGCGATCGACGACACCGGATACCCGCCCCGGTTCAGGAACTGTTCGACCGCGATGCCGAGTTCGCGGCCGATGATCTGCCTCGTCCGGTCGTGCGCGCTCGCCATCTCGCTCGACGGCCCATGCAGCCGCACGAGGAGGTCGAACTCCGTGTGCCCCTGCCGGACGAACGCGGCGATCCGCGCGGCGGCATGGTTGATCTCAGCGGCAGCTTCGGCCGAGAGCTCCGGATCGCCGCGCTGGAACTCGCCACGTGCGATCGCGGGCTGGTTCGCGACTTGGTCGAAACGCGGGTCGTGGGTACGCGGCGGTGTTTCGGGTGTCTCTGAATGGACGCTGCCAGGATCGGTATCCACGGCGCCCGTCTGCGGGGTTGGCGGTCGGAGGAACGACGGGTATCCGAGCGGTGCGTCGAAGTCGACGTTGTCGAAGACCTCGTCGGGGTGGTAGAGCCATTCGAGTTCAGTGTCCGGGTTCACCTGTTCGACGACGGTGGTGCCGTTGCCCTGGTCGCCGTCGAAGCCGACCAGCTCCTCCATCTGCCCCTGAACGGCTTCGGAATCCACATCGGACTCGACGTCCCGTTCGCCGTCGGAGAAGTCGTCCGCTGCGGCGTTCTCGTGTGGCGGCGAGCTTCCGGAGAACCGAGCGACCTGGTCGGTCTCCTGGGGAGCTGACGCCTCCATGGCCTGATGTCGCGCGACGGTGATGAGATCGAGGTGCACACCGCCGTTCGGTATGGCTCTCCCGTGCAGGGCGAGCCGCACGTGGCCGCGGATCACCTGCTCGACCGTCAGGGCCGAGCCCGGCGGAAGCGCCGCCCGGACCGCGTCGTTCACCGCCTGGGTGACCGTCAGCACCTCCCCGCCCACCGTGTTCGGCGTAGTACGCAGGTCGACGATCAGCAGTGTCTGGTCGCCCGGGTCGGAATCGGCGGCCAGCCCGCTCAGCAGCCTCTCGACCATCAGGTTGAGCCTGCGCCTCGCGGCGCCGGGCAGTACCAGTGGCTGGGCGGAGAACGCGAGTGACAACGAGTCGGAGTCCCGGTAGCTCTGCGGCGTCCGCCGTGGTGAGCCGAACAGACTGACGACCAGCGCCTGGCGCTGTACCAGGTGCCAGCTCGATGTCGTGTACTGGTCAAACTCCAAGCGCACGTCGCCCGGGTTCACGCCGAGGTTGCCCAACTCGGTGCGCACAGCGTCGTCGACCATCGAGAACAACGCCGAGCTGTGCTCCGACAACAGCTCCTCGGGGCCGTCGGCGACGCCTATCCGGACGTCCGGTGATTCCTCACCGTTGGCCACGGCACGCTGGAGTTCACGGGCGATCGACTTCGCGACACGCGTCAACTTCGCCTGGTCGTCCGGTGACAGCCGCAGCGGGTCGTCCGACGAGATGTCGAGCGTCTCCTCGTGGTCGACCCGGTTGCGCGGCATGGCATCCCGCTGCCCGCGAACGAGCTGCGTGGTGAACGGCAACTTCACCAGCGGGGCGGAACCGACCGGCCGCCGAGCCCCGCCCGCCGGGCCGAGGCGCGGCACCTGCGCCTCGGCATCCGTGGTCGGCACGACCCTCAACTCGGGGCCGGGTATCCACGATCCGGCCACGGGCATGCCGTGGCGAGGACCGCCCGCCGGGACGACGTCCAACAGCACGACGGACACGCCGCTGCTCTGCTCGTACGCATCGAACCGCACAAAGCCACGCACCACGTCGTCCACGGTGAGCCCGGCCGGGTTCGGCGTGGTCGCCAGCGCCCGCGCGATGCCATCACGGACGAATGTGCGGGCTACCTGCATCCTGGCGTCGACCTTGCGGTCGAACCGGCTCACGACACCGACGTTCAGCGCGTCGCTGCTGTTCGGCTCCTCGAGCAAACGGCGGGTGAAACCCTCCGCGGCCCACGCGATCCGCTGTCCCGCGGCCTGGGACACGGCGGGAGCCGGGTTCGTCACGAACGGCTCGGTGAGCTGCCTGCTCTCGCGGTAGTCGTCCGGCATGCCATCCGGCGTGCGGTGGGTGCCGAACCCAACGGTGACCGGCTCTCCTGACCGTGCCTGGGTCGCGAAGAGCGTGAAGGTCAAGTCGTCCGGCACGGGGCCGTGAGCGGCGACCGCGTCGTGCAACACGCTTTCCAGCCACTGGTGCAACTCGTGGCGCACACCATGGGGCGGCGGCGTGGGCGTCCGGACGTGCAGCCAGACGTCCGGCATCTGCTTGCCTGCCTCGCGGCGGACGTGCACCTCGCGTGCGAACTCGTCCGCTGCCTGCCGCAGCGCCTGCTGATCCACAGCACTCAGCGTCGAAGGCCGCGTCGAGGTCAGCACGGCGGACCAGTGGTTGACCTTTTCGTGACGCTGCCGGCGGAGGCCGGTCAGGTACTCGTCGAACAAGGTGCCGGGCATCGGAGTCGGTGCGACGACGTCCAGGTACAGCACCGAATGGTCGTGCTTCGGCGATGAGCTCACGTGGAACCGGACGTGCTCCGCGATGAACTGCTCCGGGGGCACGTCGGCGTCCATGGGAAGCGCGGCCCGCACGACGTCGTTGATCAACGCGGTGATCCCACGGGTGCGTGCCGCCGCTTTCGGGGCGGTCGTCCGCAGGTCGACGAGGAGCAGCGGCGGGTGGTCCAGGTCGAAGCCGCCACGCACGCGCCGCATGAAGCCGGTGATCATCTGCTCGGCCCGGCGGCGTGCGGCCGCCGACGGCCGGGCACCCTGGTCGGCGAAGGGAATGTCCAGCGAGGTCATCGCCTCGTAGCTTTGCGGCGCGTGACGCGGAGACGGGTGCACGGTGATGCCCACCGTGGCGTGCTCCACGTCCTCGTTCCCGTCGGAGACATGGTCGAAGTCCAGCCGCAGCGAGGTCGGATCAACACCCCGGCTGGCGACGGCTGCGCGGATCGTGTTCTCGAGCGCACTGAAAATCGCGTCGCCACGCTCGTCCAGCCGTACGGGGGTGTCCGTCAGGCGCAGCCGGACGTCAGGCAACTCCTGGCCCCTGAGAACACGGGAGACGATGTCGTCCGCGACGCGGGCGATGATCTCGTTGAGCCGCGCGCGGTCCGCGGATGGCATCTGGGTGCGCGGTGGCATGTCGCCGCTGAGACGTGCGGTCCACGAATCGGTGACGATCTCGGACCGCTGTGTGTGCACCGTTGGTGGCCGCACCGTGTCGTCGGTGCGGGGCAGCGGGATCAGCTCTGGCGACTGCGGCTCGGTCTCGACGGGCCCGCCGCCCCGGTACCCGATCGGTTCGGGTGCCCTCGGCAGGACCGTGTCCTCGTCCACGTCAGGAGTGACCCGGGTCGGATCGGGCATGCCGGGGATCTGTTCGTCCGGGTCGCCGCCGAAAGTCGCGCCGACCTGGTCGCCGTCCTCGTTCACCAGCGGCGCCGGGGTCTGCTGGATCGGGCTCTGCGGAGTGGAGCTCGGCGGCGTCCGCGGCCTGTCCTGTGGGCGTACCGCGGCGTCGTCCTGATGGACGGGTGGCGTCGACGTGTCGTTCGCGGGGAAGGTGGCGCCGACCCGGTTGCCGCTGAGGTCGACCAACGGGTAGCCCGTGGATTCCTGGTCGGTGCGCGGGCTCCGTGAGAAGAACGAGCCGAACAGGTGCCGCAGCCCGCCGCGGACGCGGCCGGGAGGCGTGTCCGGTGTGACCGCCACAGTCGAGTCAGCCGGGAACTGGGCACCGACCGGGTTGCCGCCCCTGTCGGCCAGCGGCGAGGGCGCAACCGTGTCGTCGGCGCCGTTCCGGTTGACGTCGTTCCGGTCGGTGGCCTGTTCCGGTGCGGTGTCGCCTGCCGTGGCCACGTTGGTCGTGGCCGCTGTGCCGGTCTCGCGCTGCTGGTCCTCCAACGCGTAGGCGGCGGCGATCTCACGGTCGTAGACGGCCTTGGCGTCCCACCACGCCTGCTCGGCCTGCTGCTCGGCCTGCTCGGCGGCGTGCTGTTTCGTCAGCGCCGTCGAGTAGTTCGTCAGTTCGTCGGTGTTCAGTTTTCCGCTGAGCCGCGCGAGGGCGGCCTGCTTGTCGTACGTGTCATGCAGTCTGCGCAACTCGGCTTTGGCGCTGCCCAACGCCCTGTACTTGTCGCGCACGGATGTTGGCGCGTCGTGGGCGCGGGCGTCCCGGAACGCCTTGTCCGCGTCGGCGACGTTGGCCTCCTGCAGGCGGATCTGGGTCGCCAGGTCCGCGATGCGTCGCTCCCGCTTCACCTGCCTGCGCGCTTCCTGCCGGTCGGAGGTCGTGATGACTTCCTCGAGCTCCCGGACTCCGGCGTCCGCGCCCTTCCTCTTCTGCTCGGCATCCAGCCATGCCTTGCCCTTGGCGGCGAGGTGGCGGGTGGCGCCGACGAGTTCGGGGTGCATCGACTCGCCGGTGAGCACGGCGGCGTCCGCGTCGCGCATCCGCAACGCGTACGCGTCGCGGAAGGAAACGTCCTTGTAGGTGACCTTCTCTTTGCCGAACAAGGGCTTGGTGCCGCGCCGGACGACGACGCGGTGGTCGGCGTCGGCGAGCAGGACGCGGGTGAGCTTGTCCTCGGCGGAGTCGGTCGGCGACATCCGGGGGTCGAGCCGCACGTCTCTGCTGGTTTCGAGCTTCTCCGAGTCGGGCCCACCCAGCACGTGGTCCTGGCGGTGCGTGGACGTCGTCTTGTCGTCGAACGCCCCGCGGATCTTGTTCTCCCCGTCCGAGAGCACGGTGTTCGACTCGCCGCCCGCGCCGAAGGGAACGGTCTGCAGCACCTCGACCTTGGTGCCCGTGGTGACCTGGACCTGCGACTTGCCGGTGGTCGAGCCTTCCGAGTTCACGTCGACGGTCGCGCTGGCGCTGGCGAAGCGGGGCTTGAGCGGGATCCGCGTGTGGATCTCGACCGAGCGGTCGAGGCCGTGCTCCAGCGAGACCTTGAACACGCCGCCCGTTTGCGGTTTCATCCCCGCCCTGGAACCCGAAGGAACGAACTCGACCTTCAGCGTCCGTTCGATCCTCTCCATCCGGGAGTCGGTCGCCGGATCGGTGATGCCAAGCGACTCGACCAGCGCCGCCTTGGCTGCGTTCTGGATGTGCCGGATGTTTCCGAGGAAGTGCTCGGGGAAGAACTTGGCCGGGTCGGGCAGTTTCACCGTCGGACGGCCGTCCTCGGTCTCGTCCCGCCACCTGCGCAGGTCCTCGTCCGACATCGCCGCGGTCCGCACCGGGGTACCGGTCTCCACCGAGCCGAGTCGCTCGAAGCGCGGCGCGGGGAACGACTCCTCCGCGATCTTGTGGATCCTGACGTCCTCGGGCGTCGTCACCGAGGCGATGACCTCGCCGTGGCGCTCGATCCTGAGCCGCACGTCGAGCCGACCGCGGTGCACGGCGACGGGGCCCTCGGTGGACGCCTTGTTCGTGTACTTCGTGGCCGACTCCGTGACCTTCTTCCGGTCGCGGTTGCCGAAACCGCCTTCGATGTTGGGACCCGCGCCTACCTGTCCCGTCGCCCGGCCGTCCCGCGCCGGTTCACCCGCCTGCTCGCGGATGGCCAGCGCCGACCGGGCGGACGCGAATATGGTCAGCAGCGTGCGGGCCCTGTTCCTGATCCGCTTGACGCCCAGCTCAACCGACACCGCCGCCTTCAGCTCCTGCACGTTCCGCACGACACCCCGCTGCGGCGACTCGGTGAACGCGGCTTCCGCGATGAGGTTGTAGGTCTTGCCGGTGACGCGGTCCTCCAGCCGGACCGGTGTCATCGTGCCGCCGTTGAGCAGGCTGTTGACCATCCGGCCCGCGTCGCTCAGGAACCACTGGATGGTCTCTATGTTGGCGTTCTTGACGTCCAGCTCGCTGGTGGGCAACAGACGTTGCGCGAGGCCGGGTTCCACGCCGGGAGTGGCCTCGATCTGTGCGCGCATCGTGTCGATCTGCTCTGTCAGGTCGATCGGGTCGATGATGCCGCCCAGACCGATCGACTGCTTGGCCGCCTCGCCCACCCGCAGTGACGCGGGTGGTTCGATGCCGCGTTCCTCAGTGCCGACACCGGGGTCCTGGGTCGGCGTCTCGCCGTTCAACTCGGCGAACTGGTCCTCGGTCAGCCACACCAGTGCCGACTCGGGCACGTCGACGATCTCGCCCGCGACCTCGGGCATGTCGTTGGCGGCCAGTCCGAAGCTGAGGTTGCCCTGGTAACCGGCCTCCGCCACGACCGTGGCCTCGATGTCGACACGTGCCAGCACCATCCGTTGGGGCAGCGTGCTGACCGTGAACTTCTCGGTGTTCTTGACGTGCGCCGTGGCCGACCTGCCGCGGCTGACACCGTAAGGGGACGCGACCACCACGAACACACACCGCGCGGCGACCTCGTTGGAGCTGCCGCCACCGACCTCCGTGAACGGCTTCTGCGAGATGATCGGCACCGCCACGACGTAACCGCGGTACTGGTCAGTCGTACCGGCGCTGCCCGCTGCCTTGTTCGTGCCCTCGATCTGGCTGACGGTCTGCTGGTACTCCGCCGCGGTCACTTGTCGCGCCGAAAGCCTCGGCGTGAATTTCACGCCCACCGTCGCGCTCAGGTCCTCCATGCGGCGACCGTGGTGCAATTGGGCCGCGTTGACGATCGTGGCGCGGTTGAACAGCCGCGGGTCGCGCTTGAGCGACTCGGGCGACAGCCGCGAGTTGATCGCGCGGGCGACGGTCTCGTTGCGTGCCCGCACAATCGGATCGTGGTGGGTGGTGGTGTCCAGCATGTCGAACGCGGACTGCTGTATACGCGGCGCGGCGGTGAACGTCACGACCTCGATGCCGTCGAACCCGCGCGACATCGCGGGCTGTTCCCGCAGCTCGAACGGTCGCGGCGGGTTGTCCATCCGCTGTGTCGGCCGCGGCGCGGGAGCGTCCTGCCGGTCTTCCGGCGTGGTCCAGTCGACGAGCGTGTTCTCCGGAACGAACATGCGCAGGTCGAAGGTCACGTCGTCCGGCGCGGTCAACTGCTCGGTCTCGGGCGCGTGCCTGCCCCGCCTGCCGAAGCTGATCTTGCGGATCTGCTCGCGGTGCCGCTTGCTGTAGTCGATCTCAGTGTGGACCGTCATGTTCGTGCGGAACTGCCGCACCTTGTGGTCGCCGAGTGTGCCGTCCTCGTTGAGAACGCCGCCGCGTCTCCGCTCGATCTTGCGCCTGCCGCCGGACGACAGGGTGGTGTCCCGCATCCACGAGCGGGCGCCACGCACGCCGAACAGCAGCACGCCGAACGGGCTGCTGTTCGGAAGCGACGCGAGCGGCCCGAGCAGACGGCCCTGCGGACCGCCGCCGACCTCGAAGTCGCGGCCCTTGCCCACGTCCGCGTTCGCGGTGTCCTTGGCGCGGAAGACGCCGCGGATCTCGTCGGCGGTAAGCGGATCGCCCTCCTCGATGGCGCTCGTCGTTGCCGTGAGCACGACAGTGACGGTGCGGTCGTGCCACCAACCCGACTTCTTGAGCGGAATGTGGAGCGACGTCTGGACCAACCGGTCACGCAGGTGGTTCAGCTCGGTCGTGGAAAGGGCATCGCTCAGGTCGCGTCCGTGCTTCAGCGCCTCGGCGAGTTTGGCGGTCAGCCGTCCGTTCGCGGACCTGTCGGTGGTGAAAGGCGCGATGAACCGGCGTTTGTTGCTCGAGTGGTTCTGCAGGTGCCGGAGGAACTTCGCCTTGTCGAGATACCAGCCTTCCACCTTCGGCAGCTGCGTCAGAACCGGCCGGAGCGCCTTGTCCAACAGCTCACCGCTGGTGAACTCGTCCATGATGCCGAGCATGGCGTCGCCGCTCTCGAACTCACGGGGACCTCTTTTCGTGCGCTCGTCACCGGATCTGAACGTGCTGTCGGCCGGATCCGCCTCCACCAGCCCCGCACGGCCCGCGTGCATCCTGGCTGCCCAGTTCGTCGCGCCGACGTTGCCGTCCAGCTTCCTCGGCGTCGTCCCCTGCTTGCCGAGCAACCGGAACTCGATGTCGTAGACCACGTCGTAGCGGACGGCAGCGCCTTTGATCTCCAAGGCGTCCTTGACCGCGTGCGACTGTTCCAGCCCTTGGCCCGCGTGGTGCTCGACGTTCGTGTTGAACGCCAAACCGCCCGCCGCCGTGAACCCGGGCTGGAAGTCGGCGCCGCCACCGACGAAGCCGGTGAGCCCGTAGCGGCGCTTCACCCAGCTGTCCGAGGAGTGGCCGAAATGGTCGTGCCGCCGCTCGGTGATCGTCACGCCGTCGCGGATCTCCTGGACCTTCACCCAGCGCGGTACCGCACGCATCTGCACTTGCGTGGTGTGCTGCCGCCACTCGAACCCGCCGCGGTTGCGGCCCTTGAAGATCGGCGGGGAGTCGATCCAGCCGGACTCGGGATCGACGACCGGGACGCCGTTCTCCAGCGTCGGCATAGCCGTCATCTCACGCAGCCGTGCGGCGATGTTGCCCTCGCCGAAGAACTCCTGGATCACTCCGCGGCCGTACGCACCGACTCCGGTGGCCGCTTGGTAACGCTTGCCCAGCGCCGCGATGACCTGCTCGGGGAACGACTTGCCCCGCTTCGGCGACGGATCCCGGTTGACCACCACGGACTCGGGGATGAACTGCTTCGGCAGCGGCTGCGTGACTCTCCTGATACCCCGCTGGTTCAGCAGGTTCTCTCGCACGGGCTGCACGATCCCGTTTCTGCTGCGCTGCTGCGCCGCGAGCACCCGCGCGCCCGGGTTGTCGTCGGTTGCCAGGTCGACCGGCACGCTGAGCAGAACGTTGGCCGTCTCGATGGTCGTCGCCAGGCTGGTGCCGTCCGAGTCGCGGATGGTGAACGTCATCTCGAGCGGGAAGTCCACCTCGTGCGGCGAGGAGAAGCTCATGGCGCTCGAGTCGGCGAGCTCCTGCCGCACGTCGCCACCGGTCTCCTCGGTCGGCGACACCGGGAGGGCAGGGATGGCCTGGACGACGATGCCGGGCAGGGCGGACAACTGGAACATCGGCATGACGTTGGCTTGCCGCTTGCTCGACTCGTGGTTCACGGTCTTCGCCTTGACCTTGGAGCCCTTGCCCAGTGTGTAGCCGACTTTGCCCTTGACCTCCATGCCGTTCTTGATGATCTTGGTGCGGACCTGCACCTCGTAGACCTTGCCGTCACCCTTCACGGAGATCAGGCCACCCGCGTCGCCGACGGTGCCGACAATCGAGTCCTTCAGCTCGTCGGCGGCCTCAGCGGCGCCCTCCCATTTCTTGACGCCCGGCACGTGCCTGCGCAGAATCCGCTCGATCTCCACCGCGGGGCCGTAGGTGTCCCCCTGCTGGCTCGCGATTCCGAGCGACTTGCTCTCCCGCAGGGATCGCGGCAGCTTCTCCCAGACCTGGTCGGCCGTGGGCAGGGCGTCGGGCTTCTTGACGAGGTTGCTCTCGGTTTCCCGAACCTGCAGCTCTTGCCGGTTGCCCCGCCGCTTCGACGAGCGCGTGCCGCCGCGGTCGAACGTCTTGCCTGCCGACTCGCTGCCACCGACGTACACCCTCGGCAGGACCGAACCATCCGGTAGGTCGTCGGTGACCTTGGTGTTGTCGCCCGGCTCCGTCGTGGCCGGTGCCACGGGCCGCACCTCGGTGGGCAGGTCTCCGATGAACCACCCGATCACCTGGGCATACGTTTCGGGCGTGCGGATGGCCGCCATCGGTCGCGGTTCGCCGTCCGGACCGATCTCCAGGTGGTGGCCCATGACCGTGCCGGTGACGTTCAACTGGCCAGGGACCGCCGAGTACTCCTCGACCAGACCGATCATGTGGCCGTACTCGTGCGCGGTCTGGACCGCGAACTGGTCCAGCCGCCAGTGGTTCTGGTCGATCGTCGTGTTCGGGTCGGCGCTGAGGTGCACCTTGTGGTGCGGCACCGTTCCCGGTCTCACCGGCATGATCCGGAAACGCAACAGCTCGCCCTTGGGCGTGCGCAGATTCGCGCCGTTGTAGTAGGTGTCGACGGCGCGCTGCGCTTTCACCAGCATCTGCTGCCGGGTCGCTTCGCTGTGCTGACGAGTGGGGTCGAGATCGACGTACACCGTGATCTCGGCGGTGTCCACCCGCTCACCTCGGCCGTTGGTCTCCTTGGCGCGCCGGACTTCGAACGCCGACCGGACAGTCTCAAGACGGCCGGGCACCGTGCGCAGCCGACCCCGCTGCTTGGGGACCGCCCGCTGCAGGTTCTCACGCGAGTAGCCATGCGGAGTCGCGTAGACGTGCTGTTCCGGGTCCGGCCCTGGCCTGCCCCGGCCGCCGGCACCCGGCGTGATCGGATTTGTGCCGTGTCGGTTGTTCCGCACGTCGACGTTGGTGATCGTGACCACGGGCTTGTTGCCCTGCTGCCTCACATCCGCCGCCGGGCCTGTGTGACGTTGGGCCGAGCCGGGGTCGATGTTCAGTCCGGCGATCCACTGGTTCTCGGTCATCGGGCGGACGACGTTCAGCGCCGGGTCGAACACGACCCAACGGGGACCGTTCTGCCCGGTGACACGCACCGCGACCGCCTCGTGGCTGTTGACCGGGATCTCGACGGGCCGGTCGCCGTCGAGGCCGGTGATCTTCATGCCCGGTCCCGCCGCGGAGATCCGGTACGGGCGGGCACCGAGCTGCCGCAGGGTCTCGGCGACGCGGTGTGCCCGGGAGTCGCCACTGGTCTCGGGGGTGCCGTGGGTCGGCGGCAGTTCGCGGGTGGCGGGGTGTTCGAAGGCGAGCCCGCGCAGTTGCTGGAACCATGCCTCCGCCTCGGCGAGGGAGACAGCGCCCAGCAGGCGGTCAACCTCGGTTCCGGCGCGCCTGCGCACTCTTGCCGCCTGTCCGCGCCGCGCCTTGTCCTGTGACTGGTCAAGTTGCGCCAGCACGCGAAGCGTGTTCTCGCCCAGGCGCAACGACACCAGATCCGCTCGTAGGTCACGTCCCGTCGCCGACCGGTACGCGTCCTCCACCGACTGGATCCGCGGCACATCGCCGCCCAACCCACGCAACACCGACTCGGCACCCGCGAAATTACGCGCGTTGACGTGGTGTTCCAGCAGACGCGCCTGTTCCCGTTGCCACGACCGCGACGTGGACCGGGTGTCCGGGCCGACGACGCCACCTTGGTCCGAAGTGGACTCCGCGTTCGATGGAGACTCGACGGCGGGTGGCCAGTCGTCGCCCGACGGTGCGTCGGAAGCCCGGACCGGACCGGGTAGGGCCATGTCTTGCCCACGTGCGTTGGAATTCGAGCCGGACGAGCGCGACCCGGTGTTCCCGTCCGGAGCCTTCGGGACGACCACGCCACCCTCAAGCGGTGGCGTGACCACATTGTTCCGGGTGCCCTGCCGACCAGGGGGTTCGAGCCGCTCGAATTCGGCGATCAAGTTCTCCAGGCCGGAGATGAAACGGGTGTGGTACTTCTCGAATTGCGGGTCTCGTTGCCAGGCGCCTTCGCGGCGGATGGGGTGCGCGTGATCAATGAGGCTGACCCGTGTCAACGGGAGGTCGGAACCAGGCTCGGTTCCGACGGCGATCAACACGCTTGCGGCGATGAACGTGTAGTGAGACTCCCGGGCCGCGGTCACCACGTCTCGTAGGTCCTCGACGATCCGATCGCGGTGTGTCGTCCACACTTCGTCCGAACTCGCTGTGGGAATGTATTCCGCGATGTGCTCATTGGAGTGTCGACCGGCCTGCAAGCGGGAGTCTCCCATGCCGGGTGCTTGTACGACGCGGTAACCTCTCCGGGAAGATCCGGTGACCTGGTCGCTGACCATCATCTTCGACTTCTTGTACCACGCGGCGGCCAGCGACATCCCGCCACCGCGCAACTCGGTCTTGCTTGCCGTGCGCGCCCCGATCTTCACGTCGAGCAACCGTGGGTCGACCATGTTCACGGTGATGTTCTCGAGGAAGATCTCCGGCCCTGCGTCTTCCTGCCGTGCTGGAGGCTCGATCCCGCGCATCCGCTCCCGGTCATCCACCTCCTGCCTCGTGTACGACGCGGGAATCACCGTCCTGATCGGATCGAGCGATCCACCCCGCATGCTCGCGTGGAAGTCCTCTTCGACCTGATTCGTCGGCTTCTGGAAAATCCTCCGCTCATCCCGGAAACCGAATCCGCCATGACCGCCGGCCCGCTGCGACGACTCCGGCGCCACCGGACCGGGAGTACCCGATTCCGCACCTTGCACGTGGAACACGGGCGAATCCACCGACAGCGACAACCGCGAACCGCTGTGCCGCGAATCCGACTGCGTGGAACCGGATTGTTGTGTCGAGCCGCCCTGTTGTGCCGAACCGGACTGTTGCGTCGAACCGGACTGTTGCGTCGAACCACTTTGCGACTCGGTGGCCCGGATCTGCCCTTGCGGCTGAGTGGACGGCTGCGTGCCTGACTGGGCGGTCTGAGAGGAGTCGGGACCCGGGTTCGCGGCGACGACCGGAGGTGGAGCCTGCGGGAGTACCGCGTCGTCCCGCAGTTCTGGGGTGACGACGCTCTGCACCGATGTCTGGGTGACTGGGTGGTTCGTTGCCGGTTCTTGTGGTGATTGAGGATTCGATGTGGGTGTGTGCGGGGATCTTGGTTCGGGTGTTACGGCGTTGTCGCCTTGTTGCTGGTTGATCCCGGCTGGGTTGTTTCGGTATGGGTCGGTTTGGGTGGTGGACTGACCTGCCTGTGGTTGCTGTCCTGAGTGGGTGGTCTCTGGTGAGCCAGAACCTTCATGTCCGTCCACCGAGCCCTCACCCGTCGCTGCCGGAGGTGGAGCCTGCGGGAGTATCGCGTCGTCCTGCAGTTCCGGGGTGACGACGTTGTGCACTGGTGTCTGGGTGACCGCGTCATTCGTTGCCGGTTCTTGTGGCGACTGAGGATCTGGTGTGGGTGTGTGCGGAGATTCTGGTTGGGGTGTTACGGCGTTGTCGCCTTGTTGCTGGTTGGTCCCGGCTGGGTTGCTCCAAGGCGGGTCGGTTTGGGCGGGGGATTGACCTGCTCGTGGTTGCTGTCCCGGCTGAGTGGTGTCTGGCGAGCCAGAATCTCCATGCCCGTTCTCCGAGCCATAGCCTGTCGAGACTGGAGGTGGAGCCTGCGGAAGAAACTCGTCGTCCTCCAGTTCAGGCGTCACAACACTGTCCACCGGAGTATTCACGTCAGTGGACGACTCGGAGGAGCCATCCGGATCAGGAGCCTCGCCGGACTGACCCCTGCTTGACTCGCCCTCGCCCTCGCCCGAGTCACCTCCGTCTGAGTCACCTCCGTCTGAGTCACCTCCGTGTGAGTCACCGGAGTCCAGAGGCGGCAGGTCATCCGGGCCACCTTCGAACGCGGACATGTCCGGTCCGTCGATCTCACCCGTGCCGTTGATCGCTTTGTCGATCGCGTCCCCGATGTCGCTGGCGCCTTTTTCCACGCCGCCCTGGAAGAAACCACCGACCCCGCCGGTCCAGATGTCGCTCATGTCACCGCCGAGGATGCCCGCGACTCCCGCGCCGACGACCACATCAGCTGTTGCCTCGGTGATGCCGTGGAACAGCTTCGTGTCCTCCCACTCCGGCTTCCAGTTCTTCATGCCCATGTGCATTCCGCCCATGAGGCCACCCGCCGCCGATCCGGCGACGAACTCGACGATCGTGCTTTTGACGTCCCAGTTGTCCCAGGTCCGGTTCTCCTCGAGGATCTGGGTGATCTGGGCCAGCGAGCCCTGGATGACCTCCTCGATGCCCTCCTCGAGCGCCTCGACGAGGATCCTGACCGCCCAGTGCAGCTTGTGCAGGATCTTCTGCACGGCGATGCGAGCGCCGGTGATGAACGAGGGCACCAGCGGGGCGGTGAACGGATTGAACAGCGCCCAGAGGATCGACGCGGCGAACCACGCGATCTCGATCAGCATCGAGTAGACGCCCTGCTCGACGTCGAGCGCGAGCTTCATCAGCGCGGCCGATTGCTGCTTGGCCAGGGAAGCGAGCGGCTGCACGGCCGTGACCAGCTTGCCGACGTGCTCACGGAAAACTCTGCCGACCTTGCCGCCCATGGTCCGCTCGACGGCGCCCGCGAGGTCCTCGACGGCCCTGCCCAGTCCTTCGAGTGTGCCGCCGCTCTCCAGCCACGCCCGAGCCAGTTGGCGGGTGGCCGCGACGTCGACCCTCGCGGCTTTCTGACCACCGACCAGGATCCACAGCCAGTCGAACGTCGGGTCGAACTTGATGTCCACCTGTCAGCTCCGCCCTCGCGGCCAAGTCCGCCGTCGATCGCGTGGCGGGCCGACTTCAGGATCTAGCTTTCGCCTTCGTCGGTGGAGGAGTCGGAGCCAGGCGCCTGCACCTTCACGTTGAGCGCGTTCTTGCCGATGTACTCGTTGTTCGCCTCAGTCGCCGCGCAGAACGCCGCGTACTTGATGAGGCTCTCGCAGATCTGCCCGACGGCACTCGACAGACCGTGTACGCCGGTGACGAACACCTGCGCCCCCTTGACGTACTCGGGTGAGAACCTGTTCCAGGTCTCGTCCGTCTCGCCGTTGACCAGCGGTGCGTACGTCACGTACTCCTCGCTGTTGCGTGCGAACACATGGATGCTCTCCCTGAGGTCGTCGAAGTGGTTCGCGGCGCCGTACAGGCTCTGGGTGTCGACCGCGATCCTGGTGTCCGGGCCGAAGCCGAACGAGTTCGAACCGCCGCCGCCGGACGAACTGCCACCGGAGCCGCTGCTGCTGCCACCACCACCACCACCACCAGGATTGGACTTCGTTGCCATGGGTATCAGTCCCTGATGTTCATCGCGTCGCGGGTAGCGTCCTGCAACTGCGGCTCGGGCAGCAGCAGCGACTGGATGTCGATCTCACCGGAGAACAACTTCTGAGCGTCCACACCGGGCGGCAGCGACGGCGCGATCACCTCGGCCGCTTCGCGTGTCGCCTGCTGCTGGGCGTCGGTGATGGCTTTCAGCACGGCGCCGGCCAGTTCGGTGGGTGTCATGCGCTTGTAAGCGCCGGTAGGGAACTTGATGTCCTTCACGACACCGCCGTGGCCCACCGTCACCGCGACGGTCTGCCGGGGAGCTGCCACCGTGCAGGAGATCTCCTGCAAGCGCCGCTGCGTCTCGTGCACCTCGGCGAACTGCTTGCGGTACTCCGCCATGAGGTGCTCGAGCTGTTCCGAATGCGAAGCCGTCACGTGCACCTTCCTCACCATCTGAAACCGATCAGCACCTTGGCTCAAGAGTGCAACCCGACCTGCGGAAATCACACTGAATCCGCCCGACGCTGCCCTCACACGCAATGCGGGTGCAGGAACGTCCGTTCGAACACTCGACGTCGGGCGGTACGGACCGCGCTGTCGCGGGCAGGCCCGCGGCCCGCGAACACGCAGCACCAGGACCCTGCTTCGCCACGTGCTCGCGACACCATCGCGCTTGGACGAGGAGTGACCCACGCGATCGACCGCGGAGACAAGTCTGGGAGGTCAGGAGACCTGGACGGTCAACCGGCGCTGACCACCGCCACCACGGCGATCAGCACGACGCTGGTAACCGCGCCCGCCGCCCGCCGTGCGAGCGCCGGACGTTCGATGGACCTGATCATCACGTCAAACCAGGGCGGAACACGGTCAACTGCCTGGTGGGTACCCCGAACGGATCACCGGGCTTCGTCGACCTCATCACGATGACCGGCAACCAATCGCGACGATGCTCACCAGGTCTACTTCGGATTCCCGGACCCGGCTCCGGTCGGCCCGGTACCGGACCGGTCGTCATACGGGCGTTGGCGACATCGTTCGCGGCCGCGCAACGGCGGCCTCAGCACAGTGGCCGCCGTGAAATCATTGAAGCTACCCGCGTGCCGAACGCCGCCACCGTAGCCGCCGCCGTTGAAACCCACCACGGTCACCGCGGTCGGCCAGGCCTACCACTGCATCCTCGACAACCGCTGAGGACCGCCGACGAGGTCTTTCGCTCGCGCGAGTTCCTGCTGCGCCGCGTCGGGTTGATCGCCGCCAACCCAGCACTGGCCGAACGAGACCTGATCAAGCTCGCCGACATCGCCGGCGCACGGGCGCGGGCGCTCGAGGGTCGCGGCGTCGAGTCCGGCGAGGCGCGCTTCATCGCCGACGTGGCGATCGCGATCGCCCTGCGCGCCACGTCCTGCTGGATACGTCAGTGATCGACCGGCTGGAGAAGGCGGCGTTCGCCTATCGGGAACCGTCGAAGTCCGACCGCCGCCAAGTCTTCGTGACAGCGGTGCACGAGCGGGCCCAACAGGCAGTGGACCTGTACGCCCCGCTGTTCACCCGCATATCGCGGGTCCTGACCGCCTACACCGACGAACAGGTCGAGACCCTGCGCAGGTTCGCCGAGCAGACGGTCCAGGCCCTGCGGGAGGAAACCGACCGGCTCACCGAAGGGTGAGACCAGTCCGGCTACCCGGGCGGTCCGCGTGGGTCGCCGCGGCGGACCACCGACAGGTCGCCGGTGATCGCCACATCGCCGTCCTGGTCCGTGCGGAGGACTTTCGCGCCCGCCGCCACCAGTCGTGCGACCGTCGTGGGGTTCGGGTGGCCGTAGCGGTTTCCCGCCCCGACACTCACCACCGCTATCCGGGGCCGGACAGCGTCGAGGAACTCCTTTGCCGTGTAACGACTTCCGTGGTGCGGCACTTTGAGCACGTCGGCAGTCAGGTCGGTCGCGTCGTCCAGCAGGTCGGTCTGTGCCGCCAGTTCGACGTCTCCGGTCAGCAGGATCCGCCCGCCGCCGGTCGTCGCCCTCAGGACCAGTGATCCGTTGTTGATCTCGGTTCCGCTCGCTTCCCCTTCCTGACGGGTGTCGACGTGCCGCGGGCCGAGGACCTCGATCCGCAGACCCGGCCAGTCCAACTGTTGCCCGGCGGACAGCCAGGACACCGGCACTTCCGATCGCGCGGCCTGGGTGCGCACATCCCGCCACGCCCACACCGGCAGCCTGCCGGAGCCGACGGCCACCGCGCCTACTTCCTGATCGTCCAGCACCCCGGACAGTCCTCCTACGTGATCGGCGTGCAGGTGCGTGAGGATCACCAGCGGAATCCGCGACACCCCGAGCCGGTCCAGACATCCGGCGACCGCTCCGGGATCCGGTCCGGTGTCGACCAGCACAGCACGCCCCGGTTCGCCTGTCGCCAGGACGACCGCGT
This sequence comes from Actinosynnema sp. ALI-1.44, assembly GCF_001984155.1. Lineage (GTDB taxonomy): Bacteria > Actinomycetota > Actinomycetes > Mycobacteriales > Pseudonocardiaceae > Kibdelosporangium. Next base: position 174,623 of record NZ_MTQO01000050.1, read on the forward strand.
CCCCCTGGCCGACGTCGCAGGCCACGGTCGACCACCCCGCAGGCGGCCACCCCGGCGCCAGCATGCGCCCCGGTACCACCACGACCAGCAGGCCCAACGCCACCGCGATGATCAGGGCACGGACTCGTTTGAGCCGCACCAGGAGTACGACGGCGACGAGCACCAACGCCAGCAGCGCACCTCCCCACCACCCGGTCGGCCACTGCATCGACCCGCCGGGGATCGCCGCGGCATGCCGCGCGACCTGGATCATCCAGTACAGCTCCGGCGCGGCCAGCCAGGCGAGTGCCTCGCCGAGCCACGGCAGGATCCCCGCGACGAGCGCGACGAGCAGTCCCAGCACGGTCGCCGGGGCGACCACCGGCGCCGCCAGCAGGTTCGCCGCGACCGCCGTCAAGCTGATCTGCCCGCTCATTCCCGCGATGACCGGCGCTGTCACCAGGTGCGCGGCAGCGGGAACCGCCACGGCCTCCGCGATCATCCGCGGGACGCCACGACCGGTCATCGTCCGCGTCCACCTCGTGGCCAGCAGGACCAGACCACCGGTCGCGAGGACCGACAAGGCGAACCCGAAACTCGTGGCCATCATCGGGTCGTGCAGCACCAGCACGATGACCGAGATCGCCAGGGCGGGCAACGCGGCCCGTTCCCGCCCGACCACCAGCGCCAGCAACCCGACGCCGCCCATCACCGCGGCCCGAAGAACACTCGGCTCCGGCCCGGCCAGCACAACGAAGCCCAGGAGCGTCAACCCGGCACCCGCCGCACACAGCCGCGGCCCCAACCGCAACGTCCGCAGCAGCAGCAAAGTCGCCACGCCCACGATGGCGAGGTTGGCTCCGCTCACGGCCAACAGATGCGCCGTTCCCGCCGCACGGAACTCATCGACCACACGATGCGGAAGCCCGGAGGTGTCACCGACCACCAGCGCGGGCAGCAGCCCAGCCGATTCCGCCGACAACACACCACCTGCCGCCGTACGAAGCCCCGCGCGCAACCCCTCGGCCGCCCGCTGCCACGCCGGTGCGGGCACGACGCCTTCCGGCGGTCCACGAACCCGCAGCACTGCGACGACCGTGTCGCCGGGCGCCAACTGGCCTTCGGCACGAAGTTCCTGCCCAGGCAACAGGTTCGCCCACCCACCCGTCGGAACGAGCAGAACCACCGACCCCGTCGACGGCACAGGGTGCCCCTTCACCTCGGCGTGACGCACGTCCGCGGACACCGATGCCAGTCGTGCACCAGCCTGCTGCCCACCGAACCCCTCGGAGAAGATGGGTCGTGGGCGGTCGGACAGGACGACTGCCAGTCGGGCCGTCTCACCCCGTGCCGCGTGTTCCCGAAGCGGATCGTGCTCCCACGAACGCAACCGCAACGCGGTCGGCATGACCGCGAGGGCACCACACACCACCAGGGACCATCCCATCCCCCGGCGCAACCACCTCGCACGCGCATCACCGTCCAGCCATGACACCGGCAACCAGCTACGAAGGACGCAGAGCCCGAGCGTCGCGCCCACGACTCCGATCACGACCGCGAGCCACCAGCTGACAAGCAAGCCTGAGAAACCCGACAGCCACACCACCACAGCAGCCGGTGCCAACCGCCAATCCCACTTGCGTGATGGCTCGAGCACACCTCGGTCCAGCAAAACACTCACCTCCTCGGGGAACCGATTCGTTGACGGTCAGGAACATCCACCGTGTCGTGTCGTAGCACCGGCGATGCCGAGCGCCGGGCGGCCGGTAGTCGCAAGAACCGAGTCGACCTGGCTTCACGGATAGCCCGGCGCGCTCTGCGAGCACTACACGCACGGTGCTCGACCGGCGCAACCGGTTGGAGACGCACAAGGCGGCAGTGCGGTCCGTGAACTCAAGAAGCAGGTCGGCAAGGCTCCAGACATGGCGGGAATCGCACCCCCGTGAATCCTCACCAGCCGAAGCGGCACGCCACTCGCTGCTGGTGACCAGGTTGCTGTCGCGGATCGGGACGGTCCTCGGCGCCACCGCCGCGATCAGGGACGTGTTCGAGGCGCCCACCCCACGCGGCCTGCTGCACCGGTTGTCCAAGACCGACCGGCCCGCGCTGGCCCGGGCGGACCGCTCCGGCCCGTTGCCGTTGTCCTACGCCCAGCGCAGGTTGTGGTTCCTGCACCGGCTCGACGGCCCGAGTTCCGCGTACAACATCCGGTCTGTGCTGCGGCTCAGCGGTGAGCTGAACGTGCCCGCGCTGCGGCGTGCACTGTCCGATGTGGTCGAATGGCACGAGAGCCTGCGCACGGCGTTCACCGAGGAGGCGCAGGTCGTCCTGCCGGACGCGTTGCGCGCCACGGCCGAGCACGGGTTCGATCTCACGGGGGCGATCCCGATCCGCGCGGCGATGTTCAACGTCGCCGACGGCGACCACGTTCTGCTCGTGCTGATGCACCACATCGCCGGTGACGAATGGTCGGTCGGCCCGCTGTTCTCGGACCTGGGGCACGCCTACCACTCTGGACATGGCGAGTCGCCGAGATCACCGACGGTGGCCGGAATCCGAACCCCAAGAAGCGGCAGTACGGCTGCGTCATGGATGTACGCCAGGATCAGGTCGAATCCGGCCACGCCAGCGCGCAATCCCCAGCGCCGTGCGGAAGGCTTCCGGGGCTGTCACGGTGGTAGGCGGAATTTGGCGATGAGGAGGACGCAGAGCAGCGTTGCGCACCAGATCGAGTGAGCCGGGGTGGTGGGCCAGCTGTGTTCCATGGGCAGGAGGGGAATGGTCATCGCACGGTCACCAGGTCCTTCAGTTTGGTGTATCGGGTTTCGCCGATTCCTTCTATCTCGCGGAGTTGCTCCACCGCCGCGAACAGGCCGTGTTCGGTTCGCCATTCGACGATGCGCTGGGCTGTGACCGCACCGACTCCCGGCAGGCCGTCGAGTTGGGCGACGGTGGCCGTGTTGATGTCGACCTTGGCCGGTTTGGCCTGCGGGGCCGTCATCGCCTCCGGTGGTGGCGGGACGCCGACGTAGATCTGTTCTCCGTCCGTCAGCCGACGGGCCATGTTCAGGGCCAACGAGTCCACATCGGACGCACCACCGGCCGCATCGACGGCGTCGGCGACTCGGGCTCCCTCGGATAAGGTGATGAGACCTGGTTTCGGCACTCGGCCGACGACGCTCACCACGATTCTTCCCGTTGCGGGACGGGTGCCACCGCTCGTCGCCGCGGCGGGCAACGGTGGCGGAGTCTCCTTTTCCGGTTGTGCCGCAATGATTCCGATGGTCGCGCAGGCCGCGACGACGGCTACGGCTGTGGCAACGACCGGTAGCCGGAGAGTGTTCAGGCGCGCTCTGACCGGGGAGCGCGGGCCGGGGGATTCCGGTGGGGTTTCGTCTATCCACTCGGGTGGCGGCTCTGCGGGGACCGCGCCGGTACGGGCCGCGGCCAGTTGCCGCAGGCGGGCTAGGGTGTCGGACTTCCCGGTGGGTTTTCGGCTCGGTGTGGTGACCATGTCTTCGACGCTATGCGGCTTGCCGGGTGGCCGCCTGGGGTGGGCTTTCCTGGTTGTGGACAACTCGCCGCTGTGGACAGGTCCGGAACCGGCTCCGCTTCTCCGGCGGGAATGTCGGTGGTGTGTGGTACGCGGTCAGTCCGGCAGGACCACGACGCCGAGCACGCCTGGACCTGTGTGAGCACCGATGACCGCGCCCAGTTCGGACACCACGCACCCGGAGGAGCGCGGAAGGCGTTCCTCCAGCCGGGTGGCCAGCTCCGCGGCTCGCTCCGGTGCCGCGAGGTGGTGCACGGCAATGGAAACAGGGCCACTGCCCGCCGAGTCGACGGCCAGGTCCACCAGCCGAGCGAGCGCGCGTCCGGTCGTCCGGACCTTCTCCAACGGCATGATCCGCCCGTCCGCCACGTGCAGCACGGGTTTGACCGACAGCGCGGTCCCGACCAGTGCGGCGGCCGCGCCGATGCGACCGCCGCGCCGCAGGTACTCCAGCGTCTCGACCATGAAATACGTCTTGGCCCGGGCGGCGGTGGTCACCGCCTCCGCTTCGACGTCGAGCGCTTTGGCGCCGCCGGCCGCCGCGGCCGCGGCGCGCAACGCGGCGAACCCCAGCCCCATCCCGGTCGTCCGGGCGTCCACCACGCGCACCTTGTCGGCACCGACCTCCTCGGCGGCCAGCCGCGCCGAGTCCCACGTCCCCGACAAGTGCCGCGACAGGTGCACGGACACCACGGCGGACGCACCCGCGTCCAGTTGCTCGCGGTAGACCTTGGCGAACTCGTGCGGCGACGGCCGTGACGTCGTGACCACCATGCGCTGCGACAACGCGGCGGCCAACTGGGTCGGGCCGATGTCGATGCCGTCCAGGCCCGTGCGGTCGTCCATCACGACGTGCAGGGGCACCACGCGCACCGAGTGGCGGGCCGCGAAGCCCTCCGGCAGGTGCGCTGTGGAGTCGGTGACGACGACAACAGCCATGATCGCCGAGCCTACGTCGATTTCGCGCCCGTGGCGGCGGCCAACTCGGCCAAAGCCAGTCCCACCACCTTGTGCGCGTCCCAGCCCCAGTGGATCCCGTCGATGTTGCCGTGCCCGCCGATGACGTGGTCCCCGGTCAGTTCGGCCAGGTCAAGAAGCGGAACACCGGCCGACGCGGCCCAGCGGGAGATGGCCGTCACGCCCGCTGCCCGACCGGTGTGCACACCCCGGTACGCGGGTGAGCGGTGTCTGGGCGGCAGCACACCGACAGCGGGCAGGGTCGGCCGCAGCGCCCGGATCGAGGTCAGGATCAGATCCAGGTACCGGACGGTCAACGCGGGCGGCAACGCCACGGGACGCCCCCGCATGACCTGCGCGAGCCAAGGCTGAGCGGCCAGGTAGCGGGCACGAGCCCAGCGACGCAGCCCGTCGGGCCGCATGTACCGCAGCCCCTGGCGCAAGTACGTCGGCAACGGCGAAGGCAGCGTGTCCATGCTGCCGACGCCGAGGACGAGCACGTCCGCCTTGGGCAGCAGCGTCCACACATGGGGATCACCGACGAGCGACCAGTACGCGTCGCGTGCCGTCCAGCCGAACCCGGCGACCAGGTCCGTCGTCCCACCCAGTTCCGCCGCGGCCACGTTGGGCCACAGCCGGGGCTCGTCGGCGGGCATCGGACCGTCCGGCCCGTGGAAGCTCAGCGAGTCGCCGAAGAACAGCAGGCGACTCATCCGGTGATGCCGGCGTTGTACGCGATCAGCCGCCAGGCGAGCCCGGTGCTGTCCCGCCTGGCCAGCACCGTCCAGTGGCAGTTGCCGATGCCGCCGAGCAGCGGCCAGTTGCGCACCGGCAGGCCGAGCAGCTTGCCGGTCAACGCCGTGATCAGCCCGCCGTGCGTGCCGAGGACGACGGTCTCCTCCTCCCCCGCGTCGAGGTCGGAGACGACCTCGACGGCACGGGCGGCGACCTCCACGCGGGACTCGCCGCCGGGCGGCGCCCAGGTCGCGTCGTTCTGCCACTGGGCGCGGGCGCCCGGGGAGATCGCGTCGACCTCGGCGCCCGTCATGCCCTGCCAGTCGCCGAGGTTGGTTTCACGCAAACGCTTGTCTATCCGCAGCGGGACCCCGGTCGCGTTCACGAACACCGTCGCGGTGTCCGTGGCTCGCCGCAGGTCGGACGCCACGACCAGATCCGGGGAGAACCGGGCCAACGCGGGCACCGCGAACCGTGCCTGGTTCCAGCCGACCTCGGTCAGTTCCGAGTCCAGGTGCCCCTGCATCCGGCTGGATGCGTTGTAGTCCGTCTCCCCGTGCCGCCACAGCACGAGGCGGCGAAGCGTCACGTCGTCTCCTGCCCGGGGCCGTCGGGCTCGAACTCGATCCGGGGGCAGTCCTTCCAGAGCCGCTCGAGCGAGTAGAACGAGCGTTCCTCGGTGTGCTGGACGTGCACGACCACGTCGACGAAGTCGAGCAGCACCCAGCGGCCCTCACGGGCGCCCTCGCGGCGGACCGGCTTGGTCCCCGCCTCGCGCATCTTCTCCTCGACGTTGTCGACGATCGCGCCGACCTGCCGCTCGTTCGGCGCTGAGGCGATCACGAAACAGTCGGTGATCACCAGTTGGTTGGACACGTCGAGAACGACGATGTCACTGGCCAGCTTGTCGGCAGCCGCGTTGGCCGCCACCAGCGCCAGCTTTCGTGCGTCGGGCGTAGCAGCCACATCTCTCCTTGTCCGGCCGTCAACGATGAGTACAGAGGGTACCGGGCGGCGCGGATCGGGTCGCGGGCTATTCCGGGCGGCAGCCGATGGTGCGCTCGGCGTACAGGTTGCGCTTCTGGATGTACTGCACCACGCCGTCGGGAACCAGGTACCAGACGGGTTCGCCGAGCGCGACGCGGTCGCGGCACGCGGTCGACGAGATCGCCATCGCGGGCACCTCGACCAGGCTGACCGAGCCGTCCGGCAGGTGGTGGTCGTCGAGGGTGTAGCCGGGCCTGGTCACGCCGATGAAATGGGCGAGGCCGAACAGCTTCTCGACGTCCCGCCACGACAGGATCTGCGCGAGCGCGTCCGCTCCGGTGATGAAGAACAGCTCCGCGTCCGGCCGCGCGGCCCGCAGGTCCTGCAACGTGTCGACGGTGAACGTGGGCCCGCCGCGGTCGATGTCCACGCGGCTGACCGAGAAACGCGGGTTGGACGCGGTCGCGACGACCGTCATCAGGTACCGGTCCTCGGCCGGGCTGACCTGGCGGTCGCCCTTCTGCCACGGCTCACCGGTCGGGACGAAGATCACCTCGTCCAGGTTGAACCGGGCTTGGACCTCGCTCGCCGCGACGAGGTGGCCGTGGTGCACGGGGTCAAAAGTGCCGCCCATGATCCCGATGCGACAGTTCGCCGACATAGCTCGGCAGAGTACGCGGCATCAACGCCGGTTGTGCGGCCATTACCTGCCGTTTTGCCCAATTGGGTGCCCATTTCACCTGATCACCCGGGCAGGATGGACGGCTATGAGGAGTTGGACACCCATGCACGGCCGGCCCTACCAGCCGACCCCGTACCACCCGCCGCGGATGCCGCAGAACGCCTCCCTCGCCGTCTCCGCCGACCTGCGGGAACGAATGAACCAGCGGCGCACTGTCCGTGCGTTCTCCGATGATCCCGTGCCCGAACAGGTCGTGCTCGACGCGATCGCCGTCGCCGCGACCGCCCCGTCCGGTGCGCACCAGCAGCCGTGGACGTACGTGCTGGTGACCAATCCCGAGACGCGGGCCGCCATCCGCAAGGCCGCGGAGGAAGAGGAGCAGCGCTCCTACGCGGGCCGGTTGGGCGAGGAGTGGCTCGCCGCGCTCGAACCGTTGGGCACGGACGAGCACAAGCCGCACCTCACCGACGCGCCTTACCTGATCGTCGTGTTCCAGCAGCGCTTCTACCTCGACGACAAGGGCGAGAGCCACAAGCACTACTACGTCGACGAGTCCGTGGGGATCTCGGTCGGCATGCTGCTGACGGCACTGCACCTGTCCGGGTTGTGCGCGCTCATCCACACGCCCAGCCCGATGAAGTTCCTGTCGGAGGTGCTGGGCAGGCCGCGCAACGAGAAGGCGTTCGCGGTGATCCCGGTCGGCTACCCGGCCGAGGGCGCGATGGTGCCCGACCTGGTCCGCAAGTCGCTCGACCAGGTGATCGTCCGGGCGTGACACAACCGGACGATCACCTGCTCGGCACTGTTACTCGGTGGGGGCGACGAGGTCGCCGTTGGCCGCGCTGAGCACCCTGATCGCCTCGACCGGGCAGGACTCCGCCGCGTCCACCACGACCTCGTCCTGGTCGACGACGTCGGCCAGCGCGTGCGAGCCGTCGGCCTCCAACTCGAAGTGGTCCGGCGCGATTCCGACGCACATCCCCGAAGAGATGCACGCGTGCCGATCGACCTCGAGCCGCCACTTTGTGTCGCTCACTCACGCACCTCCGACCAGGTGACCGGCAACTCTTGCAGGCCACGTACCAGGCGGCCATGTTTCCACGGCACGTCCTGGGCGTCCACGGCCAACGAGAGGTCGGGGAACCGCCTGACCAACGTTCCGAGTGCCACCTGGAGTTCCAGCCTGGCCAACTGGGCGCCGATGCAGTGGTGCACGCCGTGGCCGAAGGTCAGGTGCGGGTTGACCGGCCGGCCGAGCCGCAGTTCGTCGGCGTCGTCGAACAGGCGCTTGTCCCTGTTGGCGGCGGCGACGTCGGCGAAGACGCCTTCACCTGCGCGGACGGTGACGCCGCCGAGTTCGACGTCCTCCTTGGCGATCCGGACGAACCCCGCGGACGCGCCGAGCGGGGTGTGCCGCAGCAGCTCCTCCACCGCGGTGGTGACCATGTCGGGATTCGCCCGCAGCTTGGCCAGTTCGGCCGGGTGGGCGAGCAGGCTGTAGACGAAGTTGCCGATCTGGTTGGCGGTCGTCTCGTGTCCGGCGACGAGCAACCCGGCAGCGAGCCGGACGATCTCGTCGGAGGCGAGCCTGTCGTCGTTGTCGCGTGCCTGCATCATCGCGGTGAGCAGGTCGTCTTTGGGCTCGGTGCGGCGCTGGTCCAGCAGCCCGGCCATGTAGTCGTTGAGGTCCTGCTGCGCTTGTTCGATCTGTTCGGTGGTGTAGGCGGTGATCGCCAGCGCCGCGTCGGTCCAGGCGCGGAACTTCGTGCGGTCCTCGTAGGGGACGCCGAGCATCTCGCAGATCACCGTGATCGGCAGCGGCCACGACAGGCTGGCCATCAGATCGGCCGGGGAGCCCGTGGCGATCATGTCGTCGAGCAGCGCGTCGACGATCTGCTGGACACGTGGCCGGAGCGTCTCGACGCGCTTGGCGGTGAACGCCTTCGCGGCCAGCTTGCGCAGTCTGGTGTGGTCCGGTGGGTCCATGTCGAGGATGCCGCGGTCGGCTCTGATCAGCGCGGACGACCGGGGGACGTCCTTGCCGAAAGCCTCGGCCCGGCTGAACCGCAGATCGCCGAGGACGACCCGGACGTCCTCGTAGCGCCGGGCGAGCCAGGCCTCGCCGCCGTACGGCAGCCGGATCCGGACCAGCGGTTCGTCGTCCCCGAGCCCGGCCTGCTCGCTGGCGACGTCGAGCGCGACGTAGTCATCGGTGCCGGTCCCACCGAACGGAAAGTCGATCGAGTGTTCCGTAGTAGTCATCGACCTGCCCCTTCACGTTGTAAGCGCATGCTTACAACTTCGAAGGTACCGCCGGTGTAACCAACCGTCAACATACCGTCGCGCTACGCGTCCGTTTCGGACGGTATATCCCGAACCTGTTCCAGCAGCGTCCGGACAGCGGGCAACACGCACGCGATGACGTCGTCGCTGTCGGCACCGGCGAGCGGGTCGCTGCCTGCCACCGATCGCACGATGTCGATACCGACGATCCAGGCGAGCACCAGGTGCGCGCGCAATTCCGCGTTCGGCTCGCCGGTCAGCGCGGACAACGCGCGGATGTAGTCCTGGCCGAGTTGCCCGTGGATCTCCTTGGCCACCGAGTCCTCCCCGGAGGACCGCAGCATGATCTGGACCGCGCGATCACCGTGGCTGTCCTTGTCCAGCAGGCCGCGCAGCATCCGGGCGACGAGCAGTTCGCGCGGGGCTCGCGCGAGCTGGTCGCGGCCCGACCTGGCCACCACTGCCGCGAACAAGGCCTCCTTGCTGCCGAAGTACCGGAACAACAGCGCCTGGTTGACGCCCGCGCGCCGGGCAATGTCGCGTACGGTCGTGCGGTCGTAGCCGCGTTCGGCGAACAAATCCCTTGCGGCGTCGAGCAAAGCCTCTTTGCTCGCGGCCGAGTCGCGCTTGCGTGGTTCGGTCACTACCGCTCCTCAAACCGTACGAACGGTCCATTGGTACGAACTCGTGGGGAGTATCTAAGGTGCTACCGCGGCCAATACGGTAGAGGTGGAACCGTGAACGAACTACGCGAAGACGCCGAGCGCCATCTCAGGGCGCTCGCGGGCGACGGAGCCAGCCTGCGGGACGATCAGTGGACCGCGATCGAGGCGCTGGTCGCCCAGCACAGACGCGCGCTCGTCGTCCAGCGTACGGGGTGGGGCAAGTCGGCGGTCTACTTCGTGGCCACGGCGCTGCTGCGCGCCCGCGGCGCCGGGCCGACGGTGATCGTCTCGCCGCTGTTGGCGTTGATGCGCAACCAAGTCGAGGCCGCCGCGCGGGCGGGCGTGCACGCGGCCACGATCAACTCGGCCAACTCCGACCAGTGGCGCGAAGTCCAGGACTCGGTCAACGCCGGCGACGTCGACGTGCTGCTGGTCAGTCCGGAACGGCTGAACAACCCGGATTTCCGCGACAACGTGCTGCCGTCGCTGACGGCGTCGGCGGGGATGCTCGTCGTGGACGAGGCGCACTGCATCTCCGACTGGGGCCACGACTTCCGGCCGGACTACCGGCGCCTGCGCACACTGCTGACCGAACTGCCGCAAGGCGTCCCGGTGCTGGCGACCACCGCGACGGCCAACGACCGGGTGGTGCGGGACGTCGCGCAACAACTCGGGCTTGGACCGTCCGCAATGGACACGCTGGTGCTGCGCGGCGCGCTGGACAGGGAAAGCCTGCGGCTGGCCGTGGTGCGACTGCCGGACTCGGCGACGCGGCTGGCGTGGCTGGCCGAGCAGCTGCCGAACCTGCCCGGTTCGGGGATCATCTACACGCTGACGGTCGCGGCGGCCGAGGAAGTCGCTTCCTTCCTGCGTGAGCGAGGGTTCGAGTCGCGGGCGTACTCGGGCAAGACCGAGCAGGCCGAGCGGCTGCGAGCCGAGGAGGACCTGCTGGCCAACCGGGTCAAGGCGTTGGTGGCGACGTCCGCGCTCGGAATGGGGTTCGACAAGCCGGATCTCGGGTTCGTCGTGCACCTCGGCGCGCCGCAGTCGCCGATCGCGTACTACCAGCAGATCGGCCGCGCCGGTCGCGGTGTGGACAAGGCCGAGGTGCTGTTGCTGCCCGGCGCGGAGGACAGGGACATCTGGGCGTACTTCGCCTCGCTGGCCTTCCCACCGGAGCCGGTGGTGCGCCAGGTGCTCGACGCGTTGGCGCACGCGGAAGGGCCGATGTCCCTGCCCGCCTTGGAACCACGCGTGGACTTGTCGCGCTCGCGGCTCGAGGTCGTGCTGAAGGTGCTCGATGTGGACGGTGCGGTCCGGCGGGAGCGCGGCGGCTGGGTGCTGCTGGACAGCGACTGGAAGTACGACTCCGACCGGTACGCGCACGTGGCCGAGGCGCGCGTGGCCGAGCAGCAGGCGATGCTCGACTACCAGGCCACCACCGGCTGCCGGATGGAGTTCCTGTTGCGGCAGCTGGACGATCCACACGCGACCGCGTGCGGCCGGTGCGACAACTGCACCGGAAAAGTCTGGGACACGACGGTTTCCACACAGAGCGCGACCCAGGCTCGGGACCGGTTGCGCCGTCCCGGCGTCGAGGTGATGCCGCGCAGGCAATGGCCGCCGGGCATGGCGGCGCTCGGTGTTCCGTTGTCGGGCAAGATCGCCAAGGAACAACAGGCGCTGCCCGGCCGTGCGCTCGGGCGGTTGACCGACATCGGGTGGGGCAACCGGCTGCGGTCGATGCTGGGGACGGCGGCACCGGACGAGCCCGTGCCGGACGACGTGTTCGACGCCTGCGTGAAGGTGCTGTCGACGTGGAAGTGGGACACGCGACCGGTCGCGGTCGCCACCCTGTCTTCGGGCACACGGCCCAAGCTCATCCGCAGCCTGGGTGAGCGGCTCGCCGGGATCGGGCGGCTGGAGTTCCTCGGCGAAGTGGAGATCGCCGGGGGCGCCGACCGGCGCGGCAACAGCGCCCAGCGCCTGGCCGGTCTGTGGAACGCCATGCGCGTCCCGGATTCGCTTGCCTCGGGCGTGCGGGCCGCGGGCGGCCCGGTCCTGCTGGTGGACGACCAGATCGACACGGGCTGGACGATGGCCGTCGCCGCGAAGCTGCTGGCGGACGCGGGCGCGGTGGGGGTGTTGCCGTTCGCTCTGGCGACAACGACCTAGGAGGATGATCCGCCTCGCTTCGGCGATCACCGCGAGGTGTCATCGCGTCGGCGAGGGCACGGGTGGCCATGGCCTGGAGCGCGGTTCGCGAGCTGCGACCGGCTCCTTGGCGTGAAGTGGGGCGTCCGAGTCGGGACATGACCGGGTCTGGCAACTCGTCGAGCCGACAGGGCGGCCTCCGGGGGCATGAGCACATGGTGTCCCGAATATCCGGGAGGTTCAGCGGAATTTCGCGGTGTGTCGAGAGGCGGTCGCGCAGCGTGAAAGCGGTGGGAAACCTACTCATCGGGCGCGCTGTGTGGTTAGGTCCATCGCATGTCGGAGCAGGTGGCAGGGCCGGTTGAGCACAGGTTGCCGGTTCGCAAGCTGGTCGCGGCGAGCATCGGCAACGCGATCGAGTGGTACGACTGGACGGTCTACGCGACGTTCAGCACCTACATCGCGAGTGCGTTGTTCGCGCCGGGCAGTGCGGCGCTGATGGCGACGTTCGCCACGTACGCGTTGGCGTTCTTCTTCCGGCCGCTCGGCGGGTTCCTGCTGGGCAGGTTCGCCGACGTGCGTGGCCGCAAACCCGCGATGATCCTGACCATCGTGTTGATGGCGGGCGGGTCGCTCGCGATCGGGGTGCTGCCGACGTTCGCGGCGGTCGGCTGGCTGGCGCCGATCCTGTTGCTGCTCGCCCGGATCGCGCAGGGCATCTCGCTGGGCGGCGAGGTGTCGAACGCCTCCGCGTACCTCGGCGAGATCGCGCCGTCGTCCCGGCGTGGCCGGTATTCGGCGTTCTTCTACATCTCGACCGGGACGGCTGTGCTGATCGCGTCGCTGCTGGGGTACTTCCTGATCAGGATCCTCGGCAAGGCGGACATGGTCAGCTACGGCTGGCGGATCCCGTTCATCGTCGGCGGTGTGCTCGGCTTCGTCGGCCTGTGGCTGCGCCGCACGATCGACGAGACCGAACACTTCGAGAAGAGCAAGGACAAGGCGCGGAAAGTCTCGAACCCGTTGCTGGTGACGCTGAAGAACCACCCGAAGGCGGTGGGGCAGCTCATCGGCTACTCGATGCTGTCCACGCTCTGCTACTACACGTTCTTCAGCACGCTGACGCCGTTCGCGATCAACGCCAAGAAGGCGGCCGCTGACGACGTGTTCCTGGCGTTGTCGATCGGCACGGCGTTGTTCATCGCGTTGCAGTACCCGATGGGTGCGCTGTCGGATCGTTACGGCCGCAAACCGCAACTGTTGATCTGGTCGGCGGCGACGGCGGTGCTCATCGTGCCGCTGTCCACATTGATCACACCGGGTCTGGGCAATCTCATAGTGGTGTTCTGCGTGGGGTTGGGCCTGTACACGGCGATGACGTCGATCGCCCCGGCGATCATGAGCGAGATGTTCCCGACCGAGGTCAGGGCGCTCGGGATCGGCGCCTGGTACAACGTGACGGTCGCGGTCTTCGGCGGCACGGCCCCGTTGGTGAACACCGCCTTGTCGGACGCGGGCGTGTCGTACGTGTTCTTCTGGTACGTCGCCGTGGGCGCCGCTGTGGCGTTCTTCGTCATCCGCACCCTGCCCGAAACCCGGGGAATGGAGCTGAAGTAGGCGGTCTCAGAAGTTCCGGACGGGCACCAGGTCGTCGGCGTGTACGACCTCACGGCGTTGCTCCGCCGGAAGTTCGTGGCTCGACCTGCCGATGAGGGCGGGCAGTTCGACGGCGTCGAACGCGACGACGCCGCGGGCGACCACAGCGCCGGAGAGGTCCACGAGCTCCACCACGTCACCGGCGTCGAACTCGCCGTCGACGGCGGTGATGCCCGCGCTGAGCAGCGACCGGCGGCGGTGCACCACGGCCGTGACCGCGCCGTCGTCGAGCCAGAGACGACCAGTCGCGCCGGCGGCGTGACCGAGCCAGAAGCGACGCGCGGACAGGCGGGTCCCGGTCGCGGCGAACGCCGTACCGACGTCGGCCATGGTCAGCGCGCGTGGCACGTCCGCCGAAGCGGCCAGCAGGACGGGAATGCCCGCGGACGATGCCAGCCGGGCGGCGGCGAGCTTGGACGCCATGCCGCCGGTGCCGAGACCGGAAGCGCCCTGGGTTCCCGCTCGCACACCGTCCACATCGGAGTCTCCGGTGACCTCGTCGATCCTGCGGGCGGCACCGCGCCGGGGATCACCGTCGTACAAGGCGTCGACGTCGGACAGCAGGAACAGGCCATCCGCGCCGACGAGGTGCGCGACGAGCGCGGCGAGCCGGTCGTTGTCACCGAACCGGATCTCCTCGGTGGCCACGGTGTCGTTCTCGTTCACGACCGGCACGGTGTCCAGCGCGAGCAGCTTCGAGAACGTGCGCTGCGCGTTGCGGTAGTGCGAACGCCGCACGACGTCGTCTGCTGTGAGCAGGACCTGCCCGACTGTGAGCGAATACCGCCCGAAAGACGCGGCATAGGCGTGCGCCAGCGCCAACTGACCGACGGACGCGGCTGCTTGTTGCGTGGCCAGGTCACGCGGTCGGCGCGGGATGCCCAGCGGCGCGAGACCCGCGGCGATGGCGCCTGACGACACCAGCACGACCTGGCTCCCGGCCGCGCGGCGCGTGGCCAACGCGTCCACCAGGTAGTCCAGGCGTGCCGGATCCAGGCCACCCGCGGCGGTGGTCAGGGAAGATGAACCAACCTTGACGACGATCCTGCTCGCTCCGATGAGAGCTTCGCGGGTCGGTGATGTCACTCGTCCTCGTCCTCGACAGCAAGGCCGCGGCGCAGCCTGCGCTGCATCTTGCGCTCCGCCGCGCCCACTCGCTCGTTCTGCTCAAGCCGCACGTCGGTGCCACGCCCGGTCAGCATGGCCGCGACGCCGGGCGTGGACGGCTCCCAGTCGAAGGTCCACGACCCGATCGTGACGGCACACCCGGGCTGTGCGCCCATGGCAGCCAGCGTGTCCTCGACGCCCAGCCGGTTGAGCCGGTCGGCGAGGTATCCGACGGCTTCGTCGTTGTTGAAGTCCGTCTGCAGGACCCAGCGGTTCGGCCGCTCCCCGGTGACGATGAAGCCGGTGTCGTCGTCCGGGTCGGGGATGATCTCGAAACCCTTGTCGTCCACGGCTTTCGGCCGCAGGACGACCCTGGTGGTCTCGACGACCGGCTGGGCGGCCCGGTACTGCTCGACCACCTCGGCCAGCGCGAACGTCAGCTCCCGCAGGCCTTCCCTGGTCGCGGTGGAGATCTCGAACACCGGCCAGCCGCGTTGCTCGAAGTCCGGCCGGACGATGTCGGCGAGGTCCCGCGCGTCCGGGATGTCGATCTTGTTCAGCACCACGACCCTCGGCCGCGACGCCAGGTCGCCGCCGAGCGCCGGGGTGTAGCGCTCCAGCTCGGCCTCCAGCGCGTCCACATCGGACATCGGGTCGCGGTCGGGCTCGTAGGTCGCGCAGTCCACGACGTGCACGAGCACCGCGCACCGCTCGATGTGCCGCAGGAAGTCCAGGCCGAGCCCCTTGCCCTGGCTCGCGCCGGGGATCAGGCCGGGCACGTCGGCCATGGTGAAGACGTGGTCGCCGCTGGTGATCACACCGAGGTTCGGCACCAGCGTGGTGAAGGGGTAGTCCGCGATCTTCGGCCGGGCCGCGGACAGCACCGAGATCAGCGAGGACTTGCCTGCCGACGGGAACCCGACGAGGCCGACGTCGGCAACCGAACGCAACTCGAGGACGAGGTCACGCCGCTCCCCCGGCTCGCCGAGCAGGGCGAACCCGGGTGCTTTGCGCGCCTTGGACGCCAGCGCCGCGTTGCCGAGCCCACCGCGGCCACCCGCGGCCGCCACGAACTGGGTGCCGACGCCGACCAGGTCGGCGAGCACTTCGCCGTCCTCGGTCATGACGACCGTGCCGTCCGGGACCTTCAGCTCCAACGGCGCACCGTTGGCGCCGTCACGGTTGGCGCCCTGGCCGGGTTTGCCGTTGCCGCCGCTGGCGTTCGGCCGGAAGTGGAAGTCGAGAAGGGTGTGCACACCAGGGTCGACGACGAGGATCACGTCGCCGCCGTTTCCCCCGTTGCCGCCGTCGGGACCGCCGAGAGGCTTGTACTTCTCGCGGTGCACGGAGGCAACGCCGTTACCGCCGTCACCGGCGGCGACGTGAATCACCACGCGGTCGACGAATCGGGACACGGTGAAATCCTCTCTGGAACGCACGAGGGGGCGGGCCATCTGAGGCCCGCCCCCTGGTGATGCTTGGTTCTACTAGGCCGATACCTCGACCGGAACGATGTTCACGGTCTTGCGGCCGCGCTTCGCACCGAACTCGACCGCACCGGCGGCCAGCGCGAACAGCGTGTCGTCCTTGCCGCGGCCGACGTTCACGCCGGGGTGGAACTTGGTGCCGCGCTGGCGGATCAGGATCTCACCGGCCTTCACCACCTGACCGCCGTACCGCTTGACTCCCAGGTACTGCGCGTTGGAGTCACGGCCGTTACGAGAGCTCGATGCGCCCTTTTTGTGTGCCATGGCTGGTCAGGTCCTTACTTGGTGATGCCGGTGACCTCGACGCGGGTCAGCTTCTGACGGTGACCCTGGCGCTTGTGGTATCCGGTCTTGTTCTTGAACTTGTGGATGCGGATCTTGGGGCCCTTGGTCTGGGCGACGACCTTGCCGGTCACCGACACCTTGGCCAGCGCGTCGGCATCGGTGGTGACGTCGCCGTCATCGACAACGAGCACAGCCGGGAAGGTGAGCTCGGTGCCCGGCTCGCCCTCGAGCTTCTCGACCTCGACGACGTCGCCCACGGCGACCTTGTACTGCTTGCCGCCGGTCTTGACGATCGCGTACGCGGACACGGAAGTCTCCTGCTTGCTACTCGTTGGTGATGGGGGCCAGGTGCGCCCAGATCAAAGCTGATCGGGCTGCACACGACGTAGCCCGCTGGAAGGCGGGCCACGTACTAGGTTACAACATGGTCCTGCTCGCCCCCTCCGGGGGCCTGTTCAGTTGTCCTGGGCCGCGTTGACCGGAGGTCCGGCCGGACGCGACGCCGACCGCCTGCGCTGACGCCGTGGCGGTGGCGCGAGCACCAGATCGTCGTCGACGCCCTGCGGCACCTCCGACGAGTCAGGAGCCACCTCGGGCTGGGCCGACACGGCGTGGCCGTTGGTGCCCGGCGTGTGCTCCGCGGCTGCGGACCTCGGCTCGGGCGCCGTCTCGCCGTTCCCCGACTGCTCGGGCTCCTCGGCCACCGCGGCCTGGGGCCCGGCAGCCTCGACCACCGCGGCAGCCTCGACCACCGCGGCAGCTTCGACGGCCTCGGCGACCTGGTCGGCCTCGGCGGCGGCTTCCGCTGCCGCCTGCACAGCCTCCGCGGCGGCTTCGGCGGCCACCTCGGCGGACTCAGCCGCTTCCGCGGCCTCGGCGGCCTCCGCTGCCTCGGCACGGGCGCGCTCGGCCTTGGCACGGCGCTCCGCCCGGGTCGGCCGCTCCCGCGTCCGCTCGGCGGGCTTGTCCTCCGCTTTGGCGGACTTCGACGGCTGGTGCTGCTGACCGCCGCCGTTGCCGCCACCACCGTTGGCCTTGAAGCCCAGGTCGGTCGACACGATCACGCCACGCCCGCGGCAGTGCTCGCAGGTGGCGCTGAACGCCTCCAGCAGGCCGGTTCCGACGCGCTTGCGGGTCATCTGGACCAGGCCGAGCGAGGTCACCTCGGCGACCTGGTGGCGTGTCCGGTCGCGGCCGAGGCACTCGGTCAGCCTGCGCAGCACCAGGTCCCGGTTGGACTCGAGGACCATGTCGATGAAGTCGATGACGATGATCCCGCCGATGTCGCGCAGCCGCAGCTGGCGGACGATCTCCTCGGCCGACTCCAGGTTGTTGCGGGTGACCGTCTCCTCGAGGTTGCCGCCCGATCCGGTGAACTTGCCGGTGTTCACGTCGATCACGGTCATCGCCTCGGTGCGGTCGATGACCAGGTAACCGCCGGACGGCAGCCACACCTTGCGGTCCAGCGCCTTGAGCAGCTGCTCGTCGATGCGGAAGTCGGTGAACACGTCCGACGGGCCGACGTGCCGCTGCAGGCGCTCCTGCAGGTCCGGCGCGACGTGCCGGACGTAGGCGTCGATCGTGTCCCACGCCTCGTCGCCCTGCACGACCAGCGCGGAGAAGTCCTCGGTGAACAGGTCGCGGACGACCTTGACCAGCAGGTCCGGCTCCTCGTAGAGCAGCGTCGGCGCGCTGGCCTTCTTGACCTCGTCGGAGCCGTGCGCCTTGTCCTTGATGACCTGCCACTGCGCCTGGAGCCTGCGCACGTCGCGGGCCAGTTCGTCCTCGCTGATGCCCTCCGAGGCGGTCCGGATGATCACACCGGCGTCCTCGGGGACGATCCGCTTGAGGATGTCCTTGAGCCTGCGCCGCTCGTTCTCCGGCAGCTTGCGGCTGATCCCGGTGGCGCCGCCGCCGGGCACGTACACCAGGAACCGGCCCGGCAGGCTGATCTGAGTGGTCAGCCGGGCACCCTTGTGCCCGACCGGGTCCTTCGTGACCTGCACGAGCACGCTGTCCCCGGTGGACAGCGCCTGCTCGATCCGGCGGGCCTTGCCCTCGAGACCGGCGGCGTCCCAGTCGACCTCACCGGCGTACAGCACGGCGTTGCGGCCGCGGCCGATGTCCACGAACGCGGCTTCCATGCTGGGCAGCACGTTCTGCACACGGCCCAGGTAGACGTTGCCGACCAGCGAACCGGAACCGGACGCGGTGACGAAGTGCTCGACGAGCACACCGTCCTCCAGCACACCGATCTGCGTGCGATCGGTCTGCTCGCGCACGATCATCTTGCGGTCAACGGACTCACGACGGGTGAGGAACTCCGCCTCGGACAGGATCGGCGCGCGGCGGCGACCGGCCTCACGGCCGTCCCGGCGACGCTGGCGCTTGGCCTCCAGGCGGGTCGAGCCGCGGACACTGCGCACCTCGTCGCGGTCCGACCTGTCCGGCTTGTCCGCCTTGGGCTTTTCGTCCCGCGCCTCACGGACGTGCACCACCGTGTTCGGCGGGTCGTCCTCGTTGGCCGCGGCCTCGTCGTCGGCCGACCCCTTGCGGCGGCGACGGCGCCTGCGGCGACGGCTCCCGCCGTCGTCGGCGGACTCGTCGCTGTCGTCCTCGGCGGACTCGGCCGCTTCCGGCTCCTCGGCGGACGCGGTGGCTGCCGGGGCCTCGTCGTCGTCCTGCTCGTCGCCGGCCTCGTCGTTCTGCCCGCCCTTGCCCCGGCCGCGGCCACGACGGCCACGACGGCGACGCCGACGGGTCGAGGCGTCGTCGTCCGAGGCGTCGTCGGTGTCGGCCTCGTCGGCCTCCTCCACGGCCTCCTCGGCGGGCTCTTCGACCGGTTCCGGCTTGGCCACCGGACGCGTCTGCGCCTCCGGCGGCAGGAACAGCGGCGACGCCGAGGCGAACAGCGGCTGCCGCGGGCGCCTGATCCCGGTGGCGGGCTCCTCGACCGGCTCCGGCTCGGCCGACTCGGCCTCGGCGACCGGCTCCGCCGGCGAGGGCGACTCCGCCGGTTGCGGCGCCTCGTCCTCTTCCACCTGGGGGGCGAGCGCGTCGACGACGCGCTGCGCCACCTCACGGCTGACGCTGGACTGGGCGCTGCGGACCTCTTCGTCCATGTCCGCGAGGGCCGCCATGACCTCGCGGCTGCTCGCTCCGAGCAGCTTCGCCAGGGCGTGCACCCTGATCTTCGGCGGCAGGTCGATCAAATCCCGCTCGGTGTTGTCGTCACCGGCGGACGCTGTCGTGTCCGACATGTAGCTCCTCCGCCCCCGGGCGCGTCCATGCCTGGACGCGGCCGCACAGGGGCCTCTCCTGTTCGGTCCCCGGCTCGCGGCCGCGGACGTTGTGTGCCGGTCCCTTCGTCGCCTTCCCCTGACGAGAGCCGGTTCGTTGGTTCTCTGCCTTGCCTGGCCCGCCGCGCGAACGGCGGGAATCCTCGCCTCACGCCACCCGCCCACACGGGTGACACAGGTCAGCTGTGGACGTCGTCCCTTGACGGCTCCGGACCCCGGTCAGGGGCCAGCGGGTCGGCGATGCCACCGCCATCGTCGAGCCGTCCCTGGGCCATCCGGGTCGCCTTCGCGGGCACCGGCGGTTCCAGAGCGGCGACGACACGGAGCGCGCTCAGCACGTCGTCCGGTCGCACGACAGGTGTCGTCTGCCGTACAACTACCTCGAGTATCCCATATGGTTCGCCATCCGATGACACTTCACGGGTCCGCGCACGTACAACCGCAGGTCGGACATCGATTGTCCGCATGCCGCTCTTGGTCAGACGCTCCACTTCGGCCACTTCGGCGGCCAGGAACGCGGCCAGCGCGGCGGTCAGGTCGGCGGGCGTGACCCCCGGCACCTCGATCCGCCACTCGCTGGCGTCGATCCGGTCGGCGAGCGACCCGCCGGTGGCCTGGACGGCCTCCAGCAGGTCCAGTCCAGGTGGCATGGCCTTGTCCAGCTCGGGCAGCAGGTCAGCCGGCTCGACCACCTCGACCAGCTGGATCTCCACGTACTCGGCCTCGCTGGCCGCGCCGGTCGGCGCCGCGCCGATCCACGAGATCTTCGGGTGCGGGTTGAAGCCCTGGGAGAACGCCATGGGGACATGCGCGCGTCGCAAGGCGCGTTCGAACGCCCTGGCGATGTCCCGGTGTGACGTGAAACGCAGTCGCCCACGTTTGGCGTAGCGCAACCTGAGCTTCTGCACCCCAGGTGGCGACGGATTGGGCTGGTCTTGACGGCTCAGCGTTACTCCTTCTGGTGGTCTGTGACGGCTCGGCTGGTGCGTACCCGCGTCCGGCTGGCACCGTACCGGCAGACGCGATTGCGTGGATGAACTTGTCTGGCCGACGCGGCGTGGCTACCGTCCCGCAACGTGGACAGCCGGTACCCCCGAGCCGGCCGACGCAATGTATGGAGGTCAGTGGTCGTGCCTCTGGTCCGCCGCGTGAAGGCGGCAGCGGTGCTGACGGCGGTGCTCGCCACCCTGTGCGCGCTGCCGGCCGCAGCCGACCCCACCGACGCCGAGTGCGTCAGCGGGACTCGTACGGTATCCCGCTACATCGTCGTGTTCGCCCCCGGCACGCCCTCGGCGCAGGCGCAGGGCGAGATCACCGCCGCCTGCGGCGTCTCCACCGTCTACTACCCGCAGATCTCGGTGGCGGTGGCGACGTCTGCCGACAGCCGGTTCATCGACCGGATCGGCGTCGACCGCGCCTTCAGCGCGCAACGCGCGACCAGCCGCAAGCGCAAGGCCGAGGAGACCCCCTCGTCCTCGTCAATCCGCCGTTCGGCGACCGTGCCGTCCACGGACCGCGCGGACGAGCAGTGGGACATGACGATGATCAACGCCGACGCCGCCCACGAAGTGACGACAGGCAACCGTGACGTCGTCGTCGGCGTGCTCGACTCAGGCATCGACGCCACCCACCCCGACCTGAAGGACGCCGTAGACCCCGCGCTGTCCGCAGGCTGCCTCACCGGGCGCCCCGACACAACCCCGGCGGCCTGGGCGCCCAAGAACTCACCGCACGGCACACACGTCGCAGGCACGATCGCCGCGGCCAACGACGGCAAGGGCATCACCGGCGTCGCTCCGGGCGTCAGCCTCGCATCGGTGCGCGTGGTCGACGACGACGGCCGCATCTACCCCGAGTACGCGGTGTGCGGCTTCATGTGGGCCGCGGAAAAGCGCATGAACGTCACCAACAGCAGCTACTTCGTCGACCCATGGCTGTTCACGTGCTCGAAAGGCGGACAGCGGGTGGTGCTCGAAGCGCTCACACGCGCGGTGAAGTACGCCTACTCGCGAGGCGTGATGAACGTGGCGGCGGCGACGAACGAGAACGTCGACATGGCCAACCCGCCGAACGCCAACTGCCGCGTGCTCCCGGCGGGATTGCGGGAAGTGCTCGCGGTGTCGTCGGTCGGAGCGGACAAGGTGAAGGCCGGGTACAGCGCCTATGGGCTCGGCGTGATCGACGTGACCGCGCCCGGCGGAGAACGGCTGCGCGGCACCGGCAATCCCGAGAGCGGCTGCGTTCTGTCCACGGTGCCAGGGGGGTACGCGCGGTACTGCGGTACTTCCATGGCGGCGCCGCATGTTTCGGGCGTGATCGCGTTGCTGGCTTCGACGCATCCGAACGCGTCCCCGGCGAGGCTGACGCGGTTGCTGAACGAGCAGTCCCAGGCCGTGCCGTGCCCGGCGGACTACGACCTCAACAAGACAGGCACCCAGGACGCCTACTGCGCGGGATACGCGCCGTACAACGGGTTCTACGGGCACGGGTTGGTTGACGCCCTGGCCGCGGTGACGAACTAACCTCGACTG
This sequence comes from Actinosynnema sp. ALI-1.44, assembly GCF_001984155.1. Classification (GTDB taxonomy): domain Bacteria; phylum Actinomycetota; class Actinomycetes; order Mycobacteriales; family Pseudonocardiaceae; genus Kibdelosporangium. The sequence continues at coordinate 196,983 of NZ_MTQO01000050.1, forward strand.
CTTGCCGACAAGCGACAGGGCGGGCTCCGCGTGGAGCCCGCCCTGTGTCGTCGCCGCCGGTCAGACCGGGGTCAGCGGCAGGAGTTTCTTGCCGGTCGGCCCGACCTCGATGGTCGTTCCCATGGTCGGGCAGACACCGCAGTCGAAGCACGGGGTCCAGCGGCAGTCGTCGAGTTCCTGCTCGTCCAGCGCGTCCTGCCAGTCGTCCCAGAGCCACTGGCGGTCCAGGCCGGAGTCCAGGTGGTCCCACGGCAGGACCTCCGTCTCGCCGCGTTCGCGCGTGGTGAACCAGTCGAGGTCGACGCCCAGCGGTTCCAGCTCCGCCTTGGCCGCGTCGACCCACCGGTCGAACGAGAAGTGCTCGCCCCAGCCGTCGAAGCGGCCTCCTTCGCGCCAGACGCGTTCGATCACGCGGCCGACTCGCCGGTCGCCCCGGGACAGCAGTCCTTCGATCAGGCTCGGTTTGCCGTCGTGGTACCGCATTCCGATGTTGCGGGCCAGGCTTCGGTCCGAGTTGATCTCCGCGCGCAGCTTGCGCAGCCGGTTGTCCACTGTGTCCGGATCGCACTGCGCCGCCCACTGGAACGGGGTGTGCGGCTTGGGCACGAACCCGCCGATCGAGATGGTGCAGCGGATGTCGTTGCGCCCGGCCGCTTTCCGGCCCGCGCGGATGACTTCCTTGGCCATGTGCGCGATCTGCAGCACGTCCTCGTCGGTCTCGGTCGGCAGCCCGCACATGAAGTACAGCTTCACCTGGCGCCAGCCGTTGGCGAACGCCGTCGACACCGTGCGGATCAGGTCCTCTTCGGACACCATCTTGTTGATCACGCGCCGGATCCGTTCACTGCCGCCTTCCGGCGCGAACGTCAGGCCGGATCGCCTTCCGTTGCGCGACAGCTCGTTCGCGAGATCCACGTTGAACGCGTCGACGCGGGTGCTCGGCAGCGACAGCCCGGTGTTCGTGCCTTCGTAGCGGTCCGCGAGACCCTTGGTCACCTGCGCGATCTCCGAGTGGTCCGCGCTGGACAACGACAGCAGGCCGACTTCCTCGAACCCGCTCGCGTCCAGCCCCTTGCGGACCATCTCGCCGATGCCCTCGATGGAACGCTCGCGCACCGGCCGCGTGATCATGCCCGCCTGGCAGAACCGGCAGCCGCGGGTGCAACCGCGGAAGATCTCGACGCTCATCCGCTCGTGCACGCTCTCGGCCAGCGGCACCAGCGGCTGCTTCGGGTACGGCCACGCGTCGAGGTCCATCGTCGTGCGCTTGGCCACCCGCTCGGGCACGCGGTCGCGGTTGGGGCGGGTGTACGCGAGCTCGCCCTCAGGCGTGTAGCCCACGTCGTAGAAGCGCGGGATGTAGACGTTGCCGCGTTCGGCGAGCCTGGTCAGCAGCTCGATCCGGCCCCCGGGCCGCCCTTCGCCCTTCCAGCGCCGGATGACCTCGGTGATGTCCAGCACGGCTTCCTCGCCGTCGCCGAGGACCACCGCGTCGAGGTAGTCGGCCATCGGCTCCGGGTTGAACGCCGAGTGCCCACCGGCCAGCACCACCGGGTGGTCCTCGGTGCGGTCGGCCGCGCGCAGCGGGATGCCGGCGAGGTCCAGCGCGGTCAGCAGGTTCGTGTAGCCCAGCTCGGTCGCGAAGCTCACACCGAGCATGTCGAACGCGCCCACCGGGCGGTGCCCGTCGACGGTGAACTGGGGCACGCCGTGCTCTCGCATCAGCTTCTCGAGGTCCGGCCAGACCGAGTACGTGCGTTCGGCCAGCACGTCCGGCAGCTCGTTGAGGATCTCGTAGAGGATCATCACGCCCTGGTTGGGCAGGCCCACCTCGTAGGCGTCGGGGTACATCAGCGCCCAGCGGACTGTGGCGGAATCCCAGTCCTTCACCGTCGCGTTGAGCTCACCGCCGACGTACTGCACCGGCTTGGCCACCTGGGGCAGCAGCGACTCCAGCTTCGGGAAAACGGACTCGACACTCACAGGGAACCAGGGTAGCGGCCCGGAGAGCATCACCCCCGACGAGGGAGTTCGATGACGCCGAAACCCGCCAGCACGCCGGTCAGAGCGAGCGCGGCGAGCACCGCCCACGCCACGGGGTGGCCGAGGTTCATCGTCCAGCCGATGCCGACGCGTTTGTGCACGAAGACGGCGGAATCCTGCCGGTTGACGTAGACGAGTCCGCCCAGGCGCCAGCGCCGGTCGTCGTCGCGTTGCGTCAACCCGCTGTCCTCGTGTTCCTCACCGGGCATCGCGGGCAGGCGATGCCCGGCTTGACCCGCCCAAGTCGACCACCCGACGAACACGATGACGACAGCGGCTGTCGGCACGACCGCCACCGCTTCCCAGCCCGGGGTGCCGTCCAGCAGGATCGTCAGGTTCATCGCCGCGACCAGCAGCATCATCAGCCGGGCGGTGCCACGCAGGTAGACCCGGTATCTGCGCGCGGAGCCGACGGGCTGGGCGGCGTCCAGGTCGGGCCGGGCACGCACGCTCACCCGGACCGCGAGCGGCACGAGCACAGTGATCACCACCATCGGGATCACGTCACCCCGACGACCCAGGACCATGGCAACCACCAGCACCACCACCGCGGGCAACAGCCACAACAGCGGTACTCGGACGGGATCGGTGCGGAACGTGGTGTCCACGGTCACGCCATAGCGGTGTTCGGCCTGCCACCACTCGGCGCGCTTGATCGCTCGCAGCCGCCGGTGCGCGAGCGCGTAACAGGCGATGTGGGCGATCACCAGCCCGTTGGCGAAAATCCCGACGACGACGGCGTCGTCGTACGCGACGACGCAGACGAGCACGGCGATCGCCGAGACGGCCGCCACCCGGAGCAGGTAGACGCGGCGGACGCCCCGGACCGCCGGGTCCGCCGCGCGGACCGCCGCGACCTGCACACCGAACGGCAGCGTCGGGCGCATCAGCACCGGCACGGCGAGGGCCAGCCCGGTCAGCAGGACGACCACCAGCAGGGCTGCCGGCCCGGTCACGGGTGCACGCCCTCGTACTGATCCAGCAGCACCTTGACGCGTTTGACCAGGTCGGACCGGGTGAAGCCCTGGACGGCCGCTTCGGCGAGGATGACTCGCATCCGGCTGTCCCAGTCGTCGATGAAGCCCGGCTCCGGCGGGCCGGTGTTCGGGTCCCTGCGCACCACGGCGCCGCTCTTGCGGTTGATCCGGATCACGCCCTGCTGTTTGAGCTGGTCGTACGCCTTGCTCACGGTCAGGAAGTTGATCCCGAAGTCCGACGCCAGCTGCCTGGTCGACGGCAGCGGGTCGCCCTCCTTGAGCACGCCGTAAGCGATCGCTTCCAGGATCCGGTCGCGGATCTGCTGGTAGATCGGCACATCGCTGTCCAGGTCCAGTGTCAGCTCCATGACCGGCATGCTACCTACAGCGACTATCTGTTATACATGAACTACTACAGATACAAGTCCTCAATCAGGGGGTGGAGATGATCCGAGTACGACAGCTCCGCAAGGTGTTCGGCACGGCATCCAGTGCGGTGACGGCGGTCGAAGACCTCAGCTTCGACGTCGAGCCGGGCGCGGTGACGGGGTTCCTCGGGCCGAACGGAGCGGGCAAGACCACGACGCTGCGGATGATCCTCGGGCTGGTCACACCGACCGCCGGTACCGCGACCATCGGTGAAAGGCGATACGCGGACCTGCCGAACCCGTCCGGCACGGTCGGAGCCGTGCTGGACAAGTCCGCCTTCCACCCGGGCCGCACATGCCGCGACCACCTCCGCGTGTACGCACGGATGGGCGGCTACCCGGACTCACGAGTGGCCGAGGTACTCGACCTGGTCGGCGCCACCTCATACGCGCACCGCCAGGCGCGGGGCCTGTCCACCGGAATGCGGCAACGCCTGAACCTGGCGACGGCGTTGCTCGGCGACCCGAGGGTGCTGATCCTCGACGAGCCCAGCAACGGTCTCGACCCGGAAGGCATCGCATGGCTGCGCCGGTTCCTGCGTGACCTGGCCGAGCAGGGGCGCACGGTCCTGGTCTCCAGCCACGTGCTGAGCGAAGCCGAGCAGATGGTGGACCACGTGGTGATCATCAGCCGCGGCCGTCTGGTCACGGCGGGCCCCCTCACGGAAGTGACCAGGCACGGCACCCTCGAACAGACCTACCTCGCACTCACCGGAGCCGGAGCCACCGCATGACCACCATGACCACCATGACCAGAGTGACCACGGCGACCGCGTTGATGAGCGCCGAGGCACGGCGGCTGTCCAGCACCCGGCTGTGGCTGTGGGGCCTGCTCGGCGCGCTGGCCACGGGCGGACTGGTGTTCCTGCTGGCGATGGTCGGCCCGGAGAACTTCGACCCGCCGATGCCCGGCCTGGCCACCGCGGCGGGCACACAGATGCTGCTGGGCATGGCCGGCCTGCTGGCGTTCGTCCCGGCACTGCTGGGTACGACGGCCGTGACAGCCGAGTACCGGCACCAGACGATCACGTTCACGTACCTGTTCGCGCCCCGACGCGGCACGGTCTTGGCGGCGAAGCTCAGCGTCTACGCCTTGGCCGGGCTCGCGTACGGGGTCATCGTGGCGGTGGTCGCGGGAGCCGGGCTTGTCGTCGCCGCGTCGGTGCACGGCGTCAGCCTTGGGTTGCCGACAAGCGACGTCGTCGGCTTTCTGGTCCGACTGGTCGCCATGATGACCGTGTACACGTTGCTCGGCGTGGCGTTCGGAGCGTTGCTGCGCAACCAGGTGACCGCGCTTGTGGTGCTGGGTGGTTACTTCTACATGGGCGAAACGCTCCTGCTGCTGATCCCCGGCGTGAACGCGGTCTACCCGTTCCTGCCCGGCGGCGCCAGCGCGGGCCTGACCGGGTTCACCTACGTCGCCCAAGCCGTCTCACAGAGCGGCATATCCACGCCGCACCTGTTGTCCGCCCCGCTCGGCGCGCTCGTCCTGCTCGGCTACGTCGCCGTTGCCGCTGTGCTCGCGTTCGGCACGTCCCTGCGCCGGGACGTCACCTAACTCAGCAACAGCTTCCCCAACCGACGACCCGCCACGAGCAGCCCGACGACGGCCATCACCACGAAGTACGCCAAGTGCCCGAGCATCGCCCATTCCAGGACGCCCGCGGTGAGCCCTCGCATCAGCTCCACCGCGTGGTACAGCGGGGAGAGCCGCACGATCCACTGCAGACCCTCCGGGTAGACGCTCAACGGGTAGAAGGTCGCGGAGAACAGGAACATCGGCAGCAGCGCCAGTTGCACGAGGTCGAAGTCCTGCCAGGACCGCATGAACGTCGTGCACGCCATGCCGACCGCGGCGAACGCCAACGCCACGAGCAGCACCACCGGCAGCGCCAGGATCGTCCACGGCGAGGACGTCAGGCCGACGACGGAGATCACGGTCAGGAAGCCGGTCGCGTAGATCGCGCCGCGGATCAGCGCCCACGAGACCTCGCCGATCGCCACGTCGAACGGGCCGAGCGGAGTGGCGAGCATGCCGTCGTAAACCTTGGCGTACTTGAGTTTGAAGAAGATGTTGAACGTGGAGTCGTACACGGCTCCGTTCATCGCCGACGCGGCCAGCAGCGCGGGCGCGACATACGCCGCGTAACTCATGGTCTGGCCGCCCGGCCCGACCACGTCGCCGATCAGGCGGCTGAACCCGATGCCCATCGCGAACAGGTAGAAGAACGACTCGAAGAAGCCGGAGAGAACGGTCATCCACGCGCGGCGGTTGACCAGGTACGAACGCTCGATGACCGCACGGGCGCGACGCGCGTACAACCCGGGAGGCAACACCCGCCAGACAAGTCCGACACTCACCGCTAGACCTCCAGCCTGCGTCGGAAATACCGGACCGTCAGGAACCACCCGACGGCGGACAGCGCGAGCAGGTACGCCACATGCCCGAGCACCGGCCAGAGTTCGAAGTTCCAGAAAGCGGCGGCACGGGTGAGCTCGGTGCCGTGCCACAGCGGGGTGATCCACGCGAGCGGGCGCACGACCGCGGGGAGTTCGCTGACCGGGTAGAACGTGCCCGCCAGCAGCGTCATCGGCAGCACGATGAACCGGAACACCGGGTTGAACTTGTCCCCCTCGCCCTCGACGGTCGCGGCGAACGCGACCAGCGGCGCGGCGAACGCCATCCCGGTCAGCACGGCGAACACGAGCGACAGGACGATGCCCGGCCCGGCCGCCGCGCCGAGCGCGGTGCCGATGATCGCGAACACGGTCAGCGAGAACGTCAACCTGCCCAGGATCCACAGCAGCTGACCGGTGGCGACCTGGGCCGGGGTGATCGGTGTCGCCGTCATGCCCCAGTACACGCGGCTCCACTTGAAGCCCGAGAGGATCGGGAACGTCGACTCGCCCGCCGCGTTCTGGATCGCCGCGGCGGCCAGCATCGCGGGCATCAGGTAGACGACGTAGCTGTAGCCGTGGGTGAGCCCGCCGGGCTGGATCTGCGAGCCGAGCCCGAACCCCATGGCCACCAGGAAGAAAACCGGGCTGAGCAGGGACGAGAAGACCGTCGCCCGCCAGTTGCGGCGGTACCAGGTCCACATCGACTCGACCACCAGCAGCCGGGCCTGCCAAGGGCGCAGCATCAGTCCACCAACGTCCGGCCAGTCAGGCGCAGGAACACGTCCTCGAGCGTGGAGCGGCGAACCAGGCTGGACACCGGCGTCACTCCCCTGGTGTGCGCCGCGGCCAGCGCCGCCTCGCCGTCGGTGGTGTAGACCAGGACCCGGTCCGGCAGGACCTCCACGCGCTCGCCGAGATCCCGCACCGGCTCGGGGTCCTGCTCGCCCGGCGGGAACCGCAGTTCGAGGACCTCCTTGGTGGAGTAGCGGTCGATCAGCTGACTGGGACTGCCCTCGGCGGCGATCCTGCCCTTGTCCATCACCACGAGCCGGTCGCACAGCTGCTCCGCCTCGTCCATGTAGTGCGTGGTCACGATCAGCGTGACCCCCTGCTGCTTGAGCCGGAACAACCGGTCCCACAACAGGTGCCGGGCCTGCGGGTCCAGGCCGGTCGTCGGCTCGTCGAGCAGCAGCAACTCGGGGTCGTTGACCAGGGACCTGGCGATGGTCAGGCGCCGCTTCATCCCGCCGGACAACGGTTCGACCTCGTCGTCGGCGCGGTCGGCCAGCTGCGCGAACTCCAGCAACTCGGCCGCCTTGTCACGGACGTGTTTGCGGGACAGCCCGAAGTACCGCCCGTACACCTGGAGGTTCTGCCGGACAGTCAGCTCGTTGTCGAGGTTGTCCTGCTGCGGCACGACGCCGAGCCGGGCGCGGATCTTGGGCCCTTCCACGGTCGGGTCCATCCCCAGCACACGCAACTCGCCGCCGGACCGCGGCGAGACACACGCGACCATCCGCATGGTGGACGACTTGCCCGCACCGTTGGGACCCAGGAACCCGAACGCCTCGCCCTTGCGCACCTCGATGTCGATGCCGGCGACAGCCTCGAAGTCCCCAAACCGTTTGGTCAGCCCCTCGGCCAGGACCAGAGGATCAACAGACACCAGGGCACCTTAACCGCCACCACCGACAAACGGCGGGTGGATTACCCGCTTCCACCTCACAGGACAGCCCCCACCCGGCAGGCTTCATCAAGGTCGCCGTCGTTTACCGGTCTTGTTTGTCGGGTCTCGGCCTGGGTTGGTGTGGAGTGTGCAGCCTGCACAGGGTGGTGCTTCGGGGTTTGTCCCTTCCGTATGGCCTGGGCGCGGCCCAACCACACGTGTCCAGAGGTCCGCCAGCACAACCAGCCCCGACGACAGCGCAACGGACCTCTTGACGCGTGTGGTTGCCTCTGGCAGGCCGTACGGAAGGGAGAAACCGCGCCCCTGACCCCCGGGGCACTGCGCCACGACCCGGCGCTGAAGCCGACCTGACCCTTTCCCTTTCGGTGGCCTGCCTCCCGGCGAGGGCTTCTTTTCCCCTCTGTGCCCCGGTGGTTCGGACATCTATGCCCTGGGGCACGGTGACGGTCATGCCGCGGTGTCCCCCGGGTGAAAAGAAGGGCCCTCGCCGGGAGCAGACCTCGGGGCAGGAGGTCTTCGCGCCATGTTCTTCCCGGCGCATGTTTTTATGACCTGGGGTTTCAGGGCGCGGGCGCCTCCTGCCCGTCGACCTGCCCCAGGGAACCACGGACTGTCAAGAGGATCGGTACCGCTGTCGCTGGCGCCGGTTGTCGTAGGCCGACCTCTGGACAGACCGTGGTTGGCTTCGCCCAGGCCGACGGGCAGGAGACACCCCCGAAGCCCACCTCTGCGCTTGCGCGCGAGCTCGTTGGCGCGCGGCCACCTTGGGCCGCGGTTGCGGGCAGTGACTGGGTTCGGATCGCGCACCCAGCTCTGCGCCGGGCACAGCCGATCAGACCGGTGCTGATTGGGGCTGGGCATGGGCATACTCACCACGCGCTCTGGCCCAGATCTTCGCAGTCTCTGAGGCCACATTCTCAACGACCGACCTTGACAGTCCCCCACCCAACCCGGGGGGCGTCCCTGCTCCAGTCTACCGGTGATATGGGCTGGTCGAAGGGCTACCGGCGGGTTGTGGACAACTGGATTTGGTGAAGTAACCATGGGCTTGACGAAGTGGTGTCAAGCGGAGTGCGTGCGAACAGCCGTTCGCACGCACTCGTGGTGGGCCTCAGAGGTTCGGGAACCAGAGGTCGATCTCGCGCTTGGCCGAGTCGGCCGAGTCCGAGCCGTGCACCAGGTTGTACTGCACCTCGGTGCCGAAGTCGCCGCGGATGCTGCCGGGCACGGCCTTCTCGACGGGATCGGTGCCCCCAGCGAGCTGGCGGAACGCGGGGATCGCGCGCACGCCCTCGACCACGATCGCGACGACCGGGCCGCCGGTGATGAACTCGACGAGCGAGCCGAAGAACGGCCGCTCCTTGTGCTCGGCGTAGTGCTGCTCGGCCAGCTCCTTGCTCACGTGCTTGAGCTCGAGCGCGACCAGGCTCAGGCCCTTGCGCTCGATCCGGGAGATGACCTCTCCGACCAGGCCGCGGCTCACACCGTCGGGCTTGACCAGGACAAGGGTGCGCTCGCTCACAGCGGTCCGTACTCCTTCGTGCGGGTTTTCACAGAGATGCCAGCAGACTAACGGTCGCGTCCGGGCCGCAACGTCTTGGTCCACAGCGAGGTGCCGCGGCCGTCGCGCAGCCACACGGTCAGCTCGCCGCTGCGACCGTCCACCGCGACCTCGCCGAAGTGCTGGTAGCCCAGCAGCGGCGAGGTGTTCGCGGCAGGCGGGGCGTGCACGAACTCCGCGACCGGGCCGAACGTCGGGTCCAGCGTGTTCGGGCCGAACGCGCCCGCGTGCAGCGGGCCGGACACGAACTCCCAGAACGGGTCGAAGTCGCCGACCGCCGCCCGGTCCGGGGAGTAGTGGTGCGCGGCGGTGTAGTGCACGTCGGCGGTCAGCCAGACGACGTTGCGCACGCGTCGCTGCGCCAGGGTGCGCAGCACCCACGCGATCTCGTGCTCGCGGCCGCCGGGTTTGCCGGGCAGGCTGTTGGCCACGCCTTCGATGCCGTCGCCGTCCGGCACCGTCAGGCCGATCGGCAGGTCCGCCGCGACGATCTTCCACGTCGCCTGGCTGCGGGCCAGCGAGTCGACCAGCCAGCGGGCCTGGCGGGCGCCGAGGATCTGGCCGACGCCGTCCTTGGGCGCGGTGTTCTTGTCCTTGTATGTCCGCATGTCCAGCACGAACAGCTCCACGCGGCGGCCGAAGCGGAAGCTGCGGTACACGCGGCCGTCGACCGCGCGGGTCTTGTCGACCGGCTGCCATTCGTGGAACGCCTGGAAAGCGCGCTGCGCCAGCACGTCCACGCGCTTCTCGGTGTACTGCGGCAGGTCCAGGATCTCGCCGGGGTACCAGTTGTTGATTACCTCGTGGTCGTCCCACTGCGCGATGACGGGCACCGACGCCGCCAGCCTGCGGACGTTGGCATCGAGCATGTTGTACGCGAACTGGCCGCGGTACTCCGCCAGCGTCTCGGCGACCTTGCTCTTCTCCGGCGTGACGATGTTGCGCCACACCCTGCCGTCGGGCAGCGTGACCTTCTCGACCATCGGGCCGTCGGAGTAGACGGTGTCGCCGCTGTGCAGGAAGAAGTCCGGCTTGCGGTCGGCGATCGCGCCGAATCCCGGCATGCCGCCGATGTCCGGGTTGATGCCCCAGCCCTGCCCGGCGACGTCACCCGACCACGCGAACCGCACGTCGGAGTAACCGAGCGGAGCGGTGCGGAAGCTCCCGGTCAACGGTTCGCTCGTGGTCCTGCCGTCGAGATCCTCGGCGCGCACGCGGTAATACGTCTCACAGCCAGGCAGGACGCCACTCACACGGAGTTTTCCCGTGCCGTCGGTGTCGGGGGTGAGCACGGGGCCACGCAGGCGTCGCGCGTAACGGAACGACGGGTCGTGGGAGACCTCGACCAGCATCCGCGACGGACGGTCCGCCCTGGTCCAGACCAGGGCACCGTCCGTGGTCACGTCACCCGTCTGCACACCGTGTGTGAGAACCGGACGGTCACGGCGTAATACCGCTCCTGCCGGAAGCGCTCCGGCGACAAGCAGTCCGGCGCTGGCCGCACCGGCACGAAGTACTGTTCTTCTGTCCATGTGGGGCGTTGTATCCCGGGCAGGAGAACGGAACGTTAACGCTCTTGCTGACTTGGCAGACGTCCCTCTGCCATTCGCTTGGCCACGTCGCGGCGCAGCCAGAACAGGTACGTCCACACCAGACCGAAGATCAGCCCCAGCACGCCGAGTTCCGGCACCGCGAAGAAGCTGCCGAGCATGACCAGCTGCAGCGCGAGCACGACGTACATCGACCACTTGTGCCGCAGCAGGCCGCAGGTGACGATCAGGCCGAGCACGATCCCGCCGACCAGCAGGCCCTTCCACGACGCGAGCCCGCCGCCGGTGCGGTGCACCACGAGCAGCGCCAGCGCGACGACGATCGCCTCGATGATGAGGGCGCCCGCCATCACACCGCGGAAGCCCTTCATGGGATTGGGAGCCGTCATGCGGGGACCTTCCCGAAGAGTGTCCTGGCCTCGCCCGCGGTGACCACCGACCCGGTGACCACGATCCCGCCGCCGGCCAGCGGTTCGTTCGGGTCGCCGACCTCTTCCACCAGCTGCACCGCCGTCTCCAGCGCGGTGTCCAGTCGCGGTTCGACCACGATCCGCTCGTCGCCGAAGATGTCCCGCGCGATGCTGGCCAGCTCGTCGACGTCCATGGCGCGCGGCGAGGTGGTGCGCGTCAGGATGATGTCGGTCACCGCCGGTTCGAGCGCTTCGAGGATTCCCTTGGCGTCCTTGTCGGCCATCATGCCGACGACCCCGATCAGCCGCCGGAACGCGAACTCGTCCTCCAACGCCGACGCCAGCGCGGCCGCGCCGTGCGGGTTGTGCGCGGCGTCGATGAAAACGCTTGGCGCGGAACGCATCCGCTCGAGTCTGCCGGGCACGACGACCGAGGCGAAGCCTTGCCGGACCGCTTCCACGTCGAGCTGCCGGTCGGCACCCGCGCCGAAGAACGCCTCGACGGCGGCGAGCGCGCGGGCCGCGTTGTCGGCCTGGTGCGCGCCGTGCAGCGGCAGGAAGATGTCGTCGTACACGCCACCGAGGCCTTGCAGCGTCAGCACTTGCCCGCCGACCGCGATGTCCCGGTTGAGCACCGCGAACTCCGAACCCTGGCGGGCCACCGTGGCGTCCACCTCGGCCACCCGCTCCAGCAGGACCTGCGTCACCTCGGGCCGCTGCTCGGCGAGCAGCGCGATCGACCCCGGCTTGATGATCCCGGCCTTCTCCCGCGCGATGCCGGTGATGTCCGGGCCGAGGTAGTCGACGTGGTCGACGGCGACCGGGCCGATCACGGCGATCTCGGCGTCGACGACGTTGGTCGCGTCCCAGCCGCCGCCGAGCCCGACCTCCACCACCGCGGCCTCGACCGGCGCCTCGGCGAACGCCGCGTACGCCATCCCGGCGAGCACCTCGAACTTGCTCATCCTGACGTCGCCCGCGTCGTCCACCATGGACACGTACGGCTCCAGGTCGCGGAAGGTCGCGACGTACTGCTCCGGGCTGATCGGGGCGCCGTCGATCGCGATCCGCTCGGTCACCAGCTGCAGGTGCGGGCTGGTGAACCGGCCGACCCGCAGGCCGATCCTGGTCAGCAGCGCGTCGATCATGCGGGTGGTGGACGTCTTGCCGTTGGTACCGGTGACGTGCAGCACGGGGTAGCCCTGCTGGGGGTTGCCCAGTACGTCCATCAGCGCCTTGATCCGCTCGAGCGACGGCGCGATCTTGGTCTCCGGCCAGCGGGTGTCGAGCTCCGCTTCGACTTCACGGAGAACCTGCAGCGCGTCGGGATCGGTCACGTCGACCGAGTCTAGTGCGGTGCTCGCGGCCCCTATGTCAGGACCGGCAGCTGCGGGGACCGGAACACCCGGTAGTTCGAGTCGACCGCGTGCACGAGGCAGCCCGGCTGCTCGACCGCCCATTCCACGCCGTCGACGCCCATCGCGAACGCGGCCGTCGCGGTCGCGTCGGCGGTGGCCAGGTCGAAGGCGAAAACCGTCATGCTGAGCAGGCCGAACGCGGGCATGCCCGTGCGCCCGTCGATGATGTGGTTACCGCGCTCGTAGGCCGCTGACGTGGCCATGGCGCCGTCGCGCACGGCCACGACCGCGCACACCTCGTGGCTGTCGTCGGGGTGACGGATGCCAACCCGCCACGGCTCGCCGTCGGCCGGTTCACCGGCTGTGACCACGTCCCCACCGGCGTTGATGCAGAACCTGGTCACCCCGGCGGCACGCAGCATCTCGGCGGCCCGCTGCACGGCCCAGCCCTTCACGACCGCGTTCGGGTCGAGGCCACGGCCGGGGAGCTTGGCCTTGAACGCGCCGCCGGACTGGTCCTCGTACGCCTGGCACAGCGCGAGGACGTGCCGCAGGTCGTCGCTGATCCCGTCGGCGCCGATCCGGCCCTCGTCGTAGCGGGTCACCTCGCTGTCCATCCGGAACGGGCTGAACCGCAGGTCGACCTCGTGCAGCCAGGCGAAGACGCGTTCGGCGTCGTCCTCGGTGCCGTCGCGCAGGTCCAAGGAGACCGGCAGGCCCATCAGCTGGCGTACAGCGGTGAAAGTCATCATGCGCCCTTCGCGTCGATCGCTGCCTGCAGGGAGGCGATGTAGGACTGGCTGGTCATGGTGGCGCCGGACACCGTGTCGATCGCCGTGCTCTGCGCGCTGAGCGTTTCCTGGACCAGCCGGGGACCGGCCATTCTGGACGGTCCGGAGCTGGGCAGCTGGAGGAATCTGACGTCGGTGATCCGGTCGCCGGTGAACACCACCTGGACCTGGACGACGCCGTGTTTGTTGCGTTCGGCCGAGCCGTCGACGGTCCTCGGCGCCGTGGTGCCGCCAGACGGGGCGGGCAGGGACGGGACTGTGTCAGCGGGTGGGAGCGCCGCCTGTGCGGACGTGGTCGGCTCGTACTGCCACACGAACGCGAATCCGGCGGCGGTCAGCAGGATGGCGGGTATCGCTCTGCGCATGGTCCGGGGTTCCTCTCAACTGGCCAGGCTGAAACGTTCGGCGTGGATCTGCTCGCGGGGCACACCCAGCTCGCGCAGGGAACGCGTGACCGCGGCGGTCATCGGTGGCGGTCCGCACACGAACACGTCGCGATCGGTGACATCTGCGACCAGGCCACGGACATTGCCCGCGCTGAGCAGTTGGTTGCCGTACGCGTCGCGGGCGGTGACCGGCCCGGTCAGCAGGTGCAGCACGGCACCCCGGGCACGGGCCAGGTCGGACAGTTCCCGCAGCAGCACCGCGTCGTCCTGGTTGTTCACGCGGTACAGCACGACGACGTGGCCACGGATGTCCTCCAGCAGCGCGCGGATCGGCGTGACACCGACACCTCCGGCGACCAGCAACGCGTTCTGTCTCGTCTGGTGCATGGTGGTGAACGCGCCGTAGGGTCCTTCGGCGAACACCCGCGTCCCCGGCTTGACGTGACGCAGCGACGCGCTGCCACCACCGAGTGCTTTCGCGGTGAGCCGCAACGACTTGCCGTCGGGTGCGGCGGACAGCGAGAACGGGTTCGCCGCCCACCAACGGCCCTTGGTCAGGAAGCGCCAGATGAAGAACTGACCGGCCTTGGCGGGCAACCGGTCGAGGTCGCGTCCGGTGATGTACACCGACACGACCTGGTCCGACTCGGGGACGACCGCGGCCACCCGCAGCCGGTGCCGGGAGTTGCGCCACAGCGGCAGAACCACGCGGCCGAGCACCACGGCACCGAGCGCACCGCCCCACAGCGCCCACCAGTAGGCGCGGGCGAACGGGGAGTCCACGAAGGACGAACCGGACAGGATCTGGTGCGAGAACGCCAGGATGACCGCGAGGTACGTGTACAGGTGGATGAAGTGCCAGGTCTCGTAGGCCAGTCTGCGCCGGGCGACCCTGGCCGACACCGCACCGACGGCCATGATCAGCACGAACGCGACGATCGCCCGCAGCACTCCCTCGGTCGTCTCGGCCAATGTCACCAACTCGCCGACCGGACCACTGCCGGACAGGGCGGCGTACCCGAAGACGATGAACACCAGGTGCCCGACCAGCAGCCACAGCACGCCGAAACCGGTCCAGCGGTGCAGGCCGGTCAACCGGTCCATGCCCAGCCGCCGGTCCAGCCACGGCAGCCGGGCGACGAGCACGAGCTGGAAAGCCATCAGCAGCGCGCCGTACATGCCGAACAGGCGGCCGATCGAGATCAACGGATCGGCCGACGGGCCCGCGTCGGCATACAGCACCGCGACGAGCGCGACGTTCGCGCCCAGCACGGCGTACAGGCCGGTGCGCGCGAGCACCCGCGGCCGAGTGAGTGACAGGGTCGTCATGCCACCGAGCTTGGTGAACGAACCTGTGCCGTCGCTGTTGTGAACCTGTCGATCTCCTATCGGCGGCCCGGCCGCCTCGCTGCACGCGCGCGCGTGGCGCACCATGAACAGGTGAACAAGAAAAGCCCGGTGCGGCTGCTGGTCGTCGACGACGAGCCGCACATCGCCGACCTCGTCGCGACGGTCGCCCGTTACGAGGGCTGGAACGCGGTCACCGCGGGCACGGGCGAGGAGGCGCTGCGCCAGGCGGCGAGTTTCGGCCCGGACATCGTCGTACTGGACCTGATGCTGCCCGACGTGGACGGTTTCACGGTGCTGGACGGGCTGCGTTCCAGCGGCGCGATGGTGCCGGTGGTGTTCCTCACCGCGAAGGACGCGACCGCCGACCGCATCGCCGGGCTGACCCGGGGCGGCGACGACTACCTGGTCAAGCCGTTCTCGGTGGAGGAGTTGATGGCCAGGCTGCGCGCGGTGCTGCGGCGCAGCAACGGGCCGACGTGGAAGCGGTCCGTGCTGGAGGTCGCGGACCTGACCATGGACGAGGACACCCGTGAGGTCAGGCGCGCGGGCGAGCCGGTTTCGTTGACGCCCACGGAGTTCGAGCTGCTGCGGTACCTGATGCGCCGCTCCCCCGCCGTGCTGACCAAGGCGCAGATCCTGGACCACGTGTGGGAGTACGACTTCGGCGGCCGGTCCAATGTGGTCGAACTGGTCGTGTCCCATCTGCGCCGCAAGATCGACGACGGCCGCGAGCCGTTGATCCACACCGTCCGCGGCGTCGGTTACGTCGTGCGGCGGCCCGCCGGATGACCAGCAGGATGAACCGCTGGCAACGGACTCCGCTCGGCACCCGTCTCGCGCTCGCTCTGGGCGTGCTGGCGTTGGTGGTGTTCGGGATCGTCGGCACAGTGCTGGTGACCAGCACGCGTGACTACCTGGCGCGGCAGCTCGACGACCAGATGAAGAACACGCAGACCGAACAGTCCAAGTACGGCCGTTTCAAGTCGAAAGCGCCCTACCGGTGGCAGCAGCTGGTGTACAACACGGCGGACGGCACGATCTCGCAGGTCGGCGACACCGGGCTGCCGCCCGCGCAGGACATCGACGAGTTCGTGGCGCTGGCCAGGAAGGTGTCCGGCACCCGGGAGGACCACGCCTACGAGACGATCTTCATCCAGGACCTGGGCCCGTACCGGGCGCGGGCGTGCCAGATCAGCGGCGGGAACATCCTGGTCAGCGCGGCGCCCATCACCGAGTTGAACAGCACGGTCCGGTGGCTGCTGATCGTGTCGATCAGCGCGTTCGGCGCGGCGCTGGTGGTTCTGGTCGTCGCGGGCAGGATCGTGCTGCGCCGTGGCCTGCGCCCGCTGAGCGACATGGCGTCCACAGCGCACGACATCACCTCCCATGACCTGACCGACTCCAGCCACCTGCCGGTCCGGGCGAAGGGCGTGGGCGGCGGCCCGGAGGTGGAGGAACTGCGGACGTCGTTCAACGTGATGCTCGACCACATCGACGCCTCGCTGTCGGCGCGAACGGCGGCGGAGCAGCGGCTGCGCCGGTTCATCGCGGACGCGTCACACGAGCTGCGCACGCCGTTGACGTCGATCCGGGGGTACTCGGACCTGTTCCGCTACGCGGCGGCGAACGAACCGGCCGAACGCGAGGCGCACCTGGCCAAGATCCGCGAGGAGACCGAGCGGATGAGTGTCCTGGTGGACGACCTGCTCCTGCTGGCCAGGCTGGACGCGGACACCCCGCTGCGGCTGGAGGACGGTGACCTGGTCGAGATCGCGTCGGCGGCCGCGCAGGCCTTCGTCGCCGCGCACCCGGACTACCCGTTGGACTTCGACGCGCCCGGCCGGGTACACGTGCACGGCGACCCGATGCGGCTGCGTCAGGTCATGGACAACCTGTTGGCGAACATCGCCCGGCACACTCCGCCGGGAACGAGCGTGGAGCTGAAGGTCAGCAAGGACGCGGTGGTGACCGTGACCGACACCGGCCCGGGGATCCTGCCGGAGCACCAGGCCCGGATCTTCGACAGGTTCTACCGGATCGATGACTCCCGCAGCCGCACGATCGGCGGCGGCACCGGCCTCGGCCTGTCGATCGTGCACTCGATCGTCAGCGCGCACGGCGGCACGGTGAACCTGTCGAGCCAGCCGGGCCGGACGACGTTCATCATCTCGCTGAACACCGGGCAGCTCAGCTGACCGGTTTCACCACGGCTCCAGCGGCGCACCTAGACCAACAAAAGAAGGAAGGGCAGCGCCAGGTTCAGCGCGAACACCACGCCATGGACGGCCAGTGCGGACCATCTCCGCCGCGGGATCGCGAGACCGGCACCGATCACCGGCGCCAGGAGCGTCCAGGGCAGCATCACGCGGCTGTCTCCCGCAAACCCCGCCGCCAAGAACCAGAAGTACGTGACGGCAACCGACATCACCACAAGCACGAAGTGCACGGTCGACACCCTCTCCAGGGAGAACTTGACCGACTTCGTGTTCTCGTTGGTCTGCATACGTTCAGCTTGCCAGAACCGCTGCTGCGAGCACGTGCGCTCGATCCCTCCACTCACCGGCCCGGCCGCCAGTCGACGACTGGGGCGGCCGGGCCGGTGAGGAGGGTGTCTACGCCGGGGGCAGCGCGCTGAGGCGGGCGTTGATCCGGTCGATGTCGGCCAGTGCGGTCTCCCGCCGGACCTTGATCTTGTCGACCACGTCGGCCGGGGCCTTCTCGGTGAACTTCGGGTTGGTCAGCTTGCCCTCGCACTGGGCGAGTTCCTTCTGCGCCACCGCGAGGTCCTTCGTGAGGCGCTTGCGTTCGGCCTCGACGTCCACGGCGCCGGACAGGTCGAGCTCCACCACCACCGACGACGCACCGGGCAGGGCGACCTCCAGCGAGGCGCCTGCGGTGAACCCCTCCTCCGGCGCGGTCAGCCGGGCGAGGGCGGCCACGGCGCTGCGGTGCTCGGCGAGGCCCGCCGCGTCGAGGCCACCCAGCCGGGCACTGACCTTCTGGCCGGGCTTGAGGCCCTGGTCGCTGCGGAACCGGCGGATCTCGGTGATCAGCTTCTGCACGCCCTCGATCCGCCGCGTCGCGTCCGCGTCCGCCGCTTCACCGCTGGTCGACGGCCACGCGGCGATCACGACCGACTCGCCGCCGGTCAGCGCGGTCCACAGCTCCTCGGTGACGAACGGGATGACCGGGTGCAGCAGCCGGAGCACCACGTCGAGCACGTGTCCCAGCACCGCGCGGGTCGCGCCCGTGCGCCCTTCGGCGATCTGGACCTTCGCCAGTTCCAGGTACCAGTCGCAGAACTCGTCCCACGTGAAGTGGTAGAGCGCGTCGCACGCCTTGGCGAACTGGAAGTCGTCCAGCAGGCCGTCCACTTCGGACACCAGACCGTCCAGGCGGTCCAGTATCCAGCGGTCGGCGTCGGTGAGCGCGTCGCGCGACGGCACCGGGATCGCGGTCGTCGCGCCGTTCATCAACGCGAACCGGCTGGCGTTCCACAGCTTGGTGACGAAGTTGCGCGAGCCGGACGCCCACTCCTCGGCCAGCGCCATGTCGCTGCCGGGGTTGGCGCCGCGGGCGAGGGTGAAGCGCAGCGCGTCCGCGCCGTAGCGGTCGAGCCACTCCAGCGGGTCGATCACGTTTCCGCGTGACTTGGACATCTTCTTGCCCTGCGCGTCGCGGATCAGGCCGTGCAGGTAGAGCTGGTCGAACGGCTGCTTGCCGTCCATCGCGTACAGCCCGAACATCATCATCCGGGCGACCCAGAAGAAGAGGATGTCGTAGCCGGTGCACAGCACGCTGGTCGGGTAGAACTTCGCCAGGTCCGCGGTCTTGTCCGGCCAGCCGAGCGTGGAGATCGGCCACAGGCCCGAGGAGAACCACGTGTCG
This sequence comes from Actinosynnema sp. ALI-1.44, assembly GCF_001984155.1. Classification (GTDB taxonomy): domain Bacteria; phylum Actinomycetota; class Actinomycetes; order Mycobacteriales; family Pseudonocardiaceae; genus Kibdelosporangium. The sequence continues at coordinate 215,812 of NZ_MTQO01000050.1, forward strand.
AGCACGTCCGGGTCCTGCGTCCAGCCGTCGCCGGACGGCGGCTGCTCGTCCGGGCCGACGCACACGACCTGGTCGTCCGGGCCGTACCAGACCGGGATCCGGTGCCCCCACCACAGCTGGCGGGAGATGGTCCAGTCGTGCATGTTGTCGACCCAGTCGAAGTAGCGCTTGGCCAACTCCGGTGGGTGCACGGTCGTGCGGCCGTCGCGCACGGCGTCACCGGCGGCGCGGGCCAGCGGCTCGACCTTCACCCACCACTGCATCGACAGGCGCGGCTCCACAACCGTGTCGCACCGCGAGCAGTGCCCGACGGAGTGCAGGTAGGGGCGTTTCTCCGCGACGATCCGGCCCAGCTCACGCAGCGCGGCGACCACAGCGGGCCGGGCCTCGAACCGGTCGAGGCCTTCGAACGGACCCTTCACGGTGACCACGGCGCGCGCGTCCATCATCGTGATCGCCGGCAGGTCGTGCCGCTGGCCGATCTCGAAGTCGTTCGGGTCGTGCGCGGGGGTCACCTTCACCGCGCCGGTGCCGAACTCCGGGTCGACGTGCTCGTCGGCGACGACCGGGATCCGGCGGTCGGTCAGCGGCAGCGGGATCTGCTTGCCGACTAGGTGCCGGTAGCGCTCGTCGTCCGGGTGCACGGCCACCGCGGTGTCGCCGAGCATGGTCTCGGCGCGGGTGGTGGCCACGACGATCGACTCGTCGCCGTCGCCGTAGCGGATGGAGACGAGTTCGCCCTCGTCCTCGGAGTGCTCCACCTCGATGTCCGACAGCGCGGTCTGGCAGCGCGGGCACCAGTTGATGATCCGTTCCGCGCGGTAGATCAAACCGTCGTCGTACATCTTCTTGAAGACGGTCTGCACAGCTTTGGACAGGCCCTCGTCCATGGTGAAGCGCTCACGGCTCCAGTCGACGCCGTCGCCGAGCTTGCGCATCTGGTCGAGGATGCGGCCGCCGTACTCGTCCTTCCACTCCCAGACGCGCGCGACGAACTCGTCCCGGCCCAGGTCGTGCCGGGACTTGCCTTCCTTCTCCGCGAGCGCGCGCTCCACCACGTTCTGGGTCGCGATGCCCGCGTGGTCCATGCCGGGCAGCCACAGCACTTCGTAGCCCTGCATCCGGCGACGCCGGGACATCGCGTCCATCAGCGTGTGGTCCAGCGCGTGCCCCATGTGCAGGGTGCCGGTGACGTTGGGTGGCGGCAGCACGATGGTGAAGGGGGGCTTGTCCGAGGTCGCGTCCGCCTCGAAGTAGCCCGCGTCTACCCAGCGCCGGTACAGCCGTCCCTCTACCTTCTCGGGCGCGAACGCGGCCGGAAGATCGGTAGTTGCCTGGGGGATGGCTGTCTCTGTCACGGTGACAGAGTTTACGAACCGCGCGAAGACGACTTCACGCGCATGCCCACTCCTACGAATGGGTGACGTCCGGGCGCGAGCAGCAGCCAGCGACCACGCGTTGTGACTCAGCGCATTCGGGCCACTACCCGTAACCACTAGTTTTACGCAACGTGGCCACGCTAGGCTCACCAGGTCCGGGGTGGACTGCGACGCGACTGCGACGTGTCTGTCCACGGGGCCTGCCGGGCACCCCTGTTCTCCGCGAGCACGCGCGAGGGAGAAATGCCCGAGGACCCACGACACGGCACGGATGCACCACGCTCGTTCCTCAAGCGCTACCGCGCCAAGGTCGCCATGCTCAGCGTCGGCGCCGCGGTGATCGCGGGGATCGTGACGTTCAACGAGGTCCGGGGCACGGCCGAGCCGAGAACAGTCGACGTTACCGCTGCGGCGCCACCGGTTCAAGTAGATCTCACCCGTCCGTTCACCGGCACCCCGGCCGCGCACTGGCAGGACGGCGAAGCCGGTGTGGTCGCCCCGGTCGCGAGCGCCGTCGGCCCGTTCACCACGCAGCAGGTCGCGGACGCCTACGCCAAGGTGCGCCAGGCCGTGATCACGTCACGGCTCGACCGGGCGGTGCTCGAACAGCACGACGTCGAGCGGTACCTCAAGCTGCTGGCCAGGGACTCGCAGAAGAACATGCGACCGGTGTTCGGCACCGACCCCAACGAAGCGCACGCGTACGCCACCAGACTGGCCACCGGGCAGAAGCTGCTGCCCGCCGAACCCAAGGTGCGCGGCCGGATGTGGGCCGAGCAGGGCACCCGGCAGGGCGAACTCGTGGTGCACACGAACTTCGTGTTCGCGTACGCGTTCGACACCCCCGAGCCGGACAAGGTCAGAGACGTGATGGACATCGTCGCCGTCGACCGCTGGGACGTCGACTACTCGGTGCTGACCGGCAAGTACGCCGCCAGCAGCCTGGGCATCTGGCCGGTGCGCTCACAGGGCTTCACGTACTCCATGGGGTGCGAGGCGCTGCGCGCCGGATACCTCGCCCCCGCCGTCAGCGAGCAGCGCTCGGACCCGGACGGCGGCCGCGGCAAGGACCGCACCACCTACTTCGACCCCGGTAGCGACCTGCCCGCCCAAAGCACCTGCGGCTAGTTGTGCAACCAATGTGGCCTTTGTTGCGTTTTTGGCTACGAAGGCCACATTGGTTGCACAGTCAACTCCGGGGTTGACGGCAGGGTGACGCGTCAGCCCTGGGGCTGAGCCGCGAGATCTGGCCTGGGGCAGATGTGCCGGGCGGCCGGTTCCGGGACCGTCTACGGGGTGCGAACATCCACCAACAGCCCGGCTGTCCACGGCCGCGATCTGTCCAAAGTGTACGGCTCGGGGTCGTCGGGTGACGTGCGCGTCGTCGCGCTCGACGACGTGACAGTCACCTTCCCGCGCGAGCGGTTCACGGCCATCATGGGCCCGTCCGGGTCCGGCAAGTCCACGCTGCTGCACTGCCTCGCGGGTCTGGACCAACCGACCAGCGGCCAGGTCTTCATCGGCGACACGGAGACGTCGTCGCTGTCCGACGCGCAGCTGACCGCGTTGCGGCGTGACCGCGTCGGCTTCGTGTTCCAGGCGTTCAACCTGCTGCCGACGCTGACCGCGTGGGAGAACATCGTGCTCCCGCTCGACCTGGCCGGGCGGCGGCCGGACCAGGCCTTCGCCGACGCGGTCATCGACGGCGTCGGCCTGCGGCACCGGCTCGGGCACAAGCCGAACCAGCTATCCGGCGGGCAGCAGCAACGAGTCGCGTGCGCCCGCGCGCTGATCACCAAGCCGGAGGTGGTGTTCGCCGACGAGCCGACCGGTGCGCTGGACTCCAAGTCCTCCGCGGACGTCCTCGGGTTCCTGCGGCGCAGCGTGGACCACCTCGGCCAGACCGTCGTGATGGTGACGCACGAGCCGTCGGCTGCCGCGTACGCCGACCAAGTGCTGTTCCTCGCCGACGGCCGGGTGGTCGGCGAACTGGCTGCCCCCACCGCCGAGCGCGTCCTCGACCGGATGAAGGACCTCGAGACGGCAGTGGCCCGATGAAGCGCGCGATGCTGCGCGATCTGCTCGCGCACAAGGGAAGGGTCGCGATGACCCTCGTCGCCATCACCCTGGGGGTGGCGTTCGTCGTGGCGACGTGGGTCGTCTCGGACTCGGCCGCCGCGACCTCGCGGGGCGAGGGCGTTCGCGGGGACGTGGGCGTGTCGGTGCGGATTGCCGACGGCGCCCCTGAGCTCACTGTGGCCGACAAGGACCGGTTGGCGGCTATTGCCGGTGTGGCAAGCGCTTCCGGGTCGGTGACCGGGTACGCCGGTGTGGTCGGCGCGAACGGCAAGCTCGTCCGGGCACGCCCGGACAAGGCCGGTACTGGCTGGGACTCTTCGGAACGGTTCGTCCTCAAGGACGGCAGGGCACCGGGCAAGGACGAGGTCGCCCTCGCCGAGCCCCAAGCGAGGGAAGCCGGTCGCAAGGTCGGCGACCGGACGCGGATCCTGCTGGCCGACGGGCGTTCGGTCGACATGGTGGTCGCCGGGCTGTTCACGTACAGGTCGCTGGGCGAACCGGACCCCGTGGTCGCGTTCGGCGATCCCGGTGTGCTGGGCGACAGCTACGCGCGGGTCGAACTGACCGCGCGGCCCGGCGCGAACGTCGACACGATCGCGTCCACCGCGCGGGGCCTGTTCGATCACGCCACCCGCACGGTCGACACCGGCGCGGACCTCGCGGCGCAGGCGCGGGCCAGGGCGGACGAGTCGGCCCGGTCGAGCCGGGAGGGCCTGCTCGGCTTCGCGGCGGTGTCCCTGCTGGCAGGCATGTTCGTCATCGCCAACACGTTCGCGATGCTGGTGACGCAACGGACGCGGCAGTTGGCGCTGCTGCGTGCGATCGGGGCGACTCGCCGCCAAGTGCGCCGTGCCGTGCTGGTCGAGGCGGGCGCGCTCGGCTTCGTCGGCTCGACGCTGGGTGCCATCGTGGGCATCGGACTGGGCCTGCTCGGGTTGGTCGTGAACGCTCCCGAGGGCACGTCCATCTCGCTCACGATCACGCCCACCGGGATTTTGATCGGCTACGCGGCCGGTGTGCTGGTCACGATGATCTCGGCGTACGCGTCGGCGCGGCGGGCCGCGGCGGTGCCCCCGGTCGCCGCGCTGCGGGCGGACGGTTCCTTTGCCCCACGGTCGTTGCGGGTGCGTTCGGTGGCCGGGCTGGTCACTGCCGCGGCGGGTGTCGTCGCGATCGCGCTGACGTTGCGCAACGACTTGTCGACCACCGAGCGGATCGTGAACATGGGCGGCGGGATCGCGATCTGGCTCGGGGTTCTGCTGCTCGCCCCGGCATTGGCCGACGCGGTGCTCCGGCCGGTCGGGCGGCTGCTGAGCCGCCGGGGCGGCCCGGCGGCGCGGCTGGGCATCCGCAACTCCGTGCGCGACTCACGGCGGACCGCTGCCACGACGTCGTCGTTGGTGGTCGGGTTGGCGCTGGTGTGCGCGTTCGCCACGCTCGGTTCGTCGATCACGTCGATGCTCGCTTCCTCGATCAGGGCGACGGTTCCCGCCGCGGCGACGGTGGTGACTGCTCCGGTGGACCGGGTCGCGCTCGGCACGGACGTGCTGGGCAAGGTGAAGTCGGTGCCAGGCGTGGACGTCGTGTCCGCTGACCGCTACGCCTTCGTCAAGGTCACGCACAACGGCTCGACCAGCCCGACCACGATGTCCGCCATCGAACCCGACGGTGTCGTGCGGCCGGAAATCCTTGAGGGCACGGGAGATGTGCGTCGTGGCGCGGTCGTCGGCGAGAACGAGGCGGCGATGATCGGCGCGCGGGTGGGCGACGAGGTGACGCTCGTGCTCGACCCAGCCACGTCGATCACCACCACAATCGTGGGGCTGCACAAGGGGATGGAAGGCAGGCCACTGTTCTATGTGGACGTGGCGACGGTACCGGCTAAGTTCAGGGACGGCGCCGTCACCACGGTGTACGCCACCGGTGCCGACCCCGCGGCGGTACGGGCGGGGATCGCGGCGGCGTTCCAGGACCGGCCGGACGTGGTCGTCACCGATCGCGAAGGCGTGATCGCGGAAGCCACGGAGAGCTTCGAACTGCTGATGGCGCTGATGTACGCGTTGTTCGGCGCGGCCATCGTGATCGCGGCCTTCGGTGTGGTCAACACGCTTGCCCTGTCGGTGATGGAGCGGACGAGGGAGATCGGTGTCCTGCGCGCGGTCGGGGCGGGCAGGACGCTGGTGCGCCGGGCGATCCGCGCCGAGAGTGTCGTGATCTGCTCCTACGGCGGTGTCCTCGGCATCCTCGTCGGCGTGGGCTTCGGGGCCGTCATGCAGCACGCCATGATGGGCCAGTCGTTGTGGGAGTTCTCCGTGCCCTACGGCATCATCGCCGCCGCGCTGGCGGGAATGGTCGTGGTCGGCGTGCTCGCCGCGCTGTGGCCCGCGAGACGGGCGGCTCGCACGGATGTCCTCGCCGCCATCACCACGGCCTGACGCCCCTTTGACGGCGGTGGGCAGCTCGTGCCATAGTGTGGCAACCAACTGGTTGCCACACTGGAGGATCTCATGGCATTCCCCGACCGCATCGAACGCACTGTCGACATCGCGCACACCCCGGACAAGGTGTGGGCGGCGCTCACCACCGCCGAGGGCCTCGGCACGTGGTTCGGCAACACGGCCACCATCGACCTGCGCCCCGGCGGCACGGGCCAGCTGAAATGGGACGAAGGGTTCACACAGAACCTCCGGATCGAGCGGGTGGAGGAGCCGACGGTGTTCGGCTTCACCTGGCAGATCTACGGCCTGCCCGACAACGACCCCCGCCGCACGTACGTCGAGTTCACCCTGGAGCCGGACGGCACGGGGACCCGGCTGACCGTGGTCGAGACCGGGTTCGCCCAGCTTCCCGACGGCGCCTACGCCGAGGCGTACGACGGGAACACCAGGGGGTGGGCGAGCGAACTGGGCGAGCTGATCGACTACCTCAATGCCGCCTGACATCGAAGCGATCGCCGAACAGGTCTTCGTCGCCCTCGCCGACCCGAGCCGCCGCGCCGTCCTGGCCGCGCTGGCGGCCGGGGGACCCGCCACGGTCACCGAACTGGCCGACCGCCTGCCGATCACCCGGCAGGCGATCAGCAAACACCTCACCCTGCTCGCCGACGCCGGACTGGTCACCGCCCAGCCAGGCGAACGCCGCCGGGTGCGCTACCGGCTCCAGTCCGCGCCCATGCAGGTGGCGCAGCAGTTCCTCGCCGCACTCGCCCGCGACTGGGACAACCCGCTCGGCGCGCTCAAGGAACATCTCGATCGCGCCGTTGATGCAAGTGAGGGCTACCGAGAGGAGCAGTCGTGACCAACGAACCTGCGGACCTCGACACCACCGACGAAGCACTGCCCCTGGTCGTGGACCGGGAGACGTTCCAGGCCGAACTGGACAAGCTCCGGGTCCGGGAGAAGGCGCACACCAGGGAAGGCGACGCCATCGCGGCGGCAAGGCGGCGGCTGCCCATGGTGGAGGTGCCCGGCCACCTCGAGCTGACCGGGCCCGACGGCCCGGTCACCCTGCTCGAAGCGTTCGAAGGCCGCCAGCAGCTGATCGTCTACTACTTCATGTGGCACCACGGCCACACCGCTCCCGACCAGTGTGAGGGATGCACGTGGTGCACGACCCAGGTCGCGGAGCTGTCCTACCTGCATTCCCGTGACATCACCTACGCGGTCGTCTGCCAGGGCCCGTACGACGAAGGTGTCCGCTACCGCGAGTTCATGGGCTGGGAGATGCCTTGGTACTCGGCGGAGGAGTCGCTCGACGCGCTCCTCATCGGGCGCCAGGTCGGTCTGATGCACCTGGTGTGTTACGTGCGTGACGGCGACCGCGTCTACGAGACCTACTGGACGAACTACCGCGGCGTCGAGGTCATGGACTACAGCTACGCCTTGATGGATCTGACGGTGTTCGGACGGCAGGAGCCGTGGGAGGACTCGCCGTCCGGCTGGCCCCAGCCGTGGACGGGCAACGCCGAACGCATCCGGACCGACGGCCGCCCGATCGCCCAGTGGTCACGGCTCCACGCCGGGAGATCCGACGACCTCACGTCCTGAAGATCCGGTCGAGGTGGGTTTCGAGCACCTCCAACGCCATGTCCGGCGTGTGGTGACCGATCAGCGCGTGGGTGCTCAAGCCTTCGATCAGACTGAGCAGGAGCCGCGCCTCGGGCTCCGGGTCGACGTCCACGCCCGCGTCCCTGGCTTGGGTGAGCAGCAGCACCAGGAGCGTGTGGAGTTCGGTGTAGCCGGTGCTGAGCCGGGCGGCGAACTCGCTGTCGACCAGCGCTCGGGCCGTGAAGGCCGTGCCTACGCGTAGAGCGTTTCTGTGCAGGTCGTCGATGGGCAGCAGCTCGGTGGCGATGGCACGGATCACCGCTTCGGGCGACGTGTCGCCGGTGTCGGCGAGGCGCTGGCTGACGAACGCGGCGCCGAGTTCGTTCACGCGTCGGAACGCGGCCTGGAGCATCTGGTCCTTGGTGCGGAAGTAGTGCTGGACCCGGCCGAGTGAGACCCCCGCCCTCGAAGCGACGTCCCGCAGGCTGATGCCGTCGAGCCCCTGTTCGCCGATCAGGGCGACGACCGCGTCGACGATCTCGAGCTGCCGCTCGTCGTGGGCGGCTCCGACACCGCGGGTCCGCTGCGTGGACACCTTCCCAATATAGCCGTATTGCCCTGCGCCGAGCATTTCGATACGGTTGACTTGTTTTGAGGGAAGGGGTCCCATCATGCGATGGAGGACGAGACTCACTGTCGTGGCGGCCGTACTGGCCACGATGGTCGTCATTCCAGCGGCGTCCACCGCGAACGTGGTCCGGGTGGAGAACGGCGTGCTTCGAGGGGTGGAAGCAGCGGATTACCGCCTGTTCCAAGCAATTCCGTATGCCGCGGCGCCTGTGGGCGAGCTGCGGTGGCGGTCGCCGCAACCACCCGGCGACTGGAGCGGCGTCCGTGACGCCACCAGACCGGGCGCACGCTGCGCACAACTGGCGTCACAGCAAGGAAACCAAGGCAGCACGGCCGAGGACTGCTTGTTCCTCAACGTGACCGTCCCGCGTGGCGGCACGTCCGGCAAACCCGTGTTCGTCTGGCTGCACGGCGGCGGGTTCACCGAGGAAGCGGGCAGCGACTACGACGCACGGCGGCTGGCGGTCAGCGGCGATGTCGTGGTGGTGACCGTGAACTACCGGCTGGGCATCTTCGGCCTGCTCGCCTACCCCGGCCTTGCCGGGTCCGGCGGATTCGCGTTGGCTGACCAGCAGGCGGCGCTGCGGTGGGTGCGGCGCAACATCGCCCGGTTCGGCGGCGATCCCGGCAACGTCACACTGGCCGGGGAATCCGCCGGAGGCAAGAGTGTCTGCGGGCACCTCTCGTCACCGACGGCGGCGGGCCTGTTCGAACGTGTGATCCTGATGAGCGCGCCCTGCACCGGCACCGTGCCCGCCGGGGCGATGTTCCCCGGCCTGCCGTCGTTCCCGCAGTGGATGCCGACGGCAGAACGCGAGCCCGACGGAAAACGAGTGGCGAACGAACTGGGCTGCGTCGACATCACCTGCCTGCGGCGCCTGTCCACGCGGGAACTGCTGACCAAGCACCACGAGTTCATCTCGCCGACATTCGGCAACGCCGTGCTGCCGCGCGACCCGGCTGCCTCGATCGCGACCGGGCAGGTCCACAAGGTGCCCGTCTTGTCGGGGATCACCAAGGACGAGATGAGCTACACCGCAACGGTTTTCTACGACCTCGCAGGAAAACCGATCACGTCGGCGCAGTACGAATCGCTGGTGGGCACGGCGTTCGGCGACACCAAAACCCTTGTCGCGCAGCGGTATCCGTTGACCCGGTTCGCCTCGCCGAGCCAAGCGTGGGCAGCCATCACCACGGACGTGGTTTTCGCCTGCCCCACAGCGAGACGAAACCGGGACCTCGGCGCGTGGTCGTACGAGTTCGCCGAGCCCAGCCCGCCGGTCCCCGGGTTGACGTTCCCGCCGGGCGCACCGCACGCGTCCGACCTGCCGTACCTGTTCCCCGGCTACGAACAACCGCGAAACACCTTGTCACAGCGCATGATCGAGTACTGGGCGAGGTTCGCCCACACCGGTTCCGTCCCGTGGCCGCGCTACCCCACGACTGCTTCGTTGACCAGCGGGCACCCGGCGCGGGTCGACCTCGCCGCGACACATCAGTGCGAATTCTGGGACACGGTCGGTCAGGTCCGCAGGTAGGAGGCGCCGTTGAGGTCCACAACCGTGCCGGACGCCCACTCGGCAGCGGGCGAGGCCAGGTAGACGACCGCGGCCGCGATCTCCTCCGGCCGCCCGACCCGGCCGAACGGGCTCTGCCGCCGCACGTCGTCGGTCATCATGTCGGCGACGCGATCCGTCGCGACAAAGCCGGGAGCCACCGACGTCACCGCGATCCCGTGCGGCGCAAGGGAGACCGCCAGTGACTGGCCGAGCGAGTGCAGCGCCGCCTTGCTCGCGCCATAGGCGGGCATACCCGGCTCGCCACGGAACGCGCCACGGGAGCCGACGTTGACGATCCGGCCGCTGATCCCCCGGTCGATCATGTGCTTGGCGACGCAGTAGGACATGTTGGCCGCGCCGAACACGTTGACCGCGAACGTCCGCTGCCAGATCGACTGCCAGTCCGCGTACGACAGCTCCGGCAACGAGCCGAGCTCGACCAGACCGGCGTTGTTGACCAGGACGTCGATGCGACCAAGGGTGTCCACCGCGTGGGCAACGGCGCGTTCAACGGCGGCCGGGTCGGCGAGGTCCGCGTCCGCCGAGGACAGCGCGACCACGGAATCGCCCTGCTCGCGGAACGCGTCGGCGATGGCGGCGCCGATTCCGCGAGCGCCGCCCGTGACCAGGACGCCCCTCACTTCGCGAACACCTGCGACTCGTCCTTGAACGCCTTGAACTCCAGCGCGTTGCCCGCCGGGTCGCGGAAGAACATGGTCCACTGCTCACCCGGCTCGCCTTCGAACCGCAGGTACGGTTCGATCACGAACTCGGTCCCGGCCGCGCGCAGCCGGTCGGCCAGGACGTGGAACTCGGGGATGGGCAGGAGCAGCCCGAAGTGCGGGACGGGCACGTCGTGGCCGTCGACCGGGTTGCGGCCGGAGTCGGCGCGCGGGCCGGGCACGACGTGGGTCACGACCTGATGGCCGTAGAAGTTCCAGTCCACCCAGGCGTCGGCCGAGCGGCCCTCGTCGAGCTTCAGCACTCCGCCGTAGAACTCACGGGCCTTGACCAGGTCGTCGACGGGGATGGCGAGGTGAAATCCAGGTCGGTTCATGACTGTTCCGCCTCCCCGACACTTTGACGCTTGGTCACCTTGGGTGAGCACCGCTCAGTTTCAGTGCGTACCGGTGGCTGATTTGCGCCACGGTCCCCTGAGGTGCGGTTGAGTGCCACACGGCCTGCGTTGGATGTCATGGTTCCACCTTGACCCGCGGACGTCCTAATGTCAACATTCAGACATGTTGCGACCAGCAGGCAGGCGTGGCCTGGCGGAGGAGGCGGCCGACCGGATCAGGGACGCGATCTTCGGCGGTGACTTCCCACCCGGGTCGGCGTTGCGCGAGGTCGACCTGGCCGCCCAGCTCGACGTCAGCCGCGGTTCGGTGCGCGAAGGACTGGCGATCCTGGAACGCGAGGGCCTGGTGCAGAGCGAATGGCACCGCGGCACGAAGGTGATCGACCTGACCGCGCGGGACGCCGAGGAGGTCTACTCGGTCCGGGCCGCACTGGAAGGGCTCGCCGGGCGCGCCGCCATCGGCCGCGTCGACCTCACGGCCCTCACCAGGCTGGTCGACACCATGGCGGGCGGGCTGGCTGACGGCGTGCCGAGCGAAAACCTGCTGGCACTGGACATCGAGTTCCACGACACGATCTACCAGGCCACCGCCAACCGGCGGCTGATCGAGGCCTGGTACGCCGTGCGGTCACAGGTCTACCTGTTCCAGCTGACCCGCATCCGCTTGGGACACAACGAATACCGTGCTGTCGTCGTGGACGAGCACCGGCAGATGGTGAAGCTGCTCGAGCGCGGCGAAGCGCACGCGGTCACCCGTTTCGCCGAGGAACACGTGCATTCGGCCTTGCGGGCGCTCACCGAGCAGCTCAGCCCTTGAACAGCTGCGTGACCTTCAGCACCAGCTCGTACACGCCGTAGGCGAACGGCAGCCCCACCCACAACCAGGCGATCGTGATCAGCGGCCTGCGGTCGGCCGGTGCCTGGTCGGTCTCGGGCGTTGGGCCAGTCATCGCGCCACCTCCGCTGCGGTCTTCTCGTGGAACTTGGCGTTGACCGGCCTGACCAGTTCGTTGGCGACGAACCCGATGACGAGCAGCCCGATCATGATGTAGATCGACGTGGTGTACAGCGCCGGGCCGCTCTTGCCCGCCGACTTCTGCGCGTCCGCGATCGCGTTGACGATCAACGGGCCGAGCACGCCCGCCACCGACCACGCGGTCAGCAGGCGACCGTGGATCGCGCCGACCTGGTAGGTGCCGAAGAGGTCCTTCAGGTACGCCGGGATCGTGGCGAAACCCGCGCCGTAGAACGACAGGATCATCATCGCGCACAGGATGAACACGATCTTCGCGTCGTTGCCGACGAGCGCGATGATCAGGTACAGGATCGCGCCGAGTCCCAAGTAGAGCCGGTAGATGTTCTTGCGGCCGATCAGGTCCGACGTGGACGACCACACGATCCGGCCGAGCATGTTCGCCAGCGACAGCAACGCGACGAAGCCCGCGGCGGCGCTGGCCGTCACCGGGGTCGGCGTCTGCCGGAAGAAGTCGCCGATCATCGGCGCGGCCTTCTCCAGGATGCCGATGCCCGCCGTCACGTTGAAGCACAACACCACCCACAGACACCAGAACTGCGGTGTCCTGACGGCGTTCTTCGCCGAGACGTTGGCGGTCGTGATCAGGACGTGCGCCTTGTCGTTGGCGGGGTTGTACCCGGCCGGGCGCCAGCCGTCGGCGGGCACACGCACCAGCAGCACCCCCATGGTCATGAACACCGCGTACGCCAGGCCGTGCACGAGGAACGCCAGCGCGATCGCCCCGTCTTCGACTCCGGTCACCACACCGGTGCTGTTGTAGGTGACGCCGAACGCGTCGAGCATGGCGGTCGACCACGGCGTCGCGATCAACGCGCCCCCGCCGAACCCCATGATCGCGATGCCCGTCGCCATGCCGGGACGGTCGGGGAACCACTTGATCAGAGTCGACACCGGCGAGATGTAGCCAATGCCCAGGCCGATACCGCCCAGGCCGCCGTAGCCGAGCACCACCAGCCAGTACTGCTTGGTGAGCACACCGAGCGCGGCGACGAGGAAGCCGCCGCAGAAGCAGCAGAGCGACACGAACATCGCCCACCGTGGACCGTTGCGCTCCACCCGCGTACCGAACAGCGCCGCGGACAGGCCGAGCATCACGATGCCCAACTGGAACGGCAACGCGCTCTGCGCGCCGCTCAGTGAGAGATACTTCTCCAGCGGGGGCTTGAACACGCTCCAGGCGTACGCCTGCCCGATCGCCAGGTGAACCGACAGGGCGGCGGGCGGAACGAGCCAGCGACTCCAGCCCGCCGGCGCGATACTACGGGAGCGGTCCAGGAATCCGCGGGCCATCGTCGACCTCCCACGCTGCTTGTTGAGTAGGCAAACTAATGGTCTGGACGCATCGCTTCAAGGAGGAGTCCGCATGGGTCGGGTAACCATTCGCCGACCGGTCGTCAAGTTGTCGCCAAACGGTCGACGCCGTACGCCGGACGTGCTGGCCGCCGAGGAGCCGCTGGAGATCCGCGTCGGCGGCAAGGCGCTCGCGGTCACCATGCGCACCCCGGGACACGACGTCGAGCTCGCCCACGGATTCCTGCTCACCGAAGGAGTCATCGGTGACAAAGAGGACGTCTTGACGGCTCGCTACTGCGACAGCGTCGACGACAACGGCCGCAACACCTACAACGTGCTTGACCTGGCGCTCGCGCCAGGCGTGCCACCGCCCGCCACCGGCGTGGAGCGGAACTTCTACACCACGTCCTCGTGCGGGGTGTGCGGTAAGGCCGCACTGGACGCCGTACGGCTGAAAACCCGGCATTCCCCGGCTGGGGACACCACCACGTTCTCCCCCGCCGTGCTGACTGCCCTGCCGGACGCGCTGCGCCAGGCGCAGCGCGTGTTCGACTCCACCGGCGGACTGCACGCGGCCGGACTGTTCCGTGCGGACGGAACCATGCTCGTCGTGCGCGAGGACGTCGGCAGGCACAACGCGGTCGACAAGGTCATGGGCTGGGCCCTGCTCAACGACCACATCCCGCTGACCGGGACAGTCCTGATGGTGTCGGGCCGGGCGTCGTTCGAGCTCGTCCAGAAAGCAGCCATGGCCGGAGTACCCGTGCTCACGGCCGTGTCGGCGCCGTCGTCACTGGCTGTGGAACTGGCCGAGGAGAGCGGCATGACGCTGGCGGGCTTCGTACGCGGCGACTCGATGAATGTCTACACGGGTATCGAGCGACTCCCCGATGACCGTGAGTGACGGACCTAACTGCGCCGAACGGTAATGCCCCGACCCATTCCCCCGATGGTGGCTACGGAAAGCAACTTTCTCGCCCTCAAATACGTCTGAGTGGTAGAGCATGTGTACGGGCGGGGGAAGGACCAGGGGTGGCAGAGACCGAAGAGCCTGAGAAGCGGCGCATGAGCCGCAGGTCGGTGCTCGTCGCGGGCACGGCCGGGCTGGCCACCGCCGGCCTCGTGCTGAGCACCGCCACCGGCACGCTGCCGGTGGCCAACCTGCTCGGGGACGCACTGGGCACCTCGTCCGCGCCGGTCGGCCCGGACGAGGTCGTGATCAAACACGAGCGAGTCCACTCCCAGCGGCGCAAGCGCGACATCGACATGGTCACGCTACTGCCCGACCGGGCCCGTCACCAGAAGCTGCCGGTCTGCCTGCTGCTGCACGGCCTGCACGGCAACGCCCGCCGCGCCGCGCCCACCGGCATGGCCCGCAAGCTGATCGACCTGTCGGCCTCAGGAGCCATCCCGCCGTTCGCGATCGTGGCACTGGACGGCGGCGACAACTACTGGCACGAGAACCAGCGCGGCGACAACTCCATGGCCATGCTGCTCGACGAGGTGCCTCGCTGGATGCGTGAACGCGGTCTCGGCGGCGCCGACGGCACGCCGTTCGCGTGCGCGGGCATCTCCATGGGCGGCTTCGGCGCGTTGCTGTACGGGCGCCGCCGCAACGAACAGGGCAACCCGGCGAAGGCCATCGCGGCCATCTCCCCCGGGCTGTTGACGTCCTGGCGTGAGATGAGCACCCGCAAGGCGTTCAAGGACACCGCCGAGTGGGCGTCGCTCGACCCGCTGCGCAACGTGGACAAGATGGGCAGCGTCCCGGTCGGGATCTGGTGCGGCACCGAGGATCACTTCATCGAAGGCACCCGCAAGTTCATCAAGCTGGCCAAGCCGCAGATCGCGTACACCGGGCCGGGTGGGCACGGCGACCCGTTCTACCGCCGCATCGTCCCGGACGTCCTGGCCTTCCTGGGCAAACACGCCCCCCGAAACGCCTGAACGCCTCTGCCCTTTCCAGGGCGGAGGCGTCCAAGTGCTGATTTCGCGGAGGTTGGTCGTTCCGCCTTTCAGGCCGACTTCTCGCGGCGCTCCCGGCGGGTGGGCTGCCGGGCCACGATCGTCGGGTTCACGTTCTCCCTGACCGTTTGCTCGGTGATCACGACCTTGGCGACGTCCGTGCGGCTCGGGATGTCGTACATCACCGGCTGCAGGACTTCCTCCATGATCGCGCGCAGGCCACGGGCACCGGTGCCGCGCAGGATCGCCTGGTCGGCGATCGCCTCCAGCGCCGTGTCGGTGAACTCCAGCTCCACGCCGTCCATCTCGAAGAGCTTCTGGTACTGCTTCACCAGGGCGTTGCGCGGCTGGGTGAGGATGGTGACCAGTGAGCGCTTGTCGAGGTTCGTCACGCTGGCGACGATCGGCAGACGACCGATGAACTCGGGGATCAGGCCGAACTTGATCAGGTCCTCCGGCATGGTGTCGGAGAACACGTCGCTCTTGTCGATCTCCGCCGCGGTGCGGATCTCCGCGCCGAAGCCGAGGCCGCGCTTGCCGACCCGGTCCTGGATGATCTTCTCCAGCCCCGCGAACGCACCGGCCACGATGAACAGCACGTTCGTCGTGTCGATCTGGATGAACTCCTGGTGCGGGTGCTTGCGGCCGCCCTGCGGCGGAACGCTCGCGGTGGTGCCCTCGAGGATCTTGAGCAGCGCCTGCTGCACGCCCTCTCCGGAGACGTCCCTGGTGATCGAGGGGTTCTCGGACTTGCGGGCGATTTTGTCGACCTCGTCGATGTAGATGATGCCGGTCTCGGCGCGCTTGACGTCGTAGTCCGCTGCCTGGATCAGCTTCAGCAGGATGTTCTCGACGTCCTCGCCGACGTAACCCGCCTCGGTCAACGCCGTGGCGTCCGCGATCGCGAACGGGACGTTGAGCAGTTTGGCCAGCGTCTGGGCCAGGTATGTCTTGCCGCAGCCGGTTGGCCCGAGCATCAGGATGTTCGACTTCGCGAGCTCGACGGTCTCCTCGCGGGAGTCCCGCCCCTCACGGACCCGGTCGCCTGACTGAATGCGCTTGTAGTGGTTGTACACCGCTACGGCGAGGCTGCGTTTAGCGTCGTCCTGGCCGATCACGTACTGGTCGAGGAAGTCGTGGATCTCGGCGGGCTTGGGCAGCTCGTCGAGCTTGACGTCACCGGCCTCGGCCAGCTCTTCCTCGATGATCTCATTGCACAGGTCGATGCACTCGTCGCAGATGTACACGCCGGGGCCGGCGATGAGCTTCTTCACCTGCTTCTGGCTCTTTCCGCAGAAGGAGCACTTGAGCAGGTCTCCGCCGTCACCGATACGTGCCATGACCGCTGACCTTGTCCCCTCCGGCGTACCGGCTGGTACGCCTGGCTTTGTCTCGAGCGTTTCGCCCGCTCGGGTGTTCGATTTCAACACCAGTCGGGGTGACTCCCGCGGCGGCGGTTCTGCCCGCGCACCCCTCGACTGTACGTGCCAAGTGCCACAAAGCGGGAGAACCTGACCCGTCCGTTGCCGAATACCGGTGACAACCCTCGTCACCGACCGTATGCCATCACGGCCCCGCGTGTCGGACGAAACGCGAGATCGGCTGGGACGAGTCAGGTCCGACGGATCAATTCGCCGCGGAAAGCTTGCGGTACGGCAGAACCTCGTCGATGATCCCGTAGTTCTTCGCGTCCTCCGCCGTGAGGATCTTGTCGCGCTCGATGTCGGCCTTGATGTCGTCGGCCGACTTGCGGGTGTGGTGCGCCAGCGTGAGCTCCATCTGGCGACGCAGCCTGCCGATCTCGTTGGCCTGGATCTCCAGGTCGGAGACCTGCCCGTAGACGCCCTCGATCGACGGCTGGTGGATCAGGATCCGCGCGTTGGGCAGCGCCATCCGCTTGCCGGGGGTACCGGCGGCGAGCAGCACGGCCGCGGCCGACGCGGCCTGGCCGAGGCAGGTGGTGCGCACGTCGGGACGCACGTACTGCATCGTGTCGTAGATCGCCATGAGCGAGGTGAATGAACCGCCCGGCGAGTTGATGTACATCTCGATGTCCCGGTCGGGGTCGACCGACTCCAGGTACAGCAGCTGCGCCATCACGTCGTTGGCCGACGCGTCGTCGATCTGCACACCGAGGAAGATGATCCGCTCTTCGAAGAGCTTGTTGTACGGGTTGGACTCCTTGACCCCGTAGCTGGTGCGCTCCACGAAGGAAGGCAGCACATACCGGGACTGTGGGAGCTGGAAGTCACTCACTGCTACTCCTCGTTATCTTTCAGTCACCGGTCAGTTGCGCGCGGACGAGCCGCGGGTGGCAACCTGGTCGACGAAGCCGTACTCGCGGGCTTCCTCGGCGGTGAACCAGCGGTCACGGTCGGCGTCGGCGGTGATCTTCTCGATCGTCTGGCCGGTCTGCTCGGCCGTGATCTCCGCCATCTCGCGCTTCCACTTGCCGAACACCTCGGCGCGGATGGCGATGTCGGACGCGGTACCACCGACACCGGCCGACGGCTGGTGCATCATGATCCGCGCGTGGGGCAGCGCGTAACGCTTGCCCGGGGTGCCCGACGACAGCAGGAACTGGCCCATGGACGCGGCCAGGCCCATCGCCCACGTCTGCACGTCGGGCTCGATCAGCTGCATGGTGTCGTAGATCGCCATGCCCGCGGTGACCGAGCCACCCGGGGAGTTGATGTAGAAGACGATGTCGCGCTTGGGGTCCTCGGCCTCCAGCAGGAGCAGCTGCGCCGTGATCCGGTTGGCGATCTCGTCATCGACCTCGGAGCCGAGGAAGACGATCCGCTCGCGGAGCAGCCGCTCGTACACCGAGTCGTTCAAGGTCAGCCCCGCGGTGCCGGACCGCATCTGGGGCGCGTGGTGTTGCGTCACGTCTGCCTGCCTTCTCCTGAAAGAACTCGAGCTCATCTCTCGCAACCGACATTAACGAAGGCGGGCGGCGCCGACTTCCCGACACCGCCCACGTTCGCTCAGAGCGTCACTACTTGGCCTCGACCGGCTCCGCCTCGACGACCTCGGGTGCGTCCTCCTCGGCCGGGGAGGCCGGGCCGAACAGCGCGTCGAGGTCGATGGAGTTGCCGCTGGCGTCGGTCACCGTGGCCTGGCGCACGATGGAAGCCAGTGCCTTGCCGCGGCGCACGTCGGCGAAGATGGCGCCGAGCTGGCCGGACTGCTGGGCCCGCTGGACGTACTCGTCCGGGCTGACCCCGAAGCGCTGGGCCTGGTAGATGATCCGCTCGGTGAGCTCCTGGTCGGACACGGAGAGGTTCTCCGCGTCGGCGACCGAGTCGAGCACCAGCTGGGTCTTGACGGCCTTCTCGGACTCGCTGCGGACGTCGGCGTCGAACTCCTCGCGCGTCTGGCCCTGCGACTCGAGGTACTCGTTGAACTTGGCGTCGTCGTGGTCGAACGCGTGCACGGCGTCGTGCGCGCGCATCTCGACCTCGGCGCCGACCACGCTCTCCGGCAGCGGGACCTCGGTGGTCTCCAGCAGCGCCTCGAGGACCTTGTCGCGGGCCTGGACACCCTGCTGCATCTTCTTGGCCATCGAGACGCGCTCACGGAGGTTGTCACGCAGCTCGTCGATGGTGTCGAACTCGCTGGCCATCTGCGCGAACTCGTCGTCGGCGTCGGGCAGCTCGCGGACCTTGACCGACTGGACGGTGACGGAGATCTCGGCGTCCTTGCCGGCGAACTCGCCCGCGACCAGCTTGGAGACGAACGTCTTGGTCTCGCCGGCCTCGGAGCCGATGATGGCCTCGTCGATGCCTTCGATCAGCTCGCCGGAGCCGATCTGGTACGACAGGCCGGTGGTGGCGGCCTCCGTGACCTCCTGGCCGTCGACGGTGGCGGAGAGGTCGATGGAGACGAAGTCGCCGTCCTCGGCGGGGCGGTTGGCCCCGGTGAGGGTGCCGAACCGGGCGCGCAGCTCGTCGAGCTGGCGGTCGACCTCCTCGTCGTCGATCTCGATGTCGTCGACGCTGACGGAGAGCTCACCGAAAGCCGGGATGGTGATCTCCGGGCGGACGTCGACCTCGACGGTGAAGGCCAGGTGGTCGCCGTCCTCGATCTTGGTGACCTCGATGTCGGGGCGGCCGAGGGTGCGGACCTCCTCGGCGTTGACGGCTTCCATGTACTTGGCCGGGATGGCTTCGTTGACGACCTCGTCCAGCACGACACCGCGACCGAGGCGGTTCTCCAGCACCTTCGCGGGCGCCTTGCCCGGACGGAAACCAGGGATGCGCACCTGCTGGGCAAGCTTGCGGTATGCGCGGTCGAAGTTCGGCTTGAGCTCGTCGAACGGCACCTCGACGTTGATCCGGACCCTTGTCGGGCTCAGGTGCTCGACGGTGCTCTTCAACGTAAGACTCCTCGTGCGAAATGGCATGTGGGAACACCCGAGCCGAAAAAACAAGCCGGGAGTTACCAGAGAAGTCTAGGCGAGGTGTGCGGGTCGGACGGGCGGGGGTGGATACTGGCCGGATGCGGGTGGCGATCCTGATCGGCCTGCAAGCCTCGGGAAAGACGAGTTTCCACCGGGAACACCTGGCGGGAACCCACGATCACGTGAGCAAGGACAACTTCCCGAAAGCCCGCAACCGGCAGAAACGCCAACTGAGGCTGATCGACGAAGCCCTCACGGCAGGCAGAAGCGTGGCAGTGGACAACACCAACCCCTCACCGGCCGAATGGGCACCCCTCATCGCACTGGCCCACTCGTTCGGCGCCCCGGCCGTCGCCTACTGGTTCCCGGTGGACGTCGAAGCCTCCATCGCCCGCAACGCCGCACGGGCCGACCCGGTACCCGACGTCGGCCTGTTCACCACCCTGCGCCTGATCCGGCAGCCGACCTTGGCCGACGGCTTCGACGAGGTGTACTCGGTGACGATCAACGCCACGGGCGGCTTCGATGTGACTCAAGACACGCAAGCTCGTGAAGAGCGACCGGCTGGTGACACCACACAGACCTGACGTCCGGCCTTGTTCAGCGCCATGGGGTGAACGGTCCATTACGCAGTCCACTCGCTACGCGACTTCCCTGGTCGCAGATGTGGTCCGAGGCGAGCAGCCCGGTCAGTCGAGTTTCGCGACTGCCGAGGTGCACTCTGTGGCGCTGATTTCGATCCATACAGGCAGGGAGGCTCATGGTGAGCGAGCGAATCTGGCTCGACGTGCCGTTCGGGGAGAAGGAGGAAGCCAAGTCCGCGGGCGCCCGGTGGGACCCGTCGGCCAAGCGGTGGTACGCCCCGCACGCAGGCATGACGGCCCTGAACCGCTGGACGGCGCTGCCCGAGATACCCGCACTGCTGCCGGGCGAAGACCGGACTTTCGGGGCGGGGCTGCACGTCGACCTGGTTCCCAGTTCCTGCTGGTTCACCAATGTTCGTTACTGCATCGCCCCACGTGATTGGGAACGGCTGCGCCGCACGCTCACGAGCAGGGCGAACCACCGATGCGAAATCTGCGGGCGTGCGGAAGACCGCGAAGCCCAACGTTGGCTGGAAGCCCACGAACGCTGGTCCTACGACTCGGCCACGTGGACACAGAAGCTGGTCAGACTGATCTGCCTGTGCACGGACTGCCATCGCACGACGCACTTCGGCCTCGCGCAGATCAAAGGCCATGCCGATGCCGCGTTCAAGCATCTGTGCGCGGTCACAGGAATGACCGACTCCCAAGCGCGACAACACATCGACCGCGCCTTCGCGATCTGGCGGGACCGCTCAACGCAGAACTGGCACCTCGACCTGAGCATGATCACGAACGCGGGCATCACCCTCGCAACGCCTCCTGCCGCCAACCAGCGCCCTGGGATAGCAGAAACCCGCCTACGGCGATGAGCACCTCATCGAGCCCGGCACGCACAGTGATCTACCTCACATCAACACAGCGGGTCAAAAACTCCAAGCCTCGCAGGCGTGCCGGGCGGCACGCCTGAAACCGTCCAAGCGGAGTGTCACCGAGCACCTGACCAACCGCACACCTCGCCAGGACAACAAAATGGGGCACCACCAGCGGTGATGCCCCGACTGTCGGGATGACAGGATTTGAACCTGCGACCCTCCGCTCCCAAAGCGGATGCGCTACCAAGCTGCGCTACATCCCGGTACTTCACGACCCCTGATTGCCGGGCCCTGCGTACGTAGCTTAGCGGGACCCGCTACTCTTATTCCGCACCCACCCCCGGTGGGCGCACGCGGGTGTAGCTCAATGGCAGAGCCCCAGCCTTCCAAGCTGGTCATGCGGGTTCGATTCCCGTCACCCGCTCCACCTTCCTCCGAGCTGGTCAGGGCCCTACGGTCCCCCTCCTCCGAGGCTCTGCGAGCCCTTATTCGCCCTACATACTGGCCTGGCCGCGGTCGCCCACCTCTGGTCGATCCGCCCGCGATGTCCTGCACGCGCTCCTCATGAGCGTGAAGGTGGATCGGCACGGTCCGGCCATCAGCTCGCTGAGCGTCGCGCCCGTTCAGCGGCGACGGCACTGCCTCAAGTCGTGCAGATATAGCCCACGGGTGGCTGCCGTTCCGCCGGGCTTGGTTCCGAATGTCCACTCAGGAATCGTGAACCTGCGGTTCGACACCCTCCCCATCCTGCTTGTCGCGAGTCCGGCGAGGCTGCCACGCCTTGTCCACGGTCTCCCGGAGTACAGCCTGTTTCGAGTCAGGAACCTTGTACAGGTCGAGCATCATGCCCAGCTCGTCCGGCCAGGGCAGTTGTCCCTGTTCGATCCTGTGAATCTTGCTTGCCGATCCGCCAAGCTGTTCGCCGACCTTTTCCTGTGTCAGTCCGGAGTTCTCACGCAGTTGGCGGAGCTGCCTTGCCAACGCCAGGCCATCAGCAGTCGGCTTCCACGGTCCCCTCATGACAACCTCCGCAAGCTGTTCGTGAACGCGTCCAATGCCCTGAGCTCTGAGCCCAACTCGCCGTACAGCTCAGACAATTGCTCGATCACTGCCGCCCGGCAGCGCAGGTGCAGGGCCTCTTCCCAAGCGGCAGCAGCGTTGTTGTGGTCCGTGTTGGCGAGCACCGCGAACCGCGCCGCTTGACACCGCAACGACCGCACCACCTCTACGGGCGCTGTCATCACACCCGCTCCTGACATATCGCCGCAAGCTCCCGCGCGGCCTCAGCGAGATCCACCAAGAAGGCCGCGAACTCCGCGCGCTTCTCACGATCCGTCGGCGGCACGAGCGTGAGCGAGTAGGACGCGTCCGCCAAGAACAACCGGACCGGACCCCATTCGTCCTGCGGGTGCAGGATCACCCGCGTGTCAGACCCAACCTGCCACTCAGTTCCTGCAGTCATCTCAAGCCGCCTTCGTCTCGCCAGCGGACTGGTTGACCGAGCAGGCACCGCAGCTTGTGGCCAGACCGGTATGCGCACGGTCCTCTTGAGACTGATTGATACGAATCACGACGTAGACGCTCATCGCCGGGCCTCCCTTCATGCATTCGTCAGACACGAGTCACCCTGTACCGATCAGCATCGGCGCTAGGCTGAGGGAAGACGACGATATGAGCGAGACGCGCATGACATGCGCATAAGGAATCGGAGTTGGTCTTGGTGGAGGCGTTCGGGGAGGCGCTCAAAGCGCTCCGCACCCGTGCCCATATAAGCCAGAGCGAGCTCGCTCAAGCCGCTCTGTGGAGTCAGAGTCAGATCAGCCGGGCCGAGGGCGGGCAGTTCCTCCCCGATCTAGCCATGGTCGAGCGTATCGACGAGGTGCTCCAAGGCCAAGGCCGTCTCACCCAAGCCTTCCACGCCGCCCGCGAACCGCAGCCCAGCTCTCTAGTCGTCGCCAACGGCAGCGATCCGTGGGATGTCAGCGAGCTACTCCGCAGGATGCGCCGCACGGACGTCGGCAAGGAAACCGTCGAGCAGCTTGAGGTCGTGGTTGAGCAGCTTTGCTGCGAGTACGCCTGGCGGGATCCCGAGGAGTTGCGCAGCGACGCCAAGAGCTGGTTGCAGTACGTATCCCAGTTGCTCGAAGGCCCCGTGACACTGCGGGACCACCGCGATCTACTCGTGAGCGCCGGGTGGCTGACCCTCCTCATCGGATGCCTCGATTACGACCTTGGCCGCGTCCGCCAGGCCGAGCTGACCCGCGTTGCCGCCCAGAGTCTCGGCAAGGAAACCGGCCACGGCGAGATCGTTGCCTGGTCGTTCGAGCTCAGCGCCTGGTTTGCCCTCACCCAGGGTCGCCTCCGCTCAGTCGGCGAGTACGCCGAGGCAGGCACGAGGTCAGCGCCCAACGCATCGGTAGCCGTGCAGCTCGCAGCCCAGGCCGCCAAGGCTCAAGCCCGCATGAACAACAAACAGAGCGTTCAAAGCGCCCTGGACCACGGCTACCGCCTACTTGCCAAGCACGAGCACCCCACGCGACCGGAGAACCACTTCGTCATCGACCCGAACAAGTGGGACTTCTACGCGATGGACTGCTACTGGATGGTCGGCGACAACAAGCGAGCCGCGGAACACGCCCACGAGGTGATCCGCCTTTCTCAACGGCCAGACGGCACCGAGAAGAGCCCCATGCGCGCCAGCGAAGCGCGCTTCGTCCTCGCCGTCATAGCTGCCCGAACCGGCGACATCGACGCCGCTGCGGAGTGGACTAGGACTGCCCTGGCGATCAGCCGCAAGTCCATGGGCACACTCTCCATGGTCGTAGAGGACATTATCGGCGAGATTCACCATGCATATCCGAACGACCCCGGCGCCCGAGCCATCATCGACGAAGTCCGCACGACTCGAAAATCATTTCCCAACGCGTGAACACCAGGCCGCTTGCGCATGGCTGTACACCCAATCGCAAGGCTAACGTCACAGAGGTGACCTCCACGCTCTACGTCGCCGCAGGTGGCGGAGGGGCCCCGGAATGGACGGCGAACTCTCCGAACAACAGGTAGTCGAGCGATGCGATACCCTAACACCGCGAAGTATTGCCAGCGGCATCTTCGATTGGCATCCATCTGAGGCTACCGGGTTGCTAACAGCCGCAGCGCAGGGCTACAGGGGCCGAGTCGAAATCCGAGATGCAGGAAGCCTGCCTGAACACCACTCGGGGAACAGTCAGGACCCAGCGCCGCGTGTGTGGCACGGGTTCATCCGGTGAGCCGCCTGGTGGATGCGTTCCGATTGATGAGTTGGCCACCGTGACGGGTCGCGCTGACCGTGCCACAGCATCTCATGTGCAGGTCCTGGGACTGGCAGAATCGTCGGCATGGGGCAACACGATGGCGGGAAGCCGAACCCGATTTTCAGCATCGAGCAAATCATGGCGCCGCTGGAACGGAACATGGCGCAAGCTGGCGACTACAGTTTCGAAAGCATCCGACGGATGGGCAACGCCGTTCCCCTGTGGGTCCATAACAACGGCGACCGTCTGCTGGAGCTGTTTCTCGAACCGATCGGGCAGGACTACTGGCTGCGACCTGGCGAGTCCGTCGTGGTCACTTCGTACGGTCACTGGGATGACCATCCGTTCGAGACTGTCTATGAACCGGATCGAATCACTGTCTGGTGTACGTCCTGGTTCGCCACCGTCACCTACCCCAACGGCCAGGAGGTGCCTGAAGCCCACCAGCGGCCGGATGAGGTTCACTGACCTCCGACCGTTGTGCCCGTGATCGACGTGCCAACCGGGTCCACATCGGACGATCGCTGATCGATGGGCCCCGTGCACGTGCTGTTGGATGTTCGTATGGCTGATCTGTCGGCGGATGAAGTGTTGGACATCGTGGACGAGCACGATCAGGTGGTTGGGCAAGCGCCGCGCAAGGATGTGTACGCCCGTAAGTTGCGGCATCGCTGCGTGTTTGTGCTGGCAAGCGATGCGGGTGGGCGTGTCTTCGTGCATCGCCGCACTGCGCAGAAGCTTGTTTTTCCGTCGCTGTACGACATGTTCGTGGGCGGGGTGGTCGGGGCCGGTGAGTCCTACGACGAGGCCGCCTTGCGTGAGGCTGAGGAGGAACTGGGCGTGTCGGGGTTGGCTGCGCCTGTACCACTCTTCAAGTTTCTCTACGAGACGGCGGACCACTCATGGTGGTCCGCTGTCTATGAGGTGCGGTGCACGCTGGCTGTCGATCCGCAGGTCGAGGAAGTCGCCTGGCATGCTTTTCTCACCGTCGAGGAGTTGGAATCGCGGCTGCCCGAGTGGGCCTGGGTGCCGGACGGCTTGGAGGCGTACCGCCGTCTGCTGGCTTGGCGAGCCGTGCAGGCCGACCGGCGAACCACTTCCTAGCCGGTCACCAGAAGGTTGTTCGCGTGCGTGGTTCACTGGAATTCATGGTCGCGGAGCTTGGTGGGCAGTTGCGGGCGCTCGGTGTTCATGGTGGGGATGTCCTGGTTGTTCATTCGTCCTTTCGGGCCGTTGGGCCGGTTGAGGGTGGTCCGCTTGGTTTGATCGAGGCGTTGCGTGCTGCTGTTGGTGCTGACGGGACGTTGGTCATGCCGTCGATGACTGGGGGCGGCAGGCCTGAGCCGTACGACCCCGTGCGCACTCCGACCAGCGACATGGGCGTTCTTGCCGAGACTTTCTGGCGGTTGCCTGGGGTGCTTCGGGGTGATCATCCGTCGTCGACGTTCGCCGCTGTCGGCCGGTTCGCTGAGCGGATCGTCGCGCCGCAGCCGCTTTCGCCACCGCATGGTTTGGACAGTCCGATCGGTCGGGTCTACGAGCTCGGTGGATCTGTGCTGTTGCTGGGCGTCGGCCACGACGCGAACACCACCATGCACCTCGTTGAGGACCTGGCTGGGGTTCCTTACCGTGGGGAGCACTGGGCGTTGGTTTCCCATGGCGACGGGGTCCGCAAGGTCACCATCAGTGAGCCGGATCATTGCTGTCAGGGATTCGACGCCGCTGACGACTGGCTCGGCGACGCACAGCGTCTAGGGACGGTAGGGAACGCTCAGGCGCGGTTGTTCTCCGCTGCGGATCTGGTGCGGGTCGGTGTACCGAGGGTGACCGCGGATCCCACTGTTCTCCTTTGCCGCCAGGGCAGTGGGTGTATGGAGTGCGACGTGGCACACGCGAGCATCGTGTCCACGGGATGACAGTATCGCCTGGTGTCCAGTGGCGAGTGCAGTTCGACGCGGCCGTTACCTTCAGCAACGGCGGGGCTTTGCAGGCCCAGGAATTCCGGCTCGACATCCCCGGCGACGACATCGACGACGGTGAACTCGGCGAGTTGTTCGTACGGCACCTCGGGCTGTTGATGGTCGGCTCCGTCACCATCTCCAACAAGTCCCTCGTCCAGGAACCCCACAAGGGCTCGCGCGGCACCGAGACCACCGCCGCCACACAGCGCCTCATCGACCTCAGCCACGTCATCGAACACGACATGACCACTCACTCCGGGCTTCCCGGGCCGGAGATCAGCGACTGGTTGTCGTTCACCGACTCACAGGGCCACTATTCGCCCGGCACCGAGTTCCACCTCGGCAAGATCAGCATGGTCGGCAACACCGGCACCTATGTGGACAGTCCGGTGCACCGGTTCCGCGGCGGGCAGGACGTCTCACAGCTGGAACTCGGCCGCCTGGTCGATGTCGACGGCATCGTCGTCCGGGTCGGCGAGCGGGTGATCGACCGCAAGCTGTTGCTGGCCTATGAGGTCACGGGCAAGGCCGTTCTCTTCGACACCGGATGGGACAAGCACTGGGGCACCGCTGAGTACACCAGTGGTCTGCATCCGTTCCTCACTGAGGACGCCGCGCGGTGGCTCGTCGAACAACGATCCGCTGTCGTGGGCATCGACTCCATGAACATCGATGACACGACCGACGGCAAGCGACCCGCGCACACCGCTCTGCTGGGCGCGGGCATTCCTGTGGTCGAGCACTTGACCGGGCTCGATGCGTTGCCGCCACATGGTTTCCGATTCCACGCCGCTCCGCCAGCCGTCAAGGGGATGGGAACGTTCCCTGTTCGGGCTTACGCGCTTGTCGGCTGACTTTGCGCAACAATGTGTCATGTTCGTGCACAGGATCAGGGTTCGCTACAGCGAGTGCGATCAGCAGGGAGTGATGTTCGTCGGGCATTACATGTTCTACTACGACGTCGCGTTGACCGAGTTGTGGCGCGCGCACGTGTGCAGCTATCAGGAGATGGTCGAGAAGGGCGCCGACATGATGGTCGCCGAGTCGCGGCTCCGTTACGTGCGCAGCGCCGCGTTCGACGACGAGGTCGACATCGAGATGCCCGTCCACCACCTCGGCACCACGAGCATGGTCGTCCTGCCCCGGTTCCGGGTCCGCGGTGAACTGATCACCGAAGGCGAGATCAGGCACGTCTTCGTCGACCCCGCCACCAACCAGAAGAAACCGATCCCCGACTTCGTCCGCGCGGCTCTGTCCGCTCTGGACCAGCCTCAGTGACGCAGGTGCCGGATGCTGCGGACGTACTCCAGTTCCAGCACCGGCCTGCCGTCCCCGTAGTCCCATTCCCGCCTGCGCCCCGACTCGCGGAACCCCTCCTTGCGGTAGAAGTGCCGTGAGCGGTTCGCGCCGGACAGCGTCCACACTCTGATGTCGCGGTGCCGCGCCTCGGCGAGCGCCTCCTGCACGCGCTGCATCAGCGTGGACGCGACGCCGGTCCCCCACGCCGACGGGCGTGCGTAACACGCGAAAATCTCACCTTTGCCGTCTTCGCCGGACGTCCCGAAATGGCTGAAGGCCACCACCCGGTGGCCGCGTTCGGCGAGCAGCACCGTACCGCGCAGGTCGCCGTCGGCCAGCAGATCCGCCCATTGGCCGCGGCGGATCTCCACCTGCGCGGCCAGGAACCGCGATTCGAACAAGTCCCGGTACGCCACACGCCAGGCTTCCGCGTGCACCTCGCCGATGCTCGCCGAGTCCTCGGCGTGTGCCTCTCGCACCAGAGTCAGGGTGTCCAGGCGCATGGATCCCTACCCCACGTCATTCCCCGCTCGGCCGGAAATTGCGCACACCATACGTCCACAGGAAACTCAGTGGCAACATCTGGCCGGTTCGATTAGGAATGCGAGGGTGCCAGAGTTCACCGTACGCACCGCCACCGACGCCGACTTCACCACCGTGTTCACCACGTTCATGTCCGCATTCCTGCACGAGATCAAGGACAAGGACGAAGAGTGGTACCGCCACGAGTGGGACCCCGGCCGGATGCACGTCGCGTTCGACGGCGACGAGTGCGTCGGCACAGCAGCCGTCCTGACCCGGCGGATGACGCTGCCCGGCGTCGGGTCGCGGCCGTTCGCGGCGGTCACCACCGTCACGGTGAAGGTGGACCAGCGCAGGCGTGGCGCGCTGACGCAGCTGATGCGGGCACAGCTGCACGAATTGCACGACAAGGGCCTTGAGCCAGTCGCCGCGCTGTGGGCGTCGGAAGGCGGGATCTACGGCCGCTTCGGCTACGGCGTGGCCTCGCAGTACACGCGGGCGAGCATTCCGAAGGGCCTGCGGTTCCGGCCGGGCACGGATGTCGGTGAGCACCGGGTCCGGCTCGTACCCCGTGAGCAGGCGCTTCCGCTCGTCAAAGGGATCTACGACCGGATCGCGCCCCAGCGAACCGGCTGGCTGTCGCGCGACGAGCAGGCATGGACGCTGTACCTGTGGGACGACGAGGCCGACCGGGAAGGCTCCTCGGCACTGACCTTCGCTGTCCACCCGGACGGGTACGTGATTTACCGGACCAAGCGCAAAGAGGGCGACCGCGGCCCGCAAGGCGAACTCGGTGTGTACGAGTTCGCCGCCGACACCCCGGTGGCCGCGGCCGCGCTCTGGCGTTTCCTGCTCGACTTCGATCTGATCTCGGAAATCGACGCGCCGCTGCCGGTCGACGATTCCCTGATCCACGTGGTGGCCGACGCCCGCCAGATCGTGCGCAAGCAGCGGGACGCGCTGTGGGTGCGTCTGGTCGACGTGGACCGCGCGCTCGCCGAGCGCCGGTACTCCGCGCCGCTGGACACCGTGCTCGAGGTGACCGACGAGCTGTGCCCGTGGAATCAGGGCAGGTGGCGGCTGGTCGTGGACTCGTCCGGCGCCGCGACCGTCGAACGGACCGACGCCGAGCCGGACCTGGCCATGGACGTCGTGGTCCTCGGCGCGGTGTACCTCGGCGGCCCGCGGCTGACCGAGCTGGCCGCCTCGGGACGCGTCCGCGAGGTCACTCCCGGGACGCTGATTCCGGCATCTCGGGCATTTCTGGCTGACGATCAGCCATTCTGCCCCGAGGTGTTCTGACGCACATGTCGGGAACCGACACGGTAGCGTTCGACGTTGTCCAATTTGAGGACTTCGAAGCGCTCGAGTGGAGGCGTCGTGGGCACGGCCATCGTGGTGGTTGTACTGATTGTCGTGGTGGGTGGGCTGATCTTCATCGCCGCCAACAAGCGGGCGACAGCTCGGCGCAACGAGCTGGAGAACGCCAAGGCCGACGCGCGCCGCTGGGTCGAACGGCTCGGTGGCCAGGTGATGAACCTGACCGGCACCGACGAGGCGTCCAAGCAGGCCTTGGCCGACGCGTCCGAGCGCTACACCGCCGCCGGATCGCAGATGGACCAGGTGCAGACGGCCGAGCAGGCCAAGCTGGTGACCAAGACGGCGTTGGAAGGCCTGTACTACGTGCGGGCCGCGCGTGAGGCGATGGGCCTGGACCCGGGGCCCGCGCTGCCGGAGGACCGCGAGCAGGCCGAGGCAGGCCGCGTCACCGACGACCGCCGGGTCAACGTCGAAGGCCACGAGTACGCGGCGTCGGCGCGGCCGGGCGAAGGCACGCCGTACTACTACCCCGGTGGTCGCGTCGCGGGCCGTCCGGTGCCGCAAGGCTGGTACAGCGAGCCGTGGTGGAAGCCCGCGCTCGTCGCCGGTGCTTGGGGTGTCGGTACGTTCCTGCTGTTCGACGCGATGTTCTCGGGCATGCACGGTATCCCCGACGCCGCGGCGTGGGAGTCCGGATACGACGCCGGGCAGGCCGACGCCATGGCCGACACGGGCGGTGACGGCGGCGGCGACATGGGCGGCGACTGGGGTGACTTCGGCGGCGGCGATTTCGGCGGCGGGGACTTCTGATTTCCTGGAGCCAGAGAGCGGGCGGTCCGGCGACGGGCCGCCCGTTTCCCTATGCGCAGCTGCTGAGTGCGCGTTCGAGGGCGGTGCGTTCGCTGGCTGTCGTGGTCAACGCGTAGTCGGCTTTGACACCGACGTAGATCCGGGCGTACGAGCAGGCGTAGCCCGTGTTGGGCGGCATCCACTTGTCCGGTGTCTTGTCGCCCTTGGACTGATTGACTTTCCCTTGCACGGCAACGAGGTTGCGCAGGTCGTTGGCGGCGGTCGCCCGGCGGCCGACGTCCCAGCCCGCCGCGCCCGAGCGCCACATCTCCGCCAGCGGCACCACGTGATCGATCTGGATCTTGGCCACACTGGTGATCGTTTCCCCGGTGTACGGGTCTTTCAGCGTGCCCGACGTGACCGAGCAACGCCCTTCCTTCCTGACCACGTCGGCCAGGTCACGGGCGAGGACCTGGCTGCGCTGGTCGCAGCCGTCGCCGTCGACGTCCAGCCACGGCTGCCCGAACACGCAGGTTTCGCCTTTGTCGCAGGAACGTTCGTAGCCGTTGAGCGACGCCGGGGCCTGGGCGACCAGCGCGGCGAGTTTCGCCTTCGCGGTCGCGGCGTCCGGTGTGCCGGTGGGAATCGTCTGGACCGGCACGTTCTGGCCGGGTCCCGTCTGACCAGGTAAGGCGGCGCAGCTCGACAACAGCAGGGCAAGCAACACGACACGGACCATGCCGGTCGGATACCCGCGCCGCGTCGGCGCGAACGACGCCGGTCAGCCGAAAGGCGTTACTCCGCTTGGCAGGTGGGGCACCAGAAGAGGTTGCGCCCGGCCAGTTCCGTCTTGGCCACCGGAGTGCCGCAGACATAGCAGGGCAGCCCGTCACGCCGGTAGACGTAGACCTCGCCGCCGTGCGCGTCCTTGCGCGGCTCGCGGCCCATCACCTCGGGCATGTGCTCGGGCCGGACCGTGTCGATCTGCCCGGCTTTCACGCCGTGGTTCATCAGGTCGACCAGGTCGTTCCAGATCTCCTTGTACAGCGTCTGCTCGAGCTGCCTGCCCGGCAGCAGCGGCGGGATACCGTGCCGGAACAGGACTTCGGCGCGGTAGACGTTGCCCACTCCGGCGATCACGGCCTGGTCCATCAGCAGCGCCGCCAGCGGCACGCGGGAGCGGGAGATCCGCTGCCACGCCCGCTCCGGGTCGGCGTCGCGGCGCAGCGGGTCCGGACCCAGCCGCGCGCGCAACGCCGCCACCTGGTCGGCTGTCCAGAGTTCACACGCGTTCGGACCGCGCAGGTCTGTCCAATGTGTACGCCCGACCAGCCGCATCCTGACCTGTCCGACCGGGTCGAGCAGGGGCAGCTTGCGCTCGTCGAAGATGCCGAGCAGACCGAGGTGGATGTGCACGACCGCATCCGGCCCGTACACGTGGAACAGGTGTTTGCCGTGCGCTTCGGCGCGCACCAGCTTCCGCCCGTCCAAAACAGACGCCTGGGCGGCGAACCGGCCCTGTGGGCTGGACACCTCGACCGGGTGGCCCGCGTAGCGGCGGTGGTGCATCCGGGCGTGCCGGTGCAGCGTGTGACCTTCAGGCATTTGCCCGGAAGTCTACTCCGGCAACGTGGGCGGGGTGCCCGTGCGCTCGTAGTCCAGGATCAGGTCGATCCGGCGCTGGTGCCGGCCGCCTTCGAAGTCCGTGGCCAGGAACGCGTCGACGATTCCCGCCGCTTCCTCGGGGGTGTGCATCCGCGCGCCCACCGCCACGATCTGGGCGTTGTTGTGCTGACGGCCCAGCTTCGCGGTCTCGACGTTGTACGCCAGCGCCGCGCGGCAGCCCTCGACCTTGTTGGCCGCGATCTGCTCACCGTTGCCGGATCCGCCGATCACGACGCCGAGGCTGCCGTCGTCGCCGACCACGCGCCGCGCCGTCTCGATGCAGAACGGCGGGTAGTCGTCCTGCGCGTCGTAGGCATGGGGGCCCACGTCGACCACGTCGTGGCCAGCCTGATTGAGGTGGTCCACCAGATAAGTCTTCAGCTCGTAACCGGCATGGTCACTTCCGAGATACACACGCACGCGCCGAAGTGTGCCATGGACGGGCCTGGAAGGCTGGAGGCATGTTCACTCAGGACGGCTTCGGCGTACGGCTGGAATGGGGCATGGACGGCGTGGAAGCGCTGGCCCCGCACTGCACGGTACTGGTCATCGTGGATGTGTTGAGCTTCACGACCTCGGTCGACCTGATCGTGGGGCAGGGCGCGCGACTGGCGCTGCGGGCGCCGTCGGCGGAGTCGACCGGGCTGCGGCGTCCCAGCGATCTCAAGTCCGTCCAAGCGGGCACGGAGATCGCCTTCACCTCCCCCAACGGCGGCAGGCTCTGCGAGCGGGCCGCTCAGCAGACCCGGGTGATGGCGGGGTGCCTGCGCAACGCCGCCGCGGTCGCGGACAAGGCGATCGACCTGGCCGACCGCGGACCCATCGGTGTTGTCCCCGCCGGTGAGCAGTGGGGCGTGAACATGCACGAGCGGGGCAAGTCCGGCCCGTTGCGGGTGGCGTTGGAGGACTACGTCGGGGCGGGCGCGATCGTGTCGGCGCTGCTGGCCGAGGGGTACAACCCGGCGTCGCCGGAGGCGGCGTTCGCCGCGACCTCGTACCGCACGGCCGAGCCGTACCTGGCGGAGCTGCTGGGCGGCTGCGGGTCCGGCCTGGAACTGGGCGACAAGGGCCTGTCGGAGGACATCGCGCTGGCGGGCCAGGTCAACGTCAGCAAGGCCACGCCGACGTTGATCAACGGTGTGTTCCAGTGATCGAGGTCGCCGACGGCGTCTACGCGATCCGGCACGAGGAACTGGACCTGACCACAGGTCTGGTGGTCGGCGACGAGCAGTGCCTGGTGATCGACACCCCGGGCGACCACGTCCAAGGCGCCGCGCTGGCTGACAAGATCATGACTGTCACGGACAAGCCGTGGCAGGTCGTGTACACGCACAACCACTTCGACCACTGGTACGGCACCGGCCCGTTCATGCCGTGCGAGGTGTGGGCGAACGAGAACTTCCGGTTCGATCCCGAGGAGCGCATGACCTGGGTTCAGCGCTACCTGGACGACGGCAAGCCCGGACTCGCCACCGCGATGGAGGAATCCGAACTCGTCACACCGACGAGGACCTTCACCGCCGAGGCCGAGATCGACCTGGGCGGCCGGAAGGTCGTACTCCGTCACTTCGGTCCCGCGCATTCGTTCTGCGACACCGTGATCGAGGTGCCGGACACGCGGTCCGTCTTCGCGGGCGACCTGGTCGAGCACCCGCACTACATCGAGGACTCGTTCGGGGACGGCGACGTGACCCGGTGGCCCGCGGCGCTGGAAGCGTTGCTGGCACTGGATCCCGTCGTCGTGGTCCCCGGGCACGGCGACCCGGTCGACGCGGAGTTCGTCGCCGGGCAGCGTGAGGTCCTTATCGCTGGATGGCCTTCAGCTCGGTGAACTCCTCGATGCCGTACTTGCCGAGCTCACGGCCGTTGCCGGACTGCCGGTAGCCGCCGAACGGCGCCAGCGGGTTGAACGAGCCGCCGTTGATGCTGACCTGGCCGGTGCGCATCCGCTTGGCCACCGCCAGCCCGCGCTCCGGGTCGCCGGAGAAAACCGAGCCCGACAGGCCGTACACAGTCGAGTTGGCGATCTCGACGGCTTCGTCCTCGTCGCGGTACGGCAGCACGGACAGCACGGGGCCGAAGATCTCCTCCTGCGCGATCACCATGTCGGGGCGCACGTTCGCGAACACCGTCGGCGGCACGTACGCGCCCTTGGCGGGCAGCCCGGAGGTGTCCTCGCCGCCGAACGCGACCGTCGCGCCTTCCTCGACGCCCTTGGCGATGTAGCCGAGGACGCGGTTGCGTTGCGCGGTCGAGGACATCGGCCCGATGCGGGTGCCGTCCTCGTTCGGGTCGCCCACGGTGTACTTCCCGGCCGCGGCGGCGGCCAGTTCGACGATCTCGTCGTGCTTGTCGGCGGGCACGAGCATGCGTGTCCAGGCGGTGCACGTCTGGCCGCCGTTGATGTACGCGTTCGCGATGCCCTTCTTCACAGCCGCGCCCAGGTCGGCGTCGTCGAGGATCACGTTGGCGGACTTGCCACCCAGTTCCAGTGACACGCGCTTGACGGTGCCCGCGGCGGCGGTCGTGACGAGCTTGCCCGCGCGGGTCGAGCCGGTGAACGACACCATGTCGACGCCGGGGTGCGCCGCGATCGCCGCACCGACGACCGGGCCGGTGCCGTGCACCAGGTTCACCACGCCCGCGGGCACACCGGCGGACTCGAGCACAGCCATGAACAGGCCTGCGGTCAACGGGCTGATCTCGCTGGGCTTGAGCACGACCGTGTTGCCCGCCGCCAGCGCCGGGACGATCTTGGCCACGATCTGGTGCAGCGGGTAGTTCCACGGCGTGATGCAGCCGACGACGCCGATCGGTTCGCGCAGCACGAGGGAGTTGCCGATCTCCTCGCTGAACGCGAACCCGCCGTCCAGCAGGTCGGCGACGCTGGTGGTGACCGCGATCGGCAGGGAAGCCTGCACGTTGACGGAGAACGACAGCGGTGACCCCATCTCGGCGGTGATCGTCGCGGCCATCTCGTCGCGCCGTGCGCCGAGCTCGGTGCCGATCCGCCGCAGCAACGCCACCCGATCCTCGACCGACGTCCGCGACCAGCTGGTGAACGCGCGGGAGGCCGCTCGCACGGCCGCGTCCACGTCGGCGGCGGTGCCCGCGGGCACCGCCGCGATCACCTCGTCCGTCGCGGGGTTCACCACGTCGATGGTGTCCGGCCCGCCGTCGAGCTGCTGGCCGTCGATCACGTGGCCGGTCCGAGTGGTGACAGGGGCCGCCATGGGTCACTCCCTCAAGTCGGTGGTGCCGGAACGAGCACTACAGGCACCACCGACCTTAGAACGCCGGGTAACTCACGGGTAACTCAGTTGAAGTTCAGCTCACCCGAGCGTGTGCGCTTGAGTTCGTAGAAGTCCGGGTAGCTCGCGAGCAGCCGGGCCCCGTCGAAGACGTCGAGCGCCTGCTGGCCACGCGGGATGCTGGTGAGCACCGGGCCGAAGAACGCGACACCGTCGATGTGGATCGTCGGCGTGCCCACGTCCATGCCCACCGGGTCCATGCCCTCGTGGTGGCTCTTGCGGAGCGCCTCGTCGTAGTCGGTCGAGGTGGCCGCCTCGGCGAGTTCCGCGGGCAGGCCGACGTCGGCGAGTGCCTCGGCGATGACGGCGTCGTAGTCCTTGCGCCCCTCGTTGTGCAGGCGGGTGCCCAACGCGGTGTACAGGTCGCGCAGCACCTCTTCCCCCTTTGCCTGCGCGGCGGCGATGGCGACACGCACGGGGCCCCACGCGTTGTCCAGCAGCTTGCGGTAGTCCGCGGGCAGGTCGCGGCCTTCGTTGAGGACCGAGAGGCTCATCACGCGGAACCTCAGGTCGATCTTCCTGTGCTTCTCCACCTCGAGGATCCAGCGGGAGGAGATCCACGCGAACGGGCAGACCGGGTCGAAGTAGAAATCGACCTTGGCAGTTTGGTCTGTATTGGCGGTATCGGCGCTCATGTCCTGCACAACCGGATCGGCCGTCAACATCTTCCCCGAAGGCGTGATTGGATACCGTTGTCAACTTCCAGTCGAACCTGAGGTGATCAGTGGCCGCCCCCAACCTGACCAGAACCCAAGCCCAGCAGCGCGCCGAGCTGCTCGAGGTCGGCTCCTACGCGATAGCGCTGGACCTGACCGACGGCGCGGGCCAGCCAGGAGAGGGCACCTTCACCTCCCGCACGACCGTGCGGTTCCGCAGCCGCGAGACCGGCGCGGACTCGTGGGTGGACATCGTCGCCGAGTCGGTGACCAGTGCCACACTCAACGGCGTCGAGCTGGACGTGTCCGGCTACCGCGAGGACGACGGCATCAAGCTGCCGAACCTGGCCGAGTCCAACGAGCTCGTGGTCGAGGCGCAGTGCCGGTACATGAACTCCGGCGAAGGCCTGCACCGGTTCGTCGACCCGGTCGACAACGGCGTCTACCTGTACACGCAGTTCGAGACCGCGGACGCCAAGCGCGTGTTCACGTGCTTCGACCAGCCGGACCTGAAGTCCACCTACCAGATGACGGTGACCGCGCCGTCGGACTGGAAGGTCGTGTCGAACTCCGCGATCGCGTCGGAGGCCGCGACCGGCTCCGGCGCGGTGACCCGCGTCTTCGAGACCACCAAGCCGATGTCGACCTACCTGGTGGCGATCGTCGCGGGCCCGTACGCGGAATGGCGCGACGTGTACAGCGAACCGGGCGAAGAGGACATCCCGCTCGGCCTGTACTGCCGGGCCTCGCTGGCCGAGCACCTGGACGCCGAGCGGCTGTTCGAGGAGACCAAGCAGGGTTTCGCCTTCTACCACAAGAACTTCGGCGTCCGGTACCCGTTCGGCAAGTACGACCAGGCGTTCGTGCCGGAGTTCAACGCCGGCGCGATGGAGAACGCGGGCTGCGTGACCTTCCTCGAGGACTACGTCTTCCGCAGCCGCGTCACCCGCTACCTGTACGAGCGGCGCAACGAGACGCTGCTGCACGAGATGGCGCACATGTGGTTCGGCGACCTGGTGACCATGCGCTGGTGGGACGACCTGTGGCTGAACGAGTCGTTCGCCACGTTCGCCAGCGTCTTCGCGCAGGCCTCGGTGACCGAGTACAAGCACGCGTGGACCAGCTTCGCCAACATCGAGAAGTCGTGGGCCTACCGGCAGGACCAGCTGCCGTCCACGCACCCGGTGGCCGCGGACATCCAGGACCTGGAAGCGGTCGAGGTCAACTTCGACGGCATCACGTACGCCAAGGGCGCCTCGGTGCTCAAGCAGCTCGTCGCCTACGTCGGCGAGGACAACTTCCTGTCCGGGCTGCGGGTGTACTTCGCCAAGCACGCCTGGGGCAACGCGACCCTGGCGGACCTGCTCGGCGCGTTGGAGGAGGCGTCCGGCCGCGACCTGTCGTGGTGGAGCGCGCAGTGGCTGGAGACGACCGGCCTGAACTCGTTGAGCCCGTCGTTCAAACTCGACGCGGACGGCAAGTTCACCGAGTTCGCCGTGACGCAGGGCGGCGCGAAGCCGGGCGCGGGCGAGCTGCGCACGCACCGCGTGGCGGTCGGCGTGTACGACGACGTGGACGGCAAGCTCGTGCGCACGCACCGCGTCGAAGCCGATGTCGACGGCCAGCGCACCGCGATCCCCGAGCTGGTCGGTGTCCCGCGCGGCAAGCTGGTGCTGGTCAACGACGACGACCTGAGCTACTGCACCATGCGGCTCGACCCGGGTTCGCTGGAGACCCTGATCGACCGGATCTCCGACATCGCCGAGCCGTTGCCGCGCACGCTGTGCTGGTCGGCCGCGTGGGAGATGACGCGCGAGGCCGAGCTCAAGGCCCGCGACTTCGTGGCACTGGTGATCAGCGGGGTGGCCGCGGAGACCGAGATCGGTGTCGTGCAGCGGTTGCTGCTGCAGGCACAGACCGCGTTGTCCTCGTACGCCGACCCGGCGTGGGCGCCGGAGGGCTGGCGGCTGCTCACCGACCGGCTGGTCGAGCTCGTGCTCGCCGCGGCACCCGGTTCGGACCACCAGCTCGGGTTCGTCTCGGCGCTGGCGTCGTCCGTGCTGGACGACGAGAAGATCGCGCTGGTGCGGGGCTGGCTGGACGACTCGGCGCCGTTGGACGGCCTCGTCGTGGACACCGACCAGCGGTGGCGGCTGCTGTCCACGTTGGTCGCGCACGGCGCCGCGGGCGCCACCGAGGTCGAGGCCGAGCTGGCGCGTGACTCGACCGCGACGGGCAAGCGGCACGCGGAGCGCGCGTTGGCGTTGCGGCCGGACGCGGAGTCCAAAGCGGAGGCGTGGCAGCGCGCCGTGCACGACGACGACCTGCCGAACGCGGTCAACGAGGCGATCATCGCCGGGTTCTCCCACCCCGGCCAGAAGAAGCTGATCGCGTCCTACGCGGAGAAGTACTTCGAGGACGTCGCCGACGTCTGGGAGCGGCGGTCCAGCGAGCGGGCGCAGCCGGTCGTGCTCGGCCTGTTCCCGGCGTGGCACGTGGACCGCAGCACGGTCGAGGTGGCGGACGCGTGGCTGGCTCAGGAGCGGCCGCCCGCGTTGCGGCGCCTGGTTTCCGAGGGCCGGGCGGGCATCGTCCGAGCCCTCGCCGCGCGCGAGTTCGACCAGCAGTCCTAGCAAAAACCCCTCGTGAGTGGGTGGTCCGGTTCTGACCGGACCACCCACTCACGAGGGGTGAGCTGGGGTTTTGCTTACTGGGCGGGGGTGCCTGCCTGGTCGGCCAGCATGCGCAGGCCGCTGACCAGTCCACCGACCAGGTCGCCTTCCTTGAAGGACGCGACCAACGCCATCACGACCAGCTTCAGGCCGCGGTCGGGCAGGCGGCGGGAGGCTTCCTCACCGGTGACGATCTCGACCGCGCGCTGGCCCGGGGAGACCGCGATCAGCACGGAGTGGCTGACGTCGGCGCTGGTGGCGTGCAGGCGCTCGGCCTCCACCCTGGTGTCGCCGCCGGTGCCGAGCGGTCCCAGGTAGACGCTGAAGGCCAGCTTCGCCGCACGGGACGCCAGAGTCAGCGCCTCGTCCAAGCGGGACAGCTGGACCGGCGTGAACGGCAACGGGGGCGTGGCCTCCTCGTAGGCCCGCGCGATGGACAGGCGTCCGGTGTTCGTGACGACCGTGCCTTCCGGAAGCTGCGACTCGTCGATGACGGCCGGACCGGCCTTGACGACCTCACCAGCTGCCACGGGCACCTCCCCAAGCGGTCCGCGCGTTCGGCGCGGAGTCAGCGTTGTCGTCACCGGCGTGCGCCGGCTGCGCCGTCCCCGCTGGGTTGGCGGTCCACCAGACAGGCGGGTAGTCCCAGTCCTGCCCTGGCCGGTACCTCGGGGTCTTTGCGGCACGCTCGCGCAGCGTCAGCAACGCCACGGCGCCGTAGATGGCCGCCGGGATCACTACGAAGACGAGAATTGTCTCGACCGGGCTCACCCGTCAAAGGTAACCGACACCCCTCCACTTGGGAGAGTTGGCCCCGGTGTCCGCCCCAGTGGGCGTGTCACTCAGTGGGAGGCGTTCCGACTCCGGACAGTCTTATGTCCTGCGGCTTTGGTAACCCGTATGCGCCATGTGTCCCCCAACCGTGTCCCGCACCCGGCTGAGCGGGTAGCGGCGAACGGCCGTATCAATCCCAAACCGAACGGTTGGACCTTCTTGACGGCTTGCGGGTTTTGTCGAACCCTCATAACTTTCACCTGTACGGACCTTGCGGACCCGCTCGAATCGCTACTTCTCACGTTTGAGTCACGAGGAGGACCTGCCATGGCCACGATGACGACCCCCGATCAGGCGACCGTCGACGCTCTGTTCGCTGCATTGTGTGATGGGTACGCCGAGGGAACCCGAGTCACGGCAGGCACCCGCGTCACTCGTGGCACTCGGGTCACTCGCGGAACGAGGGTGACGGCCGATGCGGAAGGTACCCGCGTAACTTGCGGAACCCGCGTCACCCGGGGCACTCGCGTCACGCGCGGCACGCGTGTCACGTCCGGTACACGCGTCACCCGTGAGGGCACCCGTGTGACGCGTGAAGGTACCCGCGTCACCGCAGGTACCCGCGTCACCCGCGAAGGAACCCGAGTCACGGCCGGCACTCGCGTGACCCGTGAAGGAACTCGAGTCACTCGCGAGGGCACTCGCGTGACCTGCGGAACGCGCGTCACCCGGGGCACTCGCGTCACGAGGGGCACCCGCGTCACCCGCGGGACTCGTGTCACCGCGGGTACTCGCGTCACCTCCTGAGCGTTCCGCCAGAGAGGGTCAGGCGGCGGGCTCGCCCAGGTAGGGCAGCCAGAGCGGGTCGGCGTCGGCCACCCCGGCGAGCAGGCGCCAGTGCGGCCCGCGAGGCGCCGCGGGCACGACCCTCAGCCGCCAGCCCAACTCGCTGAGCAGCTTGTCAGCCTTCTTGTGATTGCACTTCGCGCAACTGGCCACACAGTTCTGCCACGTGTGGGGACCCCCACGGCTGCGCGGCACGACGTGATCTATAGTTTCCGCCCGACCGCCGCAGTAAGCGCATCTGTAGCGGTCTCGGTGCATCAGACCGGCACGGGTCAACGGCACGCGCCCGCGGTAGGGCACGCGCACGTAGTTGCTCAGCCTGATCACCGACGGGATCTCCACACCGGACGTGGCGGAATGCATCACGATTCCGGTCGGATCGCCGTGCACGACCTCAGCCTTGCCACAGACCACGAGCACGACTGCCCGCCGCAACGGCAACGCGGTGAGCGGCTCGAACGTGGCATTGAGTAACAGGACCCTGCGCCTGCCCCACGGCGCTACCGGCGCCGATATGGGTTCCGGGAGCGCAGGCGGCCCCGTCGATACGGTCGACGCCGAACGCTGGTCCGCAGCTGGCAGTTGCGGGTGCAGCGCTGTCAGCGACGCGTTCACGGTGCCGGTTGCACCATGTTTCGCGCCGCTGATCGGAGTCGGTTTTCGGTCGAGCACGCGACCACCTCCACCGGGGTGCAGGCCATAGTCGACCACAAACCACACCCCTCGCGCACGTGTGTTGGCATACGTGTCACGTCCCAACTCGTCAAAACCCCCGTGAACGGGTGCTGAACGCCCGCGTTCTAATGGTCACGAACTCCCGTTCGCAACCACTAGTGGTCACGAACGGAAGTCTGTCGGGGGTCTCGACGGCCCAGCTTCCCGCTGGACGCACCGGCCAAAGGCGCCGGTACAACCCCGGTACCGGCCCCTTCGTCCGGCACGCCCAGCGAAAACCTGGATCCGCCGAATACCCCCAACGAACTCCCGTTCGCAACCACTAGCCTGGCGCAAGCCCCAGTCCCCCACCGCAAGATCGGATCGATGAATCCCCTAGGTCTCGAGCCCCCCGCCTGCGTGAAAGAGGACGGAACACTGTGCAAGGCGGTGTTCCAGATGACCGACAACACCTGGGTGGCGGGGGCGGTGCACTGGCTGGCCAACGCCCCGTTGCGGATCCTCATCATCCTGGTGGTGGCGTTCGCCATCCGGTTCATGGCGCGGCGCACCATCGACCGGCTCGCCAAGGGCGCGAGCAACGGCAAGACCCCCCGGCTGCTGCGGCCGCTCAAGGAGCGGGCCCCGCAGGCTGTCGGCGCGCTGGTGTCCGAGCGGCGCCAGCAGCGCGCGCAGACCATCGGCTCGGTGATGAAGTCGCTGGTCTCGTTCCTGGTCTACGGCCTGGCGTTCATCCTGATCCTCGGCGAGATCGGGATCGACCTCGGGCCGATCATCGCCTCGGCCGGGATCGTCGGTGTCGCGATCGGTTTCGGCGCGCAGAACCTGGTCAAGGACTTCCTGTCCGGCGTGTTCATGATGCTGGAGGACCAGTACGGCGTCGGTGACATCGTCGACGTGGGCCCCGCGACGGGAACCATCGAGTCCGTCGGGCTGCGGGTGACCACGTTGCGCGACGTGAACGGCACGGTCTGGTACGTGCGCAACGGCGAGATCCTGCGGGTCGGCAACTCCAGCCAGGGCTTCGCGGTCGCCGTGGTGGACATCCCGCTGGCCTACAGCGCGGACATCGAGGCCGCGACGGACGTGATCCAGCGCATCATGACCGCCGAGGTCGCGGTCGAACCGGTGTCCGACGACGTGCTGGAACCACCGGAGCTGCTGGGTGTGGACAAAATCACACCGGAGAGCATCACCGTGCGGCTGACGGTCAAGGTCCGCGCCGGTCGGCAGTGGGCCGTGCAGCGTGCCCTGCGCGCGCGGATCATCCCGGCGCTGGAGGAAGCGGGCATCGAACCGCCCCTCGGCCGCCTCTACGGCCAGCCGAAGTAGGACAATGGTGACGTGACCCAGGCGCAGAGTTTCTACCAGGCCGTCGGTGGCGAGGAGACGTTCCACCGGATCGTCGCGAGGTTCTACGCCGAGGTGGCCAAGGACGAGATCCTCCGGCCGATGTACCCGGAGGAGGACCTCGGACCGGCCGAGGAGCGGCTGCGGCTGTTCCTGATGCAGTACTGGGGCGGTCCGCACACGTACTCCGACAACCGCGGTCACCCGCGGTTGCGGATGCGGCACCAGCCGTTCCAGATCGGGCCGATCCAGCGGGACGCATGGTTGCGGTGCATGCGGATCGCGGTCGACGAAGCGGGACTGTCCGAGGAACACCGGACGCAGTTGTGGGGCTACCTCGAGATGGCGGCGAACAGTCTGCTCAACAGCTGGGTCTGAGTGATCTTGGGCGAACAGTTAGCTGTTTTCCAGCCGAACCAGCCCCTGACAATGGCAGGATTACCCACCGTGCCAACACACGCCGACGGACCCTGGTGGCAGAACGCGGTTTTCTACCAGGTGTACGTCAGATCGTTCGCCGACTCCGACGGCGACGGGGTCGGTGACCTCGACGGGATCCGGTCCCGGCTGGGCTACCTGGAACTGCTCGGCGTCGACGCGCTGTGGCTGACGCCGTTCTACACCTCCCCGATGGCGGACCACGGGTACGACGTGGCCGACCCGCGCGACGTGGACCCGGTCTTCGGTGATCTGGAGAAGTTCGACCTGCTGGTGGCGGAAGCGCACGAGCGCGGCATCCGGGTGACGATCGACCTGGTGCCCAACCACACCAGCGACCAGCACCCGTGGTTCGCCGCCGCGGTGCAGGCCGGACCGGGTTCGCCGGAGCGCGAGCGGTACTGGTTCCGGCAGGGGTCGTACCCGCCGAACAACTGGACGAGCGTCTTCGGCGGGCCCGCGTGGACCCAGTTGCCGGACGGCGACTGGTACCTGCACCTGTTCGCGCCCGAACAGCCGGACCTGAACTGGGCGAACCCCGACGTGGCCGCCGACCTCGAACGGACACTGCGGTTCTGGCTCGACCGGGGCGTCGACGGGTTCCGCATCGACGTGGCGCACGGCATGGCCAAGCCCGACTCGTTGCCGGACATGGATCCGGCTGTCGCGGCGCAGGGTGCCGGACTCCTGCACGACAACGCGGTCGACCCGAGGTTCGACAACGACGGCGTGCACGAGGTGCACCGGATGATCCGCAAGGTGCTCGACAGCTACCCGGACACCATGGCGGTCGGCGAGATCTGGGTGAAGGGCGACGACCGGTTCGCCCGTTACGTCCGCCCGGACGAACTGCACCTGGGGTTCAACTTCCGGCTCGTGGACGCGGACTTCGACGCCGACGCGGTCCGCACGGCCATCGACGGCTCCCTGCGCGCGGCCGGCGAGAGCACGCCGACGTGGACGCTGTCCAACCATGACGTCGTACGGCACGTCACTCGATACGGTGACGGAGAACTCGGGTTGCGCCGCGCACGGGCGATGACGTTGGTCGAGCTCGCCCTGCCGGGGTCCGTGTACCTGTACAACGGCGAAGAACTGGGCCTGGCCACTGTCGAACTGCCCGAGTGGGCGTTGCAGGACCCGATCTGGGAACGGTCGGGGCACACGCAGCGCGGCCGCGACGGCAGCCGGATTCCCGTTCCGTGGGAAGGAACCGAGCCGCCGTACGGGTTCTCCACGACCGCCGACACCTGGCTGCCGATGCCGTTGGAGTGGGCGCCGCTGACGGTCGAGGCCCAACTGGAGGACGAGGACTCCACGCTGTCGCTGTACCGGCACGGCATCGAGATCCGCAAGACGCACGAGGCGTTCACCGGGACCGAGATCGAGTGGTACGGCGCTCCCGCCGGGTGTTTCGCGTTCCGCCGCAAGGGTGGCGGGCTGATCTGCGCGTTGAACACCTCGCCCGCGCCTGTCCCGGTCCCGCCGGGTGAGGTGCTGCTGGCCAGCCTGCCGCTCGTGGACGGCCAACTGCCCCCGGACGCGGCCGTCTGGCTCGTCTGAGGGCCTGTCAGGATCCGCC
Organism: Actinosynnema sp. ALI-1.44; assembly: GCF_001984155.1. Classification (GTDB taxonomy): domain Bacteria; phylum Actinomycetota; class Actinomycetes; order Mycobacteriales; family Pseudonocardiaceae; genus Kibdelosporangium. The sequence goes on from NZ_MTQO01000050.1 coordinate 259,891, forward strand.
GCTGAAGTCGCCGCCCATGTCGGTGGCTCCCGTGTCGCCTGAGTCGTCGGTCAAGGCGTCGTAGACGTACAGGCCCGCCGCGAGCGTCGCCGCACCGCGCAGTCCGTCACCGAGCCGGGTGTGCTTGAGCTGCTGGACGCCCCGCTGGTCGTGTGCCGGGTCGTGGGCGCGGGGTTCCGGCCACGGCTCCGGGTCGGGGAAGGTCTCCGCGAGCCACTGTCCCGCCGGATCGGGCTCGTCGGGCTTCTTCTCGGCATCTGGTTTCTCGGGCATGGCACCAGCATGCCCTGCCGACCGGGCGATTGCTCCTTACGAGTGTCGAACGAACCTGATCAGGCAATTTTCAGACAAGCAGCGGCAACAGAGCGTGCCTGCGCCGTACCACTGCGCCGAACCTGGCGTCGATGCGCAGCCACGAGTCCGTCGCGGTGACCCGGACCTGCTCGTCCGGGCTCTCGTTGCCGAGGAAGCCCATGCCGGACATCGCGAACAGGCAGCGCAACGGCACTTTGATCTCCATACCGTCGCTGCTGACCGTGAGCACTGTCTGGTCGAGCAGTGACGCGGGCGGCGTACCGTGCGGGCCGGCGTTCTCGCGCGCGACCGACAGCCCCCGGTCGGCCAGCGACGACACGACCTCGGCGGGCAGCTGGTCGATGATCTGCCAGCCCTGGCCGGGCGGCAGCGCGGACCGCCACAGCAGGTCGCGCGGCAGGCCGGGGTCGACCGTCTCACCACGCACGATCGCCAGGCCCGCGAGCAGTTCGGTGGCCGACACCGTCACGTCCGCGGGATCCATCGCCCCGCGGACGGTCCGGGTGGCGAGCACGTCGAACGGGGTCGCCACCCAGGCGTCGATCAGGTCCTCACCGGTGGTGCCGCTGGTACGGGATTTGAGCCGGACCACCGAATCGCCGTCGAGCCGGACGGCCCTGGCGACGAACGCGCCCAGGTCGTCCCGCTCGTGCGAATCAGCGAAAGTCAGCTCAGACACCCTCGTCGCCCCCGGACCGCCAGCTTGCCAAGAAGTCGCGCTCCGCGGTCGTCAGGCGCCGCGGTCGCTCGTTCTCCAGATCGTACGGTGCCAGTGTCACGTCCGCGACGACGCCCACCTTGTCGTCCTCCGAAGGTCCACAGTGGACCTCCTGGTGGATGGTGAAGTCGGCCACCCGCAGCCTGCTGATCGACAGGCCGACGCGGAACGGGTTGCCGTTGACGAAAAGCGGTGCCTGGTACACCGCTTCCAGCCGAGCGACCACCAGCCCGCCGTCGACCAGGTCCGCGCCGTGCCGGGCGCCTTCGCCGTACAACAGCTGCAGCCGTGCTTCCTCGAGCAGCGTGATCGTCTGCGCGTGGTTGACGTGCCGGTACGAATCCATGTCGGACCAGCGCGGCCATACTGTCGCGTAGAAGACGCCCACACGAACCTCCCTGCGGTGTCGGTGCGGATTTCTCGGTGCAGTTCTTCAGCGGATCATGCTGCGGATCTGGCGCGCCGCCACGGACAACATGGCGAGATCCATCTGCTTGGCCGACTGCCGCAGTTCGTCGAGCGCTGTGCGCGCACGCGCCAACCGCGACGCGTTCGCCTTCTCCCAGTTCTCGATCTTCTGCCGCGCACTCTGACCCGGGTCGCTGTGCTGCAACGCGTCCAGCGTGATCGACCGCAACGACGAGTACACGTCGTCACGCAACGACAGCCGCGCCAAAGCATGCCAGCGATTGCCCCGCTCAAGGCCGCTGATGAACGTCAGCACTTGGTCCACGTTCAGGTGGTCGGCCATGGCGTAGTACAGCTCCGCGGTCTCCAGCGGGCTGCGTTCCATGTCCAGGCCCGTCTCGCGTTCGGCGAGCTCGGCCACCTCGATCACGTCCAGCAGGCCGTACGCGTCCAGCAGCGCCGCTATCCGCCTGGCCAGTGCCTCCGGCACGCCGTGCTCGACCAGCTGCGCGGTGTCGCGTTCCACCGCCTGCTTGGCCTCGCCGCGCAGCAGGTCGCCGACCTTGGGCGCGATCACCCTGATCACCTTGGCGAACCGGTTGATCTCCGCACCGACCGCCAGTGGCTGCGGCCGGTTGGACAGCAGCCACCGCGACGCGCGGTCCAGCAGCCGCCGGGTCTCCAGGACCATCTGGTCGGCGACCTCGGTCGGCACCCGGTTGTCCAGCGCGTCGATCTCCCGCCAGATCTCCGGCAGGTCGTAGACCCTCGTGACGACCGCGAAGGCGCGCACCGCGTCCGTTGCCGACGCGTTGATCTCCTCGGCCAGCCGGAACGGGTACGTGATGCCCGCGCCGTCGATGACCTCGTTGGCCAGCAGCGTCGTGGTGATCTCCCGGCTGAGCGGGTGCGCGGCGATCGCGTCGCCGAACCGCTCACGCAGCTGGCTCGGGAAGTACTCCGGCAGCCGGGCCGCGAACACGCCCTGGCCGGGCAGCTCACTGGCCAGCAGCTCCTCTTTCAGGCTCAGTTTGACGTGCGCGAGCAGCGTCGCCAGCTCCGGCGAGGTCAGGCCCTGGCCGATCTTCTCCATCTCGCGGAACTTCTGCTTGGTCGGCAGCGCCTCGAGCTCGCGGTCCAGGTCCAGCGCGGCGACCAGGCGGGCGTGCACCGACAGCATCGGCTCGGCGTGTGCCCGGCTGACACCCATCACGGCGTTCTGCCGGTAGTTGTCGGCCAGGACCAGGTCCGCGACCTCGTCGGTCATCTCGGCCAGCAGCTCGTTGCGCTGCGGACCGGTCAGCTGCCCCGCCGTGACCAGGTGGTCGAGCATGATCTTGATGTTGACCTCGTGGTCGGAGCAGTCCACCCCGGCCGAGTTGTCCAGCGCGTCGGTGTTGACCTTCCCGCCGGAGCGGGCGAACTCGATCCGGCCGCGCTGGGTCAGCCCCAGGTTGCCGCCCTCGCCGACGACCTTCACCCGCAGATCCGCGCCGTTCACGCGGAGCGAGTCGTTGGCCTTGTCGCCGACCTCGGCGTGCGACTCGGTCGACGCCTTGACGTACGTGCCGATACCGCCGTTCCACAGCAGGTCGACCTCGGCCAGCAGGATCGCCTTCATCAGCTCGAACGGCGACAGCTTCGTGGTGCCCTCCGGCAGGCCCAGCGCGGCGACCACCTCGTCGGACAGCGGGATCGACTTCGCCGACCGCGGCCAGATGCCGCCGCCCTTGCTGATCAGCGACCGGTCGTAGTCGTCCCACGACGACCGCGGCAGGTCGAACATGCGGCGCCGCTCGGCGTACGACGCGGCCGCGTCCGGGTTGGGGTCGATGAAGATGTGCCGGTGGTCGAACGCGGCGACCAGGCGGATGTGCTCGGACAACAGCATCCCGTTGCCGAACACGTCACCGGACATGTCACCGATGCCGACGACCGTGAAGTTCTCGGTCTGCGTGTCCACGCCGAGCTCACGGAAGTTGCGCTTCACGCTCTCCCACGCGCCACGCGCGGTGATGCCCATGGCCTTGTGGTCGTAGCCGACCGAGCCACCGGAGGCGAACGCGTCACCGAGCCAGAAGCCGTAGCCCGCGGCGACCTCGTTGGCGATGTCGGAGAACGTCGCCGTGCCCTTGTCCGCCGCGACCACGAGGTAGCTGTCGTCGCCGTCGTAACGCACGACCTGCGGCGCCTGGACCGTCTTGCCCGCTTCCAGGTTGTCGGTCAGGTCCAGCAGGCCGGAGATGAACATCCGGTAGCAGGCGATGCCCTCGCCCAGTTGCGCCTGGCGGTCGATGCCCGGGTCACCGGTCGGCACCGGCGGCCGCTTGACCACGAACCCGCCCTTCGCGCCCACCGGCACGATCACGGCGTTCTTCACCGCCTGCGCCTTGACCAGGCCGAGGATCTCCGTGCGGAAGTCCTCCCGGCGGTCGGACCACCGCAGGCCACCGCGCGCGACCGACCCGAACCGCAGGTGCACGCCCTCGACACGCGGCGAGTACACGAAGATCTCGAACCGCGGCCGTGGCTGCGGCAGCTCCGGCACCGCACGCGGGTCCAGCTTCAACGCCAGGTACGGGCGCGGTTTGCCGTCCGCGTCGGTGACCGCGTAGTTCGTCCGCAGGGTCGCGTTGATCAGCGTCAGCAGGCTGCGCAGGATCCGGTCCTCGTCGAGGCTGGTGACCTCGTCGATCATCCCGGCGATCTCGTCCACCTGGGTCTTGAGGCTGCCCAGCCGGGTCCGCTCGTCGGTGTTGACGTCGAACCGGCTCTCGAACAGCCGCACCAGCGCCGTGGCGACCTCGGTGTGCTTGAGGACCGTGTCCTCGATGTACTCCTGGCTGAACGGCGTGCCGGCCTGCCGCAGGTACCGCGAGTAGGCGCGCAGGATCGTGGCCTGCCGCCAGCTCACGCCCGCGCGCAGCACCAGCGCGTTGAACCGGTCCACCTCGGCGTCGCCGCGCCACACCGCCGCGAACGCCTCCTGGAACAGGGTTTTCGCGGCCGTCGCGTCCTCGTCGGAGCGGTGCTCCAGCACCGACGGGTCGATCCGCAGGCCGAAGTCGTAGATCCACCACGCCACGTCACCGTCGCTGCGCAGCTCGTACGGGCGCTCGTCGATCACCTCGACGCCCATCGCCGTGAGCACCGGCAGGACCTGCGACAGCGTGAGGCCGTCACCGCAGAGGAACAGCTTGAACCGCCGTTCCCCCGGCTTGGCGTCCTCGGGGACGTAGAACTGGATGTCCATGTCGCCGACGTCGCCCAGGGCCTGCAGCCTGCGCAGGTCCCGCAACGCCTCGGTGGCGGTGAAGTCCTCCTTGAAGGCCTCCGGGAAGACGTGCGCCAGGCGCTGCCCCTGCTGCGAGGCGGACTCGGAGCCGATCGACACCACGCCGGTGGTGCCGTTGCCGGTCTTCTCCCGCTGCTCGGCGACCACGGCCTCGGCCATCCGGTCCTCCCAGCTGCGGATGGCCAGCGTCAGCCGCTCCTGGATGCGCTGGACGTCCGGCTCGATCTGCTGCTGCGGATCGGTGTGCACGGTGAAGTACACCTGGGCCAGCGAGAACTCGCCGATGCGCGCGTTGTACTCCAGGTTGGCGCCGTTGAGCTCGTCCAGCAGGACTTCCTGCATGGCCAGCCGGGTGGTCGTGGTGTACCGGTCACGCGGCAGGAACACGAAGCACGAGAAGAACCGGCCGTACGGGTCGCGGCGCAGGAACAACCGCAGCCGCCGCCGGTCGGCCAGCGCGATCACACCGGTCGCGGTGGCGTACAACGACTCGGTGTCGGACGAGAACAGCTCGGCACGCGGCCAGTTCTGGATCACCTCGAGCATCCGCTGGCCGGAGTAGGACTCCAGCGGGAACCCGGCCTCGTGGATCACCTCGCGCACCCGGCGCTCGACGACCGGGATGTCCAGCACGTTCTCGTGCAACGCGGTCGTGGTGAACACACCGAGGAACCGGTGTTCGCCGGTGACCTGCCCGTCCTCGTCGAAAGTCTTCACACCGACGTAGTACGGGTACACCGAACGATGCACAGTGGACGGTGCGCTGGCCTCGGTGAGCACGAGCAGCTTCGGCGCGAGCGCGGTCGCCACGATCGAGTCGGGCCCGGCCGTCAGGCTGCGCGCGGCGAGGCTGTCCTGCCGCAGCACGCCGAGCCCGGAGGCGAGCACGGCCTTCAGCGCCGGGTCGCCGTCGCCCCGCACGAGCTCGTACTGGCGGTAGCCCAGGAAGGTGAAATGCCCGTCGGCGAGCCAGCGCAGCAGGTCGATGCCGTCCTGCACGTCCGTGCGCTCCAGCGGCGGCGGGTCGGCCTCCAGCTGGTCGGCGAGGTGGCAGGCCTGGCCGGCCATCTTGGCGGCGTCCTCGACGACCTCACGGACGTCGTTGAGCACCGAGTCGAGGCCGTTGGTGATGGCCCGGCCCCGGTCGGGGTCGGTGACCAGGTCGATCTCGATGTACATCCACGACTCGGCCAGCGCGTCGGCGGGCGGGTTGCCGGGGTCGGCGGTCGGCAGGACCTCACGCAGCGCGCCGGCGACGTCCCTGCGCACCACGACGATGGGGTGCACGACACGCTGGACCTGCACGCCGCTGCGGACCAGCTCGGCGCTGACGCTCTCCACCAGATACGGCATGTCGTCGGTGACGACCTGGATGACGGTCGCGGTGGTGGACCAGCCGTCCGTCTCGGCCGTCGGGTTGATCGGGCGGATCACCGGACGGCCGGGCACCCGCTGCGCGGCCAGGTCGAGGTGCGCGCGCACGGCACCGACCAGGTCGGCCGGAGCGAAGTCGATGACTTCCTCCGGTGGCACGTAGCGGTAGTAGAGCCGGATCAGGTCGGCGATCTCGGGGGCCGACCCGGCGGCGCCTGCCACCAACTCGTCCCTGATCTGCTCAGGGCTGGCGGGAGTGACGGCCTTCCCCGCGACGGTGTTCGGATGGGACTGGACTCCAGTCGAAGTCATGTTCTGCGGCTCCACGCTCATCGGCACCCTGCGCGGCACTTCGTTGTGCCAGATTGTTGTGCCTGCTGCGACCCAACCCTAGTTGGCCGCGCTTGCGTGCCATGCAACCACCAGTGGGACTTGATGTTCATTTAGGGGGCTTCAATAGCCGGTCTCGCCGCGGTGGCGCTCGGCGTCGTCGCCACGTGCGGTGTCGAGGTCCTCGTAGGCGGACAGAATGTCTTCGCCAGCGCCCTCCGAGGTCGACGACTGGTACGCCACAAGAGCTTCGGCGAGCAAATCGGCCAGTTTCAGGTCGGACCGCTCACGGCGCCGCAACCGGCTGGGGCGGTCGTCGGCGGCCCCATCGGCGGCCTGCTCCGCCCTTCTGCGCTGGCGTTCCTGCCTTTCGGACTGCCTGCGGCGGGACAGTTCGTCGACGGGAGGAGGATCGCTCTGAATCGTTCCCTCAACCGGTTCAGGCCGAACGGCGGGGTCGTCGGAACGGTCGGCGACCTCCGGGCGGTGCCGTGACAAACCGTCAGGCCCCAACGAAAAAACCTCACGGTCGTCCTTCCGTGGAGGCGCGGGCGGAGCCGGAGCGGGGCGGCGGCGGGGGAAGTCGTCGAGATCGACCGGACCGGCCTGCTCAGGCGGCAGACCGGAACCAGGGCGACGCGCGGCGGAACCATCGCCCTGCGTACCACGGTTGGCAGATTCGTTGTCCCGGCCGGAAGCGCTGTCCCGGTTGACGAGTTCGGTGTCCAACGACCGGCGCAGCGCGCTCGAACGCCCGGAACCGGCGGCGGCCGGATCCACGGGGGCGTTGGCTGCCGACGCGGTCGCGGGATCGAGACCATCGAGTGAATCGGACTGCCGCTGGAAGACAGTGGCCTCGCCGGGGCGGGCCCGACGCCCGCCGACCTGCTCCTCACCGACGGAGCCCACCACCCGCCGCCGCACGGTCGCCTCACCGGGTGCGCCGCGGCGGCCGGTCGGCTCCGGCGCGTCGGCGGAATCGGCGAACTCATGCCATTTCGCCGACTTGTCCGCAGCATCGGCGAATTCACGCCGCACAGTCGCCTCGCCCGGTGTGCTACGGCGGGCTGGCTCGGGTTCGTCGGGTTCCGTTGGCCTGCGTCGGGTAGCGGGTTCTGCGGATGTTCGTCGGCGGGCGGCCTCGTCGAAGCCGTCCGCTATGTCCGCGAGGTTTCTCCGCTTGGCCGGTGTGCTCGGCACGTCTTCCGCTTGGCCGGTCGACGTCGCTTTTTCTTGTTGTGCCCGGCCAGTTCCCTCGTCGGGGCCGCTCGGGGGTTCCGGCTTTCGGCGACGGCCGGTCGACTCCGGCTGCGGGGCCGCCTCGTCTCGGCCGCTCGGGTGTTCGTCGTCGCGTGACCGCGCTTGGGGTGTGGTGGGTGCTTCGCCCAGGATTTCGTCCAGGCCAAGAGGATCCGGCGTCTGCCTGGCCTCACGGGTGTCTTCCGCCGTTGGCGGCTCCGGGCTGCGGCGGCTTTCGTCGCCTGCTGCTGGCAGGTCACGGGGCTTGCTCGGCCTGTCGAAGATCGCGTCCAGACCAAGGGGATCGCTCGGCCAGCCGGACTGGCCACCCTCCGCCGCGCCGGGCTCAGCGGTGTCCGGCGGCCTGGGGAGACCAGTGTTTTCGGCTGCGGTGTCGGGTTTCCTGCGTCGACCCGTGGTCTCGGCTTCCGTCGGCGCCGCCGCGTCCGGCCCTGGTCGTGGTTTGGCGCGACGACCAGGAGCCGCCGGGTCCGCGGGCTCGACGGTTTCCGGCGCTCGGCGACGACCAACGGATTCCGCGGCACCCGGGGTCGCACGAGGCGGTTCGTCGTCCGAGTCCGGCATCCTGCGGCGCCCGATGGACAGGTGGCCCGCGATGTCGTCCGGATCCTGGCTTTCCGGCGTGCGCCTGCGACCGGTCGATTCGGGGTTTTCCTCGCGGTCAAGGGGTTCCGGCATTCGGCGACGACCGGTGGATTCCGCCTCGCCGGGCGACTCGTCGTGAGCAGCGAATTCCGGCATCCTGCGGCGACCGGTCGACTCGCCTGGTGCTGCGGTCAGGGAGTCGGGTTCCCTTGCCTGCACCGGTTCCGGCATCCGACGACGCCCCACGGCGGCGCCGGGTTCAGGCTCGTCTGATTCAGGCACACGACGACGGCCAGCGGCAGCGCGGGCCGCAGGCTCATCCGAATCCGGCGTACGGCGACGACCAGCAGTATCGGGTACGGGCTCATCCGAATCCACCACGCGACGACCTGCCGGAGTGCGGGGTTCAGGCTCGCCCGCACCCTGCACGCCACGACCAGCCACAGCACGAGATTCCGGCTCGCCCACATCCGGCATCCGACGACGCCCCACAGGAACACCGGATTCAGGCTCGTCCGGATCCGGCGTGCGACGGCCAGCGGCAGCGCGGGCCTCAGGCTCATCCGAATCCGGCATACGACGGCGGCCTGGGGCGGTGTCGGGTTCGGGCTTGGTCGAGTCCGGCGTGCGGCGGCTGCCGGTGGGGTGGGCGGGGTTCGTCGCCGGGGGCTGTGCCTCCTCAGCCAGGCGCGTCGGTTGCTCAGGGGATTCCGGCATCCGGCGCCTGCCTGCCTGCGGTGTGCGGGCGTCGTCTGCGGGTTCCGGCATGCGGCGGCGGCCTGCGGGTTCGTCGTCTGGTTCGACTGCTCGGCGGGTTGGGTCGCGTGGCAGCGCACGGCGGCGGGCGCGGGGGTTCTCCGGGTCCAGTTCCGATGTCCACCGGCGGCGGCGCGGGTCCGGGTCGGCGTCCGGGTCCGGCGGGGACGGGATGTCCGGCCCCAGCGGGAACCCGTGGCCTGGGCGTGGGTCGGCGTCCGGATCTTCTCCGGGCTGGGTGGGCTGCGGGGATCGCCTGCGGCGTCCCGGCCGTGGCTCCGGCTCCACGTCCGGATCCGGCGGGACCGGCACCTCCGGGCCGTCCGGCGGAGTCGGGATGTCGGGCTCGTCCGGCGGGGCGGGAATCTCGTCCGGGTCAGGGGGCAGCGGGATCGAGGCGCGTTCGGCTTCCTCCGCCGCAGCCAGGATTTCGTCACCTGTGTTGCTGTAGGTCCGCATCGGCTGGTCGATCGCGTACTGGTCGAAGCCCGCCGACTGGGCGGCCTTCACCTCGTCGGACGCACGCCTGCGCCCGCCGCTGCCGCGGGAGATGTCGAGCCGGTCGAGAACCGAACGGCCTGCCTCATCTTCGTCCGCGGCGGCGTCGTCGAGCTCCGGGAACGGGGCATCCCCGGTCGACGGCCACTTCCGGCCGACGTCCGGTAACGGGAAACCGGCGAGGTACTCGGCCATTTCCGGATCCGGTCCGTCGCTGGTCAATCCCGTGTACCCCTCCATGTAGGTGTACCCGCTGTCGCCGGGCGGGAGGTCGTAGACCGGCTCGACGGACTGCCAATCCGGCCGGTCGGCCCGCTCCTGCTCCTGGTCGGCGCTGTTGAGTGCTTCACGCGCGGCGCTGAGAAACGCGTCCTCGCTCGTGCCTTCCTGGTACTGGGCCACGCCTGTGCTGACGCTGACGCCCCGCGCCGGGTCCTGCGGGTCCCAGTCGGACGCCGACACCGTCTCCCGCAACGTCGCCGCGAACTGCTCGGCTTCGTCCCTCGTCGTGTCCGGCAGGAGCACGGCCAGTTCGCCTTCGTCCGGACGGGCGAGCTCCGCGTCGTCCGGGGCCATGTCGCGAACGTGGTCGGCCAGTGAGGTCAGCACGTCCGGGTCGATCTCCGGGGGGATCCGGCCCGCGGTGTCGATCGCCTTGATCAGGGCCGCGCTGAACCGGTCGGTGCTGTCCGGGTCCTTCCTGCGGGGCTCCGGCTCGAGTTCGGCCTCCCCACTCGGTTCGAGCCGGACCAGCGTGAGCGCCGTCGGCCGGGCCTGGCGGCGCGCGGCGGCGAGCCTGCGACGAAGGCCCTGGCGGTTGAGCAGGCCCGTCTCCTCGTCGCGCTCGTTCTGCGCGGTGTCCGGCCATTTGGGTTTGTCGGCGTCGGCGGCACGCTTGCCCTTACGCCGTCCCGGCTGGCTCTCGGCTTGCTCGGCCCCGGTCGCCGCCGCGATCGCGGCGCTGGCGGCGAGCGCCGCACTGGCCGTGCCTGCCCAGTCCGTTGGGGACTCGACGGCCGACGCGGCCCAGCTCGACCGGGTCTCGGGGGCGCCACCCGCGCCGGGCTCGTCCACGGTCGGTATGTCCACAGTGGGCAAATCCATGGCGGCGAGGTCGACCGCGGCACGGTCAACGGCTGCCCGGCCAGCAACCCTGTCCACGGCGGCCGGGTCGGCACCCGCCCACTCGGGAACCTCCCTGTCGGCCCACTCCGGCGTGTCCCTGTCCCACTCCGCTGGGCTCCTGTGCGCGGCCACGCGATCCTCGCCAGTCGACCAGTCCGATGCGTCTCTCGTCGCGCCGGAGACATCGTCCGGAGCCCACGACGGGGAATCCCGCTTCGGGGCATCGGCGGCGGCGTTGGGATCGGCGGCGTCTCGGCCAGCGTGGCCAGCGGCGTTGAAGTCGTCGGTGCCGAAGTCGGTGGTACCACGCTCAGCTGTACCGCGCTCAGCGGCGCTGGAGTAGGCAGCGCCGGGATCGGCGGCGCTGGGATCGGCGGAACCACGCCCGGCGCTGCTGGCCTCGGCAGCGTCGGAGTAAGCAGCGCCGGAGTGGGCGGTGCTGGGATCGGCGCCCGCCCAGTCGGGTGCGGCGCGGTCTGCCGCGACCAGGTCCGAACCCGCGCGGGTCTGGCCGGCCAGGTCCATGGCCGCGCGTTCCCGCGCGACCATCTCCCAGCCTGCCAGCTCACGGCCGAGGAGGTCATAGCGGCTGCTGCTCGCGCCACCCGTTGCCGAGCCGGTGGTTCCGGTTTTCCCGGGGCCCCCGCCCCCGCCCCCCTCCCCACCCTCTCCGCCTGCCGTTCCGTAAGCCGCGCTGCCATAGCCCGTGGCCATTCCGCCCACGGTTGGGTAGCCCTCCAGGTCATAGCCCTGGGCGCCTGTGTAAAGCGCACTCAGGTCGTAGTCCTGAGTGGTACCTGTGGCGCTCTGGCGCGTGCTCGCGTCGTCGCCCAGGTAGTCGTGGCTTTCCGTGCTGCGGCCTGTGCGCTCGTAGCCGACGCTGTCGTATGTACCCGCGCCCCGGGTTGGACGGGGTCGTGGGCCTGGGCCGATGTCGCGGCCCGCCAGTTCTCTGCCCGACATCTCCCTGCTGGCCATGTCTCGACTGCCCAGGTCCGTGCCCGGCAGGTCCGATGCCGTCCTCGCCGGGGTCCGCACCACTCGGCGCAGCAGGGCTTCGGTGTCGTCCGGGAGCCTGGTGCCCGCGCCCAACTCCTCGAGGACGACCATCCTGGCGAGGGTGTCGGCCCTGAGCCTGCGTTGCTCCGCCGCGTGGGCCGAGCGCAGCGAGTTCAACGCCTCGGTCAGGTCCCCGTCCGTTTCCTGCGCCGCTGCCAATGCGGTCAGGACGTCGGCGAGCAGACCGTCCAGTTCGTGCCTGTGAGCGACGCGCACGATCTCCGCGAGCAGGGCGTGCGCTTCCTTCGGCCTGCCCGCCGGGAAGTGCACCCTGGTCGCGACGATCAACATCAACCGCCCGATCGCGGCGGCCGACGCTGCTCGCACCGGCTGGTTCAACGTCTGGTCCGCCTGGCCGAGCGCCGCTGTCTCCTCACCGGCGTCCAGCAGTGCGCTGACCATTTCCAGACCCAGTTCGGCTCGTGCCTGCCCGGCGTCCGTGCCCGGGTCCGCCAGACCGTCGAGCAGGGTCATGCCCTCCGTCGCCGCGGCCACCGCTCCGGTCGCATTGCCCCACCGGCGCCGGAAGGACGCGATCCGCGCGCACAGCAAGGCACGCAGCACCCGCCGGACGTCGCCGCTGAGCAGGTCGTCGGCGGCGTAGAGGCGGTCGGCCTCCGAGAACACCTCGTCGATGACCTCCAGCCGCCCGGCCTGTGCCAGGCCCGCCACGATCTCGCCGAGGGCCCCCGCTCGTACCGCGGGCCGCGCATCACTCCCTTCCAACATCGGACGCACGATCACGAAAGCACTGCCGGTCAGCCCGACCGCGCGGGTACTCGCCGCCAGATCGACCCGGACGGCCCCGGCGAGCTCACGGTCACCCGCGTTCTCCGCGGCCCGCAGGGTCGACACAGCCGGTTCGACGGCCTCAGCGTGTTTGCCGAGGCGTACGAGGGCGGCGACCACAAGGGATTTGGCGCGCAAGGCCAGCACTCGGTCCCTGGTCTCGTCGGCACGCGTCGTCGCTTGCCGTGCGAAGACCAAGGTGAGCTCAGGCGCGTGCCACCTCAGCCGGTCGGCGGTGGCGGCGAGCAGTTCGCCGTCCGTTGACCCGCCGTCCGACCGAGATCCCCTCCTGCCCGCCGTCACCGGTGCGGCCGCCTAGTCCCGGGTCAGCTTGCGGTACGTGACCCGGTGTGGCCGTGCCGCCTCGGCACCGAGCCGGTCGACCTTGTTCTTCTCGTAACCCTCGAAGTTGCCCTCGAACCAGAACCACTTGCTCGGGTTCTCGTCGGTGCCCTCCCACGCCAGGATGTGGGTGGCCACGCGGTCGAGGAACCACCGGTCGTGGGAGATGACCACGGCGCAGCCGGGGAACTGCTCCAGCGCGTTCTCCAGCGAGCCGAGGGTCTCGACGTCCAGGTCGTTCGTCGGCTCGTCGAGCAGGATCAGGTTTCCGCCCTGCTTGAGGGTCAGCGCCAGGTTGAGCCGGTTGCGCTCGCCACCGGACAGCACCCCAGCGGGCTTCTGCTGGTCCGCGCCCTTGAAGCCGAACGCGCTGACGTACGCGCGGGACGGCATCTCGACCTGGCCGACCTTGATGTAGTCCAGCCCTTCCGACACGACCTCCCACACGTTCTTGGCCGGGTCGATGCCACCGCGGTTCTGGTCCACGTAGGACAGCAGGACCGTCTCGCCGATCTTGACCGAGCCGCCGTCCGCCTTCTCCAGGCCGACGATGGTCTTGAACAACGTGGTCTTGCCGACGCCGTTGGGACCGATCACGCCGACGATGCCGTTGCGCGGCAGGTCGAACGTGAGCCCCTCGATCAGGGTGCGGTCGCCGAAGCCCTTCTTCAGGTCGTTGACCTGGACCACGACGTTGCCCAGTCGCGGGCCCGGCGGGATCTGGATCTCCTCGAAGTCGAGCTTGCGGGTCTTCTCCGCCTCCGCGGCCATCTCCTCGTAGCGCTCGAGCCGGGCCTTGGACTTGGTCTGCCGCGCCTTGGCGTTGGAGCGGACCCAGGCCAGCTCCTCCTTGAGGCGCTTCTGCAGCTTCTGGTCCTTCTTGCCCTGGACCGCGAGCCGCTCGGCCTTCTTCTCCAGGTACGTGGAGTAGTTGCCCTCGTAGGGGTGGGTCCGGCCGCGGTCCAGCTCCAGGATCCACTCGGCCACGTTGTCCAGGAAGTACCGGTCGTGGGTGACAGCCAGGATGGCACCCGGGTAGGACGAGAGGTGCTGCTCCAGCCAGAGCACGCTCTCGGCGTCCAGGTGGTTGGTGGGCTCGTCGAGCAGCAGCAGGTCGGGCTTGGACAGCAGCAGCTTGCACAGCGCCACCCGGCGCCGCTCGCCACCGGAGAGCACCTTCACGTCGGCGTCCGGCGGTGGGCAGCGCAGCGCGTCCATCGCCTGCTCCAGCTGGGAGTCCAGGTCCCACGCGTCCGCGTGGTCCAGTGCCTCCTGCAGCTTGCCCATCTCCTCCATCAGCTCGTCGGAGTAGTCCGTCGCCATCAGCTCGGCGATCTCGTTGAACCGGTCGAGCTGGACCTTGACCTCGCCGAGGCCCTCCTGCACGTTGCCGAGGACCGTCTTGTCCTCGTTGAGCGGGGGCTCCTGCTGCAGCATGCCGACCGAGTAGCCGGGCGACAGGATCGCGTCCCCGTTGTTCGGCTGGTCCAGCCCCGCCATGATCCGCAGGACGGTCGACTTGCCTGCCCCGTTCGGACCGACGACGCCGATCTTGGCACCCGGGTAGAACGAGATGCTCGCGTCCTCCAGGATGACCTTGTCCCCGTGCGCCTTGCGCACCTTCCTCATGGTGTAGATGAACTCCGCCATGCCGACGATCGTAGAGCGGTCGGTACACGCCGATTACCGTGACTGCCGAGATTGGTGCTGGAGTGACGCCCGCGCTCATGCCGCGACCGCCTCGAGCGGCAGGGTCCGCTGCGTGGCCGCCCGGCAAAACGAGAGGTCGGGACCGATCCCGCTGGCATCCATCTGGATCTCCCAGTGGGTTTGGCCTTCCTTGTCGTACTTGTGGGTGTGCACCCGGCCGGTGACCACGACCGGATCGCCCTTGCCGAGGCTGGCGCCCACGTTCTCGGCCAGTTTCCGGTAGCAGCGGACCGGGACGTAGAGGCTGTTGCCCGCCACCCAGGTGCCCAGCTCCTTGTCGAACTTGCGCTCGGTGGTGGCCACCATGAAGGACGCCATGGTCGTGCCGTCCTGCGTCTGGCGCAGGGAGATGTCGTTGCAGATCCGGCCGGTCAGCGTCAGCTTGGTTTCGTTCCACGCCATCGGGTTTCTCCTTGTCCACGGCTTTTGGGGCTGGTGCCAGCTTGCCGGTGGGTGGCGTGGGCGCGGCAGGGTCCGGCCGCCCGGGCTGTGGACAAGTGCCGGGTGTGGACAAGTCGGCCGTCCGGGGGCTCGGACGGACCCGAATTGTCGGTGGGATGTGCTAGTGGTCCTTTTTACCGTTCATCTGGTCGAGCATCGCGTTGTAGGCGGCCAGTTCCGCTTCGCCGTCCGCGTCCGCCCTGCGGTCGCGGCGGCGGGCTTCCTTCTCGTCCTGGCGCGCCCATTGCACGAGCAGGGCCACCACGACGACCAGCAGCGGGACCTCTCCCGCCGCCCAGGCGATGCCGCCGCCGAGCCGTTGGTCGGACAGCAGGTCGGTGGCCCACGGCAGGCCCAGCGACCGGTAGAAGCGGTCACCGATGATCTGCTGCATGCTCATCAGGACCACGCCGAAGAAGGCGTGGAACGGCATCGAGGCGAACACCATCGCCAGCCTGCCGACGGGCGGCAGCTTGCGGGGCGCCGGGTCGATGCCGATCACCGGCCAGTAGAAGACGTAGCCGGTCAGCAGGAAGTGCGCGTTCATCGCCAGGTGCGCCCAGTGCAGGTCGAGCGCGCTGTCGAACAGGCCGGAGAAGTACAGCACGTAGTAGGACCCGACGAACAGCACCAGCGCGACGACCGGGTGCGTCAGCACCTTGGCCACCGGCGAGTGCACGAACGCCACGATCCATTCCCGTGGCCCCGGCGGGTTGCCCTTGCCCGCGGCGGGCAACGCGCGCAGCGCCAGCGTGACCGCTCCGCCGAGGACCAGCAGGATCGGCGCGAGCATGTTCAGCATCATGTGGCTGATCATGTGGATGCTGAACATCGACGGGGAGTACCGGCCGATCCCCGACGACGTCGCGAGCAGGATCGTCGCGCAGCCGCAGAGCCATGCGACGGTACGGCCGACTGGCCACGCGTCACCGCGGGCACGCAGCCGCCGGACGCCGAGCAGGTACAGCACGGCCATCGCGATCGCCAGCGAGCCGTAGATCAGGTCGAAACGCCAGTCGATCAGCAGTTTCAGGAACGTGGGCGCGCCGTCGAGCGTGTACCCGATGCGCAGTTCGACCGCGCTGGGCTGGGTCACCGCCTGCTGCGGCGGCGGGGTGCGGCCCAGCGCGGCGGCGATGCCGATGGTGAGCATCATGACCAGCACTTCGAACGCGGCCAGCTTGACCAGCGCGCGTCCGGTCCCCCCGGCGACGAGCGCCGCGACGCCGCGTTCCCGCTGGAAGTAGCCGAACACGCCGAGCGCCAGCAGGGCCACGGTCTTGGCGACGACGAGCAGGCCGTAGTTGGTGCTGAACAGGTCCGGCAACGGCAGGCGCACCAAGGCGTTGATCACGCCGGATGCCGCCATCACGATCCAGCAGCACAGCGCGACCTTGGAGAACCGGCTCGCGGCCAGCGCGAGGTGCTCGCCCTTGCGCCTGCCGTGCGCGAGGAGGGCGACCAGACCGCCGACCCAGAGCGCCGCGGCGACCAGGTGCAGGATCAGGCTGTTGGTGGCCAGGTCGTGTTGGCCACCGCTGGAGGAGTGTCCGCTGACGCCCAACGGGAGCAGGCCTGCCACCGAGGCGAAGAACAGCACGGCGGTCCAGCCCCAGGTGAGCACGAGCCGGGTGCCGACCGCGATCAGGAACGCGATGGCCGCCGTGATCAGCCACGTGTTCGTCGGTTCGGAGTTGGGGGCGAGGTCGACGAGGGTCTGGATGTCGAACAGCTGCGACACCGGGCGGCCGAAGGTGTCCGCGGTCGTGAACGGGATCGACAGCAGCGCGCTGACGCACCAGACGACCGCGGCCCAGTTCGCCGTGCGCACGGCCGCGTAGCCGTCCACGGCGAGCACGCCGGACGTCTGCGGCGGCACCATGAACGCCGCGAACAGCAATGAGCCGATGACCAGCACGCTGCTGATCTCCGCGATGACACGCAGCGTGATCATCCCGTACGCGGTGAACGCGCCCGGGTTGGCGACGCCGACCACGTACCGGTTGCTGACGAGCGCGAACAAGGCGGCTGCGACGAGTATCGCGAGCACACCGCCCACCACTAGCAATGGACCGATGCGAGCACGTGCCCGTTTCGTGCCGGTCGCCTGCACAGGTGAGTCGGTGGAGGTCACAGACTGAGGGTAGTCGTCAGCCGGTCACGGTCTCGACGGCCTGTTGGTGGGTTTGCCGTTCGCGTCGCCGCGCGCGGTTGGCCAGCAGCGTCAACGGTGCCATGGCCCACGCGATCAGCGCGGCAACGCCGAGTGCGACGGGCAGGGACGTGGCGTGGGCGATCCCGCCGATCATCGGCGGTCCGAGCAGGAATCCGCTGTAGGCGATGGTCGTGACGAACCCGAGTTCCCGTTCGCCGCCGCCGCCGTCGGCCCGCCGCCCGGCCGCGCCCGCCATTTCCAGTGCGACGGGGAAGCCGTAGGCCAGTCCCATCCCGGCGAGGGCGAAGCCGATGTAGGTGAACGCGGGCACCGGCACGAGCACGGCGACGAACAGGCCGAGCGCGCCGATGGTCGATCCGCCGATCAGCATCCGCTGCGAGCCCCAGCGGCTCTCGATCCGCTCGCCGAGCAGCCGGGCGATCGCCATGCAGACCGAGAACCCGGCGTAGATCAGGGCGGCGGCGGCCTCGCCGATGCCGCGCTGGTGCACGCCGAAGAACGCCGACCAGTCCACGCTGGCGCCCTCGGCCACGGAGGAGCACAGGGCGATGAACCCGAGCAGCCACAACACCGGCCGGGCGACCACGGACCGCTTCTTGCCGGTGTCCCCGGTCGGCGGTGTCAGGTTCTCCACGGGGATGCGGCGGGCGAACGCCACGGCTATCACGGCGCCGAACACGGCCGCGATCGCCAAGTGGCGCAACGGGTTGAGCCCGAGCGACGCGGCGCCTGCCGCACCGAGCGAGCCGACCAGACCGCCGATGCTGAAGGCGGCGTGGAACACGGGCATCATCGCGCGGCCGGACTGGCGGATGGCGGTGACGGCGGCGATGTTCATCGCGACGTCGAGCGCGCCGACCGTGACACCAAGCATGACCAGCACCAACCCGAGTTGCAGCGGCGTGCTCGTTGTGCCGAGCACGGGCAGCACGGCACAACCCGCGAGGGCACTGATCGTGACCATCACGCGGGCGCCGAAGCGGGCGCAGAGCGCGCCGGTCAGCAGCGCTGAGGCGATCATGCCGATGCTGGCGCCGAGCAGGGACAGTCCGAGCGATCCCTCCTGGGCGCCGATCTGGGCGGCCAGCGCGGGCACCCGCGGCGCCCACGACCCGAAGACCACGCCGTTGAGGGCGAAGATCCCCAGCACGGCGGTGATGGCGGCACGCACGGCAGGTCTCCTTCGGATGATCGGATGAAGCGCTTCAGATGCTAACTGAAGCGCTTCAGGCCGCCAAGCGGATCGCGGATCGGGCACAATCGCGGACGATGATCCGCGAGCTGACTTTGCACGGCGGGATACCCGCGCTGGCCTATGGTCAAGGACCGCCCCTGGTCTACGTCAGGGGCCTGGTGCCGCAGGCAGGCAATCCCGACGGCCGCAGCCGCTGGGTGGAGACCCGGCAGATGGACCGGCTGGCCAGGGGCCGCACGATCTACTCGGTCGGCAGACGACCCGGGCTCAAGGCCGGGACGACGATGGCGGAACTCGCGGCGGACCTGGCTGAAGCGATCCGCCGCAAGTTCCGTGAACCGGTCGAGGTCATGGGCATCTCGACCAGCGGGTCGATCGCGTTGCAGGCCGCGGCCGACCACCACGACGCCGTCAGGAAGGTCGTCGCGTGCGCCACCGCGGCGCGGCTGGGCCCGTTGGGCAAGCAGGTGCAGCGGGAATGCCGCGACCTGCTGGCCAAGGGCGAGTACCGCGACGCGATGGCGGCACTGGTCCCCGGTCTGACCGAGAACCAGTGGGCGAAAGGGGCGATGACGCGGGTCATGCGGCTGTCAGGTGCGCCAGAGGACCCCGACGGCATGATCGCGATGCTGGACGCCGAGGACGGCTACGACCTCGCGTGCGAGAACATCGCGGCGCCGACGTTGCTCATCGCCGGTGAGCACGATCTGGTGTACCCGCGTGAACTGGCCGAGCAGACCGCGCAGCGGATCCCGGGCGCCCAGTTGAAGCTGTACGCGGGACGCGGGCACATGGGTGTGTTGCGGGACAAGGACTTCCACCCCGACATCATCCGTTTCCTGGTCAACTGACGTCACGCGGTCAGGAATCCACCGGACGCGTCCAGGTCGGTGCCCACGACCGCGCTGGCGGCCGGTGAGGCGAGGAACATGACCACGCTGGCCATCTCCTCGGGACGCACGATCCGCTTGATCGGGTAGTCCTGGGCGATCTGCTCGTAGGTCATGCCGAACGCCTCGGCCGCGCGCCGCAGCATCGGCGTGTCCACCGCGCCGGGCGCGAACGCGTTGATGCGGATGTTGCTGGCCGCGTACTCCAGGGCCGCGACTTTGGTCAGGGACGCGACGGCGTGTTTGCTGAAGTTGTACGGCGCGATGGTGGCGAACCCGACCTCCGCGGAGATCGACGCGGTGTTCACGATGACACCGCCGCCCTGCGCGAGCATCCGCGGGATCTCGTACTTCATCCCGAGGAACACCCCGGCCACGTTGGTCCGCCAGACCGTTTCCATATCCGCGAGGGACTGCTCGTGCAGCCGAACCGCGCGTGGGCTCTCGATTCCCGCGTTGTTCACCGCGATGTCGAGTCGGCCGTAGCGGCGGACGCACGCGTCCACCAGGTCACGCACCTGGCCTTCCTCGCGGACGTCGGCGCGCCGGAACGTCGCGTCGCCTCCGGCGGACCGGATGCTCGCGGCGACCTGCTCGCCGAGTTGCTGACGCCGTCCGCAGAAGTAGACGCGTGCGCCCGCGGCCGCGAAGGCACGGGCCGTGGCGGCGCCGATCCCTGACGTGGCACCGGTGATCAGCACGACCTTGCCCGACGCGGCCTCCGCGACGCCCGGAACGGCGGCGAGGCCGAGCGCGCCGGTGGCGGCCAGCATCTGCCGCCGGTTCACGCCAGTCTCCTCGGGATCGGGGCGAGCGGGTACTGCCGCCAGAAGAACGCGTCGGCGGCGTGCTGGTCGGCCGCGAAGTTGACCGCCTCGACGATCCGCTTCCCGCGGATCCGGTAGGCCAGCGTCCACGTGATGTCCAGTCCGGCCGGGGTGGTGCTCCAGCCGCGGTGCATGTCGACCACCCAGTCGCCGTCGGCCGCCAGGAACAGGATCTCCGCGCGGAACCCGGACTTCGCCAGCTGCGCGAAGAACGCCAGCACCTCGTCGGGACCGGTCTTGGTGCCCGCGAGCGGGTGGTGGCCGGGGATGGTCCACCGGATGTCCGGTGCGAAGAACTGCCGGAGCGCCTTGAGGTCGCCGGATCCGTACACCTGGTAGTACTTGCGGATCAACGCCACGTTCGGGTGTTCACCCGCCGCGGCCGCCGCCGTGGACGTCGCCGTGGGTGCGGCCAGGACAGTCGCGGCCAGGCCCGCGGCTCCGGCACGGACCACAGTCGCCCGGGATAACCGTTTCTCCATGGCGTCAACGCAACCAGCGCGACCTCACAGCGGTCCAATACCTGTGCCCATACGTTTCAGGCATGGACGTCGACACCCGTGTGCTGCGTTACTTCGTCGCGGTCGCGGAGTGCTTGAGCTTCACCGAGGCCGCCAACCGGCTGTACGTCGCGCAGCCGTCGTTGAGCCGTCAGATCAAGCAGTTGGAGGCCCGGCTCGGTACGGACCTGTTCGTCCGGGCCAGTTCCGCGATCACGTTGACCCGCGCGGGCGAGGCGTTGCTCGACGCGGCACGCCAACAGCTTTCCGGCTGGCAGCACACACTGCGCCTGGTGCGCACCGCCGCGGCAGCGGAAAGCAACGTGGTGCGCGTCGGGTTCGTGGCCACAGGCGGCGGCGCGCTGGCTCGTCAGGCGCGTGCGGTGTTCACCGAACGGTACCCGGACGCGACGATCGCGCCGAAGCGCTTCGACTGGGGCGGTGAGGCACAGGCGTTGCGCGACGGGCTGGCGGACATCGCGTTCGTGTGGCTGCCCGCGGACCTGACCGGGCTGCGTTCGCGGGTTGTGGCCGACGAGCAGCGGTGGGTGGCGATGCGGTCGTCGCATCCCCTTGCCCGGCAGGACAAGATCAGGATCGACGACCTGCGCGACGAGCCGTTGATGTGGACGCGGGTGGCGTCGCCGGAGTGGGTGGACTGGTGGGCGGTCAACCCCCGCCCGGATGGCTCGACGGCGGTGTGGGGCAGGGAGAACGACAACGTCGAGGAAATGCTGGAACACGTGGCCACGGCCACGTCCGGCGTGTGCATCGGACCCGAGTCGATGGCTTCCTACTACACGCATCCCGACCTGACCTGGCGGCCGCTGGTCGACGTGGACCCGTTGCGGATCGCGCTCGCCTGGCCGGAGGACTCGGCGAGCCCGTTGGTCGCGCGGTTCGCCGAGATCGCGTCGGCACTCGCGGATCAGCCGTCCCCGGACTGATCGGCGCGCTGCCGCAGGTACCGCGTGTGATCGGCCTGCTGGGTGATGTCGTCGCGGTAGAACCGTTCGGCGATCCGGTGCGACTCGGCTTCCAGCAGATCCAGCTGGGTCAGCAGTTCGTCGGCCGCACCGCGTTCCTTGCGCGCCAACCACCACGGCACGTTCAGGTAGGACTCGACCGACAGCGGCACGTCCACCCTGGCCAGCCGGATCACGCTGTGCAGCAGGTCAGGGTCGGCTTGCAGCACCCGCGGGCGGTCCAGCATCCCGGTCAGCACCACGGTGATCCTGGCGACGAAATCCGCCGCGGCGCTCGGCATCCGGTCGGCGTGTTTCTCCACTGTGGACGAGACCGTGGCCAGGTCGGTGCGCAGCTGCTCGATCTCGGTGAACGCGTCCCTGGGCACGAGCCGGACCCGTTCCGGTGGCGCGAGCAGCGCACCGGCCGCGTACAGGCCGATCACCACCACAGGCCAGTACCCGCCGACGACGCCGAGGAAGTACAGCGCCACCCCCACCAGGCCCGCGGCGGACCCGGCGAGGTTCTTGGCCGACCCGAGGTAGGAGATCATTGGTAGCCGCGGATCTCCTGGAACACCTTGGCCAGCGGGGTGCTGCGCGCGTCGAACACCTTGCCGCCGGTCAGCGTGGCGACCTTGTTCATCTCGTCCTGGCTGCTTTCGCCGAACAACACGGTGAACACCGGGATCCTCGCGCCACGGCCCGCGGACTCGAAGGTCGCGTACTGGGATCCGTTGGTGTTCTGCCCGTCGGTCATCAGCACGATCGAGGTGAACTTCGCCGGGTCCGGCTGACCCAGCAGCTGGTAGCCACGGGTGAGGCTGTCGTAGATCGCCGTGCCGCCGTTGGCTTTGAGCCCACCGGCGAAGGCCTTGATCCTGTCGAGTTCCGGCCGCGGACCGGTATCCGGCACGACGAACGTGACCGGAGCCGCCGGGGCGCTGGAGAACGGCAGCAAGGTCAGCTCCTCCCGGCCCCGGAACCCCCGGTACTTGCCGACCAGGCTGCCGTCCGCACCGGTCAGCGCGATGAGCGCGGACCGCAGGGCCTCGATGCGCTCACCCTGCATCGAGCCGGACGTGTCCAGTACGTACAGCGTGCGCGACGGGCGGCGGATCTTGTTGAAGTACGCCGACAGCAGCGCGTCGACCGCGTCGGCGCCGGTGGGAAACGGCAGTTCCACCAGGTCGCGCTGGGCGAACTGGCCACCGAGCTCGACGCCGGGGATCGCCGGGCGCCTGCGGGTCTGGTCCATGATCCTGCGCTGCACGTCCGGGGTGCGCAGGTGGTCGGTCAGCCGCTGGTGCGCCGAGCGGGCGTCGTCCGGCGCGTCGGACAGCAGCGTGAACGGGTAGTCCGCGCTGACCACGCCGTCGCTCGGGTACACCAGGGACAACGGTTGCGGCAGTTTGCCGTCGGCGTTCATCGACAGCAGCACCGACTCGTAGTTGACCAGCCCGTCGACCTTCTCGCCGGGATCGGCGCCGGCGGCCCGGCGCTGGTAGGCGTCCGACAGCCAGCCCGACGACCCGGCGGACAACGTCTGCGCGCTGAAGAACTCGGTCAGGCCGGGGGTGATCGCGGCGATCTGGTCCGCGTTCACCGCCGCGCCGGTACCGGCCAGCGCGGAGGCCACACCGACCAACGCGGAGAACCCCGAGTTGGACGCGGACGGATCGGTCATGCCGTACGTGAACGCCTTGGCGCCCGCTGCTTCCGCGATCTGCGCCCACGTGACCCGCTTGCCTTCCCAGCCGAGCCTGCGGACCGCGTCGGCCGACAGGCCGAGCACCACAGGCGAGTTCATGATCTTCACCTGGTTGCCCAGGCGCCTGTCCGCGTCCGGCTGGGTCTGCAGGTAGCGGTTGGAGGAGAACCACACCGCGTCGAACTTGCCGGTCGCCTCGCCGCGCGCCAGGGTCTCCGCGCCTTCGATGGTGCCGCTGAAGGTGAGCTTGACCTGCACACCGGTCGCTTTCGCGGCCTCGTCGAGGATCGGCTGCATGTCGGCCAGTTCGCTGCCCGCGAGCACCCGCAGCACACCCGGCTGCGGCGGGCCGAGCGGGCGCCCGGGATCCGGCTCCGGGGCGGCCGAGTCGCATCCGGCGAGCGCGAGCACCAGCCCTATCGCAAGAAGTTTCCTCATCCCGCCCTCCCCGTAGTCGACCCCTCAGCGGCATTGGACCGGCGAAGGTAGTCCTCGGCGCGGCGCAGTTCGGTGGACAACGCGTCCACGGTGACGGCCATGTTGTGCACGGCTCCGACCTTGAACTCGTCGATCGCGTCCATGGCACGGAAGATCTGGTCGAAGGAGGCCTGGATCGTGCGCACGCCGACAGCCGGGTCGCTGCTGGCGCGGCGGATGTCGGCGGACTGCAGCGTCAGCAGTTCGGCGTTGGTCTGGATCAGGCCCTCGGTCGTGGCCTGCAGCGCGTCGATCTCTTCGTGCACGTCGCGTTGATGGGCGAGGGCGCCGCTGATGACCAGTGCGATCCGCAACGCGGACACAGTCGTGGCGACCGCGCGCTCCACTCCCCTGACCAGCTGGTCGTTGTTGCGGCGCAACAGGTCCAACGCGAGGTAGCCCTGCGCGCAGACCGCCAGCTGGGTCAGGATGTCCTGGTGGCGCTCACGGATCGGGTGCAGCACGTCGCTGCGCAACGCCGTCGCCAGCGCCGGGTCGGCGAGGTCGAGCACGCCAGCCTGCCGGTCGACTGCCTCATCAACCGCGGCCGCGAACGCCGCCGCCTCGGACAGTTTGGTCATGTTCTGCCATAACCGTTCGCGCTCGCCCTTGATGGCAGAGTTGTCGCGGTGCAGCAGGTCCTGGCGCATCCGCAGGTGCACGACCAGGGCGTTCACCGGTTCACGGGCCGCCTGGTAGCGCGCCCACAGCTTGCGGGCCTCGTTGGCCACGGGAATCAGTTTGAAGATCTTCCGGCTGGTCACCGGCAGCTTGGACGGGTCAAGCTCGCGCACGGTCCTGCGTAACTCCGCCAGGCTCAGCGCGATCTCCTGCTGCGGCGAGGACCGCTCACCGCGCGCGCCCTCCAGCGCCTTGGCCGAACGGTCCAGCAACGCGCTCGCGATGCCCGCGGCGACCCGCATGTCCGCCGAGCCGACCGTGAGCAGTTCGTCGAGCACCGCACCGAAGTCCGGGGAGCGCGGGTCCGCCGCGGCGAGACGTTCGGCGAACCGCGCGGCTTTGCCGTTCGCCTCGGCAACGGCCTCGTCGCTGAGGGCGATCATCCCCGCGGCGCGGGCGGGCGGGATCGGCTCGACCGGATCCGGCGGGGTGAGAACGAGATCGGTCACCGGTATTGCCTGCCGATCGTGTCGAGCATCCGCTCCAACGTCTCGTACGACGGCGGCTCGATGATGTCCACCAGTTCCGGCGGCGCGGCCACGCCTTTCTCGGTCAGCACCTGGCCGAGCACGCGCGAGTCGGTGGGGCGGAATCCGAACGTGGCGGCCAGCCTGGTCAGCTCCGGGTCCGTGGTCAGCAACTGGCCGACCTTGTCCCCGTTGTCCGACAACGGCACCAGTGTGTGCTTGGAGAACACGGTCGGCGCGAGGTACAGCATCCGCATGTCCGGGCGGATCGCGCCGTCACCCCGGATCTGCCGGTCGAGGAACTGCGACTCGTAGATCAGGGCCAGTGGCGTCTTGCCCATCCCCGCCGCCAGGTAGTCCTCGAACGGTCCCTCGGTGCTGTTCTGCGTGTACCCCTGGTCGAGGAACAGCTTCGTCAGCTGGGGCAACAGCTTGGTGCTCGCTTCCTCCGTGCTGACAACGGTGTTGCCGTTCGCGACGAACGACACGATCGCCAGGTACATCGACGCGGAGTTGGACTCACGCGGGTCCGTGGTGGTGATCAGCAGGTTCTTGCGCGCGGGGAACGCGGTGTTGCCGGGCAACTGGTCCCAGCGCGTACCGGCTTTGGCCAGTTCGAGGTACTTGGCCACGTCCAGCTGCCCGTTGCGGATCACGCCGTTGGCCGTGAGCAGCGCGACGATCGGCTCGAACGTCGCGACCGCCATCGGCGAGGAGAACGGCGTGTAGCCCGCGGTGATCTTGCGGTCACGCTGGATCCGTTGCGCCGCGGGCGAACTCGACGGGAACACGAACTCGTAACGGCCCAGGTCCACGCTCGTGGCGATCTGCCGTGAGCCCGCGGGGTCCACCTCGACCCGCAGGCCGTGCTTGGCGAACACGTCGATCACGCGTTTGTCGTGGAAGAACGCCAGCTTCTCCGAGCCGATCACCCCGCGCACGACGCGCGCATCCGGTTCGCCTTCCCCCCGTTGGTCGATCACTATCACCACAACGACCGCGACAAGCAGCAACGCAGCGAGCACGATCGACAACCGCCGCTTCACGCGCGGTCGCCTCCCCTCAAGGCCCATGACCATCCATCCCGGATCATCCGGGTTTTCGCGACCGTCGGCAGTGAACTGTTGATGAACGACAGGTGGACGTCGCGCGCGGGGATCGAATTCCGGAATCCCGCCGCCGCCACGCCGCACGACCGGCGGCGAAAAGAAGCGGCCCGCTCGAGCACGAGCGGGCCGCTACATTCCTTGATCGAGGATGGACCAACACGAGTCTCGAAAAAGGAACCCTATGGGCGACGATTCCGGATCGCGATTCCGGGCGACCGTTCAGTCGAGCAGATCGTCCAGACCGAACGAGCCCTTGCCGCCGACCGTCCTGCGCAGCGCTTCGGCGAGGCCGAGGACGAGCGGGCCGAGCGAGGCCGGTTCGGGTTTCGCCTCACCTGTCTCCCATCGTGAAATCTGGAATCTGGAAAGGCCGCACCTGTCGGCCAGTTGTTGCTGGGTCAGCCCGGCGCGTTCCCGCCAAGTACGCAACCGGGCGCCACTGAACGGCAAAGTCAGCGGTGTCCGGGCCATGGTCGAAACAGTAACGCTCACGAGCGCTCCCAACAAGTCGACACCGACCAATTGGCCGGAAATCTCGGCGAAATACAACCCATCGCGCTAGCGTGCGCTGATGAGCGCTTATGAGGATCGTCAGCGGCTGGCCGCCTTGATGAACCGCTCACGCCTCGAGCAGAAGCTGGAATGGAAGGACGTCGCCAAGCGCGGCGAGATCTCCGACCCGACGCTGCGCCGGATCCGCAACAAGCCGGAGTCGACGCTCACCGAGGACGCCAAGATCCGCATCGAGGACGGACTGGGCTGGACCCCCGGTGACGTCGACGGGGTACTGGCGGGCGGCACGTACACCTACCGGCGGCCGATGCTGGACGCGGAGAACGCGTCGGTCGACCAGGTCATCAACTTCATGCTCGACATGGAAGCCAGACGGCGCCCGGACTTCCGGATGCTGCTGTCACGGATCGACGCCCGCTGGTTCACGCCCCCGTCGTGACACCCCGGCGCATCGACCGGGTCCCCACCACCAGGCCGATCAGCGCGACCGCCACCGCGACCAGGCCGCCGTGGAGCACTGACGTGTCGTCGAACCGCCCGGCGAACAGGGCGCGCTGGGCGTCGACGATGTACGACACGGGGTTGACCGCGCCGACCGCGCGCAGCCACGCCGGTCCCTGCTCCAGTGGCAGCAGGACGCCGGACAGCAGCGTCAACGGGAACATCAGGGTCTGGGTGACCACCCAGAACAAGGCGCCGCTGGGCTGCGAGCGGAGGGCGAGCACGAACGACAGCGAGCTGAGCCCGACGCCGAACACGGTCAGCATGAGCAGCCCGGCCAGCACACCACCCGGGTAGAGCCGGAACCCGAGCGTCATCGCCACCGCGACGATCAGCACGGCCTGCACCACCAGGGTGATCGTTTCCTTGAGGTTGCGGCCGACCAGCATGGCGGTCCGGTTGAGCGGCGTGACCATCATGCGTTCCATCGAGCCACCGGTCAGCTCGACCAGCAGCGAGTGCCCGGCGCCCATCGGGCCGACCAGGCACATCATCACGAGGATGCCGGGCACGAACCACTGCCATGTGCCGGTGCCCGTCGAGGTGTCCAGCAGCGACCCGAACAGCAGGAGGAACAGCAGCGGCTGGCCCATCGCGAAGACCAGGCTGACGGGGTCGCGCAGCGCGGGCGTGGCCTCACGGGAGAACACGGTCATGGTGTCGCGCAGGAACTTCACGCCGCCTCCTGGATGCTGCGGCCGGTCAGCGCCAGGAACACGTCGTCGAGCGTCGGCCGGAGAGCCTGTGCGGCGACGACTTTCACCCCGGCCGCGTCGAGTTCGCGCAGGTGTCGCGGCAGCGCGGCGGCCGCGTCCGGGACTCTGATGTGGACGGTGTCACCGTGCGCTTCGAACGGCCCGGCAATCCTGGCCATGTCGGCCTTGCTCTCCAAGGTGAGCGCGATCCGGTCGCCAGCGAGGTCCTTGCGCAGCCGGTCGGCCGTCCCGTCGGCGATGACCAGGCCGTGGTCGATGATCACCACCCGTTCGGCCATCCGGTCGGCTTCCTCGAGGTAGTGGGTGCTCAGCACGAGCGTCATCGCCAGTTCCTCCCGCAGCCGCAGGATGTGCTCCCAGACCTCGGCACGGCTGTGCGGGTCGAGGCCCGTGGACGGCTCGTCGAGCAACAGCAGAGCCGGGCGGTGCACCAGCCCCATCGCGATGTCGACGCGGCGCCGTTGCCCGCCTGACAGCGTGTTCGGTGTGCGCTTGGCCAGCGGGCGCAAGCCGAGCAGGTCGAGCACTTCGTCGGCACGGCGGGTCGCCTCGACGCGTGTCATGCCATGGCTGCGGCCTTGCGTGACGAGTTCGTCGCGGACGCGGAAGTTGTCGCCCGCGCTGTGGTTCTGCCCGACGTAGCCGATACGGGCCCGTACGCCGTCGGGGTCACGGATGATGTCGCGACCCGCCACGGTCGCGGTGCCCGCGGTCGGCGGCAGCAGCGTCGTGAGCATCCGGAACAACGTGGACTTGCCCGCGCCGTTCGGGCCGAGCAGCGCCACCAGTTCGCCGTCGCCGATGTCCATGTCCACCCCGCGCACCGCCTCCACCGTGGTTTTCTTCGTCCGGAAGTGCCGGATCAAGCCGGTCGTCGTCACTGCCATGCGGAACACCGTACACCAAAACGGAACGCTGACGTTCCATTTCTGATTTTAGTGGTACAACTTAGGAGTGGAGAGAACCCGTTCCGCCATCCTCGCCGCCGCCGCGTCCGTCCTCGCCCGCGACCGCGCGGCCACCCTGCCCCAGATCGCCGCAGCGGCAGGCGTCGGACGCACGACGGTGCACCGCTACTACCCCGACCGCGACACCCTGATCAAAGCCGCGGTGGAGGACTCGGCCCAGGTCATCGGCGAGGCGGTCACCGAGGCACGGCTCGACGAGGGAACACCCGTCGAGGCGCTGCACCGGCTCGTCACGGCGTACCTGAGCGTCGGCGACCGGCTGGTGTTCCTGTTCAACGACCCGCACGTCATGCGGGACTACGGCGTCGACCAGCCCGACGGGCCGCCGCCCGGCGATCCCGTGCTGGACCTGATCGAACGGGGCCAGGCGGAAGGCGTCTTCGACGACCAGTCGACGGCCACGTGGATCCAGCACGTGCTGTGGGCGCTGGTCTACACCGGAATCGACGAGGTCAACAAGGGAACCGTCTCGCGGCACGGCGTCGCGGCGACGGTCATCCGCACACTCGAGCGAGGAATTCTCACATGACAGTCGTGGATATCTGGTTCGACCCGTCATGCCCGTACACCTGGGGGACGTCACGGTGGCTGGTCGAGGTCACCAAAGTCAGGCCGGTCTCGGTGCGGTGGAACGTGATGAGCCTGTCCGTGCTCAACGAGGGCCGCGACGACGATCCGGAAGGCGACCCGGAGGGATACCTCTGGTACCCGGTGCGCGTGTGCGCGGCGGTGCGCGAGAAGCACGGCCACGAGGCGCTCGGCAGGTTCTACACCGAGCTGTGGAACCAGGAGAACGGCGCCGACGACTGGATCGGGGACTTCGCACGTGCCCTGCAACGGGCCGGCCTGCCGACCGCACTGGCCACCTCTGGACCGGAGTACGACGACGCCGTGCGCGCCTCCCACGCCGAGGCCATGGCGCGGCTCGGGCCGCACATCGGCACACCGATCGTCGCGGTGGACGACATCGCCTTCTTCGGGCCGGTGCTGTCCCGGGTTCCCACCGGGGAACAGGCCGGACGACTGTGGGACGGTGCTCTGCTGGTCGCGGCCACCCCCGGGTTCAACGAGCTGGTCGGGCACGCACGCACACCGCTGTGAGGAACCATGCCGTGAGAGACAATCGCCCTGTGCGGATCGGGTTGCTCGGGCCGTTGGAGGTCCACAGCGCGGACGGCGCCGACATCCCGGTGCCGGGCGCGAGGCTGCGCGCGTTGCTGACCATCCTGGCGCTGGACCCCGGCAATCCCGTGTCGGTCACGCGGATCGTCGACGGCGTCTGGGGCGAGCAGCGGCCGCATCGGCCCGGCAACGCCGTGCAGGCGCTGGTGTCCAGACTCCGCAGAACCGGCATCGCGGTGGAGGCTCACGCGAACGGCTATGTCCTGGCCGTCGACAGCGTGGACACCCGCGTGTTCGAACAGCTCGTGCGCGGCGGGCAGTGGCGGGAAGCGCTCGACCTGTGGCGCGGGCCCGCGTTGACAGACGTGCGGGACCTGGATTACTTCGCCGCGGCCGTCACGCGGTTGGAGCAGATGCGGTTGACCGCGCTCGAACACGACGGCTCCGTCGCCGAGTTGTCCGCTCTCGTCGCCGAGAACCCGTTGCGGGAGAAGCTGGTCGGCGCGTTGATGCGTGCACTGGACGCCGAGGGACGGACATCCGACGCGCTCGCCCTGTACGCCAGGACACGTGCCGCTCTCGCCGATGAGCTCGGCGCCGACCCGTCGCCCGAGCTGACCGCGTTGCACTCACAGATTCTCCATGGCGCAGCGGATACCAACCTGCGTGCCGCACTGACCAGTTTCGTCGGACGCACGGCGGACGTCGTGGAAGTCCGGCATCTCGTGCGCGGCCACCGGCTCGTCACCCTCACCGGACCTGGCGGCTGCGGCAAGACACGCCTGGCGATCGAGGCAGCGCGGGCGTTGTCCGGCGAGGTCTGGCTGGTCGAACTCGCCGCGCTCACCGACCCCGACGACGTTCCCGCCGCGATCCTCGCCGCACTGGGCATCCGGGATCTCGTCGCGTTGCGCACCCGGGAGTTGCTGCTGGTGCTGGACAACTGCGAGCACCTCGTTGACCGCGTCGCGCGCCTGGCCGACAAACTGCTCGGCGAGTGCCCCGCGCTCAGGATCCTCGCCACCAGCCGTGAACCCCTTGGTATTACAGGGGAAACCATCCGTCAGGTCGACCCGCTCGAACTGCCGCCTGCCGACGCGCCATTGGCCGACGCGTTGTCGTATCCCGCTGTACGACTGCTGTGCGAGCGCGCTTATCCCGGGTTCGTGGCGACAGAAGCCGTTGTCCGGATCTGCCGGGCGTTGGACGGCATCCCCCTCGCCATCGAACTGGCGGCCGCGCGGTTGCGAACCATGCCCGCCGACCAGGTCGCCGCACGACTGGACGACCGGTTCACCGTGCTCACCCAGGGCAGCCGGACCGCGTTGCCCCGCCACCAGACGCTCCGGTCGGTCATCGACTGGAGCTGGGACCTGTTGTCCGAGCGGGAGAAGACCGTGTTGTGCGGGCTCGCGGTGTTCGCCGGTGGTGCGACGCTCGACGCGGCGGAAGCCGTGTGCGGCGCGGACGCGTTGGACGTGCTCACGGCGTTGGCGGACAAGTCGCTTGTCGTCGCGGGTGATCGTTACGGGATGCTGGACACCATCAAGGCGTACTGTCTGGAGAAGATGACCGACCGCGACGAGGTTCACCGCGCGCACGCCTCGTACTTCACCACGCTCTGCGAAACCGCCGACCCGCACCTGCGCCGCGCGGAGCAAGTGGAATG
This sequence comes from Actinosynnema sp. ALI-1.44, assembly GCF_001984155.1. Taxonomy (GTDB): domain Bacteria; phylum Actinomycetota; class Actinomycetes; order Mycobacteriales; family Pseudonocardiaceae; genus Kibdelosporangium. The sequence goes on from NZ_MTQO01000050.1 coordinate 291,383, forward strand.
GCTGCACCGCGTCCAAGCCGAGGACGACAACATCAACGCGGCCCTACGCCACGCCACCGACGCGGAAACCGGTGTCCGGTTGACCGCCGCGGCGAGCTGGTACTGGCTGCTCGAATGGTCGCTGCGGTGCCGCAAGGTGCTGGGCGCCGAACTCGGCGCACGCGCGCTGGCGTTGCCCGGCGAGGTCGACGACGAATCGCGCGCGACGGCGTTGGCCGCCATCGCCCAGTTCAACCTCCTCGGCAACGGCGACGAGGAACTCGCCGCGGAGTGGATCGCCGCCGCACGACAACTCGACGGACAGCATCCCATCGCGCGCCTGGCCACCGGCGGCGACTCGGACGACCCGTGGGTCCAGTCGATGGCACGACTGACCCGAGCCACCCAGTCGATCAACGCCGGGCACCCCGAAGAAGCCGGGCTGCGCGAAGCACTGGCCGGGTTCCGGGAGGTCGGCGAACGCTGGGGCATCGCCAACTGCCTCGCAGGCCTCGCGGACCTGGCCTCATGGCGGGGCGACCTGGCCGAAGCCGTCGCGGTGTACGAGCAAGCCGTCGCGGTCACCGAAGAGATCGTGCCGAGCCAGGACGCGTGGAAACCCCGGCTCCGGTTGGCACAGTTGCTGTGGTTGCACGGCGACCATCGGCGCTCAGCCGACACGTTGCGTACGGCCGAGCGTGACGCCGAACGGATCGGGTTGCCCGACGCCGTCACCGCCGCGGCGGGCACCCGTGCCGAGATCGCCCGCTGGTCCGGTGACGTGGAGATCGCACGAGCCGCGTTGGCCCGTGCCGAGGCAGCGGTCGAAGGGATCACCGTGAACTGGGGTTTCCGGGCGATGCTGGCCGACCTGCGCGGGTACCTGCTCGGTGACCGGCATGGAGCTCTGGCGTGGGCACGCCGCGCCCGCAGCGCGCCGCTGATCGCTCATGTCCTTGTTGGACACGCCGACGAGGCTTTGCGCTCGGGTGACGCGGCGGAGGCGGCTCGGCTGCTGGCGGAGTCGGTCCGGATGCGGGGCACGCCGGACCTCGCCAACCCCGACGTCGCCCGGATCCAGGCGGAACTGTCAGCCTCCCGTGCTTGACTCGATCGGACCTGACGGGCGCAGGTGCCGGATGAGGAAGTCCCATGTGCGGCGGTGGACATAGGGCTCGTAGCCCGTGTACACGTGGTCAGCGAGGGGCACGATCAGCATCTCGAAGTCCTTGTCCGCGGCGATCAGTGCCTCGGCCATGCGGTACGTCTGGTCCGGCGGTGCCTGGTCGTCCAGGCCGCCGTGGATCAGCATCAGCTTGCCCGCCAACCGGTCCGCGGCCTCCACATTGGAGAACCGAGCTGTCGTCGCCGGATCGTAAGGGCCGTAGATGTCGGTGTTCGCGGGATCGGTGTAGCGCAGGTCGTGCACACCGGACAAGGCGACTCCGGCCTTGAAGAAGTCCGGGAAGTCCAGCATCGCCCGCACCGTCGCGTACCCGCCGCCGGAGATCCCGCAGATGCCTACCCTGTCGAGGTCCATCCATGGCCGTGTCCGCGCCAACTGCCGCATCGCGGTCACGTGGTCGTCCAAGCCTGCCGCCTGGTTCTGGTAGGAGACGTCGAAGAACGCCTTGTCCCGCCCCGGCATCCCGCGACCGTCGAGAGCGACCACCACGAAACCCAGGGCTACCAACGCCTCCGCGTCATAGCCGTGCCATCCGGCGTCGAACCCCGCGCTGACTCGTGTGGTGAGGGGGACGGGGTACGTGTGGTCGACAACCGGGTAACTCCGTTCAGGGTCGAACCCGTGCGGGCGGTACAGCACGCCGTACACGTCCGTCGATCCGTCGGCTGACTTCACGCAGAACCGTTCCGGAGCCGACCACCCGGTCTCCACCAACCCCGTGACGTCGGCTCGTCCGAGTTCCTCCAGGACCTGGCCGTCCCACGAACGGATCGTGTGCACGGGTGGGGTGTCGGTCGTGGACGCGGTGTCCAGGAAGCGCGAGCCATCCGGCGACACGGAGACCACGTGGTCCACGTCGTCATCAGTCACCTTGGCGAAGCCAGTGCCGTCCAACCGGACACGGCACACCGTGCCGCGGTACGGATCCGCCTGCACGAGCCCGGCGGCGAGGAAGTACACATACTCCGAATCAGCCCACAGGATCTGCTTCACCAGCCACGCACCGGACGTCACCTGCCCGAGCAACTCACCGGACTCCGAGTACCGGTACAGATGCCCCCAGCCATCGCGCTCGGAATACCACAGCACCTCGCCTGACGGCAGGACACGCACCGCGGGCCCAAGCATGGGGTGCTGTGTCGGCACCACACGCGTGGGGCCTGTCTCGTGCACCACTGTGCGCACGTCGCCGGTCGTTGGGTCGAGTCGCCGCAGGCGCAGCCCGTCCTCGCGGGTGAGGAAGTACACGGTGTCGCCCTCCCACCACGCCCACTTCATCTGGATCGGCGACAGCATCGGCATCGCGACCGGCTCGGCGTTCGCCCGTACCACCGTTGAGGTCCGCACGTCGATCACCACGAACTGAGCGTGCTGGATGTCCTTGTCCCCCGGCAGCGCTGAGCGTTTCGACCGCAACTCGTCGAACGACAGCAGGTACTTGCGGCGTATGCCCTCCTGCAACGTGCGGTGGGTGAGCACCTTCGTCGAGTCCGGGGACCACAGCACTGCGGGCGGTGCGTGCGGAAGGCCCATCTTGGTGAACAAGTCCGCGTACATGTAGTAGTCCGGGCTGGCGCCGTAGTCGTGGTCGATGTCGCCGTCCACGGTCAGCGGATGCTCCTCACCGCCCGTACGGATCCACAGGTTGAAGTCACGGCGGAACACCACGGCGGTGCCGTCCGGCGCGGGTATCTCCAGCGGGTTGCCCGTCGGTGTCGCCCACGGCGGCATGATCGTCGCGTTCCGTACGAGGGTGGGCCGATTCGCCGCCAGCAAGCTGAGCGCGGTGTCGTATCCAGTCATGAGGTGACCTTGACCGGGCGTGCTGACATGGATCCGGTGCGCGCTGACAAATGGCTGATACGTGACCGGATCCGTCCGCATCCCGGCCGTGACGTGCCTTCCCCGGCAGGCGCGGATCGACGAGAGTGGTGGCATGACCAAGGCGCTTGTGGTGATCGACGTCCAGGAATCCTTCCGCCAGCGGCCGAACTGGGCCGAGGTGTCCAACCCGGACATCGTCGACGACGTGAACCGGCTGGTGGAGCTGAGCAGGGCGCAGAACGACCTCGTCGTGTGGGTCCTGCACAGCGAGCCGGGCACCGGCACGGTGTTCGACCCGGCCAGCGGGCACGTCCGGCTGATCGACGGGCTCAAGCCGCTCGACGGCGAGCCCGTGCTGACCAAGACGTCGCACAACGCGTTCACCACGACCAGCCTGCAGCAGTCGCTGACGTCGCTGGGGATCCGCGAGTTGCTCGTCAGCGGGATCCGCACCGAGCAGTGCTGCGAGACGACCGCACGGGTGGGCAGTGACCTCGGCTTCGACATGACGTTCGTGACCGACGCCACCGCCACCACCCCGCTGCCGCACTGGAAGACCGGTGCCGTGCTCGGCACCAGGGAACTGATCGAGCGCACGGAGTACGCACTCGCTGGCCGGTTCGCGACGATCAGGACTGTGGCGGAGCTGACCGGATCGTGACCCGAGTGGTGTTCCTGCTCGTGCCTGGACTGCACCTGCTGGACCTCTCGGGGCCCGCGCAGGTGTATTCCAGCGCGGCCGACCTCGGCCTGGGCTACGACCTGGTGTACGTGGGTGAGCAGGCCGAGATCCCCACCGCGCAGGGCGTCGTGCTGAAGGCCGATCCCGTGCTGCCGTCGTTGTCCGCGACCGATCTCGTGCTGGTGCCCGGCTGGCGCTCGCCGCGTCTGGCCGGCACCGGGGCGTTGACTCGCGCGACGCTGGACTGGCTGCGTGACCACCACGCCGCGGGAGGCACAGTCGCGAGCGTGTGCGCGGGTGCGGACGTGCTGGGGCGCGCGGGCTTGCTCGACGGGCGCCGCTGCACGACCCACCATGAGCTGCAGGACGAGTTGGAACGCCGCTATCCGCGTGCCCTGGTTGTACGTGACGTGCTCTATGTCGTGGACGACCGGGTGGTGACCTCGGCGGGGATCGCCAGCGGCATCGACCTGGCGCTGCACCTGGTGACGACACGCCATGGCCCGTCCGCGGCCGCAGCGATCGCACGCACGATGGTCGTGTACGCGCGCCGCAACGGCGACGAGCACCAAGCCAGCGTTCTGCTGCAACACCGGTCGCACGTGAACGAGACCGTGCACCGGATCCAGGACGTCATCGAGACGCGGATGACCGACCGGCTGTCACTGGCCGAACTCGCGCGCCTCAGCGGCTGCAGCGAACGCACGGTCACGCGTCTGTTCACGCGCGCCACGGGCATGACGCCGTTGAAGTACCAGCAGGCGCTGCGTGTCGAACGCGCCCAACACCTCATCGGCCATGGGACCACCGTCGAGTCCGCCGCGCGGATGGTCGGTTTCGAGGACGCCCGGATGCTGCGCCGCTTGCGTTCGCGTTGATCCCTACGCCTCGGTGACGCCGCGTTCGTAGGCCAGCAGGGTCTGGACGAACAGCCGCCGCTGTTCTGCGGTCAACGGGCGCAGCGCGTTCTGCCACGCCTTGGCGCCACGGGCTAGCCACTCGTCGATGGCGGGGCGGTGCCGTTCGGTGATGCTCACGATCCGGCGGCGCCGGTCGTCGTCGTCCTCGCGGCGTTCCAGGATGCCTTTGCGGCTGAGGTCGCCGATCATCAGGCTGACCGTCGCCGGGGCGACTTCGAGGCGTTCGGCCAGGTCGTTGACGGTCATCGGGCCGTCGAAGAGCAGGTAGGACAGCAGCGACAGGTGCCGGGGCGCCAGCGCGAGCGACTGCAGTTCGTCGGGGACCTTGATCTTCTTGGCCCGGCCGACCATGCGCGGCATCAGCAGGAGCAACGCGCGGACGGCGTCGTCGACCTCCAGGCCCGTTGACATGGCCACCCCTCACCAATACCTTTGCATATATAGCTACTTTGCTTTCAAAGCAAAGTCCTTTCCGGCTCATGTTATCCAGGAGGCAGCCCGTGACCACCCCGGAACGCAGGCAAGCCATGGCCGACCAGCTGGTACGAGCGCACGGTGAGCTACGGCTGGAGCTCGCCAGGCTGCGCGAGAACCTCGGCGCGGGCGACCTCGGACGCAGCCTGATCACGCACTGCCTGGCGTACTGCGACAACCTGCACGCCCACCACTCGAAGGAAGACGGCGCACTGGCGCAGATGGGCGACGAGCTGGGAAGCGTGCTGGATCGGGTGCGGCGCGAGCACCGCGTGGTGGCCGAGGCGCTCGGCGAGATCAGGCGGCTGCTCGGCGCGGACCTGCGGGCGGACGAGCTGAAAACCCGCTTCGACCAGCTCGTTGACCAGCTGGAAGATCATTTCGCGTACGAGGAGGCGCAGCTCCTGCCCGTCCTGCGGGCGTAGGTCAGTACGCTTTGGGCCGTGAGTTCCAGGCGACCGACGCTCGACACTGTGGCACGCGAGGTAGGCGTGTCCAGGGCGACGGTGTCCAACGCCTACAACCGGCCGGACCAGTTGTCCGAGCGGTTGCGCGAGGAGATCCTCAGCGCGGCGGCGCGCCTGGGCTACTCCGGGCCCGACCCGATCGCCCGCAGCCTGGCCACCCAGCGGTCCGGCGCGGTCGCCGTGATGCTCGACCGCGGCCTGTCCGCGGCGTTCTCCGACCCGGCGCTGTCGATCATGCTCGACACCCTGGCGTCCACAGTCGACACCGGCGAACGGTCGCTCGTGCTGATGCCAGGCGGCCCCGACGGCGGCGGCCCCAGCCCCGCGGCGGTGGCCAGGGTGCACGCGGACGTCGTGATCGCGTACTCGCTGCCGGACAACGCGCCCGCCATCACCGCGGTCCGCCAACGCGGCCTCCCGCTCGTCGTGGTCGACCAAACCGACGCGGACGTACGCGTCGACGACCGCGCAGGAGCGGCACTGGCCGCACAGCACGTGGTCGCGCTCGGCCACCGCGACGTCGGCGTCCTCAGCCTCGATCTCTCCCCGGACGGCCACACCGGCCCGATGACCAGAGAGCGGATCGACACAGCGGAGTTCCAGGTCACAGTCGAGCGGCTGAACGGCTACCTCGACCACCTCCCGGCGACGGCACCGGTCTGGGAAGCCCCGGACAGCCTGCGCGAACACGGCAGGCGCGGCGCGAGTTGGCTGCTGGCCCAAACCCCTCGGCCAACCGCACTACTGTGCATGTCGGACGAACTGGCAATCGGCGCAATCCGGGCGGCACGTGACATAGATCTCGTCGTACCCCGTGACCTCACCATCGTCGGATTCGACGACACCCCGGCGGCGACCTGGGCGGACCCACCGCTGACGACCGTGCGCCAGGACCTGCTCGAAAAGGGCAGACAGACCGGTGAGCAGGTACTTCGCCTGCTGGACGGCAGACAGACCGACGGCCCGGTGACCATCCCGGTCGTCCTGGTGGCCAGAGCGTCCAGCGGACCGGTACCGGTGGGCCGCCTACCTCGGTGATCTTGTTCACCCAGACTGGTGCGATTCAGAAACACTGAGGCGCCGTCGAACGATCACCCCTCTGAAGGCGGATAACCTGCCGCCCTCAGCCCCCGTAGCTCAGCGGATAGAGCGAGTGACTTCTAATCACTTGGTCGCAGGTTCGAGTCCTGCCGGGGGCACCCAGGTCAAACGGTTGTGAGTCGATCTACCGCGTCCTCCGTGGGGCTACTCGTGGTGCGAACGGTGTTACCCTCGCCACATGGGCACGTCGAAGACTGCGCCCAAGAGGCGCCAACGCGGCGAGATCGAGACACTCCCCTCGGGTTCCCTGCGCGTCAAAATTTATGCAGGAATCGACCCCATTAGTGACCGACGTCACTATCTGACGGAGACGATCCCAGCCGGGCCGAACGCTGCTGACGAGGCCGAGAAGGTCAGGATTCGCCTGATCAACGAGGTGAACGAGCGTCGAAACCCTCGAACCAAGGCAACCGTCAACCAGCTCATGGATCGCTACCTTGAGCTGATCGACGTAGACCCGAACACCCGACAGGGCTACGAGCGGTCGATCCGGAATCACATCCGGCCCCTGATCGGTGGACTCCAGGTCGGCAAGCTGGACGGCGAAACGCTGGACTCGTTCTACGCCGTGCTGCGCACCTGCCGGGCGCACTGCGGCGGGCGTAGGTACATCCAGCACCGCACGGAGCGCCCGCATAAGTGCGACCACCGCTGTGGCCCTCACAAGTGTGTCGGACTGTCGGCTTCATCGATCCGCCAGATCCACTGGTGCCTGAGTGGCGCGCTGAAGCGCGCTGTCCGCTGGCGCTGGCTCAGCGTGAACCCCCTCGAACAAACCGAGCCGCCCAAGGCTCCAGCACCCAAGCCCACTCCCCCGACTGCCAGCCAGGCCGCAGCGATAGTCAACGAGGCATTCAGGGACCTCGTGTGGGGCGTCATCATCTGGCTACTGATGGTGACCGGCGTCCGTCGAGGTGAACTCTGCGCGCTGCGCTGGGGCCAGTTGAACTTGGACGAAGCCGTGTTGACGATCTCCACGAGCGTCAGTCAGGACGGCGCTAAGATCAGGGTGAAGGACACGAAGACCCACCAACAGCGGCGCATCGCCCTAGACACCGTCACTGTGATGTTGCTGCGGTTGTATTTGAAGCTCTGCGAGGCGCTCGCTGCCGAAATGGCTCAGAAGATTGCCCCGGAGGGCTACTTGTTCTCCGCGTCGCTCGACCACAGCACACCGCTCAAACCAGACTCGGTGTCGCAACGGTACGTCCGAATGTGCAAGAAGCTCGGCTGGGACATGAACATCCACGAGCTACGCCACTACTCGGCAACCGAATTGATCGCCGCAGGCGTCGACCCGCGCACGGTCGCTGGACGATTGGGCCACGGCGGTGGCGGAACTACCACGCTCCGCGTATACACCGCTTGGGTTTCCGAGTCTGATCAACGAGCGGTCAAGGACATACCTTCACGCATGCCAACCCCACCTATCGCGTTCGAATCCGAGGGCGCAGCCGTCTCCACGTTGACGCCCGAGCCGCCGAATAGCCCGTACCTGAAGATTGCTGCAGACCTACAGGGGGCTATCTCATGCGGCGCACTCAAGGTTGGTGACGCATTGCCGACCCTGGTCGAAATAACCCAGCAGTACGGCGTCGCGTCTTCAACCGCGAGCCGCGCGATTCAAGAGTTGAAGAACCTTGGGCTCGTCGCGGCGACCCGTGGACGACGCACCACCGTTACCTCCTCACGAACCGCTCCACCCAGCGCAACAATCGTCGATCTACAATCTAGGCGCAAACAGCTGTAATCGCAGCATGAGCGAGCACGGCAAGCTCAGACCGCATCCGCCTGACTGGCAGCGTTGTCACTAGAACTCGCAGCTCTCCTTTGTTTAAATTCATCAAATTTCGCAGCGAGCACGAACATGTAGTCTAGAAGCGCCTCGGAAAATGCAAGCGCATCAACAGCATCTTCCCGAGAAACCGGCCTACCGGTGTAATGCGCCCCCTCGTTCCCAAGAACCCGCAACTCTTGCGCCCAATCGGCAAGCCGACCGTCAATCATTCCTCGGCTTTGAAGTTCCTTCAGACTTTTAACCAGAATTCGCTCACTTATCCCAGCTTCGATACACACACCCTCAAGAGTGCGGCGCACCATTACAACGGCAGCAGTAAACGCCCTGGAGTCGTAGCATTTCCGTGCTTCATCATGCTCACGACGCAATTTCTCCGGAACTGCATTACTCAGCGGCCGACCGTGACTGGGCCAGAGTCGGACAAAGTCACCCCACCCATCGTCATAGTCTTCACGACACATCAAAAAACCTTGACCACACTGGTTACAGCGCAGAAGTTCCAGCAAATACGGCGGACACTCTTCCCAGTTTCTATATTCAACACTTCCACGAATCTCGCCCATCACCGGATTTTCACAGTACGGGCAAACAACAAGATGCGCAGGCGGATGAGACTGCGACGGGACCGAGTCCCACGGGTTAGACATAATTATCCACCCTTCTACTGATCGTATGGTGGCTATCGCTTGAAGCAACTTGGAGTTACCAGCCTGCGATAACGATTCGCTTCCGGCGTACTCCTACCCAAGGTTCGCTGGGCACACTTGACATCCGTAGGCTGCCTCAGTGACTGAGGCACATGGGTCGTGGAAGACGTATGGCGAGCGGCTGGTCTACGACAACCGATGGGTCCGCTTGGGACTTGTGGACGTTGAGGCTCCGAACGGTGAACGCTGGGACTATCACGTAGTCCACTTGGCACCGATCGCCATCGGAATGATTGTGAACCAACAGGACGAGGTCTTGTTGCTGTGGCGCTACCGCTTCGCCACCGAGCAGTGGGGGTACGAGTTGCTCGGTGGTCTGGTGGAAGAGGGTGAAGCCCCAGCGGTTACAGCAGCGCGGGAGATCGAGGAAGAGAGCGGCTGGCGGCCGGTCGGCGAGCCGGAGCACCTCATCGGCTTCGAGCCGTTGCCTGGCCAGGTGACGGCGAAGACGGACGTGTACGTGTGGCGCGACGCCGAGAAGATCGGTGAGCCAACCGATACGGAGGAGGTCGGCCGCTTGGAGTGGGTTCCATTGAGTCGAATCCCGGAACTGGCTGCACAGCAACAGCTCCTGGGCGCAGGAGCGTTGGTCCCCCTGCTGTACTACGTGGCCTCACGCGGTATCGGCACTGCCGGGCAGGATTAGGCGGCTGAGTCGACGTCGCTGCCGGTCGGACTTGATCTGGTTGGCAAGCCGCTTCGCCTCACGTGAATAGGTGAGTGCGGCTTCTCGGTCCCCGGCGGCGGCGTAGGCAACAGCGAGGTCCACGAGCAGACCCGTCTTGCCACGAATGAAGTCGGCAGGCACGCGAGGCAACGTGTGACTGAGTTGGTCAATGGCGTCCGGTTCGCCGAGTCGTGCGAGTGCGTGGCCTCGCCACCGAGCAAGGTGCGAGTCAGCAAGGAACAGGAACGGCAGGGCTGGGTCCACGGGATCAGCAGGGACAAGTGCGTCCGCAGCGTCGAACGCCCGGAGCGCTTCGTCTCGGTGTCCAGCGGCGGCCAGCCCCTCGCCATGTGCAGCGGCAAGCCACGCACGCAAGAGGGACGGCGCGGCGTGGTCTGCAAGCGTACGAGCGGACGCCAGAAGCTCAACGGCGCCGTGCACCTGACCAAGGTCGATCAGGATGAAAGCCTGCTGCGCCGTAGCGTGCGCAAGCAGCGTTGGTGACTGTGCCTGATGCGCGGCGGCCTTGGCGCGCTCGTGGTGGTCCCACGACTGGTTGAACGCGGCACGGTCGAGCGCTTCCCACCCAGCCAAGGCAGAGGCTTCCGTGAGGACTCCGGCGAGCGCTTCACGGTGCCCCTGCGCAGTGCTGAACGTCAGTAGTTCCTCGATCTGCTTGATGGTGCTGCGGAGCTGGTCGAGCAGGACCACGCCACCGAACCGCCGGTCGACGTGCCGAGCGTTCTCGACCTGCTGACTGAACAGTTCGATCATCCCCGCATCGACACTGCGGGCGACCGAGATGCGAGCGATGAGCTCATCGGCGTCGTTGTCGTCCTGCTCTGGCGGGAAACCGAGCTCTTCGTTGGTTCGGCCGTAGACGTCGCGAAACAAGCGCTGATATTGCGCGCTGACAGCTTCCCGACCGTTCTCCCAACGAGACATCTTTGTCTTCATGCTGGCCGCCGACATCACCGGAAGCGCGAGTGCATCCGCACGATGCAGAAGCATCCGGATCACTTCTTCAGCGGAGTAGCCGAGCTGCTTTCTCACCGCTTGAAGCCTGGTTCCAGCCATCTCTCTCCTTGGCCGAATAACTACCCTGACCTGCGAAGTTAATTCGAGTTAACAGGACAAGGGTTAACCGAAGCCAACTGTGGAAGCGCGTGAAAATGCCGTTCTCTGTAGGCATGAACGCGACACGAAATGACAGGTCAGCAACCCAGTGCGGGTTGCTGGCGGGACCGCCGAAGCGGCACCTACCGTTGCCGGTTCTCATCCGCACGGTTGATCACTGTCGTCAGTCTGGTGTTGATCGTGTCAAGCCGTTCGGCGATCTCGTCCAACCGTCCTTCGATGGCGGACAGGCGGTTTGCGACAGGATCGTCGGCGTACTCGATCGGATCGCCGGGTGCGGGCGGCCTGCGGCCCTCCAGCACGGCAGTCAGATGCTGAGGGTGCCAGCCGAGCGCCACAGACAGGGCTTCAAGCGTGCGCGTACCGCGTCGGCGTTCGACGGTGTTGTACTGAAGCTCGCGGATGATGGCCTGCGAAACGGCCGAGCGTTCAGCAAGGACGCGTTGCTTTATCCCGAGCTCGTTCACGCGCTCGTTGATGGCCTTCGCGACCGCCGCCCAATCTTCCGTCACGTATTCCTCCGCGCTCCGCCTCACCACCGAGATTAGCCGTACTCCGTGATTCGGTGGGCGGGACCAAGCAATAGCGCCCGCGGTTGGACCATTCGTGTGCCAAGCACGCTGATATCAGCGTGAATTATCGGCTGAAATTACGCCGATTCACAAAACACAGGGATTCCTCAATGAGCACAGCTATGCCCAACGCCGGTCCACCGGCGTTCTACACAGTCCGAGAAGCGGCACGGATTCTCCGCGTCGGCGCGGCCACGCTGTACCGGGCGATCAGGGAGGACGCCTTCCCCGCCGTCCGCCTGCGCACCCGTTACGTCGTCCCAGCAGTGGCCATTGACTGCCTGCTGGCGGAAGTCGCCGAGTCCGGCGGTTGCGTTGACGTGGCGCAGTTGGCGGCCGAGCGTCGCGCAGCGCGGGAGTTCGAGCAGCGTGGGGGTGCGCGGTGGTGAACCCCGACGACAAGAAGCGACTGGAGAACATCGCCGCACGTTTGGATCGGTTGCGGAACGTCCCAACGGACGTCCTTGCCGACATCGTCAGGTCCCAAGGCTTGTGCATGTGGGCCTACAACGACGACGACCCGGCAGACATGTTGACCGGCATCGACACGCCGGATCGTGAACTTGCTCTCCGGTACTGCGCGGGATGCCCAGTGCAAGACCACTGCCTGGAGTGGGAACTGCGTACCCAAGGCACCGACACGGTAGGGATCTGGGGCGCCATGCCGGAAAGCGATCGACGAGCGCTCTATCCACTGTGGCGAGCTCGTGGTGACCGTCCCGGCGAGCACGCCGACGGAGGTGAGCCGGAATGACAGTCAGCCTTACTCCGCAACAGGTCCTGACCGGCATTGGAGTCCTGCTCGCGTTGTTCTTCGTCTGGCGCGTGGGTGCGAAGCGTGCACGGGCAGCTGCCGACGCGGCGCGGACTGGCGCACGTCTGGTGTCGTTGGCTGGTCGGGTGACGTTCACCGCAGCGCTCATGGTGGGTGTGCAATGGTTGGTGATCACGCACTCTGGCAACGTCACCCTGCTCCTGGTGGTACTCGTTCTGCCTGACCTCCTGGCCGGGTATGTACTCACCAAGGCGTTGACGGTATCCACCATGGACGATCGTCGCCGAAGCCGCGGTGACCGGCGATGAACACGGAAAGTGTTGCACAGCAACAAGGATCGGAAGGGCGGGCTGCCTTCGGGCGGCCCGCCGGCCGATCGGCCAACCGTGTCGAGCAGCTGGCGCGGGACGCGGCAGAGGCGGCAGAGTTCCGCGCGTACCAGACACATCCGGATGTGATCGCGTTTCGAGTGGAGCAAGTGCGGTCACAGGTGGACCGGTTGTGCTGGGCAGGGATCGTGCTTGGTCTGGCGTTCACCATGACCAACGTTCAGCAGTTCGCCGCCGCCGGAGCGATTGCGTGGTCACTGCCGTGGCTGGCGGCGTGGCTGCTCGATCCGACAGTGTCTCTGGTGTTGCTGTCTATCCTGCGGGCAGAGCAGGTCACCGCGCGGTACCAGGTCCAGACCGGAGCGTGGGTGCGGCGGGCAAAGTGGTTCACGCTCGCAGCCACATACGTGATGAACACGTGGTCGTCGTATGCGGCTGGTTCGTTGTCGGGGATCGTGTTGCATTCGGTGCCGCCGTTGGTGGTGTTCGTGGCGGCGGAGGCAATCACTGACCTACGCGACAAGCTCACCGAAGCGGTCACGGCGGCGTTCACCAACGCAACCGCCGTGAACACGCCAGCCGGAGCAACGCCCGTTCACGAGACGCTGGGCGAGACGTCGCCTGTCGCGCGTCGGCCTTTGGCGCGGCGGCGAAAGTTGTTCGCGGATTACATGGCAGAGGCCAGGACGGCATGGCAACCCGGCGTGGCGGTAACTCCTGCGTGGGTTCGACAGGTCACCACGTGTTCCCGGGGCTTGTCGTCACGCCTGGCCGCCGCCCTTGTGTCCGAACTGGAGTCACTCATTGACTCTGATGAGACACCGGAAAGTGAGGCAGAGCAATGACAGTCGACCGTGTGCCTCGTGACCTGGTGAACAGCGCAGGCGTTCACAACGTCGTGCACGTCGGGCCGGTGCTGGACGCTGAATTGGTGAACGGCGACGCCCGGCAGGACGTTCACCCGTCGCCACTCTGGCGACGGCTGGCGTCGTGGTGGCGGCGTTCACCGCGTGTGCCGAGCGCGTTCAAGAGCCGCGCGCAAGCTGTTCAGGCGGCCAAGGACGCCGTTGCTGCGGCGATGCGGTACCCGTTCCGATTCGTAGGCGCGGTGGTCCGTGGCGTGGTAGTGGCAGTTCGGGCATGGCGTCGGTGGGTCACGGTCCAGGACTACCGCACCGCTGCCGAAGAGGCGTCGAAGCTGGCGGACAAGTTCACCGACATTCGTGCACTGACATTGTTCCGGTGGAAGGTCACAGGGACCGTGACACTCGCGGCCACTCTGGTGATGCTCCTGGGTGATCTGCTCTACGGCGTCCACGCGTTCTGGATCGCTGGTCTGGTCGGAGCGGTGGTGTTGGCGATTGTCGGTAGGCGTAAGGATGGCAGTCCGGGTCGTAAGGCAGCGTTGGCCGGTCCACGTACGTTGACGTGGACGATGGACCCGCAGGTGCTCGTGGATGCCTTCCGAGACGCGAAGCTCATCGGCAAGGATGAGGGCCTGCGGTTGGTCGAGCGCGCCACGCGGTCAGGCGATGGTTGGGCAATCACCGTGGATCTCCCGGCGACTCGCAAGGCCGCCGATGTGATCAAGCACCGAGAGGCGCTCGCATCTGCCCTTGCAGTGGATGAAGTGCAGTTGATCGTGGAGCGTGTGCGCGGTGCGGGCGGCCACGCTGGGCGAGTGGCGATGTGGGTTGCCGACGCGGACCCTTACGCCAAGGACTCACCGCCGACGCCGTTGCTACGGGCGGAGTCGTGGGATGCATGGCGGCCAGTGCCGTTTGGCCGTGACCCACGCGACCGCCGGGTAGACCTCCCACTGGTGTGGACTTCGCTTCTCATCGGTGCGCTGCCGAGACACGGCAAGACGATGGCGGAACGGTTGGCCGCCGCTGGGCTGATTCTCGATCCGTACGCACGGTTGTACGTAGCAGACTTCAAGGGTGGCAAGGACTGGAAAGCGTGCGAGCAGTGCGCCTACCGATTCTTCTCCGGCGATGACACCGACCACGTTCTGTTGTTCAAGGCGTGGCTGGAGTCACTGGTGGTTGACGTGCAAGCCCGGTACGCACGCATGCAAAGTCTGGACGACGAGATCTGCCCAGAATCAAAGATCACTCCAGCGATCAGCCGCGATCCAAACGTCGACATGCCGGTCACCGCGGTCATCATCGACGAAGCGCACATACCGTTGGAAGACAAGACAACTGTAGAAGTCGATGGCAGGAAGGTGAAGCTTGGCGACTACGTCGGCGACCTGCTGACGTGGTTGGTGCGCAAGGGTCCAGCGGCGGGCATCGTCGTCATCGCGGCCACTCAGCGGCCGGACTCGAACACCATCCCGTCGCGGTTGCGGGCGGTGCTTGGCTCTCGGTTCGCATTGCGGGTGATGGACTGGCGTGACTCGAACATCATCCTCGGCGAGCAGATGAACACCAGAGGATACGACGCCTCCACACTGCTGGCGTCGCACAAGGGTGTCGGGATTCTGCGGCCGGACGGTGAAGCCAGCAACGGCGACGTGGTAGCGACGACACTGCGAACCTACTACATGTCCAACCAGGACTGGCAGAACATCTGCCAACGCGGACGCGCACTCCGCGAGGCAGCCGGAACGTTGACCGGGTACGCCGTGGGCGAGGACGCCGCATCGGAGTTGGACCAAGCGGTGTTGGTCAGGGCTATCGGGAGCGGTACGAGCGACGACGAGACCGACGAAGCGGTGTTGGAGGTGGTCGAGCCCCTTGCTTCGGTCGTGGCGTACCTCGGTGACGAAGTAGACAGTCGGCCATTCGTACCCACGGCCGAGCTGATCGAGGCGTTGGGAGTGGAGCCGACCGCGTTCGGGCGACAGATGGCTGAGTTGGGGTGCCGCTCACGACGAGAACGCATCTACAGCGAGGATGGATCGACACGGCAGGTACGCGGGTACTTCACCGCTGACATACGCGCAGCCATCGACGACAGCGGTGAGGCTGATGTTGACGAGTGAACCCGTCACACAGGGCGGCACAACCCGTCACGACGAACCAAACACGTCACAACCGCCGTGACGGGTAGAGACCGGCCTGAGCTGGGCGAACTATGACGTGACGGGTGTGACGGGTCCCCGAATGACCCGTCACACCCGTCACGTATTCCCTTGTGGAGCCTGCTTACAGCTCGACCACCGTGAAGGTGGCGGACGTCGTCTCCCTCCCGCAGGCTTCGGCCATGTGCCACGCCACGTGTCCGGGTCCCGTCGCGTCCGGAGGCTGCGGCTCACGCCGAATACCGATGGCGCTGTTGGGTGTCTTTTGGATCCGATCGGCTTGGTCAGCGAACAGCGCAACGGCGAAGGCCAGAACGTCTGTGCGCAGACCTTCGTCCAAGTCCTGCGCGAGACCCACCGTCGCACGTGTCTTCCCGGCACGATCAACGACAACCTGTACCGCGCCTGCGAGCCCCTGCGCGTTGTCCGCGGGCAGCTCGAACACGTCCAGCCCGGCATGAGCCGCAAGGCCAGTCATCCGCCGGTAGGGCGTCGCCTCACGCAGTGGACCGTCAGGGGGATAGTCGGCGTTGACCTCCGCACGCTGCAACTCACCCTTGCAAGCGGCGCAGATTCGGACTCCTTGGCCCGGTGGCTGGTCGATCATCACGATGCCAGGCACTAGTCCTCCTCGGGCTCCGGCGGCAGGACCTTGCCGGGGTCCGACCACACCAGGCGAGTGGTGACACTGCCGACGACCTTGAAGTACTTGAGTGCGGCGTCCGGGTTTTCCAGGAGGAACTGCCTGCGTCCGTCGATACTCACCGCGTAGGCGGCCTTCTCGAACGCCATGCCCCACGCGACACACCTCGCATCGACGCGCGTGCCGTACTCAGCCACGACCGCGAACACGCGCGGCGCCTCATTGGCCACCACCTGAAGGATCAGTTCGTCGAACTCGTCCGCGTCACACAGCGGCTGCTGGTCGGCAGGATCAGGGACGCCAGTCGGTGGGGCCTGCTCAGTGTCGTCGGGCTGCTTCGTTGTGGTCTGCATGGTCCAGACTCCCTTCACGATCATGTCGAATGTGGAGAGTCGTGACCGGTCCAGTCGCGGGTCGGTGACCTCGCCCGGCTCCGGCCACGACTCATCGCACGACGGATGGCGGCCAGGGTCACGGCCGGGCACATGGACCAATGGAGTCCCCAACCGTGACCCTTCGTCCGGCGACTGGGGCACAGTCGAGCGATTCCGCTCTGCCGGACAGCCCAACAAGCCGACTCGTGACTGTGTCAGACTGAAATCAGCTTGCCGTCAGCCCGTTCTGGTGTGAACGACCTGCAGACGACTTGCAACGACCTATAGACGACCTGAGGACCGGAGGCAGGCGATGCCGGACACCTACCCCATGCATCGACCGGCGCGGACTGTGCTCGAACAGCTCATCTGGGAGCGCAGGCAAACCCTCGAAGAGTTTGTCGAGTACGCCGAGACCTTTGCTCGTGAGCACAAAGAGCACGGCACCCTCAGCGTTCGACATCTTCAGCGCCTCATCGCAGGGAGGCGTTCTAACGACCGTCCACTTGGACCAGTTCGACCTACCACCGCAAGACTTCTAGAGCGCATCTTCAATGTTGATATTGACGACTTGCTTGCGCCACCCGCTATCCTAGCCCGCCGAGAAGATTCCAACCCCTCACTCCAGGAGAGACTGCAAACATCAGCACGCGTCGATTATACAGTCATAGACGTGCTCCATAAACAGCTGCAGGAATTGCGTTACATGGATCGAAAAATGGGATCCATGATCACACATGATGAAGTACGGGTGAAGATAAAGCAGGTAGAAGTGCTACTCTCATTCAGCATCTCACCTGCAACTCGCGCCCGATTGGGCGAGCTACTTTCAGAGCTATGCATGCTCGCAGGATGGCAGGCTCTAGACCTTCGGAACCCAGTTGAGTCTTGGCAGTATTATGAGCAGGCAAAATCAGCAGCTCGCGAATCTAGCTCTATCGTCTACGAGATTCACGCACGTGCACAACACGCATTTGTACTTATAGACGCAAACAAGCCCGAAGTTGCCGCCGAACTCTTGGCGACGAGTCGCCGCCACGCAGCGATTTCGTCACCCACCGTTCTCCAAGCATGGCTTGCAGCCGCACACGGTGAGGCACTTGCCGCGTGCCAGCGCAAGCAGGAAAGCGTCGAAGCGTTTGATGACGCTGAGAACCTATTGCCACTTGATTGCTCCGCTTTCGACGGACCATACGTCGCACTGCATCCCGTGCACTTGCAGCGGTGGAGAGGGCACGGTCTAGCAAGACTCGGAACGCCCGACGCTATAGCCACTCTTTTTGCCGCACTCGATCAGCTAGATCCGTCGTTCGCCCGTGCCGAAGCCGCGCTCCAAACAGACTTGGCAATTGCAATTTGCAAGCTAGGAGACCTGCGCGAGGCGAGAAGTCATGCATACCGCGCGGCACACCTCATCCAAACAATCGGTTCTGCTCGACAGCAGTGGCGCATCCAGACGATCCTGGATCGTTATCCGACACACAAAAGTACACCTTAGAGTTACACCAGGATCCTCTGCCGAGAGCTAGCCTGTCTGGATGAACCACATGACCAACCTTCCCGCGATGGCCGTCAACTTGCTTACGCTTGAGTGGGTTCAACTACTGGCCAGCCAAGAGCTAGGGATCGTCAACACTCAAACATCCGGAAAGTCGTCTCGAAATGCCATGGTTGAAAGCAGTTGGCGATTCACAAACGATGACCAAAAAGGGTTCAGCATCGTCAGATCCAATGATGATTCCAGTTGGCGTCTAGAAGTTGACTCGGAGTTCGACAGGCAGACTATTTCATCTATCTTTCAACGCGCTTGCGAAGCCGCCGACAAACAGGACACCGGCCAGGACATTTACCATGAGGCCGTACTAACATCTCCGGCGCCGGACATAAACAGCATCGTAAGCGTTCAGCTGATACGATTGATCGAGGAAGGAACTGTCATATCAGGGGAGAGAAGAATATTACTAGACCGGGTCTTGTTGGACTTTCAACCTGAATCAGTTGACAATAACGAAGCGCCGTGGGCACCATCCACAATGATCAAAGTGTGCATATTCGCACCAGGACCATGCCCCGGCCCTTTTACAAACAAGATCGTCGAAGATTACCTAGAGATGGCGCGCCTAATATGTTCATTCGCAATGGGGCGACCAGTCGATCGCACGAACATCACAGCCGACTTAATATCCGAAGAGCGCGCAGGCGAAGCTAGGTCGAAACGATACGATCGAAATATCCTCACCCTGGCTAAAAAAGGAATCTCGACAGATCTGTTTGAGGTCTTTACCACAAGCGGCGAAGAGGCCATGCTTAAGCTACGCGGGGCGCTCGTAGCTTACGATGCGGCTATCCGACAAACCAACAGCGACATCGCAACTATTCTGCTCGTAGCAGGAATGGAATCTCTGTGCGTTCCTAACGCAGACTGGCGGACAGAACGAGCAGTCACCAGGTTTATTAATGCCGGATTGTCGCTTTGCCCAGACACGATCGATGAGATCATCGCTAACGAATACTTTGAATCCGCATTTAACCTGAAGCGAAAGGGAAGCCTCGCTAAACGCCGAAGAAGCGTAATGAACAAGGTCTACGACCTGCGCTCACGGCCGGTTCACTCCGGGCCCGGAATGATGATCGACCCGATGAGCATAGGAGTGCAGCCTGGGACCCAACGGGTCGCGTTACTCGCTCACCTGTTGTCTGGCATGTGGCTTTCATATGCACAAGCTCCGCGATCATTCCTTACCGGACACCCACAGATAGCGCCGTCTTCGTCGACATCGACGGACTGACACCTGCGCAGCACCTTCAGGGACGAAGCCAGCTTGCCCCTGTCGGACCTGACACGCCGAGCCTGGACCGGGAGTTGCGCTGTACCGATCGTGGTGCGGGTCGTGGTGCGAACTGGTGAGAACAACGGCTCAGACGCGCCGTGGTGCGAGTGATTGAGAGACGAAGTCCCAGGTAGAGACGCTCAGGCTGCCCAAAAGAGACACTTCTAATCACTTGGTCGCAGGTTCGAGTCCTGCCGGGGGCACCCCTTCTTTCCCAGGTCAGCCTTCAGCGCCACTCCTCCTCCTGGGGTCTGGAGGAGCGTGCTGGAGACGGTTACCCGCTCTGATCACGACCCAAACACCGACGATCAAGATCAAGGACTACCTGGAGAAGCACGGCGACCAGGAAACCGTGCGGCTGCGCGTCGACGACGAGTCCGGCACAGAGACGCTCGAGGTTCCACGCGCCGCAGTCGTGTTGATGGCCCGCATCCTGGCGCACATGGCCGCGGGCCGGGGTGTGTCGCTCGTACCGGCGCACGCCGAACTGACCACTCAGCAGGCAGCGGATCTGCTCAACGTCTCCCGTCCTTTCCTGATCAACCTGCTCGAAGCCGGGGAGATCGAGTACCGCACCGTCGGCAGGCATCGCCGCGTGAAGGCTTCCTCATTGCGTCAGTACATGCGCGACGACAACACGAAGCGTCAGGCGGCTGCCGACGAACTCTCCGCGCTGAACCAGCTGAACCAGGAGATGGGCTGCACCGGCGACGTCGGCACCGTGGAGCATCGAGGCAAAGGACGCTGACTCCTCCGTGCTCGATCAGATCTGCCTGAGCAAGAACGAGGTGTACAGCAGGGTCCAGCAGATCGCCGATTCGCGGCACCACCCGCCGACAACGGTCCCAGAGGTGCTGGCGGAACTCGAAAGGAACGGCCTGTTCGAGTCGGCTGCCCGTTTGCGTTCCTGATCCGCCGACTATTCCGTGTTACGTTGGCTCGGCTGGGAGTGTGTCCCGGCCTCATCCTGGAGGAAGCCATGGCTGCCCGGAGCCGAACACCGGGCGAGCGGAAGTACGCCCGGTGCATCGAGTCGTTGACCACTCGTATCCACCAGGAGTTTTCCCGTGTCCACTTGGTACACGACGTTCTTCACCGAACTACCCAACGAGTTCTGGCGGCGGCTGGCGCCTGATCCCGCCGCCGAGGTCGGTTTCGCCGAACGGCACCTGCGGCTGGCGGCCGGTGCCCGTGTTCTCGATGTCCCGTGCGGCAGTGGGCGGCATTCAGTCGCGCTGGCGGCGCGGGGTTATCGCGTGACCGGTGTCGACTCGTCCCGTGAGGCCATCGTGCATGCTCGTTCGCTGTCCACCGATGTGCGGTGGGTCGAGGCTGACATGCGGGATGTTCCCGGTGACGGGTTCGACGCCGCGATCTGCATGGGCAACAGCTTCGGCTACATGGACTACGCGGGCAGCCGCCGGTTCCTCGAGGCGTTGGCTCGTGCTGTCCGGCCGGGCGGTCGGCTGCTCATGGACATCGGGGTCACCGCCGAGTCCGTCCTGCCGGGGTTCGACGGCGGGCGGGAGCCGATGGTCGCCGGTGACATCACCGCGTACGCCGAGTCCGGCTATGACGTGACTACCAGCCGCCTGACCACGGAATACCGGTTCGTGCGGGGTGACCAGGAGCATCTGGGCACCGCCGTGTACCAGGTGTTCACCACCGGTCAGCTCGGTGAACTGCTGGCCGGTGCCGGATTCGGCGAGTTCGGGCACCACAGCGGGACGGACGACCAGCCGTTCCGGCTCGGCAGCCCTCGGTTGTTGCTGACCGCCACCCGGTTGTAGGCGTCAGCTCGGCGGCGCGAACGGGTTGTTGCCGCTGTCGCCAGCGGGCGGCGGAGGCGTGTCGGGGCGTGCCTGCACTGGCGGGTCTGCTTGCTGGTGCCGGCGTGCTTCCTCGCGTGTCCGCCGCTCGGCCAGCACCGCCGAGAGGTACGCCCAAACCGGTGTGCCCGGCGGCATCGGGCTGCCGAGGTGCGCGCTGACCTCGTCTGCCAGCCGGTGGCCGAGGATGTGCGCGGCGTCCGGGTCCAGCTGGTCGAGCCTGCCCAGGTACTGCCGGACGGCCAGCGCCAGGTCGTTCGGCAGGCCCGACACGCTCTGCGTCGACGCCCACCCGGCCAGCGGCGCCGGCATGAAGACCGGCATCGCGCTCTGCTCGGGGATCCGTTCCCTGACCACCAGCGTGCCCGCGAGCATGTCGCCGACACGCTGGCTGTTGCGGGATGCCAGCGACACGACGACCGCGACGCAGCCGAACAGGCCGACGCCCCAGAAGTCGACGAAGAACCCGGCCAGCGCCCGCACGAGGGCGTGCCGGAACCGGATCGGACCGCCGTCGGTGCGCACCACCCGCAGCCCCGCCGCGGCTTTCCCGATCGTCTTGCCCCTGGTCAGCGTCTCGGCGAGGACCGGGTACCCGATCAGCACGACGACGAGCACCAGCAGGGTGATCGCAGACTGCAACGCGTCGTCGAACCCGACCACTCCGCCCGACCCCAGGATCAGGAAGACGACCAGCAGCGTCAGGAACTGGATCAGCACGTCGAGCGCGAACGCCAGGCCGCGACTGGCCAGCCGGGCGACCCGCATCTCCAGCAGTACGGCCTCGCCGCTGACGAGATCTGACACGTCCACCCCCTGGTCAATGCGGAATAGTACGGGGTGTGGACATCGATGTGTTCGTCGCGGCGCACCGCGCCGAGTGGGACCGGCTGGCCGAGCTGGTCCGGCGCGGCGGCAGGCTGCGCGGTACCGAGGCCGACGAACTCGTGCGGCTCTACCAGCGGACGGCCACGCACTTGTCGATCGTGCGCACCGAACTGCCCGACCCCGCGTTGATGGGGCGGCTGTCGACTTTGGTGGCACGGGCCCGGTCGGCGATCACCGGCACCCACAGCCCGGCGTGGCGCGAGGTCGGCCTGTTCTTCTCCCGCCGGTTCCCCGCCGCGCTCTACCTGGGCTGGCGGTGGTGGGTACCGGCCGGGCTGGCGTTCACCGTGGTCGGTTCGCTGATCGCGATCTGGATCGCCGCCAACCCGGACGTGCAGGCCACCGTGGCAGCGCCTGACGAGATCAAGCAGATGACTCAGCCGGGTGGCGCCTATGAGGCGTACTACTCCAGCAACCCGGCTGGGTCGTTCGCCGCGCAGGTGTGGACGAACAACGCGTGGGTCGCCGCGAGCTGCCTGATGTTCGGTGTGCTGCTCGGCCTGCCGGTGATCTACGCGCTGTGGGCCAACGCGTTGAACGTCGGGGTCGGCGGCGGGCTGATGATGTCGGTCGGCCGTGGTGACGTGTTCCTCGGCCTGATCGCCCCGCACGGCCTGCTTGAGCTGACCGCGGTGTTCGTCGCCGCGGGGATCGGGCTCAAACTCGGCTGGACGGTCATCGACCCGCGTGGCAGGCCCCGGCCGCAAGCGCTTGCCGAGGAGGGCAGGCCGGTGGTCGTCGTGGCACTGGGGTTGGTGTGTGTCCTGGCTGTGTCCGGGGTCATCGAGGCGTTCGTGACGCCGTCCGGCCTGCCGACGTGGGCACGCATCGGCATCGGTGTGGTCGCCGAACTGGCGTTCCTCGCGTACGTGTTCATCGTCGGCCGCCGCGCCGCCCGCGCCGGGGAAACGGGCGACGTGGACGCGAAGTACGCGGGCGACAAGCTGCCGACGGCCGCCTAGAGCCTGCCTTCGCCTTTCAGTTCCAGGTACTTGTCGGCCAATGCGGGCGCGAGCTCGTCCGGTGTGGCGTCGACGACGTACACGCCACGGCGCCGCAGCAGACCCGCGACATGGGCGCGTTCCTGCGACGCGCGCGCCGCGGCGGCCGCGTCGAACACGGCTTCCGCGTCGCCTCTCGCCTTGGCCATCTCCTGGATCCTCGGGTCCGCGACCGCGGCGAGCAGCACCACGTGCCGTGCGGTCAACGTGTGCAGGATCGGCAACAGCCCTTGTTCCAACGGATCCGGGTCCAGACCGGTCAGCAGCACCACCAACGAACGGCGTCGGCTGCGGCGCAGCACCTGCGCGGCGATGCCGGAGGCGTCCGACTCCACCAACGCGGGCTGCAACGTGGCCATGCCGTTGACCAAGGCGGGCAACAGCTCCGCCGCGGACGCGCCCTGCACGCTGGCACGGACCTGCCGGTCGTAGGCGATCAGGTCCACGCGGTCACCGGCACGGGAAGCCAGCGCTGCCAGCAGCAGCGCCGCGTCCATCGCCGCGTCCAGCCGGGGGATGTCGCCGACGCGCCCGGCCGACGTCCGGCCGGTGTCGAGCACGATCATCAGGTGCCGGTCGCGTTCCGGCCGCCAGGTCCGGATCATCACGTCGGTCGACCGGGCCGTCGCGCGCCAGTCGATCGAGCGGACGTCGTCACCGGCGACATAGGTGCGCAGCGAGTCGAACTCGCTGCCCTGGCCACGCGCGAGGGTGCGCAGCCTGCCGTCGAGGTCCCGCAGCCGATCCAGCCGGGACGGCAGGTGCTTGCGGCTGGTGAACGGCGGCAGCACGCGAACCGTCCACGCGACGGCGTGCGATCCCTGGCGCGCGGCCAACCCCAGCGGCCCGAACGCGCGAACCGTGACCCGGTAGGCCATCCGGTCGCCTCGGCGGGTCGGCAGCAGCGCGGTGGTCACGGTTCGCGAGCCACGGCCGGGGACGTCCACCGCGTGCCGGTCCGACGCGCCCGCACTGGGCGGCCACGCGTCCCGCAACACACCGCGAACCCTTGCCCTGCCAGGGTTGTGCACGGTCAACGTCACTGAGGCCGGTTCGCCCAGCCGCACCGCCCGGTCGCCGCCACGGGTGAAGCTCAGGCCGCGAACCGATCCTGCCAACGCCAGATCCACCGCGATCGCGACCACGACAGCCCCGGTGACCAGGAAGATCCCAGTCCACGACGGCACCAGCAGGCCGACGACAACCGCGCCGAGCAGCGCCAGCAGCCCGGCTTGTCCGGAGATCGCCACGGGCTCAGCGCGGCACCGGCACGGCCGCGAGCACGCCGTCCAGCACCCCGTCGGTGGTCGCACCTTCCAGCTCGGCCTCCGGCCGCAGCTCCAACCGGTGCCGCAACGTCGGGCGCGCCAACGCCTTCACGTCGTCCGGTGTCACGTACTCCCGGCCGGACAGCCACGCCCAGGCACGGGCCGCGCCCAGCAAGGCCGTCGCGCCACGCGGCGAGACGCCCAGCCGGACGGCGGGCGAGTTCCGCGTCGCCCTGCATATGTCCACAATGTACCCGAGGACCTGCTCGTGCACGGTCAGCGCGAGCACCTCGGCACGACCGGCGTCCAGGTCGGCTTTGGTTGCCACCGGGCGGATCCCGGCCGCGGCGAGGTCACGCGGGTCGAACCCGGCCGCGTGCCGCGCCAGGATGCCGACCTCGTCGTCGCGCGACGGCGTCGGCATGGTCAGTTTCAACAGGAAACGGTCCAACTGGGCCTCGGGCAACGGGTACGTGCCCTCGTACTCGACCGGGTTCTGGGTGGCGATCACGATGAACGGGTCGGGCAGCGGCCGCGGCGTCCCGTCGATCGAGACCTGCCGCTCCTCCATCGCCTCCAGCAGCGCCGACTGGGTCTTGGGCGGGGTGCGGTTGATCTCGTCGCCGATCAGCAGGCTGGTGAACACCGGGCCCTCGCGGAAGACGAAGTCCGCCTTGTGCGGGTCGTAGACGATCGAGCCGGTCACGTCGCCGGGCATCAGGTCCGGGGTGAACTGCACGCGGGTGCACTTCAGGTCGAGCGCGCCCGCCAACGCCCGCACCAGCAGGGTCTTCGCCACACCCGGCACGCCTTCCAGCAGCACGTGGCCCCGGCACAGCAGCGCGATGATCAGGCCGGTGACCGCGGCGTCGTTGCCGACCACCGCCTTGCCGACCTCGGAGCGCAGCGCGACCAGCGCGTCGCGTGAGTTTCCCATCAGTGTGAACCTACCTCATCAACCAAGGCGTCCAGTGCGTCCGCGAGCTGGACGAGCGCTTGTTCAGTGTTCGGCGGCGGTCCGAAAAGGACCGCGTGGACCTCGGCACCGGGCCGCCCGATCCGGGCCGTGACGCTGTCGACGACCGCCGGGGGCTGGGCGTCGGAGGGCAGCCCCAGCGACGGGATCAGCCTGCCGAGCGCGGCTGCCCGCAGCGCGTCGGCGGCGTGGTCGGTGGCGCGGGCACGCCGGTAGAGCCGGGCGCGGCCCTCGGTGGTTTCCGCGGCCCGCACGACAACCGGCAGCGGTTCGGCGACGATCGGGCCGAGCCTGCGCGCCCGCCAGGCCGCGAACAGCAGGACAGCGATCCCGACCTGGCCCAGGGCGAACCACCAGCCGGCCGGGACCAGGTCGTAGAAGCTCTTCTCCTCCCCCGCGCCCGCCCGCGCATCCGACAGCGACGGCATGTACCAGACAAGGCGTTGGTGCTGCCCGAGAACACGCATCGCCAGGGCGGCGTTGCCTTCCTCGGCCAACTGCTCGTTGGTCAGCGGCGTCGCGTCACCCAGCAGCGTGACATCGTCGTCGAACACCAGAGTCCCGTCGTAACAACGAGAAGGGGCGCGGTAGACGACGCCGCCGATCCGTGCGGAACCCGCCGCCTTGAAGTCGCATCCGGGTTCGCGGCTCTTGGCGGTGTCCGTGCGGGCTTGGCCCACCGCCGGCGCCAGGGCGGTCAGCGCCTCGCCGGTGGCACCGATCGCGACGAGTGTGCCTGCCTTGTCGCGCAACGCCGCCAACCGGTCGGGCGCCAGCCAGTCGGGCTGGGTGACCAGCACGGTCGTGTCGCCGTCCACGGTGTCCTGCACGGACTTCAGCGAATCGGCGCGGATGACCTCGACGCCTCGGTCCGCCAGCAGCCGTGCGACGGCCCGGCTGCCCGCCGGGGTGACCGAGTCGGGGTCGACGGCGCCGTCGGTGCCGCCGCCGCGCAGCAACGTGATCACGATCGCGGCGGCGACGATGAACGCGCCGATCAGCACCGGCCCGCGCGCGGCGCGCCAGATCCGGCGGGCGTCCGGGGAAAGGGACGTCTGGGTCGGGGTCCGGGTGCTCATCGGCGGGCGCCGTCCAGCGCCAGGTCGAGGTCGACGAGCGACCGGTGTCCGTCCACTGTGGCGGCACGGCCGCCGTAGCAGACGTCGTCGAAGATCCTTGCCGCGGCGCGCAACGCGTCGGCGTGCTCGGGCAGGCGCGCCCCGGCTGCCCCGGCGACCTCGTCGACTGTCCGACCGGAACGCTCGTCGAGCACACCGCGTTCCTCGAGGCCCCGGACGACCGCCCGGAAGCGCTCCCGGACGGCCTCGGCCAGGTTCCCTTGTGCCTCAGCGGCCAGCGCCGCCCGGCGGTGGTCGGCGGCGGTGAGCTTGCGGCCCGCGAACACCGCCGCGCTCGCCGCGGCGCGCGCCACCTTCCCGACGCGCAGCCGGACGACCACGATCGCGACCATGAGCAGGGCGAACAGGATCGCCAGCCCGACAACACCACCGGGCATGACGCTGGACACGCTGCCCAGCAGCTCGCCGAGCCGGTCGAGCACCCAGCGCAGGACCTTGGCGAACATCGACGGCTCGGCGTCCCGGTACGCCGGGTCGGACAGTTCCCGCACGGCCGCGTCGCGTGCTGCGTCGCGGCCGATGTCGATCGGAACGTCGTTGCTCACCAGGTGGTCGGCGGCTGCGGCGGGGGCTGGCTGACGCCGGCCTGACGGGCCAGTTCGATGTCCATGCCTTCGCGCCGCATCCGGCGGTCGACGTAGATCAGCGTGGTCACGCCGGCGGTGAACGGCATCGTGATGGTCTGCGCGATGATCCCGGCGATGGCCGTGAGCAGCATCGCGACCTCGAAGTCGGGCGCGAGCCCGACCCCGGTGACGTTGTAGAGGTCACCGGAGGCCAGCGAGAAAGGGATCTGCACGATCTGCGCGATCAGCGAGGTCATGATCAGCGCGAGCAGCAGGATGCCGAACGTGCGCCACCACGCGCCGTTGATCAGCCGTTTCGAGCGGCCCAGCGCCGTGCCGACCTTGGCGCCCTCCAGGATCAGCGCGGTGCTGGACAGGCTGAACAGGACGTACAGCCAGACACCGGGGACGATGAACGCGATCGTGCCCGCGGCCACGATCAGCGTGTACAACACGCTCAGCCCGAGCAACGCCCAGAAGCGAGGCCGGATGTGGTTCCACGCCTCGCCGACGGTGATGGGCTGGCCGAGCACGGCCTTGCCCATCACAACGGTGAGCACACCGTTGACGATCATGGCGATCAGCACGGTGACGATCGTGGACGGGATGGTGAGGATCAGCAGGCGCTGCAGGTCCTCGGCGGCCCGGTCAGCCTCGGACGCCGTCAGCGAGAGGTCGCTGTAGAGCAGCGTAGTCTCGTTGACGATGAAGATCATCAGACCGATGGCGAGCAGGTTGGAGATCGTCGCCGCGATCGCCGACACGCCCAGCATCTGCTTGGGGTACGCCCGGATGGCGGAGATCGCGCCGTCGAGGATCTCACCGAGACCCAACGGCCGCAACGGGATCACACCCGGCTTGGCCGCCTGCGGACCCCACTGCGGCGGCGGTGCCGCCGGGTAGTGGGGGTACGGTTGTTGCTGGGGATGGGGCTGCTGCTGGGGCCCTGGCGCGGGATCCTGCGATCTGCCCGACTTGTCGTCGGGTGACGACCAGCCTTCGTTCTCTGTCACCGGAAACCCCCGTGCTTAGGCCCTCATGTGGCGTCCACTTTAGGGGTATTCGCAAGCGTTATACACCGGAGGTGGCAGAGGCGTGATCCACCTGTCGCGTCGATGTCCTGACCGTTGACCCAGTGCGCGTCGGACGAGGCGACGAACGCCACGACGTCGGCGATGTCCACGGGCAGGCCCGCGACGGCGCGTCCCAAGAGGACCTCGAAGCGGTCGCGGCCTCGCCGAAGCTGGCCCGGCCGACCTCAGCACATGAAGCAGGCGACCAGCGCGCCAGCGCAGGTCGACCCAGGACGGTTCGCGGGCATGCGCAGAGCAACCCGCAACGGCCAGCGCGCAAGCGCGGGGGGTTTGCGGCCGCGCACCAGCGCAGGGGTTTGCGGCTTGCGCGCAAGCGCAGGGGTGGGCTTCGGGGGTGTCTCCTGCCCGTCGGCCTGGGCGAAGCCAACCACGGGCTGTCAAGAGGTCGGCCTGCCCAAAGCAGCCCAGCGATAGCGGTACCGATCCTCTTGATAGACCGTGGTTCCCTGGGGCAGGTCGACGGGCAGGGGACACCCGCGCCCTGAAACCCCGGGTCATGAAAGCATGCGCCGGGAGCAACACGGCGCGAAGACCTCCTGCTCAGAGGTCTGCCTCCCGGCGAGGGACCCCGTCTTTGTCTTTCGTCTTTCGTCTTTCGTCTTTCAAACCCGGGATCTCCATTGCGGGTCTGGTGACCACGCCTTAATCCTGGTCAAGGCTCGGGATCCTGCGGGGGAAAAGATAGCCCCTCGCCGGGTGGCAGACCTCCAAGCAGGAGATGGGGTGGGTGTACTCCCTGCCCACAGCCGAGATCCTGTTGTGTGTACCCGAGGCGAGGGCGCCTCCTGCCCGTCGACCTGCCCCAGGGAACCACGGACTATCAAGAGGATCGGTACCGCTATCGCCGGGGCTCCTGGGCAGGCCGACCTCTTGACAGCCCGTGGTTGGCTTCGCCCAGGCCGACGGGCAGGAGACACCCCCGAAGCCCACCTCTGCGCTTGCGCGCAAGCCGCAAACCCCGCGCTGGTGCGCGGCCGCAAACCCCTGCGCTTGCGCGCGAGCCCGTTGGGGTTGGGCTTGCGCGCAAGCCGCCTGCTCTGCGCCTGCGCGCGAGCCACCTGCTCTGCGCCTGCGCGCGAGCCACCTGCCCGCGCTCACCCACTCCACCACCGATCAGGGCCGGGGATAGCGCACAAGTCTCTCCCCCGATCGGCTTACAACCGTGGGTCGACGGGCTCGGACTCCAAAGCAAGCACAGCGAAAACACACTCGTGCACCCGCCACAACGGCTCGCCACGCGCGACACGGTCAAGCGCCTCCAAGCCGAGCGCGTACTCCCGCCCGGCCAGCGACCGCTTACGACCCAAGTTGCGCTGCTTGAGGCGCTTGAGGTGCCGGGGCTCTGTGTAGTCCGGCCCATAGATGATCCGCAGGTATTCCCGGCCACGCACTTTCATCCCCGGCTGCACCAGGCCCCGTCGGCCACGCACGAGGTTGGCGGCCGGTTTGACCACCATGCCCTCGCCTCCCGTCGCGGTCATCTCCTCCCACCACGCGGTCGCGGCTGCCACTGCGTTCTCGTCCGTGGTGTCCACGAACAGGCGCTTTGTTGTGGTGAATAGTGACCGGTCCGCTGCCACCAGCCGGTCGGCGATGTCCAGGTGCCATGAGTGCGGTTCGTGTGCGTACGAGCGGCCCTCGCTGGCCAGCACCTGGAACGGCGCCAGGGTGACACCGTCCAAGCCCTCCGTCGGCCAGCAGTACCGCTGGTATGCGGCTCGGTAGCCGTCCGCGTTGGTTGCTCGCGATCGAGTGGAAGCCAGCAGATCCCCGACGTCCACGCCACGTGAGTCCGCTTTGGACAGCTCTGCCAACGCTGCTGTCAGAGCCGCCGACGACGCCGCGCCGACCGGGGCGTACTGCTGTGTGATGAGGCTGCCCGCTTTGGCGCTCCAGGGCAACAGTTCCGCGTCGAGCAGCAGCCAGTCGGTGTTCAGCTCGTCCCACAGGTCCGCGCAGGCCGCGCGGATGCGGTTGAGCAACTGTTCGGTCAGGTCTGGTTCGAAGAACGACCGGCCGGTGCGTGTGTACACCGCTCCGCCGCCGTCGATCCCGAACCGGGCCGACCCGGAATCCCGGCACACCAGGACTACCGCGCGTGAGCCCATGTGCTTCTCCTCGCACACAACGCTTTGCACGCCGTCAGCGCGGTAGGCGTCGAACGCCTCACGCGGGTGTTCCAGGATGTCGTCGAGCCCCGAGGTGGCGACCGGGCTCATCGTCGGCGGGAGGTACAGCAGCCAGCGCGGGTCGACCGCGAACCGGCTCATCACCTCCAGCGCCGCCGCGGCCTGTTCCGGGCGGACCGAGACGCGACCGTGGTGCGTCGTCTCCACGATGCGCTGTCCCGTCACGTCACCGAGGTCGAGTACGTCCGGGTCACGGCGAGCCACCGCGGGCGGGGGCAACTGCTCCGGCGGCAGCAGCGGCTTGACCGGCTCGTACCAGACCTTGTGGGCCGCGACCGAGACGATCTCCTTCTCCGGGTAGCGCAACGAGGTCAGCCGTCCACCGAACACGCATCCGGTGTCCAGGCACATGGTTCCGTTGACCCACTCCGCTGTCGGTGTCGGCGTGTGCCCGTACAGGACCATCGCGCGGCCGCGGTAGTCGTCCGCCCATGGGTAACGCACCGGGAGGCCGTACTCGTCGGTCTCGCCCGTCGAGTCGCCGTACAACGCGAAACTACGGACTTTGCTCGACGCGCGGCCGTGGTAGTGCTCCGGCAGTCCTGCGTGCGAGACCACGAGGTTTCCGCCGTCCAGCACGTAGTGCGCGATCAGGCCACCGCAGAACTCCTCGACGCGCTTGCGGAACTCCTCGGTCTCCGCGCTCAACTGCTCCAGCGACTCGGCGAGGCCGTGCGAGACGCGGACATTCCGCCCCCGCAACGCCCTTGTCAGCTTCTGCTCGTGGTTTCCGCACACGCAGAAGGCGGTCCCGGCGTCGATCATGCCCATCACGAGCCGCAACACGCCAGGGGTGTCCGGGCCGCGGTCGACGAGGTCGCCGACGAACACCGCCCGGCGGCCTTCCGGGTGCGCGGCACCGACCGCGCGTCCCTCTGAGTCCCTGGACAGCACGTAGCCCAGCTTTTCGAGCAGCTCCTCCAACTCCGCCCGGCAACCGTGCACGTCGCCGATCACGTCGAACGGTCCGGTCTCCCCGCGCTTGTCGTTGAGCAGCGGCTCGACCTCGATCTCGGCCGCGTCGACCTCCTCCGGCGTACGCAACACGTACACCCGCTTGAACCCGTCCTTCTCCAGCGAGCGGGTCGACTTGCGCAGTTCGTTGCGGTGCCTGCGGATCACGTGCGCACCGAAGTCGCGGTCCGCGCGAGCCTCGTTGCGTTCGACGCACAGCGCCTCAGGCATGTCGAGCACGATCGCGACCGGCAGGACGTTGTGCTTCTTGGCCAACGCGATCAGCTGGCCACGCGGCGCGCGCTGCACGTTGGTCGCGTCGATCACGGTGACGAGACCCGCGGTCATCCGCTTCTCGGCGACGAAGTGCAGCGTTTCGAACGCCGGGCCCGACGCGGCCTGGTCGTTCTCGTCATCGGACACCAGGCCGCGGAAGAAGTCGCTCGACAGCACCTGCGTCGGCTTGAAGTGCCTGTGCGCGAAGGTGGACTTGCCCGAGCCGGACGCGCCGACGAGCACGACAAGCGACATGTCTGGAATGGACAGCTTCATCGGGTCACCTCGAACACGGCGAGCTGGGTCGGCGGCCCCACTTCGGGGTCGTCCTGGCCGACGGGGAGGTAGCGGACACGGTAGCCGTGGCGTTCGGCGACACCGTCGGCCCACGCGCGGAACTGCGCGCGAGTCCATTCGAAACGGTGGTCGGCGTGGCGCATCCTCCCCGCGGGCAGCGTCGGGAACCGGACGTTGTACTCGACGTTCGGCGTGGTGACGACAACTGTCGCCGGGCGCGCGGCACCGAAGACGCTGCGCTCCAACGCGGGCAGCCTCGGCTCGTCGAGGTGCTCGATGACCTCCATCAGCACGGCCGCGTCGTAACCGGCCAACGACTGGTCCACATAGGTCAAAGCGGACTGCCGCAGCGTCAACCTCTCGCGTACGCGCTCCGGCGTCCGCTCGAACCGGCGCGCCGCGACTTCCAACGCGCGCGACGACACGTCGACGCCGACGATCTCGGTGAACGAGGTTTCCCTGAGCAGGTCCGTCAACAGAGCGCCACCGCCGCACCCCAGGTCCAGGACCCTTTTCGCCCCGGCAGCCTTCAACACCGCGATGACACTTCCCCTGCGCTGCGTCGCCAGCGGCACCGAGCGGTCCGGCTCCTCGGCGACGACCGGCTCGGCGAGCGCGTTGTCCAGCTCGTCCTCGTCGGTCTCGTCCGCCTCGGCGAGCCTGCTCAACGCGAACCGTACGTACGCCTTGCGGTGCTTGAGGTAGCGCCTGCTGATCAGCTCACGTGACGGGTGCTCGGCCAACCAGCCCTCGCCCGCGCGCAGCAGCTTCGTGACCTCCTCCTCGGTCACCCAGTAGTGCTTGGCGTTGTCCAGTACGGGCAACAGGACGTAAAGGTGCCGCAGCGCGTCGGAAACCCGGTGGGTCCCGGACAGGCGCAGGTCGACGTACGGCGAGTCACCCCACTGCGGGAACTTCGGGTCCAGCGGCACGGTACGGGCGTCGACCTCCCACCCGAGCGGCTCGAACAGCTGCGCGACCAGGTCGGGGCCACCGCGCGACGGCACCGCGGGGACGTGGATCCGCAGCGGGATGGCGGTGTCCGCGAGCTCCTGGTGTGACTTGGCGACGCCGTTCATCGCGGTCTTGAACACCGCGCTCAACGCGACCGCCAGCATCGACCCGGCCGCGTACGGCCGGTCGTTGACGTACTGGTTCAGTGTGAAAGCGCGGTCGTGCCTGCCGCGGACGAGCTCGACCGGGTCGATGTCCAGCAGCAACGCGGCGGTGCACTCGTCCTCGCCTGCCGTGGGGTAGAACACGTGTGCCATGCCCGCCGCGACAGGGAAGGACTGGGCTTTCTCGGGATGCTTGTGCAGCAGGTGGCCGAGATCCGTCGCGGGCTGGTGTGTCGTGGTCAAGGTCAGTAGCACCGCGTGAGTGTCCCGCATCCGACCGCGCCGTTCACCCTCTTTATCCAGGTCGAGCCGCGTGGTGAACCGGCAGGCCCGGGTGTCTGCTGCGCGACTGGACCACCGGCGGCTCCGGAGTGCCGGACGCGATCCGCCGCCAGTCCGGCGACACGCGTATCCGGCCGAGCCGGAGCAGGCAAGTCCACTGTGGTCACCTCACCTGTCTGATGTGGACGATCACTCCTCCCGGTGCGACCGCCGCCGCGACCTGTGACACCGCGCGACCGGATCGTCCGGCATGATCACACATCTGCACACTGAACGCACCAATCGTGGTTCTCCCTTCCGGGTATCTGAACGGGCAAGCGGATCTGCCAGGTCCGCCACACACCCGAAGAACGGAAGGTCGAGATGATGCGCAAATTCCTGTCGGCGGGCGTCCTGTCCGCCGCCGCGGCGGTTGCCCTGATGCCCCTGTTCAGCGCGCAGGCCACCGCCGAGGAGGGAAACGGTTCCGAAGCCGAGTGGACCTACGTCGAAGACTACTTCCACCTCCCGCAGTGCCGGGACGCCGGTGAGGCCGGCGTGGACACCGGGGAATGGGACCACTACAAGTGCGAGTTCCAGACCGTCCCCGGTGAGTGGAACCTCTACGTGATCGACCACGACGACGAGGACGACGAAGAGGGTGACGACGACTGATCGTTCGGTGCGCGACGGTCGCTCGCCCCGATTGTGGGCTCCCACGCCGAGTGACTCGCCGCGTACCGCCTGGGGTGATCCCCGCTCCCGTGGGTGATCCGCGAGCGGGGATCAACTCTGTGGGGGATCAGCTCTGCGGGGGATTAGCTCGAAGGGCGCTGCGTTTTCGGTGCAGAATGCGAGTTGTCGCGAAGCAGCCAGCCTGAATCGCAAATCATGAGGCAGGCAGCGTACCCGATTTTCGTCTGTTTCGCTGCCCTGGGGAACGACGCGTTTTCTTCTGCGCGCGGCGGCGTGAGCGGTCATAGCCGATATCCTGTATGGTTCACCCGGCAAGGTGTTTTTCGCTGAGTCATTCGTTCGAGCTCCGCCTTCCTTGGCCGGGGGCACGTCAGGACGCGTATGGGGGCCGTCGGCCCATGTGAGCTCACCTGGATCGAGTAGGTGCATCGTCTCGTCCGAGGTGGAGCCTGGTGACATACGGCGACACTCCAGTTCACACTTCGCTGATATATCTCGTATCCGTTATGTAACAGTGTGTCTCCACTCTGACCGCCGAAGCTGCTCGGTTGGCCCAAGTGTGAAGCCAGTGGGTGACGTCTGGCATTCGAAAACTACACGTTTAAAGCGAAAATAGCCGGTACGTACGTGATTTTATAATTCCACCGATGGGTATCGCCGTCCACACGATAGAGCGCCTCAAGACGGTTACTTTGAATGAGCGGCCACTGTGGGTCGCTCTACCAAACACAAAGGAGGAGTTCGGTGGCGTTCAATCGTTGGGTAGCGCGGCTAGCGCTGGTAGGCGGGCTCGCATTGGTGTGGCCCATCACCGCCGGTATGGCGAATGCCAGCCCCTGGGACCATGTGCCCGGACACAACGAGGTTGCGGTGAGCAACTTCGAATCGGATGACAACGACACGTTGGTTTCCAACGTGTACTCCCACTCCAACTGGGTGGGGATCGTCAACGACGAGTCCGACGCCAACTGGACGGCCGTGCTCAACGAGGAGTCCGCGTTCAACGCCACGGCTGTCGTCAACGATGACTCGTACGGCAACGACACAGCCGTGGTGAACGAGGAGTCCGCGTACAACGCGACGTCGGTCAGCAATGACGACGCGATCGGGAACGACGCCGCGGTGAGCAACGATGAGTCCATCGACAACACCACCTCGGTGTCGAACGAGGATGCTGACGACAACGTGACTGCTGTCGTGAACGACGATGCGGCTCACAATGATGTTGCGGTGTCGAACGAGGATGCTGACAGCAACGTGACTGCCGTGGTGAACGACGATGCGGCTCACAATGATGTTGCGGTGTCGAACGAGGATGCTGACGACAACGTGACTGCCGTGGTGAACGACGATGCGGGTCACAATGATGTTGCGGTGTCGAACGAGGATGCTGACGACAACGAGACTGCCGTGGTCAACCACCACGCGACCGACAACGACGTCGCGGTGAGCAACACCGACGCTGATGACAACGACACTGCCGTGGTCAACCACCACGCGACCGAGAACGCGTCCGTCGTCAGCAACACCTCTTCATCCGACAACACCACAAGCGTCAACAACATCCACGCCAGCCACAACACGTCGGTTGTGAGCAACTTGGACAGCCACGACAACAACACTGCGATTGCGAACGAGCACTCGACAGAGGCCACGACCGTTGTGAGCAACAACGGCTCCCACGGCAACGACACCGCTGTGATGAACACCAACGCCACCAACACGACCACCGTGGTCGCTGGTAACGGCACTCATCACAACGCCACCACTATCGCCAACAGCGGTCACGGCAACACCACCGTCATCAGCAACAAGGGGTGATCGCCGAAGGTTGATCGGGGAAGAACACAGGTGAGACCGGGAGACGGCCTGGTCTCACCTGTTCCATGCCCGGACACCGCGAGCGGGGTGTCTGCCCGGCTCGACGAGGTGTTCGGCTCGCGTTCTCGTCACCGTTCACGTTGCTGCCGGATCTACGCTGGTGGCATGGCGAATCGACTGACCCAGGCCACCAGCCCGTACCTGCTGCAGCACGCCGGCAACCCGGTCGACTGGTGGCCGTGGGGCCCGGAGGCGTTCGCGGAGGCGGAGCGGCGGGACGTGCCGGTGCTCCTGTCGATCGGCTACGCCGCGTGCCACTGGTGCCACGTGATGGCGCACGAGTCCTTCGAGGATGCCACCACGGCCGCGCTGATGAACGAGCACTTCGTGAATGTCAAGGTGGACCGCGAGGAGCGGCCGGATGTCGACGCGGTCTACATGACCGCGACGCAGGCGATGACCGGGCAGGGCGGCTGGCCGATGACCTGCTTCCTGACCCCGTCCGGCGAGCCGTTCCACTGCGGCACGTACTACCCGCCGACGCCGCACGGCGGCATGCCGTCGTTCAAGCAGCTGCTCGCCGCGATCGTGAACGCGTGGCAGGAACGCCAGGACGATGTCCGCTCGGCCGCGGGCAAGCTCGTCGCCTCACTGGCCAGGCACTCCGCCGCACTGCCTCCGTCCGCAGTGGACGCGTCGGTGCTCGACGGCGCCGTCGCCTCGTTGCTCGGCGACTTCGACCGGCGCAACGGCGGATTCGGTGGCGCGCCGAAGTTCCCGCCGTCCATGGTGCTGGAGTTCCTGATCAGGCACCACGAACGCACCGGATCGGTCGAAGCACTGTCTATTGTGGAAGCAACGGCCGACGCGATGGCAGGCGGCGGACTGTACGACCAGCTCGCCGGAGGCTTCGCCCGCTACAGCGTGGACGCGTCGTGGGTCGTGCCGCACTTCGAAAAAATGTTGTACGACAACGCCTTGCTGCTCGGCGTGTACACGCACCTCGCCCGGCTGACCGGCAGCCCGACCTACCGGCGCGTCGCGGTCGAGACCGCCCGGTTCCTGCTCAGGGACCTCGGCACGCCGGAAGGCGGGTTCGCGTCGTCGCTGGACGCGGACACCGACGGCGTCGAAGGGCTGACGTACGTCTGGACCCCGGCCCAGTTCGCCGAGGTGCTCGGTGACGACGCCGAATGGGCGGCGGACCTGTTCGCCGTGACCCAGGACGGCACGTTCGAGCACGGCACCTCCACGCTGCAACTGCTGCGGGACCCCGACGATCTCGACCGTTTCGAGAGCGTGCGGTCGCGTCTGTCGGCCGTACGCGCGCAACGGCCGCAGCCGGGACGGGACGACAAGGTCGTAGCGGCGTGGAACGGTATGGCGATCACGGCGTTGGCCCAGGCAGGCGTGTACTTCGAACAGCCTGACCTGGTGGCTGCCGCGGCTCGTGCCGCGGACCTGCTGCTGAGCCTGCACGTGGTGGACGGCCGGTTGCGGCGTACATCGCGGGACGGTCAGGTCGGCGAGTCCGCCGGCGTGCTCGAGGACTACGCGTGCCTCGCCGACGGTTTGCTCGCGTTGCACCAGGCGACGGGGGAGCAGCGCTGGCTCGACGCCGCGGTCTCGACGCTGGACAACGCGTTGGAACGGTTCGTGGATCCGGAGAGCCCTGGTGCCTTCTTCGACACGGCCGACGACGCGGAGGTCCTGGTGCACAGGCCCGCGGACCCCTCGGACAACGCCAGCCCGTCCGGGGCCTCGGCGCTGGCTTCGGCCCTGCTCACGGCGTCCGCGCTGGTCGGCCACGACCGTGCCGGAATCTACCGGGAGGCTGCTGAGCAGGCCGTGTCCCGTGCCGGGCTGTTGGCGGAGCGCGCCCCGCGCTTCGCCGGGCACTGGCTCAGCGTCGCCGAGGCTATGGCGCACGGCCCGGTCCAGGTGGCAGTGGTCGGTGACAGCCCCGCCCTGCTCGCCGCGGCCGTCCGCAAGGTGCACGGCGGTGCGATCGTCCTCGCGGGCGAGCCCGATTCCGCGCCGTTGCTGGCCGAACGCCCCTTGGTAGCCGGGCAACCGGCCGCCTACGTGTGCCGCGGGTACGTCTGCGACCGCCCGGTGACCACGGTCGAAGAGCTGCTCACGTCTCTCAGCTGAGCTCCGCTGAGAGAGAACGCCATGGTCAGGCCCCACATACACGCGTAGCTTGAGTAGTGGTGTAATCATGTAATCAAGGAGCTGCGCATGTTTGGAGTACGACACATGGCACGTGGTGGCTGGCATGGACGCGGCGGCTTCAAAGGCCGCGGCGGATGGCAACAGTCGGACCTGCCGTCCGCGGACGACGCGGCAGCCTGGTTCGCCGGACGACTGCCGGACGGGTGGTTCACCGAGCCGCCGACGGTGTCCGTGGACAGGGAAGAGATCATCATCGTCGGCACGCTGCCTGCCGTCGAAGGCGAGTTCGAGGACGACGCGGCCAAGGCGGCGGCGGAATCCGGCCGGATCAGCCGTTTCCGCGAAGACACCAGGGACGAGCGGATCGACATCGCCCGCCAGGCCGAACACCGCTACGGCCGCAAGGTGGCGTGGGGCGCGAAGGTCGGATCGACGGAAGAGCTGTTCACCACCCTCTCCGCACCGGTGATGACCAGGCTGCGCCAACCCGAACGACTGATCCTCGACACCCTCGTCGACGCAGGCGTGGCCCGATCCCGTTCGGAAGCACTGGCGTGGGCAGTCCGCCTGGTCGGCGAACACGCCGACACCTGGCTGGCCGAACTGCGCGACGCCATGTCCAAGGTGGACGACCTGCGCGCGAAAGGCCCGGAGTTCGAGTCCTGAACCCCGCTTGGCCTGCGTTGTACAGCCTTGGGGCGTCACCAGAACCCTGATGACGCCCCATCGGGGCAGTCGTCAGGGGTACATGGCGAGCCAGATCGCGATGTAGTGGCAGATGGCGGCGAGGACTGTGGCGGCGTGGAAGAACTCGTGGTGGCCGAAGTGGCCGGGCCACGGGTTGGGCCATTTCGTGGCGTAGAAGATCGCGCCGACCGTGTACAGCAAGCCGCCGGCCAGGATCAGGACCAGTGCCGCCGGGCCCGCGTAGGTGAGCAGGTCCGGCAGGACGAAAACCGCCACCCAGCCGAGTGCGATGTAGATCGGTGTGCCGAGCCACCGTGGGGCGTGTGGCCAGATCAACTTGAGGGCCACGCCACCCAGCGCACCGCCCCAGACCACCGCGAGGACGATCAGGCCGGTGTCACGCGGCATCGCCAGCAGGGAGAAGGGGGTGTAGGTGCCCGCGATGAACACGAAGATCATCGAGTGGTCCAGGCGCTTCATCCACGCCCTGGTCCGTTCGCTCTCCCACCATGTCCGGTGGTAGAGGGCGCTCACGCCGAACAGGCCGAGCACCGTGGCGCCGTAAATCGATGTCGCGAGGGCGGCCGTACCCGATACCGTCAACGCGGCCAGCGAGATCAGCGCGGCGCCTGTGGCGATCGAGACGAAGAACGACCAGAAGTGGAGCTTCCCCCGCATGCTCGGCTTGTCGGCAGGTGTGGGCCGTTCGAGTGTCGCTGCGGTCACGAGACTCAAGGCTACGGGACCATAACGGTGCGTTGAAGACCCCGTCCTCATTCCACAGAGACTTTTCAGGTTTACTCTGCGCTACAAAGGATGCATGCCCGGCATAGCCGTCGGCCCGCCCGGTCGGCCCAGCGGCTCCCTCTCAGGATCCCCCCGTTACCCTGGTTGGTCGTGGGTCGACGGAGTTGGATCAGACGGCGTGTCGCTGATGTCGTGTACCGCCTTTACGAGGCGCGGCTGACGTCACAGGTGAACGGCCTGGAACGGCGGCCGAGACACATCGGTGTCATGCTGGACGGCAACCGCCGGTGGGCGAGGGCCGCCGGCTTCACGGATGTCGCCGACGGCCACCGGGAGGGTGCCGCCAAGATCGCGCGGCTGCTCGAGTGGTGCCAGGAATCCGGCATCGAGGTCGTCACCCTGTGGCTGCTCTCCACGGACAACCTCAACCGCCCCGACTCCGAACTCGTCCCGTTACTGGAGATCATCGAGGACGTCCTCGACGAGCTCGCCGAGCCGGACATGCCGTGGCAGCTGCGGATCCTCGGCGCGTTGGACCACCTGCCGCCGGAGACCGCGCACCGGCTGACGGACGCAGCGGCCCGCACGAAGAACAAGACCGGTCTGAAGGTGAACGCCGCGGTCGGCTACGGCGGCCGCCAGGAGATCGCGGACGCCGTGCGCAAACTGCTGCTCAAGCACGCCGAGCGGGGCACCACCATCGAGGAACTGGCTGACGTGCTCGACGTCGACCACATCGCCGAGCACCTCTACACCTCCGGCCAGCCCGACCCGGACCTGGTGATCCGCACCTCCGGTGAACAACGCATGTCCGGCTTCCTGCTCTGGCAGTCGGCGCATTCGGAGATGTGGTTCTGCGAGGCGTACTGGCCCGACTTCCGGCGGACCGACTTCCTGCGCGCACTGCGCGATTACGCCATCAGGCACCGCCGGTTCGGCTCCTGACGCGAAGTGTGGCGCGTCATTGTGGCCAGCTGCAGAATTGTTTTGAAACGGATTCGGGCGCCATGGGAATCAATTCCCATGGCGCCCGAAGAAGACCTACTTAGTTGCTGTCTCCACCGTTCTCGGACGCGACACCGGCGTCGCAGGAGTCCGCCTGGCCACTCGGGCTCAGCAGGTCGACGACCACCGCGACGAGGCCGACGGCCACGTTGGTGTCGTTGACGCAGATCGGCACGGTGACCTCGTCCAGCACGTCGACGTCACCGGTGTTGACCAGGCCGAACTGCTCCTTCTGGTCGTTGCCGCCGCCGGGGTACCACACCTTGCCGTGGTTGTACCCGCCCTTGCCGTCGTGGTCGCCGTGGACGCCGGCAGGTGCGGCGAGCGCCGCGCCCCCACCGAGGATCATCAGGCCAGCCGCCGCCGCGGCCACAATGCCAGTCTTCTTCAGCACTTCTCACACTCCTTTTTCGGGATCATCCCGAGCGCATCGCATTTTTCTGTCCGATGAGCCCTCGCGAACAGATTACTGGTGGACGGACATCGCGTCTTGCCGAATCCACCATCGTGTGACACGGCGATTCTGATCACCCCCTTTCTCGGTGCATTTTCCTTTTATTTGTGGCGCACTGTGGCCGGAGCGTGGCGAAAATGCGGGGGAACTCGTCGCGACCACTCGACGCGTCGTCCACTTGACGGGTTACCCCTGGCGGATTGGTGACACAGCGTGATCATCGGGTGGCTGGAACCGCACGCACAGCTCCGATGTGGACCCGCGACACGCCTTCGACCAGGCTTTATCCGGATGTACCGGCTGATGTGCCGAACGTTGCACACAGGTGAAGAATCTTGGAATCACCTGGCTGGCTGCCTGCGAAGTCCTCGCGGCACGGGTAACTTTCGGAAGTGACGGGTCGTGCGCATGCGACTCGTCCCGGGAGGCCCTGGTCGTGGCAGTGATGAGCACGAGGGGGCCGGCACCGGGCCCTCATTGGCGGGGCGCCTGAACAGGCGTCAGTCGTCAAACCGGGGGCCAGGACCGGCCCAACGAGGAAAGCGGACGCCGTGCCGCGTTCGTCAGGGAGTTGCCGTGACCGCACCGCGTTCGGCCAGGCGTTCTGCCGGCCAAGGTTCTTCCCGCAGTTCCTCCCGCGGCGCCTCGCGTCGTACCACCCCCGCACGTCACGTCTACGTGCTGGACACCTCCGTACTGCTCTCGGACCCGTGGGCGTTGACCCGGTTCGCCGAGCACGGCGTGGTGCTCCCGCTCGTGGTCATCTCCGAACTGGAGGGAAAGCGGCACCACCCCGAACTCGGCTGGTTCGCCAGGACCGCCCTGCGCATGCTGGACGACCTGCGGTTGCGCCACGGCAGACTGGACAAGCCGGTGCCGATCGGCGACGCCGACGGCACGCTGCACGTGGAGCTCAACCACTCGGACCCGGCGGTGTTGCCCGCCGGGTTCCGCACGGACTCCAACGACGCCAGGATCCTGGCGTGCGCGCTCAACCTGGCCGCCGAGGACGACGGCCAGATCGTCACCCTGGTCACGAAGGACATCCCGCTGCGGGTCAAAGCCGCCGCGGTCGGCCTGAACGCCGACGAGTACCGCGCGCAGGAAGTCACGCCGTCCGGGTGGACGGGCATGGCCGACGTCGACGTGTCACAGGACGTCGTCGACGCGCTGTTCGCACAGAACGTCGTCGACCTGGCTGACCACGGCGTCGACGAGGTCGCCGACCTGCCCTGCAACACCGGCCTGCGGCTGTTGGCGGGCACGTCCAGCGCGCTCGGCCGGGTCACGCAGGACAAGCAGGTCCGGCTGGTCCGCGGCGATCGCGAGGTCTTCGGCCTGCACGGCCGCTCCGCGGAGCAGCGGATCGCGCTCGACCTGCTGATGGACCCCGACGTGGGCATCGTGTCGCTCGGCGGCCGGGCAGGCACGGGCAAGTCGGCGCTGGCGCTGTGCGCCGGTCTCGAGTCGGTGTTGGAACGCGGCCTGCACCGCAAGGTGGTCGTGTTCCGCCCGGTCTACGCGGTCGGCGGGCAGGAACTGGGCTACCTGCCCGGTTCCGAGAGCGAGAAGATGCAGCCGTGGGCACAGGCTGTCTTCGACACGCTCGGCGCGCTGGTCAGCCCGCCGGTGATCGAGGAGGTGCTCGACCGCGGCATGCTCGAAGTGCTGCCGTTGACCCACATCCGCGGCCGGTCGTTGCACGACGCGTTCGTCATCGTCGACGAGGCGCAGTCACTGGAGCGCAACGTGCTGCTCACGGTGCTGTCCCGGCTGGGAACGGGCTCGCGCGTGGTCCTCACGCACGACGTCGCTCAGCGTGACAACCTCCGAGTCGGACGGCACGACGGCGTCGCCGCTGTGATCGAGAAACTCAAGGGGCACCCGCTGTTCGCGCACGTCACCCTGACCCGCTCGGAGCGTTCGCCGATCGCGGCGCTGGTCACCGAGATGCTGGAGGACTACCCCGGCTGAGCCGGTGCAGGGCCTGACCCGGCGATCGCCGGGTCAGGCCTTTCCGGGGAGTAAGGCACGGACCGCGTCGATGGTGTCGGCGTCGGCCGGGTCCTTGTCCGGGCGGTAGCGCAGCACCCGCGCGAACCGCAGCGCCACGCCGCCCGGGTAGCGCGGGCTCACCTGGGCACCGTCCAGTTCGATCTCCACGACGAACTCCGGCCGGACGTACACCACGTAGTCCTCCTTGCGGGACGCGATGGCCTGGAGTTCCTTCGTCTGCCAGGCAAGCAGTTCGTCGGTCATGCCCTTGAACGTCTTGCCGACCATGATCGGCGGGCCGCCGTCCGGGTCACGCGCGCCAAGGTGCAAATTGGACAGATAGCCCGTTCTCCTGCCGTGGCCCCATTCCGCCGCCAGTACGACGAGGTCGAGGGTGTGCTCGGGTTTGACCTTCTGCCACGCCTTGCCCCGGCGCCCGGCCGCGTACAGCGAGTCCAGCGC
This sequence comes from Actinosynnema sp. ALI-1.44, assembly GCF_001984155.1. Lineage (GTDB taxonomy): Bacteria > Actinomycetota > Actinomycetes > Mycobacteriales > Pseudonocardiaceae > Kibdelosporangium. The sequence goes on from NZ_MTQO01000050.1 coordinate 334,778, forward strand.
CTTCACCATCACGCCTTCGTGCCCCGCGGCGAGCGAGTCGGCCAGGATCTGGTCGGCTTCGCTCGTGCCGCCGGGGATGACGTGGTCGCCGACGGCCTGCCGCAGCGCCTCGTTGCGTTCGCGCAGCGGCGTGTCGAGCAGGTCCACGCCGTCGAGGTGCAGGCAGTCGAAGAAATACGGGCGCAGCAACAGTTCCCGCTGGTTTGTCGCACCGAAACGGCTCATCGTCTCCTGGAACGGGCGTGGTTTCCCGTCGTCCCGCAACGCCAGGGTCTCGCCGTCGAGCACCACCGACCGGCACGGCAGGCCGAGGACGAGCTCGACGAGTTCCGGCACGCTCGCCGTGATCTCCCTGAGCGTCCTGGTGTAGACGTGGACCTCGTCGCCGTCCTTGTGCACCTGGATCCGCGCGCCATCCATTTTGTACTCGACGATCACCTCGCCGAGCTCGGCGAGCGCCGCGTCGAGGCTCTCCGCCGGTGACGCCAGCATCGGCCGGACCGGCCTGCCGACCTCCAGCTTGAACGCGGCGAGCGCGGCCTCCCCGCCCGTCAAGGCGGCCACGGCGGTCACCGTCAACCGGCCGGAGAGCATGAACGCCCGCCGGACCGCCTCGCCGGGCACGTCGGCCGCCGAGGCGATCGCGTCCAGCATCACGCCCTCCAACGCGCCCTGCCGCAGCTCACCGGTCATCAACCGGCGCAGGAACTCCTGCTCGGCCGCTGTCGCCGCCCCGAACAGCTCGGTGAGCAGGTCGACACGCTTCTGCGTGGAGCCCTTTCCCGAGGTCATGGACAGTTCCTGGAGGAGTTCGTCGGTGCGCTCCACCGTCAACCCCGGCTCGGCCGCGGGCGGCACATCCAGGTCGTAGAGCGTGCGCCAGCCCGCACCCGTCCGGCCCTGGCGCGGCGCGCCCGCGAGGAACGCCACAGCGGGTTCGACAGCCTCGGGACCGGCGCCGGACAGCAGCCCGGCCAGCGCCTTGACCTTGGCCAGGCGTGACCTGGTGGCCGCGACAGCGGCCGAGGTGGTGACGACGTCGGCGAGCAACATGGACTCATCCTGCACCCGCCCTCCGACAGTTTCAGGTCGATCATCGTGACGAAGTGGACCGGTGACTGGCACGCGGCGTTGATCGAAATCAGACTTTGGTCGGAGTCGTGCGCTACCTACGGAGAATGGTCCAGGCCCGGTCCGGCGGGGCATAGTTGCGGGTGTGAGTCATGCGATTGCCCACCGGCTTCAGCTGCGCCTGCGTCCGCCCGCGAACCAGGTCCACCCGAGAGCTGTGCTGTGGTGGACGCTGCAGGCCTGCGTGCTCTGGCTGGTGTTGCTCATCGGCGGCGGTGTGGGGCTGTACTTCGGCAAAGCTCCACTGTGGCTGGTCGTCCTGGAGGTCGCCGTCGCGGTCGTCGCCATCGGGGACCTGGTCCTCGAGCCGCGACTGCAGTACCGGGCGCACCGGTGGGAGGTCACCGATCAGGCCGTGTACGTGCAGTCCGGCGTCATCGTCCGTGAGTGGCGGATCGCCCCGCTCTCCCGGGTGCAGACCGTCGACAGCGAGCGTGGACCGCTGCAGCAGTGGCTGAAGCTGGCCACGGTGACGGTCACCACGGCGTCCGCGTCCGGGCCGTTGAAGATCCGGGGGCTCGGCCAGGACGAGGCCGCCGAACTGGTCGACCGGCTGACCGCCATCACGGAGGCGACGCCGGGAGACGCGACATGACCGCGGGCCTGACCGCCGAAACGCCCACGACGACCTGGCAGCGACTGGACCGGAGGACCATCTTCGTCGCGCCGCTGATGCCGCTGCTGTCGGTGATCGGCGCGGTGACGGTGATCGTGTTGTTCCGTGGCTGGGAGAAGGTCGGTTTCTGGGAGCCGGCGATCACAGGGGGTATCGCCGTCGCCCTGTTCGTCGGTACCGCGTGGCACTGGAAGACCACCCGGTACCGGGTCACCGACACGCACGTCGAGTTGCGAATCGGGCTGCTCGTTCGCAAGCACCGGTCGTTACCCAAGGACCGGGTCCGTGCCGTGGACATGTCGGCCAACGTGTTCCACCGGATGTTCGGGTTGAGCGTCGTCACGATCGGCACGGGTCGCCACGTCTCGGAGTCGGACGACGAGTTGAAGCTGGAAGCGGTGTCCGCGGGGGAGGCCGAAAGGCTGCGGACACTGCTTCTGCACCGCGCCGACGCACCGGTCCGGCAGCGGCAGCAGACGGGCACGCTGACCCGGTTCAGCCCGGCGTGGATGCGTTACGCGCCGCTGACCCTGTTCGGGTTCATCGCGGTGGTCGTGCTGATCGGCGGTCTGCTCCAGTTGGCCAGGACGATCGGGCTCGACCTGTGGAAGACCGGCCCGATCCAGACCCTGTTCCACTGGTACGAGGACACGCCGCTCGTCCTGTCGATCGTCGTGACGGCCGTGGTCGTGCTGGTGCTGACGACGTTGCTGTCTGTGCTGCTGTACGCGGTCTTCTACTGGGGTTTCGAGCTGACCCGGCAGAACGGGACCCTGCACGTCCAGTACGGGCTCGTCAACAAGCGGTCGGTGTCCATTGAGGAACAACGGCTGCGCGGAGTTCGTGTCGACGAACCGCTTCTGGTCCGGGCGACCGGCGGGGCGAAGGTCAAAGCCGTCGCGACGGGCCTGAACAAGAAGAAGGACGACGACGACAAGTTCGAGGTCGACGCCGACCTTCTGTTGCCGCAGGCCCCGAAGGAAGAGGCCCGCAAGGTCGTGGCGGCCGTGCTCGACACCTACCCGCCGCCGACCGACACAGCGCTCGCCAAGCACCCGTTCGCCGCGGCACGTCGTCTGGTGATGTGGCACGCGATCGGTGGCGCGGTCCCGGCGGTCGTCCTCGGCGTCCTGTCGGTTCTCGACCTCACGCCGTGGTGGATCGCGCAGGTGCTGCTGGTCCTGGTCCCGATCTCCGCGCTGCTGGGTTACGGCGAGTACCGCGGCCTCGGGCATGCCGTCGACCGGGACTACCTCGTGGTCAGGTCGGGTCTCGCGCCGCGCTCCACGGTCGCGTTGCAGCGCACCGGGGTGATCGGCTGGAAGGTCCGGCAGTCGTTCTTCCAACGCAGGGCCGGGCTGATCAGCGTCACCGCGACGGTCGCCGCGGGCAGTGGCGCGTACACGATCCGGTACGCCGACCAGCAAGGCGCGCTCGAAACCGCCGACACGGCCGTTCCCGGCTTGATGGAGCCGTTCCTCGCCAAGGACTGAGCAGAACTTCTGGTTGCCCCTGCGATGGGATTGAACCGGGTTCGTTACCTGATCGTATCCAAGGGTGAGGCGCAGGGAGGACCAGAGGAGTGGCGTATGTCCCCGTTCGCGAGCAATGGCAGGCACCGGAAACGCGCGACCATCGGGGTGGCGGCAGTGCTCGGGGTCGCGGGCATCGCGGCCGCCGCGTTGGCGTTCAGCGGGGGCAGCAGTGAGGCCGCCGAGTCCTGCCAGGGGCTGGACACCGCGTTGCAGAACAACCTGAACTTCATCGCCGGTCAGCAGGCGAACCCGGATGCGCAGTCGGAGGCGCGGATCGCGAACCGACAGGCGGTCGTCGACCTGATCCAGCAGCGGCGCAAGGCGGCTGGCTGCGACGGCGACGGCGGAGCGGGCGACGCTGTCGAGCAACCCGAGCAACCCGAACAGCCAGGGGGCAGTGCTGAAGAGCCTGGCGGCAATGCCGGTGGCGGCGCTGTTGGCGAGACCGTCTGCCAGGGCTCGACTGTGACGCTGTCCGGTGAGGGCGGCGCGCCCGCCGCGTCCAGCAACCAGTTCCCGACCGGCACCAAGCTGCGAGTGACCAATTTGGACAACGACAAGTCCACCACTGTCGAGGTCACGTCGGTGTCCGGCAGTTGCGCGCTGCTGAACAACACCGCTTTCGAGCAGGTCCGCGAGCCCGGCAAGTTCCTGATCCGGCGCGCCAGGATCGAGCGCGTCGGCTAGCACCCCCACAGTCCCTCCACAGGGGGACCCTTCATGATCCCTGCTCATGAAGGGTTCATTTTCGCCGCCTCCGCGAACTCGTCCACAGCGGCGCGGAGGCGGTCGGGCGTGAGCGTCGCGTAGCCGACGACGAGACCGGGGAAGGTCGGTTGTGTCGCGTAGTCGGCCAACGGTCGCGCGTTCACGCCTCGGGCGGCGAGCGCCTGTGCCAGCAGGCGGTCGTCGACCCCGTCCGGCAACCGGATGACCAGGTGCAGTCCGGCCGCGATGCCGATCGGGCGCCAGCCGGGAAGCTTGTGCGTCAACGCTTCCAGGAACGCGTCACGCCGCCGCCGGTACAGCGCGCGCGTCCGCCGCAGATGCCGGTCGTACCCGCCGGACCGCAGCATCAACGCGAAAGCCGCCTGCGGCAGGGTCGCGCAGCCCATGTCGGTGATCCGCTTGCGGGCGATCACGTTGGCGCGCAGCCGGTCCGGGATCACCGACCAGCCCAGTCGCAGCGCCGGTGCCAGGACTTTGCTGACGCTGCCCTCGTAGATCACCCGCGACGGGTCGAGTGCCTGCATCGCGCTGAGCGCGGGCCGGTCGTAGCGGTGTTCGGCGTCGTAGTCGTCCTCGATGATGTATCCGTCGACGGCATGGGCCCACGCCAGCAAAGCCCGGCGCCGCTCGGGATGCAGCACTGTCCCCAGTGGAAACTGGTGTGCCGCCGTGACGAGCACGGCACGGCAGTCCGTCTTCGCCAGCTCCGACACACGCAGCCCGTCGCAGTCCGCGGGCACGGCGACTGCCTCAAGCCCGTGTGCCTCAACCAGTTCTCGTTCACCGGGGTGGCAGGGGTCCTCCAGCGCGACCTTCGCGTGCCCGGTCATCCGCAGCTGTTCGCAGATCAGCCGCAGCCCGTCGGCCGAGCCGTTGGTGATCACGATCTGGTCCGCTGTCACGGAAACCGCGCGCACCCGGCCGAGGTAGGACGCCAGTTCGGTGCGCAGCGGCCCGAACCCGGCCGGGTCGGGGTAGTCGAGGTCCTCGTCGGGCAGTTCGGCGAGCGCGGCCCGTTGCGCCGCGATCCACTCGGCACGCGGGAACGCCGACAACGCGGGCACACCCGTGCGCAGATCCAGTCGCCACGGCCGGTTCTGCTCAAGCACGTCACACGTCTCGACTGGGCCGATGGTCGCGACTGTGGTGCCGGAACCGTGTCTGGCCAGCAGATATCCCTCGGCGACGAGCTGCGTGTACGCGGACGTGATCGTTCCGCGCGCGACACCCAACTGCCCGGCCAGGTCACGGCTCGACGGCAGCCGCACACCCGGCTGCAGGCGTCCGTCCCTGATCGCGTCCCGCAGGGAGGACTCGATCGCCCGGCCGCGCTTCGGCCCGTCGGGCAGCAGCAGCTCACGCAAAGTGGTCCAGTTTGCGGTCATGGAAGTGGAGCTTAAAGGTAGACCACATCTTGCGGCACGCTGTTGCGGTGAACAAGGCGATGGTGGCTGCCGGGGTGGCGTGTGTGCTGGTGGGAGCCTCGGTACCGATCACGGGCATGCTCGACGGCTACCCGATCCTGGCCGGGCAGGCGATCCGATACGCGGTGGGAGCGCTTGCGCTGCTGCTGTGGCTCAGGGGACGGCTGAAGCCGCCGTCGTGGCGGGACGCGCCCGGCCTGATCGGCATGGTCGGCGCCGGGATGCTCGGGTTCAACGCCGGGATCCTGGTGGCGCAGCGGTACGCCACGCCTGGTTTCGTCGCCGCCGTCCTCGGCGCGAGCCCGCTCGTACTGGCTGTCGTCGCGCCCGCTCTGGCCGGGAAAGTGCCGAACGTCCGCGTGGTTGCCGGGGCGCTTCTGGTGGTGACCGGTGTCGTCGTGTTGACCGGCGGCGGTTCGTGGCACGGCCCTGGGCTGGTGCTGTCGTTGCTCGTGCTGGCAGGAGAAACGTCGTTCACGCTGGCCGGAGTCGGTGTGGTGCGCCGAATCGGCCCGGCCGCCGCCTCGACATGGGCCTGCATCGGCGCCGCGGTGGGCGGGTCCGTGGTCACCACATGGCAGGGCGAGTGGGCGTTGCCAACCTGGCAGCAGGCTGGGGCGTTGGTACTTCTGGGCGTTCTGGTGACAGCGGTGGGCTTCGTCTTCTGGTACCGGGGCGTCTCAGCGCTCGGCGCGGACCGCGTCGGGGTGCTGATCGGCCTGATGCCGCTGTCCGGACTGGGGGTCGCGGTGATCGTCGGCGCACAGACGCTGACGATCACCGCGCTTGTCGGAGCCCTCGTTGTCGCACTGGGTTGTGCGGCAGGCCTCAGCGGAACCCGTGATAGATCGCGGACATGTCGGCGTCGCCGTGACCCCGCTCCGACGCCCGAGCCAGCACCGACCGGATCGCCGTGACGACCGTGGGGTCGATGCCCACCTGGTCCATCGCCTCGGCGATCAACCCGGCGTCCTTGACAGCGCCTTCCAGCGTGAATGCGGGCGTGAAGTCGCCTGCGATCGTCGCCTTGCCCTTGAGCTGGGCGTACGCCGAGTCGGACGCGGCACCGGCGATGCCGTCGAGGAACAGTTGCGGGTCGAGGCCGAGGCTTTCGGCGAACGTGATCGCCTGGCCCGTCCCGGCGACGAGCGCCAGGATCCACGAGTTGAGCACGAGCTTGAGGCGGGTGGCGTCACCCGGCTTGTCCGACACCCACACCGTGCGCTGGCCGACGGCGTCGAAAACCGGCTGCGCCTTGGCCTTCAGCGCCTCCGAGCCGGAAGCGAGGACCAGCAGCGTGCCGTTCTCGGCGGGCTGCTTGGTGCCCAGCACCGGCGCGTCGACGTACCGGTCGTTCGACTCGGCCAGGCGCAGCGTGGCGTCCACGCCGATGGTGCCCATCTGGAGCCACACCGCGTCCGGGACTGCCTGGATGTCCTCGACGACGGAGTCGACGGCATCCGCGTCGAACAGCATCGTGATGACGACGTCCGCGCCCGCGACGGCCTCGGCGGGCGTGTCGGCGACCGTCGCGACGTCCGCCAGCGCCTCGGCCTTGGCACGGGAACGGTTCCACACCCGCAGCGGCAGACCGGCTTTCGCGATGTTGCGGGCCATGCCCGCGCCCATGATGCCGGTACCGAGAAGTGCGATCACTTGTTTCCTCCGCGTGCCATCCGCAGCACGTCCAGTGCCTCGTCGAGTTGCTCGACCGTCAGCTTGCCGGATTCGACGTGACCGCGCTCGATGACCACCTCGCGGATGGTCTTGCGCTCCTTGAGCGACTGCTTGGCGATCGAAGCCGCTTCCTCGTAACCGATGTAGCGGTTCAACGGGGTCACAATGGACGGTGAGGACTCGGCGTACTCACTGGTCCGCTCGGTGTCCACTTCGGTCCCTTCGAGAACCTTGTCGGCCAGCAGGCGCGACACCGCGGCGATCAGCCGCGCGGACTCGAGGACGTTGCGCGCGATCACCGGCAGCATCACGTTGAGCTGGAAGTTGCCCTGGCTGCCCGCGAACGCGACCGCGGCGTCGTTGCCGATCACCTGCGCGACGACCATCATCGTGGCCTCGGAGATCACCGGGTTGACCTTGCCCGGCATGATCGACGACCCGGGCTGCAGGTCCGGCAGCCGCAGCTCGGCGAGGCCGGTGCGCGGACCGGAGCCGAGCCAGCGCAGGTCGTTGGCGATCTTGAACAGCGACACCGCGACGGTCCGCAGCTGACCGGACGTCTCGACGACGCCGTCCTGCGTCGCCTGCGCCTCGAAGTGGTCGCGCGCCTCGGTCAACGGCAGACCCGTCGCCTCGGCCAGCTCCGCTGAGACCAGCCCACCGAAGTTCGCGGGCGCGTTGAGGCCGCTGCCCACCGCGGTCCCGCCGATCGGCAACTCGGCCAGCCTGGGCAGGGACGCCTGCAGCCGCTCGATGCCGTACCGGACCTGCGCGGCCCACGCGCCCGCCTCCTGGCCGAGGGTGATGGGCACCGCGTCCATCAGGTGGGTGCGGCCGGACTTGACGACGTCCGCCCAGTCGTCCGCCCGGTTCCGCAAGGCCGTTGCCAGGTGCTCAAGTGCGGGGATGACGTCCTGCACGACCGCTTCGGTCGCCGCGACGCGGATCGTGGTCGGGAAGGTGTCGTTGGACGACTGCGACGCGTTGACGTGGTCGTTCGGGTGCACGTCGGTGCCGAGCGCGCGGCTGGCCAGCGTGGCGATGACCTCGTTGGCGTTCATGTTCGACGAGGTGCCCGAGCCGGTCTGGAACACGTCGATCGGGAAGTGCTCGTCGTGCCTGCCGTCGGCGACCTCACCGGCGGCCTGCGCGATCGCGTCGGCCGTGGCCGCGTCCAGCACACCGAGCTGCTTGTTCACCCGCGCGGCCGCGCCCTTGAGCAGGCCGAGCGCCCTGATCTGGGCTCGTTCGAGGCCACGACCGGAGATCGGGAAGTTCTCGACGGCACGCTGCGTCTGCGCGCGCCACAGCGCGTCGGCGGGGACACGGACCTCACCCATGGTGTCGTGCTCGATGCGGTACTCACGTTCTGCCATACCGGCAGTCTTCACCCTATTGGCCGGGTTGTGCTCGTCGTAAGCTCGTGATCGTTCCCACCACCACGGGGGTGTCTGTTGACAGACGTCGACTTGTTGATCATCGGGGCCGGACCGACCGGCCTGTTCGCCGCCTATTACGCGGGTTTCCGGGACCTGTCCACCGCGATCGTGGACTCCCTGCCGGAACCGGGTGGTCAGGTGACCGCGATGTACCCGGAGAAGCAGATCTTCGATGTGGCCGGCTTCCCGGCGGTGCGCGGCCGTGACCTGGTAGCGGCGCTGGTAGAGCAGGCCGGGCAGTGGAAGCCGACCTACCTGTTGGGGCGCAAGGCAAGCACCCTGACACCGGCGGACGGCGGCGGCTACGAGGTGGGTCTCGGCGACGGGAGCACCGTTCGCGCGGGCGCGGTGCTGATCACGGCGGGGATCGGCGAGTTCACGCCGCGGCCGTTGCCCGCGGGCGACGGCTGGCTCGGCCGTGGCATGGTCCACTTCGTACCGGAACTGGGCGTGTACCGCGACAAGCACGTGGTCGTCGTCGGCGGCGGCGACTCGGCGTTCGACTGGGCGCTGGCCCTGCACCCGATCGCGGCGAGCGTGAAACTGGTGCACAGGCGGGCCAAGTTCCGCGCGCACCCGCCCACGGTCCGCCAGGTGGAGGCGCTTGGCGTGCCGATCATCACGGACGCCGAGGTCACCATGCTGCGCGGCGAGCCGACCGTGCGGGAAGTGGAGATCACGGTCAAAGGCCAGGACCCTGCGATCCACCAGGCTGACGTCGTGGTCGCGGCGCTGGGGTTCACGGCGGACCTGGGCCCGATCGAGTCGTGGGGCCTGAAGCTGAGCCACCGCGCGATCGACGTGGACAGCACGGGTAAAACGGCCATCGACCGGGTTTACGCCGCCGGCGACGTGGCCAACTACCCGGGCAAGGTCAAGCTCATCGCGACCGGTTTCGGCGAGGCGGCCACCGCCGTGAACAACATCGCGGTGGCGCTGAACCCGGAAGCGCACTTGTTCCCCGGTCACTCCAGCAACGAGGGCTGAAGAGACCTCGTGAGTGTTCACACGGGGTCCGGCCCGTGTGAACACTCACGAGGTTTTCAGGGCTTGGACGACGGCGTGGGTCGCGTCGCCGAGTATTTCGACCTGCTCGCGGGTCAGGTGGTCGAAGAAGTGCCTGCGGACCGATTCCACGTGCAGGGGTGCCGCGGCCTCGATGGCTTTCCGGCCCGCCTTGGTGAGCACTATCGTCGCGCCGCGGGCGTCGTCCGCGCATTCCTCACGGGTGACCAAGCCGCGTTGCTGCATGCGCGTCACGTGGTGCGAGAGCCTGCTCTGAGACCACAGCATGCGTTCGGCCAGTTTCTTCAGGCGGTAGCGGTGGTCGTGTGACTCCGACAATGTCGACAGCACGTCGTAGTCCGGTTCCGACAGGCTTGAGTCGCGCGCCAGGTCACGGTTCAGCTGCGCGTTGAGCAGCAGGAACATCTGCCGGTAGCCGCGCCACGCGCGGTCCTCGGCCTCGTCGAGCCAACGCGGTTGCACCATACCGGACACTGTAGCGTTTGTTGACATGTCATGTAGGTTGCGGGCATGGACGAAAAGCTGAGGGATCTCGTTGCCACGAGTACGAAAGGCGTGCTCGTGACGCTCAAGCGGGACGGTCGGCCGCAGCTGTCGAACGTCAGCTACAAGTTCGCCGACGGCGTCATCCGCGTCTCGGTCACCGACGGCCGCGCCAAAACCAGGAACCTGCTGCGCGACCCGCGGGCGAGCTTCTATGTCACCAACGACACCTTCCGCCGGTACGCGGTCGCGGAAGGCACGGCGACGCTGTCCGATGTCGCGACCGCTCCGGACGACGACGCCGTCGGCGAACTCGTCGAGCTCTACCGGTCCGTCGTGGGGGAGCACCCGGACTGGGACGAGTACCGCGCCGCCATGGTCGCTGACAAGCGCCGGGTCGTGCGCATCCCCGTCGACCGGATCTACGGCCTCGCGATGGACTAGTGATCACGAACCACCCCCAACGAACTTCCATTCGCAACCACTAGGCGACCACCTGAACGCCTGCTTTCACCGCCAGCGCGTCGAAGAAGATCTTGGCGGCCTCCGGGGACAGGTGCACGCACCCGTGTGACGGCTCGGTCAGCGGGCCCTCGTGGAACGCGATCCCGCCCGCCGCGAAGAACACCGAATGCGGCATCGGCAGGCCGTAGATGCTGGACGTGTGCACGGCGTCCTTCCACGCCACCTTGAACGTCCCCACGGGCGTCTCATGCCCCTGCCTGCCGTGCGTGACGGGCACCGGCCCGTACTCGACCAAGCCGTCCTTCAGCAGCCACGCCAGGTTCTGCGACAAGCTCACGCAGGCCCGGACCTGTGCCGTGCACGGCGGTGCCGGGGTGACCACCGGCTGTGGTTCGGGTGACGGCGTGCTCGTCGTGGTCAGCGCAGTCGTGGACGGGCTGGGCGGCGGGACCTGCACGGCCTGCTGTGTCGTGCCCGCACAGGCGGTGAGCAGCAGGGCCGCTGCGGGGAGAACCAAGGCCAAGCGCATGAAAAAACCTTCCCTCCGTGGCGTGCGGGATTACTCACGCCACGGAGGGAAGGTTGGTTGCAAAGAAGCGGGTTACCTGACGACCTCGACGACGTCACCGACGGCCAGCGAGCCGAAGAACTTCTGCGCGGCAGCGGGCGACAGGTGGATGCAGCCGTGCGACAGTTGCTTGAGGCTGCCCTGGTGGAACGCGATACCGCCGTTGAAGAACACCGACCACGGCATCGGTGCGTCGTTGAAGATGCTGCTCTTGTGGTTCTTGTTCTTGAACTGCACCCGGAACGTGCCCGGCGGCGTCAGGTAGCCCTTGCGGCCGTGCGTGATCGGCACCGGGCCGTAGACGACCTTGCCGTCCTCCATCAGCCACGACTGGTTGGTCGACAGCTTGATGCACGCCTTCGCCGCGGTGCTGCACGGCGCCTCGGCGGACTGCGTCGGCTGCGGCTTCGGCGTGGTCGGCTTGGGGGTGGTCTTGCTCGTGGTCGGCTTCGGCGTCGTGGTCTTCGGCTTCGTCGGTGACGACGGTGCCGATGTCGGCGCGGAACTGCTGGTCGGCGCCGACGTCACGGTCGAGGTATCGGTGGTGACCGGCACGACCTGCTTGCCTGCGGCCAGGTCGACCGGCTGCGGCGACGAACAGGCGCTGAGCACGGCCGCTGCGGCCACTGCCGCCCCCACAATCAGCTTGCGTACCCGCATTGTCTCTCCCTCAGCCGGTGAATCCCTCTGTCCTACAAGACGACAAGGTCTACCCTGAGGTTGCGTACGAATTGTCTCGACCGGATCTCGGTGCTGTCACGTGACTTGCGAGTTGATCCAGTCCACATAGGCACTCGCACTGGTGTAGATGGACGGTCCGGTGCCGCACGACTGGCTCTCGTCACCCGCCCTGCTCGTCACGCCGACCAAACGCCAGCCCGTGCCGTCCTTGACGATCTGCGGGCCGCCGGAGTCTCCGTGACACGCCCCCGCGACGCCACCGGGGCTGTCCGTGCACAGCTCCAGCACTCCGTCGATGCCCAGACACCGCGACGCCTCGACCAGCCGGGTGTCGAGCTGCTGGAGCTTCGCCGACGAGCCGCATCCACCGAGTTGGGGACACTTCTGGCCCCAACCGAGCAGCCGGGTCGCCGAGCCGACCGGCGCGCTGCCGATCGGCACGGGCGCCGCCTGGACCGGTTTCGCGAGTTCGACCAGCGCGATGTCGTAGCCAGGGCGCACGCCGTCGTACGCCGGGTGCACGACGATGCTCACGACCGCCGAGACCTCGCCGCCGCGCAGCAGGTCGTTGGTGCCGGTCCGCGCCTTGATGTCGGCCGGTGGGTCGTTCTGCACGCAGTGCGCGGCCGTGAGCACCCAGCCGGGCCGGATCAGCGAGCCCCCGCAGAAGTGCTCGCCAGTGGCGTCCTGGATCGACGCCATGAAGACGTACGGTTGATCGGCGTCCTGCCCGCCGACGATCGGCGGAACCAATGCTGACAGTCCGAATACCAGGGCGCGAAGCACCGTTAGAAACTACGCTCCGCAGCCGAGGACCGCGATCAGGCCGCCGAATGATTCACCGGTGGCCCGAGTCGCGGTCCGTCACCGTCGATTCACCACATCGAGCGAGCGGTCACGGCAGCGGGGGGAGGATTTCCTCGTCCTCGGCGTGCTTCGGGTCGAAGTCGACCGTCGAGTACTCCCGCAGCTTGGTCAGCCGGTGGAAGCCGTCGATCATCCGCACGGTGCCGGACTTGGAACGCATCACGATGGACTGCGTGGTGCAGCCGCCGGACCGGTAGTGCACGCCGCGCAGCAGGTCGCCGTCGGTGATGCCGGTCGCGCAGAAGAAGACGTTGTCGCCGCTGACCAGGTCGTCGGTGGCCAGCACGCGATCGAGGTCGTGGCCCGCGTCGATCGCCTTCTGGCGTTCGGCGTCGTCCTGCGGCCACAGCCGGGCCTGGATCGCGCCGCCCATGCACTTCAGGGCGGACGCGGCGATGATCCCCTCCGGGGTGCCACCGATCCCGAGCAGCAGGTCGACACCGGTGTTCGGCCGGGCGGCGGAGATCGCGCCGGCCACGTCGCCGTCGGAGATGAAGTGGATCCGCGCACCGGCCCGCCGCACCTCGCCGACCAGCTGCTCGTGCCTCGGACGGTCCAAAATGCACACCGTGACGTCGGAAACGTCAGTGTGCTTGGCTTTCGCGACCCGCCTGATGTTCTCGGCGACCGGCGCGGTGAGGTCGATCACGTCGGCCGCCTCGGGGCCGACGGCGATCTTCTCCATGTAGAACACCGCGGACGGGTCGAACATCGCACCGCGCTCGGCGACCGCGAGCACCGCGATGGCGTTCGGCATCCCTTTGGCCATCAGGGTTGTCCCGTCGATCGGGTCGACGGCGACGTCACACGCCGGGCCGTTGCCGTCACCGACCTCCTCGCCGTTGAACAGCATCGGGGCTTCGTCCTTCTCGCCCTCGCCGATCACGACGACGCCCTGCATGGACACCGTCCCGATCAGCTTGCGCATGGCGTCGACCGCCGCGCCGTCGCCGCCGTTCTTGTCACCGCGGCCAACCCAGCGGCCCGCCGACATGGCCGCCGCCTCGGTGACCCTGACCAGTTCGAGTGCGAGGTTGCGGTCCGGCAGTTCACGCCTGCTCGTGGCATCGGCTGAAGTCATCTTCGGCTCCCTGGTCTGGTCGTCGCGACCTGTCGATCCTCGCAGATCGGGCGGGGCCCGAGGAAACGGTGTGTGACGCGAACTGCGACGATGAAGGTGTGTCCGCCCCATCCCGGTTCAAGACAAGCGCGCGCGACATGGTGTTGTCGCTCGTGGTACTGCTCGCGATCATCGGTTCGATCGTGTGGCTGACGCAGGGATGTGAGTTCAGTCCCAGCGGCCCGACGATCGACCCGAGTTCGGCTCCGACCGTGGACGCGTCGAAGGAGCTGGGCGCGGCGGCCCGGCGGGTGGACTTCCCCGTGCGGGTGCCCGCCGTGCCGGACGGCTGGCGCGCGAACTCGTCGAACACCCTTCCGCTCGGCCAAGGACCGACGAGGACGACGGCGGTCAGGGTCGGCTGGATCACGCCTGGCGGGAAGTACCTGCGGTTGAGCCAGTCGAAGGCGCCGGTGGAAGACCTCGTGGTGCTGGAGGCGGGCGGTGGCGTGACGGCGGACACCATCGGCTCGGCCGACGTCGCGGGCATGAAGTGGACCAAGTACCACGGCAGGGGCGACGAGCCCGCGTGGGTGCTCTCGGTGGACGGCGTCCAGCTGCTGATCACCGGCAGCGGAACCGACGACGACTTCCGTGCGCTGGCGACGGCGGCGCAGACGGCCAAGCCGATCACCCGGTCCTGAACCCCGTGAAGCGGCTCGGAGCGTGTCCGAGCCGCCTCACGGTGGGTGCCGTCAGACCTTGGCCAGCGCACCGGCAATAGGTTTGACAATGGTGCGCGAGGGCATTGTTCCTCTTTCAGGCGGGAAATCATGGCCTGGTGAAAAAAGCCCCGTAATCTCGCGAAAAATCAACCCGAGGTGAAAACGAGCGGGTTTTCAGAGGTTGACCGCAAGGCCCTTGCCGAGGAATGTCGCGGCCTCGACGGGAAGGCCTTCGACCGTGTGCAGGTGGTCGGCGATGAGCGCGGCGGCCTGGTCCTTGGTGACACTCTCGATCTCGATGCCCTCGATGAAGTCGGCGAGCTTCGGCGCCCACTCCTTGATGAGGCCCGCGATCGGCTTGAAGATCAGGTCGTTGATGGCGCTGCCGACCTCGGGGATGAGGGTCAGGCCGGAGCCGATGATCTCCAGGATGCCCGCGGCGATCGGGCCGCCGTAGCGCAGTGCGGCGACGAGCACCGGCTGGAGGAACTTCAGCAGCTCCTTGGCGGCGCCGATCAGATCGATGTCCTGAGTGGACACACGAGCGGCGGCGTCCTTGACCGCTGTCAGCTCGGCGGCGAGGGCGGTGTCACCGGCCGCGGCGGCCTGCGCGGTGAGCGCGTCCACCCGCTCCGGGGTGGTGGCCTGGCGCAGGGTGTCCAGCAGGCGCTGGGCGGAATCCTGCTGCGTCGCGGAAATCGAGGCCTGAATCCGGTCGGCCTCGGAAGCGGCGACAGCGGTCGGCGCGAAACCGGCGACGAGAATGGCGGAAGTCACCACGGCGGCAACGGGCTTGACAATGGCGCGTGAAGGCATTTTTTCTCCTGCGGCGGGGTAGGGAAACGTGGCCGAACGCTAAGGGCCGGTCGTCTCCCCGGTCACCGGGATGTGGTGTAACCCTCAGTGTTCGCGCGATTTCACCCCGTGCATAAGTGCCTTCTGTGCTGCGGCCTTTTCCCGAACGCCACTCCGACGTCATCCAGCCGTTGCCAAGTTGGGGGTAACCCGGCGGGGTTATGCCATCAGGACTAGGCCGTGTTTCACGACCTAGGTGTCCTTGTCGGCCGCGGCCAGTGCTGCCTCGACACGCTCCCGCGCGCCGGCCAGGTGGCGGTCGCAGATCTTCGCGAGTGCCTCGCCGCGTTCCCACAGGGCCAGCGAGTCCTCCAGGGACAGGCCGCCCGCTTCCAGTTTGGCCACCACGTCCGCGAGTTCGTCGCGTGCTTGTTCGTAGCCGAGTTGTTCGTCGCTCACTTGATCATGCTCCCAACGCGGGCCACTGCTGTCGCGACCGCTTCGTCGTAGCCTACGAAGGCTTCGGCGAACTCCGCTCCGTCGCGTTCCAGTACCGCGTCTTCGATGCGTTCGCGGGCTTGGGTTATCCGGTCGCGCAGGCGGGTTCCGTCGCCGTACCACCAGGCTGTTCCCGCATAGATCGCGATGGCGTCGGCCAGTTGCCGCAGTCGCTGCGGCAGCAGCCGCCTTCCCGGCGAGTCGCAGCCGCCCAGCAGCGCCGCCCAGCACTCCGCCGCCGCCGCGTCCGCCAGTTCCGCGCTGGCGCGCACCATTTCGGCGCCGGTGGTTTCCGTCGCAGTCATCGTCGACGGGAGGAAGGCCGGTCTAGTCGCCGGTCGGATCGTCACCGTTGCCTCCCCTCGCCGACTCGGATGATTCCTGCTCCTCGGTCACGGTCGCGTGCACGGCGCCGTCTGCCACCCGCACCCGCAGCCGGGTATCGGGTGACGCGTCGGTCACCGACCGTAGAACCCTGAGATTTTCATCCAGAGTGACGAATTGCACAACCGCGTATCCCCGGGCCAGAGTGGCGGCTGGGCCGAGGGTCGTCAAGCGGGCTTTGGTCCCGGTGATCGCGGACTGTTCGGCCTTGACCAGCGAGATGATCTCCCGCCGCGCGCGCTGGCGCGCCACTTCCACCTGTTCAGCGTGCCTTTCCAGCGGTTTCAGCGGGTCGGCGAGCACCGGCCTGCTGCGCAGTTGGTCGAGCAGCCGCCGTTCACGATCCACCCAGCCGTGTAGTGCCCGGCGGGCGCGATCGCGCAGCGTCCGGATCCGGGTCATCTCCTCAGCCACGTCCGGCACGACCCGTTTGCCCGCGTCTGTCGGCGTCGAGCACCGCAGATCGGCGACGTGGTCGAGCAACGGGGTGTCCGGTTCGTGCCCGATCGCGCTGACGACCGGCGTGCGGCAGGCGTAGACCGCGCGGCACAGCGTTTCGTCCGAGAACGGCAGCAGGTCCTCGACGCTGCCGCCGCCCCTGGCGATCACGATCACGTCGACCTGCTCGTCCCGATCCAGCGCCGACAACGCGTCGACGATCTGCGGGACCGCGAGAACCCCTTGCACCGCGACGTTTTCCACGCGGATGTCGACCGACGGCCACCGGGCGCGGGCGTTCACGAGCACGTCGCGTTCGGCCGCCGACGCCCGCCCGGTGATCAACCCGATCCGGCGCGGCAGGAACGGGAGCCTGCGTTTGCGGGACCGCTCGAAAAGCCCCTCGGCCGCCAACAGCTTGCGCAGCCGCTCGATCCGGGCGAGCAGCTCACCGATGCCCACCGCCCTGATCTCGTCCGCGCGCAGGCTCAACGTGCCGCGGTTCATGAAGAACGTCGGACGGCCGTGCACGATCACCCGCGCGCCCTCCGACAGCGGCGGCTGGAACTCACGCAGCAGCTGTCCGGTGCAGGTCACGGTCATCGACACGTCCGCGGCGGGGTCGCGCAACGTGAGGAACGCGGTCTGGTTGCCCGGCCGCAGCGACAACTGGGTGACCTGACCCTCCACCCACACCGCACCGAGCCGCGAGATCCACTCGTTGATCTTGCGGGCGACCGTGCGGACCGGCCACGGCTGCTCGGCGGTTGTCTGTTCGCTCACTGCTGCTCGGGCGGCGACGTGGCCGAGACGGACGCGATCCGGCGGGTCAGCATGCCGATGAACGAGGGTCGCGCCGCGTTCGTCTCCTCGTAGCGCAGCAGCTCATCGAGCTCGTCCTTGGAGAACGTCCGCAGCCGCGCGCGCAGCTGAGGCAGCGACAGCTCGTCGTAGTTGGGCACGCCCGCGGGCGGCTGGGTCCCGCCTTCGACCTCGTCCTCGGCTTCCGCCTCGGCGATCGCCGACTCCTCCATCTGCCACGGGTCGGCCCCGGCCGCGCCGTTGGACGCGGGGTCCGGCGCCGCCGCCGCCGGGCGGCTCACGTCATACGCGTCGACGTCCTCGTCGAACGTCGCCCACTCCGGCGCCTCCTCGACCGGGCGGAACGACGCCAGCGCCTCGTCACCCTTGATGGCGAGCGCGGTGATCTCCTGCTGCACTCTCATCGACAGCTGCATCGCTTGGCTGGCAACGGTTACCGGCAGTCCGACGAGTTTCTCCGGCAACTCACGCGCGCGCTCGACGGCGGTCGCGGCGAGACCGGCGGCGACCCGGAACGGCAGCGGCAAAGGCGTCATGCGCATAGCCTGCCGCAGATCACCCCCAAGACCCAACTAGGACGGCCCTAGGACCCAGGTCACTCGACGTGTCGCCGTACCCTGGGTGTCATGAGCGATACGACCAAACGGGTACTGCTGGCCAAGCCACGTGGTTACTGCGCGGGGGTGGACCGGGCAGTGGTGACCGTGGAGAAGGCGCTCGAGAAATACGGACCGCCGGTTTACGTGCGCAAGGAGATCGTGCACAACCGGCACGTGGTGGAGACGCTGCGCGAACGCGGGGTGATCTTCGTCGACGAGACGTCCGAGGTGCCCGAGGGCGCGCTCGTGGTGTTCTCCGCGCACGGCGTGTCCCCGCAGGTGCACCAGGAGGCGGCGGAGCGCGGCCTGCGCACGATCGACGCCACCTGCCCGCTGGTCACCAAGGTCCACAAAGAGGCTGTCCGGTTCGCCAAGGAGGACTACGACATCCTGCTGATCGGCCACGAGGGCCACGAGGAGGTCGAGGGGACCGCCGGTGAGGCGCCCGACCACATCCAACTGGTCGACACCGCCGAGGACGCCGCCGAGGTGCAGGTGCGCGACCCGAGCAAGGTGATCTGGCTGTCGCAGACCACGCTGTCGGTCGACGAGACCATGCAGCGGGTGGACCAGCTCAAGAACCGCTTCCCGATGCTGTCCGACCCGCCCAGCGACGACATCTGCTACGCCACGTCGAACCGGCAGTTCGCGGTGAAGACGATGGCGCCGGAATGCGACCTGGTGATCGTGGTCGGCTCGCAGAACTCGTCCAACTCCAAGCGGCTCGTGGAGGTCGCGTTGCAGGCGGGCGCCAAGGCGTCGTACCTGGTCGACTTCGCCCACCAGATCGACGAGACCTGGCTGGACGGGGTGGCCACGGTCGGCGTGACCTCGGGCGCGTCGGTGCCGGACCACCTCGTGATGGAGGTCCTCGCGTTCCTGGCCGAGCGCGACTACCTGGACGTTCAGGAGATCACCACGGCGAACGAGAAGATCGCGTTCTCCTTGCCGCGTGAACTGCGCAAGGACGCCAAAACCGGCTGAGTACCACCGGACGACGAAGCAGAAGGGCTACCCGGTTCGCCGGGTAGCCCTTTACTGTGTCTCGGCGTCAGTAGTCGTCGCGCGGACGGGGCCGTGGCGGCTGAGAGCCGCGTGGACGACCACTGCCCTGCTGAGAGTTACGCCTCGGTGGCGCCTCGCCTCGGTCGCGCCTGCTCTCCTGCTCGCGCGCGGGGCGGCGAGTTGGCGGGTTTTGGTCACGTCTGCTCGAGCCCTGCGGCCGCTCACGGGCCTCACCGCGGCCACGGCCGTCCCTGCTGTCCCGGTCGCGCGACGGCCGCCGGGCGGGCCTGAGGTCGTCGAAGTCCGCGTCCTTGTCGCGTTCACGGGGGCGGCGAGCCGGGCGCTCGTCCCCACCGGCATCTAAGCTCGCCGAGCCCGCGTTCGGGTTGCGCTGAAGGAAAAGCCGGATGACGCCGAGCACGATCGTGGCGGCCGTCGCACCCGCCATCCACGGGAACGAGCTGGCCAGCGGCAACGCGACCTCGAAGACCAGCTTCTTCGTGCCGGTCTCGGCCGCGGCGCCGGTCGGCTCCCGCCCCATCAACTGCACCGGGACGAACGTCGCCGCGAAGATCAACGGTGGCTGCACCATGGGCCCGAACAGGTTGCGTCGCCGCACGCCGAGCACCGCCAGCACACAACCAGCCAGGAACAGGGCGTGGTAAAGGCCGAACCCGGTCAAGCTGGTGTCGTCGACGAGTCTGCCCTTGTCGATCACCGCACCGACGATGGCCAGCAGCAACGCCAGCAGGACGGCGCCCCACCAAGGCAGTCCACGGCGGTTGCCCAAGACGGGACGTTCGTCCCACGCGGCCTCGGCCGCGTCCATGTCAAGATCGCTGTCGCGATCGCGCGTGGCGGTCACGCTTCCACACGGTAGACGCTCGCAGGTGAGGGCTGTCGTACCAGCCGTCAATAGCCGCCGGGTTTAGCCCGTTCGGTGTGATTCGAGCCACTCCTCGGGGTCCGCTGTGTCCGATTCGGCCGGGTCCGATGTGGCCGAATACTGCTTCCGGGCAGCGGGCAGCGGGCAGCGGGCAGCGGGCAGCGGAGATCGGGCGCCGGGCACCAGCCCGCCAGCCTTCTGGCAGCGGCCACCGGCCGTGTGCTGACCGCCGGGATCGGGCATCGGCGACCCTCCCTCGGCATCGGGAATCGGCCACCAGTTACCGGGTGCTGGCAGCCGGGCAGCGGGCGTCGGCACTGGCCATCGGGCTGCGGCCGTCTGGCACTAGCCACCGGGTGCTGGTAGTCGGGCGTCGGGCAGCGGGCGTCCGGCGTCGGGCACTGGCCACCAAGCATCGGCCACCAGCCACCAGCCACCAGCCACCAGCCGCCGGGTGCTGGCCGCCGGGCGTCGGCGACCGGTCGTCGGGCACCCAGGCGTCGGCTACCAGGCACTGGCCATCGGGCCGCGGCCGCCGGGTATCGGTCACCAGCCACTGCCCACTAACCACCGGCTGCGGCGACGGGGCATCGGCCGCTGGCCACCGGCTACCGGGCGTCAGCCACCGTGCATCGGGTGCCGTGCATCGGGTGCCGGGCTGCGGCGACCGGGCTGTGGCGGCGTACCTCTTCCGGAACGATCGGTACGCGGCGGTCGACTGTCACCCACCCTCTACTACCCCACGGACCGGCCGTTCGGTTGCCACGTGTCGGCGACAGATTCCTCCTCTCGTTCCGAAACGCCTGTCGTGACCTCGTCTGCGCGTCGGACGGCCGCGATGGGGGTCGGGCTCGCCGCCGCGTCGGTCAGCGGGCCCACGGCCGCGCGGAAGCCCTCAAGGGCGTCCAGTTCACGCCGCCGTGCGGACAGGAACCGCTGCAGGTGGGTACTGGACAGGTTGACCGCGTCGACGGCCGCGCCTGCCATGCGGTGCGCGTTGGCGGCCGTGGCTCGGACGGCTTCGACGTCCGCGGCGAGTGCGCGCTCGGTCGCCGCGAACAGCGCTCCGGACGCGACCACGGCGAAACCAGTGGGCCCGCACAGGAAAACCCGTCTGTCGAGCAGCCACCGCAACAGGTTCGGGTCGGTGTCCAACGCGGCGACCACGGCGGCGTCCGACGGCACGAACATGATCGTGCCGTAGATCGCGTCGGCCCAGCGCTGGTAGCCCTTGCCCGCCAGCTCCGCGGCGCGTGACCGGATGTTGCGGACGTGCACCCGCAACGCGTCCAGCCGCTCGGCCGTGTCGGACGTCTCGACCGCCTCCGCCCACGTGGCCATGGATGCCTTGGCGTCCACGGGAACCCGCCTGCCGTCGCCGACCAGCAGGACCAGGTCGGGCCGGGCCGAGCCGCCGCCCGCGAGGTCGGTCTGCAGCGTGAAGTGGATGCCTTCCCGTAACCCGAGCGCCCTGGCCGTCTCGACGAGCACCTGCTCGCCGAGCTCGCCGCGGCCGGAGATGGACGCGAACGCCACCTCGTAACGCCGCAGCGCCGTGTGCTGCTCGTCGGAGCGCACGCGCTCGGCCGCGAGCTGCTGCATCGCCGCCTCCGTGCGCCGCATCCCGTCGGTGTAGAGCTTCCAGAGCGCCAGCACCGCACCGATGAGCAGCAGGGACAGAACAACCACCGCCCAAGCCACCGGTAGTTCCTTTCTCGTGGGTGAGTCGCGCCATCTTCGCTCAGGGGTACGACAGTTTTCTTGTCTCTGTAGTTCTAGCTGGGGATTTCACTCTGTCGTGGCAACACGCCGGGGGCGGTGCGGGGCAATGTCGGCATCGCCCCCTAACTTGGACGCATGAGGTTGCTGCACACGTCCGACTGGCACGTGGGGCGGACCTTCCACGGCGCGGACCTGCTCGCCGACCAGGAGTCGGTGCTCAGCGGCCTCGCGGACATCGTTGCCGACGAGCGCGTCGACGTCGTGGTGGTCGCGGGCGACATCTACGACCGCGCGGTCCCGTCGGCCGAAGCGGTGCAGGTGTACGAGCGGGTGCTCGTGCGCATCCGGGAGGCGGGTGCGCAGTTGGTGATCACGCCAGGCAACCACGACTCGGCGCCGAGGTTGGGCGCGATCGGGAAGTTCGCGGAGGCGGGCGGTCTGCACATGCGGACGAGGATTCCCGACATCGACCGCCCGGTGCTGCTGCGCGACGACCACGGCGACGTCGCGTTGTACGGAATCCCGTATCTGGAGCCGGAAGTCGCCCGGCACTCGCTGGAGATCAGCGAACGCGGGCACACCGGCGTGCTGTCCGAGGCGATGCGGCGGATCCGTGCCGACCTGGCCGGCAGGCAGGCCCGGTCGGTGGTGCTGGCGCACGCGTTCGTGACCGGCGGTGCGGCGTGCGACTCGGAGCGGCCGATCGCGGTCGGCGGCGTCGAACAGGTGCCGGGGTCGACGTTCGACGGGGTCGACTACGTGGCGCTGGGGCATTTGCACGGCGCGCAGGAACTCGCGAACCACCTGAGGTACTCGGGCAGCCCGCTGGCGTACTCGTTCTCCGAGGCACGGCAGCACAAGTCGGTGTGGCTGGTGGAGATCGACAAGGCGGGCCTGGCCGGGGTCGAGCGCCGGAGGCTGCCGGTGCCGAGGCCGTTGGCCAAGCTCGAAGGCCTGATGGCCGACCTGCTCGGCGACCCGGCCAACGACGAGTTCCGCGAGCACTACCTGTCGATAACGGTGACCGACCAGGTCAGGCCGGTGGATGCCTTGCGGCGCCTGCAGGACCGCTTTCCGCACGCGGTGCACATGGAGTGGCAGCCCGCGGGCGGACGCGGCGCGGAGGCCTTGCGCTACAGCGAGGCTGTGCGGGGCCGGGACGATCTTGACGTGGCGTGCTGTTTCGTCGAGCACGCGCGTGGCGGACGGCCGACCGAGCGCGAGAGTGGCTGGCTGCGCGCGGCGCTGGAGACCGTGACCGCGGCGGAGAGCGAGAAAGAGCGATGAGGCTGCACAGCCTGGAGGTGACCGCCTTCGGCCCGTACCCGGGCACCGAGTCGGTCGACTTCGACGTGCTCGGCGCGGACGGCCTGTTCCTGCTGCACGGCGAGACCGGCGCGGGCAAGACCACACTGCTCGACGCGATCGCGTTCGCCCTGTTCGGCAAGGTCCCGGGGGTGCGCAACGACGCGCGGCGCCTGCGTTGCGACTACGCGGACAACGACACGCTGACCGAGGTCAAGCTGGAGCTGACCGTGCAGGGGCACCGGCTGCGGCTGATCCGCGGACCGGAGTACGAGCGGCCGAAGAAGCGCGGCGACGGAACCACGAAACAGCAGGCCAGGGCGTCGCTGACGTGGATCGGGGATCCGCCGGGCGGGTACGAGCGCGACGGGCTGATCAGGATCGACGAGGTCAGCCGGACGGTCGAACGCCTGCTCGGGATGAGCGCGGAGCAGTTCTTCCAGGTGGTGCTGCTGCCGCAAGGCGAGTTCGCGCGTTTCCTGCGCGCGGACACCCAGGAACGCGAGCAACTGCTGGAGAAGTTGTTCAGCACCTACCGTTTCGCGGACGTCGAACGCTGGTTTCGCGACCGCAGGACGGAATGCTTCCGCGACCTGGAAGTTCGCCGGGCGGGCGCGATGCGCCTCGTGGCGCGTGTGGCGCAGGCCGCGGGGGAGGAGCCGCCGGAGGACCACTCGGCCGACGGCGAGTGGCTCGACCTGGTCGCGGCACGGCTCGGCGAGGCCGAGACGGCGGCGCGGGAGAAGGCCAAGCTGGCCGGTGTGGCCGCCACGACGGCCGAGCAGGAGTTGACCAAGGCGCGTGAGCTGGCCGACCGCGTGCGCAGGTTGCGCAACGCCCGTGCCGAACTCGCCGAGTGCGAGCGAATGCTTCCACAGCAACAGGAGTGGATCGCCGAGCGGGCCAAGGCGCGGCGCGCGGTGCCCGTGGTCGTCGCCAACCGCGGCGCCGGGCAGTTGCAGGTGGAGTTGGAACACGCCACCCGTGCCGAGGAAGAAGCGATTGTCGCGGCGACGAAAGCGGGCTTCAAACGGATCGACGCGGACGAGGCCTACCTGCGTGCGGAGTCGGCCAGGCTGACCGAGGAGGCTGGCGGCCTCGCGCAACTGCTGGAGGACGCGAAGCAGCAGAAGAAGGCCAAGCTGCGGCTGACGAAGCTGATCGACGCGGACTGGGCGGCCGAGGAGAAGGTCACCAGCCTCGAAGCGGAACTGGTCGCGTTGCCCGAGCAGATCAAGGCGGCGGCAGAGGAACTGGCCCAGGCACGGGAAGCGGCGGCACGCCTGGACGGCCTGAAGGCCAAGAAGGCGGAACTGACCGAGCGGATGCGGCTGCGCAAACGCCTCGGTGACGCGGAGGAGCACGTCAAAAGCGCGGAAGCCGTCCTGACCAAGGCGATCGACGCGCACCAGCAGGCACGGGACCACTCGCTGACGATCAGGGCCCGCAGGCTGGACGGGATGGCGGCGGAACTGGCGAGCAGGCTGGCGGCCGGTGCCGCCTGCCCGGTCTGCGGATCGGCGGACCACCCGGCTCCCGCGCACCCGGTCCCGGGAGCGGTCAGCGAGGCCGAGGAAGCGGATGCCCTCGCGATGGAGCAGGACGCCCAGAACGAGCGCGCGCGGGCGGAACGCGACCACCAGGCGGCGATCGCGGACCTGGCGGCGCTGCGGGAACGAATCGCGTCCGGTGACGACTCGTCCAACTTGTCCGAAGTGGACAAACTGCTGGCCGAGACGGCTTCGTTGGCCGCGCGGCGCGAACCGCAGAGCAGGCTCGTCGGTGAGCTGGACAGGCGTTCGGCGTCGATCTCGGCGGAGCTGTCGGCGGCGAAGCAGGAGTTGGCGAGCCTGCGGACCGAACGCGAGCAGATCGGGAAAACCGTGGAGATGCGCCAGAAACGCCTCGACCCGGCCCGAGGCGAATACGCGGACGTGCGGGTGCGGCGCGAACACGTCCTGCTCTC
The DNA here is from genome assembly GCF_001984155.1 of Actinosynnema sp. ALI-1.44. Taxonomy (GTDB): domain Bacteria; phylum Actinomycetota; class Actinomycetes; order Mycobacteriales; family Pseudonocardiaceae; genus Kibdelosporangium. The sequence continues at coordinate 359,624 of NZ_MTQO01000050.1, forward strand.
GGCCGCGGCGGTGACCGAACTGCTGCGGGCCCGTGGCCAGCGTGAACAGCTGGCCAAACGGCTGACGACGCAGCGGACCGAAGTGCACGACGCGGCGATCTCGGCGGGGTTCACCGAGGTCACGGAAGCACTGGACGCGGCACGGGACGAACTGCGGCTCGCGGACCTCGACCGGATGATCAGTTCACTGGAGAACAAGGAAGCCGCGGCCAGGGCGGCGCTGGCCGAGCCGGACCTCGCCGACATCGACCCGGAAACCTCGGTCGACCTGGAGGAGTTGGCGGCCGCGCTGACCAAGGCCCGCGAGATCGCGGACGCGGAAGTCGCCGTGCTGCGGGAGGCCGAGCGCCGTTCGGCTGACGTCCGTGCTCTCGCCGCGAGACTGCGTGCGGAATGGTCCGCCCTGGAGCCGGTGGAAGTGGAGTACGCGGACCTCGCCGCGCTGACCGACGTGGTGAACGGCCGAGGGCAGAACTCGCGGCGGATGTCGTTGCGCTCCTACGTCTTGGCCGCTCGGTTGGAGGAAGTCGCGGTCGCGGCGACCGCGCGGTTGTCGCGGATGAGCCAGGGCCGGTACTCGTTCGTGCACTCGGATGCCCGTGGCTCGCATGGCACGCGCGGTGGGCTCGGGCTGGACGTGCTCGACGACTACTCCGGGAAGATCAGGCCAGCCAAGACGTTGTCCGGCGGGGAGTCCTTCCTGGCTTCTTTGGCTCTGGCGTTGGGGTTGGCTGACGTCGTGGCGGCGGAGACCGGCGGGGCATTGCTGGACACGCTGTTCGTCGACGAGGGCTTCGGCACGCTCGACGCCGACACGCTCGACGAGGTCATGGACACTTTGGACGAGTTGCGGGCCGGTGGCCGGGTGGTCGGCCTGGTCTCGCACGTGGAGGAACTGCGTCAGCGGATTCCGGTTCGGCTGCGAGTACGCAAGGCGCGCACCGGATCCCGACTGGAAGTCATCGCCTGACCTGGGCAGATGCCACAGTCGCGCGAAGCCGACCGATGGCTTGCACGCATGTGAGTCGCTACCATGACCGCATGACCGCTCTACCGGACTGGATGCGCCCTCCTCGCGTCGAGGGCTGGTTCGCGGATGACCTTGACCACCTGCCCGAGGCCCCTCGGCACACTGAACTGATCGATGGAGCTCTTGTCTTCATGATGACCCCCCAGCGGTCATGGCACGCACGTGTCGTCAACCGGCTGACCAGCAGCCTGGAGAGCCAGGCCCCGAGTGGGATCGTGGTCGAACTGGAGATGACGGTCCGGTTGGACGAGCGCAACCGGCCCGAGCCTGACATTCTGGCCACGAGTGCACCCTTCGAGTCAGGTCGGACCTGGCACTCGCCCGCCGATGTGCTCCTCGCCGTCGAAGTCGTGTCACCGGAGTCGGCGCATCGCGATCAGCACGTCAAGCTGCGCAAGTATGCGGAGGCCGGAATCCCGCACTACTGGATCGTCGAAGAGCACGAGACGAAACCAGTAGTGCGCGTTTACGAACTGGACAAGCCAACGAACGCTTATAGTCCAGTGGGGATATTCAGGAGTGATTTGAAGCTGGAGTTTCCCTTTCCCATTGTGCTCGACCTGGACAACCTCGTCCGCGCCAAGTAGCCCTAGGCCGTTTCGTGCTCCAGCAGCCACCGCTTGGCGGGCAGGCCCCAGCGGAAGCCGCCGATGCTGCCGTCGGTGCGCAGAACCCGGTGGCACGGAACGAAAAGCGCGACAGGGTTACGCGCGCAAGCGCTGGCCGCGGCCCGAACGGCCGACGGTCGCCCGGCGAGATCGGCGAACTGCGAGTACGTCACGGGAGCACCCGCCGGAACGGTCCGCAGGACCTTCCACGCGTGCTGGATGAACTCGCCTGACCGCTGGTTCACCGCGATGTCCTCGATGGCTTCGACGTCACCGGAGTGGTACGCGACCACAGCCTTGGTGACCTGGCCGAGGTCCGTGCGTTCCCGGATCTCGGCAGGCCGGATCGACGGGTGGATGAGGCCGACGAGGTCGTTGACGTCCCCTGTCCAGCCGGACGCGACGACCTCGTCGCCCCGCACGACGGCCGTGAACGGGCCGATCGGTGTGTCCACAACAGAATACTCAGTCATGATGTCCTCAAGTCTGCTCGCCACAAGTGCATGCCCGCGTACGAGCGCCAAGGCGCCCACGCCGTGGACCGCGCGGCGAGATCGGTGATACCGAGCTTTTCCGCTCCCTTGCGCAACGCCACGTCGCCGGGCAGCAGGATGTCAGGCGCGCCCAGCACGCGCATCTTCACGTAGCCGGACGTCCACGGGCCGATGCCGCTGAACGCCTCCAGTCGGACCGCGAGCTCGTCGGGGTCCGCGCCGACGTGCACGTCCAGGTCGCCGGACGCGATCGCCGCGCTGACCGTGCGGATCGTCTCGATGCGTTTGCGGGGACCCGTGAGCACCTCCGCGCCGTGCTCCGCGATCGCTGCCGGGGTCGGGAACAGCGTCGTCAGGGTGCCGTCCGGGGCTTCGAGGCGCTCGCCGAGCGCGTCGGTGAGCCGCGTCAACGCGGTCCGGGCGGCCGCGACCGTGATCTGTTGGCCGATCAGGGCACGCAGCACGATTTCCGGGCCGTCCACGCTGCCCGGCACGCGGATTCCGGGCGTCTTGAGCACCCACGGCTCCAGCGCCGGGTCCTTGGTCAGCAGTTCGTCGACCGCGCAGGGGTCCGCGTCCAGGTCGAACAGCCTGCGCAGCCTGGCCACCGCGCTGCCTAGGTCACGCATGTCCGACAGGCGCAGCGTGCAGTCGACGTGATCGGGGGCCGGGTACATCCGGGCCGTTCCCGTGCCGTGCGGAAGCCGCAGCGTCCTGGCGTACCCGCCGTCGGTGTCCTCGACTCCCGTGACCGCACGGGCCTTGAGGAAGTCGACGACTCCGGTGCCGTCGAACGGCTGCCGGAACGCCAGGCGCAGGTTCACCTTCCCCGCCGTCGTCAGTGGACGGTGGCGTTTCGCGCCGATCCGCAACTGGGTCGGCGTCGCGGCGAACACCGCGCGGATCGTGTCGTTGAACTGCCGGATGCTCGCGAAGCCCGCGGCGAACGCCACGTCGGCGAACGACAGCGTCGTCGTTTCGATCAGCAACCGCGCCGAGTGCGCCCGGTGCGCCCTGGCCAGTGCCAACGGGCTGGCGCCGAGTTCCGCGGTGAGCATCCGGGTGACGTGCCGCTCCGAGTAGCCCAGGCGTGTCGCGAGCCCGGGGACGCCTTCCCGCTCCACGATCCCGTCCGAGATCAGCCGCATGGCACGACCGGCCAGGTCGGCGCGCAGATTCCACTCCGGTGAACCGGGCACCGCGTCCGGCAGGCACCGGCGGCAGGCCCGGTACCCGGCCGCCTGCGCGGCCGCCGCCGTCGCGTAGAACTCGACGTTGCGGCGCTTCGGCGTGGTCGCCGGGCACGAGGGACGGCAGTAGATGCCGGTCGTACGGACCGCCAGGATGAACTGGCCGTCGAACCGGGGATCCCGGGATGCGACGGCTCGGTATCCGCGTTCCGTGTCGATGAACATGCGTCGACGGTACGTCCCTCGTGCGGGCGCGACTAGCGGGAATCAGACATTGCCGTCGGCGGACCCGCCTGGCCGGTGTGAACAGGGAAGATAATAAGAAGCCTATATAAACGGCAGCCTATATGAGGGGTCGTTAGACTGGTTCGTCGTGAGCCTCACCCTTGGGATCGTCGGCCTGCCGAACGTCGGCAAGTCCACCCTGTTCAACGCGCTGACCAACAACGACGTGCTGGCGGCGAACTACCCATTCGCGACGATCGAGCCGAACGTCGGCGTCGTCCCGCTGCCCGACCCGCGGCTGGACAAGCTGGCCGAAGTGTTCTCGTCGGAGAAGATCGTGCCCGCGACGGTGTCGTTCGTCGACATCGCGGGCATCGTCAAGGGTGCGTCGGAAGGCGAGGGGCTCGGCAACAAGTTCCTGGCGAACATCCGTGAGGCCAACGCGATCTGCCAGGTGATCCGCGTCTTCGACGACCCGGACGTCGTGCACGTCGACGGCACGGTCGACCCGTCCAGCGACATCGAGACGATCAACACGGAACTGATCCTCGCGGACCTGCAGACGCTCGAGAAGGCCCTGCCGCGCCTGGAGAAGGAAGCACGTACCCGCAAGGAGGCCCGCCCGGCTCTCGACGCGGCCAAGAACGCGCAGGAGATCCTCAACTCGGGCAAGACCCTCTTCGCGGCGGACGTCGACAGCACGCTGCTGCGCGAGCTGAGCCTGCTCACACTCAAGCCGTTCCTGTACGTCTTCAACGCCGACGAGGCCGTGCTGACCGATCCGGCGAGGCGCGCGGAGTTGGAGAAGCTCGTCGCACCGGCCGACGCCGTCTTCCTCGACGCGAAGGTGGAAGCGGAACTGCTCGAACTGGACGACGAGTCGCGCCGTGAGCTGCTCGAGTCGATCGGGCAGGCGGAGCCTGGCCTGTACTCGTTGGCACGCGCGGGTTTCCACACCCTCGGCCTGCAGACGTACCTGACCGCGGGTCCGAAGGAGTCCCGGGCGTGGACCATCCGCAAGGGCGACACCGCCCCGCAAGCGGCGGGCGTCATCCACACCGACTTCGAACGCGGCTTCATCAAGGCCGAGATCGTCTCGTACGACGACCTCATCGCCGCCGGGTCCATGGCCGCCGCCAAGTCCGCGGGCAAGGTCCGCATGGAGGGCAAGGGTTATGTGATGGCCGACGGTGACGTGGTGGAGTTCAGGTTCAACGTCTGACGGTGTCCTAGCCGGGCTTCGGAGCGGGCGTTCCGTTCGGCCAGACGCAGGGTGACGTGGCGCCCAGTGAAAGGTCGCCGTTCACGGATTCCTGAATCGACATGCTGAAGCCGTCGTTCTTGTTCTCGACGGAGATCCAGTTCTCCCTCGGCCGCTTGTCGGACAGGACTACGAAGTCATGGCTCGTCCACCACCGCACGAGGGCTTCGGCGACCTCCGCGTTGCGTTCGCGGGGGACATCCCGGAGCCAGTACCTGCGGCTGGCATAGACGCGCCCCAGCGGACCGTTGTCGCTGGGGTCATCGCATTCGGTGTCGTCGAATCGGGACAGCGGTTCGAGTCGCGGTGGTGGAGTCAGGCTCGCGGCTGCGTCTTGCGTGTACTTCTCAGCGCGGTTGTTCGCTTCCTGCTGGGTAATGGTGTTCTTCACGGGGACATCCGATCCTTGGCCGGAACATGACACGAGTATTAGGGCAATCGCCGCGAGAGCCACCGCGCGTACGAGTCGGCCGCTCACGCCGGACGCTGACCGGCGATGATCTTGCCGATGTTCGGCAAGGCGAGCTTGTCCTCGTCCCAGTTACACCATGCTGCTGAACGCGGATGCTTACGCGGCCACCGAGCTGCGTACGACTCGAGGTTTCGGTGCCATCTGTGGTCGGCAGGCTTGGACACGTCCACCCCTTTGGCTGTTACTCCCCGTAAGCCGTTGCTCACGATAGGGCCAGTTGTGTGCGCTCGTGGGGTGAACCCGTTACTCCTACCCGTTCGGACCAATTTTTCTGCGCGCGGTGGCAGGTTTCAACCGTCCGGTGTTTGGCAACTCCTTGAGTGTCCCCAATGGAGGTGTCATGATCATTCTCGGTGCGATCCTGCTCGTCATCGGCTTATTGACCAGTATCTCGATCCTGACGACGATCGGCGGGATCCTGCTGGTGGTGGGCCTGATCCTCACGGTTCTCGGCGCCGTCGGACGTCCGCTCGGCCGCAAGACTTATTACTAGGCACAGCATTGGGGGCCTGTCGGGGGAAATTCCCCGGCAGGCCCCCGAATGCTGTTTGTCAGTGCCGCAGAAGGTCGTAAGCCGCTGCTCCGATCAGCTCAAGCGAAACCTGAAGACGCTCAAGGCTGATGTTGTCTGCGATGGTGTCCTCGGGTGTGTGATAGGTGGGTTCCAGCAGTGCTGGGCCGCCTTCTCCGCGCCAGCTGAAGTTGGCTGCGGGAATGCCTTTCTCGTGGAACGGCACGTGGTCGCTCGAACCGCGGGCGACCGGGCCCTTCGTCCTTGGCTCGTAGCCGAGGCGTTTCGCCGCTGCCCCCACGGCTTGTGTTGTCGCGTTGTTGGCTCCGTCGACCGACAGCAGCCAGTAGATGTGCGCAGGGTCGTACGCCGTGGCGACCATGTCGTTCTGGAATGTGCCGCTGATCCGTTTGATGTCCTTCTCGGACAGTTGGGAAACGTAGTGGCGCGAGCCGATCAGGCCGTACTCCTCCGCTCCCCACAGCGCGAACCGGATCGCCTTGTTGGTCGGCAGGTAGCGCAGCACACGAGCCAGCTCCAAGCACAACACCGTTCCGCTGCCGTCGTCGTTGGCGCCGGGGGAACCGGGAACGCTGTCGTAGTGCGCGGTCACCATGACGACTTTGTTGTCCGGGTTCGGGAACGTCGCCGGACGCTCCGCGATCACGTTGTAGGACGTGAGGTTCCTGTGCCGGACTGTGGTGGCGCTGACCTTCACTGTGCCCTTCGCCAGGCGCTCACGCAGTCGTTCGACGTGAACCTGCGCCAGGCCGAGTACCGGGATGGTCACCGGCGTCGGCAGGGTCGGGGAGAACGCCGACAGCCTGCGCAACGGGTCCGCGCCGATCCGGCCGATCAGGACAGCCGTCGCGCCTCGTTCGGCCGCGGTCCGATACGCGGTGGCGATGTTCGTCACCGCCGCGATGAGCACGACCTTGCCCGTCACGTCCGCGGGGATTGCTGAGCCGTCACCGGCGTCCACGACGACGCCCTCCCGCGTCACGTCCGCGAGGCCCTGCGGCGACGAGCCCATCTGCCAGGTGTCCCGGCCGACCCGCAGCGAGCCGAGGAACTTGTCGTCGATCGGGAACGGCTGCAGCGAAACTTGGTAACGCAGATCACGCAGCACGCGGGCGATGTAGTCCTTCGCGCGCAGCTCCCCCTGGGTACCCGCGATCCGCGGCCCGATCTTGTCGCTGAGGACACGCAGGTGCTCCAACGCACGGCGCGCCCGCACCCGAGCGACGACCGGGAAGTCGCCGAAGTTCAGCGACGGCGTGTGCTGCGCACCGGTCCGCTGCCTCGTCGCCTGCGCGGCAGCCACCGGATTGAGTCCGATCGTCGCAGCTCCGGCCAGTGCCACCGCGCCGGTGAACACCCGGCGTCTGCTCAGATCAGCCATGAACATCCCTCGCTTCCGTGAATCCCCCATTCCGGGTAGCTAAACGGCACGTTCGGGGCGCGAGCAACCTCCGAATGGCCCTTTTTGCCTGGTGGGACACGCGGTACGGGAATGGGGACCGGTAACGAGACCGGCGCGGAGCGTAGCGAGGTCAGCCCTCATCGCCACACCAATTCCCCCAAGGGGATCCCTTGGTTCTCACGTTACCGGAGTGGTCTGACATTTCCGGCGTTCTCGCAGGTCAGGGCCAGTTTTAGCGAGCTTGGGCAGCCTTCACCGCACCACCAATCCGCCAAGGGGGACCCCTGATTTTCACGTTACCGCAGGGGTACGACAGGTCCGGTGTTGTCGCAGGTCAGGGCGTAGATCCCCGATGGCGGAGCGGAGCCCCGGGCTACGCCTGGGATCTGAAGGTGTCGACGACCGAGTCGATCTCGGTGGCCAACGCGGTGTCCTTCGCGGTCAGGCCACCCTCGGAGTGGGTGCTGAGGCTGAACGTCAGCGTCCGCCAGCGGATGTCGATGTCGGGGTGGTGGTCGTCGTTCTCCGCGATCTCCGCCACTCGGTTCACCACCTGGATCGCCTGGGCGAAGCTGTCCAGCTCCACCGTCCGCACGATCGCCGATCCGTCGCGCCGCCAGGACGACAGGTGGTTCAGCGCCGAGGTCAGCTCGTCTTCGGTCAGCAGTTCGGCCATGTGTCCATGGTGCATCTATGCTCACGGTTCTGCCACGGGAGTCCGGTGCGTCCGGGCTGAGAGGAGGGCGAACCAGCCCTCGACCGTATGAACCTGATCCGGGTAATGCCGGCGCAGGGACGGGAGGATGAAGGTGCGCAAAGCCGCAGTTGCCCTGCTCGTGCTGGTCACGGCCGCGGGGTGTTCGCTGGCCACGGAGCAGAAGCCGAGCGGCGAGGGCCAGAAGGTCACGCTGGTCACCCACGACTCGTTCAACGTCCGCAAGGAGCTGCTGGAGGAGTTCCAGAAGTCCAGCGGGATCACCGTCGAGGTGCGCAAGTCGGGTGACGCGGGCGCGTTGACCAACCAGCTCGTGCTGACCAAGGCCAACCCGATCGGTGACGTGGCGTTCGGCGTCGACTCCACGTTCGCCTCGCGGGCGCTCAACGAGAACGTGTTCCAGGCCTATCAGAGCCCTGACGCCAACAAGCGCTACCAGGTCGACGACACCAACCGGCTGACGGCCGTCGACATCGGTGACGTCTGCGTCAACGTGCACACCTCGGGTCTGAAGGGTGTGCCTGAGCCGAAGACGTTCGACGATCTCGCGAACCCCCAGTACAAGGACATGCTGGTCGTGGAGAGCCCGGCCACCTCGTCACCCGGCCTCGCCTTCCTGCTCGGCACGGTCATGCGCTTCGGGGAAAACGGCTGGAAGGACTACTGGACCAGGCTCAAGGCCAACGGCGTCAAGGTCGTCAGCGGCTGGGAGGAGGCCTACAACCAGGAGTTCTCCGGCACGGGCAAGGGCGCAAGGCCGCTCGTGGTCTCCTACGCCTCCAGCCCGGCCGCCACGCCGGACACGAAGGCCCTGCTGGACACCTGCTACCGCCAGATCGAGTACGCCGGTGTCATCCAGGGCGCCAAGAACGCCGACGGCGCCAAGAAGGTCCTCGACTTCATGCTGTCCCAGAAGTTCCAGGCCGAGGTGCCGGAGCAGATGTACGTCTACCCAGTACGCGAGGGCGTCGCGTTGCCCGAGGCGTGGCAGAAGTCCGCGCCGCTGCCGGGTGACCCCGAGGCCACGTTGCCCGCGCAGGACGTCGACCGCAACCGGGAGAGCTGGGTCAACCAGTGGCGCTCGCTCGTCCAAGGGTAGGGATTCTGCTGGTGGCGTTGGTGCCACTGGCGTTCCTCACCTTGTTCTTCGCATGGCCGGTGGTCGCGATCATCGGCCTCGGGGTGCGCGTCCAGCTGTTCGACACGCTGACCAGCGCGGACACGTGGAGCCTTGTCGGGTTCACGCTCGGCCAGGCCGCGGCGTCCACTGTGGTCGCCATCGTCGCCGGGATGCCGTTGGCGTTCCTGCTTGCGCGGTGCAGGCTGCCGGGACGCGGGCTGATCCAGGCGATCGTGCTCGTTCCGTTCGTGCTGCCCACTGTTGTTGTGGGGCTTGCCTTCCGCGGCCTTATGCCGGGCGGCGGGGTCTGGTCGATCGTCCTGGCCAACGCGTTCTTCAACGTCGCGGTCGTCGCGCGGACGGTCAGCGGTCTGTGGGCGAGCATCGACCGGCGCGCCGAGGACGCCGCACGGGCTCTTGGTGCCACGAGGCTGCGTGCGTTCACGTCCGTCACGCTGCCCGCGTTGACCCCGGCGATCGGGTCGGCCGCCGCGGTGGTTTTCCTCTTCTGCTCCACCAGTTTCGGGGTCGTGCTGATCCTTGGCGGCGCCGAGTACCGGACGTTGGAAACCGAGATCTACCTGCGCACGGTTCAACTGTTCGACCTGCCGGGCGCGGCTGCCCTGTCGATTCTCCAACTGGCCGCTGTCGTCACCGCGCTGGTGATCGGCGCGGTGGCGCGCAAACGGCGACAGGCGGCGTTGAAACTTAGTGGTAGCAAGGAAACCGCGCGCAGACCGGTCGGTGGCGAGTGGGTAGTGGTCGGCGTCGCGTACGGCGTGATCGCGCTCCTGCTGACTCCGATCGTCCACCTGATCAGCCAGTCCAGCCTGGCTGGTTTCCGCGCGCTGTCGAGCACAGGGCACGACAACAGCCTGGAAGTCACCGGATTCCGGGCCGCGCTGAACTCGATGGGCACGGCGACCGACGCGACGGTGATCGCGCTCATCCTCGGCGTGCTGTCCTCGGTCGCGTTGACGCGGCTGGGGAAGACCGCCGAATTCGTTGACGTGGCGATGATGCTGCCGCTCGGGGTGTCCGCAGTCACGGTCGGCTTCGGTTACCTGATCACGCTCGACGCGTTGCCCGGCGACCTGCGGACGTCACCGCTGCTCGTCCCGCTGGCGCAGGCGATCGTGGTCACCCCGTTGATCATTCGGATCCTGTTGCCTGTCCTGCGGTCCATCGACGAGCGGCTGCGGCAGGCCGCGGGCACACTCGGCGCGAGCCCGTGGCGGGTGTGGCTGGAAGTGGACGTGCCGCTGGCCGCGCGGTCGCTGGTGACAGCCGCGGCCTTCGGGTACGTCGTCGCGCTGGGGGAGTTCGGTGCGACGAGCTTCCTGGCCCGCCCGGACGCGCCGACCTTGCCGATCGCCATCGGCAGGTTGATCTCGCGGCCCGGTGAGCTGAACAACCAGATGGCGTACGCCGCCTGCACGCTGCTCGTGGTGGTGACGGTCGCGGTCGCCGTGCTGATCGAGCGTTTCCGGACCACGGTGGAGGAGTTCTGATGCGGATCAGGGACCTGACCGTCCGATTCGGTCAGTTCACGGCCGTCGACGGCGTCAGCCTCGACATCGGCGACGGCGAGGTCGTCGCGCTGCTCGGCCCGTCCGGGTGCGGCAAGTCGACGCTGCTGCGTGCCGTCGCGGGCCTCGAACCCCAGGTCGACGGCACGATCCGGTGGGGTGAGCACGACCTGACCAGCGTGCCGGTGCACAAACGCGGCATCGGCCTGGTCTTCCAGGACGGCCAGCTCTTCCCGCACCGCGACGTCGCCGGGAACGTCCGGTTCGGCCTGCGGATGCACAAGATCAACGATCCGCACCGGGTCGACGAACTGCTGGACCTGGTGGGCCTGAGCGGTTACCAGCACAGGAAAGTCACCGAGCTGTCCGGCGGCGAGCAGCAGCGCGTCGCGCTTGCCCGTGCGCTTGCTCCGCAGCCACGCCTGCTCCTGCTGGACGAGCCGTTGTCCGCGCTGGACCGGGCGCTGCGTGAACAGCTGGCGCTGGACCTGGCCCGCCTGCTCAGGAAAGCGGGCACGTCCGCGCTCGTGGTCACGCACGACCACGACGAGGCGTTCACGTTGGCCGACCGCGTCGCCCTGATGCGCCAAGGCAGGGTCGTCCAGACGGGCACCGCGGACGAGGTCTGGCGCTACCCCGTCGACGAGCAGGCCGCGGCGTTCCTCGGCTGCGGCCTGATCCTGGACGCCCGGATCAGCGACGGGGTGGCCACCACCGACCTCGGCGAGATCGCGCTGCCCTGGGCACCGGACGGCGAACACAGGATCGGCCTGCGCCCCAACGCACTCGTCGTGGATCCGGACGGCCCGATCGAAGGCGAGGTCAGCGGACGCGTGCACCGCCGTGACCACGTGCGGCTGCTGGTCAAGCTCGAACACCGGGAGGTGGACGCAGTCGCGAGCATCACCGACGCGCCCCAACCCGGCGAACCCGTGCGCCTACGCCTCGACCCAGACGGATGTGCCCTGGTCGCCCCTCGTGAGTGTTCGGCCGGGTTCTGACCCGTCTGCACACTCACGAGTCTTTGGTGATCATTCGGGCCAGGGCGAGGGAGTAGCCGATCACGATGTAGCAGACCGCCCGCAGCAGCCCGGTCACCAGGTTCTCCGACAGTATCGGGTCACGCAGGACGTCCACGATGGAGTCCCAGCTCTCGGTGATCAGGAACGGGTGCATCCAGTCCAGCACCGGGATCGTGCTGAGCAGACCGAACACGAACAGCCCGCCGATCACCGACGCCAGCACCAGCAGCGGGTGCTCGGTCGACGCGGACACCGCCAGCGCGATCGCGCCGACCGCCCACATCTGCACGATCACCCAGCCGGTGGCCAGCAGCACACGCCACAGGCCCTCGCCGACCGGCAGCGTCGTGCCGGAGATGGACACCAGGCTGCCCGGGCCCGCGATGACCAACCCGGTGACGAACGCGATCAGCGAGGTCATGAGCGCCGCGGCCGCGGACACCACCGCGACGCCGAACGCCTTGATCGCCAGCAGCCTGACGCGGCTCACCGGCGCGAGCAACAGGCCGCGCAACGTGCCGTGGGACGCCTCTCCTGCCAGCGCGTCGGACGCGGTCATGGTCGTGCCCAGCGGCAGGAAGAAGATCATCGTGGTGGACAGCACGATCACCGGGAGCATCAGCGCGTTGCCCGCGACGGCCGCGACGATCGACTGGTCGCCGTTGGCCCGGACCGGCGCGTCCACCAGTTGCGTGCCGATGCCGAACAGGATCGGGTAGAGCGCCAGCAGGCCGAGCAGGATCAACGTCCGCGGCCGCCGGTAGATCCAGCGCAACTCCGAACGCAGCAGGCGGCCGATCGGGGCGCGCACCGGCCCTGGCATCACCTGTGCTGTCATGACGTCTCCGTGAGCTGGGCGAACAGGTCTTCGAGGCCGGTGCGTTGTTTGTGCACCTCGTGGACCGGGATGTCGGCGCGCACCAACGTCGCCACGACCTCGGGTGCCGTCGTCGACGTCAGGTCGACCAGCAGCCCGTCCGGCATGGGACGGGCGGGGATCCGGTTGTCCCGCAACGCGTCGACCGCGGCCGTGATCTCCGGGGTGGACACCAGCAGGCCCGCGTTCGACGCTTCGAGCATGTCCCTGAGCTCACCCTGGGCGACCACGGTTCCCTGGTGCAGCACGGCGACGTGCGTACACGTTGCCTCCACTTCGGACAGCAGGTGCGACGACACCAGCACGGTCGTCCCGGCTGCGTGCAGGTCCGCGATCACCGTACGGACCTCGCGCGTCCCGGCCGGGTCGAGGCCGTTGGTCGGTTCGTCCAGCACCACGAACCGGCGCGGCACCAGCAGCGCCGCTGCCAGGCCCATGCGTTGCTTCATGCCGAGCGAGTAGCCGCGGTACCGGCGGCTCGCCGCGCCTGACAGCCCGACCCGCTCCAGTGCCTCGTCGACCGCCTTGGCGATCGCCGACGACCGCAGCAGCGGCTCGGCCGCCGCGCAGCGCAGCAGGTTCTCCCGCCCCGACAGGAACGGGTGGAACCCCGGGCCTTCGACGAGCGCCCCGACCTGCGGCAACACGGCCTGTGCCGCCTCGGGCAGCCGCGCGCCGAACAGCTCGACCTCGCCCGCTGTCGGGGTGGTCAGGCCCAGCATCATCCGGATGGTCGTGGTCTTGCCCGACCCGTTCGGGCCGAGCATGCCCAGCACCGCGCCTTCCGGGACGTCCAGGTCGACGTGGTCGACCGCGACGGTGTTGCGGTAGAGCTTGCGCAGGCCCCTGGTCCTGGCTGCCAACACAGGGGTGGGCACGGCGCTGGCCGTGCCCACCCCTGCTTCCGCTTCAGCGAATGTCACTTCACCTGTCCGATAGCCTCAGTGAGCACCTGCTCCGGGACGGCGCCGACCGCCACCCGGCCGTCGGTGGTCACCAGTGCGGTCGCCACCTTCGTGGAGAAAACGTACCCGGTGCCCCACGGACCCGAGACCTCCTTGCCGAAGGACTTCAGCAGCGAGGTGACGTCGAAGTCCTTGCCGCGGCCGCCGCCGAAGCCACCCTGGCCGTTCGCGTGCTCCTGGGCCTTGCCCGCCAGCGAGTTCAGGTCACCCGGCAGCTTGGCCACCAGAGTGGTGTCCCAGCCGTCGCCGACCGTCTTCAGGTTCAGGCCGCTGATCATGTCCTGGAAGCCCTTGCGCGCCTCAGCCGGGTCCTTCGGCTGGTGGTCACCCTTGGTTGCTTCCTTGACCGTCGCGCCCTGCGGGGGCGTGAACTGGAACAGCTTGGCGTCCTGCGGGCCGACGTTCAGCTCGGTGAACTCGAGCTTCAGCGCCGGGTCGGACTGGCCGTTGGCCAGCACCTGAAGCCGCAGCGGCAGCCTGGTCTCCGAGTCGACCGCGACGCGGATCTCCCGCAGCAGCGTCCGCTCGGTCGGCTTCGGCGTCACGACCAGCTCGTACGCGGGCCGCTTGGCCACCCGGGCGGTGCCGTCCACCTTGACGTCGCTGTACTGGCGGACCCAGGTCAGCGCTTCCTTGCCGATGGTGGCCGGGTCCTTGCCCGCCAGCTTGCCCGGCTCGACGGCCTTGTCACCGTGGGCGAACTTGGTGACCGTGTTCTTCTGCGAGTCCCAGGTCCAGAGCGTGCCGCCGTCCTCGACGAAGGTCTTCTCCGAGGACTTGCCCGGCAGGGTGGCCCGGAACCGGTTCTGGCCGTCCGACCAGACCGACGCGGACCCGATCCCGTCGAGCAGCTTGATCGGCAGGCCCAGGTTCTCCGACGCGGACACCTTGCCCGCGAGGGCGGGGATCTTGGCGTTCGCGACCGAGTCGACCAGCTGGTCGGCGCTGATCTGCGGCAGTACGGGCGGTGGCTCGTCAGCACCGGCCGGGATGGCGAGGACGCCTAACCCGACCACGCCGGCGAGAACGCCAGTACCCGCGACGGCCAGTACCGCCTTCTTGGTGTTCATCCGTCCACTCCCCGTTTCACGTCATGTGTTGTTCCCGCACCACAGAGATTGCCGGGCGGCACCTGAGATGGGGCTGAGACGCTGAGAGAAAGCTCAGGAATCCCGGCCGCGGAGCTGAGAGGCGGGCATGCTGTCCGCGTGAGACCTCGGGTGCTTGTGGTTGACGACGAACCGGGCGTGCGCCGGGCCCTGCAACGCGGTCTGACCGCGGAAGGGATGGACGTCGTGGTGGCCTCGGACGGCCCGAGCGCGCTGCACGTCGCGCGGACCGGTTCGTTCGACGTCATCCTGCTCGACATCATGCTGCCGGGTTTGTCCGGTTACCGCGTGCTGCAGGCGTTGCGCGGGGAAGGCGTGCGCACACCCGTGCTGCTGGTGTCGGCCAAGGACGGCGAGATCGACCAGGCCGACGGCCTGGACCTCGGTGCTGACGGCTATCTGGTCAAACCGTTCTCGTTCGTGGTGCTCGTCGCCCAGGTGCGGGCTTTGTTGCGGCGCGGCTCGGCCGAGGGCTCCGGCCAGCGGCTGCGGCTGGGCGAGCTCGTGGTGGACCGGGCGACACGGCAGGTCAGCATGGCGGGCGAGCCGGTGTCGCTGAGCCCGCGCGAGTTCGCCGTGCTGGACGTCCTGGCCAGCCGGGCGGGCTCGGTCGTGACCAAGGACGAGTTGCTGAGAGCGGTCTGGGGCGACGAGCAGGCGGCGACACGCAACGCCGTGGAGGTGTACGTCGGCTACCTGCGGCGCAAGCTGGAAGCGGTCGGCGCGGGCGCGATCGTCCGCACGGTACGCGGGCACGGCTACCTGGCGTCCACCGGTGAGATCGACGCCGTGATGGGCACATGAGGAAACTCAAGGAGGCCTGGTTCCGGCGGTCCATCCGGTTCCGGATCGCGACCATGGCCACCGCGGCGACCCTGGCCATCCTGCTCGGCCTGGCCTGGTTGTCCGGGCGGGGGATCGGCGGGCTGCTGATCTCGTCGACCGACCGCGAGCTGAGGCCGATCCTCGACGCCGCGATCGGCGACGTCCGCGCGGGCCGCACACCGCACCCGGACACGCCGTACGTGCAGGTCAGGGTGCTGGACACGGCAGGGGCGCCGCAGGACGGCCTGCCCGGTCTCGGCCTGAAGGACTGGGTCGTGCGCGAGCTGAAGGGCGCCGAGCCGGTGACCCAGTTCGCCGACGACCCGCCGACGCGGTGGATCGGCACAGTCGTCACCGCGCCGGACGGCGCACAACGCCTCGTCGTCGCGGGAACCGGCCTGTCCGGGTACGAGGAGGCGCAGCGGCACGGCCTCAACTGGCTGCTGATCGCGGGCCTGCTCGGCGCGGCCGCCACCGGGATCGCCACGTGGTTCTCCGTGCGGTCGTCGCTGCGCCCGGTGGAACGGATGCGGCTGTCGGCCGCCCGGCTGCCTGCGGGGCAACGGTTGCCGCTGCCCGACTCGCACGACGAGCTGCGGTCACTCGCCGGTGCGATCAACGGACTGCTCGAACGCCGCGACGAGGCGACCGAACGCCTGCGCCGGTTCACCGGTGACGCCGCGCACGAGCTGCGGTCCCCGGTCGCGTCGATCAGGGTGCAGGCCGAAGTGGCCGTCGCCAACCCCGACCCGGTGCTGTCCCAGGAGGTCCTCGCCGACATCGTGCAGGAGTCCGAGCGGCTGTCCACATTGGTGGACGGCCTGCTCACGCTCGCCCGGTCGGACGCGGGGGAACTGCCGGTGGCGCAACCGGTCGACCTCGTCGCCGCCGCGGACGCCGCGATCGCGCGCTGCGGCAACGACTCGGCCAGGGTGACGCTACAGGCGCCGACGGGCTCGGCGTGGGTCCTCGCCGCACCGGCCGAAGTGGACCTCGTGCTGGACAACCTGGTGCGCAACGCGGTGCGTTACGCCCGCGCCCAGATCACCGTCGCGGTGCTGCCCGCGGGCCAGTTCATCCGGCTGATCGTGGACGACGACGGCCCCGGGATCGCACCGGAACACCGGGAGAAGGTGTTCGACCGCTTCTACCGGGTGCAGGACGACCGGGCGAGACAGACCGGTGGATCCGGTCTCGGTCTCGCCCTCGTCGCCGAGCTCGTCCGCAGACGCAACGGACAAGTCCTGGTCACCGAGTCGCCGGACGGCGGCGCGCGGTTCCAGGTCCGGTGGAAGTCCCTCTAGCGGAGGCTATGTCAGGAGTTTGACGGCGCCGGACGGGCAGAGCGTGGCCGCCTGCCGGACCACGTCCTCCTCGCCCGCGTCGGGCTGCTCGTGCAGCACCTTCACGATGCCGTCGTCGTCCTGGTCGAACACATCGGGGGCGGTCAGCACACACATTCCCGCGCCGACGCACACCTCACGGTCACCTTCAACGTGCATATCCCACTCCTACCACTACTTACGCCCCGCCGAGGCCTTCGTCAGGACAATGTCAGGAAACGCGTTCACCACGTCACCGGCAGCGCGTCGACCCCCTGGATCGTCATGATCGGGCGCAGTTCGAGCTCGTCGACCGGCGCCGCCAGGCGCAACCCCGGGACCCGGTCGAACAACGCGGGAAGTGCCAGGTGGAGTTCCGCCCGCGCCAGGTTCTGCCCGAGGCACTGGTGCACGCCGTAGCCGAACGCGACGTGGTGCGCGGCTTCCCGGCCCAGGTCGAAGCGGTCGGGGTCGTCGAACGCGTCCGCCGCGCGGTTGACGAGGCTGCTGGCGATCACGATGCCCTCACCGGCCTTGATGACCACGTCCGCGATGGCGATGTCGTCGACCGCGACGCGCAGGATCGACTCCACGATCGTCAGGTAGCGCAGCAGTTCCTCGACCGAGGCCGGCACGGTGCCCGGGTCGGCCCGGAAGGCGGCGAGCTGCTCCGGGTGTTCGAGCAGGGTGATCACCGACAGGGTGATCATCGACGCGGTGGTCTCGTGGCCCGCGCCGAGCAGCAGCAGCGCTGTGAACGCCAGGTCGTCCGTGGTCATCGCGCCCGTGTCGACATGGTCGGCCTTGAGGCGGGCGATCAGGCCCGGCGGCGGGTCCTGCGCCAGCGCGGTCATGTAGCCGATCAGGTCCTGGGTGGCCTTGACGGACACCTCGGGCGTCCTGCCGCGCAGGATGTCGGACGTGGCTTTCTCGAAGAACTCGTGGTCGGCGTAGGGAACGCCGAGCAGGCGGCTGATCACCAGCGACGGAACCGGCAGGGAGAACGCGGTCACCAGGTCGGTGGGCGGGCCTGCCGCGAGCATGGTGTCGATGGTGTCGTGCACGACCTGCTCGATGTCGGGCCGCATCTCCCGGAGCCGCCGGATGGTGAACTCGGAGATCAGCATGCGCCGCACCCGGTTGTGCTCGGGGTCGTCGCGCACGATGAACGGGCGGTTCGGCGATGTGTGGACGGCCTTGACCGCGGGCGGCACGATCATCGGGAAGCCCGCGTTGGTGCGGTCCGCCGAAACCCGTGGGTCGGCGAGCAGCGCGCGGGCCTGGTCATGGCCGGAGACGACCCATGCCTCCTGGCCGTTGACCAATCGGATCTTGCGCAACGGCGTGCCGTCCCGCAGTTCCTCGTAACCTGAGGCGGGGTGGTACGGGCACGTGCGTTGCTGCGGGTATGTGATCATTCCTTCCCTTTCGTCGCTCCTGCCTTGTATTCTACAAGCGTTGAATTGATTCGCGCAACGTGTTCGGGTCGATGAATGAGCAGGTCATCGGCCATATTGGCGTGTTTTGGCCTATGCTGTTACGGGTGGATTTCGATCATCGGAAGGGGCCACGCCGACGTGGCGAGGCGCTCGAGGAAGCGATCCTGCGTGCGGCCGTCGACGAGCTCACCGAGGTCGGCTACACAGCGGTGAGCATGGAACGGATCGCGATCCGGGCGCGGACCAGCAAAGCGGCGCTCTACCGGCGCTGGCCCGGCCGGGCCGAGCTGATCGTGGACGCCTACACGAGGTTCGCGGCGCACCAGGTCGAAGTGCCGGACACCGGCAGCCTGCGCGCCGACGTCATCGCCCTGCTGAGAGGCATCGCGGACCAGGCCACCCCCGAGACGCTGCACCTGTTCTTCGGCCTGCTGGCCGACGCGGGGGAAGAGTTGCGGGACAGGATCCGAGGGCGGTTCGTCGCGGTGAACCCGGCGCGGATGGTCGCGATCCTCGAACGCGCGGAGGACCGAGGCGAGGTGCGTCCCGGCCTGTCGGAGCGGTTGCGGACACTGCCCCTCGACCTGATGCGCGTGGAAGTCCTGCAGTACGGCGCTGTTGCGGACGAGACGATCGAGTCGATCGTGGACGAGGTCTTCCTGCCGTTGGTGCGGCCCTGATGCCCGCGTTGCGGACCACGGTGACAGTCGACGCGCCCGCGCGTACGGTGGCTGGAGCGGTGATCGAGTTGGTGTCCGAACGGGCGCACGTGGTTTCTGTTTCGTCGGAGCAGATCATCGCGGTGCTGCCGGGAAAACCGTTCCGCGGCGCGCGGTTGACGTCGACCTGCGCGGCTTCCGGTGTGGGGACATCGCTTACGTGCTCGTTGTCCTGGTTGTCGCCCAACGCTTTCGTGGACGGGATAGCGGTCCGCCGACCGGTTCTGTCGCTGTTGGATTCGCTGGCCTCCGGCGTCCGGCAACGGGCGGAGGAGTTGACCGGCGCGACTGTCGTCGTGGGAACGGCGATAGTGCGCGACGGTCGGATCCTGGCTCAGCAGCGGGCTTTTCCCGCTGAAGTAGCCGGGATGTGGGAGCTGCCAGGCGGTCGCGTCGAACCGGGGGAGAGTGACAGCGCGGCTGTTCGGCGCGAATGCCAGGAGGAGTTGGGCATCGAGGTTTCGCCGGGGGACGCGATCGGGCCGGATGTCGTGCTACCCGGCGGGAAACTGCTGCGGATCTACTGTGCTACAACGGAAGCGGACCCGGTAGCGGTAGAGCACAAGGCACTTCGGTGGTTGAACAGGGAAGAACTCGAGGACGTGGAGTGGCTGCCTGCGGATCGAATCCTGGTGCCGGTGTTCCGTGCCCTTGTTGAAGAATCGGCTACCGGGACGTAAGCAACTCAACCCGCAACGGCTTGCGCGCTAGCGCAAAGCAAACCCACAACGGCTTGCGCGCTAGCGCAGAGGTCGGCTTCGGGGGTGTCTCCTGCCCGTCGGCCTGGGCGAAGCCAACCACGGGCTGTCCAGAGGTCCGCCTCCCCAACAGGCGGGCCCAGCGACAGCCCTACGGACCTCTTGATAGTCCGTGGTTCCCTTGGGCAGGTCGACGGGCAGGGGACACCCGCGCCCTGAAACCCCGGGTCACTGAAGCGTGCGCCGGGAGGAACACGGCGCGAAGACCTCCTGCTCAGAGGTCTGCCTCCCGGCGAGGGACCTTCTTTGTCTTTCCGTCTTTTCGTCTTTCCGTCTTTTCAGACCCGGGATCTCCATTGCGGGTCTAGTGACCACGCCTTACTCCTGGTCAAGGCTCGGGATCCTGTGGGGGAAAGATAGCCCCTCGCCGGGTGGCAGACCTCAAAGCAGGAGGTTCTTCGCGTCGTGTTTCTCCCGGCGCATACCTTCATGACCCGGGGTTGTGAGGCGCGGGCGCCTCCTGCCCGTCGACCTGCCCCAGGGAACCACGGACAGTCAAGAGGTCCGTATGACTATCGCTGGGCCCGCCTGTTGGGGAGGCGGACCTCTTGACAGCCCGTGGTTGGCTTCGCCCAGGCCGACGGGCAGGAGACACCCCCGAAGCACCACTCTGCGCTTGCGCGCACGCCGCCTACTCTGCGCTTGCGCGCACGCCGAGCCGTCAAATCCCTGTGCGGTGTGCTGGCGCATGCCGACCTGCATGCGCCAGCGTCTCCGATCTGTGCTTCAACCGATTCCGGCGAGTCGGGTCACCGCTGCCAGCCGGTGCCGTCCGCGTTCCGAGGCGCGTTCGGCGCCCGTACTCCTGATCCGGTCGAGTTCGGCGGGGTCGGCCAGCAGGTCCTCCGTGCGGTTGCGGACACCTCGCAGCTCTTCGATCACGGCGTCCGCCGTCGTTTCCTTGAGCACGCGGTACGAGTCGATGCCGTCGGCCGTGTCCTGCGGTGACTTTCCTGTGCATGCGCTGAGGATCTCGAGCATGTTCGCCACCCCTGGTTGTTCGTCCGGTCGGTACTCGACTCGCTCGTAGCCGTCGGTCACGGCGCGGCGGAACTTGCGGCGGATCATGTCGGGGGCGTCGAGTACGAACACCACACCGGCTTCGTCGCGTGCCGACTTGGCCATCTTGCGTTCGGGGGCTGCCAGGTCACGGATGCGGGCCGCCACCTTCGGGGTCACCGCCTTCGGCACGACGAACGCCTCGCCGTAGGTGCTGTTGAACCTTCGCGCCAGCGCCCTGGCCAGTTCCACGTGCTGTGCCTGGTCCTCGCCCACCGGGACCTCGTCGGCTCCCGGCAGCAGGATGTCCGCCGCCATCAGCACCGGGTACGTCAGCAGGCCCAGTCGGACCGTCTTCGCGCCTGCCGACTTCTCCTTGAACTGGATCATCCTGGCCACCTCGCCGAAGGTGCAGGTGCATTCCAGCACCCACGTCAGCGCGGTCAGCTGGCTGGCGATGTCCGACTGGACGAAGACCCGCTCCGGTTTGATGCCCGAGCCGATCAGCACCGCGAGCATCTCGCGGCTGAGGGCTCTCAGCCGCTGTGGGTTGTACGCCGTCGTCATCGCGTGCATGTCGCTGACGAAGTACAGGTCGTCGTCGGCGCCCTCACGGGCCCACTGGCGGATCGCTCCCAGGTAGTTGCCCAGCTGGGCACGGCCGGACGGGGTCGCGCCGGACAGTCTCGTCATCGGTTGTCCTCCCTCTGCAACGGTGTGGCCGCCGCCGGGGGACATGAAAAAGGCCGCCCGGTGGGCGGCCTGTGGCTTGTCAGCGCACAGCAGGATGGCCGCCTGGCGCGGCCCACCACATGCCGGTGTTGCTGTGCATGCGCTCAGGGTAGCAGGGCGCATAAAGAACGCGTATATGCCGCGCTCATTCGATTCCTCTGGTGCTATGCCGGGCGTACCGTAAATCGCATGTACATCGTGATGCTGGCCTACAAAGCCCCCATAGAAGAGATCGACTATCTCCTGCCTGATCATATGGAATGGCTCAGCAAGCACTATGACGCCGGGCACTTTCTGTGCTCCGGTCGTCAGCCGACGCGGACCGGGCGCGTGATCATCACCCGGCCGATGGCCCGTGCCAAGCTGGAAGCCCTGCTGGCCAGCGATCCGCTGGACATGGCCCACATGGTCCGGCACGAGGTCGTCGAGTTCGAGGCCACGCGCACGGCCCCGGAACTCGCCAGGGTGAACGAAGCGCTCGCCAGTTAGCGCGAAATTGTCGATACCGTGACGACGGTACTGTGATTCGGCGTGAACCGAACTGCCCGGATCGACCGCCAGCCGGTCCGGGCCGACCGCTCGAAATGCGCATTTGAATGTTCTTTTACCAACGCTGTGCACAAATTGGGGCATGGCCCGCTTTGGGTGACGCCGTGGTGGCACCGCCGTACGCCCCGGCCCGTCCCGAGATGAACTCTTCGCGACCCGTGGGCAAACCCTCTGCGGGCCGACGCGGGCACTGGCCGATCCGGTGCTGAGCAGGTGCTCGCCCGCCTAGGCAGCGGCGGCCTTGGCCTTGCGCAGGGCGAGCACCGGGCACTTGCCGCAGCGGTCCTTGGACTTGCAGCACTTCTTCTTGACCTTGCCCGCCTTCATGAGGTTGCGCACTGTTTCCGCGGGCGTCTTGCCCACGTACTTGGCTTTGATCTTCTTCTTGCCCACGCGCGTGCTCCACCCTCGGGTTTGGGGTCGAAGTAAGGCTAGGTTAACCTTGCTTGATCCTCCCTGTGCGGCTGGTCACACCGAAGGTCAGGGTAACCTTTCAGACGGGCCTCGTCCGCATTGGAGCGTGGGGCCATTCCCGTTACCGAGGTACAGGAGCTCTCGCGTGCCCGCATCAGCCACTGCCAGCAGGACCAGGACGGACCTGCGCAACGTCGCGATCGTGGCGCACGTCGACCACGGCAAGACCACTCTCGTCGACGCCATGCTGCGCCAGTCCGGCGCCTTCGGCGAGCGCGCCGAGATGGTCGACCGCGTGATGGACTCCGGCGAACTCGAGCGGGAGAAGGGCATCACCATCCTCGCCAAGAACACCGCGGTCCGCAGGCACACCGCGGACGGCGTGGTCACCATCAACGTGGTCGACACCCCCGGCCACGCCGACTTCGGCGGCGAGGTCGAGCGCGGCCTGTCCATGGTCGACGGCGTGCTGCTGCTGGTCGACGCCAGCGAGGGCCCGCTGCCGCAGACCCGGTTCGTGCTGCGCAAGGCGCTGGCCGCCGGTCTGCCCGTCGTGCTCGTGGTCAACAAGGTGGACCGCCCGGACGCCCGGATCGCGGAGGTCGTCAGCGAGAGCCACGACCTGCTGCTCGACCTCGCGGGCGACCTGGAGCTGGAAGACCTGGACGCCGTGCTGGACCTGCCGGTCGTGTACGCCTCCGCCCGCGCCGGCCGCGCCTCGCTGGCCCAGCCGGAAGACGGCGGCCTGCCCGACAGCGAGAACCTGGACCCGCTGTTCGACGTGCTGCTCAAGCACATCCCGTCGCCCACCGGCGACCCGGACGCGCCGCTGCAGGCACTCGTCACCAACCTGGACGCCTCCAGCTTCCTCGGCCGGATCGCGCTCTGCCGCATCCACGCGGGCAAGCTGCGCAAGGGCCAGACCGTGGCCTGGTGCCGGGCGGACGGCACCGTCTCCAACGTCCGCATCGCCGAACTGCTGGTCACCGAGGCGCTCGAGCGCGTGCCCGGTGAGGAGGCCGAGGCAGGCGACCTCGTCGCCATCTCCGGCATCCCGGACATCACCATCGGCGACACCCTCGCCGACGTGGACAACCCCGTCCCGCTGCCCCGGATCACAGTCGACGAGCCCGCGATCGCCATGACCATCGGTGTGAACACCTCGCCGCTGGCGGGCCGCAACGGCGGCACCAAGCTGACCGCCCGCGTGCTCAAGGCCCGGCTGGACGCCGAGCTCGTCGGCAACGTGAGCATCAAGGTCCTGCCGACCGAGCGCCCGGACACCTGGGAGGTCCAGGGCCGTGGCGAGCTCGCGCTGGCGATCCTGGTCGAGACCATGCGCCGGGAGGGCTTCGAGCTGACCGTCGGCAAGCCGCAGGTGGTCACCAGGACCATCGACGGCAAGCTGTGCGAGCCGTTCGAGCGGCTCACCATCGACGCCCCCGAAGAGCACCTCGGCGCGATCACGCAGCTGGCCGCGGCCCGCAAGGGCAAGCTGGAGCACATGGGCGGGCACGGCACCGGCCGGATCCGCGTCGAGTACGTGATCCCGGCCCGCGGCCTGATCGGCTTCCGCACCGAGTTCCTCACCGAGACCCGGGGTACCGGCATCGCCAACCACGTGTTCGAGGGCTACTTCCCGTGGGTGGGCGAGCTGCGCACCCGGCACAGCGGCTCGTTGGTCGCCGACCGGACCGGCCCGATCACCGCGTACGCGATGATCCAGCTGGCCGACCGCGGCACGTTCTTCGTCGAGCCCGGCCAGGACTCCTACGAGGGCATGGTCGTCGGGGAGAACCCGCGCGCCGAGGACCTCGACGTGAACGTGGCCAGGGAGAAGAAGCTCACCAACATGCGTTCGTCCACCGGTGACGAGCTCGAGCGCCTCGCCCGGCCGCGCAAGCTGGGCCTGGAGGAGGCGCTGGAGTTCTGCGCCAGCGACGAGTGCGTCGAGGTCGCGCCCAGCATCGTCCGCGTGCGCAAGCTGATCCTGGACTCCACCCAGCGCGCCCGCGCCCGGTCGCGCGCCAAGACCCAGGGCTGATCGGGGACTCCTCCCCAGCCCCTCGCCCTACCGTTCGGCCGACACGGTCGCCGGGAGGAAGCGAGGGGCCCTTGATCAGCAGGATGACGGTGCCGTTGGCCATCGTCCTCGTACTCGCCGGTTGCTCTGGGCAGCCCGAGAACCAGGCGCCGCAACCGACGGTGACGACGTCCACGACTTCCAGCACACCGGTGACGACGACAGCCGCGACAACGACGGCTGTCGTCGACCGGACGGCTCGCGTCTGCGAACTGGTGGACGCCGCCGCTTTCAGCCACCTCTTCGCGCAGGGCATGGCGATCGGCCGCTACAAGGACGGCGCCCAACTGCGGACGGCGACTGCCGGGTTGTACGAGGATTTCGCCGCGCGGCTCGGTTCGATAGCCAACCACGCCGAAGGCGCGCTGCGCACGGCGCTGATCGAGTGGGCCGCCACCAGCACCGAAGTCGGCCAGTACGTCGCCAAGACGAAGCCGAAACGCGGCATCGTGATCGAGTACGGCCCCGCGCACCCGCGGTCGCAGGCGGCGGAGAAAGCGGCCGAGGCAGTCTGCGGTCATGATCTGCCGAAGCTCAACCAGTAGTCCGCAAAGGATCCGCCCGCGAAGGTTCACATCGGGACCTGGTGTTTTCCGTCATGCCGCGAAATGCGGTGTTCGCCCTACACGAGCGGCCATGAGCTGGGAAACTCGCGTGCGTGGGTTCTTGGACAATGGCATCCTCTGCCTCAAGGGGGTGTCGAGCCATGCGAATGGCCGTCGCGGTGGTTGCTGCTGTGGCGGTGCTTTCCGCCTGCTCGAACACGCCTCCACCGCCGGTTGTCGGCACGGTCGCGCCGAGGCCGTCGGCCGCCGCGGCCAAGCCCGGCGAGATCGTCGTCGGTGTCGACAGCATCACTGGGGGTTACAACCCGCACGCGCTGGCCGACCAGTCCACGATCACCACCGCGCTGTCCACCCTGTTGCTGCCGAGCGCCTTCCGCACGGCGCCGGACGGCAGCCCGCAGCTTGACCGGACCCTGATGGTCTCGGCCGACGTCACCAAGAACGAGCCGTACACCGTCACCTACCGGATCAGGGGCGACGCCGCCTGGTCGGACGGCGCGCCGATCGCCGCCGAGGACTTCCTCTACCTGCGTGCGCAGATGCGCGACGAGCCCGGTGCCGTCGACTCCGCGGGGTACCGGCTGATCACCGACATCAAGTCCGAGGACAGCGGCAAGGTCGTCCAGGTCACCTTCGCCAGCCCGTACCCGGGCTGGCGGTCGCTGTTCTCGTCGCTGCTGCCCGCCCACCTGCTCAAGGACGCCCCCGGCGGCTGGGATCAGGTGCTGGAGAGCGGTTACCCGGCCACCGCCGGGCCGTTCTCGATCAAGCAGTTGGACATGCCGCGCGGTGAGATCGTGCTCGAACGCAACGAGCGGTACTGGGAGCAGCCCGCGGTCGCCGACCGTGTGACGCTGCGCCGAGCCGACCCGGCTGGCCTGACCGACGCCCTGCGTACCGGCCATGACCAGTTGGTCGTGGCGAGAACGGACGCGGGTGGCGTCGCCATGCTCCAGTCGCTCGGCGACAAGGTCGTGGTGAAGGCGGCGCCACGGCCGAGCGTGGTCAGCCTGTTCCTCCGGCCGGCCGGCCCCGACCTCGCGGACGACCGCGTGCGCACCGCGCTGGTGAACCTGATCGACCGGGACGAGGTCATCAAGGTCGGCAGCGGCGGCGGCCCGAGCACACGGGCGGACTCGCTCGTCCTCGCGCCGTCACAGTCCGGATACGCCCCCACTGGCCCGCTGCCGCAAAATCAGGCCGCGGCGCAGCAACTGCTCACCCAAGCCGGTTACTCGCTCATATCGGGCATCTGGGTACGAGAAGGACGCCCTCTGGCGGTGACGCTGGGTGCCCCGACCGACCGGGAGCCGTACCTGTCGGTCGCCAAGGAGGTCCAGCGGCAACTCGTCGCCGCGGGTGTCCAGGTCACGATGACCACCCAGACCACCGACCAGCTGATGCGCTCCGGCGGTACGGACAAGGGCCCGAACATCCTGGTCGGTCCGCGACCGGTCGGCGACAACCCGGCGGCCGTGCTGGCCTCGGTCTACGGGTGCACACCGGCGAACACCGCCGACCCGAAAACAGCCCTGCCCGGCAACGTCGTCGGGTTCTGCGACCAGAGCCTGCAGCCGACCATCGACGCCGCGCTCAACGGCTCGAAGTCATTGGCCGAGGCTATCGGCATCGTCGAACCCCGGCTATGGCGCCAAGCGGTCGCCTTACCGCTGTTCCAGTTGGCCGATTCGGTTGCCGCCCGAGCGGAATTGACAACGGGTGACCTGACCGCGCCGCTGAACGCCCCGTTCGCGTCAGCGGTCCGGTGGCAACGCAAGCAGAATTAGCTCTCCGTGGTTGTCCGGTTTCGAAATAGTGCCAGCGGGTAACGGATGGGTTGCCGACTGCTATCGACGTGTCACCCTTTGGTCACGATCGGACCGGCATTGGTGACCCACGACCTTTTGACTTCCTAGCGTTCCTCCGCAGTGCGCGGCTCACGGCAGTTGAGCGCGTCTTACAGTCTGGGTGCTTCTCAAGCGACAGATCGGCTTGTGGAGACGACCCTGTGCTAGGAGGGCACGTGTCAATGAGGAGATCAAAGGCAGTCTCCGCGATTGCGCTGTTCGCCGCGGCGAGCATGGTGCTCGGGGCCTGCGGCTCCGGGTCGGACAGCTCGAGCGGTGGCGGGGCCACCGAGCAGAACGCGAAGCCGGGTGAGATCGGCGGGCAGGACAAGATCTACAAGCGCCCCCAGGTTCCCGACCTCGGCACCATCACCACGGTGACCGAGGAGAACTTCCACGACTACAACAACCTGATCGGCGCGACCAACAACGCCTCGAACCTGCTCATGACGGTGGCCACGCTGCCGTCGCCGTACATCGGCGTGTTCGAGAACGGCCAGTTCCTCCAGCAGATCGACGGCGACCTGATGGAGTCGGTCAAGGTCACGTCCACCAGCCCGCAGGTCGTGGAGTACAAGTTCCAGAAGGCTGCCGTCTGGGATGACGGCGCCCCGATCGGCTGCAAGGACATCTACCTGCAGTTCCTGACCCGCGGCAAGGACACCGGCAAGAAGTTCGACTCGTCGACCGCCGGGTACGAGGACATCAAGGAGGTCAAGTGCTCCGATGACCTCAAGACCGCCACGCTGACCTTCGACAAGCCGGTCGCCGACTACCGCGGCCTGTTCTCGTTCACCAACAACGACGCCCTGCTGCCCGCGCACATCCTCGAGAAGCAGACGGGCGTCGCGGACATCACCAAGCTCACACGCACCAGCCCGGAGCTGGTGGCGGACAAGGTCGTGAAGTTCTACACCGAGG
This sequence comes from Actinosynnema sp. ALI-1.44, assembly GCF_001984155.1. Classification (GTDB taxonomy): domain Bacteria; phylum Actinomycetota; class Actinomycetes; order Mycobacteriales; family Pseudonocardiaceae; genus Kibdelosporangium. The sequence goes on from NZ_MTQO01000050.1 coordinate 387,349, forward strand.
GCTGGCTGGGCTACAAGAAGGACATCGGCCCGTCGGCCGGTCCGTTCAAGATCGAGAGCACCGACCTGCGCGACGAGCTCGTGCTGGTGCGCAACGACAAGTACTGGGGCGCGAAGTCCGGCCCGGCGAAGGTGATCGTCCGCACGAACACCAACGCGCAGTCCGCGTCGCAGCAGCTGCAGAACAAGGAAGTCCAGTCGATCGACGTGCAGGCTGACGGCCCGACGGCCATCCAGCTCAAGAACATCCCGTCGGTGAAGGTCTTCGCCCAGGGCGGCCAGACCTACGAGCACATCGACTTCAACATGTCGCGTCCGCTGTTCAAGGACAACCCCGAGGTCCGCCAGGCCGTCGCGACCTGCATCGACCGCAACGCCATCGTCGACAACCTGGTCAAGGACATCGACCCGAACGCCAAGCCGCTCGGCAACTTCGTCTTCATGCCGAACGAGGCCGGGTACGAGGACCACTACCAGGGCATCGGTGAGGGCAAGGTCGCGGACGCCAAGAAGCTGCTCGAGGACAAGGGCTGGAAGCTCGGCGCCGACGGCGTCTACGCCAAGGGCGGCACCCGCGCGGAGTTCACCCTCGGCTACAAGACGGTCGACCGCCGCCACAAGACCTGGCAGCTCGTCGCCCAGAAGTGCAAGGAAGCCGGCATCCAGATCAACTCCGGCCAGAAGGACCAGTTCAACGCCGACGACCTGCCCGCCAGCGCCTTCGACGCGGCACTGTTCGCCTGGGTCGGCGGCCTGACCAAGTCCAGCGCGTTCCAGAACTACCAGACCAAGGAAAAGGGCGGTAACGCCAACTACAACCTGTACTCCAACCCGGAGGTCGACCGCATTTGGGCGGAGGCCAACAGCAACCTCGACTTCGCGGCTCGCACGAAGCAGCTCAACGAGGTCGACAAGCTGATGGCCAAGGACATGCACTCGATCCCGCTGTTCCAGCTGCCGGACTTCACCGCCTCCGATTCGTCCATTGGTGTGACGGGTCCGGACGGCAAGGTCGGCGACATCTCCTACCTGAACTTCCAGGGTGGGCAGACTTGGAACCTTTGGGCCTGGACCAAGCGGTAGTGACAGCTTTCTAATGCTGAACCGGGCTTGATGGGGGCCGGTGCGCGGGCTGTGTCGAACCACGGCTCGCCGCACCGGCCCTGCTCACGTTCAAGTTCATGGCTACCCTGCTACCGCTGGGAGCCGGGCCCTAGGAGTAAGCGAAGTGTTCCGTTACATCGTGCGGCGGATCCTGATCACGATTCCGCTGCTGCTCGTCGGCTCGTTTCTGGTGTTCGCGCTCGTGCAGGGCATGGGTGACCCGCTCGGAGAGTGGAAACTCCAGAAACCGCGAACGCCGGACGAGATCGCGCTCGCATACGAGCGCTCGGGTTACAACGACCCGTTCCTTGAGCGTTATGTGAACTGGGTAGGCGGGTTCGTCCAGGGCGACTGGGGAACGACCGTCATTCCCGGTTCCGGCTCGAAGGATGTTCAGAACGAGGTACTCAACGGCCTGTGGGTCACGTTCCGCCTGGTCATCGGTGCGGAGATCCTCGCGCTGTTGATCGGCATGGCGGTGGGGGTGATCGGTGCCGTCCGCCAGTACTCGATCTTCGACTACTCGGCGACGAGCGTGGCGTTCGTGCTCTTCTCGATGCCGGTGTTCTGCACCGGCCTGATGCTCAAGAGCGCCGCGATCCCCTTCAACAACTTCCTCGAGTCCATCGGCATGAACAGATGGATCACCACAGCCGGGCCGCCGCCGGGCGGCTTCTCAGGCAGCCTGGGAAACCAGATCACCCAGTACATCGGTACGTTCATGCTGCCGACGATCGCTCTGGTCGCGCTCCAGTTCGCGCTCTACAGCCGGTTCCAGCGGGCGTCGATGCTGGATGTGCTCGGCCAGGACTACGTGCGCACGGCACAGGCCAAGGGCCTGTCGCAGGGGCGGGTGGTCTTCCGGCACGCCTTCCGCAACGGCCTGATCCCGGTCGTGACGGTGTTCGCGGTCAACTTCGGCCAGCTCGTCGGCGGGGCGGTGATCACCGAAACGGTGTTCAACTGGTCCGGGATGGGCAAGCTGCTGATCCGCAGCATCTACGAGAAAGAGCCGTACATGGTGCTTGGTGTGGTCATGCTGACGGCGATCGGCATCGTCATATCCAACCTCATCGCCGACATCTTGTACGCACGCCTCGACCCGAGGATTCGCCTTGGCTGACACCACTACCACCACGACCGCGGCGGCGAGCGGCATCGAGATCGCCAAGCCCCGCAAGCAATGGCAGGTCGTCCTGCGCCGGTTCTTCCGGCACAAGGCGGCCATCGCCGGGCTGATCATCTTCGCGCTGCTCGTCCTGGTCGCGATCTTCGGTCCGATGCTGTGGAAGTACGCGGCATCGGACCTCAACCTCGGCCGCTACAAGTCCCCGAGCGCCGACCACCCGTTCGGCACCGGGCAGATCGGTGACGACCTGTTCGCCAAGGTGCTCAGCGGTACCGGCTTCTCGATGCAGATCGCGATCGTCGCCGCGTTGGTCAACACCATCGTCGGCGTCGTGCTCGGCGCGATCGCCGGTTACTACCGCGGCTGGGTCGACAGCGCCGTCTCGCGGTTGACCGACCTCGTGCTGATGATCCCGACCTTCCTCATCGCCGCGGTGCTGTCGCGCAGCACGTTCTCCACCGCGGAGATCGCCAGCGGCGGCGGGTCGAGCAACTGGCTGCAGGTGGCCATCATCCTCGGCTTCACCAACTGGATGATCGTCGCGCGGACGGTCCGGGGCATGGTGCTCTCGCTGCGGGAGAAGGAGTTCGTCGAGGCCGCCAAGGCGCTCGGCGGCGGCCCCGGCCGAGTGATCTTCAAGCACATCCTGCCCAACACGATGGACGTGGTGATCGTCAACGCCACGATCTGCGTCGCGCAGGCGGTGCTGCTCGAGTCCGCGCTGTCGTTCGTCGGGCTCGGCGTCCAGTACCCGGACACGTCGCTCGGCCTGCTGATCAGCGAGAACCAGAACGAGTTGCTGGTGCATCCGTGGCTGTTCTACTTCCCGTTCATCTTCATCGTGCTGATCTCGCTGTCGGTCAACTTCATCGGTGACGGCCTGCGTGACGCGTTCGACCCACGGCAGAAGAGGGTGCGGGCATGAGTGACTTCACAGACTTCGGCGACACCGCGCTCAAGGGTGCGCAGCCGGAGGACCGGGCCACCGGTGGCCTGCTCGAGGTCACCGACCTCTCGGTGGACTTCAACACCGAGGACGGCGCCGTGCACGCGGTGCGCAACGTGTCGTTCTCCTTGGGCCAGCGGGAAGTTCTCGGCATCGTCGGCGAGTCGGGTTCCGGCAAGTCGGTGTCGTCGATGGCGATCATGGGGTTGCTTCCCAAGACCGCCAAGGTGACCGGCTCGATCAAGTTCCAGGGTGAGGAACTCGTCGGCCTGACCTACAAGCAGATGCGGGGTTACCGCGGCAACAAGATCGCCATGATCTTCCAGGATCCGATGACTTCGCTCAACCCGGTTTTCACGGTCGGCTACCAGCTGGCCGAGGCATACCGGGCGCACCACGCCGTCTCCAAGGCGGCGGCGTGGTCCAAGGCGGTGGAGACCCTCGCCCTGGTGGGCATCCCGCAGCCGGACCGGCGGGCGAAGCAGTACCCGCACGAGTTCTCCGGCGGTATGCGCCAGCGCGCGGTGATCGGCATGTCGATCATCAACGATCCTGAGCTGATCATCGCCGACGAGCCGACCACCGCGCTCGACGTGACCGTGCAGGCGCAGATCCTCGAGACGCTGCTGAACATCCGCGACGAGACCAACGCCGCGATCGTGATGATCACCCACGACCTGGGTGTCGTCGCGGGCATGGTCGACCGCGTGCAGGTGATGTACGGCGGCACAGTGGTGGAGACCGGAGGCGTGCACGACGTCTTCGAGTCGCCGAGGATGCCGTACACCGTCGGCCTGCTCGGTTCCATCCCCAACCCGGCACTGCTGGGCAGGCGGCTCACCCCGATCAAGGGCGCGCCGCCGTCGCTGATGAACCTGCCGAGCGGGTGCGTGTTCTCGCCCCGCTGCCCGATCGTCACGGACGAGTGCCACTCCGGTGAGCCCCCGCTCGTGCAGACGGGCAACGACGCGCACAAGGCACGCTGCATCCGGTGGGAGCACCTCGCCGGGATCGACGACCCGCAGCGGCTCTTCGCCACCGACGAGATCGGTGTCGTGGAGAACCCGGCCGCCCTCGTGGCGGAGGCACCGGACCTGGTGCAGGTCGAGGATCTGGCCGACGTGGAGAAGCGGCTGGACGAGCAGCGGGCGGAGGACGCATGAGCGCACAGGCGCTTGAAGTGAAGAAGGACACGGGCACCGCACCCCTGCTCGAGGTCGACGACCTGGTCAAGACGTTCCCGGTGCGCGGCGGTGGGATCATCCCGCGCACGGTCGGCCAGGTGCACGCCGTGTCGGGTGTGAGCTTCTCGTTGGCCGAAGGCGAAACGCTCGGCCTTGTCGGTGAGTCCGGCTGTGGCAAGTCCACGACCGGCCGTGCCGTGCTGCAACTGCACAAGCCCACATCGGGCTCGGTGAAGTTCGACGGCAAGGAACTGACCACGTTGGGCACCCGCGACATGCGCGCGGTCCGCCGGGACATGCAGATCGTGTTCCAGGACCCGTACGCGTCGCTGAACCCGCGCTGGCAGATCAACGACATCGTGTCGGAGCCGTTCAACATCCACGGCTTCCAGGGGTCGGACGCGGAGCGCCAGCAGCGGGTGGACGAGCTGCTCGAGCTCGTCGGCCTCAACCCGGAGCACCGCAACCGCTACGGCCACGAGTTCTCCGGCGGTCAGCGGCAGCGCATCGGCATCGCCCGCGCGCTGGCGCTCAACCCCCGGATGGTCGTCCTGGACGAGCCGGTGTCCGCGTTGGACGTCTCGGTGCAGGCCGGTGTGGTCAACCTGCTGGAGGAGCTGCAGGAACGCTTCAACCTGGCGTACCTGTTCGTGGCGCACGACCTGTCCGTGGTGCGGCACATCTCACACCGCGTGGCCGTGATGTACCTGGGCAAGATCGTCGAGATCGGGCCGAGGGAGGACATCTACAACCGGCCGACCCACCCGTACACGCAGGCGCTGCTGTCCGCCGTGCCGGTGCCCGACCCGCGCCAGGAGCGGGAACGGCAGCGGATCGTGCTCACCGGTGACGTGCCCAGCCCGGTCAACCCGCCGTCGGGCTGCCGGTTCCGGACACGCTGCTGGAAGGCGCAGGACATCTGCTCGCAGGAGGAACCACCGCTGGTCCCGCACGGTTCGGGCGGTCTGGCCTCGGCGTGTCACTTCGCTGAGGAACGCCAGGTGCTCTGACCTGAGTGGCGTTCCATAGGCTGGTGTCGTGATGCTGACTGCTCCGCCGAGGCTGCTGCTGGTCCACGCCCACCCGGACGACGAGAGTCTCTGGACAGGCGGGACCATCGCGAAGTACGCGGCCAACGGTGCCCATGTCACCCTCGTGACCTGCACGCTGGGCGAGGAGGGCGAGATCATCCCCGATGGTCTCGCCCTCCTGGCTGCCGGCGAGTCCGACCAGCTCGGCGGCTACCGCAACGGCGAGCTGCGGGCGGCGTGCGCGGCGCTCGGCGTCGTCGACCACCGGTACCTCGGCGGGATCGGCCGCTGGCGTGACTCCGGAATGGTCGGTGTGCCGTCCAACCAGCACTCGAGGGCCTTCATCAACGGTGACTTCACCGAGCAGGCCGAGCAGCTGCTGGCGATCCTGCGGGAGGTCAAGCCGGACGTCGTCGTCACGTACGGACCGGACGGCGGGTACGGCCACCCCGACCACATCCGTGCGCACGAAGTCACCACCGTGGCTTGTGCACAGGCCGATGTCCGCCGGGTCTTCCACGTGGTGACGTCCGAGCGGGCCACGAACGCGGGCGTGGCCGAACTGGCCGCGGTCGCCGACCTGCCGTACCGGCTGCCGGAGCCGGGCGAACTCCCGGTCACGCCGGACGACGAGATCACCACGGTCGTGCCGATCGCCGACCACCTCGACGCGAAACTGCGCGCGTTGCGGGCACACCAGACCCAGGTCACCGTTTGGCAGGACGACTCGGGCTCGTCGTGCTACGCGTTGTCGAACGACATCGCGCAGCCGATCGTCGGCCACGAGTACTACATCCTGGCCAGCGGCAGGCCGGACGGCGCCGATGCGGACCTGTTCGGCGGGCTCGGATGACCCCGGGCAACGCGCTGAGGCTGCTCGGCCTGCTCGTGGGCAGCTTCGTCCTCGCCGTCGTGGAGTTGCTGTACCTGCCGTTGCGGTTCGACGGCACGATGCTGCCGATGATCGGTGACAGCCTCGTGTTCCCGATCTCCGCCGTGGTCGCGGCGGTGACGATGCCGTGGCTGGTCAAGGCGGCAGGCAGGATCTCACCACGGGTGCTGGTGGCCGGTTCGCCGTTGTGGGTGTGGCTGCTGTGCGTGCTCGTCTCGGCGTTTCCCGGGCCCGGCGGTGACGTCGTGCTGATCGGCGACTGGCGGGCGTTGCTGCTGCTCGGCTGTGGCGCGTTGAGCGGCGCGGTGACGTTGGGCAGCCTGCTCGGCCAGGCGCAGGCCAGGAAATTTTCCCGGCAGGCCTAGGCACCAGGCCTCTGCGGAACCGGGCCGCGGCCAGGCCAGGCTCGATCCCATGACGTCGACGGGGCTGGTGGAGACTGCCCGCGCGGGGGACCTCGACGCGCTGGGGGAGCGGGTTTCGGACGTGGTGGGGCGGTCGATCCGGCACGACGGCTACTACCTGCAGGGGCTCGATCCGTCGGGGATCGAGTCGTTCGGCGTGGGGTCGCTCGGTCCCGGCGCTCATCGATTGCGGATTCCGTTGGTGAGCGGGAGACGCCGGTACGGACTGCTCACCCTGTGGCGGCATGACGAAGAGTTCGAAACGACTCCGGTGCCGTTCGGCCGGACCTTCGCGCCGGTGTTGCGTGAGTACGTCACGTCGGCCGCTTTGGCGCGGTCCGCTCGCCCGTTGCCGCCGGGAGTGCTTGTGGTCGGCCGGGATCGCGTCACCGCGATGAGCGCGGAAGCGCGGGCGTGGCTGGCGGCGATTCCACATTGGACGAAATGGGAGCGTGGCGCGCTGCCGCGCGTGGCGATCCGGCAGCTGTCGAAGGCGGCCCGGCTTGCCCTGGTGGACAAGCGGAAGCCTCGTGCGGTCACGTGTGTGCCGGCGGCGCGGTGCGGCCAGTGGGTCGAGATCCACGGCCAGGTGCTGGCCGACGACCTGACGCTGATCATCCGTCCGGCCAGCGGCGCGCGGCTGGTGTCGTCGTTGAGCTGGTGGTACGGGATCACGCCGCGTGAGCGCCAGGTGCTGGACCTGGTGTGCGAGGGCGGTTCGGCGAAACGGATCGCGCGGGTGCTCGAACTGTCGACGCACACCGTGAACGAGTACCTCCAGTCGATCTACCGCAAGACCCGCTCGAGCGGCCGGGACGAACTGGTCGCCCTGCTTCTGCAAGGGTGAACGCCATGCGCATCACCGTTCTCGGAAGTTGTGGGGCGTGGCCGGAACCCGGCCGGGCGTGCAGTGGCTTCCTGGTCGAGCACGACGGTTTCCGGCTGGTGCTGGACATGGGGTTCGGCGTGGCGTCCCGGCTGTTCGAGGTGTGCCCGGCCTCGTCGGTCGACGCGGTCGCGGTGACACACGAGCATCCCGATCACTGCGTCGACCTGAACGCGTTGCTGCGAGCCAGGTACTACGCCGACGCGCCACGGATTCCCTTGTACTGCACGCCGGGTGTTGTGCGCAGGCTCAGCGTGGTCGAGCCGCGGCCGCCGCTGTCGGACGCGTTCGACATCTTCGACCTGCCGGGCGCGTACCGGGTGGGCCCGTTCGAGCTGACCGGGATCGCGTTGCCGCACCACGTGCCGAACTCGGGGATCCGGCTGGTCACGCGGGACACGGTGTTGGCGTACACCGGTGACACCGGTCCGGTTCCGGCGTTGGTGGAGCTGGCGAGGGACGCGGACGTGTTCATCTCGGAAGCGACGCTCACCGAGCCCCAGGACGAGCCGCGCACGCTGATGAGCGCACGGGAGGCCGGGGAGGTGGCCGCCCGCGCCGGCGCGAAACGCCTGTTGCTGACACATTTCTGGCCGGGGAGCGACCGTGCGGCCGCGGTCGAGCGGGCAGCGGCGGTCTTTTCGGGTGATATCGCTGCGGCTTCCGAAGGCATGGAACTACGCTGCTGAGCTGTGGCAGAGGCGATCACCGATCAGCACGTGGCCGTTGTCCTGCGCGTGTTCGTGCGCAGGTGCGACCCGATGGTGCACCGTCTGCGAGATGACGGTGAACCGGTCGAAGTGGACGAAACAGACCCGGATGTCGATCGGTCCATCGTGGACAAGGTCAAGTCCGTCGTCGCCAGCATCAAGCGGCCGGGCATGAAGGGCTGGGGCCAGCTGCCGATCGACGAGCGCGTGGACTGGTGGATCAGCCGCGTCGGCCGGTTCACCTCACTGCTGGCCTCGGTGACCGGCCTGGCCGGGGTGTGGGGCGACCGGCTGCCGCTGCAGGACATGCTCGGCTCGGCGAGCCAGGGGCTGCTGTTGTGCGCCATCGCTTCCGAACGCGGCGTGGACGACATCGGCGTGAAGGTCCGGCTGCTCGCCTCGATCCTGTTCGACCGCGACATCGACATGCAGACCGCGCGGGGCAAGGGCGACGCGGCCGCCGACGAGGAGATGGTCGCCAAGCTGACCGAGGACCAGGACGGCCCCCCGGTCGAGGAGGTCGAGGAACCGGTCAAGGGCAGGAAGTTCGGCGTCAAGGCCGGGTTCAAGTGGCTGTGGCGGCAGGCCAGGATCCTCTTCTCCATCACCGGTGAGCTGGAGAAACGCCCGCAGGGCCGCTTCTACCACAAGGCAGTGGGCATGCTGCCCGTCGTCGGCATGGCCGGTGACTACCTCGGCGAGCGCTCAGCGTTGAAACGCGCCGCCAAACGCGGCAGCAAGTGGCTGACTCAGCAGGGGATCCAGTAGCGGTAGCGGTGGTGTTCGGTGCACCCGAACCCCTCGTAGAGACGGATCGCGGGGTCGTTGTGCTCTGCGACCTGCAACGCCTGCCGCGTGGCGCCCTTGGCGTGCGCCCACGCGTAGAGCGTCTTGAGCAACCCGACGGCCAGCCCTTGCCGCCGGTACGCCGGTCGCACGGCCAAGCGAGCCACGTGCAGCAGGTCGCCCACCACAGCGCCACGCACCGCCGCGACAACCTGACCGTCGCGTTCGAGCACGCCGTAGCCAACGCCCGGGGCCGAGGACAGCACGTGCCGCTGGGCGGCGGTCGGCTGATCGGACCCGGCCGTGAGCTCCCACCACTGAGTTGACGGAGTGTCGTCGACACGTGCGCCCTCATGTTCGCCTGGAGCGAGTGGTCCGGTCATCACGAGTGATTCCGCGCCTCCCGGGTGGTCCAGGTGGACCCTCCACCCCAGTCGGCCGATCACGGAGTCCAGCACTGTGCCGATCACCACGTGCGCCGTCGGCGCGATGCCGTTGCGCTCGGCGAAACCCGCCGACCTGCGCAGCGCGGTCGGCACGTCGACACCGGGATCTCCGCAGGTCAAGGTGCTGTTGGCGCGCCCGGTGAACCCGCCTGCCGCCCGCATTCGCCAGTCGCCGAGCGGCTCGTCCACCAGGGCGGGCCAGGCCTGCGCGCAGTCGTGCTCCAAGCGGGTGACAACGTCCATGCCGCGATTGTGCAGCGTGGTGCCCTTCCGCCTTGCTGAGATCCTTGTCACCCTCTGACACCGGTTAGTCGTCGGGGGCATGGACGGGGGATACTTGCGATTAACGCGTCTTCCCGAACGCGCGTGTACCAGGTTTCACAAAGGAGCAGAGCACCGTGACCTACGTCATCGCCGAGCCCTGCGTCGACTTGCTCGACAAGGCGTGCATCGAGGAGTGCCCGGTCGACTGTATTTACGAGGGCGACCGGATGCTCTACATCCACCCTGACGAGTGCGTCGACTGCGGTGCCTGCGAGCCGGTCTGTCCGGTGGAGGCCATCTACTACGAGGACGACGTCCCCGATCAGTGGAAGGACTACACCAAGGCCAACGTCGACTTCTTCGACGAGCTCGGTTCGCCGGGCGGGGCGTCGAAGGTCGGTAAGGTCGCCGCCGACCCGCAGTGGATCAAGGACCTGGAACAGCGCGAGACCGAGCATTGATCACGGGTCTGCCCGACTTCCCGTGGGACTCGCTCGCGGGTCCCACGGCCAAGGCTCGTGAGCACCGCGACGGCGTGGTCGACCTCTCGGTCGGCACACCCGTCGACCCGGTGCCCGAGAAGATCAGGGCAGCACTCGCAGCGGTGTCGGATCGTGCCGGATACCCCACCACACACGGCACACCGGAACTGCGTGCGGCGGCGGTCCAGGCGCTGAGCCGCCGTTTCGACGTCGACACGGTCACGGCGAAGGACATCCTGCCGACGATCGGGTCGAAGGAGCTGGTCGCCTGGCTGCCGACGCTGCTGGGCACGAGCCCGGGGTCGATCGTCGTGATCCCGGAGCTGGCGTACCCGACGTACGAGGTCGGCGCCCTGCTCGCCGGGGCGGCGGTGGTGCGCACGGACGGCCTGACAGCACTGGGCCCGCAGAAGCCGTCGATCATCTGGCTGAACTCGCCGTCGAACCCGACGGGCCGTGTGCTCCCGGTCGCCCACCTGCGCAAGGTGGTCACCTGGGCGCGGGAACGCGGCGCGACGGTGATCTCGGACGAGTGCTACCTGTCCCTCGGCTGGGACACGGAGCCCGTGTCCGTGCTGCACCCCTCGGTGAACGAGGGCAGCACCCAGGGGCTCCTGGCGGTGCACTCGCTGTCGAAGTCGTCGAGCTTGGCCGGGTACCGAGCGGGGTTCGTCACGGGGGACCCGGCGCTGGTGGCCGGTCTGCTGTCGGTCCGCAAGCACGCGGGGATGATCGTGCCCCGGCCGGTCCAGGAAGCCATGACGGCGGCCCTGTCCGACGACGACCACGTCAAGGTGCAGAAGGAGCGGTACCGCGTGAGGCGGGACGTGCTGAAGGCGGCGCTGACCGAGGCGGGTTTCAAGATCGACCACTCCGAGGCGGGCCTGTACCTGTGGGCCACGCGCGGCGAGGACGCATGGCAGACCGTGTCGTGGTTCGCCGACCGCGGCGTCCTGGTCGCGCCCGGGACGATCTACGGCCCCACGGGTTCGCAGCACGTTCGGGTGGCCCTGACCGCGACGGACGAGCGGGTGGCAGCCGCGGCGGCCCGGCTCACTGCGTGATCTCCTGAGCCGTGTCCCGCGTGGGCACGGCCCAGTTGTGTCAGCCGGTTTTGCGGTTGAACTCGGCGGCGAAGGCCGCGACCGCGTCCCACCTGTCTCGCCACTGTGACCGGTAGGCGAGGCGGCGGGCGTGTTCGCGTTCGACGAGGCGTCCGGCGACGAAGATCACGGCGGCGTCGTCCTGGCCTTGCAGCAGGCGGCGGATGGTCTCCTCCGCGACGGCCGCGTCCTGGTGCTCGCCGAGGACTTCCTGGAACGCCTTGGTGGCCTTGATCAGCTGCTTGACCGGTTCCTTCCCGGCGGGCCCGACCAGTTCGGCGGCGTAACGCAAACGCTTGCCCTTGATTCGTAGGGCGTGCAGCTGCTCGTCGACCGGGTCGTCGCCCATGGCCGCCACGGCCTTGAACAGCTTGCGGTACGGGCGGTAGATGACGCTGACCACCGCGTTGTCCACCACCCGGTCCGCACTGTCCGAAGTGGTCTGCGGGGCGGACGCCGTGGCCGCGGCCAGCGACGTCAGCAGCGCGGTGTAGCGCTTGGTGCGCAACGCGGCCAGCATCCGGCGCCGTGCCGCCTTCCGCTCCGCGACCAGCCCGCCGAGCAGGCGCTCGACCGCAGCTCGTTCCTCGTCGTCGAACCCGGCCGCTTCCGCTCGCAGCCGGTCGAGCTGCACGTCGATGTCGCGCACCCGGCCGAGCGCGTTGCCCAGCCACTTGAGTTCGACCTGCAGCGGAGACACCACGTCGCCGAGCCCGGCGCCGTCCGCGTTGACCGCTGCGCGGAGGCGCCGGATGGTGACGCGCATCTGGTGCAGGTCCTCCGGGTCCACTCCGGACTTGGTGCCCGCCTCGTGCGCGAGGAGCGCCCGCAGCTGACTGTCCAGCCGCACGCGAACGTGAACGGCTGGCGGGTCCTTGCGACGGGCCGTAACCGGCTCAGGCGGCAGCCCCAGGTCCACGGGCGTCAGAGAAGTGGTCACACCATGAATCTTAAGTGAACGAAATGCCTGTTTCCGCCGGTCAGTCGTTGGCGTGCAGTGCTTCGTTCAGGTGAATACCGGACCCGCTGCGCTCGACGACCTCGACGGTCCCGGTGCTGGAGTTGCGCCTGAACAGCAGGTTGCTCGCACCGGACAGGTCGCGCGCCTTGACCAGCTTGCCGTCCGGCAGCTTGACCTTCGTCCCCGCGGTGACGTACAGGCCCGCCTCGACCACGCAGTCGTCGCCGAGCGAGATGCCGATCCCGGCGTTCGCACCGACCAGGCAGCGCTCACCGATCGTGATCATCTCCTTGCCACCGCCGGACAGCGTGCCCATGATCGACGCGCCGCCGCCGATGTCCGATCCGTCGCCGACGATGACGCCCTGGGAAACCCGGCCTTCGACCATCGACGAGCCCAGCGTGCCCGCGTTGAAGTTGACGAAGCCCTCGTGCATGACGGTGGTGCCGCTGGCCAGGTGCGCACCCAGCCGGACGCGGTCGGCGTCGGCGATCCGGACACCGCTCGGCACGACGTAGTCCACCATCCGCGGGAACTTGTCGATGCCGTGCACGGTCACCGCGCCACGCGCTCGCAGCGCCAACCGGGTCTCCGCGAAGTTCTCCACCGGGCACGGGCCGTGGTTGGTCCACACGACGTTGGCCAGCAGGCCGAAGACGCCGTCGAGGTTCAGGCTGTTGGGGGCGGCGAGCCGGGAGGACAGCAGGTGCAGCCGCAGGTAGACGTCGTAGGCGTCGTGGGGTGGCTCGGCCAGCGCGCTGATCCCGGTCCGGACCGCGATGATCTCGACGCCACGGGCGTTGTCCGGCCCCAGCATCGCGGACACGCCGTTGCCGAGTTCCTCGGCGGCCTCCATCTCGGACAGGTGCTGCGTCCCTGGCGCGGGCGCGTCCCCCAGCTTGGGCTTGGGGAACCAGCAGTCCAGAACGGTGCCATCAGTGGTGACTGTCGCAAGACCGACGCCGTAGGCGCCGCTCGACTCGGGGTTCGCGCTCACACGCAAACGGTAACCAACGATCGGTCAGCGTTCGACGAACGGGTTGCGGATCGTGAGGGACCCGAAGCGCTGACCGTCCTGCATGTCCTCCGACAGCAACGTCGTCGCCCCGCTCCGAAGCGCGCCCTCGATGACCAGCGCATCCCACCAGTTAAGTTGATAACGCTCGCACAGCGTGCTTGCCGTGACCAGTAATTGAGGATCGGTGTCCGTTGCGCACCATTCGCCGTAGGCCGCGACGACCTCGCGTGCTTTGTCATGTGACAGGTTGAGTTTGCGGGTGGCTGTCGAATAGAACTCTTGTAGGACCTGTGTGCTCAACGCTCCTGTGTCGGTATCCCACAGCTTGGCCAGAGTGGCCTGTGCGATCTCGCGCTTTGCCGGATCTCGTCCGTCATGGGCGTAGACCAGGACGTTGGTGTCGATGAAGACCAGCTCAGGGATTGCGCCTGTCACTCGGTGGTTCCTTCGGCTTCCTTGCGGCGTTGCGCTTCTTCTTCGCGCGCGAGCGCGCGGTCGTTTATTTCCTCGCGAGTCCAGGTGATCAGCTCGCCTTCGCCAGGGCGTCGGCGATTGCCGATCTCTTCCATCAGGGCGAGGGCGCGGTATTTAGCTGCCTCGTAACGAGTTACTTCCTCTGTCATCTTGGTGAGCTCTTGCGCGAGCAAGGAGCTGACAGACGTTCCGCGCCGGGCTGCCAGCACCTTCGCCTGATCGATGACCTCTTCGTCTAATTGGACGGTGATGTTCCTCTTCATGGCCTAACGGTACCACGTGGATGTCACGTGCTCCACGTGGCCTCCACGTGCTCCACGTGAAACCCACGTGACGGGTAGCGTGCGGGTGTGACCGTTGAACTTGATCTCACTGCCGACCCGGTGGACCTGACCGCTGTCCTCGTCGACGTCCCGAGCGTCTCGGAGAACGAGGCCGACCTCGCCGACGCGGTGGAACGCGCCCTGCGCGCCCTCCGACACCTGGAAGTGACAAGGTCGGGCAACACGGTCATGGCGCGCACGAACCTCGGGCGCGAGCGGCGCGTGGTGTTCGCGGGCCACATCGACACGGTGCCGATCAACGACAACCTGCCGTCCCGGCGGGAAGGCGGGGTCCTGCACGGCTGCGGGACGGTCGACATGAAAGGCGGCGACGCGGTGATGCTGCACCTCGCCGCCACCATCACCGAGCCGCGCCACGACGTGACCTTCGTGTTCTACGACTGTGAGGAGATCGATGCGAGCCGCAACGGCCTCGGCCGGATCGAGCGGGGCGAGCTCAAGGACTGGCTGCTCGGCGACGTCGCCGTGGTGTGCGAACCGTCCAACGGCGTGATCGAGGCCGGGTGCCAGGGCACGATGCGCATCGAGATCCGCACGACCGGCAAACGCGCCCACACCGCCAGGGCGTGGATGGGCGTGAACGCGATCCACGCGCTCGGTGAGGCCCTGCGCAGGCTGGACGCCTACGAGCCGCGGATCGTGGAGATCGACGGCTGCACGTACCGCGAAGGACTGCAGGCGGTGAAGATCGACGGTGGCGTCGCGGGCAACGTGGTCCCCGACAGCGCCGTGCTCACGGTCAACCACCGCTTCGCGCCTGACCGGGACCTGGCCGCCGCCGAGAAGCACCTGCGTGAGGTCTTCGACGGTTTCGACGTGGCGGTCGTCGACCACGCTGCCGGGGCGCTGCCCGGGTTGCAGGCGCCTCCGGCCAAGGAACTCGTGGAAGCCGCCGGTGGCCAGCCGGTCGCCAAGCTGGGCTGGACGGACGTCGCCCGGTTCGCGGCGCTCGGCATGCCCGCGGTCAACTTCGGCCCCGGTGACCCGACGCTGGCGCACACCAAGGAGGAGCACGTGCACGTCCAGCAGATCAGCGACTGCGCACGTGTGCTGGCCCGCTGGCTGACCGGAGCGTGATCACCGTTGTTCAGGCGGTCACCGCGTCGAGGCGAACAAGTCACCGGTTGGGCAGGTGACCACAACTAGACTTGAGCTGGTGACGACGAACGAAGACCGCCCCAAGGAAAAGCAACGGGGCCCGGTGACCTTGCGCCGCGGGCGCAGCGAGGAGCCGACCACCACAGACCAGCGCCTGCTCGACTCACGTGGCCCGTCCGCGTGGGTGCACACGGACCCGTGGCGCGTGATGCGCATCCAGGCCGAGTTCGTCGAGGGATTCGGCGCGCTCGCCGAGGTGCCGCGCGCGGTGACCGTGTTCGGGTCCGCGCGCACTCCTCGTGACCACCCCGAATACGAGCTGGGCCGCAAGATCGGCGCGGCGCTGGCCGAAGCGGGCTTCGCGGCGCTGACCGGCGGTGGCCCCGGCACGATGGAGGCGGTGAACAGGGGCGCGTCCGAGGCGGGCGGCCTGTCGATCGGGCTCGGCATCGAGCTGCCGTTCGAGCAGGGCCTCAACCCGTGGGTCGACCTCGGCGTGAACTTCCGGTACTTCTTCGTCCGCAAGACGATGTTCATCAAGTACGCGCAGGCCTTCATCTGCCTGCCGGGTGGCTTCGGCACCCTCGACGAGCTGTTCGAGGCGCTGACCCTGGTGCAGACGAAGAAGGTCACGAAGTTCCCGATCGTGCTGTTCGGCAGCGACTACTGGGGTGGCCTGCACAGCTGGCTGCAGGACGTGGTGTTCAAGACGGGCAAGGTCGGCGAGAAGGACCTGGCGCTGATCCACGTGACCGACGACGTCGACGACGCGATCAGCGTGGTCGAGGACGCGTACCGCGCATGGGAGGAAGTCCACTAGTGCGGATCTGCGTGTTCTGCGGCTCCCAGCCGGGCCGCTCGCCCCGCTATGCCACGGCGGCGGCGGAAACGGGGAAACTGCTGGCGAAGCGCGGGATCACCCTGGTCTACGGCGGCGCGTCGGTCGGCACGATGGGCATCGTCGCCGACGCGGCGCTCGACGCGGGCGGCCAGGTGATCGGCGTGATCCCGACGAGCATGGTCGACAGGGAGCTGGCCCACCAGGGCCTCACCGAGCTGCACGTGGTCGGCAGCATGCACGAGCGCAAGGCGCTGATGGCCGAGCTGTCCGACGGGTTCCTGGCGCTGCCCGGGGGCGCCGGGACGCTGGACGAGCTGTTCGAGATCTGGACGTGGGCCCAGATCGGCCTGCACTCGAAGCCGATCGGGATCGTCGACACGGACGGCTTCTACCAGCCGCTGGTCGAGATGGTCGACCACATGGTCATCGAGGGGTTCATCCGGCCCGGGTACCGCGACTTCATCAGCGTCGACAGCGATCCCGCGGCGTTGCTGGACAAGTTCGCCGAACACTAGTTGTCACGACCGGAAGTCTGTCGAGGGTCTCGACGGCCCAGCTTCCCGCTGACCGTACCGGCCAAGGCGCCGGTACAACCCCGGTACCGGCCCCTTCGTCCGGCACTGCCCAGAAGAAATCTGGCTGGCGAAAACCTGGATCCGCCGAATACCCCCAACGAACTCCCGGTCGTAACCACTGGGAAAGGGCCCGGCGACCGCCGAGCCCTTTCCGTTTCGGTGAAGGTAACTCCGTCAAATCCAGTTGTCCACAACCGCCCGGTAACCCCCTTGGCCAGGCCTGCCGCCGGTAGACTGGAGCAGGGACGCCCCCCGGGTCGGGTGGGGGACTGCCTGGGGGTTTGTGTTCCATTCGAGCAGGGCTGCCGGGATGTCGGTCGCGGACTGCTGCTTCAGCGCTGTCACATGTCGCGGTCATCCTGCGAGACGGCGCAGCGTGCTGAGTGAAGGTGCGAAAGCATAAACTGTCCCCTCCGTTCGCACGAACTGTGCGAAATGCAGTTTCTTTCCCTCTGGTTTGGTGTCCAGCTTCAGATTCACGTCGCTGTCCTTGCCGATCACCGGGTCGTTTCCGGTGTCCGTCTGCAGGAAGTCGACGTTGTTGATCCACGCCTGCTGGAGGAACTCGAACTGGATGGCGAGGTCCGCCATGTAGGCGATGAAAACGAGGCCACGGTCGGCGTCCGGGCCGTGTCCCGCTCCGGCTGACGGGTCGAATGGCTGGCCGTACGGGATTCCCCTGCGGATGATGCGCCGCGTGTCGGCGTTGGTGAAGTCGCCGTCGATGCCGTCACGCGGGTTGGTCTTCCTGATGTGCGAGAAATGCGGTGTGGTGTGCCCTTCCGGGTCGGGCACATAACTGATCAGGTTGTCGTCCGGCGCGCCCGGTTTGGTCGGTGGCTCGGCGTTCGGGTTGTGCGCCACCGACGCGCCCGAACGCCACCTGCCGACCGCGCGGGCGGCCAGCCATTCTGTGCCGGTGCCGGGCGGCAGCTCGATCCCCTCCTTGTCGAGCTGCCGACGCGCGGCACCGGCCTGCGCCCACCAGGCGGGCACGTCCTGTGCCAGCCTTCGCACCACGTGGAACGACCCGTTGCGGGTCCATTCCGGCAGTGGGGGCGCGTCCCCGGTCAGCTTGGGATGGCCGACGACGAATTCGCCCGCTGGCAGGATCCGGGTGCCCGGTTTGCCGTCGACGTGGATCGGGTCGCGTGGATCGGGCCGATCGAAGCCGCGCACGCCGGGCTGGCTGACGCCGTCCTTGAACCCGAAGTGCTCGTGTCCCTTGGCTTCGCCCGGCAGGGTCGCGCCCACCTGCTCGAACGTGACCGTCAGCCCGGCGCGGGCCGCGGCGACACGCAGTTCGGACGCCCGGACCTCGAGCTTGGCCTGGTCGTCCGACGCGACCGTGAGCACGGCGTGCACCGGCTGGTCGGCACGGCCGAACAGCCACTGGTCCGGTGCGCTGTCGCCGTCGTCGCCGTTGATCTCCGCACGGGCGAACGCGCCCGACGCGAACGCCTCCACTCCCGGGGGCCGCTGGCCGGGAAACGGCTCAGCGCCCATCAGGAACTTCAGGCCCGCGTACGTCAGGCTCACGTTCACCCACGTCGCGCTCAGCGCTGCCGGATCGCTTCCCGCGAGGGTGTGCCTGGCCGCGCTGAACTCGGTGTTGAAGGCGGCGACCTGGCGGGTCGTCGCGATCTGCGGGATCAGCCTGCGCAGCCAATTCCGCACGGAGTCAAGATCGTCCGGGAACCGCAGGAGCAGGACCGTTTCATGATCCTTGCGAAAACCGGCGAGAATGTCGCCCTGGATGTCATCGGAATGGCGGAGCGGTAGTGCGCGGGCAGCCGCGTCCGCATCTTGGTCGCTCATTGAATCCCCCTGGATTCCCCCTGGTGCGGTGGACGGCTCCCCGTGCCGTCCCCTACTTCCAGTGAGCCCGAGCTGGGCGCCACCTTCAAGGCGATTCACTCGATTGGAGGAAAAAAGGACCAATTGGTCCGGTCTGCGGTCTACTCTCGGCAGTCGGATGCGAGGTGGAATCGTCCGATCTTGTGATGGCTATTCACAAGAACGGTCCAATAGGCTGTGGTATGAGGCTCAGGCCGCGTCCGGCAGCTTGTGGTAAACGTCGACGTATTCCTGGCCGGACAGTTCCATGATCGAATACATGATCTCGTCGGTCACCGCGCGGCGAATGGCTGGCGAGCCGGCCATTCCGTCATACCTGGAAAAGTCCAGCGCCTTGCCGATTCGGATCGTCACCCTGGCCGGACGGGGAAAGCGCTGGCCGGGCGGCTGGATCCGGTCGGTGCCGATCACGGCCATCGGCACGACGGGCACGCCGTTGCTGAGCGCGAGCTGGCCGACGCCGGTGTGCCCGCGGTGCAGCCGCAGGTCACGCGAGCGGGTGCCCTCCGGGTAGATCCCGAACACGTCGCCCTTGGCCAGGACCTTGCTCGCGATCTCGAGCGCGGCGATACCGGCGCGGGCCTGCCCGCGCTGCACGGGCACCTGGCCGATCGCACGCATGAACGCGGTGCGGACGCGGTGGTAGGGGGACTTGCCCTGGAAGTACTCCTCCTTGGCGAGGAAGTTCACCTGCCGCGGCACCACGAGCGGGATCAGGATGCTGTCGAACACCGACAGGTGGTTGCTCGCCAGGATCACCCCGCCGTCGGCCGGGATGTTCTCGACGCCTTCGACCTTCGGCCGGAACAGCACCTTCGCGATCACGGCGCACACAGCACGCAGCACGCGGTAGAACAAGGGGAGCCTCCTGCGGTGGGGGATGCATCTACTCTAAGGCGCCGATTGTCGAATCGATCCGCGCAGTAGGTAACTTCACTGGGTGCTCCCCCTCAAGTTCGGTACCCGCGAGGTGGCCCACGACCGCGCGCTGGTGATGGCGATCGTCAACCGCACCAGGGATTCCTTCTACGACCGCGGCGCCACGTTCGGTGCCGGGGCCGCGATGGCCGCGGTGGCCGCGGCGGTCGCCGACGGCGCGGACATCGTCGACATCGGCGGAGTGCGAGCGGGATCACACGGCGAGGTCGTGGACACCTCGGAGGAATTGCGGCGGGTCATCCCCTTTGTCGAAGCTGTCCGATCCCGGTTCCCCGACGTGGTGATCAGCGTCGACACCTGGCGGCACGAGGTCGCGCAGGCCGCCTGCGAGGCGGGCGCGGACCTGCTCAACGACACCTGGGCCGGTGCGGACCCCCGGCTGGCGGAGGTGGCGGCCGAGTTCGGCGTGGGCGTCGTGTGCTCGCACACCGGCGGCGTCGAGCCGAGGACGGATCCGCACCGGGTCCGGTACACCGACGTGGTCGCCCAGGTCGCGGAGGAGCTGGTGCACGGGGCCACCCGGATGGTCGAGCTCGGCGTGCCCGCGCAGGGTGTCCTGATCGACCCGACGCACGACTTCGGCAAGAACACGTGGCACGGTCTCGAACTGCTCAGGCGGCTGGACGAACTGGTCGCCACCGGCTGGCCGGTGCTGATGGCGTTGTCCAACAAGGACTTCGTCGGCGAGACGCTCGGCGTGGACCTGGCCGACCGGGTGGACGGCACGCTGGCCGCCACCTCGGTCGCGGCGTGGACGGGCGCGCGTGTCTTCCGCGCCCACCAGGTGCGGCAGACCAGGAAGGTGGTCGAGATGGTCGCCAGCATCGCGGGCACCCGCCCGCCTGCCCGCGTCCTGCGGGCGCTCGCGTGAACCCGGCGGCGGCTGCCTGGTTCGCGGCGCGGACCTGGCAAGATCCTAAGTGGACTGTCCGGGAGCTCGCCGAGGCGAAGGCCGGGCGCACGGTCAGCGTGGTGCTGCCCGCGTTGAACGAGGAAGAGACCGTCGGCGACGTCGTGCGCACGGTCCGGCCCCTGCTCGGCACGCTGGTGGACGAGATCGTGGTGATGGACTCCGGGTCGACCGACCGGACCGCCGAGGTGGCCGGGGCGGCCGGGGCGCGGGTGGTCCGCAGGCAGGACGTCGTGCCCGAGCTGGAGCCGTTGCCCGGCAAGGGCGAAGTGCTCTGGCGGTCGCTGGCGGCGACCACCGGCGACCTGGTCGTCTTCCTGGACGCCGACCTGGTCGACCCCGATCCGGCGTTCGTGCCCGCGTTGCTCGGGCCGCTGCTGACCGAGGACGTCCACCTGGTCAAGGGGTTCTACCGGCGGCCGTTGCGGCTGGAGACCGAGGACTACGGAACAGGCGGCGGGCGCGTCACCGAGCTGCTGGCCCGGCCGTTGCTCAACGCCGTCCGGCCCGAACTGTCCGGCCTGGTCCAGCCGCTCGGTGGCGAGTACGCGGCGACCAGGCAGTTCCTGGAGTCCGTGCCCTTCGCCGCCGGGTACGCGGTGGAACTCGCGCTGCTGCTCGACGCCCACTCGCTGTACGGGTTGGACGCGATCGCGCAGGTCAACCTCGGTGTCCGCAAGCACCGCAACCGGAATCTGCTTCAGCTGGGCGTGATGGCGAGCCAGATCCTCGGCGCGGTGCTGCGCCGGTGCGGCATCGAGGGGCCGACGGAGCTGACCCAGTTCGTCCAGGTCGGTGGCGAGTGGATCCCCGACACCGCCGAGTTCGCGGTCGCGGACCGGCCGGCTATGAAGTCTGTTCTCCGCCGTTCTGGTAAGCCATTTCCGCTTCCATGATGGACTCGTCCCTCGGCAATGGGCCGGTCCGGCCGGTCCGCCGGAAGCCCAGTTTTTCGTAGAAGCGTTCCGCCGAGGGGTTCTGCTCGCCCACCCAGAGCGTGACCCGCCGCTTGTCCTTCGCCCAGTCCAGCACCGCCTGCACGGTCCGCGCCGCGAGGCCGGTTCCCCTGGCGTCCGGGTGGGCCCAGATCCGGATCAGCTCGGCCTCGTCGCCGTCGACCGGGAACGCCGACGCGATGGCCTGGACCTTGCCGTTGCGGCTGCCGAGGAACACCACCGACGTGGTCAGCTTCTCGCGCCACTCGGCTTCGGTGTTGCGCTCCTCGTCCCGGAGGGTCGAGCCGAAGGCGTCGGGGGAGTCCGCCAACGCCGTCAGGCGGATCTCCCGGAACGCCGCCCAGTCCGCCGGCTGGGCCTGCACCACCTCGTTCATCGTGCGAGGACCTCCGCGTAGTCCGTGACACGCTCGCGCGCGTCGAGCAGGGCCGTGTGTGCCTTCGCCAGCATGGCCACATCGAAACCGTGAGCACGCCAGTTGTCGAACGAGATACCGAAACCAAGGCGCTCCCACAACTCCGCGTTGCGTTTCTCGTGCGCACCGAACGGCTCCAACAGCACGGATGGTGTCGCTGACCAGAGCGAATCCAGCATGGTGCCGCCGCCCGGCTTGCTCACCGCCGCGAGTGCGGCTCGAGTGAGGTCGTACGAGCCGTGATGCCCCCGGCCGCGGGTGAACGCCACTTCGCCGTCCTTGATCTCGCCGAACGGCGGGTAGCCGTCGTCCAGCCAGGGGTGCCAGTCCGGGTCGATCATGAAGTGCCGGACCGCGTCGTCTTCCCGCACGTCGCTCGGCTCGTAGGCGATGACGTCCAGCACGAACCCGTGTGCTCGCAGTTCGGCCGCGCGTTCCCGGTACGTGCCCATTCCCCAGCCACCGCCGTGGACCAGCAGCCGCCGGTCGCGCTCGTGCCATGTGATGGGTGGGTCGTTGCTGACCGGGATGCTGTACGGCAGCGTTCGGTTCTCCGCGTCGGCCAGCCAGATCGCGCGTGCGTCCGGGGTGGCACCGACCTTCCGGAACGACGGCGAGACGACCGAGTCCACGTGGCAGATGTCCACGTCGGCGTGCTCGTAGCGGTCCAGGATGGGCAGCCAGAAGCCGGAGAACACCACGAACTTCCGTACGTCACGGGATCGCCATGACGCCAGCGCCGCGTCCTGGGCCTCGGCGGGGATCGCGACGGAGGCGTCGCGTGCCACCCGCTGGCCCGCCAAAGCCACGCGGAAGTCCCGGTGGAACGCCCATTTCATCTTCGTCGTCGTCGCGAGGGTGTCCTGCGGCAGCAAGCGTTCCAGCACCGAGACGTGGACGTCCACGCCGCGCTCACGCAACCGGTCGGCCAGCAGCAGGCCCGGCACGTGCACGCCGAGCGCAACCCCGGAGGTCAGGATCTCGATCACAGCTTCGCCGCCGACGCCACCAGGTTCCGGGTGATCAACCTGCGTGTGCCCGCGTCCTCGCTCTGCCGGGGGACGGTCTCGACCAGCATGATCAGGTAGAGGTAGACCTGGTAGCAGGCAAGGCGGTGCGCCACCGGCTCGGTGAACTCCAGCGGCCCGTATCCGTCGAGGAACGCGGCGTCCGCGCGGATGTCCTTGAACAGGGCGAGCGAGACCAGTTCGGCGACCGGGTCGCCCCAGAACGCGCGCTCGCCGTCGATCAGGCCGGTGACCCGGTCACCGTCGAGCAGGATGTTGCCGTCCCACAGGTCGAAGTGGACGAGGACCGGGTGCCCGACGTCGTCGAACGCGGGCGAATCCAGCGCTGCCAGTACCTTCTCGCCCGCGACCGGCAGGTCCACGGCGTACCGCTCGGCGTCGGCGAGCACGGACGTCACCATCTGGCGGAAGGCCGACCGCCACGAGCCGTGCAGGCCCAGTTGGGGATAGCCGAAGCCGGTGCCGGTGATCTTGTGCAGCCTCGCCACGATCTCGCCGAGTTCGCCGCGGAGCTTGGCGCGCTTGTCCTGCTGCGGCTTGTTCGGGTACCACGGCAGGCCGGGGATCTCGGTCATCAGCAGGAAGTCCCGCTCAGCGTGGATCACCTGCGGCACGGGCAGTCCGGCTGCTTCCCGGTAGAGCAGCGCCTCGGTGGTCATCAGGCCTTGTTCGTAGGTCAGCGACGGCGAGGCGGGGTCGGGCGCGACCTTGAGGATGTACCCGGTGTCCGCTGTACGCAGGCGATAGGCCGTGTTGTACGTGCCTTCGGTGAGCTCCTGCCTGGCCAGCACCGCGGCCGGGTCGATGCCGCACGTCGCCAGCACGTCGTCCAGTTCGCCGGAAGACAGCGTCCGTCTGGTCACGAAACCTCCGAAACTCGATGAACCCGCCACGGCAGGGTGTCGCAGACTGCGAGCGTCCGCTCCTCTGACCAGCCGATCCCGTCGCCGCTGAGGTGGGCGAGGAGTTCGCCGTCCGCGGTCCGCCTGGCGCGGATGCCCAACGAGCCGGCGCGGCCGATGTCACGGGGCCCGGCGGCGTCCACAACGGACCCGGTCGCGTCACCGAACGACAGGTCCTGCGGCCGTGAGTCCGGCAGGTACTCGATGAACGGGCACGCGGCGTCTGTGGGCGGGTCCATCACGTGCTGCTGTGCGCCGAGTACGACGTCACGGACCGCGGCGACGTAGTCCCCGGTCAATGCGGCGGGCGGTCGTGGCAACGGCATGAAGGCCGGTACCGTGCACGGCCCCGGCATGGCACGCCATTCCATCCGATTGCGGCGGCTGAGCAACGTGTTGACCAGCACGCTGTCCCCTGGACCGAGGTACGGCAGCATCGCGCACGCGATCCCGGCCACCAGTGACACGAACACCGTGGACCGGTTCTTGCGGGAGAACCGCTCCAGTTCGGCCACTTCGTCCGCGGTGAGCACGCGTCGCCGCAGGGCGAAGCCCGCTGCCGGGGTCGGCGATGGCTGGGCGAGTTCGGTGAACGCGACCTTGCGCCACCATGCGTCGGCCGCGGTGCGACCGTCGTCCAGCAGCCGCGCTTGTGCTTCGGTGTACTGCCAGAACTGAGTCATCGGAGCGGGCAGTGGCCCGCGGTACAAGGCGGCGAGTTCGGCCAGCAGGACCCACAGCGTCACCGGGTCGGCCATCATGTGGTGGATGTGCAGGCACAGCAGGTGCCGGTCGGTCTCCACCTCCGCCAGGCGCAGCCGGACCGGGCTCAGCGCCGTGAACTCGACTGGTGCGTGCAGCAGTTCGGCGGAGGCGTCGACGAGTTCCAGCTCAGCGGGGACTTCCGGCCTGATGACCTGGGCGTCGTCCTCGATCCGCGTACGCAACAAGGCGTTGCGGTCGACCAGTTGCTGAAACGCCTGCTCAAGTCGTCGTACGTGTAGCGGGCCGCGCACTTCGACGACCGCGTTCATGGTGAACCACGGCCCGGTGGACCAGCCGGGCTCGTCGGCGTCGAAGCCGAGCGCGAACCGTTGCCAGACAGCCAGCGGCTTCCTCATCGGACCAGAGCTCCCCTGGCCGTCGCATGGATCCCGGCCAGCAACGCGATCCGCTCGCCCGGCGAGTCGGGGCTGGTGAACAACTGATCCAGTTGTGCTTCGTAGTAGTCGATCGGCGGGAACGACCGGATCTCGGTTCGCGCCCCTTTGATCGACAGGTTCAACGGCAGCGCGGCCGTCGTGGGCCGGAACAGGTTGCGCAGCCGTACGGATGCCGTCTCGAAGAAGAACTCGATCTCGGCGGTGTGCTTCGGCCCGACCGAGCAGTCCAATGTGGCCTCGCGGCCGTCGTCCCACCGCAGGGCGGCGTGGAATGACGTGTCCGTGCCGTTCGGACCGTCGAACGCCGATTCGCCGCTGCCCGTGGCACCTCGCAGGCCGACTGTGGACTGCACGGCCTGCAACCAGTAGCTCGCGCAGTCGAAGAAGATCCCGCCACCGAGCTCAGGCCTGGTGCGGTACGTCCCGTCGGCGGGTGTGAGGAACTGGATCCTCGTGTGAACCCGGCGCAGACCGCCGAACTCGCCGGTGTCGATCATCTGCCGGACAGCCGCCTGCCACGGGTGACCGGCTGTCGGAATCGCCTCGGCCACCTCGACGCCGTTCGCGGCTTCCTTGATCGCCGCGTATTCGGACATGGTCAGGCACAACGGTTTCTCGACGATCACATGCTTGCCTTGGGTCGCCGCGCGGACCGCCCACTCGTGGTGCGCGGAGTTGTGCAGCGATATGTACACCGCGTTGATCCCGGGATCCCGGACCAGTGAATCGTAGTTGTCGTGGACGCGTTCGATGCCGTTCCTGGCGGCGAATTCCCTGGCACGGGCGGGATCGCTCGCGGCAACGGCGTGGACGGTGACGTCCGCGCGGTTGCGGGCGGGCGCGATGATCGCGCGTTCGGCGATCCTGGTGGCGCCGATCAGGCCGAGGTCAAGCCGCATGGACGACTCCTCTGATCGTCATGCCCGCCGCCGCGACGGCGTCGAGCACGCGCTGTCTCAACGCATCGGGCTGCTGGGTGAACAGGGCGAAGTAGAACCGGCCGCCCGGCTCGGTCAACCTGCTGCCGTTGAGGACAAGCACGCCTTCACGTTCGCCGCCGGTGTAGCGCAGCTCGGCCAGGGCCTCGCAGACGGCCGAAATCCCGCCGCCGGGCGGGATCGTGAGCTCCAGCTGGCAGAGATGAGCCGCGAGGCCCTGCTTGGCGGCGCGTTCGTGCAACACCAGTGACAGCAGACCCAACGACTGCCTTGCGTTGATCTCCAGCACCGGCACCAGCGTGCCGTCCCACATCAGCATCGAGTCGACGCCGAACGGGCCGTGGTAACCCGCGGCCGCGAGCCTCCCGGCGACGGTGTCGATGACCCCGTAGTAGCTCCTTTCCCACAGGTAGTCGATGAACTCCGGTGATGGTGGCGACGATCCCATGTGCCGCAGACCCCTGTTGGTCATCACCTGGATACCGAGGTGCCGCCAGGTTCCGTCGGGGTCGACGACCGCATGTGCCGAGAAGTCCCGCTGCACGTCGTACTTCTGCTGGACGAGCAGTTCGATCCGCTTGTCCTGCTTGACCAGCGTCCGCTCGATCGCCCGAAGCACCCCCGGGGATTCCACGACAAGGGCCCCGCGCCCGGACACCCCGTACGGGTCCTTCACGACGGTCGACGGGAACTGGGTGACCGCCGCCGACAACTCGGCCACCGACCGGACGACGACTCCTGTCCCCGGCAGGTCCATCGACCGCGCCAAGGCGTTCGACCACGTCTTGGAGTTCACCTCGGCGACGACAACGTTGTCAGGCAATGACTCGGTCAGCTGTGTGGTCTCGGCGAGCACGGCGTACGGCTCAACGGCGAAACCAGCGACCAAGTCGGGGGACACGTGCCGTTCGATCGGTTCGCCCGGCTCGTCGGCGGTCACGTGTTCGAACGTGATCCCGGCTGACTCCAGACCTTCGCGGACGGACTCGGCCATGGGATACCGGGTGATCAGCCGGTCGGCGGGCGCGCAGAAGCCCGCGAGGAGTTCGTCCATCGCGGCGACCGCGTCGTCGGCACCGGCACGGGATATCGCCGGGAGCGTGGCCAGATCCGTCGGCCGCCACCACTTCTCCGCGTCGAACGTGCCCAGTCGCGCCGTTCTCATCCGGCTGCGAGCGCACTGGTCGACGTGACGTACTCGGTGAACTGGCTGACCGAACGCAGGTGGTCGAGCTCCAGCGTCTCGTAGTCGAGGTCGAGGTCGAACGCGTCCTCGATGCCGAGCAGGAACGAGATCATCTGCAACGAGTCGAGCCCGTACTCGTCGACCAGGTCGGCGTCCGAGGCGATCTGGCCGGGCTCGATCCCGGAGCCGAGCACGCCTGCCAGCACGGTCTTGATGGTGAACTCGGTGTCGGACATGGGTTTCATACTCCGTTCAGGTAGAGCAGGATGCACTTCGAACAGACCGGCATCATGCCGTTGGCCGAGAGGATCTCGCGGATCTCGCGGAACTCGGCGCTCTGCCACAGGTCCTCGACCGGGGTGTCGTAGAGGTTGCCCACCACGAACTCGGGGAAGAACTTGCACGAGCTCACCGCACCGTCCGCGTGCACCTCCATCCGGTTGGACACCGCGAGGCACTTGTTGCGGTGCTGTGCCGGGCGGGACGTGCCGCGGATGAAGTCCTCGACCTCGTCGGCCGCCAGCTGCGGCTGGTAGCGCACCCGGACCCGCCACGGCCGGGAAGCCAGCCGTGCCATGGATTCCCGCAGTACCGGGATCTGCTCCTCCGGCAGCCGGTAGGTGTACGAGTGCCAGGTGGGCTGTTTGGTCTTGGTGTCCGGGGCCAACCAGGCGAAGGACTCCTGGTACACCTTGTCCATCGCCTGCGCCACTTCCGGGCTGATGAACCACGGGAACTGGAAGTACACCGTGTTGACGCCGAGCTCCTCGGCCCACTCCATGAACTCGTACATCGTGTACACGGTCACGTGCGACACCATGCAGGACAGCGAGATCTCGCCGTCGAACTCCCCGTTCCGCTTCAGGTCCAGCATCAGCTGGATGTTCTCCATGGTGCGCTTGAAGGTGCCCTTGCCGCGCAGCGCCTCGTGGTCCTCACCGAGGCCGTCCAGGCTGATCAGCAGGTTCAGGTTCGCGCCGATGCGCAGCAGGTCGTCCAGTTTCCGCTTGAACAGCAACCCGTTCGTGCACATGTTGACCGTGCGCGGGTAGCGCTCAAGAAGTTCGGCGACCTCGTTGAACCTGGTGTGCATGAGCGGCTCGCCGCCCCACAGGAACGTTTTGGAACGGACCGGCGCGGTCGTGCGCAGCACCTGCTCGACGACGTCGACGTCCAGTTCCGTGCGTTGCCGCTGGACGCTGAAGTCGCGGAAGAAGCCCTGCTCGTTCCACTGGTAGCAGTGCGTGCAGCGCAGGTTGCACTTGTAGGTCAGCTGCAGGCTGACTTCCTGGGGCAGCGGGGCCGCGTACCCCGGGTCCGCCAGCAGGTTCCGGCGCGCCCGCGACCGGATCGCGACGGTGTGCTTGATGTCAGCGAACTCCTTGGCGGTCAACGTTCGTGTGGTGGTCGGGTGCATTCGATCCTCCTCCTTGCGTTTCGGCCAGTTCGGGCATGGAGCGCAACAGCAGAACGCTGGCGGCGACGCACGCGCCGCCGACGGCGAGCACGACGGCCAGCCCCGCTGGTGTACCCAGCAGCGACCCCAGCAGGCCTGCGGCGAAACCCGAGGCCAGCGAGCCGAGCGGGATCGTCGACGACGCCATCGTGCGGGCCGTGGCGTGCACAGTGGACTGTTCGCCCGGCGGGGTGAGCCGCTGGCGGATGCTGGTCGTCAGCACGTTCCACACCGGCAGCCAGAACGCCGAACAGACCCTGATCACCAGCAGGAGCACGACCGGCGCGACGACGAGCGTCAGCGGCACGGCCAGCCACACCAGGCCCTCGAACGCACTGGCCAGCAACGCGCTCCGGACGCCGATCCGCGCGGTGATCCGTTGCGTGACGAGTGCGCCGAGCAGCGCGCCGACCGCACCGGCGGCGAGCAGGAATCCGCCACCCAGGCTGGACAGGCCCAGCACCCGGTAGGCGAAGAGCAGCAGGACCGCGTCCACGATCCCGGTGCCGAAGCCGCGTACGGCCGTCGCGCAGACCAGTCGACGCAGCAACGGCCGGCTCCACACGAACGACACACCGGCTCGGATCCGCTTGGCCACCGGCGGTGGTGCCGTCAGGCGCGATGGCAGGTCCTCGACGACCTTGACCCGCGTCCGGCCGAGTGCCGATGCCAGGAACGGCGCCGCGTTCACGGCGATCGCGGTGATCCCGCCGACCAGGCTCGCCACCGCGCCCGCGAGCGCCGGACCGACCAGTTTGGACAGACTGTCCGAGCCCTGCAGCCGCGAGTTCGCCGCGAGCAACTGGCCGGGGGACACCAGCGCGGGCAGGTGGGACTGCCCCGCGATGTCCACGAAAACCGTTGCGATCCCCGCGATGGCGACGACGACCACCATCTGCGTGACGCTCAGCCAACCGGCCGACGCGGCCACGGGGATGCTGAGGAACGCGACGAACCGGACCAGTTCACCGGCGATCATCACGCCGTGCCGCCGCCGTCCGGCCAGCAGCGCCCCGGCGATCATGCCGAAGGCCGGGTACGCCAGCCACCCGGCCGCGGACACGAGTCCGACCTGGGAACTCGACGCGTCCAGCACCAGGATCGCGGCGCTCGGCACGGCGAAGCCGGTCAGCCGGTCGCCGACGAAGCTCATCGTCTGACTGCCCCAGAACCACCGGAACCCGACGGGGAGGCCGGCCGCTGCTGACGTCGGTCGCATCGTCCCCCTAGCCTCGGCGCGCGGCGTGACCTGGCGCTGTCGGTGATCATCCAGATGCGGTGCGTTCTGGTCGACACTCAACTGGCGGCAGTTCCTTCAAGCAAGCAATTAAGTGCGGTGTGATCCACGTTACTTGCGTTGTGCCTGGTCGCCGTGTGGATGGCAACAAATCGCCATGCCGCCCCATCTTGTCGACGAGTAGTGCGGCTACCTGTTGCATGTCTACTCGTAAAACGGAATCCTTGTCAGATCCGGAGCAAAACGCTTGGGCAGTGTGACTTCCAACCCGTAGACTCGCTACGTATGAAGCCGGACGTGCTGCGTGGACACCTCGACGCGCTGTTGCTCGCCACTCTCGACGGCAGGCGCCTGCACGGATACGCCATCATCGAAGCACTTCAGCTGCGTAGCGGCGGTGCGCTCGATCTCCCCACGGGCACGGTCTACCCGGCGTTGCGGCGCCTTGAGCGAGCCGGGTACGTCTCAAGCGAGTGGAGCACTGTGTCGGGCAGGCAACGCCGGACCTACCATCTGACGAAGGCCGGGCAACGCGCGTTGGTCCAGGAGCGGACCGCGTGGCGTGAATTCACGGCCGCCATCGAGGGTGTGCTCGGGGAGGGGCCATGGCCGGCGCAAGCCTGATCGACGACTACGTCGCCGATCTGGACTCGCGGTTAGCGGGGCACCGAAGGACCAAGCTCGACCTGTTGACCGAGGTGCGCGACAGCCTCGAAGACGCCGCGGAGTGCTACCGGGCCGGGGGAGTGTCCGACGAGGACGCGCAACGCAAAGCGGTCGCCGACTTCGGCCGGGTCGGGGAGATAGTCCAGGACTACCAAAGCGAACTCGCCGTCGCGTACGGCTCGCGCACGCTGCGGGCCATCCTCTTCGTCCTGCCCGCACTGCACCTGGCGTGGGAGGGCAGCCGGATGATCTTCCTCGGCCCATGGGAGGCGGTCCCCGGCGGCCCGATGCCCTCGTGGTTCCTGCCGTTCGCGCAGATCAACGACAGCATGGCGTGGGCCGTGGTGATCGCGACCACGCTCGCCCTGCTGTTCGGGCGGTTCATGTCGCGCCGCGCGGCGGACAGCCGTCTGATCGCCCGATGTGTGGCCACGGTCGCGTTGGTCACGGCAACCGTCGCATTGCTGGGGAACCTGTCGATCGGGGTCGTGACCGTGATCGTCAAGCCGATGCTGTTCGCCGTCGCGCCGATGTGCTGGGCGATGTCGCTGTTCGCGTTGCTCGTGTTGTCACGGCTGACCGTGATGGCACGAAAGGCGGTCCGGTTCGCCGCGTAGTGGCAAGATTGCCGGGGTGACCACCGCGCTGTTCTACCTCGTCGTCATGGTCTTCGTCGCGGCTGTGGTGTTCCTGCTCGCCTCGGTGCTGTTCGGCCGTGGTGAGGAGTTGCCGCCGTTGCCTCCCGGCGCGTCGCCGACCAGGCTGCCCGCCGAAGACGTCACCGCCGAAGACGTGGGCAGAGTGAAGTTCCAGATGGTGCTGCGCGGCTACAAGATGTCCGAGGTGGACTGGGTGCTGAGCAGGCTCGGCACCGAGGTCGACGACCTGCGCACCCGTGTGGTGGAACTGGAACGGCAGTTGGCGGACAAGGCGGCCACCCAGTGACGACCAGCGGGAGGACAACCAGCCGGGGGACAGCCGGAACGGGCAAGCGACTGGTCCGCTGCGCGTGGGGCGACTCGACGCCGGATTACGTGTCGTACCACGACGAGGAGTGGGGCGTCCCGCTGCACGGCGTGAACGCGATGTACGAGCGGCTGTGCCTGGAGTCGTTTCAGTCCGGCTTGTCGTGGATCACGATTCTGCGCAAAAGGGAGAACTTCCGCTCCGCGTTCGCCGGGTTCGACCCGGAGGTGGTCGCCGAATTCGACGAGGACGACGTGGCCAGGCTGATGGGCGACGCCGGCATCGTGCGCAACCGGGCGAAGATCGTGGCAGCCATCCGCAACGCGGGCGCCGTGCGGTCGCTCGACGTCCCGCTGGACGAGTTGTTGTGGTCCTTCAAGCCCGCCAGGCACAAGCGGCCGCGCACGATGGCCGACGTGCCCGCCGTGACCGACGAGTCGAAGGCGATGGCCAAGGAGCTCAAACGCCGTGGTTTCGTCTTCGTCGGGCCGACCACGTCATACGCGCTCATGCAGGCCACCGGGATCGTCGACGACCATATCGCCGCGTGCTGGCGGGCGAAGTGAAATGCCGGGGGAAATCGAACCAGTCCGCGCCGCAAGGACGCGTGACCATCTCGTTACCAAAAACGGGGAAAATATGTCGGCGTGTCGCGCCTCGGCGTGTCGCCCGGCGAAGTCGGTGAAGTCACATCCGCGCCCGCTGCCTCGAATCTGTCGCTCCAGGTCGGTGAGTGGTCACCAAACGACACGCAAAAGATCGGTTCGATTTCGCGGCGGTGAGCGGATAGGAGAGAATGGCGTTAGCCGAGGCTGGTTGACCCGGCCTGCGGTGGGCAGGCTATGACGGAGGGAGCACGCTATGGCGGCCATGAAGCCCCGGACCGGTGACGGTCCCCTCGAGGTGACTAAGGAGGGTCGGGGCATCGTGATGCGCGTCCCGCTGGAGGGTGGTGGTCGGCTGGTGGTCGAGATGACACCGGACGAGGCCAGCGCCCTTGGCGACGCGTTGAAGGCTGCCGCGGGCTGACCCGGAGTTACCCCAGGCGGGCCCCGGTATCCGCGAGTGGAGCCGGGGCCGCGTCACGTCTTGAAGCGAGTCGCAGGAGGACCAGCGTTGCGCACGCCCGTGCCGTCATTACCCAGCCCGACGCCCGACATCGAGGTGGCGGCTGCCCCGCGCCGCGGCGTGCCCACAGTGGTCGTCGCGTCCCCGGGTGACGAATCGCCCGAGTACGGCCCGGGCGGAGCGGACCTCGGCACGGACTGGGCGACAGCGGCGGGCCTGACCGGCAAGGCAGGCGAGGTGCACATCGCGCCGGACCACGCCACGGGTGTCCGCTGGGTCGCCGGTGTCGGCGAAGGTGCGGCGGCGGACTGGCGAAAGGCGGGCGCGGCCCTCGTAAGAGCCTTCGAAGCACGCGCGGAAGCAGACTCCGACGCGGGCCGCAAGGTCCCCCGCGCCGTGCAGTTGACCCTGCCGGAGAACACGACACCGGACCAGATCTCCGCGTTCGTGCTGGGCGTGTCCCTCGGCGGCTACCGCTACAAGGTCTCGTCGACGGAGAAACCGCGCCTGAAGTCCCTGCGCCTGGTGACAGCGGAGGACCTGCGACCCGCAGTCGACCGCGCACTGGCTTTCGCCCAGGGCACAGTGGCCACACGTGACATGGGCAACACCCCGTCGAACGTGAAGGACCCGACCTGGTTGGCGTCGGCGGCGGTGAAACTGGCGGCGCGGCTGCCAGGCCTGAAGGTGGAAGTGCGCGACGAGCACTGGCTGGCCGCGCAGGGCTTCGGCGGCCTGCTGGCGGTGGGTGGCGGATCGGCGAGCCCGCCGCGGTTCGTCGAACTGACCTGGCGCCCGACCAAGGCAGCCGGTCCCCACATCGCGTACGTGGGCAAAGGAATCACGTTCGACACAGGCGGGATCTCGCTGAAACCCGCGGACGGCATGCACCTGATGCGAACCGACATGTGCGGCGGCGCGTCGGTCATCGCGGCACTGGTGACCATCGCCCGCCTGGGCCTGCCGGTACGCGTGACCGGCCTGGTGCCGGTGGCGGAGAACCACGTGTCGGGATCCTCGTACCGCCCGGGTGACGTGATCCGCCACTACGACGGCCAGACAACAGAGGTGACGAACACCGACGCGGAAGGCCGGATGGTCCTGGCCGACGCGATCGGCTACGCGGTCCGCCGCGTGCAGCCCGACCTGATCGTGGACGTGGCGACGTTGACAGGCGCGATGAAGGTGTCGCTCGGCGTGCGAACGGGTGGCCTGTTCAGCAGTTCCGACGAACTGGCGGAACGCGTTGCCGCCGCGGGAGCCCGCGCGGGCGAGGCCTGGTGGCGGATGCCGCTGCTGGCGGATCTGGAGGACGAGGTCGTCAGCGAGATAGCCGACTGGCGGCAGTGTCCACCTGGGCCGGGAGGAATCACGGCGGCGTTGTTCCTGCGCAAGTTCACCGGCGGAATCCCCTGGGCGCACATGGACATCGCCGGCCCGGCCCGAGCCGAGAAGATCTATGACGAGGTCGTCCCCGGAGCGACCGGCTTCTCAACCAGAACCTTGGTGGAGCTGGCGGCTTCGTACACCGCGTGAGTGGTTGGCCGGGGTGGAACCCGGCTGACCACTCACGAGTGTTCCCGAGCCCCGCTCAGAGCGAAGTCGCGGAAACTGACGACAGCGGGGCTCAACTGGTCGTGAGCGGGCCACACCAGGGCAAGGGTCCGAAAAGCCCGCGGCGCCAGCGAGATCTCGACAAGCCCAGGAGACAGCAGCTCAGCCTCGGGCAGGATCGAGACCCCCAACCCGGACAACACCAACCCCCGAACGGTGTCCGCCTCCTGCCCCTCGAAAGCCATCCGAGGTGTGAACCCCGCGGCGACACACAGGTCGTCGGTGATCTGCCGCATGCCGAATCCGCGCTCCAGCCCGACGATCTCTTCGGTGACCAGTTCGGCCACGGCCACTTCCGAGCGGCGGGCCAGCCGGTGGGTGTCCGGCAGCACCAGCTTCAGTTCCTGCTCCTGGACAGGTGCCCAGGCCAGTTCCGGGCTACGAGGGGGCGGGCTGTAGAGCGCCAGGTCCACTTCGCCGGACGACATCCAGGCGATGATCTCCGCCCGTGACGACTGGAGCAGTCCGAATCGGACCTGGGGGTGGGTGAACCGGTAGGCCCGCAGCAGTTCCGGCACCATCGACCGGCCGAGCATGTGCAGGAAGCCCAGCACCACCCTGCCCCTGTCCGGGTCGATCTCCTCGACCACCTGACGGGTTCCCGTTTCCAGCGCGCCCATGGCTGATGTCGCCGCGGCGGCGAGCAGGCGTCCTGCTCTCGTCAGCTGGATGCCTCGTCCGTCCTTCACCACCACCGGGGCGCCGATCTCCGTGGACAACGCGGCCAGCCAGCGGCTCACGGTCGGCTGGGGTACGTCCATTTGGGCCGCCACGCGCGTGATGTTCCGCTCGGTGGCGAGCAGGCGCAGCATCGCCAACCGCGGTGCTATCGACGCGGCCAAGGATTCATTCACGTGTGTATCGATGTCTGCACGATAGCGTATTGGACGTATCATTTGCTGCTGCTTAACGTCCTTCACCGTGGACAGAGTGACGATTGGCATCGCCGCGGGCGGGCTCGCGAGTTTCGCGCTTCTCTACGCTCCGCAGCCGGTTCTCCCACTGCTCGCGCAGGAGTACCAGATCACCCCTGGGCACGCGGCGCTCGCCGTCGGTGTCTCCACGGGCGCTCTGGCCGTCGCCGTGTTGCCGATGTCACTGCTGTCCGAGGTCGTCGGGCGGCGGCCGGTCATCCTGGCTTCCGTCGTCGTTTCCACGCTTATCGGGCTATTGCTGCCGTTCGTCGCCGGATTCGAGTTCCTGGTCGTTCTGCGGGCCATTCAGGGCGTCGCGCTCGCCGGATTTCCCGCCGTCGCGATGGCGTATCTCGCCGAGCGGGGACGGCTGAAAGCAATCGGCATGCTCATCGCGGGCAACACCTTCGGCGGAATGGTCGGCCGATTGCTCGCGGGGCAAGTCGGGTCCTATCGAGCCGGTGTCGGACTTGTCGCGGTTGTCGCCGCGATGGCGGCCGTCCTGCTCATCTGGGCACTGCCCAAGGGCGCCGAAACGCACTCCACGCGAATGACCGGTGGGCTCAGGTCCGCGGTCAGCCAACCGGTGCTGTGGTCCCTTTACGTCGTCGCGTTCCTCACCATGGGGGCGTTCGTCGCGCTGTACAACGCGATCGGGTTCCGGCTCGCCGCGCCGCCGCTCGAACTCAGCCCGCAGGTGGCGTCCCTCGTTTTCCTCGCGTACGCCATCGGTGGCCTCAACTCGGCCACCCTCGGCAGCCAGGCCAACCGGCGACGAGTCCTCTTCGGAATGCTCGGTCTCACCGCGCTCGGGATGATCATCACCATCCCGGCGAACGTCGTGACGATCGCGATCGGCTTCGTGCTGCTCACCGCGGGCTGGTTCGCCGGCCACGCCGCCGCGGGCGCCTGGGTCAACGCGGAAGCGCCCAGCAAAGGCCCGGCGTCCGGGTTGTACACGGCCGCGTACTACGCAGGCGCCTCGATCGGCGGCACCGTCGGGACGTCGATCTACGCGGCGTGGGGCTGGAACGTGCTCGTGTTGGTGTCGTTGTCCTGGTTGTCGCTCGGCGCGTTGGGCGTCGCGCTGGTCTTGCGGCGGAACACCCGGTCCAACGCGAAGAACTTGAGCAGGAACACCGGCGCGCCGCTGGCCAGGTAGGCAGCCACCAGGCCGAACGCGTGCCAGCCGCGGTCGTCGATCAACGGGTCCAGCAGCCAGTCCATCACCGTCGTGATGCCGACGGACAACGCGCCTCCCGCCGCGGTCACCACGACGTACGCCACGATCTCGGCCCTGCGGCCCGCGCTGCCCTTGTTGCCCCACGCCCAGCGGCGGATCAGCAGGAAATGCGGTACCGCGCCGACCAGGAACGCGATCGTGCTCGCGGTCATGGCGTTCGCTTCCCACGCCCAGTACATCGCCAGGAGCACCACCTGGCTGATCCCCGTGGCCAGCAGCGAGGCCATCGTGTACCGGGTGAAGATGCGAGTCACACCCCGAGACTTCACCTCATTCACTGAGGACGCCCTCAGGCAGGGCCGACCTGTAGACATCGACAGTCTGGCTCGCGACGTTCGACCAGGCGAAGTCGCGCACCGCACGGTCCCGCCCGGCCGCACCCATCGCCGCGGCCCGGCCGGGGTCGCCGACCAGCTCGTTGACCTTCGCGGCCAGGCCCGCGCGGAACGCGTCGACGTCGTGCTCGTCGTAGTGCACGAGCAAGCCCGTCTGGTCGTCGGCGACGACCTCGGGGATCCCGCCGACGTCCGAGGCGACGACGGCCGTGCCGCACGCCATGGCCTCCAGGTTGACGATGCCGAGCGGCTCGTACACCGACGGGCAGACGAACACCGTCGCGTGGCTGAGGATCTGCCGCACCTCGGCCGGTTGCAGCATCTGCTGGACCCAGAACACGCCTGCCCGGTTCGCCGCCAGCTCGGAGACGGCCTGTTTCGTCTCCTCGGCGATCTCGGGCGTGTCCGGCGCACCGGCGCACAGCACGAGCTGGGCGTCCGGGTCGATGCTGTGCGCGGCGGCGATCAGGTGCCCGACGCCTTTCTGCCGGGTGATCCGGCCGACGAACGCCACGATCGGACGGCTCGGGTCGATGCCGTAGTGCTCAAGCGCGTCCGTCTCGGTGACGGGGTGGTACGCGTTCGTGTCGATGCCGTTGCGGACCACGTGCACACGTGACGGGTCCAACGCGGGGTAGCAGTCGAGCACATCCGCCCGCATGCCCTCGCTGACCGCGATGATGGCGTCGGCCGCCTCGTACGCCGTGCGCTCGACCCATGAGGACAACCGGTACCCGCCCTTGAGCTGCTCGGCCTTCCACGGTCTGCGCGGCTCAAGCGAATGCGCGGTCACCACGTGCGGCACGCCGTGCAGGATCTTGCCGAGATGACCCGCCATGTTCGCGTACCACGTGTGCGAGTGCAGCAGGTCCACGCCTTCGGTTGCCGCCGTCATGGCCAGGTCGACCGACAACGTGCGCAGCGCCGCGTTGGCGTGCTCCAGGCCAGGCGCGGGTACGTGCGAGTGCGCGTCCGCTCTTGCCGCGCCGAACGCGTGGACGTCCACCTCGATCAGTTCACGCAGCCGCGGGACGAGGAAACCGACATGTACGCCTGCCCCGCCGTAGACCTCCGGCGGGTACTCGCGTGTCAGCAGACCGATTCGCACAGGTGGTTACGGTAGTTGCCGTTGCGGCGGTCAGGTGAACGTCACGCCAAACGTGGCGTTTCGATCTGGCAGTTCGCCCGGTCGTGACACTAGGGTTCCCTGCGTGACAGGCCAGCCGAAGGTACTCGGGATCGTGCTGGCGGGAGGCGAGGGCAAACGCCTCTGGCCCCTGACCGCGGACCGGGCCAAGCCAGCTGTTCCGTTCGCCGGGAACTACCGGTTAGTCGACTTCGTACTGTCCAACTTGGTCAACGCCGGCTACCACCGGCTGTGTGTGCTGACCCAGTACAAGTCGCACTCGCTGGACCGGCACATCTCCACGACGTGGCGGTTGTCCAACATCCTCGGCCAGTACGTCACCCCGGTCCCGGCGCAGCAGCGCCTCGGCCCGAGGTGGTACACCGGCAGCGCGGACGCGATCTTCCAGTCGCTCAACCTGGTCTACGACGAACGCCCGGACCACATCGCGGTCTTCGGCGCCGACCACGTGTACCGGATGGATCCGTCCCAGATGGTCGCCCAGCACGTCGACTCCGGCCTCGGCGTGACCGTCGCGGGTATCCGCGTGCCACGCTCGGAGGCGCATGCCTTCGGCTGCATCGACTCGGACGAACAGGGCAGGATCACCCGGTTCCTGGAGAAGCCGAAGGACCCGCCACACGTCCCGGGGGACCCGGACGTGACGTTCGCCTCGATGGGCAACTACGTGTTCCGGACCGAGGTGCTGCTGGAGGCACTGCGGGCGGACGCCGCCAACCCTGACTCCGACCACGACATGGGCGGCGACATCATCCCCATGTTGGTCGACGACGCCAACGCGGCCGTCTACGACTTCGACGACAACGTCGTGCCGGGTGCGACCGAACGTGACCGCGGTTACTGGCGTGACGTGGGGACGCTCGACGCGTACTACGACGCGCACATGGACCTCGTGTCCGTGCATCCGGTGTTCAACCTGTACAACCAGGCATGGCCGATCCGGACCGCGACGCCACCGCTGCCGCCCGCGAAGTTCGTCAACTCGGGTTCGGCGACGGAGTCGATCGTCGGGCCGGGCACGATCGTGTCCGGCGCCCAGGTGCGTGAGTCCGTCGTCAGCGCGGACGTCGTCGTCGAGGACGGCGCCGTTGTCGAGGGCAGTGTGCTGCTGCCGGGAGTGCGCATCGGCAAGGGCGCGGTCGTGCGCCGCGCGATCCTCGACAAGAACGTGATCGTCGCGGACGGCGCCCAGATCGGCGTCGACATCGACGCCGACCGGGAGCGCTACACCGTCAGCGCGGGTGGCGTGACTGTCCTGGGCAAGGGCGCCCAGGTCAGCTGAGAAACCCCCGCGGCTGTGCAACCAATGTGGCCTTCGTTGCGAAAAACGCAACAAAGGCCACATTGGTTGCACAGCGTGTGCCCGGCACCACGCTCGTCCTCAGTTGACCTTCGCGGCCACCAGCAGGCCGTCGCCGATCGGGAGCAGCACGGGCACCAGCCGCTCGTCCTGTTTGACCAGGTGGGCGACCTCCCGCATCGCGTTCGTCTGCGGTTCCTGGTCGTTCGGGTCGGCGACCCGGCCGCCCCACAGCACGTTGTCGAACGCGACCACGCCGCCCGGCCTCAGCAGCCGCACGCCGTGCTCGTAGTAGGCGGGGTACTCCGTCTTCATCGCGTCGACGAAGATCAGGTCATAGCCTTCGTCGGTCAGCCTCGGCAGCACGTCCAGCGCGCTGCCCATGATCAGCCGGGTCCTGCCGGGTGCCACGCCCGCGCCCGCGAACGCCTGGCGGGCAGCCGACTGGTGCTCCGGCTGGACGTCGATCGAGGTCAGCACGCCGTCCTGGGCCATGCCCCGCAGCAGGTAGAGGCCGCTCAGCCCGGCACCTGTGCCGATCTCGACGACCGCCTTGGCCTGCAGGGCCGTGGCGAGGAACTGCAGCGCAGCCCCTCCCGCAGGCCCGATCGGCACGCAGCCGAGTTCACGTCCGCGCGCTCGTGCCGCGCTCAGGGTTTCGTCCTCGGCCAGGTAGTCCTCGACGTAGTCGCGCAGCCCGGCCGGCCATTCGGGTGTCACGCCCGCCGAGATTAGCGGCGTCCGGCCCGATTCAGAGCGAACGCGCCGATCGTGTGGATTCTCAGGTTCGTCTTAGCTGAATCTCACGCACCCCATAACGCCGTACACCAAGCTGTCGACATCAAGGGGAGTCGCACAGCCGAAGTGGGGAACACCGTGAACGAGTCCGTCGTTGCACCAGTCAGTGGACAGACGAGTCCGCGGGAGGATACCCACCTGATGAGCGATTCCGACGTCGCGTTGGCGACGCCAGTCGAGCTGGACGCCCAGCCGACGTGGACACCGCCGAGCTGGGACGAGGTCGTGCGGGAGCACGGCGACCGCGTCTACCGGCTGGCCTACCGCCTCACCGGCAACTCGCACGACGCCGAGGACCTCACTCAAGAGACCTTCATCCGGGTGTTCCGTTCGCTGGCGTCGTACAAGCCGGGCACCTTCGAGGGCTGGCTGCACCGCATCACCACGAACCTGTTCCTGGACATGGCGCGGCGCCGTTCGCGACTGCGAATGGAAGGCCTGCCCGAGGACACCGACCGGCTCGCGGGCGACGACCCGTCGCCGGAGCAGGTCTACTCGGAGACCCACCTGGACCCGGACCTGCAGGGCGCGCTCGACGAGCTGCCGGCCGAGTTCCGTGCCGCCGTCGTCCTGTGCGACGTGGAAGGCCTGTCGTACGAGGAGATCGGTGCGACCCTGGGGGTCAAGCTGGGTACTGTTCGCAGCAGGATTCACCGTGGCCGTCAGGCCCTGCGCGCCTCGCTCGAGCGGCGCCGTGGATTGACCCGGGAGGCATCAGCATGACCGAGTTGCGCGGGTGGAATCTGCCCGAGCAGCACCTCATGCCGGACGCGGTCGTGGCGTTCGTGGACGGTGAGCTGTCCATGGGAGCGCGCGACCGGGTGGCCGCACACATGATCAGCTGCTCGCTGTGCGCCACGGAGATCGCGTCGCAGCGGCAGGCGCGCGCGGCGGTCCGTGCGGCGGACGCCCCGTCGATGCCCGCCGGGCTGCTGGCCAGCCTGCAGGCGATCCCGCAGAACACTGAACTGCCCGGAATGCCGGACGGACTGGCTGTGACCAACGACGGCCAGTTGGTCGCCGTCCAGCGGCCGGACCGCGTCGGCAGCTCGACGAGCACACCGCTGGGCGCCAAGCCCGCGTTGGGTTCGCAGCCCCGCCTCGGTGAAGGTCCGCACGTGCTCGGTCGCGGTCGTCGGACGGCTCAGGGCGCGGGAGTGGTCGTCTCCGGGTTGGTGCTGGGCGCGCTCGTGCTCGTCGCGCCGTCCGGTGCACCGGCTGCCAACGGTGGCGCCGCCACCCCAGGCGCGCCGACGCCCGCCAAGGCGCCCGTCCACGTCGCGTCTGTCCCTGTGCTTGTGGGTCCAGGGCCGATCATTCGCTGAATTTCCTGCACTGACTTTTTTCCTAGGACACGAAGCCCCCGTCATACGAAACGGGGGCTTCGCGGTGTTCAGAGCGACTTGAGCCAGGCGGCGTGCGGGAGGATCAACGCACCTCCACCTGGGTTCTTGCTGTCACGGACGGCGAACGAGCCATTAGCAAGCCTGGCAACCTCGACGCAGTTGCCGCCGCCCGAGCCACCGCCGCCCGAGAAGCTGCTTGTGCGCCATTCAACGCTGGCCAGGAGCTGGTTCTCGGTCATCTCTCGCCCTCCTCGCAGGTCACGTGTAGCTGTTCGCGGCCTCCTCGATCAGGCGGACCGAATCGGCCTCGGGGAGCGCACGCTCAGTGATGGCCCCCCAACTGATAGTACGTTCTCGCACCTTTTCCGGGTCCTCCATGTAGGCGCCGCCGCCGGGGCCTTCGGCGTAACCGAAGTCCGGGACCGGGTCGGGCAACGTCAGGATCGAGAACGGTCCTTCGAGGGCCGGACCCGCGCCGGTCGACTTGGGCAGGACCTGGACCGTGATGTGGTCGGTGCCCGCCTCGTCGATCAGGCGCCGGAGTTGGTTGCGCATGACGGTAGGTGACCCGATCTGCCGCTCGAGGATCGACTCCTCCAAGACAACGTGGTAGCGAAGCGGGTTTGCTCTGGTGATGACTTGTTGGCGGGTCATTCGAGCCATGGCCCGGCGTTCGACCACATCGGGGGTGAGTTCCGGATTGATGCCCTTGATCACCGCGCGGGCGAAGTCGATCGTCTGCAGCAGGCCGGGGACGAGCATCGTCTCGAACTGGCGCAACGCCACCAACGCGGCTTCCACGCTGAGGAAGCCGTGGAAGTCGTCGGGGTGGTCCTTGCGGATCGCTCGCCAGTAGCCGCGTTCGTGCGCGTTGAGGGCCAGGTCGACCAGCCAGGCTCGCGTGTCCGGGTCGGTGACCCGGTACAGGTCGAGCAACACGACGACGTCACGGCTCTGCACACCCTGCTCGCGGTTCTCGATCCGGCTGAGCTTCGCGCTCGACCACTTTCCCGCTCTCGCGGCGAGCAACTGCTCGACAGCCTTGTCGATGGTCAGGCCCGCTTCCTCGCGCATCCGTCGCAACGCCTCGGTCAGCTGCCACCTCCGCACAGTCGCGCTGGCCACGTCGGTGTTGTCTTGGCTCATCACTGCCTCTCATCAGAACGCCCGTGAGCGCTCGTCGCTCAACTGGGTGTCATTGTGAACCTTCTGTTGAATGAGCGGTATTTCGTCGGCACTATGGCCCTTGCCCAAGACGATCGATGGGCAACACCCTACTGGAGGCCTGATGCTATCCGCTGGCGACAACCCGCGCACACCCGAGAGTAAGCGCTCTTCGGCGATCAATAAGCTCTGCGACGCGTTCGTCGTCGATCCGTCGGGGCGGGCTCCGATCCTGGGGCCGGAGGAGTTCCAGAAGGATCTGCAGGACATGGTCAACGACGAGGCGCCGCGGATCTTCGCCGTCGTGCAGGAGTACGGCGACCGCGTCGACGGCCAGATCGCCGCGTGGGGCATGGCCTTCGACGACGGCGTCGACGTCTTCTCGTTGGACCAGGGCACGCGCATCCACGTCCGCAACGCGGAGAACGCCGTCCACTTCTTCAACTTCGGCACGTGGATCCGCGCGCATCTGATCTGGGTCAAGCCGCAGCACTGAGGCCGTCCGTTTACTGGGCTTTCACCACCAGGGAGGCAGGCTTCGCACTGATGAGCCAGCACCCTGAGCAAGATCCGACCCCTGAGCCTGACCGGCTCGGTCCGCGCCCGCTGCGCAGGCCGGCGGTCGACCCTGCTCAGGCCTCCGTGTTCGGCAGGCCCGCGGGCGTGGACAGCGCGTTCGCCGCCCGCAACGGCAGCCACCCGGACCCGGCGCTGCGGACGGCTCCGCCGCCCGCGGCCGCACTGGCCGAGGCGTTCAGCCGATCGCCGCAGGAGTCCGACGTCCTGCTGCAACGCCCGCCAGGTGAGGCGGACGGCGAGCAGGCCGAGGATTCCCCGTTGTGGACCGCGAAGGAGCCGGACCCATGGCGTGACCCGGGTGCGGGCGCCATGATCGGCCCACCGGCGCTCGACAAGCCGGAACCGGAAGCCAAGGTGAGCGCGGCCCCGGCGTCCGGGCGGCTGCTCAGCGTGCCCGAGCTGCTGTTCGGACGCCGCGTGAAGACCAGCGCGTTGATCATCCTGGCCGTGGTCGTGCTGGTGATCGGCGGCGCGGGTGGCGTGGTCGGCTGGTTCATCGCGCGGACAGGGGACTCGCTGACCAGCGACGTCACCCTGGCCGAGGTGCAGCCGAACATCGAACGGCCGCCGGGCTCGATCTCGGACGTCGCCAAGCGGGTGGCACCCGCGGTGGTGACGATCGAGGCGCTCACGGGCCAAAGCGGGTCCACGGGCTCAGGGGCCGTCATCGACGGGCAGGGCTACATCGTCACCAACAACCACGTCATCAGGGACGCCGCGAACGACCAGTCCTCGAAGCTGAACGTCGTGTTCTCGGATGGCAGCAGGGCCGCGGCGAAGCTGGTCGGCCGTGACCCGAAGACCGACCTCGCGGTGCTCAAGGTCCAGGTCAACAACCCCACTGTGCTCCAGTTCGGCAACTCCGAGACAGTGGCGGTCGGTGACTCGGTGATCGCGGTCGGCTCGCCGCTCGGGCTGTCCCAGACGTTCACTCAAGGCATCGTCAGCGCGGTACACCGGCCCCGGCTGTTGAACGGCGAAGGTGGAGACCCGCCGTCGGCCTACGACGCGATCCAGACCGACGCTTCCATCAACCACGGGAACTCCGGTGGTCCGCTCGTCGACGCGGCCGGTGCCATCGTGGGCATCAACACGTCGATCGTCGCCGCGGACGAGGGTTCCGGGTCGATCGGTCTGGGGTTCGCGATCCCCAGCAACGCCGCGCGGAAGATCATCCAGTCCCTCATCCGCGACGGGCAGGTCAAGCACCCGGAGATCGGCGTCAACGCCGTGACCAACGTGAGCGCCGAGTTCTCGCAGGGTGCCCGCGTGGCCAACGTCGTCGAGAACAGCGCGGCCCAGAAAGCCGGGATCCGCGAAGGCGACATCATCACCAAGATCGGCGACCGCATCGTCAGGAACTCGCCCGAGCTGACCGTGGCGGTACGGACACATGAAATCGGCGCGAAGGTTCCGGTCGTACTCGTGCGGGACGGCAGAGAACTGACTGTCGACGTTGTTTTGCAGTCCGACTGAGTCGGTAAGCTGAAGACGCTGACTTGGTGGAGGTTGCGGCATGTTCGAGAGCGTCGGGTGGCTGGAGATCCTCGTCCTGCTGCTGGCTGGGCTGTTCATCCTGGGGCCGGAACGCCTGCCGTCGGCGGCCGCGTGGATCGGCAAGAGCATCCGCAAGGTCCGCGAGTTCGCGACCGGTGCCCGTGACCAGCTGCGCAACGAGATGGGCCCGGAGTTCGACGAACTGCGCAAACCGCTGGAGAACCTCCGCGAACTGCGCAGCTTCGACCCGAAGCGCATGGTGACCCAGCACCTGTTCAACGACGAACCGGCCA
Source organism: Actinosynnema sp. ALI-1.44 (assembly GCF_001984155.1). GTDB lineage: Bacteria > Actinomycetota > Actinomycetes > Mycobacteriales > Pseudonocardiaceae > Kibdelosporangium. The sequence continues at coordinate 431,943 of NZ_MTQO01000050.1, forward strand.
ACGGCAACAAGCCCAACGGCTACACGCCACCGCCTCCTGCCGCCGCCCCGCCGTCGAGTCAGACCCCGCCGCCGCTCAACCCCGGCGAGAAGCCGCCTTTCGACCCGGACGCCACCTAATCCCCACTCTGCTGTGCAACCAATGTGGCCTTCGGTGCGTCAGATGCAACCAATGTGGCCTTCGTTGCACACACACTCAGCGTAGGGCATCGCCACCTCAAGACCCCACTTTCGTCGCGGCAACGGCCGCGAAGCGTCCCGCCGTGTGCACGACGCCCCTTGGCAGGCGATCCGGCCAAGGGGCGTCGACGACGGCAGAATCCGGTCAGCGGCCAGCCGGTGAGACCGAAAGCATCCGGCCTGCCAGGCCACGAGCCCGGACGGTCAGCCTCTTCGCGACGTCCTTCAGCACCACCGAAGCCGGGGCTTCCGGGTCCAGCGTGACCAGCGGCGTGCCCGCGTCACCGCCTTCGCGCAACCTCGGGTCCAGCGGGACCTGGCCGAGCAGGGGCACCTCCGAGCCGACCGCGCGGCTGAGCGAGTCGGACACGGTCTGCCCGCCGCCCTCGCCGAAGATGTCCATCCGCGAGCCGTCCGGCATCTGCAGCCAGGACATGTTCTCGATCACGCCCGCGATGCGCTGGCGTGTCTGCAGGGCGATCGCGCCCGCGCGTTCGGCGACCTCGGCCGCTGCCTGCTGCGGCGTGGTCACCACGAGGATCTCGGCGTTCGGGATCAGCTGCGCGACCGAGATCGCGATGTCACCCGTGCCGGGCGGCAGGTCGAGCAGCAGGATGTCCAGGTCACCCCAGAACACGTCCGCGAGGAACTGCTGCAACGCGCGGTGCAGCATCGGCCCGCGCCACACCACCGGCGTGTTGCCCGGGGTGAACATGCCGATCGAGATCACCTTCACGCCGTTGGCCTGCGGCGGCATGATCATCTGCTCGACCTTGGTCGGCTTGCCGGTCGCACCCAGCATCCGCGGCACCGAGTGGCCGTAGATGTCCGCGTCGACCACGCCGACGGACAGGCCGCGCTCGGCCATCGCGACAGCGAGGTTCACGGTCACGCTCGACTTGCCGACGCCGCCCTTGCCCGACGCGACGCAGTACACGCGCGTGAGCGAGCCCGGTTCGGCGAAGGGGATCTTCGGTTCGTCGCCGCGCAGCGACTTGCGCATCGCCGTGCGCTGTTCGTCGTTCATGACGTCCAGCTCGACGCGTACTTCGCGCACACCCTCAAGCGCGGACACCGCGGTGGTCACGTCACGGGTGATCTTGTCGCGCAGCGGGCAACCGGCCACGGTCAGGTAAACGCCGACATCGACGAGGCCGTCCGGGTGCACCGTGACGTCCTTGACCATGCCGAGGTCCGTGATCGGGCGGTGGATCTCGGGGTCCTGCACGCCCGCGAGCGCCTTACGGACCGCTTCGACAGTGGGAATCACCCCCCAATGCTACGGCCAGTAGAACGAAACGCCTGGATCGCCCGTGTGAACCAGGGCACTGCGCTTGCAGTTGCGCGCATTCCGTAGCATCGAGTTGTGCCGGAGTTAGGTGCAACCCGGTTGCCCACCCGCAGCGAGATGGACGCTTGGCGTTCATTTCTGCGCGCGCACGCCAAGGTGACCAGGTGTCTCGAAGCCGAACTGCTCACTGAGCAGCGGCTTTCGCTCGGCGCCTACGACGTGCTGGCCGAGCTCGCCTCGGCGCCGGACCGAAGTCTGCGGATGGCCGAGCTGGCCGAGGCCGTCCTGCTGTCCCGGTCGGGTGTCACCCGACTGGTGGATCGGCTCGAGCGGGCAGGCCTTGTCGTCAGGGAGCGCGTCGACGGCGACGGCCGTGGTGTCGTGGCCCGGCTGACGCAGGCAGGCGCGAACAAGCTCGGAACAGCGTCACGGACGCACCTGGCTGGTGTCGTCAAGCACTTCGTCGAACTGCTTGACGAACAGGAGCTGCAGACCCTGAGGGTGTTGACGCGGCGGGTAGCCGACGCTCAACCCTGACGGCCCAACCCCGACGGATCAGCCCTGCTGGTCGTGCCAGGCCGGGTTGTCCTTGATGGTGTCGGCGGACGCCTTGCGCCGGGGTTTGGTGTTGACGTTGAGGTCCTGGCGGAGCCGGTCCAGTTCACCGCGCAGGTAGTCACGCGTCGCGACCTCGCCGACCGCCAGTCGCAACGCGGCCAGCTCACGTGCCAGGTATTCGGTGTCCGCTTTGGTCTGCGCGGCTCGTTTGCGGTCCTCTTCCAGCGAGATCCGGTCCCGGTCGTCCTGCCGGTTCTGCGCGAGCAGGATCAACGGCGCCGCGTACGCCGCCTGCGTCGAGAAGGCCAGGTTGAGCAGGATGAACGGGTACGGGTCCCATCGCAGCGACGCGGCCGCGAGGTTCAACGCGATCCACACGATCACGATCAGCGTCTGCCAGAACAGGAACTTGCCGGTGCCGAGGAACCGCGCCAGCCGTTCGGAGAACCGGCCGAACGCCTCGGGGTCGATCTCGAACCGGAGGAACCGGCGCGGCCTGCCGGGCTGGTCGAGCCTGCGGCGGGTCAGCAGTTCAGGCATCGGTGGTGGCCTCCCACAACCCGTTCTCCCGCCAGCCTTCCGGCAGCAGGTGGTCCAGCACGTCGTCAACGGTGACCGCGCCGAGCAGGTGCTCGGTCTCGTCCACGACCGGCGCGCAGACCAGGTTGTACGCGGCGAAGTACCTGGTCACCTCGCCCAGCGACGCGGTCGGCGGCAGCTTGGCCAGTTCGGTGTCCAGCACGCCCGCGACCAGATCGGACGGCGGTTCACGCAGCAGGCGCTGGATGTGCACGCAGCCGAGGTACCGGCCGGTCGGCGTGGCCGACGGCGGCCGGGTCACGAACACCAGGCTGGCCAGCGCGGGCGTCAGGTCGGGGTTGCGCACGCGCGCCAGCGCTTCCGCGATCGTCGCGTCCGGTGTCAGCACGATCGGCTCCGGCGTCATCAGACCACCGGCCGACTCGGCCGAGTACTCGAGCAGGCGCTTGACCGGTTCGGACTCCTCCGGCTCCATCAGCTCGAGCAGCCTGTTCTTGTCCATTTCGGACAGCTCGGCGAGCAGGTCGGCGGCGTCGTCGGGGTCCATCGCCTCCAGGATGTCGGCGGCGCGTTCGTCGTCGAGGTGCGCGAGCAGGTCCTTCTGGTCCACGTCACCGAGTTCCTCGATCACGTCGGCGAGCCGTTCGTCGTCGAGCGCGTCCGCGACCTCGTAGCGCCGTTTGACCGGAAGGCTGCGCAGCACGGCGGCGACGTCGGCCGCGCGCATCCCTTCGAAGGTGGTGAGAAGTTGTTGTGCGCCTTGGGGTTGCGCCTCCAACTCGACGACACCGGGGCCGCGCACGTCCTCCCACTTGACGATCCGCACCGGGCCCCGCCTGCCGAACCGCCCGGTGCGTTCCCGCAGCGCGACCCGGCCGAGCACCCAGTCACGGGTGCGGGTCGGCTCCATGCCGATGTCGTCGACGACCGCGTTCGCCCCGCTGGCCTCGACGGTGACATGTGCGTCCAGCAGCTGGCCGACGACGAGGACCTCGTTGGGGCGCTGGTGGAAATGCCGCAGGTTCACCGAGCCGGTCGACAGCGTCACCGCGTTCGCCTCGATCGACGTGACCCGCAGCATCGGCACGAAGATGCGCCGCCGTGTCGCCAGTTCGACGACGACACCGAGGACCCTCGGTGGCAGCCGGTCCGCGCGCAGACCCGCGACGACGTCGCGGACGCGGCCGATGCGCTCGCCGTCCGGCCCGAACACGGCAAGACCGGCCAGCTGACCCGCGAAAACGCGGTTGGTGGCACCCACGCGATCAGGCTAGTCCGCACCCGGCAGGAACGCCGGGCGCCCCACGCGCGTCTAGGGGATATGTCACGTGCGCAGGACCCGGTCACCGTGTGATGCGTGCTGGTCGAGGAGACCATCGGCCGCGGTGAGGGGCAACGGTGGGGACTGTACGAGGTCGGCGAGTACGACACGCGAGACGACGCGGTCGAAGCGACGGAGCGGTTGGCAGTGGAGTACCAGCCGCAGCACCCGGCGTTCGAGAAGCAACGCAAGATCTACGAGACCGGCGACGGCTCGTGGGCCGTCTGGCTGCGGGGTGCCACGACGGAGTTCCACTTCCGCCTCACGGTTGCCAAGCGCGTTACCGGACAACGAAAGCCCGATGACGAACAGGAATAGGCGACTGGAAACGCGGCGAAGGTCACAGGGCAATCACCGGAAAAAACCGAGTAATCACCCGGCGTGTCAGGTTGCTATGACCACGACCACAAATAGCTTGATCGATTTGTAATCTCGGGGGAGCAACGGGCAACCCTGGTCGTCATGACCAAACGCATCCGGATCTTCCGCCGCCGTGCGGCCGACGATCTGCTGGAACGCAGCATGCGGACGTGCCCGGGCTGCCAGCGTGACGTGCACGTGTTCGCCGCGGGGTGCCGCCACTGCGGCCACGAGCTGGAAATCGCGAGCTGAGAGCCGCTTCACACTGCGGGAACCCGGGGAAGCGCGATACTGGCCGGTAACTGCCATCGACGCCAACGGGAGCGAAACCATGGCTCGCCTTGCCCAGACAGCCGGACTGACCGACATCCAGAGCGAGATCCTGGCGACGGTCCGGGGCTTCGTGGACAAGGAAGTCATCCCGCACGCCCAAGCCCTCGAGCACGGTGACGAGTACCCGGCCGACATCGTCGAGGGCATGAAGGAAATGGGCCTCTTCGGCCTGACCATCCCGGAGGAGTACGGCGGCCTCGGCGAGTCCCTGCTGACGTACGCGCTCGTGGTCGAGGAGATCGCCCGCGGCTGGATGAGCGTCTCCGGCGTGATCAACACCCACTTCATCGTCGCGCACATGATCAAGCAGCACGGCACGGACGAGCAGAAGCAGCACTTCCTGCCGCGGATGGCGACCGGTGAGGTGCGCGGCGCGTTCTCCATGTCGGAGCCGGACCTCGGCTCGGACGTCGCGGCGATCAAGACCAAGGCCAAGCGCGACGGCGACGACTACGTGATCGACGGCCAGAAGATGTGGCTGACCAACGGTGGAACGTCCACTTTGATCGCCCTGCTGGCCAAGACCGACGAGGGCGCACCGAAAGCCCACCAGAACCTGACCGCGTTCCTGGTCGAGAAGCCCGCGGGCTTCGGCGAGGTCGCGCCCGGCCTGACGATCCCTGGGAAGATCGACAAAATGGGCTACAAGGGCGTGGACACAACGGAAGCGGTGTTCGACGGCTACCGCCTGCCCGCCGCGCGCGTGCTCGGTGAGGCACCGGGCAGGGGCTTCGCGCAGATGATGGACGGCGTCGAAGTCGGCCGCGTGAACGTGGCGGCGAGGGCGTGCGGGATCGCCATCCGCGCCTTCGAGCTGGCGATCGAGTACGCCCAGCAGCGCAAGACGTTCGGCAAGGCGATCGCCGAACACCAGGCGATCGCGTTCAAGCTGGCCGAGATGGCGACGAAGGTCGAAGCCGCGCACCTGATGATGGTGAACGCGGCACGGCTGAAGGACTCCGGCGCCCGCAACGACGTGGAAGCGGGAATGGCCAAGCTGATCGCGTCCGAGTACTGCGCCGAGGTCACCCAGGAATCGTTCCGGATCCACGGCGGTTACGGCTACTCGAAGGAGTACGAGATCGAGCGCCTGATGCGCGAGGCTCCGTTCCTGCTGATCGGTGAGGGCACCAGCGAGATCCAGAAGACCATCATCAGCCGAGGACTGCTGAGGGAGTACAAGTCCCGGGGCTGAAACCGGTTGTGCGGTGGGTCCTGGGCTCTTCAGTACTCGTCCCGCAACCGAACCCGGTTCCAAGTGGGCTCCTGCGGCCAACCGTCCGGAGAGTCCTCCCAGACCTCCTTGCGGCCATATGGAGTGAGGTCGAGCAGGTTGTGGTCCGTGCGCAACCGGTCGACGCCGCGACCGTCCGTGTAGTAGGTGCGGAACACCTCGTCGCCGTCCCGCAGCAGCACACTCAGCCCGAACCCGCCGCCGAGCCCCAAGTCGTCGTAGAAAGCGTTGCCGTAGGCCGAGTACCACGGCAACCGCCAGCCGAACCGGGTCCGCACACCAGCGATCTGCTGGTGCGGCGCGGGAGACATCAGAACCAGCCGGGTGTCGCGGGCGTTGAGGTGCGTCTGGTCCTGTGCGAGGTTGTCGGTGAACGAGCCGCAACCGTCGCAGATGTGGTCGCTGCCCGGCTGCAGCATGAAGTGGTAGACGACCAGCTGCTGCTCGCCGTCGAACAGGTCGATCAGGTTTCCCGGTGCGCCGTCGTGGCTGGTGAACACGTAGTCGGGCGAGAGGCGCACCATCGGCAGCCTGCGTCGCTGCGCGGCCAGTGCGTCCAGCGCCCTGGTGTGCTCCTTCTCCTTGGCCAGCAAGGCTTCCCTGGCCTTCTGCCACTCCGCTGCCGTGACCACGGGTGGACGGTTCATCGTCGACTCCAGTTCCTTGAGGGAACCCTCACTCTATAAGTTCCTTCAGGGAACCTGCAAGAGGTAGGCTCGATCCCATGCAGCGGACCCAGTTCGGTGAGATGGCCTGTTCGATCGCCCGCACCCTCGACGTCATCGGCGAGCCGTGGTCGCCGCTCATCCTCCGCGACGTCTACGTCGGCTTCAGCCGCTTCGACCAGATCCAGCAGGACCTCGGGATCTCCCGCAAGGTGCTCACCGAACGCCTCAAGTGGCTCGTCGCCAACGACGTGCTCGACCGGCGCCCGTACTCCGGCGGCCGGTTCGAGTACGTGCTCACCGACAAGGGGCTGGAGTTGGTCGAACTGCTGATGGTGATGGTCAAGTGGGGTGACCGGTGGACCGCCGGCACGGCCGGCCCTCCTGTGCTCTACCGGCACCACGCGTGCGGTGAGATCAGTCATGTCGAGCTGTCCTGCTCCGTCTGCCACAAGCCCATGACCCCGGCTGACATCGACGTTCTGCCGGGCCCCGCGACGGCCGGGTTCGCGTCCTGATGTCCGGCTTGGCAGGATGGAAGCACTGCTGTGCGGCGTGGAAGAGGTGAATGTCGTGGCCGGTGGTTTCTCTGGGCAAGGGCGGCCCAATCCGGGGTTGCCCCGGTTGCCGACGCCGCCATCGGGCTGGCCGATCGGCTCCTACGACACCTACGAGGGCGCTCAACGCGCGGTCGAGCACCTGGCCGGTCAGGACTTCCCCGTCACCGAGGTGACCATCGTCGGGGTCGACCTGATGCTGGTCGAGCGCATCGTCGGCCGGTTGACGTGGGGAAAGGTGCTCGGCACCGGCGCGCTGTCCGGTGCGTGGTTCGGCCTGTTCGTCGGCATCCTGCTCGCGTACTTCTCCAACCAGGGCGTGTCACTCGTTCCGGTTCTTGTCGGGGTCGCCGCGGGCGTGCTGTTCGGCCTGACCTTCGCGGCCGTCAGCTACATGTCGACACGGGGGCGGCGTGACTTCGCGTCGGCGAGCCAGTTGGTGGCGGGCCGCTACGACGTGCTCTGCCAGCCGAGGAACGCCGAACGCGGCCGGGACCTGCTGGCGAAGCTGTCAATGCGCCCATCGGGTGGTACCCCGTAGAAGCTTCACGCAATCGTTTCTGCAGACACTCCTCCAATCGCTTGCGAGGGGTGATCAAGCCGCCTAAGTTCAGTGGGCCCGAGCGCGTCACGGGTGAGGTTGGGCACACCGCGTTCGGGGGCACATCGAGGTGCCGGGCGCGCGGCTGAGGGGCATGCCCGGTTTCCTCGCAGGACGAGGAGGCAGGGTTCATGCGCAGCGCCAGTCGCACCGCGCGGGGACGACGCCTTGTCGCGGCTCTGGGGGCGGCGATCATCGCCACGCCGCTCGTGGCCGCATGCGGATCAGATTCGGGCATCACGATCAACGTGTACTACTCGCCCGAGCAGGTCTTCGACAAGGTCGTCGCGAAGTGCAACCAACAGGCAAACGGCCGATACACCATCGCATACAACAAGCTGCCACGGGAAGGTGACGGGCAGCGCGAGCAGATGGTCCGCAGGCTGGCCGCGAACGACTCCGAAATGGACGTTCTCGGCCTCGACGTCGTGTGGGTCGCGGAGTTCGCCGAGGCGGGGTGGATTCTCGAGTGGACGGGACAGAACAAGGCCGAGGCGGAACGTGACGTCTTCCCCGGACCGCTGAGCACCGCGCAGTGGAACGGAAAGCTGTACTCGGCGACGAAGAACACCAACGTGCAGCTGCTCTGGTACGACGACCGGCTCACGCCGACGCCGCCGAAGACGTTCGACGAGATGATCTCGGCGGCCGAGCAGCTCAAGAAGGACGGCAAGCCGTACCAGATCCTGTTGACGGCGGCCCAGTACGAGGGCCTGGTGGTCAACTACAACACCATCGTCAACTCCGCGGGCGGGCACATCCTGTCCGACGACGGCAAGAGCGTGGTGATGGACCAGGGCGCGGTCAAGGGCCTCGAGATCCTCAAGCGGCTCGCGTCCGTCGGCGTCACGTCGTCGGATCTGACCTCGGCCAAGGAACAACAGGTCCAGCTCGGCTTCCAGCAGGCCAACAGCAAGGCCGCGTTCCAGCTCAACTGGCCGTTCGTCTACGCCAGCATCAAGTCCGACGCGCCGGACCGGTTCCAGCATCTCAAGTGGACGCAGTACCCGGGCGTGATCCCCGGTCAGCCGTCCAAGCCGACGATCGGTGGCTTCAACCTCGCGGTCAGCGCGTACTCGAAGCACCCGCAGGAGTCGTTCGAGGCGGCGCTGTGCCTGCGCAACGCCGACAACCAGAAGTTCCAGGCGATCAACGAGTCGCTGCCGCCGACCATCCAGTCGGTGTACGACGACCCGACGCCGGTCGACAGGGACAAGCCGGTCGACGAGAAGACGAACCCGACGATGGTGATGGCGTACCCGATGAAGGACGCCGTCTTCGAGTCGCTCAAGGCCTCCGAGTCGCGGCCGCTGACCCCGGCGTACCAGAACGCGTCGACGGTGATCTCGGCGATCCTGTCCCCGCCCGGCGACATCGATCCACCGGCCACGGCCGACCGCCTGCGCCGTGAACTGCAGGATGCGCTCCAGTCGAAAGGGATCCTGCCGTGACCCACGCCGCGGTGAAACCCGCACCGGCCAAGGCGGCCAAGAAGCCGAAGCAGGAGCTCAGCGAAGGCAAACGGGCCGAGCGCAAACTCGGCCTGCTGCTCTGCGCGCCCGCCGCGCTCGTGATGATCGCCGTCACCGGCTGGCCGGTGATCTACTCGATCTGGCTGTCCATGCAGCGTTACGACCTGAGGTTCCCCAACCAGAGCGAGTTCGTCTTCCTGGACAACTACATCACCGTGCTCGGCAGCGGGTACTGGTGGGACGCGTTCGGGCTGACCATGCTGATCACGGTCGTGTCGGTGATCCTCGAACTGGTGCTGGGCATGTGCCTCGCGCTGATCATGCACCGCACGATCGTGGGCCGCGGTCTCGTCCGCACGGTTTCCCTGATCCCGTACGGCATCGTGACCGTGGTCGCCGCGTTCTCGTGGCGCTACGCGTGGGACGACAAGACCGGGTACCTCAGCGACCTCGTGTCGGCGGGTGCCCTGACCGACAAGACGGCCGCGTTCTTCACGGTCGTGCTCGCCGAGGTGTGGAAGACCACGCCGTTCATGGCGTTGCTGCTGATGGCAGGCCTGGCGCTGGTGCCGGACGACCTGCTGAAGGCGGCGTCGATGGACGGCGCCGGGCCGTGGCAGCGGTTCACCAAGGTGATGGTGCCGGTGATGAAGCCGGCGATCCTGGTGGCGCTGCTGTTCCGCACGCTCGACGCGTTCCGCATCTTCGACAACCTCTTCGTGCTCACGCCCGGCACGTCGTCGGTGTCGATCCAGACCTACAACAACCTGATCAAGGGGTTGAACCTCGGTATCGGCTCGACGATGTCGGTGCTGATCTTCATCACGGTCGCGATCATCGCGTTCGTCTTCATCAAGGTGTTCGGTACGGCCGCGCCTGGTTCCGACCCAGGAGGTAAGCGCTGATGGCCATGATGACGACCCGTACGCCGGGCCGGGTCGCCCGGTGGACACTGATCGACATCGTCGTGGTGGTCTACGCACTCGTACCGGTGCTGTGGATCCTGTCGCTGTCGCTGAAGACCAAGTCGGCGATCACCGACAAGAGCTTCATCCCGACCGAGTGGACGTTCCAGAACTACGTCGACATCTTCCAGACCACGGACTTCCTGCGGGCGCTGGTGAACTCGATCGGCATCGCGGTGATCGCGACGGTGATCGCGGTGGTCCTCGGCACGATGGCCGCGTACGCCATCGCCCGGCTGGACTTCCCCGGCAAGCGGGCGCTGGTCGGCGTCTCGCTGCTGATCGCGATGTTCCCGCAGGTCTCGCTGGTGTCACCGCTGTTCGACATGGAGCGGGCACTCGGGCTGTTCGACACGTGGCCCGGCCTGATCCTGCCGTACATCACGTTCGCGCTGCCGCTGTCGATCTACACCCTGTCGGCGTTCTTCCGCGAGATCCCGTGGGAGCTGGAGAAGGCGGCCAAGATGGACGGCGCGACGCCGGGGCAGGCGTTCCGCAAGGTGATCGCGCCGCTGGCGGCGCCCGGCGTGTTCACCACGGCCATCCTGGTGTTCATCTTCTGCTGGAACGACTTCCTCTTCGCGATCTCGCTGACGTCGACGAACGCGTCGCGCACGGTGCCCGCCGCGTTGCAGTTCTTCACCGGCGCCTCGTACTTCGAGGACCCGACCGGGACGGTGTCGGCCGCGGCCGTCGTGATCACCATCCCGATCATCCTGTTCGTGTTGTTCTTCCAGCGCCGCATCGTCGCGGGGCTGACCTCTGGTGCCGTAAAGGGTTGATGATGGCTGAAATCGTGCTTGACAAGGTGACCAAGCGGTACCCGGACGGTGCGCTCGCGGTATCCGAAGCGGACTTCACCATCGCCGACGGCGAGTTCGTCATCCTGGTCGGCCCGTCCGGCTGCGGGAAGTCCACGACGCTGAACATGATCGCCGGGCTCGAGGACATCTCCGACGGTGAGCTGCGCATCGACGGCCAGCGCGTGAACGAGAAGGCGCCGAAGGACAGGGACATCGCGATGGTGTTCCAGTCGTACGCGCTGTACCCGCACATGAGCGTGCGGGAGAACATGGCGTTCCCGCTCCGGCTGGCCAAAGTGGACGACAAGATCGTCAGGCAGAAGGTCGAGCAGGCCGCGGCCACGCTCGACCTGACCCAGCACCTCGACCGCAAGCCGGGCAACCTGTCCGGTGGCCAGCGCCAGCGCGTCGCGATGGGCCGGGCGATCGTGCGCAGCCCCAAGGCGTTCCTGATGGACGAGCCGCTGTCCAACCTGGACGCGAAGCTGCGCGTGCAGATGCGGACGTCGCTGTCCAAGCTGCAGAAGCAGCTCGGCACCACGACGGTGTACGTGACGCACGACCAGACCGAGGCGATGACCCTCGGTGACCGGGTCGTGGTGCTGCGCGGCGGCATCGTGCAGCAGATCGGGTCGCCGCAGTTCCTGTACGAGCAGCCCGCGAACCTGTTCGTGGCGGGGTTCATCGGCTCGCCGTCGATGAACTTCCTGCCCGCGACGCTGGCCGACAACGAGGTCAACTCGCCGATCGGCAAGTTCGCGCTGACCGACCGGATCCGTGCGCTGGTCGAGAAGGCGGGCGCGTCCCGCGAGGTGATCCTCGGCATCCGGCCCGAGCACTTCGAAGACGCCCACCTGCTCGACGACTCGGCCAAAGCGGGCGGCGCGACCTTCGCCGCGACGGTGGACGTGCTCGAGTCGATGGGGTCGGACAAGTACGCCTACTTCACCGTGGAAGGCGACCAGGCCACGTCCCAGGAGTTGGAGGAGCTGGCGGCCGACTCGGGCTCCGCCGACGTACCCGACAGCGGTTCGCAGGTCGTGACCAGGCTTTCCGCGGCTTCGGACGCCCGCCAGGGCGAGTCGTTGGACGTCTGGTTCGACGCCGACAAGGTGCTGCTCTTCGACCCGTCGAACGGGAAGAACCTCACCTACGCCGGATGACATCACGAAATCGCCGTGCTTGCATGCTGTCTTGATGGTAGCATGCAAGCATGGCGCAAGTGAGCTGGCGAGCAGAAGACGCATTAGTGGATCGGGTCCGCAAGGCTGCTGCGGCGCAACGGCGCAGCATGAACGACTTCATGACCCTGGTGCTGGAGGCCGCGACCAATCCGGACCTGGTCAGTGATGAAGCGGCCCGGGTCAGGGAACGTCTTGCGCGGGTGGACCTCTTGGCCGTGACCATGCCTGTCTATGTGGATGAGCATGGTCATGAGCGGTACCGGGTGCGCCCGTCGCGGGAGGAATTCGAGAAGGCCAGGAAGGCGGCAGGTAAGGGAACTCCGCTGTCCGACATTGTCAGCGAGGAGCGGGGCGAGTGACTGTGTACGCCGATTCGTCGGCGCTGGTGAAGATCTACGTCGATGAGCCGGATTGCGAGGTGATTCGGACTGTCCCCTTCATGGTCGTGTCGCAACTGGCTCGGGTGGAGGTGCCGTCGGCGCTCTGGCACAAGATGCGGCTCGGCGACATCAACGACAAGCAAGCCGAATTGCTGGTTGCCGGTTTCGAGGCCGACTACCACGGTACCGAGGACGAGGACTCCAAGTTCGGCGTAGTCGGCGTGGACAAAGTGATCACGGAGGCGGCGGCCCGGTTGGCCCGTCGGCATGGGATGCGATCGCTTGACGCGATCCAGCTCGCTTCCGCGATACTCGCTGCCGAGGCGGACCCGGACATCAGCGTGTTCGCGGCGTGGGGCAAGAAGCTGCGTGCCGCGGCGGAGAAGGAGGGATTCGCGTTGCTTCCCGGGTAGCGGCCCTGACCAGGTGAAACCACTCGTTCGGCCCCTGAAACCGGCACTGTGTGAATGTCATCCTGTACTCGGGGTGATCGATCATGGCCGAGAATGTCACTGTCGGTTGGCAGGTCGGTGCCGATGTCACCGATTGGCAGTTGACGGTCGAATCACGGGCACGGCGGGTTCGGGCGGATCTGGCTGCGTTGCCGCCGGTCCCGGCGAGTGAGGTCGCGCGTAAGGCAGCCGACGTTTCGCTGGAGATCGTGGATGCCGCGCTGCGGAGTGCGGACAACAAGTGGTGGCGTTCCGGGGCTTCCTGGTGGTCGGGCTGGCACATCGAACGCGCGTGGCGTGCGCTGCACGAGGCCGAGATCTACCTGGCCGCAGCGGATCCTGATCTGCCGTCGAAACTGCCTGGGCTGCGGGCCCGGGTGCGGATGTACCTCGAAGAGGGCGACCCGCGCCGTGCCGCCATGGAACGGGAGAACCCCGACCGTGCGACGGTCGTGGACGCGATGCGAGCGGCCTTCGACGCGTCGGACGACGCACACGCCGCCGCGAGGGCGTTGCGCAACAAGCTGATCGTCATCAGCCTGGCCTTGTTCGTCCTCAACTTCACCTTGGGGTTGGTCGGACTGATCAAACCCGGCCTCGTCCCGATGTGCATGCCGCCGAACATGGCTGTACACCAACCGTTGTGCCCGACGGGGACCGGTGCGGCGAGCGGGTGGGACGTCTGGATGGTCCAGCTCTTCGGTGCGCTGGGTGCGACGATTTCCGTTGTGCTACTACTGATCCGGCGCAGACCGGACCTGTCGCCGTACGTCCTCGTCGGATACCAGGCGCTGGTGAAGATCCTGCTGGGTGCCACGTTGTCCGCGGTCGGGCTGCTCGCGTTGGGCGCGGGGCTGGTCAGCGGGATCGTGTACGTCGGGTCGCAGGCCGCCCTGCTGCTCTGGGCTGTGCTTTTCGGGTACGCACAACAGGTCGGTACACGGCTGCTCGACAACTACGCGGACCGGCTGATGGACGAGGTACGTCCGTCGCCCGAGCGCGTCAGCACCTCCGGAGGGAAACGCTAGGGAGGTCGGCCCGCTTCGCGATCCACTGGTCCACGCCGGCCACCAGCGCCGGGGCCTGGATGGCGTGCCGGTGCAGGGCCGCCGCGGCGATGAGGTCCTTGTCCGAGCGGTCCATCGCACCGGTCAGGTGTTCCAGGCACGGGCGGACCAGGGAATCGGCTGACGGCCGGTCGAACTCGGGGTGCAGGTCCTCCAGGATGGCGCTGTACGCGGCGACCTCGCGGGCCACCACGGCCGACGGGACGCCGAGCGTGCCTGCGTGGCCCCACGCCCAGAACGCGAACTTCACCCAGTCCGCGCGGTCGGGCAACGTTCCGAAGCTCCACGAGTGCCCGGTGATCACACGGCAGCGGTAGTGCCACCAGGCGGCCACGTTCTCCGCCGGTTTGCCGCGCTCGATCCAGGCGACCCGCTCGTCCGGGGAGAGCGTGAGCGCGTGCTTCAGGCTTTGCTTGACCGCGTCCCAGGCGCCCCAGTCGTGGTCCGGGTACAGCATCTGGAACCGGGACTGCACGTTGTGGATCTCACCGCCGGACCGGCGCACCATCACCATGATCTTCGAGACCGGCTGGAAGTACTCCACGTGCTCCTGATCGGGTTGCCGGGGCGGTAGTTCGACCATCTCGACGCCACGCCGAGCGAGTTCACCGCTCAGGGCGGTCCAACGCAGCGGGGGATCGAGGCGGTGCGCCTGCGCGGTGAAGTGCGTTCCCCAGACGCCGTGACCGCTTTCCCTCTTGTCCCAGAAGATCTCCAGGATGCCATAGCCCCACCAGAAGGAGAGGCCGTTGACGTTCACGTGGTCGCACTCGCCGAAGACGCGGTGCACGACCGACGGGTCCAGATCGGCGTCGACGCCGTGCACCGCGCCGGTTTCCACGATCCCGGCGAGGAAGTCGATGGTCATCGCTCGCTATCCCTTGCGCAGCGCGGTGATCACGTCGTCGTCCCAGCGGTGGGTGCGCATCAGCCGGTAGCGCTGCTCGCTCACCGCCAGATACGCTTCGGCCTCGGTGCGGTCGCCGATCAGCCCGGCCTGCCGCAGCATGCCGACCACCGGCTCGAACTCCTCGGCGTAGAACCGGGCCGCGACCTCGGTCCGGTTGAGGAACCGGCATTCGTCCTGCATCAGCCGGAAGCCCCACGCCTCGACGGTTTCGCTCAGGATCGTGTAGTTCCACGAGTCGGTGACGACCATCGCCGCGCGGGCCGCGCCCGCGAGCGGCACCCGTTCCAGGAACAGCCGCCGGTCATTCTTGACGATCAGGTCGCCGCGGAAGCGGATGCCGTTCGCCGAGATCTTGGTCCTGACCTCCGTGACGTAGGCCTCGATCGTGGCCTGCCCCAGTGCGTGCGCCACGGACACCCGGTGGTGCCCGTCGGACACGAAGTGCAGGTCGCCGACGCGGTACACCTCGATCGGCGGGATCGGCTCACCCCGGCGCTGCGCGCGGGCCAGGCGCTCCCAGCGCTCCCGCAGCCTGCCGGACATCGGCCGGAACCGGCGGTCGAAGTCCCTGGTGCGGTCCACGCTGCCGACGATCGAGTCCAGCCGGATCACCTGCGGGCCGAGCCTGCGTTCGCCGGTCCGCCCGAGCGCGTCGACCACCTCGTCGAACGGCAGCATGATGTTGACGTCGTCGGGTTCGCGGCGTAGCCACGCCGCCAGGCGGGACAGCACCTGGCGGCGGCGTGCCCGCAGGAAGTCGTTCTCCGCGTCGGCTTGCGGGAACCCCGTGTCACCCATCGGCACCGTCACCTCCCGGTGTGATGTCCAGGATCCGGTAGCCGACCGTGTTGACGACCCTGGTCTCCTCCAGCCGCTGTTCGGTGAGGTGTTCACCATGCGGATGGATGTGTCCGTGCAGCAGCCACGCCGGACGCATCCGGCGCACCGCGTCGTGCAGGCAGGCGAAGCCGCGGTGTGGCGGATCCTCCCGGTCTCCGACTCCCAGCGGTGGCGCGTGCGTCAGCAGTACGTCCACGCCTCGCCCATCTCGACGGTACCGGCGGTGAGCGGTGCGGGCGAGTGATCTCACCCGCCGCGACTGCTGTCTCTCCGTCCACTGGTTCGGGCCGCCGCTGTAGCGGATGGACCCGCCGAGACCGGCGATCCGCAGCCCGGCGACGTCCACCACCCGCCCGTCGGTGTCCACCCAGCCCTGCGGGCCGGGCCACCGCGCCGGGAACCCGTCGCGCGTCCAGAGCCCGCGCCTGCGGGCGAAGCCGCCCAGGTCGGCGTCGTGGTTGCCGGGGACGAGGACACAGGGCAGTTCGAGGGCGTTGGCGAGGTACTCGAGGTAGTCGAACGGCAGGTCGCCCGCGGCGAGCACGAGGTCGACCGAGTGCCTGCGGACCTGGTCGGTCCACAGCGACTCGACGACCTCGTCGGACACGGTCAACACCCTCGGCACGTGCCGAGCATAGGACGAATGCCGCCTTGGTCGCGTTTCGCGCACCGAAGGCCGCATTCGTTGGTCGCGGAAACGCGGCGCTAGCGGGTGAGCAGTTCGGACTGCGGGGCTTGCATCGAGTGCGCGCGTGCGCCCTCGGGGTTGTCCGCGATGGACAGCGTGATCAGGACCAGCCACGCGACGATCACGGTGACGAGCCAGAACATCGGGTTGAACCAGAACCTGGACATGGTGGCCTCCATCAGGGTGTCAGGAGGTGGGCAGGGGCGGGGACCGAGTTGGCGGCCGGGCTTCGTCGCCCGGCTAGAGCCATCGGTTCCTGCGCAGCACCCGGTAGAGCCACGTGCACACCGCGACGATCAGCACCAGTACCAACGGATATCCGAACTTCCAGCGCAGTTCGGGCATGAAGTCGAAGTTCATCCCGTACACGCCGACCACCATCGTCGGGATCGAGATGATCGCGGCCCACGCGGTGATCTTGCGGATGTCGGTGTTCTGCTGGAGCGTGATCTTGGCAAGGGTGGCGTCGATCAGGGTGTTCAGCATCTCGTCGAACGTCGTTACCCGTTCGGTCACCGTCGTGAGGTGGTCGTCCACGTCGCGGAAGTACGAACGGATCTGCTCGGGAACCAGTGGTGTGTAGCCCTCTGCCAAGCGCCGCAACGGGTTCGCCAACGGGGTGACCGCGCGGCGCAGTTCGAGCACCTCGCGCTTCATCAGGTAGATCTGCTCGGCGCTGACCACCGTGCGCGGCTGGAAGATGGTGGTCTCCATCTCCTCGATGTCGTTCTCGAACCGCTCGGACACGTCGAGGTAGCTGTCCACGACCCGGTCGGCGATCGCGTGCAGCACCGCGGCCGGGCCCGCTTTGAGCCGGTCCGGCTCCTTGTCCAGCTCGGCCCGCAGCGAGGCCAGCCCGGAGTGGTTGCCGTGCCGGACCGTGACGATGAAGTCCTTGCCGAGGAACGCCATCAGCTCGCCGGTCTCCACGATCTCGTTGGCCGTGGTCGGCGACGAGTGCTCGACGAAGCGAACCGTCTTGAGCACCATGAACAGCGTTTCGTCGTAGCGTTCGAGCTTGGGGCGCTGGTGCGCCTGCACCGCGTCCTCGACGGCCAGCTCGTGCAGGCCGAACGTCTCCGCGATGCCCGTGATCTGGTCGCTGTCCGGCTCGTGCAGTCCGATCCAGACGAAACCGTCATTGTGCTTGCGCACCTCGGCGATCGCGTCCGCGTGCGTCCAACGGCCGGGGACGCGGCTGCCGTCGCGGTAGATCCCGCAGTTCACGACGTAGGCGGAAACCGGCACCGGCAACGGCGGTCGCGGGGTGCCGCGGTCCGGCTTTCCGCGCAGACCGCTCAGCGGGCGGATCGTAGCCATGGTGGCCTCCAACATGGTCGTGCTCGGGCGTGCGACGTGCCGGAGGGACCCAAGTCCAACCCCGGCCACTGCGAGCGTCCCGGCCGGTACCGCGGGGCCTAGCTGGTGAGGCCGACCCTGCCGGTGGGGACGCTGTTGGTACTCGGCGCGCTATCTGTGCCACTCACAGCTGTCCTCACCTCCCTGGGTCGGGTCGTGCGAGCGGTGGAGTCGCTCACACACCAGTTGCACAGAATACTCCCTGTGCAACCACACTGTCGTCCTCGCCCATCGGCAGCGTTACACGGAGGTAGTTCAAGTGCAGTTCGGTCGCTACTTCGAAGAGTTCGAGATCGGCGCGGTGTACAAGCACTGGCCTGGCAAAACGGTGACCGAGTACGACGATCACCTGTTCTGCCTGATCACCATGAACCACCACCCGCTGCACATGGACGCGCACTACGCGGCGGAGACAACCGACTTCGGCAAGAACGTGGTGGTCGGCAACTACATCTACTCGCTGCTGCTCGGCATGTCGGTGCCCGACGTGTCCGGCAAGGCGATCGCCAACCTGGAAGTGGAATCGCTCAAACACGTCAAACCGACCTTCCACGGTGACACGATCTACGGTGAGACCGAGGTGCTGGACAAGACACCGTCGAAGTCCAAGGACGACCGTGGGGTGGTCTACGTGGAGACTCGTGGGTACAAACAGGACGGGACGATCGTGTGCGTCTTCCGCCGCAAGGTGATGGTTCCCAAACGCTCGTACGGCCAGGCGCGGGGTGGCGAGCAGCCGGGTCGGCCGGAGCCCGTGGCCTGATGGCCTCGCTTGAGCTGGCCAAGGCGCGGCTGACCAACTTCGCCACGCACGAGGCCGCCGGGATCTCGCCGCTGTACGAGTTACTGGCCGGCCGGGCGAAGGACGACGACGAGGTGGCCGCGCTGCTGGCCGCCGCGCCGGAGAACTTCGCGCACGGCACGCTGTTCTTCGCCGCCGCGCAACGCCTCGTCCAGGCGGAGCCGTGGATCGAGCTGGCCAGCTACTACCTGACCATGGGCGGCAGCTTCGGACCGGACGAGCGCGTCTGGACGTTGTTCCGCGAGTTCGTGCTCGACCGCGCGGACAAGATGCGGGAGCTGATCTCCACGCGGACCACGCAGACCAACGAGGTGCGCAGGGCGGCCCCGATGTTCCCGGCCATCGCCATGGCGGCCAAGGAGGCCGCCAAGGTCAGCAAGGGACCGATCGGGCTGCTCGACGTCGGCGCCAGCGCGGGCCTGCTGCTCGGCGTCGACCGCTACGGCTTCCGCTACCAGAACGAGGCGGGCGAGCAGGTCAACGCGGGCCCCGCGAAGACGCCGCTGGTGCTGACCTGCGCCGTGTCGGGGCAGCCGTTGCCCAAGCTGCCGAAGAAGATCGCCGTCGGCGCCAAGGTGGGGCTCGACCGCAGGCCGATCGACCTGCGCGACGAGGAGGAACTCGCCTGGCTGGAGGCCTGCGTCTGGGCCGACCAGCCGGAACGGTCCCGCACGCTGCGCGTCGCCGCCGAGATGCAGGAGAAGGACCGGCCGGTGCTGGTTGCCGGGGACGCGGTCGACGACCTCGCGACGGCTGCCGGCCACGTGCCCGCGGAGCTGCCTCTCGTCGTCATGACGAGCCACGTGCTGCCGTACATGTCGGATGATCGGAGGCAGGAGTTCGTGGCCGCTGTGGCCGCGCTGGCGGCCACCAGACCCCTCTGGTGGGTCAGCCAGGAGCACTACCTCGCCGCGATGACCTACCTGGTGCCCGGTCGCACGGAGCTCGAGGACCACCCCAAGGACAACTGGGGCCTGCTCGGTCTCGTCACGTGGGAGGCAGGCAAGCCGGACGCGCGCCTGCTCGGCCGGACCGGCGCACACGGCCAAAGCCTGTCCTGGCTGTGACAGCGAAACCTATGCGCGAGGCAGCATGGACCAGTCCCGAAGTGTGGGAGCAAGGTCGACGCTGAGCAAATTCGTCCGTTCGAGTGTGGTGAACGTCGCCAGGTCGACCCATGCGGCCTCGGCGGCGTCGTCACCCGCCCGCAGAACGCCCCCGGTGACCTGGCATTCGTAGTCGAAGATCTCGTACAAACCGCTCGCGGCCGGGCGGGTGACGGTGCCGACCAAACGGCCGAGCGAAACGCTCAAACCGGTCTCTTCGCGCAGCTCACGGGCCACGGCGGCCGCGTCGGACTCACCGGGTTCGACCCGTCCGCCGGGGATGGACCACAGGCCCTGACCAGGGGCGTTCGCACGTTTAACCATCAGAAGACGGCCATATGTGTCGTGCGTCACCCCTCCGACGCACCTGATCATACGAACCTGCCCACCCTGCACGACCACGCAGCGTAGCGTGATCGGGCCGGGCCTCTGAGCGCCTGCTCCGAGTGCTGTACAACTCTCGTCAGGTGACCGCCTCGTGCGGTACAACGGTTTTCAACAGGCGCCACTGGGTGCGAAGAAGGACGGGGTTGGTCGTCGTGAACACGAAGAAAATTCTCGTGTTGACCGGAGTCGCTTTGCTCGTGTTCTTCCTGGTAACTCAACCGACGCAGTCGGCGGGCATCGTGACCAACATCATCGACACGCTGAAGGAAGCCGCGGAGGCCGTAATTACCTTCGTCCGCACTGTCTTCAGCGGGTAATCGCGAGATACTGGACACATGTTCGCGCCCAGGGACCCAGACGAGTACCTCCTCGACTCCGAACGAAGAGTGATCCGGGTTCGCCGGCATTGGGCGGTGCTGGCGTGGGATGTCTTCGAGGCGGCGGCGTTGCTCGCTGTCGCCGTGATGATCTCCTACATCCTGCCGCCGTCGATGTGGCTGTTTCAGAACGTGCTCTGGTACGCGGCGCTGATCGTGCTGCTCCGGTTCGCCTACCTGGTGCTCGAGTGGTGGGTGGAGCGGATCGTCGTGACCGACAAACGGTTCATGATGACCACAGGCGTGTTCACGACGAAGGTCCTGATGATGCCGATCGGCAAGGTGACGGACCTCACGTACGAACGTTCGTGGGTGGGCAGGCTGTTCGGCTACGGCACGATGGTCGTCGAGTCGGCTGGTCAGATCCAGGCGCTCAACAAGATCAACTACCTGCCGAAGCCGGAGCAGGTCTACGACGCCATCTCGGAACTGGTGTTCGGTGACAAGAAGGCACAGGCCGAGCGGTTCTCGATGATCAAGGCCAAGAAGGCGGCCTTGGGCAAGAAGGCCGCGGGCTAGCGGTCGGCCGTTGGCCAGGCGCCTGTGCGGAGAGAGCCATGCCATGCAGCACACTGGATGGCATGGTGATCGACCTGCACACGCACTCGTCCGTATCGGACGGCACGGACACGCCGACAGAACTGATCACCACGGCGGCCGAGTCCGGGTTGTCCGTGGTCGCGTTGACCGACCACGACACCACTGCGGGCTGGGCCGAAGCGGCGGCGGCGCTGCCGGACGGCCTGTCACTGGTCCGGGGTGCCGAGCTGTCCTGCGAATCCCCGAACGGGCTCGGTGGCGTGGTCACCGTGCACCTGCTGGCATACCTCTTCGACCCCGACGCGCCCGTGATCGTGGCCGAGCAGTCCCGGCTGCGCGCTGAACGGCGCGAGCGCCTGCACAAGATGGCCAAGCGCATGGCCGCCGACGGCTACCCCGTCGACGCGGACGACCTGCTCGCCTCGCTCCCGGCGGACTCGCCCGCCGGTCGTCCGCACTTGGCCATGGCGTTGGTCCAAGCGGGTGTCGTCGAATCGGTCGACGAGGCGTTCCGGGTGTTCCTCAACTCACGCGGCCGGTTCATGGTCAGCAGACGGGACACCCCCGTGCACACCGCCATCCAGATGATCGCCGACGCGGGTGGCGTGACCGTCCTCGCGCACGCCTTCGCCCGGCACCGCGGCCCGACCCTCACCGCCGACGTGATCAAGGAGCTGGCCGCGGCCGGGCTGAGCGGCCTGGAGGTCGACCACCCCGACCACACCCCGTCCGCCCGCGCGGAACTGGCCGAGCTGGCAGGCGACCTGCGCCTGGTCAAGACCGGCTCGAGCGACTACCACGGCACGAACAAGACGATCAGGATCGGCCAGGAGTCGACATCGCCCGAGGCGCTCGCGGAACTCGTCGCCCGCACGTCCGGCGTCGTTCCCGTGCTGCACGGAAAAGTCATGTCCAGCGGCTGAGCAACCGGGTGGCCAGCTCGACCAGGCCGTGGTCGAGACGGCGGAAGTACGTGGCGCGGCTGAGGTGCAGCTGGTTGGCGACGCCGACGTGGTCACGTCGTCTGCGCAGGTAGTACGCGTGCAGGATGTGCCCGGCCTGTGAGGTCGTCTGGTTCCGCGCGCCCGCCAGTTCCGTGATGGCGGTGGTCAGGAAGTCGTGCAGGACCTCCGGAGTACCGGTGATCACGACCAACGGGCTGCGCGCGAGTTTCACGGAATCGCCGACGTGGTCGAGCGCCTTGCGGATCTCCGCCGCGCACCACCGGACGTCCGCGGGCACGGGCGGCGCGACGCCCGCCGCGGCGAGCCCGTCCAGCCAGCCCGTGACGCGGTCCCACGTAACGAAGTCCTGCGTGAATATCTCCGAATCCCGGCCGCAGTCGTAGGGATCACGGCGGGCGGCACCCGGGTGGTCGAACCCGAACCGGCGGGACAACGCCTGGTACTGCGGCGACGGCGTGGCTATCACGAGCCCGCCGTGCTGCACGCCGACCGTGAGGACGTGCCGCAGGAGCGCGGCGTGTGCGGCCGGTTGGCGCGGGTCGCAGACGGCCATGCCGACGAACGCGCCGTCGACGAGACTTCCGGTGTGCTGCTGGGTGATCGGTTCGATCACCGCCATCGTGTCGTCGGTGATCCGCGGGGTGAAGCTCATCCCGACGGGGTGGCCGTCCGGCCCGCACACCAGGTTGAACCCGTCGGCGGCGTGCGTCAGCCAGTCGTCGAGCATCCGGTTGGTCCTCGCCGGGTTGAGCCCGCCCTGCCGGGCCCATTCCCGCACGAACACGGCGATCTCGTCGTACTCGTCGGGGGAAGCCTTGCGGACGCGGGGGTCCTGGTTCGACGGCGGGAACAGCGACTGCCGGACAAGGGGATCATCGGTGAGGAACAGCGATTGCTCCGTGAGCGCCTGGCGGATCTCGCTGTCGGTCGCGGCGGCGAGCAGCCGCCGGGTGCGGACTGCCGCCTTGGTGATGGCCGTCCGGTGCGCCACCGGTTCGCGCCAGCGGTACCGCAGATCCAGCAGCGTCCGGAACGGCTCGATCACCGCGAGGCCGGTCGTGGTCGCGGTGACCAGGCACGAGTCGGCCAGGTCGGCGAACCAGTCGTGGTCACGCGGGAGCTCGGCCAGTTCGGTCAGCAGCTCCTCGTCGGCCCGGCCGACGACGGCCAGGTCCGCGAGTGCTTCGGCGAACCGGGGTTCGAGCCGCATCTCGCGCAGTGCCCGGTCGGCGACCGCGCCTGGCACGTCCGGCGGGACCTCGCGCAACGCCCGGCACAGACTGCCGACCACCAAGGGCAGCCCGCCGGACAACACCGTGACGATGTCGTGGTCGACGCCGAGCCGCGCGGCCAGTTCCGCCACCTCGGGCGCAGTCCAGCGCGGCACATCGATGACGACCCCATGCGCAGGTTTGCGGCTCGCCAGAACGGCAGGCGGGTCGTTCGGGCCGACGTCGGCGGGGTCGTCGAGGAAGGTCACTGTCTGTGACAAACAGTGGTCCGCGGCCAGTGCGGAGAGGATGGTGGACTTGCCGACCCCGATCGGGCCGACCAGGTTGATCACGCGCGTTCCGGCTGCCAGCAAAGACTTGACCTGGTCGGACACGGACGCCTGGCTCGTGCTCAGCTCCACGCCAGGATGTAATCCGCACCGGTGAATTGGTTACTGGCCCGGCGCATGCTCCACTCGAATGGCCTAACGGGTGACCCGTCCGCGTTCTACCCGCTCACCCCCGGGACGCGGACGGGTCGCCGTTGTCCGCCAGACCCGGGTACTGGGGGTTGACCAAGGTTCTGCGAACGATTGCCGAACACCGACGACGATAGGCGCGCCGCCGGCCGGTGGCGTCTCATCGCAGTCTCAACCCGCTCGCGGCGGCTTTCGGCGCGGCCGTGAACAGGGAGAACGTGCTGATCGGCTGCCGTCCTGTTTGGATGTGCGGGTGGCACTGGCTGACTACTTCGACGCGCGGATGTTCACCGCGACCACCATCACCCTGGTGGTGATCATGGACCCACCGGGCACCATCCCGGTCTTCCTCAGCCTGGTCGGCCGCAAGACGCGAGCGGCGCGGGCCAGGGCGGCCCGGCAGGCCGTGCTCGTCTCGCTCGCGGTGATCTCGCTGTTCGCGATCGGCGGGCAGGCGATCCTGTCGTACCTGCACATCGGGATCCCGGCGTTGCAGGGCGCGGGCGGCTTGCTGTTGCTGATCATCGCGCTGGACCTGTTGCACGGCAGCGGCCACACGGAGGCGCAGGAGGTCGAGGACGTCAACATCGCGCTGGTCCCGCTCGGCACACCGTTGCTGGCCGGACCCGGTGCCATCGCGGCGACGATCGTGTTCGTCCGGCAGGCGGAAGGCAACACCGGGTCGTACGTGGCGCTGGGGTTGGCGATCCTCGCCGTGCACTTCCTGCTGTGGATCTGCCTGCGGTTCTCCGGCGTGGTGATCAGGCTGATCAAGGAAAGCGGCATCACGTTGCTGGCGAAGATCGCCGGTCTGCTGCTGGCGGCGATCGCGGTCCAGCTGCTGGCCGACTCCGTCCGCGGTTTTGTCAGTGGCTCAGGGTAACTTTGAGAACGTGCAAGGGCAGCTCGGATTCGACAGCATGCCGAAGAAGCTCGTGCGGGTCACGCCGTCGAAGCTGGCCACGTGGGTGGATTGCCCGCGTCGCTACCGGATGACGTACGTGGACCGCCCGGCTCCGCAGCGCGGCGGCGCGTACGCGCACTCGACGCTGGGTGCCGTCGTGCACAACGCGTTGCGGGCGTTCTTCGACTTACCACTGGAAAAGCGCACGGTCGAAGCCGGCGCGGCGCTGGTGACGACGCATTGGAAGGACGACGGTTTCGCCGACGGGGCGCAAGCCGCCGTCTACCGCGACCGCGCCCGCGAATGGGTGGCCCGCTACCTGTCGGAGACGGACGTGACCGTCGACCCGATCGGCCTGGAGCGCTGGGTCTCGGCGCCTGCGGGGACGATCGTGGCGGAAGGACGAGTCGACCGCATCGACGACCGCGACGGCGAACTGGTGATCATCGACTACAAAACGGGTCGAAGCGCGCTGACGACGGACGACGCCCGAGGCTCGCAGGCGCTCGCGATGTACGCGATAGCGACAACGCGAACGCTGCGCCGCAAATGCCGCCGAGTGGAACTTCACCACCTGCCAACAGGTGATGTCGCAGTGTGGGAGCACACAGACGAATCGCTGGCGCGCCACCAGGCCCGAGCGGAGGAGACAGCGGAGGAACTGCAGCTCGCCACCGACACACTCGACGCAGGCGGCGACCGGGACGTCCTGTTCCCGCCGCAAGTGGGAAGGCAATGCTCATGGTGCGACTTCCGTCGCCACTGCCCGGAAGGCCAAGCCGCGGGCCCGCCGACAGCCCCGTGGGGGATGCTGGCACCGTGACGCCGGACCAGCCGACGGACGAACTGCCCACCTCCGGCGCGACCGAGGAACTGCCCGCCCCGAACCGGACGCGGGAAGGCAAGCGCGCCGCCGCCAACACGGAGCAGCTGCCCGTCGAAGGTCCGACGCGGCAGCGGGTTTCCCGCAACCGCGCACGACTGGGTCAGGGGTCGGTCGGCGCGGTGCAGGCGACGGAGGAGTTGCCCGCACCGGGCTCGGCGCGTGGGGCTGGTGCGCGCAAGTCGATGCGGGAGGCCAAGCATCCGGGTTCCGGTCACAGCTTGCCGCAGGTGACTGAGGAGTTGTCCGCAGCGGATCCGCCGCAGCGTCCCACGGATGATTTCTCGGTTCCAGGCCCGGAGGCCGTGCGGAAGGACAAGCCCCGCAAGGGCCGGTTCTGGCGTGAGCTGAGCGGTGCCCTGGCGGCTGGGCTTGTGCTCCTTGCCGTCGCTGTTCTGGTTCTGCAGGTCATCTCGTGGAGCAACGGGGTTCCCGGGCTTGGTGTCATCGAGCTCGTCGGGCACCTCGTCGCCGCTGGTCTTGCTGTCTACGCGCAACGGGTGATCGATCGCAGGCCCGGCCGACCCGCGTTGGCCGCGGGTTTTGGCTTAGCCCTTGTCGTTGTGGCGGTGCTTGTTCTGTTCTGGTGGATCTGACGTCAGGTCAGGTCGCGTTCGAAACAGAGTGAGATCGGCGAGCCGATGTAGTTGCCGTACAACGGGATCTCGCGGTAGCCCTCGCGGCGGTAGAAGCGGATGGCGTCGGGCTGTTCCGTTCCTGTCTCCAGGCGGACGGTGTGCCACTGGCGTTCCACCGCGGCTGCTTCCAGTGCGCGCAGCATGCCGGTCGCGACGCCGGTGCCGCGCATGTGCGGGGCGACGTACATGCGCTTGATCTCCGCTGAAGTGGCGTCGAGCCTGCGCAGGGCGCCGCAGGCGATGGCTTGGCCGGTGTTCGCGTCGAGTGCGACCAGGAAGACGTCGACGTCCGCCGCCGTCGGCAGCGGGCCGGGTTCGTGGTCGTCGGTGCCGTAGCGGGCGTCGAGTTCGGCACGCTGCCGGAGCCGGAGGTCCTCGCCCGCCGGGTCGTCCCACGGCCTGGCCTCGATCGTCCACCGCTGTGCGTCGAGCATCGCCCGCTCCTCCCATAACATCTGTTACGGTAACAGTTGTTACGAGTAGGAGGGGTGCGATCCATGTCACGAACAGCCGACATGCCCGCCCAACAGGCGCAGCTGTCCCACGCGGTCTGGAACGTACTGGCCGAGCAGGGCATCGAACGCCTCACGATCCGCGCTGTCGCCGCGGCGGCGGGCTGCACCACCGGGCTCGTCATGCACCGGTTCCCCAACCGCCGGGCGTTGTTGCTGCACGCGCGTCAACTCCTGCACGAACGGACCCGTGAACGCGCCGAGAACCTCGAAGCTGAAGCGTCCACCGCGCGAGCCGCGTTGCGCGCGGTCCTCGCGCAAGGAATGGCGCTCGACGACCGGACCGCGGCCGAAAGCGTTGTGTGGGTGGGGTTCCTGGCCGCCGCAGTCGGTGACGACGAGCTGACCGGCCTGCATCGCACCAACAACAAGTCCTGGCGTGAACGGATCACCCGGCTCGTCGAATCGGTCGAGCCGAACTGGCCACGAGAGCGCGTCACGACCACGGCGTACGCCCTGATCGCGATGGTGGAAGGGGCCGCGGCCTTCGGCTCGACCGATCCGGCCGCCTACCCGCCCGCCACCCAACAGGCCATGCTCGACGCGACCCTCGCCGCGTTCGGGCTGATCAGGCCAGCCACATCCGCCACGTAGACAGCAGAACCCCCAGCAGCGCCCCGGGATTCTCCATCGCGGGCGAGTGCCGGGCGCCGGGGATCACAGCGAAGTCGGCGTCGACCCGTTCGGCCATGTCCCGTTGTGCCGCGATCGGCCAGGCGTCGTCCTCGGCGCCACACGCCACCAGGCACGGTGTGCCCGTGGTTTCCAGCTGACGCGCGAGGCTGTCCACGAGATCGGGCTCGGTCCGCAGCCCCACAGCCATCCCCAGCAGGCACTCGACGCCGCTGCGGCGGAACCGCGCGTCGAGGAACGAGCGCAGCTCCTCCGGCAGTTTCCGCCACGCTGGGTCGTTCTCGTACAGCGCGCGCCGGAAGGTCGCCAACGCCTCGACACCCTGCTCACGCAGGACGGGTTCGGCCAGGTCGAGCATCTTGCGCCGCGGCCCGACCGGCAGTTCGCCTGGGCCGCTGCTGATCAGGGTCAAACCCCGCACCGGAGCGCCGGACAGCACGGCTCCCCTGGCGACCAGGCCGCCGTAGGAATGGCCGACCAACAGGATTGGCCGTCCGTCAGCAGCGAGTTTCCCGACGAGCTCGGCCACCAGGCCGCCGAGCGACGCGGGCAGGTACGCGTCGAGCTCCTTCGGCCCGGCCGACTCGTACTGGCCGGGCAGGTCGATCGCGATCGGTTCGACTCCCGCTTCGGCTATCGGGTCGAGCAGCGGCGTGAAGTCCTCTTTGGACCCGGTGTAACCGGGCACCAGCAAGGCGATGGGGGCGTTCGGCACCGGACGGCGCAACGCGGCCAGCGGACCGTAGCGGCCGGGGAGGTCGACGCGGTCGGCGTGGTGCGGGTCGATCTGGGAGCCGGTCATCGCAGCGCGACCAATGTCGGGCCGCGCTGTTCCAGGACCATCGGGCCCAGCGTGGCCATCTGCACCGGTCCGGTGTGGTCGCCGCGGTTCACCGGCGTCCTGGCCACGCGTGCGCCGGTCACTTGATCGGTCACCAGGTACTCGTCCTTTACCGGTAGCAGCAGGTAACCGGCGAACACCGCGCCGGCGCCCAGCGTGTTCTCCTTCGTCCACAGTGGCCGGAGGTCGGCCGTCGACAGCGCGATGGTCCTGCTGCCGGTGAACCAGAACACCGCGTCGGTGCCCTTGGTGACCGGGACGACGCCGCGCGGCGGGTCCCCGGCGAAGTCGGCGTCCGGCACGTCGACCGGGTACTCGCCGACCTTGTTGCCCTGGCCGTCGTAGACCAGGACCCGGCTCGGGTTCGGCAGCGCGACCGCGGTGTAGGTCTCGTTCAGCGCGATCACCCTGGCGCGACTGCCGCCGATGGTGATGCTGAAGTCGACCTGCGGCTCGTCGCTCTCGTTCTCCTTGCCGGTCGGCTTGTAGACAGTCAGCCGGTCGTCGCCCGTCACGGTGGGGTCCGACTTGGCCGGGCAGCGTTCGATGACACCGATCCGGCCCTGCGTCACGGCGATCGAGCCGTAGGTGCAGCCGACCCGCGGCTGCTTGTCCGGGTTGACGATGTCGGGGACCTCGCCGTACTCCATGGTCTGCACGAGATCGCTGCGCCAGGTGTTAATCAGGCGCTTGCCGGTCGTGGTCACCAACGACCCGTCCGACAGAAGCTGGGTGTCCAGTTCGGCGTCGCCGTTGCGCTGGTGGGCGCGTTCGCCGGTGGTCGACTTGAGCGACGTCACCTCGCTGCACGTGCCGTTGTGGGCCGGGTCGCTCGACGGCAGCGACGTGGAAGTCCTGCGGTAGACCGCGATCGCCTCGTTCCACTCCGCGCCGACTGTGCACAGTGGAATGTCGCGGGCGTAGCGCCAGCGCTGCTTGCCCGTGTACGGGTTGCGGCCGACGACTTCGTTGCCGTCACCGGTGACCACGGACGGTCCGACGGCGACGGGGGCCTGCGTGGCGCCGCTCGGCGCCCGCCACGCCTCGCCGAACGACGGCGGCAGCGTGCTGGGCGCCTGCGGGGTCTCCAGATCGTCCGGCGCGGTCTGCGACGACGTCGCGGCGAAGTCGCCGGACGTGCCGATCAGGACCCACCCGGCGACCACCACCACGACGATCACCAGGACCGCGAGGAAGTCCCTGCGGCGGTGGAACGACGTGCGCGGCGGCCGCGGTGGCTCGTCGGGAACCGGCCCGTCCAGCACGTCTTCCCCGTGCTCGGCGGTCTCCGACACGTCGTCCTCCTCGTGATCGCTCGCGAAGTCCCTACTCCACGCTACTCACGAGGTTTCGCCGGCGTCACGTGCCACCTCGACACCGGCGCGCCGGCGTGTGCGTTGGCGGCGTGGCTTGTCCGCGGCCTTCGACTCGGTGGTGTCCGGCGTGGCCGGAGTCTCCTCCGCGGCGCCGGTCACCTCCTGGCCCGCGCGGCGGCGCCTGCGCTGGCGCTGCCTCGGCGGCCGTTCGTCGCCGCTGTCACTCGCCGGTGCCTCCTTGGCCCGCGGCGAGGCCGAACGGGTCCGCGAACCGGAACCGGAACCGCCACGGCGGCGCTTCTTCTTGCCTCCGGTCAGGTCCTCCTCCTGCTCGGCGTCCAGGCCCGCGCGGGTCTGCATGGCCTCGGGCAGCCTGCCCGTGGCGTCCGCCGGAACGCCGAGGTCGGCGAACAGGTGCTCGGAGGTGGAGTACGTCTCGACCGGCTCGGGCATGTCGAGCTTGAGCGCGTCGCTGATGGTCTTCCAGCGGTACTCCTCGTCCCAGTCGACCAGGGTGACCGCCACACCGGTGCGCCCGGCCCGGCCGGTGCGGCCGATCCGGTGGACGTAGGTCTTCTCGTCCTCGGGGCACTGGAAGTTGATCACGTGCGTGACGTCGTCGATGTCGATACCGCGCGCCGCGACATCGGTCGCGACCAGCACGTCCACCTTGCCGGACCGGAACGCGCGCAGCGCCTTCTCCCTGGCGCCCTGGCCGAGGTCACCGTGCACGGCCGCCGCGGCGAAACCGCGTTCGGCCAGGTCGTCGGCGACTTTCTGGGCGGTCCGCTTGGTCCGCGCGAAGATCATCGTCAGGCCGCGGCCCTCGGACTGCAGGGCGCGCGCGACGATCTCCTCCTTGTCCAGCGAGTGCGCGCGGTAGACGAACTGGCGGGTGCGCTCGTGGATGGCGCCCTGGTCGTTCTCCTCGGCGCGGATGTGCGTCGGCTGGGACAGGAACGTGCGGGCCAGCGTGATGATCGGGCCCGGCATCGTGGCCGAGAACAGCATCGTCTGCCGCTCGTCGGGCACCATCCCGAGGATCCGCTCGATATCCGGCAGGAAGCCGAGGTCCAGCATCTCGTCCGCTTCGTCCAGCACCAACGAGCGGACCTTGCCGAGGACCAGGTGGCGCTGTTCGGCCAGGTCGAGCAGGCGGCCGGGCGTGCCGACGACCACGTCGACGCCCTTGCGCAACGCGGAGATCTGCTGCTCGTACGGGCGTCCGCCGTAGATGGCCAGCAGCCGGACGCCCAGGTGTTTGCCCGCGTCGGTCAGGTCGTGCGCGACCTGGAGACACAGCTCACGGGTCGGGACGACCACGAGCATCTGCGGGGTGCCGTCGCCGGGCGTGTTGAGCCGGTGCAGCAGCGGGACGCCGAAGCCGAGGGTCTTGCCCATACCGGTCCTGGCCTGACCGATGATGTCCTCACCGGCCATCGCCAGCGGGAGCGTCAGCTCCTGGATCGCGAAGGTCCGCTCGATGCCCGCGGCCGAGAGCGCCTTGACGATCTCCTCGCGGACGCCGAACTCGGCGAACGTCGGCGAGTCGGTGCGCACGTGGGCACCGGCCTGCAGCGGGTGGGACGTGTCAGTGTCGGGAACGCCGGCTTCGCTGTGTTCCAGTGCCAGCGGATCCAGATTCTCGTTGTGGGGTGAACTCAGGGTGATCGCCTCTCTTTACCAGTGCGCACTGCCCTGGTTGGGCCGCTCGACCGCTGCCGGGCGCTGGGTGGCGTCGGCGCGGGAGGGCCAGCGTGGCGTGCACACACCCTCCGTGTGACGGCTCTTGGCCGTCACTGTCTTTCAAACGTCGCCTCACGGCGTTGGGATACGCCGGGCGTCACACCCAGTCTACCTGGGCAGTCCTGCCGTTACGCTCACCGCCATGAGCGAGGCTGAATCCGTGGTGGACTCCGCACGGCTGCAGGACGGAGTTGTCGATCTACTGGGGGTGCTGGCCTACGGCGAGCTTTCCGCGTTCGACCGGCTGTCGGAGGACGCCCGCAGCGCGCCGACCCTGGCCGGGCGCGCGGCGCTCGCGGTGATGGCGGCGGCCGAGATCGGGCACTACAGCAAGATCGAGCACTACCTCACCCGGCACGGTGTGCGGCCGACCGAGGCGATGGAGCCGTTCATCCAGCACTTCGAGGCCTTCCACGCCTCGACGCCGCCGCGCAGCTGGCACGAGTCGCTGGTGAAGGCCTACGTGTTCGACGGCCTGGCGGCCGACCTGTACAGCCAGCTGGCGCACTGGCTGGACGACTCGACCAAGGACCTCGTGCTGGGTGTGCTCGCCGACACAGGCCACTCGGCGTTCGCCGAGCGCGAAGTCCGCGCGGCCTGCGAGGCGGACCGGGCGCTGCGTGACAAGCTGACCCTGTGGGGCAGGAGGCTGCTGGGCGAGGGATTGACGCAGGCCCAGTACATCGTGGCCGAGCGCGACGGCCTGACGGAGCTGATCGTGACGGGATCCGGCGACCTCGCCGGGATCGCGGCGCTGTTCCGTCGGCTGCAGCAGGCGCACGGCAAGCGGATGACAGCCCTCGGACTCGGATAACCTTGCCTCGTCACCAAGTGCGGGGAACAAAGCTGGAGGTCAGCGTGGAGGTCAAGATCGGCGTGGTGGACAGCCCGAGGGAGCTGCTCCTCACGAGCAACCTGTCGCCCGACGAGGTTGAGGCGCTGGTGGCCGACGCGCTGAAGAACCCCGCGGGCCAGCTGACCCTCGTCGACGACAAGGGTCGTCGCTACATCATCCCGGCGGCGCGCGTGGCGTACGTCGAGATCGGCACCGCCGACACTCGCAAGGTCGGCTTCTCCGTCAAGGCCTGACCTTGGCTCTCGTGAGTGGTCAGCCGGGTGGGAACTCGGCTAACCACTCACGAGGTCTGTCGCGAATGGGGGCCTGCTTGTGCCCATCACCCGGTATCGGTTCCACGGGTCCGGGTCGGACAGTTCGGCGACGGCCTCGCCGTGCGGGGTTCGCACAGTCGCCTTGATCTTCTTGCCGCTCGCGAGCTCGGTCAGGTCCTGGTTCTGCTTGATGCGGCCGTACCAGCGGTAGTAGCCGTCGATCGGTTGGAAGTAGCCGCGCAGTTCGAGCTCGACCGCCAGCTCCTTGTCGTCGATCAGCAGGGTGGCCGGGCCGGTGTAGCCCTCTTCGTCGTGTTCGTGACCGTCGCTCATCGGGCTCTCCTCAGCTGGACCACTTTGTTGATCTCGATCGGCTTGTCCGGGTCGATCTGGATGTCGTGCTGGCGCAGGAAGCCGTCGATGGCCGACCAGATGATCGTGGTCAGGTACTCCACGAGCGCGTCGCGCGTCATCGACCTGCGGTCCAGCCACCACTCACCGGTCGTCTGCACCATCCCGACGATCGAGTACGCCCACGGTTCCGCCGCGCCCGAGTCGAGCCCCAGTGCGCGCATGTAGTCGCCGAGCAGGCTCGTCAGGGCCGCCGCGATCATCTCCTTGTCCTCGCGGACGGGGTCGGAGTCGACCGGCCTGCCGTTGAAGGCCTTGCGGGCCAGCATCCGGTAGAGGTTCGGGTGGTCCTCGATCACGCTGAAGAAGGCGTCGAGGCTCTTGCGGATCCTCGGCACGGGGGCTTCCTCGCGGTTGATCGCCGGGATCAGCCGTTCGAACAGGATCTCCGTACCGCGCTGGCCGAGCGCGACGAACAGGTCCGCCTTGTCGGTGAAGTGCCGGTAGAGCACCGGTTTGGTCACGCCCGCCGCCGCGGCGACGTGTTCCATCGCGAGGTCGGGACCGTGTTCGTCGAGTGCTTTCAGTGCCGCTTCCACGAACTCCGCGCGACGGGCGGCGCGGTGTTCGCGCCAGCGCTCACGCCGTGCGTCGCCGTCTCTCTTGACACCTTCGCCCATGCGCCTGCATGCTACCAGAGGTAACTGTTACTTCAGGTAACACTAAAGGGGTGTCAACGATGAGCCGCGTGGTGCGAGTTGCCGAGGGATCCGACCGCGAGAAGACCGCCGAGCGGCTGCTGAACTCGTCGGCCGACAAGTTCTACGACCCCCAGGTCGACATCGACTGGAACGCCCCGCTCAACGAAGGCATGTACTACACGCCGGACCACCGCGTCTCGCTGTACGGCACCCATCTGTGGGACCGGTTGACCCCCGAGCAGCGCATCGAGCTGAGCAAGCACGAGGTCGCCAGCGTCGCCAGCAACGGCATCTGGTTCGAGGTGCTGCTGATGCAGATGCTGCTCAAGGACGTCTACCGGATCGACCCGACCACCCGGCACGCCCAGTACGCGCTGACCGAGATCGCCGACGAATGCCGTCACTCGACGATGTTCGCCCGCTTCGTCGAGCGGGTCGGCGCACCCGCGTACGGGCCACCCGCGATCCTCAAGAAACTGGGCAAACTGCTGCCCGTGATCGGCTACGGCCCCGCGCTGTACGGCTCGATCCTGGTCGCCGAGGAGATACTGGACCGCATCCAGCGCGAGAGCATGGCGGACCCCAACGTGCAGTCGCTCGTGCGCATGGTCAACAAGATCCACGTGCTCGAAGAGGCGCGGCACGTCACGTTCGCGCGCCAGGAAGTCGTGCGCGGCATGAAGGAACTGCGCCGCTGGGAACTGCCGTACCAGCAGTTGCTCATCGCGGCCGTCTCCCACGGCATCACCAGCAGTCTGATCAACCCGCGCGTGTACAAGTCCGTCGGACTCGACCCGAGGGAAGCGGCCAAGGTCGCGCGGAACAACCCCTACTTCCAGGAGACGCTGCACTGGGCGGGGGAGCGGATCATGAAGTTCCTCGACGAGGCCGGACTGGTCGGCGGGCCGGGTATGGCGTTCTGGAAGGCGTCCTTCCTGGTCAAACGCTGACCGTGCGCCCCGGCCGCGGATCGGGGGCCGATCGGGATCAGTGCGGCTGCAGCGGGTAACCGCCACCGATGCCGCGCCACGCCAGCGTCGAGATCAGCTTCACGGCCTCGTGCTTGGCGATCGGCCGGTTGCTCGCCAGCCACGACTGGGCCGCGACCTGGCTGGCACCGACGAGGCCGACGGCCAGCAGCCGCGCCCGCTCCTCGTCCATGCCCGCGTCCGCGGTGATGGTCGCCGTGATCGCGTCCACACAGGCCTTGGTCGCGCGCTCGATCGTCTCGTGCACGACCGGCTCGCCGCGAATGTCCGACTGGAACACCAACCGGAACGCCTCACCCTCGCTGTCGACGAAGTCGAAGTACGCCCCGACGGCCGCCTGCACGCGCAGCTTGTTGTCGGTGGTCGAGTCCAGCGCACCCGTCACGCCCGCGATCAGCTGGTCGGCGTGGGTCTGCAGCAGTGCCATGTACAGCTCGAGCTTGCCGGGGAAGTGCTGGTAGAGCACCGGTTTGCTGACCCCGGCCCGCTCGGCGATCTCGTCCATGGCGGCGGCGTGGTAGCCGTTTGCGGCGAACACGTCCTGTGCCGCGGCGAGCAGTTGCGCGCGCCGGGCAGTCCTGGGCAGCCGGGCGCTCTTGGTGCCCTGCTGGATCGTTTCCGACATACGGCCTCCTCGCTTCTCCCCAACCTTACTCGCCGGTATGTCCGTCGGGCGGGTGTCTCGGCATTCGAGCCCGCATAACCACTCTGAACTGCGGGCACACTGGAAAAATGAACCTGACCAGTGAGCGCGCCCCGCTGACCAGAGTCCCGCTGTCCGACGCGCCGCGTCCGCCACTGGACACCACGCAGCTGCCGTGGCCCGGCGAGTACGTCGAGGCCGGTGGTGTCCGGCTGCACATCCGCAGGACGCCGGGCCCGTCCGACGAGACGGCGGTGTTCGTGCACGGCCTCGGCGGATCGTCGATGAACTGGACCGACCTGGCCGGGCAGTTGTCGCTGCACGCGCAGGGCATCGCCGTCGACATGCCGGGAGCGGGTCGGTCCGAACCACCCACCGGGTACACCTTCGACCTGGCCGACCAGGCCGAGACGCTGGCCGCGTTCGTGCGTGGTCTTGGTCACGGACCGGTGCACCTGTTCGGCAACTCGCTCGGCGGGGCGACCGCGATGATCCTCGCGGCCCGCCACCCCGATCTGGTGAAGACGCTGACGCTGGTCTCGCCCGCGGTCCCGGACCTGCGGCCGTTCCCGAGCCGGATGTCCGACCGGCGGATCCCGTTCGCGATGATGCCGATCATCGGCGCGCGGTTCAGACGCCAACTGGCCATGCTGACGCCCATGCAGCGCGCGCAACAACTGGTGAACCTGTGTTTCGCGGACCCGTCGATGGTCCCGCCGCACCGGCTGCACGAGACCGCGAACGAGTTCGTCGAACGATCGAAGATCACGTGGGCGGCGCAGGCGCTGATGAGCCTGACGCTGGGCCTGTTCCGGGCCTGGCTGGTGCCGCCGTCGCAGTCGCTGTGGCGGATCGTGCCCCGGATTTCCGCGCCCACGCTGGTGATCTGGGGCGCGGAGGACAAGCTGGTGACTGTCCGTAAGGCGCCTCGAACCGCGCGGCTGCTGCCCCGCGGACGCCTGCTTGTCCTGCCCCGCACCGGACACGTCGCGCAAATGGAACGGCCAGAGACCGTGGCGCGGGCCACGTTGGGGCTCTGGGAAGCACAACGGGAGGGGGCCTGGTAACCCAGCCGGTTGCGCCATCGTTATCGGAGAGTGATGTGGCACCCTGTAGGTCGTGAGCCGGATGACGCAAGGAGGAGACGTCTCGCCGCCCAAGAAGTCACGTTCCGGAGCATCACGCGCGTCCACGCGGGGACCCCATGGACGTCGCACGACTGATGACCGGTACGAGCGTGGCACGCGACGCGCGTCCGGCGAACCACTGGCAGCGGCGTGGAAACCGGACGCCGAGAACGCCGAGGAGTCGTATCGGCGCATCCCGCCGGTCCGCAAGCGCGGCATCCTGGCCGTCTACGGCTGGCGGCTGTACGCGATCCCGATCCTCCTGGTGATCACCGCGCTCGTGGTGTGGGACACCACCAACACCGAGCCGACCGGCAAGACGCAGCAGGTGGGCAACACCGCGGCGGCGATCGGCGGCACCAACGAGGTCCCCACGGACACCCCGGACGCCACCGAGAAGCCGGTCACCCCGATCGACGCCAAGATCCCCACGGCGGAACTGCCACCGGGCCGTGACTTCACCCAGGCAGGCCCCGAGACGTTCCGCGTGGTCCCCGGCACCGGACCCAAGGTCGGCCAGGGCACGCAGAAGACGTACACGTACTCGATCGAGATCGAGAACGGCATCACCGCGACGGACGTCGGTGGCGGGGACGACGCGTTCGCCGGACTGGTCGACTCCACCCTGGCCGACCCGCGTGGCTGGACAAGCGATCCACGCATCGCGGTGCAGCGCGTGACAGACAAGCCTCTCGTGCGCATCTCGCTGACCACGCCGGAGACGACGCACAAGCTGTGCGGGCGAACCATCCCGTATGAGTCGTCGTGCCGGTTGTCCCGTGACGGTCGCGTCGTCATCAACCTCGCCCGATGGGTGCGTGGG
This sequence comes from Actinosynnema sp. ALI-1.44, assembly GCF_001984155.1. Taxonomy (GTDB): domain Bacteria; phylum Actinomycetota; class Actinomycetes; order Mycobacteriales; family Pseudonocardiaceae; genus Kibdelosporangium. The sequence continues at coordinate 468,786 of NZ_MTQO01000050.1, forward strand.
GCGTTGGCCTTCAACGGTGACATGGGGCTCTACCGGGTCTACGCCATCAACCATGAGGTTGGTCACGCGTTCGGCCGCGGTCACGAGGGCTGTGCGCAGAACGACGGGCTCGCGCCGGTGATGATGCAGCAGTCGTTCGGCGTGAACAACAACTACGTTGCCCAGCTCAACGACGCGGTGCCGGGCACGCGAGACCCGGTGAAGGCGGACGGGAAGGTCTGCAAGACCAATCCGTACCCCAACCCGCAGGGTAAGCCGCCCGGTTCCTGATCCCGCAATGTGGGCATCGCGGAAGCATCCGGCCCCCGGCGGTGTTGGATTGGAGCGGACGCTTAGGAGGAGTCGATGCCAGGTAGTTCGCTGCCGCCGCTGGTGGAGCCCGCCGCGGAGCTGACCAAGGACGAGGTGGCCCGCTACAGCAGGCACCTGATCATCCCAGATGTTGGAGTCGACGGTCAGAAGCGGCTGAAGAACGCTCGTGTGCTCGTCGTCGGCGCGGGTGGCCTCGGCAGCCCCGCGCTGCTGTACTTGGCCGCCGCCGGTGTCGGCACGCTCGGAGTCGTCGACTTCGACGTGGTGGACGAGTCGAACCTGCAGCGCCAGGTGATCCACGGCGTGTCGGACGTCGGCAAGCCGAAGGCGGTCTCGGCGCGCGAGTCGATCGCGGAGATCAACCCGTTCGTCAAGGTGAACCTGCACGAGGCGCACCTGAACTCGGAGAACGCACTCGAGATCTTCCGCGACTACGACCTGATCCTGGACGGCACGGACAACTTCGCCACCCGGTATCTGGTGAACGACGCCGCGGTGCTGCTGGGCAAGCCGTACGTGTGGGGTTCGATCTTCCGCTTCGAAGGCCAGGTCAGCGTCTTCTGGGAGGACGCGCCCAACGGCAAGGGCCTCAACTACCGGGACCTCTACCCGGAGCCGCCGCCACCCGGGATGGTCCCGTCGTGCGCGGAGGGCGGCGTGCTCGGTGTGCTGTGCGCGTCGATCGGTTCGGTCATGGTGACCGAGGCGATCAAGCTGCTGACGGGCATCGGCGAGCCGCTGCTCGGCAGGCTGATGGTCTACGACGCACTCGAGATGAGCTACCGGACCATCAAGATCCGCAAGGACCCGGAGAGCCCGAAGATCACCGAGCTGATCGACTACGAGGCGTTCTGCGGAGTCGTGTCCGACGACGCGCAGAAGGCGGCCGCCGGGTCGACCATCACCCCGCGTGAGCTGAAGGAGAAGTTCGACCGGGGCGACAACTTCGCGCTCATCGACGTCCGCGAGCAGCACGAGTACGAGATCGTGTCGATCCCGGGCGCCGTCCTGATCCCGAAGGACCGGATCCTGTCCGGCGAGGCGCTGGCGCAACTGCCCCAGGACAAGCCGATCGTGCTGCACTGCAAGTCGGGCGCCCGCTCGGCGGAAGCCCTTGCCGCGCTGCACAAGGCGGGATTCGCCGACGCTGTGCACGTGGGCAGCGGCGTGCTCGGCTGGGCGCGGGACGTCGACCCGAGCCTGCCGACGTACTGAGGTTTTCTCCGGTGACGGCCCCACGGTTCGCCGTGGGGCCGTTTCACGTGTCGCCCAAGGAGCTCAGCAGGCCGCGCAGCGAACCGGCCAAGTGATCCCGTTCATCCGCGGGCAGTGCTGAGAGCAGGCGGGTCTCATTCGCCACGTGGGCCGCGAGGATGTCGTCGACCAGTGCTCTGCCCTCGCCGGTCAGGCGGACGCGGACCGAGCGGCGGTCTTGTTCGTCGGGGACGCGCTCGACGAAGCCCCGGGCTGTCAGGCGGTCGATCCGGTTGGTGATCGCGCCGGACGTCACCATCGCCGTCCGGATGAGCGCACCGGCCGTCAGCTCGTAGGGCGATCCTGACCTGCGGAGCGCCGCCAGGACGTCGAACTCCCAGCTCTCCAGGCCGTGTCCGGCGAAGAACTCCTTGAGCTCGCGGTCGAGTACGCGGGACAGCCGGGAGATCCGGCCGACGATGCCCATCGGCCACGGGTCGATGTCGGGGCGCTCGGTCCGCCACTGGGCCAGGATCTCGTCCACCGCGTCGCGCATCGGCCACCAACTGTCTCAACGTTCACCTACTTGACGGGAAGGCTACCTCCGGGCGGCCCGTTGTACGCGGTACACCGGCGTCGCCATTCCCACGCCCCCGACACGAATGGCGTGGCGGGGAGCCTCAATCGGGGCGGGACGCGGTAGCGTGCCTGCCGATGGGTACTCCGAAGCCGCCACCACCTCACGTCCGTGCCGCGTTCGGCGCACGGGACGCGGAGCCGGAGTTGATCGACGCCGGTCCGATGTGGCGATGCGGGGACGGCGCCTTCAAGCCGGCCAACAGCCCAGCCGAAGCGGCATGGGTCGCGAAGGCGCTGGGCGAACTGCACGTGCCCGGTCTGCGGATCGGGCGGCCGTTACGAAGCACCGACGGCCGCTGGGTCGTCGGTGGCTGGGCGGCCTACCGCTTCATCGAGGGCCACGCCGAGCCACGGCACGACGAGGTCATCGCCGTCTCGCTCACGCTGCACGAGGCGTTGAAGAACCTGCCGCGTCCCCGCTTCATCGACGCCAGGCAGGACGTGTTCGCCGTCGCCGACCGGGTCGCCGGTGGCGAGCTCGACATGCCGTTGAAAGCCGACCGCGGCGGTGAGCTCTTCGAGGAGCTCAGCACCAAGCGCAAGCCGACCAAGCTGACCAAACAGGTCGTCCACGGCGACCTGTTCGGCAACGTGCTGTTCGTCGGCGAGGCCGACCCCGGCCTGATCGACTTCCGGCCGTACTGGCGCCCGACGGAGTGGGCGGCGGCCGTGGTCGTCGTCGACTCCCTGGCGTGGGGCGGTGCCGACGACGGCATCATCGGCCGGTGGGCGCATCTGGCCGAATGGCCGCAGACGCTGCTGCAGGCGTTGCTGTTCCGGCTGGCCGTGCACGCTCTGCACCCGAAGTCCACTGTCGAGTCGTTGAAGGGCCTCACCCGGGTCGCCGAGCAGGTCGACCAGCTGCTCTGAGTGCGGCCGACCGGACCGGCTCGCCACCCTCACGGTGGAAAAAGGTCCGCTGAGCAGCCAACGTCGCATAGTCGAAACATGGCCGCATCAAGAGGTAACAACGGCTCCTTAGCGTCTTGCGCGTGATGGCCGAGACGCATTGCCCTTACTGCGCGCTGCAGTGCGCGATGACACTGGACGGCGCCCAAGTCACGCCACGCGAGTTCCCCACGAACCGGGGTGGGTTGTGCCAGAAGGGCTGGACGTCCGGCGCGTTGCTCACCAGTCCTGTCAGGTTGACCACGCCGTTGTTGCACGGCCGCCCAGTGAGCTGGGACGCGGCCCTCGATCACATCGCCGAACGGATCGAGCGCATCCAACTCGACCATGGACGCGACGGCATGGCCGTCTTCGGCGGTGGGGGGCTCACGAACGAGAAGGCCTACGCGCTGGGCAAGTTCGCCCGTGTCGCCCTGCGGACCTCGCAGATCGACTACAACGGCCGGTTCTGCATGTCGTCGGCCGCGGCGGCGGGCACCAAGGCGTTCGGCGTGGACCGCGGGCTGCCCTTTCCCGTCACGGATCTCGACGCCGCCGACGTCATCCTCCTGGTGGGCGCCAACCCGGCGGAGACGATGCCGCCGTTCATGCAGCACATCAAGGCCGGTCTGATCGTCGTCGATCCGCGCCGCACCGCCACCGCCGAGCGGGCCGCACTCCACTTGCGCCCCGCACCCGGCACCGACTTGGCTCTCGCACTCGGAATTCTGCATTCAGCCTTCAGCGAGGGATATGTAGAACACGATTACATTGAACGCAGAACTCAGAACTTCGAGGACGCGTGGCGGATTGCGGCGGCGTGGTGGCCGGAGCGCGTGGAGCGCGTCACCGGAGTCGCGGCGACAGACCAGCGCACAGTGGCGCGAATGCTGCATGAGGCCAAGAACGCCTACATCCTCACCGCACGCGGTGCGGAACAGCATGCGAGCGGCACGGACACGGTCAGCGCGTGGATCAACCTGGCGCTCGCGTTCGGCCTGCCCGGCACGCCCGGCAACGGCTACGGATGCCTGACCGGACAGGGAAACGGCCAGGGTGGCAGGGAACACGGCCAGAAGGCCGACCAACTCCCGGGATACCGCAAGATCGACGACCCAGCGGCACGCGAGCACGTTGCGAGGGTGTGGGGCGTCGACCCGCGTTCCCTACCCGGGCCCGGCCGATCGGCATACGAACTGCTCGACGCGCTGGGCCGCCCCGACGGACCGAAGGGTCTGCTTGTCTTCGGCAGCAACCCGGTCGTCTCCGCGCCGCGCGCGACACACGTGACCGAGCGGCTGAAAGCCCTTGACCTGCTTGTCGTCGCGGACTTCGTGCCGAACGAGACCACGGAGCTCGCCGACGTCGTCCTGCCGGTGACCCAGTGGGCCGAGGAGGAAGGGACCCTGACCAACCTCGAAGGCCGGGTGCTACACCGCAGGCCCGCGCTGTCGCCGCCGCCCGGTGTCCGCTCGGACCTGGGAGTGCTGCGGGAACTCGCGATCAGGCTGGGCGCGCCGGCGAAGATGTTCCCCACCATCGCCGAGGAGGTGTTCGACGAGCTCGCCGAGGCCTCCGCCGGTGGGATCGCCGACTACTCGGGCATCACCTACGCCAGGCTGCGTGACGGCGAAGCGCTGCACTGGCCGGTGCCCGACCGCCGCCACCCCGGCACACCAAGGCTTTTCACCGAGCGGTTCGGGCACGCGGACGGCCGGGCCCGGTTCGCCCCTGTCGACCACAAAGGACCGGCTGAGCCTACTGACGACGAGTTCCCGCTGATGGCGACGACCGGGCGGGTGCTGGCGCACTACCAGTCCGGTGCCCAGACCCGACGGATCGACGAGCTCGTCGGCGCCGTGCCGGAGTCCTATGTAGAGGTACATCCGGACACCGCCGCACGAGCCGGTCTCGCCGACGGCGACATGGCCACAGTCGAGTCGCGGCGCGGCGAGGTCTCCGCCCGAGTCCGGTGTGTGGTGTCGATGCGACCGGACACCGTGTTCCTTCCCTTCCACTTTCCGGGTGTGCACAGTGCGAACCGGTTGACCAATCCGGCACTCGACCCGGCGAGCCGGATGCCCGAGTTCAAAGTCTGCGCGGTTCGTCTACTCCATGGGGGCATCGAATGATCCCACGTCAGGTGGTCGTGGCCGGGTACGGGATGGCCGGTGCCCGATTGGCCGAGGAAATACTCAGGCGTGACAAGGAACGTGGACACATAGCACTGACAGTTCTCGGTGCGGAACCACACATTGCCTACAATCGTGTGTTGCTGTCCGGCGTCGTCGCGGGGACCATGAAACCGGAAAACGTTACGTTGCACGGTGACGAATGGCGCGAGAAAGTCCGGCTCGGCATGAGTGTCACGGGGATCGACCGGGGCGCGCGCAAAGTCACGCTCTCCGACGGCAGCACGATCGGCTACGACGTCCTGGTCCTGGCCACCGGCAGTCGCGCGTGGATCCCGCCTGTGCCCGGTCTGCACCCGCAAGCCCCTGGCGTGCACACCTTTCGGACACTCGACGACTGCGCGGGGATCCTCGGTGCGGCCCGGCCAGGTGCGCCGGTGGCCGTGCTCGGTGGCGGACTGCTGGGAATCGAGGCCGCGCGCGGGCTCGCGGCCAGGGGCTGTCAGGTGACCGTGGTGCACCCCGTCGGGCACCTGATGGAACGCCAGCTCGACGAGGCGGCAGGCAGAGTGCTCGCTGCGCAACTGTCCACATTGGGTGTCGAGGTCCGGGTCGGCGCGAAGGTCACCGGCTACGCACCCGGTGACGGCCTGAAGCTCGACGACGGACTGGTTCCCGCGGACATGGTCGTGGTGACCGCCGGTGTGAAGGCGGAGACCGACCTGGCCACCGCGGCCGGGCTGGACGTCGACCGGGGCGTCCTGGTCGACGACTGCCTGCGCACCAGCGATCCGCGGATCCACGCGATCGGCGACTGCGCGCAGCACCCGGGCACGACGGCCGGGCTCGTGCAGTCGGCCTGGGACCAGGCCGAGGTCCTCGCGGACCTGCTGACCGGGACGAACGTGGCGAAGCGGTACCGGGGGACGCCCGTCGTCACCCGGCTCAAGGCCAGGGACGTCGACCTGGCGGCACTGGGCGACGTGCACGCCGACGTGCACACCGCGGACGCGGAAGTCCTGTGCCTCAGCGATCCGACGCGCGGCCGGTACACGAAACTGGTGATCAGACAGGACCGTGTGGCAGGGGCGATCATGATCGGCGCGCCGGACGCGGCGGCCACGATCACCCAACTCTACGACAGCCGCGTGCCCGTGCCGTCCGACCGGCTGGCCGTCCTGTTGGGACGCGCCTTGCCGACCTCGGCGACGGCCGCGGCGAGCCCGGCCGAGCTGCCCGCCAACACTGTGGTGTGCCGGTGCAACTCGGTGACGAAGGCCCAACTGATCACGGCGTGGCGATCCGGCGCCACCGACGTACGCGGACTGGCGTCGGCCACGAGGGCGACGACCGGGTGCGGCAGCTGCCGCGACGCGGTGTGCGGCATAGCCGATTGGCTCTCCGACAAGACACAGGGATGAACATGAAGCGTATCGGTGGACGGTGGATCGACAAGTGGGATCCGGAGGACGAGGAGTTCTGGGCGAACGGCGGCAAGCGGGTCGCCACCCGCAACCTGTGGTTCTCGGTCTTCGCCGAGCACCTGGGTTTCTCGATCTGGACACTGTGGTCGGTCATGGTCCTGTTCATGGGCCCGCAGTACGGCCTTTCCGCCGCGGACAAGTTCCTGCTGGTGTGCACACCGACGGTGGTCGGCGCCCTGATCCGGATCCCGTACACGTTCGCGCCCGCCAAGTTCGGCGGTCGCAACTGGACGGTGTTCTCGGCGGGTCTGCTGCTGATCCCGACCGTCCTCGCGGCGGCCGTGATGCAACCGGGGACATCGCTGGGGACGTTCATGCTCGTCGCCGCGCTCGGCGGAGTCGGCGGCGGCAACTTCGCGTCCTCCATGGCCAACATCAACGCCTTCTACCCGGAACGCAGCAAGGGCTGGGCGCTCGGCCTCAACGCGGGCGGCGGGAACATCGGCGTGGCGGCCATCCAGCTGATCGGCCTGCTCGTGATCGGCACCGCGGGTGCGGGCGCGCCGCGGATCGTGCTGTACATCTACGTGCCGTTGCTGATCCTCGCGGCCATCGGCGCGTTGCTGTTCATGGACAACCTCGGCACGATGAGCGGCGACACCAAGGCACTGCGTGAGGTGGTCAAGGATCCGCAGTCGTGGGTGATGTCGTTCCTGTACATCGGCACGTTCGGCTCGTTCATCGGCTACAGCTTCGCTTTCGGTCTCGTGCTGCAGAACCAGTTCGGCCGTACGCCGATGCAGGCCGCGTCGCTGACGTTCCTCGGCCCGCTGGTCGGTTCGCTGATCCGGCCGGTCGGCGGCTGGCTGTCCGACCGGGTCGGCGGCGCGAAAGTGACACTGTGGACGTTCCTCGCGCTCGCCGTCGGCACGACTGTCACGATCGTCGCGTCGAACGCGGACTCGTTGCCGTTGTTCGTCGCCGCGTTCATCTCGCTGTTCTTCTTCTCCGGACTGGGCAACGGGTCGACGTACAAGATGATCCCGGCGATCTTCCACGCCAAGGCGCAGTCCGCGATCGAGGCCGGAGCCGAGAAGCAGGAGGCGCTGCTGCGGGCCCGGCGGCTGTCCGGTGCCCTGATCGGCCTCGCCGGTGCGATCGGGGCGCTGGGCGGGCTGTTCATCAACCTGGCGTTCCGCGAGTCCTTCATGACCGCGAAGACCGGCGTTCCCGCGTTCGTGGCGTTCCTGGCCTTCTACGGCGTCTGCTTCGCCGTCACGTGGGCGGTCTACCTGCGCAAACCGTCGCCCGTCAAGAGTGGGGAGCACGTCCTCGCAGGTCTGTGACCTGCACGGGGAGGTTCCTTTAACGCGTCGGAAACACCGGTGAACCCGGTTCGACACGCTCACGATCCAGCATGGGACGTGCCAACCAGGGAGGGCCAACTTCTATGACGCGGACTCTGGTCATCGTCGGTTACGGAATGGTCGGTCACCGTCTGGCGCAAGCCATGCGCGACCGTGACGTGGCCGGTGCGTGGCGAATCGTAGTGCTCGCGGAGGAAACGCGGCCGGCTTACGACCGGGTCGCCTTGTCCTCCTATGTGGACACATGGGATGCCGGTGACCTGACACTGCCCGGTGTCGAGGGTGTGGACATCAGGCTCGGCGAGACCGCGCTGGAGATCGACCGGGCCACCCGGGAGATCATCACCAGCAGGGGCGAGCGCGTCGACTACGACGCGCTCGTCCTCGCCACCGGCTCGAAACCGTTCGTGCCACCGGTTCCCGGTCGTGACCTGCCGGGGTGTTTCGTCTACCGCACGATCGACGACCTGGACGCGATCCGCGCGGCCGTCGAGTCGGCCGGGCGCACCGGCAGGCGCGCGGGCATGGTCCTCGGCGGCGGCCTGCTCGGCCTGGAGGCGGCCAACGCGCTGCGGGGGATGGGACTTTCCCCGCACGTGGTCGAACTCGCGCCGCGGCTGATGCCGATCCAGGTCGACGACGGCGGTGCGGGCCTGCTGCGCGACCTGGTCCAGAAGCTGGACCTGACAGTCCACACGGGAACGTCCGCCGAGGTGATCGAGCGCGACGGGCGGCGGATGGTCGTCAAGCTGACCAATGGCGTCGAGCTCGACGTGGACGTGGTGGTGTTCTCCGCGGGCATCCGGCCTCGTGACGACCTGGCCAGGGCCATGGGCCTGACGGTCGGAGCGCGCGGTGGTGTCGTCGTGGACGAAGGCTGCCGCACGGACGACGAGAACATCTACGCCATCGGCGAATGCGCGTGCGTCGACGGAATGGTCTACGGCCTTGTGGCGCCCGGGTACGCCATGGCCGAGGTCGTGGCCGATCGCTTGCTCGGCGGGACGGCCACGTTCCCCGGTGCGGACACGTCCACCAAGCTGAAGCTGCTCGGTGTGGACGTGGCCAGCTTCGGCGACGCGCACGCCACCACCGAAGGCGCGCTCGAAGTCGTGTTCAACAACGCCGTGGCCGGTACGTACGCCAAGGTCGTGGTGTCCGACGACGCCAAGACACTGCTGGGCGGCGTTCTGGTCGGCGACGCGAGCACGTACACCGTGCTGCGCCCGATGGTCGGCCGCGCGATCTCCGGCGACCCGGCCGCACTCATCGCGCCGGCGGGGACCGACATCGCGATGGGCTCGTTGCCCGACGACGCCCAGGTCTGTTCGTGCAACGCGGTGACCAAGGCCACGATCAAGGGTGCGATCGCCGAAGGCTGCGCGGATGTGCCCGGGCTCAAGAGCCGCACCAAGGCGGGCACCACCTGCGGCTCGTGCGTGCCGATGCTCAAGCAGTTGCTCGCCGAAGCCGGTGTCGTGCAGTCGAAGGCCCTGTGCGAGCACTTCGAGTACAGCCGCGCGGAGCTGTTCGAGATCGTCGCGGGCTCCGGCGCGCGCACGTTCACCGAGCTGATCACCAAGCACGGCACGGGTTCCGGCTGCGACATCTGCAAACCGGTGGTCGCGTCCATCCTCGCCTCACTCGGCACCGGACACGTGCTGGACGGTGAACAGGCTTCGCTGCAGGACACCAACGACCACTTCCTGGCCAACCTGCAGCGCAACGGGACGTACTCGGTCGTGCCGAGGATCCCCGGCGGCGAGATCACCCCGGCCAAGCTGATGGTGATCGCCGAGGTCGCCAGGGACTACGGGCTGTACACCAAGATCACCGGCGGGCAGCGGATCGACCTGTTCGGTGCCACCGTCGACCAGCTCCCGCACATCTGGCGGCGGCTGGTGGACGCGGGCATGGAGTCCGGCCACGCGTACGGCAAAGCGTTGCGCACCGTGAAATCCTGCGTCGGCACGACCTGGTGCCGTTACGGCGTGCAGGACTCGGTCGCCCTGGCCATCCAGCTGGAGCTGCGGTACCGGGGATTGCGGTCGCCGCACAAGCTCAAGTCGGCGGTCTCCGGCTGCGCGAGGGAATGCGCCGAGGCGCGCGGCAAGGACTTCGGTGTGATCGCCACCGAGCACGGCTGGAACCTCTACGTCGGCGGGAACGGCGGGTTCAAGCCGCGCCACGCGGATCTGCTCGCCTCCGATGTGGACACCGAAACGCTGATCAGGCTGATCGACCGGTTCCTGATGTTCTACGTCCGCACCGCCGACCGGTTGCAGCGCACGTCCGCGTGGATCGAGGCGATGGACGGTGGACTGGACCACCTGCGGGAGGTCGTGGTGGATGACAGCCTCGGCATCTGCGCCGACCTGGAAGCCGCGATGCGCCAGCACGTCGGCTCGTACGCCGACGAATGGCGTGGCGTGCTGGAAGACCCGGAGAAACTAGCCAGGTTCACCTCGTTCGTCAACGCGCCCGGCACACCCGACCCGACGATCTCGTTCCGTGCGGAGCGTGGCCAGCGGGTCCCCGTCCAGTTGGGCATTCCGGAGGTGGTCTCCCGATGAGTGTCGAGTTCCCGCTCGCCAGCCTGCTGCCCAACCGTGGCGTGGCCGCGTTGTTGCCCGGCGACGTCCAGGTCGCGGTGTTCCGCACCAGCGACGACCAGGTCTACGCACTGTCCAACATCGACCCGTTCTCCCGCGCTGCGGTGATCTCGCGCGGCATCGTCGGTGACCGTGGTGGGGTGCCCGTCGCCGTCTCGCCGATGCACAAGAACGCCTTCGACCTGCGTACCGGGGTGTGCGTGGACGACCCGGAGGTGTCGCTGAAAGTGTTCCCGGTGCGCGTGGACGCGGGCGTGGTCATGGTCGGGGCGCCGTGACGCTCATGGTAGAGACCGAGGTTCCGCCGCTGGCCGGGTACACGGTCGGTGTGACGGCGGCCCGTCGTGCGGACGAGCTCACGGTGTTGCTGGAACGACGTGGTGCCAATGTCATGCAGGGCGCGGCGATCCGGATCGTGCCGCTGCCGGACGACATGCGGCTGCGGGCGTCGACCGAGGACATGATCGCGGACCCGGTGGACTTCGTCGTGGTCACGACGGCGATCGGCTTCCGCGGCTGGGTGGAGGCGGCCGAGGGGTGGGGCCTCAGCCCGGCACTGCTTGACGTGCTCGCGCAGGCGGACGTGTTCGCCCGTGGCCCCAAGGCCAAGGGCGCCGTCCGCGCGGCCGGTCTGGTGGAGAGCTGGTCGCCAGCGTCGGAAAGCAACTCGGAAGTGCTCGAACACCTGCTCGAGTCCGGTGTGGACGGCAAGCGCGTGGCGGTCCAGTTGCACGGCGAACCCCTGCCGCACTTCGTCGGCAGCCTGCGGGCGGCGGGTGCGGAGGTCGTCCAGGTCCCGGTGTACCGCTGGACCCTGCCTGCCGACGTCGGCCCGCTCGAGCGCTTGCTCGACGCGGTGCTGGTCGGGCAGGTCGACGCGTTGACGTTCACCAGCGCACCCGCGGCGGCGAGTGTCCTCGCCATGGCCGAGAGGCAAGGACGCACGGAAGCGCTGCTGAACGCCTTGCGTGGGCCGGTTCTGCCGGTGTGCGTCGGATCGGTGACGGCCGGGCCGTTGCTGGCCGCCGGAATCCCGGTCGCCCAGCCGGACCGGCCGCGGATCGGTGCACTGGCCAGAACGGTCACGACCGAACTGCCCGCGCGTGCGACCCGGCTGCGGATCGGTGACCGCGCACTGGAACTGCGTGGACAGGCGGTCGTGGTCGGCGGTGTGTTGCGAGTCGTACCGCCCGCGCCAATGGCCGTCCTGCGAGCGTTGACCGCGTCACCTGGGCGTGTGCTGTCCCGGCCTGCTCTGGTCGGTGTGCTGCGCAGGCATTCCGGGCGGGACGAGAGCGTGGACGCGCACGCGGTGGAGACAGCGATCGCCCGGTTGCGGTCCGCGCTGGGGGATTCGTCGCTCGTGCAGACGGTTGTCAAGCGTGGCTACCGGTTGGCGATCCCGGTATGACGTTGGTCCTGGTCGCGCACGGCACTCGTGACCCAGCCGGTCGTGAGGTAGTGCACTCGCTGGCCGCTCAGGTGCGCGCTCGTCTGTCCGATGTGGATGTGCGGGTGGCTTTCGCTGACGTCTGTTCGCCTGGCGTGACCGATGTGCTGCGGACGGTCGACGGGCCCGCGGTGCTGGTCCCCGCTTTTCTTGCCTCCGGGTATCACGTCAGGATCGACATCCCCGCGCAGGTCGAAGCGTCGGGGCATCCGGCAGCGGTGGTGACGCGACCGCTTGGGCCGTCCCTCGTGACTGTGGCGTATGAGCGTCTCGTCGAAGCCGGGTGGAGCGGCGAACCGATCGCCTTCGCGGCAGCGGGTTCGTCGGATCCGCGTGCATTGGCCGACATTCACCGTGCGGCAGGGATGTTGAGGGCGCTCGCCGGGGTTGACGTCGAGGTCGGGTATGTGACGACCGCTCGGCCGAGGATCACGGATCTGGTTCGTGGCCGGAGATTCGCGATCGCTTCGTGGCTGTTGGCTCCCGGGTTGTTCCACCGGCTTCTGCGCGACTCTTCGGCGGGCATTGTCGCGGAACCGATCGGTGCTCACGAGCGTGTCGTCGATCTCGTCGAGCGCCGGTACCGTGGCGCACTTCTGCCAGTAACACTCGGCGGGTAGCCATCGATCTTGTGGCGGAAGGCGTTTCACGCGAAGTGCTGACTGGGGGAAAGGGAATCACGGGCGGAGTAAGCCGACTGCGTCGATTGACGCAACCGGTTGCTCCGTAGGGCCTCCAGAAGGAAATTTCGACCGTCGAAGGGGAATCGGTGATCAGACCCGCACGTGTGCTCGTCAGTGCGATCGCCTTGTTCAGCTTTGTTCTTCCAACGGCTGCTGAAGCACAAGCAGCCTGCACCTGGCAACGGGCTGAGCTGCCCGCGCCAGAGGGACACACCAAGCCCGTGGTGAAGGGGATCGGCGGCGAGTACGTGGTCGCCGAGACGACCACAGCGTCCTCGACGCACAACGTGGTTCGTTGGCACAAAGGTGTGGCCACAGTTCTCGGTTCACCTGCGCAGGACCCGACGTACTACATGACGCCGATCGACGTGAGTGCCAACGGAACGGTCCTGGCAACGTGGACGAAGGTGGGCTCGCCATGGGAAAGCCACCCGTATGTCACCCTGCTGGACGGGACGCACAAGTTCCTCCCCGAACCGGGACCGGGAGCGCCGCCGGGGGCGGGGCCGTGGACGACGGCTAAGGCCATCAACGCCCACGGTGATGTCGTCGGCGACGTCGGCATGTACGACGACAACAAACTGGTCCTGTGGAAGGGCTCGGACTACTCCACGGCCAACGTTCTCGGTGCGGGTCACCCCATGGGCATCGACGACTCCGGCTTCATACTGAAGGCACCGGGAATCAAGGTGAAGCCGGGGCAGATCGCGAAGCCGCTGAAGAAGCCCGAAGGTGCGACGTCGATCTACGTCCACGGCTACGACAACGGTACGGCCATCGGAAACGCCAAGATCGGTACCGCTGAGAAGATGACGGTGTGGAACGACGACGGGTCCGTTCGCTACGTCGTCTCCGGCGGTCTGGGGCGTTCCGCCAACGCCAAGGGCATGGCTGTAGGCGGCACGGGTTGGAATGGCAACGACCCGACGTTGTGGCGTGACGGCCAGTCCGCCGAGCTGCCGACTCCGCCTCCGGTCGGTTCGACGACCTTCGTCACCGACCGGGACACGCTGGTCGGAAGCTACTCGGTCGGCAACGACGTCTTTGCCGCCGAGTGGACCTGCTCGTAGGGTGACCCCTTGAACAGGCTGGACGGCTCGGCAGCATCCCGCTGCCGGGCCGTCCCGGCCCCACGACAGTCCAATGGGGGACTCTGTGATCAGATCCGTACGCGTACTGGTCGGCTCGGTCGCGCTGGTCGGCCTGCTGTTCCCGGCGACCGCCCAAGCACAGGCGGCCTGCACGTGGCAGCGGACCGAACTGCCGGTGCCCGCCGGGCACGGCAATCCCGCTGTGAAGGGCGTCGGTGGCGAATACACCGTCGCGCAGACGATGGCAACCCCGACGCCCGGAATCGCCCGCTGGCACAAGGGTGTACCGACCTTGGTCGGGTCGCCGACGCAGGACCCGGCCTTCTACGGCGCTCCGCGCGACGTCAGCGCCAACGGGACGATACTGGCCGAACTCGTGCCGACGGCTGGTCCGCCTGTGGGTGAGCCGTATGTGACACTGCTTGACGGAACCCACAAGTCCCTGGGAACTCCGGCTCCCGGGCAGCAGAAGGTCGCTGTCGGCATCAACGCCAGCGGTGACGTCGTGGGTTACACGTCCATCGACGGCGTCCAACGGCTCGTCCTGTGGAGTGCTTCGGACTACTCCAAGCCGCAGATCCTCGGCGCGGGCGACCCGGTCGGCATCGACGACGACGGCTTCATCCTGGCGAAGCCGGGAATCAGGTATAAGCCGGGCGTGATCGCCAAGCCGCTGAAGAAGCCCGCAGGTGCCACGCAGATCCAGGTGCACGGCTACGACAACAACACGGCGGCCGGTTTGGCCGTCATCGGCGACACCTTCTACGCGACGGTGTGGAACGCGGACGGGTCCGTCCGATTCGTGCTGACCGCCGGTAAGGGGCAGTCGGCCAACAGCCAGGGGTCCGTCCTCAACGGTGGTCCGATCCACAAGCTGTGGCGTGCCGGTCAGGCCGCCGATCTGCCTGTTCCGGGGCCCGCGAACCACACGCAGGCGTTCGTGACCGAACGGGACACCATCGTCGGCAACTACCGCGACGACCTCGACGGCTACGCCGCTGAGTGGACCTGTTCCTAGTCAGAAAACCAAGGGGGATTTCTTGCTCAGATCCGTACGTGTGCTGGTTGGCTCGGTCGCATTGGTCGGCCTGCTTTTCCCAGCGACAGCCCAGGCACAGCAGGCCTGCACGTGGCAGCGCAGCGAGCTGCCCGTGCCAGCCGGGCATTCCGGTCCCGATGTGAAGGGGATCGGCGGTGAGTATTCGGTCGCGCTGACGGGATCGAATCCGGTGCCCGGCATCGTCCGTTGGCGCAACGCGCAACCGACGGTGCTCAGCCTGCCGACAACGGAACCGGGGCTCTACGGCACACCCATCGACGTCAGCGCGAACGGAACCGTCGTGGCCGTGTTGCGTTCGCTGAACGGTCCGGTGCTGAACAAGCCGTACGTCACCAAGGTGGACGGGACACACAAGTTCCTCGCCGACCCGGCTCCGGGCAAGCCAGGAAACCCTGTCGCCATCAACAGCCAGGGTGTCGTCGTCGGGCACGCCGACGTCGACGGTGCGCTGCGGCTGGTCCTGTGGAACGGACCGGACTACAGCAGTGCCACAGTGCTGGGTACGGGTGTGGCCATGGGCATCGACGACGACGGCTTCATCCTGGCGAGGCCGGGGATCAGGTACAAGCCGGGCGTGATCGCGCAGCCGTTGAAGAAGCCCGTTGGTGCGACGTCGATCGACGTGCTCGGCTACGACAACGGCACGGCGGTCGGTTCTGCCGTGACCGGCATGGTGTACCAAGGCGTGGTGTGGAACGCCGACGGCACTGTGCGTTACGTGCTGCCCGGTGGCACGGTGCGTTCGGCGAACAGCCAAGGCACCGCGATCGGCGACGGGGTCTCGGGCGCCAAGCTGTGGCGTGCCGGTCAGCCCGCCGATCTGCCCGTCCCAGGACCATGGATGGCCGGGAACTTCGTCACCGGGCGGGACACCCTGATCGGGACCTACTTGGACATCGAGGGCGGCAACGTCCACGCCGCCGAGTGGACCTGCTCGTAAGCCGCTAGAACAGGCTGGGCGGCTCGGCGTCTTCCTGCTGAGCCGCCTCAGCCCAGCGGTACTGGCGCATGTTCACGCGGTTGCCGTCCGCGAGGACGCCTTCCGCGCGCAGCCGCTCCAGTTGCTCCTCCTGCAAGTGTGACGCCGGGGTGCCGTCCGCGCGCAGGATCCGGTGCCACGGCAGGTCGTGGCCGTCCTCGGCCAGGATCCGGCCGACCAGGCGGGGCGACGGCGCGCCCGCGACGGCCGCGATGTCCCCGTAGGAGGCCACTGAGCCCGGAGGGACGCTTTCGACAACTTCACGCACGCGCTCGTGCAGCTTCTCGTCCATGTCAGCCGTTCAGGTCGTTCAGGTAGGCCAGGACCGCCAGCACACGCCGGTTGTCGTCCTCCGACGGCGGCAGCATCAGCTTGCTGAAGATGTTGTTGGTGTGCTTGCTGATCGCCTTCTCGGTGACGAACATCCGGGCGGCGATCGCCGCGTTGGAGCGGCCCTCGGCCATCAGCGACAGCACTTCCCGTTCCCTCGGCGTCAACGTGCCCAGCGGTTCGTCGCGTTCCCTGCGGGCCAGCAGCTGGGAGATCACGTCCGGGTCCATCGCCGTTCCGCCCGCCGCCACCCGGCGCACCGCGTCGACGAACTGGCCGACCTCGGACACCCGGTCCTTCAACAGGTAGCCGACGCCCCCGGCCCGGTCGGACAGCAGTTCCCGTGCGTAGAGCTGCTCGACGTACTGCGACAGCACCAGGATCGGCAGCCCGGGGACCTGTTTGCGGGCCTCGATCGATGCCCGCAGGCCCTCGTCGGTGAAGGTCGGCGGCATCCGGACGTCGACGACCGCGACGTCGGGCTTGTGCTTCACCAGCGCTTCCAGCAGTGCGGGACCGCTGTCCACGGCTTCGACCACCTCGAAGTCGTGCGCGGCCAGCAACCGGATCAGCCCGTCGCGCAGCAGGGCAAGATCCTCCCCAAGGACAACTCGCACGAGCAGACCCTACCGTGCGCGCACACAGCCGCTAGCGGCCGAGGAAGTCCATGATGAGCCCGGCGGTCTGGACCGGCTGCTCGAAGTACAGCATGTGGCCGCAGTCGAGCTCGGCCGTGGTCAGGTTGTCCCGCAGTGTGATCTTGCACGCCTGGACGAACGCGGGCCGGACGAACGGTGAGCGCAGCGCCGAGACGAGCAGCGTCGGCGTGTCCGGCGGCGGGAGCTGCGCGGCCCTGGTCATCTCGCTCCATGCCGTCGTCGTCGCCGGGTAGCTGTACCGGGGCAGCCAGCTTCCGCCCAGCTGCACGAAGTTCTCGTGCAGCTCCTCCTCCACGTCGAACAGCCCCACCTCGGCCCACTTCTCCCGCAGCCACATGGCCGCCTGTTCGGCGCTGTGCGACACGTGCGGCCACGGCGGCATGGTGTCCATGACGAACTGCGGGTCGAGGCCGATCGCCGGGTCGAGCAGGACCAGCTTCGTCACCCGCTGCGGCGCCAGCCTGGCGAGGTGGATCGCCGCCGCGGCGCCGAAGGAGTGGCCGACGACCGGCAGCCCGGTCACCTTCAGGCTGTCCAAAACGGACAGCAGGTCGGCCGCGTGCTGCTCGAGGGTCCACGGCGGGTAGTGCGTCGAGTTCCCGTGCCCGCGCAGATCCGGTGCTATCACGCGGAAACCGTCGAAGAAGTACTCGGCGAGGCGCTTGAAGTGTCCACCGTGGCCGGTCACGCCGTGCAGCATCAGCACCGGCTTCCCGTCGTCGGGACCGAACTGGCGCACGTGCAACGTCGGGCTCACCGCACCATGATCCCACGTCGCCGGATGATCCCTTTTTTCGGTTGTTTCCGAATTCGTGCCGGAGCCATTACGGTGGGGAGCGGACCGTTGCAGGGTATGGAGGTCGCCCCGATGTCCAGGAAGCTCGCCCTCACCAGCACATTAATCATGGTCGCCCTGTTCCTGCCGGTCCCGGCCGGGGCGGCCGAGATGCGCCAGCAGACCGCCATTCCGGCATATTGGGGACCGGATACGCCGGACGGCATGGAGATCTTCAACCGATTGGCGCAAAACCGGCCGACGAATGGGATCACGGTGCTCAACGGCAGTCGCAGCATGCCGGAGCTGCCGTTCAACCCCGCCTGGGCCACCGCGATCGGCAAGCTGGCCGGATCGGGCACGAAAACGCTGGTCTACGTCGACACCGGCTATCTGGGGGTCGACTTCGGGCACGGCAGTCATCGGACCAGGGCAGGCGGGACTTCGATTCCGGAGTGGCTGGAGCAAATCCGCCGTGACGTCGACGACTGGTACGACGCATACGGCGCGAGCGGACTGGGCGGCATCTTTCTCGACCAGACGATTCTGATCTGCGGCCCCGGCGACGAGTACGCGAAACTCTACGCGGAGATTCGCGACCACATCCGGGCGAAGCACCCCGGCGCGTACATCGTGATCAATCCAGGTGCCCCGGCCGAACGGTGTTACGAGAACGTGGCGGACACCATGGTCTCGTTCGAAGGCGACTTCGACACCTACATGGCGCACACTTCGCCGGACTGGCAACGTGATCACTCCGAACCACGCAAGTTCTGGCACCTCGTGCACAACGTGCCGACCGTCGACGACATGAAAGCCGTGGTCACGCGCAGCAAGAGCAACAACGCGGGATTCGTCTACACGACCGAACGCCGGATGGATCCGTACCCGTGGGGCGGACTGGCGTCCTACTGGGACGCCCAACTGGTCGCGGCGTCCGGGATCGCCGACACGACACCGCCGCATCCGCCGGTCGGGCTCAGCGCGACGACCCGTTCGGACCAGGTCGCGTCCCGCGTACGGCTGTCGTGGCAGACACCGGCCGACGACGTGGCGGTGGCCGGATACGAGGTGTACGCCAATCGCGTCAAGATCGCCGAAACGTACAACAACACATATCAGCTGACCGGCCTGCCGCACGGCAAGCCATACGAGTTCGCGATCAAAGCGCGTGATGCCGCGGGCAATCTCTCGGCCGAGAGCGCGCCATTGATGATCACGACGCCGTCGGCTGGTCCACCGTTGTCGGACGCCGCCGCCTGCCTGAGTGCCGACGTCGCGGAATACCGGGTGAGTTTCGGTGCGCTGTTCGGCCACCACCGGGTGTTCGTCGACTCCGACGACAACCCGTCGACCGGATGGCACCTGCCGCCCGGACTGCCAGCCGGGATCGACCTCTTGATCGAGAACTCGTTTCTGTACCGGTATACCGGCCCCGGCTGGGCGTGGGAACGAGTAGCGGATGTACGACCTCTGGTAGAGGAATTCGGAGGTACTTTCGTATGGCGTGTCCCGGTGGCCGGTCCGGCCCGGCAGACCGTCGTGTTCAGCGGTTTCACCGCCGAGGACCCGCCGGACGAGTACAGCCCGGTGATTACCGCCGAGCGGGTTGCGTCCTGTTGATTCACTCGGCAGGACCAAGGGAAAACTGCTAACGACTCCTCGGTCGGCGCCGACGAACTCCATGGCCGGTGTCAAAAATCCCTGAGGAGTGAGCGTGACTGTTCACATGCCGGATTTACGCAGAATCGGCATCGTTGGAATGGGCTATGTCGGCTTGACGCTGGCGGCCGCGATGGCCCGCAAGGGCTTCGAAGTGCACGGGGTCGACACCGACCCGTTCGTACTCGAATCGCTGTCCCAGGGAAAGCCGCACATCTTCGAGCCCGGTGTGACCGAGACGTTCACCGAACTGATCGGCAAGAACATCTTCATCGCCCGTGAACTGCCCGATGACGGCGTCGACGCGGCGATCATCTGCGTGTCCACGCCCGTCGACGAAACGACCCATGAACCCAGGTTGAAGAACCTGGCCGCGGCGGCCGAACACGTGGCCGACCGGTGCGCGCCGACCACGTTGGTCGTTGTCCGCAGCACGGTCCCGGTCGGTGCGAGCCGTGCCGTCGTGCTGCCGCCGCTGGTCGAGAAGTGGGGCAGCGCACGGCTGGTGATGGCGCCGGAGCGCACGATCCAGGGCCAGGCCCTGCGTGAGCTGGTCGAACTGCCGCAGGTCGTCGGCGGACTCGACGACGAGAGCCGCGAGCTCGGTGTGCGGCTGTTCGGCGGGCTGTCGGCCCAGGTGGTCCCCGTGTCCACTGTGGAAACCGCTGAGCTGGTGAAGCTCACCAACAACTGCCACACCGACGTGATCTACTCGTTCGGCAACGAGGTGGCGATGCTCACCGAGCGGCTCGGTCTCGACCCGCTCGAGGTGATCAGGGCGACCAACCTCGACTACCCGAGGCCCGACATCGCCAAGCCCGGCTACGTCGGCGGCGGGTGCCTGTCGAAGGACCCGTACATCATGATCACCAGCGGCGAGCGCAACGGCTACGTACCGAAGCTCATCGCGGCCGCCCGAACGCTCAACGAGGAAACGCCGGTGCACGTCGCGCACCGGGTGGTCGAGCTGATGTCCGGTAGCCGGACGCTGCTGGTGCTCGGCTGGGCCTACAAAGGTCATCCGCCTACAGACGACATGCGCGGCACGCCGATCGTGTCGATGATGCCGGTGTTCTCGGCGGCGGGGATCCACGTCCTCGGGCACGACCCGCTCGTCCTGCCCCGCGTGATCAGGGAGTACGGCGGTGAACCGGTCGACGTCGCCGAAGGCTTCCAGCGGGCCGACGCGGTGCTGGTGATCACCGACCACCCCGACTACAAGGCGATCGACGTCGACGAGGTGCTGCCCGGCGGGAACGTCCGGCTGGTCTACGACTCGTGGCGGATCCTAAACGCGGACAAGGTCACCGCCAACGGCGTGCGGTACGCGGCGCTGGGCTACGAGGTGCCGGCATGAGGGCGCTCGTGCTCGGCGGCGCCGGGTTCATCGGCGTGCACCTGACCAGGCGCCTGCTCGCCGAAGGGCACGAGGTCACCGTGGTCGACGACTTCTCCCGTGGCCGCAACGACCCCGACCTGGCCGCGCTCGACGTGCCGGTGATCTCGGCCGACCTCACCGACCACGAGTCGTTCGACCGGATCCCGCACGGCTGGGACCAGGTGTACCTGCTGGCCGCGGTGGTCGGCGTGCGCAACGTGGAGAAGGACCCCGGCCGGGTCGTGCACGTCAACACCATGGTCGTGCTGAACGCTTTGGACTGGATCAGGCCGGAGGAGAAGCTGTTCTTCGCCTCGACCAGCGAGGTGTACGCCGGTGGTGTGAGTGCGGGCATCGTGCAGGTCCCGACGCCGGAGACGGTGCCGGTGATGATCGAGGACGTGACCGCGCCGAGGTTCGCCTACGCGGCGAGCAAGCTGCTCGGCGAGGAAGCGGTCGTCCACATGGGACGGGCCAAGGGCCTGTCGTTCGTGATCGGCCGGTTCCACAACGTCTACGGGCCGAGGATGGGCGCGGACCACGTGATCCCCGAGCTCTCCCTGCGGGCCGCCCGCCGCGAGGACCCGTTCAAGGTCTACGGCACCGACCAGTACCGGGCGTTCTGCTACGTCGACGACGCCGTGTCGGCCATGCTGCTGTCGATGGACAAGGTCACCGGCGAGATCGTGCACATCGGCAACGACGAGGAGACCAACATCGGCGACCTGACCAAGCTGGTGTTGCGGATCGCCGACCACGACCCGGTGCTCGACGTCGAGAGCGCACCGGCCGGATCGGTCGCGAGGCGCTGTCCGGACTTGGCGAAGCTGCGCGCGCTCACCGGGTACGAACCCGCTGTGTCATTGGAAGAGGGAGTCAGGCGGACGTTCGAATGGTATCGCGGGAACGCGTGACCCATCCGCGTGGCGGGCCGGTCGCGTTCTACTACGGAACCGACGAGATCGACCGGCTCGCCGCGTTCGATCGCGTGGTGCTGCAGGGCGAGGCGTACTCCGAACAGGACATCGCCTCGCTCGTGGTACGGGGTGTGCGGCCGTTGTGCTACCTGTCGCTGACCGAGGACACCGGGCCACCTGCGGAGTGGCAGCGCACGCAGAGCAACCCGGACTGGGGTGGGCACTTCGTCCACGTCGGACACCCCGGGTGGAGCGAGCACGTGCTGGGCAAGGCCGGTGAGATGCGCAGGCGGGGGTTTCGGGGGTTCTTCCTCGACACGCTGAACATCGAGCTGACGTTCCCCGACGACCTGCCGCACCTGCTGACGCTGGTCGCGGCGATCAGGGAGTCGACCTACCCGGACTACCTGCTGGCCAACCGGGGTTTCGGCCTGTTGCCGCAGCTGGCCGAACTGGTCGACGGCGTGCTGTTCGAGTCCTTCACGTCCCGGTGGGTCGACGACGGCTACGCGCCGTGGCCACCGGACGTGCTCGACGTGCACGCCCGATACGCGGAGATGTTGCTGGGACTGGACGTGGAGGTGTTCGCGCTCGACTACGCGGACACTCCACGGCTGGCCCAGTACGCCCAGCAAAGAGCAGCCAGATTCGGAATGCCCTGTTTCGTGAGCACCCGTGATCTGGGAACACTGCCCGCCGCATGAGGCGGCGGGCAGTGCGGTGTTCACCAGAGCGCGCGGATAGAGGAACGCAGGTCGTGGTGCGGTCGCCAGTTCAGGGTGGTGGTGATCCGGGAGATGTCGGCGGCGATCCACGTGACGGCGCCGGATCGGTGCACCGGCGGGTCGGCCTCGGAGATCTCGCCGGTGTACCCGGCCACTTCGGCGAGCACCTTCACCGCGTCCCTGATCAGCACGGGCACGCCGCTGCCCACGTTCATCACCGGGTACCGAACCTCGTCGGCGAGTGTCACCGCGGCGATCGCGCGGGCGACGTCCCGCACGTCGACGAAGTCCCGGTACGAGTCCAACGGGCCGAGCAGGATCTTGTCGTCGCCGTGGTGCAACGCCGTGCGGATGTTCGCCGCCGCGCGACCGAGCACGGTGTCCGCGCCGATCCCTGGCCCGATCGGGTTGAACACGCGCAGCGACACAGCGTCTACATCGGCTGCGACGACCATGTTGGTGCTGGCGAGTTTCGTGATGCCGTAGGTCGCGACGGGGACGGTCGGGCTGTCCTCGGACACGGGCGTGCCGACGGGGACCACGCCGTACTCGCCTGCCGAGCCGAGCACGACCAGCCGCGCCGACGGCACCGCCGCGGTGATCGCGTCCACCAGGTGCGCGGTCGTGAGCACGTTGGCCGACACCAGGTCCGCGGCGGAGCCGGATAACAGTCCCGTGCAGTTGACCACGACCTCCGGCTTGATCTCCCGCAGCAGCGTCATCAGTTTGCCGACGTCGTCGTTGACCAGGTCGTGCCGCAGCGCGGAACGGCGGCCGACCTGGACCAGGTCGACCTGGCCGGTCAGTTCGGCGACCACCTTGCCGCCGAGGAAACCACTGCCACCGAAGAGCAGCACCCGCTTCATCAAGCCACCGATCCGGGGACGAGCAGCGGGCGCAGCCGTTCGAACTCGCGGTTGGCCTCGTCGTAGTCGTCCGGCCGCCCGATGTCCAGCCAGTACCCGTCGAAGTCGTAGGCCGCGGGGGGTTCGTCCTTGGCCAGCAGGTCGAGCACGAGCTCGTCGAGTCCGAAGGGGACGTTGCGCGGGTAGGGGGCGAGCGTCTTGCGGGACATCGCGTAGACGCCCATGCTCACGCCGTAGGAGAGGGTCGGCTTCTCCACGAACCGCACGATCCGGCCGTCGGCCGTCTCCAGCGTGCCGAAGTCGATCTTCACCTGCCGCTGGTAGGTGGCGATGGTCAGCGGCGCGCCGGTCTGGGTGTGGTGGTGCAGCAGCCCGACGTAGTCCAGATCCGTGAGCACGTCCCCGTTCATCACCAGGAAGTTCTCCGGCAGTAAGTCGAGGAAGTTGAGCAACGGCCCGATCGTCGACAGCGGCGACTCCTCCTGGGAGTAGTCGACCGAGATGCCCCACCGCGAGCCGTCGCCGACGAAGGCCTGGATCAACGACCCGAGGTGGCCGATCGCCAGTGTGGCGCGGGTGAAGCCCTGTGAGCGCAGCTGTTGCATGATGATGTCGAGGATGGCGTACTCCTCACCGATCGGCACCAGCGGTTTCGGCAGCGCCGTCGTGTAAGGCCGCAGTCGTACTCCCCGCCCCCCAGCGAGTATCACCGCGTGCATGGTGTTGCCTCCTTCTTCTCAACGGTAGCGCCGGACCTCGCCCGCGGTCGCCAGCGAGGTCAGCAGGAAAAGCACGAGCAAGGCGGCACAGCCCGTGAGGAAAACCGGGATCTCGTGACCGGGTGCGAAGTGGTTGACGAGCACGTTGGCACTGATGACGACGGGCATGATCGCCAGCGGCCAGCGCAGGCCTTCGTAGCGCATCAACACGAACCCGAGGAAGAACACGCCACCGAGCAGCACGTGCGCGTCCACGAGCAGCGCGCCCCGGGCGGTGAGCAGGCCGAACCGGGCGAGGACGCCGAGCACGACCAGCGCGACGCAGGCCAGGATCACCAGGCACCAGGCCAGTTCCCTGACCAGCAGCCGCTGGGTGGCCCGCCGGAACCGCGTGACGTCCTTGGCCGAGTCCAGTTCGTCCAGCGCCTGCTCGGAATACCGGTGCGCCCGCCACTCCACGGCGCCCATCCCGAGCACCAGCGGCGCGACGGCCAGTCCGAGATCCAGATCGGCCAACACGAACCGCGCGTCCGTGTTCAACATGAACGCCGCGCACAAGGCCGAGTACGCCACACTGGGCGCGGACAGCCTGAGCAACAAGGACATGCGCGGCGGTTTGCGGGTGTCCGGCTTTGCCCGGCCCGTCTCGTGCCACGAGGCGGCCAGGATCAGCGCAATGGACAGTGCGCCGCAGCCGAGTGCCACGGGCAGCACGTCGAGAACGAGATGCGCCGCACCGCCGGCGCACGCGGGAACCATCAGCAACGCCAGGCGTGCCTCCCGCTTGTGGATCACGAGCACGCACGACGAGACCTGGAATCCCATCTGTGCCAGGCAGAACATCCACAGCCGGGTGTCGATCAGCAACGACCCGGCCGCGACGACCCCGAGCCCGACACCGCCGGACAGCCGCAACGACCGCCCGGCGGCGCGGTCGAGACCGTGGCCGAGCAGGCGGTAGGCGACCAGGCTCATGCCCATCGCCCACCACCAGCCGATCGCGGTGGTGAACACCAGGCCGCGGACCATGGTCATCGCGCCGAGCCAGTCGTACGCCGCCGGGTAGGCCAGGCTCGGCAACAGGAAGAGCGGTCCGTGCGACAGTACCCGGAACGTTCTCCTGGTCCGTGGTTCGTCGTCGTGCGTCTCGACGTCACGAGGCAGACGCTTGTACACGACGACGGCGAGCGCGAAGACGTCCTTGACCCCGTAGCGCTCCTGCGCCACCTGGTCGGTGAAACCCTGGCTCTCCAGCACGGCGGCGATCTGCAGCTCGTCGACCGCCCGGCCGATCATCGGCGCGACCCGGTTCGCGAGCTCGTCCACCGCCTCGATCTCGGTCATCGCGTCACCAGCTCGGTGTAGATCGCCCGGTAGCTGTCGTTCCACTGCTGGAGGGTGAAGTTCTCCAGCACCCGCTGCCGGGCGACCCGGCCGAGCTTGCGCCGCAACGACGTGTCGGTGAGCAGCTTGACGCACGCCCGCGCGACGGCCGTGTGATCGCGTGGCGGGACGACGAACCCGGCGTCGCCGACGGCCTCGGACACGCCGCCGACGTTCGTGCACACCTGGGGCCGCCCGGCCGACATCGACTCGACCACGGTGAACGGGAACCCCTCGGACACGCTGGTCAGCGCGACCAGGTGACCCGCGTGGTACGCGTCGATCTGCCGGGGCACACGGCCTTCGAACGTGGCCGACCCGGTCAGCCCCAACTGCTCGATCAGCTCGACGCAGCTGGCGTGGTACCCCTCGTTGACCGGGGTGACCGGGCCGAACATCCGCAGCACCGCGTCCGGGATCTCCTTGCGCACCAGGTGGAACGCCCTGATCAGGGTGTGCAGGTCCTTCAACGGGTCGATCCGGCCGACGAACACGATTGTCGGCAGGTCCGGCTCGTGCTCGACCGGCGGGAAGTCCGCCGGGTCGATGCCGTTGTACATCGTGCGCATGCGGGCGGCGTCCGCGCCGTTGTGCAGCTGCCAGCGACGGTTGTAGCTGGAGTGCGGCGCGAGCATGTCCGCCGCGCGGTAGGCCGCGCCCGCCAGTGCGCGGAAGAAGCTGAGCAGCAACACCTTCACCGAGTGCGGGGTGGGTTCGTTGACGATGCCGAGATAGCGTTCCCGCAGGTACACGCCGTGCTCGGACATCAGGATCGGGGTGCCGTGCGTCCACTTCGCGGCCATCGCGACCAACGCGCTCAGCCCGTTCATCGACAGGTGGCAGATGTCGGCCTCGATCGGTGGGTACGACAGCGGCCGCAGCATGTGTTCCAACAGGTCCGACGCGGTCAGCGCGTCACGCAGGCTGAGCGGTTCCGTCCACGTCGTCATCAGCCGGTCGATGGCCTCGTTGGACACCATCGCCTTGCTCAGGTCCGCCTTCCTGGCGTACTCGAACATCGCGGGCAGCGCGTCCAGCAGCGCGTCGGGGTTGCCCGGCGGTCGCAGCGCTTCGATGAACGCCGCGTGGATCGCGCCGAAACCGCGTCTTTTCCGTCGTTTCCGCTGTTGCGGGCCCCATAACGGAAGGTTCACGACCCGCGCCAGGTTGTCCGGTGTCGGCCAGGTGCTGCGCTCGGACCCGTCGACGGTCAACGCGACCGCTGTGAACTCGTGTTCGGGCATGCCGTTGATCAGCTGGTCGCACCACAGGCTGACACCGCCGGGGTGGAACGGGTAGGCGCCTTCGGAGATCAACGCGACCCGAAGACTTGGCCGGGCCGCCCCGGTGGGCTTGGTCAGGGTGAGGCGCTCGGGTGCGATCATGACCGTGGGCTCGCAGTCACGGTGACGGACTGGCCCGCGTTCACGCCGAGCCGTGAGATCGCGTCGCTGCCGTAGATCTCGGCCTCGTCCGGTCCTTTCTGGTCCTCGTCGGTCGCCTCCCTCGTCTGGATCCCGGTGACGAACAGCGATCCGTCGTTCTTCGCGGTGTAGGTCACGGCGTTCGTCAGCCGGTTCCACACGGCGTCCTCGGTGAGCTGGCCGAAGTGGGACGTGCGGTGCTCCACGTAGTTCGCCAGCGTGACCCAGTCGGTGTTCTTCAACGGGACCCGGTAGTACGCGGTGTACCCGGCGAGAACCGCCTCGATCCAGTCGAACGCGAGGCTCTTGCCGTTCGCGTACTGGTGGAGGTTGCCCTGGTGCAGCGTGTGGACGTATGCGGAGCCGCTCATCACGTGCTGCAGCGCGACTTCAGCCTCGCCCTTGACGATCGCCTCGTAGCTGTGCGCGCCGTATTCGGCGTTGTACAGAGCTTTCTGCTCGTCCGGGGTGACGGCCTCGAACGCGATGTTGGTCGGCCAGTCCGGGACGACGAACACGTCCCGCTGCAACGGGTGGTGGATGCCGCAGTTGAAGCAGGACGGCCGGTGGCCCGCGAAGGACATGTTGCCCTGGACGTAACGCACACCGAGGTCGCTCGCCGCCTTGAGCAGTTCCTTGTTGGACCCGGCCAACCCGTGGTCGGTCGGCGGGTCGGGGGACTCCGGGTCCGGGTTGTACACGCCGAGCCCGGAGTACTCGGGGGTTTTCAGCACCGAGTGCGGGACCTTCAGCCCGCCGGTGGCCGCGTCCAGGAGGTTGCGCTGGATCTCGGTGTGGTTGCGTTCGTAGGGGGTGTCGTTCATCTGCGGGTGTGTGCTGGTGTGGTTGATCCACCGGAACTCACCGGCCAGGCACTTGGTGTAGCTGCTCAGCGGCTCGGTGGTGTCGTCGGAGCAGTGCGCGGGGGCCCGTGCGTCGAACTTGCTGGCGTTGTAGGGCAGGTTGAGCGTGAAGTCCTTCGCCAGCGGGTGGGCCTGGCGTACTTTCTTCTGCTGGTCGGCGACTTCCGCGGCCTCGGCGCCGGTCAGCCGGTACACGTCCTTGGTGCCGTCCGGGTGCAGCCGCAACGTGCTGCTGAACCAGTCGTCGACGTCCACGCCGAACCAGTGCCGTTGTTCGCCGAGGAAGACGCCCCGGGTCGCCCACCGCACGAGCCCGAGACCGAGCAGCTTCGTCGACACGGCGTCTGGGCCGACCGAGAACGTCAACGCGGCCCGTTCCCTGCCGTCGTGGGTGCTGAACACACCGACCACGTCCTGCCCGACGGTCAGGAACGGAGTCGCCTCGCAGCCCAGTCTCGCCCGGTACAGGTAGGACTGGACGATCGGGATCTTGGCGTCGGCGACCAGGTAGTCGAACACCTGGTTGCCCGCCCCGGTCACCGTGGCCAGCTCAGGCGTCGTGCCGACGGCGCCCTCGCCGGCCGGGCGTAAGCAGTAGTCCTCAGGGGACTGACCGGGGAACGTGTTCAACGAGACCTGCCGGACCTGGAACTCGCGTTCGTACTTCCATAACGCGTCCCACTCCTGTGGTTCGAGCGCGGGCTGGTAGTTGCCGTTGTTCGGGTAGAGCAACGCGTTGTTGGTCAACAGGATCGCGTTGTACCGGCCCACGCCGTCCGTCCGCACCAACCGGGTGGTGTCCAGCCGTTCGGTGCGGGCGAGCAGGACGTCGTACGGCGTGCCGATGCCGTCCAGCACTGATTTCCACGCGGCCAGGCCGAAGTCGTCCGTGTCGGTCGCCACCACCAACAGCCGCAGCGCGACGCGCGATCCCGGCCCCGAGTCCGTGTTCTTGGCGCGGATCGGGACGCGTTGCCTGCGGGGCAGCGGTGGTTGGTCCGGCATCCCCGGCTGTGCGGACACACCCGTGGGGCCTGGTGCCTCGAGCCCGGACGGGCTGGTCAGCGTGACGGCGACCAGTCCGAGCGCGACGACGATCAACAGCGGGATCGGAAGGCTCCGACCCAGCACGCGTGGATTCATGCCTGCCTACCTCGGCTGGGCGAGCAACGTCTGTCCCAGCCCGGGGCGCACGCCCAGTTGGGTGATCAGGTCGGTGCCGTACCGCTCGGACGGAACGAGCAGGGCGCCCGCACCGGTGATGAACAACGAGCCGGTGGTGTCGGCCTTGACCGTGACGACATTGGTCACCTTGTCCCACACCACGTCCGGTCCGGCCTTGATCTCGTTGTGGTGCGCGGAGCGGGCCTTCGAGTAGTTCGCCACCCAGGTCCAGTCCGGGCCCTTGAGCGGCACGTTGTAGTAGCCGCTGTACTGCCGGACGACCTCTTCGACCCAGTCGAACGCGAGGCTCTTGCCCGGTGCGTAGTGGTGTGCGTTGCCCTGGTGGAACGTGTGCACGTACACGGACCCGGACAGGACGTGTTCGAGGCCGACCTCCGCCTCCAGCGCGAGGATCTCCGCGTACGTCAGGTTCCTCGGGTGGGTCGGGAACTGGCCGTTCGGGCCGTACAGGCTGTTGTACAGGTACGTTTGCTCGTCGGGAGTGGTGACCTGGTAGCCGATGTTGACCGGCCAGTCCGGCACGACCGACACCGAGGGCTCGAGCGGGTGCGTGATCGCGCAGTTGAAGCACGGCGGCTGGTGGCCCTCGAAGGACATGTTGCCGTGCAGCACCGTCACGCCGAGGTCCTTCGCGGCGCGCAGCAGCTGCGGGTTCGACCCGGTCAGGCCGAAGTCCTTGAGCGGTCCGTTCGGCGTGGTCGAGTAAACGCCGAGCCCGGAGTACGCCGGGGTCTTGAGGATGTCGGCGGGCACGACGAAGCCGGCGTCCCGCCCCACGGTCAGGTTGTCGCGGATCTCGGCGACGTTCTCGGCGTAGCCGGTGAAGTCGAGCGTCGGGTGCTCCAGCGTGTGGTTGATCCACCGGAAGTTGTTGCCCTCACAGCGGGAGAAGCTGCTCAGCGGGTCCGGCGTGTTCATCGCGCTGCAGCGGGACGGCGCGTTCGGGACCAGCCCACCGCCGTTGTACGGGAGGTTCAGGGTGAACTCGTCGGCCAGCGGATACCGGTCCCGCAGGGAGTTCTGCTGCGCGTGGGTCGCCGAGGCCTCGGGGCCGGACAGCCGGAAGCCGGGGTCGGTCTCCAGGCGGCCGTCCGGGTACAGGTGGGCCGTGTGGTTGAACCAGTCGTCGATGTCAAGGTTGAGGAAGTGCCGCTGCTCGCCGATGAACACGCCTCGTGTCGCCCATCGCAGCAGCCCGTAACCAAGCAGGTCGGTGTGCACCTGGTACTCACCGGAGGAGAACGTGAGCGCCGCGCGTTCGCGCCCGTCCGGGGCGGTGGACGTGACCGCGTACACGTCGCTGCCGACGGTCAGCAGCGGCGTGGCCTGGCAGTTCGCCTGCAGCCGTGACCGGTACACATACGATTGGGAGAGGGGAATTCGCGCCGACGCTTTCAGGTAGTCGAAGACCTGGCTACCCGCCTGCGTCAATGCGGCCTGGATCGGTGTGGTGACAGGACCTTCGGTTCCGGCCCGGAGGCAGTAGTCCTCCGGGTACGTACCATATGAGGTGTACAACGAGACCTGACGGATCCCGTGTGCCCTTTCGTACGCCCACAGCGCAGACCACTCGGTCGAATCGAATGCGCTGGTCCCTTCGCTGATCAGCGCGTTGTCGGTAAGCAGGACGGCGTTGTACTTGGCTGTTCCGTCGTTGTTCACGAGGTGGCTGGCCAGCAGCGTCGTGTTCTTCGCGAGTATGACGTCGTATGGCTGGCCGATCCGGTCAAGGGTCGACTTCCACGTCGGCAACCCGAAATCGGTCGCCGAACTCGCGAGAACCAGCACGCGCAACGCGACCTTGCCGCCCGCGTTCACCTGGTGGGAACCGGTGGCGGCCTTGGTGGCCTTTACCGGTCCATTCACCACGGGCAGCTTCGGCGCGGGTGCCTGTTTCGGGCGGGAGACCGCCGCGCGGATCAGCGGATGTTCGTGTGCGTGCTCGACATGCCCGCCACCAGCGGGTGCGCTGCTCGCGGGGCTGGCGACGGAACCGGTGACAGCGGCGGCTAGCAGGACAGGCAAAACCCTCGTCCTGATCCTGTTCATGGACGAAACCCCTCTGGTGGCGTCGTTACTCGGGCATGGCGAGATGGCGAGCGCACCGCTCGCGCAGCGGACGAAGAACTGTTTCCCAATAAGCGGGACGAGGCGCGAAAGCGCTCAGCCGGGCATGAGCCTCCCAGGTGCAGGGCCGGGGCAGCATTGATCGAAAAGGCGTGACGCACTTAGGGGTTCGTCGGCGGAAGTCTGCTTGTTACACGCTGACATTCGCCACTTTTCAGTGGATCATTCTCGATATCATGATCCTCGTGCGGGGAACGGATATCGTCCCACCCGTGACCCGCGTGTTCGCTGATGGGCACCGCATGACATGGCCCGTTCGGCGGTTGTTCGGTGCGGCCGTACGGCGGCGTTGTCACTCGAGTGGATGGGCCATTCGGTAGCTCTCGGCCGATCGGGTGACAATTGCCCGCTTTCGCTTGTTTTTATGACCGAACACAATGATCGACGCAATTTATCCGGCAACTGGGAATGACGTTTGCCATGCCTGTCACCGGATGGGCGGTCGCGCGGGCCCCGGGGGCCGATCGCAACCACTTAGGTGATCAACATCCTGGTCAGGGGGTGTCGCTCACCCGGATGTCGGAGCGCCGTGATTCCATCGTGACGTGGTGACGAAGTCCGCGCCGCTGCTCGTACGGGCTCCGCACCGCCCTCGCAGGGGTCTGAACTGGGACGACGCGGCCGCCCAGCTGATCGAGGGCGGTGGCGGCTTCTGTCGCGTCCTCGGCGGACCCGGGACCGGCAAGACGACCCTGCTGGCGCACAGTGCCGCACGGCGTATCGCGGACGGCGTCGACCCCGAGAACATGCTGATCCTCACGACCAACCGGCGAGCAGCCGCCGCGTTGCGGACACAGATCGCCAGTCTGCTCGCCGACGGTGGCATGCCCACAGCGCGTGACCCGCTTGTACGCACGGTCCACTCCTATGCGTTCGCTGTGCTGAGGTTGCATGCGTCATTGCGGGACGAGCCGGGGCCTCGGCTGCTGAGCGGTCCGGAACAGGACTCCGTCTTCCGGGATCTGCTGGAAGGCGACCTCGAGCGCGGCGCCGCCTACTGGCCGAAACGCCTGCGGCCCGCGCTGACCATTCCCGGTTTCGCCGACGAACTGCGTGACCTGCTGCTGCGGGCCGCCGAACGGGGCATCGGCCCGGACGACCTGGCTGCGCTCGGGCGGCGGTACTCGCGGGACGAATGGGTCGCGGCGGGACGGTTCGGCAAGCAGTACGAACAGGTCACGTTGCTCGCAGGCGCGGCGGACACCGGTGTGGCGCAGGCGAGCGGGCCCGCGTTGGACGCCGCGGAGCTGGTCGACAGCGCCCTTGTCGCGTTCGAGACCGACGACGAGTTGCTCGACCAGGAACGCGCGCGCGTCCGCCACCTGTATGTCGACGACGCGCAGCACCTGGACCCGTTGCAGTACCAGCTGGTCGAAACGCTGGCCGAGGGCGGCGGCGAGTTCGTCCTGGCCGGGGACCCGGACCAGGCGATCTTCTCCTTCCGCGGCGCCGATCCGCGGTTGCTGGCCGACGCGGACCCCAGCGGGCTCAACACGGTCGTCCTCACCACCGGCCACCGGATGTCCACCCAGGTCAGGGAAGCCGTCGGCCGCCTGGCCATGCGGCTGCCCGGCGCGGGGCCGCAGCGGCGGATCCAGGAAGGTCGTGGTGTCCCCGCCGACGGCAACGTGGCAGTGCGGCTGCACCCGTCGGCCGCCGCCGAGGCCAACTGGGTCGCCGACCAGTTGCGGCGGGCGCACCTGATCGACGAGGTGCCGTGGTCGGAGATGGCCGTGGTCGTCCGCTCGGCGACACGGTCGATTCCCGTGCTGTACCGGGCTTTGGCGGCGGCCGGTGTGCCTGTCGTGATCCCCACCGACGAGTTGCCGTTGGCGCAACAACCAGCCGTACGGCCGTTCCTCGCGTTGCTTGAGTGCGCCGCCGATTCCACGGCGTTGACCGCCGACACGGCCGCGATGCTGTTGTCGTCACCGCTCGGCGGCGCGGATCCAATGGCGTTGCGACGGTTGCGGCGTGGGCTGAGGCGTCTTGAGTTGGCCGCGGACGGAGACCGTTCCAGTGATGAGTTGCTTGTGGAGGCGCTCGACACGCACGACAAGCTCGCCGCCTTGGATGACGCGGAGGCCGCGCCGTTGCGCCGGGTCGCCGCCTTGCTCGCCGGGGCGCGCAAGGCGATCGCCGACGGCGCGGGTGTCGAGCAGGTGCTGTGGGAGATCTGGCAGGGCAGCGGACTCGAGCGCCGCTGGGTCGCGCAGACCGAGCGTGGCGGGACCTCCGGCGCGCACGCGGACCGTGACCTGGACGCGATCGTCGGGCTGTTCCACGCCGCGGCGAAGTACGCCGACCGGCTGCCCGGCGCCGGTGTCGCCCGGTTCGCCGATTACCTGACCGCGCAACAGATCGCGGGCGACAGCCTCGCCGCCAAGGCGCCGACGGGCGAGTCCGTCGCGCTGCTCACCGCGCACGCGGCCGCGGGCCGCGAATGGACGGTCGTCGCCGTGCCGGGCGTGCAGGAGGGCGCATGGCCGGACCTGCGGCTGCGTGGCTCGTTGCTGGGCGTCGAGCAGATGGTGGACGTGCTCAACGGCGCCGACCCGTACGAATACGTGTCGATGACCGCGCCGATCCTGGCCGAGGAACGCCGGTTGTTCCTGGTCGCGGCGAGCCGGGCCCGGTGGCGGCTGCTCGTGAGCGCGATCCGCGGTGAGGAGGAACAGCCGTCCCGGTTCCTCGGCGAGCTCGCCGAGTTCGAGGACGAGGAGCTGGCGTTCGTCTCGCTGTCGGCCACCCGGTCGCTCGTCCTGGCCGACCTGGTCGGCGAACTGCGCAAGGTGGTGTGCGACGGCGAGGAGTCCGCGCCGCGCCGCAGCCGTGCCGCCCGGCAGTTGGCCAGGCTGGCCGAGGCCGGTGTGCCGGGCGCGCACCCGGACTCCTGGTACGGCCTCGCGCAGATGTCCAGTGCGGTCGCGCTGCGGGAGAAGACCGAGCCGGTCAGGGTCTCACCCTCCACAGTGGACGTGTTAGCCAAGTGCCCGCTGCGCTGGGTGGTCGAGCGGCACGGCGGGCAGGACCCGGTCGAACTGCACGTGATCACCGGCACGCTCGTGCACGCGCTGGCCCAGGCGGCGGCGGAGGGCGCGAACGAGCGGGAACTGCGCGCCCAGCTCGACGAGACGTGGAAACAGGTCGACGCGGGTGCGCCCTGGTACTCCAAGCGCGAGAAGCAGCGCGTGCACGGCATGCTCGACACGTTCCTCAGCTGGCTGACGGGGACCCGCTCGCAGCTGACCCAGGTGGCGGTCGAGCACGACGTGGACGTCGACCTGCCGCAGGAGGAGGACGGCCCGCGGATCAGGCTGCGCGGCCGCGTCGACCGGCTGGAGGCCGACGCGGACAAACGGCCGGTCGTGATCGACATCAAAAGCGGCAAAACCCCCGTCAGCAAGGACGAAGCGGCCCAGCACCCGCAGCTGGCGGTGTACCAGCTGGCGGCGGCGTACGGCGCCTTCAAACAGCTGGGGCTCGACACCGACTCCGGCGGCGCGCGCCTGGTGTTCGTGGCCAAGAAGGACCGCAAGACCGGCGCGGCGGAACGCGTCCAGGAACCGGTCGAAGGCGAAGCCGTCCAGGAGTGGCTTGAGGTGGTCCGCAAGGCGGCGGCCGACAGCATCGGCCCGGACTACGAGGCGCGCGAGAACCCCGACTGCTCCCGCTGCCCGGCCAGGACCAGCTGCCCGTTGCACCCGGCCGGACGCCAGGTGACGGAGTGATGGATGGACGTTTCCGCATGTAGAGTCGGGTCGCCGTGAACTCCGACCTGATGACTCCGAGGCAGCTCGCCGCCGCGCTCGGGCTGCCCGCGCCGACCGACGAGCAAGCGACCGTGATCGCGGCGCCTGCCGAACCGGCGTTGGTCGTCGCGGGCGCGGGGGCGGGTAAGACCGAGACGATGGCCGGTCGCGTGGTGTGGCTCGTCGCGAACGGCTTGGTCGTGCCGGAGCGGATCCTCGGGCTGACGTTCACGCGCAAGGCCGCCCGGCAGCTGGCCGACCGCGTCCGGGCGCGGCTGCGCAGGCTGGCCGGGTCCGGGGTGCTGGAGCGGCTGGACCCGAGCGGCGAACGCAAGGCGGCCGTGATCACCGGCGAACCGACCATTCTCACGTACCACGCCTACGCCGGGCGGCTCGTCAGCGAGCACGGGCTCAGGCTGCCGGTCGAACCGGCGGCGCGGCTGCTGACCGAGACGTCCTCGTGGCAGCTGGCGCACCGGCTGGTCAGCACCTGGACCCAGGACCTGGACACCGACCGCGTGCCCGCGACGATCACCCGGTACCTGCTCGACCTCGCCGGTGAGCTGGGAGAGCACCTGGTCGAGGCGGACAAGCTCGCTGAGCACGCCGACCGGCTCTGCCAGTTGATCGAGGCCGCGCCGCGTGGCCCGCGGCAGGCGGCGGAGCCGTCCCAGAAACTCAAGGAGATCATTGCCGCGCAACGGTTTCGCGTCGCGCTGCTGCCCATGGTCGACGCGTACGCCGAACGCAAGCGCAAGGACGGCGTGCTCGACTTCGCCGACCAGATGGCGATCGCGGCACGGCTCGCGCGTGACCACCCCGAGGTCGTCAAAGGAGAACGAGTCAAATACGGCGCCGTGCTGCTGGACGAATACCAGGACACCGGCCACGCGCAGCGCGTGCTGCTGCGGTCCCTCTACGGCCAGGGCGAGCCGATGCCCGTCACCGCTGTGGGGGACCCCGCGCAGGCGATCTACGGCTGGCGCGGCGCGAGCGCGGCGAACCTGCCCCGGTTCACCACGGACTTCCCCAACGAGGACAAGCGCCCGGCCACCCGCTACGGCCTGCTCACCAGTTTCCGCAACCCGCCCGAGGTGCTCACCCTCGCCAACCTGATCTCCGAGCCGTTGCGGCGCAGCGGCCTTGAGGTGGACGAACTGCGCGCGCGGGAGGACGCCAACGACGGCGACGTGCACTGCGCGTTGTTCCCGGACGTCCACGCCGAGCTGGAATGGCTCGGTGACGCGGTGGCGAGCCGGTGGCGCGCCGCAGTGGAGGCCAACGGCAAACCGCCCACGGCCGCGGTGCTGGTGCGCCGCCGCGCGGACATGGCCGACATCGCGACCGTGCTGCGTGCCCGTGGCCTGCCGGTCGAGGTCGTCGGGCTCGGCGGCCTGCTGGACGAACCGGAAGTCCGTGACCTGGTCAGCACGCTGCGAGTGCTCGTCGACCCGCTCGCGGGCACGGCCGCGACCCGGCTGCTGACCGGGTCACGCTGGCGGCTGTCCGCGGCCGACCTGGCCGCGTTGTGGCGCAGGGCGACCGAACTGGCCGGGCTGCACGCCCCGGACCAGCTGGATCCGTTGCTCGGCGCCGTGCCGGGGGAACGGGCCGAGCAGGCCGGGCTGGTCGACGCGCTCGACGACCCCGGCGACCCGAAGCGGTACTCCACCTTGGGCTACAACCGCATCCGCGGCCTCGGCGGTGAGCTCACCCAGCTGCGGCGGCGGCTCGACCAGTCGCTGCCCGAGCTCGTCGCGGACGTCGAACGCACCATGCAGCTGGACATCGAGGCCTCGGCCCGGCCCGGCCCGATCGCCCGCGTGCACCTGGACGCGTTCGCCGACGTCGTCGCCGACTACGCGCAGCACAGCCCGTCGGCGAGCCTGATGTCCTTCCTGGACTACCTGTCCGCCGCGGAGGACGCCGAGGACGGACTGGAACCCGGCGAGGTCGAAGTGGCCGAGGACCGGGTGCAGGTGGTGACCGTCCACTCCGCGAAGGGCCTGGAATGGGAGGTCGTCGCGATCCCGCACGTCGTGACCGACGTGTTCCCGTCGAAGCGCCGCGGGTCGAGCTGGCTGCGTTCGGTGACCGAGCTGCCCGCGTCGCTGCGGGGTGACGCGGCGGACCTGCCGGAGCTGCGGCTGTACGCGGACATGAACCGCAAAGAGGTCGAAGAGGCGCTGCAGCTGCACAACGAGGGCTTCGCCGAGCGGTCGCTGACCGAGGAACGGCGGCTGTTCTACGTCGCGCTGACCCGCTCCGAGCACAGCCTGCTGGTGTCCGGCCACTGGTGGGGCCGGACCAGCGCGAAACCCAAGGGGCCGTCGGAGTTCCTCATCGAACTGTCCGAAGTGGATGTCGCGGTGGTCGACCACTGGGCGCCCGCGCCGCCCGAGGACGAGGTGAACCCGATCGCCAACGCGGCCAGGGTCACCCGCTGGCCGATCGACCCGCTCGGCAAACGCCGCCAGGACGTGCTCGACGGCGCCGACCAGGTCCGTGCCGAGCTGGCGAAGCTCACCCGCGGCAAACCACCCGAAGACACCGACCAGCTGCTGCTGGAGCTGGAGGAGGAAGATCCCGACGGCTGGAAACGCGACACGGACGTGCTGCTCGCCGAGCGCGCGGCGGCGATGACCAAACGGGAGAAGATCGTGTTGCCCGGCCAGCTGTCGGTGAGCCAGCTCGTCGAACTGGCCGCCGACCCGGACGCGCTGGCCCGCAGGCTGCGCCGCCCGTTGCCGTTCCCGCCCAACCCGGTGGCCCGGCGCGGAACCGCGTTCCACGCGTGGCTCGAGCGCAAGTTCGGCTCCGGCCGTCTGCTCGACCTGGACGAACTGCCCGGCGCGGCCGACGACAGCGCGTTCGCCGACGAGGACCTGGACGCGTTGCGCACGGCGTTCATGACCAGCTCGTGGGCCGATCGGATCCCGCACGAGGTCGAGGTGCCGTTCACGTTCGACGTCGACGGCGTGTCCATCCGTGGCCGGATGGACGCGGTGTACGTGGACGACGACGGCGGCTGGACCGTGGTGGACTGGAAGACCGGCCGTGTGCCGGACGACGCGCACCTGCCCGCGTTGGCCGTGCAGCTCGCCGCCTACAGGTTGGCGTGGGCCCAGCTCGTCGACGTGCCGGTGGAGCGTGTACGCGCGGCCTTCCACTACGTCCGCGAGGACCACACGCTGCGCCCGGCGGACCTGCTCGACGCGGACGGTCTGCGCGCTCTCGTAGGCTCAATTAGCTCGGTCTCGGACGCGTAGCGCCCACTTCACGAGCGGCCACTGGAACGGCAACCGGCCGTACGCGGCAACGCGCGCCGACGGGGTCTTCGCGTCCAGTGCCATCTTGACGTTGCCGGGGAACACCGCGACGAACAACAACGCCGCCAGCAGCCCACCAAGCCGCCTTGTCCTGGGCACGGCGACCAGCAGTGCCGTCCCGAGCTCGCCGACCCCGGACGCGTACGTCCAGGTCCTGGCGTTGCCGGGCAGCTGCCGCGGGATCAGTCGATCGAACGGCTTCGGCACGAGGAAGTGCAACGTGCCCATGCCGCCGAGCATGACGGCCAGGAGAATCGCTCGCCGGGATTCGGTCATGCGCAGGAGGCTACTCGCCAGTAGCCGGACGCACGAGCAACAACGTGACCCAGCGAACGCTAGGGTGCCGCACGTTGGCGTCCCATTGGGGGAGAGTGCAGACATGATCAGGCGACTGACAGCCTCCGACCGGCTCACCGACCGGCCGGACCATTCGCTGGTCGGTGTCATCAGGATCCCCGAGGGCACGGTCAGCCCGGTCACGGCGATCGTGCGCCGGGTGATCGGCGCCCTGCTCGCGCTCGTCGCGGCGGTCGTCATCGTGTACCTGGACCGGGACGGCTACCGCGACGTCAACGGTGACGGCCTGTCGCTGCTGGACGCGATCTACTACGCCACTGTTTCCCTGTCGAC
Organism: Actinosynnema sp. ALI-1.44; assembly: GCF_001984155.1. Lineage (GTDB taxonomy): Bacteria > Actinomycetota > Actinomycetes > Mycobacteriales > Pseudonocardiaceae > Kibdelosporangium. The sequence continues at coordinate 507,341 of NZ_MTQO01000050.1, forward strand.
CACCGGATACGGCGACATCACGCCGTGGAGCCCGTCGGCACGGCTGGTGAACGTCCTCGTCATCACGCCGTTGCGCGTGCTGTTCCTGATCGTGCTGGTCGGGACGACCCTCGCGGTGCTCACCGAGCGGTCCCGGCAGGCGTTCAAGATCCAAGTTTGGAGGAAAAAGGTGCGGGACCACGTTGTGGTGGTCGGCTTCGGCACGAAGGGCCGGTCCGCGGTCAGCGCGGTGCTCACCGACGGCATGAAACCGGGCCAGATCGTCGTAGTCGACACCGACCAGAACTCGCTCGACGCGGCGTCCGCGCTCGGCCTGGTCACCGTGCTCGGCTCGGGAACACGCTCGGACGTGCTCCGAGTAGCCGGTGTCGACCGGGCGCGAGCGGTGGTGGTGGCGGCCAACCGCGACGACTCGGCCGTGCTGATCACGTTGACCGCACGGGAGATGGCGCCCAAGGCGCAGATCGTCTCCGCGGTGCGGGAAGCGGAGAACGTGCACCTGCTGCGCCAGTCCGGCGCGGACTCGGTCGTGGTGTCCAGCGAGACGGCCGGCCGCCTGCTGGGCATGGCGACGCACACGCCGAACGTCGTCGACATGGTCGAGGACCTGATCACCCCGGACAGCGGACTCGCGATCGCCGAACGGGACGTCGAGCCGGACGAGATCGGCGGCTCGCCCCGGCACATGTCCGAGATCGTGCTCGGCGTGGTCCGCGGCAAGAAGCTCTACCGCGTGGACTCCGTCGAAGCCGACGCGATCGAGGAGGGCGACCGGCTGCTGTACGTCCGCAAGGTCACCCCACCCGCCGAGAACGAAGAGAAAAGCTCGTGAGGTTCAGACGCTGCGGAGGACGGAGACGACGACGCCGAGGATGACCGCGTTGTCGCCGTCGATGACGTCGTAGGCCGGGTTGCGGGGCTCCAGGTACACGTGGCCGTCGCGGCGGCGGTAGACCTTCACCGTCGCCTCCTCGTCGATCATCGCGGCGACGATCTGGCCGGAGTGCGCCTCGGACTGCTGCTTGATCACGACCATGTCGCCGTCGCAGATGGCTGCGTCGATCATGGAATCACCGCGGACGCGCAGCGCGAAGACGTTGCCGCGGCCGGTCAGGTCGCGCGGCAGGGTCAGCGTGTCGTCGACGTGCTGCTCGGCCGCGATCGGCACACCGGCGGCGATGTCGCCGACAACGGGGACGCTCACCGAGTCGCCGGAATCCCGGCTGCCCGACTCCCGCAGGAACGCGCGCACGTCGATCGGCCGGGACACGGACGCGCTGCGCCGCAGGTACCCCTTGTCCTCCAGCGCGGCGAGGTGCTTCGACACCGTGGACGTCGACCGCAGGCCGACCGCGTCGCCGATCTCGCGGGTGCTCGGCGAATAGCCCTCGCGGTTCACGCAGTCCTGGATCGTCGCCAGGATCTGCTGTTGCCGCAGCGGGAGTTCGGATGCGTCGAGGTGGTCGAAGACGTCGGTCACCTGCGGAAGCGTACCGGTCAGGCGTACGGGGCACGCGGATGACGCGGCGGTCGGCGTTCTGACACCATCCACCTGTGGAGGTTCGCCCGGACGCGTTCCGTCTCCTCGTGGTCGTCCTGCTCGGAATCCTCGTCAGCCTGACGCTGTGGTTGTCGGCGCCAGGTCTCTTCGGGCTGGCCGAGGACGGACCGGGCACCGCCACCGTCACCGCGACGGTGCGCAAGGGCGTCGGGTGTTCCGGCGCCGGGAGCGGCGAGATCGTCACGTTCGTCCACGAAGGCAGCGAACACCAAGCCACTTTGGACGCCTGCGGGCACCGCGCGGGCGAATCGGTCGACGTGGGCATGCCCGCCGAAGTCGGCACGAACATGACTGTGCACGCCGCCGAGGCCGCCACCGGCGAGAGCGACGCGCGCAGACCGGTGGCTTTCGTCCTGTTCCTCCTGGCCTGTTTCGCCGGTGGCGGCTTCGCCTACCTGTACGGAAGGAAGGGGACACGAAGCGGGGCTTTGTGCTGAGCGCACGCGTTCGACTTCGGTTGTTCAGTTCGGGTTCAGCCCACGCTGCTCGCCGGTGCCAGGTACGTGTTGCACTGGAAGGTCCGGTTCTTGCGGTAGCCCTGTTCCTGCCAGGCGCCGTAGTTCTGCCGTTTGCCGTGGTCACGTGGGCCGTTGGGGTTGTTGTCGTCGCCGCGGGTGTAGCCGTCGGCGAGCATGTCGCGGGACACCTGGTCGGTGATCGAGCCCTTGCCGTTCCACGCGCCCGCGAACCACATCCCGCCGAGGCACTGCGCCTGTAACTCCTTGCGGCGCTGCAGTTCCAGTCCCGCCGCCGAGTCCGGGCCGACCTCGTACATCTGGTCGAACACCGCGCTGAGCGAACCGCTCAACGCCTGGATGTGGTGGCCGTACTCGTGCGCGAACACCGCGAGGTACGCGCCGATCTTGGCTCCGTTGGTCTGTGTCTGCAGGCCCTCGAACGGCATGTAGATGGTGGCGTCCGGGCCGCAGTAGAACGCCGCGAAGTTGTCCTTCTCGGTCACCGCGCCGCAGCCCGTCGAGAACCGCTTTCCTTGTGGGAAAACGATCTTCGGCGGGGAGAAAGGCAGGTTGGCGCGTTGCATGACCGGCGCCCACGCGTTTTGCAGGCACGGCGCGGCTGCGGTGAAGAACGCCTGTGCCGCGGCCGCGGTGCTCTGCCACTTCGGCAGGTTGCACGTCACCGCGTTCGTGCCGTTCTCCCCGGCGAACAACGGGTTGTCCTTGGTTTTCCGCACCGGGACCGGCCCGCGCGGGGTCGTCTGCGTCTGGGTACGGGTCTGCGTCGGCGTGGACCGTCCGGAGGTCGTGGTTGTGGTGGTGGTGGTCGTTGTTGTCGTCGGCTGCGTGGTTGTGGTGAACGGGCCGCTCGCGCTGGTTGTGGGCGTCGACGTGTCGTAGCCCGAGTCGGCCACGCTTCTGGACTTGTGCTTGTTGCCGTCCATGGCTGCCATGAACCCGACGAAACCGCCGACCACCACAAGCACGCTGATCAGGCTGATCGTCACGATCGCGCCCGTGTTGGACTTCGGCCGGTATGGCGGCGGCATGAAACCGTGCCCTGGCGGCGGTCCCATCCGTGGCGGGGCCGGGGGAATGGGCGCGTAGGGCGAACGCCGCTGGAACTGCGGCGGCGCGGGTAACGGCCGCGGCGGTGGCGCCACCGGCCGGGGCGGCGGGTATCCGGGCGGCGGCGGGTATCCGGGTCCGTACGGCGGTCGAGTCATCGAATTCCCCAGGAGTCAGCTGACACTGTTCGCGGGCGCCAGGTAGGTGTTGCACTGGTAGGTGCGGTTCTTCTCGTACCCGTGCCGCTGCCAGGCGCCGTAGTTCTGCCGTTTGCCGTGGTTACGCGGCCCGCGCGGGTTGTTGTCGTCGCCGCGGGTGTAGCCGTCGGCGAGCATGTCGCGTACGACCGCGTCGGTGATCGAGCCCTTGCCGTTCCACGCGGCGGCGAACCACATCCCGCCGAAGCACTGGGCCTGCAACTCCTTGCGGCGCTGGACCTCCAGGCCCGCGGCGGTGTCCGGGCCGAGGTCGTACGCCTCGTCGTGCGCGGCCTTCAGCGACCCGCTCATCGCCTGGATGTGGTGGCCGTACTCGTGCGCGAACAGTGCCAGGTAGTTGCCGATGCGGGTGCCGTTCATGTCGGTCTGCAGTCCCTCGAACGGCATGTAGATCGTCATGTCGGGGCTGCAGTAGAAGGCGGCGACGTCCTCTTTGGTCGAGTCGGCCACACCGCAGCCGCTCTCCCAGCGCTTCCCGCTGGGGAAGACGATCTTAGGCGGTGTGAACGGCAGGTTGGCGCGTTGCAGCACCGGTGCCCACGCGGCCTGCATGCACGGCATCGCGGCGGTGAAGAACGCCTGCGCGGCCTGTGGCGTGCTGCGCCACTGCGGCAGGTTGCACGTCACAGTGTTGGTGCCGTTCTCCCCGGTGAAAAGCGGGTTGTCCTTGGTCTTGTAGACCGGCTTGGGCCCGCTCTGCGTTGTCGTCGTCGTCCGGGTTGTTGTGACCGTTGTCGTCGACTGGGTGGTGGGTGACTGCGAAGTCGTGCCCGCTGCGGAAGGCACGGCGGAGGTCGACGGCGGGTACTCATAGCCGGAGTCGGCGACGCTCGACGACTTGTTCTTGCCACTGTCGAGCACGGCGAGGACACCGATCAGCCCACCGACCACGACGAGCACGCTCACCAGGCTGATCGTCACGATCTTGCCGGTGTTGGACTTGCGCCGGTACGGATCCACGTGCCACGCCGGTACCGCGGGCCGAGGCATGGGATAGGGCTGACGTGGGCGGTACATCGGGGGCGCGGGCATGGCCATCGGTGGCGGAGCGACGGGCCGCGGCGCGGGCGAGCCAGGTGGTGGGAACCCGCCTCGACCTGGTCCGTACGGCGGTCCTGTCACTTTCCTGCCCCCAATTTGTTCGCAACGAGCGTGAGCATAAGCGGGCTCCGCTATCGTCCGCAGGCGTGTTGACGAATTGGGGGGTGGCGGCCGCTGGCCTTGTCGCCGCGCTGGGCCTGGCAGCCGGACAACCGCCGTCCATTCCGAACATCCCGATCATCCCGCCGCAGAGCGGCCAGCAGCCGCCTCCGTCCTCATCGGACGAGCACGGCGGCGGCCCCGGCGGCATCGAGTTCCCGACGCGCACGCAGCTTCAGCTCAAAGTGGAGCGCGACGGGGTGCTGACGGTCGAGGAGACCATCACGGTCAAGTCCGGCGAGCGGCTCAACCGGCGTTCGCCGTTGCGGATCAAGGCAGGCGACAACCGCGACCGCGTGTTCGTCGTCCGCGACCCGAAGCTGGAGGGCAACGGCAGCGCGCAGGCGACCGCGGACGAGTTCACCGTGTCCGTCGGCGAAGGCAAGTCCGTGCTGCGCTACCAGGTGGACGGTGCCGTCGTCGACCAGGGCGACCGCCAGGAGGTCCGCTGGCAGCTCGCGGCCGGGTGGGACCGCAGGATCGGTCTGCTGCGCGGCACGTTCATCGCACCGCAGATGGCGATCTCGGTGCGCTGCAACGGCGGCCCGTACGGCACCGAGGAGCCCTGCGACCACGCCAAGACCGACAACGGTGGCGTCACCCGTGTCGACATGCAGAACCTCAACGCGGGCGACCGCGTCGACCTGGCCGTCGGACTGCCCGCTGGGACAGTCCCGGCGAACGCCAAGTTCGCCGACGCCACCACGGCGGCCGGGCCGTTCGCGCTCACCGCGTTCTCCGGCTTCGGACTGCTGGGGCTCAGCATCCTGCTGCTCGGTGGTGTCGCGTTGCTGCTGGTCGCGCGCGGCAGGGACGCCAAGGTGCTCGCGACCGACGTCGGACCGGTCGACGTCCTCGTGCACGACAAGGACGGCGTCGCCTTCGCTTCACCCGATGGTGTGCTTCCCGGCCAGATCGGCACGGTCACCGACGAGCGGGTCGACCCGGTCGACATCACCGCGACCGTCCTCGACCTCGCGGTCCGCAACTACCTGTGGATCCAGCAGATCGGTGGGGACCGGACCGGGGACGACTGGCAGATCACCCGCCGCAACCCGGCCGACGACTCCCTCACCGGTTACGAGCGAGCCGTCTACGACGCCGTCCCGGACCAGGGTGTGACCGTGTCCGCGCTGGACGTCGACAAGGCCAAGATCGGCGAGGCCCTCTACGCCGACGTCGTCGAACGCGAGTGGTTCAAGCGCCGCCCCGACCGCGACCGCAGCCGGTGGCTGTGGATGGGCGTCGGCCTGGCCGCCGTAGGTGCGGCTTTGACGGCCGTCCTCGCTGTGACGGTCGGCAACGCGCTGCTCGGCCTGGCGGTCGTGCTCGCCGGGGTCGCGCTCGCTCTCGGTGCACGGCTGATGCCCGCGCGTACCCAGCGTGGCAGCGTGCTGCTGGCCCAGGTGCGCGGCCTGCGCGGCTACCTGCGGTCCACCGACCCCGCGTCGATCCCGGACAACGACCGTGAGCTGGTGTTCTCCCGGTCACTGCCGTACGCCGTCGTGCTCGGCGAGTCGTCGAGGTGGCTGGATGCGTTCGGTTCGCCGGACGAGCTCTACTGGTTCAGCGGTGGGCGAAACCTGCCGGGGTTCATCACCGCGATGGACCGAGCGCTGGCCAAGTAGGCTCGTGCCATGGCTGCACCCGACCTGCACACGTTCACTCTCCCGAACGGTTTGCGTGTGGTGCTCGCGCCGGACACCACATCACCGGTGGTCGGTGTCAGCGTGCACTACGACGTGGGCTTCCGATCCGAACCAGAGGGCCGAACCGGCTTCGCGCACCTCTTCGAGCACCTGATGTTCCAGGGCAGCGAGAGCCTGGAGAAACTGGCGCACTTCCGGCACGTCCAGTCCTCCGGCGGCACGTTCAACGGCTCGACGCACCCGGACTACACCGACTACTTCGAGGTGCTGCCGTCCGCCGCGCTCGAGCGGGCGCTGTTCCTCGAAGCGGACCGGATGCGCGCGCCCAAGCTGACCCAGGAGAACCTCCGCAACCAGATCGACGTGGTGAAGGAGGAGATCCGGCTCAACGTGCTGAACCGGCCGTACGGCGGATTCCCCTGGATCCTCCTGCCGCCGGTGCTGTACAAGACGTTCCCGAACGCGCACAACGGCTACGGCGACTTCACCGACCTGGAACTGGCCAGCCTCGACGACTGCGCCGCCTTCTTCGACACGTACTACGCGCCCGGCAACGCGGTGCTCACCGTCGCCGGTGACTTCACCGTCGAGCAGGCCCGTGAGCTGGTCGAACGCCACTTCGGCGACGTTCCCGCACGCGAGACGCCGCAACGCCCGTCGTTCGCCGAGCCGCCGCCCCATGGCGAGGTGCGCGGCGAACACCACGACCCGCACGCCCCGCTGCCCGCGCTCGCCGTCGGCTACCGCATGCCGGACCCGATCAACGACCTGGACGCCTACCTGGCGCACCTCGTGCTCGCGTCGGTGCTGACCGAGGGCGACGGCGCCCGGCTGCAGCAGCGCATGGTCCACAAGGAAGCGCTGGTCACCGACATCAACGCCGGTGCGGGCCTGTTCGGTCCGTTCGAGGCACGCGACCCGGACACGTTCTCGATCACCGCGATGTACTCGCCCGAGGTGAACGTCGACCGCGTGCTCGGCGCGCTGGACGAGGAGCTCGAACTGCTGGCCGGGACCGCTCCGTCCGAGCAGGAACTGGCGAAGGTCACCGCGCGCTGGGTGTCCAGCCTGCACAAGGAGCACGACCGGCTCGTGAGCCGCACGCTCGGCCTCGGCAGCTTCCAGCTGCTGTACGGCGACCCCGGGTTGATCTACCGGCTGCCCGACCGGATCGCGGCCGTCACGCCGCAGGACGTGTCCGCCGCGGCCAAGCTGCTGCGCCCGGACTCGCGTGCCGTACTGCAGGTCTTCCCGGCTGGAGGTGCCGAATGAGCATCACGACACACCGCTCCGCCGAGGAGATCGGCCGTACCGAGCGTGGCCCGCGTGAGCTGCCGCCGTTGGGCGAGCAGCGCGCGGCGACTGGTTTGTCCACCGTGGACACCACGTTGTCCAACGGGCTGCGGGCGATCGTGGTCAAGCAGTCCACTGTGCCCATGGTGGAGCTGCGGCTGCGGATCCCGTTCGCCGACACCGACCTGATGCACGCGGCCAAGGCCGAGGTGATGGCGTCGACGTTCCTGTCCGGCACCGCACGCCGCGACCGCGTCGCCGTGGACACCGACCTTGCGCTCGTCGGCGGTGAGCTGGACGCGTCGGTCGACCCGGAGCGGCTCAGCATCGCCGGGAACTCGCTGGCCAGCGGCCTGGACACGTTGCTCGACGTGCTCAGCGACGCGCTGACCGGCGCGTCGTACGCCGACGACGAGGTCGGCAGGGAGAAGTCGCGGCTGGTCGAGCGGATCGCGATGGCGAAGTCGCAGCCGAGCGTGATCGCCCGGCAGGCGCTGCAGAAACACCGCTACGGCGACCACCCGGCCACCCGCGAGATGCCGGAGGCCGAGGACGTCGCGAAGGTGACGTCGGAGCAGGTCCGCGCGTTGCACAAGGACTTCGTGCTGCCGCGCGGGTCCGTGCTCGTGCTCGTCGGTGACGTCGAACTGGACGCGGCCGTCACGGCCCTCGAGTCCGCGCTCGGCGGCTGGAAGGCGGACGGCACTGCGACGGAACTGCCCGAGCTGCCCGTCGTCCCGGGCGGGGACTTGCTGTTCGTGCCCCGGGCCGGTGCCGTGCAGTCCCAGTTCCGGCTGAGCACGCAGGCGATCACCCGCACGGACCCCCGCTACCCCGCTCTCCAGCTGGCGAACCTGGCGTTCGGCGGGTTCTTCTCGTCGCGCCTGGTCGAGAACGTCCGCGAGGACAAGGGGTACACGTACCACGCGCGGTCCTACCTGGAGTTCACGCCGGGCAGCGCGACCCTGCTGATCGACACGGACACGGCCAGCGGGGTGACCGCCAACGCGTTGCTGGAGATCCGCTACGAGCTCGCCAGGATCGTGCTGTCCCCGCCCGACGAGTCCGAAGTGGACACCGTGCGGCAGTACGCGATCGGCCAGCTGCTCACCGCGACCGCGTCGCAGTCGGGCCTGGCGTCCCAGCTGATCGGCCTCGCCTCGCAGGGGCTCGGGGTGGACTGGCTGGTGTCGTACCCCGGCAAGCTGCAGGAGGTCACGATCGACGAGATCGCCGCCGCGGCACGGGACTTCTTCGCGCCGGTCAACTGGACCGGCGTGATCGTCGGCGACTCGGCCCAGTTCGAGACCGTTCGCCTGCTGGGCGACGTGAAGCAGTGACGTTCCAGCTCGACGAGCTGCCCCTCCTCTCACGCTCCACAGTGGAGCGCGAGGAGGGGCTGCGGGTGGACGCGGCCAGGCAGGTGGAGCTGTGGCGGGACGGCCGGGTGCTCGGCGTCGACAAGTACGGCCGCACCCCGATCCGGTCCGGCGGAACGGAACTCGTCTACCAGGACACCACGGGTGACGAACCGCCCGCTGACGTCGTGCTGCTCGGCGAGGAGAAGGGCGTCGGCTACTGGGCGACGCTCGTCTCCTCCCCCGAGCAGGAACCGGCGATCGACTGGCGGTCGTGGCAGGAGATCGGCAAGGCCGACGGGGAGCACTGGCTCGACCTGCGGGCCGCCGGGTCCTTCCTGGACGCGACGTCGGCCGGGCTGTTCACCACCGCGGTGGCCCTGCTGACCTGGCACCGGCGGGCGAGGTTCTGCGCGAACTGCGGTACCGCGGTCGACCGGGTCAAGGCGGGCTGGGCCACGCAGTGCCCCGGCTGCGGCCGTGAGGAGTACCCGCGGACCGACCCGGCCGTGATCTGCCTGGTGCACGACCGGGACGGTGCCGACGGGTCGCAGGTCCTGCTCGCCAGGCAGCCGATCTGGCCGAAGGGCCGGTACTCGGTGCTGGCGGGGTTCGTCGAGGCCGGTGAGTCCCTGGAGGCCTGCGTGGCCAGGGAGATCTGCGAGGAGGTCGGCGTGGACGTCGCCGACATCCGTTACCTGGGCAGCCAGCCGTGGCCGTTCCCGCGTTCGTTGATGCTCGGGTTCGCGGCCAGCGCGGACGTCACGCAGCCGACCCGGCTCGCCGACGGCGAGATCGAGGAGGCGCACTGGGTCTCCCGCGACGTGCTGCGGGAAGCCATCGCCGCGGAGGCCGACGGCCGCGAGTTCTGGCTGGGACTGCCCGGCCCGACCTCGATCGCCCGGCAGATGCTGGAATCCTGGGCCACGGTTCGGTAACCGGCCACTGGCGTCACCGGGTGGCGCGGACCGCTGCTTCGACGAGCTCGTCCGGTGTGGCGCTGATGTCCAGCACCACGCCCCGCTCGTCGGGGCGCAGCGGCTCCAGGTCGGCGATCTGCGAATCCAGCAGCGCGGCGGGCATGAAATGGCCCGTGCGCCCCGCCAGCCGTCCCGCGATCAGCTCCCGCGGGCCGTCGAGGTGCACGAAGAACACGTCACCGCCGGTCCGCAGGACGTCGCGGTACTTGTACTTGAGCGCGGAGGACGTCACCACGCCGCCGCTGTCCTGGTGGTCGCGGATCCAGGCCGCGATCGCGTCCAGCCACGGCCAGCGATCCTCATCGGTCAGCGGCGTGCCTGCCGACATCTTGGCGATGTTCTCCGGTGGGTGGAACTCGTCGGCCTCGGCGTAGTCCACCCCGAGACGCTCCGCCAGCCCACGGCCCACCGTCGTCTTGCCGGAGCCGGACACACCCATCACCACGATGACCACGGCCCCAGCGTAGACGGCGGCAGACCACACCCGGACTTCTCTACAATGTGGGCCAAAGCCGAGAGTCGGGGGACTGATTGGTTACGTTGCCGACGTTGAAGTGGCGGCGAGTGGCGCCGCGGTGGGCCATGATGGCCCTGTTCGGGTGCCTGGCCGGGCTGGGTGCCCTGTTCGCGCTGATCGTGCTGGCCGATTCGCTGAAGGGCGGCGACGAGACCCACTGGGTCGCCGTGTTCGTCCTGCTGGCGTGGGCGACGGCCGCCGTGCGGCTGTACCGGATGGACCTCTACGTGAGCACGGAGGGCATCCGCAAGCGCGGCTTCCTGCACCAGACCACCTGGTCGTGGGCGGCGATCCACGACTTCGAGGTCAAGCCGATGGCGAAGCTGAAACTGCTGGGCGGCGACGCGGTCTGGATCCGCCTGACCAACGGTGCCCAGATCGAGACGACACTGCACCACGCGGAATCCATGCCCGCTGTTCGCGGCATGTTCATGGCCGAGCACGAACTGCACGAGGTCGTCCACCAGTTGCGGGGCGCGTTGGCGCGTTCGCGTAACTCGCCCCGGGTCCGCAACTAGGTTCAGTCGACGGACGGCATGGCGCGGAGGAACTGGCGCCATGCCGTGGCCGGAAGGTCGAGTGTGCCCGCGGTGCGGTTCTTGGTGTCGCGAACGCTGGCGGTGTAGTCGCTGATCCGAACCTCGACGCAGTTGTCGGTCCCGGCGCCGCTGTAGCTGCTCTTGAACCAGCCCGTGTCTCGCATCGGTCAGCTCTCCTTCAGGATTCGCTCCAGTGCTGTTCTCGATTCTGCCTTGCCGATCGCCAATCCTCGAAGCCGGTCAAAGATGCGAGCCAGCACGTCCGTGTCGGCGGAGTCATCGAGGTACATCGACGGGCCGTGGACTACCGAGTTGAAGCCGATCGGTGAAGCCGGTTCGGGGAACCGCATCAATGCGAATCCGGCATGCGGTGCCGGGTTGTCCGGTGCAGTAGTGGAGAGCACTCGGATGCTCAGGCCAGGATGTTTGTCGAGCAGATGGAGCACGTGCTCGATCTGCCGCTGGAGTACCTGTGGCCGACCGAACGTGGTTCGCAGTGAGTCATCGGCGATGATGAACTCCATTTCCTTCGGCGGATCCGACTGGAAGACCAGCCGCTGTCTGTCCAAGCGGAAGGACACACGGTCTGCTCGTTCCTGGTAGGAACTTTCCCAATAGATGCCGTCGCCGCCTGCCATCACCGCCTCGATGTAGTCATCGCACTGCAACAGACCGGGGAAGATCCCCCTTTCGTAGACGAGGATCTGGCTTGCCTGTGACTCGATGTTCGAGAGTCTGCGATAGGAGCCAGGCAGCGTGTCCACGTAGGCGCGCCTCTTCGGCTCTCGCTTCCGCGCTTCGACTCCCAAGGCCAACAGGCGCTTTCGCTCGGCTTTGCCGACCTGGAACAGGTCGAGCAGCGCTGCCAGATCCTCGGCGGGGAGATTCGCCCTGCCGTCTTCGACTTTCGAGATTCTGCTTTGGTCCTTGCCGATGGTGGCTGCCGCGTCGGCCGCGGTTTTCCCGGCCTTCAGCCTGAGCCGCCTGAGCTCGCTGCCTAGCAGCCGCCTCGGGATGGTCTGCGCGGCCCCTGGCATGCCACGTCCTCTCATTCACACCTTCGAAGTACCTTCGCGCACCTGTGTGGGCTTGTCTGGCTGCACATGCCACTATTGATGCCATTGCAGGCAATACTCTATTCCGTCCGATGTAGACCGCGAGGAGCGAGCCTTGAACACCGACGTCGACATGAACTGCTGGGTCGAGATCGACGAAGCGGAGATCAAGTACGTGGTCAGCCGCACCGAGAAGATGGTCGAGTTCACGATCGGCAACGAAGGCGGCCTCACCATCAACATGACCGAACGCGCGCTCGCCCAATGCGTCGAGCAGTTCCCCGTAGCTCTCAGCGAACTGAGAGAACTTATCGCGTCAACGCAATGACTGTCGGAGCACCCGCAACCGGCGGACCAGCTCGGCGGGTGACGCGGGCGCGAGTGTCCACCACAGTTCCCCGCCGTCGGAAACCTCGGCCACGTTGAGGAAACGTCCCCATTCGGTGTCCGCGTACCGCAGTGGGCTGGCGATCACCCGGCGACGCCCAAGGCGGTCACGTGCCGCCACCCACAGTTCGCCACTGCCTGACGTCCGCTGGGCGATGATCCGCATGACTCTCCGCAGATCCGTGCGCGGAACCGACTTGGCGCTCACCGCGCCCGGCGGGGGATTCGCGGCTGCCGCACGCAGTTCGTCCACCGGTACCGAAACAGGACTTCCCGTGCCGGGTGGCACTTCCGGAATCTGGGAAACCAGCGCCTCCGGCAGCTTCTTCGGTTTGCTTTGCAGCAGCACTATCTCGTCGCCGTCTCGTACGGCGAGAATCGCCTCACGGCCGGTCGCCGCCGCAAGGACCCCGAGACGTGACCGCGCGGCGATCCACCCGTAGTACTCCACGTTCGCGCGGCACAACGCGGTCAGAGACTGGACCACGTCGGCGTCCAGCCGACCACCCCGGTCGAGCCAGCCCAGCCGCTCGGCCTCCGCGTCGGCACTGGTCTGGTTGGCTTCGGCCTCCTCGCGCGGCAGCCACACCGCGGTCGGCGACAGCACGTCGGGCAACTCACCGATGCGTTCCCGCCTCACCAGGCGTACCAGCGCATCCAGGGATAATCGGGCACTGTCGGGTAGCACTATTCGATCACCGGGGGCGTGGTCCGCTCGTCGGTCCCGAACGTCTTCTCGGGATCCGGATCCCGCAGATACGACAACCGCTGGTGCTCCTCGTCCTCGGCAGAGCGACCGCGGCCGGGAGCAGCCCCGCTTACCGGCACCACACCCAAGCCGCCGCGCACGCCTCCCGCCCGTGCCGCAGGACCGCCCTCACCTGACGTGATCCCGCCGACCTGCCCAGCACCCCTGCCCGCGACAGAGCGGGCGCCAGCCTCGGCACCAGTGCCCCCACGAGCACCAGGACCGCCGCCGAACCGGTGACCCGTGCCAGGTCTGTCCGGGCTGGATGCACTGGTGGAGCCTGGACTGCCGGTGAGGACCCCGCCGGTGCCGAGCGAGCCCGCACCGGCACCGCTTGCCCCCGTCGAAGAGGCGTTGGTGGCCGCAGACGGCACGCTGCTGACGCGATTGTCCGGCGCAGGCCGGGAACTGCCGGGATCGGTCTGTTGCGGCGGCGCATCCCCCACGCTGAGAGGAGGTGCGGCAACAGGGCCGTCGCCAGGTGCTGGTCGGTGGTCGCTGGGGCCCGCACCAGGTGGCTGAACGCCCGGAGGGGGCGTCCTACCCGGCGAAGGCCGACCGTCACCCACCCGCGGAGGCGGCGGCGAAGCCGCCGTACCCACGCTCACCCCGGCATCGTCTGCGATCAATGCACCGTACGAACTCGGCAACCGCGAAGTGTTGTACGTACTCGCGTTGTCGTACCCGCTCATCACATCCACGTTGTGCTGCGCCGCTGCGTTGTACGCCGCTACCTGCCCGGCGTAAGTCGCGGACGCGTCCAGTGAGGTCACCATCATCCACGGATCAGGGACAGTGGGCTCAGGCGGAATCGGTTGAACGGAGTTCCTGGCATCCTCAAAGGACGCCACCTGCCGCATCGACAGATCCTGCGTCACGTGCATCGACGGCGCCGCCTGTGCGTGCGCGATTGCCAACGCACCAGCACCCCGCTGCGCCACACCAGCGGCTTCACCTTGCCACGCCGATTCCATCGCCCCGGCGAGCCCGATGATCTCGTCTGCCTGCTGCTCGTATTCCTTGACCAGCTTGCGTACTATCTCCGCCGCATCGGCGAGTTCGCGCCCACCGCGCGCGTCGGTGAAGTTCTGGTAGATCGCCTCGGCCGACATGAACACCGTCAACCACCCGCCCGCACTGTCGTGATCATCAACGCCGCTATGTGCTTGGCTCTGGCGCACGACTGTTCGCCGAGTTGGTCCTGCTCGTCGACCAGGACCGCGAGGGTGTCCGAGATTCCGACCAACAGTGCGCAGTTTCCGGTTTTCCGGTTGTCGGTGTTGTCCTGGAACACTGCCGGATAACCATCCACAGTGGTCTCGATCCAGTAGCCGCGGGAATCTTCCGCGTGAGCGCGGTAATTGTCGGCAAGGCCGTTCTTGTTTCCGGTCATGAAGCTGATGGCGACTCTGGACAGCTCGGTGCCGTTGCGCCAGAAGCAGCTCGGCCCCGCGTTCCTGGCTATGGCGCTGTCGGTGTCCGGGATTCCGGAAGTGGGAAGTCTCAAACTCTGCAACTGCGATTCGGTCAGCGCGCTGCACGGGCGGGACAACTGGCGTGTCGCGTCGAGTGGATTCGACACGCTCGGAGCACCGTGGCGGTTTGCCGCACTCGACTCCGTTGTCGACACTGCTCGAGGCGCGACAGGTCTTCCCACTTCGGAAGTCGCGCATCCGGCCAGGACGAGCACCACACAGGACACGCCGACGGCTCTGCCTGCTGAGCGACGGTTCATTCGGTCAGCCACCGCCCGGTTCGGTCAAGCTCCTGGTGTTCTGGCCTTCGACCCCGACGTACGCGGATCGTGTCGTGTGCAATTTCTGGAGATACGTCGCGGCGTACGCGTGCATGCTGTCCGCGTGCTGCTTCATGGCATCCATGGAGTTCTTGAGGGTGTTTGCCTGAAATCTGCTCATGATGTCTTCGGCAGGTGGCATGACGAGACCCTCGGCCTGCTGGATCAGGGCACGCCGATGATCTATCGCATCGCACATGTCGGTCCACTTTTTGATCAAGCCGTCCAGTTGGTCCAGGCTTGTGAACACCCACTTGCCGTTTCCGCCGCCACCGGCGGTCTGGGGTTCGAGATCGATTCCGAACACCCCCGCGGCGGCGCGCAGAGTCTCGTCAACCGTTACCGCAAACCGGATCTGCTGGTCAGCCGTTTCCGGTCCCTGCTCCCCAACAGGCACCTTCCGTTCCCTCCTATCACACTGGCCACCGTATTACGTCGCGTTGCGAAGTCGGCGCAGAGCGTAGATAGGACGAGAATGGCACAGCAGAGGTTCCCCAACGGATGGATGGCGCTATTTGTCACCCGAAAGTACTCATGAACTCGCAATTGTCGCGTGGTCAACGGGATGCGACAGGCGCGTTCGCGGGCAGCCCGAACGCCGCACGTGCCTGGGGTGTGGGATCCAGGCCCGTTCGGCCTGTCGACCGCCGCACTTCCTCGTATCCGGCTGTGCTGAACATGCGTTTCAGCGACTCGGCGTTTCCGGCGCCGTCCACCGGCACTTCGACATCTCGCACTCGGTATCCGTCAGGTCCAGGCGTGAGCACGGCAACCAGCCCACCGCTGAACCCGCCGCTCAGCACCAGCGCGGCGTCGCGACGGACGTACATCGAGCAGTTCGCGATCAGACCCAGCCGAACGTCATCGCCGTCCCGGCGGATCTCCACCGGCCGCTGGGCACAGAACCAGCGTCCACCCGGCTGGCTCGGCCAGACGACCTTCCGGTTGGTCGGCAGGTCGGTGTGCACGACCGGAGCAACCGCGCGCAGCAGGTCTTCATCCAGTTCCGGTCGTGCCGGGCTGGTCAGCAGGAGGACCGCGACCGCTGTGCCGGTCAGCAGGAGTGCGGCACTCACAGCGGGCACGGTCCGACGGCGATTCCACGGTCGCACGGCGGCTCCCCGGTCAGTCCCCCACGAGGTGGACGTGTCGCGAAGACCAGGGTTGCCTGAGGGTCGACGCGGGAGGTGGTTTCGCCGAACACGTCCGGCGAAACCACCGGCACCGCGTCAGCTCCCGGTGAACGAGCCGGACTGGACCACCTTCCACTTGTTGTTGTCCACTCCGTACACGGTCAGCACCTTGTTGGTGCTGTCGCCGAAGTCGTCGAACGCGACCTCGCCCGTCGCACCTTGGCCCCGGTACTTCTGCACCTGGCCGATCAGGGCGTCCCGCTTACCCTCGTCCCAGGTGCCGTCCGCGGCGAGGGTGTTCGCCAGGCTGGTGATGATCACGTTGGCCGCGTCGTACGCGAAGGCCCCGAACCCGCCGAACCCGTCCTTGTAGTTCTTCTTGGTGTAGGCGGCGACGAAGTCCTTCGCCGTCTGCTGCGCCTCGGTCGGTGCGCCGACCGAGGTCGCCAGGTCGCCCTGTTTGCCGCCGAGTTCGAAGAACCTGGGGTCGAAGATGCCGTCGCCACCCATGAGGGGCACGTTCAGCCCTGCCTCGGCCGCCTGCTTGCTCAGCGGCCCGGCGCCGGGGAACTCGCCGCCGTAGTAGATCGCTTCCGGCTGCTTCGGCTTGACCTTGCCCAGCACGCCCGCGAAGTCGGTGTCTTTCTCGCCGACGGTCTCCTGGGCGACGATCTCGGCGCCGAGCTTGCGCGCCTGCTTGATGAACTCGCCTGAGATGCCGACGCCGTAGGTCTTGCCGTCGGTGATGACCGCGATCTTCTTCTTGCCCGCCTTGCCGACCAGGTAGTCCGCCGCGTAGGGGCCCTGGTAGGTGTCGTTGGTGCAGGTCCGGAAGTAGGTGGGGAACTGGCGCTTGGGGTGGGCCGGGTCGGCGCCCTTGGTCAGTTCCGGGCTGGTGTTGCCCGGTGAGACCTGGACGATCTTCTTCCCGGCCAGGATGGGCTGCACGCTCTGCGCCACCGAGGAGTTGTAGGTGCCCACCACGCCGACGACGCCGGGGACCGAGGACAGTTTGGACGCTGCCTGCTGGCCGACCTGGGGGCTGGCCTGGTCGTCCTCCGGTTGCAGGACCAGCTTGTAGCCCTTGACCGAGCACTGCTCGTTCGCCTGGTCCACGGCGACCTGGGCCGAGTTCCGGATGCCCAGTCCGATGGAGGACAGACCACCGCTCAGCGGGGCGATCACCCCCATCACGAGCGTTCCCTTGCTCGTGTCGCATCCGGCGCCCGGTGCGCCTGCCTCGTTCTTGTTGCTGCTGCAGGACGCCAGCAGTATCACGCCGGCGATCACCGCGGCGGCTTTCGCCGTCGGGTTGTGCACTGGATGTCCTTTCCTCGTGCCGCTGGCTCCTGGTCGGCGGCGACGGTGAATCCGACCGCGCGGAAGTTCGAGTCGGCGTCCGAGCGATCACGGCGGTGAGATCGCTCGTGGCGACGCGACGGCATGAATGGGAAGGGCCAACTCATGAGGCGAATTCGTGCCACCGCGCCAGTTCTGCGCTCGCTGTTCTGTCGCGGGTCGCGTGGCAAAAAGCCTACTGCCGTTGCGGGAATCGGAGCAACGGTTGCGGTAAATGACGGCAGGAATGCTGCCGGTCAGGGCAACCGGCGAGCATTCCTCGACAAGAAGCCGTCCTAGGGATCGATGCGGTCCATCGCCGCGCCGTCCCACGTTGTCTGCGTGCACGCGACACCACGGCCGTTGCGCGGCCGGAGGACGTCGTAGATGTGCATGCGCGGGATCTTGTCCGAGACGCCCCAGCCGCTCGGCCACGTGATGACCCAGTCCATGTCCAGATCGACCAGCAGGCCGAGCATCCGGGCGATCGTCGGGTCGTCGAGCCGTTCGAACGCCTCGTCCAGCAACACGAGTCGCAGCGGGCTGAAATCCTCCGACGCGCTGCTCACCGCGTCGTAGAACGCGGCCGCCGCGGCGAAAAGCGTCACATAGGAGACGAGCCTTGTCTCACCGGAGGACAACTGCCGCAGCCGCCGGACTCGTTGCCCGCCGTCCGGGCCTGTGTCGGCGACGCGCACGGTGAACGCGTGCCACGAGCGGTAATCCAGGGCACGGGACAGGATTTCCGCGTAGCCGCTGGAATGCGTGTCCCGTTCCGCCTCGATGCGTTCGGTGAAGACCCGGCGCAGCGTCGCGTCCTGTGCCGATGTGCGTTCGCCGTAGGGCATTCGGACGAGCGACAAGGCCTGGCGTGTTTCGTCGTCCAACGCCGCCGACGGCTTCCACTCCAGTTGGACGTGCACGCCCTGGGACGATTTCGCCTGCCCCAGCACGTCGTTCATCCGGCGGGCCAGGTCCTCGGCCACCGTGATCTGCCCGCGCAGCCACTCCGCCAGGTCCCTGATCAGGTAGTCCGCGAAGATCCGCTGGTACTGCTCGTCCAGGAAGCCGCGCTGCTCACCGAGCTTCGACGAGACCTGCTTGGCCGCCTGCGCGACCGGCCGGCCGCCTTCCTCGCCCGCCACCGACACCGTCAGCAGACCGGCGTGTTCCTCGGCCGCGATGTCGTAGCCACCCGCCAACGCCGTCTGCAGGTCCTGCAGTTTGGTGATCACCGCCGTCTCACCGGCGGACTTGCGGTCCGAGGCTTCGACGACCGCGGCGCGCACCGCCGCCAGGTCCGTTTCCTCCAGGTAGGGCAGGGCCGCGGGCAGCACACCGGGCGCCTCGGCGACCGCCGAGAACTGGCGGTAGGCCCCGGCCTGGATCTCCTCGGACGTGGCCAGCTGCTCGGTCGCGCTTTCCAGTTGCGCGTCCAGCTTCGCCGCCTGCTCGCGCAACGCGGTGATCTTCTCGCGGATGTCCTTCAGTTCCACGCGCATCTGCTTGCGGGACTTCTCCAGCTCCGCGATCCGCGCCGCGATCTCCTTGGCCTCGCCGCCGATCGAGCCGGTGAGCTCGGACAACGTGCCCGCCTGCGCGGCGTATTCGGCGCAGCGCTGGTCCGCTTCGGACTCCGCGGTGGTCCGGTCGGCGACCGCCGTGTGGTACCGGTGCGAGGCGTCGACCAGGTCTTCCACCGTGCCACGGCAACGCTGGCGCAACGCCTCGGCGAGCCGCTCGGCCGCGCCCAACGCTTCCGCCGCGGCCTGCTGCGCCTGGCGGAGGTCTTCCGAACGCGGCGACAGACCTGCGTCTCCCGCCTGTCGCAGCAGGTCCGCAGTCGTTGCCTGCCAACGGTTCTGCATCTGGTCGTGCTCTTCGCGCAGCTGCTGGGCGTGCTTGTTGGCGCGCTCGGTCGCCTCTTGTTCCGTGCGCATCCGGGTGTGCTTGGCGATCAGTTCCTCGTCGCCGGGGAACTTCTCCAGGTGCCGTTCCCATTCGGCGACGACGTCGTTCGCCGAGCGCTGCTGTTCCTCCGCCGCCGCCAGTTCCGTGCGCAGCGTGGCCAGTTCCTCTTCCAGCTCGGAGATCCGGCGCTGGCGGCCCGCCGCACGGGCACCCGCGCCGACGAACTCGGCCGCGGGTTTCCAGCCGCGGCCGTGCAGCGTTCCGGCACGCCAGCGGCCGTCGACCGACAGCGTCATGCTCGCGGACGACTCGCCGAGGCCGACGCCGCGCAGCAGCGACCGAACTCGGTCGGCGGGTACCGGGCTGTCCGGAACCTCCACGGCCACAAGCACATCGGCGAGCGACGGGCCGTCGACGACAGTACCCGGCGAGGCCAGCACGTCGTCGAGATCAGGCACCGAACCCTCAGGCGTCACCCACGCGTTGAGCAGGCGGCTGGCCTCCAGAGCGGCTTCCAGACCCGCGCGGTCGGCGTCGGACACGTCGGCGCCGAAGTCCACCAACTGGTAGAAAGCCGCGCCGACGGACTCGCGCTCGACCGGCGACGAGGGCGAACGCTCCTTGCCCGCACGCAGAGCGGCCAGCTCGGTGTCCCGTTCGTCGATCGCTTCACGCGTCTCGGTCCTGCGCTGTGAGGCGGTGTGCGCCACGTCCCGAGCTACCTGCACCAGCGGTGCGGTCCACTGGCGCGCGGCCGTGCCGAGTTCGCGGGCCTGGCCAGGGTTGGTCGACAAGTCCTCGACGGACGGCAGCTGCAACGGGCGTTCCGGCGTCGCGGACGTCAACGGGCCCGCGGCGCACCAGGAGCGGACCTGCTCGAGCCACACATCCGACTCGGTGACCAGCTCCTGGTTGGCCTGGTTGCGCCGCCCGGCCGCCTCGGTCGCCTCCAACTGGGCGGCACGAGCCGACGAGCGCAGCGTCTCCACGCGCTGTTCCTGCTTCTCCTGCTCGACCGCCTGCTGGTGCAGGGCGAGCGTCAAAGCACTGCGCTGCCTGGCTTCCTTCGCCGCGCGACCGGCGCGTTCGGCTGCTTGCGTCAACGACGCGAGCAGCTCGTCCCCGGTGACGGGCGGCGGGACCTTGCGCTCGATCGGCAGCGGCTCGGCCTCGGGATCCGGTTTGGCACGGACCCGCTCGGTGATGGTCTCGCTCTCGCCCTCGGTCATCCGGGGCATCGTCGGCGCCAGCGTGGTGTCCAGACCGGCCGACTGCAGCGCCACCCGCAGCGACTCGCCGAACTCCCCGGCGGAGTCGAGGTCCTGGGCCAACCGCCGCAGCAACCGCACGACGCCGTCGACCGCCGAGTCCTCGGCCAGGCGCTGCTTGTTGGCCACGTCCAACGCCGCCGACGCGGCCGAACGCGACGCGGCCACGAGCTTCTCGCGGCTCTGCAGGTCCTGCAGGTCACGGAACGCGGGCAGCTCCTTGAGCGCGCCGATCGTCTCCTCGGCCTGCTGCTCGCCGCCTTCCAGGTCCTGCTCGGACCGCTCGGCCTCGGCGCGTTCGCCGCGGGCCTTCTCCAGTTCGGCAGTGAGCTTCTTGGTCTGCGAACCGAGCTTCCTGACGGTGTCCTCGCTGGATTTCAGCTTGTCCACGGCGGTGCGCAGCCCGGCGAGGGCGTAGTCGGAGTACGTCTTGAGGAACGTCCGCAGCGCCTTGTCCGCGGTACCGAGCCGGGTGATGTTCTCCCTGATCGACTCCAGGTCGTCGAACGAGGTGGCCAGCTGCTCGATCATGGCCGCGTCCAACGGCGGCAGCGCGTCCGACAGGATCTGCTCGAGCTGGCCTTCCAGCACCTTCAGGCCGACGTCCGGGTTGCGCAGGGTCCGCTGCAGGTGCAGCAGGTCGCCGTAACGCACCGCGGGCACGCCGTACACCGTCTCGGCGATCTTGGCGCGGAACGCCGCTTCCTCCAGAACGCAGTCCGCGCCAAGGACTTCGCGCAACTGCGCGGAGCCGAGCGGCACGCGGTCCGGACCGGCGAGCTGGAAGTCGATGCCGACGCGCTGCGGGGTGATGAACCGCCACGAGTCGGAGATCTGCTGCGAGGTCTTGGACGCCTTCACGCCGAGACCGCAGGTCAGCGTGTGCCCTTCGCGCTTGAGCTCGACCCACGCGTAACCGATCCGGTTCGGGCCGCCGTCGTAGTCGTCGAGCATCAGCCTGCGGATGCTGACCGTGTCGAAGCCCTTCGAGCCCAGTTGCCGCAGGTCACCGTCCAGGCACAGCGGCAGCAGCAGCTCGAGCGTGCGCGACTTGCCCGACCCGTTGGTGCCCTGGAAGATCGCGCGCCCGCCGGAGAAGTCGAAGGTCTGCTCGGCGTACTGCCAGACGTTGACGATCCCGCCCCGGTGCAACCGCCAGCGATCCGTCATGCGCCGCCCTCCTCGTCGAACAGTGACCACCCCGGCACCTCCGGCTCCGGCGGCGGCTCGGCGATCTCGCGCTCGGGGTCGCCGTCGGGTTCCGGCCACCACCGGGCCGCGGCCGGTGACAGCCACCACCGCTCGCCGTCGGCCACTGCGAGTCCCATGTGGACCAACAGCGCCAGCACCTCCGTGACGATCCCGTCGATGTCCTCCGCTGCCTGGCGCGACCAGGCCGCCGGGTAGTCGGCCACGAGCCGTTCGCACACCTCGCGAACCTTCTCCGCGGTGACCGGGCGACGACCAGAGCTGTCCACTTCGGACGTTTCCGGTTCCTCGCCGGGGTTTCCGCCGAGCAGGTCGGGCAGCGCGAGCAATCCGATTCGTGCGACTGTACTGGTACCCGGGAACATCACGTCGGACAGGTACTCCTCCGGATCGGCCGCGAGGATGCCTTCCAGCCGCGTCTCGGTGAACAGCCCGAAGCACCGCTCAAGCAGGTACGATTCGCGCCTCTGGTTGCGCAACAGCCATTCCCGCTCGTCCTCGGCCAGTTCGGCGTACAGCACCACGGGAGTCTCGACGAGCTTGCGGCGCACCTGGAAGTCCACCCGTCGGGGTGCGGTCCGCGCGGCCAGCGCGACCAGGTGCCCGGCGTCCTGCGCGTCCGCGACCGGCCCGGCGAGCAACTGGCCGAGCAGGTCGGTCTCGATGGTGATCAACGCCTCGGCCGGGGCGTCCTGGCTGGCCGAGCCGACCGTGCCCTCGGTCTCGGTGAGCACGCCCAACGACACCAGGTGGCGCAGCGCGGCGGTCAGCGCACGGCGGTCCGCGATCGTGTCGACGACCTGCATACCTGCCTCGACGGCCGCCGCGCGGACGTCGGACACCAGGCGGGACAGGAGAACCTGCCGCCCGGTCCCGGTCAGCGCGGCCATCGTCAAAGCCACGTACGCGTACCCGCGCGGCGACAGCTCCTGCACCCCGCGCGTGGAGTCCGCGCCAGGACCGGCTTTGTAGAGCCGTGCGAACTTGCGCTCGACCACGAGCCGGTACCCCAGCAGCGCGGTGAACATCTCACCGAGCACCACGCGATGCCGGTACACCAAGGGAAGCAGTTCGCCGTCCGGACCGCCGAGCCGCAGCAACGGGCGGCGCAGGAGGGTACGCGCGCAGCGCACCACGTTCGCCGCGTCGATGTCCGCCAGTCCGTCGAGCGGGTCGGCCGCGCTGATCCTCATCCCACCACCAGCCGGGAATCCCGCAGTGTCAACGTTCCACCGGCCGTGCGGACGGTCGCGGTCTCGCCTTCGGCGTACTCGATCCGCACGCTCAGGCCACGGACCTGGTCCTCGGCCGCACCGGAGTCCTGCGCGCTGTCGCGCTGGGCCATCGCCATGGTCAGCAGTTCGCACAGCACGCCGAGCGCGCCCTGCGACAGCGTCACTTGGTCCAGCTTCGGCGCCGCCGCGACGAGTTCGGCCACGTCAGCGGCCCTGATCTCGTCCGCGCGCCGGGCGTCGGCCAGCAGCGACTGCTCGGTGATGGGGTCGTCCATGATCCGTGACGTGCGACCACGGGCGCCCCGGTCGCTGCGGCTGCGCACGCTGACCGTGACATCGCACACGGGGCCGTCGCTCCACGGCGTGCGTTCGTCGTCCGAGTCGTGTTCCGGTGCGGGCAGGACGTGCCGGGCCGAGTACATCCCGAACGCCGCCGCGTACATCCGCGCGGCCTCCGCCGCCGTGCTGTCGTCGAACCACTTCGCCAGTTTGAGCAACTCCGCCCGGCGGCCCGGCAGCAACCCGCCGCCCGCCGTCGCGCGCTTCACGCTCGCCAGCAACGACCCGATCGCGCGTGCTGTCGCCTCGCGCAACACCGTGACCTGCGACGGGCGGCCCGACCGGTCCACGAACCAGTCCGTGAGCTCCTGCCAGTCCGCCGCGCTGCGCCCTCGCGCGCGCTCCACCTCGGGCCCGAGACCTTCGCTCGTGTCGAGCAGCCGCAGCAGCTCCGGGCGGGCGGCGGCGAACCGGCCGGTCAGGTGCTCGGCGATCGCCGGGGTCTGCCGCAGCACGTCCTCGACGACCTTCTGGATGTACTCGACCAGCAGGTTGCGGAACCCGGAGATCTCGTCCGCGGCCAGGTGGTGGCGCGTGACGACCTGGCCGAGGTAGGCGTAGAAGTCACGGACCGTGGCGGCGAGTTCGGCGTGCTGCAGGAACAACGTCGTGACCTGCTCGGACAGCAGTTCGCGGGACCGCTGGGCGGCGGCGGACTCGGCGTCGCGCTGCTCCTGGCTGACCGCGTTCGACAGGGTCTTGCCGAGCTGGCTCAGTCCGCGCTCGATCGCGGGCAGCAGCTCGCGGGAGACCTCACGGGCACCTTCGGGGACGCGCAGCAGCTCGTCCACGTCGCGCTGGACGCGCACGGCCAGCTTGCTGACCTGGTAGCGGACGCTGCCGTGCTGGAACTCGGCGATGCTGGCGGCGACCACCTCGCGGCGGCCCTGCACCAGGTTGCCCCACTCGACGAGCTGCTTGAGCCGGGTGATCACGTTCTCGATGCGCGACTCGCCGCGCTCGACCGTGCCGTCGCGCTCGGCCGGTGCCAGGGCGGCGGCCACGTCACCAGCGGAAAGATCGGCGAGCAGGGTCGCGGTGAACAGCCGCATGATCGCCAGGTAGGTGGCTTTGTGCTCCCTGGCCTGCAGGTAGGCGTACAGCCCGAGCCGGTCGGTGTTCGAGCGCGCGGGGGCTTCGGCCGCACGATCCTGCTGCTCGGAGTTCACGGCACGCCACCCTAGCTTCTGTCCCTGATCAAGGCGGCGCTACGGTGGCCTGACTGGGCTGGGGCTTGGAGGACAGGTGACCGCGGGTAGAGCAGTCGGGCTGCTGCTGGGAGTGGTCGCGGACGGTGTTTTCGGGGATCCGCGCAAACGTCATCCGGTGGCCGCGTTCGGTGCTGTGGCACAACGTCTGGAGAAAATCGTCTACCAGGACGGCAAGCTGCCCGGAGTGGTGTACACGGGTGTGCTCGCCGGTTCGGCCGTCGCTGTCGGCGTCGCCGCGGAACGACTCGGGCGCCGTCACCCGCTGCTGCGCGTGGTGACCACCGCGACGGCCACCTGGATCGCCCTCGGCGGGAAGTCGCTGGCCACCGAAGGCACGTCGATGGGCCGTGAGCTGGACTCCGGCGACGTCGACGCGGCACGCAAGCGTTTGCCCAACCTCTGCGGCCGTGACCCGCAGGCCCTCGACGCGACCGCGCTGGCCCGGGCCACCGTCGAATCCGTGGCGGAGAACACATCAGACGCCGTCGTCGCGCCGCTGTTCTGGGGTGCGGTGTTCGGCGTGCCGGGACTGCTCGGATACCGAGCGGTGAACACCATGGACGCCATGGTCGGCCATCGCTCGCCGCGCTACCGCAACTTCGGCTGGGCCTCCGCGCGGCTGGACGACGTGGTGAACCTGCTGCCAGCCCGCGCGGCGGCGGCGCTGACCGTGGCGGGTGCCCCGGTCGTCGGCGGCTCGGCGCAAGGCGCGTGGCACGCGTGGCAGCGGGACGCGACCGCCCACCCGAGCCCGAACGCGGGCCGGGTCGAAGCGGCGTTCGCCGGGGCGCTGGAGATTCGCCTGGGCGGGCGAACCGTGTACTCGTACGGCGTGGAGGAACGACCGGTCCTCGGAACAGGCCGTAGCCCCGACGCCGGACACGTCACGCGTGCGGTCGAACTTTCCCGTGTGGTCGGTGCCATGGCCAGTGCGGCCGCGGCCGTCGCCGCCGTGTTCAGCAGGCGCTGACCAGCCCCTTCGGGCGAGGTCACTGTCCTGAGTGGGCAACTCGGCCGAAGCGCGCCGAATCCCCGGCGCGGCCGTCTACGATGACCGGCGATCGGGGAGGGCAGATGGAGCCGTGGGGCATCTCAGGGCCGCTTTTCCTCTGGCTGTACGCCGGGGGAGTGGTGGTCGCGTTCACGCTCGGGTGGATGCTGCGCAAGGCGATCTGGCGCTCCGGCCCGCCTGCCGAGCCGATGGGTGTCGAGGAAGTCGCCTTCATGCGCGGCGGTCCCGTCCGGGTGGTCGACGTGGCGCTCGCGCAGCTGCTGCAGACCGGCGCCGTGCGCGCCCAGCGCTCCGGGATCCTGTCGGCGACCGGAACCCCCGGCCGCACCGAGCTCGAACGGGCGATCGTCGACCTGCTCCGCCGGGGACCCGAGCACGCCCGCACAGTCAAGGCCAAGCTGCGCAGGCACAGCTCGATCAAGGCGGTCCGCGCCTCGCTGCAGTCCCGTGGCCTGCTCAAGCCGGACTCGTTCACCCAGATCTCCGTGGTGCACCTGCCGGTGCTGGTGGTCTTCGGCATCGGCATCGCGCGGTTCGTCAACGGCGTCAACCTCAACCGCCCGGTCGAGATGCTCTTCATCTTCCTGCTCGGCACCACCGTGATCCTGCTGTTCCGGTGGTGGCAGGTCGGCAAGCACAGCGAGACCCAGGCAGGCACGAAGTTCCAGCGCGACCTGCGCAGCCACCGGACGGACGCGAGCCTGCGGCTGCCCGTGGTCGCGCTGACCGGCGTGGCCGGGATGGTCGCGTTGGGCGGACTGGCGGCCTTCCCCGACGAGACGGTCTCAGTGGCACTGGCCACGTCGGACCCGTACCGGTGGACGGGTGGCGGTGGCTCGTCCTCCTCGGACTCGTCCTCATCGAGCAGCAGCTGCAGCTCGTCCTCGTCATGCAGCAGCGGCGGCGGAAGCAGTTGCGGCGGCTGAAAAACCTCGTGAGCGGTTGGACGGGTTAGAGCCCGGTTGACCACTCACGAGGGGTTGAGGGCACGTTCGGAGGCTTCCTCTTCGGCGACCATCTCCGCCACGGACCGCCTGCGCGGGCGCTCGGTGGACAAGGTGCCGCCGGGCAGCAACTCACGCCACGTGAAGTACAGCCAGCCCAGGATGGCCATCGCGCCGAACGCGATCCACTGCAGCGCGTAGGAGAAGTACGGGCCCGCGTCGAGCTCGGGCAGCGGCAGCGGGCCGAGTACACCGGGTGTCCTGAGCTCCAGCTGGAGGTAGCCCGGCTCGATCGTCACGCCGGTGGAGCGGGCGACCATCCGCGAGTCGACCTTCCACGCCTGGCGCTTGCCGCTCTCGTCGGTGAACGCGTCCCGGTTCTCCGAGTCCGTCTCGTCGGCGCGTTGTCGTCCCAGCAGCTGGACCTGACCGGCAGGCGGTGCCGCGTAGCTCGGCACCCGCGACTGCTCCGGGCGCAGGAAACCACGGTCGACCAGCACGATCCTGCCGTCGGTCAGCCGGAACGGGACCGTCACCTCGTACGCGGGCTCACCCTGCACGGTCCGCAGCCGCGCGATGACCTCGTGCTGCGGGAGGAACTCGCCGGTGGCGGTGACCAGGCGCCACTCCTTGATGCCCGGCCGCCAGGGCTCCGGCGGCGCGGTCCGGGAGGCCGTGATCTCGTCGTTCTGGGTCTTGCGGGCCTCGTGCCGGTGGAACTGCCACGGCGCGAGCAGCGCGAAACACGCCGCGGCGAAGACGATCACCAACGCCGTGAGTCCCAGCCACCCGGGCTGGAGCAGGTTCCGCAGTCGCACCACCCCACCGTAACCGGCCGGGTGAAACTCGCTCGAACCCGACCGGTTTTGCGGCGATGATCCACGCATGGGGATCACGCGGATCAATCCGCCCGAGTTGCACCAGACACCCGGCTACCACCACATCACCATCGCCGAGACCGGCCGTACCGCCTACCTGGCCGGTCAGTGCCCGCTCGACAAGGAAGGAAACGTCGTCGAGGGCGGCCTGCACGCCCAGATCGAGGCCGTCGCGGCCAACGCGCTCACCGCGCTGGCCGCCGTGGGCGCCAAACCAAGCGATGTCGTCCGCACGCACATCTACGTCGTCAGCACCGGCGGTGTCTCCCTTGGCGACGCCTGGGCGAAGCTCAACGAGTCCGTCATCGCCGAGGCCTTCACCACAGCCAGCACGCTGCTCGGCGTCGCCCAGCTCGGCTTCGCCGGGCAGCTGATCGAAGTCGACCTCACCGCAGCGCTGCCCTAGCCGCCGACAGCGCCTGGCCGGCGTAACCACCGCCGAACAACACCGTGTGCACGAGCAGCGGGAACATCTGGTGCAGCGGAACGCGGGACTGCCAGCCAGACGCCAGGGGATAGACCTCCTGGTACGCGCCGAGCACCCGGTCCAGCATCGGGCAGCCGAACAGCTGCAGCATGGCCAGGTCGGTCTCGCGGTGCCCGCCGTGCGCGGCCGGGTCGATCAGCCAGGCCCGGCCGTCCGTCGCCCAGTGCACGTTGCCGGACCAGAGGTCGCCGTGCAGTCGCGCGGGCGGCTCCTCGGGCACCAGGTCGGCGAGCCGGGAGCACACGGCCTCGAACGGCGCCCATGGCAGCGTGGTGCGTCGCACGTACGGCTCGATCCGTTGCGCGGCGTAGAACTCCGGCCACGACGGCACCGGCTGGTTGAACATCGGCGCGAGGCCGATCCACGCGTCCGCGGGACCGTCTGGTGGCGCGGCGCCGAAAGCGGGCGCACCGGCCAGGTGCAGCCGCGCGAGGCCACGCCCGAACTCCTCCGCGCCGACGGGCTGACCGGGCTCCACCTGCTCGATGATCAGCCAGTGTTCGCTGTGCGCGCGTACCGCGGGCACGGGCACGACGCCCGGTTCGGCGAGCCACTCCAGCGACTTGGCCTCGGCCAGGACCGCCGAGACCTGGGAGTGCCGTTTGGCCACGACGAGGTCGCCGTCGGCGAGTTCGACCTCGTACACCGAGCCGCCGAGCCGGTGCGCCGCCGTGGCCTCGACGCCGGTCAGCTCGGTCGCCGCCTCAAGCGCGGCCGAGCTCACCCTTGACCCATTCGACCAGGCCGGGTGTGGCCGCCTCGACCATTCCGAGAACGATCACGAAGCCGTCGTTGCCGCCGTAGTACGGGTCGGGGACGTCCAGGTCGCCGGTCGCGGCCGGGTCGAACGAGCGGAACAGCCGGATCCGCGACGGGTCGTCGGCCATCCGGCGCAGGTCGTCGGCGTGTCCCGAGTCCATCGCCAGCAGCAGGTCGGCGTCCAGGTGCCTGGCGCCCACCTGAGCCGCGACGTGTGCGGTCGGGTAGCCGTGGTCGAGCAGGACCTTCTGCGTCCTCGGGTCCGCCGCGTCACCGACGTGCCAGCTGCCGGTGCCCGCGCTGGTGACCTCGACCCCGTCGAGCCCTTCGCGGCGCAGGTGTTCACGGACGACGATCGCGGCCATCGGTGACCGGCAGATGTTGCCGGTGCAGACAAAGGACAGGTGCACGACGGACAACATTACCCAGTTCCTTACAATCCTCGCGATGACCAGCGAGAATCCCGGTGAGAACCTGAGCCACCACGGCGACAGGGACATGGCGCCCGGCATGGTGGACTTCGCGGTCAACGTGTGGCTGCCCGCCCCGCCGCGCTGGCTGCGTGACCGGCTGGCCGCCGCGTTGGATCGGCTCGCTGCCTACCCGTCGGCCGAAGACGACCGCATGGCGCGGGAAGCAGTGGCTCGGCGGCACGGCCGTTCCCCGGACGAAGTCCTGGTGCTCAACGGATCCGCCGAGGGGTTCGCGCTGCTGCCGAACCTGCGGCCGCGGCTGGCCGCGGTCGTGCACCCGTCGTTCACCGAACCCGAGGTCGCGCTGCGCACCGCAGGCGTTCCCGTCCACCGGGTCATGCTCGACGGCGACTACGTGCTGCGGCCCGAGCGGGTTCCGGCCGAGGCCGACATGGTCGTGATCGGCAACCCGACCAACCCGACGTCCGTCACGCACCCCGCCGCGCTGATCAGGCAACTCGCCGCGCCGGGGCGGTTGATCGTGGTGGACGAGGCGTTCATGGACGCGATCCCCGGCGAACCGGAGTCCCTGGCCGGCGAGCCGGGTGCCCTGGTGTTCCGCAGCCTGACCAAGACGTGGGGGCTCGCCGGGCTGCGCGCCGGTTACGTGCTCGGCGACCCGCGAACCCTGGCCCGGCTGGCGTTTGACCGTCCACAGTGGCCTGTCGGGACGCTGGTGCTTGAGGCCGTCGCGGCGTGTTGCTCGCCCGGCGCGGTCGCCGAGGCGGAGGCGGAGGCCCGCGCGATCACCGGATACCGGGAGACGTTCGTGACCGCGTTGCGCGACGCCGGGATCGAGGTCGTCGCCGAGCCGACCGCGCCCTTCGTGCTCATCCGGGTCGACGGCGGCGCGGCGGTCCGCGAGGCGCTGCGGGCGAAGAAGATCGCGGTCCGCCGGGGCGAGACGTTCCCCGGGCTGACGGCCGACCACATCCGGCTGGCGGTCCGGCCGCCCGCGCAGACGGCGCCGTTGTTGAAGGAGTTCACCACGTGATCACAGTTGGCCGAGTCGTCGCCGCGCTGGCGGCGGCCTACCCGCCCGAACTGGCCGAATCGTGGGACGCGATCGGCCTTGTCTGCGGCGACCCGGCCGAGGAGGTCCGACGCGCGCTGTTCTGCGTCGACCCAACGGAGTCCATAGTGGACGAAGCGGTCGAGCTCGGTGCCCAGCTGGTCGTCGCACACCACCCGCTGCTGCTGCGCGGCGTGCACGGCGTCCCCGCGAGCACGCCGAAGGGCGGCATCGTGCACCGGTTGATCCGCTCGGGCATCGCGTTGTACTGCGCGCACACCAACGCCGACTCGGCGTCCCCCGGTGTCTCGGACGCGCTGGCCGCGGCGATCGGGATCGTCGTCCGAGCGCCGCTGAGCCCGAAGGAACAGCCACACCTCGGCCTCGGCCGGATCGGTGACCTGCCCCGACCGGAGCCGTTCAGCGCGTTCGTGCAGCGCGTCGCGGACGCGTTGCCCGAGACCGCGTGGGGCGTCCGGGCGGCCGGTGACCCGGAGCGTCTGATCAGGACGGTCGCGGTCTGCGGCGGCGCGGGTGACTCGCTGCTCGGACAGGCCACCGCGGCCGGTGCGGACGCGTACGTCACCGCGGATCTGCGCCACCACGTCAGCGGCGAACACATCGACTCGGCCCCGCACGCGCCCGCGCTGGTCGACGTCTCGCACTGGGCCAGCGAGTGGCCGTGGTGCGACCAGGCGGCGGGCGTCGTGCGTGCCGCCTTCGGGGGTAACGTCGAAACCCACACATCTATCCGCCGCACCGATCCATGGACCCTCCGTGCGGCCAAGACGGGGAGGACCGCACGTTGAAAGCCGACCCAGCCGTGCAACGCCGGCTGCTGGACCTCGCCGAGATCGACGCCGAACTGGCGCGAGTCGACCACCGCAGGCGCACCCTGCCGGAGATCGCCGAGATCAGCGCGGCGGAGCAGACGGCGCGGGCCAAGCGCGACGCGCAGGTCGCCGTCGCCACCCAGCTCGGCGACCTCGACCGCGAGGTCAAACGGCAGGAGAAGGAGATCGACCAGGTCCGCGCCAGGGTGGAGCGGGACAACAAGCTGTTGCAGTCCGGCACGGTCGCGGCCAAGCAGATGACCGACCTCGAGCACGAGGTCGAGACGCTGCACCGCAGGCAGGGCGCGCTCGAGGACGACCTGCTCGAGCTGATGGAGCGGCGCGAGGCGCTGGAGATGGACGCGCAGCACGCGGACGTCGAACTGGCCAAGGCGGAAGCCGCGGTGGCCGACGCGACCGGGCGCCGGGACGAGGCCTTCGCCGACCTGGAAACCCAGGAGACCAGGGCAGCCGCGACCCGCAAGACGATGCTGCCGCAGTTCCCCGAACCGCTGCTGGCCCTCTACAACCGGGTCCGCCAGCACAAGGGAACCGGCGCGGCGATGCTGCGCTCGCGGCGGTGCGGCGCGTGCCGTCTCGAACTGGACCGCGTGGTCATCTCGCAGATCAAGGCGGCGGCCGCGGACGAAGTGGTGACGTGTGAGGAGTGCGGCGCGATCCTGGTCCGAACGGCGGAGTCCGGGCTGTGAAGGTCGTCGTCGAGGCCGACGGCGGGTCAAGGGGTAACCCGGGTCCCGCCGGGTACGGCGCGGTGGTCAGGGACGCGGCCAACGGTGAACTGCTGGCCGAGCGGGCCGAGGGAATCGGTGTGGCCACGAACAACGTGGCCGAGTACGGCGGCCTGATCGCCGGTCTGCGGGCCGCGGCGGCGGTCGGAGCGGACGAGGTCGAAGTACGGATGGACTCCAAGCTCGTGGTCGAGCAGATGTCCGGCCGCTGGCAGATCAAGCACCCCGCGCTGCGGCCGCTCGCCGCGCAGGCCCGTGACCTGGTCGCCACGTTCGACCGGGTCACGTTCGACTGGATTCCCCGTGAGCGCAACAAGGAAGCCGACCGGCTGGCCAACGAGGCGATGGACGCGCAGGCGGCCCCGCACGTGTCCACCCCGGCGAAGTGGACCGGCGCGCAGGGCACGCCGACCCGGATGCTGTTGGTGCGCCATGGCCAGACGCCCATGTCGGTCGAACGCAGGTACTCCGGCCGGGGTGATGTGCCGCTGACCCCGTTGGGTGAGCGGCAGGCGCTCGCCGCTGCGGAGCGGGTGTCCGGAATGGACGTCGTGGACTCGTCGACGCCGATCGTCGCGTCGCCGCTGGGCCGTGCCCGGCAGACCGCGCAGGCGATCGCGGACGCGACCGGCGGCGGTGTCGACGTGCACAACGGCTTGACGGAAACGGATTTCGGCTCGTGGGAAGGGCTGACGTTCGCCGAAGCCGCCGAGCGGGACTCCGCGCTGCACGGTCGCTGGCTGTCGGACCCGTCAGTCCCGGCGCCGGGTGGCGAGAGCTTCGACGAGGTGCACCGGCGGGTGCGCAAGGTGCGTGACGAGCTGGTGACGGCCCACGAGGGCAAGACCGTCATCGTGGTCAGTCATGTCACGCCGATCAAATCGTTGCTGCGAATGGGGTTGGACGCCGGGCCGG
The DNA here is from genome assembly GCF_001984155.1 of Actinosynnema sp. ALI-1.44. Lineage (GTDB taxonomy): Bacteria > Actinomycetota > Actinomycetes > Mycobacteriales > Pseudonocardiaceae > Kibdelosporangium. Next base: position 539,873 of record NZ_MTQO01000050.1, read on the forward strand.
CGCTGCTGTTCCGGCTGCACCTCGACCTGGCCTCGTTGTCCATAGTGGAGTTCTACCCGGACGGGAACGCCTCGGTCAGGCTGGTCAACGACATCTCACATCATCCCAGGTCGTGAGGTAGCCGTCCGGCCGGACCATGATCGGTTCGGCGACCGGTTGGACCGGCTTGACCACGTCGACGAAGTCCGGGGTGGCGTGCTCCTCGTTCGCGATGAGCACGAAACGCCCGCCGCGCAACGCTTCGAACAGCCGCCCGGTGGTGAGTTCGACGTCGCCGACGCGGGTCTTGCCGCCGTAGCGGATGCCGATCCCGGAGATCTGACCGGCGGCCTTCGCGGCGATCGACTCGCGGCCGAGCAGGAACCCGACGAGCACGCTCCTGATCCTGCGGCCGAGAGCGGACTTGACCATGGCGAGCCGGATGATCGCGCCGCTGCTGCGCAGCACGGCCCGGCCGACCGGGTGGCGTTCCTGCTCGTAGGTGTCGAGCAGCTCGGTCTTGGCGTGTCCGTTGAGGACGGCGGCGAGCTTCCAGCCGAGGTTGGCGGCGTCCTGGATGCCGGTGTTCATGCCCTGGCCACCGGCGGGTGAGTGGCAGTGCGCGGCGTCACCGGCGAGGAAGACCCGGCCGACCCGGTAGGTCGGCACCTGCCGTTCGTCGCTGTGGAACCGGGACATCCAGCGGGGGTCGTGCATGCCGAAATCCGTGCCGAGCGCGCGGCGCGTGACCTGCTTGATCTCGTCGAGCTCCAACGGTGCCTTGTCGTCGACCTGCTTGCGCCGGTCCCACGCGAACACGCGGTACCAGCCGTCACCGAACGGCGCGACGAACGCGAACCCGTCGCCGACCGCGTTGACCGCCAGCACGTCCGCGGGCGGGGCGGTGAGCCGGACATCGGCCAGCATGATCGACCGCACCACGGACCTGCCGGGAAAAGGCAGGCCGACGAGCCGCCGGACGGTGCTGCGCACGCCGTCCGTGCCGACGACGTACTGGGCCTCCCAGGTCCTGGACGTGCTCGTGACGATGACCTTGTCGGCGGTCTGGCACAGGCTGGTGACCTCCTCGCCGTGCACGATCTCGGCGCCGAGCCGCTCGGCCCGCTCGCGTAGGACCTTCTCGACCTCGTACTGCGGTGTGATCAGCAGGTAGTCGAACCTGGTCGGGAGGTTGCCCAGGTCGAGTGAGACCTGGTCGAACAGGCTCACCCGGCGGACCTTCTGGCCGGGCAGGCGGTCGGCCACGCCCCGGATGTCGAGTTGTTCCAGCGTGCGGGCGTGCACGCCGAACGCCCGTGTCGTGTTCGCGGTCTCCTGCTCCCTGCGTTCGAGCACGGTGACCGCCAAGCCCGCCTCGGCCAGGTCGCCCGCGAGAGTCAGGCCGGTCGGGCCTGCTCCGACGATCAGCACATGCATGGCGTCCTCCTTGGTCAACGGTTGTTGACTTTCAAGGTAGGGTTAGGCGGCTGTCTTGTCAACAAGTGTTGGCCTACACTCGTTGACATGGCGCGTAGATCGGATGTGACCCGGCAGGCGATCCTCGAAGCGGCCCGCGAGCGGTTCGCCTCGGACGGGTACGAACGGACCACCATCCGTGCGATCGCGGCGGACGCGGGGATCGACCCGGCGATGGTGATGCGCTACTACGGCAACAAGGAGAACCTGTTCTCGGTCGCGGCGGATCTGGACTTGCGGGTGCCGGATCTGACCGAGGTGCCCCGAGCCGACATCGGTGCCGTGCTGGCGCGGCACGTGATGACGCGGTGGGAGGGCGACGAGACGCTCATGGCGCTGCTTCGGGCGGGGGTGACCAACCCGGCTATCGCGGAGCGGATGCGCTCGATCTTCGCGGCTCAGTTGGGGCCGGTCGTGGTCACGGTCGCTCCGGGGCAGGTGGAGACCCGCGCCGGTCTGGTGTCGACGCAGGTGCTCGGGTTCACGCTGTGCCGGTACATCCTGAAGTTCCCGCCGGTGGTCGCGATGAGCGTGGAGGACGTGGTCCGTTGGCTGGGGCCGACTTTGCAGCGTTATCTGACTGAGCCGGAAGTGTTGGCGTAACTGGTCCGACCACTTTGCGGTTCGAATTCCCCTGCTCGTCGTCAGGTGCGTTCGCCCGCCGTGGCTTGCTTGTTCACTGCGGTCCAGCCGGTGTCGAGGAGGGTGAAGATCCGGTCCAGTGCGGACTCGGCGTCGGCTCGTCCTCGGACCAGGGCGATGGCTTCGAGGGCGAAGTGGGCCAGCGCCTGGCAGGCGGGGTCGTTCTCGGGCAGGCCGCTGTCCACGGCTATCGCTGCGGCCAGGGCGTTCTCGTGGCGCAGCCACATGCGGCGGAAGTGCTCGCGCAGGGCCGGGGTGGTGTCGATCAGGCGGAGGAAGTCGGACAGGCGGGGGTCGGTGCGGACCTGTCGGGAGCGCTCGTCGCGGAGCAGTTGGCGCAGCGCTTGGGGGATGGACTGGCCGGTGGGGCGTTCGCGGACAGCGGCAACGAGTGCGGCTTCGCGATCGGTGTCCTGGTCGAAGACCAGTGCTTCCTTGCCCTCGGGGAAGTGTTTGAACAGGGTGGCCACCGAGACGTCAGCGGTGTCGGCGATCTCCCGCACGCCGACCGCGTCGTAGCCGCGCTCCAGGAACAACTCCAGTGCCGCGTCTGCCAGGGCTTGGCGGGTGGCGGCCTTCTTGCGCTCACGGCGTCCGGGCTCGGTCACGCCCTCACCTTAGCGCGTGTGTGAAACAGATCAAAAGATAGAACGGTTCGACTTTTTGATCGGTTTCACCTATCGTGGAGAGGGTCAGGCAGTAGCACCAGGTGAGGAAAGGACCAGTCCCATGACGACCACATCTCGCATCGCCATCGTCGGCGGTGGTCCCGCCGGTTTGATGTGCGCCCGTGTCCTGCAGGGGCACGGCATCCAGCCGGTGGTGTACGACGCCGACGCCACTGTGGACTCCCGGGACCCGGGAGGAACGCTCGACATGCACGCCGACGCCGGCCAGATCGCGTTGGAGGACGCAGGGCTGATGGACGCCTTCCGGGCATTGGCCCGGGTCGAGGGCCAGGCCAAGGCCCGCAGGGACCACCACGGCACTGTCCTCGCCGAATTCACTCCCGCCGAGGACGATGACGCGGCTCCCGAGATCGACCGCGGCCAACTGCGGACCATGCTCTACGAGAGCCTGAAGCCCGGCACGGTCCGCTGGGGGCACAAACTCGTCCACGTCACCCCGCTCGAGGGCGGGGCGCACCGACTGGAGTTCGCCAACGGCGTCAGCGTGGAAGCTGACCTCGTCATCGGCGCCGACGGCGCCTGGTCGCAGGTTCGTCGGCTGCTCACCGACGCGGAGCCGCAGTACCTCGGCGTCCAGTTCCTCGACGCCCGATTCGACGACGTGGACACCCGGCACCCGGAGGTCGCCGCGATCGTCGGCGACGGCCACATGTTCTCCACCGACGGCGACGGCCGAGCCGTGATCGTCCAACGAAACAGCAACGGTGTGGTCCGTGGCTACGTGGCTTTCCGCGCCGAACTCGACTGGCCCGTCACGGCGGGGGTCGACGTCACCGACCCCGAGGCCGTCCGGTCCTACCTGTTGCAGGAGTTCAGCGAATGGTCCCCGGTCATGCGCCCGCTGATCGCCGACAACGACGGCGACTACGTGCAGCGCAGCTTCTGGGCGCTCCCCGCTCCGCTGACCTGGGACCACGTCCCCGGCGTCACCCTGATTGGCGACGCCGCACACCTGATGGCGCCTTTCGGTGGCCACGGCACCAACCTCGCGATGCTCGACGGCGCGGAACTCGCACACGCCATCGCGAAGGAGAGCAATCTCGACGAGGCGGTCACCCGCTACGAGGCAGCGATGTTCCCGCGATCCGGGGAACTGGCCGTGAGCGCGAACACCGCCCTCCAACGATTCTTCGCCAAAACCTCCCCGGACGCACCACACCTGCCCCCCGACCACGCCCGCGAACACGAGAACTACCAGGCCAAAGCAGCGGAATACCGCCGCAGGCAAGCCGAAACCACCCACTAGAAAACCCACAGAAAGCCCACCAGACCAAAGGACCAAAGGACCAAAGCAATGCTGGTCGAAGACCAACGCAACCAGCGCTGGGTCGAAAGGAGCTCGCACCGTGGGGGGTTTGGGTTGGTAACAACACTTCCGCAAAGATGTTTACGCAGGTAGCGTCGTTGTTATGGATATCACGGGCTTGCGGGCGGTGCTCGCGGTGCGGTTGTCCAACCTGACGGATGAGACGACCTCACCGGCGCGTCAGAAGGCGATCACGTCGGGCCATGCTGACCGGCCGGTGGTGGCCGTCGTGGAGGACTTGGACGTGTCCGCGTCTATGGTCGGGCCGTTCGACCGGCCGGAGTTGGGGCAGTGGCTGCGTGAGCCGAAGTCCCACGATTATGACGCGTTGGTGTTCTGGCGGGCGGACCGGGCGATTCGGTCGATGACGGACATGTTCGCGTTGACGGCGTGGGGCATGCGAACCGTAAGGTGATCGTGTTCGTGGTTGGGCCGTTCGGTGGGGACCCGTTGACCCTCGATTTGCGGCACGAGAAGTTGGACCCGCACGTCAACCTGATCTTGGCGATCATCGCGTTCGCGGCCGAAGTGGAGTCTCAGACGACGAGGGAGCGGGTAAATGGGGCGCGTGCGTTGCTGCTGCCCACTGATCGGTGGGTGGGTGGCGCCCCGGGATACGGGTATCGGATCGTGAAACATCCGGTGAAGGGCAAGACGATCCAGTCGGACGAGTACGCGGCGGGGGTGATTCGGGAGATTGCGGGTCGGTTGTGTGAGGGTGAGTCGGTGACCGGCATCGTGCAGAGCCTGAACAAGCGTGGCGAGTTGACCTATCGGGATCACCTGCGTGTGCTGGAGGAGGAGTGGGAAGCGGCTGACCAGGAAGGCCGACGTCAACTCATGCTCAATGCCGGTATGACGCTGCGCATCGTGAGCAAGACACAGTTCACGCTCACCATTCCCGCGTCCACGATGAGTGCGGGTTTCCCAGGGTGGGAGCCCCACTTGTCCCCGGCGGACGTGACCTACATCGCTGGGGACAGTGGGGCGACGGTAGATGTCGAGTTCACCGACGACGAACCGGATGCACCCGCTGAGGCTATGTGACTGTAACCCGAGACACCTTGCCGTTGAGTCCATTGTTGCGAACGTACACGACCGTCACATACTCATCATCAACATCTTTCTCGAAGTGGTCGATGATGATCGTCCCTGTGAATTTCTTGACATAGATGATGGCATAATCGTCCCTTTTGTCCTTCGAGGGGCTGTCGAAGACGGTGATTCGCGCACCGGGTCGCACGAAAATTAGCTTCGCCGATCTCGCCTCATCATTTTGATGTGGTGCGAAATCTTGCCCAGGTTCATCGGAAGTCGCATGGACGATGTTCTGCGTGGCGCCGTTTCCTTCGTAGAATATGATTTCGCCGTCCTGTCGTGGAGTGGCTCCTGCGGAGGCGCCTGTTACCAGCCCGCTCACCATTACCGCCGCCGTAGTCGCGGCGGCAACCACCACAGCGAAACCTCTGCGATTCATCGGCTCTCCCGTTCTCGTGCCGGAGGCCCCCTTGAGGGGGTGCCGGTCGTGAATCATCCCTAACTCTTGCCACTCCGTCCCGCAATCACGGAGCCCGAACTAGCTTGACCCACGAACCGTTACCGCTGACAGTGCGCGGCCAACACTGCACTCCAACGAGATCAGCGCATGCACAGTCAGCGACATTGATGGGCACGCGCACCCCGCCAATCGGGGGACAGTTACGCCCGTGCTGGGCATACGTAACAAATGTCAACACGAGATGGCACGGAGTGACCGGCTTCTCTACGGGATGTCACGCGCCACAGAGAAATGCGCTCCGCGGACGTCGCGGAGGGCATTAAGCACAGGGGATGCCTACGGCGGGGCGTACCGGTTTCCTCGATAGGTGAACGCGCCGTTGGCGGCGAGCCGGACGGGGCGGGCGGTCACCGTGGCACCGTCGATTTCCAGCACGTCGGCCCCCAATTACTGCGGCCGACCCGGCGAGGTTGCGGTAGCAACCGAGCAGGGTCGGCCTGAGGGCGCGGACGAGCCGACGTATAAGCCGGATTCTGTACCTGGGCTGGTGGGCCCAGGTGGCGGCCATCCATCTAGGCCTGCCGTTGCCGACAGGCTCGTGCGGCCTACCCGCAGGCTTGGGCGGGCAGCCCTTGTCGCCTGCGCAGGCGCCCGGGGGCGCCCTCTTGGCCTTGCTCCGGGTGGGGTTTACCTAGCCACCCCGGTCACCCGGGGTGCTGGTGGTCTCTTACACCACCGTTTCACCCTTACCTCGGCCTTGCGGCCAAGGCGGTCTGCTTTCTGTGGCACTGTCCCGCGAGTCGCCTCGGGTTGCCGTTAGCAACCACCCTGCCCTGTGGAGTCCGGACTTTCCTCGACGTGCTCTCGCTCGCCGCGGCCGCCCTGCCGACTCGTCCTCGGACAGGGTATCTCACGGTTCGGGACTGGTTGCCGGTGTGTTGTCCACGCGGCTTTACTCGGCGGCGTCAGACGGTCACCGACCGGGAGCGATGATGTCCACAAGCGACGAACCGATCAAGTTCGCCTACTGGGTCCCCAATGTCAGCGGCGGCCTGGTGCCCAGTGATATCGAGCAGCGGACTGACTGGGGTCACGACCACAACCGCGAGCTTGCTGTTCTCGCCGAGAACAACGGGTTCGAGTACGCGCTGGCGGACCGCACTCCTGTCGGGGTGTGACCGGCCATGGCCACGATCCTGATCGTGTCGGGCAGTCCGTCGCCGGACGCGCCGACCGCCGTGCTGCTCAGGCACGTTTCCGTCGTGCTCAACAGCCTCGGGCACGAGGTGCACCAGTTGTCGGTGCGTGACCTGCCGACGATCGCCCTGCTCAGCGCGGACCTGCTCGACCCGGCCATCCGCAACGCGATGGACCTGGTCGATCGAGCCGACGGCGTGGTGGTCGCCAGCCCGGTGTACCGCGCGGCGTACAGCGGTTTGGTGCAGTCATTGTTGAACCTGCTCGACAGAACAGCGTTGACGGGCAAGGTTGTGTTGCCGTTGGCCAACGGCGGCAGTCAGGGGCATCTCGTCGCGATCGACTACGCGTTGCGGCCCTTGCTGATCGCGCGTGGCGCCACCGACGTGGTACCTGGGCGTTTCGTACTGGACGCGGAGATCGACGACGCGGTTTCCCCCGCGGCGTCGACTGAACTCGACCTCGCTGTGCGGCGGTTCGCCCACGCTGTCGCCGAACGCCCAGGGCTCGCTACGGCTTCATGAGGTCGACGAACGCGGCGAGCGACTCCTCGAACGGCGCCGCGTCGGAGTACCACTTCGTCTCGTGTTCCAGCACGACCGGGCCGGTGAAACCCGCGGCGGCGGCGAGGGTCTCGCTGATCGGGACCGTGCCGGTGCCCGGCACCATCGGCCTGCGGTCGGTGGCCGACGCGGCGTCCTTGAGCTGCAGTTCGCCGAGCCACGGCACCAGCGCCTCGGCGGCTTCCGCCGGGGTTTCGCCCGCGCGCCACGTGTGCATGGCGTCCCAGATCGCGCCGACGCCGCTCGCGCCCGACTGAGCCAGCACGGCGGCGATCTCCGTGCCGCGCAACAGCAGGTCGTGCGTTTCGACGAGCAGGGTGACGCCTTCGGCGATCTCGGCAGCGCGGGCGAGCCGTTCCGCGGCCAGTCCGACCGACGTGCCGGGTGAGCGGCCGGGGAAGATCCGGATCGCGGGCGCGCCGAGGTCGTGCGCCAGGTCGACGTGGTCGGCGAGGATCGAGATGTCGTCGTCGCACAGCCGGTAGTACGACGCGAGCGCGGTGATCCCCAGTCCGTCCAGCGCCTGGACGGCAGCGTCGCGCTCGGCCTTGGACAACCCCACGTGCACGGGCTCATCGGCGGCACACCGCAACTCGACCAGCTCGATGCCGTACTTGCGTGCCAGCGCGGTGACGTCACGCAACGGCAGGCCAGGGCATCCGAGCGTCGAGAAACCAAGCATGCCGCCTACCTTACGACCGAGACCTCCTGGCCGTACTCGTGCGCCCACTTGCCCATCGCCTCGATCGGTCCGAGCATGCTCCGGCCGAGGCCGGTGAGTTCGTACCCCGCCGCACCAGCCCGTACTCCGTCAGCCGCCGCAGCGTCTCGGTGAGCACTTTGGCGCTGATACCGCCGATCGCCCCGCGCAGTTCGGAGTGTCGCAGCGGCCCGTCCTTCAGCGCCCAGATCACCACCGCGTTCCACGTGTTGGGCACGAGGTCGAACGCGAGCCTGGCCTGCTCGCGGTCATGGCGGACGGCGTGGCAGACGTCCTCGATGCCGTCGACGCGGCGGCAAGGTGCTGATCGACTGCACGAACTGCATCGTCCAGGGGGAGTGGACGCTGGGGACCACGCCGTCGATGGCCGAACGCGTGGCCGAGCTGGCACCGGCCGCGCACGTGGTCAAGGCGTTCAACCTCTGCGACGAGTCCGTGTGGAAGCGGGACGACCCGGCCAAGCTCGTACCGATGTGCGGCGACGACCCCGCGGCGCTCGAAACGGTGTCCGGGCTGGTCGAGGACATCGGCTGCACTCCGGCCGACGCCGGGCCGCTGAGCCGCTCGGTGATCCTCGAGGCCACCACCGCGTTCGTGGTCGGGTTGGCCGTCGGCGGCTTCGACCCCAGGGAGGCCATTGACATGTGACCAAAAGGTCACATATGGTCTCTCCTGTGACCGAGGACGACGCCAGGGTGTTCAAGGCGCTGGCCGATTCCAGTCGTCGTTTCCTGCTCGACCTGTTGTTCGTCCGGGACGGCCGGACGCTCACGGAGCTCGAGTCCGAGCTGGAGATGACGCGGTTCGGCGTGATGAAGCACCTGAAAGTGCTCGAAGAAGCCGGTCTCGTGGTCACCCGCAAGTCGGGACGGGAGAAGTTGCACTTCCTCAACGCCGTCCCGATCCGGCTGATCCACGACCGGTGGATCGACAAGTACACGTTGCAGCAGGTCGCCGCGCTGGCAGACCTCAAGGCCGAATTGGAGAGACCGATGACGACGACCAGGACCGTGCAGGTGAACCGCGTCTACATCAAAGCGTCCCCGCAGACGATCTGGGACGCGATCACCAAGCCGGAGTGGACGGTGAAGTACGGCTACCAGGCCCCGGTCGAGTACGACATGCGCGTCGGCGGCGCGTACCGGGGCCTGGCCAGCGAAGCGATGAAGGAGCACGGTGCCCCGGACGTCATCATCGACGGCGAGGTCCTCGAAGTGGATCCACCGCGCAAACTCGTGCAGACGTGGCGGATGACCTACAACGGGGAGCCCGCGACCACGTTGACCTACGAGATCGACGAGAAGGAAGGCGGTGTCTGCTGCCTGACCGTCACCCACGACGTCACGGACGCGCCGCAGACGGCCGCGCAGACCGGTGGCGAGCTGGAGGGCCACGGCGGCGGCTGGGCCGAGATGCTCAGCGACCTGAAGTCGTTGCTGGAGACCGGAAAGTCGATGTTCGCATGAGGCGCTTAGTCGTTGCCGTCGTCGCTTGCCTGCTTGCTCTCACCGCGCCCGCGACGGCGGCCCAGCCGCAGCACCGCAGCCACACGGGGACGATCGGCGGGGTCAAGTACCGCGTCGAGGTCCCGCCCAACTGGAACGGCACGCTCCTGCTTTACAGCCACGGGATGTACGTGGAGCCGTGGCGCTTGCCGGTCACGATGCTGGCCAACCGCATGGAGGACACGCCCGAGTGGTTGCTGCGAAACGGCTTCGCGTTGGCCGCGTCGGAGTTCGAAGGCTACTTCGGCTACGTGGTCGAGCCCGCGCTGCGCGACCAGATCGCGTTGCTGGACTGGTTCGAGCGCAACGTGGGCAAGCCGCGCCGGACCATCGCGACCGGCAGTTCGATGGGCGGCGGGATCGCCACGCTGCTGGCCGAGCGCAATCCCCGCCGGTTCGACGGCGTGCTCGCGATGTGTGCCGAGTACGACCCGCAGAGCACGTGGAACACCGCGCTCGACATCACCTTCGTCGTGAAGACCCTGCTGGCCGAGGGCAAGGACATCGACCTGGTGAAGGCGCGGGACCCGGAAGCCAGCTCCGAGGCGCTGAAACAGGCCGCGAGCGACGCCCAGCAGAACGACGCCGGACGGGCCAGGATCGCGCTGGCCGCCGCGCTGGGCAACATCCCCGGGTGGTACGGCGCGCACACCCCGCGGCCGGAGGACCAGATCGCCGACCAGGCGCAGTGGGTCTACTGGGCCTACGTCACCGGAATGGGCCCGCAGGGCGGACGTGAGGACCTGGAACGCCACGCCGGAGGCAACCCGTCGTTCAACATCGGTGTCGACTACACCCGGCAGCTCGGCAAGTCCTACCTGCGTGACGAGGTGCGGCAGGCCTACCGCAAGGCGGGCCTCGACCTCGACGCCGACCTGGCGAAGCTGGCGAAAGCGCCGAGGGTCGCGCCCGACCCGCGCGCGTTGGCGTACATGTACCGGTACGGTGTCGCGAGTGGGCGGATGCCGGTGCCGATGGTGACGCTGCACAGCGCACTCGACGGCGGTGCGGTGTCTGACCAGGAGCGCTGGTACGCGGACAAGATGGACCGTCCCGACCGGATCCGGCAGCTGTACCTCAACCGAGGCGGGCACTGTGCGTACAGCGCGGCCGAGGAGCTGACCGCGCTGCGGGTGCTGCTGCACAAACTGGACACGGGTCGCTGGCAGGACACGAACCCGGTCAGGCTCAACCAGGTCGCCACGGCGTACGGCAGCGAGTACCAGAACGTGTTCAACCTGCCCGATCAGAGCGACAAGAAGATGCCATCCGCGTTCATCGACTTCACGCCACCGCGGTCACTGCGACCATCTCACTAGGCGTGACCGCCGACGGTGACCGTGCCGAGTGTCAGAGTCGGTGTGGCGCCGATGATCTCGCCGACGCGCTGAGCTTGTTCGTCAAGCTCGGCGCGTTGGCGTTTGGTCAGCTTCACGAGCGCCTCGACCGTGATGTCCACGCGGCGCCCGGACTTGCGCTGGTGCCACAGCCCGGCCACGGTGCCGTTGACGATCAGGTACTGGAAGTTCTGCGGCAGCACCCGTTGCCTGGCCTTGCCGGGGTACAACAGCGACGGCGGCTGGTTGCCCACCCGGTAGGCGTACCCGTCGAAGTACGGCAAAAGGCGAACGCAGTCCACGGTTTCCGGGACGGCGGTGTCACCCGGCAGGTTCCACGCGAACTCGCCCTCCACTTCGACCTGCTCCAGACCAGCCGACGCGAAGACCTCGACGGCCCATTTGACCGGCCCGTTGAGCCAGTGCGCGAACCGCTGCGGAGTCGACGGCCCGTAGGCCCCTATATAACTGTGCAGAACGTGCCGCAGGGACCGCGCCGCCGGAGCCGGTTCCGCGCCGGGATTGGTGTACGTGATCTTGCGGCCCTTGTTGGTACCGAAGCACAACACGCCACGGGCCGCGGCCAGGTGTGTCACGGTCCGCCAGCGCGGCCAGTAGTCCTGGAACGCGGGCATCACCTTCTCCACGGCCCACGGACCGGCCAGCGAGGCGAGCGCGTCGGTCAGTTCGTCGACGGTCAACTCCTTGTCGCGCAGCGCTTCGCCGATGGCCGCGATGACTTCCTCGGTCTGGTCGGGCGTCAGCCGCACGCCTTCGTCGAACGCGCTGGGGCCGGACGGCACCGCCGAGAGCGCTCCGAGCCAGAGCGGCAGGTCCGCAGACGGCAGCAAGTGGACTGTGCCGCGTGGACCGAACGTCTTGACCAGACCGGGCGCGTTCTGGACGTCGGCTCGGGTGGCGCCGTCGATCCGGAGGGCGATTCCCAGTTCGGCCGCGGACATGACCTGTGCGTGCGTTCCGGCCATCGCGCTCACCACGTCGACCGGCTGGGCGGTCAAGGGGGTGCTCAGGCCGTGCCGGGCCAGTCGCCGGGCGCAGACGTCGGTCCAGGTGAAGCGGTGCATGGGTCCACGTTAGAACCTATTCAGGTCACTTCCTGGCCGCTTGTCGTCAGCGGCGGTCTTCGCCTGGTCGACCGCAGAAGGTCACGACCTTTTCACACGGGCGTGGACAGCGGTCATGCATCCGGGCAGTCGACAAATCAGCTGTCCGGTCCAAGGATCAAGGGGCGGGCGGGTGCACTCGAGATCCATCGACCCGATGGGAGGGGATTCGATCTGTCCATTCCGGATGTCCAGTGGACCGAATGGATTCGCGGCGACTGGCGGATCCTGTGGCCTTCGGGTGTCGTACCCCGGCAGCAGGGGTGGAAGATCCACGTGTCCGCGACCATGGACAACGCCGAACGGGCCTCGACCACGACCACACCGATGCGGTGACCGGTCTTGAGCGGGAGTACCGAATCCTCACCCGGCTGGTCGGCCTGATCGACCTGGAATCCGCGTTCCCCGTCGCGCGGGCGGCCCGCCCGGCACTGGGCGCACCTGGGCTCCGGGCCCCCTCCGGCCACACCGGATTCGACGTCGACCGGTACGCGTTCGCCGCGCTGCGGCTGTGGGCCTTCCTGCCGCTCAACCCCGTGCTTGAACTGCAAGCGATCGAGGCGGAGGACGAACTGGACTACCGCGGCGACTTCGGCGGCGGCAGCAACCTGAGCCTGCTGACGCACTACAGCCACAGCGCCCTCTCGCTCCCCACTTGCTGAGGCAAACACGCAGGCAGAACTACCGTGCCCCGTGCGGTCGCCACACCTTGGTGACTGTACGGGGCCTCGTCGTGCTGGAGCCGGTTGCCGGGGCACTCGCGGTGGGCTGTGACTCCCCGTCACGCGACCGGATGTTCGTACGAACTCGAACTCGTATTCACCGGCGGTATAATCGAACGCATGTTCGAGGCGTCGATGATCATGCGAGAACGATTACGAACCCGTCTCACGCAGTGGTCGAATTTCACCTGATCGAGGCCCGGAGGAGCTGTTCAGTCCATTTCGGACACCGGTGACCTGCGCCGGTGTGTGACCGCTGGCTGGGCCGATCGGGGGATTGCCGGTCGGTTAGACTCTCCGGTGCTCGTGACTTGCCGCACCAAGTGTGAACACAGGTCGGTCGGCCGGGTGAACTCCGCACGATGTTGGGCGAATTGGGTGGTCATTGCATACGAGCGCCTCCCGCCACCCCATCATGGGGGGTGGTCATACGTACACCCGGCCACCCCGACAGGAGGTCGAACTGGATCTACGGTGCGTTCGCTGCCCACTACACCTCGTGAAGCCGACATGTTCTACTCGATAGGCACAGCGGGACCCGGTTCCGCTTCGCTCGTCGTATTTGGGAGTTCGAGATGATGACGGCCCTGATCACCCTTGCTCAAGACCAGAAGGGCCTGGGCACAGAGGGGGTCCGCGGATGGATCCTCAACAACCTCGTGCCGTTGCTGCTGCTCGCGGTCGCTTTGCTCCTGCTGTGGCTCGGTGGTGGCAAGGGCGACAACGCCGGTGTCATGCGCAGGCTCGGTGGCGTCGTCATCGCGCTCGCGATCATCGGACTGGCGGTGACCACCAGTGCCGGCCAGGACATCGGCGAATGGATCGCCAGCCTGTTCAAGGCCTGATCGCGTGCGGATTCGTACAGACGACGAGGTGTACCGCGTCGACGCGGTGTGGCTGGGGCCGCCGAAGGCCACGTTCCCCTGGCGCGCTCGTTACGTGGCGTGGGGTGTGGGCGTCGCGGTCTTCCTCGTCTCGCTCACCGTGGAGCGGGCGATGGGGATCGGCTTCGGCTTCTTCAGCACGGCGTGGGCGCTGGTCGCCACCATCCTGCTGACCCGTTTCATCTGCTCCCGGATCAGCCACGAACGACCTCTCGGCGCCGTGATGGCGATGTGGAGCCGCGAGCTCACAGCACCCCGTGAGACGAGCACGGGACAGGGTGGCGCGGTCAGCGCGACCCGGGTAAGGGTGAACGCTCACCGGCCACGGCCGAAGGTGCGCAAGCGCGGCCGTGTGAAAGAACGCAGGCGGGAGGTCAGCGGTGTTCGCACGCCGACGCAGGCCCGGGTCTGACCGGGACGAGCGGGTTCAGGCGAGGCAGCCGCACCCGTTCGACCAAGCAGTGCCCTACCACCAGCAGGCACAGCCGCCTGCGGTCCGGCAGCAGCCCCAGCCACCGGCCAGGCAGCAACAGCAACAGCGTCAGGCGTTGCCGCCCGCGCCCGGCTACGAGCCGCCGCAGCCGCGTCACCGGCACAGGGCCAGCGGGCACAACAACTTCATGCCGCCACCGCCCGCGACCAAGGCCGGGCGCAAGGCGCAGGCCAAGGCCGCGGCGAAACGCAACAAGCGGCTGCCCGGCGAGCAGGGGATACCGAGCTACACGCCGGAGATCGCGGCCCGCAGCATCGACGGTCACCTGCTGCGCACCGGCACGGACGTGTACGCCTGGTACCGGCTGGCGCCGCAGCGCTGGTCGTTCCGCAGCGACTCGCAACGGCAGGACCTGATCGCGGCCATCGCGGGCCAGTACGCCGAGCTGCACGGCCGGTGGCTGCACTTGCGCGTGACCGCGCGGCCGTACCCCATCCGGATGTGGGCCGAGGCGCACGTGCACAACGCTGTCGGTCGTTTGCCGGATGTTCCGGGCGCGTTGTCGTTCGACGATTACCTCGTGGGCGAACAACAGCAGCTGATGGGCCGCTCGATGGCCGAGAAAGAGGTCTACCTCGGCGTCCAGGTGCAGACGCGCAACATGGTGGACAGGGCGGTCGAACGGGCCGCCCCATTGCTGCGCAAGATCTTCCCCGACGCGGTGGACGCCGAACTGGTCGCGCTGGACAGCGAGGTCGAGCACCTCGACCAGGTGATGGGATCGGCCGGTCTGGAGGGCCGCCCGGTCACGGCGGAGGAGATGTCGTGGCTGATGCACCGCTCGTGCTCGCTCGGCCTGCCCGCCCCGCGCAACCTGCCCGCCGTGCCCGGCGCGGCGTGGGAGCCGGAGGACCTGGCCAGCTTCACCGACGCGGCTGACTTCCACCAGGACCCGTACTCGCCGACGGTGACCGTGCGCGGCCGGACCGGCTCGAACGCCGGCGTGAACCGGCACGTGGCGGTGCTGACCGTCGGCCTGATGCACGGCCTGCAGATCCCCGAACTGGACGACCCGTGGGTGCAGCGCTCGGACCGGCTGCCCGCGACGGTCGAGTGGTCCGCGCGGATCTACGTCCGGCGGCCCGAGGAGGTCCAGGGCGAGCTGGCCAGGCAGATGAACAAGGTCCGCTCGCAGGTCAAGCACTACACCGACGAGCACGGCCTGGAACCGCCGCAGTCGCTGGCCCGCCAGGCGGGCCGGGTGCTGGAGATCGACGACGAGATGACCACCGGCTTCACCGCGCTGGGCACCCGGGTGCGCTCGTGGTGGCGGCTGGCGGTGTCCGGGCCGACCGAGCGGGACGCGTTGCGCCTGGCGCAGCAGCTGCTCGACCTGTACAAGCCGAAGATCGCGATCGAGCACCCCGAGGCGCAGTACGCGATGGCCCGCGAGTTCATCCCCGGTGAGCCGCTGGCCTCCGCGGCCTACCTGCGGCGCGGGTCGGTGATGTGGGCGGCGTCCTCCGTGCCGACGGCCACGGCCGAGGTCGGCGACCGGCGGGGGATCCTGCTCGGTGAGACGTGCACGGCCACCCGGCGACCGGTGGCGTGGGACCCGTGGATGGCGCAGGAGCTGCGTGACTCCTCCGGCCTGACCGCGATGGTCGCCGGTCTCGGTGGCGGAAAGTCGTTCCTCGGGGGCGGCATCGTCTACAAGACGCTGCGGTCCGGCGCCTACTGGACGGTGCTCGACCCGTCCGGCCCGTTGGCCAGGCTGTGCGAACTGCCCGAGCTGCGGCCGTACGCCCGCCCGATCAACCTGCTCAACGCGCAACCGGGCATCCTGAACCCGTACCGCGTGGTCGCCGAGCCGATGATCGAGCACTTCATGGACGACGACGACCCGGAACGCGCGTGGCGCAGGGAGAAAGCCCTCGCCGCGGCGACCCGTCGACGTCTCGTGCTCGACGTGCTCACCGGGTTGCTGCCCTACGAGGTCGCCCGCCTGCCGCAGACCAGGATCGTGCTGTTGCGCGCGGTCCGGACGGTCGGTGGCCGGTTCGACGCGCACCCGGGCATGGTTTTCGAGGCGCTGCGGCGGGACGCGAGCGAACACCACGAGCACGCCGTCGTCGTCGCGGACTTCCTCGACGAGATGCGTGAGCGCATGTCGTTGCTCATCCCGGAAGAGGACGCGGACCCGTACAACGAGACGCGTGACGACAGGCTGACCGTGCTGACGATGGCCGGCCTCACGCTGCCCAAGGACGGTGTGGGCCGCGAACACTGGACGGACGCGGAAGCGCTCGGCGTGGAGATGCTCAACCTCGCGGCGTGGCTGACGCAACGCTCGATCTACGAGCGCCCCAAGGACTTGCGCAAAGGCGTGTGGATCGACGAGGCGTTCTTCCTGTCCGAGGTGCCGACAGGGCGTGTGCTGATGAACAGGTTCGCGCGTGACTCCCGCAAGTGGAACGTGCGTGTCCTGCTGTCCAGCCAGATCCCCGCGGACTTCCTGCGGATCCAGGGTTTCGTGTCGCTGCTCGACTCCGTGTTCGTCGGCAGGCTCGACGACGACGCCGCGCAGGCGGATGCCCTGCGGCTGCTGAAGGTGCCGATCGGCGCGGGCTACGAACAGGTCGTCGCGAGCCTCGGCCGTCGTCCCGCGCAGCGCACCGAACTGGAGAAGGACCGCGCCCCGCGGCAGTTCATCTTCGCGGACGGCACCGGCGGTGTGGAGCGCATCCGCGCCGACTTCTCCGGGCCACACATGGAGCACTTCCGCACGGCCATGGACACCACGCCGGACGCCCTGCGCGACCCGGCCCGCGCCGCCGACGCGGCGCAGCAGCACGCACCGGAACCCGAACCCGCGCACCAGCCGCCCGCGCAGTACTCCGACGCCGACGAGGAGTTCGAACTGCAAGCGGACCTCGAACTGGGCCTTGCCGAAGAACCGGTTGAGCAACCTGTCGGGGGTGGGGCGC
This sequence comes from Actinosynnema sp. ALI-1.44, assembly GCF_001984155.1. Taxonomy (GTDB): domain Bacteria; phylum Actinomycetota; class Actinomycetes; order Mycobacteriales; family Pseudonocardiaceae; genus Kibdelosporangium. The sequence continues at coordinate 556,936 of NZ_MTQO01000050.1, forward strand.
CGAAGAAGCCGGGCCAGGAAGACGCCGCATGATGACATGGGTCGTGGTGGTGGTCGGCGCCGCGCTGTTCATGGCAGCGCGACGCCGGCGCAGACGCACATGGCCACTGCCGGAACGCGGGCGGCGCAAGGCTTTCCTGACCGTCGCCACGATCCTCGGTCTTCAGCTCGTCGTTTTCGCCCCGTCTGCCGTCGCGCAGACCTGTGACAACGCGCCGAACCCCGAACGACCCACCGCGGGCATGGTCGCGGCCCTCGACGCACCCCGCCCCACCCACGGAACTCCTGGTACCACGTACAACACGTACGGCTACGCGGGCCAGGTATGGCACGTCTACGACGAGAGCTGCGGCATCGTCGGCAAGGCCATCACCGACCCGGACGCCACGATCGGCAACTGGATGGGAAACCAGTTGTTCGACGTGGGCAAGAACTTCGTCGCCGCCACCAACGGCGTGCACTACGCGCTGGCGTACGACGAGCTGATGGGACCGCTCGACAAGGCCATCGACGGCGCGACGAAGGTGTTCTACGACAACATCTACGTCAAGTGGTTCGGCCTCGCCGCGGTGATCCTCGCGGTGCTGCTGTTCCGCTACATCTGGCGTGGTGACCTGGCCGCGGTGTCCAGACGCGGGTTGTGGGCGCTGGCCGCGATGTGGGTCGCGACGTCGTTCATCATCGTCGGTCCGCTGTACAAGGAAGTGGAAGAGCGCTTCCTGTCCAAGACGACCCAGATCCAAGCGGGCTTCCTGGCCGACAACGCGCCGGAGTCCGACCTGCACGCGTTGCCCGAGGCGTTGCACGACCGTGTCGTGTACCGCAACTGGGTGCGCGGGGTGTTCGGCAGCGAGGACGCGCCGGAGGCCAAGCAGTACGCCAAGGATCTGCTGGCCGCGCAGGCATGGACGAAGACGGACTCGACCGACACCGTGGACGACGCCGCGCTGCAGGCGAAGAAGGCGAAGTACAAGGAGATCGCGGGCAAGCTCGGTCCGACGAAGGGCAACTTCGCCGGTACCGACGGCAGCCGGACCGGCTCCGGTTTCCTCGCGCTGTTCCAGGGCATCGTGTACTCGCTGTTCCAGCTGTTCGCCAAGCTGGGCATCCTGCTCGCCCAGGTGCTGCTGCGGATCTTCCTGCTGGCGACGCCGCTGATCGGGCTGATCGCGATCCTGTACCACGACCTGCTGCGCAAGGTCGCCCGCGCGGCCGCCGCGGTCGTGCTGAACGTGCTGGTGCTCGCCGCGCTCGCCGGAATGCACGTCCTGCTGCTGAACGCGATCTTCAACGCCGGTGACAGCCTGCCGACGATCGCGATGATGGCGTTGGCCGCGTTGATCACGGTAATCTTCTTCGTCATAGGCAGACCTGTGCGCAGAATGTGGCAGATGGTCGAGCTTTCCGTCGGCGCGGTTGGCGGAGCCATGCCGTCCGCGGGGCCGGGTGTGTTCTCCCGGTTCCGCCGCAAGGGCGACCAGCGCACACCGCAGGACGAGTTCTGGGACAACGTGCGCGATACCGACACCGACGACGAGCAGACGGTTCGCCGTGACGGCCGTCGTCCCCGCCCCGAGGCGGCGAACCCCGTCGCGGCGAGCGCGGAACGCATGGACCGCAACACGCCCACGGGCTCCAGCCGGACCGCGATCGGTGCCTCCGGCACAGCGGTGTTCGGGTCGGTCGACGACGATCGGGGCCTGCCACCGGCCCGGGGCCCGGCAGGCGCGTTGCCGCCGGCGCAGGGCAGCAGCCGGATCGTCGACACGGCACCGGTCGCGAGCCGCGAGTGGGACCGGTCCGAAGACGCGGTCGTCGTGCCGTCCCGGGTCATCGCGCCACGACAACGTGACGAAGTCACGGTGTACGACCCACCGCCGGTCGTCTCACCGAGACCGGCGGAGACCGAGGTGGTCGCGGGCAGGCCGGTGCACGTGATCTTCCGGCCGTCGCGCGGTCTGGAAGTCCGTGACAACGCAGCGCCACGAAGGCCACTACCTATGCATGACGGGCCGCGCGACACCGACGCGTACATAAGGTGAGAGGAGGAGACTGATGCCCATCCGGACCAACCGTGGCCGCGCCGCGGTGTACCGCAGGCTCTGGGGATGGCCGCTCCGCTCGCCGAGGCACCTCGTTGTCACGGGGTTGTTCCTCCTGGCGATCATCCTGTTCATCGCATACGTCGTGCCGAGGCTCACCGGCGGTTCGCCGTCCGCGCAGCCGCCGGCCACGACCAAGTCGTCGACTCCGGGGGCGACGCCGAAGTCCCCGACGCCGACCCAGGGCGCGCCCGGTGTCGTCCCCCCGGCTGCCCAGGGCGGCGGCAGCCAGCCGTCGCAGACGCTGACCGAGACCAGGCAGCCGGTGTCGGAGAACAAGACCCCGGCCAAGGCCGATCCCGCCGCGCTCGACATGGCGCTGAAGTGGGCTGAAGCGTTCGTCACCCACCCGGACGACATCAAGCCGGAGGACTGGCTCAACAAGCTGAAGGCGTACACCACCGACGAGTACTTCGGCGCCACGTTGTCCAAAGTGGACCCGAAGTCGGTCGCGCAGAGCAAGGTCCGCGGCGGGCCCGCGGCGACGGCGGACTCGTACACCAGCTCCGTCACCGTCGACATCCCCACCGACGTGCGGAAGCTGCGTCTCACCCTGGTCAAGACCGACAACGGTTGGCGTGTCAACGAGCACACCGAGGTGGATTAGTCATGCGGCTGGCGGTGTTCCTGAGCATCGCCGCGGTGCTCGTGCTCGCGGCGATCATGACAACCGGAGCCGTCACTTCCGTCATCTCGTCGACCCAGAACACCCAGAACGTCAGCCTGGCCAGTTGCAACGCCTCGATCGGCCCGATCACGGCGGCGGGGTCCGGCGGTCAGATGGACGCGAGCAAGCTCAACGACGAGCAGCGCGGCAACGTCGCGCAGATCATCGCGATCGGCAAGGACAGGAAGCTGCCGCCGCTGGCCTGGCAGGTCGCGATCCAGGCGGGGATGACCGAGTCGGGGTTGCGCAGTCTGAACTACGGCGACCGGGACTCGCTCGGCATCTTCCAGATGCGCCCGTCCATGGGCTGGGGATCGCCCGCCCAGGTCACCGATCCCACGTACGCGATCAACAAGTTCTACGACGTGCTGGAGAAGGTCCCGAACTGGAAGGACCAGCGCCCGGGCGACTCCGCGCAGGACGTCGAACGCTCCGCGTTCCCGGACAGGTACCACCGCTGGGAGGCGATGGCGTCCCACCTGATCGGCTCGGCCGGTGACGTGGTGGACCCGACGGGCTGCGGCCAGGGCACAGGGGACCTCATGCCCGCCGCGTCCGGTGGCGCGGCGAAGGCCATCGAGTTCGCGCTCGCGCAGCAGGGCAAGCCGTACCTGTGGGGCGCGGCGCTCACGCGCCAGGACGCGTACGACTGCTCGAGTCTGATGAACCAGGCGTACCGGTCAGCGGGAATCATCCTTCCGAGGGTTTCCAAGGACCAGTATCGGGCGGGCGCACACCTGCCCGTGGAGCAGGCGCAGCCCGGTGACCTGCTGTTCTGGGCGTGGGACAGCGGCAACCCGGTCACGATCCACCACGTGGCGATGTACCTGGGGGATGGGAAAATCGTCGAGGCCCAGCAAACCGGGGTGCCGGTGCACATCCGGCCGGTGAGTTTCACCGAGCGTGGGCTGGTGCGCCAAGCCGTGCGGCCGGGAGTTTGAGGAGAAGGCCATGTATCCGGAACAACCCCCCATTCCACGCTCAGGCACACCGCTACGCGACTACCTGGGCAACGGTCCGTTGCCCGCAGTGGTCGACGGGTACGTGGTGTTGCCGAGGTCGCTCGCCGAAGGCATGCCGTTGGTCTGGCAGCAGCAGATGGCGCACCTGCTGGCGGAGTTCCACCAGGCCTTCGGCCACCTGTCCTGGCCGGTCTACCGCGTGGTGCCGTCCCGCTACGAGGTCATCGCGGACCTGGACGAGGAGCAGTTGGCGGAAGTCGGGTGCATAGTGGAGATCGACGCGGACGGTGAACTGGTCTACCGGGAGCGGAACGGCAGGCGGATCCCCGACCCGGAACACACCAAAGTACTGGTGTCGTGCCTGGACCCGATCCCACGGGAGCACGCTGCGGACCTCCAGGACACGCCGCCGCGAGGCTTCCCGGCACAGGAGAACTGGAGCGCCCGATGACCTCGGATCCCAACCCGGACCCAGGCTGGTACTACTGCACCAAGCACAACAGGGTGGAGCACGGCCAGGTCTGCCGCGCGGCGGACCTGCTGGGGCCGTACCCGGACAAGGCGACCGCGGAACGAGCCCTGCAGATCGCGGCTGACCGCACCAAGGCAGCCGACGAAGCCGACCGTCGCTGGAACAACGACGACTGACCCCGCCAGTTTGGGTCCAACTGCCTTAACTACTCACGGGTCGGCCGGAGTGTGGTTAAGGTGCCGTCATGGACACGACGGACGGAGCCGCGCTCGACTTCGCCGGTGTCCGTGCCGAGTTCGATCTGCCCACCCAGTTCCCACCGGCCGCGCTGGCCGAGGCCGAGCTGGCTGTCACCGACCGGGACCGCCTGGTCGGTGCCCGTGTGGACGCCACGGACCTGCCGCTGGTCACCATCGACCCGCCCGGCTCCAAGGACCTCGACCAGGCGTTGTACGTCGAGCAAAGACCGGACGGCTTCCGGCTGCACTACGCCATCGCGGACCTCGGCACGTTCGTGCGGCCCGGTGGAGCGTTGGACATCGAGGTACGGCGGCGCGGCCAGACGATCTACCTGCCCGACGGCAACGTGCCGTTGCACCCGCCGATCCTGTCCGAGGGGGCCGCGAGCCTCCTGCCGGGGCAGGTCCGGCCGTCGGCACTGTGGACCATCGACTTGGACGAATACGGCGAACCGACGAACATTCGGGTCTGTCGTGCGCTTGTCCGCTCCATAGCTCAGTTCGACTACGACGGTGTACAAGCGACCATCGACGCCGGAAACCCGCACCCGTCCGTAGCCGCGTTGCCCGCGTTGGGGCGGCTGCGCAGGGAACACGCGGTGCGCCGAGGCGCCGTCGAACTCCAGCTCCCCGAGCAGGAGGTGGCCACCGACGGCAACGGCAGTTGGACGCTGACCCTGCGTCCGCGTAACGACGTCGACGCGTGGAACGCCGAGATGTCCCTGCTCACGGGGATGAGCGCGGCGAGTTTGATGGTCCAGGGCGGGATTGGTGTGTTGCGGACACTGCCGGAACCCGACGACGGTGCGGTCGAGTGGTTGCGCCGCTCGGCCCGGTCGCTGGGCATCGAGTGGGCACGGACCGACAGCGTCTCGGTCATGTTGGCCGGACTGGATCCGCGTAGCCCCGAGTCGCTCGCGTTGTACATGGACGCCACGCGGTTGCTGCGTGGAGCGGGGTACACGGCGTTCGACGGCAGCCTGCCCGAGTTGACCACGCACGCTGGGCTGGGAGCCGCGTACGCGCATGTCACCGCGCCGTTGCGGCGGCTGGTCGACCGGTTCGGCGCCGAGATCTGCCTCGCGGTGTCCGCCGACCAGCCTGTGCCGGACTGGGTCCGCGCCAGCCTGCCCGAGCTGCCCAAGCTGATGGGCGGCTCGGACTCGATGGCGGCCAAGGTGGACAGGGCATGTCTCGACCAGGCCGAGGCGTGGGTGCTCGCGGGCCGGATCGGGCAGGAGTTCGACGCTGTCGTGCTGAGGGCTGAGTCCAGTTCGGCCGAGGTGTTTCTCACAGATCCGCCGGTCATCGCGAAATGCGCTGGTGAGGGCCTTTCGGAAGGCGGGCGGATCCGCGTGCGACTGCTCGACGCGGATACCGTAAGACGCAAGGTGTCTTTCGAAAAAGTGGAGATGCAGTGACCGACGTCGCAAAACTCACGGTCGGGGTGTTCGGCGGGACCGGGCCGCAGGGGCGTGGCCTCGCGCTGCGCTGGGCCAAGGCCGGACTCAAGGTGATCATCGGCTCGCGCAAGCAGGAGCGCGCCGAGGAAACCGCGGCCGAGCTGCGGACGCTCGCGGGCGTCGAGCACATCACCGGCCTCGACAACCTCGAGACCGCCCAGCAGGCCGATGTCGTACTCGTCGCCGTGCCGTGGGAGGGCCACAAGCCGCTGCTGGAGTCCCTGCGGGAGGCGCTGGCGGGCAAGATCGTGATCGACTGCGTGAACCCGCTCGGCTTCGACAAGCAGGGCCCGTTCGCGCTGCCGGTCGAGGAGGGCAGCGCCGCGCAGCAGGCGCTCGCGATGCTCCCCGAGTCACGCGTGACCGCCGGGTTCCACCACGTTTCCGCGGTGGCCCTGGAAGATCTCTCGGTGTCCGAGATGGACAGCGACGTGCTCGTCCTCGGCGACGACCGCGAGGCCACGGACATCGTGCGCGCGCTGGCCGAGACCATCCCGGGCTTCCGTGGCATCTACGGCGGCCGTCTGCGCAACGCGCACCAGGTCGAGGCGTTCACCGCCAACCTGATCGCCATCAACCGCCGCTACAAGGCCCATGCCGGTATCCGGATCACCGACGTTTGACGACCTCGGCGAACCCGTGCCGGTCACGTCACCGGCACGGGTCGTCAGCCTGGTCCCGTCGTTGACCGAGGCCATCGAGGTCAGCGCGCCCGGCATGATCGCAGGGGCGACGGACTACTGCACGCACCCGCCGGAGCTCGACGTCCCCAGGGTCGGCGGGTCGAAGTACCCGGACGTCGAAGCCGTGCTCGACCTCCGGCCGGACCTCGTGGTCGCCAACGCGGAGGAGAACCGGCCGCAGGACGTCGAACAGCTGCGGGCCAACGGCGTCGCGGTCTGGGTCACCTCGGCGGCCGTGACCGTCCCCGACGGCCTCGGTTCAGTCCGGCGCCTGCTCACCCAGGGACTGGGCCTGACCGAGCCGGGCTGGCTGGGCGAGGCCGAGCACCTGTGGTCGCACACGATCCCGGTGCACTCGACGGCGATCATCCCAGTGTGGCGGCGGCCGTGGGTGGTGATCGGCAGGGACACGTTCGCCGGTGACGTGCTGCTCCGGCTGGGCGTGGCCAATGTGTACGCCGAGCACGAGGAGCGGTACCCGCGGCCGAAGCTGGACGAGCTGCAGGCGCGGGACGCCGACCTGGTGGTGCTGCCGGACGAGCCGTACCTGTTCACCGACACCGACGGGCCGGAGGCGTTCCCCGGCAAGAGGTACAAGCTGGTCAACGGCAGGCACCTGACCTGGTGCGGCCCGTCGCTTGTGGACGCTCACGCCTCCTTGCGCTGAGCGAACCTGTCGGTCGCGGCGAGCAGTTGCTGCGCGATGCCGGGGTCGGCGACCGCGTGCCCGGCCCCGTTGAGCACGTGCCCTTCGCACTCGGGCCATGACGTGGCCAGCTCGTACGCGGTGGTCATGGGCGTGACGATGTCGTAGCGCCCGTTGACGACCACGCCCGGGATGCCCGTGAGCTTCCCGACGTCCCTGATCAGCTGGCCTTCCTCCAGCCAGCCCTTGTTGACGAAGTAGTGCAACGCGATCCGGGCGAACGCGACCGCGAACTTCTCCTCGCCGTAGGAGGCCACCAGGCTGGTCTGGGTGGACGCGGTCGCGCCTTCCCAGATGCTCCAGGCCATCGCGGCCTTGCGGCTCAGCTCGGGGTCGTCACCGAACACCAGCCGGTGGTACGCCGTCACCGCGTCCTCACCCTCGGGCACGAACGCGGTGAACTTCGCCCACTCGTCCGGGAAGATGTGCCCGGCGCCGCCGCCGTACAGCCAGTCCAGTTCGGACTGTCGCAGCGTGAACACGCCCCGCAGGATCATCCCGCTGACCCGGGACGGGTGCGTCTGCCCGTAGGCGAGCGCGAGCGTCACACCCCACGAGCCGCCGAACAGCAGCCACTTGTCGATGCCGAGGTGCTCACGCAGCTTCTCCATGTCGTCGACCAGGTGCCAGGTGGTGTTGGTCGCCAGGTCGTGCTCGGGTGAGCTCACGTGCGGTGTGCTCTTGCCGGATCCCCGCTGGTCGAACAGGACGATCCGGTACGCCTCGGGGTCGAAGTGCTGCCGTTGCTTCGGATTGGTCCCCGACCCCGGGCCGCCGTGCAGGACAACGGCCGGTATGCCGTCCGGATTGCCACTGACTTCCCAGTACACCAGGTGGCCGTCACCGACATCGAGCATGCCTGAGTCGTACGGCGAGATTTCCGGATAGAACACGCGCATACGGACACTCTTCCGCACCGAACTGCTGTGCAACCAATGTGGCCTTCGTTGCGCGAAACGCAACAAAGGCCACATTGGTTGCTAATGAAAGGTGTGTTCTGGGCCGGGGAACTGGCGGTCCTTGACCTCGGCGGCGAACTGCTGCACGGCGCCGGACAGGATCCCGGCCATGTCGGCGTAGCGCTTGACGAACCGCGGCGCTTTCCCGGTCCGCAGGCCGGCCATGTCCTGCCAGACGAGGACCTGCGCGTCGCAGTCCGGGCCCGCGCCGATGCCGATGGTGGGAATCCGCAGCTCGTGCGTGACCCGCTTGGCGGCCTCGCCGGGCACCATTTCCATCACCACCGCGAACGCCCCCGCGTTCTGCAGCGCGAGCGCGTCCGCGACCAAGGCGTCGGCCGCGTCGCCACGGCCCTGCACGCGGTAACCACCGAGGTTGTGTTCGCTCTGCGGGGTGAAACCGATGTGTCCCATCACGGGGACACCGGCCGCTGTCAGCGCTTCGACGTGCGGGGCGAAGTGCGCCCCACCCTCCAGCTTCACGGCGTGCGCGCGGCCTTCCTTCATGAACCGGACGGCCGTTTCCAGGGCCTGCGCCGGGGAGATCTGGTACGAGCCGAACGGCAGGTCGGCGACGACCAGTGCCCGCTTGGCCGAGCGCGTCACGGCGCGGACCAGCGGAACGAGTTCATCGACCGTCACGGGCAATGACGTGTCGTAGCCGTACACGTTGTTGGACGCGGAATCGCCGACGAGCAGGACCGGGATACCGGCCTCGTCGAACAGCGCGGCCGTGTACATGTCGTACGCGGTGAGCATGGGCCACGGCTCGCCGCGGTCCTTCATCTCCTGCAGGTGATGGATGCGTACGCGCTTCGGTGTCGCCGCAGCGGTACTCGAACCCTGGGCGCCAGATCCGTAGGGGGATGTGAGCTCAGAAGACATCGTCGTCCACCGTCCTTTCCTCGAGGCCCGTGCGGGTCCCCGGGTTGGCTGGGGCTCTACGTCTATGAGCGTGACACCCCCGGCGCCGCTTCGCATGAGGGTGGGAGCAGTGTCACAGGTTCACAGGGGCCATGATCTGGGGTGTGGGCAAGCACAGAGCAGCAGGCATCGTCGCGTCGATTGTGCAGGTCGGTGCCTTCCTGTCGCTGTTTTTCGTCCTGACCGACGTCGACAGCGAGTTCCGCTTCCTCGTGGGTTTCGTCGCGTGGATGCTGGGCCTGCCGGTCGACGAGAACCTCTTCATCTCGGTCGTGCTGCTGGTGCTCGGCGCGGCGTTGCGGCGCCGGAAACGCGCCGCGTTGTGGACGCTGGTCGTGTTCGAGGTGGGGTCGATCCTGACCGACCTGGTCTACCTGCTCACCTTCGAGGTGGACCCGGACGTCGGCATCGAGGCGGACGAGCTGACGATCCTGCTGGTCAGCGCGATCGCGATCGAGCTGGTGATCATCCTGGTCCTGCTCAGGCTGCGGCCGTCGTTCCCCGCGCAGATCGCGCCCGGCGCGGTGCGCAGGTCCGTGGTCATCCTGCTCGCCGGGCTGGCCGCGGTCACCGTCGCCGGGTGGATCCTCACCGGCCCGTTCCCCGGCAGCCTGCGGGAGGTCTGGGAGAAGCTGGTCTGGGCGGGCAACCACGCCACCGGTGAGCTGCTGCAACTGCGTCCGCTGGGGATCGGCCGCGGGCCCGGCTGGCTGGGCACCCTGCTGGACGTCCTGGGCGCGCTTGTCGCCGTCGTCGCGGTGTACATGTTCTTCCGTGGCGTGCGCAGCATGCGGCACCTCGCGCCGGAGGAGGAGCTCAAGGTCAGGCAGTTGCTGGCGGAGCACGGCGAACGTGACTCGCTCGGCTACTTCGCCACCCGGCGTGACAAGAGCGTGGTGTTCTCGCCGAACGGCCGCGCGGCGGTGACGTATCGCGTTCTGGGCGGTGTGAGTATCGCCAGCGGCGACCCGGTCGGTGATCCCGAGGCATGGCGTCAGGCTGTCGACGAGTGGCTGGCTGAGGCTCATCGCTACGGCTGGGCGTCTGGTGTGCTCGGCGCCAGCGAGGACGGCGCGAAGGTCTACACGTCGGCGGGTCTCAAGGCGCTCGAGATCGGTGACGAGGCCGTTTTGGACGTTCGGCAGTTCACGTTGTCCGGTCCGGAGCGCAGGTCCGTGCGGCAGGCCGTGAACAGGATCGAGCGCGCCGGGTACACGTGCACGGTCCGCCGCCACGCCGAGATCCCCGGGCCGGAGATGGACACGTTGCGCAGCGCCGCACAGCACTGGCGTGGCGCGCAGACCGAGCGCGGGTTCTCCATGGCGCTCGGGCGGCTCGGTGACGCGTCCGACGGCCGGTGCGTCATGGTGGAGGCGTACGACCTGGCGGGCAGGTTGCGCGGGTTGTTGTCGTTCGTGCCGTGGGGCAGGCGTGGCCTGTCGCTCGACCTCATGCGACGCGATCGTGACGCGGGCAACGGGCTCAACGAGTTCATGCTCAACGCGGTCATCGAGGCGAGCGGAAAGCTCGGCGCACAGCGGATCTCGCTGAACTTCGCGATGTTCCGCGCGGTGTTCGAAGGCGGCGAACGGATCGGCGCCGGGCCGGTGCTGCGGGCGTGGCGGGCGATCCTCAGCGTGTTCTCCCGGTTCCTCCAACTGGAGTCGCTGTACCGGTCCAACGCGAAGTACGGCCCCGACTGGGAACCGCGTTTCCTGTGCTACTCGCGGACCAGGCGGTTGCCGAAAGTGGGCATCGTCGCGGGCGCGCTGGAAGGTTTTCTGCCGACGCTGCAACGCCGCACCGGGCTGCGTGCCGAACCGGCGGGCGAGGACTTCGTGCGGGAGGTCCGTGCGATCGACGAGTCGGCGGCCGCGGCCAAGCCGAGGCAGGCGCGGCGGCCGGAGCAGGTCAGGGTCCGGATCGCGAAGCTGGAACGGCTCCGCGAAGCCGGATACGACCCGTACCCGCCCGGATTCGACCGGGACACCGGGCTCGCCGCGGTCGTCGAACGGTTTCCCGCGCTGCCGCCGGACACCCGCACCGGCGAGCACGTGCGGGTCGCGGGACGGGTGGTGGCCAGCCGCGACCTCGGCGGCCTGTGTTTCGTCCGGCTGCGCGACTTCGGCGGGGAACTGCAGGTCATGCTGACCGGGCCGGCCCTGCACGACTGGCGTGCGCTGGTCGACCTCGGGGACCACGTGGGCGTCGGCGGCGAGGTGGTGACGTCGAAACGCGGCGAGCTGTCCGTGCTCGCCGAGGAGTGGACGGTCACCGCGAAGTGCCTGCACCCGTTGCCGGACAAGCGCAAAGGCCTGTCCGACCCGGAGACGAGGGTCCGTCAGCGGTATCTGGACCTCGTGGTCAACCCCGAGTCGACGGCCATGCTCAAGCTGCGTTCCACAGTGGTCAGGGCGTTGCGGGAGACGTTGCACGACAAGGACTTCCTCGAAGTCGAGACGCCGATGTTGCAGACCGTGCACGGCGGCGCGAACGCGCGCCCGTTCGTGACCCACATCAACGCGTACGACATGCGGATGTATCTGCGGATCGCGCCGGAGCTGTACTTGAAGCGCCTGTGTGTCGCGGGGGTCGAGCGGGTTTTCGAACTGAACCGGAACTTCCGCAACGAAGGCGTCGACGCCAGTCACAATCCCGAGTTCACGATGTTGGAGGCCTATCAGGCCTACGCGGACTACAGCACGATGCGAGTGCTGACTCAGAAACTCGTGCAGCAGGCGGCGCGTGCCGCCTACGGCGCGGAGATCGCGCGGCGCGGTGACGAGGAATTCGACATCTCCGGCGATTGGCCGGTCGTCAGCGTGCACCAGGCCGTGTCCGGGGCGCTGGGTGCGGAAATCACCCCGGACACACCGGTACGCGAACTGAAAGGCCTGCTCGCGAAAGCGGGAATCGTGCTCGACGACGAACTCGGCCACGGTCACCTGGTCCAGAAGGCCTACGAATACCTGGTGGAGGGCAACACGGTCGAGCCGACCTTCTACACCGATTTCCCGACCGCGACATCCCCGCTGACCAGGCAACACCGGGTCGAACAGCGAGTCGCCGAGCGCTGGGACCTCGTCGCGTTCGGCAGCGAGGTCGGGACCGCGTACACCGAGCTGACCGATCCGATCGAACAACGCAGGCGGCTGGAGGCCCAGTCGCTGCGGGCGGCCAGCGGGGACGTCGAAGCGATGGAACTCGACGAGGATTTCCTGCGCGCGCTGGAACACGGCATGCCGCCGACCGGTGGGATGGGTCTCGGTGTGGACCGGCTGCTGATGATGTTGACCGGAGCGTCGATCCGGCAGACGGTTCTTTTCCCCTTCGCTCGTCCCCGTTGAGTTGTTCCCGTACGGCTGCTTGACTGTTTGGGAGCGCTCCCAGAACCCTGCCTCATGATCTCGAATGCCGTCATCACGGCCGCGCGCCAGGTCCCTGGCGATTCCGACGGGTCATGCGGTGTCGGCACGGGAATCCCGGCCGGTCAGTTTCAGCTCCGCGATCGCGGTTCGACTGATCGACGGGACCTGATGACGGCAATTCAACCGTGGTGGAATCAGGCGCGAGCGCCTACCTTGGTACGCACAAAAATCCAGGGGGAGGTGCTCGTGCCTAGTGCCGACTGGGACGAAAGGCCGGTCCTCCAGGACATCGGAGGCCCGGCATGAGTGACGGGTATGAGGCCGTTCTCGGCGCGCTCGCGGCACACGCCCGTCAACTCGATGCCGTGGCCGACGAGATCCGCGGGCTCACCGACCAGGCGGCGACGAAACTCTCGTCCGATTCGCTCGGTGAGATCGGACAGCCGTTCACGGCGTTGGTGGATCAGCTTGTGACAGTGGGAAACCGCGCGGTCGACTCCGGTGCGAAGGCGTTGAACGCGATCGCTACCGGTATCGCGCACAGCGGGGAAGCGTTGCCGCAGCCGGAAACGGGACACGGCAGGGCTTTGGAGGCACCGGTGGCTGACAACATCACTGCGTTGTCCGCGCCGATGCGGCCGGTGGACGCCTTGTCAGCGGCGGGGCTCGGACAACTGACCGGTCTGGTGGCGCCGCTGCAGTCGGTGCTGGACCGGATGGCGGGTGACGCTTCCGGCGTCTACGCGTTCCTCGACGCATGGGTGACGGTGTCCAGTCGGATCACCCAGATCCAGGCGCGCCTGGCACGGGAAGTGACGACTGGGACCGCGAGTTGGCGTGGTGAAGCCGCGGACCAGTACCGGATGCGGGCGGACGACATCGACCGGTCGCTGGCGGAGTTCGCGGCCGCGGCACGCGAGGCGGCCGCGGTCGTGCAACTGGCAGCCGAGGTGGTCGGGCAGAGCCGGGCGGGTGCGAACGACCTGATCACCGACATGGTGCGGCGCCTGATCTCGTTGGTACGACACCTGATGGCGGTCGAGGGCGGGATGACGGCGACCGTGCTCGCCCAGGCGGGCGACTTGGTCAGCACGTTCGCCAAGCCGGTCGCGAACATCGAACGGCAGGCCCAGACCAGCCTGGCCAACGCGGTGAAACCGGTCAACGACCTGATCACCGCGATGGGCACGATCGCCAGGCTCTGGGACAGCTACGCCCAGGGCGACGGCCCGGCTGCTGGGCGGCAGTTGCGGACCGCGGACCTGCTCGCGCACGAACTGGCCCACGTCATCCAGCGGCGTGAAGGCCGGTAGGGCCTCAGCCCTCGCGCCAGCCGCCTGGACGCAACGAAGGCCACATTGGTGCCCAACAACGCAACGAAGGCCACATTGGTTGCGCGAGCGCGGCCTCAGCCCTCGCGCCAGCCGCTGGTGATCGGCAACCGCCGGTCCCGGCCGAACCCCTTGACGCTGATCTTGGTGCCCGGCGGGTACTGGCGGCGTTTGTACTCCGCGCGGTCCACCATGGTCAGCACCTTGTCGATCACCTCGGCCGCGAACCCCTGCGCGAGCAGGTCCGAACGACCGCGGTCGCTTTCCACATAGTCGTCGAGGATGTCGTCGAGCAGTTCGTAGTCGGGCAGCGAGTCGGTGTCCAGCTGGCCAGGGCGCAGTTCGGCCGAGGGCGGCTTGGTGATCGAGTTCTCCGGGATCGGCGGGATCTCGCCGAGTTTCTCCGCTTCGGCGTTGCGCCACCTGGCCAGCTGCCACACGAGTGTCTTCGGCACGTCCTTGATCGGCGCGAACCCGCCGACCGCGTCGCCGTAGATCGTGGAGTAGCCGACCGCCAGTTCGGTCTTGTTGCCCGTGGCCAGCACGAGGTGACCGTACTGGTTGGACAGGCCCATCAGCGTCACGCCACGGCACCGCGCCTGCACGTTCTCCTCGGCGAGGCCGGTCAGGCCCAGCTGGTTGACGAACACGTCGACCATGGCCCCGATCGGCTGGACGTCGTAGTGCGAACCGATCCGCTTGGCCAGGTCGGCCGCGTCGTCCTTGGAATGCTCCGTGGAGTACGAAGACGGCATCGAAACGCCGTACACCGCGGAGCCGCCGAGCGCGTCCGCCGCCAGCGCGGCGACCACGGCGGAGTCGATCCCACCGGACATGCCGAACGTCACCGAGCGGAAACCGTTCTTGTGCACGTAGTCGCGCAGCCCGGTGACCAGTGCGAACCAGACCTCGGCTTCCTCGGGCAGCGGTTCGGCGACCGGCGGGAGGGGCAGCGGTTCGTACGCGGGCAACGGGTCGGCCGACAGCGCGACCCGGCGGACGGTGAACTCGCCGACCTGGCCCGCGTGACGCTGCCGGCCACCAGGGAACCACATGTCCGTGACCAGCATGTGTTCGACGAACTGGGGCGCTCGGGTCACCACTGAGCCGTCGGCGGAGACGATGATCGAGTCACCGTCGAACACCAACTCGTCCTGCCCGCCGATCAGGTTCAGGTAGACGAGCGGGGCGCCCGCCTCCGCCGCCCTGCGCGCGACAAGGGGGAGGCGCTGGTCGTCCTTGTTCTTCTCGTACGGCGAGGCGTTGGGGGAGACGACCAGGTCCACACCCGCCTGGCCGAGCGCCGTGATCGGACCGCCGTCCTGCCAGAGGTCCTCGCAGATCACCATGCCGACCTCGACGCCGTGCAACTGGATGATGTCCAGCGTCTGGCCGGGCTTGTAGTACCTGCGCTCGTCGAACACGCCGTAGTTGGGCAGGTGGTGCTTGAACTGCGTCGCGGCGACCCTGCCTTCGTGGAGCACGGCGGCAGCGTTACGGGGGCCGACCTCGTCCGCGTCCAGATACCCGACGTACACCGCCAACGCACCACAGCCGCTGTCGGCCAGACGCGTGGCGAGGGACGCCAGCGTGGCCTTGGAGGCGTCCGTGAACGACTCGCGCAGCGCGAGGTCCTCGACCGGGTAGCCGGTCAGGGCCATCTCGGGGAACACCACGAGGTGCGCACCCTGTTCGGCGGCTTTGCGTGTCCACTCGACGATCAGGTCGGCGTTCCCGGACAGGTCCCCGACCCGGGTGTTGACCTGAGCGGCGGCGATGCGCAGTTGGGGCATGGCGCTATCCTCCCGCATGTTTTCGCCTCTGAGGCGGAAATGTGGCGCACGGATCATCGCAGATCTGGCCATGCTGCCATGGGCGAAGCAGCCTCGCGAGTGTCACCCGATAGGAGTTACCAGGAGGAACGAGAAGTAACTGAATGCTTCGGTCCAATCGCGCCGAAGCGGTCAGCAGAAGTCGTCGGATTCCTGCCGCATCACCTCGTAGTCGACTCGCGGCAACTGCCGGTGACGCTCCACAAGCTCCTCCGCAGTCAGCCGCCGCCTGCGAGGGAGCGGTCGCAGTTCGGCGATCTCGATCCCGTTGCGGGTGATGCGGAATGTCGCGCCCGCTTCCACTACGCCTATGACTGCGGCGGAGTTGTGGTGGAACTCCCTCTCGCTGATGACTCGCATTGTCAAAGTGTGATCCCGGTCATCGCAAAGTACGACAGTGGCCCCCGCCGAACCGGCGAGGGCCACTGGGAAAACGCAGGTCAGCGCTCTGCTTTGACCTTCTTCACGTGTGCGCGGACCTTCTTCAGCGCCTGCTCGGCGTCCGAGTCCCACGGGTTGTCGTAGACCATGTAGGTCCAAGTGGATGTGGGCCGCTTGAGCCCCGCCTCCTCCAGTTCCGCGCCGTTCTCGCTGATCTTCACCGAGTCGAACGAGTCGATCGCCGTCTCGTGCGCCTCCGGGACGATCTGGTTGAACGCGGGCACGACAGCGCGGTGGAACTCGTCGATCGGTGTCTCCTTGGCCAGCGCGCGCAGGTGCACGGTCTCGCGCACGTCCGCGGTGTAGCCGAGGTGGTCGACCCAACGCCGGTCCAGGTGGTACAGCACGATCTGCCGCGCTGCCTCCGCCACGAGCTCCTCGCCGAACTCCTCGACGAGCTCCTTGTGCCGCTCCGGCGCGTGCTTCTCGAACAGCTTGTCCGCGACGTCGCTGTGCAGGATCTTGTCGCGGTGCTCCATGATGATGTCGCGCTGCTGCTCGACCAGCCTGGTGTAGCGCCAGGTGTTGCGGTGGATCTCCAGCTCGACACCCTCGGCGACGCGCTGGGCGTGCGCCACGTACGCCCGTGCTGTCTTGTCCTTGATCAGGCCGTCCTCGCCGGGCGGTTCCTTGAGCACGTGCAGCTGGATCTCCGGGGAGTACTGCACCAGCTGCTCGTCCTCCATGCTGGAGAAGAAGGCCGAGCCACCCGGGTCTCCCTGGCGGCCCGCGCGCCCGCGCAGCTGGTCGTCCAGGCGTGACGACGGGTAGTGCCCGGTGCCGATCACGTACAGGCCGCCGAGCTCCGCCACCTTGTCGTGGTCGGTCTCGTCGTGGCCGCCGAGGCGGATGTCGGTACCCCGGCCCGCCATCTGCGTGGAGACCGTGATCGCGTTGTACGCGCCTGCCTCGGCCACGATCGCGGCTTCCTCCGCGTCGTTCTTGGCGTTGAGCACGACGCATTCCAGGTCGTTCTCGCCGAGCCGCTTGGCGATCCGCTCCGACTCGGCCACGTCCAGCGTGCCGACCAGGATCGGCCGCCCGGACTCGTGCGTCTTCACGATCTCGTCGATCAGCGCGTCTTCCTTGGCTTCCTCGGTGGTGAAGAGCCTGGTCAGCTCGTCTTCCCGGACGCACGGCTTGTTCGGCGCGATCACCGCGACCTCGAGCTTGTAGAACTCGCGCAGCTGTTCGGCGACCGCGACCGCCGTGCCGGTCATGCCCGCGACCTTGGGATATCTCGCGATGAGCGCCTGCACGGTGATCGAGTCGAGCACCTCGCCGCTCTCGGTCGCCGCGACGGCCTCCTTGGCCTCGACGGCCGCCTGCAGCCCGTCCGGCCAGCGCTGCAGGGCCGCGATCCGGCCACGGGAGGTGTTGATCAGCTGGACCTTGTTGTCCCGCACGATGTAGTCGACGTCCCGCTCCAGCAGCGCGTGCGCGTGCAGCGCGACGTTGACCGCGGCGAGGTACGGGCTGTCCTCGGCGTACAGGTCGACGCCGCCGAGCGCCTTCTCCACGGCCTTCGCGCCGGACGGGGTCAGCCAGGCGTTGCGGCCGTCCTCGTCTTCCTCGTAGTGCACGCCCGAGCGCAGGCGGCGGACGACCTCGGCCATGTCGGCGTCCCGTTCGACGCCCTCGGCCGTGCCCGCCATCACCAGCGGCACCTTCGCCTCGTCGACCAGCACCGAATCGGCCTCGTCGACCAGCGCGACCTGGGCCGGGTTGGGCACCTGGACCTGGTCCTCCGCGCGCGTCACGAGCCGGTCGCGCAGCAGGTCGAAGCCGATCTCGCTGACCGAGCCGTAGCAGACCTCGGACGTGTACGCCTCGCGCCGGTGCTCGGTCGACACCTTCTCGCCGACGTAGCCGACGCTCACGCCGAGCAGCTCGTACACCGGCCGCATCCACTCCGCGTCACGTTTCGCGAGGTAGTCGTTGACCGAGATGACGTGCACGCGCTTGCCGCGCACGGCGAACCCGGCGGCGGTCAGCGCACCGGCGAGCGTCTTGCCCTCACCGGTCGCCATCTGCACGACATGCCCGGACAGCATGCCCATGACGCCGACCAGTTGCACGTCGTACGGGCGCTCGCCCAATGCCCGTTTGGCCGCTTCCCTGGCCAACGCGCAGTACTCGACCAGCTCGTCATCGGCGAGTTCCCGTTCCGAACCACGCAGCTTGGTGACCTTTTGGGTCAGCTCGTCGTCGCTGAGCTCCGCGATGTCGTCCTCGCGGTCAGCGATCTTGGGCAGCAGCGCTTCGTACTTGGTCAGCTCGACGGACGCAGGCCGTTCCAGGAGCCGGCGCAGCCGACCCTTGACCTTGGCGAGCATCGTGGCCACCAGGCACCTCCAGCATCACAGGGCACGTAACAGCCTTAACGCGACGGTGCTCATGTCGAGTTCCGCCCGGCCCAGCATTCACACCGATGGCAGTATCGGGGTGTGACACTGAGTGGCCGTATGTGGCGATTCTCCCTTGTATCCACGCTGGTCGCAGTACTAGCGGCCTGCACTTCGTCCACCGGCGCGCCCGTTGCTCCATCGGTGACCGAACAACGGGGGCCGACGGGGACGGTACCCGCCGGATTGGCGACGTTCTACGCCCAGCCGCTCACCTGGGGTGATTGTGTCCCATTTGCCCGAACCGGGGACGACAAGAACTCGTTCAAGACCCAGGACGCGCGCTGCGCCCGGCTGCAGGTGCCGCTGGACTACGCCAACCCGAGCGGCCAGGTCATCTCGCTCGGCCTGCTGCGGGTGGCCGCGACTGATCCCGGCCGCCGGATCGGCTCGCTCGTGATCAACCCGGGTGGGCCGGGCGCGTCCGGTCTCGCCACCGCGATCCGCCTGGCGAGCCAGGCCAAGGACAGCGACCTGCGCAAGCGGTTCGACTTCGTCGGCTTCGACCCGCGCGGCATCGGCTCGAGCGAACCCGCCATCCGCTGCCTGACCGACCAGGAGCGTGACGCCGAACGAGCGGACGACGACGAGTTGGACGCCTCGCCGGAGGGCGTGGCGAGAGTGGAGGCCGAACAGCGCGACTACGCGGGCAAGTGCGTGCAGCGGACCGGTGACGGCGCCCAGCTCCTGGCCACCATGGGTACACGGGACGTCGTCAAGGACATGGACGTGCTGCGGTCGGCGTTGGGTGACGAGAAGCTGACGTACCTCGGCTACTCCTACGGCACCCGTCTCGGCACGACCTACGCCGAGACGTTCCCGAAGAACGTGCGCGCGCTCGTGCTCGACGGCGCGCTGGATCCCGAGCAGGACGTGGTCGACGAACTCGTGGCGCAGGGGGAGGGCTTCCAGAAGGCGTTCGACGCGTTCACGCGGTGGTGCGTGCAGCGCGAGGACTGCGCTCTCGGGCGGTCCCAGGACCAGGTGCTGCAGAACTACTGGAACATCGTCCGGCCGTTGATCGACCGGCCGATCGACCTCGGCGAGGGTGGGCGCAAGCTGTCCTATTCCGACGCGACGACCGCCGTGATCCAGGCGCTGTACGCGGAAGAACTGTGGGACACGCTCAACAAGGGCCTGAACGATCTGAAACGCCAGCGCGTCCAGACGTTGATGTTCCTCGCCGACACGTACTTCGAACGCGACAAGGACGGCCACTACTCGACCACACAGGACGCCTTCACCGCCGTGCGGTGCGTCGACGACCCCCGTGTCACCGACAAGGCGCTTGTGCTCGAGGCGCAGCAGCGTTACAAGCAGGCGGCGCCGTTCCTGGACGACGGCCACCCGGCCAGCCCGGCGTTGGACGCGTGCGCGTTCTGGCCCGTGCCCAACACATCGCAGCCGCACGTGCCCAGCGTCCAAGGGCTGCCGCCGGTCCTGGTCGTGTCGACGACCGGGGACCCGGCCACGCCGTATCAGGCGGGCGTGAACCTGGCCAAGGCGCTCGGCGGTGTCGTGCTGACCTTCCAGGCCACCCAGCACACCGCTTTCCTGCAGGGCAACAAGTGTGTGGACAACGCGGGTAGTGGATACCTGGTCGACCTGACCGTGCCGCGAGCCGGAATCACCTGCGAGTAACGGAATGCCGTTATCGAACGATCTTGGGAACGTGCGCCGTACCAGGGGAACCGGAGTGTTGGGGGTCGTCGCACTGCTCGCGCTGACCGCGTGCTCCACAGCTGTGCAGGGAACGCCCGTCGGGAAGGGGCCGTCCGGACCGGTTCCGCCAGGTCTGGAGAAGTTCTACGCCCAATCGGTGAAATGGGGCGACTGTGCGGACTACGCCACAGACGAGGTCAGCTCGTCGCTGTACGACGACGCCGACCTGCGGTGCGCGAGACTGCGGGTGCCGCTCGACTACGCCAAACCGGACGGTCGGGAGATCACGATCGGCTTGTTGCGCAAGCAGAGCGCGAAGGGTGCGGACCGGATCGGCTCGCTGGTGGTCAACCCCGGCGGTCCCGGCCAGTCCGGGATGTCGTCGGCGGCGCAGCTGGCCGAGGAGTGGGATGATCCGCTGGCTGCCCGGTTCGACCTGGTCGGGTTCGACCCGAGGGGCGTCGGGTCGAGCCAACCGGCGGTGAAGTGCCTGACCGATCAGGCCAAGGACACCGACCGGCTGACGCCGCCCGTCGCCGGGACCGGACCGGAAGCCGTTGCCGCGGTGGAGAAGGAGAACAAGGAGTACGTCGACCAGTGCGTCGCCAACACCGGCGCCGACGTGCTGGCCAACATCGGCACACGGGACGTCGTCAAGGACATGGACGTGCTGCGGTCGGTGCTCGGTGACCAGAAGCTGAACTACCTCGGCTTCTCCTACGGCACCAGGATCGGCACGGCGTACGCGGAAGCCTTCCCCGGCAACGTCCGCGCCATGGTGCTCGACGGCGCGGTCGACCCGGGCGCGGACCGGGTGGCCAGCGCCATCGGCCAGGCCAACGGGTTCCGGAAGGCGTTCGCCGCGTTCGCCGCCTCCTGCGCCAAGGACGGCGTGTGCCCGGTCGGCACGGACGCCGCCCAGGCCGAGGCGAAGCTGGACGCGCTGCTCGATCCCCTGAAGACCAAACCGGCCGACGGCGGCGACCGGCAGCTGTCCTATTCGGACGCGGTGACCGCGGTTCTGCAGTGCCTGTACTCCGAAGAGCTGTGGGACACGCTCGAGAAGAGCCTCGACGACCTGGTCAAAGGCGACGGCGAGGTGCTGATGCGGCTGGCGGACCTGTACCTCGGCCGCGGCGAGGACGGCAGGTACTCCAACATCCACGACGCCTTCACCGCCGTGCGCTGTGTCGACGACCCGCCGGTGAAGGACCGCGCGGTAGTCGAGGAGCAGACGCGCAGGATCAGGGAGGGCTTACCCAAGAGCGCGCTGGACGACGAAGAGGACTTCGTCGCCGCGCTGGACGAGTGCGCGTTCTGGCCGGTGCCCAACACGAGCCAGCCGCACGAGCCCAAGACGACCGGACTTCCCCAAGTCATGGTCATCTCCTCGACAGGGGACCCGGCGACGCCGTACGAGTCCGGCGTGAAACTGGCCAAGGCGCTCTCGGCGGTGCTGCTGACCGTGGAAGCCAACAGCCACACCGCGTTCCTCGGCGACAACAAGTGCGTCAACGACGCGGGTGCGGCGTATCTGATCGAGCTCAAACTTCCCGCGGAGGGCACGAAGTGTTCCTGACTGTCCAACGGGATGCGACAGCCGTGGTCGACAGCGCGCGGGCGTGCCATTCTGTGCGCATGACTCGCCCACGTCGCGCCTTTCTCGGCGTGCTCGCCGCTGCCCTCGTCGCGGCCGTGCCCGGCTGCAGCCTGCTGTCCGGTGAAGACCCCGCGCCCGCGGGCGTGGAACAGGCCAGGATCAGACTGGGCGTGCTGCCGATCGTGGACACCGCCGCGGTGCACATCGCGATCAGGAAGGGCTACTTCAAGGACGAGGGCGTGGAGGTCGAGCTCAAGACCATCCAGGGCGGCGCGGCCGGTATCCCCGGTCTGGTCAACGGCGAGCTGGACGTGACGTTCGGCAACTGGGTCTCGTTCCTCGCGGCGCAGGCGAAGGGTGTGGCCGACCTGAAACTGGTCGCGGACGGCTACCGGGGCAAGCCGGACATGTTCCTCGTGGTGACCACACCGGACTCGACCGTCAAGTCACCCTCGGACCTGGCGGGCAAGAAGATCGCGGTGAACACCCGGGGCAACGTCGTCGAACTGGCCGTGCGCGCCGGGATGAAGGCCAAGGGCGTCGACGCGAACGCGGTCCGGTTCACCGAAATGCCGTTTCCGGACATGCAGGCGGCCTTGCAACGCAAGGACGTTGACGCGGCACTGCTCGTCGAACCGTTCCTGACCCGTGCGATGCAACAGATCGCCGCGGTGCCGGTGCTGGACACCCTCACCGGTGAGGCCGCGGACCTGCCGATCGGTGGCTACGCGACGTCCGCGAAGTTCGCCCAGGCCAACCCGAAGACCATCGACGCGTTCCGGCGTGCGCTCGTCAAGGCGCAGCGGGACGCGAGCGACAGGGCCGAGGTGCAGAGCGTGATCACCGGTTACGCGAAGGTGGACACGGCCATCGCCGGTGTGCTCCGGCTGGGTGTCTACCCGGGCGCCATCGACGTCCAGCGCTTGAAAGGTGTTGCGGCGCTGATGAAGGCGAACGGGATGCTGACCGGCGAGGTCGACCCCGGCCGGATGCTGCTCTGACGACTACGTCGGCAGTTGGAATGGGTTGCGCGGCAACGCTTTCGGCCGCGCAACCTCGGTCGGCGTCGATTCTTGTCGCTGGCTGAACAGGTCCTGGTGGGAGGCCTTGCCTTCCGTCTTCGGCGCGGTCTCCGCGTCGTCGGCGGCGGCGTGGCTGAAGAGATCATCCGGTGGGGTAATGGCGCACATCCTTAATCAGCAGCGCTTTACCCCACCGATTCTAGCCGTGTGGCTCCCTGCGGACGGCTGGTTTCAGGGAGAGGCGCGCCGTTGCTGTTCGCGAACCGCGATCGGCGCGCCGGCTAGGTCCTCGTCGTTGCACAACAACTTGACCTCGTAGTACGGCGCGTCCCCGCTGTCGTCGTAGTCCAGGTGGATCGCGATCACGTCCATCGGCTCGCCGAGCCACTGCTCGGCCTTCCGTAGCCATGCTGCCGACCGTTCCAAGGCGGAGGGCAGATCGTCATCGCGGAAATCCACCGGGCGGTACGCCACTTCCTGGACCATATCCTGCGCATTGTCCAGCCGGGGCAGATCAACCGCCACGCCGGCTTCGTCTAGATTCAGTACGACCCGTTGCTCGGTCACTTTTGAAGGGTCTCTTAATCTCAGCGCCTTCGCAATCCACGATCGATGTCAATCGGCGCGGCGCACCGCGCCGGTCGCCAGCGCGAGCAGGGCCCCGACCACGCAGATCACCGACGTGATCAGGAAGATCTCGCTGTACTCGGTGTTCAGCGCCTCGAACAGTTTCGCCTTGTACACCACGACTTCGGCGTCGAACTGCTCCTTGGGCTTGCCGAACGGCAACGGCGTGTTGAGGTTGGCGGTGAGGCTGTGAAAGCGGTAAAGACCCCACGCTGTGAGGGCAGCCACACCGACCAGCATGCCTGTCATCCTGGCCACGACGACCCCGGCGGACGCCACTCCGTGTTGCGCGGCGGGCACTACCCGTAGCACCACCGACGACAACGGGCCGATCACCGTGCCGAGCCCGAGCCCGGCGATGACCAGGTCGGTGTCCAACCTCGGCAGGTTGAACAGGCCGAGGTCGTGCCGCGCGGCCAGCACGTCGACCGGCCAGCCCGAGATCAGCAGGTACCCGGCCGCGGCGACGAGCAAACCGCCGAACGCCACCCACCGGTCCCCGATCCGGGCCGCGAGCCAGCCGCCGACCAGCGCGCCGACCGGCAACGCGACCAGGAATCTGACCAGCAGGAACACCGCGTCGGTCCGGTCCTTGCCGAGCAGCGTCTGGGCGACCAGTTCGACGTTGACCAGCGTGACCATCAGCGCCGCACCGGCGGTTACGGACGCGCCAAGCGCGGCCAGGAACGGCCTCATCCGCACACCGGCGGGGTCGATCAGCTTGGTCCGCGCCCGCTTCTCCCACACGAGGAAAACCAGCAGCGCGACGAACGCGCCGATCAGCACGGGGACGCCCCACGGCGGCAGGACCGCCTTCTGCGGGTCGGGGTTGTAGAGCCCGACGACGGCGAGGCCCAGCGTGATCGCCAGCAGCGCGCCACCGGTGATGTCCACCTTCGCCGGTGCCGGGGCGTTCTTGTCCCGCCCGGGGACCGAGAAGTGGATCGCGACCATGGCGATGACCGCCAGCGGGACGTTCACCCAGAAGAGACCGCGCCACGACCCGAACGCGATGGCCAGCACAACGCCGTAGATGGGCCCGAGCACGCTGCCCAGCTCCTGCGCCGCACCGACCGCACCGAGCACGGTCGAACGCTTGCGTTCGGCCCACAGGTCCGCCGCGAGCGCCAGCGTCACCGGTAGCAGGGCACCGCTGGCGATGCCCTGGAGGACGCGGCCACCCACCAGCACGGGCATGTTCGTGGCGAGGGCGGTGACGACCGAGCCGACGGTGAACCCGACCAGGCAGGCTTGCAGCAGCGCGCGCCTGCCGAACCGGTCGGACGCCTGCCCGAGCAACGGCATCGCGGCGATGTAACCGAGCAGGTACGCCGTCACGATCGGCGTGGCCTGCTCGAGCTTGTTCACCGCGATGTGCATGTCGCGCATGATGTCGTTGAGCACGCTGACCACGACGTACGTGTCCAGCGCGCCGAGCAGGACCGCCAGGCCGCCCGCCCCGATCGCGACCTTGCGACCCTTGCGGGGAGCCTCGGACACTGCGCTTTCGACGGTGGTCACCTGGCACCCCACCCCTGCCGCGCCCGAGCTTTGCAACCAATGTGGCCTTCGTTGCCGAAAACGCAACGAAGGCCACATTGGTTGCACGTGGCGCTGCGAAGACGGCTCATGTCAGACAGGCTTGGTCACGGTGACCGGCTTGTCCACCTCGGACAGTGTGATCTCGGCCGAGTTGCCCGGCGAGACCTCGACGAGCGCGCGGACCGGCAGGTGCTTGCCCTCTTCCTTGACCCAGATCTTGACGTTCACGTCGGACTGCACCGGCACCAGGCTCTTGACCTTGTCCTTGGCGACCTTGCCCGCGATCCGGAAGGTCTTGGTGCCGCCCACGTCCTCGCGCGCCTCGGTGACCGGCGAGTCAATCGACGTGAGCAGCTTGGCCACGCCCCGCTCCGGGTCGAGGATCGCCGACGGGTCGTAGATCTTGGTGGCGTCGCCGAACTCCTGCCACCCGCCGGTGACGGCCTTGATGTAGATCTTCTTCTCGAACAGCACGAAGTCGACCTCGAAGGTCTGCCCGAACTGGTCGAGCTGGGCCTTGCCCTTGGCGTCGCCCTTCTTGGTCAGGTCGCCGCTGACGTCCTTGACGGGGACACCGGGCACCTGGCCGTTGACCTTCAACGCGAAGGTGGCGCTGTTGACCGGTTTCATCGACTCGGCCGCGTCCTTGAGCAGGCTCGCGCCGTCGGGGAGCGGTCCGGCGTTCGAGCCGGTGTCGTTCGATGTCGACGAACATCCCGCAACGGTGACGAGCCCCAACGCACCGAGCACAAGCAGACGCTTCAACATGGCACGCATCGTAGGGGTGGGTGCCTGAGACTCCCTCATGAAGGCGGCCGGAACGTCTTCCGGTAGGTCAGTGGCGACACACCGACGTTCACCCGAAGGTGTTGGCGCAGCGACGCGGCGGTGCCGAGGCCGGATTCCCGCGCCACTTTCTCGACGGCCAGATCGGTGCTCTCCAGCAGGTGCCGCGCGTGTTCGATGCGCTCCTTCAACAGCCACTTCCCTGGGCTCATCCCGGTTTCCGCCCGGAACCTGCGGCTGAACGTACGCACGCTCATGTTCGCGTGGCCCGCCATGGCGTCCAGGTCCAGGTCGTCGGACAACCGCCCCAACGCCCACGCGCGGGTAGGCGCGGTGGACGTGTCACCGATCTCGGGCATCGGACGCTCGATGAACTGCCGTTGTCCACCGTCCCGCCACGACGGTACGACGCAGTAGCGCGCGGCGCGGTTGGCGACCTCACTGCCGTGGTCGTTGCGCAGCACATGCAGGCACAGGTCGATGCCCGCGGCCAGGCCCGCGGACGTGAGGACGTCGCCGTCGTCGACGAAGAGGACGTCCTCGTCGAGCCGTACATCGGGGTAGAGCTCGCGGAACTTCCCGGTGTGGTTCCAGTGGGTGGTCGCCGGGCGGCCGTCGAGCAGGCCCGCCGCGGCGAGCACGAACGCGCCTGTGCAGATCGACATGACCCGGGTGCCTGGCCGGACCAGCGCGAGGGCGTCGGCGACGTCGGCGGGCAAGGTGCCGTCGGAGCGAGGACCCAGGATGCGCGTGCCGGGCACGACGACGGTGTCCGCTTCGGCCAACGCTTCAGGGCCGTGTTCCAGCACCATCCGGTAGCCGCCGTAGACGTCGACCGGCTTGTCGTCGACCCCGCAGATCCGGACGTCGTAGTCCTCGTCGGCGGCGTCGAACACCATGGAGGGAATGGTCAGGTCGTATCCGATGGCCTCGGACAGCGCGAGAACGGCGACGACGTGGGTCATGGCCAGATTATTGCGCATGTTGTCAGCCGGGCCACTGTTTCGATGGGCGACGAACCGGCACGCTGATCGCGTGACACAACTCGATGTGCGGACCCGGCGCGTGCACTGGGCCTGGTGGGTGGCGGGCGTCTCGTTCCTCGCGCTGCTCGGCGCGGCCGGTTTCCGCGCGGCACCCGGTGTCCTGATCGATCCGCTGCACCAGGAGTTCGGCTGGTCGCGCGGCACGATCTCGTCGGCCGTGTCGGTGAACCTGGTGCTCTACGGGCTGATCGCGCCGTTCGCGGCGGCGCTGATGGAGCGGCTGGGCATGCGCAAGGTCGTGGCCAGCGCACTGGTGCTGGTCGCGGCGGGCTCGGGCCTGACGGTGTTCATGACGACGAGTTGGCAGCTGATCCTCTTCTGGGGCGTCTTCGTCGGCGTCGGCACGGGGTCGATGTCGCTGGCCTTCGTGGCGACCATGACGTCGCGCTGGTTCGTGAAGCACAGGGGCCTGGTCAGCGGAGTGCTGACGGCAGCGGGCGCGACCGGGCAACTGATCTTCCTGCCGCTCGTGGCCTCGATGGCCACGGACATCGGCTGGCGTTCGGCGTCGCTCGTGATCGCGGGGGTGGCGCTGCTGGTGGTGCCGGTGGTGTGGATCTTCCTGCGCGACCACCCCAGCCACGTGGGCACGACGGCCCTGGGCGCGCACACCGCCGAACCCCCACCGGCCCCGAACAAGGGCGCGGCCCGCCGGGCACTCCAAGTACTGGCCAAGTCGATGCGCAGCGGCACGTTCTGGTTGCTCGCAGGCGGCTTCGCGATCTGCGGCGCGTCCACCAACGGCCTGGTGGGCACCCACTTCGTCCCGGCGGCACACGACCACGGCATACCGATGACGACGGCAGCGGGCTTGCTCGCCCTGGTGGGCATCTTCGACGTGGCAGGCACGATCTTCTCGGGCTGGCTGACCGACCGGATCGACCCGCGCTGGCTGCTCGGCGCCTACTACGCCCTGCGCGGCGGCTCGCTGATGCTGCTGCCGGGTCTGTTCGCGCCGACGGTCGAACCGCCGATGTGGGCGTTCATCGTCTTCTACGGCCTGGACTGGGTCGCCACCGTGCCACCGACGCTCGCCTTGTGCCGTGACAAGTTCGGCATGACGGGCCCGATCGTGTTCGGCTGGGTCTTCGCCTCGCACCAACTGGGCGCCGCCTTCGCCGCCACCGCCGCAGGCGCGACACGTGACCACACGGGCACCTACGACACCGCTTGGTACGCAGCAGGGCTGTTGTGCCTCGCCGCCGCGCTGATGTCCCTGTTGATCAGGAAGACGCGGACTCCCCGCGTCGAGGTGGCTTGATCGCTTCACGCATCGCGTCGAGTGCGCGTGGCGTGAGGATCGCGGTCAGGCCTGCTATCGCGCCACCGTCGATGTCGAGGGTCGTCGTGCCGTCGGCGTTGGCGGTGGCACGAAACGCGCACTCGTCCAGCAGCACCTCGATGTGAGTGAAGAGTCCGCCGTCGTTGGGTTCACGCACTGCGATTCACGTCCCGCCTCTGTCAGTTCACTGCTCAAGGCCAAGGATGACCGTTCGGAAACCCGCTGCCAATGCCCTGATCGAGCGATCCTGATCGCTATGTAGCGTTGTCGTACGCTGCACGCCGTGGATCAGAACAAGGCGAACGCCGTCCTCCGCGAACTCGGTGCCCAGGTGCGCGCCGCGCGCAACCGCGCTGGTCTCGACCAGCGATCGCTGGCCAGGTTCGCGGGGTTCAAGGCGCACAGCCGGATCTCGGACATCGAGAACGGCAAGTACCAGGCGACAGACGACGAGTACGAGCGTCTGCTCGACGCACTGGACATCACCGAGCACGACGAGCGCGAACGGATTCTCGACCTGGCCGCGCAGGCCGTGGCGATCCGCACGCCCGTGACAGTCGACCCGGCCGTGATCCTCGGGAACACGGTCCAGTTGATCGACCACGAGCGTGTGGCGCGCAGGATCGTCGCCGCCGCGCCCCTGCTGCTGCCCGGCTTGCTCCAAACAAGCGAGTACGCGCGAGCCATCCACGACGGGCGTTCCGACATAGCGGCTCAAGTCGCCCTGCGCGCGGGTCGGCGGGACATTCTCGTGCGCCCGGACCCGGTCCAACTGGTCGCGCTGATCGATTCGACGGTGTTCCTGCGCCCGGTGATCCCGCCAGCCGAGATGGTGAGCCAGTTGCGGCACATCCTGTGGTTGGGCGAGCGGCCGAACGTCACCATCCAAGTCGTCCCAAGCCGAGCCTGCGGTTACCACGCCATGCTCGCGGGCCAGTTCGAGTTGATCGAGTTCTCGGCGGCGAGCCCGATCGTTCTCCTCGACCACCACTACGCGCCGATGGTCTTGCGGGACCCCGAAGAGGTGGCGAAGTATGTCAACGCGGCGGAACATCTCCGCACGGAAGTGGCGATGACCGCCAAGGATTCCGAGACGCTCATCGCCGAGATCGCCCAAGGGATGGAGCGACACGAATGACCACACCCAAGCCAGCCGGGCGGTGGCGCAAGTCGAGCAGCAGCGCACCGCAGGGCGACTGTGTGGAGATCGAGGGCGCCTTACGGGCCGTGCGGGACAGCAAGAACCCGACGTCCGAGTTGATGTTCGGCACAGGCCAGGCCGTGGCCTCACTCCGGCGCGTCCTCGCTGAACGGACCCACGAAACATAGAAGTAACACGCCATGCCTACGCTCACGCCATGGATCGGCAGCAAGAGTTCGTCCTGCGGACGCTCGAGGAGCGCGACATCCGGTTCGTCCGGCTGTGGTTCACCGACGTCCTGGGATTCCTGAAGTCCGTCGCGGTCGCGCCCGCGGAACTGGAAGGCGCGTTCGCCGAGGGGATCGGCTTCGACGGCTCGGCGATCCAGGGGTTCGCACGCGTCTACGAGTCGGACATGGTCGCCAAACCCGACCCGTCGACCTTCCAGGTGCTGCCGTGGGAGACGCCTGAGGGCGACCACTACTCGGCCAGGATGTTCTGCGACATCACGATGCCGGACGGATCGCCGTCCTGGGCGGATCCCCGGCACGTGCTGCGCCGCTCCCTCGCGCGGGCCAGCGAGGCGGGCTTCACCGTCTACGTCCACCCGGAGATCGAGTTCTTCCTGCTCAAGGACCTGCCGTCGGACGGCAGCGTCCCGATACCCGCCGACAACGGCGGCTACTTCGACCAGGCATCGCACGCCACGGCCACCAACTTCCGGCGGCACGCCATCGAGGCGCTGGAAGCGATGGGCATCTCGGTCGAGTTCAGCCACCACGAAGGCGCGCCCGGTCAGCAGGAGATCGACCTGCGCTACGCCGACGCGCTGACCATGGCCGACAACGTGATGACGTTCCGGTACGTGGTCAAGGAAGTCGCGCTGACGCAGGGCGTGCACGCGTCGTTCATGCCGAAGCCGTTCTCCGACCAACCCGGCTCGGGCATGCACACACACGTGAGCTTGTTCGAAGGGGACCGCAACGCGTTCTACGACGCCGAGGACCCCTACGAGCTCTCCGAGGTCGGCAAGGCGTTCGTGGCGGGCCTGCTCAAGCACGCACGCGAGATCTCCGCGGTGACCAACCAGTGGGTGAACTCGTACAAGCGACTCATAGTCGGTGGCGAAGCTCCGACTGCCGTGTGCTGGGGTCACGCCAACCGCTCGGCGTTGGTGCGTGTGCCCATGTACTCGCCGGGCAAGGCGTCCTCGCGTCGTGTGGAGATCCGCAGCCTGGACTCGGCGTGCAACCCGTACCTGGCGTACGCGGTGATCATCGCGGCCGGGCTGCAGGGCGTTCAGAAGGGCTACGAGCTCCCTGCCGCCGCCGAGGACGACGTGTGGTCGTTGTCCGATTCGGAGCGTCGTGCCGCCGGATACGCGAACCTGCCGCAGAACCTGGGCGAGGCGCTGGCGGAGATGGAGAACTCCGAGCTGCTGGCCGAGGCGCTCGGCGAGCACGTCTACGACTTCTTCCTGCGCAACAAGCGTGTCGAGTGGGACAACTACCGCCGCAGCGTGACGCCGTACGAGCTGAGCACTTTACTGCCTGTGCTGTAAGGAGAAGGGCCCTCGGATCGAGGGCCCTTCGTCCTACGTGGTCGGCGGGGTCAAGGGGGACCCGGTGTCGCGCACGTGCTTCGTCCAGCCGAACCCGGCAGGAATCGTATGGTCGAGGAGTCTCCG
Organism: Actinosynnema sp. ALI-1.44; assembly: GCF_001984155.1. Lineage (GTDB taxonomy): Bacteria > Actinomycetota > Actinomycetes > Mycobacteriales > Pseudonocardiaceae > Kibdelosporangium. The sequence continues at coordinate 587,884 of NZ_MTQO01000050.1, forward strand.
GTTCTCCTCTGTCGCCGGTAGCCAGTCGATGGTCATCCGGTAGTCGCCGAACACCACTCGTTTGGACAGATACGTCCGCGCGTCCACCCAGAGCTCGAACTCCACTCCCATCCGGTTCGCGACCAGGTGGATGTCACCGCCGTCGGTCCGCACTTCCCTGACCCCCTCGCTCAGCCAGGACTTCGGATCGCCGATCCCGGAGCCCGAGACGTGGGCGACCACGTCGTCACCGAGGCGGTACTGGTCGTCGACCTTGACCATGCGGCTTCGGTGGTCGATTTCCTCCATGTAGCCGGGCCGCACGATCTTGTCGGATCTGTCCGGCGAGCTGATCCTCGCGCGGTTCTCCGAACGCAGCGCCCAGCTCTCCGTTCTCGGCGGTGTCGTGCCGTCCGCCGACTGCCCCTGGTAAGTGACGAAGTGCATGATCATGGTGGTCGCCGCCTGGTCGGCTTCCCGCACCCTGGTGACGATCTCGTCCTTGCTCGGCGACGCCGATTCGATCCGCAGCGGATCCCCACCGGTGAACAAGCCGACCAGCAACGTCACCACCAACGCGGTCGCCCCCAGCGAACCACCGATCAGCCCCACCTTGGCCCGCTTGTGCCTGCGGGCGTGCTGATGGGCGAGGGTGCGGATCAGGTCCTTCTTCGGCATGATGCCGACCGAATCGGCATGCAGCCGATCGCGCAGCTCCTCTTCGGTCATCATTTCTGTACCTCGATCTCTCGGTGCTCCCCGAGCAGTTCGCGCAACCGGCTCAACGCCCGGTTCGTGTACGACTTGACTGTGCCCTCGGTGCAGCCGAGGACACGGGCGGTGTCCGCGACCGTCAGGTCGGCGTAGAACCGGAACACGATGACTTCGCGTTGCCGCGTCGGCAGCAGGCGCAACGCCTGGACCAGCGCGTCCCGCTCGGCGATCCGGTCGGCCGAGTCGAGCGCCGCGAGCTGGGGGAGGTCGGCCTGGTGTCTTTCCCGCACGCGGCGGCTCAGGTTGCGCCACCGGTCGCGGGTGAGGTTGACCAGCACACGGCGCGCATAGGCTTCGGGCTGCGCGCTCGCAGCCGACCAGCGCCACGCGACCCGCAACAACGTGGTCTGGAGCAGGTCCTCCGCGTGGCCACGGTCGCCGACCAGCAGAAACGCCGTCCGCAGCAACGCAGGTGATCGAGCGCGGACGAATTCCTCGAACGCTGGGTCCAGCTCGCGGGAACCACCGGGGAAACTCATGTCCTTGAAGACTCCGTCCGGCGCGACGCGGTTGTCACCCCGGCCAATCGGAGGTTGACGCCCGTGCCCCACGCGAGTGGGGTGGACGTCGTGCGATGGCTGCGCTTCACCACACCACTTGTCCTCCTGGCGACACTCGCGGCTCCGGTCTCGGCCGCGCCCGCCTTCGACCTCGACCGCGCGACGATCCCCGACCTGCAGCGGAGCATGGATCACGGCAGGCTGACCGCGGCGCGCTTGACCGACATGTACCTGGCCAGGATCCGTGCGCTCGACGGCAGGCTCAACTCCGTCATGCTGCTCGACCCGACCGCGACCGACCAGGCCAAAGCCAGCGACCGACGCCGCCGCGAAGGCAGGTCACGCGGACCGCTCGACGGCATCCCCGTCCTGCTCAAGGACAACGTCGACACCGCCGGGCTGCGGACCACAGCCGGTTCCCGCGCGTTGATGGGCACTCCGCCCGCGAAGGACGCCTTCCTCGTCCAACGTCTGCGCGCGGCGGGTGCGGTCATCCTGGGTAAGGCGAATCTCTCCGAATGGGCGAACTTCCGCGCCGCGAAACCCACGTCCGGGTGGTCCGGTGTCGGCGGGCAGACCCACAACCCGTACGTCCTGGACCGCAATCCGTGTGGTTCCTCCGCCGGATCGGGTGCGGCGATCGCGGCGTCGCTGGCGCAGGTGGCGATCGGCACGGAAACCGACGGGTCGGTCGTGTGCCCGGCGGGGATGACCGGGCTGGTCGGCCACAAACCCACGCTCGGGCTCGTCAGCCGGACCGGTGTCGTGCCGATCTCCGCCGAACAGGACACCGCGGGCCCGATGACCAGGCACGTCGTCGACTCGGCGATCACGCTGGCGGCACTGCGCGGGCGCGACCCGCAGGACCCGGCCACGCGTGCCGTGCCCGCCAACCAGCCGCGTGACTACCGCCTTGACGAGCGGTCGCTGAAAGGCGCCCGGATCGGCCTGTGGCGGCTGCCGGTCCTCGGACCGGACGTGGACGCCGTGATGACCAGGTCGGCCGAGCAGTTGCGGGCCCGTGGCGCGCAGGTCGTCGAGATCCAGATGCCGTACCAGGAACGCCTCGCCCAGTTGGAGATCCCCGCGCTGCTCACCGAGTTCCACCGGGACATCGACAAGTACCTGGCCACCCGCAAGGGCCCACGCGACCTCGCCGCGTTGATCGAGTACAACAAGAGCGACCCGCTGGAGCGGACCTGCTTCGAAGGCCAGGAGCTGTTCGAAGCGGCGCTCGCCGCGCCGCCGCCCACCGACCCCGGCTACCAGGCGGGCCGCAGGGAACTCACCGACCTCGCGAAACGCTCGATCGACGAGACACTGGCCCGGCACCGGCTCGACGCGATCGTCGCGCCGACCAACCCGCCAGCGTGGAAGACGAACTGCGCGACCGGCGACAACGACATCATCCCGTCGTCGACGCCTGCCGCGGTCTCCGGCTACCCGGCGGTGACCGTGCCTGCCGGATTCGTCGGCGAACTGCCCGTCGGTCTCTCGTTCATGGCGGGACGCTGGGCGGACGGCAAACTCCTGTCGCTCGCGTACTCCTTCGAACAGCACACCGAAGCCCGCAAGCCACCGAAGTTCCTGCCGACGACCCCTTGATCTCAAGGCGGCTTGAGGACCCACGGTGGGTTCATGAGAACTCGGGAAATCCCGGTACTGGTTGTCGGTGCCGGACCAGTGGGCCTTTCGACGGCGGTGTTCCTCTCGCATTGGGGCGTGCGGCCGGTCGTGATCGACAAACGCGATCCGACCGGCGCGCCGCCCCGTGCGGGAGCGAGCGTGCGCACCCTTGAACTGTTCCGGTCGATCGGCCTGGGCGCCGAGGTCGAGCGGCTCGCCTGGACAGCGTCCACGCCGATGGCCGGGATCTTCAAAGACAGCGCGTTCGGCGCGGTACAGCAGGTCAGCGGCCTGCCTGAGCGGTACGCGACACGGCTGGAGACGTGCAGCCCAGTCGACGCGCGGTTGAACGTGACCCAGTCGGAGGTGCAACGAGTCGCCCTCGACTACCTCGGTGACCGCGCCACAGTCGAATTCGGCGTCGAGCTGCTCGATCTGGCGGCGAACGAGTCGGGTGTGCGGGTCGAAGTGGTCGACAGGCGCACCGGCGAGCCGGAGGAAATCGTGGCGGAGTACGTGATCGCGGCGGACGGCGCCAGGAGCCAGATCCGGCAGCGGCTTGGCATAACCGTGCCGGACCGGACCGTCGTGGCCAGGCTGAACACGGCGTTCTTCCGTGCCGATCTCGGCAGCATCGTGGAAACGTGGGGCACCGGCGCCTGTTTTGTCCGCAACGAACACGTCTACGCCACGCTGTTCTCGAAGAACGGTCGTGACCAGTGGTCGTCGCACATCATGGACTACCCCGGAAAACCGGCGGAACTGGCGGAACTGTCCGAGCACAGGACCATCGAACTGCTCCACGCGGCGATCGGCGACGAACGGGTCGACATCGACCTGCACGCGGTCAACGCGTGGGAGGCGGCGATCGGCATCGCGTCGAGACTCAGGCACGGCCGGGTGTTCCTGGTAGGCGACGCGGCGCACGTGCAGAGCTCTGCAGGCGGACTCGGCATGAACACCGGGATCCAGGACGGCCACAACCTGGCGTGGAAGATCGCCGCCGTCCTCGCCGGGGACGCGGCACCGAACCTGCTGGACACCTACGAGCCCGAACGGCTCGCCGCCATCGACGCGTCGCTGGCCCTGTCACGCCGGATGCACGAGGGCTATCGGAACCGGGTGGACCCCGACCGCCTCTACGAGGAGATCGCGGTCGACTACCTGCGCGGAATGATGTTCTACGGCTACCAACCGGACGACTACGACGTGCTGCGGGATGAGATCCGCCCAGGCCACCGCCTCCCGCACAGCTGGGTGGAGACGGATCGTGGGCGGACGTCCACGATCGACCTTGTCGGTGCCCGGTGGACAGCGCTCACCGCGTCTGCCGAGGTCCGTGCGCAGTTCGGCACGGAAATCCAGGCGGTCGAGGTTCCCGGGGTCGATGCTGTGCTCGTCCGCCCGGACGGGTTCGTCGAGTGGGTGGCGAGCGGGGACGAACCGGACCTGGCGGCCGCCCTGACCGGCGCCTTGCACCGCGTGCTTGGCTGTGCCGACCCGGTGCGACCGGGCTGACCTGGAACGACGTCGGCAACGGGGTGCCACCGGGATCCGCGTGATCTTCGGCAGGCTACTTTCGTGTCTGTGACCGAAGTGTCTGCGTGCACAGTGGCGACCAGTGCCCAACTTCCCGCCGCAAGGGTGACAGCCGACTCGTTCCGGGTGACCCACCCGGGTGCGAGGTTCGACATCCTCCTGGTCGACGGCGAACCCGGCGGGGACGTGCTGACCCCGGCCGACATCGGTGTGGACGACGCCGAACTGGCGCTGCTGTCGACGGCTTACACCGCCGAGCAGGTCCGTGCCGTGTTGCGGCCGCGGCTGCTGCAGGCACTGCTGGCCAACGGCCCGGTGCTGTACCTCGACCCGTCGGTGCTCGTGCTCGCGTCCGTCGACACGATCGTGAAGGACGCGTTGAAACAAGGCGACTTCGCCTTGGTGCCACGGGTGTTGCAGCCGCTGCCGCACGACGGACTGGCCCCGACGCCGGAAGACCTGATCGAAGCGGGTGTCTACGAACCGGGGTTCCTCGCGGTCGGACCCGGTGCCCAGGAGGTGCTGACCTCGTGGGCGCGGCACGCGGCCAGGGCGCCGGAGGCCGCGGACGGCTTCCTCGACGGACTGCCCGCGCTGGCCAGGCACCACGTCATCCGTGACGTCGGGGTCGGTCTCTCGGTGTGGAACGCGGGCCAGCGCGACGCGGAGCTGCTGACCAACGGCTACTGCGCGATGCCGGTGCCGATCGGCGAACCCGTGATGCTGCGGACCGTGCACTTCCACGGCTTCGACCCGAAGAAGCCGTGGCTGCTGTCGGCGGACATCACCGACCGGCCGAGGACGTTGCTGTCGGAACGACCGGGCCTGGAGAGCCTCTGCGACGACTACCGGGCGAAACTCGTCGACGCCGGGCTGGCGGCCAAGGGCAGGCCGTTCGCCCGGTTGTCCGACGGAACCGTGCTGCCGGACGGACTGCGTGCGCGGTTCCGGGCCGCCTGGCACGAGGCCCAGGTGATCGGCGAGGACCCGCCGCCCGCGGCGACGGACGAGAAGGCGTTTCTCCGCTGGGCGTGCGCGCCCGTGGACGGCCAGTCGGGCAGCACAGTCTGGGCGAAGGCGCTCTGGGAGGACGACCCGTGGCTGCGTGAGCGCTACCCGGACCCGTTCGGGGCCAACGCGGACGAGTTCCGCCGGTGGTGTGAGACCGAAGGCGTCCTGCAGGGCCGGTTGCACCCGGTCGCCGTACCGGCACCGCTGGCGGCTCGCGTGCAGCTGGTCGACCAGTTGGGCGTGTCGGTGCTGGGTGTCGGCCCGCTCGCTGAGTCCGTACGGCTGAGCGCCGGCGCGTCCGGACTGCCCATCGCGTCGGACGCGCGCTACCCCGTGGTGCTGTGCTGCGGCGATGTGGCGGACCCGCCGCGTGAGCGTTACGTGATCCAGATCCGCGACGAGCCGGGAACGCCGCCGGTCGGCGTCGACGACGTGTGGGTGCCGTGGCCCGCCCCGCCGGGCGCGGAGGCCGTGGTCCTGCCCGTACCCGACCAGGGCGAGCGCGACGAGGACGAACGCGCCGAGGCGGTGACGAGCCTCGGCCTGCCTGCCGGTGCGGTCTTCACCAGTTTCGTCGACCACGAAGAGGGCTGCTGCGCCAACGAGACGGACGTGGTCGCCGCGTTCCGAGCGGCCTTTCCCGACCGCGGGGACGTTTCGCTGCTGCTGGCTGTCCGCGGTGCCGCGGGACAACGCGCCGCGGCGGAGCGCCTCCGCCTGGCCACCGCGCACGACCGGCGGATCCGTCTGGTCGAGACCGAATCGGCGCACCGGCTCGCAGTGGACGCTGCGGACTGGGTCGTTCTGTTGCACGACAAGGAATGCCCTTCGGCGACCGAGCTGGGTTCGGTCGCCGCGAGGGGAGTTCCGCTGATCACGACGAACGTCGGTGTCGCGGCCGAACTGTTCGACTCGGACAGCGTGATGTTCGTGTCCCGTGTGGACGGTCTGAGCGAGCACGTGCAGCACGCCGCCAGGCTGATGCGCGACCTCGCGCCGGACGTCGCCATGGCCGACAAGATCGGCGCGGCCGGGCGGACCCGTGTGCTCGCCGTGCGCGCGGTGGGGATCTCGGCCGAGCAGTTGAGGGAACGGGTGGAGCACGCGTACCGCAACTGGCGGGTGGAACACGGCCGCAAGCTCGCGGGCGAACCGGACCCGTTCGCGCCGTTGCAGGCGGCGAGGCACGCGCTGTTGCGTGAGCCCGACGTCGAGGTCGGGCACCGCATCCCGATGGCGCCCGCGCTGCGCAAGGCAGTGCTGCGCGTGCTCAACCACTACGACAACCACGTCCGCACGATGCTGAGTTCCATTGTGGACTCGACCGAGCGGTCGACGAGAGAAGTGATCCGCCGCCAGGAGGACCTGGCGGCGGTGCGGCGGGTCGAGGCGGCCCCGGCCGGGCCGGACCACAGGGTGGACCGGCTGGCGGTCCAGCTCGACACCGCGCTGCGCCGGATCGAAAGCCTCGAAGACCGGCTTGTCGCCCAATCGCGTGAACGTGACGAGAACACCCGCACGGCGTCGGCCTCGACGCGCACCGCTGACGCGCTGCGACGAGTGGTGGTCAGGGAACACGAACGGGTGCATGGTCGGGTGGACGGGAGCACGCTCGTGCTCTCCGACGCGGGCCTCCTGCGCCTGCCGTCCGACGACATCGCGATGCTGCCTTTGTTGTCCAGCAACGGTGTTTGGGAACAACCGGTCGCGGACCTGATCGACTCGCTGATCGAGCCCGACGGGGTGTTCCTCGACATCGGCGCCTATGTGGGCTACCACACACTGCGGATGCTCACCCGGATGGGCAACTCGGGTGCGGTCGTCGCGGTGGAACCCGATCCGAAAGCCGTTGACCTGCTCAAACGCAATGTCGCGGCGAACACCCCCGAGCACTTGGCCGACCGGCTGTGCGTGGTCGAGGCCGCGGCGTGGGACACCGAGGGGACCCTGGTGACCGACCCGGCTTTGGGCGGCGGGGTGAGTGTCTGGCCGGGGACGGGTGAGCCCGAGCGAACGGTGCCGTCGGTCCGGCTCGACCGGGCCATCGAGGCGTTGCCCGCACTGCGGAAACTCAGGTTGTCCGTGGTCAAGGCGGATGTGCCTGGCCGGACCCATCGTGCGTTGGGTGGCCTGGTGCGGTTGCTGCGCAGGGACCGGCCGCACGTGATCTGCTCGTTCTCGTCGACGGCGATGAAGGAGCTCGGGGACGACCCGTTGACGGCGCTGCGCGAGTTCCGCACGTGGGGCTACGAGGCCGCGTTCGTCGGCGACCAGCAGACGACCCCGCTCGCCGAGATGGCCGAGGTGCTCGCCTCCGCAGGGGAGCGAAACCTCTGGCTCAGGCCTCTGACCAGCCGATTTGACATTGCCCCCGGCACCTGAGTAACTTTCTCCCCGTCGCAAGGACAGCCGGACGGAACAGGACGAAAGAGCCTGGCGGGGACGGCGAAGGGCCGAAAGCCTCTCAGGTACACTGAGCAAGGAACAGCCCACCGGGTCGAGCGGATTTGACACCGCGAATCGGACCGAGTAAAGTTCTACGACGTGCCACCAACCAGCTAAGCTTCTAGGTAGGCCCCTCGCCGGGTCGAATCGGAAGCCTGGTAGAGTGGCAAAGCCGAAGAAAACAAAGACTTTGCAGTGCAAGCCCCTTTGCGGGTCGGCTGAATGCCGAACTAAGAAGGTGTGCGTGTGTTGTTTGAGAACTCAACAGTGTGTCGATCTATTGAAAGCCAGTAGAGCTTTTATGAACCTCGTCAAATGAGGTTCCTTTGAGATGGACA
>NZ_MTQO01000051.1 GCF_001984155.1 Actinosynnema sp. ALI-1.44
GGTGGTGGCACAGCGGTGCGAAGTGGATCATTCGGTCCCCTACGCCGAGGGTGGCGTGACCGGGGTGGGGAATGTGGCGATGTTGTGTAAGCGCCACAATTTGATGCGGCAGCGCACTACCTGGCGGATGGATCAGGTGATGCCTGGGGTGCTGGCTTTTACCACTCCAGGCCGTAGGACTGTGCTTACCGCGCCCGTGGGGTATGATGTTCCGCCGTTTTAGATGCCTGCTTTCCAGCGGTGGCCACGGTTGAGTTACGGTCTGCCTACTTGTGGCCTGCTTGTCGCTGGGGCTGGTTTTCACGGATAATGTCTGATTGCTTTGCGCTGTTGGTTGCGTTGGAGTGCGGTTTCCAGCCAGGGGTTCGGTTTCCGGCGCTGGGTGCACTGTGTTGGTTACGTACCAGCCCGTTGTGTGGTGGTTCAGAGTCCCTGACAGAAGATTTGACGTGTCGGCAGAGTCTTAGGCCCTTGATTCGGACGGGGCGCGGAACGCGGTGGCGACGTCGCACAGGAACGCGATGTCGCTGTCGAGGTCGGGACCACCGGGCGCGATCCCGGGCGCCGGGTCGTCGGGTGGTGCCGCTCCCGTTGCCACGGAACGGATCGCGGCGGCCAGGGCGGCCGCTTCCACCGCCGCGTCCAGCTTCTGGCCGGTGAGGCCGGATCGGGCAGCCGATCGACGTGCGTCGGCCGCCACTCGCGGGTCGATGTGCTCGCGCAGCGCCAGCCTGCCGTCGCGGATCTCGACCGCCCGGCGGTAGAGGCGCAGGTCGAGGTCACGCACGTCCAGCAGCTCCGACAGCCGGTGTTTCGGTGGTACGAGGGCGATCGACGGGGTGACGCGGTACAGCGCCAGCCAGAGTGGACGCAGCTTCTGGTACTTGCGGTAGTTGCTGATCGGTGGCGGTGTCCGCCAGTTCGGCAACGCCAGACCGGCGAGCACCAGCACCGCTGCCGCCAGGGTGAGGTACCGGTCCAGCAGGATGTTCAACGCCCTCGGGTAGTCCAGTCCGATCCTGCGCGCGGCGAAGTACGCCGCCTTGTGGAAGTGGTACGTCACCGAGCAGAGCACGCCGGTCGCGATCAGCCTCAGACCCAGGCGTACCGCCGGGTCCGTTGTCATCGAGGCATAACGGACGCTCAGCACGGCCGCGGTGAGGAACGCGGGGAGCAACCCGGCCATGTAGACGAGCCAGTACTCCAGCACACCGGGAGTCGCGCCGTACCGGCCCGCGAAGCGGACGTTGTCCACCGGCGCCTTGGTCAACGCGAACAGGACGCACATGCCCACGAACGCCGCCGCGATCCAGATCGCGTGCGGCACGGCCCGGCGGCGCGCGTCCTCGGGATGGTTGATCTGCAACAACATCGTCAGGCCGCCCCACCCCGCGACGAGGAACCCGCCGTGGTCGACCAGCCTGGCCACGTTCGGAATCCCGGTCAGGACACTCAGGCCGTGGTAGACCGGGGGCGCCTTCGCGGTGAGCGTCACCGCGATGGACAGCATGACCACCCAGCTCATCGCGTTGGTGGGACCACGCGGGTGCAGGGCCAGCCGCACCACGACGACGGCGCACGCCAGCAACGCCGGACCGTAGTGCCGGATCAGTTCACCCATGCGTGCGGGGTGGCCAGTCGAACGCGGCCCTGATCCGCCCGCCGATGTCGTTGGGCGTCAGCGCCGCGGCCTGGTGCCGGATGATCGAGGCGAGCAGTTCGGCCTCCTGCTCCTCCGCCGCCTGGTACGAGGTGCGGGCCAGCATGGTCCGGATGACCTTGAAGTCCAGGTGCGGCAGCAGGGAACGGATGTGCTCGGCCTCGGGGATGCCCGCGCTGTAGTGCCCGCACAACAGGTGGCCCAGTTCGTGCAGGATGATGTGTTCCTGGTGCGGTGGCGAGGTTCCGTCCTCGTAGAAGATCAGATCCGCGGTGTCGGTGGACAACCACACCCCGTGCGCCTCGGACAGTCCGGTGACCGGCACGAGGTGGATGGGACGGCCGCGCTGCCCGGCCACACGCCTGCACAACTCGTGCGCGTCGAACGGGTACATCAGGGGCAACTGCCCCGCGATGGCCTCGCATCGGCGTCGCAGTTGTTTGAGCTCGGCGCTCATCGCACCTCCCAGGAGGGGCAAAGTCGTGGTCAGCACTGCCGCATGCCACGTATCTTGCCCGATTCCCGATGGTGCGTATCGGGAATGGACCGTTTGCGCCGACGAATCGGGATTCGTCGGGTCTCGGTCAGGATTCCGCCTTGTCCCGCTCGTCCGGCAGCCCCTCGATCTCCCGTGCCCGCTCCACCATCTCGGTGATCGCGCCGAGGCTCTTGGCCGACAGCCCGGAGGCCCGCAACGCGATCTGCCGCACCGAGGCGTCCCGCAGTGCGGCGAGCAACGCGAGTTCCGCGTCCACTTGGCTGGTCGTGGTGGCGTCGAAGAAGTACGCGGGCGGGACGCCGAAGAACCCGGCCAGCGCCTCGAGGTGCCGCCGGGTCGGGTTGTCCCGCAGGCCTTTGCGCAGCTGCCAGAGGTAGGTGGCCGAGATCGTCGGCCCGCCACCGGACCGGATGGTCTCGGCGACCTCCTCGAAGCTGTACTCCTTGCCGCTGTGCGGCCGGACGGTCCGGAACAGGTGGTCCACCTTCGCCGCAAGGGTTCGTTCGCTCGACGACGAAACGTCCGGCATCTCCGCCTCCTCCCACACGCGGTCAAGCATAGCGTCATGTCAACTGGCCTGAAGCAGCTTCCGGCAACCGGATTCACGACAGTTGACGCCTCATTTACATCAGCTTATGCTCGTCCTACCGCCATGAACTCATGTGAAAGCGTGGGCAACACCGTTGGGAGGAAGGGTGGACACCCCCAGCAACACAGTGCCTGCCGCCGGGGGACTTCTGCGGCAGTCACGTTCGCGCGAACACCGGGACGGTGCCGGTTCACGGCCGTTGCCCGGTGTCGGGCTTACCAAACGCACCAGCTTCACCCTGCCGCCGGGCGTCCCGATGGACGAGTGGAGCCGGATCGGACGGCAGATCGACACCATCGCGGCCTCGTCGTCGTGGTGGCTGGGGGACTGGTTGATCTACGGCCAGTCCCAGTACCCGGACCTGTACAAACGGGCCGTCGAGCAGACCGCGCTGGACTACCAGACGCTGCGCAACTACGCCTGGGTCGCGCGCCAGTACCCGGTCGCGCGGCGCCGGGCGGCGCTGAGTTTCCAGCACCACGCCGAACTGGCGTCGATGACCACGGACGAGCAGGACCAGTGGCTGGACCGGGCCGAGAAGTTCGGCTGGTCCCGCAACGAACTGCGCAACCGGGTCAGGGCCAGCAGACGGGTCAACCGCGGCGGCGACGCCGACGCGGACCGGATCCTCAAGATCCAGATGACGGTCCCGCCCAGCCAGAAGCAGCGCTGGATGCGGGCCGCCGCCTCCGAGTCCGAGCAGGACTTCGTCAACTGGATGGTGTCCGTGCTGGACAAGGCGGCGGCGGCGACGCTGCGGACCGCCACCGCCGGTCAGCTCTGAGGTTCCAGGAACTGGGCGATCAGGCCTGGCACGCACTCATCGGCGAACGCCAGGCCTGTGTGCTCTTCCACGTCGTACACCGAGTACCGCTTGTTCCCGGCGGACGTGGTCGCGGTCAGCGTGACCAAGCCCTTGCGGCGCTGGAAGATCGACTGGTTGATGGTCCAGCCGATGACACCGTCGCGTTGCAGCGCCGTGGTCTTGCGCCACAGCCCGCCGTGCCGCGACACCAGGAACCGGCCGCTGATGGCGTGTCCCAGGTTGCGGTACGCGTCCACGGCCGCGGGCAGGCCGATCCCGAGCGTCACCAACGCCCAGCTCCACGCGATGTGCAGCAACACATCCGTGGTCAGCAAGCCGATCACGGCCAGCACGACCGACGGCACCAGGCCGATCAGGGCGGCCCAGGTGAGCCGCCGGTTGCGCGCCGCCGTCACGTGACCACGCAGTATCGACGGGTCCGTGGGGGACTCGGCGGCGTTCACCACCGACGCGGCGACCTGGTGGGCCAACGCGGAGGGTGCGTTCGGCAGCAGCGTCTTGTGGTCGCTCTCCTCGCCGTGCTCCTCCTCGGCGAGCCCCGTCGCGACCGCGTCGACCCGGGCCGCGCCCAGGAGCCGATGACCCAACGTCTCGACGACTTGCACGCCACGCAGCCGGTCCTCGCTCAGCGACACCGAGTGCGTGGTCATCAGCCCACGCCTGACCCTGAGCGTGCCGGTAGTTGTTCCGCTGGCTTCCCGGTCGAGGCGATAGTCCCACCAGGTCGTCACGAACAGCAGCAAAGCGCCCACAGCGCCGACGACTCCGCCTACGCCCACGACGACGAGGATCGCGACGGCCAACGGCATGCGGTCCAACAGTTCCCACGTCCAGGTCAGCACGTCGGCCTCGACCCCGAACAGTTCCGCGACGCTCAACACCCCGCCGAACGCCCCCGAGCCGAGGAAGAACGCCTCCACCGACAGCGGTGCGTACCAGACCCAACGGCGGTCGAGTTCCGCGAGGACGTCGTCGTCATTCTCGCCGGTGAGCGCGTGGCCGAGCAGGTCACGCCGCAGCCGATCGGCCTCGGCCCGGCTGACCGCGTCCAGCTCCAGCGAGGTCTTGTCCTTGTCGACGTGCTCGCCGGTACCGATCTCCACCTTCGCCAGGCCGCACAGCCGCAGCAGGATTCCCGCGCTGATGTCGACGCTGCGGATCCGGTCACGCGGCAACGACCGCTCCTTGCGCAGGAAGATGCCGGTGTGCATTTCGAGCCGGTCGGCCGAAAGCCGGTACCGGGTCCTGCTCCAGCGCAACCAGTCGCCGACCAACCCCGCCGTGACCAGCAGCACGACACCGGGCGCGAGCCACGCGAGCACGACCCCGAGCGACCAGCCGAAGATCCAGGAGACGACGGACGCCAGCGAGAACCCCGAGACGCCGGTGAAGCCGATCAGCGTCGCGGTGGTGATGGCGATCGTCCGCCAGTCCAGCCTGCGCCACTCCTGCGAGGTCCGGGTCATCACAGCCGTCATGTGGCGTCCTGGGGGATGAGTTTGGTGATGTCGGCGAGCCGGTGCGCCAACTCCGCCGCCACCTCGCCGTCGAGGCCTTTCACGGTCACCGCGCCCGCCGACGACGCCGTCGTGATGATCAGCGTCGCCAGGCCGAACCGCTGCTCCAGCGGGCCGCGTTCGGTGTCGACGGTCTGGATCCGGGACATCGGTGCGATCCGCGACTCCTGGAAGAAGAACCCGGTCCGGGTGTAGACGGCGGTTTCCGTCACCTCCCACCGGTGCACGCGGTACCACCACAGCGGCAACAACGCGGCCAGTGGGAGGCCGATCACGACGACCACGAGCGCGGCGAACACGAGCCAGAACCGCGCCGGAGGGATGAAGACCCCCAGCGCGGCGAGCAGCACGGCCACCGTGATCGCGCTCAGCCCGATCTGCCACCGCCACCACGGGATCGCCCGCTGGTCGACCCGGTTGCCCGGTGGGCGCAACCGGACCGGTCCGGCCTGGGTGGTCAACGAAGTCTCCTCCTCGATGCGGAACTGTCCCGCCGGCGGGATGCCGGTCATTGGCGGTACTTCTCGGTGAGCTCCGCCAGGTGCGGGACGAGCTCGTTCGGCGTCGGCATCGCGAGCATCTCGTCGCGCAGGTCACGGGCGCGCTCGCGGAACGACGACTCGTCGAGCAACCTGAGCAGCCGTTCCCGGACGCCCGCGCCGGTCGCCTCGGTCGCGTGGATCTCCAGACCGGCGCCGTAGTCCGCCAGCTTCCTGGCGAGCGCGGGCTGGTCGGAATCCCACGGTAGCGACAGCTGCGGCACGCCGTGCAACGTCGTCGTGGCCATGGTGCCGATGCCCGCGTGGTGGATCACGGCCGTGCAGGTCGGGGCGAGCGCGTCGACCGGCGCGAAGTGCACCAGCCGCGCGTTGTCCGGCACCTCGCGCAGCTTCGCCTGCTCGGCCCGGTCGATCGTGGCGACGACCTCGATGTCCAGGTCCGCCAGCGAGGTCAGGATCTCCTGGACGTCGACGATGTAGCCGTCCGGGCGTTCGGCGATGATGCTGCTGCCGAGCGTCAGCCCGACCCGTGGTTTCGCCGGTGGAGTCCACAGCCAGTTCTCCACGGTCGCGGTGCCGTTGTACGGGACGTAGCGCAGCGGCACGTTGTGCACGTCGCCGACCACCCGCAGCGGGTCCGGCAGCTGGTCGATGGTGAAGTGCCCGGTGATCACGTCCTCCGAGAACTCCGTGCCGTACCGGTTGAGGTTGCCGGTGAGCCACTCCTGCAACGCGTCGCCCCGGTCCTCGGGCGGCTGCTTCTCCTTGAGGTCCAGGTAGTGCGCGCGGGTGACACTGAAGATGTCGACGCTCCACAACAGACGGGCGTGGGCCGCGCCGACGACCTTCGCCGCGATCGAGCCCGCGAACGCCGCGGACTCCCAGATCACCAGGTCCGGTTTCCACTGCCGGGCGAACACCACCAGCTGGTGGATCATCGGCACGTTCACGGCCTTGTACCACCACTCGACGTGGTTGTCGTAGCCGGACTTCATGTAGTCCCAAGTGATCCGCTCGGGGAAGTCGACCACGTCGTAGGGGCGCGGGAAACCGGGCTCGTCTTCTTCTTCGTCCGCGCTCCCGTCGTCGAAGTCGGCGGCCCGGCCGTAGTTGCGGCTGCCCACCGGCACGGCGGTCAGCCCGGCCTGGGTGATCGTCTCGGCGAAGTCGGGCTGGCTGGCCACGGCGACCTCGTGCCCGGCCGTGCGCAGGGCGGAGGCCAGCGGAACCATGAAGTGGAAGAGGGTCTTGGCCGGTTCGGTGACGAACAGGACTCGCATCGGTGTTCTCCTTGTCAGTACTCGGCCAGCCGCGCGGCCACCTGGCTGGGGTCGGGCATGGCGAGCATCTCGTCACGCAACCGGCCCGCGCTGTGGCGGAAAGATGGCTCGTGCAGCAGGCGCAGCACGGCCTGGCGGACGGTGTGGCCCTTGGCCGCGCTGGGATCGATCGCCAACCCTGCGCCCTGCACGGCCAGTTTGCGGGCCAGGGCGGGTTCGTCGAAGTGCAGCGGCAGCGCCAATTGCGGCACGCCCTGCAACGACGTGGTCGCCAGCGTGCCGATTCCCGCGTGGTGCACCACCGCGCTGCACGACGGGACCAGTGCCTGCAACGGGACGTACGGGACCACGGTCGCGTTCGCCGGAACGTGGCTGAGCTTGCGCTGTTCGCTCTCCGCCACCGTGGCCACGACGTCGACGTCCAGGTCCGCCAGTGAGTCGAGGATGTCCTGGATGCCGACGACGTAGCCGTCGAAGGCCTCGGTGGCCGTGATGCCGAACGTGATCGCGATCCTGGGTCGTGCGGCGTCCGGCCAGAGCCATCGGGGGACTGTCGCCTGGCCGCCGTACGGCACGTACCGCATCGGCAGGTAGCGCAGATCCGCCTTGACGCGCAACGACTCCGGCAGTTGGTCGATGGTCATCTGCCCGGTGACCATGTCCTCGTCGAACGAGCCGCCGTGCTCGCGGGCGTGCGCGTCCAGCCATTCGGCGAACGCGTCGCCGCGCTCGTCCGGCGGCTGGACTTGCTTGAGCCGCACGTAGTGTTCCCGCGTGACGCCGAAGACGTCCATACTCCACAACAGACGCACGTGCCTGGCACCGACCGCCCTCGCGGCGATCGGCCCCGCGTAGACCGACGGTTCCCAGACGACCAGGTCCGGCCGCCAGTGCCGGGCGAAAGCCACCAGGTCCACGATCATCGGCTGGCTGTCGATCTTGTGCCACCAGGGGACGTGGTAGTCATACCCGGCCTTCAGGTACTCCCAGCTGACCTTGGCCGGGTCGTCCACCACGTCGTACGGCTTGAACAACCCGGTCCGCGCGGCCGCGCCGGGCTCCGGCTCCAGCCCGGCCAGCCGCCGGTGGTGGTGGTCGCGGCCGACGGGCACGGCGGTCAGGCCGGACCGGGCGATCGTGTCGGCCAGCCGGGGCTGGCTGGCCACGCGCACCTCGTGCCCGGCCGTGCGCAACGCCCAGGCCAGCGGCACCATCGACTGGAAGATGCTCCGGTCGGGGCAGGTGGTGAACAGAACGCGCATGGTCGTCTTTCAGTCCGTCACGCGGTGTTTGGCGGTCAGCTCTTCCAGGTGCGGCACGATCTCGTTGGCCGTCGGCATCGCCAGCATCTCGGCACGCAGCCGCTGAGCGGATTCGCGGAAGGACGGTTCGTTCAGCACCCGCAGCAGCAGCTCACGGACCTGCGGACCGGCCGATTCCGACGAGTGGATGGTCAGCGCCGTGCCCTGCTCGGTGAGTTTGCGCGCCAACGGCGGCTCGTCGAAGTCCGTCGGCAGCGCGAGTTGTGGCACGCCGTGCAGCGAGGTGGTGGCCAGGGTGCCGAATCCGGCGTGGTGAATGACCGCCGCGCACGTGGGCGCCAGCGCCTGCAACGGCGCGTACCCGACCATCCTGACGTTCTCCGGCACGCGGCTGATCTTCTTCTGCTCGTTCGGGTTGATCGTCGCGACGACCTCGATGTCCAGGTCCGCCAGCGAGTCGAAGATGCCCTGGACACCGACGGCGTATCCGCCGAACCGTTCCGCCGCCGTGATCCCGAGGGTGATCGCGACGCGGGGCCTGCTCGGCTTCTCCCACAACCAGGGTTCCACAGTAGACGGTCCGCCGTATGGCACGTACCGCATCGGGACGTAATCCAGGTTGGCGGGCAACCGCAACGACTCCGGCAGTTGGTCGATGGTGAACTGCCCGGTGACCATGTCCTCGGAGAACCGGCCGCCGTTGCGTTTGGCCGCCGCGCCGAGCCAGTCCGCGAGCATGTCGCCCTGCGCCCGGCGGGGCTGCTGCTGCTTGAGCCGCAAGTAGTGTTCACGGGTCACGCCGAAGATGTCCTGCCCCCACAGCAGTCGGGCGTGGGCCGCGCCGACGGCCTTCGCGGCGATCGGACCCGCGAACGCGATCGGGTCCCAGATCACCAGGTCCGGCCGCCACCACTTGGCATAGGCCACCATCCGGTTGATCATCGGGACGCTGTCGGTCTTGTGCCACCAGGTCACGTAGAAGTCGTAGCGGGCTTTGAGATCCGTCCAGCTGATGTCCGGCTCCGGCTTCGCCGCGACGTCATAGGGCAACGGCAACACGTCATCGTCGTCGTCATCATCGTCTTCGTCCTCGTCGGCTTCGGCGGCGGCGAGTAACTCGTCCGCGTCGGCGTCTTCGGGGTCGTCGCGGCCGATGGGCACGGCGGTCAGTCCGGCCTGGTTGATCGTCTTGGCGAACTTGCCGAGGCTGGCCACGCGGACCTCGTGCCCGGCAGTCCGCAAGGCCCACGCCAACGGCGTGAGGGACTGGAAGATGCTCTTGTCCGCGGACGTGGCGAACAGCACACGCATGGGTTTTCCTCCTTCTGCCACCGGCGTTTCACGCCCGGTACTTGTCGGCCAGTTCGACCAGGTGCGGCACGACCTCGTTTGCTGTCGGCATGGCCAGCACTTCGTCACGCACGCGGCCCGCCGCCGTCTGGAACGCCGGTTCACCCAGCAGGCGGAGCAGGGCCGTGCGAACCTCCTCGCCGCTGCGCTCCGCGGCACTGATGTGCAGACCGGCGCCGGACTGCGCGATCTTCTCCGCCAACGCCGACTGCTCCGGCCGTGACGGCAACGCCAGGTGGGGCACGCCGTACAGGCTTGTCGTGGCGACGGTGTCGGCGCTGCCGTCGTGGATGACGGCCGCGCAGCCGGACACGATCGTGTCGAGTGGCGCCGCGGTCCCGAGCCGGACGTTGTCGGGGAACACGATGTGCTGACCGGCGTCGGTGCCGGTCGCGACGATCTCGATGTCCAAGTCCGCCAGGGACTCCGTCAGACCGGCCAGGACACCGCTGCCCGGGACCAGGCCGACCCGGGGCCGTCGCGGTGGTGACCACAGCCACGTGTGAATGGTCGCCGGTCCGCTGTACGGCGTGGGCCGGACGGCCACCGAGTGAACATATTCCCTGATCCGCAGGGATGTCGGGAGTTGTTCGATGACGAAGTGGCTGTCGGCTTCACCGGCGCCCTGCCAGAGCACCTGTGCGTGCGCGGCACCGGTTGCCTTTGCCGCCGTCGACGGTCCGCCGACCACCAGGTCCGGCTGCCAGTACTCGGCGAACCGGACCACCTCGGCGGGGTCGGGACTGTCCGCTTTGGTCCGTGGGTCGCGGTCGCCGAGCGGCAGGGCCGTCAGACCGGCTGACGCGATGGTCCGGGTGAACGCCGGGTGGGCGGCGATCCGCACCTGGTGGCCGGCGGTTCGGAGGGCACCGGCCAACGGCGCCATCGCGTGGAAGGCCTTCTTCTTCGGCGGGGTAACGAATAACACACGCACGGGGGTTGCTCCTTAGCTGTGGTGTGCGGCGGTGAGCTCCTCGAGTCGCGGGACGATCTCGTTGGGGGCGGGCATGGCGAGCATCTCGTCGCGGATCTTCTTGGCGTTGGCGCGGAATCGCGGTTCGTTCAGCAGGGCGAGGACGGCTTCCCGGACGGCTGGTCCGGTCGCTCGCGCCGAGTCGATCGTGAGACCCGCGCCGTGGTCGGCGAGCCGGGCGGCGAGGGCGGGTTGGTCGAAGTGGTATGGAATGGACAGTTGCGGTACGCCGTGCAGGCTCGTCGTGGCCATTGTGGCGGCGCCTGCGTGGTGGATGACGGCCGTGCAGGTGGCTGCCAGATCCTGCAACGGCACGTACGGCACGATCTTGGTGTTCTTGGGAACTCGGGGCAGTGCGTCGCGGGTCTTGTCGGTCAGGGTGGCGACGAGCTCGATGCGCAGATCGCCGAGCGCGTCCAGGATATGTCCTATGTCGACGGTGTATCCGGCGAACTTCTCCGTGGCGGTCAGGCCAAGGGTCAGTGCGACTCGTGGCCTGCGTGGTGGTGTGCGCAGCCAGGACGGGACGGTCGCCGGTCCGCCGTACGGCGTGTGACGCATCGGAACGTACTGCAGATCAGCCGCGATGCGAAGGGAATCGGGCAACTGGTCGATGGTGAACTGCCCGGTGACCATGTCCTCGCTGAACTCCACGCCGTACTCGCGCGCGTGCCCGCCCAGCCATTCCGCCAACGGATCAGGCCGGGGCATGCCGAGGAACTGCTGCCGTGTGACGCCGAAGACGTCCATGCTCCAGAGCACCCGGGCGTGGGCGGCGCCGATCGCCTTGGCCGCGACGGACCCGGCGAACGTCCGTGGCTCCCAGATGATCAGGTCCGGCCGCCAGTGCCGGGCGAACGCGACCAGCTGGGAGATCATCGGCAGGTTGTCCATCCTGTGCCACCAGGTGACGTTGTACTCGTACCCGGCCCGTAGGTGTTCCGGTGTGGCCAACGCCGGGTCGATCGCCGCGTCGTAGGGCCGGGGGAGGCCCGCGCGTGCGGACACCTGTGTGCCGGGCGCGGTTTCCAACGCGCGGTGGATGTCGCTGTCCCTGCCGACGGGGACTGCGGTGAGCCCGGCCTGGGTGATGACGTCGGCGAACCGGGGCTGGCTGGCGACGCGGACGTCGTGTCCGGCGGTGCGCAGCGCCCACGCCAGCGGCACCAGGTACTGGAAGATGCTCTTGTCCGGACAGGTGGCGAACAGCACGCGCACGTCACGTCTCCCTTTGTGACACGAGGTTTTCCAACAGCGGGACGATCTCGTTCGGTGTGGGCATGGCGAGCATTTCGCCCCGTAGCCGCTGTGCCCCGGCCTGGAAACGCGGTTCGTGGAGCAGCCGGAGCAGGGCACTCCGGATGGCCGGACCGGTGGCGTCGGACGAGTGGATGTCCAGCCCGGCGCCCTGCTCGGTGAGCTTGCGAGCCAGTTCGGGCTGGTCGAAGTGGAACGGGACGGACAGCTGGGGTATGCCGTGCAGGCTGGTGGTGGCCAGGGTGGCCGCGCCCGCGTGGTGGATCACGGCACTGCACGTCGCGGCGAGGTCCTGGAGCGGCACGTACGGGATGACGCGGGTGTTCGGGGGGATCCGGCTGAGGTTGTGCTTCGCCTTGTCAGTCAGCGTGGCCACGAGTTCGATGTCCAGGTCGGCCAGCGAATCGAGGACATCCTGGACGTCGACGGTGTAGCCGCCGAACCGCTCGGTGGCGGTGAGACCGAGCGTGAACGCCACCCGGGGTTTGGCCGGTGCGGTGCGCAGCCAGGTCGGCACGGTGGCCGGGCCGCCGTACGGGACGTACCGCATCGGGATGTAGTCCAGGTCCGCGGTGATCCGCAACGACTCCGGCAACTGGTCGATGGTGACGTGCCCGGTGACCATGTCCTCGCTGAAGCCGGTGCCGTACTTGATGGCGTAGCCGGACAGCCACTCGGCGAGCGGATCCTCGCGCCCGTCCTTGAGCCGCAGGTAGTGGTCACGGGTGACGCCGTAGATGTCGAGGCAGTACATCAGGCGGGCGTGCGCGGCGCCGACGGCCTTCGCGGCGATCGACCCGGCGTAGCTGGTCGGCTCCCAGACGACCAGGTCCGGCCGCCAGTGCTCGGCGTAGGTGACCAGTTCGGCGATCATCGGGAAGTTCTTCATCCGGTGCCACCACCGGACCTGCGTCCGGTACCCGTCACGCAGGTAGTCCCAGCTCGCCTTCTCCGGTGCGACGGCCACGTCGTACGGCTCGGGCAGGCCCGCGCGTGACGCCTCGACGTCCGCCGGTTTCCGTTCGGCCACACGCCAGATCTCGCGATCACCGCCGACGGGGACAGCCGTGAGCCCGGCCTGGGTGATGACGTCGGCGAACCGGGGCTGGCTGGCGACGCGGACGTCGTGCCCGGCGGTGCGCAGCGCCCACGCCAACGGCACCAGGTACTGGAAGATCGTCTTCTCCGCGTAGGTGACGAACAGCACGCGCACGTCGTCTCTCCTTACCGGTGGGTGGCCGCGAGCTCTTCGAGGCGCGGAACGACCTCGGCGGGAGCGGGCATGGTCCGCATCTCGTCGCGGAGCTTGCCCGCACTGTCGCGAAAGGACGGTTCACGCCGCAGTCTGGCCACGCAGTCCTGTACGGCCGCTGCCGTCGCCGTGTGCGGGTGGAGCTGGAGTCCGGCACCGCACTCGACGATCCGGTCACCCAACGGCGGCTGGTCGAAGTACACCGGCAGAACCAGCTGCGGCACGCCGAGCCGGACCGCGTCGAGGACGGTGGCGAGATCGCCGTCGTGCACGAGCACGTCCTCACTGTCCGCACGATGCTGGAGCGGTACGTATCGCATCGGCACGCAGGGCAGGTCCGTCGCCAGGCGCAGCGACCCGGGCAGCTGGTCGATCGTGAGCTGCCCGGTCACCATGTCCTCGCTGAAGCCGGTGCCGTACTTGGTGGCGTAGCCGGACAGCCAGTCCGCCAGCGGATCCTGCCGGTCTTCCCGCAGGCGCAGGAAGTGCCGCCGGGTGACGCCGTGGATGTCCACGCCGGACACCAGACGGGCGTGCGCGGCACCGACGGCCTTGGCGGCCACGGCACCCGCGTAACTCGTGGGCTCCCAGAGGACCAGGCCGGGACGCCACTTCTGGGCGTACGCCACCAGCTGGGAGATCAACGGCAGGTTGTCCATCTTGTGCCACCACGTGACGTGGTACTCGTACCCGGAAAGCAGGTACTCCCAGGTGATGTACCGCTCGTCCTGACCGGCCACGTCGTACGGCTCGATCATCGCGGACCGCAGCGCCGCCCGTTCGCCGGGTTCGACGCCGAAGGCCTGCCACACGTCGTGATCGCGGCCGACCGGCACAGCGGTGAGCCCGGCTTGGGTGACCACGTCGGCGAACCGGGGCCGACAGGCAACCCGCACCTCGTGCCCCGCCGCGCTCAACGCCTGGGCCAACGGGACCATGTAGGGGAAGGCGTTCTCGTCCGGGCAGCTCGTGAACAGGACGCGCATCACGCGGTGGTGGCGGCCGGGCGGGTGCGTTCCGCGTGGTCCGCGACAGCCACGGCGGTGCGCTTCAACGCCTCGGCCAGGGGAGTCCGGGCCCGCCACCCGGTCGCCCGCTCGAACGGGCCGGGGTCGAGCACGAAGTCGAGCTGGTCGGTCTGCAGCGACTGCTCGGCCGGCTCGGTCGAGATCACCGGCACCGGCGGTTTCCCCGTCGCGGCGGACATGGCTTCGGCGACGCTGCCGAAGAGATCCTTGATGGAGGTGGCCAGGCCGGTACCCACCAGCCAGTGCCGTCCGGCCAACGCGTCCGCGTGGTCAAGCGCGCTCACGAAAGCGGCCGCCGCGTCGTCCACGCACAGCAGATCACGCTTCACCGTGCCGTCGTGCCACATCGTCAGCGGCTCACCCGCCCAGGCCCGGCGAGCCATCGCGCTGACCACGCCGCGGTCCAGCGAGATGGCGTCCGTGCCCTGGCTGAACAGCGTGGCGAGGCGGAGCGTGATGCCACGCAGGACACCTTCGGCCGTCGCGGCCTTCAGCGCGTCCTCCGCGGCCTGCTTCTGCCGGTCGTACGTGGTCAGCGGGTTGTCCGGCTCGGTGCCGTCGATCCGCCCGCCGGTCGGGTGCCCGACCTGGGACATGGACCCGGCGAACACCACCACCGGCGGCCTTTGTGGACGCATGCCCCGCAGGACGGCCACCAGGTCGTGGACCAGACCGAGGTTCACGCGCTCGGCCACCGCGTCATCCGCGCTCACCCGCCACGTGGCCGGGCCCGCGATGTGCGCGACGAGGTGGATGACCGCGTCCGCCCCGGTGACCGCGCGGGCGAGTTCGTGCGGCTCGGTGAGATCTGCTGTCCGGACTTCGACGTCGGCCACCGCCCGCTCCGGCACGCTGGTCAGCCTGCGCCCGACCACACGCAGATCGATGGGCAGGCCGGCCAGGTGCCTGGTCACCGCGGTGCCGAGCAGGCCAGAGGCACCGAGCACGACGACCGACCGCCGGGACGAGTTGCTGCTCACGCGTTCTCCTTGTGGATCGTGGGACGAATTCAGCCCTGGTTCTGGTTGCGCGCGGCACTTTCCACGATCACGTCGGCCAGTTCGCTGAATTCCGCGCCGTCGAACTCCTCCAGCGACTCGAGCAGTCGCACGTGGTAGATGTTCTCCAGCTCCAGAATGATCTGGACCATCGAGAACGAGTCGAGGTCGGCGACGGAATTCGGCTCCGGCACATCGGGTTGCTCGGCGCAGATCATCTTGGCCGTTGCCGCGACGGTCTCGGTCACGACGTGTTTGTCGAGCGTTTCGGTCATCGGAGCATGCGCCTTTCCGGTCATGGTTGTCGCACTGGATCGGGGTGGTGACTGGCGAGCCGGGAATCATCGCCACGAATCCGCCGGGGACTGAAGGTCTCGCCGGCGAGACGAATCATAGGGCGAGAACTCCGGCAGGCTAACGGCCCGCGGTCGGCGAATCACCGGGCACGCGCCAGCGGTCCCAGTTCATCCGGCCGGTCGTCGCGGGTAACGCGTCCAGTTCACGCAGGTCCTCGCGGCTGAGCCGGAGGTTGAGGGCGGCGAAGTCCTCCTGCAGCCAACGCAACGTCCTGGTGCCGGGCAACGCGACCACCCGCTCGTCCTGCGCGAGCGTCCACGCGATCGCCACCTGAGCCGGTGACGCGCCGAGCCGGTCGGCGACCGACCGCACGCCCTTCACGATGATCTCGTTGGCCGCCATGGCATCCGCGGTGAACCGGGGGTCGCGCGAGCGGGAGTCCGCCGCGTCGAGGCTGCCACCGGCCACGTTGCCCGACAGGTAACCGCGGCCCAGCGGCGAGAACGCCACGTAGTCCACGTCGTTGACCTGGCACCACGGCAGGATGTCGGCGCGGTTGTCCGCGGCCCAGATGGACAGTTCGTACTGCACCGCGGCCATCGGGAAGATCGCGTGCACCGCGCTCAGTTCGTCCACTGTGGCGTGTGAGATGCCCAGTGCCCGCACCTTGCCCTCGGTGACGAGTTCGGCCATGGCGCCCCACGTCTCCGCGAGCGGCACGGCCGGGTCGACCCGGTGCAGCTGGTAGAGGTCGATGACGTCGGTCTGCAGCCTGCGCAGCGAACCCTCGCACGCCGCGCGGATGTGCTCCGGCCGCCCGTCGCGGCTCAGCACACCGTCAGGGCCCGCGACCAGCCCGCACTTGGTGGCGATGACGGCGGAGTCGCGGCGCCCCTTCAGCGCCTGGCCGAGCAGTCGTTCGTTGCTGAACGGGCCGTAGACGTCCGCGGTGTCGAAAAGCGAGACGCCCAGTTCGACGGCGCGCTGGATGACGCGGATCGACTCGGCGTCGTCGCGGTTCTCCGGCGCGTATCCACCGGACATGGTCATACAACCGAGGCCGACCCGGCCCAGTTTGAGCCGTTCGGCGATCAGAGTTTTCCGCATGGGTACCTGCACATCTATCAAAGGGGATGGAAGTGCACCTGGTGAATGCGGCTCAGCGGTGCGAACCCGACCACAAGAGCCGGTGCTGTTCCGAATGATGTCCCAGTGGAGTGGATGCCCGCAACAATTCGACCGGCGAATGCGCCGCCGGTCCGCGCCATTGCGGGCTCGGTGATATCGCGGAGAGCAGGGACCACCGAGCCCGCGGGCGCTGGGGCCGTCCCGCTGGCGGGACGGCTCGCTATCCCGCCGTGCTCGCCTGTGCCGCGTAGATCCGGGCGATTTCGTGGAACGCGGCCTTCGGCGCCCACTGCTGGCCGGTTTGCTCGGTCACCTTCGTGATCGCGTATCCGGCCATGTCCAGGTCCTGTTCCGGTTGCGGGGAATGCAGCCGGGTGCGGTCGGTGAACTCGAACACGAACGCCCCGGTGACATCTTCGTCGTCGTAGATCCCGAGCAGTTCGGACAGATACGCGGCCTGCGTGCCTTCGTCGCGGGTGAATCCGGGGCGCACCCGCGGGCCCTCGGCGTGCCAGTCGACGATCCCGTGCGTCGCCGGGCCGTCGTCGCCCGCGCCGAGGTAGCTCCCGCAGCCGAATTCCAGAATCACGACCGGCTTGCCGTGCCGGTGCTGACGGCGTAGTTCCGCGCGGTATCCGGCGCGGTTGTGCCGGTGCCGGTAGTAGTTCACGCCGACGATGTCGAACGCGGTCCAGTCGACTTTCTCCCAGAAACCCGATGCGTAGGTGATCCGGCCGCCGAAACCCGCTCGCGCGGTGGCCGCCACCTGTCCGAGGAACACGTTCAGCCGTCTGTTGAACAGCGGCGCCAACGCCCACCAGCGCGGCGATTCCAACGGAAATCCCTTCTCGGCCGATGAGCGGCCGGGCAGGATCCCGTCGGTGTAGAGCGAGTACTCGCAGCCCACGTTGAGCACGACCGCCGGATTCCACAGCCGCAACTGCTCGGCGGCGCGCGCGGCTTCACCCAGGTGAGCAAGCACATCCTCAGGCGGCGCGTCGGGCAGCCGGGGCTGCAGCCAGACCTCGAGGCCGAGTTCGAGCGCGACGGCCGCCGCCTCGGTCAGCTGCCGCACGTCGCGGCCGTAGATGTTCACCGCGTTGCAATACAACCGGTCGCGAATGGCGATAAGGTCGTGCCGTACGGTGCCGGTGCCGTCCGTGTACCAGTAGTCGGGCTCGATCCGGTAATTGACGCCCCGGTGCACAAGGCTCATTGCGTATCCTCGTTCGACAGGTGCTGGATAATGCGTTCGAACACGTCGGTCATGGGTATGCCGATGGCTTTCGCCTCGTTCACCATGGGCTCGAGGTAGGTCACGAAGAATGTCCGCCTTCGTTCCTCGCACCCGCCGTCCGGTCGCAGGTCGCAGGACATGCCGATGCCTCATTTCAAATGGTTGTCAATGCTCGATCCGCGTAATAGATTGCGGAGAGCGGTGACCATGATCCTACGCCGTGGCGTACCGGGTTGACTACCCTCGGTGAGCTGTCCACGGCGGCAAATCCTTCTTGTTGTGCTCCCGGCCGTCGTGCCAGGCCGTCCGATGCGGAGAGGAATTCGATGCGGGTTCTGTTCGCCACGTACGCGGTGAAAACGCATTTCCAGGCGATGGTGCCGCTGGCGTGGGCGCTGCGCAACGCGGGCCATGAGGTCAGGGTGGCCAGCCAGCCCGAACTGGCCGATGTCATCACCGGCGCGGGCCTGACCGCGGTGTCCGTCGGCGAGGACCACACGTTGTGGCGTACCGCCAACCGGTTTCTGACCAAGCGGTACGCGGAGGCCAACCCGGCGGTGTACAAGTCCGTCAGGGAAGCCGCGGTGCTGCCGTTCGACCGGGCCGACCAGGCACCGGACGAGCTCACCGCGGACGAACTGGCTGCGGCGTACGACAACCTGGTCCAGTCCTGGTACCGGATCGTCAACAACACCATGGTCGCCGACCTGGTCGACTTCGCCCGGCACTGGCGGCCGGACCTGGTGATCTGGGAGCCCAACAGCTACGCGGCGGCGGTCGCCGCCGAGGTGTCCGGTGCCGCACACGCCCGGTTGCTGTGGGGCGTCGACATCTTCGGCGTCACCAGGGCGCGTTTCCTCGACGTGCGCGGTGATCGGACGGACGCGCTGGGGGAGTGGCTGGCGGCCCTGATCGAGCCGTACGGCCAAGACTTCACCGAAACGCTCGTCACCGGGCACTTCACGATCGACCAACTACCCGGTCCGTTGCGGATGACCGCCGATCATCTGCACTACGTGCGCATGGGTTACGTGCCGTACAACGGCGTGGCGACCGTACCCCGGTGGTTGTGGGAGCAGCCGGAACGGCCACGGGTAGCGTTGACCCTCGGTGTGTCCGCTGCGGAGAGTTTCGGCGGTTACGGTGTCAGCGTCCAGGACGTACTGGACTCACTGGCAGACCTCGACATCGAGATCGTGGCCACCGTGGCCGAACGCGAGCAGCACAAGCTCCGGCAGATCCCGGAGAACACCAGGGTCGTCCCGTCAGTGCCGCTGCACGCCCTGCTGCCGACCTGTGCCGCGGCCATCCACCACGCGGGCTTCAACACGTTGTGCACCACGCTGTTCTACGGTGTGCCGCCGATGTCCCTGCCGGAACGGTTCGACGAACCCTTGCTGGCCCGGCGCGTGCACCAGCAGGGTGCCGGTCTCGCGACACACATGGCGGAGGCCACCGGCGAGCAGGTCCGCGCCGGAGTTCTCCGGCTGCTGACCGAATCGTCCTTCCGGCGGGCGGTGCAGCCGTTGACCGCCGAGATGACCGCCATGCCGTCACCGGCGGACCTGGTGGCGCACTTGCAGGAACTCACCGACGGCTACCGCCGCCGACCCAGCTCAGCTGTCCGACCAATCGCCGCACTCCACTGAACGGAACAATGATGAAGGGGATCATCCTCGCGGGCGGAAGCGGGACACGGCTCTACCCGTTGACCGCCGCCACCTCGAAGCAACTGCTGCCCGTCTACGACAAGCCGATGGTCTACTACCCGTTGTCGGTGCTGATGCTCGCCGACATCAGGGACGTGCTGATCATCTCGACGCCCGCCAGCGTGCCCGCGATGCGGGCGCTGCTGGGCGACGGCGCGCACCTCGGGATGAACATCACCTACGCCGAACAGGCCGAGCCCAACGGCATCGCCGAGGCGTTCCTGATCGGCGCCGACCACATCGGCGGCGAGGACTCCGCGCTCATCCTGGGAGACAACATCTTCCACGGCACCGGATTCCCCGCCCTGCTGCGCGACACCCGCAAGAACCTCGACGGCGCCACGCTGTTCGGCTACCCGGTGTCCGATCCGGAGCGCTACGGCATCGGCGAGCTCGACGAGCGCGGAAACCTGATCTCCCTCGAGGAGAAGCCGAAACAGCCGCGCTCGGACAACGCCATCACCGGGCTGTACTTCTACGACTCCGACGTCGTCGAGATCGCCAGGGGCATCGCCCCGTCCGATCGCGGCGAACTGGAGATCACCGACGTCAACAAGGAATACCTGCGCAGGGGGCGGGCCCGGCTGGTCCGTCTCGGCCGCGGCTTCACCTGGCTGGACGCCGGGACCCACGAGTCGCTGCTGGAGGCCAGCCAGTACGTGCACGTGCTGGAGAACAGGCAGGGCGTGCGGGTGGCGTGCCTTGAGGAAATCGCGTTGCGGATGGGCTTCATCGACGCGGACGAGTGCTACTCGCTCGGCGAGCGGATGACCAATTCGCAGTACGGCCGCTACGTCATGACAGTGGCGCGGTCGGCGGCATGAGCCGTCCCGCCAGCGAGACGTTCACCCGGCCGCAACAGCTGCTGTCAGCCGGGTTCGACGCGATCACCGATCGGGCATGGCGTACACAGTGGACATCCGGCGCCGCGGACGTCGTGCGCGCCGCGCTGCCGGAGACGGTGGTGATGCGCACCTCCGGGACCACCGGTCCCAGCCGGGAATGGCCACGCACACGCGAGCAGCTGTGGGCGGAGGCGGGCCTGCTGGCGGACCTGCTGCGTCCACATCGGCCGGACGCGGTGGTGTCCTTCGCTCCGCCGAGGCACCTGTTCGGGGCGCTCGCCAGCGTGTTGGTGCCCGCCCGTCTGGGTGTCGAGGCGTGGTACCGGCCGGGTTTCTTCGGCGCGCTGCCGCCCATGGCCGGTCGGCGTGTGGCGGTCGTCGCGGTGCCGTGGATCTTCCGGCTCCTGGTGGAGCACCAGGACTGGGTGCGCTCGCTGGCTGACCTGACGGTGTTGCACAGCACCGCGCTGCTGCCTGCCACTGCCGGAGAGTTCCTGGCGGTCGCGCCACAGGCCCGGATCGTCGAGGTCTTCGGGTCGACCGAGACAGGTGGTGTGGCGTACCGGTGGTGGCGCGGCGGGAATCCGCCGTGGCAGCTGTTCGGCGACGTGACGGTTGACATCGCAGGGCAGGGCGAGAGGCCACTTGTCGTGCGCAGCCCCCGGCTGGCGGGGAACGCGCCGAGCCACCAGATGGACGACTTCGTCGAGCCGGTCGGTGACCGGAGGTTCCGGCTGACCGGCAGGCGAAGCCGGTTGGTCAAGGTCAACGGGCGGCGGCTGAACCTCGACGAACTCGAAGTGGCGTTGCGTGCCGTGCTCCGGTGCGCCGACCTCGCGCTCGTGCCGACGACGGACGCCATGATCGGCGAGCACGTCGAACTGCTGGTCGTGCCATCCGGTCGGTACGACCTGAGCCCGGTCGTCGACGTGCTGGGGCTGCGGCCGCGGCGTGTGCGAGTGGTCGACCGGATCGACCGGACCGAGACGGGCAAACTGCGGCGGGTCGCGTCATGACCCTGGCTGCCCTGATCCGGCAGGCGGGCTGGGACGCCACGTTGCCAGCCTGCGGACCGGACGACGTCGACCGGATGGCCGAGAGCGCCGCGACCGTGGACAAGGCACTGGCCGCCGGAACCCGGATCTACGGCCTCACCCAGGGGTTCGGGCCGCTCGTGGAGTTCACCGCGGAGTCCGAGGCCGAGCAGGGCGCGAGCCTGATCGCGCACCTGGGCAGCGGGCAGGGTCGTCCGCTTGACCCGGACGTGTGCCGGTTGGTCGTGTGGCTGCGGCTGGTCAGCATGCGCAAGGGGTACTCGGCGGTGTCCCCGGAGTTCTGGCAGGTGCTGGCGGACCTGTGGAATCGCGGGTTCACCCCGGCGATTCCCCGTGACGGCACCGTCAGCGCGAGCGGTGACCTGCAACCACTGGCGCACGCTGCTCTGGCGTACACCGGGCACGGCGACGCGTGGGTACGGATCGACAACGACTGGACACTGCGGCCCGCGGCGGAAGCGCTCGCGGCGCTGTCGGCCGAGCCGGTCCAGTGGCCGGTTCGGGAGGCATTGGCGTTCGTCAACGGGACCGGTGCCAGCCTCGCAGCCACTATCGTCAACCAGCAGTCGGCGGCACGGCTCGTCAGCGCGGTCACCATGCTGACGGCTCGCATCGCCTACCTCCTGCGCGCCAATCCGGAGCACTACCAACCGGGTATCGCGGTCGCTCGTGGCCAACCTGGACAGTCCACTGTGGCGCGCTGGTTGCGTGAGCAGCTGCCGGCGGACATGTCCAGAGACCCGGCACGGCCGCTGCAGGAGCCCTACAGCCTGCGGTGCGCGCCGCAGGTGCTCGGCGCGGTACTCGACCAACTCGACGCGGCGGGCAACGTCCTGCTGAACGAGGCAGTCGGCTGCACGGACAACCCGCTCACCTACGAAGGGGTGGTGCTGCACGGCGGCAACTTCCACGCGATGCCGGTCGGTCTGGCGTCCGACCAGATCGGGCTGGCCCTGCACCAGGCCGCCTACCTGGCGGAACGCCAACTGGCCCTGATCTGCGACCCCGGCACCAACGGCGGCCTGCCGCCCATGCTGACCCCGCGACCCGGGCGTGGCTGCGGCCTGGCGGGAGTGCAGATCAGTGCGACGTCGTTCGTGTCGCGGATCAGGCAGCTGGTGTACCCGGCTTCGCTGACGTCGTTGCCCACCAACGGGTGGAACCAGGACCACGTCCCGATGGCGCTCAACGGAGCCAACGCGGTCGCCGACGCACTGGAGGCGGCCTGGCTGGTGGTTGGTTCGCTGGCGGTCGGTGCGGCGCAGCTCGCCGCGACCGTGGGCGCGCGGCCGGGAGGCGAACCCTGGGCCGCGTTGGCCGAGATCAGCCCGCCGCTGGCGGCCGACCGGCCGATGGCAGGCGAGGTCGGTGCCGCTCGCGATCTGTTGATCGAATCGGCCGGACAATTGCTCCGGCCGTGATTGTCCATCAGAAGTTCAAGGAGATCTGAAATGCCGGTCACGTCCCAATGCCGTATTTGCGACGGTGTCGTCCAGGAGTTCTTCGACTTCGGTCAGCAGCCGTTGTCCGACGCGTTCGCCGAACCCGCGAAGGCCGGGGACAACGAGTTCTTCTTCCGGCTGGCCACCGGGATCTGCACGTCGTGCTCGATGGTTCAGCTGATGGAGGAGGTCCCGCGCGAGGAGATGTTCCACGAGGACTACCCGTACCTGTCCTCAGGTTCGTCGTTCATGCGCGAACACTTCGGCAAGCTCGCCGAACGGTTCCGCACCACCGAGCTGACCGGGCCCGACCCGTTCATCGTCGAGCTCGGCTGCAACGACGGGATCATGCTCAAGGCGCTGGCCGAGGCCGGGATCCGGCACCTGGGCGTCGAGCCGTCCGGTGGTGTGGCCGACATGGCCGCGGCCAAGGGCATCACCGTGCGCAAGGACTTCTTCGAGGAGGCGGTCGCCGCGGACATCCGGGCCAAGCAGGGCCCGGCCGACGTCATCTACGCCGCCAACACGCTCTGCCACATCCCGTACATGGGCTCGATCCTGCGCGGTGTGGTGAACCTGCTCGCGCCGAAGGGTGTGTTCGTCTTCGAGGACCCGTACTTCGCCGACATCGTCCGCCGCAACTCGTTCGACCAGGTCTACGACGAGCATTTCTTCTTCTTCACCGCGCAGTCGGTGCGGGAGATGGCCAAGCTGCACGGCCTGGAACTGGTGGACGTGGAGCGCATCCCGGTGCACGGCGGCGAGGTCCGCTACACGCTCGCGCTGGCTGGTGCCCGCACGCCGAGCGCGGCGGTGGCCGAGCTGATCGCGGCCGAGCAGGAGCAGAAGCTGACCGACTTCGCGACGCTGGAGTCGTTCGGTGCCAACGTCCGCCAGATCCGCGACGACCTGGTGAACCTGCTGCGTGAGCTGAAGGACAAGGGGCACAGGGTGGTCGGCTACGGCGCGACGGCCAAGAGCGCGACGGTGCTCAACCTCTGCGGGATCGGGCCCGACCTGATCGAGTTCATCTCGGACACCAGCTCGACCAAGCAGGGCAGGGTGACGCCCGGCTCGCACATCCCGGTCAAGCCGCCGACGGAGTTCGCGGCCCGCTACCCGGACTACGCGGTGCTGTTCGCCTGGAACCACGCCGAGGAGATCATGGCCAAGGAGCAGGACTTCCGGGACGCCGGTGGCCGCTGGATCCAGTACGTGCCGAACGTGCACGTGTCCTGACCACCGGCCTGCTGCCGGTGCAACCAATGTGGCCTTCGTTGCGGTTTTGGCAACGAAGGCCACATTGGTTGCCAGAAACGCAACGAAGGCGGCATTGGTTGCGTTTCATGCAGGCGCATGGATGCACCCGATGGCTGGACCGCGAAATGGCCGGGGTGGCAAGCCGCCCCCGGCCATTCGTTCACGGACAACCGATCACTCCCGGGCGGCGGCCGCCTCGTCGAGCACCGCGACGATCCACGTGAGCAGGTCCTTGTCCGCCGTCGCCGCCGCGTCCTGCCAGCGTTGCTGCTGGTCAGGGATGATGTTGACCTGCAACCGGGTGTCCGGGAGGGACTTGCCCGGCGCGGCGGGCGCTGTCCCGTCGCCTGCCCGGCGGCTGGCTTTGACGCGGTTGCGCAGCTCGTTGCGTGACCAGCGGTGCTTCTCCGCGCGGTCCATCCAGTCGGCCTGGTCGGCCTCGGGCAGGCTCGCCAGTTCCGCGTGGTGCTGGAAGCTCAGCGTCTCGCGCCTGCGCTCGTGCGGGAACTTGCGCGCGACCCACGCGTAGTTCCGCAGCGTCTGGTAGTCCAGGCCGGTCTCGTCGATCGCCCGCTTGTAGCGGTCGGGGTACTCCGACTGCCCGTAGATCAGCCAATCACCCAACCACCAGCCCGACGAGTCCGAGATGGTGAAGATCTGGCGGCCTATTCGCCGCCATTCGTCCAGCGGCATTCTCGCGGGCAGCGCGAGACACGTCCGCATCGTCAACGCGGCGCCGGGCGACTGCGCCGACGACCCCCGTTGTTCCCGCTTGACCCCAGTGTTGAACCCGGTATGTCCGGCCGAGCCTTCGCTCATTGGCATTGGCTTCGTTCCCCAGTTCTTTCCCCAGTGGCTCCGCGCACCCCACGCGGCGGTTGTCCCCCTGAACGCCATGTTGCCAGTGTTGGCAAGAGCGGACAACGCAGGTCAGTCAGGTCGAACCGGGTACCTGCGAGTTCCGGGACAACTTCGTTGACACAGGGTGTCCACGGGCGTCCCGCCAGCGGGACGCCCCGCCCGCCGGGCAGCGGACGGCGGGCGGGCGAACAATCAATCGACGGCTGCGGACTCGGAACGGAAATTGACGACCGAGCGCGGCGTGAGTAGTTTTCCTGGGGAGCGCGGAATCGCCGGAATCCAACGTTGACGCATCTGCCCGTTGGTCATCGGTCGGTCTTGATGTCGCTCATTCGAATTGTGATCCCACGCGTGCTGGAGGATGACGCCGACCATGACTCAATATGTCTGGGGTTATCTGGACGAATACGAAAGCGAGCGGGCCGACCTCCTCGCCGCGGTGGACGAGGTCTTCCGCTCCGGCAAACTCGTGCTCGGCCCGAGCGTCGCCGGGTTCGAGCGGGAGTTCGCCGACTACCACGGGGCCACGCACTGCGTGGGCGTCGACAACGGGACCAACGCGATCGTGCTGGCCCTGCGCGCGCTCGGTGTGGGCGACGGCGACGAGGTCATCACCGTGTCGAACACCGCTGCCCCCACGGTGATCGCGATCGACGCCGTCGGTGCCACACCGGTCTTCGTCGACGTGCACGAGGACACCTACCTGATGCGCGTCGACCAGGTCGAGGCGGCGATCACCGACCGCACCAAGTGCCTGCTGCCGGTGCACCTCTACGGCCAGTGCGTCGACATGGCGCCGCTGGAGGAGATCGCGGCACGGCACGGCCTGCCCATCCTGGAGGACTGCGCCCAGGCGCACGGCGCGACGCACCACGGCCGGATCGCGGGCTCGATGGGGATCGTGTCGGCGTTCTCCTTCTACCCCACCAAAGTCCTCGGCGCCTACGGGGACGCCGGTGCCGCGGTCACCAGCGATCCCGAGCTGGACGCGAACCTGCGCCGGTTGCGCTACTACGGCATGGAGGACGTCTACCACGTCGTGCGGACGCCGGGCTACAACAGCAGGCTCGACGAGGTGCAGGCGGAGATCCTGCGCCGCAAGCTGACCCGGCTGCCGGAGTACCTCGCCGGTCGCCGCGCGATCGCCGACCGGTACGCGGAAGCCTTGTCGGACACCGACCTCGTGCTCCCGGCCACCGCGCCGGGCAACGACCACGTCTACTACGTCCACGTCGTGCGCCACCCGCAGCGCGACAGGATCATCGCGGCGATGCGCGAGCACGACATCCACCTCAACATCAGCTACCCGTGGCCGGTGCACGTCCAGCAGGGCTTCACGCACCTCGGTGTGGAACCCGGTTCGCTGCCGGTCACCGAACGGCTGGCCGGCGAGATCTTCTCGCTGCCGATGTACCCGTCGCTGACCCGCGGCGCACAGGACAAGGTCATCGACGCGCTGCGCGAAGTCCTTGCCACCCTCTGACGGAAGGGACCTGCCGTGACTTCCACGAGTGCCCAGCCGGTTGCCCGGCACGGTGTGCTGACGACGATCGCGGAGTTCGACCAGTGGTGGGCCGACCGCCACCGGACCGGCCGGTTCGACGTGACCAGGATCCCGTTCGCCGACCTGGACACGTGGCACTTCGACGAGGCGACCGGCAACCTCGGGCACGACAGCGGCCGGTTCTTCACCGTCGAGGGACTGCAGGTCCAGGTCGGTGGTGAGGCGGTCAGCTGGCAGCCGATCATCAACCAGCCGGAGATCGGCCTGCTCGGCATCGTGGTCAAGGACTTCGACGGGGTGCTGCACTGCCTGATGCAGGCCAAGATGGAGCCGGGCAACGTCAACACGTTGCAGCTCTCGCCGACCGTCCAGGCCACCCGAAGCAACTACACGCAGGTGCACCGCGGCGCGACCACCCGGTACCTCGACCTGTTCATCGGACCGGACCGCGGCGAGGTGCTCGTCGACGTGCTGCAGTCCGAGCAGGGCGCGTGGTTCTGGCGCAAACGCAACCGCAACGTGGTCGTGAAGATCACCGGGGACGTGCCGGTCAACGACGACTACCGGTGGCTGCCGCTGCACCTGGTGCGCGAGTTGATGCGCGTGGACAACCTGGTGAACATGGACGCGCGCACTGTGTTGTCCTGCATGCCCTTCGCGCAGCCCGACGAGGCCGTGCAGTCCAAGGGAACGTCGTTCGCCGACGCGCTCACCCGCTCGTACCTGTCGGACAAGGCGTTGCACACGACCAGTGCCGCGCTGAGCTGGTTCACCGAAGCCAAGACGATGTGTGACTGGAGCGTCCGCCTGATCCCGGTCGACAAGGTGCGCAACTGGACACGCACCGAGCACGAGATCGCCGACGACGCCGGGCGGGACTTCCGGATCATCGGCGTGCGGGTCGAGGCGGGCAACCGCGAGGTCGCCGCGTGGACCCAGCCGCTGCTCGAACCGCGCGGCCAAGGGCTGGCGATCTTCGTGACGCGGCCGATCGACGACGTGCTGCACGTGCTCGTCCAGGCCCGGCCGGAGATCGGGCTGCTCGACCTGGTCGAGATGGGACCGACCGTGCAGCTGCTGCCGGGGCGGGACCCGGCCGACGTGGACGACCCGTTCGTCAAGGGCGTCGCGACCGGTGAGGTCGGGCGGATCCGTTACGACACCGTGCTTTCCGAGGAAGGCGGCCGGTTCCTCAACGCGCTCACCCGTTACCAGGTGGTGGAGGTCGGCGAGGAGTTCCCCGTCGAAGTGCCGCCGAACTTCTGCTGGTTGACCGTGCGGCAGCTGATGGACCTGTTGCGGCACGGGCACTACCTCAACATCGAGGCACGCAGCCTGTTGGCGTGCGTGCACAGCTTGTGGTGAATCCCAAGGAGGGACACTCGGATGCAGGCACGGAAACTGGCCGTCGAAGGCGCGGTCGAGTTCTCGCCGAAGATCTTCGCCGACGACCGCGGCCACTTCGTGTCGCCGTACCAGGAAGCCGCCTTCGTCGACGCGGTGGGCAAACCGCTGTTCGCCGTGACGCAGACCAACATCAGCATGTCGCGGCGCGGGGTGGTGCGTGGCATCCACTACACGTCCACCCCGCCCGGCACCGCGAAGTACGTCTACTGCACGCGCGGCAAGGTGCTCGACATCGTGGTCGACATCCGGGTAGGGTCGCCGACCTACGGCAAGTGGGACGCGGTGATCCTCGACCCGGAGTCGTACCGGTCCTCCTACATGCCGTTGGGAGTCGGGCACGCGTTCGTCGCGCTGGAGGACAACTCCGTGATGTCGTACCTGTTGTCCCAAAGCTACATACCGGAGAACGAACTGGCTCTGTCCGTGCTCGACCCGGACCTCGGCCTGCCGATCCCGCAGGACATCGACCCCGTCTTGTCCGACCGTGACCTGGACGCGCCCACGCTGGCCGAGGCCGGCGCGCGCGGCCTGTTGCCCGACTACGCCACGTGTCTGCGGATCGAGGCGAGTCCACTGGTCAACGCCAGGCCGGTCTGATCCATCGAAAGGTGCCCCAGATGCGTTTGCTCGTCACCGGTGCGGCCGGGTTCATCGGCTCGCACTTCACCCGGTACTGGCTGCGGGAACACCCCGCCGACACCGTGGTCGCGCTGGACGCGTTGACCTACCGGGGAACCGAGACCAACCTGACCGACATCCGCGAGCGGATCACGTTCGTGCACGCGGACATCGCCGACGGCGTCGCCGTGGAACGCGTGTTGGCCGACCACGGGATCGACACCGTGGTCAACTTCGCGGCCGAATCGCACAACAGCCTGGCCGTGCTGGACCCCGCCCGGTTCTTCCGCACGAACGTGCTGGGCACGCAGTCGCTGCTGGAGTCCTGCCTGCGCGCGGGTGTCAAGCGCGTGCACCACATCTCCACCTGCGAGGTCTACGGCGACCTGCCGCTGGACGCCGACGAGGCGTTCACCGAGGAATCGCCCTACCGGCCGCGCACGCCGTACAACGCCAGCAAGGCGGGCGCCGATCACGCCGTGCGCTCGTACTACGAGACGTTCGGCCTCCCGGTGACGATCACCAACTGCGCCAACAACTACGGCCCCAACCAGTTCCCGGAGAACGTTCTGCCGCTGTTCACCACCCGGGCGCTGGACGGTGAACCGCTGCCGGTGTACGCCTCCAGGCACAACCGCAGGGAGTGGATCCACGCCGTCGACCACTGCCGTGCGATCGACGCCGTGTTGCAGCGCGGCAGGATCGGCGAGACGTACCACGTCGGCACCGGGCTGGAGGCCAGCGTGGAGCAGATCGCCGACCTGGTGCTGGACGAGCTGGGCCTGCCTGGCTCGTTGAAGAAGACCGTGCCCGACCGCCCCGGGCACGACCGGCGCTACCTGCTCGACTCGGCGAAGATCCGCCGTGAGCTGGGCTGGGAGCCGCAGGTCAGCTTCGACACCGGGGTCAGGGAGACGATCCGCTGGTACGCGGGCAACCGGGCGTGGTGGGAGCCGCTGCGCGACCGCAGCCCGGTGAACGAGAGCGCTTGGGCCACGAAATCCTAGGGAGACAACAGTATGCGTGGCCTGACAGTCGGGGCCGTGCTGGCGTGCGCCGCTCTGGCCGTGGCGTGTTCCAGCCCGAGCACCGCCGCTCCCGCCCCGCCGCCACCTCCACCGTTGTCGGCTGCTCCGCCATCGACGTCGCCATCTGCGCCTGCCGCGCAGGTGGTCGACTGCGGGGGCAACGTGCTCGCCGAGCGGACGGCGGCAGGCCTCGTGGACTGCGCCGAGGCTGTCGCCGTCATCACGGAGTACCGCGCTGTCGAAGAGGGCGATGAGCCCATCGCGGTCAGGGGCTGGACCTGCGGTGCGGACGGCGACACGGAGATCGTCGTCTGCGAGAAGGCGGGCCTTTCGTTCCACACCGGACAGTAGCGGCCCTTGCGGCCGCCCGAAGGGACACCTCGAAGGAGTCGACCTGCCCGCCGCGGGCGCCCAGCGTCGATCTTGTGCGACAGGAACCAGCTGTGCGGGCGATTGTCAACGCCCCGCGCGGGACTAGGCTTCGGTCACATGGATGATCTTGCTCTGCTGCGGGTGGAAGCCGACACGATCTGGGGCAGGGAACCCGGTGGTGTCGGTGGCGACACGGTGTTCGTGACGGTCACGACCTATGACGGGCAAGTCGAGGTCATCGACGGGCATGCCGAGCTGTCGCCGACGACGCCGACGGCGGTGAACCTGGAACGCAGCTGGGTACTGGCATCCCCGACGCACCTGCCGCAGCCACCCACCGGTCTGTCCCTCGTGCGTGAGCCGTGTGATCTCCAGCCCCCGGCGAGTTGGGCAGCCGACGAGTGGGCGTTGCTGATGTCGGGCCAGGCCGGGCCGTGGGCGGCCCTCGTGGAGGGTGGCCATGTCGTAAGCCTCGCGCACTGCGCGCGCTGGACCGAGCGGGCCGCGGAGGTCGGCGTGCGAACCGAGGACGGCTACCGCGGACGCGGCTTGGCGCCGGTGGTCGTGCGTGCGTGGGCAACGCTTCTCGCCGACCACGACAAGGTGCTGTTCTACAGCGCGGCGGAGGAGAACGTGGCGTCTCATCGGGTCGCCGCCAAGTGCGACGGCAGGCCGTTGGGCAGGTTGTGCCAGGTGCACCTCCGTCGATGATGTGACGCAGGTCTCGCCGGAAATGTCCGGTTACCGGCGTGTTTGAGCTCAGCATCATGCGTGCATGGAATTCGCCCCAGAATTGCTCCAGTTTCCGATGGCCCGTGCGACGCGGTGTCCCTTCGATCCGGCACCGGAGTTGACCGCGCAGCCACCGGTTTCCCGGGTGAGGTTGTGGGACGGCAGCACGCCGTGGCTGGTCACCCGCTATGACGACGTGCGTGCGGTGCTCGCTGATCCGCGGATCAGCGTCGACGCCACTCAGCCCGGCTTCCCGCACACCAACGCGGTGAGCAAGGCGCGTGACACGACCATGACCACGATGATGCAGATGGACGCGCCGGAACACACCGCCCAGCGGCGGCTGCTGACCCCGCAGTTCGCCGTCCGGAAGATGGACGCGTTGCGGCCCCGGGTCCAACGGATCGTCGACGACCTCGTCGACGATCTGCTCGCCGGGCCCCAGCCGGTGGATCTGGTGGCGGCGTTCGCCCTGCCGGTGCCGTCCCGGGTGATCTGCGAACTGCTCGGTGTGCCGTACGCCGACCGCGGCTTCTTCCAGCAGGTGGCGCGCACGCTCGTGATGGACGAGCCGGATCCCGGCCGGGCGATGGCCGCCAGCGAGGAGTTGAACGCCTACCTGGCGGAGTTGGTGGCCAGGAAGAACGCCGACCCGGGTGACGACCTGCTCAGCGCACTGGCCGTCGAGCAGGTCCGGACCGGTGCGATGACACCGCGGGACGTCGCCGTGCTGGGGCAACTCCTCCTGGTCGCCGGGCACGACACCACCGCCGCCATGATCGCGCTCGGCACGGTCGCGCTGCTGGCGAACCCGGACCAGTTGCGCGTGGTCCGCGAAGACCCGGCGCGGGCGGTCGACGTGGTGGAGGAACTGCTGCGCTACCTGTCCATCA
Organism: Actinosynnema sp. ALI-1.44; assembly: GCF_001984155.1. Lineage (GTDB taxonomy): Bacteria > Actinomycetota > Actinomycetes > Mycobacteriales > Pseudonocardiaceae > Kibdelosporangium. Next base: position 31,380 of record NZ_MTQO01000051.1, read on the forward strand.
CGCACACCGAAGCACGTCGTGTCGCACGCGAGGACCTGGAGATCGGTGGCACGCGGATCCGCGCGGGTGACGGCATCATCGCCGTGAAGAGCACCGCCAACCGGGACGCCGCCGCCTTCCCGGACCCCGATTCGCTCGACGTCCGCCGCAGCGCGCGTCACCACGTCGCTTTCGGCCACGGCAGGCATGTGTGCCTGGGAGCGCCGCTGGCGCGGATGGAGCTGCAGGTCGTCTACGGCACGTTGTACCGGCGAATCCCGGCGCTCGCGTTGGCCGTGCCGCTGGAAGAGTTGGTGTTCAACGAGAACGCGGTCTTCTACTCGGTACGGGAGCTGCCCGTCAGGTGGTGACGGGCCGTGCCGTGCGGGGGCGCATGTCGGTCCATTCGCGCTCGACGAAAGCCAGACAGTCCGAACGGGACGACGGCCCGAACGCGTTCGTCCAGCCCGCGGGCACGGCCACCCCGAACGGCCACAACGACTGCTGCTCCTCGTCGTTGACCAGCACGACGTAGGTGGCGTTCTCGTCATCGAACGGGCTTCGCATCCCTGGCCTCCCCGGAAGTTGCACTGCCGCCCACAGTGCCAGCCCGCGACGGGGACCGACAAGCTGCTTTCCGCACAAGCGAAGTAGGTGGTTCGTACGGGCTCTGGGGGGTGCCCGTACGAACCTGTGGAGTTCCCCTGGGGTCGGCGGGGAACCAAGTCGGTGTGAGAAACCAGTGAAGCAGGCCATCGCCAGGAGAATCAGTAGTGGCTACTGCCCGATCATGGGTATAAAGAGGTCTACCGCCGTTCGTGCGCGCCGCGAATGGAGGTATACCTGGATATACCGATACGGTGGAGGTTCTGCTAGTGCGCGCGGGTACCGCCTTGTCTTAGGTTCACATGGCATGTCAACGGCTACGAAAGCGACGCCCGTGTCCGCTTACACCGTGCGCATGGATTCCGTGTCCAAGGTGTACGGAACCGGCGAAGCCGCAGTCCCCGCGTTGAACAACGTCAGCATCGGTATCCACCCGGGGACGTTCACCGCCGTGATGGGGCCGTCCGGTTCGGGCAAGAGCACGTTCCTGCACTGCGCGGCCGGTCTGGACCTGCCGTCGGCCGGCCGGGTGTGGCTGGGCGGCATCGAGCTGTCCGGGCTGAGCCAGGCCAACCTGACCGAGGTCCGGCGGGCGAAGGTCGGGTTCGTGTTCCAGGCGTACAACCTGGTCGCGTCGTTGACCGTGGAGGAGAACATCACGCTGCCGCTGCGCCTGGCTGGCAAGTCGGCGCGCAAGGACTTCGTCCGTGAGGTGGCCGCCGCGGTGGGACTCGCCGAGTACCTCAAGCGGCGGCCGAGCGAGCTGTCCGGTGGGCAGCAGCAGCGCGTCGCGATCGCCAGGGCACTGGTCGTACGGCCGGAGGTCGTGTTCGCCGACGAGCCGACCGGCGCGTTGGACAGCAGATCCGGCCGCCAGGTCCTGCGGCTGCTGCGTGAGGTCGTCGACATGATGGGCCAGACCGTGGTGATGGTGACGCACGACCCGGTCGCCGCGTCGACCGCGGACGCGGTGCTGTTCCTCGCCGACGGGCGGCTGGTCGCCAAGGCCGACCGGCCGAGCCCGCAGCAGATCGCCGACCGGATGACCAACCTGGGGGAGTGGTAGACCGTGCTTGGCCTGGCCTGGAAGACGATCAAGGGCCGCAGAGGCGGGTTCGTCGCCGCGTTCATCGCGGTGTTCTGCGGTTCGGCCGCGGTCACGGCGAGCGGGATCCTGCTGGAGTCGGGGTTCGGCGGTGGCGTGGCGACCGAGCGCTACGCCGCCGCCGCTGTCGTGGTCGGCGCCGACCAGTCGCTGCCGTTGCCCGAGGACATCGACCCGGCGTTCGGTGAACGCGTCACGCTGCCCGCCAGCCGGGTCGCCGACGTCGCGAAGGTGCCGGGCGTCGCGTCCGCGGTCGGCGACATCGGTTTCGCGGCCAACCTCGTCGGTCCGGACAGGACAGTGGTGGCCGGGCCGGACGGCGGCGCGGTGCTCGGCCACGGCTGGGCCTCGGCCGCGCTGGGGTCGTTCACCCTCACACCCGGTGGCGCGCCGCCAAGGCGTGGGGAGATCGTGCTCGACGCGGACCTGGCCAAGCGCGCCGGAGTCGCGGCGGGCCAGACGGTCGAGCTGGCGGTGCGGTCCAAGCCCGTGCGCTACCGGGTGTCCGGAACCGTGTCCTCGAGCGAGTTGCGGCGGCAGTCTGCGGTGTTCTTCGACGACGACCAGGCGCGGGAGCTGGCCGGGCGGCCGGATCGGGTCGACGCGATCGGTGTGCTCGCGCAGCCGGGCGTCGATGCCACGGTCCTGGCCGAGCGGATCAGCGCCGCCGTGCCCGATGTCGTGGCCCACACCGGGCGGGACCGCGGCGACGCGGAGTTCCTCGATGTGGGCCAGACCCGGTCATTCCTCGCGGTGGTCGCCGGTTCGTTCGGCGGCGGCATGGTGATGGTCGTGGTCTTCGTCGTGGCCAGCACGTTGGGCCTGTCGGTGCAGCAACGCAGACGGGAACTGGCCCTGCTGCGCGCCATCGGCGCCACACCGCGGCAGATCCACCGGATGATCGGCGCCGAGTCGTTGCTGGTGTCGTGTGTCGCCGCGGTGCTCGGCGTGCTGCCCGGTGTACTGGTCGCGTGGGTGTTGCGGGACGCGTTCGCCGCGGCGGGCACGATCCCGCCGGACTTCGAGCTGGCCATCGGCCCGGTGCCCGGTCTGATCGGCGTGGTGCTGTGTGTGGCGGGTGCGCGAGCGGCCGGGTACGTCGCGGCCCGGCGTGGCGCGACCATCAGCCCGATCGACGCCCTCGGTGAGGCCGCGGTCGAGCCACCTGGTCTGAGCCGCGGCAGGCTGCGCACCGGCTGGCTGCTCGCGCTGGGCGCGGTGGCGCTGGCGACCACGCTGCCGCTGACCATCCCCGGGCAGGCCGCGGTCGCCGGTGCGGCCAGTGCGGCGTTGCTGCTCGTCATCGCGGTGGGCCTGCTGGGGCCGAGGTTGCTCGGCGGTGCCATCCGGACGTTCGCGCCGCTGGTGTCGATCTCCAGCCGGGCCAGCGGGTTCCTCGCGGCGGCGAACGCGAGGGCCAACGTCCGCAAGCTCAGCACGGCCACGACACCGCTGATCATGGGAGTGACCATGGCCGCGGTGCAGATCTTCACGGTGACGACGTCGTCGGCCACAGCACTGGAACAGACCGAGAAAGGCATCACGGCGGACTACGTCGTGACCAGTTCGGCGTCCGGTGTGTCGCCGGAGGTCGCCGACGCCGTTCGTGACGTGCCCGGTGTCACGGCGGTCACGCCGGTCGCACGGACCCAAGTCCTTGTGCGGTACACGGAAGCGGGTGACGCGGCCGCGGAGCCCTTCACCACGCAGGGGATCGCGGCCGACGGTCTGAAGGGGACGCTGGACCTGGACGTGCGTGAGGGCGGGCTACAGGACCTGAAGGGCGACACCGTCGCGCTGAGCGTGTCGGCGGCGGCCACGATCGGTGTGGAGATCGGTGAGACGGTCGACATGCACCTGGGTGACGGCACCGCCATCAAACCCCGGGTCATCGCCGTCTACGGCAACGGGCTGGGCTTCGGCGACATCACGTTGCCGCACAACGTGGTCGTCGACCACACGACCCACCGGCTGGACGCCGCCGTGCTGGTCAAGGCCCAGCCGGGAGCCGACACCGCGCTGGCCGGGGTGATCGGGCAGTACCCGGGTGCGGCGCTCGCCGACCGGGCGGCGTTCTCGGCCGCCCAGCAACGCCAGATCGCCGGCGAGTCGACGGTGAACCTGATCGTCAACGCGGTGCTGCTCGGCTACATCGCGATCGCGGTGGTCAACACCCTCGTCATGGCGACCGCCGCGCGGGTGCGTGAGTTCGCGTTGCTGCGGCTGATCGGCGCCAACCGCGGCCAGGTGATCCGGATGATGCGGGCGGAGACCGGGCTGGTGATCGTCACGTCGCTGGTGCTGGGATCACTCGCGGCGGCCCCGCCACTCATCGGCATCAGCCTCGGACTGGCGGAGTCGCCGCTGCCCGCGATCCCCCCGCTCGCGGTACTGGGCATCCTCGCGGTCGCCGCACTGCTCGGCTGGTTCTCGATCATGCTGCCCGCGCGGCTGGCGATGCGGCCCAAGCCGATCGACGCGATCGGCATCAGGGAATGAACGCGTGCTCAGCCGGTGCCCGGCACGACGTGGACCCACCCGTGGGTGTCGGGCGCCGTGCCGTAGTGCAGGTTCATCAGCGCGTCACGCAGTCGGCGGGTGACCGGGCCCATCGCGCCACCGCCGACGACCCATTCGTCCGAAGTGGACACGACCGTGCCGATGGGGGTGACCACGGCGGCCGTGCCGCAGGCGAACGCCTCCAGCATCTCGCCGCCTGCGCAGGCGGCACGCCACTGCGCCACGCTCATCGGCTGTTGCAGGGTGGGCCATCCCATGTCGGCGGCCAGTGTGATCAGGGAATCGCGGGTGACACCGGGCAGGATGGTCCCGCCGAGCGGCGGGGTGACCAGCCGGGGCGTCTCGGCGGGCCCCATGACGAAGAAGATGTTCATCCCGCCCAGTTCCTCGACCCACGACCGTTCCACGGCGTCCAGCCACACCACCTGGTCGCAGCCGCGCTCCTTGGCCTGCTGCTGGCTGAGCAGGGTCGGGGCGTAGTTGCCCGCGCACTTGGCCTCGCCCGTCCCGCCAGGCGCCGCGCGCACGTGGTCCTCGCACAGCCAGACCCGCAGCGGCTTCACCTGGTGTTCGAAGATGCCGTCGGTGACGAAGGCCATGAGCAGGAACGTGTACTCGTGCGCGGGGCGCAGCGACAGGTCGGCCTCGCTGGCGAACAACAACGGCCGCAGGTACAGGCTTTGGCCGCGACGGGAGGGAACCCACGCGCGATCGGCCTGCAGCAGCGCGTCCACCGCGTCGACGAACACCGCCTCCGGCAGTTGCGGCATCGCCAGTCGCCGCGCCGACCGGCGCATCCGGCGTGCCGCGGCGTCCGGGCGGAAGACGCCGACGCGGCCGTCGGCGAGTGTGTAGGCCTTCAGGCCCTCGAAGACCGACTGGCCGTAGTGCAGGCCGACGCAGGCGGGGGCCAGCCGGAGGTCGTCGTACGGCCGCAGCACCGCGTCGTGCCAGCCACGGTCCGCCGTCCAGGTGATCGACACGATGTGCTCGGTGAGCACCCGCCCGAACCCGGGCGTGCGCATCCGCTCGGCGCGGTGCTCGCCGGTCATCCTGCCCTCGTCGGGAATTGGTAACCGAACGATCTCCAATAATTCAGCTTCGGCTATTTCGCGCGTCAATGTGACTCCTCGGTCCGGGTTGCGCTGGGCGGCACCATACGGCGCAAAACCCGCGTCGGCAACAACGCCTGTCTTCACCCTGCTCGCTGGTTAACCGTCCCCGATCGGAGCAATTTAACCGACGGAGAAAGTTGCTTGCCAGTAGTTCGTGGCCTGATGCAGTTTGTAGGCGGAGGGCGCGGCTCACGCGCACTGAGGAGACTGCACTGGGGTGACTGGGGACGGGAGCACGGCTGTGCGACGACAGAAGTATGAAATATTTTCTGAATTATCCGGATGCGGCCCGGATAGCTCGTGCCTGTCATGAGCGCGGCGAAGGCCACCGGGTTGGCAGCGGGATTCCACGAACTGGCGCGGCGTTTTCGCGTGCCCGGCGCGCAGCTGGTCGTCACCGACGCGGGCGAGCCGGTGGTGCTCGACCACGGCGTGACCGACCACGGCACGCGACAGCCGGTCACCGCGGAGTCGAAGTTCCCGCTCGGGTCCGTCGGCAAGATGTTCACCGCGACCGTCGTGATGATGCTGGTGTCCGACGGTGACCTGGACCTCGACACGCCCGTCGGGCAGTACGTGCCCGAACTGCGGACGGCGCCGGACGGGATCGCGGCGTCCGTCACGGTCCGGCACCTGCTCAGCCACACCAGCGGGCTGGCGTCCGACCTGGCGGCCGAGTCCGCACACGCCGGTTCCCGGCTGAAGTACCTGCGCGACGGCTGCCGGACCGGGCTGATGTTCGCACCGGGCTCGATCTTCTCCTACTCCAACGTCGGCTACGTCCTCGCGGGCCACCTGATCGAGGCCGTCACCGGGATGACCTGGTGGGACGCGGTGGAGACGCTGCTGATGCGGCCGTTGGGGATCACGCCGTCGTTCGTGACGGCCCCCGCGGGGGTGTCCGGCGCGCCGTTCGTCAGCGGACACGTCGTCGGCGACCAGGTGCGCGTGATCCGGGAGCAGACGCTGCTGCCCGCCGAGGCGCCCATCGGTGCCGTCGCCGCCAGTGCGAGCGACCTGGCCAAGCTGGGCGCGTTGCTGATCGGGGACGTCGGCGGGTGGGCGCAGGAGTTCACGTTCGGCGAGATGCTCAAGCCGGTCGGCGGCGCCGAACCGTTCGGCATCGCCGACGGATGGGGCCTGGGGGCCGCGCTGTACCGCGCGGAGAGCGTCGACTGGTGGGGGCACGACGGCAGCGGCGACGGGACGTCCTGCCACCTGCGGGGCGACCCGGTGAACGGGGTCGTCGTCGCGTTGACCACGAATGCGACGGCGGGCTACGCGATGTGGAAATGCCTGGCCGAGGTGTTGGCCGACGCGGGCGTCGACATGCCGGTCGAGCGCGCCGCGGGCTCGAAACACGCCGTCCTGAAACACGCCGCGCCTCCGCCGAGTTGCGCAGGGCGGTACGTCAATGGCGATACCGAATATGATGTAGCACTCGGTGATGACGGTCTGCTGTATCTCCAGATCGCGGGCGAGCGGCATTCCCGGCTGGACTGTTACGAAGATCTCACATTCTCCGTGCACGACCTGGTATCCGGAAACCCGGATTACCTCGGGCGGTTTGTCAGAGCCGACGGCACTGGCCGGATCGAGTCGGTCCAGGTGAGCGGGCGCACCGCCGTCCGTGTCCCCGGCGACGCCGAATAGCAATTCCAAGACCTTTCGCGATCGGCACGGGCCCAGCGCCCGGCCGGTGGAGCGCACGACTCGAATGGGACGGTGTTCGATGTCTTCGGACGAAAGGGCGTCGCAGGCGCGCGCCTCGGCACAGCCGCACCGGGTGGCGGCCGGGCTGCGCCTGCGGGGCGAGCTCGACCTGGCTGTGCTGACCGCGGCGTTCACAGGCGTGGCCACGCGGTGGGGCTACCAGCCGGACGAGGTCGTGCTGGCCAACACCGACATCTCGGCTGGTGGTGCCCGTGACATCCGCGGTGGTGACCGGCGTGCCGCGCTGGACAGCCTGCTGGCCGGGGAACTCGCCACCACACCGCCGCAACCGTTGTCCGCCAGGCTCATCCGGCTGGGCATGGCCGAACACGTGCTGGTGTTCCAGTCGACCGCGGCCGACCACGCGGACCTGATGCGGCTGATCGACGAGTGTGCCGCCGCCTACTCCACGCGGGTCCGCGGTGAGCACGTCGACGCGTTGGCCCGGCCGGTCGACGTCCACCCCGAACGCACGTTGGCGCAGAACGAATCCGCGTGGGCGGGGTCGTTGTCCGACATGGTCGCGCTGACGTTGCCGACCGACCGGCCCAGGCCCGCGCAACGCACGACCGAAGCCGTTCGCAAGCACTTCGGCATCCCGGACACCGTCGCCCAGCTGCTGCACCGACTGTCCACACAGCACGACGTCCGGCTGCAGTCCCTGCTGGTCGCGGCGACGCAGGTGCTGTTCGCCCGATACAGCGGCCAGGACGACATCATGGTCGGGACCACCGTTCCCGGCCCGGCGCCGAACCGGGAGTGGTTCCCGCTGCGCTCACAGGTCACCGGTGCGCTGGCATTCCTGGAACTCGTGTCGACGGTGGACAAGTACGTCGATGAGGCGGCGACGCTCACCCGCCCCGAGTTCGACCGGCTGACCGGCCCCGCCGCCGACCACCTGCCGCTGCGCGCGATGGTCGTGCTGGACACGGTCCCGGCGCACCCGGCCGCGTTCGCCGGGCTGGCCACCGAGTGGCTGATCCTGCCGCGGCACGACCCGCGACCCGACGTCCGCCCCGACGTCAGGGTCGAGTTCCACCAGCGCGCGGGCAGGCTCGACGGCTGCATCGCCTACGACCCCGCGTTGTTCGACGCGGAGACGATCAAACGCATGGTCGGGCACCTGCTGGTGCTGCTGAAGGAGATCAGCGCGGCCGCGGACCGGCCGGTGGCGCGGCTGCCGATGCTGACCGCCGTCGAGATCGAGCAACTCGTCGAGACGTGGAACTCCACCGAGACCGACTACCCGCGGCAGCGCACGGTCCACGAGGTGTTCGCCGAGCAGGCGAGGCGGACACCGGACTCGACCGCGCTGGTGTTCCGCGACACCGTGACCACCTACCGGCAGCTCGACCTGCGCGCCAACCGGTTGGCGCAGCACCTCGTCGCGCTCGGTGTCCGTCCGGGCCAGATCGTCGGCGTGTGTCTCGAGCGTTCGCCGCAGATGATCGTCGCGGTGCTGGCCGTGCTCAAGGCGGGCGGCGCCTACCTCCAGCTCGACCCCAGCTACCCGGCGGACCGGCTGTGCTTCATGCTCGCCGAGAGCCGGTCACCCGTCGTCGTGGCCGACAGCGCGTGCCACGAACTCGTGGCGGGCAGTGACACCACCGTCGTCCTGGTCGACCTCGACCAGGACGAGATCGACGACCGGCCGGACGACGCGCCCGTCGTCGACGTGGACGCCTCGGCCCCGGCGTGCGTGATGTTCACGTCGGGGTCGACGGGCACCCCGAAGGGCGTGCTGTCGCCGCACCGGGCCATGCTGCGGACGTTCTTCGGGGTCGACTTCGTCCACTACGGACACAACGAGGTGCTGCTGCAGTGCGCGCCGGTGTCGTGGGACGCCTTCGCGCTGGAGCTCTGGCCCGCGTTGCTGCACGGCGGGCGGTGTGTGCTCCAGCAGGGGCAGGCACCGGAACCGGAGGACATCGTCAACCTGGTGATCCGCCACCGGGTCACCACGCTGTGGCTGTCGGCCAGCCTGTTCAACGTCATGGTCGACGAGTACCCGCAGGTCTTCGGTGTGCTCCGGCAGGTGATGACCGGCGGCGAGGCCGTCTCGGTCGGCCACGCGGACACCGTGCGCAGGCACTTCCCGCACGTCCGCCTCGTCAACGGCTACGGCCCGGTGGAAAGCATGGTCTTCGCCACCACGCACCACATCCGCGACCTCTCCGGCCTGTCGTCCGTCCCGATCGGACGGCCGATCGGCAATACGCGGGTGTACCTGCTCGACCGGGACCGCAACCCGGTCCCGGTCGGGGTACCCGGCGAGGTCCACATCGGCGGTGATGGTTTGGCCATCGAGTACGTCAACCGGCCGGACCTGACCGAGGAGCGGTTCATCACGCTCTCGGTCGCGGGCACGCCCGAGCAGCGCCTGTACCGCACGGGCGATCTGGCGCGGTGGCGCCCGGACGGCACGCTCGACTTCGTCGGCCGCGTGGACAACCAGGTCAAGATCCGCGGCTTCCGCGTGGAACTCGATGAGGTCGAGACCGAACTGGAGCGCACCACAGGCGTCAGCGAGGCCACGGTACTCGTGCGCACCGACAAGGGCTACAAGCAGCTGGTGGCCTACCTGGTCCCGGCTGACGGTGCCGCGCTGACCACCAGTGGTGTCCGGGAGGAGATGGCCGCCCGTCTGCCGTCCTACATGATCCCGTCGGCGTTCGTCCTGCTCGAGGCGCTGCCGTTGACGCCGAGCGGCAAGGTGGACCGCGCGGCGTTGCAGGCGATGAACCACAACGCCGACACCAGGCCCGCGTACGTGGCACCGCGGACAGCGGCGGAACGGACGCTGGTCGACATCTGGTGCACGGTGCTCGGCGTCGACCGGCTCGGCGTGGAGCAGCGCCTGGTGACCGAGCTGCGCGCCGACTCCATCCTGATGATGCGGCTGCTGTCGCGGATCCGTGCGGCGTTCGGCGTCGAGATGTCCGCGCGTGTGTTGTTCGACGACCCGACCATCGCCGGGCTCGCGGCCATGCTGCCGTCCGAACCTGTTGCGACAGCGGAGATCGAGGTGGTCGAGCGAGCGGACGCGCTGTCGCTGGCACCAGCGCAGCAGCGCCTGTGGTTCCTCGACGAGTTCGAACCCGGCGGGGTCGAGTACAACGTCGGAGCAGGCTTCCACATGCGTGGCACGGTGGACGTGGCGGCGCTCGACGACGCGCTCCAGCAACTGGTCGCACGGCACGAGTCGCTGCGCACCACGTTCGAGGACGTGGACGGCAAAGGCGTGCAGATCGTGCACCCCGAAGGCGAAGTGCCGCTGCGCGTCGTCGACCTCACCGGCGTCCCGGACACACAGCGGGCCGCGCGTGCCGAGGAGGAACTGCGGGCGGAAGGACAGCGGCCGTTCGACCTGCGCAGCGGTCCGCTCATGCGCGGCCTGCTGATCAAGCTGGGCGCCGAGGAACACCAGCTGGCACTGGGCCTGCACCACATCGTCGTCGACGGGTGGTCGTTGAACGTCCTCGTCGACGAACTCGGCGAGCTGTACGCGGCCGCTCGACGTGGCGAAGAGGCGGTTCTTCCCGCGCTGCCGTTGCAGTACGCGGACTACGCGGCGATGCAGCGGGAACGGCTGGCCACCGTCCAGGACGCACAACTGGAGTACTGGCGTCGTCAACTGGCCGGGCAGTCCGTGCTGGACCTGCCCACGGACCGGCCACGGCCGCCTGTGCGCAGCACCGTCGGCGCGGTCCACAGGTTCGTCGTCCCGGCGCCTGTGGTGCGTGAGCTGACCCGGATCGGCACGGACAACGGCGCGTCACTGTTCATGACTGTTGTCGCCGCCGTGCAGATGGTCCTGTCGCGGTTCACCGGCCAGCAGGACATCACGGTCGGCACGGTCACCGCCGGACGTGAACGCGACGACATCCAAGGGCTGGTCGGATTCCTCGTCAACACCCTGCCCCTGCGGTCGCATGTGGACCAGGGCAGGACGTTCACCGAGTTCCTCCGTGCCGTGCGCGCCACGACCCTGGACGCCTACGACAACCAGGACATCCCGTTCGACCGGCTCGTCGAGACCCTGCACTCCGGGCGGGACGCCAGCCGCAACCCACTGGTCGAGGCCATGGTGGTGCTGCAGGAGCAACCGCGGTGGCACGTCGAGTTCGACGGCGTCCGCCTGGACAGGTTCGAACTGCCGCGCAGCGCGTCCCTGTTCGACCTCACCTTGGAGTTCTGGCCGCGTGACGGCGAGCTGCGGGCGAACCTGGAGTACAACCCGGAGCTGTTCGACCGGGAGACGATCGAGCGGCTGTCCGCGCACCTGACGATGATCTTCGATGGTGTCGTGGCCAGTGGTGGCACGGCGATCCTGCGGGACATGCCGACGGTCACCGACATGGACACGCGCCTGCTGCGGGAATGGAACTCCACCACGGTCGACGAGCCGTTCGCCGAGACCCTGCAGGACCTCTTCGCGGCGCGAGTCGCCGAAAACCCGGACTCGATCGCCCTGGTGTGCGCCGGAACCACGATGACATACCAGGAACTGGCGGTCCGGTCCGACCGGGTGGCCCGTGAGCTGACGCGCGCCGGTGTGCGGGGCGACGTCCCGGTGGGAGTGTTCCTCGGCCGTGGGCTCGATTACGTGGTGTCTTTGCTGGGTGTGCTGAAGGCCGGTGGCGCCTACGTCCCGCTCGACCCGGCGTATCCGGCGGACCGGTTGGCGTTCATGTGCGCCGACACCGGAGTGTCGGTTGTGGTCACGGCGCGCGAGTTGGCCGTTGACGTGCCCGTCACGGGCTCGCCGGTGGTGGTGTGCGTCGACGAGCTCGCCGACGATGGCCTGTCCGGTGTGGACGGTGACGCGGTGCGTGCGGACGACGTGGCGGCTGTGCTGTTCACGTCGGGATCGACCGGACGGCCGAAGGGCGCGATGCTGACCCACCGCGGGCTGGTGCGGCTGGTGCACCCCGGTGGTCCGTTCCAGTTCGGCCCGGACGTGGTGATGAGCCAGTTGGCGTCGGTGTCGTTCGACGCGGCCGCGTTCGAGATCTGGAACGCGCTGACCTCCGGCGCCCGGCTGGTGATCTTCCCGCCGGGGCCGCTCAGCGGCGAACACCTCCTCGACCTGGTGTCGTCGAACGGCATCAACTCGATGTCGCTCACGACGGCGCTGTTCCACGAGATGGTCGACTCGTGCGTGGAGGTGCTCGACGGGCTGCGCCAGATCGTCGTCGGCGGCGAGGTCCTCTCGCCCACGCACTGCGCACGCGCCGTCGAGCGGGTTCCCGGGCTGCGGGTCGTGAACCTGTACGGCCCCACCGAGTGCTCGTCCGTGACCTGCTACAGCGTGTTCGACCCGGCGTGGTCCCCGGACGTTCCGCTGCCGATCGGCACGCTGTTGCCGAACACCCGCGTGCATGTGCTGGACGCGGACATGCGTGTGGTTCCGGTCGGCGTGGTCGGCGAGGCGTACATCGCCGGTGACGGTCTGGGACGCGGGTTCTGGGCCCGGCGTGAGCTGACCGCCGAGCGGTTCGTGGCCAACCCGTTCGACGAGCCGGGTTCGCGGATGTACCGGACCGGTGACCTGGTGCGGTGGCGGGCCGACGGGTCGCTGGACTTCGTCGGCCGGACCGACAACCAGGTCAAGATCCGCGGCTTCCGGATCGAACTCGGCGAGATCGAGAACGTCATCCTGCACGCCCCCGGCGTCGCCCAGGTCGCGGTGCTGGTCCGCGAGGACGTGCCGGGAACGAAACGGCTGGTGGCCTACGTCGTGGCGCAGCCGGACACGGTCGTCGACCCGGCTGCCGTGACCGGTTACGTGGCCGACCGGCTGCCGGACTACATGGTGCCGAACTCGATACTGGTGCTGGACCGGATGCCGTTGAACCCCAACGGGAAAGTCCACCGCGCCGCGCTGCCCGCGCCGAACCGCACCCAGCAGGACGATTCGTACGTCGGCGCGCGCACCGCGGTGGAGCGCAAGCTCGCCGAGGTGTGGGCCGAGGTGCTCGGCGTGCCGAGGGTCGGTGTCGACGACAACTTCTTCGAACTGGGCGGCGACTCGATCCTGAGCATCCAGGTGGTGGCCAAGGCACGCCGCGTCGGGCTGCGGCTGACGTCCAAGGACCTGTTCCGCCGTCAGACCATCTCGGCACTGGCCGCCGTGGTGACCGACGAGGACGACCAGGCGCCCGCCGACGACCAGCCGGTCACCGGGGACATCCCCCTCGTCCCGATCCAGCACTGGTTCTTCGAGAACTTCACCGTCGACCGGGGCCGCTTCAACCAGTTCGCCGTGGTGGACCTGGTCGACGACGTGGACCCCGACAAGCTCCGCCGGGCGTTGCGGGCACTGACCGACCACCACGAGGCCCTGCGGGCGCGGTACGAGCACACCGAGACCGGTTGGCGGCAGTACATCGTGGACTCGGAACCGGCCGACCTGCTCGTGCAGTGCGACGCCAGTGCGGCCGAGCAGGCGACCCATGCGGCGAACACCAGTCTCGACCTGGCCGACGGCCCCTTGCTGCGGGCCGTGCTGGTCACCGGAGGTGACCGGACCAGGCTCATGCTGACCGTGCACCACCTCGTGGTCGACGGCGTGTCGTGGCGCGTCCTGCTGGACGACCTGGAGACGGCCTACCGGCAGCCTGACGGACTCGGCGACCCGACCACGTCGTTGCGGCATTGGGCCCGGCAACTGGCCGACCACACGGCGTCCGGCGGGTTCGACGGCGAACTGGGTCACTGGGCCGAAGTCCTCGCGTCGGCCAGCCCGGACATACCCCGTGACAGGGAAAGCGTCGCGACCGCGGGATCGATGCGGACCGTCGACATCGGACTCGACGAGGACGGGACGCAGGCGCTGCTGCAACAGGTTCCATCGGTCTACCGGACCCAGGTGAACGACGTGCTGCTGAGCGCGCTCGCCGTGGTGCTCTGCCGGTGGACCGGGCGGCAGCAGGTGCTGGTGGACCTCGAAGGCCACGGCCGGGAGGACATCTTCGCCGGGCTCGACCTGTCCCAGACGGTCGGCTGGTTCACCTCCGCGTACCCGGTCGCACTGGCGGCGAGCCCGAACGCGGGCTGGGGCGAGGTGATCAAGTCCGTCAAGGAGCAGCTGCGGGCCGTGCCGAACCGGGGCGTCGGCTACGGCGCGCTGCGATACCTGCCCGCGCCCAACACCGTCGGCCACGCGGCCACCCAGGTCGGCTTCAACTACCTCGGCCAGTTCCGGGCGCGGCGCAGCGGCACTCTGTACCGGCAGACCGGCGCCGACCTGGAGATCCAGCTTGACCAGCATCCCGGCGAGGCGTTGCCGCACCTGCTGGACGTGGTGGGCAGCGTGCGCGACGGCAAGCTGGAGTTCCAGTGGTGCTACTCCGCCGACGTCCACGACCAGTCCACCGTGCGCGAACTCGCCGAACAGTTCGCCACGGCACTGCGCGAGATCGTCCGGCACTGTGCGTTGCCCGGCGCGGGCGGCCGGACCCCGTCGGACTTCCCGCTCGCCGGGCTCGACCAGTCCGCTGTGGACAGGATCGCCGGTGACGGCAGGTCGGTCGAGGACATTTACCCGCTGACACCGATGCAGGCCGGGATGTTGTTCCACAGCCTCGCGCAGCCCGACGACGACATGTACACCCGGCAGCTCAGTTTCGCGCTGGACGGCGTCACCGACATCGAGGCGTTCGGCCGGGCGTGGCAACGCGCGGTGGACCGGACACCGATCCTGCGTACCGCGGTCGCTGTGGACGGGCTCGTCGAACCGATGCAGGTGGTGCACCGCGCCGCGGCGCTCGACGTCACCTACCACGACTGGACCGGTGTCGCGGAGGACGCCAGGGACCTGGTGCTGCGGACGCTGACCAGGGCCGAGCGGGACAAGGGGTTCGACCTGGCACGTCCGCCGCTCGTGCGGGTCGCGTTGGTTCGCCTGTCGCCCGACTCGGTCCGGGTGGTGTGCACCTTCCACCACCTGCTGCTGGACGGCTGGAGCACCTTCCAACTGCTGTCGGACCTGTTCGCCTCCTACGCGAACGCGGATGTGCCCACCAGGCCGCCGTTCGCCGAGTACATGCGGTGGCTGGCCGACCAGGACAGCGCGGCGGACGCAGAGTTCTGGCAGGATCGGCTGGCCGGTCTGACCGCGCCGACGCCGCTGCCGTACGACCGCCAGGTCGCCGACATCCACCTGGTGCGCGCCACCGAGCGGTTCGACCACAAGCTGTCGGCGGACGCGAGCAGCAGGCTGTACGAGATGGCCCGCACCCGTGGCCTGACCGCGAACGCGGTCGTGCAAGGCGCGTGGGCGATCGTGTTGTCCCAGTACTCCGGCGAGCGGAACGTGTGCTTCGGGGCGACGGTGTCCGGTCGCCCGGCCGAGGCCGACTCGGTCATCGGCATCTTCGTCAACACGATCCCGGTGCGGGCGGTCGTGGACCACGGCGCGGACGTGGTCACCTGGCTCAAGGAGTTGCAGACAGCACAGGCCGAGGCGAGGCAACACGGCCACGTGCCGTTGGCCCAGTTGCGGACCTACACCGACGTCCCCGGTGGCAGCAACCTGTTCGACAGCGCGATCGCGTTCGAGAACTACCCGATCGACGAGGCCGCGGCCGCCAGGCACGGACTCGGCCTGCGTGACCTGTCCGGCGAGATCGAGGAAAGCAACTACCCGCTGTCCCTCGTGGCCTACGCCCACGACCGGTTGACGTACGGCTTCATCTACGACCCGGCGTTGTTCGACGCCACCACGGTCAAGCGCCTGGCCACGCACCTGGAGCTCGTGCTGCGGGGCATCGTGGACGGTGTCGACGGGCCGGTGCGTGACGTGTCCATGCTGGGCGAGTCGGACCTGGACCTGGTGCGGGCGTGGAACTCCACCCAGGTCGACTACCCGGCGGACCGGACGCTGCACCAGCTGTTCGGCGAATGGGTCGACGCGTCACCGGACGCGGTCGCGGTGGTGGCAGGCGGCACGGAACTGTCCTACCGCGAGCTGGCGGCCAGGTCGGACCGCCTGGCGCGGGAGCTGATCGGCGCGGGCGTCGGGCCGGGCGTCCCGGTCGGGGTGTTCCTCGGGCGCGGGATCGACTTCGTGGTCGCGGTGCTCGGCACGGTCAAAGCCGGTGGCGCCTACGTCCCGCTGGACCCCGGCTACCCGGCCGACCGGCTCGGCTTCATGTGCGCGGACGTGGGCATCTCGGTCGTGGTGACCGAACGGCCGCTGGTCGCGGAGATCCCGGTGACCGAGCCCGTCGTGATCCTCCTCGACGCCGTCGCCGACGACGGTCTGTCCGGTGTGGACGGTGTGGCTGCCGGGCCGGACGACGTGGCGGCGGTGCTGTTCACCTCCGGGTCGACCGGACGGCCGAAGGGCGCGATGCTGACCCACCGCGGGCTCGTCCGGCTCGTGCGGCCCGGCGGGGTCCTGGAGTTCGGCCCGGACGTGGTGATGGGCCAGTTGGCGTCGGTGTCGTTCGACGCGGCCGCGTTCGAGATCTGGAACTCGCTGCTCGGCGGTGGCCGCCTTGCCATTGTCCCGCCGGGAGTCCCGTCGGTGGAACAGCTGCGCGACTTCCTGGTGACGCACAAGGTGACGGCCATGTCGTTCCCCACCGGCTTCTTCCACGAACTGGTCAACATGGACCCGGCGCTGCTGGCCGGCGTCTCCCAGATCGTGGTCGGCGGCGAGGTCCTGTCGCCCACGCACTGCGCGCGTGCCGTCGAGGCGGTGCCGGGCTTGCGGATCGTCAACGTCTACGGCCCCACCGAATGCTCGGCCATCACCACGTGCAGCGTGTTCGATCCCGCGGTGTCCCCGGACGTGCCGTTGCCGATCGGCGGACCGCTGCCGAACATGCGGGTGCACGTGCTCGACGGGGACATGCGGGTGGTCCCGGTGGGTGTGGTCGGCGAGGCGTACATCGGCGGAGACGGCTTGGGCCGGGGTTTCTGGGGCAGGCGCAGCCTGACCGCGGAGCGGTTCGTGGCGAATCCGTTCGACGGGCCGGGTTCGCGGATGTACCGGACCGGTGATCTGGTGCGGTGGCGGGCCGACGGGGTGCTGGAGTTCGTCGGCCGGGTGGACGACCAGGTCAAGGTCCGCGGTTTCCGGATCGAACTCGGCGAGATCGAGAACGTCCTCGGTCAGGCGCCGGGCGTCGCCCAGGTCGCGGTCGTGGTGCTGGAGGACCGCCCTGGCACGAAACGCCTTGCGGCATACGTGGTGGCGCAGCCGGACTCGGCGGTGGACCCGGCGGTCCTGCGTGACTTCGCGGCGGACCGGCTGCCGGACTACATGGTGCCCAACGCGGTCGTCGTGCTGGACGGGATGCCGTTGAACCCCAACGGGAAAGTCGACCGCGGCGCGTTGCCACCACCGCCGGACACGACCGCAGCCGACCAGCACGTGGCGCCGCGGACACCGACCGAAGCCGAACTGGCCCGGATCTGGGCCGAAGTGCTCGAACTGGACCGTGTCGGCGTCGAGGACAACTTCTTCGTCCTCGGCGGGGACTCGTTGCGCAGCCTCAGCATCACGTCCGCGGTGCGCCTGGCGTTCGGCGTGGCCATCACACCGGGTGACGTCCTGGGCTGCCAGACCATCGCCGCGTTGGCGGTGTTGGTCGAGGAACAGATCCTCGCCGAGCTCGAACTGGCCGCCGCCCAGCAACTCCCGGTCGCGGAAACCGGAGGGGAATGAGATGGACATGCAATCACGCGAACAGCGTGTCGCCGCACTGCCGGAGCACCTACAGGAGCTCATGCGGCGCAGGCTCGCCGGACAGGCCACGCCCGCCCACGACGCGGACGCGATCACCCCGGCTCGGCGTGACCTACCGGCCCCGCGGACATTTCCACAGTCGTTCGCACAGCAGCGCTTGTGGTTCCTCGACGAGTTCGAACCCGGCGGCACCGAGTACAACAGCACGTTCGCGCTGCGCGTCGAAGGACAGCTGGATGTCGTGGCGTTGTCGATCGCCCTGACCGAACTGGTGGTCAGGCACGAGCCGCTGCGCACCACGTTCGACTCCGTGGACGGCATGGGCGTGCAGCGGATCAACCCGCCGTACGGGGTCGAGATCCCGATCGTCGACGCGACACCGGAATCGGTGGACGCGGTCGTGCAGCAGGAAAGCACCCGGCCGTTCGACCTGCGTCAGGGACCGCTGTTCCGTGTCCTGCTCGTCCGGATGGGCACCGCGGACCACGTGCTGATGATGACGACGCACCACATCATCACCGACGGCTGGTCGCTCGGCCTGGTCCTGCGCGACCTCGCCACGGCCTACACCTCGGCCGTGTCCGGCGAGCCGGTGAGCTTGCCGAAGCTGCCGTTGCAGTATGCGGATTTCGCTGTCTGGCAACGGGAACGGTTCGAGTCCTCGGCCATGGAACCGCACTTGGCCTACTGGCGCGGCCAGCTCGACGGCTTACCACCGCTGGACTTACCCACCGATCGGCCCCGCCCACCCGTGCGCGGCACCGCGGGCGACACCCACCGGTTCACCGTTCCCGCCGACGTCACCGACAAGCTCCGGAACCTGGGCCGCGACCACGGCGCGACCTTGTTCATGACCGTGCTGGCCGCCTGCGACGTCCTGTTCGCCAGGTACTCCGGTCAGGACGACATCGCGGTCGGCACGACCACCTCCGGCCGCAACCGCCCGGAACTGCACGACATCACCGGGTTCTTCGCCAATACCGTGATCGTACGGTCGCATGTGGACACCGCGAGATCCTTTGTGGACTTCCTTGGGCACGTCCGCGAGACGGTGCTTGGCGCGTTCCGGCACGAGGACGTGCCGTTCGACCGGCTGGTCGAACTCGTCCAACCGGCGAGGGATCCCAGCAGGCCCACGCTGTTCCAGGTGATGGTGGTGCTGGACAACAACGAGCGCGACCTGCCCGATCTGCCCGGCCTGCGGGTGACCGAGTTCGACCTGCCCGGGCTGACCGCGAGCATGGATCTGGCCGTCGACATGGAGGAACGCGACGGCGGGCTGTTCGGGATGCTGAACTACAGCACCGACCTGTTCGACGCGGCCACGATCGAGCGGCTGGCCCGGCACCTCGTCGTCCTGCTGGAAGCGATCGCCGCGAACCCGCACAGCGCACTGATCGACCTGCCGTTGATGGACGCCGCCGAGCGACGGCAGGTGCTGACCGAGTGGAACGACACGGACACCGGCGAACGACCGGACGGCCTGATCCACGACCTGTTCGAGCAGCAGGCACAGCGCGGTCCGGACGAGGTCGCGCTCATCTCGGGCACGGAACAGCTGACGTTCCGCGAGGTGGACGAACGCGCCAACCAGTTGGCACACCACCTGCGTTCCCTGGGCGTGCGGCCAGGTGTCCTCGTCGGCCTGTGCCTGGAGCGTGGTTCGTCCGCCGTCATCGCGATCCTCGCGGTGCTGAAGGCCGGTGGCGCGTACGTGCCGCTCGACCCGCAGTACCCGGCGACGCGGTTGGAGTTCATGCTTGCCGACTCGGCCGCCACCGTGCTGGTCACGCGCCGGGACCTCGCCGACCGGTTGCCGTCGACGGAAGCCACCGTGGTGGACCTGGACACCGACTGGGCGGCCGGGCACCTCGTCACGCCGGTCGACGCCGAAGTCCAGGGCAGCGACCTGGCGTACGTCATCTACACGTCGGGTTCGACCGGGACGCCGAAAGGCGTGATGATCGAGCACCGCAACCTGCGTTACATCGCCGCCGCCTGGGACGGCGACTACGACCTGGCCGGTCACCCGTTGCGGTTCCTCTCGGTGACCAGCCTGTCGGTCGACCTGTTCTTCTCCGACATGCTGCGGTCGATGTTCTTCGGTGGCGCGATGATCATCGCGTCGTCCGAGATCGTGACGGACCCGCCCGCGCTGCTCGATCTGGTCGACCGGACCGCGGCGACCGGCATCGAACTGGTGCCGACGCTGGCGAACGCCCTGGTCGCCGAGGTCGCCGCCCGGGGCGACCGGCTGCCTGCCCTGCGGCTGATGTCCGTCGGATCCGAGGCGTGGCGCCGCGAGGACTGCCTGCGGCTGCTGGACCACGTGCACCCGGACACCATCGTCGTCAACGCCTACGGCGCCACGGAGATCACGGTGGACTCGTGCGCGCTGCGGCCCGACGCGGAGGTGTTGCGGGGCCGCGCGTTCGTTCCGATCGGCCGTCCGATCGCGAACACCCAGGTGTACGTGATGGACCCGGCGGCCCGTCCGGTGCCCATCGGCGTGCCCGGCGAGCTGTACATCGGCGGTGACGGCGTCGGGCGGGGATACGCCAACCGGCCGGAGCTGACCGCGCAACGGTTCCCCGAGAACGTGATCACCCCGGGGGACCGGCTCTACCGCACCGGTGACCAGGTGCGCTGGAACGCCGACGGGACGCTGGAGTTCCTCGGCCGGGTGGACGACCAGGTCAAGATCCGCGGCTTCCGGGTCGAACTCGGCGAGGTGGAGGCGGCACTGGCCGCCCACCCCGCGCTCGGCGACGCCGCGGTGGTCCTCCGGCAGGACGGCGGTCACCGCCAGCTTGTCGGATACGTCGTCCCGGCCGGTGACACCACCCCGGACACGGGCGAGCTGCGCACCTTCCTGTCGGCCTCGCTGCCCGGCCACGCCGTGCCTTCGACATTCGTCGTGCTGGACCGGCTTCCGCTGACCCCGAACGGGAAGGTCAACCGCCGGGCGCTGCCCGAACCGCCGACGACCCCGGTGACGAGCACCCAGTACGTGGCGCCGCGGACCGCCGCGGAACGCGAGCTGACCGGGATCTGGGCGGACGTGCTGCGGATCGACCAGGTCGGGGTGCACGACGACTTCTTCGAGCTCGGCGGCGACTCGATCATCAGCATCCAGGTGGTGTCACGGGCGAAGGACGCCGGGCTGCGCCTGACGGTCAAGGACATCTTCGTCCACAAGACCGTCGCCCGGCTGGCCACCACGATCGACACCACCCCGGTGGCCACGGTGGCGGAAGAGGAGGACGAGACCGGCGACGCGCCGCTGACACCGATCCAGCAGTGGTTCCTGGCGGCCCACACCGTCGCGCCGGACCACTACAGCATGTCCGTGCTCTACGAGCTCACCCCGGAGCTCGACGTGGCGGCGCTGCGGTCCGCGCTCGCCGCCTTGGTGGACCAGCACGCCGCCTTGCGCACACGATTCGACCGGGTCGACGGTTCCTGGCGTCAGCGTGTGGTGTCCGGAGAGGACCTGGATGTCCTGGCGGTGCACGACCTGTCCGGCGTACGCGACGCCGACACCGAGGTCGAGCGGATCGCCGACGACGTCCAGACCACCATGGACCTGGGCAAAGGACCGCTGCTGCGAGCGGTCCTGTTCCAGCTCGGGGACCGCGCGCCACGGCTGCTGCTCAGCGTGCACCACATGGTGGTCGACGGCGTGTCGTGGCGGGTCCTGCTCGCGGACCTGACGACCGCGTACCAGCAGGGCATCGCGGGTGTGCAGGTCGATCTGGGCAGGGGAACCACGTCACTGCGCCGCTGGGCCCGGCGGCTGGCCGAGCACGTCGGCGCGGGCGGGCTCGACGGCGACATCGAGCACTGGCGTTCGGTCGCGCCGAACTCCGCGCCCGGGTTCCCGGTGGACCACGAGGGTGCGGCGAACACGGCCGCGTCGGCCCGGACGTTCAGCCTCCAGTTGGGGCACGAGGACACCGAGGCACTGCTGCACCAGGTGCCCGCCGTGTACCGCACACACATCAACGACATCCTCCTCAGCGCGATCGGCCGGACCATCGCGCGGTGGACCGGGCACAGCCGGGTCCTGATCGGGATGGAGGGACACGGCCGCGAGGAGCTGTTCGACGACGTCGACCTGTCCAGGACAGTCGGCTGGTTCACCACCCATTTCCCCGTCGCACTCGACATCCCCGAGTCGGGGCGGTGGGGTGACGTGCTCAAGTCGGTCAAGCAGCGGCTGAGCGGCATCCCCAACCGGGGCCTGAGCTACGACGCACTGCGGTACCTGACCGCGCCCGGCGACCCCGGCCACGTGCTGTACCCGGACCGGCTGCCGGACATCAGCTTCAACTACCTCGGCCAGTTCGGCGCGGAAACCGACGACGGCGGCCTGCTGCGCAGGCGGCACCACTACCTCGGGCAGTTCCAGTCCCCGGCCGAGGCCCGGACCTACCTGCTCGACGCCGCGGGGCTGGTCGAACGCGGCCAGTTGACGTTCACCTGGACCTATTCGGAAAACCTGCACGACGAAAGCACTGTGCGTCGGCTGGCCGAGGACTTCTTCGCCGCGCTGCGCGAGATCATCGAGCACTGCGCGCGACCGGAAGCCGGTGGCCGCACGCCGTCGGACTTCCCGTTGGCCCGCCTGGACCAGCGGCAGGTCGACCGGATCGTCGGCGACGGCCGTGCGGTGGCCGACCTGTACCCGTTGACACCGCGGCAGATCCAGTCACTCGACACGGTCCGGCAGCGCTGTGTCCGGCTGGCCGGGGTACCGGACATCTCCACATTGATCTCGGTGTGCCGGTATGTGGCCGACCGGACTCCCGCGCTGTGCACGTCGATCCTGCGGGAGGAGTCGCTGCAGCTGGTCCGGCG
Source organism: Actinosynnema sp. ALI-1.44 (assembly GCF_001984155.1). Taxonomy (GTDB): domain Bacteria; phylum Actinomycetota; class Actinomycetes; order Mycobacteriales; family Pseudonocardiaceae; genus Kibdelosporangium. Next base: position 53,977 of record NZ_MTQO01000051.1, read on the forward strand.
GCAGGCCACGACGGTGATCAGCCACGACGACTGGCGTCACCTGTCCGTATCGGAAAGCACGCGGCGGATCGGGCACCTGCTCGCCGAGGAACGCACTGCCGTCGCCGAACCGGGAACCAGGCTGGCCGTGATCCAGTTGCCGGACGGCGCGGCGGCTCTCCTGTGGACGTACAGCACGGCGTTGCTGGACGAGCCGAGCGTCACCATGTTGGTCGAAGAGATCCACGCCAAGTACAGCGCCGCGCCGGACGACCGGGAAACCCTGACCGTGCCCCGCCGCCCGATGCGGGACTACGTGGAATGGGTCCAGGACCAGGACTCCGGCAAAGCGCACGAGCACTGGCGTGCCCTGTTGGCCGGTATCACCACGCCTGTCCGGCTGCGCTACGACCGTCTCCCCGACGGGCACACGGTCAACCCCAGCCGGGTGGTCCCGGTCAACCTCCCGGCGCAACCGCTGCGGCAGTTGGCCGAGCGGCTCGACATCGACGTCGACACGGTTCTGCACGGCTTGTGGTCGGTGCTGCTGTCGCGCCAGTGCGGAGGGCGTGACGTCGTGTTCGGGGCCACGGTCTCCGGCAGGCCGGAGGCACTGGTCGGCTCGGACGCCATGATCGGACCGTTCGCCACCGTCGTCCCGGCACACTCCTATGTGGATGGTGACGTCCCGGCCGTCCTGCGGCGGCTGCACACCCAGCGGCGTAACTCGCGGCCGTTCGAGTTCGTGCCGCAGCCCGCCGAGGACGTCGAAACGGTCGTCCTGGTCGGCCGGACCGGCACGGGCACCGACCTGGTCCCGGCCGAGATCGACCGGGTCGCCCTGGCGATGACAGCCACGGTGGGCGGCGAGGAGATCCCGGTCGAGCTGCGCTACGACCCGGAACTGTTCGACACGGCCACGATCGAACAGTTCGGCGCGCGGCTGCTGGAGATCGGCGCCGAGTTCGGTCAGTTGCGGGCCGGTGCCGAGACGCCGGACGAGATCACCGCCGCCGACAGCGACCACCTGCCGTTGTCGTACCCGCAGCAACGGCTGTGGTTCATCGACCAGTTCGAGCAGGGCGAGGCGAACCACCTGGACGCGTTGAGCGTCCGCCTGACCGGCGAGCTGGACGTGGACGCGCTGCGCCGGGCCCTGCGTGGCCTGGTCGCCCGGCACGAGTCGTTGCGCACCACGTTCCAAACGGTCGACGGTCGCGGGGTCCAGGTGATCGGCGAACCGTTCGCACCGCTGACCGACGTCGTCGACCTGTCCGGGCAGCCGGAGTCCGAGCTGGACCGGGTGTTGCGTGCCGAGGCGGAGCGGTCGTTCGACCTGGCCAACGGCCCGCTCGTGCGGGCGATGCTCGTCCGGCTGGCCGAGCGTGAACACGTCCTTGTGGTCAGCCTGCACCACATCGTGACCGACGGGTGGTCGCACGGGATCATCACCCGCGAACTCGGTGCCCTGTACCGCGCGGAAACGACCGGGCAGGACGCCGGGTTGCCGGACCTGCCGGTGCGTTACGCGGATTTCGCGGCGTGGCAACGGCGGCGCATGGCCGGGCCGGAGATGGCGGGCAAACTCGAGTACTGGCGTGAACACCTGGCCGGGTTGTCTCCGTTGGAGCTGCCGGTCGACCGTGTCCGTCCGCCGGTCCGCACCCGCTCCGGTGGGCGTGTCGAGTTCGACGTACCCGCCGACGTCACCCAACGGCTCAAGGAACTCGGCCGCAGGCAGGGCGCGACCCTGTTCATGACCCTGGTCGCCGCGTGCCAGGTGCTGTTCGCCCGGCACAGCGGCAGCCGGGACGTCGCGGTGGGCACCGCCGTGTCCGGCCGTGACCGGGCCGAACTGGAGCGGCTGGTCGGGTTCTTCGTCAACAACGTGGTGCTCCGGTCGGATGTCGACCCGGCGCGGCCGTTCGCCCAGTTCCTCGGGGACGTCCGGGACACCTGCCTCGACGCGTTCGGCAACGCGGACGTGCCGTTCGAATGGCTGGTCGACGCGGTCCAGCCGGACCGCGACCTCAGCAGGCCGCCGCTGTTCCAGGCCATGGTCCTGTTGCACAACAACCCGACCGGCACGCTGGAGATGCCCGGACTGCGCGTCGACGACGTCGCCCTGCCGCACCACGCCGTCGAGATGGACGTGCTGGTCCAGTTCTACGAGGCCGACGGCGGTCTGCGCGCACTGTGGGACTACAACGCGGACCTGTTCCACCCTGCCACCGCCGAGGTGCTGGCCGCGCACCTGAGGGTCGCGTTGTCCGACATCGCCGCCCACCCCGACCGTCCACTGGGGATGATCGAGCTGATGGACGCGGCCGAACGCGAACGCGTCCTGGTGGAGTGGAACGACACCGCCGTGCCGTACCCGGCCGACGCGAGCGTGCACGAACTGGTCGAACGCCAGGCCGCGAGCACGCCGGACGCCACCGCGCTGATCTTTGAAGGCAGGCGCGTCACCTACCGTGAACTCGACGAGTCGGCCAACCGGCTCGCCCACGACCTGATCGCCGCCGGTGTGCGACCGGGTGACCTGGTCGCCGTGTTCCTCGAACGCGGCCCGGAGATGATCACCGGTCTGCTGGCCGCGCTCAAGGCGGGCGGCGCGTATCTGTTGCTGGACCCGGCTTTCCCGGACGACCGGCTGACCACGCTCGCCACCGGCAGCGGTGCCGCGGCGTTCGTCACCCACTCCGAACTGGCGGACAGGCTGCCCACGGGCGTGGTCAGGCTCGACGAGAACCGCGCGTCGACCGACACCGGCCCGACAGGGGTCGTGGTCGGCTCGGATCACCCGGCCTGCCTGATGTTCACGTCCGGATCGACAGGGACACCGAAGGGTGTCCTCACAGCACACCGCGCGCTCGTCAGCACCTACATGGGCCCCGATTACGTCCACTTCGGACCGGACGAGGTGTTCATGCAGTCGTCGCCGGTGTCGTGGGACGCGTTCGCCCTCGAAGTGTTCGGCGCGCTCTGCCACGGCGGCAGCTTCGTGCTGCAGCCCGGTCAGAACCCGGACCCCGACACGATCTCGCGGCTGGTGGCCGAGCACGGCGTCACCGTGCTCCAGCTGTCGGCCACCTTGTTCAACATCATGCTCGAAGAACACCGCGAGGCGTTCACCTCCTTGCGGTGCGCGATCACCGCGGGCGAGGCGGCCTCGGTCGAGCACGTCGCCATGGCGCTGCGGGAGTTCCCCGGTCTGCGCGTGGTCAACGGGTACGGCCCGGCCGAAAGCATGGGTCTGAGCACGGCGCACGAGATCACGGTGTCCGATCTGGACTCGCCGTCGATCCCGATCGGCCGTCCCGTTGCCAACAAACGGCTCTACGTGCTCGACGAACACCTGCGGCCGGTCCCGGTCGGCGTGCCGGGCGAGGCGTGCTTCGGCGGCGACGGGCTTGCGCTGAAATACCTCAACGATCCCGGTCTCACCGCGTCCCGGTTCGTCACCGCTGCGTTCGAGCGGCCCGAGCGGATCTACCGTTCCGGTGACGTGGTCCGGTTCCGCGCCGACGGGGTTCTGGAGTTCCTCGGCCGCACCGACGAACAGGTCAAGATCCGCGGGTTCCGCGTCGAACCCGGCGAAGTGCGCGCGGCGCTGCTGCGTGAATGCGCTCTGGCCGACGCGGTGGTTGTCGCCCACAAGCCCGCGCAAGGACACCAGAGGCTGGTGGCCTACGTCGTGCCCAGGCAGGGCGAGGACACTCCGACGACACACGACATGGCCGACGCCGTGTCACGAGTCCTGCCGCACTACATGGTGCCTTCGGTGTTCATGGTGCTCGACCGTCTGCCGATGTTGCCCAACGGCAAACTGGACCGCCGTGCCCTGCCCGAACCGGAGCTCACCCAACGCGGCGGACTGCGGTACGTGGCCCCGCGGACCGAGCTCGAACAGGACCTGGCACGGCTGTGGCAGCAGGTGCTGCAGATCGACCGGGTCGGTGTCACCGACAGCTTCTTCGAGCTCGGCGGCGACTCCATCCTCAGCATCCAGCTGGTGTCCAAGGCCCGCGCGGCCGGATACCGGCTGACCACTAAGGACGTGTTCCTGCACCGGACGATCGCCGAACTCACCGGCGTGGTCGGCGCCGGTGGGAGGGACGACGCCGGTGCCGGACCGGTCACCGGGGCGGTGCCGCTGACCCCGGCGCAGCACTGGTTCTTCCAGACCCACACCGAACACCCGCACCACTTCAACCAGTCGACGTTGATCGAACTCGCCGGCGACTACGACGAGAACGCGTTGCGCACGGCGGTGCTCGCCCTGCTGGAGCACCACGACGCGCTACGGATGCGGTTCGAGTTCACCGACGGGTCGTGGCGGCAGTACAACGCGCCGCCTTCCACGCAGGACTTGGTGCGCAAGCACGACCTTTCGGCGTATGCTTCCGAGCAGGGCCAGGCGGAAGCGGAACGCGTCGCCGCGGTCGCACAGTCCACCATGGACCTCGCGACCGGGCCGCTGGTGCGGGTGGAACTGTTCGACTTCGGCCCCGGCGCGGCGGCGAAGCTGCTGATCATCGTGCACCACCTGCTGATCGACGGGGTGTCCTGGTCGATCCTGATCGAGGACCTGGAAACCGGCTACGCACAGGCGGTCAAGGGCGAACCGGTCGACCTGGGCGGCCGGACCACGTCCTACCGGGACTGGTCGGCCAACCTGGTCGACCACGTCGCGTCGGCGAACCTCGACCACGAGCTCGAGTACTGGCTTGGCGCGACCGCACTGGAGAAGCCGGAGCACGGCACGGACCTCGGTACGGTCGGTTCGCAACAGGAAGTGGTTGTCCGGCTGGGTGTCGAGCACACCGAAACGCTGGTGTACAAGGCCCCAGCGATGTTCCGCAGCAGCGTGGCGGACATCCTGTTGAGTGCGCTCGGGCACGCGATATCCACCTGGACGGGCCGTGACCGGGTCTCGGTGATGCTGGAAGGTCACGGCAGGCGTGACGAACTGTTCGACGGCGTCGACCTGACCAGGACGATCGGCTGGTTCACCAGCATGTACCCGGTCACACTGGACATCCCGGCGCTGGACACCACGGGGCCGGACTTGACCGCACTGGTGAAGTCGGTGCGCGGGCAACTGCGAAAGCTGCCAGGACAAGGGATCGGCTACGGCGCATTGCGCTACCTCAGCGCACCGGGCACGCCCGGCGCCGATCTGGCCGGACGGCCCGAACCGTGGGTCCTGTTCAACTACCACGGCAGGTTCTACGACCAGCCCGGCGCGTTGTGCCAGTCCCGCGAACCCGGGATCGGCGGCGACTACAGCCTTGCCGAACGGGCGACCATGCCACTGACGATCGACGGCAGCGTCTACGCCGACCAGTTGTCCTTCACCTGGTACCACTCACCCGAATCGCTGACCGCGGCGACGGTCGAGGCGATCGCGAACGAATTCACCGGCACCTTGGCGCGGATCGCCGAATGGTGCGACCACAAGAGCTGATCGGAACACCGGCCGGGAGACCCCCGTGGCCGGGGACAGAAAGGAAATGGCGTGCGAACGCTGCGACTTGACGATCACGAGCGCGACGAGGTCGGTGCGCTCGTCACCCGCGTGCTGCTTGAGGAAGAACTGTGGGACCCGGTCACGTTCGCCGACCGGGCCGCGCGGGTGTCCCAGCACCTGCCGGTGCGGATGCGCGAGTTCCTGACCGAGGTGCGGGTGTCCGAGGCGGACATCGCGGTGGTGTCGAACCTGCCGCTGAGCGAGGACCTGCCACCGACGCCCGCCGGGTGGGAGATGGCCGTCAAGACCGGCGCGGGCCGTGCGGAGGAAGTGCTGCACATGATCTGCGGTGCCGGGCTGGCCGAACCGTTCTCCTGGTCGGACCAGCAGGACGGCCGGATGGTGCACGACGTGTGCCCGTCGCCCGGTGAGGAGCGGTCGCTGACCAGCGCCAGCAGTGAACTCACGCTGGCACTGCACACAGAGGACGTGCACCACCCGTGCCGCGGCGACTACGTGTCCCTGTTCTGCCTGCGCAACCCGGACGCGGTGGGCACCACCTACGTGCGGGTCGGCAGCATCGACGTCCCGGACGACGTCCGCGCGGTGCTCAACGAGGACCGGTTCCGGTTCTTCGCCGACGACTCGCACGTCAACGTCAACCTGCCCGGTGATCAGGACTCGCAGCGCATGTCGACGGTCGGGCCGATCGTGTTCGGCCCGAGCCAGCAGCCGTACCTGCGCATCGACCTCGACTTCACCGACGTCGCCACCCCAGGCGACGACACCGCGGACGCGGCGATGCGGCGCGCGTTCGACTCGCTGCGCGGCTCGGTGGAGAGCGTGGTGCTCAGCCCGGGAGACCTGATCTTCCTGGACAACTACCAGGTCGTGCACGGCCGCGCGCCGTTCGTGCCCCGGTACGACGGCAACGACCGCTGGCTCAAGCGGGTGAACCTGATCCGCGACGTCCGCAGGCTCTTCGTCGAGACCCGGGCCCGCTCCCGGGTGCTGGCCTGACCAGGACAGCGGGGACACCATGACTGTTCCGTTGCGGCGAAACGGGAACTACCACCTCCTGTGGGGCAGCAGGGCGTTGTCCGAGGTCAGTTTCAACCTGGTGATGCTGGCCTTCCCGCTGCTCGTGCTCGCTTCGACCGGCTCGCCCGCCCTCGCCGGACTGGTGACCGGTGCCAACGCGGTCGGTCAGGTGGTGGTCGGCGTCGTCGCGGGCGCGTTGGTGGACCGGTGGAACCGCAAGACGGTCATGCTGGCGTGCGAGGCGATCCGGGCGGTCGGGCTGGCGACCATGGTGGTGACACTGTGGGCAGGCCCTGTCCCGGTGTCGCTGATGGTGGTGGTGTCGGTCGCGCTGGGCGCGTGCAACGCGTTGTACGAACCAGCCGAAGACGCCTCACTGCCCCAAGTCGTGCCCGCCAGCCAGTTGTCGACCGCGGTCGCGTTGGTCGGTGCGCGTGGCTTCTTCGGCCAACTGGCCGGTACGGCACTGAGCGGAATCCTGTTCGCCATCCGCACGCTCGTGCCGTTCCTGGCAGGCGCGATCGCGCACGTCCTGTCCCTGCTGATGCTGTTGTTCCTGCGGCTGCCGCCCACTGACCGGACGAGGGCGCCGATCAGCGGCCTGCCGACGGAGATCTGGCACGGCATCCGGTGGGTCTGGCGGGAACGCCTCATCCGCGTCACAGCGTTGTGCGCGCTGGGGTTGAATCTCGCGTTCTTCGCTCTGTACATCGTGATCATCGCCGCGATGACCCAGCGGGGCGTGTCGTCCGCGGACACCGGGTTGATGTTGTCCATCTTGGGCGTCGGGGGCCTGCTCGGCGCGCTGGCAGCGCCGTGGCTGTACCGGACACTCAGCCCGTACGTCGCCGTGATCGGCGTGTTCTGGGTTTTCGCGGCGCTTGTCCCAGTGCTGGCGGTGTCACTGGGCAACGTCGTCACCGTGGCGGCTCTGCTTGGCGCCATGGCGTTTCTCACCCCGACGGCGAACACCGTCTTCACCACCTACCAGATGATGCGGACTCCCGACCGGATGCGCGGGCGGCTCAGCGGCGTGCTGAACCTGCTCGGCGGTGCCGCGGTCGCGGTGGGGCCGTTGCTCGGCGGCCTGATCGCCGAGTCGACCTCGGCGACGACAGCGATCGTGCTGTGCGCGGTGGGTGTCGCCGCGCTGGCGGCGTTCGCCACCGGCAGCCCGACGATGCGCGGGTTCGCCCCCGCGCTCGCCGCCGCCGAAGCACAGGCCGAGCAGGAGTCCGTCACAGTCACCACTCGATTGGAGAACGACCGATGACCCTCGTCGACAACAGTCCCACCACTCCGGACGAGACCGTGGGAACGGCGACCACCCACATCTTCAACTCGGCCGTGGCGGCCAACGCCATCGGTGCCGCGTGGGAGGTCGGGGCGCTGGACGAACTGGACAAGCACGGCAAGTTCAACGTGCCCGAGTTCGCCGAGCGCAACGACCTGCACCCGACCGCCACCATGGGGATGTTGACCGCGCTGGCGAGTGTGGGCATCGTCGAACGGCAGGGCGACACGGTCCTGACCGGCGAGCACTTCGCGGCCGCCTTCGAGCAGCGGGCGTTGTTCCACTGGCTCACCCAGGGCAGCGGTGAATTGTTCATCAAGATGCCGTACGTGCTGCGCAACGCCAACCGCGTCGGCAAGTTCTACAGCCGGGACGCCAAGGCGATCAGCTACGCCTGCCGGGAGGTCAACGAACGCTTCTTCGACCCGGCGTTCTGGGGTGCGATGCACGGTCTGGACTTCACGCCGACGAAGGTCGCCGACCTCGGCTCCGGCAGCGGCGAACGGCTGATCCAGATCGTCAGCCGCTATCCCGGATCCACCGGCGTCGGCGTGGACATCGCCGTGCCCGCGTTGGACATGGCACGCCACGAGGCGGCGGGCAACGACGTGGCCGACCGGTTGAGCTTCATCGAGGACGACGTGCGCGCGATCCAGCCGCGTCCCGAGTTCGCCGACGTCGACCTGCTCACCTGCTTCATGATGGGCCACGACTTCTGGCCGAGGGAGAACTGCGTGCGCACGCTGCGGGCGCTGCGTGAGGCCTTCCCGTCGGCACGCCGGTTCATGCTCGGCGACACCGCGCGTACCGACACCTACAGCGACGACAAGCTGCCGATCTTCACGCTCGGCTTCGAAGTCGGCCACGACCTGATGGGCGTGTACCTGCCGACGATGGCGGAGTGGGAAGGCGTCTTCGAGGAGGGCGGGTGGCGCTGCCTGCGCAAGCACACCATCGGTGTGTCCGTGTCGGCCATCTTCGAGTTGGAGCGTCTGTGACCCCCGGGCTGGCCCCTGAGCTGACCACCGGCACGGGCCCGCGCCGCCGGTTCGTGCTGTCCAGCGTTCCGTCGGACGCGCACATGTGGAACCTGGTCGTGCTGCAGCTGTTCATCGAGGAGATGGGCCACGAGGTGATCAACCTCGGTGTGTGCGTGCCGGTCGACCTGCTGGTCGACCGGTGCCGCGCCGAACAGCCGGACTGCGTGGTCATCAGCACGGTCAACGGGCACGGCTACATCGACGGCGTCGGCGTGATCGACGCGTTGCGGGCCGACCCGGCGTGCGCCGACCTGCTCGTGGTGATCGGCGGGGCGCTCGGCGTCGTGGGGGACAGGAACACCGGCCTGGCCGGTGACCTGCTCGACCACGGCTACGACGCGGTGTTCCCGGTGGCCGCGGGCCAGACCGGCGAGGCGATGGGGCGGTTCCGCGAGTTCGTCGCCGAGCGCATGCGGCTGCCGGTATGACCGGCCCCGTGCGGCATCCTCCGTTCGGCCGGTTCGTCGCGGCCGGGCACCAGGCGGGACGGCTGCTGGTGCAGCCGAGGATGGGGTTCGCCGGTGTGCGGGTGATGCGCGACGGGCTGCTGGCCGTGCGCGCGTCGGGCGTACCCGCGATCGGCACGGTCACCCTGGACAGCTACACCAGGGTCGGCCAGTTCGACGAGGCCGCGAGGGCGGTGGCCCGCGGGCTGGACCTCAACGGCTTCCCCATCGTCACGCACGGCGCGGACCGCACCGCGAGGATGCTGCACGGGGTGGTGGCCGACGACTTCCCCGTCCAGGTCAGGCACGGCTCGGCGCAGCCGGAACGGATCTTCCGGACCATGCTCGCCGCCGGGCTGACGGCGACCGAGGGTGGGCCGGTGTCGTACTGCCTGCCGTACAGCAGGATCCCACTGCGGACGGCGACGGCGTCGTGGACGCGGGCGACCCGGCTGCTCGCCGAGCACCCGGACGAATGCCACCTGGAGAGCTTCGGCGGCTGCATGCTCGGCCAGCTGTGCCCGCCCAGCCTGCTGATCGCGATCAGCGTGCTGGAATGCCTGTTCTTCGTCGAACACGGCATGCGCAGCGTCTCGGCGAGCTACGCCCAGCAGACGCACCCGCAGCAGGACGCCGAGGCGCTGGGCGCGCTGCGGCGGCTGTGCGCCGAACACCTGTCCGGAGTGGACTGGCACGTCGTGCTGTACACCTACATGGGTCTGTTCCCGCGGACCCCCGAAGGTGCCAAGCGGCTGCTGCGCGAGAGCGCGCGGCTGGCCGTGCGCACCGGCACCGAGCGGATGATCGTGAAGACCGTCGCCGAGGCGCACCGGATCCCCACGATCGAGGAGAACGTCCAGGCGCTGCGGATCGCGCACGAGGCCGCCGCGTCCGAACCGGCGGGGACCTCGGAGTCCGAGATGGACACGGGGATCCACGAACAGGCCAGCGCGCTGGTCGGCGAAGTGCTCGGCTGCGCACCCACAGTGGCGCGGGCACTGCCGTTGGCGTTCGAGAAGGGCCTGCTCGACGTGCCCTACTGCCTGCATCCGGACAACGACAACCGGACCAGGAGCGTGGTGGGGCCCGACGGCAGGCTGGAGTGGTGGAACACCGGCCGGATGCCGCTGCCCGCGGCCGTCCGTGTCCACCGAGAACCGTTGTCCCACCGACGATTGCTCGACGACCTCGACTACCAGCGGCGCCGGTTCGACCAACCGGTGCCCGCGTGACCAGCAGGGATAAACCATGATCGAACCGGTGCAGGCACCCGGACCACGGGAGCACCTCACATCCGACGTGACCAGGGCGGCACTCAGGCTCCAGCACCACATGCTGACCGCGACCCGTGATCACCTCCGTCGCGCGGGCTTCGTCGAACTGCTGCCGCCCATCATGGGACCGGTCACCGACCCGGGCGTACGCGGTTCCAAGCAGGTCGACGTGGACTACTACGGTCACCGGTACAAGCTGATGACGAGCGCGATCCTGTACAAGCAGGCCTCGTTGCTCGCGTTCGACCGGATCTTCTACGTCGCGCCGAACATCCGGCTGGAGCCGCTGGAGACCGCCAACACCCAGCGGCACCTGGCCGAGTTCCACCAGATCGACGTCGAGGTGGCCAACGTCGGCCGCGACGAGATCCTCGAAGTGGCACAGGGACTCGTGCGGTCGGTCGTGCGGCACGTGATCGACGCCGCGGCCGACGAACTGGACGTGCTGGGCCGGGACACCGGGGCGTTCACCGACCTGCTCGGCACCCCGTTCGGCCGGATCAGCCACAGCCAGGCGGTCAGCGAACTGCACGGCCTCGGTCACGACCAGAACCCGGACGCGGAGATCGACTGGGTCGGCGAGGCGACGCTGTCCCGCAAGGCCAGTACGCCGTTCTTCATCACCGACTACCCCAAGGGATCCCGGGGCTTCTACGACCGGGAGAGCACGACCGAGCCCGGCGTGCTGCGCAACTTCGACCTGATCGCCCCGGAAGGCTACGGCGAGCTGTGCAGCGGCAGCGAACGGGAACACGAGTACCGCGCCATCGTCGCGCGGATGCGGGAAACCGGGGAGAACCCGGCCAAGTACGGCTGGTACCTGGAGATGGTGCGGGACGGGATCCCCGGCAGCGCCGGGTTCGGGCTCGGTGTCGAACGGTTCACCCGGTACCTGGCCGGACTGGACTCGGTGTGGCAGACCACCGCGCACCCCAAGATCCCCGGTGTGGTGTCGCGGTGAACCGGCTGCGGGCAGAGGGATTCCCCGAACAGGCGATCCGGGCACGGGCCCGTGACGGCGCCGCGGCGGCGTTCCCGCCCGTCGAAAGCTACGGCACGACCGTGTACGGGGCGACCGGGGCAGTGCACCGCGACCCCCTGGACGCGATCCGGCTGGCGCCGCCGATCTTCACGCCGAACCGGATGGACAAACTCCTCGACCTGGCACGGGAACCGACCTACGGCGACGTCGACCTGACCACCGTGATCGGCGGGTTCACCGCGCCGGTCCCGGTCTACCTCTCGGCGTTCGGGTCGACCCGGGTCGCCGGTCCCGACATCGGCCTGGCGATCAGCGGGCAGGCCGGGCGGCTCGGAGTTCCGGTGGTGATCGGCGAGAACGTCGTCCCGGTCAACGGGTACGGCCGTCTCGGGGCGGTGGGGGAGCGGTCACTGCTGCGGCGGGTCCGCGCGTACGCCGAGCAACTGCCGGACGGGCTCGGCGGCCTCGTCGTCCAGCAGAGCACGGAGGACGCCGACGCCGAGGTGTGGAACCTGGTCTACAGCGACCCGTCCACCCGGTCGCTGCTGGACTCCGGGCGGCTCGGGTTCGAGCTGAAAGTGGGCCAGGGAGCCAAACCCGGGATCGGCGGGATGACGGTCCTCGACCGCGCCGACGCCGACCGCGTCGGCGACCAGTACTCGCTCGACCTCGTCTACGGCGCCGAGAGCGGACGCGTGCTGCGGTGCAGCAGCCCGGGCACGTTCACCCCGGAGATCCTGCGTCAGCAGATCAGGTTGATGCGCAACAACTTCCCGCGCGCGAAGACGTGGGTCAAGCTGCACCCCGGCCGGGACGTCCGCGAAGCGGCGGCCGTGGCGTGGCAGGCCGGTGCCGACGCGGTCACCGTGGACGGTGCCGAGGGCGGCACCGGCTGGGCGCCACTGGCGTTCCTCGACCACGTCGGGTTGCCGCTGGGCGAATGCCTGACCCAGATCGACGCCGGACCGCACTGCCTGCTGGCCTCCGGCGGGGTCTGGGAGGGCGCGCGGGCGGTGAAGTGCCTCGCACTGGGTGCCAGGGCGGTCGGGCTCGGCCGTGCGGGGCTGCTCGCCGCCGACGAGGACACCGAGCACGGCCTGACGCGCCTGATCGACTGCCTGGCGTTCGAACTGCGGCTGCTGATCAGCTCGCTCGGCGAGTACGCGCCGGGCTCGGTGGGGATCAAGGACGTGTGGGCGCCGGGCCTGCCGGTACCCACCCACACCATGCCGCTCGCCGGCATCGACACGAGGAGAAGACAATGATGATCGAAACCGACTTACGCAGCCGTCAGGTGCGGCACTACTACGAACTGGTCGACCTGGCCGACTTCGACAGCCTGGTCCGGCTGTTCGCCCCGGACGCGGTGTACCACCGGCCGGGCTTCGACCCGATCGTCGGCCACGACGGCCTGACCAGGTTCTTCACCGCCCAGCGGCAGATCCGCGAAGGCGCGCACGTGGTCGAGTCCATCGTGGACGCGGGCGACCAGGTCGCGGTGCGCGGCGTCTTCGCGGGCACGCTGAAGAACGGCACTGAGGTGACGGCGCGGTTCGCCGACTTCTTCAAGTTCGCCGCCGACGGCCGGTTCGAACGCCGGTACACGTACTTCTACGCGCCATTGGTCTGATCGGGTCGAAGTCGGCACCGGGAACCCTTCCGCGGCGTGACCGATCCCGTCAGGGTCGGTAAGGTCGTGTTCATACTGGGGTAGAAGGGGTGGAACCCGCGTGTCGGCTGCCGTGTCCGATGGCCTGGCCATGGCTCCTACTGACCTGCGCACGGCGTTGCGCAGTGGTCATCGTGCCTTCCTGGGGTCCAGTTGGCCGTGGCGTGCCTTCGGCTATCTGGGTGGCGGGCTCGTCATGGCGTTGCCGACGCTGGCGGTGCACCGGTGGTTGCTCGAGGTGGAGACACTCTCCGGTTTCCTCGTGCTCACCCTGGCCGTCCTGGTCGGCAATCTGCTGATCGCGGTACCGCTGGCGGGATTGGAACGCCGCCGGCTGCGAGTGGTGGACAAGAACCAGCAGAAAACAGTCCGCGTGCACCTGCCGGTCAAGGGGATCGGCAGGTGGCTGCTCGTCCGGCTGGGGGAAGCCGCGACGTGGCGCGAGTTCGCGTACGCCCTGCTGCTCACCCTCGTGCTCTCGTTCGTGGACATCGTCCTGGTGACTCTGGTGCTGTCCATGCTGTTCATGCCGTTCACGCCGCTGGTGGAGTTCATCCTGGACTACCGGCCGATCGTGAACGTCGGCGTGCCGGTGACGGGCACCCTCGGCATGACCCTGCTGGTGATCATCTCGCTCGCCCTGATGCCGTTGTTCGCGTACGGCGTCGGGTACCTGGCGCTCGCCCAGTCCGCGCTCGCGCGCTACCTGCTGACCCCGAGGGACACCGACCTCAACACGCAGATCCACGAACTGACCAGGTCGAGGACCCGGCTGGTCGACGCGTTCCAGGCCGAGCGGGAGCGGATCGAGCGCGATCTGCACGACGGCGCCCAGCAGCGGCTGACCGCGCTGGTGCTGACGCTCGGCGTGGCCGAACTGGAGACCTCCCGCGGCGGCGGGGACGGCCGACGGCTGATCACCAGGGCGAAGGGCGAGGCCCAGCAGGTGCTCGCCGAGCTGCGGGAACTCATCCGCGGCATCCGCCCGCAGGTGCTGACCGACCGCGGCATCGCGGCGGCCGTCGGCGACATCGCCGACCGCTGCCCGCTGCCGGTGGACGTCCGCATCGACCTGCCGCACCGCCTGCCGCCCGCCATCGAGACGGTGGCCTACTTCGCGGTCAGCGAGGCGCTGACCAACGTGATCAAACACAGCGGCGCGCACTCGGCGTGCGTGACCGGTGCACTCGAGGGGGATCGGCTCAGACTCATGGTCACCGATGACGGCGTCGGCGGTGCCGACCCTGCCGACGGAACCGGACTGCAGGGGCTCGCTGACCGGCTGTCGGTGGTGGAGGGCAGACTGCGGATCACCAGTCCGTCCGGTGGCCCGACTCAGGTGTTCGTGGAAGTGCCATGTCAGAGCCTCGCCGTCTCCGGGTAGTCATCGCCGAGGACGCCGTTCTGCTGCGCGAGGGGCTGATCGAGCTGCTCGCCCGCTTCGGCCACCAGGTCGTCGCGGCGGTGGGTGACGTCCCCGGCCTGGTCGCGGCCGTCGACGACATCAAACCCGATGTCGTGGTCACCGACGTGCGGATGCCGCCCGACTACAGCGACGAGGGCCTGCGCGCGGTGGCGCAGCTGCGGTCGCGGCATCCCAGTCTCGGTGTCCTGGTGCTGACCCAGTACGTGGCCACGACGTACGCGTTGGAGCTGCTCGAAACCGAGGCCCGCACCAGCGGCGGACTCGGCTACCTGCTCAAGGACAGGGTCGGCGCCGTCACCGAGTTCATCGAGGCGATCGAGCGCATCGCGGACGGTCACACGGTGATCGATCCCGAGGCGGTCCGCTCGTTGTTGCACAGCAAGCGGCGCAAGGAAGCACTGGACCGGCTGACACCGCGCGAGCTGGAGGTGCTGACGCTGATGGCGCTGGGGAAAACCAACAGCGCCATAGCCGAGACACTGTGTGTCAGCCAAGCCGCGGTGGCCAAGAATATTGGCAACATCTTCACGAAACTCGGGCTGGTCGACATGAACGAACATCGCCGTGTGCTCGCCGTATTGACGTATCTCCGCAAGTGAATGTCCCGCCTCGGCTGGGATACCAGTTGGACGTTCGGAACGTGTCCCCATCAGGGTGTTGTCGTTCTGAAAGATGCTGGCCCTAATGGGGGTATAGGTAGTTCTACACTTTGTGACAATATTCAATCTCGTGTATACCGGTCCGGTCAGTGCGCTACGCCGTCTGGAGCAGGTGTAACGCCTGCGTGCGGCCCCGGTGGGATACGGCCGTGCGGAGGCTCTGTTTCGCTCGTGCGTTGAATTCGCAGGCCAGTTGGCCAGGGCCACGCGCCGCCGGGGCCTGGCCAGGACTCGGCCTGACCATTTACCGTCGGTTGTGCCGGATCAGCCAGCCCTCATACAATGCCGTATCCGCGAAAGATGGACCTCTGGGGATGACGCGGACAATTGGGCGCATGGCTCTATTGGGGGAGAGCCGGGGTGCTGGCATTCGGCCTCGTTTCTCCTAACGGAATGCGTCGAGGAGTACTGGGGGCAGTGGTGAGAATACGATTCACGACCAAGGACCTCGGTCGGTTACAGATGGCGGCCGGGCAGAGCCCGGTGGCCGAGAGCATCTTCGCGCTCGACCTGCTCGGTCGATCCGGGGAGGCGCACGGCGAGTGGCGCAAGCACGTGCGCCGGTCACTGGGGTCACAGCCGAACAGGATCCACCGGCTGCTCACCGAACAGCGGCCGATCCCGGACCTGCTGTGGCTGATCGACCGGGCACGCGCACAGCAGCGCAAAGGACACGACGAGCGCGCTGCGCGCTCCATCGACGACGCCGTGCTGGATTTCTGCCAGGTGGTGGTCAGACCGCACTGGAACTCGATTCGCGGCGCGCTCGAAGCCGAACGGGACGTCCGCGGCCGGATCGGCATCACCAACGGGATGGACCACATGCTGACCACGCTGCACCCGCGGGTGCGGTGGAATCCGCCGGTGCTCGAGATCCCCGGCGACCCGGACACCGAGATCCACCTGGGCGGACGCGGGCTGCTGCTGTACCCCGCGGTCTTCCTCGCCGGCCGGACGGTCGCGGTGTTCCTGCACACCGAGCAGGAGACGGGACTGCCGGCGCTGGTGTTCCCCGCGTCGGCGGGGCCCGCGTTCATCTCGGCTTTCTCCACCGCCGCCGAAGGCAACGAACAGGCCCTCGGCGCGCTGGTCGGGCACACCAGGGCGGCCGCGTTGCAGGCGTTGACCGAGAGCTGTTCCACCGGGGAACTGGCCCAACGGCTGGGGATATCGATGGCCGGGGCGAGCAAACACGCGACAGTCCTGCGTGAGGCGGGCCTGGTGGCCACCACCCGCTCACGCAACACCGCTGTACATTCGTTGACACAACTCGGTGTCGCGCTGCTGCAGACACAGGAACCGGCATCGGTGGCGCCGAGATCGCCGATTTCACTGGCGATGCGGCGGCTGTCGGCACAGAACCGGGTCGAGATCCGCAAGTGCGTTTGACGAGCGGCGAATGACGAGGCGTGCCGTCACGGCCATCGCAGGTCGTTGTCGGCGCGCCTCGCGCGGTTCGCCGACTCGCTGACGGCAGTCGCGGCGAACACCTCGATGACGCCCCTGAGCACCTCGTTCGCCGCCCGCAGTTCGGTGATCTCACGCTCCAGCTTGGCGATTCGCCGTGAACCGAGGTCGGTCACGCCCGCGGGCGCCCGATCGGATTCCGACGTCGCGGTTTCCTGTCCCACTTCGGGTGTTCTCGGTCTGGGTGGATGGTACGGCACCATGTCGCTGCCCCCCTGTCACGTCGTATGCGTCAACAGTAACGACTCGGTGATACCGGATTATCCACCTCCAGTAGCATTTTGGTATCCGCCTTGGTAAGTATTGCCGCCGACGGGTCAGCCAACTGGCACGCCGGACTGGACGACAGTCCATTTGTCCGGATCGCGCACCAGAATTCCCGGCTCGTCGAACGGATTTCCGTCGAGGACAAGCAGATCGGCCACGCACCCGGCGCGCACCCTGCCGAGGTCGGGACGGCCGATCAGGTCCGCGTTGACCGAAGTGGCCGACCGCAGCGTGTTCAGCACGCCGTCCACCTCGATCTGCAGCCGCAGGCCTTGCGACTGCTCGTCTTCCAGGCCGCCCATCAGGTCGGTGCCGAACCCGACCCGGACACCGGCGGCCCTGGCCAGTTCGATCGCGACCTTCCCGAAGTCGAGGACCTCCCGGTTCTTGGCCTTCGACACGGCGGCGAGGCCGAACTCCTCACCCCGACGCTCGATGGCGTCGTACGCCGCCAAAGTCGGCACCAGGAACGCCTCGTGCCTGGCCATCAACTCCGCGGTGGGGGCGTCGAGCAGGTTGCCGTGCTCGATGGAGCGCACGCCGTTCTCGACCGAGTGCTTGATCGCCTCCGGTGAGTACGCGTGCGCGGCGACGTAACTGCCGCGCCGACGGGCCTCGTCGGTGATGGCCGCGATCTCGTCCGCGGAGTACTGCGGCAGGCGGATCGGATCGGTGAGCGACATGACCCCACCGGACGTCATGATCTTGATCGCGTGCGCGCCACGTCGGAAGCGGTCGCGCACCGCCTGGCGCACCGCGTCCACACCGTCCACGACCTCGCACATGTGGTTGTGGAATCCGCAGAGGTCGGTGTCGGTGCCGCGTGGGTCGCCGTGCCCGCCCGTCTGGCTCAGCGCGGCGCCCGTGTACAGGTAACGCGGGGCGGCGATGAGCCCCTGCTCGATCGCCGCGGCCAGCCCGGGATCGCCGCCCGCGACGTCCCGCACTGTGGTGAAACCACGGCCGAGCGCGTTCGTCAGCCGTTGCGCACCGGCGAGCGCCACGTAGCTCAACGGCGTCGACTCGATGTGCTGGCCGTTGAGGCTGATGCCGTACGCGTGGAAGTGGGCGTCGATCAGGCCGGGCAGCACAGTGCCGCCGCGGGCGTCGATCACGCGGTCGGCGGTGCCCGGCGCGTCCGGGCCGACCGCGGCGATCCGGTCGCCGTCGACGTGCACAGTGCCGGGGATCAGGTCGTCGGACTCCCCGTCGAACACCTGGGCGTTGACGATCGACAGTGTGGCCATCCGGCGTCCCCCACATCGCGGTTGCGTACTTGGTGTGCCAATCAAGGCTAGCGCCACCGGTGAAGTGCGGCGATAGGGTGTGGCCCATGATGATCGGCGGGTGGCAGATCGTCGCGCTGCGTGACGCACGGGGGCCGTTTCTGGACTGGGCAGCGGGATTCCCCGACGCGGGCGAGCGCGAATGGGCGTCGGCCCGTGCCGCGGATCCGGCGGCGTTCGGCGCGGACGGCAAGTGGTGGCTGGATTTCCGGGCGTACGCGATCCGTGCGGCGGACGGCCGGGTCACTCTGGTCGACGCGGGCATCGGCCCCGCGACGGCACCGGCCCGCGCCTGGGCGCCGGTACCGGGACGACTGCCCGAGGCCATGGCGGAAGCAGGCATCGACCCGGCCGACGTCGGCACGGTCGTGTTGACGCATCTGCACACCGACCACTGTGGATGGGCGGTCGACCCGGACGGCACGCCGGTGTTCCCCAACGCCCGGTACGTCGTGCAGCACGCGGAAACGAAGTGGCTCGCCGCCGCCGAGCCGATGTACTCGTGGGCGGTGCGGCCGCTGCGGGACGCCGGGCAACTCGACGAGATCACCGGTGAGTCGGTCGTGCTGCGGACGAGTTCCGGTGAATCAGTCACGCTCGTCCCCACACCCGGGCACACCCCGGGACACCAGTCGGTGATCGTCCAGTCGGGTGACGCGCAGTTGATCGTGACGGGCGACGTGTTGGTCCACGCGGTGCAACTCGTCGCGCCGTCGGTGTCGTACGTCTACGAGGAGGACCAGCGGCAAGCACGCGACACACGCACAAACCTGCTGGCACGGGCACGGGACGCCGGGGCAGTGCTGGCGACTCCGCATCTGAGCGAGCCGTTCACGGTTCTGTGATGGCTGTCGTCGCTGTCGGGCGGAAGAATCGACGGCATGGAGCATTGGCTGTCAGCGGTCCAGACCCGGCTCGACCGGATAGCCGCTGACCGCGACTTCGCACTCGCACTGGAACCGGAAGCCCTCGCCGAGGCACGGCAACTCACCGCGGCGCTCGGCAGCGACCGCGACCGGGAAGCCAGGTTCGTGCTGGGCTGGTTGCACTGGTACCGGTATCACGCATTGTCGCCGAAGGGCGGCAAGGAGGATCTCAGGACCTGCGTCACCCTGTTCACCCCGTGCTTCATCGACGGTGTCGAAGGACTGCCGCGACCGCTGAGGCCCCTGCTCGCCGACGAGGCCGCGCCGCACGCCATCGACCTGCTCGGCCGCGAAGACCTGCCCGGCCACCTGCTCGTCCACACCGCCGAGTTGTGGCAACGCATCGCGGACGCGTCGGCCGACCACCCCGACCGGCCGGTGATCCTCGGCTACCTGACCATGGCCGTGAAGCAGCGGTTCGAACACTCCGCGACCGCCGAGGACCTGGACGCGCTGATCGAGGCAGGCAGGGCGGCGGTGCGGGCCGTTCCCGCCGACTACCCACCGGAGATCCGCGGCGCACACCTGACCGACCTGGCCGAAGCTCTGCGGGCCCGGTTCACGCGCACTGCCGCGCCGCAGGACCTCAACGAGGCCATCGAGACCGTCGAAGCGGCCCTGGCCGCGAATCCCGCCGCCGGCGTCATCCGGGCGGGATCGCTGTACGAGCTGAGCTGGGCGCTGCGGGAACGGTTCGAACTCGCCGGTGCTCCCGCGGACCTGGACGCGTCCGTCGACGCCTGCCATGCGGCCGTGCGGATCACGCCCGTCGACCACTTCCTGCGGGCCAAGGTGCTGGCGAGTCTCGACCTCACGCTGCAGGCGCGGTTCCGGCTCACCGGGGCGCTGGCGGATCTGGACGCCGCTGTGGCGGCGGGCCGCGCAGCCGTGGCCGCCACCCCGGCGGACCACCCCGACAGGCCCGCGATGCTGAGCGGTCTGGGAATCCCGCTGCGGGCCCGGTTCGAACGCACCGGGGCGATGGCGGACCTGGAGGAGGCGATCCAGGCCTTCAGACAGGCGGTGCGGGCGAGCCCCACCGCCAACGCACTGCAACTGACCAACTTGGGCACCGCGTTGCGTGTCAGGTTCGAACGCGCCGGGGCACCGGCGGACCTGGACGAGGCCGTTCAGACAGGTCGTGCCGCGCTGCGGGTCGCTCGCGCGGCCGACCGGGTCCGGGTACAGGCCGAACTGGCCGGGACCCTCCGGGTTCGGTACGGCCGGACAGGCGTGCCCGCCGACCTCGACGCGGTGATCACCTTCCTCACCGACGCACTGGCGACCGCCCCGGCGGACGACCTGGACCGGCCCAGGCTGTTGAGCGGCCTCGGTGCCGCGCTGCACAGCCGGTTCGGGCGGACGGCCGAACTGTCCGATGTGGATGGTTCGGTCAGCGCGTTCGCCGACGCGGTGGCGGCCACCCGCCCGGACCACCCCGACCAGGCGAGCATGCTGACCAATCTGGGGATCGCCTTGCGCGACCGGTTCGACCACCGCGCCGCGCGGGATGATCGGGACGCCGCGCTGGTCGCGTTCGACCGGGCCGCCAGGGTCAGGTCCGCGGCACCGGCGGAACGGATCACCGCGGCCAGGGCGGCCGCCGCGCTGGCCGCGTCGACCGAACCGGACCGTGTGGCGGATGTGCTGGAGATCGCGGTGCGGCTGCTGCCCGACCTGGCACCGCAGCGGTTGCGCCGCAGTGACCAGCAGTACGCGATCGGCCAGTTCTCCGGGCTGGCCAACGATGCCGCCGCCGTTGCCCTGTCGGCCAGTGGCGGGTCCGGCGACGAGCGAGCGGCACGGGCGTTGCGGCTGCTGGAGGCGGGCCGGGCGGTGCTGTTCAGCCAAGCCCTGGCGGCCCGCGACGACCTGCGGCAGCGACACCCGCAACTCGCCGCGCGACTGGCGGAACTGCGGGACCAGGTCGACGCGGCCACGGACCCCGCTGCCGCCCGAGCGGTGGACGACCGGCTGCACCTGATCGACGAGCTGACCGCGACCCTGACCCGGATCCGTTCCCTGCCGGGGTTTTCCGGCTACGGGCTGCTGCCGTCCACCGAGCACCTGGTGGCCGGCGCCGTGGCCGGTCCCGTCGTGACCCTCAACGTCAGCCGGTTGCGCAGCGACGCCCTGCTGCTCACCCGGGACGGCATCACCTCGGTCGAACTGCCCGGACTCACGCTGGACGCGGTGGTCCAGCGTGTCAACACCTTCCACCAGTCGCTGGCCGGTTCGGCGGACAGGACAGTCGAAACGCTCGAATGGTTGTGGGACAACGTGACCGGGCCGGTCCTCGGGGCGCTGGGCCACAGTGGACGACCAGCGGATGGAGCGAAGTGGCCCCGGGTGTGGTGGGCGCCGGGCGGCCTGCTGGGGTTGTTGCCCCTGCACGCCGCGGGCTACCACGGCGACACTTCCGGCGAGCGCACAGTGATGGACCGGGTCGTGTCGTCCTACACGCCGACTGTCCGGGCTCTGCGGCACGCCCGCGAACGCGATTCGGATGTGCCCGCGGGGTCGGCGTTGATCGTGGCGATGCCGTCCACCCCGGGGTCGAAGGCCACCTGAAGCACGCCGCGGCCGAAGCCCTGCTGCTGCACAGCCGCCTGCCGCGCCCGGTGCTGCTCATGGACGCGGGCACGGGCGACAGCATTCGGCTGCCGACCAAGGCGAACGTCCTTGCCCGGTTACCGGAGTGCGCGGTGGCGCATTTCGCCTGCCACGGGTCGAGTGACCTGACCGACCCGTCGAACAGTTCGCTGCTGTTGTACGACCACGACAGCGACCCGTTCACCGTGGCGGGCCTGGCCGAGGTGCGGCTCGACCAGGCCCAACTGGCCTACCTCTCCGCCTGCCGCACCGCCTTCACCGGCCGGGCCGACCTGATCGACGAGGCCATCCACCTCACGTCCGCCTGCCAGCTCATGGGGTTCCCGCACGTGATCGGGACGATGTGGGCGATCGGCGACACCCTCGCCGCCAACGTCGCCGACGCCTTCTACCGCGCACTGAGCGACACAGGCGGTGCCCTGCGCACCACCCGCGCCGCCGAAGCCCTGCACCGGACGATCCTGGGTCTGCGCGACCGGTTCCCCCAGGCCCCTTCGCTGTGGGCGGCCTACCTGCACGCCGGAGCGTGACGAACCGCGGACCGGCCCGCCGGGTGGACGAAAGCTCGAAGGAGCCCGGCGGTGGTGGCAGGCCCGCGAAACGGATATCGTTGACCAAAAGGGTTGGGGGAACCTGATGAAGCGCAAGGGTGTGCTGTTCTACACCGCCGTTTTCCTGTTCGCGCTGGGGATCGTCAACTTCTTGCGCGTGTGGGGACCGGGCTTCACCACTGGTGAGGAAGCGTGGTTCAGCGAGAGCGTTCTGATCACGCATCCGCTCGGCATGCTCGCGATCGGTTACCTGTTCTGGCGGCACCGCGCGTGGTTCGACAGGTGGATGCCCGTTCGACGGCCCCGCGAGCCCGACCCCCGGGAAAGCCTCACCATGCAGAACCCCCAACCGTCGGATCGGGAGTGAGGCCGTCCCCGCCTCACATGCACGACATGGGATGTTCCTTGCCTTCGCGTTGTTCCGTGCCATGGCCGAAGCACATCGTCGGGTATCCCTTGAGGTCGTCGATGGACGTCTGGTCGCGGGTGGCGATGGTGTACGCGACGGGCCGGACGCTGCCGATGACGGCGGTCCGCGGGTATCGGTAGATCTCCCACGCCGGGAACTTGTCGCCGAAGAAGTTCGCCGTGTAGCTGTCACCGGACGGTGTCAGGATCACCCGGGCGTTGATCCGGCCGAGGAAGCTGCCCCAGGAGTTCACGGCGGACACGCCCACGCGGATCGAACCGTCCGGTCGCTTGACGGCGGAGATGTAGTTCACCGGGGTTTCGATGTCGTCGCGGATCATCTCGGCGCCGCTGATGAACTGGATCGGCAGTGCGTCCTTGCACCCGGCCACCCACGGTTTGGGGACGTTGGCGCCAGCCACGCACGACCTGTGGACGTAGACGCCGATCTCGCCGGTCGCGGTGTCCCACGCGATGCCGACCTTGGCGGACGCGTAGGGATCGGTGCCGAACCCGCGGTGGTCGCCGATCATCTCGGTGAACTCGTCCTTGTTCCTGATGAAGCCGCGGACCACGACGATGCCGTGATCGGCCGACGGGCTCAGCGTGATCGTGGATATTCGATCGCCGGGGTCGGGAGCTGCCTCGAAGTACCGGCTACGCGCCTTCGCGAAGGTGGTGTTGGTTTCGTAGGGCCACGCTCGTGTGCCGGGCCACTGCCGCGGGCTCTCACCGCCGAGTCCGGCCGCGACGACGATGTAGTTCATGCAGCCGCTGGTGACTTGGTCGTGTGTCCACGTTGTCGCCGTGCCCAGGTCCTTCTTCTGGAGTTTGTACTCCGCGACGGACGGTGGCAAAAGGTCGCATCCGGGCGCGGTGAGGACCTGGTAGTCGACCGCGCGGGCAACCGGGTCCCACTTCAGGGTCACCCTGTACGGGTGGGCCGGATCCGTTGTGGCAACCACGTTCTTCACCTCTGGCAGGGTGATTCTCGGTGCCTTCGCCCGACTCGACGGCGGGGTCCACACGCGACCCACCTTGTCCGCCACTGGCGCGAGCGCGCCCTTCTCGTCGAGCAGGAGAGCCGTTTCCTCGCTGGTCGCGCTCGGCCTGCGCCGCACCAGCGACAGGTCGCCGCCGAGTTCACGGCGGCTGGTGAGACCGTGCTCCTCGGTCCGCTGCCACCGGGCGCCGTCGAACTTCCACTGCCCCTGTGGGGCCGGTTTGTCGCACCGGGGACCCGCCAACGGCTGGTCACCGCTGCACGTCCAGGTCGACGCGTCGACGCGAACCGTGCCGTCCGCCGCCCACCACAGGTTGCCCACGGTGTTGTTCCAGTCCTTTTCGGACACACCGGGCGGCAGCGCCCGCAGTTCCTGGTTGCGCGTCTCGGCCTGCACACCGGGAGTCGCCGGGTCGAACCACACCACCGACGACTGACCGGTCGACGAGCCACTCGTTCCGATGACGACATACGCGACCTTCGGTTTTCCGTCCCATCCCGTGGGTGTGTAAGCCAAATCCGAGGCTATCGTGGTTTCCCCGAACTTGTGCGGTGTGCCGCCGGTCTGGTCGACGACGACCACGTCAGCGGTCCACCGCGCTCCGTCACCGTTGATCTGGAACGTCACCACCCGTTCACCGGCGCCGGTGACGGCCACGAGCCCGCGCTCGGTGCCGGGCGACGGCTTCATCCGGCCCGCGGGTTCCAGCGTCACGACGTCGTGGACAGCGAGATCCTGGCCGCCGTACTCGTCGAGAACGAACACCTTCCCGGCGGCGACGGCGATTTCGTAGCACTGGCAACCCACTTCGGCCTTGGCGCCCGTGGCGGTGTCGATGGAGATCAGCCGTGTGGCGCTCGCCGCGACGAACCTGCTGCCGTCCGCGGTCCATTCCGCGAAACGCACCGGATCCCCGGTGCTCACCGACGCGAGTGTCTGACGGCCACGTGCCAGCGTGACTCGTCCGGGCGTGGTGTAGGCGAAGGTGCCCGCCTCGACGGCCGTGCTCGGCGGTGTGCTGGTCGGCATGCCGACTTCGCTGCCCTGTACCGCTGTTCGTGTGGGATCGTCGTCGCATCCGGTGGCCACCAGCGTCAGCCCCACCAGCGTTGCCGTCACCCCGCGCCGCCGAATCCCCACCCGTTCGCCCTTCGC
The DNA here is from genome assembly GCF_001984155.1 of Actinosynnema sp. ALI-1.44. Classification (GTDB taxonomy): domain Bacteria; phylum Actinomycetota; class Actinomycetes; order Mycobacteriales; family Pseudonocardiaceae; genus Kibdelosporangium. Next base: position 78,937 of record NZ_MTQO01000051.1, read on the forward strand.
TTGCGCCGTCGAGCCGAACCGTACGGGCGGGCGCTTGCGGTTTTCTTGTCTGCCGGGTGAGCGGTCAGAGCGAGCGGGGTTCGAGCCGGACGCAGCACTGTCCCGGCTGCGGGTCGAGGCAGGCGGTGAGGCCGGTGTCACCCATCCCGGCGAGCAGGCCGTCGAGCAGGTGCAGGTTCATCGCGCAGATGGTCCGCGTGTGCTCGCGGGCCAGGGTGTGGAACGGGCAGTTGCCGAGCAGCACCTGGTCGCCCTCGGCCCGCGGCTCGAATCCGTGCTCCTCGAGCGCGGTGACGAGCTCGTCGGCGTTCTCGCCGAGCTGCCTGCCGAATCGGTAGGCATGTCGTTCGAGGGTGGCACGGACCGGCTGGCCGGTGCGGTCGGCTTCCTCGACGGCCGTGGCCAGCAGGTGCCCGGCCAGGTCGTAGCGGCGGTCCGGCAGGTGCACGGCGACGGAGCGAGCCGACCGGCGGTAGACCTTGGCCGGTCGCCCCGCGCCCGGTCCGCTGCGGCCGTTGCGCCGTTCGTAACCGACGTCGAGCAGGTCCTCGCCGACCAGCTTCTCCAGGTGGAACGCGGCCGTGGCGCGCGGGATCCCGAGCGCGGTGGCGATCTCGTCGCGGCTGAGCGCGGTGGGGTGCCGGACCACGTGTTCGTAGAGCCTGCGCCGGGTCGGTTCGTCCAGTGCCGCCACCGCGGCCACCCGGTCGGCCAGTGGTTGATCCACGACTCCACTCTAAAACAAGTGCACGTTGACGAAAACCGGGGCGCAGTTCTAACGTTAACGGACATTGGCTTTAGAAGGAGATGGGTCATGTCCGGTGATGTCGCAAGATCTCCCCACCCCGGCCTGATCGACCGCGCCGCCCTGCGTGAACCGGCCTACCAGGCGTTCCTGCTGCTCCGCACCGTCTTCACCGTCGCCCCGATCCTGTTCGGCCTCGACAAGTTCGCGAACCTGCTTGTCGACTGGCCGGTCTACCTCGCGTCGTGGATCGACGGCATCGTCCCCGGCGACGCGCAGGCGGCCATGTACGCCGTCGGCGTGATCGAGATCGTCGCCGGTGTCGTCGTCCTGCTGATCCCGCGGTTCGGCGGCTGGCTCGTCGCCGCGTGGCTGCTCGGGATCATCGTCAACCTGCTCACCATCCCCGGGTTCTACGACGTCGCGCTGCGCGACTTCGGGCTGCTGGTCGCCGCGGTGGCACTGGCCAGGCTCGCGGTGCGCTACGCGCCCAGGCGCGCGACGCTCTGACCCACCCGTTCGGCAGATGCACAGGCCCGTGATGTGCTCCCGTCGCCATTGGTCAGTGAGATCACCCGTGGCGGGCGGCGGCAGGTGGACGACAGTGCGCAGCGGCCACGGCAGACCGCCGGTCATGTGCCATTCCACCGGCACGTGACGTTCCGCGGCCGAAATCAGCAACCGCAGCGCGCTGGCGTCCGCCGCCGGGTCCACCAGCAAGGTCAGGACACGGCAGATGGCTCCTTCGCTTGACAGGGTCCGTCAGGCCAGTTCGACGTAATCGAGTTCGGCCCACCGCGAGCGGTACTGGAACCGCAGCGTGTTCCAGCCGGGCTTGAGCGTGACGTCCAGTGCGACCTCGCTCCACTTGTCCCAGCCCCGGTTGGGGTAGGTCACCACGTGTTGCGTGCCGCCGTTCACCGTCACCGTGTGCTGTGCGTCGCCGTAACCCGCCGCGTACCGGACATGTGCGGTGTAGTTGCCCGCGGCGGGCGCGTACACGGTGATGTCGACCCAACTGTCGTTGTAGTCGAGCTTTCCGACGACCGATCCCTGCGACGCGCCGGGCACGCCGTTGCGGACTTCCGCGTGGTTGACGGCGCCGCGCTCGGCCTCGTGGCGGACCCGGCTGCCTCGCACGACGGGATAGTCGTTGGCCCATCCCAGTTCGGCGACGTACATGTACCGCGCGTTGTTCACCCAGCCGTGGAAGAAGATCCGATCGGGGTGCGCGTCCGCGCCACCGGGGCCTTGCACGGCGCCGTCGAACGTGGCGGTGGTCATCAGCGGCCGGAACGCCTTGGTGTACCGGCCCGTGATCGACGGCGAGACGGCGTAGTTCGTGAAGTAACCGTTGTTGACATACGAGCCGCCCGAGTAGAACAGCACGTACTGCGAGGCCCGGCGCACGAGTACAGGCGCCTCGATGACCCCGGCTTCCTCCGGGCGGTCGTTGCGGATCAACTCGGTGCGGCCACCGACGAACGTGACACCGTCGGCCTGGACTTGTTGCAACCACACGATCGCGGGCTTGCCGACGGCGTTGCCGTCGTTCTTGTACAACAGGTACCGCGTGCCGTTCGTGTCCACGAAGCTGCTTGGATCGATGTCGCCGCCCTCGGCGGCGTTGCACACGAGCGGGTTGGCGCCGGTCGCCGTGAACGGGCCGGTCGGGCTGGCCGATGTGGCCGCGCCGAGGCACATCCGCCCGACGGCCGCGCTGGGTCCGGTGAAGTACATCAGGTATCTGCCGTCGGCACGGCGGGACACGTCGGGCGCCCAGAAACCGCCGTTGCCCGCCCACACGGGTTTGTTCGGCAGTGCGTCGCCGTGCACGGTCCACGGCCCGGACGCCGAGGGCGCGCTGGCGACCTGTACCCGCCCGGCCTGGCTGCTTGTCGAGTAGGCGTAGTAGGTGCTGCCGACCTGCAACACGTCCGGGTCGGGGAAGTTGGCGGTGATCACGGCCTTGGGCGGGACGGCCGCGGTCGCGGCGCTTCCGCCGAGTACGGCCGTGAGGACCAGTAGTGGGACCAGGAGCATGCGCATGGGTCGCCTCCGATGCAGGGTACTTCCTGTCATACAGCAACCAAATCCGGTCCGAAAGGGTCAACGGCTGACCGGTCCACTTCTGGTCGGGAGACAGCCAGGTCAGCGCCATCCAATTTGCCTGAGTCAGTCAACTATTGGACGATGGACGGATGAGCCGACTGGAGAACTTGCTGGGTGCGCAGTCGTTGGCGCTGGCCGACCACTTGCTGGCGGCGGACATCGACGGCTCGGCGATGCCCGGTTCCGAACGCGCGGCGTTGGTGACGCTGCTGGCCCACCCCGACCGGTCGGTGCGGTGGCTCGGCGACGTCCTCGGCCTGACCAGTTCCGGCGGGACAAGGCTGGTCGACCGCCTGGTGGTCGCCGGATGGGTCACCCGCACAGCGGGGGAGGACGCCCGCAGTCGCCTGGTGCGGCTGACCCGTACCGGCCGTGCACGGGCTCGACGGGTGTTGAGATCCAGGCAAACCGTGCTCACCGCGGCGCTCGGCGCGTTGTCCGCGCAGGAACGCGCTCAGCTCGAGTCGTTGCTGGACAAAATGGTCACCGGCCTGGCCGAGACGCGGTTGCCCGCGTTGCGCGTATGCAGGTTGTGCGACCGGGACGCCTGCGCCGCTGAGGGCAAGCGATGTCCACTCGAGCACACGGTGATTGAGGGTGACCCGCATGGGTAAGCCGTTGGTGCGGGAACGAACGGGCGTCAGCCGGGTGGTGCTGCCCGGTGCGGCGATGATCGCGGTCACCTTCGGACTCGCCCGTTACGGGTACGGCCTGCTGCTGCCCGACATGCAGTCGGAGCTGCGGATGAGCGCCGACACCGCCGGGCTGATCTCGTCCGGCGCGTACGTGTCGTACCTGGTGGCCAACTTCGCGGTGGTCTGGCTGACCGTCCGGTTCGGTCCGCGCTGGGCGGTGGGCGCGGCGGCGGGGCTGGCCTCGACCGGGATGGCGCTGGTCGCCGTCGCGGACGGCGTGGTTTTGCTGGCAGCGGGTGTCATGGTCGCCGGTGCCGCCGCCGGTCTGGCGTTCCCGCCGTACGCCGACATTGTCGACGCGGAGCTGCCGGAGGGACGACGTGCGCTCGCGTGGTCGACGATCAGTTCCGGCACCGGGTGGGGCGTCGCGATCGCCGGGCCGATCGCTGTGGTGACCGGGCAGGACTGGCGGAGCGCCTGGTGGGTGTTCGTCGCGGTGGCGGTCGGCGTGGGCTGGCTCGCTGTGCGTCGTGCGCCCTCTCGCGGCGCGACGGCCGACCGTCCGATCCAGTTGAGCTGGTCGTGGTTCGTCTGCCCGCGGTCCGGTCCGCTGCTCGCGTCGGCCGTGCTGGTCGGCCTCGGCAGCGCGGTCTGGTGGGCGTTCAGCGTGGACGCGATGCGGCAGGCCGGTATCTCCGCCACGTCGGCGCGGATCGTCTACGCCGTGTGCGGCGCGGCCAGCTTGCTGGCGTCCCTGACAGGCAAGGTCTTCCAGTGGCTCGGACTGCGCACCGGATTCATGATCAGTGTGGCGTTGCTCGCGGCAGCGCTGGTGCTGCTCGGCACCGGAACCGCGCGGCTGCCGCTGGTCGTGATCGCCGCGGTGCTGTTCGGCGCCAGTTACGCCGCGGTTGTGGCCGCCCAGGGCCTGTGGAGCTCCACTGTGTTCGCTGAACGCCCATCGGCCGGTCTTGCCGCGGTCAACACCGCGCTGACCATCGGGACCATCATCGGCCCCGCCGTCGCCGGAGCGCTGGTCGGCCAGGTCGGGTATCCGTCCGTCCTCGCCGCCGCGGCGGCATGTTGCGCGCTGGGCCTGGTGTGCGCGCCACCGCGTGGCAAATAGGATTCGTCCGTGGGAAAGCGTCCACTCCTTCGCGCCTGGAGGAGTGGACGCTCACTAGGAAGCCGGGCGAACACCCTCGGTACGTCGGTCCACGAGCGCGGCCGGGCGTTGCTGCCGGGCCTCCATGCGGAGCATTCCCAGCGCGAACAACATGACCACGAGCGGAGTCAGTAGCGCGATCCACATGCCTTCGTGAATACCCACCTGAGCCGCGTCCAACCTAGGCCGTGGCAAGTGCTTCCCGGCGCGCCCGGTGGGGCTGGCCGAACCAGTGGCCCAGGGCCGATTCGGGCCCGGGAGAATCGGGTCCGGCCCAGCACACGTACCCGTCCGGGCGAACGAGCATCGGCTCGGTGACGCCGTCGACACGGTCGACACGGTCGACCCGACCGGACCACAGCGCGTCCACGTCAGTGAGTTCACCGGCGGGGTCGAGCAGGACACCGTGTCCATCAGCAGGCTTTGCGCCTGCACGTTGCGCAGCACGGCAGCCCCGACCGGGTGACGTTCCGCGTGGTAGGTGTCCAGCAGGTGCTCCGGTGCCCAGCCGTGCACGGCGGCGCCGAGTTTCCAGCCGAGGTTGAGCGCGTCCTGGATCCCGAGGTTCATGCCCTGTGCGCCGATCGGCAGGTGGATGTGGGCGGCGTCGCCTGCCAGGAACACCCGCTGGTGCCGGTACCGGGCGACCTGCCTGGCCGCGTTGGTGATCCGACGGGCGTAGCACAGTTCGACGAGCCGCACCCGGCCGCCGAAGACGACGCCGAGGCTGTCACGGATCTCGTCCTCGGTGACCGGGACGTCCCTGGGCAGCGAACCCGGTCCGCCGATGGCGAGCCGGAACAGCGGCCTGCCCTGCGGATCGGTGCCCAGTGGGAACACGCCGACCCAGTGCCCGTCCGCAGTGCGGGAATGCGTCACGGCACGCTCGGCACCGTCAAGCCGGGCGTCGGCGGCGAGGTGCGCCTCGAGGAATCCCTCGATCGCCACCTGCGGGATGGACCGCCACGGCAGCCGGTGCCTGCCACGGGTCCGCAGGAGGTGGATACCGGCGAAATGCGCGACGCCCGCCGGGTAGCTCCCCGTGGCCAGCAACGGTTCCAGCAGACCACGCTGGTCGAAGGCCTGCTGTGTCCGGGATTGCACACCCCCGGCCTTGGACAGGTGGCTGCGCTGCGGCAGTTTGTCGACCAGGACGGCCGCCACACCGGCGACCCGCAGTTCGTTGGCCATGGTCAAGCCGGTCGGGCCCGCGCCGACGATGAGCACTTCGGTGTCCATGGGTTCGCCCCCTCTGGTTCGTCTTGACGGCAACGCTCCGCCCGTCCGGCAACCCGCGCCAGGAACGGGGGCTGCGGCGTCACTATCCGACACCCGTACGGTCAGTTCGGTGGAATCCGACTTCGATGAGCTGGACAGGCGGCTCGTGCACGCACTGCAGATCGACCCCAGGGCCGCGTTCAGCGCGATCGCCGAGGTACTCGGCGTGTCGGATCGCACCATGCTCTCGGTAGCGCCCGTCCACCTGGAACAGACCGGCACGGCGTTGGCCGAGCACCCGGAGGTCGCGTTCGCGGGCGCCACAACCGGACCGACGAACCTGTTCGCGACCGTGGTGTGCCCCGACCAAAGGGAGCTGTACCGGTACTTGACCACCAGACTGGCAGCACTGCCCGCCATCACCCACGCCGAGACGGCGACAGTGATCAGAACACTGAAAAGAGCCGCACACCGCTGACCAGCCGACGCCGTGTCCATCCCGCCGACACCCGAAACATGCCTTCCGGCGCCTCAAGACGCGTGTTCGGACACTTCGAATCCCGCTGCCAGACGCAGCGTGACCTCGGGGTGCCCGAACGCATGTTCCAGGGTGTCTGAACGAGGACACGGGGTGGGTCAGGGCTTGAGACCACCGGGGAACAAGTACTGATCGGCAGGCCTGCCAGCACCGTAAACCCAAGCGTCGAAGAAACCCTTCAAGCTCCTGTGCGCGACGAACTCCGTGTAACGCTGGAAGTCCTGCATCGAGGCGTTGCCATCGCGGCGCAACGTCGGCCACGTCTTGAGCACGAAGTCGAACGCGTGCTGACCGATGTAGTTGCGCAGCGCGTGCAGCATCAGCGGGCCCTTCGAGTACACGTAGCTGAACTCGTTGCCCGGACCCATGCCGTACAGCTTGCCGTTCCAGAACTTCGTCGGGGCCTTCTTGACGGCGTCCGCGTACTCCGTGTTGAGGTCGACGCCTTCCTTGGCCTCGTCCCACAGCCACTCCGCGTAGGACGCGAAGCACTCGTTCAGGCACACGTCACGCCAGTGTTGGACGGCCACCGAGTCGCCGTACCACTGGTGGGCGTTCTCGTGCACGATCACCGGAATCGTGCCCGCCCAGCCCGCCGAGTAGATCGGGCGGCTCATCGTCTCCAGTGAGAAGCCGATTTCCTCGTTGAGGAATATGCCGCCCGCCGCGTCGATGGGGTATTTGCCGAATTTCGACTCGAGGAAGTCGAGAATTTCCGGTAGGCGTGCTTCGGCCTGTTTGGCCGAATCGGGGACGCCGGGCGCGAACGCGCTGACAATCGGGGTGCCGTCCGCACGGGTGCGGCGGTCGAACGTCCATTTGTCGACCGCGACCGTCGTCATGTACGGCGCGATCGGCGTTTCCTCGGCCCACACGTGCGTGGTGCCGCCGTTGCCCTTGAAGGTGCCGCGTTCGCGGCCGTTGGCGATCACGCCCCATACGTCCGGGACGGTGAACGCGAGGTGGAAGGTGGCCTTGTCCAGCGGGGTGTCGTTGACCGGGTACCAGGTGGTCGCAGACTTCGGCTCCCCGGCGACGAACGCGCCGCCCGCCTTGGTGTACTGCCAGCCGTTGTTGCCCAGCGACGGGTCGCTGATCGGCGCGGGCACGCCGTGGTAGGCGATCTCGACGGTGAAGTTCTGGCCACGGCGCAGCGAACGCGACGGCGTGATCACCAGTTCGTGGTCGCCGCTGCGGCTGAACGCCGCCGCACGCCTGTCCACCCGCACGGAGTCGACAGTCAGGCCATGCAGGTCGAGGTTGAACGAGCTCAGCGACTGCGTCGCCCGAGCGGCGATGTTCTGGTTCCCGGTGAGCTGGTGCGACGCCGGGTCGTAGCCAACCTTGAGGTTGTAGTCGGCGACGTCGTACCCGCCGTTGCCGTCCTGTGGGTAGTAGCTGTCACCGGCGCCGTCGCTGCCCGGTTTCGGCTGACCCCAGCCGTCGCCCGCGACGGCCACCCCGGAGCCGAGGCAAAGGCAGCTCAGCACGGCCGCCGCGACCACGACCGGTTTTTGGACCCCTCATATACGCTCCTGTCCGTTTGCGGCGGATCCGGCGCATTCCCTGGACGCACGCCGTGCCGACTCGCCAGGGCAACATATCCCCGCGAGCGCGTTTCCCGGCGATTCCCGTCGCCTTTGTCCGGATAATCAGTACTTCCCCATCGACACCACTTGGGAGAACACCAATGCGTGACATGAACCGCAGGGCATGGCTTGGTCTGGCGGCCGGGACCGTGGCACGCGCGACACCGATGACCGCGAGACGGTTCAGCCGCGTGGCGAGTGTGTGCACGGCATGCGTGGGCAGCAGATCGTCTGCCAGGGCGTTCTCCAGCACACGCAATGCGGGTGAGGTGTCTCCGGCAGCGGCCGCCTGGTCAATGGCGGTGACCGTGCGACTCACCCAGTTGGGCACGTCGCCTGCTTGACGGTGATGGTGCGCCGCCTGGCTCGGGTGCGCGCTGAGCAGGTCCGCCGCTCGTAGGTGCAGCGCACGACGGAGAGGGCGGGGGATGGATGTGTGCACCGCCTGCCGGGCAAGCGGATGCCGCAGGCAATAGCGTTCGGTGTCCCACTCGAACAACACGGCTGCCGCGAGCGCGTTGGTCACCACCTGCCCGACCGACCCGAGCGGGACACCGGACACGGCGGCCAGTTCCTCCTCGGTCGCGGGCGCGTCCAGCACCGCCGCTGCTCGCACGAGCGCGGTCCCGTCGTCGCCCAGTTCAGCCAAGCGGGCGGACATGCTGTCGCGCACCGGGATTGGGACGCCGACTGGATCCCGCAACACCGCATCGACGTCGAACGGGATACCAGCGGTCCGGCAGTGCAACTCGACCGCGAAACCCGGCGGCGCGTCCGTCACCAGAGCGGCGACGTCGTCCGGTGTGAGCGGAGGCAGACACAGGTGAACTCGTCGCGTCGCAGCAGCTCCCGTACCAGTCTCGTCTTGCCAACGCCTGCCTCGCCTTCGATCAGCGCCAGGCCGGGCGAGCGGGTGAGCGCACTGGTCAGCTCGGCGAGTTCGGCGACGCGGCCGACGAACGGTTGCTCGGGCAGCCGTGGGACGGACCGACCGGGTTTCATCACGTCTCCCAGGAAGTGCTGTACGAGAACGGCACCGCCGGGCGGGAGCGGTTGTTCGCTCCCACCCGGCCGTGTCGAGTCGTGCTCAGTTCGGGAACACGAACCAGTAGAACGACACGGACGCCTTGGCACCGGCGCTGTCGGTCACGGTGACCGTCGGGTGGTAGTTCGCCCATGTGCTCGGGGTGCCGCTGATCAGCCCGGTGGCCGGGTTGACCGAGAGCCCGGCGGGCAGGTTGGTGGCGGTGAACCGGTACCCGCCGCTGCCGCCGCTCGCGTTGAGCTGCAAGCTGACCGCCTTGCCCCTGCTGCTGGTCTGCGTGCCGGGATCGGCCAGCGCGAGCGTGGTCGGGCCACCACCGGTGACCGTCAGGGTGTACGTGGTCTGGCGGGTGACGTCGCCGCGCGTGCCGCTGACGGTGATCTTGTACTCACCGGCCGGGGTGGCCGCCGAGGTGCTGATCGTCAGGGTGGAACTGCCGCCCACGTCGACCTTGGCGGGGGTGAACGTCGCGGTGGCGCCGGACGGCAGGCCGCTGGCGGACAACGAGATGTCACCGGTGGGCGGATTGCCGCCGCCGACCTGCTCGTTGGCCCAGTCGCCCATGACGCCCCACAGCTTGCCGTGTGCGTTGTAGGACGCGCAGTCGGTGCGCAGCCAGGAGAACACACCGTAGATCTTGCCGTTGTAGTAGTACGGGCCACCGGAGTCGCCCTGGCAGAGACCGGCGCTGCCGTTGCCGTAGCCGTCGCAGAACATGTACCGCGCGTCGAACTGCGAGCTGATGTTCTTGCAGTTCTGGTCGTCCGTTGTCGGCAGCACGATCTCGCGCAGCAGGGTGTTGCGGTTGGCGTCCTGCGAATCGGTCTTGCCGTAGCCGATCGCGGTGCCCCGCGTGCCCAACGGCAGGCTGTCGCTGGATTTCGCGATCGACGGGTACCGCATTCCCGCCGGGACCGGGATGTCGGTCTTCGTGACGATGACCGCGACGTCCCAGCCGATCCGCCACCCGTCGTTCGGGTCGTAGTTGGGGTGGGTCCGGTACTCCTCGATCTCGATGCGGGTGCCCGTGTTGGTCGCGGCCAGGTCGTCACGCCCGTACACGAGGTACTTCGGCTCGCCCTGCGCGAACTTGCAGTGCGCGGCGATCAGCACAAGCCGTTTGCCCACAACCGATCCGGTGCAGGATTGCTCCTGCGGCCGTGCACCGCCGGTGCGGTGCTGCGAGATGATGAACGGGTACTTCGCGACCGTGGTCGGCGAGCCGCCGATCACGCCAGGGCCCGAACCGGCCCCAAATCCCGGCACGGCGGTGGCTTTCACCGTGCTCGACGTCGACCCACCGGCCGCGACGGATCCGCTGCCGGGGTCGGTGCTCAGGCTGAAGTCGTTGGACACCTGGCCCTTGACCGTCAACGACACCTCGGTGGTGCGGGTGACGTCAGTTCCCTTGCCGGTCACGGTGACGCGGTACGTGCCGGGGCTGGCGGTGGCCGACGCGTTGAGCGTCAACGTGGCGGAATTGCCCGCGGTGACAGCGGACGGGTCGAACGCGGCCGTCACGCCCGACGGCAGACCACTGGCCGACAGCGCCACGTTCTGCGTGGAGCCGCGGGTGATGGTGGTGTTGACCGTGCTGGTGCCCGACGCGCCCGGGTCGATGCTGACCGACGCGGGGCTGGCCGCCATGCTGAAGTCGTTCGTGGCGGGCGGCGTGGTCGGGACGTACAGCAACCGATTCGGCGTGCCCTGCCGGATACCGGTCATCTTGCCGGTGGTGGCGTTGTCGACGACCCACTTCTTCAGGTCCGCCGGTGATGCGGAGGGCTGCTCGCCCAGCCGCAGTGCCAACGCGCCCGCGACGTGCGGGGCGGCCATCGAGGTGCCGGACTTCTGGCCGTACGCGGAGTTGGAGCTGTTGACCGACGAGTCGATGTTGCTGCCCGGTGCGAACAGATCCGTGCACGGGCCGTCGTTGGAGTCACCGGCACGCTGGTCGTTGCTGGTGGAGTTGGCCACGCGCACACCGGTCTCGACGCGGCTGCCGGGGCCGTAGTCGCAGGCGTTGCCGCCGTTGTTGCCCGTGATCAGCGCCCACTGCACGCCGGAGGCGATGGCGCCCTTGATCGCGTCCACGCCGATGCTCGGGTCGTCGGCGTAGACACTCATGTTCGCCACGGCCGGTTTGACCGCGTTCTTGGCGACCCACTCGGCACCGACGATGATGTCGCTGTCCTTGCCGGTGGACTGGCAGCCGAGGATGCGCACCGCCCACAGGGTCGCTTTCTTGGCCACGCCACGGGTCTTGCCACCGACGATGCCCGACACGTGCGTGCCGTGGCCCTGTTTGGCGGAGTCGCAGTCGTCGCCGTTGGTCGGCGGCTGGACGAAGTCGGCGCCGAACTTCGCGCGGCCCTCGAACTCCTGGTGGGTGTAGCGGATCCCGGTGTCGACGATGTAGACGTTCACGCCCGCACCGGCGGTGGCCGGGTAGCTGTACTTCCTGTCGAGCGGCAGGTCACGCTGGTCGACGCGGTCAAGGCCCCAGTTCGGCGGGTTGTCCTGGACGTCGGCGGCCCGTGCGGTGCCCGACTGGGTCACCGAGGCGACGTCGGGGCTCGCGGCGAGACGACGGGCCTGCCGCTCGTCGAGGTTCTCCACGACGAACCCGCGCATGACCTTCTCGAGCACGTGGGTCGCGGTGCCGCCGTAGCGGTTTGTCAGCGAGCTCGCGGTGGCAGCCGCGTTGGTGGAACGAGCGTTGTCGTTCAGCTTGACGACGTACACGCCGGGCACGGGGTTCTTCGCCGCGACCCGGACCTGGCCCTCAGGTTCGGCGGCTGACGCCGGTGCGGCCAACGCCGTGACTGTCACGGCCGCCAAGGCGGCCGCGAGCAGGGTTCTTGGTGTGCAGGGCATCTGGTTCACTCCCTCGGGTACTGGAGAGAACCGGAAGTTAGTCCGCGGCACCGGAGAGCTGAAGGACTATGTTCCCTGTCGGCACAGGCGCGTTGTCCGCGTCGAACCCGCAGGTCAACGGCGACTTCGCGAAACAGTTTTTCCCAGTTTCACCGCTCCCACCGCACGCCGACCGTGCCAGGCCGCACCGAGGGCGCGACCAGCGCGGTGGTTCCGGCGGCGCCGAGCCACAGATCCTCGGTGTACTTCTCCGGACCACGCAGCCCGGCCCGGTCGTAGCGGCGGACCCGGCCGGGCTGGGGGCCGACGAACCGCAGTTGCGCGGTGTACAGCCGGGTCGGCCGGGAGAACCGCCGGTACACGTGATCGAGCGGTTGTCCCATCGGCAGCCGCAGTGCGTACTCGATGACCGCGTGGTCGCCGCGGTTGAGCGGCCGGTCGAACAGGAACTCCGCCACCAGCGACCGGCTGGCCGTATCCCGGCGCAGCCGCCCGAGCCGGGAATAGGCCACGCCGACCAGCTCCGACGGCGGGTACGCCGGATCGTCGATCTCGTGGCACACCACGTAACGGTCGACGCGGTCGGCGTTGGCGCGCAACACCAACCGCGTCCGCTGCCGGTGCTCGCCGGTGTTCTCGTCGACGATCAGGGTGTCGTTGACGCTGAGGAAGTCCAGGTGCCCGTCCGACGCGGTCTCCAGCCCGGCCAGCAGCGGTCCGCACGACGGCAGCAACGCCTGCCGCGACAACGTGCCCGGTGGGCGCCCGGCCGAACGCCCCCTCGGCCTGCGCCCGCCGAGCAACGCGACGAGCGACGCCGGTGGCAGGCCGAGGATCTGTTCGAGCCCGCCGAGCGCGACCAGCGATTCGTCCCGTTCCGGCCTGCTCCGGCCGGTGCGCCAGTACGAGATCGCGGTCCGGCTCAGCGTCACGCCGTCCGCGGCGAGGCGGCCGCACAACCGTTCCATCGTCAGCCCGGACGCCTCGATGGCGGCGTCGAACGCCACGTCGAAGGGGCCGGTGCGCAGCAGCCGCCGCATGTCCCTGTTCATCGTCCACCTGCCTGGGGCCAGCCGGGGATGAAAGGATCAAAGTAGCCCAGAGCGCCTGCTCAGTCAGCCCCGCCGGGCGACGGTCGTCAACGCGTGGTCGAGGATGTCCAGCCCGCGGTCCAGTTCCGCCTCGGTCGTGGTCAACGGCGGCGCCATCCGGAAGATGCTGCTGCTGCCGGGGAACTGGACGATGTTCAGGTGCAGGCCGTTGTCCAGGCAGGTCCTGGTGACCTCGGTGCCGAACTCGCCGGCCGGGGTCTTGGTGGCGCGGTCGGTGACGAGTTCGATGCCCTGCAGCAACCCGCGGCCGCGCACGTCACCGATCTGCTCGTGCCGCGACCGCAGTTCCAGCAGCCCGCCGCGCAGCCGGTCGCCGAGCCGCCGGGCGGTCTGGTCGAACCCGTTCTCGGCCAGGACGTTGACGACGGTCAGGCCCACCGCGGCCGCCAACGGGTCCGACACGTGCGTGGTGCCGAAGTAGAACCCGCGGTCGTGGCAGACCGCTTCGATCTCGTCGCTGGTGATCACCGCCGCCACCGGCAGGTCCGCGCCGAGCGTCTTGGACAGCGTCAGGATGTCGGGCACGACCCCGTCGCGCTCGAAGCCGTACCAGTCGCCGGTCCGGCACAGCCCGGTCTGCGCCTCGTCGAAGATCAGCAGCATGCCGCGTTCGGCGCACTTCTGCCGGAGCGCGGCGAAGTAGCCGGGTGGCGGTTCGATGATGCCGCCGGTGCTCAGGATCGGTTCGGCGATGAACGCGGCCAGGCTGCCGACGGACTGGCGGTCGACCATCGTGAACGCGAAGTCCAGTTCGGCACGCCAGTCGTGGTGCCCGTCCCGCTCGAACACGGGCCGGTAGGCGTTGGGCGTCGGGATGATGATGTTGCCCGGCGCCACGGGCCCGTATCCCGTGCGGGACATGCTGTACGTCGCCGCGACGGACGCGTGGGTGACGCCGTGGTACGACTGGTCGAAGGCGACGATCTCGTGGCGCCCGGTGTACAGCTTCGCCATCCGGATGGCCGCCTCGTTCGACTCGCCACCGGTGCTCAGCAGCATGACCTTGCTCAGCGTGGACGGTAGGGTCGCGGCGAGCGCGGCGGCGAGGTCGACCACCGGACGGCTGAGCATCCAGCTGAACAGGTGGTCCAGCGTGGCTATCTGGCGGCTGACGCACTCGACGATCGCCGGGTGCGAGTGCCCCAGCAGCGCGCTCATCTGCCCGGAGGTGAAGTCGAGTATCGCGCGTCCGTCGCTGTCGTACACGTGTGACCCGGCCGCGCGCTCGATGATCGTCGGCGCGAAGTCGTTGCGGGCGTAGCGGATCAGGTGGCGGCGAGCGGTCGGCCAGAACTCGCCGGCCGTCGTGGCCGCCTGGATGTCGGTGGTAGCGCTCATGATCTGCCCTTTTGCCTGGCGTAGCGGTGGTTCGCACAGGCTAGGCCAAACGCCGGGGCAGCCGATTGCGATTGTTGCTCACCGGTGCGGCTGTCGCGCACAATCCGAGCGTGGACAGCATTGATCGCGCAATAGTCGACCAACTGCGTCGCGACTGCCGGATGACCAACACCGAACTCGCGGACCGCGTCGGCCTGACGCCCTCGCCTTGCCTGCGCCGGGTCCGGCGGCTGGAGGAGGACGGCGTGATCCTCGGCTACCAGGCGCACGTCGCCCCCGGTGCCATCGACCGGGGGTTCGAGGTCATCGTCGACCTCGAACTGGCCGACCAGGCGCAGGCCACGCTGGAACGGTTCGAGGCGGCGCTGGTGTCGTTCGACGAAGTGGTCGAGGTGCGCCGCATGTTCGGCGCGCCGGACTACCTCGCGCTGGTCGCTGTGGCCGACCTGCCCGCCTACGAGCGCTTCATGACCCAGCGGCTGACCGCACTGCCCGGCCTGGCGAAGATGCAGTCCCGGTTCGCGATGAAGACGCTGAAGTCGGCCGTCCCGCTGGCACCGGATCCGCGCACCCCGGCTGCTTGACATCGCCTTCCGCGAGCGGGTCGAGCACCTTGCCGACCACAGCCGAAACGTCACAGACCACATCGAGCAACGGTTCGACCGGCGACTCGGGGGCCGGTGGCGCCGGTTTGGTGCCGGTGGGCGGTGTTGTGGTGGGTGGCGTTGTGGATGGTGGAGTGGTGGACGGCGGTGGGGTGGTCGGGTTGCCGGACGGCGGCGGCGTGCCTGGCGGTGTCGTGCTCGGCGGTGGCGTCACCGGGCTGGTGCCGGTCGGCGGGGGAGTGGTGGGGGGCGGGGGTGTCGTGGTCGGCGCCGATGTGCTGCCGGTCGGGGCGTGGGGCGCGTCGGGCACGTACCCTGCCGGGACGACCGTGTCCGGGATGACCGATGTCCCGTTGGCGTACGCGGTCATCCATGACCGCACGACGACCCGGTAGCCCTCCGAGTTGTTGTAGCTCAGGATCGCCTGGTCGACGCCGTTCGGCGTGGCCAGGTCGCGGTTGTCCGCACAGAGGTAGCGGGCGGCGGACAGGGCCGCGTCGAACACGTTGTGCGGGTCGGCGGTGTTGTCACCGTTGTTGTCCGAGGACCAGTTCTGCCACGTGGTCGGGATGAACTGCATCGGCCCGACCGCCCGGTCCCACACCGTGTCGCCGTCGAGGCGGCCGCCGTCGGTGTCCGGGATCCTGGCGAAGCCGACACCGTCGAGTGCCGGGCCCAGGATCGGGGCCAGGGTGGTGCCGTTCTTGTCGACCTGGCCGTTGCGGGCGTGGTTCGTCTCGACCTTGCCGATCGCCTCGAGCAGTTCCAGCGGCAGGTGGCAGCCCGGCTGCGCCTGGTCGATCCGGTCACGGGCGGCCTCGTAGGCGTCCAGGACCCGCGAGGGTACGGCTCCGGCGAACACGACCGGTACCACCGGTTCCGGAGCGGGCTTGTCGATGTCGTCGGCTTTCTTGTCCTCACGGAACTGCGCGGCCGGTGCCTGCGAATTCGGGACGTCCGGCACGCTCGGTGGTACGACGAAGGACCCGGCGAGCCGTTGGTTCTGGTCGTATCTGCCCACGGGTCCCGACGTCATGGCGACCAGCACGGCGCTCGCGGTGACCACTGCGGCCGGGATAGTCCACTTCGGACCACGGGGGAACGGCATGCAGCGGATGGTGTCCGTGTTCCGGTGCGCCCGCAACTCGTCGACCAGTGGATGAGACGTCATCCGGCGGAACGAAATGCACACGAACGGAGTACAAGTGTCACCGTTGTGCCTGGACAAGCCGGTTCGCGGCGACGCGGAGGGGAAGATCAAGCCGAACACTTTCGAATGACGCCGAAAATCCCCGGCCACCGCCGGACGTCAACGCCAGGACGGCAGCCAGAGTTCGGCCTGCCACCGCGCCTCGGTGATCGGATCGGCGTTGAGGATCGGCCACAGCCACAGGAAGTTGGCCACCACGAGTCCTATGTAGAGCGCGACGACCAGCAGCCCGGTGCCCCGCCGTTCGACGCCTTCCCGCGCGGTGCCGAGGACCTGCCCCAGCACCAGCACGAGGCCGAGGACGAGGAACGCGGACGCCGGCGTCATGTAGAAGAAGTACATCTGCCGGTCCACGTTGAGAAACCACGGCAGCAGACCGGCCAGGTAGGCCACCAGCACGGCGGCGTAGCGCCAGTCGAGCCGGAAGACCGAGCGCCACAGGGCCCACGCGAGCATCGGCAGCGCCAGCCACCACATCGCCGGGGTGCCGATCAGCATGGTCGCGCGCACGCATTTCGGCTCGCCGCAGCCGGTGGCGGCGGTGTCGAGGAAGTAGAGCATCGGCCGCAGCCCCATCGGCCACGTCCACGGCTTGGACTCCCACGGGTGCGGCTTGTCGACCGGCGTGGTCAGCGTCTCGTGGAACTTGAGCACGTCCGTGCTGTACTCGAACAGCGAGCGCAGCGCCGCGGGCACGATGTCCAGGAAGGATCCTGTGTCACCGGCCAGGTGCCGGTTCACCGCGGTCTCGCTGGCGTACCACGCCCACCACGTGCCGAGGTACACCAGCACCGGGACCAGCAGCAGGGCCCACACCGCGGGCACCAGGTCCCGGCGGACCACGCCGAGCCACGGATGCGCGACCCCGGCCGCGCGCCGCGCGGTGACGTCCCACAAAACGACCAGCACAGCGAACCCGGCGACCCAGTACACCCCGGACCATTTCACGCCGCACGCGAGACCGAGCGCCACGCCGGCGCCCAGGCGCCACCAGCGGAACCCGAGCCGCGGGCCGTAGTTCGACTCGGTCGCCCAGCCTTCCCGCACCGCGATCGCGAGCCGTTCCCGTGTCTGGTCGCGGTCGGCAAGGACACAGCCGAACGCGGCGAGCACGAAGAACGCCAGGAAGATGTCCAGCATCGCCATCCGGCTCATCAGGTGCACGACGCCGTCGCAGATGAGCAGCACCCCGGCGACCGCGCCGAGCAGCGTCGAGCGGGTCAGCCGCCGGGCGATCCGGACGATCATCAGGACCATCAGGGTGCCCGCGGCCGCGGCGGCGAACCGCCAGCCCCAGCCGCTGTAGCCGAACAGCGCCTCGCCGAGCGCGATAAGTTGCTTGGCCAGCGGCGGGTGCACCGTCAGGTTGAACCCCGGGTTGTCCTCGACCCAGCCGTTGCGCAGCATCTGCCACGCGTTCGCCGCGTAGTACTTCTCGTCGAAGACCGGTGTGCCGCGCGGGTCGGTGGGGGTGCCGAGGTTCTGGAAGCGGACCCAGCCGCCGACGACCGCCAGCACACCCGCGACCAGCCAGCCGCGCAACCGGTCGCCGGGTAACGCGCGACCGATCAGCGCGCCGACCGCGCTCGTCGGCGACGGCGAAATCGGCGGCGGCGAGGTCGGCGGCGGGCCGGATTCGGCCAACTGGTCGTGCTGCACCCTCGTGGTGTCCCCCGTACAGACGATTCACCCACTGCTCGAACGATCATGTCACTTCGCGTGGTCGTGGTTCAGCCGGGGCACCACCTGGATCAGCGATCCCCTGTGTTCATCCGAACAGGGAGCATTGAGGACGGTGGTCGCGGGTACCCAGCAGTTCGCTTTCGGGAGGTTGGCGATGGGAAAACACCGGCTCGACAAGGGCGACGACAACTCCAAGTGGGGAGGGCCCGATCTGGTCACGGAGCTCGACGGCCAGCAACCGACGACACATTCGGCTGGTGACCGCGGCAGCGGGGCCGCCGACGACCAGTCCGGGTCGACACCCGATTCACCCAGACGGTAACCCCGAGGAGTGATACGGGAGTGCACCATCGGGCTTGATAATATACGATCCGGTCAGGGGCTGGCCGGATCGAGGGCATCGGGGTGGACGGTGGTGCTCAGCAGCCGCCCGTGCGCGCCGAAGGTGAAGTGGGTCGGGTGCTCGCCGGACTCGTCGAGTCCGAAGAGCGCGCCGTGGGAGCGCAGCGCACGGGCGTCGCGGTGGTCGGCGATGGTCACCGCCGCGCACGGGATCACCTTCTCCCTCCAGGTGAAGACATAGATCCCCGGCCGGACCTGGTACACCGAGTTCTCGTCGGTGTCGGCGAGGCCGCGTTCCGGGCCTGCCAGGCACTGCCACGTGTACCAGTGCGGGCTGAGGTACACGTGCTCGTAGGCGTGGTCTTCGCTGTACACCCACATCGCCCGGCGTCCGATCAGCGTCGTGCTCGGTGCGATCGCCGCGCCGCGCACGGCGGCGCCGGAGATCGTGCCGGGCCGGAACTCCTGGGTCACGCGCGGGGTGCCGCTGTCGTTGATCCGTGTCGTGACGACCAGGGTCCGGCCGTCACGGACGTCGAGAAAGAGCGAGACGGCCTCGCGCGGGTCGGCCGCGGCGTGGAACTGGACGTAGTAGAGGTCGTCGTCGGCGAGGAAGGTCTCGCAGGCGGCGGTCGCGCCGTCCCACTCGACGTCCGATCCGCTGAACCTGGCCGTTCGCGCCGGTGCGCCGGTGTCCCCGTCGTCGTCGATGGTGAACGTCCGGCCGTCGAGGTCGTCGACCGCGGGAGCCTTGTACGCGTCGAACCCGGGGGCGAGCCCTTCGAGGGGGAGCCAGGTCGAGGTGTCGGAGAGGGTCGTCACGATATCGCTACCTCACTGTGCGCAATGGGGAGGAGATATCGTATACGATAGGCCAACGGGGGTGGTCCGGCAATGGGTCAGCTGCGGGTCAGCTGTCGTAGTACGTGCTGGGCGGCTGGTCCCATTGCCGCGTCGGCGCGTCACCGCGTGCTCCTGGCCGCCGGATGGTCTGCGCCGAGGCCGCGACGCTGTTGAGGATCGTCGTGATGGCCAGGCCGATGGCCAGGTTGATCACCGCGGTCGCGACCTTCCCGCCGGTCTCGACGGTCAGCGTCAACGGCAGCACGACAGCGATCAGAGTCGCCAGCACCATGATCCACGTGAAGAACTGGCGTGGCGCCGCGACGGCCATGATCAGCAGGTGCATTAGGCCGGTCGCCAGCAGCGCGGCCAGCCCCGACAACATCGCGTAGGTGAACGTGTTGGCGTTACCCCAGACCCCCTCGCCCTTGGGCGCGAGGACGGCGACCTCGACGACACCCCGAGCGATCAGGATGCCCACCACGGCCAGCAGCGCGGCGACCACGGCCGTGGCGAGCCCGCTCGCCCACAGCCTGCCCGCGTTGACGCCGGGGCGCTCGACACTGTCGTAACCGTCGTAGTCGGCCATGCCGGAATCCTTTCCGCTGACTGACCGGACCACTCGATTGTCGTCCTTCGGCGGCCGGGCCGCTCGTCAAGTCACGGCCGCCGCCAGGTGTCGTCGGACAGCAGCTGGCTGGCCTGCGGGCCCATCAGCAGCATGCCGCCGTCCACCACGAGCGACGCGCCCGTGACGTAACCCGCTGCCGGTGTGGCCAGGAACGCCACCGCCGCGGCGACCTCCCTGGCGTGGCCCGGCCTGCCCAACGGGACGCCCGGCCGCGGCTCGGTGCGCGGGTCGACGTCCTCCTGGCCGGTCATCGGAGTCGAGATCTCGCCAGGGGCGACCGAGTTGACGGTGATGGCGTGCTCGGCGAGTTCGAGCGCGAGGACCTTGGTCAGCATGCCCAGGCCCGCCTTGGCGGCGCAGTACGGCGCGGCGCCGATCCTGGGTGCGTGCTCGTGCACGCTGGTGATGTTGATGACGCGGCCGCCGTTGCCTGCCTTGATCATGTGCCGGGCCGCGCGTTGCGTGCACAGGAACGCCCCGTCCAGGTCGACCGACAGCACTTCGCGCCAGCGGTCGAAGTCCATGTCCATGACCGGCTCGGCGGTGCCTGTGCCCGCGCAGTTGACGAGCACGTCGATGCCCCCGAGGTCGTTCGCCAGCTCGTCGATGGCGGCGGCCGCAGTCGGGAGGTCGGTGAGGTCGAGGTGGCGGATGTGCGCATCGACGCCGTTGTCGCGTACCTGGTGTGCGGTTCGTTCCGCGCCGTCGGCGTCCTGGTGGTACGTGATGCCCACGTCGACACCGCCGCCCGCCAGTGCGACGGCGACCGCCTTGCCGATGCCGGAGTCAGCCCCAGTGACGACGGCGCGGCGAGGCAGGCCCCGTCGTTCTTCTGCCAGAGGTGCGATGGTTGACATGGCAGCCGCGTACCCCGGATGGCGGCAACCATGCCTGGGCTACACCACGCCCTTGCCGTCCGGGTCGACCTTGGCCAGCCGCCAGAACACCCGGTTCGGGCCCTTGACCAGGCCCTGGTCGTGCAGGAACGAGCGCAGCTTCTCGAATGCCCTCGCGTACGTGGCGTGGATGTGCGCGTTGCCGCGTGCCTCCCGGCGGGCCCGGCGCACGTCCAGCCCCGCTCGCCGGTACACTTCCGGCCTGGTCAGGATCGACTTGAGCAGGTACGCGCCGAACCCGGCGGCGAACCGGGCGACGGCTTTGCCGTACCACGGGGTTCTGGCCATGCGCCGCACCAGGTCCTCCCTGGCGAACCGGATGTGCCGCGCCTCCTCGAGGACGTGGATCCGCATCACCTGCTGGACGTGCGGCTGCAGGTCCGGGTGGTTCATGAAGTCGCGCTGCAGCGAGTCGAAGATCTCCTCGCCGACCAGGGTGGCGACCCAGACCGTGGGACCGCCGATCACGAGCGGGAGCAGCTTGCCGCCGTTGTGCAGCAGGAAGTCGTTGCGGTACGCCGGTCCGCCCGCCTTGTCGATCAGCATCCCGAACATCGTCATGTGCCGGGTTTCCTCGGCCAGTTCGGCGAGTTCGTAGTGCACGTGCCTGCTGGTCGGGTCCTGCTTGTAGGCCATCCGCAGCAGGAGTTGGTTGAGGATGTTCTCGAACCAGATGCCCACGCTGACGGTGTTCATCATCTCCTGGCGGGACAGCTCCACGCGCTGCTCGTGGCTCATCTCGTCCCACATCCTGGTGCCGTAGAGCGACACCAGGTTCGGGGGGATGAAGAACTTGCCGTCGGCGAGCGGGGCGTCCCAGTCGATGTCGACCTCGGGGTCGTAGAACTTGCGAGCCGTGCCGTTCAGCAGGCGCTGAGCGGTCGTCTCGCGGTCGCCGACCTTCAGCTGCTCAGCCATCGGACCTCCTGGTCGCGCCGGTGCACCACATGGACCAATGTAACAATGAGCGTCAAAATGTAAAGTAGTAAACTCGGGTCATGCGGGACGACACGCTGGACGCCGATCTCCTCCGCCGCGCGCTGGACACCGACGTGCCCGGTGACGACGTGACCGAGCGGATCATGGGGGCCGCGCTGCGACAGGCCGAGGACTTCGGTCTGCGCCGCTTCACCGTCGACGAGGTGGCCAAGCGGGTCCGGCTGTCCAGGGTGACCATCTACCGCTACTTCCCCAAGAAGGACCAGCTGCTCGACGCGCTGCTGATGCGGGAGCTGAAGCGGTTCCTGACCAAGGTCGAGGCGGTCATCGCCACCCCGCCGACCCCGGAGGCCAAACTGGTCGAGGGACTGGCGTTCGCGCTGACGTTCCTGCGCGGCCACCGGCTGCTCAACCGCCTGCTGCGCACCGAACCCGAGCTGATCCTGCCGCACCTGACCACCGGTGCGGGAACCCTGATCGCCGCCGCGCGGGCGTGGCTGGCCGGGCACATCCGCGCCGAGATCGCCGCCAACCGCGTGTCACTGCCCGACGAGGACATCGACAGCGCCGCCGAACTGCTCGTCCGCACGGTGATCTCGCTGGTGATCACCCCCGACACCGTGCTGCCGGTCGACTCCCCGGAAGGGCGGCAGCGGCTCGCGGACCTCTACCTCACGCCAGTGGTCCGCTCGTTGCGCCCGAGCCCCTGAGTCCACAGCGGCACCTGCCACCGTTCTCGTGTCCGCAATTCAGCGGACACGTGGGTCCGTCGGCCGCTAGAGTCGACGCTGCCGCGGAATCCCGTCCGCCCGGGGAATGGAGGAGCACTGATGTCCCAAACGATCACCGGAGCTCCCGTTCGCCCTTGGGTGACCGCGGTCGCAGGCTCCTGAAGCAGCGCGTATAGCTGCGAAGTCGGCACACATCCCGGTCGCCGGGGCGAGATGACACCTGTCACCGGCCCTTGGCGCTGTCTGGCGTCCTCGTTCGCCTTCCGGGAGTTCTGCTGTGTCCGCTCGTCGTTTTTCGCTGTTCCGTGTACGTGCTCCGAAATCCGCTGATCAGACTGTCGACCGCACTGTCCGTCTGCTGAGCTGGTTCAACTTCTTCGGCGACTTCCGCATGTACGGGCCGATCATGGTCATCTACTTCGCTCAGGTCACCGGTTCGTACGCCGCTGCCGCCAGCCTCCTGGCGGTGAAGATGCTGGCTTCGGCGGCGTTCGAAGTCCCCACCGGGGTGCTCTCCGACCGCCTCGGCCGACGCGGGACGATGATCGCCGGTGCCGTCGTCATGGTGGCCGCCCACCTCGGGTACGCCGGTGCGCCGGGCTACGGCCTTCTCCTGGCCGCTGTCGTGCTGGAAGGACTGGCGACCTCGCTGTGGAGCGGCAACAACGAGTCGCTGCTCTACGACACGTTGCTCGAAGCCGGCCGGGAGGACGAGTTCCCCCGGCACTCGGGCCGGGTGAACTCGATGTTCCAGATCGCGCTCGCACTGGCGGCACCCATAGGCGGGGTGGTCGCCGGCGTGTGGTCGCTGCGTGTGGTGGTCGTGCTGTCGGTCGTGCCGCAGGTGCTGTGCGTGCTCGTCGCCCTGCGGGTCCGGGAACCGCGGGTGCACGGCCCGAACGAATCGAAAGTGCTGGCGCACCTCGGATCCGCCTTGCGCGGCATCCGTCGTAGTCCGGTACTCCGCCGGATGACTCTGGTGTCGGCGCTTCGTTACAGCGGCGAAAGCGCGGCCCAGTTGTCGCCTGTTTTCGTGGCCGGGTTGTGGCCGCTCTGGGCGCTGGGTCTGTGGCGCACCTTCGGCCACGGCATGTCCTTCGTCGGCTTCCGCGTCAGTGGCTGGGTGATCGGCCGGGTGGGCGCGACGCGCACCCTGCTGTTCGGTGAGCTGTTCGACAACGTGGCGAACTTCGTGGCGCTCGTTGTGCCGACGGTGTTCTCGCCCGTCCTGCTGGGGTCACCGGCGTACGGCATGTCGACGGTCGCTCAACAGACGTTGCTGCAGCGCGAGTTCACCGACCGGGAACGCGCGACGATGGGTTCGCTGGCGTCACTGCTTGGCAGTGTGCTCTACGGACTCGTCGCCCTGGGAGCCGGTCTGGTGGCGGACCGGTGGGGCATCGTCGCGGCGTTGCTCGCGATCCAGGCGGTGGTGCTGGTCGCGCTTCCGCTCGCCTGGTGGGTGCACGCGCACGCTTCTTCGCTGCCACGGGCTTCCCGACGTCGGGCGTGATGTCGGAAAACCGCCAGCCGTTGCCGTGGTCGTTCCGTAGCGTCCGGGCATGCTGGTTCGACACCGTGATCGAGAGCCCCGGGTGCACGCCGACGCTTACGTGGCTCCGACCGCGACCCTCATCGGGGACGTGGAAGTGGCCGCTCACGCGCGTGTTCTGGCGGGCGCCGTGCTGGACGCGGAAGGTTCGCGGGTGACGGTCGGGGAGTACAGCATCATCGCCGAGCACGCTGTGCTCAGAGCCTCCGCCGTCGCCGGGCCACAGCCCGTCGACGTCGGTGACCACGTCCTCGTCGGTCCACACGCGACCTTGCTGGGGTGCACGGTGGGCAGGTGCTGTTATCTCGCGACCGGCGTGACTGTGCTGCAAACGGCGCGGCTGGCCGAGGGGACAACGGTGGCGGTCGGGGCCTTGGTGCACGCGCGTACCGAGACCCCGGCCGAGTACTTCGTGCCGCCGTACACGGTCGCGTTGGGCGAGCCGGTCCGGCTGCTGGCGCCCGGTGATCCGGCGTTGCCGGACGCCATCCGCGCGGTGGGCTTCGCCGAGACCGCGTTCGGCGCGACCGCGGTATGGACTGACCGGAGCCGACGCGCCGAGCACGCCACCGAAGCACGCTCGGCCGAACTCGGCGCCCACAAGGACGACGTTGTGCTCTGAGTGGTCACTTCCGACTGGCGCGCCACAACCCCAGCGGGGCGAAGACGACCAGTAGCACGGCGGGCGCCAGGAAACCGGCGGCGGGCAGGAGTTGGTACACCGGGGTGAACACCGGCGGTGACAGCGCGCCGCCGGAGAACCGTCCAGCTTGGACGACGGAGACCGCACCGGCCCGGTTCTCGCCGTCGCCGGACAGCATGAGCGCGTTCAGGCTGACGATCAACAGCTGCGCCGCGACGCCACCCACCGCCCACAGTGCCGCCATGGCCGCGATCGACGGCACCACGCCGATTCCGGCCATCGCGACGGCTCCGACGATCGCCCCGATCGTCGCTGCCCTGCGTGCCCCGACGCGGTCGATGGCGTGCCCGAGGAATCGGGCGCTGACGATGCCCATCACGCCGAACCCGGTGAGCAGCAGTCCTCGTGCACCAGCGCCCAGCTGGAACACTTCCTCGGCCCGCAACGCGACCATGAACGACAGTCCGCCGAGGCTCGCCCACGCCACCAACGCCACGAGCGCTGTCCAGAGCGTCGGCGCCTGCCAAGCCGACCGCAGCCGGACCCGTCCGCTGGGCTTCGCGCTTCGCGGGACCCCTGCCGCGGCGAGCACCGCGGCCACAGCGGCGACCGCCCAGAACGCCCACGTCCACCGGACCTCGGCGGCGAGCCCGCTGACCAGTGGCGCGCTCGTCTGGCCCGCCGCCTGCAACGACGCGAACAACCCCAGCGCCCGGCCGAGCCTTTCCGGCGGTGTCGCCGCCGCGACCGCGGCCAGCAACAGCGGCGTCGTGAACGCGTTCGCGGCGCCCTGAACCGCCCGTGCGCCCAGGAAAACCCCGAAGCTCCCGGACAACGCGCACACCGCCGACGCGGCGATGTACACGATGTACGCGACGCGCACTGCCCGCTCAGGCCCCCACCTGGCGCCCAGCGTTCCCGAGAACAGCATCAGCACGGCGAACGGGACCAGGTACGCCGTGAGCGACACCGATGCCGTCTGCGCCGACACGCCGAACTCCGCGCCCAGCTCGGGCAGTATCGTCGTCGGGACCCCGCCCGCGAACGGCCCGATGAAGCCACCCGCGTACAACGCCACCGTTCGCCCGTGCACTCCCCACTTCATGCGCTACGCCGTCAACTCCTGCTCGAGCCACACCTTGCGGCGGGCGCGTGCGGTCAGACGGTGGCCGTCGAGGAGCTTGGTCATCCGTTCGGCCGCGGCGTCGACGGCCGCTGTGGCGTCCGTGCCCACGTCCTCGAGCAACCGGTGGACGATGTCACCGGCGCCGTCCTGGGCCCACGCGCCGATGATCCGGCCGTTCCACCACACCGACGGCCCGATGTTGCCCACGTTGTCGAACAGCTTCGGGCCGTGCTCGCCCAGGAACCAGTGCCGCTGCTGCCAGCCCATCGGGGTGGGGTCCAACGCGGGCAGCAACGCCGCCCACGGCTCGGTCTCCGGCAGGGGGTCCAGATCGTCGGCGAGTGCGACGCCCGGGCCGGTGTCCAGGTCGACCTCGACCGCGCCCACTTCCGCCAGCGCGCGCTTGACCTTGGTCTTGGTCCAGCGCGTCC
Source organism: Actinosynnema sp. ALI-1.44 (assembly GCF_001984155.1). Lineage (GTDB taxonomy): Bacteria > Actinomycetota > Actinomycetes > Mycobacteriales > Pseudonocardiaceae > Kibdelosporangium. The sequence goes on from NZ_MTQO01000051.1 coordinate 104,943, forward strand.
ACCACTGCAGGTCTTCCGGCGTGGCCGGGCCGTAGGCGGCGAGCCACCGGCGAGCCAGTTCCACCTCCGCGTCCGGGGTCGACCACTGGTTGAGCCCGTCGGCGGTCCACGAGGTCGTCGGCCACCAGTTGTACTGGTGCGAGGTCCACGTCCCCCGTGGACGGCCGCGCACGACGTGCCCTTCGGCGGCCAGTTGGAACAGCAGTCGGCTGGCAGCGCCCTGCGTGCCTTCGTGGGTGGTGCCCTTGGCGATGACGATCTGGGTCCGCAGGCGGGGGTCGTCGGCAGCCAGTTCGGCGGCGGTGGCCGTGCCGCGGGCGGTCAACGCCTTCAGCGCCACCTCCGAGACCTCCGCCAGCCAGCTTTCGGCGTCGTCGACGCCGCTGCCGGTCAAGAAACCGACCAGCTTGCGTCGCTCGGCGGCGGCGACCCCACGCGAACACGCGGCCTGGATGAGCGGGGCGACGTCGAGCGACGCGACGAACACCGTGCGGCGCATGCCGAGCAGCCGGATCAGCGCCCTGTCCTCGTACAGCACGTGTTCGATCGTGCTGACGTCCCCGCCGGTCATGCGGGTCAACGCGGCCAGGTAGACGGTGGTCGGGTCCGAGCTGTGCAGCGCGACCAGGCTGTCGGCGACCTGGACCGGATCGTCGGCTCTGGCCTCGGCCGCGAGCAGGTGCCGCGGGCCCAGCCGCGCCTGCCGCTCCGCGGCGCCGAATCGACGTTTCATGATCCCCCGAGCTCCCTGTCCGTGCGGACGTCACCCTAACCCGGCCAGCCGACACGCTCGGAAGCGATCATGTGGCAAACTGTCTAACATTAGACGCTTTGTCCAAAAGTGGAGGTGGAGGTGTATGACCGATACCGCGGACGCGGTGTTCGCGGCCCTGGTGCCGGTGATCGACGGCATCGCCGGGACGTTCGGGCGCAGCTGCGAAGTCGTGCTGCACGACTACCGCGACCCGGAACGGTCCGTGGTCGCGGTCGCCGGTTCGGTCACCGGGCGTGAAGCCGGTGACACCATGAGCGAGATCGGATTGCGTGTCCTGTCCGCGGGGGACGACGCCCGCAACGAGATCGGCTACCTCACCCGCACCGAGGACGGCCACGTGCTCAGGTCCACCACGCTACCGCTGCGTGACACCGACGGGACGTTGATCGGCGCGCTGTGCATCAACGTCGACATCTCGGCCATCGACCGCGCCGCGGGGGTCCTGTCGGACCTGCTCGGCCTGTCCGCACCGTCTCTTGGGCAAGCCCCCGCGCTGCCGACGACGAACCTCTCCGGCGACATGGACCAGGTGATCGACTCGTTGGTCGAACGCGCCGAACGTGCCAACGCGGTCCCGGTGACCGCGCTGGACCGCGAGCAACGCCTGGAACTCGTCCGCTCGCTGCACGACGCGGGTGTGTTCGCGCTGCGTGGCACGCCCGCGCGGATCGCCAAACGCCTGGGCATTTCCCGCGCCGGCCTCTACAACGACCTCGCCACCCTGAAGAACGGAAGCAGGCAGCCATGATCACGATGACCGAGGCCGAATCAGCCGCGCTGATCGACGAGGACCTGGCGCTGGCAGCCGCGCGGGAAGCGTTCCTCGCGACCAGGACCGGGACCGCTTTCCCCGTCGTGCTGGGACATTCGGGCGCCAACCGGTTCACGCTGAAGTCCGGCTCGGCCGGTGCCCTCGTCGGCGTCAAGGTCGGCAGCTACTGGCCGGGCAACGACAAGGCCGGACTACCACGGCACAGCTCGACCATCGTCCTGCTCGACCCGGACACCGGCCGGCTGGCCGCCGTGGTCGAGGCCGCCGCGGCCAATGCCTACCGCACCGCCGCTGCCGACGCGCTCGCCGTGGACACATTGGCGCGCCCTGACTCCCGCACCTTGACCGTGATCGGCACCGGCCACCAAGCACTGTACGAGGTGCGGGCCGTCGCTCGTGTGCGGCCGATCCGAAAGGTTCTGGTCGTCGGCCGCCGTTCCGATGCGGCACAGGCGTTCGCGCGGGACGTGACCACGCGGACAGGGATCGCGGCCGAGCCTGCCGACGCGAGGACCGCGATCGCCGAGGCGGATGTCATCGTCACGGCCACCACTTCGACGCGGCCCCTGTTCGACGCCGAATGGGTCACACCCGGTACCCACATCTCCGCGATGGGCGCCGACCGCACCGGCAAACAGGAACTGCCACCCGCGTTGTACAGCCGGGCGCTGCTGTTCTGCGACCTGCCGGACCAGTCCCGTGCCATCGGCGAATTCCAGCACGCACCCGCAGTCGGACGCACAGCCGGACCGACTCCGCTCACGGCGGTCCTCGCCGGGGACGCCGAAGGCCGACGGTCGCCCGACGACATCACGGTGTTCGACAGCTCCGGCTTCGCCCTGCAGGACCTCACCCTCGCCGCCGCGCTCCTGCGCAGGCGTGCCGCTCAGGAAGGCAAGCAGTGACCACGCGGCCTGAGTTGGGCTCTTGAGGTTGACACAAAGGGTGTCATGGCACTCGACGGGCCGATCCTGACCATGCGCCACGGTACGGTTCCCGACCTGCCCATCGGCACCCGTCTGCGGATCCTGCCGAACCACGCGTGCGCCACCGCCGCACAGTTCGGCGAGTACGACGTCCTCGACGGTCCGGGTGCGTGGACGCGTCTCAACGGTTGGTGAGCCCGGCCGCGGTCTGGGTGAGGTGGTGAGCCAGCAGTTCGGCCGCGGCGTCGGCGTCACGGGCCAGTGCCGCCTCTTCCAGCCGCCAGTGTTCCTCGGCGCCGTCCCGGTCGGGGTTGCGGTGCGTCGACCAGCGGCGGGTGAGTTCGCTGGCCAGCCACAGCCGGTCGAAGGTCTCCAGCAGCACGGGATTCCCGCAGCCCTCCAGCAGGGTGCGGTGGAAGACGCGGTGGGCCTCGGACCACGTCTCGCTGTAGTACTCGCCTTCTTCAGGTGTGTACGGCGGGGTACGGCTCAGCCGGTGGTGCGCGGCGCGTACACGCGCTTCCCAGTCGAGGTCGCCGCGCTCGACGGACATCCGCAGCACGACCGGTTCGATGGTCCGGCGTGCTTCGGCGATGTCCTGCCAGCGGCGGTCGGAGAACTCGGGGACGGCGAAACCGCGGTTGGGCAGCCGGTCGGCAAGGCCTTCGCCGACCACCCGCACGAGGGCCTCGCGCACCACGGCGAGGCTCACGCCCAGTTCCTTCGCGAGTTCCTGCGGCTTGAGGGCGGCTCCCGGGGCGTGTTCCCCGCGCATGATCGAGTTCCGCAGATGCGCGTGGACCTGCTCGGACAGCATCTTCTTCCCGGCCGGGCCGTCGGTCGCCGGGGCAGCGGTGTCGGTCACACCGATAAGCATAGACGATCCGAGTGATAATCGATTATCTTGATTATGATCGATCAGGCGCTGCCATGGAGCAGTGCCAAGGAGCACCGTCTGAGAGGACCGACCGTGAACAACCCATTCGCCCGCCTTCCCGAAGCGGCGTCCTTCACCGTCACCAGCACCGCCGTCGAGGACGGCGCCGCCTGGCCGGCGGAGCAGTTGGCAGGCAAGGACATCTCCCCGCAGCTGTCCTGGAGCGGCGCACCGGAAGGGACCAGGAGCTACGCCGTCACCGTCTACGACCCCGACGCCCCCACCGGATCCGGCTTCTGGCACTGGGCCGTCGCCGACATCCCCGCGAGCGTCACCGATCTGCCCGAGGGCGCGGGCGACGACACCGGCTCCGGCCTGCCCGAAGGTGCCTACCAGTTGCCCAACGACGCGCGCGTGACCCGTTTCCTCGGCGCCGCACCGCCCGCGGGACACGGAAAGCACCGCTACTTCGTCGTGGTGCACGCCCTTGACGTCGAGTCCATCGGCGTCCCGGCCGACGCGACCCCGGCGTTGCTCGGGTTCACCATGTCCGGGCACGTCCTCGGCCGTGCGGTGTTGACGGCAAGTGCTGAAACACCAGCCGAAACACCCGCATGACCGGACTGATCAACGCCACGGAGATGTATCTCCGGATCATCCTCGAACTCGAAGAGGAAGGCGTGGTGCCGATGCGGGCGCGCATCGCCGAGCGCCTTGACCAAAGTGGACCCACCGTCAGCCAGACCGTCGCCCGCATGCGGCGCGACGGTCTGCTGCACCTCACCGACGACCGGCACTTGGAGCTGACCGAGCGGGGCAGGCAGGTCGCCACGCGTGTGATGCGCAAACACCGGCTCGCGGAGTGCCTGCTCGTCGACGTGATCGGCCTGGAGTGGGAGCAGGTCCACGCCGAGGCCTGCCGTTGGGAACACGTGATGAGCGAGGCCGTCGAGCGCCGCGTCCTGCACCTGTTGCGGTACCCGACCGAATCGCCGTACGGCAACCCGATCCCGGGCCTCGCGGAACTCGGTGAGGCCCACACTCCGCCCGACGAGGACGGGAACATGGTCAGTCTCCGCGACCTCGAACCGGGCCCGGACGGCACGAGTGTGGTCGTGCGGCGGATCAGGGAGCCGATCCAGACCGACTCGCGACTGATGTCCACGCTGCGTCGCGCCGGAGTGCGGCCCGGCGCGGTCGTCAGCGTGACGTCATCGCCATGCGGTGTAAGGGTCGGCGGGGCCGACCTCCCCACACGGTCCGCGGCGCACGTCGTCGTAGCCAGGCGCTGAACGGCGAAGCGGGCGTCCTGACCGGCATGGGCGGTCAGGACGTTCGCTCCCGCAACGGGAAACGGCCGTGTATACAGTGATCATGGACCACGACAGCGCCGCACCCGTGTTCAGCCATTTCGCCAACACCCGGCACGAGAACTGGACGATCATCGGGGTGGCGGATTCGGCCGGTCAGCCGGGTGTGCGGTCGGTCGAGATCTTCCAGGGCCCGGACCATGACCACCCGCGGTTGGTCCTGGCACCCGAGGAAGTACCGCAGTTCGTCGCCGGTCTCATCGCCACGGTCATGCCCGGTGACCTGACCGGCGACACGGAATGACGGGGGAGTCGAAGGTGCAGACGAACCGGCTGGGACGCACCACCGTCGAGGTGACGCGGCTGGGCTTCGGCGGTGGGCCACTGGGTGGACTGTTCGCGCCGTTGGACGACGAGACCGCGGCGGGGGCGCTCGCCGCGGCGTGGGACGGCGGGATCCGGTACTACGACACGTCACCGCACTACGGCCTCGGGCATTCCGAGCGCAGGATCGGTGAGTTCCTGCGACAGCACCCGCGTGACTCGTTCACCCTGTCGACGAAGGTCGGCAGGCTGCTGGTGCCGCAGGACGCGGCCGGGAAGACGGACCCGGTCGGTTTCCACGTTCCCGCCACGCACCGGCGGGTCCGCGACTTCACCCGCGACGGGGTCCGGCGCAGCGTCGAGGATTCGCTGGAACGCATGGGTCTCGACCGGATCGACGTGCTGTACCTGCATGACGCTGAGCCGTTCTTCGACGACGCGTTGCGTCACGGCTACCCGGCGCTGGCGCAGTTGCGGTCGGAAGGCATCGTCGGCGCGATCGGCGCGGGGATGTACGACACGGCACTGCTGACCACACTGGTGCGGGAAACGGATGTCGACGTGGTCATGCAGTCGGGTCGCTACACGCTGCTCGATCACAGCGCGCTGGACACGTTCCTGCCCGCGTGTGAGGAACGCGGTGTCTCGGTGATCGCGGCGTCGATCTTCAACTCCGGCGTGCTCGCCGTGCCAAGGCCGGGCGAGGGTGCGCATTTCGACTACGACGCCGCGTCGCCGGATGTCCTGGAGCGGGCGAACAAAATCGCCGACGTGTGCGAGGCGCACGGGGTGACGCTGCCCCAAGTGGCGATGGCGTTCCCGCTGCGACACCCCGTTGTGGCCGGAGTCGCGGTGGGGATGCGGACCGCCGAGGAAGCGCGGCACAACGTGGACTCGTTCGCGGTGGAGGTGCCCGAGCAGGTCTGGACCGACCTGCGGGCCGCGGGACTGATCCGACAGGAGCCCCGATGTCCGTGACGGCGCTGTGACACGTGGGGCGCTGGAGTGGCCCGCACCAGCGCCTCGGCTAGTCTTACCTGGTGACGGACGAGGACCAGGGAGCGGAGAACCAACTGCTCCGGATGGAGAGGGTGACCGATTCGGCGCTCTCGCACCTGGACTTGGAGAAGTTCCTGGCTGAGCTGCTGGTACGCGTCCAGGAGCAACTCGCCGTGGACACCGCCACCGTCCTGCTGCACGACAGCGCCTCCGGCCAGCTCGTGGCGACCGCGACCGCCGGGTTCGAGGAGGAGATCCGCCAGGGCGTGCGCGTCCCGGTCGGAGCGGGGTTCGCGGGCCGGGTGGCCGCGGACCGCAAACCCGTCGTGGTCGAGCACGTCGACGCGTCGACGGTGGTCAACCCGCTGTTGTGGGAGAAAGGCCTGCACACCTTGCTGGGCGTGCCGATGGTGGCGGCCGGGCAGCTGATCGGTGTGCTGCACGTCGGCACGATCGCCGAACGGAAGTTCACCGAGCACGACATCCAACTGCTCCAGGTGGCCGCGGACCGGATGGCGCTGGCGACTCAGGCGCAGGTCGTGAGGACCGAACGAGCGACCGCCACGGCGTTGCAGCGCAGCCTGCTGCCCACCCGGCTGCCGAGCCTCCCCGGGCTGGAGTTCGCCGCCCGGTACGTCCCCGGCGCCGACATGCGGGTCGGCGGCGACTGGTACGACGTGTTCTCGTTGTCGGACGGCCGCTGGGGCGTGGTGATGGGCGACGTCGTCGGCCACGGGTTGCCCGCGGCTGTGGTGATGGGGCGGCTCAGGAGCGCGCTGCGCGCGTACGCGTTGCTCGACCCCGATCCGGCGGGTGTGCTGGAAAAGCTCAACCGCAAGGCCATGCACTTCGAACCCGGAGCGATGGCGACCGTGCTGTACGCGGTGATCGAACCGGCGGCGGACCGGATCTGCATCTCGTTGGCGGGACACCCGCCGCCCCTGGTCGCCGTCCCGGGTGAGCAAGCGCGGCTGGTGCAACTGCCCGCGGACCCCCCGATCGGTGTCCGGTACGACGATCAGCGCGTCACGAGCGTGGTGGAGTTGCCGCCACGAGCTGTGCTGTGTTTCTACACCGACGGCCTGGTCGAACGGCGTTCCTGGACGCTGGACGACGGTCTGGAGCTGCTGTGCGAGGCGGTCGAGGCCAAGCCTGCCGAATTGGTGTCCGCGAAGGTCATGTCCGTGCTGACCGGGGCATCCCCGCCGGAGGACGACATCGCACTGCTGGTGATGCGCCGTGTGCCGGAAGGTGACGGACCTGCTTGAGCGGGGCCGGTTCGATGGACGGTTCGAGGGGAGCGGGGGCGCGTCTCAGGACGCGAACCGCCTCCGGTCACGCAGCGACGACAAGGGGACACCGATGTCGTCGTGCGCGAGCAGTTCGATGAGCAGGCCCGTTGTGCTCGACCACGGGCAGATCTGCGCGGACTCGTGACCAGTCGCGGCGAGCAGTGCCTCGGCCACCACCGCACCGGCCAGTGACTGCCGGGCGCGGTGCCGGGAGATCCCCGGCAGTTCGGCGCGTTCGGCGGCGGTCAGGTTGGCCAGCCTGGGAATCCACTTCCTGAGATCGGTCAGCCGCAGGTGACGCGCGACGTACGGGCCTTCCCGCTGCGGCCGGGCACCGGCCAGCCGCGCCAACTGCTGTAAAACCTTGGAGCAGCCGATGGCCGTACCGCTCACATCGGTCCCGCTCAACGCGATACGCACGTCGTCGACTGTCCTGGCCCGGATCTCGGCCAGTGACAGGGGGTTGTCGTCGTTGGCCTGGGTGAGTGTCCGTGCGCCGAAGGGAAGTGAGATGGCCGCGTGTGGCCGGGTGCCGCAACCGGCGGCGATCTCGGCGGTGCCGCCACCCACGTCGAGCACCGTGAGCGGGCCCGCGGCGTGACCGAACCAGTGGCGCGCGGCGACGTACGACAGGTGAGCTTCCCGTTCACCGGTAAAGGTCATGAGGTCGACGCCGGTCTGCCGGGCGATGTGCCTGATCGCCTGGTCGGCGTTGGTCGCGTCCCTGATCGACGATGTCGCGTAGGCGACGAGCTCGATGTCCTGCGGCATCACCCGAAGGACATCGCCGATGGCCCGGACGATCTGGTCGATTCCGTCGCGGGTGAGCCCTCCGGTGGCGTCGTACGCGCGGTCGAGTCTCAGCCGGGCCTTGCGCTCCAACGACGGTGTCAACGGGGAACTGCGGGTTCTGTCGACGACAATCAAGCGTGCGCTGAAGCAGCCCACATCGAGAACGCCCACATGCCCCGTTGATCCCCGCACTCGTCACCTCATTCGTTCAGATCGGACATAATACTTACCCCGATCTGTCAGGAGGAAACCAGATTCGGCTGGTCAGCACGTCAACCCGGCAGGTTTTGCAGCATCGTGCGATGAATCCAGCGCTGGTCGACGCTCACATCGGTGTGCGAGCTGTGCCTCACCCCTGCCGGATCGATGCAGTTCTGCGGTGACACCGCCCATGACTCGGGCCGTTGCGTGTCGCTGCCACCGACAACAGCCTGCGCGGGCGTGGCCGACAGAGCCAGCCCGATCACCGCGACGGCCCCGTACACACTTGTCGACCTCCGGTTCACACCATGCCCCCTCGCGTTCGATCTTGCCATGCCGGGAACGTTCTACCGAACGCACGCATAAGTGTGGCCACCTCCTCGCGAAGGTGGCCACGGTGTGCGGGGTGGATCAGAAGATGACGTCGGAGCAGCTGTAGAACGCTTCCGCGCTGTCAGGAAGCTGGCGCTGCCAGATCGCGTAGATCAGGTGCCTGCCGGACTTGCCTGGCGGGATCTGTGCGTTCATCTGGTAGACGTTGCCGGAGGTCGGCGGGTTCATCTGCCGGTAGAAGGGGGTGGCCTCCAGGTCCGACCACCGCAGCAACTTCGTGGGGTCATAGCCGTCCTTGGTGATGTACAGCTCCCACAGACCCGGGTGCGCGGCGGTGTAGAGGTAGCGGAAGGTGAACGCACCGCTGGTCGGCAGCTTCGTGGCCACCCAGTCCGCGCGCGGGAGATCGAAACCCTGGTACTTGGCCCGGCCCGCGCTGCAGAGCTTGCCGTCCGGGATGAGCTGCCGGTGCTTGCCGTTGGCGTTGGGCAGGTTCACCTCGTCCCAGTCGTACACGACCCAGCTGTCGCCGACCGCGATGGCGGCCTTGCACGCGGCGGACTTGGGGGTCTCCGGGTTCTCCCGCCAGCAGTTGTGGATGCGGCTGGTGGGATTGCTCATCGAGCCGTGCGCCGACGCGGGTGCGACCGGCACCAGCAGACTCCAGAACACCGCGCCGACGCCGAACAACGCGGCGAGGGCGACGGATCGTCGCTTGGCCATGGGATCTCCTCAGTAGGCAGGGTTCATGGGCTTTGCCGCAGGGAACATGACAAAACCCACTGAGTGCGCTTCCCAGTATCGATTGGTCTAGTCCATATGACCAGATGGGGTTTGGCCATAACGAGTGGTGTTCGGTCCGTGTGCTGGGCCGAAAATGGCGTGGAATACCGCAACTGTGCACACAGGAAGTTCGCGAAGCAGGCAAAACGTGCGTCCTGTGCGGGAATCGTGACTGTCCCGGCCATCCCGTGGAGGTCGACAGCGTCAGCGGCAGGCGTGAACCGGATCGTGATGGACGTGGTTACCGGGCGCGAGACGACCGGGTTGTGTACCGATGGAAAGAGCCCTGTAGAAACCTACAGCGACGAGGGCTTGAACTGTGTAGATCTACACCGGTTCGGTATTCGGTGTAGCGGCTGGTGGCAGGCGGGTCGTCCCGAGTGGCTCGGCGCGTCATCTCGGCTTGCTCGACCGGCGACCTGATCGCTGCGAGTCGGCTCGATCGTGCCCGGTTCCGGGTGTGCCAGCGGTCGGCCCGCACCGCAGTGATCGGATGAATTCCACCTTATCTGCGCAGGTCGTGTCCAGTTCTGGCCGATTTCTCCCCAATCATCGGGAAGTCGAGTGTTTGCATCACCATGATCGTCTGCTTAGATCCGATGTATGGCGAGGAAGCTGCTGGGCCTGGTGATGGCTTCGTTGGTGGTCGTCGGTGCGCTGCCGGGCACCGCTTTCGCTGGGCACGAGTCGCGTGTGCGGGGCATACCTGGCGCTGTCGAGCTGAGTTCCGACGCGAAGGTGGCCGCGTGGCAACGGCTTCAGTTCGGCTTGTTCATCCATTGGGGAATTTACTCCGAACTCGGCGGTGTGTGGCAGGGCAAGCCGGTGACCAAGGGCTACAGCGAGCAGATCCAGATGTGGGCCGACATCCCCGAGGCCGACTACCGCAAGGTGGCCAACGGGTTCCGGCCCGACCGGTTCGATCCGGCCGGCATCTGTTCGCTGGCCAGGCAAGCCGGGATGCGCTACGTCGTCATCACGAGCAAGCACCACGACGGCTTCTCGATGTTCGACACGGCAACCACCGACTACGACGTCGTGAACGCCACCGCGTACGGCAAGGACCCGTTGAAGCTCCTCGCCGACGAGTGCCGACGCCAGGGACTCGGCTTCGGCGTCTACTTCTCGTTGGTCGACTGGCACCAGGGGCACGCCTTCGACGGCGACAACAACAACCCCATTCCCGCGTCGATGGAGCCGGTCATCGAGGGACAGTTGCGTGAGCTGATGTCCCACTACGGCGAGATCTCCGAGGTCTGGTTCGACATGTCGTCGCCGACGCGGGCGCAGAGCGAGAAGTTCGCGGGCATCGTGCGCCGGCTGCAGCCGCGGGCGGCCGTCAACAGCCGGATCTGGAACAACACCGGCGACTTCCGGACGCTGGGCGACAACGAGATCCCGTCGGTTCCGCTGGACGGGACCTGGCAGACGCCCGCCTCGATCTACCACGAGACGTGGGGATACCGCAGTTGGCAGAAGCGGGAGGACCTGCCGGGCAAGGTCCGTGACCTCGTCACCGGCCTCACCGGCGTGCGGGCGCGGGGCGGCAACTACCTGCTCAACATCGGGCCACGCGGTGACGGTTCCGTCGTCGAGTTCGAAGCCGATGTGCTGCGCGGGATCGGGGACTGGCTGCGTCGGCACCCGGAGGCCGTGCTGGGCGCGTCGGCCACCAAGTTCGGCGGGCAGCAGTGGGGTGAGGCGACGGTCAACGGCAAAGACCTGTACCTGCACGTGATGCGCTGGCCCGCCTCGGGCGAACTGCGGTTGCCGGGACTCGCCACCGACGTCCGCCGGGTCGACGAGGACGGTGCCGGTCGGCTGACCTGGAAACGCGACGGCAACGACCTCGTCGTGCGGCTTCCCGCGCAACCGCGGGACAAGGTGCTGCCGGTCGTGAAGGTCCGGCTCGCCGGGGAACTGCGGATCATCCCGCGCAACACCGTCACCGGCGACCGGTCCTGGCAGCTCAAGGCCACCGATTTCGAGCAGGGGTACAGCTACGCCGACAACGGCAGCTACCCGACCACGCGGCGCACCGTCGTCCGGCAGACCACCAACCTGGTGACCGACCGTTTCCGGATCGCGTACGCCAGTTTCCACGGTCAGGCCGAAAAGGACAGTCGATACCGGGTGCGCGTCGGCGACGTCTCCCAGGTGGTGACCGGAGCGGAGCTGACGAGCCGCCCGATCGGCCCGTTCATCGTGGTGCCACGGCAAGTCACGCCGCTCACGGTCACCAGGGCCGCACCGGCGCACCAGGGCGAACCCTTGGGCTTCCAGGTGGATTCAGCGGTGGTCACGCCAGGCCCGTGATGGCCTCAGGCGCCGCACAAGGCGAACGCTCTGGCTGGAACCCGCCTGGTACCTGTCGTTCTTGACGTAGATCCGCCAGCCTCCGCCGTCCGGATAGGAGTCGGTGACCTTCGCGTACCTGCCGTCGCCGTGGCCGCCGCCGAACCCGCCTCCGCTGAGCACCCGCTTGCCCGCCGGGCAGCCGATGTACGCCGAGCCGATCTGGCCAGGCGCGACGGTGGTGTAGTCGCTGTAGAGGTACTGCCGGTTGGCGATCCCGTTGGCACAGACCGCCTGCGCGATCTCGGTGCGGTCGACGGTGTCGTAGTTGCGGCTCAGCCAGCCGGGCAGGTGTCCCGGTGCGGCAGCTCCGGGACGAACTGGTTCCATTCCTCCGGGGTCAGGTTCCGGGCGACCGTGGTGCAGATGCCGCCCGCGACCCGGTCCGGATCCGTGTCCCAGAGGATCACGGTGCCATCGGCGGCCGCGCTCGCCAGCGTGCTGCCGTCCGGACTGAACGCCACGGCCCGCACTCCGGCCAGGTGCCCGGTGAGCCGGGCCGAGACCGCGCGCCGCTCGACGTCCCACAGCAGCACCGTGTCGTCGGCACTGGTGAACGCGATGGTCCTGCCGTCCGGGCTGAAGGCGAGGCCGTGGTAATACGCGTCCTTGTGGCCCGTCACACGGGCGATCTGAGCGCCGGTGGCCACGTCCCACAGCACCACCGACTGGTCCGCGCTCGCGGACACGACCGTTCGGCCGTCCGGGCTGAACACGACCGACCTCGCCCAGCCGTTGTGACCGCGCAGCCGCGTTCTGGGTGTCCGGGTCGCGATGTCCCACAAGGTCACCAGCTGGTTGTCGTGATCGGCCACGGCCAGCAGCCGCCCGTCCGGGCTGAACGCCACACCGGTGGTCACCGCGCCGATGTCCAGGCTGCCCAGCCGGGTGCGGTTCGGGACGTCCCACAGGATCACGGTCTTGTCCACGCTCGCCGTCGCGGCCGTGCGCCCGTCCGGGCTGAGCGCCACGTCCATCACCCGCAAGGCGTGCCCCGGCAGCGTGACCGGTGCGAGGTCGGTGTTGGGGTCCCACAGCTGCAAGGCGCTCGCGCCCATTGCGACGATGCTGCCGTAGGCGACCGCGTTGACCACTTCCGCACCCTGGTCCAGGATGCGGCGAGGTGCACGCGTGGCGACGTCCCACAGCACCGCTCGGCCGGGGCCTGCCGTGGCGAGGCTTCGGCCGTCCGGTGCGAAGGCGAGGCCCTGGACCGCCTGACCCGGCCTGTCGATCAGCGACGGCGCCCGCGGATCCCACAGGATGACCTTGCCTTCCTCACCGGCGGAAGCGAGCGTGCCGCCGTCGGGGCTGAACGCGAGCGTGTAGATGCTGGCCTGGTGCCCGGCGAGGACCGCGCGTGGCACCCGGTGGGGAACGTCCCACAGCCGCACGACCCGGTCGTTGCCCGCGCTGGCCAGCGTGCGACCGTCGGGGCTGAACTTGACGGCGATCACCGCTTCCTCGACGTGCCCGGTGAACGTGGCGACCTGTGCACGGCTGGTCGCATCCCACAGCCGTACGGCCGTGCCCATGCCCGCCGACGCGATCAGCTTGCCGTCCGGGCTGAAGTCGAGTGCCTTGACCCCGCCGACGTTGCCCGCCAGCGCGGCGATCCGCGTCCGGCGCGGCACGTCCCACAGCATGATGGTCTCGTCGTCGCCGCCGGTGACCAGCGTCTTTCCGTCCGGGCTGAACGCAAGCGAAGTGACAGCCGCCGCGTGATCGGTGAACGTCGCGAGCAGCGTCCGCTGGGCGACGTCCCACAACCGGACCGTCCGGTCATTGCCTGAGGACGCCAGCAGACGGCCGTCCGGGCTGAACGCCACCTCTCGCACGATGCTGGTGTGCTGCTCAAGCGACGCGACGACACGACGGTTGCGTACGTCCCACAGCACGACACGGTTGTCGTCACCACCGGTGGCGGCCATGGCGCCGTCCGGGGTGACCGCCATGGCTTTGAGCCACGTTTCATGACCGGTGAGCGTCGCGGTCCGGGTACGCCGCGCGGGGTCCCACAGTGCGACGCTCCTGTCCCGTCCGGCGCTGGCGAGCGTGCCGTCCGGCAGGAACGCGATCTGTGAGACGGCACCGGTGTGCGCCTGGATTTCCGTGCGGTAGTCGCGGTGCGCGGACATGCTCATCAAGGCGCTGCGCGCCTCGACTGTCGGGGCCGTGTGGTACGCCTCGACGCTGAGCAGCTTGGCTCGTCCCGGATCGGACTCGGCGATCGTCAGCGCCTGGATCGCCAGCTGCCGGGACACGGCGACGCGTTGCGCGGCTTCGGCGTCCTGCCGTTGCCGCACCGCGACAACCGAGATCACGGTGACAACGAGCAGGAGCGCGGCCAACCCCACGGCGAGACAGCGCAATTGCCGGGCACGTCGTCTGCCCATCGCGGTTTCCCGTTCCGCCTGGTCGATGCTCGCGTCGAGAAATCCTCGTTCGACAGGACTGAGCGCGGTGGTGTTCTTGTTCGCCCATTCCTTGGCGACGACCAGCCGGGCACCGCGGTACAACGCGCCGGGGTCTTGGTCGAGTACGGACCATTCGTGCGCTGCTTCGGTGAGGTGCCTGTGTGTGCGCAGACCCTCACGGTCGGCGGCCAGCCACTGCCGCAACCGCGGCCACGCACGGATCAACGCCTCGTGCGCGAGGTCCACCGTGTCGTCCGCCACCGTGACCAGCCGGGCTTCGGCGAGCACGTCCAGCACGGCGCCGTCGACGGTGTCCACTTCGGATCGGGTGATCCTGCGTTTGGTGTCCTCTGTGCCTTCGCCGAGCGCCGTCAACCGCAGGAACAGGTCACGCACGAGCTGCTGACGGGGTTCGGTGAGGCCTGAGTAGACGGTCTCGGCCGTCCGCGCGAGCGCGCCGTCGATGCCTCCGGCGGCGCGGAACGCGGCGAGCGTCAAGGCGTTGCCCTTGCGCCTGCGCCACGTTTCCAGCAGGGCGTGTGACAGCAGTGGCAGCACGCCCGCGTTCCCGGAGGCCTGCGCGACGAGTTCGGACAGCAACGCGCCCTCGACCGTGCACCCGGCCTGGACAGCGGGCTGGACGATCGCGCGCCGCAACTCGTCGGTGGTCATCGGCCCGACAGCGACCTGCGCGTCCGCCATGGCGGCCACGAGCTCGGGGTACCGCGTGCAGTGGGCGTAGAAGTCCGCCCGCACGCCGAGCACCACCCGCACGGTGCTGTTCGGCCCGCTCGCGGCCGCGGTCAGCAGGGCGCTGAACCGGTCGCGTTCGGCCTGGTCACGGCACAGGGTGAACGTCTCCTCGAACTGGTCGACGACGATCAGCACCTCGTCGTCGCCTGCCAGCCGCACGGCTCGGCGGAGATTGTCCACGTCGGCCAGCAGGTCGGCGTGCACCTGGCCGGGCGCGGTCCTGGTGAGACGCGCGATCTGCACCGCGCACTCCTCGACCGGGTGCGGTCCGGGCGTGAACAGCACCACCGGGCCGGTCCAGCGGGGGATGAGCCCTGCCCGCAGCAACGACGACTTGCCCGCGCCCGACGCGCCGAACACCGCCGCGAACCGCTGCCGGGTCATCCTCGCCGCCAGCTCGTCGACCAGCCGTTCGCGCCCGTGGAACAAGTCGGCGTCCTCCGGCTGGAACGACGCCAGCCCGGCGTACGGCGAGCGTTCGTCGGCCGCCGGCTGCGCAGGCGGTTCGGCGTCGGCGAGCTCGGCCGTGGCGGCGTGCCACCGCTGCTCCCACTCCGCCTCGTCGCCGCCGCAGGCACGGACGTACGCCAGCGTCACGTTGAGGCTCGGCAGTTGGCGGCCGTTGGCCGCGCTGGACAGTGCCGTCACCGAGAAGTGCGCGCGTTTGGCCAACTCCCGGTACGTCGGGTTGCCGGCGTCCTGCCGCAGCTGCCGCAGGTCGGCGGCGAATCGCAGCAGCGCCGAATCACCCGTGGCGAGCGGGCGTTCAGCTCTCGGCATGGTCTTCCTCCAGGCAGCTCGCCAGGCAGGCGTTGTTCCGGGTTTGTTTGTTCACCGCGCGGGCGTCGATACGGAACAACCTATCCACGTTTGGATGTGGCCCGAGCGACCGGGTCGGGAAACCACCCGGTGACTATCGAGAGGACTGGGCACGGATGAACAAGCGGCGCGAGGACCGAGAGTGGTACCACCGGACGGACCTCGCCTGGCCAGGCCTCATCCGCGCGAATCGTCGTATCGTCGGTTGATCACAGGTCGCGGGCACACCCGGGGTGTCACAGGGGGTTCCCGGGTGTGCCGTCAATTCCCGCGACCATGTCGGCAGAATTCCGCATCGGCCTGGATATGCTGAAACAGTGTCGGCGCCCAGTCGAGGGAAATGGCAACCGGCGACTCCGCCGGAAGTCGCCGAGTTGTTTTCGACGGTCGATGTGCCGTGGTGGATCGCCGGTGGTTACGCGATCGAGTCGCACGTCGGCCACGCATTCCGTGAGCACGGTGACATCGACGTCATGCTGCTTCGACGAGACCAGTCAGCCGTGCAGCAGGCGCTCGCGGGATGGGAGTGGTGGGCCGCCGACCCGCCCGGTGAGCTCCGCCCCTGGCGGTCCGGGGAAGTGCTGCCTTCGGCCGTGCACGACATCTGGTGCCGTCCAGCGGCCGACCAACCGTGGCGGATCCAGATCATTCTCGACGAGTCCGACGGCGAGGACTGGGTGTCGCGACGGGATCCCCGGATCCGCAGACCGATCACGACGATCGGCCTGCGCACAACGGACGGGATCCCTTACCTCGCGCCGGAGATCCAGCTGTTCTACAAGGCCAAGGACCCGCGCGAGAAGGACGAGGCCGACCTCGCCGCGGTGCGGCTCGACCCCGAGCAGCGAGACTGGCTCGACGCGGCCGTTGCCACCGCGTACGGAGTTTAACGGCCCCCAGGCCGCGGAACGCCCGACCAGTTGATACCTGCTCAACCGGGAACGCGACCACCTCGCGCTCGGCGTGCGGATGTTCCCGCCGACCACGGCCAGGTGACCATGTGGCTTTCGGCGCACGGCTTGACTGGCGCACTGCCCGCGCAGCGAGGGCAACCCAGGCAACCGACGTCGGCCCGGCCCGGCGTGACGCCCGGTTCGACCGAGATGGGCGGTCGCGGATGATTCTCGTCACTTGTCCTGATCGTCCCGATCGGTGACTGCTCAGCCCGGACAACGCATCGCGGCCTGGACTGTCTACATGTGACATTCGCGTCGATGTGAGCTCAGCCGCCCGGTATGCGACTGTGTAGGCATGAGAGCCCTCATCCGGTCCTGGCCGCTGAGTGTCCCGTTGTTCGCGCTCGTCGTCCTCGCGCTGACCTGGGGCCGTGACATCCCGCTCGTGCTGGTCCTGATCGTGGCGTTGGCCCTCGGCGGCGCGGTGTCCACGGCGGTGCACCACGCGGAGGTCGTCGCGCACCGGATCGGGGAGCCGTTCGGGTCGCTCGTGCTGGCCGTCGCCGTGACGGTGATCGAGGTGGCCCTGATCGTCACGCTGATGGTGTCCGGTGGTCCGGACTCCGCGACACTGGCCCGTGACACGGTCTTCGCCGCCGTGATGATCACGTGCAACGGCATCGTCGGCATCTCGCTGCTCGCCGGGGCCCGCAAGCACCAGATCGTGGCGTTCAACGCCGAGGGCGCCGGTGCCGCGCTGTCGACGGTCGCGACCCTGGCGACGCTCAGCCTCGTCCTGCCCACGTTCACCACCAGCAAGCCGGGGCCGGAGTTCTCCACCGGGCAGCTCGCGTTCGCCGCGTCGGCCTCGCTCGCCTTGTACGTCGTGTTCGTGCTGACCCAGACCAAGGCGCACCGCGACTTCTTCCTCCCGGTCGGCGTCTCCGACGGCGAGGAGGAGCACGCACCACCGCCCACCGGCCGCGCCGCGCTGATCAGCCTGGGCATGCTGCTGGTCTCGCTGGTCGCCGTGGTCGGACTGGCCAAGGTGGAATCACCGGCGATCGAGCACGGCGTGGCCGCCGCCGGGTTCCCGCCGTCCTTCGTCGGTGTCGTGATCGCGCTGCTGGTGCTGCTGCCGGAGACGTTCGCCGCCGTGCGAGCCGCCCGCCGCGACCGGATGCAGACGAGCCTCAACCTGGGCTACGGCTCGGCGATGGCGAGTATCGGACTGACCATCCCCGCCATCGCCGTCGCCTCGATCTGGCTGGACGGCCCACTGGTGCTCGGCCTCGGCGCCACCCAGATGGTGTTGCTGGCCCTGACCTTCGTCGTGGGCATGCTGACCGTCGTGCCCGGCCGGGCGACGCGGTTGCAGGGCGGGGTGCACCTCGCCCTGCTCGCCGCGTTCCTGTTCCTCGCGGTCAATCCCTAGGCCGTGCGTCAATCCGCTTGCAGTGGACGGCATTCCGGTCACCGAATCCACTGTGGATCATCAGGGTCGGACCGTTTCGGGTGCACGTGTGCCGAGTATCGTCCTGTGTGGTGTGCCAGGGCGCCCGTGTCCGAACTCCTTGGCCGGAGCGGGTAATCAGGCGTGATCAGGTGTGGTAGACCCGGACGTGCCAGTCGGCCACCCACTTGCCGTCACCGAAGTCGAGTGCGGCCTCGCACCGGTACGTGTCGCCGTCGCACCGCAGGTCGGTGACGCGAACGGGGTCCCGAGGTTCCGCCCTGTTCTCGTGGTGGACGTCGACGTCCCACACGGCTACCCAGCGGTCGTCACCGAATTTGAGGTTCGCCGTGCACCTGTAGGTGTCACCGTCGCAGCGCAGCCGCGTGACCGGCACCATATCTCGGGGTTCTGTTCGGGTTTGATGGATGTCGGCGTTCCAGCCGGCTACCCACTTGCCGTCACCGAAGTCGAGTGCGGCCTCGCACCGGTACGTGTCGCCGTCGCACGACAAGCCCGTCACTGGCACCGGGTCCCTGGCGGTCTCGGGTTCGGCCGCTGCCGGTCCTGCGGATACCAGTGCCGACAACGCAACGCACACGGCGATCGCCGATTTCATGAGTTTCATACTTTCCACCATCGCAGCGGCACACCCGGAAGAACAGGCTCGTCATCCGGTGGTGCGCGCGGATGACCACCTGGAATGACGGCACACCACGACATTTCACTGACCGTTGCGGGACACGGCGGTCATGGCTCCCACAGTCCCAGGCTCATCCACCACTCCGTGCGCCCGCGCCGAGCCGGGAGTAGTCGTCCACGTCTGGCGCAAGCTGACCGACCAGCGCCGGTTCGGGTAGCGGCACGGCCCGGTCGCGTCGCAACTTGGTCAGGGCGGCGGCTGTGAGCAGTGCCGCCGCCACGACGACCGAGCCGGCCATCCCGAGCGTCGCCGGGGCGCCGATCCTCTCGCAGAACCAGCCGAGCGCGGGTCCGCCGACCGCTCCAGCCGCGGCACCGACCATGCTCTGCGCGGCGATGACCCGGCCACGCATGTCCTCGGCGGTGTCCAACTGCGCCCGGGTACCCAGAGTCGTGTCGATGACCACGGCTCCCATGGCGATCGGCACCATCACCAAGGCGAACGACCACAGACTGGGCGCCAGCCCGCTCAACGCCTGCAACAGGCCGGTGGCCAGTGCGGTCACCACGAGCAACCGCGGTGTCAGCCGGCTGCACCGGGCGCTGATCACGCCGCCGATCACGGTGCCGACCGCGAACACTGTGGACAACGCCCCATATCCGGCCGCGCCGCGGTGCAGGACACCGTCGGCCATCGCGGCCATTGTGACCTGGTAGTTGCGTCCGAAGCTGGACAGCACGAAACCGAGTGCGAACAAGGTGAGCAGCGAGCGATCCGCGCGCAGGTACCGCAGCCCGGCGCGGACGCCACTGCGGGCCGACGTGCTGGTGGCAAGTGGGTGCAACAGGTCCATCCGCACAGCAAGGACCGCGGCGATCACCGCGAGGAAGCTGATCGCGTTCAGCACGAACAGCAACGGCACCCCGACCACTGCGGCCAGGACACCCGCCAGGCTCATGCCCAGGACGCGGCCGGTCGAGTTGCAGATCGACCCGAGCGCCATCGCGTTGCCCAGGTCCTCGCGGGAGACGATCCGCGCCGCGAACCGGCCGAGGGCCGGCCCTTCGAACACACCGAGCAGGCCGGTCAGCACCGAGATCGCGTAGACCGCCATCAACGGGCCGTCGTCGGCCGCCAGCAGCGCGAGCCCGGCGGCCAGCACGCCGTGCATGGCCTGGGTGCACAGCAACACCCGCCGTGGCGGGAGCCGGTCGGCCAGTGCACCGGCCCACGAACCGAACAGCAGAGCGGGTACGGCCTGCAACAAGATGGCCAGCCCGACCGAGGTCGCCGATCCCGTTCGGGAGAGCACCAGCCAGTTCAGCGCCAGGATCTGCATCCACGAGCCGGTCACCGACACGAGGTCGGCGGCGGCCCAGAGCCGGTAGTTGCGGTGTGCGAGGGCACGCAGCATCGGCGGCAAAGTTCGCCGCATGAACCTTCCTGCCTTTCAGGGACGGCCGTCGGGGTATGCCCGACCTGGCCCAATAGCACCGGTGGTGCCGATCGGGTGCCGTTCGCGAGCCGCAGGAAAGTTAGCTGTTGCTCCGGCGTGAATGCGACCTCTTGGCGCAAGATGTGCACTAGCCCACGTTTGGTAACGCCTTTCCGTCTGCAAGTTCGTCATGACGTGCCCGTGTGGAGCCGTTTTCCTGCGGCGCGAATCACAGGCTTGCTCGCCGTCTGGACGGGTGGCGGCCACACCTGCCGACAACCCGTCCAGCGACAAACAGTGGGTTCAAGCGGGCTAACCGGGCCAAGTGCTGTTGTTCAGGCCGGTGCCGAGGTAGACCTGGTCGAACGTGTTGCCGTCGGCGTCGTCGGTGTAGGTCATCACGATCTGGCCCCACGCGTCGACGCCGAGCGCCGGTTCGTCCTGGCGGCCGGTCACGTTGGTGTTGGCCGTGATCCGGGGCTGGCGCCCGGTCGTCGTGCCGTCGGGGTTGAGGCCCTGCACGAAGATGTCCTGCGCCTCGGTCCAGGTGACCACAGCGGCGCGCTGGTCGTCGATGCCCACCTGCGGATCGGTGCCGGGCACATAAGTGTCCACCGCGGAGGAGGCGGCGCCGGTCGCCGAGAACGACCGGACTCCGATCTGGACGGTCCCGGTGTGGTCGGTTTCCCAGCCGACCACGTGGTCACCGTTGAAGTTCGCCGCGACGGACGCGTGCCGCTGCTGGCCGTCGCCGATGGCGTTGACCACCGACTGGGCCAGCCTCACCCCGCCGGACGGCGTGAAAGCCTTGCGGGCCACGTTGAAGTAGCCGTTCGCGTCGGCGTCCTCGTCCCACACCACGATCGCGTTCTGCGCCGCGCCCATCGCCACGTCCGGCCGCTGGTTCGTGCCGCCCGCGGCGTGCACCTGGACTTCGTACGCCTTCGCGGTGATCGAGTTGAAGCCGGACAACCGGACCGTCGGCGCCGCTGTGCCCTGCTTGTCCTCGAACGCCACCGCGAACCCGGCACCGTCCGGGTCGGCGGCGACGGCGGGGTTGATCTGCTGGCCGTCCGAGTTGGCGTTCGCGGTCGCCGACCCGGTGACCGTGCCCGCGGCGTTCAACGTGCGCACGGCGATCTGGTAGTAGCCGTTGCCGTCCTTGTCGTCCGCCCACACCACGACCGCCGTGCCGTCGTCGTGCAGCGCGACGTCCGGGTGCAGGTGGCTCCAGTTCCCTTCGCCGCCCGCGGACAGCTTCTTCTCGTACAACGAGGTGCCGTCCCGGTACAGCCGAATCCACACGTCGCTGTGCACGGGGTTCTCCGGCGCGGCGGTGTCGCGGTCGTCCTCCCAGACGACGGCCACGTACCCGTTGCGCACGGCGGAGACCGCGGAGTTGTCCTGGTCGCCGGTCGCCGTGCTGTTCGCGGCCGCCCACGTGATGGTCCCGTCCGCTGCCGCCGGGACCACGGTCCCTGCCATGGTTGCCGCCAAGCCGAGCAGAGCGGTCGCCGTGATGGTCAATGCGCGCTTCATGTCTGTCCCTCTCACGGCGCCTGCAGACCAGGGTTGCCTGCCTCGATCACGTAGCTCTTGTCGGTCTTGACGGGGTAGTCGCGCACGCTCACCTTGTCGACGGTGCGGAAGTCGACGTTCATCCGCGTCGGCGTGATCGACGTGCGGACGTAACCCCGCAGGTTCCGGTAGTGCTTCACGTGCGGGTTGAGGCTCGACAGCCCGTTGTCGGCGGCGTTGCCGTCACCGTCCGAGGACACCGAGGTGGTCACCAGTTCGGTGCCGATCACCTTGTCCTGGCTGGCGTAGTTGTTCATGATGTTGCCCGCCCACGAGCGGTGCACGTCACCGGTCAGCACGACTGTGCTGGTGTTGCCGCGCGCCTGCCAGCCGTCCTGGATCCGTTTGCGGTTGGCGGTGTAGCCGTCCCACGAGTCCATGCTCTTGGTGCCGTCGGCCTTCGCCAGCTTCTGCGCGAAGAACACCTGCTGGCCGATCAGGTCCCACGTGCCCCGGTGCTGGCCCATCCCGTCGAGCAGCCAGTTCTCCTGCGCGGTACCGGTCAGCGTGCGGTTCGGCGCGTCTGCCTCGGGACACAGCTTCGAACCGTCACCGCAAGCCTGGTCGTCGCGGTACTGCCGCGTGTCGAGCATGTGGAACGTCGCAAGGCTGCCCCACTGCAAACGCCGGTACAGCTGCATGTTCTCCCGCACCGGCGCCTGCGCCGAACGCAGCGGCATGTGCTCGAAGTACGCGCGATACGCGGCCTCACGGCGTGCCCGGAAGTCACCGGCGGGCGACTGGTCGTTGCGCACGAGGTTGGCGTAGTTGTTCTCCACCTCATGGTCATCCCATACGACCGCCCAGGGCGCCGCTGCGTGGGCCGCCTGCAGGTCGACATCCATCTTGTACAACGCGTGCCGCACGCGGTAGTTCGCCAGGTTCGAGATCTCGGCGGTGGGGTTGTGGGTCCGTACCCGCGCGCTCGCGGCGCCCTCGTAGATGTAGTCACCGAGGTGCAGGATCAGGTCCGGCCGTTCCTCGGCCATCCGGCGGTACGCGGTGAAGTAGCCGGTCTCGTAGTGCGAGCACGACGCGAACAGCATCGTCAGCGCGGAGCCCGAGCCGGGCGCGGGGGCGGTACGGGCGCGGCCGACCTGCGAGATGTGGCCGTCGGCGCGGAATCGGTACCAGTACTCGCGATCAGGCTGCAAGCCGGTGACCTCGACGTGCACGGTGTGCGCGGAGGCCTGGACGGCGGTCGCCGAACCGGACGCGGCCAGCTGGCTGAATCCCTGGTCGATGCCGACCTGCCATTCGACGGTGACCGGTGTGTTCGGCATGCCGCCGAGTCCGTCGGCGTTGAGCGGTCTGGGTGCGAGACGCGTCCACAGAACAATTCCGTCAGCGGTGGGCTCTCCGGACGCGACACCGAGGGTGAACGGGAAGGCCAACGCGTTCGCCGTGCTCGTGCTGAGCATCGGGGCACCCACGGCGGCCAGTCCACCAACGATGAACGTCCTTCGGTGCAGTCGGGTCATGAGCTCCTTCTACCGGCGCCCGCGCACCGCTGGGAACCGCCGAACCGACTGTTTGCCGGAGGTTACGTCACAGGAAGCCCGGCTGTCCCGGGAAGTC
Organism: Actinosynnema sp. ALI-1.44; assembly: GCF_001984155.1. GTDB lineage: Bacteria > Actinomycetota > Actinomycetes > Mycobacteriales > Pseudonocardiaceae > Kibdelosporangium. Next base: position 128,254 of record NZ_MTQO01000051.1, read on the forward strand.
CACATACCGTCGGTAGTGGACTCCCGGGACGGGCGGTCAGGACACCAGCGTCCACTTGTAGGTGTTGGACTTCACCGGCGCGGTCGCCGTCTTGGTCCACACCGTCTTGACGTTGCACGGCGCCACGATCTGGGTCTTCTTGACCGTCATCTTGCGCGCCTCCTTGAACTGCTGCAGGCGCTTGGTCTGGCCGGACGGCACGTTCGCGGTGTACGACCACGTGTCGGACCGCGAGTAGCTGGCGCCGACCGTGATGCCGATCGACACGCTGGCCTTCGCGAAGATCACCCCGGCCTCCGCGCTGGTCGTGCCGGTGATGGAGGCGTTCACACTGGACGTGGTGTTGCGGCTGAACGTGATCGAGCCCGGCCCGGTCAGGTAGTCGCTGCGCAGGCTGGTGGGCAGCCACGCCTTGGAAACGCCGCTGAACGAGTAGGAGACCTGCCCGACCTCGGGACACGCCGCCGACGCCTGGAACCCGGCGCCCACGACCGCGGGTGCCAGCAACCCGCTGACGGCCAGCCCGGTCGCTGTGACGAGTGATCTGACGCGCATGACATTCCCCTCTTGCAGTTTTCATCCGCCGAACGTCGGACGAATAGCCGGACGAAATTCGGGAGTACCCCAGTGAGGGTGATGGCCCTCTTGCTTACCAGGCGGAACTCTGACAGATTCTGGCTTCGCCGCGGTATACCCGTGGTTTCGTTGATCACCGGACTGGGGCTGAAGCGGTGGATTTCGACGTACTGGGGCCGCTGCGCGCCCGGAATGAGTCGCACGAGGTGCGGATCGACGCTCGTCTGCAGCGCGTGCTGCTCGCTGTGCTGCTGGCGCGCGCCAATCGCGCGGTGTCCACGACGGTCCTGCGGGAAGCGCTCTGGGACGGTCGGCCGCCTCGGTCGGCAGGCAAGGTCCTGCAGGTCTACGTGCACAGACTGCGCCGCGCACTGGGCGAGGCTGATCGGATCACGCACGAGAGCGCCGGGTACGCGGTCGTGGTGCGGCCGGGGGAGTCGGACGCGACGAGGTTCGCCGAACTGCACGCGCTGGCGTTGCGGGAACATGCGGCGGGGGCATTGTCTGCGGCGAGGGATTTACAGCGAGAGGCGCTTGGGTTGTGGCGCGGAACACCTTTTGGCGGCATCGGGGATGTGCCGGTATTGCACGCCGAAATAGACCGGCTGCAGGAGCAGCGACTGGCCGCGTACGAGGAATGCATGGCCCTGGAACTGGCGCTCGGTAATCACTCGAAAACGGTCGGTGAACTGACTGGGCTGGTCAACGAATACCCAGTTCGGGAGCGGCTCAGGGCCCAGCTGATGCTCGCGCTGCACCGCACCGGCCGCCGCGCGGACGCGCTACGCGTCTTCGACACCGGCAGGCGCCTGCTGGCCGAGGACCTGGGCATCGATCCCAGCCGTGAGCTGCGCGCCATGCACGCCGCGGTCCTGCGTGATCTGCCCGAGCTCGACCTGCTCTGCTGGACGCCGCGGCGGACATCGCCGGGGCCCGGTCACTGCTGCCAGCCGGGCCAGGGTCTGTCATTACACGGCGTAGGCACCGTTAGCCCGTCGGGTCACACATGGTGACCGGAGTCGGTGAACTTCCGGTGTGGACACTCGGATCCGCGGTCGGTCCCGGGTTACCGTCCGGGATATGACCGACCAGCCCGAGTTCCCCCACAGCTACGACAGCGCCGACCGCGCGATGGGCCACGCCCGGGTCGAGTTCGCCGAGATGCTCTTCGCGGAAGCCTCGGATGTCGGCGCGGCGCCCGAGGCCGCCACGGAGTTGACCGCGCAGGTCCAGGCATCGGCGCTACTGGCGCTCTACTACGAGATGCGGCACGGCAACGACCTGCGCGAGGCGCAGATCCGTGCGTTGGACGCGCACAGACTCGCGCTCGCCGAGCACACCGACCGGCAGATGTTGGAGACCCCGGCACTGCTGGGGGCCGTGCCCGGCGGCGACCACGAGCTCCCGCCCGCCCGCGAGCCGATCGACTGACTCGCTGGGTGTCAGCGCGCCGCCCGCCTGCGGCGGCGCTTGGCGGCGACGGCCGTGAACGGTAACGCGTCGACGAGTTCGTCCGGCGCGCTCAGCCGCCACGCCTCGTAGACCAGTTCGGACAGTTCGTCGGCTTCGACGCGGTCGAGGTGGACCACGACCCAGCCGAAGCCGCCGGACGTGAACTGCTCCTCGAACACGTCGGGCCGTTCGGCGACGAGCGCGAGCTGCTCGGAGACCGTTTGCTTGAGCCCCGCGGTGTGGGTCCGCGGCCAGTAGTAGCCGAACTTCCTGCCGTGCACGCTGAAGGACGTCCACTGGCTCGCCTCGGACCGTTCGACGTCCGTGAGCCGGTCGACCATCCGCTGGAACTCGTCACTGTGCACAGCCACCGGCGCAGTTTAGTGGGGGACCCCTCCCCGCGAACCGCAGTACGGTCGCTGTCGCGACGAGGGAGAGGACGAGGATGAAGCGGTGGCTGGTCGTCGTGGCGGTCGGACTCGGAGTGATCGGCGCCGGGTGCTCGACACCGGGCCAGCCACCGGGCGCCCCGGCCGCGCCACCCGGGCCCGCGCCGACGAAGGAAGGCGTGGCCTGGGCGGAAACCGTGTGCTCCACGGTGAAACAGCTCGACAAGACGCTGGCCGAGCCCGATGCCCCTGGCGTCGCCCGCTACCTGGAAGACTGGGCCAAGGCGCTGCGCGGCGTCACCCCGACGGGCGTGGCCCCGGCCGACGGGTTCGTCGCGGACCTGGCCAAGGCGCTGGAGGCGGCCCAGTCCCAACCGGCCACGGCACTCGCGCGGATGACGCCGCAACAACCCGAACTCGCCGCCGCGGCCGGGCGAACGCCCGAGTTGAAGGTGTCGTACAACGTCGCGCCCGCATGCACGCCGATCGAGGGCTCCGAACAGGCCGCACCGACCAGGGACATGGTGATCTGGGCCAACGTGATGTGCCTGAGCCACAGGGACCTGGCCACGTTGCGCACGGATCCGCTCAACGAGCCCGCACTGTCCGACCCGCGTTTCGCGGGGGCCGCACCGGCAGCCCTGTCGCTGTACATCCAAGGCGCGGGCCGCCCGCTGGACGACGTCGTCGAACTCCTGGACACCGCGAAACCGACCGGCATCACGGACGCCGACAACTATCGGACGGCACTGCTGGCGGCCGTGCGGACAGCCAGGGAGAAGCTCCCGCCGAGCGGGAGCGGCAGCGGCATGACCGACTGGATGCGGATGCCGATCGACCAGTTGAAGGCCAAGGCGACCGAGATCGCCGCGGCGCTCACCCCGGCCAAGCCCAAGGACGCGGACCTGCGGGCGCTCGTGAGCGGGAACCCGCCGCTGGCGGCGGCGCGCGGCGTGGCACCGGCGTGCGAGGTCAAGGACAAACCACTGCCCCCCGCGGCGAACGGGACCGATGTCGCGGCGTGCGCGAGCGGCAAGTGCCAGGTGCAGATCACCGATTCGGTGGACGTCACCGTGGCCGGGTCGGCCTTGCGGGTGGTCGTCCGTGACGCCCAGGTGACCGTGACCGACGCCACCGGCGTGGTGAGTCTCGGCGGTGGCGGCGTCGCCTCGTTCGGCGACGGCAAGCGAACGATCACCGTCCAACTGCTCGGCGCGAAGGGCAACACGGCGGTCGTGGACATCAAGGCCTCATGACACTGATGCAGAATGCGGTCATGTCTCGTCGTACCGCGATGTTCCTGACGGCCTTCGGTGTGTGGTCGTGGGTCATCTGGATCACCTTCGCCAAGAACCTGTGGGACTCCGACCGCGCATGGGCCGCGGACGGCTCGCCGACCGCGTACTTCGTCGTCCACGCGGTGCTGACTGTCGTGTCGTTCGTGCTCGGCACGGTCATCGGCGTCATCGGCTGGCGGGGCCTGCGAGCACGGCGTCCGCAATCCGCGTGACGCCTCACCGGTCGTCGGCCATGATGTAGCGCTGTGGAGTCCACTCGAGTGGACCGCTGGTTGTGGGCGGTCCGGCTGACCAAGACCCGCACGGACGCGGCGGCGGCGTGCCGAGGCGGGCACGTGCGCGTCAACGGCAAACCGGCCAAGGCCGCGACGAACGTGACCCCGGGTGACGAGGTCCGCGCGCGAGTCGGTGCCGTCACCCGGGTGGTCGAGGTGGTCCGGGTGATCCAGAAACGCGTCGGCGCCCCGGACGCGGTGACCTGCTACATCGACCGCACACCGAAGCCGCCGCCCGAGGCCTTCGCCCCCGTGGCCGCCCGCGACCGAGGCGCGGGCAGGCCGACGAAACGCGACCGCCGAGTCATCGACAAGTTCCGCAGTGGTGGCCTGTGAGCGCGCAGCACGAGATCCGCGCGGTCCACACCGAGAAGACGATCACGGTGTACCAGGCCTACCACCCGTCGATAGGCCTGGCGGCGGCCCGCGACGGCAAGTTCCCGGACACGTGGAAGCGCGACCGGATGACGTGGATCAAGCCGTCCTTCCTGTGGATGATGTACCGCTGCGGCTGGGGCAGGAAAGCAGAATAGGAGACCGTCCTGGCGATCGAGATCACCAGGGACGGCTTCGAATGGGCGCTCCGCAACGCCTGCCTGTCCCACTACCAGCCGGGCCTCCACGCCGACCGGGCAACCTGGCAACGCGCGCTGAAACAGGCACCGACCCGCGTCCAATGGGACCCCGAACGAGACCTCCACCTCAAGCCGCAGAACCACCGCAGCCTGCAACTGGGCCTCGCGCACACGGCAACCGAGCGCTACGCCGACGAGTGGATCGTGTCCATCACGGACACCACCCCGCTGGCCCACGAGATCCACGCCATGGTGACCGCGGGCCAGCTGGCCGAAGCAGCCGCCCACCTGCCGCCCGAGCGGCCCTACCACATCGACGACGACCTGCTCAGCCACCTCCGCTGAGCAACCCCGGAGCCATCGTCTAAACTGGTCCCGTAAGCACCCGTAGCTCAACGGATAGAGCATCTGACTACGGATCAGAAGGTTAGGGGTTCGAATCCCTTCGGGTGCACGTCCTCAGGGCGACCCTGCTCGGTGGCTGTGCCACCTCGCCGGGTCGTCCGTTTCATTTTGGGGGGCCGAGCCCCCCAAGCCCCCCACGGTGCTTGCTTCTCGCCTTCCAGCGGGGGCGTGTTGGTCTTCACCAGCGGTGGGCGCGTTGGGCTTTGCCAATGGGCGTGTTGGGCTCAGCAGTTGATCATCATTTCGTCGAATTGCTTGTCGGCGTCCGCGTCGGTGAGCGCGCGGACGAAGCGCTTGGCACTGTCGAGGCAGGGTTTGGCGTGTTCCACATCCCGCTGCAGGCGCTGCTTGTCCGCCTCGGACTGTGAACGTGCCTGCTGAGCGCCCTTGAGTTCGTCGGCCGTCTTGGTGAGGTCGGCGCGCACCGTCTGCAACTCGCTGGTGGTGCCCTTGTGGTCACCCTGTTCGACGAGCCACAGCGCCGCGAACGCACCTGTACCGAGGAAGAAGATGACTGCCAGCACGATCAGCGCGGTCATGACCTTGTTGCGCGGCGTGGACTGCGTGGTGGGGAACGGCTGGCTCGGCGGGAACTGCTGTGCAACGTCGATTGCCGGTTGCGCGGGGATCGATCCGCTCGGTGAGAACGGCTCCAGGTGGGTCGGACCGCTGTTGTGTGTGGGCGGCTTGCTGTCGCCGGACGACTGGTAGTCGCTCGTCGGCAGCACCGCGGCTGGGAACTGTTGCCCCGGAGACGGCGGCGGTTGTTCGGAGACCGATGGTCGGTCCTGGTCGTCTGGCATGTCCGTCCCTGGTTTCGCTAGCACGGCCACTTGAAAGGTGCCGTGGTCGTGTCGATGAACTGCTTCTCCCGCGCAGTCTTGGCCAACTCCTTGGAGTTCGCCGCGCACGCACGTAGGCCTTCCATGGTGATCAGCCGGTACCTGGAATTCTGGTAGTCCGCCTCGCTGAGGTGGTACTGGGTCTCGGCGTCCCGTACTTTCGCACGCAGATCGACCACTCGTTCGCGGCCGTCCGTGAGCTGGTCGCTCGTCGCGCGGTGGTCGGCTCGAACGCGAAATGGCCTTCCTCGAACGGAATTCCGGTTTGCTCGGCACCCCACGCGAGGTGCTCAAGGCGCTTGAGGGCGCACCAGGAACCAGGCGAACGCCGACAAGGTCAGCATCGAGGACGGCGATGTCCGGCTCACCGTTCACCGGCCGGACGAACGCGACTGCGTCGGTCTGACCGTCGCCGTCGGCAATGGCGAAGCCACGACGTACGAAGTGGGCTTCAGCCCCGCCGACGGGCCGATACCGGTGTCCTCTGGCGTGGTCCATGTGCAGGCGCGTCACGACACGGCCGTGATCCACGCGGAGGGCGTGACGATCACGGTGCGCCGGATGCCGAACCTGACGAAGCGGTTCGAACTCGCGGTGGCGGCCGGGCACGACCACAAGACAAGCTACGAACTGGACTTCACGTAGTCAGCCGCTCGAACGCCCAACTCTGCCCTTTCGGCCAGTGACAGTGATGATCAGCACTGTTATTACGGGAGGCGTGCATCCAACGGTGCCCGAGCATGCGGGCGAGAACGAACGCGCGCTGACGGGAGCCGATGGGCGGCAGGGTTCCGCGCGGGCAACCGGTGGCACGACCGGGGAGTTGTTGCGATTACAGGCATTCGCTGGGAACCAGGCCGTCGCGAGGATGGTCGGTGGGGGATCGCTTGCCGTTCAACGGGACCCCGGGACAGCGACCGCCGCTGACGCCACGGTGGACACGGTGGTGCGGCTGCTGCGTGAGTTCGGTGACCGCGAGGCCACGCTGAGAGCCTGCCTCGCCGCGGGCAGGCGGTGGGATGACGTGCAGCGGGCGTGGGAGCAGACGCGGGATCCGCGGTCGTTGCTCGACGCGGCGCGAAACATGGCGCAGGGCAACGGAGACGCCGCGCGGGTGTACGCCTACCTGCGGTTCGGTCAGCTGCGTCTGGCGGACAAGCTGTTCATCGCCGGTATCGGCGGCGGCACCGACGAGGACACGATCTGGCGGCTGCTGCCCGCGGTCCGATCCAGCCTCTCCACGGTCACGCAGGAGTTCACCGACAGCTACGGCAAGAACGACGCCACTTCCTACGGCGCGGAGTACACCGACGACGCGCCGTTGCTCGACGGGAGCCCGAACCGGGTCGCCGGGCTGCTGGACGACGAGATGGACGGCGCCGACCTGATCAAGTCGATGGCCCTGCTCACGTACGGCGAGCTCCGCCCGGTCGACGAGGTCCAGATCGCGCTCCGTTCGGTGCACGTGTTCCATGGCGACATCATGGCGGCACTGGACAAGGTGCACCGCGGCACGCCGGACGGCACCAAACCACCCGCCGAGGCGCAGTACCAGACGAGCTACCGCGCTGACCTGCGTGGCATCCTCGGCGCCGAACTCGGCGAGGCCAGCAAGAACTTCCGCCGGGCGCGGCTGATCCTCGACGGCCAGTTCACCCCGCTCGCCCGGATCCGGATGGCGTGTGAGGCGTGGGTGGTGGACACCGAGGAGATCTTCACCGCGCTCACCGAGGCCACCCCGGCCCAGCTGACCGAGTCCGCCGCGGAGATCAGGCGGCTGGTCGGGGAGAAGTGGACGATCTCCGACGCGGAGGAGCAGCGGATCGACGCGATCCTGCGCCAGGGCACGTCGATGGCCGACCGGCTGGCGCAGTTCGGGCTGAGTGCCACCGACACGCAGGGCGTCATCCAGGCAGCGCTCAAAGACGAACGCGTCCGGCAGGCGTTCCTCGTCGAATACCCCAAGCACGAAGACTTCTACAACCGGTTCACCGGCAACGGCACGATCGGCGGGGCCGTGCTGTGGGGCGACCAGCTGGTGTCCCAGGACTGGCAGGAGCGTCTGCGGCTGGCCGTGCAGATGCGTTCGACCGAGGGCGTCACGTGGGTGTTGCGCTCGTCGGTCACCACGGACGAACTGCGCGCCCAGGTCCGGGCGAACGTTCAGCTCGTCACGCAGATGCGGGACATGGACGGGTGGCAGGGCATCGAACCCCTGATCATGCCGCGCGACGACCTCCAGGCGCGGTCCGCGTGGCTCGGCCAGCGGTTCGACCGGGAGAAGGGCCTGTGGGGCGGGACGGCGTCGGCCGCCGCCTTCGAGGACGAGAAACGGGCATTGGACGCGGCGATCGGGACCGCGGCGGACCCGTCCCGGCTCACCCCGGAGGAACGGCAGCGCATCGGTCCGCTCGCGACCGGCGCGGAAGACGCGTTGAACTCGTTCATCCAGGTTCGTGACCAGCTGGACGCGATGGCCATCCAGGTGGTCGGGATCGCCATCGGGCTTGTCGTCGGGCTGGCGACCGGCGGTGCCGCCGCCCCGCTCACCGCGAGCCTGCTCGCGCGGACCGCCCTGATCCAGGGCTGCGCCAACGTCGCGTCGGTGTGGGTGGTCAAACAGGAACGGATCACCGGCACCGAGGCGGCGCGTGCGTTCGCGGTCGGCGCGGCATCCGGCGTGACCAGCGTCCTGACCGCGGGTCCGGTGATGCGCATGCTCTCCCCGGCGTACGCCGAGGCCGCGCTCACCCAGTCCGCCCAGGTGGCCGAGGCCGTCGCGCAGCGGGAGTTCGCCGGGTTCGGACTCGGCACCATGCGCGCCGCGATGGACGGCTTCGCGTCCAACGCGGTGGGCAGCGCGGTGGACTCGGCGTCCCGTTCGCAGACCTGGCAGCACGGCATCGTCAGCGGCCTGACCACTGTGCTCACGGAAGCCGGGCTCGGCGGTGTCACCGGCGCGGCCACCAGTGCCGCCACGTCCGCGTTGCAGACCGCAATGTTCGGTGGCACACCGGGCGCGCCGCCGCCGCAACCACCTGCCCGGCCGGACCCGGCGCTGATCACCCGGGCCCGGCTGCTGCTCGAATCCGGCGAGACGCTGTCGTGGCAGCACTGGAACGCCGAGATACTGCCGTCGTTCGGCGCACACGAGCAGTCCGCGCGACAGGCCCTTGGCCTGGCACGGCAAGCCATCCTGCGGGACATCGCCGCACGGGTGGGTGCTGACCTCGAACCGCTTGGTGTCACGGTCGAGGTGCCCGCGGTCGCCGCGTTCGACCACGTGCTCGAAGTGAACATCCGCGCCACGGACGGCGCCGTCCCCGGGGCCGTCGAGCAGGCCGCGCAACGGGTGCGCCAGGAACTGGGTGAGGCCGCGGAGACGCGGCTCGGCGTCGTGGTGCGGTCCGGCGAGGCGGTCGGGGGGACCCGAGGTACCGACGTCTACCAGCTCGGCACTGAGGCGATGCGGCCGATGGCGTTGGACAAGGCCTTGCAACGGCAGGTGATCGGGGACGGCAACTGGGCCGTGCCCGGGACGAGCGTCAAGCGGGTCGACGTGTGCAAGCTCGAACTCACCGTGCCCGCCGCGACCCAGGGCGGCCAGCCGATCGTGGTGGACATCGAGGTGCGCCTGGTCGGCAACGCCAACCTGCCCAGCGGTGCGCATCCGACGCCGTCCGGTGGCAGCGCGGCTGGCCCGGGACGGTTGCAGGTCAGCCCGCCGGCGACGCCGGGCGGGCACTGGACCGGCACCGTGTTCGTCGACGCCATGCTGATGCAGGAGAACGTGCGGTTCGTCGTCGGGCACGAACTCGACGAGATCGCCGGGGTGGTGCAGCGCGTGTCCACCGCGTCCGGCCCGATCACCGACGCCATGATCGCGGGCGAGCAACAGGCGGGCATCTTCACCTCGCACCCCGCGCCGGGCGCGCAGCCCACGTCACACGACCACGCCACCGCGATCGAGCTGTTCGAACTGCACCAGCAGATGGCCGAGGCGTTGCGGGAGAAGGCACAGGCCCTGCGCAGGGGCGACAGCAGGACGGCGGAGGAGTGGGACGCCAGGGCCCGGCGCCGCTCGAGCAGCATGCAGCGCCTCGTCGACTGGATGGCGCTGGACGACCCGGCGAACATGGAGGCGAAGATCCGGCTGCTGCAGCAGCACTGCCGCACCTCCGACAGCCAGGTGCGGGAACAGTGGATGGAGTTCGTCGAGGAACTGCGCGCGATCGGCGGGCAGGCCATCCACGCCCGGCTCGCGGCCTCGGCGGCACCGGCGTCCCCGCTGGTCGACGCGGCGCTCGTCGGGCACCTCGCCTACGCGGCGCCACGAACCAGCGGCGCGTTCAAGGAAAAGGGTCTCGACGGCGGGCACAGCGACCCCGAGTTGCACAAGTTCGTCAACGGTTCCAACCTGGGCTTCCGGCTGGTCCAGGAGGGCCCCGGAAAGGCCGCGGGCGCCAACGTGTTCCGCAAATACGCCCAGTACATCTGGGAAGGCACCGGACCCGCGCCGCGACCAGGCGACCCGGGGGCACCGTCGCCCGGCGCGCCGACACCGCCAGGGTGGGCACGCAGCGACGTGTGGAAGACCACGGCACAGGACTTCCCGGCGTTCCTCACCCAGGCCAACGCGGCCATCGAGGCACACGTGCGGACCAACGGCCCACTGCCGGTCACCGGCACGGTCACCATGGCCACGGCCGACGGTGTGCCGATAGTCGTGATGGCCCGCGACGGTAGAGTCACCACCATCTTCATCGACGACAGCTGGCTCTGACATGGACCTGTCACTGGCCCGGGACCTCGACTCGCGGGCACGAGCGCTCGACGACCTCACGATGACCGCGGCCGACCCGGAGCAGGTCGCCCTCACGCACGTACGCAGGCGTGGCCTGTTGGCGGACCTGTCCGTGGCGGCGTATCCCGGGGGGAGCGCCGACGAACTGGAACGGGACGGCCTGGTCTGGCTCGCCGGTTACGTCCGCGCCGCCGAGGCGCGAGCCGCATACCTTGTCAGCGACCAACGCGCGGCAGTCGGCCCGACCGGTGACGTCGACGTCTCCCTGGACTGGTTCCGGCTGGCCGCACCGGTGCCGCCGGGCGTCGACCCGTTGACCTGGCTCGCTCGCTGGGAAAGGATCCTCGGCGCGGAACCCGTCGGGGCGGGCATGGCGGGATTCGCCATGGTCCGCGAGGGCGGCCGGTGGTACCGCATGGAATGGCGGCGTGACGACGGTCAGCGGCCCGCACTGCTCCGAGTCGAAGAAGGTCCATGAACCGCGTGGTCCTCGTGCTGACCCTGGTGGCGCTCCTGGTCGCGCCGTCAGCGGCGGCCACCAGCACGGGCACGACGATCACGGTTCTCCAGCTCAACCTCTGCCACGGTGGAATGGCCGGGTGCTATCGGGGCGACGCGGTGCTGCGCAGGGCATCGGAGGTGATCAGGACGAGCAGGCCGCAGGTGCTGTCGCTGAACGAGATGTGTTCCGGTGACATCGATCGGCTGCGCCCAGCGATGGGGCCAGCTCGTGCGTTGTTCGTCGCGGCCCGCAACCTCGATGGCACACCGGTGTTGTGCACGGGCAGCGACGAGCAGTACGGCAACATCATCATGGTGTCGCTCGGATTCGCGGGCACGACCGAGGAATCCGGTGTGTACGCCGCCCAGTACACAGCCCCGGACGGCATCGGCGAGCTGCGGTCGTGGGCGTGCCTGCCCGCGGCACGGCTCAGCGCCTGCACCACGCACCTCTCATCGGACAACGCACCGACCGCTTTCGCACAGTGCAAGGAGTTGATGGGCCGTGTGGCTGGTTATCCACGCCCTACCGTCGTCGCCGGTGACTTCAACCTGGATGACGCGTGTGACCCCGGCGCGTTCGAGCGACGGGATGACGGCGGGGTCCAGTACGTGTTCGCCAGCGACGACGTGTCGTTCGTCAGAACGAACGAGATCGACATGACGGGCACCACCGACCACCCCGGCCTGCTGGTGACCCTAGCCAGCCGATAGCCGAAGAGACGCGTCCAGGCTCCGCACCAGTTCGCCGACGCGGCCACGGCCACCTGGAGCGACGGGGTAGCGCCTCAGGACGTCCACCACGACGGGGCTGGCCGACCCCCGTGCCTTCTCGATGTAGGCGGCGCCGATCCGGCGGTCGTCAGCGGCGTCGAGCTCGAACGCCCGAGCAGCGTGAGCGGCCGAACCAAGAATGTGGATGACCTGGGTCGCTTTGGCCAACGGGTGCAAGAACGCCGCGCTGGCCGCGGCGACAGCAGCGCGGGCGACGTCGCCGGCCGCCTCCAGCCCAGCGTCGCGGGCCTCCTGATACGCCTTGTGCGCCGCCCATGCGCTGTCGCGGATCACCTTGGTCCGTTTGGCTCCTTGTGCGAACACCCGTGCCGCGTCGATCGCTGCTCGTGGACGCGGGTCGCCGGGCCGGTCGCGTTCGAAGATCACCAAGGCGGGTTCCGCGCAGGCCACGGCATAGCCCGCGACCTCCCGCAGTTCGGCCATGTCGAGGTCGATGGTCGGGTTCACCAGGTGAACCGTATCGTTGAACCGCCGGTGGAAACTTTCCAGGAAAGCGGTGCTGACGTCGTGGTGCCCGACGATTCCCATGCCGTGCTGATCGGCGTGTCGGCCTATGAGGACGCCGAGTTCCGGCCGATCCGCGCCGCGCGCAGGAGCGTGGAGGCGATGCGCGCCTTGTTGACTGATCCGGTGTTGTGCGGGTGGCCGCCGGACCGGGTCACGGAGATCGTCAACCCGAGCCTGGCTGTCGACGTGGCCACGGGGCTCGTGGATCTGGCCGAGAAGACCACCGGGGCGCTGCTCGTCTACTACGCGGGACACGGGGTGCTGTCGCCCCGCGCGGAACTGTGCCTGACGGTGACGTCGACCCGCTGGAACCGTCCGAAGATCACCGGGCTGACCTGGGAAACCGTCGCCGAGGTGCTGCGCTCCAGCTCCGCGCGCGTCCGGCTGGCCATCCTGGACTGCTGCTTCGCCGGTCAGGCCATCGAGGCGCTGACCGACTCGTGTGGGCCGCAGAATCACAGCGGTTAGCCGCCGTTTTGCGTGTCCGGCAGCCAGCGGACCGACTGCCTTGCGTTATACGCAAGATGGTGTGCATCTCGCGCAAAGCGGACCTACCGTGGCATCATGACGCACCCAGCCCAGGTCGAGATCCTTGACCTCGACGCCGAGGTTCTCGCCGAACACACCCAGTCCATCGTCGAGTGGCTGCCGATCGACACGCCACCGCACCAGATCCTGGATCTGGGCTGCGGGACCGGGGCGGGCACGTTCGCCTTGCTCGACCGGTTCCCCGACGCGCGGGTGACCGCCGTCGACTCCTCGCCCGACCACCTTCGCCGTCTGCGGGAGAAGGCGGACGACCACGTCCGCACGATCCAGGCCGACCTCGACGAGGAATGGCCGGACCTCGGTGAACCCGACCTCGTGTGGGCGTCGGCCTCGATGCACCACATGGCCGACCCCGACCGCACGCTCCGCCAGGTCCACGACACCTTGGCGCCCGGGGGACTGTTCGTCGTCGTCGAACTCGCCGGGTTCCCCTGTTTCCTGCCCGACAACGCCCCTGAGGACCGGCCGGGCCTGGAGGAACGCGTGCACGCCGCGAGCGACCGCCTGCACGCGGTGCACGTACCGCACCGCGGCGCCGACTGGGGACCGAAGCTGACCGCCGCGGGGTTCACCGTCGAAGGCGACCGCACGGTCGCCGTCCACATCGAACAGTCCCGGTCCGGCGCGGTCGGCCGGTACGCCCTCAACGGCTTGCGGCGCATGCGTGAAGGCCTCGCCGACTCGCTCACGCCGGAGGATCTCGCCGCGCTGGACCGGCTGCTCGACACCGACAGCCCGCACAGCGTCCTGCGCCGCGACGACCTCGCTGTCCGCACGGAGCGCACCGTCTGGGCGGCGCGCCGTGGCTGAGTAACCGGATCCAGTCGCCGCGTGGCGAATCGACACGTACCCGTACGACCCGGCATGGGTCTTCGAAGGCGAGTACCCACCACAAAGGACGGAACGCGCGGCGGAGTGCACGCGCGGTCACGGACGCGGGGTTCGAGTCCGTGACCACAGCGGTGTGGGAGCCGCCGAAGCGCGGCGCGAGAACCGCTGTCGTGCTTCAGGCCGTGCGCGCGTAAAGCCTCCCGACGGCGGCGTGCACGCTCGTCGAGTACTCCGGGTCGTAGGTGTGCTGGCCTGCCAGCACGGGACCGCCGGATCGCGTGTAGGTCCAGCCTCCGGTGGTCTCGAACGACGGGTTGACGATCTGGCAGCCGGTCAGCGTGATGTCGTCGAACCGTGCGACCACGGCGTAGTTCGTCACGCCCTTGCCCTGGTACAGCCGCAGCGTCAACGTCCCGACGCCGTTGCTGAGGTGCGGCGCGATGTCCACCGGCGAGGAGGTGTACCAGTCGGTGCCCTCGCTGGCCACGTCACGCCCCCATACCTGGTGACCGGAGACGAGCGCCTGCTTGAGGTGGTACGACAACGGGTCGTTGGTGGTGCGGTTGTCGGTGTGCCACAACACCATTCGGCAGGACGTCGAACCAGGGTCCAAACGGACCGTCGTGCTGGCCGCGGCGTAGTTGCCCGCCGCGGTCGGCTGGTCGCCCCGCACGGTCAGGACCAACGCGCCACGGCCCGTGCCGTGTGACATCGAGGCATCGCCGTTCTGTTTGCGGCCCGGTGTCAGGGGCAGCGCGTACTGGATGACGCCCGCGATCTTGCCCGCCGCCGCGTACTGCATGCCGATCTCGGTCACTTCGCTGACGTACTGGACGTCCGGGGTGACCTGTGTGGCCGACAAGGTCGACGCGTACACCATCAGGATCAGCTTGCGGTTCTTCCGCGCCAGCAATGCGGAGAGTCGGTCGAGCTGGTCGCGCAGGCTGCCAGACCACAGCGTGTTGCGGTACGGGTCGTCGCGGAACGGCAGGATCACGCTGTCGATCACCGGCGCGTAGCTGGTGACGAACGCCTGGGTGATCGCGGCGGAGTACACCACCGGGTAGAACTCCACCGACGGCTGGACCGCTCGGGCTGCCGCCCGGATCTTGCCGGTGTACTCCGCAGTGAAGAACCTCTGGTTGTGGTTGAAATCGTCCATCGCCCACGCCTTCAGCACGGGGTACTGCTTGGCCAGCGTGCCGATCGCCCGGCCCCACGCCTCGTAGTCCTTCTTGTAGGGCAGATAGCGGTCGCACACGTTGACATCGGGGCACTCGGTCGGCGGAACCAGGTAGACCCACACCGTGATCCCCGCGGACTGGGCCGCGGGCAGGAACTCGCGCAGGTCGTCCCAGCTGGTGTCCTTGAGGATCAGGAACGCGTACGTGTCGGCGTTCATCGCCTGCAGGCGCTCGATCGTCGCGGCCGGGTCGACGTGACCGTCGGACCGCAGAACCGGGTTGGCGTAACTGGCTCTCAGTCCCTGCGGCGGCGTCGCGACCGCAGGGACCGACAGCGCGGTGAGCAGTGCGACCACCAGTGCGACAAGGCACATCGCCTTCGACGTTCGCATGGATCCCCCCTTCGTGGCGTCGACCAAGAATGGGTTTTCCTGCCGTCGCTCGCAATCCTTACCCGGCGAATACGTGCACAAGTCCTGTCATGGTGGTCGGTCACTACTCGTCTTGAACCTCGCTCGAGTTGTCAGGCGTGCGATTCGTGCGACGGGCGCGGGCGACCTGCGTGGCCAGGAGAGCCGTTGCGAGGAGTGCGGATCCTTGCAGGTCGGTGACTGACATGAAGGCCGCGGTGGCGGCGGCCGAAATGGTCACCAGTGCCCCGAACCGCAGTGTGGTCGGCCATGAAGCGAGGATCGCCTCCAATCTGTCGAGCGGCGACTTGTGTGTGGTGTCCGTCCCCCTCCCGGTCGTCCCGGCCAGGTCAGCCGGTGTGCTTTCCCCGTTCGGGCGAACCACGGTGACCGTGTGTGGATTAATCGAGCGGTGGCGCCGTATACTTGGCACTGTTGTTCCTTATCAGGATGCTATGAGGTAACAACGACTATGCGGCTCCCTGTGACGGCAGGGAGCCGCACTGATGTCCGCGGGGGTGTTCGGGTGTCCGATCCGTGCGCAATCGCCTCCACTATGCCTCGGTAATGGTTGCCCAGCGGTCGTCCGGCTGTCTGCCGTCGCCGAGCGGGCTGATCTTCCCTGCGAACGGTACACGACGTTTCGGGCCGGGTGAAATCGTCTCCCATTTGGAATAATCGGCTCAGCGCGGCGATTAATCCGCGATTCTCCCGAGTGGCTCGTCGTTCGGCCATGCGGGCCTAAGTGGACAATTAGCGGCCGGGTTGCCTCGGATCGGTCATGTCCCGTGCGACGGGGAGATACCGCTGGTGCGAACGGGTGACGGGGCTTCGGATGCGGCATTGTCGCGGCTTCTGCCTTGCTGCCGGATTAATCCATGCGGCACGATTAATCCGTGCGCCAAGTCGCAGACGGGGAGTGATGTGATGGACGCGAAAATGGATCATTCTTCCTTGATATTCCGAGCAGCCGCGTGGCGGTCGGCCTCGCGGTGCGGAAACACGACCAACACCGCCAACTGTGTGCAGGTCAACCTGGCCACGCCGGGTCTGGCGGGTGTCCGGGACTCGAAATCCGGCGGCGATCAGCCGGTCTTGATCTTCTCGGCCGGGCGGTGGAGTCAGTTCGTCGGCGCGGTGTGCGACAGCCGGTGAAGATCCACTTCCCGTGACGCCGCGTCCTCATCGGATTAATCCGATGAGGACATCACCCCATCGTGTGTTCTGGTGGTGTGTCGTCACGGGAAGTGGCATATCCTCGATCGGACTTGTATCCGATCGAGTGATCACTGGAGTCTGGGTGTCGGACTCACCCGATGGTGAACTGGCCGTTGAGCGTCAGCGGTTGGGGCGTGTGCTGCGGAAGTTGCGCGAGGCAAAAAAGCTGACGCAACTGTCCGTTGCCCAAGATGCTCGGATGCGGGCAGGGAAAGATCAACAAGATCGAGACCCGGGGAATCGAGATCAAACTCGACGAGTTGGAGAAGCTGATCGGGATCCTCCAGCCCGACGACGAGACGGCCGACTGGATGCGCTCGATCGCCCGGCGCTGGAAGGACGCGAAGAGCGGGCGGTCGTCGAATGGGTGGACGGCGGCGTTCACCGAGCTGACCGACCTGGAGTCCAGCGCGGAGGTGATCCGGTGCTGGCACAGCGAGCGCATCCCCGGGCCGCTTCAGTCCGAGAACTACATGCTCCGGATGGGAAGTGAGGACGACGGCGACTCGGACGTGAGCGCGCTGTACAAGCGGCGGCAGGCCCGCACGAAGGTCGTCACCGCCGTGGACCCGCCTCGGTACCACGTCATCCTGAGCGAGTCGTCGTTCCACCGCATGCCCGGCGGCCGGACGCCGCAGTTGGTCGTCGACCAGGCCGAGTACCTGTTGAGCCTCGTCGACGAGTACGACACGTTCACGCTGCAGATCCTGACCTTCGAGGCGCCCATCGCGTCCGCGCACGGCGACTTCACCATCATGCGGCTCGACAGCGCGGAAAAGGTATACGTCGAACACACCGGCGGTGCCATGGTCTACGAGATGAAGCCGGAGTACACGAAGTACTGGGAGCAACTGTGTGCGGCGGCGCTTACCAGGCAAGACAGCAGGCAGTTTATTGTCGACCTGATCGAGGAGTGGCGCGCCAAGTGGCACGCTGAGTGAAATACTATTCGGTGAATGCGTTCATGCCCGTGGGCGGCTACGATATGGTCCGGCCATGCCGATCGACCAAGGGATCATCAGCATGCAAAGTCTGACGTCCGGGCCCAACGCTCTCAAGAACGTCGACCTCAGCCAACCGAGTGTGGCGCGTGTGTACGACTACTATCTGGGCGGCAGTTCGAACTGGGCCGTCGATCGCGAGTTCGCCGATCGCGTTCTCGAGGCGTTTCCACTGTTCAGGGATATCGCCGTCGCCAATCGGTCGTTCCACCACAGGGTGGTCCATGATCTCGCGCGCCGGGGAATCCGGCAGTTTCTCGACGTCGGTGCGGGTATTCCCAGGGAAGGCAGCACGCACCGGATGGCCGACGAGGTCGTGCCGGATTGCCGTGTCGTGTACGTCGACAACGAACCGGTCGCCGTCGCCCATGCCGAGATCCTGGTGGACGAGGAAGGTGATCCCGACCGGCACGCGGTGGTCAACGGCGACCTCCGCGAGCCCGATCGGTTGTGGCGTGACGTGTACGCGACCGGAATCATCGACCCCGAACAACCTGTCGCGTTGCTGATGATCGCCGTACTGCACGTCCACCAGCCAGGAAAAGACGGTTCCGACATCTGGGAACAGTCTGTCGCCAGATATCGTGAATTGTTGCCCCAGGGATCCTATTTGGCCCTGTCGCACCTGACTGGCGACGGTGTCCCGCCCGAGATCAAAGCGAAACTCGGCCAGCTCAAAAAGATGTACGACGACTCGGGCAACAAAGTCATCTGCCGTCGTCGCGACCAGATATGCGCACTGCTGGGGAACTTCGAACCGCTGGACCCCGGAATGGTGTGGGCGCCCGAGTGGCGTCCGTGGGGCACGCCGACGCGAGATGGTTTCGCGACGTCCAACGCATCGGCGATCTGGGCCGGAGTGGCCAGGAAGCAGTAGGTGCCGTCTGGCGGTTGCCAGCTGACGCCCGGCAACGGGGAACATTGTTCTACGGCGCCCAGGGCGCGGTCACGGCCCAGCTGACGTCGGCCGCGTACGAACCGGCGTTGTCATAGGCATGTGCGCCCCCGCTGGACGCGACCCAGACTTCGGCGTTGTAGTGCCGCATGTTCGTGCCCAGTTCGTTGATCGACGCGAGTCGGACGCTACCCGGCGCCGAGCCCGGCTGGGCGCAGAAGGTCGCGTCACGCCGGAACAGGTCCGAGTTCTCCGAGGCGTTCAGGCGGACCCGGAACGCCGCGTGCCGCAGGTACTGGCCCGGGAAGTTGCGCGCTTCCAGTGAATAGCACGAGGAATCCGCCAGGCCGGGCCGGACGGTGAACGACGCGTCGTTCTTCAGCAACGGCGGGCTGGCGCCGGTCACCACGTCGGTCCTGGCCAGACTGTCCTGATGGCGCAGGAACCGGTCGGTGAACCCGGCCGTGGTCACCTGGAACGACCGGACAGCGTGCACCGGCAGCGTGGCCCCACTGCGCCACCACGGGATCGTCGCGGCCCAGGTGGTGTCCGCGGCGAAACTCGCCGCCGTGTCCCACGGGTTCGGGCCGCCTTGCCTGGCCAGGTACACCGCTTCGCTGAAGTGCCGGATGAACGATCCCGGTGTGTCGCGCGATTCCAGGGCCGTCGCACCCGAACCCGGACGCGCGCAGAACGTCGCGTTGCCCGCGAACGCCGCTGACCCGTCGTTGCGGTCCTTGCGGATCACCGAGTTCGCGTGCCGCAGGAACTCGCCGGGGAAGTTGCGGGACTCGAACGACAGGCAGGACGCGTCGGCCAGGCCGGGGCGGGCCCAGAAGGTACCGTCCTGCTTGAGCAGGTCCGGACTGCCGCCGTTGATCACATCGGTCCGTGTGACACCGTTCTGGTGGCGCAGGTATCGGTCGGTGTAGCCGGTGGTGGTGACCTTCAGCGACACGGGCTCGCCGCGCCCGACCTCGGTCCCGGCCGCCTTGGCCAGCACCTCCTGGTTGACCTGGCGCACCCGTGCCTCGGTCATCTTCAGGATCCGGCGGTCGTAGGTGTAGAACCCGTTGATCTCGTTCTCCACGTCGTACGGTTCGGTGTAGACCGAGCCCGACAGCCCCCGGGTCTGCACGAACCGGCCGACTTCCCTGGTGATCTCGACGTACCGGGTGGTCAACGAGGTCTCGTCCGGGTACAGGTCGCCGTACGCGAAGCCTGCGCCCGGCTGCCACTCGTGCCCGACGACACGCCTGCCCAGACCGCCGTACTCGCCGAGCACCGCCACGCGCGTCGTGCTCGGTTGCCTGGTGCCACTGGACATCTGGTACGCGTGGTCGTCGACCACGTCACCGTTGGGCGGCTCGGGATCCGACACGCAGCAGTTCGACCCCGAGTTGTGGTTGATCAGCCTGGTCGAGTCGATGTTCCTGACCAGGTCGACGATCCGCTGGTTGTCGTACTCGCCCCAGCCCTCGTTGAACGGGACCCACTGCACGATCGACGTGATCCCCTTGAGCTGGTTGATGATCCTGGTCAGCTCGGACTCGTAGTTGGCGTGGCTGCGGGCGGGTGTGTCGTCGACCGCGTCCAGTGCGGGCATGTCCTGCCACACCATCAGCCCGAGCTTGTCGGCCCAGTGGAACCAGCGGGCCGGTTCGACCTTGATGTGCTTGCGGACCATGTTGAACCCCAGTACCTTCTGGCGTTCCAGGTCGAACCGCAGTGCCGCGTCGGTCGGCGCGGTGTACGTGCCGTCCGGCCAGTAGCCCTGGTCGAGAGTGCCGAGCTGGTACACGAACTTCCCGTTCAGCAACGGCCTGAGCACGCCACCGACCACGGCCTTGCCCAGCGAGCGCATCCCGAAGTACCCGGTCACGACGTCACCGCCGTTGACCACGGTCACGCGCAGGTCGTAGAGGAACGGGTCGTCCGGCGACCACAACCGGGCGTTCGGCACGGGAATCCTGAAGCTCGACCCGGTGGTGCCGGTCGTGCTGCCGACGACCTGACCACCGCTGAGCACCTCGGCCCGCACCTGCTGCCCGGCCGTGCCCTGGACGACCAGGTCCAGCGCGCTCGCGGGGAGGTTCGGCGTCGTGTCCAGGCGGGTGATGTGGTTGGCGTTGACCGGCTCCAGCCACACGGTCTGCCAGATCCCGGACGCGGCCGTGTACCAGATCCCGCTCGGGCTGCGGCGTTGTTTGCCGATCGGGAACGTGCTGCCGTCGATCGGCGAGTGCACACCCACGATGACCTCGTTGGTGCCCGCGCGCAGCGCGTTGGTGATGTCGAACGAGAACGCGTCGTAGCCGCCGGTGTGCGTGCCGATCTGGGTGCCGTTCACCCATACTCGTGTTTCCCACGTCACCGCGCCGAAGTTGAGCTTCACCCTGCGGCCGTTCCATGTGGACGGGACGGTGAACGTCCTGCGGTAGAACATGTTGTCCTCATGCCGCATGATCCCGGACAACGCGGACTCGATCGGGTACGGCACCAGCACGCCCTCGGGCAGCGTCTGCCCGATCGGTGGCGTGTTCAGGTTCGGCGCGCCGCGGAACTCCCACACTCCGTTGAGGTTCTGCCAGTCCGAGCGGACCAGTTGCGGGCGCGGGTACTCGGGCAGCGCGTTGGTGGGCGAGACCTGGCTCGTCCACGGCGTGGTCAGCGGGGGCGTCTTGGGAACCCAGGTGGCCGCGGCGGCCTGGGGCGCCGTGACCAGCGTGATCACGAGCAGCAGGCCCGCGACCGCGCTGATGAGCGATCGTGACATGGGTTTCTCCGGCGTAGCAGGGATTTGGTCGTAAGTTGTTGTCGGGGTTGGAACCCGGCTAACCACTCACGAGGGGTGCCAGGGCGCTGGCCTGGGTGCGCCAGTCGGACTGGTTGGGGCTGCCGCCCGCCCAGCGCTGACCGATCCGGTTGAGCGGATCACGGTCGCCCGTCCAGATCGAGGCCGCCTGCCGGGCGAGGAACGGCTGGTGGCCGAGTTCGGCGATGTACCGGACGAAGATCCCCTTGAACTGCTTCTGGTTGTCGTCACACGAGGCCTGCCCGACATCACACGACTCGGTGAGGATCCCGTCACGGGTCAAGCCGGTGATGGCGGCGTCGGCCAGCCGCCGGGCACCGTCGAGGTACCGGGTGTCGCCGGTGGCCCGCCAGACCTCGGCGAGGCCGCCGATGCCCAGGCCCTGGTTGTAGGTCCACACGGTCTGGCCGTTGTTGCGGCAGTCCCGCGTGAGGCCGTCGTTGACGAGCCCGGCCGAGTTGATCAGGCCACTCGACAGATACCAGTCACCGGCGACCCGTGCCCGTTGCAGCCACACGGAATCGCCTGCGGTCCGCCGGTGCACGGCCGCGGCGAGCCGCAGGTAGAGACCGCTCGTGACAGCGTTCTTGTACGTCCGCTCGCGGTCCCACCAGACACCGCCGCCGCAGGTGCCGGTGTCCCAGTACTGGTGCACGTAGTTGGCGATCGTGGTCGCCATGCTCAGGTAGCGCCGGTCACCGACGTGGTCGTAGGCGGCGATCCACGCCAGGCCCCACCACGCGGCGTCGTCGATGGCGCGGCTGATGAAGTTGCCTTCGATCGGGTCGGTGCCGCGTTGCCCGGCCGGGAACGCACCCCGGTTGACGTCGAAGGTCCGGCCGATGACCCAGTCGTATTGGCGGTTGCCGGTCCGTGCGGCGTAGTCGATCAGCGCGGTCAGCGTCGCGGCGGTGTTCCACCAACTGCTCGGCCACCAACCCTGGTACGGGTCGTAGGAGTACATCAGGGCATCCGCGGCCGCATGCGGCTTGTTCTGCACAGGGCGCGCCCACGCCGTGCAGCTGCCCTGCGCGTGACTGGCTTCCCGGCCACACGCGCGCACGGCACCGCCGTAGTGACGTCCTCGCGGATCTCGGGTGGCGAACATCGTGGTCCGCGTGGAGGCACCGGTCGTGATCGGGGTACGGCCGAGCGAGGAGCCACCCGGCCAGCTCGTACCGGCGTCCCACGAGCGGTCCAGCCAGATCTCGTCGCCCCGGCCGCCCGCTTCGATGCTGCCCCAGGCCATCCCGTTCTGGTCGGTGTGCAGCCGGACAGTCCGGCCGAAGATCGATGTCGACGGCACCGGCTGGCTGGGGTTCACCGCCTGTGCCGGATCCGTCCGGTCGCACCGGAGATCGCACACGGTCGGGTAGATCCAGTCGGTGCACGCCACGCCACGCGCGTCCCCGCATGCCCGGATCAAGCCACGCCGATGTGCGCCCGGGTCCGAGATGTTGTACATCAACGTCCGTGTGCCGGTCCACGTCCCGGGAATGCTCGCCTTGCCCAGCAGGCCCTCCCAGCTTGCGCCGCCGTCCCACGACCGGTCGAGCCAGACGGCGTCGCCGGTCACGCCGTTGTCGATGCTGCCCCACGCCATCCCGTCCGCGTCGGACACGTGCAACACCAGGCGTCGGCCGTTGATGTTCTTCTCCGGTACGGGGAACGTCTCCTGCTTGGCCTTGGCCGGGTCCAAGGTGTCACAGGACAGGAAACACACCGTCGCGGCAGGAGCCACCGAGGGGGCGGCGGCCACGACCACAGCGAGGACCAGGCCCCGGATCACAGCAGTCGCCAGACGTGGTCAGGCGTTCCGTTGTCGTCGTACTGGACCACCTGTGCCGAGTCCTCGTAGGACATCCGGTCGACGGCCAACATCTTGCCGGAGTTGGCGTTCTGCAACCGCCAGGTGTTGTCCGTGTCGGCCCGCAGCCGCCACAGGTGATCGGCCGTGCCGTTGTCGGTGAACTGGACGGCGTGCGCCGAGTTCGCGGTGGACATCAGGTCGATCCCGAGCACCTTGCCCGAGTTCTCGTTGCGGATGCGGAAGTAACCGTTGGCGTCGGGCAGGAACCGCCAGTCGTGGTCCCTGGTGCCGTTGTCGGCGAACTGCACCACCTTCGCCGAGTCCGCTGTGGACATCCGGTCGACGCCGAGCACCTTGGTGGAGTTCAGGCTCTGGATCCGCACGATCCCCTCCGGGATGATCCGCCAGAGGTGGTCGGCGGTCCCGTTGTCGTCGAACTGCACCACCCGGGCGGAGTTCCCTGTCGACATGTCCTGGACGCCGAGGACCTTGCCTGAGTTGATGTTCCTCAGCCGGAACCAGCCGTCACCGTCGTCCAGCAGCACCCACCGGTGATCGGTGGTGCCGTTGTCGTCGTACTGGACGACCTGTGCCGAGTTCGCCGTGGACATCCGGTCCACGCCGAGGACCTTGCCGGCGTGTTCGCTGCGGACCTTGACCTGGCCGTTGCCGACGTCCACCAGGCGCCACAGGTGATCGGTCGTGCCGTTGTCGTCGAACTGCACGATCCGCGCCGAGTTGGCTGTCGACATCCCGTCGATGGCCAGCACCTTGCCGCTGTTGAGGTTCTGGATCCGGCACAGCGCTCCCTGGGTGCCCCAGCCCTTGCCGCCGCCGGTCTGCGGGAAGGACGTGATCCGCAGCCGGGCCGCCGCCATCGGCACCAGCGTCACCCGCTTGACCGGCTCGTTCGTCGCCACCGGGCCGCTGTTCATCGTGCCGACCACGTTCTCGCTGTCGACCGTCCAGTCGGGGATCGCCCGCGCATGGGCGGTGAGCCGGATGGGCGCGTTGGCCAGCGTGAACGGGTCGTGGACGTTGCCGCCCGTGGCCACCGTGAACCGCTGGCCGGGCAGCAGGCCGTAGTTCCACGCCGAGCCGGGCTTCACCTCGTACTCGGGCCATTCGACGCTGCCGGCGTAGCGGTTCCAGCGTTCCTCGATGCGCAGGGCGAACGTCAGGGCGCCGTAGTCGACGGACACCGCGTTGTCGCGCCAGACGCGGGTTCGCGGCGCCATCGGCAGCCTGAGCCGGACGACGTCACCGGTCTGCCAGGTCCGGGTGATGGTGGCGTACTTCGGGCCCGCTGGCGCGGTGACCGGGCTGCCGTTGACAGTCAGCTGCGGGTTGGCGCACCAGCCGGGGATCCTCAGCGAGAACGGGAAGCTCCGGCGCTGGGGGAGCGTCAGCCGGAACGTGATCGTGTCGCCGAAGGGGTACGTGGTCTGCTGTTCGATCTTCGTCGTGCCGACGGTGACGGTCGACGGGCCGTACAGGGAGGCCACGATGCCTCCGTCGGTGGTGGTGAGCCACATTTCCTCGACGTAGTACGGCCAGCCCTGGCCGTAGTTGTGCGGGCAGCACCGGTACCTCGTGATACCGGGTTTGTACGCCTGCATGGCGAAGTCGTTCTGGAACTGCCTGCGCGTCTTGGCGAAGTCGTCGAGCTGGACGCTGTTCGCGCTGGTCACGTAGTGCGACACCTTGCCTTGCGGATCGAGGCACGCGGGCAGCATGTTGAACGCCAGCTCCTCGGTCCGGTCGGCCCACAACGGGTCACCGGTGATCCGGGTGAGCAACTCGTGACTGGCCATGAACTCGACCACGCCGCAGGTCTCGAAACCCTGTCGGGGATCGCCGAAGCCCGGCCGCGCGTTCTCGTCCCCGGCGAACCCGCCGCCGGGGAACTGCCCGTACGAGGACATGATCCGGTCGTAGACGCGGTAGGCCGAACCGCGGTGCACGGGGTCACCGGAGACCAGCCAGTACTGCGCGGGTTCGCGGAAGCCCTGGGCGAAGTTGACGTTGTGCAGGCTGGCGACGTTGTCCACCCAGTTCGCCGAGTGCCGGTGGATCCGGTGGGTGAGGTCGATCAGCGCCGGGTCGCCGGTCCTGGCGTGCAGCCAGTGCAGCACGTCGATGGTGTCGCCCCAGCGGGTGGTGCCCCAGCCGTCGACGAACACGGCGTCCGGCTGCCGCGCCACGAACTGGAAGTACCGGGTGAGAGCGCTCTCAACTCGCGAGTCGGCCCGGTACTCCGCCCATGATCTCAAGGCGTGCAGCATCGGCATGTGCGGCCAGAGGTCGGCGTGCCCGTACAGCGAGGCCCGGTGCTCGGCGGGGCCGAAGTACCCGTCGGCGGCCTGCGTGGCCAGTACGGCGTTGATCCACCGCTCGGTGTCCGCGAGGACGCGGGCATCGCCGGTGACGTACCCGAGGTCGCCGTAGCCGCGCAGCCAGTACGGCAGTTCCTCCCAGCCGCCGCGCTCCGGCTGGACCCAGCCGTTGTCGTTGTAGCGCAGGTACTGGGAGATTTCCTGGAACCGGCCGTTGAGGCCGTTGAGCTGACGGTCGAGTTGGGTGGCGAGCCAGCCGGACGGTCTGATCGCGCCGGGTCTGAGGCGCTCGTAGGCGACGGGTCGCGGCGCCGCGTCGGCGGACTGGCTGCTGAGCATGGTGGCTCCTGCGGCTGCGGCAGTGCCTTTGAGCAGGGTGCGGCGGGACAACGACGGCATTGTCGGCCTCCAGGGGCAGGGAGGGTCCTGGTGCGTGGCCGATGGTAGCGCCTTTACAACGTTGTGCCAACGTTGTAAAACAAGATCGGGAGACCGGACGCTGTTTTCGGGCCTGGCTCCCGGCACCGTCTGATGGGTGGTTCCCCTGCGACTGATCCGGAGGTTCGTGGTGCGTTCGAAAGGCTCGCGTTCGACAAGCCGCCGCTGCGCTGGGCGCACCGTCGCCGGGGCGCTCGTGGCGGGAATGGTGTGTGCGGCGCCTGCCGCGGCTGAAGGTCCAGCCGCGCCTGTGCCGGAACGGTCGGTCACGTTGATCACGGGAGACCGTGTCGTCCTGCTGGACCAGTCGGGCACTGCCCGGACCGTCATCCCCGGCAAAGGAAGAGAAAGAACCGCGTTCTCGACCTATGAACGCAACGGGCACTCGTTCGTTGTCCCGGCGGACGCGAGATCCCTGGTGACACAAGGCCGTCTGGACGAACGGCTCTTCGACGTCACCACGTTGCTGGAGTACGGCGACGCGACACCACTGATCGTCACGCATGCGCCTGGTGCGGCTCCGGTGCGGATCGCGGGTGCGAAGAACCTTGCTGCTGTCAACGCTTCCGCGCTGACTGTGGACAAGAGCGGGTCCGCGTGGCCGTCGCTGACAGGCGCGGGCGTGAAGAAGGTCTGGCTGGACACGAAACGCAAGGCGTCCCTGGACCGCAGCACCGCGCAGATCGGTGCGACGGCGGCGTGGCAGGCCGGGTACACCGGCCAGGGCGTCAAGGTGGCCGTCCTGGACACCGGCGTCGACGAGACCCACCCGGACCTGGCAGGCCGGGAGATCGCGCAGCGGAACTTCAGCGACTCGCCGGACAACGCGGATCGCGTCGGCCATGGAACCCATGTGGCGTCGACGATCGCGGGAACCGGTGCCAAGTCGGGCGGCAAGTACAAAGGCGTCGCGCACGGCGCCGACGTCCTTGACGGCAAGGTGCTCGACGACGAGGGGTACGGCTACGACTCCACCATCATCGCCGGGATGCAGTGGGCGGTCGAGCAAGGCGCCAAGATCGTCAACCTGAGCCTCGGCGGCACCGACACGCCGGCGGTCGACCCG
This sequence comes from Actinosynnema sp. ALI-1.44, assembly GCF_001984155.1. Lineage (GTDB taxonomy): Bacteria > Actinomycetota > Actinomycetes > Mycobacteriales > Pseudonocardiaceae > Kibdelosporangium. Next base: position 155,226 of record NZ_MTQO01000051.1, read on the forward strand.
CTCGAAGAAGCGGTGAACTCGTTGTCGGCCAAGTACGGCACGCTGTTCGTGATCGCCGCGGGCAACAGCGGCGACGACGAGACGATCGCGTCGCCCGGCAGTGCGGACGCCGCGCTCACGGTGGGCGCGGTCGACCGGGACGACACCCTCGCGCCGTTCTCCAGCCGTGGCCCTCGAACCGGTGACCAGGCCATCAAGCCCGACATCACCGCACCCGGCGTGGGAATCGTCGCCGCCAAGTCGACCCACAGCGGCGCGACACCGGTCGAGGACGGCTACCTCGCGGCCTCCGGCACCTCCATGGCCACGCCGCACGTCGCGGGTTCCGCCGCGTTGACCGCCCAGGTGCACCCGGAGTGGACGGGCGAGCAGATCAAGGCCGCGCTGACCGCGTCCGCCAAGCCGAATCCGGGGCTCAACGCCTTCCACCAGGGCTCCGGCCGGGTGGACGTGTCCAAACTGCTCACCCAGTCCGTGACCACCGGGCCGACCAACGTCAGTCTGGGCAGGCAGTCGTGGCCATACGACAAGGCAGTGTCCACAGCACTGACCTACCGCAACTCCGGCAAGACGGACGTGACCTTCGACGTCGCGATCGATGCGAAAGGTCCGGACGGCAAACCCGCACCGGCTGGTCTGTTGACCGTGTCGCCGTCGAAGGTGACCGTGCCCGCCGGTGGCGAAGCTGCCGTGCGAGTCACCGCGAACACAGGAATGCCGAATGCCACCGGTACCTACTTCGGTTCGGTGACGGGCGGAACTGTCGTGAAGACGCCGCTGGCCCTTCACCGTGAACCGGAGAGCTACACGGTCACGATCAACCAGACCGGGCTCGACGGAACTCCGGCAACCGGTTACGAGACACGGATCTTTGGACTCGAGAACCAGTACACCCTGTCGGACCTGGACGGCAGCGCGACCATCAGGCTGCCGAAGGACGAGTACGCGATCGACAGTTCGCTGATCACCGGCGAGCGGATCAACTGGCTGGTGTACCCGAAGTTCCGGCTGACCGGCGACAGCGTGATCAGCCTCGACTTCCGCCGGGTCAAGCAGTTCCGTGTGACCGCACCGGATCCGGCGGCCGAACTGCGGCTCGGTCAGGTCGGCGTCGTGCGTGCGGCCGACAAGCTCGTGTTCGGCTGGCTGCTGGAGAGCGACCTCGGCAGGCTGTGGACCGCACACGTCGGGCCGGACGTGACAGCGCGGGAATCCACCACGATGATCAACACCCAGTGGATGACCCCCTCGGGTGACTTCTACGGGCTGACGTTCTACCCGCGCGGCAACGTCCCGACCGGATACGTCCGTGCCGTGAAACGCGAACAGCTCGCCCACGTGCGCGCTTCCTTCGGCGGCGGGCCGGAAAGCAAGCCCGGCCTGCGTTACGCGTTCCCGTACACCCATTCCGGCGAACGCTACGGCGCGTACGCGAACCTGCAACCGGTGAAGGTCCCCGGTGGCCGCGACGAGTACTACACGACAGAAGACGTCTCGTGGGAACAGGTGTTGTGGCAGATGTCGGCGGACATGCGGTACGTCGAGGTCTTCCTCAGTGGACCGGTGAAGAGCTACCAATCCGGCCGGACCTACCATGAGTCGTACAACCGTGGGGTGTTCGGCCCGGCCATGCCGCGCAACCGGACAGCGACCGACTACGTGGTCCGGACCGGGAACACCATCTCGGCTCGCCTGCCGCTGTTCGGCGACGGCACCGGCAACGCCGGACTGTGCCCTGTGGACAGTGGTGCCATGGTCCTGTACCGGGACGGCAGCAAGGTCGGTGAATCGTCCAGCTACAGCTCGGGGTCGTTCACGGTGCCCCCGGAGGCAGGGGAGTACCGGCTGACGGCCGAAGCTACTCGTAGCACCGCGGACGTGTCGACGCAGGTCCGTGCCGCGTGGACGTTCCGCTCTGCGGCGGCCGGTGCGGAGCCGGTCCGCCTGCCGCTCTCGACGATCCGATTCACACCGGCATTGGACGAGACCAACTCGGCACCGGCGGGGGAGTCGTTCATCCTGCCGGTGATCGTGCAGGAGCAGAACAGCACCGCCAGTACGATCCCGCGTTCGCTCAAAGTCGACGTGTCCTTCGACAGCGGCCAGACGTGGAAGGAGGCCACCGTCGTGGCGAACGTGCTCGCTGTCGTTCAGCACCCGAACGACGCGACGACGGTGTCGCTGCGGGCCAAGGCGACCGACCGTGCGGGAAACACCGTCGAGGAGACGATCGTCAACGCGTACAAACTCGACTGAACTCCTGACCGCTGAGCTCAAGGAGGTGCGAATGCGTTGGTTCACACCGCTTCTGGCGGTGATCCTGCTCCTGTTCACCGGCGTCGCGACGGTCGCGTCGGCGGCGCCGGACGGCACGTTGCGGCTCACGTCGACGTCCGTGCGCAGCGGGGAGCCGATCGAGGCGACCTACAGCACGCCCCGCCCGGATCCGACCAACTGGCTGGGCCTGTACACCGATCCCGGCAACGGGCCGGTGAACGAGGCGTACGTGGGCCCGTCCCTGAAATGGGTCTACGTCAAGGCGGGCAACGGAACGGCGACGCTGCCGACCGACGGGCTCGAGCCGGGCAACTACATCGTCTTCGCACTGGCGAAGGACAGCTACCAGTGGCTCGCGACACCGGTCAAGCTGCGGATCGTCAGCAACGCCGCGTTGCACTTCATCAACGACACGTTCGACCTGCGCAACGCACGTGCCCTCGCGCCGTACCGCGCGACCGTGGGTGGCCTGGTGCGTGGCGACACCGGCGGGCTCACTTTCCGCAAGGTCAGCGGCCCGGCATGGGCCGCCGTGTCGGCCAACGGCGAAGTCACCGGTACACCGCCGCTCGGCCACAAGGGACCGTTGCACATCGAGGCACGCAACGCGCGCGGCGAGACCACTCTTGCCGCCGTCGGCATCGAAGTCCGGTTGCCGGGAGACAACCTGGTGGCGGAGCTCAGAACCGCCACGTTCAACCTGTGGCACAGCGGCAGCCAGGTCGCGCTCGGCAGGGAGAAGGAGCTGAGGTTCCTCCTGAAGTCCGATGTGGACGTCGTCGGCCTGCAGGAGAGCTCGGCGACGTCGACCCGTGAACTGGCCGAGGCACTGGGCTGGGACCACCACCAGTCGGGCAGCGACATCGGCGTGATCAGCCGGTACCCCATCGTCGAACGCAAACCACCGGTCGGCAGCGGTCCGACCTCGGTGGCCACGAAGGTCCGGGTGCGGCTCGACGACGACCTGGACGTCGTGGTCTGGAACGTGCACCTCGGCTACAACCCGTACGGTCCGTACGACGCGTGCTTCGGCAAGATGAACCAAGACCAGCTGATGGCGAACGAGGAACGCTCCGGCCGTACGCCCCAGATCAAAGCCATCCTGCAGGAAATGCGCCCGGACATCGCCGCGGCGTCCCGTACACCGGTGGTGTTGACCGGTGACTTCAACGCCCCGTCCCACCTGGACTGGACACCGGGCACCCGCCGCTGTGGTTACGGCTCCGTGCCGTGGCCGACCTCGGTGCTGCCCACTCAGGCCGGGCTGCGGGACTCCTACCGCGTGGTGAACCGCGACCCCTTGGCTGTGCCGGGCACCACCTGGTCGCCGATCTACCCGACCTTCACCGGCGGCTACGGCTACGACTCACACATCGGCGAGCCGGAGCCGCAGGACCGGATCGACTTCGTCTACTTCGCGGGTCCGCTCGAGGTGACTGACTCGGATGTCGTGGTCGAAGGACGACCGACGCCCGTACCGAACCACAACGGCAACGCTTGGCCTTCCGACCACGCCGCCGTCGTGAGCGCGTTCAGGACGCGGTGAGATGACGTCGCCGTGGCCGACGCCTCGGCCACGGCGACGACATTCCTAGCGGCTACCGCGCAGCGTGTCGCGGCCCGCGTACCGGGCTTCCGTGTCCAGTTCCTCCTCGATCCGGATGAGCTGGTTGTACTTCGCGGTTCGGTCCGACCGCGACAGCGAACCGGTCTTGATCTGCCCGCAGCCGGTGGCCACGGCGAGGTCGGCGATCGTGGTGTCCTCGGTCTCGCCGGAGCGGTGCGACATGACCGCGGAGTAGCCAGCCCTGTGCGCGGTGTCCACAGTGGTCAGCGTTTCGGTGAGGGTGCCGATCTGGTTGACCTTGACCAGGATCGAGTTGGCGATGCCGCGCGAGATCCCGTCCCGCAGCAGGGTGACGTTCGTGCAGAACACGTCGTCGCCGACGAGCTGGACCCGGCCGCCGATGGTGTCGGTCAGCTGCTTCCAGCCGTCGTAGTCGTCCTGGGCGATGCCGTCCTCAATGGACACGATGGGGAACCGCGTGGTCAGGTCCGTGAGGTACGCCACGTGTTCCTCGACGCTGCGCTTGCGGCCTTCGCCCACGTAGTCGTACACGCCGTCGGTGTAGAACTCCGACGCGGCCGGGTCGAGCAGCAACGCGATGTCCTCGCCCGGGGTGTAGCCGGAGTCCTCGATCGCCTTGACCACGAACTCGAGCGCCTCGTCGGCCGAGCCGAGGTTGGGCGCGAACCCGCCCTCGTCGCCGACGCTCGTGTTGTGACCGGCTTTGTGCAGCGACTTGCGCAGCGTGTGGAACACCTCGGAGCCCATCCGGACCGCCTCGGCGAAGGTCTCGGCGCCGACCGGGCCGATCATGAACTCCTGGAAGTCGATCGAGTTGTCGGCGTGCGCACCGCCGTTGATGATGTTCATCATCGGCAACGGCAACAGGTGCGCGTACACACCGCCGACATAGCGGTACAGCGGAAGCCCGCTGCTGTCGGCAGCGGCCTTGGCCGTCGCCAGCGAGACGCCGAGCGTCGCGTTCGCGCCGAGCCGGGCCTTGTTCTCGGTGCCGTCCAGCTCGATCAGGACGCGGTCCACCTCGGCCTGGGCCTCCGCGTCGAGCCCGACCACGGCTTCGCTGATCTCGCTGTTGACAGCGTCGACGGCCTTGCGCACGCCTTTGCCGTGGTACCGGGACGCGTCGCCGTCACGCAGCTCGACGGCTTCCCTGGTCCCGGTGGAGGCGCCGGACGGCACGGCCGCTCGCCCCAGGGAGCCGTCTTCGAGCAGGACGTCGACCTCGACGGTCGGATTGCCGCGGCTGTCGAGGACCTCGCGGCCACGAACGGCGACGATAACAGTCACACTGTGCTCCTAACCCTCGTGAGTGTTCAGGCGGGTAACCCGTAGAAACACTCACGATGTTCTACCAGGCACAACTTCGCGGCCGTCGTCAGGTATCGCCGGACCTGATCGCCCTCATCACGACCGTTCATGGTGATCTGCGGACGAGGTCGGGGACATGGCTGGGACGCGACGGCATCCGACATTTCGCCCCCCCGCGGGCGTGACCCGCGACAAAGAAAGAACATCGCATTAACTACACTTTGCAATCGCTTTACTACTATCAGTCATCTTTATGTCCATTCGGACCTTCCTGGCCGGGCCCCGAACGGGCGACGGTTGTCACCGTCCCTGCTTCGCGCAGGTGTCGCCACCCGGACCCGTCCCGGCCGCCGGAGCGCGCACCAATCCCCCTGCACCGAAGCGGCGATGTGACCCCGCGGTGCGCACGCATGGGCCGCGGGCGGCCGGGAAAGGGAGTCGAACATGCGAAAGCACACACCCGGACGGCTTCGAGCGCTCGCCGGGCTCGCCGCCCTGCTCACCTGCGCGGCGACACTCATGGCACCGGCCACGGCGTCCGCGGGCGAACTGCAGATCAACCAGCTGGTGCAGCAACAGGACCAGTGGTGCTGGGTCGCGAGTGGACTGACGATCGCCAAGTTCCACGGCAAGGGCAACGTCAGCCAGAACGACTTCTGCGCACTGGGCCGGGGTTACCCCAAGGGCACGCCGTGCCCGAACCAGGCCGGCTACCTCCAGTACGACCAGCGGGCGTTCCGCGCACTCGGTCTGAGTGCGGGCCAGGTCAGCGGCCCGCCGTCCTTCCAGACGGTGGCGAGCGAGATCGACGCGCGCAGGCCGATCGAGACCGGCATCTACTGGACCGCGGGCGGTGGTCACGCCCAGGTGATCTACGGATACGACGACCAGCAGCTGATCTACTACGGCGACCCGTGGCCGTACAGCCCACGCTACAGCGAGATGTCCTACGACGACTACGTCGACAACTACGAGTTCCAGTGGGGCGAAGCGCTCTACGGGGCCGGGGCATGAGGAGGACGAAGATGACCAGTCGACAAACCGCGCTTGGCGTCCGCGTCCTCGGCGCAACAGCCACGGCCGGACTCGCGTTCCTGCTCGCCGGTGGCACGGCGTCGGCAGCTCCGGTGACCAACGCACCGTCCGATTCGGACGCGACCATGGCCGCACAGGTGGCGGCGGCACCGGAAACGACCACGCGGCTGGCGAAGTTCTTCGTCAACCTCGACAAGCAGTCCACGGGCATGCTCGCCCAGGGCACGCCGGATGCCCAGGCGCTGCGGGCGAAGGCGCCACGGGTGACCGGACCGGCGCGTCCGGTCTACACGCTCACGCCGGACTTCGTGCGTTCGGTGGACGCGCCAGTGGCGACGTTCGTGTACATGGCGGTCCCGGCCAGGTCCGCGAGTGGCCAGGACGCCTCGATCCTGCTGTCCCGCAAGGGAACGGCGTGGTCGATCCACCAGATCACGTCCGGCACCGATGCGTTCGGCCCCGCGGCGACCGGCACGGTGTTCACCGAACCGCAGAACAACGCCTGGTACCGGCTTGACGGCGACCGCGTGCTGCCCCTCAACCAACCGGCGGCGTGGTCGGTTGGCCAGGACGGCACGTCTGTCGCGAAGTACCACGATCTGGTGCACAGCCGTTACGCCGACAAGCTGCCCGGCTCGGACTACCAGCGCCAGCACAAGCTCGGCGGCTACAGCACAGGCGGCCCGACGCCGAACGACAGCAGCACGGTGATTTCGCCGCTGCTGTTCGCCCTGACCGGTACCGGGATCGCCGGTGCCGGTGTCGTCGTCATGGTCGCCCGCCGTCGCCGGGTGTAGCCGAGTCGCCGGGTCCCCGGAACACACCGGGGACCCGGCCTCAGTGGTGTTCGGCCAACGGGGGCAAGTGGACCGGTCACATCGGGCTAACGCCCGGCCTGTGCGGGATGATGATCGTGTGTCCGGCGAATCGCAGAGGACGTGAACCCGAAACAACCCACAGCGATGTCAGCCACGTCGCCGTGCGGCCATGGGCCGACGCTGTCAGTCGGGCCCGCAGTGCGATGAGCGACCGGCGGGACCACCGCGACGCCCTCGGCTGATCACTGGTGGCAAGTGTCCCGTGTGGTCTAACGTGCGGGCCATGTCTGCTGGTGACCAGCTTGTCGAAGTCAATGGTGCCGAGTTGTGCGTCGAGAGTTTCGGCGACGCGGCGGATCCCGCCATCCTGCTCGTCGCGGGGGCATCCGCGTCGATGCTGTGGTGGGACGCGGAGTTGTGTGAGCGGATCGCGGCGGCCGGGCGGTTCGTGATCAGGTACGACGCGCGGGACACGGGCAGATCCGTCTCCTACCCGCCGGGTCAGCCGGGCTACTCGCTCGCCGACCTCGTCCAGGACGCGCTCGGAATCCTGGACACGGTCGGCGTCGAGCGCGCGCACTTCGTGTGTCAGTCGATGTTCGGCGGCCTCGGGCTTGTCGTCGCGGTGGACCACCCGGACCGGATGGCGACGCTCACGCTCGTCAGCACCTCCACAGGGGACGAGCAGTTGCCGCCGCCGGCGGAGTACTTCACCGAGCACGCGCCACCCGAGCCCGACCTGGCCGACACGGCCGCCGTGATCGACTACGTCGTGCGGTCGATGAAGGCGATATCGGGGGGCTCCGCGCATTTCGACGAGGCGGAGGCCCGGGAACTGGTCGAGCGGGACGTGGCGCGCGCCCGCGACTACGCCTCGACGCTGGCCAACCACTACGCCATGGTCTCCGACAAGCCGGTCAACGGGGGATTCGAGGACATCACGGCGCCGACGCTCGTGGTCCACGGCGACCTGGACCCGCTGCTCCCGCTCGCGCATGGCGAGGCGTTGCGTGACGCGATCCCGGCAGCTGAGTTGCTGGTGCTGCGGGGCGCTGGACACGACCTGCCGCGCCCCACGTGGGATGCGTTCGTCGCAGGGGTGGTCCGGCACACCGAGAGCCCGTCCCCCGGTACCAGGTAACCAGCAAAGCCACACCTGGATCTCCTGGCCGCGCGTCGACGCGACTCCACCCGGGATGGTCCAAGCGCTGCTGGCAATGGAGAACGTCCTTCGAGGGCTGTCTTGCGCACTGATGGGATGAGTTCATGACTGACCCCGGAGGCAAGACTGCCGTCAGCGAGCAGTTGCGTGACAACGCGGGCTGCCGGCGCCGTCGCTGACTCGGGAAAATCAAGTGATCAAGGGCAGCGCGCTGCGCGCCCGGTGGCGGGACCATAGGCGTGGTCGAGTGATCCCCAGTCGATCTCGTCAAGCATCTGCGCATACCTTCATCCGGACCTGATGTCGGGTGAATTTGATCTGTCACGTGTTCCCCCGACCTCGCGGGCTGCTGTCGACGGAGAGGACGGTCGCCTTGCGATCCAGCCGGCCGCGGAGTCCGGTGTGACGGTCGTGTCGGCGCCGAGACGGCGGGGCACCAGCGGCCTTCATGCCGGTTATCCGGCGAACGCTTTCACCGCTTCGCTCGCCGCTTTCCTGTCGGGGAAGGAGTAGAGCTTGGGGTCGGTCCGGTTCAGGTACGGGTCGGTATGGCAACTGGCCTTTGTCCCCGGCACCCGTATTTCCCCGGTGCTGAGCTTCTTCGCGGTCTTCGCTTCGTAGAACGTCAGCTCGTAGTCGACGTGGTGGTAGGGCGCCGACACGGATCGGCCGTCGTGCTGGGCCACCTCGCAGGTGCTGACCCGCTTCTCGGTGCCGGCGACCGCCTTGAAGCAGGCCACGACGGAGACCTGCGCGTACTCGGATGACTCCGCACTGTACGGGGCGCCGAATTCCAGGCTGGTCACCGTCCAATGCGCGTTGCCCGCGCGAGCCGGGTCCAGGTTCTCATACGTCGCCAGAGGGGCCGTCTTCAACGGCTTCTTGGACATGTCGAGATTGGCGGCGTTGATGACCGGCACTCCATTGCAGACGCGGTAGTACCCGTACACGTCGTGCGTCACGTAGGTCTCGCCGCCACCCTCGACCTTGTTGACACCGAGCGTGAGAGCGCCGACGAACCGCTGCCACGTTTGTTCCGACCAGGTCTGGTCCGTGTCGGTGTAGTCGAGCTTCAACGCCTGACCGTTGCAGACCCTGACGGCTGTTCTGGTGACTCGGGTATGCGCGAGTTGCGTGTCGCGGCTGTCGATGGTCTTGAAGGCCACTCGGTTGTTCTCGGTCGCCGGGATGTTGTAGTCCTGCCCGTCCCGAACCTCCGGGCTTTTGGCCCCTTTGACGATGTCGTCCTTCGCGCGCTGGTACTCCCTCGCGGTCAGGTCGGTATCGGTTTCCGGCGCAGCGGAGGACAGCACGGCTTCCCTCTCGGACACGGTGAAGACCGCGGAGCCGAGCCCGTAGGAGACGGACACGCCGGCGATGGTTTCCGAGCGTCCGGTTTCGACGATGTCCCCGATGGTCTTGGGGGCCGTCCATGCCCACGGATTGCCTTTGAGGTTGCAGGCGGCATTGAGGGGGATGGTCGGTTGCTCAGTGCGCGGCTCGTCAGCCGCTGGTCCGCCGGAGACCGGACTCTCGCATGCTGTCAACGGACACAGGATCGCGAGACAAGCAACGCCGATCGCAAGGCGCGACATTCGTGACATGATCGGCCTTTATTCCCTGCCTCACCTTGTTCGGACCGGCGGCGTGGGGATGGCCGACAGCTGTCACGGCCCACCTGCGTGAGCCGGGCCATCAGGCTCCTCCCGCGGAAACCGCAGCTCGAAGATCGCCCCGCCCTCGTGGAGTCGAGGCTGTTGCGGTAGCCGGAGCCGCTCCAGAAAGATGTCACAGGCCTACCTGATCGCGCGCAAGGCTTCCTGGCCCTTCCGCAAGGCCGCGCCGTGTCCACAGGGGATTGGGCCAAAGCCGCCCATGGCCGGCAGACGTCAGCGGTGATCACACACACCGCAAACGTCATCACATGCCGCTGATCGAGCGGTGACGATTCGATCAACGCTGCCTGGCGTCCGCCTCTGCCGATGTGCGGGTGTCACACGGAGTCTTGCGCGCGTGTGTCCTGAGTCGTCTGGACGGGGGGCGGCGAGGGCCAGCAGTGCGGTAAGCGCGAGCCTGGTACCTGATCCACACCTCGCCCTCGGCGCTGCTGTCAGGGCCTGCAGATCGTGGTGGTGGCCGGAGGGGTCCGGTCGATGAAGTACCGGTTCGCGTGCGCGATGACGCACGGCTGGCCGAGCAAGTACAGGCCGTGGCCGACTCCGTCGTAGCGCACTCCGCCCGATCCGGGAACGCGGCTGAGTAGGCCGGCCGTGGCCGGATAGTCGAGCGCCTGATCGGCGATCATGAGCGGGGGTAGCTTCCCAGCGGGCAGTGGGTCGCGGGGATTGGCGACCGGATGTGGCCAGCCGGCGCACATCAACGGCATGCGCTGCCACAGACCCGGCAGGTGTGGTGACAGCCGCTCGCCTCGATGTCGCGCCTGTGTATAAGCCGCGTAGCTCGGATAGCCGGCGTCGTCAGCGCACTCAACGGCCCGGGCCAGTGGAAGTGCCGGAAACTTCGGGTTGCCGCCGAGGCTCTGCCGGACCCAGCCGACGAACATCGCCGAGTCCCCGTCGCGAGCGAGGTCGATGCCCTGGGCGAGAGCGGACCACCTGGCGGAGTTCTTCATCATGTTTCCGGCGGTGATGACGAAGTCGAATCCGGTGTAGGCGACTTCCGGTGGCTCTCCGGTGGCGGGCACCGGCGTCCGGTCGGCGGTGGCGAGCAGCCCTCGCCAGACCGCGCTGACGTCTTCGCCGTGTAACGCGCAGGCCGGGTCGATATCACACCACTCGATGAACCGGCCGAACAGCCGCTCTCTGTTGGGATAATCGATTGCGTCAGTCTCGGCGTCGCTGGCGGTCGGGTCACCCGTGCCGTCGAAGAACATCGTGCGTACCCGGCTCGGGAACTCCCGGGCGTAGGCGACCGCGGGCACGCCGCCGTAGGAATTGGCCAGCAGGTTCACCTCGGTGTCACCCATCGCGGCGCGGATGGCGTCGAGGTCCCTGGCCACTGACCGGGAGTCGAGGTGGTCGAACAGTTCCGGGTCGGCTTGGCGGCACTTCAGGGACGCTTCCTGATTCGTCCGGGCCAGCGCCCGGTAGCCAGCCAGGTCTTTCGGCCGGGTCACCCACGGTCCGCTCCGGCCGCAGTGGGTGGGGAACTCCGCCCGGTCCGAGCGATTCCGGGGTGCGAGGCTGACCACGTCGAACCGTTGCCGCAGTGCGGCGAAAGCACTGGCGGACTGTTCGAGGTCGTCGATGCCAGACCCTCCTGGACCGCCGGGCACCAGAATCACGGTGCCCAGACGGTCAGTCCCGGTGGAGGGAAGGCGGGCAACATCCAGGGTGATCTGCCGGTGGTGGGGGCGCGACCAGTCGACGGGCACGTCGAGCTCGGCGCATTGGAGGTCTGCTGGTAGTCCGGTGCCTGAGCATTGCGCCCAGGTCATGGGGCGATCACGACCGGTCTGTTCGGCCGCGGCCGCCGTAGTCGCTGCGAGCAGGCTGGTCGCCATGACGCCAGCAATGACTCTGATCGTTCGATGCATCGATGCTGTCCCTGCTGTAGGGGATCTTCACCTTCACTATGCCGAGTCCGTGACCCGGGTGGAGCCGGAGGCGGAACCGACGGGATCGAGGTCGGCGCTGGTGGCGCGAGCGGCTGACCGGACACCGGCGGTGGCGGTGGCGGTGGCGGTGGGATCGGCGCCAGTGGAACACCGCTGATGGGTGGCGGCCCGGGAACAGAGACCGGCGGCGGGATCGGCGGCGGTTCCGTATGAGTAACCAGCGCCGTGGTCACCACGGCCGCCAGCACCGCTGCGGACGACACCGCCAGCAGGACCTGCGATCGGCAGGTCGCGGGCGCCAGGTCCCGTCCCAGGGCGCCGGACTGCGCACCGGCAGCTGGTTCCGTGCACGGGCCGGGCGGTATGGCGCCGCCGGGAAGTGACCAGACGCCGCCCGAGTGGCGCAGCTTGGCCAGGGCACGGGACAGGCGGCTCTTCACCGTCCCCGGGGACAGCCCGAGCACGTCCGCGGTCTCGGTTTCGGGCATCTCCAACAGGTATCGGCAGGCCACGACCTGCCGATATCGTTCCGGCAGCCGGGCGAGCGCGGCCAGCAGCGCGGCATACCGCTCGCTGGTGAGCGCGTCCTCCTCGGCGGAACGGACTGCTTCCGCCGAGGAGGATTCCCCCAGCCGCGCGGCCAGCCCGGCCCGGCGCCGGGCAGACCGCATTGTGTTGAGCGCCTCGTTGGTCACGATGCGCAGCAACCAGGGCATGAACGCCCTGGTTCGGTCGAAGCGGTCCAGTGCCAGGTAGGCCTTCGTGACCGCGTCCTGCACGATGTCGTCCGCATCGGCCGGGCCGGCCAGCACTGCCGCGGTCCGGCGTGCCTGGCCGAGGTAACGGCGAACCAGCCGGTCGTACGCACGCAAGTCCCCCTCGCGCGCCCGATCGACCAGTTCACCGTCCTCGACGTCGTCGCCGTCCGCGCCGCGCACCGGTCGCCCCCTCTCGCTCTCCACACCTTCTCTACACCGGCACGCCGCAAGGGCGTTCCCAGAATTGCGACAAAGGTATGTCTTGATCAGTGCGGTTCCCTTTTGTTCAAGACTCGGCGCTCAACGGCCAGCCACGATGTACGAGTGCCGCGTAGCAGGCGGCGATTCATGAACACACACGGGGAGGGGCAGTGCATGAGTGACCAGACGGAGACCCCGACGCCCATACAGTGCCCGGTGTGTGGCTCGACTGAGCACACCGCTGGCTACCACGAGAATGTCCCCAGTCCGACCGAGGACCCGGAAACCTGACCCTGTCGAGCTCGAAGTTTCCTGAAGCCGTGGTGTCGTGGTCACGGGGCGAGGGAGGTGACGATGGTGACCTCGGATTCGTCGTGGGGCAGATACTTGACACTGACCGCCGAACCTGGCTGCAGGTGGGGGACGGCGCTGGGCGGTACGGACTTCTGCTGCGTCAGGTCGAACATGCTGCGGTCGGGCCGGGTGACGCGCAGCGTGAGGGAGACGATCGTGCGGCCGTCGCGGATCTCGCCGGTCGGCGCCATCGACAACACGACGGCCTTGGCGTCGATCCCCGTCTCGGCGATGTACAGCTGCTTCGGGGTGATGTGCCCCTTGGCCATCTGCACGCGGTTGAGCGCTGCCTGCAGTTCGTCCTGCGCCGCGTCGATCGCCAGGGTGACCTGCCCGTCCGGCAGGTAGCGGACCGGCAGCACCGCTCCGGGGCGTACCGCCATGAGCTCGGTCATGTCGATGATCTGACGGGCGGTACCGCGGAAGGACATGCCGTTGGGGGTGTCCACGTCGAGCTGGATGTCGACCTGGGGCTGGTCGTTGACGCTGAGACCGGTCCGCGAGACCGCGACGACGGTTCCCATCCCGATGGGCGCGTCGCGGAAGGCACGGGGAACGGCGCCGCGGAGCGCGGCGAGCCCGCCGCCGAGCTTGTTCGCGACGGAGAACAACGTGGGGACAGCGAAGACGAGCAGCATCGGACCAGCCATCCACCCGGTCAACCAGGCGTACTCGTCGTCTCCGCCGATGCCGTTCGCGACGTACATGATGGTGAGGACGAGGCTGATGGCGAGGGTGATCAGAGCGATGATCTTCATCGTGGGTTCCTCTTGGTTGCCGAAGTTCAGTACCGTTCGATGTAGGCGAGCTTGGGCGTGGGCCTCGTCCTACCGATAACAGAAATGGTTAGGCTCAGGCCGGTGAGCACCGTGCATACGCGAGCGGCGTTGCCCAGGGGGCTGCTGATCACGCAGGCGTGGTCGCAGCTCGGGGACGTGGTGGCGCCGTTGAGCAACGCCGCCGGTCGGCCGCTGGCCCGTACGGTGAAACTCATCCTCGACCCGCTGGTGCTGCGGCCCGTTCTCAACCCGTGGTTCGCCGCGGGCGCCATCGACATCGAGCACGTCGACGCGTTGCGCGACCGGATAGCCCAGTCCGGGCCGGTGCTGGCCGCGACCGCCGCGTGGTTCCTGGTGCTCAAGAAGCAACGTCGCCGGGCGGGTATCACCGACGGGAACCCGCAGGATCTGTATTTCCAACGCTGTTACGAACTGGCGAGCGAACACGGCCACCCGCAGCCGGACGCGGACAGGCGCGCGGCCGTCGTCCTCGCGGAGATCCACGGTCAGGACGGTCCGACGGTGGCCCAGCTGCGCGAGCTCGTGACCACTCCCGAAGCCGTCGACGAGCTGACCGCGCTCCTGGACAGCGAGTGGGCGAAACCGCCCGTGCGATTACCGGCGGAGGCGGTGCGGCCGGGGGAGTTCCTCGCCACCTGCGCGACGAATCCGGATCGGAGCTTGTTCAAGGCGTTGATCGCCGACTCGGCGGGCACCCGGGGCGCTGCCGGGCTGGACCGGCCGGGCGTGGCGTCCGAGTGCGGCCTGACCGACCGGGATCGCCCGGCCATGCCGGTACTCGGCGTGACAGCGTCGAAGAAGACCTTGCCCAAGCCGTTCGACCGATCCATTGTGGAGCGCCTGTTCGGTCCGCTGACAACGTCGGCGCACCGGGATGTCCTCGCCGACGTCGGAACGCTGGTACGCCGGGAGATCGCCCGGTGCGCGGGACCGTGGCAGCTGGCGGACGAGTCCGGCCGGGTCGTGATGGTCCTCGGTGGGCATGCCTCGACGTCGCTGACGGGCGGCCCGGCGGACGGGGCAGCCGCCCGGCTGCGGCTGCGGTGGGAGCGCGAGGCCTACGTCCAACGGGTGCTGCGGATGCCCAGCGCGGTCCCGGATCGGGTCCGAGCCGATGTCCACCAGGTCCGGGCGGCCTATCTCCGGCGGCTGTGGGTCCGTGTGCACGGCAGGGAAGTCCGCCAGGACGCCGTGGCCGCCGACGAGGTGTGGGATCTGCTGGACGGAGTGCTGCGCTCGGTGATCCTGGACCAGCGTGACCGGCTGCGGACGGACCTGGAACGGCAAGCGCTGGGAGCGGCACTGTGAGAGTCCAGCGGACGGAGACGGAGATCCTCGTCGGCGACTGGCCGCCGCATCCGGAGCAGACGGCGCTGGTCGCGGCGCGCGGCGCGTTGATCGCCTGGGACGTGCTGGCCTCCGCCGGACCGGCCGCGCGCATCGACGACCCGGACCGCGCGGCGGACTGGCTCTGGGAGATCTACGGCGTCGAAGCCGCGGCGGCGATCCTCGGCGACGCCACCGAAGCGACCGTTCCCGAGGACGGGGACTGGCAGACGCGTGACGCGTGCCGGGTCGTGGCCCAGTTGGCCTGGGTGCAGGCGTGGTGGCCGGTTTCCGCGACAGCGGACGTGCCCGCGACCAGTTCGGAACTTCTGCTCGCCGAACGCGCGATCGCGACCAGCGCCGTCGAGCACCTGCTGGACGACGACCAGGCGACGGAGCGCGCCCTGGTCGCCGCGTCGTTGACCGGGGATTCCGCGATGGACGAAAGGCTCGTCGCGCTCGCCGAGGACTACGGCGTCGAGTTGCGTGCAGCCGCTGTGCCAACGCGTGCGGAGTTCGCGTTGGCCGCGGGCGGTCAGGAACGGTCCGATGTGACTGTCCTCAGTGGTAGAAGCGCGGTGGACTGGGCGCTGGTCCCCGCGGGTGTGGTGGACGCCGCCGCCGACGCTGAATGGGCAGTCGTGCGCGCAGGAGGCACCACGTACCTGGATGTCGCTGTCGCGCAGGTGCCCGGGGCGCGGCAACGGCTGGCCGCGCGGTTCGGCCAGGTCGATGTGGACCTCGACCGAACCGACGACTTCGGGCGGCGGACCGGCCGGACACCCGTACCGGCGACCGTGCTCCTCCTGCCTCCGGCGCAACGCGTACTGATGGTCTACGCGCCGGACTTCGCACAACCCACCGAACCCACTGCGGGCGACCAGGTCCGCCGGGCCGCGATCGTCACCTATGCGCGGTCACGCGTGAACTCGCCCTCGGCGACGTACACGGAACGGATGGCGGGCCGACGCTGACACAGCGGTGGCAGAAGCTGGGCAACGAGGGCATGCGCCTGCTCCAGAAAGGGCCGCGCTTGACCTCGCGTACCAGCAGGCGCCGCAACTGGCACCCTTGCTGCACTCAGGCGCTCTGGCGTTCCTGCTGTTGCCACATGAGTTCCTCGATGTTGGTCGGCATGGTGGTCTCGAAGTCGATCAGCTTGGCCCAGGTCGGCTTCACCACGATCCGGACCATGCCGTCGTACAGAGCCCGCACACCTACCTCCCACTCGGCGCGTTGCTCGGGCGTCATCTCGTAGGTGCCGTTCCACCGCATGTACTCGTCCGGGATGCCGTCGACGACATCCAACTCGGCGTTGCCGCGCAGGAGCAGGACCCTTGGCGGGTGCGACTCGGTGTCGATCGTCAACGCGACTGCGGGATTACGGCGCAACGCGGGCAGTTTGCGCGCGTTCTTCGAGGTGCACATGACGATTTCCGTGCCGTTCCAGAAGATCCCGATCGGCAGCGCCCTGGGGGTGCCGTCGGGCGCGACAAAGGCCAGCCTGGCCAGATCGCGGGCCAGGAGTTCCTTGCTGAGCGGCTTGTCGAGGATCTCGTCGAGCGTGCTCTGGTCCATCATTCCTCCATCTGGTACTACGGACATGGTTGATACATATGGTGACGAAAATCCGAGCACGGCATGGGACCGTGCCGGCGTCGTGTTCGGTCCGTCCTTCCGGTGTCACCACAGGGTCGAACCTGGTGGGCGGTTTCCGACAGTGCGCGCCGAACAGGGTGGAAATGCGTTTCGCAGCCCGAGACGTGCAATCCGCACTGGCGAGGCCCGGCGGGGCGCGGCATAGAGTTCGATCTCGTGGTCGTCGTCGCGCAGGACAGTGCCAGCGTCGCGGTCCGCGGCTTGCCGGTCGCGTTCCTGCTGACGCTGGTCGCGGCTCGCTGCGCGGACGGCTTCGGCAGCGGCGACTACGGATACCTGCCCTTTGTCGTGGCCGTGTTCGCGTTGCCACTGTGGTACGCCAGCGGCCTGGCGCGGCGACCGTGGCACACATTCCCGTGGGCGCTGCTCGCGGTTCAGGCTGTGCTTACGTATGTGCCGTTCGTGGCGCTTGGCGACTGATGGAACGGCGGCATGTCGGGGCCGCTGATCGGCCTTGTCCTGCTGGTCGCGCCCCGGTGGTCGTGGCGGCTGGCGGTGCTGCTGCTCCTTGTGGAGGGCGTGCTGTGGAACGTGGTCCTCAGCCCGCCGTACTTGCCTGCGGTGAACGGCGGCATTTGGGTGCTGATCGCCGCGGCGGACGGCGCTCTCGGGCTGTTCGGTCTCGTGCGTCTGGCGCAGATGACCGGTGAGCTGGCGGCGACACAGGACGAACTGGCCAAGGCGGCTGTCCTCCGTGAACGCCTCTCAATCGGAGAACGCCTGGTCGGCGCAGTCGAGGACCGCGTCAGCCTGGTCGCGCGGCACGCACGGTCGGCGTTGCGCTGGCTGTCCACGACGCCGGAGGACGCGCGCAACGAGATGGTGGCGGCGGGGCGGATCGCCCGTGAGGCAGTCAGCGAAGGGCGTCGGCTCTACGAGGGCCGCGGCCACCTCGACATACCCAGCCAACCCACGGGCACAGCGCCGACGCCGCAGGTGGCCCGTGCCGTCCTCGCGGCCGTGTTGGCGCTCTTCGCGGCGCAGAACCTGCTCAACGTGCTGGCGGTGCCTACCGAATACCAGTTGAGGGCGGTCGGCGGACCGTTGGCGCTCGTCGTGACGATCCTGGTGTCCGTTGCCACGCCGCTGTTGCACTGGCGGCACTCCGAGTCGGAGTTCGCGACGGCGACGAGCGTCCTGGAAGCGTCCGGAATAGACGTCACGACCCACCGCGCACCAACCCCGCTGGCCGCCGACGCGGACACGACTCTGGCGATCGTCCTGCGTGAAGCCGTCACGAACGTGTTGCGGCACAGCACAGCCCACCGATGCGCGATAACTCTGGCGACGGACAACGGCAGAACAACGCTCAGGATCAGCAACGACGGCGCCCCACCACCCGCCGACGCCCAGGGACGCGGCCTGGCTAACATGCGAAACCGCGTCGAAGCACTGGGTGGCCTGCTGACCACGAAACACAGCCGCGGCACGTTCGTTGTGGTGGCGGAACTCTAGCTATGCTGCCCGCGACGGCAGCGAGGAGAAGACAACCGTGGTGCGTGTGATGATCGCCGAGGACACCGGCATCCTCCGCGAAACCCTGTCAGCGCTGATCGCCCTGCAGGACGACCTGGACGTGGTCGCGGAGATCGCCACCGGCGACGCCATCGTGCCGTCCGCCCAACGGCACCGGCTCGACGTGGCGGTCGTCGATATCGACCTGCCGCATGTGGACGGTCTCACCGCGACAGCCGAACTGCGCGAGAAAGTGCCCGGCTGCCAGGTCCTGATCCTCACCGGCCTCGCGCGGCCGGGAAACCTGCCCGCGGCCCTCGCCGCCGGAGCCATCGGCTTTCTGCTCAAGGACACCAGTGCGGTGGAGCTGGTGGCCGCGATCCGGCGAGTGGCCGCGGGGGAGAAGGTGATCGACGCGACGATAGCCGCCAGTGCGTTGCAGCAACGGCCGTCGCCGCTGTCTCCCCGTGAGACGGACGTATTGCGCCGCTTCGCGGCGGGCGCGGATCTCCGGGATATCGCGGGAGAGCTGTTCTTGTCGTACGGGACGGTTCGGAACTACTTGGCTGCGGCGATGGTGAAGCTGGACGCCCGCAACCGGGTGGACGCGATCCGCATCGCGACAGAAGCAGGTTGGCTCTGACACATCCTCCGCGTACCCGGGGAGACACTTCTGACCAGGCACGCTGAACCAAAGCGGTGTGCTGAGTGACCTGCGATCCGCTACGTCTTCCCTGCGGCGCGCCCTGGGCTGCCCTCGTGTTGTGCGGCGGCCGCCGGGGAGGTGAACTTTATTTGCGAATGGCTTCGAGGTGCCATACCGGCAGGTGTGCGCGGCCTTGTTCGTCGGTTGCGAGGGTGACCGCCGCGGGACCGTCGCCGGGGTTGGTCACCCTGTGCAGGCTGGCGCTGTCACCATGCGGCGATGGCCGCCCTGCACAGTTAACGCACATCTCCGTTTGTGACCAGCTGAACGGGGTAATCAAGTCCAGACGTGCGGTGTTTCCGGCGAAAGGTGACCACGATGCTCGTTCTCACCCCGATTGCCGTTGAAGTCGTCAGTGCTATCACTTCGACGAGCAGGTGCCCGGACGCCGCGGGTGTGCGGATCGCGGCGGCGCAAGCGTCCCCGGCGGGGGTGAACCTGACCGCCGAGTTGGTGGTCGGGCCCCTCGACGGCGACCAGATCCTCGCGCAGCGCGGTGCGCGGGTCTACCTCGACGAGACAGCAGCGAGTTTTCTCGACGACAAGATGCTGACCGCCGAACTGGACGCGGAGGGCACCCCGCGGTTCCGGTTGTTCGAGCCGCAGGCGTCCTGAGGTGCTCAGCTCCCGCTCGTCGCCTGCCGGACCAGGCCGCCGCCGATGATGAGGCGCTGGATCTCGCTGGTGCCCTCGTACAGGCGCAGCAGCCGGACGTCGCGGTAGATCCGTTCCACCGGGATGTCACGCATGTACCCGGCGCCGCCGTGCACCTGCACGGCGAGGTCCGCGACGGTGCCGACCATTTCGGTGCAGAAGAGCTTGGCCGCCGACGGTGCGATCCGCCGGTCCTCGCCGGTGACGTAGGCCTGCGCGGCCTGGCGGACCATCGCCCGCCCGGCGAGGACACCGGTCTGCTGGTCGGCCAGCATCGCCTGCACCAGTTGGAACTCGCCGATCGGCGTGCCGCCCTGCGTGTTGGTGGTGGCGTACGCGACCGACTCGTCGAGGGCGCGTTGGGCTGTGCCGACCGCCAGCGCGGCGATGTGCACGCGGCCGCGGGCCAGTGACGTCATCGCCGCCCGGTATCCGGCGGCTTCGTCGCCGCCGACGAGGGCGTCCGCCGGGACGCGCACGTTGTCGAGCAGGACGTCCGCGGTCCAGGCGCCTTCCTGGCCCATCTTGGCGTCCTTCGGGCCGACGGTCAGCCCGGGGGTGGCCGCGGGAACGAGGAAGACCGCGATGCCGGGGTTCTTCGGCTGCGGTTCGGACGTGCGGGCGAACACGACGAACAGGTCCGCGATGGGCGCGTTGGTGATGAACTGCTTCCGCCCGTCGATCACCCAGCTGTCGCCGTCACGGCGGGCACGGGTCCGCAGCCCGGCCGGGTTGGAGCCCGCGCCCGGCTCGGTGAGGGCGAAGGACGCGACCACGTCGCCCGCGGCGATGCGTTCCAGCCACCGCGACTTCTGGGCGTCGGTGCCGAAACCGACCAGGACCTGCCCGGCGATGCCGTTGTTGGTGCCGAACATCGAGCGCAGCGACAGCGTGGTGTAGCCGAGTTCCATGGCCAGCTCGACGTCCTGGGTCAGGTCCAGGCCGAGCCCGCCCCATTCGGCGGGGATCGCGTACCCGAACAGGCCCATGTCCGCCGCGGCCGCCCGCAGGTCGTCGGGGATCCGGTCCTCGCGCATGATCTCGATCTCGCGCGGCACGACCTTGTCCCGGACGAACTCGCGGACCTGACGGCGGACCAGGTCGAAGTCCTCGGCGGAAACGCTCATGCCGTCCAGGGTGCGGACCGCACCCGCTCAAGTCCACTGTGACGCGCCCACCGTCACAGTCCCTGGGAGCGGCGTGGTGGGCGGGCCGCAGCGTGCAGACGGGCCTTGGCCGGGTCGGCCGGGCGCCCACCGGGCCGGGACGGCTCCGAGCCGTGTGCGCTCGCGGGCGCGTGGCGGATGAACAGGGTCACGGTGACGCTGTCGGTGAAGCCGCTGCGGCGCATGAGCCCGGCCGAGGCGCTGTTGGTCTGTTCGACGTCGGTGATCAGCCGGGTGGCGCCCGCGGCGAACAACGCCGCGCAGGACGTGTCCAGCAGTTTGACGGCCAGGCCCCTGCCCTGGTGGGCGGGGTCGACCGCGATCCACTCCACGTATCCCCAGTCCTCGCGTTCGTCGTAGGACATCGACCCGAGCACGAACCCCACGACGTTCCCGTCGGACTCGGCGACCCAGCACGCGTCGGGCTGGGTGTCCAAGTGCGCCGCGACGCTCGTCAACGACCACGACGTGTAGGGCATCGCGGACACGTCGAACACCCGGTGGCCCAGATCGAGCACGCCTGCCAGGTGCGCCAACCGCATCGGTGCCAGTGCTGTCCCGTCATCGCTCACGATCTTCGACACTCCTTTGTGGACTGCGTACGCCCGTCACTGTAGCGCCTCCCGATCGGCCGCACGTTTGGGCGATTCACGGCGACGCTGATCGATGACAGGGTGTTCGCTGTGGACGTGGGAGGCTTGATCGGGGCGCGGGTCAGCAGGGTCGAGGACGTCAGGCTGCTGACCGGGCGGGCGAGGTTCGTCGACGACGTGCGGGAGCCGGGGATGCTGGAGGCGGCGATCCTGCGAAGTCCGGTGCCGCACGCGCGGATCGTGTCCGTCGACGTCAGCAAGGCCGCGGCGTTGCCGGGGGTGTCCGCGGTGGTGACCGGCGCCGAGGTCAAGGCGGCGGTTCGCGGACCGCAGCCGGTGACCTGGCAGGTCATCCCCGACATGTTCCACCCGCGGACGTACGCGCTGGCCGTGGACAAGGTGACGTACCCGGGGCAGGGGATCGCGGCGGTCGCGGCGAAGAACCGCGCCGTGGCCGAGGACGCGCTGGAACTGATCGACGTCCGCTACGAGGAACTCCCGGCGGTGAGCACCCTGGAACAGGCCCTCGCCGAGGACGCGCCGCGGCTGTTCGACGAGTGGCCGAGCAACGTCCTCGGGCGGACGGCGGTCCGGACGGGCGACGCGGCCGCCGCGTTCGCCGAAGCGGATGTCGTGCTCAGCGCCGAGTTCCGGTTCCCGCGCCAGATGGGCACGCCGTTGGAGACACGCGGTGTGGTCGCGACGTGGGATCCGTTCACCGACCGGCTCGACGTGTGGCTCACCACGCAGGCGCCGAACATCGCGCAGGCCGCGTTCGCCGAGGTGCTGGGCTTGCCGGTGGGCCGGATCCGGGTCCGGACGCCCGACCTGGGCGGCGGGTTCGGCAACAAGTTCGACTTCTACGGCGACGAGGTCGTCGCCTGTGTGCTGTCACGCCGGACCGGCAAGCCGGTCAAGCTGATCGAGGACCGCGCCGAGAGTTTCGTGGCGACCGTGCACTCCCGGGAGCAGAAAGTCGACATCGAGGTCGCGGCCCGCGCCGACGGCACGATCACGGGCATGCGCGGCACGGTCTACGGGGTCCTTGGCGGCGCGCTCGGCACCGCCGGGCTGAGTCCGTGCTGGGTGACGGCCGCGTCGGTCACCGGGCCGTACGACATCGCGGCGCTGGACATGAACCTGGTCGGCGTGGCGACCAACCGCACGCCGTACGGCTCGTTTCGGGGATACGGCCTGCCCAAGGCGAACTTCGTGCACGAGCACATGGTCGAACTGCTCGCGAAACGGCTGGGCATGCCCGCGCACGACATCCGGCGCAGGAACTTCATCAAGCAGTTCCCGCACCAGAGCCCGGTGTTCGTGTTCGACAGCGGCCGATACGAGGAGTGCCTCGACCTGTGTCTCGCCGCCGTCCGAGACGCGGGCTGGGAGCGGATCCGGCAGGACGCCAGGGCCCGTGGCGCCGCGGTCGGCATCGGGTACTCGTTCCAGAACGAGGTCACCGGTCTCGGGCCGAGCCGGATCCAGACCTTCGCCGGTTCCTCGCACTCCGGGTTCGACGAGGAGGTCGTCCGGATCGACTCGACCGGGCACGTGACCGTCTACACCGGACTGTCCGCGATGGGGCAGGGCATCCACACCGCGCTGGCCCAGGTCGCCGCGCACACGCTCGGCGTGCCGCTCGACCACGTCACGGTCCTGTCGGGGGACACTGATTCCAGCCCGTACAGCGGGTACGGCACGGGCGCGAGCCGTGGCGCCCCGCTCGGCGGCGCCGCTGTGCGTACGGCCGCGACCCGCCTGAAGGCGAAGGTGCTGCGGATCGCCGGGCACATCCTGGAGGCCGCACCGGAGGACCTCGTCATCACCGACGGTGTCATCGCCGTGCGGGGCGTACCCGGCAGAACCGTGACGATGGCGGACATCGGCGACGCGGCCTACCGGCGGCTGGGCGGGCGGCTGCCGGAGGACGAGACGCCGACGCTGGAGGAGCGGGAAGTGTACGACCCGGTCAACGTCGCCACCGCCTTCGGCTGCACGGCGGTGCTCGCCGAGGTCGACCGGGAGACCGGCGTGGTCACGCTGCTCGGCTACCTGATCGCACACGACTGCGGGACGGTGATCAACCCGATGATCGTGGACGGCCAGCTGCACGGCGGCGCGGCGCAGGCCATCGGCGGCGCGTTGTCCGAGGAGCTCGTCTACGACGCCGACGGGCGGATGCGGACCCGGACGTTCGCCGACTACCTCCTGCCGTCCGCGGCCGAGGTGCCGCCGGTGGCGATCAGTCACATGGCCACGCCGGCGGATCACGTTCCCGGTGGCTTCAAGGGAATGGGGGAGTCCGGCGTGATCGGTGGGGGAGCGGCGATCGTGAACGCGATCGTGGACGCGTTGCCCGAGTACGACCTGGAGATCACCGCGCTGCCGATCACACCGCCGCGGCTGCTCGCCCTGATGCGGAAGGGGACCGGCCGATGAAAGCCGCCGCCTTCGAGTACCTGCGCGCGGCTTCCTGTGACGAGGCCGTGGCGGCCTTGGCCGGTGAGGACACCGCTGTTCTCGCCGGTGGGCAGAGCCTCGTGCCGTTGTTGAACATGCGCTTGGCCAGGCCCCGGCTCGTCGTCGACATCAACCGCCTGGCGGACCTGTCGTATCTGCGCAGGGACAACGGCAACGTCGTGATCGGCGCGCTGACCCGGCACCGGGCCGCCGAGACGTCCGCGATGGTCGCCACGGACCTGCCGCTGCTCGCCGCGGCGTTGCGGTACGTCGGCCACGTGTCGACCCGCAATCGCGGCACGGTCGGCGGCAGCCTGGCCCACGCCGATCCGTCGGCGGAACTGCCCACGGTAGCCGTCGCACTGGACGCTTCCATCCGGGTACAAGGCAGCCACGGCGTGCGGGACATCGCGGCGCCGGACTTCTTCGTCGGGCCTCACGAAACCGCGCTGGCCCCGGGTGAACTGCTCGTGTCCGTGAGCTTCCCGGTGGTGCCCGGTGCGGTTTCGGTGCAGGAACTGCCTTTCCGCGGCTGTGACCTCGTGGTTGTCGCGGCGGTGGCGGTCGAGGACGGCATCTGCGCGCAGGCCCGGATCGCGGTCGGCGGCGCGGGACCCACCCCGATCCGGGCGTCCGCGGTCGAAGAGGCCTTGATCGGGAGGCCGGTGACCGACGCCGTCATCGCCGCGGCCGTCGCCGAGTTCACCTGTGACCCACCGGACTCACTGCACGCCCCCGCCTCGTATCGCCGGGAGATGGCGTCCGTACTGACACGCAGGGCAATTGGAACGGCGGTGCACACGTGAAGGTCTCGTTGACAGTGAACGGCGAAGAGGTCAGCGCCTCCTGCGAGCCCCGCCGTACCCTGGCCGACTTCCTCCGCCACGACCTCGGTTACACAGGCGTGCATGTCGGCTGCGAACACGGCGCGTGCGGCTCGTGCACGGTGTCCGTCGACGGCGCCACGGCTCGCTCGTGCTGCATGCTCGCGGTCCAGGCCGAGGGGTGCACGGTCACGACCATCGAAGGCCTGGCTTCCTCGGGCGAACTCGACCCGCTGCAGGAGTCGTTCCGCGAACACCACGGCCTGCAGTGCGGTTTCTGCACCCCCGGCATGCTCGCCACGGCACACGAACTGCTCAGGGACAACCCCGACCCCACCGATTCCGAGATCCGCGCGGCGATCAGCGGAAACCTGTGCCGGTGCACCGGTTACCAGTTCATCGTCGACGCGATCAAGGGCGCGATCCGGCCGCCGCATGACGGTCAGCAGCGCGATGGCGTAGTTGAACCGGGTGCAGCAGCATCCAGTCGACGAAAGTGAGGTCGAGCGTGCGGTTCTTGACGGTCCGCGAAGAAATTTGCCGCACTGAGATGATGCGCCAGACAGCGCCCGTACGTGTCAGTCCGGATCCGCTTCGTCATGTTCGGTGTAGGTGACTGCGCCGCAGCAGGCCTTGATTTGGCCAGATGTAAGGCGCACGAGGGGGGTGTCGAGAACCTGACGCAGTTCGACGTCAGTCTGGAGCGGTTTGTACTCGTCGGGGAGGGAGTCGAGGCGGACCGGCCGTGACGGGTCTTCTGGCAAGGAGTTGAGGTTGGCTGCCAAGTACTCGGTCAGCATGGGCCAGCGGATGCTGAGGATGGTCCAAAAGGCGAGTACGTCGCTGTCGACGGTGATTCCCTCAAGAGTTCTCGCCGCACGTAGCACGCTGTAGGTGTTGGCGAACCGTTTCATGCTGCGCGGGTTGCCGTCCAATAGCGGCGCGAACTTCTGGAGGGCGTGCTCGGTGACTTCGGCGATGATCGGCTCGCTCATCTTTTCAACGGCGCGGGCCACCACCATCTCTCGCTGCTGCGGACCAACTGCCTGAAGGATTTCGAGGACTTCCCGTTCGCTTGTGCTGCTGTCGATCTGGCCGAGGAGACCAGTCTGTTCGTCGTTCGATGGTTGGTCGACTGCTTGGATACCCAGCACGTGGTCGAAGTACAGCTGTTTGGTCTGCTGACCCAGAGTGGGGACCGGGATGGTCAGTTGGAAGAGCTTATCCAGGAACAGGTGGCCAAGCTTGCGTCCCGGCTCATCGACAGCACCCTGGAACGGTTGGTGCACGGTTTCGTAGGCCCGTCGTAACCAGTTTCCGTGTGCGGCAACGATGAAGTACGCCGACTTGTCGCTCTTGCCTTTGCGCTTCGGTGCATCACGGATCAAGGTCTGCACCGCGTCGAGCAGTTCGACGACGTACTTGTCTCCGCATCGGTCCAGGTCATCGATGAAGAAGACGACTCGCCGTGGCGCTCTCGCCAGCAGCCAGCTGAAGTGTTGTGCGACCTCTTGCATCGGATTGGTGTGCACCTGCTCGAGGCGTCGTGCGCCGCGTGCGGAGTCCCACCACATGAATCGGCTGACCAACAAGACCACGAGCGAGATGGAGCCGAGGGCCGTTAACCAAGTGGTGGCGTTCTTGAGTTTGTTGGTGCCGACCACTGTCAGCAAGGTCGGTTTGATCAGAACCAGGCCGAGAATAAAAAGCAGTACCACCAGGCCAGTGAGCAGGTAAGGTGTGCTGCCTCGGCGGGCCCGTGCCCAGCTGTCCGCGAAGCGCAGGTAGATCCTGCGCCACCACGGTGATGCTTGGGACACATGCTGTCGCAACGTGACCAGCAGAGCCCACCACGGCGGGTCGACCTTGGCGTGCTTCCATGAGTCGAACGGTACGACGAGGTAGTGCTTGTCGAGACGACGGCCAAGGAATTTCAGCAGCGTGCTCTTACCTGATCCCCATGGCCCATCCACGTGGAGCAAGAAGGACAGACCTGGCTCGTTGTGGGAGAAACGGCGCAGTCTAGCGGCGATCACGGACGCAAGGGCATCGCGTTTGAGCATGTCCTTGTCGGCTGGAGCGTCGCTTGCCCAGTGTTCTTGTTCGGCGGGCAGAGCAAGAAGTTCTGGGTCGTCGACGTCGGCAGACTGCTGGGCTGGCGCGTCGCTGGTCGAGTGCTCGGGTGTGGCAGTGGGAGCGTCGCTGTTGGGCACTTGCGCCGGAGCTGATACCTGCTCAACGTCCGGCAGCGGGTTGAGCTTGTTGAGGCGGAATCGCCAAACTTTGAAGCCGTCTTTGCCGACTTCTTGCCAGTGCTCAGTCACGCGGTACAGGCCGTCATACCGGTAGCCACTCGTGGGGGAGTACCTGGGGTCGCCTTTCGACCCGCGGACAACTCGAACGGGGTGACCCGCTTCTTCGCTCCGGACTAGGCCGAGATTTCCACGAGTCAGCTCTTGATCAGCTATCTGGCGGCTCGTCCCGGAGTCCCGTCCACCCTGACCAGTATAGATGATCTCGTTGCCGCGATCTTCGTCATCGACGTAGCCACCGGATACGACGATGGAGTCCGCGCCGTCTTGTCCGCCGGAGATCCCGGCTTGGCCCGGCCGATGCACCCCAGAGCGTTGGAGCGCGGCGCGGTCGGTAAAGAGGCTTCCCTCGGGATAGCCCGGTATCTCGCCGAATAACCGTTCATCCGCCACGGTGCCGTAGCTTATGCACGTACAAGATACGTGTGAAACGCACCCCTGCTATTCGCTGGGTCGTCGAACGCGCGAGCGAATGAAGGGTGCTCATGCCGCTGGGGTTCGTGTGCTACGGACCTATGAAAGACATCGGACTCCCCACGCGCAGTCGGCGTTCAGGTGTTCAGCCATGTCGTCCGTGACGCCGACGGAACCGCTGTGTGGCAACCGATCCCGTCGGGCGTCGTGGCTACCTCGGCGCGTCAGCGCGAGCGCTCGGTGAAGGACGTGACCGCGTCGATGAACCGGGTTCGGAGTTCGGTCTCGTCGAGGAAGGTCGACCGCCCGTCCTCCAGCAGGACCCGGCCCGCCACCAGGACTGTGTCGACGTCGTTCGACGAGCCCGTGGACAGCAGGCCGTCCAGGGGACGGGACCGCAACAGGTAACGCCAGTCCGTCGCCGGGATGAGGACGAGGTCGCCCTGCTTGCCCTTCTCCAGGCTGCCGATCTGGTCGTCCCAGCGCAGGCACCGCGCCGCGAGCCGGGTTCCCATCGCCAATGCGGTACTTGGCCGCACGGTCGTCTCGTTCGACCACACCTCGTTGTGCCCGAGCCACGCCATTCGCATTGTCTCGATCATGCCGAGCGGGTAGGCGTTTCCGTCCGTCGACACCGACACGGGAATGCCCGCCCGCATCAGGTCGACGATCAGTTTGCTGCCGCTGATCGGTGATTCGCCGGTCGAACCGTATTTCCCGGGCGAATGCGACAGCTTGAACCCGGACTTGAGCAGCAGTTCACGCTCGGAGTCGCTGACGAACGCGGTGTGCACCGACAGCAGTCTTTCGTTGAGCAGCCCGAGCCGGTCGAGGCGGTGGATCGGGGTGGTGCCGTAGTACTCGGCGACGACGGCGGGTTCGTTGGCCAGCGCGCCCGCGTGGGTGGCGAAGGTCAGGTCTTCCGCCGTGCACAACTCGGCCAGCGCGGTGCCGAGGTCGTCGCTCATGTTGGTGACGTACACGGCGGACGGCATCACCCGGAGCCGCCCGCTGGGGTCGGCGGCGGCGCGGTCGAGCAAGGCGCGCAACGGATCCGTGATCTCGGCGACCTCACGGGTCCGCTTCGGCGTGCTGGTTCCCTGTGGGCACACCATGTCGCTCGCCCAGTGGCTCACCGCGCCCCGGCCGCCCAGTTGCACGGTGGCGTCGAACAACGCGTCGGAATGGTTCATCGACCCGACATCGCCGTAGGTCGTGATGCCCGAGCGGAGTTGTGTCCAGATGGAATACCGGGCTATGGCGAGGGCCTCGTCGGGTGTCATCGTCTGCGTCCGGGCGGGGATCGCGTCGAAGACGGCCGACAACGCGCGGATGTCGCCGCCCTCCGCGAACGGACCTGGTGCGTCGCCTGTGTCGTCCGGGTTCTGGTCGGCCGCGGCGAGACCCGCGCCGAGGGATTCATGCCAATGCGGGTTGACGAATCCCGGCAGCACGAGCTTTCCGGCCGCCGGGATTCGCCGGAGTCCCGCCAGGTCGAGCGCTTGGACCTCCCTGGCCACTTCCTCGCTCGGCCCCACCGCCGCGATCCGGTCCCCGAGCAGGAGCACCGACCCCTGGGGGTGGACGCGGTTGCGGTCGTCCGCCGTGTAGACGAATCCGTCCTCGATCAGCGTCGCGGGCGCGACCTGTGGCAAATTGTCTGTTACGGTCGAGTTGTTCTCGTGCACTGCCGTTACCCCCTGAGCGTCGAACTGCGTGAAACGCGGGTTTCGTTCCTGTGCCAGGTTAGGCTAACCAAACGTCGAGGCGCACGTCCGATGCGGGCGCGGTCATCCGAATTCGACAGTGCGGCCCGTGCGGCCGGTGGGAGCCCGATACGTTGGTATTGGTCCGTTTGACGGCATATCAAAGACCCATATTTTGACCGGTGGTTATTGACTGCCCATAGGTCTAGACCTTTACTTCGGTCACCACTTCCCTGCCTGAAGGGTGGCACCAAAAATGTCATTTCGGAGTATTCGGCACGTGAGACGAGCGGCACTCGCGGCTGTCGCCGGCGTCACGCTCGTCGCGAGTGCCGTCTCGGCCGCCGCGGCGCCGCCCGCGGAGCCCGTCGCACCCACCCCGCTCGCGCGGGCGGTCGGCGTGGCGGCGAGCCTGGTCGCCAGTCGACCGGCGGCCTTGCACGCCAGCGCGGACGACGTGTTCGTGCAGAAGCAGGCGATCACCGGCAACGCCGGGCTGAACTACGTGCCGTACGAGCGCACCCACAAGGGCCTGCCCGTCGTCGGCGGCGACTTCGTCGTGGTCACCGACTCGGCCGGACAGGTGCTCAACACCTCGGTCGCCCAGGAGCAGACCATTGCCCTGAGCACCCTCAACCCGTTGGTGCGCAAGCAAGACGCCGAGTCCGCCGCACGCGGCAAGCTGACCAGGACCGACCGGGTGGAGGGCACCCGGCAGGTCGTGTACGCGCACGGCACGCCGAAACTGGCCTGGGAGACCACGGTCATCGGCGCCGACAAGGACGGCCCGAGCCGCCAGACCGTCGTGGTGGACGCCCAGACCGGCGCGGTCCTGCAGAGCCAGGAACGCATCATGAACGGCGACGGCAACACCGCGTGGAACGGCCCGAAGCCGGTGCACCTCGACACCACCAAGTCGGGCAACAACTTCCTGCTGCGCGACCCGGCGCACCCGACCGAGCAGTGCCAGGACATCTCGAACAACACCACGTTCTCCAAGACCACCGACTCGTGGGGCAACGGCGACGCCACCAGCAAGGAAACCGGCTGCGCCGACACCTTCTTCGGCATGCAGACGCTGAACAAGATGCTGTCGAAGTGGCTGGGCCGCAACAGCTTCGACGGCAACGGCGGCGGCTGGCCGGTCCGTGTCGGCCTCAACCAGCAGAACGCGTTCTACGACGGCTCGCAGATCCAGATCGGCCGCAACGGCCAGGGCCAGTGGATCTCCTCGCTCGACGTCGTCGCGCACGAGCACGGCCACGGCATCGACGACCGCACACCGGGTGGCATCTCCGGCGGCGGGACGCAGGAGTTCGTGGCCGACGTGTTCGGTGCGGCCACCGAGTGGTTCGCCAACGAGCCCGCGCCGTACGACGTGCCGGACTTCACCGTCGGCGAGACGATCAACCTCGTCGGCCGCGGCCCGATCCGCAACATGTACAACCCGTCGATGGTCAACAACGACCCGAACTGCTACTCGAGCTCGATCCCGACCATGGGCGTGCACAAGGCCGCCGGCCCCGGCAACCACTGGTTCTACCTGGTCGCCATGGGCAGCAACCCGGGCAACGGCCACCCGACCAGCCCG
The DNA here is from genome assembly GCF_001984155.1 of Actinosynnema sp. ALI-1.44. Classification (GTDB taxonomy): domain Bacteria; phylum Actinomycetota; class Actinomycetes; order Mycobacteriales; family Pseudonocardiaceae; genus Kibdelosporangium. The sequence goes on from NZ_MTQO01000051.1 coordinate 185,973, forward strand.
ACCTGCAACAACACCACGATCACCGGGATCGGCGTGGAGACCGCCACGAAGATCTTCTACAACGCGATGTTGATGAAGACCAGCGGTGCGTCCTACCTGCGGTACCGCACGTGGACGCTGCAGGCGGCCAAGAACATGACCCCGGGTGTCTGCACCAACTTCGACGTCATCAAGGCAGCGTGGAACGCCGTGAGCGTGCCCGCGCAGTCCGGCGAGGCGACCTGCACCCCGACCAACACCGGCCCGACCGTCACCAACCCAGGTTCGCAGAGCACTGTCGTGAACACCGCGGTCAACCTGCAGTTGAGCGCGACCGGTGGTACGGCTCCGTTGCACTGGACGGCGACTGGCCTGCCCGAGGGCCTGTCGATCAGCGACGGTGGCGTGATCTCGGGGACGCCGACCGCAGAGGGCTCGTCGTCGGTCACCGCGACCGCGACCGACAGCTCCAGCCCGGCGAAATCCGGATCGGCCACGTTCTCGTGGACAGTCCGGCCTCAGTCCGGCACCGGCCCGGAGGTCGCCAACCCCGGTGCGCAGACCACAGAGGTCAACACCGCGGTCAACCTCCAGTTGAGCGCGACCGGTGGTACGGCTCCGTTGCACTGGACGGCGACTGGCCTGCCCGAGGGCCTGTCGATCAGCGACGACGGTCTGATCTCCGGTACGCCGACCGCTGAGGGCTCGTCGTCGGTCACCGTCACCGCGACGGACAGCTCCAGCCCGGCGAAGTCCGGATCGGCCACGTTCTCGTGGACGGTCACGCCCGGCGGCGGTGGCTGCAGCGCTCCGGCCTGGAACGCGACCACCTCCTACGTGCCGAACGACGAGGTCAGCCACAACGGCAACAAGTGGACGTCCACCTGGTACTCCACCGGTGCCGAGCCCGGCGACCCCACCTCGTGGAGCGTGTGGCGGGACGGCGGTGCCTGCTAGCGGACAGTAGTTGATCGAGGGAGGTAGCCGTGCCGGCCGGGACACCGGCCGGCACGGCTACACCCGTCTTGACCTGGTGTAACGCGGTGTCAGGGTGCGTGTCAGGGGCAGAACAGGCCCGTGACAGGACGGCCGTCGACTGTAGCCGCATGACAAGTTCAGCGATTGTTGCTTCGGGGCTGAAGAAGGCCTACGGGGACAAGATCGTGCTCGACGGCATCGACCTGGACGTCCGTGCGGGCACCGTTTTCTCCCTGCTCGGCCCGAACGGGGCCGGCAAGACGACGACCGTGAACGTGCTGACCACGTTGGTCAGCGCCGACAGCGGGACAGTGCGTGTCGCCGGGCACGACATCAGGTCCGAGACCAAGCAGGTCCGGGCCGCCATCGGGGTCACCGGGCAGTTCGCGTCGGTCGACGAACTGCTGTCCGGTGAGGAGAACTTGCAGTTGATGGCCGACCTGCACCGGCTGCGGGGCAGCGCGGGCAAACAGGTCGTCCGGCAGTTGCTGCGGAGGTTCGACCTCGAGCAGTCCGCGGGCAAACTGGCCTCGACGTACTCCGGGGGCATGCGCCGGAAACTCGACCTGGCCATGACGCTGGTCGGCAAGCCGCGGATCATCTTCCTCGACGAGCCGACGACCGGCCTCGACCCGCGCAGCCGCCGGACGATGTGGACCATCGTGCGCGAGCTGGTCGCCGACGGGATGACCATCTTCCTCACCACCCAGTACCTCGAAGAGGCCGACCAGCTCGCCGACCGGGTCGCGGTGCTCGACCAGGGCCGCCTGGTCGCCGAAGGCACGCCCGACCAGCTCAAGCGGCAGGTTCCCGGCGGTCACATCCGGTTCCGGTTCGCCGACGCGCCCCAGCTGGCCGCGGCGACGCGGGTGCTGTCGGGCTCCACGCCGGACCCGGACAGCCTGGTCCTGCGGGTGCCCAGCGACGGCGGCGTGAAGTCGGTGCGGGCCGCGCTCGACCGGCTCGACGAGTACTCCGTCGACGTCGAGGAGTTCACCGTGCACATGCCGGACCTCGACGACGTCTTCCTCGCCCTGACCGGCCACTCCAGCACAGCAGAGGTGTCGAAATGACCAACGACTCGGCGATCATGTTGCGCCGCAACTTCAAGCACACCGTCCGCAACCCCGTCACGCTGTTCAACGCGATCCTGCTGCCGGTCGTGATGATGCTGATGTTCGTCTACGTGTTCGGGGACGCCTTCAGCGTCGGCGGCGCTTACGTCGACTACGCGACACCCGGCATGCTCATGATGACCCTCGCGTACGGCCTCTCGGCCACCGCTGTCTCGGTCAACTCCGACATGACAAAGGGGATCATCAACCGGTTCAAGGTCATGGACGTCTCCCGCGGCGCCGTGCTGACCGGACATGTCGTGTCCACTGTGGTGCGCACGATAGTGGCGCTCACCGTCATCACCGGGGTGGCGTTCCTGATGGGCTTCAGCCCGTCAGCGAGCTTCCCGCAGTGGCTCGCCCTGATCGGCGTGCTGCTGCTGACGAGCATCGCCGTCGCGTGGCTCACCGTCGCATTGGGACTGGCCGCGAAGAGCGCCGAGTCCGCCGGGTTCACCACCGTTCCGCTGATCATGCTGCCGTTCTTCTCCAGCGCGATCGTCCCCGCCGACAAGATGGGGCCCGGCGTCAGGGAATTCGCCGAGTACCAGCCGTTCACGCCGATCATCGAATCCGTGCGCGGGTTCTTCAACGGCACCCCGTCGACCGGGCACACGATCGCCGCGATCGCGTGGAGCGTCGGGATCGCCGTCGTGGGTTACCTGTGGGCGCGCAAGAAGTTCACGAAGCGAGCGTGACCTTGGCCAGCTCCCGCCAGTCCGCCTGTGCCCCTTCCTGAGTCGCCTCGGTGAACTTCGCGTCACCGAGGCGGTTTCGCACGTCCCGCTCGATCCGGGCCATGTCCGGCTGGGACCGGTCCGGTGCGCCGATCAGGCCGGCGCTCGCCGCGAGCAGCCGGGCGGCCTGCTCGTACTGTTCGTTGTGCAGCGCCAAATCCGCGATTCCCACCAGGACCTGTGAGATCAGCGGCGCCTGCCCCGAATCGGCCGCCACCTCGAACGCCGCGACGCGGTGTGCCAGCGCCTTGTCCGCGTCGTCGGTGAGGTAGGCGAGCAGGTGCTGGATCGTCGCGCGGGCGGATCCCTGCTCGGCCTTGGCACCCATCAGGTCCATCGCGACGCTCAGGTGCCGGTGCGCCTGTTCGGTGTCGCCGCTCCAGCGGGCGAGCTCCCCTTTGGACAGCGCCAGTTCGGCGAGCGCGTCCGGCCACGCGACCCGTTCCGCGTACCGCTGCGCTTCGGCCATGGCAGCCGTGCTCGCCTGCTCGTCGCCCGCCAGCCAGTACAGCTGCGCCTGACGTGACCGCATCGGCACGATGTCTTCGACGGCACCGACCTCGGTGATGACGGCGATCGCCTGGTCGTAGTACGCACACGCCTTGGCGAACTCCCCGCGCATGGCGATCCGATCCGCCAGTTGCGTGAGGGCGAACGAGATGCCCCACCGTTCGCCGATCGCGCGGAACTCGGCCAGCGCCGTCTCCAGGTAGGTGTCGGCTTCCTGCTCCTCCTGGCCGAGCAGGATCCGCTGCTTGCCGCCCTGCAGCCGGGCGACGGCGCGCACCCACGGGTCCTCGTCGTCCAGCAACGGGTCGAACGCGTGGAGCGCCGCCGCCATGTCGTGCAGCAGGCGTTCCAGCGCACCGACGAACTTCAGCACCAGGCTATGGCTCTCGACGCGTTGGCTGAGCCGGTACGCCTCCCGGATCCACTCCTGCACCTGGTTCGGGTCGATCCGCCCGGAGGTCATGAACATCGAGAGGAAGCCGTACGCCTTGGCCCGCACGTCGTCATCCGCGTCACCGGACGTGCCGACCGCCGCCGTCAGCAGCTCGTACCCCTCGGCCTTGCGCCCACCGAACCACCAGTACCAGCAGGCGGTGGCGGCGAGCCGCATCGCGCCCTGTGCGTCGGCTGCGGCCAGCGCACCGCGCATCGCGGTGACGATGTTGTCGTGCTCGCCTTCGAGCTTGTCCATCCATTCCAGCTGCTCGGCTCGGCGCAGGTGCGGCTCGGCCGTTTCGACGAGTTCGGTGAAGTACGCCAGATGCGCCTGGCGCGCCAGGTCCGCCTCGCCGGCTTCCGTGAGACGCTGCTCGGCGTACTCCTTGACCATGCCCAGCATCCGGTAGCGCGGTGCCGTATCCCCGGCCGTGTTGCTGTCCGTGACCACGAGTGACTTTTCCGTCAACGCGGTCAGCAGCTCCAACACCTCCCACGACTCGACCTCGTCACCGGAACAGACGTGTTCGGCGGCGTCCAGGCTCGCACCACCGGCGAACACCGACAGCCTGCGCAGCACCACCCGCTCGGCGTCGGTGAGCAGTTCCCAGCTCCAGTCGATCACCGCGCGCAGCGTCCGGTGCCGGGGAAGTGCCGTGCGGCTGCCGCCGGTCAGCAGGCGGAACCGGTCGTCGAGCCGGTTGGCGAGCTGCTCCACGGTCATCGTGCGCAACCGGGCGGCGGCCAGTTCGATGGCCAGCGGCATGCCGTCCAGCGCCCGGCACACGCGCGCCATCGTGGCCAGGGTGTGGGCGTCGGCCGCGAGGTCCGTGCGCACAGCACCGGCGCGTTCACGCAGCAGCCGGACGGCGGGGGAGGCCTCGATCTGGCCGGGGTCGGCGTCCTCCGTGGGCAGGGCCAGCGGCACGACGTGCCACAGCGCCTCGCCGGTGATGCCGAGCGGCTCCCTGCTCGTGGCGAGGATCCGCAGGCGACGGCACTCCCCGAGCAGCCGGTGGGCGAACGTCGCCGCCGACTCGATCACGTGCTCGCAGTTGTCGATGATCAGCAGCACCTGCCGGTCGCGCACCGCCGCGATGACCCGGTCTGTCGGTTCCGCGTCCGGCGCCCCGCCGAGCAGTCCGTCGCGCTGGCCGAGCGCGGCGAGCGTGGCCAGCGCGATGTCGTCGTCCGTGCCGATGGACGCCAGTTCCACCAGCCAGGCGCCGTCCGGCACGTCACCGAGCAGTGACCGCGCGGTTTCCGTTGCCAGTCTGGTCTTTCCCGAACCGCCCGGTCCGATCAGCGTGGTCAGCCGGTGCTCGGCGACGAGTTCGCGGACCGCGACGACATCGTCGGCCCTGCCGATGAACGTGGTCAGCTCGGCACGCAGGTTGCCGGTGCGGCCGTGGTCCTCTTCCTCCTTGCGCCCCACCTCGCCCCGCAGCAGCGCGACGTGTAACGCCGACAGTTCCGGTGACGGATCGGCGCCCAGTTCGTCGGCGAGGGCTTCGCGTGCGCGCTGGTAGGCCATCAGCGCCTCGTTGCTGCGGCCCGCGGCGCCCAGCGCACGCATCAGCGAGGCGACCAGGCGCTCCCGGACGGGATGGGCGGCAACCAGGTCGGTCAGTTCGGCGACCATGTCCGCGCCGTGGCCCAGGCGGATCTCCGCCTCGAACCGGTCCTCCAACGCGCTGAGGCGCAACCCTTCGAGCCGGACGACCGCGGCGTCGAACGCCTCGCTGTCCTGCAGCCCGACGTCCTGCATGGCCGAGCCACGCCACAAGCCGAGCGCCTCGCGCAACAGGTTCGCCTGATGGTGATCGTCGCCACCCCGCGCCTGGCCGACAAGTCGCTCGAACCGCACGGCGTCGACGGAATCGGGATCCACCAGCAGCCGGTAGCCGCCGACCTGCCCGTCGACCGCTCCGGCCGGCAGTACCCGGCGCAGCCGGGAAGCCAAGCGCTGCAACGCGTTCGCCGCGTCCGCAGGCGGGTTCTCGCCCCAGATCCAGTCGATCAGGGTCGCCTTCTGCACCACCCGGCCGGGGTCGAGCGCGAGCGCGATCAACAACGCGCGCAACCGGGCACCCGGCACATCCGCCACACCGGCTTCCCCGCCGGTGTGGACCTCAAATGGTCCCAGCACCCCGATCCTCACCCGGTCAATCTAGCGGGTGCTTCATTTGTCCGGTCGATGAGAGTCGGGATCGGGGCGGTTCCTGGCGTCGCCGCCGGAAGGCCGGAATACTGGTTGTCTTTTGGCTTTTCGGCGGTGGCGTCAGGGACCGCATCCGGCCCGGCTATCGCGATCGGACAGATGAAGCACCCGCTTGTAGCCGCCGGGTGTCTGAGCCGTGTCAGGGCTGTGTCAGGACTCTCGACGACTGTTCGTCACAACCCACCACGGAAGGAATCCGATGAGCCAGACGGTCAACGTCCCGCACGGTATGCCCAGGGAACGCGACGCGGGCCCGTTCGTCCCGCCGAGCCAGCTGACCCGGCTGCGCGAGGCCCGGCCGGTCAGTCCCATGGTGTTCCCCGACGGTCACGAAGGCTGGCTGGTCACCGGGTACGACGCGGTCCGCCAGGTGATGGCCGACACCCGGTTCAGCTCCCGGGGCGACATCGGCATGCTGCACGAACCCTTCGAAATTCCCGGGATGCCTGCCTTCGCCGAGCCGGCCCCGCCGCCGCCGGGCATGTTCATCGCGATGGACCCGCCGGACCACACCCGGCTGCGGCGCAAGCTCACCGGCGCGTTCACCGTCAAACGGATGAAGCAGCTCGAGGAGCACATCGTCGACATCGCCGAGCGGCAGCTGGACCAGCTGGCGCGGCTGACCCCGCCGGTCGACCTGGTCGCGGAGTTCGCGCTGCCGGTGCCGTCGCTGGTGATCTGCGAAATGCTCGGCATCGACTACGCCGACCGGGAGACGTTCCAGGTCAACACCAACAGGTTCCTGGACACGAGCCTGCCGTTCGACGAGAAGATCGCCGCGTACGGCGCCCTGGCCGGCTACCTGGCCGAACTGGTCACGGCCAAGCGCGCCGAGCCCGGCGAGGACATCCTGTCCGACCTGGCCCGGGACGAGGACCTGTCGGTCGAGGAACTCACCGGCATGGCGTTCCTGCTGCTGCTCGCGGGGCACGAGACCACCGCCAACATGCTGGCGCTGGGCACCTTCGCGCTGCTGGCCCACCCCGAGCAGATGGCCGAGCTGCGCGCGAACCCGGACCTGGTGCCCGACGCGGTCGAGGAACTCCTGCGCTACCTGGCCATCGCGGACACCTTCTACCGCTACGCCACCGAGGACATCGAAGTCGCCGGTGAGACGATCACCGAGGGATCGACCGTGATCGTGTCGCTGCTGGCCGCCAACCACGACCCGCAGCGGTTCGACAACCCGGACACCCTCGACATCCACCGCAAGGCACGCGGGCACATGTCGTTCGGCCACGGCGTGCACCAGTGCCTGGGCCAGCAGTTGGCCCGCATCGAGATGCGCGCCGGGTTCGCCGGGCTGCTGCGCCGCCTGCCGGACCTCGAGCTCGCGATCCCAGCCGACGAGGTGAAACTGCGCACCCACATGCGCATCTACGGCGTCCACGCGCTGCCCGTCACGTGGTCGGGCGGCGAGGGCTGAAACCGCCCGGCCGCACGGGAAAACGATCACCGCGCGTCCCGAACACCGGGGTGTCGCGGTGATTTCCAAGCCAACTGGCCACGATGTCACCTTCTGACGCCGAAATCCCGCGACCCACCCGGAACAGGCCGTCCACGATCGGGTGGTTTCGCCCGTTGGGGTGGCAGTCGTATCCTCTGCCCGGTATTCCCGGGTTCACCCTGTTTCGACCAGGTCACCGCTCGGGGAGTTCCGGCGGAGACAAGGGAGGAACGACCGAATGCTTGACGGTATCCGCGGCACCGTGCGGACCACGGCGGGGCGCGTGGTGGACAGGGTGACGAAACGGCTGGTCCACCAACTGGAGCCGGTGATCCGGCGTGAGGTCGACCGGACCATCCAGGCGCTGACCGAGGCGGAGTTCCGGGCGCGCCGCGACATGCTGGCGGTCGGTGAGCGGGACGCGGCGCTGGCGGCGGCGAAGTTCGTGGACGCCAACATGCCGGTGGCCCGGTCGTTCAGCGACCCGGAAAGCACGCTGCGCTACGCGCTGGAACTCGCCCCGTCCGACGGCATGGCGTTGGAGTTCGGCGTGTTCCAGGGCCGGTCGCTGCGGATCATCGGGGCGACCCGGTCCGGTGAGGTGTACGGCTTCGACTCGTTCAAGGGCCTGCCCGAGGACTACCGCTCGCACGTGCGCGAGGGCGCGTTCGCCATCGACGGCCTCCCCGACGTGCCCGGCGCGGAACTCGTGGTCGGCTGGTTCGACGACACGCTGCCCGGCTTCATGGCCGAGCACCCGGGCCCGGTCAGCTTCCTGCACGTGGACGGCGACCTGTACTCGTCGACCAAGACCGTGTTCGACCTGGTCGGCCCGCGCCTGCGGGTGGGCTCGATCGTCATCTTCGACGAGTTCTTCAACTTCCCCGGCTGGGAGAAGCACGAGTACCGCGCCTGGCAGGAGTTCCTGTCGGCCACCGGCACCGAGGCCACCTACGAGGCGTACACGATGAACAACGAACAGGTCGTCGCCCGCATCACCAAGCAGGGCAAGTTCGACTGAACCGGCCAGCCGGGTGCCACGCGTGACTAGACGAACGATTCCTCAGCGAGGCTCACGCCGCCGCGCTCGGCCGCGGTGAGCACCTGGCGGGGCACGTGCAGCGGCGGCAGGCGCAAGTACTGGCGGTAGCCACCGGCTCGAAGCCTGATGTCGAAGTTGTGCCCTTCGATGTGCCACTGCGGGTCGGGGTTCCTGTCCGGTGAGCCGGTGCGGTGGACGTGGTCGATCTCGAGGAGGTCGTTCAGGCCGTCGAACTCGGTTGAGATGTCCCACGCGTCGAACACCAGGGTCGCTGGGGTCACCCAGAAGGTGAAGTGCTTCTCCGGCCGCACCGGGTTGACCCAGCCGACGATGTAGTCCAGGTCGAGCGACAGCCGGACCGGTGGCCACACTTCGCCTGCGCTGTCCGGTGTGCCGTCGGTGATGCTGATGGCGTGGATCCGGCAGTCGTGCCACCCCATGTCCGCGTAGTCCGCGTCTGTCCATGTGGCCTTGGACAGACCGGATGGCGGGTGCACCGGAGTGATCATGGCTCGGATCATCCCAGACACCCGCCGCTCCGGGACAGTACGCCAGGGTGTCACGGGCGGTGCATGCGTTCCCACAGCGTGGGCCACGGGTCAGAAGGCTTGCCGCACAACCACACCGGCACGTTCTGGTTGGCCACGTCCGCGTCGATGTCAAGCCGCACGACGGACACCTGGCGAACCTCGCCGAAGAACCCGCGCAGCCACACAGCGTCGCCGCCGACGTAAAGCACCTGCGTCGTCTCGTCCGGTGGACGGCCGGTGTACCAGTATCCCCGTTCCGGCCCGTACGCCCTGGGCAGTCCGCGTTCCCGGCCGTACACGTCCAAGGCGCTGGCCTGCCAGTAGCTGTCGCCCATCACGGCGGTGCGGTCGCGGTCCGCCGGTGGCAGACCCCGGTAGGCCGCCGCCGCTGTGTCGGCCAGTTGGGGCCAGCCGTAGCTGCCGCTGGCGACGAAGTCCACGAGTCCGACGCCGGTGAACCCGGTCGCCGGGCGAACCGGCAACGCGAGATAGATCATCAACGGTACGGACACCGCGTACACCGGCCAGGTGGGCACCCACCGCCACCACCGTGCCGGGCCGCGGCGTTCGATCGTGACCGCGGAGGCGGCGAACAGCACCGCGTAAAGGCCTGCCACGTAGTAGTACCGGCTCGCGACGACCAGGAACGCCAGTGTCACGAACACCACTGTCAGGCCCAGCAGCCGGTAGCGGCTCAGCTGCGGCGTCCGCAGCAGCGCGTACAACCCGTGGCAGGCGAGGAAAGCGCCGACGAACAAGCCGGATGCCACCAGGGCGAACGGGATCATCGCCGCCTGCCCGCCGAACATCCGCGAGTTCTGCTCGGCCGTCACCTGTTGCATGAGGAAGTACGGCCAGCCGTTGTCCACCTGCCACAGCAGCGCCGGCACGGTGGCCAGCACGGTGATCGCCCCGCCCGCGGCCAAGGCCGGACGGCTGAGCAGGCGGCGCGGCCCGGCGATCAGCGCGCCCGCGGCCAGCGCCAGCCAGAAGAACACGATGAGCCACTTGCCCTGCATCGCGACCGCGGAGACCAGCCCTGCGCACAACAGCAGCCGGTCGCTCCCGGTGCGCAACCACCGCACGATCAGCCAGCTGACCAGGGTCCAGCAGAACGGGTCCACTGTCGAGGTCGCCAGCAAGTGCCCGGATCCGAGCAGGTGCAGGGAGAGCGCGTACGCCCCGGCCGTGAGCACCTGGGCCTTGCGCGCGCCGCCGAACTCCCTGGCGATCAACGCGGCGAGCACCACCCCGCCGCAGGTGAGCAGCATCGGCAGGATCCGGAAAGCCACGACGGAGCCGGGGAAGGCCGTGTCGAGCAGCCTGGCCAGTCCGGGCAGCAGCCACGGGTTGTCGGCGTAACCCCACGACCAGTGGTATCGGCCGGTGGCGAGGAAGTACAGCTCGTCACCGAAGTAGCCGAACCGGCCGATGACCGCCAGCAGCGCGACGGCCACCGCGCCCGCGATGGCGAGGACAGGACCTCTGGCGAACGGGGGGACGGCCACGCGCCGCTCGGACTCGACCGGAACGTCCAGTGTGGACACCGGGTCAGTCGCCCGCTTCGGCGTAGCGGGCCCGGCACTCCGCACGCCGGACCTTGCCGCTGGACGTGCGCGGCAACTCGCCGGGCTCGATCAACACCACCGAGCGCACGGCCAGTCCGTGCTCGCTGGACACAGCGGACCGGACCGCGGCCGCCACCGCCGTGGTGTCCACCTGCTCCGCGGTCAGCTGACGAGCCCGTTCGGCGACCACCATGGCGTACTCGCCCTGCTCGCCCGTGACCGAGAAGGCGGCGACCGCGTGCCTGCGGATCGCGGGGTGCGCGTTCTGCGCTGTGTACTCGACGTCCTGCGGGTAGTGGTTGCGGCCGTCCACGATGATCAGGTCCTTCAACCGTCCGGTGACGAACAGGTCGCCGTCCAGCAGCACGCCGAGATCGCCGGTGCGCAGCCAGCCCCGGCAGCCGGGGTACGGCTCCACCGGCTGGCCGTCCTCGTCGCACGGTTCGGCCCGGAACACGGCGGCCGACTCGGCGTCGGGTTGGCCCCAGTACCCCTGGCAGACGTTCGGCCCGCTGGTCCAGATCTCGCCGACCCGCCCGTCGGGCAACACCCTGTGCGTGGCCGGGTCGACCACACGCACCAGTTGGTCCAGCGGCTGCCCGGCGGACACGAGGGTCGCGCCCGACGCCACCTCGATCGCCCGGCCCGCCGCGAGACCGGCCCGGTCGAACGTCCGTGCCTTCGGCGGCTGCCCCGCCGGGGACGACGACACCAGCAGCACCGCCTCGGCCAGCCCGTACCCCTGGCGGAACATGCTCGGCCGGGCACCGCACCCGGCGAACCTCGCGTAGAACGAGTCCACAATAGACGGAACGATCGGTTCGCTGCCGTCGCCGAACAGCGCCACCTCGTCCAGCCGCAGCCCTTCCAGGTCCTCGTCGGTGGTGCGTGCGGCGGTGTAGCCGTAGGCGAAGTTGGGCGCGACGGTGATCGCCGCGCCCGCGCTCGCCATCAGGTCCAGCCACCGCACCGGGCGGGTGAGGAACGCGATCGGGTCCATCAGGGTGGACGACAGCCCGCCCATCAGCGGCGCGGCGATGCCCACGACCAGCCCCATGTCGTGGAACAACGGCAGCCAGCTCACCACCGCGCCGCCAGGCGTGCCCTCGTAGGCCCGCACGGTCTGGGTCGCGGCCGCGGCCACGTTGCCGTGGGTGATCATCACACCTGCCGGGTTCCTGGTCGATCCGGAGGTGTACTGCAGGTACGCGAGATCGTCCGGCCGCAGCGGTACCGGGTCGTACGCGGCACCGGCTGTCTCCGGCACCATGTCGACCGCGACCAGTTGCGGCCCGGTCAGGTCGCGTTCGACCAGGAACTCGTCGACCGCGTCGGACTGCCGCCGGTTGGTGAGGATCAACGCGGGGGAGCAGTCAGTCAGGACGGCCGCCAGCCGCGACAGATGTCCCGGCAGCGGAGACGGCTCGAACACCGGCACGGCGACCAGCCCGGCCCGCAGCGCGCCGAGGAACGCGATCACGTACTCCGCCGACTGCTCGACCAGCACGGCGGCCCGGTCGCCCCGGTTGGCGCGTCGCTGGCACCACGCCGCCACCGCGGTCACCTTGGCGTCGAGTTCCCGCCAGGTCAGCGATGTGTCCGTCCCGGCGGGGTCACTGGTGTAGTCGACGAAGGTGAGCGCTCGTGCGGCGCCGCGTGTCTCGGCCCAGTGCGTCAACCTCGCCGTGAGGCTTTCGGTGCCCGCGCTCATCAGATCGAGGTCGGCCGCGCCCGGGGTGTTCGAGATCGTTGTCATGGCTTACCCAATCCGTTCGTTCAGATGCCCATACCGGCGGCGAGCAGGGGCCAGGACCGTTTGAGCGCGCGTTCCCAGTACGGCCAGGTGTGCGTGCCCGGCCCGTAGTAGTCCGCCGTGACCGGGATGCCGCTCGCCTGCAGCTTGTCGGTGAACGACTTGGAGTTGCCGAACGCCATTCCTTCGAGGATGGCTCCGGCGGTCGGCGGGGCGTTCGGGCTCTCGAGCGGGCCGGGATTGCCGTCGCCGGAGGACACGTAGAGCTTCGTGCCGCGCAGCTTGTCCACTTTGTCGTAGGGGTTGTGGTCCATCCACCGCGCTCGCTGCGACCACGGGTCGCCCCACAGGACTCCCCAGATGAAGAAGCCCTGCGCGATCATGTTCAACTGCGTCGCCTCGGGAATCGGGGGCATCAGGACGTTGATGGCGCCGCTGTAGGACGCCGCCGCGCCGAACATCCCCGGGAACCGGCTGGCGTACTCCATGGCGCCGTAGCCACCCATGGACAACCCGGCCACCGAGCGTTTCGTGCCCGCCTTGTAGCCGCGCTCCAGGATCTGCCGGACCTCGGTGGTGTGGAAGGTCGGCCAGTCGGGTTTGTTCGAGAACCCGTAGTTCCACCACTGGGTGTACATGCCGATCGCGCCCGCGCTCGGCATCACGATGATCGCCTGCTTGTCCGCGGTGAACTGCTTGACGTCGGTGTACTGCGTCCAGGACTTGTACTCCTGCGCCTCACAACAGCCGTGCAGCAGGTACAGCACCGGCCATGTCCGCGTCGCGTCCTTCGACCAGCCGGACGGTACGAGCAGCCGCACCATGCCTGTCCCCGGTAACGCGGGTGTCTGGATTTTCAGGTCGATGGTGCGGTCGTCGATCCTGGTCTCCTCGATGACCTTCGCCCCGTCGTCGGCGACGGCCGGGGCGGGCCCGGCGGCGGCCTGCTGCGCGGTGACCGGGATGACGGCGGCGATGAGCATTCCGGCGGCGAGCGCGGCGACTGGGAATCGAGGGCGGTGCCGGGTTCTTGTCATTGCTTCCTCATTTCCTCGGAGATCCGGTCGGCGACGATCGCGACGTGGGGCGGATCGATCACCGTGATGTGGTCGCCGGGCACCTTGACGACCTCGAGGTGCGGGCAGAACTCGTCCCAGCCGAGCGCGTCGTCGGTCCGCAGGTAACGCGGGTCGAGCGTGGTGGTCAGCGGGTGCGGGTCCTTGGCGCGGAACAACAGCACCGCGTCGGGGTAGCGGCTTGGCTGGTACTGCTCGGAGATCCGTGCGTCCACATAGGAGGTTCGTTGGTGTTCGAGCACGGCGGCGCCCATGCCGGCCACGCGTTCCGACAGCCGCCGCATGACCAGTTCGTCGCGCTCCCGTTCCGGCAACGCCACCAGCGTCTGCTCCGGCAGCCCGAGGTCCACCTGGTAGACGCGCTCGATGTAGTCGACGAACCGGCCGAGCCGCCGCCGCAGCGCGTCGTCCGGTGCCAGGTCCTCGTCGGGCAGGGGGATGATCGTGTCGATCAGGAACAGCAGTTCGATCTCCGCGCCCGCGGCACGCAGCTGTCGTGCCGTCTCGAACGCGAGCAGCCCGCCGAACGACCAGCCGCCGAGCCGGTACGGCCCGTCGGGCTGCCGCGCACGGATCAGTTCGACGTACCGCGCCGCCTTGGCTTCCACCGTGTCCAGGTGGTCCAGACGCTCCATGCCGTAGCAGGTCACGTCCGGGGGCAGCAGCCCGACGAGCGGCCGGTACACCGCGGTGGGACTGCCCGCGGCGTGGAACAGGTACAGCGGCGGGCTCGTGCGGTGTCGTCCGCCGCCGAGCAGACGCATCGAGTCGCCGGTGCCTTCGAGTTCGGCGCGCAGCACGTTGGCGACGCCGGCGACGGTCGGCTTGGCGAGGAGTTCGCCCGCGGTGATCGTCCTGCCCAGTTCAGCCGAGACGACGGCGGCGAACCGGTGCGCCGCCGCGTCGTCCATTCCGGCGTCGGCCAGGGGCCCGTGCACGTCGGTTTCCTCGTCGGTGCCCAGTACTTGGCGCACGGCTCTGGTTACCCACCGTTCGGCGAAGTCCCGGCCGCCCGGCCCGGCCCGCCGCGGCGCGGGGACGGTTGTTTTCGCCGTGTGCAGCGCGTCCGCAAGGTGGTCGGCCAGATCGGCGAGGCTTGCCCCGCGCAGCAACAGTTGCAGGGGGAGGGTGACGCCGAAATCCCGCTCGACGGCACCGCGGGCACGCATCGCCAGCAACGAATCGAGGCCGAGCGAGGTGAGCGGGGCGTAGGGGTCGAGCCGTTCGGCGTCGAGCCACATCATTTCGGCGACCATCGCCACCAAGTGGTCGCGCATCGCGACGCGGGCCAGCTCCGGGTCATCGGCCGCGAGCGCACGCAGTGTGGTCTGTGCGGCCTGCTGCGTGCCGTCCTTCTTGCCGGACGCGACCAGCGTGCCGAAGAACGGTCGCTCCGCCAGCCGTGGGAACAAGTCCAGCACGGTGTCGACGTCCAGGCGGGTGATGGCTGTCTGCTCGCGTCCGGACGCGAGCACGGCCGACAACGCGGCGATGCCCTCGTGAGGCGGCATCGGCTCGAGGATCGGGTTGTTCTTGCCCGCCGCGCCACCGATCTCGGCCCACGCACCCCACTGGATCGTCGTCGCGGGCAGGCCGTTGGCTCGCCGCCACGCGGTGAACGCGTCCAGCCAGGCGTTCGCGGTGGCGTAGGCGGCCTGACCGGGCGAACCGAACAGGGCGGCGGCGGACGAGTAGGCCAGCCACCAGTCCAGCTCGACCCCGGCGCACGCGTCGTGCAGCCGCAGCGCGCCCTCGGTCTTGGCTCGCCACACGGCGGGCAGGTCATCGGCGTCCATGCCGAGCACCGAACCGTCAGCGAGCACACCGGCCGCGTGCAGCACGCCCCGCAACGGGCTGCCGTCGCGCGTCGCCGCGCGTACCATTTGCTCAGCGACACCGGGATCGGCGATGTCCCCGGTCACCACCTCGACCGCGACGCCGGACACCGCGAGTTCCTCGATCACGGCCAGCACCGCGGCGGACGGTGCGCTGCGTGCCGACAACACGAGCCGGGTGGCGCCCGACTCGGCCAGCCAACCGGCGGCCGCGATGCCGAGCCCGCCGAGCCCGCCGGTGATCAGGTACGCGCCGTCGCGGACGACCGGGCGCTCGGTGGCCAGCTCGGCACGGGCCAAGGTGTGGGCGAAGCGTCGGCCGTCGCGCCAGGCCACCTCGTCCTCCGGTTGGTCGGCGAGCAACTCGCGCACCACGGTCCGCTCGGTGGCTCGGTCGTCGAGGTCGACCAGGGTCGCTCGCAGTTCGGGGTGCTCGTAGGCGAGGACCCGGACCAGGCCGCGTAGCGCGGCGAGGCCGGGGCGCACGGTCTCGCCCGGCACAACCTCGTTGGCTCCCTTGGCGATCAGCCATAGCCGTGACGGTGTGCCGTCCATCCCGGCCAGCTCACGGACCACGTCGGCGACGGCGATCGTCAAGGCACGCGCGGCGTCCACCTCGGTGGGCGAGTCCGGGAGGTCAGGCAACACCACCACGCCACCGGCCACAGGCAGGTCGTCGCGCTGGCTCATCGGGAATGCGACGGCATGGTGGCCGCACTCGGCCAGCAGGCCGACCAACGGAGCCGGGTCCACGCGATCCGCGTGCACCACAACCCAGTCCGTTGTGGACGACACGGCGTCGGCGGGCAGTTCGCTGGGCGTCCATTTCGCCTCGTAGGCGAGCATTCCCGGCAGGAACGGGATGTCCGCGCGCGCGGTCGCCGTCCACTCGACAGCCGAGATCTCGGCCAGCGCGGCGCCGTCCGCGTCGAGCAGTTGAACCGTGCCCGCCACCACCGACCGCGTGGCCGCGCGCCGGAGATTGCCGGTGACACGTACCCGGCCTATCCGGTTCGTGCGCCACACCTGGCCGTCCGGCTGGGAGGACAGCGCGCGCAGGCACTCCTCACCGAGGGCGGGATGCACCGTGAAGCCGCCGCGTCGAGAATGATCCACAGCGGATACCGCCGCGCCGGGGATCGGGACCAGGGGCGTCGCCGAGTCTGTGGCGACGGCCGAGGCGCAGCGCCGCCATTCGCTGCCGAACTGGGCGAACACCACCAGTTCGAGATCGCCATCCCGCGTCGGCATCGCCGACACGGACACGTCGGTGTGCTCGGCCAGCGGCAGAACCTGGTGCAGCACCACATCGCGGAGCTCGTTGGCGGGCATGGCGGCCGCGAGCATCAGCTCGATGAACGCGGCCGCGGGAAGGACCGGCACACCGTGCAGGGAGTACTCGGCCAGCCACGGGTGTGCGGCCAAGCCCACCTCGCCCGGCCACACCTGCTGCTCGGTCCCCGGCACCCGAACCCGCATACCGAGGAACGGATGTCCCGCCCGGCCTTGCGACGGTGCCGCGTCCGCCCAGTACTGCCGGTGCTCCCACACCGGCGGCGGCAGGTCGATCACCACGCGGCTGGGGTAGCGCGTGCGGAGGACCTCCGCCGGGCCGTGCACGCTCATGGTGGCCAGCGCGCCCGCGAAACCGTCGCCCGTGCCGTCCGGGTCCCGGCGCAGCGTCGGGATCACGGTGACTTCATCGTTGGGATCACTCGCGGTCTGCTCGATCGCCACAGCGGTCACCGGATGCGGGGACACCTCCAGGAACAGCCGATGCCCGTCCGCGATCGCGGCCGCCACAGCCTGGGTGAACCGAACCGGCCTGCGCAGGTTCGCCGCCCAGTGGCCCGCGTCGAACGACGGCCGTTGCCGGGGGTCTTGCAGCACACTGGAGTAACACACGATGCTCGACGGGATCGCGTCCGGTGTCGGGCGGAGGTCGGCCAGAGCCGCCGCGAGCCGGTCGAGCACCGGGTCGATCGCGGCGGAATGCCCGGCGACCCCGGTCGGCACGATCTTGGCCAGCCCGCCGCGTGCCGCCACATGGTCGACCAGCGCGGCCACCTGCTCGACCGGACCGCTGACCGTGCACTGCGTCGGTGCGGCGTACACCGCGACGGTGACTCCGGTGAAGACCTCGGTGAGCTGGTCCAGCTCGCCAGGGGAGAGCTCCACAATGGCCATCGCCCCGGCGCCCAGTGACTGGAGTTCGTCCAGCAGCGCCGTGCGGTGCACCATCACACGCAACCCCTCGGCCGGTTCCAACGCGCCGACGACCACCGCCGCGGCCACCTCACCCATCGAGTGGCCGATGACCGCTGCCGGGCGGACCCCGTGCGCGCGCCACAGCCCCGCCAGCGCGACCTGCATGCCGAACAGGGCGAGTTGCCAGTCCGACAGCGGCTCGGCCGCCGCGTCGAGCCCGTCGAGCAGGGCGGACAGCTCGACACCAGCGACATCGCGGTACACGCGGTCCAGTTCGGCGACGGCATCGGCGAACGCCGGTTCCTCGGCCAGCAACCGCCGCGCCATACCCGGCCACTGCGAGCCGTATCCGGAGAACACGAACACCGGGTCACGCCGGACAGTCGGCTGGGCGTCCGCGAGCCGCCGGAGCCGGTCACGCAACTGGCCGAGATCACGTGCCGCGACCGCGGCCCGCACCGGTGCGCCGTCGTCCTCGGCGTGCGCCAGCGCGGCGGCGACGACGCCGATGTCCTGATGTCCTTCGGCCCAGTCGGCCAGCGCACGAGCACGGGCGCGCAGCCGCGCGGGGGAGCGGCCGGACAAGGCGACGACCTCCGTGCGTTCCGCGCCTCGGCGGGCCCCGTCCCCGACCGGCTGCCACTCCTCCAGCACAAGGTGCGCGTTGGTGCCGCCGAAGCCGAACGAGGACACCCCGGCCCGCGCGATCCCGGGGTAACGCGGCCACTCGGTGTTCTCGGTGACCACCTCGAGCCGGGCACTCGCGAAATCGATGTGCGGGTTGGGCGAAGTGAAGTTCAGGCTCGGTGGGAGGCGCGAGTGCCACAGGCTCAGCACGACCTTGATCAGCCCCACGATCCCGGCCGCGCCTTCCAGGTGACCGAGGTTGGACTTCACCGATCCGATCAGCAACGGCCGTTGCGCGGGCCTGCCCTCGCCGAGAACCGCCGCCAGCGCACTGGCTTCGATCGGGTCACCGAGCGACGTCCCCGTGCCGTGCGCCTCGACGTAGTCCACCGAGTGCGTGCGCACCCCTGCCTGCTCGTACGCGCGCCGCAGGACTCGTTGCTGTGCGACGGGGTTCGGCGCCATCAACCCGTTGGACCTGCCGTCCGAGTTGACCGCGCTGCCCTTGATCAACGCCAGCACCCGGTCACCGTCACGCCGGGCGTCGGCGAGCCGTTTGAGCACCACGACGCCACATCCCTCGCCGCGT
Organism: Actinosynnema sp. ALI-1.44; assembly: GCF_001984155.1. Classification (GTDB taxonomy): domain Bacteria; phylum Actinomycetota; class Actinomycetes; order Mycobacteriales; family Pseudonocardiaceae; genus Kibdelosporangium. The sequence goes on from NZ_MTQO01000051.1 coordinate 204,623, forward strand.
ACGATGCCGTCGGCCGCGGCGTCGAACGGTTTGCACTTGCCGTCGACGGCGAGCAGTCCTTCCCGCTGGAAACTCGCCGTGATCATCGGGGACAGCAGCAGGTTGACACCGCCGACCACTGCCGTGCTGGCATCTCCCTCCACCAGCGCCCGTACCGCCAGGTGCGCCGCGACCAGGGAAGACGAACACGCGGTGTCGACGGTCAAGCTCGGGCCGTGCACGCCGAGGGCGTAGGACACACGATTGGCCGTCACCGACGCCGCCGCGCCCGTGGCCGACCCGGTGCCGACACCGTTCAGGTCCAGCATGGTCAGCTGGGCGTACTCCGTCGCCGACAGGCCGACGAACACCCCGCAGTCGGTGCCGCGCAGGGATTTCGCCGGGATGCCCGCGTTCGCCAGCGCTTCCCACGTCACTTCGAGCAGCAGCCGCTGCTGCGGGTCCATCACCTCGGCCTCACCGGGACCGATGCCGAAGAACTCGGCGTCGAATCCGGCGACGTCGTCGAGGAAGCCGCCGTGCCTCGGCAGGTCGTGGTCGGCGACGTCCGGGGCGAACCTTTCCCACCGCCCGGCGGGGACCTCGCCGATGCTCGCCCGGCCGCCGGTGAGCAGGTCCCAGAACTCGGCAGGCGTTGCCGCGCCGGGCAACCGGCAGGCGACGCCGACGACCGCGACGGTGGCGTCCGCAGGGGTGTCCACAGGGGACGCCGCGGGTGCGGGGGTTTCGGGTCCGGTCGCGAACGCCTTGGCCAATTCGGTCACCGTCGGCGCGGTCCACACCAGTGTGCTCGGCAGTTCCCGGCCGAGCAGTTCACCCGCCTCCGCCGCGATCGTCACCGCGTCACGCGACGAGACGCCAAGGTCCCGCAACGGCCGGTCCGCGTCCCGCTCGGTGACCAGGCCGTTCGTCACGGTGGCGAGCCGTTCGACCAGCCACACCCGCCACTCGGCCTCGCTGTTCATAGTGCCTCGCCTTCCTTGGCCAGCGCCGACTTCACGGCAGGGACGGGACGCAGAACCACGAGCGCGAGCACCGCGCCCAGGAGTTGCAGCACCGCCGCGACCACCAGCCCCGCGGCGTAGCCGGTGCCCAGCGCCGGGCCGGGGGCCACGCCCTCGGCGATCTCACCGGCCCGCACGGACGTCAGCACGATTCCGATCAGCGCCACACCGAACGCGCTGGACAACTCCCTCGACGCGGTGAGCACGCCGGAAGCCGTCCCGCTGTCGTCCTCGCCGATCTTCTCCAGTGCCTGTCCGGTGATCGGTGCGGTGAACGCCGACCCTGTCCCGGCGAGCACCAACCCCACCAGCCGGGCAGCCATCGTGCTCTCGTCGTTGACCACGGCGAGGTGCGCCAGGCCCACGGCCAGCACCAGCAGCCCGAGGCACACGGCGCGATGCGGCCCCAGCGCCCTGGTCACCGCCGGAACGAACGGGGTCGCGCAGACCACCGCACCGGCGACGACCACCAGCGGCAACCCGGCGGCCTCCGGCCCCATCCCCAGGAAGTCCTGGTACAGCAAGGGGGTGAAGAACACGATCCCGCTGATCCCCAGTCCCCACAACAGGACCAGCGCGTTCGCCCCGAGGAAAACCCGGTTGCGCCACAACCGCACGGGCACGAGCGGGACAGCGGCACGCCGTTCCCACCCGACGAAGGCAAGCAACCCGACCAGCCCGGCGCCACCGAGGAGGACAGTGGTGGCGATGCCACCCGAGGTCACCACGGACGCGGTGAGCAGCACCAGGCTTGTCGTCACCAGCGCCGCCGCGCCCACGCGTACCGGCGTGTCACAACAGCTCGACTCGGCTGGATTCGTGCGCGCCAGCAGCAACCACACCGCCCCCACGAACGGCAGGTTGCTCAGGAAGATCCAGCTCCAATGCAGGTGCTCGGCGAGCGCGCCGCCGAGCCACGGGCCGAGGGCGAGCGCGGCGGCCAGTGCGGCGGTCCACACCGCGATGGCGACCGGGCGCCGGGGTTCTGGCAGTTCGGTACGGATCAGGCTGAGCGTCCCCGGCACGATGAACGCGGCGGCGACACCTTGCGTCACCCTGGCCGCGATCAGCAGCTCAGCCGATCGCACGACACCGCCGAGCAGTGCTCCGGCCGCGAACACGACGCACCCCGCGAGCAGGACGCGCCGACGGCCAAGCCGGTCGATCACCGCACCGGCGGCCAGCAACAGCCCGGCGTAGGGCAGCATGTAGGCGATACCGACCCACTGCAGCGTGGACAGGTTCAGCCCGAGTTCCCTGCCGATCGACGGCGCGGCGGCCGCGACGATCGTGTTGTCCAATGTGGTCACGAACCCGACGAGCGCGACCACGGTCATCAGCGCCGAAACGCTGATGCCGCTGTTCGCCGCGGTTGGTCCTGGCCGAGCCGGAGTGGTGCTCATGCCGCCACACGCCGGACGCCGGACAGCGGCCTGCCCCGGCGAGCGGTGCCGAACGGCGAACGGTGCCGGGGCGGCAGGGCGAGCCGGAAGATCTTGCGCCACACCTTGCCGACCTGGCGGCCGAGCGGGCCGGTGGTGTAGGTCAGCCCGTAGCGCTCGGAGATCTCCCGCACGCGTGGCGCGATCTGCTGGTACCGCCGCGCCGGGATGTCCGGGAACAGGTGGTGCTCGATCTGGAAGCTGAGGTTCCCGGCGATGATGTGGAACAGCTTCCCGCCGTCGATGTTGGCGGAGCCGAGCATCTGCCGGTAGTACCAGTGGCCGCGTGTTTCGTCCTCGCACTCCTCCTCGGTGAAGTCCGCGACCCCGTCGGGGAAGTGCCCGCAGAAGATGATGCTGAACGCCCACAGGTTGCGGACCAGGTTGGCCACCGCGTTGCCCGTCAGGGTGGCGATCGCGCCGGGACCGCTCAGCAACGGGAACAGCACGTAGTCCTTGAGCGCCTGCTTGCCGCCCTTCTCCCACATCCGGCGGCGCAGCGCCTTGGTGTCCGACCACTTGCGCCGTCCACTGAGGATCCGGTCGAACTCCAGGTCGTGCAGCATCACGCCCCACTCGAACGCGATCATCAACACGAACGCGTACACCGGGTTGCCGAGGTAGTACGGACGCCACCGCTGGTTGTCGACCATGCGGAGCAGGCCGTAGCCGATGTCGCGGTCCTTGCCGAGGATGTTGGTGTACGTGTGGTGCACGTAGTTGTGGGTGTGCCGCCACTGCTCGGACGGGCACACGGTGTCCCATTCGAACATCTTCGAGTTCAGTGCCGGGTCGCCCATCCAGTCGTACTGGCCGTGCATGACGTTGTGGCCGACCTCCATGTTGTCCAGGATCTTGGAGATCGACAACGCCGCGGTTCCGGCGAGCCACGCCGGTGGGAACCAGCCCGCCCACAGCAGTGCGCGCCCGGCGAACTCGAACCGTTGCTGCAGCGCGAGGATGCGGCGGATGTAGGCCGCGTCCTGCTCGCCGAGGTCGTCGGCCAGTTCCCTGCGGAGCGCGTCGAGCTCCCGGCCGAGCTCGTCGAACTGCTCGGGCGTGAGCTGCGGGATGCGGGCTCGGGTAGCCATTGTCGCCGTCCTTGTCGGTTGTGTTCTTCGACGACTCAGATGTCCAGTTCGACGTCACCGCAGGGTGCGGTGACGCACAACTGGATCTGCTCGCCGGGCTCCGCCGTGATCGTCCCGGTGAGCACATTGCGGACCGATCCGCTGGACTTGACGCTGGTGCACGTGTGGCAGACGCCCATCCGGCAGCCGAAGTCCGGTCGCAGACCCGCGGCTTCGGCCTGGTCCAACAGGGTGCGGCCGTCGCCGCGGGCACTGACACCACTGCGGGTGAACCGGACCTCGCCGACGGCGTCCCCGGCTTGGGGCACCAGGCCCTGGGTGGTGAACCGTTCGACCCGCAACCTGTCGCCGATCCCTTCGGCCCGCCACAGCGAAGTGACCGCGTCCATCAGGGACGGAGGACCGCAGCAGTAGCTGAGCGCCTCGGCGTAGTCGGGCACGAACCGCAGCAGTTGTTCGCGGCTGAACCGTCCGTGCTGCCGTGGATAGACCACGGTGACTCCCGGGTGGGTGGCCGCGAGCTCGTCGCGGTAGACCACGTCGCCGGGCCCGGCCGTGTAGTGCAGGAAGGTGATCCGGCCGGTGTGCCGCCGGTCGACCAGGGTGCGCAGAATGGACATCACCGGCGTGACACCGCTGCCGCCGCTGATCAGCAGGACGTGTTCGGGCACCGCGGCGGGCAGGACGAAGTTGCCTTCCGCCTGGGAGAGCCCCACGACCAGACCGGGCCGCGCGGTGCGCTTGAGATGGCCGGACACGGTACCGGCCGGGTTCACCTTGGCGGTGATCTCGATCAGACCGTCCGCGCGGTGTGCGGAGCAGGCAACGGAAAAGCACCGGGTTCGCAGCACCCCGTCGACATCGACACGGAGGCGCACGTGCTGCCCGGCCTGCGCCCCACGCCAGTTCCCGTTGGGGCGCAACGTCAGCGTGACCGTGCTCGGCGTGTGGTGAGCGACATCGGTGACGACCGCGCGCACCTCGTTGACCGACCACAGTGGATTGATCAGGCCGAGGTACCGGTCGACACCGTGCGGTACGGTCAAAGCCGTGACCGCGCGAGAGGTCAGCACCTTGCGTGCCCGGCGCCAGCCCGCCCGGGCGAGACTCGAATTCAGCACCACGTTGTGCCCCCGGTTTCCTGAACGACGCGGTGGTGCCAGTCCGGCAGGGGAAGCTGGCTCCTGGCACCACCGCGCTGTCGCGCTAGAACTTCCCGCAGTTGGTGGTCGCGGATTTGCCGGACAACCGGTCGGCCAGCCAGTTCGCGGAGTTCGCCATGGCCGCGGGCACGGCGCCGACGTGGGCGAACACCGGCGTGCCCGCCAGGTCGTTGAACTGGACGGTCGCGCCCTTGCCGCACCAGTCCTTGGCCATTTGCTTGCCCTGGCCGTAGGGAACGATGTCGTCGTTCGGCGCGTGCTCGACGAGCACCGGCGCGGTCGGCTTGAGGTTGCCGATCTTCAGCTTCGCCAGGATGGTTCTGAACGGTTCCTCGCTGAGATACGCCGACACCGGGCGTCCGTCCTGGGTGAGCGTGCTCGACTGCGTGAACGGGAACTTGAGCAGCGCGCCGATCGTGCACAGGTTCTGCGCGTCCTTGTACAGCTGCCTGCCCTTGTCGTTGGCGAGCTTGGTCAGGATCTCCGTCTCCGGGTACGCGGTGTTCAGGCCGACCAGTGCGAACCCGAGGAACGCCACGGCGTACGAGCCGTCGAGCGACTTGGCCAGCGCGCCGAGATCCGCAGGCGGCGCGCCGACGTAGGCGCCTTGGACGTTGAGCTCGGGCGCGTAGGCCGGGGCCAGTTCGACCGCGGCGGCCGAGCCGCCACCGCCCTGCGAGTACCCGCTGATCCCGACCGGTCCGCCCGCGGGCAGGCCGGAGTTGGGTAGCCGCTGCGCCGCGCGGATCACGTCGAGCACCGCGTGCGCCTCGGCCTCCCGCATCACATAGGTGTGGTCGCCAGGGGTGCCGAGACCCTCGTAGTCGGTCTGCGCGACCGCTATTCCCTTTTCCAGCAGGGCGTTGACGAACCCGGTCTGGAATATCGACGCGGCGTCGCCCTGGCCCTCGCCCGCCATGGTCTTGGAGGGCGCGCACCCGTCACCGAGGCCCGCGGTGAACGGCGCGTAGCCGACGACCGGTCGCGGACCGGGCCCCGGCCATGCCTTCTTCGGCACCATGACCGTGCCGGTCACGGGGATGACCTTGTCCTTCGAATCCCGGCTGAGGTACATGACCCGGGTGGCGTCCGAACCGGCGATGAACGACGGCTGGGACTTGATGACGTCACCGTTCCTGCCTGCTGGCAACGGTGACGGTGGGGTGTAGAACGCCTCGTCCGCGCCTGCCGACGGCGCTCCCGAGACCACGACGGCCGCGAAGGACGCCGACGCGAGAGCAGCGGTGAACCCGCGTCGAACCGAAATGGACATGAGTGTTTCTCCATGGGAGAGAGCAGTGGAATGAATTACAGGGTGACCGCCCCTCGTTGTGCGAACAAAGAATGCTTCAAGTGGACAGATACTGTCAACCATAACGGTGCGGTGACGTGGCGGACGGCACTGTGCCGGTGGGTTTCTGTCACGTGGCCATATTGTCGAAGTTGCCGTCGCTCACTACGTGACAATTTCGTGTGCACCGGGAAATATGCGGAAACAAGCAATTATGTTCAGAACCTGGGTGCTGGAATTGCGCCGGGATGAGTGTGACGGCTTCACCGGGCGAGGAGGCGCTACGCCCCGCGAGTGATCGCGCCGAGGGCGTCGGCGATCAACGAGCGCAGCCAACGATGTGCGGCGTCGCGGTCATGGCGGGCGTGCCAGGCCAGGACAGCGGGAATCGGCGACGTGGGCTCGGGCATCGGGTAGCTGCGCAGCGAGGGCGGCAGGGCGTGTTCGGTGAGCAGCCGGGGCGCGACCGTGATCAGCTCGTGCGCCGCCACGATTCGGAGCGCCAGTGCGAGCGTCGGCACGGTGAAGGCGACTTTCCGGCTGAGCTTGTGGGCCTTCAACAGGTCGTCGACGCGGTTGTTCCCACTACCCCGGCGCGAGATCACCACGTGCGGGAGCGCGGTGAACACACCCCATGACGACGGCGCCTGCGGCAGGTCACGGCGGCCGATCACGGCCAGTTCGTCGGTCAGCACAGTGGTCGACCGGGCATCGGCGTGCGTCGGGACCACGTTGGTGATCTGGAAGTCGATGCGGCCCCTGCGCAACTCGTACTCGTCGACGCCTGCGTCCGTTTCGCTCAGCACCCGCAGGCACACTCCCGGAGCCACCTGGGCGAGGTCGGCGGCGAGGCGAGTGGTGAGCGCCTCGATGACCACGTCGTTGCACTGCAGGGTGAAGGTGCGTTCCAGCGTGGCCGGGTCGACTTCTGTCGCCGGCGTCAGCACGGCCTGTGCGCGGGTGACGAGCTGGTGTACCTCGTCACGGATCTGCTCGGCGTACGGCGTGGGCAGCATCGTCCTGCCGGAACGAACCAGGATCTGGTCACCGGTGGCCCGCCGGATCCGGCCGAGGGCGCGGCTCATGGCGGGTTGTGTGAGGTACAGCCGCTCGGCGGCCGCGGTGACGCTGCCCTCGTCGAGCAGGGCGTCCAGGGTGACCAGCAGATTCAAATCCAAATGCACCCAGGTAATGCTACCCATGACGAGGTATGCATTTGAAGTTATCCGAATCCCGCTGTTGGCTGGTGTCAGGGCATCACCACAAGGGAGGAACGAACGATGCGCACTGTGATCGTCGGAGCGGGCCTGGTCGGGCTCACCACGGCGGCTTCGCTGCGGCTGATCGGGCACGAGGTCACCGTGCTGGAACACGCGCCGGAGGTGCGAGCCGTCGGGGCAGGCATCGGGCTGTGGCCCAATGCGCTGCGCGAGTTCGACACGGTCGGCCTTGATGTCCGGAGCATGGGCAAGACCGTCGACGCCTGGTTCTACGACGCCGCCGGATGCCCGATGCGCGCGGACGGCTACGACGTCGTCGACCACCAGTTCCTGATGGTTCCGCGTTCGGACCTGAACAACCTGCTCGCCGACACCGTCGGCAGGGACAAGATCCGCCTCGCAACCCACGTCACCGGCTTCACCGAGCACGACACGCACGTGGCGGTGCACCTCGCCGACGGGGAGCACGTGCAGGCGGACCTGCTGATCGGAGCGGACGGGGTGTACTCCGACGTCCGCGCCACCCTGCTGCCCGGCAGCGAGGCGATCACGCACGCGGGCAACTACGCCTGGCGGGCCGTGGTGCCCTCCGGCGACGAGCGGCCGGAAGGCACGATCCTCACCCTCGGCTCCGCGCGGACCCGTGGCGGGTACACCCGAGTCGCGGAAGGACAGACAATGTGGATGATCAACCAGTTCGACGCCGGGGAACTGGTCGGCAGCAAGAAGGACCGGGCGCTGCGGCGGGCCCGCAACGTGGCCGCGTCCGGCTGGCACGACGAACTGCTGGCGATGATCGCCGCGACCCCGGAGGAAGCCATCCTGGAGAACCAGATCATGGTCGTCCCCGAGTTGCCGCGCTGGACCACCGACCGGGTCGCGCTGATCGGAGACGCCGCACACGGCCTGTCCCCGCACATCGCGGCGGGCGGCACCCTCGGCATCGAGGACGTCGGCGTGCTGCGTACCGAACTGGCCGACGAGCCCGACACAGCCAAGGCCCTCGCCCGCTACGAAAGCGCCCGCATGGCCCGGTTCGAGCAGGTACGTGCACACTCCGCCGCCGTCGAGCACGCCGAGGGACCCGCCGACACCGCCGAGCGCTACACCGCCTTCAGCCACTGGATGCTCAACACCGCGCCCGCCACCTGAACCTCGACCACCAGAGTGATCCGAGCGGTGCGGCGGCCGGGATGTGAGGATGTGCCTCAGCCGCTGAAGGAGGAGATGGTGGGGAAGAAGAAGCGCGTGCCACGCGCCGTGTACGAGAGTGCCTTGTTCGACCTGCAGGCGCGGCTGGTGCAGATGCAGGAATGGGTGCGCGCGCAGGGCGTACGCGTCGTAGTGGTGTTCGAAGGGCGTGACGCGGCAGGCAAGGGCAGCACGATCAAACGGGTGACGGAATACCTGAACCCCCGCGTCGCCCGGATCGTCGCGCTGCCCCAGCCCACCGAACGGCAACGCACCCAGTGGTACTTCCAGCGCTACATCGAGCAGCTGCCCGCGGCGGGCGAGATCGTGCTGTTCGACCGCAGTTGGTACAACCGGGCGGGCGTGGAGCGGGTGATGGGATTCTGCACCCCGGACGAGTACCGGCGCTTCCTGCGGCAGTGCCCGATCTTCGAGCGGCTGCTCATCGAGGACGGGATCATCCTGCTGAAGTACTGGTTCTCGGTCAGCGACGAGGAGCAGGAACGCCGCTTCCGGGGGCGGCTGGAGGACCCGATGCGGCGCTGGAAGCTCTCCCCGATGGACCTGGAGTCGATCACCCGCTGGGAGGACTACTCACGCGCGAAGGACGAGATGTTCGTCCACACCGACATCCCCGAGGCACGCTGGCACGTGGTGGAGAGCGAGGACAAGCGCAGCGCCCGCCTCAACATGATCTCGCACCTGCTGTCGATGATCCCGTACCACGAGGTGCGACGCCCGCCGCTGGAACTGCCGCCCAGGCCCGCCTCCACCGGATACGTCCGAACGCCACGCGAACACCAGAGCCATGTCCCCGACTACGCGGGCTCCCTGCTGTCCTGATCACGTAGTCGTACTGTCAACGAGGAGTCAACGGCCTGGCAACGGGCTGAGTGAGGGTGACTCCCATGACCACCAATCGAAGAAGCTTCCTCACTGCCACCGCTGCGGGTGTCGGTGCGTTCGCCCTCGGCGCGGGCAAGGCTGGTGCCGCGTCCCGCGAAGCCGCGAGCGGCGACGTGTGGGGTGTCACCGTCGACTCGCGCGTGATCACCCCATCGGACGAACGCGTACCGGACACCGGCAACGACTTCATGTCCGGCTACGGCGTCGACCGGCGGGCGGCCACCGGTACGGAACTCGAGCTGTGGATCCGTTGCCTGATCCTCTGGGACAACGGGACGCCCAACGTCATGGTCACTGCCGATGTGCACAGTTTCTCCGCCGAGATGCACGACCAGATCCGGGCCGGGCTCGCCGAGGTGGGCATCGGGGGCGGCGACTTCGTCATCGCCGGGACGCACACCCACTGCGGGCCGACGCTCAGCGATCCGCCGCACTCGGGGATCCTGCAGGGACTCACGCCGGAGGACCGCGAATGCGTACAGGCGTACAGCGACTGGCTGGTCGGTGAAGTCGTCGACTTCGTCAAGTACAACCTCGAACAGACGCCCGTCCAGTGCACCCTCGACTACGACTTCGCCACGACAGCGTTCGCGGGCAACCGGGAAGGCCTGCCCGACGTCGACCACGCGGTCCCGGTGCTCACCGCGCGGCAGACCGACAACGGTGATGTCGTGGCGATCCTGTTCGGATACGCGTGTCACCCGGTTGCCCGCAACTTGAGCGACAAGTACAACTCGGACTTCCCCGGTAAAGCAGTCGAACTGCTGCAGGAACGCTACCCGGTCGCCACCGCGCTCTACCTCACCGGCGCCGCGGGCGACCAGAACCCGGTGGACTCCGGGCCGGGCGTGGAGGAGAGGTTCGGGCAGCAGCTCGCCGACGCTGTCGCATCCATTGTGGACAACGGCGGTACCCCGGTGACCGGGCCGCTGATCACCGACTACCGGTTGGCGCACCTGGATTTCGACCTCGACCAGGTGTCGCGGCCGCAACTGCGCCAGCTGTACCAGCGGCGGGTGAACGGACAGCTGGACCCCGCGAACAGCGACCCGACAGCCTTGCTCGTCGCCCAGCGGCACGCCCGGTGGATGCTCGAGCAGATCGACGGCGACACCGTGCCCACCGAGGTCGAACTGACCCTGCACCTGTGGACGTTCAACCCGGACAACCCGATCCGCATCCTCGCCATGGGCGGCGAACCTGTGGTCGGCTACTCGTTGGGCTACAAGGAGGAGTTCGGCGGCAGCGAACGGCTGTGGGTGGCGGGCTACGCGGGCCACGTGCCCGGCTACATCCCCACCAACCACTACCTGACCGACAAACCCGGCTATCCCTCCGGCTACAACGCGGACCGCCCCGAGGTCGCCGGGATCGGCACCGCCGCACCCGCCTACACCTACCCGTGCCGGTTGCGGGTCGGGATCGAGGAGAAGATCGACACGGTGGTGCGCACGATGGTGGACGGGTCGAAGCCGGACGGCTTGGTGACGCGGTCCCAGACCAGGAGACGTTGAGCGGCCCGGTGGCGAATGGGCTTTCACGGCACGAAAAGGCGGCTGGGTGATGATCACCCAGCCGCCTTTCGCGTTGGTTACCGCACCCGCTGGTTGAGGTCGCCGCCGATCTGGAAAGCGGTCACCGAGTCCGTGTTCACGGTGTACCACTCGGCGTCGAGATCGCCTTCCTTCACGTCGAGCGCGTCACCGCGCTGCACCGCGATCCGTTCCCCGTCGATCTGGAACCCGGTCACGCCGTCGGCCTGGTGCACCAGCGGCGCGTCCAGGTCGCCCTCCTTGACGTACAGGCTCCCGCCCTCGGCGAACGCGATCCGGTCGGTGTCCAGCTGGAAGTCCGTCACCGAGTCCGTGTTCACCGTCTCCCAGCCGGGGCCGAGGTCGCCTTCCTTGACCAGCAGGGCACCGGACGTGGTCAGCACCGCGACCCGGTCACCGGACAACTGGTAGCTCCGCACGGTCTCGTCCTGCAGGATCGGGTCCGCGTCCAGCGCGTCGTCCTTGACGTACAGGCTCGTGCCCTCGGTGTACGCGATCCGCCTGCCGTGCAACTGGAAGCTGGTCGCCGAGTCGGCGTCGACGGTGTACCAGTCAGCGGTCACCTCGCCTTCCTTGACCAGCACGGCGCCGTCGTCGGTCAGTACGCCGATCCGGTCGCCTTCCAGCTGGAACTTCTTCACCCCGGTGGCCACCTGGACCGGTGCCGCGTCGAGCTCGCCCTCGGCCACGTACAGGGTCTCGCCTTCGGTGAACGCGATCCGGTCGCCGTCGAGCTGGAAGTCGGTGACCGAGTCCGGGTTCACCGTGACCGAGCCGGGATCGAGGTCGCCTTCCTTGACCGACAGCGCGCCGTCGTCGGTCAGCACGCCGATCCGCTCACCCGCCAGCTGGAACTTCTTGACGTCGCCTTCCTGGAGGATCGGTTCGGCGTCCAGCGGGCCGTCCTTGGCCCACAGGTCGGTGCCGTCGGTGTAGGCGATCCGGTTCACGCCGGGTGCGGGTTGCCCGGACGTGCCTGCCTCGAACAGCCGGACGGCTCCGGCGTAGCCGCTGCGCGTCGCCGACGCCATCCGCACCTTCAGGCCGGAGCTGGGTGCCTCGACCATCCACCCGTCACCGGCGTAGATCGACACGTGGCTGATGTTGCCCTTGGAGTTGCGGAAGAACATCAGGTCACCGGGCAGCAGCGGATCGAGGCCCTCCGCCGGGGCGAACCGGTCGACGGCGCGGGACGTCTGGAACTGGGACCCGCTGGTCCCGTCGATGATGTCCTCGCCGACCGACAGGAAGTACGCGAACCGCACCAGTCCGGAGCAGTCCAGTCCCTTGACGCGGCAGTCGTTCGGCGCGCCGTTCTGGGGATCGCAGATGCCGAAGCTCGGGCCGGGTTGCCCGGGGACGTGCCCGCCGCCCCACGAGTAGTCGAGGCCGATCTGGTCGCAGGCGTGCAGCACGGCCGCGTTGGCCTGGTCGGCGGCTCCGTCGGCGAGCACGCCGCACGCCGGGGCCGCCGAGGCGGTGGGCGACGTCAGCACCATCGTGGTGCACAACAGCAGCAACGCCGCCAGTGCCGCCCTGATTCGCATGCCGGGCATGGACATTCCCCTCACCGGTTGCAGTTGATGTGACCGGCGGGCAGTTCGCCGTTGTTGTAGTAGCGCAACGCCGCCTGGAAGTCGCTGCACCGCTCCGCGTCCTCGCGCTGGCTGGGCGCGTAACCGATGTTGCGGTTGACGCCGCCCATGTAGAGGTTGTCCGCGTGGGCGTTGGTGTTGGCTCGCGCGACCGTCCAGTACCAGCGGGCGACCGGCGCGCTGAGCCCGAGGGAGGCCGCGGCGTCGGGGTCGTTGACGAGGTCGTGTCCGAGGTACGCGCCCGCGCTGCGGTAGTTGTCCACGCCGGTGAGCTGGATGTAGCCGCGGCCGCGGTACCTGCTGCCGTTCCCGGCTTCACCGGCGTTGTAGCGGAAGCCGCTTTCGTTGCGCAGGGTCGCGAGGAACGCCGCGATCCGGGCCGGGTTGTTGATCTCGCCCTCGTCCATGGCCTGGTTGAGCCCGGGCAGTCCCTCGACGATGAGCGCCTCGTCCGTGTCGCGGCCGAGGTAGCCGTAGATCTGCTTGAGGTCGGCGAGGGAGACGTAGGTGTCGCCGCTGCCCGACTGGGTCGGCGCCAGCAGTTGCACGCCGGTGACGCCGCCCTCGTCGGCGACGAACCACCCTGGGTCGAGGTCGCCCTCCTTGACCAGCAGGTTGCCGTTCTGGATCACCGCGACCCGGTCACCGTCGAGGTCGAACGCCGTCACGTCGTCGTCCTGCTGGATCGGCGGCGAGTCGAGGTCGCCATCGGTGATCCACAACGACTTGCCCTCGGCGAACGCGATCCGCTCGCCGTCGAGCTGGAAGTCGGTCACCGAGTCGGCGTCGATGGTCGCCCAGCCCGGTTCCAGGTCCCCGCCTTTGACCAGCAGCGCCCCGGCGGTCGTCAGCACGCCCACCCGGTCCTTGTCCAGCTGGAACTTCTCGACGCCACCCTCCTGGAAGATCGGCGGCGCGTCCAGTTCGCCTTCGAGCGCCCACAGGTCGGTGCCCTCGGTGTAGGCGATGCGGTCGTCCTCCAGCTGGAAGTCGGTGACCGAGTCCGTGTTCACCTCGGCCCAGCCGGGGTCGAGGTCGCCTTCCTTGACCAGCAGCGCGCCCTCGTCGGTCAGGACGGCGATCCGGTCGCCTTCGAGCTGGAACTTCTTGACGTTGTCGTGCTGCGGGATGATCTCCCCGTCGAGGCCGCCGTCGACCGCGTACAGCTTGGTGCCCTCGGTGAACGCGATCCGGCCGTCGCGGATCTGGAAGTCGGTGACCGAGTCCGTGTTCACCTCGGCCCAGCCGGGGTCGAGGTCGCCTTCCTTGACCAGCAGCGCGCCCTCGTCGGTGAGCACGGCGATCCGGTCGCCGTCGAGCTCGAACTTCTTGATGCCGTCGCCCTGCGGCACCCATTCGGCGTCCAGTCCACCCTCCTTGACGTAGAGGGTGTCGCCTTCCAGGACGGCGATGCGGCTGTCCTGGGTGGGTGGCGGTTGTGCTGCCGCGTGCGGCGCGACGAGCACCCCTGTCGCCAAACTCACGGCGCAGAGGGCAAGGATTGGTCTAAGTCGGTGAGTCACCGGGACCTCCCGTGTTCGCAACGGATTTCGACGCCGTCGAGCATGGGCAGCGCCGCCGACACGGCCTTGACGCGCGCATGACCGCAGGCGTCAACTTCCGGTTGGCGCGGAGGACCAGTACTGTTGTGTGACTACGTTTCGGGGGAAATGGAGGGCGATGGACGGCGACCTCGAGTTCAGGATTCTTGGTCCTCTTGAGGTGGCCAGGAATGGCGCGACTGTCGCTCTGCCATCGGCCAAACAGCGGATTGTGCTGGCAACGCTGCTGCTCAAGGCGGGTCACGTTGTCGAGGTCGACGAGCTGATCGACCACCTGTGGCAGGAAGACGTCCCTTCCGCGGCCCGGGCGACCGCGCAGGCGTACGTGATGCGCCTGCGCCGGGCGTTGGGCGAACCGACCGAGGGCGCGGGCGTCCTTCGCACCCACCAGAACGGTTATCTGCTCACCGTCGCGCCGGAACAGTTCGACCTCACCAGGTTCACCGCCATTTTGGACAAAGCAGACATAGCGGCCCGTGCGCGGGATCGGCCTGCCGAGGCCGCGTACCTGCACGAGGCGCTGTCGTTGTGGCGTGGCCGCCCCCTGTCGAACGTGTCATCCGACTCGTTGCGCCGCAAGGAGATCCCGTGGCTGGACGAGTCACGCCTGCGTGCGCTGGAGCGAAGGATCCAGATCGACCTCGAATCCGGCCGTCACCGTGAGACGATCAGCGAGCTGCAGGTCCTGATCAGCGAGTACCCGTTGCGGGAGCAGTTCTGGACACAGCTGATGCTCGCGCTGTACCGGGCCAGTCGCCAGGCGGACGCGCTGGACGCGTACCGCAGGCTGAACAAGACCCTCGCCGACGAGCTGGGCCTGAGCCCGGGTGAGGAGGCGCAGCGGCTGCACGCCGCGATCCTCAACCAGGACTTGCAACTGGCCACGCCGCAGCCGCAACCCGCCGTCACCGCCACGACCCGTGAACCGAGCACACTGCCGCCGGACATGGCGGACTTCGTCGGACGGCAGGAGGAGATCGCGGCCGTCACCGAACTCCTGACGCCCCGACCGGACGAGCGCACGCAGCGCCTGGTCGTGCTGTCCGGTGCGCCCGGGGTGGGCAAGACCGCGCTTGCCGTACACATAGGACACAAGGTCGCCCGGCACTTCCCGGACGGCGTCCTGCACGTGAACCTGCTCGGGTACGCGCCCGGCGCGCCGCTGACCGTCCGCCGCGCGCTCACGCACCTGTTGCGCACGTTGGGGATGCGCCCCGAGCAGGTTCCGCTGGACCTGGACGAGCAGATCGACCTCTACCGGTCGCTGCTGGCCGGGCAACGCCGGTTGATCCTGCTGGACAACGCGATCAGCCCGGACCAGGTACGCCCGTTGCTGCCTGCCGGACCGGGCTGCGCGGTACTGGTCACCAGTCGCAACGAACTGCGCGGCCTCACCGCGTTGCAGGGCGCGCGCCGGATACCCGTCCTGCCGTTGCGCGAGGGCGACGCGCGGCAGTTGCTCGCGGAGATCGCGGGCCCCGAGTTCGTCGCGGCGGAACCGGGCGCCAGCAACGAACTGGTGCAGCTGTGCGGACGGTTACCGCTCGCGGTGCGGATCGCGGCGACCAACCTGTCCAGCCGGTCGAAGACCACGGTCACCGACTACGTCTCGGAACTGCAGCGCGCCAACCGGCTCGCGGACCTGGCCATCGACGGTGACGAGGAAGCAGCGGTGTACAGCGCTTTCGGGCTGTCCTACGAGATGCTCAAGCCCGAACCGCGGCACCTGTTCCGGATGCTCGGCCTGGTCCCGGGAACCGACTTCACCACAACGGCCGCGGCGGCGCTGACCGACGAGCCCGTCGAGTTGGTGCGCAAACTGCTCGACCAGCTGGCCTCGGCCAGTCTGATCCAGCACCATTCGCCCGGCCGGTACCAGTTCCACGATCTGTTGCGGCTCTACGCGAACCACCGCGCGTACACCGAGGAGAGCGAGGAGCGCAGGACCGCGGCCCTGCAGCGGTTGTACGAGTTCTACCTCACCACCGCGGACGCCGCGGCAGGCACACTCAACCCCGATCTGGCCCGGCTGTCGCGGACGGTGCCGTTGCCCACCACCACCGTCGCCCAGATCACCGACCGCAGGACAGCCGTCGAATGGCTCAACAACGAACGGAGCAACCTCGTCGCGGCCGTCGAACACGCCGCGAAGGACGAGTCGTGCAAGGCGATCGGCTGGCACCTCGCCGACGTGATCGCCGGATACCTGCACCTGCGGCGGCACGACGGCGACCTGCTGGCGACCGCGACGGTGGCGTTGGACGTCGCCCGTGGCCAGCACGACCAGGTCGCGGAGGCGACCACGCTCAACACGCTGGGCGTGCTGTACTGGAGCGTAGGCGACTACCCCACCGCACTTGACCACTTCGGACGGTCGCTGAGCCTGCACAAGGCGGCCGGTCACGCCCTCGGCGCCAGCACGACGCTGACCAACCAGGGCGTGGTGTACCTCGAGGACGGCAGGGTCCTCGAAGCCGCCCGCGCGTTCAGCGAGGCCCTGCAACTCGGCCAGAACGCGGGAGCGGGAGGACACGCGGCGGTCGCACTGGCCAGGCTGGGACACGCCCGGCTGGAGATGGGCGAACTGGCCACCGCCAAGCAACACCTCGAACAAGCGCTGACCACGTGCCGCGCGCTGCGGCTGACGCACACCGAGGCGACCGTGCTCAACACCCTCGGTGCGGTGCACCTGAGGCTCGGCGAGTTCGACCAGGCCATCGCGTGCCACGAGGAAGCCCTCGAGCACTACCGGCTGTTGGGTTCGCGGCACGACCAGGCCGAGGTGCTGCAGAACCTGGCGGCGGTGCACCGCGACAGCCGCCGGTTCCCGTCGGCGGTCGACTACGGTACGCGGGCACTGGAGCTGGCCAGGCAGACCAGGAACGTCCGGTTCGAAGTGGACACCCTGAACACGATCGGCACGGCGAGGCAAGGCATGCGGGACTGGCGGACCGCGCTGGACCAGCACGGCACCGCGCTGGGGCTGGCACAGCGAATCGGCTACCGGCAGGGCGAGATCACCGCACTGATCGGCCTGGCCGGTGCCCGCATGGGCTTGGACGAGACAGCGGCGGCCGCGTCGGCGGCCCGCCAGGCGGTGGACCTGGCCACGGCGACCAGGTTCCGGCTGCGGGAGGCACAGGCGCTGGTCGTGCTCGCCGAGGCGGAGCTGAGACTCGGCAAGCACGATTCCGCCCGTACCCATGCCGTGGCCGCGTTGCGGCTGCACAACCAGGCCGGGAACCCGATGGGCCAGGCGGCCAGCGAGAGTCTGCTCGGTGAGCTCGCCGCCCTGCGGGCGGACCACGCCGCCGCTGATGTGCATCGGGCGGCCGCGGCGCGTCTGCGTGAGCAACTCGGCTTCGCCGACTGACTACGCGGCGGGGGATCACACCGGATCTGCCCGTAGCTCGGCCGCGATCTGGCTGGCGATGGTGTAGGGGTCGCCGACGCCCTTGCTCGGGTGGATGTCGTTGCGCAGGCACCACGCGTCACCCCGGGTGGCCCAGTCGTCGAACTCCGGCGGCTTTCCCGTCTGCATGGTGCCGGGCAGCGCGTCGAGGAACCGCTGCCAGCGGGGTTTGTAGTAGCCGCCGAGCAGACCATGCCAGTCGCGGTTGGCGTACTCGTGCAGTTCCGCGGCGGCGTCGATGCTCCAGATCGTGACGATGGACCGGGCGTTCCACTCCAGGATCCCGCGTTCCTCGTCGCTGGACGCCCAGCTCTTGGCCTGCTCCAGCCACGTGCCCAGCAGCCACTGGTCGTGCGTGGCCAGGATCTTCTCGGTCAGGTCGATGGCGGTGAGGAACCGGTCGCTCTGCTTGCGCAGCTCGGTGCTGTTCTTGGCCTTGTAGGCGGCTTCGATCTTGTCCAGCACCAGACGGCCGCGGTTGGACAGGACCTGGCGGGTGACGTCGACCAGGTCGTAGCGGTACGTCGGCCTGGCGCGGATCGCGGGCGCCACGGCCAGCAGTTCGTCCAGGCAGGGCGCGAAGTCCTTCGGGTCGTAGCGCCAGGTGTCCGGTCCCGGCCGGGACACCCAGGTCAGCGGCAACCGCGGTTCCGCGGCGAACGGGGTCTCGAACGGCCCGTCGCCTGTCTCGTGGTGTGTCGAGGTGTAGTTGTAGGCCGTGTTGAGCAGGATCCGCCAGGCATTGGCGGCGTGCGCGTCGTCGGCGCCGTAGCGGCGCTTGGCGTAGCCGAGGATCCACGGCTCCATCTCGACCGAGTCGTGCCGCCAGGCCATCTCGCTGAGCAGGTCGGGCACCACGGGGTTGTGGTGGATGCCCTCCAGCACCATCGCGGTGCCCACGAGCCGCCGCCGGTCGTCGCGTTCCCGCACCTCGGGCAGCGTCCGGCCGGGTTCGATGACGTTGCCGAACATGCCCAGCCTGCCGCCGTAGTTCTGGATGGTGCCCCAGCACCACGGCACGCCCCAGTACGCCTCGGTCTCCTCCCACTGCCGGTCGTCGTCCGAGGCGAGGTCCAGCACGATGATCCGGTTCTCGTCGACCGCGTCCAGGATCCGCTTGTCCGGGTTGCCCAGCCAGCCCTGCATGATCCAGATCGCGCCCGGCGCCGCGCGGTCCAACTCGTCCTGCACCGCCCTGGCGACGTCGAACAGGTCGGCGCCGTCGAGGCTGGAGTCGACGTCGTTCTCGTGGAACAGGTCGTTGGAGTAGTGCGTGGTGACCCCGAAGTGCTCCTTCTGCGCGGCGTAGAACCGTTGCGCCACCTCGGGGTACAGCGCCTCGGTGGTGTCGAGCCAGTACGGCCTCGGGTGCCCGACGTAGTCGCCCTGCGCCGGGATGTGGGTGCCCGGGTGGCGGTCGGCGAACATCTGGTCCGGCACATGGCCGACGAACGCCGGGAACACCGGCGTGATGCCCAGCTCCCGCATCCGGTCGACGATCCGTTTGCCCAGGTCACGGCGGTTGGCCAGGAGTTCGAGGGTCACCGGGCCGCTGTAGGCCGACGCGTCCTCGTCGTAGCCGGTGATCTCGCCGTACCACTGCCACGGCTGGTGGGCGGGCTGCGCGATCCACTGCCGGACCTCCAGTTCGGTCAGGCCGAAGTCGCGGAAGGTGTCGTACCAGACGATCTCCTGGCCGATCAGGGCCAGCGCCCGGTTCATCCCGCTCGCCGCGAGGTAGTCCAGCTCCCGCTCCCACTCCGACCACGTCCAGAACGGGCTGGTGTAGCCGAAGACGGTGAAGTTGTAGGCGTAGCGCTCGGCCAGTTCGGTCGACATCCGGATCGGCTGCGCCGGGGCGGGCAGGCTCGCGGGCAGGTCGAGCTGGTCGCCGTTCGCCGAGATGTGCCCGCCCGCCACGTACTTCAGCCACCAGTGCATCCCGGACACGAGGGCGACCGTGCTGCTGCCCGCCAGCACGACCCGGCCGCGCTGTCCGCTGATCTCGAACGCGTCGACCTCGCCGTCGCCCAGGTCGAGGTTCTTCAGCACGAACTGGCTCGTGTCCCGGCCGAGCAGGCGCCCGATGGCCGCCCGTGCCGCCGGGATGTCGGCTTCGGCCGAGGCCGTGGACGGCCGGGTCCCGGCGAGGAACGCGGCGGCCAGCGAACCTGTCAGGAAACTGCGCCGAGGGAAGGCACGCATCGTGGTGTGGTCCTTTCACCGATCAGTCCGTGCCCCCGAGCGTCGTCGACCGCGTTGACACCCCGACGACTCCGCGTTGACACCTCAGCCGCTGGTCGGACATGAAGATTCCCTCATAGTCGGTTCATCTGGCTTTCAGCCGTGGGGGCGAACGTCGATGTCATGGCGAAACGACACACAGCCTTGACCCTGGTCGCGACCACCGGCTTGGTCGCCGCCGCGCTCGCCGGGTGCACAAGCAGTTCCGGAGCCCCTGCGACCGGCCCAGCGACTGGCCCAGCGACTGGCCCAGCCTCCGGCACCGCGTCCGCAGCCGCCCAGCCGTCACCGGTGGCGTACCCGCACGTCGAGTTGGACATCGACGACCAACGCGGCGACGGCACTCATGTGCTGATCGAGGACACCGACCTGCCGGTGGCCGGTTACGTCGCCGTCTACGGCCAAGCAGGGAACCTCCTCGGCTCCGTGCCCGTAGCGGCGGGAACGCACCGCGGTGGCACGATCACACTCGGCGCGGCGCTGGACAAGGGCGCACACCCGTTGCGCGCGGTGCTGATGGCCGACGACGGCGACGGCAAGTTCGACCCCGCTCGCGACACCACGGTGCGCGAACTGGACGACCGGGACGGCGACGTCGAGGACGAGGACTTCCTTTACACCGCCGGTTGATCTCCACCTGGCCGATCTCCACCGGGCCGATCCGCGCGGCGCCGTCAGCCGGGATTCACCTCGCTGCGTGGGATCGCGCCCCGCACACCCCACTTGGCCAGGATCCGCTGGTACGTCCCGTCGTCCATCAGCGCCTGGAGCGCACCCTGGATCGCCTTGGCGTACTCGCCCTTGCCCTTCGGCAGCACCAGGCCGTACGGCGCAGTGTCGTACACGTGCCCCATGTGCTCCAGGGTGTCGTTCGTCTGCTTGATCGCGTAGTCGACGACGGGGGAGTCGGCGAACATCACGTGTGCCCGTTTGGCAGTCAGCGCCAGGTTCACGTCCGTCTGGTTCTGGTACTGCCGGACGTCGATCTCCGGCTGCCCGGCCGACTTGCACCTGTCACTGCGGACCGCCATGTCCTCCACCACAAGGGTGCCCTTCTGGACGGCCACGATCCTGCCGCACAACGTGTCCAGTGTGAGCTTGTCCGGGTTGCCCTTCAACACCGCGCCCGAGATGCCCGCGCTGAGGTACGACACCATGTCGACCTCGGTCAGCCGTTCGGGGTTGATCGTGAACGACGACATCGCCGCCTCGAACCGGCCCGCCTTGACGCCGGGGATGATGGCGTCGAAGGTGGAGTTCTCGAACTGGGCTTCCAGACCGAGTTTCCGGCCGACGGCCCTGCCGAGGTCCACGTCCATCCCGAGCACCTGGCCGTTCTCCACGAACTCGGTCGGCGGGTTGGTCTGGTCCTGGCCGATGACGATCCTGCCGTCCTGCCTGATGTCACCGGGAACCATCGCCGCCAGCCTGTCGTCCGCGGACACGGTAGGCAATGCCGACTGGGTCGGCGAAGCGTTCTGGTCGTTCACCATCCCGCAGGAGGCCACCATGGCCGCGATGGGAACCAACGTCAGGAGCCTGTGCACGATTACTCCTTGTCACCGGCGGATGCGTGAAGTATCCCAGCCCAGTGCCAGTGGTTAACCGGCGCCGGTCATCAGCGCGCGCGTGTCATGTGCGTGGCCGGTATCGCGACCTTGCGCTGACCCAAGTGGTCAGTGGTGGACAACAAGCGTGTAGTCGTGGGCAACACGTCACTGGCCGCCGCGGCCAGGATGGCGGGATGCGAATCGATCTGGCGGACCGGACGGTCCTGGTCACCGGTGCGGCATCGGGAATCGGCCTGGCCTGTGTGCGGGCGTTCCTCGCCGAAGGCGCGCGTGTGGGCATGGTGGATCGGAACGCGTTGCCGGACATGGCCGGAGACGTCCTCGCGGTCTACGCCGACGTCACCGACGAGCAGAGCGTGGCCGACGCGATCGCCACGGTCACGCGCCGCTTCGGTCGGCTGGACGTCGTGGTGGGCTGCGCGGGCATCTCCGGTCCGGTCGGCAAGCCGCTGGCGGAGACGTCCGCCGCCGAGGTGGCCGCGGTGCTGGCGGTCAACGTGACCGGTCAGATCCTCCTGGTCAAGCACGCGCAGCCGTGGCTGGCCGAGGACGCCGCGGTGGTCCTGCTCGGGAGTGATTCGGCGTTCACCGCCGCGCCCGGCATGGTGCCGTACTGCGCGTCCAAGGGCGCGGTGGTGGCGTTGACCAGGGCGTTGGCGGTGGAGATGCCAGGCGTGCGGGTCAACTGCGTGTGCCCGTCGGTTGTCGACACCCCGATGGCACGCGGTGACCTCGGCGACGTCCTGGACAATCCGGACTTCCCGGTACAGGCCGCTGACGACGTGGCCAGGCAGGTGCTGTTCTTGGCGTCCCCGGCCGCGCGACCCATCAACGGCCAGGCCGTGCTCGCTGACTTCGGCATGTCCGCTCGATCGGCGTTCCCCGCGTGACAGCAGCTTGGCCAGCGGGGCAGGTCACTCGGTGATGGGGTGGACTTCGGGGTGGGCCCGCCACCAGTGGCCGTAGTGCGGGCTGGTGGTCGCGTGTTCGGTGTAGGCGTGCGCGACAGCCCGGTAGACCGCCCGCACCGACGGCTCGGTGAACTTGCGGCGGTGCCAGGCCAGGATCATCCGCGCGGTGAACGGGTCGCCGTCGAGCGGCCTGATGGCCATCGCGTCGGATGCCTGGCAGCCGGGTTCGACGAGTTGGACGGCGTGACCCGATTCGATCAGCGGGCGGCTGGACCCGCTGGGCAGTTCGAACCGGATGTGCGGCACGAAACCCTCGCGGCGGCAGCCTTCGCGCAGGGACGCCAGCGAGCCGTCGTCGGCTCCGGGCGGGCAGACCCAGGTGCGCTCGCGCAGGTCCGACAGTCCGATGGACGGCTGGTGGCTCAACGGGTCGGCAGCGGCGATGGCCAGGAAGATCGGCAGCCGGGGCACGATCGTGCGGTGCGCGATGTGCGGTGGCAGCGCCACCTGCTGGTCCTCCAGCATCACGATGACGGCCAGGTCCAGGTGATCGTGTCCGAGCAGTTGGGCGAGCACCAGTGTGGACGGCTCCACCCGTAAGGTGAAACCGCTGTGCGGCAGCACTTTCACCAGTCCGTCCACAATGGATGACAGGCAGGCCAGGTGTGCCGAGCCGATCCTCGGCCGGGGGACGCTGGACGGGTCGGTCAGGTCGGCCGCGAACGACTCGAGTTCGGCGAGGACCAGCCGGGCCTGGAGCACCGCGCGTTCGCCGAGCGCGGTCGGCCGCGCACCGGTGCGGTCCCGTTGGAACAGCTCGCCGCCGATGGATTCCTCCATTCGCTTGAGCAGGACCGTGATCGCGGGCTGGGAGACGCCGAGGGCGGCCGCCGCCCGCGAGATGCTCCCGGTGTCGGCGATGGCGCAGATCGTCCGAAGATGCCGCACCTCGAGGTCCATAATCAAAGTTTATGGTGCGGGCTCGTAACCGTCCAGACACCCGCGCTGTCACGGTGTGGTTGCCCTCTCTCCCTGCTTCTCCCGGAGGACAGTCCATGCGCCGTGCCTCGAAACTCCTGCTGGCGGTGACACTGGCGATCGTCGTGTCGCCGCACACCGCGACAGCGGCTCCACCGA
Source organism: Actinosynnema sp. ALI-1.44 (assembly GCF_001984155.1). Lineage (GTDB taxonomy): Bacteria > Actinomycetota > Actinomycetes > Mycobacteriales > Pseudonocardiaceae > Kibdelosporangium. Next base: position 227,916 of record NZ_MTQO01000051.1, read on the forward strand.
CCACAGTGGACGTTCCGCCGTCAGCGGCGGACAGCCGCGACGATCACGCCTCGCGGCGCGTGACCGTGACGCCGGAAGACCGGTCACCGTCGACGTCGAGCACCAGACACCGGGAGTCCCACGGTGCTCGTGCCAAGAAGGCGTCGTGCTCGACGACCGAGTTCACCGGCCTGTCCGGCTCGGCACTGGTCGCGAAGATCAAATCCTCGGACACCGACTGCGTGAACACCCTGTTCTCCGCGACCGGCGATGACGCGGCGCGGCTGTTCCGCGAGGCGCAGATGATCACGGTGTCGACGGCGTTGCGCGACAACGCGACGACCTACCCCGGCGACAACAGCACCGGCACGGGCCAACTGGTGCTGTACCTGCGGGCGGGTTACTACGTGCATTGGTACAACCCGGATGTCGTCGGCTCGTACGGACCGGGCCTGACCTCGGCCATTCGTGCGGGGTTGGACGCGTTCTTCGCCAGCCCCAAATCCGGCACGGTGAACGACGCCAACGGCCAGGTGCTCGCCGAGGCGATCACGTTGATCGACAGCGCCGAGGAGAACGGGCGGTACTTGTCCGTGGTCAAGCGCATGCTCGACGGTTACACGAGCACCTACGACGCCTACTACTGGATGCGAACGGCCGTCAACAACGTCTACACCGTGCTGTTCCGCGGGCATCAGAACGTACCGTTCGTCGCCGCGGTGCAGGCGGACCCGGGCCTGCTGGACACGGTTCACCGCTTCGCCGTGAACCACCTGGACCTGCTCGGAACCGACCGCGCCTACCTGACCGCGAACGCCGGGCGGGAACTGGCGCGTTTCCTGCGGCACGCCCCGCTGGTGCCGAAAACCCGGCCACTGGCCCGTGATCTGCTCGACCGCAGCGCCCTTCGCGGCGCCACCGCGCCGCTGTGGGTCGGCGTCGCGGAGATGGCCGACTACTACGACAGCGCCAACTGCTCGTACTACCGCATCTGCGACCTCCGCACCCGCGTGGCAGCCGAGGTTCTGCCCATCACGCACACGTGTAGTGCCTCGCTGCGGATCAGGGCTCAGCAGATGACGCCCGCCGAGCTGGGAGCGAGCTGTGCGAGCATGCGCAACCAGGACAGCTACTTCCACGGTGTCGCGGCAGATCCCGGGCCAGTGGCCAACGACCGCAACACCACTCTCGAGGTGGTGGTGTTCGACTCCAGCACGGACTACCAGACCTACGCCGGTGTGCTGTTCGACATCGACACGAACAACGGCGGCATGTACCTGGAAGGCGACCCGGCCGCGGCGGGCAACCAGCCGCGGTTCATCGCCTACGAGGCCGAATGGCTGCGGCCCGCGTTCGAGATCTGGAACCTGAACCACGAGTACACCCATTACCTCGACGGCCGTTTCACCATGTACGGCGATTTCACGGCCAACGTCGCGACCCCGACCATCTGGTGGATCGAAGGCTTCGCGGAGTACGTGTCGTACCACTACCGCAACCAGACCTACACGGCGGCGATCACCGAAGCCGGGCGGCGTACGTACGCGCTGAGCACCTTGTTCGACACCACCTACGACCACGACACGACCCGGGTCTACCGCTGGGGCTACCTGGCGGTGCGGTACATGCTCCAGTTCCACCGGTCGGAGCTGGACACAGTGCTCGGCTACTACCGGACAGGCAACTGGAGCGCTGCTCGCGCGTACCTCACCGGCACGATCGGAACGCGCTACGACAACGACTGGTACACCTGGCTGTCCTCCTGTGCTGCGGGCAACTGCGGCGGGACCAGTGCGAATCTGCCGCCGGTGCCGAACTTCTCCTTCAACGCCAACGGGTTGACGGTCGCGTTCAGCGACAGGTCGACGGATCCCGACGGCTCGATCGCCGCTCGTTCATGGGACTTCGGCGACGGCACGACGTCCACCGCGACCAACCCGAGCAAGACCTACGTGAACGCGGGAACTTACTCCGTCCGGCTCACGGTCACCGACAACCGGGGCGCCTCCGCGACCCGGACCGACTCGGTGACTGTCTCAAGTGGAAGTAACTTGCCGGAGTGCGCGGGCGGTGACAGCCGAGTCCTCGGCCCGAACTGCACGCGTTCCAACCGTGGTGCCACAGCGGGCAACTACGACTACTTCTATGTGCTGGTGCCCGCGGGAACGGCGTCGCTGCGGATCACGACACGCGGTGGCACCGGCGACTGCGACCTGCTCTACAGCGCGGCCACGTGGGCCACGCTGACCTCGGCCACCGACCGCTCCACCGCTGCGGGGAACACGGAATTACTGACGATAGCCGCTCCGGCGCAGGGATACCGGTACGTCAGCCTGTACGGGCGGGCCGGGTGTTCCGGTGTCACGGTCACCACTCAGTTCTGAGCCTGGTCAACGGCGTTCGGGGTGGGCCGCGGTCCTGGCCCACCCCGGATCCCGTTCGAGGCTGTTCACCCGGCGTCTTCGCGAGCGAGTTCGTCGGCGATCTCGGCGCGCAGCTGATCCAGTTCCTCGGGCGTCAACTCCTCGGAGCCCGGGACCTCCTGCAGCGCCTCGGTCAGCGACTCCTCGATGATCTCCGACATCGAGGGGATACCCGCGTTGTCGGCCTGCTGGTCGGCAGGTGCGTTGACGGTGAACCCGAACTCGGTGAGCTGGTTGATGCGTTCGGCGAGCGGGCGTCCGTTGAGGGGGTCGAGTTTTTCGTAGGCGGCGGCGTACATGCCGGGGTCTTGTGCGTTGGCTGATGAGTAGGTCCAGTCGCGGAACTGCGCCCACCCTTCCTCTGAACCGTCCCACCCCGCCCAACTCGGCCCGAACTGCTGCACGACGTCGTCCCACGGCGAACCAGCCGCCTGTTCCCTGATGACCGCGTACGCGGACGGCAGCTCCGGCAGATCCTGCACGAGGTCGTTGACGAGTTCGATCCTGCCGTGTTCGGCCGCGTACTCCAGGAACGCCTCGGCCGCCGCGCCGAAAGCACCGCCCGCGGTCGATCTGAGCTGATCGGAGAACGCGTCCCAGTCGTCGTCGGATGCCGAGTGGGCGTCGTTGACCAGATCGAACCATTCGCCCGCCTGGCCGGGATCGATGTCGACGACCGCGATGGCGTTGCGGGTTTCGGCATCCACGAAAGCCTCCCTTGTCGATGGTCGGTCTTCCGACCATAGGGCCCGATCTTGGTTGCGGGGGCAGGAGATCGTGCAATCCTTCGCGCACATCGCGGTCGTCGGTAGGGGACGGGGGTGCCGGGCGGGTGGCCCGGCGCTCCCTTCCGGTCAGGATCTACTGGGTGATGCCGGTCTGCTGGCGGATCCAGCTCAGGTGCTGGGCGACCCCGGTGTAGAGGGTCGTGGTGCCGCATTCAGCGCCGTTGTCACCCGGCCGGAACGTGTTGCCGACCAGCGTCCAGTTGCCGCGCGAACCGACGACCGGGCCGAAATGTCTGAACGCGACAGACCGGGACAAGCCGCGCACAGACCCTATGCGCTCAGCCGAGCACCTCGTCCAGCCAGTCGTAGATCCTGCACCCGGCGAGCACGATGACACCGGCCTGGCAGTGCTCGTCGGAGCCGTCGGCCGACGTGAACTCGACGAACCGCTTGGGGCAGTTGAGGTGTTCGTAGAGTTCCTCGGGCTGGCCGGTGAAGAACCCGTCGTGCTCGGCCGCGCAGACCAGAGTCGGGCACTCGATCTTCTCGGCCACGCCGCCCAACAGGTTGTAGTCGCAGAAGGTGGCCAGGAACTCGCGCGAGGTGGACGCGCCCATCACCCACTGGCCGTGGCTGGTCAGCCACCGCACGCTCGGGTGCTGCTCGACGGCGGCGGCCAGCGCGGCGTCCACCTCCGGCGCCGACTCCGCACGGAGCGCCGCCAAGGCCTGTTCGCGGTCGCCGAACTCGGTGATGAAGTTCCGTGCGCTGTCGTAGACCCCGTCGAAGGTGATCAGTGCCTTGATCCTCGGGTCGAACGCGGCCGCCCTCGGCGCGAGCATGCCGCTGAGGCTGATGCCGTACAGCGCGATCCGCTCGGAGTCCACTTCGGGCAGTGCGCGGGCGAAGTCGACGACCGGGGTGACGACCGCCTCCCAGTCCGGCCGGAACGTCAGGCCCTGCCGGTGGATCGCCTCGCCCTGACCCGGCCCGTCGAAGGTGAGCACGTTGTAGCCGCGTTCGAGGGCCGCGGCGCCGCCCATGAAGTAGGTTTCCTCGGCCGTGCCGTCGAAACCGTTGTTGATGATGACGGTCGGGCGGGCCACGCCGGAGTTGTCGGCCTGGTAGAAGTAGCCGGCGAGGGTGGTGTCCTGGTAGGGGATCCGCACCGGCTCGGCCGGCGTGTCGAACAGTTCGAGCGCGTGGTGCCAGCAGTCGACGGCCCGGTCGTACGCGGTGGTGATCCTGGGGTCGGCCGGGTTGCCGTGCAGGAAGAACTCGGCCGACCGGTAGTAGTTGGACGCCCGCAGCAGGCCTTTGCGAGCGCTGACCCGGTGACCGCCCGCCAGGCTGCGCTCGGCCTCGCCCGCGACCCGGTCGGCGGTGGTCAGCCAGGCGCGGTACCAGCTGTCGTAGTCGCCCGCGGTGATCGCGGCGGCCGTCTCGACGACCTCGCCGAAGTCGGCGCCACCGTAGGCGATGTGCGAGAAGGAACGCAGGGTCTCGAACCAGAACGTCTCGTCCTTCTCGAAGAACAGCCTCCGCATGCTCTCTCCCCTTTATCGCGACACTTGTTGCTTTAAGGGCACGCTACTGCGAGTCACGCTCTAATGCAACAGATGTCGCTGTAAGCTCACACTGTGATCGAACGACGACCAGGCGGACGCAACGCCCGGGTGCGCGAAGCGGCGCTGGCCGCGGCGGCGGACCTGGCTCGGGAGCGCGGGATCGGTGAGGTCACCCTCTCCGACATCGCCGAACGCTCCGGGGTGAACCGGGCCACGCTGTACCGGCGCTGGGGAACCCTGGACGCCCTGATGGCCGACATGACCATGAACTCGATCTCCACCGGGGCGCCGCTCGCCGACACCGGCTCGCTGCGGGGTGACCTGTACGCGTGGGCGGTCAAGGCGTCCCACGACATCCCGTCGGAGAACGGCGCGATGCTGCTGCGGTCGATGGTGATGACCTTGCCGGTGAGTGACGAGGTCCGAGCGCTGCGCGAGCACCACCTGGAGCACCGTCGTGGCGAGTTGGGCGCTGTGCTGGCGCGGGCGCGTGAGCGCGGTGAGCCCACACCCACTGTGGACGAACTGTACGAGATCGTGCTCGCCCCGTTGTACCTGCGCGTGTTGATGGATTTTCGGCCGCTCACCGAGGACTACGCGAAGTCCCTTGTGGACAGAGCGCTGGCGCTCGGGCGGGTGCGCCCGGCCTGCTGACATTCCGACTACTCGGTGGTACTGTATAGTGGTACTCGGTGCCACCGAGTACCGGAACGGCGAAGAGGACCGGGATGGACGACCTGACGGAGATGTTGAAGGGCACGCTGGAGGGCTGTGTGCTCCAGATCATCGGCAGCGAGGAGACCTACGGGTACGCCATCACGCGTCGGCTGAACGAACTCGGCTTCGTCGACGTCATCGAGGGAACGGTGTACACGATCCTGTTGCGACTGGAGAAGAACGGGCTCGTCCAGGTCACGAAACGACCGTCCGGGTTGGGTCCGCCGCGCAAGTTCTACACCCTCAACGACGCGGGGCGTGAACAACTCGCGACGTTCTGGGCGAAATGGGCGTACGTCTCATCTCGGATCGACAAGCTCAAGGAGGGCGGGGAATGAGCTTCTGGGAAACCATCACGGGGAGCGATCTCACCAGGGAGTGGAAGGCGTTCGAAGCCAGGGCCGCGGCGTTGCCCGCCGACTACCGGGCGGCGTGGGAGAAGGTGGCGTTCCACCTCCTGCCCTACGGGGACTTCACCGGCCGCAACCTGATGCCGATTCTCGACGGTGTCCTCGGGCTGCTCGAGGAAACGGCGGCCGAGGGGCAGAGCGTGCACGAGGTGCTGGGGGACGACATCGCCGGTTTCTGCGCGGCACTGGCTGGCGGCGAAGGAGCCAGGACCTTCCGCGACCGCTGGCGTGCGCAGCTGAACAGGAACGTCGCGCGGAAACTGGGCCAACTGGGAGGGTGACGTGGGTATCCAGGACATCATCGAAGGCAAGAGGCAGTGGCGTGCGCACATGGCCAGGGTCAAGGCGCTGCCACGGGACTACCAGATCGTCTACAAGGAGATGCAGAAGTACTTCTTCAAGGTCGGGCCGGTCGAACTGACCGAAGGGTCGCTGCTCTCGGGGATCGTCGACTTCTTCGAGGAGGGCGTGGCGGCGGGCAAGGGTGTCCTCGAGTTGACCGGCACCGACGTCGCGGCGTTCTGCGACGACCTGATCAAGGACTCGCGCACCTACGCGGACATCTATCAGGAATCTCTCAGCGGCAAGCCCGGCGCCGCCGGGAAGTAGCACTCGAAGTGGCCAACCGGCCATAGATGGCCGGTGCATGACCTGGTGTGCACCCGACCGCGACGCCAGGATCTGCTCATGTTCTGTCGCACCGTGCTGGTCCTCGGCACTGCGCTGGTCCTGTCGGCGTGCACTCAGGTGACGGAAGGCACTGCCACGGCCGACGGCCCCGACGAGTTGCCCGATCCCGCCTGCCCGGGCAAAACGGCCTCCAGCGTGCTGCATTCCTCCGAGCAGGCGTTGCGGGCGTTGTTGCCCACTGAGGCCCGGCAATCCGGCCTCGACCGCCCCGACATCTCGGTCAAGAGCCGGGAGCAGATGATCGATCTGGAACACGGCAACGAGGAAACCCGTGCCGTTTTCGCCAAGGCGGAGTTCGGGATGCAGGCCCAGGTCGTGTTCCGCGGTGATGACGCGACCGCGGGCCGCGCCGAGGATCCCTTCGAGACCTACACCGTCCAGTGGTTCGGATCGGCCACGGGCGCCTGCGACTTCCTCGTCCGTGAGCGGCGGTCGGCCAAACCGGGGGAGATCGGACCCGGTGTCCCCGAGATCCCCGGCTCGTACCGCTACGAGACCTACTACTACGCCAGCAAGGGCCGGTTCCTCGTCTGGGTCAACTCCCGCGGCACCGAGACCGCGGCCATGCTCACACTCCTGTACGACCGGCTGCCCTGACTCCCGCGCTCGTCGACTTGCGGAGCACTCCGGGATTTCCATGAGAGTGCGCGTTCATTCGGGCAGCGCGGGTACTTCCGGGAGATCGGGTTGTGACCGCGCGAGGAGATGAGGTGGTCGCTGTGTCGCCGCAGCACCGCGACATGGTCGTGGTAGGCGCTTCGGCGGGGGGTGTGGAGGCGCTGAAAGCGCTGGTCTCGAGCCTGCCACCGGCGGTCGCACGATCGAGGAGACGAACAAGGCCGCTGACGTACTGCGTGAACGGCTGACCGCCCTGCCGAACCCCCAGGTCGACACCGAGCAGTGAGCCATCGCGCGGTGATTCCCCGCATCCGTCACTGTGCGGAGCGGTGGTCGTCGGTAGACCGGTGACCAGGGAATAATCTGTGTCTCCGTGGATGTGTTCCGCCCGACGCCAACGGTCAGTTCGAAGCCGTGTTCGACTACGTGAAGGAAACTCGCGGTTTCGACTTCACCGGCTACAAGCGCAGGAGCCTGGCCCGCCGCGTGCTGCGGCGGATGTCGCAGGTCGGCAGGACTTCGGCGAGTACATCGACCTGCTGCAGGCGAACGCGGACGAATTCGGTGCGCTGTTCAACACCATCCTGATCAACGTCACCAGCTTCTTCCGCGATCGCGAGGCATGGGACTACCTGCGCGGTGAGGTCATGCCCGCGCTGCTGGCCGAGCGTGGCCCGGAGGACCAGATCCGGGTGTGGAGCGCGGGCTGCGCCTCCGGCCAGGAGGCCTACAGCCTGGCGATGATGCTCGCCGACGCACTCGGACCCGAGCTGTTCCGCCAGCGGGTCAAGATCTACGCCACGGACGTCGACGAGGAGGCGTTGACCGGCGCGGCAAGCCTCCTACGCCCAGAACGACCTGGCGAACCTCACCGACGAGCAGATCGAGCAGTACTTCGAGCTGCACGGCAGCAGGTACATCTTCCGCAAGGACCTGCGTCGCTCGGTCATCTTCGGGCGCAACGACCTGGTGCAGGACGCGCCGATCTCCCGCATCGACCTGCTGGTGTGCCGCAACACGCTGATCTTCGACCCGCTCGACCTCAAACGCCGCGTGTTCCGCAAGACCCCCGGAACGCCCATCGGCCTCGGGCACCTCGTGTCCCAGGCGTTCGTGCACGACCGCCACAACGACATCGGCGGCCTCGGTGAACTGCGGGAGCACGCGTTCTCCGCGAGCCCGGTCGCGCAGGTGGTGGTGACCGGCGACGACACCGTGGCACTGATCAACCAGCAGGCGGAGATGATTTTCGGCCTGTCCTCGCGGGACATCGGCCGCCCCCTGCTGTGTCCGCATCACCGAACGGCGCCTGCGCAGCGACCCGCCGACCGCCGACGACATCAACGACACCTTGCGCGACCGCAGCGCGGAGTTGGACGAGGTAAACGACTTCCTCGAGTCGATCCTGACGTCGGTCCGTGCTGGTGTGGAACCGCGGCGCGGAGGACCTGCGGGGCCTGCGTCGCGACGAGGCGGTGGGGGAGCACCTGCTCAACCTCGACATCGGCCTGCCGGTGGGCGAGCTGCGGTCCTCGGTCCGGTCGGCCATGGCCGACCCGGCTTTCGAGGAGGCCCTCATGTTGGACGCGGTGAACCGCAAGGGGCGAAAGACCGTCATCCGCGTGGTGGTGGGCGCTCTGCGTGGCCCGATCGAGGCAACCGGTGGCGCGATCCTCGTGATGGAATCGGCGGACATACCCGACCAGAGCTCCTAGAGTTCCTAACAGAAGGTTTTGACGTGCCGGTAGCAGATCACGCATGTGGACAGACCGAGGAACACCTCGTGGATGTCAGCGCAGCGTTCCCATCGGATGCGCAGGCGCCGCATGCCGTGATACTGGCGGGATTGCCCCGACCAGCGGGAGGAGTTGTGTGACGTCATTGACGTTGCCACCGGTCAGGCTGACCGTCAGCGGGATGCCGCCGCCTTCGGTGATCACGTGGTGCTTGGAGCCTGTCCGGGCGCGATCGACTGGACTCGGCCCGCTTTGGGCCACGGCGCGCCGCCCGCGACCAGTCCAGCCTCCCGGCCTCGTTCCACTCCGCCAGCCGCCGCCAGCAGGACCCGAACCCGAACAACGATCATGAGCCTTCAGGCACCACAAGTGATCAACTTGTTAGGAACTCCATACCACCACACAACGGGCTGGTACGTAACCAACACAGTGCACCCAGCGCCGGAAACCGAACCCCTGGCTGGAAACCGCGCTCCAACGCAACCAACAGCGCAAAGCAATCAGACATTATCCGTTAAAACCAGCCCCGGCGACAAGCAGGCCATAAGTAGGCAGACCGTAACTCAACCGTGGCCACCGCTGGAAAGCAGGCATCTAAAACGGCGGAACGTCATACCCAACGGGCGTGGTAAGCACAGTCCTTCGCCCGGGAGTGGTGAACGCCAGCACCCCGGGCATCACCTGATCCATCCGCCAGGTAGTGCGCTGCCGCATCAAATTGTGGCGCTTGCACAACATCGCGACGTTCCCCACCCCGGTCACGCCACCCTCGGCGTAGGGGACTGAATGATCCACTTCGCACCGCTGTGCCACCACCGCGCACCCAGGCTGCCGACACACCCGGTCGCGCGCCTGGACGAACCGCGTCAACCCGGGTGAGGCGAACCGTCGCCGAGACACTTCCAGTACCTGCCCGGTGGGGTCGGTGATCATCCGTCGCCAGGTGGCGTTCTGGGCCAGTTCTCGCGCGTACTCGGCGGTGATGGGCCCGATCCCGCTGATTTCTCCGGGTTGCTGGTTCAATCCCATCAACGTGGTCATCGGCACTACCACGTTCACACTCACCGACGGCCGGTCGACCTGTTTGCCGCTGATCAGGTCCATGAACACATCAGCCCGCGCCGTCGCGAGGTTCCGGCCTGCGCCTGTGGCGTGTCCGGCGAGCAGGTTGATGTGCTGGTACGCCAACTCGGCCTCGTGTGGCTGCAGGTGGACGGTGAGACTTGAGGTCCCGTCGGCCCGGTGCCATCGGGTGACATCCCGCTGCGTCTTCACCGCCAACCGGCGCTGTTCGGCGCACTGTGGGTCCGCGCGGATGACTTCCCGCCGCAGGACGTGTTTGAACCGGGTCAGGTTCTCTTGCTTCCCGCCCGCCAACACCCGTTTCTCCACGTGTGCGGCCTGGTCGTCGTCCAATTCGGCGGTGTACTCGCGCACGGCTTTGGCTCGCATGACGTCGATCTCGCCGGTGGTCAGCGCCGACACCGTCCCCGGCAGACGGGTCACCAACTCCTGGGCCTCGTGCAAATGTTTGGCGGTGGTGTTCGGGCTGACCGCCAGTTCCAACGCGATCTCTTCCGCCGCGCCGTCTCCGATCGTGATTCCGCTGCGCCGCGGTGGGGTCAGTTCCGCGAACCGGGCATACGCCTGCACGATTTCGCCGTCGATCTGGTTACGACGCCGGTGACGATCCACCACATAGTCAAGAACCTCATCCCGTGTCATCTCGGTGAGCGGGATGTGTGGTGGTTGACCTACCGGACGGAATGGAACAGCGAGCTGTTCGAGCATAAGTCCAGTCTATCGGAAACAGTGCTATTTGACCAGCGTGGGCCACGGTTGAGTTACGGTCTGCCTACTTGTGGCCTGCTTGTCGCCGGGGCTGAGTTTAACGGATAATGTCTGATCGCGTCAGCGTCGTTGGTTGCGTTGGAGTGCGGTTTCCAGCCGGGGGTTCGGTTTCCGGCGCTGGGTGCATTGTGTTGGTTACGTACCAGCCCGTTGTGTGTTGATTCAGAGTCCCTGACAGAAGATTGTGACGGCGTTCCCATCGGATGTGCGATCGCGCGCTGCGCAACCCATCTGATCACGCCGGGCCCTGGAGTCATGGGCACGGTCGGCGTAAAGCGCGTCGGGACGGCGGTAAGGGCGCCCCCGCATGCGAACTGTCGAACACCGTCGGCGACCAGTCCAGCCTCCCGCGTTCAGCCCAGCCACAAGCGTCTCGTGCAACCGCTGCCACACCCCGGCCGCCCGGCCGGGGTTACGCGACCAAAGTGATCAACTTGTCAGGAACTCTTAGGGCGCGTCGTGGCGCCTGTCCGTAGGCGGCGAACACCGCACGACCGCCCAGACGACCTTGCCGCCGTCAAGGTCCGGCGTGCACCCCCAGGTGTACGCGATCCCCGCGACGATGCGCAGCCCGTTGCCCATCCAATCGCCTCCGAGACGTTCGCGCACAGCGGCCTTGCGCGGGCTGCCGTCTCGTACGGCGACGGTCAGCATGCGGTCGCGCAACTCCAGTCGGAGCCGGCAACCGGTGCCCGCATGGTCTGTGACGTTGTCGACTAGTTCGTTGGCCACGGCCATGGCCTCCATCCGGTAGTCGGACAGGTGCCATTCCCGGCAGACCTGGTCGGTGAACGCACGGGCGACCCGGGAGTCCGTGGCACCGGCGTCGAGTTCGAGAACGGCACGCCGGCGCGGTGGTGGACTGCCGACCGCGGCCAGTGCCGCGGCCACTGTCGGGTAGCGCGGGGTGTAGCGGACGATGGCTCCCGCCAACAGCGGCTGCTGGTGCGGGCGACCGCCTGCGAGCAGGATCGGCACCCCTGGCCACTCGCTGACCCGCATCCACACCGATGAGAAGACGGTCAGCACGCTCTCCTGGGCGATGTCCAGTTCGTCGAGGTCGACGACGAGGGCATCGGGCTCCTCGACGGCGAGTTTGACGAGCGCGTCGCGCAGCGTCCGGTAGGTGGTGCTGTCGAGGACGCCGAGCGGTCGCACGACGCAACTCCCGATCTGCGACGAGGTCAGGACTTCGATCGGCGACCGGCTGTCGTGCTGCGGTCGGTCGGCCATGACCCCTCCAGAACAGGAACCTGCTACAGGTACCAGGCTAGCCCCAAGGCCGTGAAGTTAGGGCTGGAGGACAGTGCGCAAGCCGTCTGAAACGGGCAACGGAGTTCCTGCTAGAACGGTGTCGACCAAGATCACCAATCAGCAAGAACTCCGTTGGACACCAAGTCTGTCATCACCCGCATGATCACTGTGGCCCGCCTGCTGCGCAGCCTGCGACCGGGCATGTTCCTGCTGGCCGACCGCAACTTCGCCGCCCACAACCTCCTCAGCCAGATCGCCGCGACCGGAACCGAACTGCTGGTACGCCTGAAAACAGCCGCACCACACCGGTATTGGCCCGCTACCCGGACGGCTCCTGCCTGTCCACACTCGGCACTCTGCGGGTGCGCGGCATCGACTGCGAGATCACCATCACCACCACCGCCGGACGCCGCCACACCGGTGTCTACCGGCTGGCCACCACCCTGCTCGACCACCACCGCTACCCCGCGACCGAGCTGATCCGGCTCTATCACCAGCGATGGGAGATCGAAACCGCCTACCTGGAACTGAAATCCAGCATCCTGGGCGGGCGAGTTCTGCGCGCCCGCACCCCCGTCGGCATCGAACAGGAGATCTACGCACTGTTCGTGACCTACCAACTGCTGCGCACCGCGATGACCGAGGCCACCGCCACCCACCCGGACCTCGAGTCAGCATCGACCTCCTCGCCCTGCCAGACCCTTGACAATCACCACAACCGTCCAAACTTCACGGCCTTGAGGCTAGCCCTGCGGACGAATCCGGCCGGTGGTCAGGCGCGATGTTTGTCGCGGATGTGCTGGGGAACGCGACAAGGACAACAGTACATGTCCATGCGGCTGCAGTCCTGGGCCTCAACGTCAAGTCCGGCCGATGGCGTGAGCTGGGGGTTGACAGAATGTGGGTTGAACACCAGTTGCGATGTCATGTCGAAGGACGCGACCAGTGCGTGGTGATCCGACCGGAAGGCGTCCTCGGCCACTCCACGTACCGCCTTCTCCGGGACACCATGCTCAAATGCGCCGTCGAAGGCCCTCAGGCGTTGATCGTGGATCTCAGCGCTGTCGTGATCGCGGAGGGTAGCGCCTTGAGCGTGTTCACCACGGTCTGGTTACGAATCAGCGACTGGCCGGCGACCCCGATCCTGGTGGCCACCGGTCCCGCGCATGGCGAACTTCTCCGGCGCGCGGCCATTCGACGATATGTCGGCGTGTTCGAGAGCGTGCATGAGGCGTTGGCCAACCTGGATCGGCCACTGCCGCGCAAACGTGCGTCCCGCACCTTTCCGCATCACCTGGCCGGTCCCCGCGCCGCCCGGCAGTTCGTACGCCGGATTTGCGCGGACTGGGCGCTGCCGGTCGACGTGACGCAGGACGCCGTGCACGTCGCCTCAGAACTCCTGCAGAACACCGTCGACCACACGTCTTCGGAAGCGCGGCTGCGGCTGGACCTGCGGCGAAACCTGCTCACTGTCGCGGTCGGCGATGACAGCCCGGAGCCCGCCGTGCTCGTCGATCCCGGAAGTGATGTCGTCAATGCCGCCAGAGGGATGCGGCTGGTCACGCAGTTGGTGAAGACGTGGGGTTGTGTGCCTGATCAGGTGGCAGGCCGGAAAACCGTGTGGGCGGTTCTCGGGACGTCCCGAAGTGCCAGCCCACGACTGAAATCAGTCGACTGACGCGTGTCTGCGGCACGGTAGGCTGGCCGGATCGCTCGTAACCGGTTAACGAGAGTTCGTTTGCACACCGAACGCGGCTTCGAGCCGTCCCAGCTGCGGCGGGCCCGGCTCGGTCATGTTCTGGCGGAAGCGGCAGCCTGGTTGGACTGGCATATCCGGACAGTGGTTCCGGACGCGCTGGAGGACCTGCACCGCGCTGCGACGCGGAACCAGAAAAACCATTCATGATTTGTTGTTGTCCAGTTTTCATCCTGTCGTGCTTCGGTGAGGGATAAACCCGTTGCGACATGAACGATCGAGTCACCCGTTGGATGGCCCGCGGATGGCCATCGAAGAGGCTCGGCGGATGTAGCATGGAGTCTCCGCTTTCATCACCAATCCGGGAGATGACAGTTCCGTGCGACCGCGACGCAGTTTTGTCGGTAAACTGATTTTTCCCTTTCGGGCATTCCGCGGATGAGTCGACGCGAGCACGACCGGAACGTGCGAACCGCTGTGGCGACCGAAGCCGCACTCGGTGACGTGCAGCGCCAGCTCGGGGAAGTCTCGGCGGAACTGGAGCACGTGCTCGACGGGTGCGTCTCGGCGGTCGTACTGGTCGACCGGGACGGGCGGTTCCTGCGTGTGAACGAGGTGTTCCGGGCCGTCCTCGGCTACGAGCGGGGCGAGCTCGCTGATCGCACCCTGTTCGACGTGGTCCTCCCGGCCGACGCCGGGTTGTTCCGTTCCCTGGTCGCCGGCAGCACCCGGCGTCTCGAACGGCCACAACAACTCGTCGGCAAGGACGGCGAGATCGTCTGGACGCGGATGACGTTGACGCGGGCACAGCCGGACGCGTACGTGGTCGTGTTCGAAGACCGCAGCGAACTGCGGTTGCTGCAGGACCGCATGGCGCACATGGCATTGCACGACATGCTGACCGGGTTGCCCAACAGGCAGTACTTCACCTCCACCCTGGAGACCGAGTTGCACCGCGGCGTCACGGTCTGCCATCTCGACCTGGACGGTTTCACCGCGCTCACGGGACGACTGGGCAGGCGGACCGGTGACGCGGTGCTGATGCACGTGGCACAACGGCTGCGGGCCGCGGTGGCCGCCGAGCACACCATGGTGGCCCGGTTCGGTGCCGACGACTTCGCCGTGCTGATGCCGCTCACGCAGCCGGAGATGATCGTGCGGCACCTGCGGGACGCACTGCGGCCGCCGATCGAGGTCTCCGGTCACGAAGTCGTGGTGACCGCCGCCATCGGCGTGGTCAGTACCACCGGTGCGAGTCCCGCGGCTGTGCTCGACGCGGCCGAGTTGGCGTTGACACGTGCCCGTGGCCTGGGCCCGGGCCGGTGGTGGCTGTTCGGCCCGGACGACCGGGAACACGCCACTGCCGAGGTACTGCGGGCCGGGCGGACGGCCGTGGCGTACCGGCCGTTGCACGAGCTGCGGGGCAGGCAACCAGTCGGCTACGACGCGGTGCTCGCGTCCGCCGAGTCCTCGGAGTGGGACCGGGTCCAGGATGTGGAGAACTGGCTGTTGCGCGAGGTCTGCGCGGCCGGTCCCGACCTGCCGGTGCACGTCGCCGTGCCTGCCCCCGACCCCGTGGAGATCGAGCGGATCACGACGGGGACAAGCAGGCGCCTCGATCGGCTGTACCTGAGCGTGCCCGCGGGCGACTGGCTGATGTCGTTGGCCGACATCGGCGTGGGTATCGAGATCCGTGACTTCGGTCTTGCGGACATCGCGTTCCTGGAGGCGTTGCCGATCAGTGCGGTCCGGCTCGACCGCCGTCTGCGTCAGCCGGGCTTGCTGACGTGCAGAGCGCTGCCGCACGTCCTGGACGTCGTGCGGTCGGCGGGGGCGTCGGTCATCGTGGACGGCTTGGCGACGTGGCACGACGCGGAGCGGTGGCAGGAACTCGGCGCGGACATCGTCGCGGTCGGTCGACCTGGCCGGTAGCCCGGCTCACTCGGCCAGTGTGGCGTCGAGGTCACGGGAGGCGCGGCGCACCAGGCCGAAGGCCTCGTCGGCGGGGATGCCCCGGCGGCGCGTCAGGATCTCCTGGGCCCGGCCGGTCACGTCGCGCCTGTCGATCGCCTTGGCCAACTCGGCATGGCGGAGGACCGGTGCTGTTGCGGCCTCAGTCAACGACATCGTCGAACTCCGACGCGAGCGTGGCACGGTCGGCAGCCGCCTGCGCGCGGTGCTCGGCCGCACGTCGCCGGTGTTCGGAGACATCGCCGATCCGCATGTCGGCTGCCAGGTCGTGCCGCTCGGCGGCGCGTTCATGGGCATCGATCGCCCGCAGGTAACCCTGTTTCGCGCTCCTGCGAGCGTCTTCGGCGTGGCGCTGCGCCGCCGTCAGCGCTTCGGCCGCGGTTTCGATGTTCGCCTGGGTGGAGCTGTGCAGGTTCTCGCGTGCGTTCATCGGTCACACTCTTGTGCCGCGGTGGGTGCGGTCAGCGGCGCCCGAGCTGATCACCGCCGAGGCCCGTATGTCCATGTGGACGATGTGGTCGACGCGTCAACGGTCCACCGGTGGGTGGTGCACGCCGGACGGCGGCAACGGACCGGCGAACGCCTCGATGGCAACCAGCGCGTGCTGCCCGGTACAGGCCTGGGACAGCTGTGAGCTGGGGCGGTCGGTGGTCAGGACGTTGGGGTTGCCGCCCCGGCAGAACGACGGGTCCCGCGGGTCTGGGTCGTACCAGGCTCCCGTGGACAGCTGCAGCACACCGCGCCGCACGTCCTCGCTGAGCACGAGCCCGGCCAGGCAGCTCCCGTGCTCGTTGTGCAGCCGCACGATCGAGCCCGCGGTCAGACCGGCGGCCTCGGCGTCGGCGGGGTGCATCCGGACCGGTTCACGGCCGTCGATCTTGGTGCTCGCGCTGTGCGCGCCGATGTCGAGTTGGCTGTGCAGGCGGGCTTTCGGCTGGTTGGCGACGAGGTGGAACGGGAAGTCCGCGGCGCGCGGGCTGCCGAGCCACTCGTCCGGCTCGCGCCACATCGGGTGCCCCTGGCAGTCCTGATACCCGAACCCGGCGATGGTCTCCGAGTGGATCTCGATCCTGCCGCTCGGTGTGCGCAGGGGATGGGCGTCCGGATCGGCCCGGAAGTCCGCCAGCGACACCTGCTTGGCGTCGAGCACCGGCAGTTCGATGCCGTCGCCGGTCATGAACGAGTCGAACCCGGGGTAGTCGTGGCCGAGTTCTGTCGTTCGGTCCTGCCATTCCTGGTAGAGGTGGCGCAGCCATTCGCCGCTGGTGCGGCCCTCGGTGAACTCCTTCGCCACGTCGAGCCGCCCGGCCAGTTCGGTGAACGTGTCGTAGTCGTCGCGGGCGCTGCCGTGTGGCGCGGTCAGCGCGGGCATCGGCAGGAACCGGGTATCTCCTTGCCCTGCCCCGAAATCGTCGCGTTCAATGGACATTGTGGACGGAATGACGATGTCGGCGTGCCGCGTCGTCGCGCTCCAGAACGGATCGTGCACCACGACGGTGTCCGTCCGGTCGAACGCCTCCCGCAGCCGGGCCAGGTCCTGGTGGTGGTGGAACGGGTTGCCGCCCGCCCAGTACACGAGTTTGATGTCCGGGTAGCGGCGGCGCTCGCCGTTGAAGTCGTACTCCGCGCCGGGGTTCAGCAGCATGTCCGCGATCCGGGCGACCGGGATGAACTGCTCGCTGCCGTTGACGCCCTGGGGCAGTACGGGCACGGAATGGGATCGCATAGGGCGCCCGACGCCCCCGACGGAGCCGTAACCGAACCCGAAGCCCCCGCCGGGCAGGCCGAACTGCCCGAGCATGGCGGCGAGCACGATGCCCAGCCACATCGGCTGCTCGCCGTGCTGGATGCGCTGCATCGACCAGCTCACCGTGACCAGCGTCCGCGACGCGGCCATCTGCCTGGCCAGTTCCCGCAACCGCGTGGCGGGCAGGCCGGTGATCGGCTCGGCCCACTCGGGCGTCTTCGGCACACCGTCGGTGACACCACGCAGGTAGTCGGCGAAACGGTCGAAGCCGACGGTGTACCGGTCGAGGAACTCCTTGTCGGCCAACCCTTCCTGGTCGAGCACGAAGGCGAGGGCGAGTTGCGCCGCGGCGTCGGTGCCCGGCCGGGGCGCCAGCCATTCGGCCTGAGCCTCGGCGGGCGTGTCGTCGCGCAGCGGACTGACTGAGACGAACCGGCAGCCGTTCGCCCTCGCGGCGGACACCCACGACCGGGTGTTGTGCCGCGTCACCCCGCCGGGGGAGGTCACGCTGTTCTTCGGCGAGATGCCGCCGAACGCGACGATCAGTTCGGTCTGGTCGGCCAGCACCTCATGCGACGTGCTCCGGTCCATCAACCAGATCGCGTCGCCGATCACGTGCGGCAGGAAGGTATGCGCGGTGCCCAGCGAGTAAGAACCGACATGCCGGACATATCCGCCCAATGTGTTGAGAAACCGGTGCAACTGGCTCTGCGCGTGGTGGAAGCGACCCGCGCTGGCCCAACCGTATGAGCTGCCGTACACCGCGTCCGGGCCGTGATCCCGGTACACCCGGCGGAGTTCCTCCGCGAGCAGGTCCAGCACGGTCTCCCAGGACACCGGCACGTAGGTGTCGCGCCCCCGGCCAGGTGTGCCCGGCCCGTGCTCAAGCCAGCCGCGGCGGACGTGCGGCTGGCTGATGCGTGCCGAGTGGTGCTGGGCGGAGGCGACGTTGTCGATCAACGGCGTCGGATCGGGATCACCTGGCCACGGTCGGACTGAAGTGAGTGACTCACCGTCGGTGCTTGCCACGAACGCGCCCCAGTGGGTCAAGTGAGCGATCATGGTTTCCAGTAAACCCGCTCGTCACCGTCCTTGCCAACGAGTTCGGGTGCCCCGGCGCCAGATCACGCGGGTGTTGAGGGTGTCACCGATGTTCGTGGTCGGATCACCGTCGACCAGCAGCAAGTCGGCGCGGAGTCCTTCCGCGACACGCCCTCGGTCGCTCAGGCCGAAGCGGCGCGCGGTGGTCGCCGTCGCGGCGCGCAAGGCTTGTTGCGGGGTAAGGCCCGCGGTGACGAGGTACTGCAGTTCGTGGTGGAGGCTGGCGCCGTGTGCCACGCCGCCGAAGAAGGTTTCCGCCATGGAGGAGTCGGTGCCGGCGAGGATGTCCACTCCGGCGTCGGCCAGTGCCCGCACGGTGTCGTGGACGTCTTCGAGCTTTCCCTGTGGATAACGGTTGTAGCTGGATCGAAGCGTTTCGTCCCATTTCGCGTCGAGCCTGCCCGCCACTCGTGGGTCGTCGGCGAGTTCACCCCCGCCGATGCCCATCATGGACGCGTTCAGGCAGACGCAGGGCACGACGAACATCCCCGCCCCGGCGATCAGGTCGACGATCTCCTTGGTGTGCGGCCGATCCATGAACACGTGGGCCAACCCGTCGACACCGGCGTCGACGGCCATCCTGGTGGCGTCCAGCGTCAGGGCGTGCGCGACGGTCAGAGCACCGTACTTCCGGGCTTCGGCGACGCCCGCGTCGAGGGTCGCCTGGTCGAGCATGGGCAGTCCGGGATGCCCCTCGACGCTGCCGTCGTCGATCATGAACTTGATGTAGTCCGAGCCGCCCGCGAGCAACTGCGGGACGAACGCGGCCGCCTGGTGCGGCGTGGTGGCGAAGGGCAGCACCGGCGGGACGGTCGGCTGCTGCCACGGTGGGCGGAATCCGTCCGGGATCAGCTCGCTCGGGTGCCCGCCCGGCGGCGTGATGCCGAACCCGGCCGAGCGGACGTCGGCCACGCTGTCGTCGGCGGAGATGTGCCCGCGGTTCGCCCGGGTGTTCGTTCCCTGCATCTCCAGTTCGGTGGTCACGCCGAACCGGAGGGCCAGCGCCAGCGAACCGGGGGCGGAGTGCACGTGCGCGTCGATGAGTCCGGGCAGCAGGGTCGCTCCCCGGCCGTCGACGACGTCGGCGCCCGCGGGTGGTTCGCCACCGACCTGGCGAATCCGACCGCCGTCGATGACGACGGTGCGCACTCCGATGGCCTTCTCGCCGTCGAAGACCTGGGCGCCGGTGATTGCGGTGACGGCCACGGTGGCCACCTCGTTTCGGGTCCGATCCAGATTTACATACCTGAAGCTATATAGTTAGCGTCGAGTATGCAAATACATTGTTCGATGGACTACGATCCCGGCGTGAGCAGTCCGCGTTCGTCCGACGATGCCCTGCTGGACCAGATCGGCCCGGCGCTGTCGCGGCTGCGCCGACGCGCCCCGGCGTCGCGCACGGACGTGTACCGCAACGTGGTGCTGAACGTGATCGCCGACTCGGCGGACGAGATGACGGTCGGCGGACTCGCCGCGGAGATGGGCGTCGCGCAACCGGTGGCCAGCCGCACAGTGGCCGCCTGCATCGCCGACGGCCTGCTGCGCCGCGCCGCCTCCCAGGCAGATGGCCGCCGGACCGTGCTGGAGCTCACCGAGCGCGGTGAAACCGCGCGCAGCCGTTTCGCCGCCGCTCAGCGCGAGACGTTCGAAGACATCACGGCGCACTGGGCACCCGAGGAACGAATCCGGTTCGCGGAGCTGCTCATCCGCTACAGCGCCGACGCGAGCGCGTGGGCCCGGCGCCGCTGACGTCCCACTTTGGACTGCCTACAGCGAATCGAGACGCGCTTTGCACGCCGTCGACCAGATCGGCCGGTTCGTCCGCGACGAGACGATGTCCGCCACGCGGTCAGCGGAGCACGAATCCGGTGCCCAACTCGTCCGCGGGGTCGATCTCGAAGCGGTGCTCCCCGGTCCGGTACGCGGTCGCTGTGACCTCAGGCACCACGGCGGGACGGCCGCCGACGGTGAGCTCGTCGACGATCCTGGCGTGGAAGCGGGTGCCGACGATCGAATCGTGGACCAGCGTCTGGCCGATCGCGAGCTGACCGCCCGCCGCGAGCACCGCGACCCGTGAGCAGGTGCCGGAGCCGCAAGGGGAGCGGTCGACCTGGCCGTCGGCGAAGACGGTGACGTTGCGCTGATGCGGGTTGCCTGCCTCGTCGGTGCCGAGGTCCTCGAACAGGATGGTCCCGTAGACACCGTTGAGCCGGTCGTCGACGGGGTGGCGGGCGTGGTCGGTCTCGTTCAGCGCCCACTTCACCTCACGGCCGATCGCGATCAGTTCGGCGTAGTCGGCGGGGCTGACGGTCAAACCGACGGCCGCGGCGTTCAGGTGCGCGTAGATCGCGCCCCCGTAGCCGATGTCGACGGTGACGTTCCCGCGTGAGGTGGTGACGGTGACGTGTTCACTGAGCAGGTAGCTGGGGACGTTGACGAAGTCGACGGCGGTGATCCGCTCGCCGGTGGCGTGCACGCGCATGCTGACACGGCCGGACGGGACGTCCACGACGACGGCGGTGGTTCCCGACGGATCGCGGGAGACGCGGCCGGTCTGCACCGCCCAGACCGCGAGCGCGATCGAGCCGTGGCCACACGCGGTGGAGAAGCCGTCCTTGTGCCAGAACAGCACGCCGAAGTCCGCACCCGCGTCGTCGGGTGGGGTGACGAACCCGCCGTACATGTCCGCGTGGCCCCGGGGTTCGAAGCACAACAGCTTGCGCAGGGTGTCCACTTCGGGGTCGCTGATGGCGAACATGCGGCGCTCGGCGACGGTGGCTCCTGCGATGACCACCGGAGGGTCGGGTACGACGCGGAACGGCTCACCGCCGGTGTGGTAATCAACAGTGCGGACGTCCACGATGGCAGCCTATTGCTTGATCGGACCCCGGCCCAGCACTCCGGCCGCGAGTGCGGCCAGTGCCAGCGCGGCAGCGGTCCACAGCAACGTGGTCGCACCGGCGGCCTCGTACACGGTGCCGCCGAGGAACGCGCCCAGTGCGATGGCCGCGGTGAAAACTCCGACATACAGCCCAGTGACGTGTTCTTCACGTCCCCTCGCGGACTGTGTCATCCACAGTTGACCGCCCACGGACAGTCCGCCATAGGCCAGTCCCCAGAGCACGACGCCTGCGACAGTTGCCACACCTGAGGTGTCGAACGACGCCAGGACCACGATCGAGACGGCGACACCGAGGGCGAGCGTGAGGACGGTGGCGCGGGAACGCCGTGCGGCCAGCGCACCGGCCGCGAAGTTGCCCACGAGGCCGGTCATCCCGTAGGCGAGCAGGATCGCCGCGATCGCCGCTGCGCCGAACCCGGGGCCGACCTCCAGCACGGGCCGGATGTAGGTGTAAGCCGCGAAGTGCGCTGTCACCAGGAACACGACCACCACCAGGCCGCTGGCGACCGCGGGTGTGCGCAACAGCGAACGGCCCCCGGCGGCCCGTTCGGCTCCCGGGGTGGTGGACTTTGGTTTGGGCAGCCGGGGAAGCAGGAGACGCAGCGCTGCTCCGAGGAGTACGGCGGAGACAGCGAACGTGGCGAAGGCGATGCGCCATCCGAACGCGTCGCCGATGATCGTGCCCACCGGCACGCCGACAACCGAGGCCGCCGCGACGCCGCTGACCGCGAACGAGACCGAGAGGGCCGCGTGTCGTGGTGCGACGAGGCGTGGCGCGATGACCGACGCCAACGACCAGACGACGCCCATCGCGACGCCGAGCACGACGCGCGACACGACCAGCAGCGTGAAACCCGGGGAGACAACAGTGAGGACGTTGCCCACGGCCAGCAGCACCATCGCCACGGCGACGACTGCCCGCCGATCGAGGGCGCCGAGCACGCGAGGGACGACCGGAGCCGTGACCGCGGTCACCAGGCCGGTGACGGAGAGGCTGTAACCGGCCATTCCCGGCGTGATGCCGAGCCCTTCCGCCATCGGGGTCAACACCCCGACCGGCAGCATTTCCGAGGTGACGACGACGAACGTGCTCAGCACCACCACCGCGACGGACAGCCATTGCCGAACCGTGGTGTCGTGCTGTTCTGATTCGATGCGGATCGAGGCGGACGTGCTCATGCGGCTCATTCGAGCAAGGTCCATCTCGTGGAACAACAGCGATTCGCTGCACCATCGATCAGCTAGGCTCATCGATGGTGGCCGCGGCGGGGAGTGAGTGATGAGCCAGCTTCCCGTCCAGGGGATCGAGTGCCTGCTCGTGCTGTCGGAGGAGCTGCATTTCGGCCGGACCGCCGCCCGTCTCGGATACTCGCAGAGCAGGGTGAGTCAGCTCATCGCGCGCCTGGAACGCCGCGTCGGGACCAGGCTGGTGGAGCGGACCAGCAGGCGAGTGGCGTTGACCAGGTTCGGTGCGGAGTTCCTCGCAGAACTGCGGCCCGCCTACGCACACCTGGTCGGTGTGGTCGCGCAGGCGAGCGAACGGGCCAAGCGCGGCTCGTTGCGTGAGGTGCGGATCGGCTTCCAAGGCAGCGTGTACGAGGAGGTCACCGTCGCGCTCCGCCGGTTCCGGGCGTGTCACGACGTGTCGGTGCTGGTCACCGAGATCCCGCTGGGTTCGCCGTTCTCGGTGATCCTGGACGACGCGGTCGACTGCGCGGTCGTGCAGCTGCCCGCCCGGGACGAGCGGCTGACGGTCGGCTTCCGGTTCCCGCCGCAGGACCAGTTCCTCGCGGTCGGCACGACCCACCCGTTCGCCCGCCGAGGCCAGGTCGACGTCGAGGACCTGGTGGTCGTGGACCTTGTCACCCCGGCCGGTGACGCACCCGGTTACTGGGTCGACGCCCAGGTGCCGCGGTCGACGCCGTCCGGCACCGCGCTGCGAATCACGACCGGCGTCACCACGATGGAGGAGGGCATGGCGCTGGTCGCGAACAGCGACCACGGGATGCTGGTGTGCCGCCCGTTCGTCGAGCGGAGCAACCGCCGCGACGTGCACTACATCCCGGTGCGTGGCCTGGACGGCACCTCGCAGCTGGGCCTGGTCTGGCGCGCTGACCGCACCACTCCCCAGTTGCGGTCGCTGGCTCGGCTCCTGCACGAGGAGTTCGCCGCCGCGATTGCCGCGTCGACCACCTGACAAGGCAGGATGAGCGGCTGAGCCGGCTTTGTGCGGCCATCCCCGGATTCACCGCGCGGATGCTGCCAGGTGGACCCGGCGAAGTCATGCGTGGAAACCACGCAGATTCCGGATCTCCGTACGTGGGGGCGCCGCGAATGCACTCGTCGCCGGCGTCGTGGAATGGAGATCGGCCCCGGACGTCCGCGGAAATTCGCGCCACCACCGTTAACAGGCAGTGGCACCCGCCGGGTCTGTAGTCCGAACAGGTCAGGAGAAACCGCTGGGTGTCGCAACGATCAGAGGTGCGTTCGGTGTACCCGGCTGCGGCCGGGACGATCGTGTGAACGCGTGCACACCGTTCTCGGTCGACAATGGGACGTAGTGTTTCGTGCGATCGGCGGATCGGTGTCTACGGAAGGTGATTCTCCTGACACCCCGGGTGTCAGTTCACGTGTGATCTGGCAATCGCGTTCCGTGACGGGCGGTTTTCGGATCGCGGGAAATTAGGCGCCTGGCACTCATGCCGGGAATCCGACTGTCGCCCACGCTGAAGCTGTCACCGCATCGGATGAAAGCGAGATCATGAAGAACGCGGCAGGTGAGCAGGGGTGGAGGTGTTACTCGGGATGACGGTTGTGTCACTAACGGTAGTCTTCACGTGTGGGTAAAAGGTGGCCCGTGACCTCAAGGTCGTGTCAGTTCGACGTCAGCCGTCGAGGGTAGATTTCACAGCAGATTAAAGGTGGGATATTACCAAATCCATGCGCCGGGAGAAAATGGTCGGGACATGATGGCGATCGAACGGCTGTGTGAGCTTCCGCCCGCTGAACGGCGTGCCGGACTGGAAGACCTCGTCGTCGCGGAATTCAAGACGACTCTGATGATGGCGGATGACGAAGACCTCCCGTTTGACATGAGCTATTTCGAGCTCGGTTTCACCTCGCTGGGAATCACCGAGGTCAAGGAACGACTCGAAACGCAGCTCGGTCGTAGCGTGAGTACGAACGTGTTGTTCAACAGTCCGACTATGGAACGTCTCATAGCCTATTTGGCCGACGAAGTACTGGCCGACATCTTCGGCTCCATGCCAGTGGACGAAAGGGACACGAGCCCGTGAACGACCCGAATTCGCAGACGCTCACCGCTCGGTGTGCCGAGCATGCCCGGCGGCGCCCTGATCAGCCCGCCGTCATCTGCGAGGGGCGTGAGGTGACCTACGCGGAGTTCCACCGCCGCAGCAACCAGACCGCGCACGCGCTGCTCGCCGAGGGGGTGCGCCGGGGAGCGCGCATCGCCTACCTCGGGCGTGAGTCCGAGTTCTACTTCGAGATCGCACTCGGCTGTGCCAAGAGCGGGACTGTGCTCGTGCCGATCAACTGGCGGTTGACCTCCCGCGAAGTGGACCACGTGCTGCGGGACTCGAACGCCGAGGTGTTGTTCGTCGAACGCGATTTCCGGTCTACTGTGGACCGGCTGCGGCCGGACCTGCCCTCGCTGGCCACGGTGATCGAGATGGACACGCCCGACTCGCTCGCGGACGGTTTCCTGCGCTGGCGGGCCGGTCACCCCGAAACGGACCTCGATCCCGGCACCGGACGCGACGACGCGTTCGTGCAGATGTACACCAGCGGGACGACCGGTCTGCCCAAGGGCGTAGTCCTCGCCCACCGCTCCTACTTCACCTTCGTCGAGCACATGACCGAGGCGGGGCTCGACTGGATCGACTACCACCCGGCGGACCGGTCCCTGAGTTGCTTCTCCGGCTTGCACTCGGCGGGCATGGGCTGGTTCATGTACGGCTTCGGGGTCGGGTGCACGCACGTGGTCATGCGGATGTTCGTCCCCGAAGAGGCGGTGCGGTGCATCCGCGACCACCAGGTCACGATCATGTTCGCCGCACCGGCGATGCTGCGGATGTTGCTTGCTGAGCGCGCCGCCACGCGGCAGGCGTTCACGTCACTGCGCAAGGTGACCTACGGGGGCTCGGTGATCGCGCCGTCTCTGCTGCTCCAGTGCATGGAGAGCTTCGACTGCGAGCTCGCGCAGATGTACGCGGCAGCCGAGTCAGGCGCCGGGGTCACATGCCTCGCCCCCGCGGAACACAGGCCGGGCAACCCGAGGCTGAATTCGGTCGGGTTGCCGTGCCCGGGCAACGAGGTGCGGATCGTGGGCCGCGACGGGGAGGTCCTGCCCGCAGGCCAGGTCGGCCAGATCTGGGCGAGGAATCCCGCCACCTTCATCGAGTACTGGCGGCAGCCGGAGGCGACGAGGAACGCGCTCGTCGACGGCTGGCTGATCATGCCCGACGCGGGCTACCTGGACGAGGACGGCTACCTCTACGTGCTGGACCGCGTGGACGACGCCATCATCGTCGCCGGTCAGAACATCTATCCGGCGGAGGTGGAGAAGGCGCTGTCCGAGCACCCGGCGATCGCCGACGCCGCGGTGGTCGGCGTGCCCGACCAGCGGTGGGGCCAGGCGGTCAAGGCTGTGGTGGTGCTCCACGGGGATCAGCAGGCGACCGTGCGCGACCTCATGGTGTTCCTGCGGGGCAGGGTCGCCGATTTCAAGATTCCCACCCGGTTCGAGTTCGTGGACACGTTGCCGCGCAACCCGACCGGCAAGGTTTTGCGCCGGTTGCTGCGGGCGGAAGCGCGCTGACCGGGTTCCGGCCGGCCGCACCGCACGGTGGTGCGGCCGACCCGGTTGTCACTGCATGGGGGAACGCACAGCGGAAAAATCACGGGGAGGGGAACTATCGTGGTGATCAAATTTCTCGTACTCGGTCCACTCGAATGCCAGTCGGCCAACCGGCCGCTGAACGTGTCCGGAACCCTGCAGCGCTCACTGCTCGCGACACTGCTTGCCGCCGAAGGGGTACCGGTCGCGGTGGACGCGCTGGTCTCGGAGTTGTGGGGCGACGAGCCCCCGCCGCACTGGGAGAACGCCTTGCAGGCGCACATCAGCAGGTTGCGCAGGCGGATAGACGCCGCGTCCGACGACCGGTCCACCCGGCTCATCGTCGAGCACTCCGGCTACTGCCTGCGCACAGGCGAGGACGCCGTCGACGCGAAGGTGTTCATGCGTGCGTTCGACTACGCCCGATTCCTCGGCACCTCCGATCCGAGATCGGCGGCGGACTCGTTGCGCGACGCGCTGTCGTTGTGGCGTGGCAAGGCTTTCGGCCTGGTGCTCCAGGGATCGCTGTGCCGCATCGTGGCGCAACGCTACGAAACCGCCCGCGTGGTGGCCCTGGAAACGCTGTTCGACCTGGAGCTGCGCAGCGGGCGGCACACCGACATCATCCCGACGTTGTCCGAACTGGTCGAGGCGCTGTCCTTGAACGAGCGCTTCTGCGAGCAACTGATGATCGCGCTGTACCGGTCCGGGCAGCAGGCGCGTGCCCTGAGTGCCTACACCCAGATGCGCGCCCGGCTCCACGAGGAGCTCGGTGTGGAGCCGACCGTGACATTGCGCAACCTCTTCAACGCGATCCTCAACCACCATGAGGCACTTCGCCTCGGCGCCGACCACGCCGTGCTACGTAGCTAGTCCGCCTCCCCGGGATTTCACGTGTGGTCGCGTCCCGGCGCAAGTGCCGGTAACGATGTGGATTGTGGCTGAGTAACGTCACGTTCCCCTGAGGTAGCTGTTGATCGAGCGCGGACCTTCGCTCAAAGACCTTCGTCTTCGACGATTCGTGTCAGACGCCGGGTGAAGTCCGACAGGACAGCCGCGGCGTGCTCGCTGACGTAGAAGTGCCCGCCCGGATACACGTGGTGCCCCAGGTACTGGCGGCTGCGCTCGGCCCAGACGGCCATGGCGTCCGGGTCGACCAGCAACGGATCCGAGTCGCCCGCGTAGCTCACCAGCGGGCAGTCCACGACAGCCTCGTCGTCCTCGTACTGCACGGCGATCCGGAAGTCCGCGATCACCGGTGGCAGCACCAGGTCCAGCATGTCCGGATCGGTCCACAGCTCGTCGGGGAAGGCGCCGAGGCCCTTGAACATCCCGCCGAACTCGTCCATCGACAGCTTCTCGTGGCCTGCGGGCGCGGTGAAGAAACCCCTCGGCGCCCAACTGGACATGCCCAGCAGTGCCGGAGCCTGCTCGCCTTCGGCCGCCAGCCGGACGGCCAGCCGGTAAGCCATCATCGCGCCGGTGCAGTGCCCGAACATCGCGAACGGGCGTTCGTCGTCCACAGTGGCCAGTACCGCCTGGTACAGGTCGTCGAGCAGTTCGTCCCAGTCGACGGGCAGCGGTTCGGCGCGTCGGCCCTGGCGTCCCGGCAGAGTCAGCGCCTGCGCGCCGACCTCCGCCGGGAGCAGGCGTTTCCAGGTGCGGTACGCGGCCGCCCCGCTCCCGGCGTGCGGCATCAGCAGCAGGCGGATCGGGGTTTCCTCCGGCAGCCGCGCGGGACTGAACCAGTGGGCAGGCGGCGCGCTCACCGGGGCGACCACTGGGACAACTGCCGGGCTCTCGGTCGTGCTCATCGCTCATCCCACCTTCTCGAGGCACCCGTCGAGGAACTCGGCGAGCGCGAGCGGAGTCGGGTTGTTGAAGATCTCCGGTGTGGCGAAGGAGATCGACAGCGCCGCGCAGAGCTCCTTGCGGAGCTGGACCGCGAGCAGCGAGTCCATGCCGAGGTCGGTGAAGTCGGCATCCGCCGCGACGGCGGAGAGGTCGTCGAACTCCAGCACCGCCGCGGCCTTTTCCCGGACCAGCGTGGTGATCGCGCTCTGGCGTTCGCCACCGTCCGGTGTGGTCAGCACCGCGGTCTCGACCACACCGTTTCCGGTGCTCCGGTCCGGTGCCGCCGCGTCGGCCTGAGTTGTCTGCCCCGGCCTGCCGATGCTCGCCCCGTTGGCCGGACCGGCAGGCAGCCGGTACGAGCCGCGGTCGAACGCGTACGTCGGCAGCTCCACCCGCCGTCGGCCGCGTCCCCGGTGAAAGGCTTGCCACGAGATCGGCTGACCGGCCGCGTAGGCCTTGGCGACCGCGTCGACGACGGCGTCGCCGTCCTGATCGGACGGCCGGACGCTGGCCAGCCAGACGTGCTTTCCCGGTGGGACGCAGCGTTTGCCCAGCGGAGTCAGCGTCGACGACGGGCCGATCTCGATGAAGAGGTGCTTGCCCCGCTTGTCCAACGCCCGCATGGCGGCCACGAAGTTCACCGGCTCGACGATGTGGCGTACCCAGTAGTCGACGGAGAAGTCGCTCTTCTTCGCCACCTGGCCGGACACGGTCGACACAAGCGTGATCGCGGGCTCGGTGAACTGGATGCCGTCGAGGGCTTCCCGCAGTTCGGCGGTCGCCTCGGCCATCAAGGGGGAGTGGAATGCCTGCGACACCGGCAGGAGCGTGAAGGCCATGTCCCTGGCGGTGAGTTCGGCCGTGATCGCGGTGATGGAGTCACGACCGCCGGAGATGACGGTCTGCTGCGGTGCGTTGACGGCGGCGATGGCGACATCCGGACATCCGGCCAGCAGCGGGACGACGTCGTCCACTCCGGCCCCGACGGACACCATGCAGCCGGGGGCGCGGACCGAATCGATCATCCTGGCCCGTGCCGCGATCAGCTTGGCGGCGTCCGCGAGGCTGACCAGCCCGGCCACCGCACCTGCCACGATCTCGCCCATGCTGTGACCCGCGACCACGGTCGGCCGGACTCCCCACGACATCCACAGGCGGGCCAGCGCGTACTCGAAGGCGAACCGGACAGGCTGCTCGTACCGGACCATGCCCAGCGCCTCGGTGTCCTCCGGCCCGCCCGTGCCGAGCACCATGCTCTTGACCGGGCGCCCGACGAGCGGCGTCAGGACTTCGTCACAGGCGTCCAGTTCCTCGGCGAACACCGGGTGCCGCCGGTGGAGTCCCGCGCCGATGCCGGGGCGCAGCGCGACACCCATGCCCGAGAAGAGGAATCCGACCTTGCGGTTGGCGTACTTGGGCAGCCGGTCGTTCTCGACGACGGCCAGCATGTCATCGAGCCGGGCGGCGAGGTCCTCCCGGTTGGTCACCGCGGCGGACACCCGATGACGGAAATGGGACCGGCCGACATTGGTGGTGTGGCACAGATCGGCGACGCCGATGTCGGGCCGGTCGGCCGATGCTTGCTGGTAGCGCCGGATCTGCGCGCCGAGTGCCGGGACCGACTTGGCCGACAGGGTCAGCACGTGCCCCTCTTGGACGGCTTCCGGTGCCGGGAGTACCGGCTTCGGCGCCTCTTCCAGAACGACGGACGCGATCGTTCCGGTGAACCCGAACGAGTTCACCAGCCCACGGCGGACGTCGGCGGTCCACGGCTCCTGCTCGGTGGGCACCCGAACCGGCCAGGTGTCCCAGGCGATGCGGCTCGACGGCTTGTCCATGTTCAGGTGCGGGAACAAGGTGCCGTGACGCATCTGCAGCACGGTCTTGATCACGCCACCGATCCCGGCAGCGGCCTCCATGTGCCCGATGTTGGTCTTGAGCGAGGCGACGAGGAGCGGGTCCTTCTTGCTGTGCGACGGCCCGAACACCTCGGCGATCGACGCCATCTCGATGGGGTCGCCGAGTGGCGTGCCCGTGCCGTGCGCCTCCACGTACTGGATGTCGCCTGGTTCGAGCATCGCGTTGGCCAGCGCGGCGCGCATGAGTGCTTCCTGCGCGATGCCGTTGGGGGCGGTGAACCCGGCGCTTTCGCCGTCCTGCCTGACCGCGGTGCCGCGGACCAGTGCAAGGACGGTGTCGCCTGCGCGCTCGGCGTCGCTGAGCCGTTTCAGCACGACCACGGCACAGCCTTCGGCTCGCCCGTAGCCGTCGGCGGACTCGTCGAAGGTCTTGCAGCGTCCGTCTGGTGCCAGTGCCTGCATGTCGGTGAGCATCATGCTGCTGTAGGGGTGGTGGATGATGCTGACGCCGCCGCACAACGCCAGCTCGCATTCCTGGTTGCGCAAAGCGTTGACCGCGAGGTGCAGCGCGACGAGTGACGACGAGCATGCGGTGTCCACCGACATACACGGTCCGCGGGTGCCCAGGAAGTACGAGACCCGCCCCGATACCGCCGCGTTCAGCAACCCGCCTGCGAGGTAGCCGTCCATGTCCTGGACGTCGAGCCCGCCGATCTCCCACGCGTAGTCCATACCGCTCGCGCCGAAGTAGACTCCGGCGTTGCCACGCCGCAGCCCAGCGGGATCGATGTTCGCGTTCTCCAGTGCCTCCCACGAGGTTTCCAGGGCCAGCCGCTGCTGCGGGTCGATGCAGCGCGCTTCTTTGGGGGAGATGTTGAAGAACGACGTGTCGAACTGGTCGATTCCCGTCAGGAAGCCCCCGCTGGCCGCGGTGCCGCCGCCGAACTCCGCCGCGTTGCTCCGGTCGGCGGGGACGGGTCCGATCGCGGACCTGCTCGAGTCGAGGTATTCGGCGAAGGCGTCCATGGTCGCGCTGCCACCGGGCATGCGGAGGCCGATGCCCACAATCGCGATGGGCTCGTGCTTTTCGGCCGTCAGCTGCGCTATCCGCGACGAGTACTCGCGGATGACCGCGCGTGCCTCGTTGAGTTCGGCCTCGATCGTCATGAGGTGTGGTTCCTTCGGGTCATGGGAGCGCGGGCTCGGCTCAGAGTGCGCTGCGGGCGGCGCCGCGCAGCGCGTGGTTGCCGTCGCAGAACGGTTTGAGGGCGGACAGGCCGCACCGGCAGAGCGCGATGGTCTCCCGCCCGGGGTCGATGTCGTTGCGCTCGCTGTTCTGAAGCTTGTAGGTGCCACGCACGATGACCGGTCCGTTCTCGTAGACGGTGATCTCGACAGGTGGCTGGTCGTCCGACATGAACTGCTCCTGCTCTCTCGAACCGTGCTTGCTCAGACGGGGGCGAGTTCGCGCAACGACGTGGCCCCCGCTGCCCACGGGTCGACGACCGACCTGGCGAACAGGGCACGGACGCTGAGCGTGGCCAGTGCGCCGATGACGACGCGATCCCACTCGGCCGGGTAGTCGGCCACGAACGCGCCGCACATGTCGTGGGCGGCCAGTTGCTCGTGCACGGCGTCGGCGAGGATGTGCTCGTCGTAGAACCAGCGCGACTTCTTCGACCCGCCAAGCCGGGCGAGGCCTTCGCTGAAGTGGCGGTTGATCAGCGACGAGCCGATCTCGGTCGCCGCGAGGTTGCCGAGGATCCCGCCGCGCCAGCGGCGGTGCAGACCGAAGAACGACCTGAGGTTGTGCAGGACGAGCGCGGCGGCCGGGATCTGCTCGATGTACACCCCGTACTCCGGGTCGAGGTCCAGTTCGGACATCAGGATCGCGTACAGCTCGGCGTGCAGGCGGCCGGGCATCCCGCCGCCGTACTCGTCGGCCTGGATCTCGATCAACGCGGCCTTGGCGCGGCCGTTGACCCGCGGGATGCCCCACGTGTGGGCGTCGCCTTCGTGCAACGCGTCGATCGACCGGGTGATCACCAGTTCCTTGAACTGCTCGATGGTCGCTTCCTGTTGCATGAACTTCAGGAACGCGGCCGGGGAGGTGGCGCCGCAGCGCTCCATCAGGAACGCGGGCACCTTGTCCGGAGTCAGGTCCGCGGGCACCTGCACCTCGGCGAGGAGATCCCGCTCGAACACGGCCTCCAGTGCGCCGCGCACGGCCAGCAGCGTCGGCTGCCACTCCCACCGCTCGTCGACGCCGTCGAAGCCTTCGTAGGTGAGCCCGTAGCAGACCCACAGGCTGATTTGGACGTCCTCATCGGACCGGGCGTCGGCAGTGGCCTGCGGGAGCGCGTCGAGGAGGTCGGTGAGGGGGGACGGCACTGGTCCGGGTTCGCCGGACAGCCAGGCGAACAGCGCGGTGCTGATGGGTCCTCGGGGCCCGGGGAGCCGCATGGCGTTCTCCGATCTGATGGGTCGGCGCAGAGGGTGTGGCGCGGATCGGTGATTCGCGAACGACCTCACGTGCCGCGTCACGTTCGGCCTCGATCGTCACGAACGCCACTATGCCAACCGTTCTTGACACGCGGCTGGCCGAACGCTGACCTCCAGCGCCGGTCAGGCCGAGGTCAGCGGTCGATCAGAACGCTCTGCGAGTCTTCCGGGAAGACGCCGACCCATCGTTTGGAGTCCAGCCGTGGTCGATCCCTTTGAGATTGAGGACGCGAGTTACCTGGTCCTGGTCAACCGACTCGGTCAGCATTCGCTCTGGCCGGAAGTCATCGACGTGCCGTCCGGCTGGCAGGTGGTGTACGGCGGCGCCGAACGGCAGGCGTGCCTCGACTACGTGGCGGAGAACTGGACCGACATCACGCCGGGAAACCTTTCCGCTCAGGCGACCGCGCCATGACCGGCACCCTCGCCGCGACGGAGGCGACGCTGTGCCGGATCCTCGCCGAGGTGCTGGAACTGGACCTGGTCCACCCCCAGGACAGTTTCTTCGAGGTGGGTGGCGACAGCGTGCTCGCGCTGCAGGTCGTTGCCCGCGCCCGCGAGGCCGGTCTCGTCTTCGGCGTGCGTGATCTGTTCGACCACCAGACCGCGGCGACACTGGCCATGGTGGCAGGCGAACTTCCCGCGCCGGTCGGCGGTTTCGCGGACGCCGGGGAAGAACCGCTGGTGACGTTCGAGGACGGCGACTTCGGTGACTTCGGCGAGTTCGAGGAAGCCGGTGCCTCCGCCAGTGGCGCCGAAGCCGACTGGGAGACCAGCAAGTGAGCCACGCCAGCATCGAGTGCGTCCTGCCGCTGACCCCTTTGCAGGAGGGGCAACTGTTCCACGCCGACTTCGGCGAAGCAGGCCCGAGTCTGTTCACCATGTCCCTGTCGGCCCTGCTGACCGGGCCACTGGACGTGGCCGCGCTGCGAGCCGCGTGTGCGCGGATGCAAGCCAGGCACCAGTGCATGCGGGCCTGCTTCCGGCAGGACCGGGCGAACCGCACTGCTCAGGTCGTCCTGCGTGACGTGCCACTGCTCTGGCGGCAGGTCGACCTGTCCGGCAGTCCGGAGCCCGAGCGCACGGTCCGGCTCGAGCAGTTGACCGAGGAGACCCGGTCGGCCCGCTTCGACGTCACCAAGCCCCCGCTCACCCGGTTCATGCTGGTGCGGCTCGCACCGGACCGGCATCGCTTCATCCTCTGCACCCATCACGCGGTGCTGGACGGGTGGTCCTCCTGGCTGCTTCTCGGCGAGTTGGCGCAACTCTACGAACGCGGCGGTGACGACACCGGCATGCCGTCACCGCCGCCCCTGGAGGGCTACTACCGGTGGCTGGCCAGACAGGACCGTGCCGCGGCCAAGGACGCGTGGCGAGCCGCACTCGCCGGCCTGCCGGGCCCGACCCTGCTGGCGCCGCCCGATCCCGACCGGTGGCTGGTCCCCAGCGAGATCCTGGCCGCCGAGGTGCCCGCCGAACTGGTCACGAAGGTGCGCGGCTTCGCCCGTGGCCGTGGCCTGACGATGAACAGCGTCTTCCAGACGGCGATGGGTCTGGCTCTCGGCACGGCCACCGGTCAGAGCGACGTGGTGTTCGGAGGCACGGTCACCGGTCGGTCCCCGGAGGTGCCTGGCATCGAGAACATGGCGGGGATGTTCCTCAACACGTTGCCCGTCCGAATCCGCAGGACCCTGTCGCGCCCGGAAACGGTCGCCGCCATGATGGCACGCGTCCAGGCCGAGCAGTCGCGGCTGATCCCGCACCACCACCTCGGCCTTGTCGATGTCCGGCAGGCAGCGGGACACCAGGAGCTGTTCGACGCTCACCTGGTGTACCAGAACTTCCCCGGGGCGGGCACGACGAACGGTTTCCCGATGTCCGACGTGGAGGCCGACGTCAAGACCAACTACACCCTGAACGTCGCCGTGCGGTCGACGGGCGACGCGATCGGCATGGACATCGAGTACCGGCCGGACCTGTTCGACCGGGAGAACGCGAAGTCGCTGGCGCAGGGCATGATCGCCGTGCTGGAAGCGGTGGCGGCCGATCCGGGCGTGCCGGTGAGCCAGCTCCAGCTGCTGGCGCCCGGCGAGCGGCAGGCGTTGCTGGCGCTGGGTGTGGGTGAATCTGTTGATCTGGTACCGGAGTTGGTGCCGGAGTTGTTCGCGGCGCGGGTGGCGGTGGATTCGGATGTGACGGCGTTGGTGTGTGGTGGTGTGAAGATGTCGTTCGGAGAGTTGAGCTGTCGGGTGAACCGGGTGGCTCGGTGGTTGGTCGCGGCTGGGGTGGGTCCGGGGGATCCGGTGGCTGTGTTGTTGCCGCGGTCGGTGGATTCGGTGGTGGCGTTGCTGGGTGTGGTCGCCGCCGGGGCGATGTACGTGCCGGTCGACGTGTCGTATCCGGTGGATCGGGTGCGGTTCATGCTGGCGGACGCGACCCCGCGCGTGGTGATCACGACGGCCGAGTTGGCCGGGCAGGGGTCGGCTGTCGCGTTGCTGCTGCTGGGTTCGGCGCAGGCGGAGGCCGAGTTGGCGGGTCTGGCGGACGGTCCGATCGGCGTGGGGGAGCGGCGGATGCCGGTTCCGTCGGACGCGGCGTACATGATCTACACCTCTGGGTCGACGGGGCGGCCGAAGGGCGTGGTGGTCACCCATCAGGGCCTGGCGAATCTGGCCGCGTTCGAACAGCGCGAGGTGATGGAACCCGCGGCGCGGCGAGCAGGGCGGCGGCTGCGGGCGAGTCTGGTGGCGGCGCTGTCGTTCGACGCGTCCTGGGACATGGTGTTGTGGCTGCTCGCCGGTCATGAGTTGCATGTGCTGGACGACGATGTCCGCCGTGACGCGCAGGCGTTGGTCGGCTACGTGCGCGAGCACGGAGTAGATGTCCTCGAGGTCACCCCCTCGTACGCCGAGCAGCTCATAGCGGAGGGGTTGCTCGAGCAGAGTGGGCCGTCGGTGCTGATCCTGGGCGGTGAGGCAGTGTGGCCCGGGTTGTGGGACCGGGTCGGCCGGGCCGAGGGTGTGACGGGCTGGAACTTCTACGGCCCCACCGAATGCACAGTGGACTCAGTGGTCGCCCGGGTGACGGGCGACCTGCCCGTCATCGGTCGCCCGGTGCCGGGCACCCGCGCGTACGTGCTGGACGAACTGCTTCGTCCCGTCCCGGTGGGGGTGCCGGGTGCGTTGTACGTGGCCGGGGCGCAGGTCGGCCGTGGATATTGGGGCCGTGCGGATCTGACCGCGGAACGGTTCGTGGCGGATCCCTTCGGTGCCCCTGGTGAGAGGATGTACCGCACCGGGGACGTGGTGCGGTGGACCCGTGAGGGTGTGCTGGATTTCCTTGGCCGGGCGGATGATCAGGTCAAGGTGCGGGGCTTCCGGATCGAGCCGGGCGAGGTGGCCGCGGTGCTTGCGGAGAGCCCGCTGGTCAAGACCGCGGCCGTGGTGGCCGAAGCGGACATCTTGGTCGCCTACGTGATCCCCGAGGACAGCCCGCCTGACCCAGGCGAGTTACGCCGCCACGCCATGACCAGACTCCCCGAACACATGATCCCGTCGGCGTTCGTGGTGATGGACGCGCTTCCGTTGACCCCCAACGGCAAACTCGACCACACGGCGCTCCCCGACCCCCACGACTCGCGAGCCCCGGCAGGACGGCCGCCGCGCGATCACCGGGAGGAAGTGCTGTGCGGGTTGTTCGCGGATCTGCTCGGCCGCGAGCCGATCGGGATCGACGACGACTTCTTCGCGCTCGGCGGCCACTCCCTGCTGGCAACCCGGCTGGTGAACCGGATACGGGGTCAACTGGGCATCGAACTGTCCGTCAGAACGGTGTTTCAGGCACCGACCGTCGCCGATCTCAGCGCGCAGATCGACGGCGCCCGCTCCGCCCGTCCCGCGCTGCGCAAGATGCGCCGGCCAGCCACGACCTGAACCGAAAGTAGGACGCGATGATCCCGTTGTCGTTCGCGCAGCGGCGGCTGTGGTTCCTGAACAAACTGGAAGGTCCCAACACGACGTACAACATGGCGGGTGCGTTGCGGCTGCGGGGGCCGCTGGACCGGCAGGCGATGGCCGACGCCGTCAACGACGTCATCCAACGACACGAGTCACTGCGAACGGTCTTCCCGGTCAGCGCTGGGGAACCGTACCAACAGGTGTTGGACGTCGGGGACGCCCGCCTGGATCTGGAGATCGCCGAAACCGGTGATGTGACGGCGGCTCTGCGCCGGGCGGCGAACCGTGTCTTCGACCTGACCGCGACGTCCCCGCCGCCGATCCACATGACCTTGTTCGTCGTCGGCCCGGACGAGCACGTGCTGATGATCGTGGGACACCACATCGTCGGGGACGGCTGGTCGACGGCTCCGCTGCTGCGCGACATCGGACGCGCCTACCAGGCGCGGTCCCAAGGCCGGGTCCCGGACTGGGAGCCGCTGCCCGTGCAGTACGTGGACTACACGTTGTGGCAGGCCGAACTCTTGGGGCGGGCCGACGACCCGGGCAGCGTGCTCGCGGGGCAACTGTCCTTCTGGGCAAAGGAACTGGCAGGCGCCCCGGAGTGCCTGGCACTGCCCACCGACCGGCCCCGGCCGTCGTCGGCCACCTATCGCGGCGACGTCGTGCCGTTCACGGTGGACGCGGATCTGCACGCCCGTCTTGCCGAGGTGGCCAGGGCGAACGGCGCGACGTTGTTCATGGTGCTGCACGCCGCGCTGGCGGTGTTGTTGAGCAGGTGGGGCGCGGGGGAGGACATCCCGGTCGGGTCGCCGCTGGCCGGGCGGACCGATGAGGCACTGGACGACCTGGTCGGCTTCTTCATCAACACAGTGGTCCTGCGCACCGACCTCACCGGTGACCCGACCTTCCGCGAACTGCTCGGCCGGGTGCGCGAGCGCGCGCTGGCCGTGCTGGAGAACCAGGACGTGCCGTTCGAGCTGGTGGTCGAACACCTCAACCCGGAGCGGTCACCGGCACGCAATCCGCTGTTCCAGACCATGCTGACACTGCAGAACGCGCCGCGCGCCGTGGACGTGGTTCCCGGTCTGTCCGCGGAGATGGAGGCGGTACGCACGTCGACCGCCAAGGTCGACCTCTCCTTCACGCTGAGCGAGTGCTTCGGTCCCGACGGCAGCCCGGCCGGACTGACGAGCGACATCGAATACGCGCTCGACCTGTTCGACCGGGAGAGTGTGGAGGCGTTGGCGGCGGGGTTGGTGCGGGTGTTGGAGGGGGTGGTGGCGGCGCCGGACGTGCCGGTGAGCCAGGTGGACGTCCTGGCGCCCGGCGAGCGGCAGGCGTTGCTGGCGCTGGGTGTGGGTGAATCTGTTGATCTGGTACCGGAGTTGGTGCCGGAGTTGTTCGCGGCGCGGGCGACGGCAGAGCCGGACTCGACGGCGTTGGTGTGTGGCGATGCGGTGATGTCGTTCGGAGAGTTGAGCTGTCGGGTGAACCGGGTGGCTCGGTGGTTGGTCGCGGCTGGGGTGGGTCCGGGGGATCCGGTGGCTGTGTTGTTGCCGCGGTCGGTGGATTCGGTGGTGGCGTTGCTGGGTGTGGTCGCCGCCGGGGCGGTGTACGTGCCGGTCGACGTGTCGTATCCGGCGAAGCGGGTGCGGTACATGCTGGCGGACTCGGCACCGCGGGTCGTCATCACGACAGCCGAGCTGGCCGAGACTGCGCCGGACGTGCCGTTGCTGCTGCTGGGTTCGGCGCAGGCGGAGACCGAACTGGCGAGACTGGCGGACGCGCCGATCGACGCGGCGGAGCGCATCCGTGTGCTGGAACCGGGCGATGCGGCATACCTGATCTACACGTCCGGAAGCACCGGCCGACCCAAGGGCGTGGCCGTCACCCATCGGGGCCTGGCGAACCTGGCCGCCTTCGAACACCGCGAAGTGACCGGGCCCCCATCACGACGAGCGGGGCGGCGGCTGCGGGTGGGCCTGGTGGCGGCGCTGTCGTTCGACGGCTCCTGGGACATGGTGTTGTCTCTGCTCTCGGGCCACGAACTGCACGTGCTGGAGGACGAGGTGCGCCGCGACATGCAGGCGCTCGTCGGCTACGTGCGTGAACGCGAGGTGGACCTGTTGGAGGTCACTCCCTCGTACGCCGAGCAGCTCATCGCCCAAGGACTGCTCGGGCCGGGCGGGCCGTCGACGCTGATCCTGGGTGGCGAGGCCGTGGGGCCAGGGCTGTGGGAGCGGATCCGCCGGGACGAGCGCGTGACCGCGTGGAACTTCTACGGCCCGACAGAGTGCACAGTGGACTCGGTGGTCGCCAGGGTGAGTGGTGATCGGCCGGTGATCGGCCGTCCGGTGCCGGGCACCCGCGCGTACGTGCTGGACGAACGGCTGCGGCCGGTCCCGATGGGGGTGCCGGGAGCGTTGTTCCTCGGTGGGACACAAGTGGCTCAGGGGTATTGGCGTCGTCCTTGCCTTACCGCCGAGCGGTTCGTGGCCGACCCCTTCGGGACCGAGGGGGAGCGGATGTACCGCACCGGTGACGTGGCGCGGTGGACGCGCGACGGCGTGCTTGAGTTCCTCGGCAGGGCCGACGACCAGGTGAAGGTCCGCGGGTTCCGGATCGAGCCCGGCGAGATCGCCGCCGTGCTGGCGGAAAGCCCGCTGGTCGGCCAGGCCGCGGTCGTGGTGGCCGACGACGACAGGCTGGTGGCCTACCTGGTGCGGGCCGGTGGCACGCCCGACATCGGTGAGCTGCGCCGCCACGCCATGACCAAACTCCCCGACTACATGATCCCGTCGGCGTTCGTGGTGCTGGACGCGCTTCCGTTGAGTCCCAACGGCAAACTCGACCGCAGCGCACTGCCTGACCCGTCGGGTTCGCACACTCCGGCAGGCCGGGGACCACGCACCAGCAAGGAAGAGACGCTGTGTCGCCTGTTCGCGCAGCTGCTCGGCCGCGAGCCGATCGGGATCGACGACAACTTCTTCGCGCTCGGCGGGCATTCGATGCTGGTCACCAGGCTGGTCAACGAGATACGGAGCGAACTCGGCGCCGAGATCTCCGTCAGGACAGTGTTCCAAGCGCCGACCGTCGCTGATCTCAGCGCCGAGCTCGCCACCGCCCGGTCCGCCCGTCCCGCGCTACGTCTGATGACCGATGCGGCGATGACCTGAGGAGACACGATGATTCCGTTGTCGTTCGCGCAACGGCGGTTATGGTTCCTGAACAGACTGGAAGGCCCCAACCCGACCTACAACATCCCAGGAGCGCTGCGCCTGCTGGGGCCGCTGGACCGGCAGGCGATGGCCGGCGCACTGGCCGATGTCGTCCACCGGCATGCGTCCCTACGAACGGTGTTCCCTGACATCGAGGGAGAGCCTTACCAGCGCGTACTGACTCCCGAGGAAGCCGGTGTGGATCTGGAGATCGCCGAATGCGATCCCGGCGGTTTGGCCGCGGCGGTGCAGCGGGCCGCGAACCGTGTCTTCGACCTGGCAGGCTCCCAGCCCCTCATCCGCGTCACGCTGTTCGCCGTCGGCCCGGACGAGCACGTGCTGATGATCGTGATGCACCACATCGTGGGGGACGGCTGGTCGACGGCTCCGCTGCTGCGTGACATCGGCTTCGCCTACGAGGCGCGATCCCAGGGTAGGCAACCGAAGTGGGAACCGCTCCCGGTTCGGTACGTCGACTACACCTTGTGGCAGGCCGAACTGCTGGGCGAGGCAGGCGACCCCGGCAGCGTGCTGGCGGGCCAGCTGGCCTTCTGGGCCAAGGAGCTGGCGGGCGCACCACAGTGCCTGCCGCTGCCCACCGACCG
The DNA here is from genome assembly GCF_001984155.1 of Actinosynnema sp. ALI-1.44. Lineage (GTDB taxonomy): Bacteria > Actinomycetota > Actinomycetes > Mycobacteriales > Pseudonocardiaceae > Kibdelosporangium. Next base: position 268,162 of record NZ_MTQO01000051.1, read on the forward strand.
GCCCCGACCCCTGTTCGCCACCCACCGCGGTGATGCCGTTTCGTTCACTGTGGACGCTGGGCTGCACGCGCGCCTCATCGAGCTGGCCCGCGCGAACGGCGCGACGCTGTTCATGGTGCTGCACGCCGGATTGGCCGTGCTGCTGAGCAGGTGGGGCGCGGGCGAGGACATAGCGGTCGGGTCGCCGCTGTCCGGACGCATCGACAAGGCTTTGGACAACTTGGTGGGCTTCTTCGTCAACACGGTCGTCGTGCGCACCGACCTCACCGGGAATCCGAGCTTCGCCGAACTGCTCGGCCGGACGCGCGAGACGGTGCTGACGGTGCTGGAGAACCAGGACGCGCCGTTCGAGCTGGTGGTCGAACACCTCAACCCGGAGCGGTCGCCGGGACGCAACCCGCTCTTCCAAGTCATGCTGAACTTCCTGCGGATGCCGGTGGTGACGGACCTGGTGCCCGGCCTGCGCGCCGAGACGGTCAGCGCGCGCACGTCGACCGCCAAGGTCGACCTGACTTTCACCTTGGGCGAGTGCTTCGGTCTCGACGGCCGTCCTGCCGGGCTGACCGGCATCCTCACGTACGCACTCGATCTGTTCGACCGGGAAAGCGTGGAGGCGTTGGCGGCGGGCTTGGTGCGGGTGTTGGAGGAGGTGGTGGCGGCGCCGGACCTGCCGGTGGGCAGGGTGGATGTTCTGGCGCCTGGTCAGCGGCGGGCATTGCTGGAGCTTGGCGTGGGCGAAGCTGTCGACGTGGTACCGGAATTGGTGCCGGAGTTGTTCGCGGCGCGGGCGGCTGCGGATCCGGACTCGACCGCGTTGGTGTGTGGTGGCGTGACGATGTCGTTCGGAGAGCTGAGCTGCCGGGTGAACCAGGTGGCGCGGTGGTTGGTCGCGGCTGGGGTGGGTCCGGGAGATCCGGTGGCCGTGATGCTGCCCCGGTCGGTGGATTCGGTGGCGGCGATGCTGGGGGTGTTGGCCGCAGGCGCGATGTACGTCCCGATTGATCTGTCGTATCCGGCCGATCGGGTGCGGTACATGCTGGCGGACGCGGCTGCGCACGTGGTGATCACCACCGCCGAGTTGGCAGGTCTGCCGGACGGTCCGACCGGCGTTGAAGAACGTCGGGAGACGGCCCCGTCGGACCCGGCGTACATGATCTACACCTCTGGGTCGACGGGGCGGCCGAAGGGCGTGGTGGTCACCCATCAGGGCCTGGCCAACCTGGTGGCCTTCGAACACCGCGAGATGGTCGAACCCGCCGGGCAGCGGCTGCGCGTGGGTCTGGTGACCGCGCTGTCGTTCGACGCGTCCTGGAACATCGTCCTGTGGCTGCTGGCCGGTCACGAGTTGCACGTGCTGGACGACGACGTCCGCCGCGACGCGCACGCGCTCGTGGAGTACATCGGCGAGCACCGGGTGGACGTGGTGGAGGTCAGTCCCTCCTACGCCGAGCAGTTGGTGGCAGACGGGCTGTTCGCGGGAGAACACCGGCCGTCGACGCTGATCCTGGGCGGTGAGGCGGTCGGCGCCGGGTTGTGGGACCGGGTCAGCCGCGCTGAGGGCGTGACGGGCTGGAACTTGTACGGCCCCACCGAATGCACGGTCGTTTCCGCGGCTGCCCAGATCGAAGGTGACCGACCGGTGATCGGGCGACCTGTGCCGGGGAGCCGGGTGTACGTGCTGGACGAGTGGCTGTGCCCGGTCCCGGTGGGCGTGCCTGGTGCGTTGTACGTAGCCGGTGCGCAGGTCAGCCGAGGGTACTGGGGCCGGGCGGATCTGACCGCGGAACGGTTCGTGGCGGACCCCTTCGGCGCCCCAGGCGAGAGGATGTACCGCACCGGGGACCTGGTGCGGTGGACGCGCGAAGGTGTGCTGGATTTCCTTGGCCGGGCGGACGATCAGGTGAAGGTTCGGGGGTTCCGGATCGAGCCGGGCGAGGTGGCCGCGGTGCTCGCGGAGAGCCCACTGGTCAGGACCGCGGCCGTGGTGTCCAAAGCGGGCGCACTGGTCGCTTATCTGGTCCCCGAGGACGGTACGCTCGATGAAGGCGAGGTGCGCCGTCATGCCATGACCAGGCTCCCGGACTACATGATCCCGTCGGCGTTCGTGGTGTTGGACGCGCTTCCGTTGAGTCCCAACGGCAAACTCGACCACACCGCACTGCCCGACCCCGAGCGCGCCGCACCGGGCCGCGCCGCCCGTACGGCCCGCGAGGAAGGGCTCTGCTGCCTGTTCGCCGAGGTTCTCGGTCTGGACTCGGTGGGCGCCGACGACAACTTCTTCGCGCTCGGCGGCCACTCGCTGCTGGCCACCAAGCTCGTCAGCCGGATCCGCGCGACCTTGGGGACGGACCTGTCAGTCCGGATGTTCCTGCAGGCACCGACCGTCACCGGGGTCATCGAATCGCTCACGGCAGACCCCGCGGCGCAGGCACGAATCGACGCGGTGCTGCCGATCCGGACGTCGGGCGATCAGGTGCCGCTGTTCTGCGTACACCCGGTGTCCGGTGTGGCCTGGTGCTATGCCGGTCTGCAGCGGCACCTGCCCCCCGACGTGCCCATCTACGGCCTTCAGGTGGACACGTCCGACGAGTCGGCGTGGCCGCGTGACCTCGCGGAGCTCACCGCGAGCTACGCCGACCGGATCCGCGCGATTCAGCCGACCGGCCCGTACCGCCTCCTCGGCTGGTCGCTGGGCGGGACCATCGCACACGCCGTCGCCGGTCGGTTGCAGCGCGAGGGTGAGCGCGTGGAGTTCCTGGCCCTGCTCGATTCCTATCCCACCAACCAGCAACTCCAGGACATGGATCCCGCCGCCGTGATCGACGCGACCGAGCTGGCGATTCTTCTCACCATGGCCCAGGATCTCGGCCTTGAGGTCGAAACCGCGGACGATCCGCGGTCGAGGCGGCGGATGAGACGGGCCGTGGCCGACGGCTTCGGCCTGCCCGAGCAGACCATGGCCGACCTGCCGCGTGCCACCGCGAACCTCATCCGCATCGTCCAGGGCGGCGAACACCCTGTTTTCCACGGGGATGTCGTCTTCGTCCGTGCGGCGCACAACAGCTCCGGCACAGGTGACCCGGCGCGACTCTGGGAGCCGTACGTCAGCGGGACCATCGACCGCCAAACTGTCGGCTGTGGACACTTCGAGATGATGAAACCGGGTCCGGCGGCGGACATCGGATCCCTGCTCTCAGCAAGAATCGGGGCCTGATGACTACGGAAACCGCCGCGACCGGCGGCAAGCTGCGCAGCAGGGACTTCCGGCTCCTGTGGGCAGGAGAGTCCATCAGCAAGACAGGCGCCGCTGTCACGACCTTCGCGCTGCCCGTGGTGGCGGTGCAAACCCTGGGCGCCAGCACTTTCATGGTGGCTGTGCTCAACGCCATGAGCTGGCTGCCGTGGGTGCTGATCGGGTTGCAGGCGGGAGCGTGGGCCGATCGCCGCACCCAGCGGACGCTGATGATCGGCTGCCAGCTCGTTTCGGCGGTCCTGATCGTGAGCGTCCCGGTGCTGGCCGGGTTCGACGCCCTGACCATGTGGTACGTCCTCGTGATCGCGTTCGCGGCCGGGTGCTCGACCGTCATCTTCACCGCGTCGTACAACGTCTATCTGCCTTTCCTGGTCGAGAAGGACGAGCTGGTCGCGGCCAACTCGCGCCTGATGGGCAGCGAACAGGCGGCCAACATCGCGGGCCCGGGGATAGGCGGACTGATCACCCAGGTCTCCTCTGCCGTCGTCGGGCTGGTCGTCGACGCGCTCAGCTTCCTGCTCAGCGCTTTCTGCCTGTGGTCCATCCGGGCGCGGGAACCGTCCGCTCGGCCGGACGGCCGCGTGGACGAACCGCGAACCACGTTCCGGGCCGACATCCGGGCGGCGATGCGTTTCGTGGTGCGGGATCCTTATCTGGGTGTCATCACCGCGAACAGCGCCTGCACCAACCTGCTCGTCAGCGGTATCCAGGCGCTGGTCGTGGTGTTCCTGATCCGGAGCGAAGGGCTCAGCCCCTGGGCGGTCGGCGCCACCACGATCGTGATCAGCGTCGGCGGACTGCTCGGTGCCATCATCGCGGGCAAGGTCAGCCGCAGGCTGGGTACCGCCCGGACCCTGCTGCTGCTCCCGGTGACCGACTGTTTCCTGCTGCTCTTCCCGCTCGCAGGCCCTGGGGTTCTGTTGATGATCGCACTCGCCGGAACCCTGGTGTGGGCGACCGGCGTTGTCGTACGAAACGTGACCGCGGGCGCGTTCCGGCAGGCCTACTGCCCACCCGGGATGCGCGGCCGTGTGGCCATGACGATGCGGTTCATCACCTTCGGCGTCTGGCCGCTGGGCAGCCTCCTTGGCGGCGTGCTCGGCACGGTCTTCGACCTCCGGACGGCGCTGTTCATCCTCACCGCCGCCAACATCGTCGTCGACGTCCTGTTGTTCATCGGTCCGATGAAGTACAGCAGAGATCTCCCCACCGAGGCCGCGGCATCCCGGTAGGAAAGTGGCAGCCAGTCAGGTCAGCTCCATGTCAGCGTCGGCTGCGATGATGATGAAAGTTCCGAATTGCAATTGATAAATGCCACCGCATCGACGGGAGGGCATTACCCGTGATCGTCGTGAAATGGTTCAGAGAACGCAAGGTGGGGCAATGAGCGTGCGCGGAATTCGAAGGTGGGCGGCACTGGCCGCGGTCGGTGGCATGGTGGTGGTCCAGGCGGTGGGGTCGTCGACGTCCTACGCCACGGACGAGGTGGCGCGGGGGTGGGCGACGAGCGCCGTGATGAACACAGCGTCCTCGGCCACACCGTTCCAGCAGAACCTGCAGGCCTGGCCGACCATGGCGGTCGACCCGGTCAACACGAACGTCATCGCGGCGACCGCGAACGATCTGGTGGACATGCAGCAGTGCTCGAAGCAGGCCGCCACCACCGGAGCGGGCTGCGGCCTGCCGGCAGCCGACCCCCAGCTGGGCGGGGCGACCAACCGCGGTGTGGGTTTCAGCGGGGTGTATTTCTCGTTCGACCGCGGCAACCGCTGGACTCAGCCCACCTATCAGGGGTTGACCGCGGCCGGGTGTGACCCGAACGCGGAACCGTGCACGGCCAAACCGGGGCCGATTCACACAGTCCCCAACTACTACGAGAACGGGTTGCGGACCCGCGGTGGCTCCTCCGTGGCTTTCGGCCCGGCATTCCGGAACGGCAAGCCCTCCTGGGAGAACGGCTCGCGCCTGTATCTGTCCTCGGTCTCCGGGAACCTGACGAACACGGCGATCGAGCCGGGCCGTCTCGACTCGAGCAGGGCCGTGACGGTCTCGAGTATCGACAACCCGACGCCCGCCAGGGTGGCCGACCAGACGAACTGGTCGAAGCCGGCCATCGTGCCGGAGCGCACACCTGCCGTGTCGAACCCGACCGCGGACGTCGTCTGGGCCGACAACGCCAGCAGCAGCCGCTACTTCGGCAACGTCTACACGTGCTACAACGACTTCCTGTGGCCGTTGGTCCCGGGAAGCGTCGGGCCCCTCCAGCCCACGGTCGGTGTGTCCAGCGACGGCGGTCAGACGTGGAAGACCCACAACATCGCCCCGCCGGTCAACTCGCCCAGCGAAGGCCATCGTCTGTTCTGCACGATCCGCACGGACAGCCGCGGCGTGGTGTACGCGTTCTTCAACCATTTCTCGGGTGTGTTCCCCTCGTTCGAACCAGAGGGCGCGCAATCCATCATGAAGTCCTTCGACGGCGGCGCCACGTGGACGGAGCCGGTCGATTTCATCCGGATCAACACCGGCTGCTACTACGCGGACAGGGTCAGTGATCGCTGCACCGGGGAAGGACCGGGCGGGTCCGCGCACGAACCCCAGCCCACCGTGAGCATCGCCAACGGTGCCCCCACCGGCGCCGACGCCACGGACGAGATCGTGTTCGCCTGGAGCGACGGCCGGTACGGCAAGGACAACCAGGTGGCCCTCCTGTCCTATTCGAGGGACCGCGGCAAGAGCTGGTCCAAACCTGCGAAGGTGTCACGGCCGGGTGAGCGGGTGTTGTACACATCGGTCGCCATCGCGCCCGACGCTTCCCGCGTGTACGTGACGTACAACGCCTTCAGCACGCCGTTCAGAACAACCACGGCACAGCCACGGATGTTGCACGGGGTCCTGCGGTCGGCGGCGATCGGCTGGGGCGGTGCGCCGGTCGGCTGGACCACGAACCACGTGGGCCGCAGCGGTGACGCGCGGGGCACCAGCCTCGGCGTCTGGAACTTCTCCGAGTTCCTCGGCTTCGGCGTCTCGGCCATCGCCACTCGCCGCTACGGGGCCGGAGCCTGGACCGACGTGTCCCGAACGGCGAACTGCCCGGCCATCGACACGTGGCGGCAGGCATCCATGGACGCCGACAAGGTGCTCACCCCGGCGCCCTGGCCGTTAGCCGACTGTCCCGCCAACTTCGGCAACTCCGACATCGTGAGCGCGACAACCGCTCGCTGGTAGCTGCTCGCCGATGAGAACCACCGTCCGTTCGACCCGAACGGACGGTGGTTCTCTGGTTTCGGCGGTCAGTGGGGACGGTTCGGCGAGGCAACGGCCAGCTGGTGGATGAGATCGGCCAGGGCTTGCAGCGTGGGACAACTCGCGGCTTGCACAGTGCCGGCCATGGCGGACAGGCCGTGCCGCTCGAGTGCCGTCGCGACGAGTTCGTCGTAGGAAAGCGAATCGACGCCGAGGTCGGTCGTGAGATCGGCCTCGGCGGTGATCTTGTCCATCGGGATCTCGGCGACATCCGCGCAGATCCGCCGCAGTTGCTCGACAAGGTCCTGGGAAGCGGGCACAGGTGTGTCGGTCGTCAGGAGTTGTTCCAGTCTCCTCAGTGCCTCGTCGGCCGCTCGTCCTGTCTCCAGGTCGTCGGGCGCGGCCGCGCACGCGCCGAGCATCTCGACGACTTCCTGCCCGGCCACGGCGATCTCGTCCGGCATCTTGTTCCTCCTTAGACGGCGTTGCAGGACCGGAAGACGTGCACCAGCGCCGGGATGCTGGCACCGTGCTGGAAAGCGATGTACTCGGGCAGAACGACGTCCTGCTTCCACTTGTCCTTGTAGGCGAACTGGGTCTGCGCCGGGTAGATGTGCCCGCCGTTGGCCCAGAGTTCGTGCATGAGCCAGCCGAAGGCGCGGCTGTGACCGGGCAGCTCGTGTTCGGTCGACAGGCCGGAGAAGGGCGTGTATCCGAAGTGGAGCCACGGCACTTCCTCCGAACGGAACTTCTCGATGGCCGCCTTGTTGATGGCTTCCATGACGCCGGGAGGCGAATCCGGTTGGCGGCGGCTGAGGTCGTGCATCCACCCTGGCCGCGACCCGTAGACCGGTGAGTACGAGATGTAGCCCGTCAGCTGGTCGCCGTGTGTGCCGACGAAAAGCCGGCGCAGGTGTTGGTACCGCCCGCCCAACTGGCCGACGAGGAACTCCAGCGGCCTGGGACTGCCCTTGGCGCCCAGCCATCCCGCGTCCAGGTCCTTGATCGCGGTGTGCCAGCTGTCGAGCGGAACCTCGCTGACCGTCATCCCACTTCGGATCGCCCGGGTGATCTTGTTGCGCAGCTGCATGAACGCCGTTCCGCGCAGGCTGAACGTGTCCAGCTTGAGCGCGTAGGACCCGCCTATCTGGTTGACGGTGAAGCCCGCGTCCAGGTACTCGGGTGCGTCGGCTCCCTGCAGCTGGATGGTCACGATCTCCTTGTCCTGCGCGGCGGCCATGTCGAGAAAGGCGCGCAGCAGGCGGGGCCGTGCCTCCTTGGGCGCGAACGGGCCGCCGAACTGCACCAGGTACCGGCCGGTGGGCCGGTACACGATCACGCCGGGCGTGTCCGGCAGGTACAGGTAGCTGTTGCCCTCGTTCACCGCGAGGAACGAGCTGGGATTGTCCGCGTCCGGGTACCGCTGGATGGCGTCCAGGGCGATGTCCGATTCGGTAAGCGTTTCGATCATCCTGTTGCCCCATTCTTGGCATAGCCATTCTCACGTCTGTTATTGCATGTGATGACGCGGATTTCAAGGCCAGGAACGGTCAGGTACGAGTCAGCCATAGATCAGAGTCGTCTGCCATGATGGTTTCAGCACAGCGAAGGACAACACAAAACCGAACACCATGGAGAGGTTCCCACAGCGGCCTAATGGGGTCCGGCGTCAGCCGGTCAGGCACCTGGTGCCTACGCAGGTTCGAATCCTGCCCTCTCCGCTACGACAAACCGACAAAGCTGCGCTGGCAGCCGTTGTACCGAGGAGTCGTACCCGATCTCATGACCACGAACTTATCGGCTACCTTACACGCCCCCGATCAAGTGTCCCTTGTTCCGGCGGGCAGGAAAGCCGGCGATCCGATACCGGTTTCCGCCGTCGGCGAATGGCTGGCGGCTCTGTTGCGGGATCTGCCCAAGCCGAGCGAACACCGGCTCGCCGCGGAGTACACCCGGGCGATCACCGACTTCTGCCTGGAGAGGTGGCGGGTCGCCAGTTCGGCCGTAGCGCCGTCCGTCGAGGAAGCCGGTGCGGAGTTCCGCAGCGCCATGATCAGCGCAGGCGACCTCTCCAACCGCCAGGTGGACCAGCTGTGCGACCGGACGTTCGGCACCCAGAACGACCTGCCTGCCTGGCTGTGCGACACCACCGAGCGGTTCCTCGCCCTCATCAGGCCGTGGACCCCTGTCTGGTACGGCTTCACGAACTGGGCGTTGCGGTGGTGCAGGCAGAACTCGATCGAGACCCTGGTCTTCCTCGCTCGCGACGCGTTGCCGTTCTTCGTCGCGGCGACCGCCATGGAACAAGGGCGGCACCTGCACCTGGCACACGTGTCGAGGGCTATTCGGGCGAACGCGCTGACATTGAGCTCGGTTCTCCGGCAGCCGTCCATCGCGCTCATCGACTCCGGCTGCTACGGGACGTGCATCAACGACCTGCGGCAGCGCAGGCAGATCACTTTCGGCGACCACGAGCCCGACGGCCTCGCCACCCTGCTCTACTACAGCCGGAATCCCCAGCTTTTCGGTTATCTGAACTACGCCATGTGTCAGGACATGCTCTCCAGCCCGGAGACCATGGACAACGCCGGCGAGTTCGTCATCTACGCGGGTGATCTGCTGGAGGCTTTGCCCAAGCCGTACCAGTACACCGCCAACGATCCGACCGCGGTGATGCCGAGCGACCTCGTCAGCTTCACCATATCCATAGCCGCGCTGAGCGAGATAAGCAGCATTGCGCGGGCGAGCACGTTCCTCGAACCGGAGCGGCTGACCGACGCCCGCGAGCAGATACAGCCGCTGTACCGGAACTACCAACTCGCTGCGCACCGCGACGAACTCCGGAACGGTCTCCTCTTCGACGGCCCGGCGCCCAAGAGCCTGCCGGTTCCCGGCGCCCTCTCCGGCATCGACTTCCTGGAGATCGCGCCGCAGAGCCACATATTCGGCACGGTCAGCGGCTGATTCCCGTGCCACCGCGACCACGAGAGGAGCTGTTTCCGCGATGCCATTTCCGGCCAGTTCTCCGACGCTGCTCCCGGCAAGCGCAACGCTGCGCTTCCTGAAATCCCGCCACCAGGGACCGGGCCGGTACCTGGAAGCCCGCGAGGACGAGCCGACTCTGGAGGCACTCCGGTGGGCGGCCGAGATCACCGCGATCCTGTCCGGCGAGCCGGTCACTCCGGCCCCGTTCATCGACGACTGCCGCCGGCCGGGCGGTACGTTCGCCATGACGGCCGCCGACCCGGAGCCGTCGCGTGCCGCGAGTTACTACGCGGTGCGCGCGCTCACGCTTTCGGGCAGGCGCAACGACATTCCTGGTGACCTCGCGGCCTGGTTCGTCAGCGAGCTCGCCGAGCCTGGCCTGCCTGCCACCTCCGACATCGACGAGTTGTTCTACGTCCTGCGCGCACTCGAGCAACTGGGTGCGCTCGACCAGTTCACGCCTGCGGTGTCCGCGTCACTCGTCCAGTTCATCCGGGACTGCAGGAACAGCGACGGCGGCTACGCGGGCATGCCAGGCCCGCCCTCGGACACCGAGCACACCTACTGTGCTGTCTGCAGCTTGGCGCTCCTGGGGCAGCCCCTCAGCGCCACCGAGAGCCGTGCCACCGCCGAATGGCTCCGAGCGCGGTTCGACACGCCATCCGGGCTCGCGACACTCACCACGGCCGACGACACCCCGTCACTCGCCTGCTCCTACTGGGGTTTCCGGGCGGGCGAGGTGCTGAACTCCACGGTGTGGACAGATCGTCTCGGGTCGGCGGTGCACGGATTCGGCCAGCCCGAAGGCGGCTACGGGGCACGGTCGTACGCCACGTTGTGGGAGTCGTACTGCGCGCTCCGTGTCGTGTCGACGTTGCCCACGATGGGTCGGGGCGACCGATGACGCTGTCGCGACTGTCGGATGTCATCACCGGCAACACGAGACGGGGAGACCTCGCGGTCGGGATGTATCTCGTGCCCGGTTTCCCGTCGTGGAGCGCGAGCCTGGAAGCGCTCGAACTGTGTGTGCGCCACGATGTGGACTTCATCGAGTTCCCGGCGATCACGGATCCACAGTGGTCAGCCAGGACCGGCCAGCTGATCGCCAGGGCACTGCGGGACGCCGAGCCCGGCTCCGAGACCCAACGGCTCCACTGGCTGTTGCGCGCCCCCGTGCGGGTGGCCATCGTCTACGGCTCCGCGTGGCCCTCGCCCGATGTCTGGACGGCGCCACCCGAACTGCGTGCCGGAGTCTCCGGCTACCTGTTCGAGACCGATCCGCCGGACGTCACGGACTACGCCCTGGCCGCCGCCGAGGACCGCGCGGTCGTCATCCCGGCGGTGGGCGCCACCGCCGCCGACCTGTCCGACGGCGACCGGCACGTCATCTCCCAAGGCGGCGGTTTCGTCTACACGTCCATGGGGTCGAAGACCGGAGCCAGGGATGCCTCCCTCACCGACCTCCAGCGCAAGCGGTCACAGATCCAGGCGATCCGCCCGGATCTGCCGGTCTGTGCCGCCTTCGGCATCAACGAGGCCGCCGACGTCGAGGAACTGCGCGGCAGCGGCGGCTGCGACGGGGTCATCATCGGCACCGCGGCCGTGGCCAAGCTGGAAGAGGGAACGTCGGTGTTCGCCGGGTGGCTCAAGGGGATCATGGCGGCGGCGAAGTGAACGGGCCATCCATGCACACCCTGGACCACAGGCTGGCCCGGCGAGTCTTCGACGAGTGCCTGCGGCAGTTGAGCCTCGACGAGGTTCCGCTGAAGACCGGGGGTGACCGGGAGCGGCTCGTGGAGAAGCTGGCCGGGCTCATCAAACCGGGCGGCAACGACCCCGAGGCGGTCCTGTCGGTGTTCCTCCGGGACATCGCGCCTGCCATCATCGCGTGCGACACCCCGCGTTTCATGGCTTTCGTGTCGTGTGTGCCGTCGAAGACGTCGATTCTCATCGACGTCCTGGTTTCCTGTTTCGCGTTGCACGGCATCTCCTGGCTCGAGGCCGCGGGGCCGGTCGCCGCGGAGAACCAGGCGCTGCGAGTCCTGGCCGACGCCGCCGGGCTGCCCGCGAGCGCGGGTGGTTGTTTCGTGTCCGGCGGATCGAGCGGCAACCTGTCGGCGCTTCTGGTCGCGCGCGACACCGGCCTGAGCCGTCGCGGTGGGCATGGCACGCGGCCGAAGGTGGCGGTCACGGCGGACACCCATAGCTCGGTGGGCAAGGCGTTGCACCTCCTGGGCATGGAACCGTTGCTGGTGCCGACGCCTGACCACCGGATGACGGCACAGGCGTTGCGGCAGACCCTGGCCCGCGAGCGGCACAGCAACGACGTCGTGGCCGTGGTCGCCACCGCGGGCACCACGAACGCCGGCCTGCTCGACGATCTGGCCGGGATAGCGGGCGTCGCCCGGCAGGAGGGGCTGTGGATGCACGTCGACGCGGCCTACGGCGGCGCAGGCATCTTCGCTCCGTCGGTGCGCGAACTCTTCAACGGCGTCGAACAAGCCGACTCCCTGGTCATCGATCCGCACAAATGGCTCTTCTCGCCGTTCGACTGCGCGGCACTGCTCTACCGCGATCCGCCGACAGCACAAGCGGTGCACACGCAGCGAGCGTCCTATCTGGACGCCATCCACGACGACGACGGCGACGTGTGGAACCCGAGCGACTACGCGTACCACCTGACTCGCCGGTCCCGTGGCCTGCCCTTGTGGTTCGGGCTGGCGGTCCACGGGACCGACGGGTACCGGGACGGCATCGAGAACACGCTCACCATGGCCCGCTACGCGGCGGACCGCATCAACGCGACCGAGGGCCTGACGTTGGTCTGCGAGCCGGAGCTCTCGGTGGTCCTGTTCCGGCGGGACCAGTGGGGTTGCGACGACTACGACAGCTGGTCGGACAGGCTGCTGGCTGAGCAGATCGCGTTCGTGCTGCCGACCACGTGGCAGGGCGAGCCGGTGGCCCGGCTCTGTTTCGTGCACCCGGACACGACCAAGCAGTTGGTCGACGAAGTGATCGCCACGATCGACCCGGCACAGGACGCCGACCACGTCCGACGACACGAACACGCACACTGACAACGAAACACTGTGGCGAAACACTGTGGCCGGCGCCCGATCTGGGCGCCGGCCACAGTGCTGTGTGCGGACCTTATTCCTTGACCGGCTGCGGCAGCGCGTCGACGACGATCACCTGGTCGGGCACCCGGTCCTCGGGCAGGCGGGCGGAAAGCCAGTCGGCCACGTCCTCGGCCTTGATCTCCTGCGCGTTGCCCGCGGCGGCCACCACTGTCCGCGGGTCGTTCTCGTACCCCGGCCGGATGGCGTAGACGGCATAACGGCCGGTGTCGCGCAGCATCTCCTCGATCTCCACCTTGACGTGGAATCCTTCGTCCTCGAGCCGCTGGGTGACCTGCGCGACCCTGCCTTCGGTCGGCGAGTCCGCCTCGTCGTGGACTTCCATGCTGATCTGCTGGATCAGCGGCCAGTGGTGGTCGGCGATTCCCTTGAGCACGTCGTATTCGGCGCGTTGGACGTCGATCTTGAGCAGGTCGATGCCGCTCACCCCGGCCTCGTCGATCACGTCGGAGATCCTGCGGAGCCTGCACTGGCACTCGACGAACTCGAAGTCCTTCGCCGCCAGCGCCTCGACCTCGGCCAGGTGTTCGGCGCGGTCCGGCGGCCCGGTCCTGCGCTCGTTCGCGACGTACAGGTTGATCAGGTCGACCTCGTTGTCCCAGTTGATGTAGTCGTGCCGGGTCGACATGATCGAGATGTTCGGGTAGTAGTAGAACGTCACGTCCTGGTCGCGATCGGACAGTCCGATGTTGAACGGCCGCACGACGAGGCCGCGCTCGTCGACGTTGCGCACGAGCTTGGCGAACACCTCGGGAACCGGTTCGAACGCGTACACCTGGGCCGACGGGCAGCGCGCACCGACGAAGAGGCTGAACATCCCGATGTTCGCGCCGACGTCGAACACGACGGCGTCCTGCCGGAGCACGATTCCACCGCGCAGGTAGACCTCGTCGACGAAGATCTCGTCGTGCAGGAATCGCGTCTCGGCCATGTTCATGACCGCCAGTTCGGCGAGTACTCCGGTGTCGGCGGTGACGGAATGCGTGCCCCACGGCAGCACCCGTGCCACCAACCGGCCGTCGTCATCGCGGAGAACCTGAGCTCGCGCTATGCCGGGATAACAACGCAGCGCCTCCTCGATTTCGGTCTCGATCTGGAGTGGCGGCCTGTTCTGGATGGTCATAGGCGTTCCTCACGTCGTGCCTTGCCGCGGTATTGGACGTATGTCGTCTCCATCTTGTCAGGCCCGTTCGACCGCCTGCTGACATTTCGCTGACCGGCCGGATGTGTGAAAGTTCCGTGAATGTGCATACCCGCCCGGACAATTGCATCCGGCCGGGATGCCTGTCAGCATATAGGGAACGAAACCGGCGAAAGGACGTAAATGTCCAGAGCCGTGCCGTACCGCTTCGTGGCACCGGGGGTGCGCTGATGGACGACGCGATCCTGATCGGTGCGGACGGAGTCCGCCGGTGCGCCTGGAGCTTCTCGACGCCCGAACACCAGTCCTATCACGACAGGGAGTGGGGGCGACCGGTCGGCTGCGACGAGCTGGTCTTCGAGAAGCTGTGCATCGAGGGGTTCCGCAGCGGCTCGTCCTGGCTGTCGATCATGCGCAGGCGGGAGGAGTTCCGCAGGGCCTTCGCCGGCTTCGACCCCTCGGCGGTGGCTCGGTTCACCCACACCGACGTCACGCGGCTGCTCGCGGATTCGACGATCGCGCGGCACCGGGGCAGGATTCTGGCCACCATCGGCAACGCCAGGGCAGCTGCGCGCCTCTGGGAGCAGGGCGTGTCACTGGCGGGTCTGCTGTGGAGCTTCGAGGCACCGGCGTGCGCCCCACCCACGACCGCACTGCCGGTGTCCACACCGGGGTCGGAGGCCCTCGCCCGTGAACTGCGCAGGCGTGGTTTCCGTTTCGTCGGGCCGACGACCGCGTATGCCGCGATGCAGTCGCTCGGCGTCGTGAACGACCACGTCGACGGCTGTCGCTTCTGGGTGGTCTGCGAAGACGAACGGCGCGCGTTCACCAGGCCGCTCTGAGCGCGGATCCGCCATCCGTTCGGAGTCAGCCCGGTGTCAGAGGCGGCTGCGATTATGGTCGGAGAACAATGCGATTCTCCGCATCGCCCCGAACTATCGAACCCGAAACAGATGGGAAACTGTTTATGCGCTCCCTTGATGAGGCGCGTAATGTGTGCGAGCGCTACCACCCGGGCATGTGCGCCACGCTCGCGGACATTCCGTTGGCCGAACGCGAGGCGCCAGGCGGGCCGGTTCTCGACATATTCCGCAAGTTCGGCGGACCCGGGTTGATGGTCCCGGCCGAATACGGCGGTAGGGGAGTGGGCGCGCTCGACGCGGCACGCGTCGTGCGGGCGATGGCGTCCTACTCGCCGTCGCTGGGTGCCGCGACCACCATGCACCACTACACGGTGGCGACACTGTTCGCGCTCGCCCAACGCGCCGGGCGGCTGACCGCCGCACAGTTGGAGCTCCTGGCCGATATCGCACCGAGCAACCTCCTCGTGGCGTCGGGCTGGGCCGAAGGCAGTCCAGGGGCCAACATCGTCGTCCCGGCGGCGACCGCCCGTCCCGTGGACGGCGGCTACCTGGTCAACGGCGGGAAGAAACCGTGCAGCCTCTCCCGGTCGATGGACGTGCTCACGGCCAGTGCCGCGGTGCCGGTCGACGGGACCCACACGCTCGCGTTGCTGCTCATCCCGGCGAGCTCGCCGGGTGTCACCGTGGAGAAGTTCTGGCTCAGCAACGTGCTGGCAGGGGCGGAAAGCGACGAGGTCAGGCTCACCGACGTGTTCGTGCCCGCCGACCTGGTGATCCGGACCGAGCCCGACGCCCCCGACCGGCTCGACGACCTGCAGACGATCGGGTTCGCCTGGTTCGAGATGCTGGCGACCTCGGTGTACGTGGGCACCACGAGCGCACTGGTCGAGCAGGCGCTGGCCAAGGGCCGGGGGAGCGTGACCGACCGGGCGCAGGCCGCGATCCAGCTCGAGTCCGCGGTGGCACTGGTCGAGAACGCCGCGCGGGCGATCGGCGACGGGCTCTCGGGCGACGCCGCCGTCTCGGCGGTCCTGGTGGCCAGGTACGCGGCTCAGCAGGCGCTCAGGCAGGCCGCGGACATGGCGGCGGAACTCCTCGGCGGGATCGCGTTCATCCGATCGCCCGATATCGCCTACCTCGTCGCCGCTGTCCGCGCGTTGGCCTACCACCCACCGTCGCGCACCTCGATGGCGGAGGCGCTGGTCGACTACCTCACCGGTCTGCCGCTGCGGCTGACCTGACCGAACAAACCCACTCGCCACAGAGGATTCCGCCATGGACATGAAGAATCCGTTCGAGAGCCCGACCACGTTCCGGCTCCACCGGGCCGAGTACCTGGTCGGCTGGATCGTCTGCACAGCGCTGATCATTCTGCACTGGAACGAGATCCGGCTGCTCCCGGCGATCATCCTGTTCGCCTACATCGACCTGATCGGGTACATCCCCGGTGCGATCGCGTTCCGGCGCAGCCCGGACGGCCGGATCTCGAAGAACTACTACATCGCCTACAACGTCATGCACAGCATGATCACGCAGGGCGCGGTCATCGCGATCTGGGGATTCACGATCGGCTGGGAGTGGGCGCTGATCGTGATCCCGTGGCACCTCTTCGCCGACCGCGGGGTGTACGGCAACTTCCTCAAGCCGTTCCGCCTGCCGTTCGAGCCGCACCCGGCGCCCGGCTACCAGCGGCTGATGGACGAACTGTCCGCCGCAACCCCCGCGACGACCGGTGATCGGACCCCGGAAGCCGCCCGGGTGTCCGGCACATGACCACGCACATGACTGCGCCGATGACCGCGGACGATCTCAATGTGATGCTGCGCCAGGCGGTTCGCCGACTCACGACCGGTGTCGCGGTGGTGACCGTCTGGCACGGCGACGTCGTGCACGGCACCACGGTCTCGTCGGTCGCCGCGGTGTCGCGGGAGCCGCTGCTGCTTGGCGTGTGCCTGCGCGAGAAGTCGGGCATCACCCAGGTCATGGCGGAGGCGGGGCGTTTCGCGGTGAACGTGCTGTCCGCACGGCAATCGGCGCTCGCCGGTTGGTTCGCGGATCCCGGACGGCCGCACGGGCTGGCCCAGTTCGACCCCGTCGACTGGGAACCCGACGCGTTCAGCGGAGCGCCGTGGATCGCCGGTTCGCTGGCGTCGCTCGGCTGTCATCTCACCGCGACTGTCCCAGCCGGTGACCACAAGTTGCTGCTGGGCAAGGTCGTCACCGCCCGCGACGGGGAAGGCGGCCCGCTGCTGCACTTCGCCGGACGGCTGCACGACGGAACGCTCCGCGCACTGCCCAAGCAAAACCCTTCGCTGCCCGGCCATGTCGCCGCGCTGGGCCGGTCATAGGAAGAACAGGAAGGTTCGGCATGACGCATTCGATTCCACGGGAAGCCGATTTCGACTTGGCACCGTCCATGCTCGACGGCGCGATGACCCTCAACATGACCACGCGCGACTGCGATCTCGTGTACTGGCTGACCGCCGTCGCCCAGGGCACCCTCAAAGGACGGGCCGTCACCGGCCACGCGGAAACGGCGCCCACACCCGAGTTCATGCGCGAACCAGGCCCGTTGCGCGAGGCACTGATCCTCGAACTGGGGTGGCGTTCGGTCGCCGAGGAGCGGGCGGTTCGGACGCTGTCGTACTTCGTGGCCGACGCGCCGGGAATCCCGGAGATGGAGTTCTTCGCGACGCAGGTGCTGGACGAGGCAAGGCACTCGCAGATCTTCCGCGACCACCTCGTCGAACTCGGCGTGCCCGCGGACCAGCTGCTTGAGACCATCGCGGAGATGTCAGCCGAGTACACCGCCGAGGTGCTCACCCCCATCGAGGAGTTCGTGGTCCGCACCATTCGCGACGAAGGCGACTTCGTCGGTGCCGTCGCGGCCTTCACGATCGTGGTGGAAGGAGTGCTGGCGCCCGCCGCGGAGCTCAGCGAACGCAAGTGGGACCGGCTCGACCCGGCCGCGGGCGAGATCGCCCGTGGCGCGGGGATCGACGAGATCCGGCATCTGACGGTCGGCAGTTCGATCGTGCGCGAGCACCTCATCCGGCACCCGGAGTACCGGTCGCGGGTGCTGGACATCGTGACGGAGGGCCGCAAGCTCTGGGACGAGGTGCCTGTCCTGAAGTACGTGCTGCGCCGCGAGAACCTCTTCCAGGAAGGCATGCAGGACCACGTCGACCTGCTCGACGGCTACGAGGTGTTCCCCGGCCGCGAGTTGTTGGACACCTCCCCGATGGAACGCTACGACATCGCGGAACGGTGGACCGACGAGATGTCCGAGGCTCGACTGCGCTACATGGACCTGGAGGAGGCGACGGCGATCCTCGCGACCAACAGCCGTTCCTGACGCCCGGTCGATCGTGCCGACGAAGGCGGGAACCGCGCCTTCGTCGGCATCGTGTTCACACAGCAGACCTGTCGTGCTGACGTGCAACGCCGCGGAACCGGCCGCGATGTGGGAGCTCGCCGCGGCGCAGCAGCCGATGCCGACCTGGACCGGGGTTCTCACCGCGCGGCGGTCTCGACGTACCCGCCACCTCAACAGGTGACAGCGGCTCGACGGAAGAGTGGAACTCAGCCTCGATGCTGGCGTGGTCGCGGCCCGTCCAGCGACGATGAGCGGCGGACAAGGGAGAACCATGCTCATCGAGGACGGCAGCGAAGCACTTCCGGACCAGCCCACAGTGGACGACATCTACGGCTACGCGTTCCGCGCGGGTGAAGAGGCGGGCGGACGCCCGGGTGTGGCCAGGCTGATCTACGAGTTCTCCACCGGTGCACTGGTCAGTGAGGACGTGACGCGGTACTTCGCCGATCAGGAGTACTGGTGGCCGGGTGACGTCCTGGCCTGCGGGCAAGCCGCAGGGCGGGTGCTTGTCGTCGGTTGTGGCGTGGGGCGGCACGCCACAGCCGTCGCGCAGGCCGGTCACGACGTCGTCGGGCTCGACCCCTCGTCCCAGGCCGTCGCCGTGGCCCGCCGCCGCGGTGTGGACGCACGGATCGGCGGGATACCCGACCTGCCAGATGGATTGGGCACCTTCGACACGTTCTTGTTCGCCGGTGGTGGATTGTTCCTGCTGAGTGGACCGAACGGGCAGAAGGCGCTTCGTGCGCTCGCCGAGGTCGCCAACCGCGGAGCGCGGATCGTCGGCACCAACGTCATCCCGTTCGTCGATGAGACCGGCACGTCCACACGAGACTCCTCGCGACAGGCCGGTCCCGTGCGCCACCGCATGCGCGTCAAGCACGGCTCGCGTCTCACAGCTTGGAGCCGGTGGGAACCGATCGACCGGCCGACCATGGCGCAGCTGGAGATCTCGGCCAGGGACACCGGCTGGAGCATTGAGGAAACCCACCGAACGGTGTCGCCGTTCGCGCCCGAGCTCGAACACACGACCAACTCGGCCGGGATCGGCGATGACGTGATGGAAACCGGGTCGGTCGCCGTGGTCATGGTCAGGATGCGGCTCGTCGGCTGACAGGCGTGGGCTGACGAAGGCGCGCGTCGCCCGTTCCAGCCGGGGTGCCGGGAACGAACAGTGATCAGTCCTTGGGCAGGCATGCCCGGATGGCCAGGACGAGGGTGTCGACGATGTGGTCGAAGAACTCGTCCGGTGTCGGCTTCACCGTCTCCCGCACAGCCTCGGTCAGGTGCGGGACGCGTACGTCCGGCTGGTCGGCCAGCCACTGCTCGGGGACCGGCGACCCGTCCGCGTCCCGGTAGTCGACCAGCAGCGCGAAGCCGAACAGCTTCAGACCCAGTTCGGCGTGCGTCCGCAGTGCGTCGAGCGGGCTCAACCCGATGCCCCGCAACAGTCCGAGGAAGGCGTCCGGGTTGCGCAGCCGGGCCGGGTGGATCCCGCGTGGACGGACGTCCTCGTCCAGCGAGACCAGCAGGGCACGGGGAAACCGCCGG
Source organism: Actinosynnema sp. ALI-1.44 (assembly GCF_001984155.1). Lineage (GTDB taxonomy): Bacteria > Actinomycetota > Actinomycetes > Mycobacteriales > Pseudonocardiaceae > Kibdelosporangium. Next base: position 287,708 of record NZ_MTQO01000051.1, read on the forward strand.
TACAGCGACCGCATCTGCGCGCAGTACGCGCGCACGCTGTCCTCCCAGTGGTCCACGTCCAACTCGGGCGACTGCCAGTACGACATCAACAGCTGGGTGGCGAGTTCCACCACTTGTGTGCGGTCGTCGACGTAGTTGTACAGCGCCCGGACCGTGACGCCCAGGTCCGCGGCCAGCCTGCGCATGGTGACGGCGGGGAACCCCTCGGCGCCTGCCAGGTGCAGCGCTCGTTCGGCGATCAGGTCGCGGGTCAGCGTCGGGCGGCCCTTGCGGGTCGCCGGGCGGCGCCTGGTGGTGGTCATCGGTGTCAGCCTAGCGGTCTTGAACTTCACACACTGTTGACTTTAACGGCGGGCTGCGCCAACCTGCGTGGGGTAATCCTCGTCCTGCCTGGGAGTGTCGTGGCTCAGAAGTCGGAAGCGTCCGCGGAGGTGCCGTTCACCGGCCAAGCACGCGCCATCCTCGCGTTGGTCATCGCAGGTTCGCTGCTGGTGGTCATCGACATCGTGATCGTCGCCGTCGGGCTGCCCGGCATCCAGGCCGAACTCGGCGGCTCGCTGTCGAGCACCCAATGGGTGATCGTCGCCTACACGGTGACCATGGGTGCCGTCACCCAAGTGGTCGGCAGCCTGTCGGACCGGCTCGGCAGGCGACGGGTGTACCTGACCGGCATCGTGCTGTTCACCTTGTCCTCCCTGGCTTGCGGTCTCGCGCCCACGGTGGTGTTCCTCGACATGGCGCGCGGCCTGCAGGGCATCGGTGGCGCGATCCTGATGGCCAACAGCCTGCCGCTGATCTCGCACGCGTTCGAGGGGCAGCGCCGCAACATGGCGATCGCGACATGGTCGACGGCGGCGACGGCCGCGGGCCTGGTGGCGCCGGTGGCCGGGGGCGTCCTGGTCGACGTGCTCGACTGGCGGGCCATGTTCCTGGTCAACGTCCCGATCGGGATCGTCGCGTTCGTCATGGCGGCGTCCCGGCTGCCGTCCCCGCCGCGGCCGGACGGGCCACGTCCGCCGATCGACTGGCTGGGCACCGTGCTGCTGATCCTGTCGCTCGGCGTCGGCAACTTCGCACTGCTGCGCGGCGAGGACCAGGGCTGGGGTTCGGCGCGCACCGTCGTCCAGTTCGGACTCGCCGTGGTGCTGTTCATCGCCTTCTCGGTCGTCCAGTCGCGGGTCACGGCGCCGACGCTGGACCTGTCGCTGTTCAGGGTGCCCGCGTTCACCGGTGCCGCGCTGGCGATCTTCATGTCCCGCGTGCTCACCATCGGTGGAACTGTCTACTTCGTCCAGTACTTCCACGGTTCACTGCACCTGACGCCGACCGAGAGCGGACTGATGCTCGTGCCCGGCGCGATCGCCCAGATGGGCGCGGGCATGCTCGCGGGGAAGCTGCAGGCCCGGCTCGCGCCGGGCCCGATCATCGCGACCGGGTACACGATCAAGGCGATCGCGGCCGCGTGGCTCGGCTTCGCCTTCAGTCCGACGGTGAGCCCGTGGTTGCTGGCGGTGCCGTTGCTGATCTGGGGCCTCGGCGGCGGCATCGCCGGTGCTCCGGTCATGTCGGTGGCGATGAACGTGGTGGACAAGCAACGAGCGGGAATGGTGGGCGGGACCGTCACAAGCCTCGCGTCGATCGGTGGCGGCGTGGGCACGGCCGTGCTCGGTGTGCTCTACAAGGCGCAGACGGGATCCGTCGTCGCCGTCGACCCGGCCATCACGGGGCCCGCTCGTGACGCGATGGTCGACGCCGCCGCCAAGGGCGATGTCCAGGCCGTGCTCGACCTGGCCCCGGCGGACACCAAAGCGGCCGTGCAGTCCGTGCTCGACCGGGCGATCGCGGAAGGTGGCTCGGCGGTCTTGTTGTCCTCGGCGGCAATGGCGGTCGCCACGACTCTGGTCGTGCTTGTGCTGATCAACACCCGCAACGTGCCCGGCCCGAACCGCGATCCGAATCCGGAATCCGGATGACGTGCGGGCAGGAAACGCCCACGTTCCACTGGATTCTTATCAGGCAGCGGTGGCCCGTTGTTAGCGTTTCACCGCGAGCGGCTCAGTGCTCGCTGATCCATGTGCGCTGAGCGGATGCTGTTGCCTGAATGGAGGACTGTCGTTGTGATTACCAGGCGGACTCTGCTGCGGACTGGCGCTTCGGCGGCGATTGTGACTGCGGGTGCGGGCACCACCGGTGTGGTCGCCACGGCCGCGATGGGACGTTCGCGCAGTGACTGGGAACGGCTGCGGCAGGCGATCCAGGGTGACGTGGTGCTTGCCGGTGACGTCGGCTACGACCGTGCCAGGGAGTCGGGTTTCTCCCAGTTCGACGGCATCCGGCCGCAGGCTGTCGTGTATTGCGAGACGGCGCAGGATGTTTCCGCCGTCGTGCGGTTCGGGCGGGACCACGACCTGCCGACTTCGGTGCGCAGTGGCGGGCACAGTTTCGGCGGCTATTCCACGAGCAGCGGGTTGATCCTGGACGTCTCCCGGCTCAACCAGATCTCGTTCGGCACCCAGACGGTCACGGTCGGCCCGGGGACCCAGCAGGTCGACGCGCTGGCCACGATGGCACCTCGCGGGATCTCGCTGGTCGGTGGACTGTGCCCCACTGTGTGCGCGGGCGGGTTCGTGCAGGGTGGTGGCATCGGGTGGGGGACGCGCAAGTTCGGGATGGCCGCCGACCACCTGGTCGCCGCCGACGTGGTGCTCGCGGACGGCAGGCTCGTGCGGGCGTCCGAGCGGCAGCACCCCGACCTGTTCTGGGCGCTGCGCGGTGGTGGCGGCGGGAACTTCGGTGTGGTCACGAACTACCAGGTGCGCCCGGTGCGAACGTCGAGCATGGTGAACTACAACCTCTCGTGGTCGTGGGCGAACGCCGCCGCCGTGATCGGGGCGTGGCAGAACTGGGTGATCGGCGGCGACCGGAACCTCGGCGCCGAGATGGCGTTGATCTGGCCCGACGCGGGCACGGGAGAACCCCAGCTCATCGTGTACGGCGGGTATTTCGGCGCGAAGGACGCGCTGGAACGGCTGCTCGGCTCGCTCGTGTCGGCCGTCGGCGTCGCACCGGCCACGAAGGACGTCAAGGAACTGTCCTACAAGGACGCCATGATGACCTGGTACGGCTGCGGCAGCTACACCGTCGACGAGTGCCACCGGATCGGCTACCTGCCCGACGCCAAGGTCCCGCGGCAGGTGTTCTTCCTCGACCGCAACCGGTACACCTCCCGCGCCGTCCCCGCCAACGGCGTGAACGACCTGCTGTCGGCGTTCACCGACCGGCCGAAGGCCGGTCAGTTCCGTGTGCTGGCGCTGTTCGCGGCCGGTGGTGCCGCCAATGACGTGTCCCGTGGCGCCACCGCTTTCGTGCACCGCACCTCCGAGATCTTCGTCCACTACGCCGCCGCGCTGAACGATCCCGCCGCGACCGAGGCGGACAAGTCGGCGATGCACGACTGGATCGCGAGCGCGTTCGCGGTGGCGGACCGGTACTCCAACGGCGAGAGCTACCAGAACTTCATCGACCCGCGGTTGCAGGACTGGAAGTCCGCCTACTACGGCGAGAACTACCGCCGGCTGGCAGCGGTGAAACACACCTACGACCCGGACCGGTTCTTCCGCTTCGCCCAGGCGATCCGCTGAACCGCGCCCCCGCCGGGGAAGCCCCACCCGGCGGGGGCGCGGTTGTCCCGCGACCGCTCAGCTGCCGAGCCAGTCCGTCTCGGCGGCGAGCGAGGTGGTGTGCGACCGCGGCCGGTAGGACGAGTCCAGCCAGATCAGGTCCCACTCGTTGATCCAGGCGCGCACGTACTGCCGCATGCGGTTGGAGCCGGAGCGGGGCAGGCCGGGGACGTCCGGCGGGTTCCAGTCGAACGCCGCCGCGTGCAGAGCCTTGATGCGTGTGTACGCCCGGTCCAGTTCGTCGTCGTCGGGCGGGGCCAGCAGCAGCATCCTGTCCTGGATGGCCGACATGCCCAGGTGCGCCTGCTTGGCCAGGTGCGCGGCTTCCGGTTTGCCCCGCGCGTTCAGCCGGGCGGGCAGGTGGTGGATCTCCTTCTTGCCGTGCAGGACGGCTGTGGGGAAGTCGTCGGTCAGGGCGAACACCGCGCCGATCGGCACACCCGTCTCCGGCTGGGTCGCGTCGCACCACCTGGCGACCTCGGCGTACGCCTTGGCCCGGCCGATCAGCGAGTACCTCGCGATCAGTTCCACCTCGTCGAACAGCACGATCCAGCCGCGGTAGCCCGCCGCGGTGATCAACCTGGCCACGAACCGCATCCGCTGCCTGGCGAGCTCGACGGGGGAGACGCGGCTGATGGTGAACGGCTCGCCGATCAGCTTCAGCTGCCGCCGCAGTTCCACGATGGACAGCGTGCTGCCCGACCAGAAGCGCACGATGGCGTCGACGAACTCGTCCCCCGAGTGCTTGAGCTTGGCGAACAGCAGCAGGGTCGCGGCGAACCTCGGGTCGAGACCGGACGACTGGCTGCCCGTCGAGACCACGAGCCGGGCGAACTGGGGGCTGTTCGGGTCGAGCGCGGCCGCGATGGCCTCGATCGCGGGCCCAGGGACGTCCGGCACGGTCGCGGAGTCCAACGCGGTCCACGCCACCTTGATCGGGTCGAAGAGCGGTGTCTCCTTGCTGACCACGACGTGGCTGACCACGAAACCGGAGCTGCCCGCCAGCAGACCGAGGTGCCGCAGCAGGTGGCTCTTGCCGGAGCCGAAGCCACCGCCGAGCAGCAGACCACCCGTGGTGCCCCCGGCGACGCGCCCGAGCAGACCGGTGAAGGTGTCCTCGATGTCGATCTGCGCGCTGCCCAGCGCGTGCACCGCGCTGAGGCTCGGCACTCCGGCTCGCAGCGCCTCGATGGCCTGCCGTTCCGGGGTGAATGTCTTACGCATGGCCTGCACCTCCTGCTCCAGATCCGGCTACCGTGAGATCCGGACCAGCGACCCGAGCGGGTTGGCCCGGTTCTGGTCGTAGACGTCGTCAGCCACGCGGAGGTAGAGCGCGTGGTACACGGGCAGGCCCCGCTGGACGTCCACGGACATCTGCCGCGGCATGCTGACCACCAGCAAAGTGGCGAACATGTCCTCGATCCCGTCGATGAACTGCCGCAGGATCTCGAAGGTGTCCAGTGCGGTGGCCTTGGTGTAGTAGAAGCCGCGGCGCAGCGCCGCCGGGGGGCGCCGGACGACCGCGATCCTCGTCAGGTCCAGTTCGACGACCATGCCGGTCATCCCGGCGAGCTGGACCCAGCTGGTCATCGAGTTGAACATGTACCGGGCGTGGTGGCGGCCGATGCGGCCGGAGAGGCCGACCGCGCGCAACTGGGCCACCGGCACGCTGTGGCCGTGCAGCCAGCGCACGACCACGTCGCGCTCCGAAGCCTCGTAGCCGGTCCAGTTCAGCAGGCTGTGGCAGAGCCGGAGGATGGCCGTGTCGAACTGGCGCATCAGGGTGGGCTCGTCGAGCACCCGTTGTTCGAGGCTGCGCCGCACGGTCCGGTACAGCTCGCCCGGGTGCACGCCGTTGGCGTCGGCGACCTGGCGGACCTGGACCGCCTCGGTCAGGGGCACCGATTCGCCCGCCGGGATGTGCAGCTCCTCGTAGGTGCGGTGCAGGAACCGCGCGGCCAGCCCCACCCAGTCGATCTGCCTGCAGGCGGCGAAGAACAGTTCGTCGATCAGTTGCATCCGGGTCTGGCCCGCGTCCAACCGGATGTGCAGGTAGCCGCTGTCGGTGGCGAGGTCGCCGAGCGCGCCGGAGAAGTACGACGCCGTGTCGTCGGTGTCGGTGACCACGAGCTTGACCGAGGACCCGCCCGCCGCGACGTAGGAGTACAGGTAGGCGTCCTGCAGGTGCTTGAGGTACTTGTTCGCCTCGAGGTCCGGCGCTCCGGCGGGCACTGTGGGATTGGTGGCCATTGGATTCACTCCCCGGTTACGGATGCGTACCGTTGTGCGGTTCGACGAACGACACGCCCCAGTACTTGCGTGGCCTGCCGTCGGCGCCGACCACGCAGAGAACCCCGGAACTGCGAATTCCGGTGCTGCCGCACCAGCGCAACTGCCGTGTGCTCTGCAACGTCGTGACGGTGCCGCTGGCGTCGAGGTGGTAAAGGTCCCGCGCGAAATCCTGCAGTGTGTATTCCTTGTCCTGACCGGGCAGCAGTGTGAGTACCTGCCAGATATCGACGAGCCGGGTCACCGCGTCGGTGCGGCCCGCGTTTTTCGTCACGATGAGGTCATAGGACTGGCGAACGCTGTTGAGGAAACGTTCGGGTTGGTATCGCGGCTCTTTCCGCCGGTGCGCGGCAATCGTCTCGACGAGTGTCCGCGGATTCAGTCTGCGGTCGCGTTGACCGTCGATCTCGACGGCGACCTGCCTCGGCAGGATCCGGATCACCGACGGCGAGCAGAGCAGGCTGCCGTCCTCCTCGACGAACGGCAGGTCGGCAGCCTCGAGCGCGGCGCGCAACTCGGCGAGGTAGGCCCCGGACGCGAGGTACGCCGCTGGGTCGAACGGGAGTTTGTCGCGCAGTTCGGTCAGGGTCCGGTCGAGCTTCACCCCGAGTTCGGCGAGCTCGTCCAGACTTTGTGCGAGCTTTCCGAGCTCACCCTCTTTGGCCAATCCGTGCAGCCGGTTAAGCTCGCGGATGACGGCGCGCCCGGTTTCGTTTCCGCGTTCCGCGGCCGCCGCCATGCCGTCCAATATGGCGGTGAGGGGTGGGTACGTTGCCGACATGTCGACTCCCCGCTGGGCGCCTGGTACGTAGCTGACTTTTCGAAGCTAGCAGCAGCCGCTGTCGGCAACAATCGAGCGGCAACGCGGGAGGTGTCCGGCTCGAGTCAGTATTTGGATTTCGAGCCCGATTCGAGAATTCGAGGTGAAATGTAGAAGTGCGTCACCAGGTGACCGGCAGGTCGACGATCCCGAGCGGGAGCAGGTCGTCGGTGTGCCGCACCTCGCTCGCCGGGATCGCGAGCCGCAGCCGGGGCAGCGCGGTGGTGAGTTCGGTCAGCACGATCCCGAACAGGGCACGCACCAGGTGGTCGCCGGGGCAGCGGTGGGTGCCGCGGCCCAGCGAGACGTGGGTGTTCGGTTCGCGGTCGGGGTCGAACACCTCCGGCCGGTCGAACACCTCCGGGTCGTGCGACGCGGCGGCGATGACCGGCATCACCACCGTGCCCGGTTCGAGCAGGACTCCCGACAGCCAGACGGGTTCGCGGGCCACCCGCAGCAGCCCGTCGTTGCCGGACGGGTAGTAGCGGAGCAGTTCGTCGACCACCCGGCCGACCCGCTCCGGCCGGGTGGCGAGCGACGGCAGCACACCGTCCGCGCCGGGGGCGGCCAGCAGCGCGAACACGTGCCGCGCCAACGCGTTGCGGTTGCCGACGTAACCGGAGATGAGAAGTCCGAAAAGGACGGTTGCGGCGTCGTCGTCGGACAGTTCGAGCAGACTCGTGGCGATGTCGTCGGCCGGTTCGGCCCGCCTCCGGGTGACGAGGTCCTCGACGGCCTTGCGCAGTGTGGACCTCGCCTCGGCCGATCCGCTGGCCAGCATCTCGTCGATGTTCGTCGCGACATCGGCCGCCGCTGCCACACCGAGTCCGACCAGCGCGCAGATGCTGCGGGACGCGACCGGGGCCGCGAACCCCCGGACCAGGTCGGCGGGCCGGTCCCCGGCGGCGAACGCGGTCACCTGCTCGTGCACCAGCGACCGCAGCGACGGCAGCCACCGCTCGACCCGGTCGGCGGCGAGCGCGCGGTCCAACGGATCGCGCAGCACGGCGTGGTCGGGCGGGTCGAGGTCGAGCAGGCCGGTGCGCTGGTTGCGGCCGAAGCCCGTGCCCGGCAGGTCGGCGGCCAGCGCCCGGCTGAACCGCTCGTCGGTCAGCACGGCCGCCACGTCGGAGTACCGCACGGCCAGTCGAATCTCCATTCCGTCGGGCAGCGAGACGACAGGCAGCCCGATCTTTCCCATCGTGTCGTACTCCACCGGCAAGGTCCCCATCGGACCGGCCGGGAACGGAAAATCACGCATCGGAACTCTTTCGTCGATGAATGTGACAACCGGGCTGAAGTATTTCATTCGCGGATCGCTGATCGCCAGGTTCGCCCGCTTAAACTGGGCGGAGCGGGTGACGGGAGGAGCGGGCCTCGATGGAATTTATAGGAATCGACATAGGCGCGACGAAGACGGCGTTCCGATATCTGTCCGCGAATGGTGCGGAACGCGACACCGTCGTGCGCTGGTCGGCGGGCCAGGACGACATCGAGGTGCTCCGCGGCGGGCTGCGTGAGGCTGTCGGCGGGCGGCGGCCGTTGGCGGCGGGAGTCGCGGTGCCCGCGTCGCTCGACGCGGCGGGCCGGGTGGTGGCCTGGCCGAACCGGCCGCACTGGCGAGGCGTCGACCTGCGCGCCGTGCTCCGCGCGGACCTCACTGGCGCGTCTGTGTGCTTCGGTGACGACGGGGACCTGGCCACGCTGGCCGAGGCGCGGCAGGCGGGCGGCCGGGATCTGCTGTACGTCGGCGTCGGCACCGGGGTGGGCGGTGGCCTGTTCCTCGCCGGTGACCTGTTGCGCAGCCCGCACGGCCCAGTCGCCGAGATCGGGCACGTCGTGGTCGTCCCGAACGGGCCACTGTGCCAGTGCGGACGGCAGGGCTGCTTGCAGGCTGTCGCGTCGGGACCGGCCATGCTGCGCTGGGCCGAACACATCGAGCCCACCGTGACCGACGCGCGGATGTTGCGAGCCGAGGTGCACGCCGGGGTGCCGTGGGCGCAGCGCGCCGTGCACCGGTCCGCTCACGCCCTGGCCACGGCCGTGGTCACGGTCGCGGAGTTGGTGCGTCCCGAACTGGTGCGGCTGGGTGGCGGGTTCATGGCCGCGCTGCCGGAACTCGCGACCGCGACCGCGAGCGCGGTTCGCGCCCTGGGCAGGCCCGGGTTTTCCGCGCCGGTCGTCGAACCGGCCGCGTACGGCGGGATGTCGTCGCTCGCCGGTGCGGTGCTGGTGGCCCGCCACCCCGAACTGACCCAGCGGTACGAGTCACTGGCCGGCTGAGAGAGGAATCCAGCGATGCCCTATCCCATGTACATCGCCGGCGAGCAGGTGGACGCGGCGGATGGTTCGGCGTTCACCTCCTATGACCCCGCCACCGGGAAGCCCTTCTGCACGGTGGCGAAAGCGACCGGCGCCGACGTGGAACGGGCGGTGACCGCGGCCAGGCGGGCGTTCGACGAGGGCCCGTGGCCGACGATGTCCGGCCACGAGCGGGCCGACGTGCTCGACCGGGTCGCCGCGCGGCTCGGCGCGGAGACCCGGCTGGCCGAACTGGAGGTGCGCGACAGCGGCGCCACCGTTCGCAAGGCCGAACAGGTCGACGTTCCGGGCGCGCGGGCGGCGTTCGAGTGGAGCGCGTGGTGGGCACGCCGGATCGCCGACACCGAACCCGGCGGTGCTCCCGCGCCGGGGCAGTACCTGCGGTGGCACCCGGTCGGCGTGGTGGCGACGTTCGTGCCGTGGAACTTCCCGCTGTTGCTCGCGGCGTGGCGGATCGCGCCCGCCATCGCGGCCGGGAACACGTGCGTGGTCAAGCCCGCGTCGTTCACCAGTGTCACGGCGTGCGAACTCGTCCGGATCCTGCACGAGGAAGGCGTACCGCCAGGCGTGGTCAACCTGGTACTCGGCCCTGGCGCGGTCGTCGGTGACGCGCTGACCAGGGACCCAAGGGTGGACATGTCCTCGTTCACGGGCTCCGACGCGGTCGGTGCGCAGGTGATGGCGGCGGCCTCGCGCACGGGCCACCGGCTCCAGTTGCACCTCGGCGGGAAGTCGGCGAACGTCGTGCTCTCGGACGCGGACATGGACCGCGCGGTGTCCGGCAGCCTCTGGGGCGGGTTCCTGCACAACGGACAGATCTGCATGGCGGGCTCACGGGTGCTGGTCCACCGCAGCCGCCACGCCGAGTTCCTCGAGTTGTTCCGTGAACGCGCGGGCAAGCTGGTGCTCGGCGACCCGATGGACCCGGCGACCGACCTCGGCCCGCTCGTCTCCCGCCAGCAGGTGCGGACCGTGGCGCGCTACGTGGCGCTCGGCCAGGAGCAGGGGGCGAGCCTGTTGTTCGGCGGTGCGCGGCCGGACGCCACCGAACTACCGCCACACCTGGACGCGAAGGCGTACTTCCGGCCGACCGCGCTCACCGGCGTGAGCGCCGCCAACGCGGTGTTCCAGGAGGAGATCTTCGGGCCCGTGGTCGCGGTGTGCCCGTTCGACGACGACGACCACGCCGTCGCGCTGGCCAACGACTCGCGGTTCCACCTGGCCGGCGCGGTCTGGTCCGCCGACGCCGAGCGGGCGTGGCGGGTGGCCGACCGGCTGCGGGCCGACCGCGTCTGGGTCAACGACTACCGGATGGTGGACGTGTCACGCCCGGACCCGGCGAAGGACGCGGCCATCAGCGACCGCATCCGCAACGACCTCGACGACTACCGCACAGCACGCCGGATCGAGGTGTCGCCGCCCGAGACCGGCTCACCGCACCAGGTGCTGGGTCTTCGGACCTAGCGGCGGGCGGGGCGCCGGTGGGCACCCCGCCGACCTCCGCGAGTCAGGTCAGGACCTTGCCCCGGTGCGCGGCGCTGCTCGGCAGGCCGAGCAGGTCGTGCAACGTAGGAGCCATGTCGTAGAGCGACACGTTCGCACGCGGCCCGGGATCCAGCCCGGCATTGGCCACCAGCACCACACCCTGTTCGGCGTGGTTGGCGTGGTCCGGTCCGGTGTCGTTGTCGACGGCGAACAGTCCCTCGCCGAGCCCGATCGTCGCCATCGCACGCCACCGCAGGTCGTCGAAGTAGATGATGAGATCCGGCGCGATGCCGTTCACCACGGGGTACACCTCCGACGGCCGCAACCCGCGGTTGTTCATCGGCACCCCGCCCGGTTTGGTCAGCTTGGCGAGCATGGCGACGATGTCGTCGAGCACGCTGTCGTACTTCGACGCGGGCACCACGCCGGTCGGTTCCCGTCCGCTGACGTTGAGGAACAGCCTGCCGTAGTAGCCGCCTTCGGCCCAGGCGGTGGTCTGCGACCAGTCGACGTCCGCCTGGGTGATGGGCGTGGGCCCGGTCGGCTTGGTGCGCAGCGTCAGCAGCCCCTGCTCGATGAGCCACTCGTTGACGCAGAACCCGCCTTCCATCGGCTGTCCGCCGTGGTCGGACACGACGACGATGGCCGCGTCCGGCGGGACGCGCTCGAGGAACCCGGCGAGGTGCCGGTCCAGCGCCCGGTAGTAGTCGCGGAAAGCGTGCTCGTACGGGTTGCCCGGCTCGTGCCGCGGGTGCGCCGGGTCGCAGTACTTCCAGAAACCGTGGTGCAGCCGGTCGGGGCCCATGTCGACGAACGAGAAGAAGTCCCAGTCGTGGCCGGTCATCAGGCTGCCCGCCACGGCGAACCGCTGCTCGGTCATGTCGAACACCCGCTGGAGCACCCGCGCGTGGTCGTTGGACCGGAAGTCCTCGACGTCCAGGATGTAGCCGCCGGTCAGCCGTTCGATGTCGTCACGCAGACCGGTGGGGTGGGTGTAGTCGGAGTCGGTCGACGGCGACATGAAGCAACCGACCATGCAGCCGTTGATGGGCGTCGGCGGATACGTGCCCGGCACACCCAGCGCCACACTGGGGCGCCCGGCCTGGGTCAGCGTGTCCCAGATCCGGGGCACGCGGATGCTGCGCGAACTGGCGAAGGCCAGCGGGCCGTAGTCGTGGCGCGCGCGGTCGCGGAAGCCGTACACGCCAAGGTCGCCGGGGGTCTGACCGGACATCATGCACGACCACGCCGGCATGGTGATGGGCGGAACCACGCTGGTCATCGGTCCCCACGCCGCCTTCGCGCGCAGGCTCGTCAGCGTCGGCATGTCGTCGGCGAACCGGTCGAACAACAGCTCAGGCGTCCCGCAGTCGAGCCCGATGAGGACAACTCGTCGTCGGTCAGGCATGCGATTTCCTTCCTATTTACCTCCGGCTACGGTATGGGTTGATTTATTCGCGGTGCAACGCCATCGGAATCTAAAGGCTCGCTCAGGTCGTGCGCGTGCCGATTGACCCGGCCGAGTGCGGCATCCCACAATTGTCTGAAATGAATCATGGTCGTTCTGTGACCCTATTATCGAGACGTTGGAGAAACGTATGGCGAGCGCGCGTCCGTCGCCACGAGCTCTGATCATCGGCATCGACGGTGGTGATTTCGCCGCCGTCGACCCGCTGGTCGAGCGCGGCTTGCTGCCGAACATCGCCGGGCTGCTGCGCCGCTCGGCCTCCGCTGACACCCGGTGCACGTGGCCCGCGCACACCGCGCCGGGCTGGAGCACGTTCGTCAGCGCCAGCAACCCCGGTGGCCACGGCATCTACCAGTTCTTCGACACCCAGGACCGCAACTACGGCGCGACCACCACCACGGCCGACCGCCTGGGCCGCTCGTCGGTGTGGGACTGGCTCGCGGCACAGGGCTACACGCTCGGGCTGGTCAACATCCCGATGTCGCACCCGCCCGCGGACCTGCCCGGCTACCAGGTCTCGTGGCCGCTGGAGCACACCACCCGCTACTGCCGTCCGCGCACGCTGCTGGCCGAACTGGCCCGCAACAACGCTCATTTCCAGACCGACCTGGCCACCATGTTCAGCGGGGACCTGGCGTACTTCGACCAGGCGCAGGCCAACCTCGCCGCACGCGCCCGGTCGATGAGCTACCTGATGCGGACCCACCCGACCGATGTCGCCATGGTGGTGTTCACTGAGGTCGACCGGGTCGGCCACCACTACTGGCACTACTTCGCCCAGGACCACCCCCGGCACGTGACGCCACCGAAGGACTCCGGCTGGGACGAGGCCTTGCGGCACACCTATCAGGCTGTCGACGCGGCGGTCGGCGAGTTGCTCTCGCTCGTCGACGAGGACACGACCGTCGTGCTGGTGTCCGACCACGGGCTGGGAATGGGCCGCCACGCGCTGTCGGTGCACCGGTTGCTGGAAGAAGCCGGGCTGCTGCACGCCTTGCCGCACAACGAAACCGCCGCGACCGCCAGCTGGTTCTCCGGCGCGGGCCGCACGGTGGACTTCACCAGGACCCGGGTCTACCAGCCGGTGCCCGGCAGCTACGGGTTGAACCTCAACCTGTGGGGCCGCCAGCGCGACGGCATCGTCGCCGACGGCGAGCGGGAGCGGCTGAGCCGGGAGGTGGCCGACCTGCTGCTCGCGGTCGAACTGCCCGGCGGGGGCAAGGTGGTGCGGGACGTGCTCCCGCGCGAACTGGCCTACCCGGGGCCGCACACCGAGTCCGCGCCCGACCTGCTCGTGATACCCGCGGACGAGAGCGTGCTGCTGGTCGGTGATCTCGACGCGGACGTGTGGAAGCCGAGCTGGCAAACCGGTCTGCACCGGCACGCGGGGCTGTGGGCCCAGGCGTCCCCGCGCACCCGGCCCGGCAGGCTGGCCACGCCGGTGGATCTCACCGCGGCGATCCCCACCCTGCTCGCGGACCTCGGCGCGCGCTGGCCCGCGTCGGTGCACGGCACGCCGGTCACCGCCGCCCTCGATTCCGAAGTGGACATCAAGGACCCCGACCCGTCGCTCGACGGTGGTGCGGCATGGCTCCCGGTCCGGTCGGTCGACTCGTCCGGGACGTCCACAGAGGACGAATACACCTCCGACCGGCTCAGGGAAATGGGCTACATCTGATCGGGTTGTCACTCAACGAAAGGAGATCCGCCGTGGCGGACATCAAGGGGCGGCTGCGTCAGGTTCTCGTCGAGTCGCTCGACCTGCGGCGTGAACCGGACACCATCCCGGACACCAACCTCGTCGCCGAACTCGGGCTGGACTCCATCAACACCATCGAGTTCCTGATCTGGGTGGAGAGCGAGTTCGGCATCGAGATCGCCGACGAGGACCTGTCGGTCGACCTCATCGACGACCTGTCCCGGCTGGCGGCGTACGTGGAGCAACGCAGCCAGCAGACCGTGGCGAACTGAGTCGACGGCATGGCAAGCAAATCGCGAGTCATCGCCATCATCACCGAGGGCGCGACACCGCAGTTGCTCGACCGTTGGACGGCCGAAGGACGGCTGCCCAACTTCGCGCGGCTGCTCACCGAAGGCACCAGGGGGGACCTGGTCGCCGACGGCGTGCCCTACGAGCCGCCGGGGCTGGTCAGCCTCCTGACCGGCCAGCCACCCGGCGAGCACGGCGTCTTCTCCTACTGGTCGTGCCACACCCCGGAGTACCGGCCGAGGGTGGAGAACGGCGAGAGCAGCAGGCACCCGCTGCTGTGGCGGCTGCCGGACCTGAAAGGCGTGCGGTTCGCCTCGGTCGGGCTGTTCGGAACGCACCCGCCCGCACCGATGGACGGCTGGGTCGTCAGCTACCCGATGCAGCTGACCCTGCGCGCGTGCTACCCGCCCGGCCTGCACCGGGAGTTGGCGGGCCACGGCATCGCGCCGACCCACGACACCGCGATCTGGTGGCACGGTCAGGCCAAGGAGAGCTTCGTGCCGGACGTGCTGGAGGCCGACCGCAGGCGGGGCGCCGCCGCGTTGCTGCTGTACGGCAAAGGCGCGGACGTGGTGCTGGTGAACCTGACCTCGATCGACCGCCTGTCGCACATCTACTGGCAGGAGCTCGAACTCGGGCCGGAGCACACGGCCGACTCGGCCGTGTTCGCCGCGTACCAGACGGCGGACCGGGTCATCGGTGACGCGCTGGACCGGGCCGACGAACAGACCACGGTACTGGCCTTCTCCGAGATCGGGTTCGGCCCGTTGCGCTCCTACTGCGCGGTCAACGACGACCTCGCGGACGCGGGCCTGCTCGTCAGGAACACCGACGGCGCCGGGAACACCACAGTGGACTGGTCGGCGACCACCGCGTTCGAGGCTGTGCAGGGCACGCACGGGGTCAACATCAACCTGCGTGGCCGTTACCAGCAGGGGACGGTGGCGCCGCAGGACTACCACAAGGTGCGTGCCGACGTCGCCGAACAGCTGGCTGCCGTGATCAACCCGCGCACCGGCAGGCCGATGTTCGCCGCGGTCAGCCCGAGCGAGGAGATCTACCAGGGGGCCGCGGTGACCGAGGCACCCGACCTGATCCTCGAACCGGCCGACTGGCGCTACCTGCCGCTCGGCGACCAGACCTGGGCCAAGAAGGTGCACCGGACCTGGCAGAGCGCCTGGCACAGGCGCGAGTCCTACTGGGCGCTGGCAGGCCCGGCCACGGCACGCGCGAACGCGGTCGCCGCGCCGGTGGACATCACCGCGACGCTCGTGCACCTGCTGGGGCGGGACGTTCCGGCAACGCTGCCAGGAAAACCGCTCACCGCGTGAAAGGTGTCCACGATGACTGACCGAGCGCTGGTGATCGGGCTCGACGGGATGCCGAGGAGCCTGCTGCACCGGCTCATCGACGGCGGCACACTGCCCCGCCTGGCCGAGGTGGTGGCCGACTCCGGCTGCGCCGAGCTGATCGCACCCGTGCCGGAGATCAGCTCCACCTCGTGGGCGACGTTCCTGACCGGGGTCAACCCGGGCAAGCACGGCGTCTACGGATTCGTGGACCTGGTGCCCGGCGGCTACGGCACCTACTTCTCGAACGTGACGCACCTGTCCGCCACACCGCTGTGGCGGCACGCGGCCGACGCGGGGCTGGAAACGGTGTGCCTCAACGTTCCCGGCACGTACCCGGCACCGGACGTGCACGGCACCCTGGTGTCCGGTTTCGTCGCACCGGTGATCGAGCGCGCGGTCCGTCCACAGTGGCTGGTCGACCCGCTGCGCGCGCTGGACTACGAGCTCGACGTGGAGGTCGGCGACGTCCGGGGCGACCCGAGCGGTTTCGTCGCGCGGGTGCGCCGGTGCCTGACCGCGCGCACCGAGGCGTTCAAGTACCTGCTCGGCACACGGCCGTGGGACCTGGCGGTCGCGGTGTTCACCGAGACCGACCGGTTGCAGCACTTCCTGTGGCGTGCGGTCGACGACCCGGCCGACCCGCTGCACGGCGAAATACTGGAGTTCTACCGACAGGTGGACACCGCGGTCGGCACGGTCATGGACCTCGCGCCGGACGTGCGGCCGATCCTGGTGAGCGACCACGGGTTCGGCCCGGCCCACTGCCAGTTCTACGTCAACGCCTGGCTGCGCGAGCGCGGCTGGCTGGCACCGCTCGGCCAGACCGCCAACCTGTCCGATGTGGACTCATCGAGCCGGGTATTCGCGCTCGACCCGGCCCGGTTCTACGTCAACCGCAAGGGCCGGTTCCCGCGCGGGGCGCTGTCGGACTCCGCCGCGGACGACCTGGCCGTCGAGGTGGCGGACGGACTGCGTGCGCTGCGCTGGGCGGGCACGCAGGTCGGCGCCGACGTCGACGGCCCGCTGGTGTTCGACGAGGTGCTCCCCGGTGAGCAGGTCTACCACGGCGTGCGGGCGCACGACGGCCCGGACGTCGTCGCGGTGCCTGCCAGGGGAGTGCAGGCACGCGGTGGGTTCCAGGTCGGTGAACTCGTCGTGCCCGACGTGCTCACCGGAACGCACACCAGGTCCGACGCCGTGCTGTCGGTGCCCGGGGGAACCAGCACGTTCCTCGCCGACATGACCGACGTCGCACCGACGGCACTGGCCGAGGTCGGTGTGTTCCCCGACGGCCTCGACGGACGCGACATCGCGCGGGCCCGTGTCCAACCGCACCCCGTCCCGGGAGGAACATCGTGACCACAACGCTGCCCATCGAATCCGTCCGCAAGAAGCCGGGGCACTTCGAGATCGAGCTGGATCCGCGCGTCACCGACCCCGGCCGGACCAAGGTGAGCTTCCTGATCCTGCTCGACGGCGACCTGGTGATGTCACCGGAGCACCTCGGTGTCGCCTACATGGCGGCGACGCTGCGCTCGGTCGGGTTCGTCGCGGAGATCCGTGAGGTCGTGCACGGCGAGGAAGAAGCGGCTGTCGCCAGCCTCGCCGCCTTCGCCCCCGACATCGTGTGCTTCACCCTGACCAGCCTGAACGTGCGCAGTTGTCTCGTGGTGAGCGAGCTGGTGCGGGCCACCCTGCCGGACGCGCTGATCGCCTGCGGCGGCCCGGCGGGCACCTTCGCGGGCCGTGACGTGCTCGTCAACAACCCGAACGTGGACCTGGTCGCGGTGGGCGAGGGGGAGCCGACCATCCTGGACATCACCCAGCGCGTCGCGCTCGGCGAGCCGCTGGACGACTGCCCGGGGATCTGCTACCGCGCCAAGGACGGCGAGCTGAAGCAGAACCCGGCCCGGCCGGTGATCCACGACCTGGAGGTGCTGCCGTTCCCGGCCCGCGACCAACTCGAGCAGCACGGCAACAAGCTCGAGTACGTGCGGGTGAGCACGTCGCGCGGATGCGTGGCGATGTGCACGTTCTGCTCGGCGCCGCACCTGAAGAACCGGGCGCAGGCCGGAAAGCCGTGGCGCGGGCGCAGCCCGGGGATCATCGTGGACGAGGTCGAGTACCTGGTGCGCAAGTACGGGTTCCGCACGTACGACTTCATCGACTCGACCTTCGAGGACCCGGACGGCGGCCGGGTGGGCAAGAAGCGCGTCAGGGAGATCGCGCAGGGCATCCTCGACCGCGGCCTGGACATCTACTACAACGTCTGCATGCGGGCGGAGAACTGGAAGGACACCGCCGAGGACAACGACCTGATGGACCTGCTGGTCCGGTCCGGCCTGGAGAAGGTCAACGTCGGCATCGAGTCCGGTGTGGAGGACGAGCTGCGGCTGTGGGACAAGCGGGCCACCGTCGAGGACAACCGGGTCATCATCAAGATGTTGCGGGACCACGGTATCTACCTGGCGATGGGGTTCATCCCGTTCCACCCGTACGCGACGGTCGAGACCCTGGTGGAGAACGCCAGGTTCCTGCGCGACAACTCCGGGCACAACCTGCGCAGGATGACCGAGCGCCTGGAGATCTACCCGGGCACGCGGATCATCCAGAAGATGGAGGGCGACGGGCTGCTCTACGAGGACTACGCGACCACGCTCGACCACTACGGCTACCGGTTCAAGGACGACCGGGTGGAGTTGCTGGCCAAGCACTACGCCGCGTTGTACAACAACGACGACTACCACCGGCACGGCGTGATCACCGAACAGTCGGCGGTGTTCGAGTTCGAGACGTTCAACGTGGTGGTCCAGACCTTCATCTCCCGGATCTACCGGCGCTTCCACACCGTGCCGGGGGCCAACGAGATCCTCACGGCGTTCAAGGACTGGCTGCACGAACTGCGGCAGCGGATGGGCCAGTACAACTACGAGTTCTTCATGTCCAACCTGGACGACGTGCTCAACGACCGGTTGGACGTCGAACGGCACCGGCTGCAGGTCATCGACGTGGAGAAGCACTTCCGCGAGCGGATCCGGATGATCAAGAGCGAGCAGCTGCGGGTGGGCAAGGCGTTGCACCGGCTCGGCTGTTCGGTGACCGAGATCAGCTCGACCCTGCCCCAGCCCGGCGCCGGTGGTCTGCCGAGGGTCTACACCGGGGAAGGCATCGGCGCGTCATGGTGATCCCGGCCGACCGCCGAGCGCGGCCGCCGCGGGTGGTCGGCGTGTGCACGCTGACCACCCGCGAACTCGCCGGTCAACTGCACGACGCGCCCGGTGTGGCCGTCGCGGGGCCGTTGATGACGGCGAACCTGGGCATCGAGGAACTGGTCCGGTCGGTGCTGCGGCACGGCGGGATCGGCGTGCTCGTCGTGTGCGGCCGGGATTCGGTGCTGTTCCGGCAGGGCCAGAGCCTGGTCGCGCTGATCAGGAACGGGATCAGCGCCGCGGACGGCCGGATCATCGGCGCCACCGGCCACCGGCCGTTCCTCACCGGCCTCCGGTCGTCCGATGTGGACGAGTTCCGGGCCGGGGTGCGGCTGGTGGACCGGCGTGAAGTGCTCGACCACGACCGGCTCCGCGCCGAGATCGCCCAGCAGGCGCGGCAAGCTGGTGGTGGCGCGGCCCGCACGCCGGGAACGGCGCTCGTTTCCGGCACTGCGCACCGGTTCTCCCCACTGCGGCCGGTCGGCAGGCGGACCCCCATCGCCACCGCGGGCGAGGGGTTCTTCGTGGTCTCTGCCGACGTCCGGGCCCGCGAGGTCGTGGTGCGGCACTACCACGACGACTTCAGCGCCGGTCACGAGATGCGGGGCAGGCGCACCGAGTCCATGGTGCTCGGCCTGATCCGGGAAGGCCTCGTCGGTGACCCGGCGCACGCCGCCTACCTGGGGGCGGAACTGGCCAAGGCGGAGACCGCCATCCGCCTCGGACTCGACTACGTGCAGGACATCCCGTTGCGGCGCGCGGCGCACGCGGCGGGAGGAGAGGAAACCATGCCGGCCACGCGATCGTTCGCCGACTTCGTGACGTACCTCGCCGATCTGCTGGACGCGGGCCACGCGCTGACCGCGGACAAGCCCATCGGCGAACAGGTGGCCGTGGACTCGGCCAGGATGATCGAGCTCGCCATCGCCCTGGAGCAGGAGTGCGGCGTCGACCTGCCCGACGACCTCGACCTGCGCGGGGCGACACCGATGCAGCTGTTCGGCGCCGCAGCGCCCTTCCGGGAGGCCGCGTCGTGAGCCGAACCGAACTGCTCCTGCTCAACGGGCCCAACCTGGGCATACTCGGCAAACGCGAGGTGGAGGTCTACGGCACGGCCACGCTCGCCGACATCGAAGGCGAGGTCGCCGACGAGGTGGCCCAGCACGGGTGGGTGGTGCGCGCGGTGCAGCGGGACTGCGAGGGCGCGCTCATCGAGGCGGTGCACAGCGCACACGACACGGTGGGCGCGATCGTCAACCCCGGCGCGTTGATGATCGCCGGGTGGAGCCTGCGTGACGCGATGGCCGCGTACCCGCGCCCGTTCATCGAGGTGCACCTGTCGAACGTGTGGGCACGGGAACCGTTCCGGCACAAATCAGTGCTCGCCCCGCTCGCTCGCGGCATCATCGTCGGCCTCGGCCCGGTGGGCTACCGGCTCGCCGCCCGCGCGCTGGCGGCCAGCGTGCTATAGCCGCGCGCACTTTTTTGGCACCAATGTGGCCTTCGTTGCGTTTTTGGCAACGAAGGCCACATTGGTGGCAACAATGCGCGCTGCTAGAGCGGCCAGACTTGCAGTTCTTCCTTGACCGCGAGCGCGATGTCATGGGGTGACTGGTCCCGCGTGAGCACGCGCAGGGTGAACCCCGCCGTGCTCGCGGTTCGCCACGACACCTGGTCGTCGGCCGACTCGGCGTCGGTGAACAGCACGATCGGGCAGTCCAGTCCGGCGAACCCGGTGTCCGGCGGCGGGCAGCGCCACAGCACGAGCCTGCTCGGCCCGTGGCCGGTCGCGGACAGCCGACCGGCCAGGTCGTACGCGGTGTGCCCCAAGTGCCCGGCGCCGAACAGCGCGTACGGTGTCCGCCCCGCCAGTTCGGTGATTTCGGCGTGCACCGGATGCCACGACACCTCGGGCGCCAGGAGCTCGCGCCAAGGATGGCTTTCCGCGTCAGGGTCGGTCAGGCAGGCCAGCAGCATCGCGGGCCCGGTCACGGCAGCCCGTCCAGCATGCCGAGCGACAGGTAGTTCTCCCAGCCGAGCAGCCGCCGCATCGTCGGAGTCGCCCGGTCGAGCACCTCCGGCTCGAGCCCGGCGAAGAAGTTCTGCTGCTGGCGGACGTACCCGCGGCAGTAGTAGTTGAGGATGCCCCTGCGGTATTCCGACCGGGTGGTGTTGTGCCCGGTCTGGTGCCACAGCCGTCCGTCGAACACCATCACCGAACCGGCGGGACCGCACACCGGGATCGTCTCGGTGTCGCCCTCACCGGCGGCGTAGTCGGGCTGCCTGTTGAACAGGTGGCTGCCCGGCACGATCCGGGTCGCGCCGTTGTCCGGGGTGAAGTCGTCCAGCATCCACATGCTGTTGGCGACCAGCGCGTAGGGCGGCCACGGCGGCCGGGCGAACGTCTGGTCGGCGTGCAGGTTCATCGACGGACCGCTGGGGCCCGCGACGTTCGCGTGGGTGCTGGAGAGCATGAAGTTGTATCCCAGCACGTGTTCCATCACGCCGCAGACGGTTTCGTTCGCGACGATCCGCTCGAACTCGATGCCTTTGTTAAGCAGGCTGAAGACCCGCTGGTTGTCCCCGTCGTAAATGAACGCCGTGCCGTTCTCGCGTTCGCTGGACATGACCGTGGACAGTCGGTTTCTTAGCTTGCGAAACTCGTCATCGGATATCGGGCAGGTGAGCAGGCAGTAACCGTGCCTGGTCAGATCAGAAACAGCCCGCGTGATGTCGTCTGTGAGTTTCACGACCATGGCTTCGACGGTAACCGGTCGAGTTATGAAAACCATGGAGTCCCGGTCTGGCGGGCTACAGTCCCGCGCGCTACATGACCACGTCGGCGAGCCGGTGCACCTGGGCCACGTCCGCGACCGTCGGGTGGAACACCACTTCGTCGACGCCGCAGTCGGCGTAGGTGCGCAACGCCTGGCGGATCATCGCCGCGGTGCGCGGTGTGGCCTGGACGAAGTCCTCGGCCGCCGCGCCGAGCACCGCGAAGTAGTCACGCATGAACGCCGCCGCGGCGTCCTGCGCGTCGTCGCCCATGACGAATCGGAGCAGCATCACGATGCGAGGAGCGCCCGAGCGACCGGCCTCCTGCCATGCGGTGCGGACCTGCTCGGTGGCGAGGGCGGTTCGCTGGGCGGACAGTCCCGGCGCGGTCCACCCGTCCGCCCACCGCGCCGCTCGCTTCGCCGCTGCCGTTGTGAGACCGCCGATGAGGATCGGGATCCGGCTCCCACGCGCAGGTGACGGCGCCACCGCGCGATCCGCACCGGGCGGTGCCTTGCCCGACCACAGGTCGAACAGGGCGCGCAGATCGTTGTCGAACTGGGCGACACGGCCGTCGAAGGACCGACCGGCCGCGGCGAAGTCGTCCGCGCGCACCCCGGGGGCGAGTCCGACGGTCAGCCTGCCGTCGCTGAGCTGGTCCACGCTCGCGGTCTGCTTGGCCAGTTCCGTGGCGCTGCGCAGCGGCGCGATGAGGACGTTCGTCAGCAGCCTTATGCGGTGCGTGACGCTCGCGGCCGCCGCGAGCGCGATGAGCGGGTCGTATCCCGGATAAACGAGCCGTTCGGTGGCGCCGAGCCCGGCGAAACCGCGTTCCTCGGCGGCTCCCGCCCACTCGACGAGGGCTTTGCCGGTAGCTCCCGGAATCATGTTCGGCAACGCGACAGAGATATCCATGGTCGAAGGATTCTGGCGCGGGGAGTTTCGTGTCAACACTTTCTCCGAGCCGCGCGTGCGATTCTTTCACGTGCGCTCTCGACACGGTCCGCATATCCGAATGAGACTGGGGACGCCAGGCGGACGGCACAACCTGAATCGAGGCGGGTATGGGTACGGAGTCGATGCAGTTTCCGGCGTGGCCGCAGTTCGACGACGCTGAGCGCGTCGGGCTGTCCCGGGCTCTCGAGCAGGGCCAGTGGTGGCGGATCGGCGGCGACGAGGTGAAGTCCTTCGAGCGCGAGTTCGCCCGGCACCACGGCGCCAACTACGCGCTCGCCGTCACGAGCGGTACCCATGCGCTGCAACTCGGTGCCGACGTACTCGGGCTCCAGCCCGGTGACGAGGTGCTGGTGCCCGCGTTCACGTTCCTGTCCTCGGCGGTGGCCGTGCAGGCCATCGGTGGCGTGCCGGTCCCGGTCGACGTCGACCCGGACACCTACTGCATCCGGCCGGAGGCGGCGGCCGAGGCGCTGACGTCACGGACAAGGCTGGTGATGCCGGTGCACATGGCCGGGCAGATCGCCGACATGGAGGCGTTGGACAAGCTCGCCGCCGACGCGGGCGTGTTGATCCTTCAGGATGCGGCACACGCGCATGGCGCGCGCTGGCGCGGAAAACGAGTCGGCGAGCTGGGTTCCGTCGCCGCGTTCAGCTTCCAGAACGGCAAGTTGATGACGGCGGGGGAGGGCGGTGCCCTGCTGTTCGACGACGAGGACCACTACCAGCGTGCCTTCTTGCGGCACAGTGTCGGGCGGCCCGCGGACGACCGGTACTACCTGCACCGCACCACGGGGTCGAACCTGCGGCTCGGCGAGTTCGCCGCCGCGGTGCTGCGCGCCCAACTCGGCCGCCTGGAGAACCAGGTGACGATCCGGGAGAGCCGGTGGTCCGTGCTGCGGCCACTGCTCGCCGCCATCCCCGGCGTGCGGCCGCAGGCCAGTGACGACCGGTGCGACCGCAACCCGCACTACATGGCGATGTTCCGTGTGCCCGGGCTGACCGAGCAGAAACGCAACCTGCTGGTCGATCGCTTGGTGGCGCTGGGGATACCGGCGTTCGTCGCGTTCCGTGCCATCTACCGGACCGACGGATTCTGGGACGCGCCCGCGCCCGCGCTGTCGGTGGACGAACTCGCCGAGCGTTGCCCCAACGCGGACGCCATCAGCGGCGACTGCGTCTGGCTGCACCACCGGGTGCTGCTCGCCGACGAGGAACAGATGCACGGTGTCGCGGCGGCAGTCGCGAGAGAGATCGCGGCGCTGTGACCGCGCCGATCGTCGCCGGGCGCCCCACGATCAGCGTCATCGTCCCCACCAGGAACAAGGCGCCCCGGTTGCGGCTGACGCTCGCTTGTCTTGCCCAGCAACGCCTTCCGGACCCAGCACGGATGGAAGTGGTGCTGGTCGACGACGGCGCACCGGACAACACAGCGGGCAACACGGGGGACGACACGGCGGACGTCATCGCGGAGTTCGCTCGCGGTCTGGTGCCGCTGCGGGTGGTGAGCGGCCCGCGCGCGGGGCGGGCGGCGGCTCGCAACACCGGTGCCGAGCACAGCTGGGCGGACTACCTCGTTTTCCTCGACGACGACATCCTGATCGGGCCGGACTTCGTGGCCGCGCACCTGGCCGCCGCCCGGCCACACCAGTTCGTGCACGGGCCGCTGCGCGAACTGGCCACCGCGGAACGCCTGGTGACCGACCTCGCCAACGCGTCCCCAGCCGAGGTGACGGCCCGCCGGGACGAATTGGTGGCGGGCACCGTGAAACGGCACAGGCTGTTCGCCAACGCGCTCGAACGGGCCGTCGAGGCCATGGCCACCGGTCAGGTGCCCGATGTCGCGCCGTGGCTCGGTTCCGTGGGCGCGAACGTCGGCATGCACCGCGCCGCGTGGCGGGCCGTCGGCGGCTTCGACGAGGGGTTCGGCACGACGTGGGGCTGCGAGGACCTCGAGCTCGGGCTTCGTCTGTACCGCTCGGGTGTGCGCCGGGCATTCGACACGCGGGCATCCGGCATCCACCTCACCCACCGGCGGCCGGACCGGTGGCACCAGCACGACGTCAACCTCGACCGGTTCCGCCGCATCCACCCGATCGCCGCCGTCCTGCACCTGCACCGGCTGCTCGGGCCGGACGGTGACGTGCACCGCTACGTCGCCGCGGTGACCGAGACGCAGAGCGCTGACCTGGACGTGTCGGCGTGAAGCACATCGTGCTGTCGCCGCATCCCGACGACGCCGTGTGGTCGGTCGGGGGCAGGATCCGGTGGTGGGTGTCCCGGGGTGAGGCGACCACCGTGGTCACCGTGTTCGACGGCCCCGGCGAGGTGGACACCGACCAGTGGCGGCGAGTCGCCGAACCCGCCACCCGCCGCAGCGAGGACATCGCCGCGATCGCCTGCGTCGGCGCGCGGCGGGTGTCGCTGGGCCTGGCGGACGCGGCGGTGCGCGCCGACCGCGGTGTGCACAGGTACAGCAATCCGATGCGGCTCTTCGGCCGGATACACGACAAAGACGCCGACCTACCAGAGGTTGTGGCCGACGCGGTGGCTGGATTGCTTGCACCACATGCCGTTGTGCACGTGCCACTCGCGGCCGGGCGGCACGTGGATCACCGGCTGGTGCGGCAGGCCGCGGGACTGCTCGCGGAGCGGGGCGTGCCGATCCGGTTCTACGAGGACATCCCGTACCGGCTGCGGCCCGCCGACCACACGGGACTGCGCCCCGGCCACGAACCGGTCGACCTGGCGGGGTGGCTGAGCGCCGCGGAGCAGTACCACAGCCAAGTGGCCGTGCTGTTCGGTTCCGTCGCCGCGATGCGGGACGCGCTGAGCACACGGGCCCTCGAATACGCACAGGGAACACCGTGGCCGCACGCGGGCCGCTACTGGACCAGCACGGAGTCCGCATGAGAACGGGAGCGAGTCCGCGGCGTCGCAGACTCGCTCCCGTGCACCGATGCACTAGTGCCGTCGACCGGAATGGTTCCCCGGTTCCGCTCGTGTGGGGTGCAACCAATGTGGCCTTCGTTGCCAAAAACGCAACCAATGTGGCATTCGTTGCGTTTCATGCAGGTGCATGGGATGCGCCTCGGGTGGACATATCCGGTCACGACCGCTAGCTCTGGAAGTCGAAAACGGGGTCCCGGGTCGCGCCGACGCGCTCCAAGGCGTCGGCCAGCAACTGGATCTGGTCGGACGAGGACGTGCACGGCAGCAGCACGAGCTCGCCGATGCCCGCCTCCGCGCAGCGAACCAGATGCGACCGCAGTTCGTCGTCGTTGGTCACGGCGTGGGCGGCCGCGAGGTCGAGGAGGTCGTCACCGCCGTAGTAGGTCCGGACGTAGGCGTCCCGGTTCTCCTTGGCGTTCTCCCCGAGGGAGAAGTAGCGGATGGTGGCGAACAGGGGCGTGCCGGACCGGCCGAGCTTCTCCCACTCCGCGCGCACCCCGGCGATCCCCTTGGCCATCAGGTCGTAGTCGAACGACGGTGCCATCCAGCCGTCGGCCACCCGCGCCGCACGCCGGAAAGCTTTGGGCACCAACCCACCGAGCAGCATCGTCGGACGCCCGTCCGGCATCTTGGGCAGCGGCCCGGACAGCGACGACACCTCGCCGTCCCAGACCCGGCGCGCGTCGTCGAGCGTCTTGTCCAGTGTCTTGCCCCGGTCGGCGAACGGCACCCCGCTGACCTCGTAGTCGTCCGGCCAGGCACCGAGGCCGAGTCCGGCGGTGAGTCTGCCGCCCGACAGCAGGTCCACTGTGGCCAGTTGTTTGGCCATCAGCGTCGAGTTGTTGCGCCAGCCGACGTTCAGCACCGCGGTCGTCAACCGCACCCGTTCGGTCGCCGCGGCCGCGGCGCCCAGTGCGACCAATGGGTCGAGGACGTCGTACACCAGACGGTCGATGGCGCCGAGCGAGTAGAAACCAAGACGTTCGCTCTCGGCGGCCCAGTGTGCTATCTCTTCCGCCGCACGTCCCGGTACCGCGACTGGCAGGCCGATTCCGATTTTCACATGGACTCCACTCATTGATCACTGATGGTGCAGCGTTCGATAAGCGTAGCAAGATAGCGCACTTGTCCGGTCGGTTGTTCCAGTGGTACGTGAGGCTCTATTGGTAGCCTGGTCACAGTGGCAAAGGGCTGTCGGCAGACCACTCTGGTGCCGACGCCGTCGACGGACTTGCGCGAGAAATTAGATGCGGGGAATACGGTCGTCACTGAGCTGTCGGTGTGGTCGGTATTGCTCCGGTCCGGGCCGAGGCTAGGAAGAGGGAAAAATGACCGAGATGCTGCTGGGAAATGACCTTGTCATCAACGAGGATTCGTGCAATCTCAGTTGTAACTACTGCCTCACCGGACAGAGCAACCTGAAGGAAGGGCACCGGCTCAAACTCATCTTCGACCCCCCGAAGCGGGACACGTACTCGCCGGGAACCGAGCTGGAGGAGCGGGTGAACGCGGTGTCCGACCGGCTGCGCGCCCGGTTCCGGATGCCGCTGCTGAAAGTGACCGGCGGTGAGATCTTCCTGGTTCGCGGCATCATGGACTTCTTGCGCAGGGAAGCGCCGAACTACGAAGTGCTCGTCGTGCAGACCAACGGCGTGCTGGTCACGGAGGAGCACCTCGAGCAGCTTCGTTCGTTCGGCAACGTGGTGCTCCAGGTTTCGCTGGACAGCCACCTCTTCTCCGGCAACAGCTACCGGGTGCAGAAGCAGGCGCTGCACGACAAGGTCATCCGGGCGATAACCGGGATCCTGAACTCCGGAATTCCGAGCGAGATCTACACCGTGCTCAACGACAAGAGCGTCACCGAGCTTTCCGAATTCGCCGCGTGGCTGACCACGTTCGAGAACCCGCCGGTGATGTTCCCGTTCCCGGTGCGCGGCCCCGACGCCGAACAGTTCGCGGTCAAACCCGACCAGATTCACCACATCGAGCGGTTCGTCGACCGGTACGACGAGTTCCGCGGCGTGCTGCCGCCGCGCCCCTACTTCGACCGGCTGCTGAGCTTCTACCGCGAGGGCAAGCGCACCTTCCGGTGTCACCTGCCCCGGCTGGTCGTGTCCACCTTCAGCGACGGCGTCGTCACCCCGTGCCCGAACATCTGGTTCAGCGACATGGGCAAGGTGCTCGACCAGGACTGGCAGGCGGTGCTCGACAAGGTCGGCGAAACCGGGCTGTACAAGGCACTGCTGGCCGAGCGGCCCCGGCTTTCGGCCTGTCACGGCTGCTTCACCCCGTGGGACACGCTCTCGATGTACTTCGACGACGAGATCACGCTCGACGAGTTGTGCGCGGCGCCGACGTACTCACCCGAACCGATCCGGCGGATGCTCGAAGCCGCCAAACAGGACTATGTCCGCGGCGCGGCCTGACCAGGCGCCAGCGGCGATCCCCGTGTACTCGCCGGACTCGCTGCGTGCCCGGCTGCGGCGGTTGCCCGGTGACACGCGTGTCACCGGCGAACGAACCGCCGCCCGTCTGGGCGCGGAGGTCGACGAACTCGCCGCCGGACTGGACGTGCCGTACGGCGAGCCGATCGGGTACCGGGTGCCCAACGGCGACGAGTGGGTCGTGGGGTTCCTCGGCCTGCTGCACGCCGGTGCGACACCGCTGCTGGTCGGTCAGGACGCACCGGCCAAAGAGGTCGAGCGGCTGTTCGCGGCGGCGGGTGCGCGGCGGGAACTCGTTCTCGACGGCGGGTTCCGGCTGGTCGGCGACCAGCCCGGCGACCCGGGTGGCCACGGCGTGCTGCTGGCGACCTCGGGCACCACCGGGTCGCCCAAGCTCGTGCTGCGCGACGAGCGGTCCCTGCTCACCGAAGGCGAGCGGTACCAGGCCAAAGCAGGACTCGACGGCACCGACCGGTTGGTGCTGCCGTTGCCGCTCACCCACGCCTACGCGTTGGGGTGGCTGGCAGCGGCTTTGGTGAGCGGTACCCAGGTCATCGTGCTGGCGCCGACCGCGTTGCTGGCTGTCTCGGCGGAACTCGCCGACGGCGCGACCATTCTGGCGTTGGTGCCGACGATGGCACGGCTGCTGGCACTGCGCGCCCGCCGCAGGCCGGTCGACGCGCCCAAGCTGCGGCTGGCGATGGTCGGCGCGGGTCCGGTCGACGAACGGCTCGATGAGGACTTCCGCACCGCTTTCGGGATCTCGACCGGGCGCAACTACGGCTCGACCGAGCTAGGCTCGGTGTTCGCTGGCCTGGCCGACCTGCCGCCGTTGTGCGTCGGCACACCCATGCCGGGCGTGCGGTACCGGATCGTGGAGGACGACGCGCCCTGCTCACCGGGGCGAGTGGGCAGCCTGGAGATCGCCGCCGGGCAGACCTGGCATCCGACCGGCGATCTGGCGGTGGCCGACGAGCAGGACCGGGTACGTGTGCTCGGCCGGGTGCACGGCGCGGTCCGCAAAGGCGGTCGCTGGGTGGCTCCGGCCGAGGTCGAATCCGTGCTGCGGGAACACCCCCACGTCGACGACGCGCAAGCGCGGGCGCGCCGTGGCCGCTTCGCCGACGAGGACTCGATTGTCGCCGACGTGGTGGTGAACGGCGTGGTCGGCGAGGCGGAGCTGCTCGCCTTCGCCAAGGAACGGCTGTCGGCCTACAAGGTGCCCGAACGCATCTACGTACGCCGGGAGTTCGAGCGCACAGCCACCGGGAAAGTGGTGGTGGGCAACGCACGCCGGTACCGACTGGGCGACGCGGCCGCGGTCATCGACGCGATGCGGGCATACCGCCGCTCGGAGCTGGTGTTCGCGCTCACCGAACTCGGTGTCCTTGACCTGTTGCGTGACGACGGCGCCGAGGCCGACCGCGTGGCCGACGAACTCTCGTTGTCCGCCGAGGCGGTGCGGGGCTTGCTCGACATCGCGGTCGACCTCGGCGTGGTGACCACCGACAGCGGGCCGGGCACGGTCCCCGCCGGGTTCGGCGAACTGCTCGGCCTGGAAGCCGAACTGTCCCGGACGTGGCTCACGCGCAAGGCCATCGTCGACACGGTCACCGCGGGCGTCACCAAGCGCCCGTTCGACACCGCGGACCTCGGTACGACGCTGCCGGACGTCTACCGCGCGGCCATGCACGGCCCGCACACCAAGGCACGCACCCGGCTCGGTGTGCGGATGCTGGGCGCACACGCGCGTGGCCGGGTACTCGAGGTGACGGCCGGGCCCGGCCGGTACCTCGCCGAGATCGCCGCGACGGGAGCCGACGTCACCGGCTGCCACCTGACGCGGGTCGGCAGGCTCGCCGGACCGCCGCATCCGTCACTGTCCGAACCGGACAACCCGGTGACGGTCGGCGACGACCCGCCCGCCTGTGCGTTCGACGCCTGCGTCGTCACCAACGCCGTGCACGGTCCCGGTCCGGCAGCAGACCCGGCGTGGCTGCTGGACCGGTTGGTCCCGGGTGGGGTGCTGCTGGTCGACGACCTGTTCCTGCCCGGCGGCGGGCCGGGCACCGAGCTCGCACTGGACTGGCTGACCCACGGCGGCACGGCCTGGCCACGGGTGGAGCAGTGGCTGGACGCCCTCGCCGCGGCAGGGGGCTCGGTCGTCCGGACCGTGCGCCTCACACCACCGGAATGCTGCCTGATTCTCGCGAAAGAGGAACCGTAGGACATGGACACAACGACGTTTCTCGGCGAGCGGTACGGGCTCGCCGGCCGGATCGCCATCGTCACGGGTGCTTCCGGGAACATCGGCTCGGCGTGCGCCGTCGATCTCGCCAGGGCCGGTGCGACCGTGGTCGCCCACTACCACTCGAACGAACCCGCTGCCCGCAAGGTCGCCGACCAGATCACCGCGGAAGGCGGGACCTGCCTCGTCGTACAGGAGGATCTGAGCAACCCGGTCGGACCGGAGCGGTTGGTCGACCGGGTACTGCTCGAGTACGGCAGGGTCGACGTATGCGTCGCGGTCGCCGGGGTGCGAACCCGCAAACCCGCCGTCGCCACCACCGCCGCGGACGTCTCGGACCTGATGGCGACGAACTTCCACAGCGCGGTCACGCTCGCCAAGGCGTGCCTGCGGCCGATGATGCGCAACCGGTTCGGCCGGATCGTCGTGTTCGGTTCGACGGCAGGCGTCAACGGGCTCGGTGGGCACAGCGTGTACGCGGGCACGAAAGCAGCGCTGCACGCGTGGGTGTCGTCGGCCGCGGGCGAGGTCGCGGGGCGGGACATCACCGTCAACGCGGTGGCGCCCGGCGCGATCCGGGCGGACGACCTGGATTTCCACAGCGCCAGCGAGGTGGAGCTGGTGCTGAAGTTCATCGGCGCGGGCCGGATGGGGGAGCCGGATGAAGTGGCCTCGGTGGTGTCGTTCCTGTGCACCCCGGCCGCCAGCTACGTCAACGGTGCATGCGTGCAAGTCCATGGAGGAGCGAGGTTCTAGCGATGACTACGTCGGCGCCGATCCGGATCGCCATGATCGGCTTGGGATGGGTGTTCACCGAGGTGTGGGCGCCGCTGTTGGCCAACCCCGGGTTCCGGGTGGTCGCGGTGTTCGACCCGGACGACGGCGCGCTGGCGCGGGCGTGCGACGCGTTCCCGGCTGCTCGCGCGCTGTCCGCGGTGGAGCAGTTGGATCCGGCCGAGGTGGACCTCGCTGTCGTGGCGACGCCCAACCACCTGCACGCGCCGGTGGGAGCGTCGCTGCTGCGCCGGGGCATCGCGGTGTTCATCGAGAAACCGGTTTGCCTGACCGTGGCCGAGGGCGCGTTGCTGGTCGAAGCCGAGCGGGAAGGCGGTGCCCGGGTGCTCGCGGGTACCGCCGCGTGGCACCGCGCCGACGTCAAGGCGCTGCGCGCCCAGGTGGACCGGCTCGGTCCACTTCGGACGATCGAGCTGTCGTGGGTGCGGGCCAGGGGTGTACCCGGTTCCGTCGGCTGGTCCACCAAAGGGGCGAGTGCGGGCGGTGGCGCGCTGTTCGACCTCGGCTGGCACCTCATCACGATCGGGCTGCGCATGATCGGGTGGCCCGCGGTGTGGGACGTCGTCGGCTCGGTGTCCTCGGATTTCCTCGGCCGGAAGGGATTCGGCGCGAGCTGGCACGTCGGTGGCGAGCGGCGGGCCGAGCCCGGTGCCGGCCAGGTGGAAGACCCGGTGGAGGACACCGTGCGGGCCAGTTGGCGCACCCGCACCGGGGTGTTCTTCGTCCTGACCACCGCGTGGGCGTCGCACATCGCACTCGACCGCACCAGGATCGCCGTGGAGGGAGCGGACGGCCGAGCCGAGCTGGACTGCACGTTCGGGTTCAGCCCGCAGCGCTCGGGCGCGTCGTCGCTGCGGGTGCTGACCTCCGGACGGATCGAGGACGTCGAGCTGCCGGACGAACCGGTCGGCACCGAGTACCGCACGCAGTTCGGGCTGCTGCCCACGTTGCTGGCCGACCCGAACCAGCCCGGTGCCGCCACCGGCGAGTCGGTCCGCATCGTCGACCTGATCGAGCGGATCTACCACTCGGCAGGCGTCGCCCTGACCCGTGCACCGGGCTTACGGGCGGGGTGAGATGTGATGCGCCTGCGCCACCGCGTCGTCGGGCTGGGGCACACAGCGCCCGCGGCCGGGTCGGTCACCACACCGGAACGGGTGCGCCGGATGCGCGAGCTCACCGCGGCCGCCGCGCGCGGAGAATCGCTCCTGCTGTGCGCCGAACCCCGCGAACCGGTCGCCGGAGCCATGCGTGCCACGGCGGACTTGGCCACTCTGGGCGCGTTCGTCTTCGCGTACGCCACAGGAAGGCCGGTGCCCACTGTCCTGGCGGTGAGCGACTCCCACGCCGAGCCCGGCACGTTCGCCGGTGACCGCCTCGTGCACCACGAAGGACCCATCGGGCGGGCCCACCGGTGGCTCGCGGGCATGGCGTGGGCGCCCCGCCTGGACACCGCCGAGTCGGCCTTCCTGACCAGGCTGATCAAAGCGTGGGGATTCGCGATGGCGTACGGTGGCGAACCGGCCGAGGTGGCCAGGATGCTGACGGCCGACCAGTTCTCCGCGTTGCCGTTGCCGGGCACTGTGTCGCCGTTGGTCCGGCAGACCACCGACGGCAGCCGGTACAGCCTGGTCAGCCCCGGTGTGTTCGTCGGTGACGGCACGGGTCGACCAGCGGGCGAGCAGGCGGGCGACCTGGTCAACACCGTGGTGCTGCGACTGCGCCGCGGGCTGCCTGCCGACGAGCTGGCACGGCTGTGCGCCCGGTTCGACCCCGACCGCGTGCCGGGCAAGCTGGTCGTGCTGGTGCCGCCGCTGCCCGACCGGCGCCTGGCCGCGTACGTCACCGCGGCAGGCGGACAGCACATGCCCACCTGGGTACTGGGCCCCGGTTCGGGGCCGGGCAGCGGGGCGCGGCTGCGCCGGATGCACGAGGTGCTCGCCGGCCTCGGTGCGCACCTCGGTGGCGTCTGGCTCGACGGCCGAGGCCGCAGGCTCGAGCAGATCGTGCGCCTGGCCACCGTGATCAGTTCCCAGCACTCGGTACCGATCCTTGACCGCACAGCTTGAACGGAGCGACAGGACCATGAAGTTCGGCTACTTCTCCCATGTATGGGGCCGGCCGGGAATCACCCCGGCGCAGCGCTACGAGGAGCTGTGGCGGGAGATCGCGCTCGCCGACGAGGTCGGCTTCGACTACGCGTTCTCCGTCGAGCACCACTTCTCCCCGAGTGAGAGCTGGATGCCGTCACCGGCCATGTTCTGCGCGGGCGCGGCACAGCACACCCGGAGCATTCGCATCGGCCCTATGGGTTACGTGCCCGCGCTGCACAACCCGATCTCGATCGTGGAGGAGATCGCCGCGCTGGACCACGTGCTCGACGGGCGGCTGGAGGTCGGCATCGCCTCCGGCGTCGCACCGAGCTACTTCGGCCCGTACGGGGTGAAGTTCGAGGAGCGCAAGGAACGGATGGCCGAGTGCGTCGACCTGCTGCGCGCGGCGTACCAGACCGAGAACGACTCGTTCGACTTCACCGGACCGTTCCACGAGTACTCCGACGTGTCGATGTCGTTCCGGCCGCTGCAACGGCCGTACCCGCCGTTGTGGATACCGACCGGCGACCGCAAGACGTTGCGCTGGCTGGCCGAGATCGGCGCGCACACCTCGTCGACGATGATCGTTCCGCGCAAGGCGCTCGGTGTCGTGTACCGGCACTACGTCGACTGGTGGCGGCAGGCGGGCCACGAGGGCGCGCCGAACATCGGCTACTGGACGCTGGTGCACGTCGGCGACAGCGACGAGGAAGCGATCACCCGCGCCGCGCCGCACCTGATCCACACGCTGACCAAGACCCTGCTCTACGGGCGAGGCGTGACCAGGCAGAGCTCGGACAACACCAGCGGCCTGAGTACGGCGGACATCCTGGCCAACGCGGGCGACATCGACTTCCTGCTGGACCACAACCTGATCTTCGTCGGTTCACCGGAGACGGTCGCGGCGCGGATCCGGCAGGCGGCGGGCGAAGGCATGTTCAACACCCTGCTGGCCGAGTTCAACTTCGGTTTCCTCAGCGAGGCCGAGCAGCGCGAGTCCGTCCGGCTGTTCGCCGACGAGGTCGTCCCGGTCCTGCGGGACTACCAACCCTACTGAGCATGCGGCAGATGGAGGACGCCATGTCATCGGCACCCCAGCACGACGAGTCCACCGCCGAACGGGACGACGAGTCCAACGAGTCCGTCTACGACGAGGCGGAGGCGAAGTTGGTCGCCGAACGGCTGCAGGCATTGGGCTACATCGAATGACCGGCAACGCGACCGCGGCACCCGACCGCTCCGCGGTGGACCTGGACCGGCTCGACCGGCTGCTGCGACTGGTCGGCGAGGTCCCGGCGCACATGCGCCGCTTCACCGTGCCCCCACGACTGGCCCGGATCAGGCACGGCATCCGGCCGGACTTGGCCGAAGTGCTCGTCGAAGCGGGTCTGCCACACGTCGGCAGGGGAGCTGACCGGCTGTTCGACGACTACGACGTCGGCAACCTGGCGCTGCACCTCGGGCTGGTCTCGGTGCGCCGGATGACCATGCGTTCGTGGGCGAACAGTTTGAACGACAACAGTTCCCGGCCGCGAACCGTGGTGCGGATCGGTGTGCGGCCGCAATGCCCTCTGCGGCCGCACACCGGACCGTGCCAGTACCAGCTGTTGCGCGAAGGCGGCTGGCGTGAACAGGTCAGCGCCGACCGGGACACCCGTTCCCCGGTGGCGCAGTACCACGTCACACTCTCCGGTGAGTGGCCGCACCTGCCGCCCGCCGTGCGCGAACTGGCCGACGAGGTCGCGGACCTGGAGTTCTTCCTGCTGCCGGAGGCGATCCGCTGGGACCGGGAGTTCATGACCCGCACCCGGATGGCCGACTGCGGCACCGCGGCCGACTGGCTGGTGCACGAGGGCCGCCGCCGCGGCCTGCCTGTGCGGTTCGCGTTCGGGTTGCTCGTGGTCAAGCCGTACCCGACGCCGCACTGCTGGGCGGAGTTCCTCGTCGACGGTGTCTGGGTGCCCTTCGACCCCTTGCTGCTCAAGGCCATGACCACATGGGCGGGACTCGACAAGGAGCGCTGGCACCGGTACGCGTCCATCGGG
The DNA here is from genome assembly GCF_001984155.1 of Actinosynnema sp. ALI-1.44. GTDB lineage: Bacteria > Actinomycetota > Actinomycetes > Mycobacteriales > Pseudonocardiaceae > Kibdelosporangium. Next base: position 322,629 of record NZ_MTQO01000051.1, read on the forward strand.
CCGATCCTGTACCGCCTCTGCGGGCACTTCACCAAAATCGCCTCGCACAACGATGTCTGGCCCTCGCTGTCGTTGTCGACCGACTACATCGGTGGGTGAGAACATCGTGAGTTCCCGGACTTCCAGCGTTTCCGACCTGGCCACCGTGGTGTTCGACATGGACGGGGTGCTGGTGGACAGCATCGACGTCATGCGGCAGGCGTTCGAGATCGCCTACGCCGAGGTGGTCGGCGGTACGACACCGCTGTTCGACGAGTACCGCAAGCACCTGGGCCGGTACTTCCCCGACATCATGCGGATCATGGGGCTGCCCGGCGAGATGCAGGCGCCGTACATGCGGGAGAGCGCCCGGCTGGCCGACCAGGTCCTGGTCTACCCCGGGATCCCGGCGATGCTGGACCAGCTGCGCGAGATGGGCGTGGCCACCGCGGTCGCCACCGGCAAGAGCGGCGAGCGGGCCAGGTCGTTGCTCGACCGGCTCGGGCTGCTCGACCGGTTCGACATCGTGGTCGGCAGCGACGAGGTGGCCCGGCCGAAACCCGCGCCGGACATCGTCGAACGCGCGCTCGACGTGCTGGGCGCCACCGCGGTGAGCGCCGCGATGGTCGGTGACGCGATCACCGACATGCGCAGCGCCCAAGCGGCCGGTGTGCTCGCCGTCGCCGCCGTCTGGGGCGAGGGCGACGAAGCCGAACTGCTCGGCGTGAACCCCGATGTCGTTCTGCGTTTCCCGGCCGAGGTGCCGATGCTGGTCCGCTCGCACGCCACACGAGGTATCGCCTGAACACCGTTATCCCTCAAGGAGGACCCATGACACCTGTTGTGTCAGCCCCACGATCGAGCGCAGGCTACGCGGCACCCAACCGCACCTCAGGGGAACGTGGCGCAAGCCAGCCACAAGTACGCCCTGAACTGTACATGCCAGCCCAAGGTGACCAAGCGCAGAATTCCGGGGAGGCGGGACAGCAATGACCCAAGTCAGCGTCCCCGTGCCGGTGCCCGAGGAAGTCGGTCGGCACTACGACGAGTACGCAGCGCTGTGTGACGTGACCGTCGGCGCGAACCTCCACTTCGGGTACTGGGACACGCCGGACAGCACGGCCACGTTCGAGCAGGCCGCGGACCGGCTCACCGAGGTGTTGATCGACCGGCTGCCCGTCGGGCCGGGACAGCACGTGCTCGATCTCGGCTGCGGTCATGGCGGACCCGCCATCGCCGTGGCGACCCGGACCGGCGCCCGCGTCACCGGCGTGTCCATCAGCAGGGAACAGGTAAGCCGAGCCACTGCCCGCGCGGAGGCGGCCGGGGTGGCCGACCGCGTCCAGTTCCACTGGGCGGACGCCACGAAGTTGCCGTTCGAGGCGCAGTCCTTCGACGCGGTGCTGGCGTTCGAGTCGATCATCCACATGCCCGACCGGGGGGACGTGCTCAGGCAGGTCCGCGAGGTGCTGCGGCCGGGCGGCCGGGTGGTGCTGACCGACTTCTACGAGCGGGCCCCGATCCCGCGGGAGAAGCTGCCCGCGGTCCAGCGCTACCTGCGGGACTTCCTGTGCACGATCGTCCAGCCGGGCGACTACGTCCCGATGTTGGCCGACGCGGGTCTGCGGTTCCTCGAACTGCGCGACATCAGCGCGGAGACCGTCCGGCAGACCCTCGTGCACATGTCGGCGAAACTCGGCGGTGCGCGGCAGGCGGAGTTGCACCGCGAATACGGTCGGGACCTGGTGGAGAAGTGGAACTCGGCCGACATGATCGACGTCGACGAGTTCGGGCACATCATCGTCGTGGCGGAACGCTGGAAGTGAACGGTGAATGGTAATCTGGCGCCGTGACACCCGAAGAACTCAACGACCTCGCGATGACATTTCCCGGAACGACCGAGGAACCGGCCTTCGGCCCGGAAACCAATGTGTACAAGGTGGCGGGCAAGGTTTTCGCGATCATGCAGCCGTCCTTGGATGTGCCGCAGGTGACGCTGAAGTGCGAGCCCGGTACGGCGTTGGAGTTGCGGGCGCGGTTCTCCGGTATCTCCGAGGGGTATCACGTGAACAAGAAGCACTGGATCACGGTGCTGATGGACGGTTCGGTGCCGTCCGACGAGATGGGTGACATCGTTGCCCACGCTTATCGGCGGGCGGCGCTTTCCTTGACCAAGTCCGTGCAGGGTGACCTGGCCAAACGCGGTATGCCCACAGACGTCTTCGAATAGCGGGTGGAAAGCGCCAAGGGCGTGCTCGTTTGAGCACGCCCTTGGCGGTCTGTCAGATATTTCCGGGTGTGACGCGGATTCGGCTCTTCGCCACCAGTGTCCTGGATCAGCTGGGGAAGCGCACTATTTCGTTTGCCTGTGGTTGGCCGGGCGGCGTGCCGTCACCGAATGGGCGTCCGGCCAACTGGTCACGGTGGTGTTCGGTCAGCCAGCCGGTTGGGTCCGGGCCAATCGCGACGATTCCGCTCGGGTTGACCGGTTTCAGCACGTGGTAGTAGTGCGTGCGGATGTGCCCGAATTCCGTGGTGTCGCCGAAACCGGGAGTCTGGAACAGGTCGCGTGCGTACGCCCACAACGCCGGGTATTCGATCAGCTTGCGGCGGTTGCACTTGAACAGACCGTGGTACACGGCGTCGAAGCGGACCAGTGTCGGGAACAGCCGGATGTCGGCCTCGGTGATCGTGTCGCCGACCAGGAACCGCCGGGTCGCCAGCCGGTCCTCCAGGCTGTCGAGCCGGGCGAACAGCTTGGCCACTGTGCGGTCGTAGCGGTCCTGGTCCGGCGCGAACCCGGCCAGGTACACGGCCTGGTTCAGGTCCCGGTAGACGTCCTCGGCCAGTGCGTCGATCTCGTCGCGGTGAGCGGCCGGGTACAAGTCGGGGGCACCGGGCCGGGCCAGTGCGCCCCACTGCGTGGCGAGGTCGATGGTGAGTTGGTTGAAGTCGTTGCTCACCAGGTGCCCGGTTTCCGTGTCGACCAGGACCGGCACGCTCACCCCGCCTGCGTAGCCGGGTTCCGTGGCCAGGTACAGGTCTCGGACCGCGTGCACGCCGAGCACCGGGTCCACGTCGCCGGGCGAGCCGGTGGCCTCGGTGAACACCCAGTGGTTGTCGCCGTCGATGACTTCCTGGACCGGGTCGGTGATGCCCAGCGAGATGACCTCGTCGAGACCCATCAGCCTGCGCACGACCGCCGACCGGTGCGCCCACGGGCAGGCCCGGTTGATGACGAGCCGGTAGCGGCCTGCCCGCACCGGCCACCCGGACCGGCCGTCGGCGGTGACTCGTCCGGTGAACCGCGACGGCGCCCGTTTCAGCTCGGTGGTGGCGGTCGGTGTGCTCATCGGACCCTCCTGCGCGGTGGGATGTTGTGGTTGAACCGGAACATGTTGTCCGGGTCGACCGCCAGCTTGATGCCGACCAGTCGCTTGTACGCCTCTTCGGTGAACGCCTGGCGCACGTCGTCGGGGTCGGTGTGGGCCACCCCGGCCATGAAGTTCAGCGTCCGGTAACCGCTGTTCCACGGTGCCATCACGTCCACCAGACGGGCGTGCGCGGAGAGCACGTCCGCTTCCGACCCGGGGTTGAGCACCGACGCCGCGTACAACTGGAACGGCGCGTCCCGGTGTGCGACCGCGTTGGGGGTCTCGGGTGGGCGCGCCAACGCGCCGCCGAGGTGGCGGATCTCGATGATGACCCGGCCGTCCGACTCGGGACCGGACAGGGCCAGCAGCGCTTCGACGGTGTCCGGTGCGAGCTCACTGAGCTGGAAGGTGTTGATGTAGAACGATCCTGGCGTCGGCGGGTCGTTGTGGATGCTGTTGACCTCGTCGTACGGCAACGAGCGCACGGTGTCCAGCAGCGGCTCGGCCACCTGGCGCAACGGTTCGATGAGCCGCGCGCCTTCCTCGGGCGAGCCCAGGTAGCTCAGCCGCACATGGGTGACGTGGCGACCGCGCAACGCCTCCGGCACCTCGGGCACGTCCGGGAGCGGGACCATGCAGAACGAGGAGCTCAGTTCGTCCGGCACGTCGGCCACCCACCGGCGGTAGGTGTGCAGCACGTCGGGAGCCACGGAGCCGTCGAAGAACAGCGCGCCCCCGTAGAGCCGCTCGACCGGCAGCAGGTCCACCTCGAGTGCGGTCACCACCCCGAAATTGCCCTTGCCGCCCCGCAACGCCCAGAACAGGTCCGTGTTCTGGGTCGGGTCGGCGCGTCGCAACACGCCGTCCGGTGTGACCACGTCGATCCAGCGGACGTGGTCGGCGGCGTAGCCGTACCGGCGGGAGAGCACGCCGATGCCGCCGCCGAGGACGTACGAGACCGCCCCGACGAACGACGCCGACCCGTTCAGCGGTGCCAGACCGTGTTTGGCCGCCGCGCCGATGACGTCCTGCCAGCGCACTCCCGCGCTGATCGTGGCTGTCTGGCGCAAGGCGTCGACGTGGAAGTCGACCATCCGCCGGGTCGTGATCATGAGCGCGTTGTCCGCTGCCACGGACACCCCGTGGCCGGTGTTCTGGACAGCCACACCCAACCCGCGGTCGCGCGCGTAACCGACCGCGGCCACCACATCGGCCGCGCTGGTCGCGCCGACGACCACTGCGGGGCGGTGCACCACCGACTGGTCGAAGCCGTCGACTTCCTCGGCGTACCCCTGTTGGCCAGGGAGGAAGATCGGCCCGTTGATCGCGCGCGTCAGTTTCTCAAGGGAGTTCGCCGAGTCCCGTGGTGACTTCTTCGACATCGATTCGCCGATTCTCTGCTGTGGGTGACATTCATCGGTATTGGGACCAGCCTAATCGGCGCTGTTGAAGGATGTCTGGAACGAATCGGACATGCCGGTGACGCGTCCCGTAGGCTGACGCGATGAGCCTTCGGTCCGATAACCCGTACGGGCGGCCACGACGGTACGAAAGCCGGCAGCTCGACGTGCGAGTCGACGACCGGGTGGCGGTTACCCCGAGAATGTGGGAACTGCGGCTGCGCGGTCCGGCGCTCGGAATGGTGCGTGCCGCCAAGGCGGGCGCGCACGTCCGGGTCGAAGTGCCGGTCGCGAACTCGGCGCCGGTATCGCGGACCTATTCGGTGTGGGCGCAGGACGCCGCGACGGCATCGCTCGTCCTGCGGGTGGTCGACCACGTCCCAGGTGGACCGGGCAGCCGGTGGGCGGCCAGTGCCAGCATAGGCCAACGGCTGCGAATAAGCTTGCCGCACAATAAGATCTCGCTGGAGCCCACCGCGCCGTACCACGTGTTCGTCGGGGAGGAAACCGGTGCGGTGCCGTTGCTGGCCATGGTGGCGGCGCTGCCGCGGGCCGCGCCCGTGTTCGGCGCGTTGGAGACCGTCGACGCGGAGTCGGAACTGGCCGTTCCGAGTGGGCGCGCGGTCGAATGGGTGCATCGCGGCGCTGCGTCCGCGGTGAATTCGCCGGTGTTGTTGCGCGCTGTTCGACAGCTCGAACTGCCCGACCGGCCCGGGGTCGCGTACGTCGCGGGAGAATCGGCCACGTGCCGCGCCGTCGCCAGGTATCTGGTGAACGAGCGCGGATGGCCCCGTGCCGCGGTGCGCAGGCAGACACACTGGACCTCGGGACAATACGGATTGTTGTAATGGTCCGGTGCTGAGTTTGCGCATTCACGAAAGCGTTCGACGCATCTTCTGACGGGTAAATTCGTGGTTATGACAGCAACCGCGATTCGATGGCGGGCCGTTCGTCGCGCCGTCATTTCACCGTTCACAGAAGAGGACGTCGAGAAAGTGGGAGAACGCATCCGTTCGGCCGGGACCTCCTCGGACGAGGTGCGGGCGGGCCTGGCCGCGCACCTCGTCGGCGGGCCGTGGGTCGACGGCCTGCCGCGCTACATCTGGTACTCGACCGGCGAGACGGTCGTGGAGTTCCGGCTGGCCGACCCCGCGCAGGCCCGATACGTGCGGTACGAACTGCACCCCAGCGAGTGGCCGGAGGGAATCCGATGAGGACACTTCCCGAGTTCGCGCTGTCCTGGACGTGGGGCGCGGCGCCGCCGGACCAGTGCGCGGAGTTCACCGCGACCTGGGCGTCGCTGCGCATCTCGGTGGGGGAGCAGGTGCTGAGCCTCGCCGTGGACCCGGACACCTCCGCTAGCCGCACCCACATCGAGGTGCCGCTGTACTCGCTCGCCGAATGGGTCGCGTTCAACTGGTGGTCGCTGACGGCGGACCTGCGACCGGGGACCCAGATCTCCCAGTTGCGGTTCGCGTACCGCAACGGCGTCGGTGACCAGCGCGGGCCGTGGTGGGTGCGGTCCCGGCGGCACGTGCTGCGCGCGGCCGGGGACGGTTTCTGGTGGCCGGACGTGCTGTTCTACTCCGAGGGCCGGGAGACCCGCGTGGTCTGGATGCCCGACAACGAGACGCCACCGCGTTCGCCTTACCGGTTCGTTGGGCGGGGGAACCCGACCGTGTCGACTGCCGCGTTCCACCGCACCCTGGCCGAGTTCGTGGACGCTGTGGTGGCGAGACTGGACGAGCAGGGTGTCACCGACACCCCGCTGCACACCGAGTGGGCAGCCGTGCGGGGCGCAGGCGACGCGGAAACCGCGCTCTTCCAGAAGGTCGCGGCTCTCGGCCTGGACCCGTACACCGAGTCGGAACGCCACGAGGCCGACATCACGGCAGCTGTCCAAGACCTGCCGTCGCACCTGGTCTTCGACTTCTTCAACGGAGTCGGCGCGAACCGGGTCCGCGACCAGGTGGGCTGGCTCGACCGGGTGCGTGAGCAGACCGGTACCGGTTCGGCCCCGCTCGGCCCGGTCCTGGAAGAGTTGCGTGCCGCCTGCGCCGACCTCGCCGAGCGGTTCTACGACGACAGCAGCACCGAGAACCCGTGGCAGATCGGGTTCCTCACCGCACGGCGGGTGCGGGAGACGCTCGGGGTGCCGGACACGGAGCCGTTCGACTTCGGCTCGTTGTTCAGCCACCGCGTCGAGCCCGTGCCCTATCTTGACCGAGGGCTGGTCGCATACGGCAGTCGTACCGGTGTGGACGGTCCGGTGTTGGTGTCGACCCGCCCCTACTCCGAGCCGGCCTTGCGGTTCCTGCTGGGTCGTGCGCTGTGGCACCTCGTGTGCGACCGGGAGGACACCTTCGTCATCGTCGCCGCGCACACGCATCGCCAGGCGGTAGCCCGTGGCTTCTCCCTGGAGTTGCTGGCGCCTGCCGCGGGGATCGCCGAGTTCCTCGCCGACCCGGAGCACCTGGTGACGAGCGAGGACGTCGACCACATGGCCGACCACTTCGGGTGTGGGACCCTCGTGGTCGAGCACCAGTTGGACAACCGGGTGCTCGCGTTCGACTTCCCGTGGTCCGGGCCCCGGTCGGAACAGGCTGCGTGATCGGTGTTGGTGATCGGTGTTGCCGGGCGGCGCCACGCGGGTGCCGCCCGGCCGTGTGCCGCTGCGGTTACTCGCGGACAGCCTCGATGACGCGCAGTGGCCCGTCACCGATCGGGATCGAGCGTGTCACCCGCAGTCCGGCTCGCGACATCAGCTCGCGGTACTCCCGCTCCGCGCGCTCCTGCCCGCCGCACAGCACCAACAGCAGCAGGTCGCGGAACAGCCACTCCTGCTTGGCGTCGTCCTCGAGCGTCGACTCGATGACGAGCAGGCGGGAGTCGGGTCGCATGGCCCGCCTGATGGTGACGAGGATGCGCACGATGTCGTCGGCTTCCCAGTCGTGCAACGCCCGCTTGATGAGGTACACGTCGGCGCCCGGCGGCACGCTCTGGAAGAAGTCGCCTGGCACCAGTTCGTAGCGGTCGTCGACGCCCTGGCCGGACAACAGGTCCGCGGCGAGTGACAGCACGCTGGGCCGGTCCAGCAGCTTGCCTCGGATGTCCGGGTTGGCGCGCAGCACAGCACGCAACAGACTGCCCTTGCCGCCTGCCACGTCCACCAGTTCACGCACGCCCGAGAAGTCGTAGGCGTGCGCGATGGCGTCGGACTCCTCCTCCGACACCGAACTCATCGCCGAGTTGAAGCGGCGCTGGGCATCCGGGTTGGTCCGGGTCAGCTCCCAGAAGCCGGAACCGTTGGCGCGGTCGAACGAGGCAGTGCCGGTCTGCACCGTGAACAGCAGCTCGCCCCAGGCGGCCCAGTGCCACGGAGCCGCCTGGAACAGCGCGTCCGTTGCTTCGGCGCAGCCGGGGTTGGTGCACAGCACGGCGGACAGCGCCGACTGGGCGTAGGTGTTCCCGTCGGCGAGTCGTTCGAACACCCCGAACGACGTCAGCGTGCGCAGCAGCCTGCCGAGCGTCGGGGCGTGCGTCTTGGTTCGCGCGGCCAGGTCCGCCACCGTTCTCGGGCCGTCCACGAGCAGGTCCGGAATGCCGAGCTCGGCGGCCACGTGCACCGCCCTCGCCCGCCACGCGCCTTGCAGCAATTCCACCATCTCGGCACGCACGTCGCGCTCGGGCGCACGTGCGGCATTCATTTCCGTGGTCATTCTACTCCCAATACTGTTGGGTATGCGAGTGTCCGTTTCGATATCCCGAGTCGCCCGATGTGGCTCTGACCAGGATGGACGTGCCCATTTTCAGTGTGGCCCACGGCGGGCGCCGACGTTGAAGAATGGGTCGAGCCGGGCACTTTTCCCGACGTGGACCACTTACTCGTCGATATCGGGCTGGGTATCGTGAGAATGCACGGCATACCCGTTCTTGGAAGGAGCGGCATGGTGCTGCGGCGTGTGGATCCCATTCCGCTGGAGAAGGTGCGTGCGGTCGTCTTCGACCTAGACGGCGTGCTCGTCGACAGCCTCGCGGCGGCGGTGCGGGCGTTCGAGGCCGCCTACGCCGAGGTGGTCGGCCCCGGCGACGCCCCGAGCGACGAGTTCGTCCGCCACGCCGGCCGGTACTTCCCGGACGTCCTGCACGCCATGGGCCTGCCGTCGGCCATGGCGGAGCCGTACGTCCGGGAGAGCTACCGGCTGGCCGACACGGTACGGGCCCACGACGGGGTGCCGCACCTGCTGAACGTGTTGCGCGGGATGGGAATCCGGATCGCGGTGGCCACCGGTCGCAGCCGCGAGCGGGCGGTGTGGCTGCTGGACCGGCTGAACCTGCTGCCTCAGATCGACGTCGTCGTCGGCAGCGACGAGGTCCGGTCGCCCAAGCCCGCGCCGGACATCGTCATCGAAGCCCTCATCCGCCTCGACGTGCCCGCGGACGCGGCGATCATGGTCGGCGGCGCGGTCGCCGACGTGCGCAGCGCCCAGGCCGCCGGTGTGGTCGCGGCAGCCGCTGTCTGGGGCGAAAGCGCGACCGCGGACCTCCTGGCCGCGCGCCCCGACCTGGTGCTGCGCCGCCCCTCGGATGTGCACCTGCTGTGCGGTGTCGACCACCGCACAGCCCGGATCATCTCCTTGACCGGCTGAGGCGCCCGGTCACGGTCACATTCCCCATCACGATGCGAGGTCCGCGGCCAGGTCGAGCGACAGCGACGACGTCGGTGCGTTCGACGGGAGCTCGAGCCTCGGGTGGCCGCGCAGGATGTCCGTGCACAGCTTGTGCAGTCGTACCGACGGGCCAAGGCCCAGTTCCTTGGACAGCGTGGTCCGGTAGTGGCGGAACACGTCGAGCGCGTCGGCACGCCTGCCGGAGCGGTGCAGTGCGAGCATCAGCTGGACGGTGAAGACCTCGTTGGTGGGGTGCTGGCAGTGCAGTGCGCTCAGCTCGCTGACCAGTTCGTGGTGCAGGCCGAGGCGCATCTCCGTGCGGATGCGCTGCCCGAGCACGTCGAGACGGCTGGACTCGAGGTCCCGTGTGGTCGGGAACAGCAACGGGCCCGTGACCACATCCGGCAGGACCGGGCCGCGGTTCCACAGACTGAGCGCGTCCCGGAACAGGGCGGCGGCTGCCTCGTTCTCGCCCCGCATCAACTTGGCCCGGCCCGCACGGGCACGGCTGTTGAACGTGTCCAGGTCGAATTCCCCCGAGAGGACGTTGAGGCGGTAGGCGTGGTCGAGCGTGACCAGCCGGTGCTCGGCGGCACGCGGGGGACGCCCCGTTCCGCCGTCGTCGCAGATGACCCGGCGCAGCTGCATGATGTACGTGTAGACCGACGCGTTCGCTGTCGGTGTGGGGTTGTCGTCCCACAGTTCCGTGACGAACTGGTCGATGGACACGGTGTGCCCGTGGGTGAGCAGCAGCAGTGCGATCATCTGGCGTTGTTTCGGTGCGGATGGCGTCAGGTCCACCCCCTCATGGCTGACCGTCAACGGCCCGAGGACGCCGAATTGCATGATTCCTCCCCAGGGAGTTCGCTGCGCACAGCCGAACGGCTCAGCCGTACCGGCCGGGCGCGATCACGGTGCGCGGGTCCAGGACGTCCTTCAGGTGGCGGATGAACCGCCGTGCCGCGGGATCCGGGCTGAGGTGGTCGATCGCGTCGGCGTGGTCGACGTCGAGCCGGTACGGCAGGAAGCCCGCCTCGCCGAACATGCCGTACATCCGGTCGAGGGTTTCGTGCGCGTGCGCCGCAGACTCGTCGTCCGGCGAGAACCGCATCGTGACAACGAAGTCGACGACATCGGCGTCCAGCATGTTCATCGTGGCACCGCAGCGGATGCCGCTCGTCTCGTGGACCCGGTCCAGCAGTTCGGTGGCCTGCGCGATGGCCTCGCCGGTGAACGGCACGAGCGGGAGGAAGAACAGGAATCCGCCCCCGGCGGAGTCCACGTCGTCGGCAGGTACGCGCATCTTGGCCTGGAACAGCGCGTCCTCGTCGTCCGGCTGGCCCGCGTAGCCCAGTTCCACCAGCGTGGCCACCTCACGCACATCCGGGTCGGGATCAGCGCGGTCGGTATGCGTGACCTGAGTGAACACACCCGACGCGACGGCCTCGTCGATGAGCACCTTGGTGAGCGCCTCGGCCGATGCCATCGTGCCTGCCACGCACACGTGCACCAGGAACTCGTCTTCGGTGCCGTGGTACGCCTTCGCCGCGGCCGGGTCGTACACCTTGGGAACGCCGTGTGTGAGGCCCTGGCTTACCCAGTGCCGCACCAGGTCCACGGCCTCTCGCAGGTGGCTGCGCGTGAAGTTCAGGCGGACCACCAGCAGCGCTTCCGGCGCCGGTGGCAGGCGGATCGCGGCGGCGGTGACCACGCCGAGGTTCGACTGGAGGAACAGCGGCAGGGCGGACGGGCCGAGTCCGTGCGGGTAGAGCGGCGTACGGCCGCTGTCGCTCGGCCACCAGCCGACCCGCATCATCTCGCCGCTCGGCAGCACGACCTCCAGCCCCGCCAGGTCCTCCACCCGTTGCCGGAGCAGGCCGACGCCCCTGTCGAGCGCGTTGCCCACCACACTGGTGTGCATCGACGACGCGGTCAGGTTGAGCTTGCGTGCCGTGCCTGCCAGGCGTTTGGCCAGTTCCCCCTGGGTCACGCCGGGTTCGACCACCGCCCACCCCGCGGTCGTGTCGATCGCGCGGACGCGGTCCATACCGCTCAGGTCCAGGATCACCGCGCCGTTGTCGGCGGGTTCCCGTGAGCCGAGGCCCCAGTTGTGGCCGGTGCTCATCGGCTGCAACGCGACCGGATCGGCGGACCCGGCCACGATCGCCACGACCCGGCGCACCTCGTCCGCGGTGCGCGGCCGGATGACGCCCGCGACGTCTCGCTGGTCGTACAGACCGACGTTCGGCCCGAGCCGCATGGTCGCCGCACCGGTGTGCGACCCGACCGGCGTGACGACCCGGTCGGCGCCGAGGGCGGCGGCGACGGCGTCGAGCACCGCGTCAGGGCGAGAGTGATGGGCTTTTCCGTTCGTCGACGGACTTCCGGGCTTGACCGTGTGCAGCACGTTCAATGCGTTCGACACCTCGATGCTCTCCTTAGTCGACCCCGGTCGGACGAGCCGCACGGGAGTGGGAGATCGGTTCCACCAATCGCGGTGATCTCACCGTAGGCTGGAGAGGCGAAGGGTTCTGGTCGATCCGCGCACACGAAGTCCCCAATTGGCGCACGGGCCGCCGCCGGACGGGCCCAGCCGGGTGCTACCCGAGGATTCCGTTCGCGTAGAAGGAGCTCGCGGTCATGGTCGCGCGGGCACCCGGTCTCGATCGTGGGGGAATGTCCACACCTTGTTGGCGAAGTTTGCGGAATTCGCGGGGTGTCATGCCATAGCGCTGCCGGAACAGACGACTGACCTGTGAAGGCTCCTGCAGACCCCAGCGTTCGCCGATGGCGGCCACGGTCAGGTGGTCGGTGCGCGGGTTGTTGAGATCGGCGAGAATGCCCGTGAGGCGCTCATCCCTGATCCATTTCGCCGGGCTCGTGCGCTGCGCCGCGAAGATCACCTGGAGATAACGCAGTGATATGTTGTGTTTCTTCGCCAGGACGGCCGGGCTCAGCGCGGGATCGGCGATGTGCCGTTTGGCATACGAGAGCACCCGCAGCAGGAGCATCTGCCGCGCGGCGACCGTGTCGTCCTCTTCGTCATGCAGCCGGTCGGTGAACAGCGTCGTGACGAGGCCGCCGAGGACCATGCCGAGCGGTTCGGCGGCCGCGTCGGGTAAGTCCCGCAGTTGCTGCCCGAGCGTGCCGAGCGACTGGCTGACAAGCGCACCGACACCGTTGCTGCTCGGCCACGGCCTGCTGGTCAGCTTGCGCGTGATGTCCGGGGTGAGCCCGAGCGACCGGTGCGGGAACCGCAGCGCCACCATCTGGAACCGTTGGGGCATTTCCAACGTGTACGAGCGGGAGCTGTCGAAGGTGACCACCTCGCCGGGGGCGACCGTCGTCGTTCCCCCGTCCTGGCTGAGCTCGGCCTCACCGGACAGCGGCACGGTCACGTACACGTGCCCGTCGGTGTCGGACGCCCGTCGATTGGACAGGTAGACCGAATGCGCGTCGGCGGAGATCAGCGACACGCGGAAGTGGCCGATGGCGCTGGTCAGAATGGTGCCTTCGGCGAACGTGTCGCGATCAACGACGACGTCGAGATTCAGACCGCAGGTGCGCCGGACCTGGTCCCGCCATTGATCGATACGCTGCCCGGTGGTCCCGGAGCCGGTATTATGGCTCCGCACATCATGCCGCTCGGAGGGGCTCCCCATCATCGTATGATGTTCTCGTCGTACGACATGCGCAACCATTCCGCGTCAGTTGGCGACTTATAGGATCCACAGCGGACAGTTCCGGCGGCGCCCGCGTGCCGCCGAGCCGCCCGGCGCGCTTTCGAGCGCCATGCACGAATCCGCAATTGCCCAAGCGCGTACTCACGAGTTGGTCCAATCGTGGTGACCTAGCCTGCGTTTGCAGCGGACATCAAGACACTCGGGGTTTCGATCTTCTTTCCGCGAAGATTACTGAGGGGAAGTCCCAATGAACTCGTCGTTACGGATCGGAGTTGTGGGCGGAGGCGCGTCGGCCGTGTGCCTGCTCGCCGCGCTGGCTCGAGCCGGAGACCTGAGCAACGGAAGGCTTGTGGTGTACGAGCCCTCGGCGCGGCCGTGGCGTGGCCGACCATACCAGCCCGACATGGACACGGTGCGCGTGAACGCCCCGCCGCAGGACATGTCGGTGTGCGCGGACCAGCCGGGCCACTTCCAGGACTGGTTGCTGTCCAACGATTTGCTGGCGTCGTCCGGTGGCCCCTACTGGGATGGGCGCGCCGGCACGGCCTTCGTGCCCAGGACGTACTACGGCGCATACCTGGAGCAGTCCGCGTGGACGGCGTGGACAACACTGTTGCGGCGCGGATGGCGCGTGGAGCTCGTCCGCGACCGTGTTGAGCGTGTCATCCCAGGGCAGGATGACCTGACGCTGGTCACCGCTGGTGGTTCGCGCACGCGGGTCGACCACGTGGTGCTCGGTGTCGGCGGCGGTGCGCCGGCCGACCTGTACTCACTGTCCGACTCGGATCGCTTCGTCGCCGACCCCTATCCGCTCGTGCGAACCGTGAGCGGCATCGACCCGGACGCCACAGTCGGGGTCATCGGCAGTGGCCTGACGGCGGTCGACGTCGTGCGCTCGCTGACCAGCGCCGGGCACCGGGGACGGATCAGCCTGCTGTCGCGGCGTGGCGTGCTGCCCAGCGTGCGCCAGCGGCCCATCCACCACCAGCCGCGGTACTTCACACCCACCCGGTTGCGTGCGCTCGCGGCAGGTGGCGCGAACGTCACCCTCGCGCAGCTCGGCTCCATCATGACCGAGGAACTGCGTGCGGCCGGTGAGAACCCGGCCGCGCTGTGGGCCGAGCTCGCCGCCGTCGAGCACGAGGCTCCGACGGACCGCCTGCGCAGGCAGTTGGCCGCGGTCGGCTCGCCGCGGATGAGCCTGCGCATCCTCCAGCAGCTAGTGCCCGAGGCCGGGCCGGACGTGTGGCCGTTGCTGTCCGACGCCGAACAGGACCACCTGCTGGCCAGGCACCATCGCACCGTGATGAGCATCTGCTGCCCGATGTCACCGGCCAACGCCGAGTTCCTGCTCAGAACGGTGCACTGTGGACAACTCCGGGTCGTGCGCGGCCTGCGCGCGGTGTGCGCCGACCGGGGCGGCCGGTTCACCATCCACACCGGACAGCACAGGGAAACGGCGGACGTCGTGATCAACGCGGTGAACCCGCGGCTGCGCGGTTTCTCCGCCCAGGCGCGGCCCTTGGTCGAATCACTGGTGGCGGCGGGCCTCGCCGAACGGCACCCGCGTGGTGGCCTGCGGGTCCAGCGGGCGACCAGCGCACTGACCACCGGCGGCCAGGCCCGGCGCGGTATCTACGCACTCGGTGACACGGCATCGGGTTCGCTGTTCTTCACGTTCGGCATCCAGTCCCTGGTGGACAGAGCGGCCGACGTCGTCGGCGCGATCCGGTCCGAGCACATCGCGAGCGCGACGAACACGCGCGCCGCGCACGGTTCGTTCACAGACCTCATGCCTCGAATCGCTTGAGAAGGGCAACTCCCATGACGACAACCTTTCCGGGCGCGTTACGCCCCGCGTACCTCGCCGACACCCACACCGGGTTACCCATCCCCGGCCGGCCGCGGTTCGACACGTTCGCCGACGAACGGCGCCACCGCAGGCAAAGGCTCTGCGCGGCACTGCGCCTGTTCGGCAAGTGCGGCTACGACGAAGGCGTATCCGGCCACATCTCGGTGCGTGACCCGGAGCACGCCGACCGGTTCTGGGTGAACCCGTTCGGGGTGTCCTTCAACCGGGTCAAGGTGCGCGACCTCATCTGCGTCGACCAGAACGGTGTCGTGGTCGAAGGCACGCGCCGAGTCAACCCGAGCGCGTTCGTGATCCACTCCGAGATCCACCGGCTGAACCCGAACGCGGAGGCGGCGGCCCACGGCCACACCACGCACGTGCGCGCGTTGGGTTCGCTGCACCGGCTGCTCGACCCGCTCGACCAGGAATCCGCCGCGTTCTACCTCGACCAGGTGCTCTACACCGATTACCACGGTCCGTCGATCTCGCTGGAGCAGGGCACGGACATCGCCGAGCGGCTCGGTGACAGCAAGGCGATCCTGTTGGCCCACCACGGGTTGATCACAGCCGGTGGGTCGATCGAGGAGGCCGTGCACTGGTTCTTCAGCTACGACAGCTGCGCCATGGTGCAACTGCTCGCGATGGCCGCCGGACGACCGCGCGCCTTGAGCCACGAGCAGGCCATGGCGGCCAAGGACGGGTTCGGCGACGCACTGCTCGGCTGGTTCAGCTTCCAGTTGGCCTACGAGGAAATCACCGCGGAGCAGCCCGATCTGCTCGAGGAGTAGGCGGCACGCCCATGAGGGGAGAACAGCCATGATGCCGATGAAGATGGGTGTGCTCGGCCCGCTGCTGATGGATCGGGGTGGGCGCAACCGGGTGCCGAACGCACGCAAGCCGCGGCGACTGCTGGCGTTGCTGATGATCAACGCCGGCTACCCGGTGCGGGCGAGCGACTGCGTGACCGAGTTGTGGGACACCTCTCCGCCCAAGAGCGCCGCGTCCACACTGCAGACCTACGTCCTGCACCTGCGCCGCATGCTCGGCGAGGCCGCGAGCGGCGACGACGACAACACCCTGCGCACCGCGAACCTCGGCTACCAGCTCGCGGTGAACCCGCTGGACGTCGACTGCTTCCTGTTCGAGGACATGGCCCGGCACGGCGCCGCCCTCGCCAACGCCAACGAGTACGAGGGCGCGTCGGAGATGTTCACCAAGGCGCTCGACCTGTGGCGCGGCCCGGTCATGGCCGACGTGCGGCCCGGCCCGGTCAGCCTGTCGTACGTCGTCGAACTCGAGGAGAGCCGCAAGTACGTGCTGGAACGGCGGATCGAGGCCGACCTCAAGCTGCACAAGCACAAGGCCCTGCTCGACGAACTGGAGACGCTCGTCAGGACCTACCCGACGAACGAGAACCTGCGCGCCCAGTTCATGGTGGCGTTGTACCGGTCCGGCCACCGCGCCGAAGCGCTGTCGGTGTTCCGCAACCTGCGTCGCACGCTCGAGGACAACTTCGGGTTCGAGCCGGATCCCCGGATCAAACGGCTGTACGGCGCCATCTGGGCCGAACACCCGGCTCTGCACCTGCCTACCGCTGCCGCGCGGTGACCTCGTCGACCACGCGCAGGACCGCCTCGGCCATCGCGTCCGGGTCACCGTGGTCGGGGCGCAGCACCAGTTCCGGCCGTGACGGCGGTTCGTACGGGTCGTCGATCCCGGTGAACCCGGTGATCTCACCGGCCATGGCGCGTTGGTACAACCCCTTCGGGTCACGGGCGGCGCACAGTTCGATCGGCGTGTCCACGAACACCTCGACGAACGGCAGCCCGGCTGCCTCGTGCGCGGCCCGGACCCGGTCCCTGTCCGCCCGGTACGGGCTGATCAGCGACGCCACCGCGACCGCGCCGAAGTCGGCGAACAACTTGGCCACCTCGCCGACCCTGCGCACGTTCTCCTCCCGGTCCCGCTGGGCGAAGCCGAGGTCGGCGTTGAGCCCGTGCCGGAGGTTGTCGCCGTCGAGCAGGTACGCCGGTCGGTCGGCGCGTGCCAGCAACCGTTCGAGCGCGGCCGCGATCGTGGACTTGCCGGACGCGGACAGGCCGGTGAACCACACCGTCACCCCCTGCGACGGCCTGTCCCCGCTGGTGACCCCTGGGGGATGCCAGACGACCGGGGACGCGGACAGGCTGGGGCCGATCAGCATCCCCGCCGCGACGGTGTCGTTGGTCGCCTCGTCGACGAGGACGAAGCTGCCCGTCGCCCGGTTGGACCGGTACGGGTCGAACAGCAACGGCTGCCGGGTGCGCAGTGACACCCGGCCGATCTGGTTGAGCGACAAGGTGTTCACACTCTTGTCGCGGTGCAGGGTGGTCACGTCCATGTGGTAGTCGACGGCACGGACCGTGGCCGCCGTCGCCCGCGTGGTGTGCAGCAGGAGATACCGGCGGTCCGGAGCGAGCTCACCCCGGTCGGACAGCCAGCACACCAGTGCGTCCACGTCCTGCGCCACTTGAGGCCGGTTGTTGGGACGGCACAGCAGGTCGCCCCGCCCGACGGGCAGTTCGTCGGCCAGCCGTACGGTGACCGCCTGTGGCGCGGCCGCCTCGGCCAGTTCGGCCCCGCCTGGGCCACACACCTCGGTGACCACTGTGGACGTTCCGGCAGGCAGCACCACCACCTCGTCGCCGGGCTTGAACACGCCACCCGCGATTGTCCCGGCATAGCGGCGAACGCCGTCCTGGCCGCGGATGACGTACTGCACCGGCAACCGCGCGTCGATGAGGTTGCGGTCGGAGGTGGTGTGCACGTCTTCCAGGCGCCGCAACAACGACGTGCCCTCGTACCACGGCATGCTCGTGGTGCGGTGTACGACGTTGTCGCCGGTCAGCGCGGACATCGGGACGAAGGACAGGTCCGGCACGTCCAGCTTCGCGGTGAACCGCCGGAACTCCTCGCAGATCTCCGCGAACCGCTCCCGCGACCACCCGACCGCGTCCATCTTGTTGACGCACAGCACGACGTGCTTGATCCCGAGCAGGCTCGCGATCAGCGCGTGCCTGCGGGTCTGCTCGCTGACGCCGTTGCGGGCGTCCACCAGCAGCAGGGCCAGGTCCGCGGTGGACGCGCCGGTGACCATGTTGCGGGTGTACTGGATGTGCCCCGGGCAGTCGGCCAGGATGAACGTGCGCTCCGGCGAGCTGAAGTACCGGTAGGCGACGTCGATGGTGATGCCCTGGGCCCGTTCGGCCCGCAGGCCGTCGGTGACCAGCGCGAGGTCCGGGACGACCTCGCCGGAATCCGTACCGGCCCGTTCGATGGCGGCCAGTTGGTCGTCGAACAGGGCCTTGGAGTCGAACAGCAGCCGCCCGATGAGCGTCGACTTCCCGTCGTCGACGCTGCCCGCGGTGACCACGCGCAGTACCCCGGTCATCAGAAGTACCCCTCTTTCTTGCGGTCTTCCATCCCCGCCTCGGAGATCCGGTCGTCCGCCCTGGTGGCGCCGCGCTCGGACACCCGGCTGGCGGCGAGTTCGGCGATCACCTCGTCGACGGTGGTGGCAGTCGAGTGGACGCAGCCCGTGCAGGTGGCGTCGCCGACCGTGCGGAACCGCACCTGCGCCTCGAACCGGTCATGGCCGGGCGCGACCGACAGGTGCTGGGTGTCGGCGAGCAGCATCCCGTCCCGCTCGAACACCATGCGGCGGTGCGCGAAGTACAGGGTCGGCAGCGGGATCCGTTCTGCGGCGATGTAGCGCCAGACGTCCAACTCGGTCCAGTTGGACAGCGGGAAGACCCGGATGTGCTCACCGGGGCGGTGCCGCCCGTTAAAGAGGTTCCACAGCTCCGGCCGTTGCGCGGACGGGTCCCACTGGCCGAACTCGTCCCGGAAGCTGAACACCCGCTCCTTGGCGCGGGCCTTCTCCTCGTCCCGGCGGGCCCCGCCGAACACCGCGTCGAACGCCCCCTCGGTGATGGCACGCAACAGAGCGGTGGTCTGCAGCCGGTTGCGGCTGGTGCCCGGCCCGGTGGGTTCGCGCACCCGCCCGGCGTCGATGTCGTCCTGCACCCGGCTGACCAGCAGCCGCAGGCCCAGTTCGCGCACGGTCGCGTCCCGATACCGGATCACCTCGGTGAAGTTGTGGCCCGTGTCCACGTGCAGCACCGGGAACGGCAACGCGGCCGGGGCGAACGCCTTCACCGCGAGGCGCAGCATCACCGCGGAGTCCTTGCCGCCGGAGAACAGCAGCACCGGCCGGTCGAACGTGGCGGCCACCTCGCGGATGACGTGGACGGACTCGGCCTCCAGCGTGGCGAGGTCGGACAGGTCGTACCTCGCGGCGTCCAGCCGCGCGGCCGCGGTCACGGGTTCGTCCCGCGCGGCCGGCTGGACACGACGAGGCTGCGCATCGTGAAACTCGCGCCCTGGCCGAACAGGCGGTGTTCGGGCAGGCTCCGCTCGTCGTGGAAGACCTGCTGCACCGGGTGGCCCGACACCGGGTCGAAGTACAGCGACGAGTCGTTGGCCAGCCGTACCAGCCCCGACCCCGGTATGCCCGGCTGCGCTCCGTCGAGCACGGAGAACATGCCCATGCCACAGTTCAGTTGCCGCGGCTCGACGAGATTCTCGACGCCGCCGTAGTCAATCATCATGTGCTTCCTGTCGATTCGGTGGCCGATGCGGTGCACCCGGTAGACCTCGCGCTTGTCGACGTACCAGCGGACCGTGCCCGAGGACCGGTCGTACCCGATGCGCAGGTCGTGTTCCTGGCCCGGTGCGGTCCGGCCGACGGGGATCGCGAACGAGAAACCGGCGTAGTCGCCGAGTGCGGCACGCAGGTACGGACCGCGTTCGTAGAAGGCGTAGATGCGGTTGTTGGTGAGGAAGAAGTCGAACACCATCCCGGTTTCCGGGTCGACGGCGTTCATCGCCACCGAGGCCAGGCGCAGGTCGGTGCCGGGGTCTCGGACCAGTCCACCGAACGGGTGCGCTTCGGTGCCGTAGGTCCGCGCGGCCATGCGCGTCTCGCAGCTCAGTTCCCTGCCACGAACGGCGTCGAAACCCGCGAAGCCGGACGACGCGACGTGCGTGGTGGTCGCGAACCACTTTACGTGGTCCAGGCCGCCGGTCAGCGGATCCTGCGGCATCGTCACCGTGAACGCCGGTGCTCCGGTTCGTGCGTTGACGCCCCTCGCGTCGACCCGCAGGCCATGCCGGGAGGTCGTGACGACCCCGTCGTCCGGTGTGAGGGTGCCGAACGAGGGAATCGCCCATCGGGCATTCTCACCGGAGGCGTTGAAGCCTTGCTGGAAGTCATCCCAGACAATTCGATACGCGGGCGATGTGGTGGCTACCGCGGCGCTCGGCGCGGACAGCGGAACGGCACTTGCGGCGAGAAGCGCGACAAGTAATCGGGCGCGCGGACTACGGCTCATCGGAAACCTCGTTTATTCTGGTGGGTTGGTACATCCCGGCCAGGTTGCCAAACGAGTCCTCATGGTCCGGTGGAGTCACCGTGCGTGCAGCACCGGTCATCGGAGCGGCAAGTTGCCTGGTCAGGGCCTGAATCGGGGTTTTCGCGCCGGACGCGCAGAATGCCGTTTCGCGCGATACTCGAACGTGGGGCCTTGCGTGCCGGTGAGATCGCCGCAGATCCTGGGGCGCGGCAGGAAACGTGTGTGGAAACCCAACTCGTCGGAGCGGGGAACGAGGCGAACGAGGATGCGAAAACTGCGTTGGGACCTTGTGCTGCCACAGGGGACGAATCTTGAGTTGGCCGGAACCGGCGGCAGCGAAGCGTGGCAGACAGTGCTCCGCGCGGCGATCGAGGCCGAACGGCTCGGCTTCGACACGGTGTGGGCGCGGGACCGGACGGAGACCTCGCCGCGGCGGGAACCCGGGCCCGTCTTCGACTCGTGGACCGCGCTCGCCGCGATCAGCCAGCACACCGACCGGATCCGGTTGGGGCACCTCGGCATCAGCGCGCCCGTGGGGGACGCCGCGGTGCTGGCCAAACGCGCGGCCTGCCTGGACGTGATGTCCGGGGGCAGGATGACGCTGGGGCTCGACGCGGACGGCGGCACAGCCGAACTCGAGGCGCACGGCGTGCCGGTGCCCACGCCGGCCGACCGCCGTGCCGGTCTGGTGGAGACAGTGGCCGCGGTGCGTCGCTTGTGGACCGAGCGGAGTCTGTCGTTCGGCGGCGAGCACGTCCGGCTCAACCGAGCCTTCAGCTTCCCCAAGCCGGTCACCGGGCGGCCAGGGGTGCACGTCGTCGACAACGACCCGGGAACGCCGTTGTCGTGGCTGGATCCGGCCGAGATCGACGGTGTCGTCTGGCGCGGCGGACCGAGCCAGGTGGCCGAGGGCACGCGACAGCTGGCGCAGCGCTGCGTCGACGCGGGGGTGGATCCCGGCGGGATCGAACGCACCGTCATGCTCGAGTGCCGGATCTTCGACACCACCGTGGACCGCGACCGGTGGCTGGCCATGCCGCACGTCGTCATCTTCTGGAGCGAGCACCCCGACCTGTACATGGGCCGCAACCTGGTCGGGACGCCGGACGCCGTGCGGGGCCAGGTGCAGCGTTACGTCGACGCCGGTGCCACCCGGTTCGTCGTCTGGTTCCGCGACTACCCGGAGCTGGGCAGCGTCCGCAAGCTGATGACCGAAGTCGTGCCGGACGTGTCCGGCCCTCGCGAGCCCGCCGCACCGGCTCTCGCGGCCTGAGTCCGGGGGAGAACCATGTCCAGCGCGCTCACCGATCCGCCCCGCGTCCAGCCGACCACCCTGTTCCTCAGCGAGGGCTGGCTCGATCTGGCGTCCGCGGCGTTCGCCCCGATCCCGGTCGACGAGGACACGGCGACTCGTTTCGGCCTTGCCATCACGGATGCCCCCGCGGGCGTCGTCGACACCATGGTGCTGGTCGTCGACATGCGGACCGGTGGTATCCGCTTCGACCGCCTCGCCGCGCCCGAGTCGGGCAACCCGACGCTGCGGCTCACACGCGAGGCCGCGGCTCGGCTGCTGCTCGGGTCGGCCGCCGACCGGGTGGGGGTCTTCGAAACCGGCCACAACCGGGTCAGCGGCAACTTGACCGAAGTGTTCTTCCTCGACCAGGTGCTGCAACACGACACCGGCGGTGTGCTGGCCAAGTTGCGAGCCCTGACCAAGGGACTGCCCGACGGGTTCGGCGCGCCCAGTTGGCCGCCGCCCGCGGCCGTCACCCCCGACGCGGACGACGCCGCCGCCGTGGCCGCCGCGACCGAGTCGTTGCCCCGGACGATGGCCCGGTTGCGCGCCGAGCTGGCAGTCTCCACCCCAGGCGCCCAGCTCTACGTCTCGCGGCACGGCACACCCGTCGCCAACGTGGGGATGGGCACCGCCCGGCCCGGGGTGCCGTTCTCCCGCCGGTCCCCGACGTTGTGGTACTGCTGCGCCAAACCGTTCGCGTCGGTCGCTGTCGGGTGGCTGTGGGAACGCGGGCTGCTGGACCCGTACTCGCCGGTGTCCGCGTACCTGCCCGACTACACCGGTGAAGGCAAGCAGACGCTCACCCTCGCGCAGCTGCTGACCCACACCGGTCCCGTGCCCACCGGGCGCGATCCGTTGCACGGCAGCCTGTTCGGGCCCGACGAGCAGCGCCGCACGCTGGTGCGGGCCATGCGCGTGCCGCGGCAGAGCGGGCCGCCGCGGGTGAACTACAGCCAGTGGTGGGCCTGGGTGCTGCTGGCCGAGGTCATCGAGGCGGTGGACGGCAGGGACTACGACCGGTTCGTCACCGAGACGATCCTGCGCCCGTGCGGCATCGCGGACACCACCTACGTCCGGTTGACGGACACCGACTTCGACCGCGTCGGCGGGACGCTGCCGGTGCTGTACGTCAACGCGTCCGGCCGTCCCGCGCAGCCGACCTACTGGTTCTCCAGCCGGGCGGCCACCACCTGCGCGCTGCCCGGCGTCAACACCAGGGGCCCGATGGCCGACCTCGGCCGGTTCCTGGAGACGCTGCTGGCGGGCGGCACCGCGCCGGGCGGGCGCATCCTCGCTCCGCCCACGGTCGCGGCGCTGGTGGCACGGCACCGCAACGGTGTCGCCGACCGGTTCGGCAACGCGGACTGGGGACTCGGCTTCCGGCTCGAATGCAGGCACCTGAACCCGGACCTGACCAGCTTCAGCCGTTACGCCTCACCGAGGTCGTACGGCCACGAGGGCCTGTGGACCGCGGCGGCGTTCGCCGACCCGGACGCCGGGCTCGTGGTCGCCGTGCACCTCAACGGGAAAACCCGGCACGAGCAGCACCGCGAGCGGATCCTCGCCATCGGCGACGCGGTGTACGAGGACCTGGGGCTGGCGTGAGCGGCCCGATCGTGGATCTCGGACCCGCGTCGTCCGGGCCCGCCTTCCACCCGACCGTGGACTGGCTGCGTACGCGGCGGCCGGTGTGCCAGGGTGTGCTGCCCGACGGCTCGGTGGTCTGGCTCGTCACCCGGTACGAGGACGTCCGGGCCGCGCTGGCCGACCCCCGGCTGTCGCTGAGCAAACGGCATGCCAAGGGCTGGAAGGGGTTCGGCCTGCCGCCGGAGCTGGACGCCAACCTGCTCAACATGGACGCGCCGGACCACACCCGGATCCGGCGCCTGGTCGCCCCGGCGTTCCGGCCCCACGCGATCGAGCGGTTGCGCCCGCGGGTGGAGCGGATCACCGAGGAGCTCGTGGCCGCACTGCGCCCGCTGCGCGAAACCGAACTGGTCGGCTCGTTCATCGAACCGCTGACGCTCAGGTCGGTGTGCGAGTTGCTGGGCGTCCCGCTCGACGACCAGATGGACCTGCGGCGCTGGAACACCGAAATGCTGTCCGAGACCGAGGGCGCGCCAGAGGCCAGGGACAACATCGTGCGCCTGATGCGCCGACTGATCCGGCGCAGGCGCACCGAACCGGGCGACGACCTCATCTCGCGGCTGGTGGTCGCGAGGGACCAGGACGGCGTGCTCAGCGAGGACGAGCTGACCTCGCTGATATTCCTCGTGATGGTCGCGGGGTACATGAGCTCGGCCAACTTCATCGGCCTTGCCGTGCTGTCGCTGTGCGGCGACTCGGCGCAACTCGCGGCCCTGCGTTCCGGCGCGGCGCCCATCGGCCCGGCGGTGTCGGAGTTGCTGCGCTACGACACCCCGGAAGCCGTCGCACCCCGGCGGTTTCCCGTGGTCGACATGGACATCGGCGGAGTGCGCATCCGGGCGGGGGAGCCGGTCGTCCTCGTGATCAGTTCGGCCAACCGCGACCCGCGACGGTTTCCCGACGCACAACGACTGGTGTTGGACCGCGCGGCCACGAACCTGAGTTTCGGGCACGGCCCGCACTACTGCCTCGGTGCCGCGTTGGCCCGGCTCCAGGCGGAGACCGGTATCGCGGCGCTGGTTCGATCCCTGCCGGGCCTGCGGCTCGCCCAGCCGGACGCGGAGCTGGTGTGGCTGCCCAGTTTCCGGTTCCGCGGCCTCTGCGAACTGCCCGTCACATGGGACACCGTCGCTTGACACACAGGAGGATGGTCGTGAAGCGCAAGATCCTGGGCGGAACGGGTATCTCGGTCAGCGAGTACGCGCTGGGCGCGATGATGTTCAGCTCGTGGGGCGATCCCGATCCGGTGAACGGTGTGCGGGTCATCCACCAGGCACTGGACGCGGGCATCAACTTCGTGGACACCGCGGACATCTACGGCGACGGGGAGTCCGAGCGGATCGTGGGGCAGGCCCTGCGCGGCAGGCGGGACGACGTCGTGGTCGCCACCAAGTTCCACGGGTCGATGGGGCCGGATCCCAACCACGGCGGCAACTCCCGGCGCTGGATCACGCGTGCGGTGGAGGACAGCCTGCGCCGGTTGGCGATGGACCACATCGATCTGTACCAGGTGCACCGGCCGGATCCGAACACCGACATCGACGAGACCTTGTCGGCGTGTTCGGACCTGGTCCGATCCGGGAAGGTCCGCGCGATCGGCACATCGGCGTTCGCGGCGGAAGAGATCGTGGAGGCGCAGTGGGTCGCGCAGCAGCGCGGCCACGTCCGGTTCCGCAGCGAGCAACCCGCGTACTCCATCCTCGCCCGCAGCATCGAGGCCGACGTGCTCCCGACCGCGCGCCGCTACGGCATGGGCGTGCTCACCTGGGGTCCGCTCGGCGCGGGATGGCTGTCCGACAAGGAGATCCGTCCGGGTGTCGGCCGGGCCAGGCTGGAGGCGGACCGGTTCGACACGAGCACCCCGGCGATCGCGGCCAAGCAGGTGGCGGTCGGTGAGCTCAAGAAGGTCGCGGCGGACGCGGGTCTGCCGCTGGCCCACCTGGCGGTCGCGTTCGTGCTGACGCACCCCGCGGTCACGTCGGTGCTCATCGGGCCGCGCACGCCGGAGCAGTTGGCCGACCTGCTCGCGGGCGCGGGTACCGTGCTCGACGAGGACACGCTCGACCGGATCGACGAGATCGTGCCACCGGGGACGGACCTGTTCCCGATGGATCGCCGTTTCGTCCCTGCGGCGCTGGCCGACAAGAAGGCGCGGCGGCGGCAGGGCGGATGAGGAGGGGACCGGATGGACGGGTGGCTTGACCGGGCCGAGTGGTTCGTGTGGCTGACGGGGCGGATTCTGGAACAGCACCGGTTCGCCTACCACTTCCTCGGCGGCAGCGCGGAGGCGGTCGAGGCCGCGCTGTTCGCCTTCGCCTGTCCGGCAGGCGGGTTCGGCTACGCGCTGGAGCCCGACCTGCGAGGTCCCGCGCCCGAGCCGCTCAGTACCGCGCTGGCGTTGCGGTTGCTCGAAGAGGTCGGCCGGTGCGGCGAGCGCGACACCACCGCGCTGCTCGCCCACCTGGAGCGGACGAGCACGCCGGACGGCGGCCTACCGGCCCGCAACCCCCAGCCAGGCAACTACCCGGCCGCCGCGGCCGTGCCCCCGATCGCCGACCCACCCGGTTCGCTGCAGTCGACCGGACCCGTCGTCGGGGTGCTGCGGGCAAGCGGCGTGCGGCATCCGTGGCTGGACAAGGCGACCGAGTTCTGCTGGACGGCCATCGATTCGGTGGAGCCCACGGACCCGTACGTCATCGAGGCGGCCGTGGCGTTCCTCGACCGAGCCGAGGACCGGGACCGGGCTCGTGCGGCTGCGAACCGACTGGGCGACCAGGTCAGGGGAAGGCGGCTCGCGGTGCTCGATCCGGCCGACGCGGACGCGTACCCGCTGCCGGCCGGATTCCCGCCCGGGTTGCACTTCTACCCGTACGACTTCGCCCACACACCGGATTCCCTGGCCGCGGAGTGGTTCACCGGGGAGGAGATGGACCGTTCGCTGGACCACCTGCGGTCCCGGCAGCTCGCGGACGGCGGCTGGGCGATGCGCTTCCCGGAGTGGGCGCCGGGGACCGCGTTGGAGTGGCGACCGATCCTGACCATCGAAGCGCTGCTGACGCTGCGTGCGTACGGTCGCCTGTAGACCCGTCACTCGAGGATGTCGTAGATCCGTTCCGGCTTGAGGCGCACGATCACGAGGTCGTGGTCCTTCGCGTTCTCCGGGGAGTACTCGGCGTACGGCATCCCCGTGTACTTGTAGGACAGTCGATCCATGATCGTGTCGTGACCGTCGTGGGTGAAGGTGACGGTACCCGAGATCGACGCGTAGCCGTACGGCGCGCCTGCCGGGTGCACGAGCAGGGTCATCCGCGGGTCACGCAGCAGGTGCTTCTCCTTGTGGCTGCCGTGCAGGATCGCGAACCGCACCTCGTCGCCGTCACGCTCCAACCAGACCACCGACAGGTGCGGGCTGCCGTCGGCCTTGATCGTGGCGACGATCCCGAAGGTCGCGGAATCCAGTCTCTTCCTCAGCGGCTCGGACATGGTCACCGGCATGGCCGATGCTCCTTTCATCTGCGCTCCTGTCGGTGGAAACCTGGCCGGTCACGGTGGGGAGGAAGCCGATGCCTTGACCCGGCGCCGGTCGTGTGAACTGGTGTTCCAGAATGCGGAATGTGAAGGTGGTGGTGCAGGTCAAGCTGCTGCCGACGCCCGCGCAGGCGGCGGCGTTGGCGGCGACTCTGCGCGGGTGCAACATGGCCGCTGATCGTGTGTCGGTGGTGGCGTTCGAGCGGAAGGTGTTCTCCCGCAACGACCTGCACAAGCTGGTGTATCCGGAGTTGCGGGCGGCGAGCCGGACGCGTTCGAACCTGTTGACTGGATCGGTGTCGATCGGGGCATCGTCAACCACGCCACCACCTGCGACGGCGTGAATTTCTCGGGTCGTCGGTTGTCGCGGTATCGACGGTGGCACGCGCGTAGACGCCGGGAGTTGCAGGCGAAACGGACGAAGTCCGCGATCCGGCGGCTGAAACGGCGTGCCCGACGCGAGGCCCGGCATGCGCGGCATGTGAACCACACGATCGGGAAGGAGGTAGTGGCCGTCGCGCAACGCACCGGTCGCGGGATCGCCCTGGAAGAACTGGGCGGTATCCGGGATCGGGTACGGCTTCGTCGCGACCAGCGGGCCACCCACGCCTCCTGGCCGTTTCACCATCTCGGTGACGTTCTCGCGTACAAGGCCCGCAAGGCCGGGGTGCCGGTGGTGACAGTGGACGCGCATTACACCTCTCAAACGTGTCCCCGGTGCGGGCATGTGGCCCGTACCCATCGCCCCACTCGGGAGCAGTTCTTGTGTCGTCAGTGTGGCCTCGCTGGACCCGCTGACGTTGTCGCCGCCGTGAACGTTCGTAACCGGGCACGGCGAGCGTGGGTGTTGGTCAACGCACCCGCGCCCGCGTAGACCGTGGGTGGATGCGTCCCGCACGCCACACCCAGTGGCGCACGGAGAACGCGATCCGGCTTGAACGGCGCCGAGCCCCAAGCTCGGTCCTTCAGGGCCGAGAAGTTGACGTCACGGACTCATGAACACGGCGCGGCTCGGTCACCACCGGCAGCGGACCCATGGCCACCAGTGCCCTCGGTTCCGGCCGGACCCGCGTACCGGGCACCGCCCGCAGCCGCCAGCGCGCGGCGATCTCGGCGAGCGCCAGCGTGGTCTCCATGATCGCGAAGTTGTCGCCGATGCACTTGCGGCTGCCGGACCCGAACGGGATCATCGCGCCGGACGGGATCTGCTTGGCCCGCTCGGGCAGCCAGCGGTCGGGATCGAAGGTGTCCGGGTCGGTGAACAGCCTCGGATCGCGTTGCAGCGCGTAGGAACTGTAGATCAGGATGGTTCCCGCGGGCAGCGGTTGACCACCGAGTTCGGTGTCCTGGCTGACGATCCTGGTCATCATCCAGCCCGGCGGGTACAGGCGGAGGACCTCGGTGATGACGCGGGTGGTGTACTCCAGTGACGGCAGGTCCTCGTACTCGAGCGGCCGGCCGCCGACCAGCCGGTCGGCTTCTTCGTGCAGCCGCCGCTCGCATTCGGGGTTGTCGTTGAGCAGGTGCACCGCCCAGCACAGGGCGGTCGCGGTCGTTTCCGTTGCCGCGGCGAGGAAGTTCATCACCATGTCGTGCACTTCGACGTCCGACAGCGCGTCGCCGGTCTCGGTGTCGCGGGCCGCCAGCAGCTCGGACATCAGATTGTCGCCGTCGGCCCCGTCGCGCCTCGTCTCGGCGATGATCCGGTTCACCAGACCGTCCAGCCGGGCCCGTGCCGCCTCGAACCGGCGGTTGCCGGGCGTGGGCAGCTTGCTCAACCAGGCGAACGGCTGGACCACGCGCTGGTACATGCCCTCCATCACGACCGGCAGGTCGGTCAGCACCGACCGCATCTCGTCGCTGCCGATGGTGGTGGACAGCAAAACCTTCGCGCCGACCCTGGCGGTGACCGAGTGCAAGGCGTCGTTGAGCTCGACCACTTCACCCGGTCGCCAGGTGTCCATCTCCGCGTCGAGCTCGTCGCGCATCACCGAGCTGTAGGAAGCGATCCGGTTGAGCCGGAACGAAGGCTGCGCCAACCTGCGCAGCCGCTTGTGGTCCCGGTACGGGCAGTTGCCGAGTGTGTTGCCCATCAACAACTTCGTCTTCTCGTAGAACGGGCCGCCCCAGTCGAAGGTGCGGGGATCACGCAGCAGCTTGGTGACCAGCTCCCTGTCGCACACCATGTACGCGGGCTGGCGGCCGAGTCCGATCCGGACCAGATCGCCGTGCCGGTACAGCCCGGTCAGGAACTCCAGCGGGGTCCGGCGCAGCGGAACCATGTGCCCGAGCACCGGCAGCGCACCGGGCGCCGATGACACGGTCCACGACCGCGAAGTGTCGACGTCCTTCACTGTTTCGCCTCCAGGGATCGATCAGGCGGGCTTGCGTGCGACCACGACGACGTAGCCGAGTTCGGGGCAGGCACCGAACCGCTCGAGCGTGTCGACGAGCTCGTGGTACTCCCGCTCGCCGAGCTTGATGGTGTGGGTGTGCCAGGCTTTGCGCATGTTCTCCGCGGCGACCCGCCACGACGGCTGGACCGCTTCGGTGATGTCGGCGACCTCCACCACCTCGAGCCCGGCGGCACGCACAAGCGACTCGTACTCCGCACGCGGCACGATCGGCGCGGTCTCGAAGGTCGTGGAGGCGGTCGCGAACAAGGCGGCTGTCGCCGGGTCGGTGATCGGCTGGCGGAGCATGAAATCGGTGACCACGACCCGCCCGCCCGGCCGCAGCACCCGCCCGATCTCGGCGTACGCGTTCGTCCGATCGGGAACATGGCAGACCGACTCGATCGCGAACGCCGCGTCGAACGTCGCGTCATCGAACGGCATGTCCCGCATGTCGGCCACGGAGAAGGAGACGGTGCCCGCCAGTCCCCGCTTGTCGGCCAACTGCTGCGCGACCTGTACCTGGTACTCGCTGACCGTGACACCGCTGACCCGGACGCGGTGCTCGATCGCCACCTGGGTACTCGCGTTTCCGTTGCCCGAACCGACATCCAGCACGTGGTGCCCTGGCTTGAGCTCGCACCGCTTGACCACGACGTCGGTGAGCCGGTCCCCGGCCTCGGTCACGGTCTGCGGCACGTCCGGGCCTGCCCAGTAGCCGCCGTGCAGGTGGCCGCCGTGCGTTTCCGTCATCAGGTCGGTCATCCACTCGTACAGTTCGCGGACACCGTCGGACGAGTGCGTGTCGGTGCTCATCGTTCCCCTTCCCGATGGGTTTCGATGAAACGCTAGTGCCCCCGGCTTGAACCTCGCTCCAGCCGATCCGGCTCGACTCGTTGTATAGCACCGGGGTTTACCCTTCGAGGCAAGCGTTTCCCCGTCGATGTGGGCCTTCCCGAGGATCTGCTGGAGGAGAAGAACGTGAATTCAGTACTCGGTCTTGGCGGATCCGGCCACGACTGGTCGTCGTGCGCCACCGACGGTCGCCGCATGGTCGCCGTGGACGAGGAGCGGCTGATCCGCAGCAAGTACGGCCTCGGGGCCGATCTGCTCGCCGGTGTCAGCCGACAGGTGGTGTTGGACCAGATCGGCGTTCCGGCGGACAAAGTGGAGCACGTGGTGGCCTGTGAACTGGTACCACGCACGTTCTACTACTCCTTCCGAAACCGTGTGGTCGTGATCAACCACCACCTCGCCCACGCCTACAGCGCGTTCGGCGCGTCCGGGTTCACCCGGGCGGCCGTGCTGGTGACGGACAACTCCGGCAGCCTGGTGCTCGGGTCGAAGACGGGCAACGGCCCGCGCGAGGTCGAGACCATCAGTGGTTTCGTCGCCGACGACACCGGAATTCGCCTGGTGCACCGGGTCAGCGGCCAGCACATCGTGGACGCCGACTCGGAGAGCGCGTTCTACCAGCCGGGGGAGACCGACAACTCGCTCGGCGCCTTCTACCGCGCCGCGAGCATCGCCGCGGGACTCGCCTACACCGGGCCGAAAACGCGGTTCCCGGTCAGCGAGGACGGCAAGACCATGGGCCTGGCCCCGTACGGGGACAACCGTTTCCTCGACGAGGTGTCCGAACTGGTCGACCTCCAGCCGGACGGCGAAGTGCGGATCTCGGTGGGCAAGGCGGCGCACGTGTTCCAGCGGATGGTGTCGTCCGGTTCGTTCGAGGACAAGGCCGCGCTCGCCTTCGCGGCACAGGACGTCCTGGAACGCGCGCTCGTCCACTGTGCTCAGGCGCTGCACGAGCGCACCGGGTTGACCGACCTGTGCATCGCGGGTGGCGTCGGGCTCAACAGCGTGGCCAACTACCGGATACTGAAGGAAACCCCGTTCGAGCGGATCTTCGTCGTTCCCGCTGCCGGGGACAACGGCATCAGCCTCGGGTGCGCCTACTACGGGCTGCACCAGCTGGCAGGCGTCCCGATGGCCGAGTTGCCCACGCTGAACGACGCCTACCTCGGACCGGAGTACCCGGAATGGCAGGTGGACGAGGCGATCGAACGCACCGGCTTCACCGTCCGGCGCCCCGACGACCTGCCCGCCGAGGTGGCCGCGTTGCTGGCGCGGCGCAAGATCGTCGGCTGGTTCGACGGCCGGTCCGAGTTCGGTCCACGCGCGCTCGGGCACAGGAGCATCCTCACCGCGCCGTTCCCGGGCGAGATGCGGGATCACCTCAACAACAACGTGAAGTTCCGCGAGTGGTTCCGGCCCTACGCCCCGATGATCCCCGAGGAGCGCTACCAGGAGTACTTCGACCTGGCGCAGCCTTCGCCGTACATGCTGATCGTCGCCGATGTGACCAGGCCGGACGCCATCCCGGCGGCCACCCATGTGGACGGTACGGCACGCCTGCAGACCGTGGCGAAGTCGGCGAACCCGAAGATCCACGCGCTGTTGGGCGAGTTCGAGGCGCTGACCGGTGTGCCGGTCGTGCTCAACACCTCGTTCAACGTGGCAGGCCAGCCGATCGTGGAGACACCGCGGGACGCGGTCGACGCGTTCGGGGCCATGCCGCTGGACCACCTGGTGCTCGGGGACCGACTGCTCAGCCGCGCCTGAAGGCACCCGATGCGCACCGATGTGCCGGTCCTCATCGTCGGCGGCGGGCCGGTCGGTCTGTCCGCGGCGCTTTTCCTGGCCCGCCAGGGAGTTCGGTCGTTGCTGGTGGAGCGCCGCGGCACCACCTCGCCGATGCCACGGGCCACCCACGTCACCCGGCGCAGCATGGAACTGTTCCGGGAAGCCGGACTGGAACCGGAGATCGCGGCTGCGGGCTACGCGGTGGTCCCGGCGCAGGACCCTAGGGCGGTGTCCGATCCCGAACGGACACTGCCCAGGGTGGTGTTCGGCGTCGAGTCGATCGCGGATCTGCACCGGCGGGCGGAGATCCTGGAAACCGGAGTGGAGGAGTTGGCCGTGCCGGGGCCCAGCCCGCCCTACTGGTGCGGGCAGGACCGGCTGGAGCCCATTCTGCGCCGTGCCGCGGTACGCGCGGGCGCCGACGTCCGGTTCGAGCACGAACTCGTCGACCTGGACATCCGGGACGCGGAGGTCACGGCGCGGATCCACGGCAGGAAGACCGGGCGAACGCAGACGTGTCACCCGCGTTACGTGATCGCGGCCGACGGCGCGTCCGGCCGGACCGCCGAGGCGGCGGAGATCCCGTTCGGCGGACTAGGAACGATAGCCAGCCGGGTGTCGATCCTGTTCCGCGCGGACCTGACTGGGCTGATCGGTGCGCGCCGGTTCTTCATGGCGATGATCGAGAACGAGAAGTTCTCCGGGGCGGTCATGTCGCTCAACGAGAAGCACCGGTGGGCGGCCGCGGTCGACCAGTCGCTGGCGGGGGACACCAGCCCGGATCGGTGTGTCGCACTGGTGCGGTCGGCGATCGGTGACCCCGCGGTGGACGTGACGATGGACGGCGTCTTCCGCTGGGAAGCCAGGCACCGCATGGCCATGGCCTACCGGGCGGGACCGCTGTTCGTGATGGGCGACGCGGCGCACGTGCACCCGCCATCCGGTGGGTTCGGCTCCAACGTCGGCTTCCAGGACGCGCACAACCTGGCCTGGAAGATGGCGGCGGTGGTGAAAGGCTGGGCAGGGCAGTCACTCCTGGACACCTACGACACCGAACGCAGGCCGGTGGCGACGGCGACGGCGGAACAGACACTGCTCCTGGACGGCGTGCCGTCGGAACGGCTGGGCGGCGCGACCTCCCGCGACCAGCGGATCGTGATCATGGGCTACCGCTACGCCTCCCAGGCCGTGCTGGGTGCGGTGCCGGACGTACCGTTCCCGGAGACGTTCGGACTGCACGGCGTACCGGGCACTCGTGTCCCGCACGTCCACATCGGTGGATCGTCCACCATGGACGCGCTGGGTGCGGGCTTCGTGTTGTTCTCCCCGGATCCAAGGTGGCTGGAGACGGCGGCGAAGGTGGAGCTCGAGCTCGCGGTACCAGTGGAGGCACGCCACGTCGCGCCAACCGCGGCCACGGCCTTCGCCGAGGCATGCGGCACGGGAAGCCACGGCGCCATCCTGGTCCGTCCGGACGGCTTCGTCGCCTGGCGCCGTGTGGCCCGGAAGTCACAGACCGAACGCGACCGGTACCTCTGCCTGACTGCGGTGCTGAAACGCTTCGCTGCCATCAACGAGCGCGACTCGGCACCCACACAGTGACCAAGGAGCCAGGTATGACGTCCCGATGCCGGAGATCGCCGCAATGCCGATCGGGCCGGTCAGACCAAATCACTGCGGCGGATGGCCGCTGAACACCCTGCCCAGGCTGTGGCGGGCGCGATGGCGGGCTAGATTCACATCACATCCGAGATGTGGGGGAATCACCGTTGAAGCGTCACATGTTCGCCACAGCCGTGCTCACGGTCAGTCTGGGGCTCGGCACTGTCGTGTCCGGACCGCAGGCCGTTGCGGCACCGGCAACGGCACCTTGCCAGTACGTCGCAGCCGATCTGCCACTGCCCGCCGGGGCCTATTCAGCGACCTTGGTCGCGGGAACCGCCGACAGCAGGTTGCTGCTCGGGGAGCTGTCGGGATGGACGGTCAGCGGCGTGATCTGGCAGGACGGCACCATCCTGCGATCGATGCCCGGAGTACCGGACAGCCGCGTGTACCCCACAGGAATCAACAACGACGCCGTGGTCGTCGGCCACGTGCAGAAGAACAACACCAACGTCCACGCCGCGTTCCGGCTCACGGGCGAGAACACCTACACGTACCTCACCACGCCCGCGGGCCACGGTTCGTGGGCCAGGGCCGTCAACGACGCCGGTGACATCGCCGGGGAGATCTATTCCCCGTCCGGCGGCTTCCCCACGCCCGTGGTGTGGGAAGCCGGAAAGCCCGGCTACACGACGATTCCCGGTCAGAGCCTGGCGATCGCGATCAGCCCGGACCGGAAGGTCCTCACCCGTGAGGGGCTGGTGTACGACCTCAACACCGGAACGAGCCTCCAGCTGCCCCTCGGCTCGTCGTACTCCATGCTCGACGGCAACCGCATCTTCGGCGCCGGGTACAGCAACGGGTACGAGATCACCGAGTGGACCGCGCTGGGCCAGCAAGTGGGTGTCTACGCCGGTGGTCGTACGCCGAAGGGCGTGAACAAGCAGAACACGGTGTTCGCCGGTTTCGGGCAGGAGATCGATCCGGTGGCGGGGCTGTGGACCAACGGCGGGTGGGCCGCTGTCCAGGCGGACAAGCTGCCGCAGGTGTCATGGGAGTACGCCGACATCACCGACGACGGCGTGCTGCTCGGCAACTACCGGACGAGCTCCGGCCTGCACGCCGCCAGCTGGGTCTGCGCTCCATGACAAACAGCCAGGACCAGCGCTGTGACCTGACACCGGATCCCGCCCGCCGGGTTCCCTGCGTAAACGCAACCAATGCCGCCTTGGTTGCGCCTGGCGCACCGAAGGCCACATTGGTTGCACCCAACGCGGGCACTAGCCGGTGAGGTAGACCTGCTCGAACCGGGCGTTGCCGAATGTCCGGCCGGCGAAGTCGAACTTCGGCCAGCCCGCTGTCCTGGTGCTGTGCGCGTTCTCGACGTTGGCGAAGAACGGGATGATCCAGCCGCCGCGGTCGTACTGGATCCGGTACATCCGCTGCGTCAGCTCGGCCTGCTTGGCCTGGTCGACGGTGGCCTGGGCCTGCTCGTAGAGCGACCGGAGCTCGCCAAGGTCCTGTCCGCCCATGTGTGTCAGCGTGGTCGTGTCGCTGAGGTCCGTCAGCGCCGACAGCGTCAGGTAGCTGCCCTGCGGCGGCCATTTGTCCACGGAGAACGGCCAGTTGTGGAAGTTCGGGCCGAACAGCGTCGCCGTGTCCACCTGCTTGACGTTGACGGTGATCCCGATCTCGGCGGCGTTCTTGGCCAGTACCGTGCACATGGCCACCGCTTCGGTGGACACCGGGCCGGTGACCAGTTCGACCGTGAGACCTTCCCGCCCCGCCTGCTTGAGCAGCTCCCGGGCTTGAGCGACGTCCCGCTTGCGGGTCAGGGCCGCGGGATAGCCCGGGGCGAACGGTTCGGGCAGGTCGTGCGCCACCACGCCGTGGCCTGACAGGCACGCGGTGAGCGCCTGGTCGCGGTCGATGGCCAGGCGCAGTGCCTGCCGTACCCGCACGTCGTCGAACGGGGGCTTGCGCATGTCCATGTAGATGCCGGTCCACGCACCGGTCTTGGACTCCAGCAGCTTCAGGCCGGGCTTCTGCTCGATCGTCGGGATCTGCGCGTACGGCACCTGGTTGATCGCGTCCACCTGGCCGGTCACCAACGCGTTGATCCGCGCCGAGTCGTCGTTGATCACGTTCACCACCAGCTCGTCCAGGTACGGCTTGGGGCCGAGGTCCGCCGGTGCGGGCGTGTCGCTCGGCTGGGACTCGCCGGTGGCGTCCCAGTAGTTGCCGAACCGCTCGCACACCCACTGCCGGTTCGGCGAGAAGCTCTTGTACCTGAACGGACCGGTG
Source organism: Actinosynnema sp. ALI-1.44 (assembly GCF_001984155.1). Classification (GTDB taxonomy): domain Bacteria; phylum Actinomycetota; class Actinomycetes; order Mycobacteriales; family Pseudonocardiaceae; genus Kibdelosporangium. The sequence continues at coordinate 358,457 of NZ_MTQO01000051.1, forward strand.
CCGACCGGGGTGCGCGGGTCGAATCCGACCGGAATGATCTTGAACGGGCTGGCCAGCGCGGTCTGGAAGGTCGCGGCCGGTCGGATCAGCTTCATCCGGAGCGTGCGCTGGTCGAGTTTGGTGATGGCGTTGAGATCGACGAACGGCTTGAACTTCCCGACGGTCACCGCGCCGGGTAAGGAGAAGGTCCGCTGGAAGGTGAACAGGACGTCGTCCGCGTCGAGCGTCTTGCCGTTGTGGAACTCGATGCCCTGCCTGACCCGGATGGTCCACTCGTCACCGGTCGCGTTGGACTCGATCACCTCCGCCATCCGCACCTGGTACTGCATCTCGTTGCTGTAGTCGGCGAGCTGGTCGTAGAGCACGCGTGCCATGAAGCTGACCGGGGCGCTGTTGAGCAGCATCGGATCCACGGTGTCCGATCCCTTGGCGCCACCGGTCGCGACGGTCAGCCTGCCGCCGCGTCGCGGTGCGCCGCCTGCTTGGGCGGGGCCGCCGCCACAGGCCGCGAGCAGGCTGAGCGCGGCGGCGGAGCCGAGGAATCCACGTCGGCTCAGTCCCGGCGTCGGTTGCGTGGTCATGAGTGGTCCTCCCGGGACGGTACTGGGGCAGACGCGGCCCGGAATTCCGGTGTCGCCGCGATGAGCTTCTGGGTGAACGGATCGCGGGGCCGGTCGAGGACGTCATCGACCCGACCTGTCTCGACGAGCCGCCCTTCGCGCATGGCGATGACACGGTCCGCCACGGTACGAACGAGCGCGAGGTTGTGTGTGACGAACAGCAACGCCAGGCCTTCTTCGTCCTGGAGCCTGCGCAGCAGCCGCACGATCGACGCCTGAACCGAGACGTCCAACGCGGACGTGATCTCGTCGCAGATCAGCACCTCGGGACGGCACACCAGTGCCCGTGCGATCGCGACACGTTGCCGTTCGCCGCCGGACAGCTGGTTCGGATACGACGACGCCATGCTCGGCGCGAGCGACACGCGCTCCAGCGTTTCGCTGATCGCCGCCGTCGCCTTGGCTGTCGGCATGGAGAACAGCACCTTCAACGGTTCACGCAGGGTCTCACCGATCGTGCGTCGCGGGTTGAGCGAGTTGTACGGGCTCTGGAAGATGTACTGCACCGCGCGGCGCATCGCCAACGGCCGGTCCCTGGCCCTGATCGCCATCTCGTTGTCCCGGAATAAGATCCCGCCACTGTGCTTGTGGTGCAGGCCGATGATGCTGCGCGCCAGGGTAGTCTTGCCGCATCCTGATTCACCGACCAGCGCGAGACACTCCCGGCTCGCCAGGTCCAGCGACACGTCGTGCAGGATCTGCTTCTTGCCGTGGAACGCGTCCAAACGCGACACGCGAAGCAAGACGTCGTCGCCGATGTCCTCGCGCGGTGCGGCCGTGCGCGCGGTGGCACGGGCAGGACCGGCGGCGAGAGGTTCGGCGCGGATACAGCGAACGCTGTGCCCATCGCCGACCTCGATCGGTTCCAGAACCGCCGTCGCACACTCCGGCACAGCCTCGGAACACCTAGGGTGGAACGCACAACCGGTGGGACGGCGACCGGGCGACGGCGTATCACCGGGAATCGCGACCAGTTCCCGGCGCTGGGACACCACCGGCACCGCGGCCAGCAACGCGCGGGTGTACGGATGCACTGGCTTGTCGAAGATCTGCGTGATCGCGCCGGACTCCACGACCCGGCCCGCGTACATGACCAGGATCCGGTCGGCCAGGTCCGCCACGACCGCCATGTCATGCGTGACGTACAGCGCCGCGACCTGGTGCGCCGCGCACAACTCGCGGATCGTGCGCAGCACCAGGGCTTGTGTGGTGACGTCGAGTCCGGTGGTCGGCTCGTCGAGCACGATCACGCGCGGGCGCAACACGAACGCCAGCGCCAACGTGATTCGTTGCTGTTGGCCGCCGGACAGCTGATGCGGGAAACGGTCAAGGAACGCGTCGTCGGAGTCCAGGCCGACCTCGCGCAGGGTTGTCCTGATCCGCTCGTCCCGCTGCCCGGCGGGGACCTCCCGTTGGTGAAACTCGAACAGTTCATGCAGTTGCGTGCCCAGCCGCAGTGCGGGGTTGAGCGCCATCGACGGATCCTGCGGCACGTACGCGACCGTGCTGCCGCGTAACGACGTCAGCTCGTCCGGGCCGAGGCCCACGATGTCCTGCCCGTCGATCAGCACGCAACCGCCGACGATCCGCGCCCCGCGCCGGGCGTCACCGAGCAACGCCAGCCCCACCGTCGTCTTCCCCGAGCCGGACTCGCCGACCAGGCCGAGCACCTCGCCCGCGCGGATGGTGAAGTCGACGCAGTCGACCACGTCCACGCCCCGCCCGTCCAGGTCGATGCGCAGCCCGCTGACCGTCACCGCCGTCATGAATGTCCCTCCTGCGGGGAGACGCGGGCGACTGTGCGCGCGAATCCCTCGGTGATCAGGTTGGTGCCGAACGTGAACAGCGCGACACACAGCACGGGCACCACTACGCCCCACGGTTGCAGTGCCAGGCCCTGGTAGTTCTCCTTGATCATCAGACCCCAGTCGGCCGCGGGCGGCTGCAGGCCGACGCCGAGGAAGCTCATCGCCGTCACGACTCCGATGGACCAGGTCAGCCGCAGTCCGAACTCGACCATCAACGGCGTCATCACGTTCGGCAGGATCTCCCGCCGTACGATTCGCAACCGCGGTGCGCCGAGCGTCTCCGCCGATTCGACGAACTCGCGTGACACCACCTCGCGAGCCGCGCCATACGCGACTCTGGCGACCTGCGGCAACCACGCGATCGCAACGATCAACGGCATCAACGCGGTGTCCGCGCCCGCCATGGCCATCAGCAGCAGGATGAGCACGAGCGGAGGGAACGCGCGCAGCACGTCCATGGCGCGCATCAGCAGTTCGTCCATGACGCCACCGCTGTAGGCAGCGGTCATCCCGATCACGGCACCGGCCGTGACGCCGACGAGTGTGCCGACGAACGAGATCCACACGATGCTCTGACCGCCCGCGAGCACGCGGGACAGCACATCTTCGCCGAGGTAGTCGGTACCGAGCAACGCGGTCGCGCTGGACGGCGCGTAGGGGGCGCCGACGATGTCGCTGTGCGCGTGGGGCGCGATGAGCGGGCCGACGACGATGACCAGCAGGATCAGCCCGGTCAGCACCAGTCCGATGCGCATGCGCGGTTCACGGAGGCTGCGGCGCAGCAGTGTGGTGTTCATCGGCCTGCCGTTCGCAGGCGGGGCGTGACATACACGGTCAGCACGTCTCCGATGAGGTTGAAGACCACGTAACAGGCGGCGAAGATCAGGCAGATCAGCTGGATCACCGGCACGTCGCGGTTGTTCACCGCGTCGACCAGCGCGCTGCCGAGGCCGGGGTAGTTGAAGACCTGCTCGATGACCACGATGCCGCCGGTCAGGTAGGCCAGGGCGAGTGAGGTGCCCTGGATCGCCGGGACGAGGGCGTTGCGCAGCACATGTCGCCGCAGCACCACACGTTCCGGGACGCCTTTGAGCCGTGCTGTGCGGACGTATTCCGACTCGTACACGTCGATCACCGAGCCACGCACGAGCCGCGCCAGGTACGGCAGAACTCCGAGCACAAGTGCCACGACCGGGAGTACGAGCTGCTCGGCGTTGCTCAGCGGACTCTGACCAGGAGCGAGCAGCACGGTCCCAGGCAGTACGGGGAACACCGAGGTGGAGAACAGGATCACCAGCAGCAGCGCGATGATGAACTCGGGCAACGCGGTGAGACCGAGCGTGACCACGAGCACCACCCGGTCGACTGGCCGATCGCGCCTGCGACCGGCCCACGCGCCGACGAAGACTGACAACGGCACCACGATGGCCGCCGCGACCAGCACGAGCACCGCCGAGTTGACCGCCCGGTCGCCGATCAGCGTGCTGACTTGTTCCTGGGTGACCAGTGATCGGCCGGGGTCACCGCTGAGCACGCCACCCAGCCACGCGAAGTACTGGTCGAGGATCGGCCGGTCGAGGCCGAGTTCGGTGCGCAGCGCGGCGACTCGCTCCGGTGTCGCGTCGTGACCGAGCACCGCGCGGGCGGGATCGCCGGGCAGTACCTGCGTCGCGAGGAACACCAGGACTGACACGAGCAGCACCACGACCACACCGAGCAGGAGGCGCCGCGACAGCCACAGCCGCCGGGCTACGGAGGAACTTCCGTCCACGTGATCACCTCGTTGTGACTGGTACTGAGGGAGGATGCTCTGCGGTGTTGTGACTGTCAACACCTTGCGCTCGGATAACCTGGTGGTGTGGAGATCGTGATCGGCCGGGCCCTGCCCGGTGACGTGCCCGCGATCCTGCGGATCCGCCGGGCCGCGGAGGACTGGCTCGCGGCGGCCGGGATCCGGCAGTGGCAGCCGGGCTGGCTGACAGCCGAGCGGCTGGACGCGGAGATCGGCCGTGGTGAATGGCAGGTCGCACGAGGCGATGCCGGTGTGTGCGGCGCGCTGCGGCTGCTGTGGTCCGACGAGGCGGTGTGGCAGGCCGACAACGCGTTCGCCGGCTACGTGCACGGTCTGGTGATCGACCGGCGGCATACCGGGCTGGGTTCGCGAATGCTCGACTGGGCGGGGGAGCGGGCCGTCGAAGCAGGTGCTTCGTTGCTGCGGCTGGATTGCGTATCGCACAACACGCGATTGCGTCAGTACTACCTGGATCAGGGATTCCGCGAGTTCGGTGAGCGGGCGGCGTACGGCGGCTGGACCATGGCGCTGTTCGAGAAGCGGCTCGGCACTGTGTGTTGACAACGACAACACCGCGCTCGCATACTCGGAGCCGTTCCAAGGGGACAGTGCCGTTCCCTGGCGACATTCCGCTGGCGTTGACGAACGGAGTGCGACGGTGCAGAAGGTCTACTGCCTGTACAAGTTGAAGCCCGGCGTGACGGCCGAGAAGTACATCGAGTGGTCGAAGACCGTCGACCAGGCGATCACCCGGCAGCAGCCCTGTGTGCACCAGTTCCGCGTGTACCGCTTCGAAGGGCGTCGCGGTGGCGAGGCCCCGTGGGACGTGATCGAGGACATCGACGTCGAATCGTGGGAGGCGTGGGAGAAGTGCCTGACCACGCCCGAAATGGCCGACGTGGTCAAGGGTTTCCGCGAGATGGCCGACCGCGACTCGGCGGTGACCGTGTTCGGCAGCGAGATCGTCTAGGTCGGTGGCCGGTACGGCTGTGACGAGCGCGCCCCGGCTCTCGGTCGGGGCACCGAACGACCCGGCCCTGCTCGTGCCGTTCGCCCGGCGCGCCGAGAAGCTCGGTTTCACCGGAATCTGGACGCAGGACACGCTGAGCACCGCGAACATCTCGCTCGACGGCCTGCATGTGCTGTCCCACCTCGCGGCCGTCACCGACCGGATACGCCTGGGCATCGGTGTGCTGTACTCCGGACGGCGCAATCCGGCCGTGCAGGCTCGCGAACTGGCCACCATCGACCAGCTCTCCGGCGGGCGGTTGACCGTCGGGCTCGGCATCGGCAACGAGTACCACCGTGAATCCCTTGCCGCACTGGGCATCCAGACCGACAGGCCGGTCCGCAGGCTGGTCGACGGGATCGGCGTGATGCGGGCGCTGTGGACCGGATCGGACTACGACGGCGAGCTGTACTCCTTCACCGGCATCCGGTCGCAACCGCCGCCGGTGCAACGGCCCGGACCGCCCATCTGGATCGGTGCCCGCGCGGAATCGGCGCTGCGCCGGGCAGTGCGGATCGCCGACGGCTGGACCGGCGCCGCTCCTGTTGCCACGCAGGACTTCCTCGACCAGCTCGCGATAGTGCACCGGGCCATCGCCGACCAGGGCCGGGATCCGGCCACCTTCACCGTCTCCAAGAGCGTCTACGTCGCCGTGGAGGACACGGTGCGCGAGGCCCGGCAGCGCCTGGTTCCCGCGTTCGACCGGGCCTTCGGCGCGAATCCGGTGTACGACGCGGCGGGAATGGCCGACCGCGTCGCGGTCTTCGGCCCGCCGGAGCACTGTGCGCAGCGGCTGCGTGAACTGTTCGACGCGGGCGTGCACGAGCTGATCCTGTACCCGATGTACGACCGGATGGCCCAGCTCGAAGCGTTCGGCAGCCTGGTTGGACGCCCATGAACGCCACGCTGCTCGGCTACGTCGATCCGCTGAGTGTCCGGGCGGGCGGCGAGATCCGGCTGATGGTGAGCGCCACCAGCGGCTACGAGGTCGAGCTGCTGCGTCTCGTGCACGGCACCGACGATCCGCGCGGACCGGGCGTCCGCGAGGAGCGCGTCGACATCCCGATCGATCCTCAACCCGCTCGGATACAGCCGTGGCCCGCTGGTTCCTACCTGTCCGCGCCCGCGCATCCAGCGCTGGACGTCGACACCTTCACCGTGACCGCGTGGATCATGCCGACGATGACCGCGGGAGGGCGGCCGCGTGCCATCGTCTCCCGCCGGGCGAATGGTGGTTGGGCGAACGGCGGCTGGGCGCTTGGCCTGACCGGGGACGACCGGCTCGCGGCGTGGGCCGGTCCGTCCGACGAACCGCTGGTCACCACCGACACCCCGATCCCTTGTGATCGCTGGACGTTCGTCACCGCCGCCTTCAGCCCCCAGGGCGTGGCGCTGGAACAGGTCCCGGTCCCTGAGTGGCCGGTTGGCTCGTGGCGTGCGACAGCGTCGTATGACGGGCCGGTCGATGTGGCGGCGTCAGGTATTCCCGTGCAGGTCGCGGCGTGGCAGGGGACGGCGTGCTTCAACGGCCGGATCGACCGCCCGGCCATCGCCACCCCCGCTGGTGTCCTGGCCCGCTGGCGTCCAGTTCACGGTAGCGAAGGCGTGACCGACGACGGTCCGCACGGCCTCACAGCCGTTGCCGTCAACACGCCTGCCCGTGGCGTGCCCGGTGCGAACTGGACCGGCCGGGAGATCGACTTCCGGCTCGCCCCCGACGAGTACGGCGCGATCCACTACCACGACGACGACATGACCGACGCCCAGTGGGAACCGCAGGTCACCGTGCGCCTTCCGGACGACCTGCGCAGCGGCGTCTACGCATTTCGGTTGCGAGCCGGGCACGACGAGCTGAGCATCCCGTTCTACGTCCGTCCCGCGAAGCCCACCGCGCGGGTCGCGGTCCTGATCCCGACCTTCACCTACCTCGCCTACGCCAACTCCCACGGCACGCTGGAGAAAGCAGGCCCGGACGGACTGGACTACGCCACGACCGTCCAGCACCAATGGGCCGCCGCGCACAAGGTGTGCAGCCTCTACGACCTGCACCGCGACGGCAGCGGCTGCTACTACGCGTCCCGCCTGCGTCCGCTCACCACGATCACGCCGACCTACGCCGGACCGTTCGGGCTGTGGAACCTCAGCGCGGACCTGTGCCTGATCGACTGGCTCGAACACGAGGGCATCGCCTACGACATCGTCTGCGACGACGACCTGCACAGCGAGGGCGTCGCCGCGCTGGCCGACTACTCGGTGGTCCTCACCGGCTCACACCCGGAGTACTACACCGCGCCGATGCTGGACGGGCACGAGGCGTACCTGGCAGGCGGCGGTCGGCTGATGTACCTGGGCGGCAACGGTTACTACTGGGTGACCGGCGTCTCGCCGGAGCAGCCGCACGTCATCGAGATCCGCCGTGGCCACACCGGGACGAGAGGCTGGGAGGTGCCGCCGGGCGAGACGCACCTGAGCACCACCGGCGAGGCGGGCGGACTGTGGCGGCATCGTGGCCGTGCGCCGCAGCGGCACGTCGGCGTCGGGTTCACCGCACAGGGTGGACGCGGCCGGGGGCGTCCATACCACCAGGTTCCGCTCACGGACGGACGCGGCGCGTTCGCTCTGTCCGAAGTGGACGACCTGATCGACGCGGACGGACTGGTCAGCCATGCGGCGGCTGGAATGGAGGTCGACCGGGCCGATCCGTCGCTCGGGACACCACCGCATACCGTCGTACTGGCCACCGCGTCGGGCTTCAGCGACCACTTCCAGCTCGCCGTCGAAGAGGTGCTCACGTCGAACTCGCGGCAGGGTGGCACCGTCGAACCACGTGTCCGCGCGGACCTGGTGTTCCTCGAGTGTCCCCACGGAGGTGGCGTGTTCAGCACCGGCTCGATCGCCTGGTGCACCACGCTCGGCGTCGACGGTTACGACAACCCGGTGGCACGCGTGACCGGCAACGTGCTGCGCCGCTTCCTCGATCCCACCCCTCTGGTGAACAGTGCTGGCCCAAGGTGACCAAGCGTCGAAATTTCGGGGAGGCGGAACAGCCATGACGGGGATCGATCCGGGGCGCCTTGACGTGATGCTGGCGCGTGAACGCGCCGCGTGGACCGCGGCCAGGCCCAAAGCCGTCGCACTCCGCGAACGAGCTCGCCGCTCCCAGTTGCACGGCACCCCGCAGCACTGGATCCACCAGTTCCCACCGCCCGTGCCACTCGTCGTCGACCGGGCGGCGGGTGCGCGGCTGTACGACACCGATGGGCACGAGTACGCCGACTTCGGCTTGGCTGGTACGGCCGCGTTGTGGGGCCACAACCATCCGGCGGTGGTCGCGGCTGTGCGCGAGCAGGTCGACCGCGGCAGCGTCACGCTATGGTCGAGCGAGGACCACGTGTGGGTGACCGAGGAGCTGCACCGCCGTTTCGGTTTGCCGTTCTGGCAGTTCGCCGTGTCCGCGACCGACGCCAACCGGTTCGCGTTGACGCTGGCCCGCGCGGCCACCGGACGGCGGCGGGTCGTGGTGTTCAACCACGCCTACCACGGCTCGGTGGACGAGTCCCTCGCCGATTCCGTCGGCGTGGAGTTCAACGACGTCGACGCGCTTGACCAAGCGCTCGCGGCACGGGACGTCGCCGCCGTCCTCGCCGAACCGGTGATGACCAACGGCGGAGCCGTGATCCACCCGCGACCCGGTTTCCACGCCGCGCTGCGTGACCTCACCCGGCGAACCGGCACACTGCTGATCCTCGACGAGACGCAGACCATCCCGGCCGGTCCCGGCGGCTGCACCGGCGAACTGGGTCTGGAGCCTGACCTGATCACCATGGGCAAGTGCCTCGCGGGCGGCATCCCCGCAGGGGTGTACGGGATGACCGACGAGGTGGCGGCAGCGGCCACCCGGTACACCGAGTCGGGAGACGGTGGCCTCGGCAGCACGATGGCAAGCGGACCGCTGGCCGTGCGAGCGATGCGTGCGGTACTCGGTGACGTGATGACTGATGCGACGTACGCACACATGAAACGCCTGGCCGTACGCTACGCGAACGACGTCACGACAGTGATCGCCAAGCATGATCTGCCATGGCATGTCGGCAGGCTCGGTGGGCGTGTCTCGTATGCCTTCATGCCGGAACCACCACACAGTGCCAGTCAAATGTACCCGCCGGTCGGAGTGTCTGTGCGCGAGGCGTTGTGGCTGTACTTGGCCAACCGCGGCATCGTGCTCAACGGTATGAGCGGCGCGGCTTTGATGTCACCGATGACTGTCGAGTCCGATGTGGAACGACACGGGGTGTTGTTCGCCGAGGCGATCAGCGAACTGTGTGACCATGGATGAGGTCACGGACGCGCGGATCCAGCAGTTCCGCGCCGACATCAACCAGTCCAGGGTGCCTGGTGCCTTCGAACCGGGCCGGTGGTCCGTGGCTCCCGCGAACCGGGACGTCGCGATGCCCGCCCGGATCCGGTTGCGTGACACCACGATGCGCTCGGTCGCTCCCCGGGCGAGGGGTGAGTTCACCAGGCTGTTGGCTGGCAGTGGAGTGCCGGAGATCGTGACCACCGATCCGGCCGACCTGGAGGTGATCAAGGAAGAACAGCCGGGGTGCCTGGTATGGCGTCCGTTCGTCTCCACTGTGGACGGAGTGGACCGTGCGTTGGCTGACGGATACGACGGCGTGCAGGTGTCGGTGCCGGGATTCGGTCCGGCGTCGGGGATCTACGGCCCACCGATCCCCGCTTCGCGCTCGGAGGTGGTGGACCGGGCGGCCGCTGTCGTGGCACACGCGTCACGGCTGCGAGTCACCGCCGCATTGACGATGGTGTCGTACTTGACCGCTGATGTCCTTGTCGAAACGGTGTCCGCGCTGGCCGACGCGGGCGCGGACGAGATCGCCTTGTTCGACGGGCCAGGTGCGGTCGGCCCCGAGGCGTTCGGCCACCTGGTCTCGGCGGTCAAAGCGGTCGCGCCCGATCTCGACGTCGGTGTCCACCCGCACAACACCTTCGGGCTCGCGGTCGCGTGTGCCGTCGCAGCGGCGCGGGCGGGAGCGGTCGTGGTGGAATCGTCGGTGAACGGATACTGCGGCGGCCCGGGTAACGCCGACCTCGCCGCAACCGCAGCGGCGTTCGAGGCACTGTACGGTGTGGACACCGGTGTCCGGCTGCACACGTTGACCGGCCTCTCGCGTGCCGGTGCGGAGCTGACCGATCAGCCGCTGCCCTTCAGCCAACCGATCACCGGTCGCGACGCGTTCTGCTGGGGCGGGGCTGACTGGGTGATCCTCGAGTCCGAAGTGGATCCGTTGTTGCACAACTGCGTCGAGCCCGGCCTGGTCGGCAACGAGCGCCGTGTCCCGTTGACCGCGCAAAGCGGCCCACGGACCGTCGCCGCCACACTGCGACGCCTGGGCATCGAGCTCGACCCGGCGGTACTCCCGGCCATTGTGGACCGATGCCACGCGGAACTGCGCGCTCGGGGGCGTTCGCTGACCGACGACGAGATCCGCGCGATCGTCGCTGGCGCGCTCTGACCAGGCTGGTTTCTCCGCAGCGGGGTGGGGAGGCCGTGTGGCCGCCCCACCCCGGATTCGTGGACTAGACCGGCAGGCCGGTGACGTCCCGGACCCAGCCGCGGTGCACGGCGACATCGGTGTAGACGCCGTAACCGTCGTAGGAGTCGAACGTGAAGTTCGGGATCCAGCTGAAGGCACCGATCAACAGCCAGCTGTCACCGCTGCGGACCAGTGCGGGGCCACCGGAGTCGCCCTTGTGCGCCCCTGACTTGCTCTGCGGGTTGCCGGTGCAGACCTCGAGTGCCGGATCCACCCGGCCGCCACCGGTGTTGCAGTCCTCCGCCTTGTGCACCGTGGTGTCGATTTCCTGCAGTACCGGGGGAGCGGTGCACCATGCCGACGGGCTGGTGCAGCCCCAGCCGATGAGCCGGGCCGGGTCGTCGACGCCCGGACGTTCGGTTGCCAGCTTCACCGGCTGCCCGCCGATCGGCGTGGTGAGCCGGAGCACCGCGATGTCGTGCTTGTTCGGTGCTGTCGGGTACTCCGGGTGAACGATGATCTGTTCGACCGTGCTCAGGGCGCCGCCCTCGGTCGACGACAGGCTGCCGACCCGCACCTGCACGTCGCCGGGCTGGTCGTTCACCACGCAGTGGGCCGCGGTGAGCACCCAGGACTTGTCGATCAGCGAACCGCCGCAGAAGTGCTCGCCATCTCTGGTTTGCACGGACGTCATGAACGAGTACGCCGTCGTCGCGTCCTGCCCGCCGATGATGGCCTGTGCGGGCGCGGTGAGCCCGACGCTGACGCCTGCAGCGAGCAGTGCGGTGACGATCATACGCGATAGCCGCATGTGTTGTGTTCCTCATCGAGTGGGGACGTGAGCGTCCCTTACGATAACGATCTTGGTGTGTCAAAGTCACTGTGTTGTCAGGATTCTCTCGTGCGGGTCGTGCTTGATCGCGCGATTTCCTCTGTTCGGAGGGACTTTCGGGCACAGTCGCAGGACAGGCGGCAGTACTTGTGGTAAACAACGGTGAACTGGAGGGCTGCTTAGCTTTCCGAGTCGCCGTACCACAACTTGACGGCTCGCTCGAACGTTTTTCCGTCGAATTCGCGTTCACCGGCCCAGACGACGATGCCGTCCGGCCGCACGACCACGGCATCCAGTCCGAGGTCGTCCTTTGCCACGCCCGCCACGTAGCGCAGCCGGTTTTCCCGACCCGTCACCGACTCGCGCAAACGCTGGTCAGTGCTGAAGTCGAGCACGACCCCGCGGCCGTCCCGCATCTCCTCGCCGAGGCGGGTTCCGTCCGTCAGCTGGAAGTCCGGGGCGGTGTGGCCGATCAGCGGATGCTCGCCGCCGAGGTCGTAGCGGAGCGATGCACCGGAGACCTTCCCGTACACGTAAGTCGTGCCGTCCCGGGTTTCTAGGAGATCCCGGATCACGGACTGCACCGCCTGACCATGCTTGTCCGGTCGCATGGCTGCGGCCTGGGCGCGAGTCCAGTCGAGCACCCAGGCACCGATCGGATGCCGTTCACGGATGTAGGTGTCGAGCAACGTGTCCGGCGCCTGCCCACGCACGACTGCCGCGAGCTTCCAGCCCAGGTTCATGGCGTCGCCGATGCCGGTGTTGAGTCCCTGCCCGCCCAACGGGGAGTGGATGTGCGCGGCGTCGCCTGCGAGCAGCACACGGCCGCGCCGGTACGTCGTGGTCTGCATCGCCCGGTCGGTGAAGGTCGAGACGAGGTGGACATCGGTCAGCGTGACGTCGGTGCCGGACACCCGGCGCAGCACGGATTGCAGGTGCTCGAGGCTCGGCCGCTGCGTGCGGTCGAAAGCGCCGCCGTCGAAGTCCATCATGGCGACGTGTCCCTCAGTGGGCATCTGGATGTACATGCCGGTCGGCGTCAGGGTGAACCCGGGGCTCAGCTTCTCGGGATCGGCGATGCCGACGAGCATGGTGTAGCCGGTGAACTGCGGCTCGGTGCCGACGAAGTCGAAGCCCGCCAGCGCGCGCACGGCACTGCGTCCGCCGTCGCAGCCGACGGCCCAGCGCGCCGCGTACTCCTGCTCGCCGTCACGCACGATCACGCCGTCTTCGTCCTGCTCGACGGCGGAGACCGTGACGCCGCGCCGGATCTCCACGCCGAGCTCGGCAGCCCGCTCGGACAGCACCGACTCGACCGCGGCGAGGCTGGTCATCACGCCATGAAGCGCCGGGCTGGGCAGCCGGTACGGCAGCGCGCCGACGTCGACCTCGGCTGGATCGAGCACTATGCCTGCGAAGTGGCCGACGAACCGCGGCCGCACCGAATCGCCCTCATCCGGCTCCTCATCCGGCCCCTCATTTGGGTCGTCGTGGACGCCCGACGCCGCCCGCAGCGCGGACAGCATGCCGCGGCGGTGGAACGCCTCGACCGACGCGGCCGACAGGCCCCGCATCCCGAGTGGCATCGACCGCCACTGGGATCCGGGCTCCGGCTCCCGTTCGAGCACCAGGACCGAGCAGCCCGCGAGACCGAGCTCGCAGGCCAGGAACAGACCGACCGGGCCCGCCCCCGCAATCACCGCGTCATACATGAGAAATCCCTCGTCAGTAGCGTGTTCTCGTTCGACACGGCAACACTGACGCGGGCCGCTCACACGGGGCACATACGCCGCTCATCCGGGGCTCGCGCGAAGATCGTGGGATGGATGAGAGTTCTCGGCTGCGGGTCACGCTGCTTGGCGCGTTTCAGGTGTCGCGCGGTGACGTGGCTCTGGCCGTGCCCGGCGCCCGGTTGCAGGGGTTGACCGTGCGGCTGGCGCTGGCAGGCGGGCGTGCGACCGAGCAGGGCGTCCTGGTCGACGCGGTCTGGGCCGGGGACCCGCCTGCCGACTCCACGCACGCCCTGCACGCTCTGATCTCACGGCTGCGCCGGGCCCTCGGTTCGGCAGGCGACGTCACGCCGCTCGCAGGCGGTTACCGGCTGGCGGTGGACGCCGCCGACGTGGACGCGCTGCGGTTCGAGCAACTCGCCGCCGCAGGCCGGGACCGCCTGCGGGCAGGCGACCCGAGCGCCGCGGCGGCCGTACTCGGCGAGGCCGTGGCACTGTGGGGCCACTACCTCGGCGTCGAGCCCACGGCCGTCAACGCTGTCGCACCGGCCGTCGCGACCCGGCTGGCCCACGCCTCGATCGAGGCCGCCACGGACCTCGCCGACGCCGAGCTGGCCCTGGGGCGCGCCGACGCGGCCAATACCCGCCTGACCGCCCTGTTGGCAGACCACCCCGTCCACGAACGGGCCGCCGGGTTGCTCATGGACGCGCTCGCAGCTCAGGGGCGCCAAGCCGAGGCCCTGGCCCGGTACGAACAAGTGCGGGAAACCCTGGCCGACGTCCTGGGCACCGATCCGGGGGCCGCGCTGCGTGAGCGCCACCTGCGCCTGCTGCGCGGCGAGCCCGCCGTCGTGGCAGCCAAACCCGTCACGCGGACCAATTTGCCCGCGCCGTTGACCAGCTTCGTCGGCCGTGACGACGACCTGGCCCGGATCGACACGCTGCTGGCCGCCGGGCGGCTGGTCGCCGTGCTCGGTCCAGGTGGTGCGGGCAAGACCCGCCTCGCCTTGGAAGCCGCGCGCCGCCATCAGCATGAGTACCGCGACGGCTGCTGGTGGATCGACCTCTCATCGGTCACCGAGCCGACCAAGGTCGGCACGGCACTGCTGGCCGCGATCGGACTGCGTGGCACGGGGTTGTTCGAGGCACCGGCCAAGCTGATCGACGACCTCGACGTGCTGGCGGACCAGCTGACCGGTCAGGAAAGCCTGCTGGTGGTGGACAACTGCGAGCACCTGGTCGACGCCGTGGCCCACTTGCTCTCGGCGTTGCTGGCACGCTGCGCGGGCCTGCGAGTGCTGGCCACCAGCAGAGAGCCGCTCGCCATCGACGGCGAGGCGCTGGTCCCGCTCGGCCCGCTCACCCTGCCCGAGCCGGACGCGGACGTCGAGCAGGCCCGCCGCACCGCGTCGGTCCGACTGTTCACCGAGCGGGCGGCGGCCGTGCGGCCCGGGTTCGACGTCGACAAGCGCAACCTCGGCGAAGTGGTGCGGATCGTCCGCAGCCTCGACGGCATGCCGCTGGCGCTGGAACTGGCCGCGGCCCGCCTGCGCACGCTCTCGCTGGCCGACCTGGCCACCGGGCTGTCCGACCGGTTCCGCCTGCTCACGACAGGCAGCCGCACTGCCTTCCCCCGGCACCGCACCCTGCGGGCGGTGATCGCGTGGAGCTGGGATGTGCTCGGCGAGGACGCGCGCACGGTCGCGGAGCGGATCTCGGTCCTGCCCGGCGGCGTCACGCTCGCCTCGGCCAGCGCGGTCTGCGCCGGTACGAAGGTACCGGCCGGTGAGGTCCGCGAGCTCCTGGGGGACCTCGTCGACCGGTCGTTGCTCCAGCTCGTACCGACAGTGCGCACCAAGGACGGCGGCCGTTATCGGATGCTCGAGACCATCCGGGAGTACGGCCTGGAAAGCCTGGCCGAGCAGGGTGTTCTGACCGCCGTGAGGGACCTGGGTGCTCGTCACTTCGCGGACCTGGTCGCCCACTACGACTCGCTGCTGCGCGGCCCCGAGCAGCTTGACCCGCTCCACGTGCTGAGCGTCGAGTACGACAACGTGCTGGCCGCCCTGCGCCACCTCTGCGACATCGGGGACGCGGACGGCGCGCTCGGGCTCGCGGTGGATCTGACCTGGTACTGGTACATGCTCGGCCGCTATCCCGACGCGTCCTACTGGCTTGGCCAGGCGGTCGCGTTGCCGGCCAGGGAGCCGAGTGTGGACCGTGACATCGCGGAGGGGATGCTGCTGCTCGCCGCATACGGCGACCGGGGCGGACCGGTCGACGACTCGGCCAAGGAGCTCACCGACAGGCTGCTGAGGCATCCGGAGCTGCCGGGCTGCGGCGTGCTGACCGTGGCCCGGCTGGCCGCACGGGCAGGGATCGAGGCGTTGCCGGTCATCGAGCGGCTGGTCGACGGCCCGGACAGGTGGCTGGCCGGGCTGGCCCGGATGGTCCGGGCCGAGCAAGCCGAGAATGCCGGTCACCTGGCCAAGGTCGGCGACGACGTGGCCGTGGCACTGGACTGCTTCACCCAGGCTGGCGACAGGTGGAGCCTGGCCACCGCGCTGCCGCTGCGGGCGCTGCTCCGCCAGTACGACGGCGATCTCGACGGCGCACTGGCCGACCTGACCGAGGCCAAGCGGCTGGCGGGGGAGTTCGGGTCGCTGAGCCACAGCGACGAGACCTTCATCGACCTGCGCCTGATCGACCTGCACGTGCGGCTCGGCCAGACCGAGCAGGCGGTGGCCGTGATCGCCGCGACCCGCGAGCGCGCGCCGCGCTCGACTCTGCCGGACATGGTGGTGCTGCTCGACGCCCGGGAAGCCAGCCTCCGGCTGCGGACCGGTGAACTGGACCGCGCGCGTGAGCTCGTCGAGGCGGCCGAGGCCGGGCTGTCCGGCCAGCTGCCGTTCGGCAACGACCACGGGCAGGCCCTGGTCAGTGCCGTGCGGGCCGGACTCTGTCTGGAACTCGGTGACGGCCCCGCCGCCGAGGCTGCGCTCGACCAGGCGTACGCGGCCGCGGTCAGCAGCAAGGACTTGCCGATCGTGGCAGTGGTCGCGGTGACCGTGGCCGGCCTCGCCGCGTTCCATGGACGTTTCCTCGACGCAGCCGTCGTGCTCGGCGCAGCGGCCCGCCTACGCGGCGCCCACGACCGCACCGATCTCCAAGTCCGCACGCTGAGCAGCCGCTGCCGGACCGCGCTCGGCGACGAAAGCTTCGGCGAGGCGTACGAGAGTGGCTGGCAACTCGCCGCGCCGACGGCCCTGATCCGTACCGATCCGGCACGGCTGCGCCGTAAGGCCCGCGGATCTGTTCGTCGGTGACCGTCGCGCTCATGGTGGTTCCCCAGGTCTCGATACGCTCGGCCAGCGAGACGATGATTCCCTCGGGTCCGCCGGGAGTAGGTCACCTGTCGAGGGATCCGCGATCACGGCCGATGGTCGAAGCTGATGCGCATCAGCCGGCTGTCAGCCCAGTCTTCGAGCCGAGTCGGCCGGATGGTGCCGGGGTCGTGGGGCTGATTGAGATCCGCCACGATCTGCGCCAGCACGGCCTGGCGTTCGGCTGGGTCGGTGACAGGCGTGGCCCGTGCGGGCAGATCCGCACGGATCCCGTTCTTGAGGTGGAAGGTGAAGTGGGGATTGGCGAGAAGGTTCGCATGCCAGTCGGTAGCGGCACCGCCGGCGCCGCTACACAGGTAGGTGGTGCCCGCGGCTCGGTAGAAGAAGATCTCGATGCGGCGTGCTCGGCCGGTGCGGCGCCCCAGCGTCGTGATGTCGATGATCCGTTCCCTGGTGCCCGCGGCGGGGGTGATCTCGATGGCTCGTCGGATGTGGTTGGGCAGGTGGGACAAAGACGCGTCCCGTGCGGAGTCGTTCGCCCCGGTCGTGTCTGGAGTGCTCATGCTGTCTCGGTCTGAAGGGCGGGGCCGAGGAGGAGTCCACCGTCGATGACGTACTCCGACCCCGTGATGAACGACGCCTCCGATGACGTGAGGAACAGCAGAAGACGGCTGACGTCGGTCGGCTCCCCGAGCCGGGGGATGGCGAACGGCTCGGGTGAGTAGAAGTCGGCGATTGCCGCGGTGGCGCCTGCTGCTGGTTCGTGGATGAAGGAGGTCGCGATCACGCCGGGGTGGATGGTGTTCACCCGGATGCGGTCGCGGCCGAGCTCGAGTGCTGCCGTTTGGGTGAGGCCTCGCACGGCCCACTTGCTGGCGACGTACGGCGCGTAGTGAGCCGTGCCGCCCAGGCCCATGGTCGAGGCGATGTTGACGATGGCTCCCCCTGCCGCGCGGCGCAGAGCGGGGGCTGCGACCTTGATGCCGAGGAAGGTCCCTGTGAGGTTGATGTCGAGGATGCGCGACCACGTGGCCTGCTCCGTGTTTTCGATTGTCGCTGGCGGGTTCTGCACGCCCGCGTTGTTGACGAGCACGTTCAGGGCGCCGAAGGCGCTCTCCGTGGCTAGCACAGCGGCGGACCACGAGCTCTCGTCGGTAACGTCAAGGCGGGCGAAGCGAGCGCGGGTCCCGAGTTCGTCGGCGAGAGCGGCGCCGCGTTCGGCGTCGATGTCGCCGATCACCACGTTCGCGCCCTCCGCGTGAAAGGCGCGTACGTGGCTCGTTCCCTGGCCACCGGTCCCACCGGTCACGAGCACGGTCTGGTTGTCGAAGCGGGGCATCAAATGTTCCTTCAGTACGCGGGGGAATGACCGGGATCACCAGTGATGCACGACGGCCAATGGTGAGCCGGTCGACTCACCATCCACGACACTAGGTCGGCGACAATGGTGAGTCAAGCCACTCACCTCGTATGCTCGGTCCATGAGCAGGGTCGTGACGACGTATCACCAGCGCGTCGCCCAGGAGAAGCGCGCGCTGATCGTGACAGCCGCGACCGCACTGTTTCTCGAGTTGGGCTACGACCGGACGTCGCTGGCGCGGATCGCAGAGCGCTCGGGCGTTTCGCGGGCCACCTTGTTCAAGCAGTTTCCGAGCAAAGCTGCCCTGTTCGACGCCATCGTGACCGAGTCCTGGTCGACCGCAGAGGAGGAGGACCCTCCACCAGCAGGCAACGTCGTCGACGGGCTCAGCATCATCGGTCGCCGTTACGCCGAACTGCTGGGCCGTGCCCAGATGACCGACCTGTTCAGGATCGTCATCGCCGAGCTGCCGCGGTTTCCTGAGCTGGCCCATGCGCAGTTCTCGCACGGGAAGATGCCCTACTTCGAGTCCGTACGCAGCTACCTCCTGGCTGAGCACGAGGCGGGAACGGTGCGGGTCGAGGACGTCGACCTCGCAGCCACCCAGTTCCTGGGCATGATCTCCAACTACGTCTTCTGGCCGACACTCCTGGTGCCGGGCTGGGAGGTGAGCGCCGAACGCGTCACCCAGGTAGTCGACGAGGCCGTCCGCACCATCGCCGCCCGGTACGCCGCGACCGGATCAGGGGCGTCCACCAACGCCTGAGTCCCGCGCGGGCGTGTCAGCTGAAGACGGCGATCTGACCGTCTTCGGCCTCCGGGAAACCGCCTGGGCGTCACGAATCAACTCGCCGCCCACATTCCGGTTGCGGATAACCCAATTAACAAGTATCAGCCCCGTTTTTGACACGCCGCTGATAAATTCCTGTGTCGATCATGCTGAACCGATTCGACGAAGTAGCCTCTTGAATCAAATTCTACTCCGAAGTAGGATACTTGCGGGCAGCCCTTTCGCGTCACCTTTCTGCTTCGCTGATACGCGATCCTGACGATCGTATTCGGAATTATGATTCCTGATGTAGCGCTCAGAGACAAGGAGGTTTCGCATGTCAGACCGCTCACGTTTCTCCGGGCGAAGAATCGGTGCGATCGCCGCGGCTGCCCTGGTCGCGGCCAGCATGACGGTCACCGCTGGCTCGGCCGTCGCCGCGGGCCCGGCGGTTCTCGGGGAAATATCCAAGAACCTTACCTACAGATGCACGTTCCCGTTGGTCGGCCCGCAGGACGTAACGGGAGCGGTCCGCATCACTTTGCCGGACGCCGGGCAGGCGGGCGTGCGCATCGTTCCCAGCGACCTGTCGATCGACGTCGAACTGAGTGCGAACATCGTCGGGGCCCTGCGTGCTTTCCAGACCCATCACGCCGAGGGCACCGCGGTCGCGGACGTGGACACCGCATACGACGGCAAGCAGCTCACGCTCGGCCTGCCGGGCTTGAAGATCCCCAGGAAGGACATTCCGCCCAGCGGCACGCTGAAGCTGGCGATCACAGGCGCGATGCCGGACTTCGTCGTGTACGAGGCCGGGTCGCTGAGTCTCGCGGCGGGCACCCAGTTCAACGCGAAGGTGGACACCCGCAAGGCGGACAACACGCCAACCGCGCTCGGTGTCCTCAACGTGCCGTGCGTTGTCAAGGCGACGACGCCGCCGCAGGACGTGCTCTTCGCCAACATTCCGATCTCCGGCTCGGTCGCCGAGACGGCCGCGCGTCCAGTGGCTACGCCGTTGGGTGACATCAGCAAGACGCTGACCTACTCCTGCCAGTTCCCGGATCCGGTTGGCCCGCAGGACGTCACCGGCACGCTCACCGGCACCATCCCCGACTCGGGCAAAGTGGGGCAGCGGTTGCAGATCACGAACCTGAAGATCGGGGCCGCGCTCAACGACACGATCACGAACGAGTTGCGGTCACGCCAGATGGCCTCCGTCGGGGGCAGTGGCAGGGCGGACGTCGACGCCGATTTCGAGGGAACCCGGCTGACGATCGGCATCCCGGGCACGGTCGCGCCGATCGCGGTGCCCGCCACCGGGCCGATGACCGGCACGATCACACCGGACACGCCCAGCCTCGTCTTCCGCCAGCCCGGCACGGTCAACGTCGCTGCGGGACAAGGGCTCAACGGCCGGATCGACGGTTTCAAGGCCGATGGCTCCAGCGCGGGCCAGTTGCCGCTGACCTGCACCGTGGCGCCAGGTCAGGACCCGCACGTCGCCTCGGTGCCGATCACCGCGTGACCCGGGGCTCCGACCTCCTCCGAATCGTCGCGCACGCGGTTCGCCTGCCCCGGCCGAACGGACCTTTCGGGGCCGGGCAGGGGACTGGTAGACGTTGACGTCACCGTCTTGGGTGCGGAGGTTTCGGCATGACCCTGCGACGCCGGCTCGTCGTGATCGCGGTGGCACTTGCGCTGGTGCCGGGTTTCTCACCGGCAGCCGCAGAGGAGGCGGTGCCTCCGAAGCTGACGTGGACCCGGTGCGGCAGCACGCCGGAAAGCCGCCTGGAGTGCGCGTCGTTGCGGGTGCCGCTGGACTACCGGCACCCCCGCGGCCGGGCGATCGAGCTGGCGATCTCCCGGCTGCCCGCGGCGGATCCCGCCCGGCGCAAGGGAATCCTGCTGACCAACCCGGGCGGCCCCGGCGGGTCCGGGCTGGGGCTGCCCGAGCAGGTGCCGCAGTTGCTGGCCAGCCAGCCGGAGGCGCTCGCCCGGTACGACGTGATCGGTATGGATCCCCGGTTCATCGGCAAGTCCACACCTGTCACTTGTGGACTCGACGGGAACGAGCTCGCGCTCCCGAACTGGCCGGGGCCGGGTGGTTTCGCCGCGACGGTGACCAGGGCGCGTAACGTCGTACGGAAATGCACGGACCGCGCCGCGTGGGCGATGCCGTACGCGACCACGGCGAACACCGCCCGCGACATGGACATGATCCGTGCCGTGCTCGGTGAGCCGAAATTGTCGTTCCTCGGCTACTCGTACGGCTCCGAGCTCGGCCGGGCGTATGTCGCACTGTTCCCGCGCCGAGTGGACCGGTTCGTCCTGGACAGCAACACCAACCCGCTGTGGACCGCCCGCGAGGCGGATCTTCGGTTCCCGCCCCATTTCGAGCGGATGTACGGCCTGTTCGCGGCCTTCGCGGCGCGGGACGACGCCCAGTACGGCCTCGGTACCGACGCGCGCACCGCCAGGGCCAGGGTGGACGGCCTGATCGCCGAAGCCGGGATCGCCCCGATCCCGTCCGGTGACGACGACCCGTACACCGCACTGGACATCCGTTCGATCGTGATGCGGTTGCTGTACGCGGAGAACCGGTTCCACTGGCTGGGGCGGTTCGTGGCCACCCTGCGGGCCCGGCAGCCGCTGCCCGCCGACATCGCGTTCCTGGGCAACCTGCGCCGTTTCACGGCCCCGCCAGGAGTGCCGAAGGACAACTTCATCGCGGCGCACCTGCTGATCAAGTGCGGCGACGAGGCGTATCCCCGTGACATCGAGCAGTACCGGCGGGACTTCGAGGAAGGCAGCGCGCGGTACCCGTTCCTCGGCCCGGCCATGTCGGGCATCTCACCGTGCGCGTTCTGGCCGGTCCGCCCGCGTGAGCCGATCCCGTCGGTGGCGGGCAGCAGGGTCGGGGTGCTGCTGATCAACTCGACGGGTGACCCCGCGACCCCGTACGACGGCGCGCTGGCCACCCGGCGGTTGATGCCGCGGTCGCGGCTGGTCACCGTCCCGGTCAGTCACCACGCCGTGCTCGGCGAGTTCCCGAACGCGTGCGTCGAGCGGACCGCCGGTGCGTACCTGGTCAGCGGTGACCTGCCGGACCGGGACGTGTGGTGCGAGCCCTGAGTCATCAGTGAGGCATGACTCGGGAGAAGCCGTGGCCGTCGATCCGGCCGTCGATCCGGTCGTCGTGCGGAGTGCCGGATCAGGGCAGGTCAGGCCGTGACGTCGACGATCCAGGTGACGCCGAAGCGGTCGGCCAGCATCCCGAAGGCGGGCGCCCACTGGGCCGGACCGAACGCCTCGATCACGGTCGCGCCCTTGGCGAGGCCCTCCCACACCGGCGCGACCTCGTCGACGCTCTCGCCGCGCACGGAGAGGAAGAACGGCTCCCTGGTGATCGTGGTGCCGTTCTCGCGGCGCGTGGTGGGCACGCCCTCGGCCACCGGCTTGTGCTCGCCGGGCACGTCGTAGGCCATCACCCGGAAGCCGTTGTCGGCGACGACCTGGCCGAACACCACGTCGGCGGCACCAGGCGCCTCGGCGGGCATCCCGAAGTCGCCGTAGGTGGCGATGGTGAGCTGCCCGCCGAACACCGACTGGTAGAACTCCAGCGCCTCGCGGGCCTGGCCGTGGAAGTTCAAGTGGGCAACAGTGTTGAGCGACATAGCGTGCTGATCCTTCGCAAGCGGTTCTGGTGGCCGGAGGTCTCCGGCGACCAGAACGACACTGCCACCAGTACCGGTCAGGGAACGTCCTCTACTTGTGTCAGGCTGAAGACATGCCCATCGCCTCGTCGACGACGACCTCGAACCGCCTGCTGTCACTGCTGTCGATGCTGCAGGCTCGCCGCGACTGGCCCGGCGGCGCGCTGGCCGAACGTCTGGGCGTCAGCGAGCGGACGGTACGCCGCGACGTCGACCGGCTGCGCGAACTCGGCTACCCCATCCGAGCCGTCAAAGGACCCGACGGCGGCTATCGGCTCGAAGCGGGCAGTCAGATGCCGCCGCTGCTGTTCGACGAGGACCAAGCGGTCGCGCTCGCGGTGGCGCTGCGGATCGCGGTGGGGACGGGCGCGGGCATCGAGGAGGCGGCGGCGCGGGCGTTGGCCACCGTGCGCCAGGTCCTGCCGTCGCGGTTGCGGCAACGCGTCGACGTGCTCGAGATCAGCGCGGCGGGGCGCGGTGCCGATCCTCAGGTCGACACCGACGTCCTGCTCACGTTGAGCACCGCGATCCGTGCGCGGGAGGAATTGCGGTTCGACTACCGGTCGCCGGGGCGTCCTGAACACACCGAGCCGCGCCCAATCCGCCGGGTGCAGCCACATCACCTCGTGGCTCGGGCTGGCCGCTGGTACCTGGTCGGCTGGGATCCCGAACGCGAGGACTGGCGGATCCACCGAGCCGACCGGATGACACCTCGTGTCCCCCATGGACCCCGGTTCGCTCGTCGCGAGCTGCCGGGCGGCGACGTGACCGCCTTCCTTTCGGCCCGGTTCAAGGGTTCCGACAACAGCACGGACGAATGGCCCTGCCGCGGCGAGGTGATCCTGGACCTGCCCGCTGCGGAGGTCGCCCCGTTCGCGGGCGACGGGGTCGTCGAGGAAGTCGGCGCCACCCGGACCAGGCTGACGACGGGGGCCTGGTCCTGGGCTGCTCTCGCCGCGGCGCTGGCCCGCTTCGACACCGAGATCGAGGTGATCGCCCCGCCGGACCTGCGTGCTGCGTTCGCCGAACTCTCCCGCCACGCCGACCGCGCCGCGGGAACCGGATGACCAATCGGGGCCTGCGCGACTCCGAACTCCCGTACTGTGAGCCCGACCATGGACACGCCGGACAGCACCAGTCGCCCAAGCGCCCTGCGGACAGCGTTGCGGCGACTCGTGCTCGGCGCGTTTGTCTGCACCGCCATGGTGATCGTGGTGCTCGTCGGCGTGGCTGTGTTCAGCGCCACCGGACTGTCCACCGATCCGCACGGCTACGGGATGTTCGCAGGAATTCTGTTCGCGGCGGTCCTGTCACCGGTAGCGCTGGCGCTGTGGCTGCTGTACCGATCGATGCGGCGACGGGGCGGGTGACTCAGCACACCGCCTGGCCGCGCGACTTCGTGGCGGTGTCGTCCGGGTCACATCGACTGGAACCTGACATCAGTGTCATCGAATAGCGTCGCGGCGTCCTCGGCCGACCGTCGGGTGAGGACGGTGCAGGAGGTATTCACGATGAGCACAGCCTTGGGGTACCGGAGTTTCGGTGCGGCCGACGTCCAGGAGTTCGTGGAACGGCCGGAGCCGTCGCCCGGTCCAGCCGAGGTTCTCGTCCGCGTCGCGGCCGCGGGTGTGAACCCGCTCGATCACCTGCTGCGGTCCGGACACGTCCGTGACTTGAACGGCCACCTGCCCTTTCCTCAGGTCTTGGGGATGGAAGCGGCCGGAACGGTTCTGGCGGTCGGTGCCGACGTGGCCGGACTGGCTGTCGGCGACCGGGTCGCCGGGTTCGCGTTGACAGGAGCGGGCACGTACGCGGAAACGACCCTGCTACTCGGCGAGTCCACCGCCCGCATTCCCGACGCGTTGCCGTGGACCTGGGCGGCGACCATCCCCGTCGCGGGTACCACCGCGTTGGACGTACTCGACCAGCTCGCCCTGCCCGCTGGGGCCTCGTTGCTGGTGAACGGGATCGGCGGGGGAGTCGGCATCGCGCTGGCCCAGCTCGCGCGTGATCGGGATCTGGTCGTGGTGGGCACGGGCAGTACGGCCAAACGGGATCTCGCGACGGCGACCGGTGCGAGCTTCGTCGACTACACCGCGGGTGACGTTGTGCAACGGCTCCGCGTGCACGCCCCGGACAGGTTCGATGCCGTGGTCGACACAGTCGGCGGTCAGTCCCTGCGCGACATCGCCCCACTGGCGGCGAAGCCGGACATGCTTGTCTCCGTTGGGGATCCGTCGGTGGCCGAGCTCGGAGGCGTGCCGGTCCACCGCCGCCTCGACAGGGCAAGCCTAGAACGCGTCGCCGAGCTGATGGTCACCGGCCGACTCGATCCGCACATCACACAGACCTACCCGCTCGCGCGGGCACAGGAGGCACTGGCAGTCGTCGAGTCCCGTGCTGCCACGGGCAAACTCGTCATCGACATGAGTCTCTGACGTCAGCGGCGCGATCACCCCGGCGCACGGCGAGCCTGTGCCGGGTGTTCGTCTCGATCAGCTCGTCGAGCGCGTCTCTGGCCTCGACGAGCCGGGTGATGTCGGCCGTCAGCCGGTCGCGCTCCCCGACCATCGTGGTGAAAGCCGCTTCGGAGACGCCGTCGTCGTCACTGTCCACACAAGGCAGCAGCCGGGCGATCACCTTGCTGCTCAGGCCCGCGTCGAACAACTGCCGGACGATCGCGATCCGCGCCACCTCGTCCACACTGTAGAGGCGCTGGCCTCCGTCGGATCGCGTGCTGTGCACCAGGCCCTGTTGCTCGTAGTACCGCAGTGAGCGGGCGCTGACTCCCGTTCGCCGGGCCAGTTCACCGATCCGCATGGTCGAGGCGGGAGACGTCGTGGTCATGAAGCTGCCAGGTGTCGCACCCCGACGAGCTTAGCTCGCACCGCCGTGCCGGACGTGGTCGACGGTTGGCCAGCAGCCGGTGGACGCGCCGGACGGCGGCCCGGCGTTCGTTGCCGTTGACCGCGAGAGCGCGGACCACCGGGTCGTCGAGGCCACGCCGTTGACGGATCTCGGCGAGCCGGGCGTCCAGCGTCGTCGGCTGACCGTCGGGACCGGTCATCATGTCGCTGTACCACAGCGCGTCCCTGAGGTGGCCGGGAACGTCGTCGAACTCCGCGAGCTCGTCGCCCAGCCCGACCTGCTCGGCGACCGCCGCCGCACCGGAGTGGTGCGCCACCAGGCCACAGACCTGCCGGGAGACACCGACCCGGCGCAGATACCGCGCGCCGTCGAGCGAGTGCAACCCCGTGTCGATCAGCTCCGGTGCGTAACCGATGTCGTGCAACCACGCCGCGGAGACAAGGATGCCGAGGTCCTCGGGCATCAGGATGCGCGCCACCTGCTCGGCCCGGCGTGCCACACCGCGGGTGTGCTCCCACCGCTGGGGCAGCGCCTGGGCGAGCAGCCGCCTCGCGGTGTTGTGCGCCCAGTTCGACGGGCACGTTGCCGACATGGCAGGCGAGTCGATGGCGAAGTCACGCGCGAACCCGCGCACCGCGCGTTCCACGAGCAAGGGGACGAAGTCTTGCACCGGGGCCGTGGCCAACCGTGCGTGCGCCCGCTCGACCCACTCGTGCAGCAGGCTTGGTGGCACACCGGCGTGTTCCCGGACCAGTTGGCTCTCCAAGCGCCTGATCTGTTTGTCCGTCCGACCCGGCACTACCACCTGATCCGGCGTTACCACCGACACGGTCGTCAGCACGTCATCCCACCTCTCCCACGACGGTCACCGTATGTCTTTTCGCCGCTGTTGCTCAGGGCCACAAGACCTGTCTAGGTGGAATCGCGGTATGTCCCCGGCCGCCCGCCGGTTGCTCGACGACGTCGACGACCAAGTCCGCCACTTCACCGTCGTCGAGTGCGAAGATCACGAACAGGCTCCGTGATTGGTACTGTGGGCACGCCTGATGCGCCCGCCGAGTCGAGGAGTGCTCGCTTGAGCCTGGCAGAGTACGTCAGCGACAACCTGGTCGAGATCTACAACGACGCGGTCCGGCACGCCAACCTGACTCTCGTCGCGATGCTGATCGCCGTGCTGATCGGGGTGGCCGTCGGTGTGCTCACCTATCGACGAGTCGCCTTGGCGGCGCTGGTGACCACGACCACGGCGTCGTTCCTGACGATCCCCTCGATCGCGTTGCTCGGCATCCTCATCGCCCTCGTCGGTCTCGGGACGACGAACGTCCTGATCGCGCTCGTGGCGTACGCGCTGCTGCCGATCATCCGCAACACGATCGTCGGGCTGCGCGGCGTCGACAGGGCTGTTGTCGAAGCGGGGCAGGGGATGGGTATGGGCAGGTCCCGGTTGTTGTGGCGCGTGCGTCTGCCGTTGGCGTGGCCGGTCATCCTGTCCGGGGTGCGGGTGTCGACGCAGATGACGATCGGCATCGCGGCCATCGGCGCCTACGTGAAGGGACCGGGCCTGGGCAACCAGATCTTCGACGGTCTCGGCCGCTTCGGTGCGGCGAACTCGTTGAACCAGGTGCTGGTCGGGACGCTCGGCATCGTTGTGCTCGCGTTGCTGTTCGACCTGGCGTTCGGGCTGGTCGGCAGGCTGACGACATCGAGGGGGATCCGTGGCTGAGACGATCGAGCTCGAGGACGTCAGCAAGCTCTACGCAGGTCAGCCGAGCCCGGCGGTGGACGGGGTCACGATGCGGATCCCGGCGGGCGAGATCGTGGTGCTCGTCGGCCCGTCCGGCTGCGGCAAGAGCACGACGATGAAGATGATCAACAGGCTGATCGAGCCCACCTCGGGTCGGATCACCATCGGCGGCACCGACATCCTCACCCTCGACGTGGACGAGCACCGCCGCAACATCGGGTACGTCATCCAGCACATCGGCCTGTTCCCGCACATGCGCGTGACCGACAACATCGCCACCGTGCCGCGGATGCTGGGCTGGGATCGCAAGCGCATCACCGCGCGGGTGGGTGAGCTGCTCGAACTCGTCGGTCTACCGGCCGACTACGCCCGCCGCTACCCGCGCGAGCTGTCCGGCGGCCAGCAGCAGCGGGTGGGTGTGGCGCGTGCGCTGGCCGCGGATCCGCCTGTGATGCTGATGGACGAGCCGTTCGGCGCCACCGACCCGATCACCCGCGAGCGGTTGCAGAACGAGTTCCTGCGCCTGCAACGCGAACTGCGCAAGACGATCGTGTTCGTCACGCACGACTTCGACGAGGCGCTCAAGCTCGGTGACCGGATCGCGGTGTTGCGCCCGAGGTCGGTCATCGCCCAGTACGACACCCCAGAGGCGATTCTCGCCGCGCCTGCCGACGAGTACGTCGAAAGCTTCATCGGTGCGGGCGGGCACCTCAAGCAGCTCGCGTTGATGCGGGTGCGCGACGCCGACCTCGCCCCGGCGCCCAGCGACGCGGGCCAGTTGCCCACCATCCCGGCGGACGCGACATTGCGCGACGCGCTGAACATCATGCTTGGCCAGAGCAGCGACACCGTGCTGGTCACCGAGGACGGGCGTGCTCTCGGCGTCCTGGACCTCGCGCACCTGAAGGCTGTGCTCCGCCCGGTTACCCAGACGGACGGCCAGGCATGACCGCCGTCGATCCGAACCGGGACCCTGGCGACTTCGACGCGGGCGCGGCACCGGGCACCGCACCGCCGGTCGCCGGGCGGACGCGCGCGGGCCTGCGCGGACTGGTGATCCGGCCGATCCTGATCGCGGTCGCCATGGTCACGCTTTACCTTGTCGTGCGGGGACTTCCGGCCGACTCCATCGAGGCGCGCTACCTCAACGCCGACGAACTCACCCGTGAGTTGCTCGAGCACGTACGGCTGTCGATCATCTCGACCGTCTGCACGATCGTCATCGCCGTCCCGATCGGTGTTCTGATCACGCGCCCCGGGGCTCGCTGGATCAAGCCCGTGGGACTGGGGCTGGGCAACCTCGGCCAGTCGGTCCCGTCCATCGGACTGGTCGTGCTCCTGGCGCTGTGGATGGGGACCGGAGTCACGACCGTGGTGGTGGCGCTCGTCGTCTACGCGGTACTGCCCGTGCTGCGCAACACGATCGTCGGGCTGGAGGGCGTGGACCGGACGATCATCGAATCGGCACGGGGTATGGGGATGTCGAAGCTGGCCGTGCTCGCCCGGATCGAGCTGCCGCTGGCCGTCCCGGTGATCCTCGCCGGGATCCGCACCGCACTGGTGCTCACCTTCGCCAGCGCGACGCTCGCGACCTTCGTCGGCGGGGGCGGCCTCGGCGGCGGGCTCGTCGCGGGCATCGGGCTTGACCGGCCGGTCCTGAGCGTCACCTACGGGATCATCGTTGCCGCTCTGGCCCTCTTCGCCGACTGGCTGGGGCTCGTCGCGGAGGAGGTACTGCGGCCGAGGGGAATTTGATAACCGGTTCGACCGACACCAGGAGGACGAGTCACATGCACATCACTCGACGCCCGTTGGCGGCGGCGCTCGCGCTCGTCATGGCGGCCACCGTCGCCACCGGGTGCACGATCGAGACGGCGCCGGACAAGACGGCGGTCGGCGCGGGGTCGATCAAGAAGATCGACGCACTGGCGGGCGCCAAGATCAGGGTCAGCTCGAAGGAGTTCGACGAACAGCTGCTGCTCGGCCAGATCGCCATCGTCGCGTTGCGGGCGGCGGGCGCGGATCCGGAGGACAAGACCAACATCACCGGTTCCGCCAACGTCCGGCAGGCGTTGACCAGCGGCGCCGTCGACCTCTACTGGGAGTACACCGGAACCGCCTGGGTCACCTATCTCAAGAACACCAAGCCGATCCCGGACGCCCAGGCACAGTACGACGCGGTGAAGCAGGGCGATGCGGCGAACGAGATCGTCTGGTGGGCGCGCTCGCCCGCGAACGACACCTACGCGATCGCGGTCAACCAGGAAGCGCTGACGAAGTACGGCACGAAGACCCTGTCGGACTACGCGGCGCTGGCCAAGCGGGATCCCGCGGCCGCGTCCACCTGCATCGGACCGGAGTTCAAGAGCCGCGACGACGGGTTTCCCGGGCTGCAGAAGGCCTACGACTTCACCCTGCCGGACGCGCAGATCCACCTGCTCAACGACGCGGTGATCTACCCGACGGCAGGCAAGGGCGGCACGTGCAACTTCGGTGAGGTCGCCACGACCGACGGCCGGGTCCCGGCGCAGAACCTGACTCCACTGGAGGACGACAAGAAGTTCTTCCCCGTCTACAACCCGGCCATCACGATCCGCTCATCGGTGGCCAAGCAGTACCCGCAGCTGGAGCAGGTCTTCGACTCGATCGCGGGGAAACTCGACACCAAGGTGCTCACCGGGCTGAACAAGAAGGTCAGCGTCGAAGGGGTCAAACCCGCGGCCGTCGCCACCGAGTGGTTGAAGTCCGAGGGCTTCATTTCCTGACAGGGCAGTCGACCGCGTCACGGCTTGGCTTGGTGGTCGATCTGCTCGCGGAGGATGTCGCCGTGACCCGCGTGCCGCGCGAACTCCTCGATCATGGCGAGCAGGGTCCACCGCATGCTGACTGTTCCCTCGCGGGGATTGTCCTTGGTGTCGTCGAGGTCGAAGCGGGCGGCGATCTCGCGTGATCGTTGGCTCGCGCGCTCGAACTCCGCGATCACGTCAGCCAGGCTTTCGTCGTCGGTGACGGTGAAGGTGCCCTCGTCGCGCGCGGAGTACCCGTCGCATTCGGACTCGTCCAGATCCGCCCAGAACCGTTGGAACCAGATCCGTTCGGCCGCCGCGGCGTGCTTGATCAACGAGATGGGTGTCGTCAGCGACGGGACGAGCCTGCGGCGGGCGTCGGCTTCGGACAGGTCACGCACGGTCGCGATCAGGGCTTCACGGTTGCGATCGAGCATGTTCTCGATGATCGCTCGTTCGTTGCCGTCGGTGATCCTGGTGGTGGTCACGAGTTCTGCTCCATTTGATCATTCTGGACGGTGACCGGGACACGAGCAACCGGCGGGCCCCGTGGACGATCCGTGTCCCACCGGGAGTGAGAACGCGGTCAACCGTCCCTGCTCAGCGGATTCCACGTCCTCCGCCGCCACCACCGCAGCCGCTGCTGCCTGGTGAGCACCGTGGCGGGTTGCCGTCGATGACGTCCACTTGCCGGTCGACGAAGGCGGCCGTGGCCTGAGGGCCGAGCACGGCGACGTCCAGCGTGCACGCCTCCACCCAGAAGGGTTTCAGAACACCGGCCCTGCGGCAGGTGCCGCGGACGCGTTCAGCGTGGCCTGGTGGCCGGAGAGCGACCGGACAGGGTCACGCGTGCAGCGCGAAGTCGCCGGATACGAGCTCACCGTGCGCGACCTGCGTCCGGCGACGACCTACCGTTTCTGCTGGGCCTGCTGCGGGAGACCACAGGGGCGTGGTCGGTGCCGATCCTGGTCATAGTTGGCGTCTGCCTGCTCCGGATCTGCCTGTCGCTCGCTGCGGGACGACCACGGTTCGCGCAGTGCAAGCCATCCGCGAACCGCTACGCGCTGAGGTGATCGGCCCCGCTCGCGCCCTGGGCGCAGTCGATGAACAATCTCCCTGACGGACTGCGACGTGGCGTGGCCACGGGCGGCAGGTGATCATCCGCGTGAAAGGCGGCTCAGGCGTGCTCGACCGGCTGCTCGACAGGGTCCTGGGGCTTCCCCCGGCCGAAGGTCCCGCCCCCTCGGTGACCAAGGCGATCCCCGTCTCGATGTCCGACGGTGTCCGGCTGCTGGCCGATCGCTACGCCGTCCCCGGGGACACGCCGCGCCCGGTGGTGCTGATCCGCACGCCGTACGGCCGCAAGGGCCTGATGGGCAGGATCTTCGGGGAGACGTTCGCGCGGCACGGGTTGCAGACGGTCCTGCAGAGCACGCGCGGTACCTTCGGTTCCGGTGGCGAGTTCCGGCCGTTCCACCTGGAGAGGGAAGACGGCCTCGACACCGTCGCCTGGCTGCGCGCGCAGCCGTGGTGTGACGGCCGGGTCGCGACGGCGGGTGCGAGCTACCTCGGGCACACGCAGTGGTCGGTCGCGCCGTATCTCGACGAGCCGCTCGAGGCGCTGTGTCTCGCGATCACCGCGTCGGAGTTCGTCTCGACGTTCTATCCGGGCGGGATCCTCGCGGTCGACAACATGGTCTCGTGGTCGGCGCTGATCGGACGTCAGGAAGGCCGGTTCGCGGGGGTGCCGAACCCGTGGCAGACGAAGAAGACCCGCGCGGCCATGGCGCACCTGCCGGTGTCCGGCGCGGACGTCGCCGCGATCGGCAAGCAGGTGCGGTTCCTGCAGGACGTTTCCGCACACGCCGAGCCCGGTGACGACTTCTGGGCGCCGTCGGATCACAGCGCGCGGGTGGCCGGGCTGACGACGCCGGTGTCGATGGTGACCGGCTGGTACGACCTGTTCATCTCCGCCCAACTGCGCGACTTCAAGGAACTGGCCGCCGCCGGGCGTGCGCCGCGGATCACCATCGGCCCATGGGCGCACGGCGAGCCCGCCAGTCTCAGGATCCTGGTGCGCGACCAGATCGGCTTCCTGTCCGCCCATCTGCTCGGCGACACCGCGCAGCTGCGCCAGGCTCCCGTGCGCCTGTACCTCCAGGGCGCCGGGCGCTGGCTGGACTTCGACAGCTGGCCGCCGAAGTCCGTATCCACGCCGTACTTCCTGCGCCCCGGTGGGCTTTCCCCTGCCGGGCCGGTGGAGTCGAAGCCGGGCACGTTCACCTTCGACCCGGCTGATCCGACGCCGACCGTCGGCGGCCCGCTCCTTTCCGGCGTGCGGAAACAGCGCGACAACAAGCTCGTCGAGCAACGCAGGGACGTCCTGCTCTTCACCGGTGACCCGCTGGTCGACGACCTCGACGTCATCGGAGAGGTCTCCGCGCTCGTGCACGTCCGGACCGACCTCGGCCACGGCGACGTGTTCGTCCGCCTGTGCGATGTGGACCGGCACGGGGTCTCCCGCAACGTCAC
This sequence comes from Actinosynnema sp. ALI-1.44, assembly GCF_001984155.1. Taxonomy (GTDB): domain Bacteria; phylum Actinomycetota; class Actinomycetes; order Mycobacteriales; family Pseudonocardiaceae; genus Kibdelosporangium. Next base: position 390,916 of record NZ_MTQO01000051.1, read on the forward strand.
CGACGGCATCCTCCGCCTGCGACCGGGAATCCCGGAGTCCGACGAGGACGGTGTGGTCGCGGCCGAGGTCCGGCTCGACCCCACCGCCTACCGGTTCCGGCGCGGGCACCGGCTGCGGGTGCAGGTGGCGGGTGGAGCGTTCCCCCGCTTCGCCCGCAACCATGGCACCGACGAGCCGACGTTCACCGCGGTGGACGGGAAACCCGTGCGGTTCGAGGTCTTCCACGACCCCGCGCGGTCGTCCAGGATCACCCTTCCGGTGTTCGGCGGCTGACCGGTCCGGGGAGTTCGCCGGTGATGCGAGCGAGCCACGATCCCGGTGCGCGCCGTGCTCGAAGACATCCTTCAGCAGCGAACGGCCCGACGGTGAACCTCATGTCCCGCTACGGCTGGACACGTCTCCTTGCGCCGACAGGGGAGTGGCCACGTCCTCCAGTGAGCGCCGTGCGGCTTCCACACCCAGCACGAGTTCGGCGACACCGCCGACGATCATCACACCCGCGCCGATGACGTAGCCGATCGCGACGTTGCCGGGACTGCCGCTTTCGACCAGGGCACCGAACAGCAGCGGTCCGATGATGCCGCCGAGGCCGGTGCCGACGGCGTAGAACAGGGCGATGCACATCGCGCGGATCTCCATCGGGAAGATCTCCGACACCGTCAGGTATGCCGCGCTCGCCCCGGATGAGGCGAAGAAGAAGATGACCGCCCACGCGATCGCCAGCGTCCACGCGGACAGCGCACCGGCCGAGAACAGCCACGCGGTGCCGAGCAACAGCACACCGGAGCCCAGATAGCTGACGCTGATCATCGTGCGGCGTCCGATGCTGTCGAACAGGCGACCGAGCACGAGCGGCCCGATCAGACTGCCCAACGCCAAGGGGATCAGGTACAGGCCGGACTGCGCGCTGGGGACACCGAAGAACGTGGCGAGCACCAGCGCGAAGGTGAAGTACACGGCGTTGTACAGGAATGCCTGTCCGACGAAGAGCGCCAGGCCGAGCAGCGTGCGCCGGGGATAGGTGCGCAGCACGGTCCTGGCGATCTCGCCGAATCCGGTGCTGTGCCGCTGGCGCACTTTCAGCGTGTCGTGGACGGGGTCCAGCGGGCGCCCGGTGTCCTGTTCGATCTTGCGTTCGATCGAGCCGACGAGTTCCTCGGCGGCTTCGTTGTGGCCGTGGGTGTAGAGCCAGCGCGGACTCTCCGGGAGGTTGCGGCGGACGAGCAGGATGACCAGCCCCAGTACCGCGCCGAGCCCGAACGCGATGCGCCACCCGACATCGGCGGAGAACACCGCTGGGTCGAGCAACACCAACGTGAGCGCGGCGCCGACGGCGGCACCGCCCCAGTACGAACCGTTGACCGCCAACGACACCGTCGCCCGCAGCCGGGCGGGCACGAGTTCGTCGATGGCCGAGTTGATCGCGGCGTACTCGCCGCCGATCCCGGCGCCGGTCAGGAACCGCATCGCGACGAAGAACCAGACGTCGAACGAGAACGCGGTGGCGGTCGTCGCCGCCAGGTAGAGCCCGAGCGTGAGGAGGAACAGCTTCTTGCGGCCCAGCCGGTCGGTGAGATAACCGAACACCAGCGAGCCGACCACCGCGCCCGCGACGTACATCGACGCGGCCAGACCGACCTGGGCGTCAGTCAGGGCCAGGCCGCTGTCGGGCTCGGTGAGCCGCTCGGCCAACGCCCCGACGATGGTGACTTCGAGTCCGTCGAGAATCCACACCGTGCCGAGTCCGGCCAGCACCAGCCAGTGCCACCGGGCCCACGGCAGCCGGTCCATCCTGGCCGGGACGTCCGTGGTGACGGTGTCCTGCGATCGACCGGCCGAAGTCTGTGTCATGTCCCCGAATTGCCACACCCCCGTCGGCTGAAACGTCTTACTGGTTGCGGCGCGCGCCGCGCGGGTACCCGTTGGGGTGGGCAAGGACGACCGCAGCCTGATCACCGTTCTGGTCGCGTTGGCGGCGAACCTGGGCGTCGGCATCGCGAAGCTCGTGGCCGGGCTGCTGTCCGGCTCCGGCGCCCTGTTGTCCGAGGCCGCGCACTCGGTCGGTGACGTGTCGACCCAGGTCCTGCTGCTGGCCGCGGTCCGCCGGTCGCAGCGGCCCGCGGATCGGCGCTACCCCTTCGGGTACGGCAAGGAACGCTACTTCCTTCTGGTCGCTGCTCGCCGCGATGGGGATTCTCGCCTCCGGCGCGGCGTTCTCGACGTACGAAGGCATCCACACGATCACCGCCGGTGGCGGGCAGGTCGAGTACGCGTGGGTGAACTACCTCGTGCTCGGGATTGCCCTGCTGATGGAAGGCACTTCGCTGTTGCAGGCGACGCGGCAGGTCAGGCAGGACGCGACAGACCACCGGCGATCGGTCCGGCAACAACTGGCGGCCAGCGACGACCCGACGCCACGCGCGGTGTTCACCGAGGACAGCGCGGCCGTGATCGGCGTTCTGCTCGCCGCCGCGGGTGTCGCGCTGCACCAGGTGACCGGATCGGCTGTGTGGGACGGGATCGCGTCCGTCCTGATCGGACTGCTGCTGGCGTGCGTCGCCGTGCTGCTCGCCCGGACGAGCAAGCGCCTGCTGCTGGGCAGGCAGGCCGACACGCGGATGATCCGGGCGATCGAGCAACGCCTCGAACAGCAGCCGGAGATCGACGACGTCGTGGACCTGTTGACCATGATGACCGGGACCGATCGCGTGCTGCTCTGCGCGCGGGTCGATTTCGTGGACACCTACACGGCAGGGGACATCGAGCATGCCTGTGTCCGGATCGACGACGACCTGCGGGCCGAGTTCGGGGACCTTGACGAGATCTTCATCCAACCGGTTCCCCGGACCGACCAGGACCTGCGCGACCGGGTGTTGCGTCGGTACGGTCAGGTGTTGGCGGACGAGTGACTCAGACCGCTGAGCCTGTCGAACGGCGTCACGAGGCCGTCCTTGACCGTCCGGCCGGTATCCCGGTAACGCAGCGTCAGCCGGACAAGCGCGAGCACGATGTAGAGCGCGGACAACCCGACGATGACCCACCGGTTCGCGTCGCCCGACAGCACCAGGCTGGCCGTGAACTGCACGGCGAAGAGTCCGAACAGGACACCCGCTGCCAGGCCGGTGAGCACGCGGTCGAGCAGGATGCTGACGGCGAACAACGACTGGGCGGCGGTGAGCAGCAACTCCAGCCGCTGGTGTCCGTCGATCGGCAGCCCGCTGACCGTGCCCGAGGACACCGCGAACACCACCGGGATCGTGCCGACCAGCAGTGTCCACTGGTTGACCTTGCTGGACAGCAACGTCGCCAGGGACTGCGAGGCCGCGAGGCGCGCGGCGTACAGGCAGGCCACGATCAGCTCGGGGGACTCACTGGCCAGCGGCGCCACCCACTGGACCAGGAGGAACTTGTCGACGCCGAGCTGCTCGCCGGTGCTCACCAGGCTTTCGGCGAAGTGTTCCGCGCTGGCCAGGATGATCAGACCCGCGACGGCGAACATGCCGATGACGAAACCCCGCCGGGCCCTGGTGGCCTTGCGGCCGACCCAGTCCGCGACGCCGATCAGGTTCGGCTCCTCGGGAGGCGCCTGGGCCAGGCGCCACCCGTACGCGGCGAAGATCCCCACGAACACGACGGCGTCGACGAGCGTCAGGGAACTGCGGAGCGGCAACGTCAGGGAGTACAGCGTGGCGATACCCAGGAACGCCAGCTCCACCGAGATCGCGGGCTGGAACTCCACCCGTCCGGGCCTCGGAGTGCGCGACTTCGCTCGCGCGGCGGCGATACCGGCCACCAGAACCACCAGCGGCCAGCCGAAGCCGACGAGAATCCGGTTCGCCCCGGTCATGTTCGCCAACGCCAGCGAACACGGATTGTCGCCACCGGCGGGACAGTGCCCCTGGTTGGCGAACACCTGGCCCGCGTCGTAGGTGAAAACCAGGTCGACGGCGTACTCCGGCAACACCGCGACGATCGCCAGCAACGCGATGGCCAGTCCCGCTGAGATGTCCACTTGCGCCGCCTCGGCGGCCCAGGACAACAGGAACGCCGCGCCCACGATGGCCGCGCCGAACACCAACGCGGCCAGCGCCGGGGGCAACTCGGGATGGGGCAACGCCAGGTAGTCGGCGATCCCGAGGTAGGTACCGGCCAGCGCGGCACCGACGGCAAGAGGAAGTTGGACGGGAGTGTTCCCGAGCACCCGGTACCCCTTCACCCGACGACAACCGGTCTGTGGGGGAGTGCCCGCAACCGGCACCGCGAAACCGTGTACGCGGAGCTCACAGCGGGTAGGCCTCTGCGGACCGGCTCCACAAGGTATCGAGGTGGGTTCATTGACAAGCACAGGCCGTCGTCCCCGGATCGTCGTGGTCGGCACCGGATTCGCGGGCTACCACTGTCTGCGCACACTGGAACGACGCCTCCCCGCCGACGCGGCCGACCTGGTCGCGGTGAATCCCACCGACTACATGCTGTACGTCCCGCTGCTGCCGGAGGTCGCGGGTGGCACGCTCGACCCCCGTCGAGTGGCGGTCCCGCTGCGTAGCAAGCTGTCCCGGACCCGTCTCGTGCAGGGCCACGCGACCGCTGTGGACACGGACGCCCGCACCTGCACGGTGGTTGACGTCGAAGGTCACTCGCACGTGCTGGAGTGGGACTACCTCGTGCTCACCGTGGGTAGCGTGACGCGGCTGTTGTCCATCCCCGGGGTGGCCGAGCACGCGATCGGATTCAAGTCGGTGGCCGAAGGCATCTTTGTCCGTGACCACGTGTTGCGGCAACTCGAACTCGCCGAGCAGACCGACGATCCCGCCGAACGGGCCGCTCGCGCCACGTTCGTGGTGGTCGGCGCCGGGTACACGGGCACCGAGCTGGTCGCACAGGGCCACCAGCTCACCAGGGAGGCGCTGCGCGACCGCAGGACGCTGACCGAGCGGGACGTCCGCTGGATCCTGGTGGACATCGCGCCGCGCGTCCTGCCGGGCTTGAACAAGCGGTTGTCCGGGCCGGCCGAACGCGTGCTCCGCGACCGTGGCGTCGACGTACGACTGGGAACCAGCGTCGCGGAGATCACCGAGACCTGTGTCCGCTTGGAAGACGGCAGCGAGATCCCCAGCCGGACCGTGGTGTGGTGCGTCGGTGTCCGCCCCGACCCGCTTGTCGAGGCACTGGACCTGCCGGACCGGAAAGGCAGGCTCGCCGTCACCGGTCACCTGCGCGTGCCTGGACCGCCAGGGGTGTACGCCGCCGGTGACGTGGCTGCCGTTTCCGATGCGTTCCATCCGGGCGAGCTGTGCCCGATGACCGCTCAGCACGCTCAACGCCAGGGCCGGGTCGCGGCGCTCAACATCGCGGCGGCACTGGGCCACGGGAAGCCGCGGCTGTATCGGCACCGGGACCTCGGGTTCGTGGTCGATCTCGCCGCGGGGCAAGCGGTGGCTGACCCGTTGCACGTGCCGCTGCGCGGCTGGCCTGCCAAGGTGATCACCCGCGGCTATCACCTGTTGGCGTTGCCTGCCAACCGGCTGCGCGTGGCCGTGGAATGGGCAGTGGACCTGGTGGCACGGCGTCAGGTCGTGCAGTTCGGCTTCGTACCGCCGCAGCGAGCCACCATCGCCGACGCCGACAAGGCCCCAGAGCCGACTCCAGCAGGACGTGGCTAGGCCGTCCGCGGCTCGTCGACAGCGGCTTTGACGAAGCCAAGTGCGGCGTCAAGGTCGTCGACGACACGCGCGGGGACGTCCGAGCCGTCCTGCCACCCCGGCCCGGCCAGGATCAGCGGCACCTGACGATCGTGCAACCGACGTGCCAGGTCGTGCGAGGCGTTCTCGCGCCGCAGGGCCCACAACACGGCCGTCGCGGGCCGCAGCCGGCGTTCCGCCGCCAGAGCGGCGTCAATGGGCACCGTGTCACCCAGGAACGCCGTGGGAACGGATCGTTCGTGCAGAGCAGCGGCCAACACCCGCAACGGGAGCGCATGGCGTTCCTGCGGGCAACAGAGCAGCAGCGCGGGGCGCCGATCCGCAGGAGCCGCGTGTGTGTGCATGACGCGGTCGAGCGCGGTCGCGATCGACTCCGCGAGCGTCCATTCCACGTCGCGGCACTGCGCGTCGTGCACTGACCGAGCACCGACAGCGCGGACGACAGGGCGAAGCACGTCGTGCCATGTACCGCACACGCCTCGCGACTGGAAGAACGCGTCGAGCAGGTCGGCCATGATGTCCGTCCGGAGCGACTCGGCCGCGTGGTTCAGGCTGTCGACCAGGTCGGAACCGGCGGTGTCGCCAGCCTGAACCACGCGGCCGACGGCCAGGTCAGCGGCCTCCCGGGGTTTGGTGCCCGCCGCGATGAGCCGTTGCATGATCCGCAGGCGTTCGACGTCTCCGGCGGTGTAGCGCCGGTGACGACCGGGTTCCCGGTCCGACGCGCCGATGCCGTACCGCGCGTCCCAGGTGCGTAGGGTCGTCGGTGAAATGCCGAGCCGGCGAGCCACCCAGCCGGTCGGCCACGATGCTTGGGTGGACCGATGCCTCATCGCTAGCCTGCCCCTCACCGTCGTGGCGACACCCCCGGGTAGCCCTTTACGAGGCAGATGAACGTCCGACGGCACGTGCGTCGATTCCGAGTCGTTTCATCGTGCGGACGCACCTGTTGTCGGTTACGTTGAGAGCGCGGGTCCAGCAGCGTGGCTCCTACGGCACACGATGCTGAGGAGTCGACATGATCCGCGGAGGCCAGTCCATGATCGGCATATCGCACCCGAGGTCACACCTCCGGATCACCGCCGAGATGCGCTCCGGCGGTGTGCTGGTGGTGCGGGTGCGTGGGGAGGTCGACGCGGACAGCAGCCGGACCTTCGACCACTACCTGCGTACCCGGCTGCCCAGCGAAGCGCACCACGTCGTGGTCGACACCAGCGACATCACGTTGCTGAGCGCACGGGGCATCCGGACGTTGATCGAGCACACGGATCGGCTGGCACGACAAGGCCACCACCTGGTGATCGTGCAATCGACTCCGCATGTGCGACGTGTGGTCGAAGCGACGCACGCGGCCGCCAACCTCCACCTGCACGACAGCCTGCCGCTGGCGCTCGAAGCTTGCGCGGATTCCGGGAAACAGTACGACCGTCTCCCGGAGACGCCTCGAAACACCGACGAATCCGCCGACGAAGTGACCGCCTTGCGGCAGAAACTCCAAGGGCTCCTGGTCGCGTCGCGAACCAAGCTGGTCGTGGCGAGAGCCATGGGTGTCGTGCAAGAGCGTTATCGCCTGGACCCCGAGATGGCCTGCGAGGTCGTGCGGCTCAGCGCGGAACACCACCACCTCCGTATGTACACGTTGGCAACCGCGCTGCTCCACACCGCGCCGCCGGACGGACCGACTTGGTTCCCCGGGCGGACTCGTAGACCGGCGCCATCGCTGTCCTTCACCGAACTGCGGCGCAACCGTCGAGGTGACCGCAGTGCGGTCGTGGGCACGCTGCTCAAGGCAGCCACCGAGTACATGCGACCAGAAGCAGCAGCCGTGTACCTGGTAGAGCAGCCGGCGAACGTCCTGCGCCTGGAACTGTCGTCGAACATGTCGACCTCGCTGGTGAACCACCTTGCCGGTGCGGACGATCCCACACCTACCCACAACACAACGGCACAAGTCGTCGTGACCGACATCGCCGCGGAGTCCCACTCGCCTGCACGGCACGCGTTGCTCAGCGCAGGCATTCGGGCGATGCACAGCATGCCGTTGCTGACGGGCGACAACCACTGTGTCGGCGTAGTGAACACCTATCACACTGATGTCGGCCACGTGCCCACCCGCCTGCAATGCGCCCGGTTGGATTACGCCGCGACGGAAGTCGCGACATGGCTCGACTGGCACAGCAACACAGTGGTTCGTGACGCGTTGGAACGCGTCCACACCAGCGCGACAGCATTACGCTGACACGTCAGGGTCATCCGTGGTGTGTGCCAGCCCGCCCGCCGCCGTGCGCAGCGACCAATGTGGACGGTAAAGGACCGCGTGCGCTGGGTATCCGGCAGTCACGGACGACGAGAAGATTCGCCCGTGCGTTTTCGGGTACGCGGTCGAAGGTGACAACCGATGATCCAGCACGGACCAGGAGGTCTTCATGGCACTGCGAGCTGTCGCGTTCGTCTGCAGTCTCAAGCCGTCCCCGGCGTCGTCCAGCAGTGAACTGATCGCCCGTCAGCTGCTCGACGAGCTGTCCGCGTACGACGTGGGCGGCGAGATCGTCCGCGTGGTCGACCACGACGTCCGGCCGGGGGTCGAGAACGACATGGGCAACGGCGACGCATGGCCACGCCTGCGGCAGAAGATCCTGGACGCGGACATCTTCATCCTGTCCACCCCGACGTGGGTCGGCCACATGTCCAGCGTCGCGCAGCGCGTGCTCGAACGGCTCGACGCCGCGTTGTCGGACACCGACGACGCCGACCGGCCGATTCTGTTCGACAAGGTCGCGCTGGCCGCGGTGGTCGGCAACGAGGACGGCGCGCACAAGATCGTCGCCGACCTGTTCCAGGCCCTCAACGACACCGGGTTCACCATCCCGGCGCAGGGCTGTACCTACTGGAACGGCGAGGCCATGCAGGGCGGCGACTACAACGACCTCGACGACACACCGGACGCGGTCAAGTCGGCCAACTCCATGGCTGTCCGCAACGCCGCACACCTCGCCCAACTCCTGCGGAGCAACGCATATCCAGCGAAGTAGCCCTGCCAGGCAGGGGCACGTTCACGGGGTACGGCCCCTGCTTCTGTCCAGGAACCGCATGGACGGCGAGGCCGTGATTCCATGCAGGACGATGGATCCGATCACCACGATGGCCACGATCCGCCAGAGCGCGCGCGGATCGCCGAACTCCCCGGCCTGCAGCGCGTAGGTGAGGTAGAACAGCGAGCCCACGCCCCGGACACCGAAGAACGAGATCACGGCTCGTTCCCGTGGCCCGGTTCGGCGACCGGTCAAGGCGATCAGCCCGGCGAGCGGTCGGACGACCAGCAGGACCGCTGCGGCAACGAGGATCTCCTGCCAGGTGACACCGGCGAGCAGGCCGGTCGCGGCGGCGCCACCGAGCAGGAAGATGACCACCACGGTCAGCATCCGCTCGGTCTGCTCGATGTACTGGTGCAGCACACGGTGGTAGCCGTGGGACCGTTCCGCCGCGCGAATGGTGCAGCCGCACACGAAAACGGCGACGAAGCCGTACCCTTCGGCGAGTTCGGTCAAGCCGAAGGTCAGGAACGTCGCGGCGAGTGCGACGAACCCCTCGGCGTGCTCGGCGAGCCGGAACTTCGTCGACGGCGCGGAGAAGAACAACTTCCCGAGCAGCCACCCGATCAGCAGTCCGCACACGACGCCGACAGCCAGCCGCCACAGCACGTCGACGGCCAACCAGGTCCACACCCAATCCGCCTGAGCGGCAGTCAAAGCAATAGCGGCGTAGACGAACGGGAACGCCAAACCGTCGTTCAGCCCCGCCTCGGCGGTCAGGGCGTGCCGGGTCTCGTCGTCGTCGTTCTCGTCGTCGTCCTCGCTGTCGGCGGGCTCCGCGACCTGGACCTCCGTCGCCAGAACGGGATCAGTCGGCGCGAGCACAGCCGCGAGCAGGACGGCGGCCGCGAGGCCCAACCCGAGCACCGCCCAACCGAGCACACCCACCGCGATCATCGACACGGGCATCGCGATGGCCAGCAATCGCCACGTCGTCGCCCACCGGCGCAGACCGACCGGCCGGTTGAGGGCGAGCCCGGCACCCATCAGCGAGATGATCACGCACAGTTCGGTGAGGTGCTGCGTCACCGACGCGTACCGGACCGGATCCGGGTCGGGCAGCGACGCGATGGTGCCGAACGACACCGCCCCGACAGCGAGGAACACCATCGGCATGGAGAACGGCGCCTTGCCCAGCAGCCGGGGCAACAGCGCCGCCGCCAACATGGCCGCGCCCGCGGCAGCGTAGATCAGCAACGTCGAACCGGCCCTACTCGCGAGCGTTCCGCGCGGTCACGACTCATCGACATCAGCGTGGGAGCCGCCCTCGGTAGCGGGAACACCGGGGGAGGTCGGCGCCGATGCCGTGGTGGTCGGGGCGGAGGATGGTCCGTCGCACGGGGCCAGTCGGCGAACGGCCGCCGCGCCGGTTTTGAACAGGGGCTGCTTGGACGCGGGATCCCACTCGGTCGGTGTGAGCTCGTTGGCGGCGCGCTGCCCGTCGCGCCCGCTCGGATCGCCGGTGTCCCAGTAGCCGTAGTGGAACGGCAGGAAAACCACACCTTCGCGGATCCGGCAGACGCGAGCCCGTGCGTGCACAGTCGCGCGGGGACTGCGGATCTCGGTGAGGTCGCCTTCGGCGATCCCGAGCTGGTCGGCGTCCTTCTCGGAGATCTCGGCCCACACTTCCGGGGCCGCCTTGACCAGTTGCGGGACACGTCCGGTCTTGGTGCGGGTGTGGAAGTGGTAGAGCGTGCGGCCGGTGATCAGCATGAACGGGTACTCGTCGGTCGCTGCCTCACGCGCGGGCAGGTACTCGGCCGCCTTGATCATGGCCTTGCCGTGGGGGTTCATCGCCCGGTACCGGTCGGCGTCGACGGGGTCGCCAGTGGTCAGGTCGCGGCCGTAGCTTTCGCAGTAGTCCGGTTGTGCGGGGAAGTGCCCGTCGACGTACAACCGTTCGGTGCCGTCAGGGTGCTGCGCGTCGCACGGCCATTGAATCCCGCCGACCGTGCGGAGCTGGTCGTAGCTCAAGCCCGAGTAGTCGCATGGTCGTCCTTCCGACGCTGCTTTCCATGCGTCGAAGGCCGATTCGGGGTCGTTCCACGGTGGGAACGGGTTGCCGTCCTTGTCGCGGAAGCCCATGCGACGGGCGTAGTCGATGAAGATGTCCAAGTCGGGCCGCGCGCCCCCGGGCGGGGCCACCGCCTTGTCGGACAGGTGCACCGTGCGGTCGGCGTTGGTGAACGTCCCGGTCTTCTCGCCCCACATGGCCGCGGGCAGCACCACGTCCGCGAGTTCGGCCGTCTCGGTCATGAAGCAGTCCTGCACGACGAGGAAAAGCCGTTCCTGGCCGAGGATGGAGCGTACGCGGCGCAGTTCGGGCAACGACACCGCCGGATTCGTCGCGGACACCCACAGCATCCGGATCTTCCCGTTCTCGGCGAGACGCAGCATTTCCATCGCGTGGGTGGGCGGTCCGTCGTGCGGGATCCAGCCCGGGGCGAGGTTCCACAGCCGTGCGAGGTCGGCGACATGCGTTTCGTTGGCCCAGTTGCGGAATCCGGTGAGATCTCCGTCGGCGCCGCACTCGCGGGTGTTCTGAGCGGTCGGCTGGCCGTTCATCTGCAGCACACCGGCACCCGGCCGCCCGATCATGCCCCGGATCAGGTTCAGGTTGTTCACCTGTACCGCCGCCGCGGTGGCCTGATGCGACTGGTAGAAGCCCTGCAGAACAGTGCACAGCAGACGGTCTGCCTGCCCCAGCAGCGTCGCGGCTTCGCGGATCTCACCGGCGGATATCCCGCAGACGGGCGCGACACGGTCCGGTGGGTAACCGGCGACCTGCCGGACGAGCTCGTCGAAACCGATGGTGTACCGGTGGACGTAGTCGTGATCGACCCGGCCATGCTCGATCACCTCGTGCAGGAGGCTGTTCATCAGCGCCACGTTCGTGCCGGGCAGCGGTGCGAGGTGGACCGCGGACGCTCGGGCGACCGGCGTGTCACGGGGGTCGACGCAGAGCAACGCCGGGGGATTCGGCCCGGCCAGCCGATCGAGGATCCGGTCCCACAGCACCGCTTGCGTCTCCGCGACGTTGTGCCCGAACAGGGCGATGACGTCGGCGTGGTCCACGTCGGTGTACGAAGCGGGCTGACCGTCGCAGCCGAAGGACTCCTTGAGCGCCTCCGCCGCTGTCGCGGTGCACAAACGCGTGTTGCCGTCGAGGTGACTGGTCCCGATCGCGCCGTGCGCGATCGCCGCGAGGGTGTAGTACTCCTCGGCGAAGAGTTGACCGCTGGTGTAGAAGCCCAGCGCGCCGGGGCCCTGGTCGTCCAGCAGGGCCTTGCTGTGATCGACGATGCGCCCCATCGCGTCGTCCCACGTGGCCTCGACCAGTACGCCGTCCTGGCGTACCCGGGGAACGGTCAGGCGATCGGGGGAGTGGTTGGCTTGCCAGGCGAACAGGTCCTTCGGGTCCAGCCTGCCGTGGTTGACGCGATCGTCGGCCCGGCCCCGCACCCCCACGACGCGGCCGTCGCGCACAGCGAGGTCCATCCCGTCGCCGTTGGAGTGCAGCACTGCGGCCGTACGCACCCAAGCGTCCACTTCGCCGGGGTGCACACCGTCCGCGAAGTGACTGTCGACGCGCACCGGCCAGCGTTCTCCACGAGCGTAGGGAGTCCTTGTGCCCCACGGCTGCCCGATACCGTCCCTGGCCGTCACTTGGTTCCTCTCGCTGATCGTTCTTTCGGGGCGTCCCTACCCGGTGGAGCGGAGGTGAAACATCAGGGCTTCTCGCCGACGCCTGTCCTGATCTCGGCCAGCCTGCCGCCGTCCAGCCGGGGAGCCAGAGGAGCGGTCGGCGAACCCGCGCCCTGGCGAAGCCCTTGCATGAACTCGTCGACCGCGTCCTTCGCGCTGTGGCGGGGTGTCCAGCCCAACTCGCTGCGGGCGCGACTCGTGTCCATCACCGGCACGCGCAGCACAGTGTCGAACAGGCCAGGGCTGGCGGGGACGATGTGCAGCCGCCATGCCGTGGCCAGCGCGACGCGCACGGGCCATGCGGGGATCCGGAGCACCTGCGCACGGAGGTACTCCGCGAGCAGTCGCGCGTCCACCACAGGATCGGCCGCGAGGTTGAACGGACCGCGTACGTCCCCGACAGCGGCCAGCCGATATGCCTCAGCAGCGTCCTGTGTGTGCAACGCCTGGAAGACCAGCCCGGGAAGATCGGGGACGACAGCGATCAAGCTCGGCCGGACCAGCCGGTGGGGCAGGAACGGACCGGCGAACAACCGGCGCTGCTGGCTGGCGGCACCGCGCTGGAACAGGAACGCGGGACGCATCCGCACGACCCTGATCGAAGGGTGGCTGGTCTCGAAAGCGTCGAGCACCCTCTCCAAATAGGCTTTCTCCCTCGGGTACGCGGCGCCGGGCCACCCGTGCGTCGGCCAACTCTCGTCGACCGGGCGATCCTTCGGCCCCGGCGAATAGGCGCCGACCGAGGACGCGTGGACCAGCGCGGGGACACCGGCGTCGGCGACGGCCCGGAACACCCGGATGCTGCCCTCGACGTTGTTCGCCCAGGTGACTTCGGGTCGGTGCGTCGGCTGGAACAGCCACGCCAAGTGGATGACCACATCCGCGCCGCGCAGGATCCCGTTCAGGTCGTCCGTCCGGACGTCCGCCGACGCCCAGGTGAGTTTCGGCAGAGTCCAGTCCGGTATGCGACGGGCGACCCCGACCACCGACATTACGCCGGGATCCTCGGTCAGTTTCCGTATCACGCTGGTGCCGACGTTTCCGGTGGCGCCTATGACGACAACGCGTTCGACTGTCATGCGCACCGCGTACCCGGTACGACGCCAATTCCACCGAATCGCGGCGGAATCCCTCGAACACGCATCGTTATCCGCAACGGGGTGTAACCACGCGACGCGCAGGGAATGTCCGCCATAGGCGACCGGTTGGTTGAACAGTCAGCCGACTGGTCGTCGCACATGCTCATCCGGGTGACGGACGCGAGGCAGTTGGAGCGGAGGCCGTGCGGACCGGTCGATGTGGGTGTGCGGCCTTGGCCGCCGTGATGGCCAACACCGCGAGAACGACGGCTGCGATCGCGTGCAGCCACACATCGGCCTGGTTGATGGCCAACGGGTCCGTGCCGGTTCGCACCGAGAGCGACACGATGTCGTAGATCAGGACCGCGGCGAAAGCGCCCGCCATCGTCCACACGAGCATCCTCGTCCGGGTGACGACAGTCCCTGCCACGATCGTGAGCGCTCCGAACAGGAGGTGGATGAAGTTCAGCACGGTGTTGACGCTGAACAGACCCCACAGCAGGTCGGCTTCGTTCCCACCACGCAGGTTCCCCCCGACCGTCGTCTCGTCGCTGATCGACGCGAACCCCGCGATGGCGAGGACGACGAAAAACAGGCCGACCGCCGTGACGGCCCACCGTGCAGCTACGCGCGTAGACATGAGAACTCCCTTCTTCCTCCGATGGATACCCTGACTGGCGCCACTCACACCGTCGGCCTGCTCCCAGTTGGGTTCCGGACATCGGTCGCGCGTCGGTCGGGGGCCTAGCCGGCGGGTGGGACAGCCGACGCCATGACCAGTTCGGCGCGATCCCATGCGCGGTGCAGCCCCAGCGCGGTGACCAAGGACGCGGTGAAGTCGTCGTCCACCTTCTTGCCGAGCACCACGCCAGGGGCGTCGAGAACGATTCCGGCGGCCCGCAGGATGTCCTGTCCAGTGCCCCAGGCGCCGATGGCCTTGCAGTGCCGGAACGCCTCCTGCAACAGCAGCACGAGTTTGACGTCGTTGGTCGGTGCCGTGGCACCGGCGACCACGACGGCGTCGAACTCGATCGAACGGGCGGTCAACAGCGTCCGTTCAACGATCTGCTGGGTACGGCCACGGCCGAGGAGACCACCGACAGGAGCGATGACCTGCACGACCGCCCCGAGCTGCGTCGCCTCGGCGCGGAGCGCGGTGATTCCGGCCATGTCCGCGTCCGCACTGGCGACCACGCCGATCTTGCGGCCCGCGATGGGGCCGGGGCTCGTGATCACCTGGGACAGCGCGGGCGACGGCGTGACGTCGTTGGCCGGTTCACCCTCCGGTGCGGGCAGACCCAGCCCGGCCGCGACCTGTTCGCACAGGTCCGCGTCCACCATGGACAGGACGAGCAGTTCGCGCTCCTTGATCGCCTGCTCGTAGCACTTGCCCAGCTCGAACGTGAACGCCTCGACCAGGTGGACCCGTTCGACCGGGCTGAGGCTGCGGTAGAACATCGTGGCCTGGGAGAAGTGGTCGTCGAACGAGACGGGATTGGCCCGCACCGCGGGGCCCTCGATCGGCCGGGGAACCTGCACGTAGCCGTGGTCCTCGGCGGGCGCGGGCCGGGGAAGGCAGGCGTCGATGCTGTTGGGGCGGTACGGAGCCGTGCCCGGGTGCACGGCGTGCTGGTGCATGCCGTCGCGGAACATGTCGTTGACCGGGCACCGCGGCCGGTTGATCGGCAACTGGGCGAAGTTCGGGCCGCCCAGCCTGGTCAGCTGGGTGTCGAGGTAGGAGAACAGCCGCGCCTGCATCAGCGGATCGTTGGTGACCTCGATTCCGGGCACGAGGTGGCCGGTGTGGAAGGCGACCTGTTCGGTCTCGGCGAAGTAGTTGGTCGGGTTGCGGTTCAGCGTGAGTTTGCCGATCAGCCGTACCGGCGCCACCTCCTCCGGCACGATCTTGGTCGGGTCGAGCAGGTCGATGCCGTCGAAGCTGTCGCTGCCGTCGTCCGGCAGGACCTGGATGCCCAGCTCGTACTCGGGGAAGGCACCCGCGTCGATGCTGTCGGCCAGGTCTCGGCGGTGGAAGTCCGGATCGACTCCCGCGGCGATCTGGGCCTCCTCCCACACCAGCGAGTGGATACCGGCGACCGGCTTCCAGTGGAACTTCACCAGGCTGGTCTCCCCGGAGTCGGCGACGAGGCGGAAGGCGTGCACCCCGAAGCCCTCCATCGTCCGGTACGACCGCGGGATCCCCCTGTCGCTCATGGCCCACATCACGTGGTGGGTGGCCTCGGTGTGCAGGGAGACGAAGTCCCAGAACGTGTCGTGCGCGGACTGGGCCTGCGGGATCTCCCGATCCGGGTGCGGCTTGCCCGCGTGGATGATGTCGGGGAACTTGATCCCGTCCTGGATGAAGAACACCGGGATGTTGTTGCCGACCAGGTCGAACGTGCCTTCCTCGGTGTGGAACTTCACCGCGAAGCCCCGCGTGTCACGAACCGTGTCGGCCGAACCACGCGAGCCCAGCACTGTGGAGAAGCGGACGAAGACCTGGGTCTGCCGCCCCTTCTCCGCGAGGAAGTGCGCTTTGGTCACGTCCTTGGCGGTGCCGTAGGACTCGAACACGCCGTGTGCGGCGGCTCCGCGAGCGTGCACCACCCGTTCGGGGATGCGCTCGTGGTCGAAGTGCGTGATCTTCTCCCGGAGGTGGAAGTCCTCCAGCAGGGTGGGCCCGCGTTGCCCGGCCTTCAACGAGTGGTCGGTGTCCGGCAGGCGCAACCCTTGGGCCGTGGTCAGGAACTCGCCTTCCTGACGCAACGCGTTCTCGGGCACGACCTCGGTCTGCGGCTCAGTGCTGGGCGTGGAACCGTTGCGAGCGGACTTGCGACGCGATGCCATGATCAGTCCTTGGTAGACGAACGGAATGCTTGCGTGAACACCGGGCACGCCTTGGCCCGATGCCTTGTGCTGTATCCGGGTGAATGCCCGGTGAAACCACCGGCAAACCCGAAGTGATCCGCCTGTTGTCCCAGTACACCATGGTGTCGTGGTCGCGGAAGCCGACCTCCTCGGGTGGTGCCCTCACGTGGTGACCGGGGTAGCGTTTGCGGTCGCCACCGACCCGCCGTACTGTGAGGCAGGTCGGATATGTGGGCCAGTGCGGTTGAACACGCAGCCGAGAACCGAACTTTGCCGTTGCTGCGCACTTGTGGTCAGGGCCGGTCCGTCAGCAACTCACCCCGGGAGCGTGGAACCGAGATGACCAAGGACCAGTACGCGCAGCAGGACCCGAGGTCGCAGTACTTCCGGCCAGACAGTCAGCAGGCGCAGGAACAAGGCCACCCGGGCACGGGGGAGCGGATGGGGCCGCGCCCGGATCACGGTGAGGAGTCCTACCGGGGCAGTGGCCGACTGGTGGACCGCAAGGCCGTCATCACGGGTGGCGACTCGGGGATCGGCCGGGCGGTCGCGCTGGCCTTCGCCAGGGAGGGCGCGGACGTTCTGCTGTCCTATTTGGAGGAAGAGCGGGACGACGCCGACCAGACCGCGGAACTGGTGCGCGAGGCGGGCAGGCAGGCGGTGCTGGTACCGGGTGACATCCGCGCGGAGGAGCAATGCCATCGGGTCGTCGAGCGGGCGGTCGCCGAATTCGGCCGGATCGACGTGCTGGTGAACAACGCCGCGTACCAGATGTCGCAGGACGGCGGCCTGCTCGAGATCAGCACCGAGCAGTTCGACCGGGTGATGAGGACGAACCTGTACGCCTTGTTCTGGATGTGCAAGGCGGCGGTGCCGCACATGCGACCGGGCGCGACGATCATCAACACCTCCTCGATCCAGGCGTTCCAGCCCTCGGCGCACCTGCTGGACTACGCCACCACCAAGGCGGGGATCGTGAACTTCACCAAGGGCCTCTCAGCCGACCTGATCGGCAAGGGCATCCGGGTCAACTCGGTCGCTCCCGGTCCGGTGTGGACACCCCTGATCCCGGCGACCATGCCTGCGGACAAAGTGGACTCGTTCGGCGCTCAGTCACCGCTCGGCCGAGCGGCGCAGCCTGCGGAACTGGCACCGGCCTACGTGTACTTCGCCTCGCAGGAATCCAGCTACGTCACCGGCGAGGTGCTGGGGGTCACCGGCGGGCAACCGATCACGTGACAGTGCGGGTGGTCGGGTAGAACTGGCGATGCAGACCTTCCTTCCGTTCGCCGACTTCCGTGCCACTGCGGCTGTGCTCGACGCACGGAGGTTGGGCAAACAACGTGTCGAGACCATCCAGGTGCTTCGGGCGCTCACGGTTGTGGGCTACGGGTGGCGGCACCACCCAGCGGCGTCCATGTGGGCGGGCTACGAGGAGGCGCTCACCAGGTACGGACTGGACATCTGCGCGCAGTGGTGCGCGGCCGGTCGCCAGGACACCTGCGCCGCCACACTGCTGAACGATCTCCGGCACACCGTCGGCCTGGTCGACGTCCGCGGTCAGGAGGCCCTTGGCGCCGCCGACGAACTGCCGCCGTGGCTGGGGAACCCCGCGTTCCACGCCAGTCACCAGTCCGCGTTGGTCCGCAAGGATCCCGTGCACTACCGCCCGCATTTCCCTGGTATACCCGATGACCTGCCGTACGTGTGGCCACCGTCGGATCGCCCGCGCCGGATCTGAGGGTGTGCCACTGCCGAACCGGGGTATCGTCCCTCTGTGACGTGTGGTGTCGAAGAAGAGTTCCTGCTGGTGGACGTGGGTTCACGCAAGACAGTGAGCCGGGCGGACACCGTCATCAAACGCGTCGACCGAACGCGGTTGCCCACTGGTGCCCATGTGCACCACGAGTTGCTCAACAGCCAGGTGGAGTTCGCGACCGGCGTGTGCATGTCGGCGGCCGAGGTCCGTCGTCAGCTCGTCGCCGGACGTGCTGTGCTGGCCGCGGCGGCGCGGGAGGAGGGCCTGGCCCTGGTCTCCGCCGGGACGGCGGTGCTCTCCGGCCCGGATGTCGCTGTCACCGAAGGCGAACGGTACCACCGGATCACGGCGACCTACGCGCGGGTCATGCGCGACTACCAGGTCTCCGGCTGCCACGTACACATCGGACTGTCCGATCGGGACACAGCGGTCGCTGTGATCAACCACCTGGCGTTCTGGTTGCCGTCGTTGTTGGCCCTGTCGGCGAACTCGCCGTTCGATCACGGCCGGGACACCGGCTACGCCAGTTGGCGCACAGTTCAGCAGTCGCTCCTGCCCGGCAACGGCCTCACGCCGTGGTTCTCCTCCGCGGCCGACTACGACACCGCGCTGGCCCAGCTCGTGGACTGCGGCGTGCTTGTGGACGAGTCCATGAACTTCTGGCTCGCCCGCCCGTCACCGCGATACCCGACTGTGGAGGTCCGCGTGGCTGACGCGGTCGCCACAGCGGACGAGGCCGTGCTCCAAACCTTGCTCACCGACGGCCTTGTCCAACACGCGCTGACGGAACTGGCGTCGGGCAAAGAAGCGCCACCGTTGCCGGAGCACCTTCGGGCGGCGGCAGTGTGGACAGCGTCCCGGTACGGCATGGAAGGGCCCGCGATCGACCTGCGGTCCGGTCGGCAAGTGCCGGCGCGGTACCTGCTGACCGAGCTGATCGACCTCGTGCGGCCGTACGTCGAGGTTCGTGACCTGGTGCGCGGGGTGTTGGTTCGCGGGACGGGCGTGCAACGCCAGCGCCGCGCGGGTGGTCCCGCCGCTGCCGTCGATGAGCTCATCGCCTTGGCCACTATGGAGGAGATGTGACGGGACAGGCGTAAGTCCCTTCTTGCGCGAGGCGAGCTGCGACCTGTGTGGTAGTTGAAGGTGTCACGCGGTCACGTCGCCGCGATCGGCGGGCAGTTCTCCTGCCAGCACAAGCAGCAGTGTCGACTTCCCCGTGCCGTTCTCGCCGATGATCCCGAACAACTCACCGGGGCGCAGTTCGAACTCCACCCGCTGAGCACAGTGCGGTTGCGGAACGCCTTGTGCAGCTTCACCACCCGCAACGGACGCGGTTCACCGTGCACGATCACCTCCCGGACCATGCCGTGGCGTTCAGGACAAAGCCAAGCAGCGCAACCAGTCCCGGTTCGCGCCGTTGACGGTCAACAAGGCGGCGAGCACACCGCACGCGCCTGTCAACAGGCTCATGTCGGACTCGGCCAGCCGCCGCAGGTCGTCGAGATCGCTCCACAACCACTCGGCCAGCCGGTCGCGCAGCACTGCCGCCTGCGGAACCGCGGCGTGCCGGGCGAAGGCGTCGGCGACGAGCATTACCCCTGCGGCTCCGTGACAGACGCTGAAGGGGTGGACGTCGAGGTGGAAGCCTGGGTCGAAACCGTCGCACAACGTCCGGAAGGCGGCCACCGCGGTGTCGCACAACGCCTGTCCCGCGCTCAGACCCGCTCGTGCCATGGCCTGACCGGCTGTCCACAGTGCCCAACTGACACCGGGATTGCCGTAACACCAGGCCTGCCGGGGCGGGCAGTCGGTGCCGGTGTCGCATCGCGGCCACGTGGCGATGCCCTTGCGGTCGGTCACCACACCCGCCACACCGTGTGCCAGCCCGGTGACAATGCCTCCTTGTGTCCATGACGCCAGCGGATGCCCTTCGTGTGCGCCGATCCGCAACTTGTCTGGCTGGGAACCGAGGTCGGCGAGGTGCGCCACGAGCGCGGCGGTGTGCTGGTGGCGTCCTGGCGGGCCACCGACCGAATGCGCGAGCAACAGTCCGGCTGGGCCGCTGATCAGGTCGTAGTCGACGAACCCGACCGCTCGGCGCCGCCATCCCCGGACAGCGCCGAGAGACGCGACCACTCGGTCGGCCGCGGGGGTGACGGCCGGTTGGGCGCCGGTCAGCAGCCGGAGTCCGGCCGGGACCCCCGCCGTCCCACCGAAAAGCCCGGCGCCGGTCGTGATGGTGCACGCGTACCGGCAACTGGCGCAGCAGTGCGACTACCCGCTGCACCTCGGTGTGACCGAGGCCGGTCCGCGTACGCATGCGGGCGAATCCCTCTCGGTCGCGGGCACTTCCTTGCCGTGGGCGATTTCCAGGAGCGCGATGGTAGGCGGCCCGCCCGCGCTGCCCAGTCGCATGGCGAGGTACTCGTCCACAGCGGGCATCCGGTCTCGGGCCCGGTTGCCGATCTGCCATGCCACGCAGTACAGCCAATGCCGGTGCGCGTCGATGAAGCGCTGCACCTGGGTGGGCGTGGCGCAGGCCCGCATCCGCGTCATGATGTCGTGCAGGGCCTTGGTGAATGGTTCCGCCGGGGGAGTGGACGCCGTCATCGACCGGTGCAACTCGCCGCGATGGCCACGAACTTCGCGGGATCCGCGCTGAGCGGTCCACTGTCACAACAGGCGTCGTCGAAGAGGAAGCCCCAGTAGACCCACAGCACCGCGACCAGTAGGCCGTCGACCGGAGCCGATGGCGAGAACCTCCCGTAGAACTCGGCACTGTTGGTCGCGATCGCCCGCATCCGGTCTCGCTCTGTCCGGCACAGTCCGGTCTGGTCGATCCATTCGATGGCCTGGCGCCGCACCTCGTCCACCGCCGGGTGAATGGCAGGCGGGATGGGGCAGTAGAACGGCGGTGCGCCGAAATCCAGATCTGTGGTCGTCATGGTGTCTCCCGTGAATCGGAACGAGTGACTTCACCCTAAGTGGACAGATCAGTCGCACGCATCGTGTTGCTCCAAAAGGAGAAAGTGCTGTGCGCCGATGCCGATGACCTGAGCGCCCGGTCACGGCCGGGCTCGCTCGGACAGGTGAGGCGGGTACCTCGTTCCGGGTGCGTCGGCGGCGTTCGCGACGCTCGCGGATTCCGATCCGGACACCATCACGCAAGGTGATGTTTGGATTCTGAATAGGACGACTCGGCTGCCCCGTGGAATTAACCCGGTTGCCGGGCCTGTGTGCCGTCCTGCTTCGTTGTTACGTTCGAGCGGTTCGCCGAATGTGCGGCGGCGCCGCCCGGATCACGGGCGGACTCGACACCAAGACCCCGGAGGGCGTCTCACCCTGCCCGGAAATCGCATCGAAGGAACGGTGATCGGATGACAACGGGCCGGTTCGGCGGACAGCTATGGGACGTGGTGGTCGTGGGTGCCGGTCCGGCCGGGGCCACCGCGGCCCGGGTGGCGGCGGAGGCCGGGTGTGACGTGTTGTTGCTGGAACGCGCCGCCGTGCCGCGGTACAAGACCTGTGGCGGCGGACTGATCGGGTGCTCGCAGGCGTTCCTGCCCGCCGGACTGGGGACCGCTGCCCGGCTCGTTCGGCTGGGTCTTCCCCAAGGACGGCGTCTGCACGGCTGGTGTGGTCGCTGCCCGCGGACAAGGCGACGCTACCAGGGCGTACATGCGGGAGTTCCTGAAGCGCCATGGCTTTGCGAATCGCACGCCGCTGCACGACACGGGCGACAACATCCGCGCGCGGGCGGTCGGGACCTACACCCAGGTGTTGCGCTCCGATCTCGACACCGAGATGCGTGCGTCTCGCAGGATCATGGACGTCTTCACCAAAACGTCCCGGCGTGGTCCACACCGCGCTGACCGCCTGCCCGCCGGTGTGGCGCAGGGTCGACTCGTATCTCGGCGGTGACCCCACGATCCCCGCGCTGCTCGGCAACCCGGTCGCGCGCGTGGCGCTCAACGCGGTCGGACTCTTCATCTATGTCTACTCAGGACTAAATCGGAAAGGAACCACAGCATGGACGAGGATTCGGCTACCGGCAGACAGACTCCGGTCGCGATCATCGGAACGGCGTGCCGGGCTCCCGGCGGAGTGACCTCGGCGCAGGAGCTTTGGCAACTGCTTCTGGACCGGCGTGATGTCGTGCGCGGCAGCGACCCCGGCAGGCGGTGGTCCGACCGCGAGCGGGTGGTTCCCGCCGATCTGGCGAACGCGGCTGCCCTGCGCAGCGGTTCCTTCCTCGACGACATCGACCTGTTCGATCCGGGCTTCTTCGGCGTGCCCGCTCGTGAGGCGGCGAGTGTCGACCCGCAACACCGGTTGTTGCTGGAGACCATGTGGGAGACACTGGAAGACGCGGGGGTGCCGCCGCGTTCGCTGGCGGGGTCGCGGACCGGCGTGTTCATCGGCATCTCGGGGGCCGACTACGCCAGGCGGTTCAAGCTGGCGGACTTCGACGTCCACCACGGCATCTCGGCGGTCGCGTCGGGCGCGCCGGGCCGGATCTCCTACATCCTCGACGTCAACGGGCCGTCGTTGGCGGTGGACGGCGCCTGCGCCTCGTCGCTGATGGCTGTGCACCTCGCATGTCGTTCCCTCCACAATGGAGAGTCTGATCTCGCGCTAGCGGGCGGTGTCACCGTGCAGCTGGAATGGGGTGGCCTCATCGGTTTCGCCAGGGCGGGGGCGTTGTCCACGCGTGGGCGGTGCGCGGCCTTCGACGAGAGCGCGGACGGTTTCGTGCGCGGGGAGGGCTGCGGGATGGTGGCGTTGAAGCGGTTGACCGACGCCCAGCGCGACGGTGACCACGTGTTGGCGGTGATCACCGGGACGGCCATCAACCACGCGGGACGGGTGCAGGGCATCACCCAACCATCTCGCGGTGCGCAGCACGCCGTCATCATGGCGGCCATGCGCGCGGCAGGAGTCACGCCCCACGATGTCGGGTATGTGGAGGCGCACGGCAGCGGTACCCCAGTGGGGGATCCGATCGAGTTCGCCGCGTTAACCGACGCGTACGGCAAATCCGGTGGTCCGTGCGTGCTGGGCTCGCTCAAGACCAACATCGGCCACCCGGAGAGCGCGGCCGGTGTGCTCGGGCTGATCAAGGCCGCGCTGGCGGTCCAGCGGGGCACCATCCCGGCGAATCTGCACTTCACCCGGTGGAATCCCGTGATCGACACCGACGGGACCCGGTTCGTCGTACCCACCGCCACCATGCCGTGGGACAACTCCGGCCGCCCCCGTCGCGCAGGTGTGTCCGCGTTCGGTGTCACAGGGGCGAACGCCCACGCCATCGTCGAACAGGCGCCGCAGACGCTGGCACCATCCCGGCGCCCATGGGCTTTCAGCGATCAGGCGATGGTGTTCCCGGTGTCGGCCGCGTCCACTGGCGGACTGGCTGCCACGGCGCGCCGCCTGGCCAGTCACGTGGAGGCCACACGTGACCCCGCGGCCGATGTGGCGCGCACCCTTGCCGCGCACCGCAGTCATCTGTCCACACGAGCCTGTGTCGTGGCATCCGGCCGTGCAGAACTGGTGAGCGCTCTGCGCTCGGTGGCCGACCGGCAGGACCACCCGGACGTCGTCACCGGACCGACAACCGGTCCCGGCATGCCGGTGTGGGTGTTCTCCGGGCACGGCTCGCAATGGCCCGGCATGGCGCGCGACCTCCTCGACCAGGAACCCGCGTTCACCCGCATGATCGACCGGCTCGATGCCGTCGCGTCGGACGCGGGCGTGCCCGTGCGGCGACTGCTGGCGTCCGGCGAGAACCTGGAGCGGATGGACGTGGTCCAGCCGGTGATCTTCGCGGTGCAGACGGCGCTCGCGCGGATGTGGCGGGACTGGGGCCTGCGTCCGGCCGCGGTGGTGGGTCATTCGATGGGGGAGGCCGCGGCCGCCGTCGCGGCGGGCATGCTGACACCCGAGGACGGCATGCGGATCACGCTGGCCCGTTCATCGCTGCTGCAACGGGTCGCGGGCGGCTGCATGGCGGTCGTCGCGCTCCCGGTCGAGCAGGTCGACGCCGAGATCGCCGACGTCGACGGCGTGTCCGTCGCCGTGGTGACAGCACCGGCGTCCACGGTCGTCGCTGGTGACGGCCCGGTTGTGGCGGACCTACTGCGCCGCTGGCAGGACCGCGGCGTGTTCTGCAAGCAGATCGCCGTGGTGGTCGCCGCGCACTCGCCCCAGGTCGACCCGATCCTGACCGAGATCGCCGACCGGACGTCGTGGCTGAAGGGGACACCGGCGACGACGCCGTTCTACTCCACCGCGGGGGATCCGCGCGAGACCGTGACCTTCGACAACAAGTACTGGGCTCGGAACCTGCGCGCGCCGGTGCGCTTCGACCGGGCGTGCCGGGCGCTGATCGAGGACGGGCACCGCGTCTTCCTGGAGCTGTCGCCGCACCCGTTGCTGACTCAGGCCGTGGAGGAGACCGCGTCGGCGATGGGAGTGCCGGTGGTGACCACAGGCTCGCTGACCCGCGACCAGAACGGGCGTGCGGCGGTGTGCCGGGCGGCCGCCGCGCTGCACGTGGTCGGCGCGCCGGTGGATCTCGTCGCCGTCAACGGCGGTGGAACACGGGTGGTGTTGCCGCCCACGGCGTTCGACCGGTCCAGCTACTGGCAAGAGCCCGGGTACGGGCCACGGGACGCGACGGCGCACATGTGGCTGGGCGAGTGCTCGGCCGTGCCGGATGCCGACGCCGAGGACGGCACGCGGCACGTATGGCCCGCTGATCTGGGCACCGACCGTGTCGAATGGCTGGCGCAGCACACCATGCGTGGCATCCCGTTGGTGCCCGGCGCCGCACATGTCGAGTTGATCGTGGCCGCCTCCGCAGCGGTCCTGGGCTGTGCGCTGGACGAGATCCGCCTGACCGACGTGCGGTTCGAGCGGATGTTGCCGCTGGCCGCCGCCGTGCCCGTCCAGGTCTCGGCCACGCGGAGCGGTGGTCGGCTGGCGGTCGAGGTCATCCAGCACACCGGCAGCGGATGGGACCGAGCGGCGGCAGCGACGGCCGCCCGGTTCGAAGGACCGGTCGACCTCAACCCGGCACTACACCCACCTGAGAACGTCGCGGCGCCTGACGAGTTGTACGCGTCGTTCCGCCGGATCGGACTGGACACCGGCCCGGCCTTCCACTCGATCACCGCCACCACCGACGACGGGATCACCCGGGTCGAGGTGCCCGCCGACGCGGCGATCCGGACCAGCGCACCCCACGTGCACCCGGTGATGTTCGACGGGTGGGTGTTGTCCGTCGCGGCCTGCCTGGTCCGTGACGATGCCCTCGATGACAGCGATGAGCCGTGGTTGCCCACCGGGATCGGCAAGGTGGTGCTGCCCGCCGAGCCCGGCCGCGTCGCGTGGGTTCGCTCCGAAGCGAGACGCGAGGGGGCCGCCGTAACCGGGAGCGCCGCCCTCTACGACGAGGCCGGGCAATGGGTCGGCGCGCTCTACGACGTCACCCTTATCCGCAACACCCGGACCATGAACACCAATACGCGACTCGACCACCGGTTGTTCGAGATCTCCTTGCGCCAGCTTCCCTTGCCGGAACAGCCGACCACAGGCACAACCGGCGAATGGGTCGTGGTCAGGGAACCAGGCGACGATGACGGTGTCGCCGAGCGCGTGGCGGCGGCGCTGTCCAAGGCTGGCACGCGAGTCACGGTCCACACTGATCTCTCGGCTGTTCCGGCGTGCGCAGGCGCGGTCGTGTGGTGCGCGACGGGAGACCTGGACGACTTGGACCGGGTCACCAAGGTGACCACGCTACTCCGTGCCGCGGGACAACCGTCCCGGACGTGGTTGCTCAGCCAGAACGCGAGGCCAGTGCTCGACGGCGATAGGACCAACCCGGGAGTGTGCGCGCTGCGCGGGCTGCTGCGCGTGGCCGCCATCGAACAACCCGAGTCGGCGATGACCTGGGTCGACAGCGGCGGTGGCACAGCCGGGGACGTGGCCGATATCGTCGCGGAGCTGACCGCAGGCACTGCCGAGACGGAGGTGGCCTGGCGGGCGGGGCAGCGCTACGTGGCCAGGATGACCCGGGCGCCACTGGCGAGCAGGCCGCCGCGGTCGGCCCGCGAGATCGACGTGGTCGTCGGCGAGGACGAGTTCGTCCTGCGGCCCCACCCGGACGGCGGCCTGGACCAACTGCACCTGGTCGCGACCGATCAGCCGCCGCCCGTGCCGGGACCCGGCCAGGTGCTGGTGCGCCCGGAAGCGTGCACGGTGCACTTCCGCGAGATCCTGATCGCGCTGGGCATCTACCCGACCGACGACGGGACACCGCCCGCGCTCGGCTCGGACGCCGCAGGCGTGGTCGTGGCGGTCGGTGACGGCGTCGACGACCTGCGACCTGGTGACAGGGTCACCACCGTGATCACCGACGGTAGCGGGTCGATGGCCGCGCACTGCCTGGTCCGAGCCGATCTGACCGCACGCGTTCCCGACGGCTTCGCCGCGGTGGACATCGTCCCCTCAGTGCTGACGTACATCACTGCGTGGCATTCGCTGCACGACCTCGCACGGCTGCGGGCGGGCGAGACTGTGCTGGTGCACTCTGCGGCCGGGGGCACCGGACTCGCCGCGATCGAGGTCGCCCGGCTGCTCGGGGCCGAGGTCATCGGCACCGCCGGGACCGAGGCCAAGCGCAGGCACCTGCGCGAGCACGGTGTGCGGCACGTGTTCGACTCCCGCAGCCTGGATTTCGCCGAACAGGTGTCGGCGGCCACCGGCGGACGCGGTGTCGACGTCGTGCTCAACTCGCTGACCGGACCGGCCATGCGAGCGTCGCTGGATCTGCTCGCCCCGGCTGGACGCTTCATCGAGATCGGCAAACGCGACCTGTACGACGGCGCACGCATGGACCTCGGGAAGTTCCGGCACGGCAACACCTACACCGCCCTGGACTTGGTGCTCACCGCGAACGAGCAACCAGCGGTGTTCCGAGCGGCGATGCGACGAGTGCTGGCTGAGATCGCGGACGGCAGGCTGCCCTTGTTGCCCAGCGTGGTGGTTCCGGTGACCGATGCGTCGGAGGCGTTCAAGCAGTTGGCTTCCGGCGACCTCATCGGCCGTGTGACCCTCACTTTCCCACCGGTCGGACAGCGGATCCGCGTGCACGCACCCACTCCGGGGCAGGTGGTACGCGAAGGAGCCGCCTACATCGTCACCGGCGGCACGCGGGGGTTGGGCCTCGAAGCAGCGCGGTGGCTGGCCGAATCCGGTGCAGGTCGCGTCGTTCTCGGAGGCCGCAGTGAACTCACGCCTGACGCCGCCGATGTGCTCGACGCTGTCGCGGCAACCGGGTGCGCGGTGGAGGTTGTGCGGGGTGACGTGACTGACCCGGACACGGCCCGGCGCTTGGTCTCGGCGGCAGGCGCGAACCTGCGGGGCATCCTGCACACCGCCGTGGTGCTCGACGACGCACCGCTGAACGCCATGAGCCCGGACAAGCTGGCCCGTGCGTGGCACCCGAAGGTCACCGGCCTGCTGAACCTCCACCACGCCGTGCAAGACATCCCACTGGACTGGCTTGTCGTCTTCTCCTCCATGTCGGCCATGCTGGGCAACGCCGGACAGGCCAACTACGCCGCAGCCGGTTCGTGGGTGGACGCCTTCGCGCGATGGCGTCACGACCAGGGACTGGCCACCCTGTCGGTGGACTGGGGCGCCTGGGGAGAAGCGGGCCGTGCGACGGACTTCGCCGCGCGCGGGTTCGACACGATCGCGACGGCCGACGGGTTCGCCGCGCTGACCGCGCTGCTGCGCCACCAACGGGTGAATGTCGGCGTGTTCGACTACCAACCCGAGTTGCTGTTCCGGGCCTTCCCGCATGCGCTGGACCACCCGCTGCTGGCGGACCTGCGTACCGGTGAGGCCGTCGACCGCGCAGCGACATCGACGCTCGAGTTGCGTCTCGAACAACCAGGACCGGCACGGGCCAGCATGGTGCGGGACGCGGTGGTACACAGCCTCGCGGCGCTGCTCGGTGCCCAGCCCTCAACCGTCGCGGCACACGCGAAGTTCACCGACCTCGGACTGGACTCGCTGCTCGCCGTCGCGCTCACCAGGAAGCTGCACGTCGACCTCGGCATCGCGGTCACTCCGGCGGACGTCTGGGCGCACCCGTCACCGGCCGAACTGGCCAAGCACATCGATTCGTCGCTGTGACTTGTCGAGTTTGGACTCGACAACCCCGGGTAGTCGATGAGTGTCCCTGTGCGACAACGGATGCAGAGGAGTTCACCATGTGGCGGTCACGATCGTGGCGATGGCTGGCCGGTGCGGCGGCAGGCGTCGTGTCGCTGACTCTCGCGGTCGTTCCCGTGCACGCGGGTCCCGTTGGTGGCCCTGTCGCGACGACGCACCAGGCGGCGGACACCCCGGAATCCGCCGCCGCGGTGACGGAGTACTGGACTCCAGGGCGAATGCGTGACGCCGTGCCGATGGAGATGAACCTCCCGGCCGGGCAGCAGCTGCCGACGGCGTGGCTGACACCGCAGGCGGCGCAGGCGGGTGACCAGCACGGTGGCCCGTGGACGGCCGGGGGAGAGGTCGTCAAGACGGTGGGGCGAGTGTTCTTCACCTTCGAGGGCAAGCAGGCCTCGTGCAGTGGTGCGGCGGTGACGAGCGCGAACAAGAGCGTGGTGGTCACCGCCGGGCACTGTGTGCGGATGAAGGGGAACTGGCACCCGGACTGGGTGTTCGTTCCCGGCTACGTCGACGGCAACGCTCCGCACGGCAAGTGGCCCGCGAAGCAGTTGCAGGCCACGCCGCAGTGGACAGCGAAAGAGGAACTCAACTTCGACATGGGCGTCGCCGTGGTCAACCAGGTGGACGGCAAGAATCTCACCGACGTGGTCGGCGCGCAGGAGATCGCGTTCAACGAGCCGCGCAACCAGCGGATGCATTCGTTCGGCTACCCGGCGAAACCGCCCTACGACGGCGCCAAACTCATCTACTGCAGCGGGGGGACGTTCACCGACATCCTGTTGACCCGCGACCACGGAATGCGGTGCAACCAGACCGGCGGGGCGAGCGGCGGTCCTTGGTTCCTCAGGTTCGACGAGGCCACCGGCAAGGGTGTGGTGAACTCCGTGAACAGCTTCAAGTACGGCATCATCAGCTTCTTGATGTTCGGGACGTACTTCGGCAACGAGGCCAAGGCGGTGTACGAAGCCGCGCAGAAGGTCTGACCCGTCGGCGCGGTGGAATCGTTTCGCCGGGCTGGGCAGCGGGCAACCCATTGTCGGATGGATCGACCAAAAGGAGGAGTTGTGGCCGCGACTCTCGACGGGCACCTGGTCCGCGATCCGCACGACCTGCACGCCAAGGTCGAAGCGCAACTCGACGTGGCCGCGGCCGAGGTCATGCGTCGATGCGCGAACGAGGTGGACTATCAGGTGGTTCGCCAGGCTGTTTCCGCCGCGTACGGCAGGCTGGCCGGTGAGGCCAGATTCCAGAGCTTCCTGCCGATCCTCGCTGCCAGGGCCGCGCACCGGGACCTCTGCGCGGAGTGAGTGCGTGCACCGAGCCGCGGTTGCCGGTGGCACGCAACAACGTTCGGGACAGGCGAACTGGCGACACGGCGGTCACCGGCCGGTACCCACACGAAGCTGACCCCGTCCCGGTCAGCACTGCGGTGAAGTCGGGTGCGTCAGGATCAGACCAGTCCGCAGGCCAGCAACCGCCCCCAAGTCCGGTCCACCGCACCGATCTGTTCGTTCGCCGCGGCCGGAGCGCCAGGGCTGCCGGATGACGGCGGTCGCGGTGACGCCGGGTCTGGGTGAGCCGTTCGCGGACTGTCCTATGCCGTCCGAGCGAGTGAATGGTGCGCCACCAGGTTCGCCAACCGCGCCGGTGCGCTGGTGTCGCGCAGAAAGCGTGCCCCGTCCAACGGGTGGAACCCGGTGTCGGCGATGGTCGGCGGCAGATCAGCAGCAGTGGTGACCACGCCAGGCCGCGCGGCCTTCCTTCGCGGCGACACCGGCGATGACGAGGGCGACGATCGGGTCGGCCCATGACCAGCCGAACAGCGAGTTGACCAGCAGGCCGACCAGCAGCACGCCGGACAAGTAAGTGCACAGCAAGGTCTGCTTGGAATCGGCGACGGCGCTGGCCGAGCCGAGCTCGCGTCCGGCGTGCCGTTGCGCGGCCGACAAGAACGGCATGACCACCAGCGATACGGCCGCGAGCACGATGCCAACCGTGGAGTGGTCCGCGTCCTCGGCGCCGAGTAGGGAACGCACGGATTCGACGGTGACGTAGGCGGCGAGCGCGAAGAACGACACCGCGATCACCTTCAACGCGGTCCGTTCGCGCCTCTCGGGATCGGTGCCGGAGAACTGCCAAGCCACTGCGGTCGCTGAGGCGACCTCGATGACGGAGTCCAGGCCGAAGCCGATGAGTGCGGTGGAGGAGGCGATGGACCCGGCGGTGATGGCGACGATCGCTTCGATGACGTTGTAGGTGATGGTCGCGGCGACCAGCAACCGCACCCGGCGGTTGAGCGTCAGGCGTCGCTGCGGGTCCAGCGCCGTGAGTGGGGCGCGGCAGCCGTCCACCGGTGTGGCAGCAGCGGCGGTCAGGGGAAGGTTGATCCGTCCTGGCTCCGTGCTCATCGTGACGTCTCCGCTGGTGCCTGCTCGCGGTGGTCGTTGCGGCAGGGCTCGGCGGTGTCGACGGCGAGCACGACTTTGACCAGCTCGCGTAGTGCTCGTGCGAGGTGGGCGTCGGCCAGGGTGTAGTGGACCTGGCGGCCTGCGTAGGTGGCCACGACCAGGCCGCAGCCGCGCAGGCAGGACAGGTGGTTGGACACGTTGGAGCGGGTCAGCTCCAGGTGGTCGGCGAGTTGTGCCGGGTAGCAGATCCCGTCCAGCAGCGCGACGAGGATGCGGCAGCGGGTGGGGTCGGCCAGTGCTTTGCCCAGCCGGGCCAG
The DNA here is from genome assembly GCF_001984155.1 of Actinosynnema sp. ALI-1.44. Taxonomy (GTDB): domain Bacteria; phylum Actinomycetota; class Actinomycetes; order Mycobacteriales; family Pseudonocardiaceae; genus Kibdelosporangium. Next base: position 422,095 of record NZ_MTQO01000051.1, read on the forward strand.
GGCGTCTTCCCGGACTTCACACTTCAGCACGCGTCGAACAGTACAGCGTTCACTGTACTAAGTCACGCCGCTGGTTCATGGGGTTTCGCGCCGTCCGCCGCTACGATCCAGTGCTGTGGTTGGCAGGCAGGCTCTTCATCCGCCCGTGAGCCCGGAGCGGATCACCGTGCTGAGCCGTGACGTGCCGCATCCGGGTGTCAGGGCCGGCCGGGTCGCCGCCTTCGAGTACGACATTCCCGAAGGCCGCTACGTCCGGCCGGGCGCTGGGCGCAGGCAGCGCGCTTTCCTGCTGCTCGACGAGTCGGCCCAGCTCTGCCAGCCGGTGATGTTCAAGCCGGAGCGAGCGGGCTGGTGGTACGTCGACCTGGTGGACATCCGCGAACAGGAGGACACCGTCCACGTGGTCGACCACTACGTGGACTTCATCGTCGGCCCGCCGGGACTTCCTTACCGGATACTGGATCTGCACGAGCTGGGTGAGGCGTTGACCTCCGGGGAGCTGACACCCCACCAGGTCGCGCACGTCCTGGCCGCCATTCAGACGTTCGCCGACCGGCACCTGCAGGGCAAGGGCCACCACGGGCCCCAGTGGCCGGACTTCCCGCCGGCCGCGCTCGGGCCGGTGCGTGACATCGCGATCCCCAGGCCTTGACCCAGTGGCGCGGGCGACTTCCCCGGAAGGTGCACCGGGACGCAGTTCCAGCGTCCGCGGTCACGCGACCTGGCAGGGCGTCAGCCGTAGCACGCGCCGACGGAGATGTTGACCTGAGTCGACGTGATGCTGCGGCCCATGTCCGACGCGACGAACACGGCGACGTTGCCCACGTCGGCCATTGTCGCTGCGCGCTTGAACGGCGACGCGCCGATGATGCCCTGCCTGGCCCCTTCCCACTCGGGGCTGTCCGGGAAGGTGTCGACGATGCCCCCGGTCAGCAGCGTCACGGTGCGGATGCCGTGCGGCGCCAACTCCGCTGCCCACTGCCTGCGCAGCGACTCGACGGCGTCCATGCCGATCTGCACGTTGCCCATGCTGGGGCTGGTGTTGGCGTGGTCCGACCCGCCGAAGAACAGCAGCACTCCGGACTGCTGCTTCACCATGTGCCGGGCCGCGGCCTTCGTCGTGATCAGCTGCGTGGTCAGCGCCTTGCCGATGGCCGCGACGAAGTCGGACGTCGAGATGTCGGCCAGCGGCTGGAAGATCGCCTCCTGGGTGATCAGGTTGATCGAGATGTCCACACTGCCGGTCTTCTCCGCGACGGCGTCGATGTGGTCGTTCACAGCCGACGCGTCCAGCGCGTCGACCACGGCTGTCTCGGCCTGGCCGCCCGCGGCGCGGATGCTGTCCGCGACCGTGTCGAGCTTCGCCGGCGTCCGACCGGCGAGGAACACCCGTGCGCCCTCGGCGGCGAAGGCACCTGCCATGGCGCCACCGATCGAGCCGCCGCCACCGTAGACCACCGCGGTCCTGTTCTCCAGCATCATCAGCTTCTCCTTTCGTTGCCGGAAAAGCTACGACCTGGTCACACCGGTTCACATCGGTCACGTGACTGGTGTGCGACCGCGTCGCCGGACTGGCGACCAAGTCATCCGAGACCGAGCTGCGCCAGTTCGATCCTTCGGGTGACGCCCAGTTTCGGGTAGGCGCGATACAGGTGATGTCCGATGGTGCGTGGGCTGAGGAACAGCTGTGCGCCGATCTCCTTGTTGCTCAGCCCGGTCGCCGCCAGTCGAACGACTTGCACTTCCTGCGGCGTCAGCCTCCTCAGCGGGTCATCGGCCATCGGCTCGAGCGTCGGGCGCTCGCCGAGCGCGGTGAGTTCGCTCGTCGCGCGCGCTTCCCAGGTCGACGCGCCCAGCCGCTGGAACCTGGTTCGCGCGGCGTCCAGTTCCGCCCGTGCTTCGCTTCGGCGGCGTCTGCGGCGCAACCATTCGCCGTACAGCAACTGCGTCTTGGCCTGGTCGAACGGGCCGCCATGCGCGCTGTGCAGGTCGAGCGCCGCCCGGTAGTGCTCCTCGGAGTCCTCGAGCATCGCCTGGCAGCGCCGCAGCAGCGCGGTCGCGACCGGACTGGCCACGTGCACGGCCCACCGTTCGAACGCCTCGAACTGCTCGGCACACTGGGCGGGGTCGCCGTTCCGGATCGCTGCCTCCACGAGGTCCGGGACCGCGCGGATGAGGAAGTCGTACTTGGCCGGGCCCACACACACGGTGTACAGCGCGTCGAACGCGTCGCGGTACCGTCCCGCGGCGAGGTCGAGCAGCCCCAGACCCCAGGACGTCAGCGCGGTGCCGACGGCGTGCCGTCCTTCGAGGACCGGAAGCACCTCGGCGGCCAGCGCACGGCATCGCGGTTCGTCACCTGTCGCCGCGGCAAGCCACACGGACGTCGCCCGCAGCACCGCGACTTCCAACTCCATCCCGAACTCGGTGCTGAGCGCCACTGCCTCGGCCAGGCAGGCCTCCGCGGTGCGGAAGTGACCACGCAGCGCGTGGGCCAACGCGATGATCTCCTGCGCGTACGGAATCCACGTCAACGCGCCGCTGGCTCGCACATCGGCCAGCAACGTCTCCATCACCGCGATGGTCGTCGTTTCCTCGGCCAGCATCAGCCCGCTGAACCCGGCCACGATCCGGTGGACGAACTCCGCGTCACCCGCCCGACTGGCATCGAGCACGGCGCGAAGCGGAGCGGCGGCGTTCTCCGGCCTGCCAGCGAGCAGGTCACCCCAGCTGACCTGTGCCTCGGCGGACGCACGCAGCCGGGACTCCGGCCGCAGCCGCAACTCGCCCATCAGCCGCCCGCCCTCGGCGACGAGGTGCAGCGCGCCCGCGTCCCGGCTGGCGCAGATCATCTCGGTCAACATGACGACCGCACGGGCGGGGTCGCTGGCCATGACCAACCGCGCGGCCTCGGACGCGAGGGTGGCATCGGCTTCGGGAGAGGTTCGCTCGTATTCGATCTGACCGCGCAACAACGTCGCCTCCGCGAGGACGCCGGGCTCGGTGGTCAGCGCTGTCACCTCGACAGCCAGGCGCGCCGCGCGGTCGGGTTTGCCCGCGTCGTAGGCGGCGAGCGCGGCCTTGGCGATGCGACGGGCCTTGAGCTCGGGATCCACGCTCAACCGGCCCGCACGGTCGTACGCGGCGGACACTGCCATGGCCCCGCCGCGGCGTTCTGCCCGTTGTGCGGTCCGTTCGAGCTCGGCGGCCACCGCCTCGTCCGGCTCGGTGGTGGCCGCCGCGAGGTGCCAGGCCCGGCGGTCGAGGACGTCCGGGGCAGTGAGTGTTTCGGCGAACGCCCGGTGGACCGCGATCCGCTGGTGGTGGGTGGCGCACTGGTAGGCGGCGGCACGCACCAGCGGATGCCGGAACGCCAACTCCCCGTCGGTCACGCTGATCAGCCCCGCCCGCTCGGCCGCGTCCAGGTCGGACGTGCCGGCACCGACCGCACGGCCGACGCGTAGCACCGTGTCCATCCCGGCGAAGCGGTCGGCCGCGGCGACCAAGAGGATCGACTGGGACGGCTCGGGCAGGCCGACGATCTGGTCGCGGAACTTCTCCTGCACTCGTCGGGTGACCGGCAACGGGCCGACTTGGTGCGCGAGCTCCGCACGACCTTCCCGTTGCGCCACCAGACGAGCCGCGCCGAGTTCGAGCAACGCGAGCGGGTTCCCGTCGGCCTCCTCCAGGACCCGTGCCCGCGTCGGTGCTGTCAACCCGGGACTCCTGTGGTCGAGCAACTCGGATGCCGAGTCGGACGACAAGCCCGGCAGTCTCAACTCGTCCACGCCGGGGGTGTGAAACGGCACTGCCGTGTCACGGACCGCGAACAGCATCGCGACCCGGTCCGCGTGGAACCGCCGGGTGGCGAAGAGCAACGCGTCCGACGACCCGCGGTCCAGCCACTGTGCGTCATCGACCATGCACAACAACGGCTTCTCCACCGCCAGTTCGGCGAGCAACGTCAGTACCGCCGCGCCGATCAGGAACGGATTGGTCGCCGTATCGCCGCACAACCCGAACGCGCCGCGCAACGCGGCTGCCTGTGGGCCGGGCAGCAGGTCGAGTCGAGCAAGATACGGGTACAGCAGCAAATGCAGAGCGCCGAACGCCAACTCGGCCTCGGACTCGATACCGACGCCGCGCACCACACGCATGCCATGAGCCGAAGCCACAGCATGGTCAAGAAGCGCGGACTTGCCTATCCCCGCCTCGCCTCGGACGACCAACGCCGCGCTGTGACCGGAAGACGCCTGCTCCAGCAATCGCTCGACGTGGCCGCGTTCCTCAACCCGGCCGACCAACATGGACCAAGCCTAGCCGTTCGAGGATCATGGAGTTCGTCGTTCACCAGCCGGGCAGTGCCGTCACACGAACCGGTAAGTGACTGTCCTGACAGCCAGGAAGCTGGTGGCTGCGGGATTCGCGGTGCCTGTGGCCACCCGCGCGCCTCCACATTGCTGGTGAGCGACGCCGCCATGTCGCACCAGACCCGGAACAGCGCGTCCGGGTCGAGTGCGATGTCCGCTGTGCCAACGGTTTCTGTCTCGACCGCCGCGTAGGTGTAGCCGACCGGAGCGATACGACACCTGCACTCGCGCTGCTTCAGTGTCCTATGTGGAAGATTCGGCCCCCTGGTCCGCGAGGTGCCGTGGCCATCAGGGCGCCGCGTGACCGGCGCCGGTGATCGCCGTGCCGAGACTGGCCAGCGCCACCATCTCACCCGACTGGAACGCCGTTTCGAAGATCTCCGTGCTCTCGTGCCACGCCACCCGGTGGTCCAGGAACGTGGCCATGGCCAGCACGATCCGCCACGCGTGACCGCCCCAGCCGTGCGTGGCGGCACACCGGACGACCGCCTGCAACACGTCGAACTCCCGCTCGAACCAGGCAATCGCCTCGTGCTGGTCGGCGGGCCGGGGCGGCGCGACCCTCGGCGCGAACGGGGAGACGACATCGCGATGCCGTCCCGGTCGCAGCACCGAATCAGCACTGACCGCGGCGTGCAGGTACCAGTCCAGGACACGGTGGAGGGCGGCGCGCCTGGCCTTCGCGCTTTCGTTTCGACGGGCCTCCTCGGCCGCGTACAGTCGAATGAGGTCGTGCAGCTCGTACCGGTCCGGCCGCGGCTGCTCCACCAGGTGCTCGTCGACCAGTTGATCAAGCACCTGCCTCGCCTCCGCCACTCCGAGGTCCGCCACGGCCGCGGCGGCGTCGACGCACATCGAACCCGCCGGGTGCACTCCGAGCCTGCGGAACATCGCGGCGGACGTCGGCCCGAGGTTCCGGTAGGACCGCGAAAGCGCCGCGTACAACTCCTTGCCCACACCGGAACCGAAGGCGTCAGGCCCGTTCATCTCATCGGTGAGGATCTGGGCCACTGCGCCGAGCGAGCTCGCGCGCTGGGCGTGTTCGGCCACGATGACCAACGCCAGCGGCACGCCGCCGCACAACTCCGCCAGCCGCTTCGCGGCCAGCGGCTCGGCCGCGACCCGGGCGGAGCCGAGCGCGGCCCCGAGCAGGTCGACGGCATCGTCGGTGCACAGCCGTGGCAGGCTGAGTCGTTCCGCGCCATCCCGGATGGACAGTTCCCGCAACTGGTTGCGGCTGGTGACGATCACCAGACTGCTGTCGCTGGGGCACAACGCGCGTACCTGACGGGCGTCGCGAGCGTCGTCCAGCAGGACAAGGCTTCTGCGGCCCGCGAGAGTGCTGCGCAGCAGCGCCGTTCGCTCGTCGAGATCCGCCGGTATGCGCTCGGTGGGCACTCCGAGCGAGCGCAGCACCGCCCCGATGGCGGCGGACGGCCGGAGCTGGTCGTCTCCTGAATGGCCGCGCAGGTTCAGGTAGATCTGAGCGTCGGGGTACCGGTCCACCATCCGATGGGCCCAGTGCACGGCGAGTGTCGTCTTGCCGATGCCAGGCGCGCCGTCGATCGCCACGATGACCGTCGGCTGTTCGCCGCCGTCGCGGGAGTTGTGCACGCTGTCGACCATGCGCTCCAACTGCGCGAGGACGTCGGTCCTGCCGACGAACTTGACGTTGTCAGGGGGAAGCTGATGTGGCGCGAGGGTGGTCCGGTGATCCGGTTCTTCGACATCCGCGTCCGAGAGGTCACGCAGGACACGCTGGTGCACAGCCTGCAACTTCTCGCCGGGCTCGATGCCCAGTTCCTCCCGCAGAGTCGCACGAACATGCTGGTAGGCGGCCAAGGCGTCGGCGCGGCGGCCAGACCGCCGCAACGCTTCGATCAGCCGGGACCAGAGCGATTCACGCAGGGGGTAGGCGGACGTCAACTCCGACAACTGGGCGATCAGCTCGCGGAACGCGCCCTTGGCGATCTCCAGGTCGATGCGCCGTTCGGTCGCCGCGAACCACTCCTCGGTGAGCAGGGGAACGATGCCGTGGTCCAGCCAGTCGGACGCCACCCCGGTGAAGGGCCGCCCCCGCCACAGGCCGAGTGCCTGCCGCAGCAGGTCGAGCTCCGCGTCGGCGGTGGGCGCGTCCTGGGCCTGGCGCAGAAGACGGCGGAACCGGTACAGATCCACCCCGTCCTCGTCCACGGTCAACTGGTAGCCACCACCCGGGTAGGTCACGATGGCCGACTTGCCCAGGACACCCCGCAGGCGCGTCACGTAGGTCGAGAGGGTCGCCCGCACGTTCGCGGGCGGCCGGTCACCCCAGAGGTGCGTGGCCAGGGTGTCGTTCGCCACCGGGCGCCCGGCCGACAACAGCAGTGCGGACAGCAACGCGCGTTGGTGTCCCGGTGGCACCGCGACGTCGCGGTGATCCACGGAGACCTCCCATGAGCCGAGTACGTTGACGTGGACCTGCGGAGTCACGATGGCGGGACCTGGGCGAGGGCCGTGCTTGCGATCATGGTCGCCAGCCTGGGACGGCGATCTTGAGGAATCATTGAATCGAGCATGTGGGCGCCGTCGGCAGCGCACTTCTGCTTGGCGGCGCCCGGTGGGTTCTGGTCGCCCCGCACACCAGGGACGACGCGCGGCTCCGGGAGGTAGCCGATCATGCTGAGCGGCCGTCAGTCGCTGCCCGTGCGTTTCGCTGAACGTCGCCGGGGCCGAGGAGGGGGCCCGGAGTTGGCCGCCGGGGCGGTGGGTTCGATTCCGAGGGCGAGGTGGAGTTGGCGTGTCCACCAGTGGACCTGCGTGGCGGAGTCGTCGGCCGCGGCGCCGGTGATGCCGGCGCTACGGCGGAAGTCGCTTCCGTAGAGGGCGTCCGTCGCCATCGCTTGGTGGAGGGCCGCGACGGCGAGGCGCGTGTCGTCGAGCGAGCTCCCGGGCGGGCGGAGCCGGTGCAGGGCGTCGACGACCGGATCGAGCATGCCTGCGCCCGGGTCGCGCCAGCCCGCCGTGTGCAGCGCTACCGCGAGCTCGCCGTACCCGCGCCGGTACAGGGATTCGAGAGACTCGACGAGTTCGAGGAGATCGGCGCCGCGGTCCAGCCACGCTGCCAGGACATCCTCGAGCGCGGCCCGGAGCCGTCGTCCACCGTGTCGGAGGAGTTCGGCGAGCAGCTTCTCGCGATTGCCGAAGTGGTGCGTGACACCGGCGTCGGTCATGCCGACCCGCGTGGCCACCGCGCGCACCTGTACGGCGGCGACGCCGCCTTCGGCGAGCAGTGCGGCCGCGGCGTCCATGATCAACCGGCGAGCCTCTTCCGGGGGCCTTCGCGTGCGTGAGGCGGTCACGGCGGGCATCTTACCTTGACACGCCAAGATCATCATTGTACCTTGGCGGCCCAAGGTAGATTGGGACGGGACTGTGGGAGGGTGCGTCATCGTGTCTGTAGGGAAACTCGACCTCGCACAGGCTCCCGCCGCGTATGCGTGCATGATCGTCCGTAGGCCCGCGGCGGAGGCGTTCCAGGCGTTCGCGGATCCGGCCGTCACCGCACGTTTCTGGTACAGCAGGAGCAGCGGCCCAATGGTCGCGGGAGCCGACCTGCGCTGGGAGTGGGAGACGTATGGCGCGTCCGTCGAGGTTCGGGTCAAGGAGGTGCGGGAAGGCCGCCTGATCCGGTTCGAGTGGCGGAGCTACGAACAGCCGACCACGGTCGAGCTGCGGTTCACCCCGCACGCGGAGGATGCCACGTTCGTCGAGGTCAGCGAGTCCGGTTTCCAGGGCTCAGTGGACGACACCGTCCGTTGGATCAACGACACCGTCGGCGGCTTCAGTACCGCCTTGTGCGCGATGAAGGCCCTGCTCGAGCACGGCGTTGAGCTCAACGCCGTCGCTGACCACCACCCCGCCTGAGGATCAGCGAGGATCGAAGGACCCCACCTATGACGACCTCACCCCGCATCGTCATCGTCGGCGGGGGACCAGCCGGCTTGATGTGCGCGCGTGTCCTGCAGAGGCAAGGCATCCGGCCGGTGGTCTACGACGCGGGCACCACCGTGCGGGGCCAGGCCGGGACTGGCCGGGATCGCCACCGCAGCGCCCTGGCCGAGTTCATTCCCGCCGATGGCGACCAGATCGACCGCGGCCAGCTGCGGATCCTGCTCCACCAGCCGCTGAAGCCCGGTACAGTCCACTGGGGACACGAACTCGTCCACGTCGCCCCACTCGGCGGAGGGGTGCACCGACTGGAGTTCGCCAACGGCGTCAGCGCGGAAGCCGATCTCGTCATCGGTGCCGACGGTGCGTGGTCAACGGTCCGCCCCCTGCTCACCGACGCGGTGCAGCGCGGCTTCTGGACCCCACCCGCCCCGCTGACCTGGGACCACGTCCCCGGTGCCACCCTGATCGGCGACGCCGCCCACCTGACGGGACCCTTCAGTGGCCACGGCATGAGTCGCGCGATGCTCGACGGCGCGGAACTCGCGCACGCCATCACCGAGGAGGACAATCTCGACGACGCGGTCGCGCGCTACGAGGCAGCGATGTTCCCGCGATCCGGGGAACTCGCCGTGAGGACGTGTACCCCATCCCAGCGCCGATCTTCGCGTGCTCCCCGGTGAGACCGCAGACCAGGGCTGTTCGTGCCAGCGCCGTGTTCGTCTCGTGTGAGCAACCCCCCCGGTACGCCAGGGCGTGGCTGGAGCGGTGGGGGTTGCGTCGTGTTCGATAAGGACAGAGGTTTCCTGGTCAGCCCGTTCAACACCCGTGCCGGGTTCGACTGGCCGGATCCGATGGAGATCGTCGACAGCACGTTGCGCAAGACCTGTTCACCGCGGGTACATTGACTACAATGGACGGTTTGTGCGGATCGCCGAGCAACTCGCGCTCGAACTCCTGCGCACCATCGGCGCTCGGGACTTCGGGTTCAGCCCGCTCGCGCCGGGTGTCGTGCCCGCGCCGGACGGCCACGCCCGCGCACGTCAGCTCGACGAGATGGCCGATTTGTTCGACGTGGCAAGGAGTCTCGGCGTCGGCGTGACGATCACGTCGCCACAACGGGTCTTCGCGACTTCGACGAACTCGTGACTGTGACGAACCGCGCGATCGGACTCGGGGCGGTGCGGCTGGACCTGATGGACTCGCTGAGCAGCCTCGGCCCGGAGGCCATGACGGTGTTCCTCCGGCAGTTGCGGGCGCGGTGGTCCGCGCGGAGCTCGGCAAGATCGTGCACCTCCGCCTCCGGCGCATGATCGCGTCGCTGACCGGGTGGTGCATTCCGTCCATTGTGGAGATTGAGCGATGCCTGTGCCCGTCGGCGTGACCCGCGTGAGCGGGCCATGGAGGGTACGCGTGTCGGTGGCGGCGGGCTCGCTGACGACAAAGATCTGCAGCTATGCGCATGTGACATTGCGCCCCGGGTGAGCTCGTAGCAGAAATGACCGGTGGAGCGCCAGGGGTGCGCCACTGGATGGGATGTCAACGGTGCTATGGGCAGCGATAACACGAGTGGTACCACCGACGGCCACCGCCGATCGGCCCGATAACGTTGACATCAGTGATCACTCTGTCGATGACGATCTCGTCGCCGGTCGGATGATCAAATTCGGTATCGGAACCTCGCGTGGCACCGCCTTCAGTATGATGGGACGAGTCGACAGTGGTATGTCGCTACTGTCGGCATTTCTCGTCGATCGAAGTCACTCGTCTGGAGCAATCCTTGATCACCGGGTATTGGCTCTACACATCGCCGTGCCACAATCGCGCAGACCGCCAACTACGAGGATTGACCCGAGTCGGTATGCGTGGCAACATCCTGCAAGGCCAATACCGGGGGGAACACCGTGCGGAAGTATCGATCATCGCGCCTGAATGATTCTGCCTGCCTCTGGCGTGCAATGCTTGCGACAGAGAGACCCGCGCCGGTCCACATTCGACGGTCGCCGATCGTGGTGACCAGCGCGGTCGTGAGCAACAATGGTTGTTGAGGAGCACCCGTCGGTCATCCAGACGCTTCGGGGGATGTCGCGACCCGTCTGGCTCCTGCTGATCGGCACCCTGATCAACCGGTTGGGCAGCTTCCTCCAGGTCTACCTGGTGTTGTACCTGACCGCCCGCGGATTCTCGACCGGCAGTGCCGGACTTGCCTTGGGAGCCTTCGGTTTGGGCTCCGTGATCGGTGTCATCGTCGGTGGCTCGGTGACCGACCGGCTCGGCTACCGCCGCACGATCGTCAGCTCCATGCTGGTCGCGGGCGTACTCACAGTCGCACTGGCACACTTGACGAACATCGCGCTGGTGGTCGTCGTCGCCGGCGCCATCGGCCTCACCTCGCAGGCGTACCGCCCGGCCGCGTCGGCGCTGCTCATCGACCTGACTCCACCGGCGCAGCACATCATGGTGTTCGCCGCTTACCGGCTCGCCTACAACGTGGGCACAGTGGCCGGTCCATTGCTGGGCGCGCTGCTGATCACCTACTCATACCAAACGATGTTTTACGGCAATGCGATCGCCCTCGTGGCATTCGGATTGCTCGCGTTCAGCCTGCCGCACTACGCGAATGCCCCGAGGTCGGCGCACGCCGACGACGACGAGCAGGCGGACACGTCGGAACCGCTGAGCCCCGGCGGCAGGCCACCGTCCTATTGGGCCGTGCTGACCGACACTCGTTTCCTCGTGTTCAACATCTCGATGCTCCTCATCGGGTTGGTGTACATCCAGAGCATTTCGACGCTGTCCCTGCACGTGACGGCATCGGGGCACTCGCCGGCTTTCTACGCGGTGCTGCTGTCGGTGAACGCATTCGTGATCACCATCTTCGAGCTGCCGCTCACCAGGTTCGTCCAGCGGATGTCCGACCGGGCGACCATCGCACTCGGCAACGCACTCGTCGGCGCCGGAATGGCGATGTACCTGGTCGGCCCCTCCGCGGTGGTGCTCGTGGTCGCGACGCTCGTGTGGACCGTGGGCGAGATGGTCGGAACGCCCACCATGTCGGCGTATCCGGGCCGGATAGCGCCGCCGGGACTACGTGGACGCTATATAGCGTTGTCGGAGTTCGCGACCCAGGTCGGCTACGGGGCCGGCCCGGCCCTGGGCGTCGCCCTGTGGGCCGTGTGGCCGACCGGGGTCTGGTGGATATGCGGGGTGCTGACCGTGGTCTCGGTCTTCGGCTCCATGGTCTCGATGCCCGAGACGCGCGGCCGGGCCCGGCGGCCACGCGACGGTTAGGACGCGTTTCATCGGCGCCCTGGCCGGGAGTGTGGTGAACCGAGCTGAAGAACAGGGGTGTTGGGGATGTGTTGACGGTGGCGTGTGACGGGGTGATCGGGTGGCCAGACGCGATCATCACCGTTTGGCCGAAGACCACCACGCAGATGTGCGGCGTTCAGTTGCCGCGCAACGGTTTCCGGTATGCTGGACGGCAGCGCGGCGACCCGATCGCCCAGGCCGCCGCCCGGATGCGGGACAACGCCTGGGCGCGAGTTCGTGCCGTTGTTGGCGTTTGTCGCGGCGGTCCGGCGAGTGATCTGCTTGATCAACGCCATCGAAAGCGCGCACGCCCGGGTCCGCCGGGCAGGCGAAGCCCATAGGCCCGCGTTGAACGCCGGGCGCGAATAACCGCAGCTCAACCGGAGTCGCACCGCTTGTTCGACAGTTCTGTCAGGTCAGCGTGTGGCCACTCCAATTGGCCCGATGCCAATTGGAGTGGCCGGGATCTTTCCGACCGGGTCGGGATTCGGCGCGTATCCCGCCAGGTGGTGAGTCGGCAATAATGAAAACGTGAAGACCACCTAGTCAATGGCCGCGGATACGTGCCGGGTACGGCTCCGCACCAGGCCTGGAGAAGCGGCTCGATTGTGGTACACGAATACGGTGGACTGGGGAGGGGCTGTCCGATGAGTCGCACGGTGGACGGCCCGGGGGCAGGGCAGGGGCTCAGGGTCGTTGTGGTGTCCCCGGTACGGATCTACCGCCAGGGGCTGGCGCACCTGCTCGACATCGAGGACGGGTTCGAACTGGTCGGCAGTGCGTCCGGAGTGGACACAGCGGTGGCGTTGCTCAGGCAGCCGAAGGTGGATGTCGTGCTGCTCGACATGACAGGCGACATGGCAGGCAGCCACGGTCTGGAGACGCTGCACAGGCTGGCCGGGCTCAGCGACGTTCCCTGTGTGGTGATGGGGATTCCGGAGCGGACGGCGGATGTGGTGTCCTACGCCGAGGCGGGGATAGCTGGCTACGTCACCAATGAGAACTCCTTCACCGATCTGCTGGACACGCTGCGCTCGGCGAGCCGGGGTGAGTTCGCGTGCAAGGGGAGTGTCGCCGCCGGGCTCGTGGAACGGCTGTCGGTACTGGCCAGGGAACGCCGGGCCGTGCCCCTGCCGCAGCTCACCGCACGCGAGCAGGAGATCGCGGTATTGCTGGAATCCGGCCTGTCCAACAAGCAGATCGCAGGCCTGCTGCACGTCCAGCTCACGACGGTGAAGAACCACGTGCACAACATCCTGGAGAAGCTCGGCGTCCGGGGACGTGCCGAAGCGGCCGACATGGTCCGCAGGCACCGGCTGGCCGAGGCGAGATCCGGATCGTTGAAGGGATCCAATACGGATCCGCGGGATTCATGCCCGTCGCAGCGGGTGTCGGCAGAATCGCCTTGACTGATACCCGGTTGGGCGGAGGCCGAGGTGTTCGTACAAGCCACAGGAAGCACACCAGGACAGGCACGCGGTGGCACGTCATTGCCCGCCGCGCCGGCGGCGCGAGTGGGCGCTCAGCCGGTGTGCGGGCACACGCGAGGCGGGCACTTCGGCCGGTCGTTCCCAGTTGCCGCACGAGATCATCCGCACGTCGCAGCGGTAGCGGCCGGGAATTGCGTCCGATTATGATGTCCTGCAACGAATGCGGGCCAGATCGTTGTCGCGGGGGCGGCTGCGGTGCCGGGTGTGCCCGGCAGTGGACTGGTGTCGTTGCGTGACCCAACCTTTTCGTGCCGGACTTCTTCGGCTTCACCGACTTCGCTGAAAAGCGAGTTCGTGCCGCCGGTGGCGAGGCTGGCCGCGGCCACGGCGCGGTGCGTCAGGATCCAGTGGATCAGCAGACGGGCCAAGGGATTGCGTGCGCGTCTCCTCGTCCACCGGTCGGCGACGATCGCCTGCTGACGTGAAGCCGCGGACCGGGCAGCCGGTGTTCGTCCTGTCGCGAGCGGGAGCGGGGCGGCGATGCGGGTCGCCGCGAACGTCAGGGTAAGCTTCCGTCCGGCGCGCGGGGTGAGTTGTTCGGTTGGCCCGTTTCCCTTCCCAGCAAGCAAGTCCTGACTTGGCCACGCCAGGTCCGCGCGGAGCTGCGAGGGCGTCGTGTCCGACCAGCTCGGCGCTCGGTTCTTCTTCGAACACGTCGACGCGATCAACGCCCCTGCCTGCGGCCGATCACCAGGCGGCGTCGGTCCAGGCGTCACCGTCGTCGACGACCAAGCACGCGTGAACCACCCTGCCCTGTTCGCGCTGCCCTGAGCGGGGACCACGCGGGATCCAGATCCAGATCCCGTCTGGACCCAATATTGATCCCGGGGATTCATGCCGTCGGTCCGGAACATCACCAGACTGGCCTTACCTGAGGCGGTGCACGCCGATGAGCCCGATTCGAGTCCTTGTCGCCGACATGGCGGTCCTTGACCGCGACATCGTGGAGCGACTCGCAGGAGAGTGGCCGGACATGACGATCGTGAGCGAGGACGCCGATCTCGCCGACGTCGACGTGTTGCTGGTGCCCGAAGCGGACTCGCTGGCCGGATACCTGAGTCTGATGTGGGCACACCGGCAACTCGGCGTCGTGATGGTGGATCCGGCAGGCGGACTCGTCTGGGTCTGCCGGGTCGCCGTGCCGACGTGGGACGCGGGCACCACTTGGGAGCAGCACCTGGCCGAGGCCATCCGGTCGGCAGCCGATCCGGCGCGGATGGACAAAGCCAGCCTGGAGAAGTGAACCACGTCGCGAAGGGTGTAGTTGGGGGATGGGGAGCAGTGCGAAGCTCGCGAGCCCGCATGCCGGCTCGACCCGGCATTTCACCGATGTATCTCGGATGTCGCGGCAGGACGATGACAGGACTCAGGCGAGCGTGCGCGGAGCCGGTCGCCTGCCCGTCGGCTGTCGAAAACACCGTGATTCTGTCCAGTTATTTGGAAACTTGACGAATACCAACGCGAGGATGGTTGCGGAAGGGCAACGGTCCGGACTAGGGTCGTAATTGATGCAGACAGTTCGCATTCAGATGGGAGGGGGTCCTGTTGAAGCGATCGTCTGATCGTGGGGAAAGCTTTGATCATGAGAACAGGACGAGGAGAATGGTCTCGTACGAGGCCGTTCGGACATAGTTCCCACTGCGGTGGTCAGGTCGGCTGACGCAGCTCACGTGACCTGTCATGCGCTTTTCGCAGTGCCCGCCGCGGTGATCGCCGCGCGCGGGGCATGCCTTTCGGTCATTACCGCCAATGGGCGGCATTGGTCGATGTCTTCCCGGGCATGTCGAAACGGTGGTGACACCGCGATATGATTGTTGTTGTCGGCATATTTCGTATTCACCGCCTCGGTGAAAATGTCCTGAAATAGCCGCCATGCGTTAACGCTCGTCAGGCCAGAGATGGAGAGGATCCCCCGATGACCGGCATCCACGTCGCCTTCCTCGAGACCAACAGGACAGGCAGCGGTTACGAGGTGATGCGTGTCGCCAAGCAGCGTGGCTGGCGGGTCACCCTCGTCGCCAAGGACTTCGACTTCTACCTGCAGCCCGGCCAGCAGCCGATTCCGATGGACGTGTTCGACGAGGTCGTCAAGGTCGACACCGACGACCCGGAGGCGGTGGCGGAGATCCTGTCCCAGCGGCCCGACCGGCCGGACGCGTTGATCTCGGCGAGCGAGTTCCACATGCTGGGTACCGCGCGGACTGGGCGGTTGATGAAGCTGCGGGGCCAGGATCCCGAGGCTGTCCGGGCGTGCCGGGACAAGTCGCTGGGGCGGCAACTCGCCGCGAGCGCGGGGGTGCCGATCCCGAAGTTCGTGCTGGCGGCCACCCCGGAGGAAGCGGCCGCCGCCGATGTCGGATTCCCTTGCGTGGTCAAGCCTCTGGACGACTCGGGTAGCTACGGCGTGCGGCTCTGCGCGAACTCCCAGGAGGTCGCCGACCACGCCAAGGCCCTGCTCGAGTGGACCCACAACGAGGTCGGGCAGGCCAAGCTCCCCGGCGTCCTGGTCGAGGAGTTCATGCACGGCCGGGAGATCAGCGTCGAGGTGATCGTCGCCGACTCGAAGGTCAACATCATCGCGATCACCGACAAGGTGCTGCTCCCGCCGCCCATCTTCTACGAGATCGGCCACACCGTTCCGGCGAGCCTCGACCCCGAGGTGGAACGCGCCTGCCGCGAGGCCGCCGTGCAGGCGCTCGCCGCCATCGGCTACGACTTCGGTGCGGCGCACGTGGAACTCATGCTGACCGACGACGGGCCCAAGCTGGTCGAGATCAACTGCCGCCTCGCCGGTGACCAGATCACGCGGCTGGTCAAACTGGCGACCGGATACGACATGCACGCGGCCCTGCTCGACATCTACCTGGGCACGGACCCTGGTGCGCCGCCATCGTCGCAGGGCGGCGCGGCCATCGTGTTCGTGCCGAGTCCCGGTGGCCGGATTCTCAAGCTCGACGGGGTCGAAGCCGCCCGCTCGATGCCCCACGTCGTGGACGTGGCGACGTTCGTCGAACCCGGTGCTGTGCTCCCAGTAGAGGCCGCGGGCTATGACCGCCTCGGTTATGTGGTCACTGTCGCCCCGGACGGACCGACCGCCGCGTCGTCCGCTCAGGCCGCGCTCGGCGCCATCCAGGTGGACGCCGAAGCCGTTGCGGAATCCGATCTTCGGTGACCGGGATCGGGGACGACGAGATGTCACGGGAGCAGTTCGTCGATGCGAACGGGAATTTCGCCAGGAGGCGTGGTTTATGAACATCGCCTGGGGGCACGGAGGGGGTGACGCATGACCGAGACAGCCAAGACTCACGCGGAACTGGCAGCGGAATTCCGGGACTGGCGCACCCTGACCCAGCCCGATGACGGCGACGACGTCCCGCGCGTGGACCGGCCGCACGGCTGGGTCGCCGACTGGTCGGCGGACGCCGTCGCCGCTCGGCGCGCGGCGTTGGCGGACTTCACCAAACGGCACGAGGCCATCGACTTGTCGGGCGAGCCGGTCGACGTCCAGGTCGACGGGCGCCTGCTGGGATCCGCCCTGGCGCGGGTGCACTGGGAACTGGACTTGTTGCGCCGCTGGCAGCGCAACCCGGGTTTCTACGTCGAGCAAGCGCTCCTGCACGTCTTCAACCTGCTGCTGATGGCACCGCCTTTCAGCCGGGAGCGGGTCGCCGACATCGTCAGGAACCTCCGGCACGCCCCCGTGATCCTCGATCAGGGGCGGGAAAACCTGGCCGGGCACGCCGCTGCCCCGTTCGCCGAGCTGACGCTGCAAGGGCTCAGCACGGCCGGGGCGGATGTCGAACGCGCCATGGCCGCGCTGGCAACCGTTCTCACGGCGGAGGGCTTCGCCGAGCCGGACACGGCCGAGTTGCTTGCCGCGGCAGGGGAAGCCGCCCGCGGTCTGGACGCGTTCCGCGACTGGCTCGGCTCGCAGACGTGCGACGGTGACGCCGTGGTCGGGCCGGAGGCGATGCGGTTCTTCCTGCACCGCGTGGCCCTGTTGCCCTACTCGGCCGACCAGTTGCGTGACCTGGCGCGCGAGGAGTTCAACCGCGCCATCGCGGCCGAGGCGATCCTCCAGCGACGTGTCCGCCATGGCGAACGCGTCCCGCCCAAGGATCTCCCCGAGATCATCGAGCGGCTCCGCGACGACGAACTCGCAGTGCGCCGTTTCTACGCCGACCAAGACCTGCTCAGGTTGCCGGACGACCTGCGCCACTACACCTTCGCGGCCATGCCGCCCTACCTCGCGCCCTTGAGCTGGCTCGGCGTCACGCACGACATCGGCTCCATCGTGCGCCCCACCGAGGACGCGGTCTGCTACATGAAGCCGCCCTCGGACGGCATGTCCTACTTCGCGCGGGCCAAGGCGCGGGATCCTCGCATCGGTCTCACCCACGAGGCCGTCCACGCCCTCCAGGCAGCTCTGTCGTGGCGGCACCCCAACCCGGTGCGCCGCCACTTCTACGACTCCATTCCGAACGAGGGCATAGCGTTCTACAACGAGGAACTGATGCTGCAGGCCGGTTTCCTCGACGACATGCCGGACAGTGCCGTGTTCATCGCGAACTCCATGCGGCTGCGGGCGTTGCGGGTCGAAGTGGACATCCGGCTCGCCGTCGGCACGCTCACCATCGACGAGGCCGCGGATCACCTCGCCGAGATCGTGCCGATGGACCGCCCCACGGCCTGGCAGGAGGCTGCCTTCTTCGCGGGCACGCCGGGCCAGGGCCTGAGCTACCAGGCGGGCAAGGCGCAGGTGCTCGCCCTGCTCGCCGCGTGCGCGCGGCAGTCCGTCCACTTCGACCTGCGCGAGTTCCACGAGCGCCTCTGGCTGGACGGCAACGTCCCGCTTGCCTTGCTCCGCTGGGAACTCCTCGGTCTCGACGACCACATCAGTCAGGCCGACCGGCTGGCAGGCGTCGAACCGGCACCGGGCTGATCCGGAAGGCGGGCGTGGGTCCGCTCGCCTTGACCAGGGGGAACGAAGTCATGACAACAGCTCCAGCACGGCAACACCGACACAAGCGCGTGGGGTCGATCTAGCTACTCGACGCGGCCACGGTTGCCCGCGCCGCCCTCGATCGTCTTCTGCCGGCCTGGTACCGGGGTGCCCGCGCTGGTTTCACGCGGAGTTCCGGCCCACCCCCGCCCTGTCTCGGGTGGGATCGCCGGTTGCCTTGCACGGCATGCGGTTCCATCCGCGCGGGCGCACATCGCCGCCGGTCATTCGCGGCACCGACTGGGGAGTTCTGATGTCCGAATCGGACAGCGTAGAAGTGGTTGAGGGCTCGTCCCGAGAGCGTTGCCGGGTCAGCTTGACGGCGGTGCCCGCGGGAGCCGCGGTGGTGCACCTGGTCCATCCGGCAGGTGGATCGGTGGCATGTTACCGCGGGCTGGCAGGCGATCTGTCACCCGAGGTGGCGACGGCGGCGTTCCTGCCGGTCGCATTGGACGGCGGTGTGCTGGACACCGACGTCGAGTCGATGGCCGAGCGCTACCTGGCGGAGGTGCCGCCGGGTCCGCTGCTGCTGGGCGGGTGGTCGTTCGGCGGGCTCGTCGCCTTCGAGATGGCGAGGAGATTGGCGGCGGCCGGACGCGCGACCGGGCCGTTGCTGATGATCGACACGCCGCTGCCGGGGATCGGGGCGGTCGACGACGCGACGATCCGCGTCGAGTTCGAGGCCGAGCTGAGCAGGATGGCCGGCGCGGACGGCATCACCGCCGAGGAGCGCGCGACCCGGTTCGAGGTGTTCCGCACCCACTGCCTGGCGCAGGTCGCCTACCAGCCGCCGAGCCAGGTGACCAACGACCTCGTGTTCATATCCCGCAAGGACAACCAGGACGCGCCGCGCTGGCAGGAGCACACGACAGGACGCCTGCGCCTGCGCCGGTTCCCCGCTGACCACTACGAGCTGATGAGGGCGCCGCACGTGGGTGCCATAACCCGATTCGTGAAGACAACGCTGACCACCTCCTGGAAGACGTCTCATGAACCCAACGCTGACTCCTGAGCTGCAACTGTTCCGGCAAGAGCTACGCGACTTGCTGGCCAGGCCCGAGGTCGCGGCGGAACTGGCCGCCATCGCCGATGTGCCACCGGAGGAGTGCTTCCCCGAGACGGTGTACCAACTGCTCGGTGCGCACCAGATGCTGGCTCCGGCCTGGCCCCGGCGGTACGGCGGGCGGGACGCGACCGCGGCGCACGCCGCGATAGTGCAGGAGGAGTTGTCCGGGCACGGGATACCGGACATGCCCTTCATCAACACGATCACGAACGCCGGGGCGCTGCTGCTCTTCGTGGCCAGCGCCGAGCAGAAAGCCCGCTTCCTGCCTCCGCTCGCCGCCGGACTCGGCACGATGGTGGTGCTGTACAGCGAGGCCGAGGCGGGGTCGGATCTGGCGTCGCTGCGGACCCGGGCCGAGCGCGTCGACGGCGGCTGGCGGCTGTACGGCTCCAAGTGGTACGCCGTCCAGGTTCGCCGGGCGGGCTACGCCGTGGTCGCGGCCAGGACTTCCGATCGGGGCCGGGCCGAGGCGGGCATCACCTTGTTCCTCGTGGCACTGGACAACCCGGCCGTCAAGGCGAGCCTGGTCGAGTCGCTCTACCCCGATCCGTTCTACGAGGTGCTTCTGGACGGGGTGCACGTCCCCGACTGCGACGTGCTCGGGCCGGTCGACGGCGGCTGGTTCGTGCTGGCCGCGGGCCTGGCGATCGAGCGGACCGGCGTCGACTACAACGCCAAGGCCAACAGCTGGCTGAAGACCGTGGCCAAGCAGGTCGAGGCCCGCGACGACGCCGTCCTGCGCGACCGCCTCGTCAGCCTGCAGACCCAAGCCGCCGCGGGACGCGTGCTGGCGTGGCGGCTCGTCGAGCGCCAGCAGGAAGGCGACCTGAACGCCGAGGAGGCGGCGATGGCCAAGTGGTTCAACAGCGAGCTGTGCGTCAAGGTGGCGCAGCTGGCACTGGACGTCGGCGGCCCGGCGGACGCCACATCGGTGGCGATGCTGCGGGAGGCGCCCGGACTGACCCTGTCCGCGGGCGGCTCGGAAATCATGCTGGAGATCATCGGGTCCAGCCTGGGCCTCGGAGGGACGTCATGAGCGCCGAGCTGGACATGGAAGCCGCACGGGACTCGGCGTCCGCCTACCTGGCCGCCTTCCACAGCGGTACCGTCGCCGACCCGTACGCGGCCATCGAACACGCCATCGCCGCTGAATTCCTTGCCGGGCATGACATCGACGAGGTCATGCGGGCCAGGGCGGCGTCGCCTGTCGCGTTGCTGATACCCGGGCACGGCCAGGCCATCGCCGTGGGATCGGCAGGGTGGCTGCTGGCGGTGGGCTCCCCGCTTGTCCTCTACGCCGCGGACGACATCACCCGCCAGCCCTTGCGCTCGCTGAGCGAGGAGGAGCTGTACGCGGCCGACGCGGGCCCGGCGACCGGGCTCGTGGTGTGCGACAAGCCGGACTGCACCGCGTGTGCGCTGACCCAGGCGCGGCTGCACAGCCGGGCCGGGGCCTATCTCTGCGGCCTGGCACAGGGCGCCGTCAACGCCGCCGTCCGGCGCGTGCAGGAGCGGGTGCAGTTCGGCAGGCCGATCGGGAACAACCAGGCGGTCGCCTTCCAGCTGTCCGCGCTGACCGCCCGGCTGACGGCCTTGCACGCCCTCGGCGAGCACGTCGCCACCCGGATCGAGGCCGGTCGAACCGAAGCCGAAACCGTTGCGCCGGCAGACGCCTCGCGGCTGCTGGCGGCCTGCTCGGAGCTCGCGGTCGAGGCGACGACCACCGCACTGCACCTGCACGGGGCGTTCGGGCTGCGGTCCGACCAGGACGCACAGCGGTTCTACCGCAAGGCATGCGCATTCTCCGTTCGCCACGGAACACCCGCCCGGCTGCGACTGGCGGGCTCAACCCGAAGGGAAGGATCCCGATGACCAGCACCGGCCGCACGGACGGTCCCCCCGGCCCGGCGGCAGTTGGCCTGCACCACCTGGTCGAAGAGCAGGCGGCGGCGACGCCCGACGCGATCGCCGTGACCGGGCCCGACGCCACCTGGACCTATGCCGAGCTGGACGAGCAGGCGACCCGGATCGCGGTGGGACTGCGCGAGCGCGGGGCCGGCCGCGGCCAGCTGATCGGGATGGCGATCGAGCGCTCGTCCGCCGCCGTGGCCGCCATCCTCGGCATCCTGAAGACGGGCGCGGGCTACGTGCCGCTCGATCCGGAGTTCCCGGCCAACCGGCTGAGCTTCATGATCGAGGACTGCGCACCTCTCGTGGTCGTGCACGCCGGGGCCGACTTGCCATCCGTGCCCGGCACCGCGATGGTGGAGTTCGACGACGTCCTCGGCGCCCCGGGCGCACAGCTGGAGACCGTGGCCATCTCGCCGGAGCAGACGGCCTACATCATCTACACCTCCGGGTCGACCGGCCAGCCGAAGGGCGTCGAGATCCCGCACCGCGGCATCGTCGACCGCGTCCTGTGGGAACGCACCACCTACCCGTCGGGCCCCGAGGACGCCGTGATCCTGCATCACGCGCTGAGCTTCGACGTCTCGCTGTGGGAGATCTTCATCCCGCTGACCACGGGCGGGCGGCTCGTCGTCGCCGACCCGTTGTACGGACAGGATCCCCGGTACCTGACCGACCTGGTCCGTTCGGAGAACGTCACGTGCCTCGCGGTCGTGCCCGCGCTGCTGCAGGCGCTGCTGGACGAGGAGCCCGGGCTGGGCGACTGCCCGTCGCTGCGCGAGGTGTTCTCCGGGGGAGAGGTGCTGTCCCCCGCTCTGGCCCGCAGGTTCCTCTCGACGGCGAAAGCCGGTCTGCACAACCAGTACGGTCCGACCGAGTACTCGATCGACACGACCTACTGGGACTGCGGTCCGCTGGACACCGACGCCGCGATCCCGATCGGTTACCCGAGGACCAACTCCCTGCTCTACATCCTCGACCCCGAGGGAAAGCCGGTGGACGACGGCGAAGCGGGCGAGCTCCACATCGCCGGTCCGGGCCTCGCCACCGGTTACCTCAACCGGCCGGAGCTGACCAGGGAACGCTTCATCGACAACCCGTTCGACGGCGGCCGCATGTACCGGACGGGCGACATCGTTCGCCGCCGCGAGGACGGCGCACTGGACTTCGTCGGCCGGGCCGACGACCAGGTCAAGGTCCGCGGGTTCCGGATCGAGCTCGGGGAGATCGAGCGGGCGATCGAGTCCATTCAGGACGTCGAGTGGGCGGTGCTGACCACCGTGGGCAGCGGGGAGGACATGGCGCTCGCGGCCTTCGTGGTCCCCGGCACGGTCAACGGCCAGCAGGTCCGGGCCCAGCTGGCGGAAACGCTGCCGGAGTACATGATTCCCACGCACGTGGTCGCGCTTGACCGGTTCCCCCTCGGGCCGACCGGCAAGGTGGACAAGTCCGCACTGGTCCTGCCCGCGCAGCCGGTCCGGCAGGCCAAGGAGGTTCCGCGCGACTCGGAGGAGGAACTCGTCGCGGGCACCTTCACCGAGATCCTCGGCCTGCCGGAGGTATCGGCGGACGACGACTTCTTCGAGCTCGGCGGCAACTCCCTGCAGGCGTTGCGGCTGCTCAACATCCTGCGCAAGAAGACCTCACCCGATCTGCCGATCGCGGTGCTGTTCGAGACACCGACCGTGGCGGGCATCGCGGCAGCACTGCGCGATGTCGACCAGGTCCCAGATCCATCGGCGGTCGCGGGGCAGTGAAGGCAGCAGGCCCACGACCGCCGAAAGCGATGGGCCGACCTGCTCCTGGTGCTAGTGGTCGCAACCACCAGCTGAATCTCAACGGAACAACGGAGGATCGATGCAACGGCCAATCTCTGCAAACACCGAAAAGCCGACGCAGGCTGACGTCGTCATCGTCGGCAACGGCGCACTCGGTCTGTTCCTCGCCGAGGAGCTGATGGAGCGCCAGGCCGGCTCTGTCGTCGTGGTCGGCCCGAACGACCGGGACGCCGGTGCCAGCAAGGCCGCGGGCGCCATGCTCGGCACGTTCGGTGAGGTGACTGCGGACTCCCTGCGGACCCCCGCCTCGCGGACGAGGTTCGAGATCGGCCTCCGCGCGCACGAGCGCTGGCCGGACGTGATCAACCGCCTCGAGCCGTACTCCTCCAGCGGGTTCCCGCTGCAGACGGCCACCGAGTCGCACGTCGTCCTCAACGCCATCGGCGCGGAACTGGACACGATCAACTTCGAGCACATGATCAAGGCGCTCGACGAGTACGACAAGCCGTGGTCGGAGATCGACCCGAAGGACATCCCCGGCTTCAAGCCGAGGACCGACACCAGGGCGCTGCGCGCCATCCACGTGCCGGGCGAGGGAGCCGTGGACGCCCGTGGCGTGCTGGCCGCCCTCGAGGTGCGCCTGGACGAGATGGGCGCCACCCGGATCAACCAGACCGTGCGCAAGCTGATCAAGGACGGCGAGGCGGTGACCGGCGTCGAGCTCGACGACGGCCACATCATCGAGGCGGGGGCCGTGGTCGTCGCGACCGGCGCGCGCAGCGAGGCCCTGGTGCGCACCGTGGCAGAGGACCTCGAGCTCGTCCCCATGATCGCGGGCCTCGGCTTCGCGATGCTCGCGCAGCGCACGAGCGGTGAGCCGTTCCAAAGCGTGGTGCGGACCCCGAACCGTGGCTTCGCCTGTGGTCTGCACGTCGTGCCCGCCGGTCCGGGATGCGAGTACCTCGGCGCGACCAACCGCCTGGTCGACGAGGTTTCCAGCGTCACATGGGTCGGCGACGCGCGTTACCTCGCCCAGTACGCGATGCAGCAGCTGGACGAGCAGATCGCGCAGCACGAGGTCGTGGGGTGGCTCAGCGGCAACCGACCGGTGACCTTCGACGGCTTCCCGATGATCGGTTGGCTGCCCCTGCCCGGCCTCTACCTGATGACCGGCACGTACCGCGACGGCTTCCACTGCGCGCCACTGCTGGCCCAGCACGTCGCGAACGAGCTGCAGGGCCAGCCGGGAGTCATCGACTCGATGTTCAACCCGGTGCGCCGTCCGATCGAGATCAGGACGGTCGAGGAGTCCATCGAGGAGTACGTGATCCACAGCCTCGCCGCGTGGTTCGAGACCGGTGCGGAAGCCGCGCCGCAGATGACGACCACGCACCTGGCGGCCTACTACCGGGCCAGGGCAAGGGAAGCGTTCGACCAGCTCGGCACCGAGTACGCGTTCGGCCCCGACGTGCTCTGGTCCGCCGAGGGCAGCCTCGTCGGCGGGCGCCGGATCGCCCGGTACCTCAACCGCCTGCGTGGCAGCGCATCCACCTTGACCCCGGTGGGCAGCGGCATTGGAGACGCACGATGAGCAACCAGCAGGAGTCCCTCCTGGACGTCGTCACGAGACTCACCGAGAAGCAGCTCAACCTGGGCGACCGCAAGCTGAGCCCGTCCGACGACCTGTGGAACCTGGGCATGACCTCGCTCACCTGCATGGGTCTGATGCTGGAGATCGAGGACACGTGCGGCATCGAGTTGCCCGCCGACCGGCTCAGCCACGAAACCTTCAGTTCCGTGAACGGCATCGTCGCCGCTCTTGAGTCCGCCCAGGAGGGCGTCCGCGTGGACGAGACGGTCGCGCGGGCCTGACCGCCACCTCCATCGTCGGCGTCCGCACCCGTTTCGCGGCGTACTCATCGCACCCTCGAGAGGAGTCAGCCTCGTCATGCCTCGACGAGAGCAGCGACCGGCAAATCCGTTCCCGCTGATCCGTGAGCCCACGGCGGGCCGTTATCCGCTCGCCGCGGGACAGGAGCGGCTCTGGTGGGCTCACCAGTTGGATTCCGCGATCAGCCAGTACCACATCCTGGAGGGCTGGCAGTTTCCCAAGGGCCTCGAGCCCGCGGCACTCGGCGAGGCCATCGCCGGGCTGGTCCGCAGGCACGAGATCCTGCGGAGCAGGTTCGCCCCGCAACCGGACGGGACGGTTGTCCTGGAAGTCCTCGACGAGGTCAGCATCCCCGTCACCTGGGCAGGCCGGGAATGGCGCGCGGCGCTCGACGCCGCCGCCACCCGGCCGTTCGACCTCGCGCAGCCGCCGCTGTTCCGGCTGATCGCCGCGGAACTCGACGAGGGCCCGGGGCTGTGCATGGTCATGCACCACATCCTCACGGACCGCTGGTCCATGGACGTGCTGTCGCGTGACCTGACCGAGTTGTACGCGGCCGCGCTGGAGGAGCGGCCCGCGCAGCTTCCCCAGCTGCCGGTCCAGTACGGCGACTACGCCGTCTGGCAGCGGCAGTTCCTGACCGACGAGCGGCTCGCGTCGCTCCTCGAGTGGTGGCGTGGCGCCTTGTCGGGCCACGACCGGCCGGACCTGCCACTGGACCGGCCGCGGCCGGCCACGGCCGACGGGGCGGGCGGTACCGTCGTCGCCCACCTGTCCGAGGAGACCACGTCCGCGCTGACGGGCCTGGCCTGGCGGGCCCGCGCCACCCCGTTCATCGTGGTGATGGCCGCACTGGCGGCGACGCTGAGCGCCTACACCGGCTCGGACGACATCGTCATCGGCGCCATCGTCTCCGACCGCCCGCACCCCGACCTGCAGGACCTCGTCGGGTTCTTCATCAACACCGTCCCGGTCCGGATCCAGCTGTCCGAGCCGGGCCTGACCTTCCGCGATCTCATCGTGCGCACCCGCGACGCGTGGATGGCCGCGGACGCCCACCAGGACGCGCCCTTCGAACAGATCGTGGGCGCGGTCCGAGGTGGGTCGCAGACGCAGCGCAACCCGGTGTTCGACGTGGTGCTCAACCACGCGGGCGACCGGGTCAGCCTGACCGAGTCACCTGGCGCGCCGGTGCTGTGGCGTCCCGACGTGCCGACCACTGCCCGGTTCGATCTCTCCCTCACCACGCTGCCGGTCGACGGTGGCATCGAGGTCACCTTCCTCTACCGGCTCGACCTGTTCGACCGGGCGCCGGTCGAGGCGATCACAGCGCGGTACGTCCGGCTGGTCGAGCAGGCGGTGGCCGACCCCGAGCGACCACTGCGCGACTTCACCCTCGTCTCGGCGTCGGAACTGGACGTCCTGCACGCCCGCAACGACCCGAGTCCCGCCCCGCAAGCCACCATCGTGGAGCTCTTCCAGGCCCAGGCGGCTTCCCGGCCGCAGGCTCCGGCGGTGGTCGGCGCCCGCGGCGAGCTCACGTACGGGCAACTGAACGAGCGGGCCAACCAGTTGGCCCGGCACCTGATCACCCGCGGTGTGGGACCGGAGCGGATCGTCGGGGTGTGCCTCGAGCACAGTGTCGAGCGGTACGTGGTCCTGCTCGCCATCGCCAAGTGCGGGGCGGCCTACCTCCCGCTGGACCCCGGCTTTCCCGCCGACCGGCTGCGGTTCCTGCTCGGCGACGCCGACGTGGTCCTGACGGTGGTCAGTCCGTCGTTGCGCACCGCGATCCCGGAGCACACCGGTCCGGTGCTCGAGGTCGGTCCCGACGTGCCCGACCTGACGGGCACCGAGACCGGAGACCTCCCGCTGGCGGCGGGGCCCGACAACCTGGCATACCTGATCTCCACGTCGGGTTCCACCGGAACGCCCAAGTCGGTCGCGATCTCCCACCGCGCGCTCAGCCGGCTTGTCGCGGGCGCTCCGAGTTACCTCGATGTCGGCCCCGGCGCGACGCTCCTCCAGGCAGGGCCGTTGACCTTCGACGTGGCCGTGCTCGAGTGGGCCCCGCTGGCGCACGGCGGTCGCGTGGCGGTGACGGACACCGGGACGCTGCAGGAGAATCTGGACACCGTCGTACACGACTACGGGGTGACGACACTGAAACTGGTGTCCCCGCAGCTCGACCTCCTCGTCGAGCGGGGCATCGGGTCGCTGGCCGGGTTGCGCCAGCTCGTCGTCGGCGGTGACGTCGTCAACCCGAAGAGCTTCGCCACGGCCATCGACCTGCTTCCCGGCTGCCGGGTGACGGCTTCGTACGGGCCCACGGAGAGCACGGTGTTCTCCACGGTGTTCGAAGGCCGCCCCACCACCGGCCGGGTGCCCATCGGGCATCCCATCCCGTACACGCGGGTCTACGTCCTCGACCCGAACCTGGACCACTGCCCGGTCGGGATGCGGGGCGAGATCCACCTGGCGGGCGACGGCCTGGCGCGCGGCTACCACGGGCGTCCTGGGCTGACCGCGGACATGTTCGTTCCCGATCCCTACGGGCCACCGGGATCGCGCATGTACCGCACCGGAGACGCGGGCCGGTATCTGGCCGACGGCGCGGTCGACATCCTCGGCCGCACCGACCGCCAGGTGAAGATCCGCGGCTTCCGGATCGAGACGAGCGAGATCGAGCACGCGCTGCTGCGCAGCCCCGGCATCACCTCGGCGATCGTGCTTCGGGCCGAACTGGCGACAGGGCCGTGCCTCGCGGCGTACGTCGTGGCGTCCGGCCCGGTCGACCGGGCCGGGCTGCGCCGGGAGCTCGGCCGGTCCCTGCCGCCGTACATGGTTCCCGACCACATCGTCGAGGTGCCGCGGATCCCGTTGACCACCAACAACAAGGTGGACCGGGCCGCGCTCGCGGCGATTGCGCTGGGACCGTCCGAGCCCGCTGACGCACCGCCCCCGGAGACCGGCATCGAGGCTCGCGTCGCGGAGGCCTGGTCGACCGTGCTCGGCCGCCCCGTGCCCGCTGGGGGAGACTTCTTCGAGCACGGCGGCCATTCCCTGCTGGTGCCCCGCGCGACCGCGGCGATCCGGCAGCTGCTCGGACGTGAGGTCCCCCTCCGGCTGATGATGGACTGCCGGACGCCTGCGTCGTACGCGCAGGCGTTGTTGAGCGAGAGCCAGCCCGACCTCGGCGCCGAGTCCCGTGAGCACCGCATGGAACGGCGGAGCTGGCACAACAGGACCCTCGGCGGGGACCGGCGGGTGGATCTGTTCGTCACCGCGGCGGATCAGGACACCCCTGTCACCCGAGCGCTGGTTGTGCTCGACGGCTCGGAGTTCGTTGACGTCATGCGGTTCCCGGCAATACTGGACAGGCTTGCCCTCGCCGGGCGCATCCCGCCGACCGCGGCGATTTTCCTGAGTCCCGCGGACTGGTCGGCCCGCCGGGCGGAACTGCTCGACGACGCGTACACCGACGTACTCGCCGACGATCTGGTGCCGTACCTGCGCGACTGGCTGGGCGAGCGATGGCGTGTGGAGCAGGTCACCGCGCTCGGCGCGAGCCTGGGAGCCGTCGCCGCCATCCGCGCCGCACTGCGCCGCGCGGACTGTTTCGACGGCGCGGTCGGCATCTCGGGCCCTCTCACCGACCACGAGCTGACTCCTCACCCGAACGGTGGTGCGGCCCGTCCTGCCCGGCTCTTCCTGGGCGCGGGCCGGGAAGAGGCGGACATCGAGCTCGACGACGGGCTCAGTCTGCTTGAGGCGACGAAGAAGGTCGCCGCGGACCTGAGCGGACAGGGTCACGTCGTACGCGACGAGTACGGCGACGGCGGCCACACCTATGCCGCCTGGGAGGCGATGCTTCCCGAGGCCGTCGCATGGGCGCTCGATGAGCACTGACGACACGACGAGCAGGGAGAGGGCAGGACACCGAATGTTCGACGACAGGCAGCGCGAGTTCCGCGTCGTGGTCAACCACGAGGAGCAGTACTCAATCTGGCCGTCCGACCGCGATCTTCCGGCCGGCTGGCGTGCCTCGGGCCATGTCGGGTCCAAAGAGGACTGCCTCGGCCACATCGACGAGGTCTGGACCGACATGCGGCCGCTGAGCCTGCGCCGGGCCACGGCGGAAAACGCGACGAGGAGCTGACTGGCCATGGACGATTCCCGCCAGAACGGAGCGCACGCGTCCGCGGCCCGGACGGTCTGTGAGATGTTCGACCACCAGGTCCGCATCCGCCCGGACGCCACGGCCGTGCGGACCGCCGAGCGCTCGTGGACCTACGCCGAGTTCGGCCGCGAGACGGCCCGGCTGGCACATCGGCTCACCAAGCTCGGCGCCGGTCCGGGCAAGATCGTCGGGATGCCGATTCCCCGCAGTGCGGCCGCTTTGATCGGTCTCGTCGCCGTGATGCGGTCCGGCGCGGCATGTCTGCCGTTGGCCCCCGACGACCCGCCCGCCCGCAACGGGGAGGTGCTGCACGACGTGGGGTGCGAGCTGACGCTGGCTCTCTCCCATGACGCGTGGCTGCCGGGCGTGCAGCTGTTCGACGACCCCAGCCTCCATGGCGAGCCCGAGACGAGCGATGGTCTGCCGGTGCCGGACCCGCAGGACCTGGCCTACGCGATCACGACGTCGGGTTCGACCGGCCGTCCGAAGGTGGTCGGCGTTCCGCACCAGGGGATCGTCAACCTCATCCTGGCCAGCCGGGACGACCTCGACCTGATCCGCACCGACGACGTCGTCCTGTGGACGTGTCAGGCCACTGTGGACATCACGATGCAGGACTGCCTGATGGCCCTGTGCTGCGGGGGTGCCGTCGGGATCCCCGAGCCGGGCGAACTGCCCGCGACCCGGATCGTGCACGAGGCCCGCACGCTCGGCGCCACGGTGCTGGACATCCCGGCAGCCATGGTCGGGCCGTACGGCCGGTCGCTGCTGCCGCGCCTGGCCAACGCCGGGGTCCGGCTCGTCGCGGCAGGCAGTTCGCAGCTGGACGGCCGAGGCCTCGCGGAAGCCGCGGGCGACATGGTCGTGTGGAACTGCTACGGCCCCACCGAAGCGTCGGTCGCCACCACGTGGTACCGGTGCCTCCCCTCGACCCCGCAACGGGCGCCGATCGGCAAGGCGATCCGCAACGTGCGCACCTACGTCCTCGACGAGGAGCTGCGCCAGGTGCCGGTCGGCGAGGTCGGGCAGTTGTACCTGGCCGGTGCCGCACTCGCCAGGGGGTACCTCGGCCTGCCTGCTCGGACGGCCTCGGCGTTCCTGCCCGATCCGTACTCCGCCACCCCGGGCGAGCGGATGTACGCGACCGGGGACCGGGTCGTCCTGCAGCCGGACGGGGACCTGGTCTTCCACGGCCGGTTCGACGACCAGGTGAAGATCAACGGTTTCCGGGTGGAGACCGGCGAGGTGGAGCACGCCCTGCTCCAGTGCCCCGGTGTCGTCGACGCCGTGATGCTGGTGCGCGAGGACGCTCCGGGCGGGACCGCCGTCGTCGCCTTCCTGACCGGGACGCGGTCGGCTGACGAGGAACTGGTGCGCCTGCTGCGGGAAAGGCTGCCCAGCCACATGGTCCCGCGGTTCTACATCTGGCTGGACGAGCTGCCCCTCAACCGGCCGGGAAAGGTCGACCGGGCCGCGCTCGCCAAGGTCCCGGTCGCCGATCTGGTTTATCGGGGCGGATGACCACGGGCGACCCCGGCCGGAGGAGCCGGGCGTCCGGCCATGCCCATGACCCGAAATCCGGAAATCCCCACCAGCGCGAGCACTGGGACCACGTCGACCAGACCATTGCGCGCGACCGCATCAGACGGACCAGGAAGTGATAACACCATGACAACCGGGGGAAGCAAGCCCGAGGAGATGGTCGCGGCACTGGGAGCGAAGCTCCAGGGCGACACGTTCTCCTGCGTGGCCGCGAAGACGGCATGGATGCGCGGGAGCGTTGTGCACCGCCACTTCGGACCGATGGGCGAGCCCGCGACGACAGACGAACTGTCGGCGGCGGTCACGGATTTCGCAGTGCGCCGTGACGACATCCACGAACTGCTCGCGACGTTCGTCGCCACCTTCGAAGGCCCGTTCGGCCTCGACGAGACCGAGTTCGAGACGCTCGTGTGGCAGCAGCTGCAGGGTCTGCACGACCGGGACGTCCGCCGCTTCGCCTGGGCGGACTTCGCCGATTCCGACCCGACGTCCGACCGCTTCGCGTTCAGCATCGCCGAACAGGCCTTCTTCGTGGTCGGGTTGCACGCGAACTCGTCGCGGATCACCCGCCAGTTCAGCCACCCCACGCTCGTGTTCAACTCGCACGTGCAGTTCGAGCGGCTGCGCGAGCGCGGGATCTACGGCCGTATCCGCACCGAGGTGCGGGCACGGGAGATGGCGCTGCAGGGATCGATCAACCCCAATCTCTCGGACTTCGGCGAGCGCTCGGAAGCCATGCAGTACTCCGGCCGCGCGACCTCGCCGGACTGGAAATGCCCGTTCCGGCCGCACACCGACGGCCTCGACCAGAAGGAGGACGCGCGATGACGGACGGCTGGGTCGTGGTCACGGGAGCGTCCTCCGGCATCGGCCAGGCCGTCGCCAAGCGGTTCCTGGACAACGGCCACCGGGTGGCGCTGCTCGCTCGCCGGGCCGAGCGTTTCGCCGGCCTGGCGAACGACTTCGGCACCGACCGGGTGCGCACACTGGCCGTGGACGTGCGGGACCGGTCGGCCGTCGAGAGCGCCTTCGACGCCTTGGACGAGATCGGCGTACTGGTCAACAACGCCGGGTTGTCCCTTGGCCTCGGGCCCCTCGACGAGGGGGATCCCGACGCTTGGCGAACGATGCTCGACACGAACGTCGCGGGCCTGCTCACCTGTACGCACGCCGTGCTGCCCAGGATGCGCAAGGCCGAGGCCGGCCACGTGATCAACATCGGGTCGCTGGCCGCCGAGTACGCGTTCTACGGAGGCAATGTCTACGCGGCGACGAAGGCCTTCGTCCACCACCTGTCGGCGAACCTGCGTGCGGACATCCAGGGCTCGGGCATCCGGGTGACCTGCGTCGCGCCGGGGATGGTGCGCTCGGAGTTCGCCCTCGTGCGGTTCGGGGGCGACCAGGACAAGGCGGACGCCCTGTACAAGGGCATCAACCCGTTGACTCCTGGTGACGTCGCGGACGCCGTCCTGTGGGCGTACGGCACGCCGGCGCACGTCAACGTGAACTACGTCGAGCTGATGTCGGTCGATCAGCCCTTCGGGCTGGCCCTTAGCCGTGGCACACAAGAGAGGAACACGCAATGAGCGCGGTCAGTTCGTACAACGACTTCGGCAAGCTCCAGGAGATCGTCGTCGGAAGCGCCGAGGGGTTCAACTTCCCGTCGATCGACAGTTCCATGAAGCACTTCTTCTCCCCGCCGCCGGGCTCCGAGTCGGAGGCGATTTCGGTCAACACCCTGGCCAGGATCGTGGAGGAGACCGAGGAGGACCTGCAGGCACTCACCGACACCCTGGAGAAGTCAGGGGTGCGCGTGCGGCGGCCGGAGCAGGTCGACCACAGCAGGCCGATCAACGTCCTGGACTGGAAGAGCACCGCCAACCATGCCCTGATGCCACGGGACTGCCTGCTGGTCGTCGGTGACACGATCATCGAGGCGCCCATGGCCGTGCGGGCCAGGTATGCCGAGACCTTCCCGTTCCGCAAGCTGCTGCGCGAGTACTTCGACGGCGGGGCCCGCTGGCTGGCGGCGCCCAAACCCCAGCTGCCCGAAGAGACCTACCAGTACGACGAGGCCGGCAACCCGGTGCTCGGCGAGCTCGAGCCGCTGTTCGACGCGGCCAACATCATCCGGTGCGGCCGCGACTTGTTCTACAACGTGAGCAACACCGGTAACCGCTTCGGGGCTGCCTGGCTGGCCCGGGTCCTGGGATCCGACTACCGCGTGCACGAGATGTCGATCTGCGACGACCACGTCGGTACGACGATTCATGTGCTCAAGCCCGGTGTGCTGCTGGCGAACGCGGGCAGGCTGAACCCGGACCTCATCCCGGAACCGTTGCGCGGCTGGAAGACCCTGTGGTTCGACGACCCGCAGGACGACGGTTTCGGCTTCGAGTGGCCGCGCGCCTCCACCTGGATCGGCATGAACATCCTGTCCGTGGACGAGGAGACGGTCATCGTGCCGAAGGCGCAGGACGGGCTTGCGAAGCTGCTGGACTCGGCGGGCTTCACCGTGATTCCGGTGCCGTACCGCCACGGTCGCACCTTCGGCGGCGGATTCCACTGCTGCAGCGCCGACGTGCGCCGTGCGGGCGAACTTACGTCTTATCTCTGAGGGGACACAGTGTCTGATGAGAGTGAACGCCCCCGGTTCGACGCCATCATGAGCCAGGGCGGGGACGAGATCATCGACGCGACGTTCCGCGGCGCCCAGAGCGGCGACGTCCTTGCGATGTACGAGCTGTCCAAGCCGTTCGTGGCGACGGGTGGCCTGATCGCGCGTGACCTCGAGCTGTTCGACACCGACGTCGAGGACTTCTACGTCGTGGAGATCGACGAGGTCGTGGTGGCGTGCGCCGGGATCCGCCGCTTCACCGACCTCGCCGAGATCTTCAACGTGGCGGTCGACGGGCGCTGGCAGAGCCTCGGCATCGGCCGGTTCCTGCTGACCAGCATGCTGATCGTGCTGGAGTCGGAGGGATTCGCCGACGCGGTCGTCTTCACCAAGACGACCAGGGACTGGTTCGCCCGGTACGGGTTCCTGCCGATGGACCCCGCGTCGCTGCCCGCCGAACGGCTGACGATGCTGGACCCCGAGCGGAAGTCGATACCCATGGTGCGGCCGACCGTGCAGGCCTCGGACAGCATCGACGCGCTGGCGTCGATCACCGAACTGCGGGTGCGGTTCGAGCGGTCGGGGGTGGAAGCGGTGTGGGACAACGGGTGCGACTCGCTGCTGATGTTCGCCGAGAAGAACGACATCGACACGGCCTCGCTGTGCCGCGGCGGGATGTGCGGCACGTGCAGCAGCGCGTTGAAACAGGGCACCGTCAGCTATGACGTGCGGCCGGATGTCGACCCGGGCGATGGCAGCATCCTGCTGTGCATCTCGCGGCCGGCCGCGAACGTGGTGCTCGACCTGTGAGCCCGCCTGCAGTAGCGGAGTTGTGGCGTTACCCGGTGAAGTCGATGGGCGGCGAGCGGGTCACCGAGCTCGTGCTCGACCACGGGGTGGTGGGAGATCGCGCGTTCGCTGTCGTCGCGGTCGCCACCGGCCGGGTACTGACGGCCAAGCGCGTGCCCCAACTGCTCGACGCCTCGGCGCGCTGGCTCGGCTCGGCGGTGGAGATCACCTTGCCTGGCGGGCCGACCGTCCACAGTGACGACCGGGACGCGGACGCCGCCATCAGCCGGTGGCTGGGCCAGGCGGTGCGGCTGGACCGGCCCGCCGGTCGCGCGGTCGCGGTGGAGGAGTACCAGGGCGACCCGGACGGGTCCGGCGAACTGGACACCTTCGACCTGCCGGCGTGGGGGTTCGTCGACGAGGCACCGGTGCACCTGCTGAGCAGGGACTCGCTCCAGCAGGCGCAGCGGTGGTACCCCGGCGGTGACTGGGACCTGCGCCGGTTCCGGCCCAACATCGTGCTCACGTCGGCCACCCCTGATCTCGATCGGGCCACCACCCTGTCCGCCAGGTCCGGCGAAGGCACCGTGGGCGACGAACTGCAGATCGGCCGGGTCATCGTCGAGGTGACAAGCCTCTGCAAACGGTGCGTCATGGTGACGCAGCCGCAGCGCGGCCTGCCCAAGGACCGCGAGGTGCTGCGCTCGATCATCAGCCGGGCCGGTGCCGAGTTCGGGACGTACGCCGAGGTGCGCCGCCCTGGCGCGGTGCGCTGCGGCGACCCCGTGACCGTGCTGGTCGCGGTTCAAGCCAACAAGGAGAGGACACACTGACAACGACGACGGACTCGCTGGCCCTGTCGGATCGGCATGCCGTCGGTGGGGGCGTGGGTCTTGCCGTTTGATGGCCCAGGTGAAGGTTCCTTCCTGGCCCGGTCAGCTTGACCGCAGGCGCGGCGGTCAGGTCGACGGGTGCCAGGGTCGAACTGGTCTTCAGCTGGGCCACGGCGGCGTTCGCACGGCACAACGCGCCGTCACTGGTCCGGGATGGGTATGCCCGCGGAGCGCAGTCTCGCCTCGACGAGCGCGTTGAGCCGTGTCCAGGCCGCCGATGTGTGATCCTCGCGGTGGTGGTTGATCAGCCCGTACAGCGCTGTGGCGTCGGGCGTGGGGGGCTGGAAGCCAGCCGGTACCGCCAGCAGTTCGCGGTTGGCCAGCAGGTTGTCGGCCAGCGCGGACGCCAGTTCGTCGATCCGGGGGTCGTCCGGGTCCCAGGACCGCGCGTCCCAGCCGCGTCGGGTCAGGTCGACGAACTGGGCGTCGCCGAGCCGGTGGTCGAGTTGGGTCAGGAAGATGTCGAGGAACTCCGGTGCCAGCGCCCTGGCCAGCACCATGGCTTCCCGCTGGCCGGCCACGTAGTCGGGACTGAAGCCGAGGTCGGTGAGCCGGTCCAGGGTGGCGAGGGCGCGCTCGGTCAGCAGGAGCCGGTCGCCGTCGGCGAGCCGTCGTAGTGTGTCGCGCCGGGCGATCAGGTCGTCGATCCGTTCGGTGAGGCGTTGTTCGACATCGGTGAGGGTGGCCGCGAACTGCTCGGCGTCGGCGTCGAGCAGCGGCCCGACCTCGGCCAGCGGTACCCCGGCGGCGGCCAGGGTCCGGGCCTGGATCAGCCGCAGCAGTTCGGCCGATCCGTACCGCCGGTAGCCGGAGGTGTCGCGTCGCGGTTCGTCGAGCAGCCCGTGTCGGTGGTAGTGCCGCACGGTCTTCACCGTGACCCCGGCGAAGGCCGCCGCCTGACCGATCGTGACGCCGCCGGTCGTCTTCCCTGTCATCCGCCCAGTCATCCGCCCTGTCATCTGCGAGGTCAACCCGCCTGCCCTTGTCGTCGAGGCCGTTCTGCCTGCTCGGTCTAGTCCGCGGCCTGTTCGCAGAACACCGCCTTGAGGAGCTTGTCCAATGCCCTCGGGTACTCCTTCGCCAGGTCGGTTCCGGCGTCCCCGCCGGTCATCGCGGCCGTCAGGGTCTTGCTGCCGTCGGGTGTGCTGTACATCAACGCCCCGTAGCCGATGGTGCTGCCGTTGTGGCGCAGGACGGTGACGCCGTCGCCCAGGTCCTCCACGAACAGCCCGAGACCGTAGTTCATCTTGGGGTGCGGCGTGCGCATCTCGGTCAGCAGCGGCGCGGGCAGGAGCTTGCCGCCGATCAGCGCGGAGAAGAAGGTGCGGAGGTCCTGGGTGGTCGAGATCATGTCACCGCCGCCGAACAGCAGGGAGGGATTCTGCCGGGTGACGTCGACAGTCTTCCACTGGCCGTCGTCCTGGTAGTGGTAGTAGCCGTGGGCGTGCGGCCCGGGAATCTCCGGCCGGGCGCCCGGCACCACAGTGCCCGACAACCCCAGCGGCCGCAGGATCCGCCGCTGCGTCTCCTCGGCGTACGAGCGGCCGGTGATCTGCTCGATCAGCAGTGCGGCGATCGTGTAGTTGGTGCTGGAGTAGTTCCAGTCCGCCCCCGGTGCGAACAGCGCGGGCTTGGACAGCGCGAACCGCACCAACTCCTCCGGCTGGTAGGTGTGGAACCGGTTGTCCACCCATTCCTGGCCCGTCGAGGGCAACCCCGGCATGGCGGTTCCGCCGTAGTGTTCGCCGGTGTGGTTGAACACCCCGCTGGTGTGCTGCAGCAGCATTCGCACCGTGATCCGCTGGTCCAGACCGAACTGCGGCAGGTAACCGGCCACCGGGAGGTCAAGCCCGGCTTTGCCCTCGGCGACCAGTTGCAGCAGCACGGTCGCGACGAAGGTCTTGGTGTTGCTGCCGATCCGGAACCGCCCGTCCGCCGGAGGCGGTGCGGTCTCGCCCAGTGCCCGCACCCCGGCGCTGCCGACCCACTCGCCCCGCTGATCCCGCACGCGCACCTGCATCCCGGCGAACCCGGCATCGATGAACGTCTGGAGGGAGTCCTGCAGGAGCCTGTCGGCCGACGGAGCGAGCCGAGCCGTGGAAGTGATGTTGTTCGTCATGCGGCCAGGTTCCAGCCTGACCCAGGGGCAAGGTCAAGGCGGCCTAGCGGTGACGAACGCAACCACTAGCGTGCGAACACGCGCTGACCCGCGAACCACGTTTCCACGACCTGTGTCCCGGCGACGTCGGAGACCTGGAACGGGTCACGGTCGAGCACGATGAAATCGGCTGACCGGCCCGGTACCAGCGCACCCGTGACGTCGTCGAGACCGCACGCCTTGGCACCGCCCAGCGTGAACACCTCGATCGCCTCGGCGAGGGTGATCGCCTGCTCCGGCCAGAGGGCGCCGGGCCGCCTGCCGAACGGATCCCGCCGCGTGACCAGGCCCGCGATTCCTTCCCACGCGTTCGGCGATTCGCTGACCGGCCAGTCCGAGCCGCCCGCGAGCAGCGCGCCGCTGTCGAGCAGCGCCCGGTTTGGCTGCATCCGCCCGCCGCGCTCGGCGGGCAGCACGGTGGCGATCGCCTCCGGGATCACACCGGGCATCCACAGGAACGGCGAGATGTCGGCGGCGACACCGAGCGCGGCGAACCGCGCCAGGTCGTCCGGGTGCACGAACTGGCCGTGCGCCACCTGGTACCGCGTGTTCGTGTGGCCTTCCGCCCGGATCGTGCCGACGGCGTCGAGCAGCAGCCGCACGGACGCGTCGCCCGTGCAGTGCACCTTCGCCGACAGGCCCGCGTTGGCCGCGGTGCGCAGCCACCCGGTCAGTTCCTCGGCGGTCATGGTCGTCGTGCCGTGGAAACAGTCGCCGTGGACGTCGTCCGGCAGGTACGGCTCCAGGAACGCGGCCGTTCGAGTCGGCGGGACGCCGTCGAGGAAGATCTTGACGAAGTCCGGCCGGTGGTGCTCGGTGCGGTACTGCCCGGCCACCTCAATCAGCGGCAGGCCGATGGTGTCGTAGCCGAACAAGGGGTCGTTGATCAGCAGCGACGACACGACCCACGCCGCGAGTTCACCCGCGTCGTCCAACGACTTCAGCGCGCCGAGGATGTCGGTGGACACGGCCGCGTCCTGGAACGCGGTGACGCCGTGGGCGTGCAGGGTCTCGATCGCGTGTTGCGAGGCACGCCGGTGCTGGTCCGCGGTGAGCCGCCCGGCGATCCGCTCGACCACGACGCCCGCCGTTTCCAGCAGCAGCCCGCTGGGCTCACCGTGGTCACGCACGATCACGCCACCGGGCGGATCCGGTGTCGCGGCGGTGATCCCGGCCAGTTCCAGCGCCCGGCTGCTGACCCACCGGTTGTGCCTGCTGTCGTCGGCGAGGCTCACCGGACGGCCACCCGCGGCGGCGTCGAGCGCCCGTCGGGCCGACGATGCCGACAGCGTTTCGACCAAGGTGGAGGCCCACGCCCCGCCGACCACCCATTCGTCCGGGCCGAGGTCACGGGCCCGCGCGCGGACGGCGTCGAGGATGTCCTCGAGGCCGGCGTCCACGCCGAAGGTGAGTTCGAACAGTTCCGCGCGTCCGGCCAGAGCGTGGTGGTTGTGCACGTCGACCAGGCCGGGCATGACGAACGCGCCGCCGAGGTCGATCACCTCGGTGTCCGGTCCGCGGTCGGTGTCGTCGGCGATCCGCCCGCCGGTCACGGCGAAATCGGACACCCACGGCCGCGTGGCGTCCATCGTGTACACGGTGGCGTTGGTGATGATCAGGTCAGCGGTCACGCGGTCAGTCTCAGCCACCGCGGACGGGCACCGGCAGCCGTTGCACAGTCCTGGACAAGAACTGTGCACTCTGAGAGCAGTCGCAAGTGCCGCCGACCGCGGTGACGGCGTGGCGAGTTCGTACAGGTGGATGGATCCGGTTACCCGGATTCGTCGTCCGCTACGAACGGGCGGCCCGTGAAACCTCCTAGGGTCGCCGGTGAACGAGGTGATCCTAGGAGGCGAAGCATGCGGACACTCTTGCGTGGCGGGCGTGTCGTCGACCCGGCGACGGGGTTCGACGGTACGGCCGACGTGCTGGTATCCGGCGGGGTGGTCACCGCCGTCGGGCCTGGTCTGCCCGCGCAGCCGGGCGACACGGAGATCGACGTCTCCGGCCTGGTCGTCGGTCCCGGTTTCATCGACCTGCACAGTCACGTGCACACCATCGCGGGCCAGCGGCTGCAGGCGATGGACGGTGTCACGACCGCGCTCGACCTCGAAGCCGGGCTGATGCCGATCGAGCGGGCCTACGCCGAGGCCGCCGCGGCGGGAAGGCCGCTGCACTACGGTTTCTCCGCGTCGTGGGGGTCGGCCAGGGCTCAGGTGCTCGCCGGGATCGAGCCCGACGCCAACATCGACAGCGGTCTCGCGGTGCTCGGCAACCCGGCATGGCAACGCACCTCGTCGCAGGCCGAACTGACGGCCTGGCTGTCCCTTGTGGAGGCTGAGCTCGCCGCGGGCGCGCTCGGGGTCGGGGTGCTCCTCGGTTACGCGCCGCTGACGGATCCCGGCGAGTTCGTGGCTCTGGCTCGGCTCGCCAAACAGGCGGGAGCACCCACCTACACGCACGTCCGGGAACTGGTCGAAGTGGACCCCGCGACCCCCGTCGACGGCTCGGCGGAGATCGCGATCGTCGCGGCCGAGACCGGCGCGGCCATGCACCACTGCCACGTCAACAGCACTTCCGGCCGTCAGATCGACCGCGTGCTCGCCGCGCTGGAGGCGAGCCGCTCGGCCGGGTCGCGGGTGACCGTGGAGGCCTACCCCTACGGTGCGGGCAGCACGGGTATCGGCGCTGCCTTCCTCTCGCCGGAGCGCCTGAAGATGAAAGGGCTCGCGCCGTCCAGCGTGATCATGCTGGAGACGGGGGAGCGGATCGCCGACGAACGCCGTCTGCTCCAGGTTCGTGCCGAGCAACCGGGCGCGCCGTGCATCCTGGAGTTCCTCGACGAGAGCAGCCCGCGTGACCTGGCGCTGCTGCACCAAGCGCTCGCGTTCCCCGACGCCATCGTCGCCAGTGACGCCCTGCCCGTGTACTGGAAGAACGGCACCAGCGAGAGCACCGAATGGCCGCTGCCGCCCGGAGGCGCGACGCATCCGCGCACGTCCGGGACGTACGCCAAGACGTTGCGCCTGATGGTGCGCGAGAGCCAGGCCTGGACCTGGCTGGAGGCGTTCCGGCGCTGTTCCTACCTGCCTGCGCGTGTCCTGGACGAGGTCGCTCCCGCCGCGCGGGCCAAGGGCAGGCTGGACGTCGGCGCGGACGCCGACATCGTCGTCATCGACCCGGCCACCGTCACCGACGCGGCCACCTACTTCGACCCGACAAGGCCCTCGGTCGGCGTCCGGCATCTGTTCGTGTCGGGCGTTGCCGTCGTCACCGACGGCAACCTCCGCACCGACGCGTTCCCCGGCAGGCCGCTGCGCGGTGAGCCGCGGTGAGCGAACTGCTGACGACGAGCGCGGAAAGCTCGGCGGAGGCCGTAACGGCCGCGCGGGCCGTGGCCGCGGCTTCGGGCGTCGAAGTCCGCGAACTGACCGAGATCGCCGATCTGTCGGCGGTGGCGGGCCTGTTCGAGTCGATCTGGCAGTCCGTGCCCGGTGCCCGCCCGGTGAGCACGGAACTGCTCCGGGCGATGTCCACGGCCGGGAACTACGTCGCGGGCGCGTTCGAGCACGGCGAACTGCTGGGCGCGTGTTTCGGTTTCTTCGGCAACCCCGGCAAGGCGAGCCTGCACAGCCACATCGCCGGGGTCGCCAGGGCGGGCACGGGCCGGGGTGTCGGCCACGCGCTCAAACTGCACCAGCGCGGCTGGGCGCTGCGCCAGGGCGTCTCGGTGATCACCTGGACGTTCGATCCGCTTGTGCGCCGCAACGCCTACTTCAACCTGGGGAAACTCGGCGCGCGCCCGATCGGGTACCTGCCCGACTTCTACGGTCCGATGCAGGACAGCATCAACGGTTCGGGTGACACCGACCGGCTGATGGTCGGCTGGGACCTGACGAGCCCGGACGTCCGAGCCGCCGCCTCCGGCCGACCTGTCCTGATCGACGCGCAAGCACTGGGTGCGGCGAAGGCGCTTTCGGTCGACTCCGGTGGCGGTCCGCTTGTGGGTGTCGCCGACACCCCGACCGTGCTCGTCGCCGTTCCGCCCGACATCGAGCGGTTGCGCCGCGCCGACCCCGCTCGTGGCAAGGCGTGGCGCGCCGCGCTGCGCGAAGTCCTCGGTGGACTGATGGCGGACAACGCCCGGGTCACCGGTTTCGATCGTGCCGGCTGGTACGTGATCTCGAAGGAGCGATCTTGAAACTCAGCGGTGTGGAACTGCGCCGGGTCCGGATGCCGCTCGTGGCCCCGTTCCGGACGTCGTTCGGGACGCAGACCGAACGGGAACTGCTGCTCGTCCGCGCGGTGACGCCGACGGGCGAGGGCTGGGGCGAATGCGTGACGATGGACGCGCCGCTGTACTCGTCGGAGTACAACGACGCCGCCGAGCACGTGCTGCGCAACCACCTGATCCCGGCGCTGCTGCGGGCCGGTGACCTCACCGCGCACAAGGTGACGCCGCTGCTGGCGAAGTTCAAGGGCCACCGGATGGCGAAAGCCGCGCTGGAGATGGCAGTCCTCGACGCCGAGCTGCGGTCCCACAACCGGTCCTTCGCCGCCGAACTCGGATCCACCCGCGACTCCGTGCCCTGCGGGGTCTCGGTCGGCATCATGGACTCCATCCCGCAGCTGCTCGACGTCGTCGGCGGCTACCTCGACGAGGGCTACGTCCGCATCAAGCTGAAGATCGAACCCGGCTGGGACGTCGAGCCGGTGCGCCAGGTGCGGGAGCGCTTCGGCGACGACGTGCTGCTGCAGGTCGACGCGAACACCGCGTACACCCTCGGCGACGCGCCCCTGCTGGCCAGGCTGGACCCGTTCGACCTGCTGCTGATCGAGCAGCCGCTCGAGGAGGACGACGTGCTCGGGCACGCCGAACTGGCGCGACGCGTCCGGACGCCGATCTGCCTCGACGAGTCGATCGTGTCCGCGCGGGCGGCAGCCGACGCCATCAAGCTCGGCGCATGCCAGATCGTCAACATCAAGCCGGGCCGCGTCGGCGGCTACCTCGAAGCCCGGCGGGTGCACGACGTCTGCGCGGCGCACGGGGTCGCGGTGTGGTGCGGTGGGATGATCGAGACCGGGCTCGGCCGGGCGGCCAACGTCGCCCTCGCCTCGCTGCCGGGTTTCACGCTGCCCGGCGACACCTCGGCGTCCGGCCGGTTCTACCGCACGGACATCACCGAGCCGTTCGTGCTGCGGGACGGGCACCTGCCGGTGCCGACCGGGCCGGGCCTCGGGGTGTCGCCGATTCCCGACCTGCTGGACGAGGTCACCACGTCGAAGACGTGGCTCGGTTCGTAGGGAACGACGAATTCCGGGGCTGGATTTGGTCGGATCGAACCATTCGGCCCGCCTGCGGCCGGGTTTAGCTTCTGTGGGTGCTGACACCGGTGCCCAGCAGGCCGAACACGAGTTTGGGGCGTGTCCTGGAAGACCTCGGGGACGTCCTCCTCGAACCGGTCGCGGTCGGCCGGACCACCCGCAGACAACTCGGCGGGGTGGTCATCCACGACCCGCACGACGAGTCCGAGTTCCCCGCGCAGGCTGTCGTGCTCGGCGTCGGCGTGCGGGAGCAGGACGAGGTCGTCCGCCTGCTGCACGACGTGGGTGTGCGGGGCGCGGCGGCACTCGTCGTCCGCTCTCCCGTCACCCCGGCACCGGAACTCCGCCGGGCGGCGGAGTCGTCCGGTGTCGCGCTCCTCGGCCTCGCGCGCGGCGCGTCCTGGGCTCAGCTCGCGGCGATGCTCAGGACGCTGCTGGCCGAAGGGGACGTCGGCGACGTTTCGCCGCAGACGCTCGGCGGGATGCCGTCCGGTGATCTGTTCGCGCTGGCCAACGCCGTCGCGGCACTGCTCGACGCGCCGGTCACCATCGAGGACCGCAGCTCCCGTGTCCTGGCGTTCTCCGGCCGTCAGGACGAAGCGGACCCGTCCAGGGTCGAGACCATCCTCGGCCGCCAGGTGCCGGAGCGGTTCACCCGCGGCCTGGTGCGGGACGGCGTCTTCGAGAAGCTGTACCGCGACCAGACGCCGGTGTACGTCGATCCGAAACGCTACGACGACAACGCGATCGCGGTTCCGCGCGTGGCGCTCGCCGTCCGCGCGGGCGACGAGGTGCTCGGGTCGATCTGGGCGGCGGTCCGCGAACCGCTCAGCGAGGAGCGGACACAGGCGTTCGTCGACGCCGCCAAACTCGTCGCGCTGCACATGCTCCGGCTGCGGGCGGGCGCCGACGTCGAACGACGGCTGCGCGCGGACCTCGTGAGCACGGCGCTCGAAGGCGGCGCCGGGGCTCCGGAGGCCATCGGGCGGCTCGGTCTGCTCGGCCAGCCGTCGATCGTGCTCGCCATGGGAGTGCTCGGCGCACCCGCCCCGGACGACGATCTCCGTCTCGTCGCGGACCGCCAGCGGGTCACCGACGCACTGGCCATGCACCTCAGCGCTGTCCAACCGCGTTCGGCCGTCGCCCTCGTCGGCGACGTCGCCTACGGCATCGTTCCGATGCCGGGCGGTCACGCCGACTGCCAGGAGCGCTCGGTACGGGTCGCGTCGACCTTCCTGGAGCGCATCGGACGCCGGGCGGCGGCCGCGATCGGCATCGGACCGCTCGCGCTCGACGGTTCCGGACTGCGCGCCTCGCGTGAAGGCGCGGACCGGGCGTTGCACGTACTGCTCACCAACGGTGGCCCGAAACGCGTCGCGACGGCAGAGGACGTGCACGTGGACGCGCTCATGCTGGAACTGGCCGATCTCGCCGCGGCCAGGGGGGACGTCGCGACCGGGCCCGTCGCGCGGCT
This sequence comes from Actinosynnema sp. ALI-1.44, assembly GCF_001984155.1. Lineage (GTDB taxonomy): Bacteria > Actinomycetota > Actinomycetes > Mycobacteriales > Pseudonocardiaceae > Kibdelosporangium. Next base: position 465,820 of record NZ_MTQO01000051.1, read on the forward strand.
GCTCGCCTACGACGTCCAGCACCAGTCCCAGTTGGTGCACACCCTGCGGTGCTGGCTGGACGCGTTCGGGGACATCGGCGCCGCGTCCGCCGCGGCCTACGTCCACCCGAACACCTTCCGGTACCGGCTGCGGCGGCTCGCCGAAGTCGGCGAGATCGACCTCGACGACGCGGGGGAGCGGTTCGCCGCGATGCTGCAACTGCGGCTGTTGCCGCGCGACGCGCGGACCGGGCCGCCCGCCGCCGAGGACCCCTGACCCCGGCCGGGGTCATTGGTCCTCCCGGCCGGAAAGGACGGTGGATCTTCGTGTGATCGAACGAACTCTGCCGCCCGACCGCTGTCCAGAATGAGTGATCGGCGCGACACCGGTGCGTCGGTCTCCTTATCTCCCACTGCTTTCGGCGGAGGCGTCATGGCGACAGTTGTCAAAGAGGACACCTGGACAGCGCGGCGGATCAACCGGACGGCGGTCGTCACCATGGTGGTGATGGTGTTCGCCTGGTCGGTCGACTACATCGACCGGTTCTCCATGGGGATGGCGCTGCCGATGATCGGCGCCGAGTTCGACCTCGGCAAGACCGAGCAGGGCTGGCTGGTGACCGTGTTCGCCCTGGTCTACATGGTCTGCCAGATCCCGGCCGGATTCCTCGCCGACCGTTACGGCTCACGCGGCCCGATGCTGGTCACGTTGCTGCTCTGGTCGGCGTTCACCGCAGCGACCGGGATGGCGGGGACGTTCGGGACGCTGCTGGTGGTCCGTGGACTTTTCGGTGTGTGCCAGGGGCTGTTCCCGGCGGCGTCGTTCAAGGCGATCGCGGAGCGGACGACTCCGGGCAACCGGGCGACGGTCACCGGCGTGATGCTTTCGGCAGGCGGGATCGGCGCGGGACTGGCACCGCTGATCGTCGGGCCGTTGCTGATGGCGGTCGGCTGGCGGCACACGTTCTTCTGGATGGCCGGTGTCGGCGCGCTCATCGGCGTCGTGGTCTGGGCGATCCTGCCCAAGGCGCTGCCGGAGTCGCTCAGCAGTCTTCCCCGGGCCGAGGTGACAACGCCGGAGGTCTCCCGCAAGCAGGTGCTGCGCTCCCCGGTGGTCTGGAAGTTCACCCTGCTGTTCTGCGTGACCAACATGCTCAACTACGGGATGATCACCTGGGTCCCCAGCTACCTGCTGGAGTCCCGGGGCCTGTCGCTGAGCCAGACCGGTGTGCTGGCCGCGATCCCGATGCTGGTCAGCATCGGCACGACCATCCTCGGCGGCTGGCTGTTCGACCGCTACTTCCACGACCACGGCCGCTGGTACCTCGGGTCCATCGCCCTGGTGACGGTGGTGCTGCTGACGCTGATGGTGACGGCGGACAGCACCGCGGAGTTCACCGTCTACGAAACGCTCGCCCTCGCGGTGTTCGGCATGGCGACCATGGCCGTCTTCGGCCTGCCGCTGCGAGTGCTTCCCACGGCGGTCACCGGGATCGGCATGGGCGTGATGAACTTCGGCGGCCAGGTCGCGGGCGCGGTCGCGCCGGTGGCGATGGGCTGGCTGGCCGACGCCTTCTCGTACACCGCCGCGTTCGGCTTCCTCATCGGCACCACCCTGATCGCCGCCGTGATGGCCTTCTGGGTCCCGCAGACCCCCGCCCAGTTCACGTTCTCGCCAGCGAGTCCCAGCAAGGGAGCATCATGACCACCTCTGCCGAAGTCGTCGAGACGATCAATGACCGCGCCAAGGAGGTGGGTGTCCGGGTCCGGTTGCACGCGGCCGAGATCGACGGCACGCGACAGATCGGCATCGACGAGGGCGTACCGGTCGTCACGGCGTCGGTGTTCAAGGTCCCGATCGCACTGGAATTGGCCAGGCAAGGCGCCGAAGGTGAGCTCGACCTCGGCGAGCGGATCACCGTCGCCCCCGGCCATCCCACACCGAGTCCCTACGGGCTGGCTACCTTCCGGCACGAAGTGACCATGTCCTGGCACGATCTCGCGATCCTGATGATCGGGATCAGCGACAACGTCGCCACCGACCTGATCCTGGCCGGAGTGGGCAAGGAAGCGGTCGGTGAGTCCCTGCGGCGTATGGGTTTCGAACACACCACGGTCACCAGCGACTGCCGGGAGATTCTCGACAGCATCGGGGAAGACCTCGGAATGTCCTACGAGGACGACGAAAAGGCGCTGGCGGACCTTCCGGTGGAACGGCTCACCGCGTTGCGTGCGCTGCGGCCGGAGCACACCTGCGCCACGACCGCCGAGGAGATCACCCGGCTGCTCGCAATGATCTGGCGTGACGAGGCGGCGTCGCCCACGGCGTGCGCGGACGTTCGGCGCTGGCTGGAGCTCCAGGTGTGGCCGCACCGGCTGCGATCCGGGTTCCCGGACGACGGGATCCGCGTGAGCGGCAAGACCGGGACCTTGCCGTCGGTGCGCAACGAGGTCGGCGTGATCGAGTACCCGGATGGGAGTCGTTACGCGGTAGGGGTTTTCACCGACGCCGTCGACGCGCGGTCGAGGGTGCCGGAGCGGGACGCGTTCATCGGGTTCGCCGCCGCGCGTGCGGTGGAATGGCTCAGGCTTCCGGAGTCCGTGTGCGAATAATTCGTCGGCTCGGATGAATTTTCGCGTCGCTCTCGTCGTTCCGCACGAATCGGTGACGTCCGTCACCGTCCTAGCATTCCGGGAACCCGCCGGACCGCCCGTTTCACGGACAATGAGGTGCGTATGTCGAAACTTTCCGAAATCGATGCCTGGCTCGGCCAGAACTTCTCCGCCCTCGTGGCCGAACACCAGGTACCCGGCGCGGCTGTCGCGGTCTTCGCGCAGGGCGAGGTGATCGACCACGCGGCGGGCCTGCTGAACACCGGCACCGGCGTCGAGTCCACAGTGGATTCCCTGTTCCAGGTCGGGTCGATCACCAAGGTGTGGACGACCACCCTGGCGATGCAGATGGTCGACGAAGGGAAACTCGACCTCGACAAGCCGGTCCGGACCTACCTGCCCGAGTTCGTCCTGTCCGACGAAGACGCCGCGTCGCGGATCACCGTGCGACAGTTGACCTGTCACACGTCCGGCTTCGAAGGGGACATCTTCACCGACACCGGGCAGGGTGACGACTGCGTCGAGAAGCTCGTGGCGACGTTGGCCGACGTCCCGCAGCTGTTCGGCCCGGGGGAGATGTTCTCCTACAACAACGCCGGTTACTGCGTGCTCGGGCGGCTCATCGAGGTGTTGCGCGGCAAGCCCTACGACGAGTGCCTGCGCGACCACCTGTTCACGCCGCTCGGCCTGACCCACGCGGCCACCGGGCCCTACGACGCGATCCGGTACCGCGCCGCGATCGGCCACGTGCAGGCCTCGCCGCAGGACGCGCCGCGGCCTGCCCCCGTCTGGGCGCTCACCCGGTCGAACGCGCCCGCGGGCTCGCACCTCGCGATGCGGCCGCGTGACCTGCTGACCTTCGCGCGCATGCACCTCAACGAGGGCCGGGCCGACGACGGAACCCAGGTGCTCAAGCCCGAGACCGTCCACGCCATGCGGGAACGGCAGGTCGAACTGCCCTACCTCGGCCTGATGGGCGGGGCGTGGGGCCTTGGCTGGATGATCTTCGACTGGCCGGGCGGCCCGGTGATCGGCCACGACGGCGGCACCATCGGCCAGTCGGCGTTCTTGCGGGTGGTGCCGGGCAGCGATGTCGCGGTGGCGCTGCTGACCAACGGCGGCAAGCCGCTGCACCTCTACCTGGACGTCTTCGGCAAGGTTCTCGGTGACCTCGCGGGTGTCGAAGTCCCGCCGCTGCCCGAACCCAACGCGGCCGAGGCTCCGGCCGACCCCGCCCGGTACGTGGGCGAGTACTCCTCGCTGGTCGCGGACATCGTGGTCAGCCAGGACGAGGACGGCGGCCTGTGGCTGGAACGCACGCCGAAGGGGATCTTCGCCGATCTCGCCAAGCCCGAGAAGAACAGGCTGCTCGGCTACAAGGGTGACACCCTGGTCGCGGAAAGCGGCGCACTGGGCCTGCACATGCCGCACGCCTTCGTCGGTGACGACGGCAGCGGCAGGGCGCTGTACGTCCACACAGGACGCGCGGACCGGCGGGTGAACCGGTGACCGCGATCGGGGCCGAGATCGAGGCCGTCTTCGCCGACGCGGGAGCCCGCGGTTTCGTGCACGCCAAACAGATCGGCGTCCCCGACGGTCCCGAGGTCGGCGTCGGCGCGGACGACCAGGTCGTGCTCGCGTCGGTGTTCAAGATCCCGGTCGCGGTCGCCTTCGCCCGCGAGGTGGCGGCGGGAAGGCTTGACGAGACCGAGCGGACCCGCGTCACCGCGCGGTACCGGATCGGCGGGATCGGCACCGCGGGGTGCGCCGACGACGTCGAGATGAGCTGGCGCGACCTGGCGCACTTCATGCTGACGATGAGCGACAACGCCGCCACCGACCTCATCTTCCACCGGGTCGGGCAGGCCGCGGTGGACCAGGTCCTCGCCGACCTCGGACTGGCGCGGACGCGGCTGACCGGCTGCTGCGAGGACCTCTTCGCCTCGGTGATCGCCGATCTCGGCGCGAAACCGGACGACGACCTGGATGCGGTCCTGGCGGGGGCGACCGAGGAACAGATGTGGAAGCTCACGGTGCTCGATCCGGACCGCACCACGTCGTCGACCCCGCGCGAGATCACCGCGTTGCTCGACGCCATCTGGACCGACCGCGCGGGCGACACGGCCGCGTGCGAACGGGTGCGCAAGATCATGGCGCAGCAGATCTGGCCGCACCGGATGTCGTCCGGCTTCCCGGCGGGCGTGGCGATCGCGGCCAAGACCGGCACCTTGCCCGCGGTCCGCAACGAAGCGGGGGTGGTGACCGATGTGGACGGTCGGCAGTACGCCGTCGCTGTGTTCACTCGCGCCGATTCCCTCCAGGACCGCTTGCCCGCGGTCGACGCCGCCATCGGCAAGGCCGCCCGCCTCGCCGTCGACCACCTCCGCGCTGAGACTTCGACCCCGTAGGAGAACTCATGAGGAACGCCCGGCTCACCGCCGCCGCGGTCGCGAGCGTGGTGGCCTTGACCGTGAGCGCGTGCGGGGGGACGTCGCAGCCCGGTGGGGACCGGACCGCGAACCAGAAACTGACCGATGGCAGGACCTTCACGATGGGGATCGCGTCCGACCCGGGATCGCTCGACCCCGCGATGACCGTGCTCGCGGTCGCGCTCCAGATCGACCGGTTCCTGTACGACGGCCTGATCGATCTCGACGCGTCGGGGAAACCGATCCCGAACCTGGCGGAGAAGTTCGAGGCCACGACGACCACGGCTGCCTTCACCCTGCGCGACGGGATCACCTGCGCTGACGGTGCTCGGCTGACCGCTTCCGACGTCGCGGCGAACATCAACTTCGTCGGCGACCCGGTGAACAAGTCGGCGATGCTGGGGCTGTCGATCACACCGGGGACCAAGGCAGTCGCCGACGACGCGGCCAGGACCGTCACCCTCACCAGCGGTGCGCCGGACGCGTTCCTGCTGCGCAACGTGGGCAGCCTGCCGATCGTCTGCGGCAAGGGGCTGGCCGACCGGTCGACCCTGGCCAAGGGGCAGCACGGCACCGGCATGTTCACCATGACCGAACTCGTCCCGAACGACCACTACACGCTCACCCGGCGGAAGGAGTACGCCTGGGGTCCCGGGCAGTGGCAGCGCGACCAGCCGGGCCTGCCCGACAAGGTCGTGATCCGGGTCGTCCCGAACACCACGACGGCGGCGAACCTGTTGCTGTCCCGCGAACTCAACGCCGCCACGATCACCGGGCAGGACCAGCAGCGGCTGCGTACCCAGAAGCTGTTCCACAGCGACTTCGTCGCGCCGATGGGCGAGCTGTTCTTCAACCAGGCACCCGGCCGCCTTGGCAGGGATCCGGCTGTGCGCCGGGCGCTGGTGCAGGCACTGGACCTCGGGCAGATCGGCAAGGTCCTCACCAGCGGCAACGGCAAACCCGCCACGGGGCTGGTCACCGCGGAGCCCCTGGCCTGCTCGGGCGATTCGGTGAGCGGCAAGCTGCCCGCCTTCGACGTCGCGGCGGCCAAGGCCGGGCTCGACGCGGCAGGCTGGCTGCCCGGTCCGGACGGTGTGCGGGTCAAGGACGGCAAGCGGCTCACGCTCACCGCCATCTACGGGCAGCAGCTCGGGCCCACCATGGCATCGGGCGCCGAACTGATGCAGCAGTCGTGGAAGAACGTCGGCGCCGACGTCACCCTCAAGGCGGTCGACAGCCCGGGTACCAGCCAGGTGCTGTTCGGCACCGGCGAATGGGACGTCTCCATGGCGCCGGTGGGCTTCGTGCTGCCGAGCCAGGCCGTGCCGTTCATGGCCGGACCGAAGCCACCCACCGGCACGAACTTCGCGCACATCGAGAACCCCGAGTTCGCCACGCTGGCCAAGCAGGCGGCGAGCATGCCGGGTGAAGCGGGTTGTGCCACGTGGACAGCGGCCGAGTCGGCACTGGTCAGCCGGTTGGACGTGGTGCCCTTCGTGCACACGGTCGTCCCGATCTTCGGCAGCGACGCGCGGTTCGACGTCGTCCTCGGCTCGATCGTCCCGTCGACGATCCGGATGTACTCGTGACGACCAGCGCGATCGTGGCGCCCGGCCTGCGGAGCAGCCCGTGGCTGTCGTTCGCCTGGCGCCGCCTCGGCCGGTTCGCTGTCTCGTTGTGGGTGCTGGTCACGATGGCGTTCCTGATGATCCAGCTGATCCCCGGCGACCCCGTCCGGGCGGCGCTCGGCCTGACCGCACCGGTCGAGCTGGTGACCGCGCGGCGAGCGGCGCTCGGTCTCGACGACCCGATCTGGCTGCAGTACGTCCACTACCTCGGCGGGCTGGTCACCGGCGACTTCGGCACGTCGATGACGAGCGGGCTGCCGGTCTCCGACGTGATCGGCGACCGGCTGCCCGCCACGCTCCAGCTGGCGTTGCCCGCGTTCGCGGTGGTCATCGCCGTGGCGATCCCGCTGGGCGTGCTGTTCGCCGTGCTGACCCGCGGTGGCCGCCGCCGGGGCGCTGAACTGGCGTTCACCTCGACGAGCGTCCTGCTCGCGGCCATTCCCGAGTTCCTGGTGGCGGTCGCGCTGGTCGCGTTGTTCGCGGTCCGGCTCGGCTGGTTCCCGGTCGCCGGGAGCGACGGGCCGAGCTCCTTCGTCCTCCCGGTCGTCGCGCTGGCCCTCGGCCCGGCGTCGGTGCTCGCCCGCATCGTGCGGGTGGAGACGCTTTCCGTGCTGGGCAACGACTTCATCCGGACGGCACGGGCGAAACGGCTGCCCGCGCGATTGGTCTACTTCCGCCACGCCCTGCCGAACGCGGTGACCGCGACGCTGACCATGGGCGGGCTGATGCTGACCGGGATGGTCGCCGGGACGGTGCTGGTGGAGAACGTGTTCGCCTGGCCCGGTCTCGGTTCGAGCATCGCGCAGTCGATCCTGCAGAAGGACTACCCGCTGGTGCAGGGAATCGTGCTCGTCTACGGCATCGGGGTGCTGCTGGTGAACCTGGCGGTGGACGTGCTGCTGGCCGTCCTCGATCCGCGTTCGACGATCCGGGAGAACTGAGATGGCGAAGGCCCTGCGCACCCCGGTGGGCGCGTTCTCGGCGGCGCTGCTGGCCCTGGTGCTGGCGCTTGCGGTGCTGGCCCCGATCCTGTGGCACGGCAACGCGTTCGAGGTCGACACCGAGGCGATCGGCCAAGGACCGTCAGCGGCGCACTGGCTGGGCACCGACAACCTCGGGCGTGACGTCCTCTTCCGTGTCCTGGTGGCGACCCGGCTTTCGGTACTGCTGGCGGTGCTCGCGACGGCGATCGGAGTGGTGACCGGGCTCGTGCTCGGCACGCTGCCTTCGTTGCTGCCTCGTTCGGCCGCCCGGCTGGTCACCGCGGCGGTGAACATCGCGGTCGCGTTCCCCGGGCTGCTGCTGGTGCTGTTCTTCTCGGTCATCTTCGGGGTCGGGACGCACGGCGCGGTGCTGGCGGTCGGTTTCGCGCTGGCACCGGCGTTCGCCCGGCTGGCGCAGACGTTGTCGGCTTCCGTGGCGGGCCAGGACTTCGTGTCCGCCGCGCGGATCTCCGGCGTCGGCCGGATCCGGCTGCTGGTCAGGCACATCCTGCCCAACATCGGCGAACCGCTCGTGGTGAACGCGACCATCGGCGCCGGTGCGTCGCTGCTGACGTTCTCCGGGTTGTCGTTCCTCGGCATCGGCGTGCAGGCACCGGACTACGACTGGGGACGGCTGCTCGGCGAAGGGCTCAACGGGATCTACGTCAACCCGGCGGCCGCGCTCGCGCCCGGTGCCGCGGTGGTCCTGGTGGGACTCGCCTTCAACCTGGCGGGGGAGACCGTGGCCGGGGTGATCGGTGTCCGCACCGGCTCCCGGACGTCGGCGCCGCGGCCACACATCCCGGCCAGGGAAGAGGTCGCCGAGGACCGTGACGGCGCCCTGCTGGTGGTGGAGAACCTTCAGGTGGCCTTCCCGCGTCCATCCGGGTGGACCGTCCCGGTGCGCGGCGTGGGTTTCACCGTCCGGGCAGGCGAGGCGATCGGCGTCGTCGGTGAGTCGGGCTCGGGCAAGAGCCTGACCGGCCTGGCGGTGTCGCGCCTGGTCGAATCGCCTGCCGTGGTCACCGCGGACCGGCTCGAGTTCGCCGGGAAGCCGGTGCTGACGACACCGGAACGGGAGCTGCGCGGCCTGCTCGGCACATCGCTGGCGATGGTGTTCCAGGACCCGATGACGTCGTTCAACCCGACCAGGCGGATCGGGCACCAGCTGGCGGAAGTGTCCGAACAGCACCAGGGGTTGCCGCGTGCCAAGGCGTTGGCGCGGGCCGTGGACCGGTTGCGCGCGGTGCGGATCCCCGCCGCCGAGCGTCGCGCCAGGCAGTACCCGCACGAGTTCTCCGGCGGGATGCGGCAGCGCGCGATGATCGGCATGGGCCTGATGGGCGATCCGCGGCTGATCATCGCCGACGAACCGACCACGGCACTGGACGTCACCGTGCAGCGGCAGCTGCTGCGTCTGCTGGCGCGGACCAGGGCCGAGCGGGACACGGCGATCATCCTGATCAGCCACGACATCGCGGTCGTCTCCCAGACCTGCGAGCGGATGCTGGTGATGTACGCGGGCCGGATCGTGGAGGACCTGCCGTCGGCCGCGACGCCGCGGCATCCCTACACGCGGGCACTGCTGGCAGCGTCGCTCGACCTCGAGACCGATCGTGACGCGCCGCTCGTGGTGATCCCCGGTCGTCCGCCGGAACCGGATCGCGTACCCGACGGATGCGCGTTCGCCGACAGGTGTCCCGTGGTGACCGATCGGTGCCGACGCGAAGACCCGGTCCTGGAACGGGTCGACGCCACGCACCGCGTCGCGTGTTGGCACAAAGGAGGTGCGGCGTGAGCGATCTCGTGTTCGACTCGGTGAGCGTGCGGTACGGCGGCAGGCGCGGTCTCACCGCGGTCGACCACGTCGGGCTGACCGTCCCCGCCGGGCAGGTGGTCGGGCTCGTCGGCGAATCGGGCTCGGGGAAGTCGACGCTGGCCCGCGCCGCGGTCGGGCTCTCGCCCGTCAGCGCCGGGCGGGTCCTGCTCGGCGGAGTGGACGTTCGGGAGCTGCCCCGGCGCCGTCCGCTGCAGATGGTTTTCCAGGACCCCTATTCCTCTTTGGACCCTCGGATGAGCGTCGGGGAGTCGATCGCCGAAGCGATCCCACGCGGTGTCCTGCCCGGCCGCGGCGCGCGCCGTGACGAGGTCGCCCGCCTGCTGGACCTGGTCAACCTCGATCCGGATCGCGCCGGTCACCTGCCGGGCGGGCTCTCCGGCGGGCAGCGGCAACGGGTGGCGCTCGCCCGCGCACTGGCCGGACGGCCCGAAGTGCTGATCGCGGACGAGATCACCTCGGCGCTCGACGTCTCGGTGCAGGGGGCGGTGCTCAACCTCGTCCGATCCCTGCAACGGCGGCTCGGCCTGTCGATGCTGTTCATCTCGCACAACCTCGCCGTGGTGCGCTACCTCAGCGACATCGTCGCCGTGATGTACCTCGGCCGGATTGTCGAAGTCGGCCCGGCAGAGCAGGTGCTTACCGAGCCGCAGCACCCCTACACCCGAGATCTGCTCGCTGCGGCACCGTCCGCGCACACCTCTTTGTTCGACACCGGTGTGGACACGGCGACCGCCGACACCGAACCCGCCGACCCGCACCACCCGCCGAGCGGATGCCGTTACCGCACGCGATGTCCGGTCGGACCGCTCGTGCGCGCCGACCGCGAACTCTGCCGCCAGGCGGATCCCACCGAGGACGCGGCACACCGGCGGCACTCGGCGGCCTGCCATTTCGCTGAAAACCACAGCCACCAGTCTGTGATCTCCCGAGGAGCAAGCGCATCATGACACGACGTCTCGGCCTTGATGACCTGTACGACATCGCCGTCCCCAGCCAACCCGCGCTGTCCCCGGACGGCGGCCGGATCGTGTACGTCGTCCGCACCGCGGATCGCGACAAGGACCGCAACGTGTACACGCTCTGGGAGGTCGGCGCCACGACCGGCGAGGCCCGGCAGCTCACCCACGAAAGTGCTGACACGGCACCGAGTTGGGCGCCGGACGGATCACGGATCGCGTTCCTGCGCGTCCAGGACGGTCCGCCGCAGGTGTGGCTGCTGCCGTCGGCGGGCGGGGAGGCCGAACGGATCACCGAACTCCCGCTCGGGGCGGGTGCACCGGTGTGGAGTCCGGACGGCAACCGGATCGCGTTCTCGGCCGCGGTCGACCTCGCGGGCGAACCGGCGCGGAACGCCCCGGTGGTGGCGGATCGCTTGGACTACAAGGCCGACGGTGCCGGGTTGATCAAGACCGTCCGCAAGCACCTGCACGTCCTCGACGTCGCCACGAGGACAGTCCGGCAGGTCACCTTCGGCGATTGGCACGCGGGCGAGCCCACCTGGTCGCCCGACGGCACCCGCCTGGCGTTCGCCGCCGGACAGGACGCCGACGCGGACCTGACCTTCCGTTCAGGGGCCTATGTCCTCGACGTGACCACGAGAACCGCGGAGCCCCGGCTGATCGGCTCGGGCGAAGGCATGGTGGGGCAGGTCGGCTGGACCGCCGACGGCGGTGCGCTCCTGGTGGTCGGACGCCGCGACACCGAGGTCGGCCATCTCGCGCTGCTGCGGGTTCCGCTCGACGGCGGGGACGCGATCGACCTGACGGCGTCCCTCGACCGCAACGTGATGCCCGGCGGCGCGGGCTACCCGGGCGCGATCCCGAAACTGACCGCGGACGGCGGTTCGGTGCTGTTCGGTCTCCGCGACCGTGGCTGCACCCACCTGTACTCGGTGGACATCGACGGCGGAAAGCCGCGCGCGGTCCTGGTAGGCGCCGACCGCGTCGTGTCCGGAATGGACACCGCAGCCGGGCGGGTGGTGGTCGTCCTGGCCACGGACACCTCGTTCGGGGACATCGCGGTCGTCGACCCGGTCACCGGCGCTGTCGACGTGCGCACCCGGCACAGCCTCGCGGTCGAACTCTTCCCACGCGAGGCACGGGAATTCACCACCGGCGACGGCACCGTCGTGCACGGCTGGCTGCTGCGGGACCCGGCGAGGACCGGCGCCGCGCCGCTGCTGCTCGACATCCACGGCGGACCGCACAACGCATGGAACGGCACGGCCGACTCGATCCACCTCTACCACCAGGAGCTCGCCGCACGAGGCTGGGCGGTGCTGCTGCTCAACCCGCGAGGCAGTGACGGCTACGGCGAGGACTTCTTCACGGGCGCCGTCGGCGAATGGGGCCGAGCCGATGCCCGTGATTTCCTCGACCCGGTGGATCAGCTGGTCGCCGAGGGGATCGCCGACGCGGACCGCCTCGCCGTGGCGGGGTACAGCTACGGCGGGTTCATGACCTGCTACCTGACCAGTCGCGACGACCGCTTCGCCGCTGCCGTCGCGGGCGGTGTGGTGAGCGATCTGACCAGCATGGCAGGCACCTCCGACGCCGGGCACTACCTGTCCGTCGCCGAGCTCGGTGGCCGGTCCGGCGACCAGTTCTCGCCGTTCGCCCAGGTCGAAGAGGTGCGGACGCCGACGCTGATCCTCCAGGGCGCGCAGGACGACCGGTGCCCGGTCGGTCAGGCCGAGCAATGGTTCAGCGCCCTGCGTACGCGTGGCGTCCCGTCCCGGCTGGTGCTGTATCCGGAGAGCTCACACCTGTTCATCCTGGACGGCCCGCCGTCGCACCGCCTCGACTTCAACCGGCGCGTGCTCGAATGGGTCGAGCAGTACGCGGCGCCGGTGGGCGGCGTGTCGCGGGTCCCGATCGACGCGGCGCACTGGCGGCGCCGTCTGGCCGAGCTGGCGCGCAAGTACCGCGTTCCCGGTGCGGTGCTGGGCATCACGCGGGTCGACGACGCGGAGGTGCACGTCACGTACGGCGTGCTGAGCACGGCGACCGGTGTCGAGGTCACCGAGGACTCGGTGTTCCAGATCGGCTCGGTGTCGAAGGTGTGGACGTCGACCGTGGTCATGCAACTGGTCGACGAGGGGCTCATCGACCTGGACGCGCCGATCTCCGACGTCGTCCCCGAACTGCGGCTGGCCGACCCGGACGTCGCGAAGCAGGTGACGATGCGGCACCTGCTGACGCACACCAGCGGAATCGACGGCGACGTCTTCACCGACACCGGCCGCGGCGACGACTGTCTCGAGCGCTACGTCGAAGTCCTCGACGAGGCGGCGCAGAACCACCCGCTCGGCGCGACTTTCTCGTACTGCAACTCGGGCTTCGTGCTCATGGGCCGGGTGATCGAGAAGCTCACCGGGCTGACCTGGGACGCCGCGATGCGGGAGAAGCTGTTCACCCCGCTGGGCCTGACGCACACCGTGACCCTGCCCGAGGAAGCGGTGATGTTCCGGGCCGCCGTCGGTCACGTCGCCACCGGAGACGAGGACCCGAAGCCCGCCCCCGTCTGGGGCCTGCCCCGGAGCATGGGACCGGCAGGCTTGATCACCGCGACGACCAAGGACGTGCTCGGGTTCGCCCGGCTGCACCTGACAGGCGGTCTCACCCCGTCCGGGGAGCGCGTTCTGACGGCGGAGTCCGCCACCGCGATGGCCGAGAAGCAGACCGACATCCCCGACACGCACTCGCTCGGCGACTCGTGGGGGCTCGGCTGGATCCGCGACGAATGGGACGGCAGGAGGGTCATCGGCCACGACGGCAACACGATCGGGCAGTCGGCGTTCCTGCGGCTGCTGCCCGACGAGGGGCTCGCCGTCACCCTGCTCACTAACGGGGGCAACACCCGAGACCTGTACCAGGAGCTGTACCGGGAGATCTTCGCCGAGCTCGCGGGCGTGACGATGCCGCAGCCGCTCGTGCCGCCCGAGACTCCGATCACCGTCGACGCTTCGAGGCACATCGGTGTCTACGAGCGAGCCGGTGTGCTGATGGAGGTCCTCGGCGACGGGGACAGGATCCGGCTCCGGCAGACCGTCACGGGTCCGCTGGCCGATCTCGTGCCGGAGAAGACGACGGAGCACGACCTGGTCCCGGTGACCGACTCGCTTTTCGTCTGCCGTGAGCCGGGAGCCCGGACGTGGACACCCGTCACCTTCTACACGTTGCCGACCGGAGAGCCGTACATGCACTACGGGGTGCGGGCGACGCCAAAGGTGTCCTAGGTGTAATGCCCCGGGAGGTTGTGAACGTGGGACACGCAGTCGGATGATCTTGAGATGAGGGAAGATCTCCGAGTTCGGTGTGGATCGCGACATGGATATGACACCCTTTGTGTCAGGCCGCGTGGCAGTCAACCGCACCTCAGGGGAACGTGGCGCGAGCCAGCCATCGGTACGCGCTGAACTGAACGGTGTCAGCCGAAGGTGACCAGGCGTTGAAATTCCGGGGAGGCGGAACTGTCATGACTGACGATGTGGCCAGCCAGGTGATCAAGGCTGAGCAGGATCGGATCCACTGTCTCCTCGACGTGGATCGCGGCACCTACGACCGCTTGCACGCCGCGGAGTACCGGTTGTGCAACCCGACCGGCACCGTGTGGACGAAGGCCGAATACCTCGATCTCCTCACCACCGGGCGGGTCGTCTACCGGGAACTGGGGTTGATCGGCGACGTGGACGCCATCGTCGGCGCCGACGTCGTCGTCCTCCGCTACCGGTGCGTCATCGAACTCACCGTCGACGGCGCGGACATCCCGCGGCACGAGGCCTGGCACACCGACGTCTACACCAATGCCAGCGGCACGTGGCGTTGTGTCTGGTCGCAAGCCACCGGCATCACGGACCTTCCGTTGGCCGCACCCTGACCCAGCACGAGGAATGCGGGACTGGTGTTCGCCGAACCCCTCACGTGTGGGGGACATCGACTGGACGCAGCGCCGCCAGCAGATCCGGCAGGTTCGGATGCCCGGCTGGTACGGACATGGTCACCAGGCAGTGGAGGTGATCCGGGGAGGCGGCAATCATGTTCTGGATGTAGCGCACCTTCGTTGGCGTCGGGGTGTTGTTGGTGACCTGGGCGGCCAGCGCGGAGCGGTGCCGGGCGAGGTCCGCCGCTGTGAACGGCGCATCCGGCACGGCACTTCACACGACGCGCAGCCCGGCATCGCCCGGGGTGGACGGGCCGCGATCAGAGCCCGGACCTGGTTCTGCGCTGTGGTGAAAGCGGTGGCGTCGAAAGCGTTCTGCCATACCGTGCAGAGGCGGGCGATGTGCCTGCCTGCCCGGTCCGCGAAGCACTTATCGTCGTCGTCACCGAGGTTGCGCAACTCGATGACACAGGGTGTCTCGAACAGTTCGTGCGGCGGGGTGGACCTGCTGCCCGCCAGCGTCGCTCCCTTCGCGCCCACCATCAGGCAGTGCAGCCGGGCACGAGGGCGGCACCCATGTTCTGGTGGATCTCTTCACCGTACTTGCGGTCTCGCAGCACGTCCTCGATCTTGTCGTGCAGGTCCACAAGGGACGGCACGAGTGCGTCACGGTCCTCCGGTGCCGGATGGGGACCGAGGGCCCGGTTGACCGAGGTGTTGAGGTTCCAGCCGCGCTCCTGGTAGATCCGCAGCATCGCCTCCTCCAGCACGTACGGCATCCCCGCGTACATCGGGAACGACGCGTTGAACACGGCTTTCAACAGGTCGATGTGCCGTAACAACGGCACGGAGTCCACGGGCACGAACGGGTTGATCCGCAACGGCAGCCCGCCGTCCTCGCCGATGGTGAACACGCGGACCCCACCCGGCACTTGTCCGGTCAGAGCCCGGTACTCGGCCTTGACCGCGCCCGGCAGTGCCTGAGCGCGCACCGAGCGGCCGAAAGCCCCAGCGGAGCGCCGAATGTCGCCCCATGTCAGGCCCGAGTTCGCGGCCCGCAGTCTGATCAGGTCGCCATCGGACGCGCTGAGCACGCCCGCGGTGACGGCGGTGTCCACGACCCGGCCATCCACGTGCGGTCGACATCCGCGGCGCCCGGTTCGGCGACGTCAACCGCGGCGACCTCCCACGAGGTCTCCCGCTGGTTGCGTTTCGCCTGCCGCCCACGAAACCGCGCCACCTCCCGCTCGGCGATCCGCAACACCCAGGTGAGAAAACTGGACCTCGAACTCCGAATCCGAGGTCACCACGCTGCTCTCTCGACACCGGGACAGCGAAACGCAGAACCAGCTGAACTCAGTGCGCTCAATGCCAATGGTTGTACGACGACGGCCAATGACTGGGGGCGGTTCGGCCTGAAGACTTGAGCTCGGGCAATCCGCTCGGTTGCCGATCTTTGATATGGAGGAACAGGATGCGACAACGTTCAGCGCCAACACCGTTCCTTGCTGTTGGGGGAGGACCATGCTGAAAGTCGTTACGCGGGCGCCGTCTGTTGTCGCCATGGTAGCCGCCGTCGTGGCCACCATGGGCGTCGGGAACAGCGCGGTCGCCGAAACGAACCCCGTCATCGCCGCGGCCAAGGTGTGCAACATCGGAAGCTGCAGCGCGGAAGCGACCCTCACTGTCGACGGCGCAGGCCGTGAGATCCTGACGGTCAGCGACAACCACGCCGACGACAGTTCGGCGGTTGCGGTGTACTGGGTCGAAGGTCGTACTGGCCCGCCCACATACGTCTGGGCCCACGGCAACGGCACCAAGACACGCCACCAGATCGAGCCGGACGTGCCCGCCGGGAAGTACGTCAAGTTCCGCGCCTGCATCGGGGAATACGGCGCCCGCCAGGTGCTGTGGGACACCTGCGGCGAGACCCAGCAGCCTGCCGGGGTGGCCGCACGCCACGATGCCCCGGTGCTCACTCCGGAGTCCGGGACAACCGCGCAGGCCGCGGCCGACAAGGTCAAGGTCATGAGTTGGAACCTGGGCGCGGGTGCGAATTTCCAGGAGATCGACGGCTGGGCTGACACGATCGCTGCCCACCGGCCCGACGTCGTCGGTGTGCAGGAAGCCTGCAAGACCGATATCGACGGAGTGGAGAAAAGGCTTCGGGACAAGCACGGCCTCGACTACCAGCTCGAATACGGCATGGTTGAGTCCAAGCCGGGGCCCTGCGGCTTCCCGACGACTGATTTCGGGCAAGCCATGCTGTCGCTGCGCCCCATGACAGACGTGAAGATGGTCAGGTACCAAGTCCAGAACCCGGACGAAAAACGTGGTTACATGTACGGCACCATCAATGTCGACGGTGGTCTGGTCCGGGTCTTCAACACCCACCTCGAAGAGCCGAGCAAGCCGGAAAAGACCGCGCAGGCCAAGGAATTGGCCGAAGCGACCATGAGCATGCCACGGGCGCTGGTCCTCGGCGACCTGAACGCGCAGCCAGAGGACGGCCGGGAAACCACCTACCTGCCGCCGGATCAGCAGACCCATCTGGTGCCGCTGTTCAACGCGGGCTTCCGCGATATCGATCGCAACTGCAACCGCAACCGCAACCCCGGTTGTCTGCAGACTCGAGACAACTCGCCCAGCAAGTACGACTACATCTTCATGCGGCTGTTGACCGAGACCGCGCGACCTGCGGTGCCCGACACCACGTTCTCCGACCACCGGCCAGTCATCGGCACCGTTGAGCTGAGCCCCGGCTGGGAAGATGCGGCGGCCTGCAACTACAACAGTTGCGTCGCCAAGGTCACCTTCAAACACGATGGCGAACACCTGCTCGTCGAGGACACCAATGCGAACGGCCTTTCCGCGGTCGGCGTCTACTGGGTCCAGGGCAAGGGGCGACAGCACACCGTCGTCTGGAACTCGCACGGCCACGACAGCCCCAAGAATCCGGTCGACGAGAATCTGACCATCGCAGAAGGCCAGTGGATCATGTACAGATCGTGCAGTGGCCACGGAGGCGCCAAGATCGTCTTCTGGGACACCTGCGGCAACGTCCACTTCGCCTTCGCCTGAGAACCGCCGACGAACCACCATCGCGCTCCCGGCTCGTCCAGCCGGGAGCGCGTGCACGCGGGGAACTGAATCAGTCCTGGTCCGGTGGGCTCACCAGTTCGTACACGTTGCCGTCGGGACCGCGGAAGTGCTGCCAGGTCGGACCGGGTTCGCCGACCAGTTCCACGCCCGCCCCCCGCAACCGCGCCACGGCCGCGGGCAGGTCGCGCACCGTGAACCCGGCGACCGGTCCGGTGACGAAATGTTCCTTGCCCTGGTAGTCCTCGCCGAACACCTCGACGTTGTTGCCTTCGGGAAGCTTGAACACCCAGAAACCCGGCTCCTGGTGCGCCAGCGGCAGCCCGAGCACAGTGCCGTAGAAGTCCGCCAGTTCACGCGCCCGCGCGGTCCGTGTCCCCAGCCAACCCAAACCGATGATCTCCATGACCACCTCCTCGACCTCCCATCGAACAACTTCGACGCCGCTTGAGGTCAAGGGCGCGTCACCTCGTGAAAACCTCGCGAAAACGCGAAGAAACAGGCGGATGGTCTGCTGATGCCCGTCATGCGGTCCGTGCGAGGGGGCGATCAGGGTTGAGATCCATTCATCCAGCCGGTGCTGTGCTGGCCATCGCGGCGAGTGTCGTGGTCGCCATACCGGTTGAGGCGGGCGCCGCTGCGGTCACCACCGAAACTGTGGCCGTTGCCCGTGCGCAGCGGTCGATCGCCTCGCATCCCAAGGCGATCCAGGGCAGTGCGGGTGATCAGTACTCCGTTTGGCGGACCATCGTCGACAAGGACGGGTCGAGCCACGTCCGGTATCGGCGGACTCATCGCGGCCTGCGGGTCATCGGTGGGGACTTCGTCGTGCACAACGGCCCCGATGGTTCGTTCAAGGGCACGACCGGCGGGCTGCGGACGCCGCTCTCGGTCGACATCACGCCTTCGGTCAAGGCCGCGCCCGCGACCGTGACGGCCCAGGCGCAGTTCCGGGGCAGGATCGAGAAAGTGGGCGCGCCGGAGCTGGTGATCGACGCCAAGGACGGCACCGGGGCGTTGGCATGGGACACCCTGGTGTCCGGTGTCAGCGAATCGACCAAGGACATCAGCCGACTGCATGTCCTCGTCGACGCGGCATCCGGCAAGCACATCAGGTCGATCGACGAGGTGAAGTCCGTCGAAGGTCTGGGCGACGGGGTGTACGAGAGAGGCGTGCCGGTGGAGACCACCCAGCGCTCGAATCCCTTCCGCTTCGAACTTCGGCACCCGACACGCGCGAACAGCTACACCTGCGACCTGATGAACAAGGGTACCGAGAGCAGTTCGAGCGACCCGTGCTCCCCGATGTTCAGCACGAACAATTTGTGGGGGAACGGATCCCAGTCCGACAGGAACTCAGCCGCCGTCGACGTCCACTTCGGAGAGTCGGTGTGGCACAGCTACGTCAAGAACGCGCACGGCCGCGACGGCATCTTCGGTGACGGCCGCGGTATCCCGGCCAAGGTGCACTGGGGCAACAACGTCGTGAACGCCCACTACTCGCTGAGCGGCGGTGAGGACCATGTCGCGTTCGGCGACGGGCTCAGCAACTCGGCACCGCTCACGAGCATCGACATCGTCGGGCACGAGTACACCCACGGGCTGACCGACTACACCGCCGCGCTCGAGTACTTCGACGAGTCCGGCGGACTCAACGAGGCGACCAGCGACATCTTCGGCACCATGACCGAGTTCCACGCCAATTCGGCGACACCACGGCCGAACTACGCGATCGGCGACCGCATCAGCGGGATGCCGACGCGGTTCATGTACGACCCCGCTCTGGACGGGAAATCCGACTCGTGCTGGACGACCGGCACGGCCTACAAGGACGTGCACTACTCGTCCGGTGTCGGCAACCACTTCTTCTTCCTGCTGGCCGAGGGCAGCGGCAAGACCGCGTACGGCACCAGCCCGACCTGTGACGGCTCCACGGTGACCGGCATCGGGCAGGGCAAGGCGGCCGACGTCTGGTTCCGGGCGCTGAACGTCTACTTCACGTCCAACACCTCCTACGGCGGGTACAACGGCGCCCGCAACGCCACACTGCGGGCCGCCGAGGACCTGTACGGCTACTGCAGTACCGAATACCGCGCTGTACAGGCATCCTGGAACGGCGTAGCGGTGGTCGCGACCCAGGACCCGCCCTGTGGCAACGAGTACCCGCCGAAGTGCCCGCCTGCCGCCGTCAACGACACGAACGTCGCGATCCCGGACGCCAAGACGGGCAGCCCAGGCACCCCGGCGAAAAGTGAGATCCAGGTCAGCGGTTGTGAAGGCGCTGCGACACAGGGCATCAGGATCGACGTCGACATCAAGCACACCCTCCGCGGTGACCTGAGCGTCGTCCTCTATGGACCTGGCAACAGCTCATGGGTGCTGAAGAACAACGATCCCACCGACGGCCGGGCCGACATCAAGCTGTTCTTCGTCGTGGACGCGCGCACTGTCACCGCCAACGGGACGTGGCGGCTGGAGGTGCAGGACTTCGTCAGGGCCGACACCGGCCACATCGACAGGTGGGCGTTGTCCATCTAGACACAGTCATTCTGGGACACTGGGGGCACACCGAAAATGGACATTCCTCGACGGCGGTTCATCCAGGCGACCGGAGTCGGATCCGCGGTGATCGGCGCCGGGCTGGTCGCGACGGCACCGGCCGGGGCCGAACACGTCATCTTGACACCCGATCAGCGCAGGATGGTGTTGCGGGTCGCGGAAACCGGGACCGCAGTGCCGTCGGCGCTGCCGGATCTCGACGAGCCGGGTTCGGCGATCAGCAGGGCGACCGGTGACCGGCTGGACGCCCACCTCGCCCGCCTCGCGCCGGACCGGGTCGCCCTGGTGCGTGACGGCGCGCAGGGGTTGATCGCGGGCGGTCTGCTCGCCGCGGACGACAAGAAGATCGCGACGGTGATCGGCCAGCAGGTCGCGGGTGGCACGCCGCCCGCGCCGCTGGTTGCTGTCGTCTCCGCGGCTGTGGGGACGGTGTCGAAACGGCTCGCGCCGACCGCAGACGACGCGGCACGACTGTGGCTTTCCGCGCTGTGGGCGCGTTACCAGGCTGGGGGACAGAAGTGACGATCGAGCAACACCGGGACGCGCTCAGGCGCGGCAAGCAAGCCATCCACCAGCAGTTCGGCGGCGACCCGAACGTCACCGGGGTCGGGATCGGATTCCGGTGGCGCGGCGGGGAACTGACCGACGAGCCCGCCGTCATCGCCCTGGTCGCCAAGAAACGCCCGGAAGGCCACGTCGCACGCAGGCGGCTGCTGCCACGAAGTGTGGATGTCGGCGGCCGCGAGTACGGCGTCGACGTCGTCGAGGCGGGCCCGTTCTTCACCGATCCGCCCGCCGCGGAGTCGCTCGGCCCGATCACCGACAAGTTCCGGCCGTTGCGCCAAGGAAGCCAGATCGGCAACGCCACGGACCGCGGCGTCGGCACCTTGGGCTGCATGGTGCGCGACCGCACCGACGACACGTTGTGCGTCCTGACCAACAACCATGTCATCGCCCGGCTCAACCAGGGCAAACCCGGCGAGAAGATCTTCCAGCCGGTGCCCAGCGAGGTCATCGGGACGCTGAAACGGTATGTGCCGATGCTGGACATGCCGCTCATGAACCAGGTCGACGCCGCGATCGCGTCGGTGACCGACGAGTCGCTGGTCAGCAAGGCCATCGTCGGCGACCTGATGCCACCGGTCTCCACCCGTCATCCCGCGGTCGGGATGGTGGTCGGCGGTGACACGATGGGCACCACTGTCATGACGCCCATCGCTCCCACGCTGGACCGGCTCGGGGTCGACCTGATTCCCGCCAATTCCGTGGGACGCGTGACCGTGGGGATGAACATCGACAAGGTCGGCCGCACCACCCGGTACACGTCGAGTCGTGTGGTGGCGGTCGACGTCGTGGCCGATGTCGTCTACCACGACGGCGTCGGCCGGACGTTCGACAACTTCTTCGTGGCCAACCTGTTCGCTCTGCCAGGAGACTCCGGATCCGTGGTGTGCGCAGGGGGCGACGGGCGAACACTGATCTCCAGGATCGTGCTCGCGTGTTACGTGCTGACCGCGGTCGGTGGCATGTACGCGCTGCCCTTGGCCGCCGACAACCCGTTCGTCGACCGGCTGCGTGACGAGTTCTTCGCGCTGACCGCGGTCGGCAGGTTGATCAGCAGCATCGTCTACATCAACTCCGACATGGTGCTCAGCCGCAGCGAAGGCGTGGTCGCGACCGACACCGAACGCAGCGAGGCCAACCGGCTGTACACCAAGTACCGGCAGTTCGTCGAGAACGCGCTGAACGATCCGGACCGGCCCGACCTGGTGGTCACCAAGGAACACCTGGAGGACATGGCGTTGGCGAACTACGGGCTGAAGCTGCGGATGCGCACCCAGGCCGAGACGACCGCGGCGGACGCGCTGTTCAACGAGCTGGCCAAGCCGACGCTGGGGATGAACCATCGGCAGATCCTGGACTACATGAACGACCCCAAGGTCTTCCAGCGGGTGTACGACATCTTCCGCAGCGTCCCGAGCCTGGAGATGCACGGACCGATCACGGGCAGCTGATGAGTCGCCCGTACGAGCACAGGGTCACCGACCGGCTCAACGCGGCGGCGTCGGAACTGGACGAATCCGTGCGTCCACTGGTCAGCAGGTTGATCGACCAGCCGGGTAAAAGGTTGCGCTCGACGTTGCTCGCGGCGTGCGTGCCGGGTACCGGCGTGGATCCGGCTCCGCTGGGTGCTCTCGTCGAGCTGGTGCACGTGGCGTCGCTGTTGCACGACGACATCATCGACAGGGCGGCGGTTCGGCGGGGTCTTCCGGCGGCGCACGTCGTCGCCGGGGAGGAGCGGGCGACACTCGCCGGACTGGCGTGCTTCGCGCTGGCCGGCAAGCTCGCCGCTGACCTGGGGCCAGGTGTGAGCATGGCGGTGAGCGCCGCGGTCGCCGAACTGTCCGTCGGCGAACTGCTCGACGTCCAGCGGGCGTTCGACACCGAACTGTCGATCGAGGACTACCTGGAACTGGTGACACGCAAGACCGGCGAGTTGTTCCGGCTGCCGTGCGTGTTGGGCGCCCTCGCCGCGGGCGCCGATCGCGCGACAGCCGCCGTACTCGCCGAGTTCGGGCTGGAGCTGGGGGTCGCGTTCCAGATCATGGACGACTGCCTCGATCTGCGCGTCGGTCAGGACGTGGACAAGCCCGTCGGCACCGATCACCAGCTCGGCCTGTTCGGTGCGCCGACCCTCTTCGCCCTGCGCGTCGACGAGGATGGGAGCCTGAGAAGAACTCTGCTGTCATCGTCGTTCGGTGCGCACGACATGCCCGGGGTGCGGTCGATGGTCCTTGATCGCGGTGGCTTCGCCAGCGCCACCCACCTCGCCAGGGAACGCCACGCGAACGCACTCGTCATCCTGAACCGACTCGAGGACGAAGACCTGCGAGCGTCCTTGCGAACCGTGGGTATGGCGATGTGGCAGGACGTGACGTGACTCCGGGCGTGTTCGTAGTCGGTGCGGGACCGGCGGGCAGCGTGGCGGCGGTCGCGCTGGCCCGGCAGGGGCTGACGGTTCAGGTGGTCGACCACGACGCCGACAGGGGCGAGAGCCACGACCTCCTCGTCAACGCGCCGACTCTGGCCACACTGGACTCGATGGGCGTGCTGACCGGACTGCGGGTCCGGCCTGTGGACGAGATGGAGATCCAGCTCGGCCGGGCCCGGCCGCGGGTGCTTTCCGGGCTGGGCGGCGCAGTGGTCGACCGCGATCAGCTGCGGTGGAACCTGCACGCGCTGATGGCCGACGCGGGCGTGGAGCGAGTCAGCGGGTTGCCGAAGGGCTCGTGTCATCTGATCATCGCCACGGGTGCGGGAACCCGGCCATCCACATCGGTGTATTCGACGGGCCGGACGTACGCGCGGACGTTCGCGGGCCACGCGGATCGGGTCGTCCTCAGGTCGGTCACGCCGAACGCGGACGATCCACGCCAGATGCCCTCCTTCCTGCGTGTACTCCCAGGTGACGACGGTGTGCTGACGGTAACGCTGACTGTGCTGGGTGACCATGAGTTCGACCCGGCCATGCTGGCCGGTCCGTTCGAACCCGTCGGTCCGGTCGTCAGCGGGCCGGTGGACACCGGGTTCAGCCCTGATCTGGCCGTCGGCCCGGACTGGATGCGGATCGGTGACGTGGCCGGCCTGGTGAACCCGTTCACCGGGGACGGGCTCGGTCACGCGGTCGAGAGCGCGATGCTGGCTGTGCGGAGCATCGTCGACCACAAGGCGGATCCGGCGGCCGCCCGCTCCGCGTACCGGCGGAGACTCGGCTCGGCGTTCGTCGGCTACTTCGAGACCGCGCGGCACGCGGCTCGCCGATACCACCTCGCCTGGCGGATCCTGGAATCGGCGGCCGAGGACGACGGGCCGTTCTTCGTCAAGGGGCATCGGGCGATCCTGTTGCCGGAAGGAATCGGCGGTCTCGCGACCGAACGCATGCCGCGGGACTGGTCGATGGTGCCCTTCCTGACCGCCTGCGACGAGGTCGCGGTGAGCACTGTCCGGCACGAATGGCCCTTCCTCGCACGTCTGCTCGCGGACGAGGGATCAGGTGCGGGACAACAGGTGCGGCCCGCGCTGCTGTTCGCGTCTGCGCTGACCGCGTCCGGTGGTCCACCGGATGTCGGGTACGCCCCGGTCGGCGCGGCGATCGAACTGGCCACCCTTGGCACGCTCGCCTTTCTGAGCCCGAGCGGACACCGCCCGCCGCCGGGCCGGGGGATCGACTGGACGATGGCAACCACTGTCCTCGCCGGTGACTTCCTGCTGTCCCAGGCGTCTCGGCTGGTCGCCGCCGCGGCTCCGGACTGTTCATGGGCGTTCGCGGAGTGGCTGGCGGAACTGACGGCCATGCGTGCCACCAGGGCACCGGCGACCGCCCTGTTCGGCGCGCTGTTCGAGTTCCCGGCGCGGATCGGGGCCCAGCTCGCGACCACGGACCCAGCGGTCGTGCGTGTGGTGCGGGACATCGGTCACCACTGCGGTGAGATGTTCCTGCTCGGTGAGGACGTGCTCGCCTTGCGGGGTGAGCGCACCCGGCTGGACCTGACGGCGGCGGGCATGGCCGATCGGGGCATCTCCTCCACGCTCGGCCTGGCCGCCGCCGAACTGTCCTGTGCGGACACACACCGGCGAACCCGCGAAGCCGCCGCGAAGATCCCGCACCTCCGTTGCGCCCGCCTGCTTCTCGGGTTCGCCGACGCCGTCGCCGCGCCTGTGACAAACGGAAAGGAAGACCAGCCATGAAACTCTGGTCAGTGGGCCTCCTCCTGGTCGCCCTGACGATCGCCGCCCCGGCCGCGGAGGCGGCACAGGGCAGCTATCCCATGCTCCGCAACGCCCACAGCGGCCGCTGTCTCGACGCGGACCTCAACACGATCACGGCGAACGGCACCAAAGTCCAGCTGTGGGACTGCAACGGGCAGAACCAGCAACGCTGGCGCGAAGCCTACGACAGCCCGAACCGGATACTGAGCAGGCGCAGCTTCCGGTGCCTGGACACCGACACCAGCTCCAACGGTGCCAACGGCGGCAAGGTCCAGCTCTGGGACTGCACCAGGAGCCTCCAGCAGAACTGGTACATCGACGGCCAGACGATCAGGACCCGCTACCACGGCAAATGCCTCGACGCCGACCTCAACACCATCGGTGCGAACGGGACGAAGGTGCAGATCTGGGACTGCAACGGCTCACCGCAGCAGCGGTGGACCCTCGTCCCCTGAGATCGGCATCGCGGGGACGCCGGGCACCCTGGGGCGTGCCCGGCGTCCGGGCCGGTGACCAGGTACTCGCCGCGCTGTGCTCCGCCGCCGGTGTGGAAGCCGAACGACCGGGTGACCTGGTGACCTGGTGGTCGCTCTCGCTGATCGACCGCGCCCGTTCGTCGCCTTCATCGACGCGCTCGACGAGGCCACCGACGCGCTCGAAGTCGCGGCTGGCTTTCGGCACGCGACGGCACCTGTCGAATGAACCCGATCGAGTTCACCCGGGCGGTCGGCAGCACTCGTCGTGAGCGACGCCGATTCCCCGGTTTGGGCGTACCGACCGGAAGCCCGGGTGTTCCGGATCGCCACTTCTCGACTGACGGATCGCTGACGCGGATCCGACGTGTCGTGGACGCATTGCTCGTCCGCCTCACCGGTCAACGCCACCGTGGTGAACAATTCCGGTCACAGCACTAGCCAAGGCTCCGGGTCTGCCGGTTGGCTGACGGCAAGATCGTGAAGCACCGCCCAGCAGAGCTTGGGTGCACCAGAGGAGGACCATGTCGATCACCATCCAGCCCACCGCGGAGCCCGGCCGGGCCGCGGCGACCGCCGCCCGCGCGGTGCTGCGCAGAAGCCGCGACGCGGTGAACACCATCCCCGACGACGCCGTCATGGCGGCGATCGAACCGATCGCCGCCATGACGGGCAGGGTGATCATCACCGGCGTGGGGACCTCAGGCGACCTCGCCAGGGTCGGCGCGACCGTTCTGTCCAGCTGCGGCACCCCTGCCTACTTCCTGCACGCCACCGACATGCTGCACGGCGCGAGCGGTGCCGTGGTGGCAGGCGACGTCCTCATCGCGGTCTCCCAGTCTGGCGACACCCCGGAGGTCGTCCAGTCCGCCATCGAAGGCCAGCAGTGTGGCGCGCACGTCATCGTGCTGACCTCCGTACCAGGCAGTGCGCTCGCCGCGCCCGGCCGGACTGTCGTCGTGCTCGACCTCCCCGAGGAAGATTTCCCGCTGGCCTCGACTGTCGCCCGAACCATGTGGTTCGTCGCCCTCGCCGAAGCTCTGCACGCTTTCCGCACCGCGTCGGACAGGGTGGTGAGACTGGGACGAAGCGACGACGACCTCTGACGGCCACAGGGGCCGCACGGGAGCAGGGCGGCCGCGGCGGCCACCGCGGTCACCGTGGTCACGGCGGGAAGCCGAGTCGTTGACGAAGGCGGCGTAACCGATCGTTCCTCCTGGCCGGGGGTTTCAGTGCGGTCACGCTTGGCGTTGGCACGCCTGTTGCTGATCAGGTACGGGATGAGGTGACCCCTCGTGCTGTCACCGCGGTGTTGCTGACGACGATCAGTCCGATGCCGATCCATTCGTTCAGGTGGAGGGTCTGGTGCAGCAGCACCCACCCGGCCAGTGCCGCCCAGACGGGGTTGATGCTGGTGAAGGTGCTGAACATCCGGGCGGGCACCCGGCGCAGGGCGAGCAGGTCGGCGACGTAGGGCACGATCGAGGACATCACCCCGCAGGCCACCGCCAGGAGCATCGCCGCGGCGGTCGGGGTGTGCAGGGCGAACCAGACCGCCGCGATCGGGGTCCAGGCCGCGGCGGAAACGACGCTGGCCACCGCGGTTCCCTGCAGGCCGGGAAGGCGCTGGCCGATGGTGCGGTTGAGCAGGATGTAGCAACCCCAGGCGGTCGCCGAGAGCAGGGCCAGAAGTATGCCGACCATATCGGTGGTGGGCCCGGGGGCGGTCAGCACGACCACGCCGACACCGGCCATGACGGCGCAGGCGATGTCGGGTACTCGTCGTGAACTGGCGATGGCCACGGTCAGCGGGCCGAGGAACTCGAGCGTGACGGCCAGGCCGAGTCCGATGCGGTCGATCGCGGCGTACAGGCTGAGGTTCATCACGCCGAACACGGCGACCAGGCCGAGGATCGGCAGCCACTGGTCCTTGCGCAGGCCACGGAATCTCGGGCGCACGATCGGTGTCAGGACGACCGCGGTCACGAGTTGGCGGACGGCGACCACGCCGACCGGACCGATGGCGGGGAACGCCATCGCGCCCAGTGCGGCCCCGGCCTGGTTCGACGCCGCGCTGGTGAGCGCCATCGCGACGCCGGCGCCGCGTTGACGCGGTGTCGCCGTCGCAGCGGACAGCTGCTGGTTGTCGGCGGGCGCGTTCTGCGTGCGTACTTCGGCGTCGAGGGTGTTCATACGCTCACCGTAGGAGCGCCTCTCTGCATAACCTAGTGCTCGTTCTGACGTTGCCATACGCTCTGGTTATGGATTGGAGCCTTCGGGAGCTGCGGTTCTTCGTCGCGGCCGCTGAGTCCGGGTCGTTCACCGACGCCGCTGCGCAGTTGCACGTCTCGCAGGCCGCTGTCTCGCGCACGATCGCCAGCTTGGAGAAGACAGTGGGGGACAAGCTGTTGTGGCGGGTTCCGCGAGGGTGCGAGCTGACCAGCACCGGGCAACAGGTCCTGCCGCATGCTCGGCGAGTGCTGTCCGAGGCGGACCGGTTCACCGAGTTCCTGACCGTGCGTCAAAGCGTCCTGCGGTTGGGGTACGCCTGGGCGGCTCTCGGGCGGCACACCGCGCGCCTGCGGCGAAACTGGGGCCAGCGCCACGACGCGATCGATCTGCAGCTGGCGCGGCACAACTCGCCGACGGCCGGCCTGGCCGAGGGGCTGTGCGATGTGGCGATCGTGCGGATACCGGTCGACGAGAAGCGGTTCGACTCCGTCGTGGTAGGACTCGAACGCCGGTTGGTCGCCTTCGCCTCCGACGACGCGCAGTGGTCGCGCCGACGTCAGCTGAGCATGGCCGAGATCGCGGGCCGCACGGTGATCATCGACCCTCGCGTCGGCACCACCAGCAGCCACCTGTGGAGCGGCGCCGAGCACCCACCCCGGTTCATCGAGTCCACCGACGTCGACAGTTGGCTGGACGCCATCGCCGCCGGGCGCGGCGTGGGAACCACCGCGGAGGCCACCGCGCACCACCACCCGCGCCCGGGGGTGACCTACCGCCCCATCAAGGACGGCCCTCGTATCCCGGTCAGACTCGCCTGGTGGCGTGACAACCGGCTCAACGGGCTGCGGGACCTCGTCGACACCATCACTCAGCTCTACGCAACGACATGACAGCGACATGACGCCGCCGCGGACGTTCCGATCTGTCGTGCGGCTCGCGCGTCGGCTGGGAGCCTGTCTGCTGTAATGTCCTCATGGATTCCACCGTTCACCAATATCTGGACGATATCCAGTCGTCGGACAGGGGCGCGCGCAACAGCGCGTACGAGGCCATCATCGAAGTCACGGAGAATCGTGTCGACTGGGCATATGACGTCTGGGACGAGGTTGTCTCCGCCATGGCCCACAAGGACAACCAGGTTCGCTCGATCGCCTCCCAGATTCTGTGCAACCTGGCGAAGAGCGACCCGGAAGAGCGTATCGTCAAAGACTTCCCGGCACTGCTGAAAGTCACGAAGGACGATCGGTTCGTGACTGCCCGACACTGCCTGCAGTCGCTCTGGAAAGTGGGCGTCGCCGGTCCGCGCCAGCAGGAAACGTGGCTCAAGGGGATGAAGCGGCGCTTTTCCGAGTGCGCCGAGGAGAAGAACTGGTCGCTGATTCGTTACGACATCATCCAGAGTATGCGCAACGTCTACGATGTCGCAGAGGATGACAAGATAAAGAAGGCGGCAGAAAAACTCATCGAGAGTGAATCCGACGACAAGTACCGAAAAAAGTACGCGACGATCTGGAAATGACCGGACGAATCCCGGCCGGGCTTTCCTGTCGGTGACCTGCGTGTGCGCGCCTGTCGGCTGTGGGCTTGTCGTGTATTTGCCGAGTGGCCGGCGCGGACCGTGGTCAAAGCGCTTGTGGGCGTGGTCTCGGCCGTCACGAGGGCCTGCCGAGCAGTACAGGGAGTGATCGTATGATGTGTCCCAACCGCTGGTGATGGCGAGCTCGAGAGATGGGGGCACGCACATGGAGCGCACGAACAACAGAACGGTTGACCTTGTCCGCGAGACCGAGCGTGAGCTCATGCGCGGCCATGTCGAAGCTGGTGACGCCGAGACGTTGGTGATGCGCCGCCGCTACCGCGCGTCGATCGAGGACGTGTGGGACGCCTGTACCGACCCTCGCCGGCTGGCCAAGTTCTTCATGAAACCCGTCGGAGACTTCAACGTCGACGGGAAGTTCGAGTTCGAAGGCAACGCGCACGGGGAAGTCCTGCGGTGTGAGCCGCCGGAACTGCTGCGCTTCTCCTGGATCTACGGGTCGTCGGACCGGGACGAGGTCGAGATCCGGCTTTCGCCCGAGGGTGCCGAGACCACGGTTCTCGAACTGGAGCACGCCTCCACGACCAAGCTGGCCGACAGCCTGCTCAACGACCCGGAAACGGGGATGTGGGGACGGGGTACCGGCTGGGAACTGGGACTCATCGCCATGGAGGCCCACCTGTGCGGCGAGTTCCCCGACTTCGACCTGGCGTCGCTCGACGAGGACTCGCCGGAGTTCGCGGAAGCGGCCGAGTTGGCCGATCGAGTCGGTGAGGCGTGGGCGAAGGTGCTCGACGCGTCGGAGTTCCGGCCGCGCAAGCAGGCGAACGCGGGGCAGGGCAGCCGGACCGAAGCGTTGCTCGCGAACCACCTCCGCGGCAGGTCGGCGGAGGCGGTCGCGCTGTTCGACCGGTTCGTCGAGTTGGTCGAACGGGCTGGGTCGTTCACCTTCGTCGTATCGCCGACGACCGTGGGGTTCAAGGGCAGCCGTCGCGCGTTCGCGGGCGTCCAGATCAAGGACGACATGCTGAAGATCTTCCTTGACCTGCGGTTCGAGCTGCGCGACGCCCGCGTTCGGGGTGTCAAACCGCACAGCGGATCGCTGTACGCGCACGAGTTCCTGGTTGCCGAGCCGGGCGAACTGGGCGACGAGTTCGCGGCGTGGGTCGATGAGGCGTTCGAGGTCGGCGAGGGAATCGGCAGCTGAGCGGATCACTCCATAAGAGACAGTCTAGTAAGGACGCAAAGGCGGGTCGCGCAGGTAGCCCGTGTGGTGCTCGAAGGCCACGCGCGCAGTTTCCTGATCGGGTTCAACGTCGTCGCAGGTCACCCTGATCCACACCGCGTGCTCGCGTGAATCACCGCGGAGGAACGGGGTTTCGCCTACGAGGTACAGGGATGCGGGCGGCGCTTGCCGAGATGCTCCAACTGGATGGCCTCTCCGAGTTCGGCCAGTCGCTGGCGCATCGGCTCGGATCCGGCGATTTCCCTGCTGCGGGCGTAGAAGCGTTGTCGCCATGAACCACGGACTGGTGGTTCTTCGAGAGCGATCGTCAAGTCGAACTGAGCCAGGACGTACTCGACGGTGGCGATCTCGATATCGTCCAGACCGCGCCATGGTCCGTCCAGCTGTGCGAGCCGCTCCGCATCGCTGCTCGTGGTGCCAGGCCGGTCCTCGGCGTCGATCTCCGCGCGCTTGACCGAGGTCCGCAGCACCTCGGGATGGATCCCGAGCTGCTCGGTGTACACCGAGGCGATGCTCGTGACATGGGCGGCTGTTTCCGCTACGGACCGGGCGCCGACTGCGGTCGCGCACCGAGGATAACAGGTTCTCAAACTGAGTACCGGTTCGCTGAAGCGACTCCCGCACGTCCCGGCAGCGCTCCGACGTGATGCAGATGGTCACGGTCGAGAATGCTGCAGGAAAATTAATCGATGGAGCACACGTTGCACGGCTGCCCTGGGTTTATCCGATGTTTGGGTCAAGCGGTGGCTTCCTGAGTGTTCACTGGTGTTATCAGGACCAGCTTCGGTGAGGGGTGGTCGTCGTCTCAGTATGAGGACGTTCAGCCATCCACACCGCTAGCGTTTATAGTACTGCCAGGCCGCGTTCGAACTGACGCGACGTGGAGTGTGATGGAGTGCCTGCCATGACGACGAGGCGCAGCTATAACCAGTACTGCGGACTCGCTTCGGCGCTGAACGTGCTGGGCGAACGCTGGACGTTGCTGATCATCCGCGAGTTGCTGATGGGTCCGAGGCGCTACAGCGAACTGCTGTCCGACCTGCCTGGACTCGGCACCAACCTGCTGTCGGAACGGCTGAAGTTCCTCGTGGAGAACGAGGTGGTTCGCCAAACTGACGTGCAGGGCACCGGATTCCGGCTGTCCTATGAGCTCACCGAGACGGGACTGAGGTTGCGGCCTGCCGTGCTCAGCCTGGCCAGGTGGGGAATGGAGTTCGTCGACGAGGTGGCCGAGACGGATGTCGTTCGCGCGCACTGGGGATTCCTGGCGGTCGAGGCGATGATCGACACCGCCAGAGTGGGCGCGGTGGGCGAATCGTACGAATTTCGCGTAGAGGGCGAAATTTTCCATATCGACGTCGCCGACGGCAAAGCGAGGGCGGTCAAGGGTCCGGCCAGCAACCCGGCCATGGTCGCGGTCACCGACGCCACCACGTTCGTGCGCATCGGTTCCGGCAGGCTGACGCCCCTCGCCGCGATGGTGACCGGGAAGCTCAGTCTCGAAGGCGGTATCGACGCCGTGCTGCGCTGCTGCGAGCTGCTGGGCCTGGAAGCCGGTCCAGCGCAGACCGCCGCCGCGGGAGTCGCGCACCGGGTCTGAGCGCTCGCTGCGCGTGGTTGCCGCTTTAATTTTAAGTGGTAACCTGAGTCCGGTGGTCGACGATCCAACTCGGGTCGCGACGGGGGAGTCCGCATGCGACGGCAGGAGCGGAATGGTGTCGGGCACAGGCTTCACGGCAGCGAAACTGCGGGATGTGGCTCGCGACTACATCCGGACATCCGGCCTTGACCAGCATGACTTCGACGTCGCGGAGGGCAGTGGGCTTTTCCTTCTCGACGAAGGTTTCTGTCGTGATGTGGCAGCCGTCTTCGACGCGGCCCCGCTGCTCGACTTCGACACCGAACTCGCCGAACAGTACCTTATTTTCAAGTCAGAGAACCTGCGGCAGCTGGCGGCCCTGACCGAGGCGGGGCTGCGCGTGCGACCGTGGCGGCAGCCAGGTCAGCCTTACGCGACCTCGCGTGAGCTGCGCGAAAGTGTTTTGCACACTGGCACGTTGTACGTGTACATGACGATGTCGGGGCACGGTCCTGGCGAGGTCACCGGGTTCCACCCGTTGCGCGCGCCATCGGGCGTCCGGGCCGACGGCGTCGATTTCACCCACAACGACGTGTTCCGCGCGGTGCACGACGTCTTCGGGCACGTGGCGGAAGACGTGGACTTCGGTCCGCGCGGCGAGTTCATCGCGACCAAGAGCCATCTGCGGATGTACCCCGACGAAGTGCTGCCAGTGCTGTTCACCGAGCAGATCGGTCAGATCTGCTGGTTCTTCTTCGGCCCGCACCTGGCCGACAGCACCGGGCGGCTGCCGAGGCCGGGCGAGCCAGGCTACCTCCCACCGGCCAGGCGCCCGTACCCGCCGCAGAAGGTTTTCCCTTATCCCGTCGGGATTCTCAGCCGGTTCCGGGAACTGGTCGGCCATCAACCTGCAAGGAGTCCGGAATGACTGATGTGGCACCGGCACGGGATCACACCGAGGTGCTGCCCAGGTCGGTCAGGCACGACTTCCCCATCCTGCGGCAGACCTTCAACGGGTACCCGCTGACCTATCTGGACAACGCGGCGACGACGCAGAAGCCCCAGGCGGTTCTGGACGCCATCACCGACTACTACGCGACGGCCAACAGCAACGTCGGTCGTGGCTACTACCAGCTGAGCATGCGCTCGACGGATCGCTACGAGCAGGCGCGCGCAGTGGTCCAGCGGGCCGTCAACGCCGAGCACCCCGACGAGATCGTGTTCACCGCCGGCACGACAGCCGCGGTGAACCTGCTCGCCGACACGTTCGGCCGCAAGCATGTCGGCTGCGGGGACGAGGTCGTCGTCACCGGCATGGAGCACAACTCGAACACGCTGCCGTGGCGAAGGCTGGCCGAGCAGTCCGGCGCGCGGCTCGTCGTCGTTCCGGTGTCCGAGAACGGCTCCGTGGACATCGACACCTTCACGTCGGTCCTGGGCCCGCGTGTGCGGCTCGTGGCGGTGAGCCACGTTTCGAACGTGCTCGGCACGGTCAACCCGGTCCGGGAGATGATCGCCGAGGCGCATCGCCGGGACGTTCGCGTGGTCGTGGACGGCGCCCAGGCGATCGCGCACCGCACGGTCGACGTGCGTGATCTCGACGCGGACTTCTACTGCTTCTCCGGGCACAAGGTGTACGGCCCGCTGGGCGTCGGCGTGCTGTACGGCAAACGGGAAATACTCGCCGAGCTGCCGCCGTACCAGGTGGGCGGCGGAACCGTGAAAGGCGTGACCTTCACGGCGCCCGTGTCCTACGTCCCGACGCCCGCCCGGCTGGAAGCGGGCACGCCGCACATGGCGGGCGCTGTCGGGCTCGCGGCCGCGCTGCGGTACCTCGACGGGCTCGGCCGTGACGCGGTCAGCGCACATCAGGAAATGCTCGTCCGGCAGGCAGTCGACGCGTTGAACACGCTCGACGGCGTGCGGGTGGTCGGTGACCCGGCCAGTGCGCCCAACGGGATCGTGTCCTTCGTCGTCGACGGCATCCATCCGTACGACGTCGGCGGTCACCTGGACCAGCACGGCATCGCGGTGCGCAGCGGTGTGCACTGCGCGTCGACCTTCCTGGACAGCATGGACCTGGTCGGCACGGTCCGGATGTCGTTCGCCGTCTACAACACCTCCGACGAGATCGAACTGGTCCGGCGCGCCCTGGAGACGCTGCGCCCCGGACCATGGACCAAGGATCGGCCGACCACGCGGTTCCTCTGATCCGGTAAGGAGTCTCGGCATGACCTCGGTGGGCTTCGACCCGGTCGCGTTCAAGAACCAGCAGCGCGGCACGTGGGACGCGATCAGCGCCGGCTGGCAGAGCGAGCAGGCCGCATTTGAGCGTGGTGCGGCGGCGGCCACAGCGCGGCTGCTGGAACTGGCCGGGATTCGTCAGGGGCACCGGGTGCTCGACGTGGGCACCGGCATCGGCGAACCAGCGTTGACCGCGGCGGGGTTGACCGGCGCGAGCGGCCAGGTGCTGGGCGTCGACCTGTCGCCGCGGATGATAGAGGCGGCCCGTGCGCGCGGTGCGGGCGTGCCCGGCCTGGAGTTCCAGGTGGGGGACGTGGACTCGCTCGAGCTGCCCGCTGCCGGGTTCGACGCCGTGCTCAGCAGGTGGGGGCTGATGTTCGCGGTCGACCGCGTGGCCGCGTTCCGTTCGTTGGGACGGGTTCTGGCGCCCGGTGGCGTCCTGGCAGCGGCGGTGTGGAGCGCGCCCGAGCAGGCGCCGATGATGTCCCTCGGCTTCCGCGCGTTGGCCGAGCGGCTGGACATGCCACCCCCACCGCCCGGGATGCCGGGGCCGTTCAGCATGTCCGACCCCGAGCAGGTCGCGGGTGAACTGGTCGCGGCCGGTTTCACCGAGGTGTCCGTGACCGAGGGGGACTTGAGGTTCCCGTTCCGTTCCGGGGACGAGTACGTGGCCTTCAACAAAGCCGTCACGCCACCGTCGATGAAGGCCGCACTGGCGGAGAAGTTCGGCTCGGACGACGACCCGGAGACCTGGGCCGCGGTGCGGTCCGCGACCGAGCCGTACGCCTCGCCGGACGGCAGCGTGGTGCTCCCGGCCAAGACCCGCTATCTGCGCGCGGTGCGGCCACGATGAGGTTCGACACCAAGCTTGTCCACAGCGGATATGATGTGACCGCGTCGACCGGCGACGTGGTGCCGCCGATTCACCTGGCGGTCACCTACGACCGGCGGGCTCAGGAACCGGTCGAGTACTTCTACGGCAGGGGTGAGAATCCGACCAGGCAGGCGCTGGAGACCTGCCTGGCCGCGCTCGAGGACGCGGAGTTCGCCCTGACGTTCGCCAGCGGGCAGGCAGCCGGGGCCGCGGCGTTGTCCCTGCTCGAACCAGGTGACAGGCTGGTCTGCTCCGACGATGTCTACGGCGGCACGCACATGCTGTTGTCGGAGTACGCCCGCTACGGTGTGAACGTCGAGTACCTCGATTTGTCCACTCCGGACATCGTGCTGCCCGAAGACGTCCGGATGGTGTGGATCGAAGCGCCGACCAACCCCCTGCTCAAGGTGGCCGACATCGCGGCGATCGCCCGCCAGGGGCCCATCGTGCTGGTGGACAACACGTTCGCCAGTCCCGTGCTGCAGCAGCCACTGAGCCTCGGCGCGGACATCACCCTGTACAGCACGACGAAGTTCATCGCCGGGCACTCCGACGTACTCGGCGGCGCACTGGTGTTCAACGACCCGGCTTGGCAGGCGAGACTGCTCGGATATCGCACGGCGGTCGGCAGCGTCCCCGGTCCGCTGGACTGCTTCCTGGTTCACCGGGGCCTGAAGACGTTGTCGCTGCGGGTTTTCCGGCAGGTCGCCAACACGCGGGCGGTTGTCGAGGCGCTGCGGGACTGCCCGTCGGTCGGGCGTATCCACTATCCGGGGCTCCCCGAGCACCCCGGGCACGCGGTCGCGGCGCGGCAGATGTCCGAGCCGGGATCGATCGTGAGCTTCGAGTACCTCGGCGACGTGGCGAAGCTGATGGAACGCGTACGCCTGTTCGCGTGCGCGGTGAGCCTCGGCGGTGTTCGATCGCTGATCGAGTGTCCCGCCATGATGACCCACCGCCCAGTGCCCCGGCAGACCCGGCTGGCCCTCGGTATCGAGGACAACCTGGTGCGGCTCTCCCTCGGTATCGAGGATCCGGCGGACCTGGTGGAAGACCTGGTCACGGCAGTCAACGAAGCGG
The DNA here is from genome assembly GCF_001984155.1 of Actinosynnema sp. ALI-1.44. Taxonomy (GTDB): domain Bacteria; phylum Actinomycetota; class Actinomycetes; order Mycobacteriales; family Pseudonocardiaceae; genus Kibdelosporangium. The sequence continues at coordinate 501,866 of NZ_MTQO01000051.1, forward strand.
AGCGGCAAGATGGCTGACTCATCGAACGCACTGGTCCGGCTGGACGGCGGCCTGGCGACCGAACTCCAGCGCGCGGGCGTGACGCTGCGCGAGCCGTGGTGGACCACGGGTGTGCTGCGTGTGGAGACGGACCGCCGCCGACTGAGTGACATCCATCAGCGGTACCTCGCGGCAGGCGCGCAGGTGATCACGGCGAACACCTTCCGGACCAACCTCCGGACACTGCGGCAGACCGACCTCGACCCGGCCGGACAGGCATGGATGGTGCACGCCGCGATCGGTGTGGCGATGGCCGCCCGCAACCTGGCCGGTACCGGCCGGACACGCATCGTCGCGTCCGTGGCACCAGTGGAGGACTGCTACCGGCCGGACCTCGTGCCTTCGGACGAGGAACTGCGCGCGGAACACGCGTGGCTCGCGACCGAACTCTCCCGGTCCGGCGTACAGCACGTGCTGATCGAGACGATGAACACGACTCGCGAGGCACTCATCGCGCTCGAGGAGGCACAGAAGACGGGCATGCGCGCCTGGGTGAGTTTCGTGTGCGACGACGAGTTCTCCCTGCTGTCGGGCGAATCCCTCGCCGCCGCCGCGACGGCCGTCGAACGCGCCGGGGCGGACGCGGTCCTGGTCAACTGCGCCCCGCTCGCCCAGACCGAGGGCAGCATCCGGGTCCTGCGTGACGCGGTGTCGCTTCCCGTTGGTGCGTATCCGAATCTGGAGGACCGCAGCGGATCCCCCCGCTGGCAGCACGTGGAACGCGTGTTCCCGGTCGCTGTGGAGCCGCCCGCCTTCGCGGAGACCGCGCACCGCTGGCACACCGAACTCGGCGCCCGGATCATCGGCGGCTGCTGCGGCTCGACCCCGGACCACATCGCCGCGCTGTCGGCCGCGAACCTGACGAGAGTCGGGTGAGGGGCCTGGCTGTCGCGATCGGGGCGTTGGGACAGACTAGGGCACGGCTCCTGCTGGAAGGAGGTGGATGTTCGACACGCGAAGCGGCGGCATCGCGGTCAACACCTCGACATCGCCCCACTCGCGGGGCAGCGCGGGCTCGGTCTGTCCCACCTCGGTGATCCTGCCCAACAGCTCGACCGGGCTCTCGTTGAGGCGGAAGTCGTCGACAGCGGCCACGACCTCGCCGTCCTCGACGAGGTAGACGCCGTCGCGGGTGGTCCCGGTGAGCAGCAGCCGACGGGGATCGACTTCACGGAGGTACCACAGCGACGTGATCACGATGCCGCGCCGGGTCGCGGCGATCATCTCGGACAGCGACCGGTTGCCTGGCCCGGACAGCACGAGGTTGCCGATCTCCGGCGTGACCGGATGGCCGGATGTCCGGGCGGTGTGCCGCGTTTGGACGAGCGCCCGCAGGACGCCGTCCGACATCCACTCGGTCGGCGCCAGCGGGAGGCCGGTGTCGAAGACGGACAGCGTCTCGCCGGACGACCGCGCCACCACGAACGGGGAACAGGACAGCCCAGGGATGGCCGGGTCGCTGCGCAACGTCAACGGAATCGAACTCAGCCGGTCGCCGAGGGCCAGCGGGGAGTAGCCGTCGAGTGCGGCCCGCATACCCGCCGCGCCGTACAACCGCAGCATCAGATCGGCGACGCAGGAAGGCGCCAGCAGGACTTCGTAATCGTCCTCGGGCAACGAGGTCCGGCGACGTGCCCAGCCCAGTCCTCTGTGTACTTGCGAGACCAGGTCCGGCAGCGAATCCGTCGCCCTCGCCCCCGCCCAGCTGGAGGTTCCGTCAGCATGGGCGACGAGGTCGACGAGGCCCGCCTGCCGAACGTCGCGAAGCCGTGTCCCGGCGGTCGAGCCCACATACGTGGAGCGCACCGAATGCTCCGCGTAGCCGGACAACTGGCCGCTGGGAGCGGTGAAAGCCTCGGCCAGCTCGGGCAGGAGCGCGTCGAGGACCCGCAGGGACGTCTCCGCCGGCGGCGCGTCCCAGTCCGAACTGGCCGAGACGACCAGGGGCGCGGCGTCCTCGGCGGGAGGCACACGGCGCGCGATCCGTTCAGCCGCGCGAACCAGGTCGCCGGGGTCGGCGATGGCGCCGCTGTGCGAGACGACACCGACAGAGGATCCGGCGATGGCGGCGACGGTCACCCGACGTGACCGGACAGAGCCGTTCGTCGTCACGCGGTCACGAGCCCACCGGACGTTGAGGGTCGCGATGTCGTCCGCGATCACGACACACGAACCGCTGCTCGCGGCCAGGGCATCCGCCACGACCGCCTGGACTGTCACGACCCACCCCCGGTGTTGATCACCTGGATCTGCCGCACCAGCACGGAAGGAGACCCGTGGCTCACCGCAGCCGCCTGCACGGGCTGCCCCTTGCCGCACAGGTCGGCACCGAACACCTGGTACGTCCCGGGTCCGCCGGTCCCGTCGAGCGAGCCCCAGAAGGCCGTGGTCACACCGGTGTAGGCGACGTCACGCAGCGGCTCGGCGAGCTGTCCGTGCCGGATCCGGTGGCAGCGCTGCGCGGTGAACTGGAAGTTCTGCCGCGAGGCGTCGATCGACCAACTGTCCGCACCCGCGATGTGGATGCCGTCCTCGACCGCGGCGATCAGCTCCGCGGTGTCCGGGCCTCCTGGCGACGGCTGGACGGACACGTTGGGCATGCGGGAGATCGGGACGTGCAGGCCGGACTCGGCGTAGGAACAGCCGTTGGACCGTTCGGCGCCGAACAGCCGGGCCGTGTGTCGGTCGAACTGGAGGCCCACCAACACGCCCTGATCGATCAACGGCCACGACTGAGCCGCCACGCCCTCGTCGTCGTACCCGATCGTGGCAAGGGAGTGTTCGGCCGTCCGGTCAGCCGTGACGGACAGGTGCGCCGACCCGTAGCGCAGTGCGCCCACGTGTTCGGGTGAGACGAACGTGGTGCCCGCGTATGAGGTTTCGTACCCGAGGGCCCGGTCGAGCTCGGTGGCGTGTCCGATGGTCTCGTGCACGGTGAGCCACAGGTTCGACGGCTCGATCACCAGGTCGTAGCGGCCGGGCTCGACCGGCGTCGCGCTCGTCTTCGCGGCGAGCTGGGACGGCATCTCTGCCAGTTCGCTGTCCCAGTCCCAGCCCGTGCCTGTCACGTACTCCCAGCCCCGTGCGGTCGGCGGCCCGCACGACCGCAGCGTGGCGCCGTCGCCGAAGGCGAGCACCTGCGGGTGGATCCGGACCCGCTCCTGGGTGGCCGTGGTCCCGGCGAGATCCGCGTAGAACTTGTTCTCCCGCACCAGCACCAGTTTGGCCATCACGTGCGCGACCCGCGGGGCACCGAGCAATCGCCCGCTCCAGTCGGCGAGCAGCGCCACGCGTTCGTCCTCCGGTACCCCGAACGGGTCGACCGCACACGGCCCCACCCAGCTCACGTCGCCGTACCCGGGTTCCTCCGCAGGTTCCCCGTGACGGCCACCGACCGCGACCGCCTTGGCGATCGCGACGGCCTGTTCGACAACGGCGACAGCCGACGAGATGGTCACGTCGACGCCAGCCGCGAACCCCCAGGCGCCATCGTGCACCACACGCACCGAGAACCCGGTGTCCGTGGCATCCTGAGTGCTCACGACATTGGCGTCACGCAGCAACAGTCCCGCCGTGCGGACTTGGTCCTCCCTGAACCACGCGTGGGAACAGCCCAGTTCGTGGGCCCGCTGGAGCGCTGCCGCCGCGACCTGCCACACGCCCGTCACAGTGCGGCGGCGAGGTCGGCGGGCAACAGCGGTTCACGCAACAGCACGTCGTACCGCTCCGCCGCGCTCTGCCCGGCGGGCCGGGCCGCCATCCACTGGCCGACCAGCTGGGCGCCTTCGATGTACGTCGTGGTGTATGCCCGCCACAGCGGGTCGGTGAGGAACCGGACCATGTGCCGGGCGCGTTCCTCGGTCAACAACAGCCACCGCCGGAGGTAGTTGATCACGTCATCGGGATCGGCGCCTTTGTCGTGCAACAGGATCGCCGCGTCCTGGCGGGCGGGGAGCAACCGCACGATCAGGGCGAGCATCTGTTCGACCAGCTCACCTTCGACGCGCACACCGTGTTCGGCGAGAATCTCCTCGGTCCAGGCTCCCCAGCCCGACGGCATGACCGCGTAGAGCGCCGCCTCACCCATTCCCTCGGCGATCAGGCACTGCGGCGTGTTCACCAGCGCGATCGTGTGCTCACGCCAGCCCCGCCCGACGACGAGTTCGGCTTCCTTGACGCAGTGGTCCGTGTGGTGACCGGGATAGGACTCGTGGGTGACCTGCACGGGTAGTGCCGCGATGTTGCGGCCTGACGTCGCGTTGAACTCGACGGTGGAGCGCAGGCCGCCGTGATAGTGGTTGAAGGCGTTCCAAGGCTTGTCGTGGACGATCCGGTAGGTCAGGTGTTCCCGCTCTGGCAGGCCGAACAACGGCGTGACCAGTGCACGCAGCCGCTCGGACACGGCGAGCACGCACCGTTCCAGACTTTCCGGCGGGACGTGGTTGCGCTCCATGAACTGCCCCACGCGGTCCAGCAAGCTGCCGGAGCCGGGCACCAACTCGGCGATGGAGTCGTGCACGTCCGCGTACCGCTGCGGGTCACCGACCTCAATGGACACCTGGAAGTACGCTTCGATCTCGGTGTGGAACGGGATCTCCACCCCGGCCATCCGCCGCGCGGCGCACTCCAGCGCGGTCAGCTGCGCGGCGAGAAAACGCTGCCGTGGCTCGACGAGCCCGCTGTCCGGCAGGTGCTCGATCAGTCCGCGCGCCTGCGCGGCCAGGTCGAGAGGGTTCGGCTTCGGCTCCTGGTCGACCTGACGCGCCAGCTCGGCGTCGCCGAACCAGCAGTCCACGAAGCCGTCGGCCAGCCTGCCGAGGCGAAGGCCCAGCCGCAGGTAGTCGGTGACCAGCTGTTCGCCCGTCGCGGTGCCCGGTGCCGCCGGGTGGGACTGCTGCCGCACAGGTGATCCCTCCGTGTCTCGACGACCTTCGGATCCCCTAGAACGATATCAGATTTTAAAGTAAAATGGGTGGCGTGAGGTCCACTAGCCGGCGGCCACACACCAGGCGGCCCCGCCCGGAACTGCCTCGGGCGGGGCCGTGTGCCGTCATCCGCGCAGGCGCCCCGCATAGTCGTTCTCGGCGTACCACTCGCCGCGGCCGGAGGGCAGCAGGTCCAGCACGTTCCACACGGGAGACAACTGGTCGATGCCGCGTTGCGCGTCGTCGATGAAGTTGGCGGGCAGGGTATAGAAATGCCGGACCTGCTCGCCGTCCCGGACGAACACGCTGGCCATCGGCCGCTGCGAGCCGTCCGGCTGCTCGGCGTTGAGGTCCGCGTTGAAACTGGTGCCGTGGGCGGACAGGATGCGCAGCCCGTCCCAGCCGCGCCTGCGGGCCCATTCCCGCAGCTTCGGCAGCGGTGCCTTGCCGACCACCGCGAACGCCGTGTTCTGGGCGAGATGCCTGGACACACCGTGGAACCCGTCCACCCACATCGAGCACATCGGACACGCCGCGTCGTCGTCCGGGTGAAACATCAGGTGGTACACGAAGAGCGTGTCGTGCGTGCCGAACAGCTCGGCCAGCGCGGTCTGCCGGACGGGCTCGGCGAGGCCGAGATCCACCGGGCCCTCGGTCAGCCGGTAGTCCGCGAGCACCATGCCGGGCGGCATCGCGCGGCGGGCGGCCGCGACCTGTTCTATCTGGTCGCGCAGGACCCGTTCGGCCCTGGCGAGTTCGATCCGCGCGGCGATGTACTCGTCGCTCGCGCCTGCCGGCCACATCGGGGGCACGTTCTCCACGTCGGTCATGGTCGCGCTGTCTCCAGGTTCTCCCGTGCTGTTCGAGGCGCGGCTACTCTACTTCAATATAAGATGGTAACGTCGGTGGCCTGATCGAGCGGAACTCTCCGGTCACCACTTCGCCCGGGAGGCACTGGACCATGGTGCGAACAGAGCCGCGACACGGCGGCACGCTCCGATACTTCGGCCCTGGCAGTATGGATCACGTCGACCCGGCCAGCGCCTACTACGCGTTGTCGCACCAGATAATCCGGCTGTACGCGCGTCAGCTGTTCAACTACCCGACCGCGGTGGACATGTCGGCGCTGACCCCGGTGCCGGACGTGGCGGCTGAAGTGCCCACAGTGGACAAGGGCGGGATCAGCGCGGACCTGTGCACCTACACGATCGGCCTGCGCGAGGGCGTCTACTGGGACACCACCCCGCCGCGGCCGGTGACCGCGGCGGACTTCGTGCGCGGCTTCAAGCGGATGTGCAATCCGGTGGCCGGCGCGGGCGCGATCGCCTACTACACCAGCACCATCAAGGGCATGTCGGAGTTCGCGGCGGGGTATCGCGACGTCCCCGGCGACGCGGCGGCACTGGCCGCGTACCAGAACACCCACGAGATCTCCGGCCTGCGCGCCCTGGACGACCGGACGCTGCGGATCGACCTGGTGCGCCCGGCCAACGACCTGCTCAACATCCTGTCGATGACCTTCGCGTCGGCGGCGCCGGTCGAGTACGACCAGTACGTCCCCGACAGCGCGGAGTTCTGTGCCAACATCCGCTCGAACGGTCCCTACAGGCTGACGTCGTACGAGCACGGCCGGACGCTCACAATGGAGCGCAATCCCGCGTGGCGACAGGAAGGCGACCCGCTGCGCCACCAGTACGTCGATGCCATCGAGGTCAAGATGGAACGCGTGACCCAGGATCGGGTGCGGCGCGCGATGGACACCGGCGAGGCGGACCTGTCGTGGGCGTCACCGGTGATCGTGAAGGACGGCAGCCGCGCCCCGGACGCCGACCGTCATCTCGGGTACGCGTTGAACCCGTACATCGTGTTCAACCTGCGCAGCCCCAACGAGCGGGGCGCGGTCGGCAATGTGCTGGTCCGGCGCGCCATCGCCTACGCGGTGAACAAGGCCGCGGTGGTGAAACTGTTCGACGCGCTGGACGCGGGCACCCAGACGCAGCCCGCCCACACGGCGATTCCACCGGGCAACTTCGGATACCGGGACTACAACCTGTACCCGACTCCAGGGGATCGCGGCGATCCGGCGCGGTGCCGTGAACTGCTCGCGGAGGCCGGGTACCCGGACGGGTTGACGTTGACGGCGCTGTACCGCAACGTGGACGTCCACCCGGAGGTCGCCAAGTCCTACACCCACGACCTCGCGGCCGGTGGGATCACGGTGAACCTCGTACCGGTGAGCCAGTCCGACTACTACCGGCTGCTGCAGGATCCCGAACGGGCTGTGCGGGGCGAGTGGGACTTCACCGCGGCCGCGTGGACCCCGGACTGGTTCGGCAACAACGGGCGCGCGTACATCCAGCCGATGTTCCAGTCGAACTTCGCTCCGGGCACCGCCAACTACGGCGACTACAGCAACTCCGAGGTCGACCGGTTGATCCAGGAAGCACTGGCCGCCCAGGACACCGAGCACGCCAAGGAACTGTGGCACCGGATCGACCGGATGGTCCTGCAGGACGTGGCCATCGTGCCCATCCTGGTCCACGAGCCGACGATCCCGCACATGACCAGCAAGCGGGTCAGGAACGCCATTCCGATGCCGCACATCGACCGCTGGTTCGACGCGACCAACCTGTGGCTGGACCCGCCGGACTAGGTCGTGTGGCGCGGGGCACTGGCTTGGGTCCCACCTCCGGGAGGCTGGTGGGCGTGCAGCCCCGCGCCATGACGCCCACACCGTCACCAGCACCGACAAGCCGGATCCCAGCAAGCTGGCCCCCGCGTTCCGGCCGTGTCGACGGACGGAACGCGGGGAGTTTGTGCCAGGTCAGTTGCGCCAGCGGATGGCGGCGGCACCGGCGAAGTCACCGGCGTGGGCGAAGCCCGCGAGCATCAGCAGTGAGTCGTCCGCGACGCGACCGGCCCGCAGTTCGCGGTCGAGGGTGATCGGGACTCCAGCCGCGAAGATGTTGCCGCACTCGTCGAAAGTGTCCGGATAGGACTCCTTCGCCAGCCCCAGCGCGTCCCGCCAGCGGCGCAGGAACACCCGGTTGGGCTGGTTGGTCACGAACGTGTCGATGTCCTTTGTCTGGACGCCGATCCGCTCGCACACCGCACCGACCGCGTCGGGCACGAGCTTCGTCCCGCGTGCGATCACCTCGGCCACCTTGTGCTCGGTGAAGCCGATGTGCATCTGCTCCTCGCCGGGCTCCCAGTACTTGCGGCCGTTGTCCAGTTCGAGGGTCATGTCCCCGGCGTAACCGGGGATGTGCCGGGCTTCGACGTCCAGGATCGGCGAGTGGCTCGACGTGGTCAGCAGACCCGCTCCCGCCCCGTCGCCGGGGATCGCCGCCTGGGCCATCGTGCGGACCACGCTCTGGTCGAACATCTGCCCGGCGGTGTTGGCCACCGCGCAGACCAGGGCCGACCTGGCATCCGTGGTGAGCAGGAAGTGCCTGGCCAGCTTGATCATGTGCAGGAACGAGGCACAGCCGCCGTTGTGCAGGTCGTACACCCATTCCGGCCGCATGCCGAGCCGTCTGGCGACGTCTCCGCCGCAGCCGAACAGCGGCGAGTCCGGCAGTTGGACATGCGTGATCAGCACGTCCACCTCGCGCAGCGTCTTCATGCCGTGGCGCTGCGCCAAGCTCTCCACCGTACGCTCGATCATGTCCACAGCTGACTCGTCCGGCGCCACGTGGTGACGGAACGCGGGCGCGGAGAACATGACGCTGCCTGCGAGCTTGTCGGAGGCCGCCAGGTCAGCGTAGTACTGGGCGGGAACGCGTTTCTCCGGCAGATATCCCGCGACATCCACCAGGCTGACGCTCCTCACAACGCCGCCTTGGTCCGTACCGGTGCCACCGGCAGGCCGTTGGCATGGCGGTACTCGCAGATCAGCTTCAGGTTGTTCAGCTCGATCCGGTGACCGGCAGCGAACAGACCCCAGAAGTCACCGACCCACGGCCTGTCTTTCGGCGCGGTGGCCGCGTTCGGGTTGTCCGCGTAGAACGGGTGCCTGCAGTTGGTCCACTGCACCACGCATCCCGGCTTGTTCAGCACGGTCCGCGCGTCGATCACGCGCATCAGGTAGATCATCCAGAGGTGCTCGCCCTGATCCCACGCGCAGTGGTAGTCCACAGTCATCGCGTCCGGGTTCGCCTCCGTCCGCGTGTAGATCAAGGTGTCCGGGACGAGCAGGTCCTTGGACACGTACACGCCGGGCGAGTCGGTCTCTGTGAAGTCGCGCAGTGTCATCGTCCACTCGTCGAGGGACCTGGTGTCGGCGATGTAGTCGTACACGTCACGCGCCGGGGCGTCGAAGTGGTCGATGACGTGGCAGTACCGGCCGTAGATCTCGTCGTGCGTGTACTGGGACCGGGTCATGGACTCGACCTTCGCCAGCGCGACGTCGATCGGCGTGGTGTCGATACGGATCAGTCCCGGAATGTCAGCCAGCGTGGACACAGTGGTTCTCCTCGGCCAGGAACGGAACGAACGGGGGGATCTCGTCGGGGTCACAGTCGACAGCCACGAAAGCGGGGCCGGACGTCGCATTGGACTCGAACAGCGCCGTGGCCAGGTCGTCCACTGTGCGTGGCGCGTACGCGTTGAGAGAGGGGAACATCGCGGCGACACCAGCGGCCAGATCGGACTTGCGGAACCGGTTGTAGCTGTACTCACCGCCGTAGTACAGCTGTTCGCGCGTCACGCACATGGCGTGCGCGTTGTTGTTCATGATCACGAAGGTGACGGGCAGGTCGTACTCGACCGCCGTGTGGATTTCCAGACCGTGCATGTAGAAAGCACCGTCACCGGCGAGCACGTACGTACGCGCGGCGCCGCCGAACGTCGCCCCGATGCCCGCGCCGAACGTGTAACCCATCCCGCCCATCCCCAGCGCCACAACGAACCGGCCATGCTTCGGCGCCAGGATGTTGTGGATGACGGCGGCACAGGCGTTGCCCGCGTCCACGAACACGCTGGCGTTGTCGGGTACCGCCGCGTTGATCGCGGTGACGACCTCGGCGTAGCCGAGGCCGCTGCCGCGTTTGGGCGGCACACGCAGCGGCTCCGGCGCACGGTGGACACTCGGTCTCGTCGTGGCCGCCGGTGCGAGCCTGTCTCCGAGCGCGGCCAGCGTGGACGCCAGCGCACCTGGCACGAGCGTGCCGTCCACAAAGGGCTGTTCGTTGTCCAGGCAGATGACCGGGATCTCCGTGAGGATCTGCTCGAGACCGGTGCGCGCGACCATCGGCAGGCGGGTGCCCACCAGCAGGCACGCCGAGGCGGTCCGCAGGTGCTCGGCGACCGCCGGGTGGCCCATGATGCCTGCCACGCCGAGGAACCGCGCGTGGTGGTTGTCGAACACGTCCCTGGCGTCCGGTGCCACCGCGACCTTCGCGTCCAGCCGTTCGGCGAGCCTCGCCAGTCCGGGACGCGCGTTCGCACGCGCGACACCGTCACCCGCGATGATCACCACCGGCCCGCTCGCCCTGGCCCGCTCGATCTGGTCGGCAACATCAGTCACGTCGGGGACCGCGGTCACACCGTCGCATGCGGACGAGGCCGCCACCGGACTGGTCATCGGCGCCTGCTGGATGTCCTTGGGCAGCAGCAGAACCGCTGGACCGTGCGGCGCCGACAACGCGGCCGAGATGGCCTCCGACAGGAGCGCGGGCAACTCGTCCACATCCTTGACGAGCGCGCAGTACCGTGACACGGCGGAAAAAACGTGCGCGCCGTCCAGTGATCCGGTCAGGCCGCTGGAGTCCTGGAAGACGCCCTGTCCGGTCAGCGAGGTGGGCGGCTGCCCGGCGAGGGCCAGCACGGGCACGCGCGACATGAAAGCCTCACCGAGCCCGGCCAGGAGGTTCAGCGCGCCGCCGCCGGACGTCGCCGCCACGACACCGAGCTGATTGGTGGTGCGAGCGAACCCGTCGGCCATGGTGGCCGCGGAGAACTCGTGTTTGGCCAGGACGCCGGTGATCGAGCCGTGCCGCTGCACGGCGTCGTACAGGTCTTCGATGTTCGCGCCGCCGACACCGAACAGGTGGCTGACACCGAGTGACGCGAGCCTGTCGACGATGTGGTCGACGGCTCGGTACTGGTCGAGTAACCGATGACTGGTCGGACTGGGCATTCGCATCAACGATGCCTCGCTCTCGTATTTCGACCGGCCGGTCACCGCAGTGACCTGGCCTGGAAGCCCCGCAGCTCAGAGCAAGCGCCGCTACTTTTTACTAAAGTAAAATACATGGTGTCAACCCCTACCCAGCGATGTTGGCTTGACTCGCTATCTGCTTTGCAAGCAAGATGGCAGGACGTCGATTCGCGAAGGGGCTACCCGATGCCTGCTGGCAAGATCGAGACAGCGCCGATCGTCACCACCCTCCCCGGACCCGCGGGCTACATGTGCGGGCTCACCTTCGACGGAACCCTGTTGTGGCACTCGGACCAGGACGCGGAACGCGTGTTCGCCATCGACCCCGCGGACGGGTCCGTGGTCAACGAGTTCGGCTGCACCATGGTCCGCGCCGACCTCGCCCACAACGGCCGGCTGCTGTGCCAGGTGGGCGGACGGCCGAAACGCGTGGTCCTGATCGACCCGGCGACCGGCGCCGTCGTCGGCGAGAAACCGGTCCTGCCGTCAAGCGGCCGGCTGACCGGCCTGGAGAGCTCGGCAGCCGGTTTCTGGATGATCCTGCGCGGCCCGACCACAGTGGAGCTGCGGGATCCGCAGACGATGGAGGTCATCAAGGCGTTCCCCGCGCTCGGCGAGTCACCGTCCGGTCTGACCTACGCCGATGGCGTCATCGTCTACGGCGACTACGACGACGCTGTCCTGCACGCCATGGACTCGTCCACCGGCGCCCACCTCGGCACTGTCGCCGTTCCCGGCCGTCCGACCGGCATCACGTGGGACGGAAGACACCTGTGGTACTGCGACTTCGCGGCCCGCAGCTTCCGGGCGACGGAGCTGGGGTCGGTCCTGGCCTGACCGGATCCCGTCGCCACGCATCAGGGCACCGGGTTCGCTGCGTGCGCGACGAGGTCGGGGACCAGGTCGTACGGAGTGGGGGTCTTGAGCAGCTCCGCACGGGCCTCGGTGGCCTGCTCGGCGAAGGACGGTTCGGTCAGCACCCGTTCGAGCTGACGGCGGACCAGGTCGGGGGAGAGGTTGTCCGGCGTGATGGACACGCCGACGCCCCGCCGTACCAGCGCTTCCGCCTTCGCGGTCTCGTCCCACAGGGTGCCCGGCACGATCAGCTGCGGAACGCCGTGCAGCAACGCCGTGCTCAGCGTCCCGGTCCCGCCGTGGTGGATGATCGCCGAACAGCTCGGCAGCAACTCGTTGAGCGGCACGAAGTCGCAGACCCTGACGTTGTCCGGCAGGTCGGGAACCTCGGCCAGCTGCTTCGTGTCGAGTGTCGCGATCACCTCGACGTCGAGTTCCGCCATGGCCTTGAGCAGCTCCGGGACGGTCACCGCGGGCTCGGACATGTCCGACACGGACGTGCTGCTGTCCACCGGCATCCGGCCGGTCAGCCCCAGGGTGAGGCACACCCTTGGCTTCGTCGGCGCTGCCATCAGCCAGCTGGGCACGCTTGTGGTGCCGTGGAAGGGGACCTGCCGCATCGCGAGGTACCTGATGCCCACGGCGGGACGCATCCACGACGGCAACGGATCGATCGTGGCCTGCCCGCAGACCATGGTCTCGTCGAACGTGCCGCCGTGCGCGGCCACCTTGCGGGTCAGCCACTCGGCCATCGGGTCGTCCGGCGCGGCGTGTGTGCGGGCCAGGTCCAGGAACACGTCCCGCATCCGGCCGAGGACGTCCACTCCGGACAGCAGACGGATCTGCGGGATACCGAGCACACTCGCCACCACGGGCGCCGAGTAGCACATCGAGTCCCAGATGACCAGGTCCGGCCGCCAGTCCTCGGCCACCGCCAGGAGGCCGGCGATCAGCCCGTCGTCGGAGAACGCGTCGAACGCCAGTGGCGCCGAGACGTGCACCCGGAACACGTTTCGAACGTAGTCCCAGGTCAGCACCTCCGGACGGGACTCGGCCATCCGGTAGCCCGAGCCGTACACGGTCTGCTCGAACGGCACGTCCTCGTGCCGGGCGGCGAGCTCCAGCGGCTCGCCGACCGCCACGGAGGTCAGCCCGGCCTGCTGGATGACCGGGGTGATGTCGGGATGGCCCGCCACCCGGACCTCGTGTCCCGCCGACCGCAGAGCCCACGCGAGCGGAGCCAGGTTGTACACATGCGACGGCACGGCGAAGGTCTTGAACAACACGCGCATGTTATGTCCCCCTTAGGATCGGACGCCGACAAAGACCCCACGGCCGGCTGGGTCGCCCGGCAGGTACTCCACGTCGCATCCCGCCGCTCGGAAGGCCTGTTCGTACTCCTCGCGCGTGAACAGGGTGATCCGGTGGCAGTCGGCGAAGTGTTGGATTCCCTTGCCCGGCTCGGCGACGATGTAGTGCACCTCGATCCGGGTGGCCGTGCCCGCCCGCACCGAGTGCGACACCCGGGCGATGGTCATGCCGTTGTCGGTGACCACGTCGGATCCCACGTAACCGGGCAGGAACGTCTCCGGGAACCACCACGGGTCGATCGCGATGACACCGCCCGGCGTGAGGTGCTCGGCGAAGGACCGCAGCGTCTGCGCCAGTTCGTAGGTCGTGTCCAGGTGGCCGATGGAGCTGAACATGCACGTGACGGCGTCGAACCGGCGTGCCAGCCGGAACTGGCGCATGTCGCCGTGGTGCACCGTGATGCCCGGGATCCGCCTGGCGGCGGCGCTGATCATCTCCCGCGACAGTTCAAGGCCTTCGACGTGCCGGAACGCCTTGTCGAAGTGGTGCAGGTGGCCACCATACCCGCATGCGACGTCGAGCAGCGACGACGCGTCCGGTTTTCGGTCCAGTACCAGTTTGGTGATCGTGTTCGACTCGGCCTCGTAGTCCTTGCCGCGGCCGCGGTAGAACGCCTCGTAGGTTTCGGCGCGGTCGTAGATGTCGCGTTGCTTCTCGTCGGCTGCCGCGGTTCCCGGTGGCATGGGGTCCTTTCCTATGTAGCGGTCCAGCAGGGCCGACAGGTAGTCCGGCCCGAAGCCGAAATCCGTCACCTCCGGTACTAGTTCGCGGAGTCGTGCCGTCGAAACGGTCGTCTCGGTCCGCGGCACGTCGACCATGTGCCATTCGGCGACGCGGCCGAGCCGCTGTTCGATGCCGCACACGACCGTCTCCATGCGCTGCGGGATGCCGGAGGCGATGTTGACGACCGTGTTGCGGACGCCGTCGGCGAGCAGGCGGTCCAGTGCGGTCACCATGTGCCGCACGTCGACCATGTCGCGGTACGTGTCGCGGTGGACCGTGACACGGCCGGACAACACTCCCTTGACCAGCAGCGGGATCGTCTGGTGCGGAGGTTGCCCGTCCCCGATCAGGTGGGTCAGCCGCAGGATCAGCCAGTCCGCGCCGGACGACCGGACCGCGGCCTCCAACGCGAGCTTGTGCCTGCCGTAGACCGATGTGGGGTACACCGGGCCGTCCTCGGTGCCCGGCGAGCCGTCGGCCCCGTAGATGGCGTGCGAGGACGTCGAGAAGAACACCACGGTCCGGCGTTCGGCCCGGCATCGCCGCAGCACCTGGTAGACCAGTTCGGCCTCCCGGTCGAACGCGGCCACGTCCTCGATTGCCGTGGTCGACACGCCCGCCGCGACAACCGTGACATCCGGGTGCCTGTCCGCGAGCGGCGCCAGGTGGCGGGCTGTGAACCCCCGGCCGACGATCTCCATCCGCGCTCCTCAGAGTCCGGCCAGGACTTCGCGCACCGCGTTGATCACCTTGTCCTGCACACCGGGGGACAGGGACGGGTACATCGGCAGCGAGAAGATCTGGTCCGCCATGGCCTCGGTGACCGGCAGCGAGTCGTGTGGATAGCCCAGGTGTGCGAACCCGGACATGGTGTGCACCGGCCAGCGGTAGCTCACGTTCAGTTCGATGTCGTACTCCCGCAGGCGGTTGAGGATCTCGTCGCGCCACGGGTGGCGCACCACGTACAGGTAGTACACGTGGTCGTTGCCCGGCGCGATCTCCGGCAGCACCAGGCCGGTGTCGCCGAGGCCGTCGGCGTAGCGGCGGGCGACCGCGCGCCGTGCCGCGATGTACCGGTCCATCCTGGTCAGCTTGCGGCGCAGGATCTCTGCCTGGACCTCGTCCAACCTGCTGTTGTGCCCGGGCGTGGCGACCACGTGGTAACGCTCCCGCATACCGTAGTACCGCAACCGCCGCAGGTCGGCTGCCACGTTGTCGTCGGATGTGATCACGGCACCGCCGTCGCCGTACGCACCGAGAACCTTGGTGGGGTAGAACGAGAACGCGGCGGCCGAGCCCATCGTCCCGGCGAGTTCGCCGTGGTGGCGCGCGCCGTGCGACTGCGCGCAGTCTTCCAGAATGGGCAGTCCGTGCTCCGCCGCGATCCCGCGCAACGAGGCCATGTCGACACACTGCCCATAGAGGTGGACGGGTAACAGGCAGCGGGTCCGGTCCGTGATTGCGTCCGCCACCTGGCTGGTGTCCATCAGGTACGTGTCCTCGTGGATGTCGACGAACACCGGCCTCGCGCCGATCTGGTCGATGGCCACGACCGTCGGCGCCGCGGTGTTGGACACTGTGATCACCTCGTCGCCGCGGCCGATCCCCAGGGCCCGGAGCGCGAGCACGATGGCGTTCGTTCCATTGTCGCAACTGACGCAATGGCGCGCGCCGTGGTACCACGCGTACTCTTCCTCGAACTGTCGGACGCACTCGCCGAGCACCAGGCGGCCCGACCGGAAGACCTGGTCGACTGCTTCGAGGATGTCGTCTCGCTCCGCCTCGTACTCCTGGCGGTAATCCCACACCAGTGTAGTCATGCAGCGCTCCGTCCCGCAGTCGGTGAATGGATGTCAGCGGCCGGGCGGCGGCGTGTGCAGGCTGCGCAGGCAGGCCAGCAGGCTGCGCGCCTGGACGTTCACGTAATGGCTGTGCCGCAGCAGATCCGCCAGCTGGTGCGGCGTCATCCAGCGGTAGTTCGGGTACTGGTCCTCCACGGCGGTGCCGAGATCCGTCTCCACGATGAGATAGCGGTTGCGGGCGTGGTAGAACCGGCCGCCTTCCTCCGACTGGACAGCGTCGAACCGGATCCGGTCCCCAGGGGCGTTGAGGACGTGGTCGAGTAGTGGCGGTCGAGCGCTCTCCGGCAGGTGCGCCAGGGTCGCCGGCGTGCACTGCAGGGTCGGCGCGAGCTCCGCGACGTCGACGTATCCGGGCTCGGCGCGCGCGTGCACGAGGACGTGCAGCACGCCGTCGATCCGGTGTACGAGAAACGCGACGACGCCCATGGCACGTGGTCGCAGAATCGGTTGTGACCACTGGCTCACCTCGCGCCCGACGGTCTCCACCCGCACCCCGATGACGTCGAAGAACCAGTCGCGCACATGGCGGACCCGGTCACCGTCGTTGTACCAGTGGGTGAGCAGGTCGAGCGGTACGCGGTCGGTGTGGATGTCCATGGCCGTGCGCACGTCGGTGATCCACTTCAGGATGTCGTCCATGTGGTGTCTGCTGCCGTGGCGTGCGTCGGTGGATCTGGCCAGCGCGGTGTGGAACTCGTCCACGCCCGGTCCGGCCGGGTCGACCTCGGTGAAGGGCAGGCAGGACAACACGGTCCGAGTGTCCATGTTGACCATGTCGGAAACGCTGAGCAGCCGGTGTACCTGGGCGAGGCTCAGCCAGCGGAACCCGTCGAGCACTTCGACGTCGTCGCTGGTCTCCGCCACCATGTTGCGGTTGCGCTTGCGGAAGAACCACGTGCCCTGTTCGGACTGCCGGACGTCGGTCACCAGCCGGTGGACCGGCGAGTCCTGGAAGTACTCCAGGTAGGGCACGGCACGGCCGCCATGTACCCGGGTGTAGTTGCTGCGGGTGGCCTGCACTGTGGGGGACAGCTGCAGCCCGTTGACGTTGCCCGGCTCGTTCTTGGCCTGCATCAGCACGTGCGGTACGCCGTCGAACTCCTTGGCCAGGATGCCGAGCGTGCCGATCTCCGGCTGGTCGATGATGGGCTGCTCCCAGCAGGGTACGGGCGCGCCGGGCAGGTCCACTCTCAGCCCGTGGATGGTGAAGAACTTGCCACTGCGATGGCGGATGTCACCGGTGTCCGGATCGGCGTACCAGTTGGGCAGACCGGTCAGCGGCGCGATGCTGACCGCCATCCGGGAACGTCGCGCGACGTCGGTGAGCCACGACTCGACCGGTTCCGCGGTGGTCCGCACCGATCGCGCGGACGAGGCGAATCGCGCTCCCGCGTCGCTGGGAAGCGCCGGGTGCGTTGTGGACGCATCGGACATTCGCGTGCCCCCTGATCACCGCGATACCTTCGAATCCTGTCGTTGTCGATGTGGAGTCACCGCACGTCGGCGTCCGCGACCGCGAACAGGACGCCGTGCGGCTTCGCGCCGCCCTTGGCGCCGTGCGGCCAGCGGGCACGGTCGAAGTCGACGCACGGTGTCCGCGAGTGCTGGTCGCCGAACGACCGGTCGAGCGACAGCGTGCCCCGGTGGGACACGTCGATCATGCACACCCGGTGGTCACCGTCGGCGCCTACGGCCGACACGAAGTAGTTCGCCGTCGCGAGCCGACGCACCTGGCTGGTCTCGTGGTACTTGCCGTCGGAACCGAGCCGGAAGTTGTCCAGCGCGCCCCAGTGCGGGCCGCCGCTCGTGGTGTCCCTGATCGGCAGCGCGTCAACCAGCTTCGGGCAGTCCGGTTCGCGGCCGCCCCTGGTGACCTCGCCGATCTCGTCGATGGTGCAGCGGGCGTTGCCGCCGGCTGCCAGCAACTGCTGGATGTCCAGCACGTAGACCATGCCGGTCTCGCGTTCGCGGGGCGAGCGCGGTCCGCCCTGCAGCACGATGTGGAACAGGAACCGGTCGTCCGGGCTGACCTGCAGCCAGCTGCCGCCGTCCGATTCGGACGTCGGGGTGTTCACGGGGAACAGCTTGCGGAACGCGGCCGCGTCGTCGAACACCTGCCGCCACCGCGGGTTCGCGGCCGTGATGTCCGGTGTGTAGTAGACGGCGCCGCCGCCCATGGTTCCGGCGAACGCGCCTTTGTTCCGGCGCTGGTTGGTGACGGTCACCTCCATCACCGCTCGTGGCTCTTCCCAGCGGGCATCGGGTTCCTGGCGCGGCCCGTCGGGCAACCGCGAGGTGGACACCAGTTTCGCGTCGCTGCGGTTGCTGATGTCGAAGGTGCGGACGGTGTCGCGGCCGATGTACGGGTCAGTCGGCGGGTGGGGAATCAGGTTGCGCACCTCGGCGAAGTCGCTGGTGATCGCGCGGCCGAGGTCCTCACGGACCTGGATGCCATGCGGGTTCGCGCAGGTGGCCCGCGGTAGTGCCGGGATGTTCGGGCAGACCTTGGGATCCTCGGACTCCCTGCTGGCCGCGGGCATCTCGGCGAGCACCTTGCCGTCCGGACCGATGTGGACGATCTCGCCGGGTGAACCGGCGAAACCGTTGCCGTCGCGCACCTCTCCGTTGGTGTAACGGCAGGGGCCGGTGACGTCCGGGCCGCCCATGTAGCTGGCGTACGCCGTGCCGTCCTTGAGCACCCAGTAGGCGTCCGGCGCGGATCCGCAGGGGGTGTCGGCGGGCAGCGTCACCCCGGCGAGCTTCACCTCGGGCAGCTTCGACACGTCGAACACGTAGGTGGTGTCCGACAACAGGCCGCCCGCGTAGACGCGCTGTCCTTTGTGCCACATGTACTGCATGTGGTGCGGCTCGTTGCCGAACGCGGAGTCGATGGTGACCGTGTTGACGACCTTGCCGTAGTGCCGCGAGTGCGGTGTGGCGTCGACGACCGCGAGGAAGTCCGGATCCGGCTTGGCTTCCTGCGCTGGGGCGGCGTCTCCGGCCCACACCAGCAGCCATTCCCGCTTCGGTCCCCGACTGTCCGTTCTCGACTCGGGAGTGAGGTGGTTGGTGACGGCGTAGCTCTTGCCGTCCGAACCGACGAGGCTCGAGCTGACCGTGACGATGCCCGGCTCGGCCGTGGCCGTGAACTCGGTGCCGGCCGAGACCACACCGGCGAGCAGGACGACTGCGAGGGGCACGGCGGCTGTGCGATGGCGCTTCACGGGAATGGGCATGGAGTCGTCTCCGAACTTCCAGCTTCGCGTCTGATCACTTCACTTATATATAGTCGCGCCCGGGAAGTCAACGGCGTCCCGTTTGTCCGGTGCTATCCGGCCAGGCCGGTCAGCGTCGGCACCACGTCCGCGGGGGAGGGCAGGCTCTCGATCTCGGTCCTGATCTCCGCGGCTGTGTCGCGCAACTGCCGGTCGGTCAGCAACTGGTGCAGCAGCGCGGCGTTCAGCTGGTCCTGGGCCGTCACCAGACCCGCGCCGCGTTTGCGTACGGCGGCGGCAGCGGTGACGCCGTGGTCCATGGTGTCCACCACCAGCAACTGGGGCGTTCCCGCGTCCATCGCGGTCATCGTCGTGCCACCGCCGCCGTGGTGCACGATCCCGGAACACGTCCGCAGCAAGGCGTCGAGCGGAGTCCACCCGGTCACCACCCGCACGTTGGGCGGGACGTCCCCGAGCGTCGACGGATCGGCGTCGCCAAGCAGGATCACGAACTCGGCGTCGACCTCCGGTGCCAGTGCGACCACGCGCTCGACCGGCGCGATGCCCTGGAACTGCGGGCCGGTCGTCCCCAGTGTCACCGCGATCCGGGGCCGCGGCCCCGGCACCGAGAGGTCATCGTCCAGCACCGCACCGCCGTTGTACGGGAGCTCTCGCATGAACGGTCCCTCGGGTGGGGCCCCCGCGAGCATGCTCGGCGGCACGTTCTCCAGCGCCAGCACCGGGTCGGGCAGTGCGTCGAGCCCATAGCGGTCCAGGTCCCCCAGGTGTTCGGCGGTCGCCGCGTGCATCCGGTTGGTTCGGAACGTGCCCAGGTTGCGTTGGACCGCCGGTACTCCGCAGGCCGCCGCGGCGATCAGGCCGAAGGTCGCGATGTGCTCGTGCACCACGATGTCCGGCTGCCACTCCTTGGCCACTGCCACGGTCCGCGCGACCAGGGGACGGTTGATCTCCGCGAACACCGGCGCCCACAGTGTCAGGTCCTGTTGCAGCGGCACCTGGGTGAACGTCTCCATCACCACCGGCCGTTCCTGGAAGGCCTTTCCGAGCACCTCCATCGCCTGGTAGCCCGGTGCCGCGTCCACGACGGGCAGGCCCGCGTCGCGGATTTTCGCGGTGTGCTCGGCGAACGCGAACAGCACCTCGTGCCCGGCGGCCCGCATCGCCCACGCCAGCGGCACGAGCGGGAAAGCGTGCCCGATCCCGGGGGTGGAGGTGAACAACACCCGCATCAGCGTGCCTCCAGTGCTTCGGAAATCCGCGTCACCGTCGCCGCGGGTGACGGCAGGCTCGCGTTCTCCGCGCGAACCTCCGTGGCCGCCTGGCGCAGCTGTGCGTCGGTCAGCAGCCGTTCCAGCATCTCTGCCTGCACGGTGTCCTCGGTGGTCACCAGGCCGATGCCGCGTTTGAGCACTGCACTGGCGGTCGACTCGTTGCCCTGCCCGGTCGGCGGGTGCACGAGGAGCTGCGGTATCCCGGCGTCGACCGCGATCATCGTGGTGCCGCCGCCGGGATGGACCACACCGGAACACGTGCGCAGCAACGAATCCAGCGGCGTCCACCCGATCGGCCGGACGTTCGGCGGCAGCGTGCCCAGTGGCTCGGGGTCCACGTCGCCGAGTGCGAGCACGAAGTCGGCGTCCACTTTGCTCGCCTCACTGATCAGCCGGTCGAGCGGCCCCAGACCCCAGTACCCCGCGAGCATCTCGCCGCTCTCCGTGGTGGCCGCCTCGGCGGAGAACGTCGGTTTGACGGTGCCCATGGTGATCGCGATGCACGGCCGTTCGCCGCGTTGCGGGACGCGGTCCAGCACGATGCCACCGTTGTACGGCACCTCCCGCATGAACCAGCCTTCCGGCTTGTCGAACGGCAGCATGCTGGGTGTCACGTGCTCGATCGTCGCCAACGGCTCGGGCAGGCGCGGCACGCCGTAGCGCTCACACATGTCCGGCAGGTGGTCGGCGGTGGCCTGGTGCATGGTGCCCGTCCGCACGATGCCCAGGTTGCGCTGGACCGCGGGAACCCCGTGCGCCGCGGCGGCCATCAGCGCGAACGTGGCCATCTGTTCGTAGACCACCAGATCCGGCTGCCAAGTCCGCACCAGGTCCATCGTGCGGTCCATCAGCGGACGGTTGGTGGCCGCGAACATCGCGGCCCACTCGGCCGGGTCGTCCCGCAACGGGTCGGCCCATCGCTCCGCGATCTCCGGGTTGTCCTCCAACGCTTTCTCGAGCACCGAGATCGTGTCGTAGCCCGGTGCCACGTCCACCACGGGCAGCCCGGTCGCCACGGCCTTGTCGGTGTGCTCGGCGACCGCGATCACCACCTCGTGCCCGGCCGCCCGGTAGGCCCAGGCGAGCGAGACGATGGGTAGCAGGTGCCCCAGAGCCGGAATACTCGCGAACAGTACGCGCATGACGCAGATTCCCTTCCTGCCGGTATCGTCACCGCCGTGTGTCACCGGCCGATGCCGCGGTAGTGGAAGCCGAGCTCACGCAGGCTCCGCACGACGGGGGCCGGGTAGTAGACCCGGCCGTCGAAGACCAGGCACGGCATCCGCGCCCGGGTCCGCAGCCAGGCGAAGTCGATGTCGTGGAACTGCCGGTGCCCGGCGAGGATCGCCACGGCGTCCGCGCCGTCGACCGCGTCGGCGAGACTGGCTCGCGGCGCCAGCCGGAACTCGGTGGCGACCTTGGCCGGATCGGCGAGCGGGTCGAACAACGCCACTTCGGTCCCGGCGCCGCGCAGGCTGTCCACCACGCCCCTGACCGGGGTTCCGCGGATGTCACCGGTGTCGTTCTTGAACGCCACGCCGAGCACCGCGACCTTGGCCGACGCCGGATCCTTGCCGAGTTTGACCAGCTCGTCCCGGATGAGCTGACCGGTGTACGCGGGCATCTCGTCGTTGACCCGCCGTGCTGTCTCGATCGTGCGCATGTCCAGACCGCTGTCCTTGGCCGCGCGCCACGCCATCCACGGGTCCTTGGTCAGGCATGACCCGCCCACGCCGACACTGGGCAGCAGGATGTTGACGTGCCGCTGGCCCTTGGGCAGCTCGTTGGCGGCGGCCAGGATGTCCAGCACGTCCACGTCGTAGCCCGCGCACAGCTGGGCGAGTTCGTTGGCGATCGCCACGTTCCCGTCGATCCACCAGTTCGTGGCCAGCTTGACCAGCTCGGCGGTGTCCGCGGTCGGCACGTGCCGGACCGGGACGCCCAGTGCGCGAGTCCAGAAACCGGCGGCCGCGGCCGAGCTGTCCGGCCCGCACCCGCCGACGACCACGGGCAGTTCGGCCAGCTGTGCCATCGCCTCGCCCTCGGCCAGCCGTTCCGGGCAGAACGCCAGCCCGTAGTCCACTTCGTGGGTCAGGCCGCTGTCGTCCAGCAGTGGAGCCACGAAGGTCCGGGTCGTGCCGGGGGACACCGTGCTCTTGAGGATCACCAGGTGGCCTGGGCGCAGGTGCGGTGCCAGCCTGCGGCACGCCTCCTCGAGCTGGCCGGTGACCAGCGCGCCGTACTCGTCGACCGGTGTGCCGACGGTGATCAGGACGACGTCCGCGTCCCGAACGGCCGCGTAGTCGCTGGTGCACGTCAACAGCGTGGTACCGGCCAGGTCCGCGAGCGCTTCGGCCAGTCCGGGCTCCGGGATGTCCCTCGTGCCGCGACGGACCTGGTCGATCACTGCCCGGTCGCTGTCGACCGCCACGACCGGCATGCCCCGACGCGCCAGCGTCACGCCAAGGCAGGTGCCGACGTAGCCGAAGCCGATGACAGCCACCCTCATGGAGTCCGTACCGGGAAGGAATCGCACGACAGCCTTTCCTTTCCGCGCCAGCCCGTCGCGCCGCATGGCGCCGGTGCCGTGGTGGACCGCACGAGAGGGTGGCGCGTTCACCGCCGCCCGTCCTGCGGGCCAACGAGCGGTCGTTAAATGTTTCTTTATGAAGTGTGGTCGCAGGTCGGGGGTGTCGTCGGGCCCCCAGGCCGTCATTACCTCCTTATCTTGCTCCTATCGGGTCGACAGGGCAAGCTGTGGTTGGCCGGGTTAGCGTGATCACGTTATAACTTATTAAAGTTTCATCCTCGCGATGAGGGGGTCGGAGTGATCAACATCTTCCAGCCGTCGCTCGGCGATGCCGAGCTTGCCGCTGTCGCGGAGGTCTTCCGCAGCAACTGGCTCGGCCGGGGCGCGCGCACCCAGGAGTTCGAGACCAGGTTCGCCAACCACCTCGGCGTCGGCGGTGAGCACGTCACTTCGGCCAATTCGTGCACCGAGGCGACCTTTCTCGCTGTCGAACTGGCGGGGGTGGGACCGGGGGACGAGGTCGTGTTGCCCGCGGTCAGCTTTGTCGGCGCAGCCAACGCGGTCGCGTCCGCCGGAGCGCGACCGGTGTTCTGCGACGTGGACCCGCGGACGCTCAACGTCCGCGTCACCGATCTGGAGAAGGCGCTCACCCCGCGGACAAAGGCGGTGCTCCTGCTGCACTACGGGGGCTACCCCGGCGAGGTCGAACAGATCGCCGAGGTGTGCGAGGACCGGGGCGTCCTGCTGATCGAGGACGCCGCGTGCGCCGTGGCGTCCAGTGTGGACGGGCGCGCGTGCGGGACCTTCGGTGACATGGGGGTGTGGAGCTTCGACCACGGCAAGGTCGTGGTCACCGTGGACGGCGGGATGTTCTACGCCAAGGACCCGGACATGGTCGCTGCGGCGGCCAAGCGACTCTACTTCGGCCTCGAGCAGTTCAGCGGCTTCTCCCAGGCGCAGCGCACCGACGCGCGCTGGTGGGACTTCGAGGTCTCCTCGTTCTCCCGGCGGTCGATCACCAACGACGTGCTTGCCGCGATCGGCTGCGTGCAGATGGACCGGCTGCCCGGCTTCCTGCGCAGACGACAGGAGATCGTCACCCGCTACCACAAGGACCTCGCCGACCTGCCCGGCGTGCTGCTGCCACCCCCGCTGCCGCCGGGCCACGTGAGCTCGAACTACCTGTACTGGCTCCAGATCGACGGCGGCATCCGGGACGTCGTGGCCAAGGACCTTTACGAGAACGGGATCTACACGACCTTCCGCTATCCGCTGCTGCACCGCGTGGCGGCCTACGGCGCCGGTGACGTGCGGCTGCCGAACGCCGAGCGCGCGGCGGAGATGACCCTGTGCCTGCCGTTGCACCAGGCGCTGACCGACGAGGACGTGGACCACACGATCTCGGTGCTGCACGACGCCGTCACCAGTCGCCTGGCCGGTGCCAGGAAGGCGCAGTCGTGACCGCCGACACGAGCACTGACCTGACCGTACACGAGAACGTCTACGGTCGGCAGCTCAGCGAGGTCTACGACCAGCTCTACCGCGGCCGGGGCAAGGACTTCGCCGATGAGGCGGCCAAGCTCGCCCGCGTTGTCAAGGAGCGGGACCCAGGGGCGGACTCCCTGCTGGACGTGGCCTGTGGAACCGCGGAGCACCTGCGGTACCTGCGACGCGAGTTCACCGACACGGCCGGACTCGAGCTCTCCCCGCAGATGCGGGCGATCGCCACCGCCAAGCTGCCCGGCGTGCCCATCCACGACGGCGACATGCGGGACTTCGACGTGGGGCGGACGTTCGACGCGGTCTGCTGCCTGTACAGCACGATCGGCTACATGTCCACAGTGGAGGAGCTTGGCTCGTCGATCGCGGCGATGACCCGGCACGTGCCGCGCGGCGGAGTGGTGGTCGTCGAACCCTGGTGGTTCCCCGAGCGGTTTCTCGACGGATACGTCGGCGAGGCCGTGGTCCGCGAAGGCGACCGGACGGTGGTGCGGGTGTCGCACTCGGTCCGGATCGACCAGGTCGTCCGCCAGGAGGCGCATTTCGTCGTGGCCGACCCGATGGGCATCCGGCATTTCGTGAACGTGCAGGTGCTGACCCTGTTCACGGAGGAGGAGTACCGCGCCGCGTTCGACCGCGCCGGGTGCGCCGTCGACTTCGTGACCGGTGACCGGTGCTGGTCGGAGCGAGGCCTGTTCGTCGGAGTCCGGAGGTGAGCCTCTCGTACGGCTCCGGCTTCGCGGAGATCTACGAGGTGGTGTACCGCGGTCGGGGCAAGGACTGGGCGGACGAGGCCAGGACTGTCGCCGAGATGGCCACGGCCCGGTTTCCGGCGGCGGCGACACTGCTGGACGTCGCCTGTGGTACCGGGGCCCACCTGGAGACCTTCCGCGACCTGTTCGACCACGTCGAAGGCGTGGACCGCGCCCCGGCGATGCGGGCGGTCGCCGAGGCGCGGCTGCCCGGCGTCCCCATCCACGACGGCGACATGCGGGACTTCGACCTCGGGCGGACGTTCGACGTCGTTTGCTGCATGTTCAACTCGATCGGCTACGTCGGTGGCCTGCCCAGCCTGCGCGCCGCCCTGTGCAGCATGGCGCGGCACCTGGTCCCTGGCGGTGTTCTGGTGGTCGAGCCGTGGTACTTCCCGGAAACCTTCGTCGACGGTCATGTCGCGGGGGATCTGGTCAACCAGGACGGACTGACGGTGGCCCGGGTGTCACACACCGTCCGGCACGATCGCACGACCACACTCGAGGTCCGGTTCCTGATCGGCGACCGCCACGGGATCCGTGACCTGAAACAGGTTTCCGTGCTCACGCTGTTCACCAAGGACGAGTACCTGACGGCGTTCGCGCAGGCAGGCTGCCCGGCGGCGTACATCGAAGGCGGGCTGGCCAACCGCGGCATGTTCGTCGGAGTCCGTCAGTAAGGGTGCCCACCCGCCGCGTACCTGGAAAGTCCTTCGTCGAGCCGTAGACACGCCTCGTACAACGGCAACCGGCCCGTGTCCCGCAACTCCGTCAGTGTGGGCGCGGCCCTGTCCCGTTCGGACAGGAGCATGCCCGGCCGGTCCGGGACGGGCAGCCCGAGCATCGGATCGAACACCGACACCGCCAGTTCGTAGCCGGTGTCGTATTTCTGGGAGAACAGGTACGAGATCACCGAATCCTCTTCCAGCGCCACGAAGGCGTGCCCGGTGCCGACGGGAGCGTAGACCGCGCGGCCGTTTCGGGCAGTCAGGTCGACGGTGTCCCAGCTGCCGAACGTGGGTGACCCCAGGCGGAGGTCCACGACGATGTCCAGGACTTTCCCGTGCGTGCAGTGCACGTACTTGGCGTTGCCCGGCGGGGTGGCCGTGAAGTGAACGCCGCGGATCACGTCTCGCCGCGACATGCTGTGCGTGATCTGCGCGATCGGGAACAGACCGCGCCCGGTCGCCGCGGCGAACGTGGACTCGTCGAACGGCGACACCACGAATCCGCGGTCGTCGGGGAAGCACTGCGACGTGAACTCGAACGCCCCGCGCACGGCCAGTTCGCGATACCTCATGCGTGGCGCACCGTGCAGGAGCAGACCGCGGTGTGCGGCTCGTCGGCCGGTGGTTTGCGGTGATACCACATGGCGACGACCATCGGCACGAAAACCAGTGCGTTGTAGAACATGTGCAGTTCGACTCGGGGGATCACCAGCTGCAACAGTGTCGTGGGCACCGAACTGTCCAGCAGCCTCGTTCCGGTTCCAGCCTGGACCAGCAACAGCAGGTGCTCGAAGTGGTGCCAGACCTGGATCCACATGGCCGCGGTCCACCACCGGCGCGATGTGCCGGTGAAGCCGGGGCGCAGCACGATCAGGCCGACCAGCATCACGATGGCGAAGCCGTAGTGCAACGCCTCGGTCCTGGTCAGCCACGGATACCACATCCCGAGGACGCCACCGGCGTCGGCGCGCTTCCAGTCCAGGAAGTACACCTGGACGACCTGCGCGATGTGCTCGACCCAGTGCAGCGTCACGATCAGCATGAACAGGGCGAGTGCGAGCTGATGCCACCGGGCGTTCATGGCCTCGCGCGCCGTCTGCCACCGGCCTAACCGGACCTGGGTGCTCATCATCACCTCCAAGATTGAAAATCTTGTAGCTTCGATGCTAGCTCTTGGTCCCGGTGCTTGAGAACACCCGCAGCACTGGAGGATGATCCTGATTGCGTGGTAGTCATAGGTAGCTACAGTTTTGTACTGTAGCCATCCGGTGAGAGGCGATGGGGTCATCATGAGCAAGCAGCTCAGCAACGTCACGTCCGACAGCGTTGGCGACTTCTACGACGACGTGGCCGGTCTGGTCGAGATCTTCGGCGGGAACCTCCACAACGGCTACTGGTACGACGACGCGGACACCACCCCGTGGCTGGAGGCCACCAACAGGCTCGCCGACATCGTCACCGGCAAGCTCGAAGCCCGCCCGGGGCAGCACGTGCTGGACGTCGGCTGTGGTGTCGGTGTCCCCGCGGTGCGCCTCGCCCAGCGGACCGACGCACGCGTCACCGGCATCACGGTCAGCGGCTGGCAGGTCAAGGAGGCGACCGCGCGTGCGAACTCGTCCGGTCTGCGTGGCCAGGTTCGGTTCGAGTACGGAAACGCCGAGTCGTTGCCCTACCCGGCGGACGAGTTCGACGCGGTGCTGGCGTTCGACTCGTTGCCGCACGCGGCGGATCGCGGCCTGTGGCTGCGGGAGATCGCACGGGTGCTGCGGCCCGGCGGCCGGTACGTGATCACCGAGTTCACTGCGGACGCGCCACTGACCGCGGACGACATCGAGGTGCTCAAGTTCGGCGAGATGTCCGCGCCGCTGCCGGTCTCCGGAGTGCTCGACACGGTCACCGCGGCGGGGCTCGTCGTGGACGAGTTCGTCAGCTGCGGCGACAAGATCAGGCGGACGTTCACCGAGTACTTCGCGCACGTGGCCCGGCGCCGGGAGGCGCTGGCGGACGCGCACGGCGCCGAGAAGGTGGCGATGTACGAGAACGGCATGCGACCGCTGTTCGACATCTGCCGCACCAAGATGGGGTACGTCATCGTGGCGGGCCACAGGCCCTAGGACGTCAGCGCCAGCCACCACCGTGCCCCCCGCGCCCATTCGATCGTGGTGGCGAGGCCTTCGGCCACCTCGGTCGTGGCCCGCCACCCCAGCACCGCCTTGGCCTTGCTGACATCCGGTACACGCCGCTCGATGTCCTCGTAGCGCTCGCCGAGTGTGTGCGCGGTGTCGACCGACGACACCGTTCCGCCGATCAGGTGCGTCGCGAGCCGCGCGATCTCGCCGATGCTGGTCTCCTGGTCGCTGCCGATGTTGAAGACCTGGCCGTCGGCTTCGGAGTTGTCGGCGAGGCACACGGTCGCCTCGATGGCGTCGGCGACGTAGGTGAAACACCGCGTCTGCCTGCCACCGTCGTAGACCAGCGCGGGTTTTCCGGTCAGCAGCCGGTGGATCGTCCGGCTGACGACGTACGCCGGCCGCTGGCGTGGCCCGTAGACGTTGAAGTACCGCACAGTCGACGCCCGCACGCCGTGCTGCCGGGCGAACCCGTACGTCATGTGCTCGACCACTGCCTTGCTTGACGAATAGGTCCAGCGGTCGGCGGTGGTGGAGCCCAGGACGCGGTCGGCGTCCTCGGCCCAGGGGATCGCCGGGTTGCGGCCGTACACCTCGCTGGTGCTCGCCATCACGACCTTGGCGCCCGTCGCGTGCACCGCGCGCAGGACGTTGCGTGATCCCAGCACGTTCACCTCGATCACGTCCAGCGGCCGGGCGAGGTAGCGGTCCACACCGACCATGGCCGACAGGTGGTAGACGGTGTCGGCGCTGTCGACCACTTCGGACACTCGCCGCTCGTCGAGGATGTCCGCCCGGACGTGTTCGGCGATCCCCTCGATGCCGGGCGGCAGGGGCGCCGGGTCGTAGACCACCACTCGGTGTCCGTCCCGGACGAGGCGTTCCACCAGGTGGCTGCCGATGAACCCGCATCCTCCGGTCACGACGGTGTGCGACATTCGTGCTCCCTTGTGCTCACGCGGGCCCGGTCAGCTCATCCACGCCCCCGGTGCGGGGCCGCCCGCGCCGATCGGGGGGAACATGATGTCCAATATCGACAGCTCGTCCTCGGTGAGGGTGATGTGCAGCGCGTTGATCGCGCCGTCGAGCTGCTCGGTGGTGCGGGGCCCGATGACCAGGCCGGTCACACCGGGGCGCGACAACGTCCACGCCATGCCCAGTTCGGCGGGGTGGCGCTCGCGTTCGGCGCAGAACCGCTCGTAGGCGGCGATCGTCTCGCGATGGTGGTGCAACGCGGCGGCGGCCCGGCCCTGTGCGGATTTGACGGCGGTTCCCTCGGTGAGCTTGCGCAGCACGCCGCCCAGCAGGCCACCGTGCAAAGGCGACCAGACCAGTACGCCGATCCCGTACGCCTGTGCGGCCGGAATGACCTCCAACTCGGTTTCCCGGGTGACGAGGTTCAGCACGCACTGCTCGGCGGCCAGGCCGAACCCGTCGCGGCGAATCGCGGCCTCCTGCGTCGCGGCGAGGTCCCACCCGGCGAAGTTCGACGAGCCCACATACCGGACTTTGCCCTGGCTCACCAGCTTGTCCATGGCCTGCCAGATCTCGTCGCGCGGTACCGCGCGATCCACGGTGTGCATCTGGTACAGGTCGATCCAGTCCGTGCCGAGCCTGCGCAGGGACGCGTCGCACGCGGCGACGATGTGCCGGGCGGACAAGCCCCGGTCCGTCGGGTCGTCGCTCATCGGATTGCCGACCTTGGTGGCGAGCAGCACCTCCGAGCGGCGGCCGACGAGCCACCGGCCGAGCATCTCCTCGGTGTATCCCTTGTGGACACGCCAGCCGTAGATGTTCGCCGTGTCCAGGAAGTTGATGCCCTGGGCCAGCGCGTGATCCATCAGCCGGTGCGCGGCGTCCTCCTCGACGCGGCCGCCGAAGCTCACGGTCCCCAGGCAGAGCCGGGGGATCTTGAGGCCGGTACGGCCAAGCGGTGTGTAGAACCCGTGGTCGTCGGCCATGGGCTCACCTCCCTTCGAGAGAGTCGGCTCGTCACGCAGGACGCACGTCCGCGGTTCTTGACTGCGAAGCCTCTTGTCCTGCGCGCAGATGCGCCGCGGCGACCATCGCCTGTCCCGCGGAGACACCGCCGTCCGTCGGTGGGATCCGGCTGTGGTGCAGCACTCGGAATCCCTCGGCGGTCAGCAGCTCTGTGGCGCTTACGGCCAGATACCGGTTGAGGAACACCCCTCCGCTGCAGACCACGGTCGCGAGTCCGGTGTCCCGGCGCATCCGGCAGCACACCTCCACGACGGCGGTGGCGAGGCTCTCGTGGAACCGCCTGCTCAGCTCCTGTGCGGGCACCTCGGTGACCTGTCCGGCGATGGCCCGGATCCACGGCCTGGTGTCCACCACGTGCTTGCCGTCCACCAGCGTCACCCGGACCGGCCACGGACCGGCCGGGTCGTGCCGTCCACCGAGCAGTTCTTCCAGGAGGATCGCGGCTTCCGCCTCGTAGCTGATCCGCGTGCAGACGCCGAGCAGCGCCGACACACCGTCGAACATGCGGCCCGCGCTCGACGTCACCGGCGCGTTGACGCCCTTGGCGCACATCGTGAGCAGCAGGTCCCGTTCCTCAGTCGGCCGGCCGGTGAGCACAGCGTGGTCGAGATCCCGCGCCTGCTCGCCGAAAGCCTCGAACAGCAGGGCAAGGGCGACCCGGTCGGTCTCCAGCACGGCCCGGTCACCGCCGGGCAGCCGGAACGGCCGCAGATGGCCAAGCCGGGAGAACCGCCGGTAGTCCCCGGCCAGGAACTCGCCGCCCCAGATCGTGCCGTCGGTGCCGAGACCGGTGCCGTCGAAGATCACGCCGAGCACGGGTTCGTCGAGGTTGTTGTCGAGCATGCACGAGGCCATGTGCGCGTGGTGGTGCTGGACGCCGATCCGCGGCAGGTCGAGGCAGCCGGCGTACCTGGTGCTGTAGAAGTCGGGATGCAGGTCGTGCGCGACCACGGCGGGTGTCATGTCGAACATGTGCCGCAGGTGCTCGACGCTTTCGACGAGGAAACGCCGGTTGCCCTCGGACTTCAGGTCACCGATGTGCTGCCCGAGGATCAGCCGGTCGCCCGAGGCGAGGCACGCGGTGTTCTTCAACTCCGGTCCGACCGCCAGTACGGCGGGCATCGGGAACGGGGGAGTGATCGGCCGCGGAACATGCCCACGGGCACGGCGGATGACCTGCTGCCGCGGGCCGGTGGCCAGCGGCAGCACCCGGGCGATCGAGTCGTCCACCCTGGCGTGGATCTCCCTGTTGTGTTCAAGGAAGGCGTCGCAGATGGTGCCGAGGTCACGCCGAGCCTGGTCGGCCGTGGTGGCCATGGGTTCGCCGGGCGCGTTGCCGCTCGTCGCCACCAGGACCGGGAACCCCGCCGAGAGCAGCAGGTGCTGCATCGGGGTCGACGGCAGCATCGCGCCGAGGGTGCCGAGCCCCGGCGCGACCTGTTCGGCGAGGCCGCTCGGTCGCAGCCTGGTCAGCAGGACGATCGGCCGTGCGGCGGACCGGAGCAGCTCCGCCTCGGCGGCCGAGACGTGGGCGTGTTGGCGTAGGGTCCCGACGTCGTCGGCGAGCACCGCGAACGGCTTGCCGCCCCGCTCCTTGCGGGCCCGCAGCCGTCCGACGGCCGCGTTGTCGGCGGCATTGACCATCAGCTGGTAGCCACCGTGTGCCTTCACGGCGATCGTGGCGCCCGCGCGGAGCAGTTCGGCCGCGGCGGGCAGGCAGTCGCCTTCGGCCAGCAGCTGTCCGTCCGTGGCGACGAGCCGAACTCGTGGCCCGCACACCGGACAGGCGTTGGGCTGTGCGTGGAACCGCCGGTCGGTGACCGTGTCGTATTCGGACTGGCACTGCGGACACATCCGGAAGTCGGCCATCGTGGTCGACTCCCGGTCGTACGGGATGTCGCGGATGATGCTGAACCGGGGGCCGCAGTCGGTGCAGTTGATCAACGGGTACCGGTAGCGGCGGTCGTCCGGGGTGAGCAGTTCCGCACGGCACGGGTCGCACACGTGTGTGTCCGCGGGAACCAGGGCCCGCCGGGGCCCGGTCGAGTCGCTGCGCTCGATCCGGAAGCCGCTGACCGGCTGGGTGATCTCCTCGTCGACGTACTCACACGTCTCGATGACAGCCAACGGAGGCGGGTGTTCCCGAAGCGCGCGGGTGAAGCCCTCGACAGCGGCCATCCGGCCTTCGACGCACACCACGGCTCCGCCGGTGCCGTTCTTCGTCCAGCCACCGAGCCCGTGCTCCCCGGCGACCCGGACGACGAACGGCCGGAACCCCACCCCCTGCACGATGCCCCGCACCGTGAGGGTCCTGCGTACGGAGGTCATCAGCACAGCCTGGGGAGTTGAGCGCCGTACAACAGGTCGACGGGGCTCGTTCTCCCGTTCGCGTCACGCATCCGGACGTGCCCGCCGCCCGCGGACACCGTGCCGACCACGGCAGTGTGCGCTGTCTCCGGATGTCCGCGCAGCACCTCGACGGCAGTGGACACACTCGCCTCGT
Source organism: Actinosynnema sp. ALI-1.44 (assembly GCF_001984155.1). Taxonomy (GTDB): domain Bacteria; phylum Actinomycetota; class Actinomycetes; order Mycobacteriales; family Pseudonocardiaceae; genus Kibdelosporangium. Next base: position 534,451 of record NZ_MTQO01000051.1, read on the forward strand.
CGGCGACGACGCACAACACTCCTTCGTTGGCCAGGTAGATCACGTCGACCCCCAGCATCTCGGCGGCCATCTTGGTCTCGTGCCGCACTGGCAACGCCTCCGCGTCGACGCACAGATCCACAGTGGACGCGGAGGCGAGTTCGTTGAGCACGGTTCCGAGGCCACCACGGGTCACGTCACGCACGCAGTGCACACCGTTACCACACGCGGCCAGGACGTCCGCCACGACGTGGTTGAGCGGCGCGCAGTCGCTGAGAACCCGTTTCTCGAACCCGAGGCCTTCCCGCAGCGACAGCAAGTGCACACTGTGGTCGCCGAGATGACCGGTGACGATGACGCGGTCGCCCGGCTTGAGCGACCGCGAGTTGAGGTCCGGTGTGCCCGGCTCGAACACGCCGACTCCGGTGGTGTTGAGGTAGATCCCGTCGGCCTGGCCCCTGTGCACCACCTTCGTGTCACCGGCCACTATGGACACACCGGCGGCCCTGGCGGTGTCCCGGACGCTGGTCAGGATCCGGACGAGGTCGGCGATGGGGAAGCCCTCCTCGATGATCATCGCGAGGGTCAGGTACATCGGCCTGGCACCGGACACCGCGAGGTCGTTCACGGTTCCGGCGACCGCGACCTTGCCGATGTCGCCGTTGCCGAAGAACACCGGGTCCACCACGAACGAGTCCGTGGTCACCGCGATCCGCCCGGTCGTGACCGGGACGGTGGCGCTGTCCTCCATCTGCCCGACGTACACCGCGCCGAGCGTCGTGGCCACCACACCGGTGATCAGCTCGTGGCTCAGCCCGCCGCCCGCGCCGTGGTCAAGGGTGATCTTGTCGCCGGTCATCCCGTCTCCTTCAGGCCTGTTCACGAGGCTGGCGCGGGCATGACCTCGGCGAGGGTGCCGTCCTTGACCCGCCGGACCACGTCGCTCATCGGCAGCACGGCCCCGCAGTACGAGCCGATCCAGTCCAGCGCTCGCTGGGTGTCCGCCGGACGTTCGGAGATCACACCCTCCTGGGGTACGCAGACGTTGTAGCCCCGGAAGTACGCGTCCGCGGCCGTGGTCTGCACACAGATCTGCGTGTGCATGCCCACCACGATCACGTCCTGCACGCCGGCGTCCCGCAGGATCCGGTCGAGGTCGGTCTCGAAGAACCCGCTTGCCTGGTGCTTGCACACGGTGACGTCCACGTCGGCCACGATGTCCGTGAGCACGGCACGACCAGGCGAGTCCGCGGTCGCGGGCAGCCAGCCGTCGTACCGCTCGGCCCTCGGATCCTCCGGGCGGTTGATCAGCTGCAGGTGTACGACGAGGACATCGAGCGACCGCAGGGTGTCCAGGAACTCCGCGAGCCGCGGCACCACCGAGTACACCACGTCGCGACGTTCCTCGCTCTTGTTGACCAAGTCGTACTGCAGGTCGTTGGTGAGTACCGCAACCTTCGGCATAGCAACGTCCTTACCGTCCGGCCGGTACATGTCGGACGACGCGCACCTCCGGAACATAGAGGATCCAACTGCCGCCGGCCTCGAGGAACGCCTGTTCCTTGGCGATGATCTCGTCGGCGTGGTTCCACGCGAACAACAGGGCGTAGTCGGGGTACGGGTCGCGGAACGCGTCCGGTGGGCGGACCGGGATGTGCGTCCCCGGCACCAGCCTGTGCTGTTTGGACGGAGTCGAGTCGCAGACGTACGGGACCAGGTCGGGACCGATGCCGCAGTAGTTGGTGACTGTGGTGACCTTCCCCGGCGCGCCGTAGCCGACCACCGTCCGGCCGTCCTGCTTCAGCTGCTCGAGCAGCCCGACGAGATCGTGCCGGATCCGTTCGACCGCGCTGCGGAACCGCCGGTAGGTGTCGGGCTTGGTGAGCTCCTCCTCCTGGGCGAGCAGGCTTCGCACGTTGGCCGTCCGGGCACGCTGCCCGGGTAGGGCAAGGGTGTAGCGCATGGAGCCGCCGTGCAGCGGCGTCGGCTCGGCGTCGATGAGTTCGAAGCCGAACCGCCGGGCCATGGACTGGACCGAGCGGACGGTGAAGAAGTAGAAGTGCTCGTCGTACAGCTGGTCGAAGGCCATGCCGTTGATCACGGTACCCAGGTACGGCTCCTCGAACACGAAGATGCCGCCGGGCTTGAGCAGCGCGGCGACTCCGCGCATGAGCGAGTCCGCGTAGGGGATGTGGCAGATCGTGTTGGCTGCGAAGATCACGTCGGCCGGGCCGTGCGTCGAGCGGATGCGGACCGCGGTCTCCTCTTCGAAGAACTCCCGGAGTACGTCGATTCCCTTGGCCGCGGCCAGTTCGGCCACACCGCCCGCGGGCTCGACGCCGAGGTGCCGCACGCCCGCCTTGGCGATCCTGGCCAGCATCACACCGTCGTTGCAGCCGATCTCGACAACGAAGGCGTCCTTTGTAGATAGTTCGCGGGCGAGGAAGTTGGTTGCCACACTGGTGAAGTGATCACGATGGGTGGCTGATCCGGAGGCTCGGTACGGATAGCCGTCGTGGTACTTGAGATCTCTGGGGACCTCCTCGAGAAGCTGCATCATCGAGCAGTCCCGGCAGGCGCCCATCGCGAGGCGGTAGAAGAACTCGTCCGTCGTCTGGTCAGGGCGGGGGAAGCTGTTGGCGAGTGGCTGCCGTCCCAGGTCGAGCAGCTCGTCGACCAAGCCTCCGCACAACCGGCAACCGAGCATGAAATTAACATAGTCAACTGGTCGCCTAGATGGCAAGATGTCAGCAAAGATGCAGCTAGCCGTTACTCTTACGCGTAACACCGTAAGTCGTTAGTTTAGTAAACGATAGTTATGTCCGAGGGTGGATCCCGGGTGTCTCGGTCGGCGCGGGGGCTGCCGCGCGCCCGTGGAGTGGCCGCCGTGGGCGGGGGAGCCTGTTGGCTCGGATCCCGGCGTCGACCGTCGGCTGCGGCGCCGATGTTGTCAACAGCCGTCCGGGCTGGTACCAAGCTTGGTAGTCGGATCTACGGTGAAGGTCAGTCTGGGGCTGGCGGCACTCTGGCTGTTGAACAAACGTCCGTCGGAATGTTCGCGCGCCGTCCAGGCAGGTTGTCGCGGCGATCTTGTCGTGTCAAGCTATAAGAGTCTAAAGTTGATCGACCGACTGGCATAAGTGCAGGACTTGACCGGCCGGGCTCGCTTGGAGCAAGTTCGGAGATCTTCTCTGGCGCGGTATCGGTACAGGTGTAACCCTGCGTAGTGGTGTTAGTGTATATGTGCGAACGTCCCAGGTCGGCCTTGTCTCCGGTCGATGGATCCTGGTAGCCATAAGGAGCTCGAGTAGCTATCGAAGGTTGAACCGAAAGCCTTCGCTCGAGTGTCAGCATTTGTCAGTTGGGGGAAAGCCGCATGGCATGGACTCCTGTCTCCAGAACAACTGAGAAGCGGTCACTGCTGCGGTTGCCGCTCAGCATGGCTGATTTCGAAAAACGCGGTTTTAGGACCGACCGGCCGGACGGCAGAGCCGTGCTGGAGCTGCACGCACGCAGCTTTCTCGCCGGTTTCAACCATGCGACAGCCTCGTGGCGTGACCCGCACGAGGCTCTTGCGACCGTTCCCGACGAAGAACGCGGCTTCGCCTACGAGGGTGCGGGGATGTTCGCCGGGATACTGGATCTCGCGACCGCCGGACGCGCCCGTGCGCTGGACCGTCTGCTGGCCGGACCCGGTGCCGCCTACACGCATCTCGTCCACGTGGGCGCCGGATGGTTCTTCACCGTGGCAAGGGTTTCCGCTGTGCCGAAGCTTCCGTCCACACCGTTGTTGCGCTGGCTGGCACTGGACGGATCGGGGTTCGGTGAGGTCTACTTCGGTGGTTTGCCCGCGCTGTACCGGCGTGCCCGCCGGAAGCCGTCACCCAGATGGGAAGCAAGGATGGCTGGGTGCGGGCGGGCGTTGTGGTTCGTCGAGTCCGCTGACGCCGAGGGCGTCGCCACCGTCATCCGGAAGGCGGCGCAGCCTGCCCAGCCCCATCTGTGGGCGGGGGTGGGGCTCGCTTTGGCGTACGCGGGTGCCACCGACGACGCCGGGCGCGACCGGCTGGTGGACGCGGCGGGTCCACATCGCGCACATCTGTCGCAGGGCGTCGTTTTCGCGGTGGGCGCGCGGTTCCGGTCGGGGATCGTGCCCGCGCACACCGAACGCGCCTGCGCCCAACTGCTGGATGTCGACGTCGCACAGGCTGCGGCGTGGACCGACGACACGTCGACGGACCTGGGCGGCACCAGCGACGTCGGATCGTATCTGCGTTGGAAAGCAAGGCTGCGCGCGCTGATCGCGCGGCAAAGCCGCACCTGAGGAGTGCAAGCCCTTCGTCTGTTTGGGGGATCATGGTGCCCAAGATCATGCGGAAAACCGTCACGCTTGCCGTAATCCTGGTCGTTGTCACGACTGTCGGCCTGTTCGTGGTTCGCCCCAGTCTCGGTGGCGACGAGGCCACCAAGCTGGCCGGTCGGTACGGATTCGCGGCGCAGGCGTTGAACGAAGCCCCGGCGGGCGCCCGCCGCGAACGCGCCGTCGCCCCTGATCTGCACCACATCCGCGGCTGGATCTCGTCCGTCGGTGCTGCGGTGGCCATGGCGGACCTGCGCGGTCTCGGCCGTCCCACCGACGCCTGCCTGGTCGACCCGAGGGACGACTCGGTGACCCTGCGCAGTGTCCCCGGCTCCGGCGCTCCGGCGTACCCGCTGGTCCAGCTCATCCCCAGTGGACTGCCGTACGACCACACGATGGCACCGATGGGCTGTGTCCCCGCCGACCTCGACGAGGACGGCGACGTCGACTTCGTCGTGCACTACTGGGGCCGGACACCCATCCTCTACCTCAACACCGGTGGCATCGCGACACCCGACGGCGCGAAGTTCCGGCCGACCGAACTGGTCGAGCCGGTGGCGGTGTGGAACACCGGAACCCTCAACGTCGGCGACATCGACGGCGACGGGCACCTGGATCTCCTGGTGGGCAACTACTTCCCGGACGGAGCCCGCGTGCTGGACCCCGCCGCGGCGGGCGACGGCCGGATGCGGATGCAGGACTCCATGGCGCTGGGCCGCAACGGTGGTGTCAACCGGATCCTGCTGACCAAGCCCACCGGCACCCCCGACACCGAGCCGGTGATCTCCGACGCGAGCACCGCGCTCAGCGCGACGGCCAGCTCGTCGTGGACGCTCGCCACCGGGCTGCAGGACCTGACCGGGGACGGCCTGCCCGAGATCTACCAGGCCAACGACTTCGGCGCGGACCAGCTGATGGTGAACAGGTCGACGCCGGGCAACGTCCGGCTGACCGAGGTGACCGGATCGCGCGGCATGCTCACGCCCAAGTCGCAGGTGCTGGGACACGACTCGTTCAAGGGTATGGGAGTGGCGTTCACCCACCAGGGCGGCAACGCGTTGCCGACCATCGTGGTCAGCAACATCACAACACCGTTCGCCCTGCACGAAAGCAACTTCGCGTTCGTGCCGACCGGCAACGGCACGGATCTGCTCGACGGCAAGCTGCCCTACGAGGACCGCTCGGAGGCGCTCGGCCTGGCCAGGGCGGGCTGGTGCTGGGACGTGCGGGCCGGTGACTTCGACAACGACGGCACCGACGAGATCATGCAGGCCAACGGGTTCCTCAAGGGCAAGGTCGATCGCTGGCCGACGCTGCAGGAACTCGCGATGGGCAACGACGAACTGCTGCGCTTCCCCGCCGCGTGGCCGAAGTTCGAGCCGGACGACGACCTGTCGGGCAAGGAGCCGAACCGGTTCTGGGCAAAGGGTTCCTCGGGGAAGTTCTTCGACATCGCCGACGCGGTCGGAACCTCCTACCCGGACAACACGCGCGCGCTCGCGTTCGGTGACTTCGACGGCGACGGCAAGCTGGACGCGTTGGTGGCCAACCAGTGGGAGGACTCGCAGACCCTGCGCAACACCGCTCCGGCGGGGCCGTCCGCGGTGCTGACACTGGTCAAGCCGGGACGTGCCGGCGGTCAGGTCGCGGCGATCGGTGCGAAGGTCGAGTTGCGGCACCCGCGGGCGCCGCAGCGGACCCAGCTCTATCCGGCCAATGGGCACACCGGCGTTTCCGCGCCGCAGACGCACCTGGCGTTGCCGGGCGGCACGCCCGCCGAGGCGGTCGTGACGTGGCGCGACGGCGAGGTCTTGCACAGCGCGACGATCCAGGTTGAGCCCGGCAGGCGAACAGTACTGCTCCAGCGTGATGGAACGGCGGTAGCTCGATGACGGCGACAGTGCCCCCAGCGGCAACAGACGCAACGAAGACGACGGTCGCCGAGTCGGCCGAGTCCGTCAAGCAGGTCTCCGCCCCGCCGCTTGCCCCGCAGGCGCGCAGGGTCCGGGCGCTGGCCAGGTTCGCGACCACGATCACGATCTTCAACATCGTCGGGCACGCGCTGCTCGGCTTCGAGCAGGCGCCGATCACCCCGATCGTCGCCGCGCTGGTGAGCTACGCCAGCATCATCCTGTTCGAGATGCTGGACGCGTGGGCGCACGATCGGACGCCGGAGTACGCCGGCGGCTGGAAGAACATGGTGGTCTTCCTGCTGCCCGCGCACATCACCGGCCTCGCGTGCGGCATGTTGTTGTGGGGTAACGCGTCGTTGTGGCCGTATGTGCTGGCTATCGTGATCGCGAACGGGTCGAAGTACGCGTTCCGTCTTCGTGTGCGCGGGCGGCTGCGGCACGTGTTGAACCCGTCCAACTTCGGCATCGTCGTGGTCCTGCTGGTGTTCCCGTGGGTCGGCATCGCCCCGCCGTACCACTTCACCAGCTTCACCATCGGCGGGCTGGACTGGTTGCTGCCCCTGGGCATCCTGATGTTCGGCACGATGCTGAACCTCAAGCTGACCGGCAAGATGCCGTTGATCCTCGCCTGGCTCGGCGGGTTCGCGGCGCAGGCGGTGCTCCGGTGGGCGATCTTCGACCACGCGCTGATCGGCGCCTTGCTGCCGATGACCGGCCTGGCGTTCATCCTGTTCACCAACTACATGATCACCGACCCGGCGACGAGCCCGATGGTCCCGCGCAACCAGGTCGTCTTCGGGCTGACGTGTGCGGCCGTCTACGGCGTGCTGGTGCTGTCGGGTGTGGTGTTCGGTCTGTTCTTCGCGCTGGTGATCACCTGTGGTCTGCGTGGTGTCGTGCTCTACGTGGCGCCTCGGCTGCCGAGGTCCGCGCCCGCGCCCGCGCCTGTGCCACGGAGCAGTACATGAGTGACCGGATCGCGATCGTCGGGATGAGCTGCCGGTATCCCGACGCCGTGAACACCGGTGAGCTGTGGCAGACGGTCCTCGGGCGGCGCCGTGCCTTTCGGCGGCTGCCCGAGCAGCGTCTGTCCTCGGCGTACCTGGGTTCGGCCGACGAGACCGAGCGCACGTACGTCCGCAGCGCCGGAGTGTTGCGGGACTACCGGTTCGACCGGGAACGGTTCGGCGTGCCCGGTCCGCTGTACCGCGCCGCCGACCAGACGCACTGGCTGGCGCTGGAAACGGCGGCCGACGCGCTGGCAGACGCGGGCTACCCGGAGGCACGCGGGCTGGACCGGGACCGGGTCGGCGTGATCCTGGGAAACACGCTCACCGGGGAGTTCACGCGGGCCGCGCAGGTGCGGTACCGCTGGCCGTTCCTGCACCGGGCCGCGAGCGCCGCACTGAGCACCGCCGGGGTGGGGAGCGACCAGGCCGAGCGGACACTGGCCGAGTTGGAGGCGCTGGTCAAACAGCCGTTCCCAGTGCCAGGCGACGAATCTCTGGCCGGTGCGCTCGCCAACACCATCGCGGGCCGGATCTGCAACTACTTCGACCTCGGCGGTACCGGGTACACGGTGGACGGTGCGTGCTCGTCGAGCTTGCTCGCGGTGCTGCACGCCTGCCGTGCCCTGGTCTCCGGCGAGTTGGACTTCGTGCTGGCCGGTGGGGTCGACCTGAGTCTCGACCCGTTCGAGCTGGTCGGGTTCTCCAGGCTGGGTGCGCTGGCGGACGGTGAGATGCGGATCTACGACGCCAGCCCGACCGGCTTCCTGCCAGGCGAGGGTGCCGGGGTCGTGGCGCTGGTGCGTGCCGAGGACGCCGAGGCGGCGGGACTGCGCGCGTACGCGACCGTCATCGGCTGGGGGACGTCGTCGGACGGCGCCGGTGGGCTGACCCGCCCCAAGGAGGCCGGGCAGGCCAGGGCACTGCGGCGGGCCTACCGGATCGCGCAGGTCGACCCGGTCTCGGTCGGGCTCGTCGAAGGGCACGGCACTGGTACCGCGGTGGGCGACGCCGTCGAACTGCATGCCCTGGTCGGGATCCGCGGAGCCGGTGCGCCGCGCGCCGCACTCGGGTCCGTCAAGGCCAACATCGGCCACACCAAGGCGGCGGCCGGTGTCGCCGGGCTGATCAAGGCGACGCTCGCCCTGCACCATCGGGTCCTTCCGCCGACCACAGGCTGCGAGGACCCGCACGAGTTGCTGCGCCTCCCGGAAACCCCGCTGCGAGTGCTGGACGAACCGGAGCCGTGGACCGCGGCGGTCCGGCGCGCGTCGGTGTCCTCGATGGGTTTCGGCGGAATCAACGCGCACGTCGTGCTGGAAGGCAGCCCCGGTAGGAGCGGGACCATCCCGGCGGGCGTTCGAGCGTGGAGCAAGCCGCTGCCCCCGGCCGAGATCGTCCTGCTGTCGGCGCCGTCCCAGGCGGAACTGGCCGTCCGGCTGGAAGCGATCAGCGCGCGGGCCGGCCAGCTCAGCAACGCGGAACTGCACGATTTCGCCGCCACCGAACACCGCCGGTACCGCAATCAGGTGTTCCGGTGCGCACTGGTCGCCGGGAGCCCGGAGGACCTGGCGGCGCAGGCCAGGAACGCGTGCGAACGGCTGTCCGGTTGGGACGGCCGCCTCGTGGTGCGAGAAGGCGGATACGTCCTCGCCAGCGGACCACCCGCCAAAGTGGGGCTGCTGTTCCCCGGCCAGGCGTCCCCGGTTCGCACGAGGCTCGACTGGTGGGCCCGTGACCTGGACGTACCGGATCTGCCCGACGGCGACGTGCGCGACGGGGACACGGACACCGCTGTCGCGCAGCCTGTGATCGTTCGGCAGTCACTGGCCGCCATCGCGTGGCTCGACACCGTCGGCTGTCGTGCCGTCGGAGCGGCCGGCCACAGCCTTGGCGAGATCAGCGCCCTGGTGTGGGCCGGTGCCCTGACCCCGGAGGACGGCCTGACGCTGGCGGCCACGCGCGGCCGGTTGATGGCCGACTACGGCGTGCCCGGCACCGCGATGGCCAGCCTCGGCGTCGGCACGGACCGGTTGTCGGAGTTGCTGGCCGGACTGGAGGTCTCGGTATCCGGGGTGAACGCGGCGGACCGGACCACCGTCGCCGGGGCGCGGGACGACGTCGCCGCCGTCGTGGAAAGGGCGGGACGCAGGGGGATCTCGGCGACCATGTTGCAGGTGTCGCACGGTTTCCACAGCGCGGCCATGCGCCCCGTTCGAGCTCCGCTGCACGCCGCGGTGCGGTCGCTGGAGTACGGCCCACTGCGGCGTCCGGTGTTCTCCACCGTCACCGGCAAGTCGTTGCCTGACCGCCCGGACCTGCCGAACCTGCTGGTCGAGCAGCTGACCGAGCCGGTCTGGTTCACCGACGCGCTGCAAGGCCTGGTCGCGTCCTGTGACCTGCTGGTGGAGGCAGGCAGCGGGACCAGCCTCACGTCGCTCGTCGGTCCGGATGTGGTTGCCGTGTCGATGGACTGCGGTGTCCCGGCCCGGCACGCGCTCGCGACGGCGGCGATCGCCGCCGTCGGGGCGGGAAACCTGGAGCCTTGGTTCGCCGGGCGGGCGCACCGGACGCTGGACATCGACGCGCCGATGACGTTCCTGGCCAACCCGTGCGAGGTGATCACCGCCCCGCCGACCACGCCGACCGCCACACGCCAGGAAACCGCGCCCGAGCCGGAGATCAGTGCACAGGGCGGGTCGATCGACGTCGTGCGCCGGTATCTGAGCACCACGCTGGAGCTGCCGGTGAGCTCGATCGAGCCGCACCGGACGCTGCTGGGTGACCTGCACCTGAACTCGTTGCAGGTGCTGCAGACCGTCGCCGCGGTGGCCAAGGTGCTTGGCGTCGAGCCACCCGGGATGCCCGAGACGCTGGCCGACACGACCGTGCGGGACGTGGCGGAACTGCTCGCCTCGCAACCGGAAAGCCGTGACTCGGACGGCATCGTCGGCGTACGGCCGTGGGTGCGGTCGTTCGAACACCACTGGGTACCGTTCACGCCGGAACCCGCCGACCGCGCCCTGAACTGGATCGTGGACGCCCCTGCCGGGCACTGGCTGACCGAGGCAGCCACGGCGGGAAACACCGCCGGGATCGTGTTCTGGCTGAGCGCCGACGCCCAAGTCCCCGACGTGGCAAGAATCCTGCGGCGGATCGGCCGGGAACGGCCGGAGCGGATCGTCGTCGTGCACGAAGGCCATCCGGCGGCGGCCGCGATCGCTCGCAGTTGCGTCGCCGAGCATCCGGGCTGTGCGGCCACGGTCGTCCAGGTGCCCCGCGGTGGCCGGGTAGGACTGGAGGTCGCCGGGCAGTCGGGCTATCGCGAGCTGCGTGTGAACGCCGACGGCACTGTGGAACACGCCGTGACGCGGGCGTCCCGGGCCCGCCAGACCGGCCCGCTGCCGGTCGGCCCCGGCGACGTGTGCCTGGTGACCGGCGGACTGTCCGGCATCACTGCCTTGTGCGCCAAGGAACTCGCCGCGCGGACCGGATGCACCGTGGTGGTGCTCGGGCGGTCCGAGCGGCAGGCACCCGACGGCACCCACTACGTCCGGTGTGACCTGACCGAGCGCGACGACGTGCGCCAGGCCGTGAAGGCCGCGCGGGAGTTCGGTCCGGTCCGGGCTGTGCTGCACGGCGCCGGGATCAACGAACCCCGTGCGCTGGCCGAGGTCACCGCGGAGTCACTGGCGCGGACGCTCGCGCCGAAGGTGCGCGGCGCCGACCTGCTGGTGTCCGAAGTGGAGCAGGAGATCCGGCTGCTTGTCGGCTTCGGCTCGATCATCGGCAGGCGCGGGCTGACCGGCCAGTCCGAGTACTGCGTGGCCAACGACTGGCTGCGGCACTCGCTGTCGGACTGGGCGCGGTCGCATCCGGCGTGCCTGACCCGGGTGCTCGAGTGGTCCGTGTGGGACGAGATCGGCATGGCGCCGCGGATGGGCGTCGTCGAGGTGCTGCGGTCCCAGGGCATCGTGCCGATCGAGCCCGCGCTCGGGGCGAGTGCGATGATCGACGCCCTCGCCGCACCGGACGCGCCGGGCACGCTGCTCCTCTCAGCTCGCGTGCCCAGCAGCCCGACGCTCACGATCGACGGGCCGGACCACTCGCCGATGCGGTTCACCGAGGAGGTCGTCGCCCACGTTCCGGGCGTGGAGGCGGTGACCGACTCGGAGCTCTCGCTGGGCACGGACCCGTACCTCGACGAACACCGCGTCGACGGCGTCCCCGTGCTGCCCGCGGTGGTCGGCCTGGAAGCCATGGCGCAGACGGCACGCTCGGCTGGGTGGGATGACGGGTGGTGCTTCGCGGATGTGCGGCTGCGGTCGCCGGTGCTGGTCGGCGAGCGCGCGAACCGGACGATGCGGGTCGCGGCGCTGACCACCGGCGCCGGTGTCGATGTGGTGGTCCGGGACGACTCCGACGGCTACGCCGGTGACCGGTTCACCGCGACGTTGCGGACCGTTGCGGCCCAGCCGCCCGACGTCGCGGTGACGCCGCCCGCGCGGCGCGAAACCGGACCGAGTCCGTACTACGGGCCGCTTTTCTTCCACAGTGGACGATTCCGTCGGCTCGTCGACTACGAACAGCTGACCGCGTTCCGGTTGACCGCGTGGATCACGGCTTCGCCCGGCTCGTGGTTCTCCGAGTTCCACGACGGCAGGCTGCTGCTCGGTGACCCGGGCGCGCACGACGCCACCATTCACATCCTGCAGGCGTGTGTGCCGCACCGGCGGGTCCTCCCGGTGGAGGTCGGCGAACTCACGGTCTGGCGTGAGCCCTGCGGGCTGATCCAGGTACGCGCCGAGGAACGCGAGCACACCGCCGACGACTACGTCTTCGACGTGCACACAGTGGACTCCACCGGGCGGGCGGTCAGCCGGTGGCTCGGCCTGCGGCTGCGCGCTGTCGGGTCGATCCGGTGGCCGGGGCGGCTGCCGGAGCCCCTCGCCGGGCCGATGATCTCCCGGCGGCTGATCGAGGCGGGGATCGAAGGCGGAGCAGAATTGTCCACCCTGGACCATACCAATGGCGCACATCCGCTGTTGGACCTGCGTGACGCGGAACTCGCCGCGGTCGTGGCCCGGCAGGCCGGGGAGAACCACGAGATCAGCGCCGACCGGGTCCGCCGGGCCAGGACGGCGTTGGCCCACCAAGGGGCGCTGGACCTGGCCGAGGTCGTGGACGCCGAGCTGGTGCTGTTGCGGTCCGGCGACACGGTCGTGGCGACCGGCGCGGTCGGGTCCGTCGTCGTCGCAACGACCATTTCGGACAGTGGAAGGACATGATGTGCGGGCGTACCACCACACCCACCGAGTCACCTTCGACGAGACGAACCTGGTCGGGAACGTCTACTTCGCGCACTACCTGCGCTGGCAGGGACACTGCCGCGAGAGTTTCCTCGCCGAGCAGGCGCCAGGGGTGCTCAAGGCGTTGCAGTCCGGTGAGCTCGCGATGGCCACAGTGCACTGCGACATGGACTACTACGCGGAGTGCTACGCACTCGACGAGATCGACATCGAGATGACGTTGCGTGCCCGGCACACCAACCGGGTGGTGATGGATTTCGATTTCCGGCGGGCGGGCCAGCGGGTGGCCCGCGGCAGTCAGACAGTGGCGTGCCTGCGCAGGACCGAGAACGGCGTCGAGCCGGTGGCGATCCCCGAGGAGATGGCGCGGGCGCTTGTCCCGTTCGAATGAAAGCGAGGTCCGGTGCGACCCCAGAAACCCTACGGGCAGTTGTGCCCGCTCGCGGCCGGGCTGGACGTGCTCGGCGACGAGGTGACGCTGCTGCTGATCCGTGAACTGCTGGTGGCCGACGCGGACTTCGCGGAGCTGTGTCGATCGGTCGCCGACGACGCCATCTCGGACGGCGAGTTGCTGCCGCGGCTCGACACGCTGGTGGGACGCGGGATTCTCGATGAGGACTCCGGCCGCTACCACATCACGGAGTTCGGGGAAGGACTCCGTGTGCCCATCCAGGAGCTCTCCTGGTGGGGGTCGGCGTTGTCCCTGCCGTCCAGCAGAGTCCACCCGGCATAGATCAGGCCGTCGTACGTGGTATCGGCGGCTGGGCGGTGTCGGTTCGATCCGGCACGGCCCTCCTGGCGCGCGGAACCGCGATCAGCAGGACCACGCAGGCGGACACCGTCAAACAGGCCACCAGCAGACCGACCTGGAGCCCGTCGAGAAACGCCGAGTGCGCCGCGGATCGGACCGCTGTGCCGAACTCAGGGGACACCGCGGGTACCCGCCCTTCGGCCAGTTGTCCGACCGCGCCGGACAACTGCGCGCCCACGCCCGCTGGGACGCCCTGATCCGCCAGGTGGTCCGGAAGGGAGCCGCGGACACCGGCGGCGATGATCGTGCCGATGCCCGAAACACCGATCGCGTTGCCGACGAGCAATGCGGTCTGGCCGAGACCGGACGCCACTCCCGCCATCTTCTCGGGAGTGTTGCCGACGATCACCTCCATCGCTGTGGGCGTCACGAAACTCGTGCCAAGCCCGGTCGCCACGAGCAACGGCCAGATCACGAAACCGGGTGTGGTTCCGTCGAGTTGGGACAGACCGCCGAGGCCCGCGCCGACCAGCACCAGTCCGGTCAGCAGCGGGGTTCGGGAACCGAACCTCTGGTTGAGCAGTCCGCCGAGCGGGGAGCCGACCACGAACGCCGCGGTGACCGGCAGCAGGTACAACCCCGCCGCCAGTGGCGAGTGGTCCCTGATGTTCTGCAGGTACAGGATGACGTAATACCACGACCCGAACGCCAACCCGCCGACGAGCAGCGTCAGCAGCACGGCGGCGATGATCGGTCGGGTCCGGAACAGGTGTGGTGGGAGAAGGGGCGCCCTGGCCGCGCGCTCCCGCAGGACGAACAAGGTGCCGAAGCCGATGGCGACCGCGTAGCTGGCGAGAGTCACGGGACTGGTCCAGCCCCGGTACGGTCCCTGGCTCAGGCCGACGAGCAGACCCAGCAGGGTCAGCGCCAGCAGCAGCACCGCGGACAGGTCCATCGGGCGGACCGTGTCGTCATGGATCCGATTCCGCCGGATCGTGAGCAGGCCGAGGACCAGGGCGAGCGCGCCGAGCGGCACGTTGATCAGGAAGACCCACCGCCACCCGGCGTGGTTGAGCACCAGACCACCCACGACCGGCCCGAGAACGCCGCCGACCACGAACGCGCCCATGAACACGCTGATCGCGAGCTTCAGCTGGTCGGCGGGGAACGTCCCGCGCAGAATGCCCAGTGCGCTCGGCAGCAGCATCGCTCCGAAGGCACCCTGCAGGAGCCGGAAGGCGATCAACGAGATCATCCCGCCGGACAGGGCGACGAGCAAGGAAGCCGTGACGAACCCGACCAGGCCGATGAAGAAGACGCGGCGGTGACCGAACCGGTCACCGAGGTTGCCTGCCGCGATCAGCAGGACCGCCTGCGCGATCAGGTAGGCGTTGACCACCCACTGCAGGGTGTCCAGTCCGGTGTGCAGGTCGGCGGCGATGGACGGGTTCGCCACCGTGGCGATCGAGGCGTCCATGGCCTCCATCAGCACCCCGGTCGACACCACGCCGAGGACTATCCACGGGCTGCCCGACCGTGTGGGCACGTGCTGATCCATCTCCGACTCCCGTCAGCGTTCGCCGAGTGGCCCGGTGACAGCGGTGACCGCGCCACCGGGGAGCCATCCCGTCGCGTCGCGGTGATGGTCCTGGGTGAGCAGGGTGTTGATGGTGGACGCGGCGTACAACCGGGGCTTGTCCGCCGCGGGCTGCCGGTTACCCGCCCACGCCCGGTATCCCGCGGCGGTCGGTGGTTCTCCGGGGAAACGGGTGCGCAGCTGGGTGACGTACTGCTGGGGCAGTTCGTCGGTGGGGTTGAAGTCGAGGGGGAGAAGCTGCCCGGCCGGGATGCTCAGCAACGGTGCGGTGAGCAGCCAGGGCGCGAGGTACGCGCCCTCCGAGGGCAGTTCGCCGCGTGCGACCCGGTGCAGTGCCGCCGAGGCGGACTCCCAGCCGGACACGACGAAGACCGGACCCGTGGGCTGGTCGGGGGTGGCCACCTTGAGCCCTCGTCGTCCCGCTTCCGCGCGCACCGCGCGCTCGGCCGAGACCGACCGCGGCGAGGCATCGGTGACCAGGGTGATCGCTGGTACCTGGCGGCGAGCCAGGAAGTCCGTCATCCCGAGCAGAGCCCGCTTGTCCTGGTCGGACAGATCGTCGGCCGGGCACCGAGCCTGAGCCGGATTCCCGGCCAGTGCCGCTCCGACCAGTGCGCTCATGCACTCGGGGCCGTCAGTACCGGCCAACTCGGGGCGGGCCGAGGTGTCGTAACCCGTGTCGATCGGCATCGTGCCGGACATCTGTCCCCATTGGACAGTCAGCTCGCTGCGGCCTTCGGGCAACTGGATCAGGCCCCACCCGCCTTGGGTGCCGGGGCGCTTGGCGACCTGCACGGAACCCTTCTGGCCCGCGTCGACGGTGACGTCCGGGACAGTCGTGTGCACGAGGTTCCACCCAGGACGATGCGGCGCCACGACAATTCCCACGCCCGTGTCACCGATGGCGAGCTTGGCCCACGCCGGAACGCCAGGGGACGCCGGGTAGGGCTTGCCGATGACCGTCGCATGGGCGAGTGCCGCCAGCACGACGAGGGAAAGCACGGCGGGCTGGCCGCGCAGCAGGAGCGTGCCCGTGCGCGGCCGGTGCTCGCACACGGTGAACCAAGCCAACCCCGCCAGGCCCACGATCACGCCGCCGTGCAGCGCGCTCGACAGCTCATCCGGCTCCTGCCCGCCGAACCACGCCGACGCCAGTAGCACCATGGCACCGACGGCCGCCAGGGACAGCAGCCACGGCGCGGTCTTGCGGGTCCGTCCACTCAGGTGGCTGAGGCGGTCATCCCGGGTGACGACCAGCAGGACCGGCGCGCACAGGGAAACCAGGACCACGATGACCGCCACCTGTGGCGCCAGCGACCGGCCGCCGAGCATCAGCTCCAGCAGTACCCCGAGCGCGGCCAGTGCGGCGACGCCCACCCGGGTCACCAGGCCCGCTGGCGGCAGAAAGGGGCGTACCAAGGCGAAACCGGTGACGGCCGTGATCGAGCCGAGCAGCATCATGCGCAGCACAACGGGGTCTTCGAGTGCGCGCGGACCGTCGATACCGTGGTCGTGCCCTTGGGCGTACGCGGGCACGGCGGCGAGCAGAACCAGCGCTCCCGTCACGAGGACCGCGGTGGCGCGGGCCGCACCCCGTCCGCTCGGACGGCGCCGGTCAGCGGCGGCCGGCATCGGCGACTGTGAACAGCGCACGGCAGCCGTGGACAGCGGCGCGGTGCGGGCCATTCGATGTGGTGGGCCGGATCGGCATTGTGCGAAGGGCGAGCGTGGACATACTTCCCCCTGCGTCGCGGACACCGGATGGCCGGCCAGTGACTGTTTCGAAGCCCCGGCTGTCGCGATCGAGGGCTCTGAGACAGGCCCTGGGCCCTCCCGTCACTACCAGATTACGTAGCGACATCTCCGGACGTCAAGGTTGCGCCGATCGTGGACCGTGCCCGCCTCGCGGGCACGGCGTCCGTCCACGAGCCTGGGGTCAGTCGAGCTTCTCGGCGATGCCCTTCAGCGTGTCCAGGCCACCGGTCCAGCCTTGCTCCGAGATCTCGGCGTGCTGTTGCTTCTCCTCGTCCGTACCGTTCAGCTCGGGAAAGCCGCTTTCGGTGAACCGCAGGTGAGTGCCGTTCGCGGTGGCGGACAGCGTGAAGTCGACCAGTGTCTCGTTGCGGGGGCCCGGCTGCTCGCCCGGGGTGGCCGACATGCGGAAGGTGAAGCGCTTCGCGGGCTCGACCGTCTCGATCACGGAGTGGTACTCGCCATGCTCCTCCCAGCGGAAGACCATGGCCCCGCCCGGCCGCAGATCCACTTCGGCGCCGCCGAAGGCCCACCAGACGCGAATGTGCTCCGTTTCGGTGAGCGCGGCCCAGACGTTCTCCGGCGTCGCGGCGATGTCGATGTCCAGCTCGATCTGGTGCGGAACCATGAGAATTCAACCTTCCTCGATCGGTGTGAGCGTACAGATTGGCATACGTCACTAGCTTCTCTTGAAGCGGCTCGGTGCGCACGGCGAAACAGCTGTGTCAGGACGTTGCATTAACTATCCGAACCAGTAGCATGATTCTCAGGTTGCCGACGGAAGGACTGCCTGTCGTGCGAGTGCTGTTCTCCTTCATCCCCGGAATAAGCCACCTGTTTCCCCTGGTGCCGCTTGCGTGGGCGTTCCGTGCCGCGGGGCACGAGGTGCTCGTGGCTTTCGGCGAGCACACCGAGATCGCCGCACGCACGGGCCTGCACATCGTCGATGTCGCCCCGGGCTACGACGGCATGGCCGTGCTGGAGAAAGCCCTGGAGGACAACCCGAAGCTCGCGGAGGAGTGGTGGGCCTCCACGCTCACCGACGACCCGACGCCATGGGCGGTGTTCTTCGCGGCGCTGAACCGTCCGCTCGTGGCGGGCACCATGGACCTGGTGGATCGGTGGCGACCGGATCTGGTCGTGTACGAGCAGTCGGCCACTGTCGGCCTGATGGCCGCGGCGCGCTGCGGTGTCCCGGCCGTCCAACGCAATCTGGGGATCGTACGGACCGGCGGCCTGCACGAGGCCGTCGCGCGGTGCCTGCCGGATCTCTGCGACACGTACGGGATCGACTCGGTGCGCCAACCCGCGGTCACTGTGGAGCACCTGCCGCCGAGCATGCTGCCGCAAGAGCCCGAAGGCTGGTTCATGCGGGAGATCCCGTTCAACGGCGGCGCGATACTGGGGGAGCGGCTGCCCGCCCCGGCGGACGGTCCCCGGATCGCCATCACCATGGGATCGGTCCGGCCAGGCGGGTTCTACGGCTACTACGGCATCGAGCAGCTCACGCGGCTGGTCGGCGAAGCGGGCAAGGTGAACGCGGAGTTCCTGCTGGCACTCGGCGATGTCGACCTCGCCCCGCTCGGCGAGCTGCCCCCGAACGTGCGGCCGATCGGCTGGACCCCGCTGGACGCGCTGCTGCGGACGTGCACCGCGGTGGTCCACCACGGTGGGCCGGGCACCACGATGACCGCGATCGAGGCGGGGATCCCGCAACTGCTGGCGCTGGATCCCCTCGACCAGGGCAACGAGACCACCGGCCCCGCCGTGGCCAAACGGGGCATCGGCATCGTGACGACCCAGGAGGAAGTGGACGCCTCGATGCTGGAGCGACTGCTCACCGACCAGGACCTGCGGATCGCCACCCGTGAGGTGCGCGCCGAGGTGGCGGAGCTGCCTTCGCCCGCGGACGTGGTGCCCCGCCTGATCGCGCTCACGACCGGCTAGAAGTCCTGGCCGGTGCGGGGAGATCATTGCCTGGTGCGGTACTTCCGCAGAGCGAGCGGCGCGAAGACGGCGGTGACGAGCACACAGCCGACGAGGACCCACAGCAGTTGGCTCCCTGTCACGGTGTCCGACATCAGGCCGCGGACCGCGGTCACCACCTGGGTCAGCGGGTTGACCGTGACGAAGGCCTCGAGCCAGCCGGGCATGGTGTCCGGGTTCACGAAGATGTTGCTGAGGAACGAGAGCGGCATCAGGATCATCATGCTGATGTTCAGCATCGCCTCGGGTGCGCGCAGACCCAGTCCCAGCGAGATCCACAGCCAGGTCAGGCTGTAGACGAACACGATCATGACCACGAATGACAGCAGGACACCCACCACTCCGCCGGCCGGCCGGAACCCGAGCGCCAGCCCGAGACCGATCACCACGACCGAGGCGACCAGGTAGCGCACGATGTCACCGGCCATCGCGCCGATGATCGTTCCCGGCTGCCAGATCGGCATCGAGCGGAACCGGTCCGACACGCCCTTCGCGAGGTCCGTGCTCAGGTTCAACCCCGTGGTCACGGTCATGAACGTGAGCGTCATGACCAGGATCCCCGGGGTCAGCTGCTGGATGTAGGCCGTGGGTGAACCGGCCAGCGCGCCGCCGAGCAGGTAGGTGAACATCAGGGTCAGGATGATCGGCAGCCCGATGGCGTCGAACAGCTGGTCCGGGCCGTGTTTGAGCTTGAGCAGCGCTCGCTGGCAGAACACCCATGTCGTGGTGCCGGCACCAGCCTGGGCCGGGCGGGAGCGGATGAGCACCGCGCGGGTGGCTTCGTCGGGCGTGGTAGCGGTGATCGACTGATTCGACTGCGCGGTCATGACTGGCTGTTCCGCCTCCCCGGGATTTTTACCCTTGGTCACCTTGGGTTGGCACCGTTCAGTTCAGTGCGTACTGGTGGTTGGCTTGCGTCACGTTCCCCTGAGGTGCGGTTGGGTGCCACGTGGCCTGTGTTGGGTCTTGGGGGTGTCATGCGACGTCTTCCTTGTCGGGGTCGCTGCCGTTGGTGCTGCCGTCGTCCGGGCGGTGGCCGGTGATCGCCAGGAACACCTCGTCCAGGCTCGGCTGGCCGAACGAGAACTCGTTGACTTCGATACCGGCGGACGCCAACTCGGCCAGGGCCTGCCGGACCCGTTCCTGGGCGGCCTGTGCCGAGAGTTCGGTGGGGACCCGGGCGGACAGCGCGACCGGATCGGACCGCACGCCCGCGGGGTCCTCCAGGAACCTGCCCAGCACCCGCTCGGCGTCGGCGCGTTGGTCGGCCGAGGCAAGGCGCAGGTGCAGTGTGCCCGAGCCCACCGAGGTCTTCAGCTCACCCGGCGTCCCCTCGGCGATGACCTTGCCGTGCTCGATGACCGCGATCCGGTCGGCGAGCTGGTCCGCTTCCTCGAGGTACTGGGTGGTCAACAGGACGGTGGTGCCGACCTCGACAAGGGCCCGGACGATCTCCCACACCTGGTTGCGGCTTCGGGGGTCCAGCGACGCGGTCGGCTCGTCCAGGAACAGCAGCTCCGGTGAGACCACGATGCTGGCGGCGATGTCCAGCCGCCGTCGCATACCTCCGGAGAACGTCTTGACCTGGCGCGCGGCCGCGTCCGCCAGTCCGAAGCCGTCGAGCAGCTCGTCCGCCCGTTCCTGCGCCGCGGTGCGGGAGAAACCCTGGAGCCGGGACAACAGGTACAGGTTCTCGCGTGCGGTCAGGTCCTCGTCCACCGACGCCAACTGTCCGGTGAGGCTGACCTTGGTACGGATCGCGCCCGCCTCGCGCACCAGATCGTGGCCGAATATCCGCGCTGATCCGGAATCCGGTTGCAACAAGGTCGTGAGCAACCGGATGGTCGTTGTCTTCCCTGCTCCGTTCGGACCGAGCACACCGTAGACGGAACCGGTCCGCACGGACAGGTCGACGCCGTCCACGGCCCTGGTCTCGCCGAAGGTCTTCACCAGACCGGAAGCCTCGATGGCGAGCTCGGGTTCGGTGGTCACTGCTTGCTCCCCACGTGCGGTGCCGCGGCCCCGCGGGACGTCGAAAAAGCCAACTCATCGCAAATCGGACACCGAGATTAGTGTGAAATCACCTACCTTGTCAATTACCTACGGTCATCGACCGTGACGTGCCGAAACAGCGTCCCCTTCGGTGGTTTTCGGCGGCGTTTGCCACTGTGTGGTTGGTTTCCCGCTAGGCCGGACGGATCGAAAGCGCGTGTCGGAAGACGTCGAGCGGATCCCATCTGCCCTTGATTCTCTGCAGTCGAGGGTAGTTCTCTTTGTAGTAAAGCCTGTACCAGGCCACGTTCGACGTGTTCCACGCGGGGTCGGCGAGGTCGGTGTCCGGGATGTTGATGTAGGCGCCGTCGCTGGCCCCGCCGGGAACCGGGACCCCGCCGGTGTCGGCGTAGACGTCCCGGTAGAACTCGCGGATCCAGGTCAGGTGCCGGTCATCCTCGGCGGGGTCGTCCCAGCCCGCCATGAACACCAGCGACAGGATCGAGTCGCGGTGCGAGGTCGCCGTCGCGGTCGTGCCCACCGCGTTGATCCGGCCGCCGTAGGCGTTGAACCCGATGGCGCCGTGCGGATGGGTGTAGTCGGTGCGGGTCAGGTAGTGGTGGATTGTCCTGATCTGCTTGAGGGTCAGGCGTTTGCGCTGATAGGCGGACTTCACCTTCATCCGCCAGCCCTTGCCGTCCTCGCCGATTCCCTGGTGCGTGGCCGCCGACCACCGCAGCCGGTAACGCTGTGTCGTGCTGGGAGCGCCGATGCCCGCGGTGACGGCGGCGAGGTGGTCGGTCAGGCGCTGGTCCGCGCCCGGCTCGTCGATCACCTCACCGCTGAGCCCCAGCGATCCGAACGGCTTGCGGAACAAGGTGAGTTCGCTGTAGACACCGAGATCGGGCGAGTTCGGCGCGCTGTGCGCCTCGAACCAGGATCCGTGGTTGGTCAGCAGCCGGGTGAGAGTGTGCTCGTCGATGTCGTCCCAGTTCCAGTCCAGACTGAAGTGCAGCATGGACGTGGGTGCCAGCGGCAGCAGACCGGTCGGGTCGTCCCCGGTCGCTTCGGGGGAGCGCAGCCAGTACCGGGTCACGATGCCGAAGTTGCCGCCGCCGCCACCGGTGTGCGCCCACCACAGGTCATGGTTCTTGTCATCCGGGTCACGGCTCGCGTAGACCGCGTGCGCCTTCCCGGACCGGTCGACCACCACGACTTCGACCGCGTAGAGGTGGTCGACCGCGAGCCCGTGCGCCCGCCCGAGCGCCCCGTAGCCGCCGCCGAGGATGTGCCCGCCCACGCCCACCAGCGGATGCCAGCCCGCCGGCACCGTCACGTCCCAGCCGAGGTGCAGCATCCGGTACAGCTCGCCAAGGGTGGCCCCTGGTTCGACCGCGAACGCCCGCCGTCGCGGGTCGTAGTAGATCCGGGTCATGCCGGACAGGTCGATGATGGCGCGCACGGACGGGTTGTCCACGAAGTCCTCGTAGCAGTGGCCGCCGCTGCGGGTGGCGATCCGGCGTCCCTGGTGCACCGCCTCGGTGACCACGTCGACGACCTGTTCGGTCGAGCCGACGACGTAGACGACGTCAGGGGTGCCGGCAAACCGGCCGTTGCCCCGGTGGACCAGGTCGTCGTAGCGGGGATCCTCCTGGGTGATCCGGGTGATGTGCAGTGGTGGCGGCCATTCCGCCCTGGCCGGAGCCACGTCGGCCGCGGCGGGCTTGGTGAGCACGGAGGTGGCGGCGGTCGCCGCGGCGGAAGCCAGCAGCGTCCGTCTGGTGTGCTCGGTCATCGGACGCCTCGCTCCTGGCCGGTCCCGGCGGCCAGCCTCTCCCAGAACGCACAGTTGTGGCGGCTGCCGAGGTCGGCCGGACGCACGCCGCCGTACGTGTCGGTGGCCAGCGACAGCACTTGTTCGCGGTGGTTGCGGAACCTCGGCCAGTGCGGCAGCTCCGGCCCGTTGGGGTCACCGGTGGCCGCGAAGTTCGCCCAGTAGCGGATCATCATCGCGCCGAGCTCGCGCTGCGGCGAGTTGAGTGCGGGCACGAACTCGCCGGAGTCCATGATGTACGCGACTTCGGACGCGTGGTAGGCCCCTGAGGGGAAGTTGGGCGGGTACGGAGTCCACGGTGGAGTGGCGCGTTCGGCGAACTCGAAACCGTAGACCGCGGTCCGCCGCGCGAACAGCCGGTCGCCGTTGAGCGCCTGGCAGCTCCACACCCGGTCACCGATCACGTCCGCCCAGGCAAGGCCGGGATGGCTGTACGAGTTGACCGGATAGCGCGCCGCGACCCGCGTGGCGTCCTCGCCGAACGCCTCGTCGAGCAGTTCGGCGTACTTCTGCGCGGTGATCTGCTCCGGCCAGAGCAGCGCCGAGAAGTGTCGTCCCTCGTCGCGGACGGTGCCCGCCAGCACAGGCACCGGGTGCAGCAGGCCACGGCGCTGCGCGGCGGCCGGGCTGATCGGCAGGATCTGGTTGCCGTACGTCGGGCCGGGCAGTTCGGCCGCCACCTCGTCGTACAGTAGATCCTTTGTGGACACTTGGCGCAGGCAGTCGACGGCGGTGCCGGGGTCGGTGCAGCCGCGCTTGGCGGCCAGGCGCGCGCCGACCGCCTCGGTGTCGGCGCGCGAGGCCCAGATGGATCCGGCGCCAAGACCGGGAACCAGCGCGTTGGCCGGGTAGTCGAGCATGCACGGCGCGCTCTGCAGGATCGCCCGGTGGAACAGTCCGGCCGCCGACGGGGACGCGAGCTGGGCGCAGACACTGAGCCCACCCGCCGAGCCGCCGAAGGCCGTCACGTTGCCCGGGTCGCCACCGAAAGCCCGCGCGTTGCGCTGGACCCAGCGCAACGCGGCCTGCTGGTCCTCGATGCCGTAGCCGCCGGAGCCCGCCAGGCCCGGATAGCCGAAGTAGGCCATCGTGCCGAGCCGGTAGTTGAGCGTGACGACGATGACGTCACCCCCGACCGCCAGCCGGTGCACGTCGTAGTTGCTGCCCGAACCCGCGATGAAACCACCGCCGTGGAACCAGACCATGACCGGTTTGAGCTTCCTGCCCGGCCGGTTCCGCGGTGTGGTGACGTTGAGGTACAAGCAGTCCTCGTTGACCACCACGGGGTGGCCGAACCCCGGATCCTGTGCGCACCGCTCGCCGGGTTTGGTCGCGTCCTTGACGCCGGTCCACGGCGTGACCGGCTGCGGCGACCGCCAGCGGAGCTTGCCGACCGGCGGCGCGGCGTACGGGATGCCCTGGAAGCGTCGGTGTGTGTCAGTGACCTCGCCGCGGACCAGACCGGTATCGGTCCGGACCACCGCGCCGCCGCTGGAAGTGTCACCGGCCTGCCCGGCCTGCGCCGGGACGACCAGCCCCATCGTGATGACGAGCGCGGACAGGACGACGCCTGCACGCCCGCCGGACCTTGTCATGGTCACAGCAGTTCACTCCCTAGCAGGAGAACGGCGGGTCTCGCTCCGGCCAGTCGCTCCGGAGCGAAACCCACGGCGGGTTGAGCGAGATCTCCAGGTCGTGCCCTGAAGTCCGGCGGTGTTGTCGCGGACAGGGCCTTGAACACGCTCTAGCGAACGTCTTTGTCCGCGACCGCGAACAGCACGCCGTGCGGTCTGGCGTACGAGGTGGCGCCATGCGGCCAGCGGTTGCGGTTGAAGTTGACGCACGTGCCGTCATGACGGCCGTCGGAGAACGACGTGTCCAGGGACAGCCGCCCGTGGTGTCCGATGTCGACCATGCACACCTTGTGGTTGCCGTCCTGGCTGGCCGCCGCGACGAAGTAGTTCGCGACCACCAGGCGCTTCGGCTGTGTGGTCTCGTGGTAGTAGCCGTCCCAGCCGAGCCGGAAGTTGTCCAGCGCGCCCCAGTGCGGACCGCCGCCGCCGTCGTTGGTGGTGTCCCGGATCGGCAGGATGCCGAGGACGGCGGGGCAGTCGGGCTCCGCGCCGCCCTGGGTGACCTCTTCGATGGTGTCGATGCTGCACCGGGTGTCCTTGCCCGCGGCCACCAGCTTCTGGATGTCCAGGACGTACACCATGCCGGTGAGCGCTTCACCCGGTGAGAACAGCCCGCCTGCCCGGACGGTGTGGTAGAGGTACCGGTCGTCGGGACTGGTCTGCAGCCACGAACCCCCGTCCGCGCCCGCGGTCGGCGTGTTGGTCGGGAAGATCTTCTTGAAGGCGGTCGTGTCGTCGAAGACCTCACGCCACACCGGGTTCGGGTCGGTGATGTCGGGCGTGTAGTAGATCACTCCACCGCCCATTGTGGACACGAAGGCGCCCTTGTGCTCCGGCCGGTTGGTCACCGTCGTTTCCATGGCGCCGTAGGGTTCGTCGACGAGGGGCAGCGGTTCCTGGCGCGGACCGTTCGGCAGCCGGGACAGCGAGACCAGCGACGGGTTGTTGCGCTGGGAGATGTCGAAGATCCGGACCGTGTCGCGGGAGAACAGGTAGTCGTCGGGATCACCGGTCGGTGGCCCCGGCGGCCCGAGGATCTCGCGGACCTCGAGGAAGTCGGCGGTGACCATCCGGTTCAGATCCTCACGCACCTGTATGCCGTGCGGGTTGGCGCAGGTCTTGACCGCCATCGCGGGGTTGTTCTTGCACGTGGCGCCTTCCGAAGTCGGTCGCGCCACCGGGATCTCAGCGAGTGTCCGCCCGTCCGGTCCGAACCGGACGATCTCGCCGGGGGAGCCGCCGAACCCGTTGCCGACACGGACTTCGCCGTTGGTGTACGTGCACGGACCGGACACACTCGGTCCGCCCATGTAGGTGCCGTACGCGGTTCCGTCCTTGAGGACCCAGTACGCGTCCGGAACCGACCCGCACGGCGTCTGGCTGGGTGGCGCCACTCCGGCGAGGCTCAGCCGCGGGAGCTTGGTCGCGTCGAACACGAAGGTGGTGCTGGTGAACATCGCACCCGCGTAGATCTTGTCGCCCTTGTGCCAGATGTACTGCATGTGATGGGGCTCGGTCTGCGTGTCCGGCCCCATGGTGACCGTGTTGACCACCTTGCCGTAGGTCGGTGAGTGCTTCGTCGCGTCGATCACCGCGAGGAAGTCGGGATCCTGGCGGCTGCCGGTCGACTTCTCCGAACCGGCCCAGACCAGCAGCCACTCCTTGCGGATACCGTGGCCGCGTCTGTCCTGGACGATGTGGTTGGTCGCGGTGTAGGTCTTTCCATCCGGAGCGGTGAATGTCGACGTGCTGATGTCGACCGCGTCGGCGGTGGCGGGCGCGGGCGCACCGGTGACCACACCGGCCGCGACGCACAGGGTGCCGAGCATGGCGGCGAATCGCCGACGACGGGCCTTCGTCAACCGGGATCGGAACATGAGCGTGGCTCCTAGCTGGGACAGGACGGCGATGTTCGGATGAGACCCGGAGGGTGTGGAACAGGCAACAACTACAGAATCGTATAGCAAGTCATCGCAGGTGAGAACAGGTCCAATGGAAACTTTTCTCGTGACGGTGTCTCAGGCCGGGATCGTGGACCAGAACGCGCAGTTGTGCCGCTGTGCCAGGTCGTCGACGGTGTGCACGCCGCCCGGTCCGGTGTCCAGTGACAGCGTTTTCTCTGGTGTGGCAGGGAATGTGAAGGCCGGCCACTGAGGAAGGCCGTGGCCGTTCGGGGTTCCGCCGGCGACGAATCCCGCCCACTGCCGGGTCATCGTCGTGGCCAGCCGCCGTTGCTCCGGCGACAGCTCCGGGCGGAAGCCTTCGACGTCGATCAGGTACGCGACTTCCGACGTGTGGTACGCGCCGCTCGGGATGTCCGCGGGGAACTCGGTGAACGGTGGCGCGGCCCGATCGGCGAACTCGTAGGCGTAGACCCGGGTGTGCCGGGCGAGCGAGCGCATCCCGGACAGCGCCGTGCAGGTCCAGACCCGGTCGCCGAGCACCGTCGCCCACGCCAGCCCCGCTGATCCGAAGGCCTCGATCGAGTAGCGGGCCAGGACACGCGGCGCATGATCACCGAAGGACTCGACGAGCGTCTCCTGGTAGCGCTGCGGGGTTATCGGTTGTGGCCAGAGCACCGCGGCGAAGTGGCGGCCCTCGTCGCGTGTGGTGCCGGTCAGCACCGGCACCCGGTGGAACCGCCCGTCGCGCAGCGCCTGGGCGGGGTCGACGGGAAGCACGTCGTTGCCGTAGCCCGGTCCGGGCAGGGCGGACGCGACCTCGTCGTAGAGCAGGTCCTTGGCGGGTACCTGGCGCAGGCAGTCGACCGCGCTCGCCGGGTCACGGCAACCGCGTGCCACCGCGAGCGAGACGCCGGCTGACGCCACTTCGGCGCTGGGGATCCAGGTCGCACCCGGCGGCTGGCCGGGATAGATCCCGTTGGCCGGCCACGTCTGCGAGCAGCCGCCGCTCTGCATGAGCAGCCGGTGGAACAGGCCGGCGGCGGTGGGTGACGTCAGGTGCGCGCAGGCCGTCATCGCTCCCGCCGAGCTGCCGCCCAGCGTGACGTTGCCGGGGTCCCCGCCGAAAGCGGCGATGTGTGTCCGTACCCACCGCAGTGCGGCCTGCTGGTCCTGCAAGCCGAAGCCGCCCGAACCGGCGAGCGTGGGATGTCCGAAGTAGGCGAAGACGCCCAGCCGGTAGTTCGGCGTCACGATGATCATCCGCCCGGCCGCGGCCAGCCGCTCGACGTGCTGGTCCGCCCCGGAGCCGCTGATGAAGCCACCGCTGTGCAGCCACACCAGCACGGGCAGCGGGCGGTGGCGGGGCGGTGTCCGCGGCGTGGTGACGTTCAGGTAGAGGCAGTCCTCCTCGGTACTGACCGGAGTGCCCTGCCCGGCGTCCTGCGCACACCGCGCACCAGGTTTGGTGGCGTCCCGGATCCCGGTCCATCGATCGGCCGCGTCCGGTGGGCGCCACCGCGCGGCACCGACCGGCGGCGCGGCGAACGGAATGCCCTGGAACAGCCGCGTCCGCTCGGCGATCGAGCCGCGGAGCAGACCGGACGGGGTGCGGACGACCTGCCCGGTGTCGACCGTCGCCGACGCCGGTACGCCGAAGCACGTCAGGGTGAGGAGTGCGGCGGTCAGGAAACCGCCGAGCCGGTGGCGCATGACAGTCTCCCTCACGGGCGGCCGCCCGCTTTGCGGGCACTTGGTCGTCGGGGCTCAGGGGTGACTTCGCCGACGCGCCTCGAGGACCCGTACCGGCGGAGCACGGGCACTTCCACCGCGCGGTACAGCAGCCAGGACAGCAGGAGCGACACCACGAACAGCGCGAGCACCACCACCACCGACTCGAAGTCGTTGAGGCTCTGGCCGAGGTCGAGCGCGCCGAGCACGTAGAGCAGGACCAGCCGGTGCACCAGGTACAGCGCGTACGAGATCTCGCCGAGCCAGACAAGCGGCCTGCTCCGCAGCGGTGAGAACCGGCCTTCGACATCCGCCACCGCGCCCGCGCCGATGATCAGCGCGATGGGCACGATCAGGTACGCCACCAGGCTGAAGGTGGACGGGACCAGGGTGGCCGGCACGTAACCGATCACGGCCAGCAGCGTCGCGGTGCCCATGCCCACCGGGATCCAGCGGCCGGAGCGCACGATCTCGGCGAGAATCATGCCGAGGACGAACTCGAGGGCGCGCACCGGCGGGAGGAAGTAGACGAACCAGCCCTGCCAGGTGACGACCTCGGGCGCGTACGGAAGCGCGGAGCCGGGCAGCAGTCCGGCGACCAGCGGCACGATCGCGATCGCCACGACGACCCCCGCCGCCCACCACCAGAGCCTGTGCGGCGCGATCCGGCGGACGCCGGCGATCAGCAGCGGGAAGCTGGCGTAGAAGAAAACCTCGCACGCCAGCGACCAGCTGACGCCGTTGATGCCGTCGAGCAGGTCGTAGCGGGGGAACCAGCTGTGGACCAGCAGCAGGTTCGACAGGAACTGCCAGACCGTCGGCAGGGTTCCGGTCAGCCACATCAGGCCAAGGGTGATCACGAAGGTGACCACGTGATTGGGGTAGATCTTGAAGATCCGGCGGCGCCAGAAGCGGCGCGCGGTGTCGTCGGGCCTGGCCGACCAGGCGAGGACGAATCCACTGAGGACGAAGAAGAACGACACCCCGATGGCGGCCGACGGGGCCCACACGGTGCTCAGCGCCGTCGCCACCGGGCCGGAACTGGTTGGGAACTCGGTGAAGGCGTGTGCGAAGAAGACCATGCCCGCCGCGACGAACCGCATTCCGGTCAGCGTGGGCAACCGGGACCTTCCGGTTGTGCGGCCGGAGCGCCCGAGATCGGCGTCGCTGCTGGAGACCATGGCGAGGGACCTTCCGTCAGGCCAGGACGTCACCGGATCGACCGACGCTAGCACGTTGCGCAATAATGCTACAGAAACATATACTCATTGTGCGTCGCCGGTAACGCGGAGCGACGTGGCGACCGGTGCGCGCGCACAGGCGTGTGGTCCGTTTTGGGTCAGAAGTCTGATCTGGCTGGGCCTTGTCGTCTCGCGTACGGGCGTCCCTCATCCACCCATTTCTGATGATCGGGGCACAGAAGTGACTTTCAGCAGGAGATCTCGCGTCCTTGGCAGGGTTGCCGCGGTTTCTTTCGGCCTGGCGCTGGGCGCTCAGGTCGGCATTGGTGCCGCCGCGTCCGCGCCGGGCCTGTCCGTCACGCCGTCGACCGGACTGTCGCACGGCCAGGCGGTGACCGTGTCGGTGAGCGGTTTCCCGGCGAACGCCGTGGTGTGGGTGTCGGAGTGCGCGGAACCGACAGCCGGTCACGTCGTCTGTGACATCCCGGGAATTTCCCAGATCACCGCGGACGGCGGCGGCGCCGGGTCCACCACGCTCACGGCGTGGCAGAAGTACACCGCCTACAGCGAACCGGGTGTCGTGTGGGGCACCGTTGACTGCGCGACCGTCTCGGGTGGATGTTTCGTCGCCGCCGCGACGGACAGCTCACCCATGATCAAGCAAGCGATCTCGTTCGGCTGACCGGAGCGTCCTCGGTCGGTGTGCGCGCCATGCCGGTTGTGTCCGTACCTTGGCGCGACTGTTGACTAGCTACTAAAACATATAGTTTGATGGACGCGTTGAGTCTCACGGACGCCGCGGTCGGCGGCGTCCGAAGCACAACCTGACAGGCTCCTGGAGGTGTCTGGATTGAGTTCATTGCGGGAGACCTACGAATCACTGAACCTGGAACCCAAGCCGATCCGTCCGCACATTCTGGCGGCGGCAACGGTGGTCTTCGGTGACGACTACTACGCGGGGCGGAAGGAGACCATCAACCTCTCCGGTTTCGTTCAGCTCAACAAGTGGCCGATGCCCGGGTTCGAGCACACGGTGGACGAGAAGGGCTACGCGGAGTTCGCGACCGAGCTGATCAGCGCGCCCGAGGTCGGCATCAAGGGCTTCAGCTACGAGTTGGACGACCGCATCCAGGTGCTGTCCAACCCGTTCCTGCCCAACAGCGGGCACGTGCGTCAGATCGTGCCGGGCAAGAACTTCCCGGCCGAGTTCTACATCCGCCGGTTCGGCATCCTCGAGTCCAGCACACTGCGGCTGGCCCACCGCAACGTGATCGACATCTACGGCGTCGTGGACAGCGTTCCGCCGTTCAAGAAGCCGCTGACCGGTCCGTACCTGGGCAAGCCGCGTGGTGACGGTCCGTTCGACGTCGTGCAGGCACCGAACGTGGTGCGCGGCACGACGCTGCCGGAGGCCTGGTACCAGGCCAACGACGAGAACGAGCCGGTCGGCATCACGCCGTCGATGTTCTTCGCACCGAGTGCGGGCCCGTGCATGTCGATGCTGGTGGACCCCTCGATGATCATGCAGGTCTCGCTCGAGGGCCAGGCGACCGTCGAGGTCGGCGGCAAGACCGTGAAGATCGACCTCGCCGGTGACTACCGGAAGGCGGCCGGCACGGAGATCCTGCTGTTCGGGCCGGAGAAGCACGACGAAGGCGCCGGTGTGCAGGCGCAGATCGCGCGTGTCGCGGTGACCGGCCACTGCGCCGAACTCGGCGGCCGCGTGATGCTGCGGGTGAGCTGGCCGCGTCCGTCCGGCGGCACGCTCGGCGAGGGCGACGAGGACAGCCTGAGCCGCGTGAAGTACCCGAGCGAACTGCACATCGACACCGAGTTCGAACTCGTGACCCCGGAAGCGACGCTGTACGCGACCAACCCGGTGCACGTTTTCGGCAAGCTGTCGAGCATGGAGGCGACCGGCACCGAGCTGCAGATGAACGGCACGGACACCGCGCTGGTCACCACCGAGGACGAGGTCAAGGCCCGGCTCACCGGTGTCAACCTCGTGATGCGGGACGCGTACGTCGGCGAGCACGCTGCTGTGAACGTCTGACGACGGGTTGATCGGATGTCCGCGCGGCCCGTGAACTCACGGGCCGCGCGGAAGCCTGTGCGGGGGCGGTTTATTCGTCCCGCGACCGTTCGATCACGAAGATCGTGTCGCTGAAGGACAGTCGCAGCAGGTCGACGGTGAACTGCTGCTCCCCGCCGGTGGGGTCGACAGTGGGTTCGACGGCGGTGTCGGCGGTGGATGGCGGAAGCTCGGGCACAAGTCACTCCTCACCTGTGGAATGCACGTAACAGCGCCGGACCAGGTGGGCGCCGGATCAGGTGGGCGTCGCCAACTCCAGCGTGGCCAGGTCGTAGCCGAAACCGATCGCGGGCATCGGACGCGCGTCACGGACTCGGTCTCCACGCAGCGCCGGCACCGACGGTTCGTTGAACAGCAGTGGGACCACCGCGACATCGGCCAGTACCCGGTTTTCCACACGTTGCCACGCGGTGACGGCCCGCAGCGGTTGCAACTCCGCCAGCGCCTCGTCGATCAGCGCGTCGACCTCCGGCGAGCTGTAGCCGCCGTAGTTCCCCGGTGCGTCGGACTGGAACATCCGCTGCAGGAACACCCGCGCGTTGTTGTGGAACCAGTCCGGCGACCAGGACACCAGCGTCATGTCCCACTCCGCCGCCGGATCGGCCAGCGTGGCCCGCAGTTCGGCCTGCTCGAGCGCGAGCGCGGTGACCGTGATGCCCACCTTCGCCAAGTCGGCCGCGACCGCGTTGGCGACCATGGCGTCGGTCGGGGCGTGCAGCATGCGCAGACGCGTTCCCGCTGCCGAACCGGCAGGCACCGCCGGACCCGTCTCCTGGTGGCCGTCGTTGCCGGGCGGGATGATGGAGTACGCGGCCCGCTTGCCCGGCCCAGCCAACGTTTCCCGGTCGATCGCCCCGGCGACGGCTCGGCGGACCGCCAGGTCGACATCGTCCCGGCGCATGTTGAAAAGGAGGCACGGATCGAGCGCGCTGCCGAGGTCGACGGCGGTCGCCGCCGCGGTCACTGGCACGTTCCACGTCAGGTCCGCGGCCCCCGACCGGACCGCCGCCGCTGCGGTGTCCCCTGTGGACGGGATGACCCGGATGGCACTCAGCCGCCGTTGCCTGACCGGATCGGACGCCGGGTCCCACACCGGGTTGGGCTCGAACTGGGCGATGCTGCCCGGGACGGGCCGGTACGGTCCGAGGGACCGGATGTGTTCGCGGAACTCCGGGCTGTCGGGCACGAACGCGTCGTACTCCGCCGGCGCGGGAGAGGCGCACGGCAACGCCAGGATGTCGACGATGTCCAGCGTCGGCCGGAGCAGTTCGATCACGAGGCTTTCGTCGTCCAACGCGAACACGCCCGCGATCTCGTGTGTGTTCTGGAAGCGCGCCAACTGCTCGGCAGTGCCGTCCGGTGCCGCCGCGGCGAACTCGCGGTGGTACTCGGCCATGCCCCGGATGGTGCTGGTGAAGAACGGCAGCGCCGGGTTGCGCACGGTCGGCCCGGCCAGCCGCTTCAGTCCGCGCACCACGTCGTGCGCGGTCAGCGGCCGAGGCGGGGTGGTGTCCCAGCGGACCCCGGGGCGCAGGTGCACGACATAGCTGCGACCGCTGGCGCCGAGGCCCGCGTTGTAGATCGACGGGATCGCCGTGGCCAGGTCCGGTACCGGTGCGATCGCCTGCCAGTTCCTCAGGTTCATGTCCGGTTGGTAGGTGAACAGCTGACGGGTGTAGAGCCGCAGCAGTTGGCGCGTGGGGATGTGGTGCGAGCACGCCGGATCCAGGTGATCCGGGGCGCCGTGACCGTGCAGTCGCAGTATGGCCATCCGTCCGCCGCTCCCGTCAGCTCATCTCGTCGCCGAGCCGCCCCATGACGTCCACCGCGTGGTCGATCTCGTCGTGGTCGTTGAAGATGTGCGTGGTGATCCGCGCCGCGTAGTGCTGGTGCGGCGAGTCCTGGACGTCGAACTCGGTCCAGCGGATCCAGATCCGGTGCTCCAGCTCCAGCCGTTTCATGTACATGTGGATCTTCTTGACGTTCCACGCGTCCTCGGACCGGCGGAACGGGTGGAACGCGATCAGCGGCGAGCGGAGTTCCGGATCGGTCCCCGGCGAGTACAGCGCGTCCCGGCCGAAGCGGTCGGCCAGCTTGCCCCTGGCGTACTCGGCGAGTGCCATGATCCGATCCTCGATCCGGGCCCGGCCGATCTCGTCCCAGATCTCGCACGCTTTCGCCAGTGCCGCGCCGCGGGCGATGCTCGCACTGCCCGCGCTCTGCAGGTAGTCGGCGAGGTTGTCGCTCTCCACGTCGGTCCGGGACCGTGGCGGTGGACTGCCGTGCATCGGGTACCAGGTCGAGATGATCGGCCAGAACGTCGGCAGCGGCAGCGGGTTGTGCTCGGTCACCTTGTTGCGCGCGTACAACAGCCCGGTCCCGAGTGGTCCACATTGGAACTTCGAGCCGGAGCACGCCATGAAGTCCATTCCCATCGCCCGGAAGTCGGCGTTGAGCATGCCCGGCACCAGCGCGCCGTCCACCACTGTGATCAGGCCGTGCCGCTGTGCCAGGTCGCAGAGTTGGCGCACCGGCAGCTTCGTCCCGGTGAACAGGGTGATCGCGGCGAAGGCGAGCACCTTGGTCCGCGACGTGATCGCCGCTTCGAAGAGGGCCACGACCTCCTCGGCGGTGACGTCGTTCCCGATGGGCAGGGTCAGTGCCTTGACGGTGATGCCGTGCCGGTTGCGGAGCAGGTTGAAGTTCGACAGGACCGAGTAGCACTCGTGCGTGGTGGTGATGACCTCGTCGCCCTCGTGGAGGTCCAGACCGTGGATGATCCGGGCCACGCCCTCGGTCGCGTTGTGGCAGATCGACATCTCGTCCTGGTCGACCCCGTACGCCCGGGCGATGGTGGCCCGGTGTTCCGGGTACATGCCTGGCGGGTACACGTCCATCAGGCCACCGGTCCACTCCCGGGTGACCCGGTCCACTGTGTCGAGCACCGCGTAGGGCATCACGCCGATGGTGCCGGTATTGAGGTGGATGGAGTTCGGGGCGATCGCGAAGATGTCCCGGATGCTGTCCCAGGACGCTTCCCGCAGCCCGGGGCGGGTGAGCTCGCCGGTGTCCACGGTGTCGGTCACAGCATGATGGTACATGTATTTAAAGTTACTTGGTAGCTTGCTGATCGCGTCACGGCGCCGGTCCGAGGGGTGCCGAGCGCGACGGCCACCGGCGGTGCTGCCGTCCAGGTGAGATCAGTTGTTACTATCTTTACCGAAAGCGAGAGGAGGTGTCATGGCTGACAAGCGCGACTATGGGCAGTTCTGCGGGCTCGCCGCCGGGCTGAACGTCATCGGCGAGCGCTGGACACTGCTGATCATCAGGGAGCTGCTGATCGGGCCGTCCCGGTTCTCCGAGCTGATCGACAACCTGCCGGGCATCGGACCCAACCTGTTGTCGGAGCGGCTGCGGTCGCTGACCGAGCGCGGGGTCGTGCGGCAGTTGACCATGACGGGCGACGGCCGCGCCAAGGTCTACGAGCTGACCGAGCTCGGCGAGCAGCTGCGTGAGCCGGTGCTGGCGCTTGCGCACTGGGGCATGGCGTTCCTGCGCGAGGAGGACCGCAAGGGTGTCATCCGCGCGGAGTGGGGTTTTCTCGCCATTCAATCGATGATCGTGCACGACCGGATCCCGGACGTGGACGAGGTGTACGAGTTCCAGGTGGGCGACGAGGTGTTCACCATCGAGGTGCGGGACAAGAAGGTGGATTTCGGCCGCGGGCACGCAGCCGAGCCGAGCCTGACTGTCGAGTGCGACGCCGAGACGTTCATCCGCATCGGCGCCCGGATGATCACCCCGTTCGGGGCGATGGCCACCGGCGACGTCAAGATCAAGGGCGAGGTCGAGTCGGTGTACCGCTGCACCACCATGCTCGGGCTCAGCTGAGCGGCAGCCGCGCGGCGAGATAGCCGTCCAGCTCCCGGTGCAAGGCCTGCCGGGTGGCCGTGCCGCAGAACGACGCGTCGACACCCGTCCGGGCGATCGCGGCGAGGTCGGCCGCGGCAAGGCCGAACTGCCGGTGGCACAGCAGGTATTCGGCGGTGAGGGTGGTGCCGAACATGCCGGGATCGTCGGTGCCGAGCGTGACCGGAACTCCGGCGGCCAGCAACGTCGGCAGTGGATGGTCCGCGGCCGCGGCCACGGCACGGGTGCGCAGGTTCGACGTGGGGCAGATCTCCAGTGTGATCCGGTGCTCGGCGAGGTGGCGCCGCAGCGACGGGTCCTGAACCGCGGCTATGCCGTGTCCGACGCGTTCCGCCGACAGTTCCCGGACCGCGGCCCACACCTGCTCCGGACCGGAGACCTCACCGGCGTGCGGAACGCTGTGCAGCCCGGCTGCCCGTGCGGCGGCGAAAGTGTCCCGGAACCACTCCCGTGCGATCCCCGCCTCGGGCCCGCCGAGGCCGAATCCGACGGTGCCGCTCGGTTGCCAGGTCAATACCCAGTCCAGTGTGGCCGGTCCGGCCGTGGGGCCGTCGTCGCCGGAGACGTCGTGCACCCAGGCGAGCTCGACGCCCATCCGGGCCGCGGCGGATCGCCCGGCTGTCAGTGCCTCGGCCAGCTCCTGAGCGGGGACACCGGCCTTCAGATGGGACATCGGGGTGACCGTCACCTCCGCGTAGCGGACGTTGTCCCGGCACAGGTCGGCGGCCAGTCCAGTGATCAGCGTCACCACATCCTCGCCAGTGGTCACCAGACGGTTGACGGCCGTGTACACCTCGACGAAGTGTGCGAAATCGACGAACCGGTAGTACTCGGCCAAGGTTTCGGGCTCGGTGGGCACGGCGTGTCGCGGGTGCCGTCGGGCCAGTTCGGCGACGGTCGGCACGCTGGCCGCGCCGAGCAGGTGCAGATGCAGATCGACCTTGGGCAGCCCGGCGACGAATTCCTCCAGCATACCAGCCACAAGGGGAAGGGTAGCAGTTATAGGAGTTAAGCCATGGCGGCCGAGCGTGGCCAGGTGAGGCTGAAGGCTTGACACAGTCCCTGCTGCGGGTTGTAGTTAGTTAGGCAATATATAGTGACCTGCTGGGGTTTGAACTGCCTTCGGACGGAGCGAGCATGGATCCTCAGTCAGTGCTCATGCACCAGGCGATGCTCGCCGACCGACCACGGATGCGCGCCTACGACCGCGCACTGGAGCAGGCTGTCGGACCCGGTGACGTGGTGGTCGACGTGGGCGCGGGCGCGCTGGCCCTGTCGATGTTGGCACTGCGGCACGGCGCCGGACACGTGTACGCCGTCGAGGCGGATCCGGACCTCGTCGCAGTGGCGGAGGCCATCGTGCGGGACAACGATCTCAAGGGCCGCATCACCGTCGTCCAGGCGGACGCGCGAGTGGTCAGGCTGCCCCGCAAGGCGGACGTGGTGGTGGCCGAACTGATCGGCAACCTCGGTCCGGAAGAAGACATGATGGGTGCGGTGGGTTCGGTCGCCCGTCGCTGGCTCGTGCCGGGCGGCCGAGTCGTGCCGAGAGGACTGGCGACCCGGCTGGCCGCGATCGAGTTCGACCAAGAGGGCTGGGGTCTGTGGGGTGACGACTTCCTCGGCTACCGGATGAGCGCGGTCCAGCAGCTGGTCGCGCCCGCCGCCCAGCTGCACTTCTTCCAGCGACACCCTCGGCTGCTCAGCGAACCCGTCCTGGCCGAGGGACTGCGGCCGGGCGGGCCGCCTTGGAGCGGACGGCTGCGGATCGCCGAGCCGGGCACCCTGCACGCGGTGATCGGCTACTTCACCGTGGATCTGGCCGACGGAGTGACGCTGACGAACTTCCCGTCCTACCCAGGTTGCAACTGGGCTGTGTGGGTGTGGCCGGTGCGGCACACCGGGGTCGCAGTCGACACGGAACTGTCCGTACGACTGCACAGTCCGCGCGGCAGACGCCAGGGCCGGGTGGCCACCGACTGGTGGCTGGAATGCGGCCTGGTCGGGCGAGGAGCGGACTGATGCCGTTCTCACTCGGCACCACACGGGACATCCCGGTGCGCGCGCTCAAACCCTGTGGCCTCACCTGGTCGGGGGAATATCTGTGGTTCTCCGAGTCGGTCTCCGGCCAGATCTCGGCGCTCGACCCGGTCACCGGCACGGTGGAGCGGCGCATCGCGTGCCCAGAGCTGTGCACGGACCTGACCACCATGGGTGGCAACCTGGTACAGGTGGTCGGGCGGACGCGGTATCTGCGCGTCATCCACCCAGTGTCCGGCGAGGTGGTGACCGAGCTGCCCAACCCGCGCTCCGGACACGCGCTGTCCGGACTGGAAGCGACCCGGGATGGCGTCTGGTTCGGCTACGAGGACCTGCAACTGGTCGACCTGCGCAGCACCGACAACTGGCGGCTGATCGACGTGATTCCTGTGCGGGGCAGGGTTTCCGGGCTGACCGCGTCGGACAGCTACGTGGCATACACCGACTACCGCGCGGGCACGATCAACATGGTGGACTACCGGACCGGACGGGAACTCGTCGCGTACGACCCTCCCGGCAACCCGACCGGGATCACCTGGGACGGCAATCGGATCTGGTATTGCGACTACACCACGCTCCAGTTGCGGGCGATCGAGGTTCCGGGCATCAGCGGGTTCTGACCTGGGGAGACAAGATGGCTCTTGTGGTCCGGGCGGTCAAGATCGTGGTGTTGTCGACAGCCGTCATGCTTCCCGCTGTGCTCGTCGGGCTGCTCAGGGCAGTCATCTCAGGCCGTACTGCCGGGAAACGGCACGTCTACCGGCAGTTGACCAGTCTGCTCATGCTACTCGGACCGACGTTCGTCAAAGCGGGCCAAGTGCTCGGCACCCGCAGGGACCTGCTGCCGGCCGAGCTGTGTGCGCAGCTGTCGGTGTTGCAGGACTCGGTGAGCCCGATGAACGTCGAGCAGACTCGGCTGGCGCTGCGCGAGGCGTACGGCGACTCGGTCGATGAGATCTTCGCCGAGGTCGACCTCCAGCCGGTCGCCAGCGGCAGCGTGGCCTCTGTCTACCGAGCGGGACTGGGCACCGGTGCCGACGTGGCGGTCAAGCTGCGCCGCCCCGGTATCGAGGAGGTCATGCGCAGGGACCTGACACTGATCCACAAGGGTGCGGCGCTCGTGGCGAGGCTCCCGGTGTTCCGAGGTGTGCCGGTGACCGAGGTGGTCGGGGCCATGGCGGACGCGGTACTGGGGCAACTGGACTTCGAGCGGGAGGCCGATGCGCTGATACGGTTGCGTGAGAACCTGTCGGCGGTGCCACGGGTCTGGGTGCCACAGGTGTATCCGGAGGCGTGCACACCGCAGTGCGTTGTCATGGAATACATCCCCGGCCTCGCGCTGGACACCGCGGAACACTGCACGGCCGCCGCCCGCAAGCGGTTCGCGGCGTCCGGGCTGTCGGCGATGTACCAGATGCTGTTCGTGGACGGGTTCGTGCACTGCGACATGCATCCCGGCAACCTGTACTTCACAAGCGGAGCACAGGTGATCGTCCTCGACGCCGGGTTCAGTGTCCAGTTGTCCGAACGGATGCGCCGCCTCTTCGCGGAGTTCTTCATGAACATGTCCATTGGCCGCGGTCGCAAGGCCGCCGAGATCGTGATCGAGAGCTCGGCGGGTGTGCGCGCGGATGCCGACATCGAGGGCTTCACGGTTCGGATGGCCGATCTGGTGGAACGCAGCCACGGCCAACCGGCCAAGGAGTTCAGCCTGATCGCGTTCGCCACTGAGATGTTCGACCTGCAACGCCGGTTCGGCATCCACGCCGCGTCGGAACTGATCTTCCCGCTGCTTTCGCTGCTGGTGATCGAAGGCACGATCCGCGATCTGGACCCGAACATGGACTTCCAGAAGGCGGCCGAGCCGATGTTGATGCGCGGCCTGTTCGGCACGAAGCGGTGATACGGCACTGGACGTCAGGCAGGCGGTGAGAGAGCTGGTGGGCTGCTGTGCCGCATCGGGATCGTCGCCCGGCCTTCGACCACCTGAACGCGGGGACCACGGCACCGGCACCGTGTACTCTCCTTGGCCGGAGGTCGTTACCGGAAATGTAACCAGCCAGGAGGTCATGTGCCGCACATCAAGCTGGATTCC
This sequence comes from Actinosynnema sp. ALI-1.44, assembly GCF_001984155.1. Taxonomy (GTDB): domain Bacteria; phylum Actinomycetota; class Actinomycetes; order Mycobacteriales; family Pseudonocardiaceae; genus Kibdelosporangium. The sequence goes on from NZ_MTQO01000051.1 coordinate 573,535, forward strand.
GAGTCGCCCGGGATCATCGGGTTGTTCGAGTACCGCCCGGAAACAGCCAAACCGTTGGGCGAATTGGCCGACGTGCTTCTCCGCGGCCCGAGCACACTGAGCCGGGGTGAGCGGGAGCTGATCGCCACCGTGGTGTCCGACGGAAACGAATGCGAGTTCTGCGCGTCCGCGCACGGGGCGTTCGCGGCAGCGCAGCTCGATGGTGGCTTGCCACTCGTGCGGGCGGCGACCGACGACTACCGGAACGCGCCGATCTCCGACAAACTCAAGGCTTTGCTGGCGATCGCGCTGCTGGTTCGGCAAGGCGGCCGTGCTGTCGACGCGGCGAGCGTCGCGGCAGCCAAAGACGCGGGGGCGACCGATCTCGAGATCCACGACACGGTGTTGATCGCGGCGGCGTTCTGCATGTTCAACCGGTACGTCGACGGACTGGCCACCGAGACACCCGCCTCGGACGAAGCTTATGCCGCGCGGGCACAGCAGATCGTCGAGCACGGGTACGCCAAAACCTAGCCGATCTAGTCCCGCGAACTGTGAATGGTGAGACTGTCACGCCATGCCGACACCTCTGGTTCGGCGACCGGTACCGGGTCGCCGAACCGCACATCACGAACAGCAGCCTAAGAGCCAGGGAAGATTCCCCTTCCTGGGCCCCAGTCACGAGGGCCAGGCGGTCACGGAAAACGAACGGCCCGCAAGAATGCTGGGAGCAGCCAAGGCCTGCGGCCCCAGACCACGACCCGGCCGGTGAGCGCTGAGCGCACCTTGCCGAGGCGGTTGAACAGGATCAGCATCAGGGCCGCTGGTTCGAAGAACAGCGTGGCGTCGACGGCAGTCCTGTCCGGAGGCTCGACCCCCATCCGGCTGTCCTGCGCCACCAACGTGACGGGCGTGGTGTAGCGGGACCGGAAGCGGATGGCGATCCGGGAGCGGGACATAGGTTCGTGCTCCAGGAGCCGTCCGGTGTCGCCGCTGAGCAGAGTGACGAGGAACATCTCGAAGGCCATGGCCGCGTCGCGCTGCGGAATGGCCCACGGCGCACCGACCGCACCGGCGATGTCCCGTCCGTGCAAGAGAAGTTCGTTGAGCAGGTGGGCATACCACCCGGCGATGGGCAGTTGGGCGTCGCCGAGCCAGCCGACCCGCCGCAGGGGATCGAGGTCGTCGCTGATCGCCAGCAGTTGCTCGACGGCGCTGCCGACCCGGACGGCGAGCACCATGGGATCGCGTTCGGTCAGGTGTTGCAGCGTGTATTCGTTCAACCCGCCGAGTTCGTCGAGAGCTGTCTGCCTCATCCGTGTGTCGACGCCGGGGATCGGATGTGGTTTCGTCATCGCGGGCAGCAAGCTGGTGTAGGACGAGGCCACGACCGCGACGTGTGCGGCCGTCTGGGCCACCGACCATGTGCCCACGGCAGGCGCCTCCGGTTGCCTCACCGAAGACAGCAGCCGTGTGAACCGATCACCGGCTTGCCGCAGCGACTCTCGCACAGCCAGCCACTGTTCTGGCGTCGACGATGTGGTCACAGTGTCAAAATGCTACAGGGTTCTCAAGTTGGATGGCAACGTCGACGGATGGGGGCGCCGCACCCGCCACGCTGACTGTCCACACCAGACCGAGTCACTGGCTCGACTGCTGGTGCTGCCAACCGTCCCGTGGCCAGCACCCAAACGGACAGCACGGCCATCGGGATCGTCATGATCACGGTCACGGCTGGCACCCATCCCGGCAGTTCGCCCACCTGACCGTCCAACACGCCGCCACTGCGGGCGCGAACGCGAACGGCAGTTGCACCAACGGACTCACCAACGAGAAACCAAGCGCCCACGCGCCGATCATGCCCACCCAGGCGAGAGCGAACGCGAGGCAGGCGCGCGTACGGTCACGTGCTCGGCACGACTGTGGTCGCGGGGATGACGCTGATGCCGCTTGCCATCCCGGCCGCGCCGTGGCTGTTGGCGGCGTTTGGACTGGGGCGTCCGACGCCGTTGTCGTGGACGTGGGTGCTGGTACTTGTGCTCGTCGGCGGCCTGCTGCTCGGCGCGGTGCTGCCGTGGGTGGCGACGCCGGTGGCTTGGCTGGAACGACGTCGGCTGCGGCTGGTCGACGGCCGCGTGCTCGGCGACCCGCCGCGTGGCCGGATGCAGTACGCCGACCCGGTGACCTGGCGTGCCGTTGCCTACCTGGTCCTGTTGGTGACGGTCGGTGCCTTGATGTCCGCGGCCACCTGTGGTCTGCTGCTGTTCCTTGTCCTGTTGGTCGGGTCGCCTTTGCTGGTGGGCGGAACGTCCGTGGTGACGCTCGGGTTCACCACCGTCAACACCGTGGGCGCGGCGATTCTCTATGCGGCGGCAGGTGTTGTCGCGCTTGTGCTGTCCCCGTACCCGGTTGCCCTGCTCGCGGCGGCGCACAGCGCGGTGGCTCGCGCGCTGCTCCGTGACGACAACGCGCCGGTGCGCGCCGAACTGGTCGAGGTGGCGCAGTCCAGGGCCCGGCTGGTGGACCTGTTCGAAGCCGAGCGCAGGCGCATCGAGCGCGACCTGCACGACGACGCGCAGCAGCGGCTCGTCGGTCTCACCCTCCGGCTGGGACTGGCCAAAGTGGACCTCCTGCCCGACTCGCCCGCGCACGCGGAGATCACCGCCGCGCACGACGAGGCGAAGCAACTGATGACCGTGCTGCGCGAGCTCGTTCGCGGCATCCACCCCAGGGTGCTCACCGACCGCGGACTCCCCGCGGCGCTGGGGGAGTTGGCCGACCGCGCGTCGATTCCGGTGGGCGTGCGCACGGAGATCCCCGACCGCCTGCCCGCCCCCGGTCGAGGCGATCGGGTACTTCGTCGTCGCCGAGGCGTTGACCAACGTCGCCAAGCACAGCGGCGCGGCGGAGGCCACGGTCTCCGCGTACCGACGGCCTGGCGCACTTGTCCTGGAGGTTCGGGACGACGGTGTCGGCGGCGCGGATCCTGGGCGGGGAACCGGGTTGACCGGGCTGGCCGACCGTGCGGCTGTCGTGGGCGGGCGAATGTTGTTGTCCAGCCCGCCGGGTGGTCCGACCGTGGTACGCGTGGAGTTGCCGTGCGATTGATTCGAGTCGTGCTCGCCGAGGACGGCGTGTTGTTGCGAGCCGGGTTGGCTGGGCTGTTGGAGCGGTTCGGCTTCGAGGTGATCGCTCAGGTCGGCGACGCGGACGCGCTGACGGCGGCCGTCGCTCGAACCCGGCCGGACCTCGTGGTCACGGACATCCGGATGCCACCGGGGTTCACCGACGAAGGACTGCGGGCCGCCGTGCAGCTGCGGCGGGCCGATCCGGGGTTGGCGGTCGTCGCGTTGAGCCAGTACGTGGAACGCAGCTACGCCGCCGAGTTGCTGGACTCCGGTGACGGGGTGCGGGTCGGCTACCTTCTCAAGGACCGGGTTGTCGACGTGGAGGACTTCGTCGCGACGCTGCGACGGGTGGTGGCGGGTGCGACGGTGGTCGACCCGCAGGTGGTCCGTCAGCTGCTGGTCCGTCGGCGTGACCCGTTGGCCTGGTTGTCGGCGCGTGAACGTGAGGTCCTGGCCCTGGTCGCGGAAGGCCATTCGAACGCCGCGATCGCGGCCAGGCTGGTCATCACCGAGGCGGCCGTCGGCAAGCACGTCGGCAACATCCTGGCCAAGCTCGACCTACCGCCCACCGAGGACACCAACCGGCGCGTGCTCGCCGTCCTGACCTACCTGCGAGCCACAGGCTCCTGACGCCGACGAGTTCGGCAACCGCAGCCTCCCATCTTGCGCTGCCCGCGCAATTCCCGCGTGATCAACCAAAGGCGAGGTCAAGGAAATGCGCGGAGGTGGCCGTCGTTCCGCTGGGGACTTCGTTGCGGAAATCATGCGTTCGCTGATCCGAACAGTGTGATTTCTGGGAAGGGGATCGGCGCGTGAATCGGCGTTTTGCGAAAACGTCGTCGCCGAATCGAGCTTCCTTTCAGACCAGTGGAGACAGGGCTGAACGTGATACGCGATGTAGGCCCGTAAGCCGGTGGTCAATGCTGCCGAAGGGTCTAAAATCGGTCGCGCTCTTGTGTTTTCCGAGGCCACGGAGTTACTTTCCGTCACGGTCCGTCCCTGCCTTCGCGACCGAAGCCCTGGAAAGGAATGGCAACGATGATGTTGCGTTCGCTGGCCGCTGCCCTCATCGCGGTCACCGCCGTCGGGTTCGCTTCCACAGCCCCCGCCCTTGCCGCACCGGCACCACCCGACGAGAAGGGCATCGCGTATCAGCCCGACGTCGTCGGCGGCTCCCCGGCACCCGCCTATTCGTTCGCGGTGTCGCTGCAGAACCTCAGCGGCAGCCACTTCTGCGGCGCCTCCGTGGTGCACGCCAAGTGGGCGATCACCGCGCGGCACTGCGTCGTCGGCAAGTCGCCTGGCAGCATCCAGGCTCGCGTCGGCAGCAGCAACAGGACCACGGGCGGGCAGGTGGTCGGCGTCACCTCGATCACCACCCACCCCTCCTACGACATCGCAGTCATCGGTCTGACCACAGTCAACGCGCTGTACCCGCCGATCGTCATCGCCGCGTCCTCCGGCGCGGTCGGCACCTCGACCCGGATCATGGGCTGGGGCCAGACCTGCCCGTCGCCCGGCGGCTGCGGGGCGCCGATCCAGTTGCAGCAGTTGAACACCTCGATCGTCGCCGACGGCGGCTGCGCCGGTGTCAACGCCGCGCAGGAGATCTGCACCAGCAACCCGGGTGGCGTCGCCGGTGCCTGCTACGGCGATTCCGGTGGCCCCCAGGTCAAGACCGTCGGCGGCGCCTGGCAGCTGGTCGGCGCCACCAGCCGGTCCGGCGGCGGCTCCACGTGCGCGGTCGCCCCGTCGATCTACATGGACGTGCCGCACTTCCGCCCGTGGATCCAGGGCGTCACCGGCCTGCCGCTGTAGCCCGACATCCCTGACCTGGAAGGAAAACCCATGATCCCGAGAAAACGGCGGGGCCTGCTGGTCACCGCGGTGGCAGCCCTGGTGGCCCCTTTGCTCAGCGTGTCGGCCGGCGCGGCGGAGTCCGGCATCCTCGCCGACACCGACGTCTACATCCGTGACTACGTCGGCGACGCCGGCGTCGAGCCGCACGGCAACTCGGTGTGGACCAGCCCCGACATCAAGGTCTGTCCCACCTCCACCGAATGCCCCACCAGCGTCAACCCCGAAGTCGGTCAGACGAACTACATCTTCGTCAAGCTGAACAGCCCTGGCCCGTACGGCTCGGGTGCCGACACCGGCAACCTGGAGGTCTTCCGCTCGACCCCGGGCGGCGGCACCGGCTGGATCAGCGACTGGACGAGCATCGGCGCGGCCTTCGATGTCCCGGTCGCCGCGTCGGGCGTCACCACGGTGATGATCCCGTGGAACGGTGTGCCGGGCCCCGGCCACTTCTGCCTGCTCGCCCGCTGGGAGTCGGCCAACGACCCGATGTCCTTCCCCGAGGGCGTCAACACCGTGCTCAACACCCAGCGCAACAACAACCTCGCCTGGCGCAACGTGGACTCGGTCGACCTGTTCGCGGGCAAGCCCGAGGTGCGACCGTACGCGATCGGCAACCCCGGCTCGGCGCAGATCTCGACCGATCTGGCATTCACCGACACGCGCAACGGCTTCACCGCGGCGGGCGGAAAACTGGTGATCGACCTCGGCCCGACCGTCTACAGCCGCTGGCGTGAGGGCGGCGGCCGGGCCACCGGCGTCAGGCAAGTCGGCACCTACAGCTTCGAGATCAGCGACTTCCGGCAGGCGAGGTTCTACGGCATCCGGCTCGCGCCGCGCACCCGCCCGGAAATGAAGCTCGTGTTCAGCACGACGACGGCACCGCGCAAGGGATCCCACGTGATCCGCGTCAACCAGTTCGCGCCCGTGGAGAACGGTCAGTCGGCTCCCGCGGCGGCCATTGACGTCGGTGGCGTCGAGTACCAGGTCACCATTCGCTGACACCGGCGAGCCGGATGGCACCGCGGCTCCCCGGCCGTAGTGCCATCCGGGCATCCGAGCCGACCCCTTCACCTCTGACTCATTCGGCCTGGTGCACGGAATGTGGACGGGAAGACGGCGAACACCACGGATGTGTTCGCCGTTCGGCAATTCGGGCGTGCTGTCGCCCGGATGGAGCCTTTGATGCCGGAGTGCGTTGGCAGCAGACTGGCTGCTGTTTCCCGGTGCCTGGCGGTTGTTCAGCCGGGAACCGACGATGCCCACCATCATCGCGGGTGATGCCGAGGGAGGGGTCGTGCGTACTGGTGAGTTGATCGGCACCCGTTATCGGCTGGAGGAAAGAATCGGTTCCGGGGGAATGGGGGTGGTCTGGCGCGCGTCCGACGAGGAGTTGGACCGCGTGGTCGCGGTCAAGCGCGCGTTGTCCGCGGATGGTGTGCGGGATGCCGGGCGGGCCAGGCAAGTGCGGCGTGAGGCGAAACTGGTCGCACGGGTGGATCATCCGAACGTGGTGACCTTGTACGACCTGGTGAATCACGACAACGAGTTGTGGCTGGTGATGGAATACGTTCCCGCCCGCAGTCTGGCCGGCCGTGGCACGCTTCCCCCCGACCAGGTCGCGCGGATCGGCGCGCAGCTGGCTGGTGCACTGGAAGCGGTGCACGCCGCGGGCGTGGTGCACCGCGATGTCAAGCCCAGCAACGTGCTCGTGACCGAGGACGGCCGGGCCAAGTTGAGCGATTTCGGGATTTCGCGCGCGGACCACGGCGACGTGACCCTGACGGGCAGCGGCGCGATCGCCGGAACACCGGGCTACCTCGCCCCCGAAGTGGCCAACGGACTGGACGCCACCCCCGCATCGGACGTCTTCTCCCTCGGTGCCACGTTGTTCGCTGCGGTCGAAGGTGTTTCCCCGGTCGGCACTGCGGACAACCCACTGGTGCTGGTACGCCGCGCGGCGAATGGCGACATCGCCACGGCTCGCCGCGGCGGAGCGCTTGCACCGGTGCTGTCCGCGCTGCTGCACCCCAACCCGGCGAAGCGACCCGACGCGACCCGAGCCAGGAAGATGTTCGAGGACGTCGTCGTCCACCCGCAACGCCAGGACCGGCGGGTTCCGGTCGTCGCGGGTGCGGTACTGGCGGCGATCGCAGTGCTGATGGGACTGACGGCGGCATCCGCGCCAACCGGATCACCACCTGCCTCGCCACCGGAAGCGTTCACCATCGGAGATCCGCGTACGGCAGATCCGTGTGCGCTGGCCAACCCCGCCGAGCTGGCCCGGTTCGGTGAAGCCGGCCGGGACGCCGGCCACGGCAACTTCAACCAGTGCTACGTGCTCGTGCGGACCCACACCGGCGTGGACGTCGACGTCATCGTCCAGTTGGACCCGGCGACCACGAGCCGGATCTTCCCTGGCAAGACCGAGAAACACGGGCCGCTCACCGTCGTTCGCCACCTGCCTGCCGACGACGAGTGCAGCCGGACGATCCTGCTCGTCGACCGGACCCATGTCGTCCTCAGGGCACGGGAGGAACAACCCGAATCGACCGACCTCTGCGCGATCGCCGACACGGCCACGTCCAGGGCACTGGCAGTCCTGTCGAACGGAGTCTTCCCACAGCGGGCACACCCGGCGGACACCGCGTCGCTGGCGCGCGTGGACGCCTGTTCGCTGGTCGACAACGCCACACTCAGCCAGTTTCCCGGCATCGACGCGAGACGTCCGGAGATCGGGTTCGGCGACTGGGAATGCAGGTGGAAGAGCACCACCATCCCCGCCACCCTCCTGGTCGTCTTCGACCGGGGTGGAACGCTGACCACCGACGACGGCCGCCCCACCCGCTTCGGTGGCCGGGAGGCCTTCATCAAGGCGGGTGGTTACGGCGCTCGATCGTGTGTGGCGCGGATCGTGCACCGCCCGTTCGCCAACGCGGACACAACCCGAGGTTTCGAACTGTTGCTGGTCGTGGTCCTCGGCCCGTTGCCGTCGGACGAGTTATGTCGGTTGGTGACCGGTATCGCCGGACCCGCCGCGGCCAACCTACCAGCCACCTAAACGCGCATTGCCTTTCTCTGCCGCGTACGCGCACGCCAGTCGCATGGTCGCGGTGCTGTTCCCGCTCAACGCCTTGCGGACGAATTCCGCGGAGTCGCTCATAGTTGCCTGGTCGCCGAGGATCGTGCTGACTGCCTCGGGCTTGATGGTGTAGGTGTGCTGTGCGGTGAGGGTGTTGCCCTCGATCTCCCATCGGCCGGTGTGCATGGTGAGCAGGGCGGGTGGTTCCAGTTGTTTGTAGGCGATCAGGTGATGGGGGAGACAGACCCGGATCGATTTCGTGGTGTGTGTCGCGCCGTCGGCCGTGCGGGTGTCCATTTCGAGGGTTTGCAGACCGGGGGATTCCTCGGTGAGGACCACGCGGGCCACGTGGGGGACGCGTCGGGGCCACTGGTCGGCTCGGTGGAGGAAGTCGTAGATGTGTTCCGCTGAGCCTTCGAAGGTCACCTTGTCGGCGAATGAGACGGTATGGGTTGCCTTTTCGGCCGCGGTTTTCAGCGCCCGCAACTCGGCGTGGCTGTTGCGGTCGATGGCTTGGTCGATCCAGGCCACGTTCTCCGGAGCGTCGTCGATCGCCGTGTAGTCGTGTTCGAGGGTCACGGTGGTCTGGCCTGCCGCGGTCTCGGTGATGAACCAGGTGCCGCCCATCGACGCGACCGGCGGGCTGGAAACCTCCTGCCGGAACGTGATCACCCTGCCCAGCGGGTCGAGCGTGCGCCGGGAGACCCACGTCTTGGTCGTCGCGTTGGCCGTGGCCCAGATCCTGATGCGCTCGTGCGTGTCGGCCCGGTCGATGTGGTCGACCAGGATGGTCGGCGGGAAGACCTGCGGCCAGCGCTGTACGTCGGCCACCAAGCCGTAGACCGTGTCGGCCGGGGCCGACACGGTGATCTTGTGGGTGGTGAACCGTCGTGTCGACACCGCTGTCATGACTTCGCTCCTCTACCGTTTGTGGGCCACCAGAAGGCCGTTGGACCCGGCCGTGTCGAGGATCAGGCCGATTCGGTCGAACCGGGCGAAGCCGGCCTGTCGCAACAAGTCCTCGTACTCCCGCTGGCTGTAGTTGGCGCCTTCGGTCGTTTCGACCAGCATGTTCAGGCTGGCCATCGCGCCACCGACCGGGCCGTCGCCCTCGTCGTTGACGAACGCCTCGGAGATGATGACGGCGCCGTCGCGGGCGAGGGCCGCGTGGCACTTGCGCAGGATCGTCAGGTTCTGTTCGGGGTTCCAGTCGTGCAGGATGTCCGACAGGAGCACCACGTCATAGCCGGTGGGCAGGTCTTCCTCGAAGAAGTCACCGGCGAAGCTGGTCACCCGGCTGGTCATGTCGGCCTCGGCGATGTTCTTGTCCGCCATCTCGCACACGAACGGCTGGTCGTACACCGTCGCTGTGAGATGGGGGTGGATCCGGCACAGCTGGATGCTGAACGCACCGCTGCCTCCGCCGACGTCCAGCAGTCGCTTGTACGGCCTGAAGTCCACCGACAGCGCCACCGAACGTGCGGTGAACGTGGCGGCGGAGAACAACGCCCGCCAGAACATCATGAGCATCTGCTCGTCCCCGGGCAGGAACACGGTGTCCGCCGCGTCCGGGTCCCATGTGGTGGGACGGTTGCGGCGGATGGCCTCCTCGAGCCTTCCCCAGCCGTCGTACTCGCGACGGTCGACGAACCGGATCAGGTCGCCGAAGAAGTAGGGCTTCCCCGAGACGAGGAACTCTTCGGCGTGCCGCGAGTTGTGGTACCGGCCGTCCCGCTTGTCCAGCAGGCCGAGGGAGGCGCACGCGATCAGCAGCATCTTCGCGGGCCGTGGCGAGATCCCCGCGTCGGCGGCGAACTCGTCCGGCGTGGTCCCAGTGGTGCCGCTCAACGTGTCGAACAGACCCATCTCCAGCGCGACGGACAGCACTTTGGCCATCCGGAAGCCGTTGGCGATCTCCATCAACGGCGCGGGGGTGAGCGGGACAACGCCGGTGTGCGAGTCGCGGATCATTGTTCCTCCTTGCTCTGGTGGGGCCGGACACTCGAAGCGGGCGTCACGCGAGACAGGTCAGCGGTCCGCCGTTGTAGACCCGCATCTGCTCGAAGACGGGCGCGGAGCTCAGGTACCTGCCCGGGGGATTGCCCTGCAGTTCGTCGTAGGCGCGGTGCAGGTTCGCCACCAGCCGCTCGGGATCCAGCAGGGCGGCGAACTCGCCCAGGTCCGTCCGCATGGCCAGGGTCAACGGGTCGAGCCCGGCCGCCAGCCCGTCCCTGGCCAGCTGGTGGACCCACCGCAGGTACGTCTCGTTCACGTCGAACACCTCGGGTCCGCAGACCGGGCCGTGGCCGCAGACGACCGTCTTGGCGCCGAGCCGCCGCAGTGCCCGGACCGCCCGCAGCGAACCGAGCAACGAGCCCATGAAGAAGAACGGTGTACACCCGGACATGACGAGGTCGCCCGTGAACAGCACGCGCTGCGCGGGCAGCCACACGAATACGTCGTTGGTGGTGTGCGCCGGACCGATGTGCCTCAGCTCCACCACCATGTCGCCCTGGTGCAAGGTCATCCGGTCGGTGAACGTCAGCGTCGGTGGGGACACGACCAGTTCACCCCAGTGGGTGTCCGGCCAGACCTTGGTCAGCCCCAGGCCTTTCTCGAGCACCTGGGTTCGCGTGGCCGCGTGCGCGACCACTGTGGCCGATGGGGTGAAGACGAAGTTGCCGCCGGTGTGGTCGCCGTGGTGGTGCGTGTTCACCACAATCCTGGGTGGCAGTGGCGTCACGGTCGCGATCGCCGAGCGCAGGTTTCGGGCACGTTGTTCGGTGGCCGCGGTGTCCACGAGCGTCACGGCGTCGGCACCGACCAGGATGCCCGCGTTGTTCAGGCACCACCCGCCATCTGGTTGCACGTAGGCGAACACGCCCTCGGCCACCTCGTGGAGCTCGCCGGACGGACTCATGGCTCTGACGATCCCGCCCGCCTGCGGAGGGCTGGTAGAAAACAGATCGAGGTGCGTCACCGCCAGTGACCAGAGCTTGTTTCTATCCTGCCTCCAGTCCTGGTTCGGCAGGATCGGGACCATGGCCGTGCCACAGCAACGCGATCCCGACATCACTCGGCGCAGACTGGCGGAGTGGTGTTCCACGCACGTCGCCGGTGGCGCCGGTGTGACCGTCGGCGCGTTGACCGCTCCGCCGGGCGCGGGTTTCGCCAACGAGACGCTGGTTTTCGAGGCTGCTTGGGCGAACCGGACGCGGCGGATGGTCGCCCGGATCGCCACACCGTCCTATCAGGTCTACCCGACCAGCCGCCTGGCCGAGGAGGCCAAGGTGATGACGACCCTGCGCGACCACAGCGAGGTGCCCGTGCCCCGCGTGTACGGTTACGAACCGGACCCGGAGCCGCTGGGCGGGCCGTTTCTCGTCATGGGATACGTGCCCGGCCGCGTGCCCGCTGATTTCCCGTCGTACCACCGCAAGGGCTGGGTAGCCGAACTGTCCGAACAGGACAGGGCGGTGCTCTGGGACAACGGGATAGCCACGATGAGTCTGGTGCACAAGGTGCGGCCGACGGCACTCGGCCTGGCCATGGTGGACGGGAACTGGTGGGAGAGCCAGTTCCGTTCCTATGCCGAGCAGCTGGACTTCTTCCGTTCGGCGGACTCGCCCGTCGTGCTGGCCGCGCTGGAGTGGTTGCGGGACAACCGCCCTGACGACTCACTGCCGTCCGGCCTGCTGTGGGGGGACGCCAGGCTGGGCAACATCCTCTTCGACCACGTCACCCCGACGGCCGTGCTGGACTGGGAGATGGTGTCGCACGGGCCCGCCGAGGTGGATCTCGGGTGGTTCCTCTACCTGGACAGGCACCTGAGTGCCGGAATCGGCGCCACCCGGTTGGCCGGGCTGCCCGGCCGGGCCGCGACGATCACCCGGTACGCCGAGCTGCTCGGCCGCGCCGTGGCCGACCTGACCTTCTACGAGGTGTTCGCGGGTCTCCGGCTCGCGCTGGTCGCCGCCCGGGTCACGGAACTGGTCGTGGCGAACGGAATCGCCGGCCCGGACTTCCCGCTCCGGCGCAACACCACCCGTCTGCTCGAACGCACGCTGAACGACGCGGAGCGACCACCTTCCAGCGCAGGGAGCGCGGCATGAGATTCGGCATCAACCTGTTCCCGACGGTGAGCCCGGCGGAGAAACCCGCGGCCCAGCACTTCGACGAGTGCCTGCGGCTGGCCGAACTCGCCGAGGAACTCGGCTACGACCACGTGAAGACGGTCGAACACCACTTCACCCCGTACGGCGGCTACAGCCCCGACCCGGTGACGTTCCTCGCCGCGGCTGCCGCGCGCACGTCGACCATCCGGCTGGTCACCGGTGCCGTGATCCCCGCTTTCACCCACCCGGCGCAGCTGGCGGGCAAGCTGGCGATGCTGGACAACATCTCGCACGGCCGGCTCTCCGTGGGCTTCGGCCGGGCCTTCCTGCCCGACGAGTTCGAGGCTTTCCAGGTCTGCATCGACGAAAGCCGCTCCCGGTTCACCGAGGGTGTCGAGGCGTGCCGCAGGCTCTGGTCGGAGCAGGACGTGGTGTGGGACGGGCAATACCACAAGTTCGGCCCGGTGACCCTGTTGCCCAGGCCGTTCCAGCGGCCACACCCGCCCATGCTCGTGGCGACGGCACGGACGCCCGAGTCGTGCGAGGCGGCAGGCGCCGCCGGGTACGGCCTGATGATGGTGCCGTCGATCAACAAGGTCGACCAGGTCCAGCACATGCTCGACGTCTACCGGACGGCGTGGGACGCGGCGGGCCACGATCCGTCCACTCAGGACGTCCACATGAGCTACACCTGCTACCTGGCCGAGGACGACCGGGAGGCGCGGCGGCTGGGCGGGAAGTACTCCCGGCACACCAACGCGGTGATGGCGCGGGCAGTGGCGGCTTGGTCGCGGACCAGCAGTGCCGACTACCGCGGCTACCGGCAGGTGGTCGAGAAGGTGCGCACCAGCGACTTCGACAAGCAGGTCGCCGGCTCGAAGGTGCTTGTCGGCGGCCCGGACGAGGTGGCCGAGAAGGTGGCGACCATCCGGGGGTGGTTCGGCGACGTCACCCTCAGCCTCCAGGTGATCTCCGGCAACCAGCCGGTGGCGGAGTCCATCCGGACGATGCGGCTGTTCGCCGACCACGTGCTGCCCCGGTTCAGCGCCTGACGCGTCACCCGTTCACGCGCAGGGCGATCCGGTCGATCAACTGCTGTGCCTCCTCCTGGCCGGGCACGTACCCGCCGGCCACGAAGATCTCGTGCGCCTGGTTGGCGAACCTGGTGGCCCGGTGGTGTTCCTCCAGCTGGTACCAGGCTCTGGCGAGCACGATGAACGCTTTGCCTTCCACCAGGCGAAAACCGGGATGTGTCGTGGTGCGCACGGCGTGTTGCGCGTAGCCGATGCTCGCGTGGTACGAGCTCTGCTCGAGGTGCGTGAGCGCGAGGCCGACCAGGGCCGTGGCCTCACCCTGCGGGTGCTCGACCTGGCGGGCCAGATCGATCGTCAGCTGGAAGGTCTCCTCCGCCAGCGCGCGGCGGTTGGTCCGCAGCTGCACCGTGCCGAGGATGTTGGCGGAGTTGATCTCCACCGCTCGGAACCCGTGTTCACGGGCCAGCCCCAGTGCCTGGTGGATGTACTTCTCCGCCTGCACGTACTGGTGTTCGGCGCAGTACGCGGCGGCCATGCCCTGGTAGCAGACGGCCGTGTCGTAGCGCGAGTCGAGGTACTCGCTCAGCGCCAGAGCCTCCTGGAGGTAGCCGAGTGCCGTGGCCGGCTCACCCAGGTCCAGCGTCACCATCCCCAGCCGCGCCAGGATCTCCGCGAGCGGGGGCCGGACGTGCAGATCCGAGTAGATCCTGTTGGCCTGGCTGAAGTCCTGGATCGCCTCGGTCAACTGGCCGCTCGCGTGGTGCACGATGCCCAGGTTGCGGCGGGTCTGCGCCTCGGTGAGCCGCAGCCCGAGCTGTTGGGTGAGCTCCAGTGCGCGTTCGAGCATGGGCAACGCGTCGTCGATGCGCAGCGTCGGCTGCTGCAGGCGGACCATGGTGGCCGCGTTGAGCGTGGTCGCCTCGAAGTCCTCCGCGCCGACCTCCCGGAACCGCTCCAGGGCCTCGTCGATCTGCTCGCTCGCGTCCTTGAGCCGGTTGAATCCCTGGTAGGCCAGGCCGAGCCCGAGCCGCATGGCGCCGATCACCCGGTTGTCGCCCAGGCGCAGCGCGGCCCGCAGGCCGACCTCGGCCGCCCGCACCCAGTCGGCGTAACGGCGTTCGCGGTGCAGGTACACCCGGAGGGTGTCGGTGAGCAGGCAGCTGATCTTGAACAGCCGGTGGTTGGCGGCGGTCTCCACCACCGCGACCAGGTTGGGACGTTCCCGGTCGAGCCAGGTCAGGGCTTCGCGGCTGCCGGCGAACTGCTGTACCCGCTCTTGGAGCGGCGCTTCCGGCAGCCGCATACGTACGATCCCTGAGTGGTACGCCTCGACAGCGGCGTCAGCGGTGTACAGGTACCACTTGCAGAGCCTGTGGGTCGCCTCGTCGCGTTCCGTGGCTTCGTCCTCGTTGCGGGAACGTTCCACCGCGTACAGCCTCAGCAGGTCGTGGAAGTGGTAGCGGCCGACGGCGTGTGTCTCGACCAGGTGGGCGTCGGCGAGCGTGTTCAGGAGCATGGCCGCTTCGTCGTTTCCGACGTTGGCCAGTTCGGCGGCGAGCGGGACCGTGAAGTCGCTGCCGGGGATGCTCCCCAGCCAGCGGAAGAGCCGACGGGCCGCGGCCGGGAGCTCGCGGTACGACAGCTCGAAGGCCACCCGGATCGCGGCCCGCGACTCCGAGCCGACGGCGAGGGCGCTCAGCCGGTTGCCGGTGCGCAGCTCGGTCACGTAGTCGGCGACCGAGTGGTGGGGGCGCGCGGCCAGGCTGGCACCCGCGATCCGCAGCGCCAGCGGCAGGTGTGCGCAGAGGCGGATCAGCTCGGTGATGGCGACGGATTCGCTTGCCGCCCGGCGCTCACCCAACATGCTGGTCAGCAGCGTCCTGGACTCGTCGACGGAGAGCACGTCCAGTGCGAACGGCCGGGCGCCGTGGAACGCGACCAGATCGGACAGGTTGGCGCGCCGGGTGACGATCACCGCGCAGCCAGGGGTGCCGGGGAGCAGGTGCCTGATCTGGTCGGTGTTGTAGACGTCGTCGAACACGAGCAGGACCCGCCGGTCGGCCAGCCACGACCGGAAGATGGCCGCACACGCGTCGAGGTCCTCGGGCAGCGTGCTGCGGTCAAGGCCGGACGCGCGCAGCAGTTCGGGCAGCACGTCGACGGTCTTGCGCGGAGTGCCGCTCGCCCCTCCCATGTGGACGTACCACTGGCCGTCCGGGTAGCGCGACCGCAGGTGGTGGGCCAGGTGGATGGCCAGCGCGGTCTTGCCGACACCGGGCGACCCGGTCAGCGTGACGATCGGGACGGCGGAGTTCGGCTCGTCGGGCTGGAGCATGGCCAGCGCTTGCTCCTGCACGTCGATGCGGCCGACGAAATCACCGGTGTCCGCGGGCAGCTGGCACTGGACCTTCCAGAGCTGGCGAGTGTCCTCCCGGCCCGCCCTCGCGGTCCGGCTCGGCGCGGTCAACTCGGGCGCGGCGGTCAGGATGGCCTGGTGCAGCGCGGTGAGCTCGACGCCGGGATCGACACCCAGCTCCTCGCGCAGCCGCGTGGCGATCTCCCGGTAGTGAGCCAACGCCTCGGCCTGGCGGCCGGACCGGTACAGGGCGAGGATCAGCTGGCTCGACAGCCGCTCGCGCATGGGGTTGTCGGCGGCGCAGGCGCGTAGCTCTCCGACGATGCCGTCGTGGTTGCCGTTCTGCAGTTCGATGTCGAACCGGCGTTCGGTCAGTTGCAGCCGCTTTTCCTCCAACGCGGGGACCTCGTCGCGGCGCAGCGTGTCGGACGGCACCTGTGCCAGCGCCTCGCCCCGCCACTGGCTGAGCGCGTCGACGATCGCCGCGAGCTCGGCCGCGTGGTCGCCCGCTTCGCGGTCCGCGGCCGCACGGGCGGACGCCGCCTCGAACCGGCTGAGGTCCAGCTGCTCACACGGCACCTCGATCAGGTACCCGTCGGTGGTGGTCCGCAGTAGCGACCTGCCGTCCTGGACGCAGCTGTCGAGGAACCGGCGCAGCCTGGTCACGTGGACCTGCAGCGACGCCCGCCCGTCGCCGGGTGCGTGCTCCTCTTCCCACAGGTAGTGGATCAGTCTGTCCGCGGAGACGGTGCGGTTGGCTCGCAACAGCAGCAGGCTGAGGAGGATGCGCTGCTTCGCGGCACGCAACGGGAGGATCTTGTTGTCCGCCAACACCTCCAGTGGACCGAGTACTCGGAACTCCACCGGAGGGCTTCCTCGGACATCACCTGTGTGCACGGCCTTCTCCCCTTAGGCTGAACACGCTCGAAGCACGGTGCGCGCTCCGGGTCCCGAACCGAGCGGACGGCGACGCCGGGTGGTTGGTAGCAGATCGATGTCGACGCGAACCCTGCTGTCCGCGTTTGCCCTGCTCCGCCGTGTTACCACGAAACCAGACTCGGGACTTGCTGGCAACCTTCTCCCCGCAGTACTTGACGGAGAGCGAACACGTCGCCGGAGGTTCGTTCGCGCAACACCACCAGCTTACCTATGCACTATTTCGCCTCCAGCGGTCGCGAGCACCTTTGTCGGCACAGGGCTCACATCGCTGGAGGCAACTCGTGACCTCGTACGCCGAGTCCGTCACCATCCCGGTGACGCCGCGGACATACACGGAGATCCTGCAGTTCTACGCCGAACACGCACAACTTCTCGACAACGGGCTGGCCGAGGCGTGGGCCGACCAGTTCACCCCGGACGGCGTGTTCTCGCAGAACGTGAAACCGGTCCCCAAAATCGGCCGGGCCGAGATCGGTACGGGAATGCGCCGGGGCATCGACCGGATCGCCGCGACCGGTGCCACCCGCAGGCACTGGTTCGGCATGGTGGTCGCCGAGGCGCAGCCGGACGACTCGGTCCGGACCAGGTACTACGCACTGGTCATCGAGACGCCGAAGAACGGCCGGCCGTCGATCTACCTGAGCACGACGGGGGAGGACGTGCTGGTTCGGCACGACCGCACCTGGCTGGTGCGGTCCAGGCATGTGGCGCATGACGGTCACGACGACATCGGCTGACACCGACCGGGGAGCGATCATGAGAACCCTTTTCGACGAGGTCGAACTCGGCGGGCTCACCGTGCCCAACCGCATCGTGATGTCCCCGATGGGGCGCTGCCGGGTCGGCCGGGACGGCGTGCCGGGCCCGCTGAACGCCGAGTACTACGCGCAACGGGCCGCCGCGGGCCTGATCGTCACCGAGGCCACCATCCCGAGCGAGGCCGGTCAGGGCCACACCAACATGGCCAGGATCCACTCGGCCGACCAGGTGGCGGCCTGGCGCGAGGTCACCGACGCGGTCCACCGCGCGGGCGGGCGGATCTTCGTTCAACTGTTGCACTGGGGCCGGATCGGGCATCCGGACCTCTACGGTCACCACCCGGTCGCACCGTCCCCGGTCCGTCCCGCGGGGCAGGCGACCACGTACGCCGGGAAGAAGGACTTCCCGGTGCCGAGGGAACTCACCCAGGCGGGTATCGACCAGACCGTCGAGGATTTCGCCGCGGCGGCGCGCAATGCCGTGTCCGCCGGTTTCGACGGGGTGGAACTGCACGCCGCGAACGGATATCTGATCCACCAGTTCCTGTCCGCGCACACGAACCGGCGGACCGACGGGTACGGCGGCACGGTGTCGGGCCGGATCCGGTTCGCGGTCGAGGTGGCCACCGCGGTGGCCGCGGAGACGGGCGCGGACCGGCTGGGCATCAGGCTTTCCCCCGGTGGTTTCCTCAACGACATCCAGGAGACCGATTTCGCCGAGGTCTACCTGCGGCTCACCCGTGCGCTCGCCGACGTGGACCTGGCGTACCTGCACCTGGTGACGGGAACCGACCGGGACCTGGCCCGCCGGATCCGCGCCGGGTGGCCCAACCTGGTCGTCCTCAACCCGGGAACCGGCCTGCGCCCGGTGGACGAGACGCTCGCGACCGCGGCCGAGTACCTGGCGGACGGGTTCGACCTGCTGTCGTTCGCCAAGCAGTTCCTCGCCAACCCGGACCTCCCGGACCGCCTGCGCCTGGCGGCCGGTCTCAACGCGCCCGACCCGGCCACGTTCTACGCGGGCGGTGCCAAGGGCTACACCGACTACCCGGCGCTCGCGCCCTCCCCGGCCTGAAGAGAAAGCGGGAAACACATGGTCGTGTTCGTCAACCGCCTCGTGCTGACCGGATCCGCGGCGGAGCTCGAGCAGCGCTACGCCAAAGTCGCGGACTTCATGCGCGCCCAGGACGGCATCATCCGCTACCGGCTGCTGCGCTCGCGGAAGGACCCCAGCGTCTACTTCAACGTCGCGGAGTGGACGGATCAGGAACGGTTCGACCGGGCGCTGAAGGATCCGCGGTTCCGGAGCCTGCTCGCGCCGGTGCTGGAGGTGGTCACCGGTGAGCCGTACGTGACCGACGTCGTCCTGGCGGGCGAAGCCGTCCAGGTCGGCTGACAGCGGGGGTGATCAGGTCCCCAGACCCAGTGCTTTGGCGAGCAGTTCGTAGGACCGCAGCCGCGCGGCGTGGTCGTAGATCGTCGAGAGGACGACGATCTCGTCCACGCCCAGCTCCCCGGTCATGTCGGTGAGCGCTCTCGACACCTGGTCGGGGTCTCCCACGAAGTACCGCGGCCACTCGTAGTCGCTGCGGGCCGGGTTCGGCGTGGTGTCCCCGTCCTCCGGGATGTCCGCGAGCAGCGGCAGAGCCGTCTCCGGAGCGGGGATGGGGTCGAGCTGGTTGCGGTTCATCCGGTGGCGGAACAACAGCTGGGTGGAGAAGACGTGGTGTGCCTGTTCGGTCGTGTCCGCGCAGTACACCCCCACACCCACGGCGGCCTGCGGAGCGGGCACGTGCTCGTTCGGCCGGAAGTGCTCGTGGTACGAGTTGATGGCCGTCCGGGTGTGGCCAGGGCTCCCGAAGTGCCCGAAGATGTACCGCAGGCCGAGCGCGCCTGCCAGCTTGGCTGACGTCGGGCTGGTCCCCAGCAGCCAGATCGGTGGGGTGCGGTCCACCGTGGGCATGATGTGCAGCTGGCGGTACGGGTGGTCGGCCGGGAACTCCGCCTGGCCCATGAGGGCCTGCAACTCCGTGAGCCGGACCTGGAAGCCGTTCGGCCCGGCCTGGTCGATGTCCGGCCGCAGCGCCCTCGACCCGCCGCCGTTGGCCCCGGGCGCGCGGCCGATGCCCAGGTGGATCCGGCCAGGGAAGAGGGCTTCGAGCACGTGGAACTGCTCGGCCACCTTCAGCGGGTGGTAGTGCGACAGCAGTACCCCACCGGGGCCGACGATGATCCGCTCGGTCGCGGACGCCACCCGGGTGGTCATGATCTCCGGGGCGGGGCTGGCGAACGGCCGGGAGCCGTGGTGCTCGGCCAGCCAGTACCGCGTGTACCCGGTCCGGTCGCACAGTTTGGCCAGGTCGATGGTGTTGCTGAGCGACTCGGCCGGGCTGCCGTGCTCGGTCACTGGCGACTGGTCCAGAACAGATGCCTTCACGATGTCTCCTCGCTGGTCGCCATCGGACGATCGGCGGGCCGGCCGGAGTACCGCAGGCGGGCCACCACCGCTGCGGTGTGCTCGTCGAACGCGGCCACGTCCAGCAGTTCGCCCAGTGCCTCGGCCAGGGTCAGCCGGGCGGTCGTGGCGAGTTCCTGGCCCGCCGGGGTGGCCACGCAGTAGACGCCCCGGCGGTCGTGGTCGTCCTTCACCCGCTCGATCAGGCCCTTGCGCTGCAGCCGGGTGGTGAGCCTGCTGACCGACGACTGCTCCAGCCCCAGCCGGTCGGCCAGGTCCTGCATCCGCGTGCCCGTCGGGTGCCCTTCGCAGAGCGCGAGCAGCGCGAACAGTTCGGTCAGCAGCACGTCGTGCGTACGGGCCAGTCGGGTGTCCAGAGCCTGGTTCACCCGAGTGGTCAGGGTGGTGAGACTCTGCCAGAGTGAGGTCTCTTTCCGAGAGTCGGGCCGGTTAGCCGGGGTCATCGAGCCATCTCCCCTCGACCGTGTCGTTGGATGACCATACATGGATCGTCAGTCGCGAGAGCCGCAAGTCCGAGCGTCGGAGCTGCTGAAACAGGGAAAGAGTCACCCAGAGTATCCATGCATAAGCACGAAGCTGCTACGATGCGAACGACTGGTACCGCACTTTCACCCGAACGAGGAAGCACTCTGGGTGGTGTCGACATGACCGCGAGTGAGGCCGACCGAGCCCGCGAACCGGCGAAGCTCGATCCGGCGTTCCTGCGGATGGCTTCCGTCCTGCTGCTCGGCATGCTGATGGCCTTACTCGACGAGACCATCGTCAACGTCGGCATCAGGACACTGACCTCGACGTTCTCCTCGCCACTGGCCACGATCCAGTGGGTTACCGCCGGTTACCTGCTCGCGGTGTCCGTGGCCATCCCGTTCTCCGGCTGGGCGGTCGACCGGTTCGGCGGCCGGACCATGTGGCTGGTCTCGGTGGCCCTGTTCGTGGCCGGGTCGATCCTGTGCGGCGCCGCGTGGTCGGCGGAGAGCCTGATCTTCTCCCGGGTCGTGCAGGGTCTCGGCGGCGGCATGATCGTGCCGGTGGTGCAGACCATGCTCGGCCGCGCCGCCCCGCCGAACCTGATGGCGAAGGCGATGGGCCTGATCTCCATCCCGCTCGTGATCGGCCCGGTGATCGGCCCGGTCCTCGGCGGCCTGTTCATCGAACTCGTGAGCTGGCGCTGGATGTTCTTCGTCAACATCCCGATCGGCGTGGTGGCGATCGTCCTCGCGCTGCTCACGGTCCCGGCGGACCGGCCGGAAGGCGCCGCCGAACGCAAGCTCGACGTGCTGGGTCTCGTGCTGCTGTCGCCCGGTTTCGCCGCCCTGGTCTACGCGTTCACCACGGCGGCCCGGTTGGGGAACTTCGGCGACGCGCGGGTGACCATCCCGGCGGTCCTCGGTGTCGTGCTGCTCGTCGGGTACGTCGTGCACGCGCTGTCCACCGCACGTGAACCCCTCATCGACCTGAAACTGTTCCACAACAGGGGATTCACCCTTGCCGCCGTGGTGATGTTCATGATCGGTGGGGTCGCCAACACGTTGCTCTTCCTGACGCCGCTGTACTACCAGCAGGCGCGGGTGTTCGACGCGGTGCACGCCGGCCTGCTGCTCGTGCCGTCCGGTCTGGTCGGCGCACTGGGGTCGCTCATGGTCGGCAAGCTGGCGACGAAGTACACCGCACGACTGACCACGTCCCTGGGACTGGTGCTCGTCGCGGCCGGGATGTACGTCTACACGTGGGTGGGGCCGGACACCAGCCAGGCACTGCTCGCGGTCGCGCTCGGCGTGACCGGGTTCGGCATCGGCGTGGCGATCCCGGGCACCATGGCGTTCATGTTCCAGGCGGTCGGCCCGGCCGCGATGGCGCGGGCGACCGGGGCGCTGTTCATCTTCAACCAGCTCGGCGGCTCGCTCGGAATCGCGTTGGCCGCTGTGACCCTGCAGGCCAACCTGACGGGCACGACCGACGTACCGGGGGCCTTCGCGGCGACGTACTGGATCGTCGTGACAGCCGCGATAGTGGGGATCGTCGCCGCGGCGGCCCTGCCCGGGTCCTTCAGAGTCGCCGCGCCCCAGACGGCGTAACCGCCACGGCCTGTGCTCCCCGGCGTCCCCCAGGCCGCCGGGGAGCACAGGACTTCTTCCATTCCTCTGTCGGCACCGTGAGCCTCCACTCGACGGTGCCTGACCCATGTCGTCTCCTGCTGCTCGCGGGCCCCCGTAGCCAACCCATCGTGGCACCGGCCGCTGGAGCGGGACTGGTCGGATCGCTGGAGCGCGGCCGGCTGTCTCCGTCCTCTAGAGGACATCCAGTGCGGGCTGCGAGTGTTCTCGGGGACATCACAGGGCCGACCGGTTCGCGTGAGGTGACCGGAAAGTGGGGTCGAAATGAACGCCGACACCCGAGCCGAGTTCATGCGGCTGACCGACATCCTCACGCCGTGGGCGATCCGGGTCGCGGCCACGTTGCGGATCGCCGACCTCATCGCCGAAGGCCACACCACCGTGGCCGACCTCGCGGCCAAGTCGGACGCGAACGCCGACGCGCTCGCCCGGCTGATGCGCTACCTGGTGGCACGCGGCGTGTTCAGCGAACCCCAGCCCGACGCGTACGGCCTGACCGACCTGGGGGCGCCGTTGCTCAGTGCCCACCCCGGCAGCAGGCGCACCCGGCTCGACCTCGAGGGGATGGGAGGCCGCATCGACAGCGCGAACGCCGGGCTGCTGCAGGCGGTCCGCACTGGCCGCCCGTCCTACGCGGACATGTTCGGCCTGCCGTTCTGGGCGGACATCGTCGCCAACCCGGACATGGAACCGTCGTTCGACGAGGTGATGGCCGACCACACCCCGTGGTTCGGCGAGGTGGTCGCGGGCCACTCGTGGGAGGGCGTCAAGCACGTGGTCGACGTCGGCGGCGGTACGGGCGCGTTGCTCGCGGCCATCCTGCACGCCAGTCCGGACATCCACGGCGTGCTCGTCGACCAGACCGCGACCGTCGCCGAGGGGCAGCGGTACCTCGCCGCGCAGGGCCTCGCCGACCGGGCGACCGCCGTGGTCGGGGACTTCTTCGAAGCGTTGCCCAGCGGGGCGGACGTCTACGTGCTGTCCAACATCCTGCACGACTGGAGCGACGAGGACGCCGTGCGGATCCTGCGCCGCTGCGCCGACGCGGCCGGCGCGGGCGGCCGGATCCTGATCGCCGACCGGGTGGTCGACCAGAACGGCGACGAGGCCATGCTCACCATGCTCGACCTGCGCATGCTCGTCCTGCTGGGCGGCCGCGAACGCGACCGCGCGCACTGGCTGGACGTGATCAGCACAGCCGGTCTGACCGTGCGGTCCACAGTGCACCGCGACGGCGGGGTGACCCTGCTCGAATGCGTGCCTGCCACTGTGCGTGAGACCGCCGACCTGGTTCGACAGGGAGGACGGGCGCAGGGAGGACGGGCACAGTGAGGCTGGATGCCGTCACCCGAGTGCGGACCCTCGCCGCGGCGAACGCGGCCAAGTCGGAAACCGACCGCAGGCTCGCGGAGGAGGTCGTCCTCGCCACGGTCGACGCCGGTTTCGCGCGGCACTTCGTGCCCCGGCGGTGGGGCGGCGACGCCGGGACGTTCGGCGAGTACCTGAGCGCGGTGACGGTCGTCGGCGAAGGCTGCGCGTCGGCATCCTGGTGCGCGGCGCTGTACGCGACCCTCGGCCGGATGTGCGGGTACTTGCCCGAAGCGGGCCAGCAACGGATCTGGGGCTCGAGCCCGGACACCAGGATCGTCGGCGCCATCACGCCGTCCGGCGTCGTCACCCCGGTCGACGGCGGCTGCCTGCTGTCCGGCAAATGGCCCCGCACCAGCGCCGCGGACTTCTCCGACTGGGCACTGTGCGCCGGTGTCGTGCCCAGCGACCGCGGTGACCACGGGGAGCTGCGCTACTTCGCCGTGCCCCGCGACGACTACACGGTCGAGGACACGTGGTTCAACGTCGGCATGTGTGCCACCGGAAGCAACACGATCGTGCTCGACGGCGCGCTCGTGCCCGAAACGTCGTCCTTTCCCGGCGACAACCTGTGGCAGGGCAAGGGAGTGGACGCCGCGGCACCGTGCCACAACGTCGCCTTCAAGGCGGTGAACGGGCTTTCCTTCGTCGCGCCCGCACTCGGCGCGGTCCGGGCCGCGACCAGCCACTGGGCGGCGGTGATCGCCACGAAGACCGAGATCAACGGCAAGGCGACCAGGGACAGGGAGACCGTGCGGCTGGCGCTCGCCCGGTCGGCCGCGGAGACCGACGCCGCCGAACTGCTGCTCGAACGAGCCGCCGCCACCGCCGACGCGGGCGCGGTCGAGCCCGACCTGTTGGTCCGCAACTCACGTGACTACGCCGTGGCCATGGACTTGCTCGTCACGGCGATCGAACGGATCTTCCGCGCCAGCGGCGCGCGCGGCCAGGGCGAGGACAACCCGGTGCAACGCGCCTGGCGCGACGTGACCTGCGCTGCGGGTCACGTGGCCCTCCAGTTCGAGGCGAACGGTGCGGCGTACGCGCGGCACGTGCTGGCCGAACTGGCCCACTGACACCTGAAAGGCCCTACCCATGCGGCTTGTCCGGTACCACGAGCACGGCGGCCCCGAGGTTCTCCTTGTCGAGAACGCCGACGTCCCCAGCCCGGCCGACACCGAGATCCTCATCCAGGTGGAGGCGGTCGGGGTCAACTTCATCGAGACGCAGCTGCGCCGCGGCAAAGCCCCGTTCCCGTCCCCGCTGCCAGGCGTCCCGCACGGCGACGTCGTCGGCCGGATCGAAGGCGTCGGCGCCGAAGTGACCAACCTGGTCGCGGGCGACCGCGTGGTCGCGTGGATCGTCCAGGCCGCCTATGCCGACTACGTGGTCGTCGACGCGGCACAGGCGATGGTGATCCCGGAGTCGTTCGACGCCGCGGCGGCCACCGTTCTGGCGTCCACCGCGCAGGTCGCCGTCAGCGTTCTCCAGATCGGGCAGGTCAAGCCGGGGGAGA
Organism: Actinosynnema sp. ALI-1.44; assembly: GCF_001984155.1. Lineage (GTDB taxonomy): Bacteria > Actinomycetota > Actinomycetes > Mycobacteriales > Pseudonocardiaceae > Kibdelosporangium. The sequence goes on from NZ_MTQO01000051.1 coordinate 598,257, forward strand.
CGGTGGTGGTGCACGCCGCCGCGGGCGCCATCGGCCACCTGGTGGTCCAGTTGGCGAAGATCCACGGCGTGCGGACCGTGATCGGCACGGTCGGTTCGTCCGCCAAACGGGACTTCGTGCTCGCCCAGGGCGCGGACGCGGTGGTGTCCTACGAGTCCGACGGCTGGCCGGACCAGGTCCGTGAGCTGACCGGTGGTGTGGACGTCGTCCTCGACAGCGTGGAGGGCAAGGTGTTCCAGCCGAGCCTCGCCCTGCTGAAGCCGTACGGCCGGTTGGTGTACTACGGGTTCGCCGGCGCGACCGGTGGCCTGGCGCAGCTGTCCGTGTCGGACTTGTTCGGGCTCAAGTGCGTGGTCGGCGCGGCGTTCGACGTGTGGCTCGGCAGCGACCCCGAAGGCGCCGCCAAGGCCCGCGCCGACCTGGTCGAGTACATGCTGACCGGACAGCTGCGACCGGCCGTGCACGCGCGTGTTCCCCTCGACGAGGTCGCGGACGCGCAGCGGATCATCGAGGACCGGGCGCAGCTCGGCCGGGTGGTGTTGGTGCCGTGAGCTCGCCGGAGCGGGTCCCTGTCGTCATCGCCGGGGCCGGGTTCGCGGGTCTGAGCACGGCGATGTTCCTGGGCACGCACGGTGTCCCGGCGCTGGTCGTGGAGAGGCACCCGGGGCTGGCCGAGGAGATCAAGGCCCGCGGCGTCTTCCCGCACGCCATGGAGGCCCTGCGGATCGGCGGCGTGGCCGACCGGGTCCATGCGGCCGCCGGGTGGCGCAGCGCGGGGGACCTGGCCGTGGTCGTGGCGGACAGGCTGGCCGGTCCGGTGCTCAGGACAGTGGTGGCCGCGGCCGACATGCCGGAGATCACCCCGGAGCGGCTGAGCCTGGCCAGCCAGGGTCAGGTCGAGCCGATACTGGCCGACCGGGCCGTCGAGCTCGGCGCGGAGATCCGGTTCGGCACCGAAGTCGTCCGGTACGAGCAGGATGACGACGGCGTAACCGTCTGTTTGAGACAGTCTGGTGTGGAGTACCAGGTGCGGGCGGACTACCTCGTCGCGGCGGACGGGTGGCGCAGCGGGATCCGCGACCAGAGCGGCATCGCCTTGCGCGGCCGGGGCGTCCTCGGCCACATGCTCCGGATCTTCTTCGAGGCCGACCTCACCGCCGAACTGGCCCACCTGGACGGCGTCGCCGAAGGACGGCGGTTCGCCCTCGTACACCTGGTCAGCGCGGGCAACCGCGGCACGTTCTACACCACAGGAACTCCCGGCCGGTATGGCTACTTCCGCAGCCTCACCCGCCATCCCGGCGACTACACCGGGTGCGACTTCGCGGAGATGGTCCGTACCGGCCTGGAACTGCCCGACCTGGAGGTGGCCGTCGTGGACGTCGGTGAGACGGCCTTCGCCTGCGACGTGGCGGAAACGTTCACCGCGGGCCGGGTGTTGCTGGTGGGTGACGCGGCCAAGGTCGTGCCGCCCACTGGTGGACTGGGCGGTACGACCGCGATCATGGACGGGTTCTACCTCGCGTGGAAGCTCGCCGCCGTCGTCACCGGCCAGGCAGGCACGAGCCTGTTGGCCACCCACGACGCCGAACGCCGTCCGGTCGCCGAGATGATCGCGGAACAGCAGTTCGCGGCTCTGGTCACGCGGGCCGAGCCGGGCCTGGCCGACGGCACCTCGGTCGTCCCGCTCGATCCGGCCACCCAGGCGTTCGGCTACCGCTACGCCACCGGAGGAGCCGTGGTCCGCGAGCCGGGCGACGACGGCGCCCTGATCGAGGACCCCTTGGCCCCGACCGGACGGCCCGGCTCCCGCGCCCCTTACGTCCGGCTGGCCGACGGAACGTCCACGACCGCCTTGTTCGGCAAGGGGTTCGTGCTCCTCTGCGACTCGGATTCCGGCTCTGATCACAGCTGGGAGCGGGCCGCGGCGGAGGTGGCCGAGCGGGTGGGCGTCGGGATCGCGGTGCACGTGATCGACGATCCCGAATGGCACAAGAAGTACGGAGTGGGTACAGGCGGCGCGGTGCTCGTGCGACCGGACCGGTTTGTCGCATGGCGTTCGACAGGGAGCGATTCGGCAGCCGACCTCGAACACGCCATGCGTGTGGTTCTCCACCGGACCGCATGAGTGCCGCACGAGGAGGAAGGGCGGGCCACTGTGAAACTGGGCCCGCCCTTTCGCCTGGGTCGTGAAACGCGGCCTACTTCTGGCGTTCTGGTGGGTTGACCTCCGAGCGCGGCACGGCGGCCTTGTCGTCGAGTTGCCACTTCTGGACGATCCGGATGTAGATCCCGTCGTCGATGAGCTTGTTCACGGCCGCGTTCAGGGCGGGGACCAGCGTGGATCCCTTCTTCATGCCGAACCCGACGTCCTGCAACCCGTACGTGCCAAGGAACTTGAGGTCGGGCTGCTTGCTCACCATGTGGCGCAAGGCACTCGCCGCGCTCATCCACACGTCGACGCGGCCCTCCTTCAGCGCGAGGAGTTGCCCGGCGGTGTCGGCGTAGGTGCTGATCTCGTACGCCGGACGGCCGTTGGCCGCACACTTGTCCCTGCCGTCGTTGAGCCTGCGTTCGAACGCCGAGCCCTTGCCGGTGCCCACCTTCAGTCCGCACAGCTGCATGAGGTCGGTGATCTCGTTGACGCTGTTCGACTTCAACGCGATGAACGCGGGTCCGTCGCGCAGGTACGTGACGAAGTCGAGGACCTTCTTGCGCTCCTCGGTCACGGCGAAGTTGGCCGTGGCGACCTGGAACCGGTCGGACCGCAGGCCGGTGAGGATCGCGTCGCCGCTCACCTTCTGCCGGTCGATGCGCAGGCCCAGCACCTTGGCCGCGGCCTCGGACATGTCGATGTCCACGCCCATCGGCGTCTTGTTGTCCTCGCCGTAGAAGGAGATGGGTGCCGCGCCGACCGTCGAGCCGAACGTGATCACCCCCGCCTGCCGGACGTCGGCCGGGACGAGGGCGCTGGCGGCCTGGTCCTGCCTGACCTCGCCGAGGATGTCCGGCTGCCCGCCGCCGGGTTGGGGGGCGGCGGGCTGTGATCCGCAGCCTGCCGCACCGAGGCCGAGCAGGCTCGCGACGAGTACGGCCGCCGTGCGCATTCTCGCTGTTCTGGGCACCTCTGTGGTCCCTTCTGGGGAGTTACAGCACCTTCATCATGAACTCGGCCGTCCGCGGGTGGCGCGGGTGGTTGAGGACCTCCGCCGGTGGTCCTGCCTCGATGATCGCGCCGTCGTACATGAACGCGACCTGGTCCGCGACTTCGCGCGCGAATCCCATCTCGTGCGTCACGACGATCATGGTCATGCCGTCGCGGGCGAGATCCCGCATCACCACCAGTACCTCACCGACCAGTTCGGGATCCAACGCGCTGGTGGGCTCGTCGAAGAGCATCACCTTGGGCCGCATGGCCAGCGCCCTGGCGATCGCGACCCGTTGCTGCTGGCCGCCGGACAGTTGCCGGGGATACGCCGACTCCCGCTCGGCGAGGCCCACCTGGGCCAGCCGGGCGCGGGCGGCCGCCACAGCCTGAACCCTGGACATCCGCAGCGCGTGCACCGGGGCCTCGACGATGTTCTCGAGCACGGTCATGTGGGGGAACAGGTTGAAGTTCTGGAACACCATACCGATGCTCGCCCGCTGCCGGGCGATCGCCTTGGCGGACAGCTCGTACAGCCGGTCACCGACCTGCCGGTAGCCGACGAGCTCACCGTCCACGAGGATCTCCCCGGCGTCGATCTTCTCCAAGTGGTTGACGCACCGCAGGAGCGTGCTCTTGCCGGAGCCGGACGGACCGATCAGGCACGTCACGCTGCCGGGCGTGACGTCGAGGTCGACGCCGTTGAGCACCGGCACCGGCCCGAAGCTCTTGTGCACGTCGCGGACCGAGACGCCTGCGGTCACCGGGCACCTCCGGCGAACCGGCGCCGCAGGCGCTGCGCCGGGGTCGGCGGCATCTCGCCGTCGGTTCCCTTGGCGTAGTGCCGTTCCAGGTAGTACTGCGGGATGCCCAGGAGGGTGGTGAGGATCATGTACCACAGCGTGGCCACCAGCAGCAGCGGCACGATCTGGTAGTTCTGGTTGTAGATCAGTTGTACGGCGAACAGCAGGTCGTGTACGGCGATCGTGCTCACGATCGCAGTCCCCTTGAGCAATCCGATCGTCTGGTTGCCCATGGGCGGCACGATGGCCCGCATCGCCTGTGGGAGCACGATTCGCCAGATCACCCGCGTCCTGGACAGGCCGAGCGCGTTCGCCGCCTCCCGCTGGCCGGGGTCCACCGACAGGATGCCCGCGCGGACGATCTCGGCGGCCTGCGCGGCCTCGTACAGCACGAGCCCGATCACCGCGGCCATCAACCCGCTGATCAGATTCCTGGTGTCGAACCCGAACAGCCGCGGGTACAGCAGCGAGATGTTGTACCAGAACAACAGCTGCACCATCAGCGGCGTCGAACGGAAGAACCACACGTACAACCGGCTGATCATGGCGAGCACCGGGCTGCCCGACAGGCGCATGACGGCAAGCAGCGTGCCGAGCAGGAACCCGCCGACCAGGGCGACGGCGGTCAGCCACAACGTGTTCACCAGCCCGTTCAGCACGGCTTCGGCGGTGAAGTACCGGCCGACCACGTCCCACTGGAACGCCGGGTTGGTGACGACCGAGTACACGATGACGGCGACGACCGCCACGGCCAGGCCGGTCGCGATCCAACGGCCAGGTCTGCGCACGGGCACCGCCCGGATCGCCGGGGGCCGCTCCCGGTCGTGTTCGACGATCTGCACGGTGCTCATGGTCCCAGGCCTAGGACACTCCCAGGGGGACGGGCGCGGCGAAGAGGTCGATGGTGAGCCGCGACGCGGGGTGGGCCGGTACGTCCAGCGCCGGGTCGCCCGCGCGGATGGCCTGGGTGAGTCGCTGGATCCGGGGTGACGGCGTCAGGCCGTACTCCTCGGCCAGGAGGTGCCGAAGGTGCCGGAACGCCTCCAGGGCCCGGGACTGCCTGCCCGAGCGGTACAGCGCCAGCATGTACTGCCGGGTGAAGTTCTCGTTCAGGGGGTGCGTGGCCACCAGGCTCGCCAGTTCGCCCAGCAGTTCGTGGTGCCTGCCCAGCCTCAGGTCGATCTCGACGCGTTGCTCCACCGCGGCCCGATGGCGTTCCCCCAGTTCGGCCACTTTGATCTGGAGGATCGGCCCGGTGGTGACCCCGGCGAGCGCGGTTCCCCGCCAGAGCGCCAGCGCGTCGGACAGCAGCCCGGAAGCCAGCTCGTCGTCCCGGCCAACGGCTTCCTGAGCCGACGCCAGTTGCGTGTCGAACACCTCGAGGTCCAGCTCGCCTGGCTCGACCACGAAGACGTACCCCTGCCCCCGTGTCACCAACCGGTCGGGTGCGCTGGTCTTGCGCAACGCGCGGCGCAGGTGCATGACGTACGTCTGCAACGTGGGCATCACGCTGCACGGCAGGTCCGTGTCCCACAACTCTTCGATGCAGTCGGCCAACGGCATGACCTGATTCGCGTGCGTCAGCAGAAACGCGAGGAGCTGGCATTGTTTCGGCGCGCTCGGCGCGTGGGAAGTGGTGTTGTCAAGCACCTGAATGGGGCCGAGTACGCCGAACTTCACAAATGCCTCCATTAAGGCGGCCAGCCGGTGTTTTGGCGCGTCAGCGTGACACGGCCTTCTGTCGCTTCGCTTGCGTGCCGCTTTCGTCCACCATTTCTGACGCGGTGAAAGCGCAGCGAAGTCGAGGCTCATTACAGTGGCGGCACGCAGTCCACGATCGCTGGAGAATCCATGGAGATTAGTGTTCTTGGCGCGTTCCGCCTCGCCGAGGCTGGTCGATCGTATCTTCCCACCGCGCCCAAGGAACGGCAGCTGATCGCATTGCTGCTGATGAACGCGGGTACGGCCGTGTCCGTCTCGACTTGTCTGGCCGAGCTGTGGCCCGAGCGTGCGCCGCGAACCGCGCGCACGACGTTGCACACCTACGTGATGCACTCGCGCAACGCGCTGGCCTCCGTGCCGTCGATCGGGTCGAGTGCCAACGCGCACATGGTGCTGGAAACCCGGGACCCGGGGTACGTGTTCCACATCGAGCCCGGTCGGCTCGACGCCGCCGAGTTCCACCGGCACGTGTCCCTCGGCCGGGTGGCGTTGGCCGAGCGGGACGACGAGACCGCGGTCCGGCACCTGCGCGCGGGCCTGAGCCTGTGGCAAGGGACCGCGTTGTGCGACGTGGTCGCCGGTCCTGTGCTGGCCACGTGGGTCGCCCGGTTGGCCGAGGTCAGGCTGGCCGCGCAGGAGTGGTGCCTGGCCGCGGAGCTGCGCCTGGGCCACCACCACGACTTGCTCAGCGAGATGACGGCCCTGGTGCGGCACCATCCGGTGAACGAGACACTGCACGCGCAGTACATGCTCGCGCTCTACCGGTCCGGCAGGCAGGTCGAGGCGCTGGAGACGTACCGGACCGTGGTCCGGCGGCTGCGGGCCGACCTGGGCGTCGCTCCCACGGCCGAGCTCAGCGAAATGCACCAGGCGATCCTGCGCGGAGACCCGGCACTGGACGCGGTACCCCAGTTGGCGGTGTGACCGAGGCAGGCGGGAAGGACACGATGAGACTGGGAGTCCTGGGGCCGTTGGTGGTGACGGAAGACGGCGTGAGCTACGTGCCACGGCCGCCGAAACAGCGGCAGTTGCTCGCGTTGTTCGTCCTGCACGCCAACGAGTCCGTCACGACGGACACGTGCGTGCGGGAACTGTGGGACGACAACCCGCCACGCACAGCCGTGCAAACCGTGCAGACCTACGTCATGCAGTTGCGCAGGCAGGGCCTGCCGCAGCGGTTGGTCACCCGCGACTCCGGATACCGGTTCCACGCCGATGACGGGGAACTCGACGCCGACAGGTTCACCACGCTGGTACGGGACGCGCTCGCCGCCAAGGCATCGGGGGAGTACGACCTGGCGGCCACGATGTTGTCCGACGCGCTCGCCCTGTGGCGCGGCCCCGCACTGGCCGACGTCTCCGCCGGGCCGGTCCTGCGCGCCCGGCTGGCGGGGATCACGGAGAGCCGGGTCACCGCGCTGGAACAGCGGGTCGACGCGGACCTGCGCCTGGGCAGGCACGAGCGGCTCGTCGGCGAACTGCGGCTGCTCCTCCCGGAGTACCCGCTGAACGAGAACCTGCACGCGCAGGCCATGCTCGCGCTGCACCAGGCCGGGCGGCGCGACGAGGCCATCGGCGTCTACGACACGCTCGCGTCGGCGCTCGCCGAGGAGACGCTCACGCCGTCGCCGCGGATCCGGCGGCTGCGTGCGGCGATCCACCGGGACGACCGGGTGCTGCGCGACATCACCAGTTCAGGCCGCCGTTGACTTCGAGCACGTGCCCGTTGACGTAGGAGCTGTCCGGGCCGGCGAGGAACACCGCGGCGCGGGCCACCTCGTCGGCCCCGCCCATCCGGCCCATGGCCAACCTGCGTTCGTACTGCGGCCAGACGGTGGTGTCGGCGCTGAGCTGACGACCCATTCCGGCGTCGATGAACCCCGGGGCCAGGCAGTTGACCGTGATCGACCGCGGCGCGAGTTCCACCGCCGCGATCCGGGTGAACGCCTCGATCGCGGCCTTGGTGGCCGAGTACGCCGACGAGCCCGGGGCGATCCGGGTGGCCAGCGCCGACGACAGGGTGATGATCCGGCCGCCGCCCGCGTCGGCCAGGTACGGGATCGCGGCCTGGACGCAGTGGAACGTCCCGGTCAGGTTGGTGTCCACTGTGTCCGCCCACGCCGCGGCGGCCGCGGTCTCGACGAACCCGGGCAGGCTCACCGCGGCGTTGGCAACCAGCACGTCCAACCGTCCGAAGTGGTCACGTGCCTTGGCCATGAGTTCCCGCACCGACTGCGCGTCGCGCACGTCGACCTTGTGGTGGATCATCCGCTCGTGGCCGGTGGATTCGTCCGACGGCTCGTCGCTGCGGCCCGCGCACACGACGCGGCAGCCCTCTTGGCAGAACACCGCGGCGATCTGCGCGCCGAGTCCCCTCGAACCACCGGTGATGACGGCGACACGTCCGTCCAGCAGCATGACCGCCTCCTTGTTGACGTCCCGCCCATCCTGCGCCGGGTTGGCTGGACCTGCGGTCGAGAACGGCGAAAGGTGGCGCTATAGCCGACGTGCGGTCCTTTCTCGACCCGCTGCTGCGATTCTCGGGGCTGTGCCGAGAAACGGAGGGCGAATGGACAGGCGCGTGGTGATCACCGGGATCGGGGTGGTGGCACCGGGTGGTGTGGGAGCCAAGCCGTTCTGGGCGCTGATCCGCGCCGGGCGGACCGCGACCCGCGGCATCTCCTTCTTCGACGCCTCCTCGTTCCGCTCCCAGGTCGCCGCCGAGGCCGACTTCGACCCGGCCGAGCACGGCCTGACCCCGCGGGAGCGGCGCCGGATGGACCGGGCGACCCAGTTCGCGGTGGTGACCGCGCGCGAGGCGTTGGCGGACAGCGGGTTGCCCGCGGGCGACCTCGACCCGTACCGGACGGGGGTGGTCGTGGGCAGCGCGGTCGGCTGCACCATGAGCCTGGAGCGGGAGTACCAGGTCGTCAGCGACGGCGGCCGGGACTGGTTGGTGGACCACACCTACGCCGTGCCACACCTGTACGACTTCCTCGTGCCCAGTTCGATCGCTGCCGAGGTCGCGGTGGACGCGGGGGCCGAAGGCCCGGCGGGCCTGGTGTCCACCGGGTGCACGTCCGGGCTGGACTCGGTCGGCCACGCGGTCGACCTGGTCCGTGAGGGCGCGGCGGACGTGATGATCACGGGTGCGACCGACGCGCCGATCTCACCGATCACCGTGGCGTGCTTCGACGCGATCAAGGCAACCACGCCGCGCAACGACGACGCGGAGCACGCCTCCAGGCCGTTCGACCGCAGCCGCGACGGCTTCGTGCTGGGCGAGGGAGCGGCCATGTTCGTGGTGGAGGAACTCGGCCACGCCCGGCGACGTGGTGCGCACATCTACGCCGAGATCGCCGGGTACGCCGCCAGGGCCACCGCCTTCCACATGACCGGCCTGCGGCCGGACGGCCGGGAACTGGCCGAGGCGATCACGGCCGCGCTGGCAGGCAGCGGCACCGATCCGTCCACAATAGACTACATCAACGCGCACGGCTCGGGGACCCGGCAGAACGACCGGCACGAGACAGCCGCGTTCAAGCGGAGCCTGGGCGACAAGGCATACCGGACGCCGGTCAGCTCGATCAAGTCGATGATCGGGCACTCACTCGGCGCCATCGGATCGCTGGAGATCGCCGCGTGCGCGCTGGCCATGGAGCACGGCCTGGTCCCGCCGACGGCCAACCTGCACGAGCCGGACCCCGAGTGCGATCTCGACTACGTCCCCCTCCAGGCGCGTGCGCAACGGGTCGACACGGTGCTCACGGTCGGCAGCGGCTTCGGCGGGTTTCAGAGCGCGATGGTCCTCGCCCGGCCGGACCGGGCCGCGGCGTGACCACCCCGGTCGTGGTGACCGGGATCGGTGTGACCGCACCGAACGGTCTGGGCACCGACGCCTACTGGGCCGCCACGCTGCGCGGGGAGAGCGGGATCGGGCCGATCAGCCGGTTCGACCCAGCCGGGTACCCGGTTCGGCTGGCCGGTGAGGTACCCGACTTCGTCGCCGAGGACCACATCCCGAACCGGCTGCTGCCGCAGACCGACCACATGACCAGGCTCAGCCTTCTCGCGGCGAGGATGGCGCTGGCGGACGCCGCTGTCGACCCGGCCGAGCTGGACGAGTTCGGGATGGGCGTGGTGACCGCGAGTTCGTCCGGCGGCTTCGAGTTCGGCCAGCGGGAGATGGCGAAGCTGTGGAGCAAGGGCGGTCAGTTCGTCAGCGCGTACCAGTCGTTCGCCTGGTTCTACGCGGTCAACACCGGCCAGATCTCGATCATGCACGGGTTGCGCGGGCCGGCGAGCGTGCTCGTCGCCGACCAGGCCGGCGGCCTGGACGCGATCGCGCAGGCCCGGCGGTACGTGCGCAGGGGAACCGATCTGGTGGTCACCGGAGGCGTCGACGGCGCGCTGTGCCCATGGGGCTGGGTGGCGCAGATCGCCGGGGGCCGGCTCAGCTCCCAGGCCGACCCTCGCCGCGCGTACCTGCCGTTCGACGTCGACGCCAGCGGATTCGTTCCCGGTGAGGGCGGGGCGATCCTCGTAGTGGAGAGCGCGGAGTCGGCCCGGTCGCGTGCCGCGGGCACGGTGTACGGCGAGATCGCGGGCTACGCGGCCACGTTCGACCCACCGGTGCACAGCGGTCGGCAACCGGGCCTGCGCCGGGCGATTGAGCTGGCCCTGGCCGACGCGGACCTCGCCGCGGGCGACGTCGACGTCGTCTTCGCCGACGGCTACGGCGTGCCGGACCTGGACATGGCCGAGGCCGGTGCGATCACGGCGGTGTTCGGTGTGGACGGTGTGCCCGTCGTGGTGCCCAAGGCGATGACCGGCCGTCTCTACTCCGGTGGCGCTCCGCTGGACGTGGCAGCCGCCCTGCTGGCGATCCGCGACGGTGTCATCCCACCCGCGGGGTACGTCTCCGACGTGCCCCGGCACTACGGCATGGATCTGGTGATCGGCAAGCCGAGACACGTGCCGGTGACGGCCGCGCTCGTGCTCGCCCGCGGTCACGGCGGCTTCAACTCGGCGATGGTCGTTCGCGCGGCCTGACCCGCCTCCGGCCCTGAAACGGCGGAATCCACGGAAAGAGGGAAGGCGATGCACCAACTCACCATGGCTGACCTCGCGGTGCTCATGCGGCGGGTCGCGGGTGCCGACGAGGACGCGGTGGAACTCGGTACCGGCAACGAGGACACCGGCTTCGACGACCTGGGCTACGACTCGCTGGCGTTGCTGGAAACGATGCGTGCGGTGGAACGGGAGTACGGCGTCAGGTTGCCCGACGACATCCTGGCCGAGAGCACGAACCCGGGAGAGCTCCTCGCCCTCGTCAACCTGTCGCTCGCGAGGTCTTAGGAGGCACGATGACGACCACGGCTTTGGTGACCGGTGCGACAAGCGGCATCGGTCTGGCAGTCGCGCGTAAGCTCGGCGAGCTCGGGCACCGGGTATTCCTGTGCGCGCGCAAGGTGGGCAGTGTGACGGATACCGTCAAAGCATTGCGAGTACAAGGTTTCGAAGCCGACGGTGTCGAGTGCGACGTGACCGCACCTGACGACATCCGCAGGTACGTCCGTGATGCCGTCGACCGCTACGGGCCCGTGGGCATCCTGGTCAACAACGCGGGCCGAAGCGGCGGCGGCCCCACCGCGCAGGTCACCGACGAGCTGTGGCTCGACGTGATCGACACCAACCTGACCAGTGTCTTCCGGATGACCCGCGAGGCGCTCACCACCGGCGGCCTGCTCGCGCGCGGGCACGGCAGGGTGATCAACATCGCGTCGACCGGCGGCAAGCAGGGGGTGGTCCTCGGAGCGCCGTACTCGGCGTCGAAACACGGGGTGGTCGGGTTCTCCAAGGCGCTCGGGCTCGAACTCGCCAAGACCGGCATCACCGTCAACGCGGTGTGTCCCGGCTACGTGGAAACCCCCATGGCACAACGGGTCCGGCAGGGATACGCCCAGGTGTGGGGCATCACCGACGGAGAGGTCCTCGACCGGTTCAACGCCAAGATCCCCCTGGGGCGCTACACCACGCCGGAAGAGGTCGCGGGGCTCGTCGGCTACCTCGTGTCCGACTCGGCGGCGCCGGTCACCGCACAGGCCATCAACGTGTGCGGCGGCCTGGGCAACTACTGAAGCTCGGACGCGGCGGTCGTGCTCCGCGGGACCGGCCGGGTGCCCGACGCCGTCGTCCGGCTCGAGAACGCGCGCCACACAAGCACTTCGTGGCCTGTCCAGCGGTAGTGTGCGCGTCACATGAATGGTCTTACCTGGTAGCCGTTGGCCCAGCTGATGAGTTGGTCGATCTCGGCGTCGGTCGTCCACCAGCCGAAGTCGCCGACACCGGATTCCTTCGTGATCCCCAGCTCGTCGAGCCGGGCTTCCACTGCCGTGCCTGGCGACTTGTACACCTTGCGCAGATCCTTGCCCGTCGGGTCGGTGGGCTCCGGTTCGAAGACGCGCAGCGCAGGTGCCCAGTGCGCCCAGAATCCCCGCTCGAGTTCCCGAGCCATGAACTCGACCGGCGGCAGCTCTGCCTGCCCGCGCAACAGGTCAGCCTGCGCGAGCCATTCGGTGTGGCTCACCCGCTGCTTGTCGAGGTCGAAATTGTCCCACTCCTTGATGTTCCAGACACGGAAGTTGTCCTCGTAGAACCTGAACGTCGACTGCGCTTCCTGCTGTGACTTCTTGAGCCGGACGAGGCGCTCGTTCTGGAACACCAGGGGATCGGTCGAAACGGGTGTCTGGTCGGTCGTGGGAACACGCTGCTGGAGAGCGGGACCCAGCCCGATCGCCTGGCCGACACCAGCCCGAGCGGCGGTGTCCAGAGCACCGAGGAGCAGACCTGTCTCACCCGCTGTCGCAAGAGCGCTGATCCAGGACAGGCCACCGGCGGTGGCGACCGCCAGTACGCCGAACATGGCCTGGGACTTGATGGCGTCGACCTTCTTCTTCTGCGCGATGGCGTTGCTGTGGTTGGTCGCCGCGATGGAGTACGCGGATCCGATGTTGAGAATCGCGATCTCCCACGCGGTCACCCGCCGCGTCACCTCGCTTTTGAACGCCTCCAACTGCCGGGTCGCCTTGTCCCTGACTTCCATGCGCCTGACCTGAGCCGCGAGATCGTCGACGTTCTCGTTCGTACCAGGTACCCGCTGAACGAATCTGGTGACCGCGCCGTTGCCGACGGTCCGCTGCAAGGCCAGCAAGCGCTGCTCGGAAATGCCTGGGGACTGAGCCGGATCGATGCTCCCGCTGTGGGTACCGCCGTGGTCCTGATCGAGCCCGGCAGCCTCAGTCGCGGGTCGCCTAGTGCCGTGGTGGTGCGGCTGGCCGTCGGTAGACTCGGGCGAGGTCCGGTCCGAATCGAACTGTGTCATACCTTCTCCAGATTGATCCGCAGATGGCATCGTCCGGATACTATATTTGGACACCCGGCAACGATTTCCCTTTCGGACGGCCGTAGTGACTCAGTCGGGTGCCCGAAGGGGCAGTGTGCGACCGAGGGCGGCGACGATCAGCAGAACCGCGGCGATGGCGAGGAACGCCTGCGTGGCGGTGTTGGTGAAGGCGGCCAGCGCGGCGAGGCCGAGTGCTCCGCCGACCTGTTTGGTGGTGTTCATCAGGCCGGATGCCGCCCCCGCGTCCGCGGTGCCGACGCCGGAGGTCACGATGGTGGTGAGGGGCGTGTTCACCAGTCCGCCGCCGAGGGAGATCACCACGGCGGGCAGCAGGATGCCTGAGACGTAGTCACTATCCGGTCCGATGCGGCTTTGCCACCAGAATCCCGCGGCGCCGACGAGCGCGCCGGTGCTGACCAACGTCCGGCTGCTGACGTGACGCATCAGCCTGGGTGTCAGGTACATCCCCACGGCGATCGACACCATCGTGTGCGGCAGGAACCCCAGCCCGGTCAGCAATGCCGGGTAGTGCAGGAGGTTCTGCATGGTGAGGGTCAGGAAGTACCACATGGGATTCAGGCACGCGCCCGCGAGGAGCATGGTGACGTTGCCCACCGAGATCGCCGGTGACCTCAACAGGCGCAACGGAAACAGCGGTGTGGCCGTCGTTCTCGCTTCCACAACGACGAACAGTGCGAGGGCGCAGACTCCGATCCCCAGGACGACCGGGTCGTGAGCGAGACCGTAGGCCACGGTGGCGAGGCCGACGGTCGCGAGCACCGCCCCGGGAAGGTCCAATCGGGACGAGGCGCCTTGCCTGGGGGCGGGCGAGAGGACGCGTAGGGCCAGGGGGACGGCCAAGGCGCAGATGGGTACGTTGATCAGCAACGTGGAGCGCCACGACAGGTACTCGGTGAGGATCCCGCCGATCAGGTTTCCCGCGGTACCGCCTGCCAGTCCGACCGCGGTCCAGATCGCCAGTGCGCGGGTGCGTCCCGGCCCTTCCGGACAGGTGGTGGTGAGCACGGTGAGCGTGGCGGGTGCGAGGACCGCCGCTCCCAAGCCTTGGGCCGCCCGTGCGGCGATGAGCAGCGTGGCGCTGTCGGTCAGGCCGCCCGCGAGGCTGGCCGCGCCGAACAGTCCGAGCCCGGTCGGCAGGACGCGCCGCAGGCCGTAGAGGTCGGCCAGGCGTCCGCCGAGCAGGAGGAAGCCCGCGAACACCAGGGCGTAGGCGTTCACGACCCACTGCAGTCCTGATTCGTCGAAGCCCAGCGTGCGCTGGATGGACGGCAGTGCGACGTTCACGACCGACACGTCCAGCACGACCACGAACTGCGCGGCGCAGGCGAGAACCAGCAACACTCCGGGACACCTCCTTCGTGATACACATGTATCATAAAAGAGTGCCGAAGATCGTGGATCATGAAGTGCGCCGCGGGCAGATCGTCGACGGGTTGCTGCGTCTGGCCGCGCGAGAAGGGCTGCACGCGGTCACCATGCGTGCGGTGGCAGCCGAGGCGGGAGTTTCGCTACGGCTGGTGCAGCACTACTTCCAGACCAAGGCTCGTCTCATGCACGCCGCGATCGATTACCTGGAGCGGGAAAGCCGCAAGCGTTGGCAAGCGCGCCTGGCGGATGTCCCACACCCCACGCCGGTACGGACTTTCGTCGAGGCCCTGGTGGCCGAGGCGCTTCCCGTGGGCGACCAAAGCAGGGCATTCCACCTGGTTTGGACGTCGTACGCGGTGCTGGCCATGACCGATCCCGACCTGGCCGAGCAGCCGTTCGTCGAAGGCCCGAGAAGGCTGGAACGCCAATTGGCGGACGCGTTGACCCAAGCGCGAACCACGGGCGAGCTGGCTGACGACCTCGACGTCAACGCCGAAGCGGCACGGTTGCTCGCGATCAGCCACGGACTAGGCACCAGTGTCCTGGTTGGACAGCGCACACCGACGGAAGCCGTTGGTGTGCTGCGCTATCACCTTGACCGCCTGTTCACGTCATAAACATCGCCACGGGTCCTGTTGCTACGGCCTGCTCGCCTGTGGCGTGATCATGGCTCGTCACATTGTCGGTGTCATCGGTAGAATGACGACATGGATGGATGGTTGCGGGACCTGCGCGGCGGCGACCCGGACGACCGCGCTCCTGTGGTCTTCGGGGACGCGATCGCCGCGCTGGGCCAAGAGGGCGATGTGCTCGTCTATCCCGACGACGTGCGCACCGATCGGATCGTGGGCACCGTGACGAGAGCGAGGGACTTCGACGCCCGTTTCCGGTTGGTGAACCGGGCGCTGCGGGGGCGTCACCGGTCGGTCGCGGACGCCATGGCTGCCGGGATCGCGCTGCCCAGGGTGGAGCTGATCCAGCTTGACGAGATGTATTTCGTGGTCGACGGGCACCATCGCGTGTCGGTGGCCCGGGCGCGCGAACATCACAGTGTGCCGGCGATCGTGCGACGCATCTGCACCACCGCCTACGCGAAGTGGTGCCTGCGGCTGTCACATCTGGCCAGCAAGGCGGCCGAACGGGAGTTCCTGCGCCGGGTGCCGCTCCCTGATGACACCCGGAACGAGTTGTGGTTGGACTGTCCCGCGGACTGGGCGCGGCTGGCTGACGCCGCCGAGGCCTGGGGGTTTCGCCGCGGCCTGGCCGGGGTCGGGCCGCAAGAGCTGGCACAGCGGTGGTGGGCCGACGAGGTGGTACCGCTGGTCGGCAGGCTGCGGGCAGGCGGGCGGGGCGTTGGCCTGCGAGACGTCGAGCTGTACGCCGCTGACCTCGCCGACCGGGACCGTCGCACCGGCCTCCCACCGGGTTGACCTGTCGCCTACCGGGGCTGAGGGCTGTCGTGGGACTTCGTCCTTAGTACTGCAACGACAGGTTGTGATGTCCGCGTCTGCGGTAGTGGCTGATGCGGGCCCGGGTCTGGCTTGTTCGTCGCCAGTTCGACCAGTGCACGACGTGGCGGATCGTGTGGACTACCGGTGCTGTGATCCGGTTCCATAAGCGGCGGATCTCGTTGGCGGACAGCGGAATCATGGAGCAACCGTCGCCGGATGCTGTGCGCCCCCTTTTTTCGCGGCGTGTCGGGTGATCACCAGAAACGCCGCGGCGGCCATGGACAGTGTGATGTGCCGGTACCA
>NZ_MTQO01000052.1 GCF_001984155.1 Actinosynnema sp. ALI-1.44
TGGACGAACCGGGTCAACCCGGGTGAGGCGAACCGTCGCCGAGACACTTCCAGCACCTGCCCGGTGGGGTCGGTGATCACCCGTCGCCAGGTGGCGTTCCGCGCCAGTTCTCGCGCGTACTCGGCGGTGATGGGCCCGATCCCGCTGATCTCTCCGGGTTGCTGGTTCAATCCCATCAACGTGGTCATCGGCACGACCACGTGCACACTCACCGACGGCCGGTCGACCTGTTTGCCGCTGATCAGGTCCATGAACACATCAGCCCGCGCCGTCGCGAGGTTCCGGCTTGTTCCTGTGGCGTGTCCGGCGAGCAGGTTGATGTGCTGGTACGCCAACTCCGCCTCGTGTGGCTGCAAGTGGACGGTGAGACTCGAGGTCCCGTCGGCCCGGTGCCATCGGGTGACATCCCGCTGCGCTTTCACCGCCAACCGGCGCTGTTCAGCGCCCTGCGGGTCCGCCCGGATGACTTCCCGCCGCAGGACGTGCTTGAACCGGGTCAGGTTCTCTTGCTTCCCGCCCGCCAACACCCGCTTCTCCACGTGTGCGGTCTGGTCGTCGTCCAATTCGGCGGTGTACTCCCGCACGGCCTTGGCCCGCATGACGTCGATCTCGCCGGTGGTCAGCGCTGACACCGTCCCCGGCAGGCGGGTCACCAATTCATGGGCCTCGTGCAGGTGTTTGGCGGTGGTGTTCGGGCTGAGAGACAATTCCACCGCGATCTCTTCTGCCGCGCCGTCTCCGATCGTGATTCCGCTGCGTTGTGGCGGGGTTAGTTCCGCGAACCGGGCGTACGCTTGCACGATTTCGCCGTCGATTTGGTTACGTCGTCGGTGACGGTCCACCACATAGTCAAGAACTTGATCCCGTGTCATCTCGGCGAGTGGAATGTGTGGTGGTTGACCTACTGGGCGGAATGGAACAGCGAGCTGTTCGGGCATAGGTCCAGTTTATCGGAAACAGTGCTTTTTTTCCAGCGGTGGCCACGGTTGAGTTACGGTCTGCCTACTTGTGGCCTGCTTGTCGCTGGGGCTGGTTTTCACGGATAATGTCTGATTGCTTTGCGCTGTTGGTTGCGTTGGAGTGCGGTTTCCGGCCAGGGGTTCGGTTTCCGGCGCTGGGTGCACTGTGTTGGTTACCTACCAGCCGTTGTGCGTCACCATAGAGTTCTTAACAGTCGTAGGCACGGTCGGCGTAAAGCGCGTCGGGGCGGCGGCAAGTCGCCCCACGCGCATGCCGAGCTGTCGAACACCGCCCGCGACCAGTCCAGCCTCCCGGCCGCGTTCAGCCCGGCCACTAACGTCTCGTGCAACCGCTGCCACACCCCGGTGGCCCCGTCGCGAGGGGAACTTCAGGGGCCTCCGATGCCGGTCAAGTGGCCTTCACGGCACACCGTCGGATACACCGGCGCAGAATCAACCGATCGGCCGCAAGGCGGCCCGAATCGTTTCCTCGGCGAAAGTCACCGCGGCCGCCGCCGTACCCGCTTTGCCCATAGCCGCACCGTTGGCCTTCAAGCCGTCGATGATCAGCAGCAGCCGGTCGGCCAGGGTGCGGGGGTCGGCCGCGCCGGTACGCTTCGCGAGACCGAAAAGGCTCTCCCTGATCAGCTCCAGGTTCTCGGCCGCCGCCATGTTCACAGGGTGATCCGCTTCCGGAAACTCCGCGTAAGCGTTGTATATGAAGCAGCCGCGGAAGCCGGGCGTGGTCGACTCCTCGGCCACCTTCGCCACGAGGGCCACCAGTTGGTCCGCCGGGCCGCTGACCTGCCGCTCCGTTTCCTCGAGGTTGACCAGCCACTCGCGCCTGCCGCGCCGGATGTAGGCGGCCACCAGGTCGTCCTTGGTCTGGAACTCGCGGTACAGCAGGTTCTTGCCGCACCCGACCTCGTCGATGATCTGCTGCATCCCCACGGCGTGCACGCCGTGCGCGTTGAACAGCCGGCAGGCGGCGTCGAGGATGCGGTCCCGTGCCCCCGGATCTGACTTACGAGGCATGCTCGCACCTTACCCGATCACGTTCCGGACCACCCAGTCCGACCGGGCACCCGTCGCACACCTCGCCGGTGACCGAAAACGGGAATACGCAGGGATCGGTTGACATGAACTCGCCACCTCCAGCACGATAGGGACCGAACGGTCCGGACCGATCGGTCCGATACTTCTGGGAGGAACTCAGTGGATCTGCGGTTGTCAGGCAAGACCGCCGTCGTCACCGGCGGCAGCAAGGGAATCGGGCTCGAGATCGTCCGGCTGCTGCTCGCCGAAGGGGTCGCGGTCGTCAGCGGCTCGCGGACCATCACCCCCGAGCTCAAGGAGACCGGCGCGCACGCGGTCACCGTCGATCTGTCCACTCCGGACGGTCCGAAGCGGCTGATCGACGAGGCGGCGGCCCTGCTCGGCGGGATCGACATCCTGGTCAACAACGTCGGTGTCGGTGACGCCGAGAGCCTGGTCGAAGGCGCGACGAACACGCTGCTCACGCTGCCGGACAGCGCCTGGGAAAGCGCGTTCGACCTGCACTTCTACAGCGCTCTGCGTGCCACGAGGGCGGCACTGCCGAGCCTGATCGAGCGCCGCGGCGTCGTGGTCAACGTGTCGTCGATCGGGGCGCGGCTGGTCGGCGGCGGCCCGGTCAACTACAACGTCTCCAAGGTCGCGCTGAACGCGTTGACCAAGATCACCGCCGAGCAGTTCGGCAGCCAGGGCGTGCGGGCGATCACCGTCTCCCCCGGCCCGGTCAGCACCGGCGTCTGGGTCGACGACGACGGCTACATCGCCAAGGTCGCGCGCAGCGAAGGCATCTCGCACCAGCAGTTCCAGGAGAACGCGCTCAACGGCATGGGCGTCTCCACCGGTCGCGTCAGCACACCGGTGGAAGTCGCCCAACTGGTCGTGTTCGCCGCGGCGCCGAACAACATCACCGGCGTCGACTACCTGATCGACGGCGGCGTCGTCAAGACCGCCTGACCCTCCGTCCGAAGTGGACCAGCCAGGCCCCGGACAGCACCAGCAGGACTCCCGTGGCCACCAGGCCGAACGGAGCCGATCCGGTGTTGGCCAACGGGGGCCGGAAGTTCAATGCGGGCACCAGGTCCTCCTGCGAACCTGACGCACCACCGCCGCTACCGCCCGACTGGCTCGCCGCGGCGGGCAGCGAGGAACACTCCGCTCCCAGCGTGACCGTCGCGTCATCGAGTTTCTCGCCTTTCGAGTAGTACCCGGCGAACGCGTCATCGCTGGCCAGCGTCGCCGCGACACCCGAAACCGTCAACACGCCGTCGGCCGACGACGTCTTCGCCGACTCGAAGTTCAGCTTCGCCAGTTCGACACCGGTCTGCTTGGTCGGCTTGCCCTGCCCACCGGCGTTCGCCGTCAGCTCCACATCCGCGAACAGCGAACCGGCCTTGCCGTCCACGACGACGCGGGGATTGCCGATCTGGACGGTGAAGTCGTCGTGGGCCGGATAGCTGAAGGTGATCGTCCCGCCGAACGACGTGTCGAACTTGGTCTCCGAGGTGAACTGGGCGGACCTGAACGGGTACTGGTGCAGACCGGTCGCCACCCCGTTCGGGTTCGCCTGCACGTCGATGTCGGTGATCACGGCACCACCCGACGCCGTGATGCTGTTGCCCTTGCCACCGCCGACGTAGTTGCGGAAGCTGCGTTTGAAGCCCCACAGGAGGTTGCCCTTGGTGTAGACGCCGTTCGCCTCACAGGCTGACGGTATGTCGGCGGTGAACGCCAAGGTCCCCGTGTCGAGCGGAGTGCCCTTCTTGTAGCCCCCGGCCGCCAGTGTCGCGCCGCCCTCCTCGGTCAACACGGCCGATTTGATCTTGACCGTGACCTTTTTGCCGGACACCGCGGGCTTGCCGTCGAACTCCAGGTCCGCGAACGGGATCTGCTGGGGCCCGAACACGTCCTTCGGTTGCGTCTTGGTGCCGAACAGCGCGTAGTTGACCGTCGCGTACAGCACGCCCTTGCCGTCCGGGTTGATCACGACCTTCGGGTTGGCCAGACCGTAGTCCCAGATCGTGTGCGCCTCGTACGAGAAGTTGACCTTCCCGGTGAGCTGCACCTCGCCCCTGCCCGTACGCGGGTCGTAGCTGGCGGTCTTGAACGGCCAGAAATACGGGTAGGGCGCCTGACCGGAGGTGTCGTAGGTGGCGCCCTGGCTCGGCGTGATGGTGCCACCGCCAGTGATGTAGGAGCGCCACGCCCCCTTGAACCCCCACGCCAACGCGCCATCGACCGGCGCGGGTGTGGTGATCCCCTTGAAGGTCAACGGGATCACGATGTCGCGGGACGTGTCGGGGTTGTCCCACGGGAAGATCATCAGGTAGATCTGCTCTTTCGCGGCACTGATCGCCTCGCCGTCGCCCGCGGTGTAGTTCGCCGCGGGTTTGATCGTGGCCTGCCAGGTGCCGTCCGGCTTCAGGGTGATGCCGGGTACCCAGTTCTCCTTGAGCAGCTTGCTGAACTGGGTGAACGGCGTCTTGTCCGTCCCGCGCCAGCCGGTTCGCCGCGGGCCGACGCGGACACCGTAGCCCTTGCCGTCGCCGAACTTCGGGTCGAAGGCGGCTCCGGTGACAGTGACCGGCTGCCCGGCCGGGTCGAGGTCGCTGCTGCTGGACAGCGAGACCCTGGGTGTCGGCGCGTCGGCGGCGGAGGCCGTGGGCGATGCCACGACGAGCAGCAACGCCCCCAGCGCTGCCGCACCCGCCCGCCTCAATCTACTCATCGTTTGACTCTTTCCTTGCGGTGAGGCGCCGACGGGACACCACCAGGCCACCCACCGCCACCAGGACGAGCACCGGGATCCCGATGATCAGCCAGAGGTTCGGTCCGTCGCCGGAGCCGAGGGGTTGGCTCTGCGCGGCCGGTTGCGGTGTCTGGTCCGGACTCGTCGTTTCCACATTGGACGTTGTCACCGCCGTCGTCGACGTGGTCGTCGGTGGCGGTGTCGTCGTGGTGACGGCCGGTGGTGGTGTTGCCGGTGTCGTCGCCTTCTGAGGGGGTGGTGGTGCGGGCTGCTGGTTCGGGACAGCGAAACTCACCGGGGTGAAGGTCTCGTTGTTGGCGTTCACCACGCCGTGCGCGCCGACCGTGATCACACCGCACCGCGTCCGCAGGCAATCCACTTCGGACACAGCGCCGGACCGGTCGGCGGTCTTGAACTTGGCGCCGGGGATGGTGAGCTTGGTACTCCAAGTACCGTTGTCGGCGATCGTGCCGCCGTTGGCCGACGAAGCGGTGTCGCTGCCAGGGAAGGCGACGAAACGCTGGTATCCGTTGTTGTCCTTGGTTTCCTTGTCCTGCACGTACCGGAAGGTGACGCCGCTCGCGCCACCCTTGCTCGGCCGCCAGGCACCGCCTGCCGGATCCGAGACCCAGCCGAAGAACACGTAGATCCCGCCGTGGCCGTTCCTGACCGACTGGAAACCCCGGCCCTGCACGGTCAGCGAGGTCGCGTACGCCGGGTCCGCGGCAGCGGGCGACACGGTCACGACCGCGCTCTGCGCCTCGGCAGGCCCAGCCATGACCAGGCCGAACACCGCCGTGCACGCCAAAGTCAGTGCTCCTGCTCGTGTTCTCATTCATCCCTCCCGATAGGGCATGACGACCGGTCGGCCGGTGCGCGGATGGCCGAACACCTCGACCCGGTGCTGGTAGACCTCGCTGAGCAGGCCCTCGGTCAACACCTCGGCAGGCTGCCCGTCCGCGACCACCCGGCCGTCCGACAGGACCGCTATCCGATCGGCGTGTGCGGCGGCGAAACCGAGGTCGTGCAGGACGACCAGGACCGCGTCGCCCGCCGCCGCGCCCTGGTTGGCTATTGCCAGCACGGACTCGGCGTGTTTCAGGTCAAGCGCCGCCGTCGGTTCGTCCAGCAGCACGATCCCGGTCCGTTGGGCCAGGACACGCGCCAAGGCGGCACGAGCCTGCTCGCCGCCCGACAGCGAGTTGAAGTCACGCTCGACGAACGCGGTCGTCTCGGTCAGCGCCATGACCTCGTCGACGACCTTGTCGTCCTCGTCGTCGTCCGGACCCCACGGCGTGCGCCCCATCCGGACGACCTCGCCGACCGTGAACGGAAACGACAGCGTGATCCGTTGCGGCAACACCGCCCTGCGCCGCGCGAGCTCCACAGTGGACCAATCGGCGATCGTCCTGCCGCCGATCCAGACCCCGCCGCTGTCCGGCGTGACGTCCCCGGCCAGCACGCTGAGCAGCGTGGACTTCCCCGAGCCGTTCGGGCCGACGAGGGCGAGCACCTCACCGGCCCGCAACTGCAGCGCGACGTCCCTGAGCACCGGCTGGCCGCCCAACCGGACGCTCACGCCGTCGGCGCGCAGCGCTTCCTTGCCGTGCTCCAGCCGCTCCGGTACCTCGATGCGCTTGCCCATTCTCATGCCCAGCCACCTGCCCGTCTTCTGGTGCGGCGCAGCAGGAAGAAGAACAACGGACCGCCCACCAGCGCGGTCAGCATCCCGATGGGCAGGTCGACGAACCGGATCAGGCCACGCGCCAGCAGGTCAGCCGAGACCAGCAGCAAAGCACCGCCCAACGCGCTGGCGGGCAGCAACACCCGGTGCCCTGGCCCGACGACCATGCGGATCGCGTGCGGCACGACCAGCCCGACGAACGCGATCACCCCGGTGAACGACACCGCCGCCGAGACCATCAGCGCGACGAGCACGATGGCCACCACCCGCAGCGCTTCGACGTTCACGCCGAGGTGCCGCGCGGAACGTTCGCCCAGCGACAGCAGGTCCATCCGGCGCGCCAACAGCATCGCGATCACGAGCCCGGCGGCGGCCAGCGGGATCACCGTCCACACGTAGGGCCAGCGCGAACCGGCGATACTTCCCAGTTGCCAGAACACGATCTGCTCGCGTGCCTGCTGGTCGCCGAGGAACGTCAGGAAGGCGATGGCGGCACCGGCGACGGCGTTGACCGCGATCCCGGTCAGCAGCAAGGTGACGACTTCGGTCTTGCCGCGTGCACGAGACAGCGTGTACACCGCCATGGTCGTGGCGAGGCCGAACGTGAACGCGAAGGCCGGAGTGGTGAACTGGCCAAGGAAGCTGATCTGGAACACGATCGTCAGGCACGCCCCGACCGCGGCACCCAACGACACCCCGACAACTCCGGGTTCGGCCAACGGATTGCCGAAGATTCCCTGCATCAGCGCGCCCGTGACCCCGAGAACCGCGCCCACCAGCAGCGACATCAGCACGCGGGGGAACCGGATGTTCCACAGCGTCGACTGGGCGGCCGGATCGGCCGCGCCGCCGCCGAACGCCGAGGCGATCACCTCGCGTAGCGGCACGGGGAACTGCCCGACGGACGCGGACACCAGTGCCATCACGACCACACCGACGACGAGCGCCGCGAACAACACGACGACCCGGATCTTCACTTGACGTCTCCGTAGAGCGCCGTGGCCAGCGCGTCGAGCACGTTCGCCGTCAGCGGGCCGAAGCCGAGTATCTGCGTGTCGTCCATGTCGACGACACGCCTGCGTTGCCCCGCAGGCGTTTGCGCGACGCCGGGGAGCTGCAGGATGCCGTCGACACCGCCGACGGACTGCAGCCCCTTCGTCATGACCAGGATCACGTCGGGGCGCGCGCCCGCCAGCGCTTCCGGGTTGACCGGCTTCATCCCGTCGAGGCCGACCTCGGAGGCGACGTCGACACCGCCGACCGCGTCGATCAACGAGTCCACTCCGCTGCCCCGGCCGAACATGTAGTAGACCCCCGCTTGGCCGCGCAGGTACAGGAAAACGATCCGCGGTTTGTGCTCCGGATTGGCGCGGTTGGCGATCGCGGCCTTGGCTTCGGTGATCTCCTTGGTGGTGCGCTCGACCAGCCGCGCGCCCGCGTCCGGCACGCCGAGCGCGGCGGCGACCTGGTGGGCGATGTCGTCGACGTTGTCGATCGTGCGCTTGGAATCCGTGACCACGACGGGGATTCCCGAATCGCGCAACTGCAGGACGACGTCCCACGGGCCGAGCGTGGTGTCCGTGATCACGACGGTCGGCCGGAGCGCCATGATCGCCTCGGCGTTGAGCTGGTGGCCGTTCGCCGTGATGACGGGCAGGTGCTTGGCTGCGGGGAAACCCGTCGACGTGTCGCGGCCGACGACCTTGTCGCCGAGGCCGAGGCCGAAGACCGTCGCGGCGAGCGTGCCGTACGTGTCGAAGGCGAGGGTGCGGTCCACGCTGGTCACGGTCACCTTCGTGCCTTGGTTGTCGGTGACCGTGACCGGCAGGTTCGGTTGCGGCGCGGGAGTGATCGGCACGATGTCCGGCCGCGCGACAACCGCGGTGGTTGGTCCATTGCCCTCGGTGGGTGTCTGGGGTGAAGTGCTTGCCGGAGGCGCGGAACAGCCCGCTGCGACCAGGATCGCCAGCGCGAGGAGCCATCTGAACACGGACTCGACATTAGCTTAGGCTTACCTAATAATCTAGCCCGGCTCCCACCACGGTCCGACTGCCTCAAGAAGGGCTGTTCATGGTTCGCAAGTCACTCACCCTGGCAACCACGGCGTTCGCCGTCCTGGCGCTGGCGACCCCGGCGTCAGCGGCCCCGGGTTCGGGTTCGCACAACGGCAGAACCCTGTCCGCGTCCAACGCCACCGACCTCGACCCGGCAGGCGAGACGATCACCGTGACCGGCACGGGCTACGACCCGAAGAAGGGCTACTACGTCGCGCTCTGCCAGGTGCCCGACGACTTCCGCTACGGCGACAACCCCACGCCATGCCAAGGTGGCGACGGACAGGGCGGGAGCGGAGTCGGGCCGTCGGCCTGGGTCACCAACACCCCGATCGGCACCAACCCGTCCACCCCGATCGCGGCGGACGGCAGCTTCACCACCCAGATCAGGATCACCCAGTCCGGCTCGCGGCTCGACTGCACCCAGGTGACCTGCGCGATCGTCAGCAAGCGCGACCACATCGGTCTGGGGGACCGCAGCTTCGACGTGTTCATCCCGGTCTCCTGGAGCTGACCGGCTGAACACCCCTCCGCGGCCGCCACGCATGGTCAAGGGCGTGGCGGCCGCGCCCGCGGGTCGCAAGTCTGAAGTAGACGGTTGAAATGAACCTGTTCCCCTCGGCTGGCGGGCGAGGTCTTACTTGGTCTCCACAAGGCGTTCAGCCTTCTTCAGCGAGTGATCGGCGCGCCGTTCTTCCACACCTCCGCGACACCCCGCAGCGCGGTGATGTCCTTCGTCGGGTCGCCGTCGACCAGCACGAGGTCGGCGCGCAGGCCCTGGCGGATCCGGCCGCGGTCAGCGAACCCGTAGATCGACGCGGGTGTCGTGGTGGCCGCCGTCAAGGCCTCGCACGGCGTCAGTCCCGCGCGGACGAGCAGTTCCAACTCGACCAGCAGGCTGACGCCGTGCGCGATGCCGGGGATCCCGGAGTCCGTGCCCGCGGTGATCGGTACGCCCGCGTCGTGCAGGATCTTGACGTTGCGCGACGCGGTGGCCAAGCCGGGACGTTCGAAACCCCAAGGCGCGTCGAGGAACGCGCGCTGCCGGGCGGAGATGTACGGCGCGACACGCTGGTCCTTGACCACCGCGTTGGTCGCCGGGTTGGCCGCCGATTCGAACGCGCTCCACAGCGTCAGCGTGGGATTGACGAACGCGCCCGTCCGGCGTGCCAACGCGACCGTCTCATCCGACACGACCTCGTCAGCGAACAAGTGCACGAGACCGGTCACTCCGGCCCGCAACCCGACCTGGGCCATGCGCTGCGCGGTCGCGTGTGCCACGGCGGGCATGCCGAGTTTCCTGGCCGCGGCAACGAGTTTGGTGGTCTGCTCGGCCGTCAGTACGGGGATCTGTTCCTGTGTCGCCAGATTCCTGTCCTCCAGGGCGAGCTTCAGGTGGTCCGAGCCCTCGGACCGGCGCGCCGCCACGAACTCGGCGAGGTCGGTGCCCGGCTCGACCAAGGGGAACACAGTTCCGGTTCCCGTGCCGTGGCCGCCCGGCACGGTCGCCCACCAGCCCGCCGTCCACAGGTCCGAATTCGCCGTCGCCGCGTAGGACCTGCGCTGCTGCTTGAACCGACCGTGCACGGTCGGGTCGCTGACCATGTCCAGTTCGGTGGTGACGCCGAACCGCGGCGCGTCGGTGCGGTTCGCGTCAGTGTGGTGCACGTGCCCGTCGATGAAGCCCGGCACCAGCGTTTTGCCTCTGCCGTCGTGCACCCGCAGTCCCGCGGGCACCCCGCCGCGGTCGAGCACCGACACGATCCGGCCCGCGGACACCACCACGTGACCGCGGTCGATCACCCGTTTGCCGTCGAAGATCCGCACGTTGGCGACGACGAACGCGTCCTGCGCGGCCGTCGCCTCCGTCCCGGCAAGCGCGACGGGGACCGCCAGCCCCGCCGCGAGCGCGGTCCGGCGGCTGACGGCCGATGTCGGGACAACATGGGACAAGCACATTTCGATCCCCCAAGAACAGTTCGGTGGACCTCCACGCTACTCACGTGTGCGGCAACTTGACCACCGTGAGGAAGAAGTCGTCGATCTGGCGGACCGCGGCGACGAACTGTTCGAAGTCGACCGGTTTGGTGACGTACGCGTTCGCGTGCAGCTGATAGCTGCGCAGGACGTCCTCCTCCGCTTCGGAGGTGGTCAGGATCACCACCGGAATCGTCCGCAGGTCGTCGCTGCTTTTCAGCTCCGCCAGCACTTCCTGCCCGTTGCGGCGCGGCAGGTTGAGGTCGAGCAGGATCAGGCCCGGCCTCGGCACGTCCTCATAAGGCGGTTGCCTGCGCACGAACCGCATGGCCTCGACGCCGTCGTTGACCACGTGCAGCGTGTTGTGGACTTTGTTGTCAGCCAGCGCCTCACGGGTCATCAGCACGTCACCCGGGTCGTCCTCGACGAGCAGGATGTCGATCGGGCGCAGCTGTTCAGGCATCGTTGTTCTCCCTGACGGGCAGTGTGAAACGGAAGGTCGTGCGCTCGTCGGCGGCCGAGGTGTCCAGCCAGATCCGGCCGTCGTGGTCCTCGATGATCCTGCGGGCCATCGCCAGGCCGATTCCGGTGCCCGGATAGGCGGTACGCGGGTGCAGCCGTTGGAAGATCACGAAGATCCGGTCGGCGTACTCGGCCTCGATGCCGATCCCGTTGTCGCTGACCGAGAAGACCCACTCGTCGCCTTGCCTTGCCGCTTCGACGGCGATCCGCGGCGGCTGGTGGCCGCGGAACTTGATGGCGTTGCCGACGAGGTTCTGGACCACTGTGGTCAGCAGCGAGGCCTCGCCGCGGACCACCGGCAGCCCGGCGAACGCCACCTCGGTCCCGGTTTCCTCGATCGGCTGCTCCAGGTTGTCCAGCGCGGCGCGGACCACGTCGGCCATGTCGACGTCGGTGGGCTCGGCGGTGTGCCTGCCGACGCCGGAGAACGCGAGCAAGTCGTTGATCAGCACCTGCATCCGCCGGGCACCGTCCACGGCGAACTCGATGTACTGCTCGCCGCGTTCGTCCAGCTGGCCCTGGTAGCGGCGCTGGATCAGCTGGCAGAAGCTGGTGACCTTGCGCAGCGGCTCCTGCAGGTCGTGCGACGCCACGTAGGCGAACTGTTCGAGGTCCGAATTGGACTGCTGCAGCTCCCGCGTCCGCGTGGCGAGCGACGCGACCTCGGTGACCAGCCGTTGCCGCAACGCTTCCACGTCACTGGCCAGTTCCTTGAGCTCGCTCGGGCCGTCTCCCGGTGGGATGACGTGGTCGATGTCGTCGGTCGCGGCCCGGATCTGTTCGGCCAGCGAGAACACCGGGCGGGCGACCCGGCGGTGGAAACCGAACGCCAGCACCACGAACAGGATCACGAGCAACAGCACGATGACGGCGAACACGACCGGCAGCAGGACGGCCGAACGCTGCAACGTCTGGCGGTCCGCCGCTCGTGCGGCGGTCAGATTGGTTCGCTGGGTGTTCAGCGCCGCACGTACCTCGTCGAACTGCGCCTTCCCCGTCTCGACCGCCGCCGGGTCGCCGGGAGTCGTGATCATCCGCTCGGCCGTCGCCCGCCACTCGGCCACCTTGGCCAGCACGACGGCGAGGTCCGTGCCCGCCGGTGTCCGGTCGGTCGCACCCAGCCTGCGCATCTCGGCCACGGCCCTGTCCTGCTGGACGCGGCCTTCGCGGTACGGCGTGAGGAAATCGGGCCGCCCGGTCAGCAGGAAACCGCGCAGGCCGGTTTCCTGTTCGAGCAGCGAGGTCTCCAGCTCGCGCTGCTCGATCAGCTCCGGGTCGATCTGGTCGACCACCCGGCTGCGCGCCTCGCCGAGCTGGGTCAGGCCGACCACGCCACCGACGACCGCCGCCGCGAGCACGACCGCCTCCAGCACGATCAGCAGCACCACCCAGCGGCGCAGGGTGTTCATCGGAGGTCGTGGTGGCTGAGCAGGGCCAGCGCCACGTCGTCGTCGAGCGGGCCGTCGTTGAGGTCGACGACCGCCGCGATCAACCGGTCGAGCACGGCTTCCGGCCGCGTGCGCCAGTCAGGGTTGGCCCGCAGGTCGGTCAGCACCAGCCGCGCCATGTTCTCGTGGCCGAGCCGATCCGTCTGGCCCCTTACCTTGCCCTCGAACACGCCATCGGTGTACAGCAACAACGACCACGCTTCGGGCAGGTCGACGTCGACCGCCTGCCACGAGGCGTCCTGCAGCAGCCCGAGCGGGACCCCGAGGCGGTCCAACGGCAGCAGTTCGCCGTCGTCACCGTCGATCAGCAGCGGCGGCGGGTGGCCGGCCAGCCGCATCCGCAGCGACCTCCTGTCCGGGGCGATGCTGATCGCGCACACCGTGACGAAGCTGTGCTTGATCCGCTCATGCCGCAACACGATCTCGATCGCGCGCAGCATCTCGTTGGTCGGCAGGCCCGCGACCACCAGCGACCGCCACGCGATGCGCACCGCGACACCGAGCGCGGCCTCGTCCGGGCCGTGCCCGCTGACGTCGCCGATGACCACGTGCAACGTGCCGTCCGGCAGTTCCACGGCGTCGTAGAAATCCCCGCCCAGCACGGATTCGCCACGGCCGGGACGGTAACGCGCGACCAGCGTGACACGGGGGTCGGTCAGCAGCGGAGCGGGCAGCAACCCACGCTCAAGGCGGCGGTTCTCGTCAGCCACCAACCGCTGCTGCCACAACTGCCGCTCGGCCTCTTCGGCACGCTTGCGTTCCCAGGCGTACCGCAGCGCCTTGACCAGCAGCCGACCGTCGACCTGGTCCTTCACCAGGTAGTCCTGTGCGCCCGCGGCCACGGCCGCGATCCCGACGGCCTCGTCGTGCTGCCCGGTCAGCACGACCACCGCTGTCCCCGGCGCGTGCTGGCGCAGCCTGGTCACGGCCGTGAGCCCCACCGCGTCGGGCAGTTGCAGGTCCAGCAGGACGCAGTCGACGCGCACCGGCGAGCCGAGCGCGTGGGCCAGGGTCTCGACCCGGTGCATCACGATCTGGTCGGACCGCTCCGCGAGCAGTTCGGCGACCAGGAAGGCGTCGGCGTCGTCGTCCTCGACGAGGAGCACCCGCATCGGCTGGCCCGCTCCCGGCGGCGCGTCCAGAACGTCCACACGGCCCCCTGGTCTCTGACCCGAATCGAACCGGCGATCATCTTACGGGTCGGTCATGCCCACACTAAGGTCGATCCGGTGGAGTCGCTCGCGATGCGAACCGAACGTGTTCCCGGTGTCCGCGCACTGATCTTCGACCTGGACGGCACACTCGTCGACACCAAGGCGAACAACCGCCGCGCCCTGTTCGCGACGTTCGAAACCCAAGGCATCCATCCGGGGGACATGCCGTCCGCGCCGGAGGGCACGGGGTTCGTCGACTGGTGCGCTTTGCTGGTCGCCGAAGGACTCCTCGACCCCGACGTGCCCGTCGGGTCGCTGCGGGAGATCTGCGAACGGGAAACGCTGGCCGGGATCCACCAGGTGCGTGAGATCCAGGTGGTGGCGTCGTTCGCCCGTTGGGCGCAGGGCCGGTTCCCGCTGGCGGTCGCGACGGGGAGTTCGCGTCCGGTCGTGGATCCCCTGCTGGCGGCGACCGGATTGCGGCCGCTGTTCGACGTAGTGGTGACACGCGACGAGGTCACACACGGCAAACCCGCGCCCGAGCTGTTCCTGCGCGCGGCCGAGCTGCTCGACGTCCCACCTGCGGCGTGTCTGGTCCTCGAGGACACCGACGTGGGCATGACGGCCGCCGAACGCGCCGGGATGGCGGCGTTGGACGTGCGACCGTACCGGCCGAAGGCCTAGCGACGTACGACTTCGCGGACGACCTGCGCGGTTTCCTTGTCGTAGTTCGCGGTTGCCGAGATCATCGCCATAAGCTGGTCCACGAGCCAGTTCTCCAGGTCCGCACGCGGCAGGTTGCGCTCCTGCAGCCAGGTCAACGTCGTTCCCTCGACGACCGCGGTCCAGCAGTTCAGCGTGAGCAGCCCGAGCGGTGAGGGGTGCTCCACCCCGGTGCGGGCCAGGATCTCGGCGACCGCGTGCCTGCGTACGTCGTCGACGACCGCGCCGGTCTCGGCCGTCGCGACCACCGAGCCGCCCCTGAGCAGGGCGACGAAGGCCGCGGCGTGTGTCTCGGCGAACGAGATGAACTCGCCGATCAGCGACCGGAGCTGGTCCAGCAGCGGGCCTTCCGCCGGGGCGGCGAAGCGGGCGATCAGGCTGTCGGCGGCGGACCGCAGCGCCGCGACGTAGATCTCCGTCGGGCTGGAGAAGTAGCGGTAGAACAACGCGCGGGAGACGTCCGCCGCCGCCGCGATGTCGTCGATCGAGACCTGTTCATACGGCCGGGTGCCGTACAACTGGATCGCCGCGTCGAGCAGCTGCATGCGCCGCTGCTCCGGCGCCATCCGCCGCGAAGTCTTCATCAGGCTCATTGTGGCATCACAGGTCCAGCACGATTCGACCGTTGCCCCGTGACACGCAGATCGCCATCTTCTCGCGCCGTTCGTCGTCGGTCAGCACGCGGTCGTGGTGCACCACCTCGCCACCGGCCACTTTCAGGGTGCACGTGCCGCAGAAACCCTGCCTGCACGAGTAGCCGACGCCGGGCACGGCCTCCCTGATGACGTCGAGCGCGGACCGGTCCGCCGGGACCTCCAGCACAGTCCCGCGACGGCTCAGCTCGATCTCGAACGGACGGCCGCCGACGATCGGCGGCGGGGAGAACCGCTCGAAGTGCAGTCCGGTCCGCCGGTCGACGCGGACACCGGCGATCATCTTCGGCGGACCGCAGCAGTAGACGTGCGTGCTGGGCAGCGCCCACGTCAGCAACTCCTTGCCGCTCACGGGAACGCCGTACTCCTCGTCCGGCCGGATCCACACCCGCGCCGGGTCGAGGTCCGCGATCTCGTCGAGAAACGGCATCGACTCCCTGGTTCGTCCACAGTAGACCAGGTGCCAGTCCTTGTCCCGCACGGCCTTGACCATCGGCAGGATCGGCGTGATCCCGATGCCGCCCGCGATGAACAGGTACCTCGGCACCTGGATGAACGGGAACGCGTTGCGCGGGCCCCGGACCGTGACGACGTCGCCTTCGCCGAGAGCGTGCACCTCCCGGGAACCCGAGCCCAGCTTGCGCACGGCGATCCGGTAGGTCGACCTGTCGTCGGGATCGCCGCACAGCGAGTACTGACGCCGGGTTCCCGACGGCAGGATCAGGTCAAGGTGGCACCCGGGCTGCCACGCGGGCAGCGGCGACCAGTCCGGCGCGGACAGCGTCACGCTGACGACGTCCTCGGCCTCGGGGGTGACCTTGCGCACGACCACGGTCGTGCTCAGGCTGACGACCGGCTTCGGCGGCGGCTCCTCGCCACCCGCGAGCTTTCTCGTGACGGCTTCGAAAGCGTCGACGGCACGCGCGGCGAAGGCCCACATCCGGTCCTTCGACCGTCTGCCGTACAGGTCAGGCGGGGCACTCATTGCTCGGCCGCCAGCGCGGCGGGCGAACTGGCCAGGTACGCGACGGCCTGGCTCGTGGAGCCCTCCTGCGACGGGTGGTAGCCCGGCTTGAAGTACCGGAGGATGGAGGCCACCAGGTACGGCACGGTCGGCAGGAGCCCCTTGCGACCGGCCCGCACCAGGTCACGCCACCGCGCCTTGCCCTTGCACCGCGGGTCGACGGTCATCAGGTAGCGCACGCCGCGGATCCACAGCCAGACCAGTGCGGGGAAGCCGATCGCCATGGCCGCGACCCGGTTGACGAAGCCGCCGTCGACGTGCGCGAACAGGTCGTAGGCCACGGCGCGGTGCTCGACTTCCTCGGCGCCGTGCCAGCGCAGCAGGTCCAGCATCGTCGCGTCCGCCCCGGCCTCGTCGAGCTTGGGCGAGTTGAGCACCCAGTGCCCGAGGAACGCCGTCATGTGCTCCACCGCGGCGATCACCGCCAGCCTCGCCACCAGCCAGCGCCTGCCGCCGTCCGGCCGGTCGAGTCGTTCGCGGAAGAACCATTCGAGTTGCCGGACGTACGGCGCCGGGTCGATGCCGTGCTGGAGGAGGTGGTCCTGCGCGCCCTGGTGCGCGGAAGCGTGCATCGCCTCCTGGCCGATGAAGCCGACGACGTCCTCGCGGAGGCGCTCGTCGGTGATCAGCGGCAGCGCCTCCTTGAAGACCTCGACGAACCAGCGCTCGCCTTCCGGCAGCAGCAGGTGCATCACGTTGAACATGTGCGTGGCGAACGGCTCGCCCGGAATCCAGTGCGCGGGCAGCGCGGCCCAGTCGAACCGCACGTCACGCGGCCTGAGCGCGAGGTTTTCCGGTTCCATCGTGACCTCCAGACCGAGCTCGCCAATGAGACTGGATGTCATGATAGACAGATCGTCAACAAGCGTGGAAGAGCTTCTACAACGCCGTGACGAGAGCCGCCAGCTCGCGCCACTCACGCAGCGGGAGCTCACCCGGCGTGGCCGTCATGACCTGCAGGCACACGTGGTCCGCGCCCGCATCGAAGTGGTCACGCACGCGCTGGGCGATCACGTCGAGGTCGCCGCCCGCGATCACCGCGTCGAGCAGCCTGTCACTGCCGCCGTCGGCGAAGTCGCCGTCGCCGAAGCCAAGGCGGCGCAGGTTGTTCAGCTGATGCGGAGCCAGCATGTACGGGCCGATATGGGCGCGCTGGACCTCACGCACGCGATCGGCGTCCGTCTCAAGAACCACCCCTTGCTCGACCGCCAGGTAGGCCTCGGCTCCCATGCGTTGCCTGGCCATCTCGGTATGCGACACCGGCACGAAGTAGGTATGCGCACCCCAGGTCCGCTCCGCCGCCAGGTCCAGCATCTTCGGCCCCAACGCCGCCAGCACCCGGCGAGGACGGACGGCCGCCACCCCGCTCAACGGGACCTCGTCGAGTTCGTCGAGGTAGTCACGCACTCCCGACACGGGCTTGCCGCTGAAGGGGATGCGATAGCCGCCCAGCGACAGCGGCGGCCCCGGCACCCGGTGACCCCCGAGCCCCAGCACGAACCGGCCGGGGTGCTGCTCCCCCAGCGACCGCTCCGCGGCCGCCATCGCCATCGGATGGCGCACGTACATGTTGGCGATACCGCTTGCCACCACGATGCGTTTCGTGGCGTCGAGCAGCAGAGCGCCCTGGGATATCGCGTCCCGGCCGAACGCCTCGCCGTACCAGAGTGCGCCGTAGCCCAGCTCGTCGAGTTCCCCCGCCGCGGCACGGACCGCCGCGGCCGGATGGGCGTCCAACGCCATCGTCCAGATTCCAAGCTTGCCCAGGTCGTGCTGGGTTTCAGTCACCGCGTACTCCCAATAAGGTGAGGATGCCTCCGGTTGTGCCGACCTTACGGAGGCTGCCTCCGTTTGGCAAATGTGATTGAGTAGGGCGAATGCGAGCAGATGCGCGCCGGAACTACGAACGACTCCTCGCGGAAGCCGAAGAGTCCTTCCGCACACGCGGCATCGACGCGTCGCTTGAGGACATCGCACGCAACGCGGGCGTCGGCATCGGGACCCTCTACCGGCACTTCCCCACCCGGGAAGCACTGCTGGAGGCCCTGCTGCACGACAGGTTCGCGGCACTGGACGAACTCAGCGCCGGACTGCTCGACGCCGAATCGCCGCGCGCGGCCCTGATCGAGTGGCTCAGGGAGTTCGTGAAGTCGTCGAACCGGTACCAGGGCCTGCCCGCGTCCGTGGTGGCGACGTTGCGCAACGAGCAGTCCCGCCTGTACGCGTCCTGCCACGCCATGCGGGAGGCGGGCGGACGCCTCCTGGCACGAGCCCAACAGGCCGGAACCGTCCGCGCGGACCTCGAGCCCGACGAACTCCTGCTGCTGACCGCGTCCATCTCGTGGGCGAACGAACACGGCCCGGACAACGTGGACAGGTTCATAACTCTGCTGGTCGAAGGCATCAACCCCTGAAACTGTCGTACCCACTCGGTACGGTCGGCCCAAGGAACCAACGAGATCCACAGAGGACGACAATGACAAGCACGGACCTGCTCGTCGACGCGTTCGGCCGAGTGCGCGAGGAGGTGCACGCGGCGCTGGACGGGCTGACCCCGGACGACCTCGCCCACCGCGTGAACGACAAGGCGAACTCGATCGGGTGGCTGATCTGGCACCTGACCCGCGTCCAGGACGACCACATCGCCGACGCGGCGGGCACCGCCCAGGTGTGGATCGAGGAAGGCTGGGCCGAGCGCCTCGGCCTGCCGCTGGCGGAGACCGACACCGGCTACGGCCACACGGCCGATCAAGTGGCGAAAGTCCGGTCCACGGCGGACCTCCTGGCCGGTTACCACGACGCCACCCACGAGCAGACCGTCGGCTACCTCGAAACACTGACCGACGAGGACCACGCCCGAGTCGTCGACACCGCGTGGGATCCGCCGGTCACGCTGGCCGTGCGGCTGATCAGCGTGATCTCCGACGACCTCCAGCACGTCGGCCAGGCCGCGTTCCTGCGTGGACTGCTGGGCCGTTAGCCGAACACGGCCGCCAGTTCGTCCCGCCCGCGGACGCCGAGCTTCCGGTAGATCGCCTTGAAGTGGTCGTTGACGGTGTGCGCGGACAGTTCCAGCCTGCGGGCGATCTGCTTCATGGGCAACCCGGCCAAGGCGTGGCCGATGACCGTCTCCTCCCGCCGCGTGACGTCGAACCACCTCGACACGACCGGCAGCCGCTCGTCGACCGACGCGGCCCGCAAAGTGATCACAGCCCCGCCGTCGGGAAGGATCTCGGTGTGACAGCAGGCCCACCCCGCTGAGGTCGGCTGGCGGTTCGAAGCGTGCCCGCCCATCAGGCGGGCGACGGCGATCTCGCTCAACGCCCACCCGGACCGGACTTCCGGATCCGTCGCGACATCGGCGTACAGCAATTCCATCCACCGGTAGGCGCTGGGCGAGCAGACGGTGATCTCGTCGCGCGCGTCGACCACCACCACCCCTGGCGGCAGCGGAGCCCGCAGTGCGCCGATCGGCTGTCCCATGACGAACCGTTGCAACGCCCCACCCAAAGCCCCGGTCATCGCCCGGGCCGCGGCGATGTCGCCCGCGCTGAACGGCGCGCGGCCGGACTCGCGAACCATGATCAGGAAGCCGGATGTCCGGCGCCCCTGCTTCAAGGCGACGCGCAACTCCGCGCCGATGCCGTCGTCGGCCAACGTGCGCAACCGATTCCGCTGCCCCGGAGCGGCGTCCTGGCCGCCGACAGCGCTGACCACCTTGGACCGCACGAACAAACTGACAAGGCTGTGCTCGTCGCGGCTGTCGCTCTCGTTGGACAACCATTTCCGGTACGTGCCGGGGCGGTAGCCGTCCCGACCGGTGTAGAGGCTGATCGCGTGGTCGACCGGATCCGTCGCGACGAGCATGTACCCGTCGTGGCGGATGTGTTTGCCGACGGCAGCGGTCACGATCTCCCCCAGATCGGCGATCGACTCCGCGTCAGGGTCGAGTCCCCCGAGCTCGCGCATGACTCGATCGTATGTGCGGTCAATCCCTTGTTGCAGGGATGGTTCCCGCCCCACGCGCCCGTGACACTCAGTCAGTGCGCGAAGGGGATCCGATGCTGCGAATCTTGTTGGCCGACCGCGATCCGGTCATGCGGACAGGCCTGGCCGTGCTCGTCACGCAAGCGGGCATGACCGTTGCCGGGCAGGTCAACGGCTCGTCGGAGCTGGTCCACGCGGCTCTCACGTGTTGTCCGGACGTCGTGGTCGGCGAGTTCGACGGGCTCGCCGCCGTCGAGCAGGTCGCCAGGGCCGTGCCTGGCGCCGCGCTGCTGATGTTCACAACCCGTGACGACGACGAATCCGTGCGCGCCGCGGTCAACGCGGGAGTGCGCGGATATCTGCACAAAAGTGCCTCCCCGACGAGCGTGGTGCGCGCCATCGAGTCGGTGGCCGCGGGTGAAGCGGTTCTCGGGCCGCGGATCGCGGCGCGGTTGCCCGCGTTGGCGTCGGTCGTCGTGGGAGAACCCGACGACGGGCTGACCGACCGGCAACAGGACATCCTGCGGCTGCTCGGCGAAGGCTGCGGCAACGCCGTGATCGCGGCACGCCTGGGCATCGCCGCGAAGACCGTCGGCAACCAGATCCCTTTGATACTGGCCAAGCTGGGAGTACCGGACCGGGCCGCGGCGATCGACTACGCGCGCCGCAAGCGACCACCCACACACCTCATGGCGGCCTGTTGAAGCCGGTTGTCCGAACAGGACAATCAGGACGGCGCCCGCGGACGCAGGCCGTCGAGGATGAACCCCAGCACCCGCCGGGAAGCCTGGTCGTCGACGGTGATGGTCGCCTGCACAGCCGCCGACAGCAGTGTCATGTCCCGCGCCTCGAAGTCGGCACGCAGCTCACCGGCCTGCTTGGCGCGGCGCACGAGCTTGTCCAGGTGCGCACCCATGACCTTGTGGTTGTCCGCGAACAACTGCGCCAGCCTGGTCGGCGGTGTGCCGCGCGCCCAGCCCAACGACTGGTTGAAGCCGCCCGTGGTCAGCTCCCACAGGCCGCGGTCGGCCGCCAGGTCACGGATGGACCGCTCGAAGAACCGCACGAACCCCGACCAGACGTCGTCGGCCTCGCTGGCATCACGGGCGAGTTCCGTGGCGCGCACGAGCGGCCCGCGGTAGACCTCGTAGATCAGCTCGTCCTTGTTGGCGAACCGCCGGTAGACCGTGCCCACGCCGACGCCCGCGTGCCCGGCCACGTCGGCGAGCGTCGCGTCGAGCCCACGGCCTGCGAACACTTCGGCCGCGGCGTCGAGCACCCTGCGCAGGTTGGTCTCGGCGTCCCGGCGCATCCGATCGCTTGACGGCACCCGGTCACCGTACCCGCATTCACGTCCCGCTGACCGGCACAGCGGTGCTGTCTCACGGAATGATGTCCCACTCGAGAACCTCACCGTCGACCACCTTGGGGCGGTAGTGCTTGAGCACGACGCCACCGGTCTCCAGCGAAGTCGCCGTCATCTCCAGCAGCTCGGTCAACGTGCGCGGATACGTGTCGAAGCGCATCTCCGACTCCTCGGAGTGGTCACCGAGCCAGCCGTCGCGCCCCGGTCGTTGGTCGAGCAGCAGGTTGCCGCCGCCGCCATCGTGCGCGAACGGCACAACCTGGCCGTGCCACCACCAACCGACGCTCTCGTCGTGTCCGCTCTTGCTCAGCACGTCGCACATCATCTTGGCTTCCTCGCCGATGTACCTCGTCGACAGCAGCCGGTAGAACGGCGGCAACGCGAAGCCCGCTCGCATGTCCGTGCCCGCACCGTCGTGCCGCCGCAGGAACGCGACCAGTTCGGCGGGGAAGGGCACACCGATCTGCCGCTGCGTCTCGGCGATCAGCCCGGGGTCGGCGGGCGGGGCGAGCGTCGCGGCGGTCGCGGGCGCGTTGGCCGCGAGCCACTTCTCGATCCGCTCCCACGCCCTGTTCATCCGGCCGGTCACCCGCTGGGGCACTTTCACCAGTTCCTTCGGCCCCTGCCCGATCCGGCATCCCGAGTCGACGGTCAGCGTCGGCCGCGGAGGTGGCGGCGGGGGCGTTGTCGTCTTCCTGGTGGTGCTCGTCGCCGAGACCCGTGGGCCCGCACCAGGTTCGGTGTTGGACGCCAGCAACACCGTCACCACGCCGACCGTCACGACAGCGACGACGATGCCGACAACCGCGAGAACCTGCCCCCTGTGTGGTTTCACGGCGACGCACTATTCCACGGATCCCGCGCGGCCGTGAGAGTGTGATCGGTGTGGACGAAACGACCGTCGAAGCCGGACCGCTGGTCACGGCGAGCTCGGTGAGGTTCCGGCTGCCTGACACCGGCCCTGTCCTCGCCGGGGTCAGGCTGCTGCCCGCCCTGTCGCTGCCCGGCGCGGCACTGGAGTTCACGCACGCGGACGGCTGCTGGACGCTGCCGCTGAACCGCCCGCCGGTCTGGCGGATGGAATACCGCCTGCAGTTGCGGCACCGCGACGGCCGGGTCGAGGAGATCTGCGACCCCGGCAACGAACTGCGCGCGCCCGGAGCGTTCGGCGACAAGTCCGTTGTCCAGTTCCCGGACTACGCCGCCCCGCGTTGGCTCGACACGCCCCCGGCAGGTGAGGTCGTCGACCTGGACGTCCCGGGGATCAAGGCCCAGCTGTGGTCGCCCGGCGAGGGCCCGATGCCGTTGCTGGTGGCCAACGACGGCCCGGAGTACGACCGGCTCGCCGGGTTGACGCGGTTCGCCGCCTGGTTCGACATCCCGCACCGGGTCGCGTTGCTCCAGCCGGGTGATCGTGATGACGAGTACTCCGGCAATCCGGAGTACGTCCGCACCCTCGCGCGTGACCTGCTGCCCGCGATCCGAAACCGCGTCCCGGTGGAGAAACCCGTGGTCGGGATGGGCGCGAGCCTCGGCGGGCTGGCCATGCTGCACGCGCACCGGCGCAGGCCGAGCCTGTTCGGCGGGTTGTTCCTGCAGTCGGGTTCGTTCTTCGACCGGCGGTTGGATCCGCAGGAGTCGGGGTACAGCCGGTTCGGGCGGATCACCAGGTTCGTCGGCGGTGTCGTACGCGGGACGGGAAAGGGCAGGCCGATCCCGGTGACGATCACGTGCGGTCTCGCCGAGGAGAACCTGGCGAACAACCGCCAGCTGGCCGCGGCCCTGGTGGCGCTGGGATACCCGACAGGACTGGTGGAGGTGCCGGACGCGCACAACTATGTGGGGTGGCGCGACGCGTTCGACCCCGCGCTGGCCGACCTGCTGCGCACGGTGTGGGAGGGATCTTGAGACGTGACCAGGTGGACGTGGCCGGCGGGACGGTGATCGCGTACGGCCACTACGGCAAGCCGTTGCTGGTGTTCCCGTCCGAGCAGGGCCGCGCGTGGGACTGGGAGAGCAACGGGATGATCGACGCGGTCCGGCCGTTGCTCGAGGACGGTCGGGTCAAGCTCTACTGCGTCGACTCCCACGACGGCGCGTCGTGGTCCAATCGGTCGATCCCGTTGGAAGAACGCGCGAGGCACCATGGCACGTACGAGGCGTGGGTCCTTGATCACGTGCTGCCGATGATCCACGCTGACTGTGGTGGACCGCAGGAGGTGACCACGATGGGATGTTCGCTCGGCGCGTTCCACGCGGTCCTCTTCGCCTTGCGCCGCGCCGACTTGTTCCCCCTCGCCATCGGCCTGTCCGGCAACTACGACGCGTCCTCCTGGCACGGCTGGGGTGAGCGCGGCGACGCGACGTACTTCGCCAACCCGGTCGACTTC
Organism: Actinosynnema sp. ALI-1.44; assembly: GCF_001984155.1. Lineage (GTDB taxonomy): Bacteria > Actinomycetota > Actinomycetes > Mycobacteriales > Pseudonocardiaceae > Kibdelosporangium. The sequence goes on from NZ_MTQO01000052.1 coordinate 23,741, forward strand.
GTGCCGAACCTGGACGGTGATCACCTGGAGTGGTTGCGGTCCAGGCTGTCGGTACTGCTGGTGGTCGGCCAGGGCCAGTGGGAGGACACGACCGGCTCGCTGCCGTCCACCCGGCACATGGCCAATGTGCTGCGGGACAAGGGCCTGCGCTGCGAACTCGACGTATGGGGGCACGACGTGCCGCACGACTGGCCGTCGTGGCGCGCCCAGGTCGCCCACCACCTGCCCAGGTTCTGCTGAGGAAGAGAGGCCGCGCATGCCGGACAGCACAAAGCACTTGCTCGGACTGCTGCTGGGCACCGAGGAGGACTGGCCGCGCGCGTTCGAGACGCTGGTGGCGCGGCTCGGGCCGGTGCGCGGTCCGTCGGGTGCCGACCACTCGTTGAGCACCGAGCGGATCACCATCGAGCCGTTCGACCTGCGTGCGAAACCGCGTTACGACCTGGTGATCGACCGGCTCGCGTACTGGTACTACGTGCCGCGTGAGTGGTTGAAGAAGGTCGCGCTGATGGACGACGTGTACCTGCTCAACAGCCCGTTCACGTTCCAGTCCATGGAGAAGCACGCCGCCTACTGCGCGATGATGCGGCTGGGGTTGAAAGTTCCGCCGACTTGGCTTGTGCCGTACAAGAATCCGGTCGACCACGCGAAGTACGCCTTCACCGCGGCGAAGTACAACAAGCCGTTCGACCTGGACGCCGTGGCCGACGAGGTCGGTTATCCCCTGTTCATGAAGCCCTACGACGGCGGCGCGTGGCGCGGTGTCTCGCGGATCACCGACCCGAAGGCGCTGCACGAGGCGTACGACTCGTCCGGTGAGATGCTGATGCACCTGCAGGCGTCGGTGGAGGGCTACGACTCGTTCGCCCGGTCGCTGACCATCGGCCCGGAGACCATGGTCATGCGGTTCCAGCCGGAGAAACCGATGCACGAGCGCTACGCCGTGCAGCACGGGTTCCTGTCCGACCAGGCCGGTTCCGAGGTCGTCACGATCTCCCGGCTGATCAACGCGTTCTTCCGGTGGGAGTTCAACTCGTGCGAGAGCCTGGTGGTCGGCCAGGAGATCTACCCGATCGACTACGCCAACGCGTGCCCGGACATCTCGATCACCTCGCTGCACTACTACTTCCCGTGGGCGATCGGCGCGCTGCTGAAGTGGTCGGTGTTCTGCGCGGTGACCGGCCGCAGGCCCCGGCTGGATCTGGACACCCGCAAGTACTTCGAGGTCGCCGACTCCGAGCTGGACTACGGCGCCAAGCTCGCCGAGTACGGCAAGCTGGCCGACAAGTACTTCGACACGGCCGCCTACCACGAGTTCTGCGCGACCTCGTTGCCCAATGTGGACACGATGGTCCGGGACTGGGTGTCGTCGCCCGACTTCGACTCGTTGCTCGTCGACACAGTGCGGGCGACGTATCCACCGGCCGAGCATGATCGGTTCGTCGCGCACTTCCGCGGCCTGATCGGACTCTGGATCCAGGAGGGCTGAGCGATGGGTCAGGAAGTCGAGCGGCGGACCTTCAGCCGCGAGGACAGAACCCGCTACCGGCACAAGGTGCGGCGCTGTCTTGACGCGTTCGCCCGGATGCTGCAGGAGGCCCGGTTCGACTTCGAGCGGCCGATGACCGGGCTGGAGATCGAGCTGAACCTGGTCAACAACCAGACCGAACCGGCGATGCGCAACGAGGAGGTGCTGTCCGCGATCGCCGACCCGGACTTCGTCACCGAACTCGGCCAGTTCAACATCGAGATCAACGTCCAGCCGCGCGAACTGTCCGGCGGCGGCGTCACCGCGTTCGAGAAGCAGGTCCGCGACAGTCTCAACGCGGCGGAGCACAAGGCCCGCACGAAAGGCGCGCACATGGTGACGGTCGGCATCCTGCCGACGTTGCGCGCCACGGACCTCACGCGGGACAGCCTGTCGGCAAACCCGCGCTACGCCCTGCTCAACGACCAGATCTTCACCGCGCGCGGCGAGGACATGCACATCTCGATCGAAGGCACCGAACGCCTCGAGGTCACGTGCGACTCGATCGCGCCGGAGGCCGCGTGCACGAGCACGCAACTGCACCTGCAGGTCAGCCCGGCGCAGTTCTCGGCGTACTGGAACGCCGCGCAGGCCATCGCGGGCGTGCAGCTCGCGCTGGCCGCGAACTCGCCCTACCTGTTCGGGCAACACCTCTGGCAGGAAACCAGGGTGCCGTTGTTCGAGCAGGCGACCGACACCCGGTCCGACGAACTGAAGGCGCAGGGCGTGCGGCCGAGGGTGTGGTTCGGCGAGCGGTGGATCACCTCGGTGTTCGACCTGTTCGAGGAGAACGTCCGGCTGTACCCGGCCCTGCTGCCCATTGTGGACGACGAGGACCCGTTCGAGGAGCTGGAATCCGGAAACATCCCGTCACTGGGTGAACTGCGGTTGCACAACGGGACGATCTACCGCTGGAACCGCCCGGTGTACGACGTCGTCGACGGAACTCCGCACCTGCGGGTGGAGAACCGGGTCCTGCCAGCCGGGCCGACCGTCGTGGACACGCTGGCCAACGCGGCGTTCTACTTCGGTGTGGTCCGGATGCTCGCCGAGGCCGACCGGCCGATCTGGTCACAGATGTCCTTCAGCGCGGCCGAGGAGAACTTCCACCTCGGCGCCCGCCAGGGCATCGAAGCCCAGCTGTACTGGCCGGGCGTCGGCTTCGTGCCCGCCGCGGAACTCGTGCTGCGCCGGTTGCTGCCGTTGGCGTACGAGGGTCTGGATCGCTGGGGTGTGCATCCCGATGAGCGGGACCGGCTGCTCGGCATCATCCAGGACCGCTGCCTGACCGGCCGCAACGGCGCCACCTGGCAGGTCAGCGAGGTCACGCGGATCGAGGAGCGGGACAACACCGACCGCTACACGGCACTGCGCACGATGTTGAACCTCTACATCACCAACATGCACTCCAACACGCCCGTGCACTCGTGGCCGATCGACTGAAGGAAGTCATCCCCGCCGGAACAGCACACGCCCAAGGGCCTTGATGACAACCGAAAAGAGTAGTCCCGCCACGAACGGAAGCACGAAGTGTTTCCTGTCGACGGCAGGCGATGCGGGCCCCCGAACCCCTGGGGCATGAGCCACACGCGGCGGGGCCACGATTGGCCGATGTTCAGCAGCGCGATAAGCCTGGTCAATGATTTCATAGAATCGGCGATCGCGGCGGGTGGGCGCCGTTTTCATTCGCCGCGGTCCCACCTTCTGCCAATAAGTCCGTCCTGGCATCGCCGAAAAAATCTCGCCACACGCGACCGACAGGGTCGCATCATCGACCTCGCCGAGATCGTAGACCGAACGCCAGTAGGAGACAATCAAATTGACGTATGTGAATTGACGTTCAGCCGCAAAGCTGTCGGTGGCGTACTCTCCCCAGCACTCCATGTAGACCGGATCATCCATGGCCGTTCGCAGGAGATCGACATGCAGCCCGCGAAGCGCACTCGCCCGGGTCGCTTTCGCCTCGCGACTCTGAATGATCAACGAGACGACGACACCGATGAGCGCGATAGCCGCGACCAGAGCCGATACCGCGCCATAAGTCTGACCAACATTACTGAGCAGCTGCCAATCCGAATTGGTCCCATATCGTCCGATCAGCCACACAGCAAAAGGAGAGAAGACCACCGCAATGACGGCGAATACCGCCAGAAGTACTACCGGCAGTGTACGACGCCTCTTACCCAGCCCGCCTGTCACCCGCATCCGTCGTACCGCTCGAGCCATTCGCGGATTGTATCAGCCCGCCCTCTCGACAGATCGACGAAACAGGGACTAGCTCGGCAGCCGACTGACGTCAGGCGGTGGAAGACGCACCAGTTCCCGCTCGTAGAAATCGGCAATATCCTCACCCATCGAGTACAGTCGCTCGATCTCCCCTCGACTTGCCGACACAACACTCTCGTCCGTTATTCTGCGACTGCCGAACGGGACACCCCGCTCATCGTAAAGTATCTCGTACATCACTCTCGAACCAAGGACAAGGACCTCAGGTATCTGATTTTCGCCTTCATAGTCACGCACAGCGGAAGCGGTCACCACCCTGATCTTCTCACCGCACTCCGCACGAACCTTCAGCGCATTCATTTCCCATTGCACATAAGGCGTGATCGGAAATTCCACGACCCGCACGCGCTGGAAAACGACACCGCGAGCAGCCTGGTCGGAAAAGTAGCCGAGAAGGTCAGTTCGGTCGGCTTCGTTGAACCGGACGGCGGAGTCCCAGTCACCTGCCGTGAACGCCAGCCAACTCGGATCGTCCCCCTCGTCGAAATACTGCCTGCGTTCAATCTTGTTCACGACATCGGCCAACCCCTTCCGCTCCCTCGGCGCTTCAGCCAGATAGTCGTCCAGCGGAAGAAATACACCCGGCTCCCGCCGGACACTCTCAAGCATCCGGAATGTCCCCTTTGGCGGCGACCATTGTTTCCCTCGGAACGACAACCACACGTTCATCCTCGGCCAGCTTGACACCATCAGGAAGACGCCCGCGGTACACGTCGGTCAGGTCGCGACCGATCACGGCGACGTCCCCGTTGGTCAACTCCCAGACGTCCGGACAGACTTCCGTGGTCTTACTCAGCTCATCGTCGTCGCCGCCCGCGGTGATATATGTCAACTCTTTGGCCGATTTTCCCCATCGCCGCTCGAATGCCGCCGCCGGATCCGCTTCCCATCCACGTTCACTGCTCTTGCTGCCCATAATCAACCTCCCACCGGAATGCGAAACAAACAAACAGTATCGAGCGACCTGTGAAACCACACCAAGAAGCTGCCCTCGTCACCCGTACAGGTCAATAGTCGATCTCACAGAGGCCATGCAGATGAGGCATACCGCGAACCGTCGAAGCCAGCAGTGGGATGTTCACCCTCCACACGGACGGCACCAACAACCTGCGAACGCAACCGGTCTGCGAGCACTTGACGACGGGTGACCATGCGTACAGTGTGTCGCCATGTCCGACGGAACTGGTACAAAAGGCGCGTTGCTGGTCGTCAACATCGTGCTGTGGCTGTTGCAGATCGCGCTGGCCGCCTACTTCCTCTACAGCGCCTACATGCTGTTCTTCGAGACCGGCATGGTGAAGAAGTTCGACAACATCGGTTTCGGCCAGTGGCTGCGGTACGTCACCGGTGTGCTGGAGGCGGCGGGCGCGATCGGCCTGCTGATCCCTGGTCTGTCGGGACTGGCCGGGCTCGGGCTGGCGCTGGTCATGGTGGGCGCCTCCGGTACCGAGTTGTTCATCCTCGACAACGGAGACGCCACTCTGCCCCTGATCCTGCTGCTCGCCTCGGTGATCGTCGCCATCTTCCGTCGCGGCGACATCACCGCCTTCTTCAGCCGACTGAGGCCCGGTCGCTGAACCGCAGGACCCACTTGCGCTGCCACGGGGTTTCCACAGCCCGGTGGTTGTAGTGCTCACGCACCCACGGGATGGCGTCGGCGGGAGCGACCCCCGCGAGGATCGCCAGGCAGGACATCACTGTGCCGGTCCTGCCGACGCCACCCCCACACGCGACTTCGACGTGCTTGCCCGAACTCGCCGTGTCGTACAGCTCGCGGATCGCGCGGACGGCGTCCGCAGTGTCCTTCGGCAGCAGGAAGTCCGGCCATTCGAGCCAGTCGTGCGGCCAGTCGATTCCGTCGCCGTGTTTGCGCCGCAACTTGGCTGTCCCCAGGTACAGCCCGTACTCCGGCTTGCCGCCGGGCGGCTCGGGGTTGCGCAGGCCCCGGCCGCGGATCCAGGTCCCGTTCGGCAACTGGATCGCGCCTTCAAGGTGGGAACCGGTCATACGCCTTTCTACTCCACGCAGTTCGGTTCCCGCACCCCACCCTGGATCCACGGCAGGTTCACCTTGCGGAACGCGATGGACCGGTGGGACGTGGAACTGCTGCCGGTGTTCTCGTTGACCTCGATCAGTGCGCCCACGTGGTAGTCGGCGGTCTTGACGATGCTGGAGTAGCCGCCTTCCTTGTACGTCGAGCTCTCGCCGGGCAGCGGCGCGTCCGAGAACGGACGGCTGTAGCTCCAGGTCCTGCCCTCGTCCTCGCTCATCCGGATCCGCATCTTGGTCCGTGTCGTCGTGCTCGCGGAGTTCACGAACGCCAGACGGGCGGGCGTGTCGGCGTTGTAGCGCATGGTCGATGCCTCGTTGAGCGGGTCGAGCAGGCAGTCCGCGCCGGAGAACGGCGTGAAGCCGGACTCGATCGTGCCCCTGGCCACCCAGCGGCGTTTGACGTTCGCCCAGTTGGCCGACGTCGGCCGGTCGTTGCGGTACAGCCTGCCGTCGGCCAGTTCGAGCACAGTGGACTCGCCGGTCTGTTCCATCGCCGCGCCGGTTGTCGTCTCGAGGACCTGCACCTTCCAGGTCGTGCCGTGGTCGTCGCTGTAGATGTTGCGGTGCTGTGCCGGGATCACGAGCCTGCCGGGATTGCGCACCGTGGTCTGGATGCCGACTCCGGGCCCGACGGCGTCCCAGTTCCAGCTCTTGCCGGTGGCGAGGTTCCTGGGTTTGAGGCTGGCGGACAGATTGACCGGCGCCTGCCAGGTGACGCCGTCGTCGGCGCTGGACGAGAGCCACACCTGCCGGTCGTCCCACGAGTCGACCGGGTGGTGACCGTCCGGCTGGTGGTTCATGAACAGCCAGATCCGGCCGGTCGACCGGTCGACGACCGGGGTGGGGTTGCCCCACACCCCCTGGCCGGAGCCGACGACCTCGGCCAGCTTGGACCAGGTGGCGCCGTTGTCGGTAGACCGTTTGTACAACAGGTTGATGTTGCCGTAGTCGCCGTTGCCCGCGGCCCTGCCCTCGGCGAACGCGATCAGGGTGTTGGCGTTCGTGCGGATCAGGGCAGGGATCCGGAAGGAGTGGTACCGGATGCCGTTGAGCGTGTCGTCGCCCCCGCCGTCGAAGATGATCCGCTCGGAGTGGGACTCGGCGGCGGCCGCCGCGGTGGCCGGGAGCGCGGTGGTCATGACGGTGGTGGCTGCCAGGAGCAGTCTTGCCCAATGCTTCACGGGACCCGATCCTCACCGACCGGGGTACAAGCGAGCTACAAAGCACTTCGTCACGGTCGTCGTTATTGTCTCGGCATGAAGACTCGTTGGGTATTAACCAGTGTTGTCGCGCTTGCGGCCTCGGTGCTCGCCGCGGCACCGGCCCAGGCAGCGCCGACCGGCCAGCACAAGCCGATTGTCCGCTGCGAGTTCACCCCGACGCCGGAGAACCCGTCTCCGAAGCCCGTCCTGCGCCCGCTGCCGTTCGCGCTGACCATCGGCACGCAGAAGGTCACCTTCAGGACCAACTACGGCCCGATAGTGATCGAGCTCAACCGGGCCGGTGCCGCGCCGTGCGCCGCGCACAACATGGCCAGCCTGGTCGTGCAGCGCTTCTACGACAACAGCCAGTGCTGGCGGCTGACCGACAACGCCCGGCTCGGCGTGCTGCAGTGCGGCGACCTGATCAAGGCCGAGGTCGGCGGGCCGGGGTACAAGTTCGCCGACGAGGTCACCGGCAAGGAGACCTACCCGCGCGGCACCGTGGCGATGGGCAACCAGGGCCCCGGCACCAACGGGAGCGAATTCTTCATCGTGCACTCCTTCGCCAAGATCGCCCCCAACTACTCGGTGTTCGGCCGGGTCGTGCGGGGCATGGACGTGCTCGACAGGATCGTCGCCAACGGCATCGTCGACACGGACCCGAAGGTCCCGGGCGACGGGCTGCCCGCGAAGCCGGTGAAGATCGTAAAGGCGGCGCTCACCTTCTAGGCCGGTCGCGGGCACGGCCGCGCGAAGTCTTAGGCTTTGTACGCGGATTATGCGGGACGTGTGCGCGTGCCCGTCACTATCCAGCCGTGCCCGCACCGAAGAAGTATCCAGATGACCTCCGAGTCAGAGCAGTCCGGCAGGTGTTCGACACCCGGCGTGCCCGTGGGAACTCCTACGGCGTGATCGCCGAGGTCGCCGCCAACCTGGGCATCGGTGACCAGTCACTACGCGGCTGGGTCCGGCAGGCCGAACTGCACGGCGAGACGCCCGGTGAGCACGTCTCCGCCGAACGCCGGATCACCGAGCTGACCAAGGAAGTTCAGCAGCTGCGCCGGTCCAACGAGATCCTCAAGGCGGCGTCGGCTTTTTTCGCGCGGGAGCTCGACCCGCGACCGACCAGCTGATCAAGTTCGTCAGCGAGCACAAGCGCACGTTCGGAGTCGAGCCGATCTGCCGGGTTCTGGGGATCGCTCCGTCCACCTACTACGCGGCGGCTGTCCGGCCGCCGTCGCTGCGCTCGCGCCGGGACGAGGACATCAAACGGGAGATCCTCCGCGTCTTCGCCGAGACCTCGTCGGGCTCGCGGCGGATCTGGCGGCGGCTCAACGAGGAAGGCATCCAGGTCGCTCGCTGCACTGTCGAACGGCTGATGCGTGACCTGCGGATCTCCGGCGGGCCGCGACCAGCCGACAGCGGCCCGGGGGTCCGGCGGTGGTTCGTCGACTTCATCGGCGGCGCGCTGTACGTCGTCGACGAGTCCGCGCACCGGATCCTGGCCTACGAACGGTCCCCCGTGGTCACGACCGACCTGGTGCTCAACGCGTTGGAGAGCGCGCTGTGGGGCGGCACCTGGCATCCCGGGCACACCGTCATCCGCTACGGGGAGCGGCTGGCCGCGTCCGGTGTGGACATCTCGACGGGCACCGTCGGGGTGAGCCCGACGGCCCACTCGATCATCCAGTGGTACAACCGGCAGCTGACCGCGCCGGTCGTCCAGACGGCTTAGCCGTCTAGCCGCGTGTCGGCTGCCTGCGGGGTTTGAGGCGGAGGTTCGGCAGGATCGGGGCGGGGATCCTGTCGGACCCGTGGCCGGCGACCGCGCCGAAGCGCCCGCGTTCGGCGTTGGCCTCCCAGTCCGCTCGGGCGGCCGCGATCTCGTCGTGGTCGCGGCCGACGAAGTTCCACCACATCACCAGGTCGTCGGGGAACGGTTCGCCGCCGAGCAGGACCGCGCGCGCCGGACCGGTCATCGTGAGCGAATCCCGGCCAGTGCCCAGGTACAGCAACGGGCCCGGCTTGACCTCCACTCCCGCGACCCGCACGGCACCGTCGAGCACGAGCAGCCCGTACTCGAAGTCCGGCCGCAGCGGCACCGTCGCCTCGGTGATCTCCAATTGTGCGCCGACCAGCGGTGTGTACGTGGTGGCCGGGGACTCGACGTCACCGAGCGCGCCCATGAACACCAGGGCGTCGATGCCGTCGTCCTGGTAGTGCGGCAGGGACGGGTGGTGTTCGAACGCGGCGGGCATACCCGTCGCCTCCGCGGGCAGTGCCACCCACAGTTGGAGCGCGTGCAGCGGACCTGTGCCGACCGACACCTCCGAATGCGACACCCCACGTCCGCTGGTCATCAGGTTGAGCTGACCGGGCCGCAGGATCACGTCGCTGCCCACGCTGTCGCGGTGGCGAATCTCGCCGGACAGCGGCCACGTGACCGTCTGCAGGCCGATGTGTGGATGGGGCAGGACGACCATCTTGGCCACGTCCGGGCCGAACTGGTCGAGGAAGCACCAGGCCCCCAGGGTCGGCAGCTCGCGCTGCGGCAGGATCCTGTCCACCTGGACGCCGCGCACCCCGCCGAGGGGCACCTCGCGGGCCTCGAAGTACTCCGGGCCGGTGAGATCGCTCATCCCAACCACTTGACGTAGTCGTCGTACTGGTCGGTCTTGCGCACGAAGGACGCGATGAACGGGCAGACCGGCACGATCACCTTGCCCCGGCCGACGACGTCGTCCAGCGCGCCACCGGCAAGGACCTTGCCGAGGCCCTTGCCCGCGAAGGCGCCGTCGATCTCGGTGTGGGTGAAGACGACCTGGTCGCCTTCCTCGGTGTACGCCGCGAATCCGGCCAGCTCACCGCCGTGCAGCACGTCGTAGCGGCTCTTGTCCGCGTTGCGCACGACCTGGGTCGTTTCGTCAGTCATCTTGTCCTTCTCGGCTGAGAACGGTTTGTCGTGTCCATAGTGACGCATTCCGGCGATCCCGCATTCCGCCGGCACCCTCGCGCAGGTTGCGACGACCGGGCCTGACTGAACGCGGGATCGATCCACTACGTTGTGGTAACTGTGAGGCCTGAGGACACCGAGATCACCCAGCTTGCGTTCGCGGCCCGACGTGGCGACCGCGGCGCGTTGGAGCGGTTCATCCGTGCCACTCAGCGGGACGTGTGGCGGTTCGTGGCACACCTCGCGGACCCGAAGCTGGCCGACGACCTGGCGCAGGAGACCTACCTGCGCGCGTTGGGCAGCATCGGCCGGTTCGAGGGTCGCTCGTCGGCGCGGACGTGGCTGCTGTCGATCGCGCGCCGGGTGGTCGTCGACCAGATCAGGGCGGCGCAGGTGCGACCGCGGCACGCGGACATGCCGGACTGGCAGACGGCGGCCGAACGGGTCCAGCAGGCCCCCGGCTTCGAGGAGGGCGTCGTCCTCGAGGAGCTGGTCCGCTCGCTCGACGCGGAGCGCCGGGAGGCCTTCGTGCTCACCCAGACCCTGGGGCTGTCGTACGCGGACGCCGCCGAGGTATGCGGCTGCCCGGTCGGCACGATCCGGTCGCGGGTCGCCAGGGCCCGCGACGACCTGATCACGTCCATGAAGGACACCGACACGCCTCGGCGGCGGTTCGCCTAGTGCTGTGACCGGCTATGTCCACCGGGGCGCATCCCATGCACCTGCATGAAACGCAACCAATGTGGCCTTGGTTGCGCCAGGCGCACCGAAGGCCACATTGGTTGCACCCCCACACGGCCGACCCGCTGCCGCCCGTCGCCGCTCATACGCGGTAAACTTACTCGGTAAGCTTATTGAGTAAGTGTCAGTCGCGTCGGAGGGAATCGGTGTCATGACATCCGCATCCGGAAAACACCGCTTGAAAGTTCTCGTGTGCGGCGGTGGTATCGCAGGGCAGGCGACGGCCTACTGGCTCGCGCGGGGTGGTCATCGAGTAGTCGTGGTCGAGCGTTTCCCGGCGTTGCGAGCCACGGGCGCCCAGGTCGATCTCCGCGGTCAAGGCATCGAGGCGGTCGAGGCCATGGGCCTTCTCGACGTCGTGAAGAGCAAGCTCGTGGACGAAGCCGGCGTCGCCTTCGTGAATGCCCAGGGCAAGGCGAGAGCGACGATCATGGCCAACACGTCCGGCCAGGGCCGCCAGACCCTGACGTCCGAGTACGAGATCATGCGCGGCGACCTCGTGCGCATACTCCACGATGCGACGAAGAACGACGTCGACTACGTCTTCGGGATGGGCATCGACCGCTTCGAACAGGATGAGAACAAGGTCGTCGCGCACTTCTCCGACGGCTCGTCCGACGAGTTCGACCTGCTGATCGGTGCCGACGGGCAGGGATCGCGCGTCCGTCGAGCCATCCTGCCCGCCGGGAGTCCGGAGCCGTACTGGCGGATGGGGATGCACATGTCGTACTGGTTCGTTCCGCGCATCGCGTCGGACAGCAACATCCGCGACACCTACCTCGCCCCCGGCGGCCGGATGATCATGCGCAGGAGTCACGCCCCAGACGAGACCCAGGTGTATTTCGTGCTTCGGGAAACGTCGGAGGAAGCCTCGGCCGTCCACCGCGAGCCGGTCGAACGCCAGAAGGAGTTCTGGGTCGAGCGGTTCCGGGACGCGGGATGGCAGACCGACAGGTTCATCGAAGGCATGCGGACGACCGCGAGCTTCTACTCCCAGGAGGTCGTGCAGGTCCGCACGGACTCCTGGTCCCGCGGCCGCGTGGCCCTTGTCGGGGATGCCGCGTACTGCGCCTCCCCCTACAGCGGTATGGGGGTCTCCGGCGGTCTGGTCGGCGCCTACGTCCTGGCTGGTGAGATCAACCGACACCCCACTGAACTGCCTCGGGCGCTGGCGAACTACGACACCACACTTCGCCCGTTCGTCGACGAGATCCAGGCCGCGGTGAACCCGCGCCTGCTGCGCCTCGGCATGCCCATCAGCCGGTTCGGGATCAACGCCTTCCTCACCGTCTCGGGACTGGCCGCCTTCCTGCGCGTCCCCGACCTCGTCGCGCGGTTCTCCCAGGAGGACCGGGGCGGCGCTTGGCAGCTGCCCGACAGGCCGGACCTCCGTGCCGGTCAGAAACGGCCGCCCGACATGCCTTACCGTATAACCTTACTGGATTAAGTGAGGGAGCCTTTTCACATGCCGAACCGAGGAGATCGCGGCGGGTCGAAGACGCGAGCGCGCATCGCTGAGGTCGCGAATGAGCTGTTCGTGGAGCGCGGCTTCGACGACGTCACGATCGCCGAGGTCGCCGCGGCCGCCGGCGTGTCCAAGGTGACGGTGTTCTCGCACTTCGAACGGAAGGAAGACCTCCTGCTCGATCGTCTTCCCGACGTGGTCGACATCGTGCGAACCGCACTCCGTGAACGGACCGACGACATCAGCGCCGTCGAGTCGTTCCGTCAGGCCGCCCTCGCACTGGCGGAGGAGCGGCATGTGCTCTCAGGCCTGAACGGGGACATCGAACCGATGATGCGGACCATCACGGCTTCGCCCGCCTTGATCGCGCGGCTCCGCGCGTTCGCGTACGAGATCGAGACAGAGCTGGCCGCCGAGCTCGACACGGACACGACGTTCTCCGGCGACAGCACGTTGGCCGCGGCCCTGCTCGTCGCCGCATACCGGACAGTCGCCGTCGAGACGGTACGACGCCGACTCGCCGGAGACGACCTCACCGACATCGCCACAACGCACCGCCAGCGGCTGAACCAGGCGTTCGACGCGGTCGAACACGGCATCTCCGGCCATACCCGCCAACGCTCTTGATCATTGCGGGGCAGTCTCAGTCGATGTCGAGCACGGCCTTGCCGGAGATCCGGCGGCCGAGCAGTTCGGCCGCGGCCTCGTCGAACCGGGTCCACGAGCCGCGCCAGCCGACGTCGACCGTGAGCTTGCCGTCCGCGACCAGTTTCAGCAGGTAGGCCAGGTCCGGCGCGTATCCGTCGCCGGACTCGAACGACACGAGCGACTTCGCCGGGCCGACAGTGGCGTACGGCGGGAACACCGCGGGCTCCATCGACGTCCAGCCGATGCTCTGCAGCACGCCGCCCGCCTTGACCAGTTCCCACGCCCGCACGAGCGTCGGGCCGCCCACGTTCTCCAGCACGATGTCGACCGGCCCGACCGCGTCCAGGTCCGCCACGATCTCGGTCGCGCCCAGTTCGGCCAGCCCGTCGCCACGCCGGGCCAACGCGACGACCTCCGCGCCTTCCAGAGCCGCGAGTTGAACGCCGTACCGGCCGACTCCGCCGGACGCCCCGGTGATCAGCACGCGCTTGCCGGTCAGTTCACCGGACCGCCGCAGCGCCCTGAGCGCGGCGACACCGGCGATCGGCAGCGCGGACGCGTCCGCCATGTCCACTCCGTCCGGGATGACGGCGAGTTCCCCGACGGACACCGCGCGCTTCTCCGCCCATCCCCCGCTGCCGCCGAACGTCAGGACGTTCGCGCCGACCTCCGGTCCTTCGCCGTTCGCCGCGGCCTGGACCACGACACCCGCCGCGTCCCAGCCCATCACCTTGTCCGGTTTGGCACCGCCCGCCGCGGACACGTCCCCGTGGTTGAGTGAGGAGTTGCGCACCTCGATCAGGACCTGGCCGGGCTTCGGCGCCGGGTCCGGGGCCTCCCGCAACCGCACCCCGAACTCGGTGCCAGGGGTCGTGACCATGGCGCGCATCGATGCCTCCACAAGCGAGTCGAACAGGTCCGTCAGGTGCGTCAACCACCTTGGTGCACCACCGTATTCCGATGATCTTGGAACCCGCCACTGGAGTCCCTTGTGGACCTGGGCGGGTACGCGGATTTGCGTACGAATAGATCCGTACCGGCGCGGACGCTCGTCTCGCCGAGTCCGGCGACGATTTCAGTCATGGAACCCGACGTGCGTCCCCCGCCGAGAAGCCCGGCTCCGGCGCGGGGAAGACCGATGAAACTGGGCAAGAACACGCGGAAGGTGTGGCTGATCGTCCACATCGCGTCCGGGGGCACGTGGCTGGGGATGGACCTGGTGCTGGGTGTCCTGGTCGTCACCGCCATGAGCGCGTCCGATCCGCTGACCGTCTCGGTGGCGTTGCAGGCAGTCGAACTGTTCGCGGTGTGGCCGTTGATCATCGCCGGGCTCGCGAGCCTGGTCAGCGGGATCGTTCTCGGCCTCGGCACCAGGTACGGCCTGGTCAGGTACTGGTGGGTGTTCGTCAAGCTGGTGATGAGCGTCGTGCTGATCCTGCTGGTCGTCTTCGCGCTGCGGCCCGGTGTGCACGAGGCCGCCGAGATGGGCCGGTCGCTGAGCGGCGCGGTTCCCGGCGACATGCTCTTCCCGCCGATCGTGTCCACCGCCGCCGTTCTGTTCGCCACCGTCATCTCCGTGCTCAAACCGTGGGGACGGCTCAGGAAGGACAAGTCATGAACCCGGTCGAGACGACTGGCCTCAGCAAGAAGTTCGGCGACGTCACCGCGGTCAAGGACGTGAGCCTGACCGTGCACCGAGGTGAGGTCTACGGATTCCTGGGTCCGAACGGCGCAGGCAAGACAACTACGTTGCGCATGCTGCTCGGCCTGATCCGGCCCACCTCGGGCGGTGTCCGGCTGTTGGGCAAGCCACCTGGTCACGGATACCTGGATCGGGTCGGCGCGCTGATCGAAGGGCCCGCGTTCTACCCGTACCTGTCCGGCCGCAAGAACCTCCTTGTTCTCGCGGACCACGCGGGCGTGGCGCGGACCAGGGTGGACGCGGTGCTCGGCACGGTCGGCCTGACCGGCCGCGCGGGCGACAGGTACGGGACGTACTCCCTGGGCATGAAGCAGCGCCTCGGCCTGGCCGCGGCGCTGCTCAAGGAGCCCGAACTGCTGATCCTCGACGAGCCCACCAACGGGCTCGACCCGGCTGGCATGGCCGACATGCGGGTGACCATCCGCGAGCTGGCCGCGAACGGGTGCACGGTGTTGCTGTCCAGCCACCTGCTGGCCGAGGTCGAGCAGATCTGCGACCGGGTCGGCGTGATCACGCGCGGCGAACTCGTCGCCGAGACGACCGTGGCCGAATTGCGCGCGGGCGGGACGCTGCGGGTCGTGGCGCACCCGTTCGATCAGGCGCGGACCGTGCTCACCACGCTGCTCGGCGAGGCGCACGTGGCAGTCGACGACCGGGTGTTCGACCTGGAGGTCGAACCGGGCCGGGCCGCGGAGATCAACTCCGAGCTGGTCGGCGCCGGGCTGGCGGTCAGCGAGGTGCGGTGGCGCGAGCCCGACCTCGAACGGGCATTCCTCGAACTGACAGGAGGCGGGAACGGTGTTGACTGACATCAGGGCCGAGATCACCAAGCAGGTCCGCAGGCCGGCGATGTGGCTGTTGCTGGGCATCGCGGTGCTGCAGACCCTCACGTTCGCCTACGTCATCCCGTACGCGGGCTACACCGGTACCGCGGCGGGCGGGATCAACCGGGGGCTCGCGGCGATGCTGCCCGGCCAGTTCGTGTCCAGCGCGATCGGCGGCCTCCCGCTGTTCGCAGGCGCACTGGCGTTGATCTTCGGCGTGCTGGTCGCGGGCAGCGAGTACGGCTGGGAGACGTGGAAAACCGTGCTCTCCCAACGGCCTTCGCGGCTCCGGGCGTACTCGGCGAAGTTGACCGTGGTCGCTGTGGGCGTGGCCGTGCTCGTGCTGGTGCTGCTGGTCTTCGCGGCGTTGGCCAGTGTCGTGGTCGCCGCGCTCGCCGACCAGCCGCTGGCCTGGCCGTCCGTTGTGGACATCGTGACCGGGTTCGGCGCGGGCTGGCTGGTGACGATGATGTGGGGCGCGCTCGGCGTCCTGCTCGGCATCGTGTTCCGCGGGGTCGCGCTGCCGATCGGGCTCGGCCTGGTGTGGATGCTGGCGGTCCAGAACCTGCTGTCCGCCATCGCGGCACCGCTGCTGACCTGGGTCAACGAGATGCAGAAAGGCCTGCCGGGGCCGAACGCGGGCGCGCTGGTGGCCTCGCTGATCGGCGGCGCGGGCCCGCCGGGGGTCGAACCGATCGTCGGCGGCGCGCACGCCGCCGTGGTCATCGCGGCCTACCTGCTGGCATTCTCCGTGCTGGGCGGCTGGCTGCTGCAACGCCGCGACATCAAGTGAAACCGGAGCAGAGGATGAAGGTCGGCGACATCGCGTTGGCGGTCGCGCTCGCGGTCGTCAGCGTGGTGACGACCGCGACACTGCACTGGCAGACCGGTGTGGACCTGCCACCCGACGTACTGGGTTTCGCACTGGCGGCGAGCGCGGCACTCGCGCTCGCCGCCAGACGGCGGTGGCCGCTGCCGACACTGCTGGCGAACACGGTCCTGCTCACGACCTACCTGTTGCTGAGCTACCCGTACGGGCCTGTCATGTTCACCTTCTCGGTGGCGACCTACACCGTCGGCCGCCACCTCCCGTTGCACCGCGCCGCGACAGGAACCGGGATCGCGTTGGTGGTGCTCGTGTCGCACCTGTTGGTCCACCCGTCCTCGGCCAGCGGCGCGTACGGGCTGATCCCGGCGGCCGGTTTCGCGATCGTTCCGCTGGCCATCGGCGTGCTCGTGCGCGTCAACCGGGAGTCGGTCGAACGCACCAGAGCCGAGATGATCAGGGAACGGGTCTCCGACGAGCGGCTGCGCGTCGCGCAGGAGGTGCACGACGTCGTCGGCCACGGGCTCGCGGCGATCAAGATGCAGGCGGACATCGCATTGCACGTACTGGCCAAGAAACCCGAGCAGGCCGAAATAGCGCTGCGAGCCATCAGCGAGACCAGCACCGGGGCGTTGGACGAACTGCGCGCGACCCTGACCGTCGTGCGCGGCCGAGCCCCCACACCGGGTCTGGGCCTGCTGAGCGACCTGGCCGACCGGATGAACCACGCCGGGGTCGAAGTCGATCTCCACGTCGCAGGCGCGGAACGCGCACTGCCCGCCGCCGTGGACCTGGCGGGGTACCGCGTCGTACAGGAGTCACTGACGAACGTGCTCAAGCACGGCCCGGTCAAACAGGCGTCCGTAAAGATCGACTACGACGACGACGCCGTGCGCATCGTGGTGTCCAACCCGGCCGACGAGGTCGCGGTGGGCGACGGGTTCGGCATTCCCGGCATGCGTGAGAGAGTCACGTCGCTGGGCGGGGACTTCAGCGCCGGGCCGACCGGTCTCGGCGTGTTCGAGGTACGGGCGCGGTTGCCGACTGTGCCGCATTCCCTCGAGCCGAACTCCGTGCGGTCGAATTCCGTGCGGTCGAATTTCCTGGAGGGGGACGCATGATCCGGGTGCTGATCGTCGACGACCAGGACCTGATCCGCTTCGGCCTGCGCACGCTGCTGGAGAACGAGGACGGCCTCGAGTACGCGGGCGAGGCGGCGGACGGTCTCGCCGCGGTGGCCCGGGCGCAGGAGATCAGGCCGGACGTGGTGCTGATGGACATCAGGATGCCGGGCATCGACGGCATCGAGGCCACCCGGCGGATCGTCGCGTCCCCCGCGCTGGACCACACCAAGATCATCGTGCTGACCACGTTCGAACTCGACGAGTACGTCTTCGACGCGCTGCGGTACGGCGCGAGCGGGTTCCTGCTCAAGGACACCAAGCCGGACGAGCTGGTGTCGGCGATCAAGCTGGTCGCGGGCGGCGCCGCGCTGCTGTCGCCGTCGGTGACCCGCCGGGTGATCAGCGAGTTCGCCTCGGGACCGTCCCGTGCCGTGAAACCCCACCCGCGGCTGGGCACCCTGACCCAGCGCGAGCTGGAGATTGTCGGCCTGGTCGGCCAGGGCCTGACCAACGACGAGATCGCCGAGCGACTCGTGGTCAGCCCGGCGACGGCCCGCACCCACGTCAGCCGGGCGATGATCAAGCTGGGCGCGCGGGACCGCGCCCAGCTCGTCGTGTTCGCCTACCAGTCAGGTCTCACCTAAGGTCACGTTTCGACCTGTAGCCCGGCGAAGAACTCCTTGATGTCACCGGCCAGGGCCTCCGGCTCCTCCATGGCCGCGAAGTGCCCGCCGCGGTCGACGTCGGTCCACCGCACGATCGTGTGCTCGGCTTCGAGGTAACGCCGGACGCCCGCGTCGTGCGCGAACACGATCATCGCGGTCGGCACACCGGAGTTCTTGGCGACCTCTCCCCACGAGGTGTCCTGTGCGTAGCCGACGTAGGCGGCCGACCCGGCCGTCCCGGTGAGCCAGTAGATCATCGCGTTGGTCAGCAGCCAGTCCCGGTCGACGATCTCGTCCGGGTTCACCGTGCGCGGATGGGTCCACTCGCGGAACTTGTCCATGATCCACCCGAGCTGGCCGACCGGGGAGTCGACGAGGCCGTACGCCAGCGTCTGCGGGCGCGTCGACTGGATCGCGATGTAGCCCATCTCCTCGCGCAGGAACGCCTCGGTCCGGTTGAGCCGGTCGCGCTCCACCTCGGTGAACGTGGCCCACTCGTCCTCGGGGATGGGGAACTCCGGGATCGTCAACGGACCGTTCATGTGCACGCCGATCACGCGGTCCGGCGCGACTCGCGCCACCTCGGGGCTCACCGCCGCGCCGATGTCGCCGCCCTGCACGCCGAACCTCTCGTAGCCGAGCCGGTCCATCAACGTCACCCACGCCCGTGCGATCCGGCTCGTGTCCCAGCCGGGCTCACTGGTGGGGCCGGAGAACCCGAAGCCGGGCAGTGCCGGGATGACGAGGTGGAACTCGTCGGTGAGCAGCGGGATCACGCCGAGGAACTCCGCGACCGAGCCGGGCCAGCCGTGCGTGAGCAGCAGGGGCGTGGCGTTCTCGTTGGCCGACCGGACGTGCATGAAGTAGATCCGCTGGCCGTCGATCGTGGTGGTGAACTGCGGGTACGCGTTCAGTTTCGCCTCCGCGTCGCGCCACGAGTAGCCGGTGCGCCAGTACTCGACCAGGTCACGCAGCCACGAGACGGGCACGCCGGTGTCCCAGGAGTCGCCGGGCAGCGCGGCGGGCCAGACGGTGTTCGCCAGGCGCGACCGCAGGTCGTCCAGCCGGGCCTGGGGGATCTCGATGCGGAACTCGGTGATCTCTTCGCTCATGAGAACAACACTAGAAGCCACTTAGGGCAGTTTCGGTCCTAAGCTGGAACCATGCGACTTCTTCGGCTGTTGTCCCTGCTCCAGACCTCGCGTGACTGGAGCGGCGCCGACCTGGCGCAGCGCCTGGAGGTCGACGTACGGACCGTCCGCCGCGACATCGAACGCCTGCGTGACCTGGGGTATCCCGTGCTGGCGTCGCAGGGACTGGCCGGATACCGGCTGGGCGCGGGCGCGAAGCTCCCTCCCCTGCTGCTCGACGACGAGGAGGCGATCGCGGTGGCGATCGGCCTGCGCACGGCGGCGAGCGGCACGATCTCGGGCATCGAGGAAAGCTCGCTGCGCGCGCTGGCCAAACTGGAACAAGTGCTGCCGTCACGGCTGCGACACCGGGTGAACCTGGTGCACTCGGTCACCGAGACCCTGCCGTCACGCGGACCCACGGTCGACCCGGACACGTTGACCGCGATCGCGACGGCCTGCCGTGCCCACGAAGTCCTGCGGTTCGACTACGAGTCCCACGACGGCACGCTGTCGACGCGCCGGACCGAACCGCACCGGGTCGTCCACACGGGACGGCGGTGGTACCTGGTCGGCTGGGACATCGACCGCGCCGACTGGCGGACCTACCGGGTGGACCGGCTACGACCGAAGATCCCGACCGGTCCGCGCTTCGCGCCGAGGGAGATCCCGGAACTGGCGGGATACGTGTCCCGTGGGGTGTCCACTTCGGCCTACCGATACCACGCGAAGATCACTCTCGGCGTGCCGACCGAGGTCGCCGCGGAACGGGTTTCGCCCACCACGGGAATGCTCGAGGCGATCGACGACCGCAGCTGCGTGCTGCACACGGGGGCCAATTCGCTCGACGAGATCGTGTTGTACGTCGGGTTGTTCGACTTCCCTTTCACCGTGCAGGAACCGCCGGAGCTCGTGGCGCGGGTCCGTGAGCTCGCCGAGAGGCTCACTCAGGCCAGCGACTCGCGGTAGGCGTTCACCGAGGCCGTCAGCCGGTCGAGGTCGGTTCGCATCCGGGCGAGGCCGTCGCCGTCGAGACCCATCGCCTCGCCGATGATGCCGGGGATCCGCTCGGCCCGCTCGCACAGCGCTTTGCCTTTGTCAGTCAGCGCGGCCCGTACGGCGCGCTCGTCGTCGGTCTGGCGCACGCGCTCGATGAGCCCGGCCGCCGCGAGGCGCTTGAGCAACGGCGACAACGTGCCGGAGTCGAGGCTCAGCTCAGAGCCGAGCTCCTTGACCAGGCGGTTGTCCTGCTCCCACAGCGCCAGCATGACCAGGTACTGCGGATACGTCAGGTCCATGTCCTCGAGCAGGGCGCGGTAGAGGGCGGTCACCGCTCGGGACGCGGAGTACAGCCCGAAGCACACCTGGTCGTCGAGTCGCAGTGACATCACCCGATAGTGACGCACAACTCGGTAACAGGCAACTCAAGTGCCTCAGGCCTCATTTTGTCCAACTAAGTTGTGTACAACTCAGTTGCGGGCTACCTTCATGACATCGGCTCAACCACCCCAGGAGGACGAAATGACCGCCAACCCCCGCGGAATCGCACTCGAACCGGCAGCGCAGGCTTTCGTCGAAGCGACCGCGAAGCCGCCGTTCCTCTTCGAACTGCCGCCCGCCGAAGGCCGCATCGCCGTCGACGGCGTGCAGGACGGCCCGGTGGACCTGCCGCCCGCCGACATCGAGACCCTGACCGACGTCCCCGGGGTCCCCGAGGTCCGGATCGTCCGCCCGCGGGACGCGACCGGCACGCTGCCGGTGATCGTCTACATCCACGGCGCCGGCTGGGTGTTCGGCGACTTCCACACCCACGAGCGCCTCGTCCGCGAACTCGCCGTCGGCACCGGCGCGGCCGTGGTGTTCCCCGAGTACGACCGGTCGCCCGAAGCCCGCTACCCCGTGGCGATCGAGCAGAACTACGCCGCGGCCAAGTGGGTCGCCGAGCACGGCGCCGAGAAGAACCTGGACACCACCCGGATCGCCATCGCGGGCGACTCGGTCGGCGGCAACATGACCGCGGCCCTGACCCTGATGGCCAAACAGCGCGGCGACGTGACCTTCAAGCAGCAGGTGCTGTTCTACCCGGTCACCGACGCGAACTTCGACACCGGTTCGTACGCGGAGTTCGCCGAGGGCTACTTCCTGCGCCGCGACGGCATGCAGTGGTTCTGGGACCAGTACACCACCGACCCGGCGCAGCGCGCCGAGATCACCGCGTCCCCGCTGCGGGCCACGCTCGAGCAGCTCGCGGACCTGCCGCCCGCGTTGGTCATCACCGGCGAGGCCGACGTTCTGCGCGACGAAGGCGAGGCGTACGCGGCGAAGCTGCGTCAGGCGGGCGTACCGGTGACGGCCGTGCGCTACCAGGGCATCGTGCACGACTTCGTGATGGTCAACGCGCTGCGCGAGACACACGCCGCCGAAGCCGCGATCAGCCAGGCGATCGCCGTGCTCCGCAAGGCACTGGACTGATCATTCCGGGCTGATCACGTCGGACTGAGCAGGCGCTGAGTCAGCTCGTTGGTGAACTTGCCCGCCGGGTCGAGTCTGCTCGCCAGATCCGCGAAGTCCTGCAGCCGCGTGTACCGCGACCGCAGGACTTCGGGCGTTGTGGTGAAAACCTTCGCCCAGTGCGGGCGCGCACTGAACTGCGCCAGCCGCTCCCCCACCAGGTCGACGACGGGCATCACCGCGGCGGCGTCCGCGATCCACGTGAAGTGGATGCACACGGTGTCGCGTTCGTAGTACGGGCTGAGCCACAGCCGATCCGCTGCGACAGCCCGGATTTCGCTGATCTGCAGCACCGGGTGGACGCGCTCGCGGATCTCGTCGACCGCGCGCAGTGCGGCGACGGCGTCGTCGCGGGCGACCATGAACTCGGTCTGCAGTTCGTCGCCTGCGCTCGGCGTGAACTCGGGCCGGAAATGCGGGAGCCGGTCGGCCGACCGGCCGGGGACACCCAGCTGCCGCGTGCAGTTGCGCGTGGCCATGCCGGGAACGGGGTGTCGCGGCCCGTCCGCCCTCGTGGTCCCGTCCGGCACGAACTCGAGGTCGCCGGTGCGGTGTTTCACCCACACCTGGTTGATGGTGTCGCCGGACCAGTCGGTGAACAGGCTGACGCTGTACGCGCCGTCGAGCACGGCGAGGATGTCCGAGTCCAGCGGGAGTCCTTCGTGGACGGACTGGCTGACCTCGAAGGCGGGCACCAGGTCCAGCGTCAGACTGGACACGATCCCCAGCACACCGAGGTTCACGACGGCGCCGTCGAAGTCCTCGTCGCCGCGCCGCAACGCGACAACGTCTCCGTCGGCGGTGACGATCTCCAGTCCGGCAACGGAAGTCGACAGACTCCCGTTGCCGGACCCCGACCCGTGGGTCGCGGTGGCGGTGGCGCCCGCGACCGAGATGTGCGGCAGCGAGGCGAGGTTGGGCAGCGCGAACCCCTTGGCGTCCAGGTCTTCGGTGAACTCCGCGTACCGCATGCCGCCGCCCACCTTGACCTGCCGCGCTTCGGAGTCGACCTCGACCAGCCGGGGCATCCGCGCGAGGCAGACGAGCTCACCCCCAGTGTCAGCGAGCTCGTTGAACGCGTGCCTCGTGCCCAACGCCCTTGCCCGGCCGGCCTTCGCCGTCATGTGGCGCAGCTCGGCGAGGGACCGCGGGTAGTGGAACGCGGTGGCGCGGTAGATGACGTTTCCGGCCCAGTTCTTCTCCACCGAGCCAGTCTCGCATCAGTACTCGTCGCGGTACTTCACCTCGGGGCTGCCGGCCTTCGCACCGAGACCGGTGGTGCGCCCCTTGGGCTCCTCCCACTCCTCCTGACGGCCGAGCGCGGTGATGTCGAGCAGGGCGGTGGTGCTGGTCAGCAGCTCGGAGCCCCGGCCGTAGGTGGAGTACGTGTGGAACACGCGGTCGCCGTCCCGCAGGAACGCGCTCACCCCGGGCAGTTCGAACGGCTGGTCAGCGCCTTCGAAGTAGTACCCGGTTCCGGCCGCGACGTGCTCGTCCTTGGAGCGGAAGTTGTAGACGAGCGGATTGACGGACTCGTCAAGGGTCACGTTGAAGTCGTAGTTGAAATCGCTGCCGTACGACGAATACCACGGCACCTGCCAGCCCATCCGAGCCTTGAACCTGGTGATCTTGTCGATCGGCGCACGGGACACCGCGGCGAACGTGGTGCCACGGACGTTGAGGTGCGTGACGTGCCCCATGTCGTCGAGGAACCCGGAGCAGCTCTTGCACCCGGCGTCCCAGTCCGGGTCGAACATGAAGTGGTACACCACCAGCTGCAGCCGGTCCTCGAACAGGTCGAGCAGGCTCGCCTTGCCTTCGGGGCCCTCGAAGACGTAGTCCTCGGTGATCTCGACCATCGGCAGTCGTCGCCGGTCGGCGTTGAGCTCGTCGCGTGCCCTGGTCTGCGCCTTCTCCTTGGCGAGCAGGGCCCGCCGAGCCGCCAACCACTCGTCCCGGGAGACGATCTCGGGAAGACTCATGTGCTCACTCCCTTTGTCGCTGGGTGTTCACATGTACTGACTCGGCTCGCTCCCGAAACTCGTCGGCCGGGCGCGGATGATTTTTCTCTTTCTGCGAGCGCGCCGACCAGTGCGCCGAACAACACGTGGTCCAGCCACTGCGGCAACCTCGGCAGCGCTCGGATGCCGGGGTGGCGCCGGGCGATCAGTTCCAGGCCGATCGCCGCGATCACGAGTCCGGCGGCCGCTCCGCCCGCCACGGCGCTGCGCCGGGTCCGCACAGCACCCGTCGTCTTCGCACCCGTCGATTTCGCGGCCTTCGTCATCGCCGCCTCGATGACGGCCGACCAGAACGCTGACACCGCAAGGTGAACAGCCGCGCCGGCCGAAACTGTCAGACCCCTTTGATACCGTGAAAACAAGGGATCCCCTTGGGGGAATTGCTGTTGTGGTGGTGCATGGCCTGGGGCGGGCGCTGTGCCGGAGAACCCGGATATCAGTGTCGCCGCGACCCGGGTGGCGGCCAAGGGATCCCGCCCGGTGAGCAGGGCGTGCACTGTGGACGGGAGCCCGCTCACCGCGGCGGCGACGACAACCCGGACGGCCCACCGCATCACGTTCGGGCGCCGAAGATCGCGCTTTCCGAGGCCGCGACCTCGTAGACGACCTCCACCCCGTCCTCCTCGTCCCACTGCTCCCCCACCTCGACGAACCCGTACTGCGAAGCCAGCCGGTACGAAGCCTCATTGTCCGGGGCGATGGTCACCCGCACCACTCGCACCGCCTGCTCCGCCACGGCACGCCGCAGCAGGAATTCCAGGGCCGCCCGCGCGTAGCCGCGCCTGCGTCGGTCCGGGTCGACGGCGTACCCGATCTCGACCATCCCGGCCGAGTCCGGCGGGCCGTGAAAACCCGCCCGGCCGACCGCCGCCCTCTCCTCCGAGTCCCAGATCACGCCGGTCACCCATGCGGCAGTCGCCGGGTCTTCCTCGAACTGCCTGCTTCGGCGTTGCCACACTCCCCGTGACTCGGGTCCTGCGAGGTATTCCGACACGGGCACCGGGCTGACCTTGTTCGCCGTGTCGAGATCGCCTGCGGCGAGGGCGCGGAAGGTGAGGCCGTTGAGGTGGACGACTTGGATCACCGGCTCAGCGTGCCATCTGCCGTTGGTCGCCGTGAAACGAATATAGGCATCTCCTATGCCGTCGGCTGCCTTTTCGTCTTTGCCCGCATGGCTTTCCCGAACGTAGCGTGAAACGCGTGAACAATTACAGCAGTAGTCATGCGGTTGTCACTGGCGGCGGCAGCGGAATGGGTTTCGCGATCGCCAAGCTGCTGGTGGACGGCGGCGCCCGCGTGGTGATCACCGGCCGTTCACAGGCCACGCTCGACGCGGCACGGGAACGGCTCGGCGAGAACGCGATCGCCGTCCGGGGCGACGTGGCCTCGTTGTCCGATCTTGATGCTCTGGCTGACCGCGTGAAGGGCGAACTCGGCACGCTCGATGCCTTGTTCGTCAACGCCGGTGTCGCCCGCACCACGCCCTTCGAATCAGTGACCGAGGAGGCATACGACGAACTGTTCGCGATCAACGTCAAGGGCGCCTTCTTCACCGTGCAGAAACTCGCTCCGCTGCTGAACACGGGCGCCGGTGTCGTTCTCACCACCTCGAACGCGAATGTCATCGGGCTGCCGGAGACCAGTGTCTACGCGGCCGGAAAAGCCGCGTTGCGCTCGTTGGCGCGCACTCTTTCCGGTGATCTGCTCCCGCGCGGAATCCGGGTCAACGCGATCAGCCCTGGTCCGATCGACACGGGCATCCTGGAGAACACGATGTCCGCCGCGGAGGCGGAGCGGTTCAAGGCACAGATGGTCGCGAACAACCCCATGCGGCGTTTCGGCCGCCCCGACGAGATCGCCAGGGCGGCCGCGTTCCTCGCCTTCGACGCCACGTACACCACCGGCACCGAGCTGGTCGTGGACGGCGGCGCCACCCAGCTTTAGGTCACGGGCGCGTAGAAGGCGGACTTGTGCCAGGTCTCCTGCAGCAGGAGTTCGAGCAGGGCTGTCTCCGCTGGGCCCGCGCCACGCCGGATCGCGGCGACGACGGGCTGGGACACCACCGGGGACACCGGGCGGGCGAGGTGCTCGTGGCCGTGGGGCACCGCGGAGGCGGGGACGAGCGTCACCCCCAGGCCGTGGGAGGCCCAGCGCACGGCCGTCGCCGCCTGGGACACGCGGGCGATCGTGGTCGGGGTCAGCCCGTGGTCACGCAGCACGTCCCGCAGCACGGCGTCCAACGCGCTGTCCCTGTCGAACCGCACCCACGGCTCCCCCTCCAGTTCGCGCAGGTCGACCTGGTCCTTGGCGAGCAGTCGGTGCCCGGCGCCCAGCACGACGACGAACTCCTCGTCGCCGAGGTGGTGGGCGGCGACACCGTTCTCCTCGCACGGCAGGGCCACCAGGGCCAGGTCGACCACGTCCCGGCGGCCCAGCCGCTCCAACTCGGCGGGGTTCGGCTCCTCGAACACGGTGACCTCCAGCCGTGGGAAGTGGCGGCGCAGCGCGCCCAGCGCGGCCGGTAGCTGCCGCGTGCCCAGGCCCATCTGGACCGCGACCACCAGTTCGCCCACCAGTTCGTCGGCGCCTGCCCGTGCCGTCGCCCGTGCCCGCCGCGACGCGCTCACCGCGACCTCCGCCTCCCGCAGGAACGCACGGCCGATCTTGGTCGGCACGAGTCCGGTCGGCGTGCGGGTGAACAGCTTCACGCCGAGCTCCCGCTCCAAGCTCCTGATCTGCTGGGACACCGACGGCTGAGCGACGCGCAACAGTTCCGCGGCCGCCGTCACCGAACCCTCCTCGGCAACAGCCAGTGCGTACTCGTACTGACGAAGGCTCATCTGTTCCCGTCCTGTCCCGGCGTGATCATCAGGTGCTACAACGCGGGACGCGTCGCGTTTACTCCAGCCCACCGGACCACCGCGTCCAAGACGATCTTGTCCTCGCCGGGTTGCAGCGTCTGCGGGTTCAGGGCGATCGTCTGCTCGTCGAGCAGGCCGACCATGATCGGCGGGTCGTGGGCACGCAACGCGGCCACGAGGTCCAGGCACCGGTCACCGGCGTGGACGAGCGCGCGGCTGTGGGGCTGACCTGCCTCGCTCGGGTAGCCGCGCACGGCCCTGATCCCCGGGCAGTCGCGCAGACCGTCGAGCCACCGCGCCACGGTTTCCTCGTACCCCGCGATGATCGCGTTCTCGTCCTGCTCCAGGTTCCACTCCACCGCGGCGAGCAGGCCGAGCAACTCCTCCTTGCCCACTTTCATCCCCCGGCCGACCCCGTGGTGGGGTGCGCCGTTGGCGCGGCAGCCCTCGACGATGTGCCCGCGCCCCAGCACCAAGCCGGTGCTCTGCGGGCCGCGCAGACCTTTGCCACCGCTGACCAGGACAGCGTCCGCACCCATGTCCACGGTGAACCGCCACAGCGTCGCGATCGGCGGGATCTGCGCGGCGGCGTCCACGATCACCGGCACGCCCAGTCCCAGCACCGACGACAGCTCCCGGGTGCCGAACCTCGACCCGGCGTACCAGAGCACGCACGCGGTTCGCGGCCCGATCCGCGTGGTCAG
Organism: Actinosynnema sp. ALI-1.44; assembly: GCF_001984155.1. Taxonomy (GTDB): domain Bacteria; phylum Actinomycetota; class Actinomycetes; order Mycobacteriales; family Pseudonocardiaceae; genus Kibdelosporangium. The sequence continues at coordinate 50,984 of NZ_MTQO01000052.1, forward strand.
CCGCGCACCGGTGAACTGCACGGCTTCCTCGTAGCCCAGGCGTTGCTCGGGGAAGACGACGACCTCGTCACGGTCGGGCCGCACACACGCCGAGACGGCCTGGATGGTGCCCGCCCAGGCGCCACAGGAGACGTATCCGGCTTCGTTGCCAGTCAGCTCGGCGAGCCGGGCACCGACCTTCTCCTGCAGTTCGACCAGGTTGACGAAGTGCCCCGCCGCGGCCACCATGGCGGCGACCACGGGTGGGGCGAGGATCGAGCCACCCAACGCGGTCAAGGTCGCGGAGGCGTTGATGACGGGCCGGACCCCCAGGTCCTCGTAGGTCATGATGGCATCAGGTCGAATTTCCGGATCGGGCTGACGCCCAGTTCCCGCGCGAGCCACGTGTCGAGCACTTCGTCGTCGGCCGAATCCTCGTGTGTCAGCTCGTAGTCCGTGCCGACCCGGAACGTTCTGGCACTGCACGGGTGCCGCGCGACGTCGAGGAACTCGATCGCCCTGGGCGAGCCGGTGACCTCCGTCAACGCCTCCAGCGGCCCGTTGGACCGGGCGGCGCGAAAGCCAGGTCGCCGGGACGCCGTGATCAGGGCCAGGTCGTCGCCCGTGACACCGACCCGTGCCGGGTCGACGAGGTCGTGCCCGAGCAGGAACTCCGCGCCGCGCAGGCAGTCGGCCACTATCGCGCGGTAGACGTACGTCGCCGGGTCCTCGATCCCCAGCGTGGCCAGGCCCGGGTAGGCGGCCTGGAACGGCACGTCGGCCAGGCGCTGGCCACGGTGCATCACTGTGAACGTGATGTACCGCAAACGATCGCGGTAGTGCGGCGCCAGGTTGACGCTGCCGTAACGCGGCGTCTCCAGCACAGCGGGGAACGGGCCGTCCCCGGCGGGGACGCTGAGGTAGCCGAAGATCCGGTACGGCCCGATGCTGGTCAGCCGGACGTCGTAGGCCGTGAACCGGTCGGTCGACCTGGCCGGGACGTGGTCGGCCACCGGCCTGGCGGGCAACGCCGCGAGCTCGTCGTCCACCGCACGCCAGTACTCGTCGAACTCCGTCATCGCGATCCTCCGTGCACCAGGTGCTTGTCGAGGAAATCCGCCACCTTGGGCATCACCCAGTGCAGTCCCGCCTGGTGCGCGCTGCGCGGATACGTGTGCATCTCCTTGGGGCCGTTGAGGGCCTTGTACACCGCGAACCCGGTTTCCGGCGGGCACACGTCGTCCTCGAGGCCGATGTAGACGAAAGCGGGCGCCTTGACCTTCGGGGCGAAGTTCATGCCGTCGTAGTAGGCGACGCTCTGCCGGATCAGCTCGCTGTGGCCGGGGTGGACGCGCACGTACTCGTTGATCTCCTCGTACGGGTAGGAATGCGTCAGCTTGGCCGAGTCCCAGATCCCGCAGAGGTACGGCGCCCCGGCGGCGAAACACGACACCGCGTCCGGGCGCAGCGCCGCCGTCACGATCCCCAGTCCGCCGCCCTGGCTCGAACCTTGCAGGCCGACTCGGGAACTGTCGACCTCAGTGCGTTCGGCGAGCACGTCCAGCGCGCGAACCACGTCCACGTAGAACCCGCGGTAGCCGTACGTGTGATGGTCGACGATGTTGTGCGTCAGCAGGCCCGGGTAGCCGGGGTTGAAGTGGCTGTTGGACCGCAGTTTCCCGCGTGGCGCCACCGCCAGGGCCGCGTAGCCGCGCCGCGCCCACTGGACCGGCGGGAGCGGCTCGGAGATGTAGCCCGGGATGTTCACCAGGCCCGGAAACGGCCCGCCGGTGCGTGGCGTCGCGTACCACGCGGCGACCCGGACGTTCTCATAACTGGTGTAGCGCACGTCGTACACCGCGACCTCGTCGGTGGACAGGCGCTCCACGTAGGTCAGCGATGTGTCCAGTTCCGGCACGGACTTCAGGGTCTCCGCCCAGAACGAGTCGAAGTCCTCCGGCAACGGAACGGTTATGACGGCGTTCTCCGGATCCCTCATCACGCTCCCCTGGTTGACGTCAGCGCACGGCCGTCGGCCGCGGCGAACAGGTGGACCTTCGCGGGGTCGATGCCCACGTGCACCGCGCTGTCCACACCGGCGTGGAACGGCGCGGGGACCCTCGCCTTGATCAGCTCACCGGCGACGTCGACGGTGACCAGCACGTCCGCGCCCAGCAGTTCGGCGACGAACACCCGGCCGGGCAGGAAACCCGGCTCGGGTCGCGGCGACACGAGCACGTGCTCCGGGCGGACGCCGAGTTCCACTTCGGACTCGCCGCCCGCGGCGGGCAGGTCGACCGCGATCCCCCTGGTGCGGAACCGGCGGACGCCGTCCTCGTCGACGATCGATCCGGTCAGGAAGTTCATCGGCGGGCTGCCCATGAACGAGGCGACGAACCGGTTCGACGGCCGCTCGTAGATCTCCTCCGGCGTTCCGCACTGCTGCAGCCGTCCGTCGGACAACACCGCGATCCGGTCGGACATCGTCATCGCCTCGACCTGGTCGTGCGTGACGTAGATGAACGTCCTGGCCACTTCGGCGTGCAGGCGCTTGATCTCCGCCCGCATGTGCACGCGCAGCTGGGCGTCCAAGTTGGACAACGGCTCGTCCAGCAGGTACGCGCCCGCGTCCCGCACGATCGCCCGGCCGAGCGCGACGCGTTGCCGTTGCCCACCGGACAGCTCACGCGGCTTGCGGTCGAGCAGGTCCTCGATTCCCAGTGCCCGCGCCGCCCTGCCGACCTTCTCCTCGATGGTCCGGCGCGGCTGCCGCATCATCTTCAGCGCGAACCCGATGTTCTGCGCGACCGTCCGGTGAGGATAGAGCGCGTAGCTCTGGAACACCATGGCGACGTCACGCTTGTTCGCGGGCAGGTGCCCCACGGCGTGGTCGTCGAAGTAGATCTGGCCCGCCGTGGCCCGTTCCAGCCCGCAGACCATCCGCAGGGTGGTCGACTTGCCGCAGCCGGACGGGCCGACCAGGGTCAGGAACTCCCGGTCGCGGACGGTCAGCGACAGGCCGTCCACCGCGGTCGCCTTGCCGAACTCCTTGCGCAGCCCCTCGACGCGTACCTCGGCCATCGCCCTACCCCTTCACCGATCCGGCGGCCATGCCCTGCACGATCAGCCGCTGGAAGATCAACACCAACACGAGTGGCGGCAGCACCGCCAGCACGCCGGACGCCGCCATCACCGTGAACTGAGTGTTGATGTCGGTCGCGAAGTTCGCCGCGATCACCGGCATCGTCTTCGACGCCGCCGTGCTGGTCAGGAACAGCGCGAACATGAACTCGTTCCACGCGGTCATGAACGCGAAGACGGCCGCGGCGACCAGGCCGGGCGCGGACACCGGCAGCACGACCGACCACATCATCCGAAACCAGCCGCACCGATCCACCTTCGCGGCGTCCTCCAGTTCCCTCGGCACGGCGCGGAAGAAGTCCTTGAGCACCCAGATCGTCACCGGCAGGGCGAACGTCGTGTACGACAGGATCAGCGCCCAGTACGTGTCCAGCAGGTCCAGTTCCCGCATCAGCAGGTAGTACGGGATGATGATGGCGATCCCCGGCACCATCCTGGTCAGCAGGTACACCATCAGCAGCACCTGGCTGCCCCGGAACCTGATCCGGGAGAACGAGTACGCGGCGAACACGCCGAGCACCAGGTTCAGCACCGCGGTCAGCAACGCCACGAGCAGGCTGTTGCCCAGCGCGAACGGCGTCTCCCGCACAGCACGGGAACCGACCATCGCCTGCGCGCCGGTCGGGTCGACGAACGCGGTGTAGTTCTCCAGCGTCGGGTGCTGCGGGATCCACTGCGGCGGCACGGAGTTCGCGTCGACCTCGGGCATGAAGCTCATCGCCACGATCCAGTAGAACGGCAGCACCAGGTACAACGCGAACACCACGGCCAGCGCGTAGACAGCGATCTTCTTCCACGGCACGCGGTACCGGAGCGGAATGGTCGTCATACCTCGAAACTCCCCCTCCGGTAGAGCAGGCCGACATACGCGACGGAGATGACCAACGTGATGAGCGTGATCACCCAGGCGTACGCGCTGCCGAGGCCGACATCGGTGTAGGTGAGGACACGTTGAACGGTCAGCAGCGCGACCGTGGTCGTCGCGTCGCCCGGCCCTCCGCCGGTCAGGACGTAGATCGTGTCGAACGCGCGGAACGCGTTCATCGTCTCCAGGATGAGCACGATCAGCAACGGGTGCAGCAGCCACGGCACCGTGACCTGCCGGAAGCGTTGCACCACACCGGCCCGGTCGACCGTGGCGGCGTCGTACAGCTCACGGGGGATGGTCGAGAGCCCGGCGAGCAGGATGATCACGGTGAACGGCAACGTGTTCCAGACCTGCGCGAACGCCGTGAAGAAGAACGCACCGGACTCGGAAGCCAGCCAGGCCTGGTACGAGTCGATCCACCCGAGTTCGGTCAGCACACCGTTCAGCGCGCCTGTCTTGGCGTCGAACACCGTCCGCCACATCAGACCGTTGACCACGCCCGGCATCGCCCACGGCAGCAGCACCAGGCTGCGCAGCACTCCCCTGCCCATGAACGTCTCGTTGAGCACCAACGCCAACACGAGCCCGAGCACAACTGTGACCACAAGGACGACCAGCACGAACAACGCCGAGACCCGCAGCGACGCCAGGAATGCCGGGTCGTCCACGAGCGACAGGTAGTTGTCCAGGCCGATCAGCTTGCGGGCAGCCGGTTGTGCCAGGTTGTCACGGTGCAGGCTGACCCAGAAGGAGTACCCGATCGGATACGCCACCAGCAGCAGGATCGCGATCAACGCGGGCGCGTTCATGGCGTAGCCGCGCGTGTTGTCGCTCCACTGCCGTACCGTGCTGGTGGTCATGAGTACTTCTTGGCCAGCGAGATCGCGGTCTCGGACAAGCTCGACACCGCGGCTGATGCGTCCGTCTGGTTGGTCAGCAGTTGCTGCACGGTTTTCTGCTGCGCGGACTCGTACTCGCCGTACCACGGCGCGCCGAGGAGGTTACGCGGCTTGGCGACCGCGGAGAGCTTGGTGTAGGTCTCCGGGTCCGTGAACTTCGCCAGCGTGGTCCTGATGTCCGGATCGTCGGCGAGCTGTCGGAACGGGAAGCCGAGGCCGCGTTGGTCGAACCAGAACCGCGCGGTGGACGGTTTCCCGTCCGAGCCGTAGCCACCGAGGAAGTTCAGCAGTTTCACGGCCTTGTCCTTGACCGCTGTCTTCGCGGCCAGGCAGTACATCCGGGTGCTGCTGACAGTTCCTCGCGCGGTCCCGTCGAGGCTGGGGACGGCCGCGAGCTTCAACGCCCCGGCCTGCTTGGACTTCGCCGGGTCGTTGTACGTCCGCAGCGCATACCGTGGTCCGATCGTGAAGGCGTACTGGCCTGCCATCATCGCGTTGTCCAACGGCACGGGCGTCAGCTGCAGCGACGCCGGGTCGATCACCTTGCTGACGGTGGCGGCCTTGTGGATCCAGTCGAAGATGGGTCGCGCCTTGTCCATGGTCGGCTTGAAGTCGTCGGAGAACAAGGCCGCGTCGCTGCCGTAGACCAAGGTCCACACCCAGCTGCTCCACGTGTCCGCGAGCTGGGCGGCGAGCCCGATCGGATACTCGAGCACACCGGCGTTCTTGACCTTCAGCGCCTGCTGTTCCAGCTCGTCGAGGCTCTTGGGCGGGGTCTTGATGCCCGCCTTGTCCAGCAGCGCCGCGTTGTAGGTCAGACCGTGGCAGTCGGTGTAGTACGGCAGACCATAGCGTTTTCCCTGGAACGTCATGGCTTTCGCGTTGGACTCGTAGATGCCGCTGTAGACCTCGTCGACGCCGGGCAGGCCGTCCAGCGGCTGCAGGTACCCGGCCTGCACCCAGCTGACCATCGAGTCGTCGTAGCTGTACAGCACGTCCGGGCCGTTGTTGCCGGTGAACTCCGCGACGATCTTGCGGACGTACTGCGCACTGGTGATCGGTGTGTACGCGACCTTGATGTCGGCGTTGGCCGCGGTGAAACGATCCAGGTTCTGCTGCACCAACTGGGATTCGTAGTCCCAGCCCTCGAATCGGACGGCACCGGCGCCTGCCGAGCCCGCGCCGCAGGCCGACAACAGCGGCAGTGCCACCGCGGAGCCCAGTAGCGTTCGACGGTTGACCAGGGTGCTCATGTCAGGTCCTTCCTGGCGTCGACGGCGTTGTCGATAGAGAGCCGGTACAGACGAGTCGGTCGCCCTTTCCTGTTCGTCTGCGTCGTCCCCTCCTGGCTGACCAGCCCGCTGGCCACGAGCTTGCGGATCAGCCTGCGGCCGCTGGGATCGGTGATGCCGAGCGAGTCGGCGAGGTCGCTCGGCGCGATGGGCCTGCCGTGCAGGCCGCGTTCCAGCGCGGCCAGCCTGGCCAGGGTCACCGCCGACAGGCCCGCGTCGCGGGCGAGCGCCTCCAGTTCGGCCGTGTGCTCCCGGTACTCGAAACTCAGCGGCGGCCGTGCCGAGCTCATCGGGCCGATCATCAGCCCGCTGTCCTCGATCAGGTACCCGCACGGCACCGCCTCCTGGTCCGCGCGGGCAGCGGCCCGTTCGGCCAGCAGGACGCAGTTGCGCGCCGAGGCACCCACGCCGAACCCGGCCACCACGCGCTGCCCGATCACGTCCTCGGCCTGCGCCAACGCGGGCACCGACACCCAGTTGTCCGTGATCCGTTCGAACAACGCCTTGTGGGCGAACACGACCACACCGCGGCGGCCGCGGTTCTCGATCCAGGCGTCGCCGAACTCCGGCGTCTCCACGAGCAGGTTCATCAGCCGCACCCTGGCCCTGTCCAGGTCAACTCCCCCGTCCTGTTTGGACACGAAGAAGACGCCGGCAGCGAACCGCTGCGCGTTGGCCCGTTCGGACCGGATGCGCAGGGCCAGTTCGTGCAGTTCGGCGCGGACCGTGGAGACGACCTTCTCCGTGGTCATCACCCGGCAGGTGAGCTCACGGGCGACGGCGGTCCGCATGGTGATCACGTAGGCGTCCGGGTTGCGGGCCAGGAAGTCGTTGTGGAACCGAAGGACCTCGGCCGCCGACTGGTCGGGCGAGTACGGCAGACGCGCGATGTCCGCCGTGTCGAGGCCCAGTTGCCCGGCGACCTCGTCGACGATGCCGGGCTCGAACGTGTCGATGCTGACCGGTGTCATCGGCCAGCCGCGGCCCGCCGCCCGGTTGATCATCAGCGCGAGGTCGAGCGGGGCCGGCCTGGTGACCGTGACCTGCAGGTCCGGGGGCAGCAGGGCGCGGCACTCGGCGTACGGCATGAGCCCGAGCAGCAGACCGTCCACATGCGTGGACCCGAGCAGGCGCTCGACGTTCGCCCGGATCTCCCGCTCGTACTCGTAGGTGACCCATTCCAGTGCGACGCCGGACAGCGTGCTGGCCGCCGTCTGGAACGTCTCGCGGCCTCTTTCGTGGATCACCAGGCCGATCACGATCGCCATCCGCACCGCCGGTCAATTAGGAACCAGGTTCGGAAATAGTCCGTTTGTCGTGGTAGTGGGACTGTAACCACAAACCCGCGTGGTACGGAAGAGGGCACCGAAGATCGCCCGATCGCGCATTCACCGCCCCGGCAAGCACTGTGCACGCTGTGTGCATGAGGTTCATGCCCTTGCTCGCCATGGTCGCGATCGTCGCGGGCGCGGTCGTACCCGCCGAGGCCGCCCCGGCTATGCCGCAGTCACCACGGCCCTATTTCGCGCCTGGCGAGTCGTTCGGCGAAGTGCGCTACGTCCTGCGGTTCGGCCAGCCCGACAAAGGCACCGAAAGCCTTGCCGGAAGCGGAATGCAGGCGCACGACGCGTACGGTTCGGGCAAGAGCAGACGACAGTTCAGCACGTCGTCCCGCGGCCAGTACAACATCGCCTACAAGACGACGTGCTGCGGCGAACGCGTGGACAAGCACGTACGCAACGGCATTCCTACGCCAGGTGCCAACCTCGGGGACCTCAGCTGGCACGACGGCACGTCGCTGTGGCTGTCGCACAGCAGGTTCAAGGCAGGCTCGGCGCCGAAGACCGGTGCGGACAGTCCACCGGGAACCGGCATCCGCGAGGACGGCACGACCGGGCCCGCCGACACCGGCACGGGTGTGCGTGCCGACAACGACCATCTGGTAGCGGTCCCAGTCGTGCGCGGCACCGAGACGAAGCGGAGCTTCCTGGTTTCCGCCAACGTATTCGTACCGGCACATCCAGGCGCCAAGTACTCGTTGCGTGCCCAGCCCTATGTGGACCGCGGCGGGCTCGGCCTGACCAGCCCCGGTGGCCTCGGCAGCCGGACCGTCGACCTGGCCGCGGTGACCAACCAGTTCGCCATCCTCCAGGTCCGTGCGGACGTGGTGACCAACGGCGGCGCGCTCGCCGACACCAGCGACGACACCGGGAAGGTCACCTACCGGTACTTCGTGAACAACGCGGAAGTCGGCCAGGCCGACGCGATCGACTTCGCGCCGACAGCCATGCGCACCGGCCAGGGCGACGTCCGGTTCGGCCCCGCGTTCGGGCTGGCCCGCGGCTGGCAGGGCGACGCGCCGGAGGCGTTCGTCGACAACGTCGCCGTCTACGACATCCAGAACATCCCGTACCGGACGTCGTGGATCGGCGAGACGATCTCACCGGAGGACGCGGCGAAGTACGCCAAGGACAACCTGCCGGTGCAGGGTCGGCACGTCGGCCAGAACGTGCACGCGATCTGGGTCGACCCCGTCCCGGTCGACGGCAGGACACTCGTCTACACCAACACCCAGTGGGACGAGGCCGCGCGGGCGATGGGCGTCTACTCGGCGGATTCGACGACGATCCGGCCGTACAGCAGCCTGGGCAGCACCCACGGCCGCAACCTCGGCGGCTTCGCGATCACCGGTGACGCGGAGTCGATCTACGCGAGCTACCCCCGGATGATCGACGTGGTCGGCCCCACCGGGAAGACGACCAAGGTCGTCGACGCTTCCTGCGTCACCAGGATCCCGAAGATCGCGGTCAAACCGGATGTCGGCGTTCCGCCAACGGGAACGGATCTGTGCCTGCCGGACAAGCCGTCCGCGAGCGAACCGCAGCCGCAGAGCATCCGTGGCCTCGCCGCGAGCCCGGACTTCCTCTTCGTCGCGCACCGGCAACTCGGCGAGATCCAGGTGTACCGCAAGAACCAGCTGACCACACCGGTCAGCAAGCTGGCCGTGCCGCAGCCGCGAGGAATGGCGTACGCACCGGACGGCACGCTGTGGGCGATCGTCGACGGCGCGGTGCAGCAGTACACGGTCAGTCCTGCCGGGGTGCTGACACCCGGTCGTCGCCTGACCGGCATGATTCCCAGCGCACTGACCGTCGACAAGGACAACAGGCTGTACGTGGCGGACGACGCCAGGTTCGAGCAGCTGATCCGGGTGTTCGGCAGCGATCTGGTGGAGATCCAGGCGAAGAGGCTCGGCGACCCGGGAGGCGTGACCAACCACGGCGGCGAGTACGCGCCGAACCGCTTCGACGGGATAGCCGGTGTGGGCGTGGACGGCGCGGGCAACTACTACGTCGCCGGCAACGGGATCGGCGTGTCGGCGGCCCGTTCACCGAACTTCTTCGACCTGCGCAGGTTCAACGGCACCACCAAGGCACTGGAAGCGCAGGCGCTGAGCTACCCCAGTACGACGATCGTGTCCCCCGACCCGACGGCGCCGAACATGCTGTACTCGCCCACGCGGCAGTACACCGTGAACCTGGACGCCGCGGTCCCGGGAACGGAGTGGTCGCCGCGGAACTCGACCCTGATGACCGACCGCTACCGGTGCCCAGAAGACGCGAGGGTGGGCGGGATCCAGGGCCAGCAGGCATCCATCGCGGTCCGCCGGATGGGGCCGGACAAGTACATGTTCGTGACCGGCCAGGGTGACCTCAGCAGGCTGGGCGTCTACCGGCTCACGGACGACGGCAAACGCTCCCAGCCGACGGTGGTGTTCACCGAGAACGCGGACAACGCGGTCTGGCCGGCGAACGAACCGCACGACTACAACGTGCCGGGCCGGGACGACGACTGGATGTGGAGCTGGCGGGACAAGAACGGCAACTGCCAGTTCGACACGGGCGAGTACGACGCGCCGATGTACATCAGCAACTCGTCGAACTGGAGCGTGACGGAGAAGGACGACCTGCCCGACCACCGAGCGGGTGACCTGTGGCTGTCCGGATACGCGAACAACAGGTGGAACCTGAAACGGGTCCGTTTCACCGGCACCTTCGAGTCCGGCAGTCCGGTGTACGACACGAAGAACGTGGAGCTGATGCCGATCCCGGGGCAGTTCGGCTTCGTCGAGGGGATCGTCTACCAGTCCACAACGGACACCCTGTACCTGATGGGCAGGCCGCAGCAGCAGGTGGACCAGTGGAAGCTGGCCCGCTACGACACCTTCTACGCGAAGCACAAGGCGGGAACGACGCAGGCCCCGGCCTGGCTGAAGGACCTGCCGGACGACATCTCCTTCTGCCCGTACGACGAGCACAAGTCCTGCCGGATCTACTCGATGACAGTGGCAGGAGACCGCGTCCACGTCGGGAACCTGGCCCCGGCGACGAGCATGATAGCGGGAAGGATCCGGATGTACGACACGGCAACCGGGACCTTCAAGGGCTCACTGTCAGCGGGCCCGGAAGTCGCCCACAGGTCAGGCTGGCAGGACATGCGGCACGCGGTGACGGCGATGCAACTGCCCGACGGCAGGCGCTACGCCTTCGCCGAGGAGAACTTCACCGGCAGAATCCTGATGTACAAAGACTTCTGAGCAACTCAGGGGTCGGTGCGCGGCCGTTCTGGCGACCAGGCACGACCTCCGGAGACCACGCGCTGGCGCTGACCTGCACCTCGGTCTTCCCGTCGACCAGGGCAGCCGGTTCCTGACCGCACAACCGATGACGGCCATCCCCGAGCGGCTGAACGAACTGGCCGCTACCGCGTCCGAGCCCAACAGCGTGAGCGGAATCGCCCTCAACCGAAGGCGTGGGTCATCGGATTCCACGCGGCCTCGGACATCCATCCGGTACTGGGCGTGCGTGTTCGGCCACAGTGGAGCAGGCGGACAGCGGGCATTGGTGGATCCCCGCAACGAAGTGTCGTACGCGTTCCTGCGCCACCGCTTCCTGTTGCCCGCCCAGGCGGACGCCGACCACGGACGACTGCTGAAAGCCCTGCTCACCGCCGTGCACACCGTCTGATCGACCCGGGTATGCCGAGATCCGGTACAGGCAAACGCTTCCCCGCCCGGGAGCACGAACGCGGTGCCCCGGCTCTGGGCGGGACACCGCGTTCGTGCGGTGTTTGCCTTCTACCTCTTCCAGAAGGCTTTTCGTTGGGGGCGGAGGGATTCAAGGGTTGCCATGGTGTGGTGCCAGCGGCGTTCGAGTTCGTCGAGGTCGGTTGTGGGCACGGTCAGTTCTGTGTGCAGGGTAAGGAGGGTGGCTCGGGCTTCTGCGGGTTCGTTGGCTGCTGCCCAGTCACTCAGGTTGGCGAGGATCGTCTGGGCCAGGATGTCCAGCAGCGATGCTCGGGCCAGGGTCGGCTCGTTCTCCGCCGCGCGCAAGGCTTTCAGTTGCTCTGCCACGAAGTCGGCCAGCGTTGGTGTCGTGGTCGCCGTCGGGTCTGCTCCCGGCGCTGCCTCGGCTCGGTCCCCGCGGCGGGCTTTCCTGAGACTTCGCGGGTTTCGCTCGGGCTGGTTCGGTGACTCAGGTGGGTTCATCACGTGCGGCGGGCAACCGGGTCCTGAGAGCGGTGCGCCACCGGGCTGAGGTGCGGCCGGTCGAGGTGCGGGTGGCGGGGGTGAGCCGTACGGCGCCGAAGGTGCGCTGCCTGGGGCCGTGCTGCCGAACTGGCTGCCGTAGGCGCCTTGGTCGTACGAGGCGTTCTGATACGACGGACCTCCTTGGTTGCCGTACCCGCCCGAGTACGCGGTGCCTCCGCCCTGCTGGGGCTGGGCTCCGCCGACCGCGCTGCCCGGGGCCGACATTCGGCTGTACATGGGTGCGGCCGCCATCGGGGCCGATGCCGGCGCCGCGAAGCCGTAGCCGCCGTCCATCTGCCAGCCGCTGGGGAGTTCCACCGGTTGCGTTACCTTGTGGACCGTTCCCGCTTCGTTGACCACTCGCTGGTCGACTGCCACGAAGGCCGTGAAGCGGGAGAGCACGCCGAACTTCAGCGACGTGTCCACGATCTGCTGCTCCAGGCCGGGGAGATCACCCGAGCCGACCACATAACGATCTTCCAGGTCCCGGATCCATGCCCTTGCCCACAGCGCGCCGAGGCTGGGGTTGTCGCTGGCGGTCGATGTCACGTCGGACTTCCAGCCGTCCGCGCTGCTCACCGTGACCGTTCCGCTTGCTTGGCCGGTGAAGCGGCCGGTCACCACGATCGGCGCGCCAGGGAACAGGTCGGGCAACGGGCTGGGGGCCAGGGTGCTCTCGTCCACCGCCAGCCCGGCCGGGGTCAGCCGCAGGCCCACTGCCACGGGTGATCCGATGCGCCGGTGGATGTTCTGCATCGCGTCGTCGAGACGGTCCTCGGACTCCACGAGTTCACACCGGCCTGCCGTGCCTGCCAGCCTGCGCAGGAAGGACTCGTTGACCGCGCGGTCGATGCCGACGGTGTGCACCCGGACACCGCTCAGCACGGGGCTCAACTCACGCAGTAGCTGGTCCTCGTTGCCGATCTGGCCGTCGGTGACCAGAACGAGCACACGGTCGCGTTCGGCTGACTCGCTCAGTAACCCGGCGGCGCTTTGCAGCGGCACCGACATCTCGGTACCGCCGCGGGCGTCCAGGCCGGAGAGGAACTCGACAGCACGGAACCTGTTGCGGTCACTGGCCTCCACGAAGCCCGTGGCCAACGAGGGCGGCGTTTGCACCTCGTGGTCGAAGGCGATCACGGCGAACCTGTCCGACGAACCGAGGGTGTCCACGATCCGGCCCGCGGCGCGCCGGGCGGCGACCATCTTCCAGCCGCCCATGGAGCCCGACCGGTCGATCAACAACACGACGTCACGCGGACGCCCGGCCGTTGCGGTCGACGGCGGCAGCACGGTCAACGCGAACGTGCCACCGGAGCCACCGGAGTCACCGTCGGGCAGGAGCGCGAGCGATGTGCTGATCGCCTCCGCGCCGTAGCTCAGGCGCAGGATGAAATCCCGATCCGCGCGCTCCCCCGGTTCGAGCCTGACCCGCAGTCCGGTCGGCCCGTCCTCGGTGGCGACCGCGTGCAAGCTGGACGCGAGTCCCCGCAACGGCAACGAACCCGGGTCGATGTCGACCACGACGGACAGCTGAACGGGATTCGGGAAGCCCGGCAACAACACCGGCGGACTGATCCGGGACGCGTCCGGGACCGCGTCGGTGTCCTGGGCGACACCATCGCCCACCTGCTGCCCGGCCAGCGGCGTGCCGGGGATGTAGCGCGGGGCCACCACGAGCGGGAACCTGAACGTGGCTTCCTCATCCTCATAGGACAAGGTGGCGGCCAGCGTCAGGTGCACGCTGACCTGCTCACCCGGCATGATGTTGCCGACTCGCATGGTGAAGACGCCCGGACGCTCCTCCTCCGCGATCGACGCGCGTTTGCCCTCGGAGATGGCCTGGTCGTAGCTCTCTCTTGCCGCGCCCCGCTCCTTCAACAGCCCTTCGACCACGCGCCCGTCAGCCTCCATCCGCAACGCGGTGACCGCGGCTCGGGGCGGCAACGGGAAGATGTAGGTGGCTTCGAGCGGTTCTTCGTACGGATTGCGGAATCCTTGCGTGACTTCGACGCTGGCCGCCAGGCCGGTGATCGAGGACCGGACGTCGATCACCTCGAGCGGCAGGTTGCCCCGGCTGGTCCGCAGGCAGCCGACACCGTCGTCCGCACCGGGCCCCTGAGCACCGGGCTCCTGTGCACCGGGACTACTCGGCGCCGCGATCGATTCCCTGACGTCGACATGCATGGTCATTGCGTTTCCCCTCCAGTGGACGGCGCCAGGCCGAGGCGGCCGAGCAGTTCGAGCAACGGTGCGGCCGCGGCCTCGATGGCGGCGATTTCGTCCGCGTCGGGCATGTGCGCGGCGGCCTCCAGCACGACAGTGACACTGTCAGCGAGCCGGACCCCGTGGACCAGCTTCGGGACAGTGACAGCGTCGATGTGGGTGACAGTGTCGGCACCGGTGACAGCGTTCGGGGCGGTTTCGCCGTTGCCCGGTGTCTGCGTCGGGGTCACTGGCGGGGCCACTGTCGGGCGGCCGTGCGCATGGCCTTTCCAGAACTGCGGGGAGGTGCCGACGTCCACCTGCGGGCGGACGGCATCCACGTGCGCGACGCCCGCGAGCTCGGCGAGCCGGGAGTCGGTCGCTCCGACCAGCTGTTCCTGGATTTCCGCGAGCGAGGCCCCGGTGGACTGCAGCTTCTTGACCGCGACGATCTGCAGCAAGTGGCGGCGCCCGTAGAGCACGGTGCGGCCGCGGGTGGCCGCGGGCCGGTCCACCAGGCCTATCGTGGTGTACCACCGGATGGTGCGACGGTTCGGCAGCTCCCGGATCCGGCCGTTGCGCTGGCCGTCGTAGTTCTCCGACAGCAGCTCGGCCACTTGATCCGGGAGCTGTTCGATCGTCCACAGCTCGCTCATACTGCAAGACTGCCAGATGTATCTGACAGTGTCAATGTTGCAGTGTTGCTCGAAGGGGACGCTCAGGAGGTGGGGGCTGCGTCCAGGTCCTGCGCGAGCAGTGCGGCCAGTTCGTCCAGCGCGGCTTCGGCGCCGTCGCCTTCCGCGGACAGTTCGACCTCTTCCTCGAACTTCACACCCAGCGCCATCACGGCCAGGATGCTCGACGCCACAACACCTTCGCCACCGGGGCGGCCGATCAGGACCGGCATCGGCTGCCGCGCGGCCGCCTGCGCGAACAGCCCGGCAGGGCGGGCGTGCAGCCCGACAGTGGACGCGACCTTCACCCGGATCGTCGCCATCAGCTCTCCTCCCGTGGTCAATGGAAGAGCCAACGGTAAGCACTGCCGATGTGGTTAAGCAAGGGTTTGATGTTGATTTAGTTTGTTTTACGTGGTCATGCTTGGATCACACGTGGTCCAGCGGCCGCGAGCTCCTTGGCTACCTCGTCGTCGACGCCGGTGTCGGTGATGAAGGTGTCGATGTCCCCCAGGTCGGCGAAGCGCGAGAAGTGGTCGTTGCCGACCTTGGTGTGGTCGGCCAGGAGGACACACCGCCGCCCGCTGGCGATCGCGGCCTTCTTGACCATCGCCTCCGCCGGGTCCGGCGTGGTCAGCCCCCGATCGACCGAGATCCCGTTCGTGGCGAGGAAGACGACCTCGACGAACGTGTCACGCAGCGCCTGCAGCGCCCAGGCGTCGACCGAGGCGAGGGTCCGGCTGCGCAACCGGCCGCCGACGAGCATGACGGTCACGTTCGGCCGGGTTATCAGCGACAGGGCGATGTTCACCGAGTGGGTCACGACCGTGAGCTCACGGTCCACAGGCAACGCGTCGGCCATCCGCGCGGTCGTGGTGCCCGCGTCGAGCAGGATCGTCCCGGCTTCCGGCAGCTCGGCCAGCGCGGCCTTGGCGATCCGGGCCTTCTCGTCGGTCATCACCGTCTCGCGGACCGACAGCGCGGGCTCGAAGCCGAGCCGCTCGACCGGGATCGCACCGCCGTGCACCCGCCGCAGCACACCGTGGCGCTCCAGCACGGTCAGGTCGCGCCGGATCGTCTCGGTGGTGACGTCGAACTCCTCGGCGAGCGCGGCGACGTCCACACGGCCTTTCGCCCTGGCTCGTTCGAGGATCACTTGCTGCCGTTCCTCCGCGTACATGGTGTGACTTTATGTTGATTCGTGCGCGTCAGCAACGTCGCAGTCTTGCAAACCAACATGAACACATGCACAATCACTTAAATCCACGTTGGACGAGATGCAGGACCACATGGAGGTGGCAGTCAGCGTGATCGTCACCGTGACGGCGAACCCGAGCATCGACCGGACGGTCGAGGTGGGCGCGCTCGTGCGCGGCGGACTGCACCGGGCCACGGCCGTG
The DNA here is from genome assembly GCF_001984155.1 of Actinosynnema sp. ALI-1.44. Classification (GTDB taxonomy): domain Bacteria; phylum Actinomycetota; class Actinomycetes; order Mycobacteriales; family Pseudonocardiaceae; genus Kibdelosporangium. Next base: position 67,032 of record NZ_MTQO01000052.1, read on the forward strand.
CACATCCAGCCGGGCGGCAAGGGAATCAACGTCGCGAGAGCGTTGGTGTGCAACGGGGTCAAGGCGCGTGCCGTGGTCCCGGCAGGCGGCGCCGAAGGCGAGCAGCTGATCAGCCTGCTGAGCGGCTACAGCATCGACGTCGTCCGCGTGCCCACGCTCGGGCCGGTGCGGATGAACGTCAGCGTGATCGAACCGGACGCGACGGTCACCAAGCTGAACGAACCGGGCGCGCGGCTGACCGATGACGAGAATACGGCGCTGGCCGACGCGGTGATCACCGCGTCCCACAACGCCTCCTGTGTCATCCTCGCGGGCAGCCTGCCGCCTGGTGTGCGTGACGACTTCTACGCGGACCTGGTCAACCGCCTGTCCGGCGAGGACACCAGGGTCGTGGTGGACACCAGCGGCCCGGCGCTGCGCGCGGCGGTCGCGGCCGGTCCCGCGCTGATCAAACCGAATCACCACGAGCTCGAAGAGGCCGTCGGGCGTCCACTGCCGACACTGGGTCACGTCGTCGAAGCGGCGCGGGAACTGCGTTCCCTCGGCGCGGGCGCGGTGCTGGCCAGTCTCGGTCGTGACGGCGCGGTGCTCGTGGCGGAGGACGACACGTGGCACGCCGAAGCGCCGGTCGTGCTCGCCAGGAGCTCGGTGGGAGCCGGTGACGCGATGCTCGCCGGGTTCATCGCCGGATTCGCCACCGGCGGAGGCGACGGCCGCGAGGCGTTGGTGTCCGCGGTGGCGTGGGGCGCGGCAGCGGTGTCGCTGCCGGGCAGCACCATGCCGAGGCCGGACGACCTCCACCCGCACCTCGTCGAGGTGCACCCGCTGATCGACGCAGGCCGGGAATTACGCGGGGACAACTGAAAGCACCAGCACAGGAAGTGTCGACGATGACAAAGACTGAAGACGCGCCGTCGCGGGCGCACCAGCTGCGGGCCTCGGTGCAACGCTTCGGCGGCCACCTCGCAGGCATGGTGATGCCCAACATCGGCGCTTTCATCGCATGGGGCCTGATCACCGCGTTGTTCATCCCGTCCGGCTGGTTGCCGAACGCGCAGCTCGGTGAACTCGTCGATCCGATGGTCAAGCTGCTGCTGCCGGTCCTGATCGGGTACACCGGCGGCCGGTTGGTGCACGGTCAGCGCGGCGCCGTGGTCGGTGCCGTCGCCACGGTCGGCATCGCGGTCGGCGCGGATGTGCCAATGTTCCTCGGCGCCATGTTGATCGGCCCGCTGACCGCGTACCTGTTGAAGCTGTGGGACAACTCCGTCGGCGAGAAGGTCGGCGCCGGGTTCAAGATGCTCGTCGACAACTTCAGCGCGGGCATCATCGGTGGCGCCATGGCGGTGCTGGGATCGCTGGCGATCGGCCCGGTCGTCGAGGCGATCACGAAGGCGCTGGGCAACGGCGTGCAGGCCCTGCTGGAAGCGCACCTGCTGCCGCTGGTGTCGGTCATCGTCGAACCGGCGAAGGTGCTGTTCCTCAACAACGCCATCAACCACGGTGTGCTGTCGCCCCTTGGCGTCACGCATTCGGCCGACACGGGCAAGGCGATCGAGTTCCTGATCGAACCCAACCCCGGTCCTGGCCTAGGCATCCTGGTCGCGCTCGCGCTGTTCGGCGTGCGGGCGGCCCGTGCGACCGCGCCCGGCGCGATCGTGATCCAGTTCCTCGGCGGTATCCACGAGATCTACTTCCCGTACATCCTCGCGCAGCCACGGCTGATCCTGGCCGCCATCGCCGGTGGCGCGTCCGGTGTGCTCGTGTTCAGCATCTTCGGCGCCGGTCTGACCGCGACGCCGTCACCCGGGAGTATCTTCGCCATCCTCGCGGTGACGCCGAAGGGCGGGTATTTCGGGGTCATCGCCGGTGTGGTCGTCTCGGCGGCCGTGTCGTTCATCATCGCGGCTCTGCTGCTGAAGTTCGGCCGGGGCAACAAGGAAGCCGAACGCAAGCGGGAAGTCGGCAACGGCGGCGTAGTCACAGCGTGAAAGGAAGCCTGACATGAGCAGCATCGACGGGGCCGCGATCAAGAAGGTCGTGATCGCGTGCGACGCCGGGATGGGCAGCAGCGTGATGGTCGCGTCCCAACTGGCCAAACGGCTCAAGCCGTACTCGGTGTCGGTGTCCCACACACCGGTCAACGACATCCCGGACGACGCGGATGTCGTGCTGTGCCAGAGCACCCTGCTGGCCAGGGCCCGCAAGAGCACCGGGGACACGGTCGTCCTCGGTTTCCAGAGTTTCCTCGGCGACCCGGTGTTCGACCGGGTGGAGGCCGCGATCAGGGACGGTGGGTCGCTTGACGACTGAGCGGACGTCGTTGCTGACCGCCGACGGCATCCACCTCGGCCGCGCCGCGACCGGCCGCGACGACGCGATCGACCAGTGCGGGCGGGCGTTGCTCGACCTCGGCGCCGTCGAGGTGGACTACCTGGCGGCGATGCACGAGCGCGAGGCGTCGCTGTCGACGTTCATCGGCGAGGGCGTCGCCATCCCGCACGGCACCGACCAGTCACGGCAGTTCGTGAAACGCACGACGCTCGTGGTGCTGCAGTTCCCCGACGGCGTGGACTGGGGCTCTGGCAACACAGTCAAGGTATGTGTCGGCATCGCGGCCAACGGGTCCGAACAGGTCGGGATCCTGTCGGCGTTGGCCCACGTGCTGATGGACGGCGACAAGGCCGAACGGTTGCGGTCAGCGGCCGACACCCGGACGGTCCTTGATCTGCTGCAGTCGATCGACGAGGAGAACAGCCAGTGAAGGTCGCGCGCTTCTACGCGCCAGGGGACATCCGCATCGAGCAGGCGCCGGAGCCCACCGCGGGTCCCGGCGAGCTCAAACTCAAGGTGCACAACTGTTCCACGTGCGGGACGGATCTGAAGATCTTCCGGCACGGGCACCACCACATCGACCCGCCGAGGGTGATCGGCCACGAGATCGCCGGTGAGGTCGTCGAGGTCGGCTCCGGTGTGGACGGCTGGCAGCCGGGCGACCGGGTGCAGGTGATCGCGGCGATCCCGTGCGGCGAGTGCCCGGACTGCCTGCGCGGCTGGCTGACGATCTGCCCGAACCAGCGTTCGATGGGCTACCACTACGACGGCGGTTTCGCCGAGTACATGATCGTGCCTCAGGCAGTGCTCAAGGTGGACGGCGTGAACCGGATCCCGGACTCGCTGTCGTACGCGGAGGCCTCGGTCGCGGAGCCGTTCGCGTGTGTCCTCAACGGACAGGAACTGGCCGGGGTCGGCGACGGCGACACCGTCGTGGTCGTCGGCGCCGGGCCGATCGGCTGCCTGCACGTGCGGCTCGCCCGTGCCCGCGGCGCGGAGGCGGTGTACCTGGTCGAGCTGTCCCGGTCCCGGCTGGACATGGCCGCCGCGCTGGTCAAACCGGACGCGGCGATCTGCGCGTCGGACGCCGATCCGGTGGACGAGGTGTTGCGGCTGACCGACGGGCGCGGCGTCGACGTGGTGATCACGGCCGCCGCGGCGGGCAAGGCGCAGGAGGACGGCCTGCGGATGGCCGCGCGACGTGGCCGGATCAGCTTCTTCGGCGGCCTGCCGAAGGACAACCCGATCATCGCGTGCGACTCGAACCTGGTCCACTACCGTGAGTTGACCATCGTCGGCGCGAACGGCTCCAGCCCCGACCACAACAAGCGGGCGCTGGAACTGATCGCGTCCGGTGCCGTGCCGGTCGACGACCTGATCACCCACCGGATGCCGCTGGACGGCGTGCTCGACGCGATCGACACGGTCAGCACCGGCGAGGCCATCAAGGTGACGATCGAGCCGTAGCGGAATGTTCCGGCCGCCGCCGGGGTTGTACGTGGGCATGAATACTCGTGGACGAGTCAAGCTCGAACCGGGTACGCGCCGTGTCCGGGTCTACCTCGGTGGTGTGCTGGTCGCCGACACCCTCGCGCCGATGTACGTATGGGAAATCCCCTATTACCCGTGGTACTACATCCCGCGCGCGGACGTGAAGGCCGAACTGGTCGCGTCCGGCGGTACGGAACACTCCCCCAGTCGCGGGGACGCGACCCTGTACACGGTCAAAGCCGGCGGCAAGGAGGCGGTGGCCGCGGCGAAGATCTACGCCGACTCGCCGATCGAGGAGCTGCGTGACCTGGTCAGCTTCGACTTCAAGGCGATGGACGCGTGGTTCGAGGAGGACGAGGAGATCTACGTCCACCCGCGTAATCCGTACACGCGCCTGGACATCCTCCCCAGTTCCCGGAATGTCCGGGTCGAGATCGACGGCGTGACCGTCGCGGAGTCGGCCAACGCGCGGATGCTGTTCGAAACCGGCCTGCCGACCAGGTACTACCTGCCGAAGACCGCCGTCCGGCTGGACCTGCTCGAGCCGAGCGACACGCGCAGCGCGTGCCCGTACAAGGGCGAGGCGTCGTACTACTCGGTGCGCGTCAACGGCACCGTGCACGAGGATGTCGTCTGGTACTACGACACTCCGCTGCCGGAGAGCGAGCGGATCGCCGGAACCATGGCGTTCTACAACGAGAAGGTCGACATCTTCGTTGATGGCGTGGAGCAGCCGAGGCCCAGCACCCAGTTCAGCTGAGTGCTGGGCCTTCTGGGCTCAGCCGACCTGGTCGGGGTGCGGGCCCGTGCGGTGCCCCTTGTCCAGACTGGACAGCTCGGCGACGTCGGTTTCGGCCAGTTCGAAGTCGAACACGTCGAAGTTCTCGACGATCCGGTGCGGCGTCACCGACTTCGGGATGGCGACGTTGCCGAGCTGCAGGTGCCAGCGCAGCACGACCTGGGCCGGCGTGCGGCCGATCCGTTTGGCGACCGCGACGATCGTCGGGTGGTCCAGCAGGTCGCCGCTGGTCAGCGGGCTCCACGCCTCGGTGGCGACGCCCAGTTTGGCGTGCATCTCGCGCAGCTCTTTCTGCTGCAGGAACGGGTGCAGTTCGATCTGGTTGACCGCCGGCACGCGACCGGTCTCGTTGATGATCCGCTCGAGGTGGTCGGGCTGGAAGTTGGAGACACCGATGGCGGTGACGCGACCCTCGTCGGCCAACCTGATCAGGGCTTTCCAGGTCTCGACGTAGAGGTTGCGGGTCGGCTGGGGCCAGTGGATCAGGTACAGGTCGAGGTAGTCGAGGCCCAGGCGGGTCATGCTCGCGTCGAAGGCGCGCAGCGTCTCGTCGTAGCCGTGGTCGGAGTTGCCCAGCTTGGTCGTGATGAACAGCTGTTCACGGGGGAAGCCCGCGACCGCCTTGCCGACGCCTTCCTCGTTCTCGTACCCAGCCGCGGTGTCGATGCTGCGGTACCCGGTCTCCAGTGCCTTCGTCACGACGGAGGTGGCATCCCCGTCCGGGACCTGCCACACACCGAAGCCGAGTTGCGGCATGGTGACACCGTTGTTGAGCTTGATGGTTGGGATGTCCGGCACTGTGATCCTCTCAGCATGACTATCGGCGTGCGCAATATTTGCGTACGCTTCCTATCGTACCTGACCGGTACGGACCGTGCGCATGGCCGCAACGGTGGCCGAGATGTCCGAAAAGGTCCGGAAATCGCGGATACGGTCGAAGTCATGCAGATCGCATTCGTTGTTTACCCAGGAATGACGGCCCTAGACGCCATCGGGCCATATGAACTCCTCCGGTCCATGCCCGAAGCCGAAGTGCGGTTCGTCGCGGCCGGAACAGGACCGATCGTCACGGACAGTGGTGTTCTCGTCCTGCACGCGAGTCACTCGTTCGAGGAAACACCCACGCCCGACATCGTCCTCGTCCCCGGCGGCTCGACCGGGACGCTCGGCGCGATGAACGACCAAGCGCTGCTCGACTGGCTACGCGCCGTGCACCCGACGACGAAGTGGACGACGTCGGTCTGCTCGGGGGCGTTGATCCTGGCGGCGGCAGGCCTGCTGAAGGACGTTCCTGCCACGACACACTGGATCTGCCAGGACGTCCTCGGCTCGATGGGCGCGGTTCCCCAGCGGGACAAGCGGATCGTGCGCTCCGGCAAGATCGCCACCGCGGCGGGCGTGTCGGCCGGGATCGACCTCGCGCTCTGGCTGATCGGCGAGATCCACGGTCCTGAGCAGGCCGAGCTCTCGCAGCTGGTGATCGAATACGACCCCCAGCCGCCGTACGACGCGGGCCACCCGAGCAAGGTCACGCCCGAGTTGCTGGCGTCGGCGAAGGAGCACCTGATGGCAGAGGCCCAAGCAGCGGTGTGACCCCCGGGTCAGCGCTTGCGTTTGAACTCGACGGGCCCGGTGGGCGGCACCTCTCCCCTGCTCTTGCCGTTCACCGAGACCTTGTCGCCGACCTCCGCGGGGATGAGGAACTTCCCGGCCTCGTCCGCCTCGGTCGCGCCGTGCGGGGTGGACACGATCGTGCCCGCTTCGGACGCGGCGACCTGACCGGCGACGAACATGCGCTCCTCGGACACCGAGTCGCCGTTGGACGTGATGATCGAGAAGCGGTGCACGGGCGGCCCCGCCGGGACGAGCAGCGCACTGTCCACTGTGGCGGTCACGGTCACGTCGAGCCCCGGCTTGAGCTGGCCGCCCAGCGCCGACCAGAAGTCCGAGTTGTCGCGCTCGCCACCGGAGGCGATCGTGATGCTGGGCACGGGAGTCACTGTGTCGTACGGGGCCAGCAGGTACTGGGCGTCGATCTCGGTGTGCATCAACAACGCTGTCAGGGTCGCGCCGAGCAGTGAGTGCTCGTCGCGCATGTCCGACGTCCACGCTGTCACCAGGTACCGGCAGTCCACTCTGGGCAGTGGGGCCCGCCGGTGCGGACGACCGTTCTCGTCGTGCACCGTTTCCATACCGTACTCGCGCTCGGACACGTTGCGGCGCACGTCCCACAGGTACAGGTTGATCGTCGGCCGCGAGACCCGCGCCGACCAGTCCTTGTCCGGCGCGTCGAAGGAGATGTCCACTTCCCGCTTCGGCAGGGGGACGACCGCTCGCAGGAACTCCTCGAGGGACTCGTCAAGCAGGTTCAGCATGGCCGTCCCCATTCACCAGTTTGAAATAACGGTCGAACTCGGATTCGGTGCGCAGCCGCCCCATCTTCTGGAACTCGCGCTTCAGCGCCAGCGCGACGCGTTCCATCGTCACCGGGGCGTTCTCGTCCGCGGCGAGGAATCCGGCGCCGAGCGCCGCGTTGCGGATGATCCCGCCGGTGATCCGGAACTGTCTGGCCAGGAAGGCGTAGTCCAGGTCGTCGACGGGCGCTCCCGGCGGGAACGCCTGCCGCCAGATCTGTTCCCGCTGCGGCTCGTCCGGGGTCTCGAAGTCGATCGACACCGAGATCCGGCGCAGGAACGCGTCGTCGATGTTGCGTTGCAGGTTGGTGGCCATCACCACGAGCCCGTCGTAGGACTCCAGGCGTTGCAGCAGGTACGCGACCTCGATGTTGGCGTACCGGTCGTGCGCGTCGCTGACCTCGGAACGCTTGCCGAACAACGAGTCCGCCTCGTCGAAGAACAACACCAGGTCGCCGGCCGCCGCCGCGCCGAAGATGCGTTCCAGGTTCTTCTCGGTCTCGCCGATGTACTTGCTGACCACCGACGACAGGTCCACTTTGTACAGATCGAGGCCGAGCTCACCCGCGACGATCTCCGCCGCCAGCGTCTTGCCCGTACCCGACGGGCCGGAGAACAACGCCACGACACCGGTCGACGGCAAGGGCGAGAATCCCCAGTCCCGGTAGACCACAGTGCGGCGCCTGTACCGTGCGACCAGTTCCCGCACCTGCGCGGTCTGGTCGGCGGGCAGCACCAGATCCGACATCGTGCGACGCGGCCTGATCCGGACCGACAGACCGTCCAGGTGTCCGCCCGCGAGCCTGCGGACACCGGCTGCGACCTGCGCCGGGTCGCCTGCCGACGCGGCGGTGACGAGCCGCAACTGCTCACGGGACAACGGGAACGCGGGTACCGGGGACACGCCAAGCGCTTGCTCCCAGTCGGTCGCCGACGCGAGACCGGAGTCGAGCCGGATCTCCTGCCACGGTCTGCGCGGCAACGCGTCCAGCGCGAGTTCCTTCGGCGAGCTGAGCACCCAGCCGAGGTGGTCGGCCCGGTCGATCCGGTCGGCGGCGTCCCGGCTGGGCGGGTCGGTCAGGTCCAGCACGACCGCCCGGTCGCCGACACCTGCTTCCCGGACGACCGCTGCCCATTCGGCCTGCGAGGACGGCATCGGGCACGCCAGCAACGGTTTACCCGGCCAGCGATCACGGACCGCGGCGAGCCTGCTGTCCCTGTCCGCGCCGGTCACCAGCAGCATCGAAGCCGCGACGGGCTCCTGGCGCACGGCGTCCAGTCGTCGGGTACCGGCGGGCAACGCGGCATCCGCCGAGTCGTCGTCGGCCACTGCCCAGGTCAGCCGCGGCGCGGGCCAGCACATCCTGGTCGCCCACGCGCCCTCGGTGCCGAGTTCGACGAACTCGGCACGTCTCAGCGGAGCGTCCGGCGCGACGCAGCGGGCGTCGAGGATGCGGCCGAGACTGGCCACGGTGAGCCGGGGCAGCTGCACGTTGTCCTGGAAGTACGCCACGAGCCGCATCCGGTGCGGTGACCGTTCCACCGCGAGCATCACGGCAAGCGCTTGCGCGTCACGGGAATCCAGCCGCGCGGTGCGCACGAGCCGGTCGAAAGTGGACTGCCCGGACGCCAGGGATTCCTCGAACTGCTTGCGCGCCACCGCGAGCTCCGGTTCCAGTTGACGCAGCAGCGCGTCGACCTTCGCCGCAGCAGGCCCCGACGCGCCAGGCAGTTCGGCGAGGATCCGGTCGACCTCGTCGTGTCCGATGTAGAGCCCGGCGAAGTCGTGCGGCAGCAGTCCTTCACCGAGACGGCACACCAAAGCCTCGCGCTGCAGCAGGGTGTCGGCCATCACCTGCCACGGCGGCGCGGAACGGATGAGGCCATCGCGGTGCACTGCACCCCCGGATCGTCACAGGACAACGTCGCGCCTGAAATTAACACCAAGTGGGCCCCACCTGCTCGAACAGTGCCCTTTTGGGCACACGAAATGGCGCCCACACACCCGCGGAGTCAAACATAATGGCGGCATGGCGCGATATTCCGCGGAGCAGATCTACGGGTTCGCGCGCGAGGCTGGGTTCTCCCCCGATCGCGCCGCGACGATGACCGCGATCGCCATGGCCGAGTCCGGCGGGAACGACGGCGCGCACAACCCGGTCGGGGAGAACAGCAAGGGCCTGTGGCAGATCAACCAGGCGGCACACCCGAAGTTCGCCAACATCAACCTGTTCGACCCGGTGCAGAACGCCAGGGCGGCCTTCCAGGTCTCCAAGGGCGGTGACGACATCTCGCCGTGGACGACCACGCACAAGGGTTCCGCCGCGAAGTACCTGAAGTACAAGGAGCAGGCGCAGGCGGCGGCCGAGGCGTACGGCGACGGGCCCAACCGGGGGATGTGGACCGGTGTCTCCGGCTACGGCGACCACACCTCGGCAGGCGACGCGCGCGGCGGCGGCCAGGGTGTCGCGCCGACGCAGTCAGCCACTTCCACCAGCGGCGCGAGCGACAACGTCAACGTCGGCCAGGCAGCGGCGGCGGCTCCGGCGGCGGACGCGCCGGCCGAGCAGCAAGTCGGCGCCCAGTACGGCGCGCCACTGGACGGCGACGCGGCGACGGGTCCTGGCGGCGTGCAGAGCGTGACAGCCACCGCGAACGACCCCACCGCGCTCGCCGAGAAGCAGGCGGGCGCCCAGTACGGCGCACCGCTGGACGAGGACAGGGCGACGGCCGCCCCACCGCCCACCCCAGCCAGCACACCAGCTCCCAGCCAGACCATGGGCCAGCAGTCGGTGGCCCCCGGCGACGGCACCAAGCTGCAGACGTTCCTCAACTCGGCCGTGGCGCAGACCGGCGACAAGTACGTGTTCGGCCACGAAGTGAGCGTCAGCGACCGCAACCCCAGCACTTTCGACTGCTCGGAGCTGGTGGAATGGGCCGCGGGCCAGGCAGGCGTGAAGGTGCCGGACGGCTCGTGGTTGCAGTACCGGCAGCTCGCCAACAGCGGCACGACCATGTCGGTCGAGCAGGCCATGCGGACCCCGGGCGCGTTGCTGTTCAGCTTCTCGTCCGACCCGATGAAGGGTGGCCGCCCGTCGGCCGCGCACGTGGCGATCAGCCTGGGCAACGGCAAGACGATCGAGGCCAAGGGCACGCAGTACGGCGTCGGCTCGTGGGAGGCCAACACCAAGCGCTTCCAGTACGCGGGTTACCTGCCGGAAATGGGCGCGGGTATCGGCGGCGTCGCGCCGCCGCCGCCTCCCCCTCCGCCGACGGACTCGTTCACGCACCGCGTGAACACCGATCCGGCGCCGATGGACCGCAACCCGTCCACGGTCGCGGCCAGCCACCAGATGACCAACGCCGAGCCGCCGCCCACGCCGGTACCGGCGCCCGAGCCGCCACCTCCCCCGCCGCCCCCGCCTGCCGAGGTGCCGCAGGCCGCCGCGCCCGCGTCGTCCGACGACCTCGACCACGACAACCAGGACGACGGCATCCAGAGCGCGCACGACTGGATCGCCCCGGAGGACCATTCGTTGCCGGACGCCCAGCACGCTCCTGACCAGGACTTCGGTCACGACCCCACCCCTGGGCACTGAGGCTCATGACCGGACCACGCAGTGCGGCCGAGACCGCCGAGATGCTCGAACTGATCGACACGGCGATCACCGAGACCCGCTCGGCCGGGCGGCCCGACCTGGCCGAGAAGCTGATCAAGTGCCGTCGCCAGCTGACCACGGGAGCGTGGCACGTCCTGGTCGCCGGTGAGTTCAAGAAGGGCAAGAGCGCGTTGGTCAACGGCCTGCTCGGGGTGCCGGTGTGCGGGGTCGACGCGGTCGCGTTCACCGCTGTCCCGACGTCGGTCAAGCACGGTGACAAGCCGACGGCGTACCTGGTGCCGAGCGCGCCGGACGACGCTCCGCAGCTGCCGCCACCGATCAAGATCGACATCAGGAAGGCGGCCGAGTACGCCAGGACCGGCCTGGCCGACGACGGCAGCAGGCTGCGGGCGATCGAGACCACGCTGAAACGGGAGATCCTGGCCGACGGGCTCGTCCTGATCGACACGCCGGGGCTCGGCGGCGGGTTCGCCGCGGCGGCCGCGGCGGCGACGATGCGGGCGCTCGCTCTGGCCGACGGCGTGATCGTGGTGACCGACGCGTCGCAGGAGCTGACGGCGGCCGAGGTCGACTTCATCAGGCACGCGGTCGACGTCTGCCCGAACCTGATCGTCGTGCTCACCAAGACCGACTTCTACCCGCAGTGGCAACGAATCCTCGACCTGGACCGGCAGCACCTGCGCACCGCCGGGATCGACGCCGAGATCGTCGCGGTGTCGTCGACGCTGCGGGAGCTGGCGCTGGACACCGGCGATCCGGCGCTCAACGCCGAATGCGGCTTCCCTGTGCTGGTCGAACGCCTCGGTTCGCGGCTGCTCGCCGACCACGCCGCCAAGTCCGTGCTCGCCGCGGCCGGTGTCGTGCGCAACTCGTTGCGCCAGGTCGCCGAGACGCTGGAGACCGAGCACAAGGCGTTGACCAAACCGGAGGAACGCCAGGCCACCATCCGCAAGGTGGAGGCCAGCGGGGCGCGGGCGAAGGCGCTGTCGAGCCCGTCGGCGCGGTGGCTGAACACGATCACCGACCGGTTCGCCGACATCCAGGCGAACGTGGACGCCGACCTGACCGACTGCTCGCGCAGGCTGGAGAACGAGGTCACCAAGCGGATCAAGGAGGGCGACCCGACCAAGGAGTGGTCGGAGATCGTGCCGTGGCTGCAGAAACGCGCGAACGAGGAGCTGACCGACGCGCACACCCGGCTGATCCGGCAGATCGACGAGCTCGCCGACGACGTGGCGGCGCTGTTCGACGCGACCGCCGAGCAGGTCGAGGCGATCGGCAAGGGTGACATGTCGATCGGGCCGGATCTGAAGCTGGAGAACCTGGCCAGCAAGAAGGGCGGCAAGCTGGAGGTCGGGATGCACGCGGCCCGCGGCTGGTCGCTCTCGAGCTCGATCGTGACGACCGTGCTGGTCACGACGCTGGCGCCGAGTCTGTTGATCGTCCTGCCGATCACGGCGGCGCTGGGTTCGGTGTTCGCGTGGCGCGCCGTGCGCAGCTACAAGACCACGAAGGTCGACGCCGCCCGTGCCGAGGCTCTGCGCGCGTCCGCCGTGTACCTCAACCAGGCCAGGATGGACGCCAACCGCGCGGCGTACGACCTGATCCGGCACAGCCGCGGCAAGATCCGCGACTACTACCTCGACCAGGCGCAGGAAATGGTCTCGGCGGCCAAACACGAGCAGGAGGCGGCGATGCGCGCGGTGCAGGCCGACGCGCAGGCGGCGGCGGCTCGTGGCGCGGCGGCCAAGACGGAGCTCGACCGGGTGTCGGCGCTGCTGGCGACCGCGGAGCGGGTGTCGACACAGAGGGGCCGGTCGTGACAGTTTCCCTTGCCGCCCGGGTCCGTTCGCTGCTCAACGACGCGGCGCAGGCCTATCAGGGCCGCCAGAGCGGGCGGGTCCTCAACGACGTCGCCAGGCACCTCGACGGCCCGCTGCGGGTGGCGATCGCGGGCCGGGTGAAGGCCGGGAAGTCCACTTTGCTCAACGCGCTCGTCGGCACGCGGATCGCGGCGACCGACGCGGGCGAGTGCACGAGGATCGTGACGTGGTACTTCCGGGGCCCGCAGCCGCGGGCGACCGCCTTCCCGCACGCCACAAGGCCCATAGGGCTCGCGCTCGACCACGACGGCAGCCGGTACACCCTCGACCTGGGGACGCTGGACGTCGAGACCGTCGACCGGATCGAGGTGGCGCTGCCCAGCGAGTGGCTCGGCCAGATGACCCTGGTCGACACGCCGGGGATGGGGTCGCTGACGGAGTCGGCCGGGCGCCGGACGCAGGACTTCCTCGGCGAGACGGCGAGTGTGGACGCGGTGTTGTACTTGATGCGGCACCTGCATTCCACGGACATCGACTTCCTCGACGCGTTCAACGACAGCAGCGACGCGGCTGACAGTTCGCCCGTCAACGCGGTCGGTGTGCTGTCCCGTGCCGACGAGGTCGGTGGTGGCGAGGAGGACGCGATCACGCACGCCGGGAAGGTGGCGGCCGGGTATCGGGCCGATTCCCGGATCCGCAGTCTGGTGCACACCGTGCTGCCGGTCGCCGGGTTGCTGGCCGAGACGGCAGCGACCATGAGCGACAAGGACTTCGCCGACCTGCGGGCGATCGCGTCGGCCAGCGAAGGCGCGACCATGCCGCTGTTGTTGTCGGCCGGGCGGTTCGTGTCGCCGACACGCGCGGTCACGGTGGACCCCGAGTCGCGGCAGCGGTTGCTGTCGATGCTCGGCCTGTACGGGCTGCGGCTGAGCCTGGACTTCATGCGGTCCGGCAACGTCGACCGGGCCCGGTTGTGCACGTTGTTGCGGGAACGCAGTGGGCTCAGCGAACTGCGGCACCTGCTGTTGACCCAGTTCGCCCAGCGCCGGGACGTGTTGAAGGCCGACGGCGCGTTGCGAGTGATCGAGTCCGTCACGCGCAACGATCCGATCCCGGCCGCCCCACGGCTGCGCCAGGCGGTGGAGCGGGTGCGGGCGGGTGCGCACGAGTTGACCGAGCTGCGGCTGCTCACCGAGTTGCGGACGGGTTCGGTGCAGGCACCGACCGAGCAGATCGCCGTCATGGAGCGCTTGCTCGGCGGGCAGGGGACGTCGGTCGCCGATCGGCTGAACCTGCGCCCCGACGCTCCTTTTGAGACAGTCAATGCCGCGATCACCGGGATGCACGGGCATTGGCGGCGGGTCGCCCAGAACCAGCTGATCGATCCCAGCTTCTCCCGGGCGGCCCAGGTCCTGCAGCGGACGTGTGAAGGGCTGGCCGCCACTGTCCGGTCGGCGCCGCAGCGCCCGCAGCCGCCGCAACCTCCGCAAGGGGGTAACAGACAGGCGCCGCCGCAGCGGCGTCAAGGTCCGCCGCCGGTGGACAAGACGGAAACCATCCGCAAGCCGCCGTCGCCGGAGGACAAGACCACCGCGTTCCAGCGACCGACGAACATCCCGCGCGGTCAGGGCAACGGCCGCCCCAGGGATTGACGACCCACCAAACTGCAACTACGGTTGTTACAGTCAGGTCGGAGCGCGAAGGGGCCGTGGTGAGTCTCAGCAGCAGGAGCGCGGTCGCGATTCACGCGCTCACGATGCTGGGACGCTGGGATCGCTCGTTGACGTCCGCCGAGATCGCGGACAGCCTGGCAAGCAACCCGGTTCTGGTGCGACGCATACTCGGCAGCCTGCGCGACGCGGACCTGGTGCTGTCCACCGAAGGACGCGGTGGCGGCTGGCTGCTTGCCCGCCCAGCACGCGAGATCACGCTGCACGACGCGTACACGGCAGTGGAGGCGGGGCCGATCCTGTCGCGGCACGCACATCCACCCAGCGACGCGTGCGAGGTCGGGCGGCACATGCAGAACCTGCTCGAAACCGAGTTCCGGGACGCGGAAAACGCCATGCGGGAACGCCTGAGCCGCACGACCATCGAGCACCTGGTCCAGCAAGTGCTGGCCAGTGAGCGCACGCACCACAACTGACTGGACACACCCCAGGCGGAGGTGAACCCTCCGCCCTTCTCACACCCTAACTGTAACCACAATAGTTGCAGTTAACTCCGTGCGGAGGACGCCACGAAATGACGACGACGGAACGAACCAGCTCAGAACTGTCCCTGATGGCGGTGCTCATGCCAGCGGTGCTCGTCACGGTCATCGCCAGCGACATGGTCAACCTCATGCTCCCATCGATCGGGGCGCAGTTCGGTGCGTCCGAGGCGGAGCTCGCATGGGTCGTCACCGGCTTCCTGCTGACCTTCGCGGTCGGCATCCCGTTCTACGGCCGCATATCCGACCGAGTGAGCCTGCGGCGTCTCTTCGGGTTCGCTCTGCTGGCCTTCGCTGCCGGGAGCCTGGTCTGCGCGCTCGCCCCGGACCTGCTCGTCCTCGTGCTCGGCCGGATCGTGATGGGCGTCGGGGCGGCCGCGCTACCCGTGCTCTCGATCATCGCCGTCACCAGGCTGATGCCTTCGGACAAACGAGGGATGGGGATCGGCGTCGTCTCGGCGGCGACGGGAATCGGCACGGCCGCCGGACCGGCCCTTGGCGGCGGGATCGGCCAGGCCTTCGGGTGGCAGGCCCTGTTCTGGCTCATGCTCGTGGTCGCGTTGGTGCTGCTTCCCGCCGCGTTGCGCGTGCTACCAGGCGAAGCCGCGGCCGGTAAGGTTCGATTCGACCTGCTCGGCGGCCTGCTGCTCGGCCTCGGCGCCGGGCTGTTCCTGTTCGGCATCACCCAGGCGCAGGTCGCCGGTTTCGGCGCGGCCCCGTCTTGGGCAAGCCTTGCGGTGGCAGCCGTGGCAATCGCGCTCTTCGGGTGGCGCACGGTTCGCG
Organism: Actinosynnema sp. ALI-1.44; assembly: GCF_001984155.1. GTDB lineage: Bacteria > Actinomycetota > Actinomycetes > Mycobacteriales > Pseudonocardiaceae > Kibdelosporangium. The sequence continues at coordinate 82,508 of NZ_MTQO01000052.1, forward strand.
TCGCGCAACCGTTTGTCCCGCCTGCGCTGTTCACCAACCGGGTCTACCGGGCCGCTGTCGTCGTGGCTTTTCTCGCCATGATCGTCAACCTCGGCGTGCTGGTGTTCGTCCCACTGCTGGTCGTCGACGCCAACGGTCTCACCCCGGGCGCCGGGGCACTGGTCATGATTCCTGCCGGAGTCGCCGTCGCGCTCCTGTCGCCGTTGATCGGCCGTCTCGCCGATCGCATCGGCACCCGGCCCCTGACACTGATCGGCCTGGGGTTCATGGGTGTGTTCACCCTGTTCCTTTCGACCTTCACGGGTGGCGCGTCGGTCATCCCCGCCGGGGCCGGGGTGCTCGGGCTCAGCACCGGTTTCATCCTCGTGATCACCCCGATCATCAGCGCGGCGGCCGACGCGCTCCCGGCCGAGCAGGTCGGCGTCGGTCTCGGGATCCTCCAAGGAGCCCAGTTCCTCGGCGCAGGCACCGGCCCGGCCCTGCTCGGTGTCCTGGTAACAGCACGGCAGCAAACCGGCGCCGTCAACCCGTTGTTTCCGAGTCACGCGGGCGCCGCGTACTCCGACGCTTTCCTCGCCATGACCGTGGTCGTCGCCCTCACGTTGATCGTCGCGTTCGGGATGCGCCCCACGGCACAGCAACCCGCGGCCTAGGAACCAGTGCGTTGACCGAAGGCGGCCACCCACATCGCGGCGTCGGTCGTGTTCTTCTCCCCCGCCTGGCCCAGCCCGACGATCACAACCTGCCTGTCCGCCACCGGGTACATGCCGTTGAGGAAGATCGCACGCGGCGAGTTCGACGCGCTGGCGACGTTCCAGCGTTCCCAGCGCTGGTCCTTCGCCTGGGTCCAGCAGCTCAGCGGGGGTGGCTGGCCCGACCCTATCGAGCCGCACACCATCAGCGTCCCGTCGGACAGGCGTGCGATGCCCTTCAGGTTCGGCCCGCCCTCCGGGATGTACGGGGACTGGTCCCATTTCAGGCCGTCCTTGGACGTCCAGATCGCCGGGCCTTGTTTGGCGCCCTGCAGAACCGATCCGACCGCGACGAACAGGCCGTCCGCCGATGTGGTGACCTTCTCGACGTTCTGCGGCCCTGTCCCGGACAATCCCGTTGTCTGCACGAGATTCCACGTATTGCCGTCGCCGGAGGCGTAGACCGCCGCGTCGCCGTTCTTGCTGTCGTTGCGGTCGTCGCGGCCGATGGCGATCAGTTTGTTCTCCGGTCCCACGGTCACCGCGTTGAACTCCTTCAGACCTGAAGTCGCGTTCAGGTCACCCTGCACGGGAAGCAACGCCCACTTCGTCCCGTCCGGCGACGTCCACACCGCCGGGCGTTTCTTCTGGCCGGTTCCCGTCCACCCGACCGCGACCAAAGTGGACCCCACCGGGGTCACGTCGAGAATCAGGCCCTGGCCGTCCTTGCCGACCTCCGCCTCGACGAAGTCCTCCTTGCCGCCTTTGCTCAGCCACGCCCGTGGTTCGCGGTTCTCCGAGAAGCCGACTGCGACCACGTCACCGTTCTCCGTTCCGGTCACGGCCGTCATCTCGTCGGTTCCCGCCGGTGGGATCACGAGCGGCTGGCCGGTCAGCGTGATCTTGCCGACCGCCGCCGGGCCTTCGATCCGCGCCGTGGCGTCCTTGCCGCTCTGCTGTGCGCCGCTGTCGCTGGAGGACTTGTTCAGCACGAAGAAGATCAGCCCAGCCACCACGGCCACGATGACCAGGACGACGAGCAACGCGATCAGCCTGCCGCGCTCCTTGCCACCCGCCTCGCTCGTGCGTACTTCGGCGAACTGGTCGCCGCCGCGCGGCGGCGGTGCCATGGCGACCGGTTCGAGGGGCTGCATCGCCTTCAGCACTGTCCGGATGTCCGTCACACCGGTCAGGCCGGACCGGGCCAGGTCGACCTTCTCGCTGACCGCGGGCGCGGGCAGGCCGTTGGGCGGCATCGGCGGCGGGATCGAGCCCATGCTCCGCTGGCCGGGGCCGTGTGGCGCGGGCATCGCCGACTGCGAGCGGTTGCCCGGTTGGTACGCGGGTGGGTGGGCCATCGGACGTGAGGCCGTCGGGTTGTACAGCGGATTCCCCGACTGGGGATTTCCCTGTGGCGGCGTCATGGGACGCGCGGGCGGCGCGAAGCCCCCGGACGACCTGATGCCCACCGCGCGTGGCGCCGCGGCGATCGCCGCACCGAGGCTGACGGTGTATTTCGGGTGCGCGTCCACCGCCACCCGGATACCCAGTTCGGCCGACAGCAGCTGGCGCACCAACGGGATCCGGCTCGACCCGCCGACCAGCAGCACGCCGTGCAACTTGGCCGGGTCGATCCCGGCGCGCCGCACCACCTGGCCGAACACGCCGACCGTGCCGAGCACCCGTTGTTTGATCAGGTCCTCGAACTCCGCGCGGGTGATCAGCACCTGGCGGCTCACGCCGGGCAGCACCACCGGAACGACTACCTCAACGTCCGCCGACAGTGCCTCTTTGGCCTCCACGACCGTGCTGAAAAGCTGCGCCATCGCGCTGGACACGACCGGATCGGTGAAGTCCAACTGGGCCACGTCCACGCCTGCCTGCGCGGCGACGTGCCTGAACAGGGCGTGGTCGAAGTCGATACCGCCGATCGAGTCGTCGCCGCCCGCTTCGCCGTGGATCTCCACCCCGGTCGCCGTCTTGCGAACGACGCTGGCGTCGAACGTGCCACCGCCGAAGTCGTAGATCCCGATCAGCGAACCGGGTTCGATCCGCTCCTGCGCCGCGTACCACGTCGCCGCCGCGACCGGCTCCGGCAGCAGCCCGACCTCGCGCAACCCGGCCAGCGTGGCGGCTTGGACCAGCAGGTTCTTGCGGTACTCGCCCCATGCCGCCGGATGGGTCAGCACGACGTGGTTCGGTGGGCCGCCCTGCAGCTCCGCCACGCGGCCCAGCGACCAGCGCATCACCTCGCCGGTGAGCTGGTGTGCGGTGAACCCCTTGCCGCCGACCAGGATCGGGATGTCGTCGCCCATCCGCCGCTTGAACTCGCGGGCCATTCTGTCCGGATCGGTGATGCCGCGCCGGGAAGCGGACTCGCCGACCAGGAAGCTGCCATCGTCGCGCAGGAACAGCACAGACGGGACGGCGTTGGCGCGGTTTCCCATCGGCACGGTCTGCACCCGGCCTTCACGCCACAACGCCGCCGCGGTGTATGTGGTCCCGATGTCGACACCCAGCGGATAGGTCACTCGCCAAACAGTAGTGGTCACAGTGTGACGTTTGGGCGCATTCGCGCGCCCGAACACTTCTCGTCACGGCCATGCGCCCATATCGCTGCACTTTCGGGCAGGCCGTGGGAGTCCAATCGGAATAGTGTTTCCGCCGAACCGGCAGCGCGGGGCTGTTCGGGACCACGTCTGGGGGCGGCGATGACCTACGGCACTCAGCTCGCCGAGCGCGTCGGCTGGGTCCAGCGCCGCTGCAACGAACTGGTCCGCAATGTCGAGCACTTCATCCACGGCAAGACCAACGTCATCTGGAACGCCGTTGTCGGCCTGCTCGCCGAAGGGCACCTGTTGATCGAGGACGTGCCCGGCGTGGCCAAGACTTCGCTGGCCAAGGCGATCGCGCACTCGATCGGCGGGTCGATGCGCCGGATCCAGTTCACGCCGGACCTGTTGCCGTCCGATGTGGTCGGTGTGCAGATCTACGACACGACCAAGGGCCAGTTCCAGTTCAAGGAAGGGCCGGTCTTCGCCAACATCCTGCTCGGCGACGAGATCAACCGGGCGTCGCCGAAGACGCAGTCGGCGCTGCTCGAGGCGATGGCCGAGCGCCAGGTCACTGTGGACGGTGTGACGTACCCGCTGCCGCGGCCCAACTTCGTGATCGCCACCCAGAACCCGGTCGACCAGCAGGGCACGTACTCGCTGCCGGAGGCCCAGCTCGACCGGTTCATGATGCTGTTGCGGATCGGCTACCCGACGCCGGAGCACGAGGTCCGCATCGTCGGCGACGCGATCGCCCGCAGGCTGCCGGAGCAACTGCAACCGGTCTGCACGATCGAGGACATGCAGCAGATGGTCGAGGTGGTGCGGGGCATCTACGTGGCACCGGCGCTGCAGGCGTTCATCGTCACGATCACCAACGCGACCAGGACCATCCCCCAGTTGAAGCTCGGTGCGAGCCCGCGTGCCAGCAACGCGCTGGCCACCGCGGCGCAGGCACGGGCGGCGGTGGACGGGCGCGCGTTCGTCACCGCGGACGACGTCAAGCAGATGGCCAAGCCCGTTCTGGCGCACCGGCTCGTGCTCACGCCCGAAGCCGCTGTGCAGGAGTTCAAGCCGGAGGGCCTCATCGACCGCATCCTCACCGCGGTACCCGTGCCGCAGGCCCCCGTCGGGGCGTGAGATGCCTACCCGCTCCGGTGTGGCGGCCGCCGTCTCGGCGGTCGTCCTGCTCGCCATCGGCTGGCTCGCCGACTACCCCGAACTGATCGCGCTCGGGTTCGCCGCCATGACCGCGTTGGCCGTCGCCGGTGCGTGGATGGCGTTGCGCCCGGACCTGTCCGCTGTGCGGGAGGTGCGTCCGCAGCGGGTCTCGGAGGGCGAGAAGGCGATGGGCGTGATCACGCTGACCAACGAGTCCAAGCGCCGCAGCCCGCCGATCCTCGCCACCGAGCGAATGGCCAACCGCGAGGTGCAGGTGCCGATCCCGAGCCTGGCCGCGGGCAGCGAGCACGCCACTACCTACTACTTGCCGACCAACCGGCGTGGCATCCACCAGGTCGGCCCGATGTCGATCGGGCACACGGACCCGTTGCGGCTCATGCGGGTCGGCACTGTCTTCTCGGCTTTCTCGACGCTGTACGTGCATCCACGTTTGGTCCCCGTCGAACCGGTGCCGACCGGGCAGACCAGGGACATGGACGGCCCGACCTCCAGCTACGCGCCGCAGGGCGGTGTCGCGTTCCACAGCCTGCGTGAGTACGTGCCCGGCGACGACTGGCGGCTGATCCACTGGAAGTCGACCGCGCGCACCGGTCAGATGATGGTGCGGCACAACGTCGTTCCCAATCAGCCCCGGCTGATGGTCGTCCTGGACACGAACTCGCTCGGCTACTCCGAGGAGACGTTCGAGTCGGCGGTCAGCGCGGCGGCGTCGTTGGCGATCGCGGCGATCCGCGATGGCTTCCCGTTGGAACTGCGCACCACGAGCGGCGGGGTCGCGGCCAGTGACCGGGCGTACGACGGGGCCGTGCCCGCGCTGGATCTCCTGGCCGCCGCCAAGGCGACCCGGAACGACCCCGGTCTGACGGCGTTGCCCGGCATGGTGTCGACCGATGACAGCGTCGCGCTCGGTGTCGTGACCGGCACGCCCGATCCGCGGGTGTTGTCCGTGTTGCCGACGGTTCGCAGGCATTTCCTCATGGTCAGCCTGGTCCAGTTCGCGGGCAGGAAGATCCCGCCGACGCCGTTGAACGGGGTCGTGTCGCTGACGGCTCGCACGGCCGACGAGTTCGCCGACGCCTGGAACAAGCTGGTGCGTAAGTGACAGCGATCCGGCCGCAGTCGCCGCCCGCGGGTCCCAGCAGCGCGGGCGGCAACGTCACGCACACGATCAGTGTGACCCAGTCGGCGTTGCTCGACCCGAACCCGCCGACGGCCAGGAGGGCCAAACGGGCGCGACAGCACATCCCGCAGAGCCAGCCACGGCTGCGGATGGGGTTTCCCGCGTACACGCAACTGGTGCTGGCCGGTGTCTCCATCGGTGTGTCCGGTCTGTTGTACTTGAGGTACTACAGCGGTCTCGGCTTCCTGATCTCGATGCTGACCGCGGCCGCCGCGGGTGTGCTGATCGGTGCGGTCGCCGCGGTGCGGCGTTGGTCCGGGCTGGTCACGATCGGCGCAGGCGTGCTCGGGTTCCTCGTGATCGCGGTCTTCGCGGTGTCGCGTGACACGCTCGACCGCGGCATCCCCACGTGGACGACGCTGAAGTCGGTCGCGTCCGGCCTGGTCTCCGGCTGGGCGAAGATGCTGTCGGTGAACCTGCCCGCCGATCCGCGCGGGGAACTGGAGTTCACGCCCGCGCTGATCTGTTTCGCCGCCGGGATCGTCGCGGCGACCCTGGTACTGCGGACCAAGTCCCTGCTCGCGCCGGTGTTGCCGCCGGTCGTGGCCTTCGGCTTCGCTCTGCCGATCACGGCACCCCGGTCGGTCGGCGGCCTCGTGCCCGTGGCCGTCCTGCTCACACTGGTGTTGTTGCTGGCGCTGATCCGCGCGGGCACGTCGGATCCGTTGGCCCGCACGATCGACACGAAAGCCATGTGGGGCCGGTTCCTCTTCGGCCTCCCGGTGGTGGCCGTCGCGGTCGCCGCGGGTATCGCCGGGATGGAGTTCGTGCCGCTCGCGGACGGTGGCAACCGGTTCGACCTGCGCGAGGTCGTCGAGCCGCCGCTGAACGTCGATGACCTGATCAACCCGTTGGCCACGTTGAAAACACAGTTGCGCAAACCCGACGCCGACATGTTCACGGTGAAGCTGACCGGGGACACCGCCGGGGTGGACCGGATCAGAACCGTCGCACTGGACAGGTTCGACGGCGCGATGTGGAGCGCACAGGACCAGTTCCTGCTGGCGGGCGGAACACTCCCGCAGGACGAGTCGCTGGTCGACCCGCGCAGGATCACGCTGGACGTCCAGGTCACCGGGCTGCCGGGACAGTACCTGCCCGAAATCGGCTCGCCGGTGTCGATCTCGGGCGCGCCCAGGGTCGGCTACAGCAAGACGTCCGGCATCCTGGCGACCGACCAGCAGCCGGGCGGGTGGAAGTACCGGCTCGTCACCGAGGTCGGCAGGAAGACCGGGCTGGACAAGAGCGTCCCGTACGTCTCGGGCTCGGCCCGGTACACCGACCTGCCGCGCGACGATCCCCGCCTGCCGGACATCATCCTGGCCAAGGGCAACGAACTCGCTGCGGGCGCGTCCGAGCCGTACGCCAAGCTGATGGCGATCCAGCGGTACATGCAGTCGTTCCCGTACAGCCTGGACACCCGCCCCGGCCATTCCTACGACGCGTTGAGCAGGTTGTTCGGCCCGAACACCAACGAGCAGGTCGGGTACGCCGAGCAGTTCGCGTCCGCGTTCGCCGTGCTGGCCAGGACGCAAGGGTTCCCGACCAGGGTCGCGGTCGGCTACATGCTGGACAAGAACCGCATGAAGGGCGACACCTACCACGTCAGGTCGGGTGACGCGCACGCGTGGGCCGAGGTGAACCTCGCCGGGTACGGCTGGGTGGCGTTCGAGCCGACCGATCCCCAGCGGCACCCGGCGAACGCGCCGAAACCGAAGGAAACCGAGACACCCGCGGACGAGAACCGGCCGGAGGAGAACTCCACGGCGTCCCAGACCGCCGAGGACCCGAACCTGCCCCGGCTCGGCGAGGGCGCGCTGACCGTGCTGGACTGGGCGCTGTTCGTCCTCATCGGACTCGGCTGTCTCGTCGTGCTCACACCGATCGCCGTTGCCGTGGAGAAGTTCCGCAGACGACGGCAACGCCGTTCCGGGAGCCGTGCGGCCCGGATCATCGGCGCGTGGCAGCAGGCCACGGACAAGCTGATCGAACACGGCGTTCCGGTGACAGCGGCATCGACCCCGAAGGAGATCAGCGATCAGGCCAGGGAGAGGATCGGCGAGGACGGCACCGGCGCGCTCGCGGTGCTGGCCCCGATCGTCACCTCAGCCGTGTCCGAACCGGCCGAGCCGGATGACGCCGCGGTCGACACGGCCTGGCAGCTGGAAAGCCAGCTGCGCGGCGAGTTGCGCAGAACCGGCAGTCCATTGTTGACCATCCGCGCGTGGCTCGACCCGCGTCCGCTGTATGCGCGCTGGCGTGACGAACGCAGGCGCAGGCGTGCGATGGAGAGGCTCACCAGGGGATGACTGCCGTGACGGTCGACGCGACCAGGACGATATGCGTGTGTGAGAGCAACGCGGGCCGTTGCCTCGACGTCCTCGTATCACCCCAATACCGAGAGGCGGGGGTATGACGCCGTTATCCCTGCGAAAGCCGTGGATTCGCAACACCACAGCCGCCGTTTCCACCGTACTCGCCGTCGGCGGGATGGCCGTGGCCGGTGTGGACAGTGGGCACGAGGCCCATGACGTCAAGCTGCTGTCCGGTGCGGCCTGGCTGGCGTCCGGCCGGGTCGGGCAGTTGAGCCTGCTGGACGGTCCGTCGACGGAAGTGTCCGCACAGGTCCAGGTCTCGGCGCCGGGTTCGGTGCTGGACGTGGTGCAGGCCGGGCCGAACGCGTACGCGGTCGACCAGACATCGGGGACCATTCGGCGGATCGACGGGGCAACGTTCGAGGTCAGCGCGCCGGAGTCGCCGATCCCCGGCGCACGCGGCGGGCTGACCGCGTTCGCGGGCTCGGGCAAGCTGTACATCGTGGACACTCAACGTGGGCTGTTCACCAACGCCGACCCACGAACCGGACGCGCGCTGAGCGACGTCAAGAACCTCCCCACGCAGATCGCGCCCGGCACGACCGGGATCGACGCGGGCGGCAGGCTCTGGATCTCCGACAACGCCACCGGCGAGGTGCGGATGATCTCCGACGACAACCCCGCCGAGCAGATCGAGGGCGTCACGCGGCCCGGACGCAGCCCGCTGACCATCACCAAGGGCAAACCAGTGGTGGTCGACATCGCGGCGCGCAAGGCGACGGTGCTGGACCCGATCATGCGACGGGCGAGTGGCACGATCGATCTCGACCTGCGCGGCGGTGAGGACGTCCAGGTCAGTGGTTCGCCGTACGGCGACCGGTTCTACCTCGTCGCGCCCCGGGGCGTGCTCACGATCTGCGAACTGGACGAGGACAACTGCTCGAGCACCGTCCCGCTGGCCGGGGGCAAGCTCGGTGCCGCCGTGGAGGCGGGCAACCGCTTGTTCGTGCCCGATTTCACCACCGGGCAGGTCTGGATCGTCGACCTGGAGAAGCGGTCCGTGCTCGCCCGGCCGCAGGTGCTCAAGACCGCGCGGCAGTTCCAACTGGTGTCCAGGGACGGTGTGGTCTTCTTCAACGACTCGGAGTCCGACCAGGCCGGTGTGATCACACTGGACGGAACCGTGCTGGACGTGGCGAAGTACGACGCGAAGGACCCGAACAAGGGCCTGAACGCGCCGATCAAGGGCGTGCCGACCCAACCGAACGCGCCTCAGCAACAGCAGCAGAACCCGGCACAGGCACCTGTCGTTCCGCAACAACCACAGCAACAACAGCAACAACAACCCCCGCCGAACCAGCCTCAGAACCCGGTTCCCTCGCAGAACCCGCCTGCCCCGTACCAACCACCTCCACCCCCTCCCCCGCCACCACCACCCCCGGCGCCGCCCGAGCAGCCGCCACCGACGCCGGATCCCCCGCCCCAAGATCCGCCACGGCCGGAGAAACCGGTCATCAAGATCACGCCGTCGAAGGCGAGCCCGGTGGTCGGCGAGACCATCACGTTGAAGGTCGAGGACAGCAAGAGCATCGCGCCGACCAAGGCGGACTGGACATTCGGTGACTCCCGGATGGGCACCGGCGCGATGGTCAGCCACAAGTGGGCCGCGCTGGGCACGTACCAGGTCAGCGTCGCGGTGACGATGCCGGACGGGCAGACCGCGACCACCTCACGTCCGATCGAGGTCACCAAGCCACCGGACAGCAAAGTGCCGAACGTCGTCGGGCAGACGGAGAACGCCGCGAAGACCGCCATCGCCAACGCGAACCTGCGCACCACGGTCAAACCGGTCGCCAGCCACACTGTCGCCGCCGGTCTGGTCATCACGCAGGACCCGGCGGGTGGGAAAGTCGTCGCACCGCAGTCGATGGTGACGATCCAGGTGTCCACGGGCAAACCGGCCGCGGTCGACCTGCTCGCCCGAGCGGGCAGCGCGGCGTGGCGCAGCGGAGCTGGAACGCTGCCGTACAACGGGAGCGACAGCGACATAAAGGGTTTCGTCAAGCCACGCAACGGCCCGATCCTCGAGGACGGCTCGTCGCCCGCGTTCCTGGAAACACACCCGCAGTGGGTCGACAACGGCTACATCGAAGGCACGTACAACCTGCCACGCGCGGTGGTGGCCGGTGACCGGTTCAAGACGACGGTCGGCTTCATGGCCGTACAGAGCCCGCCATCGGCGGGTGGTGGCACGTTCATCGTCAGCGTGATCCGCGGCGGCGCCGCGACGACGATCGCGACCGTCGCCGACTCGGCGTCCGACGGGGTCATGCGGCCGATCAACGTCGACCTGACCCCGTACGCGGGCGCCACCCAGATCAGGTTCCGTTTCAACGCAGGTCCTTCCGCAGGCCAGGACTGGGCTTCCTGGGTCGGACCACGAATCGAAGGATGAACACCATGGCCATCGCGATGAAGGTGACCGTCAGCCCCGAGCGGATCTCGCTCGGGCCGGGCGAGTCGGCGGACGTCGAGGTGACGGTCCAGAACGCCAGCCAGGTCGTCGAGCACTTCGCCGCCCAGGTGGTCGGGCTGCCCAGCGCGGACCTGGTCCGCTGCGAACCGGACGTGGTGAAGCTGCGGCCGAAGGAGATCGGCACCCTGCGGATGCAGGTCTCGGTGCCCGAAAGAGGCGGAATGGTCGCCGGGCCGTACATCCTCGGCCTGGTGGTGAAGTCCCCGTACAGCAAGGAAGTCTCGCGCTGCGAGGAACTGCCTCTCGACGTGCGCCCGGCACCGGCGCTGACGATGAACGTGCAGCCGGAGGTGGCCAACGGCGGCAAGGTCGGCAACTACGTGGTGAACCTGGCCAACGAGGGCAACATGCCGATGGCCGTGACCCTGTCGGGCAACGACCCGGAGAACCGCGTGGGCTTCAAGTTCGCGCCGAGGGAGATCCGCCTGGAACCGGGAATGGTCGCCGGATCCCAGGTAACGGTGAACTCGGACCAACCACTGACCGGCCAGGAGAAGCGCAGGTCCGCGACCCTGCGCGCGAACGCCGGTGAAACCGTGGTGGAGAAACCGGTTTCGTTCGTCCAACGCCCGAAGATCCGCGGTGGCTGGATGAAGTTCGGCGCACTGGCGGCGGGCCTCGCGGTCCTGGGCGGCGCGACAGTGGGCGGCGCGCTGCTGCTGCGTGACATCAAGGGCGATCAGACCGTCGCAGCAAACAACAACCCCGCGGCACAACAAGTCCCCCAACCACAGCCGAACCCCCAGCCGAACCCGCAGCAACCACCTCCTCAGCAGTCAGGACAGCCGAACCCTTCGTCGGCCGCACCCCAACAGCCGCCGAACTCGCAGGCACCCCCACCGGCTCCACCAGGGCCGTCCGGCGCACCGGCACCGGTCCCGGTGACCACCACCATCGACTTCGAACAGAACCCCACCACCGGCCAACCAGCGGAAGGCAACGTCTCGATCCCGCCGAACCACTACGCGGAAAAAGGCCTGACCATGGCGGCACTGCCGGACCGGGGACCGATCGAGTGCAAGAACGCGAAGCAGCTGTGGATCAGGATCAACCAACCGAACCCGAACTCGACGGTGCCGGTGGCGGGCGCAGGCCTCTACCTGACGACGGGGATCCCCACCGAGATCAGGGACTGCAACATCGTTCCCATCCGCATGACATTCGCGAAACCCACGACCGCGGTGAACGTCTACTTCACGGGCGTCCAGGGAACGAAGTACACGGCGACCATGGTCTTCGCGGATGGAACACAACAGGCGGTCGAGGGAACGGCGACCAAGATCGGTGAGCGGGTCCCGATCCCCTTCCAGGTGCCGCAGGGCGGCCAGCCGATCAGGGAAGTGATCTTCGGCCTGAGCCCGAGTGTCGCACCGGATCGTGGCGGTAAGACCAACGTGCTGCTCAAGGGTGTTGGCTTCACCAGCATCCCGTAGACGAACGAGGGTTCAGTCAGAGAGAACCGAGAATCCCGCCGCTCCGGGATTCTCGGGTTTCAGTCGTCCTTGGTCACAGGAAGTAGGCCAGGGCCCACACCGTACCCATGGCCAGCACAGGCAGTCCGATCAGCAACGCCGTCTTCCACCACTGGCTCTTGCGCTTGGGGCCAGCGGCCACCGGTGGCGGCTCAGGCATCCACCGAGGCGGGAAAGCAGCTCCCGGCCACAACTCGCACCCGCAGATCTCGCATCGCTTGCGGTGCGGCGGATTCACTTGCCGACACTGTGGACAGTGCGGCCCCAGAGCACGAGCCGGATCCGGTCGCATCATCTGCTGCTGGGGCGGCGGAGGCGGCTGCCGGTAGGGCTGCCGGGGTGGGGCCTGGCGCGGCGGCGAAGGCATCTGACCGGTGTAGCTGATCACACCGTCCTCAGCGGGCTTGTGCGTCACTTTCTGCGGTTGCGGCTCCACATGCGCGGGCTTGTCCAACAACAAAGGGTATCCGCAGTGCGCACAGAGTTTCGCGCCCTGCGGTGGCACCGGGTGGCCACACTCGGGGCAGTTCATCGTTGCTCCTGCTTCTCGGACCTGACAACCAGATCCACTCGCACACCGACCGGGAGTTCGTCGGCGAGGAAGGTCATGACCTGCTTCTTGGTCAGCAGACCGGTGTGGTCCAACTCGACGGTCACCACATGGGAAGCCTGGGGGACGTCGTCCCGCGGGCCGAAAACACCGCCGGAGTCGATCACGTCGACCCGGCTGTCGGTCAACGCCTCCAGCAGCAACTCCAACCCACGGCTGGTCCCCCGCCACACCAGGGCCTGACCCACCGCCCTGATCAGCCTGCGCTGCGCGTCGCGGACGTTCGGGTCGTCGGAGGCCAGCATCGCCGCGTCGACGTCCACACCGATCCACGACGCCATGTAGACGAGCATGTCGGGCGAGGCCAGGTTGACGTCGAGTTCGTACTCGATGTCCGAGACCTGCTCTCGGACCGAGTCACCGATCTCCTCGAACGCGCGCACGAACCCGGCGATCACCTGGTCCCTGCGCATCGCGACCGGGAGTTGGTTCACCAGCCAGCCGGCGTGTCCGTTGGTCGTCATTGCCGGACCACCACCCGGTGGGACACCGACATGAACAGCTCTTCCTTCGCCAACTGGACGCGTTGGCCCGCTTCCTCCGGCTGTTGCTGGCCACGCAGGTCCGCGAGGAACATGTGGACCGTCTCGGCCCGGGACACGCCGGGCACCCCGCGCAGCACCGAGAAGATGTCCCCGATGGACAGGTCCGTGTCGAACGGCCAGCCGTTCCCGTCCGGCCCGCCGGTGATCGGGTTGACGAACGCGTACAGCGCGCGTTCGGCGTCCTCCCTGACCTTCTCCGGCCGCACGGTCGGTGCCGCGTGCACCTCGGCGACGACCGTGATCCCCTGGTACGACGGCGTGTCGATCCGGACCTGGGTGGTCAGCAGCCGCCGTCCGTCCAGGTAGCCCTTGATCTGGCCGACCAGGTCCTGTTTCAACGCCAGGTCCGGCAGCTTCATCGTCTCCGGTGCCACGTCGCTGCGCGGCACGACCAGCAGCCGCACCGGGTCGCCTGCCTTCAGCGGCGGCAGGCAACGGGCCCGCGCCACGCCCGGTGCCGCGGCCCGGGTGAGGCGCTCGAAGTCCTTGCCGGTCACCGCGCGGTGCCCGCCGCGCAGGTACAGCGGACCGCGGACCTTGGCGTTCTCCACCGATTCCGCGTCGACACCGCCCGTTGCCGGTTCGAGGTTGCGCACCGAGTCGACCGACTGGATCGCGCTCAACGGCACGGTCAGCTTGCCCGCGCCCACGTTGCCGCGCCGCCCGCCGCCGTAGCGGTAGCCGGTCACCCAGATCTGCGCGTCCTCCTCGGGAACCGCGCCGTACTGGCGGATCCGGCCGTCGCGGCCGATCACCCTCGGCCCGAACCGGATCTCACCGGTCGCACCGTTCCACGTGTACACGCGATCGGTGTCGGAGGCGTCGGTGAAGTCGGCGACTTCCATCCACGGCACGGGATCCGGGTCCGCTCCGGGTTCACGCCGTGGGGCCACGATCTCGACGCGTTCCCGCGCACCGCGCCGGGGCAGCACGGGCGCCCGCCGCACGACGTGGACCTGGCCCGGTTCGCCGGTGCTGGAGCCGAGCAGTTCGCGGGGAGCGGGTTCGGCGTGGTGCGCGGCGACCGCGCCGCCGAGGCCGACGACGTTGACCGAGTCCAGCAGTGGCGGGGTGTCGTACGTCTGACCGGGCACGGCCGGGTCGATCAGCTTGGCACGCACCCAGTGCGCCCGCACCGGGCCGATCGCGAGGTTCTCGTGGCGTCCCTTGAGCAGCAGGGTGACCTCGCCGGACGTGTTGAACCCGTCGCTGGTGTCGGTCAGCACCCTGGCGTTCGACCAGTCCCTGCCGTTCCAGCTCTGCCAGACCCGCGGTGGGTCGCGCGGGTCGATGCCGCGCCCGGCCGCACCGCTGACCTCGATGTCGACCCTGATCAGGTTGCCTTCGAGGCTTTCCTCGAAGCCCAGGTACATCGCGTCGTCGACGTGCAGCGACGGGAAGACCGGGATCTGCGTGCCGTCCAGGCCGAGTTCGTCGGTCTTGTTCTCGAACCGGCCGTCGGTCCTGGTCAGCAACGCGGTCAGCTTCGGGCGGACGAGCATCAGGTCCGTGTCGGTCATGAACACGATCTGGTCCTCGCCGTGCCCGCGCTCCGTGCCGACCTGGGTGCCGCCCGGCACCCTGATCGACTGCTCCGGCGGCGCGGCCAGCGTGAACAGGATGTCGGTGCGGGCGGGTGACGCCGACGCGAGTTCGATCCCGACCAGTTCGAGGAACTTCACGTACAGCCGGTCGGGCACCTGGTTGAGCCGGTACAGGATCATCTCGGTCATCCAGGCGAACAACTCGATCAACGCGACACCGGGGTCCGACACGTTGTGGTCGGTCCACTCGGGGCAGTGTCGTGCGATCCGTCGCTTCGCCTCGTCGACGATGTCCTGGAACCGGCGGTCGTCGAGATTTGGCGCGGGGAGACTCATGGCGCCGGTTCCTCCTGGGGGATCACGTAGAACGGGTAGACCAGGTTGCGGTGGTCGTTGGTCGCCTTGACGCGGTAGGCGATGTCGATCGAGATCATCGAACCGTCACCTTCCGGGGACGCGCTGACCTCTTCGAGTTCGACCCGCGGCTCCCACCGCGTCACCGCCTCCCGGACGCTTTGCTCGATCAGGCCGAGGGTGTTGGCGTTGACGGGCGCGAAGACCTGTTCCCACATGGCGCAGCCGAAGTCCGGGCGCATCACGCGTTCGCCGGGCGCGGTGGTCAGGATCATCCGCAGCGCGGCGTCGATCTCCTCGTCACCGTGCACGAGACGAACGCTGCCGCCCGGGGTGATCTGGCCGGGGAACGCCCAGCCGGAACCGATCAGGTCACCGTTGCCCGGTTCGCTCATCGCCCAACTCCCTGCTCAGTCCTCGTGAGTGGTTACCAGTGCCAGAACACGGGAGAACACTCACGATGTCTTCTAGTTCAGCTTGATCGGCTTGCCGGTCGCGGTGATCGCGGCCTTGGCCGTGATGTCGATCTTCGCCGCGTCCAGCTTCAGCGAGTTGGCTGCCTTGATCTCGACGTCCTTCGCACTGATCACCAGCTTCGTCTCACCGGTCAGTGTGGACTCGTCCTTCTCCAGCACCAGTTCGCACGCCGCGTCGCCGAGCTTGACGGTGATCCTGCTCTTCGGGTCGTCGGTCAGCACGATCCGGTGGTCCTTGCGGCTGGCCATGATCCGGTCCTTGACCTTGCCGTCCTGCGTCGGCTTCGGCTCCGGTGGCCTGTCCTTGCGGCCCCACAGCCCACCGAGGACGATCGGCCGCGACTTGTCGTCGTTCTCGAAGCCGACGAGCACCTCGTCGCCGACCTCGGGCAGCCACTCGATGCCCCGGGCCGCGCCCGCGCCGATCGTGGCGATCCTGGCCCACTGGCTCTCGTCCTCCGACAGGGTCGGGAACTTCACCTTGACCCGGGCCTGGCTTTCCCTGTCGTCGTTGTTGGTCACCACGCCGACGACCAGGCTGCCCCAGCCGCGGTGCTCCTGCCGGTTCGCGGTGCCACCGCCGCCGATCATGTCGACGAGGCTCTCGGCTTCCTTGGCACCGCAGGTGAACCGCGTGACGTAGGGGCGGTCAGCGCCGTAGACGTGTTCGACCGCGGTCACCCGGTACTTGCCCGCCAGGCGTTTGCCGACCTTGTCCAGCGTCACGTCGTTGCCCGCGCCGATCCACGGGTTGCCGACGGCCTCGCCGCGCAGCACCACGCCACCACCGGAAGCCTTGGCCATCAACGACTGGGCGCGCGCGTCCGCCTCGGACTGGCTCGCCGCGGGGAACTGCCCGGCTCGCCTGGTGACCTGCCCGAACGCTCGCTTGGCCGCGGCGGCCATCTGCGCGGCGGCCGGGGCGTCGGTGCCGGGGTCGGGGGTGTTGGCACGCCCGGTGATCGTCTTCTTGTCGACCGGGTCCCACGCCGTGACCACGACCTCGTCGCACGCGTCGACCGAGGCGAACCGCACCTTGAAGCTCCGCAGGTTCTCGCCCCATGTGAGCTTCGGTGCCTGGCCGCGGCCTGACGGCTTGCGCTTGAAGTGGAACTTGTTCTCCGTGATCCAGAAGTCGTAGCCGATCGAGCCCGCGATCCGGCGCAGGAACGCGTAGTCGGTCTCGCTGTGCTGCAACAGGTGCGTCCGGACGTCCGACGTGCCGTCGATGTCCGGATCGAGGCCGTACTCGCCGGAGACGCGGCGCGCGATGTCGGCGTCGGTCATGTTGGTGAACGCGCGGGACTTGCCGCCGCGTGCCATCCGGTGGGTCAGGTCCAGTCCCGTCACGACCAACTCGTGCCGCCCGGTCACACCGGGCTCCACCGACACCCCGGTGACCTCGCCGGACGTCACGACGACCGGCTCACCCTCGGCGCGGAACGCGATCTCGACCTTGGTGCCCGGCCGGAACTTGTCCTCGTCGAACAGCTCGAAGTGCGGGTCGTCGAACCGCAGCTCGAAGGAGTCCGGCAGCTGCACGGACTCCTCGACGTGCACGAGCATCAGCCTGCCGTAGAGCTCGGTCCGCAGTGGCGAGCCGTCCACGGTCAGGATGACGCCGTCAAGGCGGCGCTGTTCAGGCATACCGGCCGTCCCGTCGGCGGGTGCCCTGCTCGGGGATGGCCAGCTGCTTGCCCTTGGGCAGCGCCAACGGGTCCAGGATGCCGTTGGCCTCGGCGATCTGCCGCCAGCGCGTGGCGTCGCCGTAGTGCGCGGCCGCGACCCGGTCGAGCGTCTCGCCCGGCCGCAGCTGGTGCACGGTGTGCAGGGTCGGCGTGGACGACGTCGGGTTCTGCAGCGGCAGCTGCTCCTCGTCCTTCCACTGCTTGAGCGTGAGGTCCGCCTTGCACCGCAACGGCATGCCGGAGCTGGCGAAGTACGTGAACCGGATCTGCACGCGTTCGACGATGCACTTGAACGACTTCGTGTCGCCCCAGTGGAACTCCACCCACGGCGGACGCGCCTTGTTGCGGCTGGGGTCCGCGCCGGGCACGGCCGGGTTGACCTTCATCAGCTTGAGCAGTTTGTCGGTGTACTTGGTGACCGACTCGCCGTCGCGGGTGGTGTCGAACGTCAACGACATCGACATCGACGCCGACTGGCCGGACTGGAACCGCAGTTCGGGGGCGTTCTTGCCCTTGGCCTCGCCGCCCTGCCAGCTGTTGGACTTGCTGATGGTCAGCTCGGCCGGGTTGAACATGCAGCCGATCTGCTCCTTGCTCTCGGTCAGCAGGTACGCCTTGACAGCCGCCATCTAGAACACCCCCGCGTAGCGCCCGCCACGGCGTTCGAGCTGGCGGAGCAGTCGTTCTTCCAGAGCCTCTGCGATCCGGTCGAGATCCACACCGGACAGTGCCTGCTGGGCACCGGGTCCGAGCGCACCCGCCGCCTGGTTCATTGCCTGGTTGGCCGCGCCGGACACGGCGTTCTGCGCGTCGCCGACCGCGCCCATGGCCTGGTTGCCGAGATCCTGCACGGCGCCACCGGCCTGGGTCATCGCGCTGTTGACCCATTGGTTCGCCTGGCCCGCGACGCCGTTCACGCCGTCGGTCGCCATGCCTTGCAACTGGCCGACCACGCCCTGCGCGGCCTGCGTCGCCTGGCTGACGGCCTGGTTAGCCTCGCTCATGGCGGACTGGGTCGCTTCACGAACCGCGTTGTCCACGACGGTCCTGGCGATCTGGGACACCGCACCGACCACGCCGTTCGCGCCGCCGCCGACCGGCAGGCTGTCCACGAGGCCTGCCGAGACCGATCCGGCCTCGTCGCCCATCCGGTTGGCGAAGCCCGACGCGGCACTGGCGAAACGTTCGCTCATCCCACCGGCGGCACTGCTGAGTTCGCTCGCGCCGGACCCGATCGCGGACGTGGCGGTACCGGCCATCCCGCCGACCATGCCGGTCACCTGGTTGCCCAGTCCGCCGATCGCACCGGTCGCTTGGTTGGTCAGTCCGCCCACGACGCCCGACGGGCTCGGCAGCCCACCGCCGAACAGCCGCTGCACCCGCGTCGGCGCAACGGCGTCGAACTGGGATCCGACGGTCCGGGCGTGGCGCTCGTCGGAGTCCATGGATCCCGTGTGGTGGTGCAGCATGAACCGGGGGCGTGTCACGGGCGAGCGGGCGTGGGTGAGCTCGTGGGCCAGAACGCCGAGCCCGGCCGGGTCCGTGCCGGGCTGCTGTGCCAAGTGCACGACGCGGCCTGTGGTCGCGCCCAGCGCGCCGACCTCGTGGAGAGCTCGGCGGGTCGCGTGACCGGTCGTGTAGGAGGCGCCGTCCGGGCTGCCGGTCAGCTGTGCCACGAGTGGCCGGACGCTGCTCGGGAACGGCTTCGGCGACTCCAGCGGGACGGACGCGATCGCCGCACGCCACCGCTGCTCGGGTGACGCCGGGCGCTCTGCGACCTCGGGTGCCGCCGTTGGGAGCCACACTGGGATCGACACTGGGGGAAACGATGCCGCTGGCGACTGGTACGGGGCGGATCGCCCTGCCGTGTCCGGAGTGGTCGGTGAAAGCGACCGCCTGGCCACGAGTGGTTGGACCGCGGTGAGGCGAACAGGCGCGGACCTGGTCGCGGGCGACTGGGTCGCCTGGAACCCGGCCGCCGGTGATTCCCCGATGAACTGAGGAGCTGTCAACGGTTGGCCGGTCAGTGGCTGGGCGGCCACGCCGGGCAGTACCACCGACGACTGCTCCGCTGCTGCGCGCAGGGAGGCGGTCGCCGGTCCCACCGCCGACATGGGCCCCGGCGACTGTGTCACCTGGCCGAAAGCGGCCGCACGCTGGACCGCCGCCGTGACACCGCCGGTCGTCTTCGGGCGGATCGAGCGCACCAGCGAACGGATCGGTGCGACCACAATGGACGACGCGGCACGCTGAACCACCGCGGCCGGGCTCGGCACAGAAAGGTGCTGTGCCGCAGAGTGCCCGGCCTCCGCACCTCGCTGATCCGCGGAAATCCCGGCGGCGCCGGGCGGTGGGGCCATCGCCAGGTGTGCGGTCGAGCCGCCGACCACCGCGTCCTTCGGCGTGGACACCAGAGTGCGGCTCAGCACAGAGGTCTTGCTGGTCAACGGTGTGCGCCGAGCCAGCAGCGGCCGCTCGGCCGGGTTGGCCCGTGCGTGCGACTGGGTGTAGGTCGGTGCGCTCGACTCGGCGGCGGGGAAGCTGCCGGAACGGAACCCCGGCAGCAAACCGCCGACAAGCCGCTGGACCGCCATCCGCCACCACGGCGGGCGGACGGCCAGCGACTTGGCCGATACTACCGGGGCGGCCTGCGGGGCAGCCGGTTGCCTACGGCGAAACGGAACCAGCCCGCGCAGGCGGCCACCGAGGCCGCTACTTCGTCGGTTTGAAGCCACAGTGGCACACCTCCAGTTCCTCGGTGGCCAGGTCCTTCGACGTCGCGGCCAGCTTGGGACCGCTCCACTTGACCGGGAAGGCACCGGTGAAGTCCCAGCTGCGCACCACCTTGCCGGTCGAGTCCTTCAGCTCGACCGACCCGTGCCTGCGCTCGATCTTGTTGCCCGATGACTCGAGACCCTCCCCCGAGCACGTCGCGAACCAGTCGAAGAGCTCGTTCGACTCGGTGATCCCGCGCTTGAGCACGAGGTTGGGCCACTTCATCTGCTTGGGCAGCTTGTGCGTGAACTGGTTCTGCCCGCCTTCGACGAGTTCCTCGACGTCGATCTGCACCGACAGACCGGAGACCTCGAGGAACGTGCCGATCGTCAGTCCGTCCACTTTGAACACGAACTGGCCTGCGAACGGCGGGTCAGCCTTGCGCACCGGGTTATTCGCCATTGCCGCCACCGATCCCCTGCCAGAAACGTTCGTTCAATGTGCTGACTTCCTCCAGCAACGTGACCCGGTCGCCGTGTTCGAGGTCCAGCAGCTGGTCCAACCCCCAGTGCAAGTGGTAGGCCAGGTACGTGATCTCGCGCCACAGCGTCGCGGCGGCGTATCTCGTCAGCCCACGGCTGCCGCCTCCTCCGGGAAAGGGCTGCCCGGCTCCATCGACTCCAGGATCGACGGGTCACCGAAGTTGATGACCCGGTAGAAGTCCTGCAGATAGCGGTAGTCGCTGGCGAACAGCCGCTCGATGGTGCGGGTGGTGACCCGGCCGGACGTGCCGAGCTCAGTCACCACCCTGGCCAGCACGATCACGGTCGCGTACGCCTCGTTGTCCTTCACGCGGTTGTCGCGCAACGGCTCGATCTCGTCGCGAGCCGTCGCGAGCCGCATCACGCCCTCGCGGTGGATCACGCCTTCGTCGTCGACGAACCCCTTGGGCAGCGTGAACGGGTACTCGGTGTTCAAACTCATACCCGCTCAAGACCTTCGTGCGTGATGGTGACCTTCTCGGTGCTCACCGCGTTGGCGTCGGCCGAGAGCTCCGAGCCCTCCCACTTGGAGATCCACGCGTTGCTGAAGTTCCACCTGGCGACCTCCTCCATCTTGGAGTTCTTCGCCACGATGGAGCCGTTGCGGCGCGCCTTGGTGATGTCGCCCTCGATGATCTCCTTGCGCCACTCCCAGAGACCTGTGTCGTTGTCGACGCGGCGCTCGAGGGTGATGTCCGACCACTTCAGCGCGCCGATGGTCTTGATGATCATCATGCGGCCGTCTTTGTTGAGTTCCTTGTGCTCGATGACCTCGGACTCGTTGACGACGCCGCTGCACTTCATGAACGTGCCGAGCTCGATGCCGTCGGCCTCGATCACGAAGATGTTGGTGGCTGTCACGTCTGACATAGCGTCTGCTCCCTATTCCCTGGTCCCGGCCGTCAGTCCGAGGTCTCCGCGCCGCCCTGCCACTGGCTGAGGCGGAAGATCACGAACTCGGCCGGCTTGACCGGCGCGAGCCCGACGT
This sequence comes from Actinosynnema sp. ALI-1.44, assembly GCF_001984155.1. Lineage (GTDB taxonomy): Bacteria > Actinomycetota > Actinomycetes > Mycobacteriales > Pseudonocardiaceae > Kibdelosporangium. Next base: position 103,899 of record NZ_MTQO01000052.1, read on the forward strand.
CGACGATCAGCTTTCCTTCGTCCACAGAGGACGCGGGGTTGTTGGACTCGTCGCACAGCACGTAGAAGGCCTGGTCCGGCGTGTTGCCGACGAGGGCACCCTGCATCCAGAGGTTGCGCAGGAAGGCGTTGATGGTCCGCTTGACCCGTGCCCACAGGTCGGCGTCGTTCGGCTCGAACACCACCCACTGGGTGCCCTGGCGGATGGTCTCCTCGATGAAGTTGAACAACCGCCGCACGTTGATGTAACGCCAGCTCTGGTCGGTCGCGGCCAGCGTGCGCGCGCCCCAGATGCGGATGCCGTTGGCGCCGAACGACCGGATGCAGTTGACCTGCTGCGGGTTGAGCAGGTCCTGCTCGCCGGTGGTCACGTCGGCCTCGAGCCGGGCGATGCCGCGCACGACCTCGTTGGCCGGTGCCTTCCACACACCGCGGCCCGCGTCGGTGCGCGCCCAGACACCGGCGACGTGGCCGGACGGCGGGACGGTCAGGAACTTCTCGCCGTTGGTGGCGCCGGGGCGCGCCAACGGGTTCTGCACGACCAGGTGCGGGTAGTACGCGGCGCCGAAGGCACTGTCCTTGCCCAGCGCGGTGCGCCACTCGAGCGCCTGCTGGGCGTTGAGGCCGGGCGGGGAGTCCAGGATGGCCATCTTGGTGTGGCTGCGCTCGCACCAGTCGACCAGCTTCGCCTGCGCGGCGAGGTATCCCTCCGTGTCGAAGGTCCCGTCCTCGCGGGTGGCGACGGTGATCAGGTCGGGGATCGCCACCATCGTGACGTCCTCGGCGATCGCGAGCCCCTCGTAGCCGGTGCGGGAGACCTCGGAGCCCTCGAACTCGGTCGGCGAGACGGACTTGGTCACGGGCGCGGTCGCCTGGATGGCGTACCGGCCGGGAGCGGGCGCGCGCTCGGCCACCGACAGGCCCTGTGCGCTCTTGACCTCGACGCGGATCAGCTTGGAGCGCTCGTTGATCGTCTTCTCGGCGCTCTTCGGGCCACGGCCGAGGTGGACGCCGCCGAACTCCTCGCGGACCTGGCCGTTGTCGACGACCTTGAGCGTGAACTCCTGGCTGGCCTGCTCCCCCTCGGCGGGCGGGGCGGGCTCGATGACGACGTCGTAGGTGGCGGCCGGGTCGAGCGCCTCCACGTTCAGCGTCTCGATCTCCTGGCGGCCGGACGCGGGCAGCGCGCGCTGCGCCTTGCCCCGGCCGTTGCTGCTCGGGATCCGGACGATGTAGGCGATGCCGCCACCGTTCTCGAAGAACCCCTTCACCGAGTGCGGCAGCAGGATGCCCGGCGCGAAACCGCCGTAGACACGCTCGTACTGCGGCCAGCTGGTGACCAGCTGCGGCTTCACGCCGTCGGGGTCGGTCGGGTCGCCCGCGTCGGCGTTGTAGGTCGCGGTGAAACCCACGAACGCCGCGACGGCCGTGCCCACACCTTGCAGCGGCATCGAACCGCTGGGTCGCTCCTCGATGTAGACGCCTGGGGCGCCGTAAGTCGCCGCCATGAAGTGCTCCTTCTGCCTCGGCTTGGCTCGGCCTACAGGTTCTCTCGCACGCACGTGGTCATCACCGCCCTTTCGGGCGGCTATCGGTGCGGACCTGCCGGTTGCTGGGGCGACCGGCTCGGTGGACCCGAGTCGCATGCACGCGGACGCATCCGTTCACCAGGGGTATCGACTGGGGTTATGCCCCTCTGTTCTCATCAGGGCGCGCTTTCGTCCTGCACAGTTGACGAGATCGCCTGACGCGACCCGTCGGGGCGATCAGTGGGCACAGTCGGAAACAGGGCAGCCAACGACAACCGGATGGTCGGGGCATCACTCTCGCTGGGCAGGCGAGGCACACCGGGTACCCGCGCACGTCCGGCATTTCCCGCAGAGCCGCGGCACGACCGGTGACACGGGGGAACAGGAAAGCGTGGACATCACACACCACCATCTGCGGGTGATCATCGCCGTCGCGGAGGCGGGCAGCATCGGCAGGGCAGCGGTTCGGTTGCGCACCTCCCAGGCCGCGTTGTCGGCGAAACTGCGCCGGATCGAACAGTCGCTGGGCGGCGACCTGTTCGTGCGCAGCCGTTCCGGGTGCGTGCCGACACCGTTCGGCGACTCGGTGCTGACCGGGGCGCGGCAGACGGTCCGCGCGGAGCCGGGACCGGCGCCGAGACCGGAACCCCGCGAACCGATGCGGGTCCGGATCGGCGGGTACGCCGGGGTCATGATGGGTGAGCTCGGCAGACGGCTGGTCAGCGAGCCGTGGGTGTCCGGCGTGCGGCTGAGCGACAACCCGGACTCCAGGATCAACATCCGGATGATCGTGAACGGCGACCTGGACGTGGCGCTGGTCTACGACTGGCCGCCGGTGGCGCTGCCGACCCCGGCGTCGATCCGCGAACGCGTCATCCACGTGGCCGAACCGGTCTTCGTGATGATGTCGCAGAGCCACCCGCTCGCCGTCGCGCCGGTCCTGTCGCTGCGGGCGCTGGCGGACTACCCGTGGGTGGACGAGCCCGCCGGTATGACGACGTGGCCGACGTACCTGCGGCACGTGTGCAACCACGCCGGTGTCACCCTCCACAACAGACTGGCCGCGGCCAACTTGCTGGAGGCCCGGCGCCTGCTCACCACGTCAGCCGCCGTGGCACCCGTTGTCGCCACCACGGAGTCCACGCCCGGTCTGGCGATCCGCGCACTGGAAGGACATCCGCTGCGGCAACGGCTGCGGCTGGTCTACCGGCAGGGCACCCCGATCGGCGCGAGGATCACCAGAATCGTGCAGCACATCGGCAAGGCGTACGCCGAGCACCAGGGCTGCAACGCCGCGTTCCGCGCGTGGTGGCACGCGGAGGGATGTCACGCCATGCCCGTCCGGTGAACTCGCTACGGAGCGGGCAACGGCGAGCGGCCAAGGCTGGTCAGGAGTCCGGTCATGGTGGCGATTTCGCGTTGCTGGTCGGCGGCGACGACCTTGGCCACGTCACGGACCTGTTGCCGGTGCGCGGTTCGCGCGGCTGCGTCGGCCATCCGCACCCCGCCCTGGTGGTGGCGCACCATCAGTTGCAGGAACCAGATGTCCAGGTCGTCGCCGGTCGCGTCTTCCAATCGGTGCAGGTCCGGGATGGAGGCCAGTCCGGGCATGGGCGCGCCGCTGTGACCGGCGTGGCCTTCGCCGGTGGCGACCATGGGGGCGTTCCACAGCGACAGCCAGCCCTGGAACAGGCCGATCTCCTTGCGCTGGGCCGCCGCGATGCCCGCGGCGATCGCGGCGACCTGCGGTGAGGCGCGGCCGCGGACGAGCTCGGCCATGTCCACGGCCTGCTGGTGGTGCACGATCATGTCCTGGCTGAACGCGATGTCGGCCGGGTGGCCGCCGGGATCCGGCCGGGACGTCAGCAGCACACCACCCAACGCGCCGATCCCGACCAGAACCACAGCACAGACGGCAAGAACGACTCTCCTGCGCACAACTGGGCTCATGACAGCGGATAGGCGCCGTTGCCGAAGCGCAGTGCGAGCGCGCCGTTGTCGTCGCAGGACACCCACAACTTGTTGCCGTCGAACCTCGGCGGTGACATGCACCAGTCGGCGGTCAGGTCGACGATCCCGATGTAGGGCGGGGTTCCGAAGTTGCCGTTGACGAAGTCCGACACCGGGCTGCCGAGCGTGGACGTGACGTGCGCGGAGTTCGCCAACTGACCGCGTTTGGCCGCCTGGCCGGGCGGGTTGAAGTACGCGATCTCCCGCGGGCGGTTGAGGTCGCGGACGTCGAAGACCCGTACACCCGACTGGGTCCAGCCACACGCCAGCGCGGTTGGATCGGTCTGCCGGTCGAGCGAGCAGTAGTGCGCCTCGTAGCCGAAGATCCCGTTGCTCGCGGTGTCGGCGGCACGCGCGGAGACGTTCTCCGGGCGGTTGATCTCCAGCTTGAGCCGTCGCACGATCCGCGGGGCGCGCTCGTCGCCGATGTCGATGATCCGCACCCCGCCGGACGCGAACTCGTCCTCCACGACCAGGTACGGTTTGCCGCCCGAGGTGAACGGGATGACGTGCTGGCTGATCAGGCCGTCGGTCCAGGACAGGCTGGAAACCTGGCGCAGCATCGGGAACAGCGCCCTGCGCTGGATGTCGCTCGAGTCGAACACGGTGATCCCGGCCGGGGCGATGCTGGCGACGTAGATGCGGTTGCCGTCGTTGCTCACCCCGAACCCGTGGTGGGTCAGGCCGACGATGCCGGAGTACACCACCCGGGGACGGGCGGGGTCGACCACGTCGATCGCGGTGATGGTCCCGCCCACCACACCGGTGACCCAGTAGGTACGACCGTCCGGCGCCCAGCCGCCCTCATGCCCGCCGGGGATGAACATCGGCAGCGTCAGGTTGGTACCGGCGACGCTGTTGAGCAACCGGGGATGGGCGCAGTCGGTCTTGACGTCGTAGACGGAGAAGAAAATGCCGCCGTTGCCCGCACCGACCGACACCGCGGCCAGCAGGCCGCGGTCCTGGTGCACCTTGAGGGTCTCCCACGTGCCACCGAGCATCGCCGGACTGGCCAGTGACGCGCTGAGCTTCGGGTTGGCCGGATCGGCGAAGTCGATCACGTTGACCCCGCGGTGCTGGGCGAGGACGGTGCTGGTGACGACGCTGCCGAGGTACTGGCAATGACCGTAGGACGCGCCGACGGTGGCCTGCCCCTGACCCTGGAACTGGCCGACCAGGTCCAGGTTGCAGTGGTAACCGCCCCGCTGACTGCGCCCGCTGCGCCGGTCGGCCACCGGCACCTGCCCCTGGAGCCCGGTTTCGGGCGCGGATCCCGGCCCGCACACAGCACGGGAGACGTCGGAGTCACCGGGCCCGCTGGCATCCGCGGCCATGGGCACGCCGGTGAGTGGAACCACGGCCAGCGTCAGCGCCATCGCCAACCGGCTCAAACGCCATCGGACACCATTCACCACAGCACCTCCGTTGGTACCAGGCCGCGTCGCGCGCCCACCACAGGCAACGCCCGTCACGCCGGAAGGTGACGGACGCTCACCGGAATGGGTTACTCGTCCGCTGTGGACTGGTGGCTTCGAGCAGGATCCGCGCCAGTTCGCGCGGCTGGGAGAACATCGGCCAGTGGCCGGTGTCCATCTGGGCGAGCCGCCAGCGCTCGCCGGTCAGCAGTTTCGCCACGTCGTCGCTGGGCTCGGCACCGCCGAGCAGGCACAGGACGTAGGTCGCCGGGAGTTCGCCGAGTGGACGGCCCAGCACGGCGGGTTCGGTCAGCGTGGCGCCGGGGTGCGGCGTCGAGCCGTCCACGATCCGTGCGATCTGGTCGTCGGTGAGGCCGTGGCCGTCGTAGTGGGCCGCGGGTGCGGGCGGCCAGAACCCGCCGTTCTCGGCGATCGACACCTTCAGCGCCGCGCCGCCGTCCGGCCAGGTGGCGGTGAACGCCTCGCCGTCCGCCGGAACGCACGAATCGACGAAGACCACGCGGGCCAGCCGGTCACCGATCCGCTCTGCGGCCTGACCGACCGGGATGCCCGCGTAGCTGTGCCCCACCAGGACGACGTCACGCAGGTCCCGGCCTTCGACCTCGTCGACGACGTCCTGGACGTGGGTCTGCTGCCCGGCGGCAAACCCCTGCTTGTCGGCGAGGCCGGACAATGTCAACGGGTGAACGCCGTGACCGGCCGCCCGCAGGTGCGGGACTACCTCGTCCCACGCCCATGCCCCCAGCCGCGCGCCTGCGACCAGCACGAAATTCGCCATGGCCGCACCGTATCGGAGCCCGGTCAGATGTGCTCGCGGACGGCGGCGATCAAATTGGCTGCCGGTTGGTCGGCTGTGGGGCTGTTCCTGATGTGGTTCATGACGTAGCCGAACGCGAGGCCGGTCGCCGGGTCGGCGTAACCCAGCGAGCCGCCGAGGCCGCCGAACCCGAACGAAGTCGCCGAATGCCAGGCGGCGGTGGGGGTGGGCAGGCCGAACCCGAGTCCGACGTGGAACGGCTGGAGCGTGACGAGGTCGGGGCCGGAGGTGTGCTCGGCGGTGGCGGCGGCGAGAGTGGCCGGGCTGAGGACACGGTGACCGTCGACCTCGCCGATGAGGGCGGCGTAGAACCGGGCCAGTGCGCGGGCGCTGCAGATGCCGTTGGTCGCGGGAATTTCGGCGGCCTGTTCGTCGGGGTCGTTGTGGTCGAACGACGGCTCGACGCAACTGTAGGCGCGGCGGGTCAGCGAGGTCGGGTCGAACAGCGCGGCGGCGAGGGCGCGGATGGGTTCGGGCAACTGGTCGAGGTCGATCGCCTGGTCGAAGTCGGCCGGGGGTTGCACGAGGCGGCTGACCCTGTGGTGCTCGCTCTTGGGCAGTCCGATGTGGAAGTCCAGGTCGAGCGGTGTGGCGATCTCGTCGTGGAAGAAGCCGCCGACAGTGCGGCCGGTGATCCGGCGGACGACTTCACCCACCAGCCAGCCGTAGGTGAGCGCGTGGTAGCCGTGCCGGGTACCGGGCTGCCACTGAGGGCGTTGCGCGGCAAGGGCTTCGACCATCGGGTGCCAGACAAGGGCGTCGGCGCGGGCGACCGGGTGGTCCAGTGCGACCAAACCTGCCTGGTGGGTCAACAACCAGCGAACCGGGATGTCCTGTTTGCCCTCGGCGGCGAACTCGGGCCAGTAGGACGCGACCGGTGCGTCCAGGTCCAGTTCGCCACGCTGGACGAGTAGAAGCGCGCACGCCGCCGTTGCGGCTTTGGTGGTGGAGTAGACGACCTGCAGCGTGTCGCGGTCCCATGGCCGGTCGCTCGCCGGATCGGCGATCCCGCCCCACAGGTCGACGACGGGCCGGCCGTGCAGGTAAACGCTGACCGCGGCGCCGATCTCGACCCCGTCGGCGAAGTTCGCCGCGAACACCTCCCTGACCGCATCGAACCCGCGGGCGGTGAACCCGTTGACCTCAGACATCCGAACTCCTCGAAGTATCGCGGTTCTCGACCGCGAGTCGGCAGAACGTGACGAGTTCGCGGGTGTACGAGGCCACGTCAAGATCTGGTGTGGTCAGCAGCCGCTGCAACGCGCCGGACAGCTGGTCCCTGATGAGCACAGCCACAACACGCGGGACGAAGTCGTCACGGAACTCGCCGTCCCGCTGCCCGCGGGTCAGAACCTGTTCGATGCCGTCCAGTTCGGCGTCGTTGGCCCGGTCCACCCAGCGCTCCCGCGCCTGCGGGTACCCGTGAATGATCTGCACCAGCGCCCGCATGTGCACGCGGTGCGAGTCGTAGAACGCGACGCTGCCCTCCACGAACGCAAGCAGCGCTGCGGCACTGGACATGGGATGGTCAGCGCGCAGGCGGATCTGTTCGCTGCCCGTGCCGTAGACATTCGCCACCACCTCGCCGATCAGCTCGTCCTTGTCGGCGAAGTGGTAGGAGATCAGCCCAGGACTGCTCAAACCGGCCCGCTTGGCGATCCGCGCGAACGAGGCGCCGCCATACCCCACCTCGGCGATCGTCTCGATCGCGGCCTTGACGATCTGGGCGCGCCTTGCGCCCTCGGTGAAGGTCAGCTCCCGTTTAGGTTGCACAACCTAAAATTAGCTTAGCTGACCTAACCCTCGTCGACTGGGTCGACGGATGGCGACTACGGCGGATGGATACGACCTCCGGGCTGCTCTGCCGTCCGCATGAAGCGGGTGTCAGGTGGATCTGACTGACGCCGCCTGATCGAGTGCCAAGTTTTGTTGTGCGGCACGACCTCGAACGCGGGCGGCACCACAGCGCTGCTGCGAGACCGGACGCGCATCAGCCCCGTGAAGCCGACGGGGATCGGCTCACCGATCCGGAAGGACAGCGACTGGCCGAACGCCACGTCCTCGAAGCTCGTCGGCTTTCCGGTCCGCTCCTCGCCCTTGAGCAGATAGGCACCGTCGAAGGTCGCGTCGCCCCGGAACTGGGAATCGGACAGGTCCACTCCCCACTGGAAGATCGCGTCGTCGAAGTCCGCCGAGCCGGTGACGTCTATTCTCCAGGTGACGTCCGAGCCGAAGGACACGCTCTGGCATTTGAGCGCGCCGCGAAAGGCGGTCGCCAGCGCTCGGCACTTACCGGAAAGATTCGAAGCCGAGAAGTCGGCATCGCCGTGGAAGATGGCGTCATCCAGAGTCAGGCCGCCAAGCTCGCAGTAGGTGAACTTCGCCGTACCGAACAGTGTCGCTCCACGCAGGGACAGTTCACTGGTCGCCTTGATGCTCTCGAATACGGTGGCTTGGTGGAACGACGCGTTGTCCGCCTGCAAGGAAGTCAGTTTCACTGAGCGCAGGGTGAAGTTCTCGAGCACCGCGCCCGTCAGGTCGAGCCGCATCGGCTCGGCAGCCGCGGTGAGCAGGTCCTGTATCAGCCGTTGTGAGGTCAGGCGTACTTGTCGCTCGTTGTCGGCCTTGTCCGCATCGACCACAGGACCGGTCATACCTCGTGCCGTCCGGTATTGAATGTGGTCGAAAGGTCTACGCAAGTACGCGCACAGAATGTCGATGACGGTCTGTTGCATGCCGGGCCACGTTTTGGCCAGCCCTGCCAAGGCGTGCAGCGCACCGACCCTCACGTGATCAGCCTCGTCGCCCAGCAGTTCCACAGCGCCCAGCTTCCCGCTGACCGCACCGGCCAAAGGCGCCGGCACGACCCCGATCGCAACCACTTAGTTGGCGGAATCCGGCGGCGTCGCCCGCCTTGCCGGTAGGGTCGCTGGGGAGGTGCGGATGAGTTTCCGGCTGGCGGCATATGCCGTGTGCATCGAGGACGGGCGTGTGCTGCTCGCCCGTTATGTCTCGCCGACGGGAGACACGAACTGGACTCTTCCGGGCGGCAAGGTTGAGCATGCCGAGGATCCGTTCGACGCGGTGGTCCGGGAGGTCGCCGAGGAGACGGGCTGCGAGGTGGTGGTCGAACGCCTGTTGGGCGTGGATTCAAGGGTGATTCCCGCCGCCGAAGCGCGGTTGGGGATGGAGCACCAGAACGTCGGCATCTTTTACCAGGTCCGGATTACTGGTGGCGCCTTGCGGCCCGAGCCGAACGGCGAGACCGCTGAGTCGGTCTGGATGTCGATATCGGATGTCGCCGATCTGTGCCGATCGTCGCTCGTTGACGTCGGTCTTGCGTTGGCGCGGACGCTTCCGGCAACCGGCCACGTCTCTCCCGTCGCGGTCGGCGGCCTGATCCGGCATTGACGTGCCGTCCGGGAAACGACAGCGAGGACAGCAGGTCATCACTGTGCGAGCAGCTCGGGCCGATGGGCGGCCAAGGCTGTGCGGGTGCGGGCGGCGACGCGTGCGCCGGCCTTGTCCGGTTCGTGCTCGGCCCGGGTGAGCAACGCGTCCAGCGCGCGGGCGATCTCGGTTTCGGTGACATCGCGGCCGGACTCGGCGACCATGTGGCGGGCGTGCCGCCAGGCGAAGGTCGCGAACGGCGCGGCCACCATCGTCCGATGCGTCAAGGGCGCGGTGATCCAGCCGTCCGGAGTGCGGATGAACACCTGCGACAGGTCATAAGGGTCGTAGTGCACTTCCCAGAGACCGCGTTTGCCGGTCAGCCCGGAGTGCTGCCGCCGGTAGTCGCCCAGCTCGGGGCAGTCGTAGGTGCGGTCGATCCGCACGCCGTAGTGGTTGATGGCCCGCCATTTCACCGACAGCAGCTCGAGATAGTCGGAGCCGGTCAGGGTCAGCGGCAGATAGCCCGCGACCGCGACGAGCGCGGCGTAGCGCGCTCGTTCGGGGTGAGCTTGCGGCGAGCTGAGTGCGGGTCGCGCAGCGCGTCGTGTGGGCGGTGCTGCCAGCCGACGATCAGCCGCTCGTCGAGCAGGTTTGCAGTTGGTCCAGAGTCCAGACCGGTTGGACGTCGCGGCCGCGCTGCTGAGTGTTGGCGCCCTTGAACCCGGCGACGTGCTGGGCGAACAGCGTCTTGATCGCCGAGAAGGTCGCCTCGACCACCGCCTTGTCGGTCGGGGTGTCCTTGCGCGCGGGCTGGATGGAGATGCCAAGCCGTTCGCAGGCGCGGCTGAAGGTCTCGGAGATGAACACCTTGCCGTGGTCGATCACGACCTGCTCAGGGACGATGACCGGCCGCGCCGCGGCCTCGCGCATCCGCGCGTCGATGGTGAGCAGCCGCTCGTGCGGCAGCCGGGACGCCGACATGCGCAGCGCGTCCACCCAGCCGGGTCGCATCGGCTCCGGCACCAGCAGCTTGGCCAGCAGCAGCGAGGCGTCGATGGCCTTGGTGCCGACCGGGCGCAGCACCGCGGCGCAGATCGTGCGGGTCGCGACATCAACGGCGATCGTCAGATCAGCACGGACGGGAACGCCGTCGGCGGCCAGGACCATCACGTCGACGGGCGTGGAATCGATCTGAACCTGTTCACCGGGGCGCGCCGCCATCGTCGCGGTGAACGCCCCCGACGGCCGGTTCGCCGTCTGCCGCCGGGTGACCGCGGAGCCGAAGGTGTGCTGGCCGACCGCCAGCCGGTCGACGAGTTCGTAGAAGGCACTGCGTCCCGGCAGCGGCACCACTCCTTCGCCGTGCAGTTGTTCGAGGCGTTTGGTCGCGCGGCGGATCAGCCGCGACCGTGTCCCGGTGGACAGGTCTGTTTCGGCCTCGATCAGCTCGCGCAGCACCTCGACCAGCCGCGCGTCGGCCTGACCGGCGACGTCGAACGTGCGGGCGGCGCGCTGGTCGACCAGGCCCCACAACCCTTGCGCCTCGAACCGGGCGCGTTTGCGTTCGATCGTGCGGGCCTGATCCCCAGCTCGGCGGCTTTCGCGTGCAGGCGGTCGGTCTGTGAGGTGGTGTTCGGGTCGAAGCCGGGACGTGCGGCGGTGCCCGGTGCCGCGCCGGGCGGCAGCCCGGTCGCGATCTCCACCAGGTGCTCACGCCAGCGTTCGGCTTCGGCGATGACGTCGGCGGGCAGGGATTCCAGCAGCCCGAACGGTTCCATGAAGGCCTGGTCTCCGCAGCCGACGTCCTCATCGCCGACCACAGTCCGGTGGCGGTGCCCGCTGCGGCTGTCAGTTCCGTTGCTGCTGAACAATTCTGCCGAGGACAAACTCGATCATGCAGGATCTGGCTCGACTGAGCTCCCCCAGGTGTCCAAACTGGGCAGTATAGACATGTTGGCATTGTCTCGGTGAAGGTCCTCGACGACGGGCTCATACGGGTTGTGCGGCAACCAGATCTCCCCGCACGGAGGTGGTCTGCGTGGTGAGGTAGTCGCTGGAGACGGGCACGTCGAGGGCGCAGAACCGGGTTCCCAAGATGCTCGGCGCTTGCTCGACGGTCAGCGAGGTGGTGGGGATGTCGAGTATCCCGCGATCCGCTCCGTGATGCTCTTGATCCCTGTCCGGCCACCGAGACGCTGGCCCGCGCTGTGGACGCGGTCACCAGGCAGGACCGGCCCACACCGCACCCACTTGAACCACACCCGAACCCCAACACACCAACCACAACCCCGCAAGCCAAAGACAGCAACACACCCCGCCACGCAAGGCACAGCAGGCAACCAGACCACAACTACCGCCCAAGCAGGAGCGGCTCACACCGCGCCTGCTTGGCCCGCAACCCGACAAGCCGAAGGCTCTTACCCACGACCGGGACAAGTCCGGCGCGTCAGCCTGCGACGCGGAGACCGGGGGCGTCGACGGCCCCCGGTGGGTTGAGGTCGACGCTGCGGTCGACCACGGATTCCTCCCCGACTTCGGCGTTGTGGACGCGGTCGAGCAGGAAGCCGCGTGGGGCGTCGCGGAGGCGGCACCAGGCGAGCAGGTACCAGCCGCGGGGACCGTGTAAGAGGCCCATGGGCTCCACTGTGCGGTCGGTCGTTGTGTCGTTGCGGTCGTGGTAGCGGATTTTGAGGACTCGGCCGGTTTCCAGGGCTCGCTGGATCGGCCTGGGCACCGCTGAGCGGGGGCCTGGTGGGGCGTTCACCGGGCGGACGCGGTCGACGAGTTTGTCCGCTCGTTCGAGGTCCTGTTCCGGCATCATCGCGGTGAGCTTGGCCAACGCCGAACGTGCCGCCGCTTCGAAGGGCTCGCCGCGCAGCTCCCGTAGGGCCACGGACACCGCCATGGCCTCTTCTGTCGTCATGGTCAACATGGGCAAGGCGCGGTCCTTGTCCAGTACGTAGCCCCCGCGTCGTCCCCGGTCGCCGTAGACCGGGAGGCCTGACTCCTGCAACGCAGCCAGGTCACGCTCGATCGTGCGGACCGAGACGTTGAGACGATCTGCCAGCCACCGTGCCGCACGCGGCTCGGGTGCGGCCGCGCGAAGCTCCTCCACCAGGGCGAACTGTCGATCGGTTCTGTTCATACCGAGCAAGTTACCGAAGGGGTCTGACATTTTTGAGGTTGTCGCACAGCCGTTCGTCACCCGTTCGGCTCATCGCGACCGCATCTCCCCTGGTCAGAGACTCGAACATTTGTTCGAAATTTCTCCGTCAGAAGCGGTAGCGCAGGATCCGGCCGATGTCCCGCAGCGCGGGGATCCGAGCTACCACCCGCAGGCCGATCCGCCCCGACAGCGGCAGGTTCTCCAGGTCGGGCATGTCCACGCTGCGGAGTGCGTCCACGCACTTCAGTCCCGGATGCCACGCCTCGAGTTCGCGCGGGTCGTCGATGCCCCAGTGCAGAGTGGCGCCAGCGTTGCGGACCGCGGGCACGAGCTTCTGCAGCTTGATCCCCCACGACCCGTAGCAGTCGAACAACAGCTGCCCGGACGGGAACCGGGAGGTGATCCGTTCGATCAGCCGCCTGCCCTCTTCCTTGCGCAGATACATGGAGAGGCCTTCGAACACCGCGACCGTCGGCCGGTCCGCGGGTACCTCGTCCAGCCACGAGTCAGACGTGACCGACGCGCCGACGAGACGGTAGTCGCCGCCGGGCGCTTCGAGGAGGCGGGTGCGCAACTCGACCACGTCGGGAAGATCCACGTCCACCCAGCGCACGGTGTCCGCTGGCGCGATCCGTTGCACGCGAGTGTCCAGACCACACGCGAGGTGCAGGACTGTCGCCGTCGGATGAGAGGCGAGGAACGAGCGTGTCCAGTCGTCGAGGGCTTTGGCACGGATCGCCACGCCGACCGCGCTCGTCCCTGTCATCTTGGTCTTGCGAAAGTCGTAGTCGATGCGCGCGACGGCGCGGGCCGCGGCGACGTCGTTCAGCACGGAGTTGGGCCGTCGGCTGTCCAGCGCACGCCCGTACAGGGTGGCCAGCATGGTCTCCGGCGCTCCGGTCAGCGTTATTCGCTCCACGCCTCCATGATCCCACCGTTAACGAGATCCCGGCGCCGGTGCCGCGGTAATTCACCGGTGGGGGCAACCGGCAAGGCCGCGGCGCTGGCCCGGGATCTCCGATCCCACCCTCAGTCCGACCTTGCCGGAACCCACTTCGCGCGGTTCTTGTCAGTGTGGATCCAGCAGCCGGTGGTGCTCGTGGGTGGGTTGTCCGTTTCCACATCGGGAAGGTTGAGCAGGTCGTCCAGCACGCGGGGCGCCGGGCCCGCCGAACGCCAGCTGTGCGAGGTCGGCGCGAGGACGTCCGTCGTGTCACCTGCCAGCCGCAACGCCACCGCGTCGTCCTCGGTGCGCAGCTGCACGACGTCGATCACGTCGTGGTGCGGGCGGACGCCGACTATCGCGGTGATGTCCCCCGTTTCATCTCTCGGGTGCACGAATTTGAAACCGCGTGCGATCAGTTGCCGTAGTCGTTCTTCGGTGACTTCGGCAGCGTTCACCGCACGCCCTCGCCCTCTTTTATGCGTGCCGTCATTGACATCAGCCGGTATGCGTCATAGATCAGCACGGCACCCCGCGGATTGCGCGAGTTGCGGACGGCGACGCGGCCGTCGGGCAGCCATGCCAGTTCCACACAGTTGCCGTTCTTTCCGCTGCGACTGCTCTTTCGCCATGACAGGCATGACAGATCCGGCAGATCCGCGGGAGAGGGCGCGGCGGGGTGCATCGCGGATCCTCCTCGTTCGAAGGGTGATGCAGATGCAATTGCATCCGGGATTGCGCCCTACCGTAGCACGTGCGGATGCGTCCGCTTAGGTCTATCAGGGTGATGGTTGGCGGCCGTATGTCAGAGCGCGGCGCGTACCTTCATCAACCACTGCCGGGTCTCGCGCGGCGTCGCGGCGTCGACCGTCAACTGATCGAATACGCGCCCGTATTGTTCGACGTCCACGCGTTTGTCGAGGTAGAAAGCGCCGGTGAGGTGTTCGATGTAGACAATGTCCGGCAATTCCCGCTCGCCGAATCGCAACATCGTGAACGAGCCTTCCGCGGCGTACCCGGACAGCCCGTACGGCACGATCTGCAGCGTCACGTGCGGCAACGTGGTCAGCTCGAGCAGGTGGTCGATCTGTTCGACCAGCACCTCCCTGCCGCCGAGCGGCCGGTTCAGCACGGACTCGTCGATCACCGCCCACAGCCGCGGCGGCGACGGCCGGTGCAGCACCTTCTGCCTGCGCATCCGCAGGGTGACGCGCCATTCGGCGTCCGGCGTGGCCAGGTCGGGGTGGCCGCTGGTCGCGATGGCGCGGGCGTAGTGCTCGGTCTGCATCAGGCCGGGGACGAACTGCGTCTCGCAGGTGAGGATGCGGGTGGTGGCCTCCTCGAGGCCGACGAAGTCCTGGAACCAGTCCGGCATCAGGTCGGCGAAGCGGTACCACCAGCCCGGCTCGTTCGACTGCTTGACCATCTCGATGAACTGGTCCCGCTCAGCCCGGTCGTGCACGCCGTAGAGGGTGAGCAGGTCGGCGACGTCGCGTTCCTTGAGACCGACCCGGCCGAGTTCGAGCCTGCTGATCTTCGATTTGGAGCCGCGGATGCACGCACTCGCCTGGGCAGGCGAAATTTCGGCGGCCTCGCGCAACTTCCGTAACTGGGTTCCGAGAATAATGCGCAACGCGGTCGGCCCTGCCGGGCGATTGGCTCCACCGTCCGCAGCGCCGAGATCCCCACCGGTACGACCGTCCACCACCACCGTGCTCCCTTCCAGCCCAACCCCACCAAAACCTACTCATAGTAGTCGTCAAAAGATCAGCTGGCCACACCTCACCTGAACGGAGTAGCCCCCACGATAGCTCAGGTGGACCTGCCGACGACAATGCGGATGTGATGGGATAAGAAACCCCGACTGACGATTGCGGGTTGAGAGGATCTAATGTCGCAGAAGCTTGTGCCGACGCATATCGACACGACAAAGGCCAGTATCGCTCGGGTCTACGACGCCTTTCTCAACGGAAAGGACAACTACGAGGTCGACCGCGAAGTGCTGCGCCGGGTCCAGCAGGTGGCACCGGAGGCCGCACAGCTCGCGTTCGACAACCGTGCCTTCCTGATCCGCGTCACCCGGTTCATCGCGATGGAAACCGGTATCACCCAGTACATCGATCTCGGGTCCGGCCTGCCGACCGCGGAGAACACCCACCAGGTCGCCCAGCGCATCCAGCCGGAGTCCCGCGTGGTCTATGTGGACAACGACCCGGTTGTGCTCGCCCACGGCCGCGCGTTGCTGGAGGAGAACGACCAGACGTTCCTGACCTCGGCCGACATCTTCAAGCCCGAGGAGGTGCTCGACGACCAGATCGTCCGCGAGCAGATCGACTTCACCGAGCCGGTCGCCCTGTTCCAACTGGGCACGATCCACCACTACGACGGGGAACGCACCCCCGAGTCGATCATGCGGGCGTACGTCGACGCGCTGCCATCCGGCTCCTACGTGGCCGTCAGCCACTTCTTCGACCCGCAGACCGAGGAGTACAGCGGCCTGGCGCGGCGGATGGAGGACACGTTCCTGCACAGCCCGATGGGCACGGGCCTGTTCCGCACGCGCGACGAGATCCTGAGCATGTTCCCCGGCCTCGAACTGGTCGATCCCGGCCTGACGCTGTGCGCGGACTGGTGGCCGGACGGGCCGCGGATCAAGCCGCTCACCCAGGTCTCGTACTGCATCGTCGGCGCCATCGGCCGCAAACCCTGATCAAATGCGCACTAGTGCACTAGGCTGAAATATAGAGCGTTAGACGTCTTGTTCAGCACGTACGATGTACGCATGACTGATGCGCTCCCGATCGCGAGGACTTCCCCGTTCGACCCGCCCGCCGAGCTGACCGACCGAGCGGCGGTCAGCAGGCTGCGCTTCGGCGACGGCTCGCTCGGCTGGTTGGTCACCACCCACGCCGAGGGCCGGAAAGTGTTGTCGGATCCACGGTTCAGCGCCCGCGGCGAGATCGTGCGCTCCCCGATCCGGCCGACCACGATGCCCGCGTCGCCGGGGTCGTTCGCGTTCATGGACCCACCGGAGCACACCCGGTACCGCAAGCTGCTGACCGGGCAGTTCACCGTGCGGCGGATGCGACTGCTCGAACCGAGGGTCGAGCAGATCACCCAGGAACTGCTCGACGCCATGACCCCGCCGACGGATCTGGTGCAGGCGTTCGCCTTACCGCTGCCGTCCCGTGTGATCTGCGAACTGCTGGGCGTGCCGTACAGCGACCACGAGTTCTTCGAGACGAACTCGCACGTCATGGTCGAGCCGTCGGTCAGCGCGGAAGTCCGTGACGCCGCGGGATCGGCGCTGTTCGGCTACCTGCACGACCTCGTGCGGACGAAGCGGTCGAACCCGGGTGACGACCTGATCAGCGGACTTGTCACCGACAGCGACCTGGACGACATGGAGCTCACCGGAATCGCGATCATGCTGCTGTTCGCCGGGCACGAGACGACCGCGAACATGCTGGGGCTGGGCACGTTCGCCCTGCTGCGGCACCCGGACCAGCTCGCCAGGCTGGCCGACGACGTACCGGGCGCGGTGGAGGAACTGTTGCGGTACTTGAGCATCGTGCAGTTCGAGGTGAACCGGACCGCGCTGGAGGACGTGGAACTCGGCGGTGAGACGATCAGGAAGGGCGAGACAGTCCTGGTGTCACTGCCCGCAGCCAACCGTGACACTTTCGAGCGACCCGACGAGCTGGACGTCACCCGTTCGACAGCAGGGCATCTCGCCTTCGGGCATGGCGTGCACCAGTGCCTCGGCCAGCAACTGGCCCGGATCGAGATGCGGGTCGCGTTCGACGCGTTGTTCCAGCGCTTCCCGGCCTTGCGGCTGGCGGTGGACCCGGACGAGATCCCGCTGAACGTCGGGCGCGGGATCTACGGCGTGGCCAGCCTGCCGGTCACGTGGTGAGTCACCCGAGCACCGCGCGGACCGTCAGTCCCATCCCCACCAGCAGAACCATTCCCGCGGTGATCGACGGTGCCGCCGCGACCAGGCGCCGCATCCGCAGGCGCGCCGCCCAGCCGTCGATCCGGTCGGCGAACCTGACCAGCAGCAGTCCGGCCGCGGTGAGCGCCGCGGCCATGCCCAGCCCGTAGGCGAGTACCAACAGGACACCGAACCAGGTGCGTCCCAACGCGATCGCGCCGAGCAGAACGACGAGCGCCGACGGGCTGGGCACGAGCCCACCGGCCACGCCCATCCCGATCAGCCCGCCCTTGCCGAACCGCGGCCCGTGACCGTGCCCATGTCCGTGCCCATGTCCGTGACCGTGGCCATGCCCGGCAAGGGCGGGTTCGCGGTCGCGCACGGCGGACCGCAGCAGAACCACCCCGATCCCGGCGATCAGCAGCCCGCTGGCGATCCCCAGCCAGCGCAGGACGCTCTCCCCCGTCAGCACACTGGACACACTCACCAGCAGCCCCAGCACCAGGACACCGGCGGTGTGCGTCAACGTCACGGTGGCGCCGACGACGACGGCGTCGCGCGGAGTCCCCCGCCGCCCCACCAGGTAGGCGGCGATGACGGTCTTGCCGTGGCCCGGTAGCGCGGCATGGGAAGCCCCCAGCACCAACGAGAGCAGCACGGCCAGCAGTCCGATCAGCGGGGTCAGCTCCCGCCTGCCGACGAAATCCGCCAGTGCCAGCGAAGCCCGGTCGAGCACCCCCGCCTCTCCCCCGCCAGACGCGGCACCCGGGGCCACGGTCCCCTGCCCTGGCTGGGCTTTCAGGCTGACTGTGCGGATGTTCAGCGGGCTGGCGAGCAGGTCGTCGGGGTACTGGCGCAGTTCGTTGCTGACGCTGGTCGCCGGGACGGGCGAGTCGAGCGCCACCCCGGACCCGACAGCGGTGATCTCACGCCAGCCGACCCGGTCGGGCCGGAACGAGTCGCTGAACGACAGGGTGACCGGACCGCGGATCCGCACCGGAGCGGTCAGTTCACACGTGAGCCGGGTGGTCGCCAGATCCGCCTGTCCCCGGGGGTGCTCCACGTGTGACGAACGGACTGTCCACGCCAGCGCACCGGAGTCCACATCGGATCTGACCGAAGCGGCGAGCGACCCGCACTCGCGCCCGGCGTCGAGATTCTTCTCCTGCAATGTCGGGATTTCCGCCAGATCCACGATGGACCGCAGGTCGATCCGGTCCGGGTGCACGTGCAGCCCGTTGTAGTGGTTGACGCTGAAGTTGCCGAGCGGATGCGCGTCCGCATGTCCGGACGTCAGGACCAGCGCGAAAGCCGCCAGCAGACCGGCTTTGGCCAGGGTTCTCATCGGCCGCTCCGCAGTGCTTCGAGGTGCTTGCGCGCGATCGGCGCGTGGGTGATCGAGAAGTGTGGGTTGATGTCCAACGCCATCGCCAGATACCGCGAGGCGTCGGCGCGTTGGCCGAGTGCCAGGTGGATCATCCCTCGGTGGTAGGCGAACAGCGCGTTGTGCCACCCCAGTGCCAACGCTTTGTCCGTGTACGGCAACGCTTCGGCGTCGCGTCCGTTGACGTGCAACGCCCACGCCATCGCGTCGGCGACCAGGACGTTCTGCCGACGCCCCCACTCCGCCTCGGCCCGGCGCAACGCCTCGGCCTTGTCGCCGTGGTCGGCCAGCACCAGCGCGGTCGCCAGGTCGTCGGTCGCGCCCTGGGCCTGCATCAGTTTCCGCTGCTGTGCCAGGATTTCGAACTGCGCGGCGGCCTCGGCGGACCGGCTGGCGACGGCCAGCAGTTCGCCGTACTCCTCAATGTACTGCGGCAGCGGCGCCCGGGTGACCAGGTTCTGGTACCCGGCCAGGGCTTTGTCCGTCTCGCCACGGGCCGCAGCCACTTTGGCCTGTCCGTGCAGCAGGGTCGGGTCGGCCACGAGCGCCAGGCCTTGGTCGTGGTGGCGCTGTGCGCCGTCGAGATCACCTGAGTTGAAGGCGAGCTCGCCCAGGTGGTAACGGCAGAAGGCGATCTCGTCGGGCGCCCCGGCGGCGGCGAGGGCCCGTTCCAACGCCATCCGGGCGTCGTCGGTGCGGCCGTGCGTTTCGAAGTAGTAGGACGCGCGCGTGAACGACGCGACGTTCGGTTTCAGGTCGAGCATCGCCTGGACGGCGTTCGTGGCCGCGGGGTCGTCGCCGAGTTGGGTGTAGGCGTCGGCCAGCACGCCGTGCACCTCGGCGGATCGCGGCTGCACGGCCAAAGCTCGCAGTCCCCAGTCCTTCGCGGTACCGAAGTCGTGCCGCGCGTTGGCCAGTGCGCCCATTCCGAGCATCGCGGGGCCGTTGCCCGACGGCCGCAGCGTCAGTGACTTGTCCAGCGCCCCCTGCGCCTTGGCGTAGTAGGAAGCGTCGGCCGTGATCCGTGCCAGCTCCACGTAGGACGAACCGAGCTGGGCCCAGCCCAGCGCGTCGGACGGCCGCTGGTGGAGTCTGCCCTGCAACGCCGTGACCGACTGCAGGGCACGGCTCTGCTGGGTCGGCTGCCGGGACTCGGCCACCGACTGCGGTGGCGAATACCCGGTGAACACCGACAGCACCGTGGCCAGGCCGACGACCAGTGCCGCCAGCGGCCACCAGCGCAGGACGTCCGGCTGCTCGGGTTCCAGAAACGACTGCACGCCATTCCCTCCTGGGTTCCCGGAGGCGCGATCGCGCCTCCGGGCGTCGATTCGGACACTCACCAGGGACGGGTGCTGCGGTGACGGGCCTTGCTCGGCCGCTTGCGCCACAAGTAGACAGTGCCGCCGAGCAGCACCAGGGCACCGAGCGCGCCACCGATCAGGGCACCGGCGGGCAGGTCGCCGAGCACGCTCGACTTCGTCTCCACCTTGGTCGAGACAGCCGAGTTGACCGCGGCGTTGCCCGGGACGGCCACGTACGGGAACTTGTGCTCGAACGCGACGTCGTTCGCGTCGACCTTGTCGCCGGTGGCCAGTGCCTGGACCAGCGCACCGGACTGCGCGGCGCCTTCCATGGCCTGGATGGCGATGTCGATGACGTCGTCGGTGAGCCTGCGGCCGTTGGGGAAGCCCTGCTGGTCGCCGCCGAGCACGCCGAGGCGGTTGGGCTTGGCGTTGGGCGCGATGGACGTGTTGAGCCGCAGCATCTCCGACGGCGTGAACATGTGCGCCATCACGTCGGCGTTGTCGAGCTGCGAGTTGAGGTCGGCCTTGATCGGGCCGCCCGCCTTGGTGGTGACCCCGGTCAGGAAGATCTCCACGAGATCGGCACGGGGCCCGGCCGGTGCCGGGATCCGGTAGATCTGCTCGACGAGTTTCGGCAGCTCGGGGTCGGTCACGCGGTCGAGCAGGGCCTTGACCTCGCCGTCCTGGTCGGGGGTGAGGCCGTTGAACGCGTCCTTGAGGCCCGCCGGGGCGACGACCTCGTTGACCAGCGGGTTGCCCAATCGGGACACCTGCACGAACGGTCCATCGGGTTTCGCCTGCCCGGGGGACAGTTTGATCGACTGGCGTTCGGTGTCGGCCCACACGCCGATCACCGGGTTGCGCTTGGCGTCACCCTTGAGCGCCAGCATGGAGGTGGGGATCTGCAACGCGATCGTGTTGACGTTGAACCCGCGCAGGGTGTCCTGGCCGACCTCGGACAGGTTCCCGCCGTACAGCAGGTCGAAGACGCGCAGATCGGCGAAGAAGGAGTCCTCGGCCGGGCCCGCGTAGCTCAGGCCGCCGCCGGGGACCTTGGCGATCGCCTGGTCGCGCAGGACCCGGAAGTCCGGCATGGACGCCGCACCGGTGTTCGACGGCGCCGAGCGGGCGTTGCGCAGCAGCACCTTTCCGCCGCCGCGCTGGTCGATGAGTTCGAGCTGGTAGTTCTGCCGGAACAGCAGGTTCTCGTCATTGATCGACGTGACAGGCCCGTTGTTGTAGAGGAACGTGGCGTTCTTTCGGCGATCGTCCGTGTCGAAGGTGTAGCGGAATGTCAGATCGGCCTTGGCATCGCCGTCGTTGTCGACGTTGATGTCGTAGTGCGCGTTCTCCGCCCACGGGTAGAAGTTCGGCCCGCCGTTCGGTTCCTGCAGACCGAAGTAGTTGGCCACGACCGTCACGGTGTCCGGCTTGTCCGGACTGACGAACGCGTACAGGTCCGTGTTGTCCACGGTCGGGTCGGCGGCGATCAGCGGCGCTTCCCGGTGGCTGGACGCGGTGGCCGAGCCGGGGACCAACCCGCCTGCCAGCGCCGCGCCCACCGCGAGCAGCGCCACGGCAGCACGTGACCGGCGTAAGACCCGCTCGGTATGGGGTTGTGGCATAACCAATCCTTGTCGGGGTCGGTTATGCGCCTCGTCCTCCCTGGACATCAGGTATACGGAGCCGTCCGTGGTCCGGATCGGTCGGTGGACGATTTTTTTTCGCCGCCTCGGGGTACCTGGGGTCCGGCGAGGTAGTTCCGGCAGGTCGACGGGGGCTGGGGAGGCGAACGAGTGAGGACCAGTGACCTGCGGTTCGGCGTGGACCGCCGTCGGGGCGTGGTCGTCGCCCACCCGGTCGGCGTGTTGGACGCGACGACGTACCCCGAATTCCGGGACACCCTGCTGAGGTACGCGGCCGGGCGGCCTGGAGCGCTGCCCGAAGCACTGGTCGTCGACGTGGAGCGGCTGCGGATGCCGTCCGAGGCGGCACTGACCGTGTTCTCCCTGGTGTCGATGCGAGTGGCGGACTGGCCTGGGGTGCCGGTGCTGCTGGTCGCGCGGGACGAGTGCGCACGAGCGTCGCTCGCCGGGCGGTTCACGCCGGTGCACTCGTCGGTCGAAGCGGCGGTGGCCGCGGTGGGCAGCCCGCCGCGGAGGTCAAGGGCATCGCTCGAACTGCCGCCGTCACCGTTGAGTACACGTCGTGCCAGGTACTTCGTCCGCAAGACCTGTGAACGGTGGCACGTCGCGGATATGGTCATCGACGCGATGACCGTGGCGACCGCCTTCGTGGAGAACGCACTGATACACACCGATTCCATGGCGTTGCTGCGGGTGCAGCTGCGGCAGGGCCTGCTCACCGTCGCGGTGTCCGATGACGACCCGCGGCCCGCTGTCATGCGGGAACGGCTGATGGGCGGCGTCCCGCCGTCGGGACTGCTGCTCGTCTCGGCCACGGCGCGCTCCTGGGCCTGCACACCATCGCTGACCGGCGGGAAGACCGTGTGGGCCGCGTTGCGGGCGCCCGGGATCATCGCGACGACCGCGCCGTACGGGACCGCCGATGCCTAGTCCACTATGGATAGTTATACCGCTGAACGAATGCTCCGGACCAGCGGTTCCCGCCCCGCACGGCGCTACCGCGAAACAGGGGTATCATTGGTGGGGTCGACACGAGAACTCCCTTCCGCTCCAACGGACTACCCAGGGCGAGCCACGTCACACCCGCGGGCGGAACACCAGAGCCCCTTGGCGAGTTAAGCTAAGTGACTGGTGCGGAACGAGTCCCCGGGCCGCAACCGAAGCCATCGGGGGAATACCGGGAAACCGGAGCCCCCATGCGCCACTCGCCGAGAGGCGACCGCCGCACCAGTCAGTCCACCTCCCGGCTCGCGTCCTCCCCCCTCCGCGAGCCGGGGGTGGTCTGACACAGGACCTGTTCCCCAACAGGCGGCCAACCCCCAGGGCCGTCTCGGCCTCTGGCCCGTGTATCCCCCCTCCACGGGCCAGGGACCTGTAAGAAAAGGGTGGTCGACCCCCAGGACCACCCTCGGCGCTCCCGGCTCGCACCACCCCCTCCGCGAGCCGGGAGCGCCTCAAACCCTTACAGAACACTGAGAAAGTCGATCAGTACCCCAGTAATCCACTGAGCACACAGTGGATCACGGCAAGACTGGGCAGACCACCGGAATGGGCGGCAACCCCGAGGCCGCCGCGCACCCCTGGATCGCGACCCCCAGGCGACCAGGGGTGCCCCGCCATCACTCCATTGAGGACGCGACGTGCCGTGAAGGTGTGCAACCAATGTGGCCTTTGTTGCGTTTTTCGCTACGAAGGCCACATTGGTTGCCAACGCCGCGTGAGATACGCACTGGGGGCTACTCGAGGCCGCGCACGATGGTCGGTTCGAACTCGTACTCGTTCTCCTCGGTTTCCCGTGGTGAGGGCAAGTCGTCGGTCAGGGCGTGCTCGGTTTCGCGTATCGGGGTGGTCATCCCATCTCCTTTCCGGTGTGGGCCGCACCCGTCCGCGCAGTCGCGCAAGTGGCTGCCGCGACGCTCAAGGTCGGCTTTGAGCAGTAGTACCCCGGCGATTCCGTCGTAACCGCTGGTTACGCGCAGTCGGCAACCATAGGATGGGCCGAGTGGAATTCTCCGAAGTGATCCGGCGCCGCCGCATGGTCAGGCATTTCACCGACCAGCCGCTGGCTGGCGAAGTCGTCGAGAAGATCCTCGCCAGCGCGCTGCGCGCGCCGTCGGCCGGGTTCTCCCAGGGGTGGGCGTTCCTCGCGCTGACGTCAGCGCAGGACAGAGCCCGATTCTGGCAGTTCACCCCGGATGTGCCGGAGGCGTGGCCGACCACGCGCGACGTGCCGTTGATCGTGATCCCCTTGGCCAACAAGCAGGCGTACCTGGACCGTTACGCCGAGGACGACAAAGGGTGGGAGGACCGCGCCGAGGCCAGGTGGCCCGCGCCTTACTGGTTCATCGACACCGGAATGGCCACGCTGATGATGCTGCTCAGCGCGGTCGACGAGGGCCTGGGGGCGTTGTTCTTCGGTATCACCCCGGAAAACCTCGACGGCGTGAAACAGGAGTACGGCATCCCGGCCGAGTACGCCCCGCTCGGTGCGATCCTGATCGGCTACCGCGCCGAGGACGCGCCCGTGCTGGGTTCAGCCGCGACGAGGGCGCGCCGCGGTGCGGACGAGGTCATCCACCACGGCCACTGGGGCGGCAAGAAGTAGCGGTTCACGCCTTGGCGGGGCTGATCGGCAGCCGCGCCAAGGCGTCGACCAGGGGCGCGAGTTCGGGCAGTTTCTGTCCCTCCCGCAACGCTTCCGCCAGTGTGGCGTCGTGCAACGGACGGGCCTTGGCCAGCAGGTCGTGCCCGGCCGCTGTCACCTCGGTGTAGATGCCCCGGCGGTCGTCGATGCACAGGTAACGGGACAGCAAGCCCCGGTTCTCCATCCTGGTGACCAGCCGTGTCGTGGCGGACTGGCTGAGCACGACGGCTCGCGACAGCTGGTTCATCCGCATGTGCCACCCGTCCTGCCGGGCGAGGACGTCCAAAACGCTGTATTCGCTCACGGACAGGTCGAACTCGCGCTGCAACGCCCGTTCGAGCGCGTCCTCGATCGAGGCGTGCAGGGCCGCGAGCGTGCGCCACCCCTGTGCCCGCGCTTCCGCGGCGTCGTCGTCCAGCGACATGCTGCTCCACTCCATCCCCGGTTGCACAGCGGCCGCAACTATCTCGGAAGCAGGTAGTTGCAGCTGCCTGTAACACACTGTACGGGAGTGGAGCGCGGCTACCAGTCCGCAGCGGGGGCGGCCGGGGCGACCCAGACGATGCTTTTGGTGGCGCCTGGGGCTTCGCGGATGTAGTTCAGCGCGTGCTCGGCCTCGGTCAGCACGAGGTGGTTGCTCGCGCCGGGAGTGACCATGTACGCGCCGTCGTCGAACTCCATGCCCCACCCGGCGACCCGACAGTCGACGGTGGCGTCCAGTTTGGTCACCACGGCGGCGAACAGCCGGGGCGCCTGCTCCCTGACCAAAGCCTCGATGCGTTCCTGGTACGCGGCCTGCTCGGCCAGGTGCTGTTCACGCTCCGCGTCAATCTCATCCACGAGCAGACCATACAACGTACTGATACGACAGCGCTGTGCTCGATCGGGTGAAGCTCGCGATTTGTACGATCGCCGCATGGCACGTCGACGCGGCCCCACGACTGGAAAACGCACCCTTGGCAGGGAACTTCGCAGACTGCGCGAGGCCGTCGAGTTGAGTGTGGAGACAGCCGCCGCGGAGCTCGACTGCTCACCGGCGAAGATCCGGCACATCGAGAACGGCCGCAACGTGGTCAAGAAGGCCGAACTGTCGGTGTTGGTCAGGCTGTACAAGGCCGACGAGGATCTGGCCGTGCTCGACGAGATCCGGCGCGACGCGTCCAAGCCCGGCTGGTGGTCGACCGCGAAGCTGCCGCCGAGCATGAACACGTATGTGGGCGCGGAGTCCGATGCAACATCGATGAGCACGTTCCAGATGGAACTCGTGCCTGGCCTGCTGCAGACCGAGGGCTACATCCGCCAACTCAACCGCACTTCTCAAGCCAAGGACGTCGATCACTACGTGGAGGTCCGCCTCAGGCGACAACAACGGCTCTTCGACAAAGAGTTTCCGTTGGCAGTACACGCGATCTGCTCGGAAGCGGTCATCCACCGCATGGCGACCATGCCCGTCGCGAAGGCTCAACTCCAGCACTTGATCCTGATGAGCGAGCGGCCGAACGTCACGATCCAGATCGTGCCGTTCAGTGCGGGCATGCACGCCTCACCGGCAGGCAGCTTCGTCCTGTTGGACTTCGACCCGGAGATCTCGCTGCCGGTCGCCTTCTTCGAGTACACCAACATCGGGCAGTTCGTCGACGACGAGAAAGTTGTCGACGAGGTGGCCTCGACGTTTGCCAAACTGGGAGAAGAAGCGATGACACCGGACGACAGCATCCGCTTCCTCCGAGAGCGGATCTAGCAAGGAGCGGTATGGGTCAGCACTGGTCAACGTGGAAGAAGTCAACTTTCAGCGCCGACAAAACCAAGGAATGTGTGGAGGTTGCGCCGTGGGGCGAGGTACGTGACTCGAAGAACCCCGGTGTGTCCTTATCGGTCCCCACCAGCAGTTGGCGCCTGTTCACGGCCACGCTGAAGAAGTAGTCCCTCTCCCCACTTCAACATATAGCGCACCGGGGGGCTTGCCACAAGACCCCGGTCATGCCGCAAACTCTGCGTCCGCAGCAAGGACCTGCGAAAATCACCACCCGCGGCAAACAGGGGATGTAGTGGCACACGTACTGGGATTCCAGGAGATCGACCAGAGCCAGGTCGCGATCGTCGGGGGCAAGGGGGCGCACCTCGGGGAGCTTTCGCGCATCGACGGCGTCAGCGTGCCCGCCGGATACTGCGTGACGACGGAAGCTTTCCGGCGGGCCGTCTCGGCCGTGCCCTCGCTGGCAGACCTGCTAACCCAACTGTCGCACCTGGACCCGAACGACCGGGAAGCGGTCGGCGCGCTCAGCGCGAAGGTCAGGGAAGCCGTTGCGGCGATCGCCGTTCCCGGCGATCTCGCGGCGGAGATCACCGGCCGGGACGAGGCAGTCGCCTACGCCGTCCGGTCCAGCGCGACGGCCGAGGACTCGCCGACGGCCTCGTTCGCGGGCCAGCACGACACGTACCTGAACGTCGTCGGACCCGAGTCGGTCCTCGACCACATCAGGTTGTGCTGGGCGTCGCTTTTCACCGACCGAGCCGTGACCTACCGCCTGCGCAACGGTTTCGACCAGCGCAGGGTCACCATGGCCGTGGTCGTGCAGCGGATGGTGGTGCCGGACGTGTCGGGCATCCTGTTCACCGCCGACCCGGTCACGTCGAACCGCAGGATCACCAGCGTGGAGTCCAGTTTCGGGCTCGGCGAGGCGTTGGTGTCCGGTCTGGTGAACGCGGACATCCACAAGGTGCGGGACGGCGAGATCGTCGACAGGACCATCGCCACCAAGCAGTTGGCCATCCGAGCCACGCCGGAAGGCGGCACGCGGCAGGAGGCCATCAGTCCCGAGTCGCAGCGGCAGCCCGCGCTGACCGACGCGCAGGTCCTGCGGCTCGCGCAGGTGGGCAGGCAGATCGAGGCGCACTTCGGCCGTCCCCAGGACATCGAGTGGTGCCTGGCCGACGGGGAGTTCCAGATCGTCCAGAGCCGTCCGATCACCACGTTGTTCCCCATCCCGCCGACCGACGACCAGGACAACCACGTCTACGTGTCCGTCGGCCACCAGCAGATGATGACCGACGCGATGAAGCCGCTCGGTCTGGCGTTCTGGCAGATGACCACGCCACGGCCGATGGCGGAAGCTGGGAGCAGGCTGTTCGTCGACGTCACCCAGATCCTGGCGGCACCGGCCAGCCGCGAGGCGTATCTCAGCATCATCGAGGCGGACCCCCTGATCAAGGACGCGATGCAGACCGTTCTCGACCGTGACGGCTTCCTCCCGCCGCCACCAGAGAACAACAGCCCCACACTGGGCTCCGGCGGCGTGTCCGTTCCGATGATCGACCCCGATCCGGCCATCGTCGACGAGTTGATCGCGCACAGCCAGGCGTCACTGGCCGCCGTCAAGCGGGACATCCGGACGAAGTCGGGACCGGACCTGTTCGACTTCATCCTCGAGGACTTCCCGGAGCTGCGGCGGGTGTTGTTCGACCCGCGCAGTCACCAGGTGTTCATGACGGCGATGGACGCGGCGCACTGGCTCAACAAGCAGATGCGCGAGTGGTTGGGCGAGGACAACGCGGCCGACGTCCTCACCCAGTCCGTCCCCCACAACATCACGTCGGAGATGGGCCTGGCGCTCTTGGATGTCGCCGACGTGATCCGCCCATTCCCGGAGGTGGTGGCTTTCCTGCGGGACGTCGAGGACGACGGTTTCCTGGACTCGCTTACCGGACTCGCGGGCGGAAGCGAAGCCCGGGACGCGATCCTGGACTACCTGGACAAGTACGGCGCGCGTTGTGTCGGCGAAATCGACATCACCAGGACGCGGTGGAGCGAACGCCCGTCCTCGCTCGTGCCCGTCATCCTCGGCAACGTCGACAACTTCGAGCCCGGCGCCAGCCGACGCCGCTTCGAGCAGGGACTACAGGAAGCGCAGCAGGAGGAGCAGCGGCTGCTGGGGCTGCTGCGGGACCTGCCGGACGGCGAGGAGAAGGCCGCGGAGACCAAGCTGATGATCGACCGGCTGCGGACGTTCATCGGGTATCGGGAGTATCCCAAGTACGGCTTGGTCTGCCGCTACCTCGTCTACAAGCAGGCGCTGATGGCCGAGGCCGACCGCCTCGTGCGCGACGGTGTGCTCCATGACCGGGAGGACATCTTCTACCTCAGGTTCCAGGAGCTGCACGAGATCTCGCGCACCGGCAAGGCCGACGAGCGGCTGATCCGCGAGCGCAAGGAGCAGTTCAGCGTGGATCAGGCGCTCACGCCACCCCGGGTGCTCACGTCGGAAGGCGAGGCCATCAACGGGACCTACCGGCGTGACCACGTGCCAGACGGTGCGTTGGTCGGGCTCGCGGTGTCCACCGGGACCATCGAGGGGCGTGCCCGTGTCGTGCTGGACATGACGGACGCCCACCTCGAAGCGGGTGACATCCTGGTCACCACCTTCACCGACCCCAGCTGGTCCCCCTTGTTCGTGACGATCAGCGGCCTGGTGACGGAAGTCGGCGGCATGATGACGCACGGCGCGGTCGTCGCCCGGGAGTACGGCCTGCCCGCCGTCGTCGCCGTCGCGGACGCCACGCGGCTGATCCAGGACGGTCAGCGGATCCGCGTGAACGGAACAAGCGGGTACATCGAGATCCTGCCCTGATCACCGCCGGCCATCGTGCGCGAAGGATTGCGCGATCGCTTGTCCACGAATATGAGGCTGGGTCTTACTGTCGGAGCCATGAAGAAAAAGAACTTCTATACCGATGTCAAGGAGAAAACCAAGACCAAGGCAAGAAACAGGAAGGCCGAGCAGTCCGACGTCCTGAATGAGATCGAGGACGGACCGGACGTGGTCACGGTGGCGGGCATCAAGGTCGACCAGGGCACGAACATGGCCACCTGGGTGCAGGACAACGTCAAGTACCACCTCAACCTCACCTATGGCGAATTCCACGTGACCGTCGAGGACGGCATCAAGGTTCACTACTTCTTCACGGGCATGGGAATGCAGATCAAGGGCATTCGACCGCCCCCGGACGAGCAGGGGCGCTCCATCAAGTGGAACCCCAAAACCAGGGCGAACGTGAACACGAAACGCATGTTCGAGGATCTCCCCGGGGACGTCCAGGACTTCATCAAGGAGCACTGGAGCGAAATCCTCAAGTAGCGCCGCACCCACTGGCGTGACGCGGCTCACGGCGTGATCACTTGCCCCGACTCCTTGCGCGCCCCAGTATTGAGCCTGAGCAACTACCCGCGTCTGCAACTATCTCGCGAGCGGGTAGTTGCACAGGCTCGAACTACTGGGAGTGGAGACCAACGCCATGCCTGTTGCGCTTCTCGCGCTGGCAATCGGTGCCTTCGGGATCGGGACGACCGAGTTCGTCATCATGGGGCTGCTGCCCGAAGTCGCCGCCACCTACTCCGTCAGCATCCCCACCGCCGGGCTGCTGATCTCCGGATACGCGCTCGGCGTCGTGTTCGGCGCGCCGCTGCTGACCGCGATCGGGTCACGCTGGCCGCGCAAACCCATGCTGGTCGGGCTGATGGGCCTTTTCGTCCTCGGCAACGTGCTCTGCGCCGTCGCACTGTCCTACGAACTGCTGCTGGTCGGCCGGATCGTCACTTCGCTGTCGCACGGCGCGTTCTTCGGCGTCGGCTCGGTCGTCGCCGCCAGCCTCGTCGCCCCCGCCAGGCAGGCCAGCGCGATCGCGTTGATGTTCACCGGCCTCACCCTGGCCAACGTTCTGGGCGTGCCGCTCGGCACCGCGCTCGGGCACGCCTTCGGCTGGCGGTCGGCGTTCTGGGCGGTGTCCGTGCTCGGTGTGATCGCGATGGCCGGTGTCGTCGCCCTCGTCCCCGCCATAGCCAAGGACACCACGACCAACCTGCGTCACGAACTGGCCGTGTTCCGGCGGCCGCAGGTGTGGCTGGCGCTGGCGATGACCACGTTCGGGTTCGCCGGGATCTTCACGTCGTTCACGTACATCGCGCCGATGATGACCGAGGTCGCCGGGTTCTCCCCCGGCATGGTCACCTGGTTGCTGGTGCTGTTCGGCGTCGGCGTGGTCGCCGGGAACCTCTTCGGCGGCAAAGCCGCGGACAAGGCGCTGATGCCGAGCCTCTACGCCTTCCTCGCCGCGCTCGCGGTCGTGCTGGTGATCTTCACGTTCACCGCGCACTCACAGGTCCTGGCCGCCATCACGATCGTCGCGTTCGGCGCCGCGGGGTTCGCCACCATCGCCCCGCTGCAAATCCGTGCGCTCGCCAAGGCCGAAGGCGCGCCCGCGTTGGCGTCGGCGGCCAACATCGGCGCGTTCAACCTGGCCAACGCCATCGGCGCCTGGGTCGGCGGTCTGGCCATCGACGGCGGCCTGGGCTACGCGTCGACGAACTGGATCGGCGCGCTGCTGGTGCTGGTCGGCCTGGGCGTGGCGCTCTACTCGGGCAGGCTGGACCGCACCCGCGAGAAGGTGCTCGTTCAGAGCCCGTAGACGCGTTGTGCGGTAAGGCCGAAGACCTGATCCCGCTCGGTGCGCCCGAGGCCCGCGGTCAGGTCTTCCGCCGCGTCCACCACCTCGCCGTACGACCCGGCGAGCAGGCACACCGGCCAGTCCGAGCCGAACATCAGCCGCTCCGGGCCGAACGCCGCGAGCACGACATCGGCGTACGGGCGCAGGTCGTCAACCGTCCACTGTGCCCAGTCCGCCTCGGTGACCAGGCCGGACAGCTTGCACGTGACGTTCTCGAAGCCCGCGAGCTCCCTGATCGCCGACGCCCACGGCTCCAGTTCACCGGACGCGACCGGCGGTTTCGCGCAGTGGTCCAGCACGAACGGGAAATCCTGGAACGCCGCCACAGTCTCGATCGCGGCCTGCAACTGATGCGGCAGTACCAGCAGTTCGTACAGCAAACCCGCGTCGAACACGGCCATCAGACCGCGTTGCACGTCATCACGGCACAACCAGCGCGGGTCCGTCTCGCCCTGGACCTGGTGCCGGATCCCGCGCAACCACTCACCACCTGGCCCGGACCGCAGCCGCGCCAGGTCGTCCACGACCGTCGGCGCTGTGAGGTCCACCCAGCCGACCACCGCGCCGATGCGGGCCGTCTCCGAGGCGACCGCCAGGAACTCGGGCGTCTCCTCGGCGACGGTGACCGTCTGCACGAGCACGGTCCGGTCGAACCCGGTGGCCGCCTTGGCCAAGTCCGCCGGGCCGAAGTCCCGCCGGATCGCGGACATCGTCACCGGGTCGATCCAGTCCTGGTCGCGGACTGACAGGTCCCAGAGGTGGTGGTGCGCGTCGACCTTCATCCAGCCAGCAGTCCTTCCGCACGCAGGTCGTCCCACAGCTCGTCCGGTACCGGCTGGGCGAACAGACCCGCGTTGCGGACCGCCTGCGACGGCGACTTCACCCCGAGCACGACCGAGGCCACCGCCGGATGGCGCAGCACGAACTGCACGGCCGCCTGCGGCAGCGTGGCGCCGTGCCGTTCACAGACCGCCGCGATCCGTTGCGCACGCACAACCAGTTCCTTCGGCGCCTGAGCGTAGTTGTACTTGGCGTCGTCGGACACCAGCGTTCGCGCGAGCAGGCCGGAGTTGAACACACCGGCAGCGAGGATCGACACACCGCGCTGTTCGCACAGCGGCAGGAACTCCTCCGCCGCGGTCTGTTCCAGCAGCGTGTACCGGCCAGCGAGCATCACCACGTCGATCGACGACTCCCGGACGAACCTCGCGGGCATCTGCCACTGGTTCATCCCGGCCCCGACCGCGCCGACCACACCCTGGTCCCGCAGGTCCACCAACGCGGGAATGCCTTCCCGCAACGCCTGTTCGCCGTGGTCATCCGGGTCGTGCAACAGCAGGATGTCGACCTTGTCGAGACCGAGTCGTTCCAATGAGGACTCCAGTGACCTGCGGACACCGTCCGCGCTGAAGTCCCACACGCGCCGGTGGGTGCGCGGCACGGCGAACCCGTCCGCCAGGTCCAGTCCCGTGCCGTCGAACGGCTCAAGCAGCCGTCCGACCTTTGTGGACACGACGTACTCGTCGCGCGGGCGACCGGCGAGGAACTTGCCCAGCCGCCGCTCCGACAGGCCCAGACCGTAGTGCGGTGCGGTGTCGAAGTACCGAACTCCCGCGTCCCACGCCGCCTGCAACGCCGCTTCGGCATCGGCGTCTGTCACTTCGGTGTAGAGGTTGCCGATGCCGCCCGCACCGAACCCGAACTTCGTAACCTCGACGTTCACGGCAGCTCCCACACCTTGTGTACGTCCGGCTGGGCGCCGGAGTAGTCGTCCGCGACCTCCAGCAGCTCGGCCATCCGCGCCTGCCACGGGACATTGGCGGGATGATCCCGCAGCAGCTCGCGCATCCGGGCGTAGTCGTCGACCTCGACGACGTGGAACAGATCACGGCCACTGCGCCAGATCCGCCACGAGTGCACGCCCGCCTCCCGCAACGCCACGTCCAGATCGGGCGGGATGACCGCGTGCACACGGTCGTAGTCGGCTTCCTTGCCCGGTCTGAGCCGGGTGTGCAACGCAACCGTCTCCATGCGGTTCTACTCCTGGGCTTTTCCGGTGGTCAGTCGGGACAGCACGAGCGCGAGCAGGATGATGACACCCTTGATCGCGTTGAACCAGTGGCCATCCACAGCGGTCAGCCGCAGGATGTTCAGGATCAGGCCGAGCACGAGGACACCGCACAGCGCGCCGAACAGGGTGCCCTTGCCGCCGTTGAGGCTGATCCCGCCGATCACCGCGGCGGCGAACACGTCGAAGATCATGCCGTCGCCGAGGTTGGCGCCGATCGCGCCGAGCCTGCCGGTCTCCAGCATGCCCGCGAGCGCCGCCAGCACACCGCCGATGATCAGGACCGTCCAGATCACCTTGTTGGTGCGGATACCAGCCGCCTTGGCGGCGTCGACGTTGCCGCCGACGGCGTACAGCGAACGCCCCTGGCGGAAGTACGACAGCACCACCATCCCGACCACGAACAGCGCCAACGAGATCCACACCGACAGCGGCAGCCCGAGCCAGGTCTCGAAACCGAGGAACATGAACGACTGCGGGATCTGGAACAGGCTGTTGCCGCCGGAGACGCCCTCGTGCAGACCGCGGACGGTGATCAGCATGCCCAGCGTGACGATGAACGCCGACAGCTGGAACTTCAGGATCAGCAACCCGTTGAACGCGCCGATCAGCGCCCCGGTCAGCAGGCACAGCGGAACCGCCAGCCACGCGGCCCACTCCGTGCCCAGGCCGTGCGCGGACGTGGGCACGACGAGCGCGATCGCCAGCACCGGCGCGAACCCGATCGTCGACTCCAGCGACAGGTCGAACTTGCCGGTGATCAGGATCATCGCCTCGGCCAGCACGAGCAGGCTCAACGCGCTCTGCTGTTGCAGCACGCCCAGCAGGTTGCCGGTGGTGAGGAAGGTCGGATCCAGCAACGCGCCGACCACCAGCAGGATCACGATCGCCGGGACCAGTGCCAGGTCGCGGAACCGCGCGAACCGCAGCGGCGGGCGGCGGCCGGAGGCGGGGGCCGTCGACGCGCCGGTGTCCGGCGAGAGCGTTTCGGTCATTACTCAGACACCCCTTCAATGGCTGCGACCAAGTCCTGCTCGGTCCAGTCCCGCCCGAACTCGTGCGCCACCTCGCCGTGGAACATCACCAGCACCCGGTCGCACACCCTTAGATCGTCCAGCTCGTCGGACACCACGATCACCGCCGTACCCGTGCGGGCGACCCGGTCGACCACGCCGAGCAGGGACTCCTTCGACTTCACGTCGACGCCCGCGGTCGGGTTGATCAGCACGAGCACCTTCGGGTCGCTCGCCAGCGCCCGTGCCATCACGACTTTCTGCTGGTTCCCGCCGGACAGGTCCGACACCGGCTGGTCGGCGCCGGAGGTGACGATGTCGTACGACTCGATCGCCTTGCTGCCGACGCCAGCCAGCTGCTTCGGCGGGACGAGCCCGGCCGGGCCGAGCTTGTTCATCACGGTCATCGCCGCGTTCTCCGCGATGCTCAGGCCCAGCACGAGACCCTGGTGGTGGCGGTCGCGGGGCACGCAGCCGATTCCGTGCTTCAACGCGTCGAGCACCGAGCCGGGCTTGACCTTGCGCCCGTCCACCTCGATCACACCGGACGACGGCTTGCGCAGGCCGTACACGGTCTCGGCCAGTTGGTGCTTGCCGGACGACGCGCTGCCCGCGAACCCGATCACCTCGCCCCTGCGGATGCGCAGGCTGACATCGCTGAACGAGTCCCCGGTGAGGTTCTCGACGTTCAGCGCCACCTCGGAGTCCTGCGAGACGTCCGGGCGGTCGGCCGCGCCCGGCACGGTCAGGCCGCCGGGCTCGCCGGTCATCGCGTCCACCAGTTCGGCCCGGCCCAGTTCGGCCACCGGAGCGGTGAGGATGTGCCTGGCGTCGCGGAAGACCGTGACGGTCTGGCACACCTCGTAGATCTCCTCCAGGTGGTGCGAGATGAACATGAACGTGATGCCGGTGTCCTGCAACGCCCGCAGCCGCTCGAACAAGCGCTCGATCGCCGGACCGTCGAGTTGCGCGGTCGGTTCGTCGAGGATGATGAACCTGGCGCCGACCGACAGCGCACGGGCGATCTCGACGAGCTGGCGTTGTTCGACGGTCAGATCCGACGCGGGCGTGTTCACGTCCACGTCCACGCCGAAGGGCTCCAGCAGTTCACCCGCTTGTCGGCGCATCTTCGACCAGCTGATCAACCGCTTGCCCTGCCGGTTGATGAACAGGTTCTCCGCCACGGACAACGCGGGCATGATCGTGGACCGCTGGTACACGCAGGCCACGTTGCGCCGCCAGCCCTCGCGGTCGCTCAGCGCGGGCGCGGGCTTGCCGAAGAAGGACACCTCGCCGCTGTCGGCGGCCTGCAGACCGGTCAGTATCGAGACCAAAGTGGACTTACCGGCGCCGTTGCGGCCGACGAGCGCGTGCGACTCGCCGTCCTTGATCTCGATGCCGACGTCGTCGAGGGCCACCGTTCTGCCGTAGCGCTTGGTGACGTTGCGCGCCACGGCGGCGAGCCCTTCGCTCGCCGCCGGGTGGTTGACAGCACTCATCATTTGCCGATCTGGTTGCCCCACAACGCCTTGTCATCGACGTTGTCCTTGGTCACGAGCGGCGCGGGCAGCTGGTCCTCCAGGTTGCCGTTGCCCACGTCCACAATGGTCGATTCATGGTCGGTCGGGCCCGGCTTGAACGTCTTGCCCTCCAGCGCTGCCTTGGCGTAGAACAGCGCCCACTTCGCGTACAGGTCCGCGGGCTGCGAGACGGTCGCGTCGATCTCACCCTTGCGGATCGCCTCGAACTCCTGCGGGATGCCGTCGTTGGACACGATGGCGATGTGGTTCGGGTCGCCCGCCGGAAGCAAGTGGTTGGTCGAGCGCAGCACCTGCAGGGTGGGTGCCAGGAACACACCACCGGCCTGCATGTAGATGCCCTTGATGTCCGGGTGCTGGTTCAGGCGGGTCTGCAGCGCGGACGCGGCCTTCGAGCCCTCCCAGTCGGTCGGCTCCTCGAACACCGTGATCTCCGGGTAATTGTCCTTCATGCACTTGGCGAACGCCTCGGAGCGGTCGCGGCCGTTCACGCTGGACAACGCGCCCTGGAACTCGACGACCTTGCCCTTCTTGCCGAGCTTCTCGCCGAGGAACTTGCACGCCTTCTCGCCGTACGCCTTGTTGTCCGCGCGCACGACCATGTACACCTTGCCGCTGTCCGGCCGGGTGTCCACTGTGACCACAGGGATCTTCTGCTGTTCCAGGCGCTGCAACGTGGTCGCGATCGCCCCGGTGTCCTGCGGCGCCATCACGATCGCCTTCGCGCCCTGCCCCTGCAACGTCTGCACGTTGGCGACGAGGTTCTCGACCTTGTTCTGCGAGTTGGTCGACGGCATCAGGTTGACGTCCAGTTCCTTGCCGAACTGCGGCACGTACTTGATGTACGAGTTCCAGAAGTCCGAGTCGGCACGCGGGAAGTCCACGCCCACCTTGGCGTTGCCGTCGGCCGTGCCGCCACCGGACTGTTGGCCGCAAGCGGCGGCGGCCAGGACGACCGTGGCAACCGTGGCCACGGTCTTGATCGAACTGCGGACGGGCACCACAGGTCCTCCTTGACGGCGGTGTCTGCCTGGTCAGGAATCGTGAGTGTTCAGACGGGTCAGAACCCGGCTGAACACCCACGAGGTTCTACTGGGTTGGTGGACGGAGGCGGAGGCCGTGCATGCCGCCGTCCACGGCAAGTACCGTTCCCACCGTGGCGCCCGACAACGGGCTGGCCAGGTAGGCGATCGCGTTGGCCACCTCGTCGGCCGACACCAGGCGGCCCGTCGGTTGACGTGCGTTCAGGGCGAGCCGCTCCGCTGCCGGGTCCGGTGCCTGGTCGAGCAACCTGCTCACCCACGGCGTGTCCGCAGTGCCTGGGGCGACGCAGTTGACTCGGATGCCCTCGCGGACGTGGTCCGCTGCCATCGCCAGGGTCAACGCGTACACCGCGCCCTTGCTCGCGGAGTACAGCGCGCGCTGCGGGAGTCCGGCCCACGCGGCGATCGAGCACGTGTTGACGATCGCGGCGGCCGGTGACCGCCGCAAGTGCGGCACGGCGTGCCGGGCGACCCTGGCCATGCCGACCACGTTCACGTTCAGCACCCGCAGCCACTCGTCGTCGCCGTTCGCGGTGACGTCGCCGATCGCGCCGATCCCGGCGTTGTTGACCACCACGTCCAACCGGCCGAACCGCTCGACCACGGCGTCCACAGCGGACTTGACCTGTGCGTCGTCGGTGACGTCCACCTCGAACCCGGCGATGCCCTCCGGCAGGCCGTCCGGTTTCAGGTCGAGCGCGGCGACCGTCGCTCCCCTGCCTGCCAGCAGGTTCGCTGTGGCCAGGCCGATGCCCGACGCGCCACCGGTGACCACGGCGACAAGCCCGGCGAAGTCACTCACGAGTTCTCTCCCGTCCACTCCGGACCTTCAGGGAAGCGGTAGCGGCGCAGCGTGGCGTCGTGCATCCGCGCGGAGAAGCCGGGTTTGCGCGGCGCGAGGTAGTACCCGGCGCGCACCACGGCCGGGTCCGTGAAGTGCTCGTGCAAGTGGTCGACCCACTCGATGGCCCGGTTCTCCTGGTCGGCCGACACCGCGACGTAGTCGAACATCGACAGGTGCCTGACCAGCTCGCACAGCCCGACACCGCCAGCGTGCGGACACACCGGGACACCGAACTTGGCCGCCAGCAACAGGATCGCCACGTTCTCGTTGACGCCGCCGACGCGGGCGGCGTCCAGCTGCAGCACCGAGATCGCCTCGGCCTGCAGCATCTGCTTGAACACCACGCGGTTCTGCACGTGCTCGCCGGACGCGACCCGGATCGGCGCGATCCGCTGGGCGATCGCCTGGTGGCCGAGGACGTCGTCCGGTGAGGTCGGCTCCTCGATCCAGTACGGGTCGAACGGCGCCAGTGCCCGCATCCACTCGACGGCCGTGGCGACGTCCCAGCGCTGGTTGGCGTCGACGGCGATCCGGATGTCGTCGCCGACCGCGGCCCTGGCCAGGCGCAGCCTGCGGATGTCGTCGTCGAGGTTGCCGCCGACCTTCAGCTTGATCATGTCGAAGCCGTCGGCGACGGCCTGCTTGGACAGCCGGACCAGCTTGTCGTCGGAGTAGCCGAGCCAGCCGGGCGAGGTCGTGTACGCGCGGTACCCGTTGTCGAGGATGTGCTGGGCCCGTTCGGCTTTGCCGTCCTGGGCCCGCGCGAGGATGTCGTACGCTTCGTCCGGCGTGATCGCGTCCGTCAGGTACCGGAAGTCGACGAGACCGACGATCTCCTCCGGTGTCATGTCGCTCAGGAACTGCCAGACCGGCTTGTCCGCGCGCCGTGCCGCCAGGTCCCACGCGGCGTTCACGACCGCGCCGACCGCCATGTGCGCCACGCCCTTCTCCGGGCCGAGCCAGCGCAGCTGCGAGTCCCCGACCAGTTGCCGGGAAAGGGAAGCCAGTGCCGTCGCGTCCTGCGGCACTGGCAACCCGACCACGTGCCCTTCCAGCGCGCGGATCGCCGCGGCCTGCACGTCGTTGCCTCGGCCGATGGTGAACGCGAAGCCGTACCCGTCGGGGCCTTCGTCGGCGTGCAGCACGACGTAGGCGGCCGAGTAGTCGGGGTCCGGGTTCATCGCGTCCGAACCGTCGAGCTCGCGTGAGGTGGGAAACCGGACATCGAGGACGTCCATACCGACGATGTGGGCCATGTCAGGCCTGCCCGACGGTCTGCCGTTGGCGGCCAAGGCCTTCGATCTCCAGCTCGACCACATCCCCCTGCCGCAGGTACGGCTTGGGCTCCGGCTGGCCGAGCGCGACGCCTTGCGGCGTACCGGTGTTGATCACGTCCCCCGGCCGCAGCACCATGTACTGGCTCAGGGCGTGGACGATCTCGGCCACCGGGAAGATCATGTCCTTGGTGCTGGAGTCCTGCTTGAGCTCGCCGTTGACCCACAGCCGCAACGCCAGGTCCTGCGGGTCGGCGATCTCGTTCGCGGGCCGCAGCCACGGGCCGAGCGGGTTGAACGTCTCACACGACTTGCCCTTGTCCCACTGGCCGCCGGGCCGCTCGAGCTGGAACTCGCGCTCGGAGACGTCGTTGGAGATCGCATACCCGGCGATGTGCTCGTAGGCCTGATCGGGCGAGTCGAGATACCGCGCGGGCTTGCCGATCACGATCGCCAACTCGACCTCCCAGTCGGTCTTCGTGGACTTCCGGGGAATGAGTACGTCATCGTACGGGCCGACCACGCAGTCGGGGGCCTTCATGAAGACGACGGGTTCGCTGGGTATCGCCGCGCGGGACTCCGCGGCGTGCTCGCGGTAGTTCAGACCGATGCAGACCACTTTCCCCGGCTGCACGACAGGCGCGCCGACCCGTAGACCGGTACCGTCACCCGCGTCGTCGACGCGTGGTAGCGAGCCGTTCGCCACAGCGTCGGCAACACGCGCGATCCCGTCCCCGGCAAGGAAAGCACCATCGATGTCGCCGGTCAGCCCACTGAGGTCGTACAACGACCCGTCGTCGGCGCGGACCATCGGCCTCTCCTCGCCGATCCCGCCGAGGCGCATCAGGTGCATGTCGGTCTTCCCTTCCTCCCCGCCGTCAAGACATCCGATGTATATCGCCTCCAGGGGGCCTTCGTCCAGTCCTGTGACCGCATCGAGCCCCACAACTCCGATGATTCACCACTGTTGTGCAACCAATGTGGCCTTCGTTGCGTTTTTCGCAACGAAGGCCACATTGGTTGCCAAAACTCCGGGGTGGAGTGAGAGAAAAGAGAGGTGAATGTCGATCCACGGCAAGCACGAGCCGGAGTTCGTCGAAGTGCTCGCGGAGTTCGAGCGCAACTTCGCCGAACGCAGCGAGGTCGGCGCGTCGGTGACGGTCACGGTCGACGGGCGCACAGTCGTCGACCTGTGGGGCGGCGTGGCCGACCCGGCGACCGGTGCGCAATGGGACGAACAGACCCTGGTCGACGTCTGGTCGTGCACCAAGGGCGCGACGGCGCTCTGCGCGCACATCCTGGCCGACCACGGCGACCTCGATCTGACGGCCCCGGTCGCGAGGTACTGGCCGGAGTTCGCCCGCAACGGCAAGGAAGGCGTCCGCGTCCAGCACCTTCTCGACCACCAGGCCGGGCTCGCGGGCGTGCGGGACCGGCTGCCCGACGGCGCGTTCTACGACTGGGAGCTGATGACCGGCACCCTCGCCGCCGCCGAACCGCTGTGGACCCCGGGCACCACCCACGGCTACCACGGCCTGACGTTCGGGTTCCTCGTCGGCGAAGTGGTGCGGCGGGTCAGCGGACTGCCACTGGCCGACTTCTTCGCCACGGAGGTGGCGGGCCCGCTCGGCCTGGACTTCTGGCTGAGCCTCCCGGAAGGCGAGGAGGCCAGGGTCGCCCCGACCATCCCGCCGGACATGACCGAACCGGGCACACCGGTGCCGAGCCTCACCATGATCGCGATGAGCGATCCGACGTCCGTCCCCGGCCTGATGGTCCTGAACACCGGCGGATACATGCTGCCCGGCCAGTTCAACTCCAGGACCGCGCACGCGTCGACGATCGGGTCGGTCGGCGCGCTCACCAACGCCCGCGGACTCGCCGGGATGTACCGCCCGCTGGCCCTCGGCGGCACGTTCGGCGACGTGCGCCTGGTCAGTCCCAACCAGGTCGCCGCGATGGGCCGGGTGACGTCGGCGTGCTCGGTGGACGCGGCCGTGCTCGTGCCCACCAGGTTCGCCAGCGGGTTCGTCAAGTCGGTCGACAACCGGCACCTGCCACCGAACGACCAGGAAGGCATCCTGCTCTCGGAGGACGCGTTCGGGCACAGCGGAATGGGCGGCGCCCTGGGCTTCGCGGACCCCCGTGCCCGCGTGTCCTTCGGTTACGCGATGAACCGGCAGGGCATCGGAATCGGCGTGAACGAACGCGGCCAGTCGCTGGTGGACGCCGTGTACCGGGCGCTGGGATACCACCGGATCACCGAGGGTGGCGCCTGGTTCGGCTGAAAGGTCGCCCTTCGGACAGTCCGATCACGGCACATCAGGGATGACGTACTTGGTGAAGCCGAGCGCGACAAGGTCTTCGTAGGCCTGCCAGACGTTTCCGGGGATGTCCATCGGGATCTGGAACCCCAGTTCGGCGTAGACCCTGATCCGCTGCAGGTCGCCGACCATCAGCTCCAGCGTGGTCCGCGCGGTCGCCTCGTCGGCCGTGTAGTCCACAAAGGATATTTCCGGCGTGCTGACCAGCCACCGCGGGCCCGGCCACTGTTTCGCCGCCGTCGCGACGCCACGGCGCGCCATGTACGGCTTCGCCACGAGGATGGCGCGCTCGACCGGGATGCCCTGGCGCGTGAGCAGATCCCGCGTCCTGGTGACGTTCTCGCCCGTGTTGGTCGCCTGCTTCTCCAGTATCATCGCCGACCTCGGCACACCGAGACCCTCCGCGACCGACGCGAAGACCTCGGCCTCCGAGTCGGCCCACGACTCGGTCACCTTGCCCCGGCCGCCGGAGATCGCCAGCAGCGGCGCCCAGCCCCCGTGCCAGACCTTGGCGGCGTGCTCGGCGACGCGGGTGTCGTGACTGCCGAGCACGAGGATGACGTCACTGCGCTCAAGCGCGGGCGCGAGACGGTGGTAGTCCCACAGGACCTCGGCGAGCGAACGGACAGTGCTGTTCATGCCCCCAGCCAGATGTACCCGGCGAAACGGCCGGTGACGCGGTCTCTTCGGTACGAGTACAGCTCCGGCGACTCGATCGTGCAGCGCCGGTCGTGCCGGACGTCGGCCACGCCGTGGTCGGTCAACTGGGCGGTGATCGTCGCGCGGATGTCCAGCGCGGGATTGCCGTGACGGCTCGTCGACCAGCCGGTGGCGGGGAACGAAGCCTGGACGTCCGCGGGGACCTCGTAGCACGCGCCGCACGCGGCGGGGCCGACCAACGCGACCATCCGCGCCGGATCCGCGCCACGCGAGACCATGGACCGGACCAGGTTGAGCACGACCCCGGCAGCGGTGCCAGGCCGCCCGGAATGTGCCGCGCCGACCAACCCGGCGGTCGCGTCGGCGATCAGCGTCGGCGCGCAATCAGCAACCAGCACGCCCAAAGCCAACCCGACCTGGTCGGTGCAAAGCGCGTCGGCGGCCGGGGTCTCCGCACGCCACGGCTCGGTCACATATTCGACATCGACACCGTGCACCTGGTTCATCAGCACCACACGCGACGGGTCGAAACCGTGCTCCAGCGCGGTCTTGTGCCGGTTCTCCAGCACGTTGGACGCTGTGTCGCCGACGGCGCCGCCGAGGTTGCGGCTGTCGTACGGATCCGCGCTGACGCCGCCGTGGCGGTCGGTGATCACGACATGCACCCGGTCAGTCAGCAACAACAGGGTTTCCTCCGTCCGGGGGCCGCGCGCCGAGCCTATCAAGCAGCGTGGCGAGCGCATTCGCTGTGCTCGAGCCGAGATCCACGCACAGCGCCTCGGCGGCGGAGGCGTGTTCGCAGGCCGCGTCGTGCTCACCCGTGTCCAGCAGGCAGTGCGCGGCCTCGATCAAGGCGTTGACCTGGCCACCACGGCTGCTCACTTCGTCGCGATACCACTCCAACGATTCCGTGGCATACGTGAGCGCGTCGCCGGGACGGCCTGCGCGTCGCACGACCGACGCGAGTTGGGTGAGCACTCCGGCGGTACCGAAGGACGCACGGGTCGCGCGGTAGATGTCCAGCGCCTCCAGCAGTTCACTCTCCGCCTCGGCGAACGCGCCGGCCCGGGTCTTCAGCCGCGCCGTCACGCGCAGCACGTCCGCGACACCGCCGGGGTTGCGGATCGCCGAGAAGATCGACATCGCCTCGTCGAGCAACGGCAACGCCCGCTCCGGGTGACCGGCGAGTTCCAGCGCGGAAGCCATGTTGTTCAACGTGTTGCCGACGCCGCGCTGGTCGCCCGTCCCCCGGTAGATCACCAGTGCCCGCTGGTACTGGCTGTGCGCGGCCTCGTAGTCGCCGAGCAGCCGGTGGATGACGCCGATGTTGGCGATGCTGCGCGCCTCGCCCAGCGCGTAACCCAGGCGCCCGTACAGGTCGATGGCCTGGCGGTGGTTGTCGAGCGCCGCCGGGTAGGCGCCGGTGACCCGGTGCACCATGGCGATCAGGTAGTGCGACTCGGCCGCGCCGAAGGCGTCGTCGAGTCCACTGTGCTCGGTCAACGCCTGCGAGTGCCGCTCCAGCGCGGCGGTGTACCGGCCGTTCATCCGATGACCGATCCCGGCCCGGTTGAGCATGTCCGCGGCGGCGACCGGATCGCCGAGACGCAGGTACAGTTCGCGCGCCCCCAGGTATCCGTCGATGGCCGCGGCGTGGTTGCCGTGTGCGTTGTTGACGTCGCCGATCCGGGCCGTCATGTCCGCGACGGCCCGCTGGTCGCTGGAGATCGTGGCCAGGCTCAGGCCCAGCCCGTACTGGTTGCCCGCGTCGTCGATACCGGCCCGCAGCCCGAGGAAGTGCGCGATGGCACGCGGAACACGCCAGATGTACGACTGCAGGTCGAACTCCGCGGCCATTCCCCGGCAGCTCAACAGGTTGTCCAGCTCCAGATCGCACCACTCGACGGCGGCCTGCTCGTCGGCGAACTCACGGGCGAGGTCCGGCAGCACGACGACCTCGTCCTTGATCGGCCGGTACGGCATCAGGGTGGCGTGCGCCGACAACGCCGCGTGCAGGTAGTAGTCGAGCGCACGAGCGGTGGCGCGCTTGCGTTCCGGCCGCG
The DNA here is from genome assembly GCF_001984155.1 of Actinosynnema sp. ALI-1.44. Taxonomy (GTDB): domain Bacteria; phylum Actinomycetota; class Actinomycetes; order Mycobacteriales; family Pseudonocardiaceae; genus Kibdelosporangium. The sequence goes on from NZ_MTQO01000052.1 coordinate 147,435, forward strand.
GATCGGTCTCCGCGACGCACTCACGCGCGAACTGGCGCATCAAGTCGTGCAGGCGGTAGCGGTGCCGCCCGACTTCCTTGACGAAGCTGTACTCCACCAGCTTGTCCAACGCGTCCCGGCCCGGCGCGTTGCCGCAACCGCTGAGCGCGACCGCGACGGGCAAGCCGAGATCGCCGGGAACGTGCAGACCCAGTCGCCGGAACACGACCTGCTCCGGCTCGGCCAGCCGCCGGTAGGACAGCTCGAACGCCGCACGGACGGACTTGTTCTCCGCGCGCATGGCGCGCAGCCGGGTCTGCTCGTCGGCCAGTTCCTCGGCCATGTCCGCCGCGGTCCAACTGGGACGTGCCGCCAGCGCCGCCGCCACCAGCCGGATCGCCAGCGGCAGGCCGCCGCACAGCCGCACGATCTGATCGATCACAGCCGGGTCCTCGCCCTTGCGGCCCACGGTCGTGAACAACGAGACCGCCGCCGGGTGCGGCAGGATGTCGACGCTGTGGCTGACGGCGCCGCGCACCCGCAACCCGTCCAGCCTGCGGCGGCTGGTGACGAGAACCAACGAGTTCGTGGACCCGGGCAGCAGGTGCTCGACCTGCTCGGTCGACGCCGCGTTGTCGAGGACCACCAGCACACCGCGGCCGCCGAGCGTGGCACGCCAGACCTCACCCCACTCCGCCGCCGTCGCGGGTCGCTGTGCCGGCGTCTTGTTCAGCATCGCCAGCAGCCGTGCCAACGCATGCGCCGGGTCGAGTTCCTCATCCGTGTTGGCCTGCAGGTCGATGAACAGCTGTCCGTCGGGGAACCGCGCGGCCAGCCGGTGCGCCAGTTCCACCGCCAGTGTCGTCTTCCCGATCCCGGCCATGCCGTCGATGGCGAGCACGGCCGCACCACGGGTGATCACCTGCTCGGTCAGCGTTTCCAGCTCGTCGTCGCGGCCGGTGAAGTCCGGGTCCGCGCCGATCAGCGTGTTCACCGGGGACTTGAGGGCCTTGCGCGGCGCTCGGGACGCCGACACGCGGTACCAGGCGTCGGCCCACTCGCGTTGTTCCCCCGGCGACGCCCCGAGCGCGATCACGATCGCGTCCAGCACCTCCGCGGGCACCATCGTCTTGCCGGTGACGTAACTGTGCACAGTGGACTTGCTGGACGCGGGCAGGCCCAGCCTGCGGGTCAGCTCGGCGAGGCTGACCCTGCTCCGGCCGGTGCCCCGCGCGGCGCGTGCGGACAGCAGGCCGAGTTCAGCGGCCAAGTCGTCCGGCTTGTGCACGCGCTGTGGATCCGGCCCCGCGGTGGTGGTCACGCCCCTCCCGTCCAGGATCGTCCGGACCCGTACGAGACAAGCGTCCGGACGCCTCGCCGTCGCGTCCCCTTGTCGCCATGCCTGATGCGAAGTGGTTCAAAAGTAGCCGATGCGGTCCGAGCGCTGCCTGCGTCGAGGTGGCGTTCCTGCCTGATCGAGTGCCCGATCGAATGCCTGGTCGAGTCGCGGTCCGGGACAGCAAGAACCCGGGCCCCGCGTTCACGTTCGACGGCTCGTCGTGGCGGGCTTTCCTCAGCAGGGTCCCCCTGACGTGTGAATGACCCGGTCACCAATCTGCAAATCTTGCAGTTGATCTTACATATGTATACGCTCCGTGCATCTTGCAATACTTGCACATGATCCCGGGAGTTGTCCGATGCCCGCGCTCCGCGAACTCATGGACGAGGTCTTCCCCAAGCTGCTCGAGAAGTTCCCCCGCAAGCTGGTGTACTGGCTGTACGGCGTGATCACGACCTACGTGGGGATTGTGTTCGCCGGTGCGGGCGACGTGCTCGGCCTGATCATGATCGGCGCGTCGATCCTCCTGCTCGTCGCGGCCCGGTACTGGGGGCTGCCGCACATCCCCGGTCCGCTGCTCGCGATCGGCGCCCTCGGCGGGTTCTTCCCCGCGTTCATGGTCGGCAAGTACCGGATGTCCGACGACATGCCAACCGGACTGATCCTGGTCGGCTACGTGGTGTTCCTGGTCTGGATGGCGCTCTTCCCGATCCTGCTCGACAAGCTCGACGAGCAGTACCACCTGCGGCAGTTGCCACCCGGGTCCGGGATCACCTCGCTGCCCAAGGCGGACCGGGACGAACGCAGCCAGTACCGCCTCCTGGTGGTCGATCTGTGGGCGGCGACGATCATCATGATCGTCGTCAGCGGCGGCGACTCCCTCGCGGCGCTGCTGTGCGTGTTCGCCCTGATCCGGCAGCGCAGGTGGACCGCCGCGCTCGCCGCGGTGGCGTGTCTGCTCGATCCGGTGCTGTCCTTCGGCTACGGCGGGTTCGAACTGGACCTCGACGTGTTCGCGATCGCCGGCGGGGTGTTCGCGGCCATGGTGTGGTTCAAGGCCTGGCGAACCCCGTGGTGGGACCGGCGGATCCGGGCGGTGCTGGTATGACTGCCGTCCCCGACTGGCTCACCGCCGCGCTGAGCCGGATGAAGATGCCCGACGCGCCCGTCGCCGAGCCGTGGGAGTTCGCCGTGAGCACGCTGATCGGCCAGCGCGTCAAGGTCCCCGGCGCACTCGACCGGTTCGGCGCGGTCCGGATCAGCCGCCAGGAGATCGGCATCGACGCCACGACCGTGCCGTGGGCATCCGTGGTGCAGGTGCGGACCCGGCCGCTGCGTGACGTCATCTCCGGGGCCGTCGGCAGACAGGCGTCGCAAGCCGCGCCGTGGGGAACCCGGTTCGTCGCACGTGCCATCACAACCCGGGCCACGGACGCCGTCGCGGGCCTGTTCCAGATCGCCGACCGGGACGGACCCGCCGGTGCGATGGTGCCGTGTCAGATCATCTACCGCCTGCGCCGCAAGCCGATCGTGATCAACCCGAGCCTCGCCGCGCTCGCTGTGCTGTGTCTGCCCGCGGTGTCCGCCAGCGTGCTGGCGACCGCGCCCGCCGGTGTCCTCCAGCACAGGCCGACCGGTCACTCGACCGGTCACTCGACTCCGGGGCCGTAGATCGTGCGCAGCCAGATCTCGGCGAGCGTGTCCACGATGTCCGCGTCCCACTTCGCCGACCGCTTGGCCATCGACTGGTGGTAGCAGGTGGTCTCGTTCATCAGCACGAGCACCCTGGCCAGTGTTTTCGCCGAGGGCGGGCCCGCGATCGCGAGGCCCGCCCGGCGCTCGCTCTCGATCTGGACCGCGGTCGACCGCATGAACCGCCGGGCGACCTGGTCCCACAGTTCGGCCAGGTGCACGTCCGTCTCACGACCCCGCACCGAGGCACGCAGCACCGGACCGTGTCGCCGCCACAAGGCGACGGTCTCGGTCAACGCGCGGCGCACGGCTGTGCTCGGGGTCTCATCACTGCGCCGGAACCACACGACACCGCCCGCGTATATCTCCCGCAGGACACGTTCGGACAACGCGTACAGCACGGCTTCACGCGACTCGAAGTGGAAGTAGAACGTCGAACGGGAGACCCCGGCGCCGGCCGTCAGCTCGTCGATCGCGATGTCGCGCAGGGATCGCTTGGCCAGCAGCCGTTCCGCAGTGTCCAGAATGGCCTGCGCGGTCAGGTCGCCCTTGCTCGGCCTGCGGGCCTGGTCGTCGTCACCAGGCCGCGTCTGCTCAGGCTGCTGGCGACGGACCGTCATGCCCTCATTCTTGCAAACAGGTGCACGGACTACTGTTGTGCGGGTGACGAAGCCTGAGCAGCCGGACCCGTCCGGTGACGAGATCGAGGTCCGCGTCGCGGCGGACGCCGCACAGCTGCCGATGCTGCGCGCCATCACCTCCGCGGTCGCCATGCGCCAGGACTGCGACCTCGACTCGATCGCCGACCTGAAGATGGCGGTCGACGAGGCGTGTTCGATGTTGGTGCTCAGGGCGATCGCCGGATCGATCCTGACCGTGCGGTTCACCCCGAAGAACGAGATCAAGGTCGTCGCGACGGTGTTGTCGGACAGCGACGACTGGCCCGACACCGGCGCCTTCTCCTGGCACGTGCTGTCCACCCTGACCGACACGCTCGAAGCGGGTGTCGTGCAGGGGCCTGCCGACCCCGGTGGTTTCGTCCTGTGGATCGAGTTCACCAAACGCAACGTGGTGGGCAACGAGTGAACCCGCGCGGCGGTTACGACCACCTCGCCCCGCTGTTCGAAGAGCTCGCCACGTTGCCCGCGGACAGCGCCCAACGGGCACGGATGCGGGAACGGCTGGTCACCGAACACATGCCGGTCGCCGAGCACATCGCGCGCCGGTTCAGCCACCAGGGCGCGCCGCTGGAGGACCTCGCGCAGGTCGCCAGGATCGGCCTGATCAACGCGGTCGACCGGTTCGACCCGCAGCACGGCTCGGACTTCATGTCGTACGCGGTGCCGACCATCATGGGCGAGGTCCGGCGGCACATCAGGGACACCAGCTGGGCCGTGCACGTCCCGCGCAGGCTCAAGGAGCTGCGGCTGTCGATCGGCAGCGCGGTGACCGAGCTGTCGCAGAAGCTCGGCAGGGCGCCGACACCGAGCCAGATCGCCGAGCACCTCGGGATCAGCAGGGAAGAGGTGTTCGAGGGCCTGGAGGCCACGAACGCGCACCACTCGCTGTCGCTGGACTACCTGCTCACCGACGACCCCGACTCGGCGTCATTGGCCGACACGCTCGGCGCCGACGACCCGGAGCTGAGCGTCGTCGACGCCCGTGAGGCGCTGTATCCGCTGATCAAACGGCTGCCGGAGCGGCAGCAGAAGATCATCACGCTGCGGTTCTTCGGCAACCTCACCCAGACGCAGATCGCCGACCGGCTCGGCATCAGCCAGATGCACGTGTCCCGGTTGCTGGCAAAGAGCCTCGACACGCTGCGCGCGAGCCTCTCCAATGACGGCTGACCTGCCGTTACTCAGCCCATTGGGGTTGCGCGATCGGCTGCGGATGGGTACCAAGCCACTATGAGACCCGTTTGGCGAGGTGCCATCTCATTCGGTCTGGTGACCATCGCCGTCCGGATGTTCGGCTCGACCGAGGAGCACGACTTCCGGTTCCACCAGGTCCACCCCGAGGACGGGGGCCGGATCCGGTACAAGCGCGTCTGCGAGATCTGCGGCAACGAGATCGAGTACCGCGACATCGCCAAGGGCTACGAGCTGGAAGACGGCCGGGTGGTGATCCTCACCGACGAGGATTTCGAGAAGCTGCCCGTGTCGACCGACAAGTCGATCCAGGTGCTGGAGTTCGTGCCGACCGAAGAGGTCGACCCGATCTTCTTCCAGAAGACGTACTACCTCGACCCGGACAAGACGGCCGGTCGCCCCTATGTGCTGTTGCGTCAGGCGCTCGAGGACACCGACCGGCACGCGCTGGTCAAGATCACCGTCAGGCAACGCGAGTCGCTCGGCATCCTGCGCGCTCGTGACGACGTTTTGGTTCTGCACACGATCTTCTGGCCGGACGAGATCAGGAAACCCGATTTCGGATTCCTTGATCAAGATCTCGAGGTGCGCCCGCAGGAGCTCAAGATGGCCACCTCGTTGATCGACAACATGTCCGGTTCGTTCAAACCCGAGCAGTTCACCGACGAATACCGCGACGCCATGGCCGAGCTCGTCGCGGCCAAGGCGGACGGCGCTGAACTGCCGGAACGACCGGAAGAAGAAGACACCGGCGACGTGATCGACCTGATGACCGCATTGGAACGCAGTGTCGAACAGACTCGCGCGAAGACCGAGGCCGAGCCGCCGAAGAAGAAGCGCTCTTCGAAGACCAAGTCCGCGTAAGCACTAATAGTGGGCCCCATTCCACGCCGAGTGGTGCGGCATGGAATCCTTAACGCATGAGTTCTGCTTCCGAACCACGCTGGCGACGACTCGAACCAGATGCTCGGCGGGAACAGATCCTCGTCTGTGCTATGCGCCTATTTTCCGAACGCCCGTACCCAGCGGTCTCGACAACGGACATCGCGCAGGAAGCCGGGGTCGCGAGAGGGTTGATCAACCACTATTTCGGCACGAAACGCGATCTTTATCTGGAAGTCGTCCGCCGAATGGTGACTATTCCCAGTTCAGCGCCCCAGGCGTTGCCACCCGGCAGGTTGGAAGAGCGGATCGACGCCAGTGTGAACTGGTTCCTCGACCGGGTGCTGCGGCACAGCAAGACGTGGCTCGTCGCGGTCGGCGGCGTCGGCCACGACCCGGACATCGAACGGATCCTGGCCGAGGCGGACGAGAACGCCGCCGACCGGGTACTGGAGTTCGTCGGACTCACCGACGTGAGCGAGCACCGCGAACAACTACGCGCGATGGTCCGGGCGTACGCGGCGATGGTGAAAGCCGCGGGCCGCGAATGGGTGATGGGCAACCACCTCAACCGCGACCAGGTCCACCTCCTGCTCAGCCAGACCCTGCTCACCCTGGTGCGAGACACGTTCCCGCAGGTCAGGGCAAGGTGACGACCTGCGCGGCGTAGCTGAGGCCCGCGCCGAAGCCGACCAGCAGCGCCAGCGAGTCCCGTTCGACCGCCTTGGCCTCGATCAGCCGCTGCAGGGCGAGGGGGATCGAGGCGGCCGACGTGTTGCCCGACCGCACCACGTCCTGCGCGACGACCGCGTCCGGTGCGCCGATCTTCTTGGCCATGGCGTGGATGATCCGCAGGTTGGCCTGGTGCGGCACGATCGCGGCCAGGTCGCCCGGCTTCACCCCGGCGCGTTCGCACGCGGCGAGCGCGATCGGGTGAACTTCGGTCGTGGCCCAGCGGAACACCGCCTGGCCCTCCATGTGCATGCCGTGCGAGAAGTCGGGGATGCGGATCAGGTCGGCCCCCTGGCCGTCGCTGCCCCACACGACCGGGCCGATCCCCGCGTCGGACGACGGTCCGACCACGGCGGCGCCCGCGCCGTCGCCGAAGATGATGGACGTGCCCAGGTCGGCGGGATCGACCCACGCGGTCATCCGCTCGGTCCCGACGACGAGCACGTACCGCGCGGAACCACTGCGCACCACGTCCGCCGCGACGGTTAACGCGTAGCAGAACCCGGCGCACGCCGCGTTCAGGTCGAAAGCCCCCGCCGTCCGCGCCCCGATGCGGTACGCGACCTCCGACGCGACATCCGGCATCGGCCGTTCGGCACTGCAACTGGCCACGATCACCAGGCCGACGCTCGCCGCGTCGAGACCGGCGTTCTCCAGCGCCTGACGCCCAGCCTCGACCGCCATCTCCTGCACGGTCTCGGCGGCACTGGCCTTGCGCAGCGACACGATGCCCGTGCGCCCCTGTACCCACTCCCCCGTCCGACCGAAGCGCTTGGCCGTCTCCTCGCTGGTGACCACAGTAGACGGCTGGTAGGCACCGAATCCGATGATCCGGGACCCGGCAACCGGCGTGGCCTGCTGAAGGCGCGAAACTTTCACTGCGGAAACTCCACCCATGGTCACACATCCTGGTGGCTACCAATGAGTAAGAGTGTCATCCTCAGGTCTCTGTTTCCGACGGAGCCACACCCGGCGCCATCAATACTGCCAAGTAACTTCTGGCGAATGCCCGAACGGACTCGTCGTCACCCAGCGGAATGCAACTGTCCGGCGTGAGGGTGAACGAGATGGCAAGCCGGACGAAAAGCTCGGCGACACCCGACGGATCCCGCCCGTCAACCGGCTTGTCACCATCCGGGAGCCCTTCCGCATGGCCGACAAGGAAATCACGCGCGACAGCGACCACAAGGCCACCATTGACTGTGAGATACGGCAACAACGCTTCCGGGTCGCTCGCCAGAAGGCGGGTCAGCAACGGGTCGTCCCTGGTGTAGCGCACGCCCACCACAAAGCCTTCCACCAGCCGTTCACGGGCGGTGGGCAAGCCATCCACGGCCGCGGCGATGCTCCCGAAGAACCTCCGGCATTCGCGGATCAGGACGGCTTGGACGAGGACGTCCTTGTTCTCGAAGCGGCGGTACAGGGTGGCACGGGACACACCCGATCGCTTGGCCACCGCGTCCACGTTGGTCCGGCGCAGGCCGTAGTCGAGGAACTCCGCGAGGGCGGCGTCCAGTATCGCTTCACTGGCCGGGTCTTCCTCGCCGTTCTCGAGGACCAGGTTCAGCAGGGCGTTGGGCTCCTCCGCGTTCACGCCGGTGAGCCTAGAACACCTCGTGAGTGTTTATCGGGCCTGGAACACCGATAAACACTCACGAGGGTTTCTCAGTACTGGAAGAAGCCCCGGCCGCTCTTCTTGCCGAGCAACCCGGCGTCCACCATCCGCAGCAACAGTGGTGGCGGCGAGTACAACGGCTCCTTGAACTCGGCGTACATCGACTCGGCGATCGCCTTCGTCGTGTCCAGGCCGATCAGGTCCGTCAGGTGCAGTGGCCCCATCGGGTGCGCGCAGCCGAGGATCATGCCGTTGTCGATGTCGTCCGGCGACGCGAACCCCGATTCCAGCATCCGGATCGCCGACAGCAAATACGGCACCAGCAGTGCGTTCACCACGAAACCCGCGCGGTCCTGTGAGCGGATCACCTGCTTGCCGAGCTTGCCGGTGACGAACTCGTCCGCGCGCGACTGCGTTTCCCGACCGGTCAGCAGGGACGGCACCAGTTCCACCAGTTTCAGGACCGGGACCGGGTTGAAGAAGTGCACACCGATCACCTGCTCGGGGCGATTGGTCGCCATTCCGAGTTTCATGATGGGGATCGACGACGTGTTCGACGCGAAGATCGCGTTCTCGTCCTCGACCACCTTGTCCAACGCGGTGAAGACGTCCGTCTTGATCTGCTCGTTCTCCGCTACCGCTTCCACCGTGAACTGGCGGTCGGCCAGGTCGCCGATGTCGGTGGAAAAGGTGATCCGGCCGAACGCCGCGTCGCGGTCGTCCGCCGAAAGCTTGCCGTTGCGGACGCCCCGGTCCAGTGATTTCTCGATGCGTGCCTTTCCGGCCGCCAGCGCGTCCGGCGACGCTTCCGTCACCTTCACGTCCAGTCCGGAACGGGCGCTCACCTCCGCGATGCCCGACCCCATCAGCCCACACCCGATCACACCCACGCGGCGGATCTCGCTCACGTTCGTCCCTTCGCTGCTCATGGCCTAGACATTACGGCGGTACTGACCGCCGACCTCGAAGAACGCCTCTGTCACCTGTCCGAGGGTGCAGACGCGGGCCGCCGACATCAACTCGGCGAAGACGTTCTCGCCCGAGACGGCCGCGGCGCGCAGCCTGCGCAGCGCCTCCTGCGCTTCCTCGCCGTGCTTGGCCTGGAAGTCGCGGGTCCGGTCGACCTGCGACTTCTTCTCCTCCTCCGTCGCCCTGGCCAGCTCGATCTCGATCGTCTCCGCGCTGCCCGCCTCCGGCAGGAACGTGTTCACGCCGATCAGCGGCAGCGAACCGTCGTGCTTGCGGGTCTCGTAGAGCATCGACTCGTCCTGGATGCGGCCGCGCTGGTAGCCGGTCTCCATCGCGCCCAGCACGCCACCGCGGTCCGACAGCCGGTCGAACTCCGCCAGCACGGCTTCCTCGACCAGGTCGGTCAGCTCGTCGATGATGAACGAGCCCTGCAGCGGGTTCTCGTTCTTCGACAGGCCCCACTCCTTGTTCACGATCAGCTGGATCGCCATCGCGCGGCGGACCGACTGCTCGGTCGGCGTGGTGATCGCTTCGTCGTAGGCGTTGGTGTGCAGGGAGTTGCAGTTGTCGTACAGCGCGCACAGCGCCTGCAGCGTGGTGCGGATGTCGTTGAAGCTCATCTCCTGCGCGTGCAGCGAGCGGCCTGAGGTCTGCACGTGGTACTTGAACTTCTGGGACCGCTCGTTCGCGCCGTAGCGCTCGCGCATAGCGACCGACCAGATGCGCCTGGCGACCCGGCCGATCACGCTGTACTCGGCGTCCATCCCGTTGGAGAAGAAGAACGACAGGTTCGGCGCGAAGTCGTCGATGTGCATCCCGCGTGCCAGGTACGACTCGACGTAGGTGAAGCCGTTGGCCAGGGTGAAGGCCAGCTGGCTGATCGGGTTCGCCCCCGCCTCCGCGATGTGGTAGCCGGAGATCGACACCGAGTAGAAGTTGCGGACCTTCTGCTGGATGAACCACTCCTGCACGTCCGCCATCATCCGCAGCGAGAACTCCGTGGAGAAGATGCACGTGTTCTGGCCCTGGTCCTCTTTGAGGATGTCGGCCTGGACCGTGCCGCGCACGTTCGCCAGCGCCCACGCCGCCAGTTCGGCGTGCTCCTCCTCCGACGGCTCACGGCCGTGCTCCGCACGGAACGCGTCCACGCGCTGGTCGATCGCGGTGTTCAGGAAGTACGCCAGGATCGTGGGCGCCGGGCCGTTGATCGTCATCGACACCGACGTGGTCGGCGCGGTCAGGTCGAAGCCGTCGTACAGCGCCTTCATGTCGTCCAGCGACGCGATGGACACGCCCGACGTGCCGATCTTGCCGTAGACGTCCGGCGGGGTGTCCGGGTCGCGGCCGTAGAGCGTGACGGAGTCGAACGCCGTGGACAGCCGCGTCGCCTCCGAACCCGACGACAGGTACTTGAAGCGGCGGTTGGTGCGGAACGCGTCGCCCTCACCGGCGAACATCCGCGCCGGGTCCTCGCCGTCCCGCTTGAACGGGAAGACACCCGCGGTGAACGGGAACCGGCCGGGCAGGTTCTCCTTGCGCAGGAACCGCAGCACTTCGCCGTCGTCGTCGAACGCGGGCAGCGCCACGCGGCGGATCTTGCTGCCGGACAACGTCTCTCGGATCAGGGGCGTGTGCAGTTCCTTGTCCCTGATCTTCACCACCAGCTCGTCGCCGGTGTAGTCGTCCTTGGTCTTCGGCCAGTCCGCCAGCAGCTCCCTGGCCTCCTGGTCGACCTTCTTCGCCGCGTCGGCGACGAGACCTTCGACATCCTCCGTGGACTTCTCGGCACGGGCGAGCGCGTCCTTGGTCGCCTCGAAGTGGCTCAGCTCGCGCACCGCCGCGACCTGCTGCTCGGTCTTGGCGTGGTAGCCGCGGACGGTGTCGGCGATGTCCGACAGGTAGCGGGCGCGGGACGCGGGCACGACCGTCGCCGCCGAGGTGGAGGTCTTGTGGCCGATCACCGGCAGCGTGCCCTCGGTGATCGACAGCCCCTTCTCGACCAGCTCGTCGCGCAGGTACTGGTACAGCGCGGTCACGCCGTCGTCGTTGAAGGTCGCGGCGCTCGTGCCGAAGACCGGCATGTCCTCCCACGACTTGCCGAACGCCTCGCGGTTGCGCACCATCTGGCGGCCGACGTCACGCCGGGCGTCCTCGGCGCCGCGGCGCTCGAACTTGTTGATCGCCACCGCGTCGGCGAAGTCCAGCATGTCGATCTTCTCCAGCTGCGACGCGGCGCCGAACTCCGGCGTCATCACGTACAGCGAGAAGTCGACGAACGGCACGATCGCCGCGTCGCCCTGGCCGATGCCCGGCGTCTCCACGATGATCAGGTCGAACCCGGCCGCCTTGCACGTGTCGATCACGTCGGCGAGGCCGTCCGGCACCTCCGCTCCGGCCCGGCGCGTGGCCAGCGACCGGAAGAACACGGTCTCACCGTCCACGCTGTTCATCCGGATCCGGTCGCCGAGCAGCGCGCCGCCGCCCTTGCGCCGCGTCGGGTCGATCGCCAGCACCGCGATGCGGACCTTGTCCTGCTGGTCCTGGCGGAACCGGCGGACGATCTCGTCGGTCAACGAGGACTTGCCGGACCCACCGGTGCCCGTGATGCCGAGGACCGGCACCTGGCGGCTGGTGCCGACCGCGTCCTTGCCCGTGAACACCCCGGCCTCGATCTGCGTGATCGCCCGCGCCAGCACGTCCTGCTGACCCGACAGCAGCCCCTCCCACGAGTCGGGCGCCTGGTCGGCCAGGTTGTGGTCGCAGTCCTCGACCATCGTGTTGATCATCTTGGCCAGGCCCATCTGCTGGCCGTCGGCGGGCGAGAAGATGTGCGCGACACCGCGCGAGTGCAGCAGCTCGATCTCGGCGGGCACGATCACGCCACCGCCGCCGCCGAAGACCTTGATGTGCCCGGCGCCCCGCTCGTTGAGCAGCTCGACCAGGTACGAGAAGTACTCGACGTGCCCGCCCTGGTACGCGCTGATCGCCACGCCCTGGACGTCCTCCTGGATCGCGGCCGCGACGACTTCCCTGACCGAGCGGTTGTGGCCGAGGTGGATCACCTCGGCGCCCTGCGACTGCAGGATCCGCCGCATGATGTTGATCGCGGCGTCGTGGCCGTCGAACAAGCTGGCCGCCGTGACGAACCTGACCGGGTTCGCCGGACGGTGCAAAGGCACCTGAGGGGTCATGAGAATAGTTTGACGTCCTACTTTCGGATGGGCAACCTCATGTGGGCCGCGTCTCCCGAAAACATGCTTCCACCTGCGGATCAACGCAGCAGCAAGAACACCACACCGCCCGCGACAGGGCCGAGAAATGACCCGACGATCACCTGAGCGGCCGTGTGGTCGCTCACCCGCACACGGGCCCACGCCACCAACGCGACCAACGGGATCAGCGCGGCAGCCCACCACCCGTAGATCAGGATGACCGTGGCGACCGCGCCGCCCGCGACCGTCGCGTGCAACGACACCTTCCACCACTTGGTGATCACGACGCACACCGCGAGCACCGCGATCATCGACCAACCCAGCGCGACCACGTCCCTCGGCGCGTCGCCCACCAGCAGGATCACCAGCCCCACGACCGCGGACAGCAGGCACATCAGCAACGGGACCGCCCGGCGCTCGCGTTCCCGCACCCAATGGCCGTCCCACTTGCCCTTGCGGGCGCCGCTGACGATGAACGCCATCGGCAACACGCTGAAGAACGCGGCGACCACGAGCGACCACACGAGCGTGGCGACGACCTTGTGCCCGGTCGCGTTCCACGCCACCGCGAACGGCAGGAGCACCACGATCGTGGCGGGCGAGAGCACTTCGGTGACGATCTTGGCCAGCCGGAGCCCAGTCCTGGACCCGGTGTCCGGGGAGTTGTCGTTCTCAGCGATCACGGACGCGATCTTGTCACTCGGGCCGCTCGAGGCGCTGTGGCAGGGGTTCAGGTCAAGGCGCAGGTGGGCAGGTGTCACTCACGGCGCGTGAACTGGTGGTACAGCGGGACGAGGACGTCGATCAACGGCTGCCCGCGCACGTCGATCGCCGGGGCGTCGACGCGGAGCAGCACCAGGTCGGCATTCCGGTCCTCGGGCAGGGCGGGCAGTGGCCCGGTGCCGAAGAAGTCGTCGAACGCCGGTTCCGGCGGGGGCGGCGGCGCGGGCGCTTCCTCCGCGCGGCTGCGGCGCAGCCTGTCCAGCAGTTCGGTCTTGGACCGCCCGCGCCATTCGAAGATCAGGAACGGGTCGTCGTCGAACCGCTCGGCCAGCAGGAAGCACACGGCGGCGACGTGTTTGCACGGCACCGCCCAGTCCGGGCAGCTGCAGTGCATCGGCAGATCCCGGGCGGCGGCGGGGAACAACGGGACGTCCAGCTCGGCGAAGACCTCCTCGATCTCCGACGGCATCTGCCCGGCGAGCAGCTTCGCCGCGAACAGGGCCATGCCTGCCAGCCGTTCGGTGACCAGGTCCCACTGCTGGGGCGACAGCGGCTTGGAGATCAGCTTCACCGCGTACGGCTCCGGCCGGGAGCCCTGCACCTTGGCGATGACCTTGCCTGCCGAGATGTCCAGTGACATCACCTGACCGGCCCGCGCGTACGTCTTGCCCCTGGTCATCCGGCCGCCGAGCTGCAGCTCTTCCAGCACGGTGATGAACCGCTGCGACCACCAGCTGGTCGCCATCTTGCCACGGGTCCGGCGCGCCTTGATGCCGTTCTCGACCTTGATCGGCCCGGTCGACGGGTAGTCCTCCCACCACCTGGCATCGGGTTTGGCATCGTCCGGCACTACGCCACCTCCTCGACCGCGTCCGGGGCGAGCTCGAACAGCTCACGCAGGGCGTTGGTGGACAGCTCCGTCAGCCAGTCCTCGCCGCTGCCGACGACCATCTCCGCCAACGCCTTCTTGCTGCGGATCATCGCGTCGATCCGGTCCTCGACCGTGCCCGCGCAGACGAACTTGCGGACCTGGACATTGCGGCGCTGGCCGATGCGGAACGCGCGGTCGGTCGCCTGGTCCTCCACTGCCGGGTTCCACCAGCGGTCCACGTGCACGACGTGGCTCGCGGCGGTCAGGTTCAGCCCCACACCACCGGCTTTCAGCGACAGCACGAAGATCGGCGGGCCGGCGTCCGACTGGAACCGGTCCACCATCGCGTCCCGCTGCGACTTGGACACGCCGCCGTGCAGGAACAGCACCGGCTGCTCGAACCTGGCGGTCAGGTGCGCCCGCAGCATCTCGCCGAACTCGGCGAACTGCGTGAAGCACAACACCTTGTCCCCTTCGGACAGTGCCTCCTCGAGCAGTTCCTCCAGCCTGGCCAGCTTGCCGGAGCGGCCCGGCATCCGGGACCCGTCCTTGAGCAGGTGCGCCGGGTGGTTGCAGACCTGTTTGAGCCGCGACAGCGTGGACAGCACCAGGCCACGGCGTTCCATGCCCTCGCTGTTCTCGATGCGGTCCATCATGTCCGCGACCACCGCCTGGTACAGCGAGCCCTGTTCGGCGGTGAGCTGGCAGACCTCGGTCATCTCGATCTTGTCCGGCAGGTCGGAGATGATCTGCTTGTCCGTCTTGACCCGGCGCAGGATGAACGGCTGGGTCCGGCGGCGCAACGCCGCCGTGGCGGCCTGGTTCTTGTCGCGTTCGATCGGCACGGCGAACTTGCTGCGGAACGCGCTCGCCGGGCCGAGCAGGCCGGGGTTGGCGAACTCCATCACCGACCACAGCTCGGCCAGCCGGTTCTCCACCGGCGTCCCGGTCAGCGCGATCCGGTGCGCGGCAGGCAAAGCACGCACCGCCCGCGCCTGCTTCGACGCGGAGTTCTTGATGTTCTGCGCCTCGTCGAGCACGACCCGGTGCCAGCCGAGCTCGGCCAGTTCCCCGGTGTCCCGGGAGACCACGCCGTACGTCGTGATCACCAGGTCGGACTCGGCGACCTTGGCGGCGAGGTCGCCACCGCCGACCCGGCCCGCGCCGTGGTGGACGTACACCCGCAGGTCCGGCGTGAACCGCGCGGCCTCCCGCTGCCAGTTGCCGACCACGGACATCGGGCACACCAACAGGTTCGGCCCGGTCCCCTCGGCGGCGAGCAGCGCGAGCAGCTGCACGGTCTTGCCCAGCCCCATGTCGTCGGCCAGGCACCCGCCGAGCCCCAGCCTCGACAGGAAACTCAGCCACGCCAGCCCGCGTTCCTGGTACGGCCGCAGCACCGCGGTGAAACTGTCCGGAGTGGACACCGGGGCCAGCTGGTCGTCGACGCGGCCCGTGAGCACGTCACCCAGCCAGCCGTCCGCGACGACATCGGTGACCGGCACGTCCACGCCCTGCTCGGCCAACGCGGAGTCGGCCTGCAGCAGGTCACGCGCGGTCATCTCGCCCTCACCGGACCGCTCGAGGAACGTCAGCGCCCGCCGCAGCCTGGCGTTGTCCAGCTCGACCCACTTGCCGCGCAGCCGCACCAGCGGCGCCTTCGCCTTGGCGAGCTCGGCGATCTCGGTCTCGGTGAGCTCGTCCTCGCCGACGGCGATCTTCCACTGGTAGTCGAGGATCTCGTTGAGCCCCATACCGCCCTTGACGACCGCGCTCTGCCCCTGTTTCGACGAACTCGCCTTGAGCTTCAGGCCGAGCTCCGGGCCGCGCTGCAACGCCGACGGCAATTGCACGCCGAACCCCGCCATCGTCAGCGCGTTCGCCGACTGGCGCAGAAACCGGTACGCCCCTTGCGGATCCGTGTGCAACTCGGCCGGAGTGCTGACCCGCAGCGCCGCGTCCAGCTCCGGGTACACCCGGCTCGCCCTGCCCAGCCCGGCGAGCAGCACCTCCTCCGGGTGTTCGGCGTACCGGGACAGCAGCGTGGCAGCGCCTGACCGCTGCCACACGTCCCGTGCGCTCGCCGTCAGACTGGGGTCGGCCGTCGACTGCAGGAGGAACTCCACACGCCAGTCCTCGCCGTCGTCCTCAGGCAGGGCAAGCCGGAAACACGTCCGCAACGGGCCCGCGGGCGGCGCGGCCGACCGGTGCCACGACCGGAGTTCCCCGCCGAGACCGCCCAGGTCACCGTCGACCACAGCGTCCTGTGTGGTCAGTGCGCGCACCCACCGCTGAGCGGCCGTCGGGCTCTCGGCTGCGGGGATCTCGGCGAGACGGTCCCGCACGATCGCGTCCGTCAACGCCGTCAGCACGAACGGAACCAGGTCATCCCGGCCGTCACGGACCACCGCGGGCGTCGCCTTGTCCAACGCCCTGGCATGCTCGGCCTCGTCGCCGGTCAACTGCGGTATCCATCGCGCATGCCCGGCCACCAGGCCCGGCAGGACCTGCCCGCGGTCGGCCAACGCCACCGCGAACCGAGCGACCGCGGCCATCCACCGCCAGGAACCGCTCGGCGTCTCCGGGGGCTCCTGACCGAGCAGCCGAACGGCTTCGCCGGGAGTCAACGACAACGCGTTCACGGTCCACGGCGCCAGTTTCAGCTTCTTGGGCCTGCCCGCGGCAGGCCGCACGAGCTCAGGCGCGGCGACCGGCCCCGCACTCGACGAAGGCAGCTGGAGCGTGAACGTGCACTCGTCACCGGCGTCGAAGACCTTCCGAAGGGTTTCCACCGAGGCGCCGAACGGGTGCTTCTTCGGTCTGACACCGGGTTTCGCTGTGCCGGACAGCGTCGCGTCCTCCGCCCACACGCACACGCCACCGGTCGCGGACCACGTAGCGTGCACGACAAGCATGCCGGAGACCATATAAGGCCCCACCGACAAGATCACCAGGTGCTAGGACTTGCGGCGGGCGTTGCGCAGCTCGACGGCCAGGACGGCGGCTTGCGTCCTGCGCACCATGCCGAGCTTGGACAGCAGGTTCGACACGTAGTTCTTCACGGTCTTCTCAGCGAGGTTCAACTGGGCGGCGATCTGCCGGTTCGTCAGGCCGTACCCGATCTGCTCGAGCACCTTGCGCTCCTGCTCGGTGAGCTCCGCCACCCGGTCGGCCGCCGGGCGCCCACGCAGCCGGGTGACCATCTCGGTGACCGTGGCGGGGTCAAGCAACGACCCGCCCATCGCCACGATCCTGATCGCACGCAGCAGATCACCCGCATTGGCCTCTTTGAGCACGTATCCTGCGGCACCCGCCATCACCGACTCGAACAACGCCTGGTCGTCAGAGTAGGACGTGAGCATCAGGCAAGTCAGGTCCGGTATCGCGGCACGCAGGTCACGGCACACCTGGACACCGTCGCCGTCAGGCAGACGCACATCCAACACAGCTACATCCGGCTTCAACACCGGCACCGTGGCCAACGCCTCCGCTGCCGTGGACGCCGCACCGACCACGGTCATATCCGAGTTGTCGTTGATCAGAGTCTTGAGTGCATCAAGCAGAAGTACGTGGTCGTCCAGCAGGAACACGGAGATCGGCTTGGCCCTCGTGCTGCGTGGCGGTGGTTCGTTCCCGCCGACGTCGGCCAGGCGGAGCAGCTTCTCGACATGGCTGTAACCGCCACGACCGGTTCGCCCCGGCTCGGCATTCCGGGTCGCCTCGGCCTTGGACACCCGTTGCCACAGCAGTTCCCACTCGTGGACATCGCCGCCGCAGGCTTCGACAAAGGCACGCACGACCGGCCATGACGGCAGATTCACACCGGCGGCCGCCTGGGACAACACCGACGCCGAATAGTGTGTGCGCGCGGACATTTCGCGGTACGACAACCCGCCGGCGTCAGCGCGCAACTCCCGTAGCCGAGCGGCCAGAAAGGCCCGTGGCCCCTGGCTTTCGTCGATCGGGTTCTCGCGTCGTGGCACTTCCACCCCACCATCTCCCGGTTCCGGATCACGCGATCCGGAACCGGGAGACACTCATCGGGCCGCGGCCCGGCCGGACGCGGTGCTGATCCGCGCGCCGATCGCTGCCGTCACGGCGGTGGCCAGCGCGGCCACCGGACCGTAGCCACCGGCGACGAGCACCTCGACGTAGCAGGCGATCCCCGCGAAGGTGACCAACTGGAACGCGGGCGGGACCAGGTTTTGCCAGTACTGCGGCGAAACCTCTCGTGTCCGCGCGCGCCGAAATGGGTCTGTCAAGGGCGGGACCTCCTATACCGCTACCGGGATGGGACAGCGGAGCCGCGACGCGAGAGGGGTTCTCCCGGCGAGTAGGCGCTCACCGGGCCTCCGCGTCAGGCTCCGTCATCGCCCATCATCCCGCACGGCACGGCCCGACACCAGGGTTTGCGAGGTTTGTTCGGTTGATTGGAGACGTTGGTCCCTGGCCAGGATCCGCATGTGACGGTCAAGAAATCCCGGGGAGGCCGATCCGGGCAGGTCAGGCGTTGTTCGGCGGTTTCGGGACCTTGGCCCCTACACCCGACCGCACCCGGCAGATGATCCTGTGCGTGGAGCGAGGCACCGTTCTACCGGGATGGGCATCGACTCTCGCGGTCTCCTGTAGGCGCAGGAGGCCGCTTTTTCGTGCTTTCACGATACCGGCCGGGCGGCTCAAGGGCGTGGGCCGGCGACACCTCCAGCAAGCCGCCGGACCACGCGACAGCGACAGCGGCGGACCCAGGCTAAGTCGCCCGCGTACAGCGGTCCGTACAGTTGGACCGGTAGTCATTGGGCGTGCGCGGACAGTACTTCTTCGAGCATCGGGTCACGGCGCGTCGACGGCGCCGCGAACAGTTCGAACGCCCGCCGCCGGTCCTGTCCCGCGGCCGCCACGTCGCCCAGCGCCGTCCTCGCCCTCGCCAGTTGCCTCGCCGACGCGGCCTGCCCGTAGTCGTCCTCGATCTGGACGGTCAGCCGTTGGGCCCGTAGCGCGTCGTTGAGCGCGTTGCGGGGCTCGTCCTCACGCAGCCAGATCTCCGAACGGCACAACAACGCTTCCCACTCGTCGTCGCGGTTGCCCATCCGACGGCACGCGGCCAGACCGGCGTCCAACGTGCGCAACGCCTCGCCACGGTCGTCCATCAGGCAGTACGCCCGGCCGAGCGCGACCAGCGTGATGCTCTCACCGATCCGGTCGCCGCCGCGGCGGCGCATCGCCAGGCACTCGTTGAGGCAGTCGACGGCTTCGGTGTGCTTGCCCAGCCTGAGCAGGACCTCACCCAGGTTGTGCCGCACGACGGCCAGCTTCGGCGACCCCTCTTCGGCCAGCAACGCGATGCCTTCGGTGAAGTAGTCGTGCGCGCGGTGCAGGTCACGCGTCCACATGCACAACCAGCCGAGGTTGTGCAGCGCGAGCCCTTCGCCCTCGCGGTCACCGAGTTCACGCCAGATCCGCAGTGCCCGGGTCATGCATTCCCGCGCGGACGACACCCGTCCGGCCCGGTACTCGATCGTGGCGTGGATGCCCAGCATCGCCGCCTCACCGCGGCTGTCGTCGTCGCGCCGCGCGACGTCCAGCGCGAGCCGGGCCAACGCCGCCAGCTCACGCCAGTGGCTGCGTTTCGTCGCCAACGCACGGACCGCCGTGACCAGGTCGACGGTGAACCGGGCGATCGCGGGTTCACGCTCGGCCGCCTGCGTCGCCACGGCCACCAGGCACGGCATTTCCGCGTCGAACTGCTCGATCCCGGCGCTCGCGCACATCGTGCGATACCACCCCAGTGCGCGCTGCAACGCGTACGTGCGCTCGGTCGCCGGGTCGGTCTCGGCGGCCAGTTCGGCCGCATACAGCCGGAGCAGGTCATGGGTGCGGAACCGGCCGCCGGGGACCGGGTCGAGCAGCCGGACCTCGACCAGCCGGTCCAGCGCGCGTTCGGCACGCGGTTCGTCCACATCGAGCAGAACCGCCACCAGTTCGACGCCGACCTCGGGCACACCGAGCACGCCGAGCAGTCGGAAAGCCCTCGCCGCCAGCACAGCCGTGACGTCGGCGCCGAGGGATTCGTAGCCGACCGAGAAACACGCCCGCACACCGAGGTCCGCGACGCGCAGCTCGTCCAGCGTGCGGCGCCGGTCGGCCAGCCGCGCACCGAACTGCGCGAGCGACCAGTCCGGGCGGCTGGCCAGCCGCGCGCCCGCGATCCGCAACGCCAGCGGATGCCCGCCGCATGACCTGGTGATGTCGTCGGCCGCACCGCGCTGGGCCATGACCCGATCGTCACCTGCCAGCTTTCCCAGCAGCCGCACCGAATCCCCGTCGTCGAGCACACCGACCGCGATCTGCCGCGCGTCCACAGTGGTCAACGCGACCCTGCTGGTGATCATCACCGCGCAGTCCCGGTTGGCCGGCAGCAACGGCGTCACCTGGCCGGCGTCGGCGGCGTTGTCCAGCACCACCAGCATCGTCCGGGACGCCAGCAGCGACTGGTAGCGGGCGGCTGCCTCACCCGGGTCGACGGTCAGCTCATCCGGCGGCACCCCGAGCGCGCGCAGGAACCGGCCGATCACCTCGGCGGGATCGAGCTGGCGCAGGCCGGGACTCGATCCCTGCAGGTCCACGTACAGCTGACCATCCGGGTAACGGCGGGCCACGGCGTGCGCGGCCTTCAACGCGATCGTGGACTTGCCCAGCCCGCCAGGCCCGTGCAGTGCCACCACACCACCAGCGGACGCCAGCTCGATCTCGGTTTGCCTGCCCACGAACACCACGGGCTCCGGCGGCAGCTGGCGGGGCACGACCGGCTCGGCCCGGCTGGGTGACAACGCCGGGTCACGCCGAAGCACCTGCTCGTGCAGCCGGCTGAGCTCCGGTCCGGGATCGATCCCCAGCTCGTCGGCGAGCGTCCGGCGAGCCGACTGGTAGGCGTCCAACGCACCCGGCACGTCCCCCGAGCGGTACAGCGCGAGCACGAGCTGGCTGTGCAGGCGTTCCCGCAACGGGTGCTGCCTGATCCAGCCACGCAACCGGGCCGTGACCTCCGCGTGCCCACCCGTCGCGAGCTGGACTTCCGCGTAGTCCTCGGCGACCGCGAGGTACTGCTCGGTGAGCCGGGCGACGGTCTCGCCGAGCACCGGGCCGAGCGGCACACCACTGGCGGCCGGTCCACGCCACAGGCCCAGTGCCTCGCCGAAGGCCTGGGCGGCCGTGCCGAGGTCGGACCGGATCAGCGCCAGCCTGCCCTTGGTGGCGAGGTCCTCGAAGACGGGCACGTCGAAGTCACCGGGCTCGATGTCGAGCTGGTAACCCGACCGCGAGGTCACCAGCAGCTCCTCGCTGGGCAGCAACCGGCGCAGCTGCATCACGTACCCACGCAGGTTCGGCGCGGCCGAACGCGGCGGCTGCTCACCCCACACCTCGGCGATCAGGGTGTGCGCTGGAACCGTGCGCCCGGCGTTGACCAGCAGCATCGCGAGTACGGTGCGCTGTTTGTCCGCGGCGATCGGGGTGTCGTCGATCTCCAGTGCGCCGAGCAGCCGAAACCTCATGGCACCAGGACACCCGCTGGAACTCGCCGCATCCGCGCAGTGTGTCGATGTCCCCGCTGTCCGGTCAAGGGGGCGCCGCAGGGCACCGGTGGTTGTACAAATACGGGTATGAGCAAGCCGTCAGCGCGGACCCCGACCCTCGAGGACGTCGCGAGGGTGGCCGGGGTGTCCCGCGCGACGGTGTCCCGCGTGATCAACGGCATCCGGAACGTGGACAGCGAGATCCAGGAGACGGTCCGCGAGGCGATCCGGGCAACCGGCTACGCGCCCAACCAGGCAGCCCGCTCGCTGGTGACCCGCAGGGCAGGCACGATCGTGCTGGTGATGGCGGGTGCGCCGGGCGAAGGAGAGGAGTTCGCCACCCAGGTGTTCGGCGACCCGTTCTTCGGCCGGGTGGCCGGTGGAGTGGTGAACTTCCTGCGCAACCACGGCATCCACCCGGTGCTGATGCTGGCGGAGACGGGCGAGGCCCGGACCGAGGTGATCGACTTCCTGCGGCGGGGCAACGCGGACGGCGCGCTGCTGGTCTCGACCCACCCGGAGGACCCGCTGCCCAGACTGCTGATCGACGCGGGACTGCCCGCGGTGCTGTTCGCCCGCCCGGCACGCCCCGTCCCGATCAGCTACGTGGACACGGCCCACCAGGCAGGAGCGGAACTGGCCGCAGACCACCTGGTCAGCCGAGGCAGGACGAAGGTGGCCACCATCTGCGGCCCACTGGACGTCCCGGCGGCCCAAGCACGGCTGGCCGGGTTCCAGCAGGCCATGGACAGGCACGGGTACCCGTACATCCCGATCGCCGAGGGCGACTTCACCCAGCAGAGCGGCGAGACGGCGATGGCGCGGCTGCTCACCGAACACCCCGACTTGGATGGTGTGTTCGCGGCCAACGACCTGATGGCTCATGGGGCTGTGCTCGTGCTGCAGAAGAATGGTCGTCGTGTCCCTGAGGACGTGGCGGTGGTCGGCTACGACAACAGCCCGCCCGCGCTGGCTTCCCGGCCGCGACTGACCACAGTGGTCCAGCCGGTTGAGGAGATGGTGGCGGAGATGGCTCGGATTCTGCTTGACCGGATCGAGTCTCCCGAGCAGGCTCCTCGGTCCGTCGTCTTCGATCCCGCTCTGGTTGTCCGGGAGTCGACGTGAAGAAGACGCCGGAGGAAGCCCCGATACTCCCTCCGGCGTCAGGAATGACGACCGCCCTACTCGTCCGAGTAATCCCTCGCGGAAACCCGCCGCAGAACGGGCCCGCAGGCGGCAGCGGCCATCAAAGCCACGACAAGCCCCAGCACCACAGGCGTGATGATCCACAGGTTGAGCTGCAGACTCCCCTTGATCAAGGTGAGCAGCCCCGCCCCGACGAGCACACCGGCGACCCCGGCGCCCACAGTGGCCACCAGCGCGGGCAACATCGCCTCTCGCCGCAGTGCCTTGGTGAGCACCTTCACCGGCGTCCCCGCGGCGATCAGCGCACCGAACGTCCTGCGCCTGTCGACCACCGAACCCGCGGCAGCGACACCGGCGCTCACTCCACCGAGGACGGTCGCGATGCTCAGGCCCAGCAGCGTTGCCCGCCGGAGGTCGCCGGTCAGGGTATCCGCCCGGCCGTCGTACCGTTCGTTGCTGTACACCGACACGCCCGGCAAGTTGCGGACAACCGCGGTGTGCACCACGTCGGCGTTGGCCGGTGTGGTCACCACGGCCACGGTGTCCATCGCTTCCGGGCCGAAGCC
Source organism: Actinosynnema sp. ALI-1.44 (assembly GCF_001984155.1). GTDB lineage: Bacteria > Actinomycetota > Actinomycetes > Mycobacteriales > Pseudonocardiaceae > Kibdelosporangium. The sequence goes on from NZ_MTQO01000052.1 coordinate 170,603, forward strand.
GAACACCGCGGGGTCCACGACGAACCCGTGGTAGCCGACCGGCTCGTACTCCCGGATCTCTGTTCCCTTCGGCAACGACATCGGCTTGGTGTCACGCATGGCCCTGTTCCCATAGGGTGTGAACTTCAGCGTCGAAGCGTCAACGGCGGTTCCCTGGGGAACGTAGACGGCCGGTCCCGGGCGGCACCCCTCGATCCGGCCGCCGAGCACCTTGGCGACGTCGGCGCAGTTGATCACCATCGCCGAGAAGCCGCGGTCGCTGCCCGCCACGTCGAACCCGCCTCCGCCGATCTCCACGACCGACGCGTCACCGGCACCACGCGCGGCGAGGTCTGCCTTCAGGTCGCTGATCTGCTCCGTGCTGTGCCCGGCACCCTCGGCGACGAACACGCCGTCACGCCATTTGCCTGAGCTGTAACCGATCTGGTCCTCCACGCTGGGGAACATGGCCAGTGCCATGGATCCCGCGAAGACCGCGAGCACCACCCCGGCTGACGCGCGGAACGCGGCCTTGGGGTCGTCGCGCAACCTGCGCCCGGCCAGCAGGGTCGCCGGCGAGCGCCAGTTGGCCGTGAAGACCTTGCCGAGCAACGACGTCACCAGTGGGCCCGCGAACACCAGCGACACCGCGACCGCGGCGATCCCGAACAGGACCACGTACATCGCGGTGTCCTCGCCGCCGACTTTCGCCGCGCCCAGTGCGACGACGAAAACCAGGGCGGCGCCGACGAGCCAGAGCAGCCGTGCCACGTTCGGCTGGCGCTTGGTCTGCTGTTGCGCCGCACCCAGCGGCCTGCTCACCGCGCGCCGCAACCCGAGCACAGCGGCGCCGACGACCAGAAGTGGCCCCAGGATCAGCACTCCGGCGCTCAGCGGACCGGACGGCGTCCAGTCCGACGGATACCAGTCACCACCGTCCCACGGGATCAGCGCGACCAGTTCCCGCAGCGGGAACGACAGCGCCACACCGAGAACGGCACCGCCGATCGCGGCGATGGCGGTCTCCGCGGCGGTCATGGAGATCACTTGCTGCGGTGTCGCGCCTGCCAGTCGCAGTGCAGCCAACCGGCGCTCGCGGCGGGCCGCCGTCAGCCTCGCGGCCGACGCGACCAGCACAAGACACGGCGCGATCAGCACGACGATGCCGATCTGGCTGAGCACGACCAGCAGCGAGTTGATCGACCCCGGCTGTCCCGACGGCGTCAGCCCGGGGCGCGGTGTCCCGGTCGGCATCTCCTTGGCGTCGTGCCCGACGATCGCGACCAGTTCGTCCGGGTACAACAGCGCCTGGGGCCCGATCGTCCCGATCACCTTGCCCTTGAACCGGTCAGCCAGCTGTGCGGCCGGTTTCTCCGCCGCCAGCTTGGCCAACGCGGGCGACAGCAGCACTTCGTCCGGCCCCGGCACCTTCGGGATCCCGGCCGCGACAGGCGGGTCCGGCTTGAGCGCGGCGACGTCGAAGCGCTGGATCTGCTGCTGACCGACGTTGTCGCGGGTCTGACTCGCCAGAACCGCCGCGTTGGTCTTCGCCTCCTCGAAACTCGCCTCAGTGCTGTAGAACGGCTGGCGCCACGTCGCCCGGTCCGCACGGGACTGCAGGGCGTCCGGAACCGTTGCCAGCCACAGCACCAGTGTCACCCCGACCGCGACACCGACAGCTGTGAAGATGGCCGACAAGCGGCTCCGGGAGTCGCCCCGCAGCACACGCAACGCGAGCTGGACGGGGTTCATGCCGCCGCTCGCACTGCGATCAGGCCGTCGCGCATCTCGATGATCCGTTGCGCCCGATTCGCAACGGACTCGTCGTGCGTCACGATGACGACGGCCGCGTTCGTCTCCCGCGCGGCGGTCAGCAGCGCGCTGATCGTCTCCTGGCCGGTGCGGGTGTCCAACGCCCCGGTCGGCTCGTCCGCGAAGATCACCCGCGGGCTGTGTGCCAGCGCGCGGGCGATCGCCATGCGCTGCATCTGCCCACCGGACACCTCACCCGGCCTGCGGGTGGACAGGCCACCGAGGCCGAGGCGCACCAGCCACTCCCTCGCGGCGGCGATGCCCTTGTCCCGCGGGGTGCCCGCGAGCAGCATCGGCAGTGCGACGTTCTCCTCCGCGGTCAACTCCGCGACCAGCATCCCCGACTGGAACACGAACCCGAACTCCGTGCGGCGGAGCTTGCTGCGCTCGGTCTCCGACATCCGGGTGATCGGCTCACGGCCGACGAACACCTCACCGCCGTCGGCGGGCAGGATTCCGGCGAGCACGTGCAGCAGGGTCGACTTCCCCGACCCCGACGGCCCGACGATGGCGACCACTTCGCCTGTCCCGATGGTGATGTCCACCCCGGCGAGCGCGGTCACGTCGCCGTAGCGCTTCACCACGCTCCGTCCCGCCAGAATCGGCTCTGTCACCGTTCCTCCTCATCGATGTTCCGCGAACGACGAGGAGACTGCCGGGGCCAGATGGGTTGCCGCTTCGTCCTGGGAGCCGGGGAAACCGATCGGCACATCAGCCATCTGGCCGATGTGCCGATCGGTCAATCGGCGATCTTGGGCAGGTGTTAGATGTGCGGGCGGTCCACCACGACGGTCCGGCCGTTGAGCGGCTGGGGCGCACGGGCGTTTCCGCTGGTGAACAAGTGCTGGAAGCGGCTGAGGGTGGCCTGCGAGACGGTCTTGTCCTTCATCAGGAACCACTTGACGCCCTCGCTGTACGGGTACGTCGTCAAGGACCCGGTGTACCGGGCGGAGGTCCGCTCGTGCGGCAGCAGGGAGTTCAGGTCGATCTCGCCGACGTGTACGTTCGCGCCGCACTCCGGCGCCAACGCAGCCAGCACCTTGTCCACAGTAGACGGATCGCCCGCTTTCAGCGGGACGCCGATGACCAGGAGTTCCTGCGCGGCGTCGCGGTGCACGAGGTGCATCTCCAGCGGCGCGGTCTGGCCATCGAACCTGTGCTCGGACGGGGTGTGGAAGTGGAACTGGATCAGGTCGTAGCGCACACCGGCCAGCGTCACGTGCGCGGTGCCGGGCTCGACCTCGGCTTCCTCGGTTTCCTCGTGCTGCCGGGTGGAGCAGCCGCCCGGCGTGCTCGCGTCCTTCTGGACGTACCGCAGTTGGATGTCGGAATGGTGGTAGGAAATGTGTAACAGCGGCAAGCTCGGGTCGTATCTGACCGCACCGTACGTCACGTCGACCGGGCTTTGCCGCGGGAGCCGCGACTCGGCCGGCCCCGCCAGTGCGACGAGACCGGCCGACAGTGCCAAGGAAAGGCCAATGACGGCAACTTTTCTCTGTCGTGCCATCTGCGCGATCCTGCAGATGGCCGCAGACTGCATACAACCAACGAAAGACAGTTTCCGGACAAATTCCTGACGGAATTTCGGCGATTTTCCGCCAGGCGACAATCACCGTCGTACGTCCGTTTTTCCTGTATGTCAGGACATACAGTCCCTCGCATTTATTGGGCTAATTGTTCCGATTGGACGATATCGACGTTTTCCTCGCGATCGGCCCATGCCATGAGCGCGATCCGGCACGCGTGGTCGAGGTGGTGCACGTCGGTCAGGTCGAGATCCACCGGCCGTCCCCGCGGCAGCGACTCCAGCTTGTCCAGGATCGCGGGCAACCGCAGGAAGGTCGCGTTGCCCGACAGCCGCACCCTGATCGGCCCGCTGCCGGTGTCCTTCACGCGAACCTGCACGTGGGACGCCTGCCAAGCGACCTTGACGACCGCGAGGGCGATGCCGATCAGGACACCCTCGAACATGTTGAGCCCCACGATCGCCAACGCCGTGACCACCAGGATGACGGCCTCACCGCGGTGCTCACGCCACAGCGGCACCAGTTTGCGCAGCGGAAGCAGTTTGCAGCCCGCGTGCACCAGCACACCGGCCAGCGCCGCCAACGGGATGACGCCGATCGTGGCGGGCAGCAACGCGGCGAACAGCAGCAGCCACACGCCATGCAGCACCCGGGACGCCTTGGTGCGCGCGCCCGCCTCCACGTTGGCGGAACTCCGGACGATGACAGCGGTCAAGGGCAACGCACCCAGGACGCCACAGACCGTGTTGCCCACGCCCTGGGCGACGAGTTCCTTGTTGTAGTCGGTACGCGGTCCGTCGTGCATCCGATCCACCGCCGCGGCGCTGAACAGGCTTTCCGCGGACGCGATCAGCACGAAGGCGAGCACCGTGCCCAGCAGCGCGATGTCGCCGAGCCTGGCCAACTCGCCCGGCGACGTCAGGTTGATCGACCCGAGCAGACCCTGCACCTCGATCCGCTGCACGGGCAGGTCGAACACCGCGCTCACCAGGGTGGCCAGCGCCACGGCGACGAGCGCGCCTGGCACGAGCCTGACCTTGCGGGGCAACCGCGCCCACAACACCATCACCAGGATCGTGCCCACGCCGATGGCGAACGCCGTCCACGCGGCGGCCGAACTGAAGATCTTCCCGGCCAGGTCAGGCACGCCGGTCAGCTTGCCGAGACCGCTTGCGGGGGCGGTGACACCCGCCATTGTGTACAGCTGCCCGGCGATGAGCACCAGGCCGATCCCGGCGAGCATCCCTTCGACCACCGCGGGGGAGATCGCTCGGAACCACCGCCCGAACCGCACCAGGCCGAGCAGGATCTGCAATAACCCCGCGGCAAGGACGATGACGCCGAGCGCGGCGAGGCCGAACTGCCTGACCGCTTCGAACACGAGCACGGTCAGCCCGGCCGCGGGGCCGGACACCTGCAGGCTGCTGCCCGGCAGCAGACCGACGACGAGCCCACCGACGATCCCGGTCACCAGACCGAGTTCGGCGGGCACCCCGGACGCGACGGCCACTCCGACGCAGAGCGGCAACGCGACAAGGAACACCACGATGGACGCGGTGAGATCGGCACGCCAGGCGCGCCGGGACAGCGAGGGCGAGGGCATTTCAAGGAGCTCCATCCAAGTCAGCCGCGCAAAGACCGGCACAAACGCTTCGTGCGCAGGTCAGAGCGGGCGGAAGTTCGGCGTGCCAGTCTGGTTGGCGAGGACTTCGCCGGTTGTCACGCGGTAGAACCACGCGTGCAACCGCAGAGTCCCGGCGGCGACACCTTCGACGACACAGGGATGCGTTCGCACGTGATCCAGCTGTGTCAGCACATGGCGCCGGACGGCGCCGTCGAGGTCCACATCGGAGTGGGCCGTGCCGTGACCCGCCTGCGTCAGCCACCGCTTGACCTGCGGCATGACCGACAGACCGGCCTGACTGCGCAGGCCTTGCACGGCACCGCAGTGGGAATGTCCACAGACGACGATGTCGGACACACCGAGCGCGCGCACCGCGAACTCGATGGTTCCGGCGACCGCGCAGCTGGCGTCGGCCCGGTACGGCGGCACGATGTTGCCGGCGTTGCGCAACTCGAACAGCTGACCGGGTTGCGCGCCGGTGAACATCCCGGGCATCACCCGGGAATCGGAGCAGGAGATGAAAAGGGCTTCCGGCTTCTGCCCGTCACCCAGGCGCGCGAACTGTTCGCGGCGCTCGGCGACGGCTTCGGGAAAACTGCGTGCGTGATCGATCAGCGGCTGCATGTCGGCCTCGTTCTGGCTCGGTCCAACTGGAGTGGTGACCCAGGACCGCCGCAACCGGAACTTCGCGTGCACCGCCATGGCGGCAGCGCGCACCCACGCTGATTCTCGTTGAGAGGCCAGCGCTGCGTTCCGGCAGCGAGCGTCTGACCGATCAGATGCGGAGCACGGATAAAAGGTCGAGCGGCAGGGCGATGCCGCTGTGTTCCACGCGCACGATCCGGCGCGCCATCTCGTTCGCGGGGCGGCCGAGCACCGCGTCGTTCCTGCCCAGCTGCGGTGAGCCCGGCATGATCGCGCCGGACGGGTCCGCGCCGTCCGCGGCGCCGAGCAGATGCCTGCGGGCGGCCAACTGGACGGTTTCCTCGGCCTTCTCACTGGTCTTGGCCCGTGCTTCGACGCCGGCGTGCAGTGGGTGCTGCATGAACAGGACGGCCGCGAGCACGGCGAAGATCGCCAGTACCCCGAACCGTCGCGCCACGACTCCTCCTCCGTACACACCGGACCCAACCAGGAACAACACCGTTGATTGCCGGAAAGTTCCCCACCGCCGCACAGTCCGCATCGACCAAACCTGAACACTTTTCAGGGCGCGGTAGCCGGGGTCACCTGACCCGGCCCAGTCGACTGTACCGTGATTCCGGGATCTTGAAAATCCTCAACGCAAACTGAAAGCGTTGGCATCCAACAAACACGCCGCGTTCACCCGGCTGTCACATCGCGACAGTATGGCCTTACCGAGAAGTAGCCGCCCGGACGGCGGGGGCGATCTCGTTGGCCCACCGGCCCAGATCGACGAGATTCTGTGAGGTCCCCCCATCGGTGGAGAACAGCGTGAACCCGGACGCTCCGTGCTCGAGCACCGCTCCCACGAGCTCATCGACCCACTGATCAGGTGAACCGCCAATCCAGCGTCCCCCGTCGTCCCGCGTCGCGCGCAGCGGCCTGTCGGTGACCCGCCCGACGAAGTTGAAGATTGTTCGGATCTCGCCGGGATCGCGCCCGGCCGCCACCGCCGCCTCGTCGATGACCGGCCGGGACTCCCGGTAGCGCTTGCTCAGCCAGTCGGCCGCGTGACCGGGGATCCAGCCGTCGGCGACGCGCCCGGTGGCCGCCAGCGACTTGCGGCCGTTCGACCCCGTCCACACCGGTGGTGCCGCCGCCCGCGCCGGTTCGATGTCCTCGACCCGCCAGTGCCTGCCCTCGAAGGTGACCGGCGGACCTCCGCCCGACAGCTTCCGCACCAGAACGATCGCCTCCTCGAACGCGTCGACGGCGTCACCGGGCGACAACCGCGGAATTCCCAGCGCGGCGATCCGTTCCCACAGGCCGCCCGCTCCCATCCCGAGAACGATGCGACCGCCGGAAAGCGTCGACAAGGACGTGACGGACCGCGCGAGCATCGGCGCGGGCCTCGTCGGCGAGTTCGTGACGTTCACCAGACCGGAAATCCGCCGCGTCCGACCGAGCACGAATCCGATCGCCGCGTACGCGTCCAGGCGCGTTCCGGCATACGGATGGTCGGAAACGGACACGATGTCCAGTCCGTCCCGATCGGCAAGTTCGGCCAAACGGAGCAAATCGGACACGTCATCGACACCGCTCGGCGCGCCGAAACCGAAGACAACCCCAGGTAGAGACATGACACCCTCATCAGACAGGTTTTGAAGTTCGCAGTACGAACCATATTAGTTCGTACTGCGAACTTCAACCCGCCTCGAGTGTGTTCCTAGTGACGCTCGTCCAGCTCCATGAACACCTCGGGCACGTCGTTGTCCAACACCACACGGCTCAGCAGAGCGGCGAGCTCGTCCCTGGCGTCGTCACCGAGCCCCGCAGGCAGCTTCTCGACCCGGCGGCAGGTCTCGGCGTAGAACTCCTTCGCCAGCTCGGCGCCCCGCTCGGTGAGCTCCACGCGGACCGCGCGGGCCTCATCGGGATCGGATCCGCGCCGCACCAGGCCGTTGCGCTCGGTGCGGTCCACCAGGCCGGTCAGGCTGGACTTGGCCAGCCCCAACGTCGCACTGAGTTCACCCATGCCGTACGACCTGGACATCAGCACGCACAACAGCTGCCCTTGCTGCGGGGTGAGTCCGTACTCCCGTGCCGACTCGGCGTACACGGCGTTGACCAGGTACGAGGCACGCACCAGCGCCGTCACCACGCCGAACCCATCCTGATTGGCACTCACACATTCAAGGCTAGTGCACGGTCAAGAACGCACCGAGGCCGTGGACAGACCGCCCGGCGGGAGCGGGTCCCGCCGGGCGGATCCACTGTGGAGTATCAGAAGCCCGCCGTGATCCGGCTGACGCCACCGCCGAAAAGCCAGAAGACAACCGATATTCCGACCTTCCGGCGGCGACGCCAGGAACCGCCCCACTGAATCCCAACTCCGGCCTCCGGCCGGGGCAGACTCTCATCGAACGAGGACACCGATACACGACCACGAGGCGAGCAACCTGGCCACGCGCCGTGACCGGGTCATTCACGTCCATGAAGCATTGGCTTAGACCAATCCAAAGGTCAAGGGTGTCAGTCGGCCAGGAACGCGCGAACCAGCTCGTTGACCTCGTCGGGGCTCTCGATGAACGGGAAGTGCCCGACGCCGTCCAGCATCACCCCGTCCGACCCGGCGGGCAGCGCGGCGACGATGTCGGGAAGCGTTTCCGCGTCCACGCTCGGATCCTCAGTGCCGTGCAGGTACAGCGTCGGCTGGGTGGGGAGCTCGGCCAGGAGCGGCCCGGCCTCCCATCGATCCGTGCCGAACGTCGCAATCGGGAAGTTCTGCCGGTACGCCTCGATCGCCATCCGGAGGTTTTCCGGCTCCCGCAAGGCGCTCTTGCCCGCCTCGAGATCGGACACGAGGTCGACGCCCTGCTTGGTGCCGCTCCAGTAGCGCCACTGCCAGTCGAAGTAGGCGAAGTCGTCCTGGCGCACGACCTGCTCGGCCACGTCCATCTGGAAGAAGAAGAAATGCCCGAGCTTGTGGATCATCTCCGGGCCCAGCGGCTTTATGAAACGCAAGGGCGGGATGTCGGCCGCCACGACCTTCGCCCACCGCTGCGGCGCGGCGGCGGCTGCGCCCCAGGTGGTGTACGCACCCCAGTCGGTCCCGATGATCACGGCGTTCTCGTCGCCGCCCAGTTCGTTGTGCAGGGCGTTGGCGTCGGCGACGAGGTCCGCCAGTTTCATGCTGCCGTCCGGCGGAACCTGCGTGGGGGCGTATCCGCGCATCGCCGGAGCGACCGCCCGATACCCCGCGTCGGCGAGAACGGGCATCAGGTGCCTGAAGACACGGGGCGTCTCCGCCATGCCGTGCAGCAATAACGCCAACGGACCGTCGCCCTGCTCGGCGTAGGCGAAGTCGATCCCGTTGGCGGTGATGTGGTGCATGAGGTCCCCTCAGTGACTGTAACGAACGTTCCACCCAGAACGTAGCACGCACTAGAACGAACGTTCCACCGGGTAAACTGCGGCCATGAGCACCAGGGACCGGATCCTCCATGTCACCTCGCAGCTGATGCAGCGCCAGGGCTATGAGGGGACTGCGATCAAGCAGATCGCCAAGGAGGCACAGGTCGCGCTGAGCTCGGTCTACCACTTCTTCCCCCGCGGCAAGCAGGAACTGGCGGCCGACGCGGTCCGGCACGCCGACGCGCACTTCGCCGGGATGCTGGCCGAAGCACTGGCGAGCGAGGACGACCCCGCGGACGCGATCGTCGCACTGGCCCGGGTGGTCGCGGACTACCTGCGTGACTCGGACTGGCAGGACGGCTGCCCGATCACGGCAACGGCGCTGGAGACGGCGGGCCGCATCCCGGAGATCCAGGCCGCCGTCGAGGAGGCGTTCGAGCGCTGGCGCGGCCTGGTCGCCGAGAAGCTGCGGACCACCGGAATCCCCGAGCAGGACGTGAAAGACCTGGCGTACACGGTGATCAACACACTGGACGGCGCGGAACTGGCCGCCACGGTGTCACGGACCACCGAGCCGCTGGAGATCGCCGGGCGACACCTGGCCCGGTTGATCAACTCCTACATCACCAACCGGGCGGACGTGCCGTGAAGGCCACCTTACCGGCATGAGACGCCCGTAAAGTTCCCCTCACGCCGGGCGTCACCGAGTGATCGTCACGCTGCTAATGCCCGCGCGGGGCTTGAGTTTCAACAGCAAACCGCCGAAGGGCCCCGGTTTCGTCGTCCAGCCGACCGGATCACCGGACAGTGTGGACGACTCAGGGACGCGGCGGCCGTCGATCATAACCACCGCTGGCTTGGCCTTGACCGTGATCATCACTTGGCTTTCCCCAGGGGCGTTGGCGAGCAGCACTGTCGTCGTGTCACCACGGCTGTGGGCGATGAAGGTGCCGCCGGTAGGGCTGGTGGCATGGGTCAAGCCTGTTCCCGGTGCGTACATCCACCCGGAACGGTCCATGCGGTCCAAGTCGTTGAGCTGCCACGGCCGGGACCAGACGCCGTCGATCCTCTGGTTGAAGCCGATCGCCGCGCCTGCCCGCAGGTAGAGGGGGAAGTCGTCCAGAGTGGAGTTCCGGGTTGTTCGCTGGTTCCCTTCGTGCACTGTCCCTGTGTGCAGGTCGATCCAACGGCCCGCTGGGAGGTAGACGTCGACCGGGGTGGGTTGCCCTGCTGCCGCGTCCGCTTCGTTGCGATCCGCCGTGACCGGGACCGCCAGTAGGTCATCGCCGACCAGCATGTGCTGGTCCGCTGCCCAGGCCTGCTCGTCCGCCGGGTGGTCGTACGCCATCGGCCGGACGATCGGTTCTCCCGTGCGGGCGGAGTTCTGGGCCAGGCCGTAGAGGTACGGGAACAGCGCGTAGTGCAGCAGGACGTTGTCACGGAATCGGCCGACGGTTTTTTCGTCGTAGTTCCAAGGAGTCGCGTTCCGGCCCGCTCCCCCGACCTCGAAGACCGGGGACACCGCCGAGAACTGGCTCCAGCGAGTGAACAAGGTGGGGCTCGGCGCGCCCGGGCCGCCGCCGTTGAAGCCACCTGTGTCCGTTCCCCATGCCGGGTGGCCCGACAGCCAGGAGTTGAGGCCACGGCGGACCGAGAGCCGCAGGCCGTCGTAGGTCGCCTGCGGGTCACCGCCCCACACACCGTTCACGATGGACGGCACACCGGTGTATCCGCCACGCCACAAGGTCGTGAACTGGTCACCGTGGATCTTGCGGAGCACGTCCACTGTGGATTTGGCGTAACGGACCGGGCTCGTGTTCATCAGCTCGGTTCCCGGCCCGGCCGCGAAGGTGGCGTCCTCCAGCTCGAACTCCTCACCCCTGTCCCCCTTGACCATGTCGATTCCCAGCGCGAACAGCTTCGCCAGCTTCGCTTCGAAATGCGCCCGGGTGGCCGGGTTGGTCAGGTCCAGTTGCAGCGGGTCGGTACGGGCGGTCCGGATGAACGAGCCCGGCGGGTAGTCCGTTGCCGGGCACGGGCGTTCGGCCGCCACGGTTCGTACGTGCGGGGAGATCCAGATGCCCAGGTGTACCCCGCGGTTGCGCAGGTCCGTGACCATTCCGCGCGGATCGGGGAACTGGGTCGGGTCGAACGTCAGCGTCCCGTTGCACGCGTAACGGCTGTTCTGGCTCTCTCCCGGGAGTTTCGTCGACGTCTCCCACGGGTTGTCGATCCATTCCGTGGCGAGGGGGATCCCCCGGTTCAGCAGCTGGTTCACGTCATCGACCACGGTTGCCTGGTCCGCCACTGTGTCGCGCCAGTGCGTCAGCGCGAACTGACGGGGTGGCGGCAGGGTTGGCCGTCCCGCCTTCGCCGTGTACGCGTTGACGACCTGAGATGGCCTGCCCGCGTAGATCTCGTAGTCGAGTTTGTTGGTCTTGAAGCACAACTGCGTTCGGTCGGGCTGGCCGAGTTGCACCGCGCACGGCGGTGGGTTGCCCGAGCAGTGAGGCGGGTCGTCGGTCGCGTTGGGGAAGGCGATCCGGCCGATCGCGTCGGTCTCCGGGAACACCGCGTATCCGCGTGAACTGAGGAAGAAGGGACTCGGCATGCCACTCTTGTTGCAGCGGCCCAACGTTGACGCACCGGTGAAGTGCGCCTTGTTGAGCACCACGCGGTGCCGGAGATCCGTGTAGATGAAGTTGGCGCCGCCGCCCAGGAAATGTTCGGCATCGTCGCCCGTGAGTGATTCGCGGACCTCGACGACGTCCACCGCAGGAGTCAGGCGCCACTCCACCCGGATGCCGCGCGGTGTGCGCTGCACAGAGACGTGCGCGGTGCGAGCGGGTTCAGACGTTGCGACTACGTATGTGTCGCGCTCAGTTCGTAGGACGTTGGTGAGGCGATGTGGTGTGCCGTCGGCGAGTGTGTACGACATCCGTCCGTTGGCTTGGCCGATGAGGGGGCGATCGCCGTCGAAGACCTGGAGGTGGAACGGCGAGCGGTCGACCGTCCACCGCAGGCCCGACTGCACGGCTTGCGCGAGCGACGGCAACCCGGTGACCAGCAACACCGTTGCGACCAGCAGTACACGCACACGCCGCCAGGCAAGGCGCACGTCCATGACGTCTCCTTGAAGCTCCTTGCGGCGGGAGCAGTACCTCTCGCAGCCTACACATCCGATGTCTGCTTGTCGTGGGACGCTCAGCAGGTGATCCAACTCGGTCCGTTGCTCGTCGTCGTGCTGTCCGTGTTCGCGGCGGCAACGGCAGTGCTTGTCTGGTTGGGGCGTCTCGGGGCATGGCACTCCATAGCCACGGCAGCGGTGCGCGCGACTGTGCAACTCGGCGCGGTGTCGTTGCTCATCACGGCCGTCCTGCACTCGGGTTGGTTGACGGCCGCGTTCGTGCTGATGATGTTCACCGTCGCCAGCGTCACCTCCGCGAGGCGGTTCGGCACCTGGTCGGACACGGTGTGGTCAGCAGCCGCGATCGCCGCGGGAGTCGCGCCACCGTTGGCCGCGCTGATCCTGTCCGGCCTGGTCCCGGCTACGCCCGTGGCCGTCGTGCCGATCGCGGGGATCCTCATCGGCGGCGCGATGACCGCGACAACCCTGGCGGGCAGACGCGCACTCGACGAGCTGAAGACACGCCACGGCGAGTACGAGGCCGCGTTGGCGTTGGGGTTGTTGCCCCGGGACGCCACCTTGTTGATCTGCCGACCGAGCGCGGGTCAGGCGCTTGTTCCAGCGCTCGACCAGACAAGGACGGTCGGGTTGGTGACGTTGCCGGGCGCGTTCGTGGGCGTGCTGCTCGGCGGCGCCTCACCGATGCAGGCCGGAGCGACACAGCTGGTCGTACTGGTCAGTCTGCTGCTGGTGGAAGCGGTCGCGGTGCTGGTGATCGTTGAGTTGATCGCTGGGCAGCGCGTTCAGTCTGCGGGCAGCTCGTAATGCAGCTCGTACCTGTTCGCCGCGAGGATCATGTCGTTGACCTCGATAGGCCGCTTTGCTGTGTGCGCGACACGGGTCACCACCAACACCGGACTGCCTTCCGGCAGTTGCAGGCGTGACTGTTCCTCGGCGGTCGGCATCCTGGCCGCCACCACCTCGTCGTACCGGCGCAGAATGTAACCGGCTTCTTCGAGGCGGGCGTAGATGCCGCCGGGTCCCGTTTCGATCTCCTCGACCGCCAGCCCTTTGGTGAGTTCGCGTGGCAGCCGGGAAACCGCGAGCTGCACCACTACCCCGTCGGCGCGCATCACCCGGTCCCGCACGAGCACTTCCGCGCCCGGGGCGATGTTCAGCAGGTTCGCGATACGGTCGTCGGCGGCCTCCACTCGCACGTCGACCGCGACGCTGGGAACGAAGTTGCTCGCCGACGCGTCGCCCATGAACGCGCCCTTGTCTTCTGCTCGCGCTGTTCGAGACAGTCGCGTCCGCGCGAGTCTGGTTACAAAGGCATCCGGCCGGACAAACACGCCTCGGCCATGCCGGGCGACAACAAGACCACCGTTGCGGAGAAGCTTGATGGCGTCTCGGATGGTGGGCCGCGAGGCGTCATAGATGTCGACGAGTTCACGCTCCGACGGGAGCGGCGCACCTGGTGCGAGCTTTCCGGACTGGATCTGACCGCGAAGGTCGTCGGCGATCTGACGGTAGACGGGCACGCCGCTGGTCCGATCGACCACGGCAGGCACCTCCACTAACTGGTCAGGACGTCACGATATGGAGCCAAGGCTATCGACTGTCACTCCACCAGGGACGGCTTGCCGACTGGTATTGACCAGTCGTGTCGACGTCCTTACAGTCTTCATGTCAAGACGTCTTGACCACTGATCGATCTCGATCGCTTACAATTAGCCCTGAGCGCCCCGTATAGCCTAAGGAGTCCCTTCATGCCCGGAATCACCGACCATGAGCAGTTGATTGCCGAAGTTGTCGCCGCCCAGGCTCCGCGCGTGTTCGCCACAGTCGTGACCACCGACGTCTCTGATGGCGTCACCACGGACGACTCGGAGGTCAACGTGCTCGGCTGGGGCATGCAGTTCACGGACAACTCCGCCTACATGGTGTCCGCCGACGGCCGGAACCAGTACTTCCTCGCCGAAGCCGAGAACGCGTTGATGTACATCCGGACAGGCCCGGACGCCGTCGCCGACCTCGTCTGGCTCGACGGCGAACAGGAAGAAGCCGGTCAGGACGCGATCTGACTCGCGACTTGCGCGGCGGCGTCGCGTGGTTCACGGCCGAGGAGTTCGGCAAGCAGCGGATGATGGCCCGCGAAGGACCCTCCGCGCGCGGCTTGGAACATGGCGAGCGTCAACTGGGCCACGAACTCCGGCACGCCGTCGGCGATCTGCTCGGTCACCCACTGCTCGTCGGCCACGACGACGCGTTCGATGGTGCGGCCGGTGAGTCCGGAGACGATCTTGGCGAAGTCGTCGAGGGTAACGGCAGGCGCCGCGAGCGTGACGGGCCCGTCGAACCTGCGGGTGCCGGTGAGGATGACGGCGGCGGCCTCGGCCAGGTCGGCGCGATCGGTCCACGGTATGGGGCCGTCCGCGGGCATGGCGATCACGCCGGTCCGCTGCCAAGGACCGAGTAGCTGTTCGAGGCTGCCGAAGAAGCCGTTGCGCAGCGCGGTCCAGGCGACTCCCGAGTCGGCGAGCATCGCTTCGGTGGCGGCGTGGATGGCCGCCGGAGGGTATGCACTGCCGACAGCACCTTGCTGGCTGGTGTACAGAATCCGCCGGGCACCAGTCACCACCGCAGCCTCGACCGCCGTGCGGTGCTGACCGACCACGTCGGCCGCCATGTCGTTGGAAGACACCAAAAGCACCTGCTCGGCGTCGACCAAAGAGGCTCGCAGCGCGACGGGGTCGTCGTAGGAGCCCTGCCGTACACGCACGCCGCGTTCGGCGAAGTGCCGCGCCTTGGCGACGTCGCGCACGCTGACACCGATCCGGTCGGCCGGTATGCGCTGGAGGAGGTGTTCGACGGTGGCACCGTTGAGGGCACCGGTGGCGCCCGTGACAACGATCATGCTTGTGGCCTTCCCACGTACGGAGTCGCTTAAGTTGACTACCTGAGTCAGTTTGCTGTCCCTCGACGACGGTAAGTAAACTGACCAGGCGAGTCAAATTAGGAAGGCGAGGAAGCGCATGCCGGACGCCCGGCCTCGGCTGCGCGCTGACGCCCAGCGCAACACCGAACAGATCCGCCGCGTCGCGATCGACGCGTTTCAGGGACGGGGCCTCACCGTGCCGCTGGAAGAGGTCGCCAAGGCGGCAGGCGTGAGCAAAGCGACGATCTTCAACCGCTTCGGCGGCCGGATCGGCCTCATCGAAGCTGTCATCGATGAGGTCGTCGCGAACGAGCTGTACGCCATCGTCGACCGGACCCGGGCTGTCGAGGACATCAGCGAGCGGATCGCGTACTACATCACGGCGATCCGCGACCTCCAGTACCGCCAGCCCGCCGCCAACGACGTCATGCTGCAGGCATACCCCCACGCACCGCAGCTCATGGAGATCTGCCGGGCCGCGGGGGAGATCAACGACGAGCTCATCGCGGCGGGCCGCGTCTCCGGCGCGCTACGGCCGGAGTTCACGGCAGGCGACCTCCACGCGTACATCCACGACAACGCGCTCGCCCTCAAGCACGGACCTCGCCCTGCCCGTGACGACTACGACCGCCGGACCAGGTTCTTCCTGGACGGGATCCGCGCCGGAAGGTGACGGACTCGTCAGAAGTCGTCGGTGCCCGCGAGTTCCCGCTCGAAGTGGTCCGCGTTCGCGACGATCTGCTTCAGCACGGGTTCGAAGTCCTCACGCGCGCTCAGCTCCGTCACCGGGACGCTGTGCTTCAGCAGCGCGACGCCGTCGACCACCTCGACCTCGCCGACCTTCTCGGCACCGGCCAGCTCACGGAGCTTGCCCATGTCGATCTTGTCGGCCCAGCCGACGGGCGAGGACAGCTCCAGCGTTTCCGGCTCGGCGTGCACCGAGACCTGCTGGGTACGACCGCCTTCGGTGTCCAGGCGGAATCGCAGCCAGTCGTCGTTCTCCTCCAGCACCTCGTACCGGATTCGCACGTAGTTGATCACTTCGGTCCAGCTGGTCACCCGCGTCGCCTCTCCGATCACACCCGCTCGCGCGGCGAAAGCATCTCATGCCGGTCCGGGCGGCACTACCGGGGACTTCCCCGGTTTCACCGTCGGCCGACTTCGACCGGCAGCTCCTTGATCCCGTTGACGAAGTTCGACCGCACCCTCGGCACGTCACCAGTCAACCGCATCCCCGCTGCCCGCGGCACCAGTTCCTCGAACATGATCCGCATTTCGGTACGGGCGAGCAGGCCGCCGAGGCACACGTGCGGCCCGCCTTTGCCGAAGGTCACGTGGTCGTTGCGGGTCCTGGTGACGTCGAAGGTGTCCGGGTCGTCGAAGACCTCCTCGTCGCGGTTGGCCGAGCCGTACCACATGACGACCTTGTCGCCCGCCTTGATCTGTTTGCCGCCTAGTTCGACGTCGCGGACCGCCGTCCTCCGGAAGTGGTACACCGGCGTGCCCCAGCGCAGGAACTCCTCCACCGCGCCCGGGATGAGCGACGGGTCGTCACTGAGTTTGGCCAGCTGGGCGGGGTGTTGCAGCAGCGCGAGCATCGCGTGGGTGATCGCGTGCCTGGTCGTCTCGTTGCCCGCCACCACCAGCAGGAGGAAGTAGTTGTCGAAATCCCTCGCCGACAACGGGACGCCGTCACGCGGTGTGTCGTTCACGAGTTTGGACACCAGGTCCGCGCCGGAGACACCCCGGCGTTGCCTGGCCAGTTCCCGCCCGTACGCGAACACCTCGAGGGACGCCGGGGAGCGGAACGGCAGGTCCCGGTAGCGATCGCTCTCCGCGCTCCCGAGCAGGACGTCCGCGTAGTCCGGGTCGGTGTTGCCGATGATCCGGTTGCCCCAGTCGATCAACTGCCGGGTGTCGCTTTCCGGCACGTCCAGCAACCGGGCGAGGACGTTGATCGGGAAGTCCGCGGCCACCTCGGCCACGAAGTCGAAGCGGCCCTTGGCGAACGCGGCGTCCAGCGTCCTCACCGTCAGTCCCCGCAGGAACTCCGCGTACTGGTTGATCACGGTCGGCCCGAACTGGCGCTGCAACAGGCCCCGCAGCGCCCGGTGCCGCAGGCCGTCCATCTCCAGCATCGACGCGCGGATGGCGATCTGGTCGTCGTCGACCTCTTCGAGGTTGACGAACTTCGCCGAGGTGAACGTCTCGGTGTCCTTGCTGATCCGCACCACGTCCGCGTGCTTCGTGATCGCCCAGAAGCCGGAGCTCGGCTCGGGTTCCGGCTGCCAGTACACCGGGTCGTTGTGGCGCAACGTGTGGAACATCCGCCACGGCGTCACGCCGTCGGTGAAGTTGTCCAGGTTGACCAAGTCGACGTCCATGCGACCTCACAGGTGATAGGCGTACTCCGTGAACTCCCAGTCCGTGACGTGGCGGCGGAAGCGCGCGACCTCGTCCCGTTTGTAGGCGAGGAACGACGTGGTGAAGTCCTTGCCGAGGATCTCGGTCAGCTCGATGTCCGCTTCGAGCGCGTCCAACGCGGTGGACAGGGTCGACGGCAGGGCAGGCGATTTGCTGGTGTCGTAGCCGTAGCCCTCCAGCGGCGCGGGCGGTTCCTCACCGGCCAGCACGCCGAGCAGCGCGGCGGCGATGGTCGCGGCGATCGCGAGGTACGGGTTCGCGCTGGCGTCCCCGAGGCGCAGTTCGAGGCGCGCGCCCGCGCCGCGTTCCGGCGGGATGCGGATCATCGCGCTGCGGTTGTCCAGTCCCCAGTCGATCAGCCACGGCGCGAGGGTGTCGGGGCCGAACCGCTTGTAGGAGTTGATGGTCGGGTTGACGAGCGCGGCGAGCGCCGGTGCGTGCCGCAGGACGCCCGCGATCGCGTGGCGTGCCATTGTGGACAGTCCATGCGGCGCGGCCGGGTCGTCGAAGCAGTTGCCCGTGTCGTCGACGCAGGACAGGTGGAAGTGGAAGCCGGAACCGCCCGCCTCGGCGAAGGGCTTGGCCATGAACGTCGCCAGCCTGCCTTCCTTGCGGGCCAGCTCCTTCACCGCCGCCTTGAACCAGAACGCACGGTCGGCCGCGGACATCGCCGCGGAGTGCTGGAGGTTGACCTCGAACTGCGCGCCGTCGTACTCGTGGTTTCCGCCGGTGACGCCGATCCCGAGTTCGCGCAGGCTGCGCAACACGCGCAGCAGGTGGTTGTCGGGGTCGGCGCGCAGTCCGGCGGTGTAGATGGCGCCGGGAACCTCGGTGTAGCGGCGCCAGCCGCGCGGCGATGACGGGTCGGGGTCGCACAGGAAGTACTCGAGTTCCGGGCCCACGACCGGGTTCATGCCGTGGTCGGCCGCGCGGGCCAGCACCGAACGCAGCACCTCGCGGGGTGACTCCGGGCTGGTCACGTCGCCGAGGACCCAGGCGACGCCCGGCTCCCACGGCACAGCGACCACAGTGGACAAGTCGGGGCGCACCGTGATGTCCGGCAGCCCGGCGTCCAGCCCGCCGGGCACCTGGATCGTCTCACCCTGCGGGGTCGTGTGGTACACCGCGCGGCAGAACGAGAGCCCGTGTTCGACGAGCGACGGCAGGTGCTCGAGCAACACGTCCTTGGCACGGTCCGTGCCGAGCATGTCCGGGTAGGTCACCCGGACCACGTCGATCCCCGCCGCGGACAGCCTGCCGACGGGATCCACACTGTCTTGAGCACTCACCGACGTCTCCTCGGACAGCTCATCGTTTGGGGTCAAACAGTAAGCCGTCGACCACCCGGGTTCAAGGGGCGCGACCACTTTCCGCATCCTATTGACCCCGACGCCCGGCCGCCCTACATTGTTTGAGGCCAAACGACTATGCCGCCCGCGAGGAGCACCCCCTTGACCAGCGGATTCTTCTACCCGAAGACGGCGACAGGTGAGTCGTCGCTGATCCCGGCGCCGCCATGGCACTACTCGGGCGACCTGCTGACGATCGAGTACCGCACGGATCCGGACCGCGTGCGCGACCTGCTGCCCGAGCCGCTCGAACTCGCCGAGGACGACCCGGGCGCGGTCGCGCTGATCTGGGCGGACTGGCAGTCCTGTTCGGACAGCCGGGAGGAACTGCTCGATCCCGTGCGGTCGCAGTACAAGGAAGCCTTCGTGGTGGTTCGCTGCCGTTACGACGGCACGCACTACTCCCGCTGCGTCTACATCTGGGTGGACAAGGACTTCGCCGTCGCCAGGGGAATCCACCAGGGCTATCCGAAGAAGTTCGGTTCGATCCACATGACCAGGCCACACCCGTACGGCCCGGCGCCGAGGCTCGAGGCCGGTGCCCGGTTCGGTGCGACACTCGCCGCGGCGGACCGAAGGCTTGCTCAGGCGGTGGTCACGTTGCGGGAACCGTCGGACACCAACGGGTTCGTCAACGGCCACCCGATGGCCCACCACCGGACGCTGCCGTCCATCACCGGAGACGGCCTGGCGCTCGACGAACTGATCGAATCCGGTGCGAAGTCGTTCGAGGCGGGACCGGCCTGGCGGGGCGAGGCGGACCTGGAGCTGTTCGAGGCCCCGACCGAGGAACTCGCCCGGCTGGTGGTCCGCGAGCCGATCGCGGCGTACTTCCGGCAGCTCGGAGTGGTGTGGGACGGCGGCAAGGTCTTGGAGAAGCGTTGACATCCTCCCTGCCCTAAAGGGCGGGGATTCCCTTGGTCGCCCATGGGTTTTCCTGCTTCATCGTCGACTGCCCCGAACGGAGGTTTCCCCGTTGAGGTCTTACACCGTCTCCACAGGCTGTCACCGCCAGCCCGGCGGCCAGAATGTTATGCGCCGCGTTGACATCACGATCGTGGCTGGTGCCGCACCGGCAAGACCACAACCGCACGGTCAACGGCATCCGCTCAACGAGCGCACCACACGCCGAACACACCTTGGACGAGGGAAACCAGCGATCCACGACCACCAGGTCACGCCCATGCCACTCGGCCTTGTATTCGAGCAGGGTGCGAAACTGCCGCCAGGCTGCGTCGCTGATGGCACGGGCCAAGCTGTGATTCTTGACCATGTTACGCACGGTCAGATCCTCGATCACGATCGTTTGGTTCTCACGAACGAGCCGAGTGGTCAGCTTGTGCAGATAGTCGCGGCGGCGGTCGGCGATCCGGGCATGCACACGAGCAACCTTGTGGCGGGCCTTGGCTCGGTTCGCCGACCCCTTCACCCTCTTGGCCAAGGCGCGTTGGGCGCGGGCCAGCCGAACACGGTCGGCCCGCTCGTGCCGGGGATTGGCGATCTTTTCCCCGGTCGACAGGGTAAGCAGGGAGTCAAGCCCTGCGTCGATGCCGATCGCACCCGATGCCGAGGTCTGTTCGATCACGTCGTCGCACACCAGCGACACAAACCAGCGGCCAGCCGCGTCCTGCGACACCGTCACCGTCGACGGGGACGCCCCTCCGGGCAACGGACGCGACCACACGATCGCCAGCGGCTGATCCATTTTGGCCAGGGTCAGCGTGCCTTCGCGCCACCTGAACGCGCTGGTGGTGTACTCCGCCGAACGCCGCGACTTCTTCTTGCTCTTGAAACTCGGGTATCGGGCGCGCTTTCCCCAGAAGTTGGTGAACGCGACCTGCAAATGCCGCAGCGCCTGCTGCAGCGCCATGTTGTAGACCAGCCGGACACACCCGAACGTCCGGGCAAGCTCAGCGGCCTGCCGCAGGGTCGGATAGAAGCGGTACTTGAACGCCCGCTTCACAACCTTGGCCACGACCCACAACCTAGCGGGCCAACCAGTGAACCTCGCGATGACACGCCGGTAGACACCGATCCACCGTGGCGCATCGGCTTTCCCTGCCCTACACCGCAGAGATTCCGTTTCCTCTCCAGTCCGAAGGCCGAATTCATCCACGGAAGGAATCCGATGATCGAGCACTGGATCGGCGGCCACCGCGTCGCATCGGCCGAGACGTTCACGGACGTCTCGCCCATCGACGGCCGTGTCCTGACCGAGGTGGCCCGCGGTGGCCCGGCCGAGGTCGACGCGGCGGTCGCCGCCGCGACAAAGGCGTTCCCGGCGTGGGCGCGGACTTCGCGGACCAGGCGCGCGGAGATCCTGCACGCGATCGCCGACGGCGTGGAGAAACGCCTGGAAGAGCTGGCGATCACGGAAACCGAGGACAACGGCGCACTGCTGCGGTCGCACCGGCGTGGTGTGATGCCCCGGGTCGCGCACAACTTCCGGTTCTTCGCCGACTGGCTGCTCCAGTTGGAGCACGAGGACTTCGTCACGCGCGGGCACATCAACCACGTGTCGTGGGACCCGGCCGGGCCGTGTGCGTTGATCACGCCGTGGAACGCGCCGCTGATGCTGGCCACGTGGAAGATCGCGCCCGCGCTCGCTGCCGGTAACACCGTTGTGCTCAAGCCCGCCGAGTGGTCGCCGCGTACAGCGTCGCTGCTGGGCGAAATCGCCGCCGAGGCTGGTCTGCCCGACGGCGTGTACAACGTCGTGCAGGGATACGGCGACGAGGTCGGCGGCCCGTTGGTCGCCCACCCGGACATCCGCCGGATCAGCTTCACCGGCTCCGTGCCGACCGCGCGGCGCATCACGGCCGCCGCGGCGGCCAACCTGACGCCACTCAGCCTTGAGCTCGGCGGCAAGTCCCCGCTGCTGGTGTTCGCCGACGCTGACATGGACCTGGCGGTCGACCTGGCCGTCGAGCAGTACGACAACGCCGGGCAGGTGTGCCTCGCCGCCACCAGGATCCTGGTCGAGCAGTCGATCGCCGAAGAGTTCACCGAACGGTTCGTCGCCAAGGCTTCCACGGTGCGCCAGGGAGATCCGCGCGACGAGGCCACGGACATCGGACCGAACATCCACGAACGCCAGTTCACCAAGATCGACGGCTACGTGCAGCGGGCGCTGGCCTCGGGTGCTCGTGCGGTGGTCGGCGGCGGTCCGAACACCGACCTCGGCGGCCTGTACTACCGGCCGACGCTGCTGACCGACGTCGCCCAGGACTCCGAGATCGTGCAGGAGGAGGTCTTCGGGCCGGTGCTGACGCTGCAGACGTTCACCAGCGAGGACGAGGCGGTCCGGCTGGCCAACGACACGCGGTTCGGACTGGCCGCGACCCTGGCGACCGGCGACCACGACCGCGCCGACCGCGTGACACAGCAACTCGTCGCGGGCACGGTGTGGGTGAACTGCTTCTTCGTCCGTGACCTGCAGGCGCCGTTCGGCGGGTCACGGCAATCCGGGGTCGGCCGCGAAGGCGGGAACTGGAGTTTCGACTTCTACTGCGACCTGAAGAACACCGTCAGCGCACCGAAGGGGTGGTCCGATCATGGGTGAGATCGTCGGCGCGGGCCTGCTCGCCCATGTCCCGACCATCGTGCTGCCCGAAGCGACACGGCTGGAGCTCAACGAGGGCAAGGAAATCACCCTCGTCACCGGGCTGCGGCAGTTGCGCGAGGACGTGTTCGAGAAGCTGGACTACGACACCGTCATCGTGATGGACTCGCACTGGGCCACGACCGTGGAGTTCGTGGTGACGGCGCAGAACCGGCGCGCGGGACTGTTCACCTCGGAGGAACTGCCGCGCGGGATGTGCCGGATGCACTACGACTTCCCCGGCGATCCCGAACTGGCGCGGGCGATCAGCGGGTTCGCGGGCAAGCACGGCACGTGGATCACCCCGATCGACGACGACTACCTGCCGATCTACTACGCCACGATCAACCTGTGGAAGTTCCTCGGCGAAGGACTGCCGGACAAGCGGTGGATCAGCATCGGCGTCTGCCAGACGGGCGACATGGAGGACCACCTGCGACTGGGTCGCGCGGTCGCCGACGCGGTCGCCACGACCGACCGCAAGGCGATCGTGATCGCGTCCGGCGCGCTGTCCCACACCTTCTGGTCGCTGCGCGAACTGCGTGATCACGAGGCGAGCGATCCGGTGCACATCCGTACCCCGGAGGCGCGCGAGGCAGACCACGAACGGATCGCGTGGTTCAAACAGGGCAGGCACGACGAGGTGCTCCGCACCATGCCCGAGTTCTACGAGTACAAGCCGGAAGCCAAGTTCGCCCACTACCTGATGATGGCGGGCGCACTCGGCGAGGAGAAGTGGACGGCACCGGCACGCCAGTACGGCGAGTACGAGAACTCGGTCGGCACCGGCCAGGTCCACCTGTGGTTCGACCGTCCCGAAGGAGGGTGGCATGCCTGAGTTCCGCCGGATCCTGCTCGACGGCGCGGTCGTCGAGACCGTCCGCGACGGTGACGAGCTCGTCGCGGGCGACGGCCGTCGTGTCAAGACCGCCGAGGCGACACACCTGCCGCCGGTCGTTCCGTCCAAAGTGATCGCCGTACACCTCAACCACCGCAGCCGGGTGGAGGAGTTCCAGATCAAGCTGGCGGACACGCCGACGTACTTCCACAAGCCGACCTCGGCGTTGAACTCGCACAGGGGCGCGGTCGTGCGGCCCGAGGGCTGCAAGTGGCTCAACTACGAGGGCGAAGTCGCCATCGTCATCGGGCGGACGTGCCGCAACGTCTCCCCCACCGACGCCGGGGCGTACATCGCGGGCTACACCATCGCCAACGACTACGGCCTGCACGACTTCCGCGACACCGACGCCGGTTCGATGTTGCGCGTCAAGGGATCCGACACGTTGTGCCCGCTCGGCCCCGGGCTGGTGACCGACTGGGACTTCCGCGGCAAGTACCTGCGGACGTACGTCAACGGGAGCGTGGTCCAGGACGGGTCGACCGACGAGATGAAGTGGGACATGCACTACCTCGTCGCCGACATCGCCAGGACGATCACGCTGAACCCCGGTGACGTGCTGCTGTCCGGCACCCCGGCCAACTCCCGGCCGGTGCAGCCGGGTGACGTGGTCGACGTGGAGGTCGAAGGCCTCGGCAGGCTGACCAACCACATCGTCTCCGGCCCCACGGCGATCCGCGCGGACGTCGGCGCGCAGCCGACCGAGTCGGAGGAGGTGCTGTCCACGGCGCTGGGCGGCGACTGGGAGTTCCGCGGCATCCGCCCACCCAGGAAGGCCTGATGGACACCAGGACCGCGACGCTCAAGCCCAACGCGTTAGGTGTCTTGGGGATTCTGTTCTTCGTGTTGTCGGCACAGGCGCCGCTGACCGGGATCGCCGGTGCCATGCCGATCGCCATCGCACTGGGCAACGGTCCCGGCGTCCCGGCCGCGTACGCCGTCGCCGGTCTGGTGATCCTGCTGTTCTCGGTCGGTTTCGTGACCATGGGCCGTCATGTCGTGAACGCGGGTGCGTTCTACACCTACATCGGCAAAGGACTCGGCAAGACCGCCGGCCGGGTCAGCGCGGGCGTCGCGTTGTTCGCGTACTGCACGATCCAGGCCGCGATGTACGGGCTGTACGGCGCCACGGTCAGCGGGCTGATCCCGATCGGGGTGCCGTGGTGGGTCTGGACACTGGTGACCATGGTGGTCGTGCAGGTGCTCGGCTCTGCCGGGATCGAGATCGGGGCGCGGGTGCTCGCGGTGTTCGTCCTGGCCGAGTTCAGCATCCTGCTGGTGTTCGGCTTGGTCACACTCGTCAGCGGGGGTGGGCCGGAGGGGCTCGGGGTAGGCGCGAGCTTCTCCCCCAGCGCGCTGTTACAGGGCGCTCCCGGGGTCGCGTTGATGTTCGCGGTGGCGTCGATGTTCGGCTTCGAGGCCACCGCGATCTACGGCGAGGAGGCCAGGGAGCCGCGGAAAACCGTGCCACGGGCCACGTATCTCGCCGTTGTCGTGGTCACCGGGTTCTTCGCCTTCACCTCCTGGATGCTGGTGTCCGCACATGGTGCCTCGAAGGCCGTTGACGCTGCCGGTGCCGCGTTGGGCGGCGGCGACTCCACGGTGTTCGTGTTCGCACCGATCGCCGAGCAGTTCGGCGGCTGGGTCACCAGCGTCCTGCCGATCCTGCTGGCGACGTCGTTGTTCGCCGGGATACTGGCGTTCCACAACTCCGCCAACCGGTATCTGTTCTCACTCGGGCGTGATCGCCTGCTGCACAGCAAAGTCTGCTCGCTCAACAAGCGCAAGGCGCCGTGGTTCGCCGGGTTCGTGCAGACCGTGATCGCGATCGTGCTGGTCGTGCCGTTCGCCGTGGCGGGTCAGGATCCTGTACTGACGTTGTTCTCGTGGTTCAGCGGTGTGGCCGTGCTGGCCATGATGGTGCTTTATCTGCTGACTTCGGCGTCGGTGGTCGTCTTCTTCCGGCGTACCCGGCTGGACACGCGCCCGTGGCAGACGATGATCGCGCCCGGTCTCGGTGCGCTCGGCATCGCGGGGGCGATCGCGGTGATTCTGGCCAACTTCACCACGTTGATCGGAGGTTGACGTGACGCACGACGAGTGGCTCGCGCTGGCGAAAACCCTGGAGTTCCCCGGCGCGCACCACATAGACGGCGGCGACGTGACCGGGACGCGCACGTTCCCGGTGACATCCCCGCGCGACGGCCAGGTCCTCGCCGACGTGGCCGACGCGCAGCAGTCCGAAGTGGATGGCGCGGTGGCCGCGGCCCGGTGGGCTTTCGACGAAGGCCCGTGGCCCCGGCTGGCGCCCGCCGAACGCGGCCTGGTGCTGCTGAGGATCGCGGACCTGCTGGAACAGCACAGGGAAACGCTTGCGCTGACGATCAGCCTGGAGATGGGCAAACCGATCTCCGAGGCGTACGGCATCGAACTGCGCGCCACGATCAACACGTTCCGGTGGTACGGCCAACTCGCGGACAAGCTCAACGACGCCGTGCCGCAGACCGCGTCGGATTCCTTGGCGCTGGTCACCCGTGAACCCGCCGGGGTGGTGGGTGCCGTTGTGCCGTGGAACTTCCCGTTGACGTTGGCCTCGTGGAAGATCGCTCCGGCGTTGGCGGCCGGGTGCACGGTCGTGCTGAAGCCGTCGGAGTTCTCGCCGTTGTCGGCGTTGACGGTCGGCAGGCTGGCCACCGAGGCCGGGCTGCCGCCGGGCGTGCTGAACGTGGTCGCGGGCGACGGACCGACCGCGGGGCGGGCGATCGGGCTGCACCCGGACGTCGACGTGCTCGCGTTCACCGGGTCCGGCGCGGTCGGCCGGGAATTCCTGCGGTACTCGGCGGATTCCAACCTCAAGCGGGTGTGGCTGGAGCTGGGCGGCAAGTCGCCGAACATCATCCTGCCGGACGCCCCGGACCTCGACCGCGCCGCCGCGACGGCCGCGTGGGGCATCTTCTTCAACCAGGGCGAGATGTGCACGGCGCCGTCACGCCTGCTCGTGCACTCGTCCGTGGCCGAGCAGGTGACCGAGGCGGTGGTGCAACGGGCGCGCACGCTGCGCGTCGGGGATCCGCTCGACCCGGTCACCGAGATGGGTGCGTTGGTCAGCACGGGGCATGTAGATCGCGTGCTCGGCTACGTCCAGAGCGGGCAGGACGAGGGCGCGCGGTTGCGCTCAGGTGGTTCACGCGCGGGCAATTCCGTGCAGCCCACGGTGTTCGACCAGGTGACGCCGGAGATGCGGATCGCGCGGGAGGAGATCTTCGGGCCGGTGTTGTCGATCATGACGTTCGACACCGTCGACGAGGCCGTGTCGCTGGCGAACGGCACCGAATACGGCCTGGCAGCGGGATTGTGGACGTCGGATCTGTCCACAGCGCACACGGTGTCGCGTGCGTTGCGGGCCGGGACGGTGTGGGTCAACTGCTACGAGGAGGGTGACCTGACCGTGCCCTTCGGCGGGATGAAGCAGTCCGGCAACGGGCGGGACAAGTCGTGGCACGCACTGGAGAAGTACACCGAGCTGAAGACGACGTGGATCCAGTTGTGAGGCCGTTGATCGCGATCCCGGCCCGGTTCTCCGCGTCGGCGTCCGCGTTGCGCCACGCGGCGGAGGTCAACGCGCGAGCGCTGGTCGAAGCCGTGTGGCGGGCAGGCGGCGAGCCCGTGTCGATCCATCCCGCCGCAGGTGAGGTCGCGTCCCGGCTCAAGCGGTTCGACGGCGTGCTCCTACCGGGCGGAGGGGACATCTCACCGGATCGCTACGGCGGCGCGGCGCACGAGTCGGTGTACGACGTCGACGCGATCCAGGACGAGTTCGACCTGGCCGTCGCCGGGGAAACGGTGAACTCGGGCAAACCGTTGCTGGCGATCTGCCGTGGCCTCCAGGTGGTGAACGTCGCGTTGGGCGGCACGCTGCACACGGACGCACCGGGGCACCGGCATGTCGTGCACCCGGTCGCGCTGAGCGGGACGGTCGCCGAGATCACTGGCGTCGAGAAGATCGACGCCTCGTGCTACCACCACCAGCACATCGACACGCTGGGCGCGGGCCTGGACGTCACCGCACGCGCGGCGGACGGCACCGTCGAAGCTGTGGAGCTGACGGGGAGCGCGGGCTGGTTCGTCGCCGTGCAATGGCATCCCGAAGATTCCGCGGCCACGGACCCCGCTCAGCAACGTCTGTTCGACGCGCTGGTCGGTCAGGCCTGATTCTTCGGGCGCCTGCCGCTGCGGCGGGGCGGCGGGGTGCTGCCCGCCAGCAGCTCCTGACGGCGTTCGTCGCCGTACATCTCGATCTGGCGCACGACCTTGCGCAGCGATTCGGCGGTGCCGCGGCACTCCTCCAGGCTGAGCTGTTTGGTCACGAAGACCTCTTCGGCGTTGAACGCCGGGAAGATCCGCCGCATCAGCCGTTCGCCGTCCTCGGTCAGGCTGAGCAGCACGAGCCTGCCGTCCGACGGGTGCCCGGCGCGCCGGACGAAACCGCGTGACTCCAGCGTTTTCGCCACACCGGTGAGGGTTCCCTTGGAGATCCCGGCTTCCTCGGCGACGTGCCTGGTCTCCGACTCGCCCCAGATCCAGATCACCCAGAGCACCACGAAGGTCGTCCACGACAGGTCGACCTCGCGCAGCACAGTGCCTTCCACGTGCTGCCGGACGGCCATCGCCGCGCGGTGGATGTTGGCGACCGCGGCCATCTGCTCGCGGCTGATCGAGATCCCGCCGAGCTTGGCCTCGGCCAGTTTCTCGGCCTCACTGATCGATCGGTGGCCTGGCACGACGACAGTGTACTGGCCGGTGATCGGCCTGGACGTTCGTCCAGGCCGGACACAGTGGGGATCTCCCACCCGGCCGTCCATCAAGGTAGGTTAGGCTTGGACGGCCGCTACCAGGCCACGACGATCGCGACCGCCCAGATGCTGCAGGCCCCGGATGTCGTTGGCGTCCCTTGGCTGCTGGACCAGCTCAAGCCGACGCTCGCCAAGGTCAACGGCGGTTGACGAACGGAGCGAGCAGGCCCAGAGCACGGGCGCGGGCGACGGCCTCGGCACGGCGATGGACACCGAGCTTGCGGTAGAGGTTGCGCAGGTGGGTTTTGACCGTGTTCGGGGAGACGGACAGCTCGACGGCGATTTCCGGCGCCGACAGGTTGGTCGGCAGGTAGCGCAGCACCCGGATCTCGCTGTCGCTGAGCGGTTCGAGCGGCGGCGACGCGGACGGTGCGGGTGTGGGGCTTCGTCCGGTGAGCAGGTTGCGGATCTCGGCGACGAGTGCGGCGTGCCGGGTGTCGTTGTGCCTGGCGAGCAGGTCCGGTGTGGGGTGCAGCAGGAACCAGATCAACGCGCCGTCGGGTTCGGCCAGGTCGAGCGCGCGTTCCAGGGCGCGTCCCGCGTCCTCGGGTTCGCCGAGCGTGTCCCTGGCGATCGCTTCCAGCAGGAACGCCTGTGTCCGCCGGGTCGGTGAGACAGGCGGAGCGGAGCCGTCGAGAACCGGGGCGAGCGCGGCGGACGCGGCGTGGGCGTCGGACTGGGCGAGCCGGAGCACCGCCAGGGTTATCCGCATCTCCCCCAGGTCCCGATCGTGTTCGTCCAGTCCGGCGAGGACACGCGCGGCGTGCTGGATCTCCCCGGCCCGCACGAAAGCCTGCAGGTGCAGCGCCCGCATCGCCGTGTTCAACTGCGTGGGTTCGGCCAGCAGACCGGCCAGCCGTTCGGCACCGTGGAACGCGGCCAGCGCCGCGGCTTCCCGCCCGTGCGCCATTTCCAGCATCGCGCTGACGTGGCGGATCCCCAGTCCCGCCAGCGGCTGGGCGTTGGCCCTGATCGTGCGTTCGGCACGTTGGACCCAGGTTTCCGACTCGTCGAGCCGTCCTTGCCATGCCCGTACCGCGCCGAGCGTCATGTACGCCACCCCGGCGGCCGGTTCTTCGGTCCAGCCGTGCCGGTGAGCCAGATCCACTGCCCGCGTGCCGTGGTCGGCTGCCCGCTCGAAGGACAGGAAGAACTCGTTCGCCGCCTGACAGGCAAGACCGCTGAACTCCAGGTACGGCCGCCGCAACCGTTGGGCCAGTGCGCGGCCCAACTCCAGGTGCCGCCGCGCCTCGCCGAAACTGGCGGTCCAGTACTCGGCGCTGTCAAGGCTGATCAACGCGAACGCGCGCAGGTCCTCGGCCAGCCACGCCACGTCCTCCGCCTCGACCATCTCCTGCAGCTGACGTCCCCGCTCCGCCATCGCGACCAGGTTTCCCCGCCTGCGGGCCAGCATCAGCCGAACGATGCCCAGCAGGAGCCGCGCGTGGCCGCGTCGTGCGGCGGGCACCGAATCGGCGGTCCGCTCGGCCAGACCGAGGTACTTCTGTGCCGTTTCCACCGATCCGTGCGCGAGTTCGTCCACGGCGAACAGGGCCGCGAGCACGCTGTCCGCCGCGATCACGTCATCGGGGAACCCGATGAGCAGGTCGTGTGCGGTGGCCGCCGCGCCGTCGAGGTGCATGACCGGCCCGTGTTCGGTGAGCAGACTGGTGGCCAGTGGCCAGTCCCGCGCGGCCTGGGCGTGCCGGATCGCCTCGACCGCCTGCCCGTGCGCAGCGAACCAGCCGGCGGCTTTCCGGTGCAGTACGGCCGGATCGGCCGACGCGGTGCGGCGCAGCTCCAACCGCAGCAGGTCGGCGAACAACCCGTGATAGCGGAACCACGACCGGGTCGCGTCCACCGCGGTCACGAAAGCGTTCGACTGCTCCAGGTCCTGCAGTATCCGCTCGCCACCGCCGCGTCCGGTGAGCAGATCTGCGAGCTCGCCGTTCACCCGCCCGAGCAGGGAAGTCCGCAGCAGCAGCTCGCGCACCGCGTCCGGCTGCCGTTCCAGCACCTCGCTGAGCAGGTACTCGGCCACGGTCCGCTCGCTGCCGGAGAACTCGGCCACGAACCGGTCCGGGTCCGGGTGCCCGGCGAGGGACAACGCCGCGAGGCGCAGACCCGCCGCCCAGCCCTCGGTCCGTTCCCACAGCGCGGCCGAGGCCGACGCGGACACCTCCACCCCGACCGCGGCCAGCAGCTGCCGGGCCTCCTCCAGTGAGAACCGCAGGTCGGTTCCGCGGATCTCGGTCAGCTCGCCGTCCAGCCGCACGCGGTGCAGCCCCAGCCGGACGTCGTGCCGGGTGACCAGGACGAACCGCAGCGCCGACGGCGCGCGCATCACCAGGAGTTCCAGCTGGCCGCGTGCCTCGGCCGAACCGAGTTCGTGCACGTCGTCGAGCACCAGCCAGACCCGGTCGGTCAACGCCGCCAAGTCGGTCAACAGGCGCTCGACGAGTTCCCAGCCGTCCAGATCCGGCGCCGCCGTCAGTGCCCGCACCAGCGCCGAGCCGGGGACGGTCGCGCGGAGCGCGTCGAGCACCGACAGCCAGAACCGCTGCGGGTCATGTTCGTCGTGCCCGACCGTGACCCACGCGACGTCGACACCCACCTGGTCGACCCACGACCGGACCAGGACTGTCTTGCCGCTGCCCGCGGGCGCCGACACCACGGCCACCCGGGCAGAGCGCGTGAGTCGCTCGGCCAACCCGGGCCGCGGCACGACGCTCTTCATGATGAGATCAAATCACCCTGATGGGGTGAGGCTCGCTCACCCCGTCCGCCCGGAGAGTGGGCGTCGAACACGGGCACTGACGTACCAGGGAGCACTCAGCATGCGAGCGGTCGTGAACACCGACGACGGAATCCGCACCATCGACGTCGACGAGCCCGGCGGACCCGGTGTCCGGCTGTCCGTCGCCGCTGCCGGGATCTGCGGCACCGACGTCCAGTTCGCCGGGTTCGGCATGACGGGCTTCGTCTACGGCCACGAGTTCGCCGGGGTGGACGACACCGGACGGCCTTACTTCGTCGAGCCGACCATCTACGGCGGTGAGTGCGACGAGTGCCGTGACGGCAACCCCCAGCGGTGCACCGAACCCGGCCAGGGAAACCTCGGCGTCTTCTCCGACGGCGGGATGGCCGAGACCGTCGTGGTGCCGGAGTACACGCTGCTCGCGCTGCCCCCGCAACTGGACGTGAAGGACGCCTGCCTGATCGAGCCGGGCGCGGTCGCCTGGCACGCGGTGCGCCGGGCACAGGTGCAGCCGGGAGAACGTGTTCTCGTGGTCGGTGGGGGCACGATCGGGCTCCTCGCCGCGGCCACCGCCCAGCACCACGGTTTCGACGTCGATGTGGACACTCGGCACAGCCATCAGCGGGCCGCGGCCGAGCGATTGGGATTCGGCACGCCGAGCGGCGACTACGACGTGGTGATCGACGCGGCTGGCAGCGATTCCAGCCTCGCCTCGTCCGCGCGAGCGGCCCGGCGCGGAGGCCGGATCGTGCCCTTGGGCGTCTACATGGACACGATGCCGATCCCCGGCACCGCGATCAGCCAGGTCAAGGAACTCTCCTACGTCAACAGCATCGCCTACGGCCGCCACGACGGAGTCCGCGAAGTCGAGGAAGTCGCCGCCATGCTGGTCAAGAAGCCCGACCTCGCGCGGACGCTCATCACCCACCGGTTCCCGATCGAGGACGCCGGGGAGGCGTTCCGCGTCGCGGCCGACCGCGCCGCCGGAGCGATCAAGGTGGTCATCGAACCCTGAAGCCCGCGTTGATGATCGCTTCGACCAGCACTTCACCGTTGGGTGTGAGCGTGACGCCCTCCTCGTCCACGGTGAGCAGGCCCCGGGCCGCGAGGGACTCGAAGTGTTGTTTCCACGGGCTTTCGTCGAAGCGACTGCCGAAGCGCTGCCTGTGGACGTCCTCACGGACCGGGCGCAGTGTCGACAGCGCCATCTTGATGGCGCGTTCCTCCTGGCCTTCCGGGGTGAAGCGGGTCGCCGAGCCCAGCGGGACACGTCCCGCTTCCACTGCTTCGCCGTAGCGCTCCCAGTTGACGTCGGTGATCGCTTCCGAGCGGCGGCAGCTCGAGCTCCCGCCGAGGCCGATGGCCACCTCCGCTTCCTGCCTGTGCTGGTCGACCATGATGGACTTCCACTCTTCCGTTCCGTGGCCGTCCTTCGCGAAGTACATCGTCGGGTGTTCGGTGTACCCGCCTGCTCGCAGCCCGTCGGTGAGGATCTCCCGCATCTGGTACTGCTCGCCCAGGCTCGGCCAGCGGTGCCCGTCCCGGACCAGCTTGTCGCGGTAGGACGGGATCTGCCAGGCCGCCGGTCGCACCCCGGCCACGCCTGTCCTGGTGTCCGTGTAGGACTTCAGGTGCAGCTTGGTGCACACCACCGCCGTCAGGCCGAGGTCCAGCACTGTGTCCAGGTCCCTGCGGACGCTGTCGAGGTTCTGGTCCAGCAGGCCGTACATCAGGTCGATGCTGATCCACGGGAAGCCGATCGCCTGTGCCGTCCGGACGAACGAGACGCACTGCTGCGCGCTGTGTTCCCGTCCGCATTCGGCGAGGACCTTGTCGTCGAAGGACTGGACCCCGCTGGACAGCTTGGTCACGCCGAGGGACGCCAGGAGTTCCAGTTTGGCCGGCGTGAAGGTGCTGGGGTCCCCTTCGAAGCGGATCGCGGTGTCCGGGCCGAACGCGAAGGTCGAGCGGTAGAAGTCCAGGAGGCGGCGGATGGCGTCCGGCGGCAGCAGGGACGGTGTGCCGCCGAAGACGTTGAACTCGCCGATCGGTGCCGTCCGCAGCGACGGCACCTGCGCCAGCCAGAGCTCCGCTTCCCTGATGTTCCAGTCCACCCACTGGTTGGCCTTGGCCTCCGCGCCCGCACCCTTCGCCAGCACAACCGGGTACTGGCAGAAGCGGCAGCGGTACGCGCAGGTCGGGATGTACGACCAGAGGTGGATGGGATTCGTGCTCGCCAGTTGGGTGTCCAGGTCGGCGAGGAAGTCCGACGGCGCGTAGTCCGGTTCGTCGCCGGGGAACACGTGCGCACCGAACGGATCCTCCACCACGTACTCGAGGAGGTGCTGGTTTTCCGGTGCGGTGAGGGCTTCGAGCACTCTTGGGACCGGGTGGGAAGGGTCGAGCACTCGCAACGACTCCAGCGCCGACGCGTAGTCCATCAGAACACACCCCCGTTGCCGAAGTAGTTGTGCGCTTCGCCTGATTCCCTGTCTTCGCAGTAGTACTTCACGAACTCCGTGAACCTGTCCGGTGGAACGTCCCGCAGGCACCGGGGCAGTGGCGGTGGGTGGCCGATGTCCTCGCCGACCGTGGCCCGCAGTCTTGCGAAGATCTCGTCGGCGAACTCGAAGTAGAGACGGTAGGACGGTGTCTTGTACGAGTGGATCGACGTGAAGTCCGTCATCCGCATCTCGTCCTTGATCTCCGCGATCCGCCTGCCGAGGCGCTCGGCGAGCGGCGGGGTGAAGAACTCGACCACCGCGTCGTCGTCCAGCAGCGAGGGGGTCAGCAGGACAGGCAGGATCGTGTTCTTCGGGGTGAAGTCCTTGATGGAGAACTCCCACGCCTGCCGGGCCTGGTCCTCGGTCAGGTCCTCGGCGACCACCTCCGCTTCCTGTGCTTCCGGGCGGATGTCGCGCATGACGATGATGCCGTCCGAACCGTACGCCCTGCCCGCGATCACCTCGTCGATCGCGTGGTCCACCCGGCGCGGGTTGATCTCGACCCGCGCCTTGGGCACGTAGCCGATGTCCTCGCCGCTGCCGCGGACCGTGATCCCGAAGTCCCAGTCGTCGGAGAGGTGGTTGACGAACTCGCCGTCGCGCAACTGGTAGAAGATCTCGATGCCGCCGACCCGGTCGTGCACGTCCCGGTCGACGGCGAACCCCTTGCCGTCGGGGAAGCCACCGAACAGGGCGAAGGTCACCGCCCGGCACCGCAGGGTCCTGGTGATCGCGTCCCAGAGCCGTGGCCGTCCGGCGAAGTGCCCGGCGGAATAGTAGTAGTCGCAGACGCCGATCGCCGCCTTGCTCGACTCCATCGCCGCGAACAGTTCGGCCAGCCAGTCGTGGTCGACGCGGCAGTCGGCGTCCGCGGACACGAGGTAGAAGCGTTCGTCGGCGTTGACGCGGCCACGGCTGCGCTCACTGGCGAACCGCATCCCGGTGCGACGGGCGCACGAGACGCCCTGTTCCGGCTCTGCCACCACGTGCACGGCGAGGTCCGGGTGTTCGGCGGCGAAGGTGTGGACGACCTCCACCGTGTTGTCGGTGGAGTTGTTGTCCACCACTACGACTTCGTACGTCGAGCGGTCCAAGCCGTGCTGGTGGTAGAGCGAGTCGAGGACCCACGGCAGGTTCGCGGCCTCGTTGTAGACGGGCAGGACCACGCTGAGCCTGACCCGCGGGTCCATCGGGGTGAGCACGAGCCGGTCCAGCAGGTCGTGTGCCGTGCGGGAACCTCGTTCGCCCAGCCGGAAGTTGTGCTCCGCCATCTGCGTTCTCTTCTCGTCGTCGTCGAGCAGGTCACGGACTTGCCGGACGAAACCGGCGCCGGGGACGTCCTCGGTCAGCAGAGGCGCCCGGAAACCCTTGCTGCCGTAGACCGTGTCGTACAGCTCGTACCGGGTCGACACGTACGGCACGCCGGACGCGATCGCCTCCCCGACCGGGTTTCCATAGCTTTCGTAGTCGTAGGACGTCAGGAATGACGCCAAGTCCGCGTGCGCCAGCAGATCCCGTACCGAGTAGCGGCTGCCTGTCGAACGGCCGACATCGTCCTCGTGCGGGGCCAGCCAGCCGCCGAACACGACTCGATCGGTGACTCCCAGTTCGGCGGCCAACGCGGTCAGCCTGCGGTACTCGTCAACGGATTCACCGGTGTCCCCCGCCACGAACAGGTACGCGTCCGGGATCTCGGCGAGCAGGCGCAGGTCGCGGTCGATGCGTTTCTGCCTGATGATCCTCGTGCAGCGGGCGATCAGCGGGACACCGACCGGAATTCCGAAGTCACTCCGGAAATCCGCGTTGCCGGGGTGAACGGTCGCCCGGCGGTGGGTGAACGTGTTGGGCAGGACGTCGATGGCTTGCAGGTGAACCCATTCCAGGGTTCTGTCACGCGCTTGCTCGTGCAGCGCCAGGTAGTGGATGTGCGGCGAGTTCGGCGGCTTCGGCGTCGCCGGATACGGGTACACGCCGTACTTCCCGGAACTGGGCTCGCTCTGCCACATCAGGTCGTGGTCACGCCAGAGGACGTACCGGCCGAGTTTCCGCAGGGCGCCGTACTTCTCGATCGCGAGCCGCAAAGCCTTGGTGTAGGTGATGTTCTCCGGCAGCGTGCCGTTCTCGACCAGGACGTGCGAGACGTCATGCGCCTCCCAGGTCCGCACGATCAGGTCGCTGAGGTGTGCCGCGATGGTGTCGATCCTGGGCAGCAGGTGCGGGGCCGAGCCGCGCCCGACCACCTCGCGCAGCACCTCGGCGACGAAGTCCCTGTCGTAGCCGGGGATCTGCTCGACGCCGTCGATCCTGCCGAGCCGCACCCAGTCCGGCAGGAGCCGGGATTCGTCGGTGTACGGGCGGAAGAACGCGCCCTTGTCGGCCTTGATGTCGTACCCGAGGTCGAGTACGACCTGTTTGCCGCGCTCGGCGAAGTGCTTCGCCGTCTTCACGAACTCGACAACGACACCGGAGATCGGCGTGGCGTCGAAGGAGATGCCCCAAAGCGCCGTCATACCTTCCGAAGCTAACGGCTGCCCGCCCGGCGCGCGTGGTGAGATCCTCCAGTCGCCGCAATGGAAAGTGGCAAGAAGTCGCCAGTCGCGTCCGGGGGGTGCACTCCGGCAGGGCCACGAGCCGGGGTCGTGACACCGCACCGGCACTGGGCCGATCGGGGGACCTTCGTTTCGCCGTCGTCGATCACGGGCACGTAAATACTACCGCTGCACAACCCCGCATCGCACGACCCGTTGTCGAGAGGAGCGTGGCCATGGCTCGCCGATTCGTACATCAGACCGGGGCACGACGACGGCGTCGCGACGGCGGTGACTTCGAGTCCCCCGGCGCGTGCACGTGCCGTGCGTTCTCCGGTGGCCGGGCCGTGCACAACTACGGTCAGCCCGGATGCCGCTACGCGGAGCACGGCAACCAAGTCGTCACACCCTGATCTCCCGCTGGATTTTCCTGTCACCGCAACACTTTCCGTCTGGGTGGTGGCGTCGTGGCTGGACATCCCGCGCCGCGTGCTCAGATGGCCACCCGCCCCAGGCAACGTTGTCCGGGACGACCAGTCGATCCGCTGACACCGAGCGACGGATCACACCTCTTGGATCCCGGCGGCGTGCCTGCGGGCCAGTTCCTGGTACAGCTCGGGGTTCGTGTCGATCCACGCACGGGCGCCGTCGGTCAGGCCGATCTGGCGTTTCGCCGGTGAGCCCCTGGCCACCACCTCGGGCGGCACCTCCGAGGCCGGGGTGACTGTCGAACCCGCCGCGATCATCGCGCGGGCGCCCACCTTGCTGCCGTCCAGCACCGTCGATCCGTTGCCGACGATCGCGTACTCGCCGATCTCGCAGTCGTGCACCAGGCAGAGGTGGCCGACCGTCGCACCACGGCCCACTGTGCAACCGTTCACGCCGACGTGCAGTACGGCGTTGTCCTGGACGTTGGCGCCCTCGCCGATCACGATCCGGCCGAAGTCCGCGCGGATCACCGCGCCGTACCAGACCGACGCCCCGGCTCGCACGACCACGTCGCCGACCAGGGTCGCGGTCGGGGCGATCCAGGCTTCGGGGTGGACCTGCGGGCTCTTGCCTTCGAACGAGAACAGCGGCATACCGGGGAAATCTACTTCACGAAGTCGGGGACCACCTTCGGTGGCCACGTTCCCGCGGCGAGGATGCCTTCCGCATAGGCTTTCGACACAAGAGAAGTCCGGTTCGGCGCGCTCAGCTTCCGCAGCAGGTTGGTCACGTGGTACTCCACGCCGCCCCGGCTCAGGTCGACCATCAGCGCGAGTTTCGCCGTCGGCACGCCTGCCGCGACGCCTTCGAGGATCCGGGAGTCCATTTTGGTCAGGAACTTGCGCCTGCGGGTCACGGTCGCGCACGCTCGTTGCTGGTCGGGCGCGACCATCACGATGATCGTCTCGCCGCGCAGGCCGTCGCGCTGCACCACGTCGAGGACGTTGCGGCCGCGCACGTCTTCCGGGTGGCACCCGAGCCTGCGGTAGAGCTGCTGGCTCGCCTTGACCACCGTTCCGCTGGCGTCAACCTGCGCGGCGCACACGCCGGGAGCGGCCGTGAATGTCCGGAAGAACTCGTTGTCCACTGGGACGACCCCTCTCACCCCGAGGCTCGGGACCCGCACGTCCACGGCCGAGCGTAACCAGGCCATGTGTGGATTCGCAAGGCTTCTACCGTTGCTCGGTGTTGCTTACTTTGTTTTTGGGTTGGATTGATAGACGCATGAAAACCGCGAGGGTTGCGTGATAGGTATCTCCCCGTCCGATCCACCCCCGACTCGCGAGGTGACCTGTGCCCGATCCGTTGACCCTGTCCGTCCTCGGCGGCGCCGCACTGACCGAAGGCATCAAGTTCCTGTACGGGCAGGCGACGGAACTGCTCAAGCGCCGACGGGAGCGCAAAGACGCCGCCACGGCCGAGCAACCAGCGCAAACAGTCGAAACACCCGAGTTGGACGGCCAACTGGCCCAGCCGCTGCGGGTGGATCAGGCCGCGCTGGAGCGACTCGAACCGGACCTGCGCGCACTGCGCCGTGACCTGCAGGACTACGTGGACGGGCTGGAACCCGTCGAATCATCGGATGACCGGCTGCTTCAGACGGCGGACGCCGTCCGGCGGGTCCTGGAGGCGGTGTACGGCCAGCGGATCACGTTCCGCGGCGAGCAGCGGCCCGCCTCCGGCCCGCTCGCCGAAGGACGGGTCGACGTCGGCACGGTCGCGGGCTACGTCGCCGGTGTGCGGGCCAAGACCGCCACGGGCACCGTGCGCGGCATGGTGAACGTCGACGAGGTGAGCGCGGGCGGCGAGGTGGTCGGGGTGGACATCGACCACCTCGGCGAGAAGTGAACGACCGGCTCAGCCGGTCGGACCTGCTCTACGAACCCCTGATCGCCCAGTACCTCGGGCCGGGGTTCGTCGAGCGGACCTGGCTGGCCGGTCGGGTCGAACAGCACTTCGACGACCCGGGCTGCCGGTTCGTGCTGCTGACCGGCGGGCCGGGAACCGGCAAAAGCGCCTTCCTCGCGTGGCTCTCGCAACGCCACGCGCTGTCGCCGCGCTACTTCCTGCGTCGGCTGAGCAATCATCCGCTCGCCAGCGGGGACGCGTCCTCGCTGCTGCTGAGCGTGGGACACCAACTGGCTGTGCTGCGGCCGGACCTCATGCGCCCCGACGTGGACGTGTCGGTCGAGCAAACCGCCGGGACCGTCGCCGCCGAAGGCCGGGTTGTCGGCGTACGCGTGGGAATCCTGCAGATCTCGCCATTCGGCCGGACCGCGATCCAGGTCGAGCAGCACGCGGATGTCGTGGAAGGCACCGTGGTCGGACTGGACATCGAGCGTTTGGTCGTCGATCCGCGCCTGCACGACCTGGGCACGTTGCAGAGCCTCGCCCTGCTCGACCCGGCGATCCGTCTGGCGCACAAGCAGCCTGACGCGCTCGTGGTGGTCCTCATCGACGCGCTCGACGAACTGCGTTTCCAGTTCGGCGGGCACGGTGACATCGTCGAATGGCTGGCCGCGTGCCCCGAACTGCCGGCGAACCTGCGGATCGTGGTGTCGTGCCGTCCGGATCGTCAACTGCTGCAAAGGTTTCGCATCGCACAGGCGGACCGGCTGCGCGAGGAGACGATCGAGCCCGCGTCCGGCGAGGTGACCGGGGACGTGGTCGTGTACGTCCACAGTGTCCTGAGCGACCCGGCGCTCTCGGCACTGCCCCGCATCGACGCCAACCGGATAGCCACGCACGCGCAGGGCAGCTTCCTGTACGTGGCAATGTGGGCACGAGGCTTGCGCGACGCCGCCGCGGCCGGCGACCAGGAGCGAATCGCCGCTCTCACCGGCCTTTCCACGTTGCCCAACGGGCTTGCCGGTATCTACGAGTACTTCATCGCGCTGGTCCGCGACGGGGTGCGGCGCCGGGAAGGCGACCAGTGGAAGCGGATCTGGAAGCGCGTGCACCGGCGATTACTCGGCGTTCTGGCCGTCGCCCAGGCCGCCGTGAGCGTCGACCAGGTATTGCTGCTCGCCGACCTCGAGCAGGAGCGTGCGGACAGCGTCGACGCACTCGACGACCTCGAACAGTTCCTGATCGAGGACGACAACGGAATCCGGCTGTGCCACCGGACCTTCGCCGAGTTCCTGACCGACCGCGACCGGTGGCGCGAGGACTGGTACGTGGACGCCCAGCCGTTCCACCGCCGCGTCGCCGACCAACTCCTTGCCGAGTACGGCGATTCGTGGGCTGTCTGCGAGGACGAGTACGCGCTCGGCCACGTCGTCACCCATCTCGTCGCGGCAGGTGAAGCAAGCGACCGGTTGCCCGGCTTGCTGCGCGACCCCGGTTTCGGCTTCGCCAAGGCCACCAGGGTCGGGATCGGCGCGGCGCTCGCGGACTACATCGCCGCGAACGCCGAACTGCCGGGAAACACCGACATCGCGGCCGGACTGGCCGTAACCCTGGCGAAGCTGGCCGACCACGGTCTGGACAACGTCGCCGACCACCTGCACGCCGTCGTCGGCTACCACGGCTCCGCGAAGCTGTTGCACGAGTTGGTGCTCGACCACCTCAGCGATCCGGCCTTCCTCGAACAGCACATTGTGGACGACCAGGTCCGAAGGGCCGCGCTGATCTCGTTCTCGCTCGTCCTCGGCACCCGGCTGCGCCGCTCGGGGCAGGTCGCCGAGGCGCGAGAGGTGTTCCAGCGGGCCGTTCCGGACATCGACGCCGTGCCGTTCATGCGGCAGAAGTCGATGTTCCTGTACGAACTGGGCTTCATCGAGTTCCTGCTCGGCAGGCCAGAACAAGCG
Source organism: Actinosynnema sp. ALI-1.44 (assembly GCF_001984155.1). Taxonomy (GTDB): domain Bacteria; phylum Actinomycetota; class Actinomycetes; order Mycobacteriales; family Pseudonocardiaceae; genus Kibdelosporangium. The sequence goes on from NZ_MTQO01000052.1 coordinate 210,860, forward strand.
CTTGAGTGGCTCAACCAATCGGCCGACTACGCCGACAACCCGGTCAGCGCCTCCATCTCCAAACTGGTGGCGTTACGCGTCGGCCTGCTGAGCGGCGCGGTGTCCGCGGAGGACTACCTGGAAGCGCACGAGGAAGCATTGGCGTTCTTCACCGGCCCGGAGGCATCCGGGCCACACGCGTCGCGGTGGGTGACGAGCGCGCACGGCCAACTGCTCGACTTGGGACTGTGGACACAGGACACCGAGCTGATCGGCAAGTACATCCGCCTCCTGGAAGACGACCCGTGGATCCGTGAGACCGGCCGTGACGACATCCTGTTGAAGCACCGAGCCCGCGCGGCGGCCGTGACCGGCGACTGGGCGGCGGCCATTCCCCTCTTCGAGGCGGTGCTGGCGGATGCGCACGAACACCGCGAGGAACTGGCCAGAGACCTTTACTACTACGGCAAAGCACTGGCCGGATCAGGCGACGCCGACAAGGCGCGCGAGGTGTGGCAGGCGGGACTGGACACCCCAGGCGACGCGGCGAACTGGCCGTGGCAGGCGCTCATCCGTCGCGAGATGTAAGCCTACTCAGGCTCCGGTCCGACCCACACGAAGTGCGGCTTGGTATTGGTTCGCCTCGGGACATATCGCAACGCGTTCCCGGGGTCCGCCAAGGAGTACACACTCCGCCCGTCGTTCGCGGTCATGTAGGCGCCGTCGTCGAGGGCCATCCCCCAGGCGTACACCTTGGCGTCGGTCTGCTCGCCGTATTCCAGGACGACGGCGAAAACACGGGGAGCCTGATCGGCGACCATGTCCGTGATCATCTCGGTGAACGACTGCGGCTTGTACACGCCTGTGCTCCAGGGGTTGTTAGTGAGGGACATACCCAGGAGCGTAAGGAGGCTGGAGGGCGGGAGCCAGAAATATTCTCAGGTATTCGATGGTTCACTCGTCCGTGGCTGACAGCTCCGCCGCGAGGTCGTCCGCCAGCCGAGTGATGATCGCCCTGGCGGCACGGTCATAGCTGGCGATCGAAGAGAGGTGTTCGAAGACCTTGCCGTACAGGGCAACTTCCTCAGGCTGGGCAAGGCGCAACTCGGCCGAGTAGGTCTCGATCACTACGCTGTCGTTGTCACGCAACCAGAAGCCATGCCACGGCCCGACCACATACTGGGTGCGCGAGCCGATGATCCCGAGGCGGACGTTGGGCAAGTTCGACAGCGTGGTGAGCCGATCGAGCTGTGCGAGCATGCCGCTCGGCCCGCAGTACCGGATCAGCAGTGCCGATTCCGGGATGACAAGATGAAATCGCTTGTCCTTCTGATAAAGCAGTTCTTGTCGCTTCATTCGCGCCCGCACTGCCTCATCGACACTGTTCGGAACATCACGAAGAACAATGCCATTCATTATCGCCGCTCTTGCATACTCCGGAGTTTGCAGCATGCCGGGCACAATAGTCGTTTCGAACACTCGAAATAGTCGTGTCTTGGAGTCAAGCTCGAGAGTCTTCCGCTGAAGCGCTCCGTGTCCTTCAGCAAGCAGTCGATCCCATTCAGCGTACCTTGCTTCCAGCGTTCGCAATGCTGTCAGCAGCTCACTGGTTCGCGACTCACACCCGGTTGCCAGAGCCCACTCCCGGATGTCCTGCTCAGTCGGCGTCTGCCGAGCGGTCTCCAACTTGGAAATCTTGGACTGCGGCCATGACAACGACTCCGCGAGCTGCACGCCGGTCAGTCCGGCTTGTCGACGTAGCTCACGGAGTCGTTGCCCCAGCGCAGCGCGGGCCTCTTGGACGCTATGCGCGTCCAAGCTGTTCTTCGGTGACAAACTCATCCCGTTTCACAGCGTGATGCCAAGCGACATCTCGCCAGTAATTATGCCGCACGATCTCAATCGGGTCCTCATCGAACTCACAATTGAGAAGGCGATCCTCGTCATCGAAATTCATACGCAGCAACCTGCGCGAGTCAAACAACCAGTAATCATGGTTGGGCAACCCGACATCACGCGCAGCCTCGCGGTGAAGATAGCGAATATCCTCACCTGCATCATTGTTGTACCGCGCGTGCACATAGCCGAATCGACTGTAATCACTCAGTGGAAGGTCGACCACCCGAACACGCATGAAACGACGTCCAGCCTCGGTCGCGGTTCGGACCGTATCGAACCAGCCCGCCAGCCACGAAACGTCCTCGGGCGCGCCTGCCAGGAACCTGTCGAGATACTTCCGTTCGCGCTCAACGGCATACGCGTTCCTGACTTCCAGTCGAAAAGCCGTGTGCTCGAACTCGCTGAAGAGTTGCCTGAACGCAGCGCCGGGATCAATGATCTTACTCAGCGGTCTCCCTCCTTCGGCTGCTCACTACGCGCATAGAATCTCAGCACATCTTCCGGGATCTCAACAACGGACTCCCCATCGGGTATCGGACCGATGTCGGCCAGCGCCTGCGGGTCCGTCACTGCCCAGCCCTGCGCGAAGTAGGTTCTGCGGTCAGTGCGATCCGTGACGAACAACGTAGGCGAGCCGTTCTCCCCAGACTCGGGGTCCTTGCCGAGGAACTGAGCGCGCATCACGCCTCCAAAATATTCGAGAACTTTCTCTACGTCCAGAGTGTCGACGATCCAAGTTCCGGTCAAGGGGTCGCAGACCTGTTCCCCCGATCGGGGTTACGCACCTAGAGCGCATCAGCCGCGTGAGCGATGATCGCCCGCGCCGCGTTGCCGTATTCGGCGATGGACGAGAGGTGCTCGAAGACTGTCCGATACACAGCAACCTCCGCGTGGTCGTCCAGATGCAGCGCTGCCGAGTAGGTCTCGACGTCCACTTGGCTGTCGTCGGTCAACCAAAACCCATGCGACGGACTGATCACGTACCGCATGCTGGAGCTGATGATGCCGAACCGCACGTTGGGCACAGCGGACAGTTCACTGAGCAGGTCGAGCTGGGCATGCATGACGTCCGGCTCGGTGCATCGCATCCACAGCGCGGACTCGGCGAGAACGAAATGGAAGTGCTTATCCTTCCGGTACAGCAGTTTCTGCCGCTCCATTCGCGCCTCCACCGCGTCGTCGACACTGTCCGGAACGCCGTGGAGGAACATACTGCTCGTCAACACTGCTCGGGCGTACTCGGGAGTCTGCAACGTGCCCGGGATGATGGTCGTCTCGAACACCTGGAACGTCTGCGCCTTAACTTCCTCGTCGAGGATCTGGCGTTGCAGCGGCCCATGGCCGTCACCGAGCAACCGGTCCCACTCGACATGCCGTGGCCCGTTCATTCACAACCTCCTGGATCGTTCGGGGACGTCCCAGGGTGTCGGTGACCAGAGCACACAGGCAAGCGCTCGTCCCCCAATGGAGGACGAGCGTCAACCTGTTGGTCTACTGGGCTTTCAACGGGTTCAACGGAATCCGGACATGGAAAGTCGTCTTTCCCGGAACGGACTCCACGCGAACATCACCGTGGTGCTTGTTCACGATGATCCGCCAAGTGATGTCCAGTCCGAGCCCCGTCCCCTCACCCACCGCCTTCGTGGTGAAGAACGGCTCGAAGATCCTTTCCTTGATCTCCGCGGGAATCCCCGTCCCGGTGTCCGTGATCTCCACCACCGCGCAACCGTCGTCCAGCGCGGTGCGGATGGTCAGAGTGCCCTGGCCGGACATCGCCGCGATCGCGTTGTCGATCAGGTTCGTCCACACCTGGTTGAGCTCAGCCGCGTAGGCCGAGATCAACGGCAGCGAACGGTCATACGAGCGAACCACCTCGATGCCGCCGCCGAGCTTGTTGTTCAGCATCACCAACGTCGAGTCGAGCAGCTCGTGCACGTCGACAACCTGGAACGGCGCGCGGTCCATCTGCGAGTACTGCTTGGCCGCACCGACCAGAGTGGACACCCGAGTGGTCGCGTCCTCGATCTCGTTCATCAGCGACTCGGTTTCCACTGTGTACGCGATCCAGCGCACCGCCGCCTCGGTAGTCGCCTGTGGACACTTGTCGATCGCCTCGCGGAGCCACTCCACGTCCAGGCCGCCTGCCACCAGGGTCGGCGCCAGGTCCCAGCCGCCCTGTATCCCTCTCTCGTCCAGCCAGTCCGCTACCTCGTCCTCGCGGTCACTGGCTTCCATCGGCCCCAGTTTCGGGGCTTTCGCGACTCGTTCGACCGCGTTCTCCTGCAACAGCACCAGGGACGGCAGGGTTTCCGGGTCGATCGCACCGCTGGCGAGCATGGCCAGCTTGTGGCGCATGCCTGCCACGCGCTCGCGCAGGGCTGCCGTTGCGCGGACCGCCGCGGCCGCGGGGTTGTTCAGTTCGTGGGTCAGGCCCGCCGAGAGTGAGCCGAGGGCCAGGAGGCGCTCGCGTTGGCCGAGCACACGCTGGTTGTTCTGCATGCCCAGGAACAGGCCTTCGAGCAGGTGCATCGCCATCGGGAACCACTCGCGCACCATCGGCCCGAACTCGTCCGCCGGCAGCTGGAACATCACCGTGTCGGTGATCGAATCCACCGTCATCTGGTAGTTCGTCTTCGACCCGATGTCCGCTTCCAGGTACGCCTGGGTCGCACCGAAGTACGACCCTCGGTGATCCGTCCTGTTCGTCTCGACCATCTCGCCGCCGACGTTGCGGCGCAACGCCACCGTGCCTTCCAACAGCACGAAGAAACACGTCGCCGGTTCGCCCTCGGTCAGGATCGGGGTCCCCGCCGCGCGGCGCTCCACGTGACCGTGCTCGACCAGCCACGCCACCTGGGACTCGTCCAGGTGCTCGAACAGGAACAACGTGCGTACCTGCGACGCGGTCAGCTTCTCCATGGTTACCTTTCCAAGTACCGGTGTACCAGCGTCACGGCCATCGCGCCTTCCCCGACGGCCGACGCCACCCGTTTCACCGAATCAGCTCGCACGTCACCGGCCACGAACACGCCGGGCAGGCTCGTCTCCAGGTGGTACGGCGGCCGCTCCAACTGCCAGCCCGCGGGCAACGCGCCCTCGGTCACCAGGTCCGGCCCGGCCAGGACGAAGCCGTTCTCGTCCCGCGCCACGATGCCGTCCAGCCAGTCCGTGCGGGGCGCCGCGCCGATGAACGCGAACAGCCACGACGCGGGCACCGTCGTCGACTCGCCGGTTTTGTTGTGCCGCAGCGTCAGCGTCTCCAGGTGGGCGTCCCCCGCCCCGCCGATCACCTCGGTGCACGTCATCACCTCGATGTTCCCCGGCCCGGTCAGCTGGTCGATCAGGTAGCGCGACATCGAGTTCTCCAGCGAGTCGCCGCGCACGACCAGCACGACCCGCTTCGCGTGCCGGGAGAAGTACATCGCGGCCTGCCCCGCCGAATTGGCGCCGCCGACCAGGTACACGTCCTGGTCCTTGCAGTTCGGGCCTTCGGTCGTCGACGCTCCGTAGTAGACGCCACGTCCGGTCAGCTCGCCGAGCCCCGGTGCTTGTAGCGACCGGTAGGAGACCCCTGTCGCGAGGATCACGGTGTGCGCGGACAACTCCGTACCGTCGTCGAACCGGACCACCCTCGCCGATCCCCTGGCTTCCAGCGACACGACCTGCCGGGTGGTGAGCATCTCGACGTTGAACTTCTGCGCCTGCCTGCGGGCTCGTTCGGTCAGCTGCTCACCCGACACGCCGTCGGGGAAGCCGAGGTAGTTCTCGATCCTGCTGCTCGTGCCCGCCTGGCCACCCGCGGCCAAGCGCTCCACCAGCACCGTACGCAGCCCCTCCGACCCGCCGTACACGGCCGCGCCGAGCCCGGCCGGGCCCGCGCCGATCACGATCAGGTCGTAGAAATCCGTCGACGGGGTCGTGGTCAGACCGACGCTCGCGGCCAGCTCGGCATCGGACGGGCACGCCAGCGGCGCTCCGTCGGGCGTCACCACGACGGGGATGTCGGCCTCGCCGTGTCCGGACGCGGCCAGCAAGCGCTTGGCTTCACAGTCGGTGTCGTCGAGCTCGTACCAGCGGAACGGCACGGCGTTGCGGGCGAGGAAGTCCCGAACCTCATAGGACCGCGCCGACCAGCGGTGGCCGATGACCTTGGTCTGCCTGACCGGCTGCCGGTCGGCCGCCGCCCACGAGGCCAGCAGCTCGTCGAGCACCGGGTAGAGCTTCTCCTCCGGCGGGTCCCACGGCTTGAGCAGGTAGTGGTCGAGGTCCACGACGTTGATCGCCTGGATCGCGGCGTCGGTGTCGGCGTACGCGGTCAGCAGCACGCGCTTGGCCACCGGGAAGAGGTCCATCGCCTCCTCGAGGAACTCGATCCCGCTCATCTGGGGCATCCGGTAGTCCGCGAGCAGCGCCGCGACCTCCTCGCCGCGCAGTTTGATCTCCCGCAGCGCCTCGAGCGCCTGCGCCCCTGACTCCGCACGCACGATCCGGTAGGACTCGCCGTACTGCCTGCGCAGGTCCCGTGCGACTGCCCTGGACACGCTCGGGTCGTCGTCCACGGTGAGGATCGATGGCCGCGTGGAACGGCTGGTGTCGGGCAGAGCTGATGTCATGCCCCACAGTCAAGCACCAGATCAGCGCCCGGCGTACCTTCACGGGAGGACCGCGGGCATCCGGCAGCGTGAGATAATCGTCAGGAGTACACAGTGGCAGTTTGCGAGGACATCACCGAACTCGGCCCCGACCCCGAACCGCACACCCAGGACGGCTGCGAGGACTGCCTCGCCGACGGCGGCACCTGGGTACACCTGCGGCTCTGCCTGGCCTGTGGGCACGTGGGCTGCTGCGACTCCTCACCAGCCAAGCACGCGAGCGGGCACGCCGCCGAAACCGGGCACCCGGTGATCCGGTCGTTCGAGCCGGGTGAGTCGTGGCGCTGGTGCTTCGTGCACAAGACGACCGCCTGACAGCTGAGGCGCACGGCGTCGACCGTGGCCGCGTAGGGCGAGCCCAGGTCGTCGAGCGCTTCCCAGAGCAGGTCGATCGCCTCGCGGTGGGCGGCGAGCAGGGCCACGGCCTGTCTCGTGTAGCCCGCCGCGGAGCACTCGAGCACGACCGCGAGGTGATCGGTCACCCGCATCCCGGACATCAGCGACAACCTGTCGAAATCGGCCGGGTCGCCGTCGGCGTAGCAGGTCAGGCGCAGGCAACAGGGCGGCGCGCCTTCGGCGTCGTCCAGGCGGCACAGCGTTCGGGTCAGCGGCCCGGCCAGTTCCGTGGGCAGCGGCTCGGTGGCGGCGCGCAGGGACGGCAGCATCGGGCGGATCGCCTCGGCCGGGTGCGCCAAGATCGCCGATGCCACGAAGTGGGCCAGCTGCAGGGAATTCATGGTGGTCCGTTTCGGGCGCGTTGATCCACTTTGCGCTCACGGACAGCTACGCGTCAACGGACGCGTTGCCCCTAGGTCAGGCCCTGCCTACTTAGGGAAGCTGCTGCCGGACGTGGTCCGGCAGCTCCCGCTCCGCGGCCTCGGACGGCGTCAACCAGGCGTAGGCGTCGTGCTCGCCCGGGTTGAGCACCACCTCGGCCTCACCGTCCTCGACGACGTCGAAGATCGTCGCGTTGATCGTCAACGGCTTCCCGCTGATGTCCGGCCAGCTCGACGACGCCCGCTCACCGACGACCCGGACCGCGAGACCCGTCTCCTCGGCGATCTCACGGACCGCCGTGTCCTCGCTCGGCTCGCCGGGTTCCACGGTCCCGCCGGGCAGTTCCCACCGTCCACCGAGGAACGCGCCGCGATCACGCCGGATGAACAGGATCTTGTCGTCACGGGTGACCCAGCCATAGGCCAGGTTCTTCTCGGCGGTCATGCCGCCCGATGTTAGGCCCCCTGCTCGGACCCTGTGTAGTGCGCGGCGTCGTCGCCCTCCACGATCCGGCTGGTCGAGCCGTCGATCGCGACCGGTGCGTCACCGACGACGGTGACCCTGTGCAACAGCCGCGGCTGGGTCCCGTAGTCGTCGGGCGCGTAGTGCTGGGTGGCGCGGTTGTCGAAGATGAGCACGTCGCCGGGCGCCCACTGCCAGCGCACGACGTTCTCCGGCCTGGTCACGTACGACTGGAAGATCCGCAGGATGTCCGCTGATTCCGCTGTGGACAGCCCGACGATCCGGGTGGCGAACCCGCCGACGAACAGGCCACGCTCCCCCGTCTCGGGGTGGACGCGCACGACCGGGTGTTCGGTGCGGTAGCGGGTCGTGGTGAACACGCGCCGGTACTCAGCGGCCTTGGCGCTGCTAGGCGGATCCGCGTAGTCGTAGTCGTTCGTGTGCACGGCCCACAATGTGTCGGCGAAGTCCCTCAACGGGCCGGGCAGGTCGTTGTACGCGGCCACCGAGTTCGCGATCAGCGTGTTGCCGCCCGACTCCGGGATCACGATGCCCCGCAACGACGTCGCCTTCGGCGGCGTGCGGACGAACGTGACGTCGGTGTGCCAGCGGTTGGCGCGGATGCCTTCGTCGCCGTTGACCGCGAGCACGTTCGGTGCGCCTTCGACCGACGGGACCGTCGGGTGTGCTGTGGTGAGTTCGCCGAACAGGGACGCGAACCGGGCGTGCCCGGCGTCGTCGAGGTCCTGTCCACGGAAGAACAACGCCTTGTGTTCGTTCAGCGCCGAGGTGAGGAACTCCGCGGGTGGCAGGTCCCGTGCGAGGTCGGCACCGAGTACCTCGGCACCGATCCGCCCGCCGATCCTGCGGACTTCCAGTGACGTGATCGTCGTCATGATGTTCCCTTCACGAGGTGATCTCAGGTCCACGCGGGTCGAGCTTCGGCTCGACAGCGCGGGCGGCTCCGGGTGTGCGACCGTGCCCCCGGCCGATGCGTTCCCGGTAGCTGCCCCAGCAGCGCGCCGAGCCCGCGGGCAGCGGAATTCGTTGACGGACTCGTAGGTCTGGTCGAGTACACGAGCCATCCAGCCACCGAGGGCTTCCCGGCTGGCCATGGCTCGTTCCCGTGCCTCGGGCGTCGACCACCAGGACGTCCGCCGTCAGACGCGCCATGACGTGAACCTGCGCTCGAGCACCACCAGGATCTGGTTGAACACCAGGCCGTACAACGACAACGTGACGATGCCCGCGTACATCTGCGGCACCGCGAAGTTGTACTGCGACGAGTTGATCAGGTAGCCGAGCCCGGCCTTGGCACCGACCATTTCGGCGGCGACCAGCACCAGGATCGACACCGCTCCGGCCAGCCGGACCCCCGTGAAGATCATCGGCACCGAGGCGGGCAGGATCACCTTCTGGAACAGCCGCAGCGGCGGCAGGTTCATCGACCGGGCCAGCTTCACCAGCGTCGGGTCGGCGCTGCCGACCGCGCTGATGGTGTTGAGCAGGATCGGCCACGTGCAGGCGTAGAACACGATCGAGATCTTGGACGTCTCCCCGATGCCCAGCAGCAGCACGAACACCGGCAGCAGCGCCAGCGCGGCGGTGTTGCGGAACACCTCCAGCAACGGCCCGAGCAGGTCCGCCACTGGCCGGTACCAGCCGATCAGCAGGCCGAGCGGCACGGCTGTGACGACCGCGAGCCCGAAGCCGCTGAGCGACCGGACCAGGCTGGCCTCGAAGTTGGTGAGCAGTTGCCCGTTGCCGAGCAGTTCCCACCAGGCGACGGCCACCTCCGAGAACGGGGGCAGGAACGTCCGGTCGGTCAGGTCCAGCCGGGGTGCCAGTTCCCAGATCACCAGCAGCGCCACGATGGCCGCGCTCTTGGTGACCGCGGTCCTCAGCAGTCTTGGGCGTGGGCGGGCTGGTGCGGGAGCGGCGACCACCGTGGCCCGCTCCAGTATCGCGGTCATAGCTGTTCCGCCTCTCCGAGATTTCTACGCCTGGTCACCTTGGACCGGGGGGTCATACCGTCTCCTTCTCGTGCAGCAAGGACCAGACTTCGTGCCGGTAACGGCCGAAGATCGGGCTGGACCTCAGGTCCGCCTCGGCCGACCGGGCACCGAGGTCGATCGGCAGGACCTCCTTGAGCCGTCCCGGTCGTGACGTCATCACCGCGACCCGGGTGCCCAAGTACACGGCCTCTTCGATGCCGTGGGTGACGAACACGATCGTCTTGCCGGTGCGCTGCCAGATCCGCAGCAGTTCGTCCTGAAGGGACTCACGGGTCTGCGCGTCGAGCGCCGCGAACGGCTCGTCCATCAGCAGCACGTCCGGGTCGTACGCGAGACTGCGCGCGATGGCCACGCGCTGGCGCATCCCGCCGGACAGTTCGTGCGGGTAGCGTTTCTCGAAGCCGGACAAGCCGACCAGGTCAAGGAACTCCTTGGCCCGCTTGGCTCGCGCACGGCGTGGCGTGCTGGTGGCCTCAAGGCCGAACTCCACGTTGGACTGCGCGGTTCGCCACGGCAGCAGGGCGTACTGCTGGAAGACGATCCCCCGGTCGAGTCCCGGTCCGGTGACCGGCTTGCCGTCGACGAGCACACGTCCGGTGGTCGGCATGGTCAGGCCCCCGAGCAGGTCGAGCAACGTGGACTTGCCGCAGCCGCTCGGGCCGACGACCACCACGAACTCGCCGGGCTCGACGTCGAGGGAGAACTCCTCGACGGCGGTGAACCGTTCGGCCGAGCCGCGGATCGGGAAGTCCTTGCACACGGCATCGAACGCGATCTTCGGTGTCACACGATCCCCCCGTTGAACTGGTTGCTGTACAGATCGCCCACCTTCACCGCACCGGGTTCGAGGTCACCGCGTTCGGTCAGCCAGTCCACCCACACCTGCAACTCTTTGTCCTGGATGCGGCCGCCGGGTTCGGCGACACCGTAGGACTTCCAGTAGTCCAGCGGATCCGGGTCCTCGTTGCGGGCGCGCCGGGTGAGGATGTCCCTCATCCGTTTGATCACCTGGTCGCGAGGTGTGGTCCGGGACCAGTCGATGGCTTTCGCGACCGCTGTGACAAACGTTTTCGTGGTGCTCGGGTTGTCCTTCAGGAACCGTTCGGTCATCACGTAGGTACCCGCGGAGAACCGGCCGAGCAGGTCGAAGTCGGTGAACAGTGGCCGGATGCCGCCGGTCTTGAGCGCCTTGTCACGCAGGATCCCGCCGAGCACCGCGACGTCGACCTGTCCCTGCCGCAGTGCCTGTTCGGTGTTCACCGGCGGCAGCGCCAGCCGTTCGACCTGGCCGAACTCGGCCCGCTCGACGCCGTTGCGCTGCAGGTACGTGTCCAGCATGGCCTCGGAGTGCGCGCCGAGCGTGTTCATGCCGACCTTGGCGCCCACCAGGTCACGGGCCGAGCGGATCCGTGAGTTCGCCAGGACGTAGTACCCGCTGAACTGGGCCTCGTCCACACCGTAGTAACTGATCACCGCGGTGATCGGGGCGTTGCCGGACGCCAGTTTGACCACCGCGCCGTTGAACGCGCCGCCGAAGTCGACCTGCCCGGTCGCGGCGGACTGGATGTCCTGCGGGCCGCTGATGGTGTTGCCGACCCACTCCAGCTTCACGTCGCCGAGATACCCGAGGTCCGCGGCCAGTTCCGGCGGCGTGACCTGCCCGGCCCAACCCTGGTAGCGCACCGTCTTGGTCTCGCCGGATGCCGAACCTGTGCCACATCCCGCGACGATTCCACCCGCCAGGACAAGGAAAGCACGCCTGTTGACCACTGTGGACACCTCCTTCAGACCGTCACCGGCGCCAGGTTCGACAAGCCGTAGTGATCACGCAAGGTCGAGCCGGTGTAGCGGCTGCGGAACAGCCCGCGGTCACGCAGTCTGGGCACCACCGTCTCGACGAACTGCTCCAGCCCGTGTGGCAGCAGCGGCGGCATGACGTTGAAGCCGTCCGCGGCGCCCTGGTCGAACCACGTCTGGATGTGGTCGGTGATGGTGTCCGGTGTTCCCGCGACCACCTGGTGGCCACGGCCGCCGCCCAGCCGCGACAGGATCTGCCGCAACGTCAACTGCTCGCGCACGGCCAGGTCACGCACGAGTTCGAACCGACTCCTGGCGCCGTTGACCCGCTGCACCGGCGGCAGTTCGGGCAGTCGCCGGTCGAGCGGGTGCCCGGTCAGGTCCACGCCGATCATCTCCGACAGCTGGCGGACCGCGCGGACGGGCACGATCAGCTCGTCCAGTTCTCGCGCCAGCTGATCGGCTTCGGCCTGTGTGGCACCGAGTACCGGCACGATCCCCGGCAGGACCTTCACCGAGTCCGGGTCCCGTCCCTGTTCGGCCACCCTGGCCTTGAGGTCGGTGTAGAACGCGCGCGCCGAGTCGAACGTCTGGTGCGCGGTGAACACGGCTTCCGCGTGCTGCGCGGCGAAGGTCCTGCCGTCCTCGGACGATCCCGCTTGGACGAGCAACGGCCGCCCCTGCGGGCCGCGGATCGAGTTCAGCGGGCCCCGGACCTGGTAGAACCGGCCCACGTGGCCGAGTTCCCGAACCTTGGCCGGGTCGGTGTAGACACCGGTTGCCCTGTCGACGACCAGCGCGTCGGCATCCCAGCTGTCCCACAACCGGTTGGTGATGCCGACGAACTCGGCCGCGCGCTCGTATCGTTCGGCGTGGTCGGCCGCCGCGTCACGGGAGAAGTTCTGCGCGGCCCGGTCGCCCGCGGTGGTCACGATGTTCCAGCCCGCGCGGCCGCCGCTGATGTGGTCGAGCGACGAGAACCACCTCGCGACGTTGTACGGCTCGCTGTAACTGGTCGACACGGTCGCGATCAGTCCGATGTGGCTCGTCGCGGCCGCGATCGCGGTGAGCAGCGTGATCGGTTCGAAGACCTGGGCGGCGGTGTGCTCGATGTCGCCCCACACCTGGACTCCGTCGGCGAGGAAGACCGAGTCGAACGTGCCGTGCTCGGCGATCCGCGCCAGGTTCTGGAAGTGCCGGACGTCGGTCAGCGCGGCCGGATCGGCCAGCGGGTGTCGCCACGCCGCCTCGTGATGGCCGACGCCCATCAGGAAGGCGTTGAGGTGCAAGTGCCGCTCCGGCATGGGTTTCTCCAGGATCGTCGCGCGGTGGGATGCGTCCAATACTGGGAATGCCGCGACGGGACGGTCAACTTTGCGACGGATGAAATTAAGTCGGGCCCACTCAGTGAGACGTGGGCGCGAACGACGCCGACAGCGGATTACCGTAGAGCATGTCCAAAGCAGCCGCCCCCGCCGAGACGGCCAGCACGGTCGACGAGTCGAAACTGCTTGCGGTCACCGGGTTTCCCGGCGCGCGCGAGCGTGTGCCGACTTCCTCGCGGACAGCGGCGAGGCATTCGGGAAAGGAGTTCGCACCGAGTTCCGAGACCACCAGCAGGTCCGGGTTCACCAGGTCGTACAGCAAAGCGGCGACACGTCCGATGATCCGGCTGCGCTCGGCCAACTGCCGACGCGCCACGACATCGCCCGACTCGGCGGCCGCGAGCAGGTCCCAGAACGACCGCCCGGCGACCCGGCGAGACCACGCCTGATCGGCCACCGTTGCCTCGAAACACCCGAAATGCCCTTCGGGGCAACGGACAGCCGGATCACCGACGGGCAGGTGCGCGATGTCGCCCGCGGCGGAACGCCTGCCGCGCATCGTCCGCCCGCCCATCCGGACGGCGGCGTCGACCACGTTGCCCACGAACAGGTACAGCACGGAGTCCCGATTCCCCACCGCGCCGAACAGCTCCTCGGCGTGCATCAACGCACGCGTGTGGTTGTCCACGTGCACCGGCAGTCCGAGCCGTCGCGCGAACACGTCCCGCAACGGCACGTCCCGCCAGCCCAGCGAGGCGTGCTCGACCATCACCCCGGCATCCTGGTCGACCCATCCCCCGGTGGCCACCCCGAGCGACAACGGAGCCTGACCCGGAATCACCTCGAGCACAAGCGAAGTGAGCTCGTCCGCGGCGTTCTCCAGTACCTCGACGGGATCGCCGGACACGTGCGGCACGCGACGCTGCGCGAGGACACGGCACCGCAGATCCAGCACCACGACCGTGCAGAACTCGTGTGCCACGTGGACTCCGGCCACACGGTGGGTGTCGGTGTCGATGTCCAGTGGCGCGTGCGGGCGGCCCATCCGTTGGATGGCCGGCGTCTCGACGACCAGGCCGAGCTCCACCAGCCGCGCGCAATGGCGTGACACGGCGGCCCCGCTCAGTCCGGTGAGACGGGACAGCGTCCGGCGCGGCACCGGGCCGTTCCGGAGCACCGCGCGCAACACCGCAGCCGCACTCGAAGTGGGACTCGCGACCATGGTCGGGATGATGGCAGCTATCCGCGCCGGACAAGCCCCTGTCCCACGCCGTGGACGCCGTTGACCGGCGCACACGTCGCTTCGCAAGCTGCAGTAGTGCATAGACCTCGTGAGTGGTTAGCCGGGTCAGAACCCCGACAACCACTCACGAGGAGGGAGCAGAGGAGTTCGTTGTGTCATCCAGGTTAACGGCGGCGTTGCTCGCACAGCGCTCGTCGTCGCGGGCTGTTCACAAGCGGGCAACGCCGATCGCCGACCGCGTCGGGGTGATGCACGCGGGCCGGATCGTCGAATCCGGCCCGGTGCGTGACGTGCTGTCCGCCCTGCGGCACGAGTACACCCAGGGTCTGCTGGACGCTATCCCGGGACGCTGACTCGGTTGCGCCTGCTGGACAGGAACAACGCGACCAACGTGACCAGGTACGGCGCCGCGTCGGTGGCCTGTTGCGGCAGCCCGAGGCCCTGCAGCCGGAAGCCCAGCGCTTCGGCGAGCCCAAACAACAACGCCGCCAGCAGCACGCCGATCGGGGTCGCGCGGCCGAGCATCACCGCTACCACCGCGATCCACCCGCGCCCGGCGGTCATGTTCTCGGCGAACAAGGTGACCGAACCCAGTGCCAACTGGGCGCCGCCGAGGCCGCACAACGCGCCCGCGGCGATGATCGCCCAGTACCGGTATTTCGTGACGCTCACGCCGAGAGCTCTCGCCGCCAGTGGCCGTTCGCCGACTCCGCGCAGCCGCAATCCCCACGGGTGGCGGTAGAGCAGCACCGCGAACGCGGCAACGGCGATCCAGGACACGTAGACCAGCAGCGACTGTCCGAGCACCGGTTCCAGTCCGTCCAGCGCCGGGTCGCTGAACGCGCCCTCGGTGCCGAAGACCGTGCGGATCAGGAAGCTCGTCAGGCCGACCGCGAGGAGGTTCGCGGCCACACCGATGACGATCGCGTCACCGCCGAACGTCACCGAGCCGACCGCCAGGATCAGCGAATACGCCGCCGACGCCACCACCGCTGTCAGGACACCGAGCCAGGCGCTGCCGGTGTACCAACTGCCCGCGACCGCGGCGAAGCACCCGACCAGCAGCGTGCCCTCCAGCGAAATGTTGAACACACCGGCGCGCTGGCACAACGCCCCACCCAACGCCGCGAAGAGGATCGGCGTCAACGCGGTCAGCGTGGACGAGATCAGGCTCAGGTCAAACACGAGCACCTCGCTTGCGCAGCAGCCCCGAAGTCGCCGCCAGGAAGAGGATCAGCACCGCCTGCAGGATCGCGGTCAGCTCGCGCGGTACCTGCGTCGCGCGTTCCATCGCGAACCCGCCGCTGGTCAGCGCGGCGAAGAACACCGCCGCCACGAGCGTCCCGAGTGGATTCGCCCTGGCCAGCAAGGCCGCCAGCAGGCCGATCCACGTGTACTGCGGCGTGATCAGCGCGCCGTCGATGAACCGGTACGGGAACCCCATCGCCACCATCGCCCCGACCAGCCCGGCCGTGCCCCCGGAGAAGGCGAGCAACCGCACGGTCAGCCGTGGCCGGTCGATCCCGGCGTACTCGGCGAACCGCGCGTTCCACCCCGTCACCCGTGCTTCGAAGCCCGCCGGGGTGCGTGCGTCGACCACTGTGTACACCAAAACCACCACGAGCACGACGACGAGCGCGGCCAACTCGGGCAGCCGGGCGCCGTCCGGCAGCTGCGGGGTCTGCGGCAGGCTGGATCCCTCGTCTTTCAGCGGAAAGCGCACTAGATAGCTAGCCAGGGACATCGCCGGATAACTCAGTAGCAAGGTACTGACCAGGAGCGGCACACCGAACCGGTTCTCGCACAACGCCGCCAGGACCGCGTACGCGCCTCCGGCGAGGATCCCGGCGAGCAACGCGAGCACGGCACTGCCGGTGCCGAGCCCGACCGTGACGGCACTGATCGCGCCGAGCACCAGCTGACCGTCACCACCGAGGTTCACCATGCCCGCCCGCAACGGGATGGCCAACGCCGTGGCCAGCCCGGCGACCGGGACCACGTAGGCCAGCGTGTCGGCGAACCCGTCCGGGCCGAACGCGCCCGACACGATCGACTGGTACGCCACCAGTGGATCCGCACCCGTGGCGAGCAGCAACACCGTGCCGATGACCAGCGCGGCCAGCACCGCGACCCCGACTGTCTTCAAGGGGGCTGTCTTCAAGGGGGCTGTCCTCACGGGGCACCACCCGCCATCGCCAGGCCGATCCGGTCGGGGTCGGCGTCCGCGCGGCCGAACTCGGCGGTGATCCTGCCCTCGTACATCACCAGGATCCGGTCCGACAAGGCCAGGATCTCGGTCAGCTCCGACGAGATCAGCAGGATGCCGTGCCCGGCGTCGCGGTACGCGACGAGCTGCGCGTGGATGTTCTCGATCGCGCCGACGTCCACACCTCGCGTCGGCTGCTCGACCACGAGCAGCGGCGCGTCGTGCGTCAGCTCCCTGCCGAGGATGGCTTTCTGCTGGTTGCCGCCCGACAGCGTGCCCATCGGCTGCCGCTCGGTCGCCCGCACGTCGAACCGCGAGATGATCGCACGGGCGTGCTTCCTGATCTCCGACGGGCGCAGGAGTCCGCCGCGCGACAACGGACGGCGGCGGTGGAACCCGACCGCGAGGTTGTCGGCCACGCTCGCCGACGCGGCCGATCCCGTCTCGCCGCGCTCCTCCGGCACGTGCGCGGCTCCGGTGACGCGCGAGACCAGCTCGTTCTGGCCGTTGCCCGCCACTCCGGCGATGCCGACGATCTCGCCTGCCCTGACCGTCAGCTCGGGCAGCTCCAGCACCGGCTCGCCCGGTGTGCCCGCCGGGTGGACCCGGTCGAGGTCGATCTCGCGGCCGGTCATGGCCGACGCGAGCGAATGCGGCGTGAAATCGGTTGTCGGACCGTGCGCGCTGACCTTTCCATCACGCATCACGGTCACGTGATCACTGACAGCGAGCACTTCCTGGAGCTTGTGCGACACGAACAACACCGTGCGCCCTTCGGCGGCCAGCGCCCGCAGCACGCCGAACAGGCCGTCGGTCTCGCCAGGAGTGAGCACGGCCGTCGGCTCGTCCAGGATCAGCACGTCCGCCGAGCGGTAGAGCAGCTTGAGGATCTCCACTCGTTGACGTACCCCGACCGGCAGGTCGCCGACCCGGTCACCGGGCCGCACCCGCAGGTCGTGCCGGGCGACCAACTCGTCGACGGCCCGCGCGGCGGCCTTGCGGTCCAGCAGCCCCCGGCGGGTCGGCTCACGTCCGAAAACGACGTTCTCGGCCACGGTCAGCTGCGGGAACAGCGCGAACTCCTGCTGCACCATGCCGACACCCGCGTCGATGGCCTGCGACGGCGAGCCGAACGCGACCGGCTCGCCGCGCAGCGCCACCGTGCCGGAGTCCGGCCGGTACAGTCCATAGAGGATCGACATCAGCGTCGACTTGCCCGCGCCGTTCTCGCCCATCAGCGCGTGGATCTCCCCCGCGCCGACATCGAGGTCGACGTGGTCGTTGGCCAGCACGCCGGGGAACCGTTTGACGATCCCCCGCATCGACACGCCGCTCATCGCTTGGCTGCTCACTGCTTGGCTGGGTCTTCGACCGTGATGGCGCCGGAGACGATCTGGTCGCGCAACTCCCCGACCCGTTCGATCACGTCCGGATAGCGTGCGACCACGCACTGCGACGAAGCCGCCTCCGGCTGGAGTCCGGTCAACGCGATGCCATTTTCTTTGAGTCCGTACGACTTCGTGCCGCCGTTCTGTCCACTCAGGATCGCGTCGACGCCGTCGCCGATCACCACGTCGGTCCGCTTGACGACGTTGTCCACGACCTGACCAGGGCTCAAGGGGCACTGGTCGACATCGACGCCGTACGCGAAGAACCCGCCCTGCTTGGCCGCTTCGAACACGCCGGGGTTGCCCGCCGCCGAAGCAGCACCCATCACCTGGTCGACGCCCTGCCCGCCGAGCGTCGCGGTGAGCGCCTTCGCCCGCGCCGGGTCGTTGAACGGGTTCGAGCCGCCGATGTACAGCGGTGTCAACGTTGTCCCCGGCTTGACCTTCTCCGCGCCCTGACCGAACGGGACGGAGAACCGGCGGAACTGCGGCGTGTCCAACGCGACCACCGCACCGACTTTCCCGGTCCTGCTCAGCAGTCCCGCCTCGGCACCGGCGAGGTAGCTCCCCTCGTACTCGCGGAACACCGCGCAGGTGACGTTCGCGAACGGCTTGGCCGTGCACGAGTCCACGAACAGGAACTTCTGGCCGGGACTGCGCTCGGCCTCGGCCGCGATCGCGTCCGCGAAGTTGAAGCCGACGGCGACGACGACAGCGGGCTTCTCGCGCACGGCCGCGGCGAGGTTCTGCTGAATCGATGCGGGATCGGTGCTCTGGTAGACCTTCTGGCCACCCTTGTGCCTGGCCGCGGCCGACTCGACCCCGCGCACGGCCAGTTTGAAGAAGTCGTTGACACCCACCGGGTTCGGTGTGACCAGCACCAAGGCCGGACCGCCGGAACTCCCGGCCGGGCCCGGCGCCGCACCGGGGGCCCTGGCCGCATTGCACCCGGCGAGCAACCCCACAGCCGCGGCGAGTGCACCAACCTGCAACAATGTTCTCGGTGTCATGCCGGGGATGCTAATCCGAAAGTCCCACCATATGATCAACATCCCAGTCCACGAGACGACACCCGGCGAGCACGACGATCATAGGATGTCTTTCGAACTGATCACGTTTTGACACATTCCGGCAGTACAGTTCACGTCCCTCGCACATATTGATGGTTGCGTCACTTCGAAGGCGCGGCAGATGATTGCCGCGCACGGGGTACGAGTTGCGACATCCAGGTGGTGGCCCTGCCGATGCACGCGCCGGCCGTTAGGCACGGAAGCACAGTGACTGAACGGGAAGACGAGGTACGGCCGAAGCGCAAACGTTGGCGGATATGGCACAAGCTGGCCACCATCGGCATCGCGTTCACCGCGTTGCTCGCGGGCGCGACATATCTGTTGCTCGAAGCCAACTCCCGTCGCATCGACATGACCGCCAACGAACTGCGTGGTGTCGAATACCTGCGTCCCCTGACGACGCTGTTGCCTGATCTGGCAACCCACAAGAAGTACACGCGTCAGGTTGGCACTTCGACACGGCCCGCAGCAGATCTTGTGCCCCTGCGTGAACGGATCAACAGCGGTTATGCCCTCTTGGCCGAAGTGGACGCGCGGCTCAACGGGGACCTGCGGACCACAAGTGCGGATCTGAACGCCACCGCGTTGCCTGCCGCACAGGCACAGAGCTGGCAGAGAGTCCTGTCCGGACCCCAGGAACGGACGAACACCGACGCGGCGCAGGCGATGTTGATCGGCGACGTCCGGACGCTGATCGGGTACGTCGGGGCGACGTCCAACCTGGTGCTCGACCCCGATCTGGGCACGTACCACCTCGCCGACGCGATGGTGGTGTGCTCGCCGGAGCTGGTGATCAGGATCAGCGGACTCGGCAACACCGTGGACGACCTGCTCACCAGCCGCGAGATCACCCTGCCCGACCGGACCAAGGTGGCCGGTGACGTGGCGATGCTGATGCGGCACGCGGACGTGCTGCAGGACAACCTCTTCACCGCGTTCCGCGCGATGAGCACCACGGCCGACGGCCGCGAGATGCGTGACCACCTCGCGCCGCGGCTGCGTACGGCGTACCTGGCATTGACCGATCTGGCCACAATGACCACTCGCGATTTCGTCGAGGCGACGACAGTCCGGCTCGACCGGACCGCATACGCGCGTGCGATCGACGGCGCAGCGGCCACAATGGCTACGCTCTGGACGGCGATCCTGGATCAGGAAACGCGCATGCTGCGGATCCGTCAGGACAGCGACATGGCGGACCGGGCGTTCGCGCTGACCGGTGTGCTCGCCGCATTCGTGATCGCGGTGCTGCTAACGGTATGGCTGGCGCGACGGATGAGTACGGATATCGGCGCGGTCGCCAGAGGAGCGACCAGCTTGGCGAAAGGCAACTTGGCGGAACGCGTACAGGTGCGTAGCCGCGACGAGATCGGTGACATGGCGACTGCTTTCAACGGAATGGCACACCAGTTGCAGGAGATGGTCGAGGAACAACGGCTGTCGGAGCTGCACCTGAGACAGGAACACGACTTCGTCGACGCGGTGCTGAACGTCGCGGGCAGCCTGATCGTGGTGTTCGACCGCGGCGGGCGGATCGTGCGGTTCAACCGGGCGTGCGAGCTGATCACCGGATACGCGTTCGCCGAGGTGGTGGGCAGACCGTTCTGGGATCTGTTCCTGCCGGAGGAGGAAAGGGCGTCGACGGCGCTCTACTACCGGGACATCGAACCGTCGGACCTGCCCGCGGTCTACGAGCACACGTGGATCCGCCGCGACGGCGAACGGTTCGACGTGTCCTGGTCCAACGGCGCGATCGTCGACGACGACGGCGAGGTCACGCACGTGATCTCGACGGGAATCGACGTGACCGCGCGCCGGGCGGCCGAACGGGACCTGCGCGACGCGGAAGCGCGGTTCCGGCAGGCCTTCGACCACGCGTCGATCGGGATGTGCCTCGTCGGCGAGGGCGGGGTGTTCCTGCAGGTCAACAAGGCGTTGTGCGACATGCTCGGCCGGACAGAGGACCAGTTGCTGTCGTTGCGGGTGGTGGACGTGAGCCACCCCGACGACTACGCGGTGGGCGGCGCGGCGGTCGCGGCCATGAAAGCGGGCAGCAACGAGCCCTTCCACGGCATCAAGCGGTACTACCACGCGGACGGCCGGGTCGTCTGGGGCCAGGTCACGGTGTCCCCGGTGCGCCCGCACAACAACGCGCCGGTGTACCTGGTCACGCAGATCGAGGACATCACCGAACGCCGTGCGGCGGAGGCCCGCCTGGTCCACCAGGCGCTGCACGACTCGCTGACCGGCCTGCCCAACCGGGCACTGCTGATGGACAGGCTCAAGCAGGTGCTCGCCCGCGCCGACCGGCACCCGTCGCTGACCGCCGTGATGTTCATCGACCTCGACGGGTTCAAGGACATCAACGACAGCCTCGGCCACGACATCGGCGACGAGGTGCTGCGGGAGATCGCGAAGCGGATCAGCGGCCAGGTCCGGCCCGCGGACACCGTCGCGCGGCTGGGTGGCGACGAGTTCGTGGTGCTGTGCTCGGACCTGGCAGGCGAGCAGAACGCGGTGGAGATCTCCGAACGGCTGACGTCGGCGGTGGGCAAGCTCGTGGTGCTGCCGGGGCACGAGGTCGAGGTCGAGGTCACCGCCAGCATCGGCATCGCGTTGTCCGACAACGAGTCCCTGACGCCGGAGGACATGCTGCGCAACGCCGACGCGGCGATGTACGGCGCCAAGACCCAGGGCAAGAACCGCTGGCAGATCTTCGACGAGACGCGGCGGGCCCGCGCGGTCGACCGGGTCGCGGTGGCGTCCACGCTGCGCCAGGCGTTGCGCGACGAGAAGTTCGTGCTGCACTTCCAGCCGGTGATCGAGCTGGGCACGGGCAAGGCGGTCGCGGTGGAGTCGCTGGTGCGGCTGCGGGAAGAGAACGACCGCCTGCTGCCGCCTGCCGCGTTCATCCAGGTGGCCGAGGACAGCGGGCTGATCGTGCCGATCGGGACGTACGTCCTGCAAGAGGCGTGCCGCCAGCTCGCGCTGTGGCGCGCGGACGGTGTCGTGCCGCCGGACTTCCGCACGGCGGTGAACCTTTCGGCCCGTCAGGCGACTCAACCGGACCTGGCCAGGACGGTCGCCCGCGCGCTGGCTGCCGCCGAGCTGGAACCGTCGGCGCTGGCACTGGAGCTGACCGAGACCGTGCTGATGGACGCGGACACGTCCACGCTGCGGCAGTTCGACGAGCTCAGGGAGATGGGCGTCGGGCTGGGCATCGACGACTTCGGCACCGGCTACTCGTCGCTGAGCTACCTCAAACGGCTGCCGGTCAGCATCATCAAGGTGGACCGGTCGTTCGTGGCCGGGCTGGTCACCGACCCGTCCGACCGGGAGATCGTGACCGCGGTGATCCGGCTCGGTCAAGCGCTCGGCCTGACCACGATCGCCGAGGGTGTCGAGGACGCCGAGCAGTTCGCCGTGCTCCAGGAACTCGGCTGCGACCAGGCGCAGGGCTACCTGCTCGGCCGTCCGCAGGCGCAGCCGCCCGCGCTGTCGGTCAACGGGATCGCGATGAATTCCTGACCCCGCGCGGGTCAGTACGGGTATGAATGTCGATCTGTTGCGAGCCAGCCTGTCCCGCCGGGGTGTGCTGAAGGCGGGCGCGGCGGGCACTGTGCTCACCGCGTTGCCGTCCGAAGCCCACGCCACGAGCCCCGATGACGTGCCGTTCGACTACGCCGACCCGGCGAACCTGCGCGATTGGGCGCCCAGCCGGTACGGGCCGCGCGACCAACGGGGCACCCTCAACGAGGTGACGCCTGCGAAGACCGCCCGTGTCCTGCGGCAGACCTTGGACGCGAACCGCCCGGTGAAGACGTACAACCTCGGCGCGTTGATGTGGAGTGGGTTCCCGACAATGCAGCCGTACCAGCCGGAACGGCGGCACGAGCTGAAGCTGCTGCTGGGCGGCTATCCCGCACCGCCCGGTTTCGGTGGCCACGTGGCGTTCGACGAGCCGTTCGGGGCCAACAAGCTCAGCGTGCACGAGGAACGGTTCGAGGCGTCGAACACGTTCCAGATCGGGTCCCAGTTGGACGGCCTGAACCACGTCGGCGCGGCCGGGTTGTTCTACAACGGGTTCCGGGGCCAGGACATCGCCCGTGACCACGGCACCGCGATGCTCGGCAGCGAGCACACCGGGCCGATCGTCACCAAGGGCATCCTGCTGGACGTCGTCGGCGTGAAGGCCGCGACCGGCCAGCACGACGCGCTCGGACCACCCGCGGCCAACGGTCAGCCGGTGCTCAAGGACAACTACCGGATCACGGTCGAGGACATCAAACAGGCAATGGAGTTCGGCCACATCGAGCGCATCGACCCCGGTGACGCCGTGCTCCTGCGCACCGGCTGGACCAACCTGCTGGCCCGGCGCGATCCCGCCGAGCTCGCGCGGTGGGGCGGATCCGGTGGCATGCCGGGGATCTACCTGCGCGAAGCCCGGTACCTGGCGAGGTTCCGGCCGGTGCTGATCGGCAGCGACACGTGGACCCTCGAGGTGATGGGCAATCCCGTGAACAACGACGGCGCGGTCATCCCCGTGCACCAGGAACTGCTGATGCGCCACGGGATCCGCATCGCTGAGTCCTACGTGCTCGACCAGTTGGCGGCTGACCGGGTGCACGAGTTCGTGTTCATCGTGACGCCCCAGTTCGTCGAGGGCGCCACGTGCGGCAACACGCCACCGGCCGCGCTGGGGCAGCCCTGACGACGTCGGCCCGTCATGTGCCGAAGACGCGGCGGTAGAAGGCCAGTTCGGCTTCCAGGCTCGCGCGGACGTTCGCCGGTTTGCGGAAACCGTGCGACTCCTTGGCGAACGCGATGTACGTGTGGTCCACGTCGTGCTCCGCCAGTTCGCCGATCAACGCGAGCGCCTGCGACGGCGGCACGACGGGGTCGGTCAGGCCCTGCAGCAGCAACAGCGGGCAGGTCTGCGGGCTGACGTGCCCGAGTGGCGAGCGTTCCCGGTACAGCTCAGCGCTTTCCGGCAACGGCCCGACCAGCGAATCGAGGTATCCGGCTTCGAAGTCGTGCGTCTGCTCGGCGAGCAGGGTCAGGTCGCTGACGCCGAAGTACGACACACCCGCGGCGAAGACAGTGCTGCGCGTCGCGGCGACCAGCACTGTCCACCCGCCTGCCGACGCGCCCCGGATGCCCAGCCTGGACTCGTCGGCCTCGCCCTGCGCGACAAGGGCTCGGGCGGCGGTCACCGCGTCGGCCACGTCGACGATGCCCCACTTGCCCAGCAGACGGTTGCGGTACGCGCGGCCATACCCGCTGGATCCGCCGTAGTTCAGGTCGAGCACACCGATGCCACGGCTGGTGAAGAACGCCTTGCCGACGTCGAACGCCGACGTCGAATGGCCGGTCGGCCCGCCGTGCGCCCACAGGACGTACGGCGGCTTCTCGCCGTCCGGCGCGCGGAACCCGGGATTCGACGGCGGGTAGAGGAAACCGTGCACCGGTTTGCCGTCGTCACCGGTGAACTCCACTGCCCTGGCGGACGGCAGGTACGTCGTGTGCACGAGCGCGGCCTCCGGGCGCACCACGTCGCAGTGGCCGCTGATCAGGTCCACTGTGATCACCGCGGCGGGCAGGTCGGGGCTGTAGCCGACGCAGGAAACGGTGTGACCGTCCACAGTCAACGCCGGGGCGAACGAGGTGTACGGCGTCGGGACGTCGGTGATCTTGCCCGAATCCGGTTCGAGGATGCCCAGGCGCAGCTCCCCTCGGCCGTGCAGCACGACGAGCCGCCCATCCGGGAGCACGCCGAACGGGCGACCGCCCAGGCTCCACAGCGGCTCGGCGAACTCCTCCTCACGCGGGCAGAGGTCCCGCACTGTCCCGGCCAAGTCGACCACGTGCGGGTTCCACCAGCCGGAGCGGTCGGAGATGGCGTACAGGCTTTCGCCGTCACGCCACAGCGGCGCCAGCGCCGACTCGCCGGGCCCACCGAGCACCGCTCGCTCCGGTTCGGATCCGTCGAGCCGGGCGACACGCACCTGTGCGGAGTCCCACGGCATGTCCGGCCGGTTCCAGCACATCCACGCCAGGGCCGTGCCGTCCGGCGACGGCGTCGGGAAAGCCAGGAAATCGCCTGTGTCCACCAGTTCCCGGACCGCCGCGCCGCCGTCCAGCGGGACGGCCACGATCGCGCGGACCGGAGGCGAACCGGGGATCTCCCGGACGCACCAGACCTCGGTCCCGTCCGGGGACAGCACGAAATCGGCGTAACGCCCGGAATCCGGCCGGGTCAGCGGTACACAGCCCCCGTCAACCTCGTCCCCGCCGGTGACGAGGTACAGCCGCTGGTCCTCGTGGTTGGCGAACACCAGGCCGACGCCCGGGACCGGCAGGTAGGACTTGCCGCCGTACTCGTGCACGCGGGTACGCGCCTCGTAGCCGGGCGGGAGAACGGAAGTGATCGTGCCGTCGACGGCCCTGTGCATGACGGTGGTTCGTCCGCCGTTGCCCGGCGGGATCTCCTGCCACCACAGCTCGCCACCTTGGATGTGGGGAAAGGCGACCCTGATCCGGGCACTGGCGACGTCGGCCGCCGTCACCGGTGAGTCCCATTCCCCGTACGGCGCGACAACAGGATCACTGTTCACCCGGGCGACCCTATCTCAGGCCTCGTCGCCGTCGTCCTGGTCGCTGAAGACGAACACCCGCACCGCGAGGCCGGTGGTGGGGTGCACCTGTGCCAGGTACGCCGACACCGGGCTGCCGACGATCTCCTCGATCGCTTCCTGGAACTCCGCCTTGGTGGCTTCGTGCAGCGCCTCGTGGTGCCGGATCACCGCGTCCTTGAGCCCGCGCTCGCTGAGCACGGCGTCCGCGACAGTCAGGCTGTCCACCGACAGCACGACCAGGCTGATCGGGTCGTCGTCGCTGACCGACACCTTGACGCTGCGCGGACCGCGCCCGTAGAACGACCGCTCAAGGCTGGTGATCTTTTCGGCCACCGCGTTGCGCTGTGCTCTGGTTATCCGCACCTGGCCACCATATAGTGGCCTTTCGGGCTTTGCCGTGGTGAACGCGCCGACAACGGTGTGTTTTGCGGCGGCAGGAGCTCGAGCGAGATACCAATCCATGCTGGCCTGGAGCGACGGGTCGCCGACCCGGCGGACCAGGACACCGTGGGTTCTTGGCGAAAGGGCTTGTCTCGTGGAATTCCCACACGACGCCGTGCTGCCCGCCGGGCAGTTACGGGACATCGTCGAAACCATCGCGAAATCGCCGGATTCCTGGCGTGCCGAAATCAAGTTCGACCTCTACGAGCGGCATTGCGTCCGGCTCAGCCGGGACGCCACCCACGAGGTGTGGCTGATCTGCTGGGACATCGGCCAGGACACGTTGCTGCACGACCACGGCGGCAGCGTCGGCGCGTTCGCCGTCGCCAGGGGTTCGCTGGTCGAGGACTACGGCACGGTCGGCACGACGCGGCTGCGGACCAGGCGGCACGCCCAGGGCGCCGCCGTCGGCTTCGGCGCGGATTACCTGCACAATCTCGTCAATGTCGGAATGACCCCGACCGTGTCGATCCACGCCTATTCACCGCCGCTGCGGGTCATGAATTTCTATTGCTCGCTCCCCACCGGGACGCACCATTTGCGGGCGATCGAATGTGACACCCCGGAGCCGGACACCGGCGTCCTGGAGGCCGAGGCGGCAGCGCTTCGCGCGGCCCGGACGTGAGCGCGATCTCGCGGCTGTTGGAGCGGGCGCGGGAGGAGATCACCCGCTACACCCCTGCCCAGGCAGCGGAGGCGCTGCGGACCGGCGCGACCCTGGTCGACCTGCGGCCGACCGAGTACCGGTGGCGGTTCGGCGAGATCCCCGGCGCGATCGGGGTCTCCCGGCACGTGCTGGAGTGGCGCCTGGACGTGACGGGGCCGTGGCACATCAAGGAGTTGCGGCACGCCGAGCACGACCAGGAGATCATCCTGATCTGCAACGAGGGCTACACCTCCAGCCTCGCCGCGCACCAGGTGATGACCCAGCTGGGGCTGACCAGGGTCCGTGACGTCATCGGCGGGTTCGCCGCGTGGCGTGACGCGGGCTTCCCGGTGATGTCCAGGCTGATCTGACCCCGCTTGTCCACCGTTCCAGCACCTCGAGTGATGCGTGCTGGAACGGTGGACACGAGTGGTCACGGCCCGGGTGACCTGGCGCGATACACTGTTTTGTTCATGGCAGCAGATCACGACGGCATCACCAGAACTATCGAGTCCTTTGTGGACGCCTTTAACCGCGGCGACGCCGAGACCGTCGACGGGATGTTCGAAGAACACGGCGTGCTCGTGCCCGCCCCCGGCCAGCCGATGACGGGGGACGCGCGGCGAGCGGCCCAGAAACACCTGCTCGGCTTCGGGTTGCCGATGAACGCCGACATCCGGCACGTCTACCGGGCCGACGACATCGCGCTGGTTCTCATCGACTGGTCCATCAAGGGCACGACACCGGACGGCGACGAGGTCGACCTGACCGGCACGTCCACCGACGTCCTGCGACTGGGCGCGGACGGTGAATGGCGGCTCGTCTTCGACAACCCGAACGGAACGGCATAAGCGAGAGGGCCGTCCGGCGCACCGGACGGCCCTCACTTCTTCTGCTGGAAACGCCCCTTAGTGGGCGACAGCCTTCTCGGCGCCCGCGCCCGTCAGCGCGCGGACCTCCATCTCGGCGTACTTGGCGTCGTCACGCTCCTTCGACAGGACCGTGCCCAGCCAGCCGAGGAAGAACGAGACGGGGATGGACACGATTCCCGGGTTGGGCAACGGGA
Source organism: Actinosynnema sp. ALI-1.44 (assembly GCF_001984155.1). GTDB lineage: Bacteria > Actinomycetota > Actinomycetes > Mycobacteriales > Pseudonocardiaceae > Kibdelosporangium. Next base: position 238,461 of record NZ_MTQO01000052.1, read on the forward strand.
ACCAGGAGAAGTCCACCCCCTTGATCATCGATCCCGACGTACCCGACACGGCGGGCGAGAAGATGATCAACAGGATGCAGACCGCGAGGCCGCCGTAGATGCTCCACAACGCGCCCTGGGTGTTGAACCGCTTCCAGAACAGCGAGTACAGGATGGTCGGCAGGTTCGCCGACGCGGCCACCGCGAACGCCAGCGCGACCAGGAACGCGATGTTCTGCCCGTTGGCGAAGATGCCGCCCGCGATGGCCACCGCGCCGATCACCAGTGCGGTGATCCTGGCGACCTTGACCTCCTTGGCCGGGTCTGCCTTGCCCTTCTTGATCACATTGGCGTACACGTCGTGGGCGAACGACGCCGACGCGGTGATCGTCAAACCCGCCACCACAGCGAGGATCGTGGCGAACGCGACCGCCGCGATGAACCCGAGCAGCACCGGCCCGCCGAGTGCGTCGGCCAGCAACGGCGCCGCCGAGTTGACCCCGCCGGGTGCCGTCTTGATCGCCTGCGGCCCCACGATCGCGCCCGCGCCGTAGCCGAGGACCAGCGTGAACAGGTAGAAGATGCCGATCAGCCAGATCGCCCAGACCACCGACCGGCGGGCTTCCTTGGCCGTGGGCACGGTGTAGAAACGCATCAGGATGTGCGGCAGACCCGCGGTGCCCAGCACCAGCGCCATCGCCAGCGACACGAAGTCCAGCTTCGTCTCGGCGGTCTTGCCGTACTGCAGGCCCGGGTCCAGCACGGCCGGGGTCGCCTTGTCGACCGCGCCCTGCAGCAGCGACGACAGGTTGAAGCCGTAACGGCCCAGCACCCACAGGGTGATCGCGGCGGCACCGGTGATCAGCAGGGCGGCCTTGATGATCTGCACCCACGTGGTGCCCTTCATGCCGCCGATCAGCACGTACACGATCATGATCACGCCGACGATCGCGATGACCGCGGCCTGCCCGGCCTTGTCGGTGATGCCCAGCAGCAACGCGACCAGACCACCGGCACCGGCCATCTGCGCGAGCAGGTAGAAGAAGGACACCGCCAGGGTGGACGTCGCCGCGGCGGCGCGGACCGGTCGCTGGCGCATCCGGAACGCCAGCACGTCACCCATCGTGTACTTGCCCGTGTTCCGCAGCAGCTCGGCGACCAGCAACAACGCCACCAGCCACGCGACCAGGAACCCGATCGAGTAGAGGAAACCGTCGTAACCGTTCACGGCGATCGCACCGGCGATGCCCAGGAACGACGCGGCCGACAGGTAGTCGCCGGAGATCGCGATGCCGTTCTGCGGACCGGTGAACGCACGCCCGGCGGCGTAGTAGTCGGCCGCCGTGCGGGAGTTCTTGCTGGCGCGGAACACCACGACCAGGGTGACGAGGACGAACGCGGCGAAGATCGAGATGTTCAGCGTCGGGTTGGAGTTCGACGCGGCCTGGGCGATGCTCACTGTGCGTCACCGCCTTCGATCCCTTCGCGGATCTCCTCCGCTTTCGGGTCAAGTTTCTTGTTGGCGTACCGGACGTACAGCATCGTGATCGCGAAGGTCGACACGAACTGCAGCAGGCCGAGGATCAGGGCGACGTTGATGTTGCCGAAGACCTTGGTGGACATGAAGCCGTGCGCGTAGTCGGCCAGCAGCACGTACACCAGGTACCAGACCAGGAACAAGCCGGTCATCGGGAACACGAACCGGCGCAGCCTGCGCCGCAGGTCGGCGAATTCGGGACTGGCCTGGACCTTCGCCCAGTCCTGGGCGTCCGGTGGCCGGGTGTCAGGTTCGACGGTACTCACGCGACCTCCCTGTCACGGCGTGTGTTCCGCGACACGATAGGGGGATGGTCAGCGCCCCAGACGGGTTAGCGGACAAACCGCCGAACCATGCGACGAACGGTCGACGAACGGTCAAGCCCGAACGTCGAGTGGCCCAGGTCACGTTCTGGTTGCTCTCGTAGGTGCAGGCGCAGCATCGCCGTCGTCGTCCACGGCGGCGGCCTGCCGAACAAGGACACCACGACCATGGTGCCGAACGCGAGCGGAACCGACCACGGCGCGGGCTGGGCGACCAGGATCGCCAGCCAGCCGTGCACCGGCGAGCCGAACAGCGTCATCACGATCGCACCCGCGGTGGCGAGCAAACCCACTGCCACACCGGCGATCGCGCCGGCGGCGGTGAGCCGCGGCCACCAGATGCCCAGCACCAGAAGAGGGCTGAACGTGGACGCCGCGACGGTGAACCCCCACGTCACCAGGATGCCCGCGTCCAGCCGGGCGGCGGGCAACGCGAGCAGCACGACGGCGACCGCCGCCAGAAACACCGTCACGCGCAGCTGTCTGAGCCCGCCTGCCAACAGGTCGTGCGAGATCGCGCCGGAGACCACGAGCAGCAAACCCAGTGAGGTGGCCAGGAACGACGCGAACGCACCGGCGGTCAGCAACGCTGTGAACGCGTCACCCCACGCTCCGTCATCCACCTGGGACGGTAGTGCGACGACTGCCGTATCCGTTGCGCCCGTCAGGTAGAGCTGCGGTACCAGCACACGGCCCAGTACGCCGTAGATGCCGGGGAAGAGGTAGAACGCGCTCAGCAGAACGACTGTCAGCGCCGCGGTCCGGCGCGCGGCGCGACCGTCCGGGCTGGTGTGGAAACGCATGAGGACGTGCGGCAGCCCCATCGTGCCGAGCATGGTGGCCAACAGGACGGCCCACGTGCCCAGCAGCGGGTACCCCTCGCCCTGCACGTCGATCAGCGGTCGTTCCCACCCGGCCCCGCCGGGCGGTGTCTGTCCCTTCAGGCCGGGGACGGCCGCTCCTTCGGGAAAGATGTACTCACTGCCCGCCGCTATCTGAAATTCCCCCACAGGCATCGTGAGTTCACCGCCTGCTGTGTCACGAACAGTGGTCGGCGTGGTGATGTCCACTGTGACCGCCGTACGGAAAGTCACGGCGGTGTCGTGACCGAAGTGGGTGAATTCGGTCGGGTTCACCGCTTCCTGGCGGACGTCCGGCCCGACGCGCAGCAACAGCCAGATCGCCGGGATGATGAACAGCACCAGTTTCAGGCAGAACTGGAACGCCTGGACGTAGGTGGCTGCCCGCATCCCGCCGAGCGCGAGCGTCACGGCGACCACGACCCCGGCGATCACCACGCCGACCCAGTACTGCGATCCACTCACGACACTGAGCACCAGCCCGGCGGTGCGGAACTGCGGGACCAGGTAGAGCCCGCCGATCACGAGGATCGCCACGGCCGCGAGCCTGCGCAGCGGCGGCGAGGCCAGTCTCGCCTCGGCGAAGTCCGGCACGGTCAACGCGCCGGACCGCCGCATGGGCGCGGCGACCAGTGCGAGCATCGCGATGTACCCGGCGGTGAACCCGACCGGGTACCACAGCGCGCCGAGCCCGTCCTTGACCACGAGACCGGCCACGCCGAGGAAGGACGCGGCGGACAGGTATTCGCCGGACACCGCGGCCGAGTTCAGCAGCGGCGACACCCGGCGTGATGCGACGAGGAAGTCGGACGTGGTGCGCATCGCGGCGACCCCGCGCAGCCCGATCAGCAACGTGATCAGCACGACCGGGGCCACCGCGAGAGCGGCGATCACTCCTCGTCCTCGGGCTTCTCGGCGCGCCGCAACTGCCACACCGCGAGGAAGACCATGGCCGGGAACGGGATCAGCACGACCATCAGCCAGGACACCGGAATCCCCAGCAGGTGCAGCGTGTCCAGCCGGGGCCACAGCGCGAACACCAACGGCAGCAACAACACCAGCGCGAACAGCCAGCCGACCGCGGCCGCGGCCCGTCGGCGTTGCACCCGGAAGAGCCGCTGCGCCCGTTCCGCGTCGGCCGGGTCGAGCACCGGCACCCGCCACCGGGCACGCAGGCGTTTGCGCGCGTGCGCGAGGCGGGTCTGTGGGCTGGTCACCGCGACCCTGCGATGCGGCATCAGGCCCGCCGGTCCAACTCGCCGTGCTGCGCTGCCCGGAGCAAGCGCTCGCGCAGTTCACGGGAGTGCCTGCGGGACACCGGGACGTCACCGGCCTCGGTGTGCGCGAGCAGTCCGCCCGCGGAGTCGCTGCGCAGTTCGCGCACGGATCCGATGGACAGCAGGAAACCGCGGTGCACGCGGACGAAACCCGCGCTCTCCCAGTACTCCTGCAGCCGTGAGATCGGCATCCGCACGAGGTGCGATCCCGCCTTGGTGTGCAGCCGGACGTAATCACCCTGCGCCTCAACGAAATACACTTCGCTGCGGCGGATGTAGTGGGTCCGGCCAGCGGCTTCGACGGGCAGCGCGGCCATCGCGTCGAGTCTCGGCGCGGGTTCGGTGCGCCTGCCGAGCCGGGCGAGGGTGTCGGCGAGCCGCTCCGACCGCAACGGCTTGAGCAGGTAGTCCACCGCGCCGATGCCGAACGCCGCGACGGCGTGTTCCTCGTGGGCGGTGACGAACACGATCGCGGGCGGCTCGCTGAGCTTGCGCAGCAGCGCGGCCAGTTCGAGGCCGTCGAGCCCGGGCATGGAGATGTCGAGGAAGATCGCGTCGAACCGGCCGCTGTGGATCATCTTGAGCGCGGCGATCGGGTCGGCCGCGCCGTGCACCTCGTCGACCTCCGGGGCGTCCCGCAGCATCCTGACCAGTTCGTCCAGCGCCGCGGGGACGTCGTCGACGGCGAGCACGGTCAAGCCCTGTCCCATCACGGCATCACCCCGGGCTGGAACATCGGCACCCGGACGACCACCCTGGTCCCGGCGTCCGGCGCGGTCTCCACCACGAGCCCGAACCAGGAGCCGTAGACGTTGCGCAGCCTTCTGTCCACATTGGTCAGCCCGACGCTGTCGGAGCGGCCGTGCCCGGCCAGTACCCGTTCGGCGACGGCCGGGTCCATGCCCACCCCGTCGTCCTCAATGCTGATCACGCAGTCCGACCCCTCGGCTTCGCCCCGCACCTGCACCAGTCCCGACCTCGAACGCGGCTCGATCCCGTGCCGCACGGCGTTCTCCACCAGCGGCTGCAACACCAGGTACGGGATCGCCACCGCGAGCACCTCCGGCGCCACCCGGATCTGCACACGCAGCCTGTCGCCGAGCACGGCGCGCTGCAACGCCAAATAGGTCTCGATCGCATGAAACTCGTCGGCGACGGTCGTGTAGTCGCCGTGCCGGGCGAGGCTGTAGCGGGTGTAGTCGGCGAAGTCGAGCATCAGTTCCCGTGACCGGTCCGGGTCGGACCGCACCAGCGACGCGATCACCGTGAGCGCGTTGTAGACGAAATGCGGTGAGATCTCGGCGCGCAACGCACGCAGTTCGGCCTGCGCGGCCTGGTCGGCCATGGCTTCGAGGCGGTTGCGTTCGAGCGCGTCGCTGATCCAGTCGGCGACGTCACGCACCGGCCCCATCCGGCTCGCGCCCGCCACCACCAGCACACCGGACAGCTCGTCGCGGGCGTGCAGCGGCAACGCGACGGTCGGCAGCCTGCCCGCCTTCGTCTCACTGTGCAGGACGTCTTCGACCAGAGACATCACGTCGACACCCGAGGGTGTCTGGCCGACCCACTCCAGCCGCCCGGACAGGTCGGCGAGACCGGTGCCGTCGACCTCGAGCAGCCTGCGCACGCCTCTGACCGCCGCGCGCACCCGTGGCCCGCTCAACCCGCCCGCGACGTCGCCCGCGACCCGCATGGCCACGCCGAGCGTCGCGAGAGCGCCCCGCTTGAGGGGCCGCCAGGACCGGGCGGCGGGGTCCTGGCCGGGCAGCACAGACATCGCGGCTCCATCGCATCGATGTACCAGGTCTGAGATCTTACGTCGCAGGTACGGCGACCAGCCGGGCCGTGACGTACCGTGGGCAGTGATGCGGCAGATCTTGGTAGTGGTCGCCTTGCTGCTGGCCGCGTGCACCCCTGGGCCCCTACGGCTCTACAGCGGGTCCACCGTGGGTTGGTCGCAGGCAGGGCCGGGTGGCTTCGCCAACCACAACGGCGTGTTGACCTCGTCGGGCGGCATGGGGCTGTTCTGGTACTCGGCGCACGAGTTCCGGTCGTACACGCTGCGGCTGGACTGGCGGACGCAGGGCGACTCGAACTCGGGGGTGTTCATCGGCTTCCCGGCGAGTACGGACCCGATGTCGGCGGTGGACAACGGCTACGAGGTGCAGATCGACGCGACGGACGAACCGTCGCGGACCACCGGGGCGATCTACGGCTTCCAGTCGGCGGACATCGCGGCCAGGGACAGGGCGCTGCGACCGCCGGGCGAGTGGAACACGTTCGAGCTCGTGGTGTCCGGCGAACGGGTGCGGGTGCTGCTCAACGGCGTGCAGGTCAACGACTTCACCAACACGGACCCGAAACGGTCACTGGCCTCCGGGCACATCGGCATCCAGAACCACGGGGAGAACGACGTGGTGTCGTTCCGTGACATCCGGCTGACCGAGTAGCCGTGCTACGTTCCCGTGATGTCGCGGGTCTACGTGACCACCACAGCGCGGGCGTCGGCACTGGAACTGGTGTGGGCGGACGTGTTGGCACGGCACTACCGGATGACCGGCGCACGAGTGCGGTTCCTCGGCGGCGGAGAACCCGAACTCCGCTCAACGCTCACGTTGTCGTACAACGATTACGACGCGACAGAAACGCCGATCCCCCGATACGTGGACGTGCTCGGCCCAGCGCACTACCAACGCTGGTGGGCGGGAAGCGACGCACGCGTCCACGTCATCGGCGAACCCGCACAACGCCAGCACTCGGAAGCCTGGCGCGCGCACCTGCTGTCCTCGAACGCGCCCCTACCGACCGCGATCGTGGTGCACCCCGACATCGACATCCCGGACATCGGTGCGCTTTCGTCGCAGTACGGCTCGGACGCCGTGCGCTGGTGGCTGCTGCGCGACCCGACGCTCAACCCCGACCGGATCGTCCACCTGGCCAACAAGGACCTGCACAAACGCCTGAGCACCCTCATCGACCGGGCAACCGGCCTGGTGCACCGCTACCGCGACGGCGAACCACCGGCGGGCGGCACCTGGCCACCGGTGTCCGGCCCGGTCCACGCCGCACTGACCAGGTCCGACTTCGTCGCGGCGACTGAGGCCGTCTGGCAGATCGTCGATGCCGCGGCCAGCTATCTGACCAGGTCACGACCATGGGACCTGGCCATCAGCGGTCCGGATCAGGAGCTGGACACCGTACTGGCGACGCTGCTGGCCGCTTGTCGTACGCTCGCCAACGAGTTGACACCGTTCTTGCCGGACCTGGCCACTCGGGTCGCCGAACAGACGTTCGCGCTGTCCGGCTCGTTGGCTCCACCTCGCAGCGTGTACGCCCGACTCAGCAAGTAAGTAATCCGAGCCCACTGGACCCCGACGTGCCGCCGGGTGATCTGCTCGCCCAGGTGAAATCGACGTGCCGAGCCGGTGTGGTTGTCCTACCCTTCTCGGCAACGCGTTGACGGAGACGAGCGCAGGTTGTCCTGCCTGGCCCGGCTGGGGTCAGCGAGGAGACTGTCGTCGAGGTCGAGGGCCTCGTTGTCGCCAGTGCGCAGGCTCTTGGTGGCGCCGAGATCACCGAGCCGGTGGTCACGTCGTTGTCCGGGCCTGTGCAGGCTCCCCCGTTCGACCTCTACCGCCCCGGGCTCAGTGCATCCTTGCCCACCATTTTGGACAATGCGCCCGTTGCTCTTCGGCATCCGCGGTCACGGGCCGGGTTCGCGATCACCGCGGCCAGTGTCGCCGGGTATCGGGCCGCGCTCGACGCGCTGGGGTTCACCGAGGTCCACACGCCCAAGATCGTCGCTACGGCCACCGAGTCATCGCCGACCACCACGACGTGATGGCTGTGCTCCGCGAGGCCGTGGCCGGGATGGTCGAAAAGGTCCGTGACCGTGCGGCCGGCGCGGTGGCGTTGCTCGGCGTGTGACTGCCGGAGGTGCCTGCCGAGATCCCGGAGATCCACTTCGCGGACGCGCTCGCGGTGGCAGGCGCCGCACCGGACGAACCGGACCTCGCCCCGGCGGACGAACGGGCGTTGTCGGAGTGGGCATTGCGCACGTACGGCTCGGAATTCCTTTTCGTCACCGGGTATCCGATGCGCAAACGACCTTTCTACACGCATCCGGACCCGGCGCGGCCCGCGTACTCCACCAGCTTCGACCTGCTGTTCCGTGGCGTCGAACTGGTCACCGGCGGTCAACGGCCGCACCGGTACGCCGACTACCTGGCCGTCTTGCCCGACCCGGAGCCGTACGAGGGGTTACCTCGCCGCCTTCCGGCACGGCATGCCGCCGCACGGCGGGTTCGCGCTCGGCCTGGAGCGCTGGACCGCCAGGTTGGTGGACGCGCCGAACATCCGGCAGACCATCTTGTTCCCGAGGGATCTGCACAGGCTCAGACCCTGACCTGCACTACTGTGCGATCATGACACGATCGCGGGTGTACCGGGACGGCAGGCTGGAAGCCGAGAACTTCCCGCCCGACCGGCTGGCGGCCAACCTCGCCGATCCCAGCACCGTCGTGTGGGTGGACCTGGCGGCGCCCAGTGAGGACGACCTCGCCGAGCTCAGCGAATCGCTGGGTCTGCACCCGCTCGCGGTCGAGGACGCGGTCCAGCAGCACCAGCGGCCGAAGCTCAGCCGCTACCCCGGGCACGCGCTCGTGATCTGCTACGCCGTCGAGACGAACGGCGACGGCGAGCTGACCGCGCACGAGCTCGCGGTCATCGTGACCAAGCAAACGCTGGTGACCGTGCGCAAGGACCCCGCGTTCGACGTGGACGCTCTCGTGCAGCGGTGGGACAACGAGGCCGTGATGGACGGGGTCGCCTACCTGCTGCACGGGATCCTCGACTACGTCGTGGACTCCTATCTGGACGCGGCGCAGTCCCTCGACGACCGCATCGAGTCGCTCGAGGACGACGTGTTCACCCAGCCGCCGAACTCGACGGCGGTGCAGCGGCTCTCCTTGACGCTGCACAAGGCCGTGGGGCAGTTGCGGCGCAGGGTGTCCCCGATGCGTGAGGTGCTCGTCCCGTTGCTCCGGCCGGACAACAACCCGATCTACAACGAGCGGATGCTGCCGTACTTCCAGGACGTGCTCGACCACGTGATCTGGGCGTCGGAGCAGGTTGAGTCGTTGCGCGACCTGATCGCCACGGTCAGGGACACCCAGCTCAACCTGCAGGGCAACCGGATGAACCTGATCATGAAGAAGGTCACGAGCTGGGCGGCGATCATCGCGGTGCCGACCGCGATCACCGGGTTCTACGGCCAGAACATCCCGGTTCCCGGCGTGGACCAGATGTGGGGTTTCTGGCTGTCCACAGTGGTCATAGCGATCGCTTCGATCACGCTCTACGCGACCTTCAAACGCAAGGACTGGTTGTAGCGCTTCACCTCGCCCGCGCGGTCGCACCGATCGCGCCGACCGTGACGAACATGCCGATCACGGCGAGACCCGCGACGACCGCGGCGACCGGCGTGTTCTGCAGCGGCGGGGAGTACGCGGCCTCCTTGACGACCGGTGGCTGCGGCGGTGGTTCCACAAGCGACACGGTCACGGCCGGTGTCAGAGCGACTGTCTCGATCTTGGTCTCGGCCAACTGCCCGTTGACGAACGAATCCGCCACAACGGTCAACGACGTCGTCAGACGGGCGCGCATCACGACCGAGCACGTGTACTCCACGGTTTGCTGCGGCGCCAACGTGCCGATCTCACGGGCGCACGCGGAGGGCGACCCGGTCACGCGGACGCCGCTCAGCGCGATCGGCGTCGGGTTGCGCACGGTCACCGTGAACGTCACGGTCTCCCCCGCTCGCGCCGCGCGAGTAGACGGCCGCACGGAGAACTCGACGCGCGGATGAACGACGGTGAACGCCGCGCTGGCGTCGGCGGTCACCTTCTTGCCGGTCTTGTCGTTGCCGTTGACCGCGACGGCGTTGGTGAAGCCCTCGTCCGCCGCGGTGATCGAACACTTCAGGGATTTCCTCTCGTCCACCCCGAGTGTGCCGAGATCCGGTTTGTCGCAGGCGTCCACTTGCTTGTCGTCGACGGCTACCGCGGACAGCGGTGTGTCACCCGTGTTGCGGATCTCGACGGTGTACCCGACCTCCTGGCCACTGAGAGCGGTGGTGGGCGCTGCCGCCTTGGTCACCGCGATCCCCGGCCGGACGACTTCGAGGAAGGTGGACGCCGCCGCGGTGAGCTGCTCGCCGAGCAGGCTCTTGCCACTCGCCTGCACGGACGGTTTCACGTCGTCGCCGGGTGCGGGGCGGGCGCACGTCGCTTTCGCCTGGTGTCCCGGTTCGACGCGGGGAATGGTCTGGTCGCAGGACGATCCCAGGTCCATGTGCAGCACGACATCCGTGGCGGGTGCACTGCCTGTGTTCGTCACCGTCACCGATTGGGTGACTTGCTCACCCTCATGCGCGACGGCGGGTTCGACCGAGGTGACCACGGCCAACTCGGGCCTGCCTGAGGACATCACGACGCCGGACACGAGGTACGCGTCGCTTCCGCTGGTGAACGCCAGGTTCGCGCCGCTCTCGCGTGGTTTGACCACGTCGCCGGGCAGCTCGACCGTGCGGGCGTCCACGCTCATGTTGTTGGCGCTCTTGGGATCGAGCTGTCCGTCCGCCGCGGACGCGAAGAAGTTGTCGGTGCGGGCGACGTTGCGGCCGTTGACCTCGAACCGGTCACCGGTCACCGCCCAGTCTCCTTCGAACCCGGTCACTCCGGCGCGGGTGAGACCGCCCGCCGACCGGATCGCCTCGAGCCGGGCATGGGCGCTGGGTTTCGTGGTCAGCACCCGGGAATACGTGTCGTAGACGACGACCTGCTTGCGCGCCGGAGCCGAGGACTGGGGCGCGTCGAACATCCAGACGGCGGTCAACGACCACCCGCCGAAGCAGTCGAAGCCTTGGGGCGTCCAGACATTCCCGACTGTGACGGTCGACGGGCCGGTGATGCCGCGGAAGTGGTCGGTGACGTCGGCGTTGGCGCTGTAGAACTGGTGATCGGTGTGCGCGATGGCGCCGAGTGGGTCCTCGGTGTACCTGCCGGGCGCGACCAGCCCGCCCCTGTCCCCGACCTTCAGCGAAACCTGCTGCCGCTCGGGCGACCCGGGCGGGCGGCTCGGCCCGCGTCCGCAGGGGACGCCGGTCAGCGCGCCGGTGTTCCCAGCCCACGTCAGCTTGGCGAAGGCGATCCGCGCTCCGGCCGGGATGGGCAACCGCGCGCTCGACGAGTTGTAGGTCGCGGGATCGGCGTCCACGTCGGCCCACGCCATCGGATGGCCGTTGTTCTGCGCTGGAAGCCCTGTACCGACGCGGTTCTGCGCGTCGAGGCAGCGTTTGACCGGGTGGTGGCCGGGTTCCCGGGGGCAGGTGGTGACTGTGTTGCCGACCAGCGCGAAGTCACCGTAGATCGTCTGGTCGAAGCTCACCGGCGCGGTGGCCGGTCCGCCCGCCGAGGTCACCGGTGCGGTGGGGAACGCCGTGAACATGAGCACCGAGAGCGTGCCCACCAAGCCCCTTATCCGCACTGTGGACCTCCGTCAGGTTAGAACGGACAATAGGACAAGCGCATAACTGCCCGCCAGGATGTTCACTCCTCCCGGTACATTTGAAGGCCGACCCATGGCGCTGCCGACGACGGTGTGTCAAACATGGAGGTCGTGCCGGGTTACGCGTATCTCTTCGTCGCCGCTGTAATGGTCATCTCAGCAGGGGTGATGATTGCCCTCGGCCGCAGGAAACGTGCCAAGGAAGGAACCTACAACGCGGAAGCGTTCGGTTTCATCGGCGGCGTGCTGAACGCGTTGTTCATCGTCGTCATCGCTTTCTACACGGTGATCACGTGGACCGAGGCGGACGCGAGCGAGCAGCACGCCGACGAGGAGTCCTCCAGCTTGATCGAAATCTATTGGCAGGTGGCCAACTCGCCTGCGCCGCAGAAGGACCAGATTCGCGCGCTGGTCAAGGAGTACACGACGGAGGTGATCGACCGCGAGTGGCCGATGCTGGAAGACCAGCAGGCCGATCCGAAGGCCGACGACCTCGTCGTGGCGCTGCGGGCGGAGATTGCCAAACTCCCCGCCGAATCGGATCGGGACCTGGCCACGCGGGACGAGGCGCTCAAGAGCGTGCGGAAAGTCGCCGACGAGCGCAGGGGGCGGATCGAACAGGCGACCGGGGACAGTTCGCTGCTGCACCTGCTGTTGTTCGGCACGATCATCGGCGGGGTCATGATGGTGGCCTTCCCGTTGCTGATGGGGTTCAGCAACGAACTGCGGCACGTCGTCGGACTCGTCGGGCTCGCGGGAATCGTGGCTTTCTCGCTCTACTTCGCGATCGAACTCGACGAGCCGTACAACGGCATGATCAAGGTGGAACCCGACGCGTTCAGGACGGCACTGGCCGAGTACGACCGCATTCCCTAATACGGCAGCGCCCAGATCGGGTTGGTGTAGAACCAAAGATCCCGCCACGGGTCCGCGTCGCCGACGACGTCGATCGCCGGCCCGGCCGGGTCGACCGCGGCGCCGTGAAAGCCGGGCGCGACCCGGTTGCCGTCCGTCCCCCGCACCCGCACGTAGACCGGCCGGTCGAGCCGCCCGAGCTGGTAGGTGAACGCCACGGTCCCGGCGGACTTGTTGACCTCGAAGGACTTGACCACCTTCGTCCGGGGCGCCGCGAACGTGTCCCGGTCGCGCACCGGCCCGGTCACATCGCCCTTGATGACGTCCACACGGGACAGAACAGGCACGAACCGCGCCCAGTTCGGCCCGTTCGCGAGGTCGATGCTGATCACCAGCTCCACCGGCGTGCCGCGGCGAACGTGCAACGAGCCGCCGAGCGTCGCACTGGACAGCCAGCCGCCCTGGCTGCGTAGTCGCACGTCGAGGCCGCTGATCAGCCCGCCGTGGTCGACCCACACCCGGCCCGCCCGGATGCCGTCCATCACCGCGCGATACGAGAAGTCAAGCGCGCCAACGTGTGTACGGCTGTAGCAGCCCGGCCAGAAGTCGCCGTCGGTCAGGTTGAGCGCACCGCCGTGCACGGGGTCGGAGTGCCTGCCGTTGGTGGTGAAGTCGCTGTTCGGGCCGCGCACCGAGGAGTCCGCGTACACGCTGTGCGAATCGGAGTTCGCCGTGATCCACCACGGCTTCCCCTCCGCGAGCAGGCTGTCCCACAGTCCACCGACGGTCGCGGTCAGCCAGTCGAAACCACCCCACGTGTAGTAGCTCTCCCGCGGGTAGCCGGGAAACGCGTTCGAGGCGGGCGAACCCTCGTAGAAACCTCGCGCGCGGCCGCCACCGTGCGGTTTGGGGATGCCGGCCGCCTGGTGTCCTGGCGCGCCTTCCATCCCGACCGCGATGCCCGGTGCGGCGTCACGCCAGCCACGGATCTCGTGCGGTGAGTCCACGCCTTTGCGGGCAGGGTGGTTCGCGAGCATCAACGCGTCGTCGACACGGCGGTCGCGCACGCCGTCGGCGAGGAAGTTCACACCCGCGATCGCCAGCGCTTCCTTGTCCGTGACGGTCTCGTTCGTCTGGCCGTCGTAGCCGAGTTCGAACTCCTTCAGGAACGACGCCTCGTTGCGTCCGGGCGCCACGAAGACCGTGCCGTGCTCCGCACCGGGGATGTTCCATTCCAGTCCCTGGAACACCAGCGTGCCGTCGTAGCGGTGCCGCGCCTGCTTGATGTCCGGGTTGACCTTGTCGACGCCGATCTTGGCGTGCACCGGTCCGCCGTGGTCGGTGATCACCATCCAGCCGAGTCCGTAGGCGTTCGCGTGTCGCACGTGGTCCACGACGCGGTACTTGCCGTCGTCGCTGTACTGCGTGTGGACGTGGTGGTCGCCCGCGAGCCACCGGAACCCGCCGCGCGGCACGCTGTTCTCGGCGACCCCGACGGCGACCGCGGGCGTCGCGTCGAGGACGTTTCCCGCTGTGGCCAGGCCCGCGCCGAGCAGTCCCGCTCGGCGGAACACCGACCGGCGGGTCAGCTCGTCGCGGTTGAGCTCTTCGTCCGGGACGTCCAGGTCCGCGGCCCGCGGCAGCTCGTCCGAGTGGATATGGAGGTGGACGTGGGGGTGATCATGGCCGTCATGGTGGTGATGATGTCCCACGTCCGCTCCTCATGTGCTCGTCGAAGACGGCGCAACACTGACCGCAGCAGATGAACGGCCGGGGAACCCGGACTTAACCGACGCTACCCCCGTGTTGCCATCGCGCGCAGGAAGAACGCGAGGTTGGCCGGGCGTTCGGCCAAACGGCGCATGAAGTACCCGTACCACTGCACGCCGTAGGGCACGTACACGCGCATCGTGTCCCCGCGGCCCGCGATCGTTTCCTGCTCCTGCGGCCGGATTCCGTACAGCATCTGGTACTCGAAGTCGCGCCCGGCGCCCAGTTCCGCGGCGATCGAGATGATCCGGGGGTCGTGCGAGGCGACCATCGGGTATCCCTGACCCTCCATCAGGACCCGGAGCACGCGCACGTAGTTGCAGTCGACTTCGGTCTTGTCCTGGTAGGCCACCGAAGCCGGTTCGCGGTACGCGCCCTTGCACAACCGCACCCGCGATCCCGGCCCGGACAGGTCACGCGCGTCGCCCTCGGTGCGGTGGAGGTACGCCTGCAGGACCGCACCGACCCACGGGAAGTCCGCACGCAGTTCGGACAGGATGTCCAGGGTGGAGTCCGTGGTGGTGTGGTCCTCCATGTCCAGCGTCAGGGTGGCGCCCGCACCGGACGCCGCCTCGGCGATCAGCCTGGCGTTGTCCAGCGCGATCTTGTGACCGTCGCCGGGCAGTGCCTGGCCGACCGCGGAGAGCTTGACCGACACGTCCGCACCAGCCGCGAGCCCCTGGTCGGACAGGGCCGACAGCAGTTCGGTGTACGCCTTGACCGTGTGGCTGGCGTCGGCGACCTCGGTGGTGTCCTCACCGAGGTAGTCGATGGTGACCGCACGGCCGGACTCCACGAGTGCCCTGGTCGCGGCGACCGCGTCGGGCGTCTCGGCGCCGGCGACGAACCGGCTGACCACGGGCTTGGTCAGCGGGTTGCGCTCGACGAGCTTTCGGGCCAACGGCGAGCGTGCCGCGGCAAGCAGGCTGGTACGCAACATGTCTACCTCCTACCCCTGGTGCGGGTGGCGTGAAACGGTCGGCGGCACAAAGGTTTCCTTGATCGATCGGGGGCTGACCCAACGCAGCAGGTTCAGCGGGGAACCGGCCTTGTCGTTCGTGCCCGACGCACGGCCACCGCCGAAGGGCTGCTGACCGACGACGGCGCCGGTCGGCTTGTCGTTGACGTAGAAGTTGCCCGCGGCGAAGCGCAACTGCTCGGAGGCGCGCTCGACGGCCGCGCGGTCGTTGGCGATCACAGCGCCGGTCAGGCCATACGGGGACGCGTTCTCCATCTGCGCGAGGACGGTCTCGTACGCGCTGTCCTCGTACACGTGCAGGGCGAGGACCGGGCCGAAGTACTCGGTGGTGAACACCTCGTTGGCCGGGTCGGTACCGAGCAGGACGGTCGGCCGGACGAAGAAGCCCTCGCTGTCGTCGGCGGTCCCACCTGCGGCGACGCGCAGCGACGGGTCCGACTTGGCCCGCTCGAGCACGCCGGACAGCTTGTCGAACGAGCGGCGGTCGATCACCGCGCCCATGAAGTTGCCGAAGTCGGTGACGTCACCGACGGTCAGCGACTCGACCTCGCTGAGGAAGTCGCCGGACATCCGCTGCCAGACCGACTTCGGCACGTAGGCACGGGACGCCGCGGAGCACTTCTGGCCCTGGTACTCGAACGCGCCGCGGACGAGTGCGGTCCGCAGCACGTCGACGTCCGCCGACGGGTGCGCGAGCACGAAGTCCTTGCCGCCGGTCTCACCGACGATCCGCGGGTAGGACCGGTATCCGGCGATGTTGGCGCCGACCTGGCCCCACAGGTGCTGGAAGGTCTTGGTCGAGCCGGTGAAGTGGATGCCAGCGAGGTCCGGGTCGGCCAGTGCGACGTCGGAGACCGCGAGGCCGTCGCCGGTGACCAGGTTGATCACACCGGCGGGCAGACCGGCCTCTTCGAGCAGGCGCATGGTCAGGTGCGCGGACAGCGACTGGGTCGGCGACGGCTTCCACACCACGGTGTTGCCCATCAGCGCGGGCGCGGTGGGCAGGTTCGCGGCGATCGCGGTGAAGTTGAACGGCGTGATGGCGTAGACGAAGCCCTCGAGCGGCCGGTGGTCGGTGCGGTTCCAGATGCCGGGCGAGCTGATCGGCTGCTCGGCCAGGATCTGGCGGGCGAAGTGCACGTTGAAGCGCCAGAAGTCGGCCAGTTCGCACGCCGCGTCGATCTCGGCCTGGATGGCGGTCTTGGACTGGCCGAGCATGGTGGCGGCGTTGAGCCGGGCGCGCCACGGGCCGGTCAGCAGGTCGGCGGCGCGCAGGAAGATCGCGGCGCGGGCGTCGAAGGGCAGCGAACGCCACGCGGGTGCGGCGCGCTTGGCGGCGGCGACCGCGGCCTGGGCGTCTTCGTGCGTGGCGTTGGCGAGCGTGCCGAGGACCGCGCGGTGGTTGTGGGGCTGCACGACGTCGATCCGGGCGCCACCGGCCATCCGCTGCTCACCGTCGATGGTGAGCGTGAACTCATGGGTTTCCTTGGCCTGCGCGGTGAGCTCGGCTTCCAGCGCGGCGCGCGGCGCGGTGCCCGGCGCGTAGTCGTAGACCTGCTCGTTGACCGGGGCGGGAACTCGAGTCACTGCGTCCATGCGCCCACCGTAGGGCCCTACTGAGCTGCAATTTTTGTAAGATTGGCTAGGATCCGGCCATCATGATTAGCCGATCGGACAACACGCTGCGTCAGCTGCTCCAGGCGCTCGGCGACCCGCTGGTCGACGTGGTCGCGGCACCGCGCGGCCTCGACGGCGTGGTGCGGGACGTGGTGATCCTCGATCCCGAAGACGACCCCGAGGTACGGCCCGGTGACGTCGTGCTGATCATCGGTGTCCGTGGTCGCGCAGCGGTGGCCACGGTGCGCGCCGCGGCACGACGCGGCGCACTCGCGGTCGCGGTGAAGGGGCGGGACGAGGCGCTGGAGCAAACGGCCAACGACGCGGGCGTCGCCCTGCTGTCGGTACGGCCCGACGCGCGGTGGGAGCAACTGGAGTCGGTCGCCCGCGCCAACGTCGGAGCGGACACCGACAGCGAAACGGTCGGCGATCTGTTCTCCCTCGCCCAGACGATCGCCGCGTTGACCGGCGGACTGGTCAGCATCGAGGACACCGCCAGCCGGGTGCTGGCGTACTCGCGGTCCTCCGACGAGGTCGACGAACTGCGGCGGCTGTCCATCCTCGGCCGCCAGGGCCCCGAGTCCTACCTGGCCAAACTCCGCGAGTGGGGCGTGTACCGGCGGTTGCGGGAAAGCGAGGCGGTCGAGCGCATCGACGAACGCCCCGAACTGGGCATCCGGCGGCGGTTGGCGGTCGGGATCCACGCGGGCGGGCAGTCCCTCGGAACCATCTGGGTGCAGGAGGGCGCGACCCCGCTCACCGACCAGGCCGAACGGGCGTTGCTTGGCGCTGCCCGCGTGACCGCGCTGCACCTGGTTCGCAGCCGCAACAACCCAGCCGCGCCGCTGCGACTGCGGGAGAGTCTGCTTGAAGGCTTGCTGGACGGGCACACCACGGCCGCGGCCGTCGCGGCGAACATCGGCGCTGATGCCCGTCGCGCGGCGGGGGTGGTGGCTTTCGAGCTCACCGACGAGGCCGACCGGTCCACTCTGGAGCTCCGAAGGGCCGAGCTGATCAACGTGATCTCCGTGCACGCCGCGGCTTATCGTCGTGCCGCTTTGGTCACCACGCTACGGGCTCGTATCTACGCGTTGCTTCCCGACCTGCACGCGGGTGACGGGATGACCACCCTCGCCAGGGAAATCGTCGCCGCGGCTCGGCAACACGCCGGTATCGCCGTTCGCGCTGCTGTCGGGATGGCACCAGACCTGAGTCGTACCGCAGGTGCCCGGCGGGAGGCTGATCGGATACTCGATGCGCGACTGGACGTTCCCGTCGCTTCGATCAACGACGTGCGCGCGGAGGTCATGGTCGCCGAACTGCTCGGCCTGCTCGCCGAACACGAGGAGATCCGCGACCCGCGGCTGACCGACCTGGTCGCACAGGACAACAAGGACATCCTGGTGCCTTCTGTTCTGGCATATCTCGAGGCGTTGGGGGATGTTCGGGCTGCCGCGCAGGTCTTGCACATCCACCCGAACACGCTGCGGTACCGGGTCCGGCGCGCCGCTGAGGTCGCCGGGATGGACCTCGACGACCCGAAACAGCGCCTGATCACCCAGCTACAGCTGATGCTCCACCGGCAAGGCTGATCGCGTTCTTGGCGCGTTCGATCGACTCCTCCGCAGGCGGACCGGCCGGGTTCTCGGTCGCGAGCGCCTGGTTGAGTTCGACGAACGGGCGCATCCGCTGCTCATAGGCGCCGAAGTCGTCGCCGAGTTCCTGCGCCAGGACGTATGCCCCGACCAACGCGAGGCTCGTGCCCTGGCCGGACAGCGGGGACGCGCAGTACCCCGCGTCGCCGACCAGCGCGATCCGGCCCGTGGTCCACGCGTCCATGTGGATCTGGGCCATGGCGTCGAAGTAGAAGGTCGGCGCGTCCGCCATCGCCGCCAACAACCTGGGCACTTCCCAGCCCGTTCCCGCCATGCGGTCGGCCATGGTTTTCTTCTGCCACTCGACATCCCGGTGGTCGTAGTCCATCTCCTCCGCCGAGAACCCGAGGGTGACCCTGAGCTCTGTGTTGTCCCGCACGGGGTACACGGCTCCACCGGCGTGGGTTTCCCGGTCCTGGAACCACATCTGCCAGTTGTCCAGGGCGAGGAAGTTGCCGGTCGGGAAGATCGCCAGGTACTGGCCGAGGTGCTTGGTGTAGGCCCGCTCCGGCCCGAACGCCAGCCTGCGCACTGTCGAGTGGGCGCCGTCCGCGCCGATCACGAAGTCGAACGTGCGCCAGCCGCCGTGCTCGAACTCGACCCGCACACCGTGCTCGACCTGGTCCATGGCCGTGATCTCGTCGCCGAACACGAACTCCACCTTGTCCTCGGTCAGCTCGTGGAGCATCGCGGTCAGGTCCTCGCGCAGCAGTTCGACGTCGCCGCTGTCCAGCCTTCCGCTGCTCAGCACGTGCTCCTCCGAGCGGAACAGCTCGTTGCCTTCGCCGTCGAGCATGGACATACCCCGCATCCGGGTGCGCGCCGCGCGCATTCGGTCACCGAGGCCCATCCGGGCCATCACTTCGAGGGCCGCGCCGCGGATGTCGACCGCCTGGCCGCCGGAGCGCAAGCCGGGCGATCGCTCGACCACTGTCACCGAGAAGCCTGCCTCGCGCACCCAGTGGGCCAGGGTCAGCCCCGCGACGCCTGCGCCGGAGATGAGGACGTTGCGCATTGTGTGCCTCCTGGAACGTTGTCTCTTGGATACGCCGCACACTATGCGTCTAGCTGGGTTTTCTTGCCAATTCTGACCTAGTACAGTTGGCCATCTGTACTAGCACAGGGAGCGTCCGTGGCCAGGTATCTCACCATCGTCGACGAGCTCAGACGCCGGATCACGGACGGCGAGCTGCCGCCGGGCGCGAAGGTGCCGTCCACGCGCAAGATCGCCGCCGAATGGGGCGTCGCCATGGCCACCGCGGCCAAAGCACTCGCCACCCTCAGCCACGAGGGGCTCGTCCGTGCCGAACCACGCTCCGGCACGGTCGTCGTCGGACCGTCCCGGCCGGTGAACGCGCCGAAGCAGAACACTCCGAAGCAGAACACCCCGCGGCCGCGCACCGGCAACGCGCCGGAGCTGACCCGGGAACGCATTGTGCGGGCCGGGATCGTGACGGCCGACGTCGAAGGGATCGACGCGCTGTCCATGCGCGGTGTCGCGGCGCGGCTGTCGGTCGCCCCGATGGCGCTGTACAAACACGTTGGGAGCAAAGAGGAACTCGTCATCCTGATGGCCGACGCGGCCTTCGGCGAACGCGGCTACCCGACCGAGCCGCCCGCGGGGTGGCGCGCGCGGCTCGAACTGTCGGCCCGGACCATGTGGTCGCTGTACCGCCGTCACCCGTGGCTCGCCCAGCTCGCGCCGATCACCCGGCCCCTGCCGTTGCCGAACCTCCTGACGCACGCGGAGTTCATTCTGTCCACATTGGACGGATATGGCCTCACCCCCGCGGCCATGTGCGACCTGCACGTGCTGCTGTTCAGCTACGTCCAGGGCATCGCGATCCACCTCGAACGCGAACAGCAGGCCGCGGGGTCGTCCGGACTGTCCGAAGACGACTGGATGGACACGCAGGCGCCCGCGATGGACACGATCGTCAACGACAGCCGCTACCCCACGTTCAGCCGGGTGCTGGCCACGCTGAACGCCGAGGGATACGACCTCGTTCTGGACAAGCTGTTCGAACAGGGTCTGCGCGCGTTGCTCGACGGGTTGGGGCTCGGCGAGCTCAGCGCGTGAAAGCCGGTTCGGTCGCGCGCGCCAGTTCGCTCGTCAGGTGGCCGCTCAACGTCAGCAAGGTCCGGTCGATGCACTCGACCAGCATCTTGCCGGTGGCCGGTTCCACAGTGGTCCAGTCACGCCCGTCGGCGGCGCGGTACTCCTCGATCAGGTAGCGGCCGTTGGGCGAGTCGAAGAAGCCGACCAGTTCGTCGTCCCGCACGGAGTACCCCATGTGGTCGATCACAGCCGCGGTGAACTCGCCGCGGTCCCCCGCGCCGTAGATGGTCTCGGCCAGCCAGTTGGCCTCTTCGGACCCGATGCGCGGCGCACGCGGCCTGGTCCTGGTGCCGGGTCCCGCGATCGACCGGAACCGGGCGTCGGCGATGACCTCGTTGGGCAGCGAAACCGTGCAGCCCGGCCCCGGCGATGCCTCCAGCAGCAACGACACGGGCGCGCGGGCAACGTCCTGCGGGCGGATGGCGTGGATGTTCACGTAACCGCCGACGTGCACACCGAAAGCGGCCTGGTCGCCCGCTGTCGCGGCGTACGCGCGGACCGGCCCGCCCAGCCACAGTCGCGCGCCGACGGCCCGGCTGGGCCGAGCCAGGATGTTGAGCAGCGCGACCAGCCGGGGATGGGGAGCGGTCGAGTCGGCCAGACCGGCGCGTTGCAGTTCCGCCCACGCCTTGGACACCATGCCGCGCTGGCCGGGGCCGTGGTGCGACACCGTCAGCGTCTCCGGCATGTCCAGCAGGCCGAGGTACTCCCACAGCACCTGGAACGCCAGGTCGGAGATGGTGAAGACCGGTCCGGGCGCACCCGCCGGTCTGCTTCTTGCGGTTTTCATGCACACCCCTCCCATCTGCCTTGCTATACGGACACTTGCCACTGTTCGGTTCACCCGTTCGTGGTTTGATCTCCGACCATGGGGTACCGACTCAACAGGCGTGCGGCGTTCGGTCTGGGGACCGCGGTCGCCGCAGGCAGTGTTCTCGGCAGCGCACCAGCGCTCGCGCAGGAGGAAGAAGCAAGTCCGGCCAGGCCGGACCGGGCCCGCGCCAGGGTCAAGCGGGTCTACGAGGAGAAGTCCGCCGACGCGGGCGGCACGTGGAACGCGTACATCAGCGTGGCCGACGGGGTCGCGGTCGACCAGGGCTCCGACGAGGTGGTCGAGGCGTACAGCGTCAACAAGGTCGCCGTCGCCGTCACGGTCCTTGACAAGATCGACCGTGGTGAGCTGGCGCTCGACCAGCAGGTCGAGGTGCCCGCCGACATCGTGATCAAGGATGGCGACGGGATCATCCCGCTGGACGGCGCGTACCCGAGCGTGTTCACGGTCGGGCACATCCTCGCCTTGTTCCTGACCGTCTCGGACGACACGTGCGTCCGGCTGGTCGGGCTGGTCTGCCCGCCCGCGGAGATCAACGCGACCCTGCAGGCGAAGGGGTTCCCGAAGACGCAGGTCATCCCGGTCGCCAACCCGAAGCGGTACTTCCTCGGCAAGACCACCCCGCGTGAGACGCACGACCTGCTCCAGGGCCTGGTCAAGGGCACGCTGCTCAGCCAGGCGTCGACCGACTACGCGTTGAGCCTGCTGCGCTCGCAGGTGGCGTTCACCGACGGGATCCGCCGGGTGATGTCGTCGGCCGACCGCGCCCGTGTCGCCACGAAGGCGGGTTGGCTCAACGACGGCCGCAACGAGGCCGGTGTCGTGTTCGACAAGGCAGGCAAGCCCGTCCTGACGTACGCGCTGTTCGCGCGCGGGCTGCCGGAGCACGCCGCGGACTTCGGCGGCACGCACCCGTTCGTGGACGCGCGTTCGGAGATGGGGCCGAAGTTCCTCCGCGCGGTGGACAGGATCTCCGGTGACAGCACCGCCAGGACGCTGCGCGCGCAGCCGTACCAGCCGTCCAACGGCGGCTGAACCGCGATGGGGCGGGGAACAGCCGTTTCCCGCCCGCTCCCCTGAGAGGGAGCTGATAGCTCTCTGTGAACATCCGGCTGGGGGCACAACTCACCCGTACCTCACGTTCAATGGGATGTACGAACCAACACCCCAGAGGTGAGAGCAGATGACCACAGCAGCCTTTCGTCCCACGAACTCCATTCCTTCGTTGCCGACGATGCCGAACGGGTGGCCCATCGGCTCATACGACACGTACGCCGAGGCCCAGCAGGCCGTCGACTACCTGGCGGACGCCAACTTCCCGGTGCAGGACGTCACCATCGTCGGTGTCGAGCCGTTGCTGGTCGAACGGGTCGCCGGGCGGTTGAGCTGGAGCCGCGTGCTCAGCGCGGGAGCGGCCAGCGGCGCGTGGTTCGGTTTGTTCGTCGGCCTGTTGCTGAGCATGTTCACGGCGGGCTTCGCGTGGGGACCGATCCTGGTCGGCCTGCTCGCCGGTACGGTCTTCGGGCTCGCGTTCGCCGCGATGAACTACAGCGCGACCCGTGGCCGCCGTGACTTCGTGTCGCACAGCCAGATCGTGGCCAGGCGCTACGACGTGTTGTGCCAGCCGCGCCAGGCCGAGGCGGCGCGCAACCTGCTGGCGAAGCTGTCCATCGGGATGCCCGCCAAGCAGGCGGCCACCCACGCCTGATCCGCACACCCGGGGCGGGACCGCGAATTCGCGGTCCCGCCTTTGTGCTATCATCGAAACCGGACCTCACAAGGCCATCTCAGTCATTTCTGTTTCCTTCATTTTTCGCCACCGAAAAGGCGCAATTTTTCGCCCAATAGGGCAATTCCGTCGACGACGGCTTGACCGATACCCATACTCGGCACCGTGATTCCGACATATGTTCTCGTTCATCCATCGGGCAGCAATTCCCGGGTCTGGACCGCCATGCAGCGGGAAATGGCGTTCCGCGGCCACCGGACGCTCGCGGTCGACCTGCCCGGCCGCGGCACGGGATTCACCAGGGCGTACCAGACGCAGGACCTGGCGGCGTTCGCGGCCGAGCCCTCGCCGATCGCGGACGTGACCGGGCCGCAGTGGGTCGGACACGTCGTCGACGCCGTGCGCCGGGTACGCGAACACGGCCCGGTGATCCTCGTCGGGCACAGCCTCGGCGGCCTGACCATCACGGGCGTGGCCAACGAGATCCCCGACCTGCTCGACCGGGTCGTGTACATCGCGGCGCAGTGCCCGGTCACCATGGCGGGCGCCGACTACCTCAGCGAGCCGGAATGGGCTTCCAGCGCGCTGTTCCCGGCGACGGCGCGGATCACGATGACCGATCCCGCCGAACGCGGCTACATCCGGCTCAACTGGCGCACCACTGATCCCGAGGCGTTCGACGCTTTGCACCACGCGCTCGGTGCGGACGCGACGCAGGAAGGATTCTGCGCGACGCTCAACGGATTCGAGCCCGACGAGGTCTGGTGGCAGACCAACCCGACGTTCGACATCCGCGTCGAGAAGGAGACGTGGGGCCGCGTGCCGCACAGCTTCATCATGCTGACCGAGGACAAAAGCATGCCTCCCGCCGCACAGGAGCGCTACATCAAGGAAGCGGACGCGTTGACGGCGGAAAACCCGTTCGACGTGCACCACGCGTCCGGCGGGCACGGCACGTTCCTGAACAAACCCGCAGAAGTGGCCGCCATTCTCAGCGGCTTCAGCGAATAGCCGCCGCTATGCGCGACCGGCGGGTGCGGGAAACGGCACCTCGCCGGTCCGCAGCAATTCCAACGCCCGGTCGGTCAGCGTGCGCATGCTGGCTTTCCCGCCGCTTTCCACCCATTCGCGGACGCTGACGTCGATCACGGCACACGCGGTGGACGCCGCCAGCCTCGCGGTCAGGTCGGGAGAACGGCTCCCACCCCGCCGGGCGACCTCGTCCGAGATCTCGTCGCACCACCGGTCCCAGATACCGCTGAACTGCGCGTTCACCGACGGCGTGCAGGTGGACATGTCGTACACGGCCAGCACACGGGCTTCGTTGGACACAATCGTGGCGATCACGCTGTCGATCAGCGCGTAGAGCGCCTCGGACAACGGCACATCGTCGGGCTGCTCGCGCAACCGTTGCACAGCTGCGGACAAGTGCGTCTCGACGAAGCTGATGATCAGGGATTCCTTCGTCGGGAAGTACCGGTAGAGCGTGCGCGGGCCGACCTCGGCGGCAGCGGCGATCTGCTCGACGGTGGTCCGGTCGAAGCCGTGTTCGGTGAACAGCTCGAACGCCTTGTCGGCGATCAGGTGCCGCGTGCGCTCCATCTTGATCTCGCGAAGCCCCACGGCCGTCCTCCTCCCCGGGCAAAGATCCAGGCGCCGATGCTACAGCGGGGTCCCGGCCACCGAACGTTGCGACAGTGGCCGCCTACTGGCAGTCTAGTTCTTATGGCACTCACTGCCACATTTTGGAAGGGATCTCCCCGATGACCGACCAGTCGACCCTGTCCACCGCGCCGACGTTCCCCACCACGAGGACGCCAGGCTGCCCTTTCGAGCCGCCCGCCGAGTTCACCGACCTACGCGACCGGGAAGCCATCACCCAGGCCAGCTGCCCCGCGGGCATCGACGCGTGGGTGGTCAGCCGTTACGAGGACGTCCGGACGCTGCTGTCGGCACCCGGCATCAGTTCACGAAAGGCGCCGTCGACGCACGTGACGCCCAACGCGGACCTGGACGAACCCATCCAGCCCGGCAACCTGCTCCAACTCGACGGCAAGGAGCACGCCCGGCTGCGGCGCATGCTGACCGGTGAGTTCACCGTCCGACGGATGGAAGCGTTGCGGCCGTACATCCAACGCGTCGTCGACGAGCACATCGACGCGTTACTCGCCGGCCCGAGGCCTGTCGACTTCTACGAGCACTTCGCGCTGCCGATCCCGTCGCTGGTGATCTGCGAACTGCTCGGGGTCCCGTACGAGGACCGCGAGTTCATCCACACCCGCAGCGCCGCGCTGATGCCGGTGGACGGCGACCAAGAAGTCGCATACGCCCACTACGTCGAAATACAGGAGTACATGGGCAGGTTGCTCGACGGCAAGCTGGCCGATCCGGGCGACGACCTGATCAGCCGGTTGATCGAGCGCAGTCGCGAGTCCGACGACCCGATCACCGCGGCCGAGATGGTCGAGCTGAGCACCACCCTGCTCATCGCGGGCCACGAGACGACCGCGAACATGATCGCCCTGAGCACGGCGGTGCTGGCCCAGCACCCGGACAAACTCCAGGCGCTGCGCGACGACCCCGAGCTCGCGCCGTCCGCCGCCGAGGAGATGCTGCGCTACCTGTCGGTGGTCCAGTTCGGGCTGCTGCGCTACGCCACCGAGGACCTCGAACTCGGCGGCCGGACCGTCAAGGCGGGCGACTGGCTGGTAGCCGCGCTGAACGCGGGAAACCGCGACGAGCGCGTCTACGACAACGCCAATGAGATCGACCTCGAACGCAAAGCCAAGACCCACCTGGCATTCGGGTTCGGCATCCACCAGTGCATCGGCCAGCAACTGGCCCGGATCGAACTCCAGGAGGTGTACGCACGGCTGTTCCGGCGGGTGCCCACCCTCCGGCTCGCGGTGTCCCTCGACCGGATCCCGTTCAAGGACAACACCCTCGTCTATGGTGTGCACGAGTTGCCGGTCACCTGGGAGGGCTGAAAGAGCATGGACCGGATCGTGGTCATCGGGGCGTCGGCTGCCGGGCTCACCGCGGCGGAAACGCTGCGCAAGGAGGGCTTCGACAGGCAGTTGACGCTCATCGGCGACGAGCTGCACCTGCCGTACGACCGTCCGCCGTTGTCCAAGCAGGTCCTGACGGGCATGTGGGACACCGGCAAGATCGCCCTGCGCAAGGAGGAGGTCTACGAGCAGTCGGGGATCGACATGCGGCTCGGGACGAGAGCGACGGGCCTGGACACCGGCGCACGCGTGGTGCGGCTCGACGACGGCAGCGAGATCGGCTACGACGGCCTGATCATCACCACCGGCGTCCGGCCCCGGCTGCTTCCGTCGGGCCACGATCTGACCGGTGTGCACGTGATGCGCACCCTGGACGACGCCGTCGCGTTGCGGGCCGAGCTGGCCACGTCGGCTCGGCTGGTCGTCATCGGCGCCGGGTTCCTCGGCTGCGAGGCGGCCGCGTCGGCCCGCAAGCTGGGGCTGGACGTCACGCTGGTCGACCCGCTCCCCCAGCCGATGGTCCGCCAGTTCGGCGACCGGATCGGCGGCCTGATCGCCCAGCTGCACACGAGCGAGGGCGTCGACGTCATGACCGGCGTCGGCGTGCAGGCCATCCTCGGCGACAGCCGGGTCACCGGGGTGCGGCTGACCGACGGAACCCAGCTCGACGCGGACGTCGTCCTGGTGGCGATCGGTGCCGTTCCGGCGACCGACTGGCTGGCCGACAGCGGTGTCCTGATCGGTGACGGCGTGCTGTGCGACGCCACCTGCCAGGCGCTGCCGGGCGTGTACGCCGCCGGTGACGTCGCCAGCTGGCACCACGAGGGCCTCGGCGAGCGGGTGCGCGTCGAGCACCGGATGAACGCGACCGAACAGGCAATGGCGGCCGCGCGCAACCTGCTCGGCGCGAACACGCCGTTCAAGCCGATCCCGTACTTCTGGACCGACCAGTACGACACGAAGATCGCGGCTTTCGGGCTGCTCGCGCCGGACGCGGACGTGACCGTGGAGCAGGGCGAAGCGGCGGAAGGCAAGTTCATCGCGCACTACACGCGCGCGGGGAAGCTGATCGGCGTGCTCGCCTGGAACATGCCAAGGGAGCTGCGCAAAGCGCGGGGCCTGCTGGCTGAATCGATCGGCTAGGTCGTGTTTCACATGTCCGGTCGATGAGAGTCGGGATCGGGGCGGTTCCTGGCGTCGCCGCGCGGACGCCGGAATACTGGTTGTCTTTTGGTGTTCGCGCGGTGGCGTCAGGGACCGCATCCGGCCCGACTATCGCGATCGGGCATGTGAAACGCGGCCTAAAACGGTTCAGAGCGCCTCGGCGCGACATGACCATGGGTGCAGTGCGGCGGACGCTGCCGCACTCAGCACACACTCACCGATTCGGCGTCCTGCTGGGACGGCCTGCCCACCCGCAGCCTGCCCAGCGCGCCCCGGGGGGTCCGGACGTGATCCGCGTCATCCTGATCGATCACGCGGGTTACCCCGTCCGTCCACATAGGTACGCAGCCGCGGCGTGCGACCGGCACCGGGTGCCAGTCCCGTCTATCCGATGTGGACTGTTCGACTACTCGCGGCCGCGCACGATGTTCGGCTCGAAGTAGTCGTCATCGTCCAGCTGGACAGGCAGTTCCAGCTCGTAGGCGCCTTCGGTGTCCTCCTCGAAGGACACTCTGTCCCGCATGGCGGTCATGGCCCGCTCCGCTCTTCCGTACCAACTGATTAATCAATGGAAGCGAAAGCGCAAACCACTCTCAACCCCTATTCCACGTTGTGACACAGATTTCACGACAACTTGTGAAAGCTCAGCGCACTGTTGACAGCATTCGCTCTTGACAAACCGGTGGGTTGCGTACTCGCGACGATCGCGGCCATGCTCGGGGTGGTGAGCGAGCCGATCGACGAGCACTTCACCCGTACGGTGCAGGCGCTGTCCCCCTATGGCGGCAACGACAACGACAACTGCGACGAAGTGCGACTGCTCGATCTGTTCGATTCGCAACTGGGCAGCAGGCACATCGATCTCGTCGCACGCGAACTGGGTGGTCAGGGCAAGGGTTTCTACAGCATCGGGTCGTCGGGACACGAAGGGAACGCCGCTGTCGCCGCGGCACTGCGACCGACCGATCCGGCGCTGCTGCACTACCGATCGGGTGCGTTCCACATCGAACGGGCACGCCAGGTAACCGGCGTCGATCCGCTGCTGGACATGCTCCTCGGGATCACCGCCGCGGCGGACGAACCGATCTCGGGCGGCAGGCACAAGGTGTTCGGAAACGTGGCGCTGTCGGTCATTCCGATGACGTCGACCATCGCGTCGCACCTGCCGCGCGCGGTCGGACTGGCACTGGGTGTCCAACGCGCGGCGAAAATCGGCCTGCCCTCGCCGTGGCCGGACGACGCCGTTGTCGTGTGCACGTTCGGTGACGCCTCAGCGAACCACTCGACCGCGCTCGGCGCCCTGAACGCCGCACGGCACTGCGCCTTCCAGCGACTGCCGCTGCCGGTGCTGTTCGTGTGCGAGGACAACGGCATCGGGATCAGCGTCCGGACACCACCCGGCTGGGTCGCCGAAGCCCACGCCGGAGCGGGGTTGAAGTACTTCTCGGCCGACGCGACCGACCTGACGTCGGTCGTGCCGGTCGCGGACGAGGCCGTGTCGTGGGTGCGCGCCAAGCGGGCGCCCGCGTTCCTGCACCTGCGGACAGTCCGGCTGATGGGGCACGCCGGATCCGATGTGGAGAGTGCGTACCGGTCGCAGGCCGAGATCACCGCCGACTACCCGCTCGACCCGCTCGTGCGGACCGCTGAGCTGCTGGTGTCGACGGGTCTGCTGACACCGTCCGAAGTGCTCGAACGCTACGAGGCGAAGCGCGCCGAGGTGCGGGCGCTGGCGCGCGACGCCGTGGCGCGGCCCAAGCTGGCCGGGGCGAAGCAGATCATGGCCCCGTTGGCCACTTCCCCAGTGGACGCACCGTTCGTGCCGGTGTCCGGCACCCTGGCGCAGGGCATCAACCAGGCGCTCGGCTGGATCCTGGCTTCCGACCCCGGCGCGCTGGTGTTCGGCGAGGACGTCGGCCGCAAAGGCGGCGTGTACGGCGTGACCCGCGGCCTGCACAAGAAGTACGGCCCGGCCAGGGTGTTCGACACCGTCCTCGACGAACAGTCCATTCTGGGCACCGCGCTGGGCACGGCACTGGCCGGGTTCCTGCCGATCCCCGAGATCCAGTACCTGGCCTACGTGCACAACGCGCTCGACCAGATCCGTGGCGAGGCGGCGACCATGCGGTTCTTCTCCAACGACCAGTACCGCAACCCGATGATCGTGCGGCTCGCGGGCCTCGGCTACCAGAAGGGCTTCGGCGGTCACTTCCACAACGACAACTCGATCGCCGCACTGCGCGACATTCCCGGGGTGCTGATCGCCGTCCCGGCGCGCGCGGACGACGCGGCAGCCATGCTGTACACGTGTGCCAGCGCCGCCCGCACCAACGGCCAGGTATCCGTCTTCCTGGAGCCGATCGCTCTCTACCACACGCGTGACCTGCATGAACCCGGCGACAACGGCTGGCTCGCGTCGTCGTCGGAGTCCGCCCCGATCGGTCGTGCCCGGATCTACGGTTCCGGTGCGGACCTGACCATCGTGACGTTCGCCAACGGCGTTCCGATGTGCCTGCGCGTGGCCCGTCGGCTCGCTTCCCGTGGTGTCGACGCGCGGGTGCTGGACTTGCGGTGGATCGCGCCGCTGCCGGTCGCGGATCTCCTGGCGCACGCCAACGAGACCGGCCGCGTTCTCGTCGCCGACGAGACCCGCCGGACGGGCGGGGTGTCCGAAGGCGTCTTCGCTGCGTTGCTCGACGGCGGCTACCGCGGCGCGCTGCGCCGGGTCACCAGCGAGGACTGCTTCATCCCGCTCGGCCCAGCGGCCCACCAGGTGCTGTTGGACGAGGACAGCATCTTCAAGGCCGCGCTGGACACGGTCACGGGGTGAGCCGCGCGCTCGGCAGGATCATGGACCGGGCGTCGAGCCGCTGGCTGAGCCCGCCGTAGCTGAGCATCAGGTCGGGGACTCGCTGCAACCGCGTCGGGTCGAGGCTCGTGGGGTACCCGACCAGGGTCACCAGCGCGGCCGTCTGTTCGTCCACGCCCGCGTACCCCCGGATCGACTGTTCGACAGCGGTCCGGTCGGTGACGGCGACCGCCGCGCCGCGGCTGAGCGCACGCTGGAAGGCGGCGATGGTGTTCGGGTTGTCCGCCGCGAACTTCTCCGTCGTCGCATACCCGGAGATCGGGATTTCCGCGGTCGGCCCGGCGGCGGCGTCGAACAGCGGTAGGGCGCCGTACCGTTTGGACACGTCAGTGATGTACGGCTCGGACAGCAGTGCCGCGTCCACACGGCGGCTGCGCAACGCTTCCCCCATCTGCGTGTAGGGCATCTCCACGAATGACGGCACAGTGACGTTGGCACCGCTCGTGCCCAGCACGGACTTGATGGTCAGATCAGCGAGGCTGTTCGCGGTGGTCACCGCGACGCGTTTGCCGGACAGGTCAGCGGGCTTGCGCAACGGCGAATCCTTGGCAACAAGCACCATCCACGTGCGTGGGTTCGCGTAGTAGCCGTCGGCGACGAAGCGGATCGCCGCGGTCCGCTTGGCCTCCGCGGTGAAGAACGACACGTAGTTGCCGAACACGAGGTCCAATTCACCCCTGGCCATCGTGGGAATCGCGGCACCGGCGCCCTGGATCGTGACGAACTCGACCTCAAGGCCCTCCGCCGCGAAGTAGCCGCGTTCCGCGGCGAGGAACACCGGTGCCGCGCCGAGAACGGGTAACACGCCTAATCTGATCCGCTTCTTCTCCACAGGTGAGCGGTCCGGGGTGGACCCTCCTGTGCATGCCGTCAGAACGACGACCGTCAGCAACGCGATCAGCCGACCACAACGCCGGAGCCAGCACACGTAGACCTACCGCCAATCCAGTCGTCCCCTGTGGAGGAAGACCCAACTCGACCGGTGCCCGGCAGACAAGCACAACGTGACCTACAACGCCGTCAGGGCGCGGAAATCGGCCTGGACCAGCGTTCGACCACTATGAACGGAACGCGTGGCGTGTCCACCGCTGCGGGGGATGGCGTGGCGAAGGGGCCGCATGCCGGTAAGGTGCCTTCACGATATACCCGAGCGCCCCTCAAGTGACTGGCGGAGCTTGCCGAACTCGGCCGCCAGCGCGGGCAGCTGGTAGTGCGCGTTCAGACCGGACGGGTTGGGCAGCACCCACAACCGCGCCGGGCCGAGCCGCTCGTCCTGCGGGCCGATCGTCGCCTTCGGACGGCCGAACCCGACCCGGTAGGCGCCGATGCCCACGACCGCAACCGTTTGCGGGGCGTATTCGACCGCCAAGGCGGTCAGGATTTCGGCCCCCTGGACGAATTCCCGACTGGACAGTTCGTCGGCGCGGGCCGTCGGCCGGGCGACCATGTTGGTGATGCCGAGGCCGTAGTCGAGCAAGGTGAACTGCTCGGACGGCTTGAGCTGCCGCGGCGTGAAGCCGGACAGGTGCAGCGCGGGCCAGAACCGGTTGCCCGGCCGGGCGAAGTGCTGCTTCAACTCGGCAGACAAAAGCCCCGGGTTGATTCCGCAGAACAGCACGGAAAGACCCGGGGCGATGATGTCGGGGACGGCCGTCAAACGGTGAATCCCAACGCGCGCAACTGCTCGCGGCCGTCCTCGGTGATCTTCTCCGGGCCCCACGGCGGCATCCAGACCCAGTTGATCCGGAAGTCCTCCACTAGCCCGCCACCCGGGCCACCGGTCAGCGCGGTCCGCGTCTGGTCCTCGATCACGTCGGTCAGCGGGCACGCCGCCGACGTCAGCGTCATGTCGATCGTCGCGGTGTTGTCGTCCTCGACCTTGATGTCGTACACCAGGCCGAGGTCGACCACGTTGATCCCCAACTCGGGGTCGACCACGTCACGCATGGCCTCCTCGAGGTCGTCGATCGCCGCGATGTCGGCCTTCGGCGCGACCTCGGGCATCCCCTCGGCTCCGCGCACCACTTCGGTCTCGCTCATGCCGAGTCTCCTTCCGCTCGTACGACCGCGTCCTTGAAAGCCATCCACCCCAGGAGAGCACATTTCACGCGTGCCGGGTACTTGGCCACGCCCGCGAACGCCACACCGTCCTCGAGCACGTCCTCGTCCGGCACGATCTGGCCCTTGCCCTGCATGAGCTCGGTGAAGGCGTCCAGGGTCTTGAACGCCTCCCCCACGCTACGCCCGACCACCAGGTCCGTCATGACGGACGTCGACGCCTGGCTGATCGAGCAGCCCTGGCCCTCGTACGACACGTCGCTGACCGTCTCGCCGTCCAGCTTCACCCGGAGCGTCACCTCGTCCCCGCAGGTCGGGTTGACCTGGAAGGACTCCGCGTCGAACGGGTCACGCAGGCCGCGGCCGTGCGGGTTCTTGTAGTGATCCAGGATGATCTCCTGGTACAGCTGCTCCATCTGCATCGTCAGCTCACCCCGAAGAACCGTTTGGTCTCCTTGACCCCGTCCACCAGCGCGGTGACGTCGTCGAGGTCGTTGTACAAGTAGAACGACGCACGGATGCTCGCCGGAATTCCCAGCCGCCGGTGCAACGGCCACGCGCAGTGGTGCCCGACGCGGACCGCGATGCCCAGGTCGTCCAGGACCTGGCCCGCGTCGTGCGGGTGCACGCCGTCGATCACGAACGCGACCGCGCCACCGCGGTCGGTCATGTCCGTCGGCCCGACGATCGTGACGCCGGGGATCTCGGCGAGACCGCGCAGCGCGGCCTCGGTGAGCGCGTGCTCGTGGGCGGTGATCCTGTCCATGCCGACCACCGACAGGTAGTCGATGGCCGCACCGAGGCCGATCGCCTGCGACGTCATCGGCACGCCCGCCTCGAACCGCTGCGGTGGCGGCGCGAAGGTCGAACGGGCCATCTGGACCATCTCGATCATCGACCCACCGGTCAGGAACGGCGGCATCGCCTCGAGCAGCGACCGCCGCCCGTACAGCACACCGATCCCGGACGGGCCGACCATCTTGTGCCCGCTGAAGACCGCGAAGTCCACCCCGAGCGCCTGGAAGTCGACCTTCTGGTGCGGCACGGACTGGCACGCGTCCAGCACCGTCAGCGCGCCGACTTCCTGAGCCTTGGCGACCAACGGGGCGACCGGGTTCACCACACCGGTCACGTTGGACTGGTGGGTGAACGCGACGATCTTCGTCTTCGGCGTGACCAGCTCGTCGAGGTTCGACAGGTCAAGACGGCCGTCGTCGGTGACACCGAACCACTTGAGCGTCGCACCGGTGCGCAGCGCGAGCTGCTGCCACGGCACGAGGTTCGCGTGGTGCTCCATCTCGGTGATGACGATCTCGTCGTCCGGCCCGAGCAGGAACCGCGCGGCCTCGGGCCCCGCGATCGACGCGTTGCTCATCGCGTACGCCACGAGGTTGATGCCCTCGGTGGCGTTCTTGACGAACACCAGCTCGCCCACGTCGGCGCCGACGAAGTCGGCGATCTTGCGCCGCGCCTCCTCGTACGCCTCGGTCGCCTCTTCGGAGAGCTGGTGCGCACCGCGGTGCACGGCCGCGTTCGAGGTCTCGAGGAACTCGCGTTCGGCGTCGAGCACCTGACGCGGCCGCTGCGAAGTCGCGCCCGAGTCGATGTAGTGCAACGGTTTCCCGTCACGCACCGTCCGCTGCAGGATCGGGAAATCCTTGCGGATGGTTGCTACATCAAGGGAGTCGTTCCCGGTGGGGGCGGGCGCCCCCGCAGGGGGTCGGCTTGTCACTGTGCGACGGCTTCCTCGCGCTTGCCGGTGAACCGCACGTAACCCTCGCTCTCGAGCTGGTCGGCGAGCTCGGGGCCACCCGACTCGACGATCTTGCCGCCCGCGAAGACGTGCACGAAGTCCGGCTTGATGTAGTTCAGGATCCGCGTGTAGTGCGTGATCAGCATGACGCCGACCTCGCCGGACGCGCGGTAGCGGTTCACGCCCTCGGACACGACGCGCAGCGCGTCGACGTCCAGGCCCGAGTCGGTCTCGTCGAGGATCGCGATCTTCGGCTGGAGCAGGCCCAGCTGCAGGATCTCGTGGCGCTTCTTCTCACCGCCGGAGAAGCCCTCGTTCACGCTGCGCTCGGCGAAGGCCGGGTCGATGTCCAGGTCGGACATCGCGGTCTTGACCTCCTTGACCCAGGTGCGCAGCTTCGGCGCCTCGCCACGCACGGCGGTGGCCGCGGTGCGCAGGAAGTTCGACATCGACACGCCGGGGACCTCGACCGGGTACTGCATGGCGAGGAACAGGCCGGCGCGGGCGCGCTCGTCCACGCTCATCTCCAGCACGTCCTCGCCGTCAAGCAGGACCTGGCCGGAGGTCACGGTGTACTTGGGGTGCCCGGCGATCGCGTAGGACAAGGTGGACTTGCCCGACCCGTTCGGGCCCATGATCGCGTGCGTCTCGCCCGCGTTGATCGTCAGGTTGACGCCGGACAGGATCTCTTTCTCGACCTCGTCGGCGGTGACCGAGACGTGCAGGTCCTTGATCTCCAGGGTGGCCATAACTTCGTCTTCTCCGTTTTGCGCAGTCAGTTCAGGGCCGCGGTTGGTTAACCACGGTGGTGGGGTCGACGTAGACGTCGTCGCCGTCGACGCGAACCGCGTAGACGTCAACGGGTTCGGTCGCGGGCGGGGAGGACGGCTGCCCGGTGCGCAGGTCGAAACACGAACCGTGCAGCCAGCACTCGATTCCCTTGCGGGTGACCTCGCCCTCGGACAACGACAGCGAAGCGTGCGAGCACTCGTCTCGCAGGGCGTGCACCTCGTCGCCCTCGCGCACCAGCACGACGGCGACGTCGCCGACCTCGACGGCAAGAGGCTTCTTGTCGTCCAGTTCGGACAGTGCACATGCCCGTATCACGCGCCGACCGCCTCGAGCTCGGCCTCGATCGCCGCTTCGAGCCGCTCGCGCAGCTCGGGGACGCCGATCTTGACCAGGATCTCGTGGAAGAAGCCGCGCACGACGAGGCGGCGCGCCTGCTCCTCCGGGATTCCCCTGGCCTGCAGGTAGAACAGCTGCTCGTCGTCGAACCGACCGGTGGCGCTGGCGTGCCCGGCGCTGACGATCTCGCCGGTCTCGATCTCCAGGTTCGGCACCGAGTCGGCGCGGGCGCCGTCGGTCAGGATCAGGTTCCGGTTCAGCTCGAACGTCTCGGTGCCCTCGGCGGCCGCGCGGATGAGCACGTCACCGATCCACACCGTGTGCGCGCCCTCGCCCTGCAGCGCGCCCTTGTAGACCACATTGGACTTGCAGTTGGGCACCGCGTGGTCGACGAACGTCCGGTTCTCGAAGTGCTGCCCGGCGTCGGCGAAGTACAGGCCCAGCATCTCGGCGTCGCCGCCGCGCTCGGTGTACGTCACGGTCGGCGACAACCGCACGACGTCGCCGCCGAGGGTGATCGTCGTGTGCCGCAGCGTCGAGTCCCGGCCCAGCTTGTTGTGGTGCGACGACACGTGCACCGCGTCGTCCGCCCAGTCCTGCACGGACACCACGGTGAGCCGGGCGCCGTCGCCGACGATGAACTCCACGTTGTCGGCGTACGTGCCGGAACCGCTGTGGTCGACGACCACGACGGCCTCGGCGAACTGCTCGGCGCGGACCTGCAGGTGCCCGTAGGCCACCTTGCCCGCACCGGGACCGGCCACCTTGACGAAGATGGTGTCCGGCCTGGCTTCCTTCGGGATCGTCACGACCGTGGCGTCCACGAAGGACGACCAGGCCTGCGCGGCGATCCGGTCGTCCGGCGTGCCCGCCGTGCCGAGCCGGGCGTCACCGCGCTGCACGGTCTCGACCTTCACCTCGTCGGCGGCTTCGACCGACACCGTGACGGCGCCGTCGGCGGCCGCTCCACTGTGGAGGCCACGCAGGCGCTTCAACGGCGTGAAGCGCCAGATCTCCTCGCGACCGCCGGGTACCTCGAACGCGTCCACGTCGAACGATGCGAACTGCGCCGCACGAGAGGAAGCGGGAACGACAGCGCCCGCGCCGTGCGAGTGCTCCTTGACTAGCTCCGCCATGTCAGCCGACGGCCCCTTCCATCTGCAGCTCGATCAGGCGGTTCAGCTCGAGCGCGTACTCCATTGGCAGCTCACGCGCGATGGGCTCGACGAATCCGCGAACCACCATCGCCATCGCCTCGTCCTCGGTCAGGCCGCGCGACATCAGGTAGAACAGCTGGTCCTCGCTGACCTTCGAGACCGTGGCCTCGTGCCCCATTTGGACATCGTCCTCGCGGATGTCCACGTAGGGATACGTGTCGCTGCGCGAGATCTGGTCGACCAGCAGCGCGTCGCACTTCACAGTGGACTTCGAGTGGTGCGCGCGCTTGTTGACCTGGACCAGACCGCGGTACGACGTGCGGCCACCGCCACGGGCCACCGACTTCGACACGATGGTCGACGACGTGTGCGGCGCCATGTGCACCATCTTGGCGCCCGCGTCCTGGTGCTGGCCCTCGCCCGCGAACGCGATCGAGAGGACCTCGCCCTTGGCGTGCTCGCCCATCAGGAACACCGACGGGTACTTCATGGTGACCTTGGAGCCGATGTTGCCGTCGACCCACTCCATGGTCGCGCCCGCTTCGGCCTTCGCGCGCTTGGTGACCAGGTTGTAGACGTTGTTCGACCAGTTCTGGATGGTCGTGTAGCGGCAGCGGCCGCCCTTCTTGACGATGATCTCGACGACCGCGGAGTGCAGCGAGTCCGACGAGTAGATCGGCGCCGTGCAGCCTTCGACGTAGTGCACGTAGGCGTCCTCGTCGACGATGATCAGCGTCCGCTCGAACTGGCCCATGTTCTCGGTGTTGATCCGGAAGTAGGCCTGCAGCGGGATGTCGACGTGCACGCCCTTCGGCACGTAGATGAACGAGCCGCCGGACCAGACCGCGCCGTTGAGCGCGGAGAACTTGTTGTCACCGTGCGGGATGACCGAGCCGTAGTACTCCTTGAACAGCTCCGGGTGCTCCTTGAGCGCCGTGTCGGTGTCCAGGAAGATGACGCCCTTCTCCTCCAGGTCCTCGCGGATCTGGTGGTAGACGACCTCGGACTCGTACTGCGCCGCGACACCGGCGACGAGGCGCTGCTTCTCCGCCTCGGGGATGCCGAGCTTGTCGTACGTGTTCTTGATGTCCTCCGGCAGGTCCTCCCAGCTCTGGGCCTGCTTCTCGGTCGAGCGCACGAAGTACTTGATCGAGTCGAAGTTGATGCCGGACAAGTCCGAGCCCCAGTTGGGCATCGGCTTGCGCTCGAAGAGCTGCAGGCCCTTGAGCCTGCTCTCGAGCATCCACTCGGGCTCGCTCTTCTTGGCAGAGATGTCCCGAACGACGTCCTCGTTCAGGCCACGGCGAGCGCTGGACCCAGCCACATCGTTGTCCGCCCAGCCGTACTCGTAACGACCGAGGGTCGCCAGAGTCTCGTCCTGGGTCATCGGCACAGCTGTGGTGGGAGTGCGCTGCTCGGCAGCGGCAGTCATGCGGGATTCCCTCCATCCGGGATCGGTGGGCCTGATGAGGTGGAATAAGGCTCCACCGGTATGTGCGTCGTGCACGCGGCATCGCCACGTGCGATGGTCGCCAGCCGCTGCACGTGGGTGCCGAGCAGGTCGGCGAACGCCGCCGTCTCGACCTCGCACAGCTGGGGGAACTCGGCCGCGACGTGCGCCACCGGGCAGTGGTGCTGGCACAGCTGTTCCCCCGCCCCGACCTTGCGAGTCGAGGCAGCGTAGCCCTCACGGGTCAACGCGGCGGCAAGGGCCTCCGCTTTCTCCTGCGGCGTGTCCGCCGAGGTCACGGAAGTCCGGTGTGGATCGACGAGGGTCTTGATCCGGCGCTCGGCGAAGGCCTGCACGGCCTCCTGCCCGCCCGTCTCGGCGAGGAACCTGATCGCCGCGACAGCCAGGTCGTCGTACGCGTGCCCGAACCGGGCCCGGCCCGCCTCGGTCAGCAGGAAGAGCTTGGCCGGACGACCGCGTCCCCGCGCCTTGCGCTGCGGAGCGTCCCTGGTGCACGCCTGGCCGTCGACCAGGAGAGCATCGAGGTGTCGCCGGACAGCCGGACCGCTGAGCTTGAGCTGCTCGGCGATCGCCACCGCGCTCACCGGGCCCTGCTCGAGCAGCAGCCGGGCGACGGCGAGCCTCGTGCTGCCGTCGGCCGCCTGCTGAGCGGGTCCGGTGTTTTTCACAACATTGATGTTACCTAATTGGCTCGCGCTCGCTCAACGAGGGCCACCCGTGACTCCAGTCATGTTCGATGGCGACGAACACGCAACGCTCAGTAGCCTCCGACTCACCTGTGCGTAGTCAGGGCCCTGAGGACTTCACGGGCCTCGGCACGGCACACCTCGCTCCACCTGGCGAGTGACCTGGCAGCTTTCACCCGGATGTGCCACGGCGCGGTCTCGTCGTGCGCCACCTCGCGAGCGACGACGGCTGCTTTCTCCCGGTAGTCACGGCGTAGTTCGGCCATCGCGGTCGCGGCTCTCAGACGCGTTCCTTGTGTGAGGTCGCGGTCATGTGTCATGTCGGCGAGGAATCTGGCGGCTTCGCTCGCGGCGATGTCGCCGATGGCTAGGAAGACCTGGATGCGTACCAGGGGATTCTCGGCTGTCCGCAGCCGTCGCAACCTGCGGAGGAGGTCACCGCGGAGGTCTGGCCTGGCCGTGGTCAACGCCCGAGCGGCATTCACCCGGGTGAGTGTCGGCGTGTCCTCGTCCGCGAGCATCGCCCGCAGGACCGGCACAGCGAGTTCACGGCCGCGCTCGCCGAACTTCAGTAGGTCCCGCGCTGCCCGCCACCGCAGCGGACATCGACGTATCGACGTGGCGATGTCGTGCAGGATGTGGGCACCTTGGGCCCGGTCGGCGATGTCGTACTCGCTCAGCTTGTCAGCGGCGAGCCACCGGACGGCGGCCGAGGCGCGTGGGTCGTCGCGCATTGCCCGCGCGGGATTCAGTCCGTCGTGCCCGCCCAGCGCGATACGAATCGTGAGTCTGTCCCTGTCCGAGGTCCGCTGATCCGCGACGACAGCACGCAGAACACCGACCATGGACTCCGGGACGTGCGGCATCAGGTACAGCAACCACCGAGCCGCATCGAGTCGTTGTCGCCACGCACCACTGTCCGCCGCAGCCATCGCCTGGTCGATGACCCGTTGACGCACTGGACGACTCAGGTCGCACAACTCGCGTAATCCGTACCGTTCGTCCGTGCTGCTCATGTCCTCCAACAGGCGCAGCGCCTCGGGAATGTGCCGGGGCGAGAGCCCGGCCAACGCG
This sequence comes from Actinosynnema sp. ALI-1.44, assembly GCF_001984155.1. Taxonomy (GTDB): domain Bacteria; phylum Actinomycetota; class Actinomycetes; order Mycobacteriales; family Pseudonocardiaceae; genus Kibdelosporangium. The sequence continues at coordinate 277,927 of NZ_MTQO01000052.1, forward strand.
ACCGCGGCCCTCATCCGCTCGATCGGAGAAGTCTCCACCGCCCCAAGCGTTTCCCGGATCACCATCTCCGCTTCGCCTGCCAGCCGTGGATTGCCCCACACAGTGATGCCATCGACTCGGTCCCGCACTGGAAGAGTCGAATCGGCAAGCAACGAGCGCCTCGTGACCATAAACGGCTTGTTTTGAAGACGCCGGGTGATTCCACTGAGCGTCGCAGCCCTCGTTTCCGGGTGAGCGGCGACGTTGAGTACCAACGCACTGTACTCAGGCGCATCAAAGGAACAGACATAGGACAACCATCTCAGGCCGAGCTCGCGGTCATCGGGTGTGCTCTCGAAGCTGGACACGAAGTGCCGAAGCATTGCGGCAGCCCTCGGAGCGCAGGACGCATCCAGATCAGCCAGTTGGGCCGCCGCCACACAACGATCACTGACCGGCTGCCGCGCGTCGTCCAGAACGGCCTTGTGGATGTGGACAGCCCAATCGACAGTGGCACGGTCGACTCCAGCCAGTGCGTAGGCGACGTCGGTGGACCAGTAGAAATCGAGGAACTCATCGCGGGCCTGCGCCCCCAACTCCTCCAGCGCCTCTTCACGTGCGGCCTCGTGGTTGCCCGCAAGGAGAAAAGCCGCTTTGTCACGGACCGTTCTGGGAGCGTCCGGATCCGACATCAATGTCCGTAGGCGCGGCACCACATTCGCCCCCAGCCTGGCCAGTTCGCTCACTCGTTGGCGCCACGAATACGCGGTCCCGTCGTGGTGGAGTCGCAACACCAGGTCGGCGGCGGTCTCGAGTTCTTGGGGCACCATGCGGACAAGGGTCACGGCAGCGTCGGCTCGTACCACCGAGTCCAGCACATCGTCGGCGACGATGTGACGCAGCCGGTCGACGATCTCCGGATCAGCCGGGTTCCCGATTCGCCATAACGCTTCGGCGATCGAGAGCACATCGCTCGCCGTCACATCCGAACGGCGAAGCCTCGAAAGAACCGCGTCGGCGAGCTCGGTTCGATGCACGGCGCTGAGCGCGGCTGTCAACCCGGACATCACGAACCTCAGCTGGTACGCAGGGAGATCGTCCGAGCCGAGCATGTCGATGATCGCGGCAAACGCCAACTGGTGGTACTTCCTGCCAAGCAAGATGAGCCTGTTCGCCGCATTGCCCCGGAACGCCCCCTTGCGACTGGGGTCGTTGGCCACGCCGGTCATCGCCGAAGCGATGAAGTCACGGGCGCCGTCGTTGTCGGTCAACGACGGCCAGTCGTCATAGTCCTCCCAGGACGTTACCTCTTCGGGTTCCAGCAGTCCGGGCAGCCAATGTGCGGCGTCCTGCGCGTACTTCGTGCCGGTGTTCCGCAGGATCTGCCATGCCCGCGTCTGGACGGCGGGATCACTCGATGTTCCACCTGACCCGTGAGCATCCTCCGCAACGCCACCACGGCCGAGTCCCGGTACGGCTCACCCAATTCGGCGAGCCTGCCGAGCGCACCTGCCCGTTCGAACGACTCGCTGCGTGGGTCCTCAACCAGACCGAGGTAAACCCCCGCGGCCTCCGCTCGGTACTCACTGCCCAACTCAGCGAAGGTCTGGGCCGCCCAGTAACGGTTGTTCGTGGTCGAGGACGGATCCGACAGTGCCTTGCGGAGCAGGTCGGCTGCCTGCACGCGCAGTCCCAGATCCGCCAGTGCCTCCGCGATGATGCGCAGGGCGTGCGGCCCCGGTGAGAACTCTGCCGCCATCGCACGCACAAGATCGGCTGCGACCTTCCGGTACTGCGGACCCAACTTGGCGAGGCCTGTTGCCGCTTTGGTGCGATGCATGGCACTGAACCGACAATCACCGGCTGCTTTGGCCAACGCGTCGGCAGCCTCAGCCAACTGGTCCGCTCCGAGCGCCGCCAACGCGAGTGCGGCATCTCTGAAGGGCGACAGCTCCGATCCGCCAGCGAGCACCGCACGGAACACGTCGGCGCACCTGTCGTGGAACTCGACCCCGATCTCCACCAGACCGTTGGCCGCTTCGACCAGGTCGCCATCCGGTGTCACAGGGTCATCGAGCAACGCCATCAGCGACTCGACCGCATAAGCACGGGCGGCGCCATCGAAGTTGGCCAGCACCAACGCCGCGTTCCGGCATTGCCGTGCGGTCGCGGCCGGGTCGGCGAGGACCGCTCGCAACCCCCGCTCGGCGGTTTCCCTTTCACCGCCACAATCCGACAGGGCCTCCGCCGCGCTGAGGCGGTGCCTGATGGCGATCGACTCGTCATCGACGACCTGTCGCAAGTGGGCAACAGCCTCGGCGGACTCGTCGCCGCGCAACCGTGTCGCCAGTGCCGTCGCGGCTTCGACACGGGACTCCCAAGGGCTTTCCGTTTCCCGCATGATCTCGGCAAGCCAGCTGCGATGCCCGGGTGATGTGCCGCCCGGCTGGTTTGTTGCAGGATTCGCAAAGCGGGGTACTGGGTGGTTTTCGCCCATGCTCTCGCGGTGGTCAGGAACGCGTCGACCACCTCGGTCGAAGCGGGGACATGTCCAGCGAGCAGTCGCGCAGCCAGGAGGTGTTCTTCGGCATTGTTGGCGCGCAGCCACCGGATCAGCACGTCGGCTTCGGCGGGGTGCAACCTTGTGAAGTGCAGGAGCACCGCTCGGGCGTACCTGCCGCGCTCATCGGGGCGCGCGGCGTGCAGCAGGCGCGCGAACTCGGGTTGCCCAGGGGCGAACTCGGTGGGCAGGAGACGGGCTTTCGCCGTGGCCGCGAGATGTTCGGCGAAGCTGTGGTGCAGGAAGCGCAAGTCGTCACCACGGCGGGTGACCGGGCCCACGGCTGCCAGACAGGTGACCAGATCTTCGCCCGGCGAGTCCGGCAGGTGCCGCGCCGCCCACTCCAGAGTCGCAGCCACCAGCGAGGTGTCGGTTTCCAGACGCACCACGCCCAGGTGCTCAAGCAACGCCCCGCAGGCCTGGTCGAGCGGGCTCGGCTCGTGAGAACGCGCGGATCGCAGGTACTTCAGATACACCTCGTACAGCGAATACTGGTTGTCCGGCAACGGGCGGTCGCCGTGCTGTTCGAAGATGATCGCCGCGATCGTGGCCAGCAGGGGCACACGCACCAGTTCGTCGAGGTGCGCCGCGCGGATCTGCCGCACGAACCGCTCTCCCAGCGACTCGTTCTCGAACCAGTTGACGGCGAACTGGCGCAGCGCTTCATGGTCGAACGGTTGCAGCTCGTACCGCGCCGCGCCGATCCGTTGCAGCGGCGCCAACGCCGAGCCCTCGATGGGACGGGTCGTGAGCACGATCCGGTAGGGCGAGTTGTCGTCCGACGCCCAATTGGCCAGGACGTTGACGAGCTTGTCCCGTGCCGCGCTGTCCGCGACTTCGTCGAGGCCGTCGACCAGCATCAGTCAACGGCAGCCCGCGACACGTTCCCGCACCACGGCCGGTTCGACCTGCTCGGCCAGCAGTGCGCCGTACTCCACGTGCACGCACTGCGCGACCGCCTCGGGGAACGGCACGGACAGACGCGTGGCCAGCTCGCGTGCCGTCAGCCGCAGTGGCACCACCGGTTCGGCCAAGGGGTCCGGTCCGAAACTCGCCCACCGCGCGGCCACGTCCGCCGCCAGCCGCAACGACAGGGTCGACTTGCCCTGGCCTGGGCCTCCGGTGACCAGCAGGTGGTCGTCTCCGTCCAACGCCGCCCTGACAGTCCGGGACGGCGGTCGGACAGCCAGGCGGGCCACCGGCGGGTTCGGGGAGTCGATCAGCTGCCCTCTGCTGTCGAGGATAGGTTCCGGACGTGTCTGTTCCGCCGGTTCCTCTGTCCCGGTCCCGAGATCCTGGCGCACGTACACCGTCGCCAACGACGGTCGCCGTGCCCCGGGCAGCCGGTACGGCAAGTCCTGCGCGGCTTGGACCTGCGCACGCAGCAAGGACCGGATCGGCGACGGGAGTTCGGGCAGGTCCGCCCAGTCGGCCGGGGGTGGCACCGGTGGCTTCCGCTCCGGTCCCACCGCGTGGAAGTGGACATCGCCGTGGATCTCGCCCGCCTGGACGAAGGGGCCGTGGAACGTGCCATCCATCCGGTTGCCCGACACATGACCCCTTCGCGCACGGTCGGATAATCGTGCCACAGTCAGGTTATGGATCTGAGGGCGGCGCGTCCGGACGAAGCCGTGGCGCTCAGCGAACTGACCATGCGTTCCAAGGCGCATTGGGGTTACGACGCGGCGTTCCTGGCCGACTGCCAGGACGTGCTCCGGCTTCGGCCTGACGACGTCGTCGCACGGCGCACAGTGGTCGCCGAACGGGACGGCGCGGTCCTCGGTGTGGCCACTTTGGACGGTGAGCCGCCCGGCGGGGAGATCGGCCTGCTGTTCGTGGCACCGGATGCGATCGGACGGGGCGTCGGGCGTGTGCTGTACCGGCATGTGATGGCCGAGGCGGCGCGGCTGGGGTTCACTCGGGTGCGGATCGAGTCCGACCCCCACGCCGAAGGGTTCTACCTGGCGATGGGCGCGGAGCGGCAAGACACGAACCGCGGCACGCCTGTGCTGGTGGCGTGGCCGGTTCGGCCGGAGCCGTCGTGGTCGGTGGCCTGGAGCGGGGCCGGATCGACCGTTCACGTCGGCAATGTCGCCGAGTTCAACGGCCAGTTCACCGGCCGGGTGCGGGGTCCGGACCACTACTCCTGCATGGCCGCGTTCTGCGGACGGAAGCCCGCGATGATCGTTCTGCCGCAACAGGTCGACGATTGGTGGGTGCGGGACACCGGTGCCGTGCTCGGTTGGGGCGACGTGGAGGTACACAGCGGAGTCGCCGATGACGGCCGCGTGTCCAGTGCGATCGTCGACCGGCCGGATCTGTTGGAACGTCTCACTTCCCGTGGGTCCGCAGTGCTGCCGTGGGGCCGGACGGCTGCTTTCGAACCGATTTCCCCGTCACCCGGTGGCGTGCTGGCGGCCATCAGCCGGTACGAGTCGAAAAAACACGGGCACGCGCTGTTCAGCGGGTTGGCTGCCGAAATCGACGGGATCATGGTCCCCTTGCAACGGCCTGCCGGGTCACGCCGGGCGCTCGCCAGGGAACTCGCCAGCGGGGCAAAGGTCGTGCTGAAGCAGGAGTACGGCGTCGGCGGGTCCGGAACGCTGATCGTGTCCCCTGGGGCGCAACGGATTGGCGCACTGACGCGGCGGTGGGCGGGCAAGCTGCTCGTGGAGGAGTACGTGGACGGATCGGGCCCGTACCGCAACCCCACCTTCGACGCCGTCGTCGACGCCGCCGGTGAGGTGCACCCGGTCGGCACCGGGCTGATGGACATCGACGGAACCAGCTACCGCGGCGTCACCGTCGGCCCCGGTGTCCTGCCCGAACGGCTCGCCGACACGGCCGCCGAGTTCGGGATCGCGCTCGGCCACGCCTTGGCCAGGGAACGCTATCGAGGGTGGTACGACGTCGATTTCGTCACCGACCAGTCGGGCCGCCTCGCCCCGGTCGAGATCAACCTGCGGCTCACCGGACCGGCCGTCGCGTTCCACATCCAAGCCGCACTCGACCGCGTGCGCGGGGGCCACCACCTCGTCCGCACGATCGACTGGTTACCGCTCGGTGCGCGGCTGCCCTCGGAGGCGCTGCGCGCCCACGTCGCCCGCGTTGCCCGACAGTGCCAGGAGATCGGCGCGACTCCGCTGGTCACGATTCCGACAGCGGCATTCGATCCCGTCCCCTACCTGGGTGTGGCGATCGCGGCCCGCACCAGCGCGGCACTCGCGGAGGCGGAAACCGCCATCCGCGGCGCGAACGCGGCACTGAGCGAGATGTTCGGCGACCTGGGGGTCAATCCACGCGACGCTCGCGCAGCGCGAAGGCGACGAGCACGGCCGCGGCGATCATGAGCGTGACGTTGAACCCGTAGACGAGGGCGGCCTGGCGGCCCCAGTCGGTCTTGGCCGCGAGCCGGTAGAAGTTGTCCTGCGGCCACCACGCGACGAGCAGCCAGACCACCGACAGGTGGGCGAGCGTGGTCAACCACGGCGGACGCCCCATCCGGGTCAGTCGCCCGCGGCCCAGGAGCAGGAAACCGATCCCCAAGCCGAGTGCCAGGCATTCCGCCGCGTAGAGGCCGGTGAAGAGCCCGGCGTACGGCTGGGGCACCACCGACAGATCCGTGGAGCCCGGCCAGAAGACGTTGGTCAGCACGAACGCGAGGAACCCGATGAACACCGCGAGGACCAGCACCAACCCCGCCAGCGGCCGGTCGCCCATGTCGAACAGGGCTTCCTTGCCGCCCGTGGCTCGGCCGGGCAGCACCGGGAGCGGAAGACCGCTGCGGTCCAGCTCACCGGAACTGGTGCGGGGCAGGGTGTCCACCGGGATCACGGCCTGCGGGATCCGCTTGGCGGGTAACCGGGGCTGCGACAGGAACGCCCGGATCCCAGCCGGATCGGCCGGGCCGGTGGTGACCACGTAGGCGACGAGCGTGTGCTTGCGCGGCCCGGTCCGGATCTTGGCCACCACGCACGCCCGTACTTCCGGGTGCTTGCGAAGTTCCGCCTCGACATCGTCGTACGCCATGTCACCACGCCCCCTCGCCCAGCGGTCGGACAATCGTGCCACAGTCGGGACATGGATCTTCCGCTGCTGCAGTTCGATTCGACCGGTGCGGGCATGTACTCCCCGTCGGCGCCGAAGTTGTCGGAGCCATGGCCGGAGAGAGCGGTGCTGTGCTTCTTCCGTGAGCAGATCGCGGCGCTTGTCGAGCGGGGTGCGGCGAGGCGGGTCGGCCGGTTCACCGTCGAGATGGGCGGCCACGACATCTACATCACCGAGGACTCCGCCGGTGAGCGCGTCGCGCTGTTCCACCCGACGGTTGGCGCGCCGACTGCCGTGCACCACCTGGAACGCGCGATCGCCGGTGGCGTGCGCAGCTTCGTGGTCTGCGGCGGCACCGGGGCGTTGGTGGAGCTCGCCATGGGGCACGTCGTGGTCCCGTCCGGCGCGATCCGGGACGAGGGCACCTCGTTTCACTACGCCCCACCGGGTGTGAGCATCGACACCGACCCGGACGTGGTCGACGCGCTGGTGGCGTTGCTCGAGGAGCAATCGGTTCCGCACGCGGTCGGCCTGACCTGGACGACCGACGCGCCGTTCCGGGAAACCCCCGCCATGGTGGCCGCCCGGCGTGACCAGGGCTGCCTCCTCGTCGAGATGGAGGCGTCCGCGTTGCTCGCGGCGGCCCGGTTCCGCGGTGTGAGGCTCGGGCTGCTGCTGTATGCGGGCGACGACCTGAGCGGCGGGAAATGGGACCTGCGGAACTGGACCGCGAGCGACGCCCGTGCCCGGCTGCTGCCGCTCGCGATCGAGGCCACCGGCCGGTTCTAGGGCTTCAGTGCCTGCTCGACGTCGGCGATCGCGCCCTGGTAGCGCACCGCGTTGACGTGCGGGTTGCTCCGCGCACGGCGTGGTGGAGATGAACACCCGGTTGGTGGTGCGCGAGCTCGCGGGCTCGGGCGCTGACGCCGTCACACGACTGCTGGGTTGAGGGTTCCGCCCCTCACCCGGTTGGCCTGCCGATACCCTTCGGTCCGTGGTGGTGAGCGAACCTGCGCCGGTCGACGTGGCGGTCCCGGCTGTCGTGGCGAAGCCACCGCCGCTGGACGAGCAGGACTGCCGTCAGCTCGACCTGATCCGGCGGTTCGGCACCATCGGCTCGCTGCTGCTGGTCTTCGGCTCGCTGGGCGCGGGTGCCCTGCCGATCTTCAACCCGTTGCCCAGCGTGCCCGTGCTCGGCCTCTTCGCCCGCATCCCCGCGGTGTCGCTCGGGATCGGCACGCTCGGCATGGGCATGATCATCACCGGCTGGCTGCTGCTCGGGAAGTTCGCCAAGCCGGGGCGGCCGCGGCTGATCAGCCGCGCGCAGCTCAACCGGACGCTGATGATGTGGGGCGTCCCGCTGATCTTCGCCATGCCGCTGTTCTCCAAGGACGTCTACAGCTACCTGGCGCAGAGCTCGATCGTGTCGCTCGGTCTGGACCCATACGAACTGGGCCCGGGCCAGGCACTCGGCCAGGACCACCCGCTCACCCGCGGCGTGTCCAACATGTGGCGGGACACGCCCGCGCCGTACGGACCGCTGTTCCTCTACCTGGGGCACCTGCTCAACTCCGTGACCGGCAACCACGTCGTCACGGGCGTTCTCACGCAACGCCTCCTGGCCATCGTGGGCATCGCCCTGTTCGTCTGGGCGTTGCCCCGGCTCGCGCGGCGTTTCGGGGTTCAGCCGGTCACCGCGTTGTGGTTCGGCGCGGCCAACCCGCTGGTGCTGTTCCACCTGGTCGGTGGCGGGCACAACGAGGCGCTGGCGATCGGCCTGATGATGGCGGGCATCGAGATCTCGCTGCGCTACCTGCCGCGGCCCGGTGATCCGCCGATCACGTCGGCACGCCGGGAATGGACGTTCGTCCTGCTCGGCATCGCGGTCATCACGCTCGGCGCGGCCGTGAAAGTGCCCGCGCTGGTGGCTGCCGCGTTCGTCGGCGTCCAAGTCACGCGCAGATGGGGCGGTGGCGTGCCACGGTTGTTCCCGGTCGGCGCGTTGTTCGTGGCCACCGCGGGCGTCACGATGACCGCCGTGTGCCTCGGTACCGGCCTCGGCTTCGGCTGGGTCGGTGCGCTGGACACACCCAGCCTGGTCCGCAGCTGGATGTCCCCGGTGTCCGAGCTGGGCAACCTCGGCGGCGTGCTGGGGATCACGCTCGGCCTCGGCAACCACACCACCGCCGTGCTGGAGATCTTCACGCTGCTCGGCTACGGCACCGCCGGGCTGATCACCGTGAAGATGATGTGGGACAGCCTCGCGGGCAGGCGCAGCGTGATGACCGGCCTCGGTGTGTCGCTGGCCGCGTTCCTCATCCTGCACCCCGCCATGCAGCCCTGGTACCTGCTGTTCCCGGCCATCCCGCTGGCCGCGTCGCTCGCCGGGACCAGGCGGTTCCGGCGCCTGGCCACAATGGGGTGCACGGTCGCGTCGGTGCTGCTGCCGACCACGGGCGGCACGTTCGCGGGCCGGACGTACGTGATGGCGTTCGCCTACATCGCGGCGATCATCGTGTTGCTCGGGCTGCTTTTCTGGCTCAACCGGAGTGTCCCGCTGCTGCCGCGCAAGGTGACCCCCGTCGCTCCAGCCGAGGGGTCCGACGACACCGCTCCGGCCAGGCCCTAGGCTATTTGGTTGTGAGCGCTTCCGAAACCCGTCCCGCCGTCGAGGTGTCGGGACTGGTCAAGCGCTACGGCTCGACCACCGCCGTCGACGGCCTCGAGCTGCGGCTGGCGCAGGGCAAGGTGCTCGCGTTGCTCGGACCGAACGGCGCGGGCAAGACCACCACCGTCGAGGTGTGCGAGGGGTTCCTGCGTCCCGACGCGGGCCGCGTGCGGGTGCTCGGCCTCGATCCGCGTGCCGAGGGCGACAAGCTGCGTCCCCGGATCGGCGTGATGCCGCAGGGCGGCGGCGCGTACCCGGGTGTGCGCGCGGGCGAGATGCTCAAGCTGGTCGCCTCGTGCGCGGCCAACCCGCTGGACACGGACTGGCTGCTGGACGTCCTCGGGCTGACCAACGCGCTGCGCACCCCGTACAAGCGGTTGTCCGGCGGGCAGCAGCAGCGGCTGTCGCTGGCGTGCGCCCTGGTCGGCCGCCCGGAGCTGGTGTTCCTCGACGAGCCGACGTCCGGAATGGACCCGCAGGCCAGGCGCCTGGTGTGGGACATGATCTGCGCACTGCGCGGCGACGGTGTGAGCGTCCTGCTGACCACGCACCTGATGGAAGAGGCCGAGACACTGGCCGACCACGTGGTGATCGTCGACCACGGCAGGGTCGTCGCGGAGGGCAGCCCCACCCAACTGACCACGGAGGACCCGGACACCCAGCAACTGCGGTTCAAGGCCCGGCCTGGGCTGGACACCTCGCTGTTGACCGCCGCGCTGCCCGAAGGGTGTCACGTGGCAGAGGCTGCTTTGGGTACATACATCGTTACCGGGCGCGTCGATCCGCAGGTAGTCTCGACGGTGACGGCGTGGTGTGCCCAACAAGGAGTGCTGGCCGAGGAACTGCACGTCGGCCGGCGCAGTCTCGAGGACGTGTTCCTCGAGTTGACCGGACGGGAGTTGCGTTGACGGCCACAGCCGCCTCCAACGGTGTCAACTCACGGTTCCCAGCTGGCACGTTCCGCCCCGCGCCCGGTGCCGGGAGCAAGGCACGCATGCTGCTCGCGCACGCGCGTACGGAAACCAAGCTGACACTGCGCAACGGCGAGCAGGTCCTGCTCACGTTGCTGATCCCGATCGCGTTGCTGGTCGGGCTCACCCTGATCGACATCATCTCGCTGCCCGAGCCCCGGGTGAACTCGGTCGTACCGCGTGTCTTCGCGCTGGCCGTGATGTCGTCGGCGTTCACCGGGCAGGCGATCGCGCTCGGCTTCGACCGGCGCTACGGCGTGCTCAAACGCCTGGCCGCGACGGCGCTGCCGCGCTGGATGCTGGTCGGCGGACGAGTCCTCGCCGGGCTCACCGTGGTGGCGATCCAGCTGGTCGTGCTCGGTGTCGTGGCGCTCGTCCTCGGCTGGTCACCGTCGCTGGGCGGTGTGTTGTGGACCGTGTTGCTCGCGGTGCTCGGCGCGCTGGCGTTCGGCGCGCTCGGCGTGCTGCTCGGCGGGACGCTCAGGGCCGAGATCGTGCTCGCGCTGGCGAACATCATCTGGTTCGTGCTGTTGCTCGCCGGCGGGATCATCGTCCGGGCGGGGTCGATGCCGTCCGGTTTCGCCGGGGTCGTCGAGCTGTTGCCGTCCGGCGCGCTGACCGAGGGCGTCGACTTGGCGCTCAACGGCGGCGGGCCTGGCTGGCAGCCGCTGGCGGTGCTGGTCGGGTGGGGTGTGGTGGCCGCCGTGGTGGCGGCGCGCACCACTCGGCTGACCTGATGTCGATCACTCGGCAGGCTACGCATACCATCGAGGAGTGGTGAACCGCAGCGGACTGAAACAGCGCATCGTCCAGGGGCAGTACGGCTTCGCCGTCGCCGCCGTCGTCGCCAACGTCTGCATCGCGATCACCGGTTCGGTCGTCCGGGTCACCGGCTCCGGCCTGGGCTGCAGCGAATGGCCCAACTGCCTGCCGGGCAGCATGGTCCCGGTCGAGCACCCCGAGTTGGACATGCTCCACCAGTGGATCGAGTACGGCAACCGGCTGTTGTCCGGCGTCGTCGGCATCATCGGCGGCCTGTGCTTCCTGGCCGCATTGCTGTCCCGTCCGCACCGCAAGCGCGTGTTGTGGCTGTCCGCCGCGATGATGGGCGGCGTTGTCGTGCAGGCGATCATCGGGGGCATCACGGTCCGGTCCGGGCTGCTGTGGTGGACGGTGGGCATCCACATGGTCGTCTCCCCCGTCCTGGCGTGGTTCGCGGTGATGCTGGTCCGCTCGTTGCGGGAAAGCGACGCCCCGCCACGGCCACGGACGCACCCGTGGGTCCCCCGGCTGCTCGTCGTGCAGACAGTGCTGCTCGTCGGCCTGCTTGTCGTGGGCACGATGGTCACCGGCGCGGGGCCGCACGCGGGCGACAAGAACACCCCACGCCTGGATCTGCCGGTGTCCACCCTGGCCCACGTACACGCTGCCTTCCTGTACGCGTTCCTCGCGCTGCTGCTGCTTGTCGGCTTCCTGCTGTGGCGCGCAACAGCGCCCCGCGACGTCTGGAAGCGGTACTTCATCCTGCTGGCCGTGGTCGTCGCACAGGGCTCGATCGGGTTCGTCCAGTACTTCACGGGGGTGCCGGGTGTGCTGGTGGTCCTGCACGTCTTCGGCGCGATGCTGGTGACGGTCGCGACCGCCTCGTTGTGGGCGTGGAGCAGGGAACGACCGGCCACTGTGGAGGCCACTGAGCACGAGCAGTTCGCCGCCGCTTCGCACTGACACTATGCAACCTTCATCGTCAGCGCCTAATGTCCGGTTCGTGACGACGACCGAATCCGGCCCGGCGCCTCTGCTTGGCGAACGCCGAACAGTCGCTCAGCAACTCGTTCTCAAGGTCTTCCTGCTGGTGCCGTTCGCGGCGCTGATCGCAGCCGTGCCACTCGCGTGGGGCTGGGGCCTGAGCTGGCTCGACATCGTGCTGACCGTCTCGTTGTACGTGATCGCCACGCTTGGCGTGACCGTCGGCTACCACAGGTACTTCACGCACGGCGCGTTCAAGGCCAACAGGGCGGTCCGGATCGCACTCGGCATCGCGGGCAGCTTCGCGGTGCAGGGCTCGGTGATCTTCTGGGTCGCCAGCCACCGCCGCCACCACGCGTACGCCGACCGCGAGGGCGACCCGCACTCGCCGTGGCTGTTCGGCACGTCGCCAGGAGCGCTGCTGAAGGGCTTCTGGCACGCGCACATGGGCTGGATGTTCTCCCGCGACGTCACCAACTACGAGCGGTTCGCACCGGACCTGCTGCGGGACGACGACCTGCGCGTGGTCAGCAAGCTGTTCGGGGTGTGGACGGCAGCCAGCATGGCGCTGCCCGCGCTGCTCGGCGGCCTGATCAGCTGGTCGTGGTGGGGCGCGCTGACGGCGTTCTTCTGGGCGGGCCTGGTGCGGGTCGCGTTCCTGCACCACGTGACCTGGTCGGTCAACTCGATCTGCCACATGGTCGGCGCCCGCCCGTTCGCCAGCCGGGACCGCGCGGCCAACTTCTGGCCGCTGGCCATCCTGTCGATGGGCGAGTCGTGGCACAACTCGCACCACGCGGACCCGACCTGTGCCCGGCACGGCGTCCTGCGCGGCCAGATCGACATCGCCGCACGCACGATCTGGATCTTCGAGAAGCTCGGCTGGGCGTGGGACGTGCGCTGGCCGACGGCGGAACGACTGGCCCGCCGCAAATTGAACTCATAGGGCCTCGCCGGGCACCGCCTGCTGGGCGGCCTTGAGCAACGCGGCGCACTCCGGGTCCGGCCGGAAGACGACGTCGTCGATCGACGCGATCGGCACCGGACCGCTGATCGCGTTGGTGCGGAACGCCGAGCGGAAGCCACGCAGTTGCGCGAGCGTCACCGCCCCGCGTTCGTCCGGGATGCCCAGCGCCAGGAGCCCGGCGCGCAGCGTGGTCATCTCGACCCCGGGCAGCGCGGGCGCGTCCGGCCAGATGATCTTCGAGCCGTCGTGGAAGGCGATGTTCCAGAACGAGCCTTCCGAGACGCGGCCGTGCTCGTCGACGAACACCACGTCGTCGTATCCGGCCTGCTGGGCGAGCCGCACCTGGTGGTACAGGCTGAACGTGCCGATGTGCTTCACTTCGGGCAGATAACGGCTGTACACCGCCGACCGCACCCGCGGCGACGGCCCTTGCCGCGGCTGCACCGTCCGCACCGTGACGGCGATGTCCGGCGGCTGGAGATCGACCACCCGCCCCGGCGTCGCGTCCCGGGCGAACACGGTGACACGGACGTTGGCAGGCAGCTCCTGTCCACGCAGGGCGTCCCGCACCCGCTCACGGACCAAGGCCCCGTCGATGCCGTGACCGAAGACCACCCGCGCGTCCCGGTCCAGCCGCTCGAGGTGCGCGGTGAGCCCCCGTGCACCATCCTGGTCGACCAGGATCGAGGTGTAGTGACCGTAGCTGACGTCTCGCACAGGGACATGATCGCGCGAACCCGGAACAAGTCCGCGCCCGGCGTGGTTGGTCGATGAAAGACGAACAACTCTACGAGGAGGCGGCGTGCCGAAAGCAGTGCGGGTTCACCAGACCGGCGGGCCGGAGGCCCTCGAACTGGTCGACGTGGACGTCGCGGCACCGGGTCCCGGCGAAGTCGCGGTGAACGTGCTCGCGGCGGGCGTGAACTACATCGACACGTACCACCGCTCCGGTCTGTACCCGCTGTCCACCCCGATCGGGATAGGGCTCGAAGGCGCCGGGATCGTGACCGACGTGGGCCAGGACGTGACCGGCCACAAGGTCGGCGACCGCGTCGCCTGGTACACGGTGCAGGGAAGCTACGCCGAGAAGCTCGTGATACCCGCCGCGTCGGCGATTCCCGTGCCCGACGGAGTCGACACGGACATCGCGGCGGCGCTGCTCCTGCAAGGCGTGACAGCCCACTACCTGCTCGCATCGGTGTACCCGGTCCAGAAGGACGACCCGGTCCTCGTCCACGCGGCGGCGGGCGGAGTCGGCCTGCTGCTGGTGCAACTGGCGAAGGCCCGCGGTGCCCGAGTCCTGGGGACGGTGTCGACACCGGAGAAGGAACAGCTGGCGAGGGAAGCCGGAGCGGACGAGGTCGTCGGCTACGAGGACTTCGAGAAGCACGCCCGCGACTTCACCGGCGGCGAGGGCATGGCAGCGGTGTACGACGGCGTGGGCAAGACGACATTCGACGCCAGCCTCGCCAGCGTCCGGCGCCGCGGCTACATGGTCCTGTACGGCGCGGCCAGCGGCCCGGTCCCCCCGGTGGACCCCCAGCGCCTCAACCAGCAGGGCTCGGTCTACCTGACCCGCCCGACCAGCCGCGACTTCTCCAGCCCGGAAGAACTCGCCTGGCGCACCGGGGAGCTGTTCGACGGAGTCCGGTCCGGCGCGCTGTCGGTGCGCATCGGCGGACGCTACCCGTTGAGCGGCGCGAGCAAGGCACACGAAGACCTGCAAGGTCGCAAGACGACAGGAAAGCTCCTGCTGATCCCCTGACGCAGGGGGTCACCTGGGCGCGGTTGGGGAACTTCAGGGGCTAACGGCTCTGGACAGCCTCAAGGAGTTCCCCAACCGACGGGTCGTCGAGACTCTCGACGACACACTGCCAAAGTTCGAGGTTCGCAGTGGCCCACCGCGAGTACATGCCCTTCGCCTCGGCGCTGTAGAAGTAGAAGCCTTCGTCGTGCTTGCCCTGCTGCTCACCCACGATCTTGTGGGCCAACTGCGCCAACGTGATGCCGTTCTCGCTCAGATACCGGTGGGCGAGCACGACCGGCGTCACCGGCAGCGCCTTGAACAGCGTGTCCGCGTCGCTCAACGCCTGCGCCGCGAGCGAGATGTCCCGGTGTCGGGTCCGCATCTCGGCCTCGACGACGATCCGGTCGATCGACTCGGCCACCGCCTCGTCCACACCGGATTTGGCGAGGATGCGCATCCGCAGGTCGCGTCCGGCTGCGGCATCCGAATTGCGTTCGACGATGTAGTTCAGGTCGTGCACCAATGCAGCGGTTTCCACAACGGCCGCATCGGACCCATTGGCACGCGCGAACGCGCCCGCCTTGGTCCTGACGAAGTGCACGTGGTGCCATCCGTGGAACGGCAGGTTGGCGGCGAACCGCTGGCACAGCCGTTTCACCCGTCTTTCCACCTGGTCGACCGCCAGGTCGCTGACGGAACCCAGCTCCTGGTCAAGCATCGGTCCCTCCCATCTCGAGCCCCCGCGCAAGTGAGGGCATCGTAGGTGGTGAGACGCCTGATCAGGGTGTACATGATGACACTACGACAGGTTTTGGCACCTTTCTACAAAGTCCATCCGCCCACATCACAGCCGGTCGGCGAGGTGGCCGAGGCGTTCCTCGACGGGCACGTGCCTGCGGCTGACGCTGGTGGCCGGGTCGAACGACAGGCTCCAGCCGCGCACCGGCCGCGACTTCACCAGGAACGTCATCGTGCCGTCCGCGGCCTTCGGGATGCGGTGGAACTGCTCGGAGAACATCGTGCCCGCCTCCCCCGTCTCGCACACCCCGCTGTGCACCATCGTGGCCGACTTGATCACCAGGCCGTTGGTGTCCATCTCGGCGTCGAACCGTTCGTGCACGTAGGACCCACGCAGGATCGTGGTGCAGAAGTGGTAGCGGTGGTTGTGGATCGAGTCGGCGTACCCGATGCGCCAGTCCCGCTGCGGCTTGTACTCGTGCAGCCAGAACGAGAACTTGTCGCCCGGTTGGTTGAGCAAGCACCACGCGAAGTGCGTGGTCGTCTCGCGTGACCGGGAGATCACCGCGGCGGCGACCTCGCCGGACAGGGTCCTCAGGTGGTGTCGTAGTTCGTCACGCAGCTCGTCGCGGCAGGCCCACTCGGTGAACCGGCCGCTCACGGCGGCCCAGTCGGCCTGGTCGACGGTGCGCAGTTCGCCGGCCAGTTCGGCCAGCGCGGACCTCGTTCGCATTTCAGTCCTCCAGCCCGGCGGCCTTGGTGAATTCTTCCCGGAAGGCGTGGAACTGGCGCTCCAGGCCCGCGAAACCCTCGTCGGACAGCGGTGTTCCCGTGATTTTCTCGAACAGGGCGAGGAATTCCTGCCGAGTCGTGTCCGGGGTGATGACGAATTTCTGCGCGGCCCTGGTGTCGCGCATGCGCTGGAACTCGGTTCGTTGCATCCCGTAGATGAACGAGCCTTCCGAGAAACGCAGCGTGCGCGGGTACAACGAGGTCGTGCCGCCGACGTCGCTGTACAGCGTCAGCCACACGCTGTCGTCGAAGATCTCCAGCCGGTCGAGCGGCGGTTCCGCGATCACCGCGATGTCGACCGAAGTGCACCGGCTGCGGGCGAGGAACAACCCGACGAGGCCGATCGAGATCTCGTCGACCAGCTGTGCGCGGATTTTGTCGTAGTCACCGCTCGCGCCTTCACCGCGCAGCAGGTACCTTGCCCGTCCGCTGATCGCCGAGTGCTGCCTCGGGTCGGCGACGACCGTGCGCAGTTCCCACTCCGACGAGGTCACCAGCAGCCGCGCGGCCGCGTGCCTGCCGGAGAACCCGCGGAAGAAGTACTGGCGGCTGGCCTTCAGGTCGGCCATGAGCAGCCGGTTGAACTCCGGGTCGGGTTCGGCGCTGGCCTCGAAGACGTGCGTGGGGAAGAACTCGGTGTTCAACGCCCGGTATTCGGCCGACAAATCCCGTAAGGCCCGCTTGCTTTCCTCGATCAACGGAGTCACGAGCGCTTTCTGCGACGAGGAAGCCGTGATCAACGTCTGACCGAAACCGACAACAGCCGACACCATTGTGCCGGTGCCGAGCGCGGCCACCAGGGTCTTGAAAAGACCGGCGTCCATCGCACTGGATATCCACAGGCTACCGATCGAGATCACCAGCAGGACCGCGAGCAACAAGCCGGTCCTCGTCCAGAACATCTCCTGGATCGGGTTCTTGCGGATGCCGTTGGCGTCCGCGGACACCGGGTCACCTCCTTGACAGGCACCCATACGGACGAACGCGTAGTGTGCCCGTTTGAGTGCGCGCAGTAACTGTACGCGCATCGCGGCGCAGTAGGAATCCGGAAAACGGGGGATGCTCCCGATCACAGTGCGGCGCGAACCGACGAGTCGGGCACCCGATGGAACCAGTGTATGACCCGGTTGCCTAGGGTGACCACATGCGTATTGCAGGCAAGGTCACGATGGTTTCCGTGGTGCTGGTGGCGGCGGCCACCTTGAGCGCCTGTGCCAACTCCGAGCAGGCCTCGACGGGCACCCTGCCCACCGCCGAGTCGACTCCGCCGCCGACGACGAAGACGTCCGCCAAGGCGACGTCGACGACGGCACCGGGCAACACCGCGACCGGGCCCGAGTGCACCGCGGAGGACATCAAGGTCGATGGCGACTTCGGCGCCAAGCCGACGATCACCATCCCGAAGACCTGCCAACCGCCGAAGAAGCTGCTCAGCAAGGACCTCAAGCCGGGCACCGGCGCCGCGGTCGCCGCCAACAGCAACGTCAGCGTGAACTACCTGCTGCAGACCTGGTCCGACAACAACATCGTCGACAACTCGTACGACCGCGGCAAGCCGCTGGACGTCGAGGCCCTCGGCCAGTCGACCCTGATCCAGGGGTGGAAGCAGGGTCTGGTCGGAGCCAAGGAAGGCGGCCGCCGCCTGCTGGTCGTCCCCTCGGACCTCGGGTACGGACCGAACGGGCGCGCACCGATCAAGGGTGGCGAGACACTCGTCTTCGTCGTGGACACGGTCAAGGTCAGTTGACGCGCTCCCGACAGTGATCAGTCCACGGTAGACCGGCCACTCCTCGCGGGCGAGTTTCGGCTGTGGCACCCTCGGCGTGAAGCCGTGCAACGGGGTCTGTGTCTGCCCCTGACCGAATGACCGCGTGGGTGCCTCCGTGGAATTTCCACGCAGGCACACCCACGACCGTCGATTCTCACCGGGGTGTGAGCCGGAAAACCCGGAGGTCCCGGGACGTCTTCGACTGGTACGTGTCGTACGCGGGCCACGTCTCGAGCAGGTGCGGCCAGATGTCGGCGCGTTCCTCATCGGACAGCAGCCGAGCGTGCACCGGGCGCGTACGGCCCTTGACGTTCACGGTCGCGTCCGGTTCGGCCATCAGGTTGAGTGTCCACACCGGATGCCCCGGTCCGCCCCAGTTCGAGCCGACGAGCAGGATGTCGTCGCCGTCGGGGACGTAGAGCAGCGGGACGTCCCGCTGCACGCCGGACTTGCGGCCCCTGACCCGCAGGACGAGCGACGGCATCCCGGCGATGCCGACCACGGTCACCCGTCCCCTGGTCAACCGGAAGAGCACCTTGTCCACGCTCAGCACGACGGGGCGGATCCTGGTCAGCCAGGGTTGGGCCGCGATCCACCTCGCGGCTTTGCGCAGCAACTCCATGGCAGCCCAACCTACCCTGGTCAGGCCAGGAAATCCCACAACGGCACCGGTGTCAGGCCGTCCTGCTTGGCCCGCTCGACGAACGCCTGGTAGTCGGCGGTGAACGTGTGCCGGAAGTGCATCAGCACGATGTCGCCCGCCTTGAGCTTGCTGCCTGACTGGAACTGCACCACGCCGTCGTTGACCGCCGCTGTCCACAGCACGATGGCTTTCATCCCGCACGCGGCGACGGCTTTGCGCGTGTTGTCGTCGTAGTTGCCGAACGGCGGCCGGAACAACGTCGGGCGCTTGCCGAACGCCTGCTGGATCGCGTCGGAGTCGCCGCAGATCTCCTGGTGCTGGACGTCGTACGGCTTGCCCTTCAGGTTCGGGTGGGTCATCGTGTGGTTGTTGATCTCGATGCCCGTACCCTGCAGCGCCTTGAAGTAGTCCTCGCTGCCCTTGAAGTACTTCGAGTTCAGGAACAACGTCGGCTTCGCGCCGGAGTCCCTGATCAGCTGCAGCGCCGCCGGGTCCTTCACCGCGCCGTCGTCGATGGTGATGAACACGTACGGCTTGTCCGTCGGGATCTTGCGGACCACCGGCGCCAGACCGTCCACCGTGGCCGGTGCGGTCACCTTCTCGACGGGCGGGCTCGCCGGCGTGTTCGTTGGCGTGTCGGGTGACGGACGGGCCTGAGCGTGCACTGTGGACGGATTCTGCGCCTGCGTCTGTGTCCCCGAGCAACTGGCTGTCATGGCCGCCGCCACACCGAGCGCGACGGCCATGACCAGCTTCTTCCGCATTCTTTACCCTCGCTTTTCCTTCCCCGCAAGGAAATTGGCCTCTACCAGAGTAGACGCCCGAGGGGCACCGCGAGTTGCCTAAGCTCCGTCACTCCTGACGATCCGGTCGTCGGCCGCGACCGGGGAGCCACGCCCGTCGCGGTTGCTGGTGGTGAAGTACAGGTTCCCGTCCGGGCCGGCGACCGGAGTCCGGATCCGCCCGAACTGGCCCTGGTACAGGGCGCGCGGCGTGCCGACACCGGTGGTGGTCACCGGGATCACCCACATCCGCGCGCCACGCAGCGCCGCCATGTAGAGGTTGTTCTTGTAGTAGGCGATGCCGCTCGGGGACGCCTGCGACGTTGACCACGTCCGCAGCGGGTTGACGAAGCTCGGGTTGTTGCACGGCCCCTCGCAGGTCGGCCAGCCGTAGTTGGCGCCGGAGGTGATCTGGTTCAGCTCGTCCAAGGCGTTGTTGCCGAGTTCGGCCGAGAACAGCCTGCCGTCCGGCGCCCAGGTCAGGCCCTGGACGTTGCGGTGGCCCAGCGAGTAGACCAGCGAGTTGAACGGGTTGCCCGGCGCGGGCTGACCGGCCGGGGTCATCCGCAGGATCTTGCCGCCGAGCGAGGTGCGGTTCTGGGCGTTGGCCGAGTTGCCCGCGTCACCCGTACCGGCGTAGAGGAAGCCGTCCGGGCCGAACGCGAGCCGCCCGCCGTTGTGAATGCTCGCCCTCGGGATCCCGGTCACGATCGGCTGGGGCGTCTGCCCGAGCACGACGCGAGCGATCCGGTTGTCCGACGAGCTCGTGTAGTAGATGAACACGGTCCGGTCCTGCGCGAACTGCGGGGAGACCGCGAGGCCGAGCAGGCCGCCTTCACCTCGCGCGACTACGCCGGGGACCGTCTGAACGTCGGTCACGACGCCGGTCGGGCTCATCTGACGGATCTTGGCGGTGTTGCGCTCGGTGAACAGGGCGGAGCCGTCGGGCGTGAACCCGAGGCCCCAGGGCACGGCCAGTTGTGAGGCCACCACGGTCGTCGCCGCCTGTGCGGGGGCCGCGGTAACAAAAAGCCCGGTCAGCGCCGTCGCGGCGATGACCAGGCTCGTACGGACCTTCATTGGTCTTGTCCTCCTTGACTGCAGGGTCAGAGGTACAGACCAACTATGTCGCAACGATCACATCGTTGGGGAACAGACTTTCGGGTGGTTCAGAAAATGTTCGTCACGGGCAGTCCGATCGCGGAGTCCACCGCGACCATCACGAACACCGCGCAGAGGTACGTGTTCGACAGGTGGAAGACCTTCATCGGATTGCTCTCGCCACCACGTCGGTACACGTTGTGCAGCTTGTGCACCGCGGTGAGGAAGATCGCTCCGAGCACCGCCGCGGACAGCGCGTAGATCCAGCTCGTCGCGGGCACGAGCAGCAGCCCGCACAGGACCATCGCCCACGAGTAGAGCACGATCCGGAACGACACCTGGCGCGGTGTGGCCACCGCGGGCAGCATCGGCACACCGGCCCTGGCGTAGTCGTCGCGGAACTTCATCGCCAGCGCCCACGAGTGCGGCGGCGTCCAGAAGAAGATCACGCCGAACAGGACGAACGCGGGCCAGCCCACGTCACCGGTGACCGCCGCCCAGCCGATCACCACGGGCATGCATCCCGCGATGCCACCCCAGACGATGTTCTGTGAGGTACGACGCTTGAGCAGCATCGTGTACACGAGCACGTAGAACAGGATCGCGCCGACGCACAACACCGCGGCCACCCAGTTCGTGGTCAGCCACAGGAATCCGCAGGAGACCACACCGAGGACGACGCCGAAGACCAGCGCGTTGCGGACCGGGACCTCGTGCTTGACCAGCGGCCGCGCGCTGGTGCGCTTCATCACCGCGTCGATGTCGGCATCGACGACGCAGTTCAGCGCACCGGCGCTGCCTGCCGCCAACGTGCCGCCGACCAGCGTGGCCAGCACCAGCCACGGCGACGGGATCCCGCGCTGAGCCAGCAGCATGGCGGGAATGGTGGTGACGAGCAGTTGCTCGATGATGCGCGGCTTGGTCAGCGCGATGTACGCACGGACGACGTCCTGGAACCTGCGTCGCGGAGTGGTGGTGGGTGCGTCAGCGGTGATGCTCACAGCGCTCCCTGCGCGAAGCACACCGGCGACATGACGCTCCTTGTGTGAATGGAAAACGTTCGGGTACGGACGGAATAGTAGACGGGCTACGTACGGAGACCTGCGGCGGGTACTCCCCTGTCGAACCGTCCGAACGGTTCCGTCCGTGAATGAAGGAAGAACACACCCCTGTCCAGCCGCGTCCGGCTCGCAAGGGCCGAAAGGATGACTACGCTGAGGCAAGGGACGAGGCAAACCAGCGGGAACACCGTTTCGCGTGGCAAGACGTGGTTCCCGCACGAGCAGGGAAAGTGGGAGCACAAGCCCGTGTCCGTAGACGACATCACCCGCCTGACCACGGCAAACGTTCCGGCCGACTGGACGGACCTCGACAAGCGGGCGGTGGACACGATCCGCGTGCTCGCCGCCGAGGCCGTGCAGAACGCCGGCAACGGCCACCCCGGCACCGCGATGAGCCTCGCGCCGCTGGCCTACACGCTGTTCCAGCGGACCATGCGGCACGACCCCGCGGACGCCGACTGGGTCGGCCGGGACCGGTTCGTGCTGTCGGCTGGCCACTCCAGCCTGACGCTGTACCTGCAGCTGTTCATGTCCGGGTACGGGCTGGAGATCGAGGACATCGAGCAGCTGCGCAAGTGGGGCTCCAAGACCCCCGGCCACCCCGAGCACGGCCACACCCGCGGTGTGGAGATCACCACAGGCCCGCTGGGCCAGGGCCTGGCTTCCGCGGTCGGCATGGCGATGGCCGCCCGCCGCGAGCGCGGCCTGTTCGACCCGGACGCCGCGCCGGGTGAGAGCCCGTTCGACCACCAGATCTACGTGATCGCCTCCGACGGTGACATCGAGGAGGGCGTGACCTCCGAGGCGTCGTCGCTCGCCGGGACCCAGCAGCTGGGCAACCTGACGGTGATCTACGACGACAACAAGATCTCCATCGAGGACGACACCGCGATCGCCCTGTCGGAGGACACCGCCAAGCGCTACGAGGCCTACGGCTGGCACGTCCAGGTCGTGGAGAGCGGCGAGAACGTCACCGGCATCATCGAGGCGCTGGACGCCGCCAAGGCCGAGACCGGCCGCCCGTCGTTCATCCTGCTCCGCACGATCATCGGTTTCCCCGCCCCGACCAAGCAGAACACCGGCAAGGCGCACGGCGCCGCGCTGGGTGACGACGAGGTCGCCGAGGTCAAGAAGATCCTCGGCTTCGACCCGGCGAAGAAGTTCGTGGTCGAGCCGGAGGTGCTGGCCCACGCGCGCGAGGTCGTCAAGCGCGGCGAGCAGGCCAAGGCCGAGTGGCAGCCGAAGTTCGACGCGTGGGCGAAGGCCAACCCGGAGCGCAAGGAGCTGTTCGACCGGCTGGTGGCCCGCCAGCTCCCCGACGGCTGGGACGCCAAGCTGCCGAGCTGGGAGCCGGACGCGAAGGGCATCGCCACCCGCAAGGCATCCAACGAGGTGCTCAACGCGGTCGCCGACGTGCTGCCCGAGCTGTGGGGCGGCTCGGCCGACCTGGCCGAGAGCAACAACACCACGATGAAGGGCGCGGACTCGTTCGGCCCGACCTCGATCGCCACCAAGGAGTGGAACGCCACGCCGTACGGCCGTACGTTGCACTTCGGCGTGCGCGAGCACGCGATGGGGTCGATCCTCAACGGCATCGCGCTGCACGGCCCGACCCGCCCGTACGGCGGCACCTTCCTGGTGTTCAGCGACTACATGCGGCCCGCGGTCCGGCTCGGTTCGCTGATGAAGTCCCCGGTGATCTACGTGTGGACGCACGACTCGATCGGTCTCGGCGAGGACGGCCCGACACACCAGCCGATCGAGCACCTCGCCGCGCTGCGCGCGATCCCCGGTCTGACCGTCGCCCGCCCGGGTGACGCCAACGAGACGGCGGCCGTCTGGAAGGCGGCGATCGAGCGGCCGAACGGCCCGATCGGGATCGCGCTGACCAGGCAGAACCTGCCGGTGCTCGAAGGCACCGACGCCGAGGGTGTCGCCAGGGGCGGTTACGTGCTTGCCGACGCCTCGAACGGGGACCCCAAGGTGGTGCTCATCGCCACGGGCTCGGAGCTGCAGATGGCGGCCGAGGCCAGGAAGGTTCTCGAGGCCGACGGCGTTGCCACGCGTGTGGTCTCGATGCCGAGTGTGGAGTGGTTCGACGCGCAGGACCAGGCGTACCGCGACCAGGTCATCCCGCCGTCGGTCCGCGCTCGTGTGTCCGTCGAGGCAGGCATCGCGCAGCCGTGGTACCGCTTCATCGGCGACGCCGGTGAAGCGATCTCGATCGAGCACTACGGCGCGTCCGCCGACTACCAGACTTTGTTCCGCGAGTTCGGTTTCACGACCGAGGCCGTTGTCGACGCGGCACGGCGCTCGCTGCAGCGAGTGGAGGAAGGCAAGTGAGCAACAACAACCTGACCGCACTGTCCGGCGCGGGTGTCTCCATCTGGCTGGACGACCTGTCCAGGGACCGGCTCAACACCGGCAACCTGGCCGACCTCATCCGTGACTGGAACGTCGTGGGGGTCACGACCAACCCGACGATCTTCGCCGGTGCGCTGAGCAAGGGTGAGGCGTACGACGAGCAGGTGCGTGAGCTCGCCGCCCGTGGGGCCGACGTGGACGCGACCGTCCGCGAGATCACCACCACCGACGTGCGCAACGCGTGCGACCTGTTCCGCGACGTCTTCACCGCCTCCGGCGGCGTGGACGGCCGGGTGTCGATCGAGGTCGACCCGCGGCTGGCGCACGACGCCGAGCGGACCGCCGCCGAGGCGCAGGACCTGTGGAAGGCCGTCGACCGGCCGAACCTGCTGATCAAGATCCCGGCGACGCAGGACGGCCTGCCCGCGATCACCCGGACGCTGGCCGAGGGCATCAGCGTCAACGTGACGCTGATCTTCTCGCTGGAGCGCTACGAGGCGGTGATGGAGGCCTTCATCGACGGCGTCGAGCAGGCCAAGGCCAACGGGCACGACATCTCGCGGCTCCACTCGGTGGCCTCGTTCTTCGTGTCCCGCGTGGACAGCGAGATCGACAAGCGGCTCGACGCGCTGGGCACCGACGAGGCCAAAGCGCTGCGCGGACAGGCCGCGATCGCCAACGCGCGGCTCGCCTACGCCGCCTACGAGCGGATCTTCGCCACCGATCGCTGGAAGGCGCTGGCGGACGCGGGCGGCAACGCACAGCGTCCACTGTGGGCGTCCACCGGCGTGAAGGACCCGTCCTACTCGGACACCAGGTACGTCGACGAGCTGGTCGTGGCCAACACCGTCAACACGATGCCGGAGAAGACCCTGCAGGCCGTGGCCGATCACGGCAAGATCGACGGCGACAAGGTCACCGGCACCGAGGAGCAGGCGCAGGAGGTGTTCGACGCGCTCACCGAGGCGGGCGTCAACCTCGATGACGTGTTCCTCGTGCTCGAGTCCGAGGGCGTCGAGAAGTTCGAGAAGTCCTGGACCGAGCTGCTGGAGACCGTTTCGGGCCAACTCGACAAAGCAAAGGGCTGAGATTCCCCGATGATCGAGATCTCCGTCGACATCGTCGACGACAAGCTCGCGGAGGAGACCGCGACGCTGGTCGAGACGCTGGTGGCCGACAAGGTCGCCAGCCGGATCGCCGCACAGGACGCGACGCTGTGGGGCGCCGACGCCCAGTCCGAGGCGGCCATCCGCCTCGGCTGGACCGCGTTGCACGAGACGTCCCGGCCGTTGCTCGCGGAGATCGACGCACTGCGCGCCGACCTGCACTCCGAGGGCGTCGACCGGGTCGTGCTCGCCGGGATGGGCGGCTCGTCACTCGCGCCCGAGGTGATCACCGCGACCGCGGGCGTGCCCCTGGTCGTGCTGGACACCACCGACCCGGCTCAGGTCGCCGACGCGCTGGCCGGTGACCTGACCAGGACCGTGCTGGTCGTGTCGTCGAAGTCCGGCGGCACGGTCGAGACCGACAGCCACCGCCGGATCTTCGAGAAGGCCTTCGCCGCGCAGGGCATCGACGCCGCGTCCCGGATCGTCGTCGTCACCGACCCCGGTTCGCCGTTCGAGAAGCTGGCGGGTGAGGCCGGGTACCGCAAGGTGTTCCTGGCCGACCCGAACGTGGGCGGCCGGTACTCCGCGCTGACCGCGTTCGGCCTGGTGCCGTCCGGTCTCGCCGGTGCGGACATCGCGACGCTGCTGGACGAGGCAGCCGCCGCGGCCTCGGTGCTGTCCAAGGACGAGGACACCAACGCCGGGCTGGCGCTGGGCGCCGCGCTGGGCGTGCGGCACTCGGAAGGCGCCGAGAAGGTCGTCTTCGCCAACACCGACACGAGCGTGAAGGGCTTCCCCGACTGGGTGGAGCAGCTGATCGCCGAGTCGACCGGCAAGCAGGGCACGGGGTTGCTCCCGGTGGCCACGGAAGGCACCGACGCACCCGGCTTCGCCGACGCCGGTGACGACGCCACCGCGACCGCGATCGGCACCCCGGGCGGCGTGGCCCGCATCTCCACGTCCGGCTCCCTCGGCGGCCTGTTCCTGTTGTGGGAGTACGCCACCGCGATCGCCGGGCGGCTGCTGGGCATCAACCCGTTCGACCAGCCGGACGTGGAGGCCGCCAAGAAGGCCGCCCGTGCGCTGCTCGACCAGCCGCAGGGCTCCGGCCACGACGAGAAGCCGTCCCTTGTGGACGGACCGGTGGAGGTGTACGGCCACTTCGAGGGCGGTTCGCTGCCCGAGGTGCTGCGGTCCTTCGTGGCCTCGGTGCCCGCGGCGGGCTACATCTCGGTGCAGGCGTACCTGGACCGGCTGGACGACGCGTCGGCCGCGCTGCTGCGGCCGGAACTGGCCAGGCGCACCGGTTTCCAGACCACCTTCGGCTGGGGGCCGCGGTTCCTGCACTCGACCGGGCAGTACCACAAGGGCGGCCACCAGAACGGGGTCTTCCTGCAGATCACCGGTGCGGTCGACGACGACCTCGAAGTGCCCGACCGGCCGTACACGCTGGGCGTGTTGCAGCGGGCGCAGGCGTTGGGCGACGGCCAGGTGCTCAAGGAGCACGGTCGTCCGGTGCTGCGGCTGCACCTGACCGACCGGGCAGCGGGCCTTGCCCACCTGGTGAAAGCCGTGCAGGAGGTGCAGAAACCGTGACTACATGGCAGAACCCGCTCCGCGACGAGCGGGACAAGCGGCTGCCGAGGATCGCCGGGCCGTGCGGCCTGGTGATCTTCGGGGTCACCGGTGACCTGTCGCGCAAGAAGCTGATGCCCGCGATCTACGACCTGGCCAACCGCGGCCTGCTGCCGCCGGGCTTCGCGCTGACCGGGTTCGCCCGCCGCGACTGGGAGAACGAGGACTTCGCCCAGGTCGTCTACGACGCGGTCAAGGAGCACGCGCGGACCCCGTTCCGCCAGGAGGTCTGGGACCGGCTGGCCGAGGGCATCCGGTTCGTGCAGGGCACGTTCGACGACGACGAGGCGTTCGACCGGCTCGCCCAGACCGTCCGCGAACTGGACGAGGAACGCGGCACCGGTGGCAACCACGCGTTCTACCTGTCCATCCCGCCCGCCGCGTTCCCCGTGGTGTGCAAGCAGCTCGCCCGCTCCGGACTGGCCAACCAGGACGGTGAGAGCTGGCGGCGCGTCGTGATCGAGAAGCCGTTCGGGCACGACCTGGAGAGCGCGCGCGAGCTCAACGGGATCGTCAACGAGGTCTTCCCCGAGGAGTCGGTGTTCCGCATCGACCACTACCTCGGCAAGGAGACCGTGCAGAACATCCTGGCGCTGCGGTTCGCCAACCAGCTGTACGAGCCCATCTGGAACGCCAACTACGTCGACCACGTGCAGATCACCATGGCCGAGGACATCGG
The DNA here is from genome assembly GCF_001984155.1 of Actinosynnema sp. ALI-1.44. GTDB lineage: Bacteria > Actinomycetota > Actinomycetes > Mycobacteriales > Pseudonocardiaceae > Kibdelosporangium. Next base: position 305,284 of record NZ_MTQO01000052.1, read on the forward strand.
TCTCGGTGGCCGCGCTGGGTACTACGACGGCATCGGCGCGGCGCGGGACGTCATCCAGAACCACCTGTTGCAGCTGATGGCGTTCACCACGATCGAGGACCCGGTGTCGTTCTCGCCGCAGTCGCTGCGGACCGAGCGGATCAAGGTCCTGTCGGCGACCAAGCCGGCGGAGCCGTTCGGCGAGACGACCGCGCGCGGGCAGTACACCGGTGGCTGGCAGGGCGGCAAGAAGGTGCCCGGCCTGCTGGAGGAGGAAGGCTTCCCGCCGGACTCCACGACCGAGACGTTCGCCGCGATCACGCTCGAGGTGAACACCCGCCGCTGGGCCGGTGTGCCGTTCTACCTGCGGACCGGCAAGCGGCTCGGCCGCAGGGTGACCGAGATCGCGGTGATGTTCAAGCGGGCGCCGCACCTGCCGTTCGACCAGACGTCGACCGAGGAGCTCGGGCAGAACGCGGTCGTCATCCGGATCCAGCCCGACGAGGGCATCACCATCCGGTTCGGCTCGAAGGTGCCGGGCACGACGATGGAGGTCCGCGACGTCACGATGGACTTCAGCTACGGCCGGGCGTTCACCGAGTCGTCGCCGGAGGCCTACGAGCGGCTGATCCTGGACGTGCTGCTCGGCGAGCCGTCGCTGTTCCCGGTGGCCGGTGAGATCGAGCGGTCGTGGGAGATCCTCGACCCGATCCTGGATTTCTGGACCAAGCAGGGCAAGCCGGACCCGTACGCGCCGGGCGAGTGGGGCCCGCCGTCGGCGGAGAAGATGCTGGGCCGCACCGGCCGCACGTGGAGGCACCCGTGATCATCGACATGCCGACGACGAACACGGCGAAGGTGAACGCCAAGATCGTCGAACTGCGCCAGCAGGGCGGCGCGGTCGCGCTGGGCCGCGTGCTGACCCTGGTGATCGTCACCGACGACGGCGAGAAGACCGAGGAAGCCATCGAGGCGGCCAACGAGGCCAGCCGCGAGCACCCCTGCCGCGTGATCGTGGTGGCGCGGGGCGCGCGGGAGGCCGCGGCACGGCTGGACGCGCAGATCCGCGTCGGCGGCGACGCGGGTGCGTCCGAGGTGGTCGTCCTGCGGCTCTACGGCGAACTGGTGGAGCACGGGGACACGTGCGTGATCCCGTTGCTGCTGCCGGACGCGCCGGTGGTGGCGTGGTGGCCGTTCGAGTCGCCGGACAAGCCGTCGGAGGACCGGATCGGTCAGCTGGCGCACCGCAGGATCACCGACGCGGCGACCGACAAGGACCCGGTGCGGGCGCTTGCCTGCCGTCGGTCGTCCTATTCGGACGGTGACACGGATCTGGCGTGGACGCGGCTGACCCAGTGGCGCGCTTACCTGGCCGCGGCACTGGACCTGCCGCCGTACGAGGAGATCACCGGCGCCACGGTGTCCGGTGAGGCGGACTCGCCGTCGACGGACCTGCTGGCCGGGTGGCTGGCGGCGTACCTGAAGATCCCCGTCCGCAGGCTGCCGCCGCAGCGCAACGCGCCCGGGATCAACTCCGTCGTCCTGGAACGGAAGTCCGGTCCGGTCGAGCTGTCCAGGCTCGACGGCAAGGTCGGCACCCTGCGTCAGCCGGGCCAGCCCGACCGCCGCGTGGCGCTCGCGCGCCGCAACGTGAAGGACTGCCTGGTGGAGGAGTTGCGCAGGCTCGACCCCGACGAGATCTACGAGGCCACGCTCGAAGGCCTCACCCAGGTCGAGGCGGACGCGCCGGAAGGCGCTCCGGCCTAGGAGATCGCATATCAGCCGGTGGGGTTCTCGCCCCACCGGCTTTGTGTTGCCCGCTTGGCCTGGGCGGCCCGCTCCCGCTGCCGCGCGGCCGTCGGCACGAAGACGAACGCGAGAGCCAACGACATCAGGACCAGCAGGGGTCCGCCCAGCAAGGAAACCTCGCCACGGGCCACGATGGCGAGGACTGTCGAGGTCCCGCCCAGTGCGAACATCAGTCCGGCCGCGACCCGCATGAGCGTGGGTGAGAAAGGTATGGCGAGTGTCGCGTCGACCAGTTCGGTCAACGGGCGCGCGAGTTCCGGGTCGTCCATCGCCTCCCCGCTGCGCATGGTGCGGGTGACGTGTCTGCGTTGGACTCGGTCAAGTCCCTTGAGCGGCCTGGGTTCCCACCCGGGCCGCATGAACACCGCCATCCCGACGCCGAAGAACACGCCGCCGACGACAGCGACCCACAGGTTGTCGTCAAAGAAGGCCATCATCACGCCGAACAACACGGCACTGAACAGTCCCAACCCGACAACACGCGCCATCGTCACTCCTTTCTGGGAGGACTACCCCAGAAACGGATCAGGCTCGCGCGTCGGACGCGAATTGCTCCGAACGCACCAACCCGGTTGGCTACGACTTGACCGGGCCGTTGCCCCAGCCCCACCGGTTCTCCGTCGCCCGCATGGACTGCTCGGCACGTGCTTTCCGCCTGCTGTCAGCGACGAAGGACAGCAGCAAGGCGGCAAGGACGGCGATCGGTGCCAGATCCAGCCAGTCGAAGGCCCCTTCGCCCAAGGAACCCAGCAGCACGAGAACCGCGCCACAGGCGACGAACGCGAAGGCCACGATCCGCCACACCCGCATCGAGGCGTGCCACCGCAGGACCGCCGACGCGTACGTCACCAACGGGTTCGCGAGTTCGAGGTTGTCCGCCGCGTCCCCGCGCTGGACAGCTCGGACGACACGTTTGCGCTGGTCCGCGTCGAGTCCCGTGAGCGCAGTGGCAGGCGGACTGAACGAGGTGGTCCAACGCGGCAAAACTATCCTCCTGACGAACCCCACCAGCGGAAATCCGCCGGTCACGATCGACAAGCATAGTCAGGCCGATCGCCGTGAGCGAACGGCGGAATTGTTCGTCGATCTACGTAGTTGAGCGAGTCAGACTCAATCTTCTTCGTAGAGGGTGTGACAGCCGTGAGCGAGACGTTGAACCTCCCCGTTCTGCCGCTGGATGACGTCGTCGTGCTGCCAGGGATGGTCGTGCCGATCCGGCTTTCCGAGGCCGACGCGCGGGCCGCCATCGACGCGGCGCAGGCCGCGGGCCAGTCGAAGATCCTGCTGGTCCCGAAGCTGGGACGGGAAGTACGCCAAGGCGGGCACGGTCGGCGAGATCGAACAGATCGGCCGCCTGCCCGGCGGGCAGAAGGCCGCCGTCATCCGCGGCATCTCCCGTGCCCGGATCGGTGCCGCCACCAGCGGCCCCGGCGCGGCACTGTGGGTCGAGGCCACCGAACTCGACGACGTCGTCGACGAGCGGGCGCGTGAGCTCGCCAAGGAGTACAAGAACCTGACCACCGCGATCCTGCAGCGCCGGGGCGCGTGGCAGGTCGTCGACCAGGTGCAGCAGGTGAGCGATCCGGCACAGCTGGCCGACCTGGCCGGGTACGCGCCGTACCTCACCGAGGAGCAGAAGCTGTGGCTGCTGGAGACGGCGGACGTCACCGAGCGGCTGGCCCAGCTCGTCACGTGGGCGCAGGAGCACATCGCCGAGCTCGACGTCGCCGAGACGATCAACAAGGACGTCAAGGAAGGCGTCGAGAAGCAGCAGCGCGAGTTCCTGCTGCGCCAGCAGCTCGCCGCGATCCGCAAGGAACTGGCCGAACTGGACGGCAAGCCCGCGTCCGAGGAGCAGGACTACCGCGCCCGCGTCGAGGAGGCGGACCTGCCGGAGCACGTCGCGAAGGCGGCGCTCGCCGAGGTCGACAAGTTGGAGCGCACCTCGGAGCAGTCACCCGAGGTCGGCTGGATCCGCACGTGGCTGGACACGGTCCTGGACATGCCTTGGAACAACCGCACCGAGGACAGCTACGACATCAAGGGCGCGCGGGCGGTGCTCGACGCCGACCACGCGGGCCTGGACGACGTGAAGGAACGCATCGTCGAGTACTTGGCGGTTCGCCGCCGCCGCGCTGACCGCGGCCTCGGCGTCGTCGGTGGACGGCGCAGCGGCGCGGTGCTCGCGCTGGTCGGGCCGCCCGGCGTCGGCAAGACGTCACTGGGTGAGTCCGTCGCACGGGCGATGGGACGCGAGTTCGTCCGGGTCGCGCTGGGCGGTGTCCGCGACGAGGCCGAGATCCGGGGCCACCGCCGGACGTACGTCGGCGCGCAGTCCGGCCGGATCGTGCGTGCCATCAAGGAAGCCGGTTCGATGAACCCGGTCGTGCTGCTCGACGAGATCGACAAGGTCGGCGCGGACTACCGCGGCGATCCGACCGCCGCGCTGCTGGAAGTGCTCGACCCGGCGCAGAACCACACGTTCCGCGACCACTACCTGGAAGTCGAGCTCGACCTGTCCGACGTGGTGTTCCTGGCGACGGCCAACGTGCTGGAGTCCATTCCCGGCCCGTTGCTCGACCGGATGGAGCTGGTGCAGCTCGACGGCTACACCGAGGACGAGAAGGTCGTCATCGCCCGTGACCACCTGCTGCCGCGTCAGCTTGACCGGGCGGGCCTGACCACCGACGACGCGAAGTTCGACGACGAGGCGTTGCGGTTGCTGGCTGCCGAGTACACCCGCGAGGCCGGTGTCCGCCAGCTGGAGCGGGCGATCGCCCGGGTGCTGCGCAAGGTGACCACCAAGCTGGCGCTCGGCGAGGACCCCACCTCCGTCCACATCGGACCGGCGGATGTCCGGGAGTACCTCGGCAGCCCGAAGCACAAGCCGGAGTCCGGCGAACGCACCTCGGTGCCCGGTGTGGCAACGGGTCTCGCGGTCACCGGGATCGGCGGGGACGTGCTGTTCGTCGAGGCTTCACTGGCGGACAAGGAAACCGGGCACACCGGCGTGACGTTGACCGGGCAACTGGGCGACGTCATGAAGGAGTCGGCGCAGATCGCGCTGTCGTACCTGCGGTCGCGCGGCGCCGAACTCGAACTGCCGGTCGGTGATCTGTCGGAGCGCAACATCCACATCCACGTTCCGGCCGGCGCGGTTCCGAAGGACGGTCCGAGCGCGGGTGTCACGATGACGACCGCGTTGGCGTCGCTGCTGTCGGGCCGCCCGGTGCGCTCGGAGGTCGCGATGACCGGCGAGGTGTCGCTGACCGGCCGGGTGCTGCCGATCGGTGGCGTGAAGCAGAAGCTGCTCGCCGCCCACCGCGCCGGGCTGACCACGGTCCTGCTGCCCAAGCGCAACGAGCCGGACCTGGAGGACGTGCCGGAGACCGTGCTGAAGGAGCTGACCGTGCACCTGGTCAGCGACGTCCGCGAAGTGCTGGACCTGGCGCTGGAACCGGCCACGTCCACGGCCGCGATCGCCGCCTGACCAGCAGGAAAACCAGCCACCCGCGTCACGTGCGCGGGTGGCTTTCCACTACCCTTTGCCTGTAACCCCAGACAGGGGTACAAATGGGGGTATGCCGAAAATCAACGTCTACGTCCCTGACGAACTCGCGGACGCGATCAAGGCGGCCAGCCTGCCGGTGTCCGCGATCTGCCAGCGCGCGCTGGAGCAGTCGGTGCGGCGGGTCAGCGCGATCCGCGCGATGACGCTGGACGACGTCGCCGATTTACAGCTTTCCCAGTTCACCGAACGGATGCGCACCGTGATCCGGCTCGGCATCGCGCGGTCGAGCGGCGCCGATGCCGTCGGCACCGAGCACCTGCTGCACGGCATGCTCAGCGAGGGCAGCAATCTGGCTTTGCAGGTCCTGCGGGCGATGGAGATCGACCCCCTGCTTGTGGAGCGAGCGCTGGCCGCGCACTTACCCGCCGCCGAGGGTCCGCGGGCGAAGCAGTTCAGCGGTCCGGCCGCGAACGCGCTGGAGCTGACCGTGACCGAGGCGCTCGCGTTGGGCCACAACTACGTGGGCTGCGAGCACCTGTTGCTCGGCCTGTTGAGCGAACCGGCCGGAATCGCGGGAGACGTCTTACGCGAGGTGGGCGTGGACCTGCGTTCCGCGCGGAAGACGGTCGTCGCCGCGCTCACGGGGTACGTCCATCTGCGTGCACAGGCCGGAATGGATCCGATCGTGGCCGCCATCCGCCAGGAGTTGAAGCCGGTCATCGAACGGATCGAACGCCTGGAAAACCGTCCGGACGCCTGATGGTCCGAGTCATCGTGCTCGTGATTGTGCTGGCATTCCTGTTAGGAGCTTTGGTGTGAGGCGTGTGCTGCTGATCACGACTGGCGACATGATGGCGTACTTGAGCGACCCGCCTGGTGTCGCGACAGGTGCACAGCTGGTGCGAGGTGTCGCCGATGTGCCGGGCGCGGAGGTCACGGTCGAGGACGTGATGGCCGAACCCAGCTGGGACACGTCACCCGCCACGATGCTGGCCATCGCCCGCCGAGCTCGGTCGGCGCTGACCGAGGGTTTCAACGGTGTGGTGGTCACGCACGGCGTCGACACGTTGGAGGAGACCGCATTTCTCACCGAACTCGTCGTCGGTCAGGTGCGTGGCGCCGTCGTGTTCACGGGCGCGACAGCGTGCTTCGACGAACCCGGCAGCGACGGCCCCGGCAATCTGGGCAACGCGATCACCGCCGCCGCTGATCCGAGCGTGGACAGCACGGTCGTGTGTTTCGGGGGCGAGCTCCATGCCGCGAGATGGGCGCGATTAACGACCGCGACGGCGTTCGAGTCGAGTCCGGTTCTCGGTTACGTCAGCCGCGGTGAGGGTGTCCGCACTGTCGCCGCTCCCCCGCGTCGCACGCCGGACATCGACGGTGTGCCGGAAACCGACGTGGCGCTGATCAAGGCATATCCGGGCATGCCGCCGTCGCTGCTGACCACGGTGACGGACGCGGGAGCACGCGGGATCGTGGTGGAAGGCACGGGTTCGGGCAACGTCCCGGTCGAGCTGTTCATCCCGATCAGTGAGCTGACCGAGTGGGGAGTCCCCGTGGTCATCGCCTCGCGGGCAAGGACGACCGGCATGACCAGCCTGGCCGGGAAGGTCGGGGCGATCAGCGCGAACGGTCTCAGCCCGGCGCACGCCCGGATCGCGTTGATGGCCGCGCTGGCAGACGGTGGCGCGGGCAAGAACCCGGTGGACTCGGCACGCGAGTGGTTCGGTCACCTGGTTGGATAGCGCCATGACAGCACCTCAGGTCGTGGTCCTCGCCGATTCGGACCTGCTCGCCAAGGCGGCAGCGGCACGTCTGGTGACCGCGATCATCGACGCCCAGGCCGCCACCGGATCGGCGTCCGTCGTGCTGACCGGCGGCCGGACGGGAACAGCGGTGCTCGCGCAGGTGCTGGCCGTGCCCGCGGAGAACGCGGTCGACTGGTCCCGCGTGGATTTCTACTGGGGTGACGAACGATTCCTGCCCGCCGGGCACCCGGACCGCAACGAAACCCAGGCACGGGAGGCGTTCCTGAACCACCTGCCGATCGACCCGGCACGCGTGCACGTGATGGAACCGTCGGACGGGAAGTTCGGCGACGACCCGGACGCGGCCGCCGAGGCATACGCGCAACTGCTGGCCACGAAAGCCCGTGACGGCGAAGCCGTGCCCGCGTTCGACGTGTGTCTGCTCGGTGTCGGCGAGGAGGGGCACACCGCCTCGATCTTCCCGGACTCCCCCGCCGTCCACGAGGCGGACCGGACGGTCGCGGCTGTCCGTGACTGCCCGAAACCGCCACCCACGCGTGTGTCCCTGACGCTGCCCGCGATCCGCCGCTCCCGCGAGGTCTGGCTGCTGACCGGCGGCGAGGGCAAGGCGGACGCAGTGGGCCAGGCACTCGGCGGCGCGGCGGAGACCGACATCCCGGCTGGCGGGGCGCGCGGGCAGGTGCGCACGCTGTGGCTGCTGGACGCGGCGGCGGCCACGCAGGTCCCGGGTGCGCCCCAGGCCTGAATTTCGCCAACCGGGCCGAATCCGGTCGGCGCGACCGGCAAGGTTGGCCCATGGCGACCGAACTCGATCCGCAGCGTCTCCTCCTCGTTCGCGAGCTGACCAAGCACGTGATGCCGTGGGTGGTGGCCAAGGCTTTCGACACCGATGAGATCCAGAGCGTCGTCGAGTACGACGACACCACCACGCAGGACCAGTTGGGGGTCGCGGCGCGGGAAGCCAGGAACGCCGTGGTCACGGCGGGCACGCGAGCCTGTGCCGGGCCGCACGGTGCCCACGCGCTGACGCGGCGAATCCCTTTGCGGCCTGTGCATATCCGGGCACAGGCCAGTCTCGGTGACCTAGCTTCGAGGCGTGGCCGAGGACTCAGGCATTCGTGAGCTCGCCGGTCGGTACCGGCTGATCACGCCGCTGGGACGGCGGGTGATGCGCGGGTGGGATCTGCACCTGCGCCAAGTCGTCGCGGTCCGGCTGTTCGGTCAGCAGGACGAGCCGGATCTCGTGGTGGAACGGGCGGGCGCGTTGACGGACTTGGCGCACCCCGGCCTTGTCCGTGTGCTCGACGCCGGTGTCACCGACGACGGTGAACCGTTCGTGGTTCAGGAGTTCATCGCCGGGACGACGCTCAAGGCCCGACTGGCCGGCGGGGCGTTGGACGCGGACGCCGTCACCGGGATCGGGTCCGCGATCGGCCGGGCGTTGGCGTACGCGCACTCGCAGGGTGTGGCGCACCGCGACATCCGCCCCGGCAGCGTCCTGCTCGGTCCGGGGATGGAGCCGTATCTCACCAACGTCGGCATCTCGACGGGCACGGACGTCTCCTATCTCGCACCGGAGCAGGTCAACGGCGACGACCCGACGATGGCGTCCGATGTGTACTCGTTCGGTCTCGTCCTGCTCGAATCGCTGACCGGGCGCACGGAGTACCCCGGCGACGGCAGGACGACAGCGCTCGCCCGGTTGAGCCGCGTGCCGATCATCGACCCGGATCTGCCGCACGCCGCGGCCTTGCGTGCCATGGTGTGCACGCTGCCGAACGAGCGGCCCGACGCGGCCACCTGCGTGGACTTGTTGCGTGGTTCGTCGGCGAAGTCGCGTGTTCAGACGCGGACGGTTCTCGTCGCGGCTGTCGCTGCCGCGATTGTCGCGACCGGGATCACGATCGTGCTGAACCTGCCGAAGCAGCGGCCTCAGCCACTGGTGGAGCCCCGGGTCGTACCGCGGCAGGCAACCAGTGTGACGGCCACACCACCGGAAACACCACCCACCATCACCGAGATCGTCGACCGGCCGGTGGACCGCACCGCCGAGCGGGTCGTGGACCAGACGGCACGGCGGCCACCAGCCGTCGTACAAGGAGTCCGCGACCAACCGGACGTCCTGCTCCCACCGCCCGACCCGCCGACCACAGCGGTGTCCACGACGACGTCAGACGCCGTGCTGCCGTGGGAGCCGTTCGCCCATCCGAGGTCCCCGAAGCACCACAAGCCCTGGAAGTCCCCTCCCCCGCGCGGGCACGGGGAAGAGGACCCGGAAGGGTGATTCAGCGCAGGCCGTTGCGGCGCGCCACCGCGATCAGCACGTCGGGGTCGTCCGAGATGATGCCCGTGACGCCGAGGTCGATCACCCGCTGGATGGTCGTCTCGTCGTTCACCGTGTACGGCACGACCTTCAGGTCGTACTTGGACTCCAGCTCACGCGCGCCGGGCCCGAAGTAGTACTTCGGGTCGGTGCGCAGGTACCAGTCGTCCGAGGTGACCTTGGTCTGCTCGGGGTCGTGCACCTGCCAGTTCGCCGACACCGTCGACGCTCCCGCGGCCCGCACGAGCTTGCCGAGGTCGCGGTAGCGCCACCAGTCCAGGCCACCGGTCCACGGGCTCTTCACCGCAGGGTCGCCGTACGCGGCCATCAGTGAGCACTCGTCGGCGACGGTCTTGCACTCGTCCGGCCCGTACTGCCAGATCAGCGCCACCGTCTCGATGCGCGGGTCGATCGCCCGCGACAACCGGATGGTGCGCCAGTCGAACGACTGGATCGTGGAGCGGCGGGCCATCCCGGCCTTCTCGATCGCACCGACCAGTTGCAGGGTGAACTGCCAGTACGGCGCGGTGTCGTTGGCCGTCGGGCTGATCTTGGTCTCGATGTTGACCCGGATGTCGGTCCGGCCGCTGCGCTCGACCAAGTCGAACACCTCGGCCAGCGTCGGGATGCGCTGACCGGGCACGGCGACCTGCTTGGGGAACTCCGGCAGCGTCTTGCTGCCGCAGTCGATCGTCTTGATCTGCGCCAGGGTCAACTGACGGATCTGCTTGCCGACGTACGGGAACTCCGGGTCACCCGGCTTCACCGGTGCGGTGTCCACGCAGTGCGAGCCGTTGACGGTCCGGTCGTGGATCACCACGAGCTGGTTGTCCTGCGTCACGCCCGTGTCCAGTTCCAGCGTGGACACCTCAGGCAGGCCAAGCGAGTACTGGAAGGACGCCAGCGTGTTCTCCGGGCGGACCGCACGGCCGCCGCGGTGTGCCTGCACGTCGAACGGCGACGCGTACGCACGCGGCAGTTTGAAGCCGCGCTGCTTCATCAGGTCACGCAGGCGGTCCGGGTAGTCGGTGATGATGCCGTCCACGCCGTCGTCGATCAGCTTGGCCATCGTCGGCACGTCGTCGACGGTCCACGGGATGACCTTGATGCCGTTGCGGTGTGCCTGGCGGACCATGTCCTTGGTGACGTACGGCTTGTAGTCCGGGTCGGTCACCTTGCCCGCCTGGGGGAATCCGTGCACCGGGGAGAAGGCGTCCGCCTTGAAGGACTTGATCGCGGCGATCGGGTCGGCGCCGAAGTCGTCGATGTCGATCCCGCCGAGCCACGGCGACTTGCCGGGCTTGCCGGTCTGGAGGAAGTCGTAGTTGGTCAACGCCACGATGGGCAGTTCCGGGGCGACCTGGCGCATGCGCATCAAGGCGCCCCAGTCGAAGCTCTGGATGCTGACCCGGCGGGCGAACCCGGCCTGGCGGATCTCCCGCGCGGCCACCTGCACGAACTGCTCGCGCGGCGCGGTCTCGTTCGGCGCGCCCGCCTCGACCTTGGTCTCGATGTTCAGCTTGACGCCGTCCGCGCGGTAGCGCTTGACCAGGTCGAAGACCTCACGCAGCAGCGGCATCCGCGAGCCGGGCGACAGCACCGCGCCCGGGTGCTCCGGCAGCTTGCGTGAGCCGCAGTCGAGGGTCCTGACCTGGGCGAGGGTCAGCGTGTTGAGGTACTTCCCGACGTACGGGAACTCCGGGTCTGCCGGTACTGCCGGGCCGGTGTCGACGCACTTGCGGCCGTCGATCCGGCGGTCGTGGGTGACGACGGCCTGGCCGTCCTCGGTGATCTGCAGGTCGAGCTCGAGCGTGCTGACGCCGAGCCGGATGGCGTTGCCGAACGAGCTGAGCGTGCTCTCCGACCGCAGGCCGAGCCCGCCCCGGTGTGCCTGTAAGTCGAAGTCGCCCCGCCAACGTTCGGCCTGTGCTGGAGCCGCCAGCAGGCCCGTGATCAGGGCGATCGCGGTTCCTGTGACGACTGTCGTCGGCCAGATGCTTCTCATGGGCGCGGATGCTCGCAGCCGGAAGCGAACGAACTTGAACCATTCACTGAACTTTTCGCCGGTCTACACCGAAAGGCGGTGTTCCGGGCAACCTCTTACCAGGTTGGCTGTCAACCCGTAAAGGGTTCACATGCACATTGGAGCAACCCGTGTCCTTACGTCAACGGGCCGCAGTCTTACCCCTGTTTCTGCTGGTAGGCCTGGCCACCCCGGCAATGGCCGCGCCGGTGGTCGACCTGCCCGATTCCTACTCGACACTGTCCGCTGTCGATCCGGCGAAGCGGATCGAGACCTCGCGGACGACCCGGCCGGTCGCCCCGGGCGTGACGCTCAGCTCGTTCGACTGGTACGAACCAGGCGACGCGGGCGGGTGGGTTCGCGGCGACTCACTCACGGTCGACCTCGGCGCGGGCACCACCGTCGACTACGTCGACCCCGGCCTGGTCACCAAGGCGGAGCCGCTGTCGGCCCAGGCGGGCGCCAAGCGCGCGGTCGCCGCGGTGAACGGCGACTTCTTCGACATCAACAACTCCAACGCCCCCGAAGGCGCGGCGATCAAGTCCGGTTCGCTGGTCAAGTCGCCGAACTCCGGCCACAACCGCGCGTTCGGGATCGACGCCGCGGGCATCGGCCGGGTCATGGAGGTCTTCTTCGACGGCACGCTCACCACGCCCGCGGGCCCGACCAAGCTGACACACCTCAACAGCGCGAGGATCGACGCGGGCGGCATCGGCGTGTTCAACCCGGTCTGGGGCACGTACTCCCGCGGCCGCGGCACCCAGGGCGCCACGAAGACCGCCGAGGTGATCGTGCAGAACGACACCGTCACGCAGGTCCGGCCGACACCCGGCGCGGATCCGTTGCCCGCCAACGGTTATGCCCTCGTCGGACGTGAGGCGGGAGCGGACACTCTCACCGCGCTGAAGCCCGGCGACAAGGTCAAGGTGCAGTACTCCTCGCGCACGAGCGACGGCAGCACCCCCAAGGCGCTGGTCGGCGGCAACCAACTGCTGATCCGTGACGGCCGGATCGTCGCCCCCGACGACCCGCTGCACCCGCGCACCGCGGTCGGTTTCTCCGCTGACGGCAAGAAGATGTTCCTGCTGACCGTCGACGGCAGGCAGGCGCCGTACCTGCTCGGCCTCAACCTCAAGGACCTCGCCGCCATCATGAAGGAAATGGGCGCCTACAACGCGCTCAACCTCGACGGCGGCGGTTCGTCGACGATGCTCGCGCGTGAACCGGGCACCACGGAACTCGACGTGGAGAACAAGCCGTCGGACGGCGCCGAACGCCCCGTGCCGAACGGGCTCGCGTTGTACGCGCCCGCGGGCAGCGGGAAGCTCACCGGTTTCTGGGTGGCCACGGCCAGCGACCGGGAGAAAGCACCCGGCACCGACCCGATTCCCGGTGGTCGTCCCGACCGCGTGTTCCCGGGCCTGACCCGCACGCTGATCGCGCACGGCCACGACGAGACCTACGGCCCCGCGCAGGGTTCGCACACGTGGCACGCGAGCGGCGGCGGCTGGATCGGCAGCGACGGCGTCTTCCACGCCACGACCAAGGGCACCGCGAAGGTCTCCGCCCGCAACGGACGGATCTCCGGCGAGACGGCGTTGACCGTCCTCGGACCGCTCACCCGGCTCACGCCGACCACCTCGCGGCTCAGCCTCACCGGCCAGGGCGCGACGGGCCAGGCGGGCATCGTCGGCTACGACGACGAAGGGTTCACCGCACCGATCGAGCCATCCGACCTGAAGCTGGACTACGACAAGTCGTTGCTGGAGATCACCCCCACCGCGGACGGCGCGCTGCGGTTCAAGGGGCTCAAGCCACTCGGCTCCGCGGTGGTCACGGTCACCGCCGGCCAGCAGGTCACCAGGATCCCGGTCACCGTCGGCCTCGAAGAGCGCACCTTCGCCACCTTCGACGACGGTGCCAAGTGGACCTTCGGCTCGGCGCGCGGCACCGGCTCGGTCGCCCCTGTCCCCAACGGACACACGGGCGCCGGGTTGAAGCTGGCGTACGACTTCACGTTGTCGACCGGAACCCGCACCGCGTACGCGAACGCGCCGCAGCCGATCAAGATCCCCGGCCAGCCGCTCGCGTTAGGCGCGTGGGTGTACGGCAACGGCAAGGGCGAGTGGACGGCGTTCACGGTGGTCGACGGCCAGGGCCAGTCCCGGTCGCTCTACGGCCCGTACATCACGTGGACCGGCTGGAAGTACATGGAGGTCGCGGTCCCGTCCGAGATGGCGTTCCCGTTGACGGTCACCAGGTTCTACACCATCGAGACCAAGGCAGACCGGCAGTACACCGGCGAGGTGCTGATCGACGACTTCGTCGCCAAGGTGCCGCCGGACGTGCGGATCCCGGCGGAGACCACGGTGCCCGACCGGCTCGTGGTGCAGGACGGGACGGTCGGCGGCAGGCCGTGGCGGTTCGCGGTGATGTCCGACGCTCAGTTCGTCGCCCGCAACCCCGACAGCGACCTGGTCAAGGCCGCCCGCCGGACCCTGCGGGAGATCAAGGCGCAGAAGCCGGACTTCCTGGTGATCAACGGCGACTTCGTCGACGAGGCCGCACCGGCGGATCTTCAGCTGGCGCACCGGATTCTCAACGAGGAACTCGGCAACGAGCTTAAGTGGTACTACGTGCCGGGCAACCACGAGATCATGGGACCGGGCACGATCGAGAACTTCCGCCGCGAGTTCGGCACCACGAACCAGACCTTCGACCACAAGGGCACCCGGTTCGTGCTGCTCGACTCGTCGACCGGCACGATCCGCGGCGGCGGGTTCGACCAGACCGCGATGCTCCGCAAGGCACTCGACTCCGCCAAGGCGGACAAGTCGGTGCGTTCGGTGGTGGTGATGGAACACCACCCGCCGCGCGATCCCACCCCGGCCAAGGGCAGCCAGCTGTCCGACCGGCTGGAAGCCTCGATGCTGGAGCAGTGGCTCGGCGCGTTCCGGCACGAGACCGGCAAGGGCGCCGCGTTCGTCGGCGGGCACGTCGGCGTGTTCCACGCGTCCCGTGTGGACGGTGTGCCGTACCTGATCAACGGCAACTCCGGCAAGGCACCGAGCGACGGCACGACGTCGGGCGGGTTCACCGGCTGGAGCCTGCTCGGCGTGGACAACAGGCGCGGCGGCGACTGGCTGGCCGCCGAGATCCGGCCGCACGTCGACTCGTTGGCCATCACCGCGCCCGCGACGTTGGCCTGGGGCCAGACCGGCAAGGTGTCGGCCACGCTGACGCAGGGTTCCCGCACGGTGCCGGTGTCGTACCCGGTGAGCTACGACTGGTCCGGGTCGCTCAACCTGCTGGTCGGCGACTGGAACGAGTGGCGGCCGTGGCACGTGGCCCGGCTCGACCCGAAGACGGGCGAGCTGACCGCGTTGTGGCCGGGCACTTTCACCGTCGCGGTGACGGTGAACGGCGTGACGCAGCGGTCGACCGTCCAGGTTGCGTTGCGCGCCGCCTCCTGACGCATTTTGAGGCAACCAATGTGGCCTTCGTTGCGGAAAACGCAACGAAGGCCACATTGGTTGCACTAGTCGAGTGGGAACTCGGCGCCGAGGACGCGCAGCATCGCCGTGGCCTTCACGACGGTCTCGTCGAACTCGGCGCCGGGGTCCGACGGGTCGATGATCGCCCCGCCCACGCCGAACTCCGCTTCGCCCTGCCGCACGACGAGAGTTCGGATCACGATGGACAGGTCGACGTGGCCGGACAACGAGAAGTAGCCCAGCGCCCCGGAGTACACGCCGCGGGGGCCCCGCTCCAGCTCGTCGATGATCTCCATCGTGCGGATCTTCGGCGCACCGGTCATCGAGCCGCCGGGGAACGCCGACTGGACACAGTGGACCGGTGACGTGCCGGGCGCGAGGGTGGCACGGATCGTGCTGACGAGCTGGTGCACGGTCGCGTAGGTCTCCACCTCGAAGATCGCGGGCACGTGCACCGATCCGACGACCGCGCACCGGCCGAGGTCGTTGCGGACCAGGTCGACGATCATCAGGTTCTCGGCGCGGTCCTTCTCGTTGCCTGCCAGGTCCTCGCGCAGCGCGCGGTCCTCGGCCGGTGTCGCACCGCGTGGCCGGGTTCCCTTGATCGGCCGGGATTCCACGGCACCGTCCTGGTCGATCCGCAGGAACCGCTCGGGGGACGAGCTCAGCACCGCCATGTCGCCGAGCCTGAGGTAGGCGCCGTAGGGCGCAGGGCTCTGGCCTCGCAGCAATCGATAGGCGTGCCACGGATCGATGTCCGCGCGCGCCGAGACCATGTTGGTCAGGCACACCTCGTAGGTCTCGCCCTGGCGGATCGCGTCCTGGCAGTGTTCGATCATCGCCACGTACGCGTCCCGGCTGTGCCTGGCCCAGACTTTCGCCGACTGGACCGGCCGGGCCGGTTCGGGCTCCGGTAACGCGGCGAGCAGGGCTGCGGTCTCGGTGATCCAGTCCCGGTCGGCCGACACCAGGTAGGTTTCGCCCAGCACGTGGTCGAACACGATCGTGCGGTCCACGTACATCATCACCGCGTCCGGGTCGGCGGATTCGTACGCCCGCGCGCCGCCGCACTCGGCTTTCAGCTCGTAGCCGAGATAGCCGACCCAGCCGCCGGTGAACCCGAACGGCACGTCCGGCACGTCGACCCGGATCCGCAGCGCGTCAGCGAGCCAGGCGAAGAAACCGGGCGGCAACACCCCCGTTCCGTCCAGCTCGATGCGGTCCGGCCACGCCCGCACGACCCGGCTGGCCGCGCCCATGAACGAGAACCGCCCACGGGATGCGCTGTCCAACCAGAACGCGTAGGGGGCGTCGCGGTACAGCGCGTCGAAGACCGCTTCGGCCGGTAACTCGGCCCCGAGCCGGGTGACCTCGATCTCGGTGACCGCGATGTTCATCCGGTCATTGTTCAACACCCTCGGGAACCAGCAGCTGTGATGCCGCCAACTCCCGGTAGAGCGGTGACGCGGCGAGCAGTTGCTCGTGTGTGCCCGCGGCCGCGACACGGCCGCGTTCGAGCACGACGATCCGGTCGGCGGACACCACGGTCGACAGGCGGTGTGCGATGAGCAGCACGGTGCAGCGGGCGGCGGCTTGGTCGATCGCCTCGCGTAACGCGACCTCGTTGCGTGCGTCGAGTTGCGAGGTTGCCTCGTCCATCAACAGCACCTGCGGGCGTCGGAGCAAGGCTCGGGCGATCGCGAGGCGTTGGCGTTCGCCACCGGACAGCGCCACGCCGCGTGTACCGACCATCGTGTTCAGACCATCGGGCAGGCGCTCCACGAGGTCCGACAGCCGGGTCGCGCGCAGCACGTCCTCCAGTTCCTCGTCGGTGGCGTCCGGGGCCGCGTACCGCAGATTGCTCTCCAGCGTGCCGGACATCGCGGGTGCGTCCTGTTCGACGTAGCCGATCCGGCGGCGGACCTCGGCGCGTGTCAGCTTCGCGATGTCTGTGCCGTCCACCGTGATCATGCCGCTCTCCGGCTCGTAGAACCGCTGGAGCAACGCGAACAACGTGGTCTTCCCCGCGCCCGACGGGCCGACGATCGCGGTCCGCCCACCGGCTGGCGCCTCGAACGACACGCCGTCCAGCGCCGCCGAACGGCCCGCGTACTGGAACTTCACGGTGTGCACCGCGATCCCGGGCGCCGCGCTCGCGACTGTCGTGACGGGCGCGTCGACGTCGGTCTCGATGGCCATGTCCTCGACTTCCTTGATGCGCTTCACCGCACCGAGGCCCTGCTGCAACGTGGTGACGCCCTGAACCAGCTCGGACAGCGGCTCGGTCATGTAGAAGACCGTCAGCAGGAACGCGATCAGCGTCGAGAGCTCCAGCGAACCGGTGGCCGCCCACGCCCCGCCCGCGCCGAGCACCAGCAGGAACGGCACCGAGAACGCCAGGTTCGTGATGCCGCCGACGAGCGCGTTGTACCTCGCGCCCGCGAACCCGGCGTGCATCGCCTCGCGCGCGGAGTCGGTGATCGCCGCTTCCTCCCGCGCCTCCGCACCGCTGGCCTTGACGGTGCGCGCCGCCCCCAGCGCGCGATCCAGGCCGGCGCCGACCTCACCGACCGCCTCCTGCGCCCGGGTGATCACCCGGCGGATCTTGGGCAGCAGCACGCCGATGGTCAGGCCGACCAGTGCCAGCGACCCGAGCGTGAGGCCGGACAGCCGGGGGTCCAGCGTGAACATCACGATGACCGAGCCGATCCCGCCGGCGGCGCCCTTGACGATGCTGATCAGCGCCTGGGTGGTGGCGCTTTGCAGCAGCGTGCTGTCGGACGTCACCCGCGAGGTCAGGTCGCCGGGCGCGGCCGCGTCCAGGTCCGGCACGCGCAGCCGCAGCAACCGGCCGATCAACTGGCCGCGGACCGAGAACACCACCTTCTCGGCGGTCCGGTCCAGCAGGAACGTGTACACGCCCGCGAGCAGGGATCCGACGACGACCAGGACCGCCAGCGTCGACACCGGGCCGCCGAGCGACGAACCGTCCGCGAGCGCGTCCACCACCGACTTGGTGGCCAGCGGTTGCGCCAGGTTCGCCGCGGCCGACGCGAGCGCGATCACCAGGCCGACAGTCAGCGCGATCCAATGGTCCTTGGCATACCCCAGTAGCGTCCGCACACCCGAATGGTTCACGTCCGGTATGTGCATTGCCATCCGTTTACAGGATGACCACGAAGTACTACTTCGGTCAGCGGTCGCTGCGGGTATAACGGCCGCACCCCGGCGTCGCACTGTGTCGTCCGTCGTCTGGTCGAACGGCCCTGTTCGCGCGATTGCGCCATTCGGCGGTCGGCGCCGTACCCCGGTCGCGGGCCGGGTGGCCGACAGCCGGAGGGTTCGCTCCGCCCCTCGCCGCCGTACTCGCCTATCCTGGGGGTGGGTCTCGCCCCGCACCAGGCCCGCTCCGTCACCGAGAGTCACCGACCGGGCCGGTCCCGGCGCTCCGCCGGACGATCTCCCCGGTCACCGCGCCATTGCCTGCTATCGATTGCAGGTGCAGCAATGGGGTACCGGTCTGATTCGTCGGGGACATCGTGTGGTCCGCACCGGCCGTGATTTGCCCGCCGCGTTCTCGCGGCACCAAATCGCGCTCCAGGTGGGCCAGTGTGCTCAGCCGGTTGTCGTACCCGCCTGGCCGATCTCGTGGCCCAGCGGGTGTCGACAAGCGCCCGAAAGGGTGAGGAGCGGCATACGTCGCACAACGCGCGCTACCGACGTTCGTCCATGAAGAATGTGCGTTTGCACATTCCTTGCCGACCGGGCGTCCGCGTTCGAGGATCGGACTGTCTTAACAGGGTGACGGAGGGCGTACACCCCACTCCCTTTCGTCAGAGAGGCCGAGCCACATGCCACGACAAAGACACCGGCCGGCCGAGGAGCATGGCGGGGCCACAAGCCCGAGCGATGTTCCCCGGCAGCGAGACGGCTCCCCCACCGGGTCAACGGCGACCGGGGACAGCCAGCCATTGCCGAGTTATGAGGACACGCAGGCCAAGCCAAGGGGTTCCACGGTGGTCACGCACACTTTGACAGCCGGGCACGCTGGGGAAGTGGCCCATCAGGTCACGCGCGCCCGAAATCCTTACGCCAACCTCGACCGCATCAAACGGATTCACCGCCATCCGATGGCGGGAAAGATCGCGCTGGACGCGCTCGCGGTCGTCGTCGCGGTACTCGACGTCTGGCTGGTCATCCCCAGCAAGGCCCAGCCGTACTCGATCGTGCTCTCCGGTATCGCCTGCGCCGCCCTGGTGTTACGCAGACGGTTCCCGTTCGTCGCCGTACTGGTCACCATCCCCGGTTTCCTCGCGGGCTGGGCGCAGATCGCGGCGATGATCGCCCTGTTCACCCTCGCCAGGCGAAAGCTCTGGATGTGGCAGACCATGGCCGCGGGCGCGTTGGTGTTCCTGTCCCGGTACGTGCTGTGGCCGCTGTCCGACTTCGCCGACCTGAGCTGGCGCCAGCACATCCTCAGGGGCATCTACGGCGTGCTGATGGCCGGTATGCCCATCGCGCTCGGCCTGCTGATGGCACTGCGCAAGCAGCTGTCGGACCGGCTGGCCGAACTGGCCGAGAGCCGCGAGCGAGAACAGCGGCTGCACGAGCAGACCATCCGTTCCGCCGAGCGGGCCAGCCTCGCCCGCGAGATGCACGACGTCGTGTCCCACCAGGTCACGTTGATCGCCATGCAGGCGGGAGCGCTCGCGGTCTCCGCGCACGACGAGGAGTCCCGGCAGGGCGCCAACACGATCAGGCAGCTCAGCAAACGCACCCTGGACGAACTGCGTGACCTGGTCGGCGTGTTGCGATCCAGCACGGTCGACGACGGCGTGCACCCCGGCCTCGAAGAGCTGCCGCAGCTGCTGCGCAACTCCGAAGTCCCTGTCGAACTGGCCGAACAGACTGTGCCCGACTTCGTGCCGCCCGCCGTCTCCCGTGCCGCCTACCGGACCGTGCAGGAGTCGCTGACCAACATCCACAAACACTCGCCGGGCGCCAAAGCCATGATCCGGGTCTTCCCCTGCGGATCGGCGTTGATCGTCGAGGTGGTCAACGACGAGGCAGACCCCGAGATGGCGCACTACGGACGGCTCCCGTCCGGTGGGCACGGGCTGCTGGGCGTGCGGGAACGGGCGGCACTGCTCGGCGGCACGTTCCACGCCGGGCACACCCCGGACGGCGGCTTCCGAGTCTGCGTGACCTACCCGATGGAGACCTGACCACAGCAGCGCAAACCTCGTGAGTGGTTACCGGAGTTCTGACCCCGACAACCACTCACGAGGTTGTTTCTGGGCTCAGCCTTCGCGCTGTGCGCGGAGCTTGGCCAGCGCCTCGGCGAGGATCGCCTCGCCGTCCGCGTCCGACCTGCGCTCCTTCACGTACGCCAGGTGAGTCTTGTACGGCTCGTTCCGGGGCGCGTTGGGCGGCGCTTGCTGATCACGGCCGCCCGGCAGGCCACAGCGCGGGCAGTCCCACGACTCCGGCTCCTCCGCGTCGACCGCGAACGACGGACGAGACTCGTGCCCGTTCGCACACCAGTAGGACACTCGGCGACGCGGAGCGGACTCACCGCGTTCCGATTCGCCCATAGGTCCAGCGCCGACCCGGGTACCCCGGATCGCGTTACCACCAGCCATCGGCCCTCACACCCCCATCACACACGGACATCCCGCAATGATTGATCGGCGAACACTCGTACGTCCCCAGCGTGCAGGCGCTCACGCGATCTTGATCAGCAACCCGAGCCCGACGATGCAGATCAGCCAGATGACACCGACCACCAGCGTGGCCCGGTCGAGGTTCTTCTCGACCACGCTCGACCCCGACAGGCTCGACTGCATACCGCCGCCGAACAGCGACGACAACCCACCGCCACGGCCGCGGTGCAGCAGCACCAGGAGGATCAACAGCACGCTCGTGGCGACCAAACCGATTTTAAGAGCCAGTTCCATTTCATCCTCGCTGTCGCACGGCAGGACTCACAGGTTACCTCGTACGTGTCCCGCTTTGACCACGGGCCGTGCAAAGACCCAACACTTGTGTTACGTAAACACGGGAACCGGGAGTGAGGTTCCCGAATTTGTCACTTAGACGAAGGGTCCGCCCGCGGCCATGGCGGAAAGCTTCGTGAACTCCTCGCCGTCCAGGCTCGCACCGCCGACCAGCGCGCCGTCGATGTCGGGCTGCGCGATCAGGTCGGAGATGTTGTTCGACTTGACCGAGCCGCCGTAGAGCACGCGCACCGAGTTCGCGATCTCGGCGCCGTACTTCTCCTCGAGCTGTTTGCGCAGCGCACCGCACACTTCCTGGGCGTCGGCGGGCGTGGCGACCTTGCCGGTGCCGATCGCCCACACCGGCTCGTAGGCCACGACGACCTTGGCGACCTGCTCGGCCTTGAGGCCCTTGAGGTCGGCGACGAGCTGCTCGTTGCAGTGCGCCACGTGCCCGGCGGCCTCCCGCACGTCGAGCTTCTCGCCGACGCACAGGATGGGCGTGATGCCGTGCTTGAGGGCCTGCTTGACCTTCTTGTTGATCAGCTCGTCGCTTTCCTCGTGGTACTCGCGGCGCTCGGAGTGCCCGACCACGACGTACTGGCAGCCGAGCTTGGCCAGCATCGGGCCGGAGATGTCCCCGGTGTAGGCACCCGAGTCGTGCGGGGCGACGTCCTGCGCCCCGTGCTTGATCTGGAGCTTGTCGCCCTCGATCACGTTCTGCACGGCGCGGATCGCGGTGAACGGCGGCAGGACCGCGACCTCGACCTTGGCGTAGTACTTCTCCGGCAGCGAGAACGCGATCTTCTGCACCAGTGCGATGGCCTCGAGGTGGTTGAGGTTCATCTTCCAGTTGCCTGCGATCAGCGGCGTGCGGGCCATCTTGTGTCAGTCCTCCAGAACCTGGACGCCGGGCAGCTCTTTGCCCTCGAGGAATTCCAGCGACGCCCCGCCGCCGGTCGAGATGTGCGAGAAACCGTCCTCGGGCAGGCCGAGCTGCCGCACGGCCGCGGCCGAGTCCCCGCCGCCGACGACGCTGAAGGACTTGCCGTCCACCAGCGCCTGCGCCACCGCGCGGGTGCCGCCGGAGAACGCCTCGAACTCGAACACGCCCATCGGGCCGTTCCAGAACACGGTGGCGGCGTCGGCCAGCTTCGACGCGAACAGCTTCTGGGAGGCCGGGCCGATGTCCAGGCCCTGCCGGTCGGCCGGGATCGCGTCCGCCGCGACGACCTCGTGCGGTGCGTCCGCCGCGAACTCGGTCGCCGCCAGCACGTCCACCGGCAGCACGAGCTCGACACCGCGCTTGGCGGCCTCGTCCAGGAAGCCCTTGACCTGGTCGAGCTGGTCGGCCTGGAGCAGCGACTGGCCGACCTCGTGGCCCTGGGCCTTGAGGAACGTGTACGCCATGCCGCCGCCGATCAGCAGCCGGTCGACCTTGGTCAGCAGGTTGGCGATGACGCCGAGCTTGTCGGACACCTTCGCGCCGCCGAGCACGACGACGTACGGGCGCTCGGTGTCTTCGGTGAGCTTGCGCAGCACCTCCACCTCAGCGAGCACCAGGCCACCCGCGTAGTGCGGAAGGCGCTTTGCCACGTCGTACACCGACGCCTGCTTGCGGTGCACGACACCGAAGCCGTCGGAGACGAACGCGTCCGCGAACGCGGCCAGCTCGTCGGCCAGCGCACCGCGCTCGGCCTCGTCCTTGCTCGTCTCGCGTGCGTCGAAGCGGATGTTCTCCAGCAACGCGACCTCGCCGTCCGCCAGCGACTCCACGGTTGCCTTTGCCGACTCGCCGGTGACGTCGGCGGCCAGCTTGACCTCGCCGCCCAGCAGCTCACCGAGGCGCTTGGCGACGGGCTTGAGGGAGAACTTCGGGTCCGGCTCGCCCTTGGGGCGGCCCAGGTGCGCGGCGACGACGACACGGGCGCCCGCGCCCGTGAGCTGCTGGAGCGTGGGCAGCGAGGCACGCACGCGGCCGTCGTCGGTGATCGTCTCGCCGTCCAGAGGGACGTTCAGGTCGGCGCGTACGAGCACGCGCCGACCCGACACACCCTCGGCCAGCACATCAGCCAGGGTCTTCATGGTGTTGTGTTCAGCCGATCTTCGAGGCGACCAGGGTGACCAGGTCCGCGAGGCGGTTGGAGTAACCCCACTCGTTGTCGTACCAGCCGACGACCTTGACCTGGTTGCCGATGACCTTGGTCAGCGGGGCGTCGTAGATGCAGGACGCCGGGTCGGTGACGATGTCGGCCGACACGATCGGGTCCGTGTTGTAGCGCAGGATGCCCTTGAGCGGGCCGTCCGCCGCGGCCTTGAACGCCGCGTTGACCTCGTCGACAGTGGTGTCGCGGCCGACGTTGACCGTCAGGTCGGTCGCCGAGCCGGTCGGCACCGGCACGCGCAGCGCGTAGCCGTCCAGCTTGCCCTGCAGCTCCGGCAGCACCAGGCCGATGGCCTTGGCCGCGCCGGTCGAGGTCGGCACCACGTTCAGGGCCGCGGCGCGGGCGCGACGCAGGTCCTTGTGCGGGGCGTCCTGCAGGTTCTGGTCCTGCGTGTACGCGTGGATGGTGGTCATCAGGCCGCGCTCGACGGTGAAGGTGTCGTGCAGGACCTTGGCCAGCGGCGCGAGGCAGTTGGTGGTGCAGGACGCGTTGGAGATGACGGTCTGCGAACCGTCGTACTTGCCCTCGTTCGCGCCGAGCACGACCGTCAGGTCCTCGCCCTTGGCCGGTGCCGAGATGATGACCTTCTTGGCGCCACCCTCGTCGACGTGCTTGCGGGCGTCGGCGGCGTTGGTGAAGAAGCCGGTGGACTCGACCACGACGTCCACGCCGAGGTCCTTCCACGGCAGCTTGCCGGGGTCGCGCTCGGCCAACGCCTTGATGGTCTTGCCGTCGACGACGATGCCCTCGTCGGACACGCTCACGTCGTACGGGAGGCGGCCGAGGATGCTGTCGTACTTCAGCAGGTGAGCCATGGTGGCGACGTCGCCCAGGTCGTTGAACGCCACGATCTCGATGTCGTGGTCGCTCGCGTCGACGGCTCGCCAGAAGTTCCGGCCGATCCGACCGAAGCCGTTGACACCTACTCGGACCGTCACGGTGTGCTCCTCTGTTCGTGCTGTCAGGGGTGAGTCGGGCGAACCAACACTACTGCCCTGGTCCTGGCGCCATTGCCACAGTGCCGACCAGGTCACTTTATCGAATCAGAACCCGGACGGTTGAACCGGATATATTCCGGCGGCGTGATCTTCGGGTGAGAACCCGGACCGCAGTCCTTCCCACCACCTTGGAGGCATCTCTTGCCGGACCCCACTCGCCGCACTGTCGTGTGCGGCCTGCTAGCCGGTCTGGTCGCGCCGGTCTCGCTCGCCGCCTGCTCGTCCGCTGACACCCCACCCGCCGCCACCCCGCCCGCGAACGGCGGTGCCACGAGCGGCGGCTCGGGCGCCACCGCGTTGGCCAAGCTGTCCGACGTGCCCGTCGGCAGCGGGAAGATCGTCGACGGCGGACCCGGCAAGGTCCTGCTGGTGCGATCGAGCGAGACCGAAGTGCGTGGCTTCGACCCCGTCTGCCCGCACGCCGGTGTGGCCGTCAGCCCGCCGAAGGGCGGCACGATCACATGTCCCGGCCACGGCAGCGTGTTCGACGCGTCGACCGGCGCGATGAAGAAAGGACCGGCGAAGACCGGCCTGACCGCCGTCGCCGTGAAGATCGAAGGCGACTCGATCGTCACCGCGTAGGTCCCCTTTCAGTGATGACGCCGTGTGCGACAGGTACACGGCGTTATCCTTACCGCCATGGAGTGGTTGCGCATCTTGTCGTTCAGGAACGACGGCAGGCATCGGCCGGGCGGAATGCTGTCCGATTGACTGCGTGACCGCGGCATCGACTGGCAGCCGTTCGGCGACCAGGAGGTCCGCGTCGACCTGATGCGCGTCACGGGCGGCAAGTGCTGGTGTGCCGTCCGTGTCCACGAGGACGCGCTGCGCAGGCTGGGGCTACACCCCGACCAGCCCGCGTCGAAGATCGTCGGGCCCAGTCCGTGGTGGCCGACCGGTCGGCGTTAAGGTCCGGCTGTGCCGACTTACCAAGCCGCTGACGGTGTCTCGCTGCATTACGACGTCCTGGGGGACGGCGGCCCGATTGTCACGCTCGCGGGTGGGGCAGCGCGGCATCCGAGCTATCTCGGGGATCTCGCCGGGTTGACCGGTCTGCTCGTGCCGCACCTGCGTGGAGTCGGCGAGTCGCCGCTCGAAGGCCGGGCGTCGTACTGGGAGCAAGCCGAGGACATCGAGTCGTTGCGCGAGCATCTTGGGCTGGAACGCCTGACGATCGTGGCGCACTCGGCGGGCACCAGGTTGGCGATCTCGTACGCGGCGCAGTACCCGGAGCGCGCGGAACGCCTGCTGCTGGTCACCCCGCCCGCCGCGTATCTCGTCGACGTGCCGTCGGACGCGCCCGCGCTGATCGACGCCCGCCGTGGCGACCCGGTGCTCGACGCCGCGATCGCCGGGTTCGAAGCGGGCCCAGATCTGTCCACTGAGGACGCTTTTACCGCGTGGGCCGCGCTGACGGCACCGGTCGGTTACGCGGCATGGACGTCGGCGGAGCAGGAGCACGCGCGGATCGGCCGGTTCAGCCTGGCCGCGGCGCAGGCGTTCTTCAGCGTCGCGCCACCGGACGACCTGGCCGCGCGGCTCCAGGCCGTGACCGCTCCGACCCTGGTCGTGGCCGGTGCCCAGGACTGCCTCACCGGCTTGGCGCCGGTGGTCGCGTTGGCGGGCCTGTTCGGGAACGGCGAGGTCGCGGTGATCGAGGAGTGCGGTCACTACCCGTGGGTGGAACGACCGAGCGAGTTCCGGGCGGTGGCCGACAAGTTCCTCGCGTAGCCGACCAGCGCAACGAAGGCCACATTCGTAGCACTTTTGGCAACGAAGGCCACATTGGTTGCACTAACCCAGGTCGTTGAGCCGTTCGACGGCCGGGCCCGCGTGCTGCCGCACCCACTCCGACGCCCGGACGCCGGTCGACGGAATGAGGATCACGGTGTCCACGCCGAGCTCGGCGTACTCGGACATCCGCGTGGTGAACGCGTCCAGCCCTTCGCCGCTGAGCGCGTCACCGGCGCCTGCGATCGTCTTGCCGACTGTGTCGTAGTCGCGTCCGACGGCCTCGCAGTGCTCACGCAGCACGTCGAGCTTGCGCCCGATCTCCTCCAGACCGAGCTGGAAGAACAGGTTGCACTCGTCCGCGTACCGCGCGACCAGCCGCAACGTCTTGCGTTCGCCACCGCCGCCGATCATGATCCGCGGCCGGGGTGAGCTGACCGGCGGCGGAACGCACAGCGTCTCCGCGAGTTGGTAGTGCGTGCCGTCGAACGGCCCGTTGGCGTCCGGGTCCCACATCCGCAGGCAGATCCGCAGGGTCTCCTCGAGCCGCTCGAACCGCTCCGCCACAGGCGGATAGGGAACGCCGAGCCCCCTGTGCTCGCGGTCGTACCAGGCGGCACCGATCCCGAGCGTCGCTCGCCCACCCGACAGCACGTCGAGCGTGGTGGCGATCTTGGCCAGCAGGCCCGGGTGCCGGTAGGTCACGCCGGTGACCAGCGCGCCGAGCCGCGTCGACGACGTGTGCGCGGCCAGGAAGCCGAGCGTGGCGTAGGCCTCGAGCATGGCCGCTTCCGCGCCGCCGTTGTGTTCCATCTGGAAGTAGTGGTCCATCACCGAGATCCAGCCGACACCCGCCGCCTCCGCCGCCTCGGCCGTGGCCGCCAGTTCGTCGCGCAGCTCACCGGCCGGTTCGTCGAACCTGGTGATGTGGATGCCGAGTCGCACTTCGCCATCGCCCCTTCTCCGTGTGCCCCGTCACACCGACGCTATCGCCTGGAGCGCGCTCCAGGTCAACTCCACGCGTCCCCACGGGCGAACCGGGCCTGCCTGTCCACACAGGACAGCAGGAGAGCAGGGCCTAGACCTCTTCCTCCAGCATCTCCGCGGTCACCGCCGACTCGGTCGGCGGCAGGCCGAGGTCCTTCGCGCGCTTGTCGGCCATGGCGAGCAGGCGGCGGATGCGGCCCGCGACCGCGTCCTTGGTCATCGGCGGTTCGGCGAGCTGGCCGAGTTCCTCCAGCGACGCCTGCCGGTTGGCCAGGCGGAGCTTGCCCGCGGCGGTGAGGTGTTCCGGTGCTTCGGGACCGAGGATCTCCATCGCGCGCTGCACGCGGGCAGCCGCGGCGACGGCGGCACGCGCCGAGCGGCGGAGGTTCGCGTCGTCGAAGTTCGCCAGGCGGTTGGCCGTCGCACGGACCTCGCGGCGCATCCGGCGCTCTTCCCACGCCAGCACGGAGGAGTGCGCGCCGAGCCTGGTCAGCAGCGCGCCGATCGCGTCACCGTCCCGGATGACCACCCGGTCCGCGCCGCGGACCTCACGGGACTTGGCCTGGATGCCGAGCCTGCGGGCCGCGCCGACCAGCGCCAGCGCCGCCTCCGGCCCCGGGCACGTGACCTCAAGCGCGGAGGACCGGCCGGGTTCGGTCAGCGAACCGTGCGCCAGGAACGCGCCGCGCCACGCGGCTTCCGCGTCGCAGACTCCGCCGGACACCACAGCCGCGGGCAGGCCGCGCACCGGACGGCCGCGCGGGTCGAGCAGGCCGGTCTGCCGGGCCAGCCCGTCACCGTCCTTCACGACGCGCACCACGTACCTGGTGCCCTTGCGCAGGCCGCCGGACGTGATCACGTGCACGTCGGCGTGGTGCCCGTAGAGCTCGTGGATCTCCTTGCGCAGTCGTCTCGCCGCCGAACCGGTGTCCAGTTCGGCTTCGACAACCACGCGGCCGCCGACGATGTGCAGCCCACCCGCGAAACGCAGCAGGGAGGACACTTCCGCACGGCGACAGCACGTCTTGGACACAGCCAGTCTGCTCAGCTCGTCCTTGACTGCCGCGGTCATCGCCACGTGTCCTCCTCTCCCCCGCCGGGCTCACGCCCTGCGTATCCCACCATCTCCTGGCCGCCCACGCTCGTCGTTCCGGCTAACGCGTGCCTCAAACTCCGCGCGAGCGCGCCCGGGTCGTGCCGGTCCGGCGCTCCCGGCGTCGCCACCGGGGCCAGGTGCGCCCGCGCGCCGAGCACGGCGGCGGCGGTCCGCAGCCGGTCCGGCGTGGGCACCGCGTTCGCGTCGGCGATGACCGCGTCCACACGGAGCTCTGGAGCGTGCTCGCAGAGTACGTCCAGATGTTGCTCAGGTGAGAACCCTGCCGTCTCACCCGGTTGTGGTACAAGGTTCAGCACGACCACACGTGTCGCTTTGGTCTCAACCAGCGCACGGTGCAGCTCTGGCACCAGCAGGTGCGGCAGCACGCTGGTGAACCACGACCCGGGCCCGAGCACCACGAGGTCCGCCGAGCGGACCGCGGCCAGCGCCTCGGGGCACGCGGTCGGCACATCCCCGTCGTGGGTCTGCACGCCGATCCGCCGGACCCGGCCCGGCGTGGTGGCCACAGCCACCTGACCGCGGATGCGGCGGACCGCAGCCGGGTCCTCGTCGAGTCCTTCCACGTCGGCCTCGATGTCCAGCGGTTCGCAGGACATCGGCAGCACCCGGCCGGTGATGCCGAGCATCCGCGCGGCCTCGTCGAGCGCGGCGACCGGATCGCCGAGCACCTCGATCAGACCGGACAGCACCAGGTTGCCGATGGCGTGCCCGGCGAGCGCGCCCGTACCGCCGAAGCGGTGCTGGAAGACCGAGTTCCACAGTTTGGCGTTGTCGTCGGCGCCCGCCAGGGCGACCAACGCCTTGCGCAGGTCACCGGGCGGGAGCATGCCCAGTTCCCGGCGCAGCCGGCCCGAGGAGCCGCCGTCGTCCGCGACTGTGACCACGGCTGTCACGTGCGGGGTGATCTCGCGCAACGCGCCGAGCGTGGCGTGCAGCCCGTGACCACCGCCGAGCGCGACCACCCGCGGTGCGCCCAGCGCCGGCCCCGTGGACCCATCTATCACTCGCGCCCCAAATCCCGGTGCACGACCTTCACAGCCACACCATCCTCTTTGGACAACCTGGTCGCCAGCTCTTCGGACATCGCCACACTGCGGTGCTTGCCGCCGGTGCAGCCGATGGCCAGCGTGAGGTACCGCTTGCCCTCGCGCCGGTAGCCGGCGCCGATCAGCCGAAGCAGCTCGTGGTAGCGCTCGAGGAAGTCCTCGGCGCCCTCCTGGGTCAGCACGTAGTTGCGGACCTCGTTGTCCAGCCCGGTCTGCTCGCGCAACTCCGGGATCCAGAACGGGTTCGGCAGGAACCGGACGTCCATCACCAGGTCGGAGTCCATCGGCAGGCCGTACTTGTAGCCGAACGACAGCACCGTGACGCGGGTCTGCATCTCCTCCGCGCCACCGAACGCGTCCTCGATCTTGGCGCGCAGCTGGTGCACCGACAGCGACGTGGTGTCCAGGACCAGGTCCGCTTCCTCGCGCAACGGGGTCAGCAGGTGCCGCTCGGCCTTGATGCCGTCGATCAGCCTGCCGTCGCCCTGCATCGGGTGGCCCCGGCGGACGTGCTCGAACCGCCGGATCAGCAGCTCGTCGGTGGCTTCGAGGAACAGCACGCGCGGCTTGTACGCACGGGCGTCCAGGTCCCTGATCACCGACGACAGGTCCTCGGTGAACGCGCGGCTGCGCACGTCCATCACCACCGCGACCTTCGTGATCGCGCCCCGCGCCTGCACGCCGAGCTCGACCATGGTCGCGATCAGCTCGGGCGGCAGGTTGTCCACGACGAACCAGCCCAGGTCCTCGAGGCACTTGGCCGCCGTACTGCGGCCCGCGCCGGACAGGCCGGTCACCACCGCCACTTCGATCCCGGATTCAGACATCGTTCCCCTCTTTGTCCCTGTCTCGGACGAGTGCCGCCGCGACGGCGGTCGCGGTGTGCCTGCCCACTCCAGGCACCTCGCTGATCTCGTCGATGGTCGCCGCGCGCAGCCGTTTCAGCGAACCGAAGTGCTTGATCAACGCGGTCTTCCTGACCTCGCCGAGGCCGGGCACCTCGTCGAGGGCCGACGTGGTCATCCGCTTGGCCCGCTTCTCGCGGTGGTAGCGGATTGCGAAGTCGTGCGCGGCGTCGCGCACCCGTTGCAGCAGGTACATCGCCTCGCTGTTGCGCGGCAGGATGTACGGCTCGCTCTCGGCGGGTAACCAGATCTCCTCGAGCCGCTTGGCGATCCCGATCACCGCCACGTCACCGATCCCCATCTCGGTGAGCACGTCCGCGGCCGCGTTGGCCTGCGGCCCGGCGCCGTCGACCACGAGCAGGTTGGGCGGGTAGGCGAACTTCTTCGGCCTGCCGGTCACCGGGTCGATGCCCGGCGTGGACCCGTCCGGCGCGGTCTCGCTGAGCATCCGGGCGAACCGGCGGCGGACGACCTCGGCGATCGACGCCACGTCGCCCTCGGCCTCCCGGATGGCGAACCGGCGGTTCTCGGACTTGCGCGGCAGGCCGTCCTCGAACACCACCAGTGAGGCGACCACGTCCATGCCCTGGGTGTGGCTGATGTCGATGCACTCGATCCGCAGCGGCGCGGTGTCGAGGCCGAGCTGGTCCTGTAGGTCCTGCAACGCCGCCGAGCGTGCGGTCAGGTCTCCGGCGCGCTTGAGCTTGTGCTGGACGAAGGCCTCTTTGGCGTTGCGCTCCACGGTTTCCATCAGCGCGCGCTTGTCACCGCGCTGCGGAACCCGCAGCTGCACACGGGAACCGCGCAGCGCGCTGAGCCACTCGGCGATCGCGGGGGCGTCGTCGGGCAGCTCCGGCACGAGCACCTCGCGCGGCACGGCGTTCTCGACTGACTCGACCGCGTCGACGGTCTCGGCCGAGGCGTCCGCGCCCGCCTGGTCGCCGTAGAACTGGCTGAGGAACTGGTCGACGAGGCCCGCGGTGCCCGTCTGCTCCGGCTTCTCGATCACCCAGCCGCGCTGGCCGCGGACGCGGCCGCCGCGGACGTGGAAGACCTGGACGGCCGCTTCGAGGTCGTCCTGCGCGAAGGCCACGACGTCGGCGTCCGCGCCGTCGCCGAGCACGACCGCTTGTTTCTCCATCGCCCGCTTGAGGGCGCCGAGGTCGTCACGCAGCCGGGCCGCGCGCTCGAACTCGAGCTCGGCGGCGGCCTCCTGCATCTCCTTCTCCAGGCGGCGCATCATCACGTCGGTGCGTCCCGCGAAAAACTCACAGAAGTCGTCGACTATGCGGCGGTGCTGAGCGGCGGTGACCCGTCCGACGCACGGCGCCGAGCACTTGCCGATGTCACCGAGCAGGCACGGCCTGCCGATCCGGGCCTGCCTGCGGAACACGTCCGGCTTGCACGTCCGCGCCGGGAACACCCGCAACAGGACGTCGAGCGTCTCCCGCAGCGCCCACGCGTGCGCGTACGGGCCGAAGTAGCGCACACCCTTGCGGCGCGCGCCACGGTAGACGTGCAGCCTCGGGAACTCCTCGTTGAGCGTGACCGCGAGCACCGGGTAGGACTTGTCGTCGCGGTAGCGGACGTTGAACCGCGGGTCGAACTCCTTGATCCAGTTGTATTCCAGCTGCAGGGCCTCGACCTCGGTGGTCACCACCGTCCACTCGACCGACGCCGCCGTGGTGACCATCTGCGCCGTGCGCGGGTGCAGCCCGGACACGTCCGCGAAGTACGAGTTGAGCCTGCCGCGCAGGCTTTTGGCCTTGCCGACGTAGATCACGCGGCCGCCGGAGTCGCGGAATTTGTACACGCCAGGCGCGTCCGGGATGGTTCCGGGCGCGGGACGGTAACTCACACGACGGTCGGTCGACGGTTCGGCCACCAGACAAGCCTAGGCGCTCGGTCTGACACTCTGTCGAGTGACCACCGTGTGCGTGATCAGGCGGAACAGGCACCTGTCCGTGAAAGACGGCCGGTTCACAGGTCGCCGGGCTCACCGCTGGCGAAGAAATTGTCCACGTCCACGAAGCGGTCGGACAGCGTGGTGACCTGATCCGGGCTGATCGTGACTTCCGGACCGTCGCCGCAACGGATCGTGACGGCGGGCCGGTAGACGGACAGCGTGATGGTCTCGTCCCCTGGAATGGTCCAGGTGCGCAGCGGTTCCATGGCGTCAAATATCGCATACCAAGCGATCGCGAGCGATCACCAAGTAGTGCGAACCTGCTGGACAGTGCGGGTATTGCCGGGGTTATGACAGTGGTGACTAGATCACCGGAGGCGCCACATGGCGAATTCCCCGGGTCGGCCGACCATCAAGTCTCGGCAAGTGGCGATCGAGCCAAGACGGCACCGCAAGCAAGCGGGCCTGTCGACGACTCAGGTAGGCAAGCCGCGGGCCGCACCCAGGCCTCGACGGCGCGTTCATGATCATGGAAGTGCCGGGCGGTCCTCCTGTGTTGTACCAGGAAAGCAAGACCCGCAACGCATTCCTGGAGCAGGAAGACCTCGATGTCCATATGCTGGCATGGCGACGGATCGAGGCTGTGGCGCTCTGCCCGGACGACTCGGTGGCAAGGATCGCCGCGGCGGACCTTCACTAGAGGGGCGATCATGGAGTGGCGCAAGAGCACCCGCAGCGGGAACACGAACAACTGCGTGGAGATCGCCAACACCGGGCCAGTCGTCGGAGTCCGCGACTCCAAGAACCCGGCACCGACTCTCGCCTTCGACCAGAACGCTTGGTCCGCCCTGGTTGGCCTCGTGAGTGGTTATCGGGGTTAGAACCCCGATAACCACTCACGACAGCCAATCACTCACGAGGTACTGTCAATAAGTCCCAACCAATGCCGGATGTCCGGATCGGGCGCTTGCTCGTAGCGTGCGCGGCGGCTCAGCCGACCGCTCACCCCACGGGGGTCCCCGATGCGAGTTCGCCATTGTCTGATCCTGGCCGCCGGCCTGTCGCTGTTGTCCGCTGTGCCCGCGCTGGCCGATCCGCCCGGCACCGGACAGCCGGGTGAGTACCGCCCGGTTCGCGGGCCGTCGGCGCCCGCCGAACACAGGTTCCTGC
Organism: Actinosynnema sp. ALI-1.44; assembly: GCF_001984155.1. Lineage (GTDB taxonomy): Bacteria > Actinomycetota > Actinomycetes > Mycobacteriales > Pseudonocardiaceae > Kibdelosporangium. Next base: position 338,216 of record NZ_MTQO01000052.1, read on the forward strand.
AGAAGGCGATGCGCGGCGAGACGATCCCGCGGCACGCGCACGACATCGCCGCCCAGGAGGCCGCGAAGCTGCCGGTCGTCGGTGCGCGCTGGCAGTCGTTGGGGCCGACCAACATCGGCGGCCGGATCGTGAGCCTGGCGCTTGATCCCCAACGGGCCGACACCGTGTACGCGGCCGCGGCCAGCGGCGGGCTCTGGCGCTCGACGGACGCGGGCCGCACCTTCGCACCGGCGTGGCCGGACAGTTGGACGCAGGCGATGGGCGCCGTGGCGGCCGCGCACGACGGGACTCTGTACGTCGGCACCGGCGAACCCAATCCGGGCGGCGGCAGCGTGACCTACGAGGGCACCGGCATCTACCGCTCCACCGACGGGGCCAGGACCTGGCAGAACATCGGCCTGCGGGACTCGGGGACGATCGGCGGGATCGCGGTCGACAGGACCGATCCGAAACGCCTTCTCGTTGCCGCCAACGGATCGCTGTACAGCCCTGGCGGCGACCGCGGCGTCTACCTGAGCGCCGACGGCGGAACGACCTGGCGACGCGTGCTCGACGTGGCCAACGAGTTCACCGGCGCGGTGGACGTCCAGATCGACCCGGCGAATCCCAAGCGGGTGTACGCCGTGCTGTGGGATCACCGCCGCACACCGGTCAAGCGCACCTACGGCGGCGAAGGGTCCGGCGTGTTCCGCAGCGAGGACGGCGGCCTGACCTGGCGACGGCTCGGTGGTGGGCTGCCGGCCGCCGGACCGGACGTCGGGCGGATCGGCATCGGTGTCGCCACATCCGAGCCGGGCCGGGTCTATGCCATCGTCACCAGCACCGCCGGGCCGTTCGCGAGTTTCCACACGTCCGCGGACGCGGGCACGACGTGGACCAGGCTGCCGGAGCCGGACGTGCTGCGAACGTCGCAGTCCTCGTTCGGCTGGTGGTTCGGCAAGATCTGGGTCGATCCCGACGACGCCAGGCAGGTGCACGTCGCCGGTGTCCCGTTGCTGACCACGAAGGACGGTGGGGGCACGTGGACCGCCGACGGCACCACGATCCACGTCGACCAGCACGCGATGATCTGGGACCCGCGCCGACCGGGTCGCGTGTACCTGGGCAACGACGGCGGCGTGTACCGGTCGGACGCGGACGGCCTAGGCGGCTGGGTCAAGGCCGAACACGAGCCGTACACCCAGTTCTACAGCGCCGCGATCACCCCGCAGGACACGTCCCGGATCTCGGGCGGCACCCAGGACAACGGCTCGCTGCGGTCGTGGAACGGAGAGGCGTTCAACGAGTACCTCGGCGGCGACGGCGAGGAGAACCTGATCAACCCACGGGACAAGCAGAACGTCTTCGCGTGTTACCAGTACGGCAACTGCTTCCGGTCGGCCGACGGCGGCGACACCATGACGTACTTCGCCCCGGCGACCACGTCCGACCGCCGCAACTGGTTCACACCGGTGCAGTTCGACCCGTCCGACCCGAAAGTCCTCTACTACGGCGGGAACCGGCTCAACCGGTCGGCCGACGGCGGCGTGACCTGGACGCCGATCAGCCCGGATCTCAGCGGTGGGCCCGGCCAGGACACCTATCCGTTCGGCACGATCACCACGGTCGCCGCCGCGCCGTCGGATCCGCGGACGATCTGGGCGGGCACCGACGACGGCCGCGTCTGGATCACCCGTGACCTCGGGGCGACGTGGACGAAGGTCCTCGACGGCCAGCCATGGGTCACCAGGATCGCGGTATCCGACCACGACGCGGCCACCGCATACGTCACGCTGTCGGGCTACCGCTCCGGTTCGGACCAGCCGCACGTGCTCGTGACCCGGTCGGCGGGCGCGCGGTGGTCCGACGTCTCCGGCAACCTCCCGTCGGCGCCGGTCAACGACGTGCTCCTCGGCCGGGCCGGGTTGATCTACCTGGCCACGGACCAAGGCGTCTTCGTCGGCCACACCGCGATCAGGGGTCACTGGGTCAGACTCGGTCACGGCATGCCACGGGTCGCGGTCGACGACATCGAGTACGACCCGCGCAACCACCGGCTTGTCGCCGCGACGTTCGGCCGGGGCCTCTACACCACTGCCGTCCCGTGAGACATCGGATGAGTCACCCGAAATGATCAGTACTCCGATCGGGTAACCCGGCCGGTCGCCACCGGCGCGCGGCACACCGCCGTCTACGGTGAGCACTGGGCGCTGGAGCCTCGCGGGAGGGCGCATGATCGAGCCGGGCAGGCGATGGATGGGCGTCGCACGCAGCACGGACGGCGCGAGCCGAGCCGCGGCGGCCCAGGCGGCGCGTGCCGCGCTCACCGGCGTCGGCCCGAAGCTGCTGATCGTCTGGTTCGCGATCAGCCACGACCCGACCGAGGTGCTCGCCGGTGTCCGCGACGCCGTGCCGGACGTACCGCTCATCGGGTGTTCGACGCACGGCGAGATCGCGCCGGGCGGCCCGAGCGACGGCACGGTTGTGGTGACGGCCATCGGCGGGCCGGGTATCGAGGTGACCACGGCGGTCGCCGAGGCCGTGTCCGGGCGGCAGCGGGAGGCAGGCGCGGAGATCGCGCAGTGCGCGCTACGGGCCCGTGCGGACCTGCCGCATCGTGTGCTGCTGATGCTCACCGACGGCCGGATCCGCGACCAGGAGGCCATTCTGCGCGGCATCTACGGCGTTGTCGGGGCGAGTGTGCCGCTGATCGGCGGCGCCGCGGGTGACGGCTGGCAGATGGAGCACACCCTGGTGATCGGCGACGACCGGGTGCTGGTCGACGCGGTCGTCGGCGTGACGATCGCGTCGGTCTCGCCGGTGGCGGTCGCGGTCGGCCACGGCTGGCGCAAGACCGGCGACCCGATGATCGTCACCGGCGCGGGCAACGGCCGGGTGTACACATTGGACGACCGACCGGCGATGGACGTCTACCTCGACCGGCTCGGCGCGCCGCGGGAGGCCTACGTCGACAGGGACGCCTTCCGGGATTTCGCCCTGTCGAGGCCGTTGGGGGTGCAACGGCGCAGCGGCGCCGAGGCGCGCAACATGGCCACCGAGATCGACATCGAGGGCCGGTCGATCGGCTGCGGCACCGCGATCGACCACGGCGGGCTGGCGTGGGCGATGACCGGCGACGTGGACTCGATCCTCGCGGCGACCGACGCCGTGTGCGAGAACGTGCTGGCCGGTCTCGGCGGCCGGGAGCCAGTAGGCTTGCTCGCGTTCAGCTGTTCGGCGCTGCGCGCCGTCCTCGGCGACGAAGGCATCACATGGGAGAACGAACGGATCGCCAAGTGGGCGCGGAACACGCCGTTCTCCGGCTTCTACACCTACGGGGAGATCGCACGGGTGCGCGGCATCGACGGTTTCCACAACCAGACGCTCGCGGTGCTGGCGATCAGCTGAGACGACCGCACACCGGATGACGACCGAGGACGGGTGGCTGCAGGGCCAGCAGCTGTTGGAACTGCTGGCCGTGATCTCGTCGTACCCGGACGAGGAGTCCGCCGTCCACGGCGCGGTCGAACGCGCGGCTCAGGCGTTGGAGGCCGAGGTCGCCGCGGTCGTGATGGGCACGAGCGTGGTCGCGTCGGTCGGGTTTCCCGCCGGGCAACTGCCGGAGGACGACCTGGTCGCTGTGACGACCCTGCGACGGGACAGGCTGACGGTGCCCGGGGTCGGCGAGTGCCCGGTGACGACGGCGAGCTGGGGCGGCACGCACCCGGGCAGCCTGGTGCTGGCCAGGTGGGACGCGGCGTTCACCGTGCAGGAGCAGTCGCTGGTGCGCGGGATGGCGCGGCTGCTGGAGCTGACCCTGACGATGCTGCGGACGCTGGAACGCAGTGAACGCCAGGCAGCCGAGAACGCCGAGTTGCTGAAGTCGTTGCGGCAACGCCAGCGGCTGGTCGAGCACCTGTTCGACATCCAGCGCGCGATCTCGCGGCGCCGCCCCCTCGCCCAGATCCTCGACATGATCACCGGCGCGGCGCAGGACCTGCTCGGCGACGAGGTCGTGGGCCTGTGGCTGCGCGAGTCACCGGAGGGTGACGACGCCAAGCTGGTCGCGCACGTCGGGCTGCGCACCGGGGTCGCCCGCAGACGACCGACCATTCCGCTGGCCGAGGCCGGTGCGGCGGGTCAGGCCATGCTCACCGACGACGTCGTCGTGCTGCACGGGTACACCGAGACGTCGACGTTGATCGCCGAGCTGACCGACGGGCGGCTGCGCGCGTCGATGGCCGCGCCCGTGCACGACAGCGGCGCGGTCAGCGGCAGCCTGATGGTCGGTTCGCACCAGCAGACCCGCGGGTACAGCGCGTCGGACGTGCAGACCCTGCGGGCGTTCGCCGAGCACGTCAGCCTCGCGCTGACCGACGCCAACACCGTCGACCGGATGTACCAGGCCTTCCACGACTCGCTGACCGGGCTGGCCAGCCGTGGCCTGTTCCTGGAGAAGCTGGCCAAACGGCTCGGCGCGGCCGAGCACGACGGCAAACGGGTGGCGTTGCTGTTCTTGGACCTCGACCGGTTCAAAGCGGTGAACGACAGCCTTGGCCACGCCGCGGGCGACGACCTGCTGACCATCACGGCGGGCAGGCTCAAGGCCCAGCTGCGCGCGACCGACGTCGCCGCCCGGTTCGGCGGCGACGAGTTCGCGGTGCTGCTGTACGGCGTCGCGACCACGGCGGACGCGGTGCGGGTGGCGGAGCGGATCCTGCGGACTCTCGGCGAGCCGATGCCGGTCGCCGGGCGGCACCTGCGCGTGAGCGCCAGCATCGGCATCGCGCTGAGCACGCCGGGGATGCCGGACCCGGCTGACCTGATGCGCCGCGCGGATGTGGCGATGTACCAGGCGAAGCGCAACGGGCGCGGCCGGTTGGAGGTCTTCACCGACGAGATGCTGCTGTCGTTCCCCACTTCGGACTGAGCAGACCGGGCCGACACCGGGGATCCACGTTTGGACAGGGGCTGACACGCCGGGCGCACCGGCCCACGATGGGGCCGACATCCCCGGTGTGAAGGGACGGCGGGCCGTGCGAGTTCTTGTGGTCGGATCGACTGGGACGTTGGGCGGTGCCGCGCTGCCGCAGCTGATCGCCGCTGGTCACCGGGTGACCGGGTTGGCGCGCAACGACGAACGCGCCGCCGTGGTCAGGGAACGGGGTGCGGAACCGGTTGTCGCGGACCTGTTCGACGTCGAACAGCTCACGGACGCGCTCGAGGGGCACGACGCCGTCGTCAACCTGGCGACGCGGGTTCCCGTTGGCGGCAAGCTGATCCGCTCGTCGTCGTGGGCGGAGAACGGCCGCATCCGCGTCGAGGGCAGCAAAGCACTCGTGCGGGCGGCGACCATGGCCGACGTCGGGATCCTGGTGCAGGAAGGGGTCGCGTTGGCGTACGCCGACGGCGGCGACCGCGAACTGGACGAGGACGCACCACTCGACCTGACCGGGCCACCGGCGACGTCGGTGGCCGCGCACGACACGGTCGCGGGGTTCGCGCGGGACGGGCGGATCGCGGTCCGGCTGCGGATCGCGAACGTGCACGGAGACGAGCCGCTGACCCGGTGGATCGTCAAGGGCGCCAAGGGTTTCGGCCCGTCGTACTTCGGCTCGAAGAACGGCTGGATCACCCCGGTGCACCCCGACGACGTCGGGTCGGCGGTGGTGGCGGCGCTGACCGCGCCGAGCGGCGTGTACAACGTCGGCGCGACGCCGCTGCGCAAACACGAGTTCGGCGCAGCGGTCGCGGCGAAGGCCGGGGCCCGCAGGGCGCGGACGGTGCCGTTCGCGTTCGGGTTCCTGAGGATACTGGCGCGCTCGCAGCGGGTGGTGTCCACGAAGCTGACCGAGGCGACGGGCTGGAAACCGGAACGGCCGGTCGTGACCCCGGAGTGGTTCCCGGCCCCCTAGCGGTACGCCCGTTGTGGCAAAATTCGTCGGATGGGAGACCGGCTGAGGGTGCAGCGTGGCGGTTCCGGCGACGCGGTGGTGTTGCTGTTGCACGGTTTGGGTGCCACCGGAGACGTCTGGCACGGCGTGCACGAGCAGCTGGCGAACGGCCCATGCCGCTGGATCACCCCTGATCTGCCAGGTCACGGCGGCTCCGCGCCCCTGCCCCGCTACACCTTCGGGCACATGGCGGCGGCGCTGGTCGAGCTGATCGACGACGAGGAACACGTGGTCGTGCTCGGTCACTCGCTGGGTGGCGTGCTGGGTCTGACGCTGGCCAGCGGCTGGTTCGGCGGCTCGGTGGACCGGGCGTGCGGCCTGGGCATCAAGGTGGCGTGGTCGGCGGCGGAGCTGTCCGGCGCGAAGGCGTACGCGCAACGCCCGAACAAGCTCTACGTGGGCCGCACCGAGGCAGCCGAGCGCTACCTGAAGGTGTCCGGCCTCGGCGGCCTGGTCGACGTCGACGATCCGCGGGTGGACTTCGGCCTGGTCGGGACCCCGGACGGCTGGCGGCTGGCGTGTGACCCGAAGACGTTCGCCGTCGGGCGACCGGACGTGCCCGGCCTGCTCGCCGCGAGCCAGGCCGAGACCGTCCTCGCGGTGGGCGAGCAGGACCAGATGTGCAGCCCGGAGCAGGTCCGCGAGGTCGACGAGAACGCCGTCGTGCTGCCCGGCCTCGGCCACAACGCGCACGTGGAGGACCCCGGCGCGATGGTGAAGCTGATCTCCGACCTGCTCAGCTAGTGGTTGCGACCGCCGGGCGGCTACTCCGCCGCGGTCGCCTTGAGCCTGCGGAGCTCACGCATCGCGACCACCGAGCGTTCGCCGTCGATCGCGGGGATCGCCATGATCGTGACGTACTCGTCGTCCGGCAGTTCCAGCCGCGCCCACGACGCGCCGTCGGGGAAGCTGACGTGCTCGACGTGCTTCCACTCGTAGCGACGGGTGCCGATGAGGTTGCGGACCTCGATGCCCACGGCGTCGGCGCGGACGCGGGACCGCGTGAACATCAGGACGATGACGGCGAGCACGATGCCGATCCCGACCATCGCGACCTGGTCGGAAACCTGGAAGTAGGCGCCGGTCCACTCGCTGCGCAGCAGGAACGCGACCACCGTGAACACCGCGACGAACAGCACCGCGATCACGATGGCCACGTACCGGACCTTGCGGGGGCGGAACTGGAACTCCGGCGCGTGCTCGGTTCGCCCACTCGTCGGTTCTGTCACTCGAATCCTCGTTCTGTCCATGGCTGGCGCAGGCCCCGCAGCACCATCGCGGCCTCCAGCGCCGCCGCACACGCCTCGAAGCCCTTGTCCTCGACCGAATCCGGGAACCCGGCCCTGGCGAGGGCCTGCTGCTCGTCGTTCACCGTCAGCACACCGTTGCCGACCGGGGTGCCTTCGTCGAGGGACACCCTGGTCAGGCCCGCCGTCACCGCGTCGCACACGTACTCGAAGTGCGGCGTCCCGCCACGGATGACGACACCGAGCGCGACGACGGCCTCATGGTGCTTGGCCAGTTCCTGGCAGACCACCGGCAACTCGATCGCCCCGGCGACCCGGACGACCGTCGGCTCGACGATCCTGGCCCGCTTGGCCGCGTCCAGCGCGCGTTCGAGCAGGGTGTCCGTGATCTTGCCATGCCACCTGGTGGCCGCGATGGCCAGCCGGATGCCCTCGCACTCCGGGACCGAAGCCTCCGGCCGCCCTTCGCCGCTCACTGCCGCGTTTCTCCTTCGAACTGTTCCAGGTCGCCCAGTTCGTGGCCCATCCGGTCACGCTTGGTACGCAGGTACCGCAGGTTCTCCGGGTTGGGCCACACCGACAGCGGCACACGATCGACCACTGTCAGGCCATAGCCTTCCAGACCCACGCGTTTGGCCGGGTTGTTGGTCAGCAAACGCATGGTCTTCACGCCGAGATCCGACAGGATCTGCGCGCCGGTGCCGTAGTCACGGGCGTCCGCGGGAACACCGAGCGCCAGGTTCGCGTCCACGGTGTCCACGCCGTTGTCCTGCAGCTGGTACGCCTGGAGCTTGTGCATCAGGCCGATCCCCCGGCCTTCGTGCCCACGCATGTACAGCACGATCCCGCGGCCCTCGGACGCGACCGCTTCCAGCGCCGCGTCGAGCTGGGGACCGCAGTCGCAGCGCAGCGAGCCGAACACGTCACCGGTCAGGCATTCGGAGTGCACCCGGACCAGGACCTCGGTGCCGTCGCCGATCTCGCCGTAGACCAGCGCGATGTGCTCGATGCCGTCCAGCAGGCTGTCGTAGCCGACGGCGCGGAACGTGCCGTGCGCGGTCGGGATGCGGGCCTCGGCGACCCGGGTGACCTGCATCTCGTTGCGGCGCCGGTAGGCGATCAGCGCGGCGATCGAGATGATCGTCAGGTCGTGCTCGGCCGCGAACACCTCGAGCTCGTCGCGGCGGGCCATGTCGCCTTCGTCCTTCTGGGACACGATCTCGCAGAGCACACCGGCGGGCCGCAGCCCGGCCAGCACCGCGAGGTCGATGGCGGCCTCGGTGTGCCCGGCACGCCGCAGAACGCCGCCTTCCTTGGCACGCAACGGAACCACGTGCCCCGGGCGGTTGAAGTCGGTGGGCTTGGTGTCCTGGTCGGCCAGCAGCCGGATCGTGTGCGCGCGGTCGGCGGCCGAGATCCCCGTGCTGACGCCGTCACGCGCGTCGACGGTGACCGTGTAGGCGGTGCCGCGGCGGTCCTGGTTGGTGTGGAACATCGGCGGCAGGTCGAGCCGGTCGCAGTCGGTCTCGGTCAACGGCACGCAGATGTACCCCGACGTGTACCGGACCATGAACGCGACCAGTTCGGGCGTGGCCTTCTCGGCCGCGAAGATCAGGTCGCCCTCGTTCTCCCGGTCCTCGTCGTCGACCACGATCACCGGACGCCCCTCGGCGATGTCCTTGATCGCTTTCTCGATGTCGTCCAACCGGGCCACGGCGCCTCCTTCAGAACCACTAGTGCTCATTGTGGCCCTGCCCAGCCCCGGTTGCCGTCGCGATGTGAGGCACAGCAAGTCGCTCGACGTACTTGGCGAGCACGTCGACCTCGAGGTTGACCACGTCACCGGGCCGGCGGAGCCCCAGTGTGGTCAGTGACAACGTGGTCGGGATCAGGGCGACCGAGAACCTGTCACCCTGCACGGCGGCGACCGTCAGCGACACGCCGTCGATCGCGATCGAGCCTTTTTCCACGACGTACTTGGCCAAGTCGGCAGGAAGGTCGAACGTGGTCAGGCCGTCGTCGTCGCGGGAGACGAACACGCCCGTCCCGTCCACGTGGCCCTGCACGATGTGGCCGCCGAGCCGGTCGCCGAGCGCCATCGCGCGCTCGAGGTTGACCTGGTCGCCCGCGTGCGCCTTGGCCAGGCTGGACCGCAGCAGTGTCTCGTGCACCACGTCGACGGTGAACGCGCCGTCGGCGACGTCGACGACCGTCAGGCAGACGCCGTTGACCGCGATCGAGTCGCCGTGTTTGGCGTCGGACGTGACCAACTGGCCCGCGACCGTCAGCCGCGCCGCGTCGGGCAGCGGATGGACGGCCGTGATCTGGCCGCGCTCCTCGACGATCCCCGTGAACATGCTCAGATCCCTCCCCTGGTGCGCGCCGCGCGGTCACGCAGCGCCGAGATGGCTTTCCCGGGGTCGTCGGCGTTGTAGACCGCCGAACCCGCCACGAAGCAGTCGACCCCGGCCTCTGCTGCCAACTCGATCGTCTCACTGTTGATTCCGCCGTCGATCTCGACGAGGACGTCGAGGTGCCCGGTGTCGACCAGTTCGCGCGCGGTGCGAACCTTGCCGAGCACGTCGGGGATGAACGACTGGCCGCCGAAGCCCGGCTCGACCGACATCACCAGCAGCGTGTCGTAGTGCTTGAGCACCTGCACCCACGGCTCCAGCGGGGTCCCCGGCTTGATCGACAGGCCGGCCTTCGCACCGGCCGCCCGCAGGTCCTTGGCGAGCTTGACCGGGTCGGCCGCGGCCTCGGCGTGCACGGTCACGTTGTACGCGCCCGCTTCGGCGTACCCGATCGCCCAGCGGTCGGGGTCCTCGATCATCAGATGGCAGTCCATCGGGATGTCGGTCGCCTGCAGCAACGCCTTGACGACGGGCAGGCCGAGCGTCAGGTTCGGCACGAAGTGGGCATCCATGACGTCGACGTGCACCCAGTCCGCCCCGGCGATGGCGGACAGCTCGTCGGCCAGGCGGGCGAAATCGGCGGACAGGATGCTGGGCGCGATCATGGGCTGTTCTGCGGACACGGACGAAAGTCTATGGTCGATCGGTTCCGGTCACCGGCAGGGCGTCCAGGACGCCCGTCCACGGTTGGTCGGGCGAGACGGTCGTCACAACGGCACCGGCGCCACGCAGGGTCGCGAGATGTCCGCGCCACGCGGGGTGCCGTGCCTGCTCAGGCGACAGTTGCGGGCACACCGACACGTGCACGCCCGGGTTGCCGAGCGCTTCGCACAGCACGGTCAACGCCTGGTTGTCCGCGATGCCGAGCGCGAGCTTGGCTGTGGAACTGGCGCTGGCCGGGACGAACAGGAACGTGCTCGGATCCGGGTGCGGGCGTGGCTCGCCGGGCAACCGGGACTCGCTGCGGACCGGCAGGTCGGTCAGGGAAGCTACGCGGTCGAACTCGCCGCTCGCCCTGAACCACCGCTCGGCCGTCGGGGTGAGCGTGATCGCCAGCCGCCAGCCGCGCTCGGCCGCCGGTTTCGCGATCTCGTCGTACAGCCGCCGCTCGACGCCGTAGCACGCGGCGGCGACCAATCCCAGAACAGCTATGACTCGTCCTCCTGCTGGCGTTGCTTGGCGGCCCTGCGCTGCTGCTCGGCGCGTTCACGGCACTTGCGCAGGAACTCCTCGTCGTCGTCCGGGCTCATCGCCACATGCCGCCCCGGCCGGTCGTACTCGGGGAACCGGCTCGGCGACTGCCTGGCCTGCCGGTAGCCACCGCCCGAGCCTTCCGGGCGGCCCGCGACCAGCCAGAGGATCGAGCCGACCAGCGGCAGCAGCAGGACGATGAACAGCCAGCCCATCTTGGGCAGGTTGCGCGTGGTCCCGTCGACCGTGGTGATCACGTCGACGAGACAGAAGATCCAGAGGCCCATCACCACGATGCTGAACAGGCCACCGGCGAACAACGGCATGATGTGTTCTCCACCCCAGGAAGACATGGTCCGCTCGAAGGGCGCACAGTGTGCCAGGTCTGCCCGGGCGGGCGGTTCCCAGGGTCCGGACGCCGCCCCCGATTGCCGGACAGGACCGCGGTGATGCCGCTTGAATACGCGGCATGACACGACGCACTGCCATCGCGGGCATGGTCTCCGCGCTGATGCTCGGCCTGACCGCGGCCGGAACCGCCGCGCCCGTCACCGCCGAGAAGACGCCCGGTGAGCCCTACAAGCGCACCGAGCTGTACTTCGGCGGCAACAGGCCGGACGGCTCGCCGATCACCCCGGCGGACTTCGAACTGTTCCTGGACAAGGAAGTCACGCCCGCGTTCCCGGACGGCCTGACCTGGCTCGACGCGCACGGCCAGTGGAAGGGCGGCAAGGAGGACTCGTACGTGCTGATCCTGCTGTACCCGTACGACAAGCGGAGCGCCGGTCGCGAGATCGAGGAGATCCGCTCGGACTACAAGAAGCAGTTCCAGCAGGAGTCCGTGCTGCGCGCCGACAGCGTGGAACGGGTCTCGTTCTAGCGCGCAGCGAGGAACGGCGTCGAGAAACGGTCCCCTGGAGGAGTCTCAGGTCCTGGCGTCGAGAATGGTGGCGACTGGTGCGGCGGTGAACGCCGTCCAATACTCCGGGCCGAATTTTGCCAACCCTTCCTCGGTAACCGTGGGGTTGATCCACAAAAGAGTCGTAAAACCTGCCGTCGTGGCGCACTCCTCGTAAGTTTCCCTCGACCACCAATACGCACTGAACCGTACCGGCGCCCCCTGGGATGCAACGTTCAGTACCAGGGGTGCGCCCTCATACCCTCCTGATTGACCGATGGTGAAACCGTAAGGAGCGTAGTAGTCTTCGGGGTTTCGGACATAGTCGGGGTTTACCACTACCGCGACGAAGCGGCCACCAACGGGAGGGAGCGCCTTCCGTGCGGTGACGAAGAAGCCGGAGAGTTGCTCCTGGTTCGCGGCGAAAGGCAGCACGAAGACCGATGAGACCAGGTCGAACTGGCCGTCGAGTCCAGTGTCGTTTGTCGGGTTGGCACCGTCGAGCTGCATGTACTCCACGTTCGGATGGTCGCCGTCGTGGGCACGCGCGATTTCGAGCATACCGCCGGAGATGTCAGTACCGACCACCCTGGCAGCGCCCCACTGTGCGTACTGACGTGTCACCGTACCCGTCCCACTACCCAGGTCCAGCACTCTCAGCCCGGTGACGTCGCCGACCACCTCACGCATGGCAGGGACTACAGAATGCACGCGGTACGGCAATTCGGCCGCTAGTTGATAGGCTTGAGCAAAGTCGTCGAATTGGCTCATTGTTTCTTCTTCCAGAACACATCGAGTCACATTTCGCGCATGGCTCACTGCTTGGGTGACACCGCGATCTCGGCGATGGCGCCGGACGATGTGGTGAAGCGCAGTGTGCGCTGGCCCCACGATTCGTCCTTGGCGCCTCGCAGGACGACATCGGCGAAGGCATCGGCCGCCTTGTCCACGTCGTCGACCTCGAAGCTGACCACAAATCCGAGCGGAATGCGGTCAGCGGCGTCAGAGCTACCGAAGGTCGATTCGGCGGCGTGACGGCGTTCCCATAATCCGAAGTGCGCGACGCCGTCGATCTTTACCTCGCAATAACCAGGCATCGTGCGCTCGACCTCGAGGCCGAGGCGCTCGTAGAAAGCCGCAGCGGTATCGAGATCCTCCACGATCTCCGCCAGCCCTCCCAGATATTTGATCATATGCATCTTCACTCGGTTCGATTTCGGCCACTGGAGTGGGAAGTCGTACTACTGGACGCATGTGATGGGAATGCATGGTCGAAGCTACCCGCCTCTTGTGGCCGACGCCAGTACGAGACTTCGAGGCCGGTGCGAACGGAAGTTCGTCGGGGTCTCGGCAGACTTCCGTTCGCAACCGCTAGATCTTGCGGATCAGGGCGCAGTACATCGCGTCCGTGCCGTGCAGGTGCGGCCAGAGCTGCACGTCCGGGCCCGGGCCGAGATCGGGCACGCCGGGGAAGAACTCCCTGGCGTCCAGCTGCTCGGCCTTGGTCCGGCGCACCACGTCGCCGACCACACCGACCGTCTCCGACAGGTGCGGTGAGCAGACCACGTACGCGACCACACCGCCGACCCGGACCAGGTCCATCGCGGACATCAGCAGTTCGCGCTGGAGCTTGGTCAGGTCGCCGACGTCGGACTGCTGACGCCGCCACCGCGCCTCCGGCCTGCGCCGCAACGCGCCGAGGCCGGTGCACGGCGCGTCCACCAGGATCCGGTCGAAGCTGCCCGGCTCGAACCCGGTGTCGCGGCCGTCGGCCACGTGCACGGTGACCGGCTGGCCCTCGGTGGCGTTCTCGACCAGCCTGGCGCGGTGCGGCGCTTTCTCGACCGCGTCCAGGGTCGCGTCGCTGAGCCCCGCGAGCGCACCGAGCATGGCCGCCTTGCCGCCCGGTCCGGCGCACAGGTCGAGCCATCGCGCGTCGGACCCGGTCAGCGTCGGCCGGGTCACCGCGACCGCGCACAGCTGGCTGCCTTCGTCCTGGACACCGGCGAAACGCTCGCGGACCGGCTCCATGTCGGCCGGGTCGCCGCCGCCTGCCGCCAGCCGGACACCGTACGGCGAGTAGGGCGCCACGTCGCCGCCGGTGATCGCGGCGAGCTCCTCCGCGGTGATCTCGCCCGGCCTGGCGACCAGGTGCACGGCCGGGCGGTCGTCGTCGGCCTTGAGCGCGGCTTCCAGCGCGTCGCCCTTGTCGCCGAGCGAGTCGGCGAACGCGCGGGCGATCCACCGGGGGTGCGCGGTCGCCGTCGCCAGGTAGCCGATCGGGTCCTCGTCGCGCGGCGGCGCGATCGCGGCGACCCACTCCTCCTCGGTGCGCTCGCCGACCTTGCGCAGCACCGCGTTGGCGAACCCGGCCAGCCGCGAGCCGACGTCGAACCGCACCAGGTCCACTGTGGAGGACACGGCGGCGTGCGGCGGGATCCTGGTGCGCAGCAACTGGTACGCGCCGAGCCGAAGCACGTCAAGCAGCTGCTTGTCCACTTGCGACAGCGGACGGTCGGAGCACGCCGTGATCACCTGGTCGAGCCAGCCGATCGCGCGGCTGGTGCCGTACGCCAGTTCGGTGGCCAGCGCCGCGTCACGGCCGCTGATCCGCCGTTCCCGCAACAGGCCCGGCAGGACGAGGTTGGCGTACGCGTCGCGGTCACGCACCGCACGCAACGTGTCCAGCGCGGCGCGACGAGCCGGATCCTCCATCGGCGGGCGCGGCGCGGACGGCTCACGGCGACGCGGCGGGTGTGCGCGCCGGGGCCGGGACGGTCGGTGCGTCAAGACAATCGTTCTCCTTGCTCGACCCGGGCGCCGCGCGCCCAGTCGGTCGCAGCCATCTTCTTCTTGCCCGGTGCCTGGACGTCGCCCAGCCGCACGGGATATGTCGCGGTGCCGACGAGCACGCGCTTGCGTTCCACTTTGACCTCACCCGGCGGCAGCGCCTCGGCGTCGGTCGGCGTCACCGGGCCGAGCTTGAGCCGTTCGCCGCGGAACTGCGCCCATGCTCCCGGATCCGGGGTGACCGCGCGAACCAGCCGGTCGACCGCGGCAGCCGGTTTGGTCAGGTCCAGGTGCCCGTCGTCGGGAGTGATCTTGGACGCGTAGCTGACGCCCTCGGCGCGCTGCTGCTCGACCGCGCTGATCGTGCCGTCCTCGATTCCGTCCAACGTGGACACCATCAGATCCGCACCGGCCACCGCGAGCCGGTCCAGCAGGATCCCGGCGGTGTCCTGCGGCCGGATCGGCTCGGTCAGCACGCCGAACACCGGCCCGGCGTCGAGCTCCTTGACGATCCGGAACGTGCTCGCGCCGGTGATCTCGTCGCCCGCCCGGATGGCGGCCTGCACCGGCGCGGCGCCGCGCCAGGCGGGCAGCAGCGAGAAGTGCAGGTTCACCCAACCGTGTACCGGGATGTCCAGCGCGACCTGCGGCAACAGCGCGCCGTACGCGACGACCGGGCAGCAGTCCGGGGCGAGCTCGGTCAACCGGGCGAGGAAATCCGGTTCCTTGACCCGCTGCGGCATGAGCACCTCGATGCCGTGCTCGTCGGCCAGTGCGCCGACTGGCGAGCGCACGACGTGCCGACCACGCCCGGCAGGCGCGTCCGGCCTGGTCACCACGGCCACGACCTCGTGACGCGGCGAGTCGATCAGCGCCTTGAGCGTGGGGACGGCGGGTTCCGGGGTCCCGGCGAAGACCAGCCGCATGTCAGAAGCCCCCGAACAGCGCGTGCGGGTCCTGCTTGATCGTCGGAACCGACCCGGTGAACCAGGACGCCTGGCGGATCTCCCGCATCGCCTGCTTGCGGGTCTCCGCGTCGAGCCGGTCGAGGAACAGCACGCCGTCGAGGTGGTCGCTCTCGTGCTGGATGCAGCGCGCGAGCAGGTCCGTGCCCTCGACCTCGATCGGTTCGCCGTACATGTTCCACCCGGTCGCGACGATGTTGCGCATCCGCCGCGTCTCCCAGGTGAAGCCGGGGATGGACAGGCAGCCCTCGTCGCCGTCCTGGCACTCGTCGTCGATCGCGTTCCACGTCGGGTTCACCATGTGCCCGACGAAGCCGTCGCAGTGGTACGTGAACACCCGCAGGCCCACCCCCAACTGCGGGGCGGCGAGCCCGGCACCGCCCTGCGACTCCATGGTGTCCCACAGGTCCTTGACGAGCGTGCGGAGCTCCTTGTCGAACTCGACGACCTCGTCCGCGCGGGTGCGCAGCACCGGGTCACCGAAAAGCCTGATCGGTTGGATGGTCACGACGGTCGATTCTACGGCTCCTACTGAACCCGGACGCGTGGACTGCCACCGCCTGGTGTGGTGGTGCTGCCGGTGACCTGCTGGCCGCTCGACTTCCGGAACGTGACGTCCCAGCTGCCCGTGGAGCGTTGCATCCGGACCCGGTCGACGGTGAGCCCGGTCGTGTCGTCGGCCAGGAAAGCGGGCCTGCCGTCGGACTTCTGGAACCCGACCGCGCTGTTGAGGAACATGACGTTCCTGGCGTGCCGGACCCAGAACGCGTACGCCGGGCGGACGCCGAACGTGCGCGGCGGGTAGGCGGTCGAGTTCTCCGGCGGCACGCGGTCGGCGTCGGAGGCGGGGTGACCGCCGGGGAAGTCGAGGGCGACGTTGTCCAGTGTGATGTTCTCGATCGGCGAGTCGGTGCGCCCGGTGATCGTCGCGGAGTACTCGTCGTCCCCGGCGACGTCACGTGGGGTGGTCAGGTTCGTGCCGGTGATGTGCTTGAGCGTGATGTCACGGATCTTGCCCGCGGGTGGGTTGCCGGGGCAGCGCGAGCGTTTGCCGACGTGCATGAAGATGGCCGACGCGGTCTTGCTGAGCTTGATGTTGTCGTAGGTGATGTTCTCGATCGTGGCGCCGTCCATCGACACGATGCCGATGCCCGCCTTGCCCGCACCGGTCACGTCGAGGTTCCTGAACTGGATGTCGCGGAACGCGCCGCAGGTCTCGGAGCCGAACTGCAGCGCGTTGTTCTCCGTCGAGAGGATCGTCGAGTCCCGCACGACCGCCTTCTCGGTCGGGAACGTCCGGCCGAGCGCGTAGTCGCTTTTGAACACCACCGCGTCGTCGCTCGCCTCGATGCGGGAACGGGCGATCTCCACGTCGGAGGTGTTGATGATGTTGAACGCGTCCCTGTCGTCGGCGCTGAGGATCTTCGTGTCGTACATCCGCACACCGGTGCAGCCGTTGATCAGGATCGCGAAGTGTCCGCCCCGCCGGAAGGTGATGTCCTGGAACCGGAGGTTGCGGCAGTACTTCAGGCTCAGCGCCTTGTCCGCCTGCCCCTGCTTGGGGTCGCCGGTGATCAGCTTGTCGTCGCCGTCGATGGTGCCCGCACCGGTGAACGCGATGTTCTCGACGTTCTCGCCGGAGATCAGCGCGTTGCGGAAGTGGCTGTGCCCGTAGTCCTGGTACTCGTCCCACTCGTTGGGTTCGGCGTTGTCCATGCCGCTGCCTGCGGCGAGCAACGTGGCACCGGCGTTGAGGTTGAGTGTCACGTTGCTCTTCAGGTGGATGGTCCGTGAGCGGTACCGGCCGGGCGGGAAGTCGACCACGCCACCGCCTGCCGCGTTGGCGGCGTTGATCGCCTTGTCGATGGCGTCGTCGTCGTTGGTGCTGCCGTTGCCGACGGCGCCGTAGGACTTGACGTTGAACACCGGCGCCGCGTCGGCTGCGGGCACCGTCAGCCCCGTCACGATCACGCTCGCAAGGACAAGCATGCCGATTTTCGCCATGAGCACTCCTCGTCTGTCGTAGACGTGTCACTCTCGCGGCGGCATGAAAACGTTTACGAAACGTACACTAGCGGGCACCCACGCGGGTCACAAGCGTTCGACGACGGTCGCGTTCGCCAGGTCCGCATCGGTTTCCACCGCCGGGTGACCGACGCCTGACGGCGCCGGTCACCTGGCTAGTGTCAGCCGATGCCCTGGTGCACCGCTGTCATCAGTTCGCCGTCGGCGGTGTCGCCGTCCATGGACCAGATCATCGCTCCGCCGAGCCCGTTGGCGGAGATCCACGCGGTCTTCCTGGCGATCTCCGCCGGGTCGTCGAACGTCCAGAACGTACTGCCGTTGAACAGCCACGCGTGCCCGGACACGGTGTCGCGGTGCAACTGGTAGCCGCTGTTGAGCAACGGTTTGATCAGCTTGTAGTCCTCGATGCCCTTCTCATAACGTCCGGGCGCGCCGTCCGTTGCCTTCTGGTGCAGGCCGTTGTTGGCGTTCGTCACGCCTGTCCAACCGCGACTGTAGAACGGCACGCCGAGCACGAGCCTGTTGGCCGGGGCGCCCCGGCTCGTCCACGCGTTCGTGGCGATCTCGACGCTGTACGGCTTCGGGCCGGGGTCGTTGGCGGGCAGCCGTAGTGCGGACTGGTTGTTGGTCACCGGGTCCCAGGCGCCGTGCAGGTCGTAACCCTGCAGGGTCGCGAAGTCGAGCGAGTCGAAGATCTGGCTCACCTCGAAGCCCGCGACCACCTTGTCCGGGTCGGCGGGCAGGAACGCGGTCAGCTCGTAGTGCTTTCCTGTCGTGGCACCGTACGCGTCGAGCTGCCTGCGCCATTCCTGCACCAGCAGCGTGAAGTTCTGCTTGTCCTCCGGGCGCACGACGTTGCCGGTGTTGCCTTCGCTGCCCGGCCACTCCCAGTCCAGGTCGATGCCGTCGAACACACCGGCGGCCGACCCGGGTCCACCCTGCGGTTCGCCACCGAGCTTCGGCAGGTTGCCCTTGATCCACATGTCCAGGCAGGAGGAGACGTGCGCCTGGCGCGACGCTGCCGTGAGGGCCGCGTCGGAGAAGTACTTCGACCACGTCCAGCCGCCGAGCGACAGGTTGACCTTCAGGTTCGGGTACTTCGCCTTCAACTGCTTGAGCTGGTTGAGGTTGCCCGCGAGCGGCTGGTTGTAGACGTCGCCCTGCCCGTTGACGGTCAGGTCGGCGGTGAACCGCCGCTGGTAGTCCGCCCACGCGTCGCCCTGGCCGAGTTGGTTGGCCTGGAAGCAACGGCCGCTGGAGTCGAGGTTGCCGAACGAGTAGTTGATGTGGGTCAGCTTGGCCGCCGAACCGGACGTGTCGAGGTTCTTGACGTAGTAGGCGCGGTCGTAGATGCCCCACTGCGTGAAGTAGCCGACCTTGCGCTTGCCGCCGGGACCGGGGTCGCCGAATTCCTTCGTGGTCGCGGACACCTGCGTGCTCAGCGCGGACACGTTGCCCGCCTTGTCCCGCGCACGCACGCGGAAGGTGTACGTGGTGGTGGGTTGCAACCCGCCGACGAGGAACGACGCGGACGTGGACGTGGCGATCGGGGTCGTCGACGCGCCCTGGAAGACGTCGTAGCCGGTGACACCGACGTTGTCGGTGGACGCCGTCCAGCTCAGCGGAACCGTGGAGCTGCTCGTCTCCCCCGCGGTGAGGCCGGTCGGGACGGACGGGGCCTCGGTGTCCGGCGCGCCCGACGACCCGTCGCACGGGGTGCCGTTGATCGTGCAGTTGGTCGGCGAGCCCGGCCCGACGCCGTTGAACCCGAAGGTCGCCGAGGCGCCCGCGGCCACGCTTCCGTTGTACGGGCGGTTGACGAACGTGTAGCTGTCGCCGCTGCGGGTCATGCCCGCTTCCCACGTCGACCCGATGCTGGTGCCCGCAGGCAGGTCGAACTTCACGGTCCAGCTGGTCAACGCGGTCGTGTCACCGGCTTTGACGACGACCTGGCCGGTGAACCCGGACCCCCAGTCGGACACCTTGCTGAACGTGGCGGTCGGGTCGGCCGCGGCCTGTGCGACGCCGGGAAAACCGGATAACGCGAGCGAAACGGCGGCGACGGCGACGCCGAACCGCCGCCGACTCGTGGACGGTCTGAGTGACATGAGGTCTCTTCCTCCTGACGGCAGGGTGTGGCAGGAAGACCACTCACCACTATTGGTCCAGACCACGTGATCAACACAAGGTCTAGACCAAACTTCGTCACCGGACTGTTGCCCAACCAGACGAAGAAGACGAACACGACACAGCGAATGCCCGTGAACTGGCACCCGTTCGGCGCCGGTTGTACTATGTGGGCACTGGAAGTAAAAACGTGTGATCCACACACGCGCACACGCGGTATCGAACGATCCGCCACTTCTTCACCACGAAGGAGTGCGCAGTGACCGTCCCCCGCAGTGAAGCCGTCCAGGACGCCCCGTCAGCACCACGCTCCCTGCGTGAGGCATGGGTTGCCCTCGCAGGACTGTCGGCGGTCTTCCTGGTTGAGATGCTCGACAACTCGATCCTCAACGTCGCCCTGCCGACCATCGGCCGCGAACTGGCCGCGTCGACCACGGCGCTGCAGTGGATCACGGGCGTGTACGCCGTCGTGTTCGGCGGCCTGATGCTGGCCCTCGGCGCGCTGGCCGACCGGGTCGGCCGCCGCAAGATCATGCTGCTCGGGCTGGTCCTGCTGGGCGCGGCGAGCCTGGCAACCGCGTTCGTCACCACATCCGGGCAGCTCATCGCGGTCCGCGCGGCGATGGGCGTCGCGGCGGCGATGACGACGCCTGGCTCCCTCGCCTTGGCGTTCCGCCTGTTCCCCGACGACGAACTCCGCGTCCGGGCGATGACCCTGATCTCGACCGTGGGCTTGGTCGGACTCGCGGTCGGCCCCACGGCGGGCGGCCTCGTGCTCACGTTCGCACCGTGGCAGGTGCTGCTGCTGGTGGACGTGCCGGTCGCCGTGCTCGCGATCATCGGCATCCGCAGCGGCATCCCCGCCGACAGGGCGGACGAGTTGCACCGCGACCCGATCGACTTCGCAGGGGGCCTGCTGGGCACCGCCACGATCGTGCTCGCGCTGCTCGCGCCGACGATGTTCGTCCACGACGGCGCCTCGTCGCCGCTCCCCTGGCTGACCACGGCGGCGGCCGTCGCGCTGGCCGTGCTGTTCGTCGTCCGCGAGCGCACGGCCCGCTTCCCCCTGCTCGACCTCAAGCTCATCGCCCGCCCGCTCGTGTCGAGTGGCCTGGCGTTCAAGGCAGCCGCGGGCCTGGCGACCGCGGGACTGACCTACCTCGCCACCCTGGAGTTCCAGTTCGACTGGGGCTGGACGCCCGCGCAGGCGGCCATCGGCATGCTGCCGCAGGTCGTCGTGCTCATCGCCGGCGGCGCTGTGATCACGCCGCTGATCACGCGCATCGGTCTCGACAAGGCCGCCTGGCTCAGCGCCGCTGTCGTCGTGTGCGGGCTCGCCGTCTACGGCCTGCTCGGCCGCTTCGGGTACGTGTGGATCGCGCTGGCCATCGTGCTCGTCGCCGCCGGGATGCGCGTCGTGGGTGTCGTCGCCGGGAACAACGTGATGCGTGGCCTCCCGGAGAACCGCACGACCATCGGCGCGGCGCTGATCGACACCGCCAGCGAGGTCACCACCGGCGTCGGCATCGCGGTCGGCGCGACCATCATCGCGGCGCTGTTCACCGGCGACATCACCACGTCGAACTGGAGCCCCGGCCAGACCTCGGAGTTCCGCACGGGTGTCACCGGCGCGGGCCTCGCGCTCACCGCCCTGGCCGCGGCGCTCGTGCTCTGGGGCATCATCCGCTCCCGGCGCGCCCCCGACAGCGAGTAACCCGTGCAACCAATGTGGCCTTCGTTGCGAAAACCGCCACCAATGCCACATTGGTTGCCAAAAACGCAACCAATGTGGCCTTCGTTGCACGCAGTCGGCGGTCGTGCGTCACCTACCAGCGGATCGGAAGCACCACGGCAGCCGATCCGCCGCCGCGGCGAACCGGTTCGGCCGCGGCGATCCACCGGCCGTCCGGCAGGCGCTCCACCCCGGTCGCCGCGCCGATCTCGGCGGGCGCGGTGCTGAAGCCCTGCCCGCGTTTCACCAGTTCCGCCGTTTCCGGCTGGGCCAGGAACTCCTTCTCCACCTGGGCAGCCGCCGCGTTGCGCTGGGAGGCCCGAGGCGCGGCGATCGCGTCCTTGAGCGACTTGCCCCGGTCCACCCGGCCGGTGATCACCTGGGCGACCGTGGTGATGATCGACGCACCACCCGGCGAGCCGGTGGCGAAGTACGGCTTGCCGTTGCGCAGCACGATCGTCGGGGCCATCGAGGACCGGGGACGCTTGCCCGCCGCGGGGAGGTTCGGGTCCGGCACGCCGGGGAACAGCGGCGCGAAGTTGAAGTCGGTCAGCTCGTTGTTGAGCAGGAATCCCCGTCCTGGCACGACGATCCCGTTGCCGCCTTCGGATTCGATGGTCAGCGTGTACGAAACGACGTTGCCCCACGCGTCGGCCGTGGTCAGGTGCGTGGTGTGCTGGCTGCCGATCTCCGCCGCCACGCCTTGGCCGACGGTCGCGCACGCCTGCGGGTTGCGCGGGTCACCGGGCGCCACGGGGCTGGTGAGCGCCTTCGCCGGGTTGATCAGGCACGCACGGGAATCCGCGAACTTCTGGGACAGCAGTTCACGCGTGGGCACGTCGCCGAACGCCGGGTCGCCGACCCAGCGGTTGCGGTCCGCGAACGCCAGCCTCGTCGACTCGAGGAAGTAGTGCAGGTAGTCCGTCTGCGACAGCTTCGAGACGGCGGTCGGCTCCAGGATGTTCAGCGCCTCACCGACCGTCGTGCCGCCGGACGACGGCGGGGCCATGCTGTAGACGTCCAGGCCGCGGTAGCTGGTCCTGCTCGGTTCACGCAGCGGCGCGTCGAACCGGGCCAGGTCCGACTCCGCCAACTTGCCCGGTCGTACGTTCAGTGTGGACGCCGGGTCCTTCGGCGGCTGCTGGACGGCCTTGACGATCTCCTTGCCGATCTGGCCGTGGTACAACGACTTCAGGTTCGTGTCGGCCAGCTCCCGGTACGTGTTCGCCATGTCCGGGTTGCGGAACTTCGTGCCGACCACCGGCGGCTGCCCGCCCGGCAGGTACAGCGACCGGGTGGACGGGAACGCCGAGAACCGGGCGGCGTTGTTCGCGATCTGCGTGCGGAACGTGTCGTCGACGGTGAACCCCTCGCGGGCGAGCTGCTCCGCGGGCTTCATCACCTCTTTGAGCGACTTGCGGCCCCACAGCTGCAACGCGCGCTGCCAGGTCCGCGGCGTACCGGGCACACCGACGCTCAGGCCGCTGGTGACGCCTTCCGCGAACGGGATCGGGGCACCGTTTTCCTGGAACAGCGTTTCCGACGCCGCCATCGGGGTCGTCTCACGGCCGTCGATCGTGTGCACCTTGCCGGTGCGGGCCTCGTAGAACACGAAGAACCCGCCACCGCCGATGCCGTTGGAGAACGGGTCCGTCACACCGAGCGCGGCGGCGGTCGCCACGGCCGCGTCCACCGCGTTCCCGCCCCTGCGCAGCACGGAGACGCCGATCGCGGTCGCGTCGGCGTCGATGCTGGCCACCGCGCCGCCGTAGCCGACCGCTTCGGGGACTTTGGGCCTGGTGGGACTGGCACCCTCCGCAACCCCGCCGACGAGCGCGGTGGTGACGGTGAGCAGTGCGACTAAGGCGGCTGACCTTCGCACGACATGACCTCCCGGAAACGATTGAGGTGGCCCACTTTGCCCCGACGACGTGATGATCTCAACCCAGCCGGGTCATCACGTGCTTGACGCGCGTGTAGTCCTCCAACCCGATCGTGGACAGATCCTTGCCATATCCGGACTGGCCGAACCCGCCGTGCGGCATCTCCGAGGCCAGCGGACCGTGCGTGTTCACCCAGACGCAGCCGAAGTCCAACTCGACCGCCAGCCGTGCCGCGCGGGCGGCGTCCGCCGTCCACACCGAGGAGGCCAGGCCTTGCGGGACGCCGTTCGCGCCGGTCACGCCTTCGTCGTCGGTGGTGAACCGCTGAACGGTGATGACCGGGGCGAACACCTCCTCCTGGACGATCTCGTCGTCCTGGCGCAGCCCGGAGATCACGGTCGGCTCGACGAAGAACCCGCGCTCGCCGAGCCGCTTCCCTCCACAGTGGACGACGGCGTGCCCTGGCAGCCGGTCGAGCAGGCCGGTGACCCGTTCCAGTTGGGCCGCGCTGTTGAGCGGGCCGGTCCGGGCCGCTTGGGCACGGACCGCCAGCGCTGCGACGAACTCGTCGTGCACGCGGTCCTGCACGAGCACGCGCGCGGCCGCCGTGCAGTCCTGGCCGGCGTTGTAGAAGGCCGCGGCGATGATCCCGTCGGCCGCCTCGGCCACGTCGACGTCGTCGAACACGAGGACCGGCGCGTTGCCGCCGAGTTCGAGGTGCGTCCGTTTCAGCGTGTCCGCCGCCGCGCGGGCCACTTCGATCCCCGCCCGGGTGGACCCGGTGATCGACACCATCGCGGGGATCGGGTGTGTGACGAGCAGCCTGCCGGTGTCCCGGTCGCCCGTGACCACGTTGACCACGCCTTCCGGCAGGTGCCGGGACGCCAGCGAGCCGAGCAGCAGCGTGCTCGACGGGGTCGTGTCGGCGGGTTTGACGACCACGGTGTTGCCAGCCGCGACCGCGGGCGCGATCTTCCACACCGCCATCATCAGCGGGTAGTTCCACGGCGTGATCTGGGCGATCACCCCGATCGGCTCACGCCGCAAGCTGGAGGTGTGGCCGTCGAGGTACTCCCCGGTCGCGGCGCCCGGCATCGTGCGCGCCGCCCCGGCGAAGAACCGCAGCACGTCCGCCGACTGCGGGATCTCCTCGTCGAGCACGACCGCCTTGTCCTTGCCGGTCTCCCGGCACTCCAGGTCGGCGATCTCGCCCGCGTTCGCCTCAAGGGCATCGGCGACGGCGAGCAGCGCGGCCTGCCGCCGCATCGGCGTGCTCCTGCGCCAGGTCGCGAACGCCGTGGCAGCGCGCCGGACGGCCGCGTCCACTTCGGACTCACGGCCGACCGGCGCGGTGCCGAACACCTCGCCGGTCGCCGGGTCGATCAGGTCGATGCTCGTCATCACTGCTCCAGGTGGGTCGGGGCGAACATGCGCAGCAAAGCCGGGAGGACGACGACCGCCGGTCCGTCGGCAGCCAGCGCCTTGGCCAGATCGGCCCGCAGCCGCTCCGGTGCGCTCCGCACGGCCGGTACGCCGAAGGACTCGGCCAGCGCCACGAAATCGGGCCGGGTGAGCTCGGTGCCGTTCGCCTCGCCGAACGCGTCGGTCATGTACTCGCGCAGGATGCCGTAGCCGCCGTCGTCCACGATCAGCCACGTCACGTTCAGGCCGTACTGCTTGGCTGTGGCCAGTTCGGACAGTCCGTACATCGCGCCCCCGTCACCGGAGACCGCGAGCACCGGACCGTCCACAGTGGATGCCGCACCGAGCGCGGCGGGGAAGGCGTAGCCGAGGCCGCCCGAGCCCTGGGCCGTGTGCACCGATCCGTGCCGGTGGTCCCACGCCGACCATGCCCAGTACGCCAGGATCGTCATGTCCCAGAAACTCGGCGCGGTGTCCGGCAACGCGTCCCGGACAGCGGCGAGCACGTCGCGCTCCAGCGTCAGGTCCTGGCTGTCCAGGCGTTGCCGGACTTTCGACAGCAGGTCGGGCACGACCGCGGCCCGCTGCTCCACGAGCGCAACCAGGGCCCGCAGGGCCAGCCGGGCATCGGCGTGGATGCCCAGTGCGCTGTGGTTGGCTTCCAGTTTGCCCAGATCGGCCTCGATCTGCACGACCCGGCCACGCGGCCGGAAAGTGTGGTAGTTGCTCGACAGCTCGCCCAGGCCGGATCCGACCACCAGCAGGACGTCCGCGTCCTGCAACACCTCGGTCGTGTACTGGTCCTCCAACCAGGACTGCAGCGAAAGTTCGTGCTCCCACGGGAAAGCACCCTTGCCGCCGAACGTGCTGACCACCGGCGCGCCGAGTTTCTCCGCCAGTTCGAGCAGTTCCGGCTGTGCGCCACTGCGCACCACACCGCCACCGGCCAGGATCACCGGCCGCTGCGCGTGCTGAAGCAACCGGGCCGCCTCGGCGAGCAGTTCAGGCCGTGGGACCAGCGGGACGGGCGTCACGGACAGGTCGCCCACGGCCGGAACCCCGGCCGGTCCGAGCAACACGTCCTGGGGGATCTCGACCCAGACCGGGCCGGTCGGCGCGGTCACGGCGATCCGCCACGCCTCGGCGATCGCCGACGGGATCTGCGACGCCGACCGCACCACACGCGTGTGCTTGACGACGTCACGGAAACTGGCCTGCTGGTCGGGCAGCTCGTGCAGGAATCCACGCCGCCGCCCGCCGAGGCCCGCCACCGGGATCTGACTGCTGACGCCCAGAACCGGCACGCTCGACGAGGCCGCTTCCTGCAGCCCCGCCAGCGTCTGCAACGCGCCAGGGCCGGTGGAGACGAACAACGGCGTCACCTCGCCGGTCGTCCTGGCGTGGCCGTCGGCGGCGAACGCGGCGTTGACCTCGGTACGGCTGCCGAAGTACCGCAGCGACGACCTGTGCACCGCGTGGAACAGCCCGAGCGCGTGCTGTCCGGGCAGTCCGAACACGGTCCGCGCGCCCAGTGCCACGAGTGACTCGACGACCAGGTCGCCGCCGGTCCGGCTCATTCGCCCACACCCATGGCCAGCAGCGTCACGAGGTCGTAGGCGACGTGCGACGCGGCGATCGACGTGATGTCGGCGTGGTCGTACGCGGGCGCCACCTCGACGACGTCCGCGGACACCAGGTTCAGCCCGGCCAGGCCGCGCAGGATCTCCAGCAGTTCCCTGCTGGTCATGCCGCCCGCCTCGGGTGTTCCGGTGCCCGGCGCGTGCGCGGGGTCCAGGACGTCGATGTCGATCGACACGTACACCGGGCGGCCGCCGATGCGGTCCCGGAGGGCTTCGACCACCTCGTCCACCCCGCGGCGCATGACGTCGGCCGAGGTGACGATCCCGAACCCGAGCCTGGCGTCCTCGGACAGGTCGGCCTTGCCGTACAGCGGGCCGCGCGTGCCGACGTGGGACAGCGCGGACGTGTCGAGGATGCCTTCCTCGACCGCACGGCGGAACG
The DNA here is from genome assembly GCF_001984155.1 of Actinosynnema sp. ALI-1.44. Classification (GTDB taxonomy): domain Bacteria; phylum Actinomycetota; class Actinomycetes; order Mycobacteriales; family Pseudonocardiaceae; genus Kibdelosporangium. Next base: position 364,865 of record NZ_MTQO01000052.1, read on the forward strand.
GGGTTCCGTGCGTGTACGGCTCGCCGAAGTAGGTGTCCCACGTGTCCAGGTGGGCGTCGAAGTGCAGCAGCGCGACCGGCCCGTGCTTGGCCGCGACCGCACGCAGCAACGGCAGGGCGATGGTGTGGTCGCCGCCGACCGTGACCAGCTTCGCGCCGGTGTCCAGCAGTTCGCCTGCCTGCTCGGAGATCTCGCTGATCGCCTGGCCGATGTCGAACGGGTTGCCCACGATGTCCCCGGCGTCCACGACCTGCGCCCGTTCGAACGGCGACACGTCGAGGCCGGGGTTGTAGGGCCGCAGCAGTCGGCTGGCCTCGCGGACCGCCGCCGGGGCGAACCGGGCGCCGGGGCGGTAGGACACCCCGGTGTCGAACGGGACGCCGACCACCGCGATGTCGGCCTTGTCCACCTGGTCGAGCCGGGGCAGCCGGGCGAACGTGGCGTGCCCGGCGTACCTGGGCACCTGGGAGCTGTCGACCGGACCGATCATGCGGGTATTTCCTCCTTGGTCTCGCCGTTGACACGGCTGTTCCAGTGGTCGAGCACGGCTTTGTCGGTCGGCGGCGTGAGCAGGCTGACCACGACGTAGGACATGAGGCTGACGCCGAGCCCGTAGTAGATGACCTCGTTGGCCTCCAGCCCGGCCACGATCATCATGACCACGACCGTGATCGCGCCGGTGACCATCGACGCGAGCGCGCCCTGCCGGTTGCCGCGTTTCCACACCATCCCCCCGACGATCGCCACCAGCAGGCCGCCGACGAGCAGGTTGTAGGCCACGGTCAGCGCGGCGACCACACCTTCGATCAGCACCGCCAGCACGACCGCCACGACGCCGAGCACCAGCGTGAACATGCGGTTGGAGTGCACGTCGTCCTTGACCGCCGCCGCTCGTTTCATTAGCCCGTTCTTGATCAGGCGGGGCCAGATGTCGTTCGCCGCGACCGTCGACGACGCGATCAACGCGCCGCTGGAGGTGGACATCAGCGCCGCGAGGGCGGCGGCGAGCACCAGGCCGCGCACGCCCATCGGCAGCAGGTTCTCCACCGCGGTCGCGAACGCGTCGTCGCGACTGGGCAGGTTCGGGTACAGCGCCTTGGTCGCCATGCCGACCAAGGCTCCCGCGAACGCGTAGATCACGCAGTACAGACCGGACGTGATCCCGCCCCACGTGGCCACGGCCGACGTGCGCGCGGTGAACACCCGCTGCCAGATGTCCTGCCCGATCAGCAGGCCGAGCGTGTACACCACCAGGTAGGTCACGATGGTGTCGCCGCCGATGGCGGTGAAGTCGAAGTAGGCCGCGTCCAGCCGTTGCCGCATCCCGTCGAACCCGCCCGCCTTGGCCAGCGCGAACGGCAGCAGCAACATCAGGATGCCGATGGTCTTGACCACGAACTGGACGATGTCGGTCATCGAGATCGACCACATGCCGCCGAGCACCGAGTACAGCACCACGATCCCGCCCGCGAGCAGGATGCTCGACCAGCGGTCGAACCCGAACAGCACCTTGAAGATCGTCGATGACGCGCCGAGCGAGGTGACCGTCAGCATCAGCGCGTACGCCCACATCACCACACCGGAGACGGCCGCCGACGAACCTCCGTACCGGATGTCCAGCATGTCGGACACGGTGTACACCCGCAGCCGCTGGATCCGCCGGGCGTACGCCGCCGACAGCAGCAGGATGCCCAGGCCGATCGCGAGCACGAGCCACGCGCCGGAGATGCCGAACTTGTAGCCAAGCCCGACGCCGCCGACCGTCGACGCGCCGCCGAGGACGATCGCGGACATCGTGCCCGAGTACATCGGGCCGCCCAGCCGCCGCCCGGCCACCAGGTACTCGCTCTTGGTGGTCGCCCGGCGCATGCCCCACCACCCCATCGCGACCATGCCGAGCAGGTAGGCCACAATCACTGCGTTGTCGAGGGCCATGTCGATCTCCTACGCGTGGCGTTTCGTTCCGGTCACCGTAGAGAGCCACCTCTGGTCTCGTTCAGGGGTTGTTCTGCACAATCTGGCCACGTGGCGTTGGACGAATCAACCTTGAGGAGGCTGCCGTGGTTCTCCGGACGATCCCGTTGCGGACCCTGGTCAGCCGTGCCGATCTCGGCCTGGAGGTGAAGGCGGGCAAGTCGCGGCTGGACCGGCAGATCTGCTGGGCGCACGTCAGCGAACTGCGTGACCCGATCCCGTACCTGCTCGGCCAGGAGCTGCTGCTGACCGCGGGCGTGAACTTCCCCCGGACGCCCGCGGAGATCGACGCCTACGTCGAAGGCCTGATCAACGCCGGGGTGAGCGCGTTGGGCTTCGGGGTCACCCCGGTGTACGACACCGTGCCCAAGGAACTCGTCAAGGCGTGCCGGGACCGCGACCTGCCGCTGATCGTGGTGCCGGAACGCACCCCGTTCCTCGCCGTCAGCCAGGCTGTCGGCAACGCGCTCGCCGAGGCGCAGAACGTCGAACTCCGGGTGATCGCCGACAGCCAGCGCAACCTGACCCGCGCCGCGACCCGTCCCCGGCCGACCGAGACCACGGTCCGTTCGCTGGCCACGTCCCTGACGGGCTGGGCCATGCTGCTGGACGCGGAGGGCACTGTCGTGACCCGGTCCGGCATGGCGCCCGAACCGGGCGACGACCTGCTGTCGCTGGCCGAACGGCTGCGCAGCGGCTCCGGTCCGCGCAGCGCGAGCACGCATGTCGGCGGCGACCACGTCGTGCTGCACCCGGTCGACCGGTCGACCGTGCTCGTCGTCGGGCGCAACCGGTCGTTCAGCGTCGCCGATCGCGCGGTCGTCGCCATGGCACTGGCGATGCTCGGGCTGCTGCGCCGGGACACCGACACGTCCCGCGGGCACGCGTACCGCCTGGCCGCCCGGCTGGTGCTGGCCGCCGGATCGGCCGCGGAGTCCACAGGGGACCTGCTCGCCGCGTTGCTGGACAACCGCGCGGGCCAGGACTACCGCGTGCTGGCAGGAGTCGACGTGCGACGCAGGCACCGCGCCGACAACGACGACTTCGGCCAGCTCGTGCAACTGCTCGGCACCCCTCTGGTCGACCTGGCCAACGGGAGTTTCCGCGCGGTCGTGTCCGCGCGGTCCGCACCGTCGCCGACCGCGTTGGAGACGCTGCACAAACGAGGCTGGCTCGTCGGCATGAGCGGCGTCGTCGGGATCGCGGACCTGCGGCTGGCCGAACGCGAGGCCGTCGCCTTGCGTCGACGCGCCGCCGCGGCGGGCCACCCGGTCAGCGCGGACAACGAATCCGAGAGCGTGTCGTCGCTGGTCGACCCGGCACAGGCGCGTGCGTTCGCGCGCCGGACGCTGGCGCCGCTGGCCGAGATCCGGTCGCCCGGTCCCGCCCACCTGGTCGAGACGTTGCGGGTGTGGCTGGCCAACCACGGCAACTGGGACCGCAGCGCCGCCGCGCTGGACGTGCACCGCAACAGCGTCCGCCACCGGATCGGGCAGATCGAGCGCGCCTTGCACGTCGACTTGTCCCAGGCCCAGCACCGAATGGACCTCTGGTACGCGGTCAACTGGCTGCCGCAGGACTGGCCCGAACAGCAGTAGAGCACAAAGTCCCGAATGCGCCGAAGTCTTCCGGCACTGTCGGCCGAACAGCGCAACGAACGAAAATTGACCGTGATGGCTACGAACTTGGTCAACTACCTCGACGCCCTGGTGCCTGCGGCGGTCAACGGCGACCCTGAAGCGGTCGGCCGTCTGTTGACAACGATCCGGCCCATGGTCGTGCGCTATTGCCGCGCCCGCGTCGGCCGAGGTGAACGCTCCTACACCTCAGCCGACGACATCGCGCAGGAGGCTTGCCTCGCGGTTCTCACCGCCCTGCCGCGTTACGAGTTCCAGGGACGCCCGTTCCTGGCGTTCGTGTACGGCATCACTGCCCACAAGGTCGCCGACGCCCACCGCGCCGTCGCTCGCAACCGCGAGCAACCGGTCGCGGAGATCCCCGAGGCACACGAAGTCGAAGCGAGCCCGATGCAGCACGTGCTGCAGGGCGAGTCCGCCAAACAGATCAACCTCATCCTGGGCAGCCTGCCCGAGCGGCAACGCGACATCCTCGTGTTGCGGATCGTCGTCGGGCTGTCCGCGGAGGAGACGGCCGCTGCCGTCGGCTCGACCCCCGGCGCTGTCCGCGTCGCCCAGCACCGGGCGCTGACCCGGCTGCGGCGAACCGTGAACATCGCCGAGCTGGTCTAGCGGCCTGCCACCAGGCGGGCCTGCTCGCCGTCGACGGTGACCACGTCGCCGTCACGCAGCTGCCTGCCGCGTCGGACCTCGACCTGGTCGTTGACCTTGACGTCCGAGGTCTCGATCAACTCTTTCGCGTGCCCGCCGTCCTCGGCCAGGCCGGCCAGCTTCAGGAACTGGCCGAGCCTGATCGACTCGTCGCGGATCGGAACGTCACGGATGCTCATCAGGCGTCAGCGTACCGACCGGGTCTGCGCACCGAGGAACCTCACCACCTCGCCCAGCGAGCCGGACCTGGCGAACGCCGCGCGCTGCCGCGCGGCACCGCACCCGTCCAGCACCAGCCTGGCCAGCGACTCGTCGACCAGCTCGTAGTCACCGGCGGCCTCCAACGCCGGGCGGATCCAGCGCACCAACGCTCCCGCCAAGTCGGCCGCCGGGGCCAGGTCACCCGTCACGAGATCCACGCCGAGGCCTTCCAGACCATCCCGGGCGGCCCGCCACAGCGCCGGACGCAACTGGTGCTGCGGCACATCGGGCCCTTTCGCACCCGAAGCCAACGCGGTCACCGCGATCCCCCGGACCAACGCGGCGAGCAGGACCGCGTCGTCGACGGTCGGTGCCACGTCGCTCACGCGCAGTTCCACAGTCGGCTGATGGGCGGAAAGCCTTACGTCCCAATAGAGCATGCCGATGTCCATCGCCGCGCCGCTGGCGATGACCCGCTCACGGGCCGCGTAGTAGTCCGAGGCCGACTCGAACCACGGCGGCGCTCCCGCCGAGGGCCATCGGCTCCACATCACGTACCGCCAACTCGCGTAGCCGGTGTCGGTGTTGTTGGAGTACGGGGAGTTCGCCCCGATCGCGAGCAAGGTCGGCAGCCAGTGGCGGAGGTGGTTGCAGACCAGGACCCTGGCCTCGTCGTCCGGCAGGCCGACGTGCACGTGACACCCGCACACCGGCAGATCCCCTGTCAGCGCACGGAATTCGCGCGTGATCCGGTGGTAGCGCGGCAACGGGGTCAGCGCGTTCCGCGCGCCGTGGCCGAGAACCGGCGTTCCCGACGCGATCAGCCACGACCCGTGCCGCTGCGCCTCGTCCGCCAGCACAAGGCGGGCATCGCTGAGCTGCCGGTGCAGGTCGGTCATGCTCACGCAGACGCCGCTGACCGATTCCACTTGGCTCAACGCGATTTCGGCCTGCAGGTCGTAGTCGGCACCGCCGACGTCCGACAGGATGTCGGGCGCACGGTCGGCCAACACGCCCGACTCGGTGTCCACCAGCAGGAACTCCTCCTCGACGCCTACCGTCAGCTGGTCCACCTCCGTGGCGGTCGACAGGGAGTCCCGGGTGCCGAGCTGGGCTTCGCTCACGCTTGCCTCCATGACGGCTGTCCTGCCTTCGACCCTAGGAGCAGGCACCACCACACCGCATGCGGCGTTGGGCTGAACCAGGTGGGAGTTTCGGGTGTGCAACGTTGTCACCCGTCCCGGACATGTAAGAGATGTGACCACCAAAAGTCTGCAGGCTGATCCGTACGCGGATACGCACGACGACGCTGCATTGTGGCAACGGGCCGCCGCCGGCAACAAGGCGGCGTTCGGCGAACTGTTCGAGCGGCACGCACAAGCCGTGTGGAACCACGCGTTCCGGCTGACCGGATCGTGGTCACTGGCCGAAGACCTGACCTCCATGACCTTCCTGACCGCATGGCGCAAGCTGCCCGAGGTCACGCTGGTGCGCGACAGCGCGCTGCCGTGGCTGTACGCGGTCGCGGGTAACCTCGCGCGCACGGAGTTCCGCAGCGCAGGACGGTTCACCAAGTTGCTCCGCCGTATCCCGCCCACCGACACGATCGAGGACCACGCGGAGTCCGTCGCCGAGAAAGTCGACGGTGAGGGCCGGATGCGGGTGCTGCTCGACGCGATCGCGAAACTGCCGAAGGCCGAACGCCAGGCGGTCGAGTTGTGCCTGGTCGGTGAGGTGTCCACCAGCGAGGCGGCCGAGTTGCTTGGCCTCGAGGAGGTCAGCATCCGTTCCCGGGTTTCGCGTGCGCGTGCCCGCCTACGCCGCGTGCTCGGCGAAGACCTGTTGGGAGAGACGACGTGATCCGCCAGCCCATGCCGCCGCGGCGGGAACTGCCGCCGGAGGTCCGCGATCGGTTGCGGCGCAGGCTGTGGAGCGAGCTGGACAGACCTCGGGAGGCGCGGCGGGTCCCCGTGCGGGTCCCGGTCGCCGCCATTGCCTGCGCCGCGACCGTGGTGGTGGCCGGGTCCGTGGTGTTCGCGCAGAACGTTCCGCAGGCCCCGGACCAGATGCGTGCGTCGATGGGGTTGGACCCGGTGTCCGCGGACGCCAGCGGTCAGCTGGATCGTTGTTATACGGCCGTTTCAGCGGTCCGAGAAGTCCCCGACCGGGCACAGTGGAGAGTCGTGCGGAGCTCGGTGGTCGCGGGGGTGGCGGTGACCGCTGCCCGGGTGGCGGGAAAACCGGTCTTCTGCGAAACGGCCGGAACAGCGGTGACCGTATCCGATCCCGACGCCGCCCCAGCCCCCGCGGGCCCGTCGTCGACCGGCGCCCTGTTCGCGACGTCGAACGGAACCATCGCCGGAGTGGCCGACCCGGGGTGGCAACGGTTCGAGCTGAGGGTCACCGTGGCCCCGGACCGGGTGGTCAGCGCGGAAGCCGAGTTGTCCGACGGGCTTTTCGTTGCCCGCCTTGGTGTCGACGTCGAAACCGGGGCGAAGGTGGAAGCAGTCCGGGGATCGGCGTACACCTTCGGCCCTATCCCGCCTGTCATACGGTGAGCTGGCAGGCTAGAACGGCGGAAGGTCGTACTTGGCTGGCGTGGTGAGTACGGTCCTGTTGCCCGGTGTGGTGAAGGCCAGGGTTCCGGATGTGACGTGGTCGATGCGCCAGGGAGTGCGTTGCCGCATGAGGTGGTGAGTCGACGGCGGGAGTTTCACCCGCCGCCGCTCGCGGAACCGTGCGTGACACTCTCGCGTCACACGGCTCGTGTTGCCGCGCCTGTGGGTAGTGCGCCGTGTCGCCAGTGAATGAACTGTTGGTTACCTTGGAGTGCGGCTTCCGGCCCGGGGTTTCGGTTTCCGGCGCTGGGTGCACTGTGTTGGTTACGTACCAGCCGTTTTTTACACTAGTTCCAGGGGGTCCAGGCGGACTCGGATGGATTCTGGTTCTTTGCGTGCTGTTCTTTCCTTTTGTGCGACGGTGAGTGCCGCCGCCAGCGCGCGGCCGTCTGTCCGGGGTGTTCGGACTAGTGCTCGCTCGTCTTTTTCGCCTATTGGTACTGGGCCGAGGATTTCCGCTGTTTCGGGAAGGGTCAGGTGGTCCAGGTATTCTGCCAGGGCTTCCGGGGATCCGTCGACGGATGCCATTCGTACCGCTGGGGGGAAGCCCAGTTCTACGCGGGCTTCCAGTTCCTGTTCCGCGTGCCAGGCCGGGTCCCAGCGCACCAATGCCTGTACTGGGGCGAATGCCGACTCGGCCACCACGACCACGCGGCCGCCGTCGGGTGCTGGGCGGACCAGTGCTGCCGCGCCCATCCAGCGGCGCAGGGTCTCCTCGGTCGCTCTCAGGTCCGCTCGACCGAGCAGTGCCCAGCTGTCCAACAGAAGCGCTGCTCCGTAACCGCCTTCCGCCACCGGCTCGGCTCCTGGTGTGCACACCACCAGCGCCGGGGCGCTGGACACCGTGGCAAGGACTTCATCCGCGCCGGAGGTTCGCACGGGGATTCCCGGGAATGCGCGGCCCAGTTCTTCCGCTGTTCTCTTCGATCCGACGACCACTGCTCTCAGGCGCCGTGATCCGCAGTTGCCACAACGGAATGCCGCCTCGGCCGCGCCGCACCAGCGACAGGCGGCAGGACGAGCCATGCCGTCGTCGTGCCCGCCTGGCAGGGCCAGTGGGCCCGCGCACCTCCGGCACCGCGCCGGTGCACGGCACTGCGCACACGCCAACGCGGGTACGTATCCGCGGCGTGGGACCTGGACCAGCACCGGCGCTCCTGCTGTCAGGGCATTGCGCGCCGCTTCGAAGCTGACCGACGGCAGCCTGGCCGCGCGGGCCGCCGGGTCTCTGGCCAGTTGGACGTCGGTCTCACCGATCGCCGTCACCCGTGGGGCGGACTTCCTGACTTCGTCCCTTGCCGCGACCAGTTCGTGTGCCCAGCCCGTGTCCAGCAGCAGCTGGGCCTCCGCTGTTCTGGCGAACCCGCCGATCACCATCGCCGCGCCGGTCTGGTGGGCCCGGAGGGTCAGCACCTCACGCACGTGGGCGTACGGCGATCGTTGATCGGCGTGCAGGTCGTCGCCGTCGTCCCAGACGACGACCAGACCCGGGTCCTTGACCGGGGCGAACGCGGTCGCGCGGGTACCAAGGACGATCTTCGCCGAGCCACGCAGGACCGAGAGCCAGCGTTTGTACCGCGTGGACGGGCCCAGGTCGGCCGAGAGGGCGACCACGGCCGACTCGCGCTCCTTGCCGACCAGGTCAAGGCACGCGGCGTGCAAACGTGCCACATCGCGGTAGTCGGGGACGACCATGACCACGCCCCGGCTGGTCGCCGCCACCGTCACCGCCAGTTCCGCCAGGCGGCGGGGCCAGTCCTCGTTCGGCAGCGCCTGCCAGACCGCGTGGGCGTTGCGGCCTGCTTTCAGCGCGTCCAGGAACGCCGATCCCCGCGGGTAACGGCCCCAGCCGGTCTCTGCCGGTGGGTCGACGTCGACCGGCTCCGGCGACGGCGCCGATTCGGCTCGGGCATGGCGCGGCGGGATCGCCAGGCGCAGCACATCCATCATCGCGCCCGCGTACCGGTCGGCCACCGCCCTGGCCAACTGGGCGACCTGCGGCGCGAGCACCGGCTCGGCGGACACGACCTTCTCGAGGAACATCGGCTTCGGGTGTTCGGACTCCGCCGCGCGCTCGATCACGTAGGCGTCGACGAGTCTGCCGGAGAACCGGACACGAACCCGACAGCCGGGTACCACTTGTTCGTCAAGATCCGACGGGATCAAGTAGTCGAACGTCTTGTCCAGATGCGCCAGCGGCACGTCGACGTAGACACGGGCAACCGGAAGGGCCTCAGCTGGATGCCGTTCGCCTCTGTTCCGCTTACCTGCGTTGACCACGCACTGAGGTTTACCAGAGGCTCGAAAGAAGACCATCTCCGCCCAGCCCAAGCCAGCCCCGCGCAACCACAGCCCCAGCCAGCAGCGCGCAAGCGCAGAGTGGGGCTTCGGGGGTGTCTCCTGCCCGTCGGCCTGGGCGAAGCCAACCACGGGCTGTCAAGAGGTCGGCCTCCCCAAAGAGCCCCAGCGACAGCCATACCGATCCTCTTGATAGACCGTGGTTCCCTGGGGCAGGTCGACGGGCAGGAGGCGCCCGCGCCTCACAACCCCGGGACAAGAAAAGCATGCGCCGGGAGAAACACGACGCGAAGAACCTCCTGCCCAGAGGTCAGCCCCCGGCGAGGGCTTCTTTCAACCGGCGAAAGCTCCTTCAAAAAGGCGCAACAAAGCAAAACGGCGCGAGCAAAGCCCGCGCCGTTCGTGTGGCTGTAACCGTCAGAGACCGGCGGCCTGCTTGAGGGCCTCGGCGCGGTCGGTGCTCTCCCACGGCAGGTCGAGCTCCGGGCGGCCGAAGTGGCCGTACGCCGCGGTCGGCGCGTAGATCGGCCGCAGCAGGTCCAGGTCACGGATGATCGCGGCCGGACGCAGGTCGAAGACCTGGGAAATCGCTTCCTGGATCTTCGTCGGGTCGACCACCTCGGTCCCGAAGGTCTCCACGAACAGACCCACCGGGGCCGCCTTGCCGATCGCGTAAGCCACCTGCACCTCGACACGCGTGGCCAGCCCCGCCGCCACCGCGTTCTTGGCGACCCAGCGCATCGCGTACGCCGCGGAGCGGTCCACCTTCGACGGGTCCTTGCCCGAGAACGCGCCACCACCGTGCCGCGCCATCCCGCCGTAGGTGTCCACGATGATCTTGCGGCCGGTCAGGCCCGCGTCACCCATCGGACCGCCGATGACGAACCGGCCGGTCGGGTTCACCAGCAGGCGCACGTTCGACGTGTCCAGGGTCAGGTCCGCGAACTCCGGCTCCATGACCTGCTCGCGGATGTCCACGCCGAGCAGCCGCTCCAGGTCGATGCCCTCGGCGTGCTGCGAGGACACCACGACGGTGTCCAGCCGCACGGCCTGGTCACCGGCGTACTCGATGGTCACCTGGGTCTTGCCGTCCGGCCGCAGGTACGGCAGCACGCCGTCCTTGCGGACCTTGGTCAGCCGCTTGGAGAGCCGATGCGCGAGCGCGATCGGCAAGGGCATCAGCTCTGGCGTGTCGTCGCACGCGTAGCCGAACATCAGGCCCTGGTCACCGGCGCCCTGGCGGTCGATCTCGTCGTCGGCCGACTCGACACGGGATTCGTAGGCGGTGTCCACACCCTGCGCGATGTCGGGCGACTGCGACCCGATCGAAATGTTCACACCGCAGGAATTGCCGTCGAAGCCCTTGGCCGACGAGTCGTAGCCGATCTCGAGGATCTTCTCCCGCACGATCGCCGGGATGTCCGCGTATGCCTCGGTGGTCACCTCACCGGCGACGTGCACCTGGCCGGTGGTCACCATCGTCTCGACGGCGACGCGGCTGCGTGGGTCCTTGCGCAGCAGGGCGTCCAGGATCGAGTCGCTGATCGCGTCACAGATCTTGTCCGGGTGCCCCTCCGTGACCGACTCCGACGTGAACAGCCGGCTGGCCTTGTTTTGTGCCATTACCCCTCACTTCATCACGGATGAGCTGCATGGATCAGACTACTGAAGGATTCAGCCAACCGTTCGAGAAGTGCTCGACTTCATGACGAAGTCCCAGATACCGGCCGCCATTTGCGCCTTTGACCCCAGTGCGATAGGCCTTTCGGAGCCGTCCGCCGCGAGCAGCCACCCGGCGTTGTCCTCGACCTCGAAGGCCTTGCCGTCCCCGACGGCGTTGACAACCAGCAGGTCACAGCCCTTGCGGGCGAGCTTCGCACGCGCGTGCGTGAGCACGTCGCCGCTCTCGTCCCCGGTTTCGGCGGCGAACCCGACGATGTACGGGTCGAACTTGCCGTCCGACCGGGCCACGACGAGTTCGCGCAGCACATCCGGGTTGCGGGTGAGCGCGACCGGATCGGGGTCCTTGTCGGTCTTCTTGATCTTGTGGGTGGCCAGGCTGACCGGGCGGAAGTCGGCGACCGCGGCGGCCATCACCACGATGTCGGCCTCGGCGGCGGCCTTGTGCATGGCGTCCCGCAGTTCCAGGGCCGTGCCCACGTTGACGACGTCCACGCCCGCGGGCTCGGGCAACGCGACAGTGTGCGCGGAGACCAACGTGACCTGCGCGCCGCGCTGGGCAGCGACCCGCGCGAGGGCGTAGCCCTGCTTGCCGGACGATCGATTGCCCAGGTAACGGACGGGGTCCAAGGGCTCTCGTGTCCCGCCGGCGGACACCACGACCCGCTTGCCCGCCATGTCACGAGGCAGCGCGTCGGCACGGGCCAGCAGCAGCCGGGCGAGGTCGACGATCTCGGTGGGGTCGGCCAGGCGGCCTTTGCCGGTGTCGGTGCCGGTCAGCCGTCCGCTGGCGGGTTCGGTGACCACGATGCCGCGGGACCGCAACAGCGCGACGTTGTCCTTCGTCGCGGGGTGGTCCCACATCTCGGTGTGCATCGCCGGGATCATCAGCACCGGGCACCGCGCGGTCAGCAGGGTGCCGGTGAGCATGTCGTTGGCGTTCCCGTGCGCGGCCCTGGCCAGCAGGTCCGCGGTCGCGGGGACGACGACGACCAGGTCGGCCTGCTTGCCGATCCGGACGTGCGCCACCTCGGGAACGTCCTCGAAGACGCCCGTGTACACGGGGTTGTGCGACAACGCCTCGAAAGTGGCCTTGCCGACGAAGTTCAGCGCCGACTCGGTCGGCAGCACCTGCACGTCGTGACCGGACTCGGTCAGCCTGCGCAGGACCTCACAGGCCTTGTAGGCGGCGATGCCGCCGCCGACCCCGAGCACCACCCGGGGACGGGCGGAAGACGGGGTGGTCACTCGCCTTCGGTGTGCTCGAGCAGGCCGGAGTGGATCTCGCGAAGCGCGATGGACAGCGGCTTCTCGCGGGGGCCGGGCTCGACGAGCGGGCCGACGTACTCGAGCAGGCCCTCGCCGAGCTGCGCGTAGTAGTCGTTGATCTGACGGGCGCGCTTGGCCGCGTAGATCACCAGCGCGTACTTCGAGCTGACCTTGTCAAGCAGGTCGTCGATCGGCGGGTTGGTGATGCCTTCCAGGTTGGTGGTCGGCTCGCCCAGTGCGCCCAGCTCGGTGGTCAAGTGAAACTCCAGGGGTTTTCAGACAGCGGTACCAGTCATCAAGGTTAGCAACTCGGCCGCGGCCTGCTTCACGTCGGTGTTCACCACCAGCGCGTCGAACTCGCCCTGCGCGTCCAGTTCCTTCTCGGCCACGGCCAGCCGATGCCGGACGACCTCGGGATCCTCGGTCCCCCGGCCGGTCAGCCTGCCGACGAGGGTCTCCCACGACGGCGGAACGAGCATCACCAGCTGAGCTTCGGGCATCGCGACACGCACCTGTCGCGCGCCCTGCAGCTCGATCTCGAGGATCGCCGGTTTGCCCGCGGCCAGCGCGTCGAGCACCGGCTGACGGGGTGTGCCGTAGCAGTTGCCCGCGTACTCGGCCCATTCGAGCAACTCGCCACGCCCGGCCATCTCGTCGAACCGCGCGCGGTCGACGAAGTGGTAGTGGGCGCCGTCGACCTCGCCGGGGCGCTGCTTGCGGGTGGTCATCGAAACACTGAAGAAGACCGTCGGGTCCATCCTGCGCAGCTCGGCCACCACAGTGGACTTGCCGACACCGGACGGGCCCGACACGACAGTGAGCCGGGGCCGGGCGCGCACACCCGTCCCCGGCTCTCCTGTGCTCAAGTGACTGCCAGTCACTCGCCGCTGAACTCAGCGAGCAGCGCTTTGCGCTGCCGGTCGCCGAGACCCCTGAGACGGCGGCTTGGGGCGATCTGCAAGCGCTCAATGATTTGGTTGGCACGCACCTTGCCGACGCCGGGGAGGGCCTCCAGCAGTGCGGTTACCTTCATCTTGCCCAAGACCTCGTCGCTGTCGGACTGGGCGAGCACGTCCTTGAGGGTCGTGCCGCCTCGCTTCAGGCGCTCTTTGAGCTCAGCCCGGGCCCGACGAGCGGCAGCCGCCTTCTCCAGCGCTGCGGCCCGCTGCTCCTCGGTCAGCTGGGGAAGGGCCACGATTTCCTCCGTGGGGTGGGTGTTTCCGGATCGGGTGCTGGCGACCGTACCGACACGCCCGGGTCAAGGACAACGTGGGTCTGCGATCCTGCGCAGATCACGCGTGGTACATCAATGGTGACCCGCGGCCGACACGATCGCGTCACGGGTGCGCAGAGCCTCACTACGCAGCGCGAACACGTCCGGGCCCGCCTGGAGTACCCCCCTCGACGACGTGGGAAGCACGCTACGCAGGGATTTTCCGAAGAGTGTCCGCATATCGGACAGCGTGCCCCCTTGTGCCCCGAACCCCGGCACCAGCAGGGGTCCGTTGAGCGTGCCCAGGTCCACGCCGAGCGACCCGATGGTGGCCCCCACAACGAGACCGATTCCCCCGATCGGCCGAACGCCCGCGTTGCGTTCGGCGGCAGCGTCCACGACCGTTTGCGCGATGCTGCGTGCGCCGTTGAGCGCACGCTGCACCTCCGGCGCCTCAGGGTTCGAGGTCAGAGCAAGGACGAAAACGCCCCGCCCGGACTTCTCCGCCGCCTGCAACGCGGGTTCGAGAGAACCGAAACCGAGGTAGGGCGACAGTGTTACGGCGTCAGCCGCGAGCGGGGACCCGTCGGTCAGGTACGCCGCGGCGTAGGCCGCCATCGTCGAGCCGATGTCGCCGCGTTTGACGTCCAGCAGGACGAGCGCGCCTGCCTGCTGGGACTCCGCGATGACCCGCTCGAGCACCGCGATCCCCTTGGACCCGTGGCGCTCGAAGAACGCCGACTGGGGCTTGAGGACGGCGATCTCCCCCGCCATGGCCTCGACGCAGGTCATGGCGAACCGTTCGAGACCGTCGGGCGTGTCGGCCAGGCCCCACTGCTCCAGCAGGCCCGGGTGCGGGTCGATGCCGACGCAGAGCTGACCGCGCTGCGACACCAGCGCGGTCAGCCGGGCGCCGAACGATTCCGTCATGCGCCGCCCCTTGTCTGTGCCTTCAGCGCCTCTTGCAACGCCTGCAACGGGCGGACGTTGATCTCACCCCGGATCAGGGCCTCGATGCCCTGCACGGCCGCTGCGGCACCCTGGATCGTGGTCACGCAGGGAATGTCACGCGCCACGGCCGCCGTGCGGATCTCGTAACCGTCCACACGCGGCCCGCTGTTGCCGTACGGCGTGTTGATCACCATGACGATCTCGCCGCCCTGGATCACGCTCACCGCGTTGCGCACCGAGTCGGTGGGCGCCTCGAAGTGCTTGAGCACCTCGGCACACGGGATGCCGTTGCGCCGCAGCACTTCCGCGGTTCCCTGGGTGGCGACGATCTCGAACCCGAGGTCGGCGAGGCGCTTGACCGGGAAGATCATCGCCCGCTTGTCCCGGTTGGCGACCGACACGAACACGCGGCCCGAGGTCGGCAGCGAGCCGTAGGACGCGGTCTGCGACTTGGCGAACGCCTTGCCGAACGAGGTGTCGATGCCCATCACCTCGCCGGTGGACTTCATCTCCGGGCCCAGCAGCGAGTCCACGCCGTGCCCTTCCGGTGTGCGGAACCGGTGGAACGGCAGCACGGCCTCCTTCACCGCGACCGCCGCGTCCGACGGCAGTTCGCCGCCGTCACCGGACGGCGGCAGCATGCCCTCGTCGCGCAACTCCTTGATGGTCGCGCCGAGCATGATCCGCGCGGCGGCCTTGGCCAGCGGGACCGCGGTCGCCTTGGACACGAACGGAACCGTCCGCGACGCGCGCGGGTTGGCCTCCAGCACGTAGAGCTGGTCGTCCTTGAGCGCGTACTGCACGTTCAGCAGGCCGCGCACGCCGACGCCCTTGGCGATCAGCTCGGTCGACCGGCGGACGTTCTCCAAGTCCGTCCGGCCCAAGGTGATCGGCGGCAGGGCGCACGAGGAGTCGCCGGAGTGGATACCGGCTTCCTCGATGTGCTCCATGACGCCGCCGATGAACACCTCGTCGCCGTCGCACAGCGCGTCGACGTCGATCTCGATGGCGTCGTCGAGGAACCGGTCGACCAGCACGGGGTGCTCCGGCGAGACCTCGGTGGCCCTGGCGATGTAGTCGGCCAGCGTGGAGTCGTCGTACACGATCTCCATGCCGCGGCCGCCGAGCACATAGGACGGTCGCACCAGCACCGGGTAACCGATCCTGTCCGCGATCCGCTTGGCGCCCTCGTAGGACGTGGCCGTTCCGTACTGCGGCGCGGGCAGTCCCGCGGCGGTGAGCACCTCGCCGAACGCGCCGCGGTCCTCGGCCAGGTTGATCGCCGCGGGCGGCGTCCCGACCACCGGGACGCCCGCGTCGGCCAGCCGCTGGGCCAGGCCGAGCGGCGTCTGGCCGCCGAGCTGCACGATCACCCCGGCGACCGTGCCGGACTCCCGCTCGGAGTGCACGACCTCGAGGACGTCCTCGAAGGTCAGTGGCTCGAAGTAGAGCCGGTCGGACGTGTCGTAGTCGGTGGACACGGTTTCCGG
Organism: Actinosynnema sp. ALI-1.44; assembly: GCF_001984155.1. Classification (GTDB taxonomy): domain Bacteria; phylum Actinomycetota; class Actinomycetes; order Mycobacteriales; family Pseudonocardiaceae; genus Kibdelosporangium. The sequence goes on from NZ_MTQO01000052.1 coordinate 380,847, forward strand.
GTTGCAGTTGACCATCACGGTCTCGTACTCGTCGGCGCGCAACGCCATCGCCGCGTGCACGCACGAGTAGTCGAACTCGATGCCCTGGCCGATGCGGTTGGGCCCGGAGCCGAGGATCAGCACCTTGGGCTTCTCCCGCTGCGGCGCCACTTCGGTCTCCGCCGACGGGTCGGACTCGTAGGCCGAGTAGTGGTACGGGGTCTTCGCGGCGAACTCGGCCGCGCAGGTGTCGACGGTCTTGAACACCGGCCGGATGCCCAGGCGGTGGCGCAGCGCGCGGACGCCGTCCTCCCCCGCCAGTTCCGGGCGCAGCGCGGCGACCTGCCGGTCGGACAGCCCGGCGCGTTTCGCCCTGCGCAACAACGGTTCGTCGAGCACCGCGGCGTCGGTGATCTCGGCGCGCAGTTCGATCAGCGACAGGATCTGGTCGACGAACCACGGGTCGATGCCGGACGCCTCGTGCACCTGCTCGACCGACGCGCCGAGCCGCAGCGCGCGCTCGACCGTGTACAGCCTGCCGTCGTGCCCGGCCCGCAACTGCTCCAATGTGGACTCGAGCGTGGCGTCGGCCGGGTCGGGAGTCGTCCAGAAGCCCGCGGCCTTGGTCTCCATGGAGCGCAACGCCTTGCCGAGCGCCTCGGTGAAGTTGCGGCCGAGCGACATCGCCTCGCCGACCGACTTCATGGTGGTGGTCAGCGTCTTGTCCGCGCCGGGGAACTTCTCGAACGCGAACCGCGGCACCTTGACCACGACGTAGTCCAGCGTCGGCTCGAAGCTCGCCGGGGTCTCGCCGGTGATGTCGTTGGGGATCTCGTCGAGCGTGTAGCCGATCGCGAGCTTCGCGGCGATCTTGGCGATCGGGAAACCGGTGGCCTTGGACGCGAGTGCCGAGGACCGCGACACGCGCGGATTCATCTCGATCACGACCATGCGGCCGGTCCGCGGGTCGACGGCGAACTGGATGTTGCAGCCACCGGTGTCCACGCCGACCGCGCGCAGCACGTCGATGCCCACGTCCCGCATGTGCTGGTACTCGCGGTCGGTCAGCGTCATCGCGGGCGCGACAGTCACCGAGTCGCCGGTGTGCACGCCCATCGGGTCGATGTTCTCGATCGAGCAGACGACCACCACGTTGTCGTGCCGGTCGCGCATCAGCTCGAGCTCGTACTCCTTCCAGCCGAGCACGCTCTCCTCGATGAGCACCTCGGTCACCGGCGACTCGGCCAGCCCGAACGACGCCAGCCGCTCCAGCTCCTCCTGTGTGTGCGCCATGCCGGAGCCGAGACCGCCCATGGTGAACGACGGCCGGATGACCACCGGCAGGCCGAGCTCGGCGACGGTCTCGCGGACCTCGTCCATCGAGTGGCAGACGCGCGAGCGCGGGGTCTCGCCGCCGATCTGGGCGACGATGTCCTTGAACTTCTGCCGGTCCTCACCGCGCTGGATCGCGTCGATGTCGGCGCCGATCAGCTCGACGTCGTACTTCTCCAGCACGCCGCGCTCGTGCAGCGCGACAGCCGTGTTCAGCGCCGTCTGGCCACCGAGGGTGGCCAGGATCGCGTCGGGGCGCTCGGCCGCGATGACCTTCTCGACGAACTCGGCCGTGATCGGCTCGATGTAGGTCGCGTCGGCGAACTCCGGGTCGGTCATGATCGTGGCCGGGTTCGAGTTGACCAGGCTGACCCGCAGGCCTTCCGCCCGCAGCACGCGGCAGGCCTGGGTACCCGAGTAGTCGAACTCGCACGCCTGCCCGATCACGATCGGGCCGGAGCCGATCACGAGCACGTGCTTGATGTCTGTCCGTTTCGGCATCGCTCAGGCCTCATCCATCAACGTCACGAACTGGTCGAACAGGGGCGCGGCGTCGTGCGGACCCGCCGCCGCCTCGGGGTGGTACTGGACGCTGAACGCGGGCACGTCCACACAGCGCAGGCCCTCGACGGTGCCGTCGTTCGGGCAGTAGTGGCTCACCTCGGCCACGCCGTAGGGCGTGTCCAGTTTCTGTCCAGCCTCGCCTTCCAGCGCGAAGCCGTGGTTCTGCGCGGTGATCGCGACGCGGCCGGTGGCCGCCTCGATCACCGGCACGTTGATGCCGCGGTGGCCGTACTGCATCTTGTACGTGCCCATGCCCAGCGCCCGGCCGAGGATCTGGTTGCCGAAGCAGATGCCGAACAGCGGGATCCGGCGCTCCAGCACCTGCTGGGTCAGCTCGATCGCGTGCGCCTGGGTCTGCGGGTCACCGGGGCCGTTGGCGAGGAAGACGCCGTCCGGCTCGACCGCCAGCAGGTCGTCCAGCGTGGACCCGACCGGCAGCACGTGCGTCTCGATGCCGCGGTCGGCCATCATCCGCGGCGTGTTGAACTTGATGCCCAGGTCCAGCGCGGCAACCCGGAACCGCCGCTCGTCCGCCGCGGGCACGACGTAGGTCTCCTTGGTGCTGACCGCGCCGGACAGGTCGGCGCCCTTCATCTTCGGGCTGTCCTTGACCGCCTGGACCATCGTGTCCACGTCGGTCAGCGCGTCACCCGCGAAGATCGCGGCGCGCATGGCGCCCTGCTCGCGGATGTGCCGGGTGACCGTGCGGGTGTCGACGCCCGCGATCCCGACGATGCCCTGGCTGACGAGCTCGTCGTTCAGCGAACGGCGCGACCGCCAGTTGGACGGGATCCGCGCCGGGTCGCGGACGACGTACCCGGCGACGTGGATCTTGCGCGACTCGTCGTCCTCGTCGTTCCACCCGGTGTTGCCGATCTGCGGGGCCGTCGCCACCACGATCTGGCCGTGGTAGGACGGGTCGGTCAGCGTCTCCTGGTAGCCGGTCATCGCCGTGCAGAACACGACCTCGCCGAGTGTCGACCCGGTCGCGCCGAACGCCTCTCCCCGGAAGACCCGGCCGTCCTCAAGCACCAATGCAGCTGGTGTCATTTCGCCGCCCCTCCTTTGGCCAGGCCAGTCAGTGCCTCGACCCAGTCCGCGTACACGTCTTTGTCATCTCCCCTGAAGCCGGTGTCGAGCTCGTGCTCGCCCAGGCGCCAGCGCACGACGAGCAGCCCGTCGCGCTTCATCACCTTCCCGGCGATCGCCCGGTCGGTCCTTGCGCTGACCACGGACTCCGCCGGAATCCACACCCGGTCGGCGCCTTCCCGGTCGAACAGCACGCCGTCGCCGGTCAGCCGCACGGTCGCGGCAGCGCGGAACCCGACGTCCCCGACCGCCACCCGGTCCTGCCAGCTCTTCGCGGTCGTCGTGCTGATGTACACGCCGGTCACGGGTTCGAGCAGCTCGTCGGTGAGGTTTTCCGGCGGCGCCGGGAACTCGGGCAGCACAGGGCGCTGCCTGCGCGCGCGGTTGCGGTAGCCCCACCACATGGCCAGCACGCACAGCAGGAAGAACGCCACGACCGCGAGCGTCAGCCAGATCCTCATCGGACGGCCTGCCCGTCCCGCGCGGTGAGCTTGCCGCGCAGCATCGTCGCCTTGACGACGCCGGGGAGCTCCATCCCCTCGTACGGGGTGTTGCCCGCGAGACTGGCCAACCGCGCGCCATTCACTGTCCACGTCGCCTTCGGGTCGACCAGGACGAGGTTCGCCGGTTCGCCCGCCGCGATCGGACGGCCGTGGTCGGGCAGTCCGGCGATCTCCGCGGGCCGCTCGCTCATCACCCTGGCCACGCCGCGCCAGTCGAGCAGCCCGGGCTGGACCATCGTCCGGACCACCACGGACAGCGCCGTCTGCAGGCCGAGCATGCCGGGCCGCGCCGCGGACCACTCACAGTCCTTGTCCTGCGGGGCGTGCGGTGCGTGGTCCGTGGCGACGCAGTCGATCACGCCCTCGGCCAGCGCTTCCCTCAGCGCCTTGGCGTCCGACGACGTGCGCAGCGGCGGGTTGACCTTGTTGACCGGGTCGTAGGTGTTGAGCCGGTCGTCGTCCAGCAACAGGTGGTGCGGGGTCACCTCGGCGGACACCTGCGTCCCGCGTGCCTTCGCCCAGCGCAGCACGTCCGCGGTTCCGGCGGTGGACACGTGGCAGACGTGCAGCCGGGCGCCGACGTGCCCGGCGAGCAGGCAGTCACGGGCGACGATCGACTCCTCGGCCGCCGCGGGCCACCCCGCGAGACCGAGGCGCGCGGCCGTCTCGCCTTCGTGCGCCTGCGCGCCGACGGTCAGGCGAGGCTCCTCCGCGTGCTGCGCGATGAGCACGTCCAGGCCCCGGCTGTACTCCAGCGCGCGTCGCATGATCAACGGGTCCGCGACGCACAGGCCGTCGTCGGAGAAGATCCGCACGTTCGCGTCGCTGCGTGCCATCGCGCCGAGCTCGGCCAGGCGCTCGCCCTTCAGGCCGACCGTCACCGCACCGATCGGGTGGACATCGACCAGGCCGACCTCACGTCCGCGCCGCCACACGTGTTCGACGATCACCGGGTTGTCGGCGACCGGGTCCGTGTTGGCCATGGCGAACACCGCCGTGTAGCCGCCGAGCGCGGCCGCCGCCGACCCCGTCTCGATGGTCTCGGTGTCCTCACGACCAGGCTCGCGCAGGTGCGTGTGCAGGTCGACGAAACCGGGCAATGCGATGAGGCCGTGGGCGTCGATGACCTCGCCGCCATCGGATTCCGGCGTTCCGATCTCGGAGACGAAGCCGTCCTCGATCAGGATGTCGACCGGATCACCCTCGCCGTACGGCACGGCGCCCTTGAGCAGCGTCATGCGACTTCCTCTTCTCCGGCGAGCAGGTGGTACAGCACGGCCATGCGGACGTGGACTCCGTTTCGTACTTGGTCGGTGATCGCGGCGCGTGGCGAGTCCGCGACGACGGACGCGATCTCCATGCCGCGCAGCATCGGTCCGGGATGCAGCACGACAGCGTGGTCGGGGAGCAGGCGCATGCGCGCCTCCGACAGACCGTAAGCGATGGAGTACTCGCGTGCCGAGGGGAAGAAGCCGCCGTGCATCCGTTCGGCCTGCACGCGCAGCATCATCACAGCGTCCACAGCGGACAGTTCGGCGTCGAGTTCGTGCGAGACCGTGACAGGCCAACCGGAAACGCCGGTCGGCAGCAGAGTCGGCGGTGCGACGAGCACGACCTCCGCGCCGAGCGTTGTGAGCAAATGCACGTTCGACCTGGCCACACGGCTGTGCAGCACGTCACCGACGATCGCGATCCGCCTGCCGTCCAGACCGCCGAGCCGCTCCCGCAACGTGGCGGCGTCGAGCAACGCCTGCGTGGGGTGTTCGTGCGTGCCGTCGCCCGCGTTCACCACCGAGGTGTGCGTGTGCGACAGCCACCCGGCCAGCCTGTGCACCGCACCGGAGGCCGGGTGGCGGACGATGACGCAGTCCGCGCCCGCGGCGGCCAGCGTGAGAGCCGTGTCACGCAGCGACTCGCCTTTGCCGACCGACGACCCGCTCGACGACACGTTCACGACGTCCGCGCTCATCCACTTGCCCGCGATCTCGAACGAGACACGGGTGCGGGTCGAGTTCTCGTAGAACATCGTGATGACCGTGCGGCCCCGCAGGGTCGGCAGTTTGCGTACCTCGCGGCCCAGCAACGTCTGCTTGAGCGAGTCCGCTGTGTCCAGAACGGCAGTCGCCGCGTCACGGCTCAGGCCGTCGCAGCTGAGAAGGTGTTTCATCCCACAAGCTCCACGGCGTCGCGGCCGTCCAGTTCCTCGAGCAGCACCTCGATGCCCTCCGACCGCGCGGTGGGCACGTTCTTGCCCACGTAGTCGGCTCGGATGGGCAGTTCGCGGTGGCCGCGGTCGACAAGGACCGCCAGTTGTACCGCCCGTGGCCTGCCATGGTCACGCAGCGCATCCAAGGCAGCACGGACGGTTCGACCCGAATAGAGCACGTCGTCGACCAGGATGACCAGTTTGTCCTCGATGCCGCCGTCGGGCAGGCTCGTCGGTTCGAGCGGGCGGTTGGGGTGGCGGCGCAGGTCGTCGCGGTAAAGCGTGACGTCGAGCACGCCCGTGGGGACGTCGGCTCCGCTGAACTCCGCGATCCGCGCGGCCAATCGCTTGGCCAGAGGTGCGCCCCTGGTCGGTATGCCGATCAGCACGACTGGAGCAGCGTCGGTACCACCGAGAGTCGTCTTCTCGATGACCTGATGGGCCATTCGGGCGACAGTGCGCGCGACGTCCCCGGCCGAAAGCAGCTCGCGCCGCTCGCCGGGATCCGCCGCGCCACGGGTGCGTGGCACTGGCGTGGACCTCCTTCCCCGCCTCTCCGGACGGGTCGTTAAAGGATGTCAAGGACCCTTGTTACCAGGGTCATCAGGCACGTTACCAGGGCACATGGGTACACCGTCCGGGTGGTATTGGCGCCCATCTCGATACTGCAACTGAGCGAGGTGCTTGACCTGGTGGCCACGGCAAGTAACCATTACTCTGCGTATCGATCTCAGCAGAGACCCGACGGCTCGCCTTCCCGGCCGTCGGGCGAAGGAAATGGAGAACCGCCACATGGGCGATTACGCCAAGGCGCTAGGGGCCAAGCTCCGTGGCATCCGCCAGCAGCAAGGCCTGTCGTTGCACGGCGTCGAGCAGAAGTCCGGCGGACGCTGGAAGGCAGTCGTCGTCGGCTCGTACGAACGCGGCGACCGTGCAGTGACCGTGCAGAAGCTGGCCGAGCTGGCTGACTTCTACGGGGTACCGGTGGTCGAGCTCCTGCCTGAGGGAAGGGTCCCCTCCGGTGCCGAGCCCGCCACGAAGATTGTGATCAACCTGGAGCGACTGCAGCAGCTTCCGGCCGAGAAAGTCGGCCCGCTGGCACGCTACGCGGCCACCATCCAGAGTCAGCGAGGAGACTACAACGGCAAGGTTCTGTCCATCCGGACCGAGGACCTGCGGTCACTCGCCATCATCTACGACATGACCCCCGGCGAGCTGACCGAGCAGCTCATCGACTGGGGCGTGCTCCCGCCGGAAGCAAGGCCGTCCAAAGAGGACTGAGGAACACCGGCTGCGCGTTGGGGGACCCATAGGGCAGAAGGGTGACGCGCAGCCGGTCGGCGCTGAGTACTTCGGTGTCGTGGGTCGCCCCTGCGCGGCCTGATCTCTCGCCTGGACGTCGGTCGGCAACGCCGCTGGCCTTCCGGGTTTCGATCTTCGGGCGGAAAGACAGCCCCTCGCCGGGTGGCAGACCTCTGGGCAGGAGGTCTTCGCGTCGTGTTGCTACCCGCGCATGCTTTTATGCCCCGGGGTTTCAGGGCGCGGGCGTCCCCTGCCCGTCGAAGCACCACTCTGCGCTTGCGCGCGGCTGTTTCGGGCTGGCTTCGGACTCGCGGTTTCATCCGGCGAGGCGGGTGAGCCAGGCTTCGAATTCCACGGCGCCGTACAGCCAGGCCCGGTCGGTAGTCGGTGCGTCGGCGCCGGTCAGAGCGGTCAGCTCGCGGTGTTTGTCGATGATCGGCTGCCGTGGCGAGGATACCGCGCTGCCTCCCTCGTTCAGAGAGTCGCGCGCAGTCTGTCCGCGATCGTGGCGATCCGGCCGAGCAGGCCGTTGACGAACCGGGGTGAGTCGTCGGTCGACAGCATCTTGGCGAGCTGGACCGCCTCGTCGATGGCCACCGCGTCCGGCACGTCCGACGCCCACAGCAGCTCGTACAGGCCGAGGCGCAGCACCGCGAGGTCGACCGCGGGCATCCGGTCCAGCGTCCAGCCCTCGGAGTGCTCGGCGAGCAGTTCGTCGATGCGGGTCATCTGCGACTGCACGCCCTCGACCAGCGTGACGGTGTAGTCGTTCACCGGTGGCACGTCGGGTGAGCCGACCCGGTCGGCCAGCAGGCTGACCGGGTCGACTTTCCTGAGCTGCGCTTCGAAGAGGAGGTCGACGGCGCGTTTGCGGGCTTTGCTCCGTGCGCCCATCTCAGCTGGAGACTCGGCCGAGGTAGCGGCCGTCCCTGGTGTCGACCTTGACCTTCTCGCCGGTCGAGAGGAAGAGCGGAACCTGGATCTCCGCACCGGTCTCCAGCGTCGCGGGCTTGGTCCCCCCCGTCGAGCGGTCGCCCTGCAAGCCGGGGTCGGTGTGCTGGATGACCAGCTCGAGCGAGGTCGGCAGCTCGACGTAGAGCGGCACGCCCTCGTGCTGGGCCACGGTGACCTCGGTGTTCTCCAGCAGGTAGTTCGCGCCGTCGGCCACGACCTCCTTGCTCACGTGGATCTGCTCGTAGGTCTCGCCGTCCATGAACACGAAGTCGGTGCCGTCGGCGTAGAGGTACGTCATCGAACGGCGGTCGACGGTCGCGGTCTCCACCTTGGTGCCCGCGTTGAACGTCTTGTCGACGACCTTGCCGGACAGCACGTGCTTGAGCGTTGTCCGGACGAACGCCGGGCCCTTGCCGGGCTTGACGTGCTGGAACGACACGACCGTCCACAGCTGGTTCTCGAGGTTGAGAACCATTCCGTTCTTCAGGTCGTTGGTGGTGGTGGCCACGGGTTCGACTCTCCTGTTTTCAGCAGTGTTCAATTCTTGGCCAAGGGCGTGCTTGCGTTCACACGACCATGAGTTGCTTGGTGGTCAAGGTGAGGAGTTCGGGACCGGCCTCCCGCACGACAAGCGTGTCCTCGATTCGGACACCGCCCTTGCCTGCGAGGTACACGCCAGGCTCCACGGTGACCGCCATGCCGGCCGAAAGTGTACCTTCACCGGTCCTTGCCAGGCTCGGGGCCTCGTGAATCTGCAGGCCAACGCCGTGTCCGAGACCGTGCAGGAACTCGGCGCCGCGCCCGGCGCGGTCGATCACGTCACGGGAGGCCGCGTCGATGTCCTTCACGTCCGCGCCGGGCTTCAGCGCCGCGCGGCCCGCCGCCTGCGACTCCGCGACGAGCTCATAGATCTCCTTCTGCCAGTCCTCGGGTTCGCCGAGCACGACCGTGCGCGTCATGTCCGAGTGGTAGCCGTCGACCAGCGCGCCGAAGTCCATCTTCACGAAGTCGCCGGGCTTGAGGACCGCGTCGGTGGGCCGGTGGTGCGGGATCGCGGAGTTCGCGCCCGTGGCGACGATCGTCTCGAACGACGGCTTCTCGGCACCGTTGGCCAGCATCCGGTCCTCCAGCTCCCGCGCCACCTCGCGCTCGGAGCGCCCCGGGCGCAGGCCGCCGTTCTCCACCAGCTCGGCCAGTGCCCGGTCCGCGGCGGCGCACGCCATCCGCAACGCCTCGACCTCGGTGTCGTCCTTGACGATCCGCAGCTTCTCGATCATCCCCGGCGCACGGATCAGCTCGATCCCCCCGGCCGCGTCGGCCAGACCGTCCAGCTGCTCGACGGACACGTGGTGGCTCTCGTACCCGGTCCTGCGGTGCTTGCTCTTCTGCGTGGCCATCTTGTCGACCAGCGCGGTCGCGCTCGGCCGGTCGATGAGCCGTTCCAGGTCGGGTACCTGCTTCTCGGCCTGGGTCAGGTAGCGGCCGTCGGTGCAGAAGACGGTGTTCTTCTCGTCACCGGGGCTGTCGGTCGCGTTCACCGCGAGCGCTGCGTTCGATCCGGTGAACCCGGTGAGGTAGCGGATGTTCAGCAGGTCGACGACGAGCAGGGCGTCCAGCCCCCGCTCCCGGAGCTGGGTACGCAGGGCTTCGCGGCGGCGGGCGTAGAGCTCAGACATGGGACAACCTTAACGTTGGCGGATGTCGGTGAATCACCGTTCCGGCGCACGCTCGTTATAGGGTCTTGTGGTGCGGTTCTGGCTGATCCGAGGTGGCGTGCTCGCGTTCGTGCTGGCAGGCGCGGATGTCGGGCTCGCGGCTGTCGCCGTGCACGTCAGCTCGCTCGGTGTGATCCGCTCGGTCGTGCTCGGTGTCGTGGCCGGTCTCGCCGCCCTGTGGGGCGCGCTCGACGGATGGCACAGACTCGACGACCGGGCGCGGATCTGGGTGCTCGCGGCGGTCGTCGCCGGTTTCGCCAGCGGGGTGCTGCGTGTGGTCGGCAAGGCGATCCTCGTCGACGAGACCGGCATGAGCTCGCTCGGCAGTGCGCTGACCGGGGACGCGGCGTTCGGCGCGTTGGTGATCCTCGTGCCCGCGGGTCTGGGGCTGCTGGTCGGCGGGCGGCTGACTCAGCGCGCGAAGGCCAACGCAGGCCCGACGGAGTAGCCGTCCCACGCCGACGAGGTGATGTCGGTGATCTTCGACGAGTTCGCCCCGATCACGCCGGGCGTGACCGGGTAGACGCGGTTGCCGTCCAGCAACAGCCCCGCTCCCCTGCCTTCGGCGCGTAGCACCTCAGCACCCGCTTTGACGTGCGCGGTCACCGGCACGCCGTCCAGCGTCGTGGTCCGTTGCCCGATCACGATGGCGCCCATGGCTTCCGCGACCGAACGGCGGTCGACGCGGAAGACCTGCCCGCCCAGCACCATGTCGAGCGTGCGCTGCGGCGACGGCATCGCGAAGCCCTCCAACGTGACGAACGCCGACTGCTTGGTCGCGCACCCGTCGACGGTCCGCAGGTCCAGCCCGAACCGGCGCAGGTCGGTCGGTTCGGCCTTGTCGCGGGTGGCCCGGACGACGTCGACCGGGATCCGGCCGCACGGGTCGGCCGCGGAGATCGGCGCGTGCCCGTCGGGCCGCCTGGCCAGGCCAGGTCCTTCCTCCCACGGCCCCGCGATCAGCACCGGCTGGTACGGGTGCGCGGTGAACTCCCTGTTCCAGAAGGTGATCGTGGTGCCGCCCCCGGTTTCATGGGCGATGGCGAACGCGTCGAGCGCGTCGATCCACATCCAGTCGGCGCTGAACGCGTCCGCCACGGATCTGTCCCGGCCGGTACCGGGTTCGAAGCCGTGCACACCCAGTGCCTCCACACCGGTGGCGAACGCCGGGTCCTTGGCACGCAGCACGAACTGGCCCGCGCCGTTGTCGTGCGCGCCTTTCGCGTTCGTGTCGGTGAACATCAGGTAGAACCAGCCGTCGAGATACAGCGCCGACGGCTGTCCCGCACCATATGTGTTGCCCCTGGCGACTTCGTACGACGAACCGACAATCGGCTGGCCGCCGTTCGCGCGGGCCCAGGACAGGCCATCCGCGCTGGTGGCGAGGCCGATCGCGTTGCCGGAGTTGTGGTCGTTCGGCGCGCCGGTGTAGTACAGGTAGTACGTTCCGTTGACCTTGATCACCGAGGGGTCACACGTGTGCCGACCGTCGAACCCTTGTCCCGCACCGCCGAACACGGCTCGTGCGGTCGTGAACGGCCCCGCTGGTGTGCCTGCCTCGGCGTAGACCACGTCGTCGCCTGGCGGTGGATTGCTGACCAGTTGACTGCACCACCACATACGGGTGCGGTTGCCTTCGACCATCACCGACGGCGCGTAGTTGTACTGCGCGTTCTCACCCGATGCCGCGACAACACCGCCGTCGAGCCGTTGGTTTTCCGGGGTCAATGTCCTCGGTTGCGGCGGAGGAGCACCGGCGGGAGCAGGCGCGGGTTCCTCGGACCCGCCGCCGATGACCGGGGCTCCTGCACCGTCAGCCTGCGGCGATGTGTCCGTGCACGACGACAACAGCGCCGCACTCAGCAACAGCAACACCAAACGACGCACGAAGCATGCCTTCCGTCACCCGATCGGGCGACAGTCTAAGGCCCTCCGGTGTCAACGAGACACGGTTCGTGGCAACGCCACATACACCTGGTGCGGCCCGCCGTAGTGCGTGCCGGTGCCGACGTCGACGAACCCGAGACGCCCGGCGAGGCGATGACTGGCCTCGTTCCCCTTGTGGATCAGCGCCCAGACGGCGGGCAGGCGAAGTGTGTGCAGGCCGTGGTCCCGCACAGCGACGGCGGCTTCCGTGGCGAGGCCACGGCCCTGGTGCTCGCGGCCGAGGTACCAGCCGATCTCCGCGACATCGCCCGCGAGTTGCGCGGACGGCCGCAGGTGGCCGATCCCGACGAGGATGTCGTCCTCGACGAACGCCCAGTGCCCCATGCCCTTCGGCCCGTCGTACGCCAGGCGGCGGTCGATCATGTCGTCGATCCACGTCGCCGGTTCGCTGTTCGCGGCGAGGAAGTTCGACACCTCCGGGTCGCCGAAGATGTCCCGCACGTCACGGCGGTCGTCCTCGCGCAACGGCCGGATCACCAGGCGTTCCGTGCGCAGCGTGGGCTGCTGGGCGTAGCCGTTGGCAGTGGCGTCGTGACCCGGGAGCAGGACGTGGATCCGGTGCGGTCCAGCCGGTTGGTAGTGGTCGGCGATGTCGAGGAAGCCCAGCGACTTCGCCAGCCGGACACTCGGTTCGTTGGCCGCGTGGATCAACGCCCAGATCGCGGGCAGGCCCAGCACCCGGATGCCGTAGTCCAGCAGGGTCCGCAGCGCCTCGGTCGCGTAGCCCTGGCCGACGTGGGTGCGGGCGACGAACCAGCCGACCTCGACCACCTTGCCGGGCAGGCGATCCGACGGGGTGAACCGGCCGATGCCGATCACCAGGCCGTTCAGGTCGAGCAGCCACGTGCCCATCCCGTTCGGCGACCCCCAGCCCAGCCACCGCTCGAAGCTGGTCACCGCGTTGACCGGGTCGGACATGTCCCTGGTCAGGTACTTGCTGCTGGCCGGGTCCGCGAAGATCCCGACCACCGCGTCCCGGTCTTCGGCGCGCATCGGCCGCAGCGTCAACCGGTTGGTCTCGAACGTGGGCCGGCTCATCGCTCGGCCAGCCACCTGATCGCCAGGCGGTACCCCTGGACGCCGAGACCGACGATCACGCCGCTGGCCACGGCGGAGATGTAGCTGCGGTGCCGGAAGTCCTCACGCTTGTGCACGTTCGAGATGTGCACCTCGACCAGCGGCGCGGTCAGCATCGCGCAGGCGTCGGCGACCGCGACGGAGTAGTGCGTCCACGCGCCCGCGTTCAACACGACCGGGGTCTCGCTGTCGGCTGCCTCGTGCAGCCAGCCGATCATCTCGCCCTCGTGGTCGGTCTGCCGGACCTCGACGTCGACGCCGAGGTCCTTGCCCGACTGCTCGCACAGTGCGACGAGGTCGGCGTGGGTGGTGTGACCGTAGACCGCTGGTTCCCGCGTACCGAGCCTGCCCAGGTTCGGGCCGTTGAGCACCAGGATCTTCACAGCAGGACCCCGCCGTCCGCCTGCTTGGCCGCCACCGCCGAGTACGCACCGGCCAGCAGCGCCGGATCGGGCCCTTCCAGCCTGCCGGGCTTGGCCAGCCCGTCGAGCACGACGAACCGGAGCACACCCGAACGGGTCTTCTTGTCGTTGCGCATGCCGTCGATGAGCTGCGGCAACGCGTCCGCGTCGTAGTACGTCGGCAGCCCGATCGACTCGAGCACCGCGCGGTGCCGGTCCGCGGTGGCGTCGTCGAGGCGACCGGCCAGCCTGGCCAGTTCGGCGACGAACACCATGCCGACGCTGATGGCCGCGCCGTGCCGCCACCGGTACCGCTCGCGCCGCTCGATCGCGTGGCCGAGCGTGTGGCCGTAGTTGAGGATCTCGCGCAGCCCGGACTCGCGCAGGTCCTTGCCGACGACGTCGGCCTTGATCTGGATCTTGCGCCGGACGAGCTCGGCGATCACGTCACCCTCCGGGTCGACCGCGGCCCGCGGATCGGCCTCGACCAGCTCGAGGATCCTCGGGTCGGCGATGAACCCGCCCTTGATCACCTCGGCCATGCCCGCGACGAGCTCGTTGGGTGGCAGCGTGGTCAGCGTCGAGAGGTCGACGAGGACCGCGTTGGGCTCGTGGAACGCGCCGACGAGGTTCTTGCCCGCGTCGGTGTTGATGCCGGTCTTGCCGCCGACCGCCGCGTCGACCATGCCGAGCAGCGTCGTCGGCACGTTGATCAGCCCCACGCCGCGCAGCCACGTCGCCGCGACGAACCCGGCGAGGTCCGTGACGGCGCCGCCGCCGAGACCGACGACGATGCCCTGCCGGTCCAGGCCGATCCGGCCGAGCACCTCCCAGCAGTACCCGGCGACCGGCAGCGCCTTGCCGTCCTCGGCGTCCGGGATCTCGATCCGGTGCGCGTCCACGCCCGACGCGACGATCTCCTCCCGCGCGGCCTCGGCCGTCGCGGTCAGCGTCGGCGGGTGGACGATGGCCACCTTGGACGCGTCCCGCACCCGCTCGACCAGGTCACCGAGCAGGCCACGGCCGATCACGACCTCGTAGGGCTGCCCGGTGGCAACGGTGATCCTGACTGGGTCCAACGTTCGTCACCTCACCGGCATCGCCGCGAGGACATCTTCGAGGATGTCCTGGGGGTCGCGGCCGTTCGTCTCCACAGTTGCGTCCGCGACCCGGGTGTAGATCGGTCGCCGGTCGGTCAGCATCTGCCGCAGGTGCGCCCGCGGGTTGGGCATCAGCCACGGGTGCAGCGCGACCAGGCCCTCCCGCTTGAGCAGGTGGTCCAGGTCGACGTCGAGGAACACCACGTGGAAGGGCGCCAGCAGGTCCGGCACGCCGGGCGCGGTCGGGGTGCCGCCGCCGAGCGCGAGCACGCCGTCGTGCTGCGGCAGCACGCGGACGAGCAGCTCGTGCTCCAGTTCCTGGAACCGCTCGCGGCCGAAGTCGACGACCAGGTCGCCCGCTTCCTTGCCGTGCTCGGTCCTCATGTCGTCGTCGAAGTCGCGGAACCCGACGCCGAGCCGCTCCGCGGCCAGCCTGCCGATGGTGCTCTTGCCCGATCCGGGCGGCCCGACGAGGACCAGCACCGGCCCGTTGGTGCTCACCAGCGCTCCTCCAGTGCCTTCAGGTACCCGGCCGCGTTCGCCGTCGTCTCACGCATCGAGTCGCCGCCGAACTTCTCCAGCGCCGCGTCCGCGAGCACCAGCGCGACCATCGACTCGAGCACGACACCGGCCCTCGGCACCGCGCACACGTCCGACCGCTGGTGGATCGCCACGGCGGGCTCGCCGGTCGTCACATCCACAGTGGACAGTGCTTTCGGGACGGTCGAGATGGGCTTCATGGCCACGCGGGCCCGCAGCGGCTCGCCGTTGGTCACGCCGCCCTCCAGACCACCGGCGCGGTTGGACCGGCGGGTCACGCCCTTCGGGCCGCTGCCGCGGTCGATCTCGTCGTGCGCCTTGCTGCCCCAGCGCCGCGCCGTGGTGAACCCGTCACCGATCTCGACGCCCTTCATGGCCTGGACGCCCATCAGCGCACCGGCCAGCCGCGAGTCGAGGCGGCGGTCCCAGTGCACGTAGCTGCCCAGGCCGGGCGGCAGGCCGTACGCGACCACCTCGATCACGCCGCCGACCGTGTCGCCCGCCTGCTTGACCGCGTCCACCTCGGCGATCATCGCGTCGGTGGCTTCCTGGCCGAACGCCCGCACCGGGCTCTCGTCGATCGCGGCGAGGTCGGCGGGGGTGGGCTCGGGTCCTTCGGGGGCGACGGCCGCGCCGATGGACACGACATGGCTGATGATCTCGACGCCCAGCAACTGCCGCAGGAAGCTCTTGGCGACCGTGCCCAGCGCCGTGCGTGCCGCGGTTTCCCGCGCGCTGGCGCGTTCGAGCACGGGACGGGCCTCGTCGAAGCCGTATTTCTGCATGCCGGGCAGGTCCGCGTGACCGGGGCGGGGCCGCGTGAGGGGCTCGTTGCGCGCCAAGCCGGCCAGCTCGTCCGGGTCGACCGGATCCGCGGCCATGACCTTCTCCCACTTCGGCCACTCGGAGTTCTCGATCTTGACGGCGATCGGGCCGCCCTGGGTGCGGCCGTGCCGGACGCCGCCGAGGAACTCGACAGCGTCGGTCTCGAAGCCCATCCGGGGGCTGCGCCCGAAGCCGAGGCGGCGACGGGCCAACTGACCCGTCAGGTCCTCCGTGGTGACCTCGACCCCGGCCACCATTCCCTCGAGCACGGCGACAAGGGCAGGGCCATGCGATTCCCCAGCGGTTATCCAGCGCAGCACAGTCGGATCCTTTCACGTCGCGGGACCTCAGCCATTCCCTGGGGGTCGTTGTCCAGCTGCGCGGTCGATGGCGGTCTCGACGTGGAATCGTTCGTCCCTGACATGCTCAGTACGACACCGCGCGGCCCTCTCATCCCGGTACTCCTCACGCCCACGCTTCGCGGTGGCGTCGCAGGCCGTCGATGATCAGGTCCAGCCCGATGTCGAACTCCTCGGTGTAGTCGTAGCCGGGTTTCATGGCGTGGTCGGCGATCATCTCGGCGAGGTGCGGGAACTCGTCGCGGGGCAGTCCCTCCAGGATCGGGCCCGCCACGTCCTCGACGCTGTCCGGTGCCGCGAACGGCAGGCTGAGCTGCTGGAGCACGTATCCGTAGATGTAGCTGTCGAGCACTGACAAGGCGTGTGCCGCACCGGCGATCGAGAAGCCCGCTGACCGCAGGCAGCCGATCACCGCGTTGTGGTGGCGCAGCGTCGCGTGGCCGGGGCTCGTCCGCGAGTCCATCAGACTGACCGCCCACGGGTGACGGATCAGCGCGTCACGCATCGAGCCCGCACGTCGCCGCATCGCCTCCGGCCAGTCGGCGGCGGCGCGGTCGGCGGCGGTGTAGTCGACGGGCGGAGGCAGTTCGACCTCGCCGAAGACGTGGTCGACCATGCCGTCGAGGATCAGGTCCTTGGTGCGGAAGTGGTGGTAGAGCGACATGGCCTCGACGCCGAGCCGGTCGGCGAGTTTGCGCATGCTCGGCACAGCCGCACCCGCCTCGTCCGCCAACGCGACGGCCGCACGGAGCACGACCTCCTTGGTGAGCGCGGCGCGGTGCGACACGTCCTTCTGCGCGGCCACAGGCTCCCTTTCGGTTCGGAACGACTTGACAAGCTTACAGCGTAAGGCTGTACCTTACATCGTAAGGGTAACGGTGAGCCGAGGGAGCCAGGACATGGAAAACCCAGCGAGGCGAAGAAGAATCTGCATAGTCGGCGCGTCGGGAAAACTCGGCCGCCACATGGTCCGGCACGCGTTGGACCGAGGCTACGAGGTCGTGGGCGTGTGCCGCGAAAAGAGCGTGGGCAAGCTCGCCGAGTTCGACAACCGGATCACGGTGATCCCCGGGCCGACCAACAACCGAGAGGTCATCGCACGAGCTGTGCACGAATGCGACGCCGTACTCACCGTGCTGGTGCCCTGGGGCATGAACCACTACGCGTCCGGCACAGCCCAGGCAGTGCTCGACCACGCACGCCCCGGCGCCCGCCTGGTGTTCTCCTGCGGCTGGCACATCTCCCGCGACGGGAAGGACGTGTACTCCCGGAGGTTCAAGGCGTACGCGGCCGTGTTCGGGAAGGTGGCGAAGTTGGTCCGCGTGGTGGACGTCGACGACCAGGTGGAGGCGTGCCGCCGGATCTTCGCCAGTGACACCCGGTGGACTGTGGTGCGCGGCAGTGACCTGGAGGAAGGCGAAAGCCAGGGACTGCCGGTGTGGAGCAGGCACGTGGGCGACCCGGTTCTGGCGAGCAACCTGACCCGCCGCGTGGACTACGCCCGTTTCATGGTCGAGGCAGTGGACGACGACACCCTCGTCCAGGAAGCACCAGCCATCGTCGGCAGACTGACCCCGTCGGCCCTCGCCCACGCACAGGCATGAACGCCGGACAAGCGCGGCAGCTCGCCAGGACCGCGGGCGCGCTGTACCTGGTTGTCGCCGTGACCACGATCTTCGCCGGACTGGTGAACACCCATGTCGTCGAGCCGGGCAACGCGGCGGCCACGGCCACCAACCTCGCCACCTCAGCCACCCTGTACCGCGTAGGTCTCGTCAGCGAACTGGTGGGAGCCGTCTCCTTCCTGTTGACCGGCATGACCCTGTACAGGTTGCTGAAGCACGTCAACCAGATGGCCGCCGCCGCGATGGTCACCTTCGTCGCGGTGAGCGTCGCGATGCAAAGCCTCAACCTCCTCAACCAGCACACAGCACTGACGATCGCCACGAGTCAGGACGGTCCCGCAGACCTGGCAGCGCTGTTCGCCGACATGCAGAACACCGGATTCCTGATCTCCCAGACGTACTTCGGCCTCTGGCTGCTACCGCTGGGCTACCTGATCACACGGTCGACCTACTTCCCCAAGCCCCTGGGCATCCTGGTGGTGATCGGGTGCGCCGGTCACCTCGTTGACGTCTTCACGCGCTTGCTCGCACCAGGCCTGGGCGCGGACATCTCGCCGTTCGCCATGACCCCGGCGGCGATCGCGGAACTCTCGTTCATCGCATGGCTGCTGATCAAGGCCGTCAAAGTCCCCCAACCAGCCACGCGGGTGCCCTGCAAGCGGTTGAGCAGCGCCACAATCGGGTCGACGGGAAAGACCGGACCGAGTCGCCGGGAAGCGTGAAGCAACCACGGCCCCAAGCGCCCGCGCGCAAGCGCAGAGTGGTGCTTCGGGGGTGCCTCCTGCCCATAGGTCTGCCACCCGGCGAGGGACCGTCTTGAAAGACCCAAGATCCCCACGACGAACGCAAGACCCACCGCGCAAACGCCATAGAGCTAAGCAAAAGCCGACGGAATTCCCGTACCAGCAGGCAAGAAGGCCAATAACCAAGTAGCAGCAAGCAAACCAGGGCCATGTGGTACGCGATCCGAATACCGGCCAAGGGAAACAGCCCGAAGAGCCAGCGTGATCACGGCCGCGAGAGACAACCCCACCGACAACGCGAACCAGCTCACCGACCCGAGGATCGCCCCCAAGCT
This sequence comes from Actinosynnema sp. ALI-1.44, assembly GCF_001984155.1. Taxonomy (GTDB): domain Bacteria; phylum Actinomycetota; class Actinomycetes; order Mycobacteriales; family Pseudonocardiaceae; genus Kibdelosporangium. The sequence goes on from NZ_MTQO01000052.1 coordinate 399,443, forward strand.
CCCGGACAGCTTGACATCACCACCACCCAACGCGGACGGCGCGAACCAGCGGACAATCGCATGGAGACACAAGAACAACGCGGCGCCGACCAGTGCTCGCTCCCAGCCGCCCGCGAAAGCAAGCAGAACACCGAAAACCGGGTAGGCGGCGTACGTCAACGCGTCCGGGAGCCTGCCGTGCAGGAGATCCGTCGCGGTCAGCACGACTGTGAACCACGACAGCGCCAGGATCACCAGCAGCCACGACACAGGCACGTGCGCCAGACCGGCCAAGGCCCACAGGATCGCGCACGTGCCTTCGCACCAACCCGGTCTCACCCGCGCACCGCGTCGCAACTTGGCCAGCAACCAACGACCGAGGGCTCCGGCGAGGAACCCACCGGCGAGGAGGGAGATGACGAGTGCCATGACTCCACTTTGCCCAGCGGTTGGCCGTGAAGGCCAGCGAATGTGGGGATGAGTGTTGGGCGGTGGCACCACCGCTTCGATGTCAGCGCGGCTTCCGCCAGGTCAGGGAGTAACGCCAGAGGACGTGCCGCCGGTATTCGACGCCGGGGAGCAGGTCGGTGGCCAACCGGCGCATCGACGAGTACGTCTCCGGCGGCGGCCAGCACGTGGGCGAAGGGTGGTTCCAGTAGCCCTTCACGCGCCGGTGGACGCGATCGGCCACCAGCCCGGCGAGTTCGTACGGCAGGTCCCGCGCCTCCGACCGCGCACACCCCACGATCACCATGGTCCCGCCAGGCCGCAGCAACGACCTGAAGCGGGTGAGCGCTGCTCTGGCGTCCATGTGGTGCAGTGTGGCCACGGACGAGATGAAGTCGAACGACGACGGGAACTCGTGCTCCAGCACGTCCGCGACAAGGTAGGAGATGTCGTCGCCGGACTGCCTGGCCAGCTCGACGCTCGGCCGGTCGAGATCGATGCCCGTCACCGCGGGCACTCTCGCGCGGAGGGCACGGGCGAGCATGCCTTCGCCGCATCCCACGTCCAGCGCGGTGCGCGCGGACGCGGGCACCGCGGACAGGACCACGGGGTGGTAGTGGATGTTGTGGTTCCAGCGCTCTCGCATGATCAAGGGTTCCACAGGAACAACTGGTCCCCGGCTGTCACGGGCCCGCCGGGCGCGAAGCCGGTCAGCGCGTCGCCTCGCGCGTCGAGCGCCACGACCGGACAAATCGGCGAATACCCCGCAGCCGACACGGCGGCGGGATCCCATCCGATGACGGGCTGACCGGATCGCACCGATTCACCTTTCACCACGTGCGGTAGGAAACTCTCACCCTTCATCTTTACCGTGTCAATTCCCAAGTGAACCAATACGGCATGCCCGTTCGCACCCGCCACGACGAATGCGTGCGGGTGCAACGTCACCACGACGCCGTCGATAGGTGCGACGACGTCACCAGCGGCCGAAATGGGTTCGACGGCGACGCCGGGACCCACCATCGCCTTGGCGAACACCGGGTCGGGCACGGCGGAGAGCGGGACGACCACCCCCGTCGCCGGGCTGAGCACCCGCAGTGTCACAGCAGGTCCTCGATGTCGCTGGCGATCACGTCGGCCTCGGGCCCGACCACGATCTGCACGGCCCCGCCCATCCGGACAACACCGTGCACGCCCAATGCACGCAATGCCGCCTCGTCGACCAAGGAATCGTCTTCCAGTTCGCACCGCAGACGCGTGATACACGGTTCCAGTTCGACCACATTGTCAGCGCCGCCGATAGCTGCGAGTATCTTCGCCGCCCGCTCGTCTGCCATCCTTCAGATCCCTCTCCGTTGTCCACCCTGCGCAATTTGTACGCGTTATATACCGACCGAGTCACGCATCGACACGAAGCTGTAACGGACGTTGACACCTAACACCCGTCAGGCGCATAGTCCCGCACCTACCTGGTCTAGACCAGGACCGTTATGAACGCGTCAGGACACCCGGCCCCGACACGGGAGACATCCAGTGAGCGCACCACAGATCCAACAATCCGGCCGTGGCCTGGCCGGTTTACAACGCTTCGCACGAAGCCTCATGCTGCCCATCGCCGCGCTGCCCGCCGCGGCGTTGCTGTCACGCCTCGGCTACATCGACGGCAGCGGCAAGGGCCAGGGTGAGCTGATCGCGGCCATCCCCGGCAAGTTCTTCGACGAGGCCGCACGGGTGATCGGCGCGGGCGGCGACGCGTTGTTCCAGTTCCTGCCGCTGCTGTTCGCCATCGGCATCGCGATCGGTTACGCCCGACGCGCGGACGGCTCGGCCGCACTGGCGGCGGCCGTCGGGTACCTGGTGTTCCACAACGTGCTGATCGCGATCGTCGACCCGGCGCTGACCGAGGGTCGCAACTTCATGAACGGCCCGTACGGGGTGCTCGGGGGCATCGTGGCCGGTCTGGTCACCGCGGGCCTGTGGTCGAAGTTCCACCGCATCAAGCTGCCGCCGTATCTGGCGTTCTTCGGCGGCAGGCGGTTCGTGCCGATCATCACCGCCGTGACCATGCTGGTCGTCGGTGTGCTCCTCGGCCTGGTCTACAGCTGGTTCAACAGCGGACTGACCCATGTCGGTGAGGCGGTTTCCGGGTCGACTGTCGTCGGGGCGGGGATCTACGGTGCGCTCAACCGCTTCCTGATCCCGTTCGGCCTGCACCACATCATCAACTCGTTCGTGTGGTTCGTGTTCGGGGAGACCAACGGTGTCACCGGCGACCTCAACCGGTTCTTCGCCGGTGACCCGAACGCGGGCACGTTCATGTCCGGTTTCTTCCCCATCTTCATGTTCGCGTTGCCCGCGGCGGCGCTGGCGATCTACCACACGGCCCGGCCGGAGAACCGCAAACTGGTCGGCGGCCTGATGCTGGCCGCGGCGCTGGCGTCGTTCCTGACCGGTGTGACCGAGCCGCTGGAGTTCGCGTTCATCTTCGTGGCGTGGCCGCTGCTGATCGTGCACGCGGTGCTGACCGGCGTCTCGCTCGCGGTGACGAACGCGCTGGGGGTGCACGACGGGTTCGGGTTCTCCGCCGGGGCCATCGACTACGCGTTGAACTGGAACCTCGCCACGAAACCGTGGCTGATCATCCCGATCGGTCTGGTGTTCGCGGTGATCTACTACACGGTGTTCCGGTTCGTCATCACCAAGTGGAACCTGCGCACGCCGGGCCGGGAAGCCGAACCGCTCGACACCGAGACGACAATGGACGCACCGACCGAACGGGTGAGGATGACGCACAACCCACCGCCGTCCCCGGGCCGACGTGCTTGAGATCAGAGTCCGGGTGGCCAGCAAGGTGGGCCTGCACGCCAGGCCCGCCGCGCTGATCGCCCGGCTCGCCGCCGAACAGCCGGTCGCCGTGACCATCCGCAAGGAGGGCGGCGAGCCGGTGCCCGCCGCGAGCCTGCTCAACCTGATGACGCTCGGTGCGATGCACGGCGACGAGGTCATCCTCGCCGCGGAGGGCGACGACGCACAGTCCAGCCTGGACAAGCTGGCCGAGCTGATCGCGACCGACGAGGACTCGCCGTAGGGTCACGGCTCATGACGACATGGCATGAGTTCAGCGCGGCGGCGCCCAGGATCGCGTCGGTGTTCAGCCGCAGGCACACCGCCACCGGCAACCTGTGCATGCTCGCGACCACCCGGTCGGACGGGTCACCGCGGATCAGCCCGATGGAACCCCGGTTCTTCGAGGACCAGCTCTGGCTCGTCGGGATGCCGGACACCACGAAGTTCCGGGACCTCGCCCGTGATCCCCGGTTCTGCCTGCACACGGCGACTGTCGACACACAGGTGAGCGACGGCGACGCGAAACTCTTCGGTGTCGCGGAGGACGTCCAGGACAAGGCGCTGCACCAGCGGTTCGCGCAGGACCTGTTCGACAGGACCGGTTTCGACCTGCGCGGCCGGGACTTCAGCCCCTTCTACGCGGCGAACCTGACCGGTGCGTCGGCCGTCGAGATCACCGACGGGCACCTGGAGATCACCATCTGGAAGCTCGGCGAGCCCGAACGCGTCGTACGCAAGCACTGAGCCGCCAATACAGCGAAAACTCCTCCCGACAGGCCGTTCTCCAGGCTGTCGAGAGGAGTCGACGACTGTCAGCGCCCGAGTTTGCGCCGAGTGGTGGTCCGCTGGGCCGCCGCCGCGACCGTGCCGACTGCCGCGACCGCGCCGAACAACAAGAAGAAACCGGCAAAGAACACGGCCATCACAACAGCCACGGCCGCCAGCATGCCGATGGTCAACGCTGTACCCACGCACACCCTCCGTTCACCGACACCCACCGCATCGTGAGCATCACCTACCTGTGTATCACGGATCACGTGACTCAGGCCAGCGGCAACGGGACGGTGCCTCCCGTCGCCTCGAACAACGCGTCGCGCATGGCTTCTTCGGGCGCTGGTCGGCCGGTGAATTGGGCGAATTGGCCGAAGGCCTGGTGCAGCAGCATGTCCAGCCCGGTGCCGATCCGGCCGCCATGGTCGCGCACGGCGGTGGCGAGCGGAGTGGGCCACGGGTGGTAGACCACGTCCACCACACACGGCGCCTCGGCCAATTCGGACACGTGTGCGTCGGCGACACCGGCTGGAACTGTGCTCACCACGACGTCCGACGACGCGGCGAGGTCACGGAAGTCCGTGTCAGCCCAGCGATGCACTTCGAGTTTCACGCCAAGGCGTTCCGCGCAACGGAAAGCATCGATCGCCCCCGCTGGATCCCTGACAACCAGGGCGAAAGAGTCGATGTCCACACTGGCCATGGCGACCAGGGCCGCCAACGCCGTCCCACCCGCGCCGAGCAGCAGCGCCTGCGCGCTGGGCTTGCGCTGGTAACCCCCCGCGTACAACAGCGCGCCCACGACACCGTCGACATCGGTGCAGTCCACCCGCCAGCCGCCGTCCGGCAACTGGACGAGCGTGTTTCCCGCGCCCACAAGCGATGCGCGCTCGGTGACCTCAGTGGCCACCGTCAACGCGGCGTGCTTGCCCGGCATGGTCACGGACAACCCCGCCCATTCCGGCCCCAGACCGGCGACCAGGGCGGGCAGTCCTTCCGCGTCACAGCTGATCCGCGAGTACGTCCACCCGGTCAGTCCCTGCGCGGCATAGGCAGCCGAGTGCAGCACGGGCGACAGCGAGTGCTCGACGGGCTTCCCGACGACAGCGGCCTTGCGATCAGTAGGCGCCACGGGCCTTGGCGTCTCTGATGTTCTGGTTGTGCTCCGCGTCCGTCACCGCGAAGCACGAAGTGCCGTCCTTGTAGCACTTCACGAAGAACACCCACGGCCCGTCTTCCGGCTTCGACGCGGCGAGCAACGCGTTCTTGCTGGCAGCCGCGATCGGCGTCGGGGGGAGCCCGAAGTTCAGATAGGAGTTGTACGGCCCCGGCGTGTTGCGCACCGAGGCGTTGGTCGTGACGACCGGGGCGTCCAGCGGGTAGTTGATCGTCGAGTCGAAGCCGAGCTTGATGTTGTCGGCCAACCGCCGGTAGATGACACGGGAGATCTTCCCGAAGTCCTTCTCGATGCCCTCGCGTTCGACCAGCGACCCCATGATCAGCAGCTGGTACGGCGTGTAGCCCGTTTTCTCGGCCAGCCTGGGCATCCCCCAGCCGTCCAGCATCGTCGCGGCGTCCTTGACCACCTTGGTCAGCAGCTCCTGCGCGCCAAGGCCGGGCTGCACGTCGTAGACGCCCGCCGTGATCAGGCCTTCCAGTCTGCGCTTCGGCTCGGCCGCCGAGGCGAACGGCACCGCCCACGCGGGCGCGCCGAGCTGCGTCAGGTCCACGGTCTCGGCGACCTTGCGCAGGTCCTCGACCGACGGGCCGGTCTTCTTGCCGTTCATCGTCACGGTGCCCGCGTTCGAGATCAGCGTGAAGATGCCCGGGTTGATCTTGTTGCCCGGCAGCTTGATGTCGTCGAGCTGCGTGCCCGGCCGGATCTGCAACTGGCCGACGCGGGCGTCCTTCGACGTCATCCGGTCGACGGCGGCCTTGCCGGACATCTTGGTCTTCATCAGGTAGAAGCCCGGCTGGATGGCCTTGACCTTGGGGTTGTCGTCGCCCCCCGAGGTGAACGCGCGCGAGCTGGCCACGACGTCCTTCTCCTCCAGCGTCGCGCCGATGCTGGCCGTGCCCTGGCTGGGCTTGACCTCGACCACGATGTCGCTCTCGCCCGCGCCGTCGTAGTCGCTGAAACCGCCGATGCCCAGCACCTGCGTGACGCCGAACCACACACCGCCCGCGATCAGCGCGACGATGACGACCGCGATCACCCAGAACGTGGGGCCGCGGCGTTTCCCGCGTCTGGGTCGGCGCGGTTCTTCGTCGTAGTCGTCGTGGTCGTCCTGGTCGTGACCACGCGAGTTGTCGAACAGTCCGAGTCCGTCGGTCGTCACTCCGCACCCTCCGGTGAACTATCCCCGACCCGGTCGTTGTCCCTGCGCACGGCGGCCGCGCGCGTGTCCAGCCACGCCTGCAGGATCTCCACGGCGGCGGCCTGGTCGACCACCGCGCGCTGCTTTTTGCCCCGCACCCCGCGCTGCGACAGCATCCGCGACGCCGTCACAGTGGTGAGCCGCTCATCGCCGAACCGGATCGGCACGTGCCCGACCCGCTCGGCGAGCTGCTCGGCGTAGGCGACCGCGCCGATCGCCGCCGGGCCGTGTCTGCCAGCCAGTGTCTTCGGCAAGCCGACCACCACCTCGACCACTTCGTGCTCCGCGACAAGCCGGGCGATCTGGTCCAGATCGCTACCGGCCTTTTCGTCACGGAACAGAGTAACGAGTGGGCTCGCGAGCATCGGCGCTGGATCGCTCAGCGCGACGCCGACCCGTACCGAGCCGACGTCCACACCGAGTCTCCGGCCCGGCCCGGGGTCGTCGTCACCCGGGCGGTGCGCGGCCGGACCGTCCTGCGTCACGTGCCGCCCAGCTCCTTGCGCAACAGGGCGATGGCGTCGTCCAGACCAGCGGGTTTGGTACCGCCGCCCTGGGCCATGTCCGGCTTGCCGCCACCCCGGCCCTCGATGGCCGGGGCGAACGAGCCGACCAGCTTGCCCGCGGCCAGCCCCTTGTCCCTGGCGGCACCGTTGGTGGCCACGACGAAGCTGACCTTGTCACCGGCCGGGGCGAACAGGGCGACCACACCGGACTCGCTGTTGCCGAGCCGGTTGCGCACGTCCGTGGCCAGGGCACGCAGGGCACCGGCGTCCACGCCTTCGGGCACCTGCTCGGCGACCAGCCGGACGCCATCCAGGTCCTGGGCCTTGCCCGCCAGGTCACCGGCGGACTGCAGCACCTGGGCGATGCGCAGCTGCTCGATCTCCTTCTCGGCGCTCTTGATCCGGCCGAGCAGGCCCTCGATCCGGCCGGGCAGCTCGGCCGACGGGACCTTCAGCTGGTCGGCGAGCTGCGAGACCAGCAACTGCTCCTTGCGGACGTAGCGCAGGGCGTCCGAGCCGACCAGGGCCTCGACGCGGTGCACGCCGGAGCCGATGGACGAGTCGGCGACCAGTTTGACCAGGCCGAGCTGGCCGATGCGGCCGACGTGCGTGCCACCGCACAGCTCACGGGAGTACTCGCCCATGTCGACCACGCGCACGTTGTCGCCGTACTTCTCGCCGAACAGGGCGACAGCGCCCAGTTCGAGTGCCTTGGCCTTGGTCGTGGTGAACGTCTGGACCTCGACGTCGGTCTGCAGGTAGTCGTTCACCTCCTGCTCGACCTCGGTGAGGATGTCGGCGGAGACCGAACCGGGCGTGGTGAAGTCGAACCGCATCCGGCCGGGCGAGTTCAGCGAACCGGCCTGGGCGGCGCGCTGGCCGTAGGCACCGCGGACGGCGGCGTGCACGAGGTGCGTGGCCGAGTGGGCGCGTTCGATGGCCTTGCGGCGGTCGCGGTCGACCGACCCGGTGACCTCGGCGTCCAGGCCGATCTCGCCGGACAGCACGGTCACGCGGTGCACGAACAGGCCGGGGACGGCCTTCTGCACGTCGTCGACCTGGATCTCGGCGCCGGACCCGACCAGCAGGCCGCTGTCGGCGATCTGGCCACCGCTCTCGGCGTAGAACGGGGTGCGGTCCAGCACCAGCTCGGCGTGCTGTCCCGCCGTCACCTTCGACACCGGCTGGCCCTCGACCAGCAAGCCGATCACGCGGGCGGTGGACTGCAGGTCCGTGTAGCCGAGGAACTCGGTCTCGCCGTGCTGCTCGAGGACCTTGCGGTACTCCGAGAGGTCGCCGTGGCCGGTCTTGCGGGCGGCGGCGTCGGCCTTGGCGCGCTGCCGCTGCTCCTCCATCAGCTCGCGGAAGCGGGTCTCGTCGACCTGCAGGCCCTGCTCGGAAGCCATCTCCAGGGTCAGGTCGATCGGGAAGCCGTACGTGTCGTGCAACTGGAAGGCCTTGTCACCGGCCAGGACCTTGCTGCCGCTGTCCTTGGTCTGCGAGGCTGCGACGTCGAAGATCCGGGAGCCCGTGGTGAGGGTGGCGCGGAAGGCCTCCTCCTCGGTCTTCATCACGGCCGAGATCCGGTCGAAGTCGCGGACCAGCTCCGGGTACGACGGGCCCATGGCGTCACGCACGACGGCCGCGAACTCGGGCAGCACCGGCTCGTCGACACCCAGCAGGCGCACCGAGCGCACGATCCGGCGCAGCAGGCGGCGCAGCACGTAGCCACGGCCCTCGTTGCCCGGGGTCACGCCGTCGCCGATCAGCATCACGCCGCTGCGGGCGTGGTCGGCGATGACGCGGAACCGCACGTCGTCGACCTGGTCGGCGCCGTAACGGCGGCCGGACATCTGCTCGGCCGTGCTGATCACGGGGCGGACGAGGTCGGTCTCGTAGACGTTGTCGACGCCCTGTAGCACGTAGGCGACGCGCTCGACGCCCATGCCGGTGTCGATGTTCTTCTTCGGCAGGGTGCCGATCGGCTTGTGGCCGTACTTCGGGCTCTGCTCGCCGCGGACGTCCTGCATGAAGACCAGGTTCCAGATCTCGAGGTACCTGTCCTCGTCGACGACCGGGCCGCCTTCCTTGCCGAACTCGGCGCCGCGGTCGTAGTAGATCTCCGAGCAGGGACCGCCGGGGCCGGGCACGCCCATGTCCCAGTAGTTGTCCAGGCCGTCCCGGCGCTGGATCCGCTCGTCGGGCAGGCCTGCGATCTTCTTCCACAGGTCGATGGCCTCGTCGTCGTCGAGGTAGACCGTGGTCCAGATCCGGTCGGGGTCCAGGCCGTAGCCCCCCTCGTCCTGCGAGGAGGTGATCAGGTTCCAAGCGTGCTCGATGGCACTGGCTTTGAAGTAGTCGCCGAACGAGAAGTTGCCCGCCATCTGGAAGAACGTGTTGTGCCGGGTGGTCTTGCCGACCTCGTCGATGTCACCTGTGCGCACGCACTTCTGCACGCTGGTGGCGGTCGGGTACGGCGGCGGGGCCTCGCCGAGGAAATACGGCTTGAACTGCACCATGCCGGCGTTGACGAACAGCAGGTTCGGGTCGTCCAGGATCAGCGAGGCACTCGGTACCTCGGTGTGCCCGGCGTTCTTGAAATGGGTCAGGAAGCGGTTGCGGATCTCATGCGTTTGCACGGCTCATCCCAAGGAGAGGTGGAACAGGTCGGTGGGCGGGCACGGCGGAAGACCGGGCTGGAAGCGACTCAGTCGTCCGCCCGTCGCGCTCGCGCGCCGTAGAGGCGCACGCCCGACCGCTCGGTCACCACGTCCTGCAACTCCTTCTCACGTTCCTGCATCCCCGCGCGCACGTCCGCACCGAACGCGCCCACGGCGCCCGCCAGCTCACGCACCGCGTCGCTGACGTTCTCGGCCACACCCGCAGGCGTGGCCTGATACGCCTTCTGCCTCAGTTTACGTGACAGCGCAACTCCGGCCGCGACGCCGACGCCCATCCAGAACAGCCTGCTCATTTGCGGCCCCTGCGGATGCCACGACGCGCGTGCTTGCCCTCGCGCTCTTCCTTGCGCTTGCGGCGGGCCTTGATCGCTTTGCTCAAGCCGTACGACACGGCGGCGACCTTGACGAGCGGACCACCCAGCGTCGCGGTGAACACCGAGGTCAACGCGGACACGTTGCCGCTGACCGCCTGCGCGTTGGCGGTGATGCCGTCGACCCGCTCAAGCTGCGTGTTGACGTGGGTGAGCGTGGTGTTGGCGCCGTCGAACAGCGGGTCGGAGTTCTCATGCGCCTTGCGGATCGCGATGGTGGCCTCGTCCAGCGTGCGCCCGAGTTTGAACAATGGGCGCGCCACCAGAATCACCAGCAGCAGGAACACGGCTACAGCCGCAGCCGCGATCCATTCCCCTGCGGACACGAAGCCTCCCGGTAAGGCGGTTGCTCGAATTGGGTGAGGGAAAGGTTACCGGTGCGCCGTCAGTCGTCGGGCAGCGCCTCAAGCCCGAGGTCCGCGCGGTGTCACGCATCGTGTCCTTGATGCGCTGAGGGGCGAACATATTCACCGGTCCGAGTGACAGCCTCAGTTCCTCGCGGGCCCGCCACACGTCGGCCTTGTTCACGTCGCGCTCGCGGTTCCAGTTCGTGCCCCGTCACGCGTCGCCGATGTCGGCACCGAGGGTGAGGCTGCCGAAGTGGAAGCCCGCCGTGCGTTCCAGGACGAATCGGTCGATCTCCGCGCCGGTCGCGGTGAGCACGCGGACGGTGAGGCGGGTTTTGCGGCCGGGGAAGGCGGGCTCGGAGTCGACGGCCAGGAAGGCGTAGCCGGTGAACCGCACGCGCGACCACGGAACAAGCTCGGTGACCTTCTGCTTGCCCGGCGCCCAGTGGTAGGAGGGCACGTCGGTGTGCGGGATCTCATGGCCCGCGTAGGTGTCCGGTGCCGGGAAGTTGTAGAGGCTCTTGCCGCCACCGCCGCATGTGGCGTAGACGGTTCCGTCCGTGTCCGGTCGGATCGCGCTGCCGATGGGGACCTGTTTGGTCACACGGCCGGCTCGCAACGCGTCGCTGCGTTCGTAGACGTGGTTGTGGCCGTTGACGACAAGGTCGACCTTGTACTTGTCGAACAAGGGGACCCAGTGGTCGCGGACGCCGCCTTCGGACGCGTGGCTGTTGGTGGTCGAGTAGGCGCAGTGGTGGAAGAAGACGACGATGAAGTCGACGTCGGGTTGTGCGCGCAGGTACGCGAGGCGTTGTTTGAGCCAGCGGGTCTGCTCACCTCCGCTGTAGCCGAGGTTCGCGGGGATCTCATAGGACACGTCGTTGGCGTCCAGCGAGACGACGCCGACGTTGCCGTAGATGAACGAGTACGCCCCCGGGCACGAGCGTGGCCCTGAGCCGGGGAAGTCCCAGCGTGCGGTTTGGCCGCCGTAGCCGTTGTGCGGGTACAGCGCTTCCATGTCGTGGTTGCCGGTGGTGACCATCCACGGCACGTTGGCGGCGACCGGTTCGATCTGGCCGAAGTACGCGTCCCAGACTTTCGGGTCGAACGTGTCGTGTCCCGTGTCCGGTTCGCTGCCGATCGGCAGTCCCGCGCCGTTCGGGTCGGCGTACGCGATGTCCCCGGCGAGCAGGTGGAAGGCGGGGTTCTGCTTGGCGACGGCGCCGTCGTTGGCCAGCGCGGCGGTGGTGACACCCTGGTCGCCGAACGCGGTGAACGTGAACTTGTGCTGTAAGAAGCCGCGCGGCGGTGCGGTGTGGAACTTCGCGTCGGCGTGCTTCGGGTCGTAGTCCTCGTGGCCGACGGCGTAGTAGTACTCGCCGCCCGGCCGTAGGTTCCCTACCTCGGCGTGCAGGTAGTACTGGTCCAGGGGCGCGATCACGCCCTTGACCTCGGAGTGCAGCGGCTGGATCTCCGCGGGCACGCGGTGGCCGAGGTCGTGCGGGTCGCAGCCGACACGCACGAACGGTTTGCGCACGAGCGCCGGGACCTGCCACGCGATACGCATCTGCGTTCGCGGGTTGCGGCCGAACGCCAGATGCCGTCCCGTCGGTGTTACCCGGTCACCGGACGCGTATGCCAAGCCAGGCAGCAAGGTGGGACCCGCGACGGTCAGTGCCGCCACCGCCGCACCGCGCCCCAGCAGGGAACGGCGGCTGAGGTACTCGTGCTGCTCCGCCATGGACAGGCGACCGGCCAGGTGATCGGGAACGCCGACGCGAGGTATTTCCATGCCGACATGCTTGTCCGGTGATATGCCCGCCCGGTCACGCCGACATGAACAGCAGCCATCCACTATGGATGGTGGCGGTCAAGGGGTTCCGAAGAGTCCTTTACCTTCCGGCGCGGAACCTCAGCCGGGTGCGCGCGTCGGGCAGTTCGGTCTCCGCGACCAGGTCGGCCGCCATCGACCGCCAGAACGCAACCGCGGGTTTGTTGACGTGGTCGTAGTTCAGCGTCCAGGTTCCCGGGTGCCGTGCGAACAGGAGCGTGGCGGCCTCGCGCGCGATGCCGTTGCGCCGCCGGGCTCGTACGACGAAGAACTCGGCGACGTTCCATGACCCGTCGTTGTCGACATCGCACCGTGCCATCGCAAAGCCGACGAGCTCACCGTCGGCCATGATGAGGTACGCCTCGCGCGTCGCCGACTCCGTGAAGTACGGGTCCAGGTAGTTGTACGTGTACGTGCCGTGGGGCGTCAGCGCCGCGAACCGAATCTCGGCGAAGTCGTGCAGGTACAACTGGAGCAGGTTCGCCAGTACGGGTTTGTCGTTCTCACCGGTGAGAACGAGATCGACCTTCACTCGCCCCGGATCGCCTTCCTGAGCTTCGGCACCCGGTCGGCCAGGGCGCGTTCCGCGCCGCGCGTGGTTGGTTCGTAGTAGTCGCGGCCGACCAGCTTGTCCGGTGGATACTGTTGCGCCAGAACGCCTTCCGGGACGTTGTGGGGGTAGCGGTACCCCTTGGCGTTGCCCAGGCGCGCGGCACCGGCGTAGTGACCGTCACGCAGGTGCGGCGGGACGGTTCCGGCGCCACCGGAGCGGACGTCGGACAGCGCGGAGTCGATGGCCGTGATCACCGCGTTGGACTTCGGCGCGGTCGCGAGGTGGATGGTCGCCTGGGCCAATGCCAGCCGCCCCTCGGGCATCCCGATGAACTGCACCGCCTGCTGGGCGGCGACGGCGATCTGCAGCGCGGTCGGGTCCGCCATGCCGATGTCCTCGCTGGCGTGCACGACCAGGCGCCGCGCGATGAACCTCGGGTCCTCCCCCGCCTCGATCATGCGCGCCAGGTAGTGCAACGCCGCGTCGACGTCGGAGCCGCGGATGGACTTGATGAACGCGCTCGTCACGTCGTAGTGCTGGTCACCTTGCCTGTCGTACCGGACGGCCGCCTTGTCGACCGTTGCCTCGACGGTCGCCAGATCGATCTCCGGCAGGCCGGTGGACGCCGCCGAGTCCGCCGCTGCCTCCAGCGCCGTCAGCGCGCGCCGCGCGTCCCCACCGGCCAGCCGCACGAGATGGTCCTCGGCGTCCTCGGCCAAGCCGAGTTGTGCGTCCAGGCCACGCGGGTCGGCGACCGTCCGCCGGATCAGCACGCGGACGTCCTTGTCGGTCAACGGGTGCAACTGGAGCACGAGCGACCGCGACAGCAACGGCGACACGATGGAGAAGAACGGGTTCTCCGTCGTGGCCGCCACCAGCAGCACGATCCGGTCCTCGACCGCGCCGAGCAACGCGTCCTGCTGGGTACGGGAGAAGCGGTGCACCTCGTCGATGAACAGCACGGTCGACTCGCCGGACCTGGTCAGCCTGCGCTTGGCCTCCTCGATCACCGCGCGGACCTCTTTGACACCGGCCGTCAACGCCGACAACGCGACGAACCGGCGGCCGATCGACTGCGAGACGAGGGTGGCCAGGGTGGTCTTGCCGGTCCCCGGCGGGCCGTAGAGCAGCACCGACGCCGGTGCCGCGCCCTCCACCAGGCGACGCAACGGCGACCCGGCGCCCAGGAGGTGGTCCTGGCCGACGACCTCGTCGAGCGACTGCGGGCGCATCCGCACAGCCAGTGGGGCGTTCGCGGCGACGCTGGCAGCCGATCCTGGGTGCGCCGGTGCTCCCGAAGGCACCGAGTACTCGGGTTCGGTTGGTTGCGAAACGTCGAACAGGCCCTCGTCCACGGGAAACACGCTACCCAATCAGGCCTGGCCCACCGGACCGGTGGGTAACGGCTTGAAACTGCGCTCGGCGAAGCTCATGACCCGCACATTAGCGAGCGGGTCCGACAACTCCCTTCACCATGATCGACAACGCGTATGGCACGAGGTCACGGCCACGCCGCCACAGCCACGGGATGCCCTTGACGACCAGCCAGACGAGGTGCCCGGCCGCGCCGACCTGCCGCCCGCCGGAACACGTGAGGCTCACCGGGTGCGGGATCGCGCAGTCGCGGTCGGCGAGCAGGGCGGCGAAACCCTGGGCGAGCATCCGGTGGCCGAGCTCCGACGGGTGCAGCCGGTCCACGCTCCACGCGCTCATCTCGTAGGCGCCGGGCAGCAGGTCCAGGTCGAGGCACCCGGCGTCGTGCGCCTCCGACACCGAGTCGATCACCGAGTTGAGCGCGGTGATCCGGCTGCGCAGCGCGCGCCGCAGCGGTCCGGGCAGCCGGAAGACCTTCGCGTGGTCGTGGAACCGGACGGTCAGCACGATCGCGCCCGCCGCCCGCAGCTCACCGACGACGTACCCGAGGTCGTCCCGAATGCGCCCGGGGTCGAAGTCCGAGCGCAACGTGTCGTTCATCCCGACGATGATCACGGCGACCTCAGGCGCCATGGCCAGCGCCTGGGGCAACTGGATCGCGCGCACGTCGCCCATCCGGGCACCGTTGATCGAGACGTTGGCGAACCGCACCTGTTCGGTGCCGCTGAGCGCGTCGGCGAGAAACGGGCCGACGCCACGCCAACCTCCGCCGGGCAACGGATCGCCCAGCCCCACCGCAGTCGAATCTCCCAGCACGACGAGGCTGCGTACCTGCCGCAGCCCCTGAGGTGCGTACTCCAGCACGGTCACGGCACAACGATCTATGCCGTTCGCTCACCAGCGGTGACTTCGGGTTAACCGTGCGAAGACGCCTGCCTGAACTATCGGAACGCCGGGTACATCGGCAGGTCCAGATCGGGCCCGAACTTCTTGGTCAACGCGTCGACCACGGCCTTGGAGTGCTCCACGATGTTGTGCGCGCCTGCTCGTGCGGCCTCGTCGGCCAGGTGCCGCCAGCGGGCGGCCAGCGAGACGCTGCGGCGCGGCGACGGCAGGTGGCTGTCGATCGGCGCGTCCGGCTCGCCCGGCCTCGGCAGGAACCAGAAGGTCGACGCCCAGACCCAGAACAGCTGCGCGTCCAGCATCCGCGGCAGCACGACCGAGTCGTCGGCCAGGTCCGGCCACATCACCTTGACCTCGGCGCGCCACGCCGCGAACATCGCCTCGGTCATCCCGGCTGGCAACGCGAACGCGCACCAGCACGACGGGAACGGCACACGCAGGTACGCCGCGTCGAGCATGATGTTTCGGACGCAGCCGCCCTCGAAGTCCAGGAACCTGACTCCCCTGCTGGTGATCAGGTTGTTGTCGGGGCACAGGTCCGACGGGCTGAAGCCGCGGTGCCTGCTGGTGGCCAGCAGCCAGCGGGTCCGCTCGGCGCGTTCGAAGACGTGCGCGGGGGTCGGCACGCCGAGGACGTCCTCGATCAGCTGCGGCAGGCGCTCGATGGCCGCGGGCCCGTTGACCGCCAACGGGTCGCCCTTCACCTTCGCCGAGGACAGGCGGCGCATCAACGCGTCGAAGTCGGCCTCGCGGCCCGCGGTCGTCGCGTGCAGCCGCCCCAGGGAACGGGCCCACGACAACAGAGCACGTTCCGCGGCGCGTGCGTCGTCGCCGAGGAGCTTGTCGGCCAGGGTGGGAGCGCGTCCCAGATCTTCGATAACGATCACGCCCGCGTTGCCGTCGTGTGCATAAAGCTCGGGGCACATGCGTTCGTCCGCCGTCAGCGCGGTGAACAGCTGGTAGCTGACGGCTTCGCGGACGAACGCCTCCGACGGCGTCGGCTGGTTGTAGCGCTTGACCACGAGCGTGCGCGGCAGCGAGAACGGTGTCACGGCGACACGGACGCGCACCACGGTGGAATGGGTGCTGCCGCCGAGATCCTCCGGCTCCGCGAGCTGGATCTTGGCTCCGTACCTGCGCCTGAGCACCGCTTCCGCCGCGTTCACCGCCTCGGTGATGGCCTGGTCCGGCGGCTGGTCGAGATCGGGCGGGTCGGCGGCGATGTCCACACTCATCTCCTCTGACCCTACTCCCGCGTCATCGCGGCCCCGACAGTAGTCACAACCAACGATAGAGACGCGCAGTCAGCCCGAACAGGTCACGATCTCACCCAGTGGACAGGGGGCGGCCGTTGTCCGCCCTCGTCCACGTCCGTTTCCGGACAAGCAGGACCAATGCGGCGGCGACCACGATCCCGACCAGGTTGACCACCAACTGACCGAACGACCACAGACACCGTTGCCATTCCCCGAGTACCGCGGCGACCGCCGCGTAACCCGCGGCGGGGATGGTCGTCACCGAGATGAACACCCCCACGAGCGCGGCGGACTTGGCCGACGTCATCGACAGCATGCCTGCCGCTCCGGCCAACAATGCCACGATCAGCGAGAACACGCCCACGTCGTAGACGAAGTCGACGGCGTGTCCGCCGCGGACGGCGGTCACGTCCAGCAGCCCGGCCCATTCGCCGAGCAGCGTCCCGCCCGCCGTGACCACCATCGCCAGCGGGAACCCGATCGCGAGCGCGACCGCCGCCCGGTTGACCAGGTCCCACCTGCGGCGCACGAGGCCGACGGCGATCGCCGCCAGCGGCCCGAACTCCGGCCCGACGACCATGGCGCCGACGACCGTGACGGCTGAATCGGTCACGACGCCGACCGCCGCCAACAGGCAGGCGATGATCATGAACCCGAGGAACGTGACGTTGAGCCGGGACTCCTCGCCGGTACGGCCGAGCAGTTCCTCCCAGACGACCGCGTCCGCGCCCTCACCGGGCGCCGCCTCCTCGGCCTTGTCGGCCGCGTCGGACAGCGCGGTGTCGATCTGCTCGAGCGTGATGGCACCGACGTGGTCGAGGTCGAGCGCGCACAGCCGCTCGATCACGGCGTCGGCCGCTTCCCTGGCCACGTCGGCCTCGACGACATCGCCCGCAGGCGCGACCGCCACGCCACGCAGGACGATCAGGTGCGTCGCGCCCGGCTCGTCCTCGAGCAGACCGATCACCCGGGTGGTGTGCTCAGGCGGGCACACCACCCGCAAGTGCAGCACGGGTCACGCCTCGGCGGGCGTGTTCTGGGCCGGGGGCTTGGGCTTGAAGTCGACGCCCGCTTCCTTGCGCTGCGCGGCGGTGATCGGGGCGGGCGCGCCGGTCAGCGGGTCGTAGCCGCCGCCGGACTTCGGGAACGCGATCACGTCGCGGATCGAGTCGGCCCCCGACAACAGCATGCAGATCCGGTCCCAGCCGAACGCGACGCCGCCGTGCGGCGGCGGGCCGTAGGAGAACGCGTCCAGCAGGAAGCCGAACTTCTCCTGCGCCTCCTCCGGGCCGATGCCCATCACGTTGAACGCGCGCTGCTGCACTTCCCGGTTGTGGATACGGATCGAGCCACCGCCCAGCTCGTTGCCGTTGCACACGAGGTCGTACGCGTAGGCGTTGGCGTTGCCCGGGTCCTCTTCGAAGCGGTCGATCCACTCCGGCGTTGGCGAGGTGAACGCGTGGTGCAGCGCGGTCCACTTGCCCGACCCGACGGCGACGTCGTCCGAGCCC
Source organism: Actinosynnema sp. ALI-1.44 (assembly GCF_001984155.1). Taxonomy (GTDB): domain Bacteria; phylum Actinomycetota; class Actinomycetes; order Mycobacteriales; family Pseudonocardiaceae; genus Kibdelosporangium. The sequence continues at coordinate 417,198 of NZ_MTQO01000052.1, forward strand.
TCGACGGCCTGGAACATCGGGAAGTCGACGACCCACACGAACGACCAGGCGGACTCGTCGATCAGGCCGCACTTGCGGCCGATCTCCAGCCGTGCGGCGCCCAGCAGCGCCCGCGACGACCCCAGGTCGCCCGCGCCGAAGAAGATGCAGTCGCCGGGGTTGGCGCCGACGGCCTTGGCCAGGCCCTCGCGCTCGGCGTCGGAGATGTTCTTGGCGACCGGGCCGCCCAGCGTGCCGTCCTCGCCGACCAGCACGTAACCCAGGCCCTTGGCGCCACGGGTCTTGGCCCACTCCTGCCACGCGTCGAGCTGGCGCCGCGGCTGGCTCGCGCCGCCGGGCATCACGACCGCGCCGACGTACGCGGCCTGGAACACGCGGAACGGCGTGTCCTTGAAGTACTCGGTCAGGTCGGTCAGCTCGACGCCCAGCCGCAGGTCCGGCTTGTCCGAGCCGTAGCGGGACATCGCCTCGGCGTAGCTGATCCGCGGGATCGGCAGCGTGATCTCGTGGTCGCCGAGCTCACGCCACAGCGCCGAGACGACCTTCTCCGACAGCGCGATCACGTCGTCCTGGTCGACGAAGCTCATCTCGATGTCCAGCTGGGTGAACTCCGGCTGGCGGTCGGCGCGGAAGTCCTCGTCGCGGTAGCAGCGCGCGATCTGGTAGTACCGCTCCATCCCGGCGACCATCAGCAACTGCTTGAACAGCTGCGGCGACTGCGGCAGCGCGTACCACGAGCCCGGCGCGAGACGGGCGGGCACGACGAAGTCACGCGCGCCTTCCGGCGTGGAACGGGTCAGGGTGGGGGTCTCGATCTCCAGGAAGCCGTCGGCGTGCAGCACGTCGCGGGCGATCCGGTTCGCCTCGCTGCGCAGCCGCATCGCCGCGGCCGGGCCGGCCCGGCGCAGGTCGAGGTAGCGGTGCTTGAGGCGGGCCTCTTCGCCGACGGTCAGGTGCTCGTCCAGCGGGAACGGCAGCGGCGCGGCCTCGCTGAGCACGTCCAACTCGGTCACGAGGACCTCGATCTGCCCGGTCGGGATGTCCGGGTTCTCGTTGCCCTGCGGCCGCACGGACACCTCGCCGACGACCCGGACGCAGAACTCGCTGCGCAGCTTGTGCGCGCGCTCGGCCATCTCGCCCTCGCGGAACACGACCTGGGACACGCCGGAACGGTCACGCAGGTCGATGAAGATGACACCGCCGTGATCGCGCCTGCGCGCCACCCAGCCGCTGAGTGTGACGGTCTGCCCGGCGTGCTCGGACCGGAGCGTCCCAGCCTCATGGGTGCGGATCACGGGTAGTGCACTCCATTCACGATCAGCTCAACACCTGAGGGCCCACGGATCAGGCCCAGGTGAAAAGGCTAGCCAACGCGCCGGTGGCCTTCACCGTCGGCTACCGCGTGGTGCCTGGATCACCAACTCTTGTCGGTACCACAGCGGGTTACCGCGACGTAGTGTCGTGTAACGGTTCATGACCCAGGGGAGCCTGACTATGGGAGGCTGGCCGGTTGGGGACTCCGGTGCGATCGACGAGGTCGACGCGCTGGCAGGTGACGCATTCCCGATCGCCTTACGTGCGGCGATTCGCGCGAGCGGACTGAGTCTCGACCGGATCCAGTACCGGCTCAGAGCCCGCGGCCTGACGATCAGCGTGACGGCGTTGAGCTACTGGCAGTCGGGCAGGCGCAGGCCGGAACGGCCGGAGTCGATGAGCGCGCTCAAGCACCTCGAGGAAGTCCTGGGGGTCGAGTCCGGCTCGTTGACGGCGTTGCTCGGCCCGCCGCGGCCGCGTGGCCGCGCGCAGCGCACGCCCACGGCCATCCCGATCGACGCGCTGTGGGACAACCGCGAGCAGTTGGCGCCGCTGCTGTCGAGGATGGATCTGGCGTCGGACACGTCGTTGACGCGGATCAGCCAGCACGACCGGGTAGAGATCGCCGCCGACCGCGGCGAGCACAGCATCCGCGTCCGCCAGGTGCTGCGCGCCGAGCACGACGGCGCCGACCGGTGGATCTCGGTGTACGACGTGGCACGGCCCGGCAACCCGCTGCCCCGGATCGTCCCGCTGCAGTCGTGCCGCCTCGGCCGCGTCGCCAAGGACCAGGCCGCCGGTCTGATCGTCAGCGAGCTGCTGTTCGACCGGGCGCTGGCGCGGGGTGAGACCGTGATCATGGAGTACGAGGTGGCCATGGCCGGGCCGCCGTACCCGCGTGGGGACGACTCGTTCTGCCGCAAGTTCCGGTTGCCGGTCCGCGACTACGTGGTCGAGATGCGGTTCGACCCGTCGAACCTGCCCGCGTACTGCCACCAGGTCAACACGCCTGCCGACGACCCCGACGCCGCGACCCGGCGTGATCTCGTGGTCGACAGCGCCGGGCGGACGCACGCCGTCGTGCTCGGCTTCGGGCCGGGCACGTTCACCGTCGAGTGGGGTTGGATCCCCTGATTTCGTCCCGTGCGGGCGGGGTGGCCGCGCGATTGTTCGACGTGACGCGTTTCAACGCGATGGCCAGCTGGTCGATCGTGTCGGCCGTGGTGGAGACGTGGGGCGACAGCCGGACGTGCTCCGGGCGGGTGGTCGCGCTGATGCCCTCGGCGTTGAGCGCCGCGCCGACCGTTTCCGCCGGGTTGCCGGGGACGGTGAACGCGAGGATGCCCGCTCGCCTCGCCGGGTCGAAGGACGAGACGATCTGCCCGCCCGCGCGCCGCACGACCTCGCCGAGCTCGTCGACCTTGGCCGAGATCTCGGCTTCGATGCGCGCGATCCCGGCCTGTTCGACCAGTTCGAGCGCGACGTTGAGCGCTCCGGCGGCGATCGGGCTGAGGTTGGTCAGCGACCACGCGGCCGCGAGCGGCGCGGGCTGGTGGACGCTGTCGTCGAACAGGCCGGGATCCTCCGCGCCGGTCCAGCCGGACAGCACCGGGTCCAGCCGTTCGAGCGCGCGGTCCGACAGCACCATGAACCCGGTCGACCAGCCCGCGCGCAGCCACTTCTGGCCGCCGACCACGAGCACGTCCGCGACTTCCCACGGCTCGTCCACGACACCGAAACCCTGGATGCCGTCCACGATCAGCACCCGGTCGCCCGCGACCTCGCGCATCGCGGCCAGGTCCGCGCGGTAGCCGGTGCGGAAGTCGACCGCGCTGAGCGAGATCGCGGCGGTCTCACCGGTGACCGCCTCGGGGATCTCGCACACGTGCGACACCCAGCGCGGCCGTGCGTCCGCGGCGCGAGCCCAGGGGTAGGTGTTCGACGGGAACTCCGCCGCCGAGACGACAACTTCGCCTCGCACACCGAACGCCGCCTGGAACAGGCCGGTGCTGGTGTTCGGCAGCAGCACGACGTGGTCGGTGTCCGTGCGGCACAACCGCGCGACCGCCGCACGGGCACGCAGGTCCTGCCGCATCAGGTCGTCGACCGTGGTCGGCCCGGCGACCGCCGCGTACTCGGTCAGCCGTGAGCGCTCGGCGAGCACCGCGTTGGACGGCGGGCCGAACCGGGCGAAGTCGAGGTAGCCGGTCGACTCACGAAACAACGCCATCACCGTGAGCAAGCTACAACTATTCGCTGAGGCTATCCACGTTCTGTTGAAGCATCAGCTCCAGTTGCTCCGACGCCACCGGCGGCGCCTCGACCGTGGGCTTGCTGCTACGCGGGAAGCTGCTGCCTTCGAGCCCGTACTTGCGCACGAGCGGCCGCGCTCGTTCCGCGAGCCGGTCGCGGTAGGAACGGCTGGCGTAGCTGCCGCGTGCGTAGATGTCCCGGTAGTCGTCAAGCAGGTCCGGGCGCTCGCGGGCGAGCCACGCGGCGAACCACTCCTTCGTTCCGGGACGCAGGTGCAACGGGATCATCGTGGCGCCGGTCGCACCCGCGGCGGCGATCTCCGCCAGCACCGCTTCGAGCTGGTCACGGGAATCGGTCAGCTTCGGCAGCACCGGCGCGACGAGCACTCCGCACGGCAGCCCCGCGTCCGTGACCCGCTTGATCATGTCCAGCCTCGCCTGGGGGCTCGGCGTGCCCGGCTCCAGCCGTTGCTGCAGGTCCCGGTCGACCAGGGCCAGTGACACCGACACACCCACCGGCACCTGCTTGCTCACCTTCGCCAGCAACGGGATGTCCCGCACCATGACCGTGCCCTTGGTCAGGATCGAGAACGGCGTCCCCGAGTCCGCGAGGGCCTCGATGATCCGCGGCATCAGCTTGTAGCGGCCCTCGGCACGCTGGTACGGGTCGGTGTTCGTGCCCATCGCGACGTGTTCGCGCTGCCATTTCGGCGACCGCAACTGCTTGGCGACGACCTCGGGCGCGTTGACCTTCACCACCACCTGGGTGTCGAAGTCGCGTCCCGCGTCGAACTCCAGGTACGTGTGCGTGTTGCGGGCGAAGCAGTTGTGGCTCACGACGCCGTTGGCGATGAAATCGCCCGTCCCGGTAGTGATGTCGTACATCACCACGGGGTCGCCGAGCGGCTCGATGGCCACGACCGCGAGCCGCGGCCGGATCACGCCATCGACGTCCGTGACGAGCGTGGTCCCGTCGGTCAGGAACGGCTGCCCGGTGATGCCTTCGGTCACCTGCTGCCAGCCCTGGTCGGTCAGCAGCCGGTGATCACCGCTGGCCACCAGCGCGGTGCCGTCCTGCAGCCGGACGCGGAACGCCGGTTTGACGGTCGTCCAATGCGCGAGGACCTTCGTCGGCACGCGCTGGCGCTGGTTGCCCAGCCTGCCCGTGCCGTAGATCTCGTCGCCGACTTTCAAGTCCGCCAGCGGCCTGGTCGTGCCGTCGAGCATCAGGATCTCGGTCTCGCCCGCAAGGCAGTACGCGCAGGCGTGCGAGCAGCCGCGGTACGGGTTGATCGTCCACTGGAACGGCAACGCCGAACGGCCGCCCGGCAGCCGGTTCAGCACGGATTTCGCGTACACCTCATGGAAGGTGATGTCGGCGAACTCCGGGGTCTGGACCGTACGCACCAGTCCAGGCAGGGCCAGTTGCCCGCGATCGGCCCGTTGAGCGTCCCAGCGCATGGCCATGATCCGAACATATGTTCGAGTTGCTGTCAAACCGGCGTCACCCGGATGCCGCGACACGGCCGAGCGTGCGGTCGAAGACGGTCACCAGTAGGTAGACCACGCCGGAACCGAGCATGATCCAGGTCAGGTGGTGCAGGCCGCCGGTGTCGGCGTGTTGCCCGAAGGACGCGGCGGTCGCGGAGGACGCGACCATCGAACCGATGTAGGCGAAGGTGCGCAGCAACCCCGCCGACGACGCGGTGCGCGCCGGATCAGCCTGGAAATAAACGGAGTTCTGCAGCGCCAGGTTGTTCAACCCCTGTGGCACACCGAAGATCAGGGCGAGGAGCAGCAGTGTCCACAGCGGACTCGCGTCGGTCAGCGTCAGCATCAGCAGGCACGCGGCGATCTGCCCGATCGCGCCCACCAGCAGCTTGCCGCGCACGCCCGCGCGCCGCCCGGCGAACACCGAGACGCCGATCGCCAGCAGGAACATGGGGACCTGCACCAGCCCGGCGTGGAAGGGCGTCAGTCCATAGCCTTCCTCGGACCATTGGCTGAAGCCGTAGAGGAACGCGTACGCCACGACATAGGCCACGAGCGCACGTGCGTAGGTGGCCACCAGCGGAAGGTTGCCGCCGAGCACCCGCAGGTCGATGAACGGTGTCGTCGCCCGCAGTTCCCGTACCACGAAACCAGTTCCCAACACGACAGCGATCACCAGCAGGTACCAGTCACGCAGGTGCAGGTTCATCAGGAACAGCAACAGCGACACGAGCATCGCGGCGAACAGCCCCATCCCGGGAAGGTCAAGCCGAGCAGCGAGTCCACCTCGCTGCGGTGAGTCATCCGACTTGGGCATGCGCCACAGCCCGAGCACCACGGCAACGACAGCCAGCGGCACGTTCAGCGCGAAGGTGGTACGCCACCCGCCTGCGGCGATCAGCACACCGCCCAGCAGCGGGCCGACGACAGCGATGGTCTGGTTGGCGACCGCCAGCGCGGTCAGCACGCCGCCGGGACTGTCCCGCCCGGTCCGGGTGGCTTCGCTGCGCAGCAGCGCCATCGCGGCGGGATAGCCCGCACACGTGCCGAAGCCGAGCAGCACACGGGCGACGATCAGCACTCCCAGGTTCGGCGCCAGGGTGCCGACGACTCCGGCGAGACCGACGAGGCCGGTGCTGAGCAGGAACGGCCTGCGCGGTCCGTAGATGTCGATGAGCCTGCCGACAATCGGCTGCCCGAGCGCGGTCGCCAGGTAGAGCGCGGAAACCAGCCACGCGGTCTCCGCGGGCGGCGCACCCAGCGCGGCACCGATGGGCACGAGAGCGACCGAGATGATCGTCGAGTTGATCGGGTTCAGGACCGAGCCCAGCAGCATCGGCGGCAGCAGTCGCCGGTCGAACCCCGGCTTGTCCGGTTCAGTCATGGGTCAGCCGTGCCAACACGCCCATGGCGGCGATCACGGCCTGCCGCTCCTCTTCGGTGCACTTGTCCTGCAACTGGCGGGCGAGCCACTCCGACCGGGCCTGCCGCCCTTCCTCCACCCGGCGCCGCCCGGCAGCGGTCAGCGTGACGAGCACGCGTCGCCGGTCGTCCGGATCAGGACTTCGACTCACCAGGCCCGCCTCGGCCAGAGACGAGATCATGGCGGTCATCGACTGGTGCCTGACTCCGTCGGCGGAGGCCAGTTCACTCGCCGTGGCCCGCCCTCGGCTGGCCAGATGAGCCAGGACCGACGCCTGCCCCAGCGTGATGTCCTCCGGTTTGGCGGCGTTCAGGATTCGGCGCCGCAGGCGGCTGATGACCGCGCGGACCTCGTTCGACGCCTGGATCGCCGTGGACGACACATCCTCGTTCGCACGCATGGCACCGACGGTAGTATCTACAGTTTTAGCTGTACAGGTGAACCTGTATGACTTGGCGCACGTCGAACCCCGCCTTTGTGCAGGTTTTGTGCAGGGATGCGGCACAGTCCCGTTGTGCCGGCGGCGCACAACCCCCCAGGCGTCGCCGGCCGCAATACTCCCGGTCCCCGGACTCCGGGCCGGACGACTGACATGATCACGGCATGTCGTTACTGGACACGCTCCTGGTGCCGTTCCACACGCCGGCGATCACGCTCGGCGCCACCAGCACGAGCTGGGGCGAGGTGGCCGGGTTCGTCACCGGCGCGTTGTGCGTGTGGCTGGTGGCCAGGCAGAACGTGTGGAACTGGCCGATCGGCATCCTCAACAACATCGCGTTCCTCGCCCTGTTCATGACCAGCGGTCTGTACGCGGACGGGTGGCTCCAGGTCGTCTACATGGCACTCGCCGTGTTCGGCTGGTGGTCGTGGTTGCGTGGTGGCCAGGCACACACGCACCTGCCGGTCAGCAAAACGACCAGGAGCCAGTGGTGGTCGCTTGTGGGCATCGGCGTCGTCGCGACGGCCGCGCTGACGTGGATCCTGGACAGCCTGACGGACTCGACCGTGCCGTTGCCCGACGCCGTGACGACCGTGCTTTCGCTGCTGGCCACATGGGGCCAGGCGCGCAAGAAACTGGAGTCGTGGTGGCTGTGGATCACCGCCGACATCATCTACATCCCGCTGTACGCCTACAAGCAGCTGTGGCTGACCGCGATCCTCTACATCGGATTCCTGGCGTTGTGCGTGCTCGGGTTGCGCAACTGGCGAGCCGACGTGCGGGGACGGGAGCTGGTGACAGCATGAAACGGTTCCGGCACGCGCTTGTCCTCGGCAAGTTCTACCCGCCGCACCGCGGCCACCACCTGCTCGTCCGGGCCGCCGCGGCGGCGAGCGAACGGACCACGGTCGCCGTTCTCGCGTCCAGCGTCGAGTCGATCCCGGTGGCCGACCGGGTCTCCTGGCTCGCCGAGGAGCACCGCGGCGACTCCGGCGTCGTCGTGCTCGGTGACATCGACGAACACCCCACGGACTTCGATGACGACGAGATCTGGCAGGCACACGTCGCCATCGCCCGGTCGGTGTTGTCGCGCCGGGCGATCCTGGACGGCGATCCGGCCACAGCGGCGGTCGACGCGGTGTTCACGTCCGAGGAGTACGGCCCCGAACTGGCCAAACGCCTTGGCGCCGACCACGTTCCGGTCGACCCCGAACGATCGGCCCACCCGGTTTCCGGCACAGCGGTCCGTGCCGACCCGCAAGGGCGCTGGCACGATCTCGCGCCTGCCACCCGCGCCGGTCTCGCCGCCCGGGTCGTCGTCGTCGGCGCGGAATCCACCGGTACGACAACGCTTTCCCGTGCATTGGCCGAGCACTACCGAGCCGCGTGGGTCCCGGAGTACGGCCGCGTGCACACCGAGGAGAAACTGGCCGCCGCCCAGGCGTTCGACCCTGCCGCGGACCTGGACAGTCTGGTGTGGACTGTCGGCGACTTCGTCGACGTCGCCGCCCGGCAGGCACGCGTCGAGGACGAGGCCGCGTCGCTCGGCCCGGTTCTGGTGTGCGACAACGATCCGTGGGCCGCGACCGTGTGGTGCGAACGCTACCTCGGATGTGCCTACTCCCAGGTCTCGGACGCCGTCGGCACGCGACGCCCCGCGTTGTACCTGCTCACCGACCACGAGGGCGTGCCGTTCGAACAGGACGGTTGGCGCGACGGCGAGCACCTGCGCGAATGGATGACCGGTTTGTTCGTTCAGCGGCTGGGTGAGCGCGGGGTTCCCTGGGTGCGTGTCACCGGCAGTCGAACCGAGCGCCTCGCGCAGGCGGTCGCGGCGTGCGAGGACATGTTCACACGGCACTTCCGCTACACCGATCCCCTGGGCTGATCCACTGGGCTGATCAACCGGAGTGCAGGATGGGCCCCGTGCACGACGACACCGTTCCGATCCCCCGCGTCACCGACGAACCGGAGAAACCCACCGGGCACGGACATGGCCACGGGCATGGGCACGGTCCGGCGCAACCGGCGTCACCGAAGGTCCGGCGGCTGCTGACCTGGTTGCTGCTGCCGTTCGCGCTGGCGTCCGTGATCGGGGTCGTGCTGCTCTACCCCACCGGTGACACGCCGAAGCCCACAGGCGGCCAGCAGGACCCGGTACGCGGCGAGGTCGTCGCGACGTCACTCGGGTCGTGCGACGGCGGCGTGCAGGTCGGTACGCCCGACCCCGCGTGCCTGGTGGTCACGGTCCGGATGAGCGACGGTCCCGCGCCCGGCAAGAACATCATCAGCCGGTCTCCCAACGAGCCCAGCACGCCGCGGTTCGCCGTCGGCGACAAGATCGTGATGGCGTACTCGGGCGACGACCCGGCCAAGGGCGAGTCGTACCGGGTCGTGGACTTCCAGCGCGGCATGCCGCTCGCGGTCCTCGCCGTCGTGTTCGCGTTGGCCATCCTCGTCCTCGGCCGGTACCAGGGCCTCGCCGCGCTGATCGCGCTCGGGCTCAGCTTCCTCGTCCTGCTGCTGTTCGTCCTGCCCGCCATCCTCACCGGTGAGAACCCGCTGGTGGTGGCGGTCGCGGGCGCCGGGCTGATCATGTTCGCCGCGCTGTACCTGACCCACGGGTTCTCCGCGCGGACGTCGACGGCCGTGCTCGGAACGATGATCAGCCTGGTCCTGATCGGAGTGCTGGGCGCGTTGTTCTCGGCACTGACCGACCTGACAGGGCTTGATGAGGACACCGCGCTGCTGCTCGGATCACTCGGGCACGGACTCGACACGCGCGGGTTGTTGCTCGCCGGGTTAGTCATCGGCGCGCTCGGTGTTCTCGACGACGTGACCGTCACGCAGGCGAGCGTGGTCTGGGAGTTGCGGCGCGCGAACCCGTTGCTGAGTTGGCGTGAGCTGTACGCCGCCGGGTTACGCATCGGCCGTGACCACGTGTCGTCCGCGGTGAACACGCTCGCGATGGCCTACGCGGGCGCCGCGCTTCCCGTGCTGCTGTACTCGTACGTGTCCGGTGCCGACCTGGGCACGATCCTGGGGTCGCAGTCCATCGCGCAGGAGATCGTGCGCACGCTCGTCGGCAGCATCGGGCTCGTCGCGTGCGTGCCCGTGACCACGTTGGCCGCGGCTCTCGTGGCCAGCCGCGAACCGGCTACTGCTCCAGCGAAGCCACGAACTTCGTCACGGCCTCGGGCTTGAGCCGGACGGCCAGTTTGCCCGGCGGGGCGGCCTTGGCCAGCTGGTACAGCGGGCGGCCGTCGAGGCCTTCGCCCCGTGCCTCCGCCCTGAGCTGGGCCACCAGCAGTTCGGAGATCACGAGCGACCCGGAGTTCGCACTGGCCGCCAGCGCGTCGGCGAGCTTGCGCAACGCCATGATGCCCAGTTCGGCGCCGCCCGTGCCGGAGTAGGACGCGACAGCCATGTTGATGCCACGGCTGCGGGGCGTGTCGGCGACCAGCATGCTGACGGTGCGCACGCTGCGGACGTCCATCACGACCATCTCGAGCCGTTCCGCCTTGGACAGGTCGACCGCGCGGCGGCCGAACGTCCGCAGGACGACCTTGGTGCCGTCCAGCCACAACGTGCGCCGGGCCTGCGACCAGCTGAACAACAGCAGCGGCACGGCGACCGCGGCCGCCGTGACCAACGCGGCCGTCTGGTCGAAGATCAGGCCGACGACACCGCCGATCGCGGCGGCGAGGACCAGGATCGCGACGATCGCCATCCGGAAGCGCTTGCGCACACCGGCCCGGTCGAGCAGGTCGAGCGGCAGGTGTTCGGTCGCCATCACAGCCCCCGCAGCGGACCAGGCACAGTCGAGTCCTCGTCGAGTCCGGCCAGGAACGGGTTGGACGCGCGCTCCCGGCCGATGGTCGTGGTCGGCCCGTGCCCCGGCAGTACGACGGTGTCGTCGGGCAGGGTGAGGATCTTGGTGCGCAACGACTGCGCCATCTTGCGCATGTCACCGCCCGGCAGGTCGGTCCGGCCGATCGACCCGGCGAACAACGTGTCACCGGCGAACAGCAACCGGCCGCCTTCCTGCGTGTCACACCGGAACGTGACCGAACCCTGGGTGTGGCCGGGCGTGTGGTCGACGGTGATGCTCAGCCCGCCGAGGTCGAGCACGGCCTGGTCGGTGAGCTCGCGCACCTCCCGCGGTTCACGCATCTCCAGCTTGCCGCCGAAGAACGCCGCCGACTCCGCGCTGATCCCCTTCAACGGGTCGGACAGCAGCGCGCGGTCGTCCGGGTGGATCCACGCGGGGATGTCGTCACCGTCGCAGATCGGCGCGACCGCGAAGCAGTGGTCGAAGTGGCCGTGGGTCAGCACGGCGGCGACCGGCGTCAGCCCGTGTTCGGCGATGGCCGCCGCGACCGGCTCCGCGGCGTCCTGACCGGGGTCGACGATCACGCAGGCCTCGCCTTTCCCCGGCGCGATCAAGTAGCAGTTGGCCTGCAGGGCCCCGGTGGGAAAGCCGACGACAAGCACGCGCACGTCCTCTCGGTATGCACACCGCGTGGATACGGCCACCCTACTGGGCGTCCCCTCTACACAGTTCTTACCGGGGGTGCAAATAGACTGCGCCAGCTAGCAGGTGAGCTAGCGGACGTGAGGGCCAGGGAGGGTGCAGGTGCCGACGAATCAGCAACGCCGGGAGGCGGCCAAGCGCAAGCTGGAACGCCAGATAACCCGCAGGGCCGAGCGCGCCAAAAAGCGCCGGATAGTCGCCACCGCGCTCACTGTCGGTGGCGTGGTGGTGGTCGTCGGGCTGATCTATCTCTTGGTCGTGCTGAACAGCGGTGACAGCAACTCGACAGCCAACCCGCCGAGCGACACGCCGCAGGAGGCGAAGACCACCAGCGGGCCGTGCAAGTTCTCGTCGAACCCGGCCAAGCCGGCGTCCAAGCCGGTCGACGCGCCGCCGGACGTCGACCCGACGCCGAACGCGGGCACGGCGAAGGTCGCCATCAAGACCAACCAGGGCGACATCCCGCTGACCATCGACCGCGCCAAGGCACCGTGCACGGCCGAGGCGATCGAGCACCTGGTGAAGTCCAAGTTCTACGACGGCACCACCTGCCACCGCCTGGTCGGCTCGCCGAGCCTGAAGGTGTTGCAGTGCGGTGACCCGACCGCGCAGGGCTCCGGCGGCCCCGGCTTCGAGATCAAGGACGAGCTGGCCAGCCTGCCCAAGCCCGCCGCGGGCCAGGAGACCATCCCGTACCCGAAGGGCACGCTGGCGATGGCCAACGCGGGCCCGAACACCAGCGGCAGCCAGTTCTTCATGGTCTACGGCGACAGCCAGCTGCCGCCGAACTACACGGTCTTCGGCACGATCGACGCGGCCGGTCTGACCACGCTGGACAAGATCGCCGCGGGCGGCATCACCGAAGGTCAGGACGGTGCGCCCAAGAACCCGGTGAACATCGAGACCGCCACGGTTTCCTGACCCGCGTTCGCTTGGCAACCAATGTGGCCTTCGTTGCGTTTTTCGCAACGAAGGCCACATTGGTTGCACGGGGAGTGTCAGAGGCGACCAGTACGCTGGACGTATGTACCGGGAGTTCGAGCCTGCTCGGACCGACGCCGTGCGCTGCTTGTGGACGAGTACGAAGGTCGGAGCGCAGCGGGTCGTCCCGGACACGTGTGTGGACATCATCTGGAACGGCACCGACCTGCTCGTAGCCGGCCCGGACACCGAAGCGTTCGTCACCCAGTCCACCGGAACCGGCTTCGGTGTGCGGTTCCAGCCTGGGGTCGCGCCGGGGTTGCTGGGTGTCCCGGCGCACGCGATCGCGAACGCGCGAGTGCCGTTGGCGGAGTTCTGGCCGCATGACCGCGTGCAACGACTGCTCGACGAGGTGCACGGCGGCAACCCCGGCCAGGCATTGCTGAACTCGGTGCGGTCAGCCGAACCGGACGACTTCGCCGCACTGGTCACGCGGCTCGTCACCGACCACGACGTCCGGCACATCGCCGAGGACCTGGGCATCACCGAACGGCACCTGCACCGCAAGTGCCTGGCCACGTTCGGCTACGGACCCAAGACCCTGCACCGGATCATGCGGTTCTCCGACGCGCTGGAACTCGTCTACGCCGGGAAACCGTTCACCGAGGTCGCGTACGCGTGCGGCTACGCCGACCAGGCGCACCTGTCCCGCGACGTGAAGGCGTTGGCGGGCGCGACGCTCACCACGCTGGTTCAGGAAGCCGACGTCACCCTGTAGACGTCGTACACGCCCTCGACGCTGCGGACCGCCTTCAGCACGTGCCCGAGGTGTTTCGGGTCGCCCATCTCGAACGAGAACCGCGACACCGCGACCCGGTCACGGGATGTCTGCACCGACGCGGACAGGATGTTGACCCGCTCGTCAGCCAGCACCTTGGTCACGTCCGACAGCAGCCGGTGCCGGTCGAGCGCCTCGACCTGGATGGCCACGAGGAACACCGAGGACGCCGACGGCGCCCACTCCACGTCGACCAGCCGCTCGGGCTCGGCCAGCAACTCGTCGGCGTTGGTGCAGTCCGTGCGGTGCACGCTCACACCGCCGCCGCGCGTGACGAACCCGAGGATGTCGTCACCCGGCACCGGGGTGCAGCAGCGGGCGAGCTTGACCCACACGTCCGAGGCGCCCTTGACGACCACACCGGCGTCACCGGACGCGCGTCGGCGGGTGACGGTCGACGGGGTCGCGCGTTCGGCGAGCTCCTCCTCCGCGTGTTCGACGCCGCCGAGCAACGCGACCAGCCGCTGCACGACGTGCCGCCCGGAGGTGTGCCCTTCGCCGACGGCCGCGTACAGCGAGCTGATGTCCGGGTAGCGCAGTTCACGCGACAGCGCCGTCATCGCGTCCACCGACACGAGCCGCTGCATCGGCAGGCCGACCCGGCGGACTTCCTTGGCGATCGAGTCCTTGCCCGCCTCGATCGCCTCTTCCCGGCGTTCCTTGGCGAACCACTGCTTGATCTTCGCCCTGGCCCGCGGCGACGCGGCGAACTGCAGCCAGTCACGCGACGGTCCGGCGCCCTCGGCCTTCGAGGTGAAGATCTCGACGACCTCGCCGTTCTCCAGCTTGCGCTCCAGCGCCACCAGGCGGCCGTTGACGCGCGCGCCGATGCAACGGTGACCGACCTCGGTGTGCACGGCGTAGGCGAAGTCCACCGGCGTCGACCCGGCCGGCAGCGTGATCACGTCACCCTTCGGGGTGAACACGAAGATCTCGCGGGTGGAGAACTGGTAGCGCAGCGACTCGAGGAACTCACCCGGGTCCGCGGCTTCACGCTGCCAGTCGAGCAGTTGGCGCATCCAGGCCATCTCGTCGACCTCGACGCCCTTGCTGTCGTGGGTGCCGCGGGTCTCCTTGTAGCGCCAGTGCGCCGCGATGCCGTACTCGGCCGTGTGGTGCATGTCGTGCGTGCGGATCTGCACTTCCAGCGGTTTGCCGTCCGGGCCGATGACCGTGGTGTGCAACGACTGGTACACGCCGAACCGCGGCTGGGCGATGTAGTCCTTGAACCGGCCCGGCATCGGCTGCCACATGGCGTGCACGACACCCATCGCCGCGTAGCAGTCACGGACGTCCTCGACCATCAGCCGGACGCCGACCAGGTCGTGGATGTCGTCGAAGTCGCGGCCGCGCACGATCATCTTCTGGTGGATCGAGTAGTAGCGCTTCTGCCTGCCCTCGACCGTGCACTTGATCTTCGCGTCGCTCAGGTGCTTGTCCAGCTCCTCGATCACCGCGTTGAGGTACTCCTCGCGGGACGGGGCGCGGTTGGCGACCAGGCGGACGATCTCGTTGAACTTCTTGGGCTGCAGGATCGCGAACGCGAGGTCCTCCAGCTCCCACTTGACCGTGGCCATGCCCAGCCGGTGCGCCAGCGGCGCCAGCACCTCGAGGGTCTCCTTGGCCTTGCGGGCCTGCTTCTCCGGCGGCAGGAACCGCATGGTGCGCATGTTGTGCAGCCGGTCGGCCAGCTTGATCACCAGGACGCGCGGATCCTTGGCCATCGCGATGATCATCTTGCGGATGGTCTCGGCCTCCGCGGCCGTGCCCAGCTTGACCTTGTCCAGTTTGGTCACGCCGTCGACCAGGTGCGCCACCTCGTCGCCGAAGTCGGAGCGCAGCAACTCGAGCGAGTAGTCGGTGTCCTCGACCGTGTCGTGCAGCAGGGCCGCGACGAGTGTCGTGGTGTCCATGCCCAGCTCGGCGAGGATCGTCGCGACCGCGAGCGGGTGCGTGATGTACGGGTCGCCGGACTTGCGGCGCTGGTGGCGGTGCTTCTCCTCGGCGACGTCGTACGCCTGCTGCAACAGGCCCAGGTCGGCCTTGGGGTGCAGCTCGCGGTGCACCGCGGCCAGCGGTTCGAGGACCTGCTTGACCGGGGCCGCGCGCTGGGCGGTGATCCGCCGGGCCAACCGTGTGCGGACACGACGGGTCGCCGATGGTGGCCTGGGTACTGCCGCCTGTTCCGAGGTCGGCTTCAGGCTCGCCGCGGACTCCACGTCATGACTCACTCACACGCTCCCGCACATCACCAGAGCCGTCCGGGCCCCGACTGAGACCCGTGTATTGAGAGTAACGCGTTAGCCCTGGTAACCATGCCGTTTCGCGGCAGGCGGCCGTCCTCACACGGTGAGCAGCGTGTCGAGCTTCCGCCCGGCGAGTCGGTCCCGACCGCCCAGTGCGCCGATCTCCAACAACACTGTGATTCCCGCCACTTCGACCTCGGCGAGCTCCACCAGCTCGCACGCGGCCGCCGCGGTACCGCCGGTGGCCAGCACGTCGTCGATGACCGCGACCCGCTGGCCGGGCTCGATGATGCCCGCGGGGATCTCGATCTCGGCGGCGCCGTACTCGAGCGAGTACGCCGCCTTGCCGCCGACCACGGGCAGTTTGCCCGATTTGCGCACCGGGACGACGCCGAGGCCGCGTGCGTACGCCACGGCCGCGCCGAAGAAGAAGCCCCGCGCGTCGATCGCCACGATCGCGTCCACGTCGCCGGGCAGGGTGTTCGCCATCGCGTCGACCACGGCCTTGAACGCGGCCGGGGTGCCCAGCACGGGCGTGATGTCCTGGAACACCACGCCCGGCTCGGGGAAGTCGGGCACTCGCCTGATCAGGGCGAGTGCCTCGGTCAGTTCCATGTCAGTGCTTGCGCTTCCCGGTGGGCCGCTTGCCCTGCGGCTGGCCCTGGCGGCGCCGCTGTTCGGCGGCGCTCGGGTTGCGGACCGGCACACCACCGGCCGCGCTGAGCGCACGCTCCTTGCGCAGTTCGGACGCCAGCGACTCCTCGTCGAACGACTCCGGCTTGTCGCCGATGGCCGCACCGCTCGCACCGGCGGCCTTGGCCGCGATGTTGGCCCGGCGGGCCTGCACGCGCTTGGCCTGGGCCCGGAACTTCGGGTCGCGCATGGTGAAGTCCACCAGCAGCGGCGTGGCCAACGCGATCGACGACACCACACCGGCGACCATGCCGGCGATCTGCACCAACGCGAGGTCCTGCAGCGTGCCGACACCCAGGAGCACGGCACCGACCACGAACAAGCCGATGACCGGCAGCAACGCGATCAACGCGGTGTTGATCGACCGCATCAGGGTCTGGTTGACCGCGAGGTTGGCCGCCTCGCCGTACGTGCGGCGCGTCAGGCCGAGCAGGCCTCGGGTGTTCTCCTTGACCTTGTCGAACACCACCACCGTGTCGTACAGCGAGAAGCCGAGGATGGTCAGCAGACCGATCGCGGTCGCCGGCGTGACCTCGAACCCGACGAGCGAGTACACACCCGCGGTCACGATCACGTCGTGGAACAGCGTGATCAGGGCCGCGAGCGCCATCCGCCGCTCGAAGTACAGCGCGAGGAAGATCGTGACCAGCACCAGGAACACGACCAACGCGATCAGGGCCTGCTGGGTGACCTCGCCACCCCAGGTCCCGCTCACCGCGCTGTCGCTGACCGCGCCGTTGGGCTTGAGCTGGCTGGTCAGCGCGGCCTTCAGGCGGGAGATCTCGTTCTGGTTGAGCGTTTCGGTGCGGATCTGGATGGACGCGGTGCCGCCGACGCCGACGCTCTGCGTCGACTCCGGCAGTGTGCCGAGGGTGTCCTGGTAGACCTTCTGGACCTGCTCGGTGGTGATGGTCCCGTTGGCGCCGGTGGCGTCGAGCTGGATCTTGGTCCCGCCCTCGAAGTCGATCCCGAAGTTGAAGCCGCGGAACACGATCGACGCGAGGCACACCAGGACGAGCGCCGAGAAGAAGATGTACAGCCGCTTGCGCTTGCCGACGATGTCCAGCGCGCCGTTGCCGGTGTAGAGGCGCTGGAAGAACGACCCCTGCTTGGTGGGGGCCTGCTTGGCGGGGGTTGCTGGCTGAGTCGTGTCGTCGCCGGCCACCTCAGGCCTCCTTCACTGTGGGACCGGTGCCGCCCGCGGCCGACTTCGACCGTTCCGCGGCGTGACTCTCGCGGTGCGCCGCACCCAGCCCGACGAGCTTGGGGTTGGACAGCCGCTTGGACTTGGAGACGATCGCGACGAGCGGGTGCGTCACCAGGAACACCACGATCAGGTCGAGCACCGTGGACATGCCCAAGGTGAACGCGAAGCCCTTCACCTGGCCGACCGCCAGCAGGTACAGCACCGCGGCGGACAGGAAGAGCACCGCGTCGGCGGACAGGATGGTGCGGCGGGCACGGGCCCACGCGCGTGGTACGGCCGACCGGAATGTTCGGCCTTCCCGCATCTCGTCCTTTAGTCGTTCGAAGAACACGACGAACGAGTCGGCGGTGAACCCGATCGCGACGATCAGACCGGCCACACCGGCCAGGTCGAGGCTGTAGCCGATGACCCGGCCGAACAGCACGATGATCGCGTAGACGATCGCGAACGACAGCACCAGCGACAGGATCGTCAGCACGCCGAGCAGGCGGTAGTAGAACAGGCAGTAGATGAACACGAGGCCGAGGCCGATCGCGCCCGCGATCAGACCGGCCTGCAGCGACGCGAGGCCCAGGGTCGCGGACACCGTCTCGGCGTCGGACGACTGGAACGACAGCGGCAGCGAACCGTACTTCAGCACGTCGGCGAGCGCGGTCGCCGAGCGCTGGTTGAAGTTGCCGCTGATCTCGGTGTTGCCGCCGGGGATCGGGCCCTTGATCTCGGGCGCCGAGACGACCTTGGTGTCGAGCACGAACGCGGCGCGCTTGCCGACGTTGGCGGCGGTGAACTTGGCCCAGATGTCCGCGCCCGTGCCGTCGAAGGTCAGGTTGACGACGTAGCCCGCGCCCTGGGAGTTCGGGCCGGAGGTGGCGTCGCTGATCTCCTCGCCCTTGAGGAAGACCTTGCTGAGCACGTACTTCTCGGCCTTGTCCTGGTCGCAGGCGACCAGCGGGAGGTTCGGGTCGTCGTTGCCGACCAGCGGGTCGTCGGCCTCGCAGTTCAGCGACGCCAGCGCGGTCTGCATCGCGTTCGTGTCGGGCTGCTGCGCGGTGCCGCCGTCCTCGGGGGTGGCCAGTGCCGGGTTCTGCCGGATGTCACGCGCCTGCTTGATCTGCGCGGCGACCTCGGGGCTGACCGAGCCGGAGTTGTTGTTGCCGGACGGCGGCGCGGGCTGCTGCGAGCTCGGCGGCGGGGTGCTCGGGCTGCTGGGTGTGGTGCTGCCGCTGGGCGGCTGCTGCTGCAACTGGGGCGCGGGGCGGCCCTGCGGCTTGTTGTTGCCGGACGCGGGTGGCTGCGCGGTCTGGCTGCCCGAAGGCGGGGCAGGCGGCTGGCTACCGGACGGCGGCGGGGGCTGGGTCCCGCTCGTCGGCGGCGTCTGCGACGCCGGGGGCTGCTGCGGCGTGTTGGGGACCGCCTCGATCACCTTGCGGAAGCCGAGAGTCGCGGTCTGGCCGAGTTCCTTGGCCTTCTCGCCGCCGTCACCGGGCACCGTGATCACGATGTTGTTGCCGTCAAGGACGATCTCGGCACCGTTGATGCCCTGGCCGTTGACGCGCGTCTCGATGATCTGCCGTGCCTGGTTGAGCGATTCCTGGCTCGGCGCGTTGCCGTCCAGCGTTCGCGCGGTCAGCACGACCCGGGTGCCACCCTTGAGGTCGATGCCCAGCTTGGGGACCGGTTTGTGGTCACCCGTGCCGAACACCAGCCCGTAGAGGACGGCGATGATGGCTATGAAGAAGGCGAGATAACGAACGGGGCGGAAGTGCCCAGCCGATGGTGCCACGTCTGTCCGTCTCTCTATGCGTCACTAGTGGGGTAGCGGGCTTTCTTTGTTCATGACGCTGCGCCCGCACCCGATGTCGATCGGGTGAGGGCGCAGCGTACCGCGAAGGCGATGAGGTTGGTGTTTCCCCAGCGCTTGGTTTGACGCGGTCAGCTCTTCTTGGTCTGCTCGAGCGGCGGCGCGACGTCGGCGGTGGACTTCGGCGTCTCGGAGGCGACGGTCTTCTCGTCGTCCTTGGTCTCCGCGATCGAGGCGACGGTCTCGTCGTCGTCCTGGATCGGCTCGTCGACGACGTCCTCGCTGACCTTCTCGCGGATCGCGGCACGCAGCCAGGTGGTCACCACGCCGTCGGCGATCTCGATGTCGACCGTGGCGTCGTCGGCGGTGTTCGCGACGTAGCCGTACAGGCCCGACGTGGTCATCACCTTGTCGCCGACCTCGATCGAGTTCTGCAGTTCCTGCTGCTGTGCCATCGCCCGCTTCTGCTTGCGGCTCATCAGCACCATGGGCACGATGAGCACCGCGATCAGCAGAAACGGAAGCAGTGACCCGATGTTCATTTCTCTCCGTTCGGTGGACATCCCGTTGGAGTGGAAATGCCCGATTGTTCTGGTTTCCTGCCGCCGAGTGTGCCACCAGCGCGTTACGCCCAGGCATCCAGCCTGTGCGCGCGGTCACTCACCGAACAGCGTAGGCGCCGCTTGACCTGGTGCGTCGCTCGGGGCTTGCAACCCGAGGTGCGCCCACGCGGTCGCTGTCGCCACTCGGCCACGAGGAGTTCTTGCCAGCATGCCAGCACGTACCAGGTACGGCTCGCACACTTCCTCCACGGTAGTTGACTCCTCCCCCACGGCAACAGCCAAAGTCGAAATACCGACCGGTCCGCCGCCGAACGACCTGACCAGCGCGTTCAACACGGCCCTGTCCAGCCGGTCCAGGCCGAGTTCGTCCACGTCGTAGACCTTGAGCGCGGCGTGGGCGACGTCAACTGTGACCGCACCGTTAGCTCGGACCTCCGCGTAGTCGCGCACACGGCGCAACAAGCGGTTGGCGATCCGAGGTGTGCCGCGTGACCTGCGCGCGATCTCCACCGCGCCGTCCGGCCGCAGGTCGACGCCGAGAATCGTGGCCGAGCGCGTGAGGACCTGCTCGAGCTCGTGCGGCTCGTAGAACTCCATGTGCCCGGTGAAGCCGAACCGGTCGCGCAGCGGGCCGGTCAGCACGCCGGACCTGGTGGTGGCGCCGACCAGGGTGAACGGAGCGATGTCGAGCGGGATGCTGGTGGCGCCCGGCCCCTTGCCGACCACGACGTCCACCCGGAAGTCCTCCATCGCCAGGTACAGCATCTCCTCGGCGGGCCGGGCGATCCGGTGGATCTCGTCGATGAACAGCACGTCGCCCTCGACCAGGTTGGACAGCATCGCGGCGAGGTCGCCCGCCCGTTCGAGGGCGGGGCCGGAGGTGATCCGGATCGCGCTGCCCAGCTCGGCGGCGATGATCATGGAGAGGCTGGTCTTGCCGAGTCCGGGCGGGCCGGACAGCAGGACGTGGTCAGGCGGGGAGCCACGCCGCATGGCGCCTTCGAGCACGAGTTCCAACTGCTCACGGACCCGCGCCTGGCCGACGAACTCACTCAGCCGCTTCGGCCGCAGCGTCGCTTCGACGTCGCGGTCCTCCGGCTCCGCCAACGGGGAGAGCGCGTCCTCGTCGTGCACGTCGCGCCCCTATCGCTTGCGGCCGAGGACGGCGAGGGACTTGCGCAGCACAGCGGCGGTGTCGGCGGCGGAATTGTCCGCGAGCACGCCGTCCACGGCCTGCTCGGCGGCGCGCTGCGCGAACCCGAGACCGACGAGGGCCTCGACCACCGAGCCGCGCACGGCACTGGCCGACGGCGCGGCGGGCGACTCGCCACTCGCCCACGAGCCGACCTTGTCGCGCAACTCGATGATCAGCCGCTCGGCGCCCTTCTTGCCGATGCCGGGGACCTGGGTCAGCATCGCGACGTTGCCCTCCGACAACGCGCTGCGCAGCTTGTCGGGCTCCAGGACGGCGAGCATGGCCAGGCCGAGCCGGGGCCCGATGCCGGAGACGGTCAGCAGCATCCAGAACAGGTCGCGGGCGTCGGTGTCGGCGAAGCCGTACAGGGTCAGCGAGTCCTCGCGCACGATGAGCGCGGTGTGCAGCTGCGCCTCCTCGCCGCGGCGCAGCGTCGCCAGGCAGGACGGCGCGGCCTGCACCGCGAAGCCGACTCCGCCGACCTCGATCACGGCGTGGTCAAGGCCGACCGACAGCACCGGCCCGCGTACCGACGAGATCACCGCGTTACTCCTTTTGCTTTCCTGGCTTCGGCTATCCGGGCTTTGTGCACCTTGGCCAGTTCGGCGGCGCGCTGCTCGGCCTCGGCGAGCCGCGCGCGCATCGGCGCGCGCCAAATGTGGCAGATGGCCAACGCGAGCGCGTCGGCGGCGTCCGCCGTGCCTGGTTTCTCCTGCAGTTTGAGCAGACGCATGACCATCGCGATCACCTGCGCCTTGTCCGCGCGGCCCGAGCCGGTGACGGCGGCCTTGACCTCGCTGGGCGTGTGGAAGTCGACCTTCAGGCCGCGCCGCGCCGCCGCGACCGCGACGACGCCGCCCGCCTGCGCCGTGCCCATCGCGGTCTGCACGTTGTACTGGCTGAACACCCGCTCGACCGCGACCACGTCGGGTTTGTACAGGTCCAGCCAGCCTTCGACGGCGTCGGAGACCGCCAGCAGCCGCTGCGCCAGCTCGGCCTCGACGGGCGTGCGGACCGTGTCCACCGCCACGCAACTGACCTTGCGACCGGTCCCACCGTCGACCACGGCGATACCGCACCTGGTCAGGCCCGGGTCGACACCGAGCACCCGCACACCATCACCCCTAAGAACGCTTGTTCGAGAGCGTAACGGGTGGTGTGCGTGGGCACGCGCAGGACACGCTTGTGGATGATGGGACCGTGACGCCCGAAGAGATCATCAAGGCGCTGGACCTGCGACCGCTGCCGGTGGAAGGCGGTCTGTACAAGGAGAACCTCAACGGCCACCCGCACGCGTCGGCGATCTACTACATGCTCGTCGCACCGCAGGTCTCCCGGCTGCACAAGCTCGAGCACGTCGAGATCTTCTCGTACCACGCCGGAGCGCCCGCCCGGATGCTGTTGCTGCACCCCGACGGCGCGGTCGAGCGGCCGGTGCTGGGAATGAACCTGGCCGACGGCCACCGCCCGCAGGTGGTCGTGCCCGCCGGGACATGGCAGGCGACGGAGACGCTGGGCGAGTGGAGCCTGCTCGGCACTTTCATGGCACCGCCGTACAACGACGACAGTGTGGCGTTCGCCGAGGCAGGCCCCCTCGCCGACGCCTATCCCGCCGCGGCCGGGGACATATCGCGCTTGGCCTGACGGCGTTCGGCGCGCCGGTCGAGCCAGCTCAGCCACGGCGCGGTCATCATCGTCGTCACGATGGCGACCAGCACCAGCACGCTGAACAGCGCCTGGGTCACGATGCCGACCTGCAGACCGACGTTCAACGCGATCAACTGCATCAGGCCGCGGGCGTTCATCAGCACCCCGACCCGCAGGGCGACCGGGTTCTGCTCGCCGGTCAGCCGTGCGGCGGCCCAGCAGGCGCCGAACTTGCCGATCACCGCGACCGCGATGCTGCCAAGGGCGAGCAGCATCAGCGGCACGGTGAACAGCAGGCCGAACGACGTGTTCAGGCCGGAGTAGGCGAAGAACAGCGGCAGGAACACGACCTTGGTGACCGAACTGATCGAGTTGACGACGCGTTCGGCCACTTCGCCACGGGGGAAGACGAAGCCGAGGCAGAACCCGCCGAACACGGAGTACAGCCCGATCAGGTCGGTCCACCACGCGGCCGCGAACAGCGCGACGGCCGTGGTCAGCACGAGGTGCTCCATGCCGATGCCGGGCCTTGCCATGACCCAGGCGAGAGCGGGCCTGCCGACGAACCAGACCACCAGGACGAACAGCAGCGATCCGCCCGCTGTCACGAGGATCTTGTTGGGGTCGCCTGTGGCGAGACCGATCGTCAACGCCAGCAGGACCCATGCCACGCCGTCGTCGAGCGCCCCCGCCGCCAGCGACAGGGATCCCTGCCGGGTATGGGTCAGGTTGCGTTCGCTGATGATCCGCGCCAGCATCGGGAACGCGGTGATGGCCAGCGTGACGCCGACGAACAACGCGGACACACCGACAGGCACGCCGTCCTTGAGCGCGCCGGTGTGTCCCTGAGTCAGCAGGATGAGCGCGACGCCGAGGAGCAGCGGTGCGGTGACACCGGCGAGCGACACCGCACCGGCCGGGCGGCCGAGGCCTTGGGGCTTGTGCGAGGCGAACCGGTGGCCGACCTCGAACATGAACGCGACCAGCCCGATGTGGCTGACCACGTACAGCATCGGCCGGACGGCGTCAGGGAACAGCCAGTCCTGCGCGTCGGGCAGCAGCAGCCCCAGCAGCGACGGGCCGAGCAGCACGCCCGCGATCATCTCGCCGACGACCGGTGGCTGCCCGATCCGGCGGGCGGCCAGCACGACCAGACGGCACGTGATCAGGATGACGACAGCGGCGAGGAAGAACCGCGCGGTGGTGGTGGCGATGTCCATGATGTCCCCTCAGTCCACGGCCAGTTGTTCGAAGTAGCGCCCACACAGGCGCTGGCGGCGCGCGTCCCAGACCATGTACGTGCCCAGGACGAGTTGGGTGACACTGCGCGTGACGTCTTCGCAGCGGTCACGCAAACGCATGACCGTCAGCCGCCATCGCACCGAACGCGTGTGGCCCAACCGGTCGGTCAGCAGGCATGGTCCGCGGTTGGGGATCGAACGGGTGTGTCCGGCAGAGGTGCGTAGCTCGAACCTCGTGAGCGTCGCGCAGGTCACCGCGCGCATGGTGATGGGCATGAGCCCACGGGCAGGGCATGCGCGGTTGGCTGTCACGCCGTACGGGATGTGGTTGGTGTCCTTGGCCGACAACGTTTTCCACCGGGACGGGTCGAAGCGTTCCGGGTTGTCGAAGCCCGACTGGTGGAAGTCGGCGTAGTTGAACAGCAGCACCGAACCCGTGGGGATGGCCCCGATCTCGCCGGTGGTGATCCGGTGCGCCACGCCGAACAACGGGTACAGGCGCAGCGCCTCGTCCATCACGTGGTCGATGTCGACCGTGCCGTCGAGCAGACCGGACTGCACGTCGGCGTGCTCGGCGATCGCCATCAGCAGGTGCGCCATCGCTTCGCTGGACTGCACGACCGCGGTGTTGAAGAACGTGCCTTGCAGGTACCAGGCCTGCTCCTGGGTGCTGAGCACGTCGGGCAGGCCGTGCGGCACGTCGCCCGCCTCGATCCGGCGCACCAGGTACCGCGTCAGGCTGTCGCGTCTGGTCATGTGCCGCAGGCCGCAGCACTTGAGCGACGTGACCACGTCGTCGGCGTTGCCCACGATCAGGTCGCGTGCTTCCCGGGGGCACGGCTCGTCGAACACCACCTGGTAGTAGAACTCGGCCCAGATCGGCATCATCAGGTCGCGTATCCGGACCGCGTTCACCGGTCGGCCGCCGAGCGCGTCGAGGGCGCGCTCGGCGCATTCCTGCGCGATGCTCGCGGATCGCGCGTGCACCGCGGCGAGGATGCGCCGCGTGGTCCGGGCGACCTCGGTGTACCGCTCCCCCGGTTCCAGGTGTTCCTGGTGCACCTGCGGGCCGGGCGCCAGCCAGTACCAGAACAGGTCGGACAGCACGGCGCCGCGGCTGCGGCCGTCCGCCGCGGGGTGCTCGTACAGCGCGCGGAACCGTGCCACCTCGACCTGGATGCCCTCGGTTCCGTTGACGTGCGCGAAGATCCGCAGCCGCAGCCGGACCACCACGGCGGGCAGCCAGAACGGCAGGCTGACCAGGAACACCAGCGGCGCGGCGATCAGGGCGGTCAGCACCGTGGCTCCCTGACTGGTGTCGTGTCAGGCAGGGTTGGTGGTGTTATCGGCGGTTCCAGGTTTCCGCTGGGCGTGCGGCCGGAAGGCCCTCGTACCGGGTTGTACTTGGGTCTTTCGGCCGTGCGTCCAGCGGGGACCTGGGCCGTCGAGAACCCGCCAAACCTTGCCTCACACGACACTAGGTCGCTCGTGACCTGCTGCACCGACGCGCAGCCGCTCAACGCCATGGCACGGTCGATCTCGTCGCGGAGCAGTTCCAGCACCTCACCGACCCCGGCCTCGCCGCGCGCCGCCAGGCCCCACAGCACGGGTCTGCCGATGCCGACAGCGTCCGCGCCGAGCGCGAGTGCTTTCAGCACATCGGTTCCCCGTCTGATCCCGCCGTCGGCCAGGACCGGGATGTCGACCGCGGCGGCCACGTCGGCGAGCGCGTCGATCGTGGCGACCACGGTGTCCAGCTGTCGGCCACCGTGGTTGGACACCATGACGCCGCTGATTCCGTGCGCCACCGCGGCGACGGCGTCGGCGGGATGCACCAGTCCTTTCAGGACAACGGGAAGACCGGTCGTGGCAACCAGGTGGTCGATGTGGTCCCAGGACAGGTCCGCGACCATCTCGATGTCGCGCACGCCCGGCCTGCCGCCGAGGTCACGCATGTTCTCGCAGCGGACACCGGCGGGCAGGTCGTGGAAACCGTTGCGGTGATCGCGTTCCCGCCTGCCGAACACCGGGGAGTCGACCGTGACGACCAACGCGCGGCAGCCCGCGTCCTCGGCCCGCCCGACCAGTTCCCGTGTGATCCGCTCGTCGGACTGGGCGTACAGCTGGAACCACAGCGCGAGGTCCCGGCCGCATTCCTTGGCGATGTCACCGACCGACACCGTCGACGCCATGCCGGTGATCATGACCGTGCCCGCCTTGGCGGCCGCCCGCGCGGTGGCCCGCTCGCCCTCCGGGTCGACGAGCCGGTGGAAGGCGGTCGGCGACAGCACGACAGGCAGCGTGACCTCGGCACCGAACAACGTCGTGCCGAGATCAGGTTTCCCGCATCCCCGCAGCACGCGCGGCACCAGGCGCAGGCGGGCGAACGCGTCCTCGTTCGCCCGCACCGTCACCTCGTCGTCGGCCCCGCCCGCGATGAAGTCGTACACGTCTCGGGGCAGCCGGTCCCTGGCCAACGCCTCGAACTCCCTGATCGACACGGGCATTACGGGGCCACAGTCAGGACCGTTTGCGACAGCCGGTCGGCGAGGAAGTCGGTCAACGGCTTGCGGTGGTTGTCCTCGCTCGTCCAGTCGTTCTCGAGGTTCTCGGCTATGTGGTGTTCAGCGAGCAACGCGCCTCGTCGGAAGTGGCGGATGACCGGGTGCAGGTATGCCGCGTCATAGGCCTTGTCCGCGTTGTCCGGTGAGATGCGACGCGCGTTGATGTCGAACGGGTCGACTTTGTCGTGGTCCGGCCCGTACTCCAGGGTGATGGTGAAGTACTCGTCGGCGAACTGGTTGTCGTGTGCGTAGTCGACCGGGACTTCCTCGTAGTACGCGGCGTCCTTGCCCGCCACCGTGATCAGGTCGCCGAGCTTGCTGAACTGCTGCCACAGTGCCGAACTGCGGTTGACCCGCGCGATGATCGCGTCGCTCAGCGCTTTCGCGTCCGCGGCCAGCGGGACGTACGGCCATTCGCGGTCCTCGATCTTGCGCTCCAGGATCCGGTGCAGCGCCTTGACGGTGTAGCGGAAGCCGTGGATGAACCCGCTCGTGGACTTCTTGAAGTCGCGGACCTGCATCATCGTGCCCGCGAAGTACATCCCCGGCACGTTGGTGGACTCCCACTCGCTGGTCTGCGCGGGGAACCGGTCCTTGATCACCAGCTCGGGCGTGCAGCCGTCGGAGAAGATGGACGTGTCGAGCCGGAAACCCGTGCAGGCGATGACCCGGTCGTAGGGGATGTCCTTGACGACGCCGTCGGCCCTGGAGAAGCTGACCGACGCGACGAACCCGTCGCCGTCCTCGCGGATCCGCAGCACATGGCCGTCGAGGATCGCGTTCTGCGACTTCAGCTGGTACGTGTCGAGGAAGTTGTTGTTCACCGCGCGCAGGTGCCCGACGAAGTGGGTCTGCCAGGCGAGCCGCAGCGAGTTCGGCCCGGCGACGTGGATGACGGCGGCGGTCTCGATGAGGTTGTCGGCGGTCTCGAACGCCGAGTTGCCCTTGCCGAGGATGAGGACACGCTGGTTGACGAAGTCCTGCGGGTCGACGCTGACCGTGGTGTACGGCTCGGCCAGTTCGATGCCCGGGATGTCCGGCAGATAGGGCTTGGCCGGTCCGGTGGCCACGATCAGCGCGGGCGCGCGGTAGACCTCGCCGTTCTGGTCGGCGACCTCGAACTCCTCGCCCTTGCGGACCTCGACGACCCGCGAGTCGTACCGGATGTTGAGGCCGAGTTTCGTGGCGTAGTCGCCGAGGTAGCGGACCATGTCGTCGGCGGCGGGGAAGTAACGCGGGGTGTACTTGGTGAACAGGAGATCCTCGTCGTCGGACAACAACGAGTTCCAGTCCATCCGCAGGTTGAACTCCGGGTCGTCGATCCCGGTGTACCGCTTGTTGCTGGAGATCAACTGCCGGTGTCGGGGAAACGTGCCGAAGAACGACCCCGCGACCGAACCGGCTTCGACCACCAGGTAGTCCCGACCGGCCCGGTCGAGGAAATAGGCCAGTTGCAGCCCGGCTGGACCGGCCCCGATCACCAGATAATCCGTGGTAGTGGGCATACATCCCCTCCGTGGACACGCCTAGGACAGCTGCGACAAGGCATGACTACGCACGTAGCCCCGAAGTAGTTCGATAACCGGACAGCTCTGTTTTTCCCAGTTTTCAAACGATCTTCCGGGCGTTGTGCGATCACGGTCCGACTGGTATGCGTCCAGTCGGCGGACAACGCCGTTCACCGGAGGCGAAGTGTGGTGCGGAGGTCCCTACGGACCGTTGAGGCCGGGCATCCAGCTTTCCGGCCGTCCGCTTTCGGTCAGGATGTGCTGCCAGTCCGAGAATCCCGCCGGGGCGTCGGCCGACCAGGGCCAGTGGCCCTCGGCGGTCGGGAGGATGAGCTGCAACGCCGGGAAGTCACCCTTTCGGTACAGCACGAACGCGCTGCCGAAGTACTCGAGGTAGTGGCCCTTGTTCACGCGCTCGACCGTGACGGGCACGCCCTCGAAAAACTCCTCGTACAACTGGCCGGGCAGGAACCGCTCGCCGGACTTCGCCCGGTCGAGGTAGGCGTTGATCAGCACCGGGCCCATGCCTTCCGGCAGGCCGAGCACGACCGCTTCGGCGACGCCGAACCTGCGCCACGCGCCCACTGAGAACGTGTAGCCCGCGCCTTCCTCGTCCGGTGGGACCTCGATGACCGCGCAACCGTTGACTTCGGTCTCGTGCAGCAGCCAGTCGCGGAATCTCTGTTCTTCAGGGTTCAGCGGCTCGGGCACGCCCTCATTGTGCCTGCTCACCTGATCGGGCGATCACCCGGCCAAGCGAAAACCCCGGGCACCGCCCGGGGTTTCGACACAGCGCGTCACGCGTCCACGGCCGCCAGGATGTCGTCGCTGACATGGAATTCGACACAGTGCATAGACGTTCTACGCGTCCACGGCCGCCAGGATGTCGTCGCTGACATGGAATTCGACACAGTGCATAGACGTTCTACGCGTCGACGGCCGCCAGGATGTCGTCGCTCACATCGAAGTTGGCATAGACGTTCTGCACGTCGTCGCAGTCTTCCAACGCGTCGATCAGCTTGAAGACCTTCTTCGCGCCGTCGACGTCCAACGGCACCGACACCGACGGCAGGAAGCTGGACTCGGCCGACTCGTAGTCGTAGCCCGCGTCCTGCACCGCCTTGCGCACGGCCACCAGGTCTGTGGCCTCGGAGACGATCTCGAAGCTCTCGCCGAGGCTGTTGACCTCCTCCGCGCCCGCGTCGATCACGGCCATCAGCACGTCGTCCTCGGACAGGTCGTTCGAGGGGATCAGCACGACGCCCTTGCGGTTGAACAGGTACGACACCGAGCCGGGGTCGGCCATCGAGCCGCCGTTGCGCGTCATGGCGGTACGGACCTCGCCCGCCGCGCGGTTGCGGTTGTCGGTCAGGCACTCGACCAGCAACGCGACGCCGTTCGGGCCGTAGCCCTCGTACATGATCGTCTGCCACTCGGCGCCACCGGCTTCCTCACCGGCGCCGCGCTTGCGCGCGCGCTCGATGTTGTCCAGTGGAACCGAGTTCTTGCGCGCCTTCTGCATGGCGTCGTACAGCGTGGGGTTGCCGTCCGGGTCGCCCCCGCCGGTCCGCGC
Organism: Actinosynnema sp. ALI-1.44; assembly: GCF_001984155.1. Lineage (GTDB taxonomy): Bacteria > Actinomycetota > Actinomycetes > Mycobacteriales > Pseudonocardiaceae > Kibdelosporangium. Next base: position 446,648 of record NZ_MTQO01000052.1, read on the forward strand.
GGCGACCTCGATGTTCTTGATCAGCTTCGCGAACAGCTTGCCACGCTTGGCGTCGAGGGCGGCCTTCTTGTGCTTGGTGGTCGCCCACTTGGAGTGGCCGCTCATCTCTCCTCCGTCGTCTACTCGCCAGTCAGGACGCCCGAACCATCTCCGTGAACAGCCGGTGCACCCGCCCGTCACCGGTCAGCTCCGGGTGGAAGGCGGTGGCCAGCACGGACCGTTGCCGAACCGCGACGATCCTACCGGCGGCCGCTCCCGCCGTTTCGGTCTCGGGCACCGTAGCGAGCACTTCCACCTCCGGCGACACCGACTCCACCCACGGGGCGCGGATGAACACGGCGTGCAACGGACCGCCTTCGACGCCGGTGAGCTCCAGGTCCTCCTCGAAGGAGTCGACCTGCCTGCCGAACGCGTTGCGGCGCACGATCATGTCGATGCCGTCGAGTTGGTGCTGGTCAGGCCGGCCGTCCAGCACCTTCGTGGCCAACATGATCATGCCTGCGCACGAGCCGTACGCGGGCAGACCGTCCGCGATCCGCGCCTTGAGCGGCTCGAGCAACTCGAACGTCGCCAGCAGCCGCGACATGGTCGTGGACTCGCCACCGGGCAGCACGATGCCCTGCAACCCGGCGAGTTCCTCGGCCCGGCGCACCGGCTGGACCCGCACGTCACACTCCGTGAGAGCGGCCGCGTGCTCACGCACGTCGCCCTGCAACGCGAGCACACCGACAACTGGCTGAGCCGTCACCCTGGGTTCCCCTCCCGAAACGCCTCCTACCAGCATAGAAGATGACGCTCCGGGCCATCGCACTAGTCGACCGGGATCGACTCCGACGCCCGGCGGCGCGAGATCACCCGCCAGCCGACGGCCAGCACGACCACGATCGCGGGCAGCGAGTAGAACGCGATCCGTTCGGCGCCGTCGGAGAACGCCATCAGCACGATGACCAGGGCGAGGAAGCCGAGCGTTGCCCACCCGGTGTACGGCGCGCCCGGCATGCGGTAGGCGGGGCGTTCCAGTTCGCCGCGCAACGCCGCCTGACGCAGCCGCATCTGGGACATGATCAACGTCGCCCAGGTCGCGACCACGCCCAGTGATGCGACGGCGATCGCGATGTCGAACGCCTCCTTGGGCACGAGGTAGTTCAGCACCACGCCGAACACGTAGGCGATCGCCGTGAACAGGATGCCGCCGTAGGGCACGTGCCGCGCGCTCATCTTGCCGACGAACTTCGGCGCCTCGCCCTTCTCGGCCAGTGCGCGCAGGATTCGGCCGGTCGAGTAGAGACCGGAGTTGCACGACGACAGCGCGGCGGTCAGGACGACCGCGTTCATGATGTCGCCTATGCCGGGGATGCCCAGCCGGGAGAACACCGTGACGAACGGGCTCTCGCCGCCGTTGTAGAACGGCCACGGCAGCAGCATGGCCAGCAGCAGCACGGAGCCGACGTAGAAGATCGCGATCCGCCAGACCACGCTGTTGATCGCCTTCGGCAGGATCTTCTCCGGGTCCTTGGTCTCCCCCGCCGCGATGCCGACCAGCTCGATCGCGGAGTACGCGAAGATCACGGCCTGCAACGTCATCAGCGCGATGCCGACACCCGCCGGGAAGAACCCCTGGTGCTCGGTCAGGTTGGCCACACCCGCGTGGGTCCCGCCGATGTCCGCGGCCGTCACCACCAGCCCGATGCCGACCACCAGGAACACCACGATGGCCAGCACCTTGATCAGCGAGAACCAGAACTCCAGCTCACCGAACAGCTTCACCGACAGCAGGTTGACCGCGAGCAGCACGCCGAGGGCGACCATCGCGGTGATCCACTGCGGCACGTCCGGCAGCCAGCGGTGCACGTAGATAGCGACGGCGGTGATCTCGGCGATGCCGGTCATCGCCCAGTTCACCCAGTACATCCAGCCCGACGCGAACCCCGCCCACGGGCCGATGAACTTCCGGGCGTACGTCACGAAGCTGCCGGAGCTGGGTTCGTGCATGACCAGCTCGCCCAGCGCGCGCATGACGAAGTACGCGGCGATCCCGCACAGCGCGTACGAGAGAACGAGCGACGGACCGGCCTGGTTGAGCTTCCCACCCGCGCCGAGGAACAGCCCCACGCCGATGGCGCCACCGATGGCGATCATCTGCACCTGGCGTTTGCCCAGCGCCTTTTGGTATCCGTCTTCGTCGACCGAGTCCATAGCTGCGGAACCGTAGCCAGTGGACTCGGCCACGATCGAGAGTACTTAAGGAAAACTTAGCGTGAGGCAAACGTCACAACGGGTCATGAGCTGGGAATTCTTCACCAAGTGTCCGCGTTGTGCCGCGCCAAAGCACGGAACGACTCCTTCGGCTCCCACCGGTAACGGGAGTACGCGTCGTCGTAGCGGTCACGGACGGTCTTGACGATGCTGAACGACGCGATGTCCATGTCGCGTTCGCGCACCGGCGAGTGCGGCGCCTCGGGATTGACGAACGTATAGATGTGCGCCGGAATTCCCTCCGCGGCGAAGATCCGGAGCATCCGGGCGATGTGGTCGGCCTGGGCTTTCTCGTCACGGACGTAGCCGGGCCTGATCACCGGCGGCACCTGCTCGTAGTCGACGATGTCGTAACCGGAGCCGCCTCGCTGCGGTGCTCCCGGATACGTGCAGCTGCCGAACTCCATGATCGTGAGCGGCTTGTTCCACTTGCGGAGCTTGGCGAGGTCGGCGCGGTACTCGGCGTCGGTCTCGAAGTACTCGTAGTAGTCGACGCCGACCATGTCGAACACCGACCAGTCGACCGGCTCGAAGAACGCTCCGCCGTAGGTGAGCGTGCCGCCGAAGTTCCTGCGTGCCACGGTCGCGGCCTTGGCGAGAAAGGCGTTCAGGCGGGCGGCCACGTGCGGCCACTCCTCCGGCGGCAGCTTGCCGATGTTCGCGATGCGTTCCTGGAAGTTCGCGCCCGGCACGATGTCCGGCGTGAACAGGATGTGCTCGCACCCGGCCGCGAAGACGATCCGCGCGCCCTGCCTGCGCAACCGTTCGACCTGACGTGCCGACTCGGCGAGGTGGTCGAGGATTTCCCGCTGCGTGTGGTCGTAGAGGCGTGGTTGCACGTAGACAGTCATGCCGCGCTCGGCCGCGGCGCGCGCGGTCATCGTCTGCCGGGAGATCTCGGTGCCGAACACGCTCACCGACGGGCAGTTCAGACGTCCGGCGATCACGTCCAGGTCGTGCTCCATCAACTGGCGGCTCCAGCGCGCCCGGGTGAGCGGCTCGTCACGGAAGTGCAGGACGCCGGTGTCGTAGGTGACCCCGGCTCGCCGCTGTGGCCGCTGCCCGGCACTCGCCTCGCCGGTCAGACCGATGGCGGCGAGGCCGCCGAGCGCAGCCGCGCGTAAGAAAGTCGATCGCTGCAAGGTGTTCCCCCTGACTGGTTGCTCGACTAATTTATTGGTCATGCAACCAGAAAATGAGCGAGACCGCCAGGAACGGCGCTCGTTCATCGAGGAGGCCCGGCGGCGGCAGATCATCGAGGCGGCGATCGAGACCGTCGCCGAACTCGGCTACGCCAAGGCGTCCTTCGCCCGGATCGCCAAGCGGGCGGGGATCAGCGCGGGCCTGATCAGCTACCACTTCGCCCACCGCGAAGAGCTGATCAACCAGGTGCTGGTCACCGTGCACGAGTCAATGGACGCCGACCTGTCAGCGAAGATCGAAGGCTCGGCGAGCCACGCGGCCTCGCTGCGGACTCTGATCGAGGGCTATGTGCACTACTGCGCGGCGCACCCGACGGAACTGATCGCGATCAGCCGGATCGCGGCGAGCGCGCCGGAGGCACGGGAATGGAGCGAACGCCAGCGGGAAGCCACGCTCGGCGAGATGGAGGACATGTTCCGCGGTGGCCAGGAGAGCGGCGAGTACCGCCGGTTCGAACCGCGGGTGATGGCGCTGAGCCTGATGTCAGCCCTGGAAGCGGCCACCAGGGAGTTGTTCGAACGGCCCGACACGGACGTCGCCGCGTTCGCGACCGAACTGGCGGACGTGTTCGTGCACGCCGCGCGCTGACTTGGCAACCAATGTGGCCTTCGGTGCACGAAACGCAACCAAGGCGGCATTCGTTGCGCTGCGGTGCGACACGGCGACACGGCGACACGGCGATGGCCGGTGCCATGCGGCACCGGCCATCGCCGTGTTGCTGTGTCGCCGTGTCAGGAAATCCTGCTTGTTACCAGCCGCGCTCGGCCAGGCGGTGCGGCTGCGGGATCTCGTCGACGTTGATGCCGACCATCGCCTCGCCCAGGCCACGCGAGACCTTCGCGATCACGTCGGGGTCGTCGTGGAAGGTGGTGGCCTTCACGATCGCCTCCGCGCGCTGCGCCGGGTTGCCGGACTTGAAGATGCCGGAGCCGACGAACACGCCCTCCGCGCCGAGCTGCATCATCATCGCCGCGTCGGCCGGGGTCGCGATTCCACCGGCGGTGAACAGCACCACCGGCAGCTTGCCCAGCTCGGCGACCTCCTTGACCAGCTCGTACGGCGCCTGCAACTCCTTGGCCGCCACGAAGAGCTCGTCCTCCGGCAGGTTCTGCAGGCGGCGGATCTCCTGGCGGATCTTGCGCATGTGCGTCGTCGCGTTCGACACGTCACCGGTGCCCGCCTCGCCCTTGGAGCGGATCATGGCCGCGCCCTCGGTGAGCCGGCGCAGCGCCTCGCCCAGGTTGGTGGCGCCGCAGACGAAAGGCACCGTGAACTGCCACTTGTCGATGTGGTTGGCGTAGTCAGCCGGGGTCAGCACCTCGGACTCGTCGATGTAGTCCACCCCGAGCGACTGCAGCACCTGCGCTTCGACGAAGTGCCCGATCCGCGCCTTGGCCATCACCGGGATCGACACGGCGGCGATGATGCCGTCGATCATGTCCGGGTCGCTCATCCGGGACACGCCGCCCTGGGCGCGGATGTCCGCGGGCACGCGCTCGAGCGCCATGACCGCGACCGCACCGGCGTCCTCGGCGATCTTGGCCTGCTCCGGGGTGACCACATCCATGATCACTCCGCCCTTGAGCATCTCCGCCATACCGCGCTTCACACGGGCGGTCCCGGTCTGCGGGACGGATTCTGGGCTGGTGGTCACGGAAGTCGTCCTCTCGACGTAAGAATTGGTTAACCGAATCCTACGGCGGACGTGGCCCCTTCCCACGGGCCAATCTAACGCAATACCACCAGGCCACTTCGTCAAATCCCCAGCGTGTGGCCCCTGTCACCCCCACAAGACCGTTGACGACGCCGTTACTACCACCGGATGGCAGAACGCGGGCGGGGTTGTCCCCACCCTGCGAACGGGTGTGAGATCGAGCACATTGTGTCCTGCAGCTGAACACTGTCCGTGCGGGAGGTTGAAGGCTATGGCTGGTAAACACACCGAGAACGGAGACGCCGGAGCCGCGGTCGCTGTGGACGACCCGGCCAAGGTGCGCAACGTGGTGCTGGTGGGGCCGTCCGGGTCGGGGAAGACCACACTGACCGAAGCTCTGCTCACCGCCTCGGGCGTGCTGACGCGCGCGGGTTCGGTCACCGAGGGCACGACGGTCTGCGACCACGACCCGGCCGCTGTGCGCCAGCAGCGATCGGTCGGCTTGTCGGTCGCGCCGCTCATGCACGACGGTGTGAAGATCAATCTCATCGACACGCCCGGGTACGCGGACTTCGTCGGTGAGCTGCGCGCCGGTCTGCGTGCCGCGGACGCCGCCCTGTTCGTCGTCTGCGCCGCCGAGGGCGTCGACGCCGCGACCGTCGCCGTGTGGGAGGAGTGCGCCGCGGTCGGCATGCCCCGCGCGGTGATCGTGGCCAGGCTGGACCACCAGCGCGCCGACCCGGAAACCGAGATCGCCGCGTGCCGCGACGCGTTCGGCGCCGGGGTGCTGCCGCTGTACCTGCCCGCCCGCGACGGCCTGGTCGGGTTGATCACCCAGCGGTTCTTCGACTACTCCGACGGCTACCCGCCCAAGATCGGCGAGCCGGACCCGGCCGACCTCGAGCGGATGACCGAGGCGCGCAACGAGCTGATCGAGGGGATCATCGCCGAGAGCGAGGACGAGACCCTGATGGACCGGTACCTCGCCGGTGAGGACCTCGACCAGGACACCCTGATCGAAGACTTGGAGAAAGCGGTCGCACGCGGCTCGTTCCACCCGGTCATCCCGGTCTGCTCGGCGACCGGCGTCGGACTCGCCGAAGTGCTCGACGGCATCAAACGAGCGTTCCCGTCGCCGTTGGAACACGCACTCCCCACGGTCACAGACCCCAACGGCCGCTCACCCGAGAAACTGAAGGCGGACCCGGACGGCCCGTTGGCTGCGGAGGTCGTGCGCACCGCAGTCGACTCGTACGTCGGACGTGTGTCGTTGGTGCGCGTGTTCTCCGGAACGTTGCGCCCGGAGCGCCCGGTGCACGTGTCAGGGCACGGCATGGCCGAGCGCGGGCACGAGGACCACGACGTGGATGAACGTGTGGCGCACATCTACTCCCCCTTGGGTGCGACGCTGCGCGAGGTGCCGTACTGCGTCGCGGGCGACTTGTGCGCGTTGACCAAGGTCGGTTCCGCGGAAACCGGCGACACGGTGTCCGCTCCGGAACACCCGTTGCTGATGGCGCCGTGGACGATGCCGGAGCCGTTGCTGCCGGTCGCGGTCGTGGCCAAGACACGCAGCGACGAGGACACCATGGCACGCAACCTCGCGCGCCTCGTGGCCGGTGACCCGACACTCCGGCTGGAACGCAACGCCGAGACGCACCAGATGGTGGTGTGGTGCATGGGCGAGGCACACGCCGACGTCGTGCTCGCGCGCCTGCGGTCCGGCGGTGCGGACGTGGACACCGAACCGGTGAAGGTCCCGCTGCGGGAGACGTTCGGCAGCCAGGCGAAGGCGAAAGGCAGGCACGTCAAGCAGTCCGGCGGGCACGGGCAGTACGCGGTGTGCGACATCGTCGTCGAGCCCCTGCCGCGCGGATCCGGGTTCCAGTTCGTCGACAAGATCGTCGGCGGGGCGATCCCGAACCAGTTCATCCCGAGCGTGGAGAAGGGCATCAGGGCGCAGCTCGAGCGCGGCCTGGTGTCCGGCTTCCCGGTGGTGGACATCAAGGTCACGCTGGTCGACGGCAAGGCGCACAGCGTGGACTCCTCCGACGCGGCGTTCCAGACCGCCGGGTCGATCGCGTTGAAGGAGGCAGCCGCGGCCGGGCAGATCACCCTGCTCGAACCGGTCGACACGGTGTCGGTGCGGTTGCCGGACGAGCACCTCGGCACGGTGCTCGGCGACCTGTCCAGCCGCCGCGGCCGGGTGCTGGGCACCGAGGCGGACCCGTCACCGGGCTACTCGGTGATCCGCGCGGAAGTCCCGGCGACGCAACTGATCCGGTACGCGATCGACCTGCGGTCGCTCAGCTCCGGCTCGGCCACGTTCACCCGCGAGTTCAGCCGCTTCGACCCGCTGCCGCAGAACCTCGTGCCCACCATGACGTGATGCTGTGCAACCAATGTGGCCTTCGTTGCGAAAACCGCTACAAAGGCCACATTGGTTGCACAGCCCGGCGGCTAGCGGATGGGCCTGGTGCGGCCGTCCCATTCGGACTCGAGCAGCTCCGGGAGCAGGTCGGCGAGCTGCACGGGGTACACGGTGTCGGTGGTGGAGCGCAGGTCGGCGGCGCTCCACCAGCGGTGCTCGTCGATGGTGTCCAGCTCGATCCGGTTGAAGCCGGACGTGTCCACCGCGGTCGTCGACGTGGTCGCGACGAAGAACCACTCCTCGGCGTCGTAGCTGCGGCCGTCGAAGCTGAACACCGCACGGCGCCGCCAGACCGGGCCGGTCAACTCGTCGTCGTCGAGTTTGACGCCGGTTTCCTCGTAGAGCTCGCGCAGCGCCGCGGCGCGGATGTCCTCGTCGGGTTCGACGCCGCCGCCGACGGTGAACCAGAACGTGTCGTCGGGGTCGCTGGGATTGCCCCCGTGGAACAGCAGCACGCGCCCTTCGCTGTCCAGGAGCAGGACACGCGCCGACGGTCGGGGAACGGGCGCGGCCTCACCGTTGAGTTCCGGTTCGGCGATCTCGAAGTACTGCGGCTGCGGCGCGGTTCCCGAGAGCTTGAGCCACCGCACGGTCCGGCGACGGCGTTGGGCGAGCGTGTCGCGGACCGCGTCGTTGTGCACGCGACGGGCGATCACCACGCGCTGTTCCGCGTCGACCAGTTCGGCGACGAGCGCCAACGGGAGCCGCACGCGTTCGACGGCGGCGAGTTCACGGCTCAGTTCGTTCTCCGCGGCCTCACGGTCCGGCCGGGCGGCGTGCTCCGCGTGGTCGGCGATCTCGCGGAGCTCGCCGTGCGCCGCTCCCGTCGCGGCCACGGTTCGTGCCACGACCGCGCGGCGCGCGAGCGCGGCCTCCAACGCCGCCCACGCGGCGTCGGTGCGGATGTGCAGCCGGTCAAGGCGGTTCGCCGTCGCCATCAGCCAGATCACCAGGATCACCACCACCGGAACGACAATGAGCAGCACGGTGGTCATGGTGCCTCCGCGACGTACCGCGGGTCGGCGGCGATCGCGGTCTCGTAGACGCGCAGGACCTGCCCGGCGATCACCGACCAGTCGAACGCCGCGACCCGCCGCGCGCCCTCGGCGGCCAGCGCGGCGCGTTTGGCCGGGTCGCGCAGCAGTCCGTGCAGGGCCTGGGCCAAGCGCGTCGGGTCGCCCACCGGGGTCACCACGCCGGCCGTCGCGTCGTCGAGGACGCGACGGAACGCGTCGAGGTCGCTCGCTACGACGGGTGTGCCCGCAGCCATCGCCTCAAGCAGGATGATCCCGAAGCTCTCGCCGCCGGTGTTCGGCGCGCAGTACACGTCGACGCTGCTCAGCGCGCGTGCCTTGGTCTCGTCGTCGACCTGGCCGAGCAGGTCGATCCGGTCGGCGAGCTCCGGCCCGGCCTCCCGTTCGAGGTCGTCGGCGTCCCCTCGGCCGACCACCAGCAGCCGTAGCCCCGGCAGGTCCGGGACGAGCTGGCGCATCGCGGCGAGCAGGATCGGCATGCCCTTGCGCGGCTCGGTGAACCGGCCGACGAACCCGATCGTCGGCTCGGCGCGCGGGTACCCGTCGAGCGGCCGTGCGTCGGCGAAGAACCGGACGTCCACCCCGTTGGGGATCTGCACCGCGTCGCCCCCGAGGTGCTCGACCTGGACACGGCGAGCCAGCGCGGAGACCGCGATCCGCGCGGTGATCTTCTCCAGGAACGGCTGGAGCACGACCTGGAACGCGTTCAGCGCGCGGGATCGCGTGGTGGACGTGTGGTACGTCGCCACGATCGGGCCCTCGGCGACCATCAGCGCCAGCAGCGACAAACTCGGGGCGATCGGCTCGTGCAGGTGCAGCACGTCGAAGTCCCGCTCGCGGATCCAGCGCCGCACTCGGGCGTACGACACGGGGCCGAACGACAACCGCGCGACGGATCCGTTGTACGGGATGCCGACCGCACGACCAGCCGGGTGGACGAAGTCGGGCAGCGGGGTGTCCTCGTCGGCAGGGGCGAGCACGTCGACCTCGTGGCCCATCCCGCGCAGCGCCCTGGCCAGGTCGACGACGTGGGCCTGCACTCCCCCGGGGACCTCGAAGGAGTATGGGCACACGACACCGATCCTCATGGCCCGAGCGCTTCCCTGCGGGTGTCGGACAGGTCCGAGATCCAGAGCTTCTGCAGCATGTGCCAGTCGGCCGGGTGTTCGGCGATGTCCTTGGCGTAGCCGTCGGCCAGTGCCTGGGTCGCGGCGGGCACGTCCGCGCGGGACTCGACCAGCTGCGGCGAGTGGATCCGCAGGCCCCAGCCACCCTCGGTGAACAGGTTGTCGACCACCGCGAGGGTCGCGCCGGTGCTCGCGGCCAGCCGGGCCGGGCCGGGCGGCATGCGGGTCTCCTCGCCGAAGAACGTGACCGGGATGCCGGTGCTGGTCAGGTCGCGGTCGGCGACCAGGCACACGACGCCGTTGTCCTTGAGCCGCTGGACCATGCCGCGGAACGGGCCGCTGCCGCCGCCGGTCAGCGGGATCACGTCGAAGCCCAGCGACCGCCGGTACGCCAGGAACCGCTCCCACACTGACTCGGGCTTGAGCCGTTCGGCGACCGTGGTGAACTCGCCGTAGTTCTGTGCCAGCCAGATGCCGGAGACGTCGAAGTTGCCGGTGTGCGGCAGCGCGAGTACGACGCCCTTGCCGCGCTCCTTGGCCGCGTCGATCACGTCACGGCCGACGACGACCGCGTCGACCTGGCGGGCGATGGCGCGGTGGTCCATGGTCGGCAGCCGGAAGACCTCTTTCCAGTACCGCGAGTACGACCGCATGCCCTGCCGGACGAGCTCGTCCAGCTCCGCGCCCGACGCGCCGGGAACGACGCGCCGCAGGTTGCGCCGGAGCTGCTGGGCGCCCGCGCCGTTGCGCCGGGTGGCGAGGTCGGCGCCGGTCTGGAAAGCCGGGCGCGCGACGAACTCCGGCAGGAGCTTCACCAGGCCCCATCCGGCGCCGTACGCGGCGTCGACCAGCTGTTCTTTCACGCCGTCTCCTCCCGCGAGCTCTGCCAGACCGCGACCAGCCGCTGGATCACCGTCACCACCGACAGAACCGCGAGCAGCCACAACGCGACGTGCAGGGCGTACGGCACGCCCAGCCCGTACAGGCCCGTTCCTACCAGTGTGATGATCAGACGCTCCGCGCGCTCGACGATGCCCACATCCGCGCGCAGTCCGGCGGATTCGGCCCTGGCTTTCACGTACGAGATGACCTGGCCGCTGACCAGGCAGATCAGTGCGGCCGCCCCCAGCATGTGGTTCTGCGCGACGGCTAGGCAGTACCACGCGACCGCCGCGCCGAGCGTGCCGTCGGCGATCCGGTCACAGCTGGAGTCGAGTACCCCGCCGAACTTGGTGCCGGTGCCGCCCTTGGCGCGGGCCATCGCGCCGTCCAGCAGGTCGAGCATGGCGAAGCCCCACACCACGAAGGTGCCTGCGACCAGGTGGCCGCTGGGGAACAGCCAGATCGCACCGACGACCGCGCCGAGGGTGCCGATGACTGTCATCGCGTTGGGCGTCAGTCCGATTCGGACGAGCCATGCGCCCATCGGGTCGGTCACGCGGTTGACCGAGGCACGAGCGAAGATGTTCAGCATGAGGACTCGGCGGGCACCCTGATCGACTCGGTTGGCGGTACGGGCAGCCTATCCGGAGTCCCAGCCGGTCAGAACTCGGCCCGCAGCTCCGCCTTGGCGCTGTCGCACTGCGGGGACAGGCCGATCTTGATCGCCGCGGTGATCTCGTCGAGCTGGTCGAGCTGCTGAGCGGTCAGCACGTCGAACAGGTGCTCGCGGACAGTCATGACGTGCCCGGGGGCGGCGCGCTCCAGCACCTTGAAGCCCTCTTCGGTCAGCTCGGCGAACTGGCCGCGTTTGTCGCTCTCGCAGGCACGCCTGCGCACCCAGCCCGCTTCCTCCAGCCGGGACACCGCGTGCGACAGACGGCTGCGAGACGAACGACACATCGTCGCCAGCTCGCTCATCCGCAGCGAACGGCCGGGCATCTCGGACAGCACGGCGAGGATCTCGAAGTAGGCGAGCGGCATGCCGGAATCGCGCTGCATCTGCCGGTCGAGGTGCTCCATGAAGGACCCGGTCGCACCGAGGAAACCGCGCCAGATCATCTGCTCGCGGGCGTCGAGCCACCGGACCTCTGTCATGACCTCATCGTACCCCATAGTTGAACTCTAAACTAAACCGCGCTAGGGTCTGGTTGAAGTTTCAACGAGCCCACGGAAAAGGATAGACATGAGCACCCCGACCATCAACATCCCCGGCTACATCACCGGCACGTGGACGATCGACCCGATCCACTCCGACGTGTCGTTCACCGTCCGTCACCTGGGTGTCTCCAAGGTCCGCGGCCAGTTCGGCACCTTCTCCGGAGAGATCGTCACGGCGGAGGACCCGCTGAAGTCGAGTGTGACCGCCACCATCGACGCTGGCTCGTTCCACAGCCGCCAGGAGCAGCGCGACAACCACGTGAAGTCCGAGGAGTTCCTGCACGTCGACGGCCACCCGGAGCTGACTTTCGTGTCCACCGGCCTGCGCCACGACGGCGAGGAGTTCCTGCTCGACGGTGACCTGACCATCCGTGGCGTGACCAAGCCGGTCACCCTCAACCTGGAGGTCAACGGCTTCGGCGAGGGCATGGACGGTGCTCCGGTCGTCGGCCTGTCGGCCAGCACCGAGATCAACCGCAAGGACTTCGGGGTGCACGGCGGTGCCGCTGGGGCGCTTGTCGGCGAGAAGATCCAGGTCGCGCTGGAGATCGAGGCCAAGAAGGCTTCTTGATCGTTCTTCTCAAACGCGACAAATTGCGTGCCAACGCAAGTTGGTTCACGGGTTGCCAGGCTTTCGGCGCTCTGCGTTCGGGGCCTGGCTTTTCCCTTGTCAGGCCTCCGGTAGCGGATTGCTGGCGAAGGCTCGGGGGCCTTGGGTCTTCAAGACAGGTCCCTCGCCGGGTGGCAGACCTCTGGGCAGGAGACACCCCCGAAGCCCACCTCTGCGCTTGCGCGCGAGCCTTGGACTCGCGCTTGTGCGCGGCCTGTTGGGGCCGGGCTGCGCTCACGCGCCAAACGCGGTCAGTTGGTCGTCTTCCACGCGTCGGCCAGCAGCTGACGGGTCTCGCCAAGCAGCTGCGGGAGCACCTTCGTGTGACCGATCACCGGCATGAAGTTGGAATCCCCGCCCCATCTGGGCACCAGGTGCTGGTGCAGGTGCGCAGCGATACCCGCGCCCGCGACCACGCCCTGGTTCATGCCGATGTTGAATCCGTGCGGCGCGGCGACCGCACGGCCGACCCGCATCGCGTGCTGGGTGAACTCGGCGAGCTCCAAAGTCTCCGGAACCGTCAGCTCGGTGTAGTCCGCGACGTGGCGGTACGGCACGACCATCAGGTGCCCGGGGTTGTACGGGTACAGGTTCAGCAACGCGAAGACGAGCTCGCCACGGGCGATGATCAGTGCGTCGGTGTCGTCGAGTTCGACCACGCGGCAGAACGGGCAGCCGTCCGACTGGTCGTGGTCCGGCTTGTTCTCGCCTTTGATGTACGCCATCCGGTGGGGCGTCCACAGGCGTTGCAGGGCGTCGGGCTCGCCGACGCCCTGCTGCTCGACCAGTTCGGGGTCGGTCGCCGCGTTGGGATCTGTCACAGCGTCGCCTGGACGGTCTCGGCCGTCGGCGAGCTGTTCTCGCGCCGCTCGATCCACGCCGTCACGGTCTCCACCGCGCGGTCGACCGGGACGCCGTTGATCTGCGTGCCGTCGCGGAACCGGAACGACACCGCGCCCGCTTCCACGTCCTTGCCGCCTGCCAGCAGCATGAACGGCACCTTCTGCATGGTGTGGTTGCGGATCTTCTTCTGCATCCGGTCGTCGGAGAAGTCCAGTTCCACTCGGACTCCCTTGGCGCGCAACGCTTTCTCGACCTGCTTGAGGTGGTCGGCGTGCTCGTCGGCGATCGGGATGCCCACCACCTGCACCGGCGCCAGCCATGCCGGGAACGCGCCCGCGTAGTGCTCGGTCAGTACGCCGAAGAAGCGCTCGATCGAGCCGAACAGCGCGCGGTGGATCATCACCGGCCGCTGCCTCGAGCCGTCCGGGCCGGTGTACTCCAGCTCGAAGCGCTCCGGCAGGTTGAAGTCCAGCTGAATGGTCGACATCTGCCAGGTGCGCCCCAGGGCGTCACGGGCCTGCACGGAGATCTTCGGGCCGTAGAACGCCGCTCCACCCGGGTCCGCGACCAGGTCGAGACCCGACTCCTCGGCCACCGAGCGCAGCGTCTCGGTCGCCTCCTCCCAGACCTCGTCCGAGCCGACGTACTTCTCCGGGTCCTTCGTGGACAGTTCCAGGTAGAAGTCGTCCAAGCCGTAGTCGCGCAACAGGTTCAGCACGAACGTCAGCAGCGACTTCAGCTCGTCGCGGACCTGGTCGGGCGTGCAGAAGATGTGCGCGTCGTCCTGCGTCATGCCGCGCACCCTGGTCAGGCCGTGCACCACGCCGGACTTCTCGTAGCGGTACACCGAGCCGAACTCGAACATCCGCAGGGGCAGCTCGCGGTACGACCGCCCGCGCGACCGGAAGATCAGGTCGTGGAACGGGCAGTTCATCGGCTTGAGGTAGTAGTCCTGGCCCGGCTTGCGGACCGTGCCGTCCTCGTTGAGCTCGGCGTCCAGGTGCATGGGCGGGTACATGCCGTCGCGGTACCAGTCCAGGTGCCCGGAGACCTCGAACAACGCGCCCTTGGTGATGTGCGGCGAGTAGACGAAGTCGTAGCCCTCTTCGACGTGCCGCCGACGCGAGTAGTCCTCCATCGCCATCCGGATGATGCCGCCCTTGGGGTGGAACACCGCCAGGCCGGAGCCGATCTCGTCGGGGAAGCTGAACAGGTCCAGTTCGTTGCCCACCTTGCGGTGGTCGCGCTTCTCGGCCTCCGCGAGCATCTCCAGGTAGTGCTCCTGCGCCTCCGAGGACTCCCATGCGGTGCCGTAGATCCGCTGCAACTGCGGGTTCTTCTCACTGCCGCGCCAGTACGCGGCCGCCGAGCGGGTCAGCTTGAACGCCGGGATGAACTTCGTGGTCGGCACGTGCGGGCCGCGGCACAGGTCACCCCAGACCTTGTCGCCCGAACGCGGGTCGAGGTTGTCGTAGATCGTCAGCTCGCCACCGCCGACCTCCATCACCTCACTGGTGTCGACATCGGACTTGATGTCCACCAGCTCCAGCTTGTACGGCTCCGCCTTGAGCTCGTCCTTGGCCGCGTCGATCGACTCGACCACGCGGCGGGAGAACCGCTGCGCGCCCTTGATGATCTGCTTCATGCGCTTCTCCAGCGCCTGCAGGTCTTCCGGGGTGAACGGCTTCTCGACGTCGAAGTCGTAGTAGAACCCGTCCTTGATGAACGGGCCGATGCCGAGCTTGGCGTCCGGGAACATCTGCTGCACGGCCTGGGCGAGCACGTGCGCGGTCGAGTGCCGGATCACCGAGCGGCCGTCGTCGGTGTTCGCCGCGACCGCCTCCACCTCGACATCCGCTTCCGGCGCCCACGACAGGTCACGGAGCTTGCCTTCCGGGTCACGCACCACCACGATGGCGTCGGGGCCCTTGGTTGGCAGCTCTGCCTCCCGCACGGCGGTGCTCGCCGTAGTCCCCGCCTGAACCACCACGCGCTTGGCGGGCTCGGCATGGACGGCGGGAGAGTGGGACACTGTCTTGCTCCTTCACGACGGTTCCGCCGGTTCGACCGGCACGGGATCGAATGGTATCGAGTGGCCGACCAGCCCGTTCTCCCCTGGGTCGACTGCTCGGCCGACTGGGCCGTTACCGATTCGACAGCTGTCGCACAGCTGACGCACAGTAACCCGGGTGACTCTGGAATCGTCATCGATTTTCGCACGTGACGGGGAGCGAACCAGTGTCCGGAACCCACCACCCCACGCCGACAGCCAGCGCCGGACCAGCCGGACCAGCCGGACCAGCCGGACCCCCAGCCCGGGCCTGGCGCCGAGGCCCCGCCACCTCCCCCACCGCCCCCGGCGGCTTCGGTGACAGCAGCGGCCCGCACACCGGGCGGGTTCGGCCGGTTCGTGCGGCACCGGGCCACGCAGATCGTCGCGGCGGGCCTGGCCGGGGTGGTCATCGGCGGTGGAGTGGTCGCGCTGATCGACCGGGACGGCCCGCGTGGCCGTGACAACTACGGCTACCACGGCCAGTTCGACCGCGGCCCGCGCGGCGGCGGGGGTCCGAACTGGGACAGGCCGTACCGCGACTTCCGTGACGGTCCCGGCCCACGCGCGCAGCGACCGGCACCCAACGCACCCACACCACCGACGACACCGGGCACCCCACCGGCCACTGGCTGAGCCAACGGCTCCGGGCGGGGGTCAGGACGTCCGCATCGCCTGCATCTGCCCGATTTCCTTCTGCTGGGTGACGATCACGTCCTGGGCCATCTCCTCGACGAAGACGTCCGAGCCGGTCTGCAGCACGTCCGTCGCCATCGCCACCGCGCCCTCGTGGTGAGCGATCATCAACTGCAGGAACACCTTGTCGAAGTCCGGACCACTGGCCGCCCGCAACGCGGCGAGCTGGTCGGGACTGGCCATCCCCCGCATCTGCTCGTGGCTGTCGTGCGCCGGGCCGTTGCCGTTCTTGGCCAGCCACGCCTCCATCGACCTGATGTCCGGGCCCTGCGTGTCCGCGATCCGGCCGGCGAACGACTTCACCGTCGGGTTCGCGCCCCGCTGCGGCACCAGGCCCGTCATCTCCAGCGCCTGCCGGTGGTGCTTGATCATCATCCGGACGTAGCGGAAGTCGGTCTCGTTCGGCTTGTCCTTCGTGGCAGCCTGCGGCGCCTCGCCCGGCGCCAGTGTCTTCGCGTCCTCGCCGGGCCTGCCCGGCACGATCACGCCAGGCGATCCGGACTCCGGCGGCGGGGCATCGGTGGTACAGCCGACTGCCGTGACACCGGCGCAAACCACGATCAGGGCAACGACCCAGACACGCCTCACAGTGCGTAAACGTACAACACCGAAGAAACAGTGGTTCCCTACTTTCGGATGCTTTCCGCAGCTAAATGATCAATGAATACTGACCGCACCCCGGCGTACGCAGCGTCGGGTGAGAGGAGCATGCAATGGGAGCGAAAGGTAGATCGCTCGCGCTGCTCGGTGCGGTCGCGGTGGCAGTCCCGATGGTGATCGGCACACCCGCGGCGGCCGCCGATCAGGCAGGTATCCCCGGCATCGACGAAATTCGCCACAGCTGGAACATGCGGCAATTGGCGAGCCTGCCGAAACAAGCGCCGTTCGACAACGTGGACGCGCTGAACACGGATCTCGCGTTCAGCGGCACCAAAGCGATCGTCGGCAACTACAACGGGTTCACGATCTACGACATCGGCAACCCGCGTAAACCCAAGCTGGTCAGCCAGGTGTCCTGCCCCGGTTCGCAGAACGACGTCTCGGTGTCCGGCGACCTGCTCTTCCTGTCGACGGACTCGTCACGCAGCGACAACTCGTGCGCCAGCGTGTCGAAGCCCGCGTCCGAGAAGGACGCGTGGGAAGGCGTCAAGGTCTTCGACATCAGCGACGCCAAGGCGCCGAAGTACGTCGCGGCGGTCGAGACCCCCTGCGGGTCGCACACCCACACACTGGTGCCGGACAACAAGTCCAAGGACCTCTACCTCTACGTCTCGTCCTACGGCCCCCGCGCGGAGTTCCCCGACTGCGCGCCGCCGCACGACCTGATCTCGATCATCAAGGTCCCCGTGCGCAACCCGTCGGCCGCGGCCATCGTGGCCAAGCCGGTGCTGTTCCCGGACGGCGGCAACCCCGGCGTCGGCGGCACGTACCCCGACAAGATCGTCGCGGCGACCTCGGGCTGCCACGACATCACCGTCTACCCGTCGAAGGACCTCGCGGCAGGCGCCTGCCTGGGCGACGGCGTCCTGTTCGACATCAAGAACCGCGAGCAGCCGCGGGTCATCAACCAGGTCAGGGACAACGAGCACTTCGCGTTCTGGCATTCGGCGACGTTCAACAACGCGGGCACCAAGGTCGTCTTCACCGACGAGCTCGGTGGCGGTGGCCGCGCGACCTGCAACGAGCAGATCGGCAAGGAGCGCGGCGCGGACGGCGTCTACGACATCACCGGCCGGGGCGACAACCGCAAGCTGGAGTTCCGCAGCTACTTCAAGATCCCCCGCGCCAACGCCGACTCCGAGAACTGCGTCGCGCACAACGGCTCGCTGATCCCGGTCCTCGGCCGCGACATCATGGTGCAGGCCTGGTACCAGGGCGGGATCTCGGTGTGGGACTTCACCGACTCGGCACGCCCGAAGGAGATCGGCTACTGGGAGCGCGGCCCGCTCGCTGGAACTCTGATCTCGGGCGGCCCGTGGTCGACCTACTACTACAACGGGCACATCTACTCGTCGGACATCCAGAAGGGCTTCGAGGTCTTCGAGATCATCGACCCCAGGGTGATCACCGCGAAGTTCGTCCGGATGAAGGAGTTGAACGCCCAGACGCAGGGTCATTTCTGGTGATCGCGCGCAGGAGCTGACGAACCGGACCCGGTGCGGGGGTGCTCGCACCGGGTCCGGTTCTTTCGTCCGGTTCGGGTTCATCCCCTAGGGGCGGCAGGGGACAATCCAGGGACGGTGCCGGATGCCGGGCGCACCCGGGATCCGTAATGTCTCCGCACGTGAACCTGATCGAGACCGAGTCACTGGAGAAAAGGTACGGCGGCACGGTCACCGCGCTGGCCGACCTGACCGTGACCATCGAGCCGGGCATCGTCGGCCTGGTCGGCGCGAACGGAGCGGGCAAGAGCACGCTCATCAAACTGTCGCTCGGCCTGCTGGAGCCGACCGGTGGCAAGATCCGGGTACTGGGGCTGGATCCGCTGACCGACGGCAACGCCATCCGGGCGCGCGTCGGCTACATGCCGGAACACGACTGCCTTCCGCCGGACGTGTCCGCGGCCGAGTTCGTCACGCACATGGGGCGCGTCAGCGGCCTCCCTGCCGCCGCGGCGCGTGAACGGGCATCGGAAACCCTGCGCCACGTCGGCCTCTACGAAGAGCGCTACCGCCAGATCGGCGGCTACTCCACCGGCATGAAGCAGCGGGTGAAACTCGCCCAGGCGCTCGTGCACGACCCGGAGCTGCTGCTGCTCGACGAGCCGACCAACGGCCTCGACCCGGAGGGCCGCAGGGCGATGCTCGCCCTGGTGCACCGGATCGGCAGCGAGTTCGGCATCTCCGTGGTGGTCTGCTCGCACCTGCTCGGCGAGATCGAGCGGATCTGCACCTCGCTCGTGGCCATCGAGAACGGCCGCCTGCTGCGGTCGGCGTCGCTCTCGTCGATGACCCAGCACAGCGACATCCTGATGATCGAGGTGGACGACGGCGAGGACGCGCTGTCCGAGCGGCTGTCCGGCGACGGGCTCGCGGTGCGCCGCAAGGACCGGGTGCTGATGGTGACCCTCAACGGCGACAACACCTTCGACATGATCAGGGACGCGGTGGCCGACCTCGACCTGTCGCTGCACCGGCTCGAACAACACCGCCACCAGGTGGCCGACCTGTTCCGGGAGGAAGCCAGCCATGTCTGAGGCCGGTGTTATTCACGACATCGGATACCAGCGTTACGAAGGCCCACGCCTCGGCCGCCGGTACTCCATGTGGTCCATCTACGTGCACAGCGTGCGCAGCGCGTTCGGCATCGGCCGGACCGCGAAGGCGAAGCTGCTGCCGGTCGCCATGTTCACGCTCGCGTGCCTGGCGTCGCTGATCATCGTCGTGGTCAGCAGCCAGTTCCCGGAGCCGATCCTGTCGTACGTCGGGCTGGTGTCCACGTTCTCCTACGGCATCACGGCATTCGCCGCGATCACGGCGCCGGAACTGGCGTCACGCGATCTGCGCAACAGCCTGCTGCCGCTGTACTTCTCGCGTCCGCCGCACCGGACGGACTACGCGCTGGCCAAGTTCGGCGCGCTGATCTCCAGCGTGTTCATCATGTACGCGGGTCCGCTGCTGATCATGTTCATCGGGATGGCGTTCAGCTCCGGCAGCATCGGCGACGTGTTCGGCGAACTCGGCGATCTGATGCCGGGGCTCGCTTCCGGGTTGATCCACTCGGTCGTGGTCGCGGCGATCGCGCTGCCGCTGGCGTCGCTGACCGGCAGGCGCGTGTTCGCCACCGGCCTGATCATCGCGGTGTTCCTGCTCAGCGCCCCGATCTCCGGCGCGCTGCAGTCCTTCAGCCGCGGCGACGCCGCCTACCTCGCCGGACTGCTCAACCCGGTGAACCTGCTCAACGGCGTCGACGAATGGCTCTTCGGCACTGTCAACGAGATCACGCTGATCGGCCGGTTCGGCCCCATCTACGGCGTCGCCGCGCTCCTGCTCGCCGTGCTCGGCACCGCACTGCTCATGTGGCGCTACAAGAAGGTGAAGTCATGACCGCCATCGACACCGAACCCAGGACGACCACAGTGAAGACTTCGGCGGTGGAACTCACCGGTGTCTCGCACTGGTACGGCAACGTCGTCGCGGTCAACGACGTGACGCTGACCGTCGGCCCCGGCGTGACCGGCCTGCTGGGCCCCAACGGCGCGGGCAAGACCACCGTGCTGCACATGATGGCCGGTTTCCTCCCGCCGTCGCAGGGAACCGTGACCGTCGGCGGGCGCCCGTCGTGGCGCAACCCGGACGTGTACAGGCAACTGGGGCTGGTGACCGAACGCGAAAGCGTCCCCGGTCACCTGACCGCACAGGAGTTCGTGCACGCCAGCGCGAAACTGCACGGCCTGAAGGACGCGGCGGCCGCGACGGCGAAGGCGATCGGCATCGTCGAGATGAACGACGCCAAGGATCGCCGGATCTCCACGTACTCCAAGGGGATGCGCCAGCGGACACGGGTCGCCGCCGCGCTCGTGCACGACCCGTCCGTGCTGCTGCTGGACGAGCCGTTCAACGGGATGGACCCACGGCAGCGGCTGCACATGATGGACCTGCTGCACAAGATGGCCGAGCAGGGCCGCACGATCCTGTTCAGCTCGCACATCCTCGAAGAGGTCGAACAGCTCTCCGGAACCGTGCAGGTGATCGTGGCGGGCCGGTTGGCCGCGTCCGGCGACTACCGGCACATCCGGCGGCTGATGACCAACCGGCCGCACGTGTTCACCATCCAGTCCTCCGACAACCGCGGGCTCGGCGCGGCGCTGATGGAATTGGAGTCGGTGTCCGGTGTGGAGCTGGAGCCTTCGGGCCTCCAGGTCCGCGCGAACGACTACGGCACGTTCACCCGCACGCTGACAAAGGTCGCGCGGGACAAGGACATCCGGCTGACCGCGGTGCTGCCGTCCGACGAGTCCCTGGAAAACGTCTTCTCCTACCTGGTGGCGTCATGAACCTCACGATCGCCGGTCTGACCGCGCGGGCCCTGCTGGGCAGGCGGCGGATCCTGTTGCTGCTGCCGATGCCGGTCCTGCTGATCGGCCTGACCCTGCTCGCCAACGCCTCACCGGCCCAGCCGGACGAGTGGGCCCCGATCGTGCTGGGGCAGCTGGGCCTCGGCGTGATCCTGCCGCTGACGGCGCTGATCGTCGGCAGCAGCGTGCTCGGCCTCGAGATCGAGGACGGCACGATCACCCACATCCTGGCCAAACCGGTGCCGCGCAGCGAGATCATCGTGGCCAAGCTGGTCGTCGCGTGGGCGGTGACCACCGTGACGACCGCGGTCCCGCTGGCCATCGCGGGCGTGATCGCCGACTCCGGGGCGCTCGGCATCGGACTGGCGCTGGGCGCGGCGGTCGGTGCGCTCGCGTACACGGCGTTCTTCCTGGCGTTGAGCCTGATGTCCCGCCGCCCGGTGGCGATCGGCCTGATCTACATCATGCTGTGGGAGAACCTGCTGGTGCAATTCGTGTCCGGGGCGCGGACGCTGAGCATCCAGCAGTACTCGCTCACCCTGGCCGACGGTCTGGCGGGCAACACCACGGTGCTCAACTCGAACCTGTCCACGGTGACCGCGGCGATCCTGGCCGCTGCCTTCGTCGCCGTCGGCACAGCCATCGCCACGCAGCGGCTTCGTTCGTTCGCGTTGACCGGCGAGACGAGCTGACTCCGGTATGGGGGCTGTCCCCCACAAGCTGACCGGGTGGTTTCCGACCACCCGGTTTTCTACTTTTCAGACATGGGAATTGTGCAGTCACTGGGCGCGGACGGGTGGCGCCGGATGGTGTTCATGTACGTCGGACCGGGCAAACGCCGCCAGTGGGCCGGGCGCCTGAGCTCGCCCGGCCGCCGCACGCCCGGCCCGGTGACGGCGGTCGCTGGGTTCCTGTCGATCCTGTTGTCGTTGCTGACCTTCTACCTGATCGGCCGGATCACCACCTACGGCGTGTTCTGGCGCGAGGGCCACGAAGCGGGCGCGTGGGGTGGGCCGACTCTTGCCGGGGCATGGCTCACGCACGCCGCGATCGCCGCCGCCGCAGTGGTGGTGATCATGTGGCTGCTCGTCCCGATCACCAGCCTGATCAGCCGCGGTTTGCGCTAGCCACTGCCAGCTTGCGCAGCAGGCCTTCCAGGTCGCGTTCGCCGTCGCGGGTCTGGGCGCCGTTGGCCAGTCCGCCCCGGATCAGCTGTTCGGCCGCGGGACGGGCGAACTGGCTTGCCCAGGCGTCGTGCTCCCGTAGGAATCCCCCGGCGAGATCGGCGGGGGCGACGGCCTGCTTGGCCGCGGCGATCACGCCGTCGGGCAGTGCGGCGATGTCGCGGGCGAGGCGGTCGACGACATCGTCGAGTTCGTCGGCGGCGACTGCTCGGTTGACCCAGCCGTAGCGTTCGGCGGTCCGTGCGTCGTACAGGTCGGCGCCGAGCACGACCTCCAACGCGCGATTGCGGCCGATTCGGTCGGTGAGGTACTGGGTGGCCCCGCCGCCGGGCACGATTCCCATAAGGGCTTCGATCTGGCCGAGTCCGGCGGTGCCGATCGCCGCGAATGCCATGTCCGCCGCCGTGACGAACTCCGCCCCGCCGCCGCGCGCCAGACCGGCGAGCTTGACGATCGTCACCTGAGGCTGGTGCCGCACCAGTTCGCCCAGCGCCTGGAAGACGTTGAGGCCGTCGGGCGCTTCGGCAGCGAGGTCGTCGAAGGCGTCCGGCGCGTCGACGAGGGACATGTCGACGTGGGCGATGAAGAAGTCCGGGTCGGCGCTGTCGAACACGATCACCCGGGCGGTGTCGTCGTCTCGCAGTGTGGTCAGCAGGCGTCGGAGATCTGTCATGAGCGCGACGTCGAGGACGTTGACGGGTGGGTTGTCGATGGTGACGCGGACGATGCCGGCCTCGCGGCTGACTCGCAGGGTCGCGTAGGCGTCGTGGTGCACGCAGATCTCCGATCGGTATCCGGCAAGCAGGTAGGTTCCTGATGTATACCTAGACTGCGACGGAGGCCGACGACCGTCAATAACGCACTTTCGGCATCGTAGGGATCATGGAGGATACCGACTTGGCCACTCCGGACACCGTCTACCGGGCCGACTGCCCCAGCCGCCCGATCCTGGACCAGATCGCCGACAAGTGGTCGATGATGGCGATGGCCGTCCTCGGCGAGCGGCCCCGCCGGTTCAACGACATCAAGCGCCGCCTCGAAGGCGTGACCCAACGCGTCCTGACCCAGACTCTGCGCCGCCTGGAACGCAACGGGATGGTCGAACGGCGTGTGCTGCCGACCTCACCGGTCGGGGTCGAGTACTCCCTCACCCCGCTCGGCGAATCCCTGCGGGAGCCGTTCGGACGGCTGTACGACTGGACGGTCGCCCACACCGACGAGATCAACCAGTGCCAACAGGACTACGACCTGCGTGTCCGCTCCGAGCAATCCGGCTCGATACTCGGTGGATGACGTCATTCACCTACTCGACAGGCCCGGCTCGGGTGGTGTTCGGATCAGGCACGATCGCCGCGCTGCCGGACGAGGTCGCCCGGCTCGACGCGTCCCGCGTGCTGCTGATCGGCTCCGGCAGGGCACAGCCCGCCGCCGGGTCGCTCGGTTCGCTGGTGGTCGCGCGCTTCGGCGGTGCCGTGATGCACACCCCGGTCGACGTGACCGAGAAGGCGCTGGCCGTCCTGCGTGACCACGACGCCGACTGCCTGGTCGCCGTCGGCGGCGGTTCGGCCATCGGGTTGGCCAAAGCGCTGGCGTTGCGGACCGGACTGCCGCAGATCGCCGTGCCCACGACCTACGCGGGCTCCGAGGCGACCCCTGTGCTCGGTCAGACAGCCGACGGCGCGAAGACCACGATCCGGGATCCCGCGGTCCTGCCGGAGACCATCGTCTACGACGTCGACCTGACCGTGGACCTGCCCGTGCACCTGTCGGTGACCAGCGGGATCAACGCGATGGCGCACGCGGTCGAAGCGCTCTACTCCCCCGATGCCAATCCGGTGGCCGACCAGCAGGCGCTCGACGCGATCCGGCGGCTCGCGCGCGCACTGCCCCGCATCGCCGACGACCCCACCGATCGGACCGCACGCGAAGACGCACTGATCGCCGCGTGGCTGGCCGGAACGTGCCTCGGTTCGATCCGAATGGGACTGCACCACAAGCTCGCGCACCTGCTCGGCGGCAAGTTCCGTCTCCCGCACAGCGAAACACACACTGTGCTGCTGCCACACGTGATGGCCGCCATGGCACCGGCCGCGATGGACCGCATCGCCGACGCCCTCGGGGTGAGTGACGCGCCGACCGGCGTCTACGACCTCGTCGTCACACTCGGCGGCCCCACTTCACTGCGGGAACTCGGCATGACCGAGGCCGACCTCGCCCAGGTGAACGACCACCAAGCGCTGCTCAGGCAAGCGTGGGAGGGTCACCGCCCGCGACAGACCGGTCTGCCCGACACCCGCGCGCTGACCAAGCAGGTCGTCGACAGCTTCACCGGCGGCGAGCCGCGTACTCGTGCCCTGTTGCAGGACCTCGTCCGCACACTGCACTCATACGTACTCCGCAACGACCTGACTGAAGCCGAGTGGATGCACGCGATCACGTTCCTGACGCGCACCGGCCAGATCTCCAACGACACGCGCCAGGAGTTCATCCTGCTGTCCGACACGCTCGGCGTGTCCAGTGTGGTCGACGTGCTCACCAACTCGCGCACGCCGGACACCACCCCGTCCGCGGTGCTCGGCCCGTTCTACACCGAGGGCCCTCCGGAGCGCCCGCACGGCTTCGACATCGCCGACGGCCTGCCCGGCACGCCGCTGTGGGCGGACGTCCAGGTGGTCGACACGCACGACAAGCCGGTCGCGGACGCGATCGTGGACGTCTGGCAGTCCAATGAGGATGGTTACTACGACGTCCAGCTACCCGACGTGGACGGCCCGGTGCTGCGCGCGCGGTTCCGCACCGACGCCGACGGGCGGCTGCGCTTCTGGTCCATCGTGCCCGCGTCGTACCCGATCCCCGCCGACGGGCCGGTCGGCCGGATGCTCCAGGCCGTCGGCAGGCACCCGTACCGCGCACCGCACGTCCACTTCATGATCGCCAAGCCCGGGTCCCACACGCTGGTCACGCAGCTGTTCGTCAAGGGCGGCGACTACCTGGACTCGGACACCGTCTTCGGCGTCAAGGATGGACTGATCGTCGACTTCCCCGCACAACAGGGCCCTCCGCCGGACGGCAGGGACGTGTCCGGCTGGTCCCGCGTGGACTTCGTGTTCCGGATCTCGGCGAGAGTCCTTAACGGGTAAGACGTCTTTCAAGATTGTTCGTAACCCGCGGCCGGGCCGGTCGTTGATTCCGATCAGAGGTCTTTTCAGATCCTTCGAAAGGGTGACCGGCAATGACAACGATGTTCACCGGTGCGCGAAGGGGCAGGGTCGCGGCGCTGGTCAGCGCGCTGGTCCTGGCAACGACGGCGGTCGGCACCCCGTCCGCCGCCGCGGCCCCACCCCCGCCGCCGCAAAGCGACCCGTTCTACCAGCCACCGAGTGGATACGAAAGCACAGCACCAGGGACAGTGCTCCGATCCCGGTCGGTGGCGATCGCAGCGTTCGGCGCGCTTCCGCAGAAGGTCCAGGCGTGGCAACTGCTGTACCGGACCACCGACCAGAAGAACAATCCGCAGGCCACGGTGACAACCGTGCTGCTGCCGTGGGGCGCGCGCCCATCAGCGACCCGGCCGCTGCTGTCATACCAGGTCGCCGAGGACAGCGCCGCGCCGCAGTGCGCCATCTCCTACCAGCTACGCCAAGGCGCGGGCAACGACAACATCGTGGCACAGGCCGAGATCCTGTTGATCAACGCGGCGGTGCAGCAGGGCTGGGCGGTGTCCGTACCGGACTACGAAGGCCCGCGAAACGCCTACGTGGCAGGCAGACAAGCCGGTCAGGCCACTTTGGACGGAATAAGGGCGGCTAGGACCTTCGCCCCGCTGGGACTGGGCCAGCAGACGAACATCGGACTGTGGGGCTACTCGGGAGGCGCGCTCGCGTCTGGCTGGGCGGCGGAACTGCAGCCGACGTACGCACCGGAACTGAACATCAAGGGCATCGCGGAGGGCGGCCTGCCGGTGAACCCGCAGAACGTCCTGCTGGGAGCGAACAAGGGCCCGTTCGCCGGAATCGCGATGAGCGGGATAGCGGGCCTGAGCCACGCGTACCCGGAACTGGCCAGGTTCATGGACGAAAACCTGACGCCGGAAGGCAAAGCGGCCTTCGCCAAAGCCTCGACCCAGTGCAACCACTCGAACGCGGACGAATTCGCGTTCCGCGACCTGTTCAAGTACTTCAGCATCAAGGACCCGCTCAACCAGCCCGTGCCGCGCCAAGTACTCGCAGAAGTGACCATGGGACAGGCCACCCCGACGGCGCCGCTGTTCGTGTACCACTCGGTCAACGACGAACTGGTCCCCGTCGCGGACACGGACGCGACTGTGACGAAGTACTGCGCCACTGGTGGGCGCGTGACCTACCAACGCGACATCCTCAGCGAGCACATCGCGCTGGCGATCACAGGCGCACCGGACGCGTTGAACTGGCTGAAGGACCGGCTCAACGGTCAACCGGCCGCCACCGGCTGCGACACGAAGACCGTGATCTCGTCGATCGCGACACCGCAGGCGTTGGCGACGTTCGGAATCGTCATCATCAACAACTTGCTCTCCCTGCTCGGCAAACCAGTCGGCCCCGCCGACATGGTGTGACACAGCAACGAACCAGGCCCTTTGCTGGTAGGGCCTGGTTCAGTGCTGTGCCAGGCGGTATTCGGCCCAGTGCCGAGCAGCGGCCGTGGCATCGGTTGTCGGGAACTTCGACTCCCAGAGCAGGAGAATCGATGCGGCGAACGCGGTCAACGCCTCGCCGGGTGCCTGGGCGAACTCTGCGAGTTGCCGTGCCCAACTCTCCGCGTGCTCAGGCTGATGCCCCGCCTCGATGAGCCGAATGACCAGGATCGCGGGATCGATCCATGCAACTCCAGGGACACAAGTGCGTCGGAAGGTGACAGCGTTTGAGTGGGTGCCGTCAACTTTTGCTCCTTTCAAGGTGGGCGTCGAGCGGGCCGTTTGTTGGCCGCACCAGGTGGACATCTGCCTTGGCGGAATCGGAGTCCCGGTCATGGACTGCCTGCTGCCGTATCTGGCGGAGCTTCTTGGTCAGTTCCGTACTCAGCAATGTCAGATGACGCCGTTCAGACATGAAGCTCCTTGTTGGTTGTCGTCGAGCGGGCATGGGCAGTCACTCACTCGTCTTCTGGCGATGCCGCAGGGGTGATCCAGATGAGGTGCGGGGTGATGTTGGTGCGACGGGGGACGTACCGCAGTGCGTTTTCCGGCTCCTCCAGGGCGAACTGGGCGCTGCCGTCGACAGTGGTCATGTAGGCGAAGTCGTCGAGCGCCATCCCCCAGGCGTAGACCTGCGCGTCGGTTTGCTCGCCGTACTCCAGGACGACGCCGAACAGTCGGGGTGCCTGGTCGGTCGCCATCTCGACGACGTCGGACATGAAAGTGGCACTGTCAGGGCGTGAGGTGGCGTTGCGGTTATTAGCGGGACACAAACCGGACTCCGGCATCTCGTTGGCGATATATGGTCAGATAATCGGTTCACAAATAGGAGACCGCGATTCGACCGACGAGTACACCCCGGCGAACCGTGATCTTGTGTGTTCACTTCTCCCTGTGCAGCGGGGACGTTCTGCCCGATGATGGACGCGGGTTACCGTGTCACCAGACCGGAAGGGAGCCCTGGCATGTCAGCCCCTACGCGAAGTCAGCGGCAAGAGCAGCGGCAGTTGTCGGCCGAGTTGCGCGCAGAGCGCAAGACTTGGGCGGAGGTCGCGTTTGTCTTCAGCGAGCGGTATCACGTCAACGCGCGTGCCGCGACGCGGATGGCGCACGGCTGGAGCCAACGGGACGCCGCCGAGCGATGGAACAGCAGATGGCCTGCGGATCCGAAGACGTTCGAGAACTTCTCGTACTGGGAACTGTGGCCAGCCTCGACCGGTTACGCCCCTTCGTTGGACGTGCTCGGCAAGTTGGCCGAGCTCTACGAATGCAGCGTCAGTGATCTGCTCCGCGACTGCGGTGACTACCGCGATCGGGATTCCGTTTTTCGGGATGCCACGAGCCTGCAGCAGATTTCCGTGGCCAGTGGCGGTGGGGCTTCGGCGGCGATCGTCCTGGAACTGGCTTCGAAGTTGGAGTCAGTCGACGTGCCCGAACTCGCACGGCTCACCACCTCCTGGGCAGACAGGCTCGGCAAGGGAACGAGTCGCAGATCTTTGCTTCTCAAACTCAGCGCCGGGATTTCGTTGGCCGCCGCGTCACCCGCACTCGCCGCCGAAGACTCCGATCACGAGCCGACCACGCCACTTCCAGGCGACTTCTCCGGGATCTGGCACAGCCGCTACATCTACCCGAGTACGCGCCGAGGCGGCGACTTCACCGGCGAGCACTACGTCGTCGTGCGGCAGCAGGGGAACCGTCTTCTCGGCCACAGTGTGCCTGCCACGAATGGTTCTGTGCTGAACCTGGAGCTCGCGCTGAACGGTTCGGTGGCGACTGGAACATGGTCAGAGCGGACTTCACTGACGGGCTACTACCGTGGTGCGGTCTATCACGGCGCTATCCAGCTCGTCGTCGATCCGATGGGCAAGTCGATGGCCGGGAAGTGGGTCGGATTCGATCGCGAATTCGCCGTCAACAGTGGGGAATGGACCCTTGTCTGGCAGGAACCAGCCGCCACCACAGGCGCCCAACGCGCCTACCACCTGAAGCTCTGAAACCGAGAACCACGGTCCCATGATGGATGTTCCGGTCACGCAAGGTCACGAAGAACGAGGAGGTCTGGTCGGTGGAACTGGTGCAGGGTGACAGGTTCGACGACTTGTTCCGCACGTTCGAACTGTCCGCGTTCCACCTCGAAGTGCAGGACAGCTATCACACGTCGGAAGAGACAGGGCCGTTCCACTTGTTCCTCACAGGCGAGGCGGACGACTTCGCTTGGCACCGGCCCTGGCTCGATCTCGTCGGCGAAGCCACCGCCAACGGGCGACGCGTGACCCGTGCCCGCGTCATTACTGTGCCGCACGGAGATTACACCCGATGGGGTCTCACGGTCGCCGAACACAACATCGCCGCGGGCGAGGAGATCAGGTGGCTCCCGAGGCATCTCATCGCAGCGGAAGAGCTGACGACGGATGATTTCTGGCTGTTCGACGACAGCCGAGTCGTGTTCACCGTGTTCGAACCAGGTGGCCAGTTCGTCGGCGGCGCGTGCACCACCGATCCCACCATCGCCGCCCGTTGCCGAGCAGTGCGTGACCGGGTGTGGGAAGCGGCCATTCCACACCACCTGTACGTGGCCACATAAGCTGCACACTGTGACCAGCTCCGTGCACCAGGCCCGCGAAGCACTCGGCCATGAGCTGCGGGACATCCGCAAGGACGCGGGGCTGACCGGCGTGCAACTCGCCGCACTCGCCGATTGGCACAGTTCCAAGGTGTCCAAAATCGAGTACGGCAAACAAACGCCAACCGAGGATGACATCCATACCTGGTGTCGTCACACAGGTTCAACCGAACGCGTCCCCGATCTCGTTGCCGCGGTGCGGCACATCGAGACGATGTACATCGAATGGAAACGGACTCTCGGAGCGGGAACCAAACGCCGACAGCAGGCCCAGCGCGCTCTCGAATCCAGGACCCGTCTCATGCGATGGTATGAGCCGCTGCTGGTACCCGGCATCCTGCACACAGCAGAGTACGCCGAGAGCGTGTTGCGTCGGGTGATCGCCTTCTACGACATCACCGACGACTTGGACGCCGGTGTATCGGCGCGGATGGAGCGGCAACAGATCCTCTACCGCGGCGATCACCGGTTCCACTTCGTCATCGCACAGCAGGCGTTGATGACCTCGGTCGGCGGGTCAGCGGTGATGTCGGGTCAACTCGATCGTCTCCTCGCTGTCATGTCACTGCCGCGCGTGACCCTGGGCATCATCCCCGCGCGGACCGAGTACCTGGTACCGACCAACCAATTCATCCTGTACGACGATGACCTGGTGCAGGTCGAGACGATCTCCGCCGAACTCACGATCAACCAACCACGAGAAGTCGCCTTGTATGTCAAGGCCTTCGACGAACTTGCGCAACAAGCTGTACACGGGCGGGAAGCGAGAACGCTGATCACGGCGGCCCTCGAACGCCTGTGAATCCCACGGCGGTAACCGAACATCGGTGGCGAAGCGGGTCACGGCCACATGCCGCGGTGCAAGGCCCACCTGGCCGCGGCGGCGCGCAAAGCCATCGTCACCCGGTTGGTGTGTGCGTCCACAGTGGCCTGCCAGTACCTGGTCTGTGCCACGGCGAACAGGTCGAGTGCGTCCGGGTCCGCGTCGCCCCAACTCGGTACCTTCGATGCCCATTGCTCTGCGGCATGCGGTGGGTGTCCGCTGTAGACGAGCCATACCACCCAGCACGCCGCGTCGATCCACGCTGCGCCTTGGGTTGCCAGCGGCCAGTCCACCATGCGGATGTCGCCGGTTTCGGTGAGCAACAGGTTGCCGGGGTTCATGTCGGAGTGGGCCAAGGTGTCTCCGGCGAACGCGGCCGCGTCGGCCGGGTAGTCCAGGAACCGGCCCCACCGCGCCCTTGCTTTCTTGATCCGGATGATCTCGGGGCAGGTGAGCTTTCCGACCGCGGTGATGCCGTTGACCACCTGGGGCAAGTCTGGTGAACCTGGGGCGTAGTTCGCGCCTCGGCCCGCCACGTGTTCGAAGCCGAGCAGGTCCCAGCCTTCGGCCACCACTCGCCAGAGCACTCGTGGTGCGAGTGGGTTCACGTGCGGTGCGATGGCGGCTTCGATGTCCTGGGTTCCGCGGGCTGGGTGGTCCAGGCGCATTCCCTTGACGAAGACGGGGCCGTTCGGGGTTTCCAGGGTCACGGCCAGTTGACTGCTGTACCCGGCTGGGATGGCGACCGCGTGGTCGATGGGGCCGGTGTGGTCGGCGACTGCGGCGACCAGGTCCGGCGGCAGGTCTGCCCACTCGTGTCGTAGCCCTTGCCGCGTGCCCATGGCCGCGCAACCTACCGGATCTCGCTCGCCTGGTGGTGACGGCGGGGATCTGGCTGGACGAAGTGCGAAAATCGGGCGCGAACTGTCGACGTGGTGGTGTGTGATCGCAGCTATGGCGACAGAGGTGGGCAGGCTGGGCGACGCTGCGGATGCGCTGCGGGAGTGGCAGTACGAAGGGGCGCCGATGCAGTTGCACCCCGGAGACCTGGGCTGGTTCTGGCGGTTCGGCGCGGAGGCGACCGCTGCCGCTGTGCGGACGTGGAGCAGGGACGGGCGGATCCTGGCTGTCGGGCTTCTGGACGGCCCGACGCTGTTGCGGCTGACGATCGCACCGGACGCCATGCGTGACGCGGAGCTCGCCCGGCAGATGGTCGAGGACGTGACCAGGTCGGAGCGTGGAGTTCTGCCCGATGGCAAGGTGAGCATCGAGGCACCGATGGCCGCGTTGCTCCAGGATCTGCTGGCCGAGGAGGGCTGGCTGGCCGATGAGCCGTGGACGCCGCTGCGCCGTGACTTCACGGCGAAGGTTCCGGATCCGGGCGTGCGGGTCGAGGTGGTCGGACCGGAGCAGGTGGGGGCCCGGACGGCCGTGCAGCGGGCGGCCTTCGACAACTCGACGTTCACTGACGAGCGCTGGCACACGATGGCGGCCGGGTTTCTGTACGACGACGCCCGGTGCCTGGTCGCGTACGACAGCCAGGGCAACGCGGTGGCGGCGGTGACGGTGTGGTCGGCTGGTCCAGGCAAGCCCGGGATACTGGAGCCGATGGGTGTGTCTCGGGATCATCGCGGTCACGGCTACGGCAAGGCGATCACCGTCGCCGCGGCGGGCGCGCTGCAGCGGATGGGGGCGTCCAGCGCGATCGTCAGCACGCCGAGTTCCAACGTCGGTGCCGTCGCGACCTACAAGGCAGGTGGCTTCGAGCAGTTCGGCGAGGTTCGGGACTTGTATCGGGCGCACTGATCCGCGACCACTTGGTCGACCGCATGATGGCCGTAGGCGTTCACCAGGGAAAGGTAGAACAACACCACAGCCGCCGGTGCCCAGGATTCGCGGCGGTCTTCGTCCAGCAGGAATGAGACCGTTGGCCCAGGCTGGAAACGCACGAAGTCGAATCCCTGGTTCTCCCAGGCATCCTGCGCGCCGCGACCCAGGTTCTCCTCGAACTGACGCCTCGTCATGGTGTTCAGCCTCGCCAGAAAAAGCCCGCACCACTGGGAATTCGACGTCACCACAGCAAACGCGAGCAAGGCGAGGTCGTACTTCTCCGGGGTGATTCTCAACTCCTCAAGAACCCCTCTCTCCGCTGCGCGAAAAAGATTGGGCGGACGGCCGTCGGGAGAGTCGAGCTGACGTTGGAGTCCTTCGTTCGCCGAGGAGTTCCAGACGTTCTTGCCGACGCCGACCCGATCACTTCGCCGCGCGACGACCAGCCACTCGTCGGCGGTGACGACAGCGACATTCAAACCGAAGCTCGACCGCATGAAATCCGGAACGTCTCGGGGATGCCGCCCGTGGAGGTAGAGACCTCGCAAGGTGGCCCCGTTCGGCAGTGGTAGATCGAGCTTCTGCGTGGCGATGAACGTGAAGTAGTCCGAGTGTTTGAGGTGGAGCGTCACCTCGGGCGCCTCGTCGAGGCCGGTCCGAGTCACGACGAAATCCTTCACCGCGTAGCGCGGCGCGTGCCAGAAGTACTCCAGCCCGGCATCGCGACGCCGACTTTGCTCGATCACCACCTCGTCGCGCAGATCTTTGACGATCGGCGGCAGCGCCACGTCAACAGGATCGACGAGTACACGGACGTTGTGCTCAAGAATCGGACGCTCCCCATTCCCCTCAAGGAGCTGGCAACTGGTCACCAGCGGACCCAGCCGAAAGCCCGGGTACACATCTGTGCGCAAGCCGAGCCCGCGGGCACTCCGGTAAGCCTCGCGCCACTGCATCACCTGCTTTTCCAGCACGTCGGGCGTCGGCTGCGCCTGCCTGAGCAACCCTCTGACGACGTCGAACAGCAGTTCCTCGTTATGACGTTTGCGATGGGCGCCAAAGAGATTCTGTAATGTCGCGTAAGCGGGCTTGGTTTGCTCGGCCGAACCCTTGCGCAGGCTTATTTCCGTCTCGACGACGTCCGACAGGGCACGAAGGCGTACATTCGCCCACTCTCTCAGTGCTTTCAGTCGTTCCGTGAACTCATCCAGCGAGGCAGGCGCACCGGGCCTCGGGGGTTCACCGTGCGGCGCCACTCGATCGGATGCCATTCCAGTCTCCTTCACCGCAGCACATCAAGACCCGCCCTCACCTGGGCTGATCGGCTTTGATCGGGAAAATTGCGCCCTCCCCGGTTCGCGGGACATGCTATCGCAGCACCGCAAGGAAAGGTGGCCACTGTGCATACGCACTGAGCGGCGACGCACTTATTCCAGCAATCGATGGGGCACACAATGAAGAGATCCCGACCTGTCCACACATAGGCGATATCAAGCGGCAATCCTCGGCCGGAAGAATTCTCACTCGGTTTTCGCGCGCGAGCTTCAGCGACTCGCCACAGCCTGATCGGCCACTGTCTCGCCTGGACGGACGGTGGCTGCCCACGCCGCTTCGACCATGCGGAAGATCTCGTCCAGCGCGGCGTCCGGGTCGGCCGCTTCCCGGGCGAGCGAATAGGCGTCGACCGCGAATCTCGCGATCGTCCGGCATTCCGTTGTGGTCCGGGCCAGGTCGGGGTCGGCCGCGATCGCCGCTGCCAGGGCTTCCGCGTGGCGCAGCCGCATCGACTGCTCGTACTCCTGAAGCGCGGGTGTCTCGTCGATCATGCGCCAGATCGGGAGGGCCTCGGCGGCCGAGCAGTGTCGCACCAGGGCTTCGATCTCACGGCGCAGGGCGGGGATGAGCGGTTCGCCCGGTTCCCGGCCGGTGACAGCGCGGGCGAGGCGTTGTTCGAAGTTCTCGTCCTGCTCGAACACCAGGGCCTCTTTCGAGGCGAAGTGGGCGAAAACCGTGGTGACGGCGACGTCCGCCTCAGCGGCCACGTCCCGGATCCCGACCGCCTCGTACCCGCGTTCCAGGAAGAGGCGCAGGGCGGTGTCGGCGATCTTCTGACGGGTCGCCGCTTTCTTGCGTTCACGGCGGCCTGTGGACACGGTCACGGATTCACGCTATCAGAAACGACACACTAACAGTTAGGAAACACTAACCGTTAGTGCTACGGTCGGTCTCATGAAGCGAGTGAGTTTTGCCGAGTTCGGCGGCCCGGATGTCCTTCGGCTCGTGGACGCCGAGGTTCCGCACGCAGGTCCTGGCCAGGTACGCGTCGCCGTGCGAGCCGCGGGCGTGAACCCCGTCGACTGGCGTGTTCGGGAGGGCCAGCGGCAGCGGACCCATCCGATCGAGTTGCCGTCCGGGATCGGCCAGGACGCCGCCGGGGTGGTGGACGAGGTCGGCGACGGCGTCGAAGGAGTCGCGGTCGGCGACCACGTGTTCGGGCGGGGCTCGAACACCTATGCCGAGTTCGCCGTGCTGTCGGCCTGGGCCCGGATGCCCGAGGGCCTGACGTTCGAAGAGGCGGCCGGGTACCCCTCTGTGGTGGAGACCGCCCTGCGCATCATCCGCGAGGTGGGCGTCCAACCTGGACAGACGCTGCTGGTCAGCGGCGCGTCCGGCGGAGTCGGGTCGGCGGTGCTGCAGATCGCCCGCGACCGTGGCATTACGGTCATCGGCACGGCCGGGGCCGCGAACCAGGACTACCTGCGCGACCTCGGAGCTGCCGCCACGACCTACGACGAGGGCTGGGTTGAGCGGGTGCGGCGAATCGGCCGGGTGGACGCGGCTCTCGACTTGGCGGGGTCGGGCGTGATCCCTCAACTCGTGGAGCTGACCGGGGATCCGCGGAAGGTGATCACCATCGCCGACCTCAGCGCGCCGGAACACGGCGTCCGGTTCTCCGGCGTGACCGGGAACGTGCCTGACGCGCTCGTCGAAGCCGTTTCCCTGATTTCGCGGGGAAAGCTGCGCATCCCGATCGAGAAGTCCTACCCGCTCGCCGAAGCCTCGGCAGCGCACATCGACAGCCAAGCCGGTCACACACGCGGCCGCCGGGTCATGGTCATCTGAACACGACAAGCGCGCCGGTCCACTGACGACCGGCGCGCCTACCCGAAATCACGCCTTGCGCATCGCGCGAGTACCCACGAACAGACCGAGAGCCGCGACAACGACAGCAGCGGCCAGACCGGCGAGCACGGTCCCCGAAGCGATGGTTCCGTTGAACAGCAGGCGTTCGGCGTCCACGACATAGGTCAACGGGTTGAACTTCGCCATGGTCTGCAGCCACTGCGGCCCGTTGTCGATCGGCAGCATCATCCCGGCCAGCAGCAACAGGGGGAACAGCAACGTCTGCTGCACGCCCCAGAACATCCACTCCTGGTCCTTCGACGCCAGCGCCAGCGTGTACGACAGCGCACCGAGGCCGACGCAGAAGATCGCCAGGATCACCAGGCCGATCGCCGCTCCGCCCACGTTCAGCGTGAACCCGAAAGGCATGGTCACGAGCACAAGCAGAACCGTCTGGGCCAGCATCGGGACGATCTCCTTCAGCGCCCGCCCCATGATCAGCGCGGGCCTGCGCAGCGGGGAGACCAGCATCCGTTCGTGCGAGCCGGTCTGCATCTCGTACAGCAGGTTCGAGCCGGTCATCGACGTGCCGAACAGGCACGACATCACCACGATCCCCGGTACGAACCACTGCAGCGACGAGTCGCCGGGCAGCAGCGGCGCGAACAGCGCCAGGAAGAACAGCGGCTGCACCATCGTGAAGATCACCGAGAACGGGTTGCGCAGCACCGGCCGCAGCTCACGGCTGAACACGGTCAGGGTGTCGGCGACGATGCCGGTCTTCGCCACAAGTGCGGTGGTCATGCCTTCTTCTCCTTCAGTGAAACGTCTTCGCGCAGGCTGCGGCCGGTCAGGGTGAGGAACACGTCGTCGAGCGTCGGCCTGGTCACCTCGACGCTGGCCACTTCGAGCAGCGCGTCGTCGAGTGCCCTGAGCAGTTTCGGGGCGATCTGGGCTCCGCCCGGCACTTCCAGGACGACCTGTGCGCCGGATTGGCTCACCTGCGCGCCTTCCGCGATACCGAGCGCGTGGTGGCCGATCACGCGTGCGGCCTGGGTGGCGTTGTCGAATGTCAGGGTGATGCGGTCGCCCGCGTGTTCGGCCTTCAGACGCGCCGGGGTGTTGTCGGCGATGATGCTGCCGTGGTCGATGACGATCACGCGCTCGGCCAACGAGTCGGCTTCGTCGAGGTAGTGCGTGGTCAGCACGATGGTCGTGCCGTGGTCGGCGCGCAGGCGTTGGATGTGCTCCTGCAGGTTCGCCCGGTTCTGCGGGTCGAGACCGGTGGACGGCTCGTCCAGGAACAGCAACGCAGGCGCGTGGATCAGGCCCATCGCGATGTCGAGCCTGCGCCGCTGCCCACCGGACAGTTTGGACACCACGCGGTCCGCGACCGCTGACAGGTCCAGTGATTCGACCAGTTCGTCGGCACGGGCCCGCGCGGCGGACGCCGTCATCCCGTACGCGCGGCCCTGGCTGACCAGTTCGTCACGGCCGCGCTGGCTGTGGCCCGCGCCGTTGCCCTGACCGATGTAGCCGATGTGGCCGCGGACCTCGCGCTGCTGGGTGCGGACGTCGAACCCGGCCACCCGAGCCGTACCGGACGTGGGCGCAAGCAGGGTGGTGAGCATCCGCAGGGTGGTCGACTTGCCCGCGCCGTTCGGCCCGAGCAGCGCCACCAGCTCACCGGTGTCGACGCGCAGGTCGAGCCCTTTGACAGCTTCGACCGTCTCGGTCCGGACGGTGAAGTGCCTGGTCAGTCCGCTTGTCTCGATCATCGCTTCGGTCATGGCGGCAACGCTAGAATCTATTCAGGTCAGTTTCTGGCCGCAACGAATGGGAATCTGGATTCATGGCGAACACAAGTGCACGGATGCTGCGACTGCTGTCGTTGTTGCAGACCCACCGGTACTGGCCGGGCAGCGAACTGGCCGAGCGGCTCGAGGTCAGCGCGCGAACACTCAGACGCGACGTCGACCGGCTGCGCGAACTGGGCTACCCGGTGGACGCGAGCCGCGGCGTCGCGGGCGGCTACCAGCTGCAGTCAGGTGCGGCGATGCCGCCGTTGCTGCTCGACGACGAGGAAGCGGTCGCGATCGCGGTGGGGTTGCGCACCGCGGCGGGTGGGGCGGTCGACGGCATCGAGGAGACGTCGATGCGCGCGTTGACCAAGGTCATCCAGGTGATGCCGCCGCGGTTGCGCCGCAGGGTCGAAGCGCTGCGGAGCTTCACCGTGCCGACGTTCTGGGGCGGTTCGGCCGCGAACTCGACGGTCGACGCGATGTCGTTGACGGTGATCGCGTCGTCCTGCCGTGACGACGAGCGCCTGCGGTTCGGCTACACCGCCCACGACGGCAGCGAGACCAAGCGGCACGTCGAACCGCATCGCCTGGTGTCGCTGGGCCGCCGGTGGTACCTGGTCGCGTGGGACGTGGAACGGCACGACTGGCGGACGTTC
Organism: Actinosynnema sp. ALI-1.44; assembly: GCF_001984155.1. Classification (GTDB taxonomy): domain Bacteria; phylum Actinomycetota; class Actinomycetes; order Mycobacteriales; family Pseudonocardiaceae; genus Kibdelosporangium. Next base: position 484,385 of record NZ_MTQO01000052.1, read on the forward strand.
CGCGCCGACCGGATCGTCGACCCGAAACCGACCGGCGCCCGGTTCCGGCAACGGGACCTGCCCGGCGGGGACGCGGGTGCCTTCGTGCGCGACCGGTTGAACACCCGGCCGACGCAGTACGAGGCGATCCTGGAGTTCAAGGCACCGGCGAGCACGGTCAAGGAGCAGGTCGCGCACTGGGGCACCGTCGAACCGATCACCGAGGAGACCTGCCGCCTGACCATGCGGACGGACACGTTCGACTGGCCCGCCCTGATCGCGGGCACCATCGGCGTCGACTTCGAGGTCGTCCAGCCGCCGGAACTGCGCGACCACATCCGCACCATGGGCGAACTGTTCCTGCGCCACACGGCGTGAACAGGCGATACTGGCGGCCATGAACTGGGTGCTGCACGTCGACCTCGACCAGTTCATCGCCGCGGTCGAGGTCGCACGGCACCCTGAGCTGAAGGGCAAGCCGGTCGTGGTCGGCGGCACGGGCGACCCGACGCAACGCGCGGTCGTGGCGACGGCGTCCTACGAGGCCAGGGAGTTCGGTGTGCACTCCGGCATGCCGCTGCGCACCGCCGCGAAGAAGTGCCCCGACGCGATCTTCCTGGCGAGCGACGCACCCGCGTACGAGGAGGCGTCCGAGCGGGTGATGGCCGTGCTGCGGGAGTTCCCGGTCGTCGTGGAGGTGATCGGGTGGGACGAGGCGTTCGTCGGCGCGCGGACCGAGGACCCGGAGGCGCTGGCGGCGGACATCCGGACGGCTGTCGCGCAACGGACCGGGCTGTCGTGTTCGGTGGGCATCGGGGACAACAAGCTGCGCGCCAAGATCGCCACCGGCTTCGCCAAGCCGGCCGGGACCTACCGGCTGACCAGGGACAACTGGGTGGCTGTGATGGCCGGGCGGCCGGTCGACGCGCTGTGGGGCATCGGGCCGAAGACCACGAGGAAGCTCGGGGAACTGGGGTTGGCGACGGTCGAGCGGCTGGCCAGGGCGGATCCGGCGGTGCTCGCCAAGCGGTTCGGGCCGAACATGGGGCCCTGGTACCGGACGCTGGCGCTCGGCGCGGGTGACCCGAACGTCGAGGCGACGCCGTACGTGGCGAAGTCGCGCGGCCGTGAGGTCACGTTCCAGGAGAACATCAGCGACCAGGCCGAGATCGAGGCGCACGTGGCCGAACTGGCTGACCGGGTGGCGCGGGACGTCGCGGAGGAGGGCCGTCCGGCGGCGCGGGTCGCGGTGAAGGTCCGGTTCGCGCCGTTCCTGACGCACACCCGCAGCATCACGTTGCCGTCGCCTAGCAGCGATCCGGCTGAGATCCGGCGGGCGGCGTTGGAGGTGCTCGGTCTGTTCGAGGCGCGCAAGCCGGTCCGCCTGCTCGGTGTGCGGGCCGAATTCCCGGTCAGTGCGGAAGAAACGCGTTGAGGAACGTCATCGTCGTCTCGCCGGGCCCGATGGCCTGCAACTCCTCCGGCAGGACGATGTAGCTGAAGAGGGTGCCGACGTAGATCACGCGCAGCAGGTGGCGCTGTTTCTCGCTCGCTTCGGAACCGTCGGCGACCTTGGCGTCCTGCAGCAGCCGGACGCCGGACGTGAACGTGTCGACCAGGGTGGCGTGCAGCTCCGGCCGCCGGGTTCCTTCGAGCAGCAGCTCCATCATGGCCCGGTACCGGTCTTTGTGGACGGTCACGGACTCGTCGAGCACCTGGGCGAGGATCTCCACCAGCGCCGTGCGGTCGAGGGTGCCGTCGCGTTCGGCGCGCAGCTGCGAGATCCACTCGAAATGCAATTGCACGACGCGCCGCACGGTCGCCTCCAGCAAGGCGTCCCGCGACCGGAAGTAGTTGGACGTCGTGCCCTTGGGGACGGCGGCGGTCTCGTCCACCGACCGGTGTGACAGCCCGTGCGTGCCTTCCTTCGCCACGATCGCGATGGCGGCGTCCGCCAGTGCGTCGCGGCGTTGCTGGTTGACCGGTGGCACGGCTGGTACCTCCCCTGGAGTCTTCCGGGAGGGCGAGTCTACGTGCCGGTCCGCTTGTCGCCGTCGGCCCTTCGTTCCCGCTTGCCGCGCGCCAGCTCGGTGCCGAGCGCGTCGAGGCGCTGCGTCCAGAACCGCCGGTAGCGGTCCAGCCACACGTCGATCTGCTTGAGCGGTTCCGGGTCCACGGAGTAGAGCCGCCGTGTGCCGTCCGGGCGGACGGTGGCGAACCCGTTTTCCCGCAGCACCTTCAGGTGTTGCGAGACGCCGGGCTGGGAGATGCCGAACTCCTCCTGGACGACCGCGCTGATCTCACCGGCGGCCCGTTCCCCGTCGGCGAGCAGTTCGAGGATCCGGCGCCGCACCGGGTCCCCGAGCACATCGAACGCATGCATACCTTCATTAAAACGACCCATACTTATATAAGTCAAAGTCTATTCGCAAGGCATGACCGATAGATCCGATGTATCTCTGGCCATCAAACAAGCCCCCAGACGAAGGCACACTGTTCCATAACGTTGATTTTAAGGCTCTAACCAGCTGGTACACGGTGAGACAAAAATCGATCGGAAGCGGAACGCCAGTGATCGGTTACGATCAGATTCGCCGATTCGGGCCGCAGAGCTACTACCTTTGACGTCTGATTGGGGTCGTTCGATGTCGCACACCCGCCGCACCATCCTCAGAGCAGGCAGCGCCATCGGCGCCGGGGCCGCGATCGGCGGGCTGCGGACCTTCACCGCGCAGGCCGAACCCGTCGACCGGCCCGCGTCCGTCCACCTGGTGCCCGACGAGGAAGCCACCACCTTCTGGCACCGCGCGCCCGCGGTGGAAGACAGGATCATGGAGCAGGGCCTGCCCGTCGGCAACGGCAGGTTAGGCGCGTTGATCGGCGGCAACCCGGCTGGCGATTCGTTCTACATCACCGATGTCTCGCTCTGGGCGGGCGACAGGAACGACGTGCTCGACAACGACGGCCAGTTCCCCTACGAACGCGTGCACTTCGGCACCCTCAACGTCCTGGCGCAGGCGGCGGTGGCCATCGCCGAGCACACGCCGAACGCGATCAACAGGTACCGGCGCACGCTCGACATCAGCAACGGCATCGTCACGACCACGTACGAGTACAAGGGAACCAGGTACCGGCGCGAGGTCTACGCGAGCCACCCGGACGACGTGATCGTCATGCGGCTGACCCGGGACGGCCGGGGCACGCACACGGGCACGATCTCCCTCGCGGGCACCCACGGCGAGCCCACAGTCAACGGGGCGTTCGACGGCAGGCTCGACAACGGCCTCAAGTACGCGGCGGTCGCGCAGGCGACGAGCCGGGGCGGCCGGATCGGCTTCACGGACAACAAGGTCACGTTCACCGACTGCGCCGAGGTCGTCATCGTCATCAGCGGCGGCACCAACTACGTCCCCGACCACAGCGTCGGGTACATGAAGGCGGACGCCGACCCGTTGGCGATCGCACGGGACAAGGCCGCCAAGGCGCTCAAGGCGTCCGGTGCCGCGCTGCTCGCCACGCACGTCCGTGACTACCAGTCGCTGTACAACCGGATGAGAGTCGACTTCGGACGGTCGTCGCGCACCCAGCGGTCAATGGACACGTGGTCGCGGCTGGTCGTGCGCGGCACGCCCGGCGCGCAGCCGGACCCCGAGCTCGAAGCGGGTTACCTGCAGTTCGGCCGTTACCTGATGATCACGGGCTCGCGGGACAACCTGCCGTTGAACCTGCAGGGGCTGTGGCTGCACAACAACACCCCGGACTGGATGGCCGACTACCACACCGACGTCAACGTCCAGATGAACTACTGGATGGCCGACCGGGCCGGGCTGCCGGACTGCTTCACGCCGTTCGTCGACTACTGCCTCGCGCAGCTACCCGGCTGGACCAGGACCACCCAGGAGTCGTTCCTCGATCCACGCAACCGGTTCCGCAACAGCTCCGGCAAGGTCGCCGGTTGGGCGGTGGCGTTCTCCACGAACATCTACGGCGGCTCCGGCTGGTGGTGGCACCCCGGCGGCAACGCCTGGATCTGCAACTCGCTGTGGGAGCACTACGAGTACACCCAGGACCGCGCGTACCTGGCGAAGATCTACCCGCTGCTCAAGGGCGCCTGCGAGTTCTGGGAAACACGCCTGGTGCTGGACCCGGTGCGCCAGAAGCTCGTGGCCGACAAGGACTGGTCGCCCGAACACGGGCCGCAGGACGCCGTCGGCATCACCTACGCCCAGGAACTGTGCTGGGACCTGTTCGAGCACTTCCGCGCCGCGACCGCGATCCTCGGCAAGGACCGGGCGTACGCGCAGACGATCGCCGGGCTGCAGGACAGGCTGTACATGCCCGAGGTCAGCCCGAAGAGCGGCTGGCTGCAGGAGTGGATGAGCCCGGACAACCTCGGCGAGACCACGCACCGGCACCTGTCCGGCCTGATCGGGTTCTTCCCCGGCAACCGGATCACCACGGACACCAGCCCGAAGGAGCTCGTCGAAGGCGTGCGGCAGCAGCTGATCGCCCGTGGCATGGACAGCTTCGGCTGGGCGTGCGCGTGGCGCGCGCTGTGTTGGGCACGGTTGAAGGACGCCGAGCGGGCGTACCAACTGCTGCTCAACGTGCTGCGGCCGTCGGTCGGCAACGGCAACGGCACCGCGCCGAACCTGTTCGACATGTACAGCCTGGGCAGCTACACGATCTTCCAGATCGACGCCAACTTCGGCGCGCCGTCGGCGATGCTCGAAATGCTGGTGTACTCACGGCCCGGCGTGATCGAGCTGCTGCCCGCGTTGCCCGCGGCGTGGGCCAGGACCGGCTCGATCACCGGAGTCGGCGCGCGCGGCGGTTTCACCGTCGACGTCTCATGGCGCGACGGCAAGGTCACGAGCGCGACCGTGCACAGCACCACGGGCACGGAAACCGTGGTGCGGTTCGGTTCGTGGCGCAGGAACATCCGGCTGCGCCCCGGCCAGAGCGTTACCGTCCGGCCGTAGTCTTCCTCAGGCGCCCACCTCGCCCACGAGCCTTCGCAGGTAGTGGGCGAGTTGGGCCCTGTCGTGCTCCTCCCAGCTTCGCGTCAGTTCGTCGAACACGGTGCGTTGCCAGTTGCGCGCGTCCGCCAACAGCTGCTCTCCCGACGGGGTCAGCCGCACGACCGTACGCCTTTTGTCCATTTCGGACTCCGCGCGGACCAGGTAGCCCGCTTGGGCGGCGTCGCGGACCATCCGGCTCGCGCCGGAGTGGTCGAGGCCGAGCTGGTGCGCGATCGCGTTCACGGTCGCCTCACCGCCTCTCGATGCCGCCTGACCGGCGGTGTGCACCGCCTCGACCGCCTGGATGTGCTGGACGTGGCGGAGCTCGCCGGTCAGCTCCGCGGACGCGCGCGCACTCCACCGTCTGGACCAGAAGCGGACGAGCCGGAACAACGCCGGCCCGCCATCGGCGTCACTCAGCATGCCCCAGCCTACATCGTGTGCGAATCGCACGTATAGTAGGTGCGAATCGCACGCATTGGAGGACACGTGGGCATCGTGCTGAACCACATGATCATCCCGGCGGCCGACAAGGACCAGGCCGCGAAATTCCTGGCTGACCTGCTCGGACTCGACGTCGGCGCGCCCGCCGGGCCGTTCGCGCCCGTCCAGGTCAACGACGACCTGACCCTGGACTTCGACGACCGACACGGCAGCAGGCCGGGGCACTACGCGTTCCTGGTCGACGACGCGAAGTTCGACGGGGTGCTGGCGCTGCTGGCCCGGCACCCCGACATCGACTACGGCTCAGGCCGCGAACACGGCTGGGACCGCGCCATCAACCACCTCGGCGGCGGCCGTGGCGTGTACGTGCGCGACCCGAACGGGCACAGCTACGAGCTGTTCACCGCCGTCCCCCACTGAGAGGCCGAGCAGCTCCGGTTTGTCGGCCAAGGCGAGCCAATGCCGGGCGGGATCGGCGACGAGCCGCCGCTCGGCCAGGTCCAGCAGGCCGGAGACGCTCCGGACGGTCGCCGCCAGCGTGCCGCCCGGCTTGTGGATGTGCTGCTCGACGGTGAAGACGTCCGTCATTTCGGGCTCCAGATGTAGGGCGTGGTGGTGACCACCGGCGTGAAGCCGAGGCGTTCCAGGATGGGGCGGCTGTCGTCGGACGCGTCGACCCACAGGTACCGGACGCCCAACTCGACCGCCAGCCGTGCCCGGGTCGCGACGAGAGCGCGGTAGATGCCCCTACCACGCCACCGCGGCAGCGTCGTGCCGCCGAACATGCCGATGAACTCCTTGTCCTGCTTCGTGTTCAACCACCCCGCCGACACGACCTCGCCGTCGGCCTCGGCGACGAACACGATGAGGTGCCGCTTGCGGGAGATCAGGTTGGGCGCGAGCCAGGAGAGGATGTCCGGCCCCCACACGTGGGCGTTCATCGCCGCTATCCGGTGCATGTCGGCGTCGGCGTCGGTCCGGCGGATCCGCACGCCGTCCGGCAGTGCGGATTCGGCCGCGAAGTCCGCCGCGGCGCCGACCATCACGGTTTCCTTCTCGTCCGGCACGAAACCGGCCGCCAGCAACCTGTTCGGCAGGTCCGCGGGCAGGTCGTGGGCGCGGGTCTTCCACTCGACGGCCTCACCACGGGCGGCGTAGAAGTCACGCTGCCGGGCGATCAGCGCGTCGAGGTCGTCCACACCGGAAACGTCACGCGGCGAGCTCACGAAACCTTGGCGTTTGCCGACCACCCGGACAACCGGGCCGTCGGGTTCCACGTGGACGCCGTCTTCCATGTCGGTGTGCTCGGACGGCCTGACATGCCGGTCGTACGCCTCGAGCAGCGGTGTGACCAGGTCGATCCGCAACTGGGGCAGCACACGGCCGGGGATCGACCCGGACGGCGTCTCGCCGGTCTTGACGGCACCCATCGCGGCGTAGAAGCCTTCCGCGTACGGTTCCGCGTCGATCCTCAGGACCGTGAAACCTTTGGCACGGGCGGTGTCCATGGCGTGCTGCCAGAGCTGTTTGCCGAGCCCTCTGCCGATCACGTCCGGTTCGAGCCACAGGTTGCCCAGCTCGCCCTCGGGGACAGACCCGTCGAGGCTGTAGAAACCCACCAGCCGCTCGCCGTCCACGGCCACCACGAACAAGCGGTTGGCCAGGTCCTGCGGCGTGAACGACAACTCGGCCCGGCAGGCGTCCAGGAATGCCTGGTCGTATCCCCAGTGCGCCTTGGACCGCAATGCAAGCTCCCCCAACGCGACGGCCTCGTCGGGCCGCGCGGCGCGTAACACGATTTGAGCCACGGCATCGATACTCTCATCGGGCGCTACTGATTTTCGCAGGTCAGAGCGCGTGTTAACCTGAGTTTGCAATCGTTTTCCGCCGCTGAGGCCGGGTGCTGCCGCTATGCCGACGAACTCCCCCACCCTCAAAGAGGTCGCGCAGCGGGCAGGAGTGCACGTCACCACCGCGTCGCGAGCCCTCAACCCCGCGACCAGCTCACTGGTCAACCCCGCGACGATGCGCCGCGTGCAGGCCGCCGCCCGTGAACTGCGCTACCAGCCCAACGCGATGGCCCGCGGCCTGAAGACCTCGCGGTCGATGTCGGTCGGCGTGCTGCTGCCGGACCTGACCAACCCGCTGTTCCCGCCGATCGTGCGCGGGATCGAGGACGTGCTGGCCGCATCCGGCTACACCACGCTGATCGCCAACACCGACAACGACCTGGAACGACAGCGCACCCTGTTCGACACGTTACGCGCCCGCCAGGTCGACGGCGTGATCATCGCGACGGCCCGCCGGGACGACACGCTGTTCGCCGAAGCGCACCAGCAAGGCCTCCGAATGGTGATGGTCAACCGACGGGTCGACCAGTCCGACATCCCGTCGGTCACCGGCGACGACCACGACGGAATCGCGATGGCAGTCCGGCACCTGATCGAACTCGGGCACACCCGCATCGCACACGTCGGCGGCCCGCAGCACACGTCGACCGGGCGCACAAGGCAACGCGCCTACCGGCAGGCGCTCGACGACGCCGGAATCGAACTCGACCCCGGCCTGCTGGTCACCGCACAGGAGTTCACCGAGGCCGAAGGGGCGACGGCGGCGCGAGCGATGTTCGAGTCAGGCAAACGCCCGACCGCAGTGGTCGCCGCCAACGACATGATCGCGCTGGGCTGCCTCGATGTGTTCGCCGAGCGACGGATGCGATGCCCGAGGGACATCAGCCTGGTCGGGTTCAACGACATGCCGTTCGTCGACCGCCTGACACCACCGCTGAGCACGGTGCACGTGCCGCACTACCAGATCGGCGCGGAAGCAGCGCGGATGCTGCTGGAAAGACTGGCAAACCCGGACCTACCAGCGAAGTCGATCACACTGCCCGCGACACTGGTACTGCGTGAGTCGACCGCAGCACCGAAGGTGTGACCGGAACGACCAGCGCCCCGCCCCGGAAAGACCGAAACCGCTCGATCATGACCCTGTTGGACGGGAAGGGCAACCAGCTAAGCCTTACGCCCCAGAGCCCCGAGATAGAGCGAAGCGACATCGGGATGGCCAGAGATCTCCCCAGCGGTGCCATGCAACCGAACCCGCCCACCTTCCATGACGACGCCGTGCGTGGACAGAGACAACCCGAGCCGAACGTTCTGTTCCACCAGAATTACGGTCTTCCCCCGATCCCGCATCCCACCGATCAGCTCGGCGACGGCGGCCAGCCCCTTGGGATCCAGACCGAGTGAAGGCTCGTCCAGCAGAACAACAGCAGGATCGAGCATCAGAGAACGACCGATCTCCACCATCCGCCGCTGACCCCCGGAAAGGTTCCCAGCCGCAGTCCCCGCCCGTTCGGTGATCAACGGAACCAGCGCGGCAACGGCCGAATACCGTTCCGCCAACAGCTCGCGCTGCCCACGGATCAGATACCCACCCATCAAAACGTTGTCACGCACGCTCATCCGCGGGAACAACGCCCCGCTTTGCGGCACCTGAGCGACACCCTTGGCCAGGACCTGCGGCGCGGTCAGCTGGTCGATCCGCTCGTCGCCCAGAAGCACGGCGCCGTCCCGCGGCCTGACCAACCCGCTGACCACCCGCAGGACTGTCGACTTCCCGGCGCCGTTCGGGCCCAGCACGCACGTCACCGAACCGGGAACAACGCTCAGGTCGAGACCACGCAGGACGTCACCACCGCCGTACCCGGCGTACACACCTTTCAACGTCAGCATCAGCCGCTCACTTCACCCAGGTAAGCACCCAGCACCGCCGGGTCCTCGCGGATCGCCCCGGGCGGCCCCGAAGCGATCACCTTTCCCCTGTCCAGCACGAAGACCGGGTCGCACAGGTCGAGCACCAGCGGGATGTCGTGCTCCACGACGAGGAACGTGATTCCCTGCTCCGCTCCTGCCCTGACGATGCCGGTGATCCGGTCGACGAGGTCGGGGTGCACGCCGCCCGCGGGTTCGTCGAGCAGGACCAGTCGTGGCTGGAGCACCATCACCTGCGCCAACTCCACGAGCTTCTGCTGGCCGTAGGACAGCGAACCCGCCGGTTCGGCCCCGAACCGGCCGAGCCCGACGAGGTCGAGCAGCTCACGGGCGCGGTCGGCCTCGTGCCCGGTGACCGCGCCGGACGCGAGCACCGCGGGGGAGAACGCGGCCAGCGGCGCGACGACGTTCTCCAGCACAGTCATGCCTTTGAACAGCCGGGTCAGTTGGAAGGTCCGGCCGATCCCCCTGTGTGCCCGCGCCCACGGTGCCAGGCCGTCGATCCGCTCGCCGTCGAACCGGATCTCCCCGGTGTGGGCGCCGCCGGTGCCCGTGACCAGGTTGAACAAGGTTGTCTTGCCGGATCCGTTCGGCCCGATCAGCGCGGTGACCGACCCGGTGGGCACGGTGAGGCTGACGCCGTCGACCGCGGTCAGGCCGCCGAACGCCTTGCGCGCGTTCCGGACTTCCAGCAGTGGATCGGTTCTCGGTTCGGCGGGCGCACGGGTGACGATGGTGACCGGGCGCCGCGCGGCCGTGTGATCGGTGTGTTCGACTTCGTGGCGTTTCGCGAACAGGCGACGCACGGCAGGTAGCAGCCCGTCCGGCAGGAACAGCACGATGACGACGAGCGCGAGGCCGAAGACCAGCAGGCGGCTCTGGGACCCGCCGCCGTAGACCGTCGCCGCCTCACCCGCGAACGACACGACGAACGCGCCGACGACCGGGCCCCACAGCGTTCCCTTGCCGCCGACCAAGGCCGCGAGCACGATCGTGACGCTGCTGAGGATGTTGAACGCGCCCAACGGGTTGAGGAACGTCAGGAAGTACGCGTAGACCGCACCCGCGACGCCGACGAAGAACGCACTCGCCGCGTAGGCGAGGCTTTTGTAAAGCGTTGTGGGGATGCCGATGGCGGCGGCCTTGCCCTCGTCCTCGCGGATCGCCACCAGGCCGGTGCCGAACTTCGTGCGCCGGATCCACGCGCTGAAGCCGAACGCCAGCACCATCAGACCGAGGAACATGAAGTAGAACGGGATGTTGCCGACGTCCCGGCCCCAGGTGGGCAGTTCCAGCGTGATGCCGTCGGATCCGTTGGTGACCGCGGGCAGGTTGACCGCGAGCACCTGGAACGACAGCAGCATCGCGATCGTGATGATCACGAACGCGGGCCCCTTGGCGCGCAACACAACACTACCCACGAACAGTGCGACGACGACAGCGACCACGCCGGACAGCGGCGCCAGCACAAGCGGGTTGACGTCCCATTCGACGGACAAGATGCCTGCCGTGTAGGCGCCGATCCCGAGGAACACGCTGTGTCCCAACGAGATGTACCCGGCGAAGCCGGAGATGATGTTCCAGCTGATGGCCTGGATCGCCACGAGGAACGCCAGCAGCATGACCGTGTGCTCGTACGTGGCGTCCGGCACGACGAAGGGGAACGCGACCAACGCGGCCAGTACGACCGCAGCGCCCCACCTCATGCGACCGCGTCCTCACGCAGCCGTGTCCCGAAAAGCCCGTGCGGACGGACGATCAGCACCAGCAGGATCACCGCGTAGAAGACCACAGTGGACCACCTCGGCGACCCGTACGTCGCGGTGATCGTCTCCGCGAGGCCGAGGATGAGCGCGCCGACCCACGCACCGCGCAGCGATCCCATTCCACCGAGCACGATGATGCCGAGCAGCTTGGCGATCCAGTCGTAGTGCGACGCCGGGAAGAACGGGTACAGCACAGCCAGGATCGACCCGCCTGTGCCCGCGGTCGCCGCGCCGATCGCGAACGACAACGCCGCGACCGTCGACGCGCTGATCCCGACCAGCGCGGCACCGGACGGGTTCTGCGCGGTCGCGCGGATCGCCCGGCCGGTCCACGTCCGGTTGAGCACCAGGTAGAGCAGGCCGAGCACGAGCAGCGCGGCGAGAAAGCCGTAGACCTGGGCCTTGGGCAGCACCACCGAGCCGATCGTGAACGACTGCGCGAAGTACGGCGGCGTGGCCGAGCGGAAGTAGTTGCCCGCCGTGACGTTCAGCAGGCCTTCGATGGTCAGCGCGATCCCGAACGTCAGCAGCATCGACATCGCCGGGCTGCTCGCGCGCACCCGCACGACCACCAGGCGGTACAGCACCCAGCCGACGCCGAACATCAGCGGCGTCGTGGCCAGCGCCAGCAGGATCGGGTCGATCCCGGTCACCTGCCACGCTTTCCACGTCAGCATCGCGACGAGCACGAGGAACGCGCCCTGTGCGACGTTGACGATGCCCATGATGCCGAAGACCAGCGTCAGCCCGGCCGCCATCAGGGCGTAGACCCCGCCGATCAACACCCCCAACGCGACCGTCTGCACCGCTTGGGTCATGGCCACGCCGGCTTGGGGAACACGATCCTGTCGGTGGTCGCCGCCGGTTTGGGCGAGACGACCTCGACCTTGCCGTTCTGCCACTGGGCCACCATGTACGAGCTCTGCGGCTCACCGTTCGCGGCCCACCTGAGCGGGCCGAGGATCGTCGGCACCTCGTTGGCGCGCAACCAGTCCGCCAGCGCGACCTGGTCGATCCGGCCGACCTTGGTCACGGCCTCCTGCAGCACCTGGCCCGCGGCGAACGCGTCCGCCGCGTCCTCGGTCGGCGGGCCGTTGAAGCGCTTGCGGTACTCCTGCGCGAACTCGGCGTTCACCGGCGTCTTGGCGGCCTCGCTCCAACTGGTGCTGTACAACACGCCTTCGGTCGCGTCCTTGCCGACGCCGTCGCTGTACTGGTTGCCGTTGCCGGGCGCGTTGGTCTGGAAGAAGACCTTGGGCGAGAACCCGACCTGTCGCAGCGCGCGCACCGCGCCGATGCCGTCCTCGAACTGGGCGCCCTGCGCGAACAGGTCAGGCGACTCGGCCACGGCGGCGCTGACGATCGGCTGGAAGTTCGTGGTGTTGGCCGGGTAGACGGTCGAGTGGACGGTCCGCAGCCCGGCCGCTTCCAGTTGGCGCTGCAGCGACTCGATGACCGGCCGGGTGAACGGGTCATCCTGCGTGATGAACGCGGCGGTCCTGGGCCGTTGCGCCTCGGGCAGGGACTTCACCCACTCCGTGACGCCGTCCGCGTGGTGCGGCGCCGTCGCCGGTTGCGCGAAGAACAGCATTTTGAACCCGCGGGTGAACATGTTCGGCGCGGCGCCCGCCGGTTCGACGAAAAGCATCTGGTTGCGCTCGGCCACAGCGGAAGCGGCGTAGTTGAGCAGCGACGAGAAGCTGCCGAGCAGGAGGTCCACCTTGTCCTGCGTGATCAGCTTGGTGTAGTCGGCGATGATCGTGTCCTGGTTGCTGGCGTCGTCGGTGACGCGCAGGTCCACCTGCCTGCCGAGCAGGCCGCCCGCGGCGTTGACCCGGTCGCGCCAGATCTCGTAACCGCGCCTCGCCTCGCCACCGGGCTGGGAGAACTGCCCGGTGAGCGGCAACGACGTGCCGATCAGGATCGGACCACCCCCGCCGCCGGCCTGGCCACCGCCCCCGCACCCGGCGCTGACCAGCAACGCCGCGCACGCGACGAGGGCACGCAGCCTGAGCCGGACGGATCGTTCTCGCATCACGGATCTCCTCGACGTCGTCGAAGTCCCAACCCAACCATGGCAAACGATTGCAGCACAGCGCCTTTGGTCGCACGCTGTGCTGACTTCCCTGTGACCACTAGGGGGTATCACGGCACCAAAGCCGGCACCACCCGCCATCTGTCGCGCCCGATTGGTCTCCGCCACCGGCTCACCGCCGGTAGGTGTAGAGGATCAGCCCTTCGTTGTACTTGGCCAGCCTGTCGTACAGCGCGCGAGCAGGGGCGTCTGTCAGTGTGTTCCAGTAGAGGCGTGGCGCGCCGTGTTCCTTGGCGTCCGTCGCCACCCAGTTGATCATCGCCGTCGCGACGCCACGCCGCCGGGCTGCCGGCTCGACGAACAGGTCCGCCAGGTAGCACCTTCCCCCGTTGCCCCAGACACTCGCGTGGAACACGTAGTGCGCGACACCGATGGCCTTGCCGTCCAGTCGCGCGATGATCCCGCGTATCCGGTCGGCGAGCAGCTTCTGCCAGGTCGGTTCGTAGCTGTCGTCGCTGATGTCGTGCGCGAAGTGCGTGTGGTGGCCCCGCGCGAGCACTTCCCATTCGGCACGGTCGGATTCGGTCACAAGACTGATCTCCAGCACGGCGACCATCCTGCACCACAGCCGGTGCCGGGGTTTCAGTCTTGGCGGAACTGCTCAAGGTACTGCTTCGCCAGCCGCTTCGGCGCGCGGTCCAGCCACGCCTCGGTGACCAGCTCCGCCAGTTCGGCGACCGCGATCTCCGGCAGCCGGACGAGCACCGCCGGATACCCGTCGAAGTGCGGCGTGGTGAAGTACACCGCCGGGTCCTCGGCCAGCAGCGCTTCCTTGACGCCGACGTCGGCGACCCGCGCGCCGAGGATCGGGCCGTCCGGCGCGTCGTCGCCCAGCGCGGCCAGATCCGCCTTGCGCAACGGCCTTTCCCATACGAGCAGCTTGTCCTTCACCTGCCAACGCACTGTTCCATCGCCCGCCACCGACTCGGCGGCGGCGGGCAGTGCCATGGCGATCCGGCGGACATCGTCCCAGTCAGCCACCAGGAACCGCCCTCACCGCAGGTGTTCGCCGAAGAACGCCTCGATCCGGTGCCACGCGTCGGTCGCCGCCGCGGGCTGCGGTCCCATCCCGGCGATCCGCATGATCACCCGCACCGGCCGCGGCCCGATCTCCGCGTCGTTGAGGAACGAGTGTCCCGCCGACTGGTACTGCTTCACGTCGTGCGGGATACCGGCCTTCGTCAGCGCCCGCTCCAGTTTGGCCGGAACGCTCCGCAACGGCAGGTCCCGCCCGCCGTAGCTGGCCACGATCGGACACGCGCCCGCGAGCGCCGCGTCCAGATCACGCGGCAGGAAGCCGTAGTTCACCGCGGACGCGTCGAACCCGGCGTTCGCCGTCGCGAGAGCGAAGCTGCCGCCCATGCAGAACCCGATCACACCGACGTTGCCCGTGCAGTCGTCGGACTCGACCAGCCACTCGCGGGCGGACTCGATGTCGGCGAACGGCGTGCCCTCGCCCTTCCACAGCGACCGCATGGTGGACACCAGGCACTTGCGCACGCCACCCGCGCTGAACAGGTCGACCGCGAGCGCCAGGTAGCCCGCCTCGGCCAGCCGGTCGGCCTGTCTGCGAACGACGTCGTTGAGCCCGACCGCCTCGTGGATCACCACCACACCGGGCCACGGGCCGTCCCCGGACGGCCTGACCAGATAGCCGCCCAGCCGGGTCGACCCGCCGTTCTTGCGCGCCAGGTCAGTCAGATCTACGTGAGTCACACGCCCGCTCCCCTCTCCTTCGGAACCTGGGAGACGGTAGCGATCTGTCACCGTTCACGCATTCCGGCGTGCGGAATGGGCGATTTTTTGTTCCGGTGGGACAGGGACCGCCGCGGCCTTCGAGCGTTCCCGTGCGGTCGCCAGCACCGATCCGCTCAGGATCAGCACGAAGGCGACGATCGTGGTCACGGTGAGGGACTCGTTGAGGATCAGCACCCCGGCCGCGACCGCGACCAGCGGGTTGACGTACGTGATCACCACCGCCTTGGACGGCCCCACCTCCTTGAACAGCTCGAAGAACACCAGCAGCCCGATCGCCGTGCACACCACCGTGAGGCCGCCGAGCGCCCACAGCACGTCCTGCGACGGCATCCGGCTCGGCCACGTCACGATCGCGGCGGGCAGGTACAGGATCGCGGCAAGCCCCAGCGAGACCGTGACCAGCACGAGCCCGGGGATCTCCTGGAGCCTGCGCACCGCGATCACCGGCGCGATGGCGTACCCGACCGCGACCAGCAGGACCTCGACGACCGCCCACGCGTCCCCGCCGCTCAGGTTGGGCGCCGCCAGCAGCGCGACACCGCCGAACCCCACCGCGAGCCCAACCCACCGCAGGCCGCTGAGCCGCTCACCTCCCATGGTCGCCAGCAGCGCGCCGACCGTCGGCACGCACGCGATCAGCAACCCCGTCATCGAACTGGACAAATGGCGTTCCGCGTCCGAAAGCAGGTACCACGGCACGAGGATCTCGGTCGCCGCGAACGCCAGGATCATCAGCCAGTGCCTGCGCAGCACACCCCAGTCGATCCGGCGCAGGGCCAGCGGCAGCAGCACCGCGGCACCGACCGCCGTCCGGACGAAGACCACCATGGGAACGGACACACCGCCCACCGCCACCTTGATCATCAGGTACGGCAGCCCCCAGATGACGCCCAACAAGCCGAACAAAACCCACCCTTTACGTGTCACCCGGCCAGTCTCACCGGGGCCGCGGCGCCGAGTCTTGAACGCTGTTGCGGAAAGCACCGGGTGTGACGCCGAAGACACGCCGGAACCACCTGGTCAGATGGGCCTGGTCGGCGAATCCCGTCAAGGCGGCCGCCTGCGCGGGGCGGTGTCCCGAGGCCAGCAGCGCCCGCGCGCGGGTCGCGCGGTACTGCGACAGCCAGGCGAACGGCGGCATGCCGACCGTGTCACGGAAAACCCGCACCACCTGGAAACGCGACAGGCCCAGCTCGTCGGCGATCTCGTGCAGACCGGGCGGATCGACCAGGCGGTCGGCGAGGCGTTCCTTGGTGACCCGCGTGACCTGCTCACCCGCCCGGACCGGGGCGAACCGCCGCGCCCCCACCGCGTGCCGGTGGACCAGTGCGGCCAGCGTCCACGACAGGCGCGACTCGGCCTCGAGCGGATCCCGCCAGCGCGTGATCATCTCGTGCGTGCGGTGGAACTCCGCCGCCAGCTCGGGATCGTGCACGACGGGCACGGGGAAGTGCGGGACACCGGCGTCGGCCAGGCTTGTCCACTGTGGATAGATGGCGCGGTAGGCGAACCCCTCCGGCACGCCAGCGCCGCCGGTGTGCGTCTCCCCCGGTTCGATCACCACGATGTCGCCGGGCCCGCCGCGGTACGACCGGGTGCCGACCCTGATGATCTCCATGCCGTCGGTGCACGCCCCGATCGCGAACTCGTCATGCGCGTGCGGGGCGAACACGTGCCGGACGAAGCGCGCCGTCATCAGGTCGAGCGGGGCGCCCTGTCCCGCGTCGACACGTGTCCACGTGGCCTGCTCCATGGCGCGAATGTAACCCGCCTGGCACGCGCGAGCCCAGCAAACGGACTCGAACGACCAGTGCTACCGTCAGGTAGGACCGGTACCGGGCGCCGCTCGGACCGGCGGTACGTCGTCAAACAGCCGGCGACGAGCCACTCGAACTCCCGGCCGGTATCCGGCCCGGAGACAGCCGTCCGATTCGGGCGGTTCCCCGTGTGGTGGCGCCGGTGAACTCCCCGACGCAAGCCGACGCCCCACGCGGTGGGCAGGTACGCGAGCGCAGAACTGTCCAGCCGATTAGCGGTGACGACCTCCCCGGCCGCGCGAGCCGCCCCGGCGGCCGTACCCGTTGTCGTCGTTGTTGTCCCGGTAGTACTCGTAGAACTTGTACGCGTAGAACGCCGCGACGTCCCAATAGGACGGCCCTTGTGGCGTGGTTGTCCGTGACGGCGTGGTCGGTTTCGGTTCGGACGACGTGGTCGCCACGGGTGGTGCCGGGGAGGGCGGGTTCTTCTTCGGCGGATCGACCGGCTGCACGGGCGGTGGCTGCACCGGGATCCGCACGGCCGACGACGCCGAAGTCACCGCCACCGGTGGGACGACCGGGATGAACACCGTTGGCGCCTGGGGTTTCCCACCGGGCCGCGCGCCGTCGAACGCACCGGCCTCGGGCACTTCGATCCGCGGCCGGTACGGCTGTTCCTCGTGCGGGTTCACGATGGCCGTCGCCACGATCACTGCCAGCACGCCGACCGTTCCCACGGCAGCCCAGTCGAGCCTGCGCCTCACCGCGCCTCCCTCCCTCGGGATCCCCGCGTGACAATGGGTAACCGCGCCACTGTGGATAGTCAAGATCGCATGTGCGTGAGGCATCGCGACAATCCGGTTGCCCTGTCCGGCAGAATGACGCCGACGAGAGGGAGGCATTCGTGCTGGTCGAATTGGCTGTCGGGGACGCGTACGGCGCCGGCTTCGAGTACGCCCCCCGCGCGTTCGTCGAGGCGCGCAACACGCTGGACGGCTACGTCCAGCACGAGACGCACCACGGCATCGGGCCTGGACGGTACACCGACGACACCCAGATGACCATCGCGGTGGCCGAAGCGCTCGTCTCCGGTGAGGAGTGGACGCCGCTGAACCTCGCTTCCCGGTTCACGCAAGCGTTTCACCGTGACCAACGTGTCGGGTACGCCACCAGGTTCCACTCGTTCCTGCTCGATGTGCGCGACGGTGCCGACTTCCTCGCCAGGATCATGCCCGAGAGTGACAAAAGTGGCGCGGCGATGCGGGTCTCCCCGGTCGGCCTGCTGCCTGGCGTGGCCGACGTGCTGCACTACGCGGCCGTCCAGGCTCGTGTCACGCACGACACCCCGGAAGGTGTCGAAGCGGCACAGGCAGCCGCGTTGGCCGTGCACTACTGCCACTACGACCTCGGGCCGGTCCGCCAGGTCGGCGAATGGATCGACGCCAGGGTGCCACGCGGCGGCTGGGCGAAGACGTGGCACGGCAAAGTCGGGCCCAAGGGCCGGATGAGCGTCACCGCCGCGCTGACCGCGTTGGCCGCCAACACGAGCATGAGCGAGTTGCTGAAAGCTTGTGTCGCGTTCACCGGGGACGTCGACACCGTCGCCACAGTCGCGTTGGCGGCCGCGTCCAGGTCAGCGGAGTACACGCGGGATCTACCCGAGCACCTGGTGTCCGGCTTGGAGAACGGACCGTTCGGCCGGGACTACCTCGCCGCCTTGGACGCGCGGTTGCAGGCCTGACACGGCCACCGAGCTGTCAGGGTGTGCTGTCGAGGCCGACGGCGATGTCGGTGAGCGGGAACGGGAACTGGCCGAGCGCGGCTGTGGTCCCGGTGAAGAGGTTGACGCTGTAGAGCGTCGCCGGGCTGCCGCTCGGCGGGGTGAAGGTGGCGAACGCGGTGTTCGACACCGTCTTGCCACCGGACAGGTCGCTGTAGACGTCGAAGCCCGCGTTGGCACCGGTGTCGACGCCGAGCGAGCCGACCGGCGCCAGCAGGCCGTTGTTGGCCGGAGCCTGCAGGACGAGCTGGTCCGCGGCCGTGTCGATGTCGAACAGCGTGGTCGCGGTGGCCGGGTTCAGGTCGTTGTTCGTGTACGCGGCCGCGGTGACGTTCCTGGTGGGTCCGAGCGCCGGTGGGGTGCTCAGGACGGCGTCCTCGACCGTGGTGTGGTCGTTGAGGTTGTGCCGCAGGTTCTGGCCCTGGTCGCTGATCACCCGCAACCGGTCGGCCGCCGGGTTGAAGTCCACGCCGAAGTTCTTGCCCCACAAGGACACGGTCAACTGCGAGACCTTCTTGACGATCACGTCCCCGACCCCGCCGGGCGGGAACGTCACCGAGTAGATGCCGCCTTTGTCGCCGACCAGGTACATGCGGCCGTCCTGGACCCGGTAGTCGATGCCGATCGCGGCGGTGTCGCCGACGAATCCGCTGATCTGCCTGAACCAGTTGAGCACCTGGGGCTGGTTGGTGGTGAACGCCGCCATGATCGTGCCGTCGGCGGAGATCCCGAACGCGGGCAGGCTCAGGGTCTGGGCCCTGCCGGTGCCCGGCGACGTCGCGAAAAATGCCGTCGACGCGGCCAGAACCGCGGCCGCCGCGGCGATTGACTTCTTGACCCGTGCTCTCACGATGCGTCCTCCTGAGCTTCTGGTGTGGCCCGCGACCAGAAGCTATTCGCCGCGACTGGACGTCCACTGGACGCGGCGGCACCCCGCTACCGGAGATCCCGAACGCGGGCAGGCGGGGAACCGTCCTGCCCGCGTTCGGGGTACTTGCCCAGCCGGTGGCCCGACGTCGCCGCCGCGAACACCGCCGACGCGGCCAGAACCGCTGCTGCCGCGGCGAGCCCCCTCCGGAACCGTGTTTCTCACGATTCTCCCCTCGAACCCATCTGACGCGGCGGATCCGCCTTGGCCGACCGGCCCTCGACGGCCATCCGCCGAGGAACACGAGGCTATCGCCGTTGATTGGACGAGCGTTGGACGCCGACTGGACTACGCAGATCGGTCCCTTGCGGGCGTCGGGCACAAGCAGCACATTGGGGCGACACAGGAATCGAGAGGACGACGTGAAGACAGCCAGAGTTACGGTGATGGCGCTCTGCGCGGCGGTTTCCGTCGTGGGTATCCCGTCGACCGCGAGTGCGGGGGTGTTTCCGGCGGCACAGGCGTGTTCAACGGCTCCCTACACCGCCGAGGTGCCGCTGCGGTACCAGGATTTGTGGACCTACACCTTCAAAGCGACGTGGTGCGCGGAGGAAGCAAGGATCGTCTGGGCGGAGGTGGCGGTCACGCACGAGGAGCACAGCGAGACCTGCACCTGGATCGGCCGCTTGGAGGAATGGACCACGCGGGATCCGGGTACCGGTGCCTGGACTGTGTTCGACATGAGCGAGTACTCGTGCAGGACCGGGGCGGGCACAGCTCCGAAGGGCTGGACCCCGTGGGCCATGGTCACCGTGCAACCGGACGGCATCAGCATCGTGAAGGGCAAGGGATACGAGTAGTAGCGCGCACTAAGCCCGCGCTCGCGTTTCAGACGCGGCCTGGACGAGGACGGTGCGGGCATCGACCTCGCCGAGGTGGTGCCCGGTCTCGCAGTGGATGGCCACGGCGCGGCGGGCGTGGTCGGCGGCATCCTCCCTCTTGCCCTGAGCCAGGAGGATCCCGGCGATCGCGTTCGTCGCACGGCCCTGTAGCGCTCGATACCTCGCTCGCTTGGCGAGCGTGAGGGCGCGCTGGGCGCGCTCGATGTCCGCGGTGGCCGTAGCCATGCTGATGAGGATGTCGACCTCCGGATACCTGTCGCCGGTCTCGCGGATCAGATCGAGTGCCGCACGGTAGTGGCGGATCGCGTCCTGCCGGTGGCCCAGACGCAGGCGCGTGGTGGCGAGCGCGGCGAGGGCCTCCGCACCGGCCCGGGGATCATCGGTCTCCTCGGCCAGCGTGAGACCGGCCCGCGCGTGGTCGAGAGCGTCGGTCAAGCGACCGAGGTCGCCGTACGTCACGGCCAGAAGGCTGTGTGTCTCGGCCGCGCCGCTCAGGTTCCCGGCCTCCCTGTTCAGGACAAGCGCCTGGGTGAGCAGGTCGCGCGCCTCGGTCAGCAACCCACGCACGCGCTGCACCTGGCCGAGGTTGTTGAGGTTCATCGCCTCGCCGTAGCGGGACCCGATCCGGCGATGCAGGGCCAGCGCACGGGTGTAGTGCTCGACTGCCCGGGACAGCCGTCCCATCTCCCACTGGACCACACCGAGATTGCCGAGGACGACGGCCTCGCCTGCCACCTGGCCGATCTGGCGGCTGAGCGCCAGTCCACGGCCGAGCCGGGTCGCGGCGGCGGCCAGCTGCCCCGACTGCCGGTACACGTACGCGAGGTTGCAGAGCAAGGCCGCTTGCGCCTCCACCCAACCGGCTCGCCGGGCGATCAGGATCCCGTGCGCGTAGTGCCGGACGGCCTGCCTGTACCGGCCCTGGCGGAAACGCAGATCAGCGAGGCTGAGCCGGGTGACTGCCCGTGCGCGGGGCTCCCCGGCCTCGTCGGCCGCGGCCAGTCCGGCTTCGGCCGTCGCCTGCCATTCCACCCGGCGCAGGCACATCCAGAAATAGCCACGCAGGACGTCGGCGAGTTGCCAGGCCATCGGGCGCGGCCCGGCTTGCGCGGCGCTGCGGACAGCCGCCACGAGGTTGTCACGCTCGGCGTCCAGCCAGCTCGACGCCCCGGCCAGATCGGTGATACCCGCGGGCATGCGCGCCGTGCGGGTCACCGTCTCGGGCACCGGCAGCCGCAGCATGTGCGGGTAGAGCAGCCGCGCTGCGCCGTCGACCGCGTTCAGGTACCAGTCGTACAGCCGATGCAGGGCGGCCTCGCGTTCCGCCGCGGATTCCTGCTGGTGCGCTTGTTCGGCCGCGTACCGGCGCAGCAGATCGTGGAAGCGGTAGCGGCCCGGCACGTGGTGCTCGACGAGGTGCGCGGCGGCAAGCCGGTCCAACAGGTGACTTGCCTGTCGCGGGTCCGTACCGGCGAGTGCGGCGGCTGCCTCGGCACTGACGTCAGCGCCGGAGGCCAGGCTGAGCAGGCGGAACAGCCGTTGCGCCGCACCAGGCAACGCGGCGTAGGAAAGGTCGAACGCCGTCCGCACCGCGGTTTGCTCGTCGCCCCGCACCGCGAGGGCGGCCAGCAGGTTGCCTTCGCGCAGTTCCTTCGCGTATTCCTCGATGCCGCATCCCGGGCGGTCGGCGAGGTTGGCAGCCGCCACCCGCAAGGCGAGCGGAAGGTGGGCGCACAGCTCGGCGAACTCGACGGCCGCCGCGTGCTCGGCGCGGATCCGCTCGGGTCCCAGGACATCCGCGAGCACCTCCACGGCCTCTTTGGGGCTGAGCACCTCGAGCGTGAACTGGCGGGCGCCGTGCATGGCGACAAGACCCGCCATGCGTTCCCGGCCGGTCACCACCACCAGACACCCCGGGCCCGCGGGCAGCAGCGGCCGGACCTGATCCGGACCAGCGACGTTGTCCAGGAGAACCAGCGTTCTCCGGTCCACCATCAAGGTGCGGTAGAGCGCCGACGCGGTCTCCACGTCGAGGGGTACCCGCTCGACGGGAACGTCCAATGCGGACAGGAACTGGGCGAGGACCTCGATCGGCTGCGCGGGCTCACCGTGTGTGTGCCCGCGCAGGTTGGCGTGCAACTGCCCGTCCGGGAACCGGTCCCGGACGCGGTGGGCCCAGTGCACGGCGAGTGCGGTCTTCCCGACCCCCGCGGTGCCGGAGATCGCCGCGATCGTGACCGCCCCGCCCGACCGGCCGCTCTCCGACAGCAGTGTGTCCAGTGCGGACAGTTGGGTGGCTCTGCCGGTGAATCCGCGCGGTTCCGCGGGCAACTGCCTCGGCACCTGGTGCACAGGCCGGGGCCCGCCTGTCGAGCCGGTGGCGCCACCGCCGTACAGGAGCGCGGCGTGGGCGGCGAGCAACTCCGGCCCGGGGTCGACCCCGAGTTCCTCGACGAGCCGGTCGCGGACCTCGTGGTAGGTCCGAAAAGCTTTGGCCCGTTGCCCGACGGCGTGGTAAGCGCGGATCAGGCGGGCTTGCGCGGACTCGTCAAGCGGCTGGTCGACGGCTGCTTCGGTGAGGTCGACCAGCACGTCGGCGGCGGCGCCGGTCGCGAGCATCGCGTCGCCGTACCTGGCCAGCACCTCCCTGCGTTCGATGACCAGCGAAACGACCTTCGGATGCGTGGCGAGAAAGGGGATGTCGGCCAGTGGCCGACCACGCCACAACCGCAGTGCCGCACCAAGCAACTCCGCGGCGCGGGCCGTGTCGCCGCTGCGGTGTGCGTCGGTCGCCTCGGCGACGAGCCGCCGGACACGCAGCAGATCGACGTCCACGGCATCCCAGCGCACGGCGTAGCCGTCACCCACGTGCGGCAGGATCTCGCTGCTGGTGCGTGGTGGGCGGTCGGGCTCCAGCAGCCTGCGCAGGTGCTTGACGTGCGTCTGCAGCACGTTCACCGCGCTCCGGGGTGGTCGGTCACCCCACAGCGCGTCCATCAGTTCGTGTTTCGCCACCGCCTCGCCACCGGCGAGCACGAGCAACCCCAGCACCGCCCGTCGGCCTGGCGGGCCGAGTTCGAGTTCCGAGTCGTCGTGCCATACCCGCAGCGAACCCAGCACCTGGATCCGGACAGACCTTCTTGCCACTGGTTGGAACGTAATTCGCCGACCGGCGTGAGACAAGGACACGCCCGACAAAGGGGTCCGCTGCGACCGGCGTAGGGCCCACTCAGGCTAGTGGGTCCCAACCGATTGGCTTGATCCGGCTGCGACCCACGCGGCGATCTGCGAGCGCGACGCGAACCGGAGTTTGCGGAGGATGTGGTCGACGTGGACTTCGGCGGTGCGGCGGGAGATGTCGAGCCGGACCGCGATCTCCTTGTTCGTCGCGCCCTGCGCGACCAGGTCGGCCACCTGCTGTTCCCGCTTGGTCAACGGGCTGCCGCGGTCATGGCCGGACAGCACGTATGCCGACGCGGCGGCCAGCGATGCCCCGTTGGCCGTCCCGACCGCGAACGCCTCGGCGTACCGTTGCTCACCCATGACCTGCCGCAGTTGCGCGGCACACGCCTGGTGCGGTTCGAGCCACGGCTTCGAGTCCGCGAGCAGTGAGCCGCCCACCTCCGACCAGACCCGTTCCACCACACCGAGAATCGCGGCGGCACGCTCGTTCTCCTGGTTGCCGAGCGCGATCGCGGCCAGCACCTCGGCGACCATGACGAACCCGCTCAGGTCGTTGAACCGCAGGTGCAACTGGATGCTCTCGGCCGCTTCCCGCAGACACGCGGGCAGATCGCCCAGCAGCCACTTGGCCATCGCGAGCGCGTAGTGCGCGTAGGCACGCGCCCACAGTTCCCCGTGCGGCACGGAGAACTTGATGGCCCGTTCGCCCAGTTCCAGCGCTCGCCTGCCGTCCAGGCAGAACGCCGCGGTCATGCCTCTCGCGGCGTACGGCGGGAACATCCGCGCGCCGGGGTCGGGGACGCGGTCGTAGCAGTCGATGGCCTCGGCGTAGCACTTCTCCGCACTCGGGTAGTCGCCGGTCACCAACGCGCTCGTGGCACGGCAGTACAGCGCGAGCCACAACAGTTCGTCGTTGTCCAGCGTCCGGGCGAGGTCGACCCCCTGCTGTCCCATGTGGACGGCAGTGTGCCCCTCACCGAGGCCCGCGGTGGCGTAGGCGTTGACCGCCAACGCCTGCACGCGAAGATCGGCGGGCAGGTCGAGCTTGAGCACCCGGTCGAGCCAGCGGCGCCCCTCACCGAAGAACCCGCAGTTGAGCCAGTAGAAGTGCAGGCTCACGGCCAGCCGCGCGCCGGTCAGCCCGTCGCCGTCGGTCAGGCCGGACTCCAGCGCCGACCGGATGTTGGCGTGTTCCCTGCGGGTCTGCGCGACCAGCTCGAGCTGCCTGTGCCCGAACCACTCCGCGGCGAGCCCGCGGCCGAACTCCATGAAGTACCGGCTGTGCCTCGCGCGGAACTCGGCCAGGTGCCCGGACTGGTGCAGCCGTTCGACGCCGTACTGCCGGATCGTGTCCAGCATCCGGTAGCGGGCGATGTCCTGGTCGCCGGTGCGGATCAGCACCGACTTGTCGACGAGGTCCGCGATCAGCGTCAGGATCTCGAACCGGTCGATGTCGCACACCTCAGCCGCGGCGGCGAGGGTGAACCCGCCGTCGAACACCGAGAGCCTCGCCCACAGCTGCCGTTCCTCCGGCGAACACAGCTCGTAGCTCCATTCGACCGTGGCGGTGAGGGTCTGGTGGCGTTCCGGTTTGGTCTGCTCGCCGCGTGAGAGCAGCCGGAACCGGTCGTCGATGTTGGTCAGCAGCTCGTTGAGCGACAACACCCGCAGCCACACGACCGCCAGCTCGATGGCCAACGGCATGCCGTCGAGCCGTTGGCAGATCTTGACGACTGTCTCCTGGTTGTCCGCGTCCACCTGGAAACGGGGCGCCGCGGCGGAAGCGCGGTCGGCGAACAACGTCACCGCGTCGGTGTCTCCGACGAGCTTGCCGTTGCGCACCTGCGGAACCGGCAGCGGGTTGACCGGCAGCAACTGCTCGCCGCCGACGCCGAGGACGTGCCTGCTGGTGGCCAGGATCCGGACGTCCGGCGCGGCTTCGAGGATCTCGCCGACCAGCGTCCCGCACGCCCGCACCATGTGCTCGCAGTTGTCGAGCACCAGCAGCAACGACTTGTCCTTGAGGAAGTCGACCACTCGGCTGGTGGGTTCGTCCGGCACGTCCCGCAGGCCCAGCTCGGCGGCGACGGTCTGCGCGAGCAGTCCCGGATCGCGCAACGAGTCCAGCGCGACGAACCGGAACTCGTCGGGGTGGTCCTGGGCGACGCGGGTGGCCAGTCGCGTCTTGCCCGCACCGCCCGGACCGATCAGCGTGACGAGCCTGCTCGCGGCGAGCCTGCGGCGGACCTGGTCGACCTCGGCCTGCCGTCCCACGAAGCTCGTCACGTCAGGCAGGATGCTCACCACAATCCGGAGGCACATCAGGACGTGAGGATGCTACCCGCGTCGGCTGTACCCGACCGAGTGAACCTGATGCGCCAACCGTGTCAGTGCGTGGTTACGCCAGGCAGGCCTCCGAGCTGAGCTTGGCGAGGTCGTCCGCCACGAGGACGTGGCCGCGTTTGGTCAGGCCGCGAATCGCCTGACGTGCCAACGGATCGAACCGCAGATCGGCGGGCGCCAGCGCGGCGATCCGGTTGAGCGCGAACACCGCCGCGACGTCGTCACGGGTCCGCGTGTACGCGAATGCCATCGTGACCAGGTAGCGCACCTGCGAGCCGATCGGCACGCCCTGCGGCAACGACACGCCACGGGCCAGCCGCAGCGCCTTGTCCAGTCTGCCGAGCCGGACCAGCATCCGGACTTCCCTGATCCCGATCTCGGTCGGTCCACAGTAGATGGACGAGACGATCTCGTCGCGGCCGCGCCGCTGCGCGACCGCCTTGGCGGCGGTGTGCAGCGCGAACGCCTCGTCGGGCTGGTTGTCGGCCGCCGCGGCCTCCGCCGCCTGCAGCAGCAGCGCCGCCTTGATCGTCTCGTCCCGGTCGCCGGTGAGGCGCTCGGCGCAGTCGACCGCGAACTGCCGGGCCTGCGGCAGGTAGCCCATGGCCCGCATGCAGGCCGCGCGGTGCACCGACGCCGCGCCCCACAAGGCTGGTTCCCCCGGCGCCGGGTCACCGGTGCCGACCGCCACGTCCAGGCACAGCTGCGAAGCCATCCACGCGAGGTGGTCGTCGTTCATCCGGTTGGCGAACGCGCAGGCCAGGCCGTATCCCTGCACCAGCGCGGCGGCGAGTTCGGCAGACCGGTCACCGGACTGCCACACCGACCGCAGCCGCTTGAGCAGGCACGGCAACAGGCTGGCCACCACGGTGTACCGGCGCGCGGATTCACGCCAGGTGGCCAGCAGGTGGTCCAGTTCCATGCACAGCCTGCCGACCGGCGGCGTGCGCACCTGCTCGGCCAGGAACAACGGCTGCATCAACACGTCACGCAGCCGCTCGGTCAGCGGGCCGCAGTTCGGCTCGTTCTTGCCGCTGTCCTCGTCGCACCAGCCGACGAACTCGGTCAGGTCCTCGATGTGCAGCACCCGCGCGAGGTGGGTGAGCACCTCGATGCTGTCGAGCTTGCGCTGGCCGCGCTCGACCTGGCGCAGCCATTCCTCGCTGCGTCCGACGAGGTTGGCCACCACCCGGCGCGACAGACCCTGCTGCCTGCGCCGGACACCCACCCGCTCACCCAGGGTCGCGTCAACCGTGGGCTGGCCGGGCACGGCGTACATCGAGAGCCACCTCCGTGTGGTTTCAGCGCGGGGAACCACACCGTCCCGCAGCCCGGACCCAACCACAATTGGGCAAAACACGTAGCTCTCACGATCGGGCTACGCATGTGTCCCGTCGAGGTAAGTGTCCTCACCGACCGTGCTCAATATGGCCGTTCACCAGCCGCGAGCAGCGCGACCTTCCCGAACAGGTGACTCTGCGCGTCGCGCCACAGGCCCACGCCCAACGAAACCCTGGCCACCCCCAGTCGTGCCAGTCCGGCCACGTCCGGCCCGGTGGGCAGGTACGTGGCGTTGACCGACGCCGGGGCGAGGGCGGCGGTGAAGGCCGCCAGCACCTCCTCGTCGCGCACGAGGATCGGGTAGACGCAGTCCGCGCCAGCCGCGAGGTAGGCCCGTGCCCGTTCGATCCCCTCGTCCAGCACCGCGCTCTGGTCCCGCGCGTACAGGAAGACGTCGACACGCGCGTTGATCACCAGCCCGGGGCTCGCGGCGCGCAGTGCCGCGAGCCGGTCGGCCTGCCTGGCGGCCTCCACCAGGCCGGTCCCGCCGTGGTCGGTGTCCTCGATGTTGCAACCCGCCGCGCCCACCTCGGCCAGCCGGTCGGCCAGCTCCGCCTCGGGCAGGCCGTAGCCGCCCTCGGCGTCGACGGTCAGCGGCACGGACACCGCGCGGGCGATCCGGGCGAACGCCCCGAACGTCTCCGCGAGCGGTGTGCCGTGGTGGTCGGAGTAACCCAGTGACTCCGCCACGGCGGCGGAGCCCGTCGCGACGACCGGGAACCCGGCCCGTTCGACGAGACGCGCCGACGCGGCGTCCCACACGTTCGGCAGGACAAGGGGCGTGCCGGGCACGTGCAGTGCCCGCAACACATCACCGGCGGTCATGCTTCGTGCTTCGGCAGCTTCGGGCGGCCGGGGACGTTGACGCGGTTCCACGCGTTGATGACCACGATCAACCACACCACAGCCTGGTACTGGGGCTCGTTGAACACCTTCATCGCCCGGTCGTAGAGCTCGTCCGGCAGATCCTGGGTGTCGGCGAGGCGGGTGAGCACCTCGGTCATCTCGAGCGCGACCCGCTCCTCCTCGGTGAACAGGTCGGTCTCCCGCCACGCGTCGAGCAGGAACAGCCTGCGCGGGTCCTCGCCGAGCTTGATGCTGTCGCGGGTGTGCATGTCCAGGCAGAAGGCGCAGGCGTTGAGCTGCGAGGCCCTGATCTTGATCAGTTCGAGCACGATCTGGTCGATGCCCGCGTCGAGGCCCGACTTCTCCACTTCCTGGCCCATCGCCACCAGCGCCTTGAACGCCTTGGAGATCCCCATAGTGGTCTGGATTCGCTGTGTCATGACGACAACGCTATCGGGAACTTGTCCACGTTCGAGGTCCAGTTTCGAGCTGCTGCCGTGGACCAGTTGTGGTGCCGCCACCGGGCAGGTCTGTGAGGATTCCGCACGGCACAGCAGGCACTGGACATTTTGGATGGTCAACATCACCACGGGATGACGAGCGGCGCGTGGCGCGGCGGGCGATTGCGGACACTCGATGTCCGTTATCGCCCATAGGGTCCATTCCATGACGATTTTGGTAACCGGGGCGACCGGCAACGTGGGCCGGCCGCTCGTGGCGCAACTCCTGGCAGCGGGTCACAGCGTGCGCGCGCTGACCCGAGACCCGGCCAGGGCGGACCTGCCGCGAGGAGCGGAGGTGGTCACCGGCGACCTCGCCGACGCGAGCACCCTGACCGGCGTGTTCACCGGTGTCACAGCCGCGCACCTGATCAACTTCAACGGCAAGGACGGCTCACCGCTCACCAACGGCGACGAGATCGCGGCGCTCGCCGTCCAGGCCGGTACGCGGAAAGTGACGGTCCTCAAAGGAGAACGGGACCGCAGCCCGCTGGAGGAGGCGGTGGACGCCGCCGGTCTGGAGTGGACAGCCCTCGCGCCCGGCGAGTTCATGTCCAACGCCCTCGAGTGGGCCACGTCGATCCGCGCGGAAGGTGTTGTCAGGGAGGCGTTCGGGGACGTGCGCAGCGCGCTGGTGCACGACGCCGACATCGCGTCGGTCGCCGCGACCGTGCTGACCACGCCCGGCCACGGCGGGCGGCAGTACATGGTGACCGGACCGGAGGCGCTGACCCACGCCGAGAAGGTGCGGATCATCGGCTCGGTGCTCGGTACGGAGATCACCTACGTCGAACTGACGCGGGAGGAGGCCGTGCGGCGCTGGCAGGAACAAGGCTACCCGGAGGAGTTCATCGCGTTCTTCCTCGACCTGATGGACAACCCGGTGGAGGAAGCGCGCACCGTCCAGCCCACAGTGGAACAGGTCACGGGCGAACCGGCCCGCACGTTCGAGCAGTGGGTGCGGGAGAACGCCGCCGCGTTCCGCTGATCGTTTCGTGGCCCCGGCGACTGGCCCACCCGAATGGCTCAGTGTCGCCGCCGTACTCCAGACTGGCGGCATGAAAACGGTGCTGAACGTCATCTGGCTGGTCCTGTCCGGGTTCTGGATGGCGATCGGCTACGTCGTCGCCGGGGTCATCTGCTGCGTCTTCATCATCACGATCCCGTTCGGGCTCGCGTCGTTCCGGATCGCCAACTACGCGCTCTGGCCGTTCGGCCGCACGATCGAACAGCGCCGCGAGGCCGGGGTCATGTCGGTCATCGGCAACGTCATCTGGATCATCGTCGCAGGCTGGTGGCTGGCGATCGGCCACATCGTCACGGGGCTGCTGCAGTGCGTCACGATCATCGGAATCCCGTTGGGAATAGCCAATTTCAAGATGATCCCGGTATCGCTGGTCCCGCTGGGTTCCGAGATCGTCCCGACCGACTGACCGGCACGACGGCCGTGCCCGCGTCGAGATCGACACCCGACGGCGGCGCGCCCTGCGCGTCCTGCTCGCGCATCATCGAGACCGTGTCGCGGTGGTCGAGCTCGATCCGTTTCGTGCCGTAGAACATCGCGGTGACCTCGTTGACGTACGTCTCCGCGAGTGGCGTTCCGGTTTGTTTGCGCCGCTTGACCCGAACGAGCTCCCATGAACCCACGAGTATCAGCAGCACGACCGCGGCCGGGCCGGTCAACGCCAACGCTGTCTCCACAGTGGGCCAACGACACGCGGGGCACGGTCGTTCCCCGCGCCTATGATCTCCGCCGTGAGTACAGCGAACGCGGTTCTGGCAGGCGTGGTTCTGGCAGGCGGGCGTTCCACGCGGATGGGGCGCGCCAAGGCGGATCTCGCTTGGCACGGCTCGACGTTCCTGTACCGCACGAGCGCATTGCTGCGCCGCACCGTGGACGGCCCGGTCGTCGTGGTCGCCGCACCGGGGCAGGACCTGCCGGATCTGCCCGCGGGGGTCGAGGTCGCCGTGGACCCGGTGGAGGGCCTCGGCCCGATGCAGGGCGTGGCGGTCGGTCTGGCGAGCGTCGCCGACCGGGTGGAGTCCGCGTTCGTGTGCTCCACGGACATGCCCTTCCTGCATCCCGCGTACATCCGGCGTGTCATGCGCGCGTTGGCCGAGACCGGGGCGGACATGGTGCTGCCGTGGGTGAACGGGCACCGGCAGCCGCTGGCGACGGGGTACCGGACCGCGCTGCACCCGTTGATCACCAGGTTGGTCGGCGAAGGGGACCTGCGGCCGGGGATGTTGCCGAAGCACTGCGTCGTGGCCCGGCTCGACGACGAGATCCTGCTGCGGGACGAAGATCTGCGACGGTTGGATCCCCGGCTGGATTCGGTGGTGAACGTGAACACGCCGGAGGACTACGCCGACGCCTTGGCCCGTGCGCTCCCGGAAATCACCGTCAACGGGCACGCCGTACGCGCGGCGACGCTGGGCCGCGCGGCAACCTCGGTTGTGCTCAACGGCGCCGACGTTTCCCCCGACCCTCGCCTGCCACTGGTCACGGGCGATTCGGTGACGGTGCTCGAGGACTGAGTCAGCCGACCCGTTCGACGCAGAAATCTCACCAGTGGAGGAATAACCCGAAAGGGGGAAATCTGGGGTTGTGGCCCCGTCACGACGTGCCTAGAGTGACCGGTCGTACCCCCGGTGTAACCCATCCGGGCTAACCCCATTTAGGTTCAGGAGCGGCAATGGTGCGACGCCCCACGGTGTTGCTGGCGATCGTGGCGACCGTACTCGCGACACTGTCCGGCTGCGGACTGCTCGGCGGCTCGTCCGGTGACGACGCAGGCCCGACGGACAAGGTCGAGAAGTCCAAGATCCGGCTCGGCCTGCTGCCCGTCGTCGACGTGGCCTCGGTACACCTGGCGATCCAGGAGGGTTACTTCAAGCAGGAGGGTCTCGACGTCGACCTGATCAACATCCAGGGCGCCGGTGCCGCGATCCCCAGCCTGGTCAGCGACAACGCCAGCTACGACATCGTCTTCGGCAACTACGTCTCGTTCTTCAACTCGCAGGCCAAGGGCATCGCGCAGAAGGTCGAGGGGCTGAAGTTCGTGGCCGACGGCTACGTCGCCAAGCCCAACACGTGGATGGTGCTGGCGGGCAAGGACTCGGCGGCGAAGAAGATCACCGACCTGCCCGGCAAGAAGATCGCGGTGACCACGAAGCAGAGCCTGGCGGAGGTGAGCATCCGCTCGGTGCTCAAGGTCAACGGCGTGGACGCCACCCAGGTGACCTTCATCGAGATGCCGTACACCGACATGGGCGCGGCGCTGTCGGCCAACCGAGTGGACGCGGCACTCCTCGCGGAGCCGTTCATCACCCAGGCCGGCAAGGACTACGGGGCCGTGCAGCTGTTCGACGCGGCATCCGGCCCGACCGCCGACCTGCCGATCGCGGGCTACGGCACGACCGGCAAGTTCGCCAGGGAGAACCCGAAGACGATCGCGGCCTTCCAGCGCGCCTTCGCCAAGGGTCAGGAAGCCGCGGGCACGGACCGCTCGAAGGTGGAGAAGCTGCTGCCGGGCTACGCCAAGATCGACCCGCAAACCGCGGCACTGGTCAACCTCGGCGGCTTCCCCTCGCGACTGGAGTCGACCAGGTTGCAGCGCATCCCCGACCTGATGCTCGAGTTCGGCATGCTCAAGGAGCGCATCGAGGCGAGTTCGATGATCCTGTCGGGTTCCCCGACCGGCTGACACGGCTCTTTCGATTCACCCCGCCATGGCTGCTTGCCCGCCATGGCGGGGTTTGGTGCGTTCCTGATATGTTCAGCGCATGGTTGTAGCTGGTTCGGTGGTATGGCGCGGTCCGTCCGAGTAGACGGCCCGTTCATCCCCCATCGAATCGAGCCGTCTTCGGACGGCAGCACGCTTCCCTGACCGCCGAGGACGGCTCCCACTGGCTTTGGGAGTCCAGGTGGAGTCCACCGTTGTCATCGGCGACGAGTCGACAGCCGACCACGCACTGAAACTGGCCAGGCAAGGCCGGATCCTGGTGTGGCGTGGTGATTACCGCAACGCTGTGCAGTTGCTCGCCGCCATGCGGCGCAGAGTCGGCAAGGTCCGGCGTGGTTCCAGTCCGGCGGACACGTTCCGCCGCTACCGTGCCGCCGCCGCGCGCCGGGCGCGGCTGCTCGGTCAGGTCCAGGTCGACGTCGGTCCCGGTTATGCGCTTGAGCTTCCGCACGCGCCCGACGTCGCCGAAGCGTGCACGTTGGCGTTCGGCCCGTCGACTGGGCGGATGCCGTTGACTGACATCATGGGTGCGCTCGGGGCGCATCGGTGGCGGGTCCGGGGCGTCCACGTACCGGCGCTCGGCGCGAGGATCCATCCGCACTACGGTGTTTTCGCGCCCACCCGGCACGAGTACGTCGATCTCGTCGGGTCCATGCCGTGGCCCGGTCCGTCGAAGGTGTTCGACGTCGGCACGGGGACCGGTGTGCTGGCGGCCCTTCTGGCTCAGCGGGGCGCCGATGACGTTGTCGCCGTTGACATCGAGCCGCGGGCAGTCGAGTGTGCCCGTGCCAACGTCGACAGGCTCGGGCTGGCGGCGAGCATCCGGGTCGGGCAGCGGGACCTCTTTCCCGCCGGAACCGCGGACCTCATCGTGTGCAACCCGCCGTGGTTGCCCTCTGCGGTGTCGTCACCGCTGGACACGGCGGTCTACGACCCGGGCTCACGGATGCTGCGCGGGTTCCTCCGGGGCGTGGCCGGGCACCTGACCGCCGACGGGGAGGCGTGGCTGATCGTCTCCGACCTCGCCGAACGGCTCGGGTTGCGTGCGCCGACGCGGACGTTGATCACCGGCGCTGGCTTGGTCGTGCGTGACCGCATGGACGTCCGTCCCCGGCACAGGACGCGCAAGGACGACCCGCTCGCCGAGTACCGGGCAGCCGAGGTCACGTCGCTCTGGCGGATCACCCGTTAGGAC
This sequence comes from Actinosynnema sp. ALI-1.44, assembly GCF_001984155.1. Taxonomy (GTDB): domain Bacteria; phylum Actinomycetota; class Actinomycetes; order Mycobacteriales; family Pseudonocardiaceae; genus Kibdelosporangium. The sequence continues at coordinate 517,685 of NZ_MTQO01000052.1, forward strand.
CGGCCGAGGTTTAACAGGACGAGCAGTGGGGAACGAGGAACCCCAAAGGTGAGGCACTCCGCCCGTACGGTTGGGAGTGACGTGCGGGCGAGGCCAGGAACCGGCACGCCCAGGAAGGGCTACCGGTGGACCACGACCAACCCGCGGTACCCGGCCTGGACGGTCCTGTCCCGGCGAACCAGGACGGCGACTCGCCTGTCCGGAGAACATCCCCGATGACACGCGCGCAGTTGACGGCGGCCCTGGCCGCGGCCCAGCAGGAGCTCAAGGAGCTCAAGCACGAGTTGGCCGAGACCAACAGCGGCGTCGTGGCGATGTACGTGGAACTGGAGAAACGCGACGAGCAGCTGCGCCGCTCACACGCGGTGATCTTCCGTCAGCTCGAGGACGCGCTACGACCGCAGCCGCCGACGGTGCCGGGTGTCGGCCTCTCCGTGCACTACTCCCCTGCCGACGCCGACGCGCCGACCGGCGGTGACCTGTTCGACTGGTTCGTGTTGCCGGACGGCACGCTGCACATCACAGTCGTCGACGCGGTCGGGCACGGCGTCGCCAGCACTCGTGACGCGCTGGACGTGACACACGCGATCCGCACGCTGGCGTTGGAGGGTCACCCCCTGGCGCAGCTCATCGGCCGTGCCGCGGAAACGCTGGGCCGGGTCTTCCCGCGGCTGATGGCCACCGCGCTGGTGGCCAGGATCGATCCGGCCACCGGTCGGTTCCACCTCGCCAACGGCGGTCACCCGCCCGCGTTGCTGCTGCGGCGCGGCGCGGCTTCCTACATCGAGATCGACGGGCGCGGTGTGGGTTTCCCGTTGCCCGGCAGCGCCGTGGTGTACACCGGCCACCTGGAGACCGGTGACACGTTGCTGCTGTACACCGACGGGCTGACCGAGGGCCACGGCTCGATCATCGACGGTGAGCAACGCCTGTCGGCGTCCGCGCTCCGCAACAGCGGCCCTGACCTCGACGCCATGACGTCCGCGATCGTGGCCGACATCCACGACGGGCGGCGGTACGCGGACGACACGCTGCTCATCGGCGTCCGATATGGACGTCACACGGCCGAGCACGCGTGATCGGTTGACCACTCTCGGTCGAACCAGCCGCCACCAGTACACTCCACGGTGACCGGCGCCACATCCGTCTACATAGGAACTCTTACCAGAAATGCCGCTCTGGCGCCAATTCCCGGCCTGGGCGTCCGGTGGGTGGTATGAATTGGCGTCCGGCGCCCGGGGTGGGGACAGTGACGGCCGGACTCGGCGGTCGACCACCGCCGGGCCGATCCGCCCAGGGGACAGCCCAGGAGAAAGCACAGGGGAAAGGCAGCCATGTCGGAGCAGAGTTCTTCTCCAGAGAGCACACCACTCGGCCTTCCGGAGAAGCCGAAGCGCAACCGCGGCCTGGTGATCGGGATCGCCGTCGTCGTTGTCGTGGCGGTCGCCGCGGTGGTGGTGTTCCTCACCACACGGGGATCCGACACCGCCGAAGGCCGCACCACGGTCCGGATCGGAACGACGGAGGCCAGCTCGTCGTACTGGCCCGTGTTCAAGGATCTGGCCGCACAGCAGAACATCGACCTGCAGGTGGTCAACTTCAGCGACTACACGCAGGCCAACCCGGCGCTGTCGCAGAACCGCATCGACCTGAACCTGTTCCAGCACCTGCTGTTCCTCACCAACTACAACGTGGCGAACAACGACACGCTGACGCCGATCACGTCCACCTACATCGTGCCGCTGTCGCTGTACTCGCGTAAGCACAACGCCGTCGCCGACATCCCGGCAGGCGGGACGATCGCGATCCCGAACGACGCCACCAACCAGGCGCGGGCGCTGCTGGTGCTGCAACGGGCCAAGCTGATCACGCTCAAGGGCGGCGGGAACGTGCTGTCCACGCCCGCCGAGATCGACAAGGCCGCCTCCAAGGTCAACGTGACGCCGGTGGACGCCGCGCAGACGGTGGCGTCGCTGCCGTCGGTCGACGGTTCGGTCGTGAACAACAACTTCGCGCTCAACGGTGGCCTCGACCCGTCGAAGGCGCTGTTCTCCGACGACCCCGCCGACCCGTCTGCCGAGCCGTACATCAACGCGATCGTCGCCCGCGCCGCCGACAAGGACAACCCGGTCTACGCCAAGGTCGTGCAGGTTTTCAAGGACCCGCGGGTGACTGACAAGGTCAAGGCCGAGTCGAAGAACACCGCGGTGCTGGTCAACCGGCCCGCCGCCGACCTGGCCGCGATCACCGCCCGGCTGTCCCAGACGATCCGCGCCGGCCGGTCGTGAGCACTCCGCTGATCGAGTTCCGGGGCGCGGGCAAGACGTTCGGCACCGGGGGCAGATCCGGGGGCAAAGCCGTGACCGCGCTCGACGGCATCGACCTGAGCATCGAGGCCGGTGAGATCTACGCGGTCATCGGCCACTCCGGCGCGGGCAAGAGCACCCTCGTCCGGCTGATCAACGCACTGGAACGGGCCACGTCCGGATCGGTGCTGGTGGACGGCGTGGACATCACCGCGCTGCCGGAACGGCGGCTGCGGGAGATCCGGCTGGGCATCGGCATGGTGTTCCAGCAGTTCAACCTGATGCGCTCGCGCACGGTGTTCGGCAACGTCGCGTACCCGCTGAAGATCGCGGGCTGGGCGAAGGCCGACCGGGAGAAGCGGGTCGCGGAACTGCTGAACTTCGTCGGGATCGCCGACAAGGCGTGGCAGTACCCGGACCAGCTGTCCGGCGGGCAGAAGCAGCGCGTGGGCATCGCCCGCGCGCTGGCGACGAACCCGAAGATCCTGCTCGCCGACGAGTCGACGAGCGCGCTCGACCCGGAGACCACCGGTGAGGTCCTGCGCCTGCTCAAGCGGGTGAACAGCGAGTTCGGCGTGACGATCGTGGTGATCACGCACGAGATGGAGGTGGTCCGCGAGATCGCCGACCGGGTCGCGGTTCTCAAGGACGGCAAGGTGATCGAGCACGGGCCGGTGCGCACGGTCTTCGCCTCGCCGCAGGAGCCGACCACGCAGCGGTTCGTGGAGACCGTGTTGCGGGCGCGGCCGGATGACGACGACCTGTCCCGCATCCGGGAACGCCACCCGGGCCGCCTGGTGATCGCCAAGATCAGCGACGACAGGCGGATCGGATCGGTGCTGTCCGAGGCGAGCAGCCGCTACGACGTGCGCTTCGAGGTCGTGCACGGCGGCGTGAAGGAACTGGGCAGCACGTCGTTCGGCAGCCTCACGCTCGAGCTGATCGGCGCGGACTCCGCGGTGGACAGGCTGATCGCCGACCTGCGGACCACCACGGATGTCGAGGAACTGGTCTGATGGGCACCAACTGGGACAACCTGCGGCCGATCCTGCTCGACGCGGTCGGCCAGACACTGTGGATGGTCGCGGCGACGATGGTCGTCGGCGGGTTCCTCGGGCTGCTGCTGGGAATCGCGCTGTACAGCACGCGCCCCGGCGGCATCCTGGCCAACCGCCCGGTGCACACCGTGCTGAACGTGCTGGTCAACATCGTCCGGCCGATCCCGTTCATCATCTTCATCACCGCGATCGGCCCGGTCACCATCGCCGTGGTGGGCACCCAGCTGGGGACGACAGCGGCGACGTTCGCCCTGATCTGCGCGGCCACGTTCGGCATCTCCCGGATCGTCGAGCAGAACCTGGTCACCATCGATCCCGGTGTGATCGAAGCGGCCCGTGCGATGGGCGCGAGCCCGTGGCGGATCATCACGACGCTGCTGGTGCCGGAGGCGTTGGGGCCGTTGATCCTCGGTTACACGTTCGTGTTCGTCGCGGTGGTCGACATGTCCGCGGTCGCGGGCGCGATCGGTGGCGGTGGCCTGGGCGATTTCGCTATCGTGTACGGCTACCAGCGGTTCAACTGGGGTGTGACGGCCGTGGCCGTCGCCATCATCATCGTTCTGGTCCAGGTCGCCCAGTTCGTCGGCAACCGCCTCGCGCGCCGCGTGTTGCGACGATGAGTAGCCGCCACGTTACTGTTGAGTAGGACTACGCTGCCGGGCGATCCGGGTGCCCCATACGTTGGTAGGCATGGACATCACGCCACCCAAGGGCACCGGGACCGCCCGGCTGGTGTTCGGGCTGTCCCCGCTCGTGCTCGCCGCGTTGGTCGGCTACTTCACGAGTTTCGTCCTGGTGATGGGTTCGGACAGCTGTTTCCCGGGCACACCGAGGCTGATCTGCTCGCCGACCGTCCAGCAATGGGTCGGCTGGCTGCCGATGGGCGGCGCGGCGGCCGGACTCGTGGTCGGAGTTCTGCGGGGCTGCCGCGCGATCCGCCGTGACCGGCCGGTGGCACAGGCCATCGGAACAGCCTGGCTGGTCTGGGTGCTGGCTGAGATGCTCGCGGTGATCCTGGGAACGACCTGACGCACCTCAGCGCGACGGGGTGGTCAGCGTGGGAGCGGGCGGCGCCAGCAGCATCGGCTTGACGTCGAGTTCCTGCTTGAGCAGCCCGAACTCGGTCATCAACCGGGAAACACGCTGGATGGCCGCGGGATCGAGCGCGGTGCGGAACAACGGGAGCTTGGTCCGTGCCGCGACCTCACGGTCGATCTTGGCGACGTCCGCCAGCAGCGGTTCGATCTTGGCGCGGTCAGCGCTCTCGTCGGCCGCCCGGCCGATGCCGCGCTGGAAAGCCGCGACCGTCTTGGGGTTCGCGGAGACGAACGCGCTCGTCGCGCCGAACCCGGTGAACGGCAAGTCGGTCAACGAGCCGGTCGCCAGATCGAGCAACGGCGTGGCACCGACGGACCGTTGCGCCGCGGTGACGAACGGCTCGACCATCATCGCCGCGTCGACAGTGCCCCGGTCCAGTGCTGTCGGCATGTCCGGGAACGGCATCTCGACGAACGTGACCGTCTCCGGCCGCACGTTCCGCGTCGCCAGTGTCGAACGCACCATCAACTCGGCCAACGTGCCCTTCGCGGTGACCGCGACTTTCTTGCCCGCGACGTCCGCGGCCGTCTTGAGCGTGGACGACTTGCCGACCACGAGCATCGCGGTGCCGGGTGCGGCGGCGGAGTTGGCGGCGATGAGCTTCACGTCGGCGATGTTCTTCGACTGGGCGAGAAGCAGCGGCGGGTAGGTGGAGTAGACGATGTCGTACTGCCCGTTCACCATCCCCTCGACGGTCTGCTGGCCGCTGCCCGCGATGGTGACCTTCACTTCGAGCCCGTCGGCGGCGAAGTAGCCGTTGCGGATGGCGAGTTCCAACGGCGCGATCTCCACGGTCGGCAGGATCGCGACGTTGATCCGGGACTTCTCCAGCGGACCGGACGAAGCGGTCTCCCCGGACTGCCCGCTGATCGCGGAACACCCACCCACCAGCAGGGACAACGCAAGCACGGCACCGCAAGCACGAGACGACATGGTCCGCCATTCTCGACCCGACCGGCCTCGACCACAACCAGCGTGTAGACCATGACACACCGTGCACACGACCGAGCCGGTCGCACTGCTCATGGGTGCACTGTGGACGGTCGAGGTGGCGCCATGGCGCACAGGCAGGTACGGCGAGAATCGACTGATTGACCAGCGGATTCAGGAGAAGCTCTCTCGCTCAGGGTTTGCGGGCCACCGCGCCGTACATGGCCACGTCGGTGTCCGCGATCGGGCCGGCGTCCGCGTCCGGCCGCCACTTGTGGACCTGGACCACGCCTGGTTCCTCAAGGTCGAGGCCGTCGAAGAAGCGGACGGCCTTGTCCTTCGTACGGAACTGCAGTACCTCGCCGTGGTCCCGGTACTGCCGCTGGACCTGGGCGAGCGGCACCGGGTCGAAGTCGTCGGTGGCGATCGAGGCGGCCAGGTAACTGCCGGACGGCAGGACGTCCACCACCTGCTTGACCACGCGGTACGCCTCGTCGTCGTCCTCGATGAAGTGCAGCATCGCGATGACCAGCAGGCCGACCGGCTCGCCGAGGTCGAGCACGTCCCGCAGTTGCGGTGAGGCCAGCAGGGCCTCGGCTTCGCGCATGTCGGCGTGGATGTAGGCGATGCGGCCCTCGTTCGTGCTGGACATCAGCGCACGGGCGTGGGCGAGGACGATCGGGTCGTTGTCGGTGTAGACGATCCGGCTGTCGGGCCGGTGTTTCTGCACGATCTGGTGCAGGTTGGGCTCGGTCGGGATGCCGGTGCCGATGTCGAGGAACTGGCTGATGCCCCGGTCGGCGGCGAGGAACCGGCCGACCCGGTGCATGAACGTGCGGCTGGCCCACATGTGCGTGCGCAATGCGGGCCATGCCTGCATCGACGCGTCACCGACCTCGCGGTCGACCGCGTAGTTGTCCTTGCCGCCCAGGATGTAGTCGTAGATCCGCGCACCGTGCGCCCGGTCGGTCCGCAGGTCGACGGGTTCGTCATCCGACATATGACGGCCACTGCCCGACACCATGCGGATCATCCTACCGATTACGGATCATCGTGTTACCTGGCCATGAATCGCATGCTTGCCACAGTGCCCCGGACGACACGCTCCTTGATGTACGCCGCGGTCCGGCCCGTGACCATCCGTTCCTTGGGCGCGTCATCGGCGTGCAGCAGTTGGAACAGGCCGTTGTCCCGGCCGAGGCTCATGCACACCCCGGCGTACCGGAACCACAGCGGTTTGGCCTGCTTGCCGCGCAGGTCCAGCGCGATGTTCTTGCCCGCCCGCCAGCCCTGCGGGATCGCGGCGGCACAGCACATCCGCAGGTTCCCCGCCGAGTCGCCGATCGCGTAGACGTCCGGGTGGGACGTCGAACGCAACGTGTCGTCGACGTCGACCCGGTCCGCCGCGTTCAGCCTGATCCCGGCCGACGCGGCCAGCTCCGTGTTCGGGGCCATCGACGCCGCCCACACGATCACGTCGCTGTCGATGTCCGCCGGGGTGACCTTGACACCTTCCACCAGGTCGATCCCCATGCCCGCCATGGTGGAGCGGACGTAGTCGCGGCTCTTGCCCGACAGCCTCGGGCCGATCTCGCCGCCGGTCACCATCCGCACCCGCCAGTCCGGCACCTGGGTGGCCAGCTCGGTGGCGACCTCGATGCCGGTCTCGCCGCCGCCGACCACGGTCAGCTCACCCGGGCCGTCATCGAGGCGTTTACGCAGGTAGCCGGCCTTCTCGGTGGTGAAAACCCGGCCGTCGTCGGCTTCGGCGGCCCTGGTGCGGCTGCCGAGCGCATAGACGAGGCGGTCGTACGTGTGCGTCTGGCCGTCGTCGGTGCGCACCTCGCGCCGGTCGGGGTCGATGGCGGTGGCGCGGGCGGCGACGTGCCGGACCGGCTTCTTCGTGGTGAACGACGCCAGCGGGTGGGTGACGTCGGGGCGTCCCGCGGCCAGCTCGTGCCAGCGCACGCGCTCCGAGAAGCTGGCCGTCGGTGCGATCAGAGTGACATTCGCCTGGTCAGCGGCGCGCAAGGCGGCCATCAGTCCGCTGTATCCGGCTCCGAGTACGACAACACTTGGCTTAGTCATGCCATACAGACGACAGAGACCCCACAAGGTGTGACATTGACCTGTGTCACACCCGGCGGGGGCTGTCTCGTCTGTATGGCATGAGCGATGAAACGGAGCTGGCTGCGGCGTACACGCGGGCACGTCCACGTCTGGTGCGAGTCGCCTACGCCGTGACAGGCAGCGTCGCCGAGGCCGAGGACGTCGTGTCCGACTGCTGGCTACGGCTGGTCGCCGCGCACAAAACCGCACCGGTGCACGACATCGAGTCGTGGGCCACGGTGACGGTCGCGCGACGGGCGTTGGACACGCTGCGGTCGGCGCGTGTGCGCCGGGAGACGTACGTGGGGTCGTGGCTGCCGGAGCCGTGGGTCGAGTCGCCGGACCCGGCCGACCGGGTCACGCTCGACGACCAGGTCAGCTTCGCGCTCATGGTCGTGCTGGAACGCCTCAGCCCGACCGAGCGCACCGCATGGGTGCTGCACGACGTGTTCGGCATGGAATTTCCCGAGGTCGCGCGGATCGTGGGCCGGTCGTCGGCCGCTGTCCGGCAGCTCGCGGCACGGGCCCGCAAGCACGTCGCCGACGGCACGCCACGTGTCCGGGTCGATCACGGCACGCACGAGGCGGTGGTGGCCGCGTTCAAACTCGCCGCCACACAAGGGGATCTGCCCGCACTGATGAGCGTGCTGGATCCCGACGTGACGCTGACGAGCGACGGCGGCGGCCAGGTGGCCGCGATCCGCCACCCGTTGCACGGCGCCGAACAGGTCGCCCGGTTCATGGTGATCGGCATGGGCATGCTGGCAGAGGCGGGTCACGACCTGGCGATCGAGCTGGTCAACGGCCGCCCGGGGCTGGTGATCACCGGCGCTGGCAAGTACGACTCGGTCATCTCGCTGACCGTCGACGGCGGTGTCGTGTCCAGAGTGGACGTGGTGCGCGCGCCGGACAAGCTCGCGATCACCCGGCGACTTCGTGCCTGGCGGTCGCCCTGATCCACCACAGTCCGAGGATCGGCAGCACCACCGGCACGAACCCGTAGCCGCGGCCGTAGAACGACCACACCGTGGCGTCCGGGAACAGCTGCGGCGCGAACAGGCTCACAGTCCCCACGACGAGGACACCGACCAGTTCGACCGCGCACGAGATCATGGCGATACGGCGTGATGTCCTGCTGCCCTTGACCAAGCACACCAACGCGACGATGTAGATGACGGCGGCGACCGCCGAAAGCACGTAGGCCAGCGGCGCTCTGCCGAAGTGGGTGGCGATCTGGACCGCCGACCGGGCCGTCGCGGCGATCACGAAGATCCCGTACACCGCGATCAGCAGCCTGCCCGGCCCCGACCGGGTCACCTGCTTGAGGTCGCCCTGCTCAGCCATGTCCGTCCCAGATCTGCCGCAGCCGCAGGATCAGCACCGGCACCGTGAGGCAGCCGATCACCAGAACCGCCGAGCCCCAACGGGACCGCTCCGCCGCGGCCCACACCGCGGCCAGCGGCACGATCAGCACCGGACCCACCAGGTAGCCGATGAACGTGCCCGTCGCGACGTTCCGGTCGGTCGAGAACACGTTGACCAGACCGGCGACCATCTGCACGAGCAGTCCCAGTTCCAGCAGCAGCACCGCACCGGCCAACGCGAGCCCGTACGGCCGGTTCAGCGCGAACCGCCGGTTGGCCACCACGAGCACCACGCCCCAGAGCGCCACGGCGAGGGAGGCGTAGGTCAGAACAGTGGCAAGTACCTCGACCATCCAGCGGTTCCCTCTCCTCGGCGGACCAGGCAAGCCTAAACCTGTGACCACCAGCACTTTCGCGAGGTGTCACGTCACCGGCACCGCCGGGAGTGACCCCACCTTCAAGACCTAGGAATTGCGCCAGACGGTGCCGCGGCGCTCGTACTCCAGGACCGTCTCGACCTCGGAGGCGAGTTTGACGCCGAGGAACCGTTCGATCAGCCAGAGCGCGCCGTCGATGCCGGAGGTGATCCCCGCGCAGGTGACGAGGTCGCCGTCATCGACCACGCGTGCGTTGATCACCGTCGCGCCCTGTTCGGCGAGGTACGGCTTGGCGACTGTGTGCGTGGTGGCGGGCCTGCCACGGGTGATCCCGGCGGCGGACAACGCCATCACGCCGGTGCACACGCCCACCTTGACCAGTTTCGCGTCGGCCAGGCGCCGCATGAATCCCTTGTCCGCGATCAGCTTGTGCAGTCCCGATCCCGGCTGGTTGTGCATCCCGCCGCCCGGCACGACCAGGACGTCCGCGTCCTGCGGCGACCAGCCGCGGGGCACTTCGACGCGGATGCCCTTGGCGGTGGTGATCGTGGTCGGCCGGTACGGCGACACGAGCGTCGTGCGGATGGCACCACCCTTGTCGGCGGCCCTGTGGAGCACGTCGTACGGGCCGACGTAGTCCAGGTCCTCGGCGCCTTCGAAGGCCAGAACCTGCACGCGCAACGGCGACTCGATCGACACCGCGGACGCGATCGGCGCTCCGGCCACCACGATCCCGGCGGAGAGAGCCGACGCGCGCAGAAAAGTACGGCGTTCCAACGCTTACCTCCCGAATGAAGTTCTCTCCTGAGTAGTCGTGCGGACACCGGTCCCCGGTTCCCGGCCGAATCGGCGCAATCGGAGGCTGTTGGACACCACGAACACCGACGACAACGCCATCGCGGCACCGGCGACCAACGGGTTGAGCAGTCCGAACGCGGCCACCGGCAACGCGGCCAGGTTGTAGCCGAACGCCCAGGCGAGGTTGCCGCGGATCGTGCGCAGGGTTCTGCGCGACAGGCTGATCGCGTCGGCGACCGCCGTGAGGTCGTCCCGCACGATGATCACATCGGCCGCGGCGAGCGCGACATCCGTGCCCGTGCCGACGGCCATACCGAGGTCCGCCGTGGCCAACGCGGGCGCGTCGTTGATGCCGTCGCCGACGAAGGCGACTCCACGGCCCTCGCTGCGCAGCCGCCGCACGAGCTCGGCTTTCTCCTCCGGCCGGACACCGGCGTGCACCTCGTCGATGCCGACCTCCGCCGCGACCGCGCGGGCGGTGGTCTCGTTGTCGCCCGTGACGAGAACCGGAGTGAGGCCACGGGTGCGCAGCAGCCGGATCGCTTCGGCGGCGCTCGGTTTCGGCTTGTCCCGCAGAGTGATCACGCCACGCGCGGCGCCGTCCCAGCCGACCAGGACGACCGTGTCCTCGGATGCCGTGTCCACCGGTATGTCCCAGCCGCGTTCGGTGAAGGCGACGGCACGCCCGGCCAGTACGGTCCTGCCTTCGACGGTTCCGGTCGCACCGAGGCCCGGCAGCGCATGGAAGTCCGTGACCTCGGGCAGCGTGCCGTACTTCTCGATCGCCTCCGCTGTGATCGCCCGGCCGACCGCGTGTTCGGAGGCGGACTCCAGCGCTCCCGCGATCCGCAGCACGTCGCCGACGACGCCCGACACGTGCATCCGGCCGGTGGTGACCGTGCCGGTCTTGTCCAGCAGGACCGTGTCGACGTCCCGCACGGCCTCCAGCGCCTGCGGGCCACGGATCAGGATGCCCAGCTGCGCTCCCCTGCCGGTGGCCACCAGCAGGGCGGTCGGCGTGGCCAGGCCGAGCGCGCACGGGCACGCGATGATCAGCACGGACAGCCCGGCCCGCATCGCGTCCATCGTGGCCCCGCCGGTGAACAGCCACACCGCGGCCGTCACCAGGGCCAGGCCGAGAACCGCGGGCACGAACACCGACGAGGCCCGGTCGGCGAGGCGCTGCACGTTCGCCTTGCCGGTCTGGGCCTGCTCGACGAGCTTGGCCATCTGGGCGAGCTGGGTGCTCGCGCCGACCTTGGTCGCGCGCACGACCAGGCGGCCGGACAGGCTGATCGTCCCGCCGACCACCGCTGTCCCGGCCTCGGCGGAGAGGGGGACCGGTTCACCGGTGACCATGCTGGTGTCCACGTCGGAGAAACCGGATTCGACAACGCCGTCGGTCGCGATCTTCTCCCCCGGCCGGACCACGAACGCGTCCCCGGCCCGGAGCGCGGCGACCGGGACGAGTCGCTCGACGCCGTCCTTGAGCACTGTGACGTCCTTGGCGCCCAGCATGGACAGCTTGCGCATCGCGTCACCGGCTGCCCGCTTGGCCTTCGCCTCGAAGTACCGGCCGGCCAGCAGGAACGTCGTCACACCCGCGGCGACTTCGAGGTAGCTGCCGCCGTCGGGGTGGGCGAACACCGTGAACACGGACCAGCCGAACGCCACCAACACACCCAAGGACACCAGCGTGTCCATGGATGTGCTGCCGTGCAACGCGTTCTTCACCGCCGCGCGGTGGAACGGCAACGCGCACCAGAACACGACCGGCACGGCGAGAGCGAGGCAGACCCACTGCCAGCCGGGGAACCGCAGCTGCGGCAGGAACGTCGTCGCCAGTGACAGGTCGCCGAGCGGGACCATCAGCACGACGGCGACGATCAGCCTGCGCCACAACGCCTTGACCGGGTCTTTTCGTACCGCGGACGCCGTGTACCCGGCGTTGGTGACGACCTTGACGAGGGTTTCCACGTCCACATCGGACGATGTGCGCACACTGGCGCGTTCGGTCGCGTAGTTCACCGTCGCTTCGACGCCGTCGACCTTGTTCAGCTTGCGTTCCACGCGGTTCGCGCACGCGGCACAGGTCATGCCGCCGATCTCGAGTTCGATCGTCACACTCTGTCTCTTTCGGCTTCTCTTCCGGCGAGCTTGGACAGCATCGCGTTGTACGCCGCCAGTTCGTCATCGGACTCGGGGTTGCGGTCGTGTCTGCGCGCGTCGCGTTCGTCCGACCGGGACCACTGCACCAGCAGGGCGATCACGACGACGAGGACGGGAAGCTCGCCGGACGCCCACGCGATGCCGCCGCCGAGGCGTTGGTCGGCGAGCAGGTCGCCGATCCACGGGACGGCGAGCGACCGGTAGAAGTTCTCGGCGATCACGGTCTGCGAGGACATGATGATCACGCCGAAGAAGCCGTGGAACGGCATGACCGCGAACAGCATCGCCAGCCTGCCCAGGTACGGCGGGCGGCGCGGGCCGGGGTCGATCCCGATGACCGTCCAGTAGAACAGGTAACCGACGAGCAGGAAGTGCGTGTTCATCAGCAGATGGGCCCAATGCCACCGCACGGCCTGGTCGAAAAGGCCGGTGAGGTACAACGCGTAGTACGACCCGACCAACAGGACACACGCGACCAGCGGGTTGGTGAGCACTCGCGCGAACCTGCTGTGCAGCACGGCGAGCAGCCATTCCCGTGGGCCTGGTTCCTCTTTGCTCGGGCGCAACGCGCGCAAGGCCAACGTCATCGGCGCCCCGAGCACCAGCAGTACCGGCGCGAGCATGTTCAACACCATGTGGGTCACCATGTGCACGCTGAACACGCCTGCCGCGTAACGCCCCACGCCGGAGGACGTGGCCAACAGCAGAACAAGGCAGCCCAGCAACCACGCCACAGTCCTGCCCACCGGCCATTGGTCGCCGCGTCGGCACAACGTCCGTACCGCGAGCGAGTACGCGACCGCGAGCGCGATGGCCACGACACCGAAGATCAGCGAGAACCGCCACGCCGTGAAGAAGTCCCAGACGCTGGGCGACGGCGAGACGTCGTACCCGATCAGCGTGTCCATCGGTGTCTGCTCCTGGAAGAAGCCCGACGGTGGCTGCCTGGCCATCCCGACCGAGACCCCGATACCCACCGCCATCACGAGCATCTGCGTCCACAGTGCACGCTTGAGGAACAACGCCAGCACGGCCAGCAACCCGACCTTGGCCAGCAACAGAATGCCGTAGCGGGTGGTCAGGATGTCGTTGACGGGCGTGAAGACCAACCCCACCAGCACACCGGAGACCGCGACGACGCCGAAGCACACCATCGACAGGACCGTGAAGCGTTTGCGCATCCGCTCTGTCGCCTTGTGCCTGCGCACAGCGAAGACCACGAGCGTGCCGACCCACGCCGCCGCGGCGGTCACGTGCCAGATCGAAGCATCCGTGGAAACGTCGTGGTCGGCACCCGTGGCGGCATGCCCGGACACGACCACCGGCAGCAGGGCGAACAGCGCGATCACAGCCATCGCGGCACAGGACAGCCAGGTCAGCGCGATCCGGCTGGCGACCGCGATGACGAACGCGAGCGCCGCGGTGATCAACCAGGCTTTCGGCGTCTCCAACGCGTCGACACCGGCGACCAGCCTCGGAATGTCCATTTCAGACAAAGGCTGCCCGGACGAGTCCGCGACGTCCAGCACGACCATGGCAGCCGCGGCGGCCACCCACACCGTGGAAGCCCAGCACGCGATGCGCAGACCAGCGTATCCCTCAGCCTTGAGCACACCGTCACGGCGTGCCGACGCGATGAAGACCGCGAACAGCAACCCGCCGACCGTGAGCACGCCCGCTCCGTCCGCCACCAACCTCACCAGCGCCGCGCCGAACCGGACGAACGCGCCCGGATCGGCGTCACCCAGCAGAGCGTGCGCGGAACCGCCGATCACCGCTGTGATGGCGAGAACGGTCGCAGCACCGGCAAGGGCCGCCCCAACTGATCGGATCACTCAGCACCAGTCGGACGCGTACACGCCCGAGTTCCCGCTTGTGACCGCTCGCACACCTGTAGCGAGGCGACGCATCGCCGCCTGTTCCAGGATCGAACGACCTGCATGGATTCGCCCGCAGGTGGCAGTCTGTCGTCGTCGGACTTGACGACATCCCATCCGGGCTGGGAGGGCGGGCGGCGCGATGCGGGGACCGAGCCACGAGCTGATCGGCCGCGACGCCGATCTCGCGGTGCTCCGGGCCGCCTACGACCGGCTGCCGGGTGTCGTTCTGGTGTCCGGCGAGGCCGGGATCGGCAAGTCCCGGCTGGTGGCGACCTTCACCGCGGCTCTCGGCGGCGACCCGCTGCTGTTGGGCGGCGGCTGTCTCGAAATCGGCGCCGAGGGGTCGCCGTACGTGCCTTTCCTGCCGGTCATGCGTGACCTCGGCCTGCGGCCGGGGCCTCGGGTCCTGGCGGAGGTCCTCGAGCAGGTCACGTCGGCCGCCGAGCAGCGACCCGTGGTCATCACGATCGAGGACCTGCACTGGGCGGACGCGTCGAGCCGGGAGCTGTTCGCGTACCTCGCCCGCAACTTGGCAGGCTCGGTGCTGCTGGTCGGCACGGTCCGGACCGGTCAGCAGGCCATGGGGCATCCGAACCGGCGGCTGATCGCGGAACTCGGCAGGCGTGCCGTCACCAGGATCGACCTGCGCCCGTTGACCGTCGACGACGTCATGGATCTGCTCACGGCCCTCGAAGGCCACCGGCCCGACCCGGCGCGTGGGCAGCGGGTGCACCGCCGCAGCGGCGGCAACCCGCTGTTCGTGGAGGCGTTGAGCACCTCGGACACAGCCGGTGACCTGCGGACCCTGTTGCTCGAACGGATCACCCGCCGTGCCGAGATGCAGGCGCTGGCCGTGGCGGGCGCACCGGTGCCCGACGAGCACCTGGCTGGGGTGTGCGGTGCGGACGCGATCGCGGAACTGATCGACCACGAGCTGGTCGTGGCCGCCCCTGACGGGTACGCCATCCGGCACGACCTGATCCGTGCAGCCGTCTACGACTCCACGCTGCCCGCGCGGCGCAAGCGGTTGCACGCCCACTTCGCCGCGCTGACACCGGACAGTGCGGTGGCCGCGCGGCACTGGCTCGCCGCGGGCGAGGTCGACCGGGCGCTGCCCGTCGCCTGGCGGGCCGCGGGGGCGGCGGCTGAGCAGAGCGCGTACGACGAGCAGCTCCACCTGCTGGAGCTGATTCTGGCGCAGTGGTCCGACGCGTTGGCCGTCGACCGCGCCACGGTCATGGAGCACGCGGCCGTGGCCGCGCTCGCCGCGGGGAAGTCCGCGATCGGGATCGCGCACAGCACAGCCGCGCTCGATCTGGCGACCGACCAGCAGCAGGTGGCGCGGCTGCTGGGTCTTCGGGGCCAGCTGCGCAACCGCGTGGACGGCACCGGCATCGAGGACCTGGAACGGGCGATCGCGATCGCACCGCACGGGTGGCTGTTCGCGGCGTTGGCGTTCGTCGAGGTCGTGGCCAATCGCTACGACAGCAGCCGGGTCCACGCCCTGCAAGCGTCGCGGATCGCGGACGAGTCGGCGGACGACGCCCTGCGCGCCAGGGCCCTTCTGGTGATGGCCGCGCTTGACGGCGCGTCGGGTCTGGTCGAGCAAGCCAGGAACACCTTCGCGACCGCGCGTGCCCTCGCGTACCAGGTCGGCGACGAGCACGCGTTCCTCACCACCTTCCAGTGGGAGGCGGGTCTGCTGGCGGCCACAGGTGAGTACGCTCAGGCCGCCGAGCTCGCCCTCGAAGGCCGCGAGGCGGCGGAACGACTGGGGCACTGGCGTTCCCGCGGCAGCATGCTTGCCGTCGCCCGCGCGGTGCCGTTACGGCTGCTGGGCCGGTGGGACGAGGCGCTGGCGTTGGTGGACGAAGCGCTCGCGGACGCGCCGCCACCGCTCTACAGCGCCTTTCTGCGGTTGGTCGCGGCCGACATCGCCCGTTGCCGGGGTGACGCCACCAGGTTCGAGGCGCTGATGCGTGGACTGGCGGAATTCGCGCGGCACGCGCAGAACGCGGCCGAGGCGACGGTGGAAATCACCATCCAACGAATCGAGTGGGCGCTGGCGCGGGGTGAGCTGGACGTCGCCGACCGCGACCTGCGTGATCACCTCACCGCGAGTCACCCGGTTCGGGAGGTGACGCGCCTGGCCATCCTCGGCGCACGCATCCAACGAGCCCGCCGCGCGGCCGCGCCACGCAATCGCCGGCTCGCCCAGGAGGTCACGGCTCGTTTCGACGAACTCGCCGGTGTGGTCGACGCGGTCACGGCGCCGCCGGTCTACCGGCGTACCTTCCAGGCGCTGGTCTCCGACTCGCTGTCCGCTTGGGACGCGGCAGTGGCCGCGTGGCGCGCGGTCGGCAACCCCTACGAGACAGCGATGGCGTTGACCGGCGCGGCGACAGCCGCACTCGCCACGAACAACCGCCCCGGCGCCCGAACGAGGCTGGACGAGGCACGGGAGCTCGCGGCGGCGCTGAACGCCGCGCCGCTGGTCAGCCGGATCGACGGGCTGGTCAGCCGCAACAGGCTCGACGACGTCACGAAGCCCAAGGCTGACAACGATTTCGGGCTCACCCGCCGTGAGGTGGACGTACTGCGGGTGCTGGCGCGAGGCCGGTCGAACCAGCAGATCGCCGACGAGCTGTTCATCAGCACGAACACGGTCGCCACCCATGTGGCCCGGATCCTGGTCAAACTCGGCGCCACCACGCGTACCGAAGCGGTCGCCCGTGCACGCGACACCGACCTGCTCGGCTGACCAGCGGCCGATCCCGGCATATGGGAGGCGGAATAGGGCCTCGACGGCGTCGTTGCACCCGTCATGTCGAACTTTGTTTCCGAGTGGCAGGAATGGCACACCGCACGGGTGAAGGACCTCGTCGACCCGTAC
Source organism: Actinosynnema sp. ALI-1.44 (assembly GCF_001984155.1). Classification (GTDB taxonomy): domain Bacteria; phylum Actinomycetota; class Actinomycetes; order Mycobacteriales; family Pseudonocardiaceae; genus Kibdelosporangium. The sequence goes on from NZ_MTQO01000052.1 coordinate 534,667, forward strand.
GGGTGGCTGGCGCTGGTCTCACTCGACTGGCTGGACGACAAGCCACGCTCCTACGGCGACTTGCCGGGATTGTGGTGGCAGGACGAGGAAGCGGCGTACGTCGATCCGCAGGGCAGCGACCTCGTCCACGAAGGCAAGCCGGTGACCGCCGTCCAGCGTTTCGAGTTGGTCAACAGCGGGCCGGGCACCCGGGTTGTCGCCGGGGACGTGGAGATCGAGATCGCCAGGCGGTCGGGGTACCTGATCCGGGTGCACGACCCGAAAGCCAAGGCGCTGGCCGACTTCCGCGGTGTGCCCGCGTACGAACCGAAGCCGGAGTGGGTCCTCAAGGGCCGCTACGAGGCCTACGACGAGCCGAAGCCGACGACGGTCGGTGCCGTGGTCGAAGGACTCAGCCACGTCTACCAGGTGCCGGGCGTCGTGCGGTTCGAACACGACGGCGCCGAGCACACGCTGGCCGCGTTCAACGGCAAGCAGGGCGGGCTGAGCATCCTGTTCACCGACGCCACCAGCGGTGTCACCACCTACGCCGCCGTGCGGTCGGTCGCCGTGGCCCTGCCGGACCAGGGCGACGACGTCGTCATCGACTTCACGCGGGCGACGAACCTGCCCTGCGCGTTCACCGAGTTCGCGACCTGCCCGATCCCGCCCGCGGGCAACCGGTTGCCGTTCGCCGTCGAAGCCGGGGAGAAGACCCCTCACTGAGACGACCCCTCACCCCGTGACCGTTCGTGCAACCAATGTGGCCTTTGTAGCGTTTTTCGCAACGAAGGCCAGGTGGATTCATGCGGTCGTCGCAACATGTTCTTATGTGGACAGTAGCATGTTGAGTTTCTCTTGGGGGGTCAGCCAGTTCAGGGTTTTGCGGGGCCGGGTGTTGAGCTGTTCGGCGACCGCGTCGAGGTGCTCGGCGGAGTGGACCGACAGGTCGGTGCCTTTGGGGAAGTATTGGCGCAGGAGGCCGTTGGTGTTCTCGTTGGTGCCGCGTTGCCAGGGCGAGTGCGGGTCGCAGAAGTAGATGGCCAGGTCAGTGGCCAGAGTGATCTGGGCGTGCGCGGCCATCTCGTTTCCCCGGTCCCAGGTCAGCGACCGTTTCAGCGCCTCGGGCAGGGTCTGGATGGCGGTGATCATCGCGTCGCGTACCGCGGCCGCGTCGTGGCTGTGGGGCAGGTGCAGCAGCAGGCAGTAGCGGGTGCTGCGCTCGACCAGGGTGCCGATCGCCGAGCCGTTGGCCTTGCCCAGGATGAGATCGCCTTCCCAGTGGCCGGGCACCGCCCGGTCCTCGGCCTCCGCGGGACGTTCACTGATCGCGACCAGGTCCGGTATCCGCGGTGGCCGGGCCGTCCTGGCCTGGGTCTGTCGTCGAGGTGCGCGCAGCGCCCGCCCGGTCCGCAGGCACCGGGTCAGCTCACGACGCAGCGCACCCCTGCCCTGCACGTACAGCGACTGATAGATCGTCTCGGTCGACACCCGCATCTCCAGTTGGCCGGGAAACTCATCCGCCAGCCTGGCCGAGATCTGCTCCGGCGACCACCGTCGCTGCAACCGCGCCTGCACATGCTCCCGCAACGGGGCATGAGCGGGCTGGGCCAGCTTCGCGGTCTTGGGCCGACGCGCCCGCTCTCGCGCGGCCGCGTCGGCCACATGCGCCCGATACCGCTCACGGCCACCGTTGTTGGCCACTTCCCGGCTGATCGTGGACGGCTCACGTCCCAACCGCCGCGCGATCCGCCGGAACGTCTCGTCCCTGGCGATACCCCGGGAGATCTCCTCCCGCTCGGCCAACGACAGGTACCGACCACCCAGCTCCCGCGGAGCGTTACCGATCACCCCACCAGCCTCGGCGAACCACCGCTGCCCAGTCCCGTGCGACACACCCGCCGCCCGTGAGGCAGGCGCCACAGCCAACCCAGCCCGCACCCCACCCCAAAACGCCACCCGCACACCACGCCCCAACGGAACACGACCCACCATCACAACCTCCGATCACCGGTGTTGCGACGACCCTCTGAACTCAAGCCACATTGGTTGCAAAAGTTAGGCCGCGCGTGCCGCACCCGGGTAACGCTTGTCCAGCATGATCGCCACGGGCCCTGCTGTGGCCACTGTGGACACAGTGCCTGCCACGAGGCCGAGCAGGAGTGCCAGCGCGAAGTCCGCGAGCGAACCGTCGCCCAGGACGAGCAACGCGCCGAGTACGAACAGGACACCGATGCCGGTGTTCACCGTGCGCGGCAACGTCTGCAGCACCGCCGCCCCGACCGTTTCGGCGAACGGCTGCTTCGGTCGTTTGCCCCGGATCTCGCGTACCCGGTCGAAGACCACGACCGAGTCGTTCACGGAATAGCCGATCACCGTCAGCAAAGCGGCGAGGAACACGCCGTCCATCGGCCTGCCGAGCCACGCGAAGATGCCCAGGATGATCAGCACGTCCTGGGCGAGCGCGACGACGGTGGCCACACCGAGCCGCCAGTCGAACCGCACTGCCAGGTAGACCAGCTGCGCGGCGATCGCGAGCCCCAGCGCGATCAACGCCTTCGTGCGCAGTTCGGCGCCGAGGCTCGGGCCGATCTGCTCGTCGCGGAGCTGGTCGGCCTTGCCGCCCACCTGCGCCACGGCGTCCCTGATCTTGTCCGTCGCGGCCTGGTCGAGCGGTTCGGTCCGGATCGAGACGGCGTCGTTCCCGCTGGCCTGGACGACCGCGCGCGGGAACCCCGCGTCGGACACGGCCTGCCGGACCTGTTCGGGATCGGCGTTGGTGCTGTACTCCAGCACACGACCGCCGGTGAACTCGATCCCCAGCCGGGGACCGGCGAACACCAAACCGGCCAGCGCGATCAGCACCACGGCGGTCGCGGCCGTCAGCCACCGCCGTGGCTTGGCCAGGAAGTGGGGACTGCGCCCGTTGACCCACCTGCGGACGCGACCGTCCCTCGTCAGGCCGGAGATCTTCGGCGAACGCACGGCGTAGTGCATCAGCAGGCGCGTGAGCACGAGCGTGGTGAACATGGCCGCGAGCACACCGATCGTCAGCGTCACACCGAAGCCCTGCACCGGCCCGGACGCCAGCAGGAACAGCAGACCGGCGGCCAGCAAGGTCGTCACGTTCGAGTCGACGATCGCCGACAGCGCGCCCTTGAAGCCCTTCTCGATCGCCCGGGGCAGCGGGCTGCCGCGTTCCTCTCTGGCCCGCTCGAACACAAGGACCGTGGCATCGACCGCCATCCCGATCGCCAGTACGAACCCGGCGAGACCGGGCAACGTCAGCGTGGCGCCGATGGCGAGCAGGGCGGCGTAGGAAACCAAGGCGTAGCAGGCCAACGCGAGCACGGCGACGAACCCGGCGAACCAGTAGACCACCAGCAGGAACGCCGCCGTGAGCGCGAGTCCGATCACCGCGGCCCGTGCGCTGTCCTCGATCGCCGCCGCGCCGAGCGTCGGGCCGACGGTCCGCTGTTCGATGATCTCCACCGGCACCGGCAACGCGCCCGCGTTGATCAGCAGCGCCAGGTCCTTGGCCTCGGCCTGGCCGAACTGGCCGGTGATCCGGATCTTGTCGCCGATCATCCCGATCTGGCAGCGGGCCTGTGCGTTGACCTCCGGCGACGAGATGACCTTGTCGTCCAGCACGATCGCGACCCGGCGCATCGGGTCGCCCATCGGCGAGCACGCCGCCTGGCCGGTCAGCTTCTCCCACTGCCTGGCCGCGTCGCCGGTGAAGTCGATGCTGACGAACCAGCCGGGCCCCTCCTGCGGGCTGGTCTCGGCCCGCGCGTCCTCGACGCCCTCACCGGTGAGCGCGACCGGGCCGAGGCCGAGCTGCCCGTCCGTGCCCGAGACCCCGGTGACGGAGTGGAACTTCAGCTGCGCCGTCTTGCCGATGACCTCGATGGCCTCCTTGGGGTCCTGCAGGCCGGGCAGCTCGATGATGATCCGGTTGGCACCGGATCGCGCCAGCATCGGCTCGGCCACCCCGAGCTGGTCGACACGGCGCCGCAGCACCTCCAGCGTGCGGTCGGTGGCGGCGTCGTCTGCTTCCGCCTTGGTTTCCAGCACGACCTGCGTGCCGCCACGCAGGTCCAGCCCCAGGCGGGGCGCGGTGGTCAGCAACAGGTAAACAGACGCGGCGAGCACGAACAGGCACGTGACGATGCGCCCAGTCATGCATCGCCGCGCGGGAGCGCGCGACAAGGGAATCTCCTAGCTGAAAAGTCCGGACAGGGGTGTCAGAGCACTGCCTGTCCGGCAGGAGGGCCTCGGTCGTCCGCGACCGGGAGCACCGCGCCGCGCGAGACCAGCGGCACGTCCTCGTCCTGCTCGCCCAGCTGGACCAGCACCGGTTCGGGGCTGGTCATCTCGGCGAGGCTTTGTACTTTCAGCAGGCCCGGGTCCGCCGCGGGGCGCCCGGCGGCACGGATCGGCGGCACGGCCTTGGCGACGGCCTGCTCGATCGCGACGGTCTCGTTGTCCGACGGTGGCGGCGTGGGTTCGCCGCGCGGGGTGAGGACCAACGACATCAGGACAGCGGCGACCAGCAGCAGGAGCAGGCGCCGGGCTGTCACGTGCCCCAGGGTACTCAATCCGACCAGTTGGCGGCGACGAGCTCGCGGACCGGGGCGAGGTCCGGCGCGGGGACCGGACCGGTCGCCCCCAGCAAGCCGAGCGCCATCTCGACGTAGCGTTCGGCCAGTTCGTCCAAAGTGAACGGACCCGTCGGCGAGTACCAGCGCGCGATGCCGCTGCACATCTCCAGCAGTGCCAGCCGGGCGACGCCGCGGGAGCTGGGACGCAGCAGGCCCCGGTCGCAGCCGTCGTCGATCGCGGACTGCCAGCAGGCTTCGTACTCGTCGCGCAGTGCGATGATCCGCGGCCGGTGTTCCGGCGACAGCGCCCGGATCTCGCCGTCGACCACGCGGGTTTCCAGCTGCTGCTCGGCGTGGGTGTAGACGTGCAACGCCACGAGGTTGGTGACGCGGCCGATCGGGTCCGGCACGTCGGCGGTGACCTGGCAGGCGGCGGTGACCAGCCGGTCGAGGCTGGCACGCATGATCGAGACGAGCAGTTCTTCCTTGGTCCCCATGTAGTGATAGAGCGTCGCCGAGGACAGGCCCGCGGCCTCCGCCAGGTCGCGGATGCCGGTGCCGTGGAAGCCGCGCGTGGCGAACAGTTCGATCGCCGCCTGCCGGACCCGGCGCGCTGTGGCCTGCGACATCTCCACCCCGCTCTTGTTGACCGGTCCGCTGAGCCACATCTACCCTACCCGCTGAGTCTATCGATCGATCGATCGAGAGGAGATCCGCTGGTGAGCGTCGACTACGAGGCCCGGGACGGCATCGCCCGCGTACACCTCAACCGGCCGGAACGGCTGAACGCCGTCACGACCGAGCTGACCGAGGGCCTGCTGGCGGCGCTGGACCGGGCGGCGGCGGACGGCGCGCGTGCGGTCGTGCTCGCCGGGCGCGGCCGGGCCTTCTGTTCGGGCCACGACCTCAAGGAGCCCGTCCCGGTCGAGACCGCCATCGAGACCCGGCGGCGCGTCGACCGTCTCCAGGAGGTCACCCGCCGGATCCGGGCGTTCCCCGGTGTCGTCATCGCCGCCGTGCACGGGTACGCCGTCGGCGCGGGCTGCGAGTTCGCGCTCTGCTGCGACCTGATCGTCGCCGACGAACACGCGCAGTTCGGGTTTCCCGAGGTCGGGCTGGGCCTGAGCGTGACCGGCGGGATCTCGGCACTGCTGCCCAAGATCGTCGGTCTCGCCGCGGCCAAGGAGATGCTCCTGCTCGGCGAGCGGTTCGCCGCCGCCAAGGCGGCCGAACTCGGCCTGATCAACCGCGTGGTCCCCGCGGGCGAGCACGAGAAGGCCGCGCTCGAGTGGGCGGCGACGGTCGCGGCCCGGCCGCCAGTGGCCGTCAGCCTGGCCAAACAGGTGCTCAACCAGGGCATGGACGGGGGCATGGCCGAAGCGCTCGCCACCGAGGCCGATCACGCCGTCCTGACCAGCGTCGTCGGCGAGTACGGCCATGGCTGACCTGGTCGAAGCGATCGCCGAGGCCGCGAGGAAGTGGCCGTCGCGCGTCGCGTGGACGTTCGACCCCGGCGAGCGGTTGACGTTCGCGCAGGTGCACGAGCGCTCGTCCGGTTACGCGCAGGCGTTGCGAGACAAGGGGATCCACGCGGGCGACCGGGTCGCGGTGATGCTGCGCAACCAGGCCGAGTTCCCGCTGATCTGGTTCGCGCTGGTGAAGCTGGGCGCGGCGATGGTGCCGGTGAACGTGAAGTACCAGTCGGTCGACGCCTCCCACCTGCTGCGGTCGTCGACAGCGGTGGCCGTGGTGACCACCAAGGAGTTCGGCCCGCTGCTCGACTCGATCGACGCACCGCCTGTCCACTACGTCGAGACGCTGCCCCCACGGCCGGGCTTCCAGCAGGGGCCAGTCAATCGCGTGGTCAACGTCCAGTACACGTCCGGCACCACGGGCAGCCCCAAGGGATGCGTGCTGTCCCACGAGTACTGGCTGCGCCTGGCAGGCAGTCTTATCGACCACTTCCCGCACCTGACCGAGCACGACGTCATGCTGACCGCGCAGCCGTTCCACTACATCGATCCGCAGTGGAACGTCGTGGCCGCGCTGCTGGCCGGGGCGGAACTGGTCGTCCTGGACGGGTTCCACCCCTCGAGCTTCTGGGCGAAGGTCCGCGAGCACCGGGTGACGTACTTCTACTGCCTCGGCGCGATGCCCGCGCTGCTGCTGAAGATGCCGCCCGACCCGGCCGACCGCGAGCACCGGGTCCGGGTCGTGCAGGCGTCCGCGATCCCGCCCGCGCTGCACCACGCGCTGGAGGAACGCTGGGGCGTCGGCTGGTACGAGGCGTTCGGCATGACCGAGACCGGCGCCGACATCCGGATCACGGCCGAGGACCACGACGCCTTCGTCGGCACGGGATGCCTGGGCAAGCCCGCGCCACATCGCGAGGTCAGGATCGCCGACGGTGAACTGCTGCTGCGCGGTCCGGGCATGATGGACGGCTACCTCGGCCGTCCGGACGTGTTCGACGACGGCTGGTTCCCCACCGGCGACCTCGCCCATATCGACGAGAACGGCCGCGTGTACCACCGTGGCCGGATCAAGGACATGATCCGGCGCAGCGGTGAGAACATCGCCGCGCACGAGGTGGAAGAAGTGCTCATGAGCCACCCGGGCGTGCGGCTGGCCGCCGTGATCGGCGTGCCGGACGACATCCGCGGCGAAGAGGTCAAGGCGTTCGTCGTCGGCGACGCGGCACGGGAAGAGCTCGCCGCGTTCTGCGCGGAACGGCTCGCGGCGTTCAAAGTCCCCCGGTTCTGGGAGTTCCGGGCCGACCTGCCGCGCACCGCGTCCGAACGGGTGGCCAAGGAGCGGCTGCGGTGAGCTTCCAGTGGGACAGCCCGGTCTACTTCGACGAGTTGGACCTCAACGGGACGCTGCACAACACCCGCTTCGCCCTGCACGTCGAACGCGCGCAGTCGGCGTTGTTCGAACAGCTCGGCAAGGGCTGGGAGAGGTTCGACGACCGCGACGACGACCTGCGGTACGTCGTGCGGGAGCTGCGGATCGAGTTCCTCGCCGCGTTCACGTCACCGGGAATCCTGCCGGTCGAGCTCACCGCCGAGCGGATCGGCACCACGAGCGCGGTGTACGGATTCCAGTGCGGGCACTACGCGCGCGGCCACCGCGTGATCGTGAAAGTGGACGCCGACGGGCGGCCCGCGGCGTGGAGTGACTGGTACCGGACGATGTTCGCGGAGCTGTGATGATCGAAGCAGACCTGGTGCTCAAGAACGCCGACGTGGTCACGCTGGACGGCCCGGACGCCTCAGCCGTGGCCATCCTCGGTGACCGGATCGTGGCGCTGGCGGAGGTCCCCGCCAAACGCGTGATCGATCTCGACGGCGCGACCGTGACCCCCGGATTCCACGACGCGCACAACCACATGAGCTGGTACGGCCTCACCCTGTCCGAAGTGGACGTCCGGGTGACGAGCCTCGACTCCCTCTACGCGGCCATCGCGACGGCGCCGGACGACGATGAGTGGATCATCGCCTCGGGCTACGACGAGAACAAGTGCGGCGGGCACCCGACGCGTGACGGCCTGGACCGTGCCGCTCGTGGCCGCAAGGTGCTCGTGAAGCACACGTCCGGGCACATGTGCGTGGTCAACTCCCCGGTCCTGCGCGAGCTGGGCATCGACGAACACGCCGTCGAGGTGGACGGCGGCCTGGTGGTCACCGACAGCGCCGGGCGACCGACCGGTCTGCTCCAGGAGCAGGCGCAGCAACTGGTGAACCCGCTGATCCTGCCGTACCCGGTGGACACCCTGGTCGACGCGATCGACCGCGCCGGGCGGCGCTACCTGGCCGAAGGCATCACCAGCTGCGTGGAGGCCGGGATCGGCGGCGGCTGGATCGGCAAGAGCCCGGTCGAGCTGGAGGCGTACCACCGCGCCCGTGAACAGGGGAAACTCCACGTCCGGGTGGAGCTGATGATCGCCGCGGACGTGCTGCACCCGGTCGCCGAACTCGGAGTCGGGCTCGATCTGGGCATCCGGACCGGGTTCGGCGACGACTGGCTGAGCATCGGCCCGGTCAAGGTGTTCTCCGACGGCTCGCTGATCGGCCACACCGCCGCGATGTGCCACGAGTTCGCCGACACCCCCGGCAACCGCGGCTACCTGCAAGGCGACGCCGACGCCCTGACCAGCACGATCCTCGCCGCGCACAGGGCGGGCTGGCGGGTGGCCACGCACGCGATCGGCGACGCGGCGATCGACCTCGTGCTGGACGCGTATGCCACCGCCGGGGACCCGGCCAGGCGGCACCGCATCGAGCACTTCGGGGTGGCCCGGCCCGACCAGGTGCTGCGCGCCCGTGACCTCGGTGTCGTCCCGGTGCCGCAAGGGCGGTTCGCCAACGAGATCGGCGACGGCATGCTGCGCGCGCTCGGCCCCGAGCGGTCGGCATGGGCCTACCGGCAGCGGTCCCTGCTTGACGCCGGGATCGTCGTCCCCGGCAGTTCGGACCGGCCCGTGGTCACCGGCGCTCCGCTGCTCGGCATGCACGACATGGTCAACCAACGGACCGCGTCCGGCGCGCCGTTCAACCCCGGTGAGGCGGTCACCGGGCTGGAGGCGTTGCGCGCCTTCACGTACGGCTCGGCGTACGCGTCCAAACAAGAACACCGGAAGGGCACGATCACCGTGGGCAAACTGGCCGACCTCGTGGTGCTGTCGGACAGTCCGGCGCGCGTGGACCCCAGCCGGATCAAGGACATCGAGGTGCTGCGGACCATGGTCGGCGGGGAGTTCCGGTGAGGCTCGTGCCCGCGGGATCGCTGTCGGCGGCCCACCTCGACCGGGTCCGTGAGATCTACGAGGAAGGCTTCGGCGAACGCCTGCGCGCCCCGTTCGACGACCTGCTCACCGACCGCGCGCTGGTGCTGACCGACGGCGCGCCGCTCGGTCTCGCCGTGCTGCGCGAGCTGGGACCGACCGGCTGGGTGTTCCTGCGGTACTTCGTCGTCGGCGACCGCGGCCGTGGGCTCGGGGCACTGCTGTGGACGGAGATCCGCCGCGAACTGGCCGGGTTCACCCGGATCGTGTACGACGTCGAGGACCCCGGCGAGGACGGCATCGACGACGCCGAGCGGACCACCAGGGAGCGCCGGATCGCCTTCTACCTGCGGCTCGGCGCGGTGCTGCTGCCCATCACGGGCTACCACCAGCCGGGCGAGGACGAGTCGCACCCGATGCGGCTGATGGCTGCCGACCTGACCAGGCCGCGGACCCACCCGATCGTCGGCGAGGACCTGCGCGACACCCTGCTGGCGGTCTACCGGTACCGCTACGGCCTGGCCGACGCCGATCCTTTGGTGATGCATGTATTGAGATCAACTGGCCTCATGGTGTCGTAGGTTTGCCCTACGATCCGCCGCATGCGGATCGACAGTGTCAACGCCGAACAGCTCGGCGATCTTCGCTCAGCGTTGCACGAGCTGTACCGGCTGTGTTTCGCCGACCCGCCGTGGAACGAGTCGAAGACCAGGCTGGACAACTTCGCCAACATCCTCACCAAGCACCTGGCACTGCCTGATCTGTCCGGGTCCGTGGCGTGGGACGGGCGCGCGCTGCACGGCGTGGCGTACGGGCGGCCGATGCCGCCGCGACTGCCGGAAGACGCGTTCCACACCATGGTCACCCAGGTCGTCCCCGCCGAGCGCCTGGTCGCCCCGGCGTTGACCGTCATCGAACTGATGGTGCACCCGGGGTCACGGGGCCAGGGCCTCGGCCGTGCCGTGCTTGACCACTATGTGAGAAACCGCCCGGAGGCGTGGCTGGTCACACACCCGGCGGCACCGGCGTGTTCGCTGTACGAATCCATGGGCTGGACCAGGTCGGACGAGTTCCGCACCCCGTACGGCGACCGGCGGGTCGTGTACGAGCGATCGGCCGGGGACAGGCAGTCCGCCGCTACACAGTAGACTCAGTGGTCTCACGGAGCGTCACCACAGTCCATTGTCGACCGCTCCCATAGAGACGACAGGAGCGGGTTGTTGTCCGCAGAACGCCCCACCGCGGCGGACATCGTCGCGGCGGCGCACCGGTTCGCCGGAGTGATCGAGCCAAGCCCGTTGCAGCGCAACGACAGGTTGTCGCGCCGACACGACCTGGACGTGTGGATCAAGCGAGAAGACCTCCACACAGTCCGCTCGTACAAGGGACGCGGCGCGTACAACTTGCTCAGTGAGTTGCCCGCCGATCAGCGTGAACGCGGTGTTGTGTGCGCCAGCGCGGGCAACCACGGCCAAGGCGTCGCGTTCGCGTGTGCGTCGCTTGGGATCGCCGCCCGCGTGTACCTGCCCCGGACGACGCCACGGCAGAAGCGCGAGCGTGTCGCCGTGCTCGGCGGCAGGTACGTGCAGATCGTCGTCGAAGGTGACACGTATGACGACGCCGCGGCAGCGGCCTACGCGGACGCGGAGACGAGCGGGATGACGCTCGTGCCCGCGTTCGACGACCCGCGGACGATCGCGGGCCAGGGCACCGTGATCAAGGAAGTGATCGAGCAACTGGGGCACGCGCCCGACGCGGTCGTCGTCCCGGTGGGCGGCGGTGGGCTGATCGCCGGAACCCTGGTGTGGCTGCGGGAGAACCACCCCGGCGTGACGGTGGTCGGCGCGGAACCGCTCGGCGCGACGAGCATGGCCGCCGCGCTGGAACACGGCGGGCCGGTCGACCTCGACCACCTCGACCCGTTCGTCGACGGCGCGGCCGTGCGCAAGGTCGGGCGGCACACGTACACCGAGGTCGCCGAGAGCCTGCCGCGGCTGATCGCCGTGCCGGAAGGCCAGATCTGCGTCGAGATGCTGAACCTCTACCAGTCCGACGGGATCATCGCCGAACCCGCGGGCGCGCTCTCGACCACCGCGCTGGACCTCGATCTGGGCCTCGAGCCGGGGTCGACGGTGGTGTGCGTCCTGTCCGGCGGCAACAACGACGTCAGCCGATATGCGGAGATCGTCGAGCGGGCGTTGGTCTACGAGGGCCGCAAGCACTACTTCCTCGTCGAGTTCCCGCAGGAACCCGGTGCGCTGCGGCGGTTCATCGACGACGTGCTCGGGCCGGACGACGACATCACGCTGTTCGAGTACGTCAAGCGCAACAACAGGGAGACCGGGCCCGCGCTGGTCGGCGTCGAACTCGGTGCGCCGGAGAACCTCGAGTCGATGTTGAAGCGGATGAACACGGTGCCGCACCGGATCGAACGCGTTCCGCCGGACAGCCCGCTGTTCGCCTTCATCGTCTGAACAGCGTGTTCACCGTGTCATTGCGGGGGACACGGCTTACCGCAAATCATTAGTGTTGACGCATGAACGCAACACCCAGCCGCAGGTCGATTCTCAAGGGGGCGGCACTCACCGCGGCAGCGGTGGCCGGACCGATCCGCGTCTTCGACGCCGAAGCCGCCGCGGCACCCGCCGCCAACGGTGTCTTCGGCTACGGCGTGGCCAGTGGCGACCCGCTGCGCGACGCGGTGATCATCTGGACACGCGCGACACCGCCGTGTGCGGACGACCGGATCGCCGCGCCGGGCAGCGGTTTAGGCAATCCCTTACCGGTGCGGTGGGAAGTCGCCAGGGACGAGGCCTTCCGCACCGTGGTCAGCCGCGGCGTCGTGGTGACGTCCGCCGCCTCGGACCACACGGTCAAGGTCGACGTCACCGGGTTACGGCCGTACACGCGCTACTTCTACCGGTTCCACGCCGAAGGCGAGACGAGCCAGGTCGGCCGGACGCAGACCACCCCGGACGACGGCGATCGCCTGCACGCGCTGCGGTTCGCCTTGACCTCGTGCGCCAACTACACCGGCGGTTACTTCGCCGCGTACCGTGCGATGGGGCAACGCACGGACCTCGACTTCGTACTGCAGGTCGGCGACTACTACTACGAGCAGGGCAACGGCGACGACCGCTCCGGCCCGCCTGAGCTGATCGGCGTCCGGGACGCCAACCCACCGACCGAGACCCTGGATCTGCGGGGCTACCGGCTGCGGCACGCGCTGCACAAGGCCGACCCGGACCTGGCGCTGGCGCACCGGCAGCACCCGTGGATCACGATCTTCGACGACCACGAGGTGGCCGACAACACCTGGAGCGACGGCGCGTCCAACCACCAGCCGGACACCGAGGGGTCGTTCGGCGCGCGGAAACGCGCGGCCTACCAGGCGTACATGGAGTGGATGCCGTTCCGGCTGCCGCACCAGCGGCGGATCCCGCACCAGGGCACGAGGTTCTTCCGCAGCTTCAGCTTCGGGCCGCTGGCCGACTTATCCATTGTGGACACCCGGCAGAACCGCGCCGAACAGGTCAGCCTCCCGCCGTACTCGGCACGCGGCGGCGGGCTCGTGCCGGTCGGGATGAGCCCCGAGGTGGACGCCCAACTCGCCGATCCGGCACGGCACCTGGTCGAGCCGGAGCAGATGGCCTGGCTGAAGAACAACGGCAGGACCAAGCCATGGCACCTGATCGGCAACCAGGTGATCCTCAGCCCGTTGCGGATCCCCGGGGCGGTACTGGGATTCCCGCCGGGCACGACACTGGTCAACTCCGACCAGTGGGACGGCTACCAGGCGCAGCAGACCGAGCTGATCAACCACATCGCGGCCCAGTCGAACGACGTGGTCCTGCTGACCGGCGACTTCCACACGTCCATGGCCATGGACATCCCGTCGAAGCCCGACCTCGGCTACACGCCGGTGGGCGTCGAGTTCGTCTGCCCGTCGGTGACCAGCGACGGCTTCTACGAGATGGTGCGCGGCAAGCTGCCGAAGGGAACCCCCGCCGACGCCGTGGTCCTCGCGACCAGGACGCTCACCGCGACAGTCAGCGCCCGCAACCCGTGGATGAGGATGTTCGACGGCGTCGCCCACGGCTGGGTGCTGATCGACGTCACGCCGGACCGGGTGCAGGCGGACTTCCACCACACACCGGTCCCCACCCTCCTGCGACACGACCCGCGCATCGACAAGAACGCCACGACGTCCCACGCGGTGAGCTGGCAAACCTTGGCCGGATCGCACAAGGCGATCCCGGCACTCACCCCAGTGGGGCCCCGCTCGGACGAGCCCGCGTAGCCCAGTACCGCCTGAACAGCAGCAGCGCCGCGACCACACCGAGCGCTGCTGCTGCCAGGTTCAACCACCAGAACCAGTTCAGCCACGTCAGCGCGGACGCCAGGTCGCGTCGCACGGTCTCGAGGTCGGCGGACCCCGGAGCCATGAGATCGCCCGTGACAGCGGCGCCACCCGTGTAGCCGGAGGTGCCGGACACGAGCACCCACACCACCGGTGCGAGCAACATGATTCCCGCAGGGACGTAGCCTCGCTGCCGGTTGAGCGCGATCAGGCCCAGCACCGCGCCGACGACGGGCAGCAACGGCAGGATGCCCAGCGTCAAGGACACCATCATCCCGTAGCGGCTGGTCGCGATCGCCGTGACAGCAAGGCACAAGGACGCCACCACCAACGCGATCTGCGTCCACAGCAACCACTTCATCCGGCGACCGTATCGGCTTGACCGGCTCCGCGAAGCCGGAACAGCGATACCGACGACACAACACCCAGCGCCGCCGCGGCCAGCAACAGCCACCAGGACCAGTTCATCCACGCCAGGAGCGCGTCCACCTCGCGCCGCGCGGTCTCGTACTCCGAAAGCGAGAAGTACCCCGCCATCCCCACCCCGGTGGCCAGCGGGTTCAGGTCCGCCGCGGTGTCCCCGCCGTCGGTGACGACCAGCAAGGACATGACCAGCAGAACGGCGGGCGCCGCCAACATCACCACCGCGGGGACGCGCAACCCGCGCCGGTTGAGTGCGATCAGCCCCAGCGCGGCACCAAGGACGACCAGCGACGACATCAAAACCACTGTCCCGCCGCTCACCGCGGCATAGCGGCTCCGGGTCATGGCGACGATGAAGACACCTGCGGACGCGGCCACCAGGGCGAGCTGCGTCCAGAGCATCCATCTCATCCGGCGACCTTATCCCGATCACGCACGACAGCGACGTTGACCGTGCGGGTGAGCCGTTCGTACGGCGCGGATTCGTGGCCGAAGAAGACCGCGAGCGGTGTCCAGACGACGACCACGAACACCGAGACGACCGCGCCCGCCGGGATCAGCAGCTGTTCGGGGCGGGCGAAGACGTCCCACTCGTCCACCGACAGGGCGATCCACAGCAACCACAGCGGTGACAGCAGGATCCCGTACCTGGCGGCGAGCGAGATCGGGCCCGCGCGGTGGCCGTCGGTGCGTTCGATCCGCAGCAGCATCGCGCGTTTCCCCGGCGTCGCGCCGGTGAACGTCGGCACGAGCAGGAACCAGATCAGCGCGAGCATCACGATGATCGGTCCGCGCGGGGGTACACCACCGAAAAGTGTGAACAGGCCCAGCACGAAGGCGACCAGTGCGGCGAACCCGACCGCGTCGGTGAGCAGGGCGAACAGGCGGCGGCTCGGTGTCACGCGTTCCGCGTAGCGCCTGCGGTCCCGTTCGGCTTCCAGTCTCGGCAGCAGACGACGCAGCGGACCGGCGAGCAGCCATCCCATCGAGGCGCCCGCCGTGTTGAGGATCAGGTCGTCCACACTGAACAGCCGGTACGCGCACGGGTAGACGAACCACAGGCCGGTCAGCTGGGTCAACTCGAACAACAACGACGTGCCGAAACCGATCGCGGTCGCCGCGACGAAGCGGACGCCTGACATGTACCGCAGGAAGAAACCCAGTGGTAGCAACAGGACCACGTTCAGTGCCGTTGTCCACAGTGCTGGATTCCGCATCAGCGCACCTGGGGACCACCTGCCTCGTGCGCGCTGCTCGACGACCTCGACGAAGTAGAACGGGCGCAGCTGCGGGCTGCTGGCGTAAGTCTGGGTCGCGCAGTACAGCTCGGGATCCCGGGGCAACGGAATCACCGTCTGCATCACCGCCGCCAGCAGGTAGAACAGGAAGCAGTAGAAGACCACCGTCGCCCAGCCGCCAGCGCGGCCCCTGCGCCGGTAGCTCACCACCGCCACCGGCAGCATCACCAGCAACACGATGACCGGGAACAGCAGCAACGCCGTCTTGACCGGAAGCAGGTAGGTGGCAACCACGACGCATTGTTACCCAATGGGCACGGCTTCCAAGCGCGGAGCCCGGCGCGGGCCGTCGCCCGGGTGGGGGCGGCGTCTACCAGGTCTCCGGCACGTGATGATCACGCGCCGGAGACCTGGTCGTCAGACCCGCGGGTCAGAACCAGCGCTGCTCAGGAGTGCCCAGCCGAGTCCACTGGATCGCCTGCGCGCCGTCGTCCTTGCTCGCACCCGCGATGGCCAGTGCCTTTCCGCTGCCCTGGTTGACGAACTCCCACCCGGTGCTGGTCACGCTCGCGAACCAGCGCTGGTCGGTGATGGCCAGACACGTCCATTGGATCGCGTGTGCGCCTTCACCGGTGCTCGACCCCCCGATCGCCAGGCACTTCCCGCTGTTCTGGTTGATGAAGGCGTACAAGCCGCTGCCCATGTGGCGCAGGTACCACCTCTGGTCGGGGATGCCCATGCACGCCCATTGGATGGCTTTCGCGCCGTCGTCCTTGCTCGCTCCTCCGATCGCCAGGCACTTTCCACTGTTGGAGTTGTGCACGTAGTAGTAGCCATCGGGGATAGGGCCTGCCGCGCTGGCGGACGCCGATACGGCGAATACGCCGCTGAGCACAATTCCGAGTGCCGTGAACAAGGTGATGAGTCGTTTCCTCGCGCTCATGGAGTTCCTCTCGATGGGAAGCGGCCGGGTATCCAGCCGGCCGGTCGCCCCTCTTGTCTAAGGCAGCTGGTTTGTCCGGTTCCGCCGGACGGGATCGGACAACCAACGACCTGACAACGAGCAGGCCGAAGCAAGGAGGACAAGGCGGTGCCCCGGCGGGAAAGACCCTTGGACGCGACGGACGGCGTCCTGCCACGATTCGCCGCTGACCTCCGTCGATTGCGCGAGAACGCGGGCGGCCCGACTTATCGTGAGCTGAGCAGGACCGCGCACTACTCACCAACGATGTTGTCCGAGGCCGCGAGCGGCCGAAAGCTGCCCAGTCTCGCGGTCACGCTGGCCTATGTGCGTGCCTGCGGCGGCGACACCGCCGAGTGGCGGGCTCGTTGGCATGACACGGCGGCCGAACTGGCGGGCCCGGACAATGGCGGAGCCGACAATTCTTTGTCACCGTACGTCGGGCTGAGCGCGTTCCAACCGAATGACGCCGATCGGTTCTTCGGACGTACCCGGCTGGTCGACGAACTACTGGACGGGGTCCGTGGCCGACGGTTCCTCGGCGTGTTCGGCCCATCGGGCTCAGGCAAGTCGTCCGTGCTGCGCGCGGGTCTGGTTGCCCGGGTGCGGGCCGGGAACAAGCCGGCGCTGCTGGTGACGCCAGGGGCGCACCCGCTGGAGGAATGCGCCGCCCACCTGGCGGCCCTGACCGGCGAGTCGGTGGTGTCGCTGCACACCGAGTTCACCGCCGATCCCGAGAACCTCCACCTGCGCATCCGGCAAGCCACGGGCGAGAGCGAGATGCTGCTGGTCGTCGACCAGTTCGAAGAGGTGTTCACGCTGTGCCGGGACGACGGGGAGCGGTCCCGGTTCATCCAGGCACTGGTCACGGCGGCGACCCGGGAGACCAGCCGCACCCGGGTGGTCATCGGCGTGCGTGCCGATTTCTACGGCCACTGCGCACAATACCCAGAACTGGTCACGGCACTGCGCGACGCACAGATCATGGTCGGCCCCATGACGGCGGACGAGCTGCGGTGCGCCATCGTCGGACCGGCGGCCAAGATGGGTTACACCGCCGAGACAGCACTGGTCGCGCGGCTGATCGCGGATGCGGCCCGGGAGCCTGCGGCCCTCCCCTTGGTCTCGCACGCGCTGTTGGAAACCTGGCGACGACGGCGCGGCACCCGGCTTACGCTGGACGGTTACGAGGAAACCGGCGGTATCCACGACGCGATCGCTCGCAGCGCCGAGAGTGTCTACGCGGGATTGAACGCCGCTCAACAGCTCGTGGCCAAACACCTGTTCCTGCGGCTGACCGCGTTGGGTGAGGGCACCGACGACACCAAGCGCCGGATCACCCGGTCCGAGCTCGACGCCGACCTCGACACCGAGATCGTCCTGGAGAACCTGACCCGCGCCCGCCTGGTCACAGTGGACGACGGGAGCGCCGAGATCGCCCACGAAGCACTGATCCGCTCCTGGTCTCGCCTGCGTGACTGGCTGACCGACGACCGCGAAGGTCTCCGCGTGCACCGCCGTCTCACCGAGGCGACCGAGGCATGGGAAGCCCACGAGCACGATCCGGGATCCCTCTACCGCGGCACACGTCTGTCGCTGACGCAGGATTGGGCAAGCGACAACAGGGATGCGTTGACCGAACGGGAAGGACGATTCCTCGCGGCCAGCCTTGCCGCCGATCGCGGCCGTGCTCGCCGTCGGCGCCAGATCACCGCCGCGCTTTTCGTCTTGTTGCTCGTCGCGATCGCGGCCACCGTGGTCGCCGTCGACGCCGGGAACACGGTCTCCGAACAACGCAACGTCGCCATCGCCCGGAAGGCCGCCGACGACGCCGCCGCGACACACGCCACCGATCCGGCCTTGTCCGTCCAGGTGAGACTTGCCGCCTACCAGCTCGCCAGGACCGCGGAGACCCGCGACGCCCTGCTCAGCGCTTTCGCCGCCCCGTACGCCAGCCGCGTCGTCGGTCATGTCGGCACCACTGTTGTCGCATTCCACCCCGGCAAAGCGATGTTGGCGACCGGGAGCATCGACGGTACAGCGCGATTGTGGGATACCGCCGATGCCAACCGGCCGCAGGAGTTGGCCACACTCCGCCTTCCCGAGGGCGTCACGCAAATGGCGTTCGGACCAGCCGGACGGGTTCTGGCCACAGCCGGTGACAGCACCGTCCGGCTGTGGGAGGTGACCGATCCGCACCAGCCTCGCGAACTGGGCATCCTGCCTGCGGACAGCAAGGCAGGCGGCGGCGTGGCGCTCAGCCCGGACGGCAGGACAGCCGCCACCGTCAACGACACGTCAGTGCGACTGTGGGATGTATCCGACCCCCGCAATCCACTCAAGCTGTCCACAATCACCGGCCACACTTCGCGAGTGTCATCCGTTGCCTTTCGCCCGGATGGGCGTGCGCTGGCCACAACCGACACCACCGTGCGATTGTGGGACATCAGCGATCCGCGACAGGCACGCCCGTTGCGTTTCCTGAGCGGCCACCGTGCCGCGGTGTCCGGAGTGGCGTTCAGTCCGGATGGCCGCACGCTCGCCAGCGCGGGCTGGGATCACGCAGTGCGGCTGTGGGACATCAGCACTCCGGACGTTTCCCGGGAACTGGCGACACTCACCGGCCATACCGCCATCGTCTGGTCGGTCGCGTTCAGCCCGGACGGCCGCACGCTCGCCTCGACCTCGGGTGAGACCCGGCTCTGGGACGTGTCCGATCCTACCCGCTCTCGATCGTTGATCGCACTCACCGGCGGTCTGTATTCGACGGCGTTCAGCTCTGACAGCAACGTCCTCGCTGTTGCGGACGACGCCGGAGTGACACGTGTATACGATCTTCGAGGATTGCCACTGGTCGGTCACAACGACAACGTCTCCGCCGTGGCGTTCAGCCCCGATGCGTCGACATTGGCCACCGGCAGCTGGGATGGCAGTGTACGACTGTGGGATGTCAGCGATCCGCACACCCGCCGCCCACTGGCCAAGTTGACCGAGCACAAGGGATTCGTCCGGTCGGTCACGTTCGGCCGAGATGGTCGCGTCCTCGCCACGTCGAGCGACGACGGCACCGTGTCGTTGTGGGACATGAGCGATCGGACCAACCCGCGCAAGGTTGGTTCCCTGACGCACGATGGGGGTGCCATCCGCAGTGTGGCGTTCAGCCCGGACGGCCGTACGCTGGCCACTGGAGGCCGTGACACGGCAAGGCTGTGGGACGTGTCGGACCCTGCCAAACCGCAGGCACTGGCAGCGTTGCCCTTCCCAGGCGTGGCCTGGCTAACGATCTTCAGCCCCGACGGCCGAGTCCTCGCAGGCGGAGACGACGGCGACATGCTGTCGAAGCTGTGGGACGTCACCGATCCCCGCCGCCCGCACGAGGTGCCGTTCCCGTTCAGTGGCACGGACTTCGTCGGGGCGTTCGCTCCTGACAACCGAATGCTCGCCGCCATCGGCAAGGGCGGGGTCCGGCTGGTCGACATGACTGATCGCGATCGACCACGACAGCTGACGACGCTGACCGGGAACGGCGGCGCTGTCATCGCGGTGGCGTTCAGTCCCGACAGCAACCGGATCGCCATCACCAGCCAAGGCGCCGACGTGCGGCTGTGGGACATCACCAAGCCCGCCGTGCCGAAGGAGGTGGGCAGGTTCATCGGACACACCGGTTTCGGTGCCACCGTGGCGGTCAGCCCGGACGGTCACACCCTGGCCACCGGTGGCTCGGACTTCGCGGTTCGGCTCTGGGAAACCGACATCGATCGCGTCGTGGCCCGGATATGTGCGGTCGCGTACCCGAGGATCACACAACCACAATGGGAACAGTACTTTCCCGACCTGCCCTACAAGCCACCGTGCTCACCGTGAGACGCCCGTGCGCCTGCCTCCGCCAGGTACCGCATGGACGCCTCCGGGTCGGTCAGCCATCCGGTGTAGTTCACCGGGTTCTCGAAGAGGTGGGCGAACCTGTGCGCCACCTCGGGGACGCGCTGGGCGGTATCGAGGGTGGCCAGCACGTGCTCCGGCGGCGGGGCGAGCAGGTCGTTGTTGAACCGGGTCGCGTGCTGGGCCACTGACCAGTACCGGGCGAACGCGTCGTGCATGAACTTCTCGTCGAACTCACGGTCTTCGTTGGCCAGAACGGCTTCCTCGTAGGACCTCGCGGCGTGGGCCGCCATGTTCGCGCCCTGCCCGCCGACGGGGTCGTTGGTCACCGCCGTGTCCCCCATGGCCAGCACGCGCCTGCCGGACGGGAGCGTGCCCACCGGGTGCCGGACGATCGGCGTGATCCGGCCGTGCAGCGTCTCCAGCGGCCCGACCGGTTCCGCGTTGTCCAGGATCTCGGTGTGCCACGGGAAGAACCTGCGCGTCAGGCCACGGGCGATCTCCAGGTGCTGCCCGGGGTCGGCGATGTCGTGCCAGACGTCCATCGGCCCGCCCGGCACGCCGAAGAAGCCGACGCCGAGGACCGGGCCCTGCACGGACAGCACCGGCATGGCGAAGTTCTCGCCGTACGGACTCAGGTTGAACGTCAGCCCGTCGATGACCGGGTGCGAGGTCCGCACGTAGATGATCCCGATGTCGCGTTGCGCCTCGGTGTACGGCGAGAACTCGGGTTCGCGCGGGAACAGCGCGTCGAACTGCGGCCCACGGCCCGCCGCCACGACGACCAGGTCGAACTCGGCGGCGTACGCGTCGAGGTCGTCCGGGGTGACGCGGTGGATCCGGATCTCGCCGCCCAGTCCGGCGAAGTGCGCCATCCAGTCGGACACCTTCACCCGTTGGTCCACCGACTGCGCCGCGTGGTCGAACTCCGCCCGCCACGAGATCGCCGGGGTGCCGCCGCCGGCCGGGTCCACCGCCTTGAACTCGATCTCGCCGATCGGGGTGACGTCCCGGTCCCAGAGGTTGATGCCGAGTTCGCGTTCCCTGGCCAGCGCCGGGTGGAAGACGCACTGGTTGGAGATCAGCCTGCCCGACCGGACCTCGTCGGGCGGGCGCTCGGCCACCACCGTGACGTCGTAACCGTGTCGCCGCAACCCGATGGCCAGCACCAGACCGGCCTGACCCGCACCGATGACCGCGATTCGCCGCATCACCCCACCGTGGCAGGCCTTCGCCAGGCGAGGAAAGGACCACAAGGCTTGACTTGGGGGCGGCCGGTCGGACACCCTGACTCAGGAGAGCGCTCTCCCGAACACGGTCCGCACGGCATCGGTGCCTGCCCATCGAGGCCGGTCCACCCTGCCACGGCACCAACTGGGTGAAGGAACAGCCCTACCTGCGACCGGACCAGCTGGCGGTCATCCAGAACTTCCAGCGCCAGGGCACGGTACCCGGTGACGTCGACGAGTTCGTTGCGGGGCAAAGAGGAGCGTTGTCCACGACAGTGGTTCGTTGTCGAGTCGATGCCTCACCGATGACGAACTACAGTTCTCCCATGATCAGCCAAGCCACCGGCGACCACCGCGGCACAGTCGAGGAGATCGTGCGCGCCGCCTACACCAAGTGGATCGAGGTGACGGGCAGCGAGCCGCTGCCAATGCTGGCGGACTACGCCGCGCTGATCGACGCGGGCACCGTCTGGCTGCTCGACTCGATGGACGGGCTCATTGTCCTGGTCGACGAGCCGGACGACGGCGTGCTGCTCGTGGAGAACGTCGCCGTTCGCCCGTCGGCACAGGGCAAGGGTCTCGGCCGTCAACTGCTGGCGTTCGCCGAGGAACAGGCGCGCCATCGTGGCCTGACCGCGTTGCGCCTGTACACCAACCAGAAGATGACCAGCAACATCGCGCTCTACCTGGCGTTGGGCTACCGCGAGACCGGCCGCGCGGAACTCGACGGCCGCCAGGTGGTGCACATGCTCAAGGACCTGAACGCCGTCCCCTAGGCGACGTCCTCGGTGAACTCGATGGCCACTTCGTCCGTGCTGATTCGCAGGCGCGGTCCGGACAGCTCCCAGAACGGCCGGGCAGTCAGCACTGCTGCCAGCCATTCGTCCTGCGCCGTCAGTTCCTCCGAGCACCCCTTCAAGGTCATCCCCATGACGGACACGGTGATCCGGCCGTCGGACACGTCGACGTCGCCGCCCAGGATGTTGCAGTCGGCACTGAGGCGCAGTTTTCCCGGCCGGGTGAAGTCGAGCTTCACCCGGGAACCCGGCACCAGCGCGAACGGTGCGCCGTCCTTGGTCACGGCCGTAGACACGAACACGCGGCCGTCCATCACGTGAGTCCGCATACATGTCGAACGCGCGCAAGGAAAACCGGGTTCCCTAGCCCGTCTCGGTGAGTGTGGCCTGAATGTCCCTGGCTCGCGGGTCGGCCAGTTCCACCATCGTCGTCATGGCCGATGTCAGGACGGCGCGGGCGATCCGGGGGTGACCCGCGGCGTTGAGGACCTTGCCGAGGTCGGTCAGCACGATCGCCTCCCCGCGGCGGTTGACCGCGGCACGGTGGAACGAGATCGCCGTCCGGTAGGCGCGCACGGCTCGTGGCACGTCGCCGAGACCCGCGTAGGCAAGGCCGAGGCCGTGCTGGTTGAACGCCTCGATCATCTCGTCACCCGTTCGCAGGAACCACTGGTGTGCTCGCAGATGGGACTCCACGGCCGCCGCGTGGTCGCCGGAGACCGTCTGCGCGATGCCGAGGTTGTCGAGGTTCTGCGTGATCCCGCGCGAGTCGTCCAACTGCTCGAAGAGTTCCAGCGCCCGCTTGGCGTTGTCACGGGCCGTGCCGCCGTCACCGAGTTGGGCGTTGGCGATCGACAGGTTCCCCAGCGCCATTCCCTGGCCACGGAGCAGGCCACGCTCGCGGAACCGGGCCAGCGACCGTTCGAAGAACGACTTCGCCGTGCCGCACTCGAGCTTGTCCAGGTGAATGCAGCCGATCGAGTTCAGCAGGTACGCCTCGCCCACCCGCTCCCCCGCTGCTTCGGCGTCGGCGAGCGCACTGGCGTAGAAGTTCAATCCGTCGCGCCACTGGACCACGCTGTCGAGCAACGTCGTCAACGCCAACGCGTTGCGCCACGCGTACCCGTCCCAACCGTTGGCGCCCGCCCACATCACGATGGACCGCAACGTGTCGTACTCGTCGTCGAACCAGGCCGCTGCCTCCTGCGCGTCGGCGAAGGCCGGGGGCGGGACACGGGCCTTGTACGGCACGAGGAAATCCCGGTTGCGGTGCGGGTTGAGCAGCATGTCCGCAGCGACCGTGGCGTGCAGGTACCAGCCGAGCACGCGCTCGACGGCCTCGTCCCGTTCGGCCTGTGGCTCGTGGCTCATCGCCATGTCGGTGGCGTACAGCCGGACCAGGTCGTGCAGCTGGTAGCGGCCTGGCCGTGGTTGTTCGAGCAGGTTCGTCGCGATCAACTGGTCGAGCGCGTCCTTGGCCTGGCCACGGGGCAGGCCGCTCAACGCCGCCGCCGCGTCGAGGCCGATGTCGTTGGCGGGCACCAGCCCGAGCTTGCGGAACACCAACGCGGCCGACTTGCGCAGCGCGCGGTAGGACCAGGACAACGCGGCGCCCAGGTCGGTGTGCGGGTCGTCCTCGCCGCTGCCGAGGTTGTCCAGCCTGGCTTTCTCGTCCTCCAGGGCCAGGACGACGTCGGCCAGTGATTCGCTGCGGTGCGCCCGCTCGGCCACGATCGCCAGCGCCAGCGGCAGGTAGTCGCACAACCTGACCAGCCGGGCCGCCGCGGCCGGTTCCTCGGCCACCCGGTGTGCTCCGATCGCCGCCGCCAGCAGGTCGACCGCCTGGGCGTGCGGCATGGGGCTGAGCGTCACGCGGTGGGCGCCGTCACGGACCGACAGCCCGCGCAGCTGGTTGCGGCTGGTCACGATCACCAAGGCCGACGTACCAGGCAGCAGGGGGCGCACCTGCCCCGCGTCCAGCGCGTTGTCCAGCAGGATCAGCGGACGGCGATCTGCCAGTTTGCTGCGCAGCAGCGCCGACCGCTCGTCGACGTCTGAGGGGATGGTGTCACCGGCGACACCGAGCTCACGCAGCAACGCCTCGGCCGCCGCGTCCGGCGTCACCGGCTCACCGGGACCGTAGCCGCGCAGGTTCAGGTATAGCTGGACGTCGGAACACCGGTCGGCGACGCGGTGCGCCCAGTGCAGCGCGAGCACGGTCTTGCCGATGCCGGGCGCGCCGTCGATCGACACGATGACCGGCGCACTGCCCCGCTTGTGCAGCAGCGAGTCAAGCCTGGTGAGCTCGTCCTGCCTGCCGATGAACTTGGCGCTGTCGTGCGGCAGCTGGCGTGGCGTCGGCGCGCGGGTGGCCGGTTCGGCCCTGCCGTGCAGCACCTCGTGGCGCAGCCGTTGCAGCTCAGCGCCCGGGTCGATGCCGAACTCCTCGTTGAGCACGCGGAAGACCTGCGTGTACGCCGCGAGCGCGTCGTCGTGCCTGCCCGCCTTGTGCAACGCCAGGATCAGCCGAACCCAGAGCGACTCCCTGGCCGGGTACTGGCTGGTCAGCTCGTGCAGGTCGGCGATGACCGACGCGGACGGACGGGCGCCGAGCTCGATGTCGATCCGGCGTTCGGTGGCGGCGAACCACTCCTCGGTCAGCCGCGGCACCACGTCCCGCTCCAGCCACAGGGACGCCACATCGGCGAACGGCCTGCCACGCCAGAGCCCCAGCGCCTCGCCGAGCAGCTCCACCTCGCCTGGCGCGCCCTCGTCGGCGCGCGCGAGCCGCAGCAGCTCACGGAACCGGCACAGGTCGACGCGGTCGGGGTCGACGCTGAGCTGGTAGCGGCCCGCCGAGACGCGCTGGATGACGCCGTGGCCGAGCAGCTGCCGCAACCGGCCGATGTAGGTGTGCAGCGAGCCGCGGGCGTTGCCGGGCTGATCACCGGGCCAGAGGCGTTCGGCGAGGGTGTCGGTGGTGACCGGTTGGTTGGCCGAGACGACCAACGCGGCCAGCAGGACGCGCAATTGCCCCGGCGGGACCGGCACGATCTCGCTGTCGACGCGGATCTCCCAAGGGCCGAGTACGCGGATGTCGATTGTCTGCCGCGTCACGCACTGATCACCGATCCCCCTTTTGTCCACTGGATGGCCAGCAACGGATCAGCATATGTTGCCTGGCAGGAAACCGGCGGTCGACAGTTTTCAGGCCCCGGCGGGGGAGATATCGCGCCGATTCCGGACCTCACCCACAAGCGGCCATGATCTCGAACCACCTCGCGCCCCCGGATCGGCTCGAGTCATGGCCGCTGTCCCCTCCCCCCGGGTCGTTCCTATCGCGGCGACATCGGGTTACCGCAAGGTGAGCGCCCGTGACACCTCGAGGTAACTCGGTACTCTTCACTCGTTCGGAGGTACGCTGGCATCAGAAGGGGTGGAGGCGATGGCCGGCAACAACGTCCCTTACCGACAAAGCCTGCTGGACGCCATGGCGGTGCTCAACGGGCAATGGGTCCCCGCGGTGCTGGCCTCATTGGCGCCCGGCCCGCTGAACTTCACCGAATTGCTGAATGCCATCAACTCCGCGGAAGAACGGTCCGGTTGGACCAACCACGTTCGGCCGCTGACGCGAAAAGTGCTGACCGAGACGTTGTCGCGACTGCAGCGTTACGGCATTGTGCGGCGGCAGAACACCACGGACGAGCTGTTCCAGCCGGTGTTCTACGAACTGACCCCGATGGGCAGTTCGCTGCTGCGCTCGGTGCGGCCGCTGATCAAGTGGGCTCAGGACCACCAGGCCGAGTTGACGTCCGTGCGCCCGCGGCGTGACGACTAGCGGCCTGCCTCGCGACCACGACCTGGTCGCGGCCGCTGTCCTTGGCGGCGAACACCGCCAGGTCCGCGGCGAGCAGCAGTTGGTCGAGCCCGCCGTCGGTGGCCGGGTAGCGCGCCGCGCCGATGGACACGCTCAGGCCGTCGACCACCTCGTTGTCGTTGATCGGCACACGCAACGCGCGGACCCGTTCGCAGACGCGTTCGCTGAACTCGGCGATCCCCTCGTCATGGACATCCGGCAAGGCGACCGCGTACTGCCCGCCGTTGAACCGGCCCACCACGTCGTAGCGGCCGACCTCCGTACGCAGCACCTCGGCGACGGCCGCCAGCACAAGATCACCCGCGCGTCGCCCGTGGGCGTCGTTGACCTGCGTGAAGTGGTCGATGTCGACCACGAGGACACCGAGACCGGCGTTCTCCCGACGAGCGCGGTCGAACTCCTTGGCGGTCACCGCACGCCACGCGTTGGCGTTGAGCAGCCTCGTCGCCGGGTCGGTCGCGGCGGTCTGCTCGAACTGGCGTGCCACCAGACCGCGGTGCAGCACGTGCAGTGCGAAGAGGAAGAACACGACCAGCAGCGGTTTCCAGTCCAACAGGATCGCGGCGAGAGCACCGAGGCAGATCGTCGCGAATTCGAGCATGTTCGCCGACCAGGTGCCGAATATCCGGACCGGTTCGAGCGTCCGCTTGGACAAACCGATGGCACCGGCGACCAATCCCGAGTTGACCGCGGAGAACACCACGACAACGAGCGGAATGCCCCAAACCGACTCGGGGAACGCGACCGTGACAAGACTGCGCGGACCCAGCAGGTACTGCACAGCACTCGCGGCGTGACAGGCGAGAACGATTGTCGCGGCGCTGAACGTGAGCCGATACGGACGCACCCCGCGGACCTGGTACCAACTGCGAATCCACAAGTGCGCGTAGAGCACGACGACAACGGCCGCCGCCAGGCCAGGTGACAGCAGCAAAGCGGCGGCGACCGTCCAGATCGACGTGAGATTGACGTGCGGCGTGTCGGAGAAACTCCGCCGCACCCGTTCGACATGCCGCGAAATTTCCCCATTGATCAGCCCGAGCCCGATGATGACGAGGACCATGCGAAGATCGGCCGAAGCAGGCGGGGCCTCGATGAGCAAAAACGCCGTCACGACCACGGCGAGAACATCGATGACGAGCACATAGCAGACGAGATAGCCCGGTAACGCCCACAACGACCCGTTCGCGGACCGATGTCGGCGAAGTCTGTAGCGGGGCAAGGTCATCACTTCTGTCATCTCCCCAGTTCGGACAAATGCAACCGCCCGATCCCCAACGTACCTGCCGGAGAACTACGAGGACACAGAGTTACGCAACAGACCGCGAACAGTTACGTCGATCACTCCGCTACCGCGACGGCGCAAGAGCGGAGAAACAAGATCACCCGACAGTTCGTTCCGCGCGCATTTCAACCACTATGAGAAGAACGTTCACCTCGCCGTAACCCCGGAATACCCCGTGCAGCGCTCATCTATAAGGGGACACTCTCGTCCGTTCGAACCGCGGGCGGCCAGAGTCCACTTACTCTGTGTCGCGTGGGCCAGAAGACACCACGGGACTACGACCGGCTGCTGCGGGAATCGCGGCGCCGGGAGTCCTGGCTGCGCGCGTCCAATGAGATCACCGCGGCTTTGTTGACAGGCAACGGATCCGACCTGCACCTGGTGACTTCCCACGCTCGTGACGTCGCGGGCGCGCCGTTCGCGGCGATCGCGCTGCCGGACGACGAACGACCGGGAACCCTGGTCTTCCACGTGGTCCTCGGCGCGGAGCACCTCACCGGGGCGTCCATCGCCATGGAGGGCACCGCGTCCGGCATGGTCTTCAGCTCCGGCAACCCGCTGCTGATCGACAACTACGGCGACGCCGCCGCGTCGTGGCAGGGCGACGGCGGCTCGGTGGCGCCGTCGGACCTCAAGCCACTCGGGTCCGCCGCGATCGTCCCGCTGACGGCGGGTGACGCGATCCTCGGCGTGCTGCTGCTGTGCCGGCTGCGGGACGAGCCGCTGTTCGAACAGTCCGACCTGGACCTGTTGCGCAACTTCGCCGCACACGCCGCGTTGGCGTTGCAGTACGCCGCCGCGCGCGCCGACCAGCAGCGCCTGGTGGTGTTCGAGGACCGCGACCGGATCGCCAGGGACCTGCACGACCTGGTCATCCAACGGATCTTCGCGACCGGGATGGCGCTGGAGGCCGCGGCCGCGCTGGTCGCGGCGGACCCCGACGACGCCGCCGCCCGCATCCGGCTGGCCGTCGACGACCTCGACCAGACCATCCAGGAGATCAGGACCACGGTCTTCGCGCTGCGACACCCGCCTGCCGAGAGCCTGCGGTCCCTGGTCGCCGCCGAGGTCACGGCGGCCGAGCCGACACTGGGGTTCAAGCCGTCCGTCCGGTTCGCCGGCCCCGTCGACACCTCGGTGCACGCCGAAGCGGGCAAGCAACTGGTGTCCGTGCTGCGGGAAGCGTTGTCCAATGTGGCCAGGCACGCGCACGCGACCAGCACGGCGATCGAGATCGTCTCCGGTGACGACCTCGTCCTGCGGGTGACCGACAACGGCATCGGGATACCGGACAGCGGGCGCCGCAGCGGGCTGAGCAACATGTCCGTCCGCGCGGGCCGCCTCGGCGGCTCGTTCCACATCACACCGGCCGAGCCCGGGACGGAGTTGTACTGGTCGGTGCCCTTGCGTTAGGGCCTGCGGCGGTTCTGCTTCAGTTCGGTGGCCAGCACGGCCGCCTGGGTCCTGCGCCGCATGCCGAGCTTGGCGAGCAGGTTGGACACGTAGTTCTTCACGGTCTTCTCCGCGAGGAACAGCCGCTCGGCGATCTGCCGGTTCGTCATGCCCTCCCCGATCAGCTCGAGCACCTTGCGTTCCTGCTCGGTGAGTTCGGCCAGCTTGTCGGTCGGTCCCTTGCGCAGGCGGGTCAGCACCTGGGTGGTGGCGGCGGAGTCGAGCAACGACCCGCCCTGCGCCACTGTCCGGATGGCACGCACCAGGTCGCCGCCGCGGACCTCCTTGAGGACGTATCCCGCCGCGCCGGCCATCACCGACTCGAACAGGGCTTCGTCGTCGGAGTACGACGTGAGCATCAGGCATTTCAGGTCCGGCATGTCGGCACGCAGGTCACGGCACACCTGGACACCGTCACCGTCGGGCAGGCGCACGTCCAGCACGGCGACGTCCGGTTTCAACGCGGGCACCTTCGCCAGCGCCTCGGCCGCCGTGGACGCCTCACCGACCACGGTGATATCCGGGTTCGTGCCGAGCAGGGCCGCCACACCCTTGCGGACGACTTCATGGTCGTCGAGCAGAAAGACCTGGATTGTCACCCGGCCACGTTAGTGGCCCCGGCTGGGCCCGCGGAACGGCATTTGTCACACAAGCGGGCGAACCGCGCCGTTCGTCGGCGCCGAGGAGGGCGTCCGCGCCCGAGGCGATCGCCTCTGGTGGATTAGGGACTTTCGACTCGGTTGCGGGAGGCACCGACGAGGCAGGATCTGGCCAAGCCGGCTTGACCGACACCACGCCGGGCGTCCGCGACGACCCGCGTGGACGCCCGGCCGGTCGGCCGTGGGAAGGGATGGGGGGTGGGGCGTTGTGGACTCGGCAGGACTGGAATCGCTCTCGGCGCAGGAGTGCTTCCGCTTGCTGGCGAAGATCCCGGTGGGCCGGGTGGTGTACACCGACCGGGCGCTGCCCGCTGTGCTTCCCGTGATGTTCGCGCTGCACGAGAAGGCTGTGATCATCCGGACGTCGGCGCACAGCAGGCTGGCGGTCGCCGCGACGGGGAAGGTGGTGGCCTTCGAGGCTGACGAGTACGCGGATTCGTGTGTCCGAAGTGGATGGAGCGTCGTCGCCGTCGGGCACGCCGTGAAGATCACCGATCCGGTCGAACTGGAGGTCGTGCGGCAGTTGGGGCTACGGGCGTGGGCCCCGGATGCCGAGGACTGGTACATCAGGATCGCTCCTGAGATCGTCTCCGGTCGCAGGCTGCCGTCGTGAGGCTCACGACTGGGCGCACACGTGCGTCCCCTTCGACCACACCAGGCCGACGGGATTCATGGTGCCCTCGGCCGTGATCCCCACGATCGGGATCGCCTTGTTCACCTGGTTTCCCGTGTCCTGGTCGAACGCGATGAAGCCGCTGGCGCCCGGCACCGCCGAGTTGCAGTCGAGGTTGGCGATGAAGTTGGCCACCGCGCTGGGATCCTTGGCCGGGATGTCCTTCGCCGCCTGCGTCGCCGAGACGACCGCGTCGTGCAGCACCATCGCCGTGCCGTCCCAGAGGTCGTCGGCGGCGAACTTGTGGGTGCCGAGGAACTTCGCAGAGAAGTTCTCGTAGTTGGTCTGGTACGCCGTGGAGGAGGTCGCCTGGGGGAAGTTCTTCCACTGGTCGGGGTGGGCCAGCGCCGTGTACAGCACACGTGCCTTGATGTCGCCCTGCAAGGGCATCGGTGTGCCGACGAGGGTCGCCGCGTCGTCACCCGTCATCACCGTGACCTCGCCGACCTCCTCGCACGCGCCGTCTCCCGACAACGCCGTGACGAAGGAGCGGACGTCGACACCGCGACCGGCGAAGTAGATCAGGTCCGGTCTGCCGGTGCACACGTCGGAGTGCATCCCGGAGAAGAGTCTGCGCAGCAGTTCGTCGCGGGTCGCGCCGGTCGGCTCGGTGTCGGGCGACTCGTACTTCTTGGTGAACGCGATCCTGATGTCGGTGCGGCGCGCGAACGCGCTCGCCAGCGTCGCGGCGTAGATGTTGCCGGGGTTGGTGTCCTGGATCATCATGATCCGCCGGTAGCCCTGGGCGACCACGTAGTTCGCCGCCGCGTTGGCCTCGTCGGTGTTCGTCGGGCCCACCCGGAAGAAGTTCTTGATCCGCTTGCCCGCCAGGTCGGTGTTCATGCTGTCCGCGGTGATCGTCGCGCCGATGGAGGCGATTCCGTGCAGGGACAGCTCGGCGACGGCCGCGCGGCTGTTCGCCACGCTCGTGCCGATCCCCACCACGGCCACGATCCGCTGGCTCGGGGCGGCGGCGACGATCTCGTCGACCGCGATCCGCCAGTGCTCGGCGTTGCCGCCGAAGTTGGCCAGCAACAACTTCGTTCCCGCGGCCTTGCCCTCCTCCGGCCACGCGGCGGCGATCGCCCCCTGGATCTCGTGCCGCAGGAAGCTCAACGGCGTGCTGTCGATCGCGGGGTTCACGGTCATGTTCTCGAGCAGGACGACGGTCCTGAAGTCCCCGGTGACCTTGCTGTTGTAGGCGGCGATGATGGCGTGCAGGTCGCTGAGCGGGTCGTTGGCCCGCATCGGCGTGGAATCGAGGTTGAGCCCCATGCAGAGGTACGGGGACCCGACGGCCTTCGTCCCCGCACCGCAGGGACCCGGCTTGGGCTGGTCCCAAGGACGGACCATGCCCAGCCACGCCCCCAGCGCGACGAGGACCACGACCACGGCAGGCCAACGGTATCGCGCCAGCCAGTGCCGGGGCTGGATCGGCGGTTGGTGGGTTCTCGGCATTGTCAGTCTCCGATCAGCCGGCCGCGCTTGGCCAGGTCGATGGCCTTCTGCAACGGTTGGATGTCCCCTAACCGGGACTTGTTGGCCAGGTGGGTGAGCGCGGTGACGATGACACCGTCCAATGCGGGCTCACGGGCCGACGACCTGTCCTGCAGCAACCAGCCCGCGGCGACGAGGCGCGCGATGCTGTTGCGGACCTCCGTTCCGGCGGGTTTCCCCGCGGTGGCGGCCTTGACCACCTCGTCGTGCAGCGCGAGACACCCCACATCCGACGGCAGGTGGTTCGGGGCGCGGATGACCAGCAGGAGCCGCTCGAGCCAAGTGCGGTGGGGAATCCTGTCGAACTGCTCGTCGAAGAAGGACACCACCTCGGCGCTCTGACCGAGCGCACACATGCCGTAGGCGCGGCGGACGGGGTCGTTGCGGGTGTCCGGGTCGTCGCGCAGCAGGGTGAACTGGTCGACGTACGTGGGTTGCCCGCCATCACGCCGTGACAGGGCAGCCACCAGGTTCAGCTCGACCCACGGGTGCAGGACACCCTGGTTCGGTGTGATCGCCTGCGCGTCGGACAGGGCCGCGACCCACAACGAGGTCCGCAACTCGGTCAGGATGACGCCGACCAACGGTTGGTTGGCGCGGCCCTCGGTGGATACCGGGATGAGCCATGGCGCGGTCGCGAACGGGGCGGCGGTGACGAAGTCCTCGATGTCGACGCCGTCCACGTGTTCGGTCAGCCGCAGCGCGGCCAGCCGCGGATACGGTGGCTGGTCCACGCCCAGCACGTCACGAGCGCCGCGCTCGACGGTCCGGTCGCGCAGGTGCCGGGCCAGGTACGTCACGGCCAACGGCAGACCGTTGGTGGCGCGCAGGACGAACTTCACCTCGGTCGACTCCCGGTCCGCCCGCAGGATTTCCGCGATGTGGTCCGATTTCAGCGGGTCGAGCAGCAACGGGTAGTACTTCGACGACGCCTCTTCCCAGTCTGCGTAGTCGGCCTTGCGCAAAGTCGTCAACGGTCGCAGGCTGTCGTCGGTTCCGGGGTGCCACCACGGCGGCAACCATTCCGTGAATTCGTCACTCCACCGGCCGCTCGTCGCTATGACGAGCAACGGATCATGCGTGCCGTGCGGGAGCTGATCTCTGGCGTTGTCCAGATCGGCGAGGAACTGCCTGCCACCGGGCAGGTGGACGTCGTCGAGCAGGATGGCCCAGTTGTGCACGTGCTTGCCCTGGTCGCCTTCGGCGCACTTGCACTGACCGCCGCGCTCGGGGCGTGACATACGTTTGTGGTTTTCCCGGACGTCGCCGAGAAATGCCAGCAGCAGCCGCTCGGTCTGCTGGACGGCCGACAGCCCGTTCAACGCCACGAGTGCGTCCAGCAGGTCCCCGCCCTGGGTCTGCGGGAAGTCGGCGAGGTCCTTCATGGCTCGGCGCAGTTTCCTCCGCACCGGCTTGACCACTACCGGGAACAGCCGTCTGATCAGCTCGATCAGCGACGGGTCGAGCAGTTCGGCCGCGTCGGCCGCGTCGGCGACCTGGTTGACGACCGCCTGGACCGCGGTGTGGCCCAGTGCCGCGTGGAACTCGTCGATGAACGACGACAGCCGCGCCCGGTCGGCCTGCCGGTCCTTGTGGTCCAACTTGGCCGAGATCGCGATCAGGGCGATGGAAAACCGGAGGAATCCCGGTTTCCGCCGATTGCGCCACCGCTGCGACAAGCCGTAGACGAGCTGGATCAGGACCTCATTGGTGGTCGGCACACCGGCACCGGACGTTCGCTTGTCACCGAAATTGTATCGGGCGTGGACCACGGCCCAGCTCATGTCATGGTTAATGGCGTCCAGCGCATATGTCTTGCCCGCTCCCACCGACCCGAGCAGAACGATCATCGGCGGGCTGCGGCGATCCCGGTACCGCAGCATTCGATGGTAAAAACGAACCGGTTCGATCTCCGGCAGAGGCAATGGGCTCCCCCCTTGTTCGCACCTGACTCAGCCTGGATCAGAGAATCCTAAAAGCTGTACCGACAATTGTCGTACACCCGATCAGCTAGTCATGCACTTGAGTACGGGCTGACCCGCTCAGTTCACCTGGATGCCAGGTGAACCGGCTAGACAGTGCCGGTGACCACCTCCTTCTCACTCGGCAGACGACGGTTCCTCGCGCTCGCGGGGGCCGCCGCACTGGCCCAGGTACCAGCGCACACCGCCGCCGCGGCGCCGAACCCCGGCGGCTACCCCTTCATTCTGGGCGTGGCGAGCGGGGACCCCACCCGATCGGGTGTGGTGTTGTGGACGCGGCTCGTCCCCGAGCCGTTCGCCGTGGGTGGCGGCATGCCGAACACGAAGGTGCCGGTCGAGTGGCAGGTCGCGGCGGACGAGCGGTTCCGGCGAGTCGTCGCGCGGGGTACGGCGTGGGCAGTGCCCGAGCTCGCGCACTCCGTGCACGTCGAGGTCGACGGCCTCACCCCGGACCGGGAGTGGTTCTACCGCTTCCGCTACCGCCAGGAGACCTCCCCGGTCGGCCGGACCCGCACCACGCCGTCCCCGGGCGCGCACGGTGGTTCGCTGGCTTTCGCGTTCGCGTCCTGCCAGGACTGGGCCAGCGGCTACTACCCGTCGTACCGGCACATGGCGAGTGATGACCTCGATCTCGTCGTGCACCTCGGCGACTACGTCTACGAGGGCGGCATTCCCGCCGATGGCGGATACCGCAGGACAAGCACTCCCGACATCCTGCGGCAGGCCCCACAGGACCTTGAGCGCTGGCGGATGCAGTACGCGCTGTACAAGAGCGATCCGGATCTCCAGGCCGCGCATGCCCGGTTCCCCTGGGCGGTCACGTGGGACGATCATGAGGTAAAAAACGACTACGCGGGCACGCGCCAGGAACACGCGGGCGACATCAGCGCGTTGCGTGCCGCCGCTTACCAGGCGTGGTATGAGCATCAGCCGGTGCGGTTCCGGTCGCACATCTACCGGCGGCTGCACTGGGGCAGGCTCGCCCAGCTCGATCTACTCGACGGTCGGCAGTACCGCAGCGTGCCGCCGTGCGGCTGGGGCGAGGCGGACGCCTGCACCGGTGGTTACGCGCCGGACGTGACCATGCTCGGTTTTCCGCAGGAGAAGTGGCTGTACAGCGGGCTTGCCACGTCGTTGGCGCGGTGGAACATCATCGGCAGCAACGTGATGGTGGGGCGGTTGGACCACGACGGCGCCAGCGGCAACAAGCTGTGGCACGACGCGTGGGACGGCTATCCCGCCGCGCGCAACCGGCTCACTGACGCGTGGACGCGCCACCGCGTGAGCAATCCGGTTGTGGTGACTGGGGACTGGCATTCGACATTCGTCAACGACATCCACGAGGACTTCGACCGGCCGTCGTCCCGAGTTGTCGCGACGGAGTTCGTCGGTACGTCCATCTCGTCCAACGGGGACGGTGAGGTGTACGGGCCGTACTACGGTCCGATGATCAAGTACAACCCGCACATCAAGTTCTTCGACGGCGACCGGCGCGGGTACTTCCGCTGCCACGTGCGATCCACGCAAATGACCGCGGACCTGTGGATCGTCAGCACGGTCAGCCGCCGGGACGCGCCGGAGTCGACCTACGCCTCCTTCGAGGTGGAATCCGGACGACCCGGGGCCATCAAGCGGTAAATCTTTCACCTGTTCGGTCCATTGAGGAAACGGATCATCCCGGCGCACGCTGGGGATCCCTGCATCGACGCTGGAGGACACCATGCGCCGGTTATCCGTGCTGTTCCTGTTGGTCGCGTTACCGAGTGTGCTCGGTATCCAAAGCGCACAAGCCGCTGCGGGCGCGTACACCGCGCTGGGCGACTCGTACTCGTCGGGAACGGGCTCGCGGACCTACTACCCCGACAGCGGCGACTGCCTACGCTCGCAGTACGCCTACCCCGTCCTCGTCGCGCAGCGCAACGGTTCCGCGCTCACTTTCGCGGCGTGCTCGGGTGCCCGGATCGCCGACGTGCAGAACAACCAGCTCGGCAGCCTCAACTCCGGCACCGCCTACGTGACCGTGTCCGCCGGGGGCAACGACGCCGGGTTCAGCTCGGTGATCACGCAGTGCGCCAAGCCATGGCCGTACACCTGCACGAACGAGATCAACGCCGCCAACACGACCATCCGGGACGCCATCCCGGGCCGGCTGGACGGTTTGTACAACGCCATCAAGGGACGCGCGCCGAACGCGAAGGTGGTCGTGGTCGGCTACCCGCGCCTGTTCAACGGCGAGGAGTGCAACGCGCTGGCCAGGATCAGCCCCGGCGAGCAGGCCGAGTTGAACAAGAGCGCGGACCTGCTCGCCGGGGTGATCTCGGCACGGGCCGCCGCACACGGATTCGCTTTCGTCGACCCGCGTCCAGCGTTCACGGGTCACGCCGTGTGCGACGACACCGAATGGCTCAACGGCCTGTCCAACCCGATCTCGGAGTCCTACCACCCCAACCGGACCGGCCAGTCATCCGGCTACACGCCGTTGGTCGCCGCCAAGCTGTAACTCTGTCACGACGCGGCGTTGAGCGGCAGGTGAGCCGCCAGCGCCGTGCCGCGGCGGATCTGGAACTCGTCCAGCGCCCCCGTGAGGCGGTTGGTGCCGTCCGGCTTGGCGCCGAGCCTGAAGCCCTGCACGACGAACGTGTCACCGTAGGTCGCCGATCCGCTCGCAGCCGTGCCGCCCACCGGGTTGCCGTCCACACTCAGGGTCAGTGCCCCGGCTTTGCGCGAGGCCACGTCGTGCGCCTGCGTGTACTGACCTTCGAAACCCCACCACAGGGCAGGCAGGTCGCCGGGGAACCTGCCGGTCGCCGCCTGGTCGAGTTCGACCGCCGTCAGCGCCCTGCGGTACAGCCGGAAGTCGTCCAACGCGCCCTGCATCACGTCCGTCCCGTCCATCTTGGACCCGAGACGCAGTCCCTTGGTGGCGTCGGCCTGGTCGGCGCTCACCGATCCGGTCAGCCCGGTGGCTGTCGCGGGTGTGCCGCCGTCGACGCTGAGCTGGACCTGGTCACCGGTGCGCGTCAACGCCAGCAGATGCCAGTGGTTGTCGCCGAAAGCGACACGGCTTGTGTTGTCCACCAACGGGATCGCGACTTGGGCCGTGTCCGTCCGCACCCACGCGTAGAGCCGGTCCTGACCCGTCGGCGGAGAACGACACGCCGCCCTCGTAGAGCGCGCCGATCTCGCCGCCGGTCAGCTCGGCGGCCGTCGTTGGCCGACCGGCGCACCACCAGGTCGATGTCACCCCGGTCGGCACGACGGGGACTTTCGGGCCTCGGCGAAGGCCA
The DNA here is from genome assembly GCF_001984155.1 of Actinosynnema sp. ALI-1.44. GTDB lineage: Bacteria > Actinomycetota > Actinomycetes > Mycobacteriales > Pseudonocardiaceae > Kibdelosporangium. The sequence goes on from NZ_MTQO01000052.1 coordinate 571,635, forward strand.
GCAGCGTCCCAGCGGTGGTCCTTGCCAGGACTGGGATCCGGAAGCAGCCGTATCCGGCTGTGCCGCCCCGGTAGAGCACCTGCTGGACGCCGACCAGCGCCGACGACTGCGAGACGCCGCTTGCCACCGCAGTCGACACCGCAGTCGCAGGTAAGGCCACGAGAAGAGCGCAGACGAGTGCCAGAAGTCTTCGAGACACGATGATTCCCTTGCTCCCCCAAGCCTGGGGATACCGTATCGCGGAACGGAACCGTTGCCGGTACGTTTCGCTGATCACCGAAAACCCGTGGCCGCGGTGAGCACCTACCTGGCATCGTCCGCGCCGTGCGCCTTGCGACTGTCGGGGATGTCCCGGGGATCGGGGCGCTGATGCGTGCCTCGGCGACGGAACTGTTCCCCTTGTTCTACTCCGAACAGCAGGCGGCCAGTGCCGCGATCCACCTGACCGAGCCGGACCTGGCGTTGATCGAGGACGGTACGTACTTCGTGCACGAAGCGGGCGGCGAGATCGTCGCGTGCGGCGGCTGGAGCAGGCGCAACAAGCTCCACGCGGGATCAGGCGCGCGGTCCGACGACGACCGCGTGCTCGATCCCGCCACCGAGCCCGCGCGGGTGCGCGCGATGTTCGTGCGCCACGACTGGACTCGGCGAGGTCTCGCCAAGGCGATCCTCGACGCCTGCGTCCAGGCAGCGCGTGACGAGGGATTTCGCTCACTCGCGCTGATGGCCACGCTGCCCGGCGTGCCGCTCTATCGCGCGTTCGGCTTCTCCGAAACAGGCAAGGTCATGCTTCCACTACCCGACGGAGTGCGCCTCGAAGGCGTGGCGATGACGTTGGACCTCGTCTCCTAATCACTTCTCCCGCGTTTTCGCAGATAAAGTGGCGCGATCGGCACAATGCGAGATCCGATGATCCCCACGGCCTGTCAAGAGAATGTGACCAACATTTCCCCTGTGGTCACGTTCACCCGACCGGAGCACCGGGGCCCATACCTGCGATGATCACGCAGCGTCTCCATTTCCCACGTCCCACCTGCACACGGCGCGCCCGAGCTGTGATAGAACTCCCCGGCTCGGTTAGTCCAGGAAGACCAGACGAAAGGGAAGCCGGACGTGCGGACAGACCCTGCGCCAGCCGGATTCTCCCGGTCCGGAAATGATTGTGTTCGCCATCATTCGAAAGAAGCCAGCCCGCCGATGTCGAATTCCAGGTGAACACGAAACAGCGGGGAACCCATTTCATGAAACAGAAACCCGATCTGAACTGGCTGCTCGACGACATCGTCGGCCGGGTGATCGGCATCCAGCACGCCGTCGTGTTGTCCGCGGACGGCCTGGTGCTCGGCCGCTCGGCGGGGATGGGCGAGGACGACTCCGACCGGCTGTCGGCCGTCGCGTCCAGCCTGCAGAGCCTCGCCAAGGGGGTGAGCAGGCACTTCGACCGGGGCCAGGTGCTGCAGAACGTCATCGAGATGGAACAGGGCTACCTGTTCGTGTCCGCAGCGGGCCACGGCGCCTGTCTCGCGGTGCTCGCCGAGCAGAGCGCGGACGTCGAGATGATCGCCTATGAGATGAACCGCCTGGTCAAGCGGGTCGGCGGCTACCTCGTCCCCGCGCCGCGGGTCGCCGCGAAGACGGCGGAGAGGGCGTAGCCGTGAGCGAGGCGACCGCGACCGGCACCGGCCCGATCCCGACCCCGGTCAAGATCATCGTCGCGGGCGGCTTCGGCGTCGGGAAGACCACACTGGTCGCCTCGGTCAGCGAGATACCGCCGTTGACGACCGAGGAACTGCTGACCGAGGCGAGTGCCGGGATCGACGACCTCGCCGGGATCGAAAGCAAAACCGCGACGACGGTGGCGCTGGACTTCGGCCGGATCACCGTCTCGCCGGAGTACGTGCTCTACCTGTTCGGCGCGCCGGGCCAGGAGCGCTTCTGGTTCATGTGGGACGAACTGGCCCGCGGCGCGATCGGTTGCGTCGTGCTCGTCGACACGCGGCGGCTGGACAGCAGCTTCGCGGCCATCGACTTCTTCGAACGGCGCCGCATCCCCTTCATCGTCGCGGTGAACCGCTTCGACGACGCCGAACGGTACGCGGTGAACGAGATCCGCGCGGCACTGGCCGTTCCCGCGCGCGTCCCGATCATCCTGTGCGACGCGCGCGACCGGGCCTCGGCCAAGCTGGCGCTGATCCGCCTGCTCGAGCACGCGATGAGCGAGTTGCCCATCGGCTGAGCCGCGCAAGGCTCACCACGCCACCCATTCGGGGAGCTGTTCACACGCTTGGAGCCACGTGCCCGGCACAGTCGCGAAACCGGGACCCGCGGCGATGATCCCGCCTGTGATGGCGCACACGGTGTCCAGATCCGACGCGACCCGCGCGGCCGTCCACAGTGCCTCCTCGTAGGCGCCGAGGTTGCGCGCTGCCAGCCACATCGCCAGCGGCACGGTGTCCTGCGCACTGGTGCTGTGCCCGGTGCCCAGCCGCGCCCCCGCGTCCGCCGGATCGTCGGCGCCGAGTACGTCCAACGCCGCGTGGATTCCGCGCCGCACCTCGCTTCCGGGCACGCGGGACGCGACCGCCCGCAGGAATTCGCCAGGCGCGATTCCCGGTGTGGTCGCGGCGATCGCCGCGGCCACCGCGACGGCGATCGCGCCCGCGACGCCCTCGGCGTGGGTGTGGGTCACGACCGCGGACTTCGCGGCCTCGTTCACCACAACGTCCAGGTCCGGCCCGTACCACGCGCCCAGCGGCGCCACCCGCATCGCGGCACCGTTGCCCCACGACCCCGTGCCGCCGAACATGGCGGGAGCGACCTCCCGCCACGACTCGCCTTTGCGGTAACGCAACAGCATCCGCTCGGCACCGCTGCCGTAGCCGCGATCCGGATCGAGGTGCGTGGCGAACGACATGGCCAGCGCGTCCTGTTCGATGTGGCCGTACCGCGCCAGTGTCGAGTAGATCGAGCACGCCATCTCGGTGTCGTCGGTCCAGTTCCACGGGGTGGGCGGCAACCGCCGTTCGAGCACCGCCGGGTGGTCGCCCGGCATCAGGATCCCGCTTCCGAACGCGTCGCCGACCGCGAGCCCGAACAGGCTTCGCACGGCTGGGTGGCTGGTGTCCACGGCCAACACCGTAGCGAGCTCACTCACTGAACCATTCGCGGACGTCGTCGCGGCTGAACATCGACAGCACCCCGATCGCGATCGCGATCCCGGCGATCGCGGTGAGCTGTCCGCTGAACAGGTTGATCACCCCGCTGATCAGCCCGATGACCTCGATCCCGATCACGGTCGGCCGGATCCACCGCTGCCGCGTCGCGGCCATCAGCACGCACCCGAGCAGGACGAGCGCGATCCCGACGGACAGGAAGCCGACGAAGTACAGCAGGCCGGAGTTCGGCGTGCGCGCGCCGTGGCTGCCGCGCCCGGTGACCGTGTCGATGATCAGGTATCCGATGAAGCCGTTCGACAGCGCCTGGAACACCAGGATGCCCATCGCCAGCTTCAGCTTTCCCGGCATACGCTGCCGGTCGGTGCCGTTCGCCATTTCGTGCTTTGTTTCGTTCGCCATGGCCAGAACACTGACGAGTCGCCCCCGACGCCGACAACCGGAACATTCCGCTTGTGCCCGCAGTCGCCGACGTCCGCCGTGTGGCGGATTCGGGCGCCCGGTCAGTGCCGGGATCCAGCCGTCGGTTGCCGACGCGGCCGCGAAGCTCTGCGGGACATCCACACCCGGCTGGTTTGAACACCCGGCCGGCCTGGGCACCTGCGTGCCATGAAGCGACTGCTCAGTGTCCTGGTCGGCGCACTGGCCGCCGGTGTCGCCGGGTACATCAAGAGTGGTGACGAGGCCACGGCGAGCGGCGTCGCCGTGGCGTTCGCGATCCCGGTGGCCATCAACACGATCGGGCTGCCCGGTCTGCGCGCACTGGTGCCCGCCGCGGTGTACGTGGCGTTGATGCTGGTCTTCGGGCCGACCTCCCGGCCGGAAGGCGCGAACATCCTCAGCGGCTGGGCGTTCCTGTGGATGTGCTGCACGATCGCGGCCCTCGTGGTGACGGTGTGGTTGCTGGTCAGTCGCCGCCGGAAAACGTCACGGCCGCAGTAGCAATCCTCGCCTGACGAGACAAACGCCATCCGCCACAGCACCCACGCAGGGCCTCCGGGACGGGTGGCGCTCTGCCATATAGTCCGCTTAGACTATTCCGGTCAGACTATCGATGCAGGGGGACGGATGCGGACACTCACCTCGCTGGGGCTGACGGTGTTGCGGTTGCTCGACACGCAGCCACAGCACCCGTATGAACTGCGGCAACAGATGCGGGAGCAAGGGCTCGACCGCATCGTCAAGGTGACGCACGGCGCGCTCTACCACACGGTCGAGACGCTGGCGAAGGCCGAACTGATCATGCCGACGGAAACCACGAGAGAGGGGAAGCGGCCGGAACGGACGGTCTACGCGATCACCGGCGCCGGGCGGGAGGCTGCGCGCGACCGGCTGCGTGAACTGCTGATCACGGTCACGCCTGAGTATCCGGCGTATCGGGCCGCACTGGCGTTCATGGGGATGCTGCCGGAAAAGGATGCCGCTGACCTCCTCGAACGCCGGGCCATCACGCTGGACGGCGAACTCGCGGCACTCCAGGCCGGCTACGACGCCGCCATCAAGCAAGGCCTGCCCGCGATCGCCCTCGTCGAACTCCAGCACATGCAGGCCCACGTCCGCGCGGACGTGGAGCTGACCAAGGCGCTGGCCGACGACATCAGGGAAGGCAGGCTCACATGGCGGTGAAGGGCAACCCCTGGGCGGTCCTCGTCGCGTTGTGCCTCGGCTTCTTCATGACACTGCTGGACACGACGGTCATCGGCGTCGCGGTCCCGGACATCCTCAGCCAACTGGGCATCACCTACAACGAAGTGCTCTGGGTCAGCAACGCGTATGTGCTGGTCCTCGCCGTCCTGCTGATCGTCGGCGGCAGACTCGGCGACCTGTTCGGCAAACGGCGGATGTACCTCGTCGGCGTCGCCGTGTTCACCGTGGCGTCCTTGATGTGCGCGCTCGCGCAGGACGCGCCCCAGCTGATCGCGGCACGGTCCCTGCAAGGGCTCGGTGCGGCTTTGCTGATCCCGCAGACGATGTCGATCATCTTCATGGTCTTTCCCGCCGAACGGCGTGGCTCGGCACTCGGTGTGTGGGGCGCGATCGCCGGGCTGGCCACGATCGCCGGGCCACCGCTCGGCGGGTTCCTGGTCAGCGCGTTCGGCTGGCGGTGGATCTTCACCATCAACGTCCCGATCGGACTCGTCGTGCTCGCGACGGCACCGCTGATCATCCCGTTGTTCGACAAGGCACCGCGGGCGGGCAGGTTCGACCTGCGCGGCACGGCCTTGCTCGTCGCGGGACTGACCTGCGTGACACTCGGGCTGCAGGAAGGGCAGCGGCTCGAGTGGAACCTGACCGTGCAACTGCTGCTGGTTGCCGGAGTGGCGCTGGTGGTGGGGTTCGTCCTGGTCGAGCGCAGACCGGGTGGACGGCAGCCGCTCGTTCCGTTGACGCTGTTCGGCAACAGGAACTTCTCGCTGATGAACACCGCCGCGGTGACGTTGTCGGTGGGGATCATGAGCATGGCCATCGGCTTCCAGTTGTACGCGCAGACCGTGCTGGGGATGTCCGCGCTGGAAGCGGGCGCGGTCAACGCCCCGCTGTCGTTGATGACCGTCGTCCTCGGGCCGTATGCCGGGCGGCTCACGGACTCCTACGGCGGGAAGTTCATCGTCCTGAGTGGGCTTTCACTCTTCACGGCCGGGGTGGTGCTCTGCGGCCTGACGACCGGCGTGGACAGTGCGGTGTGGGATTTTCTGCCGAGCCTGGTGGTGATGGGCGCCGGTCTCGGCCTGACGTTCGCGCCGCTCAGCGCGGTGGCGATGCACGGTGTCGAGCCGATGTCGGCGGGCGCCGCGTCCGGGATGATCAACGCGACCCGCCAGTTCGGCTCGGTGCTGGGCACGGCGGGGTTCGGTGTGCTGCTGCAGAACCAGCTCGTCGGGTCGCTTTCGGCGCACGCGCGGGCCGTCGCAGGGGATTTGCCCGCCGAGGTGCGCCAGGGGTTCGTCACGGGTGTCGAGCAGGCCGCCGGGCGTGGCGTCGACTTCGACCGGTTGCGGGACGGGACCGCTGTCGCCGTGCCGGACGGGGCGTCCGACGAGACCGTCCGGGTGATCGGGGACACCGCCAAACGGGTGTTCTCCGGCGGGTTCGTCGACGCTTTCCACACCGCACTGGCGTTTCCGGTGATCGCGCTGGTCATCGGCGTCGGCTGCTGCCTTTTCGTCCGGGTCAGTCGCAGGTCCTTTGTGGACGTGTAACGAAGCCCGCCGCGACGTGGATGGGATGGTGTGTCAGTCGGCAGCCCAGGAGGTTCGATGAGTGGCCTGTTCATGCTTCCGACCGAGGTGGCGGTCACTGTCACCCGCGAGGAAGACCACCAGCAGCACCTCACGCGATATCCCGTCGAGGGTGGCCAACTCGTCGCCGAACTGGCGTGGTGCACCGTCCCATCCGGCAGACACCAAGGGCAGCGCAGGATCGAGGTCCGGCTCGACGGGGTGCGGGTCGGCGAGCTGACCGCCGCGATGTCGGACCGCTACGCCGCGCTGGTGACCGAAGTGACCGACCGCGGCCACCGGCCGGGTTGTGTGGCCGTGCTGCACGAGGGAAAACGTGGCACCGAGGTCACGTTACGCATGCCGCGAGCGGACACCGTCGTCGTTGTCCCGCTCGCACAACCCGCGGACTCGCCCCAACCGTCGCGGCCACGCCGCCGCAAGCCGGTGGTGATCGCGGCGGGCGTGGTCGGCGCGTTGCTGATCATCGGCGCGATCGCCTCGAACGAGGACGAACCCGCTCCCACGGCCAACGGGGTGACCTCCACCTCGACGCCCGCCACGACAACGACAACCTCCGTGGTGGCGTCCCCTCCACCGCCGTCCCCGGTTGTCACCACAACGGTTCCCACGACGCAGAAACCAACCACTACCAGGCAGACACCGACGACGACCCGTGCACCGGAACCTCCGGCCGAGCCGCAGAACGCGCTCGGTTGCGACCCGAACTACGACCCGTGCGTCCCGATCGCCTCGGACGTCGACTGCGCAGGCGGAAGCGGCAACGGCCCCGCGTACGTCAAGGGCCCGGTTCGCGTGATCGGCAGGGACATCTACAAACTCGACAACAACGGCGACGGCGTCGGCTGCGAGAAGTAGCCGCCGCGGCGGTGGGAACCCCGCACCGCGAGGGCATGATGACTTCCGTCATGGATTTCACTCCGCCGGAAAAGGGGCAGACATGATCGGGGTACTGGGGCCGGGCGGGATCGGTGGCATGGTGGCCGGGCGGTTGGCGGCGGCCGGGCAAGACGTGACCATCGTGGCCAGTGAGACCACCGCCGCGCAGATCACCGCCCGCGGCTTGAGCTTCACCGCGCCCGGGGCGCCCGAGGCCGTTTCCCACCCGGACGCGCGGACGTACCTCACCGAGCCGGTGGAGGTCTTGTTCGTCGCGGTCAAGGCCACTGACCTGCTGCCCGCGTTGCAACGGGTTCCGGCCGCGGTGCTGGGCAACGCGACGGTTGTCCCGTTTCTCAACGGGGTGGACCACTTGCCTTTGTTGCGGGCGACGTACCCGGCGGCGAACGTCGTGGCCGCCACGATCTCGGTCGAGGCCACGCGGCACCGGCCTGGCGTCGTCGAGCAGGTCAGCGAGATGAACGCCGTGGTCACCACGGACGAAGCCGTCGCCGAGTTGCTCGGCAAGGCCGGGATCGACGCGTCCACTCACTCCGACGAGGACACGGTGATGTGGCGCAAACTGGCTTTCCTCGCACCGTTCGCCTTGCTGACGACGAGCGCCAACGCCGCGCTGGGCGAAGCGAGGGACAAGCGCGGCGAGCAGCTGAGGCCCTTGGTGCGTGAAGCGGCCGCGGCCGCCGGGACGCGGAAGGCCGACGTGGACGCCGACGCGATCGAGGCTCGCCTGCGAGGCATGCCCGCCTCGTTCCGGTCGTCGATGCTCAAGGACTTCGCCGCCGGGCGGCAGCTGGAGCTGGACGCGATCGCCGGGCCCGTCATCCGCGCACTCGGTGCGGACAACGCCCCGGCCACCGTGGACACCGTGCGGACGATCCTGGACGCCCGCAGGCCCTGAGTCTCTGGACTCCGGCGCCCCTGACGAGCATCTCCACCGCGAGGTCCGCCGCCTGGGGCGCCGGGATCCGCGGGGAGCCTGACCGATGCGTGGTGCCGGTGTCCGGGAGATCGCGAAGGGGCGTGCCCCGCCGGGACACGCCCCTTTTCACGATCGCGTCACGAGGTCAGCAGCGTGACCCCGTAGTAGTTCGCCGCGTCCACGACTGGCTGGTAGAACGAGTAGAAGCCGGTCGCGTTGGCACCCTGGTTGTAGCCGCACTCCGAGTTGCTCGGGCCGCCGGAGGTCATGCCCTGTGCGGTGTTGCCGGAGATGTACGCGCCGCCGCTGTCGCCGCCTTCGGTGCAGACCGTCGAACGGGCCAGCCCGGTGGTGGTCACGGACTCACCGGAGTACTGCACGGACTGGTTGTAGTGCGTGATCTTGCCGCAGGTCCAGCCGGTGGTGTTGCCCGCCTTGCAGATCGTGGTGCCGACCGGGGCCTTCGACGAACCCGTGATCCGGACCGTCGTGCCGTTCCGGGTGTCCACATAGGCCCGTTGGGTGTCCTCGGCGTCGATCTTCACGATGCCCATGTCCACCGACGGGAAGCGGGTGCCCGCGCCCTTGCCGATGTGGGTGCCGTTGGCGTCCAGGATGTCCGGGTTGCCCTCGACGCAGTGGCCCGCGGTCAGCAGGACCTTGGCGCCGTTGCGCGTGCCGTTGAAGCCGAGCGAGCAGTTGGTTCCCGGGACGAGGTCCATGATCCGGCCGGGCACGACGTCGGCGTTGCGGACCAGCTTGGCCGAGCCGGTCTCGACGACCACGCCGTCCATCTGCGACAGCCGCAGCACCAGCGCGTCACTGGCGGTCGGTTCGACGGTCACCACGACGCGGTCGATGGCGACGTCCGGGCCCCAAGTCTGCACCTGCGCCTTGTCCGCGCCGATCGCCTGCTGCACGCGACCTGACAGGTCGTTGAGCGCGCGCTCGCCCTTCACCCCGGCACGCGGGGTCAGCCCTGCGTCCTTGGCGCGCTTGGCGTCCGAAGTGGTCACGACCAGCGCGCCGGTCGAGTCGAAGAACGCGCCGTCGGTCGGCATTCCGGACGCCTGCAGGTCGGCGAGCGTGCGGGACAGCCGCTGCTCCTGGTCGAGGCGCTGCGCGGCCCGCGCGGGAGACAGTCCCAGCTGGACCGCCGCGGCGTTGACCATGGCCTGGTCGAACTGCGGCGCGGCGACCGCCGAAGGCGCCATGAACACAGCACTCACCGCGGCACCTGCCGCGAGACAGGCGCCGAGAATACGAGTTTTCATTTGTTGTCCATCTTCTTCGCAGGGGAAAGAATGCGGGAATCGCCCTCGGTGAATCATTCCCGTGGCGTTCACGGTAGCGTCGCGATCTGGCCACCAATACCTTCGAAAGTAGGCCGTTCGGCCGGGCGTCGTACGGCTGAACGCGCACGCCACTGGCGCCGGGCACCGCGGTGTGTTCTCATTCGCCCGCGCCGCCTGTTCGCTTGCCGCACAACCGCGGTGAGCCCCTGCCGCAGAAGACAGGAGGTCGGAGTGCGACCACAGCACGTCCGAAAACATATTCGCCGATGGCCATCAGTGATGCTGGCCACGATCCTCGGAATGCTTTTCGTTTTCGCCGGAACAGCGCTCGCGGAACCGCCGAAGGCAGTGGACTGGAACGCGCCGACGCCTGACCGGACCTACGAACCCGCCTTCGACTACGACGGCGACGGCTGCTACCCGACACCGGCGATCGGCCGTGACGGCACCATCGCGCCGGGCCTCGACCCGGGCGGTGCGGTGAACGGCCAGTGCCACGACCAGTCCGATTTGGACAACACCAACGCCTACTCGCGCGTGAAGTGCGACAACGGCTGGTGCGCTTACCTCTACGCGCTGTACTTCGAGAAGGACCAGGCACTGCCGGGGTCCGGACTCGGCGGGCACAAGCACGACTGGGAGCACGTGGTCGTGTGGGTACCGGACGGCGGCTTGCCGCAGTACGTCTCGGCGTCCGCGCACGGCAAGTACAACACCAAGTCCCGCAACGACATCCCGTGGGACGACAGCGGGACCCACCCGAGAATCATCTACCACAAGGACGGCATCGGCACGCACTGCTTCCGGTTCGCCGCGTTCGGCGAGCAGCCGGAGAACCACGAGAAGGCGTGGCAGTACCCACCGCTGGTCGGCTGGGACAACTACCCGACTGGCCTGCGCGACAAGCTCACCGGCGCCGATTTCGGTGCCGCGCGACTGGGCATCCGGGAGGGTTCGTTCAGCAACGAGCTCTCGAAGGCCAAACCGGCCGGGATTCCGTTCAACCCCAACGCTTGAGTGCCACGGGGATGACTCAGGCAACAGCCTGGGTCATCCCCGCCACAGTTTGTCGTCGGCGATGACGAAGACGCGGTCGCCTGCCTTCACCGCGGACGTGACCGTCCCGCCCGGACCGGCGATGGGCTCGGCCGTCCACTTGTCGCCGTCCGCGCGGACGATCTTCACCTGGCCGTTGTCCGAGACGACCTGGGTCAGCTGTTCGTCCAGCGGCGGCGCCAGTTTGTCGCTGTCCTTGACCGGGATCGGCGGCGTCCCGGGGAGCCGTTTCCAGACGCCGTCGGCCAGCCGCCACAACGCCAGCGTGCCGTCGACGGACCCGGCGGCGCCGCACACCGCGCCCCAGCACCGGATCGCCGACACGACCCCGAGCTTTCCCCCGTCCGGCAACGATGTGGCCGTCCAGCCCGTGCCCGACGCGGCAGGCTGCCACACCATCGGGATCTCGCGGCCGTCGGTCAGCCTCATCCCGGCGAGCAGCGCGCCTTTCCCGTAGGGCGCGACGCCGTTCGCGAAGTTGAGGGTGTGCCGGTCGCTCTGCAGCTCCGTCCCGGCCGAGTCCCGGCGTGTCCAGGTGTCGCCGTCGGGTGTCCACACCGCGACGTCCAAACCGGCCTTGGCGCTCTGCCACGACCCGACCAGCATCGGCGTGGACGGCGTCAGCACGGCACCGGTCAGCTCGCCCGCTCCCCAGCCGCCGAACGTGCTGAACCCCTGCACCTTCTCGGTGATCCCGGCGGCCGTTCCCGTCCACACCGACCACCGGACGTTCGCGTGCGCGCCGCCGCGTTCGCCGCCGACGGCCAGTATCCGCTCACCGTCGGAGTCGATGGCGTACCACTTCGCCAGCAACGCGTACGGACTCTCACCGCGCACCGGGATCTCGCTGATCGCGCCGTCCTTGGTGGCCCGCAACAAGCCGGGCACGACCGGTTGCCCGTCACGACGGACACCGATCAGCACGTCACCGCCGAAGGCCGCCAGGAGCACCGGGCGCGCGCCCGGGGGCAGGTCCACCGCGCTGTACGCGGCCGGTTGCGCACCGCAGCCACCCACCAGGACAAGCAGGACGCACACCACCAGCAGACGCATCCGTCCATAGTCCAGGATCAACGCCGCTCGTCCACCGCCAATCGCTAATGCAGTGGCATGATCGGACAAACACTCCATAGTGTGTCGGGGTGAGTGACTCGAAGTCGAGCGGCAAACGCCTGGACACGCGTGCGCCCGGCACACGCACCTTCCTGCGGCTGCTGGTCAACACCGTGCTCGTGTCGGTCACCAACTACACCGTGTGGTTCGCGATCACGTTCTACGTGTACCTGGAGACCAAGTCGGTCTTCGCCACTGGGGTGCTCGCCGGGCTGTTCCTGCTGATGACCTCGGCGACCGGCATCTGGTTCGGCAGCCTGGTCGACCACCACGACAAGAAGACGATGATGCTGCTGTCGGGCATCGGGTCGCTGGGGTTCTACGCCCTGTCGTTCATCGTGTACCTCAGCGCCCCGGACGGCACGTTCAAGAACCCGGCCAGCGTCTGGCTGTGGGGGCTGGTCCTGCTGCTGATGCTCGGGGTGATCACCGGCAACATCCGCACCATCGCGCTGCCGACCATGGTCACCGCCCTGATCGACGAGGGCAGCAGGGACCGGGCCAACGGACTGGTCGGCACGACGACGGGCATATCGTTCCTGGTCACGTCGGTGATCAGCGGTGTGCTCGTGGCACAGGGCGGCATGACGTACGTGCTCATCGTCGCCCTCGCCGTGCTGACGCTGGCCAGCCTGGACATCTCCGCGACCAAGGTGCCGCGGATCGTCGCGTCGGAGGGGACCGACGGGCCCAAACGCGCGGACGTGCGCGGCACAGTGCGGATCATCCGCGGCATTCCCGGCCTGATGGCGATGGTGCTGTTCGCGACGCTGAACAACTTCCTCGGCGGCGCGTTCATGGCGCTGATGGACCCGTACGGCCTGTCGCTGGTGTCCGTCGAGGTCTGGGGCTTCCTGTGGGGCGCGCTGAGCGGTGCCATGATCATCGGCGGGCTCGTGGTGGCCAGGACGGGTCTCGGGCGCAACCCGGTACGCACGCTGCTGCTGGTCAACATGGTGCTGTGGACGGTCTTGATCGTGTTCCCGATCCAGGCGTCGTTGGGACTGCTGATCGGCGGTCTGCTGGTCTACCTGCTCCTGATGCCCGCCGCGGAGGCCGCCGAGCAGACGATCCTGCAGAAGGTCGTGCCCTACGAGCGCCAAGGCCGGGTCTTCGGCTTCGCGCAGAGCGTCGAGCAGGCCGCGTCGCCGCTGACGGCGTTCCTGATCAGCCCGATCGCCCAGTTCGTGTTCATCCCGTTCATGACGACCGGCTCGGGCGTCGACCTGATCGGCGACTGGTTCGGCACCGGCCCCGACCGTGGCATGGCCCTCGTCTTCATCATCACCGGGTTCCTCGGCGTGCTCGTCACCGTCTTCGCGTTGCGGTCCAAGTACTACCGGGGCCTGGCACGCCAGTACCTGGAGACGGACGAGGTCGTCACGCACTGAGCGGGTGCGGTCCCAGGTCGATGCCCCACTGCAGGCGCAGGTAGGTCTCCACCAGTTCGATCAGCGACTGCTCACGGACCAGCCGCGCGAAGTGCCAGGACATCCGGGAGTCGTAGGCGTCGGTCAGGTGCACGACCCGCCTGCGCAGCACCGGCCGTAGCTCACTGTCGGTGACCACGTACTCCAGGTGGTACAGGGGTTGCTCGGTGCCTGCCCACTCGTGCGTGCCATCCGGCGTGGTCATGTGCGCGGTTCCCAGGTGGAACACCGCGTGCCTGTCCCTGTCGACGTACACGCGCTGGATCACCTGGGTGTAGCGGGATTCGTCGGTCCACAGACGCTGGTCGGACACACGGACGAAGTCGGGTTCCTCGGTGGAGTACATACGCGCGCTGCCCGGCCGGACGCGGCCGGGTATGTAGGTCTCCGGTGCGTACGCCTGACGCACAAGCATGTCCCACACCATGCTTTGCGTGACCACGACGGTGCCACCAGCTCGGCGGTGCCGTCTGACCAGCGCGTTGACGTCCAATGGCGGGAACTCGACCGGGGTGTTCTCCGCCGCGGTCCACTCCCGGTGGAATTCCGCCGCGTAGTCCTGTGCCAGTTCCGTCGCCATACCGGGCTCCTGTCCCCGACGGGCCGGTGATCACCGGCCCTCAGTGATCACGAGACTATCCCCGCGACCTGTTGACCTACAATGACTCGTGCCTCACACGACGCGCTGACCAGCACGTTCCCACGGCACGAAGACGCCACTTGCGTCAACTGCACGCAATCCGCCCGTGCCCGGGGAAAAGGGACGCCGGGGCACAGCGTCCCTTTTCGACAGTGTCAGTCAGCCGCCGGTGTCACAGCACCCCGGGCGGGATTGGTCACCGAGTCGTATAGTCACCAAGAATGACTAATCGCGGAGCCAAGGGCGCGAATCTGCCCGGTATCAAGGCGTCCTTCGACAGCATCGAGTCGCTCGTGTCGGCGGAGGAAGGCACCCTCGCCGACGGCTGATCACTGTGTGAATGACCAGCCGCCGCGATCAGAGGGTGTTCACACCTGGTCGGGCACCCGCTCCGCCTCCGGTGGCGGTCCCGGCGGGGTGCCGTCGCCGAACGGCCTGCCGCCCAGGTCCTCCCGGCCGTGCGGTGTCAGCCAGCCGGAGTTGTCCGGGCCGACCGGCACGATCCCGGTCGGGTTGATCGTCGTGTGCACCACGTAGTAGTGCTCCTTGATCTGCGGGAAGTGCGTGGTGTCGCCGAATCCGGGCGTCTGGAACAGGTCCCGCGTGTACGCCCAGAGCGCGGGCATCTCGGTCAGCTTCTGCCGGTTGGTCTTGAAGTGCCCGTGGTAGACCGCGTCGAACCGGACCAGCGTGGTGAACAGCCGCACGTCCGCCTCGGTGATCGTGTCGCCGACCAGGTAGCGGCGGGTGGTCAGCCGCTCCTCCAGCCAGTCCAGGCGATCCCACAGCCGCTCGTAGGCCCGCTCGTACGCCTCCTGCGACGAGGCGAACCCGCACCGGTACACGCCGTTGTTGACGTCCTGGAACACCTTCTCGGCCACGTCGTCGATCTCGTCACGCAGGTTGTCCGGGTAGAGCTCCGGCGCGCCCTGCCGGTGGTACGCCGTCCACTCCGTCGACAGGTCCAGCGTCATCTGGGCGAAGTCGTTCGTCACCACCGCGCCGGTCGGGATGTCCACGATCGCCGGGACCGTGATGCCACGCGGGTACTCGGGGTCGCGCTTGAAGAACGCCTCCTGCAGCCGTTCGATCCCCAGCACCGGGTCCTTGCCGCCCGGGTCGAGGTCGAACGTCCAACTGCGCTCGTCGTGCGTCGGCCCGGCGATCCCCATGGACAGCACGTCCTCGAGGCCCAACAGCCTGCGCACGATCGCCGCCCGGTTCGCCCACGGGCACGCCCTGGCCACCACCAGGCGGTACCGGCCGGGTTCGACGGGGTAGCCATCTCGTCCGTCCGCTGTGATCCGTGTGGTGATGTAGTTCTGGTCGCGCTTGTACTCGCCGTCGCCTGCCATGGGCTCAAGTTTCCCAGCGCTGGGCCGCGGCGCGAGCCGAACAATCGAGCCGCTCGCGATATTCCGCCCACCACGCCTCGTCGCCGGGAACCATAGTGGACATGCCGGGCAGCCGACCGGCGGCGCCGTCGATCGTCTCGCGCAGGATGTCGGCGTGCCCGGCGTGCCGGTGGGTCTCGGCGATCATGTGGATCATCGCCCGGTGCAGGGTGATCTCGGCGCGGTCGGCGGGCCAGTGCGGCACGCGGGCGGTCGCGTCGAGGTCGAATGCCTCGATGGTGGCGTCGGAGTGCGCCCAGACGTCGCGGTACAACGTGACGATCTGTTCGCGCGACTCGTCCTCGGTCGCCCACATGTCGGCGTTGGCGTCGGCGTCGTCCGCGAACCACGACGGCTCGGGGGTCGAACGGCCGCCCCCAGGTCAGGCCGAAGTACCCGATCTCGCACGAGGCCACGTGCTTGACCAGGCCGAGCAGGTTCGTGCCCGTCGACGTCATCGGGCGCCGGATGTCGTACTCGCCGAGCCCGTCCATCTTCCACAGCAGTGCGTCACGGGCGTCCTGCAGGTACAGCCGCAGCTGCGCTTTCGGATCCGTGCTGTTCATCCTCAAAGCATCTCAAGCCGGGCGCACCCGTGTCAGACTTCCGGGTGTGACCGAACCGGCGTTTTCCGAACCGCCCAGCCCGCCCCCGCCGCCTGCCCCGAAACGCCAGCCGTGGTTGCTGTACGTCATCGTGCTCGTGGCGGTCGCGGGCGCGGGAGTCGCGGTCGGCGCGCTGATCTGGGGCGGCGACTCGAGGAACCAGGCCACCGAGCCGACTCCCGAGGAGGTCCGCGTGCAGGCCGCCCGCGACCTGTGCGTCCGGTCCGTGAACATGTACTTCAACGACAGGTCGGGCGCGGACGAGAAGATGCGGCAGGCCGCGGACCACCTGCGCGGCGACCCGCGGTTCGAGAAGGTGGAGGCGCTGACGAAGCGCGAGAACTACGAGAAGTTCAAGCGGATCTACGCCAACCAGCCCGAACTGCTCGACCTGACCAGGCCGGAATCGCTCCCCGCGACGGTCAACCTCGTCGTGCGCGACGGCTCGACCGGCGAGGAGGTCGCGGGCGCCCTGCGGCGGAAGTTCGCCCAAGCCGAAGTGCAGACCCTCCAGCCCTACTGTGACAACCCTCCAGGCGACAACCCTCCCGGTTCGCTCCGCCCGATTCCCACATCGTGAACCTTCTCGATTCGGATGGTCATCAGGACGGACAATCGGGCCGCGGCCGACCGTCGGCCGGGGAGGAGCCACGACCGTGCCGTCGCCCGGAAACGCACTGCGCAAACTGGGATTCCTGACCATCGGGCTGTTCGACGAGCACAACCCGCGCCAAGGCCACGAGTCGACACTGGACATCATCGTGCTCGGCGAACAGCTCGGCTTCGACAGCGCGTGGGTGCGCCACCGGCACCTGCAGTACGGCATCTCGTCGCCGGTCGCGATGCTCGCCGCGGCCTCGCAGCGCACCAGCCGCATCAACCTCGGCACCGCGGTCATCCCGCTCGGCTGGGAGAACCCGCTGCGGCTGGCGGAGGACCTCGCCACCGTCGACGTGCTGACCGGCGGACGGCTCAACCCCGGCGTCAGCGTCGGCCCGCCGTCGCGGTGGGACGACGTCAAACAGGGCCTCTACCCGGACACAGCCGAGGCCGAGGATTTCAGCTATACCCGCGTCCGCAGGCTGCTGGACCTGCTCAAGGGCGAGCCCGTCACCGCGGGGCCGGTCGCGGTCGGCATCGAGGAGTTCTCCGACCGGGTCCAGCCGCACTCCCCCGGGCTGGCCGACCGGGTCTGGTACGGCGGCGGCAGCGAGCGCTCGGCCCGCTGGGCGGCCGAGAACGGCGTGAACCTGCTGGTCAGCAACGTCGTGCAGGCCACGGAGATCGAGGACTTCGCCCAGCTGCAACTGGGGCTCGTGCGGGCGTTCCGAGCGGAGAGCAAAGCCCGGCTCTCCCAGGGGCTGGTCGTGATCCCGACCGACACAGCCACGCCGGACCAACGCGCGAAGTACGAGGCGTACGTGGCGAAGCGGTCGGACCGCGTCGGTGCGACGCACGGGCCGCGCCGGATGATGTTCGCCCGCGACATCATCGGCACCTCGGCGCAGATCGCCGAGCAGCTCTACGCCGATCCGGCGTTCCGCGAGGTCGACGAGGTCGCGTTCGCGTTGCCGTTCACGTTCGAGCACGACGACTACGTGCAGATCCTCACCGACGTCGCCACGCGGCTCGGCCCCGAGCTCGGCTGGAAGCCCGCCACCTCGGACTGACCAGCCCGCTCAGCGGAAGATCGCGATCGGGTGCAGGACCAGCCGACCGTCCTCGGTGACCTGCTCACCCCACCACCGGCCGTCGAAAATGGCCATGGAATTCCTTCGCTGCCTTGGCGAACACCGTCACGACGGACACTGGCCCACGCGGACGCCTCAGGAAACCGCGGCGCGACAACGGCGGTTGCTGTGGGCGACGAACCCGTAATCGGGGTTCGCTCGTCTCGCTCCCCGTCGAGGTGCTCACAGTCGAATCCTGCCAGGTCCAGGCCGGAAACCGACAGAAGTTCATGAAATCGTGGTGATTTCGCGCACCACCCGATCCGGTGACTGAACCGTCCAACTTGGATAGTGCGCCCGCACCATGGGTATCTGACGTGCGGACACAGCGAAGGGAGCGACGACCATGGGGTCTTGGAATGTGGCGGCGGTGGACATAGGTGCGGGACTCACCGACGCGTGGCGCAGCGTGATGACGTTCGCACCGAAGCTGCTGGCCTTCCTCGTGATCATGGTGATCGGCTGGATCATCGCCAAGGTCCTGGCCAAGGCGGTGGGCAAGCTGCTCAACAAGGTCGGCTTCGACCGGATCGCGCAGCGCGGTGCGCTCAAGCAGACGATGGAGAAGTCGAAG
Source organism: Actinosynnema sp. ALI-1.44 (assembly GCF_001984155.1). Classification (GTDB taxonomy): domain Bacteria; phylum Actinomycetota; class Actinomycetes; order Mycobacteriales; family Pseudonocardiaceae; genus Kibdelosporangium. The sequence continues at coordinate 589,703 of NZ_MTQO01000052.1, forward strand.
TACACCGCGTCGGACATCGTCGCCAAGCTCGTCTACTACGCGATCCTGCTGATCACGTTGCAGATCGCGTTCGGCGCGTGGGGCCCCAACCCGGTGTCGGCGCTGCTCACCGACATCGTCAACTGGCTGCCGAGGGCTGTCGTCGCGATCATCATCGTCGTGGTCGCCGCGGCGATCGCCGGTGCGGTGAAGGACCTGATCAGCGGCACCATGAGCGGCCTGTCCTACGGCCGGGTACTGGCCAACATCGCGTCGATCTTCATCCTGGCGCTCGGTGTGATCGCCGCGCTCAACCAGATCGGTGTCGCCACGACCGTCACCACGCCGGTGCTGATCACCGTGCTCGCCACGATCGGCGGTATCGCGATCGTCGGCGTCGGCGGCGGCCTGATCCGGCCGATGCAGCAGCGGTGGGCCAGCTGGTTGGACAAGGCCGAGCACGAGATCCCGCGGATGCGCGAGACTGCCGACTCCGACAGCACCACCACCGGCACCGTGGAAGCCGCGACGACGGCCGACGCGGGCCGACGCCGCGGCAAAGTCTGAATCCACCGCGACCAGAGCACGGTCTCCCGTCGACGCGTTCGACGGGAGACCGTGCTCGTTGCTGAGCGCTCACCGATGAGTCGGGTCAAGGCACTGACCACTGTGGACTGACTACACGCGCCAGTGCCAGGATCGCCACGCGCGAGGTGACCACGACGTTTACCTTGCTGCGTAAGGGTTTGGGGCTGTGGCGCGGCGAGCCGCTGTCCGATGCGCCCTCCTACGTACGCTGTTCGGACATCGTGCCCGCGCCGCACGAACTCAGGCTGTCGTCCGCACCGGAGAGTTCCCCCAGCCGCAAAGGATCGATCGCATACCTCATGCGGTGATCACGGCATTTCTCCACTTCACGGGCAGCCTCTTTACCCGGTGCTCGAGGTTGCCCAAGTCCCGTGGTCGCAGCCTGGATATTGCCGGACGCTAATACCTACGAAGGTCTATTGAACGACCCTGGGTTAAGGGTTTACCTTGCGGAAGTCCACTTGGTGAGGTTTGCCCTCACCGTCACTACCCTGCAAAGTGAAGGACACCGTTCATGCTGAAAAAGCTGTGCTCCCGCTATGGGTTGGCGATTTTCGCCGGTCTCTCGTTGGCGTTCCTCGGTCCTGCCGTCCAGGTCGACCTGGACTCGCACGACCACGCCGCCAACGCTCCACACGCCACGTCCGTACTGGAGGTCGAGGCAGGCTCCCTGCCCGCGACCCCGGCCGCCCTGCCTGGTGACGTCGGAATCCAGGCCTGGCCGGTCCCGACGAGGCGGAGCTACTACATCACCTCGTCCTGCTCGCAACACGCCGCCGCGATCCGCCGGGGCGCGGCCGCGTGGCAGGGCCTGACCGAAGGTGGTGGCACGCCTGTCGAGTGCCGCAACTCCTACATCACCGACTGCGGTGGTGGCGGCCGGATCGTCGGCTGCAACTGGGGTCAGGGCCAACGGATCGCGCTGTACATGGGCGGCGTCGGCGACGACGCGCTGCTCGCGGCGCACGAGTTCGGTCACGACTGGTACGGCCACTCCTCGTACCGGTGCGCGGGATGGGGCAGCGCGTCCGAGGTGATGGCTCCGTCCATCTGCACGTTGAAGGGGTCACCCGAGACGCGCCAGTAACCTCGTTCCCACCCCTGAGAAAGGGCGGGCCCGTGCCGGATCCCCGGCACGGGCCCGTTCCATCTACATAGGACTTTCCGGCCGCCGCGTAGGCTTGTCGCCGTTATGAGCACTGAACTGACCGACCTGACCGAAGACCTGCGCACGTCCGTACGGGGTGGCGTCGCGGCCGACACGGGCACGCGGGCCATGTACTCGGCGGACGCGTCGAACTACCGCCGGATGCCGCGGGTCGTGGTGTTCCCGCGGGACAGGGACGACGTGATCGCCGCTGTGGCCGCGTGCCGTCGTCACGACGCGCCGATCACGTGCCGCGGCGGTGGCACGAGCACCTCCGGCCAAGCCGTCGGTGACGGCGTCGTGCTGGACTTCTCCCGGTACTACAACAAAGTGCTCGCCGTCGATCCGCACGCCATGACGGCGGTCGTCGAGCCGGGGATCGTGCTGGACGACTTGCAGTCGGCCGTCGCGGGTCACGGTCTGGTGTTCGGGCCGGACCCGTCGACGCACGGCCGGTGCACGATCGGCGGGATGATAGGCAACAACGCGTGCGGGTCGCATTCCCTTGCGTGGGGCAAGACCAGCGACAACGTGCTGGCGCTCGAGGTGATGACCTACGACGGGACGATCATGACCGTCGGCCCCGCGACCCGCGCGGAACTCGACGAGGCGATCGCCAAGGGCGGCGAACCCGGCCGGATCCTGGCGGCTGTCCGGGACCTGGCGCTGGACGGCCTCGGCACGATCCGCACCGAGTTCGGGCGTTTCCCCCGGCAGGTGTCCGGGTACTCGCTCGAGCACCTGTTGCCGGAGAACCGGTTCGACCTCGCTCGGGCCCTGGTCGGCACCGAGGGAACGTGTGTGGTGGTGCTGTCGGCGACCCTCCGGCTGGTCAGGCGGCCCGAGCGGCGTCAACTGCTGGTGCTGGGCTACGACGACACGTTCGCCGCCGCGGACGCGGTGCCCGCGTTGGTCGCGTGCGGCCCGATGACGTTGGAAGGCCTCGACCGCGAACTGACCAGGATGGTCACGCGGCCCGCCGCGCTCGACCGGCTGCCCGGCGGCGACGCGTGGCTGTTCGCCGAAATCGACTCCCCGGCCACGGCGGAATCGTTGGTCGCGGCGGCATCGGCGACCGCCGGGTTCCGCGGTTGGCACCTGGCCACGGATCCCGCGGACCAGCGTGTGCTGTGGAGCATCCGGGAGGACGGCGCCGGTCTGGCGACGCGCCTGCCGGACGGATCGGAGGCGTGGCCCGGCTGGGAGGACGCCGCCGTGCCGCCGGAGAACCTCGGTGCGTACCTGCGTGAATTCACTGAGTTGCTGGCGCGGTACTCGCTCAGGGGTGCCACGTACGGGCATTTCGGTGAAGGCTGCCTGCACGTCCGGTTGTCGTTCGACTTCGGCACCACGCGGGGTACGGAGGCGTTCCGGCGATTCCTCGGCGACGCTGCCCGGCTGGTCGCCGCGCACGGCGGATCGCCGTCCGGTGAACACGGTGACGGCCAGGCCCGGTCCGACCTGCTCGGCCTCGTCTACAGCGAGCGGGCGATGGCCTTGATGGCCCGGTTCAAGCGGATCTGGGATCCGGTTGGGCTGCTCAACCCCGGGATGGTCGTGGCCGCCCGTCCGTCCGATCAGGACCTGCGGGTCGCACCGTCGCGCGTCCCGCTGAAACTGGAGACAGTGTTCGGATATCCCGAGGACGGCGACGATTTCGCCAAGGCCGCCAGGCGGTGCGTCGGCGTGGGCAAGTGCCGGAACACGGCGGGGTCGGTGATGTGCCCGAGCTACCGGGTGACCCGGGAAGAACGCGACTCGACCCGGGGCCGCGCGCGGTTGCTGTACGAGATGACGCAGGGCGAGGTGATCACGGACAGCTGGCGCTCGGCAGAGGTGCATGACGCGCTCGACCTGTGCCTGTCCTGCAAGGCGTGCGCGTCGGACTGCCCGGTCGGGGTGGACATGGCCACGTACAAGTCCGAGTTCCTGTACCACCACTACCGCCGCAGGCCACGGCCGATGTCGCACTACTCCATGGGATGGCTTCCTTTGTGGTCGCGCTTGGCCTCAGGCGCGCCACAGCTGGTCAACGCGGTGACACAGTCCGCGTTGGCGCCCGCTGTCAAGCAGCTTGGCGGGATCGCGCCACAACGAGCCATTCCCCGGTTCGCCACACGAACTTTCCTGGACTGGTTCCGCAAGCGTCCTGTCCGCGGCGGGCGCCCGGTGGTGCTGTGGGTCGACACGTTCAACAACCACTTCACCCCGCACGTGCTGCGTGCGGGCGTCGAAGTGCTGGAATCGGCCGGTTTCCGGGTGATCGTGCCCCCGGGCACCCGGTGCTGTGGCCTGACGTGGCTGACCACCGGCCAGCTCGGCACGGCACGGCGGGTCATGACGAGAACAGTGCGTACTCTCGACCAGGCACCCGACATCCCGATCGTCGGCATGGAACCCAGCTGTACGGTCGCACTGCATACAGACGTGCCGCGCCTGCTCGGGACGCCTGCCGCGCGCAGGACCGCCGATCGCGTGCGCACGTTCGCACAGTTGCTGGTCGAGCACGACTACCAACCGCCGGTCCGGGTCACGAAAACGATCAGCCAGACCCATTGCCACCAGCACGCGGACACCGGGACGGCCGCGGACGCCGAGCTGCTGCGCCGGGCCGGTGCCGACAACACGTCGATTCCGGCGAGTTGTTGCGGTCTGGCGGGAAACTTCGGATTCGAACGAGAGCACTACGCGGTCTCCGTCGCGGCCGCCGAGCAGGCCGTGCTGCCCGCTGTCCGCGCGATCGGCGACGACACGGCGGTGCTGGCGGACGGATTCAGCTGCCGTACGCAGATCACCCAGCTGACCGGCCGGACGGCCGTGCACGTCGCGGAACTGCTGGCCCAGCGTGTCCAGAATGGAGAGACACGGCACCGTCCGCGCGGGTGAGGCACCGGCGGCCACGGCGTTTCGCGACGCGGAGAAACACTCCGGAGGTGACTCCCACCATGATCTGGGTTACCGTTGATCCATGGTGCGGGCGCCCCTGACACCCCAAGAACGGGAACGCGGCAAGCAACTGGCCGCGGTGCTACGAGCGGCACGCGGCTCGATGAGCCTGGTGCAGTTGGCAGGCGAAACAGGCCTGTCCCACGAGACGTTGCGCAAGATCGAGGCGGGCCGGATTCCGAGCCCCTCGTTCTTCACGGTCGCCGCGATCGCGGACGCGCTGGACATCTCACTGGACTACATCGCCTCGTTGTGCGCAGATGTCGGCGAACCGACACAGCTACCGGCATGAGCACCGGGTAAACCGTTTCGCGTGCGGAGTCCCCGGCTGCTAGGTTCCTCGGGCCGGCCGTGGGACTCCGGTGCGACTTCCGGAACATGCCTATTCAGCTTTGCTTCGCAGTTCGTGCCTCCATTCCCCGGCCGGTTTTCCAGGCCCATGGAGGGGACGATGGATCGCGTCGCAGCCGAGGACATGCTCATGTTCGTCAACGCCGCGATCACGTCGAGCGGGCAGCGCGAGTTCCACAACTCGGCGCAGGAGCAGCATCTGTCGCTCGGGTTCCTGCACGAGTACATGATCGGCAACTACCGTGACCTGTACGCGGCCACCCTGGCGCTGGACATCAACGACCACAACGCCGTGCTCATCGCACACAGGCTGCTGGCCACGCCGGGTGAGGCGGATCTGGAGCTGCGGCGCCTCGAAGGTGAGCTGATCGGCCGCAGGTTGCGCCTTGTGGCACCGCAACGGGTGTACCGGCTGTTCCGCGGGCTGCGACAGTCGCGTGTGAACAATCGACGGACGCGTGCGATCGTGCGGGACTGGCTGGCGCACCGGCCCGACCCGGCCTTCGACGCGGTCAAGTACCGCTCCCAGTTCAAGCACGCGCTGCGGCACGCGCACATCGAGCCCACGCACGACGAGCTGGGCGACTTCTTGTTCGGCGGTAGAACCCGTTACAACACGCCGATTCTGGAGACGTGGCGGCGGGCGCACTACGAGCAGGCCTCGGTGTACGACCTGCCGTACACGGTCGCGGAGGGTTTCGCGGCGAAGCACAAGATCGACCGGGCGACGTTCCTCGAGCGCATCGCGCCCATGATGACCCGGGTCGAACAGTTGCGGACGCAGGCAACCGCCGAGCGCAACAACGTCGACACCGCCGTGGACCTCGCCAGGATGCCGCTGACGCGGCTGGCGTCGTACGCGCTGTCCTTGCCGTTGTCCGAGCGGATCGACCGCCGTACCGAGCTGACAGGGGCGTTGCGGGCCGCGGCGGCACGCGTCGCCGGGCGGGACGCGGGGCGTTGGGGCCGCGTGGCCGCGGTGCTGGACGACAGCTTCTCCACGTACGGGTCGGGTCAGAAACGCAGGCGTCCCCTTGCCGTCGCGCTCGCCTGTTCGTTCCTGTTCGAGGCGCTGGCGGACAGCTACGTTCCACTGTGGACGTCAGGCCGGACGGACGCGCTGCTGACGTACCCCTACGACGTCACCCCGCTGGGCGAACGCGTTCTCGACGGGCTGGAGCACGGCCCGGACCGGCTGCTGATCGTGTCGGACGGGTGGGACAACGCCCCGGTCGGGATGGCGGCCGAGGTGCTGAGGGTGTGGCGGACCCGGCTGGACCCGCGGCACAAGGTCAGCGTCGTGCACCTCAACCCGGTGTACGACGCGGACACGTTCGACGTGAAACGACTCGGCCACGTGTCGACGGTGGGCGTGCGTGACGCCGAGGACGTGCCCGCACTGGTGGAGTTCGCCCGGTTCACCGAGGGCCGCACGGGTCTGGCGGAACTGCGGGCGCACTTCGACGACCGGATCACCCGGTTCAAGGAGGGGTGATGGCCACACTCGACCTCACCGGCCTGTCCGTCCAGCCTGACCAGGTCTGGGGCGGGGTGCGGCTCGTCCCGCTGGTCCGGGACGAGCCGATCGAGACGCTGCGGCTGCACGCCAAGCTCTACGGCACCGAAGCCGCCTTCGTCGCGGTCGACAAGCGCAGCGCGTACACGGCGTCGTACGTACCGCACGGGTTCGTGGCGACATGGACGGAAGACGGCGCACCAGCCGCGGCGTACGGCACCGAGATGGTGGACGCGATCGAGCCGTGCTCACCCGTGTGCGTGCCTGTGCGGTACCACCGCAGGATGGCGCGCCGCACGGACAAGAACCGGTTGCGTTTCCTGCCGATGCACCTGGCGGTCGAGGGCTACCTGGCGCTGCACTTCGGTGGCCCGGAGATCCTGTGGGAGCAGTGGTCGCAGCGGGCGATCCGCAATGGCCTGTCCCCACGGGCCGAGGAGACGTACACGGGCGCGCAGGTCAACGGCCTGGCGGACGCGTTGCGGATCTTCGAGATCCACCCGGGTCAGTGCGGTGCGCTGGTCTACGTGGCCGACGCGCTCGCCGCCGCGTTCGTGGTACCGCACCCGGACGACTACCGCGCGCTGCACCCCACGCTGATCACCGATCTGTACGGCGAGCTGATCTACCACTACGCCATGCTGACCGCGCCGGTCCCGCAGTTCCACGCGCGGCTCAGCGACACGCATGTGAACACGCTGGCGGATCTCAGGGCGGCCGTGGCACGGCAACGGTCGGTGTGGCCGCAGTTCCACGACACGATGGTGTCCGGGCTGCTGGACGCCCAATACAGCATGCGCCGTGTGTACCGCCTCGGTGACTACTCGCTGACCCGGTTCCTGCCCGGTTTCCTGCCCAAGCAGGACAACCACATCGGCGAGCTGATCACCGACCAACGGGGCCGGACGGCGTACCTGAAGACGTTCCGCCTGTCGGAGAAGCAGGTCCGCCGCGGTTACCTGCTGCAGCAACTCGCGGCGCACGACTGGCACATGCCGAGCACGGCGGAAGCCCTCGGCACGACCGAGGCGCAACTGGGCCTGCGGCTGGAGTCGGCGGGGTTCGGTCACCTGCTCAACGAGCACACGCTGGCGCACTACCGCGCTACTCAGCGAAAACCTCAGCGGCGATGACATCGAGGACATCGCGGTCGACCACGTCGAGCGCCTCACGCCAGTGCCGCAGGTGCAGGACCCGTGCGGCGGCCCGGCCGGGCAGCTGACCGGCCAGCGCCAGCCAGGCCGTCGCCTGGTCGGCCGGATCCGCAATGGACAGTGCGAACGCCTCGGCGCGGCCGGGCGCGCCGGTCAACGCGCCCAGCACGTCCCTGATCGCGCGGGTCCGCGTGTTCCGGCTCGACACCTGCGGCAGCAGCGCCCGGATCCGGTCGAGCAGGTCCGGCCGTCCGTCGTGCGCGATCAGCCACGCGAAGGCCTCGACCTGGTAGTCGCGGTTCGGGATCAGCTCGGCCAGTGCGACGGCCGCACCGGGGTCGGGATGCGACTTCACGACGCACAGCAGCGCCTCCGCCTGCCGTCCGGAGTGCTGGATCGTGACGGCAAGCGCTTGCGCGCGGTCGAACTCGCCGCTCGTGACCAGGGCCTTCACCAGCGCGGCAAGGACTTCGGCCCGGCGGCCATGGCGGTCGATCGTCATGGCCAGCGCTTCTGCCTCGTCCAGTTCACCCCGTGCGGCGAGAGTTTTTACCACCGACGCGAGCATGTCGGCGCGGCGGCCCGGATGCGGCACGAACCTGGCGGCCGTTTCGGCTCGCCGCAGGAGTCCATGCGCCAAGGTCGCGTGTCGCGGCGTATTCATCAACTCGACCAGCTTCAGCAACGCCCGCGCTCGGCCGTATGGGCTGGTTATCTCGTCGGCACACGCCCGTGCCCGGTCGAGGAAACCGCGTGCCCGTTGGTTCTCTCCGTGGTCCAGGAGTGATTTCGCGGCGGCGAGGTACACGCGGAACCGCCATTCCACCCGCGGGATCTGGTCGACCGGGTATCGGCCAACCAAGCCGGGGTGGCGGACGAGGGCCTCGGTGTACCAGTAGGCATCGGTGATGTGCCGGATCACCGGTTCCGGGTCACTGGGGTCCAGCAGCGCGACAAGGGTTTCCATTCGACGGTTGTCGTCGCCGATCGTGGTGGCGACGGCGAGTGCGACGTCCGGATAGCCCGACAGGTGAGTCGCCAGCGATGCCGACACCTTGTCCTTGTCGCCCTTGGTCTGGCTGGCGATCTGTTCGGCGCGGGCACGCACGACGTGCGGCCTGTCGAGGCTCAGCAACGCTCCCACCTGGTCTTCCGCGTCGGGTATCGAGGCGATCAGGTTGCCTGCCATGTCCACTTCACCCAACCGGGCAAGACATCCGGCGAGTGTCGCCGTCGGCTCGGCTGCCCACCGGTGGACCTCAGGCATCGCCCTGCCCGCGACCCGCAGCGCCAACTCGTGTGCCCTACGCAGGTGACCGGCCCGCTCCACAGCATGCACAACGGCAAGCGCCGCCCAGGTCCACTGCTGCACGCTCACGGTGGAACGTGTGGTCATCTCCGCTCGTACGGCCAACGCTCGCGCCTGCTCGGCTTGCCCGCCTGCGAGGTGAGCCTCGGCCAGGGTTACAAGCGCCTCGGCCCGGGCACGCGACCCGGTGATCGAGGAAATCACCTTGTTCGCGTAGTCGAGTTCTCCGGACTCCGCCGCCGCCGTCACGGCCGAGACCAGCATGGTGTCCCTGTGGTGGTCGTCGGAGATCTCCGCCAGCCATTGTTTCGCCTTGTCCATGTCACGACTTGCCACCATGGCGGCGACGGTCGCGGCGGCCGAGTCGGCCGGACTGTCCGCATCGCGCAAGTGCCTGGCCGTTGTCTCGGCCTCGTCGGCCAGCTCGCGTGCGGTGTCCGGATCACCGGCTTTCGCGACGGCCTGGGCGATCGACGCGATCGCCTGTGCTCGCTCGTCCGCATTGGAGATCTGCCGCGCCCAGCGCAGCGCGACGTCGAACTGCCCGGTTGCCACGGCCGCGTCGACCATCCGGACCCGGCCGTAGATTCCCCTGTTCAGATCGACGATCGTCTGCAGCAGGCGCTCGGCCCGGTCGCAGTCACCCGTTGTCACGACCCCGCCAGCGACCCGGATCAGTGCCCCGGCGTACAAGTACGGCTCCGCGATGCCCTTCGCCAGCTGCTCGGCGGCGTCGATCAGCACCTGCGCCTGCGCGGAGTCGTTGTCCACCAGGGATTCGGCGAGCTCGACCACCGCTTCCACCTGCCAGCCCGTCGTCGGCATCAGCTGGGCGATCCGGCGCGCGGCGGCGACTTCTCCCCGCCGCACCAGCGGTTTGATCATGGCGACCCGTGCTTCGGCCCGGTGTTCCACCGAGGTGATCGACGCGGCGACCGATTCCGCCGCGTCAGCGTCGCCCTGCCCGGCCAGTGCTTCGGCGAGGGACACCGCGGCCGGACCGCGATCGGCCAGCGAGATGATCATCCGCAGCAACGCCTCCGCGCGGGACCGCTGGCCGAGCATCGCCCACAGCGCGGGCAGGTGTCGGGGGATGTTGCCGTTGCGTTCGATCAGCCGGTCGCGGTGAACGGCCAGCCGTGCCATCACCGCCAGGTCCGGGTCCTCCTGTGCCAGAACGGCTTCCTGGCACGCGAGCAGCTCGGCGATGGCGTCGAGGTCACCACCGGAAAGGTCGAGCAGGCGGTCCTGGCGCGCCGGGTCCGTCGCGCACTCCACCATCCTCGGCAGGTCGCCGCGCGCGGTGAGCATCCGGAAGTAGCCGCGTAACAGGTATTCCGGCGAATCCTCCGGCCAGCCGCGCCCACGACAGGCGTCCGCCCAGGCGTGCAGGCGCTCGCGATACGCCTCCAGACGCGCATCGCCGAACTCCTCCACCGCGGTCGCCTGCAGCTCCTCGTGCCCGAGCAGGTAGAGATCCGGCCCACGCCAGTGTCCTGGCCGGGTGTCGAAACTGCGGGCGGCGACCGTGCGCAGGTCACGGCGGACGGCCGACGGCGTCGATCCGATCAGCTCGGCCAGGTCCGCGCCGCTCAGGCCACCGGCCGCGGCCGTGAGCAGGCCGAGCAGGTCCTGTTCGGCCGGTGTGCCGGTCAGCAGCCGGGTCAGTTCCAGTTCCATGTCGTCACGGATGACACGGGCCGCGGGCGACGTGGCGAGCGGCCGGACGATGCCGGGGTCGCGCAAGGGGTGATCGCGGTCGACGTCCTGGGGCACAGGCGGGTTGGGCCGTCCCGCGACGATCACCTTCATCCCGTCCGGCGGTTTGACCGGCAGCAGCGCCGCGATGCTGTGCGACTGCGCCGTACCCCGGTCCTCGTCGAGGCCGTCGACCACCAGGACGAGGTGTTTCCCGTCGGCGCGGCACAACTGCGCCGCCTCGGCGAGCATCCCGACCAGGTGGTGCTCCCTGGTGACCTCCGGCAGGAACGTGGGCAGCGGTTCGCCGAGCAACTCGGCGAGCTGTTCCAGCACCACGTCCACGAACGCGCCGCGGTGGTCCTGACCGGCGAGACGGCCGGTGACGAAGAACGCGACGACACGCACGTCCGCGGGCGGGTGCAGCACGAACCACGCCATCAACGCGGACTTGCCCGCCCATTTCGTCCCACGCCACCAGGCATACGACTCGGTGCCCGCGCAGAACGCCGCCAGCTCGGCCAGTTCGCTGTCCCGGCCGATCAGTTCGGGCGGGGCGATCTGCCTGACCTGCTCGCGGTAACGCGACCGGGCACGCGGATAGGAGTAGATCGATCCGATGTGCACGCCGCTGTTGGCGTAGCCACCGGACGCCGCTTCCGCCGAGCCTGTCCGGTTCGCGTCGACCCTGCGTGGCAGGCGCTCGTCGTCAGCCATCTACACCGGTGTTCGCCGAACCACCGTCGGACGCGGACGCCTTCCCTGTCCGGTCCGCCCGCACTGTGCCCGTCGCCTTGCTCACGCGCACCCCGGTGTTGGCGGAGCCGTCACCGCGTGCCGTGGCATCGCCGGTGCGGGACGCCCGGACGGTGTTACCGGTGTTGCTTCTGAGCGCCGCCCAGATCGCCACACCGACCGCCGCCACGGCACCCAGCGCCGAGAACACCGTGGCGACGCGGTTGGCCACGTCCCACTGGGCCAGGGCGAACCAGGCACCGAGGCCCGCCACGACCAGGCAGGTCAGGATCAGGATCACGCGTCCGGCCCGCACACGCCACCTCCTGTCATTGATCGGCCGTCATTCTCTGGCGAGCTGGGCCACTTCGGCCGCCATCGCCGAGTTTCCCACCTGGACGTAAAGATCGTGCGCGGCCCGCAAAGCGTTGCGGGCCGCCTGTGGGTCGGTGTCCGCGTAGGCCCTGCCGAGGGTGGTCAGCGCGGTCGCGTGGAACGAGTGCCAGCCCCGGTTGCGCCAGAGCGCGACGGACTCCTCGAGACAGGCGACTGCCGCGGCGTTGTCGCCGTCAGCCAGTTCGATGCCGCCGAGGATCTCCAGCGCCTCGGCGAGGTGGTGGCTCATGGTGTTGTCACGGCTGAGGGCGACCGCGGCCTCGGCGGTGGGTCGCGCGGCGGCGTCGCCGATCCGGAAGTACAGGCGCGCCAGGCCGAGCAGGGTGAGCGCCTCGGTGTAACTGTCGCGATAGGACCGTGAGATGGCCAGTGACTCGTCCAGCATCCGCCTGCTCGCCGCGAAGTCGCCGAGCATGTGGTGGCCGATCCCGGTGAACTGCAACGCGGTGGCCACGCAGCGGGCGTTGCCGAGTTCGCGTGCGCGGTCGAGCGCGTTGCCCGCGTGCTCCATCGCGGCGGTGAAGTCGCGGTTCTCGAAGTGCGCCAACGCCAGTGAGATCTCGGCTCGCGCCTGGCCGCCGACGTGACCGGACCGGGTGGCCAGGTCGAGGGCCTCGTTGGCGGCTTCGATCGCGTCGCCGTAGGAGCCGTTCGCGGTCAGCGACCACGAACACATCAGCGCCGCGTCCGCACTGCCCTGCGGCAACCCCAGTTCGGTGAACATCCGCTTCAGCCGGGTCGCCTCGGTGTACTGACGCGCCATGGCGTCCGTGCTGTCGGTGGCCCAGGTGGTGACGTCGATGAGGCCACGCAGCATGACCGCCTCGCCCAGCGCGTTGCCGGTTTCCCGGCACAACGCCAGCACCTCGGTGTTGAGCGCGATCCAGTCGGTGTACATGCCGCGCACGTCGAAGTACTTCTCCATCCGCGCGGCCAGGTCGAACGCCATGTCGGCCATGCCGAGCCGGCAGGCCTGGCGGACCGCGGCCAGCAACGCGCCGCGTTCGGCGTCGAACCAGTTCACCGCCCACTCCGGCCGCAGGTCCGGTAGGACGTGCCCGGTCGGCGGGCGCGGCGCGCGGCTGCCGATCGGCGCGAAGCACGGACCGGGCACCGACGCGGCCATCCGCTCGGCCAGGCCGAGCCAGCCGCCGAAGCCGCGGGCCAACGCGCCGGTGCGGCTTTCCGCCGTCTCCTCCGCCTCGGCCCGTTCGGCGGCGAACAGCCGGACGAGGTCGTGGCACCGGTAGCGGTACTGGCCCGCCGCGTCCGCGCCGGATGTGGTCAGCAGGTGCGCGTCCACCAGCGCCTCGGCGTACCCGGTGGCCTCGTCGACCGCGCAGTCCAGCAGCACGGACGGCAGCCACGGCGGGAAGTCCGGCGTGCTGAACAGGCCGAGCAGCCGCAACAGCCTGCGCGGCTGTTCGGCCAGGCCGCGGTAGCTCAGAACCAGCGAGGCGCGGACAGCCAGGTCACCGACGGACAGCTGGTCCAGCCGTCGTCGCTCGTCGCTGAGCATCGCGGCCAGGTGCGCCAGCTTCCACGCGGGCCGCGCGGCCAGTCGCGCGCCCGCGATGCGCACAGCCAACGGCAGACCGCCGCACAACTCGACGATCTCGGTGGCCACCTGGCGTTCCCGCCTGACGCGGTCCTCGCCGACTATGTGGGTGAACAGGTCGACGGCCTCGTCCGCGGCGAACACGTCGAGGTCGATTCGGTGCGCGCCCTCCAGCCCGGCGAGGCCCGCGCGGCTGGTGATCACGACGGCGCAGGTCGGCGCGCCCGGCAGCAGCGGCCTGACCTGTTCTTCGGACGCGGCGTCGTCCAACAGGATCAGGATCCTGCGGCCGTTGACCAACGTCCGGTACGCCGCGACGCGTTCGTCTGGATCGACGGGGATGGCGCGTTCCGGAACGCCCAGTGCCCGCAGGAACCTCGCCAGCACATCGGTGGGATCGGCCGGGGTCGCGCTGGCACCGCGCAAGTTGGCCCATAACTGGCCGTCGGTGTACGAGGCAGCGGCGTTGTGCGCGGCGTACACGCTCAACGCCGTCTTCCCGACACCTCCCATCCCGACGATCGTGGTGACGGCGGCCCCCGATCCCCATTCGTGGTTCAAATGCTTGAACAGCAGGGCGGTCTCGGCCATCCGGCCGGTGAAGTCGGGAACGCTCGGCGGAAGCAGCGCGGGCGCCGACCACGCCCGCGCCTGTTCACCCGGCGCGGCAGGTGGCCGCACGGGCTCGGCGGCCGCGAGCAGCCCGGGGTCGGCGTCCAGGATGCGCTGGTAGAGGCCCTGTAACTGCGGGCTCGGCGGCACACCCAATTCGTCGGCCAGCCTGGTGCGCGTGCGCTCGTAGCACGTCAGCGCCTCGGCCTGGCGGCCGTGCCGGTACAGCGCCAGCATCAGTTGTCCCGCAACGCGTTCGTTCATCGGATCGGCTTCGTACGCGCCCGACACCTCGGAAAGCACCTCCGCGTGCTCGCCGCGGCGCAACCTGAGGTCGCGCAGATCGACCTCGGCGGACTCCCGTTCCCGCAGCAACACGGCACGCTGGTTGTTGAACCAGGGTTTGTCGACACCGGCGAACGGTTCACCCCGCCACAGGTCCAACGCCTGGTTGAACAACACGATCGCCCGGTCGGGCTCGTCGGTCGCCCTGGCCTGGCCCAGCAGTTGCCGGAACCTGTGCAGGTCCACCGTCGCCGGTCTGACCGCGGCCATGTAGCCACCCGGCTGGCGCACGATCCGCATGTCCCGCTCGATCGGCGCCAACGCCTGCCGCAGCCGGGACACGTACCCGTAGAGCGGGGTCAGGCCGCTGTGCGGGATGTTGTCGCCCCAGATCCGGTCGGCGAGGTTCCCGACCGGCACCAGTCGGTCGGCGTCGACGAGCAACGCGGCGAGCACCAGTCGCTGCCGGGCGTGCCCCAGGTCGACCTGGTGGTTGCCGGAGCGTGCCTCGATCGTGCCGAGCAGCCCGAATTCCACCGCAGTCACCCTGCCCCCAGTGCGTGCTCCCGCCGTCAGTCGCCCCAGCCTAACTGTCGTGGACCAGACCGTGGCCCGCGCAGATCCTCCTCGTGAGTGTTTGCCGGGGTTCTAACCCCGGCAAACACTCACGAGGTCACTTGTCGACGGGTCGGGACGAGCCGATCTCGGTTTGGCGAGCGGTTCGGCTCCGGCCGAAGTCACGGGAGGTGGGCACCAGTGCGGCGATGGCCGGTGCGGCGAAGCAGATCACCGCGCAGCCAGCGAGCACCGCGGTGGTCCCGAAGGCGTCGATCGCCGGTGCGATGAGCGCGAGCCCGAGCGGCGCGAGACCGTACGACAACAGGAAATCCAATGAGGACACGCGGGCGAGCAGGCGCGGTTCGACCTCGCGCTGGGTGGCGGTGAACCACGGCACGTTGAACAGTTCGATTCCGATGCCTGTGACCACATAGGCCGCGATGAGCGTCACCGGCCCCAGGTCCGCGAGCAGGCTCAGCGGCGCGAAGCCGTAACAGGCAAGACCGGCCAACGCCGCCCAGCCCTGCCGTCGGGGCCGCCAGCGGGCGATGATCAACGCTCCGGCCAGCGCTCCGGCCGTGTACGCGGTCAGCGCCGCCGCGAGGACCGCTTCGGATCCGCTCAGCAGCGGCAACGCCACCCCTGTCGCCGAGTAGCCGGTGAAGATCACGGCGGACAGCGCGCCGAGACCGGCGACGAACCACGGGTGCCTGCGTGCTTCCCTGATGCCTTCGGCGAACTCGTCGATCAACCGGGGACGGGTGTCCTGTGTTACCGGCTTGCCCGCTCCATTGGGCGGCAGGAACGCGGCCACCAGCCACAGCAGACCCGTGCCGACAAGCAACCAGCCGGTGGTCACGACCGTCGCCAGCAACGCGGTCAGCCCAGGGGCCAGCAACGTTGTCACGCGGACCGAGAGCGTCATGGCCGCGTTGGCCTGCTGACGGCGTTCGACCGCGACCACTTCGGCCACCAGCGCCTGGAACGCCGGGCGGCACGCGCCCTGGCCGACGCCGACGACAGTCGCCGCCACAGCCATCAGCGGCACGGAACCCATGGCGATCACCGGGGACGCGACGGCCGCGATCAAGCCGGACCACAGGACGACGGCACGGCGCGAGTACCGGTCGGCCAGCACTCCGCCGACCGGCACGGCCGCGAGGAAGCCGATCGTGCGTGTGGCGAGGACCACGCCGAGCGCGGCCGGGCTGAGGGACTTGTCCAGCACCGCGAGGCCGAGGATGAACGGCAACGCCCACGTGGCCAACCCGGACGCGGTCATCCCGGTCCACAGCCGGAGAAACGCGGCGTTCGGCACCTCCACCCCCTTCTCGTTAGTGAAAACCATTGTCAATGAGATACCGTGCTTGTTGCAAGTTACATGCGACAAGGAGGCCGACTTGATCCGGTTAGCCGCAGCGCTCGCCGCGACGGTGCTGGTGGGCGCGTGCGCCGCACCAGCCGACACGTCCGCGTCAGGCCACAGTGCGACCACGGTCACCAACTGCGGGCGGCAGCTGCGCTTCGACCGGCCGCCGAGCCGGGTCGTCACCGTGGAACAGTCGTCCACCGAGACCCTGCTGGCACTGGGGCTCGGCGAGCGCATGGTGGGCACGGCCTTCCGCTCGGGCAAGATCCTGCCGGAGTACCAGGCGGCGTACGACAAGATCCCGGTCCTCAGCGCCAAACAGCTGACCGGCGAGCAGTTGCGGGCCGCCACACCGGATCTGGTGGTCAGCTCCTTCGCGTCGAACTTCGTCAAGAACCAACTCGGCACACGCGAGGAGCTCCAGGAACTCGGTCTGCCGTCCTACATCAGCGCGGTGGAGTGCCCGCGTGACGAGTCCGGGACGCCGTTCGAGCGGCTGTTCCGGGACTACGAGAACTACGGCAGGATCTTCGGCATCCCCGACCGCGCGAACGCCCTGATCGCCCGGCAACGGGACGCGCTCAGGCAGTCCACGCTGACGTCCGGCAAACCGACCGTGGTCTACCTGTACTCGGTCTTCAAGGACTCCCCGTATGTCGCCGGGCACAACGGGATCCCCAGTGACATGAGCCGGATCATCGGCGCCCCCAACGCGTTCGACGACGTCGACGAGGAATGGCCGCAGGTGTCGTGGGAGGAGATCGCCAAGCGGGACCCCACCGTGATCGTCGTCGGCGACCTCGCCGACCGGGGCATCCCGGGTGACAGCGCGGCCGAGAAGATCGCGATGATGCGCGCGCACCCGGTCATCTCGCAACTGGCGGCCGTCCGGGAGAACAGGATCATCCAGGTTCCCGGGATCGAGCTCGACCCGACCGTGCGCAGTGCCAACTCCTTGCGGCTCGTCGCCGAGGGATTGAAGTCGCTCGGTGTCGCGCGCTAGACGGATCGCGCTGGCGGCAGCCGCACCTCTGGCGCTGATCGTCACCCTCGTCGTCGCCGTCCGGATCGGCGCGGCCGGCATCGGCTACGCGGACATCGGCCGCGTGATCGGTACCCACCTCGGCCTGCCGGTGCCGCCGCTGCCCCGGCTGACCGACTCGGTGATCTGGCAGTTGCGGATTCCCCGCGTACTGCTGGCCGCCCTGGTCGGGGCCGCGCTGGCGGTCTGCGGCGCCGTGCTGCAGGCGATCACGCGCAACTCGCTGGCGGATCCGTACCTGCTCGGCGTCTCCAACGGGGCGTCGGCGGGCGCGGTCGCGGTCGTCGTGCTCGGGGTCGGCGCGAGTTCGCTCGGCATCACGGGCGGCGCGTTCGCCGGCGCCGCGCTGGCGTTCATCTTCATGCTGGTGTTGTTGCGCCGCAGCAAGTTGCACACGGTCAGGATCGTGCTGATCGGCGTGATCGTCGGGCAGCTGTTCGCCGCGATCACGTCGTTGATCCTGATGGCGTCGGCGGACCCGGACACCACGCGCGCGATCACCTACTGGCTGTTGGGGTCCCTGTCCTCGGCGCGGTGGGACTCGGTGCTGGTGACCGCGATCGCGGCGGCGGTAGGCCTCGGGGGCATCTGGTTGTGCGCGCGGCCGTTGGACATCCTCGCGCTGGGCGCGGAAACCGCCGCCGGGCTGGGTGTCGACGTCCGCCGGACGCGTCTGGTCCTGCTCGTGGCGACCGCGCTGCTGACGTCCGTGGCCGTGGCGTCGGTCGGGGCGATCGGGTTCGTCGGGCTGATCGTTCCGCACGGCGTGCGGTTCCTGGTCGGCCCCAAGCACCGCGTCCTGCTGCCGTACACGGCGTTGGCCGGTGCGGTGTTCTTGGTGTGGACCGACGCGCTGGCGCGGGTCGCGTACGCGCCTCGCGAGGTGCCGGTGGGCGTGTTCACCGCTCTGGTCGGTGTTCCGTTGTTCCTGCTCGTCTCCCGCAAACGCGGGGAGTTGTGACCGCGTTGTCAGGGATTTCATCTCGGATAAGATGATCCGACACCTGACAAACGGGGGTCGCTGATGACCGACTACGGGCACGACCTGGTGCTGGGCACGTTCGTCACACCGTCAGCCCAAGAGCCGGACCGCGCGGTCGGGCTGGCCGAGTTGACCGAGACCGCCGGGCTCGACGCGGTGGCGTTCCAGGACCACCCGTACAACGCGGGCCTGCTGGACGTCTGGACGCTGCTGAGCTGGGTCGCGGCGCGAACGAACCGGATCACCGTGTCCAGCAACGTGATCAACCTCCCGCTGCGGCCGCCCGCGGTGCTCGCCAAGGCGGCCGCGAGCCTGGACCTGCTCTCCGGTGGGCGGTTCGAGCTGGGAATCGGCGCGGGCGGGCTCGCCGACGCCATCCACGGCATCGGCGGCGGGCGCAGAACGGCAGGACAACGCATCGAAGCCCTCGCGGAGGCGATCGACGTCCTGCGCGGCCTGTGGGACACGAACACGCGCGGGATGTTCCGGTTCGACGGACAGCACTACCAGGTCCCCGGCACCAAACACGGGCCCGCGCCGCACCACGACATCTCCATCTGGCTCGGCGCGTACAAGCCGAAGATGCTGGCACTGACCGGCGCCAAGGCCGACGGCTGGCTGCCGACGCTGGACTACCTCAAGCCGGGCGACCTGGCCGAAGGCAACGCGAGGATCGACGAGGCGGCGGCCAAGGCCGGCCGTGATCCGCGCGAGGTCCGCAGGTTGCTCAACATCATGAGCGCGAGCTACGACCGCACGGACACGCCGCTGCACGGCACGCCCGCCGACTGGGTCGAGCAACTGCTTGAACTGGTTCTCGACCACGGCGTCAGCGCGTTCTTCATCGGCGGCGACGACCCAGCGGTCATCCAGGCCCTCGGCGCCGAGGTCGCCCCCGCGTTGCGCGCGGCCGTCGCCACGGAACGCTGACTCAGCTGCCCGCGCGCTCGAACACCGCTTTGATGCTCGTCTGGTCGTGACCGCTGATCAGCAGGTGGCGCACCAGGATCCGGGCTTTCACCGGGTCGAGGAAACCCGCGGGGATCAGGCCACGGCCGAGCAGATCCGTCTCGGATCCGGGGAAGGCGTACGTCCGGGCCAACGTCGACCCCGCACCGCCCCGGGAGGCGAGGACGACGGGGATGCGAGCGGCCAGGCCGCCCAGGATCTCCACGAGCGCAACGGGTACGTGCCCCGCCCCGAAAGCCGCGACGACCAGACCGTCCACATGGTTCGCGACGGCTCGCAGAGTCACTCCGGTGTCGCCGAGGACCACGGGAACGACGGCCACTTCGGCTTCGCGGCCAGTGGCGGCGGGAAGGGTGACACGGGCAGCCGGGCGGTTGACGATCCGGGGTTCGCCTTCGACGACGTAACCGAGCGGACCGCCGTTGGCCGACTGGAACGTGTGGCCGCTGGTGGAATGCGTCTTGCGGACACGGACGGAGGAGTGGATCTCGTCGGCGAACACGACCAGGGAACCGAGGTCGCGTGCGGTGTCCGCCGCCGCGGTCTGGATCGCTGCCAGGATGTTGGCCGGGCCGTCCGCTCCCGCCAGGGTCGGGTTGCGCATGGCTCCCGTGACCACGATCGGTTCTGGGCGGGTGTGGGTGAGGTCCAGGAGGTAGGCGACCTCTTCGATGGTGTCGGTTCCTTGGGTCACCACGACACCGTCCGCTCCTGTGGACAGTCGCTGCTCGATGGCTGCGGTGAGTTCTCTGATGTCCTCGAAGGACAGGGAAGCTCCCGGGATGCGGCGGAAGTCCACCACGTCGACTTCGATGTTCGTCTCGGCCAGGCCTGGTACTGCCGCCACCAGTTGTTCGGCCGAAAGGGCGGGGACTACTCCTCCTGCCTTGTCCGCCGTCATCGAGATGGTTCCGCCTAGCCCGAACACCGTTACTCGCTTCATGACTCAACCGTATTGCTCATGCTCTTGACTTGGGCTCATGGCGGGTTGGGGCGGCGCCGATTTGACATGGGACGAGTGCCCTGCCTCTTGTCGCTGTGCTGTCCCAAGGCGCTGCGCCTGTCTTGGGGAGGGTGGCCTCTTCGAGCGTAAAGGAGGAGCCTCTCGCTGGAGGCCAAACCGCGAGTTGTCGCGCTGCCTATCCGCGACGAGCCTCTGCCACCCTGCTCATGATCTCGTTCTTGAGGGCTGGGGTTATCGCGATCGTGTTGGCGGAGTCGGAAGTGTGCTGGCTGCCGTCGTGGTCCAGAACCAGACCACCGGCCTCACGGACCAGGAGCACCCCGGCCAAGGTGTCCCACGGCTTGTTGGACAAGTTGATCGTCGCGTCCAGCCTGCCTTGGGCCACCCACGCCAGGTCCGTCGCCGCTGTGCCGATCATTCGGATTCGTTGTGCGTTGGCGCCGAGTTCGGCGAGCAGGGCCAGGCGTACGCGGTTCTTCGGCGCCGCGCCGTCGCCGACCGCGAAGTCACCGATCGAGATGACGGCGTCGGACAGGTCTTTCACCGCCGAGCAGTGCATGGGCTCGCCGTTCGCGTATGCTCCGCCGCCTGCCCTTGCTGTGTACCAGGTGTTCATGAATGGCATGTCGATCGCCGCGAGCACTGCCTGTGTTCCGTCCACAAGGGCCAGGGACACCGCCGACAGCGGTATGCCACGGGCGAAGTTCGCCGTTCCGTCGATCGGGTCCAGGACCCACCACAGGTCCGACTCACTCGTGCCGGAGTCCCCGTGTTCTTCGCCCACCAGGCGGATGTCGGGTGTTTCCTTGGCGAGGAAGGCGCGTACCGCTTCCTCGACCGCCAGGTCCACGTCGGTCACCATGTCCCTGTCGCCCTTGGTGGTCACGGCGGCGGGCGCTCGGTGGTGGATGATCGTGCGTGCCATCGACACGGCCTGGGTGGCGATGGGCATCAGTTCCGCGTGATCAGCCATGAGGTCACCTTACGGGCCCGTGGGTGAGGTCGCGTGGTTCGAGCTTCAGTTCGTCAACTCAGAGCACCGCCGACGGTGTCAGGGGCGGCGGTTTCACCGGGCGCATCGCGACGTGGCCGACGTGGTTGCGCCAGGCGTGTCTTCCCGAGCGGCGCAGCACGTCGACCGCTTCGGCGACGAATCCCTCGTCGTCGAGGTGGGCGGCCAGGATCGAGCTGCAGCGGGCCCGGTCCTCGGCGGGCATGTCCGCTGGGGCGTGGCCGAGGTAGCCGTCGGAGTCGCGGGGGCACATGTTGAGCTGGGTCAGCAGTGCGTCCATCCGGCTGTCGAACCTGCGCAGGAACGGCGTGTCCGCGCGGACTGTGCCCACCGCGTGGGCGTTCGACAGGTTCTCGAGGTTGTCGTCATGCAACCCGTACCACGGGGCCAGGTCGATCGGGCGGACGTTGTCGATGCTGAAGGCGAACTCCTTGGGGACCAGGCGGTCGTCTTCCTTGCGGTACACCGTGTAGCGGGCGCACGCCGAGTCGATCCAGTTGCTGCCGCAGAGCAACAGGCCGCCGGGGCGCAGCAACGTCGTCGCCCACGCCAGCGCCCTCTCGCGGAACGGGTGGTCGAAGTACATGAACACGTTCATGCACCTGATCACGTCCACGCCGACGTCCGCTGTGTACTCGCCGATGCCTCCGCCGACGAGTTCGAGGTTGTCCGTCTCGTAGTGGCGCATGGGATCGCGGACGAGCTTGCCGCCTTCGTCGGTGACTTCGTCACCGGTCAGCCTGGGTAGCAGGCGGTCGAGGATCTCCCGGAACCGCCGTTTGCTGTTGTCCCTGTCGGGGTCGTACGTGCCCGCCTGGTAGTAGCGCAAACGTAAGTCCTCGTCGTAGCAGGCGTACGCGCCCTCGGTGTTGTAGACGACGTATCGGCTGAACGCCGGGTCGACGCCGATGACGCGCCAGGTGGGCAGCCGCTGCGCGGTCTCCATCGTGGTGAACGGCGGGAACCCGCAGCCGACGTCGACGAAAACACCTCGTTCACCCGGCCGGTGCCACGGATTGCGGGCCACGTATTCGTCGAGCACGCGGTGCCTGCCTGCCATGGTGACCGGCGGAACCGTGCCCGACCAGGCACTCGGGACCGTTCTCGGCACGCTGAAACCGATCAGCCACGCGGTGAACACCGAAAGGTCGGTCGGCCGCAACCCGGCGGCGAGCATCAGCCGGAAGGCCCGGTCGGCCAACGCCAGCGCGTCGTCCGGCGCGTCAGCCAGTTCACGCAGTTCGGCGAGTACCCCAGTGGAAAGACGGCCCTGGAAGTACGCCGTGTTCCACCGATCCACGATCTGGACCACACACCACATGTACCGAATGAGCAGCCCTCGCGCCACAAAAAAGACATACCGGCGACCCCGCCCGGCTGGTGGGCCGGGCGGTCGTCCCCGGTTCGCGCCCCGGTCAGCCGCCTGCCGGGGTGTCCATCGCGCGGATCAGGCTCGCCGGACGCATGTCCGTCCAGTTCTGCTCGACGTAGTCGAGCGCGGACTGGCGGTCGGTCTCCCGTACCACCACAGTCCAGCCGGACGGCACGTCGGCGAACGAAGGCCACAGCGAGTGCTGCCCCTCGTCGTTCACCAGCACGTGGAAGGTGCCGTCCGGGTCGTCGAACGGGTTGGTGCTCACTGCCGACCACTTCCTCCAGTCGGTGGAAACAGGGTCATCGAATGTATTCCGGCAGCACCGCCGGTGGCCAGGCGGTGTGGTCGAAGATACCCATCGAGTACACCCTGGAGACCAGTGCGGCCCGGTTGGGCACCTGGAACTTCCTGAGCATCAGGTTGACGTGGTATTCGACCCCCTGCCTGCTGAGGTACAGTTCCGACGCGAGTTGGACCGTCGAAGAGCCCACGGCGACGCCCTCGAGGACCTTCGCACTCAGCACGCTCAACGTTGTGGACGATTCCACGAATGATTCACAGGACATCGGGTTACTCCCCCGAAAAGTCATCCCCATCAATGACAAGCACGAAATGTGCCGCACTGCCTCACCTCAGCGTTTCGCACACTCCCATCGCTTGTTCGCCACCGGATGCGACTTCTCTCCGAGAATGCCATCACGCATGACGGCCACGCAAGAGCCGTACGTCGCGACGCGGTGTGATGTCAGCCAAGCGCAGGTCAGGGCCATAGACGCGAGATTGCCCACATCGTGGGCACGGACTTGCCGTTTATGCGGTCAATCCCCGGGAAAACTCACTGTAATGGGTTTCCCCCACTCGGATGAAAATCCATACATCTCTTTGGCCACGCCATCACTGTGCGCCATCACGGCCGAATCTCGCCGAGATTCGAACACTATTCAACAGCCGATGATCAGCCGACCGGACGCCCTTGTTCACACAGCACGGTCGTCCCCGATTTCAGGGCGGACAACGCCGCCTCGACCCGACCGGCCAACCGCTCGCGCAGCAGGTGCCGCGCTTCGGCGATGTCGTGGAAACCGGCGGAGAGGATCTCGCCGTCCACGAACTCGATCTCGTCCACTTCGGACTGGGTGAGCACCCCGCCGTCGAAGACGAAGACCACCGCCTCGGTCCACGGCTCCTGCGGCAGGACGTGGTCGACGACCAGCAGACGGCCCGGTTTCCTCGTCATCCCGAGCTCTTCGGCCAGTTCACGGCTCGCCGTCGCCCACGGGGACTCGTTCTCGTCCACCGAGCCGCCGGGGATCTCCCACTCGGGCTTGTAGGACGGTTCGACCAGCAGGACCCGGTCGTGGCCGTCGGTGAAGAGGACGCCCGCCGCCATCCGTTTCCGGTTCAGGCCGGCCACGAACTTCTCCACCGACCACGTTTCCGCCACGGGGACGGAGTTTATCGTCCGCGCCGGGAGCGGTCGTCATGGAGCCTCGGGATCACGCGGGTCACCTCGGCGTCGCCACCGGCACCGTGCTCGCCGCCGGGGACCGGCAGGACCTGGGTGGCCTCGGGGTCACCCGCCTTCGCCTTGCGCTTGGTGCGCAGCCGCAGCACGACGAACAGCACGACCGCCAGCGCGACGGCGACGATCACGACCTTCTGGAAGACGCCCGCGTACTCGTCGACCAGGTACCAGTTCTCCCCCAACTGGTAGCCCGCGACGACGAAGATGGTGTTCCACAGCAGACTGCCCGCCGTGGTCAGCACCAGGAACTTGGGGAAGTTCATCTTCTCGACGCCCGCCGGCAGCGAGATGAAGCTGCGGAACAGCGGGACCATCCGGCCGAAGAACACGGCCTTGGTGCCGTGCTTGGCGAACCACTTCTCGGTCTTGTCGAAGTCGGTCACCTTCACCAGCGGGATCTTGCCGACCAGCGCGCGTGTGCGCTCACGGCCGAGTAACGCGCCGGCCAGGTAGACGACGATCGCGCCGACGACCGACCCGAGCGTCGTCCAGAACAACGCACCCGCCAGCGTGAACACACCCTTGCTCGCCGAGAACCCGGCCAGCGGCAGGACCAGTTCGCTGGGGATCGGCGGGAAGAGGTTGTCCAGCCCGACCACCATCGCCGCGCCGAACCCGCCGAGGCTGTCCATCAGGTCGACCGCCCAGCCGGCCATGCCGCCGACCGGCTCGTTCGCGTTCCCGGCCATCAGGTATCCGAACATCAACGCTCTCTTCCGCGAATTTCTTTGTGACACAACAAGCCTAGGAACGCACTCCCGGCCGCGGAAGGATGCTGGCCCCCCACTTGCGCCGTGTCCGTCCGCACCACACCCACTGTGGAAAACCACAGGGCGGCCCGTCGGCGTCGGCGAGCCCGGCAAGATCCCGACCAGGATAGCTCGATATCGGACAGCCCGGTCATTGCGGACCTTGGGGACAAATGCCCGACGTGTTCGCAGTCACATCATCGAGTCGTCCTGCGTGCCCGCCACCCGGTGGCGGTGAACGCTCACAAGTCGTGGTCCAGCCCGTAGCGGACGGCTTCCGCCCGGTGGCGCACCCCGATCTTGGCGAAGACGTTGTTGATGTGGGTCTTCACGGTCGCCTCGCTGATGAACAGCTCGGCGGCGATTTCCGGGTTGGTGAGGCCGCGCGTGATCAGCCCGAGCACCTCGACCTCCCGCGCGGTGAGGCCGTCGGGCGCCGCCTGCTTGTCACGCGGCCGTCCGTCGAGCGCGGCGACCAGCCGTTCGGAGACCTTGGCGTCGAACGTGGACTGCCCGGCCGCGGTCGACCGCAGTGCCATGGCGATCTGCGCCCGCCCGGCGTCCTTGGTCAGGTAGCCCCGGGCGCCTGCCCTGAGCGCGTTCGCAATGGACGAGTCATCGGCGTACGTGGTCAGCACGAGCACGGCCGTGCCCGGGTGGTCGCGCGTGATCATCCGGGTGGCGGCCACCCCGTCGAGTTCCGGCATGCGGAGGTCCATGAGGACGACGTCGGCAGGCGTCGTCCGCAGGACGTCCAGGGCCTGACGGCCGTCGGCGGCCGAGCCGACCACGCTCACGTCGTCGAGCAGATCCAGCAGCGCCACCAGTCCCTCGCGAACCACCTGCTGGTCGTCCACGACAATGACCTTGATCACCCGGGCACCTCCGCGACCACTTGCCACCTGCCGTCCCGCTGCCCGGAAGTCAGGCTGCCACCGGCGAGCGCGAGGCGTTCCCGCATCCCGGCGAGCCCGAACCCGCCACCCGGACAGGCCGACGAGTCCGATTCGGACGGGTTCGTCACGGTCAGCCGAACGACTCCCGTGCCATAGACCAATCTCAGGGTGAGCGGCTGCCCAGGCGCGTGTTTGCCCGCGTTGGTCAGCGCCTCCCTGGAAACACCGGCGAGCGAGACGACCACAGCCGACGGCAGCGGCCGTGGCGCACCCGAGGTGTCCAAGTCCACCGTCACCTGGTGGTCGCGCCTGTGCGTCGCCGCCAGTTCGGCGAGCGCGTCGGGCAACGGCAGCACATCACGCCGCAGCGCCGCGACAGCCTCTCTCGCCTCAACGAGCCCGGCGTTGGCCAACCGCCTCGACCGCCGCACAGCGTTGCGGATACCCTCCATATCGGACTTCTCGGCGAGCGCCTCCGCGAGTTCCAACTGGACACTAAGAGCCCCAAGGGAGTGCGCCAGCACGTCATGCAACTCCCGCGCGATCCGGGTGCGCTCGTCCAACGCGGCGGCACGAGCGTGTTCCGCCTGCGCGAGCCTGGTCTGTTCCAGCAACCGTCCGGCTTGGATCGCCTGGATCTCGTACTGGCGGCGGTTGAGCCCCAGCAAACCGAGCAGCAGCATGAACCCCGCGTTGCCTGCCGCGTCGAGCAGGCTGCCCCCGGCGAGCGCGGTGGAGGCGACAGCCAAGGCCATGTCGACGAGCGCGACGGTGATGATCGCGGCGACACTGAGCCCGGTGAGCGTGGCGAACCGGCCGATCGCGATGAGGCTGAGCAGAACGGCCGAACTGTCCTGCGCCCAGCCGAGCGCGGCAGCAGGCAGAACACTGGAGACGGTCAACAGGACGGCCGCCGTGACCGGACGCCGGTGCGCTGTGGCGACAAAACCCGCCCAGCACACCGCGGAGAGACCGTAGACCACCCAGATCCACGGCTGGTTCTCCCGCGCGGTGAGCAGCGTCGCGGCCACGAAAAGGGTGCCGAACAGCTGAACGACGAGCCAGCTGGGCGCGATGGTGTCCGGCAACAGCGGCCGTGTCCGACTCGGCATCGTCCCCTCCCCGTGCGACCACCTTCCGCGAGGATCGCCCCAGTTTTGATCGCCTCAGTTTGATCGTCTCAGTGATGATCGCTGATGGTGGTGACGAGCTCAACGAGGATCAACCGGTAGGCGATGAACCCTCCGAGCACGACCAGCGCCAGCACCACGAGCGCGACCAGCGCCTTCGTGTTCACCTTGCCTCCCCGTACGGCGTCCTGCGCCTTGTCCGCGGCCAGCTTGAGCAGCTTGTCCTTGTCCATGGCACAGACCGTACGAACGAGCCCGGGTGGATTCGGACCATCGCTGGGTGGAGACCTGGGTGGAGTGTGCACCCGCGCCCCTCGGCGGCTGCCCGGGGAACGCGGGTCCGGTGGTTACGCGTCCTTGCCGAACAAGGCCCGCAGTGCGGCGCGGTTGGGGATGCGCAGCTTGCGGTAGATGCGGGTGAGGTGTTGCTCCACCGTGCTGACGGTGATGTGGAGTTTCACGCTTATCTCGCGGTTGCGGTGGCCCGCCGCGGCCAGGTCCGCGACTCTGCGTTCCGCGACGCTCAACGCGCCGGGCCGTGGCCGATCGCCGCCCCACGGCTCGTGCTCGACCAGTTCCATGCTGACCCCCAGGTCTGCTGCTGTCACAACGATCCTTTGGCAATAGCGAACCAGCTCGCGATCGTCAACGGCTTTAGGGCCAATCGGGTGGGTCTGAAACTGATACCGACAGCGCGGCTTTCGCCGACGAGGCCGTACCCGGTGTGCTGGGTCAGTTCATCCGGCCGGCCCCCTGACCGGCCCACGAAATCGCGCGGCAACTGGACCACAGGGAACCGTGGTCCAGTCGTACGGTGGAGGTATGCGGATCTTCCTCGCGGGCGCCTCCGGTGTGATCGGTCGGCGAGTGACCACACTGCTGGTGGCACAGGGGCATCAGGTCGTCGGCGCGACCCGGCGCACTTCGGACGTGCTGGCACGACTGGGCGCCGAGGTGAGCGTCGTGGACGTGTACGACCGTGACGCGTTGGCCGGTGCGGTCCTGGCCGCGCGGCCGGATGTCGTGATGCACCAGCTGACCGACCTCAGCGGCGGCAACAGGGCCGCGAACGCCCGCGTCCGCGAGGAAGGCACCCGCAACCTGGTCGACGCGGCGCTGGCCGCTGGCGTACGACGAGTCATCGCCCAGAGCATCGCCTGGACCTACGAACCCGGAACGGCACCAGCGGCCGAGGACGTCCCGCTCGACCTGACGTCCGGCGCGGACCGCCTGGCGACAGTCGAAGCCGTGCACACGCTGGAGGAAACCGTCGCACAGGCCCCGGAATGGGTGGTGTTGCGCTACGGCTTGTTCTACGGCCCGGAAACCTGGTACGCGCCCGGTGCGCTGATGGCCAACCTCGCCGCCAAGGGCGAACTGCCCGCGAGCGCGGACGTGACCAGCTTCGTCCACGTGGACGACGCGGCTGAGGCAGCGGTGTCGGCGTTGGAATGGCCGACCGGCGCGGTGAACGTCTGCGACGACGACCCCGCGTCTGGCTATGACTGGACGCCCGCGTTCTGCCGGGCAGTCGGCGCGCCGGAACCGGCCCGATCTGACGCCCCACGCGCGGGCTGGGCCCGTGGCGCCGACAACCGCTACGCGAGGCAGGAATTGGGCTGGACGCCCCAGCGGAAGTCCTGGCGGGACGGATTCGCCGCTTTCTAGGGCGAGACCACGGGAACGCCGATCAGGACGCGCAGGGTGTTCACCAGCGCACCGATCGGCAGTTTGGGTTCGACCGAGCGGAAGACCCCGAGCCCGACACCGAGGCTGAGCATGGCGACACCGATCTGGTCGGCAGGCATCATCAGCTTGATGCCGTCGGTGTCCTCGAAGCTCCGCACACCCTGTGCGATCAGCTCGGTGAGCGCGACGATCCGGGTGGCGAGTTCCTCCCTGAGCTTCTCGTCGCCGCTCGACTGCACGCCGAACTCGAGCTCGAGCCGCGTCCACCCCGGATCGCCGACGACCCGCTCGGCCCATGCCTCGAACAGGTGCACGCGCTCGTCCAGCGTGTCGGCACGCAGGATGGCCAGGATGTCCTCGACGCGGGCGGCCCTGATCTCGTCGAGCACCGCCATGCAGAGCTCGTCCTTGTTGCGGAAGTTCGAGTAGACCGCGCCCCTGGTGTACCCGGCCGCGTCGGCCACCTTCTCCAGTGACGTCGCCGCGTACCCGTCGCGCAGGAAGAGCTCGCTCGCGACCTCGAGCAGTCGTGTCCTCGTCCTGGCCTGGCTCTCGGCGCGCGTCAGTCTGGGCACGTTGACACCCTACCGGACTACGCATACTCTGCGAATCCAGATACAGACTGTATCTGAACTGGAGGCGCAGTGACGCGACGCGGTTTGGTGCTCGGGTGCGGCGGCACGGTCGGCAGCGCGTGGCAGGTCGGCGCGCTCGCGGCAGTGCGGGAGCAGTGGGGCTGGGATCCGCGGGACGCGGCCGTGATCGTCGGGACGTCCGGCGGGGCGAGCCTGGCCGCGATGCTCGGCTCCGGCGTCGGCACGGAGGAACTCGTGGCCGGGCAGCGTGGGCAGGCCGATGCGCGGGAGTCCGTACGACGGTTCTTCACCGAGCCGCCCGCCGCGTTTCCGGCGTTCCCCGCGTTGAGCGGGTCGTGGTCGCTGGTGAAGGCCGGGCGACGACAGCGCGCCTCGCTGATGACCATGACCGGCCTGGCTCCGGCCGGACGCACGGATCCGGGCTTCCTCGACGCCCTGGTGGACGACCTAGTACCGGACGGCGGCTGGGTCGCGCACCCCGCAGTGTGGGTCGTCGCGATGGACGCCCAGACCGGCGAGCGGACCGCCTTCGGCTCCCCCGCAACGCCCCGGGTGGCCCTGCGGGACGCCGTGCGGGCGTCCTGGGCCGTCCCCGGCTGGTATCCCCCGGTGCGGATCGGGGGCCGTGCGTACCTGGACGGCGGAGTGGCGTCGACGGGGTCGGCGGATCTGCTGGTCGGCCAGGGCTTGGACGAGGTTCTGGTGGTCACGCCGATGGCGTCGGACAAGGGCGTCCGGGTCGGTGGCGTCGGCGGGCGGTTCGAGTCCCTGATGCGCAGGCCGATGAGCCGTGGCCTTGACCGTGAACTCGCCGCGCTGGCGGCGGACGGCGTGCGTGTCGTGCGGATCTTCCCGTCCACGGCCGAACTCGCCGCGATGGGCCCGAACTTCATGAACCCGCGGCGGCGGCTGTCCGCGATGCGGACCGCGTTGGCCAACGTGCCACAACGACTTGATGCCCAGCTTGGAGGTACGCAGTGAGGTATCCCGCGATCCCACTCGGCGGCGCGGTCGTCCTCGTGACCGGCGGCGGACGGGGAATCGGTGCGGCGACAGCGAGACTGTTCGCCGACCGCGGTGCCACCGTGTGGCTGGGCGATCTGGACGCCGACGTCGCCGCGGAGACCGCACGCGAAATCGGCCCGACGGCCCGCTCGCGCCCGCTCGACGTCACCGACCGCGACTCGTTCACGGCGTTCGCCGATGCCGCCGTCGCCGAGCACGGCCGGATCGACGTGCTGGTGAACAACGCCGGTGTGATGCCGCTCGGGGACTTCGTCACCGAGCCGGACGCCACCAGCGCCACCACGATGGACGTCAACGTGTGGGGCCTGATCAACGGCATGCGCACGGTGCTGCCGCACATGATCGAACGAGCACGAGGCCACGTGGTCAACGTCGCTTCCATGGCGGGCAAGGTCCCCATACCCGGCATGGCCGTGTACAACGCGAGCAAGTTCGCCGCCCTCGGCCTGTCACTGGCCGTCCGCGAGGAGTACGCGGACAGCGGGGTGAGCGTCAGCGCGGTGCTCCCGTCGGCCGTACGAACCCGGTTGTCCTCGGGAGTCCCGCTCGGGCACGGCATGCCCACGGTCGACCCGGAGGACATCGCCCGCGCCATCGTGGGCAGCGTCTCCCGTCGACGTGCCGAGATCCCGGTACCCGGTTACCTCGCCGGGTGGGGACTGTTGAACACGGTCATTCCCGAACCGGTGATGCGACTGGGACGCCGGGCCATCGGTGACCGCCGCGCGCTCACGTCCGTCGACCCGATCACCAGGGGCGCGTACGAACGCGCCATCGACAGCCAGACCCAGTCCCGCAAGCCTCGCAAGCAAGGAGCGGCATCATGACCGCACAGCACGAAGCGGTGATCATCGGCGCGGGTTTCGGCGGGATGGGTGCCGCCATCCAGCTCGACCGGCTCGGCATCCGCGACTACGTGATCCTCGACCGCGAGACCGACCTCGGCGGCACGTGGCACGTCAACCGGTATCCCGGGCTGGCGGTGGACATCGCGTCGGTGACGTACTCGTACTCCTTCGAGCCGAACCCGAACTGGTCACGCCTGTTCGCGCCGGGCGCCGAGCTGAAGCGTTACGCCGAGCACGTCGCCGACAAGTACGACCTGCGACGCCGCATGCGGTTCGGCACGACGGTCACGAGCGCGCGGTGGGACGAGGCGGCACAGCGCTGGCAGATCACTGTGGACGGTGCGGAGCCGTTGTCGGCCCGGTATCTCTTCACCGCCACCGGTTTCCTCTCGCAGCCCAAGACCCCGGACATCCCCGGGATCGAGACGTTCGCCGGGAAGGTCATCCACAGCGCCGACTGGGACGACAGCTACTCGCTGGCGGGCAAGCGCGCGGCGATCATCGGCACGGGCGCCACCGCCGTGCAGCTCATCCCCGAGCTCGCGGCGAAGGTCAAGGAGCTCACGGTCTACCAGCGCACGCCGATCTGGGTCGTACCGAAGGTCGACACCCCGATCCCCCGGCCGGTCCGCCGCCTGTTCGCGCGGTTCCCCGGCGTGCAACGAGCGGCCCGCCTGGTCAACTCGGCCGCGTTGGAGACGCTGTCGACGGTCGGCGTCCTGCACTACCGGCAGGCCCGCCTCGCCGCCAAGGGTGCCGAACTGCTGGCCCGTGCGCACCTGCTCGCCCAGGTGCGCGACCCGGCGACCCGGCGCAAACTCACCCCGCGGTACTCCTTCGGCTGCAAGCGCCCGACGTTCTCCAACAGCTACTTCCGCACGTTCAACCAGCCGCACGTGAAGCTGGAGACGTCGTCGATCGACCTGATCAGGCCGCACGGCATCACCACGGCCGACGGGCAGACGACCGAGATCGACCTGCTGGTGCTGGCGACCGGGTTCGACCTGTGGGAGACCAACTTCCCGGCGATCGAGGTGATCGGCCGGGACGGACTGGACCTGGGGAAGTGGTGGCGCGACACCAGGTTCCAGGCGTACGAGGGGGTCACGGTGCCGCGGTTCCCGAACCTGATCAGCCTCAACAGCCCGTACTCGTACACCGGGCTGTCGTTCTTCTGGACGATCGAGGGGCAGATGAAGCACATCGCCAGGCTGTTCGGCGAGATGCGACGGCGCGGGGCGACCACGTTCGAGGTGACCGAGCGGGCCAACGACGACTTCCTGGCGAGGATGACCCGCAGGCTCGGGGATTCGGTGTTCTACCGGGGAAACTGCGCCACCGCCCGCAGCTACTACTTCAACCCGCACGGCGAAGCCGCGCTGCTGCGGCCCGTGCCCGTCGTCACCGGGAACCGCGACGCGCAACGGTTCCCGCTCGACGACTACACGTACACCGGTTCCGTCGCAACGACAACAGCCGAAGCGCGCAGTCGCGTGGGTACTCAGTAGGCAATGACATCCTTCGTCGCGGCGGCGAGGCATTCCTCGACACGCGTGACAATGCTCGGCGTCCGCGCCGTGGCGAGTCTGCACGTGTACAGGAAACGAACCAAGGGCTTTTCGGCGATCGGCACGGCCACGACACCGTCGACGGTGTCGGCCAAGGCCAGCGTGGGCAGGGGCGCGATGCCCAGGCCGTGCGCGACCAGGCTCAGCACCGTCCGGAAGTCGTCGCCGTCGAAGGCAAGGCGTTGCTTGAAACCCGGTGAGCGGGCCAATTCGGCGAGCAGGCCCAGGTGTGCGTCGGTCACCGGGGTGCCGATCCACGACTCGTCGGCGAGGTCGGCCAGGCGCACCGATTTCCTGTCCGCCAACGGATGCGTCGCGGGCAGGGCGACCACCACCGGGTCGCGGCACAGTCGTGTCCGGTGCAGGCCGGCCGGTTCCGGTTGGGGGAAGCGGTCGTAGTCGAACGTCACGGCGAGGTCGACGTCACCGCGTAGCAGGCCGTCGTAGCTGTCCGCGGTCTCCAACTGCGTCAGGCTGACATCGACGCCGGGGTGGGTTGCCCGCAGCATCCCCAGTGCCGCGGGCACGATGCTGTTGGCCGCCGACACGAAGGCGCTCAGTCGCACCGAGCCCGCGCGGCCGTCGTCGAGCGCGGTCAGTTCCGCGGCGGCACGGGACATCGCCGCGCGGACCTCGCCCGCCACCCGCAACAGGACCTTTCCCGCTGCCGTGGGGCGGACCGGCCGCCGGTCGAGTACGCGCAGTCCCACGCGCCGTTCGAGGTCCGCGATCTGCTGGGACACCGCGGACTGGGTGTAGCCGAGTTCGTCCGCTGCCGCCGCGAACGACCCGAGGCGGACGACCGCGTCGAGCGTCGCCAGCAGGCGTGGATCCATCACGAACATCAGCGTAGCTAATGTCCGGGTAAGTTTTCTTCTCTTGCGCTTATCAGCGTACCGGCTGGACCATGGCATCCATGGACAGCGCTGAGTTGGACCGACTGATCGCGAAACTCCCCCGCAAGCGCATCGGCTTCTACCCGACACCGTTCCACCGCCTCGACAACCTGTCCGCGACCTACGGCGTCGACTTCTTCCTCAAGCGCGAGGACATGGCCGGACCCGGCGCCGCCAGCGGCAGCAAGACCCGGCTGGCCGAGTTCATCCTCGGGCAGGCACTGGCCGACGGCGTCACGCACGTCATCACCCAGGGCGTGTACCTCACCAACTCCGGGATGCAGTTCGCCGTGGCCTGCCGGGTCGCCGGGCTGACCCCGATCCTGTTCCTCACCCGCGACGAGAGCCGCCACGGCGAGCTCACCGAATACCGGGGAAACCTGCTGCTGAACAAGATCATGGACGTCGAGGTGCACGCCATACCCACCAAGGGCGGCGCCTACTGGGACGAGCCCGACGAGCAGAAACGCGTCCTCGACGCGATGAACGCCCGCAAGGCCGAACTGGAGGCGTTGGGGCACAAGGTGATCGTGGTCCCGACGGGCGGTGCGCACCCGGCCGGGTTCGTGGCGCACGCCTTGACCTTCAAGGAGATGATCGAGCAGGCCGCGCAGTCCGGGGTCGACCTCGACTACGTCTACCACACCGCGGGCACCGGGACCGCGTTGCCGGGGCTCGTCGCGGCGAAGCTGATGACCGGCAGTCGCGTGCGGTTCAGGTCGATCGCGATCTGCGCGTACCGCGCGGGCGACTGGATCAACGAGGGCGTCATCGTCGACCGGGTCAAGGACATCCTGCACACCCTGGGCGCGCCGCTGCCCGCCGACGACGTCATCCGCGCGGAGATCGACGTCGACCAGCGGTTCATCGGCGAGGACTAC
This sequence comes from Actinosynnema sp. ALI-1.44, assembly GCF_001984155.1. GTDB lineage: Bacteria > Actinomycetota > Actinomycetes > Mycobacteriales > Pseudonocardiaceae > Kibdelosporangium. The sequence continues at coordinate 624,052 of NZ_MTQO01000052.1, forward strand.
GCGGTTCCGTCGCCGGAAGGCGTCGCCGCCATCAAGGAACTGGCCGTGTCCGACGGCGTGTTCATGGGACCGGTCTACACCGGCAAGGGATTCGCCGGGCTGCTGGAGCACGTGCGGACCGGCAAGGTCGAACCGGGCAGCAAGGTGGCGTTCCTGCACACCGGCGACCTGGGCAACCTCTTCGAGATCCCCCAGGTCGTCGGCCCGGTCGCGTCAGCCGGCTAGTGCAGCGAACGCGGCCCAGTCCACCTTCGGGCGGGCCAGGCCGCGCCTGCGCAGGTAGTCGCGTGTGTTGCGGCGCCCTTGCCGCAACACAGCCCAGTTCGACCCGATGGGGTTCACGACCCGCGACGGGACGAACGAGTCGCCGGTCAACCGCCCGCGCACCAACGCCAGGCGCAGGTTGTCGATCAGTTCGTCGTGGCTGTGCACCAACAGACTCGCCGGGCCCGGCTCGACCGGCACATCCGGGGTGACCCGGTAGCCGGTCCCCGTCGGCTCGGGCCGGACCCTGACCAGCACCGGTTCGCCGGTCGCGGTCCTGCCGCCGAGCACCGCGGTCTCGAAACTGTCCACAATAGACTGTGCCGGTTCCGTCCTCGGCCGGCTGACGAGCGGCGGCCGGGTGGTGACGGTCTCCGGCGTGATCGTGATGACCAGGCGCATGTAGTACCAGTCGCCCAGCGGCCGCATCAACGGGCTGAGGTGCGCGCGGCCGGACGGCTGGCGCTCGAACAACATCGACCAGTATTCGGCCAGGTCACCGGGCGCGGTGGAGATCTCCTCGGGACAGCTCGCCGTCGCGGTCACGAAGATCTGCTCGGGCGCGTCGAGCCCGCTCCCCGTCGGGTCGGAGAACAGCATGGCGACCCGGCTGTCACGGCGGATGTTGTACGCCTTGTACGGGAAACCGAGTGACGTCGTCAGGACGAATTTTCCGTCGTCGCGCAGCCACGGACTCGTCGGCCAGGTGATCGGGGTGCCGTCCTTGGCCAGTGTCGCGAGCTCACAGGTCCGGTACGCGGTCATGACTTTGGCGAGGTCTTCGTCAAGCACCGCGCGAACTTAGCGTCTCCCCGATCACCCGTGAAGGCTTTTGTCGGAAACTCGCTACAGTTCCGCCACCGAAGACGACTTCCTCGCGCCTCTCGACACCGGGTGCGCGGAACCCGCGTCGATGCCATCGCGAGTTCCCTAACCTGAACGCATGAGTCGAGACACGTCCACGGTCGCGGTGGTGATGTTCGACGGTGCGCCGCTGTTCGAGACGTCGGTGCCGATCAGCGTGTACGGCGTGAACCGGTGCACGCCGGACGCGCCCCGGTTCACGCTGCTCGCGGTGGCCGCAGAACCGGGGCCGGTGAACACCACCGGCGGCATCCAGCTGTACGCGCCGCACTCGCTCGACGCGATCAAGGACGCGGGCATCGTGGTCGTGCCGTCCTGGCGTGATCCGCGTGAGCGGCCAGCGGAGCCCGTCCTCGACGCGCTGCGGGAGGCCCACGCGGGCGGCGCGTTGATCGTCGGCCTGTGCCTGGGCGCGTTCGTGCTGGCGGCAGCCGGGTTGCTCGACGGTCGGCGAGCGAGTACCCATTGGGCCTTCGCGCCCGCGCTCGCGGCGGCGTATCCGCAGGTCCAGGTGGACGCGTCCGTGCTCTACGTCGACGACGGCGACGTCGTCACCAGCGCCGGGACCACTGCGGGGATCGACGCGTGCCTGCACGTCGTGCGGCGGTTGTGGGGCCCGGCAGCCGCGACGTCGATCGCACGCACGATGGTCACGCCGCCCCAGCGCAGTGGCGGTCAGGCGCAGTACATCGACCAGCCGATCCCCGAGCGTGCCGAGGACGACGAGTTGTCCAGGGCGATGGCGTACGCCGTCGAGCACCTCGACGAGGTGATCGAAGTCGAGTCGCTCGCCGGGCACGTGCACCTCAGCCGTCGCACGTTCGACCGGAAGTTCCGCGCCACCACCGGTGTCTCGCCGCTGCAATGGCTGCTGCACCAACGGATCCTGCGGGCACAGCAGCTGCTGGAGCACACCGACCTCCCGGTCGACGCGATCGCGCGGCAGGTCGGGCTGTCTTCGGCGGTCTCACTGCGGCCGCCGTTCCGGCGCGTGGTCGGAGTCAGCCCGCAGGAGTACCGGGCGACGTTCCGGATGGCCGGAATCGATCGCTGAACGTCCTCCCGGCCACTCACGGCCCGCCGCGCCCCTGGCCCAGGATTTCGCCATGGCTGCAACCAGGATCCAGGTCATCGGTGGCCCGACCGCGCTCATCGAGTACGGCGGGCTGCGTCTGCTCACCGACCCCACTTTCGACCCGCCCGGCAACTCCGAACACGGCCTGGTCAAGACCGACCCACCCGCGGTGCCCGTCGGCGAGATCGGCCACATCGACGTCGTCCTGCTGTCGCACGACGAGCACCCGGACAACCTCGACACCTCCGGCCGCAAGCTGCTCGCCGGTGTCCCGCTCGTGCTGACCACCCCGACCGGCGCGGAACGCCTTGGCGGGACAGCGAAAGCGCTGCCGAACTGGCAGAGCACCAGGGTGGGCGACGTGACGATCATCGGTGTCCCCGCGCTGCACGGCCCGAAGGGCGCCGACGCGGTGGTCGGTGAGGTGATCGGGTTCGTGCTGACCGGTGCCGGGCTGCCGACCGTGTACGTCAGCGGCGACAACGCCTCCCTGGACGTCGTCGAGGAGGTCGCGTTCCACACTGGACCGATCGACATCGCGGTTTTGTTCGCGGGCGGGGCGCGCGTTCCCGTGATGAACGCCTACTTGACGCTCACCAGCGGTCACGCCGCACGCGCCGCCGAGATCCTTGACGCGAAAGCCGTTGTCCCCGTTCATGTCGAGGGCTGGGAGCACTTCACGCAGGGACCCGGCACGGTTCGGGACGCCTTCGCCACGCGTGGCCTCAGTGACCGGCTCGTGCTCCTCGAAGCTGGGGAGTCCGCCGAGTTCTGACCACCACCTCGTGAGTGTTTCACGGGTTCTGACCCGGCTGAACACTCACGAGGGTTTTCTGTGTCGTCAGTGCTGGTCGGCTCGTACGTGGGCGCGCATCCCTTGTGGACCGAACAGGATGAGCAGTTCGACCGGGCCGCCGTCGGCGCTGCCCAGCCAGTGTGGCAGTGATGTGTCGAACTCGGCTGCTTCTCCGGTCGGCATCACCAGGTCGCGGTCGCCGACCACCAGCCGCAGGCGGCCGTTGAGCACGTACAGCCATTCGTAGCCGTCGTGGGTTTTCAGTGCCGGTTCGAGGGGGTGCGGGGTGCTGGGGATGATCATCTTGAAGGCCTGGATCCCGCCGGGCCGCCGGGACAGCGGGATGAACGTCATCCCGAACTTGTGCATCGGTTTGAGGTGGATTCGGGGGTCTCCCGTACGGGGCGCGCCGACCAGGTCGTCCAGGGGGACGTCGTAGGTCCGCGACAGCGGCAGCAGCAGCTCCAGCGTCGCCCGGCGTTGTCCGCTCTCCAGCCGGGACAGCGTGCTCTCCGACACGCCGGTCGCTGCCGCGAGGTCGGCGAGTGTGATGCCGCGATCGCGGCGCAGCGCCCGCAGCCGGGGCCCCACTGTGTCCAGTACTTCGTCGTCGCTCTTGCTGTCCACGGGGCCAGCTTGCCATAACGGCAAGTTTCCGTGCCAGATCGATCCGTGCCTGGTCAGACTGGGTGCGTACCGACTGGAGGAGACATGATGAGCACCGACGCGGTGACGTTCTGGGACGGCGTCCACGCCGCCCGACCCGCAGCCACCGACCCACGACCGAACATGCGCCTCACCGAGACAGTCACCGGCCTGCCGCCCGGCGACGCGCTGGACCTCGGGTGCGGCAGTGGCGGCGACGCGCTGTGGCTGGTGCGCCAGGGGTGGCGTGTCACGGCAGTCGATGTCTCGGCCGTCGCGGTCGAGCGCCTGACCTCCCTCGCCCGCTCAAAGGGCCTGGATGATCTCGTCGCAGTGCGGCACGACTTGCACGAAGGAGTCCCGCAGGGCGAATTCGACCTGGTCAGCGCCCACTACCTGCACACGCCGCTGGACATGGACCGGGCGGCCGTGCTGCGCTCGGCCGCGCGAGCGCTGCGGCCAGGCGGGCGGCTGGTGGTCGTCGACCACGGGTCCACCGCGCCGTGGTCGTGGGACCAGGACCCCGATGCCCACTTCCCGAGCCCACGGGAGGTCGCCGACGGCCTCGATCTGGACGCTTCGAAGTGGACTGTCGAACGAGCCGACGCGCCACACCGGATCGCGACCGGGCCTGGCGGGCGCACCGCCGAGGTGGTCGACCACGTCCTGATCATCCGCCGCACCGCGTAACAGTGGAGAAACCCATGCCCAGCACCAAGAAGCGTCGCGGTGACACCCCACCGCCCCGGACCGGCACGAGCGAGACCGAGGTCCTGCGCGGCTTCCTCGACTACCTCAGGGACTCCATCGCCGCGAAGGTCGACGGCGCACCGCACCCACAGGCGCGGGCGGCCATGGTGCCGTCCGGCACGAACCTGCTCGGCGTGCTCAACCACCTGACCTTCGTCGAACGCGCGACCTTCCTCGGCGACAAGGTCACCAACTGGCAGGCGACCTTCCACGCCGCACCGGACGACAGCGTCGCCGATGTCGTCGCCCGCTACCGGGAAGCGGTCGAGCGCGCCAACGACGTGCTCGACGCGTGCATCGATCTGGCCGGGCCGGTCCCCGGCCGCCGGGGTACCAGTGTCCGCTGGGCGCTGACCCACATGATCGAGGAAACCGGCCGCCACGCCGGACACGCGGACATCCTCCGTGAACTGATCGACGGCTCCACCGGGCGCTGACCCCTTCACAGAAACAGGAACACATGAAGACCCGACCAAGGCGCACGGCCGCCATCGCGCTCGCCCTCGTACTCACGTTCGGAACCGCCTGCGCCACCCCGACAGACGCCGCACCGCCGTACGCCGCCGCCACCCAGAGCGACCCCGAGTTCGCCAAGGCGTTCCGGCACGAGTTCGCCGACGTCGACGGCGTCCGCATGCACTACGTGAAAGGCGGCACCGGGTCACCGGTCGTGCTGATCCACGGCTGGCCGCAGACCTGGTACGGCTGGTGGCCGGTCATGCCCGAGCTGGCCAAGAACCACACCGTCTACGCCGTCGACCTCCCCGGTCTCGGCGACAGCACCGGCACGCCGACCGGATACGACAAGGCCACGCTGGCGCGGTACGTGCACACCCTGATCACCGACCGGCTCAAGGTAGGCGACGCCGCCGTCATCGGACACGATTTCGGCGCGGCGGTCGCGTTCCAGTACGCCAGCCAGTTCCCCGCCGACACCGCCCGGCTCGGCTACCTCGACCTGCCGCTGCCGGGCCCCGCGATCGACGCGGCCATGTACCGCACGCTGAGCTGGCACATCGCCTTCCACACCCAGCGGCGCGTCCCGGAGGCGGTCGTCGGCGACGACGTGCGCGACTACCTGGCCCTGTTCTACCCCCAGGTCTCGTTCGGTGGCACGGCTTTCGGCGGCACATCCGACCGGTCACCGTTCACCGACAGCGAGATCGACGAGTTCGCCCGGACGTACAGCAGGCCTGAGGCGCTGTCCGGTGGTTTCGAGCTCTACCGCGCCCTGGACAAGGACGTCCGCGACACAGTGTCGGCGGCACCGACGAGCGTCCCGACGCTGTTGATGACCGCCCAGGGTCAACTCGACGCCATCCGGGGCACTGTGGCCCCGCGCATCACGAACATCGTGCGCGGGGCGGACGTACCGCACGCCGGGCACTGGCTCGTCGAGGAGAACCCCCAGTTCGTCGCTGCCGAGCTAGGGCGCTTCCTCGCCGGGTGACCGTTGCCGGGTCACTGATCGATGGTCAACCCGGCCCGAACAGCGAAAACAACGAGCTGAGCCCGCGAACGAGCATGCAGCTTGACCATAGCCCGGCTGATGTGCGTCCGCACAGTGGCCGGGCTCAACACCAACTCCTTGGCAATCTCCTCATTGGAGTAGCCAGTGGTGGCCCAGGCAACCATCTGACGTTCCCGGTCAGTGAGCTCGTCCACCCCGCCGACAGGAGCGGACCTAGGAGCAACCTGCCGGTTGAACAGCGAAACAACCCGGCGCGTAACCGAAGGCGACAGCAACGCCTCCCCCTGGGCGACCACCCGGATCGCCCTGACCAACTCGTCGGGAGCCGTGTCCTTCAGGACAAAACCCGCAGCCCCAGCCTGAAGCGCCTCAAAAACGTACTGGTCCACCTCGAACGTGGTGACGATGACAACCCGAGTCCGGGAAATCTCCGGATCGGCGGCGATCCTCCGAAGAGTCTCCAATCCGTCCATTCCCGGCATCCGAACATCCAGCAACAGGATGTCCGGCGGGTCCCGGCGAAGCAGGTCCAGCGCGGCCTGCCCGCTGGAAACCTCCCCGGAAACAGTCATGTCCTCTTCGCGCTCGATCAACACGCGCAAGCCCATCCGAACCAGCTCGTGGTCGTCGGCGAGGACAACCTTGATCACCGCTCGCCCCCCAACGGCAGATGAGCCACCACTTGGAACCCACCACCTGAGCGCGGCCCCGCCGCCAGCCTGCCACCGACGTCCTCGACCCGGCTGCGCATTCCCGTCAACCCCCGGCCCAGCCGCGGGGTCTGCCCCGGTGTGGCGTGCCCCCGGTCGGCCACCTGCACCACCAATTCGTCCTCCTGCCGTGCGATCCGCACGTCCGCTGTCGTCTCCCCGGCGTGCCGCAGCACGTTCGTCAACGACTCCTGCACAACCCGGTAGGCGACCACATCGACATCCTCGGCCAACCGAGCACCCACCGGCTCCACGGCCAGGTCGACCGGCAAGCCACCGGCGCGCACCTGTTCCACCAACTCGGGTAACCCGGCAAGACCCGTGACGTCGTGGTCTTCTCCGTTGTCCGGTTCTTTGGAGTGCACCGTTTCCAGCATGCCGCGCAGCGCGGTCAGCGACTTCGCACTGGTCGCCTGGATGGCTTCCAGGGACTTGCGGGCCTGTTCCGGCTGCTCGTCGAACACCAGCAGCGCCACGCCCGCCTGCATCGCCACCAGGGCGAAGCCGTGCCCGGCCACGTCATGCACGTCGGCGGCTATCTTCATCCGCTCCTCCAAAGCCACCCGGGTGACGAGTTCCTGACGAGCCCGTTGCTGAGACACTGTCACGGCTTGCACCAGCGCACCGAGCGACCACGGCAACACGACCCACGCCAACCAGGCCAACGACAGCAACAGCGGTGTTTCCACCTCGCGGGCGAATCTGGCGGCAACGGTCGAGTACGCGACGATCCCGGCCACGCCGCACGCCACCAGCGACATCCGCAGCGGAATCCGCCTGGCCACCCCGAACATGGCGATGATCATGCAGAGTTGGATCGGCCCGTACGGGTAGCCGGCGAGCAGATAGCCGCCTGTGGCCGTCATCGCCACCGCGAGCGCCACGACGGGCGCTGCGTGACGCAACGCGACAGTCGCCGTGCTCGCGATGACGACGAGCAGGATGGCCCAGACGTCCACTGGTTTGGCGCGGCCGGCCTGCAGTGCGGCGGCACCGATCGTGCCGAGGACCAGCACGACGGCCACCATTCCCGCGTACCCGAGTTCACGCGGCGACGGCATCCTCAGACCCCAGTTTGTCGCGCGAAAACCGCCCACGCCCACGAGCATACGGCCCGCGACGGTCGATCACGGGGACTGCATGTCATGCCCCGATTCTTCGCGTGCGGCAACGCGACTACAAGCCACTTGGGGCGTATCCCGTCCAGCGCTTTTGCGGCGCCGTATACGCAAGGCTGCGTACTCCGGGTGCCGCTTCCTGCCGGTCGCCACGCGCTGAACCACCGGGTCCACCGTCCACCCAGGACGAGATTTCCGCGCTGTACAGCGTGTTCACCTCCGTGGCACGCCATACAGCCGTGTTCGGGACGCATACAATCAGCGCCATGACCGCTGGGGGAATGTCCGGATGGGATCTGGCGGCACTGGCTGCCCGGCTGCGGCGCGACAGCGACGACCTTTCGTCGTACGCGGGTCTCCTGATCACCATGCTGGCCGACAGCCTGCCGCTGGAAGTGGTGCGAGTGGACCGCAAAACGCGGTTGTTCGGTGGCGCCAGGAGCGACGCGCCCGTGCTCGGCATCGCGGTCCAGCTGGGTGACCGCCGGTTCACGTTGCGCCGGAAAGCCGTCGGGCAACCTGTGACGGCGCAGGTGCGGCTGGAGTCCGGCGGTGTGGTGCTGCGAACCGAAACCGTGGGCATGGACGTGTGGTCCCATGACCTCGCGGAAGCACTCGTACGGCACGCACAGGCCCACGCTGCCACCGTGGAGTTGTTGCAACGCCTGACGTTGCCGGACCAGCCGTGACAGAGGGCGCGTACACCTCCAACATCACCGTCGCTGAACACCACGCCCTCCGCGCGGTCGGATTCGCCCCGGTCGGTCTGGTAATGGGGAACTACGTGTTCAACCTGCGGGACACGACGACGTCGGGCACCTGCGGGTACACCCAACCGGACGCCGGTGATCGGCTGTTCAGACCGGCATCTGTGGTCGCCCCGGTCGTACGTGCCGCGCCCGAGATGCGGGTGGCGGCACACGACGCCCATGAACGCGCTGTCAACCACATGCGGCAGGAATGCCGTGCGCTCGGTGGCGACGGCGTCGTCGCAGTCGAGTTGACAACCAGGCCGTTCCCCTTCGGCGGGACTGAGTTCCTCGCTGTCGGCACGGCCGTGCGCGCGACGGGCGCCGTGCGGTCACCGGAGCCTTTCCTGTCCGATCTGAGCGGGCAGGACTTCGCCAAGCTGATCGAGGCGGGCTGGGTGCCGTGCGGCCTCGTCATCGGGTTGGCAGTCGTGCTGCGGCACGACGACAGCAACCCGTTGATACCACGAAGGTGGCGGGACAACGCCGAGATTCGTGGCTACACCGAGCTGGCACAGGCCGCGCGGACAGCCGCAAGGGACCAGATCCGCCACGAAGTCGTTCGCCTCGGCGGCGCGGGCGTCGTCGCGCGTGCCGTGTCGTTGAAGCTGAGTCTGCAGCTGTGCCGAATGCCGCAGCGGGCAGGACATGACCGCTTGGCCGAGGCGATCGTGGTCGGTACGGCGATCACGCCGTTCCGACACGGTGGTCCGGGCACGCCGCCGCTGCCGGTGATGCGGCTTCGTTGAAGGAGGGGGACGGATGGACTCGAGCGGTGCGGAGCTGTCGGCCGAGGCGATGGCCAGGCTCAACGAGCTGAAGCCGGGCAAGCCGGGGGCGATCTTCACGTCGGACATGTCGGTGAACGAGTTCCTGCTGGTCCGCCACGCGGGTTTCCGGCCACTGGGGATGGTGCTGGGGACCTCGGTGTACCAGGTCGGGCTCCAACTCGGCCGATGGAGCCGCAACCAGGAGCTGGACAAGCTCTCCCAGGCGATGTACCACGCCAGGGAGCTGGCGATGGCGAGGATGCAGACCGAGGCGGACGTGCTCGGCGCCGACGGCATCGTGGCGGTCCGCCTGAAGGTCGAGCGCAAGGAGTGGGCATCGGACATCGCGGAGTTCGTCGCGATCGGCACCGCGGTCAAGGCGGAATCAGGAGGTCAGTGGCGCAACCACCGCAACCAGCCGTTCACGTCCGACCTGTCCGGCCAGGACTTCTGGACGTTGCTGCAGACCGGGTACACACCAGTGGGCATGGTGATGGGCACCTGCGTCTACCACGTGGCGCACCGGACGGTCGGCAACGTGGTGTCCTCCATCGGGCGCAACACTGAACTGACGCAATACACCCAGGCGCTCTACAACGCCAGGGAGCTCGCCATGCAGCGCATGCGGAAGGAAGCCGAGGACCTGCGCGCGGAGGGGATCGTGGGCGTGCAGCTGTCCCAGCTCAACCACACGTGGGGCAGTCACACCACGGAGTTCTTCGCGATCGGCACCGCGGTGCGTCCGATCCGCGACGACCACACCATCCCGGACCCGTACTTCGTCCTCGGTCTCGACGCGTAAGCCCGGCACGCACCCTTGTGGATCAGAAATCGACGAGCTCGATCATGACGGTCGCGGTGCCGCCGACGTCGAGCGCCTCGGCCTTGCGGACGGCGCGCTTGATCGGCAGGACGTAGCAGCCCTCGGCGCTGGGGAAGATCGACGTGCGCCAGACGGTGGCACCGACCGTGACGATGACCCGGACCGAGCCGAAGCCGCGTCTGGCTCCCTCGGTGATCTCCTGGATCTCCTCGGAGATGGCCTCCGGCACGCTGACGAACGTCCAGCTTTCGGACTTGCGCGCGTCCCACAGCCACAGGTCGGCATCGAACGTGACGATCACGCCCCGCAGCATGGCACAGGGCTCCGACAGTTCTACCGCGAGCGGTGCAGGCGGCGGTACTCGCTGGGTGACAGGCCCGTTTCCCTGCGGAACAGGACGCGGAAGTTCGCCGCGGTCCCCATCCCCGTCCGCTCGGCCACCCGGTCGACCGACCAGTCCGAGGTCTCCAGCAGCCTGCGGGCGGCCAGCACGCGCTGCGAGGTCAGCCACTGCATCGGCGGCATGCCGGTCTCGTCGCGGAACCTGCGGATGAACGTGCGCCTGGCCATCGCGCTGCGCCGCGCGAGGCCGTCGACCGTGATCGGCGCGCTCAGGTTGTCCAGTGCCCACGTCCGGGTCTCGGACAGATCTGTTCCAGGCGGTGACATCACGTCCACGTACTGCGGCTGGGGTCCCGGCCGGGTGGGCGGCGCGACGATGCTCTTGCCCGCCGCGCGTTCCACGTCGACGCCGAAGTCGTCGCGGATCAGGTGCAGGCACACGTCGATGCCCGCGCCCCCGCCCGCCGAGGTCAGCAGGGTGCCGTCTGCCACGAACAGGACGTTGTCGACGACCTCGGTGTCCGGGTACATCGCACGCAACTGGTCCGTGTGCCGCCAGTGGGTCGTGACCTGCCGCCCTGCCGTGATCCCGCTGGCCGCCAGGCCGAACGTCCCCGTGCAGATGGCCAGGATCGTCGCACCGCGGGCCTCGCTGTGGGCGATCGCTTCCAGGTAGTCGTCCGGCAGGGGCAGGTGTGGTTCCTCGTAACCAGGGACCACGACCACATCCGCCTCGCCGAGCGCGTCGAGGCCGTGCGTCGGCGCGATCGTCACTCCGTCGGCGCGGGCGGGCGCGGTGCCGCACACTATCAGCGGGTAGCGCTCGCCGAGGACGTTGGCGGCGATGCTGTAGTCGACCAGGTAGAGCTGGGGTACCGCCAGGATCGCGACCGTACGTGACACGTCTCCATGGTGGCACGATCCTTGCTGTGAACGGCACCGTTGCCCCTCGTTCGTGCGCGCCCACGCTTCTACCGTCGACGGCATGACACAGACCGAAAGCTTCGGTGTTCCCTGGGAAGCGGGCTACGGCTATGTGCAGGCCGTCCGGCACGGTGACACGATTCACCTGTCCGGCCAGGTCTCGCACGACGGCGCGGACCTCGTCGCCCCGGCTCCACTCGACGAGGACGGGAAGATCACCGACTTCGGAAACATGCGCGCCCAAATGCGACAGTCCTATATGAACGCGGAGACGATGCTGCGCCGGTTCGGCGCGTCGCTGGACAACGTCGTCGACGAGGTCATCTTCGTGGTGGACATGGCGGCCGCGTTCGAGGTCGTCGGCGAGGTCCGCAAGGCCGCGTACGGCAGGCAGGACCCCCAGGTCGCCAGCACGATCGTGGGCACGACCAGGCTGGCGTTCCCCGAGTTGCTCGTGGAGATCAGGATGACCGCCAAGGTGTGACGGGCGCCGGTGGCCGGGCGTTCCGGCCACCGGCGGGTGGTGTTTGTCAGAGCCAGCCGAGGCGCAGGAAGACCGACTCGCCCGGAGCGTCGTCGAGGCCGTCGTTGTCCACGACGCCGACCAGCTTGCGCAACGGGCCGATGTTGATCACGGCGAGGCCCTCCGGCTTGTCGTGCGTGGCGGCGCCGCCCGCGGTCAGAGCCGGCAGCAGGTCCCGGACCGGGGTCTTCGCGACCAGCGGCTTGTCACCCCCGGCGGGCACCGGCTTGAGCCCGCCGATGTCGACGCGGTAGACCTTCTTGACCTTGGCCGCGTCGCCGCGCTGGTTGTCGCGTTCCAGGATCAGCAGCGTGCGGTCGTTGACCGCGGTCACATCGGACAGGCCGATCCACGCCCCGGCCGGTGCCGCGTCGAGCGGGTAGGCCGCGAACGCCCACTCCCCCGTCGCCGGCGTGTACCGGGCCAGCGTGGCCTGGCCGGGCTTGTCGGCCTTCCACTCCCGCTGCACGGCCAGCCAGACCTGCTCGTCCTTGCCGCCACCGGTCACGGTCACGCCTTCGAACCCGTTGTTCGTCGCCGTCTGCGCGACGGCGTCGGGCAGCGGGATCTCCCGTGTGACAGCGCCGTCCGGCGCCACCTCGACCAGGAGGTTCGGTGACTTCTTGGCGTCGCCTTCGACCGCGATCCAGTACCCGCCGTGACGACGGGCCGCGATGCCTTCGCCGTCGTAGCCGACCGGCTTGCCGTCCTTGGTCAGCGTCAGTTCCCTGCGCACTCGCGCGGGCGCGGCGAGCGTGTCGATCGTGAGCACACGAGTGGGGTTGTAGGCCGCGTCCGTCACCGACACCACGTCACGGAAGTTGCCGGGAATCCCGGAAAGCCCCGACAGCGCGCCGAACCCGATGCCGTCGGAGACGATCGACGGCGTGCCCTCGTTGTGCTGCAACGACAACGCCAACGGCTTGCTGGTCAGCCGGTAGGCGCTGAGCGACGACCGGATGCCGTCCGAAGCGGAATCCTCCTCGGCGGACACGACGAGCGACCTCGTCGCCGGGATCGGCAGCACGCCCTCCGGACCGACTCCGGTCGGCAACGCCTGCAGGAACCGGGGCTTACGCGGGTTGCGCACGTCGTACACCGCGACCAGGTTCGCTCGTTCCATGCCGACGAACGCGTACCGGTCGCGTCCGAACGTCGCCACCGCCAGGCCCTCGGGCTCGACACCCTTCTTGCCGGACCGGCCGTCCGGGTACTGGCCCTGGTTGACGGCGATCTGCTGGAGTTCGTTGCCCGACGAGTAGACGACCGCGCCGGTGTCCGCGTCGAAGACGGTCCACGTGCGGGAGCCGCCGAGGTAGTCGCCTTCGTCGGCGGTGCCGAGCGTGTGGTCGTCCAGCCAGGCCACCGCGTCCGGCTCGCGGGCGGCGGTGATCGTGCCCGTCGGCGAGATCTTCCCGTCGTCGGCGGTGTCCACGCCGTGCACGGTGGCCGTCCCCCCGGAGAAGTGCTTGGTGATCTTGCCGGTGCGCAGGTCCACGATCGCGATGTGGTTGTTCTCCTGCAGCGTGACGGCCACCTGGTCGCGGCTGTTGATGCTGACGTACTCGGGTTCGGGGTCGTCCGGGGCGACCTGCGCGATCCCGGTCAGCTCGACCTTGCGGGTCCGCCAGTCGGCCGGGCCGCCGCCGACCAGGTCGACGATGGCCAGGTAGCCGGCGGGCGACTGCGGGATCCTGCCGCCGTTGACCTTCTCGTCCCGCTCGTTCTCGATCGCGATGGCGGCGTAGCGGCCGTCGGCGGAGATGTCGATCGAGTCGGGCTGGCCGCCCAGGTCGTGCCTGGCCACGATCGACCGCTTGGTCAGGTCGACGACCACGAGCACACCGGACGGCTCGGTGTAGGACTTCGACGTGTTCACCGCGACCAGCGCGAGGCGGCCGACGATGTCGACCGATGTCGGCTCGCCCGGCATGGCCAGCACGCCGTCCGGCCTGAGCTCCTTGCCCACCTTGGCGAACCCGATCCGGCGCGCGGGCGAGTCGGTGTACACGACGAGCCTGCCGTCCGCCGTGGCCGCGGCGATCTCAGCCGCGGTGTGTTCGGCGGCCGAACTGTTGGCGAACACCGACATCGTGTCGAATCGCTCGAAACGTTCGGCGACGCTCGCTGTCGCCGGGGTCACGGTCAAAATCAATCCGCAGACCACCAGGCCCGCACCCAACCGAACCGGTCTTGCCACTGGTTCTCCTACCTCGAACGACGGATGGCGCATTGTGGCCGGTCCAAACGACCAGAGGATGAACACGAGGCGGCGGAACTCCTTGCTGTTCCCCGGGTAGTCGAATGGACACTCGATGTGGTCGCGTCTACTCTTCCGCTGTTACACGATCGAGGTGGGGGCATGTCCGGTCCTGGATGGCAACAACAGCTGACACGCCCCAGGCACCACAGGGACGCATCCGTCCTGCGTACGCCGCGCACCACGTACCATTCGGGGTGAGAGCGAGCGAAGGCAGAACCGGTGCGCATCCTGCTGATTCACCCGTCCACTGGGACGGTGGACGAGCCGACGGTGATCCACCGGCCCGATCTCGTCACCGCGAGTGACGAGGTCGTCGCGCAAGCGATCGAGGACCTGGCGCCGGACGCGGTCGTCCGGCCCGACGGCGACGTGAACGCCGCACTGGCCGCCGCTGAACGGGATTTCGCCGACCGCATACCCGTCCCGTCCGCGGCCGCGGGCCGTGCCGTGGTGATGGTCGGCGCCGGAATCGTGAACCTGGTGTCCGCCTTGGCTTTGGCGCGTTCCGGCTACCGGGTCGACGTGTACGAACGCTCGCCCGATCCCCGCGCGGACGCCGACTGGACGGCGTACGGCTGCACCCGCGGTGGCGGGGACGGCCGGATGTTCACGCTCACCGAGGCCGACAGCTACAACAGCCGGTCGTGGCCGTCGAAGGACCTGCTCACCCGGTCCATCACCGACCACGGCTGGCTGGTGGCCAAGCCGGGCGGGCTGTCGGCCGGGGAACTGGACTGGGCCGACGAGTTCCACCGGATCCCCGCGTGGCTCGCCGACAGCTACACAGAGGACATCTTCGCCGCCAACCGGACCGCGGGCGAGGGCTGGGACCGGCTGATGGCGTCGGACCCCGGCCTGTTCAACGGACACCGAGACGGCATCCTGCGGCTGTACACCGACGAGGACTACTACCGCTGGCACGTCGAGCGCAACGACCGACTCGGTGCGACCCGGAAAGTCCTTACGCCCGAACAGGTCCGTGTGGACTACCCGGCGCTCGCGGACGCACCGGTGGCAGGCGGCATCGAGGTCGTCGGCTTCACCGTGAACATCCACGAGTTCATCGCCCGGCTGGTCGATCTGCTCACCGCCGAAGGCGTCCGGTTCCATTGGGACACACCGGTCACCGGTATCCACTGGACGGCCCCGGGCGTGCCCGGCGGTGTGCTGGCGCGGAACACGGTTGTCCGTGGCGACCACTATGTCCTGTCGCCCGGCGCGTACGGCGGGGAGTTGTTGCGCGGCACCGCGTCGCACGGCCAGATCACGGGCATGCTCGGCGTCTGGCTGACGGTGCCGAACGTGGAGCCACAGCTGGACCACTCGGTGAAGATCGCCCGCAAGGGCCACCGCGCCGAGGAAACCAACGTGACGCTGGGAACCGGCCCCGACGGCGAGCCGATCCTGATCTGCGGCGCCGGATACGGCTGGACCGGCACCGATCCGGGCAACATCGACTCGACCGAACTGGACGTGCTGTTCGACGCGCTGGCCGACACGATCCGCCACTTCTTCCCGAAGGCCTATGCGGCGGCACGGGAAGCGGGCACCCTCGCGGCCAGCCGCAGGCTGTGCGTCCGGCCGTGGACGGCATCGTGCCTCGGCGTGTTCGAGACGATGAAGACCGCGAGCGGCGGCACGCTGATCGTCACGGGCGGGCACAACACCGGCGGGTTCACCCAGTCCCCCGCCGTCGCGGACGCTGTCCTCGCCGCGCTGCGAGGACAGCGACACGAGATGCACACCCGTTTCCACCCGTCACGGCTGCGGCGGTTCTACTCGGGCGATGCCGTCACCTTGAGGATCACGTCCTGATGCGTGTCGCCGTACTTGCGGTTGAAGTGGTCGATCGCGACGGCGAGATCCGCTGACGTCTGGTCGAGCGGCGTGAGCAGGTACCGGCGTGACCGGTGCACCTCTCCTTTGGAGTTCCCGTTGACGATCCACACCGGCATGCCGTCGATCCCGCTGCGCAGGTTGCGCTCGACGATCTTGCGGCCGCTGACGTAGATCTGCTCGTCGTCGGTGACGAACCGGGTCTCGTACCGCTCGCCCTGCTCGTCCTCCAGGGTCAGCGACCAGAACTGGTCGAGCCAGCGGGTGCTGCGCGCGTCCCACAGCTCGTCGAACTTCGTGCCGACGAACTGGCCGAGCTGCGCCTGCGGGCTGGTCTGGTACTGCGCGGCGTTCCACGAGGTCATGTTGACCGGGTAGAACGACACGATGACGTGGTCGTCCACCCGGTACATCTGCACCGGCGGCAGCGCCTTGTAGGTGCGCACGTCCAGGTACTTGCGCATGTGCTCGGGCAGGTCGCGTTTGAACTCGTTGAGCACACGCAGGTTGTCCAGGATGTTGTCGACCACGTCGGTCTGCTGCAACAGGTCGTCCGCGCGCTGCTCGGCGGCGCGCGCGTCCGGGTCGAGCAGCAGGATCCGGACTTCGACCTTGCGGCTGAGCACCTCCTTGAGCGCGGCGAGGAACTCGTCCTGGTAGCCGCCCTGCAACAGGTCCGTCCAGAGCTCCATGATCTTGATCTGGTGCCGGGCGCCCGCGGCCTGCCGGATGAAGGCCCGGTGGTTGAACCGGTCGAGAACAGCCTCGTTGAGCCGATCGGCCTTGGTCAGGAACGGCGCGATCAGGAACAGCACGACGATGGTCCCGATCAGGTCGGCACCGAGGTTGAGACTGAGATTCTTGCCGTAGTCGGACAATGATCTGGCGAAGAACAACAAACCGACAGTCACCACGATCAGCGCGGCCGCGATGATGGCGTAATAGCGTCGCCGTTGAACCCATGCGACGAAGAAATTGGCAGTCTTCGCCCGTAACCTGCTGCCCTCGCCCACAAGGCCTCCCCTTCTTGTTCGGCCAGGTGCCCCGTCCGTCGATTCTACTGATGCGTTTTTGCCGTCGGCGGCGGAACTCGATGCCTGTCGCAGGCAACTGCGCGAGGTGGATGGGACAGCGAAGGCATACCGGGTCGCGGTCCACTCCGGTCGCCTTATAACGTCCTGGTGACGCCAACGGCAAGCCCCAAAGGAAGTCCCCGTGACCACTGACCTGAACAACGACGTGTCAGCCCGGCTCGAAGCGGCCAAGAAGGACTACGCCGCCCTGCTGGACAAGAACCTCAAGTTGGACCTGACCAGGGGCAAGCCGTCGGCGCGGCAACTCGACCTCGCCAACGACCTGCTCGCGCTGCCGGGTGACAACGGGTTCAAGGCGGCCGACGGCACCGACTGCCGCAACTACGGCGGCGGGCAGGGCCTGCCGGAGCTGCGGGCGATCTTCAGCGAGTTGCTGCAGGTGCCCGCCGCCCAGCTGCTCGCGCAGGGCAACTCCAGCCTCGAGTTGATGCACGACGTCGTCGTGCACTCGCTGCTCGGTGTGCTGCCGGGTGCCGAGCGCCGGTGGGCCGACGAGCAGCGGGTGGCTTTCCTGTGCCCGGTTCCCGGATATGACCGGCATTTCGATCTGTGCCAGCGGTTCGGCATCGAGATGATCCCCGTCGCGATGACCGCCGACGGCCCGGACATGGACGAGGTCGAGCGGCTCGTCGGCGAGGACGCGGGCATCAAGGGCATCTGGTGCGTGCCGAAGTACAGCAACCCGGACGGCACCACCTACAGCGACGAGACCGTGCGCCGCTTGGCCGCCATGACCACGGCGGCGCCTGATTTCCGGGTCTTCTGGGACAACGCGTACGCCGTGCACCACCTGACCGACGAGGAAATCCAGGTCGCCGACATCCTCGCCGCGTGCGAGGCGGCGGGGAACCCGGACCGCGTGTTCGTCTTCGGCTCCACCTCGAAGGTCACCCTCGCCGGCGCGGGGGTGGCGTTCTTCGGTTCGTCCGAGGCCAACGTGAAGTGGCTGCTCGGCTACAGCGCCAAGCGCTCGATCGGCCCGGACAAGATCAACCACCTGCGGCACGTGCTGTTCCTGCGCGACGCCGACGGTGTCCGCGCGCACATGCGCAAGCACCGCGAGATCATCCAGCCGAAGTTCGACGTGGTCCTGCGCGTATTCGGTGAGCAACTCGACGGCCTGGCGACCTGGTCGCGCCCCAAAGGCGGCTACTTCATCACGCTGAACGTGCCCGAGGGCTGCGCGAAGGACGTCGTGGCCAAGGCCAAGGAGGCCGGTATCGCGCTGACGCCTGCCGGTTCGACGCACCCGTACCGCGAGGACCCGACCGACAGCGTCATCCGGATCGCCCCGACCTTCCCGGACATGGCCGAGCTGGAGCAGGCCATCGACGGCGTGGCCACCTGCGTCCGGTTGGTCGGCTACGAGAAGCTCGCCTCCGCGTGAACCGCCGCCTCAGGCACCCCGCACCACTCTCACGCCTCGAACGGACCTCAGTTCACCCAGCAACGCGGAACTGACGGTCACCGGGTAGTCGTCGACCGCGAGGGTGGTGCGCCGCTGGAGATGCCGCACGACGATGCGCACCGGCGTGGTCCCGCTGTGCGCACGCAACGTCGAGCGCAGTTCGGCGACCGCGTCGCGGTCCACGTCTGCCGCGTGCATCTCCAGCGTCAGCGGCGGTTCCTCGGTGACGCTGACGTCCAGCGCGGACACGTCGGATCCGAAGACGGCCATCTTGTCCTCCCGCCAGTTCACCCTGCCCTTGACCAGCACCACCGCGTCCTCGGCCAGGTCAGCGGCCAGCACGCTGTAGCTCTTGGGGAAGAAGAGCACCTCGACCGCTGCGTCGAGGTCCTCGAGCACCGCGATCGCCCAGCTCTCGCCCTTCTTGTTCACCCGGCGTTCCAGCGACGAGATCATCCCGGCGACGACCACCTCGCCCTCACGCGGCGGGTTGGCCAGCAAGGCCGCGATCGGTTTCGGCGCGTGCCTGCGCAGGACGTGCCCCGCACCGTCGAGCGGGTGCGCCGAGACGTACAGGCCGAGCATCTCCCGCTCCAGCCCGAGCAACTGTTTGCGCGGCCATTCGTCGCCGTCGAACCGCAGGTGCGCCAACGGCGACGAGTCGCTTTCGTCCTGTGTGGACCCGAACAGGTCGAACTGGCCCATCGCCTCGCGCCGCTTGAGCCCGACGACCGCGTCGACAGCTTCCTCGTGCACGTCGAACAGCGCCTTGCGGGGCTGCTCGAACGAGTCGAACGCCCCGGCCTTGATCAGCGACTCCAGCACGCGCTTGTTGCAGCACACCAGCTCCGACTTCTCCACAAAATCGCTGAACGAGATGTACTTCCCCTTGGCCGCACGGGTTGCGGTGATCGAGTCGACGACGTTGGCGCCGACGTTGCGGACCGCGCCGAGGCCGAAGCGGATGTCGTCGCCGACCGCGGCGAACCGGTGCGCGGACTCGTTGACGTCCGGCGGCATGACCTTGATCCCCAACTGGCGGCACTCGGACAGGTAGATCGCCGATTTGTCCTTGTTGTCCGACACCGAGGTCAGCAGCGCCGCCATGTACTCGGCCGGGTAGTTGGCCTTCAGGTACGCCGTCCAGTAGCCGACCAGCGCGTACCCGGCGGCGTGCGACTTGTTGAACGCGTACCCGGCGAACGGCAGGATGGTGTCCCACAGCGCCTGCACGGCCTGGTCGGAAAAACCGTTGGCGCGCATGCCTTCCCGGAAGCCCTCGAACTCCTTCTCGAGCACCTCTTTCTTCTTCTTGCCCATCGCGCGGCGCAGCACGTCCGCACGGCCCATCGAGAACCCGGCGACGCGCTGGGCGATCTGCATGATCTGCTCCTGGTACACCACCAGGCCGTGGGTCTCGGCGAGGATGTCGCGCAGCGGCTCGGCCAGCTCGGCGTGGATCGGCTCGATCGCCTGCCTGGCGTTCTTGCGGTCGGCGTAGTTGTTGTGCGTGTTCATCGCCATCGGACCGGGCCGGTACAACGCGTTGACAGCGACGATGTCCCCGAAACCGGTCGGTCGCATCCGTCGCAGCAGGTCACGCATGGCGGCGCCGTCGAGTTGGAACACGCCGAGGCTGTCACCACGCGAGAGCAGTTCGTAGGTCTTCTCGTCGTCGGTCGTGAGGGCGTCCAGGTCGACGGTCTCGCCGCGGTTGGCTTCGATGTTGTCGATCGCGTCGCCGATCACCGTGAGGTTGCGCAGGCCGAGGAAGTCCATCTTGAGCAGCCCGATGGCCTCGCAGGACGGGTAGTCCCAGCTGGTGATCATGGCGCCGTCGTCCCTGCGCCACAGCGGGATGACGTCGATCAGCGGCTCGGACGACATGATCACCGCACAGGCGTGCACTCCCGCGTTGCGGATCAGCCCTTCCAGGCCACGCGCGGTCTCGAAGATCGTGGCCACGTCGGCGTCGCTCTCGATCAGCGCACGGACCTCGGCTGCCTCCGGGTAGCGCTCGTGCTTCGGGTCGGTGATGCCCGACAGCGGGATGTCCTTGGCCGCGACCGGGGGCGGCAGCGCCTTGGAGATCCGGTCGGCGACGGCGTACCCGGCCTGTCCGAAGTGGACGCGGGCGGCGTCCTTGATCGCCGCCTTGGTCTTGATCTTGCCGAACGTGATCACCTGCGCGATCCGGTCGGTGCCGTACTTCTCGGTCGCGTACCGCACCATCTCGCCGCGGCGGCGGTCGTCGAAGTCCATGTCGATGTCGGGCATGGACACGCGTTCCGGGTTGAGGAACCGCTCGAACAGCAGGCCGTGCTCGATCGGGTCCAGGTTCGTGATGCCCATCGCGTACGCCACGAGCGACCCCGCCGCCGAGCCACGCCCGGGACCGACCCGGATCCCGACCTCCCGCGCGTGGTTCATCAGGTCGGCGGTGATCAGGAAGTACGCCGGGAATCCCTTCTGCACGATGACGTCGATCTCGAACTCGGCCCGCCGGGTGTACTCGTCGGGCACTCCACCCGGCAGCCGCCGTTCGAGCCCGCGCATCACCTCCGCGCGGAACCACGACTGCACGTCGTGCCCGTCCGGCGGCTCGTAGAGCGGCATCCGGTCGCGGTGTTGCCAGACCTCGGCGTACGGCTCGATCCGTTCGGCGATCACCAGGGTGGTGTCCGCGGCACCGGGGACCTCGGTGTCCCAGTAGGCACGCATCTCCTCGGCGGACCGCAGGTAGTAGCCGTCTCCGTCGAACTTGAACCGGGTCGGGTCGTTGAGGGTCTTGCCCACCTGGACGCACAGCAGCGCGGCGTGCGCCTCGGCCTGGTCCTTGGTGACGTAGTGCGAGTCGTTGGTGGCCACCGGCCGCAGGCCGAGCTTCGCCGCGATCTCCAGCAGGCCGTCGCGGACCACTTTCTCGATGGTCAGGCCGTGGTCCATCAGTTCGACGAAGAAGTTGTCCTGGCCGAAGATGTCCCGGTAGTCGGCCGCCGCGCGCAGCGCCTCGTCTCGTTGCCCGAGCCGCAGCCGGGTCTGGACCTCGCCGGACGGGCAACCGGTGGTCGCGATGATCCCCTCGGCGTGCTCGGTGATCAGGTCGCGGTCCATCCGCGGCTTGCGGTAGTAGCCCTCCACGCTGGCCAGCGAGGACAACTTGAACAGGTTGCGCAGGCCGGTGGCGTCCCGGGCCAGCATCGTCATGTGCGTGTACGCGCCACCACCGGAGACGTCGCCCCCGACGACATCACCGCCCTGGCCCCAGAACACCGGCTTCTTGTGCAGCCTGCTGGCGGGCGCGAGGTACGCCTCGACGCCGATGATCGGCTTGATCCCGGTCCTGGTGGCGACCTGGAAGAACTCGTCGGCACCGGACATGGTGCCGTGGTCGGTCATGCCCACCGCGGTCATCCCCAGCCGGGCGGCCTCGTCGAAAAGCGGTCCGATCTTCGCGGCGCCGTCCAGCATCGAGTATTCGGTGTGCACGTGCAGATGAGCAAAGGAAGACACGGGCGGTATTCGAGCCGAGACGGCGATGTGCGGGCAAACAAACAACACGCTCACCACGACAACCAACAATTGTCCCGCCAGGGCAGGCTAATGTTGCGCCTGTGAGCGATCTGGACCTGGCCGCCGTGCGGGCGTTCGTGGCCGTCGCGGACTTCGGGCACTTCGGCGAGGCCGCGGCGGAACTGGGCATCACCCAGCAGGCGGTGTCACGTCGGATCGCCAAGCTCGAAGCCCGGTACGGCACGGTCCTGTTGTCCAGGCTGCGCTCCGGCACGACGCTGTCCAAGGAGGGCGCGGCGTTCCTGCCGCACGCGCGCAACCTGCTGGCCGTGGCCGACCAGACGGTGGACATGTTGCGTGGCAAGCGTTTGCCGTTACGGGTCGACGTGCTCGACACACGCGTCACGTCCACCGAACTCGTCCGCCGGTTCCACGCCACGACGAACATCGGCTTGGAGATCGTCACCTCCCGTGGCCTCAGGGATGCCAGGGAGTCGCTCAAGGCGGGCACGGTGGACGCGGCCTTCGCGCGCGTGATCGGGTCGCTCGACCAGGACGGGATCGCCGCCATCCCCGCGTACCTCGAAGCCTCCCAGGTGCTCGTCAACGTCGAACACCCCTTGGCGAAACGATCGAGCGTGGCGATGCGGGAATTGTCCGGCACCCGGATCTGGATGCCGGGAAACGAGCCGGGCAGCGAATGGGCCGAATTCTACGACCGGGTCGCCGATGAATTCGGACTGCACATCGACACCAGCGGTCCCGATTTCGGCTGGGAGTATTTCGTCGGCCGGTTCGCCGAACTCCCGGACACGGTCGGACTGGTCGGCGCGCTGGTGGCGCTGCCGCGGCATTCCCGCGTGGTCCGCGTCCCGATCGACCCGCCGGTCCCGTCCTACCTGTGCTCGCTGCTGTGGCACAGGCGCAAGCCGCATTCGGCGTTGCCGGAGCTGATCGAGTACGTCCGCCGGGGTTACCAGCCACCGCGCGCCGCGGCGGTGTGGCTCCCGGAAGCTGACCGGCGGCTCGCAATGTGACCTGGGCCTCACTCGCTCGGACGAAGGTGATGCGGGCGGGACTCGCGACAACTCATATCGTGATCCATATCGGCGAGCGAGCTGAGCGGCCCGACCTGGTCACGCGAGATCCGAAGGAGGTCTTCGCGTGGCTGTTCGACGAGCACGCCAGGCCGATCCGGAGCTACCTCGCCGGCCGGGTCGGCGCCGACGTGGCCGACGACCTGGTCGCGGAGACGTTCCTCATCGCGCTGCGAAGACGCTCGACGTACGACCCGGAACAGGCCACCGTCCGCAGCTGGCTGTACGGCATCGCCACGAACCTCCTGCGCAACCACGTCCGACGGGAGGAGCGCGGGTTCAGGCTGACCGCGAAGGCGGGCGCGGCCGAGCCGACCGTGGAGAACCACGACACGCTCGTGGCCGACCGGGTCGACGCCGCCGCGCGGATGCGCACCCTCTCGGCCGCCATGGCCAAACTCACCGAACAGGACAGGGACGTGTTGCTGCTGACCTCGTGGGCCGGTCTCGAACCGGCCGAGGTGGCCGAGGCACTGGGCATCCCGGCGAGCACGGTCCGGTCCCGCCTGCACCGCCTGCGCACCCGTCTGCAAACCCTGCTCATGAACTCCGCGAAGGACGCCGCCCGATGAAGGAACTCGACGAGGCCTTCGCGATGTTGCACCGCGATGCCCGTGCCGCCCCCGCCGACCTCGCCGACGCGCGGCAGCGGCTGATGGACGAGATCGACGGTGTCACGCCGCGGCGAACCAGGCACCGGTGGGTGATCCCGGTGGCGGCGGCGGTCGGCGCCATCGCGCTGGCCGCGACGATCGTTGTCGTCCGGACAGCGCCGTCCCCTGATCAGGAACTCCCGCTGGCCTCCGCCCCCGAAGTGCTCAACAAGGCCGCGGACATCACGGACGTCGGCGCGGTGGACAAACCGATCAAGCCGGGCCAGTACCGTTACATCGCCGAACACAGGTGGACCACCTACAACAACGTGATCGGCCCGGAGAAGAAGGAACGCTATCCCTACCTCCAGGAAGAACTGCTCGAACGCTGGATCCCCGCGGACCCCGGCGGGATCCGGCAGGTCCGCCGGACGAGACTCGGTGAACCGAAGTACCTGGTGGACGTGCCTGCCGACGTGGCCGCACGGCTGCGCAACAACCAGGTACCCGACAGCGACCGACGCGGGAAGTGCCAGAAGGCAGGCGCCCCCGTGAACTCGGGCGACTTCGACTGCGACCAACTGGACAGAGCCGACTTCTACGCCGCGCTGCCACAGGATCCCCGGATGCTGTACAAGCAACTGGACGCGCTGGCCGCGCAGTACGGTGCACAGAAGGCGCCGGGGTTGTTCAAGATCGGAATCGACGCCCTCACCCGCGGTCTGATGCCCGCGCGGGTCCGTGCCCAGTGGTACCGCGCGCTCGCCCTGATCCCCGGTGTCAGGGTGATCGAACGGCGGACCACAGTGGACGGCCGCAGCGGCATCGCGCTCGGCCTCGACGACGACCGCGAGCACCAGGAACTGGTGATCGACCTGGTGACCGGCGAGTCCATCGGCACGCGGACGACCGCCGGGCCGCAGCCGTCCAACCCTCTGGTCAAACCCGGCACCGAGATCGGTGCGAGCACGATCACCACGTCGGTGGTCAGCAGCATCGGCGCCAAGTCATGACGGCCGCGGATCCAGGTTGCCGGACACGAAGATCTCGTACCACAGGCAGAACACCAGCACGGTCCAGATCTTGCGGCTGTGGTCGGCGTTGCCCTTCCTGTGGTCGGCCAGCAGGCGGCGGACGTAGTCGACGTCGATCAGGTGCCCGGCTTTGGACGAGTCCAGGATGTGCTGCGCCCATTCGTACATCTCGGCGCGCAGCCACACCCTGATCGGCGTCGGGAAGCCCAGTTTCACCCGGTTGACGATCTGCGGCGGCACAACGCCTGCCAACGCCCGCCGCAGCGCGTACTTGGTCTCCGCCGACCGGGGCGGCAACTTGAGCTCCGCCGGGATCGTCGACGCCACGTCGAACACCGCGTAGTCCAGGAACGGCACCCGGACCTCCAGCGAGTTCGCCATGGACATCCGATCGGCCTTGACCAGGATGTCGCCGCGCAACCACGTGTACAGGTCCACGTACTGCATCTTCTCGACATCGCCGAGGTGCGCGGCCTCGGCGTAGACCGGGCCGGTCACGTCGGTGTAGCTGACGGTGGGGTCGTACTGCTTGAGCAGCAAGGACTTCTCCTGCTCGGTGTACATCCGCGCGTTGCCGTAGTAGCGCTGCTCGATCGGTGTCGTGCCGCGTTCCAGGAAGCTCTTGCCTTTCACGCCTTGTGGAATCGCCTTGGACACGGCACGCAGGCCGCGCTGCACACCTGTCGGCAGCGTGGTGACCGGCTTGAGCGACAACGGCTCCCGGTAGACGCGATAACCTGCGAAGAACTCGTCCGACCCCTCGCCGGACAACGCCACGGTCACGTACTCCCGCGCTTTGCGTGCCACGTAGTACAACGGCACAAGCGCGGGGTCGGCCACCGGTTCGTCCAGGTACCAGATGATCCTGGGCAACGCGTCCATCATCATCTGCGCGTCGACGAGCACCGGGTGCATCGTCACGCCGAGGTGGCGCGCGCTCTCCTCGGCGACCGGCAGTTCGGAGTACCCGTCGACCTCCAGTGACGCGGTGAACGTCAGGATGTCCGGGTTGACCTCACGGGCCAGCGCCACCACGGCGGTCGAGTCGATCCCGCTGGACAGGAACGCGCCGACCGGGACGTCGGATCGCATGTGGATCCGGACGCTTTCCCTCAGCGCCTCGCGGATCCGCCCGTACAACGCCTCCGGGTCGTCCTGCGGCACCGGCCGGAACTCCGGGCGCCAGTAGCGGCGGGTGGCCATGCCGCGGTCCGGTCCGTTCGGCCGGTAGGTGAAGCGCTCCCCCGACCCGATCCGGCCGATCTGGCGGTGCAGCGTCGCCGGTTCCGGAACGTACTGGAGCGTCAGGTAGTGCGACAGGCTCTCGTGGTTGAGCGTGTCGTCGCCCCACGCGCAGAACGGCAGCAGCGCCTTCTTCTCGCTGGCGAAGAACACGCCGTGCTCGGTCACCAGATGGAACAACGGCTTGATGCCGAACGGGTCACGCGCGCCGAACGCGACCCGCTCCATCCGGTCCCAGATCACGAACGCGAACATGCCGCGCAGCCGTCGCACCGCGTCGGCTCCCCAATGGTGGTACGCGGCGACGATCACCTCGGTGTCGCCCTTGGTGCGGAAGGCGGCGCCCTGGGCGATCAACTCCTCGCGCAGCTCCACGTAGTTGTAGATCTCGCCGTTGAACGTGATGACGTACCGGCCGTCGGCGTGTTCCAACGGCTGGTCGCTGTTCTCGACGTCGATGATGGACAGTCGTTTGAAGCCCATCACGACGTCGTGGCCGACGACGTTCATACCGGTCGCGTCCGGCCCGCGGTGGTGCAGCGTCGCCAACGCGTCGGAAATCCCGTCCACCAAGGAGTTCGCCGATGCGGTGGCGCTGATGTAAGTGAGCAGTCCGCACATGGCGCGGGTTCACCTCTCGTCAGGGGATCAGTGCGGGAATGCTCGAGTCCAGCAGCCCACGACCGGCCAGCTCGCCGTAGAGCGGTGTGGTGTCGGGGAAATGGCCCCACGCGTGGTCGCCCGTGCCGTCACCCGCGTGCCCGAGCAGCTGCCGCTGCACGGGGCTGACGTCGCGCCACCACGGTTGCGCGGGCAGGTCGGCGACCTCGTCACGGATGGTGATCCAGCGGTAGGTGTAGCCGATGAACGCGACCTTGCGCGTGATGTCGGAGTGGTTGTCCGACCGGGCGTGCCAGATCCTGCGGTCGAAGAACAGCACGTCGCCGGGATTCACCGTCACCTCGACAGCCCCGGCCGGGCGCGGCCATTCGACGTCGCGGCGCGGTGGCCCTGGCAGCCAGTTCGTCTTGTGGCTGCCGGGAACGATCGTCAGGTTGCCGCGGCCCGGCTCGGCCAGGTCGGAGAACCAGTACGCGAGTTTCACCGACAGCATGGGCCGCGGATCCGTTTCGATCTCGCGGTTCTGCCTGCCGCCGTCCTGGTGCCAGTGCCACCAGAACGGCCTGCGCTCGTCGACACGCGGGTGCACGTCGACGTGCGAGTGGTAGACGTGCGCGTTCCAGCCGAGCGTCGACCACACGTACCCGAAGACCGCGGGGTGGTCGAGCAGCCCGACCAGGTCAGGGCAGTTGCGGACCGCGCTGAGCAGGTGCATCGCCTGTCCCGGCACGTGGTTCGCGTACACCCGCTCGATGGCCGAGCGGTAGAAGTCCACTTCCTCCGGTGAAAGCGCGCCACGGATGATCAGGAAACCGTCCTCGTCGAACTGGTCGCGCTCGTCGGCGGTCATCGCCCGCCAGGCAAGGTTCATTGCCGGTGCGTTCAGAGCCATACCCACATTTGCCGGTTGCACGGCCCGCATGACACCCCGGCTGGCGTTTGTGGCATCCATCCCAGCTGGATGGGAACGCTAAACCCGGGTGCCGCGTGAAGCGTTCGCGCGGTAGGAGCCGGGCGATCAGGCAGGGGAGATGTTCATGTTGCGGCTGAACACGTTCGAGGGGTCGTACACGGCCTTGACCTCACGCAGGCGCTGGTAGTCGGCCGCGGTGTAGGCCGTTTCCACTGCGGTGGCGTCGTGCAGGAAGTTCAGGAACGACCCGCCGGTGGCGTACGGCCAAAGCCGCTCGGCGGTGTCCTGCGGCCCGTCCACCGCGATCGAGAACGGCACACGCCGGTGCCCGGCGGGAGTCGTGCCGCCGGTGATCGCGCCTGCCCAGTACCGGACCTCGATCGCATTGGCGTCACCGGCGATGTCGACGACTGTCCGCACCACGTCGTCGGACAGCGACCGGAACAGGTCGAAGTGGCGTGGTGCGGTACCGGGCACACTCGCCTGGGGGACGGGGACTTCCACGAAGGTGCTCGACGTGGGCTCGCCAGCGACCTGCCACAGTGGCCGCAACGCCCTTTCAGCAGCCACGGCATCGCCCGCGTAGGTCGCACGGATCGCGACGTGCTCACCCGTCAAAGCGATCGTGCACGTCAGTTCCTCCGGCATGACCGGCGCGTACTCGCCGTACCGGGCGAGCACCTCGGCGGCCCGGTCGATCGGGAACAGGGCGTGCCCGGCGTAGACCTCGTCGACCGGGTGCAGCCGGATCTCCATCGACGTGGCCACACCGAAGTTGCCGCCACCACCGCGTACCGCCCAGAACAGGTCCGGGTTGCGCTCGGCGGTCGCGGTGACGAGTTCGCCATCAGCGGTGACGACGTCAACGCGCACGAGGTTGTCGGCGCCGAGACCGTACTTGCGGGACAACGGCCCCAAGCCGCCGCCCATGGTGAACCCGGCGACGCCCACAGTCGGCGAGGAACCGGACACGGGAGCCAGTCCGAACGGCGCTGCCGCGGCGATCACGTCACCCCACACCGCTCCGGCACCCACCCTGGCGATCCGCCGCTCCGGATCGACGAGCACGCCCGCCATCGAGGTCGTCTTGACCAACACACCACCGTCGGACGGCACATAGGTACCGTGCCCTGTGGACTGCACGGCGAACGGCAGGCCCTGATCACGTGCCCAGACCACGGCGGTCTGGATGTCGGCCGCGCAGGTCGCCTCGGCGATGACCAGCGGCTTCGCGTCGAACGCCGGGTTGAGGCTGGCGCGCAGCGCGTCGTATGCCTGGTCGCCCGCACGGTGCACCTGGCCACGGATGTGCAGGTCAGTCGCGATGCGGGGGCGGTGGGCGAGCAGCTGCTGAGTCATCGGGGTGCCTCCTCGTCGGTGTGCGTGCACCCCTGCGTCGATCCGGGGACGACCGGATCGACACGTCCACGGAAACTACTTTCCGTTCCCCCTTGGTCACTCGTCGCTGTGTCCTGGACCGCTTGGCCGGTCGGGTCAGGGCCGAGTGCCATCACCCGGCAGGGTCTTAAGACCTCGCTGTCCGCGTTCCGGGCTCCCGGCACGGCATGATGGTGGGATGAAGCTCGGGCCGCTCGAGGACTCCCACCGCCGGGAGGCATGGCTGCGGGCGTCCAACGAGATCACCGCGGCCCTGCTGAGCGGCACGTCGGGCAACGAGCTGTCCCTCATCGCCCAGCACGCCCGCGAAGTGGCCGGTGCGCCGATGGCGGCGATCGCGTTGCCCGACGACGACCGCGAGAACCTGATCTTCGAAGTGGTCCAGGGCGCCAAGGTCCTGACGGGAACGACGGTGGCCATCGCCGACACCGCGTCGGGGCAGGTGTTCCGAACCGGCGAGGCGATGCTGGTCGACCACTACGGCGACGCCCCGGACTGGAGAACCGGCCCGGTGCCCAAGGGACACCTGGGATCGGCGGCGATCGTGCCGCTCCCGGCGAGTGACGAACCACTGGGAGTCCTGCTGCTGGTGCGGCTGCGCGACGAACCCCGGTTCAAGCAGGCGGACGTGGAGCTGCTGCGGAACTTCGCCGCCCACGTGGCCATGGCGGTGCGGTACTCCCAGGTCCGCGCGGACCAGGAACGCCTGATGGTGTTCGAGGACAGGGAAAGGATCGCCCGCGACCTGCACGACCTGGTGATCCAACGGGTGTTCGCGACCGGGATGGCACTGGAAGCCGCGGCCTCGGTGATCGGCGTCGACCCGGACGACGCCGCGACCAGGGTCCGCAACGCGGTGAACGACCTGGACGTCACGATCCAGGAAATCAGAACAACCGTGTTCGCCCTCCAGCAAGGAGCCACGGAGAGCCTGCGATCAGAAGTGCTGTCCACAGTGGAACAAGCAAGGAAGGGCCTCGGCTTCGCCCCATCCGTGCGCTTCCGGGGGCCGGTGGACACAGCGGTACCCCGCGAGGTCAACGACCAACTGCTGCCGGTCCTGCGCGAGGCACTGTCCAACATGGCCAGACACGCACACGCGACAGCGGCGTCGATCGAAGTCGCCCTCGACGAAGACCTGCTGTTGCGTGTCACGGACAACGGCGTAGGAATCCCGCCATCAGGCCGACGAAGCGGATTGACACTGATGGCATCCAGGGCAGAGCGACTGGACGGCACGTTCACGATCAACCGCCTGAGCCCAGGCACAGAACTGCAATGGCGCGTACCCCTCAGCTAGAACCAAGCACAGCAACAAAACCCAGCACAGCACCCCAAAAGCACGACAAAACCCGAAAACCCGAGAGCGGCGCCGATTTTACACGGGGTGGGGGTGGCCGTAAGCTTTCCGGCGCGGAGAGCCCCGTCAGTTTGGCAAGGTCTGCGCTTTGCCTCCAGAGAGGGGCTCCGCCTTTACGCTCGAAGAGGCCACCCCCGGGGTTCCCATGTCAAATCGGCGCCGCCCCAACCCACCATGAGCCTACAAAACTCAGGCACGGCCGAAAAGCTCAACCGGCAGAAGGATCACCAACCCGACCAAGGAACAACGGTGCCCCAGTGCCAGTATCCGTGATGACGAACAAGAAAGGGCGGTCAACAGTCACCTTGTAAGCCATCGGAGCCGACGTGGCAGCAACACCCACACCAGTGGCGGCGGCAGCCTCAGTCCCCTCCTCGTCAACCTGAACAAAAGTCTTGTGCTGCACCGTACTGATCACCAACCGGGTATCATCGGTGATCCCGCTGAAGTCCGCCCCCGGACTGAAGGCGGCAGGCATCCCGGCCCGAGACAAGGTCTCCGTCAACTCCATCGACGAGCGAGCGGTGAACCGAGGCATCGCCAACTCGACGGTCGCCGGGCGCACCTCCCCGAGCAGCGCGCCCATCCCCTTGCCACGCAGAACATCGACCGAAGCGGGCACGATCACCGAGAACGCCAGCTTCCCACCCTTGTAAGGCAGCGTGACCACCTGGTACCCAGGCCCTTCGGCGTACCCCACCTTCGCTTCCGGGTCCTTGTACGGGTCGTTGTGCATCATCGGCACAGTCACCGTCGACCCGTCCGCGCGGGTGAACTGCGCGTCGGCGGTCTTCGAACGCGGGAACTCCCGCGCCCAGGCGGCTTTCAGGTACAGCGCGTTGGTCAGGACGAGCCGGGTGTCCCTGTCGATCGCGTCAACCGGGAACAGGTCCGTGATCTTCCCCGCGGTCTGGTCGGTGACCGTCTTGTTGATCCGGTCACGCGCCTGGCCCGGATCAGCGAGGAAGTCCGCGTCGTTCATGGTCGTGCCGAACTGGTCCCGCAACGTGTCGCGGTACGCGGGCTTGAGGTTGAGGCCGCGCTGCGCCCACACGGTGTTGGACACCTTCAGATCCGTCTGGTCGAAGGCAGGCAGTCTCGGCCGCGCACCGTCCGGCAGGTGCAGCACCTTGTTCATCTGCGCCGCTGTCTCCCCCACCGCGCCCGCGGCGACCATCTGCAACGCGAGCGACACGCTTACCGGTGACAGCACCAGGTTGGGCCGGTCGGCGAGCGTGGGCGCGGCGAGCAGGTCCAGGCCGAACGCGTCCGTGGCCTTGATCAGCGCCGACACGTCACCCTGCACCTGTTGCGCGACCGGCAGCGGCGGCGGGAGCGGTTCCTGGGGAGCCGGTTGCGTGCCACACGCCGTCACCACCAGGACCGCGCCGATCGCCAGTAGCCGCGCCGAGATCGTCATGCCCGTTGGACGAGACTCGGCACGGCCATGGTTGCACGCGATTTCAGCGGCTCAGCCAGTGGGACTGACCTGCGCGATCGTGATCGGGACCTTGGGTCCGCCGTCCGGCCCACCGTCGGCGACTCCGCCTGCCGCGACCTTGTCGAGCACCTCTTTGCCCGAGGCGTCGAAGGTGCCGAGCACCGGGTAGTCCGGGGGGATCGTCGACGCCCCGTAGACGAGGAAGAACTGGCTCCCGTTCGTGTCCGGTCCGGCGTTCGCCACCGCCACGGTGCCTGCCGGGTAGGTCACCGCGCCCTGACTCGTCGGCGTGAGGTCCTTCGGGTTCTCGCTGGCGTACTCGTACCCCGGTCCACCCGATCCGGTTCCCGACGGGTCGCCGCACTGCAGGACCTTCAGCGAGTCGCTCGTCGTCAACCGGTGGCACTTCGTCCCGTCGTAGAACTTCATCTCCGCCAGGAACAGGAAGCTGTTCACCGCGCACGGTGCCTTCTCCCTGCCCAAGGTCATCGGGATGTCGCCCTCGCTGGTCTTCAGCGTGACCCGCACCGCTCCCGTCACCGCGACCTTGTCCGCGTCACGCGGGGTGCCCACGTTCTTCGACTGGCCACCGGACGCGGGCTTGTACTCGCACGCCTTGGTGGCACCCGAGCCCGCCGGTGCGCCCGACGACGTGGTCGGCTTCCTGCTGGTCGTCGCCCGTTTGGTGGTGGACGGTTCGCTCGACCCGGCCGAAGCGACGCCTTCCACGTCGCCCCGACCGGGCACGAGGAGCGCGATGAGGACCGTGGCCACGACGACCACCACGATGGCCAGGACGCCGACGATGACCGGTGCCTTGGATTTCCCCGCGCCTGGTGGTTGCCCTGGCTGTGGATACGTCACGGGCCGTCCCTTCCGGATTTGTCCGTCGCTGCCGGACAGGGTACGGCCGCGCCGTTCAGGCCAGGAACCGGATCAGGTGACCGGCCACAGTAGAGGGTTGCTCCTCGGCGAGGAAGTGGCCGCACTCGGCGATCGCGTACCCGGTCACGTCCTCGGCGTACTCCCGCCAGATGTCCGCCGTCGGCAGTTTGCCGAGCAGCCCGGTCTCGCCCCACATGGCCAGCACCGGCATCGCGAGCCTGCGCCCGGCGTCGGCTTCGTCGTGTTCGTCGTCGGCTGGGAAGGAGGCGCGGTAGTCGTCGAAACCCGCGCGCAGCGCGCCCGGTGCGGAGAACGCGCGGATGTACTCGTCCGCCGCGTCGAGGCCTTGCCGCTGGTACGTCCACCGCTCGAAGAAGTAGCCCAGGTACGCCGCGATGTTCTGGCCGACGAGCAGTTCCGGCAGGTCCGGCTGCAGGTGGAACAGCCAGTGCCAGTAGCCACGGCCGACCTCGGCGTTCATCCGCTGCCACATGGCCCGCGTGGGAATGATGTCCAGGACCGCCAGCCGGGTGACCTGGTCGGGCCGGTCCAGTGCCCAGCGGTGCGCGACGCGGCCACCCCGGTCGTGCCCGACCACGCTGACCTGGTCGAACCCCAGTGTGCGCACCAGTTCCGACACGTCCGCGGCCATGGTGCGCTTGTCGTAGCCGTCCCTGGGCTTGTCGGTACGACCGTAGCCGCGCAGGTCAGGGGCGATGACGGTGTGCTCCTCCGCCAAGGCTCCGAAGATCTTGTGCCAGCAGTGTGACGTCTGCGGCCAGCCGTGCAGCAGCACGACAGGCGGGCCGTCGCCACCGCGCAGGTAGTGCGTCCTGATTCCGTTGACTGTGGCCATCGCTGATTCCATGGCGCCATTTCTAACCCGCCAAGAGGGTTAGAATCAACCCCATGAGGGGGTTAGAATGACGGAGTGGACTGGACCTTCGACGGTGGACGGCCGTGCATCGACCTCGTCAACACGCTCCGCAACCGCCACCTGGACGGCTACGAACTCCTCACCGACCCGACCAAGCTGGCCGAATGGCTGGCGCTGGCCGGTCACCTGGAGCAGGGGCACCGCGTGACAGCGGAAGACCTCGCGCTGGCGATCCGGCTGCGGGAGGCCGTCGACCGGCTGACCAGGGGCACGGTGACGGCCGCCGACGTGAAGCTGGTCAACCAGGTCGCGGCCCAGATCCCGGTCCCCCAGCTGCGGATCGACGCCGGCGCGCCGCGCCGGGTCCTGCGGTCGTCAGCCGGGCCGGTACGAGCCGCGCTCGCCGAGCTGGCCGCCGACGCGATCGACGTCGTGACGACCGGTTCGCGGATCCGCGTCTGCGCGTTCGACAACTGCGGCCTGCGGTTCCTGGACTCCTCGCCCCAACACAACCGGCAGTGGTGCTCGATGGCCCGCTGCGGCAACCGAGCCAAGGCCCGCGCGCACTACGCCCGGCGCAAGTCGGCCAAAGCCTGACCACACGGGGCAACGATCAGGCGCCGATCTGCTGGGTGATCCAGTCCGCGACGACGTCGATGCGCGCGACGGTCTCCCGGCCGGGCTGCGGACACGTCGGGCCGTTGTTCACGATCGCGACGAGCGTCCCGGTGCGGTCGTCGTCGGAGGTGAAGAACGGGCCGCCGGAGTCCTGCTTGCACGGGCTGTTCTCGACGGTCTTCGGCACAACCGACTGGACCTCCAGCGTCGCCGAGTTGATCTTCGCCACGGTGAACTCGCCGCGTTTGAGGTGGTCGGACGGCTTGATCACGGTCGGTGAGAGCGAGCCCCACCCGGCGAACCGCAGTTTCTGGCCCGCCTTCGGCTTGACCTCGGACAGCCGCAGCGGCGTGACGTCCGTGACGGGAACGCTCAGCTTGACCACCGCCAGGTCGTTGACCCGCGACTGCCGGACGTCGACGACCTCGGCGGTGTGCCCACCGGGGTCGCTGTCCTTGAGCTTCCCGACCACCACCTTCATGGTGTACGGCGGCTTGCCGCTGACCGGGCGGTCCCGCACGTCGTGGAAGCAGTGCCCGGCCGTGACCACCCACTGCGGGGCGACCAACGAGCCGCTGCACGCGCCGCCGCGTACCCCACCGTCCGGCGTGGGGATGTCGTCCGAGGTCAGTTTGGCGTTGAACGGCAGCACCTGGTTCGCAGGCGGCGGAGCGGACTGCGGCGGCGGCGAGGGTGTCGTGGTCGTCGTGGCAGGCGCCGACCCAGCCGCCCCCTCCGGGCTCGAGTACATGTCACTGCCGCGTGCGGCCGATTGATCACCTGGAGTTCTCATTTCCCGGGCCAGTGCGTAGACGAAGGCGGTCCCAGCGCCGACAAGGACGGCCGCAGCGATCACCCAGAGACGTAACAGCGGCCGCCTTCGAGAACTCTTGCTCACACAGTGATGTACGAACAAACCCGACCGTCGGTTGCGTGAATGGCGAGAATCCGCATGGATCTTGTGGCCCAGACCACGGATGCCCCGGCCCCCGCGCCTACTCGGCCAGTTCCGCGTCGTCGAGCCCGGCACCTTTCGTGCCGCCGACCATGGGAATCAGCCTACCGGGGCGGTGTACAGGACAAGTGTGCGCCGCTGAACCACTACACCATTTGGGTAAACCGGTTGTAACTGGATTATGGAATATGGAGATGATTGGTCACTCGGCGTGATTCCTGGAGCGGGTAGATCCATGAGCGGCAGGTCATCAGTATGGCGCGCGGTCGGCAAGCCGTTGGGCGATGGCGGCACCGCGCGGCGTGGCATGCCATCCCTTCGACCGGCCGTGCCGGTTCTTGACAAGCAGACCGCGTTCGACGAGCGATTTCCCGCTGCGGCTGATCTGCGCCTCGTGCGTGCGGAGTTCGCTGACGATGTCCGCGCTGGTGATGTGCGGCCGCGCACAGACAAGCACCAGCATCCGCGCCGCCCACGAGTTCGGGTCGAGCGTGTCGGCGAGGTGGCTCTGCCGCGCCCGGTCCAGGCCGGCACGCGCGACCTCGGCCAGCGTGAGGAGCGCCATCTCCAGCTGGGCCGTCGGCCCGCCGGGTCGCAGGCGCACCGCCGCCGCACGCATGATCTCGAGCGCCTGGTGCAGGTTGGCGGCGTCCGCCAGCAGCGTGGCGTCGACGAGCCAGCGGCTCACCGCCGCCGCCCACCGGGCGACCGTCGTGTGCTCGCCGAGGACCTTGCCGTCGCCGGACTCCTGCCTGAGCAGGTCAGCCCAGACCTCGAGGCCCTGCTCCAGGCCTGTCGACGACTGCGTGGCCGTGTCCGGACCCGCTGGAGACGTGCCCGTCCTGCTGGCGACCATTCGCGACCACCGCCCATCGTCAAGGAAGTGTTAAGTATGGATCCGGCTGACGCTTATGTCAAGCTCTACGACTTGCTTCGAGCCGTCGACGCGAGCGTGTTGAGCGACTGGTCGGACAGCGAGCACGTCGGCGAGATCGCGGATCAGGTCCGGCTCTGCGTCGAACGCGACGGCAACCTTTCGGAACAACTGCTGCCGGACCCGCTGATCGAAAGCCCAGGGGTGTTCGGCGTCCTGCTGGGGCTCGACCTGGCGCTGCTGCACGCCAGCAAGGAAATGGACAGCCTGGCCTTCAACCCGCTGGACCGGTTGCGCACCAGGCTGACGTTGACCGGCAGGCTGAACGACCAGACCAGCGGTTTCCTGATGTTCAAACGGGCTTCGTCGCTGCGCCCGAACGAGGACCCCGAACACCTGGACGACTTCCTGAACCTGATCCGCGTACCCGGATACGAAAGCGCGGATCTGAACGTGCACTTCGTCCCCGAGCTGTACGACCTGCCGGACATGGAAGCGATCGTGGACGCCGGGGAACTCGGCTCACCGCCCCCGCTGACCGTGGCGCAACTGCCCTTCCTCGCCGAGCCCGAAGACGTGGAGTGGAAGACGATCAACGCCCGGAGCGCCTTCTACACGACCGCACCGGTGAGCGAGCGCCTGCTTCCGCATCTGAGCCAGGCGTTGAGGGCGCTCGACGAGAGTGGCGCGGTACTGGGCGTTCTGCCCGAGGCGAGCCTGGACGACGCCCTGCTCGACAAGTGGTGCGAGCTGCTCGAAGCGACGCCCCGGCCGGACGGCGGGCTGTTGACGTGGATCCTGCTCGGCAGCGGACCCGTGCGGAGCGTCGGGCCGTCGCTGCAAAGCAGTCGTCCGCCCAACCGCGCGGTCCTGGTGCACCGCTCGGGACGGTCGCGCCTGCTGCTGACCCAGGACAAGCAGTTCGGGTTCGCGTTCACAGTGGACAAGCAGCACGAGTACCGGGTGGGTCTCGGTGACGTCAAACGAGACGAGTTCATTCCCCACGTCCACCAGCTGAACCTGCTCGAGTCCCGGCTCGGCCGGTTCGGCGTGCAGATCTGCGAGGACCTGGGACGACCGGAACGGCACCACTCGGTGACCACCGCGGGCGTGACCCACCTGGTCGTGCCGGTGCTGGCGGCCTCGATGTGGAACCAGGGCTGGCAGGCCAGGGCAGGCGAGACGCTGGGAGTTCGCTGCGGGATGAAGGTCGTGGTCAGCAACAGCCTGGCCATTCACCGGTTCTTCAACGAGATGCCCGCACCGACGTTGCTCGTCGTGTCCGGTCCCCTCGGGACGCAGGACCACTACCTGCGTTCCGAGGAGATGGTCAGGGTCTACGCCAACGTCAACGGCAAAACCATGGACGCACGGGAAGACGCCCTCCGCCCCCGCACAGCCGAGTGGTGACATGCCGTCAGGCCAGTTTGGTGATCCTGTTGCGCGGGCCGGGTGCCACCGGTGCGCCCGCGCCGAGGTAGGCGACCAACGCGTCCACGTCAAAGCCTGGCGCTGTCACCCGTGCCGTGCCCGCGGCCAGTTTGGTGAAGCCGTCGCCGCCGTTGGCCAGGAAGTCGTTGCTGGTCACCCGGTAACTCGCGGCCGGGTCGATCGGCGTGCCGTTGAGTGCCATCGCGGACACCCGCTCACCGGCCGGTTTCGTGCTGTCGTACGAATACGTGAAGCCCGCCGAGACCTGCAGGATCCGCTGCGCGGTCTGGCCGCCGAAGCCGACGAACTGCTGCTCGAGGACTTCCTTCAGCTGGGCGCCGGTCAGGGTCTGGGTCACCACGAGGTTGTTGAACGGCTGCACTGTGAACGCCTCGCCGTACGTGATGTCTCCCGGCGCCTCTCCGCCCGGTGACGCCGCGTGGCTGAGGTCCGCGCGGATTCCGCCGGGGTTCATCAGGGCTATCTGGGCGCTTGCCGGTGCCGCGGTGTAGGCGAGCTGGGCGTCCGCGATGACGTCGCCGAGCGCGCTCTCCCCCGCGGGTGTGGTGGTACGGCCGATGTCCGCGGTGATCTTTCCGACCAGGCGGTTGGCGATCGGCGCCACCGCCGTCCGGTACTTGTCGACGGTTCGCTTCGCGTCCTTGTCCACCAGGTCCGGGTTGCGCAGGAAGGCACCGGACGCGTCCGTCGCCCAGGTCCCGTCCGGTTTGCGCACGCCGTTCTCGACGATCACGTTCTTGGCCGACACCGTGGCGAAGCGCTTGCTCGTCCGGTTGAGGGTGAAGTCGATGTCCGTCACCAGGGTTCCGTTCGACCCGGCGCTGGTGACCACCGTGTTCGCGCCCGACGAGTTGGGCAGGGCGCAGCTGTAGAACCTGTGGGTGTGACCGGAGACGACCACGCCGTACTCCGGGCGCAGGCCCTTGACGATGTCGGTGATCGGGCCGGCGAAGTTCGCGCAGCTCGACGGGTCCTGCACGGGCGGTGGCGGGTTCTGTTGGCCGCCCTCGTGCACCAGGAGCACCAGCGACTTCACGCCGATCAGGCGCAGCAGGTCCGCGTAGAGGTTCGCCGTGCGCACCTCGTCGACGAACTCCACGTCCTTGATCCCCGCCGGGTTGACGATGCTGGGCGTGCCTTTCAGCGTCATCCCGACGAAACCGACCGGGACGCCTTTGACGAACTTGATGTCGACCGGTGCGAGGATCGGCAGCCGGGTCTTCTTGTCGACGACGTTCGCCGCCAGGTAGCGGTACGCGGCACCGTCGAAGCCGTCGCCGTCCTGGCAGCCGTCCGTCGGGTGGCAGCCGCCGCGCTGCAGGCGCTTGAGCTCCGTGACGCCCTCGTCGAACTCGTGGTTGCCGACCGAGCTGACGTCCAGGCCGAGGGTGGACAGCACTTCCACGCTCGGCTCGTCGTGGAACGCCGCGCTGATCAACGGTGTCGCGCCGACCAGGTCGCCCGCACCGACGGTGATCACCTGCCTGCCTGCCGCCGCACCGGCCGCGCGCAGGCGTTTGACGTGCGTCGCCAGGTACTCCGCGCCACCGGCCGGTGTCCCGTTGACCAGGCCCCCGCTGCCGGACGGCGCTTCGAGCGCGCCGTGGAAGTCGTTGA
The DNA here is from genome assembly GCF_001984155.1 of Actinosynnema sp. ALI-1.44. Lineage (GTDB taxonomy): Bacteria > Actinomycetota > Actinomycetes > Mycobacteriales > Pseudonocardiaceae > Kibdelosporangium. The sequence continues at coordinate 662,967 of NZ_MTQO01000052.1, forward strand.
ACCCCAGCAGTTTGCCCTGCACGGCCGACCGGCCCGACACCCCGAGTTCGGTGTCGTGACTGACCGCGACCGGCGTCAACGGCGTCCACTGATCATCCCGTTGAGCCGGGGACTGCGCCCACGGTGTGACCGCGACGAACGCCGCCACCACACCGAGGGCGAGGCTGGCCCGGAATACCGACCCGACACGTGACACACAGGCCTCCAACAACATCGGCACGCGAACCCATGCATCCTGCCCCGCCACGCCGCTCTTTTGGGTGAACGACGAATAACGGATCCCTCATCGGACGCCATCTCCGGCGAGGGACCCGGTTGTGAAACTCAACCACCCCGAGATGGGAACAACGGCAACAACCGACTCTTGATTGCGCATACCTGCGCGTCGCATGCTAGAAACGTGCAGCTTCGATCACACGCCTGCACTACCCTGCTTCAACCTCACCGCCGAGGAGAAGGCATGCGCTTGCCGACCGCGCTTGTGCTGATCGGGGTGGTCCTCATACCGCCACCCACCGCCGCCGCAGAGACCGCCGGCAACGTCACCGGGTTCACCGGGTCAGGCAACTCCTACACGATCACCGCCGGTTCGGCGAAAGTGCGCGTGAGCTTCGCCCGGTCGGACATTTTCCGACTGTGGCTCGCGCCGACGGGCAGCTTCACCGACCCGGCCGGCACCAAGCTGGCGATCCGCACGGACTTCGGCCAGGTCGCCACGACCGCCACCGACGAGGGCACCTATCACCGGATCTCCACCAATGCGCTCGCCCTGCGGGTCTACAAGCAACCGATGCGCTTCGAACTGTACAAAGCGGACAACGCCACACCGGTGTGGCGGGAGTCCTCAGGTCTGACGTGGGCCAACAACCAGACCACCCAGCGCCTGACCAGGGGCGCCGACGAGCAGTTCTACGGCACGGGCCTGCGCCTGGGCGAATGGGCACTGCGTGACAAGAGCGTCCCGATCGCCGTCGACAACAAGTGGCGGGAGAACAACAACGCGAGCCCGGCACCGTTCTACCTGTCCACGTCCGGGTACGGCGTCATGCGCAACACCTGGGCCAAGGGCCAGTACGACTTCGCGTCCACTGTGGCCACGCGGCACGACGAGAACCGGTTCGACGCCTACTACTTCGTCGGCGGTTCGCTCAAGGACGTCCTCGGCGACTACACCGACGTCACCGGCAAGCCGTTCCTGGCGCCGATCTGGGGCCTGGAGATGGGCAACGCGGACTGCTGGAACGCATCCAACCCGGATTACACCGGCGACCACAACCGGGTCCGTCACCAGAACACCCCGGACGTCGTCGGGTACGCCAACGACGCGCGCACCGCGGACATGCCGTCCGGCTGGTTCCTGCCCAACGACGGGTACGGCTGCTCCTACAAGGACCTGCCGAAGACCGTGGCCGATCTGAAGGCGAAGGGGTTCCAGACCGGCCTGTGGACGCAGCGCAGCCTGTCCGACATCGACTGGGAGGTCGGGACCGCGGGCACCCGCGCGGTGAAGACGGATGTCGCCTGGGTCGGCGGCGGCTACCAGGGCGCGTTCGACGGCGTCCAGTCCGCCGTCGACGGCATCGAACGCAACGCCGACGCCCGGCGGTTCGTGTGGACGGTCGACGGCTGGGCCGGTACCCAGCGCAACGCGGTCGTCTGGACCGGTGACACCTACGGCACGTGGGACGACATGCGCTGGCACGTCCCGGCGATCGCCGGAGCGGGGTTCTCCGGGTTCAACTACGCCGCGGGTGACGTGGACGGCATCTATTCCGGCTCGCCCAAGACGTTCGTGCGTGACCTGCAGTGGAAGGCGTTCACCCCGGCGCTGATGACCATGTCCGGGTGGGGCGCGACGAACCCGCAGTCGGGCTACAACGACAAGCAGCCGTGGCGGTTCGCCGACCCGTATCTGTCGATCAACCGCAAGTACCTCAAGCTGAAGATGCGCCTGACGCCGTACTTCTACACGCTCGCCCGCGCCGCCGCCGACTCGGGCGTGCCGACTGTGCGCGCGATGGCACTGGAGTTCGAGAACGACCCGACCGCCCGCGGCAACGCCACGTCCGGGCAGTTCATGGCGGGCAACGCCTTCCTGGTCGCCCCGGTCGTGTCCGACACGACCACCCGTGACCGGATCTACCTGCCCGCCGGGACGTGGACCGACTACTGGACCGGCAAGGTGTGGACCGGGCCGGGCTGGCTGGACGGGTACGACGCGCCGCTGGACACGTTGCCGCTGTTCGTCCGGGGCGGGTCGATCGTGCCGATGTGGCCGCAGATGAACCACTCCGGCGAGAAGCCCGCGACACCGATCACCTACGACGTCTACCCGAACGGCACGTCGTCGTACGACCTGTACGAGGACGACGGCCTGACCAGGGCGTACAAGAACGGCGCCGCCGCACGCCAGAAGGTCGACGTCACCGCGCCGACCGCTGGGTCCGGCGACGTCCGCGTCGCCGTGGGCGCGTTGAACGGCTCCTACACCGGGAAGCTCGCCAACCGCGGCTACGAGTTCGACCTGCACGTGGCCAACGCGCCGGGCTCGGTCACGCTAGAAGGCACGGCGTTGGCGAAATACACCACACGGGCGGACTACGACGCCGCCGCGTCCGGTTGGTTCTACGACGGCGTGCTGCACACCAAGACCGCCTCGCGGCCGACCTCGTCCGGGTTCACGCTCGTCGCGACGGGCGTCGGGATCCACACCGGGACGCCGGTCGCCGGGTCGCCGTCGATCCCGAAGTCCGCGTGGAAGGCGACCGCCGACAGCGAGGAGACCTCCGGCGAGAACGGCGCGGCCGCCAACGCGATCGACGACAAGCCGGCAACCATGTGGCACACCAAGTGGTCCGGCACCGCGGCACCGTTGCCGCACGAGCTCACCATCGACATGGGCGCCTCCTACAGTGTGGACAGCGTGTCCTACCTGCCACGCCAGGACAGCGGGACGAACGGCCGGATCGGCCGGTACGAGATCTACGTCTCCGCCGACAAGGCCAGTTGGGGAACGGCGGTCGCGTCCGGCGAATGGGCCGACACGTCCGGGCTGAAACGCGCCTCGTTCGCGGCCAAGACCGGGCGGTACGTGAAGCTGCGGGCGTTGTCGGAGGCCGGGGACAGCGGCCCGTGGACGTCGGCGGCCGAGATCAGCGCGACGGGCACGGCCCGATGATTCCGTTGGGCTGGTAACGGGTTCGGCCGTCACGGCACTGTTGCGCCAGTGCCGTGACGGTCGGACCAGCTTGGCCTACAGGGCGCAGTACGCGTCCAAAGCCGCCTTGGTGATGTCCTGCTGCCCACGCGTTCCACCCATCATGTGGAACTCGTTGGCCGCGACCACAACTTGCTTGTTGCCGTCCTCACTGGTGAGCCACAGGCTGTAGTAGCCGAGCACAGCGCCGTTGTGGTTCCAGACCGGGCCGCACGGCGTGGGCGCGGACCCCACACCCAGCCCGTATCCGGCGCCGCCGCCCACTGGCACGGTCGTCTTCAGCTCGGTCATCTGCGCGGGTGGCAACAGCTTCCCGGAGAACAGCGCCCGCTCGAACGCGGCGAGGTCGGTCAACGTGGACACCATCGCGCCCGCCGGGCCGAAGGTCTGCACGTTCGAGGTCGTCACGTCCCTGATCAGGAAGTTGCCGACCCAGAAGTGCCCGCCGAGCGAGTTGGCGGGCATCGCCGGGTCCGCCGTCGGGTACGTGGTGTCCTTCAGACCGAGCGGCTCGATGATGCGCCGCTGGATCTCCGCGACGGGCTCGTTGCCGGTGACCGCCTTGATCGCCATCCCCGCCAGCACGTAGTTCGTGTTGGCGTAGAAGAACTTCTCCCCCGGCGCGCCGACTGGTGCCGCCGACAGCGCGATGTCGACCAGGCTCTGCGGCGACCACGGCTGACGCGGGTCGGTGTTCGCGATGTAGGGCACGGACACTCGGGCGTCACCCGCGTAGTCCGGCAGGCCGGACGTCTGGTTGAGCAGCTGCCGGATGCTGATCTTGGTCCCGTCGTGGCCGTTGGTCCTCACCGCGTCGGGCAGCCACCTGGCCACGGTGTCGTCGAGCGAGAGCTTGCCCTCGCTCGCCAGCTGCAGCAGCACGGTCGACACGAAAGCCTTGGTGTTGCTGCCGATCCGGAACTTCATCGACGGATCCGCCGGGACACCGGTGAACCTGTTGCTCTGCCCTGCCTTCACGACCTGGGCGCCGCTGCCGGTGCCGACCAGCCCGATCACGCCGGGATACCCGTCGCGGACACCGAGTTCGGCACCCGCCTGCAGGATCTGCGCGGGTGTCGCCGCGCTCGCCGGGGGTGCGAGAACCACACCCGTCAGGGTCAGGACGGCGCCGATCACCGTGAGGCGCATGGACTTCATGAAATGGGTCCTCCGAGACGTTTCATGACCAACGGGACGAAGTGGTTCAGATTCGCCTGCAGGCACGCGTTGTCGTTGTGCTTGCCGGTGCAGCCGGGGGCCCAGGCGCTGCCGTCGCCGTAGTCGAGGAAGTCGAACGGGATGCCTTCCTTCTTCAGGAAGTCCGCTGTCACCAGAGCTGTCTGTCGCGCCCTGTTCTCGAACACCGCCTGGATCGGGTTGACGGTGAGATCGCCGCCGTTGCCCACGTACATCGCCACACCCATGCCGCGCAACGTTTTGACGTGTTGCGCGGGGCTTTGGGCGTTCCAGACCCCGTCGAGCGGCCACACCGGCGGGCCGAAGATCGCGTCGATCGACGCGGTCGGCTTGCCGTAGGACTCCAGTGACTGGCTGCCGAGAACCGCGCCGCGCATCTCCTGGTTGAGCAGGTCGAGCCCGCCGGAGAAGCTGCCGACGTAGCTGAACAGCTCCGGCCGGTGCTCGGCGTAGTGGAACGCGCCGAAGCCACCCATCGAGTGCCCGGCGATCGCCCGGCCCGACCGGGCCGCGATCGTCCTCATGTTCGCGTCGACCAGCGGGATCACCTGGTCGAGATGGAAGTTCTCCCAGTTCTGCCTGCCGAGCGCACCCGGGTTCACCCAGTTCGAGTACCAGCCGCGGCCGCTGCCGTTGGGCATCACGGTGATCAGCGGGACGCCTTCGGTCGACCGTTCGGTAACTGTCCTGTTGCGACCGGAGTTCGGGTGGTCCGCGGCACCGTGCAGCGAGTACAGCACCGGGTAGCGGGTGGTCGCCGCGTTGTCGTACCCGGTCGGCACGGTGACGCTGATGACGTGCTCACCGGAGACCTGGTTCGCCAGCACGGCGTAGGCCGGGACCTGGTCGGACCGCACGGTGAAGGTGAAGGTCCGCTCCTTGTCGTCGACCCAGGCGGGCTGGCTGACGACGGTGAGACCGAACCCGTCGGCGAACCGCGGCAGCGTGCTCGCCGCCTGCGCCGACGGCACAGCGAACCCCGCCACGGCGAGGACGGTGGCCAATGCGAAAAGCAGACCGCGTCGTACCCTCATGCCTCACCGATCACGTTGGGGGCGATCACGACCGACTCGTCCAACTCGCCGAACAGGTCGTCGTCGTGCTCGGTCAGCGAGTACTTGCGCTGGTGCTCCTTGTCCTGCTCACCGGCGGCACCCATACCTGCGGGCGAACCGAACATCCCGCCCGCGGTCGTGCCGGCGGCAGTGGGCGCACGACCCGCCGTCATGTCTTTGCCCGGAGCACCGGTCACCGGGCCGACGCCGAGCTTGCGGCGCTCACCGGTCGTGCCGGAACCGCCTGTGACACCGGCGGGCCCAGCCGCACCGGGAACCACACCGAAGCCGCCACCGCCGCCGAACCCCGTCGGCGCTGAACTGGTTCCCGTGAAGCCGGTCGGCACGGTCCTGGTGTTCGCGGGCGCGACCGCGTCGACGTACGAACCCGGTCGGGGCATCGAGTTCAGACCGGTCGACTGGTTGGCGGCCCGGGAGGACGAACCGGGCGAGTAGCTGGCCGGTGTGCTGCCTGACGTGGGCACGGCGCTGCCCGCCGACCCCGTACCACTGCTCTGGCTCTGCGTCTGCTCGCCGGTCGCCTTCTGCTGCTGGGTGTCGCTCGCGGCCTGGGTGGACGTGTTCTTCGCCTTGCCGTCCGTGGTCTGCTGGGTGCCCTGGCTGCTCTGGCTGCCGATCTGCGAGAGCACCTGCTTGACCACCTTGACGACCGCGAGCGCGCCCTGGACGAGCTTGAGCAGGTTCTGCCCGCTGGTCAGCAGGGCGGCCAGCTTGGCGAGGATCTTCTGGCCGCAGTCGACGGCGATCTGCACGCACTGCGGGATCGCCGCGACGATGCTCTGGCCGAACGTCGACGGCGCCGCGGCGACGGCCTGCGTCATGATCGGGACGATCTTCCCGATCGCCTCGGTCGCCAGCGCGGTGATCGCCTCGACCGCCTGCCCGACCACCTCGCCCGCCGCCGCGATCGCGCCTGCCACGGTCGAACCGGCCTCGCCGAGCGCGGAGATCCCGTCGGCGGCCTGGGACCCGGTGTCGCGGTAGGACGACGCCGCCGACCCCGTCCACGTCCCGGTCTGCGAACCGGTGGCGTCGCGGTAGGACGAAGCGAGCGAGGAAACGCTCTGCCCGGCGTCCTGGAACTCCTGCGCCCCTGAGGAAACCGAGCCCGGGTTGCCCCGCAGCTGGTTGAACGGCTCCTCCAGGAAGGACACGTAAGGCGTGAACCACCCGAGGCCCGCGCCGGACAACGAAGACAGCGGGCTGGTCGACGACCCCAGCAGGCCGACGGCCGCGCTCGACCGGCCGAGACCGGCGGCCAGCCAGCTGTTTCCGCGTACGGCGGCAGCCGCCGAGGTCAGCTCGGCGAGCAGTTGCGCGGTGTCCTGGTGTTGGGTGGGGGCGGTCATCCGGGGTACTCCTGGGTCAGCGAGGTCGCGTTGTGGGTTTCGATGTTCTGGTAGCTCTCGGCGGTGCGGGTGAGGCCGGTGCTCATCTCGTCCACTGAGGACGCCGCGTGCCGCGTCGCCGCCGCGACCTCGCCCATCGCGCCCTGCAGGCCGCTGGTGATGAACGCCGCGAACGAGCCGAGCGCGTCGTCGCCGATCCCGGACGGCATCCGCGTGGCCACGGCGGCCAGTTCGTCCGCGACGGCAGCGACGCTGTTCGCGTGCCCGCGGATCTCGTCGGGCACGATCTGGTACTGCTCCGGTGTGGTCATGTGGTGATCTCCGGTGGGTTGGCGAAGTAGTCGTCGTCGTCGCGGCGGGCGGCCGGGGCGGGCTGGTGCTCACGCATCACGGCGAGCGCGGGGCCTTCGCCGAAGTACTCGCTGGTGATGGCGTTGACCTGCTCGCCGACCGACATCCGGGCCTGCCGCGAGGTGTCCAGGATCAGGCGGGCCAGTTCGTCGGCCTCCAGCGAACGGGTGGCAGGCGTCAGGCTCAACTGGTCGAGCGCGCCGCTGGCGTTGACCGTGACCGTGACGTCACGGCGCGGTGACGTCGCGGTCCCGGTGACCTTCTCCAGCAGCGCACCGGCTTCCTTCGCCCTGGCCGCGGCGCTGGTCAGGCGTTCGTCATAGCGAGCGAGCCACTGCGCTGGATCCGGTGTGTTCATGGTTTTCCTTTCGGGCGATCAAGGCCAGTTCGTTGACCGCGAATCGCAGGTCGGTGTGGCGCAGCGGGTTCACGTTCAACCAGCCGTCATCGGTGCGGCCGACCCGCACCCTGCCGCGTGGTCCGTCCAACCAGGACAGTTCGGTGCCCGCGCGGGCCGCGGGGGACGACCCGGTTCGCCGGGTCGCGCCGAGTTGTCCCCTGCCGGTCAGCGCCGCGACCAAGCCGGTCAGCCGCTCCAGCACACCGGGGTCACCACCGCGGTCGCTGACCAGGTCACGCAGGCGCTGCTCGGTCGTCGACGCGTCAGCCCCGTCACCGACGATCCGCAACGCGCTCCGGACGACTCCCGGGGGCAGGACGATCGGCATGGACACCGCCGGGGGACGGTCGGGCACCATGCCGATCAGCTCTTCGGCCAGCGCGGTCTGGGCGACCCGCCGGATCTCCACGGTCTCGGTGAGCTCGTCGGTCAGTCGCTGACGACAGACCAGCGCCCAAGACCGGTAAACCACCGCCACGGCCCCCACCGGACCATCCGGCCCGAACACGACGAGGTCGACGGTGCCACGGTGCTCGCGCAGCGCCGTGACCAGCTCGGCCGCGGTGGCGACCGGGCCGTGGTCGTCGGCGAGGCCACGTGCCCGCAATGTCAGCGCGGCGGCGGCGAGCAGGACGTCCCGCTCGCCCGCGATCCGCCCGAACGACGGCACACGCAGCGGATACGGCATCGGCACGCCGGCGTGCGCGGCGAGCAGGTCCAGTTCGACGAGTCCGAACGGGACCCAGTCCTCATCGCTTGTCATCCACGCCCTCGCCGCTCCTGGTGACCGTCAGGGCCGCGTCCTTGTCGCCTTCCTGGTACCGGCTGACAGTCGCCTGGAGGGCGCGGTGGAAGCTGTCCAGCTCGGTGTCGGCCGCGGTGACCTCCCCGGTCAGGCCGGTCTGCCCGGCAGCGTCCTTCAACCGGGTGGCCAGGTGCATCGCGGGTGGCGAGGTGCCGAGCTTCGGCTGGCGCTCGGCCAGCGCGCGGGCGGACGAGACCAGCTCGCCGATCCGCTCGACGGTCTTGGCCAGCGAGCCGACCTGCGCGACGAGCTCGTCGGCGACGACGTCGATCACCCCGTTGACCGGCCCGGTCACCAGCCCGGTGACCGCCCCGACGACGGACCCTGTGCCGGGCCCCGTGCCGGACCCTGTGACTCGTCCCGGGTCTCCCGCCGGGCTTTGCGATGTGCCCTGCGCTGGGTCTCGTTCGGCGACTCGCGCCGGATCCCGCGCTGGGTCTTGGCCTGGGTCTTGCACTCCGCCTTCTCCTCGATCTTGCGCCGCGTCTTGGTCCGGGTCACGGTGTGCGACTTGCTCCCGTGACCCGGCCACCTGGCGCGTGGGGAACTTCTGGGGCGTCTGATGCCGGTGAGGTGGCCTTCACGGCACACCGTGGTCCGGGCCGGGGTCAGAGGCCGATGACCGGAGCGCAGGCCCGCTCCTCGACCGTGAAGAGCTGCTGGTCCACCGTGGGCAGGGTGCTGCGGCGTTCCTCGTCCTCGGCGCCTTCCGGGCGTGCGGCGGCGGGCATGAACCCGTTCGTTCCCGCCGCTGCTCGGGTGGCCGCTGCCGCCTCGGCCATGGCGGCACGTGCACCGAGGGCCGCGACCTGTCCTGGCCCGGCGCCCACCATTCGGCCGGGCGGCACCGGGTCGGTGACCATGCCGGTCCCCAGTGGGCTGTTGCCGACCAGCCGCCGCCACGACTCGCCCGTGGACACTCGGCCTGACAGCGGACCGGTCGTCCCACCCGACGACGGCGGCTCACCGGCCATGACCGCCGCCGCACTGGTCGTCGTCCCGATGTCCGCGCCGTCGGCCTGGTACGACCGGAACCCGGTGGCACCGGCCGGTCTGATCCGGCCGTCGCTGTCGGACAGGCCGGACTCGTAGCGCCGCATCACCCGCACCGCTTCGGCCTTGGCGCCCATCGACATGGCGTTGTTGTCGAACATGCTGGACTGCCCGGCCGCCAGCGAGCCGAAGGCGAGCCCCATCCCCGACCCTCCCGGTGTAGGAATCTCCATCGGGTTCTGGGGGACCGCTGGAGGAATCCCCCTCGGTGCGGACAAGGCAAAGGGGGCGGGGGCCGACGGCAGACCGATCGGAGCAGGCGCCGGGGGCAGAGCGAACCCGGCCGGAGCTGGCGCGGTGGGTGGCGGCATCGTCGCGCGGGCGAAGGCGAGGGCGTCCCCGGCCGCGTCGGTCGCCTGCTGGACCTGCTCGGCACGGACGCCGATCGCGGCGATCCGCTCCTTGAGCTCACCGAGCAGCGTCATGGCCTGCTCGGCGGCGGCACCGTGCCAACTGGACTCCAAGGCGGTCCGCTGCTCCTGCAACGCGTCCGCTTGTTCGGCCAACGCCGCGCCGTGCCGTCCCCACTCCGCCGCCACCGCGCCGACATCCCCGACGTCGGCGTTCTGCCACAGCATGGCGTAGAGCTCTTCGTGGGTGTACGCGTCCCAGTTCGTCGCGCTCGGCGGGGTCCCACCGTTGAGGAAGTCCGCCCACGCGTTGTCCACACCGTTCTGAACGGGCCCCTGCAACCCGTCCGCGGGCCCGAACGAACCCAGCGCCGAGGTGAGCGCGGCCATCAGGTTGTCCACTCCCGACGGCCCCATCGGCGTCCCCGTTGCCCCCGTCATCGCCCCAGTCATCCCCCGGTTTCCTCCATCGATGTCGTCTCCCTGACGCCGTCGATGGTGGCCGTGGAGTGGGCCATTCACCAGGTCACGGCACCGGCCGTTTATGTCCGGTGGCCGTGACCGCCAGAAAGTCCTGCAATCTGGCGTGCCGGAACTGGTAGACCGCCCCGGCTTGGCGCAACACTCCCCGCCGGCAGGCGTCATCGAGGAACGCGGCCACTTCCCACGGGAGCCGTCCGGTCAGCGGCAGCCAGATCCGGCAGAACACGACCCACTGCCCCCACGCCGTCATCCCGAGCACGTACGCCAGGCCGCCGCCGACCGCACCGACGAGACCGGCCGTCAGCCCCCACACGGGATCCCACACGAAAACCACGCCGGACCCCAGAGCCACTTCCGTTCTCTGCAGGATCCGGATGACCGCCCACGTGCCTGAACTGATGAACACGGCGAACAACGGCCCGAACACCAGCACCTGGAAGGCCACGGTCCGGCGGTTGGAGCTGAGCAGGTCGGCCGGGCTGACGGCCGAGCTGATGTCCAGCGGCGTCTCGAACATCGCGACGAGCGCGAACACGAGTCCCGCGCCGACACCGAACACGAGCGCGAACACGCCGGCGTCGATCAGCATGAACCAGTTGGAGCCGGGGAGGGTGATCCCGCGCAGCAGCCCGTAGGAGAACCCGAGGAGCATGCCGCCGAGCAACCCGATCCGGAACCGTCTGAGGAACTTCGTCCCGGCCCGCGTCGGCCCGCCGCGGATGCGGATCCGGACCCGCATCGGCTCGATCGCGCCGCCGGACCGGGCGAGCAGGTCGTGCGTGAACCCGACGGCCAGCCCGGACACGGACCCGACGATCAACCCGCCGAGCACCATGTGCGGTCCCTGGACGATGAAGCCCTCGGCGAACCAGTCCACCACCCCGAGCAGCAACCCGACCAGCAGGCCGACCGCGAGGATGCGCAGCGGCCTGCGCACGCTGGCGCCGATCTGCCACCACCCGAGATCACGGGTGCCGAGCCGGTCGAGGTGCCGCGCCAGGTAGCCCAGCCACTGCTGCACGCGCTCCGGCGCCCAGTCCGGCTCCTGGTGGTGGCGGTAGACCGTGGGCACGAAACTGGCCAGCAGGTGTTCCTCGATGGCGTCGGCATCGGCGAACTTCTCGCCGTCCAGCAGGTCCATCGGGTCGCCGTCGTCTCTGTCGGCGTCGTCGCTGTAGATGGCGCGCGCGAGCCCGACCATCAACGGCGTGGACAACACCGCCGTGAGGTTCGCGGCCGCCGGGGTGTCCGGTTCGGCGCGGAGCTTCGCCAGCACCGGGTCCCACACCGTCGCGTTGGTGGCCGTCTTGCGAGCTGTGCGCGGCAGGTAGTTGACCAGGTCGGTGACCACGAGCTCGGCCAACGCGACGACCGCGGCCGCGGTCAGCACGTCCGATGCCGCCACCGCCGCGTACTCGTCGGGCCGGCTGGTCAGCAGCAACGGGAGGGTCGTGGCGTTGAGCGCCTCGAACGCGGCGCGGTGCAGTCCTTCCGCGATCTCGTCGAACCCGTCCAGCACAGGCAGGACGCGGTCGGCGTCGACCAGCGCGGCGGCGAGGCTCGTACCGCCGGGCCCCGCGGCCGACAGGCCGGGGAAGTCGCGGATCAGCTGGCCGATCAGCCAGTCGCGGAACAGCGTGGTCGCCGGGTTCCACGACGCCAGGCCGACGACGACCGGCACCGCCCCGGCTGGCTGGCGGCTTTTGAGCATGTCGAGCACGAACCGCACGGCCAGGATCGTCTTGCCCGAGCCCGCCTGGCCGAGCACCACCAGCCGACCGGACGGGATCCGCTGGTAGACGGGCACGATCTCGTCCAGCCTGCCGGAGAGATCGGCGAGTTCGGCGGCCTGGCCCGGCGACGCGCGGCAGATGTTGTCCCAGTGGTCCACCAGGCTGTCCGCGGCGGGCACCCACCGGACGGGCAGCGGGAACGGGTCGTGGATCCGGCGCCGCTCCTCCTCACGCCGCCACCGGGCGGCGACGGCCTGTGCGAGGTCGTCGGCGGCCTTCGCCACCTGGGGATCCACCGGCGGGCCGAGGTCTTCCACGGTGGCCCGGCGTAACGGCTCCTCAGGCGTCTTGCCGTCGGCGGCCGCCAGCAACCGGGCACGGTCGGCCGGCTCGAGCCCGAGGTGATCCGCCAACAACCGGACGGTGCCCACCTGCGGGTTGGTGCTCTCGCCGCGCTCGAGCCTGCGGATCGTGCGCACGGCGATGCCCGACCGGGCCGCGAGCTCCTCCTGCGTCAACCCCACCTTCCGTCGCAACTGGCGCAGCAAGGTACTGAACTGGCTCGTCACCCACGCCCCTCGGTTGCCCCCGACTCACACCGGACCTTATCGCCGGGCACCGGGCTTCCAGATCCGATCCGGGTTTGTCGCCGGAGTCATCGCGCCGCGAGGCTCTCCTTGACCAGCTTGAAGCCGGGGAGCATGCTCTCGTGCTCCTCGTTGTCGAGGCCACCGACGTGGACGAGGATCGTCCTGGCACCCGGCTTGACCGCGAAGGCGGCCTCCTTCTTGCCGTCGCCGTCGATCGGGTGGCTGACGTAACTGACTTCCGAGCCATCGGCGCCGCCGATCTTGGCAGCGGAGTACTTCTCGGCGGAGTCACCCGGGCCCTCGCCCTTGTACGTCGCCACGAACGCCTTCAGCACGTCCTCACTCGGCTTGCCGGTGTCACCGACGAAAACCCGGATGAACCCCACCATGCCCGCGGGCTTGGCGTCGAGTTCGCAGGCGAGCTTGACGTCGCCGATCGCGAACGCGTCGGAGCCCTCGGTCGACACGGACTGGGCCTTCCACCCGTCCGGCAACTTGAACGTCACAGGCAACGGACACGGCGAGCCGTCAGCACCAATGGTCTCGCCACCAGCAGCGGCGCCGTCCTTGCCCGCGCTGTCGCTGCCGCTACTACAACCCGCCAGTAGCACCGCGACGAGTACACCTGCCCCCCCCCACAACCTGACCACGTGCGTTCCTTCCCCTGGTGGCCGCAGTCCTCAACAACCGCAGTGGCCATCCCCGTTCTCCGGCGAGAATGTAACCAACCACCAGGGGACCGGCAACATCGCCATCCCGCAGGTCACAACCTAGTGCCCCGCGAAGACAGCGGCCACCTTGAGCCAAGGCGCGGCTTCGTCATGACGGCCCTGGCGCTCAAGCGTCCGACCGAGCATGAGATAGGCGTAGTGCTCAACCGGATCACGCTCGATGACGACACGCAACTGCTCCTCCGCACGTCCCAACTGAGCGGAGTGGTAGTAGGCACGAGCCAACAGCAACCGCGGCGCAACCTGCTCAGGAACCTCCTCGACCACGACGGTGAGCAACTTGGCAGCCGCGACATACTCCCTGGCCTCGAAAAGCGAGACGGCACGCTCCCACCGCTCGGCAAGGGTCTCCTCGTGCACGACACCAACGCCGCCGTCGAACAGGTGCGTCGCCGTGACCCAACGGTCGGCGCTGACCCGGCCACCGAACTGGTAGTCGTTGAAGTTCTCGATCACAGGACCTCCTCGGATCGACTGGTTCAACCTTCAACCACCTACGGATGTTCCCGCCCGACCTCGTGAGTGGCTAGCCGCCGCTGTCCGCTCAAAACCGGTTGGCAAGGGTGTCTGTCCACTGCTCCACTCTCTCGTCGTGGACTGGGTTCGAGAGTTCTACTCCAAAACCGGATCCTGGTGGGCCAGGGCTGACGCGCGGGTCACCGACCGGGACCATCGGCGGGTACGCCTTCTTCGGGAGCACGGGTCCCCTTCAGGCGATGTTCTTGAGCTGGGGTCGGGTTACGGGACGACTGCCGTGGCCCTTGCTCAGGCCGGTTACTCCGTGACCGCGGTCGAGATCAGTGATCGGATTCGTCATTCCGGTGGCCTGGCCGACGGACTTGCACCCGGTTCACTCGCTGTCCACCAGGACGACTTCTACGCGATCGCCCTGGCCGGGCGGTTCGACGTCGTCTGCTACTGGAACGGGTTCGGGGTCGGGTCCGACGCCGATCAGCGCCGCCTGCTCCTCCGGGTGGCCGACGAGTGGCTTCGCCCTGGCGGGGTTGCCCTCGTCGACGTTTTCAACCCGTTCGTCTGGGCTTCGTGGGACGGTGACGACGAACACCTCACGCCCGACCCCGCCGCGGGATACGACCACGATCTGCGAGAGGTCACCCGGTTCGACCCGGTCACCTGCACCGCCACCGACACGTGGTGGGAGTCCTCGGATCCCGGACGGCCGATCACCCAGACCCTGCGTTGCTACACGCCTGCCGACCTCGCTCTGCTGCTCACCGGCACCGGGTTGACGCTGACCGCGCTCGTTGTCGGGGACCAGGTGCTTTCGCCCGTCGAGCCGCGGCCGAGATTCTCGGACCTGCTGCGGGACAACCACGAGTACCTCGCTGTGCTGCGGCTCACCGGGTGAGTCAGAGGCGACCCGCGTCCACTATCGCCTGGGCGAAGGGGTGCGGCGCCTCCTGGGGCACGTTGTGGCCGATTCCCGCGAACACACGATGGTGGTCCTTGCCGGAGAACTTGGCGCGGTGGGCTTTTCCGTCCGCAGCCGCGCCGTCGAAGCCGCTCCCGCCGCCGCGTCATCCTGCGCTAATTTCGCGTCATGCGTCCCCATCGCGTCGTGATGGCCGTCACCGACGGTATGCCGATCTTCGAGGCGGCCGTGCCGTACCAGGTCTTCGGCGTCGACCGGCCGCACCTGGCCGACCACTGGTACGAGTTCTCGGTGATGCCCGTCGGGGCTGGGCCCGTGCGGCTCACCATGGGGTTCTCCGTCGTCCCCGGGGGCGCCGGGTGGGATCTGGACGCCATCGACACGCTCGTGGTCCCGGCGTGCACGAACGTCCACGACGAGCAGCCCGCCGAACTGGTCGACGTGGTCAGGCGGGCGTACCGGCGCGGGATCCGGATCCTGTCGATCTGCTCCGGCGCGTTCGTCCTGGCCGCGGCCGGAGTGCTGGACGGGCGCCGTGCCACCACCCACTGGCTGTACGCGCGGGAACTCGGCGACCGCTACCCGGCCGTCCGCGTGGACCCGTCCGTGCTGTACGTCGAGGACGCGAACGTGATCACCTCGGCAGGGACAGTGGCGGGCATCGACGCGTGCCTGCACGTGGTGCGGATCGACCACGGCGCGGCGGTGGCCGCCGAACTCGCCCGCGGCCTGGTCACCCCGCCGCACCGCGATGGCGGGCAGGCGCAGTACCGCGAACTACCGTCGGCCACGGCGCGAGATGACTGGCTCGGCGCGCTGCTGGACTGGGCCGACGCACGCCTGCACCTGCCACTGTCCAATGCGGACCTCGCCGGGCAGGCCAACGTCAGCGTGCGCACACTCGAGCGCCGCTTCGCCGACGTGCTCGGCACATCGCCGTTGCGGTGGCTGCTGCGCCAGCGGGTACGCCAGGCGCAGCAGTTGCTGGAGACCAGTGACCGGCCGATCGGCTGGATCGCCGACACGTGCGGGTTCGGCGGTGCCGCCAGCCTGCGCGCCCACTTCGCCAGGATCGTCGGCGAGTCGCCTACGGCCTACCGGCGTGGCTTCCACGAACGCACAGGCACGACGCCGATCGCCAGTTGAGGGCTTACGCGACCATCGCCGCGTAAGCCAGTGACAGCACGGTGCCGGGCAGGAGCAGGACGCCGAGAGCGACCGCGCCGAGCAACGGCTTGTCCTTGACGACCATCACGCCAAGCAAGCCGACCACGGCGATGACCAGGGCAATGAGCAGCACGAGCACAACAACAGACATGCGTGAGTCCTTTTCGGATGACCGAGGGCTCGGTGGCGCGCGACAACTGGGCGCGCGAGCACGCACCGAGAGAGGTTCAGTGAAGGGTCAGCTCACGCTTGCGGTGGCGCCCGGCTCGAGCGCGACTGCGACGCCGTGTCCGCGGTCCGCGCTCCCGAGGCGTCGGCGGCGTCCGACCGTCGCAGGTGGGTGGTGTGCCCGGCGTCCGGTGCGGACACTGCCCACGAGGTGTCCGGGACCGATGTGCTCAGTGTGTGCCGGGCCACCGCCGAGAGGTGCAGCCGGGTGTGCAGGTCGTCGCGGATGGTCTGGGACCCGGACGCCGACTGGGCGTTCACCGACGCCGGGCCCGGTGCGGCGCGGCCAGGGGCCACGGCTGCGCTCAGGCCCAGCAGCACCAGCAGCAGGCCGAGCAGGAGCCCGAACCGGCTCGCTCTCGCCGCTGCCCGCACCAGCCCGCTCCCCTTCGCCCGAATCCGCCCAGGTCCGGACAGGTTACGTGAGGTAGCGCAGCCATACGCCCACCCAGGCCATCACCGTGCTCAACGCGGTCACCACGATGCCGTACCTGGTGGACTCCGGCCCGCAGCGGGCCATGACGCGTGGCGAGTCAATGACGACTTTGTCGGACATATCTCTGCTAAGCGGCCGACAATGATCCTTGTTCGCGAAATCCGATAGCGGCACCGACCAGATCACCATTCGCGGCAAGATCGGACAAAATCCCCCGACCGCTCGCCACTCGATCATTGTTGCCGTCGAGAATATTGACGTCGCAACAAGCAACTAAGACAACCGCGTCATTGCGTGTCGCAGCAATCCGCCACACATCGGGGAACTGAACTTTCAGCCGGTGGATCAGCGGAGATCGATGCGGCCACCGCACGGTCAGACCGCCTTCCGGATCGAGCTCGACGGCCCAGCCGTAGGGCCTCGGCAGCGCGATCCGATCGAGGTCGCCGACCACCGACAGGCCCATACGCAGCAAAGACGTCAGCATCACGTCCCGGATCCGCGTCCCGTTCGCGGCGAACTCCATGAGCAGGACGGCGAGCTTGTTCCCTTCGCCACCCCACACAGATGGTTGTATGCGCAATCTTGTATCAGCGCTCATCATCACATCCCTGAGAGATCACACCGAGCGTGACGGTAGACCCGAAAAACCAGGAGCGAGCACCGCCGATCAGGTGACCCAATCACCAGCACCAAGTAAGGACCATGGCAATCCAAACCGTTTTTTACTATAGTGATGCACATCACAATCTAGAGTGACAATTCGTTTACGTGCGGTTACATAGGATCATCTGCTGCGCAGAATGACCCGGGGATCTTGGGAGGACGCACAGGCATGTGCGCGACATTTCACCGCGCTCGGAACAAGTACACAACCGATGGCGTGGCGAGCGATCTTCTACTATCGGCTGGCCGCTTTCTGACCAGGGAGGAGGTATCGGACGACCTGCGCGCCACCTTCCGGTCAGGCGGCCGGGAAGCGGACGCGTTCTACCGCGACCGGTGGAGCCACGACAAGGTCGTGCCGTCCACACACGGCGTGAACTGCACCGGCTCGTGCCGGTGGAACGTCTACGTCAAGGACGGCATCATCACGTGGGAGTCGCAGGACGTCGACTACCCCACCACCGGGCCGGACCGGCCCGAGTACGAGCCGAGAGGCTGCCCGCGCGGCGCCTCCTTCTCGTGGTACTCCTACTCCCCGTTGCGCGTCCGATATCCGTACGCGCGTGGCGTCCTGGTCGAGATGTTCCGCGAGGCGCGGCGGGTGCACGGCGACCCCGTGCTCGCCTGGGCCTCCATTGTGGACGACCCGATGAAACGCCTCGCCTACCACCGCGCCAGGGGCAAGGGCGGCCTGGTCAGGGTGACGTGGGACGAGGCGGTCGAGATGGTCGCCGCGGCGCACGTGCACACGCTGAAGAACCACGGGCCCGACCGGATCGCCGGGTTCTCCCCGATCCCCGCCATGTCGATGGTCTCGCACGCCGTCGGCGCCAGGTTCATGGCGCTGATCGGCGCCCCGATGCTGTCCTTCTACGACTGGTACGCCGACCTGCCGCCCGCCTCCCCGCAGGTCTTCGGCGACCAGACCGACGTGCCCGAGTCCGCCGACTGGTGGGACGCGGCGTACCTGATGATGTGGGGCTCCAACGTCCCCGTCACCAGGACGCCGGACGCGCACTTCATGACCGAGGCCCGCTACCGCGGCCAGAAGGTCGTGGTGTGCTCCCCCGACTACTCCGACGCCACGAAGTTCGCCGACGAGTGGCTGGCACCGCACCCCGGCACGGACGCGGCCGTCGCCATGGCCATGGCGCACGTGGTGTTGCGCGAGTGCTTCGTGGACAACGAGGTGCCGTTCTTCACCGACTACGTCAAGCAGTACACCGACCTGCCCTTCCTGATCACCTTGGACGAACGTGACGGCACGCTGGTTCCGGGCAAGTTCCTCACCGAGGCAGATCTCGCGGGTCAGCTCAGCAAGGGCACCGAGTGGAAGACGGTCCTGCTGGACCAGGCCACCGGCGAACCGGTGGTGCCCAACGGGTCGCTGGGTTTCCGGTGGGCCGACGAACCGGGCCGGTGGAACCTGGACCTCGGGTCGACGTCACCGGCACTGTCGGTCTACTCCGGACCGGACGGTGACTCCGCGGCGGTCCTGCTGCCCCGGTTCGACACGCTCGACGGCACGGCAGGGGCGATCACGCGGGGTGTTCCGGTCCGCCGGATCGCCGGTCGCACGGTCACCACGGTGTACGACCTGCTGTTGGCCCAGTACGGCGTGCACCGCGCCGGGTTGCCCGGCGAGTGGCCGCGCGGCCTGGACGACCCGCACGCCCCGGCGACCCCGGCGTGGCAGGAGTCGCTGACCGGCGTCCCCGCCGCCCAGGTGACCAGGATCGCCCGCGAGTTCGCGGACACCGCGATCCGCTCGAAGGGCCGCTGCATGATCCTGATGGGCGCGGGCACCAACCACTGGTTCCACTCCGACCTGATCTACCGGTCGTTCCTGACGTTGCTGCTGCTGACCGGCTGCCAGGGCCGCAACGGCGGCGGCTGGGCGCACTACGTCGGCCAGGAGAAGGTCCGCCCGTTCACCGGCTGGTCCACTTTGGCCGGTGCACTGGACTGGGCTCGTCCGCCGCGGCAGATGATCGGCACGGCCTACTGGTACACGCACACCGACCAGTGGCGTTACGACCGGCTGACCGCGGACACGCTGTCGTGGCCCGGAGCGCCGGGCAAGCTCACCGGCCGGACGGTGTCGGACTGCCTGTCGCAGTCCGCGCGGCTGGGCTGGATGCCGTCGTACCCGACGT
This sequence comes from Actinosynnema sp. ALI-1.44, assembly GCF_001984155.1. Classification (GTDB taxonomy): domain Bacteria; phylum Actinomycetota; class Actinomycetes; order Mycobacteriales; family Pseudonocardiaceae; genus Kibdelosporangium. Next base: position 682,348 of record NZ_MTQO01000052.1, read on the forward strand.
TCGACCGCAACCCGCTCGACCTGACCGACGAGGCCGAACAAGCCGGGCTCGACCCGGCGGAGCACCTGCTGGCCCAGCTGAAGGCAGGCGAGCTCGGGTTCGCCTGTGAGGACCCGGACGCGCCGGAGAACTGGCCGCGGGTGCTCACGGTATGGCGCGCCAACCTGCTGGGCTCGTCGGCCAAGGGCAACGAGTACTTCCTCAGGCACCTGCTGGGCACCACGTCGTCCATGCGCGCGACCGAGGTCCCGGCGGACGAACGGCCGAAGTCCGTGCGGTGGCGCGACGAGGCGCCCGAGGGCAAGCTGGACATGTTGCTGGCTCTGGATTTCCGGATGACCAGCACGACGTTGTTCGCGGACGTCACGCTGCCCGCGGCGACCTGGTACGAGAAGCACGACCTGTCCAGCACCGACATGCACCCGTTCGTGCACTCGTTCAACGCGGCGGTCGACCCGCCGTGGCAGGCGCGGACGGACTTCGACGCGTTCCACGCCATCGCCGAGCGGCTGAGCGAACTCGCCGAGGACCACCTGGGAACCAGGCGGGATCTGGTGGTCACGGCGTTGCAGCACGACACACCGGGCGAAGTCGCCCAGCCCGGTGGTGTGGTGCGGGACTGGCGCGACGAGGACGACGACCCCGTGCCGGGCAGGACGTTCCCGATCCTCACGGTCGTGGAACGGGACTACACCGCGATCGCCGCGAAACTCGCCGCGCTCGGCCCATTGCTGGACAAGCTCGGCACCACCGCCAAGGGGATCAACGTCGAGGTCGCGCCGGAACTGGCCTGGCTCGGTGCGGCCAACGGCCTGGCCACCGGCGGCGCCGCGATCGGCCGTCCGCTGCTGGACACCGACCGCAAGGCCGCGGACGCCGTGCTGGCCCTGTCCGGGACCACCAACGGACGGGTCTCGGAGGAGGGCTTCCGCGTGCTGGAGGAGCGCGTCGGCCGTCCACTTCGGCATCTGGTCAGCCATCACCAGGCCCACCGGGTCACGTTCGAGGACACGCGGTCGCGTCCCGCGCCGGTGGTGACCAGTCCGGAGTGGTCGGGCGACGAGTCCGGCGGCCGTCGGTACGCGCCGTTCACCATCAACGTCGAGCAGCTCAAACCGTGGCACACGCTCACCGGGCGGCAGCACTTCTTCCTCGACCACGACTGGGTCGCGGAGATCGGCGAGCACCTGCCGGTCTACCGGCCGCCGCTGGACCTGCACCGGCTGTTCGGGGAGCCGAGGCTCGGCCCGAACGGCCCGGAGGTGACGGTGCGGTACCTCACGCCGCACTCGAAGTGGTCGATCCACTCGGAATACCAGGACAACCTGCTGATGCTGACGTTGTCGCGCGGCGGCCCGACGTTCTGGATCAGCCCGGCCGACGCCGAGGCGATCGGCGTGTCGGACAACGACTGGGTCGAAGCGGTCAACCGCAACGGCGTCGTCGTCGCCAGAGCCGTTGTCTCACACCGGATGCCCACCGGCACGGTCTTCATGTACCACGCGCAGGAACGCACGGTGAACGTCCCCAAGACCGAGACCACCGGCAAACGCGGCGGTATCCACAACTCGCTGACCAGGCTCCAGATCAAGCCGACGCACCTGATCGGCGGCTACGGCCAGCTCAGCTTCGCGCTCAACTACTACGGCCCCACCGGCAACCAGCGTGACGAGGTCACCGTGCTGCGTCGCCGCAGCCAGGAGGTGACCTACTGATGAGACCAATGGCACAGCTGGCCATGGTGATGAACCTGGACAAGTGCATCGGCTGCCACACCTGTTCGGTCACGTGCAAGCAGACGTGGACCAACCGCGGCGGTGTGGAGTACGTCTGGTTCAACAACGTGGAAACCAAGCCAGGACAGGGATATCCACGCCGCTACGAGGACCAGGAGCAATGGCACGGCGGTTGGAAGCTCGGCCGCAACGGACGGCTGCAACTCGCCGCGGGCAGCCGGATCAAACGCATGCTTTCCTTGTTCGCCAACCCGAATCTGCCCGCCATCGAGGACTACTACGAGCCGTGGACCTACGACTACCGCAACCTCACCGACGCGCCGCTGGGTGACGACACACCCACCGCACGACCGGTGTCCGCGGTGACGGGCGCGCCCACTTCCGTGCGCTGGGGCCCGAACTGGGAGGACAGTCTCGGTGGCGCGCCGGAACACGCTGCCACCGACCCCGTCGCGGAGGGCATGCGCGCCCGGTTGGGCAAGAGCATCCAACTGGAGTACGAGCAGGCGTTCATGTTCTACCTGCCGCGCATCTGCGAGCACTGCCTCAACCCGAGCTGCGTCGCTTCCTGCCCGTCCGGCGCGATGTACAAGCGGGCCGAGGACGGGATCGTGCTGGTCGACCAGGACCGGTGCCGCGGCTGGCGGATGTGCGTCAGCGGCTGCCCGTACAAGAAGGTCTACTTCAACCACAAGACCGGCAAGGCCGAGAAGTGCACCTTCTGCTACCCCAGGCTGGAGATCGGCCAGCCGACGATCTGCGCGGAGACGTGCGTCGGCAGGCTGCGCTACATCGGCGTCATGCTCTACGACGCGGACGCCGTCGGCCGGGCGGCGAGCGTCAAGGACGACAAGAAGCTCTACCCGGCGCAGATGGAGGTGTTCCTCGACCCGCACGACCCCGAGGTGGTCACGGCCGCGCGACGCGCCGGGATCCCGCACGACTGGATCACCGCCGCGCAGCGCTCCCCGGTGTACTCGCTGATCGCCGAGCACCGCGTGGCGCTGCCGCTGCACCCGGAATACCGGACCATGCCGATGGTCTGGTACATCCCGCCGCTGTCGCCGGTGGTGGAAGCCGTGTCCAGCACCGGGTTCGACGGCGAGCGGGCCGGGAACCTGTTCGGCGCCATCGACGCGCTGCGGATCCCGGTCGACTACCTCGCCGGGCTGTTCACCGCGGGCGACCCGGACCCGGTGCGGGACGTGCTGCGGCGGCTCGCGGCGATGCGGTCGCACATGCGGTCGATCAACCTCGGTGAACCGCCGGACCGGTACGTGCCCAAGAGCGTTGGGATGACCGCCGAGCAGATCGAGTCCATGTACCGGCTGCTGGCCGTGGCCAAGTACGCCGACAGGTACGTCATCCCGACCGCGGGGATCAGCCGTGCGCACGAACTGGAGTCCATCGGCACGACGTGCAGCCTGGACACCGACGGCGGTCCCGGCATGGGCGGCGCCAGCACCAACGGGCACGGCAACGGGCAGACAGACCTGTTCACGTGGCGGGACGGGGAACGCCCGGAGGGCATGTTCCCCAGTTTGGGGCGGAAGCGATGAGCCGCGCGGTCAACGTGCTGCAGCAGGTCGCGTCGCACTGCCTGCACTACCCCGATGAGCAGCTGTACCAACGGATCCCGCTACTGCGCCGGTGCGTGGCCGAGATCGGGGCCAAGCACGCGGGCGGGATCGCGTCGGTGCTCGACCACTTCGAGCGGACGTCCCCGGTCGACGCGGCCCGGCACTACGTCGACGTGTTCGACACCAAACCGGGCCGCTGCCTGTACATGACCTGGTACACCGACGGGGACACGCGCCGACGCGGCGGTTCGCTCGCCGCCATGAAGAGCACCTACCGGCAGCACGGTTTCCGGCTCGCCGACGGTGAACTGCCGGACTACCTGCCCATCCTGCTCGAGTTCGCCGCGCTCACCGGCGAGCCGGGCCGCCAGGCGCTCGCCCGGTTCCGGCAAGGCCTGGATCTGTTGCACACCAAGCTGTCCAAGATCGACACGCCGTACACGGCGGTGGTCGGCGCGGTGATCGCCACCGTCCCCCACGCCGTGGACGTCCTGCCTGCCGATCCGATGCCGCGCGCGGAACAGGTCGGGCTCGAACCGGTGCTGCTGGGCTACCCGACCACGCGGCCGCTGGAGGCGACCCGATGACCAGTCCGATCGACCTGTTGCTGTGGACTGTGCTGCCGTACCTGACGATCGTGGTGTTCGTCGGCGGCACGGTGTGGCGCTTCAAGTACGACCAGTTCGGCTGGACCACGCGCAGTTCCCAGCTGCACGAGTCGAGGCTGCTGAGGATCGGCGGGCCGCTGTTCCACCTCGGCCTGTTCATGGTGATCGGCGGGCACGTCGCCGGTCTGCTCATCCCGAAGTCGCTGACCGAATGGCTCGGTATCCACAACGAGCTGTACCACCTCGTGTCCTTGGTCGCGGGCACCATCGCGGGCCTGGCCACCGTGGTCGGCCTGGCCGTCCTGGTGTACCGGAGGTGGAGCGTCCCGGCAGTCCGCAAGGCGACGTCGAACAACGACAAGCTGACCTACACCGTGCTCGGGGCGACGATCCTGCTCGGCATGTTCGTCACCGTGGTCGTCAACGGCGTACAGGGCGGATACGACTACCGGGTGAGCATCGCGCCGTGGTTCCGCGGAATCCTGATGCTGCAACCGGATTCGTCGCTGATCGCCGACGCGCCGCTGATGTACCGGGCGCACGCGCTGTTCGGCATGGCATTGTTCCTGCTCTGGCCGTTCAGCAGGCTGGTGCACGCCTTCAGCGCGCCCGTCCGGTACCTGATCCGGCCGTACGTGGTCTACCGCAGCCGCGGCGAGACACTGGCCACCCGCTCGGCGGCGCGTCGCGGCTGGGACCAGCCTTGACACTCTCAGCCACGCCGGACACGGAGGGAAATCGGAAGCCCGGGGGGATCCGGGCACGCCACGGCAAGGCCCTGTACGCCACGGTCGGCGCCCTCGTCACGATGGCGCTGATCGGGGCGGAGGCGGTCGTCACGGACCAGCCGTTGCTGTTCCCGTCGCTCGGTCCCACCGCGTTCCTGCTGTTCACCCGTCCCACGCACGCGACCGCGAGCCCCCGCAACACGCTGCTCGGCCACCTGATCGGTGTGCTGGCCGGGGTGATCGGGCTGGTGGCGTTCGGCCAATGGCACGGCGGGCCGTCGATCACGCACATGACGTTCGCCAGTGCCGGGGCGGCGGCGTTGGCACTGGCGCTGACGTGCGGGGCGATGACGTTGCTCGGCCTGCCGCACCCACCCGCGGGCGCGACGACCCTGATCATCTCCCTCGGCGTGCTGCACACGCCGTTGCAGCTCGTGCTGATCATGTGCAGCGTGGTCGTGCTCACCGTGCTGGGTGGCGTGATCAACAGGCTGACGGGTACGCGATATCCGCTCTGGCGTGCCAGGGAGGGCTGAGCTACCGCAACCCGTTGAGCACGGTGGCGAAGTCGGCCGAGTAGTGGGTGACGACGTCCTCGCCGATGACACCGTTCGCGTCACCGTCGAAGTGGGCGACCGGTTCGAGGTAGCCCGCGCCGGAAGGCAGCCAGTACACGTACGGGGTCAGCGGCGCCGGTCCGGAGGCGTCGGCGTGGAAGCCTGCCGCGAGCCGGGCGATCTCACCCATCGCGTACCGGGCGGCAGCACCGTCGCGCAGGACGTGGAAGATCAGCGTGCCGTGGTTGGGCATCGCGACGAGCACGCCGTCCGGGTACTCGCGTTCACCCGTGACCGCCTCGACCACCCAGGGCATGACAAGCACAGTCGAACCCACGTACTCCCCGCCGGTGAGGATGTAGACGTCGTCGCTGACCGCGTACGTCTCGGGCAACTGGCCGCACAGGTTGTCCAGTCCCGCCTGGATCAGCTGGTCGTAGCCGTACTGCCGGACCCTGTCGTCGTTGAGGATGGCGACCCGGTCGGGGTGGTCGAGCGCGAGCACCATCAGCAGGCCTGGCGCGATCTCAGGGGCGTAGGTCCACCACTCGACCGGGCTGCCCTCGACCGGCCGCAGCCGCGCGTAGATCCGGTCGATCACGTGCTCGACCGGGCCGTCCAGGTCGCTGTCGCCGTTGACCAGCACGTCGACCACCCGGTTGAGGCGGTCGTCGACCAGGTCGGCCCACTGCGCCATCGGTACGCCTTCGACCGCGTCGAACACCGGCCCGAGCCCGATCTCCAGCTCGTGCGGTTCGACGACCTGCACTCTGTCCTCGTGCACGACGACCCGCATACCGATGAACGCCGGGCTGCGCCGGACAAGGTTCATCAACCGATCGTGCTGGGCCGTCGTCAGGGTGCTCACCACGGCAAGCTACAAGATCCACGAGCGCCCCGTGGGAAAACCGGTGATGTCCCGTGGTTTTCCCGGCGTAAGGTCCGCGCCATGACGACTGTTCTCTGTGTGCCCCAGTGGCAGGGCTCCGCCTCGACCGACGCGCCGAGGCTGGTGGCGGGTGCGAAACGCGCCGCGGCGCTGATCGCCGCCGAGTCACTGGTGACGGTGCCGGTGCCGGACACGAGCGGCGACAAGCAGGACGGCGTCCGGGCGCTGGCCACCATCAGGCAGAACCTGGAACTGACCCGGGAGGCCCTGGCCGGTGTCGACGGCATGGTGATCACTGTCGGTGGTGACTGCGGTGTGGACCTCGTCCCGATCGCCCGCGCGGGTGCCCGGTACGGCGAAGCGTTGACCGTGTTGTGGTTCGACGCGCACCCGGACTGCTTCACCGGCGACACCCTGCCGTCCGGCGCGTTCCACGGCATGGTCGTCCGCACCTTGCTCGGTGACGGTCCCGCGGCCCTCACGCAGAAGCACCTGCTCACGTCACGCCAGATCGTCCTCGCCGGGCTGCGTGCGGGCGAACCGAGCGAGTACGAGTACATCGAGCGGACCGGCATCCGGAAGGTCGGCGTCGACGACCTGGACAGCGTCCTCGACGGGCTCCGTGGCCCGGTGTACGTGCACATCGACCTGGACGTGCTCGAACCGGCGCGGTTCGGTTCGGTCTGCTACCCCGAGCCGGACGGGGTGTTGCCCGAGCGATTGATCGACGTGGTTTCCCGTCTCGACAACGTGGTCGGCGCGGGTATCACCGAACACGCCCCCGCTGACGGTGAACCGCGTGCCGCCGAGGCCGAGGTGATCCGCCAGTTGGGTGCCGTGCTCACCCGCTCGAAGTAGGCCAGGCACGTGGGTCGCCGCCGGGTCGCCGTGCCGGTGTTCGCGGGCGGTCCCGTGTTCGACCTCGCCGTGCTGTGTGAGGTGTTCGGCAGGGATCGGCGCTACCTGACCCCGGACTGGTACGAGGTGGTGCTGTGCCAGGTCACGCCGGGCCAGCACACCTCGGTTCCCGGTCTGCTGGTGGAGACCGGCGAGGGCCTCGACGCGCTCGCGACAGCGGACCTCGTCGTGGTTCCGCCTCCTGGACCGTCCTTCCGGCCGCCCGGTGCGCTGGTGGCCGCGCTTCGCGCCGCGCACCGGCGCGGAGTGCGGATCGCGGCCTTGTGTTCGGGTGTTCTCGTCCTCGCCGCCGCTGACCTGCTCGACGGCCGCGAGGTCACCACTCACCGGGATCACGTCGACGAACTGCGACGCCGCTACCCGCGAGTCCACGTCAACGGGCAGGCGCTGTTCGTCGACGACGGCGACATCCTCAGCGCGGCGGGAACCGTCGCCACGATCGACCTGTGCCTGCACATCATCCGCCAGGACTTCGGGGCGGCGGCCGCCGCGGAAGTCGGCCGCCGCATGGTGGTCGCGCCCCATCGCAATGGCGTCCAGTCCCACACGCGACACAGCGGGTCCGGCGGTCTGGCACCGGTGCTGGACTGGGCCCGGCAGCGGCTGCACGAACCGCTGACCATCCCGCAGCTCGCCGGGCGGGCCGCGATGAGCACCCGGTCGTTCGGCCGGCGGTTCGTCAGGGAAATCGGCGTCACGCCGCTGCGGTGGCTCACGCTGCAACGGCTGGCGGACGCACGGGCACTGCTGGAAACCACGGCCCTGTCGGTCGACTCCATCGCCACGCGAACCGGGTTCACCACAGGCAAGGCACTGCGCCGGCATTTCCAACGGCATCTCGGGGTCACGCCGTCCGACTACCGCCGCGCGTTCCAGGCCACCGACGCCGGGTGGCGAAAAACGGGTGGCGCGTGACGTTCTCGGGCCTGTCCGCTCGCCGCGTGCGCGTCGATGATTCGCGGCGTGAACTTGTCCAAGCCCGGCCCGTTGCACGTGGACAGCGGGCACGCCGCCGCACTGCTCGACCAAGCGTCCGTATTGGCCGTACAGCACTACCGGGAAGTCGCCGACGGCCCGGTCACGCCACCGTCCGACATCGCCGCGGTCCGTGAACGGCTTGCCGCATACGACTTCGAGACCCCGCACGCGCCCGGTGATCTGCTCGCCGACGTGATGGACCTGCTGCGCGCGGGAATGGTGCACACGAGCCATCCACGCTACTTCGGCTTGTTCAACCCCGCGCCCACCTGGTGGGGCGTGACCGGGGAGCTGCTGTCGGCGGCGGCCAATCCGCAGCTGGCGGCGTACCTGCACGCGTGGGCGCCCGTGGAGGTCGAACGGCACGTGCTTCGGTTCCTCGCCGACAGGCTTGGATTGCCGGCGGGAAGCACGGGCTCGTTCACGGTCGGCGGTTCGGAAGCGAACCAGACAGCGGTCATCGTCGCGTTGACCAAACGCTGGCCCGAATACGCCGACCACGGCGTCACCGCGGTCCCGGGCCGTCCGCTGCTGTACGCCTCCGCCGAGAGCCACCTCGCGTGGGTCAAGATCGCGCACATGGCGGGGCTGGGTCGCCAGGCGGTACGGCTCGTACCGGTCGACGCCGCGCACCGCATGGACGTGGACCAGCTGCGCGCCATGATCGACACGGACACGGCGGCGGGTCACGAACCGTTCCTGCTCGTCGCCACAGCGGGCACGACCGGCGCAGGCGCGCTGGATCCTCTGCCCGATCTGGTCGCGCTCGCCCGGCGACGAGGGCTGTACCTGCACGTGGACGCCGCCTGGGGCGGTGCGGTCGCGTTGTCGGACCGGCTGCGGCCGTTGCTGTCCGGAGTGGAATCCGCGGACAGTGTCACAGTGGACGCCCACAAGTGGATGTCCGCGCCCATGGGCGCCGGGATGTTCTTGACCCCGCACGCCGAGGCGCTCAGCGCGAGCTTCGACGTGCGCACGGCGTACATGCCCGACGCGGTGGACGGCACGCCCGACCCGTACTCGTCCAGTGTGCAGTGGTCCCGCCGGTTCATCGGGCTGAAGGTCTTCCTGTCACTGGCCGGGTCGGGCCGCCCGGCGTTCGCGCGCCAACTGGAACGCGACGTCGAACTGGGCGAACTGCTCGCCTCCAGGCTGGCCGGACGTGGGTGGCTGCGGATCAACGACACACCTCTGCCGGTCGTCTGCGTGGCGAACCCGGACGTCGACAGCCCCACGTGGCACGCCGCCGTCGCGGCCGAGGTCGTCCGGCGTGGCCACGCGTGGGTCAGCGCGCTCCGGCTCGACGGGCGCCCGGCCATCCGGCTCTGCGTGACCAGCTACCGCACGACCGAAGCTGACATCGACCTGGTCGCAGCCGAGTTGGACAAGTGCCGTGCCATGCACACCTGACACCCGGGGTACGGTCGCAGCGTCGAGGCGATGTCTACGAGCCGGCCGTCCGGCTGTGCTGAGCCGACAGCAGCGTACGCCAGTTGGCCAGCGTCGGCTCCTCGGCCAGTTCGATGAAGCTGACCTCGACCCCCGACTCGCGCCACGCATCCACAAGGGACATGATCCGGATCGAGTCGAGCCCGTGGTCGAGCAGGTTGTCGTCGTCCGCGAGCTGGTCGGCCGGAATCCCCAGCAGGTCGGCCAGCTGTGCCCGCAGCGTCCGCTCGTCGATCATGCCTGTTTCCCTTCCCATGTGGACAGCAGATCACCCGTCGTGGTGACGACACCGCAGCGATTGGCCACGTAGCGGATGGCCATGTCGTGGTCGGCGCGGGAGAAGTCCGCGACCGCGTCGGCCACGAAGAACGACTGGATGTCACGCATGAACGCGTCGGCCGCCGTCATCATGCAGCCGATGTGCGCATAGATGCCCGTGATCACCAGCTGGTCCCGGTCGTTGCCCGCCAGGACCTCGCTCAGCGTCGTGCGGTGGAAGGCGTTGTATCGCCACTTCGTCATGTGGATGTCCCCATCGGACGGTCCGATGTCCGCGAAGATGGCCGCGTCCTGCGGGTCCGCGCCGATGCCCTTGCCCCACATGTCCAGTTGCAGGCCGCGCTCGTCGGTCGACTGGCCGCCCGGCTGCGCCGAGTAGACCACCGGGATCCCCAGCACGCGGGCGCGTTCGGCCAGCCGCCTGACGTTGGCGACCAGCTCGGTCACCGGGGACGCGCCGGGGGTGAACGCGCGCAGGAAGTAGTTCTGCATGTCGTGCACGAGCAGCACGGCCCTGTCCGCGTCCAGTGTCCACTCGACACGGTTGACCGGCAGGTCGGCCGGGACGGGCATGGGGTACGGCTCGATCGCGGGCAGGCCGCGTGTCTTCGTGGTGATCACCGCGCTTCGAGTCCTTCCTTGATCGCCTGCGCCAGTGCACGCCTGGAGGTCTTGCCCACTCCGGTGTACGGGAACTCGTCGACCAGCTCGATCCTGTCAGGGATCTTGAACGCCGCCAATCCCCTCTCGCGCAGGAACTTCCGCAGTTGCGCCGCGCTGGGCTCGGGCGAGCGCGGGATCACGAACGCGCACGTGCGCTCGCCGAGTTGGGGGTCCTCGATCCCGACCAGCACCGCGTCGTGCACGCCTTCGTGCGCCAGCAGGTGGTTCTCGACCTCTTCGGCCGCGACCTTCTCACCGCCGCGGTTGATCTGGTCCTTCACCCGCCCCGACACGATGATATGCCCGGACGGCAGCCGCCGCACCAGGTCGCCGGTCCGGTAGAAACCGTCCGAAGTGAACGCGGTCGCGTTGTGCTCGTCCGCGCGGTAGTAGCCGCGGATGGTGTACGGCCCGCGCGTCAGCAGCTGGCCGACCTCGCCGGGCGCGACCTCCACGTCGTCGGCGTCGACAACCCGGATCTCGTCGTGCGGCGAAATCGGTGTGCCCTGGGTCGTGGTGACGAGCTCGAACGAGTCGTCGTCACGGGTGTAGTTGACCAGTCCCTCGGCCATTCCGAACACCTGCTGCAGGTCGCAGCCCAGTTCCGGCCCGACCCGCCTGGCGGCCTCGTCGGCCAGCCGCGCGCCGCCGACCTGGAGTATCTCCATACTCGACAGGTCGAACCGCTGGCGGGCCGGTGAATCCATCCACAGCAACGCGATCGGCGGCACCACACCGGTGATCGTCACGCGTTCCTTCTCGATCAACGGGAACGCGACGTCCGGACTCGGCGCCGGGGTCAGCACGATCCGTGCGCCCGCGTGCAGCGCGCCGAGCACGCCCGGTGAGCTCAACGTGAAGTTGTGCGAGACGGGCAGCGTCGCCATGTAGACGGACTCGGCCGTCAGGCCGCAGATCTCAGCGCTTTCCCGCACGCTGTACAGGTAGTCGTCGTGGGTGCGGGGAATCAGCTTCGGCACACCCGTGCTGCCGCCGGAGAGGTTGAGGAACGCGACCTCGTCGGCGCGCACTTCCGGCAGCGGGCCCGATGTGTCGGCCGGGACGCTGTCCAGCGCACGGAACTCACCGGGGTCGCCCGCGACCAGGACGTGCTTGAGGTCGGGGATCCGGGCCGCGAGCGTCCGGTAGTCGAACCCGCCGAACCTGTCGGCGATCACGTAGGCGACGGCGTCGGTGAACCGGCAGAAGTACTCGATCTCGCTGTGCCGGTGCGCGGGCAACGCGAACACGGGCAGCGCGCCGATCCGGAACAACCCGAACACCACTTCGAAGAACTCGGCGACGTTCGGCAGCTGCACCACGACCCGGTCGCCCTTGCCGATGCCCAGCGCCAGCAGGCCGTGCGCCATGCGGGTCGCGCGCTCGTCCAGCTCGCGATACGTCCAGCGGTCGTCCCCACCGACCACGGCGGTCCGTGAGCCGTGCTCGGCGGCCCGTTCGGCGAGGAAGTCGCCCAGCGTCTGGCCCTGCCAGTACCCGAGTTCCCGGTAGCGTTCGGCGAATTCCGGCGGCCAGGCAACGAAGTCGGTCATGTGAGGTCACCTAAGCCGATCGCGTTGAGGAAGGTGCGGAACTTGGCGGTGGTCTCGGCGAGTTCCTTGTCCGGGTCGGACCCCGCGACGATCCCGGCGCCCGCGTACAGCCGCAGCGAGGTGCCGTCGACCACGCCGCAGCGCAGCGCGATCGCCCATTCCCCGTCGCCGGAGGCGTCGGTCCAGCCGACCAGTCCGGTGTAGAAGCCGCGGTCGAACGGTTCGAGCTCGCCGATCAGCGCACGCGCGGGCTCGGTCGGGGTGCCGCAGACAGCGGGTGTCGGGTGCAGCGCGATCGCGAGGTCCAAAGCGGACACACCGGGCAACGGCTCCGCGGTGATCAAAGTGGACAGGTGCCACATGGTTCTTGTCGGCAGCAACTCCGGCGTCGGCGGCACGGCGACGCGCGCGCACAGCGGGGCCAGGCCCTCAGCCACTGCCTTGACGACGACCTCGTGCTCGTGCCGGTCTTTTTCCGAGACCAGCAGCCCGGTCGCGTTGCGGCCGTCCTGCACCGGATCGGCGTGCCGCGGCGCCGAACCCGCCAGCGGGTTGGCCGTCACGAGTCCGTTGCGGCGCGACACCAGCAGCTCAGGGCTCGCACCGACGAGTGATCCCGCGCCCACGTCCGTGGCGAACGTGTAGCCGTAGGGGTCACGGGCGATGAGGCGTTCCAGCAGCTTGCCCGTCAGCACCGGCCGGTCGGAGCGCAGGTCGAGCACGCGGGCCAGCACGACCTTGCTCAACTGCTTCGAGCGGATGCGTTCCAACGCCTCTCGGACACCGGCGACGTACCCGTCCCGGCTGTCGTCGGCGCCGGAGAAGTCCGGCCGGTCCAGCGTGCCGAGCGTGGGCGTGGCCATGTGCCACGGCTGGCCGTGCCGCACCGACGGGTACAGGCCGAGCCGGGCCGGTGCCGTGCGGGCGAACGGAACCGCGCCTGCCAGGACGCCGCCTGAGGCGAGTTGTGCCTGTTTGGCGGCGGCGATGGTCGTGTGGACCGCGCTCGGCTCGTCGGCGAGCACCACACCAGCGGGCGACGACAGGAAGAACGCCCCCGGCTGGTAGTCGCTGAGCAGCTCGGCGGGAGCCGCCGCGGTGACGTCGGCGTGCATGGTGGGCACTGGAGAGCGCTCCCTTGTATTTTCGAATAGAGCAGGGTCAAAACGTCAGGCACGGAGGGTGGCCCCGCCGTCCACGTACAGGTCGTGCATGGTGATGTGCCTGGCCCGCTCGGAGACCAGGAAGAGCACGGCTTCGGCGATGTCGTCGGGCTCGGCCAGCCTGCCGAGCGGGATGCCGACCCGGAAGTCGGGCAGGGACCCGGCCACGACGCCCGCGACCGCCTCGTCGGCGCTGCGGTCCTCGGGCCACAACGCGCGCTGCATGTCGGTGTCGGTCGAGCCGGGCGAGACGATGTTGCAGCGGATCCCGTACTCGGCCAGTTCGAGGCCGAGACACCGGGTGAACATGGTCGCGGCGGCCTTCGACGCGGCGTAGGCGGCCATCCGCTTGCGTGGCACACCGGCGGCGTTGGAGCCGACTGTGACGATGCTGCCCGAGCGGCGCGGCACCATCCGCTGGGCGACCTCACGGGCGGTCACGAAAACGGCGTTCGAGTTGACGGCGAACGTCTCGTCCCAGTCGGCGTCGGCCATGTCGAGCACCAGGCCCGGTCTCAGCACACCGGCGACGTTGACCAGGATGCCGATCGGACCGAGCTCGGTCTCGACGGACTCGACGACCGCAGCGACAGCGGCTCGGTCGGACACGTCCGCGGGGTAGGCGCGGACGGTATGGCCTTCGGCCCGAAGCTTGCCGACGGTCTCGATCAGTGGTTGCTCGAGCCGGTCGACGGCAGCGACGGCCACCCCGCTTTCGAGGAGCTTGCGCGTCACGGCGGCACCTATGCCCCGGGCCGCGCCGGTGACCAGAGCAACCACGTGATCGGTAGCGGACTGTGTCACCAGGTTCTCCTCTCCCAGGCGAGCGGCCCAACTGGACGCGTTCCCGGTCAAGAATCACCTTAGGTGAGTCTTACCTAAGTACTCAATGCCTACCTCAGTTGCGAACACCACGTATACCCGTCCAGCTCCACCACAGATCGGCATAACGCCCACCGGCCGCGAGCAGTTCGTCATGCGAACCGGACTCCACGACCACGCCCTTGTCGAGCACCAGGACCCGATCGGCCCGTTCGGCCTGGGTGAGCCGGTGCGCGACCACCAGCGTCGTACGCCCAGAAGTCGCCGCGTCCGCCGCGTCCTCCAGCACACGCGCGCCCGCACTGCCCGCCTCGGCCGTGGCCTCGTCGAGCACCGCGACCATCGGATCAGCCAGCACGAGCCTGGCCAAGGCCAACTGCTGTGCCTGCGCGGCGGTCAGTTCGTGTGCGCCCTCACCGACCTGGGTCGCGGGGCCGTCGGGCAACGCGTTCACCCAACCGGTCGCGCCCACGACATCGAGCGCGGCAAGGACCTCGTCATCGGAGGCGTCGTCACGGGCGAGCCGGACGTCGTCGAGCAGCGTCCCGTCGAAGACGTGCACTTCCTGGCTGAGCAGGGCGATGTGCCGCCGGACGCGGGCCTCGCCGATGTCGGCGAGGTCGAAGCCGCCGAGCTTCACCACACCGCTCACCGGTTCCAGCACACCCGCCGCGATCCCCGCGAGCGTCGTCTTCCCGGCGCCGCTGGCGCCCACCAGCGCGACCCGTTCGCCCGGTTCCAGCCGCAACGACACGTCGTGCAGCACAGCCGGCCCGTCGTAGTGGTGGGTGATCCCGTGCACCTCCAGGCTCGCGGCGGCCGGTTCACGCGGGTTGTCCGGGTCCGCGGGCGGATCGAGGGACGCGACACCGGCGAGACGTGCCATGCTCGCGCCCGCGGACTGGATCTCGTCGAACTCCATGATCAGGAACCCGACGGGGTTGAACAGCCGGTGGAAGTACAACGCCGCCGCGGTCACCGCGCCGACGGTCGCCATGTCCCCGCGTACCAACAGGAACCCGACAACGAGCACAGCCGTGAGACCGACGAACTCCGCGCGGTTGTTGCGCGAGGCGAACCTCGTGAACAGGCGGAACACGTCCATCGACAGGTTCATCGCCGACGCCGACCGGTCGGTGAGGCGGTCGATGTGCGCGTCCTCCAGCCGGTGTGCCCGAACGGTCGCCTTGCCGCGCAACGAACTCGCCAGCGCCTGGGTGCGTTCGCCGATCGCGATGCGTTCCTTGGCGTAGTACGGGCCGGAACGCGGCAGGTACCACCGCAGGGCGATCACGTACATGGGCGCGGCGACCAATCCGGCGAGACCGAGTCGCCAGTCCAGCGCGAACAGCCCGGCGCCGGTCAGCGCGATCGTGAAGACGGCCTGCACCAGATCCGGCACGGTCTGCGTGATCGCCCTGGTCACCGCGGACACGTCGTCACCGGCCCTGGCCAGCAGATCACCGATGCCGACCTTCTCCAACGCGCTCGAGGGCAGGTGCAACGCGCGGTCGAGCACCCGCTCCCGGATGCGCGCGAGGACAGTCTCACCAACGCGCGCAACCAGTGTCGTGCCGATACCGACCAGCACCCCCGCGACCAGCGCGGCGCCGACGAGCACAGCGACGATGCCGACGATCCGCCCGGCCCCGGCGCCCGCGGTCACGTCGTCGACGAGCACACCGATCATCCACGGCGCGATGAGTCCCGCGCCGCTGGCCGCCAGCATCACCAGCAGCGCGACCGTCGAGAGCTTGCGCTGGCGCAGCAGTTCCGCGCGCAGCAGCGCCCAGGTCTGTTTGGGTGTCGAGACAGGCAGCAGGTCGCTCAACGCAGCACCGCCTTGCGGTAGGTCTCGTCGGTGTCGACGAGTTCCGCGTGCGTGCCCACAGAGGACACCTGGCCCGCGTCGAGCACGATCACCCGGTCCGCCTTCCCCAGCAGGGCAGGGCTGCTCGTCACGACGAGCGTGCTCTGCCCGGTCCGCTTCGCGGTGAGTCGTTCCGCGATCAGTTCCTCGGTCACCGCGTCCACCGCGGTCGTCGGGTCGTGCAGCACGAGCACGGGTGGCGCCGCGAGCAACGCCCGCGCCAGCCCGATCCGTTGCCGCTGCCCGCCGGACAGCGAACTGCCCCGGTCGGTGACGGTGTGGTCGAGACCGGCCGGGTGGACGTCGACGACGTCCTCCGCCGCGGCCGCCGCGACAGCGGCCGACACCTCGTCGTCGCTCGTCCGCGCACCGCCGGAGATGTTCTCCCGCAACGAGCCCTCGAACAACGCGATGTCGTGCTGCTCGACCAGTACCACGCGCCGCCGTTCATCGATGTCCAGGTCCGCCGACGGGATCCCGTTGACCAGCACCGCGCCTTCGTGCTCCGGCACCTGGCCCGCCAGCACGGCAAGCAAGGCGTCGGCGTCACGTTGGTCGTACGCGACGAGGCCGACCATTTCGTGTGGCGCCACCGCCATGTCCACCGACCGCAACGTCCGGTACGACACCCCTTGCAGCGTCAGCGAAACCTCGGCGGAGTCGACGGACCGCGTGCCGTGCTCCACGAGCGGCTCCGCGTCCAGCACCGTGGTCAGCCTGGCCGCCGAAGCACGGGAAGTCGCCAGCAGCTGACCGCAGAAACCCAGTGTCCGCAACGGCTCGGCGATGAACTGGGCCAGACCCATCACAGTCACCAGCTCACCGACAGTCAGACGGCCCGACAACGCGAACCACCCCGCGAACCCCGCCACCGCCGCCAGGAACAGGCCGCTCGCCGCAGCCGTGACCCCTTGGTAGAGCCCGGTTGTCGTCGCCGCACGCAGGCTCGCCCGCAACGCGCCCTCGCTGGATGCGCGGTAGCGCGACGCGGCGGTGTGCTGCGCGCCGATCCCCCGCAAGGTGCGCAACCCGCTCACCAGGTCCGTGGCCAACGCCGTCGTTCGTGCCGCGGCTTCCTGCTGCGCGGCACTGTGCCGAGTCAGCAACGGCGCGACGCGTGTCGTGACAAGCACCAGCAACGGCACACCGACCAACACGCCAAGGCCAAGCGGCACGTCGATCGTGAGCAGCGCGACGGACGACACGGCGAGCGCGGTGAGCGCGGCGATGCCCATGGCCACCCCCCGGATGACCAGCGCCGCGCGTTCGGCGTCCGAGGACGCGATCGACAACAGCTCACCCGAACGCATCCCCGTGCGCTCGCCGCGTGGGTCCAGCACCCGTTTGGCCACTTGCACGCGCAGGTGGTGCATCTCGCGCTCGAACGCGAGCACGGCTTGGCGCGAGCCAAGCCTGTACGCGAACGCGAGCACGGTGAACAACACGGCAAGCCCGGCCACCGACCAGGCCAACGCGCCCCAGTCCCCGGTGGCCACGGCCCGGTCGATCACCAGACCGATGGCCACCGGGACGGCGGCTTCCGCTGCCTGGTGTGTCGCCAGCAAGAGCACACCGACCAGCAGACGGCCCCAATGCCGCCGTACAGCCCCTGCGAGCAGCCCCCTCCGCATAGGGCTCAGCCAGCCAGCTTCGTGAGCACCTTGTCGAACACCGTCACGAGTTCGAGCCCGGTGCCGAGCGACGCCGCACCACTCAGGACGGGGAACACCCGGCCTGCCTTGACCGCGGGCAGTTGCTTCCACAGTGCGTTGCCGGTCAGCGGCGCGTTCTCCGGCGCCTCGGCCGTACCGTCGATGGTCGACGGCACCAGCAGGACGTCGCTCTGCGCGAGCACCCCGATCTGCTCCATCGAGAACTCCTTCGTCGGGTCGGGCTGCGACTTCGACGGCTCGGCCAGCCGGGCACCGCAGTCGACGAGGACCTTGGTGTCGGTCCACTTCTCGCCGAGCGTCCAGAACGTGGTGTCCGTGGCGGACTGCGCGTACGTGAAGGTGTACCTGCCGAGCACGGCGGCGTGCTTGGTCTTGATCTCCTGCGTGCGCCTGGTGTACTCGGCCAGCAGCTTGTCGGCCTCGTCCTTGCGGCCGAGGATGTCGCCGACCCGGGTGGTCACCTCGGTCAGGCTGAGCTTCTGGAAGCTGACGACCACGGTCGGCGCGATCCCGGTCAGCTGCTTGTACAGCGCCTCGTCGGTGTCGATCGTGCGCAGGATCAGGTCGGGGTCGGTGCCCGCGATCTTCTCCGGGTCCGGCTTGGTGAAGTCGCCGACGACCGGGACCTTGCCCAGCTTGGGCGCGTACAGCGGACCGGACTTGTCGTACCCGCCGCCGCTGGCGCCGACCGGGATCAGTCCGAGGTCCGCGACGACGAACGCGCCGAAGAAGTCCGCGCACGCCACCTTCTGCGCCTTGCCCGGCACCTTGACCGAGCCCTTGTCGGTCTGCACCTCACGCTCAGCGGGCGGCGCGGCGGACGTCGGGGCGTTGCTGCCGCTGCCGCTGTCGCCGCTGTTGCCACACGCGCCTAAGACGGTGAGGGCCGCGATTCCGCCGCCTGCGGCGAGGAAACCGCGCCTGCTCACTGGTGTTCGTCTCACTGGGGCCTCTTTCCGGGATTTCATTTCGGCGGTGCAGGCAGTACGGGACTGGTGGAACCGTTCCGCTCGGCCGGGGCGGTGCTGTGGTGGCGGCCGATCGGGACAACCAGGGGTGTGCCGGACACCGGGTCGGGCACGACGCGGTTGGTCAGCTGGAACACCTCGGAGACCAGCTCCTGGGTGATCACTTCCGCGGGGTCGCCGTGCGAGACCACTTCGCCGTCCTTCATGGCGATCAGGTGGTCGCCGTAGCGGCAGGCCAGGTTCAGGTCGTGCAGGACCACCGCGATCGTCGTGCCCTGCGCGTGGTTGAGGTCCGTGAGCAGGTCGAGGACTTCGACCTGGTGGGTGACGTCCAGGTACGTGGTCGGTTCGTCGAGCAGCAGGACGCCGGTGTTCTGGGCGAGTGCCATGGCGATCCAGACGCGCTGGCGCTGGCCGCCGGACAGCTCGTCCACCGGCCGCTCCGCGAGCTCCAGCGTGCCGGTCGCGCGCATCGCCCCGGCGACGATCTCGTCGTCCTTCGGGCTCCAGCGCTGGAACCAGCCGTGGTGCGGGTGCCTGCCGCGGCCGACGAGGTCGGTCACGGTGATGCCTTCCGGCGCGATCGGGTGCTGCGGCAGGATGCCCAGCTTCACGGCCACTTGCCGCGTCGGCATGCGGTGGATGTCCTGGCCGTCCAGCAGGACTGCGCCCGCGCTGGGGGACAACAGGCGCGCCATGCCGCGCAGCAGCGTCGACTTGCCGCACGCGTTCGGGCCGACGATCATCGTGATCCTGCCGTCGGGGATCACCGCGGACAGGTCGTCGACGACCCGACGGCCGTCGTAGCCGAGTGTGATCCCGGTCGCCTCGAGTTTCATCCGGCCCGCCCTGATCTCGTTGCCATCAGCCACAACAGATACGGCGCGCCGAGCACACCGGTCACCACACCGACGGGCAGCACGGTGCCGCCCAGCAGGTGCTGCGCTATGAGGTCCGAACCGAGCAGCACGACCGCGCCGACGAGCGCGGACGGCACGAGCGCGGAACTGTGCCCGTGGACCAGCCTGCGTGCGATCGGCCCGGACACGAACGCGACGAACGCGACCGGCCCGGCGGCGGCCGTGGCCGCCGCGGCGAGCGCCACACCGCACAGCATCAGGCTCAGCCGTCGTTGCTCCACCGACACACCCAGGCCTTTGGCGACGTCGTCGCCGAACTGCAACGCCTTGAGCGACTTCGACAGGACCAGCACCAGCGGCGCCACCACGGCCAGGATGACCGCGATCGGTGTGACGTCGATCCACGTACGCGCGGTCAGGCTGCCGGTGAGCCAGATCAGTGCTTGTTGCGCGTCTTTCACGTCGGCGCGCGTGATCATGTACGACACGACGCTCGACAGCACGGCCGCGACGCCGATCCCGATCAGGACGAGGCGGTAGCCGGACACGCCACGCCGCCACGCGAGGACGTAGATCAGGATCGCGGTGGCCAGTGCGCCGGCGAACGCGCCACCGGACACCGCGACGCCCGTCAGACCGAACCCGAGGATGCACACCACCGCCGCGGCGCTCGCGCCCATGGTGATGCCGATGACGTCCGGGCTGGCCAGCGGATTGCGCACCATGCTCTGGAACATGCCGCCGGACAGGCCGAACGCCAGGCCCGCGAGCACCCCAGTCAACGCGCGCGGCAGGCGTACCTCGTTGACGATGTAGGCCGCGCGGCGTGGCGCGTCACCGAACAGCGCACCGAGCACGTTCCCCGGCGACACGAAGACGCTGCCCAGCGCCAGCGCGGCGATGAACAAGGCCGCGAGGACCAGGACGAGGATGATGGTCACCAGGCGTACGCGGTTGAGGCCGCGCGTCCGCACGGCCGCGACTGTCCTGGCATCCTGGATAGCGGTCACAGCTCGGCCAGCTTCCGCCTGCGGACCAGTGCGATGAAGATCGGGGCGCCGATCACCGCGGTCACCACGCCGACCTGGACCTCCCCCGGGCTGGTGATGATCCGGCCGACGATGTCCGACCCCAGCAGCAGCGACGGCGCGAGCACCATCGAGAACGGCAGGATCCAGCGGTAGTCCGGTCCGGTGATCATCCGGGCGGCGTGCGGCACGGCCAGCCCGATGAACGCGATCGGCCCCGCCAGGGCCGTCGCCGTCCCGCACAGCAGGACAACCCCGAGCGCGGCGAACGCCTGCCCGGCTTTGACGTTGACGCCCAGCGACTGGGCGACGTCGTCACCGAGCGACAACGCGTTGAGCAGCCGACCGCAGATGAGCGCGAGCACCGCGCCGACAGCGAGGAACGGCAGCGCCCGCGCGACGACGCCCAGGTCGCGCCCGGCCAGGGAGCCGACCTGCCAGAACCGGAACCGGTCGAACGCCTCGGTGTCCGTCAGCAGGATCGCCGTGGTCAACGACGCCAGCGCGGCACTCGTCGCCGCGCCGGACAGGGCCAGCTTGACGGGCGTCGCGCCGTCTCGTCCCATGGCGCCGATGCGGTAGACCAGGATCGCGGCGGCCGCGGCGCCGACGAACCCGAACCACACGTAGCCGGTGACGCTCACGACACCGAAGACGCTGATGCCGCACACCACGAACAGCGCCGCGCCCGCGTTCACACCGAGGATCCCAGGGTCAGCCAGCGGGTTGCGCGCCAGTCCCTGCATCACCGCGCCGGAGAGGCCGAGAGCGGCACCCGCGAGCAAGCCGATGACTGTGCGGGGCAGCCGCATGTCACGCACGATGATGTGCTGGTTGTTCGTCGGGTCGAAGTTGAAGAGCGCGTCGTACGCCGCGCGGGCGGGTACGGAAACCGATCCGACGGTGAAGCTCAGGACTGTCAGCACGACCAGCACCGCTACGGCTGCGAGCAGCCCGAAGGCAAGTACCGGTCGGTTGACCGCCACCTGTGGGTTCTCGGGCATTCGCTCGTTCCTCGGGGTGCTGCAGCCAGCAGAGGCTAACCTAATAGATCCAAGTTAGGTTAGGCTAACCGCTAGAACGGCCGATGGGAGGGGACCTCAGGCGATGACCGGATCACTGGATGGCGCGACGGCGACCGGAGTGCGGAAACCACGGCAGCAGCCTATGTTCGTCACCGTCACGGCGGTCCGCCGCCTGTCGGAACGAATGGCGCGGATCACACTGACCGGCGACGAGATCGCCGAGTTCGACTACGCGGGCCCGGACCACCTCGCCAGGGTGTTCTTCCCGGTGTGCGAGGATTTTCGGCTGCCGGTGACCGAGCAGTGGTGGCCGGAACTGCAGGCCATGCCCGTGGAGCGGCGACCGGTCATGCGCAACTACACCGTCCGCCGGATGGACCACGCCCGCGGTGAGATGGACATCGACTTCGTCCTGCACGGCGACAGCGGCCCGGCGTCGGCATGGGCGTGCGCGGCCAAGCCGGGCGACCGGATCGGCGTGCTCAGCGACGGCGCCGAGTACAGGCCCGGCGACGCGGACTGGCAGCTGCTGATCGGCGACGAGACCGCCATCCCCGCGATCACGGGGATGCTCGAGACCCTACGGACACCGGCGCACACCTTCTTCGAGGTGGCCGACGAACTGGACGTGATCGACGTCGCGTCCCCCGCGACCTGGCTGTACCGCTCGGGCACACGCGGCGCCAAGGTGCTGGAAGCGTTGCGCGGCATGGCGTTCCCCGAAGGCAAGCCCTACGTCTGGGTGGCCGGTGAGTCGACGCTGGCGACCTCGGTCCGGCGGTACTTGGTGAACGAGCGGTCGATCGACAAGAAGCAGATCTACTTCTGCGGGTACTGGCGCGCGGATCGCCCCGCGTACGACTGAGTTTCCCTGCTCCCCCGGAGAGCGACAAATGAACACAGCTCGGTGGGTTCCGCTTGCCCTGATCGCGACAACGGTCCTCGCCGGAGTCGGCTACGCGTGGGATCTGGCAGGTCAGGGGTACTCGTACGCGTATTACAGCGCGGCGGCCAAGACCATGGGCAGCGGCTTCCAGCAGTTCCTTTTCGGCACGTACGACCCGGTGGGTGTGCTGACGATCGACAAGCCCCCGCTGGGCGTCTGGCCCCAGGTGGTGTCGGTCTGGATCTTCGGCCTGCACGGGTGGGCGGTGCTCCTGCCGCAGGTGATCGCCGGTGTGGCGGCCGTGCCACTGCTGGCTTTCACCGTGCGGCGGT
Source organism: Actinosynnema sp. ALI-1.44 (assembly GCF_001984155.1). Taxonomy (GTDB): domain Bacteria; phylum Actinomycetota; class Actinomycetes; order Mycobacteriales; family Pseudonocardiaceae; genus Kibdelosporangium. The sequence goes on from NZ_MTQO01000052.1 coordinate 704,913, forward strand.
TCAGCGGGTCGTTGAAAACCGGGTTGCTGGCCGCGGTGATCCTCGCCGTGACCCCGGTGACCATGGTGATCACGCGGGACAACGCACCCGACCCGTGGCTGGTGTTGTGCCTTGTCGCCGCGGCCTACGCGTTGTCGCGTGCGTTGACCGGTCAGGCTGAGACCCGATGGCTTGTGCTGGCCGCCGCGCTGCTCGGGTGTGGGTTCCTGGTCAAGATGGGCCAGGCACTGCTCGTCGCGCCCGCGTTCCTGGCCGCCTACCTGGTGGCCAGTTCGCTGGCCTGGGGCAAGCGGTTGCTCAACGGCGCCATCGCCGTGGTGACTGTGGTGGTCGCTTCGCTCTGGTGGGTGCTCCTGGTCGACCTGTGGCCGGGCAGGAAGCCGTTCATCGGTGGGTCTCTCGACAGCTCGGCGTGGGACCTGACCGTGGGGTACAACGGTTTCGGCCGGATCTCGGGGCAAAGCGCGGCGGCGGGCAACGAAGCGAACCCGTTCTACAGCACACCGGGGATTCTGCGCCTGTTCAGCGATTCGCTCGCCGGACAGGCGGCGTGGCTGCTGCCGTTGGCGCTGCTCGGCCTGGTGATCTTCTTCGTCCGGCCGAAGGCACCCCGGTTGGTTGTCGCGGGGTGGGTGCTGTTCGGCGGTTGGCTCGTGCTGGCCGGGCTTGTCCTCAGCTTCATGACCGGCGTGTGGTTGCCTTACTACACAAGCATGTTGGTACCTGCCATTGCCGCGGTGTCGGCGTTCACGCTCGCGATGCTGTGGCGTTACCACCTGGCGGGCAACCGATGGCTGCTGCCGTTGGTCATCGCGGTCAGTGCCGCGTGGGTGTTCCTGGTGATCCAGCGGGATCCGGGGTGGCACGGGTGGTTGCGCATCCCAGTTGTCGCATTGGCGGTCTTGGGCATTGTCGCGTTGGTGGCCGGACGCTTCGGCTCAGGCCTTGCGTTGGGCTTGGCGGCCTTGCTGATCACGCCGCTCACGTGGTCCGCACTGGCCGTGTCGGGCTACTGGGTCGGCTGGGCGACGAACCCCACCGCCGGTCCGGTGTCCGCCCAAACGGTGTTCCTGCCACCAGAGGAACGCGCGGAGTACGCGGAGTACTTCGCGGGCCGCAAGTCCGCGGAGATCAAGGCTAAAACCGGGTCCCTCTCGGAGGAACAGTCCGCCGTGCTCAAGCTGGCCCAGGCGTCCACAACGGACATCCAGCTCGCCGCGGAGGGCGGGGCGTTGCAGGTGGCGCCGTACATCATCCACACAGACCTGCGCGTGGTGGCCATGGGCGGCTTCACCACCGACGACCCGGCGCCCTCGGTCGACCAGCTCGCCGGGTGGGTGAAGGACAAGCGGGTCAAGTATGTGCTGACCGACAGCGAGAAACGCGCCCGCTCGGACTGGGTCGAGGCCCACTGCCGTCTGGTCCCGCCCGCCGACTACTTCCCCGAGGCCGAGCAGAAACTCTACGACTGCGCATGACGACATCCCGCCGGGGCGGTCCGATCGGACCGCCCCGGGGCGATTCGACTACTCCGGCTCAATGGCATGAATCAGGGTGATGGATTCCGCCGGGCTCATCGCACGCCTGGCGAGGTCACCGAGCAGTCGTTTGATCCTGCCGGTCTGCCTTGGATCTGGACTTCCCGCAAGCCGACCATCGAATCGGCGAACACATTGTCCGGCTCGTCAGTGTCGTCGAACGACAGCAGGCACACCGAACTGTTCAACCCCAGAGCTTGTGGCATGCCTTTGACACCGGCAACCAGGATGCTGCGGCCCGTTGCTTCCGCTTCGGTCTGTGGTGCGCTGAGCAAGCGAGTTCACGGGACCTGCGCGCCGCGACACTCGCCGACATGGCACGCCAATCGATTTACCTGCGCCGACTAGATGAAGCCTTGTCGCTGACCGAGCGCCAAGCAACCGGCCCCGGCGACCGCCGGGGATCATCTGGGAGCATGTGGACTCCGGGAAGATCTCGGCGATCCCACCACTTGCTTTACTTGCAGCCAAGCGCTTGGCGCGGCTCGGTAGGTGTGACACCGAGTAAGTGGTTGCGCCGGGGCGATCGTGTGGGATCGACGTAGTCCGGTGGGGTGAACCAGGCGATTCCGTCGACGAGCTGAACCGACCACTCACTGCGGTGGATGAGTCGGTGATGCTGTCCGCAGAGGAGAACCAGGTTGCCGAGGGCGGTCGGCCCACCTCGTAGCCAGGACTTGATGTGGTGCGAATGGCAGACGCTGGCGGGCCTGTCACAAGAGGGGAAGGTGCAGCCGCGATCGCGGAGCACAAGTCCACGCCGAATGTGAGCAGGAACAACGTAAGCAGGGACGGCAACATCCAGAGGTTGGGACGCACCGCCCATGACCACGGGCAGAACATGGGCGTCGCACGCGATTCGGCGGGCCTCGCCCGCCGTCAGCCTGGTTCCGGGCAGCACCTGGTTGTCGGCTGACCGCATCAGTTCGTCCATGGACACGGTGAAGGCGACTTCGGTCTTGTAACCGTTGTGCGCAGGCGAATCCGGGCAGTTCGCCGCCTTCTGCAACACGTCGGCGAACGCATCTCCACCTCGTTCCGCACAGCCACGCGTCTCACTGGACTCGCGCTTCTCGAATGGCGCCAGCAGGGCTTCGAACAACGCAGCGGTCTCCGCGTCGAGCCGTCCCTTGAACTCCATTCTGCCGTCGCGGAACACGTGCCGCCGCAACTCCCGCTCGGGCCGCTGAGACTCCTCGTCGTGGGGTGGCGTCCCGTCCGGGTCGATGATGTCACGGACCCAGCGTTCGCCATAGCGCGCCAAGGCGTTCGGGTCGTCTTCTTCGGCGCGCTCGACCATCAACTTCTCAGCCAGCGTGATCTTCTCCGGCTCCAGGTGCTCAAGACTCGCGACGAACTTCCGGATCACCTCGACCTGTCCGACGCCAACCTCCCCTGCGGCCAGCCGATCAGCCGTCAACGGCAGAACTGCTTCGATGACGGACCCGGTCGGGGTCTTCACGTCGTGCAGCGCGGCTGCGTGCGCCAGCCGTTGGTTGGCTTCGGCACGAGTAATGTTCAACGTGTGCAGGAGAAGAGCGGCGGTGCTGCTGTACCCCAACTCGTACGCGGCACCCCGGGAATCGAGTTCCGACAACAGCCGCAGGTGTTCGGAGTAGGCCAGGCGCAACCGCTCCTCGGACGCGGTCAGCTGGGCGACGAGTCCCCGATTGCCGACCTGCCAGAGAGGTGCTGGAAGTTGAGCCATGCCTCCAAGATACTTCGACGGAACATGAAAGTCCTTGGGAGTTTTAGCGTTCACCGGATCGTGTTCGGCAAGTGCCGACAGAAACCCTTGGTAGTCAAGGGCACGACGACGTTCAGAAGTCGTCGCGCCCCGGCAACCCGGGTACGGAACCTGGCGGGTGAACTGCCTTCTACCGGTGGCCGCCGTGCGTGTGCGTGGCCGGGCCGTCCTGCTTGGGTACGGCTTTCGCCGTGGCAGGTTCCGGGTGGGCCATCGGGTGACCACCCCGCATCTCGATCTTCATCACCTCGGCAGGCATCACCACGAACGGGCGCATCATGCCCATGTCCTCGTGGTCACGCATGTGGCAGTGGTGCAGGAAACGGCCGCTGTGCTCGAAGTGCGCCGCCACTGTCACCAGTTCGCCGTTGTTGACCTGGACGACGTCCTTCCAGCCGCCCTCGACTCCGGTCAACTGCTGCGCCGCGACGTACTCCACCGGGGCCACTGTTCCGCCGCCGACGGTCCGGCCCTTGTCGTCGTGGATGAAGCCGAACTTGTCGGCCACGTTGTAGGTGTGCCGTGACTGGACCTTGAAGTGGGTCGCGTGGATGTGCTGCGGGTGCGGCCAGCCCGCCACGTCCAGGTTGAGCCACGACCACTTCTCCCACGCGCCCGTCTCCACCATGAACTTCACCGGGTCGGCGAAGGTCCGTGCCACGCGCTGGTAGGTGCGGACCTTGCCGTCCTCGCCCTTGACCTGCACGATCCCGTCGATCGGGAACTGGCCCGGCGGCGGCGCCGGGATCTCGGTCATCTCCCACTGCTCGATCTGCCCCGTGCCCAGCGGCGGGAACACGATCATCCGGTGCGGTGCGGAGTCCAGCTTCGGCGGCCGCGGGAACGACGTGTCCAGTTTGGACGGCACGCGGTAGTGCCCGCCGGTGCGCCCGCCGACGCGGAACTCCATCACCTCCGGCCAGGGGCCCGGGTCGTAGTCGGTGTTCACGAGCCGGACGCGCCTGCCGCGCAACGCACCGAAGTCGACAAGCAGGTCCGCGCGTTCGGCCGCCGCGAGGTACAGGGGGCCGTCCTGTGCCACCGGCGCCGGGAGCAGGCCGCCGTCGGTGCCGACGAGCTTGATGACACCGGCCGGGACGGGCTTTCCGTCCTCGAACTGCAGTTGCAGGTTGTACGGGCGGACGTTCGCGACGTTGGCCAGGCGCAGCCGGTACCAGGTCGGCTCGACGTCGGCGTACGGCCAGATCACGCCGTTGACCGACGTGAACGGGCCGGAGAACGACGTCGCCTGGATCTCCGGGTCCATTGTGTACAGCACGGTCTTGTACAGCTGGTCACCGGTCAGCTTGCCCTGGGCGTCCAGGTCGAAGTTGCGGTCGCACAACACGAGCGGGATCTCGTAACGGCCGGACGGCAACGCGTCGTCGTAGCGGTCGCGGATGACGTACAGGCCGCTCAGGCCCGCGATCGTGGTCCAGCGGGAGATCGGCATGGCGTGGTCGTGGTACCAGAGCGTGGTCGCGCGCTGGTTGTTGGCGTACTCCGCGACCTGGACGTCACCGGGCGAGATGCCGGCTTCCGGCCAGCCGTCGTTGCCCTGGCCGGTTTCCGCGCCGTGCAGGTGCACCACCACCCACGGCGGCAGGTTCGACACGTCCGGCAGCAGCGGCGCGTCGTCGCGGCCGGGACGGTCCCACAGGGGCGGGTCCGCCTGCCGGATCATCGGCGCGACCGCGAGCAGCGGCAGTTTGCCGGTGAGCTCGTTGGCCCAGCGGACCCGGAGCCTGCGGCCACGGCGGGCCTCGATGACCGGGCCGTGCACGCCGCCCTCATAGCCCCAGATCGTGGTCGGCGGCAACTGGGAGTGCAGCTTGGCCTTCGCGGTCCGCATCCGCACGGTGATCTCGCCGACGTCGCCCGGTGAAGGTCGTAACGTCCGCGGGATCGGCAGCGGGTCGCGGAACGGCTCGACGGGGTGCGGGTGCTTGGCTTGCTGGTACGCCACGCGCTTGACGCGTCCCGGGATCGGCGGCGACTGCGGGGACACGACGATCTTCCGAGCCTCGGCAGCGACCTCCCCGGCACCTTCGGGGGTGTCACCGGCGACGAGCTTGGCCAACGCGGGCAGCGGTCCGCTCGGCAGGACGGTCGGGATCACCACGCCTGCCGCCGCCGTCCCGGCGAGCAGCCGCCGCCGGGACCATGTGCGCTTGTTCTCGCCCGGTGTCGTCATCGATTCTCCTGTTCCAGCAAGGCGCCGACGGTCCGGCGTTGGAATATGTCCTTGGGCGCCAGAGTGATCCCCGCTCGCGCGGCCAGGCTGATCACGCGCATCGACGCGAGGCTGTCGCCGCCGAGCACGAAGAAGTCGTCGTCCACGCCCACCCTGGCCACCCCGAGCGCCTCCGCGAAGACCTCGCACAAGCGTTGCTGCTCGGTCGTTTCCGGCTCCCGGTAGGCCACACCGGAGCTGAACTCCGGGCGCGGCAACCGAGCTCGGTCGACCTTGCTGTGACTGGTCAGCGGCAGCTCGTCGAGTGCGACGAACGCCGACGGCACCATGAACTCGGGCAGTCTGGCGGCGAGCGCGGCCCGCAGGCCCGTCACGTCACCGACCACGTATGCGGCGAGTTTGCCGTCCACGGCGACCACCACCGACTGGGAAACGTACTCGGCCAGCGCGGCCTCGATCTCACCCAGTTCGACGCGGTAGCCCCGGATCTTGACCTGCCCGTCGGCCCGGCCGAGGTAGTCGATCGAGCCGGTCGGCGTCCACCGGACGAGGTCCCCTGTCCGGTACATCCGCTGCCCCGGGGTGAACGGGTCCGCGACGAACCTGTCCGCGGTCAGCCCCGGCTGCCCGAGGTAGCCACGGGCGACCCCGGCTCCGGCGATGTACAGCTCACCCGTGACGCCAGGGGGCAGCAGCGCCAGGTTCGCGTCGAGCACGTAGACGCGGGCGTTGTCGACCGGCTTGCCGATCAGCGGCCGTTCGCTGTCACCGACGAACGCGGCGAGCGTGTCGACCGTGCACTCCGTGGGGCCGTAGAGGTTCACGCCCGGCAGCGCCAGGTCACGCCACTGGGCCTCGGCCACGGCGTCGCCGCCGAACCCGATCAGCGACAACCCGTCGAACGCGCCGAGGTCGCCGAGCGGCGCCAGCATCACCGGTGGCACTTCGATGAAGTCGATGCCGTCACCCGTGATGATCTTCGCGAGCGCCACGGGGTCGGAGCGGCGGTCCTCCGGCACGATGTGCACCGCGTGCCCGTCGAACATCCACAGCTGCGGCTGCCATGCGGCGTCGAACCCGAACGGCCACGCGTGCGCGACACGCAGCGCGTCACGCCCGGTGCGCTCCTTGACCTGGTCGTACAACGCCCGGCGGTGGCTGTGGAACAGGTTGGCGATCGACCGGTGGGAAACCAGGACGCCCTTCGGTTTCCCGGTCGATCCCGATGTGTAGATCAGGTACGCCGGGTTGTCCGGGTGTACCTCGGGCAGTGCGACGTCCGCGCCGGGCGAGTCCGGTCGGACGGTCCCGAAGTCGCGGTCGCTGACGACGGCGACCGGAGCGGCGTCGGTGAGCATCTCGCGGATTCGTTCCGCCGGGTAGTCCGGGTCGATCGGCAAGTACACCGCGCCCGCGCGCAGGACCGCGATCATCGCCGTCATCGCGGCAACCGACCGGTCCAGGCTCACCGCTACGACCTTCTCCGGCCCCGCTCCACAGGCGACGAGAGCCGCGGCGAGCCGTTCGGAATCGGCGGCGACCTCGGCGAACGTCCTGACCTCGGTCCCGCAGACCAGGGCAGGGCGGTCCGGGTTGCGGCGGACCTGGTCGGCGAACAGCTCCGGCAGCAACGGTCCGGCGGGCTGCCCGGTGTCGTTCCAGTCGACCAGCACCAGTTCCTGCTCGGCGCGGGACGCGGCAGGCAGGGTCGCGATCAGCCGCCGAGGGCTGTCCACCATGGCTTCGATCACCTCGAGCAGCCGGGTGCGCAGCCCGTCCGCCTGTGCGAAGGTGAACAGGTCCGGCCGGTACTCCAGCACGATCCGCAAGCCCGCGTTGGGGAACACCGTGACGGTCAGCGGGTAGTGCGTCAGCGACAGGCCACCGGCCACCTCGACGTCCAGGCCGCCCGCGCGTTCGGCGGCTTCGAGCGCGTCCTCGTCGACCGGGAAGCTCTCGAACACCAGCAGGGTGTCGAACAGTTCGCGGTGCCCGGCCAGCCGGTGGATCTCGGCGAGCCCGGTGTGCTGGTGCTCGATCAGCCTTGCCTGCGCCAGTTGCAGTTCCGACAGCGCGTCCTGGACCGTGACGTCGGGCGGCAGCGGCACCCTCACCGGAATCGTGTTGATCATCAGGCCGAGGACGGACTCCACACCGGGCAGGTCGGCGCTGCGGCCCGACACCGTCGCCCCGAAGACCACGTCGTCGCGGCCAGTCGCCTTGCCGAGGACAACGGCCCAGGCGAACTGCAGGACAGTGTTCAGTGTGACGCCGCACCTGCGTGCCAACGCGGTCAGCCGGGTGGCGAGGTCGTCGGCCAGGTCCAACGGCAACAACTCGGCGCCGCCGGACGACGGCGAGCCAGCCGGGGCCAGCAGCGTCGGGCCGTTGACGCCGTCCATCGCGGTGCGCCACGCGTCTTCGGCGGCGTCGTTGTCCTTACCCGCCAGCCATTCGAGGTAGCCGACGTAACCGTCCGGGACGGTCGGCTCGATGCCCGCGTAGGTCGCGAACAACTCGCGTCCCAGCAACGGGACGGACCAGCCGTCGAGGATCGTGTGGTGGTTGGTGATCACCAAATGGTGCCGCGTGTCCGTCAGCCGCAGCAGCAGGAACCGGACCAGCGGCGGCCTGGCCACGTCGAACCGCTTGTCCCGCTCGGCTCCGGCTTCCCGGTCAGCTTCTTCCACTGTGGACACTTCACGGAACGTCCATTCCACGGGCACATCGGACGCGATCACCTGGACGACCTGGCCGTCACGCTGCTCGAACCCGGCCCGCAGCGCGGGATGCCGGTCCACCACCCGCTGCGCGGCGGCCCGCAGCCGATCCGCGTCGACGGCACCGTCCACATCGAGCACGAGCTGCATGGTGTAGATGTCCGGACCGGTTTCGTCGTAGCCGGACAGGAACACCATGCCTTGTTGCAGCGGAGTCGCCGGGAGCACGTCGTCGCCGTACCGCAGGCGCCACGCGTCGAGCGAACCGGTGCTGGTCCGGCTCTCCTTGACACGCTTGCCTGCCACGGCCAAAGCCGCGACGGTCTTGTACTCGAAGATGTCCTTGGGGTCCAGCGCGAACCCGGCCGCCCGCGCCTTGCTGACCACCTGGATGGACACGATGCTGTCGCCGCCGAGTTCGGCGAACCCGTCGTGCACGCCGACCTGGTCGAGCCCCAGCACGTCGGCGAAGATCCCGGCGAGGGTCCGTTCGTCCGCGCTGCGCGGCCGGTCGCCGCCGCTGAGCAGGCTCAGGTCCGGTTCGGGCAGCCGGTTGCGGTCGATCTTGCCGCTCGGGGTCGTCGGCAGGGCGTCCAGCCGCACGAACACCGACGGCACCTGGTGCTCGGCCAGGTGCTCGGCGGCGGTAGCACGGACCGCCTCGACGTCCGCGTCACCGACGAGGTAGGCGACGATCCGGGCTGGCCCGTCCGCGCGCCGGTGGATTCCGACCGCGGCCGCCCGCACACCGTCGGCCCGGGCGAGGACGGATTCGATCTCGGCCGGTTCGACGCGGAAACCCCGGATCTTCACCTGGTAGTCGGTGCGGCCCAGGTAGTCGATCGAACCGTCCGTGCGTCGCCGGACCAGGTCGCCGGTGCGGTACATCCGCTCGCCCGCCGCGAACGGGTCCGCCACGAACCGGGCCGCGGTCAGCCGTTTGTCGCCGAGGTAACCGCGCGCGAGCCCCAGCCCGCCGATGTACAACTCCCCCAACCCACCCGGTGGGACTTCCCGCAGCCAGCCGTCGAGCACCCGTGCTTCGGTGTTCGCGATCGGCACGCCCAACGCGAGCGACTGGCGCGCGTCCCGGCAGTACAGGCTGTCGCCGCTGACTTCCGACGACCCGTAGAGGTTGACGACCCGGCCGGACGGGATCGACGAGACGTGCGCCGCGGTCAACGCCTCGCCGCTGGAGATCCACGTAAGCACCGACCCGAGCTTCTCGGGCGCGCTGTCCCCCATGGCCTGCAACAGGCTTGGCACGCCCGTGACCCAGGTGGGCTTGTGCTCCGCGATCAGACCGGCCAACGCCAACGGGTTGCGCCGGTCCTCATCGGACGCCAACACAACGGGCACCCCGGCGGTCAACGCGCCGAGCAGCTCGGTCGTGCCGTCGATGAAGCTGATGGAACTCTTGGCCAGCACCAGGTCCCGTGGCCCCAGCGGTTCACGCCGTCGCAGCCACTCCAACCGGTTGGCCAGCCCAAGCCGGGTACCGATCACCCCTTTGGGACGTCCAGTCGACCCCGACGTGTAAACAACGTAAGCCGGATGCCCAGGTAGAGCTCGTGGATGTTCACCAGGGTCAGAACCCGGATCAACACTCACGGGCAGTTCTGGGGCGAGGTTTTGGAGTTCGGTGGGGAGGGGGCCGGTGGTGAGGAGTAGGGCCGGTTTCGCGTCGGTGATCATGTAACGCAGCCGCTCGACCGGGTAGCGCAGGTCCAACGGCAGGTAGCAGGCGCCTGCCTTGAGCACGGCCAGCAGTGCGATGACCAGGTCCGCGCAGTAGCCGGTGGCCAGTCCCACAACGGATTCCGGACCGATGCCACGCTCGGCGAGTGCGGCGGCCATGGTTGAGGAGCGGTCGTCGAGTTCGCCGCGGGTCAGCCAGACACCGTCGGCGAGCAGCGCCCGTGTGTCCGGCTCCGAACGCAGTGTGCGCTCGACGAGGCCGGTGACCTCGGGGAATTCGACGGTTTCCGGCTCATGCGGGACGATCGTCCGTGCCCGGGTGATCCGGCCGACCGGGGTGTCGGGCTCGTTCACTACGGTCGCGAGCACTGTCTTCATGCGGGCCAGCAGCTGGTCGGCGGTGGCGGCGTCGATGGTGCGGAACTTCAGGTCCAGCCTGATCCGGCCGCCGCCCGGACTGACCATCAGCATCACCGGGTAGTGCGTGCCGTCCTGTCCGGACATCCGCTCCACCCGCAGGCCCGTGCCGCTCTCGGACCGCTCCAGTGCTTGCTCGTCGATCGGGTACGTCTCGATGACCAGCAGTGTGTCGAACAGTTCGCCCTCACCGACGGTCCTGGTGACCGTGGGCAGGTCGATGTACTGGTGGTCCAGCATCGCGGTCTGCTCGTCCTGCAGCCTGGTCAGGAAGTCCATGAACGGCTCGTCGGGCCGCAGCCGCGTGCGGACCGGGATGGTGTTGATGAACAGACCGATGATCTCGCCGACCCGGGGCACCTCGGGTGGCCGCCCGGCGACGACCTGCCCGGTCACGACGTCGGACGTCCCGGCGAACTCGCCGAGAACGGTCAGCCACGCCCCCGCGAGCAAGGTGTTGAACGTCAGGCCGCGCTCACGAGCCACCGAGACCACGTGGTCGTCGATCACGACGGACCGCCGATCGGCCGGGCCGGGCGTGTGCGCGCCGGAGAACGGCGTACAGGACTTCACGTCCGACAAGGCCTGCCGCCACGCCTCGACGCTCTGCGCCTTGTCCCTGCCGTCGAGCCACGCCAGGTAGTCGCGGTACTGCGCGGCTGGCGGCAGCCCGACACCGCGGTACAGCTCCAGCAGTTCACGGACCAGCAACGCGTTGGACCAGCCATCCAGCATGATGTGGTGGCTGGTGATCACCAGCCGGTGCTCCCCGGGCCCCAGGCGCAGCAGGTGGAACCGGAACAGCGGCGGCTCGTCCAGCTTGAACCGGGTGGCCAGCTGGGCCGCGGCGACCCGGTCGGCCTCGCCGCGCGGGTCGGGCAGGCCGGTCAGGTCCAGCTCGGTCCACGGCGGGTCGACCGATTCCGGGACGAGCGCGACCGGGTGGTCGAGGTCCTCGAACCAGAAGCAGGACCGCAGGTTCGGGTGCCGGTCGAGCAGCGACCGCACAGCGTCCCGCAGCCGCGCGGGATCCAGGTCTCCGCTCAGGTCGACCGAGAGCTGCACGGTGTACGGGTCGTCGCCCTCGCTGGAGTAGCTGCTGAGGAACAGCAGCCCTTCCTGAAGCGGTGACAGGGGCAGGATGTCCGCGATGCTCACTTCTTCGCCCATTTCGCCTGGATCTTGTCGAGCTGGGACTGGTTCAACCGCGCCAGCGGCACGTCCGCCGGGGTGTAGCCACCCGCGCCTTGGAGGTCCGCGGCCGCGACGACAGCCCGCAGCGCCCGTTCCCACAGGGCCGCGAACTCGGCCACCGAGGCTTCGGTAAGCACGCCGGACGCGTACGCCCATTCGACGCGTACCTGCTGGCCGTCAGCGGACGCGGTGGCGTCGATGACCAGCGCGTGCTCGGCCGTCCGGTGTTCGTCGACCGTGCCGCCGAGCCCGCCTTCGGTCTGCCAGCCGTCGGTCGCGGTGCCCGCGCTCATCCGGCCGAGGTAGTTGAAGGCGATCGACGGCGTCGCGACGTCCTCGAGCGACCGCAGCAGGCCGAAGCCGATTCCGTCGTCGGGGACCTGCCGCAGGTGCTGCTTCACGGCTTTCAGCACGTCTTCCGCGCGCGCCGGGTCCCGTTCGGCCGTGGCCACGTCGATCCCGGCGCTCGCCAGGCGCACCGGGTAGATCGTGGTGAACCACCCGATGGTCCGCGACAGGTCCGCGCCGGGCACGAGGTCCTGCTGGCGGCCGTGTCCTTCCAGGTCGAGCAGCAGGTCGTCGTGGCCGGTCCAGCTTCGGGCGGCGATGGCGAGCCCGGTCAGCAGGACGTCGTTCACGGTCGCCCGCAGCTTGCCGGGCACTGTCGTCACCAGTTCGCCGACGTCCATCACCCGGCTGATCCGCGACAGGGTCGCGATCGTGTCGCCGGAGTTCAACGGGCGGCTGCCGACCGGCGCGGGCCCGTCGCCGAGCACCGAACGCCAGTACGGCTCCTGATCCTGTTTGGACACTTGGGCCAGGCCCGCCGCCCACGTGCGGAACGAGGTACGGACCGGGCGGAGCTCGGCACCCGCGTACGCGGATTCCAGATCGGGCAACAGGATTCGCCACGACACGCCGTCCATCACCAGGTGGTGGACCAACAGCAGCAGCTCGGACGGCGCGTGCGCGCCGTGGTCGAACCACACCGCCTGGACCATCGCGCCGCGCCACGGGTCGAGCCGGTCCCGCGCGGCCAGGAACTCCGCACGGGGTGGCTGCTCGCCCGGCGCGACCCGGATCACCCGCAGGCAGTCCGGGATCTCCTCCGGTACGACGATCCCCAGCCCCGGTTCGAGCCGTGCGCGGAGCATGTCGTGTGTCCGCAGCACCGACCGCAGCGCCAGGTCGAGCCGGACCGGGTCGATCCCGGCAGGCAGCTTGAGCAGCATCGACTGCCCGAACTTCTCCACGGCCACGTGCCGGGTCAGGAACCGCCGCATGATCGGCGTCGGCTCGACCGAGCCGGTGCCCGGGTCGTGCACGTCCGGCCCGTGCCCGGCGAGGTCCGTCGCGACCACCGCCAGATCGCGGACTGTCTTGCGTTCGAACACGTTGCGGGGTGTCAGCGCGAGACCTTCCTCGCGTGCCCTGGCCACCAGCTGGATCGACAGGATGCTGTCGCCGCCGAGTTCGAAGAACGCGTCGCCGACGCCGATGTCGTCCCGGCCGAGCAGGTCGCGGAACAGCCGCAGCAGGATCTCCTCGCGCCGTCCCTCCGCGGGCAGCGCCGACTCGGCCGGGCGGGCGAAGTCCGGTGTCGGCAACGCGTCCCGGTTGAGCTTCCCGGCCACGCTCAGCGGCAACGACTCCAGTTGCATCCACTGGGCCGGGACCAGGTACTCCGGCAGGACCTGCGCGACGGCCTCGGCGACGGCGGCCGTGTCGAGCCGGGTGTCGGAGACGAGGTAACCCACGAGCGCGTGCCTGCCGTCCGTGGACTCCCGCACGGCGACCGCGGCCGCCTTCACCGCGGGCAGGTCGATCAGCGCGGCCTCGATCTCGGCCGGTTCGATCCGGTAGCCGCGGACCTTCATCTGCTCGTCGACCCGGCCCAGGTAGTCGATCAAACCCTGAGGCGTCCAGCGGGCGAGGTCGCCGGTGCGGTACATCCGCTCGCCCGGGGTGAACGGGTTGGCGACGAACCGCGTGCTCGTCAGCCCCGGCTGGCCGAGGTAGCCACGGGCCAGGCCCGCACCGCCGAGGTACAGCTCACCGGTGACACCCGGTGGGACCGGCTTGAGGTCCGGGCCGAGGATGTAGGCCTTCTTGTTCACGTCCGGCACGCCGATCGGCAGCACCGGCGCGGCCCAGTCCGGCTCGGCGCGCCAGAGCGTCGAGTTCACTGTGGACTCGGTCGGGCCGTACGCGTTGAGGAAGATCCGGCCGCCCGCCCACGCGTGCACGAGGTCACGCCGCAGAGCCTCGGTGCCGACGATCAGCGTCAGGTCCTTGGGCAGTACCGAGGTGTCCGGCAGCGACGACACCACCGACGGCGGGATCACCAGGTGTGTCAGGTCGTTGGCGGTGGCGAACCGCCCGAGTTCCGCACCGGCCCGCGCGTGCTCCGGCAGGAAGAACATCGCCGCGCCGCACAGGATCGAGATGCTCATCTCGGCCATGGACACGTCGAAGGAGAACGACGCGAACTGGCCGACGCGCCTGCCCGGCCCGCTCTCCGATCCACCCGCCATGGTCCGGACCAGGCTCGGCAGGCCGCTGTGCGGGATCGCCACGCCCTTGGGCCGTCCCGTCGAACCGGACGTGTAGATGACATAGGCCAGGGCGTCCGGCCGGATCGTCACTCGTGGGCGGTCGCTGGGCCCGTCCTGCCAGGCCGTGGCCACCGGCAGCAGCGGCACGGCTTCCGTGCCCGGCAGGGATTCCTTGGCGATCACCAGCGCAGGTCGGGCGTCGTCGAGGACATGCCGCACGCGGGCGGCCGGGTGTCCGGGGTCGACCGGCAGGTACGCGGCACCGGCCTTGGCGACCGCGAACATCGCGACGAGGAACTCCGCCGAGCGCGGCAACGCGATCGCCACCAACGACTCCGGCGGCAGTTCTCGTTCGATGATCCGCTGTGCCAGCCGGTTGGCGAGCGCGTCCAGTTCGGCGAAGGTGAACCGGCGGTCGCCGTCGACCAGTGCCAGCTCGTCCGGCCGCGCGTCGACCTGCGCTTCGAACAGCCCGGCCAACATCAGGTCCGGCACCGGCTCGGCGGTGGAGTTCCACCGCGACAGCACGAGTTCGCGTTCGTGGTCGGTCAGCACGTCCACAGCGGACAACCGGGCGACCGGGTCGGCGCACAGGGCGGCCAGGACGTGTCCCAGGCGCTCGACGAGTGCCGAGCCGGTCGACGGGTCGAACAGGTCCAGCGCGTAGGTCAACGCCAGCGACAGGTCGTCGTGGCCGACGGTTTCCCGCACGGTGAACGTCAGGTCGAACTTGGCGACGACGAGACCGGGCTCGTAGGCGGACGTCGTGGTGCCCGGCAGGCCGAGGTCGTCCTCGTCGAGCATCCGGTGGGTCACCACGACCTGGAACAGCGGGTGCCGGGACATCGAGCGCTCCGGCGACAGGTGGTCGACGAGCCGCTCGAACGGCAGGTCCGCGTGCCCGAACGCGCCGAGGTCGGTCGCCCTGACCCGGGCGAGCAGTTCGGCGAAGGTCGGGTTGCCCGCCGTGGACGTCCGCAGCACCAACGTGTTGACGAAGAACCCGGTGAGGTCGTCCAGCGCGGGGTCGGTCCGGCCCGCGATCGGCGTGCCGAGCGGGATGTCCTCCCCGGCGCCGAGCTTGGACAGCAGCACGGCGACCGCCGCCTGCACCACCATGTACACCGTGACGCCGTGCTCGGCCGCCACCCGGCGAACAGTCGCGGCGACGTCGTCCGGCAGCCGCAGTTCGACCTCTTCACCCTCGTACGAGGCAGTCGGCGGGCGCGGGCGGTCCGCGGGCAGGTTCAGCTCGTCCGGCAGACCGGCGAGAGTGTCCTGCCAGTAGTCGAGCTGCGCCTGGGACAGCGGTGAGTCAAGCAGTTGACGTTGCCACAGCGCGTAATCCGCGTACTGGACGGGCAACGCGGGCCATGATGGGGCCAAACCGTCGAGCCGGGCGCCGTACGCGGTCGCCAGGTCGGTGAACAACGGCCGCGCCGACCACTCGTCGGTCGCGATGTGGTGCACCAGCACAAGCACCACGTACTCGCTGTCGCTGAGCTTGTAGACCGTCACCCTGATCGGGAGTTCCTCGGCGAGCCGGAACGGGTGGCGTGACGCCTCGGCCAGCAGCCTGGGGAGCAGGGCCTCGTTCGTGGCCACCACGTCGAACGGCACCTGCCCGGTGCTCACCACCTGAGTGGGAATGGCGGTGTCGGGGTAGACCGTGCGCAGGATCTCGTGCCGTTCCACCACGTCGGTGACCGCGGCACGCAGTGCTTCCAGGTCCAGTGGGCCGTTGAGCCGGGCGGTGAACGGCACGTTGTACGTCGGCGACGGGCCGTCCATCCGGTGGATGAACCACAGCCGCTGCTGCGCGGGCGACAGCGGCATCGGGTCCGGCCTGGCGGCCGGGACGAGCGCGGGCCGACCGCCTTCGCGGCCGAGCAGGGCCGCGAGGCCGCGCACGGACGGCGCGTCGAACACGTCGGAAATGGTCAACTCGGCGCCGAACACCGTCCGGATCCGGGACACCAGCCGCACAGCGAGCAGCGAATGCCCGCCGAGGGCGAAGAAGTCGTCCTCCGCACCGACCGAGCGCAAGCCCAGCAGCTCCGCCAGCATCCCGGCGAGCAGCTCCTCGGCCGGGTCACGCAGCGCGCCGTCGCCTGTGTTCGCCCGCGGCTCCGGCAGCGCCTTGCGGTCGACCTTGCCGTTGGGCAGCAACGGGATTTCGTCCAGCGGGACGATCGCCGACGGCACCAGCTGCTCGGGCAGCCGCTCGGCGAGCGCGGTCAGCAGACCGGCGGTTTCGCCGACGACGTAGCCGATGAGCCGGTCGTCGCGCACGACCGCCACAGCGGCTCGCACGCCGTCCTGCGCCAGCAACGCCGTTTCGACCTCGCCGAGCTCGATGCGCATGCCGCGGAGCTTCACCTGGTCGTCGTTGCGGCCCAGGTACTCGATGGCGCCGTCGGCCCGGTAACGGACGAGGTCGCCGGTCCGGTAGAGCCGTGCACCCGCCGCGCCGAACGGGTCCGCCACGAACCGGCTCGCCGTCAGGCCCGGCCTGGCCAGGTAGCCCCTGGCCAGCTGGACACCACCGAGGTACAGCTCACCGGTCACCCCGGCCGGGACCGGCCTGAGCGCCTGGTCGAGCACGTGCACCTGGGTGTTCCACACCGGGCGGCCGATCGGCACCGGCCCGTCCGCGACCACGTGCCAGTGGGTGACGTCCACCGCTGCTTCGGTTGGCCCGTAGAGGTTGTGCAGTTCGGCCGGTAGCTGTGCACGGCAGCGAGCGGCGACGTCCGCGGGCAACGCCTCGCCGCTGGTGAACAGCAAACGCAGTGGCGCGGCGACACCGGCGTCGAGGAACACTCGCAGCATCGACGGCACGAAGTGCGCGACGGTCACACCGTTGCGGGTGATCGCGTCGGAGATCGAAGCCGGATCGCGGTGCGCGCCCGGGTCGACGAGCACGAGCGCCGCGCCGGTGAAGGCAGGCAGGAAGAACTCCCACACCGACACGTCGAACCCGGCCGGGGTCTTCTGCAGGATCCGGTCGGCGCCGGTGATGGCGTACTCGGCGGCCATCCATTCGAGCCGGTTGACGATCGCCCGGTGCGTCAGGACCGCGCCCTTGGGCCGCCCGGTCGACCCGGACGTGTAGATCACGTAGGCGGCGTTGTCCGGGTGGATCTCCTGATCCGTCCAGTCGCCGACCGCGCCGCGGATCTCCTGGGCGGTCAGCGTCAGCACGGAACCTGAGTCGGACCGGATGAGCTCGCGGCGCTCGGCGGGGTAGTCCGGGTCGACCGGAACGTATGCCGCACCGGCTCGCAGTACGCCCCACAACGCCACGACCAGCTCGATCGAACGCGGAATGGCCACCGCGACCACGCTTTCCGGCCCCACCCCGCACTTCGCGAGGTACGCGGCGACAGCGCCGCTGCGCTCGACAAGCTCGTCGTAGGTCATCTGCCGGTCGCCGTGGACCAGCGCGACCGCGTCCGACCGGTTCGTGTGCAGGCGGTCGACCAAGGTGCCGGGTGCGACGGCGCGCCCGGCACCGGCGGACGGCCGCTCCGCCGGAAGGCGCACGTCCACTGAGGACAATCGGACACCTGCCACCGCCTGTTCGATGACCAGCAGCAGCCGCGAGACCATCACGTCCACTGTGGACCTGTCGAACAGGTCCGAGGCGTAGTTCACCGACACGGTCAACCCGTCGACGCCGGGGAGCTCCTCGAACGCGAACCCGAGGTCGAACTTGGCCGCGTCCGGTGCCACCGCTGTCGACTCGGCCGTCAGCCCCACGAGTTCCGGTGCGCGCAACTGCCGGTACTGGTGGTTGACCATCACCTGGAACAGCGGGTGCCTCGCCCGTGACCGCCGGGGCGCCAGTTCCTCCACGAGCTGCTCGAACGGCACGTCCTGGTGCGCGTACGCGGCCAGGTCGGTGTCCCGGACACGGCCAAGGAGCTCGTCGAACGACGGGTCGCCGGTCAGGTCCGTCCGCAGCACCACGGTGTTGACGAAGAACCCGACCATGTCCTCCAACGCCGGATCGGGCCTGCCGCCGACCGGCGCGCCCAACGGGATGTCGTAGCCCGCACCGAGTTTCGACAACAACACGGCCACAGCGGTGCGCAACACCATGAACGGTGTCGTACCGGTCCGTCCGGCCAGCCCACGCACGGCAGCGTGCAGGGGCGCGGGAATGTCCCGTTCGACGAAACCGCCGCGGTAGGAGGCTTTGGCCGGACGCGGTCGGTCGGTCGGGATGCCCAGTTCCTCCGGCAGTCCGGCCAACTGGTCGCGCCAGTACTCGAGCTGTTCCTGGCTGTCGAGCGAACGCTGCCACAGCGTGTAATCCGCGTACTGCACGGGCAACGGCTCGAACTGGGGCACTTCGGACGCCCGCCGAGCCGCGTACGCCCTCGACAGGTCACCGAACAGCGGCCCGGCCGACAACGCGTCGGCCACGATGTGGTGCAGCACGACGACGAGAACGTGGTCCCGGCGGGAGTCGCTGATCAGCTCGACCCGGATCGGCAGGTCGCGTGCCAGGTCGAACGTGCGGGCGAGGCATTCGCGGACCGATTCCGGCCCGGCGTGCCGTGCCCGGAACGGGATCTCGTCCAACGGCAGAACGCGCTGGTACGGCTCGCCGTCCTGCTCGACGAACACGGTCCGCAGGCTCTCATGTCGCTGCATGACGTCGCCGACCGCAGCGCGCAGGGCCTGAATGTTGACGTCGCCGTGCAACCGCGCGGTGAACGGGATCGTGTACGCCGCCGACGGCCCTTCCAGTTTGTCCAGGAACCACAGTCGCCTTTGGGCGAACGACAACGGAATCAAAGCCGGTCGCTCCGCGGGCACGAGCAGTGGTCGGGTGGTCTGCTCGTCGAGGTGCCCGGCCAGCGCGCGGACTGTGGGCGCCTCGAACACCGTGCGCAGTGACACCTCACGCCGGAACACCGCACGGATACGCGACACGAGCCGCGTGGCCAGCAGCGAATGCCCGCCGTTGTCGAAGAAGTTGTCGTCGAGCCCGATCGAGCCGAGCCCGAGCACCCCGGCGAAGATCTGCGCGAGGACCTCTTCCCGGGTACCGGCCATTGCCCCGGCGGGCGCCTCGGCGGTGGCCTGGATGTCCCGCAACGCCCCGCGATCGGTCTTGCCGTTGGGGAGCAACGGGATCTCCGGTACCGCCACGAACGAGGTCGGCACGAGGCCGGACGGCAGCACCGAACGCGCGGCGGTCCGGGCCGCCGCGATGTCGTCGGCGACCACGTAGGCCACGAGTTCATGGCCCCGGGCGACAACCGCCGCGGCGGTCACACCGTCCACACTGGTCAGCACCGCTTCGATCTCGGCCGGTTCGATCCGCACACCGCGGACCTTCACCTGGTCGTCGGCCCGGCCGAGCAGAGTGAGCACGCCGTCGCGGTCGCGTCGCGCGAGATCTCCCGTGCGGTACAGCCTGGTGCCGTTCGGCCCGGCGACGAACCGGGTCGCGGTCAGCGAGGCTGACTTGTAGCCCCGCGCGATCCCGGCGCCGCCTAGGTACAGCTCGCCCACCACACCCGTCGGCGCTGGTGAGAGCGTGTTGTCCAGGACGTACGCCGTGGTGCCGTCGACAGTCCGTGCGAAGCCGGTCCCCTCGGACATCAGGCTGTCGCCACCGGCTTCCGAGCAACCGTAGAGATCCACGAGCCGCGCGGCGGGCAGTGCCGCGCGGAACCGGTCGGCCAACGCGGCGGGCAGCGCCTCACCGCTGGAGATCCAGACGCGGACGCACTCCAGCTTGCCCGGGTCGGCGTCGAGCAACGCCTGCAGCAGGCTCGGCACGAGCGTCAACCGGCTGCCGTGGTGTCGTACGACCAGATCAGCCAACGCGTGCACATCCTGGCGTTGCGCCGAATCGGCGAGCACGACCCGCGCGCCACCGAGCAGCGCGCCGAGCAGTTCCGTGCTGCCGTCGACGAAGCTGATCGAGCTCTTGGCGACGATCACGTCCTGCACGCTCACCGGGAGCACGCGCTGTCCCCACGCCAGCCGCGCGGCCAACGCGCCGTGCGTGCCGGTGACCGCTTTGGGGTGGCCCGACGAGCCGGACGTGAACAACACGTACGCCGGGTGCTTCGGGCTGAGCGGGGAGGTCCGTTCCTCATCGGTGACGCGCCCGCCCGGCAGGTCCGCGAGCTGCTCGAGGGTGGTCTGGTCGTCCAGCGCCAGCGTCGGACCGGTCCAGAGGCCGAACTCGCCGCTGGTCAGGACCAGGTGCGGTGGGGCGTCGTCGAGCATCAGGCGCAGCCGTGCCTCGGGGTACTCGACGTCCAGCGGCAGGTAGGCGGCACCCGTCTCCAGGATCGCGAGCAGTCCGATCACGAGGTCAGCGGACGGGCGGCACGCCAGGCCGACCACGGCCTCCGGGCCGATGCCGCGCGTGATCAGCAGCCGCGCCAACTGCCCGACGCGTTTGGTCAGCTGCCCGTAGGACAGCGCGCCGTCGATGGCGATCCGGCCCGCGTTCCGCACAGCCGACAGCCGGAACATCTCCGGGACAAGGGGGCCGTCGACGTGCGCCTGCGGTTCCGGGACGCGTTCGGCCCGCAGCAGAACGGAATGCGCGCTGATCGGCTCGTCCGGCCGGGTGACCATGGCGCCGATCAGGGCGGTCAGCCGCTCGGCGAGGTCGGCGACGGTCTCGGCGTCGAACAGGTCCGTCGCGTACTCGATCCCGGCGCCGAGCGTGCCCGCGGTGCTGAAGAAGCTGAACGTCAGGTCGAACTTGGCCTTGTCCAAGCCGAACGGCAGCGCCTGGCTGACCAGGCCGCCGACCCCGAGGTCCAGGTCGAGGTCGTGCTGGTGGGTGACCATCACCTGGAACAGCGGGTTGCGCGACAGCGACCGCGTCGGGCTGAGCACCTCGACCAGTCGCTCGAACGGGACGTCGGCGTGCTCGAACGCGGCCAGGTCCACTTCACGGACCCGGCGCAGCAGTTCGGCGAACGTCGGGTCGCCGTCGGTCCGCACGCGCAGGACAAGCGTGTTGACGAAGAACCCGACCAGGTCCTCAAGGGCCGCGTCACCGCGGCCCGCGATCGGCGACCCGAGCGGGATGTCCTGTCCGGCTCCCATCTTGGACAGCAGTACGGCGACGGCCGCCTGCACGACCATGAACACGGTGACGTCGTTGTCCCTGGCCAGGTTCACCAGCGCCTGGTGGACGTCGTCGGACAGCTCGTAGAAGTGGTAGCCGCCGTGGTCACTGGCGATGTCGGGCCGTGGCCGGTCGAACGGCAGGACGAGTTCCTCCGGCGCACCGGCGAGTTGCCGCCGCCAGTAGTCGACCTGCGCGGAGACGTCCAGCTGTTGGCGTTGCCAGATGGCGTAGTCCGCGTACCGCACGGGCAGTGGAGTCCACTGTGGAGAACGGCCGTGGCGGCGCTGTTCGTAGGCGTGCCGCAGGTCGGAGAACAGCGGGCCGACTGACCATTCGTCACCGGCGATGTGGTGCATCAGCACGAGCAGAACGTGGTCGCCGTCGGCGACCTTGAACACCGTCGCCCGGATCGGGATCTCGCTCGTAAGGTCGAACCCGTGCTCGGCGGCGGCGCGCAGCGCGTCCGGCAGTTCGTCATCGGTCGTCTCGGCGAACTCGAACGGGACCTCACCAGCAGGCAGGACGACCTGTGCCTCCTCGGTGAACACCGTGCGCAGGCTCTCGTGCCGTTCGACCACATCGGACAGTGCGCGCCGCAGCGCGGGCACGTTCAGCTCGCCGCTGAGCCGCAGCACGGACGGGATGTTGTACGCGGAACTCGGGCCGTCGAGCCGGTGCAGGAACCACAACCTGCGCTGGGCGTAGGACAACGGCAACGGGCCGGAGCGGTCCGTGCGGACCAGCGCGGGCCGCTCGGTCTTGGCCAACCGGCGCAGCAGGCCGCGTGGGGTGGACGCCTCGAACACGTCCCTGATCGCGGCGGTTGCGCCGAAGACCGCGCCGATCCGCGACAGCAGCCTGGTCACCAGCAGCGAGTGGCCGCCGAGGGTGAAGAAGCTGTCGTCCGCGCCGACCTCCGGCACTTCCAGGACGGCCGCGAACACGCCGCACATCAGGCTCAGGCGCGGGTCGGCCTCCACCCTGGCCCCGGCCACCGTGCTCGACGCGGGCTTGGGCAGTGCGGCGCGGTCGATCTTGCCGTTGGGCGTCAACGGGAACGACTGCAGCTCGACGAACACCGACGGCACCATGTGCTCCGGCAGCGAGCGGCTCAGCTGGTCGTGCAGGCCCGCGGTCACGCCCACGACGTACGCGACGAGCCGGGTACCCAGGGACTCGTGCTCGTCCGCGACCACCAGCGCACCGTGCACACCCGGCTGGGCGAGCAGCGCCGACTCGACCTCGCCGGGCTCGACGCGGAACCCGCGGATCTTCACCTGGTGGTCCGCGCGCCCGGCGAACTCCAGCTGACCGTCGGTGCGCCAGCGCACCAGGTCACCGGTTCGGTACAGGCGTGCGCCCGGCTGGAACGGGCTGGCCACGAACCGGGTCGCGGTCAGCCCGGGGTTGCCGGAGTAGCCGCGGGCCAGGCCGGTGCCGCCGACGTACAGCTCGCCGACCGCGCCGACCGGGACGACCCGCAGCAGGCCGTCGAGGACGTACACGCTCGTGTTGTGCACCGGTGTGCCGATCGGCAGGGCCGAACCCGTTGTGCCCTCGCGGTCGGCTTGCCACAGCGTGGCGTCCACTGTGGTCTCGGTGGGGCCGTAGGAGTTGAACAGCCGGTGTCCGGCGTCCACCCAGCGCCGCGCCAGCTCCGGCGGGCACGCCTCGCCCGCCACGATCACCACGGCGTCCGACGGGACAGCAGCGGTGTCCACATCGGCCAGTGCCGAGGGCGGCAAGGTCAGGTGTGTGACGCCGTACTCGGCGATGAGGTCCTGCAACGCGCTGCCGAGGCGGCGCTCGGGCGGTGCGATGACGACCGTCGCCCCGGTGGCGAGCGCCATCAGCAGTTCCCAGATGGACGTGTCGAAGCTCTGTGAGGCGAACTGCAACACGCGATCGCCCGGCCGTGGCCGGAAGTGCTCGGCGACCGTGTGCGCGAGGCTGGGCAGTCCCCGGTGGGTGACGACAACGCCCTTGGGACGGCCGGTCGAACCCGAGGTGTAGATGACGTACGCGGCGCTGTCCGGGCTGATGTGGACGGACGGTTCCGCGTCGGAGCCGTCCGGCACGTCCGAGAGCAGCACGACCGGAGCCGTGCCGGGCAGGACGTCGAGGTGCTCGGCCTCGGTCAGGACGAGCGCCGGGCGGGCGTCCGACAGCAGGAGCGTGACCCGCTCGGCCGGGTACGCCACGTCGACCGGCACGTACACCGCGCCTGCCTTGAGGGTCGCGAGCATCGCCACGACCTGCTCGATTCCGCGCGGCAGCACGACAGCAATCGCTTGCTCGGCCTCCACTCCGCGGCTGAGCAGGTAGTTCGCCAGGCGGTTGGCGCGGCTGACGAGTTCGTCGTAGGTCAGCTGGGTGCCCTCGAACATCACCGCTGGGTCGGCCGACGGCCGCACGAGCTCGCCGAACGTGGTGCCACGGACCTCCGTCGCGGTCTGGTTGCGGGTCTCGACCAGGTCGGTGTGCTCCTCGGCCGACACGACCGGAATCCGGCCGACCGGCCGGTCGGGGTCGGCGGCCATGGCCGTGAACAGCGCGACGACCCGGTCCGCCACGCGCCGCGCCAGCTCGGCGGGGACGATCTCGGTGCGGTGGCGGATGTCCAGGCGCAGGCGTTCGCCGGGGGTGGCCACCACGCCGAGCGGGTAGTGGCTGCCGTCGTTGCCGTCCACAGCGGACACCCGTAACCCGGCGCGTTCGCCGAGCCGGTCGAGTTCCTCGGTGTCGATCGGGTAGTTCTCCAGCACGGTGAACGTGTCGAACAGCTCACCGTCGACCCGGCCCGACTGGATGTCGGCGAGACCGAGGTACTGGTGCGCGAGCAGCTGGGACTGACCCGCCTGGATCCGGCCGAGCAGCGACGCGACCGACTCCCCTGGCCGGACGGTGACGCGCACCGGGGTGGTGTTGATCAGCAGGCCGATGATCTCCTCGGCCCTCGGCAGGCCGGTGGACCGGCCGGAGCCGGTGAGCCCGAACGTGACGTCCGCGCGGCCGGTCAGTTCGGTCAGGACCAACGCCCACACCGCCTGCAGGACGGTGTTCACGGTGACCTCGCAGCGCCGCGCAAGCGCTTGCACAGCCGTGGTCGTTGCCTCGTCGAGCCAGGTGGTGACCTCGCCCGGTTCGCTGCGGGCGTGCAGGTCGTGCCCGGCCGCGACCAGGGTCGGCTCGGTGACGCCGTCCAGGTAGCGGTTCCAGGCCGCGAGCGACCTCGCCTTGTCCTGTTTGGACACCCAGACGAGGTGGTCGCGGAACCGGGCGGGCGCGGGCATGCCGACGTCCGACCCCGCCGCCGCGTACAGCTCGAACAGCTCACGCACGAGCAGCGGCGCGGACCAGCCGTCGAGCAGGATGTGGTGGTGGGTGAACACCAGGGTGAACTCGTCGTCCGAACGCTTGACCAGCAGGAACCGCACCAGCGGCGGACGGCCCATGTCGAACGGCTTCGCCCGCTCGGCAGCCACCGCGGCCGCGACCTCGGCCGGGTCGCTCACCTCGATCTCGGCCCACGGCAGGTCGACCTCGGCCGGGATCAGCGCGACCGGCTCACCGGAGCGGCGCAGCCGGAACCCGGCGCGCAGGTTCGGATACCGGCGCAGCAGCGCCTCGGCGGCGGCCTTGAGCGTCTTCGGGTCGACCGGGCCTTCCAGGTCCAGCGTCTTCTGCACGGTGTAGACATCACCGGCCGCGCCGCCGTAGGAGGCCCAGAACATCAAGCCCTGTTGCAGCGGCGACAGCGGCAGAACGTCCGACAGGCCGGGCGTGGCGCTCACGAGGTCCTCCAGAGCTCGTCGAACTCGTCGACCTCGTCCTGGGTGAGGTCGTCGATCAAACCGAAATCGGACGGCGTGTGGCCGCCCGCGCCGTCGTCGCGGACGCTGCGCACCAAACGCAGCAACTGCGCCCGGAACGCATCGGCGAAGGCGTGCACCATCTCCTCAGGCACGCTGGGCGCCCACGCCCACCTGATCCGCAGCCTCCCGGCGACGGCCGCGACCGTGATGTCCACCGCGAACGGGATCGGCATCCGGTCGTGCACGTCCCCGGACAGCGGCTCGGTCGCGTCCACCGGCTGCCACGGTCTGCCCGCGCCCGCGGTGAACCTGCCGAGGTAGTTGAACCGGATCTGCGGCACGGGCGCGTCCCGCATGAGCAGGCCGAAGCCGATGCCCTTGCCGGGTGTGGCGTGCAGGGTTTCCTTCACGCGCTTGACCGCGTCGGGCACGTCCAGTCCGCCCACGTCGAGCCGGACCGGGTACATCGTGGTGAACCAGCCGATCGTCCGGCTGGTGTCGGTGCCGGGGAACTCCTCGTCGACCCGGCCGTGGCCTTCGAGCATCACCGGCACGGCCTCGCCGATCGCCAGGGCGAGCGCGCTGAGCAGGACCTCCTCCGGCCCGGTGTGGAAGGCCTCGGTGACCTCCCGCGTCAGCGCGTCCGTGTCCTTTTCGGACAGTTCGGCGGTGAGTTCTCGCTGGTTGGCGGCGATGTCACCGGACCGGTCGCCCACCGGCAGCAGCGGCCGGGTGTCCAGCACCGCCGTCCAGTGCTCGGTCTCGCCCGCACGGCGGTGTGCTTCCGCGGCGAGGAGCTCGGTCCAGCGCGCGTAGGACGTGCCCACCGGGGCGAGTTCCTCGCCGTCGTAGGCGGCGGCCAGGTCGGGCAGCAGGATCCGCCACGAGACGCCGTCCATCACGAGGTGGTGCACGGTGATCATCAGGCCGTCCGGCCGTAGCACCCACGCGGTCATCACGCCGTTGGCCGGGTCGAGGCCCGCACCGGCGTCCACCTGGGGCACCTCGCCGTAACCGGGTTCCAGCGACCGGTCCACCAGACGGGCGCACAGGATCGGATGGCGTCGCACCACCTTCTCGATCGCCTGTTGAACCCGTTGCGCGGTCGCGCCTTCCGGGAGCCGGACGAGCATCCGCTGGCTGTAGGTCTCGTACGGCCCGTCCTGGTCCAGCAGCCAGTACGCGATCGGGGTCAGTCCCGACACGGCGTCGTCCTGCTCGGGTGCCGTTCGCGTGGGCGCGGTGGCGATCGCCGCGAGCGCGGCCGGGGTCCTGTGTTCGAAGACATCCGCCGCGGTGAACTTCAGCCCGGCCGTCCGGGCCTTCGCCGACAGCTGGATCGCGAGGATGCTGTCCCCGCCCAGCGCGAAGAAACTGTCACCGGCCCCAGCCGCCGGTAGGTCGAGGACCTGCTTGAACAGCTCGACCAGGGTGGCTTCGCCGTCGGTGGACGGGCGGGCGTCGCCGGGCACGGCCCGCGCCCGCGTGACGGCCTTGGCGACCGGGAGCCCTTCGATCCTGCGGTGCAGCCCGGCCGCACACAGTTCGACCTGGTCGGTGTAGACGCGCAGGATCCGCGCGGCCTCGGCCTCGGTGACGCAGTCGGTCCGGTACTTCAACGAGATCCCGAACCGCTCACCGGGGAACAGCGTCAGCGTGACCGGGTAGTGCGTGGCGTCGTCGGCCTCGATCCCGACCGTGTCACCGATCCCGTCGAGCGGGTAGTTCTCGAACACGACCAGGCTGTCGAACAACGGCCCGAGCCCGGCCATCCGCTGCAGCCGGGCCAGACCCGTGTACTGGTGCTCCACAGTGGACGCCTGCCGGTCCTGCAGGCGGCGCAACGCGTCTGCGAGCGTGTCCCCCGCCGCCAGACTGACGCGGGCGGGCACGGTGTTGATGAACATGCCGATCGCCGCGTCGATGCCCTCGATCTCGGGTGGCCTGCCGGACACCGTCATGCCGAAGACGACATCGCCGCTGTCCAGCAGCCGCGCGAGAGTCAGGCCCCATGCGCCTTGCAGCAGCGTGTTGATGGTCAGCCCGTGTGCGCTCGCCTGCCTGCGGATCGCGTCGGACGTCTTGTGGTCGAGTTCGACCGTGAGTTCCGCGGGCAGTTCGTCGGCCGGGCTGTCCTGTGCGGGGACCAGCATCGACGGCGCGGCGAGGCCGTCGAGCACCGGACGCCACGCCGCCAGGTCGGCGTCCTCGTCACGGCCCGCCAGCCAGGTGAGGTACTCCCGGTGAGCGGTGGTGACCGGTGGCGTGTCGCCCGCGTACAGCGCCAGCAACTCGTTGACCAGCAGTGGCGACGACCAGCCGTCCCACGCGAGGTGGTGGCCGGTGATCACCAGGGTCCGGTCGTGGTGACCGAAGCGGAACAGCGGTGGCACGGCCAGGTCGAACCGTTCGATCCGATGCCGCCGGGCCAGTTCGTCGACGTCGTCCGTGGCTTCGAGGACGACCGGGCCGTCCTCGTGGACGACGCCGACGGCAGCGCCCGACTCCAGGTAGCGGAAACCCGTTCGCAGCGCGGGATGACGGCTGATCAGCGTGGTCAGCGCCTCGGTCAGCCGGTTCGAGTCGAGCGCTTCGGCGAAGTGCAGGGCGATCTGCACGGTGTAGACGTCCAGCGCGGCCGGGCGGGTGTGGGCGAGCGCGAGCAGGCCTTCCTGCAACGGCGACACCGGGACGACGTCGAGCCAGCCGCCGTCCAGCCGGTCGATCTCGTGTTGCGGCACGCCACGCCTGGTCAGGTCGGACGGCGTCCGGCTTGGTTCGGCCGCGGCGACGTCGTCGGCCAGCTGTCGCAACTGCTCAGCCAGCCGGTCGAGAAACGCGGTGACTACCTCGTCGGTGTAGTCGGCGGAATGCCCGAACAGGATTTCCAGGGTGCCGTCGGGTTTGGTGTACGCCGTCAGTTCCAGCGCACTGGCTGGCTCGTCGGCCGTGACGATGTCCTCGTCGCGGCGACCGAGGAAGTTGACCAGCAGTTCGGGCTGACCGGTGAACGCGGTCGCGGTTTGCGGATTGAGGTACCGCAGCAGGCCGTATCCGATGCCGCCGTCCGGGACCGCGCGCAGCTGTTCCTTCACCGCACGCAGCCCGTCCACGGTCGCGTCGACCCGGACCGGGTAGAGCGTGGTGAACCAGCCGACCATCCCGGCGTTGTCGTCGTCGCGGCCGTGTCCTTCGAGGGCAACGGTCGCGGTCCCGCCGAGCGCCTGAGCGATCGCGGTGACGAGCACATCCTGACCGTTGGCGCGGAACTTGCGCTCCGCGTCCGTCCACACTGTGCCAAGCTGGATCGAGCGCCGGACGACCCCGGCCTTGCCCCCGCCCTTCGCCAGCGCCGCGTCGAACGAGATCGCGCTCCAGTACCCGAACTGGGACAGGATTTCCGCGGTTTGCGCCCGTTCCACAAGGGACACCGCCCAATCGCGGAACGGCCTGACAGCGGCGAGCGCGTGCCCGCGCAGGGCGGCGCGCAGATCGGTTTCCACCACCTGCCACGACACCGCGTCGATCCCGAGGTGGTGCACGGTCACTTCGGCTCGGTTGCCGTCGACCAGCCGCCAGGTGCTGCTGCGCCCAACCGACGGGTCCAGCTCGCCGAACGGTTCGGCCGGGATTTCGGGGACGTCCAAGGACCAGAACCCGTCCGGGCTCACCCGCAACCGGGCGCGCAGCATCTCGTGGCGGTCCACGACCGCGCGCACGGCCGTCTCGAACTGTGCTTCGGTGACGGTGCCCGGAAGTTCGATGATCGTGGTCTGGCTGGCCGATCCGGCCGTTTCCCGCAGCCAGTGCAGCATCGGGGTCAACGGGATCGGGCCGGTCACCGGCTTGTGAACCGCGTTGTCACCCGCTTCGGCCGGTTTCAGCGCACGGGCCAAGTCGGCCGCGCTCTGGTGCGCGAACACGTCCTTGACGCTCGCCCGGAGCCCGGCGGACTTGAGCTTGGCGACCAGGCTGATCGCCAGGATGCTGTCCCCGCCGAGCGCGAAGAACCCGGTGTCCGGATCGACCGCTTCGGCACCCAGCACTTCGGCGAACGCACGCCGCACGACATCCGTAGGGCCGTCGGCGACGACCAGCCGTGTCTGCGGCACGGGGTCAGGCAACGCCTTGCGGTCGAGCTTCCCGTTGGCCGACAGGGGAAGTTCCGCCAACGGCACGATCACGGCCGGGACGAGGGCCTCCGGGACGACCTGGGCCGCGGTCGCCCGTACGTCCTCGGGGTTGACGGTCGCGGGCACGACGTACCCGACCAGCCGCGTGTTGCCGTTGCGGTCGACCTTCGCGGCCGCCGCGGCGGCTGTCACCCCGGGGTGCCGCAGCAGCGCGCTCTCGACCTCGCCGAGTTCGATCCGCACACCGCGGACCTTGACCTGGAAGTCGGTGCGTCCCAGGTATTCGAGCACACCGTCCCGCCTGCGCCGGACCAGGTCGCCGGTCCGGTACATCCTGGTGCCCGCGTCGAACGGGTTGGCCACGAACCGTTCCGCGGTCAGCCCTGGCCGGTTCAGGTACGCGGTGGCCAACTGCCGTCCGGCCAGATACAGCTCACCCGGCACACCGGGCGGGCACGGTCGCAGCGACTTGTCCAAGACGTACGTGGCCGTGTTCCAGACCGGGCGGCCGATCGGCACGGTGTCGGACTCGGTCACCGGCCACGCGGTCACGTCGACCGCGGCCTCCGTTGGGCCGTAGAGGTTGTGCAACTCGGCCCCGAGCGTGGCCCGGAACTGGGCAGCGGTTTCCCATGGCAACGCCTCGCCGCTGCAGAACACGCGGCGCAGTCCCGTACAGGTCCTGGCGTCGGGGTCGGTGAGGAACGCGCGCAGCATCGACGGCACGAAGTGCAGCGTGGTGACGCCTTCGCGGTTGATCACGTCGGCGAGGTACGCGGGATCGCGGTGCCCGCCCGGTCCGGCGACGACCAGCCCGGCACCGGTGAGCAGCGGCCAGAAGAACTCCCAGACCGACACGTCGAACCCGGCCGGGGTCTTCTGCAACACCCGGTCGGCCGGGCCGAGCGGGTAGGCGTGTTGCATCCACAAGAGACGGTTGACGATCGCGCTGTGCGGCACCACAACGCCTTTGGGGCGACCCGTCGAGCCGGAGGTGTAGATGACGTAGGCCGGTTCCGCCGGTGTCACGGTAGGCGGTTCGCCGGGTTCGCCCGTGCGCAGGGCACGCACGTCCTCAGCCGTGAGCGTGATCGACGGCTTGGCGTCGTCGAGCATGAACTGCTTGCGTTCGGCCGGGTGGTCCGGGTCCAGCGGCAGGTAGGCCGCTCCCGCCTTCACCACCGCGTGCAACGCCACGACCAGTTCGACCGACCGCGCGATGTCGACCGCGACGATCGTGCCCGCGCCCGCACCTCGTGCCCGCAGGCCCGCGGCGACCCTTGCGGTGTAGTCGTCGAGTTCCGCGTAGGTCAGGCGGGTGCCGCCGAAACCGAGCGCGAACCGGTCGCCGTGCGTCTCGGCCGCTTCGGCGAGGAGGTCGACCAGTGACTTCTCGGGGACCGCCACCCGCGCGCCGACGAGCGGCGGTGCGTCGGTGGCCAGCACCCGGGAGATCTGCTGGTCGGCCTTGCCGGGCAGGTCACGCAGGACTGTGCTGAGCGCGGTGGCGATGTCGTGCACGCTGTCCTCGGTGAACAGATCCGCCGAGTACTCCAGCTTGACGTCGATCCCTGCGGTGCGTTCGACGAACTTCACCGTGAGGTCGAGCTTGGCGGTGCCGGTGTCGGCCATCCGCACCCGTCCGGTCAGTCCGCCGAGCGTGATCGCGTCTCCGGCGGCGTGCTCGTGCACGACCATCACCTGGAACAACGGATGTCGTCCCGGTACACGCGGTGGGTTGACCGCCTCGGCGACCCGGTCGAACGGCAGGTCCGCGTTGGCGAACGCCTCCGCGTTCGACTCCTGCACCCTGGTCAGCAGCTGGGTGACGGTCGGATCGCCGCTCAGGTCGGTGCGCAGTACGACCGTGTTCAGGAAACACCCCACCAGGTCGCGCAACCGCGCATCCGGACGACCCGCGACCGGCGTGCCCAACGGCACGTCCTCACCGGCGCCCAGGCGTTCCAGCGTGATCGCGACAGCGGTCTGCAGCACGGTGAACGTCGTGACACCGGCAGTCCGCGCGCACTCGATCAGCGCCCGATGCGTGTCCGGGGTGACCGACACCGCGACAACGCCGCCGTCCGACGTCGGTTCGGCGGGGCGGCTGCGCCGCATCGGGAGGTCGATCTCCGCCGGGCTGCCCGCGAGGCGCTCACGCCAGAAGTCGGCCTGCGGCCCGGCTCGTTCGGCCAGGACCCGCTCGAACCACACCGTGTAATCCCGGTACTGCACGGGCAACGGCGCCCATCGCGGTGCCGCGCCTGCGATCCGGGCGTCGTACGCCGTCGTCAGGTCGGCCAGGAGTGGCGCCGTCGAGCCGTGGTCGGCCGCACTGTGGTGCAGGACCAACACGAGTACGTCACCATCAGCCCGTCGCAACAGATGTGCGCGGAACGGCGGTTCGCCTGCCAGGTCGAAGGGCACACGGACGAGTTCGTCGACGTTGCCGCCGACGGACAGCCGCGAAGACGGCTCGACGACGATCTGCCGGCCACGCGCGTCCTTGTGTTCCAGCAACGTCCGCAGCGACTCGTGCCGGGCGACCACGTCCTCGATGGCCTGTGCCAACACGGATTCGTCCAGTTCGCCGGGGAACCGCAGTACGAACGGCACGTTGTGCACCGGGCTCGGCCCGGCGAGCTGGTCGGCGAAGGAGAACCGGGACTGCGAGGGGGACAGGGGGACGTCCGCTTCGGTGCGGCGTTTCGCCAGCGGCGGCCTGGTGTCCGCAAGGGACATCTCGGCGAGCGCGGCGGGAGTGCGCGCGGTGAAGACGTCGCGCAGGTTCGTGTTCAGCGCCGCGGCGAGACGCCCGGCGAGCAACGAGTGCCCGCCGAGTGCGAAGAAGTCGTCGTCGAGCCCGACCCGGTCGCGGCCGAGCACCTCGGCGAACAGGGCACAGATCTTGCGCTGTGCCGGGGTTTCCGGCTCGCGGTACGCCCTCACGACCAGTTCGGGCACGGGCAGCGCGCGAACGTCCAGCTTTCCCTGCTCGGTCAGGGGGAGCTCGGCCACCTCGACGACAGCGGCCGGGACCATGTAGTCCGGCAGCCCGAGACGGGCGTGCGCGAGCACCGCCGCCGGATCGAGCGGCCCGGCAGGGACGACATAGGCGCTGAGAGCGATCCCGGACGCGAACTCCGTGGGGACGACAGCACATCGGGCCACCGCCGGGTGTGCCGCGATGACGTGCTCGACCTCCCGCGGCTCGATCCGGAAACCGCGCAGTTTCACCTGGTCGTCGACGCGGCCGAGGTATTCGAGGCCGTGCTCGCCGACGCGCACGAGGTCGCCGGTCCGGTACATCCGGGCGCTGGGGCCGAACGGGTTGGCCACGAACCGCGCCGCGGTGAGTCCCGGCTCGCCGGTGTACCCGCGGGCCAGCCCAGGACCGGCGAGGTACAGCTCGCCCGGCGCGCCCGGCGGCACCGGCCGGAGCCGGTCGTCGAGGACCAGGCAGCGGGTGGTGCCGATCGGGTGGCCGATGTGCGGGTGCGCACCGGCGGCGACGATCCCCTGCGTCGCGTCCACTGTGTACTCGGTCGGTCCGTACGTGTTGACCGCCAGCACATCCGGGCAGGCGGCGAGCCGGTCCCACACGTCCGCGGGCACCGCTTCGCCGCCGAAGACCACGATGGACGGCCGGTGTTCGGCCAACAGTCCCGAATCGATCAGCTCGGCCAGGTAGGTCGGGGTGACGTCCACGTAGTCCAGCCGCTCGGCCCGGATCGTCCGCACCAGGGCACGGGCGTCGCGGTAGTCCTCGACAAGCACGAGTTCATGACCGGCGACCATCCACAGCAGAGCGTCGATGGCCGCGTCGAACGAGAACGACGCCGTGTGGCCGATCCGCAGCCGTTTTCCGGTGAACCGCGCCATCGGGCCACGGCGGTGGCTGGCGAGCAGGCTCCCCAGCGCGCGGTGGCTGACCTGCACGCCCTTGGGTGTGCCGGTCGATCCCGACGTGTAGATGGTGTACGCCAGGCTGTCCAGGTTCGGCGTGAAGTCCGTCCGGCCCGCGCCCGACGGCAGGGACTCCAGCACCAGAGTCGCCCCGCTGTCCTCGATCACGCGGCGTTGCCGTTCGGCGGGCTGGGTCGTGTCGAGCGGCAGCCACGCCGCGCCACTGCGCGCCACGGCCAGGATCGCGATCACGTAGTCCGCGGTTCTCGGCAACGCCAACGCGATCACGCTGTGCCCGGTCAGCGAACCGGCCACCTGAGCGGATCGCGCGTCGAGCTCGGCGAACGTCCAGCTGCGCGTGGCATCCCGGAGCGCCACGGCACCGGGGGTGCGAACGGCCTGGTCACGGAACGCTTCGACGATCGACACAGGAGCGCCCGCGCCGGGTCCGACCAGGTGCCCGCCGCGCTCACGCGCCTCGACCTGCTCGGCCAACTCGATGCCGTCGCCCGACAACCGCTCGGCGAAAGCCTCGAAGTACTCGGCGAACCGGCGCGTGTGCGCGGCGGCCTCGCCCTCGCTGTAGGTCTCGGTGTTGAAGTCCATGTCGACGGCGAACCGGCCGGATCCGTGGTAGACCGACACCGTCACGTCGTCGACCGGGCCCGCCGCGATGTTGTGGAACACACCGGGTGTGGCGCCGAACGTGAAGCCGTAGTCGAAGAACTTGATGTTGACGCTCGGCCCGAACAGATCGCGGACGGTGCCGCCGTTGGCGCTGACCAGGTCCTCGATCCGGTACCGCTGGTGCGCCCGCAGCGCTTTCAGCCCGTCGGCCACCCCGGAGACCACGTCGCCGTCGAGGTTCACCCGCAGCGGCAACACGTTCGCCGCCATCCCGGGGACCCGCAGCAGCGCGGCGCCGACGCGATCCGTTGTGGGCACACCGATCCGGACGTCCGATGTACCGGTCATCACGCCGAGGTAGGACGCGAACGCGGCGATGGCCACGTCGGCCCAGGTTTTCCTGATCTCCCTGGCTCGCGCGGCCAACTCGCCGGACAGCTCGAAACTGTGCCGGGTGAACGCCGCCGCGCGTAAGGACTGCCTGCCTGACAAAGTGGTTGCGGATCCGTGCAGCTGCTGTGACCAGAACTCGGCGTCTGCCGCGAAGTCGGGTGACTCGCGGTACTCCCGGTCCCGTTCGACCAGCAGGCGCAACGGGGCGAACGGCGACTGGCTTCGGTCCTTGCCCGTTGCCAGTTCGGTGTACACCTCGGCGACCCGCTTGCACACCAACGGGAAGCTGTACCCGTCGATCGCGATGTGGTGACAGCGCACGTACCAGCGCCACACATCCGGGCCGATCCGGTGCAGCGCCGGGGCGAACACCGGCTCCCACCGCGGGTCGACCGGCTGCGCCATGTCCGCGCGCATCCACGCCTCGGAGTCCGCCGGGCTCAGGTCGAGCACGGGCAGTTCACACGAGGCGTCCGTGATCCGCTGCGTGTCCCCGCCCTCGTCGGCACAGACGCGGACACGCAGCGTTTCCGCCTCGAGCATGACCTCCTGGCAGGCGCGTTCGAGCAGATCCGCTTCGATCCGGCCGTGGATCTCCACGTAGCCGCCGACGTTGTAGGCGGGGCTGCTCTGGTCGAGACGCTGACCGAGCCAGATGCCGAGCTGCGCCGTGGTGAGCGGCAGCGCCTCAGGCATTGACGGCGCGGCCGGTGACGAGTGCCGGTTCCCCCGGGACGGGGGCGGCCGGGTCCTTGCCCAGTTCGATGATCTGGTTCGACGCGTTGACGTGCACCACCTTCGGCAGGTGCGCGTCGAGCACGTCCTCGGCGACAGCCACGTACGTGATGATGATGACGAGATCCCCCGGGTGGACCAGGTGCGCCGCGGCACCGTTCACGCCGATGACGCCAGTGCCCGGTTCGCCGGTGATGGCGTAGGTCTCGAGCCGGTTGCCGTTGGTGATGTCGACGACCTGCACCCGCTCTCCCTCACGGATGTCGGCCGCCTTCATCAGCTCCTCGTCGATCGTCAGCGACCCGACGTAATGCAGGTCCGCCTGGGTGACGGTCGCCCGATGGATCTTGCCGTTGAGCACCGTGCGCAGCACAGACCTCTCCTCCACACTTAGGTAAGCCTAAATGACCTTAGGTAAGGCTAACCAGCGCCGACACTCAGGGACAAGTCGCCAGCCGGGACGTGCCGGGAGAGAATCCGTGGCCTACCGCACCCTGGCCAGTTCGCCACCAGGTGTATTAGGGTGCGCCACCCGTCAGCCCGCGTCCCCGGCCTCGTCGACCAGCCCGCGGATCGCGGCGGCGACCACCTCGGGCTCCGTGACCGGCACGTAGTGCCCGGACTTCTCGGCGAAGACGTGCCGCCCGCGCGGGCTTCCGGCGACCCGGGCGGCGTGCGAGGCGTTGGCCGCGGCGCGCAGGCGTGCGTTCATCCCACCTCCGGCGAGTTTTCCGGAAATCACCGTTATCGGTATGTCGCCCAGGTCCGGGGTGTTCTCCCGGAAAGCGGCGAGCTCGTCGAGAAACGTACGGGCCTGCTGGGCGTGGGTCCGCACGATTCCGGTCGTGAACCCCTCACGCCGGATGTCGCGGGCCGCGTCCGCGGGCAACGCCTTGGCCATGCCGCGGTAGACGACACCGAGCATCCCGGCGCGCGCCAACGCCAGGTTGAGCTTGATGGCGACCCGCTCGAGCTTGCGGAAACCCGGGCTGAACAACACATCGGCCGCCTCGTCGGTCGGGTCGACCAGGACGAGCCCGGCGATCCGCGCCGGCCGGTCCGCGGCCGCGAGGCGGACGATCGGTCCGCCCGCGCTGTGGCCTACGAGCACGAACGGACCGGGTCCGAAGTGGTCGAGCAGACACCCGAGATCGTCGGCCATCCGCCGCATCGTGCGCGACCGCGGGTCGGGCGCGCTGCGGCCCAGACCCGACCTGTCGTAGACGATCGCCCGCGCCCACTCGCCGACGAGCGGCTGGACCAACGCCCACGACGAGCGCGACGCGGCGGCCCCGGCCTCGAAGACGACGGTCGGGCCGGTTCCCGGTCCCGGCAGCACCTGGGCGTACAGCTCACGTCCGTCCCCGGTGGGTACGGCGACCGGTTCACCTTGGATGTGCGCCATGCTTCCCCCTGTGCCGATTAGGCGGATCTGATGGCGACAGTTGTACCCCGGCATCAGCCCACAGGCACCGGGGCCTTTTCCGCACCATTCCCGGAACAACGGGGACAAGAAAGTCACTAGACCGAACGGGTGACACCATCTACCCCCGGGATTTGCGCTCGACCGGCGAGTGACGGACCCTCCCACGGTCCGGGGTATCGCAATGCGGAAGCGCCTCATACCAGGGTTCGTAACCCGGGAAACCGGTACCCCGTGGCACACCGACAATCGGGGGAATCAGAGCGGGATCGGCGCCGAACGGCTTGACGGGGAACCCGCCCTGGGGAAGACTCCGGCGCGTTCCGTTACTGGTGTAGCGTGCGACAATGTCGCCGTTCACCCACTGGGGAAACACTGTCGCCGGGCAGGCAGGACAGTGCTTCGGGTGAAGGCGGTACTGGGATAGAGCGATGTCGTTCGGCGTACTTGGGGGTACCCGGTGACTTCAACGCAGGGGCTCTTGAGGAGGACCGTCACGAGCGCAAGGTTGCCGCGGTTGTCGCACGAGGACTGACTACCCACCACGCGATCGGACCACCACTGTCATTCGAACTCCTGGGGGAGCTCGAGAGAACATGAGCGTGTAAGATGACCAAGACAAAAGAGATCACGGAGACCCCGATCGGGCAGCTGCCCGTTTCGACGTCCCTCGAGTTATGCCTACGGACGGTGCATTCCCGACTGTCACCGTGTTTCGCCAGAGCCGAGCCGCGGATGCGCGCGCTGAACTACATGTTCGGGCTGGCGAACATCGTCAAGAAGCCGTCTGTCGGGCGGCGCAACATAGCCACCTACGAATCGGAATACCGCGCCGACGGCGCACAACGCCTGCTCACCACCGCGCGATGGGACGACGGGGAAGTCCGCCGCAAACTGCGTGAGATGGCCAGGGCGGCCGCGGCGGCGGGCGGCGACTTCTACGTCACCGAGGCGACCTTCGCCAAGAAGGGCAACCGCGCCGTGGCGGTGGACCTGCAGTTCTCCACGGAGAACGGCCGGGCGCAGAACTGCCAGAACGCGGTCGCCCTGCTGTACGTCGGTCCGGACAGGAAGGTCTTCCTGCTGGACATCGACCTGTACCTGCCGCCGACGTGGTCGGAGAGCGAGCGCCTGCGCAAGCAGGGCAACATCCCGCCGGAGGTCAGGCACCGGTCCAAGTCGGCCATCGCGTCGGACATGATCCAGCGCGCGATCGCCGACCAGTTCCGGCCGAGGCGGATCTACCTGTCGCTCAACTGCCCGAACAAGCTGCGGTTGCTGATGCTGTTGCAGCAACAGCAGATCCCGCACCTGACGTGGCTGTCGTCGGCCGAACTCGGCCAGCTCGACGAGTCGGTCGAGCCGCGCCACCCGGGGGGTACGAGAACGGATCTCGTGCCACGGCAGATGCCCCGGCAACGACCGTCACCGATGACGGTCGCACTGACGCCGAGTCCGTCGTTGGCCACTGCCGGGAAACGCGGCAGCACCAGCTACTTCCGGGCGTGCATGCACCATCCCCTGTCCCCCAACGGAATGGGGCACGCCATGGCGGAGATGCACCACCTCGACCGGCGTTGGCGCGCGATCCGCACCCGATCCCAACTGGACCGCTACGAAGTACGCGGCTGGGTCGGCTGGCACAGGCACATGACGCTGGCGATGGCGGTCCAGTTCGCGAGCGAACTGACCGAGGAACCCGTGCCGGTCTAGAAGAACACCGCGCTCCGGGTGGATGACGCGGTCCTGGTGCGAATTCCCAACGGGGATCAGACGGTCAGGACGACCTTGCCCTGGAGGTGGCCGTCGTCCAGCAGCCGGTGCGCGTCGGCGACGCGCTCGAACGGGAACGTCTCCTGCACGTGGATCCGGAGTTTGCCCTGGTCGACGAGTTCGACGAGTCGTCGCAGGGCGACCGGGTCGGGGTCGACCGCGATGCCGCTGAAGCGCGATCCGGCTGCCTCGGCCTTGGCGGCGAGCGCCGCGTCCTCCTCGGCGACCGCCGTCACCAGGTGGCCCCCTGGGCGGAGCACGTCGAGCGAGCGTTCGACGGTGTCGCCGCCGAGGGTGTCGAGCACGACGTCAATGTCGCTGACCACCTCGGTGAAGTTGACCGCGGTGTAGTCGATCACCTCGTCGGCGCCGAGCGCCTCGACGAACTCCCGTTTGCGTCCGCTGGCGGTCGTGATCACGTGCGCGCCGAGTGCTTTCGCGATCTGGATCGCGACGTGGCCAACCCCGCCACCGCCGCCGTGGACCAGGACGCGGTCGCCGTCGGTCACGCCGCCGAGGTCCACGAGACCCTGCCAGGCTGTCAGTCCCACAACCGGCAACGCCGAAGCCTCGACGTGGGAGAGCGACGCGGGCTTGCGCGCCAGGTGCAACGCCGGCGCCGCCACGAACTCGGCGTACGCGTTGGCCGCCCGGGGGAACAGCGGCATTCCGAACACCTCGTCACCGGGCCGCAACCGCCACGTCTGCGCCTGTTCGACCACGCCGCTGATGTCCCAGCCGAGGACGAACGGCGGCTGGCCGAGCAGCGGGAACTCACCCGCGCGCAGGCGTGCCTCCAGGGGGTTCAGCCCGATCGCCTTGACACGGACGAGGACTTCGGTCGGCAGCGGCCGGGGTTCGGGTGCGTCCACAATGGTGAGTGCTTCGGGGCCGCCGACCGTCTGCTGGGTGATGACTCGCATGGGTCCCAGACTAGGTTTCCGACAGGAACCCGCAGGTACCCTTCGACGTCATGAGCGAGTACGGTCCCGGCGGTCTGTTCCTCGCGGACTGCCCGGCGCGGATGGTGGTCGACCTGATCGCCGACAAGTGGACAGTGGTCGTGCTGGCCGGACTCAGCGAAGGCCCGGTGCGCCACGGCGCGCTGATCGAGATGATCGGCGGCGGCATCTCCCGCAAGGTGCTCACGCAGACGCTCCGGCGCCTCGAAGCACACGGCCTCGTCCGCCGAAACGCCTACGCCGAGGCGCCACCCCGAGTCGAGTACGAACTCACCCCGCTCGGGGCGACCCTGATCGATCCGATCCACACGCTGACCGAGTGGGCGAGGACGCACGGCGAAGAAGTCCTCGACGCGCTCGACTCAGCTTCGTGATCAGACTGTGCCGCCACCACGACCGGTTGAAGAGAACCGGTACGGCATTGAGGCGTGGTTGAACGCCAAGGTGGCCGTGGTACCCGTCAGGTATGGCTGACCACAAGAAGCTGGCGGCGAAGCTGCTGGACGTCGCGGGTGAGACCTACGCCGAGCAGGCAGGTATCCGACTGGCCGACAAACCGTCCCCGTTGTACCGGTTGCTTGTGCTCAGTGTGCTGCTGTCCACGCGCATCAAGGCCGACATCGCCGTCGCGGCCGCCGCCGAACTGGGCAAGGCGGGGATGAGGACACCGGAGAAGATGCGGGCAGCGACCTGGCAGCAACGAGTCGATGCTCTGGGACGAGCACACTATGTCCGCTACGACGAGAGCACGGCCACCGCGCTCGGTGATGGCGCGCAGTTGCTGCTTGATGAGTACAAAGGGGACATGCGGGGTCTCCGGAAGGCCGCCGACGGCGACGCGGGCGCGTTGCACGGGCTGTTGCGGAAGTTTCCCAGGCTCGGACCCGTCGGGGCGGACATTTTCTGCCGTGAGGCACAAGGCGTGTGGCCCGAGCTGCGGCCGTACTTCGACCGCAAGACGCTCGACGGGGCCAAGCGCATCGGTCTGCCCGGCGACGCCTCGGCGCTGGCGAAGCTGGTCAAGGGCGACGACGTGGGCCGACTCGCCGCGGCGCTCGTCCGTGTCAGCCTCGACAAGGAGGTGGCTCGCCGACTGTGACCCTGCGCGCCAGCACAAGGGTTCGCGACACCGCGACGGCTCCCCGTTGATCACACGACAGATCGTGCCGTGCGCCGGTGGCAGCGCAAAGGGCTTTCATGTGGCACGATCGCGCTCGTGACCAGCAAGCCCGCCGACGCCCAGCGACTGGGTGACCTCGCGCGGCTCCGCCGTGTCCGCGACCGGATCGACCGGGACTACGCACAACCGCTGGACGTCGAAGCCCTCGCCCGCGGCGTGCACATGTCGGCC
Source organism: Actinosynnema sp. ALI-1.44 (assembly GCF_001984155.1). Lineage (GTDB taxonomy): Bacteria > Actinomycetota > Actinomycetes > Mycobacteriales > Pseudonocardiaceae > Kibdelosporangium. The sequence goes on from NZ_MTQO01000052.1 coordinate 745,211, forward strand.
GGGCACTTGAGCCGGGAGTTCCGACGCGCGTACGGCGAGTCACCGTACGGGTATCTGATGACCAGACGGATCGAGCGGGCCATGGCGCTGCTGCGCCGCGGCGACCTGAGCGTCACCGAGGTCTGTTTCGCGGTCGGCTGCTCGTCGCTGGGCACGTTCAGCACCCGCTTCACCGAACTCGTCGGCGTCCCGCCCAGTGTCTACCGGCGTGAGGCGCTCGCGACCGCTGGGATGCCGTCCTGCGTGGCCAAACAGGTCACCAGGCCGATCCGCAACCGCGCCTAGCACGTGAACCTCGTCGGCGACCTCGTGCGCGACAGGACTGTGCGTCACCAGCAGCGTGGCACGGTCCCTCGTGGCGGAACGCAGATCGGCCAGCAGGGCCTGCGCCGTGTCGGCCTCCAGGCCCTCGGTGGGTTCGTCGAGCAGCAGGATCACCGGGTCGGCCAGCAACGCCCGCGCGAGCAGCAGCCGCTGGCGTTGCCCGCCCGACATCGACACCCCGCCCGAACCCGCGCGGGTGTCCCACCCGTCCGGCAGTGATTCGATCCAGTCGAGCAGCCGTGCCCGCCGGGCCGCGTCGGCCAGTTCGTCGCAAGTGGCGTCCGGTTTGGCGAGAGCCAGGTTGTCCCGGATGCTCGCGTCGAACACGTACGCGTCCTGTGTCACACCGGTGATCAAGGCGCGAACGTCGTCGCCGGGGAGCGTCCTGAGTTCACGACCGCCGATCGTGACGCTGCCCTCGTAGTCCACGAACCGCATCAGCACCGCGAGCAAGGTCGACTTCCCCACCCCGCTCGGACCGGCGACAGCGACCGTTCGCCCCGGCCGCACCACGAGGTCGACGGGGTCGTCCAGCCGCCCTGGAACACGCAGGCCGCGTACTTCAAGGATGTGCCCGTCCGGTGTCGCGGGTTCCTGTGGTTCGGGCACAGGTACTCGGGCGGCCGTCAACGACTCCAGCCGACGTGCGGACGTCCGGACATCACGCGACTTTCGCGCGGTGCCAGGCAATGGCGTGACCACTTCGAAGACCGCGACTGTCAGCACGACGAGCACGATGGCCGTGGTCAACGGCAGTCCGGCGTGCCGGACGGACACGATGGCCGCGATCACGGTCGCACCGTGGATGAGCAGGATCGCCGCCGTGGCGAGGCCCGCTGTCATCGCCCTGCGCCTTTCGAACGCGACGAGTTGGCCGTTGAGGTCACGCGCGGTCGCCGCGGCCGAGCCGGTCGCGTTGAACGCGGCGAGATCGGCGGCGCCCCGGAGCAGGTCAGTGGTGTGCGCGGCCAACGCACCACGCACGGCCTTCTCGGCACGCGTTCGTCCCGTGGACACGAAAACCAGCCACGGCACCAGAATCCCCGCGAGCAGCAGGCCAATCGCCAGGATCACGGCTGTCGGCAACGACAGCGTGGCGGTGAACCCGGTCGCCGCGACCGCGACCCCGGTGGCGACCGTCGCGGGAATCACGCAGCGCAGCAACAGGTCCTGTACGGCGTCGACATCGTCCACGAGCCGGGTCAACAGGTCTCCGCTGCGGAACGCCGCCACGCCGTCCGGCGCCAGCGGGATCAGCGCCTCGTACACCCGAGTCCGTTGCGCGGTCACGGCCGCCAGCGCCACGTCATGGCCGAGGAGCCGATCTGCGTAGCGGAGCACACCCCGGCCGAGGGCGAGCGCCCGTACGACGACGATGGCCACTGCCACGGCTGATATCTGCGGGTGTTCCGAGGCCCGCGCGATCAGCCACGCCGCGGTACCCATCAACGCCACCGCGGCCAGTTCAGCCGCGACCGCCGCCATGACAGCGGGCAACAAGCGCCGGTTCATCGTTGTCCACTTCGGATTGTGACGACGCGGTCGACGTGGTCGAGCAAAGCCGGGCGATGGGCGACGACCAGAGCCGTGCGTCCGGCCATCAGCCGCGCGGACGCGGCGGCGACCGCGGCCTCGCTCTCCGCGTCGAGATGGGCGGTGGCCTCGTCGAACAGCAGGATGGGCGCGTCACGCAGGAACGCGCGGGCGATCGCGATCCGCTGGCGTTGCCCCATCGACAGCCCGGATCCGTTCTCACCGAGCAAGGTGTCGTACCCGTCGGGCAGCCGGGTGATGAACTCGTCCGCCGCGGCCGCCCTGGCTGCCTGCACCACGTGCTCGATCGGCGCGCCCGGCCGTCCCAGACGGATGTTGTCGGCGACGGACACCGCGAACAGATGCGGTTTCTGCGGCACCCACGCGATCTGTTCGCGCCAGGCGGCCAAGGGGAGGTCTGCCAGATCACGCCGTCCCACCGTGACCCGGCCGGACTCCGGTTCGACGAAGCCGAGCAGGACCGCGAGCAGGGTCGACTTCCCCGCGCCGCTGGGCCCGACCAGACCGACGCGCTCGCCTGCCCGAATGCGCATCGAGATCCCGGTAACCGCTGGCATGTCCCGATCCGGGTACCGCACAGTGACGTCGTCGAACACGAGGTCGTGCGCGTCCGACACACCACCGGTCGCGGCCCGCTGCGGCGCCGGGGCGTCGTCGAGCGTGGCGAACACCCGGTCGGCGACAGCCACGCCCTCCGCGCTGTCGTGGAACGCCGTCCCTGCCGCGCGCAACGGCAGATACGCCTCTGGTGCGAGGAAAAGCACCAGCAGCGCGGTCGCCAGGTCCACGTCACCGCTCATCAACCGCAACCCCACCGGAACAGCCACGAGCGCGACCGACAGTGTGGCGACCCACTCGAGGACGAGCGAGGACAGGAACGCCACCCGCAACGTGCGCAGGGTCGCTCGCCGGTGGTCGTCCGACATCCGATGCACCACACCGATCTGGTCACGGGCCCGGCCGAACGCCCGCAGCGTGGGCAGACCGGCGACGACGTCGAGGAAGTGACCGCCGAGCCTGGACAGCAGCGCCCACTGGCGTGCCGTCCGCCGTCGGGTGTGCATGCCGACCAACGCGCCGAACACGGGAATCAACGGCAAGGTCACCACGACGACCACCGCCGAGATCCAGTCCGTGACCGCGAGAGCGGCGATCACCAGCGGCGGCACCACCGCGGCACCGACGGTCTTGGGCAGGTAGCTGGTGAAGTACGGGTCCAAGGCGTCGAGCCCGCGTGTGACCATTGTGGTCAGTTCCCCGTGCCGCTCCCGTCCCGCCCGAAGCGGCCCCATGCGCCGGATGTGGTCGAGAACGCGGCCACGCAGTTCGGCTTTGACCGTGGTGGCGGCGCGTTGTGCGAGCATCTGCTGCGCCCAGGCCAGGGCCGCGCGGGCCACGACCACACCAGCCAGGCCGAACAGCAGCGACACCGCTGCACCGGACAGGACCGACGCCAGGATGCTCGCCTGGAGAACGACGCACACCGCGGTCGAGATCGCCAACAGCCCGGTCACGACCAGGTGCCTGCGGATCGCGGGGATCTCTCGTGTCAACCGTCTTTGTGTTGCCCTCATGACGGCCTCAGAAGTAGGTGGGGGTGGTCGGGCCGACGCGGCCGCGGAACAGCCACCAGCTCCAGGCCTGGTAGACGGCGATCACCGGGACCAGGACAAGCCCGAACGGCAACAACGTCATCAGTGTGGTGTGGTCGGCCGCGCCTTGCGAGACGGTCAGCCCGCCCTCGCCGGACGTCAGGAAGTACGGGTACATCCCGGCCCCCACCAGCGGCACAGGCAGCAAGGCCGCCAGCGACGTGGCCGCGAACGCCCACCCGGAACGGTTACGGGCCACCAGCAGCACCGCGATCGTCAACGCGACCACAAGCGCTGCCACCAGAATGAACGCGACCGTTGGCCGGGTCACCGCTGTGCCACCGCTCAGTGCCGTGGTCAAAGCCACGGCCGCGATGGCTCCCAGCAACAAGGGCCGCGCCAGTCTCCTGGCTCGTTCCACGATGTCGCCGCTGCCGCGCAACGTCAGGAACACCGCTCCATGTCCGCCGAGCAGAAGCACATTGCTCACACCGGACATCACCACGAACGGGTTCACCACATCCGACCACCCCAGGGTGACGACCCCGTCTGTCCCATAGGGAACGCCGTGGAGCAGCACACCGACAACCAAACCCCACCCCACGGCAGCGATCAGCCCACCGGCCACGATCAGAACGTCCCACACCTGCGCGTTCCGCGCACGACTGCGGAGCTGCACAGCGGCCTTGCCGACCACCAAACCCAGCAACAGCAGCAGGAACAGCGGGTACAAGCCCGAGATGAGCGTGCCTTCCAGCCTCGGGAACGCACCGAACAACACCCCGGCGAACGCGATCAGCCACACCTCGTTGCCGAAGAAGAACGGGCCGAGCGCCGCCCGCACCACGCGCCGACCACGTTCGTCACGGCCGATCAGCGGGTACAGCATCTGCGTGCCGTAGTCGTAGCCGCCCAACACGAAGTAGCCGCCGAGGACCAGTCCCATCAGGACCAGCCATACCATTTCCATACTCACGCCCACTGCTCCTCTTGACCGATGTGGACACCGTCGGGCCCGCGCCGCACGAACCGCACGATCAGCCACCAGTTGGCGATGGCGAGCGCGAGCAGGACTGCCATGAAAGCGATCAGCGAGGTCCACATCGTCGCCGTGCTCACGTGGGAAACGGCCTGGTCGACGGTGAGTTCGCCGTAGACGACCCACGGTTGCCGACCGACCTCGCGAAACAGCCACCCGCCAAGGGAAGCGACGAACGGCAACGGGACGATGACCACCGTCAGCCACGCGACCCATCGAACCGCCCACCGGAAGAACACCAGAATCGCCGCGATCGCCGTGATGGTGTTGATCGTGTAGCCGAGGTAGACCATGACGTCGTGTGCCAGCGCGACGAACCCGCCGCCTTCGGCCGCGGCGAGCTTCGACGGCTGTGTCCTGCCCAGCAACGGATACTGGAGCGCGCCCACCTCGTACACCGCGATGCTCAGCACCGCACCGGCCACTGTCCCCCACCGCAGCCATCCGCGGAAGAACTCACGATCCCCTTTGAGGTACCGGTACGCGCTCACACCCGCCACGAACATCGCTCCGGTCATCAACGCGGCCACGGTGACGTGCGCGAGGGCGAGCAGCGCGCTCGGGTTGGTCATCACCGCCCCAAGGTCAGTCAGGTACGCGATGCCGTCGCGCATCTCGTGGCCGACGGGGTGCTGCATGAACCCGTTGGCCACCAGGATGAAGTACGCCGAGGCGTACGCGGTCAACGCGACCAGCCAGATCAGCGTGGCGTGCAGCGCGGGCCGCAACCGTCCCCAGCCGAAGATCCACATCCCGAGGAAGGTGGATTCGGCGAAGAACGCGATGAGCGTCTCCAGCGCGATCGGCGCGCCGATGACGTTCCCGGCGACCTTGCCGAGACCGCTCCAGCCCAGTCCGAACTGGAACTCCATCACGAGCCCGGTGACGATGCCCAGCGCGTAGTTCACCACGTAGAGCTGGCCCCAGAAGCGGGTCGCTCTCAGCAGCTTGGCTTTCCGTTCCTGGTCGCGGCTGAGCACGGCGGCGGTGTGCGTGATCGCCACGAGGGGAACCAGCCCCAGCGTCAGGATGACGAACAGCCAGTGGATGCTCGTCGTTCCCGCGAACTGCAACCGGGCCAGATCCACAACGTCCATGCCGTGGACGCTACGAGCTCCCGCTTATAACATCCACGACCAATACGGCCATGAGTTCATGTCTTCCGGAGCATGACTTGGGCGAGGTCGCGCAGCTTCAACGCCGCCGCTGGCAGGTACGTGTCCTCGCGCCACACCAGGCTCAACACGCGTTCGCAGCCAGGCGCGTCGATCTCGATCCACACCCCGGAACCACCGGTCGGCGTCTGCGCCCCGCGCGACATCGCCGGCACAAGCCCGACGCCCAGCCCGGCACTGATCAGATCCGCCGACGTGCCCAGCTCGTCGCACTCGCACGCGATCACCGGGCGCAACCCGGCGCCCGCGAACAACCGGTCCAGCAGCGCCCTCGGCCAGTACCCCACCCGGGAGGTCACGAACGGCTCCCCTGCCAATTCCGCCACGGTGACGCGGTCCTTCGACGCGAGCGGATGCGTCGTCGGAACGCCGAGCAGCACCCGTTCCCGCAGGAGTTCGACCGACCGCAGCGACGGCCCGGCCAGCGGCTGCGAGGCGAAGCACAAGTCCACCTCGCGGTCACCGAGCTGACGCACCATGGTGTCGGCGTTCGACTGGAACAACCGGACGTCGACGCCCGGGTACTCGTTGCGCAACCGCGCCACCAGCGGGGTGACCGTCAGCAGGGTCTCCGCCGCGACCGTGACACGGCCGTGTTCGAGCCCGGCCGCGTCCGCCAGTTCCCGGCGTGCCTCGTCCAGCTCGCCCAACGCCCGGTCCACGCGCCGCAGGAACGCCATGCCGAACGAGTTGAGCCGCACCTGCCGCCCCAGGCGGTCGAACAGCGGGACGCCGAGCTCCTTCTCCAGGCGCGCGATGGTCCGGCTCACCGACGGCTGGGCGACCCGCAGCTCCTCGGCCGCCTTGCTGATGTGTTCCCGCCGCGCGACGACCTGGAAGTAGCGCAGTTGCAGCAGGTCCATGGCTTCTCCGTGAGCTCAGTCGCCGGCCTGCAGCTCCTCGTGCAGGCCTCCCAGCGCGGTGACGTCGTCGACGTCGCCGGTGTGCGCACGAGTGAACCAGGTCGTGTACTCGGCGATCTCCGACAGGCGCCAGTCGAGCCGGAACAGCTCGATCATCGCCTGGTCGGCGTCGACAGAGCCGACCAGATCCACCAGGTCACGCTCCCGCGGCGCGAGGGCGAGCGACTCCCAGTCGACGAACACGAGTCGTCCCCCAGCCACGACCTGGTTGTCGTTGTGTGGTTCGCCGTGGGTGGCCACCCAGGTATGGCGCTGCCGTTGTGCCTGCTCGGTGAGCTGGAGGTAGCGCGTCGTCCAGCGGCCGATGTCGTCGAGACGTGCGGCGATGGCGGTCCTGGCCTCTTCCCCCAGCGGCCCCGCCGTCCACGGCTCGCTCACGGCCCGCGCCGTCCGATCAGAGAAGTCGGCGCCGACTGGTGGCGTCCACACCGGGATTCCCGGCGGTGGGGTGCTGCCGTGCAACACGTCCAGCGCGGCGATCACCTCGCGGAGGTGGCCGGGTTCGGCCGCCTGCACCTCGGTCGGGGTGATGCCGTCCAGCCAGGCGGTGACGCTGAGGGCCTGCTCGCCCAGCCGGACCGTGAACGTGCCCGTCGTGGCGGGCAGCGGCGGCCACACGGCGGACATTCCCGCTTTGGCCAGCGCGGCCGCACCGGCGTACGCGCCTTCCAGCGACTCGTCGGTGTGCCGGGGCGCCAGCCCGTCCAGGGTCACGAACAGCTGCCTGCCGCCGACGACCTTCCAGTGGTGCGCGCCGAAGCCGACCGGGAGGTGGGTCGCTGTCTCGGCGTCGTCGAGCCAGTACTTGCGGACGGCTTCGAGGACGGCGTCGTCGGTGACCGTGTCCGGCGGGGTGAGCATGGCCGCATCCTCGCAGGCGCGCGGCCGTGACCACTACCGATTTCGGTTCCGGGAGAAAAGTGCAAGAACGGTCGGGCAGTGTGACGATCGCAGGAGAGTCCGCCGTGGTCGACAGGGGTGTGGGAAATGCGCGTGGTCCAGGTCCTCAGTGCCTGTGCACTGGTGACGTTGACGGCATGCGGCCAGCAGGCCGACCCGGCGCAGAGCACGCCACCCGCGGGTCAGAGCGACCGGATCGAGCTGGCGAAGAAGTACGCGCCGCTGGTGGTCCTCGGCAAGGACGAGAAACACCGGCCGATCGACGCGACCACGTTCATCGCCAACTCGGAGCTGCGGTGGAACCGGGACGGCGGCTGCAAGGACGACGAGGTCGACAAACACCCGACACCGCAGTCGCTGACGGACCCCAACCGCTACCACCGGCGGGAGTCGGCGGGTCTTGGCGAGAGCATCCCGCCGTGTGAGCAAAGTGGACGCGAGTTCAACACCACCGACCCGACCCGGCCGTACGACAACGCGGAGCTGGGCGCCAACGGGTACTTCCTCGACGCCAACAACGACCTGCACGACAAGGGCACCAACACGGCACCGTCCTACGTGCAGTACGTGGACGGCACGGACGCGCACAAGGGCAAAACAGGGTACGTGTACTGGTTCTTCTTCCCGTGGAACCAGTGGACGAACCCGTTGGGTGGCCTGGGCGGCAACCACGAGGGCGACTGGGAACGAGTCACCGTGATCGTCGACGACGCCAAGGGCCCGGAAGCGATCGTGTACACGTACCACGGCCACGAATGCCGCAGGCCGCTGACCGAAGTGGACGTGACCGAGGGACGCTTGACGGTGTACTCGGCCGTCGGCACCCACGCCTCCTACCCGGTCGGCGACGTCAAGTACAAGAACAAGGAACTGCCGCCAGGCCTGAAGGACTGGGGCAAGCTGGAGGACAGCACCAGCAAGACCGGTGAGAAGTGGCAGATCTGGAACACGCTCAGGGAAGTCGAGCGGGAGCCGTGGTGGGGTTACGCTGGCGGCTGGGGCGAGGTCGGCGGGAGCGCGGCCACGAACCAGGTCCCCATCCCGTCCGTGCGAACGGACCTGGAGAAGCGGCAGACCGGCCCGGCGGGGCCGTCGAAGCACAAGAACGAGCAGATCCGCACCGAGGCGTTCACCGACCACACGTGCCAGGCCCCGGAGTCAGGCGAGTCCACCCCGACCACCGAGTCCAGCGGACCAACGCAGCCCACGACGCCCGTGACCGTGCCGAACACCAAAGAAGGCGCTATTCAGCGGTACGAGCAGGCCCTGCACGCCATCGGCAATGAGGACACCGCGACGCTGTGCGAGATCGCGGCACCGGCCATGAAGACGGTCCCGATGCCGTGCGACAAGGCATTCCAGGCCATGTTCCGGATGATTCCCGCAGCCAAGCGGAAGGCTTTGCAGACCGCTACCGTCGATCCGGCCAAGGTACAGGTGAAGTCCGGGCAGGTCACTATTCCTGCTGCCGCCATCAAGGCCGGGGTTCCTTTCGCCGAGCGGGAGCTCGGGATTCAGACTTTGGCCTACATGAATGACAACTGGTTCATCATCGACACCTGATTCTTTTCGTTCCGGTTTCGGTATGCCCCAGCCCACCGCGGCCCAAAAAGCCAGAGAATACCGACCGGTCAAGCATCGAACACATCAACGGCCCGCTCCAGCACGGCGACGATCTCACCGACACTCAACCGCACCGCCCCTTCCCGGTCGCCGACGCCGTCGATCTGTGACCGCAGCCGGTACTGAAGCATGCCGTCCGGAAGCAACTCCGCAGACAGGTCGTCAGTAGTAGGCCCCCAGTGAGCGAAGTCCGGCAACTGCCCAGCTCGATAGCGATCGACATCCAACCGCAAAGAGTGAGCGAACTGAGGCACATAAGCCACGTTGTCGAATGGCGTAACAATACGGCCATCCAGCCACACCGTGCAGGCTCGCAGTTGCGCCCCGTCTGGGTCGGCCGGTCCGATCTCGAGCGCAAAACGCGACCGATCCCCAATCAGGATCTCCGCCGCACACCAGCGAGAAACGTCGAAGTCGAAGTCGAGCGCAGCGGCGACAGCATCCATTGTGGCCGCAGTAGCCTTATCGTCGAGCGCGACCGACTCCGGTAGACCGTCGAAACCCAACTGCTCCAACGTGACGCGCAGGTTCGGATAGCCGGGCGCCCGATCAGGGTAAGTGGTGTACACGCCAATGTTGCGCAGCGTTGGCACATGCTGTCGATCCACACCGGACAGCCGGGTACCCGCGAGGTACACACGCGCGACCCGGTGATAGGGAGCGGCGTAGTCAGCGGGACCCAACTCGACCGCGAGACTCGCCTGGTCGCCGTGGATCCCGGCGGTCCGCTCGGCGAACGCTCCGAGCAGTTCGTCGGCGGCGGGGCGCCATGCCGCCTGGTCCTCGCCGTCGACTGTCGGTTCGGACTGCCGCCCTGCCAGACCGAGCAAGCCCTTGCCGCTGTGGTGGCGTACCAGTGGCTCCGGGTCGAGCATCCCGCGGTGCAATGCGGCCAGTGATCGCGGGGTGATCGGCAACGCCCGCAGCGCGATGGCCGCGTCGATCCGCTCGCTCCAATGCCCGAATCCTTCGAGCACCGCGGCCACCTCGGACACGTACTCCTCAACTCCAGTCAGCTCGCACAGCACCTGCGCAGTGCGCACGCGGAACACTCCATGCGCCGAGGCGAGCGTGGACCGCAGCAACGCAACCGTGTCCGACGGCGCACGGCCGAGACGGGCCAGCGCGCCCAGTGATTCGACCGCGACGTGATCATGGTCGGCGACACCGGCGCGCAGCATCTGTTCCGCTCGCTCCGGCGTTCGCTCGTGCTCGGCGATCAGTGCGTCGATGTCGGCGCCTTCGTGCCGCACCAAGTACGGGTCGCCGAACACTTCCCGGCGGAATTCATGCCACACCGCAAGAGGTTAGCCCAGTAGCCGACATCACAATGAAATTAGGTAAGGCTTACCTTATCTTGGAGGGAGTGATGATCTAGGAGAGGGTGTTCGTCATGAACTCGTCCCCGATGGAACGAGCTTGCCGACCGCCGCGGGTGAACCGTTCCCTCCGGGTGGCCGTCGTCGGTGCCGGGCCTGCCGGTATCTACGCGGCCGACTTCCTGGCCAAGTCCGGAGCCGAGGTCGACGTCGACATCTTCGAACGGATGCCCGCGCCGTTCGGCCTGATCCGCTACGGCGTCGCACCCGACCACCCGCGGATCAAGGGCATCGTCGACGCTCTGCACCGGGTTCTCGGCAAGCCCGGTGTCCGGCTGTTCGGCAACGTCCACTACGGCATGGACCTCAAGCTCGACGACCTCCGTCAGCACTACGACGCCGTCATCTTCGCGACCGGCGCGATCCACGACCGGCCACTCGACATCCCCGGCATCGGGCTCGACGGCAGCTACGGCGCCGCCGACTTCGTGTCCTGGTACGACGGGAATCCCCACGTGTCACGGACCTGGCCGTTGCACGCGAACAGCGTCGCCGTTCTCGGCGTCGGCAACGTCGCCCTGGACATCGCGCGGGTGCTGGCGAAGTCCGCCGACGAGATGCTGTCCACCGAGATCCCCGACAACGTCTACCAGGGCCTGCTCGACAGCGCTGTCACCGATGTCCACGTCTTCGGCAGGCGTGGACCCGCGCAGGCCAAGTTCACCCCGCTCGAACTGCGGGAACTGGATCACTCCACCACGTTCGAGGTCGTCGTCGATCCGGCGGACATCGAGTTCGACGACGGCTCGATGGCCGCGATCCGCGGCTCCAAGCAGGTCGACATGGTCGTGAAAACCCTGCAGGAGTGGGCGATCCGCGACCGCAAACCCCACCGCAGGCGGCTGCACCTGCACTTCTTCCACTCCCCCGTCGAGGTGCTCGGCAACGACGGCGTGGTCACCGGTCTGCGAACCGAGCGCACCGAACTCACCGGGGACGGCAACGTCCGTGGCACGGGCCGCTACCACGACTGGGACGTGCAGGCCGTGTACCGGGCGGTCGGCTACCTGCCGTCGCATCTCGCCGACCTGCCTTTCGACCATGACGCCGGGACCGTGCCGCACGAGTCCGGCCGGGTGCTGAGCATCGACGACAACCAGCTTGAGGGCGTCTACGTCACCGGGTGGGTCAAGCGCGGCCCGATCGGCCTCATCGGGCACACCAAGGGGTGTGCGGCCGAGACCGTCAACAGCCTGCTCACCGATGCGCCCAACCTGCCGGGCGCGCCCCACCGTGATCCCGATGCGATCGAGGACTTCCTCAGCGCGCGGGGCATCGACTACACCACGTGGGACGGGTGGCTGCGGCTCGACGAGCACGAGCGGACCCTCGGCCGGGAACGCGGACGTGAGCGGATCAAGGTCGTCGAGCACGAGGACATGGTGCGGATCTCGCGCGGTTAGGTCGTGTACCGAGGCCCCGATCCCGACTGTCGCGGACGGGGCCTCGATACACGGCCTAGTCTTCTGCTGTGCCGAAGCGGATGGTCTTCCTGCTCCTGGTGGCAGTCGGCGTTCTCGGGATCGTCGGGGTAGGGAGCCTGCTCGTCGGCGCGCAACCGGTGAACGTCGGCGAGGCGTTGCGTGTGGTGTTCGCCGATGACCGCAGCGACGCGGCTGTCATCGTGCACGACCTGCGCATGCCTCGTACCGTGCTCGGGATCTGTGTGGGAGTGGCGCTCGGACTTGCCGGGGCGTTGATGCAGTCCCTGACGCGCAATTCGATCGCGGATCCCGGCATCCTCGGCGTCAACGCCGGGGCCGCGTTCGGTGTCCTGGTCGCCGTGGTCGGGTTCGGTGTCGGGCAGTTCAGCGGGTACGTGTGGTTCGCGTTCCTCGGTGCCGCGCTGAGCACGGCGCTGGTCTACCTGATCGGCACGGTCGGGCCGCCGACGACCGCGCCCGTTCGGCTCGTGCTCGCCGGGACGGCTGTCGGTGCGGCGCTGGTCGCGTGCGCCGAAGGCATCGTTTTCCTCGATCCCAAGGCTTTCGACGAGTACCGGTTCTGGATCGTCGGTGACGTCGCCAAGCCCGACCTGTCCGTCACGGGTCAGTTCCTCCCGTTCCTCGTCGCGGGCGTCGTGCTGGCGTTGCTGCTGGGACCGCCGCTGAACGCGCTCGCGCTCGGCGACGACCTCGGCAGCGCGTTGGGTGTCCGGGTCGCCAGGACGCGGATCCTGACCGGGATCGCCGTGCTGCTGCTCTCCGGTGCGGCCACGGCCGCAGCCGGGCCGATCGCGTTCGTCGGGCTGGCCGCGCCGCACCTGGCCAGGACGGTCACCGGGACCGACCAGCGCTGGCTGCTGCCGTTTTCGGCGGTCGTCGGCGCGATCGTGGTCCTGCTCGCCGACATCCTTGGCCGGGTGGTCCTGCCGTCCGGAGAACTGCGGGTGTCGGTCATGACGGCCATTGTCGGCGCGCCCTTCTTCGTCTTCCTCGTGCGCAGGAAGAGGGCCGTCGCATGACCGCCCGCAGCGTCCGGGTCGCCAGCTTCTCACTGCGGTATTCCCCTCGCGCGTTCATCACGTCGACGCTGCTCGGTGCCCTGCTGGTGGTGCTCACCGGTTACGCGTTGACGGTCGGCAAGTTCACCATCCCGGTCGGGCAGGTCCTGTCCATGCTGACCGGAACGCCTGGGCCGCAAGGCGTCGACTACGTGTTCTGGACCGTGCGGATGCCCCGCGTGCTCACCGCCGTGCTCGTCGGTGTCCTGTTCGGCGTCGCCGGGGACATCGTCCAGAGCCTGTCCCGCAACCCGCTGGGCAGTCCGGACGTGCTCGGGTTCGGCGGCGGCGCGGCAACCGGCGCCATCCTGCAGATCCTGGTCCTCGGCGGTGGTTCCGTCGCGATCGCGTTCAGCGCGCTGGTCGGCGCGTTCGCCACCGCGTTCCTGGTCTACGCGATCGCGTACCGCCGTGGCGTCGTCAGCTACCGGCTCGTCCTCGCCGGGATCGGCATCGCCGCACTGCTGGCCGCGGTCAACCGGTACCTGCTCATCAGCGCCGACGTGACCGACGCCTACCGCGCCGCGGTGTGGCTGACCGGAAGCCTGCTCGACCGGACGTGGAACCACGTCACCATCGCGACGGTCGCGGCAGGGGTACTGCTTCCCTTCGCGTTCGCGCTGTCCACCAGGCTGCGGCTGCTGGAGATGGGCGACGACACCAGCGCGAGCCTCGGCGTCACGCCCGAACGCACGAGGACGGCGCTGTTCGTGGTCGCCGTCGGGCTCACCGGCGCCGCGGTCGCCAGCGCCGGGCCGATCGCGTTCGTCGCGCTGGCCGCACCGCACATCGCCCGGCGGCTGGTCAACGCGGCCGGGCCGAGCCTGGCCGCGTCGGGGTTGGTCGGCGCGATCCTGCTGCTGGGCGCGGACCTGGCCTGCCAACAGGTGTTCCCGACCGGTGACCTGCCAGCGGGCGTGGCCACCGGCGCACTCGGCGGGCTGTACCTCGCTGTCGTGCTGGGCACGCGGTGGCGCAAGGCTTCCCGCTAGATCTTGGGCAGGATCTTCTCGATGTCGCCGAGCATCGAGGTGGCCGCGGACGTCGACCCGCCGTCCCACCACGACGTCCTCGGCACCTCGAACACCTTGCCCGCCTGCACCGCGGGCAGCCGCTTCCACAGCTCACCGCCGGTGTACTTGGCGAACGTGGACGTGACCTTGCCGCCGTCGAACGCCCCGCCGCCGTTGAAGTGGAGGATCACGTCGGCGTCGGCGAGAGTGCCGACCTGTTCCGGCGACAGCTTGGTGAACGTGTCGCCCGGCTTGGCGGGCGCGCTGGACGGCGTGCGCTGGACGCCCATGTCGGTGAGCACGCGGGACGGGAAGATGACCGAGTCGGTGATGATCCGCAGTTCGTCGGTGGTGAACCGGAGCAGCACGATCTTCTTCGCACCGAGGACCTGCGCGTGGCGGGTACGGAACTCCGACGCGCGGGCGCGGTACTCGTCCAGCTTGCGTTGCTGTGCCTCGCGAACACCGAGGATGTCCGCGACAGTCAGCGCCGCGTCGTGCCATTCGACCTTGTCACGGGTGTTCGCGTAGGCCACGGTCGCGGTGAGGCCGGACACCGCCGGGTACTTGTCCTGCAAGGACGCGGTGTTGCCGATGATCAGGTCCGGCCCGAACGTCGCGAGCTTCTCCACGTCGACCTGGCCGAACCCGAGGTGCTGGAAGGGCCGCGCGGGCAGGTACGGCGGCACGGGCGGGTCCGCGTCCAGCGTGGCCGAGGCGACCAGCGGGATGTCGTGCTCCAGCGCGACCTGCAGCGCCTGGCCCGGGTCGAGCGTGATCACCCGTTTCGGCGACACCGGGACGTTGCTCTCGCCGTAGGGGTGTTTGACCGCCTTCGTCGCCCCGCCGCCGGGCGATGGCGACTGACCGCCCGGCCCGCAGGCCGCGGCGGCCGCCCCCACGGCCACGATCAGAAACGTCCGCCTGCGCAGCGCCTCACTCATGGCCTCATCCTCGCAGAAATCAGGACGGAGTGGCCACGCATCCGTTTCCGGTGACCAGCCGGAGCTGGCGGCGCACGGCGTTCAGATACGCGCAGCCATCCCGTCGGTTCGGCTCGATGTAACCGCCTTCGTGCCACTCGTTCCACGCGTACAACGACACGAAGTTATCCACAGTGGACGGACGGGCGGACTCGGCGACGTCGGCGCGGACCGCGGCGAGCACCCGCTCGAACCCGGTGAGGTCGGCGTCGTCGTACCAGCGGAAGCTCGCCCGCAGCGCGGCCGGATCCGGGCCGGGGTCCCCGATGGCGATGCCGATCCTCGGCCGCTCGTCGAAGTCGGACGTGGCACAACGCAGCAACGTGCCCGGGAAGTTCGAGAAGAACCGGCGCTGGTTGTCGGCGTACGCCCGGTACGAGCGCGACGGGTCGAACTGGCCAAGGCAGTCGCTGCCGTCGAAACCGGCGCCGACCGGCGGCACACCGTTCACCGTGATCAGGACTTCCTCGCCGAACCGCGCACGTGCCCGCTCGCGGATCGCGTCGGTGAACTGCCTGGTGTCCTCGACGTCGATGTGGTCGACGTCGCCGCCGCCGATCCCCCGCGCGTCGCAGACGCCGATCACCGGCCTGCCGTCGTTGGCGCGCAAGTAGTTCGGCTGCGACAGGTAGGTGTCGACGATCGTGTCGGCGGCCTTGGTGATCTGCTCGGCGGGCAATCGCAGCGCCGTGGTGCCGTCCTTCCACGGGTGCAGGCACGTCACGACGTTGAAGTCCATCTGGCCGCGGTTGGTCGCCGCCATGTACGCCTTCAGGCCCTCGGTGTAGTTCTCCGCGCCGCCGTCGGCGGGATTCCAGTACCAGTAGAAGCTGAAGTACCGCAGCCCGGCGCCGGATGCCTGGACGACGTGCTTGCGCAGGGTGTCCGGGCGGGAGTCGTCGTAGTACCCGATCGCCGGTTCGCGGTCGGTGAAGTCCTCCCCCGGCCAGTGCCACGCGTTGCGGGGCACACCGGACCCGGCGAAGTCGCGCAGCCCGCCCCACCAGTCCCCCGGCCGGTGGTGGATCTCCTCGGTCCTCGCCATCATCGCCTGGTTGCCGTCGCGGTCGAACGTGCCGAAGTAGATCGCACCGGCTCGGTGGAAGACCGGCCAGGCGTAGCCGAGCTGCTGTTCGATCCGGTAGCCGCGGTCGGCGAACTCGGACTGCCTCGCGGCGGGCACGACCCGCCGTTCGGCGCCGTTGGACATCCGGTAGAGCGCGTCGGTGCCGGTCTGCCGCCTGGCCGCGACGTGGCCGAGAACGCCCTCCTGGACGAACTTCCCCGAGTCCACCAAGGACTGCCGCTCGTGTTCCGACGCCGTCAGCAGGTACTCCGCCTGCTGCGCGCCACGCAGCCGGTACACCGGTGTACTGCCGGGAAACGCCTGTCTGCGCAGGTATCCGAGCCTGGATGGCACCGGCTTCATCCCGTGCTGGCTCGCCGCGGCGGCGCCCTCGGCCTGGGAGAGCGTCCAGAACCACCCGATCGTGTCAGCCGTGCGGTATTCCAGCAGCGGCACGGGATCGGTGACCTTGCCTTCCGCGTTCATCGCGGCGCGGATCTGGTCCTGTGTGGCGACGGTGCGCACCACGTGCGGTTGTTGCGGCGCGCCAACGCAAACGGTGAGCACCAGCGCACCCACGACCACACATGCCCAGCGTGACCCCTGCGATTTCCCTGCTGTCACAGGCCAGAGCGTACTCATGGGCCGATGCGACCGGCATCAGCCCGGGTACACGCGGATCCAGTCGATCTCCACTGTGGACGGCGTCGGCGCCGCCCCGCCGAGCCAGTCGATCTTGAACGTCGGCCGGAGTTCGGCCGTGCCAGCCTGGTCGGTGTGGAACCACCGCTGCCCGTTGAGGAAGCCGGTGACGCGGTCGGGCGCCCACTCGACGGCGACGGTGTTCCACGTGGTCAGGTCGACGCGTCTGGTCTCGGTCAGCGGGCCGCGGCCCGGGGAGTGGACGACGAACCTGGCGGTCTGCCGGTCACCGCCGGGCGCCTCCAGGAAGACGATCTCGGTCGCCCGGTGTTCGTACGCGACCGACCAGAGGCTGAATCCCGGCCGGTGGCAGTCGCAGCCACGGGGGATCCGCACCTTCGCCTCGACCCGGCCGCTGAGGGCGTCGGCCGTCCGCCAGAGGTGGCCTGTGTCGCCGTTGGGCGAACCGGTTATTAGGACGTTGCCGTCCCGCGTGGTCACGTTGGCCGGTACGTAGCGCCCGTCGGCCTGGCTGTGCCAGGGACCGTTGGCGACCCAGCCGGCCGGCAGTCCGTCGCCGGTGAGCTCCGCGCCGGGTGTCCCCCGGCTGTCGTCCGATTGGGACACAGCGGCCGCGACCACGCACGCCAGCACCAGGACGAGCGCGAGGAAAAGGACCGCCTTCCGCCGTCCCGGTCGTCGGGCGACGGGTTGCCTCGGCCGGGTCGGTGCGGCCGGGTGGACCGGCCCGATCGGACGGGCATCGTCGCGCAGGACCTTCGCGTGCAGATCCCGCAGTTCAGCGCCTGGCTCGATGCCCAGTTCGTCGACGAGTGCGCGGCGAACCTCCTGGTAGGCCGCGAGCGCCTCCGCACGACGACCGCTGTCGTGCAGTACCG
Organism: Actinosynnema sp. ALI-1.44; assembly: GCF_001984155.1. GTDB lineage: Bacteria > Actinomycetota > Actinomycetes > Mycobacteriales > Pseudonocardiaceae > Kibdelosporangium. The sequence goes on from NZ_MTQO01000052.1 coordinate 762,826, forward strand.
TCATCAAGCTGTGCCAGGTCTGTTCGCGCAACGGGTCATCCATCGTCATCGCCCGCAGGAGCGTGATGGCTGCGGTGTGATCACCGACCGCGACCAAGGCCCCGGCCAACGTGTGTCTGGCCACCCACCTCAGCTCGACCAGCCGGGTGACCTCGGACTTCGCCTGGTCGACGTCCAGTTGCTCGTACGGGGTGCCGCGCCACAGGTCGAGCGCGTCGGTCAGCAGCTTCACGGTGTGGCCCGGGTCGTCGGCGGCGCGGCCGCGCTCGACGAGGTCCTCGAAGATCATCACGTCGACCTCGGTGCGCCGGGCGTTGAGCCGGTACGCGCCCGGCTGCCGGTCGATCCGGTTGGTCCCCGCGTCGGCCGGGCCGAGGACCGCGCGCAGCTGGCTGACGTAACTGCGGACGTTGCCGATGGCGGACGCCGGGGCGCCGTCCGGCCAGATGACGTCGATCAGCTCCGCGTCCGGCACCCAGCGGTTGGCCCGCAGGAGCAACAGCAACAGCAAGCGGCGGGGTTTCGCCGCGGAGAGCGCGGCGGCGTCCACCGAGCCGGTGACCTCGAACACGCCCATCGTCCGGAACAACACGCGCTTTCCCCTCTCACCGGGTGTGATGGCGGGTCAGCGGACCGTACGCGGCGGGCTCGGGGAACGGTCCCCCAAAGAATCTCCCGAAAATCTTCGGGCGCCGTGTCGATCCGGTCATGTCGCCGTTCGACGCGTTGACGACAGCAGGACAGCGACAACCTAGGAGCACCCCATGCGCACCCTGATCACCACCGCGTTCGTCTCGCTCGACGGCGTCATCGAGGGACCCGGCGGGGAGCCGGGCTACCGCAACACCGGCTGGACGTTCAACGACGTCGAGTTCGACCCGGCCGCGTACGAGCTCAAGGGCCGCGAGCAGGGCGAGGCCGCGGCGATGATGATGGGCCGCCGCAGCTACGAGGCGTTCTCGCCGGTGTGGCCGACCATGACCGAGGAGTTCGCCGGGTACAACGCGATGCCCAAGTTCGTCGTGTCGAGCACGTTGCGCGAACAGGACCTGGTCGGCAACTGGGGCGATATCACCATCCTGCGCTCACTCGACGACGTCGCCGCGCTCAAGCAGACCGACGGCGGGCCGATCATCGTCCACGGCAGCGCGGAGCTCAACCGCAACCTGGCGGACGCGGCCCTGATCGACCGTTACCACCTGCTGGTCTTCCCTGTCCTGCTCGGCGCGGGCAAGCGGCTGTTCAGCAGCACCGACAAGGACAAGCAGAACCTCACGCTCGTCGAGTCCGAGTCCTACGGCAACGGGATCCAGAAGCTGGTCTACGACGTCCGCTGACCCCGGCCGGACACCGTGGAAGCCGCCACCGGCGGCGGCGCGATCAGCACCGCCGCCCGGCAGCGACGGGACCACCCGTCCTATCGGCTGCTCTTGACCAGCTCGGTCACCCTGGCTTTCACCTGCGGGATCTTGGGCAGCAACTTCTCGCCAGGGCATTCGGTAGTGGCCCAGTCGCGGTGCAGCGACATCGTGGGCACGGTCTTGCGCTTGCCGTTGATCGGGTTGACGTAGTTCGTCGAGCCGAGCGGATCCAGTCCACAACGCACGCTCAGCACCGCGGCCACCTTGGCCAGGCTTTCCAGCGCGGCTGCGGTGGGCTCGACCACGCTGAGGTTGTTGATCAGGCAGATGCCGATGTTCCCGGCGTTCCACTGCGCCACGTGCCCGGCGTTGACGGGAGCGGATCCGGTGGCGGGGAACACGGGCACGCAGTCGTCACCGGACCACCGGCCCTCGAAGATCACCCCGTCGGAGCCGATCAGCAGGTGGTACCCGATGTCGCCCCAGCCGTTGTCCACCGCATGCAGCTTGTAGATGCCACGCACCCGCGCGGCCGGGTCGCCGCCGGTGCCCACGCCCTCGTGGTGCACAGTCAACGTCTGTGCCTTGAAGTACTCCGGCAGCCAGCGCTCCTTGCCGTCCTTGAGCCGGTAGCTCTCGTCCGCACCCCACCCCGATCTGGTCCGCACGGTCACGGCCAGCTTCGGCGTCGCTCGCAGTTCGACGTTCGGTCCGCACGCGGCAGCTTGCGCGGTGGGTGCCCATGCCACTCCGGACGCGACGGCGGCGGCTGAGCCGATGAGCAAGGACCGACGTGTGATCATGCGTTTTCTCCCTTTCGCCGACGGGTCGTGGTCAGACCCGTCCCGAACGGTGTCGGCGCGAGCTCGCCGCTCCTTTGCGGCTGTCAATCGACCGGGTGAATCGACACCCGTCGCGTTCACGGCCGGTTGGCGGTCGGCATCTCGATGCTGATCGGCCGCCCCGAGCCGAGGAAGACCAGCGTCGCCTTGCGCAGGACCTCGTCGATGGTCCAGGCGATCCGCGGGACGAGCGGCAGCGGGATCAGCTTCTCGCGCAGCGCGACGAACCGCGGGAAGCCGTCGCGGACCACCGGGTCCCAGAACGGTTCACGCGGCAGACCGATCCAGTCGGCGATCTTGTCGCCGTTGACGTACCGGATCAGGGCGTGCAACAACGGCCGGGACACCCCACCGTCCACATCGGAGACGATCTTCAGTATCTCCTCGGTCAGCTCGACGCCCTCGCGCGTGCGGCCCATCACCGGGTCGAGGATCTGCTGTGCCTGCGCCTCGGCCTCGGACCACGTGGCCGGGATGTACTCGTCCTTGATGCCGAGCATGTGGCCGGCGATCTGCCACAGGTGCAGGAACGCTTCGGAGTGCTCCGGGGGGAACGCGATCCGCCACGCGCGGATCTTGCGCATCACGGTCGTCGGCAGGCTGTGCCAGGTGACCAGCATCTCGTTCTGGCTGATCGGGATCTGGCCGCTGCCGCTCTGCGCCCACCGCGGCGACTGCGGCAGCAGGTGCCGCACGGCCGCGTGCACCAGCCGGGTCTTCACCGACGAGACGATCATGCGGCCTTCGGGCTTGTACGCGTCGAGCTGGGTGATGTCGGCGCCGAGCAGGCTCGTCTTGGCGATGCGGTCCTTCATCTCCGCGCCGCCCTTGGAGTAGTAGACCGCGATCGCCTCACGCGGGATGGCCGGGCTCATCAGGCCGCTGGCCACCCCGTACAGCGTGTTGATCCAGAACCCCTTGGCCCTGGTGACGGCCATCATCGTGGCCAATTTGGACCAGTCGGTCCACGCGGGCAGCACGCGGGCCTGCTCGATGAACCCGCGCACGTCCGGCGGCAGGCCGTCGGGCAACGGCTGACCGTTGCGGGTCCACGTCCGCAGCAACGCGTTGACCTTGGGCACGTCACCCCGTTCCAGCAACGAGGCGACCAGCGGGTCGGCCTCCTCGTCCCACACCCACCGCGGATCCACCCCGGCGCCCGAGCCCGCCACCGAACCGCTCGGAGCCCATGCCCACGCCTGTCCGGTCACGCCCAAGGCGCCAAGCGCGCCGAGTGCGCCACCACCGGCCAGCAACATGTTGCGCCTGCTCAGCCCTTCCATGCTCTGTACTCCTATCGGGTGGGACGGTTGGTCTCGGGGATGTCGATGTCGACCGGTTGTCCTTGGGTGAGATAGAACAGGATGTATCCGCGTGCGGCCTCTTCGAGCACCCACGCGACCTCCGGGACCAGCGGCAGCGGGACGAGTTTCTCCCTGAACGCGACCAGCTTCGGGAATGCGGAGCGCACGAGCGGGTCCCAGACCGGCTCACGCGGGATGCCGTTCCAGTCGGCCACCTGGTCGCCGACCAGGTACCGCGACAGCGCGTTGACCATCGGCCGGTTGAGCCCGCCGGGGCTGGTCTGCTCGGCGAGCATGCCCAACAGGGTGTCGGTCAGCGAGACGCCCTCGCGGGTCGGCCCCATCGCCGGGGGCAGCACCTGGTCGGACTGGGCGTTGGCCGCGTCCCACGTCTGCGGGATGAACTCGTCCCTGATCCCCAGCATGTGCGCGGTCACCTGCCACAGGTGCAGGTACGCGTCCGACTGCGCGGACGCGATGGGGACACGCCACTCGATCAGCTTGCGCATGACGTACGTCGGCAGCGTGTGCCAGGTGACCAGCATGTCGTTCTGGCTGATGGGGATCAGGCCGCCGCCGGTCTGCGCCCACTGCGGCGACCGTGGCAGCAGGTGCCGCACGGCCGCGTGCACCAGCCGGGTCTTCACCGACGTGACCACGGCCTTGCCTTCCGGCCGGTATCCGTTCAGCGATCCGACGGCGAACCCGAACAGGCTGGTCTTGGCGACGCGGTCGTTCATGTTCGCGCCACCCTTGGAGTGGTAGACCGCGCGGGCTTCCTTGGGGATCGCGGTGCTCAGGATGCCGCTGCCGGGGCCGTTCAACAGGTCGAGGTAGAACGCCCGCGACTTGTGGAAGTCGGCTGCCGCCTCCAACTTGGACTGCCGCGCCCACACGGGCAGTTGCCGGGCCTTGGTCATGAACCCCCGCAGATCCGGTGGGAGGCCGTCGGGCAGGGGTTGGTCGTTGCGGGTCCACGTCTTGAGCAGCTTGTTCACCTTCGGCACGTCGCCGCGATCCAGCAGCGAGGCCACCAGCGGATCGGCTTCCTCGTCCCACACCCACTTCGGGTCCGCGCCCGCGCTCGCCCGAGCCGGTCCCGCGAGACCCAACGCACCCAGTGCACCGCCGCCGACCAGCAACATCCTGCGCCTGGTGAGCCCATCCATACGCCGAACTCCTCCTTGAGCCGCGGGGACCGTGGTTGGTACTGTGATACAGATGACGTAACCGCGTATCATCTCCAGGAGAGCATGGTTCGCGTCACAACACCAGACTCAATTCAAGGGTGGGTGATGATGACGACCCCCGGCGCGGAGTCGCTACTGGAGCGCGCGTTGGCCGACGCGGTGGACGGTATCGACGAACACGACGAAATCACGACGCGCGTCCTGGACGGCGCGTACGACCAGTTCTGCCGAATGGGCATCCGAAGGTCCTCGATGGAGGACGTGGCGCGTCAGGCCGGGGTTTCCCGGATTACCGTCTACCGTCGGTTCACCACGAAGGAAGAGCTGGTCAAGCAGGTGGTGCAGCGGGAGTTCCGGCGGTACTTCGACCAGTTCCTGATCGACATCCGGCACGCGGAAACCACCGCGGACCGGGTGGTCATCGGTTTCGCCAGCGCGCTGCGCGCGATTCGCGGAAATCCACTGGTCGGCGGCATGCTCACGGCGGAGCCGGATGTGATGCTGCCGTCAATGGTCAGCGACAACGGATCGACACTGGCAGCGGTGCAGAAATTCGTGGCGGGTCAGCTGCGCAGCGAACAACGCGCGGGGAACATATCCGGCGACGTGGACGTGGAACTCGCGGCCGAGATGATGGCGCGGGTGTCGGCGTCGTTCCTGGTCATCCCGAGCAGGGTGGTCGACCTGGACGACGACGAACAGGTGCGGGCCGTGGCACGGAAGTACCTCGTGCCGATGATCGAGGGGTGAACGGTCCCGGCCGACGCCACTGGCGGCCGGGTTCAGCGAAGTGTCAGGCGGGCAGGTCGAACTTCCAGCCCTCGGCGGCCAGTTGCGGCAGCAGGCGGTCCATCGCGGCGACGGTCTGACTGCGGTCGCCACCGGCGTCGTGCAGCGTGATCACACCGGTCTCGGTGATGCCTTCCCTGATCCGGCGGACCAGCTCGTCGGTGCCCGGCAGCTCCCAGTCACCCGGCATGAGCGTCCAGCTCAGGTTCTTGTAGCCGAGTCCGGCCGCGACGGCGGGCGACGCGCCCCAGTGCCCGTAGGGCGCACGGAAGTACGGGATCTGGGCGCCGGGGACCGCGCGGCGGATGGTGTCCGCGGTCTGCTTGATGTCCGCGCGGATCTGGTCCGGTGTCAGCGTTTCCATGTCGCTGTGGTGCATGGAGTGGTTGCAGAGGGTGTGCCCCTCGCTGACGATCCGCTTGATCAGCGGCACGTTCCAGTCGGCCATGTCGCCGACCAGGCAGAACACCGCCTTGACGTTGTTGCGCCGCAACACGTCCAGCAGCTGCGGCGTGTAGGTCGGGCTCGGGCCGTCGTCGAAGGTGAACGCGACGTACTTGCCCGTGTTGCGGGTCTTGGTGATCAGCTCCGGTCCGGCGGCCGCTGCCGCGGCCGGGGCGGCGACGGCCCCCGTCGCTGTCGCTGTCACCGTCACCAGGGCAGCGAGCATCGCAAGTGCTTTGCGCATAACAGGAATCCCCTCCGGCCGGGCATCGGCGGCGCCCGGCTGTGATCAACTCAACCACGACGACCGCCGGGCGAACGGGGCTGTTCGGCGCAACCACTCCTGTGACCACTCTCACCGACAGCATGCGCCACAACAACAATCCACCCGATCGAGCGGAATCGTTCACTCGTGCCGGGCGATCAAGTGGTATGCGCGCGCGAGAATCGCGTATTACCACAAGCATCTGGACCATGCCACGGACTCACCTGTTCGGCTTCCTCGCAGCGGCGGCCGCGGTCGCAGCGGTCACCGTGACCACCGTGGTCACCGTGACCACGTCGAGCCTCGCCGACCCGTTGCCAGGAGGGCTCGGTCCGTGCGTCGGCCCGGAGTGCCCGGCCAAGCACCCGGCCATCAACAACGGCTCCTTCGCCGGGCGAGACGACGCGATCAACGTCTTCGTCGGCGGGGACTTCCTCGTGCGGCAGTCGGCGGCCGAAGCGGAAGGGCGCGTGGTCGTCGGCGGCAAGTTCGACCAGAACAAGGCCGCGGGCGTGTCGTCGATCTACAACATCGGCATCGTCGGCGTCGGTTCCCGTGTGCCGCCGCCCGCGGGCTCGGACTTCCTCGTCACCGGTGGCGCGGTCACCATCGCCCCGGACCAGCGACTCATCGCCGAAGGCGGCACTGTGCACCACGCCGGGCCGCTCACCGGGAACGTGATCGGCACGAAGAAGGCCGATTCCGGCGCGTTCTCGCCGTACCAGGGGCTCGCCGCCCAGCTGACCACGGCGAGCACGTGCTACGCGACCGCGCCGGCGACCGGCACGGCGGTGAACCAGAACTACCGCACGCTCTTCACCGGCGACGGCACGTCCAAGCTCCAGGTGTTCACTGTGGACTTCGACATCACGGGCAACGGCGGCGGCGCGCAGGGCATCGAGTTCGCCGGGATCCCCGCGGACGCGACGGTGCTGGTGAACCTGGTCGGACCGGCGCGCAGGATCGCGACCTACACCGGCGAGATCCAGGACGGCGGGCAGCTCAACGGCATGCGCGAACGTCTGCTGTGGAACTTCCCGGCCGCGACGGACGTCGCCATCGCGGGCACGGCCCAGTTCCAGGGCAGCGTCCTGGTCGGCAACCCGGCGAGCACCACCACCGTGACCGCGCCAGGCACCAACGGCCGGTTCTTCACCACCGGCTCCCTCACGCACGGCGGCACCGGCGGCGGAACGGGCAACGAACTGCACGCGTACCCGTTCAACGGCGACCTGCCCGCCTGCGCCAAGCCGACCACGTCGACAACCACAACGACAAGCTCGACCAAACCGACCAGCAGCACCACGACCAGCAGCAGCGCCAGCTCGAGCAGCACCACATCGAAAACCACGGCAACCACCGGCCCGGCGACCACGACTGGAACTGTCACCACGACACAGCCGGTGGTCGCCCCAACGGACGACTCGGGATACTCGGATGACCTCGCGGGCACCGGTTCCGGCTTCGGCAAGCTCGTGCCGTTCGGCGTGCTGTTGCTGATCGCGGGCGTGTTCCTGGTGCGCAGGCACCGGAACTGAGCAGGGGTCAGAGATCGGGCCAGCCGCGTCGCAGGTGGGTGAAGGCCGCGTCCAGCGCGACGCGCGGCTCGGCCTCCACCCCGGCGATGTCCGGGATCTCCAGGACGTAGCGCACGAGCAGGCGCAGTGACATGTCGTCCGTGCCGCGACCGGTCTGCTCGGCGATGACACGGACCAGCGCGGCCTCGCAGCTCATCCACAACGTCCTGGCGTAGGCCCGCAGCGCGGGCGTCGACACCACGAGCGCGGCGAGGGCGCGGTACTCGGGGTCCGCGCCCATGGCGAACGGGCCTCGCGTCGCGAAGAACTCCTCAAGGGCCCGCAGGACGGGAACGCCGTCCGCGCGGTCGAGGACCGCGCTGGTCAGCAGGCGCTCGCGCTCGTCGCCGTCGCCGAGGACCAGTGCTTCCTTGCCGCCGGGGAAGTGGACGAACAGCGTGGACACGGCCGTGTCCGCGGCGTCGGCGATCTCGGCCACCGTGACCTGGTCGAACCCGCGCTCCAGGAACAGCCGTCGCGCCGCGTCCGAGAGGGCCTGACGGGTCGCGGCCTTCTTGCGTTCCCGCCGTCCCGGCGCCTGTCCAGTCCTGTCCATACCGGCATCCTACCCGGCGGCCGAAGTCAAGCTTAAATCACACTAATTACAAATCCGGAATCACTTCGAATATCCTGTCGGGGTGAGCATCGAATCCGGCCCATGGGACGTCCGCCGACTGCCCCTGGCCGAGGGAAAGACCTTCCTGGTCACCGGCGGGAACGCGGGTATCGGCTACTTCGTCGCCGAGCAGCTGGCCGGCACAGGCGCCACCGTCGTCCTCGGCAGCAGGGACCAGACCAAAGCCGACGCCGCGACAGCCTCGATCCGGTCGCACGTCCCGCACGCGCGGGTCCGCCATCTCCCGCTGGACCTCACGGACACCGAGTCACTCAAGACGGCGGGCGCCCGGCTCGCGATCGACCGGCTCGACGCTCTCGTGTGCAACGCGGGCGTGCTGTTCGAGGAACCGTCGCGCCGGGAGAACCCGGACGGCCAGGAGCTGATGTTCGCCACCAACCACCTCGCACACTTCGCGCTGACCGGCTGGCTGGCGCCGCTGTTGGCAGAAGGGCGTGTCGTCACCACCGGCAGTCTCGTGGCGAAGTCCGCGAGGCTGGATGTCGACGACCTCCGCTACACGCGTGGCTACGAGCCGAAAGAGGCGTACTCCCGCTCGAAGCTGGCGCAGATGCTGTTCGGGTTCGAACTCGACCGCCGTCTGCGGGCATCGGGCAGCCGGACGTCGAGCATCGTGAACCACCCCGGCGGCGCGCTCGACTCGCTCACCCCGTCACGCCCGCCGGTCCACGTCCGCAGCACCGGCACACGGCTGCGCGGCCTGCCCTCGGGTGCCCTCTTGCAAGGCAAGCACGCAGGCGCGTGGCCCGCCGTCCGCGCCGTGCTCGACCCCTCTGCCCAGGGTGGCCAGCTGTGGCGCCCCCGGGTCTTCGGGCTTCGTGGCGTACCGACGCTGGAGCCCGTTAAGGGCAAGCTGGCCGACACCGAGCTCGCCGCTCGGGTGTGGGCGGCCAGCGTCGAGCTCACGGGCGTCGATCCGTTCGCCTGAGGATCAGGCCTGAGGCAACAACGTCCGGAGTACCGCTTCGAACTCGGTCGCGGTGGGTGGCCTGCTGGTCAGCAGGGCTTGGAGCAGCAGGCCATCGATGGCGGCGACGACCGCGCGGACGCGGTCCGGGTCGTCGGTGTACTGGCGGGCGAAGTCCGCGAGGGCGTCGAGCCAGCGGTCGGTGGAGCGGCGCAGCGCCGGATCCCTTGCGGCGAGCAGGAACAGTTCGAACTCCGCGGCACAGCTCATCGCCTACCCGGCCGAGCGTTACGTTCGTTTCGTTGCCACCGCCGACAAAGCTGCCAGGCCGTCCGCGACAGGAAGGGTGGCGGTGGCGCGGCAGCCCGCTGAACGGCTAGCCGCCGCGGGCCGCCGACAGGCACCGGTGTTGCTCGGACGCGTGCATGCTGTGGTTGTCGACATAAGTCGCTGTCACGTCCACCGCCCTGATCCGTTGGTGTCGGCCGAACCCGTGATCCTGCCGAGCAGCTCCAGCCGCCGTACCTTGCCTGTCGCGGTCCGCGGCACCTCGTCCCACCGGAGAACCACTGGTTCGGCCATCGGCGGCAGACCGCGGACCGCGCTCCGCCAGTCGTCAGCCGCGAGGCCGTTCTCGCTCACTACAACGGGAATCGGTGGCCGGTCGGCCGCGGCGAGCAGCACGCACTCCACAATGGACGGCAGCCGGTCCTCCACGGCGTCCTCGACCGCCAGGCAGCTCAGCCCCGGAACGGTGTCGACCTCACGGTCGAGCAGCGTCACGGCGCCCGTTCTGTCGAGGACGCCGACGTCGCCCGTGTTCCACCATTCACCTTCCGCCTTGGCCGACCATCGGTCTCGTTCGCCGACATAGGTGACACAGCGAGCGCGTGTGCGTGCGAAGATCAGGCCTGGTACGCCTCGCGGAACCGGTTGGAACGTCACCGGGTCGACCACTCGCAGCCTGGTCAACCCAGGCAGGGGCCTGCCGAGGCCGCGTGTGGTGGCGACGGTTCGCCGGGTGAGGAACCGGAAGGTCAGCGGGCCCGTCTCGCTCTGCCCCCAGCTTTGCATCCACAATGGATTTCTGCGGTGTGACGCGGTCAGCATCGCCCTGATCACCGGCGGGTGCATGGCGTCGTAGGTGCTGACGAACCGGCGGACAGCGCGGAACGGGTTGGCCGCGCCGGCAGCGAGCGGCCGCCAACGGGCGTAGACGGACGGCAGCGCCTCCACGACCGTCGGCGGATGGTCCGCGAACACGCGTGCCGCTGCGGACGCGTCGCTCAGGATCAGGATGTCCCGTGGCGCCAGGCACATCGCCGACGCCGTCCAGCAGAACGTGCGGCCGTGCGCGTAGGAGCTGGCCTGCGCCAGCACGTCGTCACGGCGGATGCCCACGACGGGCCACCGCACGGATTCCGGCCTGGCCAGCCGGTCGATGATGGTCCGCGTGGTGTGGACGACCAGTTTCGGCACACCGGTCGTCCCCGAGGTGTGGCAGATGATCAGCGGCGCGTCGGCCGGCCTGCGGTGCGGCACCGGTGGTCGCGCCCGGGTGAACTCCTCGATCCGCAGCACCCGTCGCGCCCCGGGTATGTCGCGGTCGGCGACGACGACGGCGGCGTCCAGGCGTTTCACCAGGATTTCCAGCGACTCGCCGGGCAGCAGCCCGGAGAGCTTCGCCGGGATCGCGCCGATGCGCACCGCCGCGCACGCCAGCAGGTCGTAGTCCCAGTGGTTGCGTTTGACGATCGCGACCCGGTCGCCGGGCCGCACCCCGTTCTCGTGCAGCCAGCCCGCCGTGTGCCGGACCAGGTCGGCCAACTGGGCGACGGTGTACGTGTCACCCCTGTCCGGCGCGATGTCGAACGGCCGATCCAGCCGCACCAGTGTGTCCGCACCGGCGCACTCGTCGAACAGCACGCCCATGTCGTGAGGTCTCATGCCTGCTCCCTCGCGGGAAGCCGCTGCACGGCGGTGCGCAGGAACCGGACGTGCGGACGACGAACTGGGCTCCCGTGTACGCCGCCAGCGCCCGCTCAAGTTCGACAACTTTTCCGCCGTGCGAATACTTCCCGTTCTCAATGACGTCGACAATATTCTGTCGTGTGGTTGTCCACAATTCCGCGAACGTCGCCGATTGAGTGTGAAAAGGAACCGACAGTGCACCCACCTCCGGGCCGTGAAAGACGCTTCCGAGCCTAGAACAGCCGGTCCGGCCGGTGAATCGGTTCACTCTTCCTGGTCAACAAAGCTCGTTGATGTTGACGTGCGCGCGAGGGGGATCACTAATGTCGAAGCTCGGGTTCTCCATTCGATCCAGATGCGGAATGCGGGGGCGTGAACTGTGCAGTCACTCGTGGTCGGGCTGGGCCGCGCCGGAGCGGGCCTGCACCTCCCCGTGCTGGCCAAGGTCCGCGCGTGTGTCCCCCACCTCTTCGACGACTCGCTGATCGTGGCCTGCGATCCCCGCGTCGACCTGGCCGAACGCCCCGGCCTGCTGGTGCTGCCGACGATCGGTGAAGCGGCGGCCGCTCTGGAACCCGCGACCACGGTCGCGCATATCTGCACCCCGCCTGCGGAACGATTCCACGTGATGGCCGAACTGGCCGACCTCGGATTCCGCAAGCTGATCGTCGAGAAACCACTCGCCGCCGACAACGACGACCTGGCCCGCATCATCAGGCTGCGCCGGAAACACTCCATGCACATCGAGGTCGTCGAGCCGTGGCTGACGAGCACGCTCACCGGAAGGCTGGGCGAGCTGATCCGACACGGCCGGTTCGGCGCGTTGAAGACGATCAGCATCGTGCAGAACAAACCGCGATTCCGTCGTTCGCTGAAGTCACCGGACCACCCGACGGCGTTCGACGTCGAACTGCCGCACGGAATCGCGCTCGCGCTGAGGCTGGTGGGCGCGGCCCGGGTGACCCACGCGTCCGGGTTCGACCTCGCGATCGGCGACGTGGTGGTGCCCAGGATGGGCGGCGCGCGCGTCGGCCTGCGGCACAACCTCGGGGCGCGGACCGAGATCAGCTCGGACCTCACCAGCCCGGTGCGGGAGCGGCGGATCACCGTGGACTTCGAGAACGGTGTGGCGGTCGGGCACTTCGCGGTGAGCGACGACGACGACCACTCGCAGTTGACGTTGAGCGCCAACGGCCTGCGCACCCACGAGGTGATCAGGGACGACTCGATGACCGAGTGGATGACCCAGGCGTACCACAAGTTCCACGCGGGCGTCGAACACACGAAGGGCTTCACGTTCGCGGCCGAGGTCGTGCAGTTGCTGTCCGTTGCCAAGAACATCTGCGCGGAACCCGTCGTACCCAGGAACCGGGTCACGGCCGACCACACGCCCAGCCATGTCGGCTGACCCCTTGCTGGCGGGCATCGCCGACCTGCCCGGCGACATCCCGCTCCGGTTTCGCATCGAGTGGAAGAGGGTGAAGATGCTTGTCCCGTACCGGTCACTGCTGTCCACTGTGTCCTCTGTGTTCACCGGGCACGGCGTGCCACCCGACCGGGCCGGGATGGCCGCCGAGGCGTTGTGCCACGGCGAACTGACCGGGATGACCAGCCATGGCCTGGTCAACCTGACCCGGCTGTACCTGCCGTTGCTGACCGAAGGTCGCGCGGACGCGGGAGCGGACATGCTGATCGAGTCGGATCACGGCGCGAGCGTGCTCGTCGACGCGCGCCGCACGCTCGGTCTGTGGTCGGCGACGCAGGCCATGGAACTGGCGTGTGACCGAGCGGCCCAGCACGGCATCGCCATGGTGTCGATGAAAGGCGCGACCCACATCGGATGCGCCGGGTACCACGCGGCCAAAGCGTCCGCACGCGGCATGATCGGTCTGATCGCCTCGAACTGCGGCGGGCAGGGCATCGCCCGGCCACCCGGCGGCGCCACCGCCATGCTCGGCACGAACCCGCTCGCGCTCGCCTGCCCCGCGGGCGGTCGGCACCCGTTCGTTCTCGACATGACCGACCCGGCGGCGTTCGACCAAGGTGACGCGCACCTGTTGTGGCTGGGCGGCTCGCCGGAAACGGGCGCGTACAAGGGTTTCGGGCTGGGCTTGCTGGTCGAGATCCTGGCCGCGCTGGTGCCGGGGGCCGCGCTCGGCGCGCTGTCCGGGAACGGTGGCCGCGACGACGACATCGGCGTGCTCGCGATGGCGATCGCGCCGGACGTACTGCGATCCGGGTTCGCCTCCGACGCGTCGGCGCTGTTCGACGCGGTACGCGGCTGGCCTGCGGTGGACCGCACGGCTCCCGTCACCTATCCCGGTTGGCACGAGGGCGAGCGTGCGGATCGCTGCCGTCAGTACGGTGTACCGGTCCCTCCCCCGCTGTATGAGGAACTGCTGTCCGTGATGACCGGTGTCATGCGATGAACCTCGTCATACGAAGGCGCGCAGCAGCGCGGTCGCGGCGACAGCGGCGGCCACGCAGACGAGCACCGGAGCACGGAACAGATAGGTGATCGCGGCGGCGGAAAGCCCGGCCGCGACTGTCCAATCCGCCTCGGTCCACGAAGGCCCGGCGAAGTCGGTGACGACGATGCCCGCGAGGAGCGCGGGCGCGATCAACGCGATCACCGCGGCCGCCCGCACGGGCAGCGGACGGTTGCCGAGCAGAGCCGGTCCCGCCGCTTTGATGGTGAAGCTGACGGCGGCGACGAGCAGAATGGCGATCCACAGCGGACTCATTTGGCCGTCACCGCCTTCGCCGTGCGCAGGCCGAGCAGTGCCGCGGCACCCGAGCCGATGATGGCCAGTCCGACGGGCACCACCAACACCAGTCCGGCGGCCAGCGCGGCGGCGAGCCCGGCGACCAGCCTGGCCCTGGCCGACACGCGGATCTCGTCGATCAGCAGCACCAGGAAGAACGCCGGGAAGACCACGTCGAGGCCGAACCGGTGGATGATCTCGTCGGACGGCGCGGTGAGCGCGCCGAGGAGCGTGCCGAGCACCCATGCCGGGAGTTGTACGAGCGTCGCCGAGAACATCTTCTCGCGGTCATACCGGCCGTTGCCCTTGTGCGCCGCCGCCCAGGAGGCGTCGACGACCGCCTGTCCCTCCAATGCTCGCCGCAGACGGCCGCCCTTCAGGTCCCCGGCGACCGCGATGCCCATCGGCAGGAACCGGGCGTTGATCATCGCGGCGGCCCCGACGGCCAGCCCGACGCCGCCACCACCCGCGAACGCCGTGGCCATCGCGAACTGCGCGGAGCCGGAGAAAACCAGGAGCGAGCAGGCCACCGGCGCCAGGATCCCCCAGCCCAGCGAATGCGTCATGGCGCCGAACGTGACTGCCATGACGAACGTCGGCACGCCTAACCCCAGACCGACCCGCAGGCCGGCCGCGTATCCGCTTTCGGTCGTAGCCATACTCGGCAGGTTAACACTCTATATGCATGTTAGGGTGTTAGAAACTACACTGGTGGACTGTGACGGACAGACGGACGGACAGTTGGCAGGGTTACGACTTCGTCGGCGGCCACATCGCGCTTGACCTGGTCAACACGGTCTCGTGGCGACTGGACGCGGCCAAGCTGGTCGACCGGTACCAGCTGCCGGGTTTCCTGCCGCTGTGGCTCACCAGAGCCGGTCTGGTTCGCGATGACGCCGGATCTTCGGAGATCGTCACAGCGCTGACCGGGCTGCGGGAAACCGTGTACCGGCTGCTGGTCGCGCCGGACCGAGCTGACGTCGCCCGGTTCGCCGGGTACCTCACGGCCGCGCGGCGCCGTGCCGTTGCCGAACCGTCCCTGCCGTTGCGGTGGACAGTGCCGATCGAACGTCCGGACGACGTCGTGCACGCGCTGGCCATCGCCGCGGACGAACTGCTCGTCTCACCGGACGCTGCGCTCGTGCGGCAGTGCTCGGGCAAGGGCTGCGGCTGGCTGTTCATCGACCGCACCCGCAACCACTCCAGGCAGTGGTGCAGCTCCAAGGACTGCGGCAACCGGGAACGGGCCCGCAGGCACTACCGGCGCACCGGCAAATCCCGTGCGACCACCGTGGAAGATCCCTAACCTGGGAGTCGTGGAAGACCCGCGACTCCTGCTCGCCCGCGTCCTCGACTTCGCCGAACACCACGAGGGCATCGAAGCCGTCGTCCAAACGGGATCACGAGCGCGCGGCCTGCGCGTCGACTCCTTGTCCGACTTGGACATCGAGCTGATCGGCCCCGGCGCGCCGCTGCTCGCCGGAGACGACGAGTGGCTGGCCGCCATCGCCCCGACACTGGTCAGCATCCACCTCGACAACGAGGAAGACGACGAACCCGGCTGGCCGACCTGCCTCGCCGTCTTCGCCGAGGGCCGCAAGGTCGACTTCACACTGGCCGGAACCGAGCGGCTGGTGGCGATGAGGGAACACGGTCTCGACGAGCTGTACGGCCGTGGGTACGTGGTTCACTTCGACCGCACCGGGATCGCTGCCGAGCTGTCCCCTTCGCACCCCACGCCGCCCGTCCGCGAAGCGCCGGACGCCGAGGACTTCGAGGTCAACCAGCGGGAGTTCTGGTTCGAAGCCACCCAGGTCCCGATCTACGCCGCGCGCGGCGACCTGTGGCCCGCGCTGAGCAGACTGGCCGAGATCCGCGACCTGATGCTGACGATGCTCGAGTGGTACGCGGCAACGGGATCCGAGCCCGTCGACACCTGGCACAACGGACACCACATCGCCGAATGGCTCGGCGCGGACCACTCCCGGATCCCCGAGACGTTCGCCCGGTACGAAGCGGACGACATCATCCGCGCCCTGCGTGCCGCCGCGGACCTCTACGCGGACGTCGCCACGGCGACAGGCAAAGCGCTTGCGTTGCCGGTACTGGAACTACACGACCGCGTCCTGGCGCACGTCGACGCCGTGTACAACGCTAACGGCCGCCGATGAACAGCGACTGAACGATCCGGCCGCAGTCGCCGTTCTCGTCGGACAGTTCACCGACGGCCAACCCCGAACCCCCGGGGCTGACGTTGGTGGCGGTCCGCATGCAGAACCACTCGCCCACCGGCCGGCGATGCAACGCGACCGTCACGTCGGTGTTGATCACGAACTGCCGCCGGTAGTCCACCTCGAATCCCATGGCCCAGCTCGCGTCGGCCAAGGTGAGCACCCGGGTCAACGGGGTGTCATGCTCGCCATCGACCAGGGGGATCCGCTGCCGTGCCCAGGCTCCACCGGGCCCGGACGTGTCGAAGGAACCGCCGTCGAGGAAACGCCACTCGATGGCCGAGAGGTACCCGTCGACGTGCGCGCCCGACATGCCGTGATCCGGTTGCGGCCCGGGGATCCCCGGCGGCGCCGGGTCCTGGCGCACCTCGGGCGTGTCGTCCGGACTGGGCGCCAACCGCCACGCCCGCGCGAGCATCACCGGTTCACCGTCGGACAGCAACTCGCCTTCCAGCAGATCGGTCCGCCCACCGGAACGCAGCGCACGGACGTCCACCCGGATGTCGCCGACCGGCACCGGCTTCGGGATCTCCACGGTGATCCGCGCGACGCGCAGGTCCGTCCGGCCACCGAAGCGCTCGAACGCCATGCCGAGCAACGCTGACGGCGGCCCGGCGTGCTGTGTCCGTTCGCTCCAGGGACCGGCCGTCGCCGGGCTGCTCGCGTACCGACCGTCTCCCAGGTCCTGGTAGAACGCCGTCTCTCCCATATCCGGATCTTAGACAACCGACCGGGGGCAAGTGATCCTCACCGCCATGACCGGCGACTATGTACGGGACCACCGTAAGGCATGCGTGAAGTGGTGACGGCTGAAAGTGGGAATCCACAGCAGACACACCACGACCACCGAGAGCGCCCACCCGGTGACGAGGTCGGCCCGGACCTCCAGCGACGGGTACGAAACGAAAACGAAGTACCGGCCGACCGCCTGGAAAACCAGCAGCACGGTGATGGCGACCCGGCTCCACCGCCGTCCCGTGTAGACGGCCGCGGCCAGCCAGATGTAGAGCACCGCACTGACCGGGTGGTAGATGGTGCCGGGGTTGAACCCGGCCGTCTCAGGCGCTGCCAACAGCCGCCATAAGTCCTGCACCACAACGGTGATGTGGTTGAACGCGTGCGCGCCGATCCCGGCGGACGCGACTACCACCCATGGCGGCGTGGGTTTTCCTGCCTGATCGTGCATGGCCACCTCCGGGGCGTGTCATCGGGGTTCTGACACTCCGTTGACACGAGCAAGGCCGTGGCCCGCCGCATGAGCCAGGTCACACCGTCGCGCGGGTGAGCGCGGTGTCGGCGGCGGCCAGGATGGTGCTGAACGTGCGCGTGATCATGCGTTTGGCCAGCACTCGTGTGACGAATGGGCCGATGAGGGGAATCTTGGCTTCGGCGCGGGTTGTCCATACGACGTGGGTTCCGCCGTCGACCTCGGCGAAAGTCATGCGTCCCAGCTCGTGGCGTGACGCGGGCACGCTGCGGTCGACGACGTATTCGGTGACGTAGGGCGGTTCGTAGCGGGTGATGCGTTCGCGGAAGTACCCGATTGTCCACAGGTGCACGCGAACCGCGCCGACGCCGTAGGGCGCGTCCGCGCCGGGCCGGTCCAACCGGCACCGCAGGATCGTCCTGGCCGCGGTGTAGTTGGTGGTCGTGGTGAGCCAGGCGAAGACGTCCTGGATCGGCGCGGCGATGACACGTTCGACCGTGATGGTTTCCACGGTTACCTCTCTCCTCGGCTGAGCGGGCGCACGGGTTCGGCGTGGGACAGCTTGTCGGGGTTGCGAACCCCGTACAGGCCGGTGATCAGGCCATTGTGGATCTCGAAGGCCAGCAGCCAGTCGAGCCCGGCGTCACCGGCCAGGAAACGCACCGCGGGCAGCCCGTTGTAGGTGGCGAACTCGAAGTCCGCGATGCCGGAACGCGCCGTGCGGATCGCGAACCGGGCGACCTCCTCGCGACCGGTGACCGGACGACGCGCCGCGATCACCTTCCCGCCACCGTCGGCGAACTGGACGACATCGGGGGCCATCAGGTCCATCAGCGCCTCCATCCGCCCGGTCGACGCCGCGTGCAGGAACCGCTCGGCCACATCACGGGCGGCTTCGCTGTCGGGCTCGAACCGGCGGCGGCGCGCGTGCACGTGTTCGCGTGCCCTGTGCGCCACCTGCCGGACGGCCGCCTCCGTCTTGCCGACCGACGCGGCGATCTCGCCGTGGCTGTAGCCGAACACCTCGTGCAGCACGAAAACCGCGCGCTCGGTGGGGTTCAGCGTCTCCAGGACGAGCATCATGGCCATCGACACCGACTCAGCGAGAACGGCGTCCTCACTCACGTCCGGCGCCGTACGGACCGGCTCGGGCAACCACGTGCCGACATAGTCCTCACGGCGTGCTTTGGCGGAGCGCAGTTGATTGAGTCCTTGCCGCGTCACCAGGCGTACGAGGTACGCACGGGGGTGTTCGACTGTCGCCTGGTCGACTCCGCTCCACCGGATGTAGCTCTCCTGCAGCACGTCCTCGGCGTCGGCGACGCTGCCGAGCAGTTCGTAGGCGATCGTGAACAGCAGTGCGCGGTGCGTGGCCCACGCGTCTTCGGACATCGCCGCCTCCTTGATGGGCTGTTCCGGCTGGTCACCATCGAGACACAAGGCACAGCCGGAACGTGACACCCCACGGCGTGTTCCGCGTCACAGGAAGAAGTCCGCCAGGGCGCGTGCGACTGCCTCCGGTGCCTCCTCGGCCATTGCCGTAGTCAACGAGGTGTGGGGTGTTCACGCTCTGCTCCCGCACGACGCCGTGCGAGGATGACGCCCATGACGCACCCGTCCGCGCGGCAGGTCGAACTGCTCGAAGGGGCCTACCGGTACGTGCTGGAGCACGGGATCGGCGAGTTGTCCCTGCGTCCGCTGGCGGCGGCGATCGGTTCCAGCCCACGGGTGTTGCTCTACCTGTTCGGCAGCAAGGAAGGGCTGCTCCGCGCGTTGCTCGCCCGTGCGCGTGCGGACGAGTTGGGGTTGCTCGCACGGGTGGACCGGCACGATCTCGGTGCGTTGCCGGACGTGGGACGGGCGGTCTGGTCGTGGCTGGTGTCCGTCGAGCACCGGGCGCTGTTGCGGCTCTGGGTCGAGGCGTACTCCCGTTCGCTGGTCGACCCGGACGGGCCGTGGGGCAGTTTCGCGCGTTCGACGGTCGAGGACTGGCTGGCGGTCCTGGCCGCGGCGCAGTCCCCGGCCGAGCGGGACACCCCGGACGGTCGGGCCGAGCGGACTCTGGTTCTCGCCGTGTTGCGTGGCGCGTTGCTCGACGTGCTCGCGACCGGTGATGTGGAACGGGTTTCCGCCGGTGTGGACCGGTACTTGACGAAGATCAGCTGACGGGCCATTTCGGCGTGGCCGGGGCACTGTCCGGCAGGGCCGTCCAATCCGCACGCACCGGGGAGTACACCTCGGCGACCACGGCGCCTTCCGGTCCCACTGTGACGTGGTGTGGCACGTTCGCCAGGATTCGCCACGTGTCACCGGGGCCGCGGTCCTTGGTCTCGCCGCCGACCGTGAAGCGCACGTGACCGCTGATGACGAACCCCAACTGCTCGTTGGCGTGCTGGTGGGCGGGCACTACGCTGCCGGGCTCCAGTTCGACGATCGCCATCGTGACCAGTTCGCTGGTTACGACCCGTGCTGTCACGTTGTCCCAGATCTGTTTGACGGGCATCGCGGCCAGCTCGCCGAAGGTGTCGCTCATGCCTCCCCCTCCCGACTGAACCGTTCGTTTCAGTAAACTGCCACGATCGTTTCACCAGATGGCTGTCGACGCAACCCACAGGTCAGGAACACGCCGGACCGGCGGTGAACAGCACCGCGGGGAACGCGGTCTCGTCGAGCCCGAGCAACTCGGTGACCGCCGCGTCGTCGAAACCCGCCACGGCACAGCACGCGATCCCCGCGGACGCGGCGACGAGATACAGGTTCTGCGCCAGGATCCCCGCGTCGACGTGCACAGTGCGGTAGTGCCGGATCGGGTACTTCGCCAACGTGACGTCCAGGCGGGCGACGACAGCGAGGACGACCGCGGCACGGGTGGCGAACTCGGGCTGGACCAGGACCGAGCGCAACGCCCGCGTGGGGTCGCCGAGCCGCAGCGCGGACAGCGTCCCGGCCGAGCGGTCATATCGGTGTACACCGGCGGGAACGCCGGCGACATCGCGCGCGATGGCGTAGATGTCCAGCGAGGGCAGTCCGCCCGCGGACGGTGCCATGTTGAACCGGTGCCCCCGTGTCACCCGCTGCGGACCGGCCGCCCAGCCCAACAGGTGCGCGATGTCCTGTGTAGACAGAGGCCCGGCGCCGTAGGAGTACGCCGATCGTCGCCGGGTCAACGCGTCGGCCAGGCTCGTGTCGAACGGTCGGCGGGCGGGAAGCTGAACCGTCCCGTCGCCTGGGACAAGGCCGTCAGCGTCCAGCGAACCGGCAGGCGGGCCGTTGAGGAACGAGTGCACACGGGCAAGCGGTTCGCTCATGCGTTGCGCCGCAACACTGGCGTGATCCACGCGGCCGCGACTCCGAGCGCCAGGACAGCGAGCCCGATGGCCAGACCTCCGCGCGGTCCCCAGTTGACCGACACCGCACCGGCCACCGCCGCCCCGACCGGCTGTCCGATCCCCCACGACAGCATCCGGCACGTGGTGTTGACCCTGGACTGCAGTTCCGCGGGAATCTCCTGCTGACGGAAGGTGATCGCGTTGAGCACGACCGTGGAATGGGCCGCGCCCCACAGCATCGCCGCGGGCAGGGCGACGAGCCAGTACGTGCTGGCCAGGACGAGCCCGCCGCACGCCAACGAGGTCGGCAACGCACCCAGCGTCACGCGGGCGGGACCGAACCGCCTGCTCAGCACCGGCACCAGCCGTGACGCCGCCAACCCGCCCAATCCCCAACAGCTGAACAGGAACGCGAGCCGGAGATCACCGGAAGGCGCTATGCCCAGCACCTTGTCGGCCCACGGCACGAGCATCGCCACCCAGGCGCCACCGGCCACGGCGTGTGTCGTCCCCACCAGGGTGAGGGTGCGCACGACCTTGTTCCGCCACAGGAACCTCAACCCTGTGGCGATGTCCACCTTCGCCCGCACGGGCATGGACAGGGGCGCGCGAATCCCCGCGATCAGCACCGCCGCCGCCACCGCCGTGACCACGTTGACGCTGATCAGGGGCGCCGGCGGCGCCAGCGATGCCACGAGCAGTCCGGCGAGCGCGGGGACGAACAGTTCGATCGACGTACTGGCCGCGTACAGGGTGGCGAACGCCGAGGTCAGCCGTTCCTTGCCGACCAGGGTGGGCAGGGCGCCGAAGTTGGCGGCGTCGAAGAACACGAAGCACGTCTGCACGACGAAACCGACGACGATCACCTGCGTCGCGGTCAGAACCCCGCTGTACCAGGCGATCGGGATGCTGGCCAGCGCGAGGCCGGTGACGACCTCGAGGCGGACCATCATCTCCCGCCGCCGGACCCGGTCGGCCACCGCGCCCGCCAGCAGGCCGAACACCAGGTACGGCGCCGCCTCCGTCGCGGCGACCGCGGCCGTCCAGCCCGACGACCCGGTCAGCTGGTAGACCAGCACCGGAAGGGCGACAAGGGAGACGAGGCTGCCGGTCAACGACACGACGCGGGCGGCGAGGTAATGCCGGAAATCCCGATCCGCCCTCAGGTCCACACGTGTCTCCGCTGATGCCACCCGCGCAGCCTAACGAAAACAGTTACCGTTTTCATCTGTGTCGACCGTCACATCCCCTCAGGTGTTGAAAATGGTTGTCATGTGTGGCTGGGTAGAGAGGGAATGCGACAACGAGGGAGGTGACAACACATGAAGGACATCTTTGTGAGCGTCGAGGCCGAGCGGGCCCTGCCGCACAACTCCGCCAGCCACAGCAACGCGCTGGTCGAGAACCCGTTCGACGACAACGAAGAGTGATCTGACACGGTGCCGCCCAACCCGGGCGGGCGGCACCGTGCCCACCCCACACACCGAAAGAGGTGCCATGTCCTCCGGCAACGAGGGATTACGGCCGGGGGCCGCGCTGTTCCCCAGTCCACGCAACGGAATGGCGTTGCGCGACGCCAACGGGAACCTGTTCGACCTCGCGTTGGACGAGGACACGTCCGCCGCCGTACGAGCCGCGTTGATCGGGAACGGGCAACCACCGGACGAACTCGCCGCGTTCCGCGCGGCGGGCCACCTGGGCCAACGGCGTCCTTGGCCGCACGAACGCGCCAGGATCGGCGTCCTCGCCGAACCGGCGATCGCCCAGGCATTGACCGCCCACCTCCGGCGCGCGGGCGCGATTCCCGTGCCTGTCAACGCCGACGCCGTCGACGCGACCGAAGTCCACGCCGTGTGCGCGGTGCACGACGGCCCGGCGCCGACGTGGTGGAGCGAGCTCGATTCGTTGTTGAACAGAGGAATCGGGTGGCAGCGGGTGTACCGGGAAGGACGTCACGTCCTGTTCGAACCGGTCGCGGACGACCTGCCGCACGCGGACGTCCGGGCACGCAGGCTCGCCGCGGCGGGATCCGGCCACGAACACCTCGAAACGTACTGGACCAGTTGTGCCACCGAAGAAGCCGTCCTGGGCGACGAGCGCATGACCGCCGCCGAGATCGTGCTCGTGTGCGCCATGGCCGCCCAGGACCTGGAACGCTGGGCACGGGGTACGGACCACCGCGAGAGCTCGTTCGTGCCCGAGGCGATCCCGGCCAGTCGACGGCTGCGCGTCATGGACCTGGACACGTTCGCGATCGGCGATCATCCCGTTCTGCCGGTGCCTCCGTGCGCCCCATAGCCCTCCCCATAACCCTCACTGTGCCCGGCGCGGACCTCGCGCTTACTGTGGTCGAGGCCGCCGCGCCCGGTCCGGTCGTGCTGATCAGAACGCCGTACGGCAGGCAGCATCACCTCGCCGAGGCCGATGCATGGGCCAGGCATGGTTTCCCCTGCGTAGTCGGCGATGTCCGCGGCCGCTTCGAGTCCACTGGCGAATTCCAGCCGTATCGGCACGAACGGGCCGACGGCGCGGCGGTGGTCGACTGGATCACCCGGCAGCCCTTCTGCGACGGCCAGGTCCTCCCGGTCGGCGGATCCTACGCGGCCTACTGCGCGATCACAGCCGCCCTTGCCAGGCAGGACAAGGTGCTAGGGGTCATCGCGGCCGTTCCCGCGCTGGGCGCGGGCGAGACCGTCCGTGAGCCAGGCGGCGCGGCGCGACTGGCCTGCCGAGTCGGCTGGTGGTCCGAACACGGTGACACACGACTCCCCCGGCCACCTCGGGACACCAGTGACCTGGTGACGCGAACACCTGTCAGCGACATCCATCTGAAGTCGGTGGGCTGGCAGCGGTTATGGACCGCACCCCGGCGAGACCCAGGACTGTGGAACCAGATCCCCACCACCAGGGTCCCGTTGCTAGCCGTCGGCGGCCTCGTCGACCCGTTCGCCGCCGACACCGTCGAACTGGCACGATCCTGGGGCGGTGCGACCCGACTGCTGATGGGGCCCTGGGGGCACGAGTTGGACACGCGCCGAGCCCTCGGCCACAAGATCGGCAAGACCTACCTGGACTGGGTGCACGCGCTGGACCGGCTGCATGGGCACAAGGAGCTGATCGCCGTCACCGACGAAGGTCACTGGCGGCCGATCGCCGCATCACACGAGCGATTCGACCTGGTGGTCGAGCAAGCCGGGTTCGTGGCGGACCCTGACCGGCCCTATCCGGAACACCGTGAGCACAACCACGCGGTGCTGCGAACCACTCTCCCGGAAGGCGAGATCCGCGGCCCGTTCGCTGTCGAGCTGACCACCGAGGTGGACTGTGCCGACGCGGACTGGTTCGTGCACGTGTGGCTGGGCGGAACCTATCTGGGCCACGGGGTGCGGCGAATCCGTGACGGCGCCAAGCAGTTCACGGTGGACTGCCCGCCCGCGGGTGTGAAAGTGACGGCGAACGCTGAACTGACGGTCGAGATCGCCGGGCACAACTGGCCACGGCACGCCCGCAACCCGCACACCGGCCAGGACCCCTTCACCGCCACCGAACTGCTGCCCAGCACCAGGGCAGTACTCGCCGCGACGGTTGTCCTGCCGTGGGCGTGGGACGACACGGACGCCGTACGAGCCGAGGAGATCGCCGCGTGACACTGACCACCGAATCCCTGATCGATCCGCTGACCGGCGTCGTCCGGCGGCTCGTCGACGTCGAACCCGTGCCTGGCATGCCATCGAGCTACCTGGGTGTGACGGCCGAGGTGGCCGACGCCCGCAGGCTCGGGGCGTGGCCCGCCGACCGGGTCAGCCTGGGCACCAGCTTCGGCGACCCCCAGACCGCCCGTGCGGCGGCACTGGGCGAGGCCGTGGAACGCTACTGCGGCAACCGGGTGCCACCTGGCCTGCGCGTGGCGAGCGCCCGGGAACTGGCCGCGGAAGGCCACAGGCTCTTCGGGCCCGCCGATCTGCCGTTCTTCGCGAACTGGCAGTACGAGGTGGAGCGGTTCCCGTACCGGTACTTCGACGAGAACCTCGAAATCACCTGGGCGCAGGGTATCGAGAACGGCGAACCGTGCTACGCACCCGCGTCCTGGGTGTACCTGAACTACCACACCAGCGCACGGCGCAGGCAACCACGACTGCACCACCTGAACTACGCGGGCATCGCGACCGGCGTCGGCGCGGATGACGCGTTCGAACGCGGCCTGCTGGAGCTCGTGGAACGCGACGCGCTCGAACTGTGGTGGCATCTGGGCGCCCCGACGACAGGCATCGACATCGCGTCGGTTCCCGGGCTGCCGGAACGGCTCGCCGGTTCGCGGCTACAAGTCCACCTCGTGCGGTTGCCCAGTGAGCACCCGGTGTCGGTGGTCGCGGCCGTCGTGATCGACCCGGAGACCGGGATCGTCGGCGGCGGTGGGGCCGCCCGGTTCGACCCGGTGCACGCCTGCACCAAGGCGGTGCTGGAAGCGGTGCACACGTGGGTGTTCACGCTGGGCCTGCTGGACAAGTCGGGGTGGGTGTTCCAGGCGATCGACGCGGGTGTGCTGGCCGAAGGGCTTTACCTGCCCCACCGGGACGATCGCGGCTACCTCGCCGACGCGGGCGAGAACTTCCGGCGTGTCCGTGACCTCGGCGCACAGGTGCAGATCTGGCTGGACCCGGCCGTGCAGGATCAGTGGCTGCACAGGTTCACGCACCCGTCGTCCCACATGGACGCCGCGCAACTGCCGACCGGTGACCTGGCCGCGCTCACCGCGAGCCTGGCAGGCAACCGGATCGCCGCGTTCGACCTGACCACACCGGATGTCGCGGAAACGCCGCTGCGGGTGGTCCGGGTGTGCGCCACCGGGCTCGTTCCCAACGCGCCCGCCGCGTTCCGGTACCTGGGCCTGCCGCGCTGGCAGCAGGTGATCGACGCCCGGGGCTGGGACAGCGGTCTGGTCCTGGTTCCACCACCGTTCCTGTAGGGAGAGAAAGGCTGTACATGATCGAGGTTGGACTGGCATCGGTGACCCTGCGGCACAAGTCCGCCGCCGACGTGGCCGCCATCGCCGCCGACGCGGGGCTGGGGGTCGTGGAGTGGGGCGGTGACATCCACGTCCCGGCCGGTGACCTGGCGGCAGCGGCCCAAGCGCGCAAGCTCTGTGACGACAACGGACTCGTGGTCGGGACGTACGGCTCGTACCACAAGCCGGGCGACAGCGACCCGGCCGAGTTCCCCGCACTGGTCCAGACCGCTGTGGAACTCGGGGCACGGCGCATCCGGGTCTGGGCGGGGACCCGGGCGTCCGCCGACGCGGCACCGCACTACCGCGCCGAGGTGACGTCCGCGCTCCGGCGGTGCGCCGATGTCGCCGGGGAGCAAGGGATCCCGGTCACGGTCGAGTACCACGTGGAGTCGCTGACCGACGACATCGACTCGGCGCTGGCGATGTACGTCGAAGCGGGCTCGACCGACCTGGTGGCGCACTGGCAGCCGCGGCAATCCCCGATCGTCGGGCAGTGCCTGGCCGAGGTGCGTGCCCTGCTGCCCGCGTTGGCCTCGGTGCACGCGTTCTCGTGGGGTCCCGACGGGTACACCGAGCGGCTTCCCCTTGCCGCGCGGGAGGACCTCTGGCGTCCGGTCGTCGAACTGTTGACCACGAAGGACACCGTCGAGATCCTGCTCGAATTCGTGGAAGACGACGACGTCGACGCGGTGGTCCGTGACGCCACGACGTTGCGTCAGCTCACGGCGGTGTCGTAGGAACACATCGGCTTGCCGGTGAGGTCGTCCCGCCACACGCGTCCCTTCACGCCGAAGACGGCGTGCAGCAGTTCGGCGTCGACGACCTCATCGGCGGGCCCGTGCGTGTGGACCACTCCGTCGCGCAAGGCGACGATCCGGTCGGCGTACCTCGCGGCCTGGCTGAGGTCGTGCAACACCGTCACCACCGTGAGCCCGCGTTCCCGCTGCAACCGGCGTACCAGCTCCAGCACTTCGAGCTGGTGCCGCACATCGAGGTAGGTCGTCGGTTCGTCCAGCAGCAGCACAGGTGCGTCCTGTGCCAATGCCAACGCCAGCCTGGCGCGTTGCCGTTCACCACCGGACAGGCGATCCACCTGCGCGTCGGCCAGGTCGAGCATCGCCGTGTCGGCCATCGCCGTGTGCTCGGCCTTGTCCTGACCGTTGGCCAACATGCCCAACGGGCCGCGCACGGCGTATCGTCCTTGCCGCACAAGCTGCCTGACCGTCATGGCGCCGACAGGTGGCATCGACTGGGACAGCACAGCCACCCGGCGCGCGACCTCCCTGCGGGACAGTGCGGTCAACGGCTTTCCCTGAATGGTGACGACACCGTCGGCCGGGGTGTGCAGGCCAGCGAGCACCCGCAGCAACGTCGACTTGCCGCACCCGTTGCGGCCGACCAGACCCAGCCACGTGCCCTGCTCCACCGTGACCGAGACCTTGTCCAGCACTGTTTTCGGGCCGAAACGAACCGTGATGTCCGTCGCTTCGATCATCGTGCTCCTCCGACTGTCGCGGTGGACGTCCGTTTGGCCACCCGCACCATCACCACCGCACCGGCCACCGCCGTGATCGCACCGGCGGGAAGATTCGCGTTCTGCGCCACGATGTCGGCGGCTGACACCGTCGCCGCGCCGACGACAGCGGCAACCGGCAACGCGATCCGTTGATCGCTGCCGACCAACGCACGTGCGGCGTGCGGCGCCAGCAAACCCACGAACACCAACGCGCCTGTCGAGGCGGCCGCCGCCGACGTGGTCAGCACAGCCAGCATCAGGACCACGATCCGCCACGGGACCACCGACACACCGACGGCTTTGGCGTGGTCGTCGTCGACCGCGAGCACGCCGAGAACAGCCGTCACGAGCAACGCGCCGCCGAGACCGACGACGAGGCACGGCCACAACGCCGACCAATGTTCCCAGCTCCGCCCGTTCAGGCTGCCCACCAGCCACCGGGTCATCGCGCCCGCCAGTTGCGGGCGAGCGGTGAGCAGGATCAACGTCAACCCGGACAGCACGGCCGACAGCAGGATGCCGATCACGGCGAGCCGCAAGGGATCCGACCCGCCCACCGACGCCACCAGCCAGAGCACTCCCCCGCCGAGCAACCCGCCGAGCAGCGCCACGACGACCATTCCCGTCGGCGACGAGACGTCCCCGCCGAGGGTCGTGGCGACCACCGCACCCAGGATCGCCCCCGACCCGACGCCGGTGACCTCCGGAGACGCCAACGGGTTGCGCAACGTCGACTGCAGGACCATGCCCGCGATCCCCAGGCACGCCCCGGCGCCCAGCCCGACGAGGACGCGGGGCGCCCGCAGCTCGACGATGATCTTGTTCCCGTCGGCCAGCGCGGACCACGCCTCGGCCGGCGACATCGACGACCCGGTGAGCAGCTGGACGAACGCGAGCGCGGCCGTGACCACGATCAACACCCCGAGCCATCTCATCCGCGCACACGCTTTCGCCTGCGCAACAACACAAAGACTCCTACGGTGACGCCAATGGCCGCGGTCAGCCCGCCAACAGGCAGCTCGACCGGGTACAGCACGGTCCGTGCGGCCAGGTCCGCGGCGACGACGAGCAACGCGCCGAACACCATGGACCAGTGCGCCGACGCCGTGGACACGAGACGGGCCAGTTGCGGTGCGAGGAATCCGATCCACGCGATCGGCCCGCAGAACCCGACCACGACAGCGATCAACAGGCACGCGACCGTGAGCACCAGGACCCTGGCTCGACCGGCGTTCAACCCGGCGGACGCCGCCGTCTCGTCACCTAGCCGCAACACCTTCAACGCGGGCAGGCACAACACCGACAGCGGAGCGATCACAGCCAGGCCCACGCCCACCACCAGGACATCGGTCCAGTCAGTGCCCGTCAGCGACCCCAACAGATACCTGACCAGGACGCCCTGGTCACGTGAGTCGGCGAGTGCCGCCGCTGCCAGCAGCACCGCCTGCAACGCCGCACTCACGGCCGCACCGACAAGCAGCGTGGCCTCGGGACCGACCGCGCCACGTACCGCCAGGAGCGTCAGCGCCGCACCGACGGCCGCGCCGACAAGCGCGGGGAGCAAGGGCGCCCCGGGCACGTTCAGTCCGAACACGACGCAGATGGTGACAGCGGCAGCCGAACCTCCGGACACCCCGAGCAGTTCCGGCACGGCCAACGGGTTGCGCAACGATTCCTGGAGCATCAGACCGGCGACACCCAGGGCTCCGCCCGCCAGCAGTCCGAGCGCCAGCCGGGGCGCCCGGACCTCGGCCACGACGATCTGCTCCAGCCCGGACAACTGGAAAAGCCGGTTGATCCCCACGAAGGGCGTGCCCAGCATCAGCGAGCCGACAATCAGCACGCCCGCGAGAACAACCCATGCGGCTCGGGTCAATTCCCGGGGACCTTGGCGACGGCCTCGTCGATGACGGCGGTGAGACTGCGGGTGCCGCGGCCGGACCCCCACAGCTTCGCGTGCATCTCGTAGACGTGTCCGTGCTGGACGGCCGGGATCTGGCGCCACACGGCGTTGTCCGCGAGTTGGGCGCTGAGCGTCCGGTCCTTGTCGGAGAACAGCAAGGAGTACACGAACACCACGTCCGGCTGTTTGGCCAGCAGCTCTTCGACGCTGTAGTTGCTCGCGGTCGCCGCGTCCGTTCCCTTGGCGGGGAACGGGTACGTGAACAGCTGACCGAGCAGGTCGCCCTTGAGGGACTGGTTGGTGTCCACACCGATCGAGTCGGCGCTGCCGTACATCAGCAGGGCCTTCCGCTTGGCCTTGCCGTTCTGGTGCGTTGCCGTGACCGCTGCGGCGAGCTTGTCACGGAAGCGCTGTTCGGCGCGCATGGCGGCGTCCGTGCGGCCGGTGAGGGCGCCGAGCGCCCGCAAGGACTCCAGGGACTGCTGCCAGGTCGCCGGTTCCACCAGCCACAGCGGCGCGAACTTCTCGATCGCCGGGCGCAGCGGGTCGTGCACGCCAGGCAGGCCGATCACGAGGTCCGGTCGCAGCGCGCCGATGCTCTCGACGTCCTCCGACCCGAAGCTGCCCTTGACCACCGGCACAGCGGATCCACGGTCGCCCAGCAGCGCGGGATGCGTCAGCAGTGTGGGGTTGCTCGTCGCGGTGGGGACGATGTCCAGTTCCGTCAGCACGTCGTCGCACAGGCCGTTCAGGCAGACGATGCGTTCCGGCGCCTTGGGCAGCTTCAGTTCACGGCCCCCGACGGCGACCGTGAGACCGGCGGCCAGTGGCTGGACTGTCCGGTCGATGACCGGGGCGTCCGCCCTCGGGGCGGTGGGTCCGCCATCGGCGGCGGGGGTCGAGCACCCCGCGACCAGCAGACCAACGGCTAACAGGGCCACTCGTTTCACGATCGATCCTCACCTCAGTTGGAAACGATCGTCATTATCGTGTTCAACACGGGCGGGGTCAAGAACCCCGGGTCAGGTAGGGCTACCTCCACCAGTGGTTGGGGTGTTCGCTAGGTTCCGAGCAGGTGGCCCGGTGGACGAATCTCTTCCCATGACGTTCATGTCTCCGTCGCAGGGCCAGGCGACCCCTGTACCGACAACCGCGGTGTCGGCCAGAACGCAGCCGTGGCTGGTCATGTCGGCCGCGGCGATCTCATGGGGCGTGCTCGCGTTCGTCGTGCTGCACCTGGTCAGCGGTCGCAACCCGTTCCAGGACGCGGTGTCGTTCTACGCGTTCACCGACCAGGCGCCGGGCCTGCTGTCGGTCAGCATCCTGCTGGTGGCGATCGGCTCGGCGACGACCCTGGCAGCACTGAACTCGGCCGGGATTCCGCTCAGCCGCACCACCCGGGTGCTTTTCGGGTGCTGGTCAGGCGGCCTCGCACTGGCAGCCGCCTTCCCCGTCGCCTACGGAGAACTGTCGAGCGCACTGAGCGGCGAGATCCACCAGTACGCGTGCGTCGCGGCGTTCCTGAGCATCCCGGTTCTCGGTTTCTCCCTGCTCAAGCGGACACGGGGGATTCCCGGACTGACACGCAACCACGCCGCACTGACCCGCTGGACCCGCTACAGCGTGGCCGGTCTGGCGCTGTTCGGCCTCAGCTACCTGATCGCCAAGGTCCCGGCCTTCTCGGAGCTGAGCACGATCCTGCCCGTCGGCCTCACCCAGCGGATCACGCTCACCGTCGACATCGGCCTGCTCTACTCGACACTGCACCTCGCCCGCCGCGCCAGCACCCCCGTCACGGAGCCTTTCGAGACGGCACCCGAGTACGCGGACTTCGCCGCGGAACCCACGTCGGTCCGGTAGCAACCACGGCCAGGTGGAGATCAAGCGCTGATCCGCCCGGATCTCCCACCCACCAGTACGAGAACGGCCGTCACCGACACGCCGGTGAGCAGCAGCATCGCCGCTTGGTTGCCTGCAGCGAACGTCTCGGCGCGCACCACGTCACCGGCGAACCCGCGGAACACGGTCATCCCCACGGCCAACCCGATCGCCCCGCCGAAGTTGTGGATCGTCCAGGTCGCGCCGACCGCGAGCCCAGCCGTCCGAGGCGGCACCGACGAGAGCGCCAGCACCGCGGACGGCCCGAGCACGCCCGCCCAGCCGATCCCCATCAGCACGAACGCGACCACGACGAACCCGAGGCCCGTGTCCGTGTCGAAGCTCGACTGCGTCAACGCGGACAACGAGAACGCACCGAAGCCGGTCACGATCACAACCCGCGGGCCAACGCGGTCAACCACCCTGCCGACAAGCGGAGAGAGGACAGCGACGGTCGCGGTCGTCGGCAACATGAGCAGTCCCACCGCGAGGCCGTCGAAGCCACGCACGACGGTCAGGTACAAGGGCATCAGGAACAACGCCGTGGTGTAGAAGAACGCCAGCGCGAACTCGGCGGTGGCCGCACCGAGGAACCGTCGGTCGGCGAACAACCCGAATGGGACGAGCGGCGCGGCTACTCGTCTTTCCACCAGCACGAAGCCGGCCAACGCAACCGCCCCGGCAACGATCGACCCGAGCACCTGCCACGAAGTCCAGCCGAACGTGTCGTCGAACGTGACACCGAAGATCAACCCGGCCAGCGCGACCACGAGCAGCACGAGCCCCGGCCAGTCCAGCGCGCTGTCGTCGGTGCCGTGCGACTCGGTCAGGCAGACCGCGCAGATCGCCAGTGCCACCAGCACGAGCGGCACGTTCACCAGGAACACCCAGTGCCAGCCCAGCGTCCCGACGAGCAACCCGCCGAGCATGGGACCGGCCGCGAGCCCGATCCCGTTGATCGCGAACAGCATCCCGATCGCCCTGCCGCGCTGTGCGTGCGGGAACGCGTCGGCCACGATCGTGCTTGAACTGGTGTAGAGCACGGCGCAGGCAGTGCCCTGCACGAACCTGAACGCGGTCAGGGTTCCCACGTCGGACGCCAGCCCCGCACCCAAGGAAGACAGTCCGAAAAGTATGGTCCCGGCGTACAGCACGCGGCGGCGGCCGTACCGGTCGGACAACCTGCCCGCCGCCACCATGAACATCGACAGCGCGACGACGAAGATGTTGACCACCAACTGGGTCCGCGGCACGCTCGCGCCGAGCGACCGGCTGATGTCAGGGGCAGCCGTGTTGACGATGGTCAGGTCGACGCAGCCGAGGAAGCTGACGATGCCGACCCCGGTCAGCACCCACCACTTGCGACTCTTCTCGGTGATCACGCCGCCACTCTGGCGACGGCGGCGGCACCCGCCCAGCCCCGGTTTTTCCTACCACTGAGCGGGTGTGGCCGGCGCACGCGCGGATCGCGCATACTCGGGACCATGAGCGTCCTCGGCGAGTTCCTGCAGGCCCGGCGGGCACAGGTGCGGCCGGAGGACGTCGGGCTGTCCCCCATCGGCGAGCGGCGCCGCGTGCCCGGTCTGCGGCGGGAGGAACTCGCCCAGCTCGCCGGGATCAGCGTGTCCTACTACACCCGCCTCGAGCAGGGGCAGTCACGCGGCGCGTCCGGGCCGGTACTCGACTCGATCGCCGAGGCGCTGCGGCTCGATCGGGACGAACGCGAACACCTGCGCCGCCTTGCCTCGGCGCCCCGCCGGGCCGTGGCCGCTCGGCCCGCACCGGAACGTGTCCTGCCCGCCACGCTCGATCTGCTGGCGATGATGTCCGGCGTGCCCGCGCTCGTGCAGGGCCGCTGTGCCGATGTGCTGGCGTGGAACGCTCTCGGACACGCCCTGCTCGCCGGTCATCTCGACGCCGACGTGCGGTCCCGGCCGAACATGGCCCGGTTGGTGTTCCTCGACGCACGCACCCGGGAGCTGTACGCGGACTGGCCCCGCAAGGCCCGTGCGGTGGTCGGCAACCTCCGCCTGGCCGCCGGCCGGTATCCCGACGACGCGGCGCTGGCGGCGTTGATCGGGGAACTCTCGGTCAAGAGCCCCGATTTCGCCACGATGTGGGCCGATCACCGGATCCGTCCGTGCGACGCCGCCGACTACGAGCTGCACCACCCGGCTATCGGCCGGATCACGTTGACGCAGCAAGCGTTCGACGTCGCCCGCGCACCGGACCAGATGCTGGTCACGCTGACCGCACCACCCGGCTCCCCAGCTCGCGAGGCACTGGCCCGGCTGGTGCCCGATGAGTTTTCGCCGCGGGCGTGGTCCACCCTCCGAACCAGCTGACAGGGAGTGGTCCGAGTGGACTTGTACAGCATCGTGCCGGTGAGCGACTGCACCAGGTCTCTGCCGTGGTACGAGGTGTTCTTCGGGCGCCCGGCCGACGAGGTGATCGGCGAGGAGTACCTGTGGCAGGTCGGTGCGAACGCGTGGGTCGTCCTCGACGACCGCGAGCTGCGTGCCAAGGGCGTCGGCACGGCCATGATCACGCTCGGGGTGACCGACTTCGACGACATCATGGCCCGGCTGGCCGCCAACGACATCGCCCATGACCCGGTGGAGACCTACGGCAACGGCGTTCGCCACGTCGATGTGCCGGACCCGGACGGCAATGTGCTGTCGCTCGCGCAGGGGCCTACGCCGTAGGGAACCGGGGCGTGGGCGCCTGCGTCGTAGGCGGTGATCGAACCGACATGACGCTGGGAGGTCGAGCATGCGGGCAGCAGCATCGCTGGCCGCGGCCGGGACGCTGGGCGCCGCGCTGGCTTTCGCCCCGGCGGCGTCGGCGGAGCCGGGCGAACGGATCTCTGCCTATGACGTGGCGGTCACCATCGCCGCGAACGGCAGTGCGCACGTCACCGAGACGATCGTCTACGACTTCGGGGCCAACGACCGCCATGGCATCACCCGCAAGGTCACGGGCAAGAAGATGATCGGGAAGGCGACCGCGTCCAGCCCGGACGGCGCGCCCGCCGGGGTGACCACGACCGGCGGCGTGATCCGCGTCGGCGATCCCGCTGTCACAGTGACCGGGAAGCACACCTACGTGCTGAACTACGACGTGGCCGTCGCGGCGGAGTCGAGGGGGACCGACGCGGCGGTGTTCTGGCATGTGGTGGACGGCAGCTGGGACGTGCCGGTGGCCGCCGTCACCGGCACAATCACCGCCCCGGCGGCCGCGACTCTCGGCTCCTGCACGGTGTCCGGCACGACGCCATGCGACAGCGCCGCTTCCGCTGACGGCAACGTCGTCCGCGTCAGCCAGAAGAACCTCGTCGCACGCGACGTCGTGTTGGTGGCGGCGACGTTCCCCGCGGCAGGCCTTGCCCTGCCCACTTCGACGCGGCCGACGTCACCACCGGCCACCAGCCGCACCACCCCGGCCTCCGCCGGGTCCTCAAGCCGGACCAGCGGCTCGTCGGCCTTCGGGTGGGTGTTCGGGCTCGGCATCGTGGGCCTGCTGATCGTGCTGCTGGCCAGTGCGGGCAGGGGGCGCCGGTCAGGCGGCGGTCACCACTCCTCGTACGACAGCGGCAGCACCTGGTCGGGCAGCAGTTCCTCGGACAGCAGCAGCTCGTCCGACAGCGGCAGCTCGTCCAGTTCGTCCGGCGGAGGCAGCGGCAGCTGGTGAGCGCGGTCACACCGGACTGAGAGGACACTCTGGTTAGGGTTGATCGTGGTCGACTACGAAGAGTACCGGCGTTTTGACGCGGTCGGACTGGCCGGGCTGGTCGCGCGGGGCGAGGTCACGGCCGCCGACCTGCTCGAAGTGGCGATCGAACGCGCCGAGCAGGTCAACCCGAAGCTGAACGCGATCGTGTACCCGATGTACGAGATCGCCAGGAAACGGGCGGCAGGGCCGCTGTCGGGTCCTCTCGCCGGGGTGCCGTTCCTGCTCAAGGACCTGGGGCAGGACTACGCGGGCCTGCCGACCGGGTCGGGTTCGTGGTCGCTGCGCGGGCACGTCGCGGCCGCGCACAGCGTGACCGTCCAGCGGTGGCTGGACGCCGGGCTCGTCGTCTTCGGCAAGACCGCGACGCCGGAGTTCGGCACCAAGGCGGTGACCGAGTCGAAAGCGACCGGGCCGACCCGCAACCCGTGGAACCCCCGGCACACCCCAGGTGGGTCGTCGGGCGGCGCCGCCGCGGCCGTGGCCGCCGGTATCGTGCCCGTCGCCGGGGCGAGCGACGGCGGTGGCTCGATCCGCATCCCCGCCGCGTGTTGCGGGCTGTTCGGGCTCAAGCCCGGCCGGGGACTGCTGTCGAGCGGCCCCCGCCGCGCCGAGAGTTTCCACGGCGCGGCAACGGATGGCGTCATTTCCCGGACAGTCCGCGACACCGCGGCGATGCTGGACGTCCTGACCGCCGCGCAGGACCTCGGCGGCCCGTATCTGGCCGCGCGGCCGGACGTCTCCTTCGCCGAGCTCGCCGCTCGCGAACCAGGCAGGCTCCGGGTCGGGTACACGACGCGCTCCCCGCTCGGCACCCCGGTGGACAAGGAAGCAGTCGCGGCGGTGAGCCATGCCGCGACCGTGCTCACGCAGCTCGGCCATGACGTCGAGGAAGCCGAACCGGACATCGACGGCAGGCGGATGGCGGGTGACTTCCTCACCGGGTGGGGCGCCAACGCCGCGACGATCATCGCGGAGATCCAGCGTGAACACGGCGCCAGGCTCGAGGACTTCGAACTCGACACCCGCATGCTCGCGGCCTCGGCCTGGGCCGTCAAAGCGCCGGAGTACGTCGCCGCGCACCTTCGGTGGAACGGCTACACGCGTGCGTTGGCCGCGTTCCACGAACGCTACGACCTGTTGCTCACCCCGACGCTCGCGCGCCCGCCGGTCCGAGTCGGCGAGCTCGACACGCCACCCGCGGTCCGCGCGTTGGGGCAGACGCTGGAACGGTTGAAGCTGATCGGCGCGTTCAGCAAGACGAAGGCGTGGAACGACCAGATCATCACCAACCTCGCGCCGGTCCCCTACACCCAGCTGGCCAACATCACCGGCCGCCCGGCCATGTCGGTTCCGCTGCACCGCACCGCACAGGGGCTTCCGCTCGGGGTCCAGTTCGTCGCCGGTCTCGGCGGCGAAGGCACCCTGCTGGCACTGGCCACCCAGCTCGAAGCCGCCCACCCGTGGGCTCAGGATGAGCCGCCCTTCTGCCGGTGACGGCGTCGCGGTTGGCCCGCCCAGCGCCGTACCAGCACGGCGTCACGCGGGACCGGTCCCGGAAAACCGGCGTACAAACCGGACCATGCGCCGTCATATCACTGTTCTCGCCGCCATCGCTCTGGTCGTGTCCGGTTGCGGCAACCAAGCGCCGACTGCGCAGCCACCGGCATCCGCACCCTCGACGACCACGCCGCAAACCACCACCACCGTCCCGACCACAACCAGTGCACCACCGACAACGACAACAACAACCCCGTCGACGAACACGCGTCCGCTCGCCCCGGCGAGCTCGAACGTGAAGGACTGCTTCGACGGCGACTGCGTGCTGCTGCTGTCCAAGCCGGCGACCATCCGGCTGGACGCGAAGAAGCTGCACTACCCGTCCATGCGCGTGACGGCCATCAGCGCGGACAGCCTCACCTACCAGGTCACCTACCCCGGAGGTGGCGGCGCCACGTCGACCGTCGGGCCGGGCGGCCGCGGGGCCTTCAGTTTCCAGGGATTCCCCAAGATCGAGGTCGGCATGACCTTGGTCGACGGCAAACCCGCGCTGGTACTCCAACTCGGCGACCCCGGGTGATCACGCGGGAGGGAAGCAGGTCACCTCAACAGGCCGCGTTCCTTGGCCGTCACCACGGCCGCGGTCCGGCTGGAGACACCGAGTTTCTTGAATATCCGCAACAGGTGCGTCTTCACCGTCGCCTCGGCGACGAACAGCTCGGCCGCGATACCGGGATTGCTCATCCCCTTGGCCACCAGCCTGAGCACGCTCTGCTCCCGGGTGGACAGCGTGGTCGCCTCGGCTCCCCTGGCGCGGTAGAGGGCCGGGGCCAACGACGGCGTCAGCACCGTGGCACCACCGGCCGCCGCGCGCACGGCGTCGACCAGTTCGGTCCGGGAACTGCCTTTCAGCATGTACCCGGCGGCGCCCGCCTCGATGCAGCGCAGGATGTCGGCCGCGTCGTCGTACGTGGTCACGATGATCACCACCGTCTCCGGGGAGATCTCGCGGATGTGGCGGGTGGTGTCGGCGCCGTCCATACCGTCCATGCGCAGGTCCAGCATGACGATCTCGGGCCGGTGCAGCCGCACCAGCGCCACGGCTTCCGCACCCGACCCGGCCTCGGCGACGATCTCGATGTCCGGCTCGG
Organism: Actinosynnema sp. ALI-1.44; assembly: GCF_001984155.1. Classification (GTDB taxonomy): domain Bacteria; phylum Actinomycetota; class Actinomycetes; order Mycobacteriales; family Pseudonocardiaceae; genus Kibdelosporangium. The sequence goes on from NZ_MTQO01000052.1 coordinate 800,330, forward strand.
TCTCCAGGGTGGCGATCAGGCCGGTGCGGACTATCGGGTGGTCGTCGGTCACGAGTACGCGGATCATGTCGTCGCCTGGTAGTAGGGAATCGTCACCGACAGGGTCGTCCCAGCCGGGTCGCTGGTGATGTCCGCCGCGCCGCCCGCCTCCACGGCGCGGGCGCGGATGCCCGGCAGGCCGTGCCCACCGGTCTGGGCGGCCGGGTCGAAGCCCGGACCATTGTCCGTCACATTCAGGTGTACCTCGTCCTCGGTCAGTTCGAGGGCCAGTTTGACCAGGTCCGCACCCTGCGCGTGCTTCGCCACGTTCGACAGCGACTCCTGCGCCGCGCGGAGCACGACCACCGCCACGCGGGTGGGCACCTCCTGGTCACGCCCTGACGTCCTGACCGCCACGTCGATGCCGTGCCGCTCGGTGAACGCGTTCGCCGCCCGGCGCAGCGCCTCCCCCAGCGAGTGTTCCTTCAACAGCGGCGGCGTCCCCGCGGCCACGAACGCACGCGCCTCCGCGAGGCCCTCGTCAGCGGCCCGGCGGGCCAGCCGCAAGTGTTCGCGGGCGTTGTCGGGCGCGCTCTCGATCTGCGCCTCGGCCGCCTGCACCAGGGTGCTGATGCTGGTCAGGCCCTGCGCCAGGGTGTCGTGGATCTCCTTGGCCAGCCGTTCGCGTTCGGCCGCCATACCCGCCTCACGGGACAACGCCGCCAGCCGCTCCCGGCTCTCGCGCAACTCCTCGATCATGTCAGCGCGTTGCCGTGACTGCCGCACGACCTGTGTGACGAACAAGCCCAGGAACATGGCCAGCGCGACGCCCATGAGCAGGAACAGCAACTGACGTGACATATCAGCCGTGACGCCGCCCCACACCAGGACCGACCACGTCACTGGCCACGCGTGCGCGACCAGCACCAACGGCATGGCCACCCGCAGTGGCATGCTCATCACCAGCAGCGGCACCACGCCGAACAGGGCGAACGTCGCGGTCAGGTCGGCGGCGACCGCCACGACGTAGCCGACCATCAGGCCGACCGCGAAACGGACCGCACGCGCCTCCTTGAGGATCGCGCGTCTGCCGAAGGCCGCGTACCAGACCACGAGCAGGGTGAGCACGCCGATGGCGACCGTACGCCCCGTCGCGGGGCTCTGCGCGATCAGCAACAGCACAAGCACCACCGCGTAGGCGACGGAGAGGTAGCCGTCCCACAGCGCGAACCAGCGGATGCGCGCCTCGGTCTGCGAACGGTTCACCCCACAGTCCTATCAGGACATGCCCGGGTCCGTTGTCCACCTACCGGTGGACACGGGATGACGACGGTCGGCTGACACCACGGCACCACGGGCGTACCTAGCGTGAGGACTCGTGAAAGAAGCAAGTCCATTCTGGATAGCCCTGATCGCGAGTGTCTCCGTCCTGGCGATCGTGCTCGCCACCGACCTTGGACACCGCGCGTTGACGAGGTGGCGGCTGGCGCGGTCGTTGCTCGCGGTCGTCATCGTGTGCGGCATCTTCGTCCGGTCGTTGCCGACTGGGGGCAACGACGTACCGCTGCAGCTCGCGGGCATCGGGGCCGGGGTGCTGGCGGGCGTCGTCGCCGCGAAGTTCCTGGTAGTGGAGCGAGCATCCGACGGCCGGGTGATGACCCGAGGCGGGTTCGGTTACGCAGCCGTGTGGGTGGTGTTGTCGGCCGCGCGTGTCGTGTTCGCGTACGGCGCCGAGCACTGGTTCGCCGAGGACATCGTCATGTTCAGCATCGAGCACGGCATCAGCGGCCAGGACACGTACGCCAACGCCTTCCTGTTCATGGCGTTGGCGATGGTGCTCGCTCGTTCCGGTGTGCTGCTTGTACGCACCCGCCGCACCACGCCCGTGGACGTGTCGGCATGAGCGTGCACAGCACCGCGCTGACCATCGCCCAGGACGTGACGCCCGGCCTGCTGCGCCCGTTCACCACTACCGTTTGAGCACCGAGCGGATCGCGTCCCTGGCCCGGTCCATGATCGCCAACGGCGGTCCGAGCAAGAGGTTCGCGGTCGCGCTCTCGACACCCGGGTGCGGCCGCGTCGGCGCGATCATCTCGGCGGCACGGACAGCACCAGCCATGGAACGCAACCTGTCCTCGTCGTGCAGCTTGCGCAGCAACGGGAACTCCTCCCGTTCCTCGTGCTCGGCATGTGCGAGCACGTCCGCCTTCAGCTCCGTGAGGAGGATGTCGAAGCCCTCCGCGTCCGGCCCCAAGTCGTGCAACGTGGACAGCAACCGCTTCGCCCGGTGCTCCTCCCCGACTCGGGCGTCCACCACGGCATCGCCGCCATCGACGTTGCGGACCTCGGGGTGCACCACCTCCTCCTCGGCGGTCTCGTGCACAGCGAGCAGCCGTACGAGGTCGTGGAACGCGTCCCGGCGTTTGTCCCCGGTCGCGCTTTCCACGACCTCGAACAACGTGCGGATCTCGACGTGCTGGCGCTCCAGCAGCGCGATGACGTTCTCGTCCTCTCGGCGGTCGGTCATGGGTCTCCTCCTACTCGGTCATCCAGTAGAGGGATTACCCGTCCTGGCCGCCATCACGCACCGACTGCCTCACATCGAGTGTGACGAACGGTCAGTACCGGGGCGGAGCCGCCGGGTAACCACCGTTGGGCGGCTGCCCCTGGGGGCCTGGGTGCTGGGACCACGGGTTCTGCTGGGGATATCCCGGCTGCGGCTGCGGATACCCCGGCTGGGCGTATCCGGGCTGCGGGTACCCCGGCTGCTGCGGGTATCCCTGCTGGGGCTGGGGCTGCCAACCGCCCGGCTGCGGATACTGCCCCTGCTGTGGTGGCATCGGCTGTGCCATGGGCTGCTGCACGGGCATCGGCTGGGACATGGGTGCGGCGGCCGGGACCTGGGTGGCAGGGGTCTGCGGAGCAGGCAACTGGGCGCCGCCCCACACCTCGGCCGGGAACGCGCGGACCAACGCGACCACGCACCGGGCGGTGTCCACGATCTCCTGCGCGGTGGTCCTCGTCATCGTGTTGACCATCGGGTACACGAGCTCGTCGCCGTGGATCGTCCAGTCGCCGAGCCGCAGGTGCTGGATCGTGCCGGTCACCTGCGGGGTGAGCAGCTGCGCGGCCAGGTTCACGTCACCGTCCGACACCACGAAGCGCTTGTTGAACTCCGGGTCGGCGGTGCGCACCTCGGTCGCGTTGCCCATGAACAGCTTGCGGGTGCTCAGCTCCAGGTACGGCAACGCCTTCGGCAGCTTGACCGTCCAGACCGTGACGACCTGGTTGGTGTCGTTGTAGACGACCGCGCTGTAGGACGTGCTCTTGGTGCGGCGCTGGTAGTCGAACGTCGTGACCTGCATCCCGTCGACCTGGCCGGTGATCAGGCCGAAGACCACCCGGCGGTCGCCACGCTCGGTGAACGGCGGGCACCCGTAGCGGCTGAGCACCTCCGGCGCGTACGGCTGGAAGTACCAGCCCTGGCTCAGCGCGAACGCCTGCCGCTCGGCGTTCTTCACGTCCTGGCGCTTCTTGAGGAATTGCCGTGGCAACACCAACGTGAACACGTTCAGCAACCCGAACACCGCGATCAGGATCACGATGAACAGAACAACGAGCATCTCGTTCCCCCAGCAGTGGTTCTTCCCTTAGCCGAGGTGACCGGCCGTGATCATCGTCGCATGCCCCGATCCGGGCCGCAGCGGTATGCCGACAACCGGCGGCACGAATGGGGCGAAAGCGACGCGGGAGGAAAACGCCGTCATCCCACGGCCGCCCGTAGCACGACCGGCGACCGGCGCGATTGAATCTCGTCGAGCCGAGAAATACGTCCCTCACCTGCCGTGCCGGACAGGACAGGAGTGCCACGGGTGCGATCCCCCGACCGATTTCGCAGGGTGGTCATCGTCGGAGCGGGCTTGGGTGGCGTCGCCACCGCCGTCCGCCTGTTGCAGTTCGCGCGAGAACCGGTGGAGGTGGTGCTGGTCGAGCAACGCCCGGAGCACCGCAACGCCGGTGTGGCCTACCACAGCGCGGGCAACCCATGGCACCACGTGTTCAACATCCAGGCGGGCCGGATGGCGATGTTCCGCGAGGACGTCGACGACTTCGTCGCGTGGGCCAACGACGAGGCCGACCGCGCGGACTGGCCCGCCGAGTGGCGGGACTTCACCTTCACCGAGCCGGGGCCCGCGCCACGCCGGATCTACGCCGACTACCTCGCTGAACGCCTCGCCGCAGCCGCTCGGGAGGCCACGGACGGCGTGCGACTGGTCGAGGTCGACGGCGAGGTCGTCGACGTGAAGGGCGAGGGCGACCTGGTGCGGGTCGTCATCGGCGACTCCCCGGACGCGGGCACCATCCTGGCCGACCACGTCGTCATCGCGACCGGCCTGCAGGAACGGGATCTGCCGTTCGCCGCCGACGTGGCGGACCACCCCGCCTTCGTCCGGCACCCCTACTCCCAGGCGGGCGTGGAACGGATCCTCGGCATCCACCCGGAAGCCGCGGTCGCGATCGTCGGCACGTTGCTCAGCGCGTACGACTCCGCCGCGCTCCTGCTGCGGCGCGGCCACACCGGCAAGATCCACATGATCTCCCGGTCCGGCATAACCCTGCGGACCTATCCCACCGACCACCAGCACCAAGTGCTCGACCTGCCGTCCCCGAAACTGCACAACGACGGCTACGAGGGCCGCGACAACATCGTGCGACTGCTGTGCGAGGAGTGGGAACGGATCTGCGCCATCGTCGAGGACGAACACCCCGACGTGGCGAAAGCCGTGGTGACCGAACGGGTTTCCAAGTCGTGGGAACCGCACCTGCCGGAAGTGCTCGCCCGCATTCCGTCGCCGGACCTGCGCGCGCTGCTGGACAGTCATTCGAGTTTGCTGGCCACGTTGCGGGTCAGCGCGGTCGCGTACACGACCGAAATCGTCCACGCGGCCATGGCCGACGGGCGGATCTCGCTCGTCACCGGGAAAGTCGACCGGATCGCGACCACGGCGACCGGCGGGTTGACGGTGTTCGTCGGCGATACCAGGGGCGACACGGGGATCGACGCGGATCTGGTGATCGCGAACTTCGGCAGGGAGCCGGACTACGAACGGGTCAGGTCCACGCTCTGGCAGAACCTCCTGCGCGCGGGAACCGCCGTGCCCCACCGGCGGACCGGCCGCGGGGTGGAGGTGGACGACCTCGGCACCCTCGTCGGGCCGACCGGCACGGCGTCCGCGCGAGTCTCCGTGGTCGGCGCGCCTCGCGAAGGCGACGAGATCGTGCGGTACGGGCGGATGGGCGCGTTCGCGTTCAACCTCGCCGCGATCAAGAACCACTCGGTCGGTGTGGCGGCGGCCGTCCTGCGCCGTCTGGAATCCTGCTACGAGGATCGACCCGTCGACCTGGCAGGCGCACCGGACAGCGCGGTCCGGCAGGCGTTCGAGCGCTCGGTCATGCTCGACGTGCACCGGATGTCCACCCGGCGACGCGCGAACCGCGAGGTCCTGGCGGCGCGGCTGGACGAAAGCCTGTCCGCCATCCGCGAGGCGATGCCCGCACCGATCGCGGACCAGGCGTTGCGGCACGCGGTGAACACGGCCGCCGTGATCAAACTCAACGACTTGTCCGTGACGCCACGCGAACTGCGCTCGGTGCTCGAACTCGATTGACGCCGACCGATACCGCGCAAGGGAGAAGATGCGTCAATGGCTGTCAGGCTGACAACCTCGGATCATGACAGCGATGGGTCTTCGGGAAATGCCAGGGGTTCTGCTCGTCGGCTCGCACCCGTCGAGCGTGCGCGGCGTCTGCAACCGCACCAGGACACCGGTCGGCGGCGGCGTCCTGGTCGTCGACGAACTCGGCCCGGAACTCTACGACGCGATCGTCACGTCGGCGGCGGTGATCTGCGCCAGGGGCGGCCGCACCGGCCACATGCAGTCCCTGTGCCGGTCACGGGGAATCCCCGTCCTGCGTGTCGAGGAGTCCGCGCTGGACGCCCTCACCGGTGAGGTCACCGTTCGGCTCGACCGGCAGTCGGTCGTCGTCGGCGAACTCGACCACGCGCCACGGGTTCTCACCGATCCCGTCGCCGGGCTCGACGCGATCGAGTCGATCTGCGTGGTGGTCACGGCCGCGTCGGACATCCGGTCGACGAACGCCCTTGTCCCCCGCGTCGAGCAGGTGGACTGCTTCTTCATCCGCGAGGAGTTCGCCTGCTACGCCGCGAGCCTGAGCCCGATCGACTCGCTCAGGGCGGGCCCCGACGAGGCCGAGCGCTACGGCCACGCCATCGCCGCGCAGCTGTGCGCGATGGCGGACGAGCTGCTTCCCGGCCAACGGCTCGTCATGCGGCTGCTCGACCTGCGGTCCGACGCCGCCGCCGAGATCACCAGCAACGTCGAACTGGCCGACGAACCCAATCCCGAAATGGGACTGCACGGCGCGCGGTGGCTGCTGGCCGAGCGCACCTATCCGCACGCTTTCCGGGCGATTCGCACCCACCTGCGGGAACGCCTCGGCGCCGGCGCCGACCGGGTCAGCTTCGCCGTACCGTTCATCAATGACCTGGACGAGTTCCTGCGATTGCGCCGGCACCTCGGACTGACCGCCGAAACGCCGCTCGGTGTCTTCGTCGAGACGCCCGCGGCCGTGCATTCCGCGGCCGAGTTCTGCGCGTCCGGGGCGAGCGAGCTGTTCGTCGGCACCAAGGACCTGATCCAGTTCTACCTCGCCGCGGACCGGGGAAACCACCTGGTCGCGTCGTCGTACCAGACCAGGCACGCGGCTGTGCTGGCCGCGTTGCGCCAGGTCGTCGCGTCGAGCGGCGAAACCGGCGTGCCCGTGCACGTGTTCGCGCTGGGCGCGGACGTGGACCACTACGCGCGACACCTTCCCGTCCACCGAATCATGATGTGCACGGCGGAACTGCGCCAACTCGCCACGAGAATCGCGGCCGACCACCGGTAACGGGATCAACGCGTCCATAGTGGACGCCGTTTCCGATAGCGTTTCGTCATAACTTTTCTTTGTGGGCATACCGACTAAAGGTGGTACCGGAGTACCGCGTCGGAGAACACGCTGGGATACGCCGGAAAAGTCCGGTGCCGGTCGCGTACAACGTGGTCGGCGCAACCCACTGGTCAGCGCGGAAACCTCGCGCCCCCTGCGAAAGTGAGTTGTCGGTATGCGCAAGATCGTCAAGGGGCGGCATTTCGCCGCCCGTTCCGCCATAACCCTGGCAGCGGGTGTCGCTGTCGCCGGTTTCGCCGCCGCACCCATGTCCGCCGCGGCCACCATCGACGGGTACTCGCCCGAGGTGGCCCAGTCCGCGATCTCCGACCTGACCGCACGGGAAGGTGTCTCGTCCGCTGAGGCAGTCCAGATCCTGCGCACACAGGAAGCAAGCGTCCGCACGCTGGACCAGCTCAACGGCGCGCTCGGCGCCCGCACCGCGGGTGGTTTCCTCGACGCCAAGGGCAAGCCGGTCGTGAACGTGCTGGACGCGGCCGCGGCCGACCAGGTCCGCGCGTCCGGTGCCGAGGCCAAGCTGGTCAAGCACTCCACCCAGGCGCTGACGTCCGCGCAGGACCTCCTGCAGTCGGTGCCCGCGGTGAAGCACACCTCGATCGGCCAGGACCCGAAGACCAACCAGGTCGTGCTGTCCGTCTCCGACGCGGCGACCGGCGGCGACATCGCCGCGCTGCTGCGCACCGCCGACCAGCTCGGCGACAAGGTGCGGGTCGAGCGGGTCACCGGTGAGATGCGGCTGGCCATCTACAACGGCGAGGCCATCACCGGCGGCGGAACGCGCTGCTCGGTCGGGTTCAACACCAACAAGGGCGGCCAGAACTACATCGTCGACGCCGGGCACTGCACCCGAGCGGTGAGGCAGTGGAACGTGGGCCCGTCGGAGGGCGCCAGCTTCCCGACCAACGACTACGGCCTGATCCGCAACACCTCCAGCAGCGCTCCCGGTGCGGTGACCTTGTGGAACGGCTCGACCCAGCCGATCAGCTCGCACGCCGCGGCCACGGTCGGCCAGCGGATCCAGAAGAGCGGCAGCACCACGCGGCTCACCGCGGGCAGCGTGCAGCGGCTGAACGTCACCGTGAACTACTCCGAGGGCTCGGTGCACCAGCTGATCCAGACCAACGCGCTGGCCAACCCCGGTGACTCGGGTGGTTGCCTGTTCGCGGGCAGCGTCGGCCTGGGCATCACCTCCGGCAAGGGCAGCGGAACCTCGTACTACCAGCCGGTCGGCGAGGCGCTGAGCGCGTACGGTGTGACGCTCAACAGCTGAACCCGATGACACACACGCGGCAGGATCGGGATGTCACGCCCGGTCCTGCCGTTTGTGCGATCCGCACAGCGCGTGCGGCGACGTTCAGCCGCGCGCCCACCCACCAGGTGGACGTCGATAACACGGCGAATCCTGCCTACCGTCGAACCATGCCGACCACGAGCCGCAGGGTGTTATCCGCATGTGTACTAGCGACGACCATGTTCTCGCTCACCAGCGTCCCGGCATCCGCCGACCCCATCACCAAGGAGTACCACGGTTCCGGGTACAGCGACTGGGGATTCGCCATCCACTACGCCAGGGCTCAGGCGTCGCAGCGGGCTAGGGCCGACGGTTTCGAGTACGAGCAGTGCGTCGAGACCGAGACGGTGATCAAGATGTTCGAAGCGCACGTCACCTGGGAGTGCACGCGCGACGCGTGACCTAGTACGCGCGTCCGAAATGGACACGCTTGCCGTACGCCGACGGCGCCGAGCACCGGACGCAGGCGCCCGATTCCCCGGCGGCTTCGAGCGGCACGCACCGCGGGGTCGCGGCCGTCTCGGCCTTGATGTCGTCCTCGCACTCGGACCGGCCACAGTGGAACGCGCGGGCCCAGCCACCGGCGACCGCACCACGGAAGTCGTCGAACGAGTCCACGGCGACCGTGCGGCTCTCCCGGAACTCGACCGCGCGGTCGAACAGCCACTGCTGGAACTCGTCGAGCACGCCCGGCAGCGCGGCGGCCACGGCTGCCAGCGGCATCGTCTGCTTGCCGTCACCACCCAGGCGTTTGACGAGCGTCACACTGTCGGCTTCGAGGTCGCGCCTGCCGATCTCCAGCCTGATCGGCACACCCCGCATCTCCCAGTCGTTGAACTTGAAACCGGGTGAGAGCTGGGTCCGGTCGTCGACACGCACGCGCACGCCGGTCGCCTTGATCTCCGCGGCGAGCTTCCGCGCGGCTGCCGTGGTTTCCTCCGCCTGCTCACCCCGGCCGATCGGAACGATCACCACCTGGACGGGCGCCACCTTCGGCGGGAACACCAGGCCCTTGTCGTCGCCGTGGGCCATGATCACAGCACCGATCATGCGCGTGGTCATCCCCCATGACGTGGTGTGGCACAACTGCTGCTCGTCGGCGGCGTCGGTGTACCGGATGTCGAACGCACGCGCGAAGTTCACGCCGAGGTAGTGCGAGGTTCCCGCCTGCAGCGCCTTCCCGTCGCGCATCATGGCCTCGATGGTGTACGTGCGGACCGCGCCCGCGAACCGCTCACCCGGGGTCTTCTCGCCACGCACGACCGGGATGGCGGTGATCTCCTCGGCGAGACCGGCGTACGCGTCGAGCATCGTCAGGGTTTCGCGCATCGCCTCGTCCTCGTCGGCGTGCGCGGTGTGGCCTTCCTGCCACAGGAACTCGGTCGTGCGCAGGAAAAGGCGCGGCCGCATCTCCCAGCGGACCACGTTCGCCCACTGGTTGAGCAGCAGCGGCAGGTCGCGGTGCGACTTGATCCACTTCGCCATCATCTCGCCGACGATCGTCTCCGAGGTGGGGCGTACCACGAGCGGTTCTTCGAGCTGTTTGCCGCCCGCGTGCGTGACCACGGCGAGCTCCGGCGAGAACCCCTCGACGTGCTCGGCCTCCCTGCTCAGGTAGGACTCCGGGATCAGCAGCGGGAAGTACGCGTTCTCGTGCCCGGTTTCCTTGATCCGCGCGTCCAGATCGGACTGGATCAGTTCCCACACGCGGTAACCGTACGGCCGGATGACCATGGTCCCCCGCGCTGGGCCGCGCTCGACCAACTCGGCTTTCACCACCAGTTCGTTGAACCATGCGGAGAAGTCCTCACTCTGCGGGGTAACACCTCGGTCGTCTCGTGCCATGGACGACGAGGCTACCGACGTGGCCGGGAACGGCCACCGAATTACACCCCTTGGCGAGACGGCCGTGATTGCTCTATTGTCCTAGGTAACTAGAACACTTTTCGGGAGGCCGCGGTGGAGTTCCGAATCGACCGCGGTAGCGGCGTGCCGCCGTACATGCAGGTCGTCCGGCAGGTGCGGGAAGCGCTGCGCCTCGATTGGCTCAAGCCGGGCGACCGCCTGCCGACCGTGCGCGACATGGTCAAGTCGTGCGGGGTGAATGCCAACACCGTGCTGAAGGCGTACCGCGAACTCGAACTGTCCGGTCTGGTGGAGGCACGCCAGGGGTCCGGCACGTTCATCCGGGCGGCGCTGGGTTCCGCGCCCCCGGAGGCGATGGAACAGCTGCGGAAACGCCTGCACGAATGGGTCGGCGAAGCCCGCGCCTCGGGACTGGACAACGAGGACATCGACGCTCTGGTACGCACGGTCCTCAACGACAAGGGGGAACAGCGGTGACAACCATCGCGGAGAAGGGGTTCATCCAGCGTGTCGACGGCCTCGGCAAGCGGTACGGCGACACATGGGCTCTGCGGGAGTGCACGTTCGCGCTGAAGCCGGGCCAGGTCACCGCGCTCGTCGGCGCGAACGGCGCGGGGAAGTCCACTTTGCTCACCATCCTCGCGGGGCTGTTGCCGCCCGACGCGGGGAAGGTCGACACCGCGGGCAGAGTGGCGTTCGTCGCGCAGGACAAGCCGCTGTACAAGAACTTCACCGCGGCCGAGATGTTCCGGCTGGCACGCAACCTGAACGCGGTGTGGGAACAGGACCGCGCCGAGCGGTGGCTGCGGACGTTCGGGGTGCGGGCGGATCGCCCGTGCGGCAGGCTGTCCGGCGGCCAGCAGGCGCACGTCGCACTGGCGATGGCCGTCGCCGCCCGGCCGGACCTGCTCCTGCTCGACGAGCCCTTGTCCAATCTGGACCCGCTGGTGCGGCGTGAGGTGACCGCGGAGCTGCTGGCCGACTCGGCGGAGTCCGGCATGGCGATCATGCTGTCCACCCACGTGATCACCGAAGTCAGTGGGGTCGCGGAGAACCTGATCCTGCTGGCGGGCGGGAAACTGCTGCTCAGCGGCGAGACGGACGATTTGTTGGCCAAACACGTGTTCCACGTGGGGCCTGGCTCCGAGGTACTGGTGGGCGACAACCGCCCACCACCCGACGGCTGGATCACGCGACCGGCCACCCTGGAGGACATCGTCCTGTCGAACCTGGCAAGCGCACGCGACGGAGGTGCGGCATGATCTGGATCGTCTGGCGGCAGCACCGAACGGCCATCGTCTCCACCGCCGTTCTCGCGGTCGCGATCATCGTGTTCCTGATCGCGTTCGGCAACGGCTTCTTCTACCGCGGCGGCTGGTACTTGGACTACGTACCGCTCGACCCGGCATGGAAGCTCGCCCCCAGTGCCTTGGGGTTGGCAGTCGCGGTGTTCTGGGCGGCACCGCTGATCGGCCGGGAGTACGAGCAGCGCACGTACCTCGTCGCGTGGGGCCAGGATGTCAGTCTCCACCGGTGGCTGGTGAGAAAAGTCCTCCTGCTCGCGGCGGCGGCCGTGGCGCTTTCGGTGATCGTCGGCGTCATCGCGGGCGGCTTGGTCGACCAGCACACGCCGAGCCGGTTCAGTTTCGCGGCGTTCGAGGCCGATCCCGCCATCCAGGCTGCGCACACGCTTTTCGGGTTCGCAGTGGGGCTCGCGTTCAGCGCGCTGCTTCGACGGACACTGCTCGCCATGGGCGCGACGCTGGTCGTGGTCTTGGCGGCCCACGGCCTGTACGTCGTAAAGCTGCGCGAGCGGATCATCCCCCGAAGCACTCGTTCCGCACATGGGAAGAATCCGGTGACCCGTATCAACGACAGATCCCAGACGGTGCGTGGCATGTCGACAGCGGGTATGCCAACGCGGCGGGCGAACCGATCTCGATCACCTCTACGGAGGCGTCGCAATGCGGGCGGGCCGGTTCCTCGGCCGCCCAGACCGAGTGCCTGAAGGGCAAGGGCGTCGCCGGGCACTACGCCGACTACCAGCCCTACGGCCGATTGCCCTGGTTGTACGTGATCGAGATCGGCATCTTCGCCGGGCTCGCCGCGATCCTGTTCACCCTCGTGTTCCGCTGGGCGGCCAAGGTGTCGTCGAACCGGCCCCGACCAGCCCGTACGGCGGTGTGGCGGAAAACCGCTTCACTGTCCACTGGGGTTTGACTACACTCACGACGAACAACGCGACGAGTCGAGAGGAGACAGGCCATGCGAACCCGCACGGTCGCTGTCGCTCCTCGCTCGCGTTACGAGGTGATCCTGATGTCTTCGTCCCTCCGGTGCCGGCTGCGCGGCCGTCCCCGGAACGCCTGACGAAGACCCGATCAACCGCGCCTTCCACACCGTTATGCCCGGCTCGCGCGCGCTTTTGCCGCGCCCGCCGGGATTTCGGTGTGCCCCGAAGGTGCCCCGCTTCGTCCGGTGAATCGCGCTGCCATGTTCTCTTGCCAGAACCCCGAAAGGGCCATGTGCCGTGCGTACCGTCCACCTGTCCATCGACCACGTCCGCAACCTGGGCATCCTCGCTCACGTCGACGCGGGCAAAACCACCGTCACCGAACGGATCCTCTATGCCACGGGTACCACGCACAAACGCGGTGAGGTGCACGACGGCACGACCGTCACGGACTTCGACTCCCAGGAACGCGACCGCGGCATCACCATCTTCGCCGCGGCTGCCAGCTGCGAGTGGAACGACCACCGGATCAACCTGATCGACACGCCCGGCCACGTCGACTTCGCCGACGAGGTGGAACGTTCGCTGCGCGTGCTCGACGGCGCCATTGTGGTCTTCGACGCCGTCGCCGGTGTCGAGCCGCAGAGCGAATCGGTGTGGCGGCAAGCGGATCGGCACGGCGTGCCCAGGATCGCGTTCGTCAACAAGCTGGACCGCGCGGGCGCCGACCTCGACACGGCTGTCGAGTCGATCCGGGCGCGGCTGCACCCGGTGCCGCTCGTGGTGCAGCTGCCGATCGGCACGGAAGGCGGTTTCACCGGAGTGATCGACCTGCTGCGCATGCGGTCCTTGACCTGGCCGGACGGCGAAACGGTCGAAGTGGGCCCGGTTCCGGACGCCCTGCTCGACGAGGCACGGCGTCGCCGCCGGTCGATCGAGGAAACCGTGGCCGAGCTGCATCCGTTGGCACTGGAGGAGTTCTGCGCCGAGTCGACGGTGTCCGCGCCGACGCTGGTGTCGGCGTTGCGCGAGCTGACCCGTACCGGGGACGCCCTGGTCGTGCTGGCGGGTTCGGCGTACCGCAACCGCGGAATCGAACCGCTGCTGGACGCTGTCGTGGACTACCTGCCGTCGCCGCTGGATGTTCCCGCGGTGCGCGGCACGCGGGACGACGAAGTGCAGGAACGCGAAGCCGATCCGTCGGCGCCGTTCGCCGCTTTGGTGTTCAAGGTGGTCTCGACGACGACCGGCCGGTTGACGTTCCTGCGGGTGTACTCCGGCACAGTCCGAAAAGGAGAGGTGGTGCACGATGCCGTCGCGGGGCGCAACGAACGGGTCTCGCGGATCCTGCGCGTGCAGGCCGACCGGCACACCGAGGCCGACCACGCGGTGGCCGGGGACATCGTCGCGGTGGTGGGGATGAAATCCGCCCGCGTCGGCGCGACGCTGTGCGTGCCTTCGGATCCGCTCGTCCTCGAACCGCCACCGGTGGCCGATCCCGTCGTCACCGTCGCGGTGGAAGCACGCCGCAGTGCCGACACCGACCGGTTGTCCTCGGCGTTGGCCTGGCTGGTCGAGGAGGACCCGTCGCTGGTGGTGCGCAACGACTCCCAGACCGGCCAGACAGTGCTGTCGGGCATGGGTGAGCTGCACCTGGAGGTCGCGGTGGAGAAGATCCGCCGCCAGCACGGGCTCGAGATCAGCGCGGGCCGTCCGAGGGTGTCCTACCGGGAGACGGTCGTGCGTGGCGTGTCCGGGCTGCTTTACCGGCACGTCAAGCAGGCCGGTGGCCCCGGTCAGTTCGCGCACGTCGTGCTCGACGTCGAACCCCTGGAAGGGAGCACGGAGTTCGAGTTCGCCTCGACCGTTGTCAGCGGACGAGTGCCGCGCGAGTACATCCGTGCCGTCGAGATGGGCTGCCGGGACGCGCTGTCCGAGGGTCCGCTCGCCGGGCATCCGGTGACGGGGCTGAAGGTCACGTTGACCGACGGCGCCACCCATCCGAACGACTCGTCGGAGATGGCGTTCCGCGCGGCGGGTCGGCTCGGCCTGCGTGAGGCGCTGCGGTCCTGCGTGATGGAACTGCTGGAACCAGTGGTGGAGGTCGCTGTGACGGTGCCGGACGAGGCCGTCGGCGGTGTGCTCGGTGACCTGTCGGCGCGCCGTGGCCGTGTGTCGGGTTCGGCGACACGGTCCGGCACGTCGATGATCACCGCGGTCGTGCCGTTGGCGGAGTTGTTCGGCTACTCGAACGCGCTGCGCAGCCGTACCCACGGCCGTGGCACGTTCACCTCGCGGCCGACCGGCTACGCCAGCGTCCAGCGGTAGCCAGTGCGTTGGCCCCGCCCGGCTTGGGGCGGGGCCAATCACAGCTGGCCGTAGTCGCCGACCCGCTTGCCGCCGAGCCAGGTCTGCAGCACCTGTGTCTGCCAGAGCGCCCGGCCGGGTTCGAGGGCGAACGGGTCCTGGTCGACCAGGATGAAGTCGGCGTGCTTGCCCGGTTCCAGCGAGCCGAGCAGCCGTTCCTGGTGCGCGGCGTACGCGCCGCCCCACGTGAACGCGCGCAACGCCTCGACCGGGGTCATCGCCTGTCCCGGGTACCACCCGCCGACCGGTTTGCCTTCCCTGTCGGTGCGTGTGACGGCAGCGTGCATCCCGTCGAAGGGGTTTTCCGGCGACACGGGGAAGTCCGAGCCCGCCGCGATCACCGTGCCCTGGTCCAGGAAGGTGCGCCAGGCGTACGCGCCGGCGATCCGGGCCGCGCCGACCCGGTTCTCGGCCATGTTCATGTCCTCGGTGGCGTGCACCGGTTGCATCGACGCGATCAGGTCGAGTTGCCGGAACCGCGGGATGTCCGTGGTGGCCAGCACCTGGGCGTGTTCGATGCGGTGCCGCATCGAGCCACGGGGTATCCGCTCGTAGGTGTCGAGGACCAGCCGGTTGCCGCCGTCGCCGATGGCGTGCACGGCGCACTGGTACCCGGCGTCGACGATCCGCCGCATCCTGCTTTCCAGCTCCTGCGACGTCAGCTGGAGCAAACCCTTGCTGCCCCCCGAATCGCTGTAGGGCTCGAGCAACGCCGCCCCGCGACTGCCCAGTGCCCCGTCGACGTACAGCTTCACCGTGCGGATCCGCAGCAGGTCGTCCGCCACGGAGTCGGTGCGCACGGCCGAACCCACCTCGGCGAACGCCTCCCAGGTCAGGAAAGCGTTGACGCGCACGGTCAGCGACGCGGCCTGCTCGCGGAGAACCACGAGCTCGGCCGATCTGGTCCCGGCGTCGCTGGCCGACGTGACACCGACCTTGTTCAGCAGCTGTTGCGCCGCCGCCAGCCGCTCGCGGTGATCACGTTCGCCGATCGCGGGCAGCTTGCCGTCGACCAACGCCTTCGCGGCGTCGACGAACACCCCGGTCGGCTGGCCGTCCGGGCCGCGGACGATCTCGCCGCCGGTCGGCGCGGCCGTGCCCGCCACCACCCCGGCGATCCGGAGCCCGGCGGTGTTGGTCACCGCGGCGTGGCTGTCGGCCCGAACCAGCCAGACCGGACGATCGCTGACCACCCGGTCGAGGTCGGCAGCGGTGGGTAGTCTGCCCAGACCCCAGACCACCTCGTTCCAGCCGCGTCCCCTGATCCACGGCTGGTCCGGGTGTTCACCCGCGTAACGCTTCAACGCGGCCATGGCCTCGTCGAGGGAACGGGTACCGGCCAGGTCCAGCTCGGTCGCCTTCGCCCCGAGCTGCCAGATGTGCCCGTGCGCGTCGTGCAGGCCCGGCAGGCACACGCGACCGCGACCGTCCACCCGGCGCGCGCCGTTCGCGTTGCCCGGGTCCAGGGCTGAAACCCGGCCCTGGGCGTCGACGAGCAGACTGCCGAACCTGCGCGGCTGCCCGTCGGCGACGGTGTACCCGCGCACGTTGTCGACCAGGACCGGTTCGACCTTGCCCGCCGGGGTCGCGGGTTCGCTGCACGCGGCCAGCGAACCGGCCACCAGGCCCATGAGCTTGAGAAACTGCGCCCTGGTCAACCCCGCCCCAGGTCCGTGCCGTTCACACATGGCGTCCTCCTTGACACGCACTGTGACGAACGTATTGCGCAATGGTCACGGCGGTCAACGGTCGTTCGCGAGCCTGGTCACAGACAGCGGGAATTCATGTAGTTGAGGAATCAACCAGCTGGCCCGTGCGTTGGGGCGGGCATGAAGAAGATCGGTTTCCTCTCGTTCGGGCACTGGTCGGAGACGCCGTACTCGCAGACGAGGACGGCATCCGACGCCCTGCTCCAGGCAGTGGACCTGGCCGTGGCCGCCGAGGAGGTGGGCGCGGACGGCGCCTACTTCCGGGTGCACCACTTCGCCAGGCAACTCGCGTCGCCGTTCCCGCTGCTGGCCGCGATCGGTGCGAAGACCGAGCGGATCGAGATCGGAACCGGCGTGATCGACATGCGCTACGAGAACCCCATGTACATGGCCGAGGACGCGGGCGCGGCGGACCTGATCGCGGGTGGCAGGCTGCAGCTCGGCATCTCCCGTGGCTCACCCGAGCAGGTGATCGACGGGTGGCGGTACTTCGGCTACGAGCCGTCCGAAGGCGAGACCGAGGCCGACATGGCCCGCAAACACGCCGAGGTGCTGCTGAAGCTGCTTGAGGGCAAGGGCTTCGCCCAGCCCAACCCGCGGCCGATGTTCCCCAACCCGCCGGGCCTGCTGCGCCTGGAGCCGCACTCGCCGGGACTGCTCGAACGGATCTGGTGGGGCGCGGGCTCCAACAGCACCGCGGTGTGGGCGGCCGAACACGGCATGAACCTGATGAGCTCGACGCTGAAGAACGACGAGGGCGGTGCGCCGTTCCACGTCCAGCAAGCCGAGCAGATCCGGGCGTTCCGCAAGGCGTGGGCGGACGCGGGCTGGCAACGTGAACCGCGCGTGTCGGTGTCGCGCAGCATCTTCGCTCTCACTTCGGAACAGGACCACAACTACTTCGGCGCCGACAGCGAAAGCAGCGACCAGGTCGGCTACATCGACGCGAGCACCCGGGCGATCTTCGGCCGCAGCTACGCGGCGGAACCCGACGTGCTGGTCGAGCAACTCGCCGAGGACGAGGCGATCGCCGAGGCGGACACGCTCCTGCTGACCCTGCCGACCCAGCTCGGCGTGGACTACAACGCGCACCTGCTGGACAACGTGCTCACGCACGTGGCTCCGGCTCTTGGCTGGCGCTAGGCGATCGCCGCCAACGCTGAGGCGCAGGCTCGCATGTACGCTGGACTGCCGAAGAAGTCGAGCTCGTGCTCCCGGAGGGTAGCGAGTTCGGCGCGCAGCAGCGCCTCAGCTGGGCGGGCGGCCGGGCCCATCTCCACAAGTGTGTCCACGATGACGTGTCGCAAGTGGATGCTGATCGGCCACAAAGCGATCATCAAGGGCACCGTCGTTTCGGTGTCCGCGGCGATCCGCCACAACGCCGTCGCGACGCGCAGGCGTAGCCAGCCGTAGTCGTCAGGGCGATCCAGCAACGCGCGCAGCTGCGGCAGGTAAGGCTCGGCGGCGGGACCGACCATGGCCATTCCCGCCGCGGCGCTGATCGCGGCGTTCTCGTCGCCATCGAGGCAACGGGCGTAGGCAGGCAGGACCTGGGTCGGATCGCCTTCGATGTGCCACAAGGCATTCGCGACTTCCATGACGACAGACCGGTCGTCGTGGTCCAGCAGCGACCGCAGGGTCGGCACCGCCGCCACCGCTGCCGGGCCCATCTCCGCCAATGTTCGAAGCAACCAGTGTTCGGGCGGCAGCGAAAGCAGCTCAGGCATGGCGGTGGCCGCCGCGGGACCGATCTTGCCCAGCGCGTGGACGAGGTCACTTTGGCGACCGTCGAATGGCTGCCCCGTGGGCAGCTCACGGATGCGCCGTCGGATCAGCGGGACAAGGTGAGCGGCAGCCGTGCCGAAGCGACCGATGAGTGTTCCGGTGCTGGTGGGCATCTCCGGGTGCTCCAGCGCCCACTGGATCAGAGGTAGTGCTCGTTCGTCCCGGGTGTTCGCCAAAGCGACGAGCGCCGGGTGGAAGCTGTTCGCGAGGTACCCGCCCCGGAGGATCACGGCACGTTGTTCGCCGGTGTACACGTACTCCGCCGGTTCACGGGGCAACGCGTCCAGAACGGCGACGAGGCAGTCGGCCGCGGGCGCGGCCGATTCGCCGATCAGCTGCAGGGTTTCCGCTGCCTTGCGGCGTACCCACGAGTGCGGGTCGGTGAGCTTCGCGCCCAGGTCCTCGACGAGTTCCCGGTGATCGCCCGGCCAGTACTGGATCAGCGGACCTGCCGCGTGGACCGCGTCATACCGGCATTCCCAGTCGTCGACGGTGAGCAGGGACCGAATCAGCCTCGTCCGCTCCGGCACCAGGGCGCCCAGAGCCGCGCTCACCTCGGCTATCAGGCGATCCAGGTCACGTGTCCGCCGGATCGGGCCCTCGCGTTCGGCTTCGGCCTTGCGGATGAAGCCGCGCAAGGTGTTGGTCGTGAAGTCGACGGGCTCCGGTACCGGCACCCCGCTGGCATAGGTCGCGACGACCAGGTCTGTCACGGTCGCGACGGTGTCCTGCGGCAACCGCGCGGGCTCGAGAATCGCCAACTCGGTCAACGCGGCCAATCGCTCGCGTGCCTGCCCGGGACCCGCCATCACCGACACCAAATCGGCAGCGATGTCCGCTCTGGACTCTCCCCGGCCGCCGAAGACACCGAGCGCCGAGATGACAGCGAGCCGCGCCTCGGCATCGGTCTCGACGGCGAGCCGTGCCCGCATCGCGGTCACCACCCCGGCGACGTCGGCACGGCAGACCAGCAACGTCCTCGCCACGGCGACGCGGACGTCCCGGTCGGGATCGGCGAGCAACCGCAGCAACACCGGACGCGCCTGGGCCACCGCCACGGCCGCGGCACGGCGCAGCGGGTCGTCCGGAAGGGCCGCCAGACCGGCGCTGCCCATGTTGGACAGCAACTTCAGGATCTCACCACGACCGGGCAACCCGGCCGTGCCCACCGTTTCCAGCAGGAACGGGATCACCGCGACTGTGCTGTCATAGACACTGCCCTGGTGGTGCACACCGCCTTCCATGCCGTCCAACGCGATCTCGCGTTCCGCGGGATCATCCGAAACCAACCCGCGTACCAACTCCGGTACCTCGACGGCCGGTCCGTAGGCGTGTCGCAGCGAAGCCCA
Source organism: Actinosynnema sp. ALI-1.44 (assembly GCF_001984155.1). Lineage (GTDB taxonomy): Bacteria > Actinomycetota > Actinomycetes > Mycobacteriales > Pseudonocardiaceae > Kibdelosporangium. The sequence continues at coordinate 819,941 of NZ_MTQO01000052.1, forward strand.
GTCGACGTCGTCCAGTCCGGCGAACATCCCCACCCCCAAGGTTCCGCTCGCAGCCTATCGGGATCCGGCGCTGCCGTGAGCTGATCCGCCCACAGCAGCATGGGCGGACAACCGTGCCGCGTTGGCGGCATCGTCGAGTGCATGACGAACGACAACAAGCCGCCGCAGTTCGACTACCGGCTGCGGGAAAGGTTCCTCAGCCAACGGGTGCTGGTGCTCGACGGAGCGCTTGACGACGACAACGGCGCGGCGCTCGCGACCGAGATGCTGTCGCTCGCCGCGGAAGACCCCAAGAAGGACATCGCGCTGTGGATCCACTCACCGGGTGGTTCGGTGCCGTCGATGCTCGCCATCCGGGACGTGATGCGGCTCGTGCCGTGTGACGTGGCCACGCTCGCACTGGGCCTCGCCTGCAGCGCGGGGCAGTTCCTGCTGTCGGCGGGCACACCGGGCAAACGCTTCGCCCTGCCGCACGCCCGGATCCTGATGCACCAGGGCTCCGCGGGCATCGGCGGCTCGGCGGTCGAGGTGGAGGTGCAGGCGGATGCCCTGCGCCACACCAGGGACACCGTGCTGCGGATCATCGCGGACGACACCGGCCAGGACATGGAACGGATCTTCACCGACTCGCTGCACGACCGCTGGTTCACGGCCGAGGAAGCCAAGGATTACGGCTTCATCGACCACATCGTCGAAAGCCTCGGACAGGTCGTGCCTGTGCGCACGCACGAAATGGGGCTGCGCCCCCTGACGGGAGCCCGGTCATGAGCACGTACACCATCCCCAACGTGATCACGCGCACCACATCGGGTGAGCGCATCATGGACGTCTACTCGCACCTGCTGTCGGAGCGGATCGTCTACCTGGGCACGGCGATCGACTCCGGCGTGGCGAACGCGTTGATCGCCCAGCTGCTGCACCTGGAAGCGGACAGCCCGGACAGCGAGATCAACCTGTACATCAACTCCGAAGGCGGCGACCCGTCGGCGATGCTCGCGCTGTACGACACCATGCGCTACATCAAGGCACCGGTGGCGACGACGTGCGTGGGCCAGGCCGTGGCGGCCTCAGCGGTCCTGCTCGCCGCGGGCGCGTCCGGGCGCCGGGCGGTGCTGCCGCACACCAGGGTCGTGCTGCACCAGCCAGCCGCCCGGGGCAGCGGGACCATCCCCGACCTGATCCTCCAGGCCGACGAAGTGGTGCGCGTACGTGCCCAGCTCGAGGAGATCCTCTCGTCGCACACCGGACGGGGCGTCGCGGACCTCCGGCACGACACGGACCGGGACAGGGTGTTCGACGCGGCGGGAGCGGTGGCCTACGGACTCGCGGACCACGTCCTCGAAAACCGCGCCTGAACACTCACGCGGCCATCAGCACCGGCCCAGTCGGACGACGACGGCCCATGGCAAGCGGGGCAACGCTGGTGCTGGTGTGCCGCCGCACGTCACCCGCGACACCGACGAGCAGATCGGCCAGGCCGACACCGAGCGCACCGGCGACCGCCGAGATCATCTCGCTGGACGGCTCCTTGCGCCCGCGTTCGATCTCGGACAGGTACTGCGGTGAGATACCCGCGCGCTCGGCGACGTCGACCAGTCGTCCGCCCTGCTCGTCCCTGATCGCGCGCAGCTTCCGCCCGAGTGCCTCCCGCCACAACGGCTCCGGCTCCGGTTCGGGCGCGGAGGCGCGGTGCCGGTCGAAGGGAAGGATGTCCGCCATACCGACATCCTGTCACCGGCACGGCACCGACGGCGCCGATTACGCTCCAGGCGGAACCGGGGTTCGGCCGCTCAGTGGTACGCGTGCACCACCGCGTGCCCCCGTCCGCGGCCGATCATCCACTTGTTGACCGGCACGGTGAGCACGAACGCCACCGCGAGGGCGAACGCCAGCGCACCCCAGAACAACCCACTGCCGAGCCCGGCGTCCATGGCGCCGGGGACGGTGATCATGATGGCGTTGTCGACGATCTCCATCACGATGATCGACACCGTGTCGGCGGCCAGTGCCACCTTCAGCGCCCGCCTGACCGGCAGGCCCGCCTTAAGCACGCCGCGCATCGTCAGCGCGTAACCGAACACGAACGCCAGTGCGACCGCCAGCACGATCGTCGCGACGTTGCCCAGTCCCAGCCACGTGCCGATGACCATGCCGAGCACCTCGCCGATGGCGCAGCCGGTGAGGCAGTGCAGCGTCGCCGACGCGGCGGTGGACCAGGTGGCCTTCGGGTGGTGGTGCGCGTGGGTGTCGCTCATGTCCAGCCTTCCTCCGTCGAGGCCGGGATACCCGTTGGGGGTATCCCGGCGTCGACAGTTATATACCCCCACCCTGTATGGGGCAACTAATCGCGGAGCCCGATCGCGTCGATCGGCCTCGCTCGCAGCGTCACCCTCGTGGCGATCCCCAGCGAGAGCAGTCCGAGCAGGACGGCACCGCCGACGATCCCGCCGAAGACCGCGGGCGACCCGGACGGCAGCGGCGTGCCGCGCATGATGAGGTTGAGCAGCACCAACGGAATCCCGGCCACCACCGTGCCGAGCACCGCCGCGACGCCCACCGTGGTCAGCGCCTCGAACCGCATCATCCGCACCACCTGGCGCCTCGACGCGCCGATCAGCCGCAGCAACGCGAATTCACGGGAGCGCTGCGCCGTGCTCATCACCAGGGTGTTCGCCACCGAGATCACGACGTAGCCGAGGATCACACCGACCGCGACGAGGTTCAGGTAGAACTGCGCCTTGCCCTGGCTGCCGCCCACGGCGGCCACAGTGGAGCCCGGCGTCACGGCGAGGCCCGGGTACCGGACGGAGAGGTCCTGCAGGGCCGCGGTCACGGCCGCGGTGTCGGCACCGGGCTCCTGGCGCACCAGCACCGTGTCGTCCATCCGGTCGCCGGTGTGCGCCCTGGCCAGGTCCGCGGGCAGCACGTACTGGCCGAAGGCCTGGTTGTGGGTGTACGTGGCGACCAGCCGCAGTTTCGCGGGGGCTCCGTCACCGAACCAGAACTCGACCTCGTCCCCGATCTTCTTGTCGTACCAGTCGGCCTCGGACCTGCTCATCGCGACCGTGTCGCCTGCCAGGTCGGTGATCCGGCCCGACACGACCCCGAGATCCAGTGTGCCGGGCACCTGGTCGCCGGTCAGTCCCTGGGCGGGGTACCGCTCGACGCGCAGGTTCTCCTGTTCCTGCACCGTGTTGATCACCTCGGTGCGGACGACCGAGGTCGCGGCGGCGACACCGGGCACCTGCCGCACGGCCTGCGCCACCTCCGGTGAGAGAGCACCGGTAGTGCTGCTGATCACGTGGTCCGCCGTGGTCGACCGCGCCGCTTCCTCCTGCTTCGCGGCGGCCGCGGAGGTCTGGCTGTAGAACATCGAGATGGCGAACGTGACCGCCAGCATCACCGGTGTCACCGCGGCGGCCAGCCGGCGCGAGTTGGCGTGGTTGTTGGCCCCGGCCAGGTAGCCGCTGATCCGCGAGACGCGGGTGAGCACCGGCGCGATCAGCCGGTTGGCCAGCGTGATCACCTTCGGCCCCAGCACAGCCAGTCCGATGACCACGATCAGCGCGGACATGGACGACGCCGCGAGCGCCCCGTCACCGCTGACGAACACCGGTACCGACGAACCCCCGAAACCGAGCGCCACCAGCACCCATCCGGTGATGACCCGGACGCGGCCGAGTTCGCGCCGCTCCACGGCGGCCTCCCCCAGCGCCTCGACCGGGCGGATCGCCGACGGACGCCGGGCCGCCGACCAGGCGGCCAGCCGGGCCGCACCCAGACCGAGCAGGAAGGCGGCAGCCAGCGGGATCGGACTGATCGCCAGCTCGAAGTCCGGGGGGATCACCCCGACGGCGCCGAAGGCGTTGCGCAGGCCTTGGCCGACGAGCACCCCCAGGCCGCTGCCCAGCAGCCCGGCGACCGCGGCGACCAGCATCGTCTCGGTCGCGATGAGCTTGCGGATCTGCTTCGGCGTGGCCGCGATCGCCCGCAGCAGCGCGAACTCCCGGCGGCGTTGGTTGACGACCAGAGCCAGCGTGCTGGCCACGACGAACACCGCGATGAGGATGGCGAAACCACCGAACGAACCGGCGATCGCGAACAGCAGCGTCCTGGTCTGGCTGACGTCGAGGAACTCGACCGTGCTGCGCTCCATACCGGTCGTGACAGCGACCGTGTCCTTGCCCACAGCGGCCTGCACGCGGTCGGCCAGGGCGCCCGGGGACACCCCCGGGGCCGCCAGCACGCCGAGCGCATGCGCCTGACCCGGTTTCCCGTCCAGCCCGGCGGCCCGTTCCTGGCTGAAGAACAGCGCGGACTGCCTGGTCAGCGCCTCCCCGGAGGCCCGGGAGGCCAGCCCGACGACCTCGAACTCCACCGGTGTGGACCGGGTCGCGATCTTCACGCGCTGCCCGACACCCACTCCACCGCGGGCCGCCAGGTCGGCGTCGAGCACCACGTCATCGGCGCCGGTGGGTGCTTTGCCCGCACGCAGGGTGAACGGCGCCAGCGCGGCGGACGCCCAGTTGTGTCCCCACGACTGCGTGCCGTCCGGGCCGGTCAGCGCCTTGCCGTCGGCCGTGACCACGTTGGCGGGGAAAGTGTGCTCCACCAGCACGTCACGCACGCCGGGCACCGCCTTGACCCGCCCGGCCAGCTCCACGGGCACCGACGCCTGCTCGGCTACTTGTTTGGCTTCGAGGGCACCCGTGCCAGGTGGATCGACTGTCTGCTTCCCGCCGACCACGACGGCCGCGGCGGCGTACCGCTCGGTCGGGACGCCGGCGCGGATGCCGGATTCCATCAGGATGCCGCAGCCCGCGACCAGGGCCGTGCCGCACAGGATCGCGACGAACGCGCCGACGAAGCCGCTCAGCCGGGTCTTCATCGTCTGCCAAGCCAGATCCAACATGCCGGTCACCACTCCCCGAGGTGGGTCATCCGCTCGGCCACCCGGTCCGGGGTGGGCTGCGGGAGATGACCGGCGAACTTGCCGTCGGCCAGGAAAAGGACGCTGTGCGCGGCCGACGCCGCCACGGGGTCGTGGGTGACCATCAGGACGGTCTGGCCCATGCCGTCGACCACGCCACGCAGCAGGTCGAGCACCTGGCGGGCGGTGCGCGTGTCCAGCGCGCCGGTCGGCTCGTCGGCGAGGACGACCTCGGGCTGGGTGATCAGCGCGCGAGCGATCGCGACCCGCTGCTGCTGTCCGCCGGACAGCTCGGACGGGCGGTGCTCGAGCTTCTTCGAGATCCCGACGCCGTCGACGACCTCGCGCAGCCAGCGCGGGTCCGGTTTGCGGTTGGACATGCGCATCGGCAGGGTGATGTTCTGCAGCACGTTCAGCGACGGCAGCAGGTTGTAGGCCTGGAAGATGAACCCGATCCTGGTCCGCCGCAGCTCGGTGAGCGCGTTCTCCTTCAGCTTGTTCAGTTCCGTGGTCCCCAGCAGCACCCTGCCCGAACTCGGCCGGTCCAGCCCGGCCGCGCAGTGCAGGAAGGTGCTTTTGCCCGACCCCGACGGTCCCATCACGGCCGTGAACGTGCCCTTGCGCACACCCACGCTCACCCCGTTGAGCGCGGTGACCGCGCCGCCACCCGATCCGTAGACCTTGCTGACGGCGTCCAACTCCAAGGCGCACGCGCCCTCTGACCTCATCGTTTCCCCTTGACCGTGGTGATCTGTCGTAGAGAAAGGTACGTCCGCGACGACTCGCCATCGATCCCTCAGGTGCGACGATTCGTGGTGGGGCTAGCACCACCATGGCGCGCGCTGTCCGGTCCAGATGAGACACTGCGGGAGTGGGAACCAGGGTGCGTGCCTGTTGGTCCGCGATCCGGTACCTGGCGATCGGCGCGGGCTCGTCCGCCGTCTACTGGTTCGTCCTCGTCGGCGTGTTCTTCGTGCTGGTGATGTGCCTGTTCGGGGTCGGGATCCCGGCGTTGCCCATCGCGTTCACGCTGATCCGCCGTCCGGTCAACTTCGAACGCCGCCGTGCCGCGCGCAGGCTCGGCGAGCCGATCCCCGAGCCCTACCGGGACGGGTCGCCGCTGAAGGACCCGGCCAGCCGCCGCGACCTCGCCTGGCTGGCGCTGCACGGCGCGACCGGTTTCGTCATCGGCATATTTGCCATCGCCCTGCCGCTCGGCGGGATACGTCAGATCATCACGGCCGCGATCTGGTGGCTGTTCCCCGGTGGGTTGGAGACCTCGCTGGCCTTCACCGTGACGTCGTGGCCGTTGGCCGCGCTCTGCCTGATCAGCGGCATCGCGATGATCGCGGTGGCGCTGTGGGCGCCTCGGGTCGCCCGCTGGCAGGCGACCACCGCGCGGTCGTTGCTCTCCCCCGCACCCGGTGTCGTGCTGACCGACCGGGTCGCCGAACTGGCCGCGTCCCGAGCAGCCGCGCTGGAGGCGCACGGCGCCGAGTTGCGCCGTCTCGAACGTGACCTGCACGACGGTACGCAGGCAAGGATCGCCGCCGTGGTCCTGCAACTCGGCATCGCCGACAAGCTCTTCGACAAGGACCCGCAGCGGGCACGGGAGCTGTTGGGCAAGGCACAGGACACCGCGACGGGTGCGCTCGCCGAACTGCGGACCGTGGTGCGCAGCATCTACCCGCCACTGCTGACCGACCGCGGCCTCGACGGCGCGGTGACCGCACTCGCCGACCGTTGCCCGGTCGCGTGCACTGTGGACGTTCGCAGCCGGGCCCGCAGACCCGCGGCGGTCGAAGCGGCCGCGTACTTCATCGTCGCCGAGTCGCTGACGAACGTGACCAAGCACTCCGGCGCGGACCACGCCTGGATCACCCTCGACGGCACCGCCGACACCCTGCTGATCGACATCCGCGACAACGGGGACGGCGGCGCCGACGAGTCCGGCGGCAGCGGGCTGGCCGGGATCCGCAAGCGCGTCGAGGCGTTCGACGGGACCATCACGCTGTCCAGCCCACCCGGTGGACCAACCGAGCTGAAAGTGGTGTTGCCATGCGGGTTGTGATCGTCGAGGACGACGCCCTGCTGCGCGAAGGTCTCGTGCTGTTGCTGGACACGGCGGGCATCGACGCCGTGGCCGTCGACAACGTCGACGACTTCATCGCGGCCGTCACCGCGCAGCGGCCGGACGCCGTGATCACCGACGTGCGCCTGCCCCCGACACACACCGACGAAGGCCTACGCGCCGCGGTGGAGGCAAGGCGGCTACACGCCGGTCTGCCCGTACTCGTGCTGTCGGCTCATGTCGAGACCAGCTACGCGACGGAACTGCTCGCCGACGGCAAAGGCGCGGTCGGCTACCTGCTGAAGGAACGGGTCGGCAAGGTCGAACGCTTCATCGACGCGCTGGAACGCGTCGCCAAGGGCGGCACGGCGATGGATCCCGAGGTGATCAGCCAGCTGATGGCGCACCGGCGGGCGACGGATCCGTTGGAGGTGCTGACCGCACGGGAGCGGGAAGTGCTGGCGCTGATGGCCGAGGGCTACAACAACACGACCATCGCCGAGCTGCTGGTGGTGAGCGACGGCGCTGTGCACAAGCACATCCGCAACATCTTCGCCAAGCTCGGCCTGCCGGAGGACAGCGGGCACCGGCGGGTGCTGGCCGTTCTCACGTACCTGAGCGGGAAGAACTGATCCGGGCGCGATCATCGGACACTTCGGACCGAGGCTGAGTTCGCCCCTCCTTCGTGCGGCTTCGAAGCGGCCCATGAGCCGCCCCTTCGTCCCTTCTGGCCGGACCGGGGCGGCTGCCAGGGTTTGCGTCGCCGGGAGATTCCCGGTCGGAGGAGGGGTAATGAAGCGAACGATTCCTTTCGGGCTGAAGGCCGTCGTGACCACTGCGCTCGCCGCCGTCATCGGTTCGGTGGCGCTCACCGGCCCGGCGACCGCCGCGACGCCGCAGGCCGGGGCTCCGGCTGAGGTGCGGCCGGGCGCCCAGGCGCTGTCCTGGCAGTCCTGGGTGACGAGCGCGGACTGGAACGTGGGCGACTGCACCATGTTCAAGGGCGCGACGTGGATCCTGTACTCGGACGGCACCATGACGTTCGACGGCACGGTCACCAGCAGCGACGACCACGACGCTTTCCTGTTCTGGATCGACGTCTGGGACCACAACAACGCCTACCTGGGACGGGTAGCCAACCGCTACCCCGACACCCCGGACCACACCGTGTTCGCCAAGAACATGCCGGACAGCGACCTGCAGTACCGGTGGCTCGCGTACGGCAACTTCCCGACGGACTGGTACCCCCGGATGGGACGGTTCCAGCCGCACGGCAGTTGCTAGGACTCAGCCCGGTGGCCGGGCTCACGAGCCCGGCCATCTTTCAGACCCGTTGATCTCGGCGGCGATCACGCCTAGCACTTGTGCGTTCCGGTCGTCCCCCGCCGACCGCCGGGTGGGACACTTGTGGGGTGAGTGCGATCGAGTACTTCTGCTATGTGTCGCGTAACAAGATCGACCAGCTGTACCAGCAAGTCGATCCGGAAGCCGAGTACGAGGTGACCGAACTCGCCAAGCAGGAGACCGACCGCAAGTCGGACTGGAAGGTCGGACAGGTCCTCAAACTGTTCTCCAGCGGGCGTTCCTACGGCAAGAAGGACGTGCTGCAACGCGAGCGGAAGGTCAAGCAGACCTACCTGGAGAAGCTGGAACGGGTCATGCTCGCGCTCGCCTCCGAAACGGCGATTCCGGCCGCGTCGGATCTGGACCGGTGGGACGCCGGTCTGTCGGCGTACTACCACCACTCCGGCGTTTTCCGTTTCGGGCAGGGGATCGCCGACCTGAGCACGAGTGCCGTCGTGACGCTGAAGTCGTCGATCGGACAACGGCCGCTGCTGCTGGACTGCTCGCTGCGCAACTTCAGCGAGGGGCCTCAGGCCGACGGCAGTTTCCAGCTGACGTCCGCCAACAACCGCTTCTTCAGCGAGGGCATGCCGTTGACCATGACCACCGTTTTCCTTCTACTGGAAGCGGGGCAGTCACGGGTAGTCGGCAGTCCGTTGTTCCTCAAGCTGTCCGTTCCCGAGACGGACTGGATGACGATGCTATGACCGACCTCGACCTGACCGTGGACGATCCCGAGGAGTTCGAAGGCCGCGTGGTCCGCATCGACGACGCGGAGTACGAGATCGGCCGGTATCTCGGCGAGGGCGGCGAACGGTTCGTCCACGAGTTGGTCAACCGGCGGTTCGGCCGTGGCACACACGCGATCCTGATCCTGCGCAACCAGCCGAAGGCCGTCGAGATCGCCACCAGTGCCCGGGAGGCGCTGCAACAGCTGCGAGACGTCGGGATGCCCACCATCCACGATCCGTTCCTGGTGCGGGCGCACGGCGGCGTCTTCGAAGTCCGCGAAGGCGTCGACCGCACGGACGCCGAGGTCCGGATGGAGCGCCTGACACAGGCCGGGCAGCTCGACGAAGCCTGGGCCATCACCGAGGAACTCCTTGCCGCGAACCCGGACAACTTCCTGGCCCTGATCACCCAGGCCACGGTCCGCGGTCGCGGCGGCGACGCCTTCGAGGCGTTGGACCTGGCGCTGTCCGCCTTGCGGATCGAGCCGAACACGCGGGCGTGCAAGGTGATCACCATGCAGTGCGCGCTCGCGGCCAACGCGTTCCGGACTTTCTGGTGGCAGTACGAGGACCTGCGGGCGAAGTGGCCGAACGACCGGTCCTTCGACGACCTGGCCGCCTCGGCGCACATGACCGTGGGAACGCCGGAGAAGGCGCTGGACCTCGAGCTCAGCGAGAAGGTCGCCGAGGTGCTGCGGCGGGAAGTGGCGGCGAAGCAGGCGGCCGACGAGGTCATGAGAACCACGTTCACGCTCAGGGACACGCCCGAGGACAACGAACGCAACCGCGGCGTCCTCGCCCAAGCGTACCGGCTCTACGCGTACTCCCCGAACATCGCGATCAACTACGGGCTCGTACTGCTGCGTTCCGGCGAAGGGCGCGCCGCTTTCGAGGTGCTGTCCCGGATCGTGCCGGTGGTCCAGCCACGGCGACAGTACGAGTTCTACGGCTACATGGCGTTCGGGCTGGCCGTCGACGAGGACTGGCCTGCCGCGTACCGGCTGCTCGACGTGATGACGCGGCGACTGGGCGACAACGACATCCAACCCGCGGATCTCCCCGGCTGGCCGCTGTGGTGGGCCGACAGCGAGGCAGCGGTGATCTGCGCCCGGACACACCGGCCGTTCCGGCTGATCGCACAGGTGCTCCGCCAAGTCGGCGCCGACCAGGTCCGTCCCGAGGTCCGGGCTATGGCGCTGCTGTACGCCCAGCACCCGGCAAACCCCGAGTAGCGGCGGTCAGGAGGTCCTGACGTCGTGAGGTATGGACGCGCTGGCGTGCTGTGCGGCCGTGAGAGCGTGTGGGAGTGCGTTTCTTGATCAGGGGCTTCGGAGTTGGTGGTGGAACGGCGTCGTCGCGCGGACATGTGCCCAGTACGCGTCGCGTGCCAATGCGGCGAGCTTGGGCAGTCTGGGCGCCATGTTCCCGTTTCGTGGGCAGGCGATCAGGTGTCGCATCGACAACGGGTTGCCTGCCAACGGGCGGACCACCGCGCCTTCGCCGGGTTGGTACACCGGTTGGCAGGCTGTCACCGCTCGGCCTGTTCGTACCAGTGTGCGGATGGAGTCGGTGCTGTGTGTCGTGTAGCGGACGTTCGGGCGGAAGCCCTCGTTCCCGCATGCCGCGTGGAAGCAGTCTGGCCAGCCTGCGCCGTCCGACGGCGTCATCACCCACGTCCGCTGCGCCAGTTCGGCCAACGGCACTTCCGGCAGTGAGGACAACGGGTCCGATTCGGCCAACGCGATGAACACCGGCTCACGGACGATCACCTCGCACAGCACTGCCGGTGTGGAACGCTGCTCGTAGCCCGGGTAGTCCACCAGCGTCGCCACGTCGAGCCGTCCGGCTACCAGCAGATCCCACAGCAGCAGCGGCGAATACTCCATGACCAGGCGTACGTCGATGCCCGAGAGGCTGTCGCCGAGCCGTTCGACCAGGCCGACCGAGACCGATTCGATCGTTCCGCCCAGTGCGAGGGCCGACGAGGAATCGTTGGTGAGCCTGGCCGCGTCCCGTGCCAACTCGTCCACTCCGTGCAGGATCGCCCTCGCCCGGAGCAACACGAAGTCGCCGACCTTGGTCGGGGTCATGCCCTGCGCGGTGCGGATGAACAGCGTCGCGCCGATCTCCTGTTCGAGCCGGTTGAGTCGCGCGGACAGCGCCGGCTGGGACATCCGCAGCACCGCCGCCGCCTTCGTCAGGCTGCCGGCTTCGGCGATCGCGCACACCGTGCGCAGGTGGCGTAGCTCCAACTCCACCCGTCAGAGGGTGCCCCATCGACCGCGTGGATGGGATAGGGGATTTCCCACAACGCGCCGGACGGAACAGCCTTTTCAGTGGGCGTCTCCCTGCACCGACGCCCATCCCTGCACCCTGCTCTGAACGGAGCCGCTCATGCGCGTCCGTCCATTATCCGTGGTTATGGCTTTGGTGGCGTCCGCGTTCGTGATCATCCACCCTGCGGCGGCCACTGAACGCACGGTCGTGAAAGAGGTCTTCTCGCCCGATGGCACGATCTCCCGTGTCCGGGTGGTCGAACCGCCGTCCGAGCCCGCGCCCCTGTCCGCCGTCGCGGCCGAGGTCGTGCCGATCCAGCAGACCGGGCCGTCGGCGTCCCGCTTCGACCTGGTCTTCGTCGGTGACGGCTACACCGCCTCCCAGATGGCGACCTACCACCAGCACGTGGTCAACCGCTGGAACGAGCTGACGAGGATCGAGCCGTACAGGTCGCTCAAGGACTCCTTCAACGTCTGGCAGGTGAACGTGGTGTCCAACCAGTCCGGTGTGGACAACGATCCCTCGAACGGGGTGCGCCGCGACACCGCGCTGGACATGAACTTCTGGTGCGGCGGCACCGAGCGCCTGCTGTGCGTGAACGAGACGAAAGCCAAGCAGTACGCGGCATCCGCGCCCCAGGTCGACCAGGTCCTCGCGGTCGCCAACAGCACCAAGTACGGCGGCGCGGGCGGCGGAGTGGCCACGTCCTCCGGTGGCAACGCCCAGTCCGGCGACATCGTGGCGCACGAACTCGGCCACTCGATCGGCGGCCTGGCCGACGAATACGACTACCCCAACGACCTCTACACCGGCTCGGAGCCGCGTGAGGTGAACGTGTCGGTGTACCCGAGCGCCACCATGTCCCAGTACAAGCTCAAGTGGTACGCCTACCTGGGCAGGACCTCGCCCGACGGCGGTGTCATCGGCACCTATCAAGGCGGGTACTACCACCGCCGCGGCATCTACCGGCCCACGGACAACTCGCTGATGCGATCGCTCGGCCGCCCGTTCAACCTGATCGGCCTTGACGTCATGCGCACCGCGATCCAACGCAAGGCAGGCGGAGTGGTCTAGCGTTCCCCGGGCTCGTCCGCACGGTGTGGACGAGCCCGGACGGCCACTCCTGGCTCACGACCGCTGTGCCTGCGCCGGACTGTCCTGCCGGGCAACGGTTTCGCGGACCAGACGGGCGTTGCCGGTGCGGTGGATGCCCGCCGCGAGGGTGAGCACGAGCAGGGTGGCGACGCCGAGACCAACGCTCACCCATGCCACGCTCGGGTAGCCCAGTCGGGCGTCGATCGCCTCGCCGCCGAGCCATGGGCCGAGGGTGTTGCCGACGTTGAAGGCGGCCGTCGTGCTCGCGCCGACGAGGGTGGGGGCGTTGCCCGCCACCGTGAACGCGCGCACGTTGAGCGCCGGGTTGACGCCGAAACCCGCGACGCCGAACAGGAACACGGCGAAGATCGCCACCGGTGTCGTCGGGCCCGAGACAGCGAGCAACACCAGTGCGAGCAGGGCGATGGCGAGGCCGCCGTAGAGCGTCAGGAACGGTTTCGCGTCGGCCAGCCGTCCCCCTGCGGTGATGCCGATGAGCGCACCGAGACCGAACAGGGACAGCACGCCCGGCACCCAGCCCGCCGGCAGGCCGCTGACCTCAGTCAGCAGCGGGGCGAGGTAGCTGAAGGTCGCGAAGATCATCGCCTGAGCCAGTGCGATCACGCCGAGCGCCAGCCAGAACCGGCCACCCCGGTAGAGCCGCAGTTCGGTGCTGATGTGGGTCTTTTCGCTGCCGTTCTGCGTTTCCGGGACGAGTGCGAACACGCCGATCAACGCGATGACAGTGAGTACGGTGACAGCCCAGAACGCCGAGCGCCAGCCCGCGTGCTGGCCGAGGAACGTTCCGGCGGGGACACCGGCGATGTTGGCCACGGTGAGGCCACCGACCAGGATCGCGAGTGCACGACCGCGTCGCGCGGCCGGAACCAGTGCGACCGCGGTGGCCGCGGCGACGGCCCAGAACCCGGCGCAGGCAACGGCGCTGACGACGCGCGTGGCGAACAGCAACGCGTATCCAGTCCCCAGCGCGCCGACGACGTGGGAGATGCCGAAGACGACGAGCAGGCTCATCAGCGTCGCCCGCCGTGGCACGCGGAGGGTCGCGATGGCCAGCAGAGGAGCGCCGACGACCATGCCGATCGCGAAGGCGGAGATGAGCAGCCCGGCCTCCGGGATGCCGACACCGAGGTCGGCGGCCATCCCCGGGAGCAGGCCGGTGATCATGAACTCGGACGTGCCGAGCGCGAAGACGCTCAGCCCGAGCACAGCGACTGCCAAGGGCACGGGAATTCCCTCCAGTTTTGTATTGATTAGTCCAAAATGTCGCCGTGTGACGGCATCGCGTGTGCCGCGGGGACTACTTGGCGGCGATCGCGTCCACCGCGAGGTCGGCGACCGCGCGCATGGCCGCCTGTTCGGCGCCGCGCCGGGACATCATCCGCAGTCCGGCGACGGTGCTGTGGGCGAACTCGGCGATGTCGCTCGGGCGACGGTCGGCGTTGACCGTGCCGTCCCGCTGGCCTTCCACCGCACACGTGGTCAGCAGGGCGAGTTGCCGCTGGGTGTCGGCCTCGATCCGGGCGCTGATCTCCGGGTCCCGGTCACCGAACTCGGCGACGGCGTTGACCACCAGGCAGCCGCGTCGGCCGTGGGCGACGTCCTCGTCGATGGTGTACGCGAACAGTGCGCGGAAGCGCTCGATCGCGGTGCTCCTGGCCTCCAGCAACGCCGCCCTGTCCCGGAACCCGCGCTCGGCGTAGTGGTCGAACGCGCGCAGGAACAGCTCGTGCTTGCTGGTGAACGTGTTGTAGATGCTGCTGCGGCCCAGGCCGGTGGCGTCGCAGAGTGCCTGGGTCGACGTGCCTTCGTAGCCACGCGACCAGAACGCGTCCATGGCGCGCCCGATCGCCGCGCGCTCGTCGAACTCCTTCGGCCTGGCCATGCGGACGACCGTACCAGGTTTTGGATCGGTCAGTTCAAAACGAGCGGGGCGTCACAACTCGTAGGGGTCGTACGCGGCCAACGCGTCGGCTTCGGACCACGCTTTCCCACAGTGACCACCGCCCAAGCGCCATTCCAACGCATGCCTGTCACTCTTCAACTTTGTCCGAGTCCTTGAACGGGACTGGTCAAGGCACGGATGCCCAGAGGGCAGAGCGCCAATTCTCAAAGTCCCCATTGCTTGCCACCGCATGACTGCCCGAGAACCGAGAGTGCGGCAGTGGCGCAGCCCTCTGGCGATGACGACCAGGCCAACGGCGACCAAGAACCACCCTGAGGGTCAGATCACTCAAGCATGTGCCAGGAAGGAGACCCGCCCTCTCCTGCTCAGAGATCTGCCTCCCGGCGAGGAACCCCGTCTGTAGAACCAGAAACCTCGAGCAAAGACCGCTCATCAGGCAACCAAGCACCACGCCCCCGATCAACGACCAAAACACCCACCGCGAGCACCAGTGCCACTGCAGCTGTCACCGGCGCGACAATGAAAGCGCCCATCGCGCCGTGCTCGTCCGCCAGATTTCCGGCGACAGCCCGACCAAGAGCGGTACCAAGCGGCCCCCCAGCACACAGGATGGTCATAGCGACAGCAGCCTTGTGAGGCGGAGCCAACCGTTCCGTCAACGCGTACAAACTGATCATGTACGGCGCGACAGTCACGCTGGCAACGGCAATAGCCGCAGGAAGAGACACCACAGCCCCATTGGCCAGCAGAAGCGACATACCTCCCAACAAAGTGGCGGAGAACGTCACATACCGGTGGCGCATCTTGAACCGCCGCGGCAACCAAGCACAAGCCACCCCGGCAAGCGCACTGCCGATCCCGAGCTCGGCGTACAACAGCCCCGCGGCAGCGGGCTGTCCCGTACCAGTGGCGTAAGCGGCAACACCAGTCTGAATCGCGCCGAACACTGCCCCGATCAAAGCCATGGCAAAGAACATCACGGCCAACGGCCCACGCGGCAACCGCTCAGCCGAAGCGGCCGGACGATCGGCGAGCGCCACATGCGGACGCGCGTGCACGAACGCGAAGGGCAAAGTGGCACCGGCAAGCACGGCGATCGTCGCCACCGTCGGCGCTACCGGAGAGATCACCGTCAGCACCCCGACCAGCGCCGGGCCGATGACGAAAGTGGTCTCGTCAGCCGCCGCCTCATAGGACAACGCAGTGGGCAACAACTTCGCTTGCCCCTGTGTGTGCGCGAGATGTGACCAGTACACGCGCACAAGTGGACCCACCTGGGGTTGGGTCAATCCGGTCAACGTCGCCGCGACGAACATCGCCGGACGGTCCATCTGCGTTGCCAGCAGCAACAGGGCCATCGCGACGACGTTGCACACAGCGGCCGTGGAACCCACGACCCGGTGGCCGAAGCGGTCGGCCAGCGCACCGACCACCGGACCGCCCACCGCGGTCGCGATGGACTGCGCCGCGCCGGCCAGACCGGCGAAGGTGTAGCTGCCGGTGACGGATTCGAGCAGGATCAACGTCGCCAGCGGGGCCATGGCGTACGGCAGGCGAGCGAGCAGGCCCAGCGGGAAGAACGTCGGGCTGACCACCCGGAGCAAAGCTCGGTAGGACATCGGGTCTCCATTTGCGCACCATCGACTGGCACGCCTACCCAGCCACCTAGCGTGCTAATGCGCCCGATTCTGCGCGCGAGCATACCAGAAAGGCATACACACCAGGGTTTTCTCATTTCATAACGTCACATGGCGAGCCTATTGACCACTTTGTCGTTGCTGTGTAGCGTGCGAATGGGGGTTGATCTCACAGATATCACAGCAAATTCGTTCGCCGCCTTCGACAGTTGACTCACTGGTTCAGGGCGGCCATTTCGTGCTGCGATCCCGAAAGGACTTTGGTGTGACCGACCTGGCCGTACTCGGTAGTCAGGACGTCGACGCTCGCGAATGGCTCGACGACGTGGAACGCGTCGAACTGCCCGCGAAGGGGAAAGCCGTACCCGCGGTCAAGGGCAGACTCGCCGGACACGAACTGATCGTGTTGCCGCGCAACAGTTCCGGCAGGCCGCGGCCGCCGCACTCGATCGACTACCGGACGAACATCGAGGCGCTGGCGGCCGCGGGCGTTACGAAGGTGCTCAGCACCGCCATGGTGGGGACGTTGCGCACTTCGTTGCCGGTGGGCAGCATGATGCTGGTCGACCAGTTCATCGACTTCACCAAGGACCGGCAGTTCACCTTCTTCGGCGACGACGAGTTCGGCTTCGCGGACATGACCGAGCCGTACTGCCCCGCGCTGCGGGAGCAGCTGCTCGAAGCCGCCGACCGGATCGCCGTTCCGATGGCGCCGACCGGGTGCTACGTCGGTGTGCCGGGGCCGCGGTTCGAGACGCGCGCCGAGGTCAGGATGTACGGCTTGCTCGGCGGCGACGTGATCGGGCACACCGGCACCACGGACGCGATCCTCGCCAGGGAAGCCGGGATGTGCTTCGCGACGGTGGCAGGCGTGATCACGTTGGGCGCCGGGCTGTCGGACCACAGGATGAACGCCAACCACTGGCACGGATCCCGCAGGGAGCACGCCGCCAGGTTCCGCCGCATCGTCGCCGAGCTCACCGGCAAACTGGGCACCGGGCCGTCCGCGTGCGGGTGCGCGGAGTCGGCGCCGATCGAGAAGTAGCCGTGGCACCGAAACCGCACATCGTCTGGGACTGGAACGGAACACTGGTCGGCGACAGCCGGGCGCTCATCGAATCGGTCATCGCCGCGTTCGCCATGACGGGGCTCGGCGCGGTGACAGTGCGGGACCACCAGCGGCTCTTCACCCGCCCCATCTCGGCCTTCTTCGGCCTGCTCGCGGGCCGGACGCTGAACGAGCGCGAATACGCGCGACTGCGCGAGAAGTTCGACCAGGTCTACGACGGGAAACGAGAGCGCATAGGCCTCACGCCCGGTGCGCACGAGGCGCTGGAGACGTGGTCGAAAGCCGGTGGCACCCAGTCGATCCTGTCCATGTGCCCGCAGGACGCGCTGACCGCGCACGTGCGGCAGCACCGCGTCACCGAGTTCTTCACCAGCGTCGACGGGTTTCCGGGAACAGGGCCGGACACCAAGGCCTGGCACCTGCGCAATCACCTGACCGGCCTCGATCCGCGCACCACCGTGCTGATCGGGGACACCACCGACGACGTGCTCGCCGCCCGCGATGCCGGGATCACGTGCGTGGTCTACCACCAGGGCCCGGATTCGCTGCAGTCCATCGACCATTTCGACGGCCTCGACGCGCACGTGGTGCCGACGCTGTCCGACGCGATCGCCCGAGTCGCACACATCCGTTAGACGCCAGGGGGACCCGATGATCGAGCCGGTGGCAGCAAGACTGCCGGTCGCGC
The DNA here is from genome assembly GCF_001984155.1 of Actinosynnema sp. ALI-1.44. GTDB lineage: Bacteria > Actinomycetota > Actinomycetes > Mycobacteriales > Pseudonocardiaceae > Kibdelosporangium. The sequence goes on from NZ_MTQO01000052.1 coordinate 837,707, forward strand.
AGATCCAGGCGGCGGTCAGCCGGACGGCGATGCGCGCGGACCACAGCGTCGCACCGTTGTCGGCGGTGTTCTACCTGCAGGAACGGCACGCCTTACTGGAAACGGCTGTCGAGGAGGACAACCGCACGGTCATCGAGTCCGCCTTGGTCGACCTCTACGCCGCGAGCGCGTGGATCGCGGACGGATACGGTGTCGTGCTGAAGAAGGCGTACCAGGGCCTCGGGCACAGCGCGTCCTTGGACAAGGTCATCGAGGAGCGGCGCGGCCATGTCCGCGGCGGCTGCGAGATGGCCACCCCGCGGGCGTTGCTGACCGAGGTGGTCCGCAACATCGGTCTGTACGAGATCGGCTACGACACGGTGAACGCCCAGTCGCTGCGGCCGTTGCACCAGCTCATCCCCGAGTACCACATCGCCTTGCTGGACATCGCCATCACGCTGGACCTGCAGGTGTTCGACCGGCTGCGGTCGGCGTTCACGTCCGAGCCGGTCGGCCAGCTCGCGGCGACGTTCCACAACCCGATGTACGCCCAGTCGGCCAGGCGGTTCGAGCCGGTCGTCAACCACACGTACTGTCCATTCGCGACGGTCGCACGGCTGTGGGGAGCGCCCGACCACGACAGCTCCTTGACGGTCGCCGACAACGTCAGGGCGGCGCTGGACGGCGTACTTCGGTTCACGAGGGCGGCGCAGCGCGAGGTTCTCGACGGGTTCGTCTTCGCGTTCCCGTCGGACCAGTTCGGCGGCACCTTGGCGCGGTTGGGCCGGTTGCTGCGGACGGTGCTCGGCACGCTGATGGCGAGCGACCCACGCGAACCCCGGGTGCTGAACCGCGGCGACGTGGTGCGCGAAGGCTGGCGGTTCTCGTTCGACGGCGAGGACTACTTCGTCCCGGTCTTCGCGCCGCTGTACGGGCAGGACCACAGCCGGTACACCTACGGCGTCGACGACACCGTGTTCATCCTGCTGCAACCCGACAGTTCGTTCCACGCACGGCTCGGCCGCGATTCCGGACAGATCCGCAAACAGATCCGGCAGCGGTTCAGCGACGGCCTGCAGTCGTACTCCGGAACAGGCGAACTGGAGGCTCATCGATTCCTTCCCGCCCTCGGTGACGGAACACCGGCGCCCGCCTGGTACGACGCCGCTATCCTGTGAGGAAATCCCTGGAACGAAAGAAGTCGTCCTTTCCATGCACCCGATCCGGTTCGCCAGTGGAAACGCCATCAAACTCGAAGAAGCGCGGCACGTCTTCCCCGATGTCGAACAACTCCGAATCGACGTCCCGGAAATCCAGGCGACCGAACCGGCGATCGTGGTGGCGCACAAGCTCGACGCCATCGCGAGCCTGGGCGTGACCGGCACGGTCGTCGTCGAGGACACGGGCCTGCACATCGAGGCGTGGGCGGGACTGCCCGGCGCGCTGGTCAAGTGGTTCGTCGAGGAGATGGGCACAGCACGGCTGGCTTCGGCCGCGTTGGCACCCACGGGAAGCTCCACGGCCGAGGCGGTCAGCGCTGTCGGCGTGCTCCACCGGGGTGAGACGGCTGTCTGGGAAGGGCGGCTCAAGGGGACGATTGTGGCCCCGCGCGGCGATCTCGGCGGCTGGACACCGATCTTCGAGGTGGACGGATCGGACAAGACGTTGGCGGAGTTGACGTTCACCGAACGGATGGCCGTGACGATGCGCCGTGGCCCGTTCGAGTCGGCCAAGGCCTGGCTGGCGGACCGCGGCACGGAGTGACTGGAGACCCTGATGTCGTCAACCGGTGTTCCGTTGATCATCGACACAGACCCTGGAATCGACGACGCGTTCGCGCTCGCCATGGTGGCGCGGAGCCCCGAGGTCGACCTGCGGGCCGTGACCACGGTGTTCGGCAACGTGCCGATCGAGCGGACCACCCGCAACGCCTTGCGGCTGCTGGCGTTGTGCGGCGTCGACCACGTTCCGGTGAGCCGTGGGGCGGCGCGGCCGTTGGTCCACGAGCAGCCGCACGACGCCACGCACGCGCACGGCGGCGACGGGTTGGGCGGTGTGGCCGACACGTTGCCTGGCCCACGGCGGGTTGTGGAGGCCGAACCCGCGGTGGAGACCATGGCGCGGATCCTGGATTCCGCCGAGCGCCCGGTCACGATCGCGGCGATCGGGCCGCTGACCAATGTCGCACTGACCCTGGCGGTGTACCCGGAACTGGCCGGGCGGATCGGACGGCTGGTCGTCATGGGTGGCGCGCTGGCGTGCGGCAACATCACCGCTGCCGCGGAGTTCAACGTGTGGTCCGATCCGGAGGCCGCGCGCCGGGTGCTCGCCGGTTCCGGCGTCCCGACCACCTTGGTGCCGTTGGACCTCACGCACCGGTCGTGGGTGGATTCGGCGTGGCTCGACCGACTCGGTGCCTCGGGCCGGACCGGCGCCGCGTTGACGGCGATGGCACGCCCCTACCGTGCCCACTACCGGGATCTGCTGGGCAAGGACGTCCTCGTGTTGCACGACGCCATCGCGCTCGCCGAGGTGATCTGGCCGGGCGTCCTGGACTGCCGTCCGACGCCGGTGGACGTCGAATGCGGGCTCGGGCCGAGACGCGGCGCACTGGCAGTCCGCTCCCCCGGCGACAACCAGGTGCTGATCGCGGTCGAAGCCGCACTGGACGACCTGCGCGAACGAATGCTGGCCCGGCTGGTCGAAAACCCGTGACCCGGGGTTCGGGAACGGTCCCCGACGGGCACCGCACACTGATCGCATGACTGAGCCTGTGCAGCGCCCGAAGCGCCCCGGCGTGCTGATCGGGGCCCTGATCGTGCTGCCACTGGCGGCTCTGCTGTTCAGCATGACCGCGACGAACCTCGGCGGCCCGGGGAGTTCGACCACGACCCCGCCGTCGGCGGCCCTGCTGTTCGCCCTGCTGGCGATCCGCTTCAGCTGGGCCCGTGCGGTCTCGACGGTCTTCCTCGCCCTCTCGGCCTTCCAGTGGCTGCCGGGTGCGATCGAGCACGTGGGCGACAGCCGGACAGGGCAGGAAGCGATCTACGTCCTGATCGGGGCAGTCCTCTTCGTGGTTGGTGCCGTCATGGTGTACGCACCTCAGTCGAATGACTACTACGGCTCGGTCGCCCGCTGGCGGCACGCCCGCAAACACCAGCAGCCGACCTGAGCGCAGACAGCCCCGGAGCACGTGCCCCGGAGTCTCCGGTGCTTTGCGAGTTGCCCGTTGGGTTTGTGCACGGTGACAATCACGGCGACAATGCGGTATGGACACCGATCCGGCCGACCAGGCGGTGGCACCGGGCGTGCCACCAGCCGTGGCCGCGGTGCTGTCGCGGGTCGACGAGATCGCCGCGGCGATGGTCGCCCGTGCCATCCAGGAGATCCCTGCCTACCGCCTGCTCCCGGCCAGCGTGCTAGACAGCGATCTGCTCGCGAACACCCGCGCCATCGTCGAACTGTTCCTGACCGCGGTGGCCGAGGGCCGGGCGCCGACCGAACGGGAACTGGCGCTGCCCATCGCGTGGGGCGCGGAACGCGCGCGGGACGGTCTCCCGCTGGACGCCGTGCTCAAGGTGTATCCGATCAGTGCGCAGGAGGCATGGCGCCTTGCGCGAACTGTGGCCGACGAAGCCGCGCTGAACGCGCTCGCCGAGCACGTCCTCGAATTCCTCGCCGTGGTAATGCCTCAGGTCGCGCAGGCGTATCTGCGGGAACGGGAGGACATCGACTGGGAGGAGCGCGAGCACCGCCAGAACCTGGCCGGGAACCTCCTCGCCGGACGGCCCGCGCACCGCGCCGCGCAGCGGTCCGGTCGCACCCTGGCCGAACGCTACGACGTGGTGGCGTTCCACATCCGCGCCGACTCCGCCAGCACCCGGGTGACCACCACCCTGTTCCGCGCGATCCAGGCCGAACTGGACACCGAGCCCGGCGTCCTGGTGACCTTCGAGGGTGACGGCGGCGTCCTGCTGGTCCCGGCCCGGTCCGGGGCGGAAACACGGTCTCGTGTCGCACAGCTGCTTGCCCGGATGGACAAGGCGGCGGGCAACCCGTGCCTGGCGGGAGCCGCCGCGGCGGCCACGCACGCCGACATCCCCGCCGCGCACGACCAAGCCACCGAGGTGCTGACCCTGGCCGAACGGCTGGACTGCCCGCCCGGCCCGTACTGGCTGGCCGACCTGGCCATCGAGTACCAGCTGGCCAGACCGGGAGCGGCCCGCACGGCCCTGGCCGAGGTGCTGAGTCCGTTGGCCGGCCACGAGCACCTGCTTGAGGCACTGCGGGTGTTCATCTCCACCGGGTACAGCCGGTCCGACGCCGCGGCGGCGCTGAACCTCCACCGCAACACGCTGACGTACCGGCTGGACCGTGTCCGCGCCCTCACCGGCTACGACGCGACCCAGCCCGCGGACGCCCGCCGCCTCGCGGCCGCGCTGACCGCACACGACGTCATCGCCAGGGAAACCTAGGCGTAGAAGGCGTCCAGTGTGGTGCGGTTGTTGGCTTCGACGACCTTGCGCCGGACCTTCATGCTGGGCGTCAGTTCGCCGGACTCCACGGTGAAGTCCCGGTCGAGCACGGCGAACTTCTTGATCGTCTCCCAGCGGTTCAGCCCGGCGTTCAGCTTGTCCACATAGGATTTCACGAGCTCGGCGACCGGTTCCGAGCCGAGGACCTCGTGGTCGGCGAGGCCCCTCTGCCTCGCCCAGGCAGCGATGGCGTCGGCGTCCAGTGTGACCAGTGCGGTGCAGTAGTTGCGGCCGTCGCCGTGCACGAAGAACTGGCTGGCGTACGGGCAGATCGCGACGAACCGGCTCTCGATCGCCGACGGCGCGATGTACTTTCCGCCGGAGGTCTTGAACAGGTCCTTCTTGCGGCCGGTGATCCGGATCAGCCCGTCGGGGTCCCTGGCACCGATGTCCCCCGTGTGCAGCCAGCCGCCAGCGTCGACGGCGCCCGCGGTGTCCTGGTCCAGGTTGTGGTAACCGGCCATCACGCCGGGGCTCGCGACCAGGATCTCGCCGTCGTCGGCGATCCGCAGTTCGGTACCGGGCAGCGGCGGGCCGACCGTGCCGAACCGGAAGCGGTCGGGGCGGTTGATGGTCGCCGCGGCGGTGGTCTCGGTGAGGCCGTACCCCTCCAGGATCAGCACTCCGGCCGCGTGGAACCACTCGGCGATGTCGGTGTTCAGCGCGGCGGACCCGGAGACGAGGAACCGGATCCGGCCGCCGAAGTGGTCGCGGATCCTGGCCAGCACCAGCCGGTCGGCGATCCGGTGCCGCACCGACAGCCACGGCCCGGGTGCGCCGCCGTCCCGCCGAACGCGGGACACGGCCGTGCCGACGGCGAAAGCCCAGTCGAAAAGGCGTTTCCGCAGGCCGCCGCCGTGCTCCACGGTGGTGATGATCCGGGCGTGCGCCTTCTCGAAAATCCTCGGTGCCGCGGCCATCCAGGTCGGGCGGACGGCCGCGAGGTTGTCGAGGATGCGCTCGACACCGCCGTCGACGGCCGTGGGGAACCCGACCGACAGCTGTAACGACAGCAGCACCTTGCCGAACGCGTGTGCCATCGGCAGCCAGAGGAACTGGAGGTCGTCGATGGTGAGAAACCCCTGGGACGCCACCGCTTCGGCTTGGTAGGCCCAGCCGGAATGGCGCAGCCGGACGCCCTTGGGGACGCCGGTCGTGCCGGACGTGTAGATGATCGTCGCCAACCGGTCCGCGGTGGTGGCCCCGACCCTGTCGTCGACGGCCCCGGGCTTCAGCTCAAGCAGGTCGTCACCAAGCCGTCCCAGTTCGGCCAGATCGAGGACCCAGTCGTCGTCAGGGGCCGTTCCGTCGAGCAGGACGACGGTGCGCACCTGGGGGATCGTGTCGCGGTGTTCGCGCAGTTTGGCCACCTGCCCGGCGTCCTCGGCGAAAACCACCTGGCTGTCGGAGTCGGCCAGGATGTACGCCACGCCGTCGCCGTTCGTGGTCGGGTACACCGTTGTGGTCGCCGCGCCCGCGCACATGATCGCGAGATCCGCCGCGATCCACTCGTACCGGGTGCCTGAGACGATCGCGACCCGCTGTTCGGCCTGGACTCCCAACGCGATCAGCCCGGCCGCCAGCCTGCGCACGTCGTGCTCGGTCTGCGCCCAGGTCAGCGATCGCCAGCCGGTGCCGTCGCGGTGGCGGAACGCTTCGCGGTCCGGTGTGCGCGCGGTCCGGTCGAGGAACATCCGGCCCACCGACACGGTCATCGGGCCGTTCCTGCCGGGAAGGTCAGAACGGGGACGACGGCGACCAGCACCACGGCGGACACCACGGCGATCCGGGCTAACTGGGAAACCTGTGACATCATTGTCGCTCTCCGTCACGGTCAGTGATCAGGCCGAGGGCGCCGATCGGCGGCGGGATTCCGGTCAGGTGCACAAGCATGTGCCAGGACCAGGCCATTGTCAGCTGGCACGACACGCAAAGTATTGCCCCGCCGGTTTGTGCACGGCGCCAAACCGGGCGCTGGATTCCCCCAGGCGACGGCTGGCACTCCGGCGCACCGGCCTGGGAATCTGTACGTGGTTTCCCTGCGACCGGAGGTCACACGATGAGACTCCCGCGACTCGCCATGGCCGTCGCTCTCGGCCTGCTGGCGTCGATCACCACTGGGACCGGCCCTGTACAGGCGGATTCCACTGCGGCCGAATCGAATGGCGGCGTGCGCGTCATGCCGCTCGGCGACTCGATCACCGACGGGTTCAACGTGCCCGGCGGGTACCGGATCGGCCTCTGGCAACGAGCGGCCGGGCGCTACACAGTGGACTTCGTCGGCTCGGGCGCCAACGGGCCCGCCCACCTGGGTGATCACGACCACGAGGGCCACTCGGGCTGGCGGATCGACCAGCTGGACGCCAACATCGTGGCGTGGATCCGGTCCGCGAACCCCCGGACCGTCTTGCTGCACATCGGCACGAACGACATCAACCAGAACTACGGCGTCCCCAACGCACCCGCCCGGCTGAGCGCACTGATCGACAAGATCCGCGCCCACGCCCCGCTGGCCGAGGTGTTCGTCGCCCAGATCACGCCGGAAAGCAACGCGACGCGGGAACAACGCGTACAGGCATACAACGCGGCAATCCCCGGCATCGTGGCGCAGAAAGGTCCACGGACCCACCTCGTCGACATGCACACCGGGATGACGACGGCTGATCTCGCCGACGGCGTACACCCCAACGCGGCTGGCTACGACAAGATGGCGGCCCGCTGGTTGGCCGCGCTGGAGTCCGTACCGGGGAGCCTCAGTACCGTGCTCGCACCGCCTGTCGGGGCAACGACGGCATTGTCCAACCCGCAGTCCGCACGCTGCATGGACGTCAGCGGGGCCAGCACGGAACCCGGCAGCCAGGTGCTCATCTGGGACTGCCACAGCAGGGCGAACCAGCAATGGGTCCGTACGGCGGCAGGCGAGTTGCGTGTGTTCGGGGACCGATGCCTTGACGTCAACGGCAACGGCACCGCCAACGGGACAAAGATCCAGATCTGGACGTGCAACGGCACACCGGCGCAACGCTTCACCTTCGCCGCCAACGGTTCCGTCGTCGCCGCCGGGTCCGGAAAGTGCGTGGACGTGACATCGAGCGGCACCGCCAACGGCACGCTCGTGCAGCTCTACCAGTGCAACAACACGGGCGCACAACGCTGGTCAGCGCGCTGAGGCTCTAAGGCGACGCCGGGCGCGGCCCGATTGACGGCCCGGTTGACGACACGGTCACCCGTCGGGCAGATCGGGCAGCTCCCGGGGGAACGGGAACCCGTAGAACCTGAGCGCGAGTTCGCGAGTGTCTGGCTCGGGCTTGTTGTGCAGCAGGCAGTACCGGGTGAGCAACTCGTCGTACTCGGCCGTGAACCGGGCCAGGTCAGCCTCGGACAGGTGGAGGACCGCGCGGCTGCCCGTGGCCCACGCCCCGAACTCGGTGCGGTTGCGGACCGCCCACGTCAGCAGCCGCAGCTCGTTCTGGTACTTCTGCTCCAGGTACGCGGCCATCTGGTCGTCGGTCTCGGCGGGATCAGGCTGCAAGAGGTTCAGCGGTGTCGTACGCCAGCGGCCGTCCCTGCCCTGGCGGGCGTGCCCGGCCTGGGCGAGTGCGGTCAGCTTCGCGGCCACGTCGTCACCCGGCATGCCCAGCACGGTCGCAAGGGTGTCGGCGCTGGTGGGGCCGTTGTCGCTGAGGGCACGGGACAGCTCCCGGTACGAACCAGCGTTGTTCATCTCGACGTCCCGCGCGGTCAGCCTGCGCGACGGCATGCCCCCGTTGAGCAGGACCTTGGCCTGCCACAGCAGAACCACCGCCATCGGCACCTCGGCGCACACCGCCATCACCACGCTCGACCACCGGTCGTGGCTGGACCAGTCGAACACCACGTCGAACCACGCGTCGCACAACAGCATCGCGGCGGTGGCGGCCAGCACCGGCACGGCGGCCCGCCGCCTGCGCAGGCCCAGCCAGAGGGCCACGGCGAAGCAGCACAGCAGTGCGATGTCGAACCCGACCCAGGCCAGCCGCCACTCACCGACCCGGTGGTGGTCGGGCAGCACACCGGCCAGGTAGATCGTCCACGGCACCAGGCACACGGCGGCCGCGCCAACGATCAGCAACAGGAGGCGTCGGGGCACACCACCACGGTAGGCGCGTGAGCCGCACCTGAGCCATGCGGGTTTTCCCTGACCGGGTCGGGTCACCGCACCAGCCGGAAGAAGGCGCGCACCTCCCTGGCGAACAGTTCGGGCTGTTCGAAAGCGGCGAAATGCCCACCGCGCTCGGGTTCGCCCCAGTACCGGATGTCGGTGTACCTGCGGGCGGCCCAGCGCCGGGACGGGCGCGGGATCTCCTTCGGGAAGACCGAGCACCCCGCCGGTATGTCCACTGTGTCCAGCATGTCCGCTGTGTCGCCGCTTGACGCGCCGAACCACGCACCGACCTGGCGGAAGCTCTCCCAGTACAGCCGCGCCGACGACGTGGCGGTGCCCGTCAGCCAGTAGAGCGTGATGTCGTCGAGCATCTCGTCACGGGTCAGCACGGTCTCCGGGTCACCGCCGCAGTCCGTCCACGACCGGAACTTCTCCACGATCCACCCGGCGAGCCCGGCCGGGGAGTCGTTCAGTGCGTAGCCGACGGTCTGCGGCTTGGTGGTCATCTGCTCGTTGTAACCGGACTCGTGCGCCTCGGCGTGCCGCAGGTCCGCCAAGGCCCGGGATTCGGCCTCGGTGAGGTCGTCGAACGTGGCCGGGTCGGGGCCCGCGATCGGGGGCATCAGGTGGATACCCGCCAGGTGCGCGGCGTCCTGCTGCCCCAAGCTGGTGGTGACGCTGGTGCCCCAGTCGCTGCCCATCGCACCGTAGCGCTCGTAGCCCAGTCGAGCCATCAACCGCGCCCACGCGGCCGCGATCCGTTGCACACCCCACCCGGTCTCGCGCGGGCGGTCGCTGAACCCGTAACCAGGCAGCGACGGGATCACCACGTGGAAGGGATCAGCGGAGTCGTCGGTGAGCAGGGGGATGGCCTTCTCGAACTCGAGGAAGGAGCCCGGCCAGCCGTGCGTGAGCACCAACGGCAGCGCGTCCGCGTGCGGGGAACGAACGTGCACGAAATGGATGCCGACGCCGTCGATCTCGGTCCGGAACTGCGGCAACGCGTTGAGTCTGCGCTCGGTGGCACGCCAGTCGTAGCTTTTCGCCCAGTAGGCGCAGAAGTCGCGCAGGTACGCCAGCGGCACGCCCTGCGAGTGGTCGGTGACGGTTTCCGCGTCCGGCCAACGGGTTCGCCGCAGCCGGTCCCGCAGGTCGCCGAGTTCGACCTGCGGGACGTCGATGCGGAACGGGGTGATCTCGTCAGGCACCCCGCCACCGTACGCTACCGGCCGCTGTGGAAGGTGACAGTGAACCCGCTGCACTGGCGGCACTGCCGCACCACGCTGTTGCCCGGCTCGGTGTCCTGTTTGGACCACGCGTAGGCCTTCGGACAGCGGGACTGGATGGCGTTGCTGTACGGGGTCTTGGCGTCCCGGTTGGGGTTCGTGCACAGCATCGGCGTGCCGTCGTCCCAGCGCGTGAGGTTCGCGGGCGGGCAGTACGGCAACAGGTTCTGCGAACACCCCATCGTCTCGCACTCGGGCGATCCGGGCGGGGCCTTCGGGTCGCGCGGCGCGATCGTGACGGGCAGGGAGAAGGCGTTGACGTAGCTGACGTTGTACCACGGAGCCAGCGCGTCCTTGCGGTCGAAGTTGAACTCGGCGAGGCTGGCCGGTTGCTCGCCGGTGCCGCAGCGGTCAGCCCACGGCCCGCAGTCGCCGACCTTGCACCGGAACGTGCTGCCCGATGTGCCTGAGCAGCCCTGCCGGGCGAAGAACTTGCCGCGCCAGTGGTTCGGCGCGCTCGACTCAGGGATGGTGACCGTCGCCGACTGGCCGTTCTGCAGGACGGGCAGCCTGGCGAAGTTCACCGAGCCGTCGGCGTTGACACCGCTGCCCACCCAGATCGTCTGGCCGGACTTGTTGACGAACGTGACCGTGTGATCCGCCGCGGACACGGCAGGTGCCGCTGTCACCACGACGGCGATCAGCGCCATCACCGCGGACAGGATCTTGCGCATTTCTCCTCCTCTGGCGCGAAGGGCGACTACGCCGCCGCGCGGTACGCGGCGCCTGACTGGTTGGCGGTCGCGCCGGTGTACAGGCCGGTGGGACTGGTACCAGTCGACAACGTGAACCAGGCGTACCGCTCCACGAACGACAGGCCTTGCATCATGCTCGTGGAGTTGCGGATGAAGTCCGACTGCTGCGCCTGGTTCGGGTATCGCGGTGCGGGGCCGGTGAAGTCGATGAGCCCGTACTCGGTGACCCAGATCGGTTTGCGGTACCGGTTGTACACGGCCTGGATGTACCCCTTGAGGTGCCCAGTCGCCGCGGCGGAGAAGTCGCTGCCGTACCAGTGCAACGGGATGAAGTCGACACGGTGGCCACGAGCCGCCGCGCCGCTCATGAACCGGTCGAGCCACCCACCGGCTTTGTCGCCGCCGAACGCGACCGCGGGCGCGCCCAGCCGCATCCCTGTCCGCTGCAGCCGTGGCCACAGCTCGAGCGCCCGTTCCACGGACATGTTGGCCTGACCTGCCATGTCGGGCTCGTTGAACCCGAGCAAGGTGGTGCCGAGAGCTTTGGCCTGGTTCAACTCGGCGTCGGTGACCGAGCCGGGGCCCCAGATCATCGGCACGAACTCCACCCCGCCGGGCGCGCTGATGCCCTGCTTGCCGGACGCCCATGTGTAGTACCAGCCCACCCGCGAATCCGCGAGCGCACTGGTGACACCGGAGAAGTTCGCCGCGCTGACGCCCTTCTTCGTCGCCTGGACGGCTGCCGCCGGGTCCACCGCGAGCGAGGACACGAGCAGCAAGAGCACGACCAAGTAGCGCAGTGATCGCATGGACATCTCCTAGCCTGCCGCTGGAGCGGTCCCGGCTATGAGCCGAGTCGGCTTGGCGGCGCAGGTCCGTGGTATTCGCCAGCTGACTCCGGCGTCGGAAGCTCGAACAACGAGAGAGCGCTCTCATCACCAGGTTACGGTTCACAGCGCCGCGCCGTCAACGCTTGGAGCGTCAGGGAACTCCTAGGACGTCTACGAGGTGAAGATCGGGGCGAAAGCAGTCCGGATGTCGGCGTCGGAAGGTTCGACGTACTTGTCCGACAGGACGCTCCCCTCGAAGCCGGTGATCAACTGCGGACACGTCGCACCGCCGACCTCCACCCTGGTGTCGATCACGACGTTGCCGGTGCGCAACTCGTAGGCCTTCACCGTGAAGGCCATCTTGTTGAACGTCACGTTCTGGATCCGGCTGTCCGACAGGCTCCGGTACCGACAGGTCCGAACCGCCGCGCCGAACTCCTTGGCTCCGATGCAGACGACCATCACGGCCTGCGTGTTGTCCGCTTTCCACTCGGCGGGCAGCTTCTCGATCTGGGGCGTCGCGGACTTGTCGGGGTGGTGGACGACCGCGCGGTTCGTGGTTCCCTTCGCGTACGGGGCCGCGCCGCTGTAGGTCGCCGGAGTCGTGCAGTAGTTGCTGCCCAGTGTGGCGAGACGGCTCAGCTCAAGTTGTCGCGTGGCTTGCGTGACGCCTTCCTGCGCCTTGGCCGCGAGCGCATGGCCGGGATACTGGTCCAGGAGTTGCTGGTAACGGCCCTTGGCTCCGTTCCAGTCCGCGGCCGCCGCCATCTTCTCCGCACACCCGGCCAGTGCCGCCGGAGCGATCTTCGGCACGACGTCGGCGGACCGGTCGAGGAGGTTCCTGCTTGCCGGTCGCTTGCGCAGCCAGTCGGTGAGTTCCGCGAGATCGCAGGGTGCACGGCCGGACAGGCTGCCGAGAAAGCCGTCGAGCACGGTACCGACCATCTTGTCGTGCCCGGGGAGATCCGTGAGCACGGCAGCGAGTTCGTGGTAGCTCGACCGCAGGCCATCGGGGTCGCGCCGCGACGCCGCGATCTCGAGCGTCTCCTTGGTCTTCGCCAGACGGTCACACGCCTGCGCGGTGCGTTCGCTGCGCACCGTCATCGGGCCGTCCACAATGGTGTGACCGAGCCAGATCCTGTCCAAAGCGGAGCGCGCCTTCCCGCAGTCCCCGCCGTCACGCGCCTCGACGATGCTGTCCTCGACACGAGCCGCGTCGAACCGCACGTACCCGACAGCCGCCACCACCGGAACCGCCATGAGCAGCGCTAGCAGCCTCGGCCGCCGCACAGCCGCCGCTCGGGACGGTTTGCCCGCGAGATACCACCCGTGTGCGATGAGAGCAGCCCACCACACAAGGAAGAGAACCTCGAACCACACACCCGGAACCACAGTCCCGAGCAGCACCACCAGGCCGATGGTGACCAGCGCCGTGGCAACCGCCCAAGCCCGCCTGCCCAGCATCAGATAGCCGACACCGAGCAGCGAGGCGTTGCCGATGGCCACCGCCGGCCGATCGTGCCGTACGTGCCGCACCGGCTCCGGCTCAGGCAACTGGTAGTACATGCGTGCCATCTTCACGCGCCACGCCGGGAGCGGTCCCGGGGTGTCCCGGTGCCGTGGGGCGGCACCGGGACGACTCGGCGGTGACTACGGGTTTTCGGCTAGAAACCCATCCGGCAGCCTGCCACGATGATCTCCTGCCCCAGCAAGGTGACCACACGCACGGCGTACTGCGCGTACTGGCCGTTCGGGCCGGTCACCGACTGGTTGAGGTGGACCGTCGCCACACCGGGGATGCCGATGGTCGCGGGCTGCGTTCCGATCGGCTGACCGTTCAGCGTGCCAACCCGCGACGAGCCGGACAACCCCTGTTCGTTGGCGATGCAGCTGGTTTCCAGGTCCGACAACGTGATCACGCCACTCAACAGGCTGGCACTGGACACATTGGCCGACGCGTCCGTGCGGCCGGTGTCGCTGTCCATAGTGCACTCGGCGTGCAGCGCCTGCACGGAAGCCAGGCCGGGTACGGTCAGCGACGCCGTGGTCTTGTTCGAGTTCGGCGGGCATTGCGCGTGCGGTGTCTTGGCCACGGTGATCAGGCCGTTGGCGCTCAGCGACCAGGCCTCGGCCCGTACGTACGAGACGATCTTCACGATCGCCGTGGCCTTGCCGCCGTCGTCATCGGTGATCGTCACGAGCACGTTGTGCGCTCCGACACCGGTGTAGGTGTGTGACGCGGTGCATGTGCCCGACCCTGCGCCCTGTGCGACCGTTCCGTTGACGACTGGGGTGCCATCGGCGAAGTCGACCGTGCAGGTGTGCGTGTCGTGCGTGGCGATGTCGGTGAACGGCGCGGTGACGCCGATCGGGGTGCCGCGCACGACCTGGGTGCCGTTGGTGGGCGAGGAGATGCTCACGTTCGGCGCCACGTTGGTCAGCGTCAGCGTCGTGGTCTTGACGACGTCAGGGTGCAGTGTGTCGTTGGCGCTCAGCCGCAAGGTCCACACGCCGTCGTCGTTGCACGTCACCGTGGTGTTCAACGCTGCCGCGTTGCCGAACGTACAGGTCGTGCCTTGATCCACATCGGACAGCGGGGTCGCGCTCCAGTTCGTCGTCAGGCTCGGGCCGTCCGGGTCCGACACCTGTCCGGCCAGTGCGACAGGCGTGCCTTCCTGGCCCGCGTACGGTCCGCCGATGGTCACCACCGGCGGGTCGTTCACCCGGACGTTCGTGCACTCGGTGACCTGCCCCGCGCCACCGCCGTCGGTCCCGTGTGCTGTCACGCACAGCTTGTGCAGCCCGGAGGTGAGCGTGCCCGTGTTCACGGTGTAGTTCACCTGGGCCGGGCCGGTCTGCGGCAGCCCGGGTGTGATGTTGGTGATCGGCGTCGCGGGCCCGTTGTCGACCGACAGGGTCAAGTTGACCAGTTTGGACGCGATGATGCCCGGTACGACGTCAGGCAGGTTGGCCGGGTCGGGAACGGCTGTGCAGGTGCCGCCGGTGAGATCGGCGATCGCCTGCAGGCTGGCGTTGTAGTTGCCGAAGTTGCAGCTGGCACCGCCGCCGACGGCGAAGGTGAAGTACGTGGTGTCGTCGGGTACCGCGCCCGCCGGGCCGGTCACGTCGTTGCTCTGCGCCCCGTCCGACAGGAACATGACGATCTTGCGCGCCTCGGTCTGCGCAGTGGTCACCGTGTTCGCCGCGTTGATCCCGGCGACGAAGTTCGTGCCGGTGCCGACACTGCGCCCGGTGAACTGGTTGAGCCCGCCGATGACCGCGGAGTTGAGCACCTCGTCGATGTCACGTGTGCCGTTGCCGTTGTCATCCGTCGTCGGCGTGGTGAGCAACTGCTCGCCACCCGCGGGCCGGACGTCCGCCGGAGCGCTGTTGGAGGCGAACACCGCCGCCCCGACCGTGCCGACAACAGTGTTCGGCGCGGCTGCCTTGTTGTTCAACGCTTTCCCGGCGGCGATCTCACACGCCAGGATGTTCGTGTTGCTGCACGCACCGGCGGTACTGCCGGACACGTCGAGCACGTACGTCAACGCGGTGTCCTTCACCGCGACACCGGTACCGATCGAGGCCGTGCCGGTGACGGTCACCGGACCCTGTGGAACGACAGTGTTGTTCGCCGGACTGGCAATGGTGACAGCGATACTGGTCCCGCCAGGCAGGTTGCCGTCGGCGGCGTACGCCGCCTGCCCGGCCGCGACAACGGCCACAAGCGCCAAGACGCCGGTGACGAACAGCGGTTTTGTTCTCACGTAACAACTTCCCCTCGACGAGGTTACTTGCCAAAGGGAACATCGGCCGCCCGGTGAACCGGTTACTACGCCACATCAGTGAGTGACGTTTGCCATGCACACCGGGAAATCAGAGGTCACCACCGTTTTCCGGGCCCGCCGGGGCCTTCGGTGATCATCGGTTTTCGCTCGAACAGCTCAGTGACCCGCACCAACCGGCCTGTCCCGATCGGGCCCGCACTGGGCCACTGGAGTTTCCCTGCTCGACGAACAACCACTCGCAGTAGCTTCACCGGTCACCGACGCAGATCGAGTACCCCTTCGGATCGCGCCACGGTCCGCCGTTCCGCTCGAACCAGGAACTGATCCGTGTCGTGAGGGAACGAATCACGGCGTCACGCTCCGGCGCATCGGGCCGCATGCCGCACATCGACGTCACCGCGCCCGCGAAACGCAGCAACTGGGCCGGTTCGTGAAAGACCAAGCTGTTGTCGACCCGGCGCACACGCACCCGGCGGAACACCGCACCCATCAAGTCCGGCAAGTTGTCCGAATGGACGCTGTTGACCGCCCGCACACCCGGGTCGGCCACGTGCCGCTCGACTTCCTCCCGCACCATACCCATCACCCCGGGAACCACGTCAGCGTGGTTGACAACCACCACCGTGACCCCGCCATCACGTGACACTCGCCGGAATTCCCGCAACGCGGCAGACGGATCGCTCACGTGGTAGAGCATGTACCGCGCACAGACACGATCGAACGCATCATCCGGCAGCGGCAAGTCCGTCGCGGAGCCGAGCCGGGCGTCGACGCCGGGGTGCCCGCGCAGATCCGCCACCGCCGACTCGGAGGTGTCCACGCCCACCAGTCGACCGGAGTGGCCAGCAGCGTGCAGGTTCTTGAGGAAGTCACCCGTTCCGAAGCCGACATCGAGCACGTCGTGCCGCGCCAGCAGATCACTCTCGGCGCGGACGTTCACCTCGACGTCGTCCGGGAACTCGCTGTGCTCGCGGTGCGCCCACATCCGAATTCGCAGCGCGGACAGGCTGGTGTACTCGGCTTCGACCGCCTCGGCCAGTTCGTCGTTCACGAGTGACTCCCCAAGCCGGTTCCTGTTACTCCTTTGTACCCGAATCAGGTCAGACAGACTCGGCTATGCGGTCAAGCCCATCCGGAAAGCCAGACCGCGAAGCTCAAGAGCTGCCTGTCCTCGCGTTCGAGGCAGCAACGCCATCACGGTTGCCCGTAGATACGGACTGGTCCGAACTCGTTGTGGCGCCAGCTTTTCTCCTCGCAGCAGCGCCACAACCGCTTGCTCTTCCGATCCGCGCCGCTGAGTCAGACCGCGCGCCATGTCACCCCAGAACGTGGCGCGCCGACCTGCCGAGGAGATCTGTTCGAGGTCGATCGCAGTCGCCAACTCGGCCACCTTGGCGCCTTCACCGAGCTCGACCGCCAGGGCGACGCGCCACAACCCCACATTGGTCGGACCGAACATCATGCCCGCGAAAGAACCTTCACCGGTTCTCGTGGCGACATCGGCGGCCTCCACCAACCGATCATTCGACAAGTCCGCGCGATTCAGCGACGCGGCATTGAGCGCGGTCGTGAGGTTCAGCATTCCGTATATCTCGCCGTGTTCACCATCGCCTGGGCCAAGGGCGTCGGCAGCACGACCCGCCAGAGTCAACGCGCGTTGACGGGAACGTTCACCCACAACAGCGTGACTGCGCACGAACTCGGCTACGGCACCCCAGTCCGGGCTGCCCAACGCTGCGGCTGCACGATGCAGATGGATGGCGACCAGCCACCCGAGGTCACCATGACCGAGGTCCTTGACCAGATAGAACGCGTTGTGCAGCACCTGAACCAGCAGCAACTGCGCGTCACCGCACAGCTCCGGGCGCTCCTGGGCAAGACCGTACAGTTCGGTGATGAGACCTGGTACGAGTCTTCCCAACGTTCCATAGTCTGAAGCGACTGTCGCCGCGTTGACGGCGTCCACATCCGCTCGGATCGCCGCGAAGGGCCGAGCATCAGCAACCGACTCCAGCATGTCCAGTTCGACATCGCGAAGGATCGCACGCAACTGCGGAGCGGCCGCGTGCCCAAGGGCCTCCGCGCGATCAGTGGGCGGGTATGGCTGGCCCGTGATGTTCGCAGGTGATACCTGCAAAGCGTCCGCCAACGCGAGCACCAGGGATCGTCGATCCAACGCCCGCTTGCCTCGTTCGAGGAGGGACAAGTAGCTCTCGCTGATACCGGCCAATTCCGCGACTGTGCGCAGACTGAGGCCGCGCCACAACCGTAGTTCACGCAACCTGCGTCCGTCATGACGAGTGCTGCCGTTACCGGTGTCGCTGTCGTCCATAGGACCCGCCCGTCACATCGCGTACACGAACCAGGCTACCCGGCTACCGCCGGGCCACGCCTTCGACGGTGTCCGCGAAAAGGTCGAAGAGCTCCGGGGGAAGGTCGTGTCCCATGCCGGGTACCAGGAGCAGCCGAGCACCGGGGATGGTGTCGGCGGTGTCCTTGACGCAGACTGTCCTCATCGGACGGGCAGGCCGGGATTGGCCGATGTGGACATGATCGAGGTCGACGACGAGACCCGGTCCGGCTGGCCCGCGGCGACGAGCTGCGCCCATATATGGCGGGCCCCGCCATTTGATCACCTCACCGGCTTGAGCTGCTCCTATGCCAGACCGGTCGATCCCGCATCCACCGATCGGTTGATCCGGGAATCAGCCCGGGGCTGAGCCAGCGCTGGCTGCGCAGTCGATTCGGTCGGCGTTCGCGAAGGGCACGCTTCTCGTATGGCAATCATCGAGGTAAACAACCTCGTCAAGCGCTACGGCGACTACACCGCGGTCAACGGGGTCAGCTTCGCCGTCGAGCAGGGCGAGATCTTCGGCATCCTCGGCCCCAACGGGGCCGGGAAGACCACCACCGTCGAGTGCATCGAGGGGTTGCGCGACCCGAACGGCGGCTCCATCAGGGTCTGCGGCCTCGACCCGCACCGCGACACCGACGAGTTGCGGCAGCTGCTCGGTGTCCAGCTGCAGAAGAGCGAACTGCCGGACAAGCTCAAGGTCGGCGAGGCGATGGAGCTCTACAGCTCCTTCTACCGCGACCCGGCCGACTGGCGTGAGCTGATCGAGACGCTCAACCTCACCAGCAAGCTCAACTCGCAGTTCCGCAGCCTGTCCGGCGGGCAGAAGCAGCGCCTGTCGATCGCGCTCGCCCTGGTCGGCAACCCGAAGGTGGCCGTCCTCGACGAGCTCACCACCGGCCTCGACCCGCAGGCACGCCGCGACGCGTGGGACCTGATCGAGAGCATCCGCGACCGGGGCGTGACGATCCTGATGGTCACGCACTTCATGGAGGAGGCCGAGCGGCTCTGCGACCGGCTCGCCCTGATCGACTCCGGCCGCCTCGTCGCGCTCGACACCCCCGCCGGGCTGGTCTCGAAGGTCGACGACACGCAGCGGATCCGGTTCCGGCCGTCCGCACCGCTCGACCACGCCGTGTTGAACGCGTTGCCCGAGGTCACCGCGGTCGAGCAGGCTGGCAGCCAGCTCGTCGTCACCGGCACGGGGAACCTGCTGCTCGCCGTCACCACTGTGCTCGCCCACAACCAGGTCGTGGCGGGCGACCTGCGCGTCGAGCAGACCACGCTGGACGACGCGTTCGTCGCGCTCACCGGCCGCCGCATCGAGTCCTGAGGAGAACCACACCATGTCCGCGCTGTTCCGGCTCACCGCCACCGAGACCAAACTGTTCTTCCGCGAACCGATCGTCGTGTTCTTCGCCCTCGCGTTCGCCCCGATCCTGCTCGTCGTGCTGGGCCTGATCCCGGCGATGCGGGAGGTCAGCGCCGAACTCGGCGGCATCAGGGCGATCAACGCGTACGTACCGGTCGTCGTCGCGATGGGTCTCGCCCTCTTCGCGCTCAACGGCCTGGCCCTGCTGTTCGCCTCCTACCGGGAGAAGGGTGTGCTGCGCCGCATGCAGACCACCCCGGTCAAGCCGATCGTCATGATCAGCGCGCAGATCGTCATGGCCACCATCCTGTCGGTCGTGATGATGCTGATCATGGTCGCCATCGGCCGGTTCGCGTACGACGTGAACCTGCCCAAGCAGCTGCTCGCCTACCTGATCAGCTACCTGCTCGCCGCGCTGGCGATGTTCGCGGTCGGCCTGCTCGTCGCCTCGCTGGCGCCGTCCGGCAAGAGCGCGAGCGCGATCGGCACGCTGGTGTTCTTCCCGCTGGTGTTCTTCGCGGGCCTCTGGGTGCCGCGGGCCGCCATGAACGACGTCCTGCGCACGATCAGCGACTTGACCCCGCTCGGCGCCGCCGTGCAATCATTGCAGGACGCCACAGCCGGTACCTGGCCGCAACTGCTGCACTGGGCCGTCCTGCTGGGGTGGACGATCGTGGCCGGGGGGCTGGCCGCGCGATACTTCCGCTGGGAGTAAGTGGTGAGCATCGAGGCCGAGCTGAGTGACGAGTTCGACCGCTGGGAGCGCAAGGAGAACGCGACCTTCAAGGTCCTCCCCTACTTCCTGCTGTCGGCCAGTGTCATCGTCACTCTGCTGCAACCGCTCTGGCACGTGCCCGTGCACCTCCCCGCGGTGCTCGGGCTCTCGCTCGCGGCGGGGCTGTGGCTGCTCTGGTTCCACACGCTGCACCCGGAGTGGCACGCCAACCGCCCGCTGATGGGCTTGAACTACACCGGACTGATGGTGCTGGCCGCCGGACTGGTGGCCATCGCCCCCTGGTACGGCTTCTTCACGTTCATCGGGTACCCCCTGGCCTTCCAGTACCTGGACGGCCGCTGGCGCTACGCCGGTGCCGCCGCGACGGCGACGATCTCGGCCGCGGCGTTCATGGGCGGCGTGGCCAGCATCGACGCCGACAACATGTGGCTGGCCTGGGTGGCCGTCTCCGCGGTCTCCACGGTGCTCTCCGGTGCCCTTTTCTACTTCGCCGAGATGGCCAACCACCGCAACGACAAGCAGAGGCAGGCGCTGGTCGAGCTGCGCAAGGCCAACGACAAGCTCGAGGACGCGCTCGCGGAGAACGCGGGCCTGCACGCCCAACTGCTGGTCCAGGCGCGCGAGGCCGGGGTGATGGACGAGCGGCAGCGGATGGCGCGCGAGATCCACGACACCCTCGCCCAGGGCCTGGCGGGCATCATCACCCAGCTCCAGGCGGCCGAGCAGACGCTGGGCGATCCGCCGAAGCTGAGCAAGTACATGTCGAACGCGATGAACCTCGCCCGCGAGAGCCTCACCGAGGCCCGCCGCACAGTCCACGCGGTACAGCCCGCCGTGCTCGCCGAGTCCCGGCTGCCCGACGCGATCAGCGACGTGGCCAGGCGGTGGTCCGAGGTCAACGGCATCGACGCGGTGCTGACCACCACCGGTGACGCCCGGCCGATGCACGCGGACGTGGAGGTTACGCTGCTGCGGACCGCGCAGGAGGCGTTGGCCAACGTGGCCAAGCACGCGAGGGCCAGCCGAGTCGGGCTGACCCTGTCCTACATGGAGGATCTGGTGAGCATCGACGTCCGCGACGACGGCGTCGGTTTCGACCCGAACGCCAAGCGCGCCAACGGCTCGACGAACGGCGGGTTCGGACTCGCCGGGATGCGGCAGCGGGTGCAGCGCCTCGCGGGTCAGCTGGACATCGAGTCGGAACCAGGCGGCGGCACCGCGATCTCGGCGAGCGTCCCGGCCATCCCCGCGGGAGGCGGCAAGTGATCAAGCTGTTGATCGTCGACGACCACCCGGTGGTGCGGGACGGGCTGCGTGGCATGTTCAGTGCCGACCCGCGCTTCGAAGTGCTCGGCGAGGCCGGTGACGGCGCCGAGGCCGTGGCCGCCGGGGAGAAGCTCCAGCCCGACGTGATCCTGATGGACCTGCGGATGCCGAACACCGACGGCGTCACCGCCATCAAGGAACTGACGAAACGCGGCGTGCCCGCCCGTGTCCTGGTGCTCACCACGTACGACACCGACAGCGACGTGCTGCCTGCCATCGAAGCGGGCGCCACCGGCTACCTGCTGAAGGACGCCCCCAGGGAAGAGCTGTTCCGCGCGGTGGAGGCGGCCGCGCGAGGCCAGGCGGTGTTGTCCCCCGCCGTGGCCACACGCCTCATGGGACAGATGCGCCAGCCCGCATCCGAGCCGCTGTCGCAGCGTGAGCTGGAAGTGCTCCAGCTGATAGCGCGGGGTTCGACGAACCGCGAGGCGGCCCAGCAGCTGTTCATCAGCGAGGCGACCGTCAAGACACACCTGCTGCACGTGTACGCGAAGCTCGGTGTCAGTGACCGGGCAGCCGCCGTGGCCGCGGGGTTCTCCCGTGGTTACCTGACGCCGTAGCGTCTGGGTGGCTACCAATGTGGCCTTTGTTGCGAAAAACGCTACAAAGGCCACATTGGTTGCACGAAGCTCAAGGGTTGCGGGCGTTGTTCACGGCGGCGGTCACCAGGCGCAAAGTGGGCGTGCGCACCAGTGTCGCGAGAGCGGCGTCGAAGTCCGCGCGAGCGGGCTCCCCGACCACGCGGTCGGCGACCTTGGCCAGCATCGTGAGCAGGTCGAGGGAGTTGCCTCCCAGCTGCTGGAAGTCGGTGTCGTCGTCCAGCCGGTCCGGGTCGATGCCGAGGATCTCCGACCACACTCCGGCGACCGCCGCCGCAGTCGTGTCACGCCCTGCTGCGGACGCCGCCAGAGCCGGGACGCGGGCGAACGGATCTGACAGCTGGCGCGCGTCGACCTTGCCGTTCATGGTGTGTGGGATGGCATCGACGAACACCGTGGCAGCGGGCACCAGGTAGGCGGGCAGTACTGCGGAGACGTGTGAGACCAGCTCGTCGACCGTGACCTCCGAGTCCGGCACCCGCACCACGTACGCGGCCAAAGCCTTGTGGTCGCCCGACGGACGGGCCAGCACGACCGCCTCGGCCACGGCCGGGTGACCGCGCAGCACATGGGCTGTCTCGGCCGGTTCCACCCGGTGGCCGAGGATCTTCACCTGGTCGTCCACACGGGACACGAACTCCAGTGTGCGGCCGTCCGGCAGCCTGCGCGCCAGGTCACCGGAACGGTACACCCTCGTGCCGTCGGCCATGCGGATGAAGGCCCGCCTGGTCAGTTCCGGCTGTCCCCGGTAGCCGCGGGCCAACTGCGGGCCACCGATCCAGATCTCGCCGGTCTCCCCGTCGGCGGTGTAGCGCCCGTGGTCGTCGATGACGAACACGCTGGTGCCTGCCGTGGGCAGGCCGAGTGGAACGATCGCGGTGTCGTTCGCGTCAGCGCCTGCGTCGAACGGGAGCCACGTCATGATCACCGTGGTCTCGGTCGGCCCGTACGAGTTGACGACGGCGCATCCCGGGCCGAACACCTGCTGCGCTTCCCGTGCCACAGCCGTCGACAGCGGCTCGCCCATCGTCACGACCGTACGGAAGCCTTTGGGCCGCAACCCGAGGCGGTTGATCAGCGCCAGGTGCGACGGCGTCATCATCAGTGTGTTGGCGCCCGACTCCAGCAACAGTTCCCGCAGCATCGAGTGGCTGATGTCCGCGGGACGCAACACCGCGGTGCCACCGGCGAGCAACGGCAGGTAGAGCGCGCAGGCCGCGACGTCGAAGCCGAGTGACGCCAGCATCGGCAGCCTCGTTCCCGAGTCGAGCCCGAGGTCGCGGATGGCCCAGTCGGCCCACGTCCGCACCGCGCCGTGCGGGATCTCCACGCCCTTCGGGCGGCCGGTCGAGCCGGACGTGTAGATCAGGAACGCGAGCTGGTCGTCACGGATCTCCGGCACGGGAACCCGCACGTCGGTGTCCTCGCCGAAGTCGTCCACCACGAGTCGCACGCACCCGTCGGGAAGGCAGTCACGCACGTCATAAGGGCGCTGCACCAGGCAAATCGGGGCTCCCGCGTCGGCGAGCAGCCCGGCGATGCGCGCGTCCGGGTTGCGCGCGTCGATCGGCAGGTACCCGGCGCCCGCACGCAGCACGCCCCATACCCCGATCGTCGAGGCGACGGAGCGGTCGCCGAGCACGCCGACCACCGTGTCAGGCCCGGCACCGCGCTCGCGCAGAGCGGCTGCCACCGCAGCGGTGCGGCGCTCCATCTGCCGGTAGGTCAGCACGCCGTCCTCGCCGCCGTCGAGCGCGATCGCGTCCGGGGTTTTGGCGGCGCGTTGCAGGAAACGGGTGACGACGTCGTCAGCCCAACTGCCGGGCGCGGGCGGCTTTCCCGCCTGCGGCAGCGAAGGCGGGCGTGGCGCGAGTGTGGACACGAGCCGGTCCAGCAGCGCGTCCAGGCGTGCCTGTGTCGCTTCCCCGTCCCACCAGGCCACCGTGATCTCGGTGTGCCAGTCGAGCTCCGTGACGTTGAGCACCGGCGACTCGCCGGGCAGGGGGCGTTCCATGATGTACGCCGTGTGCGAGGTGAACCCTGGGGCGCACAGGTTTCCGAGCTCGAAGCGGCCGGCGTGGGAGATCACCGCGTCGACGGGGACGCGTTCCTTCGGGCGTGTCTGCCGGTTGGTCTCCAGCAGGATCGACTCGATCGCCGGGAGCGGCACCGACAACACCTTGTCCGGGACCACGTTCTGCGCCGGGGCACCGTCCTTGACACCCTGCAGCATGCGCGCGTGGATGTCCGCCCAGTCCTCACCCGCCTGGACCTCGACGGGCATGCCGAGCGTGAGGTTCGCCGTGCTGCGCACCTCGGGCCGGTAGTACCGCAGGTCCACGGGGACGTAGAAGGCGGCCTTGCGCTTGGTCCCGGGCTGTTCGGCGACCACGTCGGCCAGCAGCGCGGCCAGCCGGGCGGTGATCCCGGGGAACCTGCCCTGCAGCGCGCGGCGAGCGACGACGGTGCGTGGCTGGGAAGTCGGTTTGCAGATCCCCATGATCGGGGTCTTGTCCGCGTGCGGGAACGGTTTGTCGGTGCGCACGGGGAACTGGTCGTACACGTCCCGGTCGGCGACCGGGTCCGGCGCGCCGATCACCGGTTCGGCCCGCAGCGCGCGGAACACGTCATAGATCCAGGAGCGCAGCCCGTGTGCGTCCATCACCGCGTGGTTGGCGCGGAACACGACGGCCGACCTGCCGCCCGTCTCCCGCCGGACCAGCACGACCTGGCAGAACGGGACGCCCGGTCCGGTCAGGCATTCGTGCAGCTGCGGAATCCGCAGCAGGTCCTGGTCCTCCGCGACGTCGACGACCGCCAACGGCGGGGGCTTCCCGCCGTCGACCCAGTCGTGGTCGCGCCGGACGAGCCGGGCGCCCGGACACGCCTGCGAGGCGACGGCGATCGCCTCGGTGAGCCGGTCGGGGTCGAGGGCACCGTCGCCCTCGACCACCACACCGAACGTCGGTGTCATTCCGCGGGGGTGGCCGAGGAACCACCATTCGAGCGGGGTGATCCGGCGGCGGAAGGTCCGCTCGCCGGTCGGCGGAGGCTTGAGCGCGGTCATGACGCCGCCTCGATCGACAATTCCCGTTCCGTCACCGGCTGGTTGAGCACGAGGAAAAATCGATGCCTCATAATTGGTTACCCCTCAAATACCCGCGGGACCGGCAGAATTGTTCGCACCGTAGTGGAGGACGACTGGATCCCTCAAGCGTTCAATCCGCCACGGGTGGAGATGATATTGCGCCGGTCAGGACCCGCTGAGCCGGGCGAGGTACTCGCCGTGCGCCAGTTCGTCGTTTTCCCGTGTTCCGTTGCCCGCGGCCCACAGGCCGCCACCCGGGATACTGCCGAGCTGCCGGTAGCCGAATTCCACCAGCGCCGGCTTCGACGTCTGCTGCCAGGCGGAACCGTCCCAGCGCAGCAGGCTGCCGATCCACTTGTAGCCCTGTGCGCGGTCGTAGACGTTGGCGCCCGCCCACACCTCGGTGCCGTTGAGGGTCAGGACCACCGACTTCTCGTCCTGGTCGACCGGCAGCGGGGTGGCCGTGGCCGTCCAGGCACGACCGTCCCACCGCGCCAGCAGCGCTTCCCGGGTCTTGACCGAGATGCCGTTGGACTCGTAGGTGACCTTCTCGCCGCCGACCCATGCCTCGCCGCCGCGGGCGACCACGGTGTTGAGCCTCGTCGCGACCAGGTTGACCTTCGGCGGGTTCGGCACCGCGGTCCACGCGCTGCCGTTCCAGTGCAGCACCAGCGCCTGGTCGTCCGAGCCGAAGCCGCGCTGCTTGGTGGTGCCGACCGCCCACACGTCGTTCGCCGAGGTGGCGTACACGCTGGTCAGCTCGGTGTTCCCGGCCGGAAGGGGGACGCTCATCTTCTGCCAGGCGTTGCCGTCCCAGCGGATCACGCCCGCGGTGGTCACCTCACCTTGGGGCCGCCACGAGCGGCCGACGGCGAACGCGGTGTTCCCCACCGCGGCGATGTCGTTGAGGTAGAACTCGTTGCCCGACTCGGTGGGGTACGGCTTCGAGGTCCACTTCTGGCCGTCCCAGCGGTAGGCGGCGGTCGACGCCACGGTCCACACGCTGGTGCTCGACGCAGCCGACACCGCGTGCAACGGCCCCTTGCAGGTGTCGATGAGTCCCTGCTGGGTCCACTTCCGGCCGTCCCAGCGGAAGACGTTCCCGCACGTGCCCGTCACGGGCGGCTTGTCGAACCGCGACTGGCCGACGGCCCATGCCTCCGTGCCGCTGACGGCGGCGACGTCGTTGAGCTGCTTCAGAGGCTGGTTGTAGCCGTAGGGGAAAGAAAGGTGATCCCAAGCCGGTGCGGCGGCCGCGCTGACCGTCGCGGTCGAGCACACGAGACCCGCGGTGACCGCGAGCGTTCCGACAATTCTTAATGGCGACCGAAAACCGCCTCTTCGCATATTCACGAAACCCTTTCTACCAGCGAAGACCAATCGCTTGAAACCTTTCCAACGAACACCTTTTCACCGAAAAAACCGCAGCGCGTCGGTGCCGTTCAACTGCATGAACCGCAACAGTTGAACGGCACCGGGCACCATGTGGCTCGATTGTTTCGCGGACCCCGTGTCAGGACACCTTGATGGTCGGGGAATAGATGTCCATCCAGATGGCCATGTCCAGCGCGCGCTCGAGGCCGCGCCGGGACGCCTCGCTGATCTGCGGCGAATCCATCGCGACCGCGGTGCGCAGCACGTCCTTGTCGATCAGGTCGAAGACCGGGTGCGACGCGTTGGCCAGCAGTTCCTTGGCGTGCTCCTGCAACGCCCTGGCGTAGCTCGGGTCCTGTGTGGACGGGTAGGGCGACTTGACCCGGTCGATGACCGACGCGGGCAGCACGTCCCGGCACGCGCCACGCAACAGGGACTTCTCCCTGCCGTCGTAGGACTTCATCGACCACGGCGTGTTGTACACGTAGTCCACCAGCCGGTGGTCGCAGAACGGCACACGCACCTCCAGCCCGACCGCCATGGACATCCTGTCCTTGCGGTCGAGCAGGATCTGCAGGTACTGCGTCAGGTGCAGGTAGCAGATCTTGCGCATCTGGAACTCGAAGTCGCTCTCGCCGTCCAGCCGCTGCACGCCGCCGATCGCGGTGGCGTACCGGTCGTTGATGTACGTCGGCAGGTCCATGGCGGAGAGCACCGACTGCTGCAGCACCGGCATGGGCTTGTCGTCCTCGGACTTCGGGATGAACTGCAGCAGCCACGGGAAGGTGGGGATGTACTGCGCGGCCTCGTCGAAGAACCACTTGTAGCCGCCGAAGACCTCGTCGGCGGACTCGCCGGACAGCGCCACCGTCGAGTGCTGCCGGATCGACTTGAACAGCAGGTACAGCGACGTGTCGACGTCACCGAAGCCCGCGGGGGTGTCCCTGGCGCGGACGACCGCGGCCCGGACCTCGGGGTCCGCCAGGTCGGCCGAGGACAGCACGATGTCCCGGTGCTCGGTCTTGGCCATCTCGACCACGTCGTGCACGTACGGCAGGTCCGGGGTCGCGCGCTGGTCCTCCGGTACGAAGTTCTCGGTGCGGCCGACGAAGTCGACCGCGAAGCTGCGCACGGTCTCGCCTTCCTTGCCGAGCTGCTGTGCGGCGATCGCGGTCATCGCGGAGGAGTCCAGGCCGCCGGACAGCAGGGTGCAGCGCGGCACGTCGGCCACCAGCTGGCGCTCCACGATGTCGTCGAGCAGCTCACGCACGCGCGCGACGCTGGCGTCCTGGGAATCCTGGTGCGCCTTGGTCTGCAGGCTCCAATAGACCTTCTCGCGCACGCCGTTGGCGTCCACCGTGACCACGGTGCCCGGCTTGACCTCGCGCATGCCTTCCCACAGGGCCTGCCCCGGGGTCTTGATGAACGCGAACAGCTCGCGCAGCCCGTCCAGCGTGACCGTCCGCTCGACCAGCGGGTTGGCCAGGATCGCCTTCGGCTCCGAGCCGAACAGGACGCCGTCCGCGGTGGGGTAGTAGAAGAACGGCTTGATGCCCATCCGGTCCCGGATCATCACCAGCTTGCGCTCGCGGGAGTCCCAGATGGCGAACGCGTACATGCCGTTGAGCCGGTCGGCGACCGCCTCGCCCCACTCCACGTACCCGCGCAGCACGACCTCGGTGTCCGATTCGGTCTCGAACCGGTGCCCGCGCCTGCGCAGTTCGTCCCGCAGCTCGACGAAGTTGTACGCCTCGCCCGCGTAGACCATCGCGACCGTGCCGTCCGGGGCACCGCTCGGGTTCACGCTCATCGGCTGGACGCCGCCGGGCAGGTCGATGATCGACAGCCTGCGGTGGCCGAGCGCGGCGTGCTCGGTGACCCAGCTGCCGAGGTCGTCCGGGCCGCGACAAGCCATGGTCTTGGTCATCTCATCGAGGGTGGTCCGCTCGCCGCGCAAGTCACGCTGAAAGGACACCCAACCGACGATTCCGCACATATCCGTTCTCCAATCAACCAACGACTTCTGCGACGTGGTCCGACACCACATCCGACAAATGGCGGTCAAGGATGTCGATCACTCGCGGCATCTGCTCGACGAGGAAGAAGTGACCACCGGGAAAAACGCGCAGGTCGAACTCGCCGGTGGTGTGAGTCCGCCATTCCCCTGCCTCGGCGACCGAGGTCATGGGGTCCTGGTCGCCGCTCAGCGAGGTCACCGGGCAGCCGACGGCGGCTTCGGCGCCGACCCGGTAGGTCTCGATCGCGCGGTAGTCGGCACGCAGCGACGGCAGGGCGGCGGCCATCATGTCGGGGTCGCTGAGCACGATCGACGCGGACCCGTCGAGTCTCCTGATCTCGTCCATGATCGCGGCGTCGGTCATGGCGTGCACGTTCCTTGCCGGTGCCTGCTCGACCGCCGGGCCACGACGGCCTGAGACGATCAGGCGGGCGACGGGCAGTCCCGCACGCTCGCAGCGGCGCGCGACCTCGAAGGCGACGACAGCGCCCATGCTGTGTCCGAACAGGACCAGCGGCAGCCGCGGCCGCCTCGCCAGCACCGCGAAAACGCCGTCCGCCAACGCGTGCATGTCGGCGATCGGCTCCTCATGGCGGCGGTCCTGCCTGCCCGGGTACTGGACGGCCAGCACCTCCACGCGGTCGGCGGTGTTCAACGCGAACGGCACGGGGCGGTAGAACGGAGCGGTTCCGCCCGCGTGCGGGAAGCACACCAGGCGGGCGACGGGTGACTCGACCGGGCGGTAGCAGCGCAACCACAGGTCGTCATCGGTGGGATCGGGCATCGGTTCTCCGTTCAGTGGTCCCGCTCGAGACCGAGTTCGGTGTCGATCAGGGCAAGCAGTTCGTCGTCGGTGGTGGCGTACAGCGACTCCGCGTCCCGGAACCCACGCAGTAACGACTCCAGGCGGGCGAGCGCACGGTCCCTCGCCGACGAGTCCGTGGCGGAGGCGAGCACCAGTTCCAGGCTGTCCACGGCCGCGGGCAACGGATCCGGGTGCAGTTCCGCGTACAGGTAGGACGCCAGTTCGGCTGGTGACGGGTAGTCGAACACCAAACCTTGCGGCAGGTCAAGGGCAGTGGCGGACGCGAGCCGGTTGCGCAGCTCGACGGCCAGCACGGAACCGAAGCCCTGAGCCTTGAACGTCCGAGTCGGGTGCACGCCCGCAGCATCGTCGTGACCGAGGACAGCGGACGCATGGCCACGAACGAGGTCGAGCACGCGCCGTTCGGTGTCCGGAACAGTCACAGGAACCGGCACAGGAGCCGACATCGTAGGCGCTTCGGCGGCGGGCCGGGTCGTGTGCTCGTCAGTCAGCCAGTGCCGAGTCCGTTGGAAGGCATAGGTGGGGAGGTCGACGATCCGTTCGGCCACGGGCAGAATCGCGGTCCAGTCGACCGGTACGCCGTGGACGTACGCATCGGCAAGGGACGCCAGCAGGCGGTCCGAGCCGCCCTCGTCACGTCGCAGGGTGCCGACCGCGAAGGCGCCGGTGATCCCGCCGACCAGCAGGGGGTGCGGAGACGTCTCGATGAAGGCGCCATGGCCCGCAGCGGTCAGAACACGCACGGCCCGGTCGAATTCGACGGTCTCACGCAGGCTCGAGTACCAATAGGACTCGTCCATCTCCGGTCCGGTCAGCCACTCCCCCGTCAAGGTCGAGACCATCGGGATCCGCCCGGCGGACGGGTTGATTCCCTGGAGGACAGTTAGGATCTCGTCGCGCAGTTCGTCCACATGCGCACTGTGCGAGGCGTAGTCCACCGGGATCATCCGGGTACGCACCGACTCCGGATACGACTCCGCCAGCTCCCGCAACGCCTCCGCGTCACCGGACACCACCGTCGACAACGGACCGTTCACCGCCGCGACCGACAGCCGCGCACCGTATGCCGCGACCCGCTCGCGAACAGCGCCAACCGCCTCGGCGATCGACAGCATCCCGCCACGACCGGCCAACGCCGTCAACGTCTTGCTGCGCAGCGCGACCACCTTCGCCGCGTCCTCGAGCGAGAGGATCCCGGCGACGGCCGCGGCGGCGATCTCCCCCTGGGAGTGTCCGACGACAGCGGCCGGGCGCACTCCGGCGGCCTGCCAGACCGCTGCCAGCGACACCATCACCGCCCACAACGCGGGCTGTACGACATCGGCCGCCTCGAATCCGTGTCGCCCAGCGAGCACATCGTCCAGATCCCAGTCGACATAGGACGCCAGCGCGTGAGCGCACTGCGCCAGCCGGGCTCGGAACACCGGCGATACCTCGGCCAGTTCACGGCCCATGCCGACCCACTGGCTGCCCTGACCCGGGAACACGAACACGGTCCGTTCGGACCTGGCTTCGCCCGTGATGACAGCGGCCGAGGGGCGGCCGTCCGCGAGGACGTTCAGGCCTTCCAACGGTTCCGGGCCGAGCAGCACGGCGCGGTGTTCGAGCGCGGCCCGGGTGGTGGCGAGCGACCAGGCGATGTCAGCAGTCGGTTCCGGTTGCGTCGTGAGGTGATCCCGCAGCCGTTCGGCCTGCGCGGCCAGGGCCGCGTGCGTACGCGCGGAAAGCGTCCAGACCAAGGCATTGTCGAGCACCGGCCGCTGGTCCGTCATAGGCGGTGTCGGGGCCGCAGCAGCAGCTTCCAGGATGACATGAGCGTTGGTGCCACCGATGCCGAAGCCTGACACGCCCGCGCGGGGTGGGTGCGCGGCGTCGGGCCACGGGGTTTGTTCGGTCAGCAGGCGCACCTGTCCGTCGCCCCAGTCGACGGACGGTGTCGGCGAAGTGATGTGCAGCGACTCGGGCAGTGTGCGGTGTCGCAGCGAGAGAACCGTCTTGATGACACCGGCGACGCCAGCCGCCGCCAAGGTGTGGCCGAGGTTGGACTTCACCGACCCGACCAGCAGGGGCCGCCCTGGCTCGCGGTCCTTGCCGTAGGCGGCGAGCAGCGCGCCCGCCTCGATCCGGTCGCCAAGGCGGGTTCCGGTGCCGTGCGCCTCGACAGCGTCCACATCGGACGCGGTCAGCCCGGCGTCGGTCAACGCGGCACGGATCACGTCACGCTGGGCGTCGCCGTTCGGAGCCGTGAGGCTCTGGCTGGCGCCGTCGGAGTTGATGGCCGAGCCACGGATCACCGCCAGCACACGGTGTCCCAGGCGATGCGCGCGCTCCAGCCGTTCCACCACGAGCACGCCCGCCCCCTCGGACCAGGCGACGCCGTCCGCGTCCGCCGAGAAAGGCTTGCAACGGCCGTCCGGCGCGAGACTGCCGAGCGCGCTGAACGCCACGTAGTAGGAAGGCGTCGTCATCACGGTCACCCCGCCCGCCAACGCCAGTTCGCACGCGCCGCTGCGCAGCGACTCGACAGCCAGGTGCAGCGCGACCAACGAACTGGAGGCCGAGGTGTCGACGGTGAGAGTGGGGCCGTGCACGCCGAGCGTGTACGCCAACCGCCCGCTGATGACGCTGGGTGCGGTGCCGGTGAACAACAGTCCGGCCAGGTCGGGGGCCGCGTCGTGCAGCCGGGGCCCGTACGGACGGGCTTCGGCGCCGAGGAAAACCCCGGTACGGGAGCCTTTCAGCGTGGTCGGGTCGATGCGGGCGTGTTCCAGAGCCTCCCAGCCGACCTCCAACGCGAGCCGCTGCTGCGGATCCATGGCGTCGGCCTCACGCGGGGACACGTCGAAGAAGGCGGCGTCGAAACCCGTTGCCTCGTCCAGGAATCCGCCGTGCTCGGCCGTGCTGCGGAAGGCGTCCCAACCGCGGTCCTCCGGGAACGGACCGGCGACGGTGCGACGTTCGACGAGGGCCTGCCACAGTGCCCCGGGCGAGTCGATCCCGCCGGGGAAGCGGCAGGCCATGCCGACGATGGCCAGGGGCTCGGAGGTCACGCGCGTGCCCCGGAATCGAGCGCGGGGGCCTCGACGCGCATGGTGGTGGGCTCGGGGCGCCGGTCCGCCACCAGGTGCCGGAACTCGATTCCCGCCCGTTCGGGGTCGGAATCGTTGCCGGGCAGGCTGTCCAGGCAGCCGCACCGGTCGTCGGTGAACCCGGCGAACCGGTACGCGATCTCCATCATCCGGTTGCGGTCGGTGCGGCGGAAGTCGGCGGCCAGGTGGGCACCGGCCGCGGCCGCCTCGCTGATCAACCAGTTCAACAGCACGGCGCCCGCACCGAACGACACCACCCGGCAGGAGGTGGCCAGCAGCTTCAGGTGCCAGACCTTCTCGTGGTAGCCGAGCAGCATGACGCCGACGGCGCCGTGCGGGCCGAACCGGTCGGTGAGGGTGACGGTGAGCACCTCGTGGTCCGGGTCGGCGATCAGGGCACGCAGATCCGCGTCCGAGTAGTGCACGCCGGTGGCGTTCATCTGGCTGGTGCGCAGGGTGAGTTCCTCCACGCGGGACAGGTCCACCTCGTCCGCGCGCTTGATCTCCATGACCAGGTCGAGGGAACGCAGGAACTCCTCGTCCGGCCCGGTGAAGTTCTCCCGCTCGGCGGTGCGCTGGAACCCCGCCTGGTACATGCTGCGGCGGCGGGCGGCGTCGACGGTGACCACGACCGGGCTGAACTCGGGCAGGCCGGTCAGCTCGGCGACCTGTGTGGCGTCGTAGCAGCGGACCTCGGCGTGGTGGTAGGTGACCTCGGCGCGTTCGGCGGGCTGGTCGTCGATGAACGCGATGGTCTTCAGCGCGAAGTTCAGCTCGTCGGCGATCGTCTTGATCGACTGGGACTTGGGGTGCCAGCCGATCTGCGGCAGGACGAAGTACTCGGCGACGCCGAGGGCCTCCAGCCGTTGCCATGCGTGGTCGTGGTCGTTCTTGCTGGCCACTGCCTGGAGGATGCCGCGGGCGTCGAGTTCGACGATCGTGCGGCGGATCTCGTCGGCCAGCGCGACGTCGGGGTCCTCCAGCAGGGTGCCACGCCACAGCGTGTTGTCCAGGTCCCAGACCAGGCATTTGACCAGGGTGGGCGTGTCGGGCACGGGTCTCTCCGTTCGGGTGTTTCGGTGCGTCAGATCGTGTCGATGGCGTGCCGGGCCAGTACCAGCTGCGAGATCTCCGTGCTGCCCTCGATCAGTTCCATGGCTTTGGCGTCCCGGTAGGCGCGGGCGACCACGTGGCCGTCGGAGAACCCGCGGGAGGCGAGGACCTGGACAGCCGTCGCGGCGCCCCGCGCGGCGTGCGTGGCGCCGACCTGCTTGGCCAGCACGGCTGTCACGGCGGCGTCCGGGGCGCTGCGATCCCACTGCTCGGCGGCGTGCACGCACACCTGGGTGGCGATCCGCTCCGAGGTGTAGAGCTCGGCGATGTGCCGTGCCACGAGCTGGTGCTCGGCGATCGGGCCACCGCCTTGCTCGCGGGTGCGGGCGTCGACGGCCGCAGCGGTCAGGCAGGCACGCAGGATGCCGACACAGCCCCACGCCACCGACATCCGGCCGTAGGACAAGGCGATCGTGAACAGCAGCGACAGCGGCTGCCGACCGCCGCCGAGCACGGCGTCGGCGGGAATCCGTACGTCGTCGAGGACGACCCGGCAGTGCGTCGCGGCACGGCAGCCGAGCGGAGACGGGACGGGTTCGATGCTCACGCCGGGCGCGTCGGCCGGGACCATCGCGGCGGCACCGTCGTCACCGTCGCCGTAGCGGCCAAGGACCATGACGAAATCCGCGTACGCGGCCCCGGTGATCCACATCTTCTCGCCGGAGACGATCACGTCACCGGTGCCGTCGCCGGCCGGGCGAATCCGTGTGGCCATGCCGCTGAGGTCGGATCCCGCGCCCGGCTCGCTGAACGCCGAGCAGGCGAGCTTGCCGCTCGTCAGCAGCCCCAGGTAGTGGCGGCGCTGCTCGCGGTCGCCGAAGCGCCGGACGGTGGCCGCGGCGATCCCTTGCACCGTCATGACACTGCGCAGTGAGCTGCACAGGCCGCCGATGTGGGCGGCCAGTTCGCCGTTGGCGAGGCTGGTGGCGCCGAGCCCGCCGAACTTGGCGGGCACCTCCGCGCACAACACCCCCATCGCGCCGAGTTTGCGCAGCAGTTCCACGGGAATGCGGCCGGTCGCGTCCCACTCGGCCGGTCCGTCGCCGACCAGCGTGTCGATCGCGGCGAGGTCCACACCGGCCGTCATGTCGCCTCGGCGGAACTCAGCCGCAGCACCATCGCGGCCACCGCGCGGACGCTGCGGAAATTGTCCCTGGACAACTCGGGGCCGACGATCTCGATGTCGTACGTGTCCTCCAGGTGCACCACCAGTTCCATGGCGAACATGGAGGAGATCACGCCGGTGGCGAACAGGTCCTGGTCGACGTCGGGTTCGGCGCCGGTGCGCTGCACGAGGAAGACCGTCAGGTCCTTCTCGACGGTCTCGGCGGCGGTCTCGGCACCGGCATTCGCGGTGGTCATCGGATGTCCTTTCGGTGGTGCTCAGCGGTATTCGAAGAAGCCCCGGCCGGTCTTGCGGCCGTGGTGCCCGTCGCGGACCTTGCGCAGCATCAGCTCGCAGGGGTCGCATTCGGGGTCGCCGGTGCGGTCGTGCAGCACGCGCAGCGAGTCGACGAGGTTGTCGATGCCGATCAGGTCGGCGGTGCGCAACGGCCCCGTGGTGTGCCCGAGGCATCCTTCGAGCAGGCCGTCCACGGTCTCGGCGGACGCGACGCCTTCCTGCACGAGCATCGCCGCCCGGTTGATCAACGGGTGCAGCAGCCGGTTGATCACGAAACCCGGCGCGTCGTTGACCACGAGTGCCGTACGGCCGAGCGCGGCCAGCAGCGCGGTGACCGCGGTCATCGTCGCGTCGCTGGTGGCGCCGCCGCGGATGACCTCGACCATCTTGATCAGGTAGGCCGGGTTCATGAAGTGCACGCCGACGAGTTCGTCACCGCGGGCGACCCAGCCGGCCATCTCGTCGATCGGGATGCACGAGGTGTTGGAGATCAGCAGGGTGCCGGGGGCGACCAGCCCGGAGACCTCGGTCAGCACCTTCTGCTTGACCTCGGCGATCTCCACGACGGCTTCGACGACCGTGGTGGCGTCGCTGGTTTCGGCCAGTGACGTGCTGGTCGACAGTGTGCCTTGTGGACGGTCCGCCGGGAGGGTTTCCAGCAGTTGGGCGTGCTTGAGCTTCTGGCGGATCGTCCTGCGGGCTGTGGCCAGGACCTGCTCGTCGACGTCGACGAGCGTGACGTCCACACCGTGGCCGAGCGCGAGCGCGGTGATGTTGGTGCCCATGACCCCGGCGCCGACGACCGCGAGGCGGTGCTGGTGTGTCTCCTGGGTCGCTTGTGGATCAGTCATCGTTCCCGTCCTGAGTAGTGGTGAACTGGGCGTCGAGCCAGGATTCGACGGCCCGCGCGGTGGTCGCGGCGTGGGAGCTGATCATCGTGAAGTGATCGCCCGGCACGGTCACTGTCGTGATGTCGCCGGAGAAACCCCATGGGGCGTCGATCGCGCCGTCCGCACCGGGTGTGGTGCCGGGTTCGCCCTCGTGGCGGATCATCAATGTCGGCAGGTCCGCGTTGTAGGGAAGATGACTGCGCCAGTCGTAGTCGTAGTAGTGGGCCAGCGCGGTCAGCCAGTCGTCGCCGCCGATGCCGCCCGCGTCGATGCCCTCGCTGTTGTTGGCGAGCACGGCCGCGGGCAGCACGCCGATGATCTCGTCGGGGACACCGGCCATCTGCGGGGCGAAGCTGTCCAGCAACACCATCGCCTCGGGCCCCCGTCCCCGGCCTGCCAGGCGATCGGCCAGCACCTGCGCGATCAGCCCGCCGGACGAGTACCCGACCAGGACGTACGGTCCCGCTTCCGGTGTGGCGAGCACGGTTTCGGCGACGAGGTCGACCAGCGCGAGCGGGTCGGCGGCCATCGGCTCACCCGGCGTGTACCCGGGCACGACCATGGCGAGGACTTGGCGCGGCGTGCGGAAACCCTGGACCAGGCGCGCGAACTCCTGGGCGTGCGCGCCACCGCCGAAGGACGGCAGGCAGATCAGCGTCGGCCCAGCGGTGTTCGCCGACCGGCGGGTGAGCGCGACCAGCGGCGGGATGCTCGACAGTTCGCTCGCGCTGCCGAAGCAGGGACGGAAGTGCGCCAGGCCCGCGATCATCCGCATCGCCTCGGCGCCCCGGCCTTCCGTCACAGCCCGCGTGTACAGCGTGACCAGTGACTCAGACGCCGTGGCCGGTTGCGTGGTTCCCCCTTCGGACAACGAGAACCTCGGAGCGCTGTCGTCGCTTTCGGACGGATCGCCGGTGAGCCGTTCGCGCAGGTAGGTGGCGGTCTCGTCGGGTGTCGGGTGGTCGAAGACCAACGGACCGGTCAGCTTCAGGCCGGTGGCCTGGGCGAGCCGGTTGCGCAACTCCACCGCGGACAGGGAGTTGAAGCCCTGTTCGAGGAACGTGGCGTCCGGCTGGACTTCCGCCGCAGCGGTGTAACCGAGCACGTCGGCGGCGTGCTCACGGACGATGTCGAGCAGGATTGTCTGCTGTTCCAGCACGGACGAGACCGCACCGAGCCGGGCAGCCAACCGCCCTGCCGCGGACGAGCTCCGCTGTGCGGTGTCCTCGTCGTCGTCTTCGTCGTTCAGGACTCGGACGGCGTCGGGGATCGCGGCCAGCAGCGGGCTGGGCCGGTGCAACGTGTACAGCGGCGCGAACCTGTCCCAGTCGATGTCCGCGACGACGATCCGGGTCTCGCCGTCGTCCAGTGCCTGCGCGAGCCCTTCGAGACCGCGTTCGGGAGCCATCAGCGGCAGTCCGGTGCCGCTCACCAGCGTCTGTCCTTGCCCGACGGCCATTCCGCCGCCGTCCCACAGGCCCCATGCCACGGATGTCGCCGCCAGTCCCGCGGCGCTGCGCTGTTCGGCGAGTGCGTCCATCGCGGCGTTGGCTGCCGCGTATCCCGACAGGAGCCCGGAGCCCCAGATGGCCGCACCGGAGGAGAACATCACGAAGGCGTCGAGGTCGATGTTCCGTTCCACGGACAGCTCATGCAGGTGCATGGCGCCGCCGACCTTCACCGCTGACGCCTCTTCCAGGCCTTCGGCGGTGAGGTCCGCGAACCAGGCTCCGTGGCCGATGCCCGCGGAGTGCACCACGCTGGACAACTCCGGTCCGCTCGCGGTGATGCGGTCCATCAGCGCACCGACTGCGCGCCGCTCGCTCACGTCGCACGACACGACGTCGACGGCACTGCCTTGCGCGGCCAAGTCAGCGGCGAGCGTGGCAACGCCCGCGGCGGACGGGCCAGAACGGCTGGTCAGCACGACGCGCGGCGCGCCTCGTTCGGCCAGCAACCGTGCTGTGCAACCGCCGATCCACCCTGTGCCGCCGGTGACCAACGCTGTACCGGCGGACCGGTACGGGGTGACCACGGTGGTTTCCGTCCGGGGCGCACGGATCAGGCGCCGCGCGTAGACCCCTGAGCCGCGCAACGCGACCTGGTCCTCCTTGCCTGCCAACACTCCGGCCAGCTGGGCGCCCGTCACGGCGTCGAATTCCTCCGGGAGGTCGATCAGGCCACCCCATTGCTTGGCGTGTTCGAGCCCCGCTGTCTGCCCCAGCGCCCACGCTTGTGCCTGCGCGAGATTCGGCACTTCGCCCGGCAGTGCCGCGACCGCACCCCTGGTGAGCACCCACACCGGGATCACCAGGCCGGTGTCGATCACCGCCTGGACAACCGCGGTGGTGGCCGCCAACCCGTGTGGCACCCGTCCACGGCCGGGCAGTGGCTTGTCGTCCAATGCCAGCAGGGACACAACTCCGGCTACAGCGCCGACGCCTCGCAGTACATCGGCGAGGGTCCTGCGATCCGCGGCGTCGACCTCCAGGACACGAACGTCGGCACCACCGTCACGCAACGCACCCGCGACCGCACCGGCGGACACCGCCTCGGTCTGGTCGGAGACGACAAGCCATGTACCGGAAGGCACAGCGCCGGAGGATTCGCTGACCTGCTCCCACGAGACGCGATAACGCCAGTCGGCCACCACGTCCCTGACCACGTCGGGGAACTTCGGCCAGAAGCGGCGGTGCTGGAAGGCGTAGGTCGGCAACTCGACCTGGTGCGCCGACGGCGAGGCGGGCAGCACCGCGGCCCAGTTCACCGGCAACCCGTTGACGAACGCGGTTCCCAACGACCGCAGCAGCCGGTCCGCGCCGTCGTCGTCCTGGCGAAGCGTGTCCACGAGAACGGGGTCTGGCAGGTCGGGCCGCTCGTCCAGTACCTCTTCGACCGCGGTCAGCAACACCGGGTGAGCCGAGACTTCCACGAAGGCACGGTGTCCGGATTGGACAAGCGTCTCCACTGCCTCACTGAACCGGACTGTCCGACGCACGTTGGCGTACCAGTACTCCGGACCCAGCTCTGTGCCGTCCACGACACGGCCGTGGACCGTCGAGAAGAACGGCACCCGGCCCGGCCGCGGCTCGATACCAGCCAACAGACCCGGCAACGTCGCCTCAAGCGGCTCACACAACCGCGAGTGCGCCACGAAATCCGTCACCGGAACCCGCCAGCGCCTCACCTTTTTCTTACGCAGCACCCGCTCGAACTCCAGCATCGCCGCCGGTTCACCCGACAACACCGTGGCCGCCGGAGAGTTCACCGCCGCCACCGACAACCGATCGCCAAACGGCTCCAGCAACTCCCGCACTGCCGCAACCGGCATGACGGCCGACAGCATCCCGCCCTCAACATCCAGTCCTGCCAACGCTTCCGCGCGCACAGCCACAACTCGGGCACCATCACCCAGTGACAAGATCCCAGCCACCGTGGCCGCCGCGATCTCACCCTGCGAATGCCCCACCACGACGTCAGGACGCACCCCCGCCGCATCCCACACCGCGGCGAGCGACACCATCACAGCCCACAACACCGGCTGCATCACCGCGGCCCCATCCAAACCAGGAGCATCGGCGTCACCACCCAGCACCGCATACGGATCCCACTGCACATGCGGCCGCAACGCCTCGACACACTCGGCGAACCGAGCCGCGAACACCGGCGACTCCACCAGCAACCGCCGACCCATCCCCACCCACTGACTACCTTGGCCGGGGAACAGGAACACCGCCTTGCCAGGGCCACCCGCGGGGACGGCACCGACGGCTGCCAACGCGTCCGGGCGATCGTCGGCGACAGCGGCCAGCCGTTCGGCCAGCTCCGTTCGGCCGGTTCCGATCACGACCGCGCGATTCGTGAAAAGACTGCGGCGTGTGACCAGTGCGTGGGCGACAGCGGACGGCTCGGCGGCCGTCGCGCCGAGTGCGTAAGCACGCATGCGCTCGGCCTGTGCGCCCAAGGCATCGGCACCCCGAGCCGACAGGGGCCACGCGGTGACGGCGACGTCCTCGTTCAGCAGTGGTGTTCCCGCCGATTCCGGCAGGGTGACGGGCTCCACGGCAGGCGGTTCTTCCAGCACGACGTGTGCGTTGGTGCCGCTGATACCGAAGCCGGACACCCCCGCACGGCGCGGCGCGCCATCGTATCTGGTCCACGGCCGCTGTTCGGTCAGCAGCCGGACTCCACCCGACTCCCAGTCGATCTCGTGGGACGGTTCGGTGACGTGCAGGGTCTGCGGCATGATCCCGTGCCGCATGCCGAGCACCATCTTCATGATCCCGGCGACACCCGCCGCGCCCTGGGCGTGCCCGATGTTCGACTTGATCGAGCCGAGCCACACCGGCCGGTCGGCCGGCCGGTTCTGCCCGTACGTGGCCAGCAGTGCGCCTGCCTCGATCGGGTCGCCGAGGACAGTGCCCGTGCCGTGCGCCTCCACGGCGTCCACCTGGTCCGGCGTCAGCCCGGCCGCGTCGAGTGCCGCACGGATGACGCGCTGCTGCGATGGCCCGTTGGGCGCGGTGAAGCCGTTGGAAGCACCATCCTGGTTGACCGCCGAACCTCGCACAACCGCCAGCACGGGATGACCAAGGCGACGCGCGTCGGACAGGCGCTCCACAGCGAGGATGCCCGCGCCTTCACCCATTCCCATGCCGTCGGCGGTCGTGGAGAACGCCTTGCACCGCCCGTTCTCGGACAGTCCCAATGCGCCTCCGAAACCGAAGGCGCCCGCGGCCGCCATCACCGTGACGCCACCGGCCAACGCGAGTTCACACTCGCCCGCACGAAGTGCCTGGGCGGCCAGGTGCAGCGCGACCAGCGACGCGGAGCACGCCGTGTCGATGGTGATGGACGGCCCTTCCAAGCCGAGGACGTAGGAAACACGACCGGACAGCACGGCACCGCCGTCACTGACCGGGGTGCTGTCCTGCACGCTGTCCTCGCTCGCTGCCACCGTGGAGGTGTAGAGCTGCATCCACCCGCCCACGAACACGCCGGTCCGTGACCCCTTGAGGGTGGTCGGGTCGATGCCCGCGCGCTCCAGCGCTTCCCAGCAGGTTTCCAGGAGCAGCCGCTGCTGCGGGTCCATCGCCAGCGCTTCACGCGGCCCGATCCCGAAGAACGACGGGTCGAAGTCGGCGGCCTCCGGGACGAATCCGCCTTCCTGGCCGTACGCCGTGCGGATGTCCCAGCCGCGGTAGCGGGGGAACGGGTTGATGGCGTCGGTGCCGGTGGAGAGCAGCTGCCACAGCAGTTCCGGTGTGACGGCGCCGCCGGGGAAGCGGCAGCCCATGCCCACGATGACGATCGGGTCGTCGTCCCCGGACGCCTGCCGTGGCACGACGACCGGCGCGGCCGCCGGAGTGGCGGCGCCGAACAGGTCGTCGGACACCCTGGCCGCCAACGCGGTCACCGACGGATAGTCGAAGACCACTGTGGACGGTAGGCGCAGCCCAGTGACCTCGCGGAGCCGGTTGCGCAGTGCGACGGCCATCACCGAGTCGAAGCCCATGTCGCGGAACGCCTGGCTAGGGTCGATCTCTTCGGCGTCGGCGTAGCCGAGTGCGGTCGCGGCCTCGGCGCGGACGGCAGCGACGAGCGCGGCCTCCCGCTCGTCGGCAGGCAACGCGGCCAGCCGGCGTGGCAACTCGGCGCCTTCGGCGGCAGGTTCCTCGTCTTCGTCGCTCTGGACACGGATGGCGTCGGGCAACACGGCCAGCAACGGGCTGGGCCGGTGCAGGGTGTAGACCGGCACGAACTGGTCCCAGTCGATGTCCGCGACGACAAGCAGCCCTTCGCCGTCGTCCAGCGCCTGCGCGAGACCGACTATGCCCGGTTCGGGGGCCATCTGCCGCAGCCCGTAGCCGCTCAACTGCTCGCCCGCTTCACCCGCGCCCATCCCGCCGCCGCCCCACAGGCCCCAGGCCACGGAGGTGGCGGCGAGCCCCGCGGCGAGACGCTGCTCGGCCAACGCGTCCAGTGCGGCGTTCGCGGCGGCGTAACTGGCCAGCAGGCCACTGCCCCACGCGGCGGCACCGGAGGAGAACAGCACGAAGGCGTCGAGGTCCAGGCCGCGTTCCACGGACAACTCGTGCAGGTGCATGGCGCCGCCGACCTTCACCTCCGACGCTTCCCGCAGATCGTCGGCTGTCAGCCCGACGACCGGAGCGCCGTGGCCGGTGCCCGCCGAATGCACCACAGTGGACAGCGCAGGACCGGTGGCATCGATGTCGTCGAGCAGCGCACCGACGGCACGCCGATCGGCGACATCACAGGAGACGACATCGACTGTGGTGCCAAGGGAAGCCAGTTCAGCGGCCAACGCGGCGACACCGGCGGCCGACGGCCCTGAACGACTGGTCAGCACCACGCGTTCAGCACCGCGCTCGGCCAGGAGCCGTGCCGTGCAGCCACCGATCAGACCGGTACCGCCGGTGATCAGCGCAGTACCCCGTGGTTTGAACAGGGACGCGGTCTCCGGCCGAGGCGCACGAACCAAACGCCGCGCGAAGACTCCCGAGTCGCGCAAGGCGACCTGGTCCTCACCGCCGGGTCCGGCGGCGAGCACCCCGGCCAGGCGGGCCGCCACCGACGCGTCGATCCGCTCCGGAAGGTCGACCAGGCCACCCCAGTGTTTGGCCTGCTCCAGGCCTGCCGTCTGCCCCAACGCCCACGCCTGCGCCTGCGCCACGCCCGGAACCTCGCCGGGCAGTGCCGCGACCGCGCCGCGAGTCAAAACCCACAGCGGTACGACCAAACCCGAGTCGACCAGCGCCTGGACAAGTGCCGTTGTGGCAGCCAGACCGGACGGCACTTGCGCGTAACCGGGCAGCGGTCGCTCGTCCAGCGCGAAGAGCGACACGACGCCCGACACGTCACCGATCCCCCGCAGAACCCCGGCGAGCGTCACACGGTCGGCAGCGTCGATCTCCACGACCCGCACATCGGCGCCGCGATCACGCAACGCCGTGGCCACCTCGGTCGTGTAGCCCGCTTCGGCGTGGCCGGAAACGACCAACCATGTACCGGAGGGCACGGCGCCGGACAGTTCACCGAGCGGCTGCCACGTGATGCGGTAACGCCAGTCGGCAACAGGATCCGTGGACCTGGGCGCCGCGACCGGGAACACCGGCCAGTAGCGGCGGTGCTGGAAGGCGTACGTCGGCAACTCGACAGTGCTGGCGCTGGAAGGGAGCAGGGTGGTCCAGTCCACGGTCACGCCGTGCGCGTACGCCTCGGCCAGCGAGAGCAGCAGACGTCCGGGTCCGCCGTCGTCGCGCCGCAGTGTGCCGACCGCGACCGGTGAGTACGCGTCGAGGCTGTCGGCGATGGCCGGGGTCAGCACGGGGTGCGGGGACACCTCGATGAACGTGCCGTGTCCGGTGTCGGCCAGCGTGTGCACGGCGCGGTCG
Organism: Actinosynnema sp. ALI-1.44; assembly: GCF_001984155.1. GTDB lineage: Bacteria > Actinomycetota > Actinomycetes > Mycobacteriales > Pseudonocardiaceae > Kibdelosporangium. The sequence continues at coordinate 880,564 of NZ_MTQO01000052.1, forward strand.
AACTCGACCGTTTCGCGCAGGCTGGCGTACCAGTAGTCCGGTGTCAGCTCCGGGCCGGTGATCACGGTGCCGTCCATGGCCGAGATCATCGGAATCCGTGTCTCGCCGGGGTTGATTCCGTTGAGGACGGACAGGATCTCGTCGCGCAGTTCGTCGACGTGGGCGCTGTGCGAGGCGTAGTCAACCGGGATCATCCGGGCCCGTGGCGAGTCGCCACACGAATCCGCCAGCTCCTGCAAGGCGTCCGCGTCACCGGACACCACGGTCGCGGTTGGACCGTTCACGGCCGCGACCGACAGGCGCTCGCCATATGAAGCAATCCGCTCGCGAACGCCCTCGACCGACTCGGCAATGGAGAGCATGCCGCCACGACCGGCCAACGCCGTCAACGTCTTGCTCCGCAACGCGACAACCTTGGCCGCGTCCTCCAGTGACAGGATCCCGGCGACAGCCGCGGCCGCGATCTCCCCCTGTGAGTGCCCGACAACGGCATCAGGCGTGACGCCTGCCGCTTCCCACACCGCGGCCAGTGAGACCATCACCGCCCACAGCGCGGGCTGCACCACATCCGCGGCCTCGAAACCGTGCTGTCCGGCCAGCACCTCGTCGAGGTCCCAGTCTACGTACGGCGCCAGAGCCGTGGCGCACTCAGCCAACCGGGCTTGGAACACCGGCGAAGCCTCGGCCAGCTCACGGCCCATGCCGACCCACTGGCTGCCCTGTCCGGGGAACACGAACACCGTGCGGCCCACGCCGGTCGACGGCACCTCGCCCGTCACCACACCGACCCCGGGCTGTGCCGTGGACACAGCCGTGAGTCCCGCTGTCACTTCGGCGCGGCCGGAGCCCAGTACAACCGCGCGACGCTCGAACGCGGTGCGCGTGGTGGCCAAGGACCACGCCACGTCGGCCAGCGGCAGGTCGGGGTGTTGCTGGATGTGCTCACGCAGCCGTTGTGCCTGCTCAGCCATGGCGGACGTGGACCGCCCGGACACGGCGAACGGGAGCACGCCGATGTCGCCGCGCAGCAACGGCGTCCCGGTCGGCGACTCGGCCGCGTGGGGCTTCTCCGCAGGAGCTTCTTCGAGGATGACGTGCGCGTTGGTGCCGCTGATGCCGAACGCCGAGACGCCCGCGCGACGCGGCTGGTCACCTGACGGCCAATCGACCGGTTCCTGGAGCAGGCTCACGTGCCCGGCCGTCCAGTCGACGTGCGGGGTCGGTTCGGACGCGTGCAGGGTGGCGGGCAGGATCCCGTTGCGCAGCGCGAGAACCATCTTGATGATCCCGGCGACGCCCGCCGCCTGCTGGGCGTGCCCGATGTTCGACTTGATCGAGCCCAGCAGCAGCGGCCGGTCGGCCGGGTGGCCCTGGCCGTAGGTCGTCAGCAGGGCCTGGGCCTCGATCGGGTCACCCAGCGTGGTGCCGGTGCCGTGTGCTTCGACCGCGTCGACGTCACCGGTCGTCAGGCGTGCGTTGGCCAGTGCCGCGCGGATCACGCGCTGCTGCGACGGCCCGTTCGGCGCGGACAGGCCGTTGGAGGCACCGTCCTGGTTGACAGCGCTGCCCCGGATCACCGCCAGTATTTGATGTCCGTTGCGCTGGGCGTCGGACAGGCGCTCCAACACGAGCATGCCCGCGCCCTCGGCCAGGCCCATCCCGTCGGCGTCCGCGCTGAACGCCTTGCACCGCCCGTCCGCCGCGAGGGCGTTCTGCTGTGAGAAGCCCACGAACTCGCCTGGGCTGACCATCACGGTCACCCCACCGGCCAGCGCCAACGTGCATTCCCCCGACCGCAGCGACTGCACCGCGAGGTGCAGCGCCACGAGCGAGGACGAACACGCGGTGTCCACCGACACGGCCGGTCCGATCAGGCCGAGCACGTACGACACCCGGCCGGACAACACGCTCATCGCCGTGCCCGTGATGATGTGCGCCTCGGAGCCCGAGAGGTCACCGCCTGAGGTCGCGTACCCGGAAGGCGCGGCGCCCGCGAAGACTCCGGTGTTCGTCTCGCGCAGGTCGGCCGGGTCGATCCCGGCCCGCTCGATCGCCTCCCACGTCGTCTCCAGCAGCAGCCGTTGCTGTGGATCCATCGCGAGGGCCTCACGCGGGCTGATCCCGAAGAACGCCGCGTCGAAGTCGCCCGCGCCGGTGACGAACCCGGCGTTGGCGACGTCGCTGGTGTTCGTCGCGCCCGGGGCGGTGTCGAACAACGCGTCGAGGTCCCAGCCGCGGTCGGCGGGGAACCCACCGACCGCGTCACCGCCTGACGCCAGCAACTGCCACAGGTCCTCCGGGGTGCGGACACCGCCGGGGTAACGGCAGGCCATCCCGACGATCGCGATCGGCTCCCGTTCCCGTTCCGTCACTTCACGCAGCCGGGCCCGCGTGCTGCGCAGCTTCGCGGTGGTCTGCTTGAGGAAGTCGAGGAGTTTGTCCTCGTTCTGCATTTCGGTCACACCCTTCGACCAGGTTCGGGAGGAAACTGGCTGTGGTCAGTCGAAGTCGGGATCGTCGAGTTCGTCCTCGAGGAGGGCGAACATCTCGTCGGCGGTGGCCTCGTGCAGCGCACGCTCACCGGCTTCGTCTGTTCGGCCCGCGCGGAAGCGCTGGGTCAACGCCTCGAGGCGGGCGACGATCTCGGCACGGGCCGTCTCGTCCGGCGGGGCGAGCCCGGCGGCCAGGCGTTCGAACTCGTCGAGCACGGCCGTGTGGCCGACCAGTTCGCGCCCGGACAGCTCGGCGAGCAGGAACTCGCCCATGGCCTCCGGGTTCGGGTGGTCGAAGACCAGCGTGGCAGGCAGCCGGACGCCCACCGCGTTGGTGAGCCGGTTGCGCAACTCGACGGCGGTCAAGGAGTCGAAGCCCAGCTCACGGAACGCCCGTGTCGCCACGATCTCGTCGTGGGAGTCGTGGCCGAGGACCGCGGCCGCGTGTGAACGCACCAACTCGATCACCGTGCGCCTGCGCTCGGGCGCCGACAGTCCGGCCAACTGGGCGGCGAATTCACCGCGCTTGTCGTCGGTCGACTGCGGAGCCGTTTCCTCCTGCGCTTCGGGAATCGTCTCCAGCAACGGCCGTGGCCGCGCGGCGCTGAAGACGGGGGCGAACTTGTCCCATTCCACGTCCGCCAACGCGATGAACGTCTCGTCGTCGGACAGGATCTCGCCAAGCGCTGTCAGGGCCCGCCGCGTGTCGAGGAAGTTCATTCCCTGACGCAGCAGGCGATGCGGTGTCACGCGGCCAGGAGCCTGGTCCATGGCCGCGTCGACCGCGTCCCAGTCACGCGTGTTCCAGACGCCCCAGGCGATCGACGTCCCCGGCAGGCCACGGGCCCGGCGGTCTTCGGCGAACGCGTCGAGGTAGGAGTTGCCTGCCGCGTAGGCGCCGTGGTCGTTGCTGCCCCACGTCGCAGAAATCGACGAGAACATCACGAACTCGTCCAAGGCCAAGTCGGCCGTTGCCTCATCCAGGTACAGGGCCCCTGCCGCTTTCGCGCCCAACGCCGCGGCCAGGCCTTCACGGGTGGTGTCCTCCACCCGTGCCAGGAACGGCGTGTTCGCCGAATGCAACACAGTGGACAGTCCAGGCCCGGAGCTCTCGATCCAGTCGACCATGCCCGCCACCTGCTCGCGCACCCCAAGATCGCACGACACGACCTCGACACCGGTCCCCGCACCCGCAACCGACGCGGCGAGCTCGGACACACCCGGCGCGGACGGACCAGAACGCGACGTCAACACAACCCGCTGGGTCTCGTGCTCGGCCAGCCAGGGGCCGATGCACACACCGATCGAACCCGTACCACCAGTCAGCAGAACCGTGCCACGCGGCGACCAACGATCGGCTTCCGCGCGACGCGCTTCGGCACGAACTAGCCTGCGCAGGAACACGCCCGACGACCGCACCGCGACCTGGTCTTCCTTGCCATCGGCGAGGATCCCTGCCAGCAGGGCCGCGCCTTCGGCGTCCACCACCGGCGGGAGGTCGACCAAGCCGCCCCAACGGTCCGGGTGCTCCAGGCCGACAGCCCTACCCAGACCCCACACCTGGGCCTGCGCCGGACTGGTGGTGGTCTCGTCGGCACTGACCTGCACCGCGCCCCGGGTCAGCACCCACAGCGGAGCCATGGTCCCGGTCCTGCCCAACGCCTGGATCAGCGCGAGCGTGTCGGCGCTGCCCCTGGGCACCACGGGGAAGTCGGCGTCGGGTGCTTCGTCGAACGCCAGCAATGACACGACACCACTCGGCTGCACATCCACCTGGTCGAGGTCGGCCAGGGTCGTCCGGACCACGTCGGCCCCGCGTCCGGTCAGCGCCTCGGCGATCACCGCGGCGTCGGGGCTGTCCCCGACCAGCAGCCAGGTCCCGGTCAGGGCACTGGTGCCGTTCTCGTCGGTCGGCTGCCAGGTGATCCGGTAGCGCCAGTCGTCCACCGACAGCTTGGCCCGGTTCAGTTTGGGCGCTTCCGGCCAGTAACGGCGCCGCTGGAACGCGTACGTCGGCAGCGCCACGACCGAGCCACCACCGAGCACCGCTGCCCAGTCGACCGGCGCGCCCTGGACGTAGGCCTCGGCGAACGAGGACTGGAGGCGGTTTGCCCCGCCGTCGTCACGCCTCAACGTGCCGACGACGACCGGGGCTTGCTCCTCCAGGCTTTCGGTGATCGCCGGGGTGAGGACCGGGTGTGGCGACACTTCCAGGAACACGCCATGGCCACTCGCGGCCAAACCACGGACCGCCCGGTCGAACTCGACCGTCTCACGCAACGAGGCATACCAGTACGACGGGTCCATCTCCGGACCTGCCAACCACTCCCCGGTCAACGCCGAGATCATCGGGATCTGCGTTGCGCGAGGTTCTATTCCTCGCAGGACGTCGAGGATCTCCTCCCGCAGTTCGTCGACATGGGCGCTGTGCGAGGCGTAATCCACCGGGATCACTCGGGCCCGCGGCGACTCACCACACGAATCCGCCAGCTCCCGCAACGCATCCGCATCGCCGGACACGACCGTCGCGGCAGAACCGTTCACCGCCGCGATCGACAACCGCTCGCCGTAGGACGCGATCCGCTCGCGAACGCCGTCAACCGACTCAGCGATCGACAGCATGCCGCCACGACCAGCCAGCGCAGTCAACGTTCCACTGCGCAGAGCGACAACCTTGGCCGCGTCTTCCAGTGACAGGATTCCGGCCACCGCAGCCGCTGCGATCTCGCCCTGCGAATGACCCACCACAGCATCAGGCTCGACACCAGCCGCCTGCCAGACAGCAGCGAGCGACACCATCACCGCCCACAACGCGGGCTGCACCACATCCGCAGCCTCAAACCCATGCCGCCCAGCAAGAACATCGTCCAACTCCCACTCGACATAGGGAGCAAGAGCGGCCGCACAGTCCGCCAGCTTGGACCTGAACACCGGCGAGGTCTCGGCGAGCTCACGGCCCATGCCGACCCACTGACTGCCCTGACCGGGGAACACGAACACCGTTCGACCGACACCACTCGGGGCGACCGAGCCGGTGATCACACCGGGTACGGGTTGGCCCGTGGCGACAGCGGCGAGACCTGCTGCCAACTCGACGCGATCCGTACCGAGTACCACTGCCCGCTGTTCCAGGGCGGCTCGTGTCCTCGCCAGCGACCACGCCACATCCCCGGCCGCGAGCTCCGGCCGGGCCAGCACGTGCTCACGCAACCGACCGGCTTGCCCGGCAAGGGCCGCAGCGCTACTGCCGGAGACAGGCCACGCGACCGGCACCTGATCGGTCAGCACCGGCAGCGTCGGCTCGTCGTGCTTCTCCGGCTCGTCCGTGACCGGTGCTTCCTCCAGGATGACGTGGACGTTCGTGCCACTCACCCCGAACGCCGACACACCGGCCCGACGCGGCCGGTCACCCGCAGACCACTCGACCGCGTCCTGCAACAGCCGCACATTCCCGGACTCCCAGTCCACATGCGACGACGGCTGGTCGGCGTACAACGTCCTTGGCAGCATGTCCTTCTGCAAGGCCATGACCATCTTGATCACACCGGCAACACCAGCAGCACACTGCGTATGCCCGATGTTCGACTTCACCGATCCCAGCCACAACGGCTGGCCGTCCCGGCGCTCCTGGCCATAGGTGGCCAACAGCGCACCAGCCTCGATCGGGTCACCCAGGGTGGTCCCGGTGCCGTGCGCTTCCACCGCGTCCACATCGGATGCACTGAGTTGTGCGTTGGCCAGGGCAGCGCGGATCACCCGTCGTTGCGACGGTCCATTCGGCGCTGCGAGCCCGTTGGACGCACCATCCTGGTTGGCCGCACTACCCCGGATCACCGCGAGCACCTGGTGGCCGTTGCGCTGAGCGTCCGACAGACGCTCAAGAAGCACCATGCCCGCGCCCTCGCCCCAACCGATCCCGTCGGCTTCGTCGGAGAACGCCTTGCACCGCCCGCTGGAGGCCATACCGCCCTGCTGCGCGAACTCCATGAACGCACCGGGCGAGATCATCACCGCCACCCCACCAGCAAGGGCCATCGAACATTCACCCGACCGCAACGCCAACATCGCCTGGTGCATCGCGACAAGCGAGGACGAGCACGCGGTGTCCACGGTGACCGCAGGGCCCGTGAGTCCCAGGCAGTAGGAGATCCGGCCGGAGGCGACCGCCGACACCGTGCCGATCAGGCGATACCCGTCCAGGCTGCGGTCGTCAGTCGGCAGGCTGGTGTCGTAACCGGCGTGGCTGGCTCCGACGAACACGCCCGTCGCCGATCCGTGCAGCGACTTCGGGTCTATGCCCGCGCGCTCGATCGCCTCCCAGGAGGTTTCCAGGAGCAGACGCTGCTGCGGATCCATCGCCAACGCCTCACGCGGGCTGATCCCGAAGAACCCCGCATCGAAATCGGCCATGTCGTAGACGAATCCGCCTTGGCGCCGGTAGGCCTGACGCTGGCCGAACTCCTCTTCGAACACCTCCCAGCCGCGATCGGCTGGGAAGCCGCCCACCGCGTCGGTACCTGTGGCCAACAGGTCCCACAACTGCTCGGGCCCGGTCACCCCGCCGGGGAAACGACAGCCCATCCCGACGATCGCGATCGGCTCACCGAGAGCCGCGGCCACGACCTGAACCGCTCCCTCGCGCTGAACCGGCTCGTCGCCGACCAGTTCGCCCCGGAGGTACTCGGCGAGCGCGGCGGCGTTCGGATAGTCGAACACCATCGTGGAAACCAGCCGGACACCGACGACCTGTGACAAGCGGTTGCGCAACTCGACCGCGCCAGCGGAGTCGAAGCCCAGATCTTTGAACGCCCGCTGCGGCAACACATCCTCGGCGGACTCGTGCCCCAGTACAGCGGCCGCATGGCCACGCACCAGATCCGTCAGCACCTGACGCTGCTCGGAAACCGGCATCCTGGCCAGACGGGCCGCCCATTCACCGGTACCGGCATCGGCGGGTTCATCCGTCAGAGTCGCGCGCACCTCAGGCAAGTCCGACAGCAGTGGACTCGGCCGGTGCAACGTGTACGTGGGCACGAACTGCGGCCAGTCAAACCCCGCCACCACCATCGCGCCTTCATCGGCGTCGAGCACCTGACCCAACGCCAACATCCCACGCTGCTCGTCGATACCTTCCATCCCGAACTCACGCAACCGCTCACCACCGGTACCCGCGGCCATCCCCACGCCAGCCCACAGGCCCCACGCGATCGACGTGGCAGGCAGGCCTCGAGCGCAGCGATCCTCAGCCAGCGCATCGAGATAGGCGTTCGCCGCCGCGTAGCCGCTCAGGCCGCCGCTGCCCCAAACGCCAGCGCCCGAGGAGAACAACACGAACGCGTCCAACTCACGATCCGCGGTCAACTCGTCAAGAACCGCCGCACCACCGGCCTTCGCCGACAACAACCTCGACAGTTCCGCGGTCTGCAACTGCTCCACGGGTGTGCTGCCGCCGACACCTGCCGAGTGCACGATCGAGGACAGCACCGGGCCTGTGGCGTCGATTCGCCTGAGCAACTGGTCGACCGCGGTGCGCTCGGCAACGTCACACGCCACCACGTCCACAGCTGTACCACCGGTCGCGATGGAACCCGCGAGCTCGGCAACACCTCCGGCAACCGGGCCAGAACGACTGGTCAACACCACACGAGACGCACCACGACCAGCAACCCAACGCGCCGTGATCGCACCAACACCACTCGTACCCCCCGTCACCAACACCGAACCCCTCGGCGACCACACGTTCCGGACCACCGGACGACCCGCACGCACCAACCGCCGAGCCACCACACCACCCGAACGCACCGCGACCTGGTCTTCACCAGCGTCGGCAAGCACACCGGCCAGTCGGGCCCCCGCGCGTACGTCCATCACCTGCGGCAGGTCGATCAACCCACCCCACCGGCCAGCCAGTTCAAGGCCTGCGACGACGCCAAGACCCCACACCTGAGCCTGCACCGCACTGGTGACCGATTCACCTGCAGCGGTCTGCACCGCACCTCGCGTCAACACCCACAGCGGCGCCGTCACACCGAGTTGCCCCAACGTCTGGATCAGGGCGACTGTGTCGGCGCTGCCGCGTGGAACCCACGCGAAGCCCGTATCCGGCGACTCGTCCAACGCCAGCAACGAGACAACACCGGTCAGGTCCGCGATGGGCGCGTTCGCCACGCCGTCGGGCGTCGTGCTGATCACCGATGCCCCGTGTGATTCCAGGGTTTCGGCGATCGAAACAGCGTCGGGTCCGTCTCCGACGACCAGCCACGTCCCAGCCAGAACCGCTCCGGACTCCCTGACCGGGACCCAGGAAACCCGATACCGCCAGTCAGCGACCGACGAGTCGGCACGTTCGCGGCGACGCCAGTCGGTCAACGCCTCCAGTGCGGCGTCAGCCGGGTCGACACCGAGCAAGTCGGCCAGCGCGGTGACGTCACCGGTCTCGACGGCAGACCAGAAACCCGCCTCGGCGCCGGTGACCTCAACCGTCTCGGAGTGCCGGGTGTCCACCACAGGCCAGTAGTGGCGGTGCTCGAA
>NZ_MTQO01000053.1 GCF_001984155.1 Actinosynnema sp. ALI-1.44
CCACGGAGAACGTGACCTCGTCGGCTGGACTCATTTCGGGGGGCCGAGCCCCCCAAACCCCCCACGGTGCGAGCTCCTTCCGGACCAGCGCTGGGCGCGGGACGCTGTCACCAGCAAGAACGCCCGGCAGACCCCAAGTGGTCCGCCGGGCGTTTTCGCGTCCGGTCGCTGTTGCCCCGGTCGGGCGGCAGATCGTCGCCGCGTTCCGGGGTGGGCCGGGTCACCTCTTGTCGTTGTTGAGCGCGTCCTTTGCGTCCTTCACCGCGCCTGCTGCCCTGTCGCGGACGTCGTGCCCGGTTTCCTTGACCTCGCCTTTGAGCTGGTCGCGCTTGCCTGCCGCTTCCATGTCCTCGTTGTCGGTCGACTGGCCGAGCTTTTCCTTGCCCTTGCCGATCAGCTGTTCGGCCTTGTCCTTCATCTTGTCGAAGCCACTCATGCCTATGGAGTGCCCGTCCAACCGCGACACACACCGTTATGTGATCTGTGTCACATTCGTTGTGTTCTGAAGAACTCCGCCATGAGGTCCGCGGCTTGCTGCTCCAGCACTCCGCCGACCACTTCCGGCCGGTGGTTGAGCCGCCTGTCCCTGATCACGTCCCACAGCGAGCCCGCCGCGCCGGTCTTCGGCTCCCATGCGCCGAACACCACCCGCGTGATCCTGGCCAGCACCAACGCGCCCGCGCACATGGTGCATGGCTCCACCGTCACCACCAGCGTGCAGCCGGTCAGGCGCCAGCTGTCGCCCAGCTCGTGGGCTGCTGCGCGCAGGGCGAGGATCTCCGCGTGCGCCGTGGGGTCGCCGAGGGCTTCCCGTGCGTTGCAGGCCCGTGCCAGCTCTTCTCCCGACGGGCCCACCACGATCGCGCCGATGGGCACGTCGCCGGTTCTGGTGGCTTCCGCCGCCACGACCAGCGCGGACGCCATCAGTCGCTCGTCGGGAACCGTCACTGCTGGATGCGGTCGAGCAACGCGTTGAACTCCCCCGCGAAGCCGCAGCGCTGGGCGATCATCTGCAGCTGCTGGTCGGGGTACAGGTCGACCTCGCCGGTGATCACCTGCAGTTCGGGCGCGGGCAGGCCCAGGTCGGCGAGGATGTCCAACGAGCCCTCCGGCCACAGCTCGTCGTCCTCCTCGTCGGGTGGATCCACGCGCAGCAGGTCGAGGGCATCCGCCGCGACGTCGTAGTCCAACGCGGCGGCCGCGTCCGACAACAACAGCGACATACCACCGGGGCTCGGCCTGAGCAGCAGGAAGAACTCGTCGTCGACGGCCAGCATGCCGAAGACCGCGCCGGGCGAGCGGAGTTTGCGCAGTTCGGTGATGGCTGAGTCGAGTTCGCGCAGGGCGTCGGCGCCCATGGAGTCGCACCGCCACTTGCCGTCCTCCCGGACGACCGCTACCGCGAAGCCGGCGACTGGCTCCTGGAGAGACATGTGCACACCGTATTCCGGTTGGCGTTCACCCGGAAGAACCAGCACCCATCGGCGCGCCCACGATGTCACTATCGAGAACATGAACGCCTCACGTTCGACCCAGTCACCGTCCGTTTCCGAGCTGGCTACCGACCCGAGGTTCAGCGGCCTTGTCGAAGCGGCCCGTGCACTGCAACCACGCACGGTGGCGTTGCGACGCAAAATCCACATGCACCCCGAGCAGGGCCTGAACCTGCCGAAGACCCAGGCGGCGGTGATGCAGGCGCTCGACGGTCTCGGCCTGCACGTGATGACTGGCAAGTCGTGCAGTTCGGTCACCGCAGTGCTCAACGGGGCACGGCCGGGCCCGACCGTGCTGTTGCGTGGCGATATGGACGCCCTCCCCCTCCAGGAGGACAGCGGTCTGTCGTACGCCTCCGAAGTAGACGGTTCGATGCACGCGTGCGGCCACGACACGCACACCGCGATGCTCGTGTCGGCCGCGCGACTGCTGTGCAGCCGCAAGGACGCGTTGGCCGGGCGAGTGGTTTTCATGTTCCAGCCCGGTGAGGAGGGCTACCACGGCGCCAGGTACATGATCGAGGAAGGCGTGCTGGACGCGGGCGGACGTCCGATCGAGCGGGCGTTCGCCCTGCACATCACCGCGACGGGCGCGTCCGGTGTGGTCCGCAGCAAGGCGGGACCGATGCTGGCCGCCGCCGACCAGTTCACCGTCCGGGTGATCGGCCGCGGCGGGCACGGTGCGATCCCGCACGACGCATTGGACCCGGTACCAGCCGCCGCTGCCATGGTCGGGGCGCTACAGACCTTGGTGACCAGGCGGATCAGCGTGTTCGAGCCGGTCGTGGTCACCGTTGGGCGGATCACCGCGGGCACCACGTGGAACATCATCCCGGAGTCGGCCGAACTCGAAGGCACCTTCCGGTCGCTGTCGGAGGCCAGCAGGGCCACCATGCGGGAGGAACTGCCCAAGCTCTGCCACCAGATCGCCGCGGCCTACGGCTGCCGCGCCGAGGTCGACCTCGGCCAGGGCTACCCGGTGACGGTCAACGACGGCGAGATCGGGCCGCACGTGGTCGATCTGGCCGGCGCGGTTCTCGGTCAGCGGTACGCCGAACCGATGCCCGCTCCGATGATGGGCGCGGAGGACTTCTCCTACGTGCTGCAGAAAGTTCCCGGCGCGTTCGCGTTCATCGGTGCGTGCCCGCCGGGGGTCGAGCCCGCCGACGCCGACCCGAACCACTCCAACCGTGTCCATTTCGACGAGTCCGCGCTGGCCAACGGAGTAGCGATGTACGCCGCGTTTGCCTTGGACACGCTGCGATAGGGCAGGATGTGATCTGTGCGGCCAGTGTGCGTGATCGGACTAGGGCTCATCGGTGGTTCACTGCTGCGCGCGGCGCGTGAATCGGGCAGACAGGTCTGGGGATTCACCACGTCCTCTGTGGATGCCCAAGCCGCCACAGTGGACGGGTTCACCGTCGAGTCCGGAGTGGATGGCGCGCTGCGGCTGGCGAGGGAGCGCGACGCGATCGTCGCGATCGCGGTTCCCTTGCCCGCGGTGGACAAGACGCTGACGGCCGTCGCCACCCACGCGCCGGAATGTGTGCTGACCGATGTGGTGAGCGTGAAGGCGCCCGTCGAGATGGCTGTCCGGCAGACCGCTTCCCGTGCCCGTTACGTCGGTGGGCACCCGATGGCGGGCACGACCGCTTCCGGTTGGGCGGCCGGGTCCGCGGGATTGTTCGAGAACGCGTCCTGGGTGTTGACCGTCGAGGACGAAACCGATCTGGCCGCGTGGCGTGACGTGGCGCAACTCGTCCTGGACTGCGGTGCGCGGATCGTGCCCGCGAGCGCGGCCGGGCATGACGACGCGGTCGCGCGGATCTCGCATCTGCCGCACCTGCTGGCCGCCGTGCTCGCCGCCGTGGGCGCCGACGGCGGGAACCTTGCGCTCGCTTTGGCCGCGGGCTCGTACTCCGACGGCACCCGCGTCGCCGGGACACGCCCGGAGTTGGTCCGCGCGATGTGTGAAGGCAACCGAGGGCCGTTGCTGGACGCCGTGGACGACGCGCTGGGCAGGCTCGGCGCGGCGCGCGGGGCATTGGCGTCGACGGGTTCGCTCCGGGCGACAGTGGAAGCCGGACACCAGGGTTGGCAGGCGTTGCAGGACCACCGCGACGCGCCCCGCACACCCGGCCGGATCGACCTGACCGGGCCCGACGTCCGCGCGGAGTTGCTCTCGCTCGGCGCGGGCGGCGGACGGGTCACCGGCCTCGACGGGACGTTCGCGGTGACCGCGTAGCTCGGCGGAATTCGGTATCGACCAGGCAACGAAAGTGTGAACCACGGCACATTCCCCCCTAGCTTGAGTGGGTGGAGCGTCGTTTGTTACGCCGGACCGGTTACGCGGTCGGGGGGCTTGTCGTGGTCGTGGGTGCCGTGATCGCGCTGCGCAATTCGGACACGCGGACCAACGGCGAACTGCCGCCACCGCCGGTCCAGACCACGGTCAAGGATTTCGCCGGGGACAGCGCGCTGCCGCCGAAACCCGGCTCGCGACCGGAGAAACCACACGGCTTGGTGGTCATCGCCGGTCCGCACCGATTACAGGCGACCTGGGCCGCCTCGGCGCCAGGTTACGACGTGCAGTTGCGCGGCGAGGGTGGCGTCGTGCGCAACCATTTGGTCGCCGACAACGCCATCCAGTTCGACGGCCTCGAAGAGGGCGTCGACTACCAGGTCGACGTGCGCGCAGTCGATTCCTTCGGCCAACGGTCGGAACCGTCGAGCGCGCGGGAACGGCCGTCGACCACCCGTCCCGACGAAAGCCGGTACGCACTGGTCGACCACTTCGACGGCACACTCGTGCCCGATCCGGCGCGCTGGCGCCTGGCGAACAACGCGGCGTGCGCCCGGATGTCCCGTGGCGTCGGCGACGACAACCGCAGGCTGGTGATCAGCGCCGCGTGCGGCAGCGAGTCCGTGGCGCTGCGGTCACGCACTCCGTTGCAGCTCAAGGACAACGGCGGCGAACTCGGCCGGATGATGATCGAGACCGACTACCCGGCGCGGGACGGCCAGCTGCTGCTCGACCTGGTGCCAGGACCGGCCGACCTGATCGACACCTCGCTGCCGCCGGGGACGCTGCGGGTGAAGATCACGCCGGAGTCGGTCACGCTGCCCGGTGCCGAGCCGGTAGCCATCGCGCGCCGGACCAGTGTCAGTTCCCGCTGGGAGCTCGTCCTCCGCACCGACGGCCTGTCGTTGTGGCGCAACGGCGCCAGGATCGCGAGCAGCACGTACGTGCCGCCGTGGACGTCGGCGACGCCCATGTTCGAGTTCGTCGGACCGCCCAACGGGTTGAGCTACGTCGGGATCGACGCGATCGGGCTGTCCAGCGCGGACACACCCGCGTTCGTGCCGCCGCCGCGGATCACCGCGACCAACCCGAGCAAGGACCCGAAGACCGAGCTGATGAAGGGTGTGCTCGGCGGTCAGCTGCGGCTGACGGTCCGCACGACGCTCCGCGAGCCGATGACACCGTTCACGGTCGAGGTCGCCGGGCGGGTGTTCCCGGCCCGGCCCGCCGTCGACGGGCACGTCTTCGCACCGAGTTTCCGGTTCCCGATCGTCGCCGACCTGCCTGCCGACGCCCTCGTGTTGTCCGGTGACCGCAAGGAACTGCGGATCACCGTCCGCGGCGTCACGCCGACCGTCTCACCGGTCGTGCAGCACGCCGACCTCGAACTGATCCCCGACCCGGCAGGCAGGCCGTCGCCGGAGCAGGCCGACCCGGCCACGGCCCCGGCCACCCGCCCGCCGCTGACCCTCGCCACGCTGAACACGACCTTCCTCGACGCCGCCGGCCAGGCGATCAAGGACAACCGGTTCGTCGCCCGCGGCCGGGTCGTGCTGGAGGTCGCCGCGACCGGCTCCGAGACGCAGGCCGGGCTCGCCGGGCTGGAGATCTTCGTCGACACCCAACGCGTCGCGGGCATCCCGACCGCGGTCGACGGCCCCGGCGTCGCCGGTCGGTGGCGGATCGCGCTCAACAGCGGCGCGTTCGCATCGGGGCCGCACAACCTCGAGGTGAAAGCCTTCAGCACCGACCCGAACGTCGCTCCCGGCTACGCGTCGGCGACGTGGTCGGTCCCTGGTTAGTCCCGCGCAGACCCCGTGCTCAGACCCGGCGCACCAACGGCGGGCACTCCGTCACGAACCCGGTGCTGTCCACGGTCATGTCCGTGGTGAACGCCTCGTGGGTGTAGGTGATCACCGAGCTCTCGTCGCCGACGGACACCGTGGTGTACGTCTGCTGGGAGACCCGGACCGACAGGTCCGGCAGTGACACGTACACGACCGGCAGCTCGTGCCGCCCGGATTCGCGGTGCAGGCCGAGCCTGCGGATCGGCAGCGAGTTGAACAGCACCGATCCCGCGACGTCCACCTCGAGCGCGCCGCCGCACGCCGAGCGCTCGGTACCCTGGCCCCGGTCGACCAGCCAGGTGCCGTCCTCGGTGCGGTTGACCGAGATCTGGCGCTCCTCCTCGGCCGTCGTCGCCCTGATCAGCAGCCGGTGGAACCCGCCGTACTGGTCGGTCGCGGCCTCGTAGGAGGCGCTGTAGGCCTCGGTGTCGGTCGTCGCCGCGGCGATCAGGCGCCCGGACGCCCGTAAGCGGTTGTCGGCGACGAGGAGCCGGACGGACTCCAGCCTGGCGGAGTCGATGCCCTGCCAGGTCATGATCGTCGGCTTGCGCGTGAGGGTTGTCGTCACGCGTTGTCCTGCTTGGGCTTGTCCGGAATCATGTCCTGGATCTTGTCGACCACCGAGTCGACCTTGTCCTCGTGCCCGAACTTCTTCTTGGCGAACTCGCCGACCTTCTCGACGCCGTCCTCGATCTTGTCGCCGTGCTCCTTGACCAGGTCCTGCGCCTTGTTCTTGAGCTCGTCGAAGTTGATTCCCATGTTTCATCTCCCTTTACAGGCCCGCTCCGCAGGCTATCCGACCCGGCGCACCGGCTGCAGCAGCCGCCGGACGATCTGCCCACCCGTCCGGGTGTACCAGTCCGGTCCGCGCAACGTGGCCAGCACCGAGACCAGCTCGGTGACCAGGCGCGACAGCCGGTCGACGTCCGGCATCGGCATCCGCTGCGGGGGACGTTCCTCCTTGATGGACGCGACAGCCTCCGCCACCGCGTCGGTCAGCGTCTCGATCGCCTCGGCCGTGATCGGCTCGGCGCCGCGCTGGATCCCGACGGCGAGGCCGGTCACCGCGTCGGCGGCGCGTTCGAGCGTCACGATCACCGGCCACCACGCCGCTGCCTGCAGGCCCGCCGCGGACGGCTCGACGACGGCCTGCTGGAAGGCGTTGCGCAGGTCGGACAGTTCCCGGTACGTGTCCCTGCGCAACTTGACGCGGTTGTCCGAACCGGACAGGCCGTGCTCGATGTAGGCGCTGAGCGACTCCAATGTGCTCAGCAACTGCGTGCCGACTCGGGGCCGCAGGCTGCCCGGCCACAGCAGGTAGCCGAAGACGAGCACGATCGCGCAGCCCAGTGCGGTGTCGACGAGCCTGGCCGCGACCAGCCCCCAGTCGTTGGCGTGCGCCAGGTCGATTTGGACGATCACGAGCGGCGTGACGAACGTGGAGAACATGCCGTAGTTGCGGTCACGTCCGTACGGCAACGCGCCTGCGATCACCGCGACCAGCAGCACGAGCACCCAGCCGCGTGGGTCGAACGCCAGCACGACCGCGCCGAGCAGGACACCGAGCAACGTGCCGAGACCGCGGAGAACCGCGCGGCCGAACACCGAGCCGAAGTCCGGCTTGAGCACGATCGCGACCGTCAACGCGACCCAGTACGGGTATTCGAGCTTGAACACCCAGCCGAGGAAC
Source organism: Actinosynnema sp. ALI-1.44 (assembly GCF_001984155.1). Classification (GTDB taxonomy): domain Bacteria; phylum Actinomycetota; class Actinomycetes; order Mycobacteriales; family Pseudonocardiaceae; genus Kibdelosporangium. The sequence goes on from NZ_MTQO01000053.1 coordinate 7,333, forward strand.
TCCGCCATCGCCATGCACAGCATCAGGCGCAACGCGTGTGACCACGCGACCCGGCCCATGAAGACCGTTTCCAGCCGTTGACGGAACGGGACGTGGTCCTCGGGGTCGCGGTGGTCGCGTTTGCCGCTCGGCGACGACAGGCCTTCCAGCCCGGCACGCAGCGCGGCGAGGCCGCGGGTGGCTTCTTCGAACTCCGGTGCCTGGGGCAGCCGGTGGTCCAGGCGGATCGCCTCGGCGACCGCGGTCATGTGCATGACGACTTCGGCCGGTGGCTGGCGTCCGACGTTCACCAGCGCCACGCTCGCCTCCACGACCGGCGTGGTGTCGGCCAGGAGTGTCATCAGCCTGCGGTACGCCATGTCCCGCCCGGACAGGCGCGAACGGGCCGTCAGGAGCGCGTCGTAGGCGCTGTTGAGGGCTGCGGTGAGGTCACGCCTCGCCTCGCGGGCGCCTGCCGTTCCCGACGCCGCTAGCATCACGGCCATCTCGTCGTAGACCTCGGCGACCGCGGCCCGTTCCGGGCCTGTCGCCTTGAACGGCCACGCGGCCAGCGCCAGCAGCCACACCATGGCCGCGCCGGCGAGGAACCACAGCGTGGCTATGACGGTGTCTCTCGGTTGTCCCGCGCCAAGGGCGGCGAACACCAGCAACTGCAGGGCCGCCAGCGAGGCGATGTTGCCGCTCGCGCTGATCAACGCGGAGATCCCGGCGATGCCGACGATGACCGCGGCCGACCACCAGCCGTGCCCACCGGCGAGGCTGCCGAAGAAGAACCCGATCGCACCCGCGAAGGCGGCCCAGCCGATCCGCCGCGCCCGGTAGCGGTACGGCCCGTCCGCGTCGGCGAGGGTCGAGCACAGCGCGCCCATCGAGACGATCACGCCGATGTCGAGCCTGCCGAGCGCCAGCCCGATCGCGATCGGCCCGGTGATCGCCACCGCCGCCCTGGCGATCCGCCGCCACGGCACCGGCAGGGTGGACGGCCGGACGAGCTGCACGAGCCAATGTGGAGCGGCGACGGGTTTGCCATCCACATTCGACTTGGGCACAAGACCATCTAAACAAAACCGGCCCCGGTGGCTACTCCACCGGGGCCGGTACTGCTGCCTAGATCACGCGCGGCGACGGCGGCGCTGGAAGATCAGCGCACCCACACCACCACCGACGAGCACGACACCGATGATCAGCGGCGTCAGGATCGACGCACCGGTGTTGGCGAGCTCGTTGTCGTCGTTCTTGGCCTGCGGCGCGGGGGTGTCGGTGGTCGGCGCGGTGGTCGGCGCGGTGCCGCCCCACTCCGCGGCACCCGGGGCCGACAGCCGGACCTTCTCGGACTTCGCCAGGATCAGCGACTGCGACTTCTTCTTCTCGTCCTTGGAGATGAACAGGCGGCCGAGCGAGAACTCGGTGTCACCGGACACGGTGAACTCGACCTTGCCGGTGGCCAGCGAGGCGGGCACCTTCAGGTAGAACTCGTACTTGTCCAGCTGCTGGATCTTCGCGGCGACGTCGGCCTTCGGCAGTTCCTTGCCGTCCTTGTCGCTGAAGATGACGCCCTCGGGCAGCTTGGCCGCGATGGTCACGCCGCTGGCCGACGTGGTGACGACGAACGGGCCGACGAGCGCGCCCGGCTTGCCGCTGAGCTTGTTCGGCTCGAGCTTGAGCACCGGCTTCGGCTCGGTCGGCAGGCCGTTGCCGACGTTCTTGACCAGGTAGTCGTAGACGGCGAAGACGTCCTTCTTGTCGGCCTTCGCGTGCTTCTTGGGGTCCTTCGGGTCCAGCACGTCCTTGAGCTTGCGGTTGTCGCTGAAGTGCCAGACCGCGGCCTGTGTTCCGGCGATGGCCTCGGCCTCGCTGAGCCCGTCGGTGAACTGACCGCCGACCTTCGTGGCGAGGTCGCCGACCTTGATCTGCGGGAAGCCGTTGTTCAGCACCCAGTTGATCTTGGCCGAGTTCTTGTGGAAGAACGAGTCGCGCTTGGGGTGCTTGTTCCAGTCGGCCTCGACGTAGCCAGGGCCCTGCTCGTCGATGGCCTGCGCGATGTCGACGCAGTAGGTCTTGAGCCTGTCACCCTTGTCGCCATCGAGCTTGAGGCCGATGAGCTTGGTGACGACCTCCATGTCGTCCATCATCACCAAGGGGCCCTTGGTGTCCGCGCCCGTGTCGATCCTGCCCGTGACCGAACCCGTCGCCGCAGCGGGTGTCACCGACGCCAGCAAGGCCGTGACGGTCACTCCTGCGAGAGCGGCGCCGATACGCAGCTTGTTCACCCGACTCACGTTTGGTGCTCCCTCATTTTCGGTTAGTGCCCCAGCTACCCCGTGGACGTTCTCGCGGTCTGCATGACACACGCTCACCCTGGGTCCCTCTAACGGGTGTCATGATCGACCACCTGGTGTACATCTACCGATCAGCGGCGTGACTCTATCCAGGGTGTAAAGGCGGTGTGATACCGGGTTGTGTTTACCGCGCCGCCCATTCGGTGACGACCTGGTCAAGGACAGTGAGCGGGAGCGGCCCGCTGCCGATGACGAGATCGTGGAACGTCCGGATGTCGAACCGGGAACCCAGCGCCTTTTCCGCGGCCGCCCGGACACGCTGGATCTCCAGCCTGCCGACCATGTACGACAGCGCCTGGCCGGGGTAGGCGATGTAGCGGTCCACCTCGTTGACGATCTCCAGCCGCGGCATGGGCACGTTCTCGACCATGTAGTCGATCGCCTGCTGCCGTGACCAGCCCTTGGCGTGCAGCCCGGTGTCCACGACGAGCCGCCCGGCGCGGGTGGCGTCCAGCGCCAGCATGCCCAGCCTGGCCACGTCGCCGGAGTACAACCCCATCTCCTCGGCCAGCCGTTCGCAGTACAGCCCCCAGCCCTCGACGTACGAGTTCACGTCCGCCAGACGGCGCAGCAGCGGCAGGCCGTCGAGCTCGCCCGCGATGGTCAGCTGGAAGTGGTGCCCCGGCACGGCTTCGTGGTACGCCGTGACCTCGGAGATGTGTTTGTAGCGTTCACCCGGCTGATATGTGTTGGTGAAATAGGTACCGGCTCGCTGGCCGTCCAACGACGGCGGCATGTAATAGGCCATGGGGGCGCCGGGCGCTTCCGCGGGCGGCACGGGCTCGACCTTGCAACTGTGCGACGGCAGCCGGCCGAACCATTTCGGCGCCTCCGCCTCGGCGCGTTCGATAGCCGTCCGAGCCGACGAGATCATTTCCTCTTCCGAGCTCCAGCGCAGCGCCGGATCCTCGCGCAGCCGCGAGAAGATCTCCTGGACGTCCTTCGTGCCGAACACCCTCGACCCGATCTCGGCGAACTCCTCGGCCAGCGCGCCGATCAGGTCGAGCCCGGTCCGGTGCAACTCGTCGGCCGAACGGCCGGTGGTGGTGTGCACCCGCGACAACCGGGCGTAGAGCTGGTCGCCGTCGGGCAGCCAGGTCAGCCCCGGCTTGTCGTCGGGACGGCCGTGCGGTGCGATCTCGTCGGCCAGCACCGCGCGGTACTCGGCGAACGCGGGCCGGACGACCTCGTCGAGGATCCGGTCGCGCTCGGCTGTGAACGACTCGACCACCTCGGCAGGCGGCTGCGGCCTGCGCAGCGCGTCGTTCTCGGCGGAGCCGTCGAGGTAGCGGTCGAGGTGTGCGACGGCCGACCCCACCAGGTGTGCGACCGGGACACGACCGGCGGCGACGCCTTCGCGGTGCCGGTTCGCGCACTCCGCCAGGTATCCCGGCAGGGCACGCAGCCTGGTCAGGTAGTCCGTGGCCTTCTGCTCGGTCGGCAGTGCCGTCATCGGCAACATCGTCAGCAGACCGGCGGCCGGGGCGACGAACAGGTCGGTGATCGTGTACTCGGCCATCTTCGAGTCGATCCGGTCGACCGTGGCCTGCGCCTGCTGGGACACGACGGCCAGGGTGATCGCGTCGGACGGGTCCACCGACGCCCGGTCGACGGCGTCCGCGCGGGCGGCGATGTCGGCGGCCTGCCCGCGGGTGGTCTCGTCCGCCGCGGCGGACGGGTCGCCGATCAGCGCGTCGTAGCCAGGGATGCCGTGCAGCGATGCGCCGATCGGCTCACGGTCGAAGCCCAGCCGGATCAGTTCGTCCGCCAGTGCGTCGGCCTGGCTCGAAGGGGTTGTCATACCGTCGAAACTAGTCGTTGCTAGTCGCCGAGTCCCCACTTGCGGTGCAGCTCCGCCCGTCGTTCCCGCCACTCCAGCATCACGTCCGGCAGGCGCTCGTGCAGGAAGGCGTAGAACTCCAGCGTCTCCTTCCAGCGCATCCCGGCGGGCGTGTTCTCGCCGAGCAGGTCCATGCCCTCGCGCATGGTCGACTCCCAGCGGTGGATCAGTTGCTCACGACGGGTGATCACGTCGTACCAGAGGTCGTCCTTGACCACGTAGTAGTCGCGGCGCGAACCGGGCTCGCGCTCCCGTTCGACCATGTTGGCCTGGGTGAGGTAGCGCACGGCTCCGGAGATCGCCGCCGGGCTGACCTGGAGTGACTCGGCCATGTCCGTCGCTGTCATCCGTCCGGAGTCCTGACACAACAGGGCGACGAACACCCGGGCGGCCATGCGTTGCATGCCCGCGTCGGCCAGGTGTCCGGCATACCGCTCGATGAACCGAAGGATGGCGGCTTGATCCCGCTGCGTCTCCTGCACCTCGCTCACCGCGTCATCCTCTCCCGGAGTTGGTTGCTACAGGTAACTTTATACGCTTTCTTAACTTCATGATTTTGTGAAGTAAGTGTAACTTCGGGCCATGACACACGCGATATCCGTGTCCGGCCTGGTGAAGACGTTCGGCCGGACGCGCGCGCTCGACGGTCTCGACCTGACCGTGAGCGAGGGGGAGGTGCACGGCTTCCTTGGCCCGAACGGCGCGGGCAAGTCGACCACCATCCGTGTTCTGCTGGGTCTGTTGCGTGCCGATTCCGGCACCACCCAGCTGCTCGGCGGCGATCCCTGGGGGCAGGCCGCCGAACTGCACCGCCGCCTGGCCTACGTGCCCGGCGACGTCACACTCTGGCCGAACCTGTCCGGCGGCGAGGTCATCGACCTGCTGGGCAGGCTGCGGGGCGGCCTTGACCCGAAGCGCAAAGCCGTGCTGCTCGAGCGCTTCGAACTCGATCCGACCAAGAAGGGGCGCACGTACTCGAAGGGCAACCGGCAGAAGGTCGCGCTCGTCGCGGCCCTGTCGTCGGACGTGGAACTGCTCGTGCTGGACGAGCCGACGTCGGGCTTCGACCCGTTGATGGAGGCGATGTTCCGCGAATCCATCGAGGAGGAGAAGGAACGCAACCGGACCGTGCTGCTGTCCAGCCACATCCTCTCCGAGGTCGAGGCGCTGTGCGACCGGGTGAGCATCATCCGCAACGGCCGCACGGTCGAGACGGGAACGCTCGCCCAGTTGCGGCACCTGACCAGGACCTCGATCCAGGCCGAGTTGGCGACCACCCCGACCGGCCTCGCCGAACTGCCCGGCGTGCACGACCTGCGGGCCCGCGACGGCCACGTCCAGTTCGAAGTGGACACGGCGGAGATCGACGGTGCGCTCAGGCACCTGACGTCGTTCGGCGTCCGGTCGCTGACCAGCCAGCCACCGACGCTGGAGGAGCTGTTCCTGCGGCACTACGAGGACGACCTCAAATGAGCACCCTGGTAGGGACCGGATCGCTGATCCGGTTGGCGCTGCGCCTCGACCGCGTCCGGTTGCCGATCTGGATGCTGGTCACCGTCGGTCTGGTGCTCGCGACCGCGACCTCGGTCGCGGATCTGTACCCCGACGACGCCTCACGCAAACAGATCGCGGCCACCATCGGCAGCAACCCGGCGATGAGCGCGATCTACGGCACGGTCTACGACACGTCGCTCGGTGCGGTGGTCATGTGGCGGCTGGCGATCGTCGGTGCGCTGATGGTCACGCTGATGAGCATCATGACCGTCAACCGGCACACCCGTCAGGACGAGGAAGCCGGTCGGCTGGAGCTGATCGGCGCGACCGTGGTCGGCAGGCACGCGCCGACGACCGCCGCACTGCTCGTCGCGGGCGGCGCGAACATCGTTGTGGCACTGGTGATCTCGGCGGGACTGGCCGGGCAGGGTCTGCCGGTCGGCGGGTCGTTCCTCGCCGGGTTCGCCTTCGGCGCACTGGGAATCGCGTTCGCGGCGGTCGCGGCCGCCGCCGCGCAGCTGGCCGAGAACGCCAGGACGGTCACCGGAATCGCGGCGCTGGTGCTCGCGGTCGCGTTCGTACTGCGGCTGGTCGGCGACGCGAGTTCGGTGGCGTGGCTGAGCTGGATCTCCCCGATCGGCTGGCTGCAGCAGACCCACGCGTACGCCGAGAACCGTTGGTGGACCTTGGTTCTACTGCTCGCGGTAGCGGTCGTGTTCACCGGCGTGGCGTTCGCGCTGGGCAGCGGGCGCGACCACGGTGCCGGTCTGATCCGGTCGCGGCCAGGACCGCCGGCGGCGAGTGCGTCGCTGAGTGGCCCGTTCGGGCTGGCGTGGCGGCTGCACCGGGGGTCGATGATCGGCTGGCTGGCCGGTTTCCTGGTGCTGGGCCTGATGTTCGGTGCGATCGCCAACAGTGCGACGGACCTGGTGAAGGACAACCCGCAGATGGCCGAGATCGTCGAGCAGATGGGCGGCCAGTCCGTGCTGATCGACGCGTTCATGACGGCGATCCTCGGCATCATCGCGTTGGTCGTGTCGATCTACGCGGTGCAGGCGACGCTGCGGCTGCGGTCGGAGGAAACCGCTGTCCGCGCCGAACCGGTGCTGGCGACGGGCGTCAGCCGGTGGCGTTGGGCGGTGAGCCACTTGGTGTTCGCGGCGATCGGCGCGGCGGTGATGCTCGTCGCCGCCGGTGCCGCGATGGGCCTGGCGTACGGGATCTCGGTGAACGACATCGGTGGCCAGTTCGGCAACGTCATGCAAGCGGCGCTCGTGCAGTTGCCCGCGACCCTGGTCGTCGCCGGGATCGCGATGGCGCTCTTCGGTCTGGCGCCGCGGTACGTGATCGGCAGCTGGGCGGCGTTGACGGTGTTCTGGTTGCTCGGCCAGCTCGGGCCGATGCTGCGGGTGCCGCAGTGGCTGATGGACGTCTCGCCGTTCACGCACGTGCCGAAGCTGCTCAGCGATGTCAGCGCGGCACCGCTGGTCTGGCTGTCTGTCGTGGCGGTCGCGCTGATGGCGGCCGGTCTCGCCGGGTTCCGGCGCAGGGACATCGGCTAGCAGGGGCGGTTTGTGTGGGGACGGACGCACGGACCCGCCCCCACCAGCACCCCACACATGTTGCTCCACACACCCGCCGTGCCGGGCAGTGTCCTCACGAGGACTCGAACCTCGGACCTCGGCGTTCGTAGCGCCGCGCTCTGTCCACCTGAGCTACGAGGACGGAAAAGAAAAGAGCCGCCTCATCGGAAGTCCGATTGGGCGGCTCTCGCGCTGTGCTTTCACTCAGCGCTGAGAGCCGTCCTGACCTGCGCGGAAGCACATGTCGCGGTCGTCTTCACTGTGACGCCATGCGTTCATTTTCGCTTCCTCCTTTCTCGGTTTGACGAGAATTACTATGACGCATTCCCGCGCAGTGGTCCAACGATTATTCGGCCGGGCGGACAGGCGCGGGCCGATTGGCGCCCGGCCACGGCTCGAAGCGTTCACCGTCCGCCTGCGACTTCTCCACGTGTTCCTCGACCCGGTACACGGTCATGCCACGGGCCTTGTAGTTGTTCAGCGCCTGCGCGCTGTCCAACGTGTTGGTGTGCAGCCACACCCTGGTCGTGCCCGGGACGGCCCACGCCGCCTCCAGGACGCGGGTGAGCAGGTATCCGCCGAGTCCCCGGCCGATGAACGACGGCACCAGGCCGAAGTTCTCGATCTCCACGTCGCCGCCGTCGCGCCGGGTGAGTTCGGCGTACCCGGCAGGCGTGCCACGGACCCACAGGACCCAGGTCTCGTGTCCCGGCGTGGTCAGCCAGTCCATCCACTGCTGGTAGTCCCAGTTCACGTTGTGCGCCCAGTACCAGTCGCTGCCGACGGCGGTGTAGAGGTACCTGTTGAACTCCGGTGACGGCTCCTCCGCCCGTACGAACCGCACATCGATGTCGGGCTTTGCCGAAGGTTTGACCTGGTCGGGACTGGTTTGCTGGAGGTAGTACCTGGTCGCGAGCATGTGATCAGTCCACCACGGATCGCCTCAGGCGAGCACGCGGTTCGCGCAACGGGTTCAGAGAAGCCGGTGCTCGCGATCGAGTCGTCCACCACAGCACACCGCCCACTGTCCGCTGTGGACAGTGGGCGGTGTGGCGGTGGATCAGGCGCCTGCCAACGACCACAGCGCGTACGCGATCACGTCGCTGTGCCGGTCGAGCGACGTGGCGTTGATGTTGCTGATGGTGTCGCAGGCCTGGTGGTAGCAGCGGTCGAACGCGACGTTCGCCTGGCCACCCCACTTCTGGGCCTGCGCCGCGGTCTTGCGGACCTCGGCACCGCTGAACGTGCCGCCGACGGGGATGCCCGCGCGGGCGAACGCGGCGTGGTCGGACCGGCCGCCGACGCTGGTCAGCTCGGTCGGCACGCTCTTGCTCGCGAACCCGGCTTCGAGCAGGTCCTCGATCGCCTTCGACCCGGTGGGCTGACCGGACGCCGAGTAGACGAAGTACGCCGGGTTCGGCGAACCGGTCATGTCGAAGTTGAGGTACGCCTTGATCACGGCGCGCTGCGCGGCGGTCAGGCTGTTGACGTACGCGGTCGAGCCGACCAGCCCGAGCTCCTCAGCACCCCACCAGCCGAAGCGCAACTGCTTGGGGGGACGCAGGTTCAGCCGCGACACGGTCAGCGCGGTCTCGAGCAGACCGGCCGATCCCGAGCCGTTGTCGTTGATGCCGGGACCGCGGCTGACGCTGTCGAGGTGCGCGCCCGCCATGATCACGTTGGTGGCGTCGCCGTGCGGCCAGTCGGCGATCAGGTTGAAGCCCGCCGCGCCGCCGTTGGTGAACTGGTGGATCCTCGTGGTGAACCCGGCAGCGTCCAACTTGGACTTGACGTAGTCGAGTGACGCGCGGTAGCCGGGCCTGCCGTGCGCCCGGTTGCCGCCGTTGGCGGTCGCGATCCGCTGGAACTCGGACAGGTGGGCCTGCACGTTGGCCACCGGGATGTCCGGCGCGGGCTGCACTGCCTGCGCCTGGACCGGGGTCACGGCCACACCGGCGACGAGCAGCAGGGAGGCGAGGAGTTTCATGTTTCCTCCTGAATGTGCCGTTTTGCAGGGGATGGGACGGCATGTCTTATTCAGGGGCACGCATGAGTGCCGCGGTACCCGCCGGAAGTTGGTCAGGCCCCTCGCTCTTGCCGGAAGTCGCGCACCCTGGTGTCGAACCAGGCTTCCCAAGGATATGAGCCCCGGGTGGTCGCCGGACCGTGCGCGCAGGTGATATGGGCGAACTCGATGGCCGCTCCCGCGCCAGGGTTCGAACCTGGCCTTACCGATTAACAGTCGGTCGTGCTGCCGCTGACACCACGCGGGAAAACAAAAGCCGCCGGTCGCAACGCGACGGGCGGCTCCCTGCCTACGGTGACGTTTTCAGACCGTCACGGCGGGGAACCACCGGAGTGCATGCGATTGCGATTCGTCATGGCTCGAGCGTCGCACGCCGGTCAACAGGGTTTTCCACCTGTGGACAACCCTGTGGATGACTGGCCCCGCCTGTGGACAACCTCCCTCCTGTCCGCAGGCCGGGGCCGCGCGCGGTGTGGATGGGCCCGCCGCCCGTCCCCTGTGGACAAACGGGGCACGGCGGGTAACGAACAGGTGTCACCCGGATGGCGCAAACCCGGCTGCGACCTCGGGATATACCAGCGACGAGCTCCCCTGTGGGGCGATCCTGTTCAGCCGTGGTTCACGGCGCACACCGGACGCCTTACGATGCGTACCCACGTGGGGGCCGGGAAAGGAGCAGGCGAGGGTGCCGAAGAGAGTCAATGACCTGTTCAACCTGGAGAACGTCAAGCGCGCCATGCGCGAGAAGGCGATCAGCGTGGTCGACCAGGTGGTCGCCCGCTATCACAGGGAACAGGCCGAGCACATCGCTCGCCTCGAGCAGCAGGTGACCGATCTGCGCGCGGAGGTCGTGCACCAGGGCGACCGGACCCGTGACCGGGTGCTGGAGTTCGAGATCCGGCACCGCCGCGACATCCCGTTCGCGGCCGATCACGCCGCCGCGAAGGAAAGCGCCCGCTTCGTGCACGAGCACATGCCGGCCAAGCAGGCCTTCCCGCACGCCCACGACACGCTCGAACACGCGCTGTCGCTGGCCCCGCGCGGTGGGTTGTCGCTGGAGTTCGGCGTCTGGCAGGGCACCACGCTGAAGATCATCGCCACCGACCGCGTCGGCGACGGCGAGGACGTCTATGGCTTCGACTCGTTCGAAGGCCTGCCCGAGGACTGGCGCAGCGGCTTCCCGGCGGGCCACTTCACCGTCGACGGCCTGCCCGACGTGCCCGGCGCCGAGCTGGTCGTCGGCTGGTTCGACGACACGCTGCCCGGCTTCCTCGACGAGCACCCCGGTGTCGTGGACTTCCTGCACGTCGACGGGGACCTCTACAGCTCGGCGAAGACCGTGCTCGACCTGGTCGGACCGCGGCTGCGCGAGGGCAGCGTGATCCTGTTCGACGAGTTCTTCAACTTCCCCGGCTGGCAGAACCACGAGTACAAGGCGTGGATGGAGTACGTGGAGCGGACCGGGATCGAATTCACGTACGAGGGCTACACCTGGAACAACGAGCAGGTCATCGTGAAGGTGACCAAGCCGGGCCGACACTGAGTCAACCATTCGCACCCAGGCCGCGTCTCATTCATGGGCGCGGCCTGTTCGTTTGTGCCGCGCCCGGGCCGCGTATTGTGGGCCTCACGCGGCGTCACAGCCGCGATGGAGCAGGTCAACTCAATGCGCCCGCTGAGGCGGCTCGCTGGTGCGGGCGTCGCGACGACGCGGCGCGGCCGCCCAGTCAGGTGGTGGCATCACCGATGTCACCGCGCAGATCGGACTGGTCCTGACGCACCCGGGACCGCATGACGAGAGAAATCCGAGGAGCAGGAAACCGCATGCCGACCCAGCAGGAGCAGAAGGCGGCCAAGCAGGAGCAGACAGCCGGCTCCCCATCGAGCATCCGCGGCGTGGTTCAGCGAATCCGGTTCGCATCCCCGAGCCCCCAGGCGCCGAACGAGCTGTACTCGTTGGGCGTCGTCGGCGCTGTCCGCCCGGAGCGGCACCGCGTTGTCGTCGAACCGGACGCCCGGCTGACCACGAACACGTACTTCGGTCGCCTTCCCGCGAGTTACCTGCAGCGTTGGACCCAGATCCGCGAGCTGGAGGCGGTCTTCCGCGTCCGCGGCACCGGCCGGCTGGAGATCCACGCGTCGGACGCCGAGGGCGAGCCCCGGATCCTGTCCACCGCCGACGTCAGCGCGCCCGCCGAGCAGGAGATCCGGCTGAAGGTCGCGCTCGACCGGTTCATGGACGGCGGCTCGATCTGGGTCGAGGCCGTGACCACGGCCGAGGAGCTGACGATCGAGGACTGCCGGTGGGTGATCGGCGAGCCGCTGCGTGACCGCAAGACCTCGGTGGTCATCTGCACGTTCAACCGCGCGGACGACTGCCTGAACACCATGCGCGCGCTCGGCGAGGACACCGAACTGCTGGCGGCGCTCGAGCACGTGTACGTCGTCGACCAGGGCACCGACGCGGTGCAGAGCCGTGAGGACTTCGACAAGGTCGTCGCCCTGTACGACGGCAAGCTGCGCTACCTGCGGCAGCCGAACCTCGGCGGCGCGGGCGGCTTCACCCGTGGCATGTTCGAGATCAGCGGCGCGGGCGGCAAGCACGCGAACGTCCTGCTGATGGACGACGACGTGCTGCTGGAGCCGGAGACGGTGCTGCGGATGAGCGCGTTCGCCAACAACGCGACGGACCCGGTCATCGTCGGCGGCCAGATGCTGTACCTGTACCACCCGAACCGCCTGCACATCGGCGCGGAGACCACGGACCTCGCGCTGCTCAAGCCGGGTGTGCCGGTGGCGGGTGCGCTGCACAACGTGGACCTGACCAAGAAGTTGCCGCACCGCCGTGTGACGGCCGGGTACAACGCGTGGTGGTCCTGCCTGATCCCGGCCGAGGTGATCGAGCGCTGCGGCCTGCCGCTGCCGATGTTCTTCCAGTGGGACGACATCGAGTACGGCACCCGCGCGGGCCGCAACGGCTTCGCGACGGTGACGCTGCCCGGCGCGGCCGTGTGGCACGCGGACTTCGCGTGGAAGGACTGGGACGACTGGGCCCGGTACTTCAGCCTGCGCAACTCGCTGATCACCTCCGCGCTGCACTTCGACGGCTTCGACGGCAAGACCGCGGCGAAGGTGCTGGCCAAGCAGCTCGCCGAATACCTGGTGTCGATGCAGTACGGCATGGCGGCGACCCTGCTGACCGCCCTCGAGGACTTCCTGACCGGTCCGTCGGTGCTGACCGACGGTGGTGTGGCGGCGGCGGCCAACATCCGCAAGCTGCGCAACGAGTATCCGGACACCCACCGCAAGCAGCCGTCCGACCTGCAGGTCGACGGGGCCGCGACGCTGCCGATCATCGACGACACCGGCGTCCCGTCGCTGCCCAAGGCCGTGATGGTCAAGCGCGTGCTCAACATCCTGCGTGGCCGCAACGGCGGCGCGGCGCAGATCATGGCCCGCGACGCGAAGTGGTGGCACGTGTCGCTGTTCAAGTCGGTGATCGTCACGGACTCGGCGCAGGACGCGTTCCGCGTGCGCCACTTCGACCGCGACGTGGTCGTCGACCTCGCCAAGCGCGGCACGAAGACGCTGTCCCGCCTGGCCAAGGAAGGCGCTGCCGCCCGCGAGGAGTGGCGCGGCGCGATGGGGGACCTGACCACCCGCGAGAACTGGGACCGCCTCTTCAAGTCCTGATTTCAGCCACAGCTGAAAGCCGGGTCGGATTCGTCCGACCCGGCTTTACCATTTCAAGTGGACGGTTTCAGTCCACACACGGAATGGAATCCGCCGTCGGTGGCGGTGGTGGCTGCGCCTCGGCAGGCGCGGCCGGTACCGGCGCGGGGGGCTTCTGCTGTTTCCTGGCAGGCGGGTCGACGATTTCGGCGACCACCCTTCGGACTTTGTGCGTGTCCACGATGTTGATGCTTTCGCCGTCCACTGTTTCGGTGTGCTCGATCGGCAGGGTCTGGAACGCCATCCGGCCGCCGGTCAGGTTCGACATGCGCAGTGCGAAGTCGAACAGTTCGATTCCTTCGTCGACCACCACGTTCTGCTTGGCGACGTCCACGAGTCCCGGCAGCGCCGACGACCCCTGTGCGCGGATCTTGTGCATCACGGACGCGATGAAGGCCTGTTGGCGGCGAGTGCGGTCCAGGTCGCCGTTCTTGAGCCCGTGGCGCTGGCGGACGAACGCGAGGGCCTGGGAGGCGTTGAGCGTCTGCTTCCCGGCGACCAGGTTCGAGCCGGAGTACGTGTCCTGGGTCGCGTTGTTCACGCAGACCTCGACACCGCCGAGCGCGCCAGCGAGGTAGTAGAAGCCGGCGAGGCTCACTTCCGCCATGTGGTCGATCGGCACGTCGAGGAACGCCCGCACGGTCTCGATCTGCGCGCGGCGCCCGGCTTCCCTGCCCAGGTACTCCAGTTCCCGCGGGCTCCGCGCCCCCTGGGAGCGCAACCGGGACTCCTCCGCGATCTTCGCCCGGCCGTACGCCTCCTTGATCTTCCCCTTGATCGGTTCACCGGGAACGCCGTGCAACTCGACGAAGTTGTCACGGGGTATAGACAACGCGGAGGCTTGTGAACCGTCATTGGGGATGTGCAACAACATCAGCGTGTTGGCGTTGTAACCGCCCCGGTCGCTCTCCCCCGCCTGCAACTGGGAAAGCACGGCGTCCGGCAGCGGCTCGCCGTTCAGATCAAGACGGGTGGTCAGGCCCATCACCAGGATGTTCACGGCGCCGGTGGAACGCGGCGCGTCCGGCGCGATCGCCCGCGACCGGCGCACGCCTTCGTTCAGATCCTGGTACGTGGCCCACGCCACGCCGGCGGCGACCATCAGCACGATCGAGACGAGAATCCACGTGGTCCGGACCACTATGAGTGCGGGAACCCGCAACCTCGGCATGAATCGATGTTACGCCAGGGGGTGCTGCGGCTATATCCTCAATGGAGTCCGATCTAGTCAGCGGGACGGCGGTCGTGGGGGAGTCACCGGTACATCCGCGTGTACCTGTGGAAGTACCGGCAGTAGCTGCCGTCGCCATGCTGACTGTCTTCGTCGGTATGGGGTTGGTCACCGACAAAGACGTGGTGGGCTGGGTCTTCGGGGTGTGGGTCATCATCGGCGCGGGCGTCGCGGCGGCGCTCGTCCGGCCGGTCGGCCTGTGGGTCGTGGTGCCCGCACCGCCGATCGTCCTGCTGATCGCGGTGACGATCCGCACCGCGTGGCGCAGGCAACCGGTGTGGGACAACGCAAAAGAGCTTGTCGCCGAGTTCGCGCCACCGTACCTTCACGGGTTCCCGTGGCTCGCGGCCGCCATCGGAGTCGGCGTCGGCGTGGCGGTCATCCGCGTCAAGCGGCGCTAGAAGTTTTTCACCTGGGGGGAAACATGCAGGGCACCGACAGACCGGTGTTCGCTTCGACGAGCCGGGCACGCCGGTTCGTCCGGCTGGCCAGCAGACTGCTGGCAGTCGGGATGATCGCGCTCGTGGTTGTGCTCGTCGCGGCCACGTTCGGTTCTGTTCACGACGACGACTCGGCGACGCCATGGCCCGTCATCGTTCAGAAGTAGGGCGGATCCCGTGGGCGCACTGGATCACATTGGGCACAGCGTTGTTGCTCCTGCTGGTGTTCCTGGTGATCCACGCGTACAGCGTGACGACATCGCCACAGTCCGACACCAAGAACGCTGACGGCGTCACCGACGTCCCGGACAACACCGTGGCGCTGGTGATCCACGACAGCCCCAATCCGAAGTGGACACCGAGGCTGCTCGACGCGTTGCGCGCGCACGGCGCGCACGCCACGTTCATGCTGGTCGGAACCAAGGTCAACGAGCACCCGGAGCTGGTCAGGCGGATGCTCGACGAGGGGCACGACGTCGGCGTCACCGGCTTCCGGCCCGGTGACGTCTCGCGGCTGCCCGGCTGGCAGCGGGATCTGGAGCTGTCGCTCGCCCAGCAGGCGCTGGCGTCGGCCACCGGTGTCCACACGCGACTCTTCGGCCGGGCGTACGACGTGGCACCGGACACGCTGGCCACCCTGCGCGGCGACGGCTACCTCGTCGTCGAGCCGACCGAGGACGCCTTGTCGCTGCCGTGGGGTGATCTTCCGGCACTTTCCGCGATCGCACAGCGCGGCACAGTGATCAGGATGCACGACACCGGCAGTGTCACCGTGGACGAGGTGAACGGCCTGCTGTCCACAATGTCCATTCGCGGGCACCGCTTCGCGAACCTCTCCGAGGCGCTGCACATACCCCGCCCGCAACGGGACGCCGGGCTGGCGGGCCAGGTCACCGGGCACGTCACAGCGGCCGCACAGGTCTACGGCGGCGTGGTCGTGGTCGTGCTGAACACGCTGATCATCATCGCCGCACTGCTGGCTGTCCTGCGTGCGTTGATGCAGCTCGGCCTGGCCAACACCGCACGACGCGTGGCGCGTGAACGCGAGGCCAATCCCCCGCCGTGGTACTCGCCGCCGGTGTCCGTCATCGTGCCCGCGTACAACGAGTCCGCGAACATCGAGGCCACGGTCCAGTCTTTGCTGGCCAACACGCACATGGCCGACGTCGAGGTGATCGTGGTGGACGACGGCTCGACCGACGGCACCGCCGACCTCGTGCTGGCCCTGGGTCTGCCGGGGGTGCACGTGATCCGGCAGCGCAACGCGGGCAAGTCGGCCGCGCTGAACACGGGGATCACGCACGCCAAGCACGACATCCTCATCCTGGTCGACGGCGACACCGTTTTCGAACCGGAGACGATCGGCCACCTGGTGCAGCCGATGGCCGACGAGAACGTGGGAGCGGTGTCGGGGAACACCAAGGTGGCCAATCGCCGCAGCCTGTTGGGCCGTTGGCAGCACCTGGAGTACTGCGCCGGATCCAATTTGGACAGGCAGATCCTGAACGCGCTGCAGTGCATCCCGACCGTGCCGGGGGCGATCGGGGCGTTCCGCCGCGCGGCGCTGGCGAAGGTCGGCGGGATCAGCTCGCAGACGCTGGCCGAGGACACCGACCTGACCATCGCGATCACCCGCGCGGGCTGGCGCGTGACCTACACGCCGGACGCACGCGCGTGGACCGAGGTGCCCGCGACGCTGGGCGCGTTGTACCGCCAGCGCTACCGCTGGTCGTTCGGGACCTTCCAGTCGATGTGGAAACACCGGCACAGTTGGCGCGATCGTGGCCCCGCGGGCCGGATCGGCCGTTACGGGCTGCTCTACCTGCTCGCGTTCCAGCTGATCCTGCCCCTGCTCGGACCCGCGATGGACGTGTTCGTGCTGTACGGCATGTTCGTCGCGGACGCGCCGCACGCGGTCCTGCTCTGGCTGGGCTTCCTGGCGATCCAGACCGCGGGCGCGGGGTACGCGCTGCACCTGGACGGCGAGTCGTTGCGTCCGCTGTGGGGACTGCCGCTGCAGCAGGTGGTGTACCGGCAGCTGACCTACCTGGTGGTGATCCAGTCGGTGGTCACCGCTCTGCACGGTGCGCAGCTGAAATGGCAGAGCAACGCCCGCTCCGGCCAGGCCGCGCGACTGCTGACGTACAAGACGAAACCCCAGGCGGGAGCCGCACCTCAGCCTCAGCCACACCCGGCACCGGCACCGATGCCCCGGCCACCAGCCGAGATGCTCGCCGAGGTGACCGTCGAAATCCCCAGGGTGGCACCCTGAACCCCCGCCAAACCCCGCCACCAGGGGAGCCCCTGATCTTGATTCAACACCAGGGGTACGACAGTTTTTCCGGCGACGAGGGACCTGGTGGGCGTTTCCCTGGGAAACGCCCACCGGCAGCAACCTAGGAACGTGTGACGACGCCGCAGGCGATCCGGCCGCCCGCGTCACCGGTCGCCAGGGTGGTGGCGTCCGGACCGGCAGGGGCATAACGAGGCGGAATGTGCGCGAAGTTGTCGGGCAGGGCGTGGATGATGATGGCACTGCCGTCGGCGTCGAAGAGCGCGGCGGCGTTGAGCTGATCGTTCTCGGTGACGCTCACCGCCGTCCCGTCAGCGGACACCCGCAGGGAAGGCAGATCACCGGCGTGCGCACCGTGCGACGTCCCCCCGGTGTTGAGATGCCCTCCTGCGGTGAAGAACGGCACGACGGCACCGGTGGGATCCGTGGACTTCGGATCACAGATGCCGACGGCGTGCACGTGGAAACCGTGGAAACCGGGCGATATGCCGCCCAGTCTGCCGCTGACGAGGACCTTGCGGTTGCTGACCTCGAATCGAACCGATCCGAGTACGGCACCGCTGACGCTCCGGACGGTGGCCCGCCCGACAGTACCGCCGCCGTCCGTGGAGCCCGCCGACGCGACGGCAGGCGTGACAGCGGCCAGAACTGCGAAAGCGACAATGAGCTTGGGAATCTTGGGTTGACGCATGGCGCCTCCTAACACCCCAATTCCTACCAAACCGCCCATCCGCCAAGGCATAGCGAATGCCCCTTAGTCCCCGTACGGGATCAAACGGTTTGATGGAACCATCACACGGCCCGTGGATTCGCGCAGGCCAGCGGCGCGGGCAGATTCGGTGCGCGCAGCACAGCCCCCGTTGGTAGTGAGTGAAAACCGGCGTCCCAATCCGCAGGTTGGCTCGGTCGGGTGAGATGTGTACCGGCACGTGTTTTCGAGTTGTCCAGGGCAGTTCTCGTTGATTCCATGCGATCATGGTGGAGCAGGCGATCCGGCGCGGAGCGCGGTGCGCCGGTTCGCGGCGCGGGTTCTCGTGACGGTCGTCGCGGTGTCGGGTCTGGCGGTGGGTGGCGCGGTGTCCGCGTCCGCGCAGTCATGGGCGGTCGAAGGCGAGCAGACACCGTCCACATTCGACTGTGAACACCTGTACCACAGCAACTTCCGGTCAGGGATGCAGTCCCGCAACGACGCCGCAGGCGATGCCACCATCCAGAACACGGTGATCAGCAAACGGGTCGGCAGCGGGCTGCCGGACTACTGGTCGACCACCATGGCGATCGGCAAGGACATGGCGCCCGGGACGACCACGGTCTGGACCAGGGGCGAGAACCTGACGCCGGTGCCCGCGGACGATCCCGTCTTCCGCGGCAGTTCACTGGTGCCCGACCTGTTCGTCGACAACGACGGCGGCGCGTACTACGGCATCGTCTACGGCGGCGCACTGTACAAAGTAGACCCGCGCACGGGCGCGTCGGTGCAGGTTCCCGGCGGCAACGCGCAGAACAACCAGGTCGGGCGGATCACGTCACCTACTCGGTAGCACCGAAACGCCCATACGCGCCATGACCATCACCAAGCGAGCACGAACCACAACAGCCAAACCAGGCCTCCTCCTGACCGGCCTCACCCTCACCACCACAACCCACCCCCGAGACTGACACACCGTTGGCGCCGCTAGTTCCAGGTGGAGTAGCGGATGTCGATGGTTCCGGTGGCAGGACTGGCGCGTTCGGTAATGGTGAGGATCGCGGTGCGTTTTTCGTCGGTGGTGACGCAGACCTGGCGGCCCTCAGGCAGATCGTAGATGTCGGGGATGGGATTTTCCCTGGTCCAGTGGACGTCGGCGCATCGTCGGGGGTCTTCGGAGCCCGCGTCGGGAAGCAAGGCGATCTTGGCGCGGTTGCCGGTGGCGTACAGGGCGGTGCTGCGGTCTGAGAACGAGATGTCGACTCCAGGGGTGCGTTGGAGGCGTCGCTGTCCAGTGTCGAGGTCGATGCCTTCGTTGCCGAGCAGGTTGTCCGCAGAGCCGGTGTTGTGCGCGGGGGCGGGATCACCGAACATGGCCATCGCCATCGTTTCGGCGGTGTGCCGCGGGGTGCCCGAGCTGGCCGCGATAACGATCATCGCGGCGAGGGCAACGCACGCGCCGCCGAGGGTCCAGCACGCCCAGCGCGGTGACCGCCGCGACCGATCCCACCGAGGCGTGCGGGTCGACGTCCATGTCGCCGTGCCCCGCCCTGCCACCACAACAGGTGGGTGAACACACTCCGGTTCATCCTCAGCGGTAAAGATGTCATCTGCCGGTTCGACGAGCTTGCTGGTCTGCGCGGGAATGGCGGGTGCCTCGTGCGTGGTGGTGAGGTGGGCGCGGGCGATGATCCAGGGCCGCAACTCGGCAGCGAGTTGGTGGGCGCCGGGTTTCCGGCCCCAGCGCCTGGTGAGGCACCGGTCGAGGAAGTCGTGGATCCATTCCTGTCTGGGCAGACCGGCGCCGGTCTCGTAGCGGGACAGGGTGCTGTCGCTGGTGACCGGGCGCAGGGTGCTGTCCTCGAAACTCTTCTGCGTCAGCCCTGCCCAAACTCGCACCGCCTTGACCGCCTGTCCGAACTCCTCCCGAGACGGCGCGGGCGCCGGGCGAGGAGGAGTTGCCGGTCTGGGGTGGGTGGGCTGGTACATCAGCGATCACTCCTTCAACTGTCCACAGGAGCCGTTCCCTCGCATCATCGGCAGGAACAACGGACCAGCGTTCCGGGAATCTCCCGGTTCCCACCCCGATTCCCACCCCTTCGCCCGATCGGGTGACACCACGGAACCCCACCCGCCGGTCAGCCGCGGTCCGGGAACAGCCAGGTCTTCCCATTCCCATCTGCTAGCAGGGAAACCAAGCCCCAACGGGACTGTTCTCATACGCGCGTGGCCACACCGGCCCACGCCACAGAGGACGGAGAGACCGCGATGAAGTGGTTCCTTGCCGAGTGCGCGACATCCACCGCGCTCGCACCCGCACCCACGCCCTCCACCCACTGGGCAGTCGTCGCCAGCGCAATCACCGTGACCTGTGTCCTGCTCTTCGTATTCGCCGTAGTCCGCCTGGTCCTAACCCGAAAATCCCCCGGCGACCACATAACGATCCGACTGCCCATAGCCCGCATCGAAGTACGCACCAACACCCCCACCGCCAGCAAAGCCAAGCCCACCCAGCGCACCAGTGCTGGTAAAGCCAAGCGCACCCGGTGCTGGTAAAAACCCAACGCGCCCACCGCTGAAAAGGCGAGGAGCAAGCACCGTGGGGGGCCTGGGGGGCTCGGCCCCCCAAAATGGAAAGGACGACCCGGCGAAGTTGCGAAGCAACTGAGCAGGGTCGCCCTGAGGACGCGCACCCGAAGGGATTCGAACCCCTAACCTTCTGATCCGTAGTCAGATGCTCTATCCGTTGAGCTACGGGTGCTTGTTCAGTTGTCGCTCGGCCGAGGCCGAACGTACTGCGGAGGCTCCGGGATTTGAACCCGGGAGGGGTTTTATCCCCAACCGCATTAGCAGTGCGGCGCCATAGACCAGACTAGGCGAAGCCTCCCGGGGCCCTCGGCCGCTTCGAGGTGAAAGAGTACTACATGCCGTCCGGGGCCCCGTTCGGCCACCCCCTCATTCGGTCTTGGCCGCCAGGGCGACGAAGGGGTCGAGTGCCGCCGGGTTGGCCAGCGCGTCCCTGCTCACGGCCTTGTCGGGGGCTGTTCCCGCGAGGATCTTCTTGACCGGGACCTCGCATTTCTTGCCGTTGAGGGTCCTGGGGATCTGGGTGACCTCGATGAACCGGTTGGGCACGTGCCGGGGCGAGAGGGCGGTCCTGAGCTCGGCTTTCAGGCGGGGTTCGAGGTCGGTCAGCGCCGCGCCGGGGGCCAGCACCAGGAAGCAGAGCAGCTCTCCTTCCTCCTTGCCCACTGCCGTGGTGTCGATCACAAGGGAGTCCGCGACTTCCGGGTAGCCCTCGACCACCCGGTAGAACTCGCTCGTGCCCATCCGGACGCCGCCTCGGTTGAGGGTCGAGTCGCTGCGGCCGTAGATCACCGCCGAGCCCCTCGGGGTGATCCTGATCCAGTCGCCGTGCCGCCAGACGCCGGGGTACTGCTCGAAGTAGGACGACTTCAGCCGTGATCCGTCCGGGTCGTTCCAGAACGACACCGGCATGGACGGCATCGGCTGGGTGATCACGAGTTCGCCTACCTCGTCGGTCACTTCCTTGCCGTCGTCGTCGTACGCCGCCACCGCCGCGCCCAGTGCCCGGCAGGACAGTTCGCCGAGCCAGACGGGGACTTCGGGGGCCGCCACCACGAAAGCCGTGCACAGGTCTGTTCCGCCGGACACCGAGCAGATCTGGACGTCGTCGCCGATCTCGTCCACCAGCCAGCGGAAGCCTTCCGGGGACAGCGGCGCTCCGGTCGCGCCGATCGCGCGCATCGCGGTCAGGTCGAACTGGGTCGCCGGTTTGATGCCCTTCTTCAGGCACGACTGGATGTACGGCGCCGAGGTGCCGAAGTAGGTCACCCGGTGCTGTTCGGCCAGTCGCCACAGCGCCGTCAGGTCCGGGTAGCCGGGGTTCCCGTCGTACAGCACGATCGTGCAGCCGACCATCAGGCCGGAGATCAGGAAGTTCCACATCATCCAGCCGGTGGTGGTGAACCAGAAGAACCGCTCCCCCGGCCCCAGGTCGCTGTGCAGGGCGAGCATCTTGAGGTGTTCGACGACGATGCCGCCGTGCCCCTGCACGATTCCCTTCGGCAGGCCGGTCGTCCCGGACGAGTACAGCACCCACAACGGGTGGTCGAACGGCACCGGGTCGAACTCCAGTGCCGCCTGGGTCTCCAGCAGCTGCGACCACGGCACGGTGTCCGGCAGCGTGGCGCCGTTGTCGAGGTAGTCGATCAGCACTGTGGCGCGCAGGCTGGGGATGTCCACGCGGAGCGCGTCGATGGTGGGGCGGATGTCGAAGGACCGGCCGCCGTAGACGTAGCCGTTCACCGCGACCAGCACGGTCGGTTCGATCTGGGTGAACCGGTCGGCGATCGCGCGTGGCCCGAAGTCCGGAGAGCAGGATGACCAGGTCGCGCCGAGGCTCGCGGTGGCGAGGAAGGCCACGAGCGTCTCGGGGCAGTTGGGCGCCAACGCCACGACCCGGTCGCCGCGTTTCACGCCCAGCGACACCAGTGCGGCGCGGAAGGCCGCGACCTGGGTGCGCAGCTGCCCGTACGTCAACTGCGCGGACTTGCCGTCCTCGCGGTGGAAGATCACCGCGAGGACGTCGGCGGGTTGGCCGGTCAGCGCCTGTTCGGCGTAGTTCAGCGTCGCGCCGGGGAACCAGGAGGCGCCCGGCATCCGGCTCGAACCGAGTACGCCGGTCGGCCGCGAGTGGAAGATCACGCCGAGGAACTCGGCGACCGCACCCCAGAAACCCGCCAGGTCCGTGGTCGACCAGCGCCACAACGCGTCGTAGTCGGGAAGGTCGAGATCACGGTTGGCACGCAGCCACGTGCGGAACTCCGCCAGCCGGGTCTCGGCGGCGGGGTCCGGCTGCCACAACAGCTCTGGGGTGGTCATGCCCTGTTCTTAGCTCATGGCCGTCCCGGAAACCACCTACCGCAGGTGCGCGTCGAACCAGTTGAGGGTGCGGTGCCACGCCTCGGTCGCGGCGCCGGGGTCCGAGTCGAACCTGTGGCCCGCGCCCGGGTAGCGGACGACGTTGGTCGCCACGCCCGCGCCGACCGACGCGTCCCGGAGCTTCTCGATCTCGCTGGGGTCGATGACGTCGTCCTGGTCGCCGTAGATGCCCAGCCACGGGCACTTCAGGTCGCCCGCGATCTCCACGAGCGGGGGTAAGGCCGCGGAGATGGGCTGGATGATGCCCGCCGCTCCGACACTCACCGCCGCGCCGATGGACCGTTTGGCCGCCACGACCATGGCCGCGGTCGCACCGAGGTCGAACCCGACCACGCCCATCAGGTCCGCGGTCACGCCGCGTTCGGCGAGCACGGCGAAGGCGATGTCGGTGTCGGCCAGCACCGAGTCGCCGGAAAGCTGTCTGACCTGTTCTTCCTGCGGCAACGCCTCGTGGTAGAGGTGCGGGGCCACCGCGAGCCAGCCCTCGGCGGCGAGCGAGCTTGCCAGCAGGCGCACTGTGTCGGTCACGCCGCCGGCCTCGTGCAGCACCACCAGGCCGCCCCGGACCACCTGTTCCGGCTCCGCGACGGTCAGCAGCGCCGACCTGCCGTCCTTGAGCTGGAACTGCTCGGTGCGTGTTTCGGTCATGGCTCCACCCAATCACGTAGGGGTGAACATCAGTCAACGTGACCAACCAGACGAGGCAACCACGATAGACCGTCCAGCAAGAGGCCGGAATATCGCGTCCCGGTCCAAATCGTGGCGCCGGTCCGGTCGCGGTGGATACCGTGCGGGTGTGCCTGAACCACAAGTGACGTACGTCCAGCCGAGGGCAGACCTGGCGAGCCTGCCGTCCTACGTGCCCGGCCGGACGATTCCCGGTGCGATCAAGCTGGCCAGCAACGAGGTGCCCGCCGGCCCGTTGCCCAGTGTGGCGAAAGCGATCGCGGACGCGGCCGCGCACGCCCACCGCTACCCCGACAGCGCCGCGGGCGAACTGACCGCGCGGCTGGCCACCAAGCTCGGCGTCGCCGAGGCCCAGATCTCCGTCGGCTGCGGCTCGGTGAGCCTCTGCCAGCAGCTGATCCAGGCCACCTGCACCGACCGCGACGAGGTCATGTTCGGCTGGCGGTCGTTCGAGGCGTACCCGATCGTCACGCACGTGGTCGGCGCGCAGCAGGTCCGGGTGCCGCTGACGAACGACCACGCGCTCGACCTGGACGCGATGCTCGCCGCGATCACCCCGCGCACGCGGCTGATCTTCGTCTGCACGCCGAACAACCCGACTGGAACGCTGGTCCGCAAAGCGGAACTGGACAGGTTCGTCGAAGCGGTGCCGTCGAACGTGCTCGTGGTGCTCGACGAGGCCTACTTCGAGTTCGTCACGGACCCCGACGCCGTCGACGGCGTCGACTACCTGCGCGACCGCGACAACGTCGCCGTGCTGCGCACGTTCTCCAAGGCGTACGGCCTGGCCGGTCTGCGCGTCGGGTACTGCGCGACGTCCGAGGAGGTCACCACCGCGGTTCGCAAGGTCTATCTGCCGTTCAGCGTCAACCACCTCGCCCAGGCGGCCGCCATCGCGTCGCTCGACGCGGAGCAGGAGCTGTTCGAGCGGGTGCTCGAGATCAAGGACGAGCGGATCCGGGTCCGCGACGAGCTGGTCACGGCGGGCTACGAAGTGCCTGAGACGCAGGCGAACTTCGTGTGGTTGCCGCTGGGTGACCGGACCGCCGCGTTCAACGACCACTGCCTGGAGCAGAAGCTCGTGGTGCGTGCGTTCGCCGGTGAAGGCGCGCGGGTCACGATCAGCACTCCCGAGGAGAACGACCTGTTCCTGGCCGCGGCGAAGTCGTTCAGTCGATAAGCAGCTTGGTCACGGCGACCAGTCCGACCACGACGATCACCGCGCGCAGCACCGTCGGTGGCAGCCTCCGGCCGATCTTGGCCCCGAGGATGCCGCCGACGGTCGAGCCCGCCGCGATCAGCAGCACGACCCACCAGTCGATGTCCGCGATGGCCACGAAGACGATGCCCGCGACCAGGTTCACGCCGGCGGTCAGCACGTTCTTGAGCGCGTTCAGCCGTTGCAGCCGCTCGTCCATCAGGATGCCGAGCATGCCGACGAGCAGAACGCCCTGCGCCGCGCCGAAGTAGCCGCCGTAGACGCCCGCGCCGAACGTCGCCGCGATCGCGCTGGCGCCGCCGTGCTCGTGGCGTTCCATCGATGCCAGCCTGCGTGACAGCCACGGCTGCAGCACGACGAGGACCAGCGCGATGATGATCAGCACCGGCACGATCGCTTCGAACACGTCCGGGTCCAGCAGGAGCAGCAGCACCGCGCCGATGGCGCCGCCGAGCAACGACGGCCCACCCAGCCGGAGCAAACGCTTGCGTTGCCCGGTCAGCTCGCTGCGGTAGCCGATCGCGCCCGCGATGCCGCCCGGCACCAGCCCGATGCTGTTGGACGCGTTGGCCACGACCGGCGGGTAGCCGAGCGCGAGCAGCACGGGGAAGGTGATCAGCGTTCCTGAGCCGACCACGGTGTTGATGGTGCCTGCGCACACACCGGCCACCGCGACCAGGCCTGCCTCGAGGGGAGTCATCGCGGGGATCGTGACACGTGCCTGCGGCTTTCGAGTGGCCGAGGTCGTGGAGATCACCGAAGATGGCGGCAGACCCATACGGAGAGTGACTGTCGGGAAGTGATCTGCATGCGTGCGTCGATCGCTGTTGTGGGCGTGATCACGCTCGCCGCGGCACTGGCAGGCCCGGCGAACGCGACCGCCGAGCGGACGGTCAGCTATCGGGGGTACGAGCTGAGCGTGCCGGCCAATTGGCCTGTGATCGATCTGGCGGCGAACCCGACGGCGTGCGTCCGGTTCGACCGCAACGCGGTCTACCTCGGCAAGCCGGGCGCCGACCAGCGGTGCGCCGCGCGGACGGGCCCGACGACGGACGCCGTGCTCGTCGAGCCCGTCGGCGAGCGGACCAGGGTGACCGTGAGCGGCGAGAAGTACGCCTCGCTGGCCACGAGGGTCGACGAGGACGTCGAGTCGGCCAGGGTCCGCAGCGTCCAGCCGGGGGTCTACTCAGGACCTGGGTTCGACGCCTGCGCGGCGCCGTCGCAGCAGGCGATGGACGCATGGCTCGGCTCACAGTTCCGGGCGGTCGGCGTGTACATCGGCGGCGTGCACCGCGCGTGCGCCCAGCCCAACCTGACCCCGGCCTGGGTCGGTGCGCAGGTCAGGAAGGGCTGGCGGATGATCCCGACCTACGTCGGCCTGCAGGCGCCGTGCACGGGGTACAAGTACCGGCTCGAGCCCGACCAGGGCAAGGCACGCGCACAGGGCCGGGACGCGGCGGCGGACGCCATCACGCAGGCCTCCCGGCTGGGGATGGACCCGGGAACCGTGATCTACAACGACATGGAGGCGTACAACATCGGCGATGTGCCGTGCAGTGCCGCTGTGATGGCGTTCCTCAGCGGCTGGAGCGACCAGCTGCGTGAGCGCGGATACCGCTCGGGTGTGTACAGCAGCGCCGGTTCGGGCATCAGTGATCTGGTCCGCAACCACGACAACCGGGCGTACAGCAGGCCTGACCACGTCTGGTTCGCCTGGTGGAACGGTCAGGCGAATGTGGACGGTGGCCGCTTCCTGCCCGGCGACCGGTGGGCAGGCCAGCGGATCCACCAGTACCTCGGCGGCCACGACGAGTCGTACAACGGCGTCGCCATCAACATCGACAGCAACTTCCTTGATCTCAGGTAGTTCTGCGGGTGACGAAGTCGCACAGGGCGAACAGCGCGTCGCGCGCCGGGACGGACGGCAGGTCGTAGAGGACGTCCTTGGCGCGCTGGACATGCCGTTCCGCCTCCCGGCGCGCCCGCTCCAGGCCTGGTGACGCGCGCAGGACACCGATGACCTCGGCGCGGCGCGTGTCGTCGGCGATCGGCTCGGCGACGAGGTCCGCGATGCCCGGATCGTGTTCGATGGCGTAGAGCACGGGCAGGGTCACGATCCCCTCGCGCAGGTCGGTGCCCGGCGCTTTGCCGAGGTCGCGTTCGTCCGCCTCGATGTCCAGGATGTCGTCGGAGATCTGGAACGCCGTGCCGATCAGCTCGCCGTACACCTCGAGCAGGTCGGCCACGTGGCTGTCCGCGTCGGTGACCACCGCACCGATCCGGGTGGACATGGCGATCAGCGAGGCCGATTTGTCCGACATCACCCGCATGCAGTGCCCGATCCGGTCGGCACCTGCCTGCGGGCCAACGGTTTCGGCCATCTGGCCGTGGACGAGACGGCCGAGCGTACGAATCTGCAGGCGCATCGCGGCATCGCCGAGCCCCGCGCCGAGTTCGGCCGCCTTCGCCAGCAGGTAGTCGCCGAGCAGCACCGCGACTGTGTTGCTCCACCTGGTGTTCGCCGTGACGGCACCGTGCCGGACCTGGGCCTCGTCCATCACGTCGTCGTGGTAGAGCGTGGCCACGTGCACCAACTCGGCCAGAACGGCCGCGTCCAGCACCTTTTCGGTGCACGGCTCACCGAATCGCGCCCCCAGCAACACCATCATCGGACGGAACCGCTTGCCACCGGCGTCGATCAGGTGTGTCGACGCGCGGCCGAGGAACCCGTCACCCGGCGCGCGCAGGGTTTCCCGCAGCCTGGTCTCGACCTCGCCGAGTTGTGCCCGCATGGCCGCCGCCAGTTCGGCGTCGACCATGTCGACGATCGCGCTCGCGCTGCGCGGCCGTGCCCCCGTTGATGTGTTCATACCGTCAACCGTCGCTTCGCCGCAGGTCCCGGCACATCGATCGGCGGAGCGAAGGCAATCCCTCGCAGGAGGGAGATCCGCGCGGTAACACTGGGACCCCCGGCGGGGATGTGTCCGGTAACCGAACCGGTGAGGACTTGCTATGGGTGGTGGCAGACCGTGGCACTGGATCGCCGCGGGTACGGCCGCAGTCGCGGTCGTCGTCGCAGTCATGGTGAGCGACACGTCCGACGGCAACAGCTTCATCTCCAAGCCGTTCGCCGCGACCGAGCGCACGCCTGACGTCGGCAACCCGATCCTCGCGATGCCGACGATGGACGCGACCACGGTGACGCGGACCACAACCACCGCACCCGCGCCGCCCCCGGTGAGAGCGACACCGCCGTCGAACAAGCCGCCCGCCAAGACACCGTCGCCGCACCGGCATCAGCCGCCGCCCCCGCAGACGAAGTGGACCATCACCCTGCCGATGCCCGACTTCCCGTGGTACTACCCGGACTGCGAGACGGCGAGATTCTTCGGCGCCGCGCCGTTGCGGCGCGGCCATCCGAGTTACCGGGACGACCTCGACAACGACCATGACGGCGTTGCATGCGATCGATAGACGTATAGTGGCACTACTTATGTAACGTGCTCCGGCGCGCCGGCTACATGCAGGTGTCCGGAGGTGACTGTTGGCATGACCACGGAATCGAAGACGGCGGCGTGGGCGCTGAGCCTGATCGCGACGGCCGCGATTTTCCTGACGTTCTTCTTCGATGACAGCAATCCCGAGTCGACCGTCCCCGGCGATCTGACTGGCAAGAGCGCGGTCACGGCGGACAACCAGTTGCGGCGACTGGGATTCGCCAACATCATGTACCTCTCCGAGCTCGGCGGCTCGGCGACCGTTCGTCCCGATTGGACTGTCGTGTCGGTCGACGGTGCCGGTCAGACCGTCGGGCTGGACACGTGGATCACCATCAGGGTGCGGTGAACACGGAGGCGAGCATGCCGAGAGTCGCCCAGTCCGCGTGCCCGTTGTCGAGGATGTCCCCGTAGGTCCGCACTTCGACGAACGTCCGCTCGGAATCCTCCGCGACGCCGTGCGGTCCGGGGTTGTCGCGCAGCAGCGCGATCTCGTCCCCGGTCAGCTCCACGCAGAAGACATGCACCCGATGCGCGGACAGTGTGGCAATTGCTTGCCGTACCTGGCTTTTGCGTAACCTTTCCGGTGCGACCGCCAGGCCGGTCTCCTCCGCGAGTTCGTGCACGGCCTGCGCGACCGGCTCGCCGCGCAACACCCCACCGCCGGGCAGTTCGCGGACATAGCCGTCCACCGAACAAGACGGCGACCGGAACTCGCGCACCAGCACGACCTCGTTCCGCCGGACCGCGTCAGCGGGCCGATAGGCCACAATGGACACCACGTCCGGGCGGCCGAGCACGATCTCGTTGCGCTTCTCGCGGTTCTCCGCCGCGACCCGCATCCGCGCGTGGAAAGCCCACAGGAACTGGCGGTGTGTCCACAGCAACCGGCCGTCCAGCAGGACGTTCCCCGCGCGCTGCTGGGCGGACAGCCAGTTGCGGAACGTCGGGTTCCGCCAGGCCAGCAATGGCACGTACCGCTCGCCGCCCGACCGCGGCGCCCCCTCGCCGACGAGGTCGAGCGTCGCCGCGATCGTGTCCGGCAACGTGAACGTCACCCGCGCGCCGCGCTGCCTCGCGTGGTGCTGCATGTACCGGACGTGCTGCGCGGTGTCCGGCGCGCCGAGCACCACGCGTCCGGACGACTCGTACCGGCCGAACTCGACGTTCGTGGTCAGCCCCGGCAAGGTGGACATTTCCCTCGGCACCCAGAAGAGAATGCCGTCGGCCGCGTCCAGCCACCGTTCCTCCCAGGCGATCTGGTCGTCGTAGGAGGGATATCTCGTGCCATCCGGTGGTTCCGGGACGAACACGACCAGTGTGCCGTCCCGTGTCCACTGGCGCTCGATCTCGGCGAGCGCCCCCGGACGCCAGCTCGGCACGTCGTCACGGCGCGGCGTCGGGCCCGCGAGAAAGATCGAAGCGGACCACTCGTCCGGTGGCTGCTGACCGGCGTACACGACCTCCATCAGGCGGGCTTTCTCGCGATGACCACGCTGTACCCGGCCGTGGTCGGCCGCAGGTGGACGTCCTCGAAGCCCACGGGGGTGAGGATGTCGGCGAGCTCAGGCGTGGAATAGCACTTGCCGACGGTCGCCATCATCATCCAGACCGAGAACTCGGCCTCCCGCAACGGGCCCGACTTGGTGTCGTTGAGGTGCATGTCGTGGTCGACGAGCACGCCGCCCGGCGGCAACGCGGCGAACGACGCCTTGGCCAGTTTGGTGATGTTCGCCGGATCCCAGTCGTGCCAGACGTTGGAGTACAGGTGCACGTCGAATCCCCGCGGGAGTTCGGTGAACATGTCGCCGGCGATCACGTCGACCCGGTCGGACAGTCCGCGCGCGGCGATCGACGCCCGGCTGGTGTCCACCACTGACGGCAGGTCGAGCACGGCGGCCGACGTCCCCGGCAACGCGCTGACCAGCGAACACGCATAGATACCGGAACTGCCCCCGACGTCGAGGATGCGGTTGGCCGTGACGCTGCCGCGCAGCACGTCGGCCAACGCCGGGCTGAGGTACGTGCCCCGCGCGTTCATCCCGGCGGTGAACGTCTCGGCGAAGTCGTTCTGCGACATCCGGTTCAGCCAGTCGTCACCCTCGTCGACGTCCCACGCGGCCGGTTGGCCGGTCCGCAGCACCTCGACGGCCGCGCGGCTGCCCGGCCGGTCGCTCGACATCCTCGTGTAGTGCCGCAGGTCGATCTCGGCACCGGCTGTCAGGTACTGCCCCGCCGCTTGCGTGACACGCACGGCGCCATCAGGCAGGCGCTCGACGAGCCCGAGTGCCGCGAGGTAGGTCAGGGTGACGTCCGCGGCCCGCTCGTCGATCTCGAGCAGGTC
Source organism: Actinosynnema sp. ALI-1.44 (assembly GCF_001984155.1). Classification (GTDB taxonomy): domain Bacteria; phylum Actinomycetota; class Actinomycetes; order Mycobacteriales; family Pseudonocardiaceae; genus Kibdelosporangium. Next base: position 37,711 of record NZ_MTQO01000053.1, read on the forward strand.
GGCCAACTGCCGAGCGGTCGTCGCCTCGCGGTCGGCGAGCCGGGTGAAGATGTCGAACTCGCTCACCACCGCGACGAACAGGTCTGTCGCGTGCGTGCTGTTCACCAAGCCGACGATGTCGCCGGGCCCCAGAATCGTCATACATCGATCTTGGCCGCGGCTGCTAGCTCTCCGCAACGCGTGGCGGAACTTCGTCGACCACGCTCGTGCCCGCGCCGGAGCGGGACTCCCACTCCCACTTCTCGTTGAGCCGCATGCTGCCGTCCGGTTTGGTCTCGATCGTGGCGACGCAGTGCCCGGTGTTGGTCTCACCGGCCGTGTTCAGTTGCGTGTAACGGAAATCGAGCGTGTCACCGGTCCGCGTGCCGACCAGGTAGCCGCGGCGGACCTTGCCGCCGGAGTACTCGGCCCAGATCTCGCCGTCCTGCTCGTGGTAGGTGAACAAGGTCGACGCCTCGACCTCGCCGCCCGCCACGTCGTCGGCAGGCTTGAACACCCGGCCGTCCAGACTGCTCACGATAGCCACTCCCTCGTCCGTGCCCGACTACCCGAAGCCTACTGTCTTGCCTGGTCAGCGGCTGGAAATCACGGCGCACTCCGTGCGGTCCCGCACGTGCCGAACTCGTCGCACGCCGTCAAGTCCACAACGGACAACGCGCAGGCTCCGGAAGGCTGTGCGGGGCCACCCGGCCCGCTGAACGGCCGAAACGCCAGCACAGCCGGTTAGCCTGGAACGGTGACCGCAGAACCCCGCTGGCTGACCGCCGCAGAGTTACGCGCCTGGCGCGCCTACGTGATCGGCAGCGAGCGGTTGCGCCAGCGGCTGAACACCGAACTCCAGGAGCGCCACGACCTGCCACTGGCCGACTACGAGGTCCTCGTCCGCCTGTCGGAGCAGGAGAAGGGCCAGATGCGGATGACACAGCTGGCCGAGGAGGTCGCGCAGTCCAAGAGCAGGCTCTCCCACCAGATATCCCGCCTGGAAGCGGCCGGCCTGGTCCGCCGGACCCACTGCCCCAACGACGCGCGAGGAGTCCTCGCCGAGATCACCGAAACCGGCGTGGCCCAGCTGCGCACAGCGGCACCTACGCACGTCGACGGCGTCCGTGACCACCTCGTAGACCTCATCACCCCGGAGGAACGCGACGTGCTGGCGACCGTGTTCGAGCGCGTGCTCACCCACCTGGACAAATGAAGTGCGCCCATCGGATAAGCTCGACGGCGGTAGCGTGTCCGAGCGGCCGAAGGAACATGTCTTGAAAACATGAGAGGGTTAACGCCCTCCGTGGGTTCGAATCCCACCGCTACCGCAGCCTCAGGAGACGTGTGTCCACGGAAAGCGTGGACCACGTCGGCTGCCGTCATTTTGGGGGGACGACCCCCCAAACCCCCCGCCGTGGACCACGTCGGCTGCCGTCATTTTGGGGGGACGACCCCCCAAACCCCCCGCTGTGAACCACGTCGGCTGTCCCTATTATCGCTGGTCAGTGGCGCCGAGTTCGGTGAACCAGGTGCTGAGCGAGGTCGTCCAGTGTGTGATCGGTGAGACGCAGGCGCCGTCGGCAGGTGGTCCTCCCGCGCACGACTGGCTGTTCCAGACCAGGAAGAGCACCACGAGCAGGACCACCAGGACGATCCCGCTGCCGTTCTTCACCGCCGCGAGTTTCGGCACCAGCCTGCGAACGACCTTTTCGAACAGGTCAACCGACGTCATGACCACGGTGCCGTAGGCGTACACCACTTCCGGCGGTATGCGTCCCAGGCGGCGCATACCGCGGCTGACAGCCAGATCGGGCAGCAGCAGGAGTGTCCTCACGAGGTCGCCGACCAGCACGGCCGGAGTCACCAGAGCTGTTCCCAGCCACGGCAGCAGCCGGCTCGCCAGCAGCCGGAGCAGCGCGTACCCGAGCAGCCCGGCCAGCACGAGTTCGATGAGCGATCGGAGCCAGAACGGCAGGGACAGCTGGGTGAAGGCGTCGTTCACCACAGTGATGACGTAGCCGAGCAGCGGAACATCGGTAAGCGGGTTGAGCACTGCTTCGACAGGCTGGCTCATTCCCGTTCACCGTCCAGATCGATCTCGTCGGGATCTGAGCGCGCCGACTCGATGGGCACCGGGGGCCGCGTCGAGATCGCTTCGACCTTGCCGCCGCCGTCGGCGTTCCCGCCACGCATGTGGTCGACGACGACGTTGCTCGCGTTGGCCATGATCGCGGCCACGTCCCTGCGGTTGAGCAGATTCGCGTCCAGCAGCGAGTTCAACATCGCGTTCGCGCCTTCGAACTTCATCTGCTTCTCGCGCATGATCAGCTCGATGACGTCCTTGACGTCCTCGCCGTGCCCGGCCAGCCGGAGCGCCAGCACGTTGAGGTCGTCGGTGCGCAGCGCGTCCGCGTAGACCCGCATGCGTTGTTCCTTCAAGTCCAGCTCGTGCTTCTGCTTCAGGGCTTCGAGTTCTCGCTGCTGCGCGGCGAGTTGCATCTCCAGGCGGTGGGCGTACCCGGAATGCGTGAGACCGGCGAGGCTCTCTTTCGTCTTCGCGTCGAGAGACAGGGTCACGTTGCACCGGTTCATGGTGATCGCGTCGGAGATCATCACGGTGCGATCGCCGTAGTCGTTGTTGATCCGCCGCTCTGCCGCGCCGATGTCGTCGACGTCGAAATCGCAGCTGATCAGCCGCAACCGTTCCTCCATGTAGTCCCGGAGCACCGGCACCGGATCCGTCAGACCGGCAGCGACGGCCGCGATGGGGTCGGCGACACGCCAGGTGATCCGCACCTTCGCCGGGAAGAAGATCGCGTCCTGCTTGCACGGCAGCTCCAACGTGAGCAGGGTCTGATGCGACGAGGTGTCCACCGAATAGACTTCCTTCGGCGTCCTCAGCCAGAGTTCGCCCATGGTCATCCGGCTGCTTCCGAGCTCGTACGTGCCCCGCTTCGTCAAGTAGACAACGGCAGTCGGGCCTGAGGAAACCGGGTTGAGCTTGCGCAGTTCGCTGCGATCCGCGCTCAGCTTCTCGACAATCTTCTTCTGCGAAGACTCTCGCTTCGCCGCCGATGTGCCCGCTGACCGCTTCTCCGCACCCGGGACGGCGTCGTTCATGTCGATCCACCTTTCTCTTCGAGGTACTGGAGTACTGTTTCCGCCGCATCACGAGGGCCACCCCGCTGCACTCCCCAGTATTCGACGTAGTACCGGATGCTTGCCAGCTCACCCGAGTGTTCGCCGATGTCGAACAACAGATCAGCGATCGGTCTGCACAGAGTTTTGTCTTTCCGCGCGACCGTCAACCACCGCCGCATCGCAAGATATCCGCGCTGCATGAACTCAGCGGCCGACAACATTCGAGAGAACAACGTGACAACCAGGTCGCGATGCTCTCCGAGGTGTTCGGCGACCCAGATGAGAACCGGCCATTTTTCCACACTCTTCCGCATCGGAACGACCACGTAAGCCGAGATGATCAACACCGACAGGAAGGCTGTTTCCCGACGCTCGGGATACTCGTCGTCGTCGGTCCACTTCACCAGTGCACGCAAAACCTGCCCCGGGTCGTCGACACGGCAGAACAGCTCGCTCAAGCTTTCACCGATCGCGTAGGCCATGTCCCAGTTGGCGTGCCTGCTGGCGTACCTCAGCAGCCGCAACGCGGCCCCGGGGCTCATCGCCTCGGTACTCCCGATGGCCTGCACGGCGGTTACCCGCCTGTTGGGAACCTTCTTCTGGGCAATCCACTTGTGCAACATCCGGTACACGACTCTGGCCATTTCCGGGTGTCGGCCGGGTATCTGCAGCGCGGCGACCGCTGCCCACCGGTTGTCGACATCGCCCGAGTCGGCCCACGGTTCGATCACCGTGTTGTATATGCCGAGAAAATCGAAAGTGCTGAGCAGACCAGCCGCTACACCCGCCCTGATCCGCACGTCCGATCCTGGAATGCCGCCCAGTTTGAGCAACCAGTCCCTGACCACCTCGTGCGCCTGGCTGTACTGACCACACACGTGATCCAGCACTTTGCGCGGAAACCGATCGTCTCGAAAGCGCGCCTTCAGCAGCTTGATTTCACCGTACCGCGTCTCGACCGTACCGGAAACCACTTCCGCACGGGCATCGTCGAGACGTTTCTGCAATGGAATTTCAAAGACCGATCGACACCATTCACTGCGCCTGCGCCGTTCCGCCTTGTGTATACTGTCCGCCAGCCAGCTGGCCGCCTCCGACACAAGCTGTACCGATTCGTTGTTGAAAACCGCGAGTGCGATCACGAAAGCGCGTTGATCGGTGTCCGCCTGCTGGTCGAACCATTCGAGGAACTTCGCGTCGTCGGCGCGGAGGTAGCGCTCACGCAGGGCTTCGACAGTGAGCCGCTCGTGGGCGACATCGACCAGGAGCGCGGCGAGTTCCGCCAGCTCGCGGTGCGCGGAGTCCTTCGAGACCTGACTGAGGATCTCAGCCACTTCCGGTCGATCGAGGAGGGCGTTCACATCGACTGCCGAGCCCCGCACTCCCCAGGCGACGTGTTTCTTCACCAGCTGTTCCGCGGACACCTCACCCAGACCGTCGACGACCATGTGGCCGATGTCGGCAGTGTGCAGAGGCGTCGTCCGGTCGACGACGACGACCAGCCGACAGCCTTTCCTGTGCATCAGGCTCGCCAGTTGCTCGGCGTGGTAGGCCTGGAACTCCTGCGCCTGCTCCGGAGCCAGCGACTCCAGGAGGTAGCCGTGGTTGTCCTCCAGGTCACCTTCGCTGAGAGTCTTCAGCTTGACGTCCGGATCGAGTTTGCGCACACCTGCCCGGCACACGTGATCCAGGAGGCGCAGTGCGGTCGCCGTCCGCCCCGATCCGCTGTCCGAACGGATGAACACCGCCTGCTGGCTCTCCAGGACCTGCCTGATCTCGCGGTACCGGGTCGGCTCGACGTACGAATCCCTGATGCGGGCCAGCACATCCCTCGACACCGTGCCGCTACGGATCAGGACGCCGAACTGGTTGGACGTCGTCGACCGGTAGTGATCACCCAGCGTCCCGATGGAGGTTTCACCGAAGAAGACGTTCGCCCGGCCGCCACCGATCAGCGCGGCCAGCGCGGCGTCCATTCCGAGCCCGACACTGCGCCATTTGCGCGCACTTTCCGGGTCGGCCGCCTTTTCCTGGGCGGTCGCGGACTCGCTCTTGCCGCTTTCCCCCCTCGCATTCTCCTTGTTTTCGTCCGTGCTGTCGTTCTTGACAGAGCCGTCGGCGGCGGCGACTTCGTCGTCAGGCTCGGGGGCACCCGAATCCTCTTGCCCTCCTTCCCGTGAGCCCGAATCGTCAGTCATCACCGTCTCCTGACGGATAGTAGATGTCGCCGATGTGCTTTGCGCGCACCTTGTCGTAGAAGTTGGTCACCTTTGCGGGGACGTTCGCCTTGCGGGAAGCCTTTTCTTCCGTGACCGGCTTTGGTTTCGGGTAACCGGGAACCCTGAGCCAAATGCTCTGCCCGTCCGACAGCCGCGCCTGGCTGTAGGTGGACAGGATGTCGGCGGACCTGCCGGACCGCACCGCGTTCTTGTACCACTCACTGGAGACGGCGACGATCAAATCGGCTCGGGTGGCCGCGGCGAAGGTCCTGAGGACCACGGCGTCGTCGATCATGGCGATCGCGGCACGAACGTCAGCGCCGTCCCACTCCGGGAACACACCGGCTATCTCTCCCATGTGGACCCCGACGCTCACCTTGCAGCCACGAGCCGAGGCCTCGTCCTCGACGTGCGGGAGAAACGTGGTCAGCAGGTCCAACGGCCCTGCTTTTTCCATGGGGACCACAGCAACGGACTGATGGTCGGAGTGGTGCAGAAGATCGCTCGGCAGATCGATGCGAGAGTTCTTCAGCGCCGCCGTCATGACGGCTTCCGAACGCCCAGCGCCTTCGGTGGCCACTGCGATGTACGTGGCCACAGTCGACTTGCCTGCCGCCAACTCGAGTTTGCCGACGAGGATGTCGACGAGTTCGCGTGGCGTGGTCACCCGTGCGTCGATGTAGCCGATGGAGTCGCCTATGCCCGGAATTCGAGTGTCGTCGAACCGCACCGGGAGCAGGTACAACCTGCGGTCTTTCATCACACGGTCCTGCACGCTCCGCCATTCCAGTCGGGTCCAGGTTTTCCTGGCGTAGTCCGCCGACACGAACAGGACGCAGAGCTTGGATCGACGGTAGTAGATGTCGTCGAAGAACTCGTAGAGGTCGGTTCCCCACATGGTGCCGGTCTCGTCGGAGTCGTAGAATACCTTGACAGCATTGACCTTGAGGAGTTCGGCTACCTCTTCGACGTACTGTCGTTGTTCACCTGCGAAGGACAAACACACGTCGTACCGCGATGACGGCGCCTCGCCGGCCTTGGCCATGTAGCCTCCCACACGGAACAAAACAATCGCCTGTGTGCACAGCAAACGGCATTCGGCCGATCGGCCGCAGGCAAGTCTTGGAAGTGACCACCAATTGTCAGGTGGTTGACCAACGTCCCCCGACCACCCCGGTGGCGTGGGCGCGGGCGGCCCCTCCGGCCGGCGTGTCGAGGTCCTGTTCGGACAGTGACGACCAACTTCACCAATTCAGGTCCCTTGTGAGCGGGGCCACAAAGGTGCATGCTCGGAGGTAGGCGTTACTCCGAACGCGAAGGGCAGGTGGTGCCGTGGCAATGCGCTTACGTCTCGCGGTCACGCGCTCCCTGTCGCAACCCCACGACTGGGCTGATCGGTACTCGGCGCGGTCGTGACTGTGAGCGGCCGGTCCAGCCCGTTCGAACTGTGCGTCGCACGTCGACGCGTTGAGCCTCCTTGGAAACTCCGCGCCAGCGGGTGAGGGCGTTCGTGACCAAGACATGTCCATCCGATCCGGGTGCGGCGCGCTGAGCGCGCCGCGCCCGGCTGTATATCGTTGGCTTCCACACACCACGGAGGCGACGTGGAATTCAACGACGACGCTGGTTTGGACACATCGCAGGTCGAGGACATGCGGTCCGGCGGCGGAGGTGGCGGTACCGGCGGCCGGGTGCTGCTCGGCGGCGGTGGGCTCGGCATCGTCGGCCTGATCATCTATTTCGTGATGTCCCAGCTCGGTGGGGTCGGTGGGCTGGACGGCACGTCCGCGAGCGGCATCGGCGACGTCCGCAACGGCGACAAAGTGGACAACGCCAGGCTCTCCGAGCAGTGCCGCACGGGCAAGGACGCCAACACCAACCACGACTGCGCGCTGGTCGCGGTGATCAACTCGATCCAGGGGTACTGGCAGGACGAGTTCGCCAGGTCAGGCCGGACGTACCGGAAGGCGCCGACCAACTTCTTCCAGGGCGGCGTGCGCACCGGCTGCGGCAGCGCGACCTCCGACGTCGGCCCGTTCTACTGCCCCGGCGACTCCGAGGTCTACATCGACCTGGCGTTCTTCAAGCAGCTGCAGACCCAGTTCGGCGCGCAGGGCGGCACGTTCGTCGAGGCGTACGTGCTGGCGCACGAGTACGGCCACCACGTGCAGAACCTGCTGGGCACCTCCGACCGGGTCCGCAGCCGCAAGGGCGCCACGTCGGACGCTGTCCGGCTGGAGTTGCAAGCTGACTGCTACGCGGGCGTCTGGGCGAAGCACGCGACCACGCAGCCGACCGCGAACGGCGGCCAGCCCTTGATCAAGTCGATCAGCGACGACGACATCCGCCGTGCGCTCGACGCGGCGGCCCGCATCGGCGACGACTTCATCCAGCGCGAACTCGGCGGCGGCCGCGTCGACGAGAGCCAGTTCACCCACGGCACGTCGAAGCAGCGCGAGAAGTGGTTCACCACGGGCATCCAGTCGGGCAATCCCGCCAACTGCGACACATTCCGGACCAGCAACCTCGGCTGAAAGCTTCGTGAGTGGTTAGTCCGGTTAGCACCGGACTAACCACTCACGAGGTTTTAGCTGGCTGGGTCGTGGTTGTACGTGGTCGGGGCCGAGAAGGCCTTCGCCGCCATGCGTGCCTGGGCGCGCTTGGGCCTCGGCGGGACGCCGTTGACGTCCTCCGTGCTGATGCCGTAGGCGGCGATCACGTACGAGATCGCGGTGGCCTGCTTGCCCAGCGCCGTGCGGTTGACGTTGTAGAGGTTGTCGCAGGCCTGGTGGTAGCACTTGTCGTATGCCACGTTGGCCTGGCCGCCCCACTTCGCCGCCTGCGCGGCCGTCTTGAGCTTCTCCGCACCGGTGAACGTGCCGCCAGCGGGGATGCCCTGTGCGACGAACTCCGCGTAGTCCGAGCGGGAGTCGAAGTCAGTGCCCTCGGTTTCCACGCCCGCGGCGCGGAAACGGGCCTGCAGCGCCGACTCGATCGCCGCCGAGCCGGTCGGGCCGGGGCCCGCGCCGGTGTTGTCGGAGTTGTCACCGTCGAACACGAAGTAGCCGGCGTTCGGTGAGCCGACCATGTCGAAGTTCAGGTACAGCGCGATGTCCAACTGCTGCTCGAAGGTCAGCGACCGGACGTACTGCGTCGAGCCGACCAGGCCGAACTCCTCGGCGCTCCACCAGCCGAACCGGATGGCGTTGTTGACCTTCGGCGACCCGCCGAGCTGCAGCGCGGTTTCCAGCAGGACGGCCGATCCGCTGCCGTTGTCGTTGATTCCCGGGCCGCCTTCGACGCTGTCGAGGTGCGCACCGGCCACCACGACGTTGTCCTTGCGCCCGGTCTTCGTCTGGGCGAGGACGTTGAAGCTCTTGCGCGGCTCCTCCGTGGCGCGGGCGTTGACGGTCACCGACGCGGGTGGTTTCGCGGCGAGCGCCTCGCCCTCCGCCAGGGTGACACCGACCGTGGGAACCCTGGCGTTGGCCGGGTCGCTGAGCGTTCCGGCCAGCGGCGCGGGGTCGGGAACGTTGTTGTAGATGACCGTGGCGATCGCGCCCGCTTCCGCGGCGATCTGCTGCTTCTGGGCGAACGAGCAGGTGCCGCGCTTGATCAGCGCGATCTTGCCCGTGACGTTGAGGCCCGCGTAGTCGGTTGCCTCGCAGCCGGGCGAGTCGTCGACGGGGACGGGCACGAGCGGCGCTGTCAGACCGCCTGCCGGGGTCGACTTGCTGTACGTGAACATGTGCGTCGGCACCGAGCGGCCGTCCGCGGTCAGCGTCTCGACCTGCGGGACGAAGTAGATGAACGGGAACTCGTGGATCGAGACGTCGAAGCCCGCGGCACGCACCTTGTCGGCGATGTAGTTCGCGGACTGCTGGTGGCCCGCGCTGCTCGCGACCCTGGTGCGGCCGTTGCGGTCGGCAAGGCGCTGGAACGCGATGAGGTGGCGGTGCACACCGTCCACTGAGACGTTGCGTGAGATCTTCTTCGGTAGCGCGTCACCCTGCGCAGCGGCGGTGGCCGGCACGGCGGCGAGCGCGAACCCGACGGTCGCGGTGGCGATGACTGCCGCGAACCGGGTTGTTGCCTTAAGGGGCATGGACATCCCTTCCTGCATGGTGGGCCGTCACCCTCTCCCCGCGCGGGTCCCCGGTCAAGAGTCGCATGCGAATATGGGCATTTTCAGTCCGCGGACGGGTCCAAACCGAGCAAGCCGCGACATCCGTCCAGCCCATCGACCTCGACCGACCACTCGGGACGGACGAACCGCTCCCTCGTCAGCGCCAGCCGGACGTCGATGCCAAGCTTTCCCCTGATAGCGATGCGGTTCGTGCCGTCCTGCCGGTAACCGAGTTTCCTGCTCACGTTGTGTGAGGCCTTGTTGTCACTGAACGCACCCGAGGTCAACAGCTCGGCCCCTAGGTAGTCGAACGCGAACATGACCACGGCGGCGCGCATCTCGGTGCCGTACCCCTTGCCCTGGAACTCCCGGCCCAGCCACGAACCGGTGTGCACCTCGCGCGTGATCGCGAAGTCCTTGCCGGTGGCGCCCTGCATGCCGATCACCCGACCGTCCACTCTGGTCAGGAAGTTGACGGTCCAGTCCGCCGGGCCGAGCATCGCGCGCGTCATCCAGTAGAACTGGATCCATTCCCGCGGGTGCCGGTCGGTCCACGGCACGACGAACGGCATCCGGTCGGGCTCGTGGACACCGCGCTTGGCCACCTCGACGAGCTCGAACAGGCCCGCGTCGTCGTCCGGCCGCAGCTCAAGCCGGGGTGTGCGCAGGACGAGGTCGCGGAGTGGCCATGGATCCATGCCCCGAGCGTATTCACCACGGCGACCGGTTTACCGTGGAGATGTGTATGCAATCGTGGCCCGCGAGCCGGGTGGACCTGAAGTACTGGAATGGACCGAGGTGCCGGACCCCCAGGCCGGGCCGGGCGAGGTGCTGATCGACATCGCGGCGAGTGCCGTGAACCGGGCAGACCTGTTGCAGCGCCAGGGTTTGTACCCGCCGCCGCCGGGCACGCCGAACATCATCGGCCTGGAGTGCTCCGGCACGATCACCGCGCTCGGCGAAGGCGTGACGGACTGGCAGATCGGCGACGAGGTCTGCGCGCTGCTCGCGGGCGGTGGTTACGCCCAGCGCGTCGCGGTACCGGCCGCGCAGGTCCTTCCGTTGCCCGAGGGGGTCGATCTGGTGACCGCGGCCTCGTTGCCCGAGGTCGCGTGCACGGTCTGGTCCAACGTCGTCCAGCACGCGGGCCTGCGGGCCGGCGAGATCCTGCTGGTGCACGGCGGCGCAGGCGGCATCGGCACCCACGCGATCCAGGTCGGCAAGGCGCTCGGCGCCACGGTCGCGGTCACCGCGGGATCCGCCGAACGCCTCGCCCGCTGCACGGAGCTCGGCGCGGACATCGCGATCAACTACAAGTCCGAGGACTTCGTCGAGGTGCTCGGAAAGCGCGGCGCCGACGTGATACTCGACAACATGGGAGCGTCCTATCTGGACAGGAACATGCAGGCGCTCGCCAACGACGGCAGGCTGATGGTGATCGGCTTCCAAGGTGGGCGGAAGGCCGAGCTCGACTTCGCCAAGCTGCTGCCCAAGCGCGGAAGCGTTGCCGCGCTTGGCCTGCGCGGCCGACCGGTGTCCGGAAAGGGCAGCAAGGCCGACGTGGTCGCCGGTGTCCGCGAAGGACTGTGGCCGTTGATCGCCGAGGGCAAGGTCAAGCCGATCGTGCACGAGGTCCGGTCGATGCGGGACGCGTCCGGCGCGCACACCGCGTTGGAGAGCGGCGGCGAGGTCTTCGGCAAGCTGATCCTCACACCCTGACAGCGCACCGGGAACGCTCGCAACGGGCGTTCCCGGTCAGCTAACGGCGCAGGTCGGCGACCGCGTCCACCAGTTGGTCGACCTCGCTCGACGTCGTGTAGTGCGCCAGGCCGACGCGCACCGCGCCACCGACCTCGCTCACCCCCAGTGCCGTGAAGACGCCGCTGGGCACGTCGTCGGCGAACGCGCAGATACCGCTGTCGGCCAGTGCCACGATCGCGTCGGCGGCTTTCATGTCGCCGATCGTGAAGGCCAGAACCGGGATTCGGCGCATCGCGTCGCCGATCACCATCACGTGGCGGATCGCCCGCAGCTCCGAGATCAGCTTGGCCAGCAGCCCGGCCAGGTAGCTCTTGGCCGACCCCATCGAGGTGTGCAGGCGCTCGCGCCTGGTCCCCGTGGCCCCGTCGTCCAGCATGGCCAGGTAGTCGACGGAGGCCACCAGGCCTGCCAGCAGCGGATACGCGTGCGCGCCCAGCTCGAGGCGTTCCGGGCCGCGTGTGCTCGGGTCCAGCGAACTCACCGGCAGGCGGTCGAGCAGCTCGGGGTCGGCGAAGACGAGCGCGCCGACCGCGGGACCGCCCCACGCCGACGCGGACACGGCGATGATGTCGGCACCCATCGCCGCCATGTCCAGCGGCATGTACGGCGCCGCTGCCGAGGCGTCGACCACCAGCAACGCGCCGACGCTGTGCGCGATGTCGGCTATCTTGCGAATGTCCGGTCTCGTACCGACCGCCCCTGACGCCGCCGTGACGGCGACCACTTTCGTGCGGCGGGACATGAGGCTCTCGTACTGCCACGCGGGCAGTTCGCAGGTCTCGATGTCGATCTCGCCCCACCGGATCGCCGCGCCCGGCCGCTGCGCCGCGCGCAGCCACGGGGCGATGTTGGCCTGGTGGTCGAGGCGGGACACCGCCACCTCGTCGCCGATCAGCCAGCCGCTGCCGATCGCCTCGGCCAGCCGCTGCAGCAGTACGGGCACGTTCGGGCCGAGAACCACCCCGGCGGGGTCGCCCCCGACGAGGTCGGCGACCGCCCTGCGGGCGGCGTCCACGATGGCCTCGGCTCGTTGCGACGCCGGGAAGGCGCCACCAGGTCCGGACACGGGTGCGCGCATGGCTGTGGCGACCGCCATGGCCACCTGTTCGGGCACCTGCATGCCGGCGGATGCGTCCAGGTGGACCCAGCCGTCCCCCAGGGCGGGGAACAGCCCACGGATCCGAGCGACGTCGAACGCCATGGCCACACCGTACGGACCGGTCCAAGTGTCACGACCGCTACCCTCGGGTATGAGTCTTCCGGGGGACAAGGACAGCCGCAGGGATGGAACAGATGAGCGAGCCAGGACAGAACGGCAAAGACGACGCGCACCACGTGGTCGTGGTGGGTCCGGACGGTCAGCCGCTCGGCGCCGCCCGCATCCCCGACGGCAGCGAGCAGGGTGAGGCCAGCGCCGAGACCATCGGCGACATGGTCGAGCAGCCCGCGAAGGTGATGCGGATCGGCACCATGATCAAGCAGCTGCTCGAGGAGGTCAGGCAGGCCCCGCTCGACGACGCCAGCCGGACCCGGCTCAAGGAGATCCACGCGTCGTCGATCAAGGAGCTGGAGGAGGGGCTGGCCCCCGAGCTGCGCGAGGAGCTCAACCGGCTGACCCTGCCGTTCACCGACGGCAGCATCCCGTCCGACGCCGAGCTGCGGATCGCGCAGGCCCAGCTGGTCGGCTGGCTGGAGGGCCTGTTCGCGGGCATCCAGACCGCGCTTTTCGCCCAGCAGATGTCCGCACGCGTGCAGCTGGAGCAGATGCGCCGGGGCGCGTTGCCGCCGGGCCTCGGTGAACAACAGCAGCCGCACGACGCCACGCGTGGCCAGTATCTCTGAAAAGCAACTCGCCGGGGACGCCACGCGTCCTCGATGTGTGCGGGGATGGATCAGAACCGTCCTGGTCGCCGGTGTTCTCGTCGTGTTCTCCGGATCACTCTTCGGGCTGTGGAGCTTCAAGGTGATCGGGTACGAGCGGCTCAGCGGCCAGGCAACATACGACATCAACGGGGTCGTCGGGCCGGAGACCGGCTCGACGTGCCCGACCGACAAGCGCTACGTCGACGAGCAGCCCACGGGCCTGCGCGACGACGTGCTGGCGGCGTTCCAGCAGCTCAAAACCGAGGCCAAGAAGCAGAACATCACGATGTGCCTGCAGGACGGCAAGCGGAGCTCACGTCAGCAGCAGGCCCAGTTCGACGACTACGTCAAACGCTTCGGAACGCGTGAACTGGCTCGCAAATACGCGCTGCCGCCGGACGAGTCGATGCACGTGAAAGGCATCGCGGTCGACATCCAGCCGCTCGCGGCGGCCGGGTGGGTGGAGCGATCGGCCGGAAAACACGGCTGGTGCAGGCGATATGAGAACGAACCATGGCACTTCGAGTACAACCCGGACTACCGCAACGGATGCCCGGCACTGCTGCCCCACGCGTAACGGACATACCATGCGTTTCCATGCGCGCCACAGGTGTTCGTCAGCTCGGTGACCGACCGGTCACCGAAGGGGTGAATGGTCGTCGGTACTCTCAACAACCGTGCAAGCGACGAGCACGATCGACCGACCGATGACGGCGGCAGAAAAGCCTCTCGACAACCCCAGCCGGACCTTCCGCCGGGCGTGGCAGGACATCCGCGAGGGGTTCCAGCAACGCGACCTGTGGGGTCACCTCGGCTGGCAGGACATCAAGCAGCGCTACCGCCGCTCGGTGATCGGTCCGCTGTGGATCACCCTGAGCATGGCGGTCACCGCCATCGGTCTCGGCCTGCTGTACTCGACGCTGTTCCAGGCGAACATCGGCACGTTCCTGCCGTACCTGACCGTCGGGTTCATCGTCTGGAACTTCATGCTCGGCTGCGTGACCGAGGGCACCGAGACCTTCATCGCCAACGAGGGTCTGATCAAGCACCTGCCCGCGCCGCTGACGGTGTACGCGTTGCGCACGGTGTGGCGCCTGACCCTGATGATGGCGCACAACCTGCTGGTCTACGCCGTGATCCTGGTGATCTTCTTCGGCGACCTGAGCACCACCGGCTACAAGATCACCGAAGCGGGTCCGGGGCAGCCGGGCCTGGACTGGACCATCGTGCTCGCGGTCCCGGCGTTCTTCCTGATCGCGCTCAACGGCGTGTGGGTGGCGTTGCTCTTCGGCGTCATCTCCACCCGCTACCGCGACATCCCGCAGGTCATCACCGCACTGACCAACCTGGCGTTCTTCGGCACGCCGATCGTGTGGACCACCGACCTGCTGAACAAGATCGCGAGCGGCGGCAGCAGCTGGCGGTCGATCATCATCGAGGTCAACCCCTTCTACCACTTCATCCAGATCCTGCGGGCGCCACTGATCGGCAACGAGCAGAGCTGGCACCACTGGGCGGTCGTCGGTGGCATCACAGTCGTCGGCTGGTTCTTGGCACTCGTGGCGATGCGCAACTACCGCGCACGCGTCCCCTACTGGGTCTGATTGAGGCAGGAGGAGCACATGGTCAGCATCGACGTCTGGAACGCCTCGGTCGACTTCCCGATCTTCGACGCCAAGAGCCGCTCGCTGAAGAAGGCGGTGCTCGGCAAGGTCGGCGGCACGATCGGCACCGAAAGCCGGATTCCGGTGATCGAGGCCCTCAAGGACATCACCCTCTCGCTCAAGGAGGGCGACCGGGTCGCGCTCGTCGGCCACAACGGCGCGGGCAAGTCCACCCTGCTGCGGCTGCTCGCCGGGATCTACGAGCCGATCACCGGTGGCTCGAAGATCGTCGGCAAGATCGCGCCGGTCTTCGACCTCGGCGTCGGTCTCGACCCGGAGATCTCCGGCATCGAGAACATCATGATCCGCGGGCTGTTCCTCGGCATGAGCCGCAAGCAGATGGAGTCGAAGATCGACGACATCGCGGAGTTCAGCGAACTCGGCGACTTCCTGCAGATGCCGCTGCGGGCGTACTCGAGCGGTATGCGCGTACGGCTGGCGCTGGGCATCGTGACCTCGATCGACCCGGAGATCCTGATCCTGGACGAGGGCATCGGCGCGGTGGACGCGGCGTTCATGGACAAGGCCCGCGACCGGATGATCGACCTGGTGAAGCGCTCCGGCCTGCTGGTGTTCGCCTCACACGCGGACGAACTGCTGATGGACCTGTGCGACTCGGCGATCTGGATGGACGGCGGCCGGATGAAGATGCAGGGTTCCCTGCGCGAGGTCCTGACCGCGTACAAGGGCCGCGACCCGTACGAGAACCTCAGTCCTGAGGCGCTGGCCCGCTTCGGCGTCACCGCGGGTGGTGACAAGTGATGGCCACTGGATCCCTGGGGCCCGACTCCGTCGTGGCCGTCGTGGTGACGCGGCACCGGCGTGAGCTGCTGGTCGACTCGCTCAAGATCCTCGGCGCGCAGACCCGCCCGCCGGATCACCTGATCGTGGTCGACAACGGACCGGACCAGCCGGTCGAGGACCTGGTCAAGGCCGCCGCGGTGCCGTCGACCTACCTCGCGTCACACCGCAACCTCGGTGGCGCGGGCGGTTTCGCGCTCGGCATCCTGCACGCGCTCGCGATGGGCGCCGAGTGGGTCTGGCTGGCCGACGACGACGGCCGCCCGGCGGACGAGAACGTGCTCGAGATCCTGATGGGTGAGGCCAAGAAGCGCGGCCTCGCCGAGATCTCCCCCGTCGTGGCGAACATCAACACCCCGGACGCGCTGGCGTTCCCGTTGCGCCGCGGTCTGACGTGGAAGCGCCAGACGTCGGAGCTCGGCACGGACTTCCTGCCCGGCATCGCGTCGCTGTTCAACGGCGCGCTGTTCCGCGCGTCCACTTTGGACGTGGTCGGGGTGCCGGACTACCGGTTGTTCGTCCGCGGCGACGAGGTCGAGGTGCACCGCAGGCTGGTCCGCTCCGGCCTGCCGTTCGGCACGTCGCTGCGCGCGACCTACCTGCACCCGGACGGTTCGGACGAGTTCAAGCCGATGCTCGGCGGCCGGTTCCACGCACAGGACCCGGACAACGAGGTCAAGCGCTACTACACGTACCGCAACCGCGGGTACCTGTTGTCGCGCCCGGGAATGCGCAAGATCGGCGCGCTGGAGGTCCTGCGGTTCGGTCTGTACTTCCTGACCGTCCGCAAGGACCCCAAGGCGTTCGTCCAGTGGCTCAAGCTCGTCCGCCAGGGCCAACGCGAACACTTCTTCCGCTACTGACGCTCTCCAGTCCGAAGACCACGGGTGCGCTGTTGTCGCTCAGAAAAGGCAACAGCTGCACGCCGTCCATTGCGGACGCAAGGGCAAGCAGCACCCCCGCACTGCCCGTAGCGACGTCCATGGACAGCCGGAAGAGGTGCGTACCGGGGAACGCCACATGGCCCTGGTACGCGACCGCGTGCAACGCCAGCCATTCGAGGTGCTGATCGAGGGCCCGTGACGCGAGCGGGTCCGGATCGCGCCGCAGCCCCGCAGCCAGCGCACCGATCAGTCCGGCCCGGCCGAGCATCAGGCCGGGCTGGATCACGAACTCGGCCAGCAGCGCGCGCCGGAGCTTCGGCAGTTCACTCGCCACGGAAGCACCGGGCCACGTGGTCAGCAGCTCCTCCACCGCGATCGCGATGCCCGCACTGCCGACTTCCAGGTACGGCAACGTGTTCTGCCGGTCGCGGACCTGCAGCGAGCCGTCCGGGGTCCTGGCGCACTCCATCAGGTCGCGGCGGATGGCCAGGTCGGCGTGATCCAGCCAGCCTCGGTCGCGTGTGCGCTCGAACAGCCTGAGGAACAGCAGCGCCGGACCGGACCAGCCGTGCATCAGGCCCGCCCGGCCCCGTGCGGGGTTCTCCAGCATGGTCGTCAGCCGGTCACCGAGCTCGATGGCGTGCCACAGGTGCCCGGCGTCCTGCCTGTTCGCCGCGAGGTGCAGCAGGCTGAGGCCGATTCCGGCGAGCCCGGCGCGTAATCCGTGTGCCGTGATCGACGTCAGTTGCGGGTCGACCTTGTCGATCAGCTCGTCGGCGTCGTCGTGGTAGCCGAAGTTGTCCAGGACGTGGATGGCGCCGTGCGCGCCGTCCCAGAATCCCGCTGTCGCGGGCGGCTGCCGTCGCACCGCGTCGATCAGCCACTTCTCGTGCGCCGGGAACCGGCCGAACCCGCAGACCTCCAGCGTGTGCAGCACGCCGGCCGCGCCGTGGCCGAAGCTCGTCCCACCGACGGCGAACTGCTGGATGTCGCCGGGGAACAGGCGGTCCTTGCGGTGTGGTGTGGCGCTGGCCAGCACGCCGTCGGCGATCGACCGGCGCACCGACGTCCAGTTGACCTCGGGCTGGTCGAACGCGATCCGCCTGCGCGCGGACCTGGGCGCACGCGGGCGCAGTTCGGCGAGGACCTCTTCGAGGTACCCCAGCGGGAGGTCGAACCGCTTGCGGACCTGGCGGACGAAGTCGGCGAGCTTGTCCGGCGCCAGGTCGAGCACGGTCGTCATCGGCAGGAACATCCACAGCCGCAGCACGGCGAAGGCGTACCGGTCGACTTCGAAGCCGGTGCGGTCGGCGGGCGCGCGGTAGCCCGGTGTGGCCCCGCTCGGCCTGCGCCGGTCGGCGGCGGGGAACGACAACTCGAAGTCCACGAGGGACACCGAGTCGTCCTCGTCGACGACGATGTTGCGGTCGTTGAGGTCGCCGTGGACCAGTCCGCGCCGGTGCACGTCGGACAGGACGCGTTCGACCCTGGCGAGCAGGGCGAGCACGCGTTCGACGTACCGGCTGCGGTCGGTCTTGGCCTGCTCCCGTTGGGTCAGCGGGTAGTTGCGGGCGAGCCAGCGCGACAGCGGGACGCCGGGCACCGGGCTCAGCAGCAGGACTTCGTTGCCGGACACCGAGATCCGGCCGTGCAGTTCGGGCACGCCGGGGACGCCGGCGAGCCGCAGCAACGTGCGGGCCTCGCGGTCGAGCCGGGTCACCGCGTCGGCGCCGTCCTGGTCGAGCCCGGTGTACGGCCGGGCTTCCTTGAGCACGATCTGGCTGCCGTCAGCCCGCTGATTGGCCAGGTACACACCACCGGCGTTGGTCTGTTGCAGGACCTTGGTGACCTGGTAGCGGGCCGCCTCGCGGGGTTGCTGTGCGTGGAAGTGCTGCTTCAGGAAGGCGGGGATCTCGACCCAGTCGGGTACGCCGGGTGGCTCGGGCACCACCACACCGTCCGGCCGCTGCAACGCCGGGATGCGGGCGCCACGCGCATCGGTGATCATACGTTCGACAAATCCACCAAAACGAATGTAAAGAGGGCCCTCGCGGTACCGCACGTCACCTGGTATATGCGGGGCCCGCAGCCCGGCCAGCCGGGTCGACAAGTCCTCGAGGACGCGTTTCAGAACGTTGTCTCCGACCGGGTAAATCGTGATCAATTTACCGCTTGCCAGCCGATCGGCATACTTCGCGTTACGATTTGCAAAAATTCGCGGCGAGCGCAGGAATTTGAACGGCAACCGCGCCGACACACAGTACGGCCGTACCGCGTCGAGCACGGCGGCGGCATCGGCGCCGGTCGCGGCGACGTGCACCTTCCAGCCCTGCATCGGCAGGTCCACATCCTCGGGGAGGCAGACGTGCCAGTCGCCGCGGTCGAACCGGCGCCAGTCGGCACGGCAACCGGAAAGCGAGCTGACCCAGCTTTCCAGGGTATCGATTCCATAACCATCGGCGTCGTAGAAGTAACGATCCGCGAAACAGAATGCCTCATAACGCAGATCCATGCCGGCAAGCGCCTCCCCGTTCTGATTTCCGCCATTCGCGCCCGAGAAGAAATATTTTCCGCGTGAAACGAACAGCAGGTCGATCCGCCGTTCGAGGGTTCAGCCTGCCAATTAGACGCCTGCACGCACTTCCTACCGTCGAGTATCCGGCAGTGACCTGTCGGAAAATGACGAAAGACACCCGGTTGCCGCTGGTCGCTCCTCCGGATGCCGCATTGATCGACGGTCCGGCACGGACTATCGCCCGCTACACACAGTAGTGGATCTACCGAGAGTGTGTCGCCTGATAAGAGGTTCACTCCAATGACGCTTGACATCGCCGCTAACGTCCTTGACGTGCACCGCATGTTTCCGATAACTCCGCCGCCCGCCGCCTAGGCGGGGCAGGAGCAAGCACACATACCCGCGCGCGGCCACGACGTTCGCGTGCGATGGAACATGCCCTGATCGCCCCGCGGAAGAACATGCCCGTGTTCCTCCTGCGTTGGAGCGTTTTCCTTGTCTACCAAGCTGTTTCTGATCATCGCCGGTGTGCTGTGGGGAACCGGCGGCCTGGCGGGTGCGGTACTGCAGAACCTGACCGGCCTGCACCCGCTGGCCGTCGCGGCCTACCGGCTGCTGCTCGGCGGAGCGATCGCCACCGCCGCACTGGCCGGGCAGATCCGACGAGTCAAGATCACCAAACCGCTGACCCGCAGGCTCATCGCGGCAGGCGCGCTGTTGGCGATCTTCCAAGCAAGCTACTTCGGTGGCGTCGCTATGACTTCGGTCAGCCTCGCCACCCTGGTCACGATCGGCAGCACACCGGTCATGCTCGCGGCGTTCACGGCACTGCGGACCCGCCGCCTGCCCAGCACACGAACGACACTGAGCATCGCGATGGCCGTAATCGGCCTGGCGCTGCTCGCGGGCACACCGTCGACCAGAACACCGGCGGAGACCGTCGTCGGGATCACGATGTGCCTGATCGCGGCGGGCGGCTTCGCGGCCTTCACCGTGATCAACCGAACCCCGGTCCTCCCGGCGGGGCAGACGATCTCACTGGGTCTCCTGATAGGTGGTCTGGTCCTCCTACCGATAGCGCTGCCACTGGGAATGGCGATCCCGCTACGAGCGGACACCCTGCTGACGGCGGCATTCCTGGGAACAATCCCCACAGCGGTCGCCTACGGCTGCTACCTGACCGCACTACGCGGCTCAAACGTGGTGACAGCCGCACTGGCAGCAGTCCTGGAACCCCTGACAGCGACGGTGCTGTCGGTCCTGTTCTTCAACGAATCACTGGGAACAACGGGAGCGGTGGGAGCGGTGCTGCTGGGAATCGCGCTGGTCATGAGCTATTCCGCCGACAGCGGATCCGCTCAGGGTGAACCGGCGTTGCGACCCGGCAAACCCGATGCTGGAGTGAAACCATGAGCGAGCCGAAGAAGAACGCCCTCGTGCTGCACCTCGCGAGCGGTGGGGAACCCCTGGTGTACGCACTGTCGGCAGCGGCCGCCGAAGGCCTGGCAAGCAAGCTCCCGACACTGATGACGTCCGGCGCGGTCGACGCCCCCGACCTGGAAGACGGGACAAAGGTGACTATCAACTTCGCCCACGTGGCCACCGCGCACTTCGACGAACTGCCGCCGTCGTCTCGCGTTTACGGCAGCGCAGCCAAGGGTGGACGCGGCTTCAGGCCGTAGGAACTCGGTGGTCCCGTTGACGCGGTTCGCGCCAACGGGACCACCGGAACCTTCAGAGTTGGTAGAGCCTTGCCCAGTTCTCTCGGCTGGTCAGGTTCGGCATCGCTTCCTTGTACTGCTGCTGGACTGTGTTGCCCTCGGCCATGAACCGGCGGAGGACCGCCGCGCTTTGCTTGCCCAGTCGCATCATCAGGTCGCGGTCGTACTTGCGCAGGCGCACGCCCTCCTGCGACGCGTCGGTCACTGCCACGTTCGCGAACCTTGAGACGTGCCACCAGGTTGCGTCTTCCAGGCTTACCGCGCCGCGTTCCAGCGTGTGCTTGCCCAGCAGCTGGTTGGTGATCTGCTTGAGCAGTTGGACCGGCTTGTTCTTCGGGGACGGGCCCGCCGGGATCAGCGGCAGTTCTCCGTTTCGGAGTTCCGGCACGTCCGCTGGGCTGTGGCGGAAGGTGTCCGGGTATCGGGCTCGTAGCGCTCGGATCTCGGCTACCACCGCCGCGCCGCCGTCTTCCAGTATCCGCGGGCCGACCAGGAAGTCCTCCACCGCTTTCAGCATCGTCGCGGCGAGGCCGTACTGCATCGACAGCAGGTAGCGGGTCAGTTGGGCGGCGATCACGCGGGCGACGCGTTTGGTGTTGAACGGGCTGTGCAGTGCCGCTGTGATCATCGAGTTGCGCAGGTTGAAGTACCTGTGCCAGTCGTCCCAGTCCTTCCACATGAAGTCCGCGTGCCACACCGCCGCTCCGGGCAGCGTCACTGTCGCGAAGCCCGCCGCCTTGGCGCGGTAGCCGTACTCCGCGTCGTCCCACTGGAAGAACACCGGCAGGGGGTAGCCGATCTCCCGCACGATCTCCGTGGGGATCAGGCAGGACCACCAGCCGTTGTAGCCCGCTTCCACCCGCCTTTCCTGGCGGTTGGGCTTTCCCGTCTCCGGGTCGGTGCCGAGCAGGTCCGCGTTGGACAGCGCGCCTTCCGCGACTCGTCCCGCGGCGAGGCCTTCCAGGTCCGCGTACTCCGCGCCGACGTGCAGGTTGTCGGGGTGCAACAGGTTCAGCATCTGGCCACCGACGATCACGGGGTGCGCCGTGCGGTTGGCGAACGCCGTCAGCCTGATCGCGATGTCCGGCTCCAGCAGCACGTCGTCGTCCATGAACAGGACGTTGGCGTGATCCGACTGCTTCGCCGCCTCGAACAGCCCCCTGGTGAAACCGGCCGCGCCGCCGAGGTTGGGCTGCTGGATGTACGTGAGTTTCGCACCGAGTTTCTTGGCGACGTCCGCGAACCTGGGCCGCGAATCCACCGTGTCCGTTCCCTGGTCGGCGACGTAGATCGTGTCCAGGACCGACAACGCCTCCGGGTCGGCGGCGAGCGCCGCCAAGGTGTTCAGGCAGTCGTCGGCGCGGTTGCACGTGCAGATGACCACCGACGTCGGCCGCAACGCCTCCGGGGGCGCGACGGTCCACCGGACCTCGGACACGGTCAGCGTCTCGCCCACGCCGGTCTCGATGTCCAGCCACAGCGCGCCGCCGTCGATGAAACGGTCGAGCTTGGCGGTCAGCGTGACCGGACCGTCCGTGGACACCACCGACGAAGCCACGGTCCGCGACACGCCTTCGTAGTCCGAGGCGTGCACGGTCACACGGCCGACTCCTGCGGCGACCAACTCCACGGCCACCTCGCGCACCACCGTCCAGCGCTGCCAGTAGCTCGCCGGGAAACGGCCGAAGTATGTGTTCATCGACACGACCGACGACGGCTCGACGGTCACGCTGTCGCGCGAACGCGTGGCTGCGCCTGTGCCCACCTGGGCGTAGAGGTCGTCGCTGACCAGGGGCGACGGGCCACCGAACAGCGCGCGTTGGGTCACCAGGCGGGCTGGTCGCGGTGCGCTGCCGTTGGCCTGCGCACGTGCTGTGGTGGTCTTGCCGCGGGCGGGTGCGGTTTTGCCGGGCATCGCGCCTCAGTCCTCCAGGAGGGCTCTACTGCTTGAACACCACGGTCCGCAGCATCACGAAGTTGATCACTGTCGCCGTGCCCTGGGCGATCACCCACGCCACGGTGTGTTCCCACTCGAAGTCGCCGAGCACCTGCAGCATCAGGGCGTTCACACCGACGTTCACGAAGAACGTCACGGTGTAGAGCACCATGAACTTCGCCACTGGCGCGGCACCGCCCGAGACGTTGAAGGTCCAACGCCGGTTGAGCAGGTAGGCGGTGGTGGTACCGAGGACGAAGGATATCGCCTTCGCGAGGTGCACCCACGTGCCCAGCGCGAGCAGGCCCTGGTAGATGCCGTAGTCCACGATCGCGGACAGCCCGCCGACCAGGACGAACCGGCTGATCTGGGTGAGCAGACCCACTTCGCGTGAATCGGTTGGAGAACCAGCGTCCACTGCCGTCACCATGATTTCCTTGCTGCTCGGCGCCCCAAGCAGTGTATGAGTCCGCGCTCGGTAGGCTCGGGCGGGTGGATCCCGAGTTGCGAACGCTGGTCGGTTGGGGGCGTACCGCGCCGAGTACCGCGCGTGTCGTCGTCCCACGGACCGTCGACGAAGTCATCGAGGCGCTGCGGTCCGCCGACGAGCGCGGTGTCATCGCCCGCGGCCTCGGTCGTGCGTACGGCGACCCGGCGCAGAACGCGGGCGGCCTGGTCATCGACGTGACGGGCCTCGACCGCATCCACTCCATCGACGCGGACGCCGCGGTCGTGGACACCGACGCGGGCGTCAGCCTGGACACGCTGATGCGCAGGCTGCTGCCGTTCGGCCTGTGGCTGCCGGTGCTGCCGGGCACGCGGCAGGTCAGCGTCGGCGGCGCGATCGGCGCGGACATCCACGGCAAGGCGCACCACGTGGAAGGCAGCTTCTGCGAGCACGTCGAGTCGATGGACCTGGTGACCGCGGACGGCGAGGTCCACACGCTCACGCAGGACGACGAGCTGTTCTGGGCCACCGCTGGCGGCATGGGCCTGACCGGCGTCGTCGTCCGGGCGAAGCTGCGGCTCAACCGGGTCGAGACGGCGTACTTCAAGGTCGACACCGACCAGATCGACAACCTGGACGAGCTGATGGCCCGCCAGTCGGTCGACGACGAGAAGTACCTCGAGTCGGTGTCGTGGTTCGACTCGACGGTCTCCGGACCGCACCTCGGCCGCGGCATCCTGACCAGGGCGAACCACGCCACGCTCGACGACCTGCCCAAGAAGCTCCGCAAGAACCCGTTGAAGTTCGACGCGCCGCAGCTGCTGACCGTGCCGAACGTCTTCCCGCCGGGAATGCTGAACAAGCTGACCGCGCGGATGTTCTGCGAGCTCTGGTACCGCAAGTCGCCGACGAAGCACGGCGCGATCCAGAACATCACGATGTTCCTGCACCCGTTGGACATCGCCGGTGAGTGGAACCGGGTGTACGGCCCGCGCGGGTTCCTGCAGTACCAGTACGTGATCCCCTTCGGCCACGAGGACGCGGTCAAGCGCAGCGTCGAGCTGATGGTCGAGACCGGTCACGTGTCGGCGCTGAACGTGCTCAAGCGCTTCGGTGAGGGCAACCGCGCGCCGCTGTCGTTCCCCCAACCGGGGTGGACTCTCGCTGTCGACTTGCCGGTCCGGCGCGGACTCGCTGAACTGTGCGCGGAGCTCGACGAGCTCGTGCTGAGCACCGGCGGGCGGTTGTACCTGGCCAAGGAGTCCAGGGCGACGCCGGAGGCGATCCAGCGGATGTACCCCCGGATCGACGAGTGGCGCAAGGTGCGCGCCGAGGTCGACCCGAACGGAATCTTTGTCTCCGACATGGCCAGAAGGTTGAGGCTTACGTGATCGACGCGGTTGGCAGCCCCCAGTCCCTGTTGTTGCTCGGCGGCACCTCCGAGATCGGCCTCGCGGTCGCCGAGCGCTACGCCCGTGCCCGCAAGTCGATGCGGGTCACGCTGGCAGGTCGCCCGTCGGACCGGCTGGACGCGGCCGCGGCGCGGCTGCGTGACCTGGGTGCGACGGTCACGACGTTGCCGTTCGACGCGCGGCAGCCGGACACCCACACCGAGGTGATCGAGAAGGCGTTCGCGGACGGCGACATCGACGTCACGCTCGTGGCGTTCGGTGTGCTCGGCGACCAGGAGGAAGCCTGGACGAACGTCGACGTGGCCCGTGAACTCGCCGAGATCAACTACGTGGCCGCGGTGACCGTCGGCGTACCGCTGGCCGAGCGTCTGCGCAAGCAGGGCCACGGCTCGCTCGTCGCGTTGTCGTCCGCCGCCGGGGAGCGGGCACGCCGGTCGAACTTCGTGTACGGCTCGACCAAGGCCGGTTTCGACGCGTTCTACACGGGCCTGACGTACGCGCTGAAGGAGCATGGCGTGACCGTGACGGTCGTGCGTCCCGGTTTCGTGCGCACGAAGATGACCGTGGGCATGAAGCCCGCGCCGCTGTCGCAGACGGCCGACCAGGTGGCTGAAGTCGTCGTCAACGCCGTGCGCACGCGACGTGAGCAGGTCTGGGCGCCTGCGGTGTTCCGGGGCGTGATGTCGATCCTGCGGCACGTGCCGCGGCCGATCTTCCGCAAGCTGCCCTTCTAGGAGATTCCCCCAGCGAGCCGGTCGAAGGCACGGTTGACCGCGACGATGTGATCAGCCGTGACCTCGACCGCGGTGCTCCCTGCGAGCATGCGCGCTACCCCCTGCGCGAAGACCGCTTGGAACGCCCCCATGATCACGGCAGCGGTCACGTCCGGCGATGGGTCGTCGCTGGTCTCGGCGATCACCTTGGCCAGGCACGCCGTCAGTTCGTCCATTCCCTCACGCGCCCGCGACCGCAGCGCGGCCGAGTCCAGCACCGTGCGCCAGAAGGCGACGAACCTGTCCTGGAACCCACCGAGCGGGTGCCCCTCTTCGGCCTGGCGCACGAACAGGCGCCGCATGGCCCGCACAGGTGACTCGTCCGGCGCACGGTCGCGGACGGCGGCGGTAAGCAGCTCCATGGCCTGCGGTCCGCGGTCGAAGAAGATGTCCTCCTTGCGCGGGAAGTAGTTGAAGACTGTCACCTTCGACACGTCCGCCGCCTCGGCGATCTCGGCGATGGAGACGTTGTCGAACCCGCGTGTCACGAACATCAGCGTCGCCACGTCGGCGATGCGCTGGCGTGTTTCCGCCTTCTTCCGTTCCCGCAAGGACGTCACGACCGGAAAATATACTCGACAAAATTTTGAGTCGGGTAAGTTTTCGGCATGACCTACGACGTGATCATCTCCGGAGCCGGGCCGTGCGGCCTGATGCTCGCCTGTGAACTGCGGCTTCGCGGCGTCAACGTGCTGGTCGTCGAGCGCCTCGCGGAACCCGACATGACGATCAAGGCCGGTGCGATCAACATCCCGACCGCCGAGGCCTTCTACCGGCGCGGGCTGCTGCCCCACCTGACGGCCGCGCAGGAGGAGTCGCTGTCGATGTTCCGCAGCACCCTGCCCAAGAACGCGGGCAAGGTGCGTACCCCACCGAAGTTCGCGGGTCACTTCGCGGCACTCTGGCTGGACAGCGAGAACTTCGACCACGACGACCCGGCGTTTCACGGCCGCGGGCCTGCTGGGGAGATCGGCTTCGTCGTCCAGCAGCAGGTCGAGGCGATCCTCGGCGCCTGGGCGAACGACCTGGGGGTCGAGATCCGGCGAGGCGTGACGCTGACCGGCTTCGACGCCGACGACGCGGGCGTCACCGTGCACGCCGGCGACCAGGTGTTCCGCGGGGACTGGCTCGTCGGCTGCGACGGTGGCCGCAGCACGGTGCGCAAGCTGGCAGGCTTCGACTTCCCCGGCACAGACCCGGAGATCACCGGCCACCAGGCGATCGTGACGATGGCGGGCCACGAAGGACTCAGCCGCGGCTGGAACACGACGCCGACCGGGATCTACGCCTTCGGCCCGCAGCCGGGCCGCATCCTCACCGTGGAGTTCGACGGCCCACCGGTGGACCGCGACGCGGAGATCACCGTGGAAGAACTGGAGAACAGCATCCGCGCGGTGTCCGGTGTGGACGTCCGAATCACCGGGATCCAGTCGGCGACCAGGTTCACCGACAACGCGAGGCAGGCGAACACGTACCGGATCGGGCGCGTCCTCGTGGCGGGCGACGCGGCCCACGTGCACTCCCCGTTCGGCGGCCAGGGACTGAACCTGAGCGTCGGTGACGCGATGAACCTCGGCTGGAAACTCGCCGCGACGATCAACGGCTGGGCCCCGGAAACCCTGCTGGACACATACACGACGGAACGCCACCCGCTGGGCGAATGGGTACTGGACTGGACCCGCGCACAGATCGCGTTGATGCGACTGGACGGACACGCCCGGGCACTGCGCAAGGTGATCAAGGAAGTGATCGCGACGAAGGACGCGACGACGTACTTCGCCAAGAAGATCTCCGGCGTCTGGCACCACTACGACCTGCCCGGCGACCACCCGCTGATCGGCCGCAGCGCCTCGGACCTCGCCCTGGCCGACGGAACAGCACTGGCCGACCACCTGCACGACGGCCGCGGACTGCTGCTCGACCTCGGCGACCTCCCCAGCCACGCGGTCGTACCGGCTGACCGGTTGAACGTCGTCAGCACGAAGTGCGCCGACGAACCGGACTTGCCCGGCCTGCTCGTCCGACCGGACGGCGTCGTGGCGTGGGCCGGTGGCGACGGGCTGGACGGCGCGCTGCGGACCTGGTTCGGGGCTTAGTGGTCACGACCACTTAGACGTAGACCGCCAACGCCAGCGACGCGACCCACGCGACGCCGAGGACCTGCAGCACGCGGTCCTTCAGGGCGATGTCCTCCGGTGCGCCGGCTGTTCCGCCGTCCACGTCGACCGCGTAGCGCAGCACGGCGATGACGAACGGGACCATCGACACCGACGACCAGGCCGAGTCGTGGTGGTCCTGCCGGATCTCGAACGCCCACAGGCCGTAGGTCATGATCACGACCGCCGCCGACGTGGCCCAGACGAACCGCAGGTAGCTGGCCGAGTACTTGGCCAGTGACGCCCTGATCTTCGCCCCGGTCTTCTCGTACAGCGTGATCTCGGCGTAGCGCTTGCCGGACACCATGAACAGCGAGCCGAACGCCGTCACCAGCAGGAACCACGGCGACAACGGGATGCCCGCCGCCGCACCGCCCGCGATGGCGCGCATCAGGAAGCCGGAGGCCACGATGCACAGGTCGATCACGGTCTGGTGCTTCAGGCCGAAGCAGTAGCCGAGCTGGACGATCTCGTAGACGCCGATCACCACGGCCAGCTG
This sequence comes from Actinosynnema sp. ALI-1.44, assembly GCF_001984155.1. GTDB lineage: Bacteria > Actinomycetota > Actinomycetes > Mycobacteriales > Pseudonocardiaceae > Kibdelosporangium. The sequence goes on from NZ_MTQO01000053.1 coordinate 65,612, forward strand.
CCAGCTGGCCACGAACGAGACACCCAACGCGCCCGCGAACAGCACGACCGAGATGGCCCACGCGAGCTTGGTCGGCACGACACCGGCCGCGATCGGCCGGTTGCGCTTCTTCGGGTGCTGCCGGTCGGCCTCGACGTCCAGCGTGTCGTTGACGAAGTAGACCGCCGACGCCGCGAGGCAGAACGCGACGAACGCGATCCCGGCGTCCGCGAGGACCGCCGCCTCGGTCAGCCGCGACGCCGTGAACGGCGCCGCGAGCACCAGGATGTTCTTGATCCACTGCCGTGGTCGCGCGGTCCTGATCAGACCGGCGACCAGGCCCATCGGCGCCTTGGCGGCGGCCTGGTCAGTCGCCTCGTCCACTTTGCCGCTCATGGCGTCCCTTTCGACCGTTCAGCTTGCGGCGCACGATCCCGCCGATCGCCGCCCCGAGCACTGAACCGGCCACCACGTCCGACGGGTAGTGCACTCCGAGCACCATCCTCGACACAAGCATCGGTGGAACCAGCACGGTTGATAGCCGCCTGCCGGTCAGTCCCCCGTACAGAACAGCCGCGGCGGTCGTCGAGGTTGCGTGTGCCGACGGAAAACTCAGTTTCGACGGCGTGCCGACGTGCACCTTGACGGTGTCGTGGTCCGGCCTCGTCCGCTTGACGACGCGCTTGACCACGACCGAAGCGGCGTGTGCGGCGAACACGGCACTGGTCGCCACCAGCCAGTCCTTGCGGCGCTCGCGGTCGACGACGGCACCGACCGCGCCGACCGCGAGCCAGCCGAGGCTGTGCTCACCGAAGAACGACATCCCGCGGGAGGCCTTGATCACCGCGGGAGTCGCGATCGCGCCCTGCACCGAGGCCAGGACGGCGATCTCCTTCGCCGAATCAGGCATCAAACGACCCGTCGAGGGGCGCGCCCGTGGTCAGGTGCGGGGCGACCTTGTTGTCGAAGGTGCTCAGCGCCGCGCCGATGGCCATGTGCATGTCCAGGTACTTGTAGGTGCCGAGACGGCCGCCGAAGATCACGTTGCGGTCCTTGGCCTCACCCTTGATGAGCTCGCGGTAGCTCTCCAGCATGGCGCGGTTCTCGGGGGTGTTGATCGGGTAGTACGGCTCGTCGTCCTCCTTGGCGAACCGCGCGTACTCCCGCACGATGACCGTCTTGTCGGTGGGGTAGTTCCGCTCCGGGTGGAAGTGGCGGAACTCCAGGATCCGGGTGAACGGCACGTCCTCGTCGGCGTAGTTCATCACCGAGGTGCCCTGGAAGTCACCCGTGGTCGAGACGACCTCCTGCTCCAGGTCGACCGTGCGCCAGCCAAGACGGCCCTCGGAGTAGTTGAAGTAGCGGTCGATCGGACCGGTGTACACGGTCGGGGTGCCCGCCGGGATCTGGTCGCGGACCTCGAAGTAGTCCACGTTCAGCCGAACCTCGATGTTCGGGTGCTCGGCCATCTTCTCCAGCCACGCCGTGTAGCCGTTCTTCGGCAGACCCTCGTAGGTGTCGTTGAAGTACCGGTTGTCGTAGTTGTAGCGGACCGGCAGGCGCGTGATGATGCCCGCGTCGAGGTCCTTCGGGTCCGTCTGCCACTGCTTGGCGGTGTACCCCTTGATGAACGCCTCGTAAAGCTTGCGGCCGATCAGCGAGATCGCCTTCTCCTCGAGGTTCTGCACGTCCTTCGCGTCGATCTCGGACGCCTGCTCGGCGATCAGCTGGCGCGCCTCGTCCGGGGTGAACGCCCGGCCGAAGAACTGGTTGATCATCGCGAGGTTCATCGGCATCGGGTACACCTGGCCCTGGTGGCTGGTGTACACGCGGTGCTTGTAGTCGGTGAACTCGGTGAACTGCGTGACGTAGTCCCACACCCGCTTGTTGGACGTGTGGAACAGATGCGCGCCGTACTTGTGGACCTCGATGCCGGTTTCCGGCTCGGCCTCCGAGTACGCGTTGCCACCGATGTGCGACCGGCGCTCGAGCACCAGCACCCGCTTGTTCAGCTTCGTCGCGGTCTGCTCAGCGACCGTGAGACCGAAGAATCCGGCACCGACGATTACCAGGTCATAGCCATCGAAGTTCACGGGCGCTGAGGGTACCGACCCGACCGCGGCCATGTTCGACCAGCCCCTTTAACCGAGGAGGAACGCCTGCGCAAGCATTGTGCCAAGGCGTGTCGTCTCGCGGGTGGCCCCTGGCGGCCCGCCGTGGACAACGGCTCCCCGCCCGTCGTCCGGCTGATCGCCAGGGGCGTTGCCCCCAAAGCCCCCTCCGGTTGTGCCCCGCCGGCACACCACAGGAGACGCTCCGCGCGGAGGAGCGGTTCCGCGATGTCACTCGAATGGAGCAGCGTCGCCAGGTCGCCCGAAATCAACGCCGAGAAGATCAACGCAGGGCGGGCAGCACCTCGGCGGCGATGTCCTCGACCATCTTCTCCGAGCCCGCGAAGATGCCGTCGTGCCGTGGCCACGGCACCGTCACGTCGGTGAAGCCGAGCTCGTCCGCCCGGCCGAGCACGTCACGGAAGTGCTCGACGCTGGTCAGCACGTACTCGGGCGCCGCGTCCAGGTTCAGGTAGCGGTCGACCGTCGCCAGGTTGCGGCCCGCCTCCTCGGCGACCCCGGCGAAACGCTTGGACGCCTCGGCCACCGACGCCCACCACGAGCCCATGCTTTCGCGGTCGGTGCCCGTGGTCGCCCAGCCCGTGCCGTACCGGGCCGCCACGCTCATCGCCTTGGGGCCGTTCGCGGCCACCACGAACGGCATACGCGGCTTCTGCACGCAGCCCGGGTACGACCGGGCGTCGACGGCCTCGTAGTACTCACCGCGCCACGTGGTCCGGTCCTGGCGCAGCAGCAGGTCAAGCAGTTCGACGAACTCCGCGAAGCGCGCGGCCCGGCTGCGCGGCGGGGGCGTGCCCATCACGGTCGTGTCGTACCCGCCGCCACCTGCGCCGACACCGAGGATGAACCGGCCGTCCGACACGTCGTCGACCGCTGTGAGCTCACGGGCGAACGGCACCGGATGCCGGAAGTTGGGGGAGGCGACCCACGTCCCGAGGCGGAGGTTCGTGGTGACCATCGCCGCCGCGGTCAGCGTGGGGATGGCACCGAACCACGGCCCGTCCACCAGGGTGCGCCAGCCGAGGTGGTCGAAGGTCCAGGCGTGGTCGAAGCCGTATTCCTCCGCGGCGCGCCATTTCGGCTCTGCTGCCCACCAACGGTGTTCGGGGAGGATCTCGATACCAACTCGCACGATGATCGACCGTAGCGCTTTCGGCTATCCGTCGCCCAGCTTACGGCCATTTGGACGCTCAAGAGACAGCGATCACAAGCCGTCGCCGAACCGCCTGCGTCAGGCAGGATTGACGGTGTGGAGAAACCCCTGCTGATCGCCTCGGACGTGGACGGGACCCTGCTCGACGTGACCGAGCGGATCACCGACAGAACCGCTGCCGTCGTCAACCGCGCGATCGCGGCGGGAACGCCGTTCCTCCTGGTCAGCGGCCGTCCGCCGCGCTGGATTCCACCCATCGCCGAGCAGGCGGACCTGACCGGGTACGCGGTCTGCGCGAACGGCGCCGTGCTCTACGACATCGGCGCGGACCGCGTGCTGTCCGCGCATACTCTCGACCCGGTCCTGCTGCACGACGTCGCGAAGGTGCTCGACGAAGTGCTGCCCGGAGCCGCGCTGGCGTCCGAACGGCACAACCCGAACGGCACGCTCGACTCGTTCGTCGGCGAGCACGCCTACATCAGCCCGTGGGGCGACGCGGACAAGCTCGCCAAGCCGCGTGCCGAGGTGCTGGGCCACCCCGCGGTGAAGCTGTTGGTCCGGCACCCGAGCATGACCAGCGAGCAGATGGCCGCCGCGACGGTGCCGCTGCTCGACGACAGCGTGACGTTGACGTTCTCCACCAGCCGCGGCCTGCTGGAGATCTCGAAGATCGGCGTGACCAAGGCGACCGGCCTTGCCGACGCCGCCGAGCTGTTCGGCGTCGGGCAGGCCGGTGTGATCGCGTTCGGAGACATGCCCAACGACATCCCGATGCTGTCCTGGGCCGGTCACGGCGTCGCGATGAGCAACGGGCACCCGTCTGTGTTCGCTGTCGCCGACGAGGTCACCGCGCCCAACTCCGAGGACGGCGTCGCGCAGGTGCTGGAACGCTGGTTCTAGCCTGATCTTGCGGTCAGCAGGGCACGTAGACGAACCTGGGGTCCTTCGTCAGCGCCTCCAGTAGCTGCGGTGCCTTCTCTCGGCGCAGGTAAACGAACGCCCACTGGTCGTCGACCTGGAAGTTGGCCAGCTGGTAATCCTTGGCGAACACTTCCGCGGGCGCGCACACCATGGCCTTGAGGAAGCCGCGGCCGTCGGTGACCATCACGTCCGGTTTGCGCACGTTGACCATGTAGTCGTCGTCGTACGCCTGGTGGCCGACGAGTCCCTCGGGGTTGCGCTTGCCCTTGCGGGCGATGTGTTCGTCGGTGAGGCCCAGTTGGTCGACGACCATGCGGTCGTTGCCCGCCTCGAAGGTGAGCGCGCCGTTGGCGAACGTGGACATCACCGCGCCGGGCGGCAGGCTGCGGCCGAGCCAGGCGCCGGTGTCGGCCAGCTGCTTGATCGTCTTGTCCCAGGCGAGGAACGCGGGGCGCATCTTCGGGTGGGTCGCCGAGACCGCGATCGACAGCAGGGCGAGGCTCACGGCGACGACCGCTCCCGCCTTCGGCAGCCCGCCGCGTTCCCACTCGGAGGTGGTCGCCCGCGACAGGGCCCACGACGCCGCGATTCCCACCGCCAGCAGCGGGATCGCGGAGGCGAAGAACCGGAATCCCGGCATCCAGTCGCCGCCTGCCAGCACGAAGAACGCGATGTACGCACCGGCGAGGCCGAACACCAGCCAGATGACCGCGCGTGCCTCGTCGTGCTCGGTGTTGCGGCGTGTGGCCAGCTCGTACAAGGCCACCGGGATCAGCAGGAGCAGCGCCTGGGTGGCGCCGACGAACCCGAGCAGGTAGTCCCAGCCGCTGGCGAACAGCACGTCGAAGCCGACGCCGGACTTGGCTGCCATCGCGTTCGGCAGCAGGTGCCCGTAGTAGACGACGCGCCAGATGGTCCACGGCACAGCCAGCACGAACGCGCCGGCCAGGTAGAGCAGCGCCGCGCGCCAGGTGTCCCGGCCCCGGATGGCGCGCCAGATCAGCCAGACCCCGAGCAGCGCCGCGAGCAGCGCGCCGTCCGGCCTGGTCATCGTGGCCAGCGCGATCAGGACACCGGCCCACAGCGGCCGTTTCGTCCAGACCATCAGCAGGACGAGCAGAACCAGCAGGACGAACAGCGGCGTCTCCAGGCCGCTCGGGCCGTACCCGGCGAAGCTGCCGGACGCGGCGATCACGGTCCCGGCGAGCAGACCGGCCGACGCGCTGCCGCTGACCCGCCGCACGAGCACGTAGGCCACGAACACCGCGGCGAGCGCGCACAGCACGCCGAGCACCGCGGCCACCGCGACGATGTCGATTCCGGGAACGATCACCTTCGGCAGGGCGACCAGGATTACCCAGAGGAAGTTGGAGTACCCCTCGACTTTCTCGCCGACGTTGAAAACCATTCCGTTGCCGTCGGCCAACTGCGCCGAGTAACGCAGGCTGATGTAGGCGTCCTCCGCCACCACGCTGTACATCAGCATGTGGGCGAGTGCCAACGCGAGTATGGCCCCGAGGGCCAAGGTTCTGAGTCTCGGGTTGCGTTCGAAGGACGACCAGCCCACCACCAGACCGACGGTGAGCACGGCCCATACCAGGATGACTACAGCAAGCACGACGGAAACCCCCATCATTGGCCTGACCACGGGTAAACGCCCCGCCGCACCATCCGATACCGGTCCCCGCCGCGTGAGCGTCAAGCCAGATCCAACCATCAGGGCGTTTCGGAACTGAGCCGACCCAGGACACCCTGGTTAACCCGATATCGCCGAGCAGATATTCTTCGCTGCTGTTGGCGCACCCGGACGTCGGCGGAGTCGACGCGGGCAACGTTTTCGCCTATCGGAGGAACACGTGGACCGTCCATCGACGACCCTGAACGGCTCGCCTGACGTGAGGTCACCAGGCGGGGAGAAACCGCTGGTCACACTGATCGCTCCCGCTTTGAACGAAGCGGACAACGTTGTCGGTCTGGTCGGTTTCTACCGGGAGATCCGCAAGGAGATGCCGGACCTGGACTTCGAACTCGTCCTCGTCGACGACGGGTCGACCGACGGCACCGCCGAGGTGTTCATGTCGGCGCTCGGCGAGGGCGACGTCGCCAGGGTGGCGCGGCTGTCGCGCAACTTCGGCTCCCACGCGGCCGTCACGGCCGGTCTGGCGATGAGCCGGGGTGATTGCGCGCTGACCATCAGCACGGACCTCCAGGAGCCGCTGGAGGCCATCGTCCGCTTCGTCGACGAGTGGCGCGCGGGCAACGACATCGTCTGGGGCGTGCGCAAGACCAGGGCCGTGCCCAAGGGCCTGGCGAACCTGCTCTCCCGCAAGTTCTCGTCGGTGTTCAACAAGATGTCCGACATCCCCACGTACCCGAAGGAAGGGCCGTCGCAGGTCCTGGTGTCGCGTGCGGTGATGGACGTCATCAACCAGATGCCGGAGCGCAACCGCAACGTCCTCGGCATGTTCGCGTGGGTCGGGTTCAACCAGACCACCATCGCGTTCGAGCAGCTGCCGCGCCCGGCTGGCAAGAGCAAGTGGACGAACAAGAAGAAGGTCAAGCTGGTCGTCGACTCCTTCGTGGAGTTCTCGGCCGCGCCGTTCCTGATCTGCTTCCTGCTCGGCCTCGGCCTGCTCGGTCTCGGTTTCCTCGGCATCCTCGCCACGCTGATCGTCGCGCTGGCCACGCTGTCCGCGCCGGTCGGCTGGGTTCTGGTGCTCGCGGCGGTGGTGTTCTTCAGCGGGTTGAACCTCGCCGCCCTCGGCGGGTTCGGCGAGTACCTGTGGCGCGCCGGTGACGACGCCAAGGGCCGCCCGGTCTACATCATCCGCAACGTGCAGGACATCGGCCAGCCCGGCCCGTCGGCCCACCGGGTCACCTCGGAGAAGCCGTTCTCCAACGCCGGTATCTCGGTCGAGGCCCGCACCGGCCAGATCGCCTGAGCAGCCGCACCGACCGATCAAGAAAGAAGCCCCGGCTCTCCTGGAGAGCCGGGGCTTCTTTCTTGATCGCCATGCACCTGCCTGAAACGCAACGAATGCCGCATTGGTTGCGTCTGGCGCACCGAAGGCCACATTGGTTGCACCCAAACGCGGGTGCGGGCGGGCCGGCTAGTCGGCGGCTGGGGCCGGGGCGGCTTCTGCGGGCTTCGCCTTGGCCGTCGGGTTGGTCAGCTTGGCCAGCAGAGCCGCGCCACCGGCCGTGGCGACGTCGGCGAAAGTGAACATCGCGCGGGACGCGACAGCGAACGCCACAGCCGCGTCCGAGCCGACCGCCGCACCCAGTGCCAGCGCGACAGCGAGGTCACGCACACCGGCACCGGACGGCAGGATGAAGAAGAACAGGCTCGCCGTCAGGCCGATGGCGATCGCGCCGATGCAGAGCAGCAGCACGTCGATTCCCGCCTTGCCGGTGGACAGCGTGAGCAGCCACAGGTGCGCGCCGAAGCAGACGTACGAGACCGTGGTGAACAGCAGCGTGCTCACGATGGTGCGGAAATGCAGCGGGTGCGGCAGCGGGGCCTTGCGCAGGACCTTCAGCACCAGGTTGACCGCCCAGGTCATCACCTTCGGGTGCAGCACCGCCAAGCCGAACGGCAGCAGCGCGTACAGCCACACCGCGCCGGGAGAGTCCTTCATCAGCATGGGCAGCGCGAGCACACCGAGCGCCAGCGACGCCACGACCGCGACACCGACCTGCACGAGCGACGCGACGAACATCCGCGCACGCGGCAGACCGGCCTTCTTGCCGAGCTCCATCTGCAGCACGTACGCCCAGACGGCACCGGGCACGTACTTGCCCAGCTGGCTGACCAGGAAGATCTGCGACCCGAGCACGCGGCCGATCGGCGAGCCGAGGTCGTCGACGATCGTGCGCCAGCTCCACGTGTTCGCGAGCATGCCCGCGATCAGCACGAGCAGGCTGCCCACCGCCGCATACCACGGCACGTTGGTCAGCGTGGTCCAGACCTCGTCCCACCGGGTGACGAGGTAGTAGCCCGCACCTACGACGACCGCGACCAGCAGGACCCGCCGCGCCCAGGTGATCGCGTGGGACTTCCAGCTCTTGGGTGCCGTCTTCGGCTTGTCCTGCGCTACCACTTCGTCAGTGTCGACGCTCATCGGCTCTCCGGCGACTTCTCTGTGGGGGTTGTGGGTCAGCTCTGGCACTCCAGTGGTCCCAGCGAGTCCCCGCCGGCCACACGAATCGGAGATCATGCACTCACGCAACAGCGGTCTCGGAGGTTACCAGCGCACCACCGGGGTGGCTCGGATGGCTCGGGCTACCGGTAGTAGGCTGCGTCAGTTCGTGACCAGTTCGTCCAGTGTGTCCAGATAGACGTCCGCGCCCTGGGGCGCGTACGCGAGTTTCGGGTTGCGCACGACGACGCTGCGCATCCCGGCGGCGTGCGCCGCCTCGACGTCGTGGAACGTGTCACCGACCAACACCGACTCCGCGGGGTCCGCGCCGAAGTGGGCGAGGATCGTGTCGATCCCCTCCGAGTCCGGTTTGAGCCGTTTCACGTCCTCCCGGCCGACGATGAACAGGCCTTCGGCCACGTCACCGAGCGCGTCCGTCACCGCGTGCCGCGAGTTGCGGGTCACGATCGCCACGTCGTGGGTGACCCTGAGCCGCTTGAGCGCGTCGACGGCACCTGGCGTGAACTCGCCAGCCGCCACCGACTCCCGCTCGTGCCGGGTCACCACGTCCAGCTGCGCCTGGTCACCGCCGTCGATGTAGCGCTGCAACGCGTCGCCGATCTTGTCGCCCGCTGCCAGGCCGAGATCGGCGCGCATCGCGGCCGCGTCGACGGGCAGGTGGAACAGCGTGCCGTCGAAGTCGAAGAGGACAGTCCGGACGGCCGTCAGTGGTTGATCGCGGACCATTCGCCTTCCTTGACCAGCTTGTAGCCCATGTCGATCATGCGGACCCAGTACAGGTCGTCGGACAGCGGGTTGAACTGCGCGGGCTTGCTGTCCAGCTCCTTGCCGAGTCCCAACTGGAGGTACATGTCGGGCATGTTGAGCCCGGCGTGCGCGAAGAAGTTGCTCGTGGTGAAGAACCGGCCGACGTTGATCTCGGTCACCATCGGCACGCCCTGCGCGTTCTCCTTCATGTCCACGCAGTACACGCCGTGCGGCTTCGCGGACACGGCACGCACCGCGCCGACACCGGCTTCGTTGACGTCGTCGCGGTTGACCGTCTTGGCCACCGACGGCGACGAGCTCTGCCCGCTGGGGGTCAGGTTTCCGAAGATGTACTCGATCCGCATCCGGGCCTGCGAGGTGATCAACTCGCCCTCGTACCACAGGCTCTGCCACGCGAACTCGTGTCCGGGCAGGAACTCGCTGGCCATGAAGTCGCCGTAGTCGAGGCCGCGGAACGAACGCCAGTAGTCGATCCAGGCGTCACCCTGGTAGTACGAGTCGATCGGCAGGCTGCCGCGCGAACCCGCACCGCGGATGGCACGCAGCCACACGCGCGGGTTGATCTCCAGCAGGTCCTTCAGCGCCGAGCGCAGGTCGTCCTGGCTGGCGATGTGCCGCGCCTGGGGAACCGACACACCCTTGGCCGCCAGGTGCGCGTTGAACTCCATCTTGTCGTGGCACAACGCGATCGCCTCGGCGTCCGGCAGGAACGTCGGCGCGGCCAGTTTGTCCCGATTGGTCGCCAGGAAGCCGACCTCGACATCCGGCTGCGGGTGCACGAAATCGATCGATTCCGCCTCGATGACCTTGTTCATCGCGTCGACGTAACCAGGGTCACTCACCGGCGGGACGAGATAACGGCCCTCGAGGTCGATCAATTCGAGGTGGTACGGCTTGACGTCGGTGCCGACGAATCGGTAGTCGCGTCCTGCCTGCGACAACGCGTCCCGGAAATTGTAGGCGGCCGAGCCACCGGCTCCCGTGATCAATACCTTGGGCATGCGGTCGTTACCTCGTATCGACGTTTGGTTGACGGGCCACGCCAGAGCGGCGGCCACCCAGACGGGTATCGTGTGCCGCGCGTGCGTCCGGGGGCCACTGTACCGGACGTCTTTCACGAAGCTGGAAGCGAGAGATTACTGCATGATCCCCATTACCGTGGTTGATGTACGGGACGCAGAGCCACTGGTCACCGAAGTACTGCGGTCCGGAGTGATCGCGCAGGGTCCGATGGTGAAGCGGTTCGAGGACGAGTTCGCGAAGGTCGCGGGCGTCGAGCACGCGGTCGCCGTGAACAACGGCACCACCGCGCTGGTGGCCTCGCTGCAGGTGTCCGACCTGCGGCCGGGCGACGAGGTGATCACCTCGCCGTTCACGTTCGTGGCCACTTTGAACGCGATCCTCGAGGCCGGCGCGACGGCCAGGTTCGCCGACATCCGCGAGGACGACTTCTGCGTCGACCCGCAGGCGGTCGCCGCCGCGGTCGGCCCGCGCACCAAGGTCCTGATGCCCGTGCACCTGTACGGCCAGACCGCTGACATGGGCGCGCTCGTCCCGATCGCGGAGCAGAACGGCCTCAGGATCGTCGAGGACGCCGCGCAGGCGGTCGGCGCGACCTACGAGGGCCGCCCGGCGGGCAGCTACGGCCTCGGCTGTTTCTCCCTGTACGCGACCAAGAACATCACCACCGCCGAAGGCGGCGTGATCACCACGAGCGACGCGACGATCGCGGACCGGCTGCGTGTGCTGCGCAACCAGGGAATGCGCCAGCGCTACCAGTACGAAGTGGCCGGTCACAACTACCGGCTGACGGACCTGCACGCTGCCGTGGGCATCCCGCAGCTGGAGAAGCTCAGCCAGCTGACCGAGGCGCGTTCGCGCAACGCCGAGGCGCTGTCCAAGGGCCTCGCGGACATCACGGGTCTGCGTGTCCCCGCTGTCCTTCCGGGTCGCAGCCACGTGTGGCACCAGTACACCGTGCTGGTCGGCGACGACGCGAAGGTCACCCGGGACGAGCTGTCGGCGAAGCTGACCGAGAAGGGTGTCGGCAACGGCATCTACTACCCGAAGGTCGTCTTCGACTACGACTGCTACCGCGACAACCCCGGCGTGATCGCATCCGACGTGCCGGTCGCCGAGCGCGTGGCGCGCCAGGCGCTGTCGCTGCCGGTGCACCCGAAGCTGTCCGAGTCCGACGTGGACACCATCGTCAACGCCGTCAGGGAGGTGCTCGAGGGATGAGCAAGCCCCGTATCGCCCTGGTGGGCACCGGTTCCATGGGCTCGCTGCACGCCCGTGTGATCTCCCAGTCCGACCGGGCCGACCTGGTTCGCATCATCGAGCCGCGCGAGGAAGTCGGCCGTTCGGTCGCCGAGCGCTACGGCGCGCAGTGGTCGCCCGAGCTGGGCACGTTGTCCGATGTGGACGCCGTGGTGCTCGCCTCGGCCACCGCCACCCACCACAAGCTCGCCCTCGACGTGCTCAGCCAGGACGTGCCGCTGCTGGTCGAGAAGCCGGTGTGCGACGACCTCGCCGCGTCCGAAGAGGTCGTGGCGCTGTCCGAGCAGCGCGGCCTGCCGCTGATGTGCGGCCTGCTGGAGCGCTACAACCCGGCTGTGATGACCGCGATGGCGCTGCTGAACGAGCCGCTGCACATCACGGTGACGCGGCACTCGCCGTACGCGCCGCGGATCAAGACCGGTGTGGGCTGGGACCTGCTGGTGCACGACGTGGACATCGCGATCCGTTGCTTCGGCGGCGCCGACCCGGTGAACGTGGCGTCGACGCGCAGCGTGTTCCACCCGTCGTCGCTGGCGACCGCGGAGGACGTCGTCGAGGCGCTGCTCGGCTTCCCGTCCGGCGGGATGGCGAGCGTGTCGGCGAGCCGGGTGGGCCAGCGCAAGGTCCGCACCATGGTGATCACCGAGATCGACCGCCTGGTGGAGATCGACCTGCTGCGCAGGGATGTGACCATCTACCGGCACGTGTCGCACGAGTCGGCCACAGAGGACGGTCTGGGTTACAAGCAGCAGACCGTGATCGAGATCCCCGAGCTGGTCTCGTTCCGCGAGCCGCTGGCCACGCAGCTTGACCGGTTCGTGGACCTGTTGGACGGCAAGGTGGACGCCGCCGCCGAGCGCGCGTCGATCCTGCCGTCGCACCGCGTCGTGGCGAAGGTGCTCGACACCGCGGGCAGCCTCGCCTGATCTGAGGCAACGCCGAAAAGGCCGTGCTGCCATGGGCAGCACGGCCTTTCGTTGGACCACACGCGACCGCTGAGAACTTTGGTGTTTCTTCCCCCCTCAGCGGCCGCGCGGCCGGGAACATCAGGTGATGATGCGCAGCCCGTTCCACTGGTAGCCGAGCACCTTGATCGGGCCGAGCGTGTTGAACGCCGTGCCGTCCGCGGCCGGAGCCCACGTTCCGGTGTGCGGGTACAGGTTCAGGTCACCGTTCGCGGCAACCCGGCCGAGGATGTCCGGCTTGCCGTCCGAGTTCACATCGCTGATCGTGAACGCGTTGATGCCCGTCCAGCCGTAGCTGATCAGGTAGTCCGTCCCGGGCTGACCGACCGTGATGTCGTACACGATCACGCCACCGTTCTGCAGGCGCAGCACGAAGTCGGCCACACCGTCGGCGGTGAAGTCCGCCATCGCCGCGTCGACGATCGGCGAGGGGCTGTCGAACCCGATCACGAACTCGGCAGGCGACTGCGTGATCACACCGTTGACGACAGTCGTCCGGTAGTAGTAGAAGTCCTCGGTACCAGCCTTGCGGGCGACGATGTCGTCGATGCCGTCGTGGTCGACGTCGTGGACGAACACCAGGTTGTTGCCGCTCCAGCCGGTGCTGATCAGCTGGGCGCCGTTCAGCGTGCCGGTTCCGGCGAACGTACCGCTGTGCTTGTGCGAGTAGAGGTTGTCCGCTCCGTCGATCGCGAGCACGTCGGGGAACGCGTCACCGTTGACCTTGCCCTGGCCGACCCACTTCTGGCCGCCCCAGTTGTAGTTGATCGTCACCGCCGACCCGTACGTCGCCGTCGGGTTCGCGGCGTCGTAGCCCTTGTTCGGGTACACGTAAAGGCTTGGCGGGTTCACACCGACGGCGAGGATGTCGTCCTTGCCGGCGAGATCGATGTCACCGGTCTGACCGCCGCTGCTGCCGCTGCCCCGGGTCGTCGCGCCCTTCTTGGCGAACTTCGACTTGTCCACCTTGGTGGCGGTCACCTTGGTGTTGGGCTTGTCAGCTTGCTGCGGCGCTGCGGATGCGGCGGTTGTCTGCACCATGGCTCCGAGGATCGAAGCCGTGACGACCGCACCCGTAACGAACGCGCGAACCGTGCCGCGTCGTCCGATCTTCCCCATATGTGCTCCCCTAATCTCGTCAAAGGGGACAGCCCGGTTCTACAGGCCGCCGCCGGGGGAGAAGACTTCGACTCTTCTCCCCCGGCGCGAGTGCCCTCGCCCCCACATCCGGATAGTCGTCCACGGAGACCGAAAAGTTGCAGATTCGGCTGGGATTCTTTACCTGGCGCCGAAGTGCCACCCTTCAGGCTATGTCCACTTAGGCCAATCGGTCGAGCGGGAATTCGTCGTGGGCAGGCGTTTCGGCCATTTCGTCCACTGAGGACAAATCTGGTTTTCGCGCGCGGGAGCAAGGGGCAGCGTCCAGCGCTGCCCCTTGCTCTTGCCTACGAGGTGAATCAGGTGATGATGCGGTGGCCGTTCCACTGCAGGCCGACGACCTTGGACGGCGCGATGGTGTCGAACACCGTGTCGTCGGTCGTCGGGTTCCACACACCGGTGTGCAGGTATGCGGTCAGGTCACCGTTCGCGGCGACACGGCCGAGGATGTCCGGGTCCCCGTCGGTGTTCACGTCGCTGATCACGAACGCGTTGATGCCAGTCCAGCCGTAACCGAGCAGGTAGACCTTGCCCTTCGGCTGCCCCTCCCCGTTGTCGACAGTCGGGTCGAACACGAACAGCAGACCGTCCTGGCGACGCAGCACCCAGTCGTAGACCCCGTCACCGCTGAAGTCGGCAACACCCGCGTCGACGATCGACGAGTCGGACTGGAAGCTGGCGATGTGCACCGGCTCCGTCTGGCCGATCTTGCCGGTCTCGTCGATGACCGTGCCGAACCAGTAGTACTCCTCCGTGCCCTTCTTCCTGGCGATGACGTCGTCGAGACCGTTGCCGTCAGCGTCGGAGGTGAACGCGATGTCGTAGTCGTTCCAGCCGGTGCTGATCAGCTGCGACCCGTTCAGCGTGCCGGTGCCCGCGAACGTACCGCTGTGCTTGTGCACCACCAGGTTTCCCGCGAAGTCGATCGCGAGCACGTCCGGGTGCACGTCGTTGTTGATCTTGCCCTGGCCGACCCAGCGCTGACCGGCCCAGTTGTGGTTGATCGCCACGGCAGGCCCGTACGTCGCCGTGGGGTTGGCCCCGTTGTAGCCCTTGTTCGGGTACACGTAAAGGCTGGACGGGTTGTGGGCAACCGCCAGGATGTCCTCTTTGCCCTTGCGGTCGAAGTCACCGGTGCGGCCACCGCTGCCGCCGCTGCCGTTCACCGACACGTCGCGCTTCTTGGTGAACTGGTCGTTCACCTTGCCGCTCAGCTTGTAGCTGGACTTCGCGGGCTTGTCGGACTTCTGCGGCGCGGCGGTCGCCGGCTGGACCACGGCTCCCAGAATCGAAGCCATCACCACCGCACCGGTCACGAACGCGCGCACGGTGACGCGCTGTCCGGTCTTCCCCATTGAGTCACTCCCCTTACTCTCGCAAGAGGGGAAACAGCCCAAAACCGCAGGCTGCCGCCAGGGAAGACTTCGACTCTCCCCCAGCGCGAGTGGCCTCGCCCCCTTGCCTGGGTAGTCGTCACCCGCCAACCGAAAGTTGCAAGTTCGGCGGAACTTCTTGGCGTGGGGGGAAAATCCGTCTCTTCAGTCGATGTCCACTTCGACCGATCGGACCAGCCGGACTTGATCGCCGTCGAGATCCACTCGACCTGTGGGCCGGGCGGGCACGCCCGTGACCACGGTGCGCGGGGGCACGTCCTTCGCGACGACGGCGCCCGCGCCGATCACCGCCTCGTCGCCGATCGTCACGCCCATCAGGATCACCGCGTTGGCACCGATGAAGACGCGGTCGCCGATCCGCACGGGCGCGCGGTCGACGATGTTGTGCTTGCGGCCGGACACGCACCGCTTCATCGAGCTGTGCGTGTAGATGTGGACGCCGCTGCTGATGTCGCACCCCGCGCCGATCTCCAGGCCACCCGAGCCGTCGATCAGGGTGAAGGCACCGATCCAGGTGCCTTCACCGATCTTCGGGTCGCCGGAGATCCAGGCGTTCTCGTTGTACGGGTTGGGCGGGAAACCGCTCACTTCTCGGTGCTCACTTCTCCAGAGCTTCGGGGGCGGACGCGGCGACCAGGTCCGCCATGCCCTGCTCGACCGTGATGGTCGGCTCCCAGCCGAGGACCTCCTTGGCGCGGGTGATGTCCGCGGCGCGGCGGGAGACGAGCACGTCACGCGGGTTGAACTGCGGCTCGACGTTCACGCCGACGGCGTCGATCAGGATCTTGGCCAGCTGGGCGATCGAGGTGTCCACGCCGGTGCCGATGTTGATCGGCAGGTTGGCCTTCTCGCTCTCCAGCGCCGCGACGACACCGCGCGCGAGGTCGTGCACGTGCACGAAGTCCATCGACTGCTCGCCCTTGCCGTCGATGATCGGCGGCTGGCCCGCGCGCAGGCGCTGGATGAAGTGGTTGATCACCGAGGTGTAGTACGCCTCGATCTTCTGGCCGGGGCCGTACACGTTGAAGAACCGCAGCGCGTTCCAGGACAGGCCCTTCTGGCGCTCGTAGAAGCCGAGCAGGTCCTCACCGGCGCGCTTGGTGATGCAGTACGGGGTCAGCGGGCGCAGCAGGTCGTCCTCGTGCATCGGCAGCCGCTCCGGGTCGCCGTACACCGACGCGGTCGACGCGAAGACCAGGCGCTGCACACCCTCGTCGGCCGCGGCCGCGAAGACGTTGTGGTTGCCGGTCATGTTGATGTCGACGCTCTCGTGCGGGTCGGCGATCGACTTGTTGATCGACACCGTCGCGAAGTGGATCGCGTGGGTGCAGCCGCGCATCGCCTCGCGCACCGCGCCGCCGTAGCGGACGTCCTTCTCGATCAGCTCGACCTTGCCGGTGGCCACGAACTGGTTGACGCGGTCGCGGTCACCGCGGGTCATGTTGTCGAAGATGCGCACGTTGTAGTCGCGCTCGAGAAGCAACGGGATGACGTGGGACGCGATGAAGCCCGCGCCACCGGTGAAGAAGACGGTCTTCTGAGCCATGATCGGGAGATTCTCCTTGGTCGGTGCGCTGCTCAGCGCTCGGCGGCGAGCTCGGTGACGACGTCGCGGACGGTTTCACCGACGCGCTCGACCTCGTCCTCGGTCAGGTTGGCGTGCATGGGGATGGCCAGCTGCTGGCGGAACGCGGCCAGCGAGACCGGGCAGGTGTCGTCCCGGCCGTAGATCGGCTGGATGTGCGAGGCGTACGTGCCGAAGTTGCAGCCGACGCCGCGGTCACGCAGGCGCAGCGCCACCTCGTCCCGGCTGATCGACGGGTCGATGGTGAGCGCGTAGCACTGCCACGGGTGTTCGCGGTCCGGCAGCGCGACCGGCGTGGTGACCAGCTCGAGGTCCTTGAACAGCTCGTTGTAGCGGGTCGCGGCCCGGGTGCGCGCGGCGATCAGGTCGGGCAGCCGGTCCAGCTGGACCTGCATGATCGCGGCCTGCACGTCGGAGAGCCGGTAGTTGTAGCCGGTCTCCTCGAAGGTCGGGATCGGCAGTTCCCGGCTGCCCTCACGGGCGAACGCGGGCTCGATACCGTACGTGTGCAGACGGCGGGCGCGTGCCATCAGATCCGCGTTGTCGGACGTGACCGCGCCGCCCTCACCGGCGGTGATCACCTTGCGGCCGTGGAAGCTGAAGACAGCGAGGTCGGCGAGGCTGCCCGCCTTGCGGCCCTTGTACGTCGCACCGGCCGAACACGCGGCGTCCTCGACGAGGAACAGACCGTGCTTCTTGGTGATGGCGTTGAGCTCGTCGTAGTCGGCGGGCTGGCCGAACACGTCCACCGCGATGACGCCGACGGTCCGCGGCGTGATGGCCGCCTCGACGGCCGCCGGGTCCACCGTCCAGATGTCCGGCCGGATGTCGGCGAACACGGGGGTCGCGCCTGCCCAGATCACGGCGTGCCCGGTCGCGGGGAAGGTGTAGTCGGCGACGATCACCTCGTCGCCCGGCTTGACGTCGTGCAGCAGCATCGACAGGTGCAGCGCGGTGCCGCAGCTGCTGGTGGCCAGCGCGTGCGACGTGCCGGCCGCCTGCGCGAAGCGCTCCTCGAACTTCCGGCTCGTCGGTCCCGCCCCGGCCAGCCAACCGGATGTGAAGACGGCTTCGACGGCGGCCAGCTCCTCGGCGCCGACAGTGGGCTGACCGAGGATGATGGGGTCAGGCATGACTCTCCCGCAAGTATGTGTTCGCGTTGGGTCGCCAGCGAGTCTAATGGGGGTCGGGAAGTACCCATTTTCAGCCCCGTACCCTTTGCGACGTGGGACACGTCGTGATTGTCGGTGGTGGGATAGTCGGGCTCGCGGTCGCGAGGGAGCTGCTCGCACGGGGCTCGCAGGTGACAGTCCTGGAGAAGGAGAGCCGTTGGGCGGCTCACCAGACCGGCAACAACAGCAATGTCGTGCACGCCGGTTTGTACTACAAGCCCGGTTCGTTCAAAGCCAAGATGTCGGTCGCGGGCAACCAGTCCATCGTGGAGTACGCCCGCGCGAACGACGTACCCGTCGAGGTGTGCGGCAAGCTCGTCGTGGCGACGGCCGATGAGGAACTGCCCCGGCTGCGTGTGCTGGCCGAACGCGCGGAGGCCAACGGCGTCCCGGCCAAGATGATCGACCCCGCCGAGGCACGCGAGTACGAACCCGAGGTCGCCTGCGTCGCGGCGCTGCGCGTGGAGAGCACGGGCATCATCGACTTCCCCGCCATCTGCGACGCGCTGGTCCGCGAGCTCACCGAAAAGGGCGCCGACCTGCGGTTGTCCACGATGGCCAAGGCGATCCGGCCGGGCCGCGACGGCGGTGTGGAGATCGCGACCGGCACCGAGGTGCTGCGGGCCGACGCCCTGGTCAACTGCGCGGGCCTGCACAGCGACCGGGTGGCCCGGCTCGCCGGGCTCACGCCGAGTGCGCAGATCGTCCCGTTCCGTGGCGAGTACTACGAACTGAAGCCGGAACGCCGCCACCTGGTGCGCGGCCTGATCTACCCGGTGCCGGACCCCGCGCTGCCGTTCCTGGGCGTGCACCTGACCCGGATGCTCGACGGCAGCGTGCACGCGGGGCCGAACGCCGTGCTCGCGTTGCGCCGTGAGGGATACCGCTGGCGCGACGTGTCCGCACGCGACCTCGCCGAGACCGCCCGCTTCAGCGGCGCGTGGCGACTGGCCCGCAAGTACGGCAGGACCGGTGTGGACGAAGTGCTGCGGTCCTTGTCGCGCAAGCGTTTCGCCGCCAGCCTCGCTCGTCTCGTGCCCGCTGTCGGCCCGGACGACCTGGTCCGCTGCAACGCGGGCGTGCGGGCGCAGGCGCTGCTGCCGGACGGCTCGCTTGTGGACGACTTCCTGATCGAGACGGCGCCAGGTCAGGTGCACGTGCTCAACGCGCCGTCACCCGCGGCGACGAGCGCGCTGGAAATCGCCAAGTACGTCGCGGACCGCGTCGCCGAGGCGAAGTAGGGGCGGAAACCGACCAGACCCCGCACGTCACTACACTCCGCTCGTCGAGTCTGCACAGGGGTGGGCGCGGTTTTCCAGGCGCATGCCCTCCCCCGGCCCGGCCGTGATCACGGCCGCGGGACCGGACCACAACGAGAGGGATGACGTGACAGAAGCGAGCCTGGGCGGGGAGGTCCGCACCAAACGCGCCATTCCGGAGTGGCTGTTCGTCCTCGGCGTCGGCGTGGTCGGAATGGTCATCTTCACCATTCCCTACTGGTTCAACCCGTACTTCTACTACATCGGCGACAACCCCGAGTCGTTCGTGCCGAACTGGCACCACTTCGGTGAGATGCTGCGCGCCGGGCACTGGCCGATCATGGAGTCGTCCGGCTGGTACGGCGGCAACTACGCGGGTGAGGCCGCCTATTCGGTGTGGAACCCGATCTCGCTGCTGAACTTCGTGATCGTCTCGCTCTTCAACGACCTGTCCGCGGGCGCGGCGTTCGTGATGATCGAGTACATGACGCTGCTCGCGATGGGCGCCTACCTGCTCGGCCGCGAGTACAACGCGAGCCGCATCCCGGCCGCCGTCGTCGCGATCGCGATCCCCCTGACCGGGTTCACGCTGTACTACGAGGCGTCCGGCTGGCCCGCGGGTCTGGCCGCGTTCATGTACGCGACCTGGTTCTGGTGGGCCGCGCGGCGGTTCGCGCGCGGTGCTTCCTCGCCGCTGCTGCCGTTCCTGGTCGGCGTGCTGGCGATGACCAACGGAAACCCGTACGTCGCGCTGGGTCTGCTGATCATCATGATCGGTATCCTGACCGAACTGCTGGTGCGCAAGGAGATCAAACGCTTCTGGCACGTGTCGCTGATGGGCATCTGCGTCGGCGCGGTCAGCGCGCTGGCGTTCCTGCCGCTGCTCGGCGCGCTGCCGGTGACCGACCGCCAGGAACTGGCCGCGATCGCCAACGACACCTTCATGGTGCCGAGCCTCACCGACCTGGCCGCCTCCAGCGCGCCGACGTTCCTGCCCGCCATCACCAACTGGGGCGGCGCGGTCAGGGAAAGCCTGCCGTCGACGTACTTCCTCTGGTTCGCCATCCCGCTGCTGCCGTGGCTGCGCTGGAAGGCGCTGCGCAAGCCTGCCCGGTCGCTGATCAGCCTGCTCACCGTCACCGGCATCTACGCCGTGCTGGTGCTCGGCCCGTCGAACCTGTGGCTGTTCCGCTGGCCGATCCGCCTGATCGAGTACTTGTACCTCGGACTGGGTGTGGCGCTCGCGGTGCTGCTGTCGGCCGGGCTGCACAAGGACAAGATCAAGGAACGGTCGCTCGCCACGCTCGGGTTGATCGGTGTCGGGGCGTACCTGTCGTTCGCGGTGCGGCCCGAGTACTCGCGGATGCACCTGCTCGCGACCTTCGCGGTGCTCGTGCTCGTGTTCGCCCTGCTGCACTTCTACCGCAAGAAGGGCTGGGCAGGCGCGGGCGCCGTCATGCTCGTCGGCACCATCGCTGTGGTCACGTACCAGGCGGCGCGTATCCCGTACCCGGGCGTGGCCAACATCGACGCGGTGATCCAGCCCGCGACGTCCGTGTCGCGGATCAAGGAAGGCACCAAGGAGTACCAGGGCTCGTACCTGCAACTCGCGCAGCAGGGCCTGGTCGGCAGCACGTCCGAGCAGGACGACGGCGAGATCTCGTTCGGCAACATCTCGGTGGTGTCCGGGCACGAGTCGCTCACCCGCTACAGCGGTATCGGGTTCTCGAAGTTCTTCAAGTCGATGTGCATGGACTACAAGGGGTCGGTCTGCAAGGACGCGTACCAGAAGATCTGGCGGCCGTTGAAGGGCACCGACATCCCGCTGATCGACGCGTTCCGCGTGCAGAACCTGGTGCTGCAGAACAAGCTGTACCCGGAGATCGCCCGCGGCACGCCGCCTGCCGGGTGGAAGGTCCTGCTGCGCGACAACGTCCGCACGGTGTGGACCCGCGAGGCTCCGCTGCCGAACCCTGGCCGCGTGGCGTGGACGTCGGCCGGTCTGCAGGTCCAGTCGTTGAGCAGTGGCGGCACGGACGAGAGCATCAAGTTCACCGCTCCGGGCAACGGCGGCGAGGTCGTCTTCGCCCGGCTGGCATGGCCCGGCTACACCGCCACCATCGACGGCAAGAAGGTCGACCTGATCGACGGCGACGCCGGTCTGATCACGGTGAAGCTGCCGCCGGGCGAGCACACGCTGGCGCTGGAGTACGTGGCACCGGGGTCCAAGCTGGGCCTGTACGTCCTGATCGGCGCGGCCGGTGTCGCCGTCGTCCACACGATCTTCTGGTGGCGCACGCGCAGGCGTGACCGCAGGAACTCGGCCGCGGACGAGCCGGACGACAAGACTCCGTCGGCGGACAACGAGCCGGTGCTGACCGGCAACTAGCAGCAGCCGATCCGAAACGGCGGGGCGCCCCACTTCAGTGGGCGCCCCGCCGTTTCGCTGT
The DNA here is from genome assembly GCF_001984155.1 of Actinosynnema sp. ALI-1.44. Classification (GTDB taxonomy): domain Bacteria; phylum Actinomycetota; class Actinomycetes; order Mycobacteriales; family Pseudonocardiaceae; genus Kibdelosporangium. The sequence continues at coordinate 86,988 of NZ_MTQO01000053.1, forward strand.
CCGTGGGGCGCAACCAATGCCGCCTTGGTTGCGCCAGGCGCACCGAAGGCCACATTGGTTGCACACCACACGAGCGGAACCGGCGAACCATTCCGGTCACGGCACTAACCCCAGCCGAGTTCGTGCAGCCGGTGGTCGTCGATGCCGAAGTGGTGCGCGATCTCGTGAACGACGGTCACGGCGACCTCTTCGACGACGTCGTCCTCGGTGTCGCAGATCGACAGGATGGGCTGGCGGTAGATGAAGATCCGATCCGGCAGGACACCGCCGTACTGCGAGGTCCGCTCGGTCAGCGCGATGCCGTGGTACAGCCCGAGGATGGACGGCTCCTCGGCGTTGTACTCCTCGACAAGGACGACGACGTTGTCCATCGCCTTGGCGAACTCGCGGGGCACCAGGTCCAACGCGTCGCTGACGAGTTCCTCGAACCGCGCCAGTGACATCTCCACCGGCACGCCGTCACCCGCCGGTGGGAGGCGTGGACGCCGAGCTGCCCGCGGGCGCCGACGACTGCACGGCCGCCCCGGCGCCCTTGATGCTGTTGGTGATCGGCGCGAGGCCGGAGTTGTCCGCGAGCGGCGCGCCGACCTTGCAGACCGCGCGGTGCGAACCGGCCTCCCAGCTCTCCTGCTTGCGCGTGTCCCACGTGAGCAGCAGGCCCTTGCTCTTCAGGTCGAGGTTGCCGGTGTACTCGCCTGCCACCTTCGGGCACTGGTCGAGCATGGCCGTCTGCTGCTGCTCCTCGGAGGGGTACGCGTCCTTGAAGGTCTGCGACAGGTCGATCACGCCGACGATCTCGTAGGCGTGCGCCTTGTCGCTGTCGCACGGCACCGGGTCGCCGACGTTCTTGTCGACCAGCGCGAGGCACGTACCGGGCTCGTAGACGTCCGACTGGTCCTGGTTCTTGGCCGACTTCGTCGTCGCGACGAGCGCCTTGCCCGACGGGGCCGCGCGCTGCAGGCCGCAGCGGAGCTTGCGGTCACCGTCGCGCCACTGCTCGTCACTGGGCTTCAACGCGCCGACGCTGTACTTGCCGAACGGGTCGAGCTTGCCGCCGAGGTACGTGGTCGCGCCGGTCGCGCACTTCTGCTTGGCGATGGTCCGCCAGGCCTCCTCGGCGGGCGACGGGGCACTGGCGTTGTATTCGCCCGAAATGTCCACATCGCCGGTGACCTCGAAAAGGTGGGGTTGCTCACAGTCCACCGGCTTCATGTCCGAGCCGTCGGGCTTCCACGTCAGGCAGCTGCCCGGGGGCGCCTCGAAGGCGGCGGCGAGGTTGGCGGCCGCATCGTTGCTGGCACCGGACCCGCCGGCGGCCGGCCACTTGAAAACCATGCTCATCGTGAGCACCAGCAGCGCGCCGACGAAAGCACCCGCCATCACCAGGCGCGTGCTGAGAGTGGGTCCACCGGACCGCAACCGTTGGGCGTTCGCTGACATCTACACCATCATGCCGTACCTGCCCCACCGGGCGGTTGTGTGTTGCGATCAGGACACTCATCGCCACGCCGCTCCCCGCGTGTCCGGTCGGCGAATGTACTGTCCGCGAGAGGGAGGGCCGGGATGACAGACAACAGGGACGACGGCACCGCACCGGGCGGCCAGAGCGGCGACGACCAGGCCCAGCCGGAGCCGACCGCTGAGCCCAAACGCGGTGCCATGCGGTACCAGGACGCGGAGACGACCACGCCGCGTGAACCGACGCTGGCCGAGAAGCGCGCCATGCGCAGAGCGCTCGAGGAGCAGGACGAGCAGGAGCGCGCGGTCGTCGCGGAGACCGAGCGCAAGTCGCTGCGCCGTCGCCGGGTGATGATCGGGGCGGGTGTGACGGTCGGTGTCGTCGCGACGGTCGCCGTCTGGTACTCAGCCGTGACGCCTGACGAGGTCAACGCCTACTGCGTGGACGACAGCAGCACGCTGTCCTCGGACGAGAACTACTGCTCCGAGGACTACGTGCGCAGCCACAACGGCTACTACTCGGGCGGCTTCTTCTACATCCCGATCGGCGGCGGGCAGACCCGCAGTTACCACTACAACTACGGCGGCACGGTCACCGGCTCGGGCAGCAGTCGCAAGGTGACCGGCGGCTCGACAGCCGCCCCGAGCAGCGGAACGACGGTCAAGAGCGGCACGTCGGGCAAAACGATCTCGCGCGGTGGCTTCGGTGTAAGCGGCGGCGGAAAGAGCGGAGGCAGCTGAGTTGCACCGCGAGTCATCCCAGCCCCGACCAGACTGGCAGAAGAAGATCGCCGAGCAGGGGCTGGTCTTCGGCACACCCGCACGCGACCGGGCAGGCAACCAGCGCCCGTACTGGGACGAGTCCGTGCACTACGTGTTCGACATCGACGAGATCCTCTCGCTCGAAGCGGACGTGGAGCTGCTGCACTCGATGTGCCTCGAAGCCGTCGACACGGTGGTGACGACCGAGCGCTACAAGGACTTCGGCATCCCGGAGTGGATCTGGCCGCACATCGCCGAGTCGTGGCGGCGGCACGACCCGCACGTCTACGGCCGGTTCGACCTGCGCTACGACGGGTCGGGCCCAGCCAGGCTGCTGGAGTACAACGCCGACACGCCGACCTCCCTGCTGGAAGCGGCGGTCGTGCAGTGGTTCTGGAAGACCGAGGCGTTCCCCGACGACGACCAGTGGAACTCCATCCACGAGAAGCTCGTCGAACGCTGGAGCGAGATCGGCGACCGGCTGCCGTCCAACGAGGTGCACTTCACCTGGTCGACGGCGGACCCGAGCGGCGAGGACCACGTCACCACGGCGTACCTGCAGGAAACGGCCGCGGAGGGCGGCCTGGACACGGTGGGGCTGGCGATCGAGGAGATCGGCTGGCACTCGCTGCTCAAGCGCTTCGTGGACCTGGAAGAAGCGCCGATGAACGCGATCGTCAAGCTCTACCCCTGGGAGTGGGTGGTCGACGAGGAGTTCGGGCGCAAGGCGGTGGAGAGCCTCCCGCAGACGCTCTGGATCGAGCCGCTGTGGAAGATGCTGTTGTCGAACAAGGCGCTGCTGGCGATCCTGTGGGAGATGTACCCGGGGCACCCGAACCTGCTGCCCGCGTTCCTCGACCAGCCGGGCCTGCTCACCGAGTACGTGCGCAAGCCCCGCCTCGGCCGTGAGGGCGCGAACATCCAGATCGTGGCGCCGGGCTACGAGACCCAGACAGGCGGCGTCTACGGCCACGAGGGGTTCGTCTACCAGGCGTTCGACCCGCTGCCGGAGTTCGACGGATTCCGGCCCGCGCTGGGCGCGTGGATCGTCGGCGACTCGGCTGCCGGACTCGGCATCAGGGAAACAGCGGGCCTGGTCACCGACGATGGTGCGGCGTTTGTCCCCCATCGCATCCCGGAATCGTGATAATTCACCCACGACAGACGTCCACTTAGGCCGGAGGGGCCCGTGCACACCACCCAGATCCTCGCCCTGGATCCAGAATTCGGAGCGCAGCTCGGCAGGGGCATCGGCGCGATCGCGCTGTACGCGATCGTCGGCCTCGCGCTGATCCTCGCGGGCTTCTACGCGATCGACTGGACCACCCCAGGGAAACTGTCCGACCTGGTCAGGACCGGAAAACCGAACGCGGTGCTGATCACGTCAGCCGGCCTGGTCAGCATGGCGTTCATCATCGTGCTGGCGATCACCTCGTCGGCGAGCGACCTGACCGCGGGCCTGATCACCTCGCTGGTCTACGGCCTGCTGGGCATCATCGTGCAGGTGGCGGCGGTCCGGATCCTGGAGTGGGCGACCCGGATCAACATCGGCGAGGTCATCCAGGCGGAGAAGTTCACCCCGGCGAGCGTGGTCGTCGGGTCGGCGCACCTGGCCCTCGGCCTCGTCGTCGCGGTGGCCATCAGCTGACAGCGGAGCCTGCGCGTCAGCGCGGGCTCCTAGCTCAGACCCCCTGTCAGCCGGGCGTCAGCGAAATGGATACCGGGGCGGACTACGCTGATTCCCGTGATTGACCTGAAGGTACTGCGCGAGGACCCGGAGGCGGTGCGTGCGTCACAGCGCGCCCGTGGTGAGGATGAGCAACTGGTCGACCAGTTGCTGTCTGCCGACGAGCGTCGCCGCAGTTCCGTCTCCAGGGCTGACACGTTGCGGGCCGAGCAGAAGGCGTTCGGCCGCCAGGTCGGCAAAGCCAAGGGCGAGGAGCGCGACGCGCTGCTGGCCAAGGGCAAGGAGATGGCCGCCGAGGTCAAGGCCGCCGAGGCCGAGCAGACCGAGGCCGCCGAGGCGGTCACCCGGCTGCACCGCGTGATCCCCAACCTGGTCCATTCGGCCGTGCCCGCCGGTGGCGAGGACGACTACGTCGTGCTCAAGCACGTCGGTGAGCCGAAGAAGCTCGACTTCGAGCCCGCCGACCACCTCGACCTGCTGACCAAGCTGGGTGGGGTGGACATGGAGCGCGGCGCGAAGGTGTCGGGCTCGCGGTTCTACTTCCTCACCGGCGTCGGCGCGCAGCTCCAGCTCGCCCTGCTGAACATGGCCGTGCAGCAGGCGGTCGCCAACGGGTTCCAGGTGATGATCACGCCGTCGCTCGTGCGTCCGGAGATCATGGACGGCACCGGCTTCCTCGGCGCCCATTCGAGCGAGGTGTACCGCCTCGCCGACGACGACCTGTACCTCGTCGGCACGTCGGAGGTGCCGCTCGCCGGGTACCACGCGGACGAGATCCTCGACCTGTCGGCCGGGCCGCGCCGGTACGCGGGCTGGTCGTCGTGCTACCGGCGGGAAGCCGGGTCGTACGGCAAGGACACGCGGGGCATCATCCGCGTGCACCAGTTCGACAAGGTCGAGATGTTCGTCTACACCAAGCCGGAGGACGCCGAGGCCGAGCACGCCCGGCTGCTGGCCTGGGAAGAGGAGATGCTGCACAAGATCGACGTGCCGTATCGCGTGATCGACACGGCAGCGGGCGACCTGGGCACGAGCGCGGCGCGCAAGTTCGACTGCGAGGCGTGGTTCCCGTCGCAGCAGGCGTACCGGGAGCTGACGTCCACTTCGAACACCACGACGTTCCAGGCGCGCAGGCTCAACGTCCGCTACCGCGACGAGAACGGCAAACCGCAGATCGCCGCGACTCTCAACGGCACGTTGGCCACCACGCGGTGGATCGTCGCGATCGTCGAGAACCACCAGCAGGCCGACGGGTCGGTCGTCGTCCCGGAGGCGTTGCGGCCGGGCCTTGGCGGTATCGAGGTCTTCGAACCGAAGGCGTGACACGAAAAGGGGCCCCGGGCAAGGGCCCCTTTCCTCATCCCTTCACGCAGATCACCTGCTTGAGCTTCGCGACGACCTCGACCAGGTCGGACTGGTTGCGGATGACCTCGTCGATGTCCTTGTACGCCGCGGGGATCTCGTCGACCACGCCGGCGTCCTTGCGGCACTCGACGCCCGCGGTCTGCGCCGCGAGGTCCTTCGCGCTGAACCTCTTCTTGGCCTTGGTCCGTGACATGCGGCGGCCCGCGCCGTGCGACGCCGACTCGAACGAGTCCGGGTTTCCCAGGCCACGAACGATGTACGACCCCGTGCCCATCGAGCCGGGGATGATGCCCATGTCACCCCGGCCCGCGCGGATCGCGCCCTTGCGGGTGACCATCACCTCGGTGTCGAAGTGCGTCTCCTCCGCCACGTAGTTGTGGTGGCACGAGATCGGCTTGTCGTACGTCACCTGCGGGAACTGCGCGCTCAGCACCGAGCAGACCAGGCGCAGCATGACCGCGCGGTTGCGGCGTGCGTAGTCCTGTGCCCAGTACAGGTCACGGCGGTACGCCTCCATCTCCGGCGTCTTGGCCAGGAACACCGCCAGGTCGCGGTCCGGCAGCTCGGCGTTGTGCGCCAGGCCCCGGGCGACCGCGATGTGGTGCTGCGCGAGGATGTTGCCGACCCCGCGCGAGCCGGAGTGCAGCATCACCCAGACCTGCTGCGTGGTGTCCAGGCAGACCTCGATGAAGTGGTTGCCGCCGCCGAGCGTGCCCATCTGGTGCAGTGCCCGAGCCCGGTCGAAGCCACCGGCCAGCGTGCCGAAGTCGTTCCAGAAGGCGCCCCAGTCACCGGCGTCGCGTCCGTCGAACACGGTCGCCTTGTGCATCGAGAAACCGACGGGCACGGCCTGTTCGATCTCCGACCGGATCCGGCCGAGGTCGTCGGGCAGGTCCGACGCGCGCAGCGAGGTCCGCACGGCCGCCATGCCGCAGCCGATGTCCACACCGACCGCCGCGGGCGACACCGCGTCTCGCATGGCGATCACGGACCCGACTGTCGCGCCCTTGCCGTAGTGCACGTCCGGCATCACCGCGACGTGCTTGAAGGCCCAAGGCAGCGCGGAGATGTTGTGCAACTGGCGCATGGCGTGCTCCTCGACCTCCTCGGGCCGAGTCCAGAGTCGGATGTCCACGTTCTTGCCGCGGATCACGGTTGCGTTCACGGGATTCAGGCTAGGTCAGCGCACCAAGCGGATTTTCGCCTTCGGTGACAACTCGGTCACAGAAGGAATTGACCCCTAACACCTCGTATCTGGGCGCGGGGTGCCGTCTCTTCTCTTATCGGGGAGGCCAGCGGCGAGGAGGCACGAATGTCCGTGAGTGCGTTGGCGGAACGCGAGGACACGAGGACGCGGAGTGGGGAGCCCGTGGACGAGATCGTGCTCAACGCCGTTGTCGAGGCGGCCGTGTCGGGGGACACGGCCGCCACGGAATGGCTTTTGGCGTACGTCCGGCCGTTGGTCCTGCGCTACTGCCAGGCGCGGATCGGGGGGCATCGAACGGCCATCTCGGTCGACGACGTGGCGCAGGAGGTGCTGCTGGCGCTGTTCCGGGCCCTGCCCGGGTACCGCAACCAAGGCAGGCCGTTCCTGGCGTTCGTGTACGGCATCGCAGGTCACAAGGTCGCCGACGCCCGGCGCAACGCCGCACGGGTGTCCGCGGCGCTGTCCGTGCCGGAGATCCCGGACGTGCCGAGTTCGGAGGCGACGCCGGAGCAGCACGCGCTGCAGTTCGAGCTGACCAGCCGGATGGAGCAGCTGCTGCGCAAGGTGTTGTCGCCGCGGCAGCACGAGATCCTGGTACTGCGGCTGGTGGTGGGCCTGTCGGCGGAGGAGGTCGCCGACGTGATGGGCTCGACGCCCGGCGCGATCAGGGTGGCGCAGCACAGGGCGCTGACCCGGCTGCGCAAGGTCGTCACCCGCGACTGACAGGGGGGAACCTGGTCTCGTTGCGGTCGATCTTGGCGTTGGCGGCCTTGACGAGGTCGACGTCCAGCACGTCGGCCAGCCGCACGAGGTAGATCAGGACGTCGGCGATCTCGTCGGAGATGTTCGCGGCGAGATCGGGGTCGTCCATGGCGGCAGCCGCCTGCTCTGGCGTGAGCCACTGGAACAGGCTGACCAGCTCGCCTGCCTCACCGGACAGCGCCATCGCCAGGTTCTTCGGTGTGTGGAACCGGTGCCAGTCCCGCGTCGTGGCGAAGTCACGCAAGCGTGTGCTCAAGTCGGTGAGGCTCATGCTCTCAATGGAACACCGGGCGGGCGGCGACGGTGGCGGCGGCCTTCTTCGTGGCCAGCTTCTGCTCGGCCACCTTGCGGTGGCGGACGCGGCGGCGCTGCGCCAGCCAGCCGTCCAGTTCGACGATGACCGGGCCGAGGGCCATCAGCAGGACCAGCGTCACTCCGACGACTGCTCCGATCCAGGTCAACACCAGTGCGACCATTGCTTTCTCCCGTCTGCTCGTTGCTGGTACCAGCTTGGCCCGCGGGCACCCCTCGCCGAATCGGCCGAAGAGCCATCCACAGCCGCCACATGGCCATGACCAGGCAATACGCAGCTCAGGGCAGCCACGGACCCCCGGGCGCACCGGTTTCTGTCAGACCCCCGGCGTAACGTGAAATCAGGGGTTCCCCCAGGGCTGTTGCTGTTTCGGTGGTGGCTGTCCTGCGGCGTTTTCGGCGCGGCTGACCCGTGGCTGGCGGGGTTGTCGTCCTCGGGGTCGGGGTCGGGGATGTCCCGGTTGGCCGATCGGCCGAGGGACGCGCGCCGGATGACCGAGGCGAAACCGGCGGTGAAGTGCGAAGCTTTCGTTCCGTGACGGTGTCCCCTGTCCAGCCGAGGACCACGCAGTGGCTGCTGACCCTGCTCGCCGGCTCTTTCCTCATCGACGTGCTGCTCACGGTCGACAACGGCAAGACCACGCTCGGCGCGCTACCAGGTGCGGCGTTGTTGGGGCTGTGCGCGCTGCTGGGGGTCAAGCAGCCGGTGCAGGGGGCTGTCGGGGGCTCGTTCGTCCTGCTGGTGTCCACCGCGTTCATCAGGCTCTCGCACACCCAGCCCGAGTCGATCAGCATCAACGACATCCTGCTGACCGAGGTGGCGGCCGGGATCACGCTCGTCGTCCTCGTCGTGTGGCGGACGCCGCCGATCACCGCCGCTCTGTGCACCGCGTCGCTGGTGGGGGTGGCTGTGCTGGCGACGTTCTTCCGGACAGGCAAGTGGTCGGCGTCGGGCAACATGCGGTCGCTCCAACTGGGGTTGCTGATCCTCGTCGGCGCCGTCCTCGTCGGCGTCTACCTGCGGTCGGTGAGCGGGCGGCGCACGGAGACGCAACTCGGTGCCCTCATCCGCAGGCAGTGGCCGTTGGCCGCCGCGCTGACGTTGATGCTGTTCCTCGACTTGCGGATCGGCGGCACGACGAACCAGGTGTTCGCGCTCGGGGGCGCGGTCATCGCGTCGGTGTGCGCGTTCTTCGCGCCACGCGCACCGGTCGTCCTGAGCCTGATCGCGACAGCCGCGATCGCGTTGAGCCCGTTCGTGATGTTCGCGGGCGGGATCCTGCCAGGGCGGATGACCGGCGGCGGACCGGTGCTCACGGAGATCGCGGCGAGCATGGCGCTGATCGCGTTCACGGTCCGGTGGGCGCCCAGATGGCCCGCTGTCTTCAGCACGGCCGCGCTCGCGTTGGCGACCTTCCTGGCACTGCAGCTGCGCGAACTGCTCGACCGCACCCGGGTCAGCTCCAACGCCGACGAATTCAGTCTCTACTTGGCTGTTCTGCTCGTCGTGGCGGTGGCGACCGGGATGTACTTCCGGTCACGGGACCGGGAACGGACCCAGTCCGTGCGGTCGGCGGTGAGCGGCGCGCAGCAGAGCGAACGGCTGGCGTTGGCCCGGGAGTTGCACGACGTCGTGGCACACCACGTGACGGGCATCGTCGTGCAGGCACAAGCCGCGGCCCTGGTGTCCGCGAAGGACCCGCAGGTGGCCGTGAAGGCGCTGGCGAAGATCGAAACCAGCGGAGTCGAGGCGCTGAAGGCCATGCGCTTCCTGGTGGCCAGCATGCGGGGGGCCAAACCCGCCGGTACGTCCGAGGCGACCGAACAGGCCACGACGGACCTCACGGCCGACCTGCGCGCCATGATCGAGAACTTCAGCGGCCCCGCGGTCCGGCTCAACCTCGACGTGCCGCAGGTCGTGCCGCAGGAGGTCGGCAGATCGGTGTTGCGGCTGGTCCAGGAGTCGCTGACGAACGTGGGCAAGCACGCCCTCGGCGCCACCGCGGTCTTCGTCGACGTCGTCACGTCGGCGGCGGAGATCCACGTCAAGGTGGCCGACAACGGAACAGGCAGACGCCAAGATCCAGTCGGCGGGTCGGGCGGATACGGTCTGGTCGGAATGCGTGAACGCGTCGAGTTGCTAGGTGGCCGGTTCGCCGCCGGCCCGGCCGACCCCGTCGGCTGGCAGGTCGACGCATGGCTGCCGGTAGGGGAAGAAGAGGACGCCACGTGACGATCCGCGTGCTGATCGCCGACGACCAGGAGATGGTCCGGGCCGGATTCCGGATGATCCTGGAGACGCAGGACGACATCGAAGTCGTCGCGGACGTGCCGGACGGCAGGGAGGCGGTCGCCAAGGCGACCGAACTGCGGCCGGACGTGTGCCTGCTGGACATCCGGATGCCGGGCATCGACGGGCTGGAAGTGACCAGGATCCTCGCCGGGCCAGGCGTGGCGGACCCGCTGAAGGTCGTCGTGGTGACCACGTTCGACCTCGACGAATACGTCCACACCGCGCTCGCCAACGGCGCCAGCGGCTTCCTGCTCAAGGACGCGGGCCCGGCACTGCTGCTCGAGGCAGTGCGCGCGGCCGTCCGCGGCGACGCGCTGATCTCACCGCAGATCACCGTCCGCCTCCTCGAGCACTTCGCGGCCCCACCCGTGAAGGCGGCGGCCAAGACGGACATCAGCCTCACCGAACGGGAGCAGGACGTGGTGCGCGCGGTCGCCCGTGGCCTGACCAACACCGAGATCGGCAACGAGCTGTTCATGTCGTTGTCGACGGTGAAAACCCACCTCGCCGCGGTCCAGTCCAAGATCGACGCCCGCAACCGGGTGGAGGTGGCAGCGTGGGCCTGGCGAACCGGCCTGATGAACTAGTCGCCCGTCGCTAGTCGCTGTACTTCTTCGACTTCAGCGTCACGGGTTCCTTCGGGTCGAGCACGGTCCCCGCTCGGGGCACCTGCTCGACCACGACCCAGTTGCGGTCGATGATCAGCGCGCGCGATCTGCCGGTCGCGTCTTCTTCCTTGAGCTTGTAGAAGCCCGACGCCTGCAAGGTGTCCTGGGCTTCCTGGTGGTTCTTGCCGGTCACATCCGGCACGACGTGACCACTCGGCGCCTTCGTGCCAGGTACCACTGTCTGGCCGACAACCGCCTCAGCCGGTGCGGGCGGTGGTGGCGCCGGTGGTGGCGGCGACGAGCACGCAGCGAGCATCAGAAGCCCTACCAGCAGTGCTTTTCGCACGCGTGCCACCTCACTTCACAGCGGAACCCGCGACCCACGCGGACCACGAGACAGCCCAGTCCCCGTAAGTGTCCCAGACCGGCAGCTGTGGCCCGCCGGAATTGGTCACCTCGACCACGTCGCCGAGGCCGAAGTGGTCGAAGAACCACTGGGCGTTCGCCGCGTTGAGGTTGATGCAGCCGTGGGACACGTTGGAGCTGCCCTGCTGGCCGACGCTGTTGGGGTTCTCGTGGACGAACTCGCCGTCGTTGGAGATGCGTTCGGCGAAGTGTTCCAGCGACTTGTACGCCTGCGGCCCCGAGCAGACGCCGTACGTGCACGAGTCCATCGTGTAGTCGCGCTGCTTGTCGGAGATGACGTGGGCGCCGAGGTGGGTCGGCGTGGCGTCCTTGCCCATGCTGATCGGCATGGTCTTGACCAGGTTTCCGTTCTGGAAGATCTGCATCTGCTCGGTGTTGCCGTCCGCCTTGGCCACCCACGAGTCGTGCACCTTCAGGTTCAGGTCGCGGTCGGTCTGCCCGTACGTGCCGCCGCCGAGGTCGACGCCGTAGACGCCCGCGTGCACCTTGATCGTGGTGCCCGCCTGCCAGTAGTTCTGCGGGCGGTAGTGCACTTCGCGCTTGGTGATCCAGTACCAGCCGCCGGTCTGGGCAGGCGTCGACGTGACCGTCAGTGCTTTCTCGGCCGCTGCCTTGTCGGTGATGTCCTTGTCGAACTTCACCACGATCGGCTGGCCGACGCCGACCTCCGTGATGCTGGGCGCTGGAATGAACGAGGGAAACGCGGTCGCCCGGGGTGCGAGTGTTTTCACGGTCGACTTCTGTTCGGTTTTCTTGCCGTCCGGCGCCACTCCGTCGGCGACGACGTCATACGCCGCGCCGTACGCCAGCACCTCGCTTGAGGTCCACGAAGTTTTATCTTCGGAAAAGGAACCCTTTACCTTTGTTCCTTTGCTCGAATTCGTGACGGTGACCGCGTCGAGTGTGCCGCCGGTCGCGTGCACGACGATCGGCTTTGTCGGGGCGTTTCCGTCTCCACCTGGGGTGATGTCGAGCTTGACCTCCGGCGCGGACGTCGGTGACCCGCCTGAGGCCCCGGCCGCGCCCGGCGTTTCGTCCGAACTGCAGGCGCCCACAACAAGGGCGACGGCCAACAGCGCCCCGGTTACCATTGCTTTGCCTGTGCTTGACATTTCCCCGCCATTCTCAGCGACCACTGTAGTTCCACTTAACAGGACGCTTCTTGGCAGAAAAAGTTCACCCCTATCTCGTTGCTCACAACCGGCAGGGGGGCCGGGCTGCGCCACGAGACAGGGGTCTGGGCCGACCGATCAGGTCCGCTGAATCGTCTTCACACTCAACTGCTGGCCAGGCGGGTTGCCCGCGCAGCCGGTGCCGGCCAGCGGCACGAAGACCGACGCGGTCTCCTGCGGCGGGTACACGCGCAGGCCGCGGACGTCGGTCGGCTTGCACACCGCCGGGTCGAAGTTGCCGACCTGCACGAAGCCGACCGGGGCGGACGCGCTGGCGCCGGGCGCGAGCTTGATCGCGTCGCCCTTGTTGCCGACGCGGACCGCGGCGGGGCCGACCTGATGGCCGTCGTCACCGGTCACATAGGACACTCCGGGGAAGCCCTGGATGGTGCACGGTGCGGAGCCCGAGTTGGTGAAGACCAGGTTGCGGTAGACGGTGCCCGCGGCGCCGTCTCCCCCGCTGACGCTGAGCTTCAGGCTGGCCGCCTTGCACAGGCCGTCCGCGGCGGGCGCCGGTGCGCCTGTCTGCGCCGGCGCCTCCGAGGTGGAGGGCGGCGTCGCCGACTCGGACGGTTGCGCGGACGGGCTGCCCGGTGGGCTCGACGGCTGAATCGATTCGATCGAGGGAACCTGTGGCGTCGTGTCCGGCGCGGGCGTACCGCTGCACGCCGCCAGCAAGAGCAAGCTGCTCGCCGCCAGGATTCCGATCTTCGGGACGTTCATGACGTTCGCCTCCAGCGTTTCGTTCTCTGGATGCCCACTGTGAGGACGTACCGAAACCCATCTTGGTTGCGTGAGAGCTTCACCATACGAACGCGGCTATCCGCTCCTGGCGGTCGTCCAGCACCGTGAGCAGGCCACTTAAGTTCACCACCCTGCGAGAACGCGTTCACACGTCGTTCGTCGAGGCACCGGAGGCTGCTGACCCATGACTGACCTCTCCCGCCGCCGCCTGCTCGCCCTGTCCGGTGGTGTCGCCGCCGGATCGCTGTTGCCGCCGTCCGTGCACGCCGCACTGGCCGAGCCGTTCCGGCCGGGCGGCCTCGGCGCGATCGAGCACGTGGTGATCCTGATGCAGGAGAACCGGTCGTTCGACAACTACTTCGGCACCCTCCGTGGCGTGCGGGGCTTCGGCGACCCCTCGGCGTTGAAGGGCGTCTTCGAGCAGGACGGCGTGCTGCCGTTCTCCGCGCGTGAGGCCGCCAGGCGCGCGAACCGCCCCGGCAGTGACATCCAGTACCTCGGGTCACTCGACCACAGCTGGGACGGTGGCCAGGCCGCGTGGGCCAACGGCTGGAACAACGGCTGGGTCCCGGCCAAGTCGAAGTCCACAATGGCGTACTACGACCGCAAGGACATCCCGTTCCAGTACGAACTCGCCGAGACGTTCACGTTGTGCGACGCCTACCACTCGTCGGTGTTCGGACCGACCAACCCGAACCGGCTGTTCATGTGGAGCGGCAACGTCGGCTACGAACCGGGCACGAACCGGCGCGTTGTGGACAACGACGCCTACGACGAGGACAACCACCCAGGTTACTCGTGGACGACGTACGCCGAACGCCTCGAATCCCGTGGTGTCTCGTGGAAGACCTACCAGGAGTGGGACAACTACCAGGACAACGCGCTCGAGTTCTTCGTCCGGTTCAAGGAGATCGCGCGCAAGGCGTTGCGGCCGCTGGGCCTCAAGAGCATGGATCGCTTCTACGCCAACCTGTTCAAAGCCGCTCCGGCCGAACGGGACGAACTGCTCAAGCAGCTGGCCGCAGGTGTGCGAACGCTCGACAGGACCGAGCGTTCGCTCTACGACCGGGCACTGGCCCGCGTGCGGCCCGGTGAACTGGCCAAGGCGTTCCGTGCGGACGTCGAGTCGGGCAAGCTGCCGAAGGTCTCCTACCTGGTGCCGTCGGCGGCCGACTCCGAGCATCCGTCGGCGTCGTCACCCGCGGCGAGCGCGAAGCTGACCTACGACATCCTCGACGCCATCGCCTCGAACCCCAAGGTGTGGGCCAAGACGGCCCTGATCCTCACGTTCGACGAGTTCGACGGCTACTTCGACCACGTGCCGCCGCCGGTCCCGCCGACCGCGCGCACCGAGGAGTTCACCGACGGCAAGCCGATCGGCTTCGGCTTCCGCGTCCCGACGACAGTCGTGTCACCGTGGTCGGTCGGCGGGTACGTCGCGTCGGAGACGTTCGACCACACGTCGATCATCCAGTTCCTGGAGCGCTGGACAGGCGTGCACGAGTCGAACATCAGCCCGTGGCGCCGGACCGTCGCGGGTGACCTGACCTCCGCGTTCGACTTCCGGCACGCGGGCCGCAGGCCACAGGTGGACAAACCGGCCGCGGTCCCGGCGCCGGTGCCGCGCTGGAAGGCCGCGCCGCCCGACGAGCAGGCGCTTCCCCAGCAGGAACCGGGAACCCGGCCCGCACGACCGGTGCCGTACCGCCCGGAGGCGTGGGCGAAGCTGGAAGGCCGGACCCTGGTGCTGACGTTGCGCAACTTCGGCACGCGCAGCGCGCACTTCGCGGTCTACCCGTACGGCAAGGAGTTCGCCAACCCGAGGCACGTCGACGTCCTCGGCCTGCAGATCGTGCGGATCCCGTTGCCCGGCAAGGACTACAACATCGAGGTGCACGGCCCCGCCGGATTCCGCCGCACCTTCACCTCGTGAGTGTTCAGACGGGTTAGAACCCCGGCGCGAACACTCACGAGTGGGGTAGGTCGACGCCGGTCCATTCGATGCAGTTCCAGCCGTCGCCGTTGGCCTCCAGCAGGACGTGACCGGTGTTCGGCAGCACGCCGACGTTGGCGAGCTGACCGGTCACGTTCTCGGCCAGCCACTCCGCGCCGAGCCGGATCACGCCGCCGTGGCTGACCAGGACGACCAGGCAGTCCTCGTCGTCCTGATGATCGTGACGGTGGTTGTCCCGGATCAGCCCGACGGCGTCGGTGAACCGGGCTCGGATCTCCGCGCCGCTCTCGCCGCCGGGCATCCTGGCGTCCAGGTCGTCGTTGGTCCAGCGCAGGTAGATCTCGAAGAACTCCTGCAGCGCGGCGTCGTCGGTGCGGCCTTCCAGGTCGCCGACGAACACCTCGTGCACGCCTTCGACCACCTGGACCTCCAGGCCGTGGGCGGCGGCGATCGGCGCGGCCGTCTGCTGCGCGCGCGTGGCCTGGCTGGCGTAGACCGCCACCGGCTTGTCCGGCAGGGTGGCCGCGAAGTCGGCGGCCTGCTGGTGGCCCTCCTCGGTGAGCGGCGCGCCGGGCAGGCTCGTGTCGAGCGCGCGCTTGAGATTGGCCGCGGTCTGGCCGTGACGGACGAGCAACAGCCGCATCAGAGGCCTTCCCGGATCTTGGCCACCCACGCGGCCGCGGCCTGGTAGTCGGCGTCGGTCGACCTCGGCGGCGCCTCGGACGGGGACCGGTCGGCCTTGGGGTACGACCCGAGGAACCGGACCTGCTTGCTGATCCGGTGCAGCGTGGCCAGCGCGTCGGCGACCCGCTGCTCGGCGATGTGCCCGTCGAAGTCCAGGTAGAAGCGGTACTCGCCGAACAGGCCACGCAGCGGCCGTGACTCGATGCGCGTCAGGTTGATCCCGCGCAGCGCCAGTTCGGACAACGTCGCGGCCAGCGACCCCGGCTCGTCGTGCGCGATGATCACAGCCAGCGACGTGCGGTCGTGACCCGTGGGCCGTGGCGGGTTGCCGGGTTTGCTCAGCAGCAGGAACCGGGTGACCGCGGTGTCGACGTCGGCCACGTCCGTGGCCAGCTCGACCAGCGGGTAGTGCATGACCGCGACGGGCGCGGACACCGCCGCGTCGAACTCGCCCTCGTTGACCTGCACCGCCGCGGCGGCCGTCGACGTGGTCGCGACGGGGATCGCGTTGGGCAGGTTGTCGGTGATCCAGTGACGCACCTGGGCGATCGCGTGCGGGTGTGAGGCGACGGTCTTGACGTCCTCGGCTTGGACACCGGCACGGGTCAGGATCGAGAACCGCACGGGCAGGACGGCCTCGCCCACGGCGTGCAGCGGCTCGTCGTCGGCCATCGCGTCCATCGTCGCGGTCACGGCGCCTTCGACGGAGTTCTCCACCGGAACACACCCGGCGTCGACCTCACCCGCACGCACCGCGGCGAGTACCAACGGGACTGTCTCCACTGGGACGAACTCGGCGTCCCCGAAGCCGCGGGCGGCCTGTTCGGTGAAGGTTCCACGTGGACCGAAGTAGGCGATTCGTGACACTGGACAACCATAGGGCACTTGATGGCGGTTCCCGTGCTGTCCCTGGCCTGACATTCTGGTAGGCGTGACCGCCGAATCGGAGGCAAGTACCGAACGCCTGTCGGGTTCGTATTCGCTGGAGTTGGTGCTGTGCGCGGTTGACGAGCCGCTCGCGCTCGCGTGGGAGGCGGCGGCGCGACAGCGCCACGGCATACGCGTGCACCACGGTTCGGTGCTCGATGTCTCGGCGCAGGCAGTGGTCAGCCCGGCGAACTCGTTCGGCTGGATGCGGGGCGGTGTCGACGCGGTCTACGCGCAGGTGTTCCCCAACATCGAACAGACCGTGCGCAGCGCCGTCCTGGCGTTCCACGGTGGCGAGCTGCCGGTGGGCGAGGCGTTGATCGTGCCGACGGGCGCTCCGATGCCGTCGTGGCTCATCAGCGCGCCGACCATGCGTGAGCCGGGCGAGCAACTGCCTGAGGACACCGTGCATCCCTATCTCGCCGCGCGGGGCGTGTTCCGGCTATGGCAGAACGGCCACCTCGACGAGGGCGTGCTCATTCGCGACGTCATCCGCACAGTCGCCGTTCCCGGGTTGGGGACAGGTGTGGGTGGTGTGTCGCCTGAGACGTGCGCCCGTCAGGTCATGGCCGCGTGGGACGAAGTGTTCTCACAGGAGTGATTCCATCTCCAGCTCGTCCCGTACCGGGATGCCGTGGTTGCCGATCAGCGGAATCTGCGGCTTGATCACGAGTGCCGCCTCGATGGCCCCCACCCGCAGCTCGCGCAACCGGTAGCCGCGCCGTCCGCCGCACGGTAGGCGTTGAGGGTGACGAGGTCCGCGGTCTCGCCTTCGACGTGGGTACGTGAGCAACCCGACAATGTCGCCGTCCTGTGAGGCGATTAATCCAAGTAACGGGGACGCGTCGTGGACACGGGCGGGCCCGACGACAACCCTTGGCGAGCCCCAGCTTTCGGTCAGCAACTGCACGACCCGCGACTGGTCATGGAGGTCGACGGACCGCAGCGTGTAGTTCGTCACAGCGCGAGCTTGCCAGTCACCACCTACCGTTAACTACGAGTTTTCCCTGCTTCGGCGAGGAGTGGCGCGATGGCGCGCGTGCGTGACCTGACCCCGTATGTGGAATTGCATCGGGAGCAGTGGCGAGAGCTCCGCAAATCGACGCCCCTGCCGTTGTCGGCAGGCGATCTGACCCGACTGCGCGGCCTGAACGACCCGGTGGACCTCAGTGAGGTCGCCGAGGTCTACCTGCCGTTGTCGCGGTTGATCAACCTCCAGGTGCAGGCCCGCCAACGGCTGTCCGACGCGACCGCGACCTTCCTCGGCGAGTCGGAGAAGGTGCCGTTCATCATCGGCGTCGCGGGCAGCGTCGCGGTCGGCAAGTCCACCACGGCACGGGTGCTGCGCGCGCTGCTGGCTCGCTGGCCGGACCACCCGAAGGTCGAACTGGTCACCACGGACGGGTTCCTGTGGCCGCGCGCGGAGTTGCTCCGACGCGGGATCATGCACCGCAAGGGCTTCCCGGAAAGCTACGACCGCAGGGCGCTGCTGCGGTTCGTCTCGGAGATCAAGTCGGGCGCGCCGGAGGTGCGGGCACCGGTCTACTCGCACCTGCTCTACGACATCGTGCCCGGCGAGGAGCAGGTGGTCCGCCGTCCGGACATCCTGATCGTCGAGGGCCTGAACGTGCTCCAGCCGGGGCCGCGGCTGACCGTCGCGGACCTGTTCGACTTCTCGATCTTCGTCGACGCGCACACCGAGGACGTGGCGCGCTGGTACGTCGAGCGGTTCCTGACCCTGCGGCACACCGCGTTCGCCAACCCCGAGTCGCACTTCCACCACTACGCCGCCCTGAACGACGAGGAGGCGCGGCGTGAGGCGATGCAGCTGTGGACCGGGATCAACGAGCCGAACCTGACGCAGAACATCCTGCCCACCCGCCCGCGCGCGACTCTGGTGCTGCGGAAAGGGCCGGATCACAACGTCTGCCGAGTCCGCCTCCGTAAGCTCTAGGTATGACCGTCCGGTTGCTGCTTGTCGATGACCACGAGGTGGTCCGCCGGGGGCTGCGCGACCTGCTCAACGGCGAGAAGGACATCGAGGTCGTCGCCGAGGCGGGTTCTGTCGGCGAGGCGGTGGTACGTGCCACGGCCAGCACACCCGATGTCGCGATCGTGGACGTGCGCCTGCCGGACGGCAACGGCGTCGAATTGTGCCGGACGCTGCGCGCGTTGCCCAACGGGCCGCGTTGCCTCGTGCTCACGGCGTTCGACGACGAAGAAGCGCTCGTCGGCGCGATCATGGCCGGGGCGTCGGGGTATCTGCTGAAGCAGGTCCGTGGGCATGACCTGGTGAAGGCCGTGCACGAAGTGGCGCAGGGGCGCTCGCTGCTGGACCCGGTCACGACCGCGCGCGTGCTCGACCGCATGCGCCGGGCCGCCGACTCGGACGAGTTGAACGCGTTGACCGAACGGGAGCGCAAGGTCCTGGAGCTGATCGGTGAGGGCCTGACCAACCGGCAGATCGCCGAGCAGCTGTTCCTCGCGGAGAAGACCGTGAAGAACTACGTGACCTCGGTCCTGGCGAAACTCGGGATGGAGCGGCGCACGCAGGCCGCCGCGTGGGTGGCCCGCCGCTCAACGCGCTAGCGGCACCGTCCACGTCACGGTCGTGCCCGTGCGGGCGCTGGAGCGGACGTCACAGTGCCCGCCTGCCTGTTCGGCGCGTTCCCGCAGGTGGTTGAGGCCGCGCTGGGTGACGCCGGGCGGGATGCCGCAGCCGTTGTCGATCACGTGGAACTCCAGGTCTTGCTGGGTGACCTTGAGCTGGACGCGGACGCTGCTCGCGCCGGAGTGCCGCACGACGTTGGACAGCGCCTCCCGCAGGGCGGCCCTGGTGTGGTCGGCGACATCTCCTGGCACGGTCGCGAGGTCGCCGAGGAGGTCGAGCCGTGGCGTGAACCCGAGCAGCTCCCCCGCGGTGGCGACCTCCGAGCGGACGGTCTCGGCGAGATCCATCGGCTCGGTCGGGTCCGGGTTGAGCAGGGCGCGGACGGTGCCCCTGATCTCGGCGATGGTGGCGTCGAGCTGGTCGACGGCGTCGGCGAGCCGGGCGGCATCGGCCTTGGCCAACCGTTTGGCAGGCCGCCTGACCAGCAGGTCCAGCTGCATCCCGGCGCCGTACAGCCGCTGCACGATCACGTCGTGCAGGTTGCGCGCGATCTTCTCCCGCTCCTCGAGTACGGCGACCCGCTGCCGGGCGTTGGATCCCTCGGCGAGCACGAGCACCATCCCGGCCTGCGCGGCGAACGCCGTGAGTACCTCGACCGTCGGTGGCGCAAACGGTTGCGCGCCCCGCTTGCGGTAGACGGTCAACGCTCCCAGCCTGCGCTCCCGCGTGCCGAAGGGCGCGGCGGCGAACGGCCCGAACCCCCAGAGCTCCTTCGGCACGAACGGCGACGTCCGCGGGTCGGTGGTGACGTCGTCGACCACCATCGGGATACCGCTGCGCGCCACCCGCGCCGCACTGGACCGCGTGGACAGCACCAGCCCGACCGGGTTCTCCACGATGGCCGTGCCGTGCGCGGCCTCGACCGTGAGCCGCCCGTCCTCACCACGCGCCATCACCAGACCGAGATCGGCCTCCGCGAGCTCGGCGGCGACCGCCACGACCATGGCGAGAACCGCCTCGGGGTCGTCACCGGACAACGCGGCCGTGGCGATCTCAGTGGACGCGGTCAAAGCCCGCGCGGCAAGAGTCGGATCCATAATCGTCAACAAGGCTATGCCACCCGACCAGCGTCGACGCGGACGACCATGTCAGCCGCAGCGGCCTCCTCAGGCCGGTGCGTGACGTGCACGAGAGTCCGCCCCTTGAGCTTCGCGGCCAGGTCCGTGAGAACAGTCCTGGCGGTGGGCACGTCGAGGTGGGCGGTGGGCTCGTCGAGAATGACGATGTCGGCCTCCGGCGCGGCGACCAACGCCCTCGCCAGCGCCAGCCGTTCGGCCTCACCGCCGGACACCATGCCGACGAGGCTGTCCAACCGGTGCCCCCACTGCGCGAGCCCGGCATCGGTCAACGCCTGGACGAGGAGTTCATCGGACGCGTCAGGGGCGCCGACGCGGAGGTTCTCACGGATGGTGGTGGAGACGAGTTGCGGCTCCTGCGGGCACCACGCGACCTTGTGGGGGACGTGCGCGGTGCCTTTCTCGGCGGGGAGGAAGCCGAGCAGCAACGCCAGCAGCGTCGACTTCCCCGCGCCGGACGGGCCGACCACGGCGACGTGACTGCCTTCGGGGATGGTCAGGGTGACGTCCCGCAGGCTGGGTTCGGCCGCCCCGGGCCAACGGACATCGACACCGGCCAACCGAACGGCCGCCGGACCCGAACCCGGACCGACACCAATCGCCACGCCGCCCGACTCGTCCCGCACCGACGGCACCATCGTCAAATCCGGTTGTCCACAACCCGCCAGTAGCCCTTCCGACCTGCTGCTACCCCGATAGACTGGAGCGGGGACGCCCCCCGGGTTGGGTGGGGGACTGTGTGTGGGGGTTTTGGTGGAAACGGGGCTGCGGGTGGGAGCTCTGGTCGCGGTTGGATTTGCTGTGGGGGCTTGGGCTGGAATCGGGTGTTCGGTGCGGGCTGGTGCCGTTTCTGGTTGGGCGGCTTGGGTTCTGGCGTAGGCGGCGGTGAGGGCTTCCCTGTGCTGCCAGGCCGGTGGGAGCAGGGCGAGGACCTCCGCCAGGGCCAACGGGACCAGGGCCAGTACCGGGTTTCCTGTCGTCGCACCGAACGCCGCTGCCAGGCCGGTGGCGAGGGTGATCAGGCCGGTTGCCGCTCCCGCGCCGAAAGCCTGCGTGCGCGCCTGGCGGACCAGTGCCGCGTCGATGCGCTTGAGTTCGGCGCGGCGTTGTGTGGCGGCACCGAACACGATGAGCTCAGGCGCGGCCTCAAGCAACGTGAGGACGTCGGCGGCGACACGGCGGCGTCCGGAAGCGAGCACTGTGGTGGCGCGGCGTTCGAGGAAACCGGCGAGAACAGGCGCGCCAATACCGCCCACCAACACGGCACAAGCGAGAACAACTCCAGCAACCGGGGACAGTGCGAACTGGACCGCAACCGCCACACTGCACACAACCCCCGCGATGATCGGCGGCACGAGCACACGCGGCGTGAGGTCCCTGACGGTGTCCACGTCGTCCACCAGTCGGCGCAACCCCTCGCCACGGGCCAGGCCTGCGGTGCGTGCCGGGCCCAGAGCGACCAGCCGTTGCCACAGCGCCACGCGTAGGGAGGCGGCGCGGCGGAACGCGGCGTCGTGGGTGACGAGACGTTCGAGGTAGCGCAATCCCGCGCGCGCCAGGCCGAAGGTGCGGACGCCGACGATCGCCACCATCAAGGTGAGGATCGGTGGCTGGGTGGCGGCCTTGGCGATCAGCCACGCCGACACCGCCGTCAACGCGACACCGCTGGCCAGCGCCAAAGCTCCGATCAGGGCGCCGAGCAGTTCACGGCGGGTGATCCGGAGCCGGGGCGCCTTGCCCGCGGCGGACGGCGAGGTCGAGACGATGACCGTCGACTGTGGAGTCTCGTCGGCGAGTGCGACGTCGCGGTGGGTGGCCAGCAGAACGGCCACGCCGTCGGACGCGGCCGAGTACACCGCGCGCATCACGAGGCTGGCGGTGGCGCTGTCCAGGTGCGCGGTCGGTTCGTCGAGCAGCAGGACTCGGGCGCCGCGCTTGACCCGCAGCAGCGCACGGACGATGGCGACGCGTTGGCGTTCTCCTGTGGACAACTCGATGACCTTGCGGTCGATCAGGTGTTCGGCGGCGACCGTCGACGCGACCTCGCGCATCTCGTCCGCGCTGGGCAGGACGTTTCGGTCGCTGAGAGCGAGCCGGAGTTCGTCGGCGACCGTCGTGGCGGCGAAGGCGGGACGTTGGGGGACCCACGCCACGATCCTGTGCCACGCCGCCAGGTCGGGAGCGCCGACCACGACAGACCCCGAGGAAGGCGAGACGAACCCCAGCAACGCCGCGATGACCGTGGACTTCCCGCCGCCGCTCGGCTGCGACAACCGGACGATCTCCCCTGGCCGCAACGAGAACGACAGTCCGTCCGGTGCGAAGCCGTCACGCCGGGCCACGCGCAGGTCTGTGACCGAAGCGACCACCGAGTCGGAGAACTGCGGGTCCACCGGAACCTCGCCGGGCAACGCGTGCACACGCCGGATCGCCTCGATGCCGTCCTCGCTGGCGTGGTGCGCCGCTCCCGCGGCGCGGAGCGGGAAGTAGCACTCCGGCGCCAGGATCAGCACGAACAGCCCGACCGCGAGCGTCAGGTCGCCGGAGACCAGGCGAACGCCGATGATCACCGCGACCACCGCCACCGACAGCGTCGCGATCAGTTCCAGCGCCAACGCCGACGAGAAGGCGACTCGCAGCGTGGCCAGGGTGGCGCGCCGGTGCTGGGCGGAAACGCGGCGGACCGCCTCGGCCTGGCGCTCGGCCCGCCGGAACGCGGTCAACACGGGCAAGGCGCGGATCATTTCCAGCAAATGCGCGGACAGGCGCGCTGTCGCGTCCGCTGATTCGGAAACCTTCGACGCGGTGTACTTGCCGATCAGGATCGCGAACAACGGCACAAGCGGCACGGTCAGCACGATCACGACGGCCGCGGGCCAGTCGATGAGAAGTATCGCCGCGCCGACGGACAACGGGACCACGGCGGCGCTGACCAATGCGGGCAGGTACACCGTGAAGTAGGCGTCGAGCGCGTCCAGGCCCTTGGTCACCAGCACGGTCAATGACGCGGCGCCTTGGGTGGAAATCCATTCCGGGCCGCGTGCCAAAGACGTGTCGAGGACCTTTGCCCGCAATTCCTCTTTGGCCCCCGCGGCGGCCCTGGCCGCGACGACTTGTGTTGCCCAGCTCAGCAGTGCCCGTACGACAACCGAACCGACGAGCACGACGAGCAATCCGCCGCCGGTCACCACGGAAGCGAGGGACCACGCCTGCGCGACCAGCGCCAAAGCGGACAGGAAACCGAGGACGAAACACAGGGCCAGTGCTCGGCGCGCCGATGCTGGCAGCGCGCCGAGCGGGCCCCTGCCCGACCGGTCCTTGGCGGGATTTCGCCGGTCGGCAGAGCTCATGGCACACGCACCGGGGGAATGTGCGCCGTGCCGATTCGTTTGCGGAACACCCAGTAGGTCCAGCCCTGGTAGACGAGCACGGCCGGGGCGCCGAACCCGGCGATCCACGTCATCACCTTCAACGTGTACGGGCTGGACGCGGTCGCCTCGATCGTCAGCGAGAACGCCGGATCCACAGTGGACGGGATGACGTTCGGGTACAGCGCGCCGAACAACGCGACGACCGACCCGACGATCACCATCGCCATCAGGGCGAACGCCCGTCCTTCGCGCCCCGCGGAGAGGAACACCAACGCCAGGATCGCGGCGATGACAACGAGTCCGACCACGAGCCATGTCCACGAAGAACCGGTGCGCATCTGCACGACCAGGAGCAGTCCCAGCAACGGCAGCAACGCCACCGGGCCGATCCGCAAAGCAAGACGGCGCGCCCGCGACCGTATATCCCCTTCGGTTTTCAACGCCACGAACACGGCCCCGTGCACGAGCGAGAAACCTACGATCGCGAGCGCGCCGAGCAGGGTTTCCCATTGGATCGAGGCGAACGCGGACCCCACCCGGTTACCGGCCGCGTCAATGGGCAACCCGAGCACGTTCCACGAGAGCAGCAGGCCGACGCCGAGCGCGGGCAGCCATGAGCCGACCACGATCACCCGGTCCCAATTGCGACGCCACCGCACCGAATCCACCTTGCCGCGGTACTCGAAGGCCACACCCCGGCCTATCAAACCCACGAGTACCGCGAGCAAGGGCAGGTACGCGGAACTCAACAATGTCGCGTACCAGCCTGGGAAAGCCGCGAACGTCGCACCGACGGCGACGATGAGCCACACCTCGTTGCCGTCCCACACCGGGCCGATGGTGTTCACCATCACCCGGCGTTCCTTCTCGTCCCTGCCGAGCACCGGCAGCAGCATCCCGACGCCGAAGTCGAAGCCCTCGAGGAACAGGTATCCCAGCCAGAAGAAGGCGATGATCAGAAACCAGACGAGTGCCAGGTCCATTGCGGGCTCCTAATACGCGAAGGCGAGTTCGTCGTCGGACTTCTTCTCCGCTGCCGGTTTGTCGGGCGGCATCACCCCGGCGATCCCGGCGCGCGCGTAGCGCCGCAACAGGAACACCTCCATCACCGCCAATGCCGCGTAGACCAGTGTCAGCACGATCAACGAGGTCAGCACTTCCCCGACGGTCAACCCGGAGACGCCGCGCGCGGTGAACATCCACACCCCGTCGACGCCGGTCGGATTGGGCACGACCACGAACGGCTGCCGTCCCATCTCCGTGAAGATCCACCCGAAGCTGTTGGCGAGGAAGGGCGTGGCGATCCCGGCGAGTGCCGCCCGGCGGAACCACGGCGACGCGGGCATCCGGCCTTTCCTGGTCAGCCACAACGCCGCGGCGGCCGCCAGCGCGGCCAGCGCGCCGAAACCGATCATGAAGCGGAAGCCCCAGTAGGTGACCGGGAGGTTCGGCACGTAGTCGATCGGCTGTCCGGACAGCTCGCCCAGCCGCGGGTCGACCGGGTAGAACTCGCCGTACTTGGCCTTGTACTCCTTGGTCAGGTCCTCGATTCCCTTGACCTCGCTGGTGAAGTCGTTGTGCGCGAGGAACGACAGCAGTGCGGGGACCGTGATCGACTTGACGTTCTCGCAGTCCGGCCTGGTCACGTCGCCGATCGCGAAGATCGAGAAGCTGGCCGGTTGTTCGGTGTGGCACAGCGCTTCCGCCGCGGCCATCTTCATCGGCTGCTGCTCGAACATCAGCTTGCCCTGGATGTCACCGGTCACCGCGAGCAGCGCGAACGAGACCATCCCGACCACGCCGCCGAGCTTCAGCGACGACCGCCACACCGCCGTTTCCTCGGAGCGGCGCCGCGTGAGGTGCCAGACGGCGACGCCGACCAGGAACGCGCCCGCGACGGCGAAACACCCGGCGATGGTGTGCGGGATCGCGGCGAGCGCGGTGTTGTTGGTCAGCAACGCCCAGATCGAGGTCAGCCTCGGCCGCCCGTCGACCATCTCGACGCCGACCGGGTGCTGCATCCACGAGTTCGCCGCCAGGATGAAGTACGCCGACGCGACCGTGGCCAGGGAGAACGCCCAGGCGCACGCCAGGTGGACCTTCTTGGGCAGCTTGTCCCAGCCGAAGATCCACAGGCCGAGGAACGTGGACTCGACGAAGAACGCGAGCAGCCCCTCCATCGCCAGCGGCGCGCCGAAAGCGTCACCGACGAACCGGGAGTACGCGCTCCAGGACATCCCGAACTGGAACTCCTGCACGATCCCGGTGACCACGCCCATGGCGAAGTTGACCAGCATCAACTTGCCCCAGAACTTGGTCATCTTGAGGTACTTCACGTCACCGGTGCGCACCCATGCCGTCTGCATCCCGGCGACGAGGATCGCGAGACCGATCGTCAGCGGGACCATCAGGAAGTGGTAGACGGTGGTGATGCCGAACTGCCACCGCGCCAGGTCGAGAACGTCCACACCATGATCCTGCGACCGGGAAGGATTTTTCTCTTGGTGCGGCGGTCCCCTATCGTCGGGACCTAGGTCCTGTGGGGGGTGTCACTCGTGCGCACGCGCTTCGCGATCGCGTCCATCATCGACTCGACGGCCAGCGGTGTGTGGCCGCCGTTCGCGTTGTTGTTCCTGGTCAACGCTCAGCACCTGACGCAGACGACGGCGGGGATGAGCCTCACGGTCGGCGGGCTGATCGGTGTGACGGCCGGACCAGCGGTCGGGGTGCTGCTCGACCGGATCGGCCCGGCGAAGCTGGTAATCGCTTCCAACGTCGTGCGGCTGGTGGGCTTTCTCTACTACCCACACGCCGACACGGCGTGGGAGGCGGTTCTCGTCGCGACCGTGATCAGTGTCGGCGACCGTCTCTTCTGGACGTCGAACGCGCCGTTCGCGAAGGCCGTCAGCAGGGGCGACCGGGATCTGGAGCGGCTGCTCGGCCGCCAGTCGATCGGCCGGTTCGCCGGGTTCGGGCTCGGGTCCGCGCTGATCGGGGTCATGCCGGACGTGGCCGATCCGGCGGTCTACAACGTGGTGAACTACGTGACCGCGGCGCTGCTCGGGGTGGCGGCGGTGGTCCTGGTGGGGATCAGGACGCCGCCGCGGGTGTCGACGGCGAAGGCGGACTGGGCGGTCGTGGTCAAGGACCGCCGTTATGTGGCGATCTGCGCGACGCAGATCCTGTTCTGCCTGGCCAGTGTCGGCAAGTACACGGTGCTGCCGATCGCGGTCATCAACGAGCTGCACGAACCGCAGTGGGTCGTGGCCGCCGCCATGATCACCGGGACCGCCGTCTACATCGTGGCGCAGGAGCCGGTGCTGCGGATCGCCGAGCGGTTCCCGCGCAGCCTCGGGATGGCCGTCGCCGCCGGGCTGTTCGCGGTGAGCTTCGCCGCTCTCGCTGTCTTCCCGGCCATTCCGGTGCTCATCGCGACGAGCGCGCTCATGTCGCTCGCCGAGACCCTTTTCAGCCCGCTCAGCACGGCGGCGGCCGCCGACGCGGCGCCAGAACAGGCTCAGGGCCGCGCCAGCGCCCTGTTCCAGCTTTCCTGGGGCGTTTCCGTCGCCGTCGGTCCCGGGCTGCTGACGGGCCTCCTGGCGTTGGGTACGGCCCCGCTGTGGTTGACGCTGGCGGTCATCTCGGCGGCGGCCGTTCCGGCCGTCATCGCAACGCGACCGCGACCTCCGCGGCAGTCCGCACAACCTGCGGCCCCACGACCTCCGCGTGCAGACGTTCGAAAGTGACCACGCCGACGCTGGCACGCAACCCCGACACGCCACGCACGGGCGCGGCGATGCCGAACGCCCCGGCCTGCAGCTCACCGGCCGTCGACACCCACTCCGGCCCTTCGAACGGCAGCAGGATGGCTTTGCCGGACGCGCCCTTGTTCAGCGAATGACGCGTTCCGACGCGGTAGGCCACGTGATACGCCGTCCACGACGGCTCGACGACGGCGACGGCTTGTGCCTCATCGCCGTCGGCGACCGTCAGGTGCGCGGTCGCGCCGATGGACTCGGCGAGCTCGCGCAACGCGGGCAACGCGGCGTGCCGCAGTTGCGGCAGGACACGCGATGACAACCGCAACAGACCCAAGCCGAGGCGTACACGAGAGCCCTCCCTGCGCACCAACCCGCGTGCCTGGAGCGGCACGAGCAGCCGGTACACCGCCGCGCGGCTGGCGCCGATCGCGGCGGCGAGGTCGCTGATGGTCGGCGCTTCCGACTCCGAGTCGGCGACCGCCTGCAGCAGCGCCAGCCCCCGGTCGAGCGTCAGGGAGCTCTCTTTGCCGTGCACGCCCGGCGAGGTCATGACGCGGGTGTCACGGTTCCGACGACCTCCGCGAGCCCGACGACGGAGCCGTTCGGGCCCGGCGCGGTCGCGGTGATCCGCACGGTGTCGTCGTCCTCAAGGAATGTCCGCTGCTCACCGCCTGCCAGCGAGATCTTGTCCCGCCCGCCCCAGCTCATCTCCAGGAAGCACCCGAGCTTGTCGCGTTCCGGACCGGAGACGGTGCCGGACGCGAACAGATCGCCTGGCCGCACGGTCGCGCCGTTCACGGTCATGTGCGCCAGCTGCTGGGCGAACGAGTAGAACATGTCCGCGAACCGCGGCCGGGACACGATCGTGCCGTTCCAGTCGACCTGGAGCAGCAGATCAAGGCCCCACGGCTGGTCCTCGACCAGGTAGTCGAGCACCGCGTGGTCGCGCGGTGGCGTGTGCACGCGCGCGGCCGAGAACGCGTCCAGCGGGGTCACCCACGCCGAGACGGACGTGGCGAACGACTTGCCGAGGAACGGACCGAGCGGCTGGTACTCCCACGCCTGGATGTCACGCGAGGACCAGTCGTTGACGAGCACGACGCCGAACACGTGGTCCGCGGCCGACGACACCGGGACACGCCCGGTGACCGGCCCGCCGCAGACAAAACCGACCTCGGCCTCGATGTCCAGCCGCTGCGACGGCCCGAACGTCGGGCCGTGCTGGCCGCGCCGCTGACCGTGCGGCCGTACGACGGGCGTGCCCGACACGACGATGGTTCCCGCGCGGCCGTGGTAACCGACCGGCAGGTGAGTCCAGTTGGGCAGCAACGGCTCGTCGTTCGGCCGGAAGATCCGGCCGACGTTCTCCGCGTGGTACTTCGACGAGTAGAAGTCCACGTAGTCGGCGACCGCGAACGGCAGGACCGGCTCGCCGAGGGGCACGAGCGCGGCGCCCTTCGGCGCGGTCGGCGCCTGCGTGAGCTCGATCAACCGGGCCCGCACGTCGGTCCACGCCTGCCGACCCGCCGCGAGCAACGGGTTCAGCGAATCGGCCGCGACCAGGTCGGCGTGCTCACCGAAGGTCTCGGCGATCGGCCGCAACGGCAGCGCCTGATCGCCGAGGCGCACGGCGATCTGGCCGTCCACGACGCCGTACGGCAGCGTCTGCGGACCGAACGGCTGGTCGGCACTGAAGGCCTCGTCCTGCACCCACGTCACAGCAACCCCAGTTGTTCCAAGTCGGCGACCGGCTCGGCCAGCGAGCACGAGCCGTAGGACGCGAAGACACCGCGGACCGCGTGCGAAGCCGCCTCGGACAGCTCGGCTGCCTCCTTGGCGAGCGCCTCGGAGTCCGTGCTGGTGAGCGCCTCGCGGACATCCCCGCCGGCCAGCGACCGGGCGGTCGCCACGAGCAGGTTGAGGAAGCCGTGGTGGGTGAATCCGGTCTCTTCGTCAGTGTGCCGGACCGCGTTGTGCAGACCGGCGGTTGCCTTGAACGACACGCCGCCCGCGCTGACCACCGACATGAAGTCGGAGATCTCGTCGACGGTCGGGAAGGCCTGCTGGCTCAGCCCGCCGCAGCGCAGCTTGGGCCAGCTGCCGTGCTCGGCGACCCTGCGGATGCTCTCCAGCCAGTCCGGGCCGCCCCGGCGCGGCTCGATGACGCGGATGACGTCCTCGGGCACGAACTCGGAGACCCGCTCAAGCCACTGGTCGTCGACGTCGGACGGCGCGGGCATCTCGACCATTCGCAGTGCGAGCAGTTCGGTGCGCGATTCGACGATGGACAGCGCCTTGGGCACGCCCCCGAGGCCGGTGTCGATCACCAGGGACAGTGCTACGGGCTTGACCGGCCGGGCCTTGATCAGCTCGGTGATCAGCTCCGGCAACCGGGACGCCGGACACAGGAAGAGACCCATCACGGCGGCCCGGTTCGACGACCGCATCGCCAGGTGCGCGGCGATGGCGTCGGGCATCGCCGCGTTGCCTGGCGGGAACAGGGCGGCGTCGTCGACAAGCCTCGCGAGCAGGGGCGGAACACCTCGAGGGCCGGGCGGCGGGAGTTCGACTGCGCTTGACACGGCTGACACGCTAGTAGCGTACCGGCAACTGAACAAAAATGTCCGCTATCCGGACACAGGAGAGGCCATGCCTTACTACCGAAGCGTGGGTGAGATCCCCCGAAAGAGGCACACGCAGTTCCGCAAACCGGACGGGTCGCTCTACGCCGAAGAGCTGATGGGTGTCGAGGGGTTCTCCAGCGATTCGGCGCTGCTCTACCACCGCCACCTGCCGACCGCGATCGTCGACGCGGTCCAGGTCGCCGACGAGCGCTCGACCACCCCGAACCTCCCGCTGAAGCCGAGGCACTTCAAGTCGCAGGAGCTCAAGTGGGACTCCCCTGCCGAGGTCGACGCGGTGACCGGCCGCAGGCTGCTGTTCGGCAACGCCGACGTGAAGATCTGCTTCGTCGCGGCCACGCAGCCGTCCCCGCTGTACCGCAATGCCGCCGGTGACGAGCTGCTGTACGTGCAGACCGGCAGCGCCGTGATCGAGACGATCTACGGCCCGCTGGCCGTCGGTGACGGCGACTACGTCGTGATCCCGACGTCATGCACCTACCGCGTGATTCCCGGCGACGACCTTCGCCTGCTGGTCCTCGAGGCCACCGGGCACATCGGCCCGCCCAAGCGCTACTTGAGTGCGAAGGGGCAGTTCCTCGAGCACGCGCCGTACTGCGAGCGCGACCTGCGCGGTCCGACCGAGCCGATGCTGGCCGACGGAACCGACGTGGACGTGTTCGTGCGCCACCGCGCGGGCGT
The DNA here is from genome assembly GCF_001984155.1 of Actinosynnema sp. ALI-1.44. Lineage (GTDB taxonomy): Bacteria > Actinomycetota > Actinomycetes > Mycobacteriales > Pseudonocardiaceae > Kibdelosporangium. Next base: position 117,551 of record NZ_MTQO01000053.1, read on the forward strand.
CACCAAGTTCACCTACGCCAACCACCCGTTCGACGTGGTCGGCTGGGACGGCTCGTTGTACCCGTGGGTGTTCAACATCCGCGACTTCGAACCGATCACGGGCCGCGTGCACCAGCCGCCGCCCGTGCACCAGACGTTCGAAGGCCCCAACTTCGTGGTGTGTTCGTTCTGCCCGCGCAAGGTCGACTACCACCCGCTGGCCGTGCCTGTGCCGTACAACCACGCCAACGTCGACTCCGACGAGCTGATGTTCTACGTCGGCGGGAACTACGAGGCCCGCAAGGGCTCCGGCATCGGGTTGGGTTCGTTGTCACTGCACCCGTCCGGATGCACACACGGCCCGCAGCCCGGCGCCGTCGAAGCTTCGCTCGGCGCGGAGAAGTTCGACGAGACAGCGGTCATGGTCGACACGTTCCGGCCGTTGGAGCTGGGCGAAGGCGCCGAGGCGTGCGAGGACCCGCGGTACGCGTGGAGCTGGGCGCGGCGGGGCCCCGACTGGAGCTGAACCTCCCGCAACCGGGCCGTTTCGACCATGATCCACTCCTGACCTGGGCCAACGAGAACTGTCGGTGGGTGGCCCTAGAGTCTCATCCGAGATCGAGACTTTGGGGGTCCTGCCGAAATGGATGTCGACGCGGTCCTTGCCATGGCGCCGGACAAGCAGGTCGCGAGCAGCGCGGCCCGCTTGGCGGCGCCTGGCAACTGGAGCGAGCTCGGGTACGACGAGCACGCTCTGTGGGGCTTGTGCAAGGGCAGCGGCAAAAAGCCGTACCAGGTGTGCGTCGACCTGACCGACCGCGCGACCAAATGTTCTTGTCCCTCACGGAAATTCCCGTGCAAGCACGCCGTCGCCGTTCAGGTCATGCACGCCCGTGGCGGCGCTCCGGCAGGCACCGCGCCCGAGTGGGTCAGCGAGTGGCAGCACCAGCGTGAGGTCCGCAGAACACCCAAGCCGGTGGACGATTCCCCCGAGGCCGTCGAACGCCGGGCCGCGCAGCGGGCCAAAACCGTTGAGGCGCGTGATCTTGCCGTGCAGGGCGGGGTCGCCGGGTTGCGGGAGTGGCTCGCCGACGTCGCCCGCCGGGGCGTGGCCGAACTGGCCGGCCGGGACCGGGCCTGGTGGGAGTCGATCATGCGCCGGATGGTCGACGCGCAGGCCCCTGGGCTGGCCGGCGCGTTGGAAGACCTCGCGGCTGCCGTTTTCGCCGGCGGCGCGAACTGGACCGAGCGGGCAGCCGACCGTCTCGGCGGGTTGCACCTGCTGGCGACGCTCGCGGCCAATCCGCCGCCCGAGCTCGAAGACGTCATCCGGATGCGTCTCGGTTACACCGTCACCGAACAGGAAGTCCGTGACAAACCGGGGTGGCGCGACACGTGGGTCGTCCTCCTTCGCAAAGACGAGGACGACGGCCGCGTAAGGACGACGCGGCAATGGGTGTGGGGGCGTGAGCGACGTGAATGGGTCATGGTCGTTCGTCACGCGGCCGGTGGCGCGATTCCCGGGCCCGCGTTGCCCAACGGTGAGTTCACCGGCGATCTGCACCCGTATCCGGCCGGTGCGCCGCGCCGGATGGCGGTCGGTGATCGCGATCCGTCCACGGCAACCCGCCCGATCGACCTCTCCGACACGTGGACGGACGCGTTGGCCGGTCTGGAGCCCCTGCTCCGCCAAGATCCGTGGCAGCGGCTGCACCCGTTGACCTGCAAGCAGATCCGTCTGGCCGACGGTCTGGTCGCCGTCGATGTCGACGGTCGCGCGTTGCCGGTGGTCGACGATGTCGCCGCCGATCGAGCGCTCGCCATCCACGGCGGTCACCCGTTCGACGCCATCGGGTTGTGGGACGGTTGGTCGGTCAAGCTCGGCGCGGTCGCCGAGCCCGGTGGCGCCCCGGAGGTCGTGTGATGAGCTGGCCGGAGGTCACCCAGAAACTCGTCATCGGCTCACCGGACCCGGAGCGGGCGCTCGCCGACTCCGCCGCGTTCGGCCTGGCCAGGCGAGGTGGCCGGATCGCGCCCGAAGCCGCGGCCGAGCCGATCCCGCCCGCGCCGCAGGACACCCGCGCCGAGGCGTCCGCCCGTGTCGGTGCGATCTTCAGCCAGGTGATGGCCACGGAGGACAACGAGATGCTGCGCGAGTGCTGCCTCGCGCTCGACCGGGCGAACCTCGTCGTCCCGTATCGCCAACTGCCGGACATCCTGGCCGCCGCGACGGCCCGATCCGTCGTGCGGGACGCGGTTCTGCCCGCGCTCGGGTCGCGGGGGCGGTGGCTCGCGCAGCGCCGGGCCGGCTGGGCGTGGGCGGCGGGCCAGCAGGACACCGACGGCCCGATCGACATCGAGGACGCGCTCGACCTCTCGCCCGTGCAACGCAAAGCACGGCTCGTCTCGGCCCGCCAACAGGATTCCGCGCGATTCCGGGCGTACATCGCCGAGCACTGGTCCGAACTGCGCCGGGTCGAGGACCGCAAGTTCCTGATCGCCGCCTTGTCGGAGGGCCTCACCGCCGAGGACGAGCCGCTCCTCGAACAGGCGCTCGACGACCGGTCCACCAACGTCCGTGAGGAAGCCGTCGCGTTGCTGCGCAGGCTGCCGGGCTCCGCACTGTCCAAACGGGCCGAACAACGCCTGCGCGACGGCCTGCTGGACGACACGGTGGACCTGCACCCGGACGGTCCGTACGAGCAGGAGCCCACGCGCGACGAACTGCGCGACTCGCCGGTTCGCCGGACGGGGTCCGCGCGGCTGAAGGCGGACGCGGCCAGCGTGTCGCCGGATTTCTGGCTGGACTGGCTCGGCCCGAAGGCGCCGCGCAAGCTGCGGCTGAGCACGTGGGGAACCGCGCTGCTGCAAGGCGTCGCGGAAAACCTCGGCGCCGCGCGCGATCCTGTTCCCTGGCTGACCGATCTCGCCTCCACGATCAGTTCGACGGCCCTGCTCGACGCGTTGGACAAACTCCCGTCGGCCACGCTCGCCCGTGTGTTGATCAAGCTCGCCGGGTCGTGGGACGCCAACGAACTCGACTACTTCTGCGGACTGCTCCCCTCACCGTGGCACCCGGACGTGACCAGGGTCGTGCTGGAGCGCTTCGCCGAACTGGCCGACCGCGGCTGGCGCGTCGGCCGACCGCCCGAAGCCTTGTTACGCCGTGGGGACCTGCGCGTCCTGCACGACCACTGGCCGCGCATAGCCGCGCGCTGGCCGGTGCACGGCGCCGAAGAACTCGTCTTGCGGCTGCGAACTGAACTCCACGAAGAGATCGAACGGAGCGGAAACCCGTGACCACACCGACTGTGCTGCGCCCCAGTGCGGAAACGCAGTACGCCGAAGAACTGGCCGCGCTGGCCGCTGCCGACGACAAGCCGCGCCCGCCGAAGTGGAAGCTCTCGCCGCAGGCCGTCGTGCAATACGTCCTCGGTGTCACGCTGCCGGACGGGACCGTGATCACGCCCAAGTACGTCGGTGACCGCCGCCTGGTCGAGGTCGCGGTCAGCACCCTGGTGACCGACCGCGCGCTGTTGCTCGTCGGTGTCCCCGGAACCGCGAAGTCGTGGCTGTCGGAGCACCTCGCGGCGGCGATCAGCGGCGATTCGACGCTGATCGTGCAGGGCACGGCGGGCACGAGCGAGGAAGCGGTCCGCTACGGCTGGAACTACGCGCGGCTGATCGCCGAAGGTCCCAGCGAGGCCGCGTTGGTGCCCAGCCCGGTGCTGCGCGCGATGCAGACCGGTGCCGTGGCCCGTGTCGAGGAGCTCAGCCGGATGCCCGCCGAGGTGCAGGACTCGCTGATCACGATCCTGTCCGAGAAGGCGCTGCCGGTGCCCGAGCTGAACCTCCAGGTCCAGGCCGTGCCGGGCTTCACGCTGATCGCCACGGCCAACGACCGCGACCGCGGCGTGAACCAGATGTCGTCCGCGCTCGCCCGCCGCTTCAACACCGTCGTGCTCCCGCCACCGGCCACCGAGGACGCCGAGGTGGAGATCGTCAGCCAGCGCGCCGCCCAGTTAGGGCGCGCGTTGGAACTGCCGTCCGAGCCGCCCGCGTTGGACGAGGTCCGCCGGGTCGTGCGGATCTTCCGTGAGCTGCGCAACGGCACCACGGTCGACGGTCGCACGCAGGTCAAGAAGCCGAGCGGCAGCCTGTCGACGGCGGAGGCGATCTCGGTCGTGACCAGCGGGATGGCGTTGGCCGCGCACTTCGGCGACGGCAGCCTGGGCGCCGACGAGCTGGCCGCGGGCCTGCTCGGCGCGGTGATCAAGGACAGGGTGTCGGACACCGTGGCCTGGCAGGAATACCTCGAAGCAGTGGTCAAGGAGCGCAGGGAATGGCGCGACCTCTACCGGGCATGCCGGGAGCTGGATCCGGCCTGATGAAACCGATCCCTGACCGGGTGACGCTGGTCGGCATCCGGCACCACGGCCCCGGCTCGGCCCGCATGGTCCGTGCCGCGCTCGACGCCGTGCGTCCCCAGTTGGTCCTGGTGGAGGGCCCGCCGGACGCGGACGCGCTGATCGAGCACGTCGGTGAGCTGATCCCGCCCGTGGCGTTGCTGCTGCACGACGCGACAGATCCGGCGAACGCCGCGTTCTGGCCGTTCGCGCGGTTCTCGCCCGAATGGCAGGCGCTGACGTGGGGCGCGCGGCACAACGTCGACGTGCGGTTCGCGGACCTGCCGGCTGGGGTCTCGCTGTCCCGTGCGGACGACGCGGACGAAGTCGACCGTGTGGTGGTCGACCCGCTCGGAGTGCTCGCCGAGGCGGCCGGGTTCGACGACCCGGAACGCTGGTGGGAGGACGTGGTCGAGCACTCCAGCGCGGAGCCGACACAGCTCGCCGCCGCGGTCGCCGAAGCCATGACGGCGCTGCGCGAGGAGTTCGCGGACACGGTCGACCGGCGAACGCTGCGACGCGAGGCATGGATGCGCCAGGTCCTGCGCAAGGCGTTGACCGAGTACGACGGGCCGATCGTCGTGGTCTGCGGCGCCTGGCACGTGCCCGCCCTGCGCGAGCTGCCTGCCGCCAAGGCGGACGCGGACCTGCTCAAAGGCCTGCCGAAGAGCAAGATCGCGGGCAGTTGGGTGCCGTGGAGCCACGGCCGTCTCGCCGCGACCTCGGGCTACGGCGCGGGCGTGGCGTCACCGGGCTGGTACGCCCACTTGTGGGAGTACCCGAACGACACGATCCCGCGTTGGATGGCGCGCACGTCGCACGTGTTGCGTGAGGAGGGCCTGTCCGCGTCCACCGCGAGCGCTGTGGAGGCTGTGCGGCTGGCGGACACGCTGGCCGCGTTGCGTGGACGGCCGTCGCCGGGGTTGTCCGAGGTCAGCGAGGCCGCGTTGGCCGTGCTGTGCGGCGGGGACGATGTCGGGCTGCGCATCGTCCACGAGAAGCTCGTCGTCGGCGAGGAACTCGGCGCCGTCGGGGATGGCGTGCCCCGGTCCCCACTCGCGACGAATCTGGAACGGTGGCAGCGCAAGCTGCGCCTGCCCGCGAGCGCGGCCGAGAAGAGCATGCGGCTGGACCTGCGGCGCGACATCGACCGTGGCCGGTCGCGGCTGTTGCGGCAGTTGCACGTGCTGGACGTGCGGTGGGGCGAGCCGGACGAGACGACCACGCTCGGCACGTTCGCCGAGGCGTGGACAGTCCAATGGGATCCGGGCCTCGCTGTCGCGGTCGCCGCGGCCGCCCGTCATGGCGCCACTGTGGAGGGCGCGGCCGAGCACGTGTTGTTGGAGCGGACCAAGTCCGCCGAAACAGTGGCCGCGGCTGCGGAGGTCTTACGGGAGGCGGTCGCGTGCGAGCTCGTCAGCGCTGTCACGGCGGCGCGTGCCGCGCTGGACCGTTGCGCCGCGGCCGCGACGGACGCCCTCGAGTTGCTGCAGGCGTTGCCCGCGTTGGCCGGGACCGTCCGATATGGATCGGTGCGTGGTACTGATCCGGAGTTGTTGCGGGCTGCCATGCACGGTCTGCTCGCCCGCGGGTCCGCAGGCTTACCGTTGGCGTGCCACGGAATCGACGACGCCACAGCAGAAGTCGCTTTATCGACATTGGACACCGCGCACGAAGCCGTCTTGCTCGCTGCGGACGAGGAGCACTCCGCGGGCTGGTGGGAGGCGTTGCACCGGCTCGTGCGGACGGATCCGTCGGCACACGGTCTGCCAGTCGGACGAGCGACGCGGTTGCTGTGGGAAGACGACCGCCTGGACACCGAGGCAGTCGCGATCCGCATGCAACGAGCCGTGTCGATCGCTTCGTCGGGCACGTCGTTCGTCGCGGGGTTCCTGCGTGGCTCGGCCGTCCGGCTCGCCGCCGACCCACGGCTGCTCGGCCTGGTCGACGACTGGCTCACCGGACTGCCGACCGAGGGGTTCGAGGACGCGTTGCCGTTGTTGCGGCGCGCGATCTCCACCTTCTCCGCGCCCGAGCGCCGCACGCTGGCCGAACGCGTCGGGCAGGGCGCGGGAGCGGCAGTGCTCGTCGTTGACGACGGCGACCCGGACCGCACTGAGCGCCTCGTGGAATTCGTGCGTGGGTTGTATGAGAGGGCGGGAGTATGACCGACGAACGGCTGCGTCGATGGCGGCTTCTGCTCGGCCCCGAGGCCGACCAACTCTGCGGCCTCGGTGACGACGACACCCGCCGCGACAGCGCGTTGACCGCGTTGTACGGCGGCGACAGCGACGGCAAACGAGGCGCCGGGCTCGGCGCCAGTTCGCCGAAACTGCACCGCTGGCTCGGCGACGTGCGGACGTACTTCCCGAAGTCCGTCGTGCAGGTGATGCAGCGTGACGCCGTGGAACGCCTCGGCCTGACCAAGCTGTTGCTCGAACCGGAGCTGCTGTCGTCGGTCGAGCCAGACGTGAACCTGGTCGGCACGCTGGTGTCTCTGTCCCACGCGATCCCAGCCCGGACAAGGGAAACAGCGCGAGCCGTGGTCCGCCAGGTGGTCGAGGAGATCGAACGCAAGCTCGCCGACCGGCTGATAGCCGCGGTGACCGGCGCGATCGACCGGTCCCGCCGGACCAGGCGGCCCCGAATGTCCGATGTGGACTGGTCGGCGACGATCCGGGCGAACCTGCGGCACTACCAACCCGACCAGCGCACGCTCGTGGTGGAGAACCTGATCGGCTCACACCGCCAGTCCCGCAGCGCGGCGTTGCGGGACGTGATCCTGCTGGTCGACCAGTCCGGTTCGATGGCAGAGTCGGTGGTGTACTCGGCGGTCTTCGGCGCGACGCTCGCCTCACTTCGTTCGGTCAACACAAGGATGGTCGTGTTCGACACCGAGGTCGTCGACATGACGGAAACCCTGGACGACCCGGTCGACCTGCTGTTCTCCACCCAACTCGGCGGCGGAACGGACATCAACCGCGCGGTGGCGTACGCGCAACAACACATCCGCCGCCCGGCGGACACAGTGGTGGTCCTGATCAGTGACCTCTACGAAGGCGGCGTCGCGGCCGAACTGCAACGCCGCGTCCGCGAAATGGTCGCGAGCGGCGTGATGGTCGTGGTCCTGCTCGCCCTGTCCGACAGCGGCAAACCCGCCTACGACCACGAACTCGCCGCGCGACTGTCGGCGATCGGCGCCCCGTCGTTCGCCTGCACCCCGGACGCCTTCCCCGACCTGCTGGCCACAGCCCTGCGCCGGGAAGACGTCGCGGCGTGGGCGGAACAGGAAGGCATGGCGGTCGGGAAATGATCGAGACAGACCTGGAACTGCCCGGCGGACAACGTCTGCACATCTACGACACGGGCCCAGCGCGACACACCGTGTTCTGGCACCACGGCACCCCCAACATGGGCACGCCACCAGCCCCGCTAATCCGACCGGACGTCCGCTGGGTCTCCTACGACCGGCCCGCCTACGGCACATCGACGCCCCTGCCAGGCCGGACCGTCGGCTCCGCGGCAGACCTGGTCAGCGCAGTCGCAGACGCCTTGGACATCGACAGATTCGCCGTCATGGGCCACTCCGGCGGCGGTTCACACGCCGTCGCCTGCGCCGCGAAGCTCACCGACCGCGTAACGGCCGTCGCCGCGTTGGCCACAGTGGCACCGTCCGACGCAGCGGGCCTCGACTGGTTCGACGGAATGGCAGCCGCGAGTGAGGCCTCACTACGCGCGGCAGCAGCCGGGCGTGCGGCCAAGGAGAAGCACGAGGCCTCAGCCGAGTTCGACCCCGGGGTGTTCACACCAGCCGACTTCGACGCCCTGTCCGGCACGCAGTCCTGGCTCGGCGCCGTGGTCGACCCCGCCATCGCCGCAGGCCCAGACGGCCTGATCGACGACGACCTCGCCTACGTCGCCTCCTGGGGCTGCGACCCGGCAACGATCACCGCCCCCATGCTCCTGCTGCACGGCGAAGAGGACCGCATGATCCCCGCTTCCCACAGCGCATGGCTCGCCACCCACTGCCCGACAGCCGAACTCCGCCGCACCCCCGGCGACGGCCACATCTCCGTCCTGAACCACGCCCCGGAGGCCCTCGACTGGCTCACCGAAAGCCACTAGCAACGCCCTAGACCGTCACGTTCCACTCCGCCGGAAGATCGGCATCACAGAACACACAAGCAAAGTAGCCATCCCGCACAACGTTGATCTCGGCACAACGCAGGCAACGGCGGAAAACAACCAGATGCGTGAACCCGCCAGGATGCGCAATCCCGGCACGCTCCAGCGCACTCGCAACTGCCGGCCACGACCCAAGATCAGGGCAGTATCCAGTCGACTGGTTACTGATCTCGACAACCACTCCGGCGCGATCGAACGTAACCTCGCCGGCCGCGAGGACCCCTTCGCCACCGGCACAAACCACATGCTCACTCCGCCGAGGAGCAACCCGAAAAAGCCCATCAACACCAACAACAAACGTAAAAGCCTCATCACCGCCTTGCCCGAACATCCCCCGCCACTCCCAGGGGGCGACCCCGGGTCCAGTCTATCGGGGGGAGGGTCGGATGGAATGGCTACCGGCGGGTTGTGGATAACCGGATTTGCCGATGATCCCTTCGGTACGGCTTGCGGTTGCGGACCGCCGCGCGGCGGCGCCGAGAGGTTGTCCAGCAATGCTTGTAGGTCCGCCAACGAGCGGATCGGGTGGCCTTTGCTGTCAGGCCGGACTTGGGCGAGCAGGTCGGGTGGACCGACGTAGCCGTAGTCGCGCATCGGTTCAGTCTGTGGCGATCTTGATGCCGAAGGCGATCAGGATCGTGCCGGTGACGGTGTCCATGATCTTGCGGACCCTGGGTGCGGTGAAGAAGCCCTTCAGGAGGCCGACCAGGTTCGCCAGCACGGTGAACCACGCGATGGTGACGAGCACGGTCACGGCGGACAGCAGCAGTGTGTCGGTCAGGCTTGGGGTGCCGTGGAGGAACTGAGGCATGAGGGCTACGAAGAACACCGCGCACTTCGGGTTCAGCAGGTTGGTGATCAGGCCGTGCCTGAAGGCCACCAGTGGGCGCGCTGGGGGCAGGTGGGTTTCCAGCTGTACGCGTTCTCCTCGGCGCCATGCTCCGATGAGTGCCTTGATGCCGAGGTAGGCCAGGTAGGCGGCGCCGACGAGTTTCACGATCGTGTACGCCAGGGCTGAGGCGGCGAGGAGGCTTGCCACGCCGAGCGAGGCGACCAGCGCCCAGACGAACACTCCACTGGCGATTCCCAGTCCGGCTGCCATGCCCGCGCGTTTTCCGGAGAACGCCGCGTGGCGGGTGACGATCACGAAGTCCGGTCCTGGGGTCATCGCCGCGAGCAGGACCACGCCCATGAAGGCCAGCAGGTGCGTCATGGCGTGAGCTTAGCCGGAAATAGATCCGATCATCGCCGATTTACAATCGTTTTCAACCCTTGACGGCGCCGCAAGCGCGCCCTAGTTTTGGAGATACATCGGAGGTGTAGCCGACCCGGGTAGGTGGCAGAGTGGCCGACCTCAACCGACGAACGATTCTCTCCGGCGCGCTGGCCGGGTTCGCGGGCGCCGCGTTCGCCACGCCCGCCCACGCCGGGCACAGCGCCGGGGTCGACTGGCCGCGGTTTCTCGCCGGTTCGGACATGATCTGGCGGCGGCTTCCCAGGACCTGGTACGACGGCCCGTTTCTCGGCAACGGTTTCCTCGGGTCCGGCATCTACGCCGAGCCCGGCCGCGACGTCATCCGGTTCAACGTCCAGCATTCGCAGGTGCAGGACCACCGGCCCGAGTTCGGTTCGCTGTTCGGCCTGGCCAGGCTGCCGATCGGGTACTTCACCCTTGAACCCGTCGGCACGATCACCGCACTGGATTGGCGTCTGGACCTGTGGAACGCCGAGTTACGCGGCACACTTACGACATCGGCAGGCAGCATGAAGCTCCGCGCGCTTGTCCACAGTGTCCGGTCGTTGCTCGTCGTCGAGGTCACGCCGTCCGACGGGGAACGCGCCTTCCAGTGGGTCTTCCACCCTGCCAAAGCTGTCAGTCCACGGGCCGATCCCGTTTTCGGCAAACCACCGCCCGCCGGGTACACCGAGAACCCGCCTGTCCAACGGCACACCAGCGGCGACGTCGAACTCGCGGTACAACCGCTGCACGCCGGCGGTGAGCACGTCACCGCGTGGCGGCAGGTCACACGGGGTTCCACGCGGACTTTGTACACGTCCGTCGCGTGGTCGCATCCGGCGAAGACCGCGGCGGACCGCGCGCGACGAGCCGTGCGGACGGTCGGGCCGCTGTCGTCGCTGGCGCGGGATCACCAGAACTGGTGGCACGACCACTACCGGCGGAGCTTTCTGTCTATTTCGGACTCGAGGCTTCAGTCGTTCTACTGGATCCAGCTCTACAAAATCGCGTCGGCCGCGCGCAAGGACGCGCCCGTGATGGCCACGTGCGGTCCGTGGCTGGAGCCGACGCCGTGGCCCGCGACCTGGTGGAACCTGAACGTGCAGCTGGAGTACTGGCTGATCCACGGCGCCAACCACCTCGAACTCGACGCGGTCACGTACGCGTTGGACAAGTTCCGGCAGAACCTCCGCGACCAGGTCGCCACTCCTTACCGCGCCGATTCGTACGGCATCCCCCGCACGACCGACATGAGCCTGCTCAACGGTGCCGGGTCGGGCACGTCCGGGTTCGCGCTGGGGATTCCGGGCCGGGCCTCCCCGACGCCCGAGGTCGGCAACCTCACGTGGGCGCTGCACAACGTATGGCTGTCCTACCGGCACACCATGGACCAGCGGATCCTGCACGACGTGCTGTTCCCGTTGCTGCGCGGCGCGATCAACTACTACCTGCATTTCCTCACGCGCGGTTCGGACGGCAAGCTGCACCTGCCGTTCACGTTCTCCCCGGAGTACGGCGAGAACGCCCCCGACTGCACCTATGACCTGGCGCTGATCCGTTGGGGTTGCTCGACTTTGCTGGCGACAGCGCCCCAAGATCCGCTCGTGGGGCGTTGGCGTGACGTGCTGGCGACGCTCACCCCGTACGCCGTCGACGGCAACGGGTACATGATCGGTGCCGGTGTGCCGTTCGCGAAATCGCACCGGCACTACTCACACCTGTTGCAGGTGTACCCGTTGTACGAGGTCACATGGGAGAAGTCGGAGAACCGGGCGCTGATCGAGAAGTCGCTCAGCCACTGGATCAGCTTCGAGGGCGCGTTGCAGGGCTACAGCTTCACGGGCGCGGCCTCGATCTCCGCGCAGATGCTCCGTGGCGACAAGGCTGCCTTCTACCTCGGTGAGCTGCTGCGCCGGTTCGTCCAGCCGAACACCATGTACAAGGAGTCCGGTCCGGTCATCGAAACCCCGCTGTCCGCGGCGCAGTCCGTGCACGACATGGTGTGCCAGAGCTGGGGTGATGTCGTGCGGGTCTTCCCTGCCGTGCCGTGGCCGGACGTGGCGATCGAGAACTTCCGCACGCAGGGCGCGTTCCTGCTGAGCGCGTCCCGGACCGGCGGACGGACCCGCTGGTTGCGGGTACGCAGCGAAGCGGGTGCGCCCTGCGTGATCCGGCACGACATCGCGGGCGACGTCGTTGTCCGGGATTCGGTCGGCCGGGATCTCCCCCATCGCCTGGTCAGTCCTGACACGATCGAGATCGGCCTCGCACGCGGCGGTGAGGCGTTCGTTCACCCAGCGGGTGACCGGCCGGACTTCACTGTTTCGCCGGTGCCCGGTGACTCGTCCGCACCTTGGGGCCTGCCATGAACAGTTGGTTGGCGAGGTGGTCCCGTACGGCGACAAGATCGGCGATGCGCTTGTCCAGTACGGCAAGGCGTCGTCGAGCCACCTCGGCCACCGCCGAGCCTATCCGCGCGTTCGCCATGTCCCCGTCGAGGCAGACCTGGAAGGCGTGTACGTCCTCCAAGGTCAGCCCGGCGTCCAGCAGGTATCGGATGTTGGTGACGCGGGTGACAGCGATCTCGTCGTAGTCGCGGTAACCGTTGGCCAGTCGCCGCGAGGTCAACAACCCTTCCTCCTCGTAGAACCGGAGCGCCCTGGTTGTCACGCCTGTCCGCTTCGCCAACTGCCCGATTCGCACGGGTTTTATCCGACCACGGCCGCGCCGTCGACCGGAAGCACCACGCCGGACGTGAACGCGGCCTCCGGCCGGGCGAGCTGGACGATCCAGAACGCCACTTCCTCGGGCTGACCGATCCTGCCCAGCGGCACGTATCCGACCATCGTGTCCCGTAACGCGTCGGCCTCAACCGGGGTGAGTCCCTGGTGTTCCGGCATGGAGGTGGCGATCGGTCCCGGCGCCACGGCCGCGACACGGATCCCCTTCGGCGCCAGGTGCACCGCCCAGCTGCGGGTCAACGACTCCAGCGCCATTTTCGCGGCGCCGTAGACCGTTCCGCCCGGGACCGGCCAGCCTCGCTGCGCGATCGAGGTCGTCACGTTGATCACCACGCTCACGTGCGGGGTGGCGGCCTGGGTGAGGTAGATCGGTGCCAGCAGGTTCGTCGCCAGCATCTGCTCGAGTCCGGCGCGGTCGTCGTCCTGCTTGAGGATGGCCGCGTTGTTCACCAGCACGTCCAGCCGTCCGAACGTCTCGATGGCCGTGCTCACGATGCGCTCGGCCGCGTCCGGCTCGGCGACGTCCGCGACGAGGGTTCGGATGCCCAGTCCTTCGGCGGTCTCCGCCAGCCTCGCCTCGGTGCGCCCGACCACCAGAACGTCGGCGCCCTGTTCGGCGAAGGACCGCGCGGTGGCCCGTCCGATGCCTGTTCCCCCGCCGGTCACGATCACGGCCTTGCCGTTGAAATCTCCCATGTCCGCCGACCGTAAACATTCACGCACACGTGAAGGTCAAGCCGCTGCCACCCCCGGTTCGGGTGACCTCCACTTCCCAAGCACCGGCGTTTCAAGTTAGGCTGCCCTAACCTGGAGGTGACCGTGACCGAGACACCCACGCCTGCCGAGCGTGCGCGCACCATCGCCACGCGCGGGGGCAAGGCCACGCTGATGCCGTCCGCCGAAGGTGCTGGCAAAGTCATCCCACTGACGCACCACGTGCACGCGGACGGAGTCGCCAGCGTTCTCGTCGCCCAGAGCAACCCGTTCGTGCAGGCCGCGTGGGCCGCGCCACGGGGCGAGCTCGCCGCGATGCTCGAACTCGCGGACACCGCGCCGGTGCCACTGCGGGAACCGGTGCGCGGTCTGCTGTGGTTCACCGGGTGGGTGCGGGCGCTGTCGGACGACGAGGCCAGGCGGGCCGCGGTGCTGGTCGCCGAGGAACGTCCGGACCCGCGTCTGCTTGATGTCGGTCACGGCGCCACGATGCTCCAGCTCATCCCCGCGTCCCTCGTCCTCGCCGACGCCGAGGGCACGCACTCGCTGCGGCTGGAGGACTTCACCGCGGCGACGCCGGACCCGTTCTGCGCTTACGAAGCGGACTGGTTGCGGCACTTGGAACTCGCGCACACCGACGTGGTGTCGCTGCTCGGCCGTCACCTGCCGGACGAGCTGCGCGGCGGGCACATCAGGCCGCTCGGCCTTGACCGGTTCGGCCTGCGGTTGCGTGTCGAGGCAGGCGACGCGGACCACGACGTGCGGCTGGCGTTCGAGCAGCCCGTCACCACGACGACCGAGCTGGCGAACGAGCTGCGTCGCCTGGTCGGCTGCCCATTCCTGGCGGAGACCAGAAAACGGCACTGAGAATCCGCACCGACTGAACCGAGTCTCCCCGCGGGGCGTTAGTACCCACTGGCGTGGCCCCTTCGGCGAGGAGGCATGACTGATGATCAGACACAGGCGCCTGCTGGCAGTGGCCGCCGCGGTTGGTGCCGTTGTCGCGTTGTCGGCGACCGCGAGCGCAGCAGCGCCTCATGACGTGGACGGTTTCGCCTCGCGTCATTCCGTGCGGGAACAGCTTTCCGGGTACCACGAGCACCCGTTGCCGTTGTCCACGACCGGGACGGGATCGTTCCGGGCGACGTTGAACGAGCGCACCCAGGAAATCACCTGGCAGCTGAGCTACGCCGATATGTCCGGCGCTGTCACCCAAGCGCACATCCACTTCGGGCACGCGTTCCAGGCAGGCGGGATCAGCGCGTTCCTGTGCACGAACGCGGGCAACGGCCCGGCGGGCACGCAGCTGTGCCCGGCCGCCCCGGCGACGATCAGCGGCACACTGCGGGCTGCCGACGTCGTCGGCCCGGCCGCGCAGGGCATCGCAGCAGGTGAGTTCGCCGAGCTCGCCAGGGCTTTCCGCAGCGGCGTGACCTACGCGAACGTGCACAGCGCGACGTTCCCGGCCGGCGAGATCCGCGCCCAACTCGACCGTTGACCTGGGGGAACATGCGCGGCGGGTGAGGCCGCGCAGGCGAAGGCGGCGAGTACTCGGCCTCGCCGCCTCCGCTGGCGGATCAGTCCGCCAGCTCGGGCGGGAATCCGCCGGTCGCGATCGGCCCCCAGCGCTCGATCGTCACACGGATGAGGCTCTTGTTCTGGGCGCGCATGGCCGCGCGGTACTCGTCCCAGTCCGGGTGCTCGCCCGCGATGCACCGGAAGTACTCGACGAGCGGTTCGACGGCGTCCGGCATGTCCAGCACCTCTGCCTGCCCATCGACCTGCACGTACGGGCCGTCCCAGTCGTCGGACAACGTGCACAGCGACACGCGTGGGTCACGCCTCGCGTTGATCGCCTTGGCTCGTTGCGGGTAGGTCGAGATGACCACCCGGCCCTCGGTGTCCACGCCGCAGGCCACCGGCGACATCTGCGGGCTGCCGTCCGCGCGCCGTGTCACCAGGACGGTGTGGTGCCTCGGACGCAGGAAGTCGACCAGTGCCGCGCGGTCCACTTTGTCTTTCGTCGCGATCCGTCGAGCCATGCGCTAACGGTAACGTGCGGACGTGGCGAATCGACTCCGCGCCTGGCTGGCGCCGCAGCACGACCACGCTGTCGTGACCGACCCGGCCGAGCGCCGCTCGATCAAGATCGAGCTGGTCATCGTGTTCGCGGTGACACTCGGCATGTCCGGTGCGCGGTCGCTGCTCAGCCTGGCCGACTCCCTGCTGCGGCCGGAACCGCTGTCGAGCCAGAGCGTGGCGCTCAACGTGCCGCAGGCCAAGCTCGACCTGCTCGACCTGCTCAAGCAACTGCTCAGCGCGACACAACTGTTCGGTTGGGGCGCGCTCGGGCTGTACCTGTTGTGGCGCGCGGGGAAGCGGCTCACCGACGTCGGCCTCGACCGGCGGTTCCTCGGCGGCGACACGCTGCGCGGCGTCGGCCTCGCCGCGCTGATCGGCATCCCGGGCCTGGGGCTTTACCTGGTGGCGTACGCGATCGGCGCCAACCTGGAGGTCATGCCGACGACGCTGACCGACACGTGGTGGCGGCCGATCGCGTTGACGATCTCGGCGGCGGGCAACGCGTGGGCCGAGGAGGTCCTGGTGGTCGGGTACCTGATCACCAGACTGCGGCAGCTCGGGTTCGGTGAGAACAAGTCGCTGCTGGTCTCGTCGGTGCTGCGGGGCTCGTACCACCTCTACCAGGGGTTCGGCGGGTTCGTCGGGAACGTCGTGATGGGGCTCGTGTTCGGACGGGTCTGGCAGAGGACGACCCGGCTGTGGCCGCTGGTCATCGCGCACACACTGCTGGACGTGGTCGCGTTCGTCGGCTATTCGCTGCTGCGCGGGGTTTCCTGGCTGCCGTAGGCCTACGGGCTGTCGACGATCTCGGGTTTCATGGGGATCTGGTAGCCGGAACGGCCGAGGCTGTCGCGCACGAACCGGTCCCAGCTGCCGTCGGCGACCATGGCGCGCAACGCGTCGGTGACCTTCGTGCGTCGACTGTCCCCTTTGCTTAGACCGATGCCGTAGCGCTCGGTCGAGAACGGCTTCCCGACGACTTTCAGCTTGTCCGGTTGTTCGGCGGCGTAGCCCGCGAGGATCACGTCGTCGGTCGTGACGGCGTCCGTTTCGCCTTTCAGCAGGGCGTCCACGCATTCGCGGTATGAGCCGCGCTGGTCCAGCGTGACGCTTTTCGCGTACGTCGCCTGCACTTTCTCCGCGGGCGTCGAGCCGGACACCGAGCACAGGCGCCAGTCGCTGTCGTTCAACGCTTCCGGGCCGTCGATGTCCGAGTTCGTCTTGCGCACCAACAGGCTTTGGCCCGCAACGAAGTACGGTCCGGCGAAGTCGACTCGCTGCCTGCGGGCGTCGGTGATGGAGTACGTGGCGACGACCATGTCCGCCTTGTGCTGTTCGAGCATGGTTTCACGGTCGGCGGGACGTGCCTCGACGAACGTGATCGCGCGCTTGTCGGTGCCCAGTTTGGCGGCCACGTACTGCGCGACGTCGACGTCGAAGCCGGTGTACCCGCCGTCGGCGGAGCGCACGCCGAGGCCCGGCTGGTCGAATCGGATGGCGATGGTCAGCCTGGGGCCGGACGGCGGCTCGTCACCATCGCCGCACCCGGCCGCCATCAGCAGCCCTATCGCCATACACACGACGGCAGCACGCATGAACTCAGCTCCCCGACTTCGCTGATCCGCACGGACCATACTCGACCAATCGGCGCACAACAAATGACACACGATTCGGTCATCAGATGAAACGATTCGCCGTTTATCACCTTCGACAACAACTGTTTCGATCAGAAACAGCGTCCAGCACGACGATTTGCATAGCCAGCGGCTAGGCTGGGTTCTCGTGACCACAGACGTGCAAGTCCAGGCACAGCCCCGCGTCGACAGCGAGGTGGGCACGCTCCGTTCGGTGCTGCTGCACCGGCCGGGCGCCGAACTGAAACGGCTCACCCCGCGCAACAACGACAAGCTGCTCTTCGACGGTATCCCGTGGGTGGACCGGGCGCAGGAGGAGCACGACGCGTTCGCCGAGGTGCTGCGCGGCCGGGGCGTCGAGGTGATGCTGCTGGCCGACGTGCTCGGCAAGGCGCTGGAGGACGGGCGCGCGCGGACAACCGGCGTGCTGACCGCTGTGGATGAACGCCGCCTCGGCTACGAACTCGCCGACTCACTGCGCTCACACCTGTCCAGCGTGGACGCCAAGACGCTCGCGCACGTCCTGACGGCCGGGATGACGTTCGAGGAGCTGCCTGTCGCGGAGGGCGCGTCTCTCGTGCGACGGATGCACTCACCGCATGACTTCGCCGTCGACCCGCTGCCGAACCTGCTGTTCAGCCGCGACTCGTCGGTGTGGATCGGTGACCGGGTCGCGATCGCGTCGCTGGCGATGCCCGCGCGTGTGCGGGAGACGTCGGTCCTGGACCTGGTGTACGCGTACCACCCGCGGTTCCGGCTGTCCGGGCGTGCGTACGGCGCGCATTCGGCGCCGGTCGAGGGCGGCGACGTCCTGCTGCTCGCACCTGGTGTGCTGGCGATCGGCGTCGGCGAGCGAACCACGCCTGCGGGCGCGGAGTCCCTCGCGCGGTCGGCGTTCAACGACGGCTTGGCGCACACGGTCCTTGCCGTACCGATCGCGCAGGACCGCGCGACCATGCACCTGGACACGGTGTGCACGATGGTCGACCGGGACGCGGTCGTGATGTACCCCGCGGTGCGGGACACGCTGCAGGCTTATCCGATGCGTTCGGACGGTTCCGGCGGCGTTGTCGCCTCCGGCCCTGTGCCTTTCCTGACGGCGGCCGCCGAAGCAATGGGAATCGAGCGCCTCAGGGTGATCGACACGGGTCTGGACTCCGTCACGGCGGAGCGCGAGCAATGGGACGACGGCAACAACACCCTGGCGCTGGCGCCGGGCGTGGTCGTGGCTTACGAACGCAACGCGGAAACCAACGCCCGGCTCGAGGACGCGGGTGTGGAAGTCCTCCGCATCAGTGGCTCTGAGCTGGGCTCGGGCCGCGGCGGGCCGCGCTGCATGTCGTGCCCGATCAACCGCGACTCGGTGTGAGAAATTAGGAATGCCTAACCTGAAATAAGGCGGACTTAATTTCTGTTAGGCTTTCCTAAATTCCACGACAATCGGTTGTCTCACACCACATTATTTGGTCTCCTGGGCGCGCGCGAGTTATCGTAGAAATATGACCAGCAAGTTCCACCAGCTCCTGCAGCAGCAGATCCGCAACGAGTTCACGGCGTCACAGCAGTACATCGCACTGGCGGTGTGGTTCGACGACCAGGACCTCCCCCAGCTGGCGAAGCACTTCTATCACCAGGCGCTGGAAGAGCGTAACCACGCCATGATGATCGTGCAGTACCTGCTGGACAACGACATCAAGGTGATCATCCCGAGCGTCGACGAAGTCCGGAACGACTTCGTCGAGGCAGCCGAACTGGTCGAGCTCGCGCTCAACCAGGAGCGCCAGGTCACCGACGACATCGTGGCGCTGGCGAAGGCCGCCCGCGACGAGGACGACTACAAGGGCGAGCAGTTCATGCAGTGGTTCCTCAAGGAGCAGGTCGAAGAGGTCTCCTCGATGTCCACACTGCTCAACGTCGTCAAGCGCAGCAACGGCAACTTGTTCGACGTGGAAACCTTCGTGGCCCGCGAATCCGTCGGCGACGGCGGCTCCGACGCAGGTGCCCCGCGCGCCGCAGGCGGCTCGCTGTAACCACACGTGATTCGTGGGGCCGGACGGCGTCCGGCCCCATCGGCTGTCCTACTTAACTAACACAGTCCTGTTGGTTCGCCAGCAGGGCGATGCTGGTGACTTTTCCGGACGCGAAGGTGAACTTGTACTTCGCTGCGGTGTTTCCGGGGACTGTCGCCGTGCTGCCGGTGAAGTCGCGGTAGGCGCCTTTCACCGAGTCCGCCGTCGAGCCGATGGTGATGTTTTCCGGGGTGGTTGCTTCCGAGCGGTAGACGATGGCCACCACTTTGCCGCTTTGGCCGATGTAGGCCGTGCCGGTTGCCGATCTCGTCGGGAAGGATGTGCAACCGGCGGGTTCTTTCGCCGTTGTCGGGACTCTTTTGGCTGATTCCAGGTCTTTCTGGGTGTCGCCGAGCCGGGTTGTGCCGTCGCCGGTTGGCCCGAGGATCACGCCTGGTTTGGACGCGGGCGGCTGCGCGGTCGGCTTCGTGGCCCCTGGGGAGTCGACGGGGGAGCTCGTCGATTTGCTGACGGGCTCGGGCGGGCTGGGGGCCGTCGTCACGCTGGTTTCCGGGCTTGGGCCCGCGGCGGTCGGTTGGGTGCTGTCGATGGGCAGGTCGGACGGTGGGGTGGCGACCCCGGACGACTGGGGGCCCGACTGGGTCAGCACGAGGGCGCCGCCTGCGAGCACCGCCGCGCTCAGCACTCCGGCCGCGGACATCGCCACCATTCGGCGGCGGCGCAGCCGGTGCGCGCCCGCGACCACGTTCGACTCGGCGTCGGACGCGACTCGCACGTCCAGTCTCTCGTCCTTGAACAGGCGCTGGAGTTCGTCTTCCAGATCCATCTCAGCACCTCCCTTCTTCCGTCGCCCGCATGCGGGTCCGCAGACTCGCCATCGCCTTGCTCGCCTGGCTCTTCACCGTGCCGGTGCTCACGCCAAGGGCCGCGGCGATCTCCGCCTCCGACAACCCCTCGTAGTAGCGCAGCACGATCACTGCCCGCTGTCGTTTGGGCAGTGCGCGCAGTGCCTGCCACAGTGGCTCGTTGTCGAACCGGTCTCGTGCCGCCGCGGCTGGGATGTCCGGCAGTTCGGCGACCAGGTTCTCCCGGCGGGTACGGCGCCACCTGCTGATGTGTGTGTTGGCCATGGCACGGCGGGCATAGGCGAGCGGGTCACCGGTGTTGCGCACGACACGCGCCCACCGTGACCCGAGCTTCTCCAGCACGGTCTGCACCAGGTCCGCCGCGTCGTGGGGGTTGCCGGTGAGGGCATGGCCGTAGCGCAGCAGTCCCGGCAGGGCCGCCTGGACGAACTCGCCGAAGTCATCCACGCCGTAGCTCTCCCCCACCGCGGGGTTGAGCGTTCCCACCGTCACATGCAGGACACGCCCCAGCTCGCGCTGGGGTTGCCTCGAATTTCCTCACGGGTTCGCGAGCACCGCGGGCAGGGTGAAGGTCCCGTCCGCGCCAGGCGGGAAGTCGATCACGTCGACCACCGCGTCCGGGTTGATCGGGCCGTAGACGTGCGGGAACCACGGTCCGTCCGGCGGCCCGACGACCGGGCGCTCCCACTTCACCGAAGCGGTCAGCCTGGCCGGGTCGATCACCAGCAGCACCAGGTCGGTCCGGCCGCTGAACAGCGCGTTCGCCGGCAGGTGCACGGTGCCGTAGTCCGAGCAGTGCACGAATCCCTCGACCTCGAGGGATTCGGCGCGGTAGTCGTCGCCCTGTGGTGGCCATTCAGCGCGGCCACACATGTGCAGGATCACCGGATCGTGACCTGCCTGCCGATCAGCCCGTCCCTGGCCCGGCGCTCGTCGCTGGTCAGCGGGTTGTCGTTGAGCGCTTCGGCGAGCCGGGCGCCGAGCTCGGCGACGGGCTTCTCCCACTCGCGGGAGTGCATCTCGTTGTCCAGGTCCCACACCGGCACCAGCAGGCCGTGCGCACGGAACGAGCCCGCGTACTTCGACCCCTCGCCGAGGGACAACGAACCGGCGGCGCTGAGCCGGGCCAGCGCGGCCATCAGCTGCTCCTCCGGCTCCGGACGCACCCAGCGCAGGTACGCCTTGTCGCCTGCGAGGGTCCAGTACGCCGCGTCACCGACGCGCTGCGTCGGCATGAT
Organism: Actinosynnema sp. ALI-1.44; assembly: GCF_001984155.1. GTDB lineage: Bacteria > Actinomycetota > Actinomycetes > Mycobacteriales > Pseudonocardiaceae > Kibdelosporangium. Next base: position 138,663 of record NZ_MTQO01000053.1, read on the forward strand.
CGCCTCGTTGGCTCGCTCGAGCGACAGCGCGACCTCGCCCGTCGCCTCGGCGTTCTCCGCGAGCCACCAGTTGAAGTTGTCGTGGATCTCCGGCTCGAACGGCGCGTCCACGACCAGGAGGTCCTGCAGCCGCTCGGTGCGCTCGTCGTCCTGGGGAACCACGCTCAGCACGTCACCCGGGTCCGCGTCCTGCGTCCACAGGATCGCCCTCGCGACGTCACGGCTGATGTCCAGCGACCGGATCTGCACCTGCAGGCCGATGAACGCGTCTTCCGAGTCGTCCCCGCGGACCAGGCCCGCGGAGGCCAACGGCAGCACGGTGCCCAGCGTGACCTGACGCTTCGGCTCCGACGCGAGAGTCAGCCGCACAGTCGCGGACGGGACGAACTCCCGCAGCGCGACGAGCTCGCACTCACCGGCGAGCCCTTCGAAGGGACGAGCGACGGCGACCTCGGTGACACCGCCCGGCGCGCCGTGGCACGCCTTGTAGCGCTTGCCCGAGCCACACGGGCAGGCCTGACGCGGGTTGATCCCCTCGTCACCGGCAGCCGACCGGCGTGCTCTCCTGGCCTGCTTCGCCCCGGCGCCCTTGCCCACAACTGACTCCCTATCTCGACGGTTCGGACTCCGGGACCGTACCGCGCAGAACTTCCAAGGTCGCGGCGGGCTTGTTGGTCGCGACGAACCTGACCCCGAGCTGCTTGCAGAGCAGGACGTCCTCGGGCTCGTCCACGGTCCAGCAGTACACCGGTCTACCCGCACGCTCCACATACGTCGGATCGGCACGGAGGCGTTCAATCGACGGGCCCGCGTAGTCGCCGATGCGCGGCGCCAGCCGGGTTCCGCTGAGCATCACCGTGGGCAGTTGCGGCGCGTGCCGCCGGACCCGCCGGACCGCCTGCTGGGAGAAGGACATCACCACTACGGGTGATTCCTCCTTGCTGGCCGGTCTGGCCAGGCCGTGCCGGGCGAGCAGGGCCACGAGTTTCGCCTCGACCAACCCGGCGTAGCGAACCGGGTGCTTGGTCTCGACGAACAGACGGACACCGGGTTTCAGCAGGTCGAGTAACGATTCCAGGCGCAGGACACCGGGCTTGTCCTCGTCGCCCCAGCGCAGTTCGTCCAGTTCGGCCAAGGTCATCACGCTGACCACACCGCGGCCCGACGACGTCCGGTCGACACGGCGGTCGTGCACGCAGACGAGCTCGCCGTCCCGGGTCAGCCGGACGTCGCACTCCAGGCCGGTCGCGCCCTGCTCCAGCGCGAGCTGGTATGCGGCGAGCGTGTGCTCGGCCAGGTGTGCGGACGCGCCACGGTGTGCGACTACTTCGGTCAACATAAGGTCCGGACTACCAGTTGACCTGCATACGAAGCTAGACCGCAGGTCAGAGGTGTTGGTTAACGTTGGTCTGCGTAGGGGTGCAGCGGAGGTTGACCGGGGTTCGTCTCCCAGATTTCTCCCAAGGTGCCGCCCCAACGCGAGCCCGTGGGGCGTCGACTGCATCGTTCAGTCGACGCCCCACGGGGGAAGTCAGCCGTGGATGCCGCCGCCCCGGATGGCCGCGAGTAGCGGCGCCAGAGGTACGTCAAGTTCGATCGACGGGTTCTTGCTGTCCCGTACCGCAGTCAGCGTGCCAGCCACTTCAACACAGTCTGTCTCCTCTGCGCTGAAGCTGGACTTCCGCCAGTTCGTTTGTGCCTCGGTCATCTGGTCTCCTTGCCATCGGCGATACCGGCGATGAGTCTCACTGAGTCATCGGGACTCATGGCCACTTCCCTACGGAGATACTCCGCAGCCTCAACAAATGCCTGAACATCAGCCTCGTCCCAGATGGACACGGACGCCCGAAGATGTTCGAGGTGCACGATGGGTGAGGCTTTCGCGAATTCGAGCAATCCGAATGAGCCCGCCAGCAGCGGGTTATAGCCGGGGCGCGTGCTGTCCACCAGTTGGATCGTGACGTTGGGACGTTCAGCCATCCGCTGCAAGTACCTGAGCTGATCAAGCATGACATCCGGCGCACCAACGGGACGAACGAGAACCTCAGAATCGATGACGGCGTAGTACTCGACTGGGTTCCGGGTTCTTGTAAGGACATCACGCCTACCCGACCGCAAGGTGACTCGCGGTTCACTGTCCTCACCGAGGATCGCTCGCGCGTAGTCACTCGTCTGAAGAAGTCCAGGAATCAGCCCGAGCGCAACGTTCGTGATACGGACGGCTACGCGTTCGTGGTCGATCAGGGCCGCGAGTGGGGCACCGATTCCGGGCGGCCCAATGGTCAGTTGGCCGGGGCCTTCAGTGGAGCGGATCATCGTCATGATCTGCTCTCGTTCTTCGTGCCCGAGGTCCAAGACATCCATGATCCGCTGATACTCCGGATCAGCCAGACGCTTGCGCCCATTCTCTGCATCATCCACGCGTGAGTGAGAGCTGATCTCCGCTGCCTTCGCCAGAGCGCGGAGTGACAAGTCCGCAGCTTGGCGCCGCTCCTTCAGCAAGGCTCCAGCCTCCCGCAAGGCGGCTTGCGCCCTGTACTCAGCCATAGGACACAGCGTACGACCCATGTGAGCACCGCGAGATGTCGCCCGATTAGGGCATTGCATGGCTGTACTTAGTACATGCACTCTGTACTCAGTACAGCTCGCTTGGGGGGCGAGCGACCACTGCAAGGCTAATGACAGGGCGTGAAACATGGGCAGGTGGACGGTCGTTGACGGCATCGATGCGGAAGGGCCTTTGTTCGTCGCCGAAACAGTCCCGGACGGACTCGTGTCCCTTCACATCCCATCGCTTGACCCTGTTGTCGTTACACGAGCGAAGGCCGTGGAGATCCGCCTAGCCATCGGCGCTGCTATGGGCGAAAGCGAGAGTTCGTCATGATCGCCTACCTTGCCTCGTTGATTGCCAGTGATGGCTACCTCATGGCCATGGGGTTGATGGCCGTCGCTGGGATCGTCAGCGCGGCTTGGCGAATCACCGAACGACGCCATCAACACCGACGCGTGGCGCATCGCAAGCTACGGGCCGCTTCACCCGCCACCAGGAACAGGGGAACCTACCCCCTCACTGGGCACCCCCGACACCGAGCTGCCGTCGACCCGTTCACAGACTATCCAGTCGACGGCAGCTCGGCCCCGATCTCCGCAGGCGGGTGCGCACTCAAGGTTGACGATAGCCAAGCGTCCACAACCACCCGCCACCCCAACACGGCGCACGCCCCCGACATCAAGTCGAGCTCCAGGCATCGCTGTCCAAGAGCGGGTCACCGCGACCACAATGAGACGAGCACTCGCCAGCGAGAAGGCGACGGTCCGGCCCCAACCCCGGTCGGTGTCGGTGTACCCCCCGCCCCGGCACCGATCGGGCCCGCTGTGTCGACCACCCAACCCGTGACCGCCACAGGCAGCAGGGGCGCGACAACATGAGCTCCTGGACGTGGCGCATCGCACCGACACCACCTCACGGCCGAGTCAAACACGCCTTCGACTTCAGTATTGACGCTCCTTGGCTCCAAGCTGCATGCGGCCACACCGTTCCCATCGAACGCATCGAGCCCCATTCCAACGATCGTGTGGTGATGTGCCAACGCTGCCTAGTCATCGTCGGTGAAGGAATCTCCTTGGCCGAAGAACGGAAAACCAGAGACTCGTCATGATCTGCGTCTGCTAGCGGAGCACTACCTGCACATCTGGAGAACGTAGACGAACGGAGAACACCCGATGAAGGCAGCACAATTGATCGCCGAAATTGCGGTCATGCTCGGAAACGAGGGCAACGTTCGGGTACAGATCGACGTACCTGGCGCCATCTATGACATCGACGCCGTCACCTTCGCCCCGGACGAGGAACTTCCCACTATCTACATCGGAACCCGTTGACAGCAAGGGAACGGTCGATCCTTGACCGTCCCTCAAAGACGCGGGACGCAATCCCCCGGGCGTCCCGTCTATGGCCGGTAGCGTCGTAGTTCTTGCTACCGGCCTACCCCTTCCGAGGTCGGGCGTTAATGCGCTTCCGGGGAAGCCTCAGCAAAGGACGGCCATGATCCTGAATCGAGCGGGTAGCCGTACCTGCGTCCGACCTTGGAAGGCCATATGGAAGTGCAACCCAGATTAGGTGTGCGATGCGTGGTAAGCCTGACTCTGATCAGTGGAAGTCGTTGGCTACGTGCGACGCATGCGGCAAGGGGTCGTATGCCAGTCGGAAAGCGGCGAAACAAGCTTCCCGTCGACGTCATCCGGGGGGTGAAGCTCAACACCTATCAGTGTCCAGAGAGGACCGGCGTGTGGCACTACGGCGGTCCACCGCCGGGTGGCCGCGCCGAAGCGGAGCGGATGCAGCGACGCGCGCACTCAACAAGGGCGGTAACGAGAATGGCGCGAGAATACGATGCGGCCCTACGGATCGCGATACCGGCCAGGAGTGGCCTGTACGCGCCTGCTGGCCATGCGCAAGGTGTCCTGCGCGCTTTGCTCGCGCATGGCATGCCGCTCTATATGGCGGAGTTGGCGCGTGTGTCTGATATCGGAGCCGATGCGGTGTGTTATTGGTTGCGTCGTTTCATTCGCAATGGTTTCGTGGAGCGTGTACCTACCGTTGGGCTTGGGCCTGATGGATACGTACGGTACGGACTAACACAAGCGGGCAGAAGATTCGCCGCGATCAGCTCGGTTGCCGACATACTCCGGTATTACGCCCGACCCCAAGAGAAACGCGAGAAAACGGCGCGAGATCAGCTTGTCGGGGAACTACGAACAACCCGCCAGATTCTCGCCGCGGTGGCCGTGGATCTTTTTACTGACGAATTGCATCCGATTGAGGCGGTTGCGTCTGCGCATCGTGCGATGGCGTCAATTGATCAGATCTACGCGCAGATAGAGTACGTGGTCCGCGCGGACACAGGTCAGATCTTGCGCCATATTCGCTGCTTTCGAGAAATGAGTACATCCCAGGTGGCCGCTAAGTTGGGCGTATCTAACCGGACGATGATCAAAGTAGAAAGCGGCGACGCTATGCCGAGTTGGCAATTTCTCCGCAATGTCACCAACCTTTACGACGTCCCACTCAGCGCTTTTCTTGTTCCTGCTTGCGCGCCGAACGCCTCCAAGAATCAAAATGTCGCACCAACCGAAAAAGAGGATCTTTAGACAGGTTAACCACTACCAATGACCGAGTCTTGCTCGCATCTAAGCACAAGTAGCAGGGTAGATAAGGAGACCGGAGAGTCCGTTATATTTTGTACGACCTGTTTCAAAACCCTCTGGCGCGGTTGAAGCAACGGTATCGTCACCGATTATAAGCCGACCGTCCGAGGCACTGGACCGAGCCGCTCCGGAAGTGTTCACGCCTGGGCGACCTGATGACAATCCAGGCCGATGACCGTACGCTCGGGGCTGTGGCTGCTGAGAACCGTTCCTCTGGCAAGACTTCATTCAGCTCTGCGTCGGCGTGGGAGATCATGCGAACCGGTTGCTCCCAAGCAGGCGTCGACAGTGCTGATGCCAAGCTGATTCGGCTGGGTGAAAACGCTCTCTTCCACGCGCCGAAGGCCGCAGTAGTGGTGCGGATCGCGCGTAGCGGCTACGGGAGAGACGCCCTCAAAGAGGTGAACGTAGCCCGGTGGCTTGCCGAGCGAAATTTTCCGGCAGCCGAACTGTACCCAGTTGACCAGCCGATAACTGTCGATGATCATCCGGTGACGTTCTGGAAATTCATCGACGGCCGCCCTGGCGAGAGGCGGGACATAGCGACTCTAGGAGAAGTCCTTCGTCGGCTACATGGGACAAGGTCGCCGAGTAGTTTTAATCTCCCCCACGCCCATATGCTCGGCCGCGTTCAGCCGCGAATCGAGATTGCACCCATACCGAAAAGTGACAGAAGTTTCCTTCTAGATCGGCTTAGCGAACTGGAATCGAAGCTACCCAGCCTTCGCTTTCCATTGAAGCCTGGTCCTATACATGGTGACGCCCATAACGAGAATTTGATGTTTCGCAACGAAAAGGCCATCCTCATCGACTTTGAACGCTTTGCATGGGGGCAACCTGAATGGGATCTCACTATGACGGCAACCGAATACTTGACCGCTGGCTGGTGGTCCACGGACGAGTACCAGAAGTTTGTCGATGCCTACGGATACGACGTCACTTCTTGGCATGATGGATTCGACACCTTGAAAGCAGTCAACGAACTAACTATGACCACTTGGCTTATGCAGAACGTTGACGAGTCGACCGAGATTGCTGCGGAATATCAGGTGCGGATGCGGACTCTTCGTGGCGAGCCTTCTCCTGGTTGGCGGCCATTCTAGGTGTGGGTGGTGTCCACAGTGTGGGGTAAGAAGAGTGCAGGAGCTCGGTAAACTGCCGGACAGAAGGATGCTCGGAGTGTTTCAGGGCAAGAGATTCTCGAAAGTCCGCCAAGTACCGTATATATCGTTGGGATTTCAGCGAGCTTTCCATACCCAGGGAAGTGGTCGCAATGGATATTGCCTCATCCAAATTGCCGGACTTCAATGCACCAGCAGCGTTTACCATGCCGATAAACGCACGAGTACGGGGCGGAGTACGGACAGCGTCGATCGCTTGCTCAACGAATCGTCGTGTTTCGTTGGGTTTACCCAAATCACGAAAGACGTGCGCCGCTTCTCCTGCAAGTTCGAGCGCATCAAAATAGTCAATCCACGTTGGGTCTTTGCTGGGATCGCTTCGGTCAAAGGCTTGTTCGGCTCTGTGAAGGGCGTCTACGCTGCCACGTTCGTCACCCGCACTCGCGAGCGCGCGGGCCTCCATCGCGAGAAACATGGCGTCAACTATCGCAGTTGACCTGCCGAAAGTGGCCGACTGGGCGGCGCGTGCGAAGTGGACCGCGTCATTGAACTTGCCAAGGTAATTCGCTTGGTGGCTTAGATTCGCGAGAATCTGGCCGCCCATCAGATGGTCGTTCGCTTCCCTAGCCAGACGAAGACCTTGGTAAAAATAACGTTGAGCAAGACCGTGACGGCCTGCGTCATAAGCGCTCCATCCGAGCACCTCGGCAGCATCAGCGGCGGCAGCAAAGATCTCCCGCTTGACAGGTTCCGGATAAGGGCGCCGGAGTTCGTTGATGACTTCCGTCTTCCAATAGAAGAGAAGCATTTTGCGGACATGGCCCCCGCCATACTGAAAGTCAAGTTCGAGAAAGTAGTGAATCGTCGATCGGATGCGTTCCGCAACCTCAATCCCGGGACTGGCGGTCGGACTTGTAGCGACCTCAAGCCGACGCGGCTGATCGAACAGGTAGCGCGTGATCACACCGGGTGCGGTGGCCGATGACCACCCGGCGCTCACCAGGAACGGCCTGTCTTCAAGATCGCCATCCGTGAGGCGTTCCATCACCTCGGGAACTTGCTCGACTTCGGTCGGGTACTGGGTAGCGTCGTCCGCCAGAGCAGCAGACTCGTCCGCAGAGTCAGCCGGGCTGTCATGGGAGGGCGACGGCGTCACAGTGCCGAACCCAAGGTCGGGATTGGTGAGCTTGCGACCGAGCTTTGCACTGAGGACGGACACAATGCATCGGACTGTCTCCGCGTGCGGTACGCCGCCAGCAAGCCACCGGCTTACTGCCACATGATCCGGCGATGCCTTGTGGTCTATGCGAGCCGCTTCGGCTCGAACACGCGCGGCGAACCCCTTATGGCTGAATCCGGCTTCTGCCAACACCGCAGCTAGGAGTGTGTTCGGCTGCGCCTTGCCACCACCCACTCAGTCATCACCTCATGATTGAGTAAAGCACGTGCACCCCCTGATGCACCCCCCGATGCACATATGCACCCCCTCGTGCACTCTTCTGCACCCCCGGTGGCCAGCGGTTTCCTTGTGACATGAACGACACGGCGAACACGGAACTCGACCCGAGTCACCGACGCCTGTCAGTACACAAGGGAGACCAGAATGGCCAAGAACATGCTCCCCATGAAGCCGGGCGGCGGGATCATGGGGAAATTGATCACGGCGGTGATCGGGCTCGCATTGATCATGCTCGTGGTCAAGTACCCGAGCGACGTCGCGAGTTGGGTCACCGGAGCCGGACACATACTGACCGGTCTGGCCGACGGCCTAGTGACCTTCTTCAGGGCACTTTGACGCTAGCGAGAACGGTTCTTGCGTTCGAGCGCATCGACCCGTTCGGCAAGATCCGCAATCAGGCTGCGAAGTTCGGCGACCTCTGTCTGCCATCCGGGCTCTGCGCCCTCGGACGCCCCGGCGGCGCCGTCGAGAACGTACGCCAGGTGCCCGGCGGGCCATTGCAGTCCTTTGGAGACGTCTTCCAAGGTGTGGCGCGCGCGCCGACGCGGGCCATAGTTGTTCTGGAGTTGGCGGAGAGTCGCCACGCTGACACCAGAGCGGTCGGCCAACTCCCGTTGAGTAGTGCCCAGCTCGGCCATGCGAGCCCTGATGGCATCCGCTACGGCAGACCAGTCGCCACTCATGACGCCTCCGTTGTCGCTTTCATCAGCGCCAACACTATCGCCGCCGTCACCTCGACGTGAACTAACCCGTGTAGGACACCGCAACCCAACCGAGACCGATTGCAGAAGCGCTATCAATAGCGCTATGGTTACCGCAACGGTTACCGCTCGCACGGTCTCCACTCCACGAGGAGAAACCAACGATGTTCCGCGAATCCCCAGCTCAGAAACCTCCTGAGTCGACGCCGGACGCGAGCGATTCCATGCCGATCGAGTCCGACATGGGCGATGCCGCTCTCCTGGAGAACGCACTCCAAGCGGCTGTTGATGCGCACGCCGCTGGCCTGCTGATCGCCCCGTTCGGGGTGGACGAGACAGCGCTCAAACGGGCGAGGCGCCGGGCGTTGCGTTCCGACCTGCGTCGCTTGCTGGTCGAAGGACAGACCAACCAGGACCACCAGGACACAACCTGACTTCGCCCCGGTCCGGCGGCTAGCCGGGAAGCACATCCGCCGGACCGGGTCTCCCGACAGCTACTAAGCAACTCCAGGAGATTCACCATGATGACCGACCTTCGCATGAACGGTCACGCACACCCTGCGGGGAACACGACGAAAAGTGCGTATCCCCGACAGTTGGAGGACCTGATCGCGCAGGCTAAGCGGCTGGCCCGCGAAGCCGGTGCGATCCCCAGTCAGAACAAGCTCAAGGCCGCCTTGCATGTGCGTTCCGAGCGAGCTCGTACCGTCCTGCAGGCACTTCGTGAATCCGGATTCGACCCTACCGTGCCAGAGGCCGGTTCCGGCGTGGGACCGGCCGAACCCGACCGGGAGCCGGTGACCGAGCCCGTTCCCGTCATCGATCCCCCAACCGTACCCACACCTGATTCATCGGCGATTCCGCAGCAGGTCAGCACGCCTGCGGAACCGGTACCCGCACCTCGTGTCCGGCGGGCACACGTACGGCACCCGATGTCGGGTTGGCCTGTGGTGTTGCTGGCCGCACCCGCGTTCGTCGCGATCTGGTCGGGTTGGGTGGGACTCGGCGAACTTGCCGGGTTCGGCATGGTGCGGCCTCTCCCGGGGATCGCGGACGGCTTCGCGATCAATTCCGCGATCACGCTCCCTATTGGAGTAGAGGCTTACGCCGCCTACGCACTGCGCGTTTGGCTGGCAACCGGTGTCGGCGCGAACAATCGTGCCCGCCGGTTCGCCAAGTGGTCAGCAATCGGATCGCTCGTGCTCGGCATGTGCGGTCAAGTCGCGTACCACCTGATGGCTGCCTACGGCGTAACGGTGGCCCCATGGGGCATCACCACCGTCGTGTCCTGCCTGCCCGTAGTCGTGCTCGGGTTCGGCGCGGCACTCGCTCACCTGCAGCATCGGGACCGAACGGAGTCCTGCCATGACTGACAAGACACGCGTCAGCTCTCCTGACCCGGACGATGACTTCCGCGCCCCGGTCTTGCGCCTGCACGCTGACGACCTTGCGTCAGGCGGCGACGTAATCGACGCACAGAGCACCGACACGGCACAGGATGACAGCGTTGACCGTGAAGCCATCGTGGTCCAGCTCGAACGCAAAGGCGCACCGGTTGATCCGCCGGACGAAACCAGGTCAATGGTGAGTCAACGACCGCCACACCGCCCGATCGTGCCAATCTGGCTGCGCAGTACGGAAAACGCACTCCGGACGGCACGATGGGCTGCAAAGCAGGCTGGCTACGCCTTGGCTTTCCACGGCCTGCGGCTGCCGAAGTACCTAGGCAAAGTCCTGCTCTACGCCCCGATCGGACTGGTCCGTACTGCAGGTCGGTTGACGCGTTGGGCAATGGCCGAAGACGGCAACTTCGCCCTGCGTCAAGCGGCAGCCGCTCAAGATGACGCGCAAGGCTGGATTCGGCTGGACATGCAACGCGAACGGCAATCCCGCTGGCGTTGGTCGCTGTTGCTCACCGCGGCCATCGGTGTCGTCATCGGTGCGGTGATCGCCACCGATGTTCTGTCCGGCTGGTCATGGTGGCTGGTATTGGCGGCTGTGGTGGCCGCATTCGCCAGGATCGGACGTCCAGCGGATCGACCGATCACCGACCGAGTCACCGAAGGGCAGGTGTACCGCAAGCTGACTGCCGAGCTGGTGCGTCGCGCGCTGTTGAGCGTCCAACTGGGCGCGATCAACTCGGCAGTGTCCAAAGACCCGAATGCGATCACGTTCCCGGTGGAGATCCATCGCGACGGGCCGGGTCACCTGGCCATAGTTGATCTGCCCTACGGGGTTGAGGCTGGCGATGTGTGTGCCCGCCGTGGCCGCCTGGCTTCAGGTCTGCGGTTGCCGTTGGACCAGGTGTGGCCGGAACCCTCACGCGGTCACACCGGTCGCTTGGCCCTGTGGGTCGGACACGAACCCGCATCCCAGATGCGGCAACCCGCTTGGCCGCTGATCCGGGATGGCGTAGTAGACGTGTTCAAGTCCTTCCCATTCGCCACCGACCCGCGAATGAACATCGTCGAAGTCGGATTGATGTTCCGCAACTGGCTGGATGGTGGGCAGCCTGGTTCGGGTAAGTCGTTTGCACTGCGGCTTAAGGTGCTTGCCGCATCGCTTGACGTCCGAGCCGAAATACGTGGCTACGAGCTCAAGGGCGTTGGAGACTTCGCAGTCCTTGAACCACTGTTGACGGAGTACGGCAACGGGTTCGATGACGAGACCTTGTCTCGCTGCGCCGCGATGTTCGATTGGCTGTACGCCGAGTGTCAACGTCGTGCCAAGCGGATCGCACACTACGCCAAGCTCGGTAAGGCGCCGGAGAACAAGGTCACGCCGGAACTTGCTTCGCTCAAAGGCTCCGGACTGCACCCGCTCGTTGTGTTCGTCGACGAGATTCAGGAACTGTTCCTGTCGTCCTTCGGCAAGCGTGCCGGGGAAGTGGCCGAGAAGGTCATCAAACTAGGCCGGGCGTTGGGCGTGATACTCCTCATTGGTACGCAGATCCCGGATAAGGACAGCTTGCCGACTGGGATTACCCGCAACGTCAATACTCGGTTCTGTCTGTCGGTGGCCGACCAGAACGCCAACGACATGATTCTCGGTACGTCGGCGTACAAGCAGGGCTTGCGAGCCACAGCCTTTAAGCCCGTGGAGGAGGCCGGTTGGGGCATCCTCTCTGGCATCGGCGAACCAGGTGCCCGCCGCTCGTTCGCCGTCAACTCCGACGACGCCAAGAAGGTCGTGGCTCGCGCCATCGCCTCGCGGGTCAAGGCTGGCACGATGCCTGATCCGGACGTTCAAACGCGCGCGGCAGGACCGGCCTACGACGTATTGACCGACGTCGCCACCGTGTGGCCACAGGGGACAGACGCCGTATGGAACGAAACTCTGATTGAACGGCTGACCGACTACCGGCCCGACGTGTACCGGGGTTGGAAACCCGCTCAGCTCACTGCGGCCCTGTCCGTCCACCGCGTCAAGGTCGGCCAGATCGGCCGACGCATCGACGGCAAGACCGTCACTCGGCGAGGTCCACGGTCAGACGATGTCCAGACGGCAATCGCGCAGCGTAGCGGAATCCGGGGCGGCGAGAACCCTTGAGAAGGATGCTAGCGCTAGCGGCCAACACTGCTAGCGCTAGCACCTCCGCTAGCACCAAAAACGCTCATCACCAGGACGCCAGCATGCTAGCGCCCTCGGGATACGGCACCCAAAACGTCATGGAGACCAGCGATGGACATCCTCACTTCGCTTGCTAGCGCTCTGTTCGTCCCTGCGCTACTTGTTACAGCCGGTTACCTCTTCACCTGCGTGTTCTGGCCCTTCAAAGCCTGCCGAGTCTGTCGCGGACACGGCCAGGTTTACGGCCTCTTCGGCGGAATTCGCCTCTGCGCTGTCTGCGACGGGACCGGCCTGCGCCTGCGACTCGGCCGACGACTGATCAACCTGGCTGGCCGCCTTTACCGCGAAATCAATTCAACCAACCGCAACCGCTAACCCACCGTGGCCCAGCCGCCCGGGACGGCCACACCACACCAAAGGACACCAACACTATGAACAGCAACATTACTACTCATACCATCACCACTCGACTGCTCGGACCGGCAGAGAATGATGACTTGTGTGGACAGTGCGCATTGGACAACGTCGTGGCGTTCGTGCGCAGGTTCTCCGCATTCCCTTCCCAGTACTGCGCACCTGTACTTGCTCTGTGGTACGCGCACACCCACATTGCCGACCGGCTCTACGTCACACCCCGGCTTATCTTGGATTCAGCCGAGCCTGGATCAGGGAAGACCCGGGTTTTGGAAGTCGCTCAGTACCTGGTGGCCGCACCAGAGATGACACTGTCGGCCAGCCGGGCGGCGCTCTTCCGCATCGTCGCCGAAGGTCCAGTCACGATCTTGTTCGACGAAGTGGACACAATCTTCAACGGCAAGGGCGGCGGCAACGAAGACCTCCGCGCGATGCTCAACGCTGGCTACAAGCGCTCGGCCACCATCCCGCGCTACGACGCCGCGACCCGCACCGTTCGCCGATATCCCGTCTACACCCCTGCCGCGCTGGCAGGGATCGCAGGCGGCATGCCAGCCACCATCACCACTCGCGCCATCACTATCCACATGCGTCGCCGTCGCACTGACGAATACGTAGAGCCGTTCCGGGAACGACTCGTAGAGCGAGAGGCTCCATGCCTACGGACGGCACTGAGCGAGTGGGTCACCTCGGTGGCCGACGAGGTTGTCACGGCGGAACCCCTTATGCCGCACGGAGTCACCGACCGATCAGCAGAGATCTGGGAACCCTTGCTCGCTATCGCGGACGCGGCTGGCGGCCACTGGCCGGACACAGCTCGCGAAGCATGTCGACACTTCGTGCTGTCACCAACCCTCACGGACGATTCACTAGGAATCCAACTCCTGTCCGATCTTCGCGATCTCTTCACCGTTACCGGCTTGGACAGGATGCCCACAAGAGACATCCTCGCCACACTGCTCGCTCTTGAAGGCGGGCCATGGGCCACGTTGCCGGAAGGGCCACTACACGCCCGGCGGCTGGCGCGAGAGTTGGGCCGGTACGGCGTCGGCCCAGTCGCGTTCGATGCAAAGATCGGCAAGGCCAAGGGCTACGTGTCCTTCGCCACGACCGGCAAACAGTCCCAACTCGGCCTGGCCGACGCATGGAGCCGGTACCTGCCCGACAGCGGCAATTCCGGTACTGCCGATAACACCGCTGATCACGTGGTTACTTCGGACACCGCAGTTACCGAACCGATTTAATTCGACTTGGTTACCAATTCCCGGCAACTCATATCAACCGTAACGCTCTGACCAAGAGGGTTACCAATGTTACCGCAGATAGGAAGTGAGCTCTCATGCCACCTGTCAAACGCCCGGCCGGACCGGCAGCAAGGCGCCGGGAACGGCTACCCCTTCAACCTCGTTTGGAGGTGTCGCGTGGCCACAACGGACTCATCAAACGAAATCGTCTACTACAGGCCCGCAGAGGTGGCGTCGATCCTCCGGTGTTCGGAGTGGTGGGTAAAGGAACAGGCTCGCAATCGGCGCATACCGTTCAGTTGGATCGGCGGTGGCTACTTGTTCACCACTGAACACATTGTGGAAATCGTCGCACTCTTTGAACGACGTCCCACCACCGGTCGAGCGGCAACCAGCAGGACTCACAGTCCAAGGCAATCGACGGACACGGTCAATGGCAATCCATTGGCCCAACTGGTAGCACGTCCCCCTCGTCGAGCACGCGACGACGTAAGCAACGACTAGGCAACTTAACAAACGAGCGCCCCGCCATCGCATGGCCGGACGGCGGGGCGCTTCATTCAAGGGGTAACCATGGGTTATGCAGAGAAGCGCGGAACATACTTCCGCGCTCGGTACAAGATCGCACCTGGTAAATATGGAACCGTGTCCGATGCCGCAGGCGCTGCAATCAAGTTCAGTACAAAGCGCGCGGCAGAACAAGCGGCAAATGACGAAGAGTCAAAAATTCGGGGAGGCACTTGGCGGGACCCGTCGGCAGGGAAACTCCGATTCGGCGCCTATGTATCACGTTGGTATGCCGCGCTGGATCTAGCAGCCTCCACAATGCAAAACTACAAGCGGCATATCGAGGAGCACCTTCTGCCGGAGTTCGAGGAGAAGGCGCTTGCCGAGATCCTTCGGCTAGATGTCGACACCTGGGAGAAGAAGGAAAAAGCCGCTGGCTACGCAGTTTCCAGTGTCAGGGTGTGGAGAAGCACCTTGCATCTGATTCTAGAAGATGCACGCGAGGAAGGGCTGATCGATGCCAATCCTGCTACGAAACGGCGCGGACGAGGAAAGCGCGCAGGGCGCGCGCGTCACAGAGGGCCGGAAAAGGCAATAACCGATCCGCTCGGTCTACTGCTCCTCGCTGAGCGTGCCTCCTTGTTGTCCGGTCGGGACGATGAGTTCGTGGCCGTCATCGTGATGGGATACACGGGCATGAGGTGGGGCGAGACTGTGGGCTTGGAGACAGAGTTCGTCCGGCCAACTTCCATCCGCGTCGAGTGGCAACTGTACGAATTGGACACTGGTGAGTTCCACCGTTGCCCACCCAAGGACGACAGCTACCGAACGCTTGACATCCCAGGCTTCCTATCGCAATTGATCTCGGATCACGTCGCCCGCGTCGCGCCACGCCCGTGCGCATGCCACAGTCGGACGTACGTGTTCCGAGGTCTGCGCGCCTCCAGGGGAACTCCTCGGCGAACTGGCGCGACATTGGCCGACGTGGCCCGCTTGGCAGGTGTCTCGATGCGCACGATGTCGACCCTGCGCAAGCGCCCAGAGGCGGTACCGGAGAGCACACGGATTCAGGTTGAAGAAGCGATCGCTACCCTTGGGTACGTCCGTAGCGCTTCATCAGGTGAGCCTGCCGCGCACTGGCGCCGGAACGGATTCAGCACTTGGTTGTTCCAACCAGCCGCCACGGGCTGGTATCCGAAGAAGGCACCGTATGACGCCCGCCCCGTCCCGCTCTTGAGCGATCAGTGGCCAGGCGTGCCGATCCGGGGAGGAAACACCTCTGGCCGCACGGAGGCATGCTGGGTTCCTATCGCACCGGGGATCACGCCGCACGGATTGCGACACACGCACAAGACACGGATGCGTGGGCTCGGTACGCCTCCCAAGCTGATGGATGAGCGCATGGGACACCTGGACGGCACAGTTCAGGCTCTGTACGACCACATCACACCCGAGATGCGTGAGCGTCTGATAACGGGGTTGACCGCTGAGTGGGAAGCGGCGCTAGGTGCTCGCAAGGCAATGTGTCCGACTTCGCCGGTGGGGGTGCTCAACGACCTCTTGGCGTCCCAGCCGTGACGCCTCCCCCCGGGAGAGGGGAGACACCCATGCCCCAAGATCTTCTCCCGGATTTCTCCCATACACGGGGCTACGGCCCTCTCTGGGTCGACGAGATGGCCTCTGACCAGTGTCGAGACTAAGAGGGTTGCACTACGACCTCTTTGGTCAACACAAAGTGATCGTCGCACGAGCCGTCTGGCGACCGTGTGAACTGCGGCCATACGGTTGCTGACATGCCGTTCGACCTCCATGACCCCGAGTTCGTCGCCGACCCGTATCCGACGTTCGCGGCGTTGCGTGAGAAAGCCCAGGTCCATGCCCATCCCGATCTGGGTGTCGCGGTCGCGGTGTCGCACGCGGCGGCGTCGGAAGTGCTGCGCAGCCGCGGCCTCGGCCGGATCTGGCACGACGCCACGCCAGTCGAGCAGTTCACGTCGTTCAACCTGCTGCACCGCAACTCGTTGCTGGAGAACGAGCCACCGACGCACACCCGGCTGCGGCGACTCGTGTCCGCCGCGTTCGGCCGTGGGCACACCGAGCGGCTGCGTCCCTGGGTCGACGAGCTCGCCGGGCGGCTCGTGGACGACCTGGAAGGCGGCGGTGATCTGCTGGAGAAGGTGGCGGCGCCGTTGCCCGTCGAGGTGATCGCCGAGTTGCTCGGCGTGCCGGAAGCGGACCGGTCGAAGCTGGTGCCGTGGTCGAACGCGATCGTGAAGATGTACGAGTACGGCCTGCCCGAGGAGTTCCGCCGCGACGCCGAGGCCGCGGCGAGCGAGTTCGTGGCCTACCTGCGTGACCTGGCCACGGCCCCGGCGCCGGGCAGTCTGATCGAGGATCTCGTCGCCGCGCATGACGGCGAGAAGCTCGACCAGGACGAGCTCGTGGCCACGGCTGTGCTGTTCCTGATGGCCGGTCATGAGGCGACCGTGAACGTGATCGGCAACGGTGTCGTGGCGCTGATGCGCAACAGGGACCAATGGCAGCGGCTTGTGGAGGACCCGTCGCTGCTGCCCACGGCGGTGGAGGAACTCATCCGATACGACGCACCGCTGCAGATGTTCGAACGCACCGCCACCGAGGAGGTCACGATCGCCGGTTACACCGTGCGCCCCGGCGAGAGGATCGCCGCGCTGCTGGGCGCCGCGGCTCGTGACCCGCTGGCGTTCGACCGGCCGGACGCGCTCGACGTCGGCCGGAACCCCAACCCGCACCTGGGTTTCGGCGCCGGGATCCACTACTGCGTCGGCGCACCGCTCGCCCGGGTGGAGATCATGGCCGCGCTGAAGGCGCTGACCACGAAGATGCCGGACCTGCGGCTGAACGGCGAGCCCGAGCGGCGGCCCGAGTTCGTCATCCGCGGCCTGCGTACGCTGCCGGTGCTCGGTTGATCCGCGCAACTCGTTCCGAATACACGACAAAGGATGTCGTGATTCGTTGAGAGGGTCGTTGACACGGCGCCGCCGAACTGACGGGCGTACGTGCTCTCAACGAATCGAATGGAACTGATGTGGCAATGGAACGAACAGCGGTCAACCCGGTGACGTGGTCGGTGGAGTTGGGGTTCAACCAGGGTGAGGTCGTCTCCGGGCACACTCGCACGCTCTACTGCTCCGGGCAGACCGCGATGGACGCGGACGGCAAGCCGCAGCACGACGGGGACATGGCCGCGCAGTTGGCGCTGAGCCTCGACAACCTGGAGGCCGTGCTCGGCGAGGCAGGCATGTCGCTGGCGAACCTGGTCCGGCTCAACTTCTACACCACCGACGTCGATCTGCTGTTCCAGCACTACGGCGCGCTCGCTTCGCGGTTGGGCGCCGCCGGAGTGGCACCGACCACCACGATGCTGGGAGTGACGCGGCTGGCGATCCCCGGCCAGATGGTCGAGCTCGAGGGAACCGCTGTCGCATAACGCCGCTCTGCGTGCTCGTGCCGGTGCCGAACCGCCACGAGCACGCAGACGGACACAGACGCACGCCCGGCTGGAATCGCTCCCAGCCACCCCCGCACCCCTCCGCAGCCAGAAAGGGGACCCCTGATTCCAGGCTATTGCTGGTAGCGGCGGGGCGGAAGCCCGGCGGGGGCCGGGCTGTGGACAACTACTTGCTGTGGACAACTCTGGCCGATCCGCGACCAGGTGCGTCAGGTCACGGTTCGGCCTGGCTCTTGCCCGGCGTCAGGCGCGGAGTTACCGTCCGGTATGTCGTGATCTAAGTCACGCTTGCCCGGTTTGCCTGGTGCACAGGAGGGCGCGCGGATGTTGGCTGTCAGCAACCTGGAAGTTGTCTACGACGACGTCGTCCTGGTTCTGCGCGGGCTGAGCCTCGACGTGCCCGACGAGTCGGTCGTGGCCGTGCTCGGCGCGAACGGCGCGGGCAAGACGACGCTGCTGCGCGCGGTCACCGGCCTGCTCGGCCCGCACCGGGGGAAGATCACCAAGGGCACGGTCCGATTAGCCGACGACGACATCACCGGTGCGGACCCGGCGTCGATCGTCCGCAAAGGCATCGCGCAGGTCCTCGAAGGCAGACGCGTGTTCGCCGAGATCACAGTGGACGAGAACCTGCGCGCCGGTGCGTACACGCGCCGATCCCGTGCCGAGGTCAAGGAGTCGTACGCGCGCGTGCTCGACCTGTTCCCCGTCCTGGCCCAGCGCCGCAAGTCCATCGCCGGGTACCTGTCCGGCGGCGAGCAGCAGATGCTCGCGATCGGCCGCGCGTTGATGGCGTCCCCGAAGCTGCTCCTGCTCGACGAGCCGTCGCTCGGGCTGGCGCCCCGGCTGGTCGAGCAGGTCCGCGACATCGTCGTGCAGATCAACCAGCAGGGCACGAGCGTGCTGCTGATCGAGCAGAACGCGGTGATGGCGCTGGCCATCGCGGACGTCGGCTACGTGCTGGAGAACGGCAAGGTCGTCAAGGACGGCCTGGCCGCCGACCTGTTGGCCGACGAGGACATCCGTGAGTTCTACCTGGGTTCCGGTGAGCGCCGGTCGTTCGCCGACGTCAAGAGCTACCGGAGGAGGAAGCGTTGGAGCGCATGACCCCTCTGCTCGAGGTGCGGGATCTGGTGCTGCGGTTCGGCGGGGTGACCGCGCTGGACGGCGTGAGCTTCGACGTCGGCGCGGGTGAGCTGTTCGCGATCATCGGCCCGAACGGCGCGGGCAAGACGTCCATCTTCAACTGCCTCAACGGTGTCTACCGCCCGCAGCAGGGCACGATCGCGCTGGGCGGCACCCGGCTGAGCGGGAAGTCACCCGCCGCGATCGCGGGCCTCGGGGTGGCGCGGACGTTCCAGAACCTCGGGCTGTTCGAACACCTCAGCCTGATCGACAACCTGATGCTCGGCCGCCATCACCTGATGAGCACGGGAATGGTGTCCGGGATGCTCTGGTGGGGCCGGGCCAAGCGGGAGGAGCTGGCGCACCGCGAGGCCGTCGAGTCGATCATCGAACTGCTCGAACTGGAGCCGTACCGGCGGATGCCCGCCGGCTTGCTGCCCTACGGCGTGGCGAAACGGGCCGAGCTCGGCCGTGCGCTGGCGATGGAACCGACGCTGTTGCTGCTGGACGAGCCCGTCGCGGGGATGAACCTGGAAGAGACCGAGGACATGGCCAGGTACCTGACCGAGGTCCGCAGGCGCCTGCCGTTGACGATGATCCTGGTCGAGCACGACATGCGGCTGGTGATGGACCTGGCGACCCGGGTGCTGGCACTGGACTTCGGCGTCGTGATCGCGTCGGGCCCACCGGCGCAGGTGCAACACGACCCGCAGGTCATCGAGGCGTACCTGGGTGGTGCGGCATGAGCGCGACGCTGCAGCGGTCCGAAGTCGGCACGGCGACACTCCCGGCCCGGTTGCTGGAGTTGGCGGCCACCCACCCCCAGGAAGTCGCGTTGCGGCACAAGCACGGGGGACGCTGGCGGGAGACGACGTGGGCGGGCTACGCCGACCAGGTCGCCCGGACCGCCGAGGGCTTACGCGGGCTCGGCGTGGTCGCGGGGTCCCGAGTGGCCATCCACGCCGAGAACCGGCCCGAGTGGCTGATCGCCGACCTCGCCGTGCAAGGGCTGGGCGCGGTGAGTGTCGGCGTCTACCCGACGTCACCGGCGGCGGAGATCGAATACCTGCTGGGCCACGCCTCGGTGTCGGTTCTGATCACCGAGGACGAGGAGCAGCTGGACAAGGTGCTCGCGGTCCGGGAGAACCTGCCGGACCTGAAGCACATCGTGGTGATCGACCCGCGAGGCGTGCGGACGACGGGAATCCTGACGTTCGGGGACCTGATGACCGCCGAGGACTCGGTGGCCGCCTACGCGGCCGCGGTGTCCTCTTTGGATCCGTCCGCGCCCGCGATCCTCGTCTACACATCGGGGACCACCGGACCGCCGAAAGGGGCGGTGATCTCCCACACCAACCTGGTGGCGTCCGGGCGGACGTTCGTCGGCGCGCTCGGCGCGGGTGCCCGCGACGAAGTGCTCAGCTACCTGCCGTTGTGCCACATCGCCGAGCGGCTGATCTCGGTGATCGACGCGGTGTGGGCCGGGTCGACGGTGAACTTCGGCGAAGGCGGTGAGGCCTTCCCCCAGGACCTGCGGGACGTCCAGCCGACGGTTTTCCTCGGCGTGCCACGGGTGTGGGAGAAGATGATGGCTGGCGTGGAGATCCGGATGTCGGACGCTTCCCGGCTGAAACGCCTCGTCTACCGGACTTGCCTGCGGCAGGGGCGACGGATCGCGCCGCGCCGGATGTCCGGCCACACCTCACTCGCGGACAAGCTCGTCCTTGCGGTGTGCGAAGTCCTGGTCTTCCGCCCGTTGCGCCTGAAACTCGGCATGTCACGGGTCCGCGTGCCGGTGTCAGGGGCGGCACCGATCGCACCGCAGGTCCTCGAGTACCTGTGGGCGATCGGAATTCCCGTCCTGGAGGGCTACGGGCAGACGGAGAACACGGCGATCTGCACCCTCACCCCGGCAGGCGACGTCCGGCTCGGCACGGTCGGCCGCACGCTGCCCGGAGTGGAGCTGCGGATCGCCGACGACGGCGAGATCCTGACCAGGTCAGCGGGTGTGTTCCAGGGATACCTCGACGACCCGGCGGCGACCGCGGCGACAGTGGACACCGACGGCTGGCTGCACACCGGTGACGTCGGCGAACTGTCGGACGACGGGTACCTGACGATCACGGACCGCAAGAAGGACATCATCATCACGGCGGGCGGGAAGAACGTCTCGCCGTCGGAGATCGAGAACCTGCTGAAGGTGTCGCCGTACATCAGGGAAGCCGTGGTGATCGGCGACCGCCGCAAATACCTGACGGCACTGGTGGGAATCGAACTGGACACCGTCGGCAACTGGGCGACCCGGCGCGGCCTGGCGTACACGACATACGCCGACCTGTCCGACAAGCCGGAAGTGCACGCGCTGATCGGCGACGTGGTGACCGCGGCGAACAAGGAACTGGCGAACGTCGAACAGGTGAAACGCTTCGCACTGATCGGCAAGGAACTCGACCACGAGGACGGTGAGCTGACCGCGACCCAGAAGGTCAAACGCAGCGCGATCGAACAACGCTTCCACGCGGAAATCGAGGCGATGTACCCATGACGCCCCCACATAACAGTCCCCCACCCAACCCGGGGGGCGACCCCGCTCCAGTCTACCGGGGCAGAGGGGTTGGCAGGGGTTTCGGCGTGTGCGCTGTGGACAACTCCGCGCCTGTGGACAACTGGGCGGTGTGGATCTTCGGCCGGTCCACGGTGTCGGCGGCCCCGCGTAGGCTGGCGACCGGGGGCCGGAGGCCGTCTGGAAAGGACCGGTCCTGGCCGGAAGCGCACCAAGCCGGGCAGTGCGGGTGGGTGGGTCGATGACCGCCTTCCTGCAGAACTGTTTCGCCGGGCTGGCGCTGGGCTCCACCTACGCACTGGTCGCACTCGGATTCGTGGTGATCTTCAAGTCCACCGGGGTCATCAACTTCGCGCAAGGTGGGCTGCTCGCCCTCGGCGCCTACCTCGGGTACACGTTCTCCAACAACCTCCTGCTGTCGTTCGCCGTGGCGATCCTGTTGGCCTGCGGCGCTGCGGCGCTGGTCGGTGCGGGGTTCGAAAGGCTTGTGCTGCGCAGGATGGTCGGGCAGCCGCCGTTCGCGGTCATCATGATCACCATCGGGCTCCTGTTCGTTCTCGAGCCGCTCATCACGGCGATCTGGGGGTTCGACAACCACCAGGTCCGCAATCCGTGGAACATCAACACCGTCGAGGTCAGCGGGTTGGTGTTCGGTGTCAAGGACCTGTGGACGATCGGGCTCACCGCCGCTGTCGTCGTCGGTTTCTTCGTCTTCTTCCGGTACTCGTCGCTGGGGTTGGCGATGCGGGTGACCGCGTTCGATCCGGAGGCCGCGTTGGCTCAGGGCATCAGCGCGAAGAAGGTCTATGCCGTGTCGTGGGCGATCGCGGCCGCGTTGGCGGCGTTGGCCGGGGTCGCGATGGCTGCCGGGCCTGGGGGGTTGTCGCCGTCCATCGGGTTCATCGCGTTGGCCGCTTTTCCCGCCATGATCGTCGGCGGGATGGATTCGCCTGCCGGGGCTGTGCTCGGCGGGGTGGTGATCGGGCTCGCCGAGGCGTTGACGCGCGGCTACCAGGATCAGCTCTTCTCCTGGGCCGGGGACAACGTCTCGGTCATCGTTCCCTACCTGTTGATGATCGTGATCCTGCTGATCCGGCCCTACGGGCTGCTGGGAACCAAGGACGTGAGGCGAGTCTGATGGCCAAGCCGCACCGCGATCTCGTCCGGGACTACCGCCAGGACCTCAGGCTGTTCGGCTCGCCGCCCGCGCGGGCCGGGCTTGTCGCCATGGTCGCCGCTCTCGCCCTGTTGCCGATGGTGGTGCAGGACGACTTCTGGCTGTCGGTTCTCATCTACGTCGGCATCACGGCCGTCGGCGCGATCGGGCTCAACCTGCTGACCGGCTACTGTGGTCAGATCTCGCTCGGGCACGCGTTCTTCATCGGCGCGGGCGCGTACGTCACCGGCTGGGTCGGCAGCGACCTCCCCCTTTACCTGTGGTTGCCGACGGCCGCGCTCGTGGGCGGGCTGCTCGGTGCCGTGATCGGGCCGTTCGCCTTGCGGCTGCGTGGGCACTACCTCGCGATCGTCACGTTGGGCCTGGTGTTCATCGGTGAGCACCTGTGGCGCAACTGGCGCGGGCTGACCGGCGGGAACTCCGGCACGTCGGTCGACGCGCAGGTGTCGCTCGGCCCGATCGACTTCAACCGGGTCGAACTCGCCGGTGAGGTGTACTCGCGCAACCAGGGCTACTTCTGGCTGGTCTGGGTGCTGGTCGCGATCGTCGCGCTGCTGGTCAAGAACCTCGTCAGGACCAGGCCTGGCAGGGCGCTGCAAGCCGTGCGCGACCGGGACCAGGCGGCCGAGGTGATCGGGGTGCGCGCCGGCCGGTACAAGATCGGGGCGTTCGTCGTCTCCAGTGCGATCGCGTCGGTCGCGGGCGCGCTTTTCGGGTCGTACCAGCAGTTCGTCAGTCCGGACGAGTGGAATCTGCTGCTGTCCATCCAGTACATCGCGATCGTCATCGTCGGCGGGCTGGGCACGGTGTTCGGGTCGATCCTCGGTGCGATCTTCGTCGGGGCGCTGCCCGCGCTGATCGACCGGTTCGGCGACGCCATCCCGGGGGTCCGCACCAGCGTCGGCGGTGAGGGGTTCATCAGCGTGTTCGCGTTGAACCAGGCCATCTTCGGGGTGTTGATCGTGCTTTTCCTCGTTTTCGAGCCACGGGGTCTCGCAGGGATCTGGTTGCGGATCAAGGCTTACTTCAAGTCTTGGCCGTTCTCGTACTAGGAGGCCGTCACCATGCATCGACGCATCACGTTGGCGTTCGTCGCCACCCTTCTCGTGGCGGGCTGCGGAGGCGCTGGAAATCAAGGCGGGAGCCAGGGCGGCGGCACCGCGGGCGCGCCGCCGTCCACCACCGGGTTCGACGGGACCACGATCAAACTCGGTGTGCTGTCGCCGTTGTCGGGGCCGGTCGCGGTGATCGGGCAGCCGCTGACGGCGGGCAACAAGATCTGGTTCGACGCGTTGAACCAGCGCGGTGGGGTGGCCGGGAAGTACAAAGTGGAGCTCGTGCAGGAGGACACCCTGTACAAGCCGGACGTCACCGTGCAGCAGTACAACAAGGTGAAGGGCAACGTCGTCGCGTTCACCCAGGTCCTCGGCACGGCGCCGACCTTGGCGGTGTTGCCGCAGTTGAAGACCGACAAGGTGCTGGCCGCGCCCGCTTCGCTGGACGCGCTGTGGGTGCGTGAGCCGAACCTGTTGCCGGTCGGCGGGCCCTACCAGATCCAGGTGATCAACGCTCTGGACCACTACCTCACCGAAGGCGGCGGCAGCAAGGACGCCAAGGTCTGCATGATGCTCCAGGACGACGTGTACGGCGAGGCCGGGTTGCAGGGCCTGCAGTACGCGGCGCAGAAGTACGGCTTCACCATCGCCAACACCCAGCGGTACAAGACCGGTACGGAGAACTTCACCGGCCAGATCCAGGCGCTGGCGGGCTGCCAGATGGTGTTCCTGACCGCGACGCCGACCGACGCGGGCAAGATCTGGGGCACGGCGGCGCAGGCGAAGTTCGCGCCGCGCTGGTACGCCCAGTCCCCCGCGTACGCCGCCGCGATGGCCAAGTCCCCGATCACGCCGTACCTGCAGCAGACCGCGATCATCGTGGCCGAGGGCACGGAGTGGGGCGACGAGAAGGTGTCCGGCATGAAGGACCTGGTGTCCCGGACCACGCAGTTCGGCCCCGGTCAGCAGCCTGACTACTACCTCGCGTTCGGCTACAACCAGGCGCGCGCGATGACCGCCGTGCTGGAGAAGGCCGTTCAGAACGGCAATCTGTCGCGTGACGGAATCCTGAACGCGCTCAACCAGTTGGGCAAGGTGTCCTTCGACGGCTTGACCGACGACTACCAGTACGGCCCGGCCGAGACGCGCAACCCGCCGCGCTCCAGCACCTTGTTCGCGGTCGACCCGGCGAAGCCGTTCGGGTTGAAGACCGTGAAGTACAACACCAGCTCAGACGCCGCCAGGTCCTTCGAGTTCAAGAAGACCGGCTAGCGACCCGCACGCGTCGGTGACGCGATCGTCAGCGCGGCGAAGTCGTAGGCGTCCCATGCGGCTCGCTGTGCGTCCTTCGGCGCGACCGCGAGTCGTGCCGGGGTGTCCCAGATCTTCGTGATGCGCAGCACGTACTGCGGCCAGCCCGGGTTGCCGTCTCGGGCGAACGACGTCCACGCGCGGCGCATGTGGTCCGACAACGCCTTGGCCGCAGGGGGATTCGCGTCGTAGGCGCGTTGTCCGCCGGGGACACCGGTGAAGCTCATGGTGCCGAACACGAACGGCAGCTCGGCGGTGTGCACGGCCGGGCCCCAGTCGAACTGGTAGACGTACGCCTTGCCCCAGCGGCGTTGCGCTTCGGCCATGCGTGTCGCGGGGACGCGCATGGTCTGGTCGGTGAGCATCGCCAACGCGACGTTCGGTTCGGCCCGGTACGGCCGCGAGACCACGGCCAAGTCGAGGTCACGGGGGAAGAACGCGCGGTACTGGTCGAGCGTGAGGTTCAGGATTTCCGGGTCGAACTGGGCGAAGTAGCCCATCTCGTCGCGGTTCGTGCCGATCAGCAGGTCGATGCCACGTGCGTTGCCCGCGCGCAGCGCGTCGATGACCGGCCGCCGGACCAGCGTCCCGTCGATGTACGGCCCGAAGTGGACGGCACCGGCCAGCGGGTTCTCGCCGACCATCTTCTCCTGCAGCCGCAGGACATCCAGTGTGCTCATGCCGGTCAGGTCGGCCTGGGGCGTCGGTGACGCGTGCGTCATGTAGCCGGATCCGCTTTGCAGGACCACGCGGCGGAACAGGCGCTGCGGATTGTCCGTGGCCAGGATGGCGCTGAGCGAGAACGCGCCTTCGGATTCGCCCATCGCCGTGACGTTCCGCGGGTCGCCGCCGAACGATCCGATGTGCTTCTGGACCCATTCCAGTGCGGTTATCTGGTCACGCAGGAAGTTGTTGCCCGCGCCGAGCAGCCCGAGGCGGTAGTTCGCGGTGACCACCACGGTGCCGTTGCGCGCCAGCGCGGTGCCGTCGTAGCGGGGTTCGTTCGCGGTGCCGAACCGGCTCGCGCCTCCGTGGAAGAACACCATCACCGGGTGTTTCCCACCGGTCCGGGGCGCCCACACGTTCAGCTGCAGGCAGTCCTCGTCCAGGTAGACCTGTTCGTCGTCGGGGTACTCCTCGGACACGGTGTCGCGGAACTGGGGGCAGACCTTGAGCTGTCCGGTTTCCTTGAGGCTTTCGACGAGCCGGGGCGGCTGTTGTCTTGCGGCGGTGGCGTACTGGATTCCACGATGGACACTTATCGACATGTCGCTGTGCGCGGCCGGGGCCGGGCCGAGTGCCAGCGCGACCGCGAGGAGGATCTTCACGACACAAGCGTGGAACAGCGTCCGCGCAAGGGGATCGCCGACAAGGACCAATCAGCTCTGGCCCGCGATGACCAGACCGGACTCGTAGGCGAACACCACCGCCTGCGCGCGGTCCCGCAGACCGAGCTTGCTCAACAAGTTGCTGACGTGGGTCTTCACCGTGTGCTCACTGACGTGCAACTCGGCCGCTATCTCTACATTGGACAGACCACGGGCCAGCTGCCGCAGGGTGTCCCGTTCCCGATCGGTCAGGTCGGCCAGCCGGGTGGCCAACGCGGGAACGGCGTGACCACGGCGCGAGAGGTCCGCGATCAGCCGCCGGGTCACGCTCGGCGCCAGCAGCGCGTCACCGGCCGCCACCACACGGATCGCGTTCGCCAGTTCGTCCCGGCGGGTGTCCTTGAGCAGGAAACCGCTCGCCCCGGCCGCCAGCGCCGCGTAGACGTACTCGTCCACGTCGAACATGGTCAGCACGATCACCTTGGCGTCGGTCTTCGCGCAGATCTCGGCGGTGGCCTCGACCCCGTCGACCAGCGGCATCCGGATGTCCATCAGCACGATGTCCGGCTCGAGCCCGACCGCGACCCTGATCGCCTCGGCGCCGTCCGCCGCCTCCCCGACGACCCGCATGTCCGGTTGGGTGTCGAGGATCATCGCGAAGCCGCCGCGGAACAGGTCCTGGTCGTCGACCACCAGTACGCGCAGCATCAGATCGGCAGGCTCACGTGCACGGCGAATCCGACTCCACCAGGTCCGGGGCCGGTACGCAGCGTGCCGCCGCAGGCGGTCACCCGCTCCCGCATGCCCAGCAGCCCGAAGCCGTGACTTCCGGACGGGCCACGGCCGTCGTCCACCACATCGACCCCCACTGTCCGTTCCCGCCAACGGACCCGGACCTGGATCCGCGACGCCGAAGCGTGCCGCACCGCGTTCGTCAGCGACTCCTGCACGACCCGGTACACCGTCGCGTCCACGTCGGGCGACAACGGCCGCGGCGCGCCGACGACCTCCAGCGACGCGATCCCCGTGACCAGTTCGGGCAACTCCGCCACGCCGGGCGACCGCAACGCGTGCACGACCTCACGCAGTTGCGCGATCGCTGTGCGGCCGGTCGACGCGATCGCCTCGAACGCCCCGGTCGCCTTGTCCGGATCGGACCGGACGACCAGCGGACCGGCCTCGGCCTGCACCACCATCATGCCGACGGAATGCGTGATGACGTCGTGCATCTCGCGGGCGATCCGCGTCCGTTCCCGTGCGGCGGCTGCCGCGGCCTGGGCTCGGCGTGCCCTGGTGCCGGTGCCCAGCGCGTAGGCGGCGATGTACGCGATGGCCAGGTAGCGGTAGGTGTTCAGGTCGCCGTCACCGGGGATGACCAGGGACACGGTCACACCGGCGACGGCCACGGCCACGCAGACCATCCGCCAGAAGGGCGGACTGGACGCGGCGATGACGTAGATCGCCAGCAACGGCCCGGCGGGGATCAGCGGGGCCACGAAGAACGCCGCGAGCACGGTGGTGGCGAGCCCGACGACCAAGCCGACCAGCAGTGGTTGGCGGAACACCCAGTACACCGGCGCGGACGCGATCACGGCGAGCAGGACGGCCGCCCACCCGGCCGTGCAGGCGACCGGTACGACGGTCGCGGCGACGACGACAGCGGTCAACACCCAGCGCACGTCGTCAGTATGTCTTCGTGCGAGGACGATCGCCTCGCTCGTGAGGACCAGACGACCTTCACCCGACCAGCTTCTCGCCGAGTTGCGACAGCTGGTATTCGGACAGCGGCAGGGTCGGCCGACCGGCACCGACCCTGATCGGGGCGCCGGAGTCCTTGTGCGCGGCCAGGTCCTTCTGACCCCAGTTCTGCACGGTCAGCCGGTAGACCGTGTGGTCGGGGAAGTAGATCGACATCGTCTGGGTCACCGACTGCAGGGACCGCGTCACCTTGTCGTAGGTCGGCCGGAGATCGTAGATCTGCAGGACCGTGCCGTCCGGCCGGACCAGCCGTTTCGGCGGCTGGCAGTTGCTCTCGGTGAACGCCGTTCTGCGCGAGTTCTTCGGCTTCGACCCAGTCACCGCACAGCGCGTACGCCGTGCGCCTGGCCCAGTCGAAGCGCGCCGAGAAGAACTCGGCGAACTCCTCGTCGAATCGTGCCACGGTTGCCTAACGCCACCCGACGTTCGCGGGTTGCATCAGCGCGTGGAGCCGAAAGCCCTGGTCGCGCGCAACGGGGGCTCCGGGGCGTCAGCCACCCTGACCACGCGCATGGGCCGCAAGGTCGCGGCGTCGATCGGCGCCAGCAGTTTCACCAGCCGACGGATCAGCAGGATCGTGAGCACGGCGACAGCCGCGCCGAGCAGGTCCGTCAGTATGGCGAGTACGACGCCGTCGGCCTGGGCCTGCACGCCGCCTCGGAACCGCCAGATGATGGTGACCGCCGTCAGCACGCCGTCGGCGATCCACAACCCCCACCACCACTTGACCAGTCTGCCGGGTTTCGGCCGGTCTTCGCGGTCGCGGCGTTCGGCGGCGTGCTCGAGCTCGGCGAACACCGATCCGGCCACCGCGAGGTTGATCCCGGGCAGCAGCATCCCCCAGAAGAACTGCCTGGTGGTGCGGCCGGAGGAGTACCCGGCGACCTCGGCGGCCGCCTGCCTGGCGACGTGCAGCCACCAGATCGTCAACGCCACGGCCAGCGCTCCGACGGCAAGAGCGAGGATCGCGCCCGTGTAGACGAAGGTGTCGGACGCGGACACGACACCGCTGCTCAGCGCGCCGTAGCGGCTGCGCAGCAGCAGCACGTACCGCCAGATCTCCGATCCGGCGGCCACCACGGCCAGGCCCGCCAGCAGCCACAGCATCGCGATCGCGTGCTTGGCGACGTACCGGACGCGGTCGACCGGCGCGGGGACCTCCGGCCGGGCACCGGGCACGGACGTCGGCCACCGCCACGCGACGCTGGGGAAACCCCAGCGCGGCGGTGTCGGGTACGCGGGTGGCCCGGCGTACGGGCGCCGCCGGTATCCGCCGCGCCCGCGCTGGTACGCACCGGGTGGCGGGGCCGCCACCCAGGTCACCCGTTGCGCGGGCGGTCTGGCCGGGTAGTGCGGGTGCATGCTCAGATGACCTGCGGCTCGGCCTGCGACTCGCTGACCATCGCCTTGCCCGCCAGCTGCCACGACTGCATGCCGCCGTCGATGTTGGTGGCGTCCCAGCCGTTGCCGTTCAGGTACGCCACCACCCGCGCCGACCGGCCGCCGGTGCGGCAGATCACGTACACGTCCTGGTCGTTGGGCAGTTCCTCGAGCCGCCCGGCCAGTTCGCTCATCGGCAGGTGCAGCGCGTCCGGAGCGTGCCCGGCGTCCCACTCGTCCTGCTCGCGCACGTCGAGCAGGGTCACGTCGGCCGGGACCTCGTTCACGGTCACAGCCGGCACGTTAGGCATGAACACAGGTCAGATGCTGCCACGACCCGCGTGGGAATGCTGTTATGCCAGGTCACCCCCTCACTGGTGGGTGGCTTTCTCCGCGCCGATGCCGGTCAGTGCGCGGACCTCCATCTCGGCGTACTTGGCCTCGTCGTGCTCCTTCGACAGGACTGTGCCGAGCCAGCCGAGCAGGAACGAGACGGGGATGGACACGATTCCGGGGTTGGGCAGCGGGAACAGGTCGAAGTCGGCGTGCGGGAACATCGCGCCGGAGTTGCCGGACACCGCGGGCGAGAACACGATCAGCAGGACGCAGACCACGAGGCCGCCGTAGATGCTCCACAACGCGCCGGAGGTGTTGAACCGCTTCCAGAACAGCGAGTACAGGATGGTGGGCAGGTTCGCCGACGCGGCGACGGCGAACGCCAAGGCGACCAGGAACGCGATGTTCTGACCGTTGGCCACGATCCCACCGGCGATGGCCACCGCGCCGATCACCAGTGCGGTGATCCTGGCGACCCTGACCTCCTGGTCCTTGTCGTCGACCGCGCCTTTCTTGATCACGTTCGCGTACACGTCGTGGGCGAACGACGCCGACGCGGTGATCGTCAGCCCGGCGACCACGGCCAGGATCGTCGCGAACGCCACGGCGGCGATGAACCCGAGCAGCACCGGCCCGCCGAGGGCGTCGGCCAGCAACGGCGCCGCCGAGTTGACCCCGCCGGGGGCCGTCCTGATCGCCTGCGGGCCGACCAGCGCGCCCGCGCCGTAGCCGAGGACCAGCGTGAACAGGTAGAAGACGCCGATCAGCCAGATCGCCCAGACCACGGAACGACGGGCTTCCTTGGCCGTGGGCACGGTGTAGAAGCGCATCAGGATGTGCGGCAGGCCCGCTGTGCCCAGCACCAGCGCCAGCGCCAGCGACACGAAGTCGAGCTGGGTCAGGCCGGTCTTGCCGTACTGCATGCCGGGGTCGAGGACGGCCGGGCCACCCTTCTGCGCGGCACCGCCGAGTAGGGCGGACAGGTTGAAACCGAACCTCGCCAGCACCCAGACGGTGATCCCGGCGGCGCCGACGATCAGCAGTGCGGCCTTGATGATCTGCACCCACGTGGTGCCCTTCATCCCGCCGACCAGGACGTACACGATCATGATCAGTCCGACGACAGCGATCACCGCGCCCTGGCCGACCGGGTTGCCGATGCCGAGCAGCAGCGCGACCAGACCACCGGCGCCCGCCATCTGCGCCAGCAGGTAGAAGAAGCTGACCGCGAGCGTGGACACCGCGGCCGCCGCGCGGACCGGCCGCTGGCGCATCCGGAACGCCAGCACGTCGCCCATCGTGTACTTGCCCGTGTTCCGCAGCAGTTCCGCGACCAGCAACAACGCCACCAGCCACGCCACGAGGAAACCGATCGAATAGAGGAAACCGTCGTAACCGTTCAACGCGATCGCGCCGGCGATCCCCAGGAAGGACGCGGCCGACAGGTAGTCTCCGGAAATCGCGATCCCGTTCTGCGGACCGGTGAACGCACGCCCGGCGGCGTAGTAGTCGGCGGCCGTCCGCGTGTTCTTGCTGGCCCGGAACACCACGACCAACGTGATCACGACGAACAGGCCGAAGATCGAAATGTTCAACGCGGGGCTCGACCCGGCGACGCCTTGGGCCAAGGTCATTCGCCCGTCTCCTCGACCGCGCCGGATTCGATCTCCGCGCGGATCTTCTCCGCCTGCGGATCGAGCTTCCGGTTGGCATACCAGACATAGATCGTGGTGATCACGAATGTGGACACGAACTGGAGGATCCCCAGCACGAGCGCGACGTTGACATTGCCGAACAGCCGCGTCGACATGAATCCGTGCGCGTAGTCGGCCAGCAGCACGTATGCCAGGTACCAGATCAGGAACAAGCCGGTCATCGGAAACACGAACCGGCGCAGTCTGCGCCGCAGTTCGGCGAAATCAGCCGAATCCTGCACTTCACGCCACGTCCCGGCGTCGGGCCCGGTTCGCTCGGATGTGCTCATTTGCCCTCCCCGAATGCCAGTTTCGTGATCAGGACACAGGTCGGACCGTAGATACAACTGTCGGTACGAGTAAGCGGCCGTTCGGGCACATTCGCTCAGCCCGTTGAGCGATGCGGTAAACGGTCACCGCACTGACGCGACCGGTTTCAACGACGGTGACGGCCGTCAGCGAGACGCGCTCTTTCCTCGGCCGTGCCGAATCGGGCCACGTCCCGGTCGCGGATGAAACCGAGCGGGTCGGGCGCGTGCATCCGCAGCAGGGTCCTGCTGGTGTCGGCGGGCAGCCGCCGGTGCGTGGCCTTGCTGACGATGTACACGACGAAGAACGCGATCGGCACCGTGATCAACGCGGGCTGCTTGACGAACGCGGGCGCCCAGTCACCGGTGTACCGGCTGACGAAGTCCAGCACGATCGCGCCGATCACCAGCCCGCCGCCGACGATCATGCCCGCACCCGCACCGGCCCAGGTCAGTTTGCGCCACCAGATCCCGAGCAGCAGCACCGGGCAGAACGTGGACGCGGCGAGCGCGAACGTGAGCCCGATGCTCAGCGAGATGTCGTTGGGAGGCAACACCAACGCCAGTCCCAGCGGCGCGAGACCCGCGATCAGCGCGGCCCACCGGAAGTCGCGGACGCGACCGCGCAGCACGTCCGTGGACAGCACCCCGGACACGCTCACCACCAGGCCCGACGAGGTCGACAGGAACGCCGCGAACGCCCCGGCGGCGGCCACCGCACCGAGGATCTCGCCGCCGATCCCGGGGATGATCTTGGCGGGCAGCGCGGTCACGGCCGCGTCGGTCTGCCCGCTGACCAGCAGCTCCGGCACGTAGATCCGCGACAGCGCGCCGAGCAGCAGCGGGAACATGTAGAACAGCGCGAGCAGGAGCATGATGTGCAGCGTCGTGCGGCGCGCGGCCTTGCCGTCGGGGTTGGTGTAGAAGCGAACCAGGACGTGCGGCAGGCCCATCGTGCCGAGGAACGTCGCGAAGATCAGCGAGTACGTGGTGAACAGGTCACCCGCGCCGCCGGACGACGGTCTCATCCAGCTGTCGTTGTCCGCGGGCGCCCCGGCGACGACGGGAACCGCGCTCCCGGCGCTGAACCGCAAGGTCGTGCCCGCGTCGACGGTGACCTCACCTACCCCCGGCTTCCAGTACACGTCACCCGACGCGGGCGCGCCGTTGACCACGCCGTCCGCCCACAGCCACACGGGTTCCTTGACCTGCAAGCGAACCGGCGTGTCCACCTGCACCGTGGTGGCGTCGGTGAACGTCGGTGACGTCGGCGCGGTCAACGAGGTCTCATGCGCCCCCGCGCCCCCGCGCCCGATGAAGATCGCGCACAGCACGAACGTGGGCAGCGCGATCGCGAAAAGCTTGAGCCAGTACTGGAAAGCCTGCACGACGGTGATCGCCCGCATGCCGCCGCCGAACACGTTGACCACCACGACGACGATCACGATGACCGGCCCGACCCATTGCGGCACAGGCATGATCCGCGAGAGCACGAGCCCGGCGGCCTGCAACTGCGGCAGCAGGTACAGCATGCCGATGAAGATCACGAAGAACGTGGCGAGCTTGCGCAGCCCGCCGGATCCCAGCCGCGCCTCGACGAAGTCCGGCAGCGTGTAGGCACCCGAGCGCCGCAAAGGAGCGGCGACGAACAGCATCAACGCGAGATACCCCGCAGTGAACCCGATCGGGTACCACAGTGCGTCGACGCCGTCCTTGAGGATCAGACCGGCGACGCCGAGGAACGACGCGGCCGACAGGTACTCACCGGAAACAGCGGCGGCATTGCGCCGGGACCGCACGGTCCGCCGCGCGACGAGGAAGTCCTGTGTCGTGCTGGCCGCCCGTGAGCTGCGGAAACCGACATAGAAAGTCATCACCGCGACCAGCGCGATGCCGGACACGGCCCACAGGTTCAGCTCAACGGCCGTGCCACCCACTGGACAAACCCTTCAGGCTACTTCTCGACCATGTCGACGAAGTCGCGTTCGTGCCGTTCAGCCAGCACGTTGTACCAGTATCCGATACCGAAGAGGACGGGGAAGGGGGCGACCCCCAGCAACAGCCACGGCAGCCGCACACCGGCCACGGTCACATCGGAGATCGAGGGGACGAAGAAGAACAACACCGGCAGGCCGCACAGCAGGACAGCGGCGAGCAACGCCAACCGCACAGCAGTCCGGAACTGGATCCGGATGAACCCGCGCACGAGCTCCTCGCCGTAGCTGGTCTGCTCCTCCAACTCGACGACAGTCCGCAGCACAGTCACCGGCGCCCGGGAGTCCGCGAGCACGACGCGCTTGCGCCTCGGCGGTGGCCCAGCGGCACCGTTGTCCTGGGAGTCCTTGGAAGACCTACCTGGTCCGCTGCCCGCCGAGTGCTTGCTCACGACTAGCCACCGAAGCCAGAACGCGGCGACCGCACGAGCTTGTCCTTCAGCTCACGCGTGTGCCGACGGCTCACCGGCAGCTCCTTCTCCTCGCTGCCGATCACGACCGTGTACCCGGACGCACCCATCCGCAACTCGGTGATCAGGTTCAACGGCACCAGGTACGACCGGTGGATCCGCACGAACCCGACCTTGCCCCAGCGCTCCTCCAACTGCGCCAACGGGATCCGGACCAGGTGCGAGCCGTCCGTGGTGTAGAGCCGTGCGTAGTCGCCCTGCGCCTCGACCCACCTGACCGACTTGCGGGCCACGAGTTTCGTGGTTCCGGCCAGTTCGACCGGGATCACCTCGTCGTCGCGTTCGTCCTGGACCGCCGCGCCGCCACCGGGCGCCGACCCCGGCGCGGGCAGGGTGTTCAGCCGCAGCTTGGCGATCACCCGGTCGACCGCCTTGTCCACTCTCGCCTGGTCGTTCAACGGCTTGAGCAGGTAGTCCACCGCGCCGAGCTCGAAGGCGTCCACCGCCTCGTCGCCGCCGACGCCGGTGACGAACACCAGGCAGGGCGGCGGGTTGAACTCGGAGAGCACGCGGCCCATCTCGATGCCGGTCAGGCCCGGCATGTTCAGGTCGCAGAAGACCGCGTCGACCGCGGGCATCCCCGCTTTGCGACGGGTGACCAGTTCCTCGTCGTTGCCGCTGAGCACCCGCAGTGCCTCGGCGGCGTCGAAGGCCGTCAGGATCTTGCGAACGTGCCGGTTTCCCTCGAGCCGTTCGGTGATCATCTCTATGCCGGCCCGCTCGTCGTCCACGCAGAGTACGACGAGCCCGGCTGCGCTCTCGTTAGTCACGGTGGGGTGCATCTTGCCTATCGCACCGCCTCGATGTCCATGTTCATCCCTACCGCCACCCTGCCGAGTGA
This sequence comes from Actinosynnema sp. ALI-1.44, assembly GCF_001984155.1. GTDB lineage: Bacteria > Actinomycetota > Actinomycetes > Mycobacteriales > Pseudonocardiaceae > Kibdelosporangium. The sequence goes on from NZ_MTQO01000053.1 coordinate 173,717, forward strand.
AGTTTCCTCACCACAGGATCACAGACCGAAGCGTGACCAGGTAGCTCTGTGTTCCACCGCCTGAATCGCCGCTCCCAGAATCCCGGCCCCGAGAGTCGACACCGCCGCACCTCCGCCGACGCCGAGCTTGGCGAGCAACGGGCGTCGTGGTTCGGCGATCACGATCTCGGCGTCCGGGTAGCGCTGCGAGATCACGCCACGCAAGGTGCCGAGGTTGTCCACCAGGCCGCGTTCGACCGCTGCGGCACCCGTCCACACCTCACCGGAGAACACGTCGTCGTGGTCCTCGCTGAGCCGGTCACCGCGCCGCTCGGTGACCCACTCGACGAACTGCTTGTGCAGCTGGCCCTGCAGTCCGACCAGCCATTCGACGTCCTCCGGTTTCTCGTTCTGGAACGGGTCGAGCCGCATCTTGTTGTTGCCCGCCGTGTACACACGCCGCTCGACGCCGACCCGCTCCAGCAACCCCGTCAGGCCGAACCCGGCGCTGATCACGCCGATCGAGCCGACCAGCGACGTGCTGTGCGCGTAGATCTCGTCGGCCGCGCACGCCAGCCAGTACCCGCCGGAGGCCGCCACGTCCTCGCAGAACGCGATCACCGGCACGTTCTTGCGGGCCGCGAGCTGCCTGACCCGTTCGGCGACCAGCGCCGACTGGGTCGGCGCGCCACCGGGCGAGTTGACCTGCAACGCCACCGCGACCAGCCGTTCGTGGTCGAACGCCCTGGTCAACGCGGACTCGACCGAGTTGAGGTTGATCGACCCGCGGCCGAGTGGCGACGGGGTCGGCGTGATCACGCCATGCAGCTTGATCACGGCGACTACGGGCTTGCGATCGATCCGGTCACCCAGGCCGGGCAACCGGGACACCAGCTTCTCGGTCACGCTCATGCGCACTCTCCGTTGTGGTCGAGCTCGTCGCATGAGCGCGGCCCTGTGTTGAATGATTCGCTCGCAAGCTCGCTCATGGCCGAAACTCTACGGACTCGACGCGTGTCCGTTGGGGGACGCCGAGCCGGGAACCGGCGCGTAGTCGTCGTCCGACTCGGGTGACGAGTAGTCCGGCAGGGCCGGTCGCACGCCGGGGAACGACTTCGGCACGCGCAGGATCACCTTCATCCCGGCGCCCGGCGCGGTCTCGACCATCAGCGCGTACTCGTCGCCGAACACCGAACGCATCCGCTGGTTGATGTTGCCGATGCCCACGTGGGAGCCGGTCTTGTGGGCGTCGCGCAGGTCCGCGAAGAGGCGGTCCGCGTCCATCCCGACGCCGTCGTCCTCCACGCTGATCAGCGCCTCGGAGCCGTTGTCCTGCGCGATCACGGTGACCGTGCCGCCGCCGGGCTTGCGGGCGATGCCGTGCCGGACCGCGTTCTCCACCAGGGGCTGCAGCACCAGGAACGGCACCACGACCGACAGCACCTCCGGCGCGATCTTGAGCCGGACGGCGAGCCGGTTGCCGTAGCGGGCGCTCTCGATGGTCAGGTAGCGGTCGATGTTGCGCAGTTCCTCCGACAGCGTGGTGAAGAAGCCGGACGCCCTGAACGAGTACCTGGTGAAGTCCGCGAAGTCCTGCACCAGGTCACGGGCTTGTTCGGGGTCGGTGCGGATCAGCGAGGAGATCGTGTTCAGCGCGTTGTAGACGAAGTGCGGCGAGATCTGCGCGCGCAGCGCCCGCGCCTCGGCCTGCGCCAGCTGCTGCTTGGCCTCGTCGAGCTTGGCCAGCTCCAGCTGGATGCAGACGAACTTGGCGACCTCGTCGGCCATCCGCATCAGCCGCCCGGAGTTCATCCCGCCGACCACGATCAAGGCACCTTCGACCGTGCCCTCCACGATCAGCGGCACGATGACGGCCGTGCGCATCGGGCAGCTGCCGCGCCTGCTGCACGGCAGGCTCTCGTGCTGCACGTGCTCGCGCTGGCCGCGGGAGACGGCGCTGACGATGTGGTCGGCCAGGTCCCGGTAGTGGTGGTTGGCCTGCCCGTCCCACGACAGCAGCGAGCCGTTCGCGTCACTGAGCCCGACCGCGACGCACTTGAGCAGCTCGACCAGGTGTTTGGCGGTCTGGTCGGCGGAGGACTCGGTCAGCCCGCCGCGCAGCTCCGGCGCGGCCTTGGACAGCCGTTGGATGGCGTCCAGCTGCGCCTCGTCGACCGACGTGCTCACCCGCCGGGTCCGGCACAGGAAGACGAAGAGGCCGAGGACCGCCAGGGTCGCGATGACGCCGAGGACGATTCTCTCGGTCAGGAACGGCCACACCGCTCAATGCTCTGGTACTCGGTACACACAGGCAAGCTCTGGGTCCAGATTAGTAGACATCCGATGTCTTCGTCGGGCAGTGTGTCGATCGTGCCGACCGAGCAACGAGCTGGACGGGTCGCGCTCTTCGCGACCTGCCTGACCGACACGTTCTTCCCGGACACCGCACGCGCGGTCGTCCGGCTGCTGGAACGTCTCGGCTGTTCAGTGGAGTTCCCGCAAGGTCAGACGTGTTGCGGGCAGATGCACTTCAACACCGGCTACCGGGCGAAGGCGGCGCCACTGGCCCGCAACGTCGCCTCCGTGTTCGCGGGCTACGACGCGGTCGTGGTGCCGTCCGGCTCCTGTGCGGGCATGGTCAGGCACGTGTACCCCGATCTTTCCGTCACCCCGGGCCCGGTGTACGAGCTGTCGGAGTTCCTCGTCGACGTACTGGAAATCGAGGATGTCGGCGCATATTTCCCCCATCGGGTGACATACCACCCGACGTGCCACTCGCTGCGGATGCTCGGCGTCGGCGACAAGCCGCTGCGGCTCCTGCGCGCGGTGAAAGGCCTTGACCTGGTCGAACTGCCCGCGGCCGAGTCGTGCTGCGGGTTCGGCGGGACGTTCGCGCTGAAGAACGCGGAGGTGTCGTCGGCGATGCTCGCGGACAAGATGTCGTGCGTCCTCGACACCGGCGCGGACGTGCTCACGGCGGGCGACAACTCGTGCCTGATGCACATGGGGGGCGGATTGTCACGACTCCAGGCCGGGGTGCATCCGGTGCATCTGGCCGAGATCCTGGCGAGCACCGAGGAGGAGCCGTGGGTGACACCACTCGCAACCCGGTGACCTGGCTGGGCAGCCCGGCCTTCCCCACCGCGGCGAAGACCGCCCTCGCCGACGACCAGCTGCGCCGCAACCTCAAGCACGCCACGGGGCTGATCCGGACCAAGCGCGCGGGCGCGGTCGCCGAACTGGCGGACTGGGAGCAGCTGCGGCTGTCCGGCGAGGCGATCAAGGACGACGTCCTGGCCAACCTGGACACGTACCTGCTGCGGTTCGAGGAGTCGGTGACCGCGCGCGGCGGAACCGTGCACTGGGCCAAGGACGCCGCCGAGGCCAACGAGATCGTGCTGCGGCTGGCCCGTGAGGCGGGCGCCGACGAGGTCGTGAAGATCAAGTCCATGGCCACGATGGAGATCGGGCTGAACGATGCGCTGCAGGCGGGTGGTGTCACGCCGATCGAGACCGACCTGGCCGAGCTGATCGTGCAACTGGGCAACGACCGGCCGTCGCACATCCTCGTGCCCGCGATCCACCGCAACCGCACGGAGATCAGGGACATCTTCAAGGCGACCATGCCCGGCACCGAGGACCTGACCAACGAGCCGGTCGAGCTCGCGGCCGCCGCGCGGGCGTTCCTGCGGCGGAAGTTCCTGTCCGCCAAGGTCGCGGTGTCCGGCGCGAACTTCGGCGTCGCCGAGACCGGGTCGGTCGTGGTGGTCGAGTCCGAGGGCAACGGCCGGATGTGCCTGACGCTGCCGGAAACCCTGATCACCGTGATGGGCATCGAGAAGCTCGTGCCCACCTGGCAGGACCTCGAGGTCTTCCTGCAGCTGCTGCCCCGCTCGTCGACCGCGGAGCGGATGAACCCGTACACGTCGGTCTGGACCGGTGTGACGCCGGGCGACGGCCCGCGGAACTTCCACCTCGTGCTGCTCGACAACGGTCGCACGGACACGCTGGCGTCGACCGTGGGCAGGCAGGCGCTGCGGTGCATCCGGTGTTCGGCTTGCCTGAACGTCTGCCCGGTGTACGAACGGACCGGCGGGCAGGCGTACGGCTCGGTCTACCCCGGCCCGATCGGCGCGATCCTCGCCCCGCAACTCGGCGGCGACATGCACGACAAGCACGCCGCATCCCTGCCGTTCGCCTCCTCGCTGTGCGGGGCGTGCTTCGAGGTGTGCCCGGTGCGCATCGACATCCCGTCGGTGCTGGTGCACCTGCGGGCGAAGGCCGTCGAGGCGAAACCCCGCTACAGCCCCGAGGCGATCGGTATGGCCGCGATGTCGTGGGTGATGGCCGGGCCACGCCGGTTTCACGTGGCACAACGCCTCGCTGTGGCGGGACGGCTGTTGTCGCGCGGCGGCAAGATCCGCAAGCTGCCGTTCCCCGGTTCGAAGTGGACGAACAGCCGCGACCTGCCCGCACCCGCGAAGGAGTCGTTCAGTGCCTGGTGGAAGCGGACCCGTGGCTGACTCGCACTCGCGGGACGTGATCCTCGCCCGGATCCGGGGCGCGCTCGGCGACCGCCCGGCGCCGCGGCCGGTGCCGCGCTCCTACGAGCGGTCACGGGATTTCCCGTCCGTGCTCGATCTTTTCGCCGAACGCGTGGCCGACTACCGGGCGATCGTGCACCGGGTGACCGATCCGGTCGAGATGATCCGCTCGACACTGGCGGGCAAACGCGTCGCCGTCGCGTCGGACGCGCCGCCGGACTGGCTCGTGCCGGACGTGACCTGGCTGCGCGAACCGCTGACCAACGCCGACCTCGACACGTGTGACGGGGTACTGACCGGCTGCGCGGTGGGCATCGCCGAGACCGGGACGATCATCCTGGACGGCGGCGTGGCGCAGGGCAGGCGCGCGCTGACGCTGCTGCCCGACTACCACCTGTGTGTCGTACGCGCCGACCAGGTCGAAGGAACTGTGCCCGAGGCGTTGGCGCGGCTCGAACCGACGCGTCCGTTGACGTTCATCAGCGGACCGTCCGCGACCAGCGACATCGAGATGGACCGGGTCGAAGGCGTGCACGGCCCCCGCACCCTGGAAGTCCTGATCGTCGACGGTGGAACCGCCTGACGAGTCAGTCGGTGCTCTTGGGATGTCCTGTACTGGCGAACGTGACCCAGACGATCGTTCTGTCCGGATCAGGGCAGTACCAAATACGCCCACCTGCCGTGACTTCGTACTGCCACTGGTCCAACGCCCGACCGCCTACTTCCCGAGCCGCGAACCTACCCTTGAGCCGGTGCTGACGAGCGGGGTTCTCGGGCGCGGTTGGTCGTTCCGTGAGCACAACCCATGCTTCCCAAGTGTTCGACCGCGCGGTTTGGCAGAGGTCTTCCCAGCCCTTTGCCGCTTCCGACGTGGCGAACCGGGCCTCCCAGCCACCTGGCCGGGCAGGCGGGCTGATCCGGTCGCCGCGTTTCGCAGGCACGATCAGATCTCCGTGGGAGCAGGCACCGGACCGAGATCATCCTCGAGCGGCCCGGTGAGCCGCGTCGCCAACACCGGATCAGCGTGGATGATGGCAGTGCTCTGCCACTCCCTGACGGTCTGCGCCAAGATCGACCACTGTTCGAGCTCCGCGGAAGCTTGAAACGCCCGCACGAAGTCCGCCACGAACTGAGCGCGCTCTTCTTCGGGAAGAATGTCGACCCAGGGGAACTCGTCAACAAGCGCTTCGGCGGCCACTCCCGGTGGCACATGGCCAAGGACGGTACGCAGCGCCCTGGCTGCGGCCATCGATCCCTCCGCAGCAGACTGAACCCGATCCTCCCTGGTCAGCAAGAGGGCGACGCCATCCCTACGGCGAACCCGCACGTCTCCCTCGTCGGCGAGGGCAGCAACGCTCTTGGGGTCACGCTGGAGATCGCTCCACTGCACCTCGGTAGCCATGCCTCAATTCTGAACTTTTTCAGAAGTCCTGGCAACTCCGTTCATGGTCGACTGTGGGCTACTTGAGCAGCTTGGACATCCGGCGGTCGGCGAGCGGCTTGCCGTTGGTCTGGCAGGTGGGGCAGTACTGGAAGGACTTGTCCGCGAACGAGACCTCGCGGACCGTGTCACCGCAGACCGGGCACGGCAGGCCGGTGCGGGCGTGTACGCGCAGGCCGGATCGTTTCTCGCCCTTGAGCCGTGCCGCGGACTGGCCGACCGAACGGTCGACGGCATCCTTGAGCACGGACTGCATGGCCTCGTGCAGCCTCGCCATGGCGCCGTCGGTGAGCTTGCCCGCTGTCGCGTACGGCGAGAGTTTCGCGGTGTGCAGGATCTCGTCGGAGTAGGCGTTGCCGATGCCGGACAGCAGGCGCTGGTCGGTGATCGCGTTCTTCAGCCGCTCGGTCCGGCCGGACAGCAGCTTCGCCAGGTCTTCTGCCGACAGCGACAGCGCGTCCGGGCCGAGCGTCTGGATCTGCGGGATCTGCTGCACGTCGGTCACGATCCACACCGCCAGGCCCTTCTTGGTGCCTGCCTCGGTCAGGTCGAAGCCAGGCCCCTCGCCAGGTGGCCCGAGATGCACCCGCAACGCCAGCGGTCCCTTGCCGGGCTTGGGCGGCGCGGCGCTGAGCGTGTCCGCCCATCGCAGCCAACCCGCGCGAGCGAGGTGCACGACCAGGTGCAGTCCGTCGCAGTCCATGTCCAGGTACTTGCCGTAGCGCCCGGCGCCGGTCACCGTACGGCCGTGCAGTTCGGTCCACGGCGGTGACGCCGTCTTCAGCACTTGCAGGGAGGCGACGTCGACCCGGTGGACGGTACGGCCTACCGCGAACTCACGCAGGTGATGCGCGAGCGCCTCGACCTCAGGTAGCTCTGGCACAGGGACAGTCTCACCCGCGCACGCGGCCCTGTCACTCCACCCGATGTCATTCCACCCGATGTCATTCCACGGGGTGCAGCGGGCCGTCGAAGCTCGGCATCGTGTCCCGTTGGATGTCCCTGGCCACCTTCGCGACCTCGGAACGGACCGTGAACATGCCGCGGACCGTGCCCACCCATTTCTCGACCGGGGCCTCCGGCGTGCCGTCGCCGGTCTCGGCGACCAGCTTCCACGGGCGGCGCAGCGCCCAGCGGGCCGGGAAGAACAGGAAGATCATCAGCAGGGCCAGCACGACCCAGGCCGGGACGACCACGTCCTCCGGCATGCGCAACACCCAGACCAGGCCGAGCACGATGACCAGGAACATCATCACGACGCCGGGGCCGTGCCCACCGCTCACGTCGTGCTCGAAGTCCTCGGCTGTGGCCGGCCTGCGACCCCACTCCAGCTCACCACGCACAGTCCACATACGGCCGTCTGCTCCACGTACCAGGCGCGTCATGCTCGCCGCCTCCTCCACGACACGTCTGCGTAGGCGCCGATCCACTGTCTGCGGTTGCGCACGCGTCAACGTTACCGTGTCGCGACTAGGCCCAGCGGGTGAAAGTCCTTCGTCACTCAGCGCGTCGACTGGCTCGCGGTCTCCGGCTCGGGTGCCGGAGTCACCTGCGCGGGCCGCTGACCTGGTGCCGGAGTCACCTTGGGGGTGGGTTTCGGTGTGGTCTTCGGTGGCTTCGTCGGCTTCGAGGTCGAGGTCGTCGACGTGTCCTCGGAGATGACCGACTGCCCCGAGGTCGGCGGGCAGGTCTCCTCGTCCGGCGGGCCGATCAGCACACTGGACCCCGAGGTCTCGACGCCTTCCGTCTCGAAGTCCCGCTCCTCGGCGACCGTCGGCGGCTGGTTGCGCAGTTCCAGTTCGATCTCGCGGTGCACGACGGCACCTTGGTCCTGCTGCTGCGCGGGCTGGTCGCGCACGGCTGCGGCGCCATTGCCGTCGCCCGCGGCGGGCCCGGCGTCGTTGGCGGCGGGCGGTTGGGTTCGGCTGGTCCCCGTCGAGTGCAAGGACGACGACAGCGATCCGGTCGCGGTCTTGATCTCCGGCAGCGGCGACTCGGTGATGACGAGTTCGGCCGGGCCCTGGCCGGTGAAGTCCAGTGCGGCCACGACCGCGTCGTCGGCACCGGGCACGACCGTCATGCCGACCACCCCGACCGCGACCACCGACGACCCGGCGAGGGTCAGTTTCGCCCCGGCGGACGCGACCAGGCCCTTGAGCGTGGTCCAGAACCCGGTCTTCTGCGCCACCAGCCCGCCGAGCGCGACCGGAGCGGCCATCAGGCCCGCGTAGGACCGCAGGCCCGCGCAGACGTCACGCAGCTCGTCGTGTGTCGACTGACACGACGAACAGGCGAGCAGATGGGCACGGACCCGGCGCCGCTCGGCGCCCTTGATCGTCCCGGCGGTGTACGCGCCGAGCTTCTCCAGTACCGACCGGCACCCGGTCGACCCGTGGTGTGTGGACAGGTGCGCCTGCAGGTACGCGGCTCGCAGGCCCCTGCGGGCGCGGCGGGCGAGCGCGGCGGTCGCGTTGGGGCTCAGGCCGAAGTTGTCGGCGACCACGGCTGGCCGCTCGCCTTCGACCTCCACCTTCCACAGCACGCTGCGCCAGCGCTCGGGCAGGCTGGTGAACGCCCGCGTGATCAGGTTGCGTTCGTGTGCCTGCCCGGACGTGTCGGGGTTCTCGCCGGCGCGGTGCGAGAGGACCTCGTCGGACACCGGGACGTCCCGGCGCCGCTCGCTCCACTCCCACGCCACCCGCCGGGTGACGATCAGCAGGTACGAGCGGACGTTGTCGACCGGCCCGGCACCGCGGCGGATCGCTTGCAGCACCCGGAAGAACGCTTCCGCGGTGAGGTCCTCGGCGTCCGCGCGATCGGCCGCGAGACTCCGGGCCATCCGCCGCACGGCGTCCGCGTGCCGGGAGAACAGCTCGCCGAAAGCAGCGTCCTCACCGGACCGCAGAGCGGCCAGGAGTTCGCGGTCGTGGAACGATTCCTCGCCCGTGTCGAGAGCAGGGTTGCCCGTGGCGGTCATCCGGCTAGGTACCTCCCTCCGGATACACGCGAACGTTGAACAACATGCCACATCCGGGCGTCGCCGAGTGTGGGTAGTGTGAAGACTCTTGGTGACATCCGACCAAGGATGTGAGCCACATAACCTGATCAGATCCGCCATTCGGCCGACTGAATCGCTCATGTGTGACGCGAATGAACTACACCCGCACGGGGGAGGTCGGCCCGCTGAAATCACGTGGAGTGGATCAGGTAAGGTGTTCTCATCGCCGCAAGGCACCACGCGGATGTAGCGCAGCTGGTAGCGCATCACCTTGCCAAGGTGAGGGTCGCGGGTTCGAGTCCCGTCATCCGCTCAGCGACGCAACGGCCCGAGTCGAACAGACTCGGGCCGTTTGTCGTGTTCGGGTGCGGTCGTCCGAGCCGTCTGATAGTGGCCAGTTAGTCCACTTCGCTTGACCCGATCGGGTTAACCCGATAGAGGTAACGGCGTGCTCGACACACGAGGCGCTCCGTTACGCATGGCCGTGGGGGCGTTCCTGGGAGCTGCCGTCGCGGCCTTGTTCGCTGTCGGTGCCGTGAGTGGACGCGCGTCCGACAAACCGCCGTTGCGGCTGGAACACGTGGCCACGGACGGTACGCCGGTCTCCACGCCCGCCACCACGACCGCGCCCGCAGCCACCGAGCAAACCTCGCAGAGCTCTCAGTCGAGCTCCTCGTCCAGCTCGTCCTCGTCGTCTTCCCAGTCGTCCGAATCGAGCACGACGACCACCACGACGACTCAGAAGGTGGTCACCACCACCCCGGAAGTGACGAAGACCACTACGACGACCACCACGACGACGAGACGGCCGACCACCACGACGACAACCCGCTGCACGCACCTGCTGTGCTAGAGCACGCGGTCTAGGCAGCCTTGAACGGGTCGTGCTCGGTCATCAGCTTGTCCAGCCGGGCCTGGTCGACCCGCTTGGTCACCGAGCTGTCCTCCTGCCGGTCCCTGATGCACTTGGCCAGGGTGAACGCCGAGGTCACGGTGTACAACAGGCCTAAACTCAGGAACCCGCGCATCCAGGGATCGACCGGCAGCACGATGATCCCGACGGTGACCGCGACCAGCGCCAGGACGAAGGAAGCGACGGCCTGTGCGTAGAAAGCTGCTGTGTTCTTTGGCATACCCGTAGCGTGTCCGCACTCCGGCCGACTGTCTTGAGTACATCTACTCGGCCGGTGCGCATCGAGACACTGTCGTTAGCAACCGTTGTCAATGCAGGGTGAACACGACGACGTCGCTGTCCAGGTCGGTCCTCGTCACCGGCAGCCCCTGCACCGACCGCAGCAAGGCCCTTTCGTACGTGGGGGACTTGTCGTCGGCGGACCGCGGCCGCTCCAGCAGCGACCTGATCACGATGACCTTGCGGATGCCGTGGCTCTTGAAGTCGTCGACGCTGCGCGGGCTGGGGAACGCCGTGGCGGCCTTGGACAGCTCCGTCCACGACTTCGGGTAGTTGCCGGTGTTGCCGTTGGCGATCACCGGGAACCCCTCCTTGATCGACCACAGCATCGGGATCGAGTCGCCGGTGAGGTGGATCGGCAGGACGAGCGTGGGCCCGGCTGGTTCCATCCTGAACGCCTCGCTCAGCGCGGCGGGCGGCTGCGGCGGGTGCGCGTACGGCAGCACCGGCGCGGACTCGACCACGGCGCCGACAGCGGGCAACACCATCACCAGCCCGAGCAGTCGCCGTTTCACCGGCGACCCAGTCCGCTTCTCCGCCAGAGCCTGCGCCAGCCTGGTCACCGCGCCCGCGGCGAGCAGGATCAGCAACAGGGTCGTCCAGATGATCAGCCTGCCGGGCGTGCGCAGCGCGTCCCAGCCCGGCATGAACCGCCACACCAGCAGGTACGTGAAGGTGCCGTGGAAGAAACTTGTTCCCAGCGCCAGGATCCCGGTCAGCACCGCGCCCGCGCCGAGCAGGATCCGGGCCCTGCGCGACCAGGCGCTGACGAACAGGCCGATCACCGCGAACATGATCAGCACGAGACCGGGGAAGATCCACTTCTCCCACGGGGCCGGGTCCATCTCCCACGTCCACCGGGTGAGCGCGGTGTCGCTCCACAGCCACGAGAAGTGCGACGTGGTGATCAGCCCCTGGGGCGGCGGGGAGTACACCGCCAGTTCCTCGGCCGTCCGTTTGAACTGGTAGATGTCGACGACACGCAGGTACGGCAAGATCATCAGCAACGTGATGACCAGCAACACCCCCACGCCGACGCCGTTGGCGAGCACGAGCCGCCGGGTGATCTGGCTCCGCTTGCGCCACATCGAGACCGCGATCGCCACGCCGACCGCGCCGAGCACGTAGGAGAACGGCAAGCCGGTGGCGAACCCGATGGTGATCTGCCACGTGGCGATCAGCCATCCGGCCAGCGCCCAGCCCGGCCTGGCCAGTTCCGGCCGGAAGCCGCCGCGCAGCGAGAACCCGTGCCCGCGGGCCAGCGCGAACAGGGCGAGCGCGATGCCGCCCGTCGACAGGAGGTTGAGGTGGTGCACGTGCGCGAGCCGCCACGGCGCCCACGCGAACACCACTCCGCCGAGGGCGGCCGCGTGCCAGCTGCCGCCGAGCTGGCGAACCAGCCAGTACCCGCCGACGAACGCGAGGGTGCTCGCGAACAGGAAGACGATGTTGTAGCGCAGCAGCGCGCCCGCCTGGTCGTCCCCCCCGATCAGGCTGAACGGCAGGTAGCCGAGCAGCGAGTCGGTGAAGGCGAAGTTGTTCTTCGCGCCGAGGAAGATGTTGCCGGTCCAGAAGTCGCCGCCGTCGAACAGGAAGTGCCGCTGCCAGGCCAGCTCCCACGTCTGCAGCAGCGGGTCGCCGAGGTCGAACAGGACCGTGGTGCGCGGCGCGCGCACGATCGGCCAGCAGAAGGCCACCGCGAGCGCCAGCCCGCCCAGGATGACCAGCACGGGCTCCTTGAGAGCCCGGCGCGGCCCGGTGTTCTCAGGCCGCCGTGGTCCGCTGGGCGCGGTCTGCTCGGGGGCAACAACGGTCTGTGTGCTCAACAATCCCCCTGGAACAGCGACTTTCCGGGCCCGCGCAGCAGCACTCAGCGAACACCCGGCCCGACAATACTGGACCGCACGGCGCGCACTTACCCGCACGACGTGTTGGTCACCATGGTGCGAATGCAAATATTCGGTCCGTTCATCGCTGAGCCCGGACCGCTGACATGACGATGAGGCCATTTGGGTGACGGCCAAGCACTGTCCGTTGTACAAACAGTGGCAAGATTCGCCTGTCACGGTGACCATGGCGACCGGAGAGGATCAACCACCGTCCTTCCCGGCAAGGCACAGACCTTGCCCGTTAAGCACATCCGTCCCGGTCGCGCCGCCATGGCTGACGGCTGGGAGCGAGAATCGCCACATGGCTCCATGGCCGGGATGAAGGGGGCTGACTCATGGGTTGGCAGGACGAGCTGCAGAACTTGGACGAGCAGTTGTCCGCGGGGCAGATCCGCGCGGAGGAATACCGCAAGCGGCGTGACGAGCTGCTCGCCGCCGCGTCGAGCGGCGCGGTCAGTCTGCGACGGGTGCACCGGCAGAAGTCGCCGTCCATCGCCAACGCGTTCAGCTCGGAGACCAAGCCGGACACGAGCCGGTCGGCCGACGTGACCCAGAAGGTCCCCGCCAGCGCGTGGCAGACGGCCAGACCCCAGACGCCCTCGCTGCCGCCGCCGTCGCAGCCCACCACACCGCCGCCGCCATCGTCACTGCCGTCGTCGCCGCCCGCGTCACCCCCGGTGCCGCCGCCCCCACCGGCGTCGACGTCGACGGCGCTGGTCCCGATGCACGGTTCGGAGGTGTTCGGCAAGCCGACGCAGTCCAGCACGCGCAAGTCGTCGAAGATCCCCAAGGTCATCGTGGCCGTCGTGGTGCTCGCGCTGGTCGCGGGCGGGGTGTGGTGGTTCGCGTTCCGCGGCACCGACGGCGCCGACAACAAGGCGGCTGCCGAGCAGCCCAACGCCGCGCCACCGGCGGCCACGTCCAGCGAGCTGACCCTGGAGAAGCTGCCCAACCCGACCGATTCGCAGCTGTCGACGACGGGTGTGCTCACCGTCGACCAGGCGCAGACCAACAACCTGATCCGGCCGGACGAAGCCGCCTACCTGACCGCGACCGACCTGCAGCGGATCTACTTCCGCACGATCGTCACCGGCAACCTGAGCTACCAGCTGTTCGCCTTCCAGACCCAGACCGACACCGGCGGGCAGCGCATCGTGTCCGGTGCGCTGGAGCGCGGCAAGCGGGTGAGCATGGTTCCCGCCACGATCGACGGCCTGCCCGCGAAAGTCACTGTGACGAAGATCCTGGTCGCCGGGGCGGCGTACTACGAAGCGGTGTACCCGATCGACAAGGGCGCCGTGCGACTGGTCGTCCTGCAGTCGGGACCGAACAACGAACGGCAGCTGGTCAACGCGATGAAGCGGACGGCCGAGCTGACGACCGCGTCCATCAAGCCCAAATAACGGCTCGGTAGCGACGTACGGGCGCCCGTGGGCATGCGCAACAATGTGACCCGTTTGAACGATTCTGGAGGGTCGGATGTCCTGGCAGGAAGACCTCAGGCAGCTTGATCAGGCGCTTGCGGAGGGGCGGATCCACGCCGACGACTACCGCAAACGCCGGGATCAGCTGCTGGCGACGGCGACGGGGGCCACGACGCCGCCCGCGCCAACCGGGCCTGCCAGCAACCCGTTCCCGGCGCAGCAGCCGCAGGCGACCAACAGCGGCCCGTTCCCCGCCCAGCAGCCGCAGGCAAGCAACAGCGGCCCGTTCCCCGCCCAGCAGCCGCCCGCCAGCAATCCCTTCCCGGCGCAGCAACCGCCCCAGCAGCCCACGCCGCCACCACCACCCCAGCAGCCCACGCCGCAGCAGCAGGCCGAGGCCACCCAGGTGCACCAGCCGGGCCAGCAGCCCACCAGCGGCCCGTTCCCCACCGCGTTCCGGTGGGAACCGACGCAGGGCGGCGCCGAGTCCACCCAGATCGTCGGCCAGCAGCCGGGCGGCAACCCGGATGTGACGCAGGTCGTCAGCCAGGAGCCGGGCGGCAACACAGCCGAGGCCGAGCGGACCCAGGTCGTCCGCCCGGTCCAGCAGCCGGGCATGCAGCACCAGGCGCCGTGGCACTCCACACCGCCGAACCCGAACCAGGGCTCGCCGTGGGGTGTCGACGACCAGCCGATGCCGTCGATGCAGCCGACGTGGCTCGCGCAGGGCCCCGAGGTCTTCGCCGAGGACAAGGGCTCGAAGTTCGGCAAGGGCGCCAAGATCCTCGTCGCGCTCGTGCTGGTGATCGGTCTCGGTGTCGGGGCGTACTTCGTCTTCTTCACCGGCAAGGACGAGAACCAGCCCGGCGCGATCGAGCCGCCGCCGTCGCCGACCCCGACCAGCACGACGAAGCCGAAGCCGCCGCGCGACGAGCTGTCCATCGCCGACATGCCGGGCAAGCTCAACGAGAAGTACAACAGCGTCAAGACGTTCGCCGACGCCAAGGCCGAGAACTTCCTGACCCCGACCGAGGTGCAGATCCTGACCGACGCCGGTGCGGGCAAGGCCAGGCTGGCGGTGTCGGACACGCCGGAAGCCATCAACCCGTCGGTGTTCACCACGCAGACCACGTCGGCCGAGACCGCGGCTGTGGCCAGGGACAAGCTGGCCGAGCAGCAGATCGTCAACGGCGCGAAGGCGCTCGAGAACCAGCCGACCGGCGTGATCGCGTCCAAGTACGACAAGACGGCCAACACCCCGGCGTTCATCCGCGCGCACTACGCGCACAAGGGCACGCTGGTGCGGATCCAGGTGGTCGGCAGTGACCTGGTCACCGTCACGGAGGTGTTCAACGACCTGCTGGCCGACCAGCTGAAGATCCTGGCCGCGAATGGCTGACCGCCCCGGCGCCATCGCGTGCACGATCGTCGCGCGCAACTACTTGCCGTTCGCGCGTGTCCTGGCGAAGTCGTACCTGGAGCACCACCCGGGTCACGAGTTCGTCGTCGTCGTGACCGATGGCGTACCAGGGGGTGTGACCGGGGACGGCTTCCAGCTGGCCGGGCCCGAACTGCTCGGCGTCGACCGGGCCGACTACCTGCGGATGGCGACCGCCTACACGGCGCAGGAGCTGGCGAGCGCGGTGAAACCGTTGCTGCTGCGGCAGTTGCTCACCCGCGCCGACGTCGTCGTCCACCTGCACCCCGACATCCACGTGCTCGCGCCGATGCCGGAGGTCGTGCGGCTCGCGGCCAGCCACGACATCGTGCTCACCCCGCGGTTCCTGTCGCCGCTTCCCCGCGACCACAAGGAACCCGACGACCTGACCGCCCTCGGCGAGGGCATGTTCGACCTCGGCTTCGTCGCCGTGGGTCAGGGCGCCGGGGATTTCCTGGACTTCTGGGCCGACCGGCTGCGCCAGGACGCGCTGGTCGACGCACCCCGGCAGATGTTCGCCGACCAGCGGTGGGCCGACCAGATCCCCGCCCTGTTCCGGCACACGGTGATCAGGGACACCGGGTTCGACGTCGCCTACTGGAACCTGCACGAGCGGCCGGTCAGCCGCGCCGCCGACGGCACGCTGCGCGCCGGCGCGCATCCCCTGCGGTTCTTCCACTTCAGCGGCTACCGCCCGGAGGACCCGTGGCTGCTGAGCGTGCACTGCACGCTACGGCCGCGGATCAGGCTGTCCGAGCACCCCGAAGTCGCGCGGCTCTGCGCGGCCTACCGGGACCTGCTGCTGGCCAACGGTTACCGCGAGCCGTTGAAGTCGGTGCCGTACGGCTTCGACACGTTGCCCGACGGCACCGAGCTGACCACGTCGCTGCGCCGGGTGTTCCGCGACGCGTGGATCGAGGCGGAGCGGCCGGACGCCGAGGACATGCTGTTCAAGCGGGCCGTCACCGAAATCCCGCCACACCCGTTCGGCGACGACAACGGCGCCGAGTTCCAGCGTTGGCTGTCCACACCGAGCACACCGCCCGCCGAAGCGGCCGGGATGAACCGGCTGGTGATGGCCGTCTGGGAGCAGCGGGACGACTTGCGACGCGCGTTCCCGTCGCCGTGCGGCAGCGACGCGGCGGCGTTCCGGCACTGGTGCCGGACGCACGGTGTGGCCGAGGAGATGGTTCCGAAGTGGGCGCTGCCCCAGGAACCGCGCGCGCTGCGTCCGCCGGTCGACGAGTTCGGCGTGAACATCGCCGGGTACCTCACCGCGGAACTGGGTCTCGGCGAGATGGGCCGGATCATCTCGAAGATGGTCGAACGGGCCGGGATCCCGCTGGTGTCGGTCGTCGAGGAGCACTCGCTGGCCTGCAGCACCGCGCTCGCGCTGCCGCCGACCGCGGGCAGGCCACGGTTCCCGGTGACGATCATGGCCGTCAACGGCGACCAGACCGAGCTGCTGATGTCCAGCTATCCCGAGATCGGCCACGAGCGGTACCGGATCGGGCTGTGGGCGTGGGAGCTCGAGGACTTCCCGGCGTCGCAGCACGGCGGTTACGACCTCGTCGACGAGATCTGGACAGTCAGCGAGTTCTGCGCCAAGGCGTTCGCCCGGCACACGTCCGTGCCGGTGAAGGTGATCCCGGTGCCGGTGCTGGATCCCGGACTGCCACCGCGGCAGCCGAGGCAGCCGGGCGAACCGGCCCAGTTCTTCTTCGCGTTCGACTACAACAGCACAGGCGAGCGCAAGAACCCGTGGGGCGTGGTCAAAGCCTTCAAGAAGGCCTTCCCCGGCCGGACCGACGTCAAGCTGGTGATCAAGGCGACCAACGGGCAGTTGCACGCCAAAGCGGTCGAACGCCTGCTGTACGAGGTCGACGGCGACCCGCGGATCGAACTGGTCGAGCGGTACCTGTCCGTCGCGGAGCTGAACAAGCTCTACGCCGACAGCGACTGCTACGTGTCACTGCACCGCAGCGAGGGTTTCGGCCTCACGGTCGCCGAGGCGATGATGCGTGGAATGGCCGTCATCTCGACGGACTACTCCAGCACGACGGAGTTCTTCGACGACGATTCGGGCTGGCCGATCCCGTACCGGACGGTCGAGGTCGGCCCGGGCTGGCCGCCGTACCAGCAGGACGGGCACTGGGCCGATCCGGACCTCGACGCGGCCGCGGCGGCGATGCGCGAGATCGCCGACAACCCGGCCGAGGCGCATCGGCGTGGCCAGGCCGCGCGGGAGTACCTGCTGCGCACCCGTTCGCCGGAAGCAGCCTCCGCGTGGATCACCGAGCAGTTGCGCGACGCGCACAGGACCTGGCGGGCCCGCAAGTCCGACAAGCCGACGCAGTCGCTGCTGCCCACTGATCCCGTGCTGCGGCCGTTGGCCGAGGCGCGCGAGGCTGTGCGGTGGCGTGCGGAGACCAACGGGCCTTCCCGGCTGCCTCTCGCCCCCGCGATGCGGCGCGTCGTGCTCCGGTTGATCGACCACTACGACGTGCACCAGCGCAAGGTGCTGGCCACTTTGGCCGATGGCGTGCAGACCGCGCTCGACCGGCTCAACCGGCGGTTCGTGGACACGACCGACGCGCAGAACGCCCGGATCGAGCAGCTGTCGGAGCAGCTCGGCAAGGTCGAACGGATGCTGGACGAAAGACTTGCCGGAGGGGAATCAGATGAGCAAGGAGCTTGACAGAGTCCGCGACGCCTGGGAAACACTCGGCACGTCGGACCCGTACTGGGCGGTGCTCACGGAGCACGAGTTCCACGACGGCCAGGCCAAGACCAGGTTCTTCGACAGCGGCCGGGCCGAGATCCGCGCACTGCTCGACATCCTCGACAGGTTCCGCAGGCCGTACGGTGACACGGCGGTCGACTTCGGCTGTGGCGTCGGCCGGTTGAGCTTCGCGCTGGCCGAGCACTTCAAGAGCGTCACGGGTGTCGACGTGGCGCGCTCGATGATCGAGGAGGCGCGGGCAAGCAACCCGTTCCCCGACCGCGTCCGGTTCGTCCACAACGACGCCGCGACGCTGCCGTTCGACGACGACTCGGTCGACCTGGTGATCAGCGTGATCACGTTGCAGCACATCAGGCCCGCGCTGACGCTGCGCTACCTGCTCGAGATGGCGCGGATCGTGCGTCCGGGCGGGCACCTGCTGTTCCAGATCCCCAGCCACATCCCGGCCGTGCGGCCGATCCCGCCATGGCACAGCAAGGCCGAGCTGCGCGTGGTGGAGGCGCCGTCGTCGCTCGAAGTCGGCGAGAACAGCTACATCCGGGTCGGCATCACCAACCTCAGCGACGGCGAATGGCCGCGCGGGCAACTGCTCAACGCGGGCAACCACTGGCGCCGCAACGGGTTGATGGTGATCCAGGACGACGGCCGCGACAGTGTTCGCTGCCCGCTGGGGCCGGGTGAGCAGACCGAGGCCCTGATCCGGATCAAGGCACCGACCGAGCCGGGGTCGTACGAGCTGGAAGTGGACATCGTCCAGGAATCCGTGGCGTGGTGGGCCGACCGGGGCAGCCAGCCGGTGCGGGTGCCCGTCGAGGTGCGTGCGTCCACCGCTGCTCCTGTGAGCGATGACACCGCTGAGGCCACACCTGCTCCGGCGACCATCGGCGCGATGGAGATGCACGGCGTGCGCAAGGACCTGGTGTGCTCGATGTTCGAGCAGATCGGCTGCACCGTGCTCGAAGCCGTGCCGGACGAGCGGGCGGGCAGCGACTGGGCCAGCTACCTGTACGCGATCGAAGTCGGCGAGTACCGCGTGGACATCAATCACGGCATCTGAGGACAGGCGTCCGGTTAGGGTGGGCTCATGGCGCAGACAACGCTGCCTCCGATCCACGAGGCATGGCTGCCCCGCGAGCACACCCTGTACCGGCCGCGACACGGTGCGCGGCAGCTCACGGCGATCATCTGCGCTGTCGTTTTCTTCGGATTGCCGGTTTTCTCGCTGACAGTCGGCATGCGGCCGACAGAGCTGGAGAACCACCGGCTGGCCGCGTTCCCCAACCCGGGCGACGGCTGGTCGTTCTTCGCGAACTTCGACGGCTGGGCCAACGACCACCTGCCGTTCCGCCGGGACGCGATCGACCTGGTCAACGGGATCAGCCGAGGCCTGTTCGGCGAGCCGCCCGCGCTGGGCCGCAGCTCCGAGGTGTCCGGCCCGGTCGCGGGTGTGCCCGCCCCGCAGAGCGGCGACAAACGCCAGATCAACCCCGGCATCACGATCCCGCTGGCCATTGAGGGCAAGAACGGCTGGATGTACTACGGCGACGACGTGGTCAGCCGCTGCAACCAGGTCCGTGACCTGAGGGCGACCGTGGACCTGATCCGCAGGCTGCGCGACGGCGTGAACGCGTCCGGCCGCAAGTTCGTGATGGTCGTGGCGCCGGACAAGTCGACGATTGTGCCGGAGAACCTGCCGAACACCTACGCGGGCAAGGACTGCCTGCAGAAGGTCAACAGCGAGCTGTGGCCGTTGCTCAACGAGCAGGGCGTCGTCGACCTGCGCGGCGAACTGCAGGCCCGGGGCAAGCAGTTGGGCAAGCCGGTCTACCCGCCGCTGGACGGCCACTGGTGGGACGAGGGCGGCGTCATCATGGCCCGCAGGCTGGCAGAGGCCATCCACCCGACGATCACCCGCAACTGGGTGACCACGCCGACGCAGGAGTACTCGGTCCCGTCCGACACCCCGCCGCTGATCGGCCTGTCCGGCACCAACAAGGGCTTCCAGTACGCGCTCAAACCGGACGGCGTGCGAGACCAGACGAGGGCCGTACCGCCGGACTTCAGCACGCCCGTCCAGGTCGGTCACGCCACCGGGCAGGGCACGGTGACCAAGTCGGTCGGCATGCTCGGTGACTCGTTCACCATCAAGGCGCTGCGCTACATCGCCGCCTCGTTCGGCGACCTGACCGTGCTGCACTACGGCAAGGTCAACACCGACAACGGCCGTGCTGCGGGTGAGATGCTCGCGCAGAACGAGGTCGTCGCGGTCGAGGTGGTCGAGCGCACGATCGCGTCGGGCAACAACCAGCTGCTGCAACCCGATGTGGTCGACGGCATCGTGCGTGTGCTCAACGAGAACCCGATCCGCAAGTAGCGTTTGGCGCGCAGCCGCGCGAGACTCGCATTTCGCTGATCAGTTGTCACTGTCTTCCGTTCCCGGCTTGTTTCCCTCAGCGAGCAACGCCATGGCGAGCAGAGCATCGGCGACGCGGCGCGCCTCCGTGGGTAGCAGATGCACCATCTTGCGGTCACCGGGCAGTTGGTCGAAAACGATTCTGGGCCCCACCTCGCGAACGTGCTGGTCCAGGTAGATGACCAGTTCCACGGGCTGGTAGTCCGACGGCTTGTGGGGCACCTGCCCTCGAACCTTCATGTCCTCCGTGGACAACAAGATGGTTCGCGCGTCATCGGACACGTGTCGCCGGTCGCTGACGTCCAGGTCACCCTCATGGAACTGGTCACACCAAGTCGGACACGGTTCGTGGAGCCAGAACGGACGGACCGTGGACACAGTTCCTCCTGATTGATGTGTTCGTTGAACGAGGCTCACAGAACCAGGACCGGCTACGATTACATAATGAGGCAACGCCACTACACACGGTACTTGACCATTTGCCCCCAATGCGCGCGGAGACACCGGTGACACGAGATGGAGCGGCTGCCGAGGAGAAGCCCGTTCCCGCTGCGGCACGGCTGTCCTATGAGATCAGGCGTCAACGAAAAGCCGCCGGTCTCAGCCAGCCCCAACTCGCAGACAAGGTCGGATACACACGGCAGTACGTCTCGTTGGCTGAACGAGTCGGCAGGAACATTCCTTCTCGTGAGCTGGTCGCCGCGATCGACAAGGCAGTGGTAGCGAACGGGAAACTGATCGAACTGCGGCAGCGAGCCAAGGCCGAACAGGCCGCCCTGCGTCAGAGCTCCAGACCCCACCCGGTCGACCGGCGAAGTTTGCTCGCTGCCGGTGGGGCTACCGCATTCGACACGGTCCTTTCATCGAGAACACGAGTCCTTGAGGCACTGGAAATCGTGACTTCAGGCGACGCGGATACACTCAAAGTCGCTGTCGGCTGCCTCGATGAACTGATCGCGCACCACGCGGAGAAACTTCCAGTATCACCAATGGTCGACATGTACGGCGACCTTCTCAATCTCCGGTCTTACGCAGGCGACCTGATGCGGCGATCAGGAACTTCCGCCCGTCGGCGAACCGACCTGACCACAGCGGCCGGGCGACTGTCCAATCTCCTCGCGGTCGTCACCAGCTACCTGGGAGACGACGAATCGACCTTGATCTGGTGTCTCGACGCCGAGCGGCGCGGCCATGAATCAGGGTGCCACGAGGTCAACGGCTGGGCCGCGTTGACCAGGGCAACGTCGGCCTACTACCAGGGCGATGCGAAACGCTCGATCGAGTACGCGGTCCAAGGTCAACGAACCGCCCCGGCTGGGACAGCCGCACATGCCAAGCTCGCCGCTCACGAAATGCGAGCACACGCGACGCTGGGAGACGTCCGTGGAATGACGCAGGCGCGGCACCGGGCCGCGCAGGTGATGACCGAACTTCCCGCAAGTGTTGCCACAACGGGGGCTTTCTCGATCGCGCGGTCTGAGGATCCCCCCTACACCGCTACTTCCCTCCTCCACCTGAACCAGTTCGGGGAGGCGGCGTCCGCGACGCGGGCCGTCATTGAGACCGCTTACCCAACAACTAGGCACGTTCACCATGAGAAGTCTTCCAGTTATGGCCGTACGCTCTTGATCCTCGCCCTTGCCGAAGCTGGCCTTGGTCGCGTTGACGAGGCAGTCGTGGCGGGCCGGACGGCACTCGAAGGTAGCGGCTCGACGTGGCCGACATTGGTACTGGCCGGGAAACTGGACCGGGTATTGTGGAGTCGCCACAAGAACTCGGCGGAGGTATCGGATTACCACGACCGCTACCTCGCCGCATCAAACGCATTCGGGCAGCGGCGATGACGGAGGAGTTCCGCACCCCTGAGCAGTTGGCTGCCATCACTACCTACGTTGATGTGACAGCACCGCCAACCGCGCCTACGGCTCATTTCATCTTCGGTACCAACCAGGTGATTCCGGCGAACATCGTGGCCGACCGCTACAGGGAAGGCCTGGCGCCGCTCGTGATCACCACAGGGGGCGCCAATCGCCACAACGGCGTCGTCGAAGGCCAGGAACTCCGTCGCCTGCTCACCGAGCAAGGCGTCAGCGACGCGGACATCCTCTGCGAAGATCAGTCGGCGAGTACGCAGCAGAACGTCGAACTCGCCTTGCCGCACCTCCGGGCGGCCGTGGATTCGGGATTCGCGGTCACTGCCGTCTGCAAGTGGTACCACCTTCGGGCCATCCACTACCTGCGACAACTTCTGCCGGAGGTGGACGGCATCCACGCCGTCACCTTCGAACCGGTCTACTCGAACGTGCCGATCACGCGCGAGAACTGGAGCCACCACCCGGACGGCAGAAGGCGAGTTCTCCGCGAGTGGCAAGAGGTGTCGCGCCGGATCGCGGATGGCAGCTTCGACAGGCTGGAGCTCGCCGGGGGCATGTGGCGATGACCGTCACCCGATCGGGGACGGCTCACGCGTGTCGGTGCTGTGTTACCCGGGTCACACACTCAACCGGTGGAGCCTCGGAAACGTCCTAGGAACGTAAATCCACCACCGACGGAGGCCCCGATGTGGTTGCCAGTCGTGATCGTGGCCCTGGGGACGGCGTTCTTCCTGGGCCGGTTGATGCACGTCATGCTCAAGCGACCGCGTAAGAGCTAACGGCCGACGGCGTACGCCTGCATGCCGCGGGCGTTGGCGGCGGCGCGCAACATGCCGTCTGCCGGGTCGCGGGAGACCGCCGATGTCCGGCCCAGCGTCCACGGACCCGCGTCTGTCACGAGGTGTCCGCGTTCGCGCAGTTCAGCGATGGTGTCGGCGCCGACCCTCGATTCCACGACCAGTTCGCCCGGCTGCCAGTAGCGGGGGAAGAACGAGCTCGGGAACGCGCCCGAGTGCCATGCCGGGGCGTCGACGGCTTCCTGCATGTTCAGGCCCGCGCCGATGTGGGCCAGCCAGAAACACAGCTGCCACTGGTCCTGCTGGTCGCCTCCTGGGCTGCCGAACGCGATCCTGGCGACGCCGTCACGCAACGCCATCGACGGTGACAGCGTGGTCCGCGGCCGTCGTCCTGGGCGCAGTGAGCTGGCGAAATGCCGTTCGAGTGTGAACATCTGCGCGCGGGTGCCGAGGCAGAAGCCGAGCGCCGGGATCATCGGCGACGACTGCAGCCAGCCGCCGGACGGCGTCGCGGAGATCATGTTGCCCGCCGCGTCCACCACGTCGACGTGCACGGTGTCGCCGCGGACCACGCCGCTGTTGCCGACGGTCGGTTCGCCGAGTGCGCCGGAGATCTCCTCGGCCGGGACGAAGTACGGCACCGCGAACTCCGGCAGCCGTGGCGGTCGGCCGTCCGGGGAGCCTGGCCGCAACTCGAACGAGGCGTGGTCTGTCACGAGTGCGCGGCGGTTGGCCGTGTAGTCGTCCGACAGCAACGCCGCCAGCGGGACGTTCGAGTCGTCGCCGTACCAGGCTTCCCTGTCGGCGAACGCCAGTTTGGTGCATTCGATCGCCAGGTGGATCGTCTCCGCCGTCGGCATTCGGTCTACATAGGACAGCCTGTCGGCGAGGCCTTCCAGCAGCCGCAGCTGTTGGGCCAGGACTGGTCCCTGGGTCCACGCGCCGCACTTGACCAGCGTCCAGTCGCCGAACTCGACCGTCAGCGCATCCTCGAAGGACGCCTGCCACGACGCCATGTCCTGGCCGGTCAACAGGCCCGCGTGGGACCGGCCCGAGTCGTCGAGGAACGCGTTGCGCGCGAAGGAGTCGATCTCCTCGGCCACGAACCCCGCCGACCAGGCCGCCCTGGCCGCCTCGATCTGCGTTTCCCGATCCGTGCCCGCGTTCTCCGCTTCGGCGAGCAGCCGTTCCCACGTGTCGGCCAGCACCGGGTTGCGGAACCGGGAACCCGCCGCGGGCGGGCGGCCGTCGGGCAGCCACACCGCGGCCGAAGTGGGCCAGTGTTCCGCGAACAGATCCGACACCGTGTCGATCACGTCCGGAATCCGAGGTAACAGGGGGAAACCGGTACGGGCGTAGCCGATCGCCCGATCCAGCACGTCACGCAGGCGTTTGGTTCCGTAGTCGCGTAACAGGATCAGCCAGGCGTCCCACGCGCCGGGGACGGTCGCCGCCAGCATTCCGCTGCCGGGGACCAGTTCCAGCCCGAGTCCGCGGTAGTGCTCGATCGTCGCGGACGCCGGTGCGACGCCCTGGCCGCATAACACCCGTGGTCGTGACTCCCCCGCGGCCTGGAACACCGCAGGTACCTCACCACCGGGGCCGTTGAGGTGCGGCTCGACCACCTGGAGCACGAAACCGGCGGCCACGGCGGCGTCGAACGCGTTCCCGCCGTCCTCGAGGACAGCCATCCCCGCCGCCGAGGCCAGCCAATGGGTGGTGGCCACCATTCCGTAGGTACCGGCGAGCTCAGGACGCGTGGTGAACATAGCCGACTATTTAAGCCGTCGGTTAACGATCGTTCAACCAAGGGGTCGGCCGATGGCCTTCCACCGCAGGCCCGCCTTGCCGAGTTCGTCGCCCGACAGCAGGTCACGGGTGTCGACGACGGTGAAGCCGTCCATCAGCTCCGCCACCCTCGTCCAATCCAATGTGCGGAATTCGGGCCACTCGGTCAGCACGACGACAGCGATCGCGCCCTTGACCGCCTCGTACGGGTCGTCCACCAGACGCATCCCCGGCAGTTCACCCGTGATCGCCGGGTCGTGCGCGGTGATCTCCGCGCCTTCGGCGATCAGCGCGTCCGCGATCCGCAGCGCGGGCGAATCCCGCAGGTCGTTCGTGCCCGCCTTGAACGCGAGTCCCAGCAGGCCGATCCGGGCGCCGCGGATGGTGCCGTCGCACGCCTGGCGGATCCGCTCGACCACGTCCTGCTGCTGGCGGGTGTTCTGCTCGATCGCCGACCGCAGCAACGCGAAGTCCAGCCCGACGGAGTCGGCGACGTGCAGCAACGCGTTGGTGTCCTTGGGCAGGCACGATCCGCCCCAGCCCGGTCCCGGCTTGAGGAACGACCGGCCGATGCGCGGGTCGAGGCCCATGCCCTCGGTCACCTCGCGCACGTCCGCACCGACCCGGTCGCACAGCTGCGCGATCGCGTTGACGTAGGACAGTTTCACCGCGAGGAAGCAGTTCGCCGCGTACTTGACCATCTCCGCGCTGGCCGCGTCGAGCACGAGCGTCGGCGCCTGGAGTGCGGAGTAGAGGTCACCGACCCGTTGCGCCGCGTCGCGATCGTGCGAACCGACGACGATCCGGTCGGGGTGCAGGAAGTCGTCGACCGCGCTGCCTTCGCGCAGGAACTCCGGATTCGACACGATCGGCACGCCGACCATGTGCCGCAGGCGGTCCGCGGTACCGACGGGGACAGTCGACTTGGTCGCGACCGCACACCCGGCTGGCAACAACTCGCCGACCTCACGCAGCACGGACTCGACCGCACGCAGGTCAGCGGCGCCGTCGGCGCCCATCGGTGTGGGTACGCAGAGGAACAACACGTCGGTGGCGGGCGAGACGGCGTTCGCCGCGCCGAGCACGAACTCGAGGTTGCCTGCCGCGATGCCCCGCCGGACCAGTTCGTCCAGGCCGGGTTCGAGGATGTCCACACGGCCCTGCCGCAGTCTTTCGACCTTGGCGGCGTCGATGTCCGCGCACACAACGTGATGTCCGAGCGCTGCCAGGCACGCCCCCGTGGTCAGGCCGACATAGCCGGTGCCGACCACTGCGATCTTTCGCTGCAACCGAACCACCCCATCCTGTCACTGGGACGGTCGCAGCCGGAGTTGACCTCCGTCCTAACACAAGCTGGCGAGCTCGAATACTCCATGCGACGTACGCGGCTGGATCTCTTGGCTCGCTCCGACATAGGGTCCCACCGCATGGAGCACCGACATCTCGGTGAGTCCGGGCTCGTGGTCAGCGCCATCGGACTCGGCTGCAACAACCTCGGCAGGCCAGGCACCCCCGCGGAGTCGCTCGCCGGGTCGAGGGCCGTCGTCGGCGCCGCGCTCGACGCCGGAATCACGTTCTTCGACGTCGCCGATGTCTACGGCGCCCCGCGTGGCCGCAGCGAGGAACTGCTCGGCCAGGCGTTGTCCGGACGGCGCGACCACGCGGTGATCGCCACCAAGTTCGGCGTGGACATGCAGGGCGGCAACGGCCCCGACTTCGGTGCCCGCGGTTCCCGGCGGTACGTCCGGCGCGCGGTGGAGTCGTCGCTGCGCAGGCTCGGCACCGACTGGATCGACCTGTACCAACTGCACCGCGCGGACCCGAAGACCCCGATCGGCGAGACCCTCGGTGTGCTGTCCGAGCTGATCACCGAAGGCAAGATCCGCTACGCGGGCGTCTGCAACCTGGCGGGCTGGCAGATCGCCGACGCGGCGTGGACCGCGCGCACGCAGCACGTGGCCCAGCCGATCTCCGCGCAGAACCACTACTCGCTGCTGGAGCGCGAGGCCGAACGGGACGTCAACCCGTCGGCCCGGCGGTTCGGGCTCGGCGTGCTGCCGTACTTCCCGCTGGCCAACGGCCTGCTCACGGGCAAGTACCGACGCGGCGCGGAACCACCGCCGGGCACACGGCTGGCGGGCAGGCGCAAACTGCTCACCGACGCGCCGTGGGACCGGATCGAAGCGCTGCAGGCGCTCGCCGACGAGCGGGGCATCTCGATGACCACGCTCGCCCTGTCCTGGCTGACCGCGCAGACCCCGGTGTCGTCGGTCATCGCCGGTGCGACGACAGCCGAGCAGGTCGAGGAGAACGCCGCCGCGGTCAAGTGGCGCCCGTCAGCCGACGACCTCGCCTACATCGACGAGATCTGCCCGCCGGGCCGCCGCTGAGACAGTCTGTTCGAGCAGCAACGCGATCGTCATCGGACCGACGCCGCCCGGCACCGGCGTGATCAGCGACGCCGTCTCGGCCAGCTGGTCGAAGTCGACGTCGCCGACATTGCCCTCGTTGTAGCCCGCGTCGATCACCACGGCGCCTGGCTTGACGGCGGTGATGAACTTCGGCCTGCCGACCGCGGCGACCACGACGTCCGCCGTGCGGACGATCTCGTCGAGGTTCTCGGTCTTGGAGTGGCAGATGGTGACGGTCGCGTCCCGCGCGAGCAGCAGCATCGCGACCGGCTTGCCCAGGATCGGGCTGCGGCCGACCACGACGGCGTGCTTGCCCTTGAGGTCGACCTGGTAGGCGTCCAGCAGCCGCATGATGCCGCCGGGTGTGGCGGAGGCGGACCCCGGCTCGCTGAACGCCATGGCCGCGAAGGAGTGCATGGTCACGCCGTCGACGTCCTTGCCGGGCGCGATCGCCTCGAACGCGGCCCGCTCGTCGATGTGCCCCGGCACCGGGTGCTGCAGCAGGATCCCGTCGACCCCGGCGTCCTGCGACAACCTCGTGATCTCCGCGACGAGCTCGCCGGTGGTCGTCTCGGCGGGCAACTGCACCAGCCGTGACTCGATCCCGGCCTTCGCACTCCGGTTGCGCTTCATCTTCACGTAGGTGACGGAGGCAGGGTCTTCCCCCACCAGGACGGCGGCGAGACAGGGTTTGCGCCCGGTGCGCCGCTCGAACTCGTGGGCGCGCTTCGCGGTCTGCTCGGAGATCTCACGGGCGACGTCAGTGCCGGACATCAAGGCCATACGGCGACTCCTCTGGTGGGAAATCGCCCAGGCGCGCGGCAGGTCTCGACGGGACCGCTCCCCGGTGGTGCTCCACCCGAACGCCAGTCACGGCCCGAACCCCATGGTAGTCCCCTCAGGGTCGTGTCAGACCTGAGTCGTAGCCGTGGGTGACCCGAGCGGTCCCTCGGAAGGACAGGAAGACCGCACTCACGGCGGACGCGCCCGTGGCCTGCGAAGACGAGAGTGGAACACATGTTGGAAGTACTGGCCATCGTGCTCGGGTTCGTGGTCCTCGCCGCACTGGCGGCAGTGCCGTTGGTGCTGCTGATGCACTTCGCGGACCGGAGGCAACCCGTTAAGGACGTCACACCCCACGACCACGCCTGACCGAGCCGGATAGCCTCTCTGGGGTCCACGGCCCAAAGGAGAGCAGGCATGCAGGTCAGCGGTATCGCGGCGGTTGTCACGGGTGGCGCGTCAGGTCTTGGCGGAGCGACCGCCGAGGCGCTGGCGAAGCAGGGCGCGAACGTGTACGCCCTCGACCTGCCGAGCGCGGTCGAGAAAGCAGCCGCGATCGACGGCGTGACATACGTGGCCGCCGACGTGACCAACCCAGAGCAGGTGCAGGCAGCGGTCGACCAGGCAGCGAGCGGAGCGCCGCTGCGCGTGGCCGTGAACTGCGCGGGCGTCGGCACAGCGGGCCGGATCCTCTCCAAGAAGGGCGTGCACGACCTCGACGTGTACCGCAAGGTCATCGAGGTCAACCTGATCGGCACGTTCAACGTCCTGCGCCTGGCAGCCGAAGCCATCGCCAAGACCGACGCGGACGACAACGGCCAGCGCGGCGTCATCATCAACACGGCGTCCATCGCGGCGTTCGACGGCCAGATCGGCCAGGCCGCGTACGCGTCGTCCAAGGGCGGCGTGGTCGGCCTGACCCTCCCGGCCGCCCGTGATCTGTCCACCTCCGGCATCCGCGTGATGACGATCGCGCCGGGAATCATCGACACCCCGATGCTGGCCGGAGTGGGCGACGAGTTCCGTGCCTCGCTGGCCGAGGGTGTCCCGTTCCCGAAGCGCCTCGGCCTGCCAGCCGAATACGCCAAACTGGCACTGTCGATCATCGACCACGACTACCTGAACGGCGAGGTCATCCGAATGGACGGCGCACTGCGGATGGCGCCCCGCTAGGCGAGTTTGGCCGTCAGCCATTCGTGGAAGGCGGCGATGTGGTGCTCGCTGGGGACCAGTACGCCGCCGTTCGCGTACGCACGGGAGGACATCGCGGGCTGGCAGCGTTCGCAGGCGTCGAAGTCCTGCTGGTTGACGCGGTGGAACAGCTCCACCGAGCGCGAGACGTCCTTGCCTGCCGCGACGACTTCCTTGGTGTACAGCCAGTCGCAGACCACCACCGTCCGGTCCGCCGACATCGGGTACATCCGGTGGAAGATCACGTGGTCGGGCACGAGGTTGATGAACACCTGGGGGTTCACCGTGATCGCGTAGTACTTGCGGTCCTGGTCCTGTCCGACTCCGCTGATCCGGTCGAATCCTTCGCTGCCGTCGATGGTGAAGCCCTGTGCCTGGTCGGCGAATGCCGCGCCGTGCCCGACGTAGTACTGGGCGGCGTAGCCGTCCGCGAACTCGGGCAGGACTTCCGTGAGTTCCGGGTGGATGGTCGCGCAGTGGTAGCACTCCATGAAGTTCTCGATGATCAGTTTCCAGTTGGCTTTCACGTCGTAGACGATCCGTCTGCCCACGTCGAGTGTGTCCACTTCCCAGTGGCCGATCATCTCCGCGTCGCCGAGGCGGTCACGGGCCGCGGCCAGCACTGTGTCCTCAAAGGAGGGTGGCACGTCGGCCAGGCAGATCCAGGCGTAACCGAGCCATTCGCGTAGGTGCACCGGGATCAGGCCGTATTCGACTCGGTCGATGTCGGGCATCTTGGTGAGGTTCGGTGCCGCGATGAGTTTGCCGTCCAGGCCGTATGTCCACGCGTGGTACGGGCACTGCAGTTGCCGTTTGGTCTCGCCCGCGGGTTCGACGCACAGCCTGGCGCCGCGGTGCCTGCACACGTTGAGGAAGGCACGCAACTGCCCGTCCCGGCCACGCACGATGAGGACGCTCTCCCGGCCCACTTCAGCGGTTTCGAACTTGCCCGGGGTGGCCAGGTCCGCGCAACGCGCGACCGCGAACCACATCGACTCGAACACCCGCTCCTGCTCGGCGGCGAAGATCGCCGGGTCGGTGTAGAAGTGCCCTGGCAGTGTGGCGAGCAGGCTGGGCGGCAGGCTGACGGTCAACTCAACACCCCTTCGGAAGCGAGCTCACGCCGCCAACGCCCGAAAACACGCGGTTGGTCGACGGCGAGCACGGCAACGGGCCGTGAGTCGCGGCGGTACACGGCGGCGAACGGCCCGTCGGGCGAGCCCTCGACGATCTCGGCAACGTCACCGTCCCTGCGGTGACCGGCGAACTGCAGGTGCGAGCCGTACTGGTCGGACCAGAAGTACGGCACCGAGAACCGAGCGGCGTGCACGCTCGTGCGTCCCAACAAGCCCGCGGCGGCGATCTTGGGTTGCTGTACCGCGCTTGTCCAGTGTTCGAGGCGGAGCACGCAACCCGCGTGCTCGTTGAACGCGGATGCGCAATCCCCCACGGCGACCACGTTCGGCACGGTGGTGACGCACCGCGCGTCGGTCACGACGCCGCCTTCGATGGCCAGTCCTGATCCGCGCAGCCATTCGACGTTCGGGATCGCGCCGATCCCCACGACCACGGCGTCCGCTGGGATCTCTCGCCCGTCCGCGAGCAGCACGGCTCGCACCCGGTCGTCGCCCAGCAACGCAGCCACCGGAACGCCGGTGATCAGCCGGACACCGTTACGTCTGTGCAGGTCGGCGCACACCTGACCCATCTGCGTGCCAAGCGGTCCGGCCATCGGCGTCGGCAACGCCTCCACCACCGTCACGTCGAGGCCGAGCTGCCGTGCGGTTGACGCGACCTCGGCGCCGATGAAGCCCGCGCCGATCACCACGAGGGAGCCGCCCTGTTTTAGCGCTTCCTTGAGGGCAATCGCGTCGTTGAGCGTCCTGAGCGTGTGCACACCTGCGGGACCGGGCATCTCCCGTGCGCGTGCGCCGGTCGCCAACACGACCCCGTCGGTCACGACACGCTCGCCTGTCTCCAGCACGACCGCTCGTGCGGACGTGTCCAGCGCTGCGGCTTTGCTGCCCAGGCGCCAGTCGATGTCCAGCAGTTTGTCGTCCGGGGTGCTCAGCGTGATGTCGTCGAGCGATGCCGAGCCGTCGAGGAACCCCTTGGACAGCGGTGGGCGGTCGTAGGGCTCGTGTGTCTCGTCGCCGATCACGATGATCCGTCCGGCGAACTCCTGCGCCCGCAGGGCGCGCGCGGCTGAGAGGCCGGCGATCGAGGCGCCGACCACGGTGATCGTGCGCATCAGGTAACTGCCGGGACCGGGGCGACGACGACGTAGACGTGCCCGTCCTGAACCACTACTTCGTGCGTGCGGACTCCGACCTTGGCGGGCGGGCCCGTCGGTTCGCCGGTCCGCAGGTCGAAGCACGACGCGTGCAGCGGGCACTCGATGAGGCAGCCTTCCAGCCAGCCGTCGGCCAGCGAGGCGTCCTGGTGAGTGCACGTGTCGTCGATCGCGTACAGCTCGCCGTTCGCGTTGAACACGGAGATCGGGGGTTCTCCGTCGAGTCGGACCGCCTCGCCGGGATGGATCTCACCCAGCGCGCAGACTGGAATCATGATCAGCCTCCGTTGTGCGATACACAACAAGTCGTGCGATAAGCAACAGAGTGAGGCTTCGTCAGGAACGCGTCAAGGGTTCAACCAGGGGAAGTAGTTAACGCGTGAGTAGAGTTGCGGAATGGGGAACGAAAAGCCCGCAACTGTCCCTGCGCAGTCGACACCTGTGCAGTCCGTGGACCGTGCGCTGGCGATCCTGGACATCCTGGCCATTCGGGGGGAGGCCGGAGTCACCGAGATCGCGGCCGAGCTCGACGTGCACAAGTCCACGGCGTTCCGGCTGATCGGCGCACTGGAACAGCGCCGACTGGTCGAACAGGTGGCCGAGCGCGGCAAGTACCGCCTCGGGTTCGGGATCGTCCGGCTCGCCGGTGCCACCACCGCCAGACTCGACCTGCCAAGAGAGAGCCAACCGATCTGCGAGCGCCTGGCGTCCGAGCTGGACGAGACGGTGAACGTCGCGGTGCTGGACTCCGGCCAGGCCACCAACATCACCCAGGTGTACGGCACCGCGGCCGTGACCACGAGAAACTGGATCGGCCAGCGCACACCCCTGCACGCCACGTCGAGCGGCAAGGTGCTGCTGGCGTGGGCGGGCGAAGACGACCTGACCACGGCGATGGACACATTGGAGCGCTACACGCCCGCGACGATCACCAGTCGTTCGAAGCTGCTGTCCGAACTGGACACGGTCCGCGACCGCGGCTGGAGCAGCACCAACGAGGAGTTGGAGATCGGGCTGAACGCGATCGCGGCGCCGATCAGGGGCAGCAGCGGCGACGTGATCGCCGCGGTCAGCGTGTCCGGCCCGGCGTACCGGCTCACCGTCGAGTCGTTCCCCGCGGTGGCCGAGAAGCTGTGCGTCGGCGCGTCCGAGATCAGCTCCCGTGTCGGTTATTTCGGCGAGTAGCCTGCAAGTGATTCGCATTGCGAACAGCGTTGATTGATACGCAACACGTGGAGGGCGCGATGAGCTACGACTACATCATCGTCGGCGGCGGTTCGGCAGGCTGTGCGCTGGTCAACCGGCTGTCGGCCGACCCCTCCACGACCGTGCTCGTGCTCGAGGCGGGCAGGCCGGACTGGATCTGGGACGTCTTCATCCACATGCCCGCCGCGCTGACCATGGTCATCGGCAACCGGTTCTACGACTGGAAGTACCACTCGGAGCCGGAGCCGTTCATGGGCGGCCGCCGGGTCTCGCACGGCCGCGGCAAGGTCCTCGGCGGCTCCTCCAGCATCAACGGCATGATCTTCCAGCGCGGCAACCCGCTGGACCTGGAGCGCTGGGGCGCCGACAAGGGCATGCAGGACTGGGACTACGCGCATTGCCTGCCGTACTTCAAGAAGATGGAGAACTGCCTGGCCGGCGGCGACGCGTGGCGCGGCGACGACGGCCCGCTGGTGCTCGAACGCGGACCGGCGACCAATCCCCTGTTCGGCGCGTTCTTCCAGGCCGCGCAGCAGGCGGGCTACCCGCTCACCAAGGACGTCAACGGGTTCCAGCAGGAGGGCTTCGCCAAGTTCGACCGCAACATCCACAAAGGACGGCGACTGTCCGCCGCACGCGCGTACCTGCACCCGGTACTGGACCGTCCGAACCTGACAGTCAAGTGCTACACGCACGTCAACAAGGTGTTGTTCGACGGCACACGCGCGACCGGCGTGGAGATCAGCCGCTTCGGCCGGACGAAGTCCGTGCGCGGCAACGAAGTCATCCTCTGCGGCGGCGCGATCAACACGCCGCAGCTGCTGCAACTGTCGGGTGTCGGCAACGCCAGGGAACTGCGGGCGCTGGGCATCGACGTGGTCGACGACCTGCCGGGCGTCGGGGAGAACCTGCAGGACCACCTGGAGGTCTACGTCCAGCACGCGTCGAGGAAACCCGTGTCGCTCAACCCCGCGCTGAAGTGGCGCAACCGCCCGTTGATCGGCCTGAAGTGGCTGTTGGCGCGCAAGGGCCCGGCGTCGACCAACCACTTCGAGGGCGGTGGGTTCGCGCGCAGCAACGAGGACGTCGCGTACCCGAACCTGATGTTCCACTTCCTGCCGCTGGCCGTGCGCTACGACGGCTCGCAACCGACCGCGGGCCACGGCTACCAAGTGCACATCGGCCCGATGTACTCCGACGCCCGAGGCTCGGTGAAGATCAAGTCCAAGGACCCGCGCGAGCACCCGGCGCTGCGCTTCAACTACCTGTCCACCGACCAGGACCGGCGCGAATGGGTCGAGGCGATCCGGGTGGCGCGGGACATCCTCAGCCAGCCCGCGTTCGCCGAGTTCGACGGCGGCGAGCTGTCGCCCGGCCCCGAGGTCAGGACCGACGAGCAGATCCTCGAGTGGGTCGCCAAGGACGCCGAGACCGCGTACCACCCCTCGTGCACAGCGAAGATGGGCGTCGACGACATGGCCGTCGTGGACCCGTCGACCATGCGGGTGCACGGTGTCGACGGACTGAGCGTGGTGGACGCTTCCGTGTTCCCGTACGTCACCAACGGCAACATCTACGCACCGGTGATGATGGTCGCCGAGAAGGCCAGCGACCTCATCTTGGGCAACACCCCGCTGCCACCGGCCGAGGCCACGTTCTACCGCCACCACAAACCATGAGCGGGTGACGGCCGCCTGGAGCTGTCTCGCCGGTTGGGATGGCATGGCCAGTACATGCCGCCCAGGTAAACCCATTCGCAACACGGCGCGGTCTTGACTACGTGGCCGTCGTCAAAGAATGGTGTTCCATGCACGGAACTCAGGTGCACGATACGCAACGACCGGTGATCTCCGTCCGAAACCTGTGGAAGGTGTTCGGACCCAAGGCCGCGCGGGTTCCCGGCTCAGCCGAGCTCGGTGCGCTGTCCCGACGCGAACTGCTCGACCGCACCGGCTGCACGGCCGCGGTCCGTGACATCGATTTCGACGTCGCCCCCGGCGAGGTCTTCGTGGTGATGGGCCTGTCCGGCTCCGGCAAGTCGACGCTGGTGCGCTGCCTGACCAGACTGGTCGAACCGACCGCGGGCGAGGTGGTCTTCGAGGGCGAGGACATCCTGAGAGCCGACCCGAAGCGGCTCAGAGACCTGCGGCGCAACAAGTTCTCCATGGTGTTCCAGCACTTCGGGCTGCTGCCGCACCGCACGGTCGTCGACAACGTGTCGTACGGCCTCGAGATCCGTGGCGTGTCGAAGGCCGAACGCGTCAAACGGGCCAAGGAGGTCATCGAACTCGTCGGCCTCGACGGGTACGAGGGCTCATACCCCGACCAGCTCTCCGGCGGCATGCAGCAGCGGGTCGGCTTGGCGCGCGCACTCGCGGGCGACCCGGACGTGCTGTTGTTCGACGAGCCGTTCTCCGCGCTCGACCCGCTGATCAGGCGGGACATGCAGAGCGAGGTGATCAGGCTGCACCACGAGGTCGGCAAGACGATGGTGTTCATCACCCACGACCTGTCCGAGGCGCTCAAGCTCGGCGACCGCATCCTGATCATGCGGGACGGCGCGCTCGTGCAGATCGGCACCGGTGACGAACTGGTCGCGGCCCCGGCCGACGACTACGTCCGCGACTTCGTGCGGGACGTGCCGCGCTCGCACGTGCTCACCCTGAAGTGGATCATGCGCCCGAAACGGGACGACGACCCGCTGGACGGTCCGGAACTGGGCCCGGACGTGGTGGTGCGGGAGGCGACGCGCAGCGTGCTGGCCGCGGAGAAGCCGGTCAAGGTCGTCAAGGACGGTGAACTGCTCGGCATCGTCGGCGACGAGGAGATCCTGTCGGTCATCGCGGGCGGAAGTGACTCCTGATGGTGGCGACTTCGAGGACAACGGTGTCCACCAGGCTGCCGAAGATGAGCATCGTGGTGCGCAACCGCGGCCGGATCGTGGCAGGCATCCTCGCGGTGTGGTTGCTGCTGTGGCTGGTGCTGCGCGGCACGCACACCCTCGCACTCGGCGGCGCCCAGCTCACCACTGTGCACCACTGGTTCAACGACCTGAACGACGCGATCGGCGCGGGCCGCGACTCGAACCCCCTCTTCCTGTACTTCTTCGACTACATCCGGGTGGGCATCGACGAGTTCGTGGTGTTCGTCCAGTCGATCATCGCCCAGCCGTCGTTCGACCGGCCGGTGCCGCTGATCGGCTGGTTCGGCGTGGTCGCGCTGGTCGGCTTCGTCTCGTGGGCGGTGGCCAACGTCCGCGTCGCGCTGCTGGCCACCGCCGGGTTCTTCTTCCTCGGTCTGCAAGGTCTGTGGCGCGAGAGCATGGACACGCTTGCGCTCACGCTGGCAGCCGTGATCATCTCGCTGCTGGTCGGCATCCCGCTGGGCATCTGGGCGGGGATGTCGGACCGGTTCAACCGGCTGGTCACGCCGGTGCTGGACTTCATGCAGATCATGCCGTCGTTCGTGTACCTGGCGCCGCTGACGCTGTTCTTCCTGATCGGGCCCGCGTCGGCGACCATCGCGACGCTGATCTACGCGGCACCGCCGGTGATCCGGCTGACCGCGCACGGCATCCGATCGGCGCCGCACGACACGGTCGAAGCCAGCGAGTCGCTCGGCTCGACGAGAACCCAGACCCTGACGAAGGTCCTGCTGCCCGCGGCCAAGCGGACCATCGTGCTCGGCGTGAACCAGACGATCATGGCGGCGTTGGCGATGGTCACCATCGCGGCGCTGATCGACGCGCCGGGGCTGGGCAAGACCGTGGTGAAGGCGTTGCAGACGCTCGACGTGGGCACCGCGTTCAACGCCGGCCTGGCGATCGTGGTGATGGCGATCGTGCTCGACCGGGTCACCACGGCCGCGGCCGACCGCGGCCGCCGCAACCGTCCATACAGGATTGTGCTGTGGCTCGCCGCCCTGCCGACCGCGTTCGCGGTCTGGTTGTCGTACACCTACGTCTGGGCCGCCGAGTTCGACTCGAGCCTGGACATCGGCAGCAGGATCGCGGTGTGGGCCGGTGACGCGACCACGTGGGTGCAGTCGAACCTCGCACCGGTCACCAACGGCGTCAAGGACGTGTTCACGCTGGTGCTGATCGACCCGTTGCAGTCCGTGCTGGCCGATTCCCCGTGGTGGCTGGTGGCCGCGGCGGTCGTGGCGATCTCACTGGTCGTAGGCAGCGTGCGCGCGGCGATCGTGTCGGCGGTGTGCCTCGCGCTGATCGTGTTGTCCGGCTTGTGGTCCGACAGCATGACGACGCTCGCGTCGACGATCGTCGCGACGGTGTTCACGATGATCATCGCTGTCCTGGCCGGTGTCTGGATGGGCCGCAGCAGGCGGGCGGACCGCGTGATCAGGCCGGTGCTGGACGCGGGGCAGACCATGCCGGTCTTCGTGTACCTGGTGCCGTTCCTCGCGTTGTTCGCGGCCAGCAGGTTCACCGCCATCGCGGCGGCGGTCGTGTACGCGGTGCCGGTGGCGACGAAGATCATCGCGGACGGCGTCCGAGGTGTGTCAGGGACCACAGTGGAGGCTTCGGTAGCGTCGGGGTCGAGCACGTGGCAGACGATCACCAAGGTCCAGTTGCCGATGTCGGCACGCGCGGTGGCACTGGCCACCAACCAGGGGCTGATCTACGTGCTCTGCATGGTCGTCGTCGGCGGGCTCGTCGGCGCGGGCGCGCTCGGCTACGACGTCGTGGCGGGTTTCTCCCAAGGACAGTTGTACGGCAAGGGCCTCGCGGCGGGGATTGCCATCGTGCTGCTCGGGGTAATGCTCGACCGTCTGACACAGGCAGCGGCCAACCGAACGCACAGAGG
The DNA here is from genome assembly GCF_001984155.1 of Actinosynnema sp. ALI-1.44. Classification (GTDB taxonomy): domain Bacteria; phylum Actinomycetota; class Actinomycetes; order Mycobacteriales; family Pseudonocardiaceae; genus Kibdelosporangium. Next base: position 210,944 of record NZ_MTQO01000053.1, read on the forward strand.
AGGTTGATGGTGAAGCGGACGCTCGCAGTCGCACTGGTCGCGGTGCTCGGGCTGGCCGGGTGCGTCGGCCCGAAGGTCGCGAAGAACCAGGCGGGCAGCGGTGGTTCGTGCGGCCACTTCAAGCTCGCTGTCAACCCGTGGGTCGGCTACGAGGCCAACGCCGCGGTCATCGCCTACGTTGCGGAGAAGAACCTCGGCTGCCGGGTGACCAAGAAGGACCTGAAGGAAGAGGTCGCCTGGCAGGGTTTCGGCACCGGCGAGGTCGACGCGGTGGTGGAGAACTGGGGCCACGACGACCTGCGCAAGAAGTACATCGACGAGCAGAAGATCGGTGTGTCGGCCGGGTCGACCGGGGTGAAGGGCGAGATCGGCTGGTACGTGCCGCCGTGGCTGGCCAAACAGCACCCGGAGCTGCTGGACTGGAACAACCTGAACAAGTACGCGGAGATGTTCCGGACCTCCGAGTCGGGCGGGCAGGGCCAGTTGCTCGACGGCGACCCGTCGTTCGTGACCAACGACGAGGCGCTGGTGAAGAACCTGGGCCTGAACTTCAAGGTGGTCTACGGCGGCAGTGAGACGGCCTTGATCCAGGCCTTCAGGCAGGCCGAGGAACGCAGGACCCCGCTGATCGGCTACTTCTACTCGCCGCAGTGGCTGTTCACCGAGGTGAAGCTGGAGCGGGTGAAGCTGCCCGCGCACACCCCGGGCTGCGACGAGGTGGCAGAGAAGATCGCCTGCGACTACCCGGACTACGACCTGGACAAGATCGTCAGCCGGAAGTTCGCCAACGCCAACGGCCCGGCCTACCAGCTGGTGCGCAACTTCCAGTGGACCAACGACGACCAGAACATCGTCGCCCGCTGGATAGCGGTGGACAAGATGAGCCCGGAAGCCGCGGCCAAGCGGTGGGTCGAGCAGAACCCGGACAAGGTGAAGGCCTGGCTGCCCGTGACGTGAGCGGTCAGGTGGCCTTCCTGATCTCGGTTTCGGCCCAGTCGGCCCACTCCTGGATCAGGGTGCTCGCGCGCAGGCCCCATTCGAGCGCGATGCGGCCGTAGAAGGCCTCATCGCCGACCTCGTCCCGCACCTCGTCGGCGATCTTGGTCAGTGCGGCGTGCTGGTGCGCGGCGAGGTCGGCCTGCCTGCGCAGGTACGCGACGCCCTGGTCCGGTGGGAGCAGGTTGAGGAAGAAGACGCGCAGCAGCATCGCGCTGCGGCGGGGTGGCTCCGGGTCCACTTCCGTCATCCAGTGCTGGAGTTCCTCGCGGCCCTGGTCGGTGATCGCGTATTCCTTGCGGCCGCGCGGGCCTTCCGCCACCACTTCGACCAGTGCCTCGTCGGCCATCCTGGCGAGTTCGCCGTAGATCTGGCTCTGGGTGGCCGACCAGACGTTGGCGATCGAGCCTTCGAAGCGTTTGAGCAGGTCGTAGCCGCTGGCCGGGCCGGAGGTCAGCATGCCGAGCACTGCGTGGCGGAGGCTCATACCGTCATCTTGACATTCCAGCATTGACATGTCGAATTCTGACCTTCTAGCTTTGACATGTCACTACTGGAAGGAGACGGCGATGCCCGCGTACCTCGATGGTCTGCTCGCCCCGGTCGACGACGAGATCGAGGCCTTCGACCTGCCCGTGACCGGCGAACTGCCGCCCGAACTGGTCGGCCGATACTTCCGCAACGGGCCTAACCCGTTGCCGGGCCAGGACCCCGGGCACTGGTTCGCCGGGGACGGGATGATCCACGGCATCCGGATCGCGGACGGCCGCGCGGAGTGGTACCGCAACCGCTGGGTCCGCACTCGCCGGTTCGACGGCGCCGAGTTCCTCACCGAGACCGGCATCGACCGGACCGCCGTCAGCGCGAACACCCACGTGATCCGGCACGCGGACAAGATCTTCGCCTTGGTGGAGGCGGGTTTCCCGTACGAGATGACGGCCGAGTTGGACACGGTCGGTCCCTGCGACTTCGGCGGCAGGCTGACCACCGCGATGACCGCGCATCCCAAGCAGGACCCGCTCACGGGCGACTTGCACTTCTTCGGGTACAGCCCGTTCCCGCCGTTCCTCACCTACCACCGGCTCGATGCGGGCGGCGACCTGGTGGAAAGCAAGGAGATCACCGTCCCCGGCCCGACGATGATGCACGACTTCGCCATCACCGAGAACCACGTGATCTGGCTGGATCTGCCGGTCACGTTCGAAGCGGAGCGGATCGGCAAGGGCCTGCCGTACGACTGGAGCGACAGCTACGGCGCCCGGATCGGCGTGATGCCGAAGGACGGGGACGTGCGGTGGTTCGACGTGGACCCGTGCTACGTCTTCCACGTCGGCAACGCCTACGAGGACCAGGGCCGGATCGTGCTGGATGCCGTCCGCTACACCCGCGAGAAGTTCACCGCCACGTGGAGCGAGATCAGCGGCACCACCGATCCCACCGACTTCGCGGTCGGAACCTCGCTGTACCGCTGGATTCTCGACCCGGCGACCGGGAAGGTCGTCGAGCAGCAGATCGACGAACGCGAGGTGGAGTTCCCGTCGTTCAACGAGGACAGGCTCGGCCGTCCGAGCCAGTTCCTGTACACCGTCACCGACAGCGCGATCGTCAAGTACAACACCGCCAACGGCGGCAACGAGATCAAGGACTTGGGCAAAGCTCCCGGCGAAGCCGAGTTCGTCCACAAGCAGGGCGCGACGGCCGAGGACGACGGCTGGCTGATGTCGATCGTGACCGAGCGGGACAACAGCGGCTCGGAACTGCTCGTGCTGGACGCGCAGACGCTGGAGTTCGCGGCGTCGATCAGGCTGCCGCGCCGCGTTCCCGCGGGCTTCCACGGCAACTGGCTTCCCGACGCTTGACACGAAAGCACCTCCGCGCGACGCTTGTTGCGCAAGCTGCGCGGTGTTGCGAATAGTGCATCCCAAGGAGGCTGGCGTGGCCGGACCGAAGGTCGTGATCATCGGTGCGGGCGTGGTCGGCGCCGCCCTCGCCGACGAGCTGACCACCAAGGGCTGGACCGACATCACGGTCGTCGACCAGGGGCCGCTGCCCGTCCCCGGCGGCTCCTCGTCGCACGCTCCCGGCCTGGTGTTCCAGGCCAACGGGTCCAAGACCATGACCGAGCTGGCCCGCTACACGGTCGAGAAACTGGCCGGGCTCGACTGCTTCCGCCAGGTCGGTGGCCTCGAAGTGGCCTGCACGCCCGAACGCGAGCAGGAGCTGCACCGCAGGCTCGGCTGGCTCACCGCGTGGGGCGTCGAAGGCACGATCCTCGACGCGGACGCCACTCGTGAGCTGTACCCGTTGTTGCGCGAGGACTCCGTCCGCGCGGGTCTGCACGTGCCGACCGACGGCCTCGCCCAAGCGGTGAAAGCCGTCGAGGTGCAGCTCAAGCGGGCCGAGTCACGCGGGGCGACGCTGCTGGAGCGGCACGAAGTACTCGACATCCGCACCGAGGGCGACCGGGTCACGGGCGTGGTCACCGACAAGGGCGAACTGGCCGCGGACATCGTGGTCTGCTGCGCCGGGATCTGGGGCCCGAAGGTCGCGCGCCTGGTCGGGATGACGTTGCCGCTGGTCCCGCTCGCGCACCAGCTGGCGTGGACCGGCCAGGTCCCGGCCATCGCCGGGCAGCGCACCGAAGCCGTCCGCCCGATCCTGCGCCACCAGGACGCGGACCTGTACTACCGCGACCGCTACGACACGATCGGCGTCGGTTTCTACGGTCACAAGCCGATGCCGGTCGACGTGCACGACATCGCCGGTGTGGACACAGCCGAGGTCATGCCGTCCGTGCTGTCGTTCACCGAGCAGGACTTCGAAGAGGCGTGGCACGAGACCCGCTGGCTGCTGCCTGCGACCAAGGACGCCAAGATCGAGGAAGGCATCAACGGACTGTTCTCGTTCACCGTCGACGACATGCCGCTGCTGGGCGAATCCCCCACTGTCAGCGGGTTCTGGGTCGCCGAGGCGGTCTGGGTCACGCACTCCGCCGGAGTGGCCAACGCGATGGCCGAATGGCTCGTCGACGGCTACTGCAGCTCGTATGACCTGCACGCGTGCGACGTGAACCGGTTCGAGAAGCACCACCTGGCCCCGGACTACGTCACGGCACGCGGCTGCCAGAACTTCGTCGAGGTCTACGACATCAAGCACCCACTACAGCCGATGCAGGCGCCCCGGCCCCTGCGGACGAGCCCGTTCCACCAGCGCCAGAAGGAACTCGGGGCGTACTTCCTCGAAGCCAACGGCTGGGAACGGCCGCAGTGGTACGAGGTGAACCTGGACCAACTCCAGGACCGGGAGGTGCACCAGCCCAACGACTGGGCAGCGCAGTACTGGTCGCCGGTGGCGGCTGCGGAGGCGCAGATCACCCGTGAACGCGTGGCGCTCTACGACATGACGGCGTTGAAGCGGCTGATGGTCGAAGGCAGTGGCGCGACGGACTTCCTGCAGCGCATGACCACCGGTGACGTGCACAAGTCCGTCGGTTCGGTGACGTACTGCCTGCTGCTGGACGCCAACGGCGGCATCCGCAGCGACGTGACCGTGGCCAGGCTGGCCGAGGACCAGTTCCAGGTGGGCGCGAACGGCAACCTGGACCTGGACTGGTTCACCCGACATCTGCCCGACGACGTGCACGTCCGCGACATCACGTCGAGCACATGCTGCCTCGGCGTGTGGGGGCCGCGGGCGCGTGACCTCGTACAGCCGTTGACCGACATCGACCTGACCGCGTTGAAGTACTTCCGCGGCAAGCAGGGCTACATCGGCAACGTCCCGGTCACCGCGCTGCGGCTGTCCTATGTGGGCGAGCTGGGCTGGGAGCTGTACACGGACGCCGACATGGGCCTGAAGCTGTGGGACACGCTGTGGGCGGCGGGTGAGCAGTACGGCCTGATCGCGGGCGGCCGGGCGGCGTTCAACAGCCTGCGGCTGGAGAAGGGCTACCGGTCCTTCGGCACGGACATGACCTACGAGCACGACCCGTTCGAAGCCGGCCTCGGGTTCGCCGTGAAGCTCGCGAAGGAGGAGTTCGTCGGCAAGAGCGCGCTGAACCCGGGCGAGCCGAAGCGCAAGCTCACCTGTCTGACGTTGGACGACACGGTGATGGGCAAGGAGCCGGTGTTCGACGGTGAGACGTGCGTGGGTTACGTGACCAGCGCGGCATTCGGCCACACGATCGGCAAAGGCATCGCGTACGCCTGGCTGCCGTCCGCGCTGAGCACACCGGGCCAGACCGTCCACATCGGATACTTCGACCGCCGGATCGAGGCGACCGTCGCCGAGGAACCCCTGTTCGACCCGAAGATGACCCGGTTGAGGGGATGAGGCGATGGAGCACCCCGACTGGCTCTGGCGCACGCCCGAGCCGAAGAAGTCCTATGACGTCGTCATCGTCGGCGCGGGCGGTCACGGCCTGGCCACCGCCTACTACCTGGCCCGCAACCACGGCATCACCAACGTCGCCGTGCTGGAGAAAGGCTGGTTGGCCGGCGGGAACATGGCCCGCAACACCACGATCATCCGGTCGAACTACCTGTGGGACGAGAGCGCGGGCATCTACGAGCACTCGTTGAAGCTCTGGGAGGGCCTGCGGGAGGACCTGGAGTACGACTTCCTGTTCAGCCAGCGCGGTGTGCTGAACCTGGCGCACACGTTGCAGGACGTCCGTGAGGGCATGCGGCGGGTGAACGCCAACCGGCTCAACGGGATCGACGGCGAGTGGCTCACCCCGGACGAGGTCGCCAAGGTCTGCCCGATCGTGAACACCTCGCCGGACGTGCGGTACCCCGTGCTCGGCGGGACCTGGCAGCCGCGCGCCGGGATCGCCAAGCACGACTACGTGGCCTGGGCGTTCGCACGCAAGGCCGACCGGTACGGCGTCGACCTGATCCAGGGCTGCGAGGTCACCGGCTTCATCACCGACGGCAACCGGGTGACCGGCGTCGAAACGAATCGCGGCCCGATCCACGCGGGGCGGATCGGGCTCGCGGCCGCCGGGCACACCAGCGTGCTCGCGTCCACACTGGGCATCCGGCTGCCGCTGCAAAGCCACCCGCTGCAGGCTCTTGTGTCGGAACTGCTCGAACCCGTGCACCCGACTGTGGTGATGTCCAACCACGTGCACGTCTACGTCAGCCAAGCGCACAAGGGCGAACTGGTGATGGGCGCGGGCATCGACTCGTACAACTCGTACGGCCAGCGCGGTTCTGTGCACGTGATCGAGCAGCAGATGGCCGCAGCGCTGGAGCTGTTCCCGGTCTTCGCGCACGCGCACCTGATCCGGACATGGGGCGGGATCGTGGACGTCACGCCGGACGCGTCGCCGATCATCGGGCGTACACCGGTGGAGAACCTGTTCGTCAACTGCGGCTGGGGAACGGGCGGGTTCAAGGCGACGCCCGGTGTCGGCTGGGTGTTCGCGCACACGCTCGCGCACGGCGAACCCCACGAGCTCAACGAACCGTTCACGCTGGAGCGCTTCACCACCGGAGCGCTGATCGACGAACACGGCGCCGCAGCCGTGGCCCACTAGGAGGACTGCGTGCTGCTGATCAGTTGTCCGTGGTGCGGCGAACGCGAGGAGACCGAGTTCCACTACGGCGGCCAGGCGTTCGTCTCGTACCCCGCCGATCCGGAGTCGTTGACCGACGAGGAATGGGCGCAGTACGTGTTCTTCCGCGACAACCCCAAAGGCGACTTCGCCGAGCGCTGGGTGCACAGCGCCGGGTGCCGCCGCTGGTTCAACACCGTCCGCAACACCGTGACCAGCGAGTTCCTGTCATGAGGCTGGCACAGGGTGGCGAGATCGACCGCACGCGACCGCTCACGTTCACGCTGGACGGCGTCGAGTACACGGGCTTTGATGGCGACACGTTGGCGTCGGCCATGCTGGCCAACGGCATCGTGCAGGTCGCGCCGTCGCTGTACCGGCAACGGCCGCGCGGCATCTTCTCCGCCGGAGTCGAGGAACCGAACGCGCTCGTGCAGGTCGGCGCCGAACCGTCGCTCCAGGCGACGACAGTCAGACTGCGCGCGGGTCTCGTGGCACGGACGCTGTCGGGCGTTGGCCGTCTCACCCCGGAACCCGAACAGCACCGCTACGACAAGCGGTTCACGCACACCGACATCCTGGTCATCGGCGCGGGCCCGTCCGGGCGCATGGCCGCGCGGACCGCAGCCGCAGGCGGCGCCCGCGTGATCCTCGTCGGTGCCGGACTCCCGGAATTGTCAGACCCCTCCGGTAACGTTGAATCAAGGGGTCCCCTTGGGGGAATTGGTGATGAGCTGGCGGCTACCCAGCTCAGGGTGTTGACCGGCGCGACGGCGTTCGGTTACTACGACAGCAACTACGTGCTCGTGGCCCACAAGCAGACGCTGTGGCACATCCGGGCGCGCCGGGTGATCCTGGCGACGGGCGCGCACGAGCAGCCGATCGTGTTCGAGAACAACGACCGGCCCGGGATCATGCTGGCCGGAGCGGTTCGCAAGTACATCACCCAGTATGCCGTCCTTCCTGGTCGCAACGCGGTTGTCTGCACCACGAACGACAGCGCGTACGCCACCGTGGCCGCGCTTGTTCAAGCCGGTGCGCGGGTGACGGTCGTCGACTCACGCCCGATCCCGCCGGACCTGGCGCCGAAGGGTGTCGAGGTGATCAGTGGCCTGGTCACGAACACCGAGGGCCGCCACCGGATCACCGCGGCAGCGGTCACCACGGGGTCCACTCAGGACCGCAGGATCGAGTGTGATCTGCTCGCGGTGTCCGGCGGGTGGCAGCCCGCGGTGCACCTGTTCAGCCAGTCCCGTGGCTCGGTGCGGTGGAACGGCCAAGCGTTTGTTCCAGACGCATCGGCGCAGGCCAACCGCGTGGTCGGCGCGGCGAACGGGACCTTCGACACCAGGGCGGCGCTGATCGAGGCGGCCGAAGCGGCCGTCGAAGCCGCGGCGGCCGTGGGATACCCCGTCGCCATGCCGCCACTCCCCGCCGTGCAGGAACGGGAGATCACGCCCGACAACCCGGTGTGGCTCGTGCCGGGCGATCCGGCCAACCAGTTCGTGGACCTGCAGCGCGACGCGACAGTCGCGGATGTCCGGCGCGCGGTCGGTGCCGGGATGCGTTCGCCGGAGCACGTCAAGCGGTACACGACCATCGGCACAGGCGCTGACCAGGGCCGCACGTCGAACATCCCGGCTCTCGGTGTGATCGCCGAAGCGCTGGGGACGACTCCCGGCGAGTTGGGCACCACGACTTTCCGGGCGCCGTCCGTGCCGGTGTCGTTCGCGTTGATGGCCGGTCGTGACCGCGGCAAGCTGCACGACCCGATCCGCACCACGCCGATCCACTCGTGGCACGTCACGAACGGCGCGGAGTTCGAGAACGTCGGCCAGTGGAAGCGGCCGTGGTTCTACCCGAAGCCCGGCGAGGACATGGAAACGGCTGTGCTGCGGGAATGCCGCGCGGCCCGGACCGGCGTCGGCATGCAGGACGCGAGCACGCTCGGCAAGATCGAAGTGGTCGGGCCGGACGCGGGCGAGTTCCTCAACCGCATGTACACCAACGCGTTCAAGAAACTCGCGGTCGGCTCGGCGCGCTACGGGATGATGTGCAAGGCCGACGGCATGGTCTTCGACGACGGCGTGACCATGCGCCTGGCCGACGACCGCTACTACGTCACGACCACGACCGGCGGCGCGGCGAACGTGCTCGACTGGTTCGAGGAGTGGTCGCAGACCGAGTGGCCGGAGTTGGCCGTGACGTTCACGTCAGTGACCGAGCAGTGGTCGACGATCGCGGTCGTCGGCCCGCGGTCGCGGGCGGTGATCGGCCTGGTGGCGCCGGACCTCGATGTCTCCAACGAGGCGTTCCCGTTCATGACGTTCCGGGAAACCACCCTGCACAACGGCATTCCCGCCCGGATCGCGCGGATCTCGTTCTCCGGTGAACTCGCCTACGAGGTGAACGTGTCCGGCTGGTACGGCCTGGCCGCGTGGGAGGCGATCCACGAGGAAGGCAGGCCGTACGGCATTACGCCCTACGGCACGGAAACCATGCACGTGTTGCGCGCGGAGAAGGGCTTCCCGATCGTCGGCCAGGACACCGACGGCACAGTGACCCCGCACGACCTGGGGATGTCGTGGATCGTGTCCCAGCGGAAGGACTTCGTGGGCAAGCGCTCGCTCAGGCGTCCGGACACCGCGCGCCCCGACCGCAAGCACCTGGTCGGTCTGCTGCCGGTGGACCCGGGGCAGCTGCTGCCGGAAGGCGCGCAGATGGTCGCGCTGGACGCGCCGACGACACCGCCCGTCCCGATGGAAGGGCACGTGACCTCGAGCTACCGCAGCGCGGCACTGGAACGGACGTTCGCGCTGGCGTTGATCCGCAACGGCCGCAACAGGATCGGTGAGACGCTGCGGGCGCCGCTCGGCGACCGGGTGATCGAGGCGATCGTGACCGAGCCGGTGTTCTACGACAAGGAAGGCGCACGCCGTGACGGTTGAGGACCTGCGTCGAAGCCCCTTGGCCAGTTACCCGGGTGTCACCGAGATCCCGTTCCTGACCATGGTGAACGTCCGAGTCCCGCCAACCGGCGACGCGGCGGCACGGATCAGCGCCCGGCTCGGCGGACCGTTGCCGGTCGTGCCGAACTCCGTGGTGGAAGCCGGTCGCCGGCACATCCTCTGGCTCGGCCCGGACGAGTGGCTGGTCGTCGGCCCGGACGGCGACCGCGAACTGCCGGGCATGCTCCCCGAGGCCGTCGACGTCTCGGCCAACCGGACGACGATCGAAGTGCGCAGCCGTGACCTGCTGGAACACGGCTGCACGCTGGACCTGCACCCGCGTGCGTTCCACGCGGGCCGGTGTGCGCAGACCACGATCGCCCGGACGCAGGTGATCCTGTGGCAGACCTCGGACGAGCCGGTCTACCGGTTGCTGGTGCGGGGATCGTTCGCGACCTACCTGGCGGACTGGTTGTCCGACGCCGCGTGCAGTTGAACGACCGCTACAGGTCCCCGACGAACGGCATGTCGTAGACCTCCGGCGAGGACATCCAGTGCCGCAGGGTCATCGTCGCCGTGACGTCGTCCTCGTTGTACTCGATCAGACGGATTCGCTGGTCCGGCTGCGGTTCCGCGCCGTCCATGCCGACCGCGTCGCGGTACCAGCGCATGGAGTTCTCGCCGCTGGCCTCCGGGTCGCGCCAGGAGAAGCCCGCCGCCGGGGCGATGATCTTCAGCCCCTTGCCCTGCGCGCACAGGAACTGGTCCTGGACGCTGCGGAACAGGTCGAACCAGCCGTCCGAGTCGATGAAGTCCTGGACCTGCGCCTCGGTCGGGATACCCGGCATGCCCTTGAACCGCCGGGCGGACGCGAGCAGCCACCGGTTCTCGGCGAGTTCGTTGTAGCAGTAGGCGCGGAAGGTCAGGCCACGGGCGCGGGCCCGCAGGCGGACTCCCATCAGCCACTCCCAGAACTCGGCGAACGAGCGGCCCTCGTCCCTGGTCGGCAACGGATCCCACGTGACGAACGCACGATATCCCTGCCGCTCGCCGACGTCCGCGCCGCTGAGCAGGACTCCCCACATGTACGCGCCCGCGTCGCCGAAGCTCTCCATGTCCACGTCGACCTCGACGTCCGCGCGGGGCACGACCACCTCGGGCACCCGGCGGACCATGGTGAGGTCCTTCAGCCACGCCTTGGCCAGCGCGATCGCGTCGTCCGACGGCAGCCCGACCAGCTGCAGGTCCGTGCCCATCGGCACCTTCGCCAGGTCGTCGACGGTCAGCACGTTCGCGGCCCGCAACGTCACCGCGTCCTCGCCCCTGGCCACCAGGCTGACGTCGCGCTTCTCCAGCAGCGTCACCTCGCACACCGGCCACCACGGGCAGCTGCGGCACTCCAGGATCCGCGACGGCCTGGCCAGCGGCTGGCTGCCGTTGGCGGCGGCGGCCGCCACCGCGAGCCGGTCGGAGAACCTGTTGTCGTACTCGGACAAGGCGGTCCGCCCGCCGGGCCAGGTCGGCGCCTCCAGGTCGTGCCACGCCACGACGTCCGCGTCCAGGCCGATCACCCCGCCCACCGCGCGCCCCGGCGCCGCGTACCCGGACGCCTGCAGCATCCGCCACGCGTGCGCGAGCCGCATCTGGTCACGCGGCTGCGGCCGGATCTTGCGCAACGGGTCGACCCGGCTGCCGGTCGGCAACGGCTCGCCGAGCGGTGACGTCCGGGCGCCCTGGCCGGGGTCGGTCACCTTGTGCCGGACGACCAGGACAGGCACGTACCCGTCGTCGCTGCGCACCAGCAGGTCGATCGAACCACGCCGTCCGCCGCTCGGGTCGCGGGGCAGCTGGGCCGCCCAGATGAACCGGGCACCGGCGGCCAGCATCGCCACCGTCGCCTGCTCACGATCGGTTCCGCGCAGGTCGGGGCCTGCCGGGATCTCCATCCAGTCCGGCCCGACCAGGCGCGCGACCCGGTCTGCGACCGCACGGCGGTGCGCCGTCGCGTCGGCCTTGCGCTGCTGACCGGTGGGATCCGGGGCGGCTCTCGGCACGTCCCGCATGGCCGGATCGTGCTCCAGGTGCACCCGTCGCCGGCAACGGTTGACAACACCAGCGTCGAGCAGCACCGAATCCTTCACAGTGAGCACCTTAGGCCAGGCTGCGGACAGCCGAGATGCTGCTGTTGCCACTGGCCAGTAGGTTGTTACGCATGAGCGCGACGAAGCGAAAGCCACGCATCAATCCGCGCAGCGCGAAAAACGTCGTCGCCGTCGCCAAGGTGATCGGCCCCGCCGTCGCGCCCGTATTGCTTCCGTTCGCCGCCAAGGCCGCGGCGACCTTTCGTGAGCTCAAGGACAACCGCAAGGCGCACAAACTCGGTGTCCCCGTGTCCGACCTGGCCAAATTCTCCGGCAAGGGCGGTGTGCTGCACGCCCGGATCGCCGGGCTGGCCGAGGTGCTGCAGGAGCTGAGGGACCGCGGTAAGGACGCCGACTTCGTCGCCGAGACGTCGGACACGCTGGCCAAGCTGACCTCGGCGGTGCGGGCGGCCGAGCGCATGCCGACCCCCAAGCGCAAGACCGTGCACAGGGCGGTCGCGGCGGAACTGGACCAGTTGGAGCAGCGGCTGCTCCACAAGCTGGGTATCTGACGCGTCCGGTTTCAGTATTCCGGCCGACACGCCACCGGGCGTCGGTTGGCTACGCTCCACCGTGTGAGACGACGTCCGGCATCGACACGCAGCGTAGTGCGTGGCTGGACGCTGGCCGTCAGTTCGGGAGCGCTCGCGATCGCGGCGCACGGGATGGCCGGCGGCGCCACGCCGGACGCGGCCCTTGCCGTGCTGCTCACCATGATCGTCGCCTGGGCGGGGACATCTGTCGCCAGCCGGGTCGACGGGCTCCTGTCGGTGCTCACAGCCCTGGGAATGGCCCAGGCAGCGATGCACCTCGTGCTCAACTACGCGGTGCCGTCACACGCCGACCACCACATGGCTCCGGCCCCGGTCGACCCGGTGGTGATGACGGCGGCACACACCGTCGCGACGGCGTTGACCGCGTTGCTGCTCACCCAGGCCGACGCGGCGATGCGCGTGGTCAGCACCGCGATGCGGCTGCTGCTCGACCTGGCCGAACCGCCTCGCTTCCCGGCGGTCGCCAGCGCGACGTATGCGTTGCCGGAATCCCCGGACCGGATCGACCACATCCGCGCCGTGCTGCTGCGCCGGGTGCACTCCCGTCGCGGCCCACCTGCCCGCTCCTGAAACCAGCAGTACCTCCCAACCCCCGACCCCTGCACATCTCAGGAGCAGTCTCAGCATGTCTACGAACCGATACTTGGCGCGCGGTTTCGCGGTCGCGATCGCCGCGGGCGCCGTCGTTCTCGCGGGTGGCGGCATCGCCAGCGCGCACGTGACCGCCAACGTCACCGAGCCGGCCAAGAAGGGCGGCTACTCGAAGATCACCTTCCGGGTGCCCAACGAGGACAACACCCAGGGCACGGTCAAACTGACCCTGCAGTTCCCCAAGGACACCCCGGTGACCGCCGCCCGGCCGAAGCCGCTGCCCGGCTGGACCGCCGAGGTCACCAAGGTGACGCTGGACAAGCCGGTCAAGAACAACAAGGGCGTCGAGATCAAGGAAGCCATCGGCACGATCACCTGGACCGCGCAGCCGGGCACCAGGATCAACCCGGGCGAGTTCCAGGAGTTCGACGTCTCCGCCGGGCCGCTGCCCGACGCCGACCAGCTGGTCATCCCGGCGATCCAGACCTACGACGGCGCCAAGGGCGAGGTCAAGTGGGACGCCCCGCCCGCCAACGGCTCCGAGCCGGAGCACCCGGCCCCGGTCGTCAAGCTGGCCGCCGCGGGTGCGGGTGAGGACGCGCACGGCGGCGCGGGCACGACCGCGGACGTGAAGCCCGCCACGGACTCGCACAACGAAGCCGCCGCGGCCGGGACGGACAACACCGCCCGGTGGCTCGGCGGCATCGGCCTGGTCGTCGGCGCGCTCGGCCTGGGTCTCGGCATCGGGGCCACCCTCCGGGCGAAGAAGGTGACCGCTCGCGGGGGCGATCAGGCATGAGGCGATTCGCTGCCGCGGCAGTGCTGGCCGGCGTGGCGTTCGTCGGGCTGGCCACCCCCGCTCTCGCGCACAACTCGTTGGTGGAGTCCAACCCCAAGGACAAGGCGTCCGTCGAAGTGGGGCCGGACAGCATCAAGCTCACGTTCGACCAGCCGGTCCAGCCGGGCGACGGGATCAACACGATCTCGGTGCTCGACCCGCAGAACAACCACTGGGAAGCCGCGCCGCCGCAGGTGGACAGCTCGACGGTGACCGCGCCGGTGCGGCCGCTGGGTCCGAGCGGTGAGTACAAGATCGCCTGGCGGATCCTGTCCGCCGACGGGCACCCCGTCCAGGGTCAGCTGTCGTTCACGCTGAGCAAGGCGGGCGAGGGCACGCCACTGCCCGCCGAGGAACTGGCCAAGTTCAAGAACGGCGCGGGCGCCGCCCAGTCGGACTCCGGCGAGGACAGCGGCGGGATCCCCACGTGGGTGTGGATCGTCGGCGCGGTGGTCGTGCTCGGCCTCGGCGTCGTGTTCGCACTGCGGATGGGCGGCAAGGACGAAGAAGCGCGATGAGCTCGACCCGGGCCACCGCGACCCCTCGGCTGGCTCTGGTCGGCGCACTGGTCACGGCATCGATCGTCGGTGTCCTCATCGGACTCGCGATCACCGTGACCAGCGCGCCTGCCGGGCTGGTCGAGCCGGACGCGGTGGTCCGGTTCGGCATCCCGCTCGCCCGTGTCGTGCTCGACATGGCCGCGGTGGTCACCGTCGGGCTTTCCTTGCTGCCCTTGCTGATCGGCTTCGACCGGCCGAAGCTCGCCGAGGCCGTGCTGGCGGGCACGCGCCGGGTGACTGTCGCAAGTGCACTGACGTGGGCCGTCGCGGCGGTCGTCGCGCTCGTGCTGCAGACGGCCGAGCTGCGACTGTCCCAATCGGTCACGGTGGAAGCCGTCTGGGAGTACGTCCGGACGGTCGGCGCGGGCAAGGCGCTCGTCGCCGTGTTCCTCTTCGCCATGCTCTGCGCGGGCCTCGCGGCGTGGACTGTCCGCAAAGGTGAGTCCATCCCCGCCGAACTGCGGGCCGCCGCCGCGCTGTTCACGCTCCTGCCGTTGCCGGTGACCGGGCACGCCACGGACTGGTCGTGGCGCGACCTCACGATGGTCTCGATGGAACTGCACGTGCTCGCCGCGGTCGCGTGGACCGGTGGACTCGGCGCGGTGGTGGTGTTGCTCGCCGCCAACCGGACGTTGCTGGCGCACGCGCTGCCGCGGTTCTCCAAGCTCGCCACGATCTGCATCGCGGTGTCCGTCGTGACCGGACTGTTCAACGGGTTCGCCGAGCTGATCCTGACACCCGGTGGCTCGCTGTGGCGCGACCTGGTCACAACCGGTTACGGCGTGCTGGTGGTGCTCAAAGTCGCGTGTGTCTCGGCACTGGCTTTCCTGGGGGCCAACGTTCGTTGGCGCCTGCTGCCGGCGATCCTGCGTCACCAACGGACAGCGCTGGTCGGCTGGGCCGCGGCCGAACTGGCGATCATGGGGCTGGCCTTCGGATTCGCGGTGGTACTGACGCGCGCACCCGTCGTTTAGGTTGCCGCCGTTCGTCGCATGTGGAGATTATGTGGCGGCCGTCACTCCACACCGGAGACGACCGGGGCGTCCGAAGAGTCGAGCGGTCAGTCCTGCTCGGTGAACTGCGCCTGTTCGTGTGGCCTGCGCAGTTCGGTGAGCCGCTGCATGGTCGCCGCGCCGCGCGTCTCGAGCTCCTTGCGGCTGATCCAGCCCGCGGCGAAGTGCCGGTAGCTCTGCGAGAGCATCACGAGTTCAGCGAGGTAGTCGGCGGCGCGCCGACGACTGTCCTCGGGCAATCGGGACACGAGGGCGAGCTGTGCTTCCACCACTCCGTCCAGCACCTGCGCGGACCGTAGCGCGCGCTTGGCGCGCCGACCATCACCGACTGTCCTGCTCAGCAGCCCCAACACCGTGACTAATCACCTCATGGTGAGCGAAACTCGACGAGATCGTAAACACAGAGTAGCCGATAACCCGCTTGGGCCAACGCCCGACATCCGTCGAGAAAGGATTCGCTCAGCGAGGCCCCGGCGTTACCGCCATTCAGGTGTATCGAGCCCACCTGGCACCGGTGTCGCCGCGCCGGAAGTCGTCGAGCCGCCGCATCAACTCCGGCCGGACCTCGGGGTTGCTGCGCACGCTCGGCAGCACGCTGGTAATCAGTTTCAGCTCCCTGACCTCACGCAACACCCGGAAACCAGTCCACTTCGTCACGTCGAAACCGTAGGCGCGCACGATCTCGCGGTAGGTCCGCGCGGGCTCACCGAACCGGCCGACCCCGACCGCGACGGGTGTCAGATCCCACTCCGGCGGTCCGAGCGAAGTGGAATCGAAGTCACACAGTACCGGCCCGTCCGGCGACGAGATCAGGTTGCCCAGGTGCGCGTCGCCGTGCAGCACCGCGGGCGGGAACTCGTACCGCAGCCCGGCCAGCTCCTGGTGCAGGCGGTCGCAGGTGTCCAGGAGGAACAGGCGGTCGTCGTCCTGGATGTCCTCGGCGTCGTCGATCCGCCTGCGCACGTCGTCCAGCGGGTCCCACACGGGCAGGTCGAACGACGGCGGCGGCAGGCTGTGGATGCGCTTGAGCAGCTTGCCGAGATCCCGCCCCCTGGCGGGACGGCCGCCGTCGGGCACGACATCCCAGACGGTCGCCACGTGCTCGCCCGCCCTGATCGGCTGCGCTATCCCCGGGTACAGCCGAACAGCCGGGATGTCGTGCTCGGCGAACCAGCCCGCGATCCGGACGACCTTCTCCACCCGGTGCCGCAGGCCGCGTGACCCGACGATCCGGACCACGGCGGTGTCCCCGACCAGGCGGTACACCGCGTTGTTGGTGAATCTCAGCAGCGCGGCGCCGGTCGCGTCCAGACCGATCTGCGCGCAGACCTCGGTCAGCGCGGCGGCCAGGATGTCCCTGCTGAAACGTCCCTCCGAGGTGGTCATCGGATTGGATGGAGCAGGCCCGGCTTGCTCACGCCTCCGTGTCGAAGTACTTGTTGAGCGCGTCGGAGAGTTCACGGGCTTGACTGTTGTTGCGGCGTTTGTCCGCTTCGTCCTTCAGCGGCCGCATGCGGTCCTTCGCGCGGCCCGAAGTGAGGTTCTCGGCCAGTTCGACCGCGGTGCGGCCGACCTTGGACCCGTGGTCGATGTCGCCTTCGAGCAGGTGGTTCGTGGCCAGCGCGCTGAGGTTGAACGTCTTGCTGCGGGCCATGTCGTCGCCGTACGCGTCGATCGCGCGCTGCAACGCCGGGATGGCGTACTTCGTGTGCTTGGCGTCGACCTCCTGGGCCAGCACCGTGTGCACCGTGCCGATCATGGCGTGCACGTCGGTCTCGGTGAAGAACTTCACCCAGGTCTCGGCGCCGTCCAGGTCCGCTCGGGCGAACTCGTCACGGGTCCGGCCCAGCAGCTTCATCGTCTGCTCGCGCTGGCCCATCATCGCGTAGGCCCACGCCTCGTTCGCGCAGAGCACGGCCACCGCCAGCTCGGAGCCGGAGTTCTGGGCCGCGATCTGGCCGAGCGAGAAGATCTTGAGCGCGTCGTTCGGCGCTCCGTTGTGCAAGTAGACGCGGCCCATCCGGTACAGGATGTTGGCCACCAGCGGCTCGCTGCGGCCTTCCTTGGCCAGCTCGAGGCCCTTGCCGAAGTGGTTGCGGGCCGAATCGAGCAGCCCGATGTCGAACGACGTCCACCCGGCCAGGTTGTGCAGGTCGGCCAGTGCGACGTGCAGCCTCTGCTTGACCACGTCCGTGGCCGATGCCCCCAGCATCTGCTGACCCCACGACAGCTGCGCGATCACCGCGTCCCGGCAGGAACCCCCGCCGTACTGGTAGTCGAGCGACCGCAACGCCCTGGTGGCGGCCTCCACCTGGCGCACATCGGTCATGCCGATCCGTCCGGGCGCCGGAGTCTGGATGGGGTTCGAGACCCACGGCCCGGAGTCCGCGCCGAACACGTTCGCGCCCATGGTGACGGCCGCGGCGTGCGCGAGGAACTTCCGACGCTTCACCGACTCTGCCTCCTCGGGGGTCTGGTCGTCGACTGTCGCGACGACGCGGACCCGTGTCTCCTCGTCATATGCGAGGCCCATGTATCCCCTTGGAACGCCCAATCCGGCGGCGATCCTCGCGAGTACGTCATAGGCCATGACCTGGCGACCTTTGAGGATCTCCGATACCTCGGACTGCGACTGGCCGGTCTGTGCGGCGATCTGCCGCTGCGAGATGCCGTGCTTGCGCAACAGCCGGTAGACCTGACTGATCTCCCTTGCGGCCAGCGCTGCCCGCATGTCCGCCTTCTCCCAGACATCAGCGGTTACCACAGCGCCTTGTGACCCGGTGGAGTTCACTCGCGCCCCCTTGCAGTCCGTTGGGCGTCAACCGCAGAGTAAACACATTGCGGCAGGGCCGAGAAGTAGTGATCGGTCAGGCTGATCGGTCGGGCCGAAGTCCGCTGACCGCTTATCGTGAAACCTTGCCCGATCAGCTCACCACCACCCCACTCGAGTTTGCCACGTACCAATCTAAGTTCTGGTAAGCATTCGAGCACGGAGGGAAACTTCGGATCGTGGACCTGGTCGGCTCGACAGTGACTCGCCCCGCCCCAGCGGCCTCGCCTGCAGCTCAGGCGGAGCCGCAGGACGCCCCTGGCCTCAGAGACCTGAGCGGCAACTACGCAGGTCGTCAGGTGTGGCACATCAGCTGTGGCGATGTCATCAACCGCGATCGTTGTCTCACTGTGCTGGTCAATGATCAGAACAAGGTGGTGCTCGTCGGACCTCCCGGCGAGACCGCTGTCCTGTCAAGCGGCCAGCTCGGCCAACTGCGGGACGCCCTACGAGAAGCCGCCGAGCAGGCGGAAAGGTGACGGTGACGCTCCCGTGGACGAGATACTCGGCCAGGTTTTGCGCAATGCGGTGTGGGAACGCCTTGACATGCTCTCCGAGCTGGCAACCCGCGCAGACGCCCCGTCCCTGCTGTCCGTGGCCCGATCCGAGCTGCCCCGGCTGACCGAAGGCTGGCGCGCGATGCTCTCGGCTCACGAGCCCGATGAGCGAGGCAACTGCCCGACCTGTTCGTCACGGTGGCGCCAGCAGAAGGCGCCGTGCTCGGTCTGGCGTGCCGCCTACGAGCACCTGGTAGCCGGTGGTCTCGCTCCAGCAGGTGGCAGGCACGTCCGAAGGGCCACATCCTCCCCGCGCCGTGTGGTGGCCGGCGCCCGATAGACCGGCGGTCCGGTTCGTCCGTCCCCCCGAGCGAGGCGAACCGGACCGTCATCCAATGCCCCCATTTCTTGTTCGGGGTGCGATTTCATTCCGCGGTTTCGATTCGCGACAGGAACACCCCGGCGAGCAAGGTGGCTGCGGCCGACGCCGCGAACAACCCCGCGTAACCGAGAACAGCCAGGATTCCGGAAGCCACGAGTGGCGCGACCACTTGCGGTAACGAATTGGCGATGTTCACGACGCCCAGATCCTTGGCGCGATCGGCAGCGGCCGGGAGCAATTGCGTCAGCAACGCGATCGCGACGGCCCAGTACGTGCCGAATCCGGCGCCCAGCAGCGGCCCGGCGATCAGCGCACCCACCCAGGTCGGCCACACCACCAGGATCAGCGCGGCCGCCGCCATCAGGACGACCGCGACCACCACGTACGGCTTGCGCCTGCCGGACGCGTCGGAAAGCCCGCCTGCCACGAGCGCGCCGATGACCAGCGCGACTCCGTAGAACGCCATCAGGATCAGCAGCGACCCCTCGGGGTCGGCGCGCCTGACCACGTCCTTGAGGAAGAACAGCAGGTAGAACGTGCCGAGCGCGTTGCCGAGGTTCACCATGAAGTGACAGCCCCACATCCACGTGAACCCGGGGTGCTCCCGCGGCGAGACCCACAGGTCGAGCCTGGTCTTGCGGACCTGGTTTCCCGGCAGCACCGCGTCGGGCGTGAACAGCACGAACGCGGCCGCACCGAGCAGCACCACCGCGGCGGACGCCAGGTACCCGGCGACCAGGCCGGTGACGATCGAGGTGACCAGCACGGCGCCGAGCACGGTCCCGAACATCTGGCTGATGCCGACAAAACCACCCGTTCGGGCACGCTGCTCGACCGGGACCCGGTCCGGGATGGCCGAGATGAGTGTGGCCAGCATGGCGTTCAGCCCGACCTGGACCAGGCACCAGCCGAGCACCATCGTCACGACATTGCCCGCCACGGCCAGGACGGCGAGCCCGGCGGCGCCGACGAGCGCGCCACCCAGGGTCCAGGGATGGCGCCTGCCGAACCGCGAGGTCGTCCGGTCCGACAACAGCCCGGCGACCGGGTTGGCGAACACCGCGACCAGTGCGCCGACACCGGTGACGATCCCGAACACCAGTTCCTTGTTGGCGCTGTCGAGCAACTCGGCCTGCTTCGGCAGCAGGACCTGGATCGGCGCGTAGATCGCCAGCCACAACCCGAGGTTGGCGACGAACAACAGGCTGATCCACCCGGCGCGGACCTTCCGGGTCGGCTCGGCCAAGGCACTCGTCATCGACTCCCCCTGATCACGTCGCGGTACCAGTGGTACGAGTCCTTGGGCGTACGGACCAGGGTGTCGTAGTCGACGTGCACGAGACCGAACCGAGGCTGGTACCCCTTCGACCACTCGAAGTTGTCCAGCAGCGACCACACGAAATAGCCACGCACATCGGCGCCCTCCGCCATCGCTTTCTCAAGCGCGGCAAGGTGTTCGGTGTGGTAGTCGATCCGCTGGCGGTCGTGCACGCCGTCGAAGCTGCACCCGCTTTCGGTGATGTGGATCGGCGGCAACGCGTTGCCGTAGCGGTGGGTGATGGTGCCGAGGAACTGCCGCAGCCCGTCGGGGACGACCGGGGAATCGTTGGTGGTGAACGGATATCCCTCGATCGGCCGCAGCTCGAACGGCAGCGGGTTGCCTTCGCCGGGTTTCGCGACGCCTTGCGGCTCGTAGTAGTTGACACCGTAGAAGTCCACCGGGGCACTGATCGAGCTCAAGTCGTCGGCGAAACCCGTTGGCAGGTAAGGAAGAACTTCCTCGGGATAGGAACCGGTGAGCATCGGGTCCGCGTACATCCAGTTGATGACGGCATCCAGGTGCCGTGCCGCCTGCCGGTCTTCGGCGGTGTCGGCGGCGGGCCAGATCGGACTGTGGTTGTTCGCTGTGCCAACGGTTTTCGCCCCGGTGGCGCGTAGCGCCTGCACGGCGAGACCGTGCGCGAGGTTCTGATGGTGCGCGGCGGGCAACGCGTCGAAGAGGAGCGCCTGACCGGGCGCGTACTCGCCGAGCGCGTAACCGAACAGCGTCACCACCATCGGCTCGTTGAGCGGGATCCACATCTCCACGCGGTCGCTGAGCCGTGCACCGACGATGGCCGCGTACTCCGCGAACCGCTCGGCGGTCTCCCGGGACAGCCAGCCGCCCGCGTCCTCCAACGGCTGCGGCGTGTCCCAGTGGTAGAGCGTGGCGACAGGCGCGATGCCCGCTTCGCACAACGCGTCGACGAGGTTGTCGTAGAAGTCCAGGCCCTCGGCGTTGACCTCACCGCGCCCGGTCGGCTGAATCCGCGGCCACGCGACGGAGAAGCGGTAGGCGTCGACCCCGAGGTCGGACATCAACGCGATGTCCTCGGGGAACCGGTGGTAGTGGTCGCAGGCGACGTCGGCGTTCGCCCCGTCGCGGATCTTGCCGGGCGTGGCGCAGAACGTGTCCCACACGGACACGCCCCGCCCGCCTACACGGGTGGCGCCCTCGATCTGGAAGGCGGAGGTCGATACACCCCACGTGAAGTCGTCGGGAAAGGCCACTGAGGAACCCCATCTCCGCAGAATGTGAAATTCATTCGGATACTAGATGTGATGTCACTCGCACGCCAGCGCCCGATTCACGGCAAGATAGGGGCTGAGCAGAGGAGACACTTGTGACGAGCCCGACCCCACTGCGGCGCAAGCCGGTACAGCAACGCAGCACGAAGCGCGTTGAGCAGATGCTCGAGGCCTGCGCCGCGCTGATCGAGGAGGTCGGCTACGACGGGGTGACGACCACCCTGATCGCGGAACGAGCAGGAGTGGCGGTCGGCTCCCTCTACCAGTTCTTCCCGGACAAACGAGCAGTGGTCCGCGAGCTGACCAGGCGCAACCTGGACCACTTCCTGAAAGTGGTCGGCGAGCGCTTCGAGACGACCTACGTCGACCACTGGTGGGACGCGGTGGACCTGGCGATCGACATCTACGTGGACATGCACAGGACGATCCCGGGCTTCAGCAAGCTGCACTTCGGCGACGTGGTCGACCTCGAACTGCTCGACGACGGCGAGGGAAGGCACAACAACGAGGTCGTGGCGGAACACCTGACCGAGATCGTGGCGTCGAAGGCAGGCCTGCCCGTCGAGGACCTGAGGCTGCCGATCACGATCGCGGTCGAAGCCACCGACGGCATCCACAAGCTGGCCTTCCGCCGAGACCCGAGCGGAGACCAGACGATCATCGACGAAGGCAAGGAACTACTCCGCCAGTACCTGTCAAGCAAGGTCGGGAAGTAACCCGAGCCCACGGCACCATCGGCGAATCCAGTTGTCCACAACCGGCCGGTAACCCTTTGACCAGCGGTTATCACCGGTAGACTGGAGCAGGGACGCCCCCCGGGTTGGGTGGGGGACTGTTTGGTGGGGTTCTCGGGCGGTGGAAATCGGTCGCTCTACCTCAGCCGAAGTTGACGCCCTCACCGCGGTAGGTGGGCACGGTCCGCTCAACCTGGTCACCGCGGACCAGGTGGTACTCCTGAAACCGCTCAGCCAACTCCCCCGCCTTGGAGTGCCGCATCCAGACCCGATCGCCGAGCTTGAGGTGCTCAGCGGCAGCCCCTGTCACCGGAGTCTGCACCTCACCCGCGCCTTCCAGCGGAAGCAGCTGCAGACCAGCCGGAAGATAGGGCTGAGGCAGTCGATCCGGCGTACCAGTTCCGGAAGCGACGTAACCACCGGCGAACAGAGTCGCGACCTTCGGAGCCGGACGGCGGACAACCGGCAGCGCGAAGAGCGCGGCGGGCCGGGGCGTGAAGCCGCGGTAGCTGTCGAAGAGCCATGGGCCGATCAGGCCCGAGCCCGCCGCCAGTTCGGTCACCGACCGGTCGGTCGAGGTCAGCTCCAGGCTGCCGGTGCCGCCGCCGTTGACGAACTCGAGGTCTGCGATCGCCTGGATCGCGGCTACCGCCGCGCCGCGCCGCTTGATCAGTTCCGGGCCGGAGTGGCGTTGCATCCAGCCGATCACCGCCCCTTTCAGCGGCTTTCCCGGTGGGGCGTCGCCGAGCCCGGCTATCTGGCCTTCGTACGACATCACTCCGACCAGCGTGAAGCCGGGCCGTCGGACGATCTCCGCCGCCAGTCTGGCCGCTTGGCGTGGGGTGCGCACCGGCGACCGGCGGGTGCCGACGTAGATCCCCGGCAGGGGACGCCAGGCCGCGTCGAATTCCAGGCAGACGCGAATGGGCGGATGATCGGTGCCGAGAGCCGCGTCGACCAGGTCGAGATGTGCCGTCGAGTCGGCGATCACCGAGATGACCCGGGCGGCGTCCGGGTCCGCGGCGAGGTCACGGAGTGCGGCATGGTCCGTTGTCGGGTAGGCGACCAGGATGTCCGTGTCGGCGAGTGGTGTCCCGCGCCATTTGCGCGTCAGCCAGATCGCCTCGCGCAGGGAGTACGCCATCACGCCCCGGTAGCCGGGCATCTCCAGTGCGCGTTCCAGCAGGTAGGCGCAGCGCACGGACTTGCTGGCGACCCGGATGGGACGGCCGGCCGCACGGCGCACCAGTTCGTGGGCGTTGGCGTCGAACGCGTCGAGGTCCACCACGGCGAAGGGCGGGTCGAGTCCTTTGGTGGCGGTGTCCAAGTCGGCCTGGTGGGTCACGCGACCACAGTACGTCGGAAACCGTTGAAATGTGAATAGCTTTCACTTACGGTGTGGCGAATACCCGCTCCAGGGAGGCCGAGTGTCCATGACTGCTCTGAAGACCAGCGCTGACGGACAGATCCGGTGGACGAACTGGGCCCGCAACGAGACCGCGGTCCCGGCGACGCTGACCCGGCCGGCCAGCGTGGAGCAGATCAGCGAAACCATCGCCGCGGCGACCGCGAAAGGCCTCCCCGTCAAGGCGCTCGGCGCCGGGCACTCCTTCACCGCCATCGCCGCGGCACACGGCGCCGCCGCCATCGACCTCTCGGCGTGGACCGGTGTCGAGTCGTCCGATGTGGCTTCCGGCCTGGTGACTGTCCGAGCCGGGACGACGATCAAGCAGCTCAACGCCGCACTGGACCGTGTCGGCCTTGCGATGACCAACCTCGGTGACATCGACGCGCAGACCATCTCCGGCGCGATCTCGACCGGCACGCACGGCACCGGCGCCAAACTCGGCGGGATCGCGACGCAGGTCTCCGCGTTGCAGGTGGTGCTGGCGGACGGGTCAGTTGTCACCTGTTCGGCTGACGAGCGACCGGACCTGTTCAACGCCGCACGCGTCGGGCTCGGCGCACTCGGCGTGATCAGCACTGTGACCTTGCGCTGCGAGCGGTCCTTCTCGTTGAACGCCGACGAACGGCCGGTCCCGTTGGAGGCGGTGATCGAGCAGTTGGACGAGTTGACCACCGGCCACGACCACATGGAGTTCTACTGGTTCCCGTACGGTCGCAAGGCTTTGGTGAAGCGTAACGACCGCCTACCGCTCGACGCGGCTGCACGACCGCTCAGCCGCGCACGGGAGTTCTTCGAGTACACGGTCATGGAGAACGTCGTCTACGGCGCGATGTGCCGAGCCGGACGAGCGGTGCCGAAGCTGGTCAAGCCGTTGAACGGCCTCGCGTCGATCGCGTTGTCACCGCGTACCTACAGCGACCTGTCCCACCGGGTGTTCGTGACCCAGCGGGATGTGCGGTTCGTCGAGTCGGAGTACGCGGTGCCGCGTGAATCACTGGTCGACGTGCTCAATGAACTGCGCGCCGTGGTCCCGAAGCTGGCCTACCCGGTGATGATGCCGGTCGAGGTCCGGGTCGCGGCTGCCGACGACATCTGGTTGTCCACTGCCTACCAGCGGGACTCCGCGTACTTCGCGATCCACCAGTACCCGGGCATGCCGTACCGGGAGTACTTCGACGCCTTCGAGAAGATCGTCGCGCAGGTCGGCGGGCGCCCGCACTGGGGCAAGATGCACACCCTGGACGCTGCCGTTCTGCGTGACCGCTACCCGCGGTTCGACGACTTCCGCCGGGTGCGTGCTCAAGTCGACCCCGAGCGGGTGTTCCGCAACGCCTACTTGGACCGCGTGCTCGACGCGACCTGAGTGATGGCGATGTCGATCGGCGTCGGGCCCTTGGCCAGTTCCAGGGTCAGTCCGACCGTGTCGTCGTTGTCGAGCAGTCCGACCAGCACGGCGGCGACCTCTTCGCGTGGGATCTTGCCGGGCGGGACCTGGAAATCGAGGTTGACCAGGCCTGTTGCCGACTCGTCGGTCAGGTGGGCTGGCCGCAGAATGGTCCAGTCGAGGTCACGCGAGCGCAGGTCGTCCTCCGCGGCGGCCTTGGCTTTGAGGTATGTGCGGAAAACCGCGTCGACCGATTCGTCGTCCGCCCGGTCGAGTCCGTAGGAACTGATCTGTAGCACCCGCCGGACCCCGGCGATCTCGGCTGCCTGCGCGAAAAGCACGGCGGCTGCCCGGTCGACTGTGTCTTTTCGCTCAATTCCACTGCCCGGCCCGGCGCCTGCCGCGAACACCGCGACATCCGCACCGGCCAGCACCGCGGCGACGTCTTCGGCGGTGGCCTTCTCCAGGTCGAGCACCACTGGTTCGGCACCGGCCGCGCGCAGATCGTCCGCCTGCGCGGGATTGCGGATCAAACCGACCGGTTCATCGCCACGGGTCGAAAGGAAACGTTCGAGATACAGGGCGATCTTGCCGTGTCCACCGGCGATGACAACGCGCATGACGCCCAGCGTAGAACGGTTCGGTCAGGCGGACAGAACTCGCTCGTAGGCGACCTCGTTGACCCAACGCGACACCGCGTCGATCCCGGCGGGTGCCTTGTCGTTGCGGCCGGGCAGGTCCAACTCGACGCCGTTGTCCGGGTCGGCGCTGACCACCGCGATGCCGTAGTTGCGGGCGCGCGGCAGGCAGTTGGCCAAGTAGTCCTGGGTGAGCACGACCGAGGAAGGAACGACCATCGCCGTGTCGCCGTAGCGCGCGAACGGGGCGAGCGCGGCAAGACCGGTCCGCCAGTGCCGCACGACGGCGAGGACACCGACGATCCGCACCGCGGCGGCGGGCACCTGGCCCTGGAACTCGGGCCACACCCAGGTCGACACGGTGGCCCGGTCGGTGACGGGCGCCTGGCCGAGGCAGATCCGCTCGGCGTGTGCGTCCGGCAGCAGTTCGGCGACGAGGGAGACCCGACGGCCGAGCAACGTCATCGGCGCGAGAGCCACACCCGGCCAGCCGAGCTGGGCGACGGCCGCGGAGGCGAGCTCGTCGTCAGGGGCGGGAAGGTCGACGACGGACGGAATCGGCAGTGAAGCTGCGTCCTGACTCACTGCTGTCATGCGCCCTGGAATGCCGGTCACGAAGCCCCGCCTCCTTCGACTCGACCGTGCCCCTGGGTGGTCACGGGCCGAACTGCTACATGGAATTTGGTACCAGTTGCGCCAGCCCGAAGGATCGCCAGTTCCGCTCCCCTGCGACCGACGGCGCCGAGCGGTCGGTGACCGGTCGGTGAGCCGCTAACCGACTTCAGCCGGGCGATGCCGCCGTCCGGGTGAGAAGAAGACAGGCGGTCAACCACCACAACCACCCCCAGTAAAAGTGACCCCCACCACAATGGAGTGAATTACAAGGATGTAGTTCCCCTGCCCCAAAGGGCTGGATTCCACGCCAAATCTCACAAAAGCACCGAACTTTCCGGGACCCGTTTCCGGACCACCGCACACATCTCGTGTTCCAAGTGCAGAAAAGAAGGCTCCAGCCCCACACCAGCAGCCCGAGGAGACACTCGGAGCCCGGACACCGGCCGCAACTGTTGTGCGGCGAAGCCGCGCAGCTGGTGAAAACGAAACGCGCCCAGCGCTGGATCGGAAGGAGCCCGCACCGTGGGGGGCTTGGGGGGCTCGGCCCCCCAATATAATGACGAAGCGGTCCCCGCGAAGGTGCGAAGCACCGAGCAAGAACCGCCGACCGTCTCGTGGGCGAGGAGGGAGTTGAACCCTCACGTCCTTTCGGACACACGGACCTGAACCGTGCGCGTCTGCCATTCCGCCACTCGCCCTGAAGTGACCGCGGAAGCGTAGCACGGGGTTTCGAGGGAGTTTGCGGGGGGTTGGAACATCCCGGTGTCACCCGGGCCGCACCCGGATACGATCGGGGAAGGAGCGTACGTGTGGGAGGGATGATCCGTGGGCCTCGTGCAGCGCTTCGAGCGCCGGCTCGAAGGCATCGTGGGTAACACCTTCGCACGTGTGTTCGGTGGCAACGTGGTGCCACAGGAGGTTGCCCAGGCTCTTCAGCGGGAGAGCGAGGACAACGTCCGTGAGTTGGCCGGTGGCAGGATGCTGGCTCCCAACCACTACGTCGTGCAGTTGGGACCCGGTGACCACGACCGGCTCGCGGTGGACGAGGAACGCATCGTCACGCTGCTCACGGACGTGATTTCCGAGAATCTCGCCGAGCACGGGTGGGACACCTTCGGTGACGTCGTAGTCTCCCTGGAGCGCTCCGACGCACTGCATACCGGACAGTTCCGAACACGCTCGTCCGTCGACCCTGACGTAAGCCGACGGCCGGCATCACCTCGCAACGCAGGAGACCGATCCATGAGCCAGCCTCCCGGCTACGGCCAACCGCCTGAGGGTGACCCGTATGGCCAGCAAGGCCAGTACGGATACGGCCAGAACCAATACGGCAACGATCAGAACTACGGCCAGCAGCCGCCGCAGCAGCAGGGCGGTGGCTACGACCAGGGCTACGGCCAGCAGGGCGGCTACGGCGGCCAGCAGGGCTACGACCAGGGCTACGGCCAGCAGCAGGGCGGGTACGACCAGGGCTACGGCCAGCAGGGCGGCGGCGGTTACGGCCAGCAGCCCGGCGGGTATGACCAGGGTTACGGTCAGCAGCCCCAGCAGGGCGGTGGCTACGACCAGGGCTACGGCCAGCAGGGCGGCTACGGCGGCCAGCAGGGCTACGACCAGGGCTACGGCCAGCAGCCGGGCGGTTACCCACAGCAAGGTGGATACGGCCAGCAACAGGGCGGTTACGGTCAGCAGGACCCGTACGGCCAGCAGGCCGACCCGTACGGCCAGCAGGGTTATGCGCCGCCTGCCGTGCAGACCGGGCCTCGCCAGCTGTCCGCCAGCCTCCAGCTGGACGACGGGTCGAACCGCACGTACTCGCTGAAGCAGGGCGGGAACGTGGTCGGCCGTGGTCAGGACGCGGACTTCCGGCTGCCGGACACCGGCGTGTCCCGTCGTCACCTGGAGATCACGTGGGATGGCCAGAGTGCCACACTCGCTGACCTCGGTTCGACGAACGGCACCACGGTGAACGGCACCCCGGTGCAGACGTGGCAACTGGCTGACGGCGACGTCATCCGCATCGGTCACTCGTCGCTGGTGTTCCGCACCCAGGGCTGACGTTCAGTCGTTCGCAGGGCTTGAATACAGTCTCTGTATTCAAGCGGTGTCGGCTGCGATTTTTAGGGAGCGGTCACAACAGGTGCCAGAGCTGGTGATGCAGCTGACCAGAGCAGGGTTTCTAGTCCTGCTCTGGTTGTTCGTGGTGGCCGCGCTGCGGATCGTCCGTTCGGACTTGTACGCGGCGTCAGGTTTGAAGGTCGGCATTCCCGGGTTCCGCAGGGACAAGTCCGGCAAGGCGCGTGGCAAGGCGCCCCGACAGCTCGTGGTGACGCATGGCGCACTGGCGGGCACACGCATCTCGCTGGACGGGCGGCCGATCATGATCGGCCGCGCCGATGACTCCACGCTTGTGATGGACGACGACTACGCGTCGACCAGGCACGCGCGGATCTCGCTGCGGGGTACCGACTGGTATGTCGAGGATCTGGGTTCGACCAACGGGACGTACCTGGACCGAGCGAAGGTGACGGCGCCCATGCGGGTGCCGCTGGGGGTCCCCATCCGCATCGGCAAGACGGTGATCGAGCTGCGCTCATGACCCTTGTCCTCCGATATGCGGCTCGTAGCGACCGGGGCCTGGTTCGTTCGAACAACCAGGACTCCGTGTACGCGGGACCGCGCCTGCTCGCGCTTGCGGACGGGCTGGGGGGACACGCCGCCGGGGAGGTGGCGAGCAAGGTGGTTGTCGGCGCGTTGGCGCCGCTGGACGACGACACGCCTGGTGAGGATCTGCTCGGTCCCCTGCGGGACGCCGCGATCGCGGGCAACAACACCATCTCCGAAATGGTGTCGAGTGATCCGGAGCTCGACGGCATGGGTACGACGCTGACCGCGATGTTGTTCGCGGGGACGCGGATCGGCCTGGTGCACGTCGGCGACTCGCGTGCCTACATGCGCCGCGGTGACCAGTTCTCGCAGATCACACACGACGACACGTTCGTGCAGTCTTTGATCGACGAGGGGCGGATCACCGCGGAGGAGGCGTCGAACCATCCGCAGCGGTCGTTGTTGCTGCGCGCGTTGACCGGGCACGACGTCGAGCCGAGCCTGACGGTCCGCGAGGCCCGCGCCGGTGACCGGTACCTGCTTTGCTCCGACGGGCTCTCGTCGGTGGTCAGCTTCGAGACGCTGTCCGAGGCGATCGAGATCCCGGAGCCGCAGGCCTGCGCCGACCGGATGATCGAGCTGGCGCTCAAGAGCGGCGGGCCCGACAACATCACGGTGATCATCGCCGACGTGGTCGACGTGGACTACGGCGACGACGAGCCGATCGTCGGCGGTGCCGCGGGCAACGGCAACGAGGACTCGCCTCCGCCGGACTCGTCGGCGTCCCGCGCCGCGGCGATCACGGCGGCCGCACGGCCGAAGCCCGAGCCGCGCAAGATCGAACAGCCCGAGCCGGAGGACCCGAAGGCCAAGGGCCGCAAGCGGGTGAAGACGCTGCTGATCTCACTCGCCGTGCTCGTCCTGCTGACCGCGGGCGGGTTCGGGATCCGGTACTTCGTGCTGCGCAACTACTACGTCGGCGAGGGCACCGGCCAGTTCAAGGGTGAGATCACGATCTTCCAGGGTGTTCCCGGCACGGTTCTGGGCGTTCCACTGCAACGCGAGCTGCAGGGTTCGTGCGATCCGGCGCTGGACAAGTGCAACAAGCGCTTCGTCGACCAGCTCGACGAGGCAGGCAAAGCGACCGTGCTCAGCGAGAACAACACCTATGGCAGCCTGGTCGAGGCGCGTGAGTTCATAAACCGGCTGCGGACCGAGAACGTCCTCGATCCGTGTCCGGATGTGATCGCACAGCAACAGCAACAGCAGAACCAGTCGGCGACGTCCGCGCCGCCGTCGGACTCGGCGAATCCTGAGGTGGCGAGCACCATGCCGTCGTCACCGCCGCGTCCTGGCGTGGACTGCCGACCCGAGCACACCAAGGGTGGCGGCGGCTGATGGCGCAACCGGTTCCCGTCGGGGCGGGTCCGGCGACGGCGACCGGGCAGGGCAACAACAGCAATCCCGCGATGCAGCCGGTCGCGCCGACGCGGCGCGGCACGGAGCTGTGGATGCTCGCCTTCGCCGCCGCCCTCGTCACCGGCGCTCTGACACTCGTCTCGGTCAACCAGAAGCAAGAGCTGACCATCCAGGTCCTCTGGTACGGCCTTGCGTTCTTCGCGGTGTTCACGATCGCGCACCTCGCGGTCCGCAAGCTGGCGCCGTACGCGGATCCGCTGATCCTGCCGTGCGTGGCGCTGCTGCACGGGGTCGGTCTCGTGATGATCTACCGGATCGACCTGGCCAAGACCGAGCAGGCGATCGCCAAGGCCAGGGAGTACTCCGCGTCCGCGCCGAAACAGGTGATGTGGACGGGGATCTCGCTCGTGTTGTTCCTGGCTGTGCTGTGGGTGGTCAAGAACCACCGCGTGCTGGCCAAGTACGGGTACACCGCGGGTCTGGTCGGCTTGGTCGCGTTGGCGATGCCCGCGCTGCTGCCGTCGAGCATCTCCGAGGTCAACGGCGCCAAGGTGTGGCTGAAGCTCGGCGTCTTCAACATCCAGCCGGGTGAGTTCGCCAAGATCCTGCTGATGGTGTTCTTCGCGTCGTTCCTGGTGTCCAAACGCGACTTGTTCATGGTCGCGGGGCGCCGGTTCCTCGGGTTGGAGCTGCCTCGGGCGCGTGACCTCGGGCCGATCCTGGTCGCGTGGGGTGTCGCCATCGCCGTCCTGGTCTTCGAGAAGGACCTCGGCACCTCGCTGCTGATCTTCGGCATCGTCCTCGCGATGCTCTACGTGGCGACCGAACGGGCCGCGTGGGTGGTCATCGGCCTGACGCTGTTCATCGGTGGCGCGTTGCTCGCGTTCTCGATGTTCACGCACGTCCAGCAGCGTGTGGCGAACTGGCTGACCCCGATGGACAAGGTCGTCTACGCCAGGGACGGCGGGAGCTACCAGATCGCGCAGGGGCTGTTCGGCCTCGGCAGCGGCGGGATGGCGGGCACCGGGCTCGGCGCGGGGCGGCCGGACATCGTGCCGGAGGCCAAGACGGACTTCATCACCGCGGCGATCGGCGAGGAGCTCGGCTTCATCGGCCTCGCCGCGATCCTGCTCGTGTACATGCTCCTTGCCATGCGCGGGCTGCGTAGCGCGGTTGCCGTCCGTGACAGTTTCGGCAAACTGCTCGGCGGGGGCCTGTCGTTCGCCATCGTGATGCAGGTCTTCGTCGTCGTCGGTGGTGTGACGGCACTGATCCCGATGACGGGTATCACCGCGCCGTTCCTGTCGTACGGCGGCTCCTCGCTGCTGGCGAACTACATCCTGATAGCCCTGTTGTTGCGGATATCCGACGCCGCTCGGCGGCCACAGACCGGTTCGCGCCCGCGGCCGGTTCAGCAGGCACCACTCGGGGAGGCCAGCACGGTGATGGTGGAGCGGCCGACATGAACACACCTCTTCGCCGGGTCGGCCTGGCCATGCTCGCGATGGTCGTGCTGTTGCTGGCCAACATCACCTACATCCAAATGGTGAAGGCCGACGACTACCGGGCCGACGCGCGCAACCAACGGGTGCGTTTCGACGAGTACTCCCGCGAGCGCGGCAAGATCATCTCCAGTGACGGCAAGCTGCTCGCGACGGTCGCGCAGACCAACGACTCGCTGCGGTACCAGCGCCAGTACCCGCTCGGTGCGGCGTTCGCGCCGGTCACCGGCTTCTACTCGATCCGCTACGGCCCGGCGGCGCTCGAG
The DNA here is from genome assembly GCF_001984155.1 of Actinosynnema sp. ALI-1.44. Lineage (GTDB taxonomy): Bacteria > Actinomycetota > Actinomycetes > Mycobacteriales > Pseudonocardiaceae > Kibdelosporangium. The sequence goes on from NZ_MTQO01000053.1 coordinate 242,992, forward strand.
CGCACCGAGAAGGACATCCTCGACGGCTCGGACGACCGGTTGTTCGTGCGCAGGCTGTCGGACCTGATCACCGGTCGCGACCCGCGCGGCGGCAACATCCAGACCACGATCGACTCCCGCGTGCAGCAGGCCGCGTACGACGCGATGACCAAACCGGGTACCGGCGCCGCCTACACGGGCGCGGTCGTCGCACTCCGGCCGCAGACCGGCGAGATCCTCGCGATGGTGTCCACGCCGTCCTACGACCCGAACCCGTTGGCCTCGCACAGCGCGGACGAGCAGGCGGCCGCATGGACGGCGTACGACAAGGACAAGACCCGGCCGATGGTCAACCGGGCGATCCAGGACACCTACCCGCCTGGTTCGACGTTCAAGCTGGTGGTCAGCGCGGCCGCGCTGGAAGACGGCATGAACAAGGACACCCAGCTGACCGCGGCGAACTCGGTCCAACTGCCGGGCACGAGGACAGATCTGGAGAACTTCAACGGCGGCCACTGCGGCCCCGGCGACCAGCAGACGGCTTCGCTGGAGACCGCGATCGCGTTGTCGTGCAACACCGCGTTCGCCACGCTGGCAGGCCAGCTCGGCCCGGACAAGCTCCGCGAGCAGGCCGCGAAGTTCGGCATCGGCCAGACCGACCTGAAGATCCCGATGGGCGTCGAGGAGTCCCACATCGGCCCGATGCCCGACGCGGCCGCGGTCTTCCAGACCGGGATCGGTCAGCGTGACGTCCGGCTGACGCCGATGCAGGATGCCATGGTCGTCGCGGCGATCGCCAACGGCGGCACGCTGATGCGGCCGCAGCTGGTGCAGAAGAAGCTGGCCCCGGACCTGTCGGAGATGTCGAAGTTCAAGGCGGACGAGGTCGGCAAGGCGATGTCCGGCTCCAACGCGTCGGCCTTGCGCGACATGATGAAGAAGTCCGAGGAGAACACCAAGGGCAACGGCAAGGTCAACGGGCTGGTCATCGCGTCGAAGACCGGGACGGCCGAGCACGGCAAGGACCCGAAGAACACCCCGCCGCACGCTTGGTACGTCGCTTTCGCTCCCGCGGACAACCCGCAGATCGCTGTGGCCGTCATTGTTGAGAGCGGCGGCAACCGCGGACTCGCGGCAACCGGTGGATTGGTTGCGGCGTCCGTCGGCAGAGCGGCCATCAACGCGTTGCCGGGAATCGGAGGTAGGTGAGCATGCTGACGTCGGGGCAGCTGCTTGCCGACCGGTACCGGTTGGTGCGGCGCATCGCCGTCGGTGGCATGGGTGAGGTCTGGGAGGCCTCCGACACGCGCCTCGACCGCTCGGTCGCGGTGAAGGTGCTCAAGCCCGAACTGTGTGGTGACGCGGAGTTCCTGCACCGGTTCCGTACCGAGGCGCGGACCATGTCGTCGCTCAACCACCCGGGCATCGCGTCGGTCCACGACTACGGCGAGACAGCGGCGACTCCCGACGGGCCGCAGGACACCGCGTACCTGGTCATGGAACTCGTCGAGGGCGAGCCGTTGGCGACGGTCCTCGCGCGGGAAGGCCGGATCAACGCCGACCGGACGCTGGACATCCTCGAACAGGCCGGTGTGGCGTTGCAGGCGGCGCACACCAGCGGTTACGTGCACCGGGATGTCAAGCCGGGCAACATCATGATCACCCCGGCGGGCGTGGTGAAGCTGACCGACTTCGGCATCGCGAAGGCCGCCGACGCGGCTCCGGTGACCAGGTCGGGCATGGTGATGGGCACGGCGCACTACATCGCGCCTGAACAAGCGCTCGGTCAGGACGCCGAGCCGGCCAGCGATGTGTACTCGTTGGCGGTTGTTGGGTACGAGTGCCTTATGGGACACCGCCCGTTCCTCTCGGAGAACGCGGTGACCGTGGCGATGATGCACATCCGCGACATCCCGCCGCCGTTGCCGCCGGACGTGCCGCCTGGAGCGCGTGCGGTCATCGAGGCGACGCTGGTGAAGGACCCCCGCAAGCGCTACAGCGACGGCGGGGAGTTCGCCGCGGCGGTCGCCGCGGTTCGTGCCGGTCGTCCGTTGCCCACCCCATCAGGTGTGGCTATGGCGGCGGCACACCCTGTCACCCATACAGGCACACATCCGGGCATAGCGCCGACCAGCATGCCTCTGCCGATGGCGCACGGCACCGGCTCGTTTCCGATGCCACCGCGACAACCACAACGCAGCAGCCGCGCGTGGCTGTGGACGTTGCTCGCGTTGTTGCTGGTGGCGCTTGTCGTGCTGGTGGTGTGGGTGCTGGTGCCGAAGCTGGCGGGGTCGAGCACACCTCCGTCGGACGCGCCCGGTCGTGGGCAGCCCAGCGCCACGCAGGCAACCCCCGGGGTCACCTTCCCGCCGGACGAACCGACATATGGTGAGCCGAACGGACAGGGACGTCCAGCCGTGAACCAGGTGAAAGCGGGCGAACTGCTCGGGCACCCCGCCTCTGTGGTAGTCGAGCGGTTACGGGAGGCTGGTCTGCGACCGGATGTTCGATCGCTACGGTTGTCGGGCGGACCGGCGCAGGATCTGCGGACGTGCTACGTGACAAGCGTCAAGCCGACAGGTCAGGTGGATCCCGGGTCGGCGGTGACCGTCGAGTGCGACCCGGACAACCGGCCAGCTGGATGAAAACGGCATGGCGGAACGGCAAGAGCGGGCATGATGGGACCGAGAAGTTGACTAGGAGCGGGACAACGCAGCGATGACGACACCGCGACTGCTCTCCAATCGCTACGAGCTGGGCGAAACGCTCGGCTACGGCGGCATGTCCGAGGTTCACAAAGGTCGCGACGTTCGGCTCGGTCGTGACGTCGCGGTGAAGGTGCTGCGTGCCGACCTGGCACGGGACCCGCAGTTCCAGGAACGCTTCCGCCGTGAGGCCCAGAACGCGGCCGCGCTCAACCACCCCGCCATCGTCGCTGTCTACGACACCGGGGAGACGCGCACCGAGTACGGCCCGTTGCCGTACATCGTGATGGAGTACGTCGACGGGCGGACCCTGCGCGACATCGTCAAGACCGAAGGCCCCCTGCCCGGCCAGCGCGCCATGGAGATCATGGCGGACGTCTGCGCGGCGCTCGACTTCTCCCACCGGCACGGCATCATCCACCGTGACGTGAAACCCGCCAACGTGATGATCACCAAGACCGGTGCGGTCAAGGTGATGGACTTCGGGATCGCCCGCGCGGTGCACGACGGCCAGGCGGCCGTCACGCAGACCGCCGCGGTGATCGGCACCGCCCAGTACCTGTCCCCGGAACAAGCCCGTGGCGAGGCCGTCGACGCACGAAGCGACGTCTACGCGACCGGCTGCGTGTTGTTCGAGCTGCTGACCGGTGAGCCGCCGTTCACGGGTGACTCGCCCGTGGCCGTGGCCTACCAGCACGTGCGGGAAGACCCGCGCAAGCCGTCGCAGGTCAACAGCCGCGTCAGCCCCCAGCTCGACGCGATCGTGCTCAAGGCCATGGCCAAGGGAGCGGCCAACCGCTACCAGTCGGCCGCGGAGATGCGGATGGACATCGTCCGCGTGCTGTCCGGGCAACGCCCGTCCGCGCCGATGGTGATGACCGAGGACGACCGCACGGCGATGCTCGGCCAGCAGACCCGCGTCGCAGACACCCCGCGCGGCCGTCACCGGCCGGATGCGATGGCCGATGACTACGACGACTACGACGCGGACGAGGAAGAGCGCAAACGCAAGCGCCGCAAGGCGTGGATGACAGCGCTGATCACGTTGCTCGTCGTCGCGGTGATCGTGCTCGGTATCTGGCTGACCACGAAGTTGTTGTCCGGCAATGACAAGAACACCCAGTTCGTGGACCTCCCGTCGGTGACGGGGATGCAGGAGGCCGCCGCTCGCACCCAGTTGTCCAAGCTGGGCTTCAAGGTCAGCACCGAAGACCTCAAGTGCGAGCCTGCCGCACCGGGCCAGGCCCCGCCGTGCACCGCGGAGAACGTCGGCAGCGTGATCCGCCAGGAGCCGGGAGCGCCCAGCAAGATCGAACAGGGCAGCACGGTGAAGCTGTTCATCGGGCGCGGCGCCAGCACGGTGAAGATCCCCGACGTCAAGGGCAAGGACAAGAACGAGGCCATCAGGCTCATCACCGAGGCCGGTCTGGTCCCCGCACAGGACGACGCCACCGAGGAAACCTCCGAGACCGCCCTGGTCAACAAGGTGGCGAGCACGAACCCGCCGATCGGCCTCGACGTGCCGAAGGGCACGAAGGTGACGCTGTCGATCGGCAAGGCGCAGGCGCAGAAGGACGTGCCGAACGTCGTCGGCCAGGACTTCGCGGCGGCCAAGTCCAACCTGGAGTCGGAGGGGTTCAAGGTCTCCCGCACCGACGTCGACTCCGACCAGCCCAAGGACATCGTGGTCAACCAGAGCCCGAAGTCCAAGGCAAGGCCGAACTCGACGATCACCCTGCAGGTCTCCAAGGGGCAGCAGCAGTCGACGCAGACGCCGAACCCGGACCAGATCGACATGCCGAACCTGGTCGGGATGAACGAGAACGTCGCACGGCAGACGCTGCGCAACGCGGGCTGGAGTGGCGATTTCAAGGTCACCTCGGAAACCACCAACGACCCGAGCAAGTTCGGTCAGGTCGACGAGCAGGACCCACCGCCCGGGACGAAGATCTCGAAGAACCAGACGGTCAACGTCTCGGTCTTCAGACAGATCAGGCCGGGTGGCTGACCGGACGCCCTGCGGTGTGTGATCGATGGTTTTGTATGTTGTTGCCCCAAGATCTCGGCCTGGCGGTACCTGGACGCCGCAGTGTCCGGAAAGGCGGAATGCAATGGTTGGGCGACTTCGCGCAACGGTGACCGGTCCCGTTGAGAGCCCACGCTGGCCATGACCCTTGCGCTGAAGTACGCGGCACGTAGCGACCGCGGATTACACCGGTCCAACAACGAGGACTCGGTGTACGCCGGGCCGCACCTGCTCGCCATCGCGGACGGGATGGGCGGGCACGCCGCGGGAGAGGTGGCCAGCAAGGTCGTCATCGCCGCGCTCGCACCTCTCGACGAGGACGTCCCCGGCGACGACCTGCTCGGCAAGTTGCACGAGGCGGTCGTCTCGGGCAACGCCACGATCGCCGAACTGGTCGACCAGGACCCGGACCTCGAGGGCATGGGCACGACGCTGACGGCGATCCTGTTCGGCGGCGGCAGGCTGGGCCTCGCCAACATCGGGGACTCCCGCACGTACCTGTGGCGTGACGGGCAGTTCAACCAGATCACCAGGGACGACAGCTTCGTGCAGTCCCTGCTGGACGAAGGCCGCATCACGGCGGAGGAAGCGCTCACGCACCCGCAGCGTTCGCTGGTGTTGCGCGCACTGGTCGGCCACGAGGTGATCGAGCCGACCCTCCAGGTGCGTGAGACCAGGGCGGGCGACCGGTACCTGCTGTGCTCGGACGGGCTGTCGGACGTGGTCGGCTTCGAGAAGCTGGCCGAGACGATCCAGATCGCCGACCGCCAGGCGTGCGCGGACAAGATGATCGAGCTCGCCCTGCAGGGCGGCGGCCCGGACAACGTGACGGTCATCGTCGCCGACGTGGTCGAGGAGGAGCCCCAGGTCACACAGGCGTTCGACGCGTCGAGCAACCACCTGCAGCCGGTCGGCCCGACCACGTCACCGCCTCGGCAGCCGGTCGCGATGCCCACGCAGCAGCAGCCGCAGGCGACGCTGCAGCAACCGCCGCCGCCACCGCAGGAGAAGCCGAGGAAACGCGGCCGCAAGATCGCGATCATCGTGGCGTCGGCCTTGATCCTGCTGGCGCTCGCCGGTGCCGGGATCCGGTACCTCGCCTACACCAACTACTACGTCGGTGTGGGCGAGGCCGGGGAGATCTCGGTCTTCCAGGGCGTCCGGGGGACGGTGCTGGGGGTGGAACTGCACCGGAAGGTCGAGGGGTCGTGCGCGCCGGGGTCCGGTGCCTCGTGCAGCCCGCTGAAGGTCGACAGCCTCACCACGGCGAACCAGACCAAGGCCAACGAGGGGCTGCCGGTCAACGACCTGGAAGCGGCGCGCAGGACCATCTCGACGTGGCGCGACGAGAACCAGGCCGCCGACTGCCCCGAGCAGCCGACGCAACCCCCGACCAGCGGCTCCACCGCCCCGGCGGGTACGACGACCACTTCGACGGCCCCGGCGACCAACGTGCCGTCGTTCCCCGCGGGCGACACCCCGTCGCAGTCGCCGAACTGCTAGCTAGCGGAGGACTGCGGCCTCGGTCAGGGTCCGCATCCCCCGTTCCAGCTCGGCCACCTTGTTCTCCGCGACGGGGTGGCCGCACGCCGCCAGCCAGTTCGCCAGCATCCGGTGGCCGCCGTCGGTGAGCACCGACTCGGGGTGGAACTGGACGCCCTCGATCGGCAGCTCGCGGTGCCGCATCCCCATCACGATGCCGGTCTCGGTGCGCCCGGTGACCTCGAACTCGTCCGGGATGGTCTCCGGCAGGACGGTCAGCGAGTGGTAGCGCGTCGCGGTGAACGGGTCGGGCAGCCCGGCGAGCACACCGGCACCGGAGTGGTGGACCTGGCTGGTCTTGCCGTGCAGCAGCTCCGGCGCTCGGTCGACCGTGGCGCCCCACGCCACACCGATCGCCTGGTGCCCGAGGCACACGCCCAGGACGGGCACACGCCGGTCGGCGGCCTGCTTGATCAGCTCGATGCTGCGGCCCGCGCGCTCCGGTGTGCCGGGGCCGGGGCTGACCAGCACCCCGTCGAACCCGTCGAGCGCCAGTTCCGGCGAGTCGTTGCGGAGCACGGAGCACTCCGCGTCCAACTGGGCCAGGTACTGCACCAGGTTGTAGACGAAGCTGTCGTAGTTGTCGACCACCAGCACGCGCATGCCGACATGCTATTCGGCCGCAACGCGACCAAGCGATTATGTTTCGATCGCTCATGTGAGTGGGCAGCTCGCGCGTCGGCTGGGCACGGTCGACGCGACGACAATGGGCTTGGGGTCCATGCTCGGCGCGGGCGTCTTCGTGGCTTTCGCGCCCGCGGCGACGGCAGCGGGTTCCGGTCTGCTGGTCGCGTTGGTGATCGCGGCTTTCGTGGCGTACTGCAACGCCTCGTCGTCCGCCCGGCTGGCCGCCAGGTACCCGCAGTCCGGCGGGACCTACGTCTACGGGCGGGAACGGCTCGGCCCGTGGTGGGGTTTCACGGCGGGCTGGGGTTTCGTGACGGGCAAGATCGCCAGTTGCGCGGCGATGGCGCTGACGTTCGCGTCGTACGTGGCGCCGGGTTACGAGAAACCTCTCGCGATCGCGGCGGTGCTCGCCCTGGCCGCGGTGAACTACCGGGGGATCACCCGGACCGCGGCGCTGACCAGGATCCTGTTGGCCGTCGTGCTGGCGGTGCTGGTGGCGGTGGTGGTCATCGGCCTGCCCCACGCCACGTGGCAACCGGTCACCTGGGACGGTGTCGGGATCCTGCAGGCGTCCGGGCTGCTGTTCTTCGCGTTCGCGGGTTACGCGCGGATCGCGACGCTCGGCGAGGAGGTCCGCGATCCGCACCGCACGATCCCCCGCGCGATCCTCCTGGCACTGGCCATGGCGGTGGTGATCTACCTGGTCGTCGGCGCGACAGTGCTGGGTGTGCTGGGGCCGTCGCAGCTGGCCCAGTCGTCGGCTCCGCTCGCGCAGATCACGCCGTTGGCCAAAGCCGGTGCGGTGGCTGGAAGCCTGGGCGCGCTGCTCGCGTTGATCGCGGGTGTGGGGCGCACGGCGCTGGCAATGGCCCGTAACCACGACCTGCCGCCTTTCCTCGCTGCGGTGCACCCCAGGTTCTCGGTGCCGCACAAGGCGGAGGTCGCCGCCGCGGTCGTCGTGTGCGGCCTGGTCCTCGCTTTCGACGTACGCGGCGCGATCGGCTTCTCGTCGTTCGGTGTGCTTGTGTACTACGCGATCACCAACGCCTCGGCGTGGTCGATGAACCGGAGTCCGGTGGCGGTGGCCGGTCTGGTGGGCTGTGCCGTGCTGGTGGCGTTCCTGCCGGTCAGCTCGGTGCTGATCGGTTTGGCGGTGTTCGCGGTCGGCTGGGTGGTCCGAGCGGTCCGGCAATAAAGTGGTGCGCCCGTACCACTTTGCCCGTACCCTGCCCGGTGTGCTGATCTTCGACGCGGACGACACCCTGTGGGAGAACAACGTCCTGTTCGAACGGGTGATCAACGACTTCCTGGACTGGCTGGCCCACCCCACGATGGACCGGGCACAGCTGAGGCCGATCCTGGACGACATCGAGCGCGCGAACATCGCGACCGTCGGCTACGGCACGAAAGCGCTGCTGCGCAACCTCCACGACACCTTCAAGCACCTCTACCAGCGCGACGTGTCCAGCGCGGAGAGCGAGCAGATCGAACAGCTGGCGGTGACGCTGATCAACCACCAGGTGGAACTGATCCACGGCGTCCCGGAAACCCTCACGCAACTGGGCACGCGGCACGACCTGCTGATGCTGACCAAAGGCGCGACGGACGAACAACAGCGCAAGATCGACAAGTCGGGCCTGGCGCACCACTTCAAGAGCATCCACATCGTGCCCGAGAAGGACCCGGACACCTACCGGGCGCTCGCGAAGGAACTGGCACTCGACGTGGACACGACGTGGATGATCGGGAACTCCCCGAAGTCGGACATCCGTTCGTCCAGAGCGGCGGGGATGAAGGCGGTCTTCATCCCGAACGTGCACACGTGGATCCTGGAAGAGGAGGAGCTGGACCCGGCGGACGAGGGGATCCTGCACCTCGAACGCTTCACGGACCTGCTGAACCACTTCTGAAGCAGGGGACCGTCACTGCTCGGTGGTCACGTTGTTGAACCACAGCTTCGGTTCGAGCCACGGGAACACCACGAACAGCAGCAACGCGGCCACGCCGAGGATCAGGATCGTGGCGATGGTGATCCGCACCGCCAGTGGTCCGGGGAGCTTGCGCCAGATCCACCCGTACATCAGCTGTCCTCCAGCATCCCGGCCGGTGGTTGGCCGGGGTTGGCTGGGTTCTTGGCCACCTGCAGGGTCATCACAGCGTGCACGATGAGCCGCTGGGCGTCCGAGAATTTCGGGTGGCATGTGGTCAGCGTCAACAACGCCGCACCCGGCTTGGTGCCCGCAGGGGCGTAGGGCACCGGTGAGATGACCCCTCCTTGCGAGGGTTTCACGATGTCCCGGCCGAAGACCTTCGAGTAGTCGGCGCCGAGCACGTTGACCTTCTGGCACTTGGGGCTCTTGGTCCGGACCGAGTCCCACTTCGGGGCCTCGTCCTCCTTGGGCAGCATCCGGTACTCGAACCAGCTGCCCTCGGTTTCGATCACGATTTTGTCACAGGATTGCAGCAGATCGAGGTCGTTGAAGGGGGCGCCTTTGCCGACCCTGTGCCCAGCGATCGCGAAGTTGCCGTGCTCACCCGGCAACGCGGTGCCCTTGTAGTGGCCCGGTCCGCTCTCCAGCGTCTTGTCGCTGGTGCCCTCGAGCACTGTGAAGTGAAAATCCGACCCGAACTGGGGCATGTAGATCTTGGCGAAGCCCTTGCCGTCTTCCAGCTCGATCTTGTTGGTCCGTTCGCCGCCTTCGACGACGTCCGCACCGGGGTGTTGCCACTGGTCGTCGAGGGCGGCCGTGGCCTCGCGCTGCTTGCCCGCCGAGAAGAGGTCGGTGATGTACAGCTCGTAGACCACGAACAGCAGGACGACCATGCCCGCGGTGATCAGCAGTTCGCCGACGTTGCGGACCACGTTGCGGGCCCGGTCACCGGGCTCAGGCGGTCGGTCCCCCAGCTCGCCGTACAGGCGTCCCGAGTCGTAGTCACCCTCGTGAGTTCCCACTCGTACTCCCCTGGTGGTTCGCGAGCCTTTTCGACTACGTTAACGTGTTCCCACGGCGGCAGTTACGGACCTCCGTCTGCCGCCGTATACACACGCATAACGCCAGGCGAGGACACGATGCCCAAGTCCAAGGTTCGCAAGAAGAGCGTCTACACGGCGCCCGCCAGCGATCGCCGTACCCCGGTGAAGGTGCGTGGGGGCGGCCCTTCGCATCCGCTGTACATCGCGGTCATGCTCGGCGTGATGGTGATCGGTCTCGCGTGGCTGGTGGTCAACTACATCGCCGGTCCGTCCATTCCGTTCATGAACGACCTGGGCAACTGGAACTTCGCGATCGGGTTCGCGCTGATGATCGGTGGTCTGCTGATGACCATGCGGTGGCGCTGAACCGTGCTGTTCACTCGGTAGTGGGACCCCGGTTTCCACCCGTTCAGCCCAGCGTTACTGAACCACAAGGATGTAACTCATCCCCAGTGTGGACAACTCTTGTGGATAAGTAGGACGCATCGTCACGTGACGTCACCAAAGACCCGTCTTGTCTGGTCACCGCCACCAGTCCTGGTCGCCCTCGGCTGGGTGGCGACGGTCGGCGGGGCCGTCTGGGCGGTGCTCTCCGACGACACCGCCGGACGCGTCCTCGTCGGCATGGCCGCGCTGGTCGCGGCCTTGCTCGCATTGCACGGCACGCTCGCCAGGCCGCGGCTCGCCGCGGACAGCAACGGCCTTGAGCTCCGCAAGCTGGCCGGCAGGCGGCAGTGGTCCTGGGCCGAAGTCAACGTCCGGCTGGTCCGCACGCGCAGGCTCGGCCGCCAGGTGAGCACCCTGGAACTCGATGCCGAGGACGACCTGGTCGTCCTCGGCTGGATCGATCTCGGCACGCCGCCTGAGGACGTCGCTGACGCCTTGCGCGAGCTACGCACGTAGCCGGTAGCAGCTGACCTGCGGGTAGTCGTAGGTGCACGTCGCCGGGCGGTCGAACCCGCTGTCGCGGACGAACACAAGCCCGACCAGCAGGATCACCGCGCCGACGAAAGTCGCGATCTGCACCTTCGTCCGGATGCGCGCGGGCGGGTAGAGCAGCCCGAGCGCGACCAACCCGCCCGTGACCAGGCCACCGAGGTGCCCGAGCCACGAGATGTTCGGGAGGGTGAACGTGATCACCAGGTTCAGCCCGATGACGCCGAGCGCGGGCGTGAGCGGCAGCTTCAGCCTGATCACCGCGACCGTGAGCGCGCCCATCAGCCCGAAGATCGCGCCTGACGCACCGACAGTGGGCACGTAGTCCAGCACTGTGCCCGCCGAGGTCTGCACGAGCCGCTTGTAGTCGAAGATGAACACCGCGGTGCTGCCGCCGAGCAGCGACACCATGTAGAGCGCGGTGAACCGCATCCGGCCGAACAGCGCTTCCAGATCCCGGCCGAGGATGTACAGGCCGACCATGTTCACCACGAGGTGGATCGGCCCGGAGTGCAGGAACCCGTTCGTGATCAGCCGCCACCAGTCGCCACCGGCGACCGCGGGCGTCCAGAGCTGACCGAGCTGCGACCAGTAGGACAGGTCATTGTCCCTGATGCTCTGCGCCTCGACGGCGGTCAGCACGAAGATCGCCACGTTGAGGACGATGAGGATCGGCGTGATCAGCGGCTTGGTGTTCAACTCCGCGCCCGCCACGGTCACCGCACGCCGCTGCGTGCGCCTGCCCTCGTTCACGCAGTCGACGCACTGGTACCCGACCGAGGCCTCACGCAGGCACTCCGGACAGGCGGGCCGTTCACACCGGACACAGCGCAGCCCCGTCGCCCGGTCCGGGTGCCGCACGCAGACCTGGTCAGTCACGCGCGATGACCACGTGGTTGATCACCACGTCCTCGACCGGACGGTCGTCGCCGTCGGTCGGGACACGGGAGATGGCGTCGACGACAGTGCGCGACTCCTGGTCGGCGACCTCGCCGAAGATCGTGTGCTTGAAGTTCAGGTGTGGCGTCGGCTTGACCGTGATGAAGAACTGGGAGCCGTTGGTGTTCGGCCTGCTGATGTTGGCCATGCCCAGCAGGTACGGCTTGTTGAACTGCAGTTCGGCGGTGAACTCGTCCGGCACGGTGAAGCCGGGACCGCCGAGACCGGTCCCGTCCGGGTCGCCGGTCTGGATCATGAAGCCGTCGATGATCCGGTGGACGAGGCACCCGTCGTAGTAAGGGCCGGACGTGCCGCCTTGTGCGTTCCGCGGCGAATACTCCTTCGTGCCCTCGGCGAGCCCGACGAAGCTCTTCACGGTTTTCGGGGCGTAATCAGGGAAAAGGGCCAGACGGATGTCACCGTGCGTAGTCTGCAGGGTGGCCGTCACCTTGATCCCGACGAGTGATTCGTTGCTGTCTGCCACGCCTCAATCGTGCCATCCGAAGCGGGAACGGTTCGGAAGGGGCAGTATGGGGAACCTGTCTATCAGGAAACCACCCGCGACCCTATGACGAGGTGAAGGCACATGACTCGGGCCCCAGAGGCGGTGGACAAGGCCGTCGACGCGGTCCGCCGGGTTGAGCACAAGCTGGTCGAAAGCGCTGGGGACGTCGCGACCAAGACCCGCCGAACCCGCCGCAAGCTGGCCCGCAAGGCCAAGGCCACCAGCAAGGACCTGGCGAAGACCGCGAAGAAGGCCAAGCAGACGGCACAGCAGATGACCGGCGTGGAGACCAAGCGTCGCCGCCGTTGGCCTTGGCTGATCGCGCTGCTCGTGGCCGCGGCGGGCGCCGCGGCAGTGGTCCGTTCGAAGGCGGCAGCGCGGCAGGAGGAAGAGGTCTTCACGCCGGAACCCCGCACCACGGAAGACGAGAAACCAGCCGACCAGGCCAAGCAGCAGGAAAACGGCCGCCCACAACCGGCGAAGACAACCACCCCGCGAAAGAGCTGACCACTCGGCGAAAGCCCTGTTCCCCTCCTGGTACTCGGGCGGAGGGGAGCAGGGTTCCTGCTCGTCTTGAAAGACTGGAAATTCACCCGTTCGCCGCCACGAACGCAGCTGCCTCCCGACTGCGGTGACTCTGGGTTGCTAGAGCCCCAGTGTGGTGATGGCTTTTTCGGCGACCTGGCGTGCCTTGATGGACTGGGCCTGGTTGGTCGTCACGATCACCGCGGTACCTTCTTTTGCCACGGCGTATGTCGATCCCTTTGCCGCGCCGATCGATCCGCCTTTCCAGCCCGCTGGGGACGTCGCGGGGTTGGAGGTGTCGATCGGGGCTGCTTCGTCGACGAGTGCTTTGGCGTTCTTGGCCGTTCCGACGTAGACCCGTGCGGTCAGCTGGATGCTGCCGTCCGCGCGGTAGAAGAAGCAGGTCGGGTGGGGTTTGTCCGCCGAGATCCGGACTTTGGTGGCGCGCTGACCGTTGGCCTGGGCGACGAAGGCGCTCTCCAGGTATGGGCACGGACCGTCGGCGACGGGTTCCGGCGGAGGCGGGGGTCCCTCAGGTTGGGTGGTCGTCGGCGCGGACGGTGTGCGCTGTGCGGTCGGCGGCGTTTCCCCTGCGTCGGGGCTGGTCGAGCAGGCAGCCAGGCAACACGCCAGCAGCAGGGCTGAAGTCGTTCGCTTCATAGGTTCGCCAGTCAACCAGAAACAGTGTGGGCCGCGTCGCACGACTCCTCTGAACCATCTCGGTCCGCCGGGCGTAAATGCCTCCGCACCTTGCTGAATCCTGCATATGTAAGGGGTACGGATGAACAACGTCCTGAGGCGCAGGGAAGACCTGCTCTCGCTGTTCCGGATTGTTGTCGGGTTGCTGTTCGTCTGCCACGGGGCCGCCAAGCTGTTCGGCATCCCCTCGGGACGAGTGGTTGCCTTCGGCGTGTGGCCGGGCTGGTATGCCGCTGTCATCGAACTCATCGCTGGTTCACTCGTGCTGCTCGGGATCGGGACCCGGGTCGCCGCGGTGATCTGCTCGGGTGAGATGGCGTACGCGTACTTCGCCAGTCACCAGCCGAAGGCGCTGTGGCCGATCGAGAACGGTGGCGAACTCGCCGCGGTCTACAGCTGGATCTTCTTGCTGATCGCGTTCTTCGGACCGGGTACGTGGACACTTGCCCGGCTGTGGAACAAGCAGAAGCAAACCGCAGCGGTAACCGGCTGAGAGCAGCCCCTGGGTCCTGGCCCGGCGCTGCCAGGACTCAGGTTTCCAGCAGGCGGTCGACCTCGGCCGCCGAGTCGAGCACTATGCACCGCGACACCCGTTCCGCCTCGGCCGCGTCGCCGCCTGCGATGGCGTCCGCTTCGAGCAGGTGCCAGTCCAGTGCCGCGTTCTGCAGGTTCGGGGGAAACAGCTGCAGCTCGGCCCGGCCGTGCAACACCTCGGTGGTCACTTCGCCGACCTGCACGAACAAGTCGTTGCCGGACGCCAGGAAGACCAGTCGGTGGAACTCGATGTCGGCCTCGATGAACGCGAGCGGGTCACCGGCGATCGCCTGTTGGCGCATCTTGCCGGCCAGGCGCAGCAGTTCGCCGCGTTGCTCGGCCGACGCCTTGGTGGCCGCCAGTCCCGCGGCGACCGGTTCGACCGCGGCACGCAACTGGGACATCTGCCCGAGCAGCTCCCGGCGGTCGGTTCCGGCCAGCCGCCAGCGGATCAGCTGCGGGTCGAACAGGTTCCACTCGGCCACGGGCAGCACGATCAGCCCGATCTTGGGTCGGCTGCGCACCATCCGCAACGCCTCGAGCACGCGGACCGCTTCCCTGCCCACGGTTCTCGACACGCCGTACTGACTGGTCAGCTCGTCGAGCCGGAGTATCGTGCCGGGCGGGTACCTGCCGGAGGTCAGCGCGAGGCCGAGCGAGTCCAGCAGATGGGCGTGCAGGGTCACCGCGACTCCAGGAACCGTTCGGCCACAACGAGGTCGTGCGCGAACGTCACCTTGAGGTTGCGCTGTTCACCGGGCACCCACCGGACCTGGATGTCGGTGAACCGCTCGATACAGGACGCGGTGTCCGTCCCCACAAACCCCTCCTCAGCAGCCTGCTCGTAGGCAGCGAGCAACGGCGCCGCCAGAAAACCCTGTGGTGTCTGGACCGCGACCAGCTCTTCGGAGATCGGCGTGACGTGGCCGTCGGTCGCGAGCGCGAGGTCCTCGCTCGGCAAGCCGGGAATCGCGCCGCCATACCTTCTCGCAGCCCGCAGGACCTGCGCAACAAGATCGGCACTGACCAACGGGCGGGCGCCGTCGTGGATCAGGACGGTGTCGATCTCACCGGAAGTGATCCGGTCGGCGAGATGCCGCAACGCGGCGAGTTCGGATCCTTGGCGCGTGTCACCGCCGGGCACGACGTCGACGTCCATCCCGTCGACGATCTTTTCGACGTGTTCGACGTCCTGGGGGCGCGTGACCAGAACCAGTGCGCTGATGTCGGGGTGCGCGGCGAAGGCCTCGAGCGACCACGCCAGGATCGGCCGACCGGCGATCGGCAGGTAGACCTTGTTGATGTCCCGACCGACACGTGTGCCGGAACCGCCTGCCAAGACCACCCCGGCCGCCTGAGTCACACCTTCGATCATCCCCGTTGTTTCACGTTGAACCAAGCGACTGACGGATCTGGGCCAGCAGCTGCGCCACTCGCCGGTCGGCGGGCGCGCCCGGCCGGTGGATCGCGTAGTACGGCACCGACGGCAGGTCGACAATGGGAACCGTGGCCAAGTCCGTGCGCACACATCCGTTGACCACGGCGGCACCAACACCGAGCTCGACGAAGTGCAGCATCAACGGCCAACCGCCTGCCTCGACCGCGACCTCCCATTCGAAGTCCGCGACCAGACGCAGGCGTTCGAGCGTCACCCGCAACGGCTGCGTCGGCAACGGCAGCACCATCCGCGTCCCGGCGAGGTCGCTCAACCGGATCCGTTCACGCCGCGCCAGCGGATGTTCGTGCGGCACCACCACGACCTGGTCGTACGTCGCGAGCTTCACCGTGTCCAAGTCATCGGGCAGCTCGTCGAGCACCGACACCCCGAGTTGCGCACGTCCGTCACGCACCAGCGCCAGCGTCTGCGCACGAGACGCGGTGAACAGCCGCAACCGCTCGGACTCACGCGCGATCACGTCCCCCAACAGATAGAGATAGGCGCCCTGTCCCGCGGCGAGTGCGACTCTGCGCTGTTCACCAGCCAGTTCGGTGAGGAACTGGTCGAGCTGGTCGGCCCGCTCACGCGCGAACCTGGCCAGCGCCTCGCCCTCGCTGGTCAGCACCAGCCGTCTGCCCTGTCGGACATACAGCGGACGGCCGACGGCCTCGGCGAGTTTCCGCACCTTGACGTGCAGGGCCGGTTGCGAGATGTGCAGGTCACGCGCGGCAGCGGTGAAGTTCAGCCGCTCGGCGAACACCAGGAACGCGGGCAACGACTCGCCGGGAAACATAACGTCAAACTATAGGAGCGTCTACTTCAGTAGTTCAGTTTGAGCCTTCCATCCCCCACGATGACGGCATGCACAAGGAGTTACGACTCGGCGTGGACTTCGGCCGAGTGATCAACGACGGTTCGTCGCACCCCGGCGGTGACGACACGGTGTTCCTCAGTGGATCCGTAGAGGATGCGATGAGCACCCCGGCGATGGCGGGCGCGTTCGACACGCTCGCCAGGCTGACCGAGGTGTTCGGCGGCAAGGTCTGGATCGTGTCCAAGGCGGGCGAGCGGATCCAGGAACGCACGATGCAATGGCTTGACCACAACGGTTTCTGGTCCGCGACGGGGATTCTCCGCGCCAACGCTCGGTTCTGCCGCAAGCGCCCGGAGAAAGCAGAGCACTGCAAGCGACTCGGCATCACCCATTTCGTCGACGACCGCGCGGACGTGCTGAGCCACATGCGGGGGATCGTGCCGAACCTCTACCTCTTCGGCGCGCGCAAGGCCGAACCACCGGAGTGGGCAACCCCGACCCTGACGTGGGCGGACGTGGAAACCGCTGTCACTGAAGGAATCGCGGCGGAACCTCCGCGACGAGCCACACGCCGTTCTCGGCGAGCCGGAACTCGTGGCCTGCCTCGTGCATAGCTTTCGCCTGCACGACAAGGACGACCGGCTTTCCCCTTCTGGCGCCGACACGTTCCGCCGTGTCCACATCGGATGACAGGTGGACGTCGTTGCGCGCCATAGGTTTCAACCCCTCGGCGCGAATGCGTTCCAGGCTGTCGGCGACGGTCCCGTGGTACAGCACGTCGGGCGGTCGCTGGGCGGTGAGGCCCAGGTCGACGACGACCGAATGTCCCTGGTTCGCGCGAATCCTGTTCCCGTCCACGGCGAATCGCTGTTTGTCGTTGCTCGCGACGACGAACTCGAGGTCCTCGCGGCTGAGCACGCCACCACGCCGGGCACACGCCGCCAGCAGTTCTTCGATGTCGACCCAGCCACCCTCGTCCAACGACAGCCCGATGTCCTCCGGGCGGTGGCGCAGGTGCCGCGACAAGAACTTCGACACCCGCACGACGTTCACCCGCGCAGTTCCTTCAGCAACTCCCGCACGCGATCCATGATGACCTCGGTGACCTCGCGCAACAACGCACCGTCGACCTCCTTGCCACGATAGGCACTCAGGTCGATCGGTTCACCGACCACCATGTCGACGCGCTTGCGCGGGAACGGCCGGAACTTCCTGCGTCTCGAATCGAAGATCTCCCTGGTTCCCCACCGCGCGGCGGGGATCACCGGTACGTCGTTGGCCAGCGCCACCCGCGCGATCCCGGTCTTGACCTGCGTCGGCCACCCATCCGGATCCTGGGTGAGCGTGCCCTCCGGGTAGAAGACAACGAACCGGCCCATCCGCAACGAATCGGTCGCGCCGCGCAAACTGTCCCCGGCCTTCTCGGTCCCGCGGTACACCGGGATCTGCCCGGCCCCATCGAGAACCCGGCCAAGCAACGGAACGTTCCACAACGTGTGCTTCGTGAAGAACCGAGGCACCCGCCCCTGTTGGTGCACGAAGATCGCGTCGACGATCGGATCGATGTACGAGGGGTGGTTCAACACGAGAAGAGCAGGCCCCTGCGCCGGGAACCGCTCCGCGCCGCGAATGCTCCGACGAGCGAACGCCCACGTGAACGGGTAGAACACCGAGGCGAACAGCCCAACCCAGAAACCACCGCGTTCCCGCACACCAGAACTCTACCTGGCACCCCGTCAACAATGTGCCGGTTCAGGACCGGCACCTCCGCAGCAGAACACTGCCAAGCCCCAAAGCGACGAGCCCGGCAACATCGATCCACGCCACCCGTTCCAGCTGCGCGTTCACCGGCTGACTCAGCACAGCCACCAGAACGAATCCGCCAAAACTGACCGCGTTGGCACTGACAGCGGCCGTCCGCAACTGCGGCCGGAACAAGCTGACAAGCAAGCCCACCCCGAGGATCACGAACAGCACGGCTCGATGCCTCAGCAACACCGCCATGTCGACGCCATCGATCGACACCCCGTAAGCCGAGCGCGCGAACGAAACCGAGATCGCGCCAACCCCGGGCAACAAGTTGATCAGCGCGGCAACCCCAAGGAGGCCCCGCCCGACATTCTTCTCGAATTCCCGCACACCTGAGATCATCGAGCCGTGGACGACCGCCCGCTTTCAGAAACGTGCTGTCCTGACGAGCCGACTCTGTGGATACAACCGGGGCGGGCAACCTACCTCGGCCCGGCCCTCGACCTCGACCCCCACGCGGGAGCAGTCCACTGCCTGGCCCTTGGCATAGACGCCCCCTTCGAACTCCGAGCAGCGGACATAGGAACCCAACGACTCAGAAGCGCCTTCATCCCGGCCCGAGCCCATCACCACCTGATAGCGACAACCGGCCGGATGCTCTTCACCTACTCGGACACCGATGAACCGAAAACCAGGATGGAAGTCCGAACAAAAACAATCGCCTACCACCACCGCGACGAAGAAACCCTCATCCAAACAGTCCACACAACCGGCGCACCCGTACCCCACCCACGACCGAACCGCGCCCCGGACCCCCGAATCCAAACCGCGATGAGAACCCTCCAAGCCAACCCGAACCTGAGCGCCCCCCAACTAGCAGCCCAGCTCCACCTCTCCCCAACCCACTTCCAACACCTCTTCACAGCAAACGCGGGAACAACCTTCCGACGCTACCGCCTCTGGACCCGAATGACCCACGTAGCAACAGCGCTCACCACCGGAGCGAACCTGACCAGAGCCTCCGCAGACGCAGGCTTCGCCTCCCCCAACCACTTCAGCGAAACCTTCCACAAGATGTTCGGCCTGACAGCAAAAACCCTCCTGACCACCAACCCCACCATAATCACCCCAAACACCCCACACTCCGCCCGCACACGCAGGTAACCCCACCCACGCAACAACGCCAACGCCAACGCCAACGCCAGAAAAGCAAAAAAACCCCGCCGAAGGCGAGGCAAGCTGGTGAAAAACCAACGTAACGGAGCTGGGTCGAGAGGAGCTCGCACCGTGGGGGGCTTGGGGGGCTCGGCCCCCCAAAATAATAGAGGCCGACCCGGCGAAAGTGCGAAGCACTGAGCAGGGTCAGCCCGAGGCCGTGGAGACGAGGGGAATCGAACCCCTAACCCCTGCCTTGCAAAGGCAGTGCTCTGCCAATTGAGCTACGTCCCCGGGTGGGACTCCGAGCCGGTGGCCCAGGCGCGAACCCGGGCCCCCGGCTGGGATGGGTCTTACTTGGCGGCGCCGTTGTTGCCCGCCGGCGCGGTGGCCTCGCGCCACAGGTCGGCCTCAGCCTTCGCGGAACGGCTACGGCGGACCACCAGGAAGATGGCACCTGCAACAGCCACCAGTCCGAGAAGCTTCTTCACGTCAGGCCTCCTTCAGGCACATGCTCTTCTTTCCCCAGGTCCCCACACTACGCGACCCAAGCCCTGGCGCGCAGCGCCTCATCTTTCCTGGGGGGCGTGGGGGCTGGGCCCCCCAAAATTATGACGATCGATGAAGGCCAGTAGCCCCGCTACCGGCACACGTCACCCAATCGATCGTGGGCCCAGGAGGACTTGAACCTCCGACCTCTTCGTTATCAGCGAAGCGCTCTAACCGCCTGAGCTATGGGCCCTTGGGAACGTTGAGAAGACTACAGCACGCCTTCCCACGCCCCAAAACGGGTATCCCCTTTCCGCTACTCCCGCTCGGCCAACGTGACCTCCAGGCCGCCCGCGAGGTCGGCGGAGACGTTGTAGACGAACGCCGCGACGGTGGCCAACGCGCTGAACAGCACGATGTTCACCGCACCGATGATCGCCGCGACACCGAACACCCGGCCCGCGCTGATCAGGGGTTCCGCCGCGTTGTTCGCGTTGGCCGAGAACAGCTCGTTGGCCGTGCCGTTGACCTTGTCCCAGACGCCCATGCCGTCCAGCACCGCGTACAGCACACCGACTGCCACCAGCCAGACGAAGAACAGCGCCACGCCGAGCACCAGCGACAGCTTCAGCACCGACCACGGGTCGAAGCGCTTGATCTGCAGGTTCGCCCGACGGGGGCCACGGCCCGGACGGCGCAGTGCGCTGGGCGGAGCCGTGCCCGCGCGTTGTGTCGCTCCTGCCATGCCCGGCACCGCACTGTTCGATGTGCCGAGGTTCACAGTGGTCCTGGCCGGTGCTCCCGGTGCCGGTTGCGGCCCGGTCTGGTGCAGACCGACCGGCGGGTACTCGCCGAGTGCCCGCGGTGCCGCCGTCCCGGTCACGACCGGGCGCGGCATGTTCACGGTCTTCTCGTCGACCAGGCTCGGCCTGGTCGACTGGTCCGAGGGCTGCGCCGGTGGTGCCGGATCCGCCACCGGTTCGGGTTCCGGTTCCGGGTCCGGGTACTGGGCGTCACTGGTGACGCGCTGCCATGGCGGCGGCGCGCCGTTCGTGTCCTCCTCGGCCACCACCGGGTGTTTGATGGTGGTCTCGGTCTTCTCACCCTGCCCGTTGGGCTCCTGCCCCGGCTGTGTGGCCGGCTCTGAACGGTTAGCCGTGGACACCGTGGACGTCGGGTCGACGTTCACATCCTGCGTCTTGTCCGTTCCCTCGGGGGGTGTCACGAGCTGATCCTCGTCTCCTCGTCGGCGGTGTCCCGCGCTTCACCTAGTCTGCGGGCTGTTCCGTTGACGCGCCGGATGGGTCTGTGGTTGTCTCCTCGGCCGTTTCCTCGCCGGTGGCCTCACCATTGGACGTGTCCTCGGCGCTGCGGGCGATCGCCACCAGCAGGGTGCCCTCGCCGATGTTCATCAGCCGGACGCCCTTGGTCTGCCGTCCCGCTTTGCGGACCTGGCCGGCGGAGGTGCGGATGACCCCACCCGCCGACGTGATGGCGAAGATCTCATCTTGTGCTTCGACGATGAGAGCTCCTACCAGCCTGCCACGCCTGCTGTCGTGCTGGATGGTCAACACACCCTTGCCGCCGCGGCCCTGCACCGAGTAATCCTCGATCGGCGTGCGCTTCGCGTACCCGCCGTCCGTGGCGACCAGCACGAATGTGCCTTCCCTCACAACGCCGAGAGTCAGTAGCTCGTCACCGGAGTTGAAGCGCATTCCGAGCACACCGGACGTGGCGCGGCCCATCGGCCGCAGCGCCTCGTCGGAGGCGTGGAACCTGATCGACTGGCCGCCAGCGGACACGAGCAGCAGGTCGTCGTCGGACGAGCAGAGCACCGCGCCGACCAGTTCGTCCCCTTCGCGCAGGTTGATGCCGATCAGGCCACCGCTGCGGTTGGAGTCGAAGTCGGACAGCTTGCTCTTCTTGACCAGGCCGTCCTTGGTCGCGAGCACGAGGTACGGCGCGACCTGGTAGTCCTTGATCTGGATGACCTGGGCGATGTGCTCTTCCGGCTGGAACTCCAGCAGGTTGGCCACGTGCTGGCCGCGCGCGTTGCGGCTGGCCTCGGGCAGCTCGTACGCCTTGGCCCGGTAGACCCGGCCCTTGTTGGTGAAGAACAGGATCCAGTCGTGGGTCGAGCACACGAAGAAGTGCGCCACGATGTCGTCCTGCTTCAGGCCCGCGCCCTGCACGCCCTTGCCGCCGCGCTTCTGCGCGCGGTACAGGTCCGTCTTGGTGCGCTTCGCGTAGCCGGTCCGCGTGATCGTCACGACGACGTCCTCGACCGCGATCAGGTCCTCGACCGAGACGTCGCCGTCGAACGGGATGATCTTGGTGCGCCGGTCGTCGCCGTGCTTCTCGACGATCTCCATCAGCTCGTCGCGCACGATGTTGCGCTGGCGCTCCGGCTTGTCCAGGATGTCCTGCAGGTCGGCGATGTAGCGCTCGATCTCGGCCAGCTCGTCGATGATCTTCTGGCGTTCCATCGCCGACAGCCTGCGCAGCTGCAGGTCGAGGATGGCGGTCGCCTGGATCTCGTCGATGTCGAGCAACGCGATCAGGCCGTTGCGGGCCTCCTCGGTCGACTGCGACCGCCGGATCAGGGCGATCACCTCGTCGAGCATGTCCAGCGCCTTGACGTAACCGCGCAGGATGTGCGCCCGCTCCTCGGCCTTGCGCAGGCGGAAACGGGTACGCCGGACGATGACCTCGACCTGGTGCTTGACGTAGTGCCGCACGATCTGGTCGAGGCGCAGCGTGCGCGGCACGCCGTCGACCAGTGCCAGCATGTTCACGCCGAAGTTGTGCTGCAGCTGGGTGTGCTTGTACAGGTTGTTCACCACGACCTTGGCGACCGCGTCACGCTTGAGCGTGATCACGATCCGCATGCCGGATCGCTTGTTGGACTCGTCGGCGATCTCCGAGATGCCGACGATCTTGCCGTCCCGGACGAGCGCGGCCATGTTCTCGATCAGGTTGTCCGGGTTGACCTGGTACGGCAGTTCGGTGACGACGAGGATCGTGCGGCCCTTGGCGTCCTCTTCGACCTCGACGACGGCGCGCATCCGGACCGAGCCGCGGCCGGTGCGGTACGCGTCCTCGATCCCGGACGTGCCGAGAATCAGGCCGTGCGTGGGGAAATCCGGCCCCTTGATGCGGGTCAGCAGGGCGGCCAGGGTCTCGTCTTCCGAGGCTTCCCAGTTCTCCAACGCCCACACGACGCCGTCCGCGACCTCACGGAGGTTGTGCGGCGGGATGTTGGTCGCCATGCCGACCGCGATACCGGAACTGCCGTTGATCAACAGGTTCGGCACACGTGACGGCAGGACAACGGGTTCCCGCGTCCGACCGTCGTAGTTGTCGCGGAAGTCGACGGTGTCTTCCTCGATGTCGGCCAGCATGTGCATGGCCAACGGAGTCAGACGCGCTTCTGTATATCTCATCGCGGCAGCCGGATCGTTGCCAGGCGAGCCGAAGTTGCCTTGGCCGTCGACCAGCGGGTAGCGCAGCGCCCAGCTCTGGGCCATGCGGACCAGGGTGTCGTAGATGGCCGAGTCACCGTGCGGGTGGTAGTTACCCATCACGTCGCCGACGACGCGCGAGCACTTCACGTACCCGCGGTCCGGACGGAAACCCGAGTCGTACATGGAATACAGAACGCGGACGTGCACCGGCTTCAAACCGTCGCGCACGTCAGGCAGCGCTCGGCCGACGATCACGCTCATCGCGTAGTCGACGTAGGAGTTCTGCATCTCCTGCTGGATGTCACGCGGCTCGATGCGGTCCCGCTCCGGCGGCAGCGTCGTCTCTGTCACGGCTCTTCTCTCTGGCTACCCGGTGTGAAGGTCTGCTGTGGACGGATCAGACGTCCAGGAACCGCACGCCCTTGGCGTTGCGGGTGATGAAGGACCGGCGGGCTTCCACGTCCTCACCCATCAGCACGCTGAACAGCTCATCCGCGGTCGCCGCGTCGTCCAGGGTGACCTGGATCAGAATCCGGTGCGCCGGGTCCATCGTGGTCTCCCACAGCTCGTCGGCGTTCATCTCGCCGAGACCCTTGTAGCGCTGGATGTTGTCGTCCTTGCCGAGCTTCTTGCCCGCAGCGAGGCCCTGCTCGATCAAGCCGTCGCGCTCGCGGTCGGAGTAGGCGTACTCCGGCTCGACACCCCGCTGCCACTTGATCTTGTAGAGCGGCGGCTGCGCGAGGTACACGTGACCGGCTTCGATCAACGGTCGCATGAACCGGAACAGGAACGTGAGCAGCAGGGTGCGGATGTGCTGGCCGTCCACGTCGGCGTCGGCCATCAGCACGATCTTGTGGTAGCGCAGCTTCGACAGGTCGAACTCGTCGTAGATGCCGGTGCCCATCGCGGTGATCAGCGACTGGACCTCGGTGTTCTTGAGCACCCGGTCGATACGGGCCTTCTCGACGTTGATGATCTTGCCCCGGATCGGCAGGATCGCCTGGAACTTCGAGTCCCGGCCTTCCTTGGCCGAACCACCCGCGGAGTCACCCTCCACGATGTAGATCTCGCACTCCTCCGGGTTGGTGGAGCGGCAGTCCTTCAGCTTGCCCGGCAGACCGCCGATGTCCAGCGCGCCCTTGCGGCGGACGAGTTCCTTGGCCTTGCGGGCCGCCATCCGGGCCTGCGCCGAGGAAACCGACTTCATCACGATCGTCTTCGCGTCCGCCGGGTTGCTCTCGAACCAGTGCGCGAGCTGCTCGTTGCAGGTCTGCTGGACGAAGGTCTTCGCCTCGGTGTTGCCCAGCTTCTGCTTGGTCTGGCCCTCGAACTGCGGCTCGGCGAGTTTGATCGACACGATCGCGGCGAGACCCTCGCGGATGTCCTCACCGGTGAGGTTCGTGTCCTTCTCCTTGAGCATCTTCTTGTCACGCGCGTACACATTGACGACACGGGTCAGCGCGGCACGGAAGCCTTCTTCGTGCGTGCCGCCTTCCGGCGTGTTGATCGTGTTGGCGAAGGTGTAGACCGACTCGGAGTAGCCGGTGTTCCACTGCATCGCGATCTCGACCTCGAGACCCGTGCCCTTGGCCTCGAACGCGATGACCGACTTGTGCACGGCCTCGCGCGTGTGGTTGATGTGTTTGACGAAGTCCTCGAGACCGCCCGGGTAGTGGTAGGTCCGCTCCTTGATCCGCGCGGCCTGGCCCTCGGCGTCCTCGACCGCCTCTTCTTCGGAGACGCGTTCGTCGCGCAGGACGATCGTCAGGCCCTTGTTCAGGAACGCCATCTCCTGCAGGCGTCGGGCCACTGTCTCGGCGTTGAAGGTGACCGTCTCGAAGATCTGGGGGTCCGGCCAGAAGGTGATCGAGGTCCCGGTGTTCTCGGTCGCCTCGCCCTGGTTGATCGGTGCGACCGGCTCGGAGTCGCGGTAGCTCTGCGTCCACACGTGACCGTCGCGCTTCACGACAGCTTCCAGGCGTGTCGACAGCGCGTTCACCACGGAGATACCGACACCGTGCAGACCACCGGACACCGCGTAGCTGTCGCTGTCGAACTTGCCACCCGCATGCAGCACGGTCATGACGACCTCGAGCGCGGAGCGCTTCTCCTCCGGCTGCTCGGCGACGGGGATACCGCGGCCGTCGTCGACGACGCGCACGCCACCGTCCGCGAGCAGGGTGACCTCGACCTTGGTCGCGTACCCCGCCATCGCCTCGTCGACGGAGTTGTCCACGACCTCCCAGATCAGGTGGTGCAGGCCTCGCTCGCCGGTCGAACCGATGTACATACCCGGTCGGAGGCGCACTGCTTCCAGACCCTTGAGCACGGAGATGGACTCGGCGCCGTAACTCTTACCGTTCTCATTGGCTGCCACGGGCGTGGGTTCTCCTCGTCTCGCCGAGGCCTGGACGGGCCTGGTTCTGATCCCCTCTACATCCTACTGGTAGAGCTCGTCAGAACCGCCCTTAGGACACCTCTAGATTGTCCACAGACGTCATACCGTGAAGTTCGGCGGGTGCGACCGGCCGGAAGACAGGTTCAGGCGCTCAGGTTAGCCGTAAGTGTCACGTGGCCCACGTCCGGCCACGTGCCTCGGCCCGTACCGCCAGCTGGGTGCCGCGGGGCCGTGCACCTTCAGTCGTTTGACCACTCCGTCACCCACACCTTTGGCGATCTTCGCCAGCAGTTGGCGCTGCAGCAACCGCAGCTGTGTCGCCCATGCGGTTGAAGACGCCTGCACGGTCAGCTCGCCGTCGCGCAACGTCAGCGGCTTGGCGTGCTCGGCGATCTCCGCCCCGACGATGGCGGTCCACCTGCCGAACACCTCGCCGTTGGCCAGCTGGCCGTTCCACCCGCGTTCAGCTGCGATTTTACCCAGAAGTGCGCCGAATTTCTGCGGATCCCGGCTGTCGGCTCCGGCTCCTGACCAGCGACGACGCTTGCGTGACCCGGTGTGCGGGACCTTGCCCTTCGCCGACTGCGCCTTGCGCTTGTTCCCGGCCGCTTCCTTGGCCGCCTGCAGCGCCGCACGGGCGAGGTCCGAGCCACGCAGAACACGGTCACCTTCGGTTCCGCCATTCCCCGATAGAGGGGGCTCAGTGGGCGAAATGTCCGAGTTAGCCGCCTGTAGACCGCTCGTGGTCACTGTGTTATCCACACTATCCACAGAGTTGTCCCCAGTTGTGGGGCCGGTCACACCACTAGGGGTGATCTTCGGTTGCTGATCGTCATCCCGCACGGTGTACCTCCCCGTCCGCGACCGAGAACCTCGTCCCGGCCAACTCGCCGGGCACATCCTCCGCCACCGCGGCCGTGATCAGGACCTGTTCGGCGGCCGCGGCCACTTCGGCGAGTCGCGACCGGCGGCGCCGGTCCAGTTCGGCGAAGACGTCGTCCAGCACGAGCACCGGCTCGGATCCTTCGGCCCGCAGCAGTTCGTAGGCCGCCAACCGAAGGGCCAGCGCGTACGACCACGACTCGCCGTGACTCGCGTACCCCTTGGCGGGAGCCTCCCCCAGGACCAGTTCGAGCTCGTCGCGATGCGGTCCGACGAGACTGACACCACGTTCCAGTTCCTGCGACCGGTTCGCTGCCATCGCCGCGAGCAACGAGTCCGTCACCGCGTCCGGGTCAGCGCGCTCACCACCGTGCACCCCGTAACCCGGTTCGAGGTTGTCCGCGATCGACGACTTGTACGCGATGGTCGCGGGGCTACCGGAATCGCTTCCCGCAACCCCCGCGTACGCGGCCAGTACATGCGGCGCCAGGTCCGCGACGAGATCGAGCCGTGCGGCGAGCAGCTGCCCACCGTGCGTCGCGAGGTGACCGTCCCACACGTCCAGCGTCGCGATGTCGCCTTTCGACCCGGCACGACGCGCGGCACCGGACGACTTGAGCAACGCGTTGCGTTGCCGCAACACTCTTTCGTAGTCCGAGCGGACACCGGCGTACCTCGGCGCGCGCAACACGAGCAAGTCGTCGAGGAACCGACGGCGCTCACCGGGATCGCCGCGCACCAACGCCAGATCCTCCGGCGCGAACAACACAGTGCGCAGAATCCCGAGCACGTCACGGGGCCGGGGCACGGGTCCACGGTTCACGCGGGCACGATTCGCTTTGCCCGCCGTGATCTCCAGTTCGATCGTGAGCTCGCGGCCTTCGTTGACGACCGCGGTGCGCACCACCGCGCGCTGGGCACCGTGCCGGATCATCGGCGCGTCCGCCGACACCCGGTGCGAGCCAAGCGTTGCGGTGTAACCGATTGCCTCGACCAAGTTGGTCTTGCCCTGGCCGTTCGCGCCGACGAGCACGCACGGCCCGGGTTCGAAGGTCAGGTCCGCCTGCTTCCACGACCGGAAGTCGACGACCTGCAGCTGCCGGACGTACACCTACGCCTGCGTGCTGCCGGATCCCGAACTCGGTCCGGCTTTCTGCACCGCGTGCCCGCCGAACTGCGCGCGCAGTGAGGCAACCGCCCGCATCGCGGGCGAATCCGGTTGCCGCGAAGCGAAACGCGCGAACAGCGCGGCCGAGATGACCGGCGCCGGAACCGCGTTGTCGATCGCCTCGGCCACCGTCCACCGGCCTTCGCCGGAGTCCTCGACGTAGCCGCGCAGGTCGTCGAGCTCGGGGTCGGAGTCGAGCGCACGCACCAACAAGTCGAGCAACCACGACCGCACAACGGTTCCGCGCTGCCACGCCTTGATCACCGCGGGCACGTCCTCGACGATCTTGGCGGTGTCGAGGAGTTCGAAGCCTTCGGCGTACGCCTGCATCAAGCCGTACTCGATGCCGTTGTGCACCATCTTCGCGTAGTGCCCCGCACCGATGGGGCCCGCGTGCGCGAAGCCCTCCTCGCGCGGGCCTTCCGGCCGCAGCGTGTCGAAGATCGGCAGCATCCGCTCGACGTCCTCGGCCGTGCCGCCGACCATCAGGCCGTAGCCGTTCTCCAGACCCCAGACGCCGCCGGACACACCGACATCCAGGTAGTGGATGCCCTTCTCGGCGAGCTTCGCGGCGTTGGCCTGGTCCTCGGTGTACTTCGAGTTGCCGCCGTCGATCACCAGATCGCCTTGGGACAGCAGCGATCCGAGCTCCTCGACGGTCTGCCTGGTCGGCTCGCCCGCCGGGACCATCACCCAGACCGCGCGCGGCGCCTCGAGCCTGCCGACCAGATCGGCGAGCGATTCGGCGTCGGTCACGTCCGGGTTGCGGTCGTAGCCGATTACGTCGTGACCGCCTTTGCGAAGGCGCTCGCGCATGTTGAAACCCATTCGGCCAAGACCGACGAGCCCGAGCTGCACGGTGTTCTCCCCTGGATCAACCCGGCAGGCGCACGGGCATGAGCAAGTACAGGTACCCGGCGACGACTTCGCCGTTCTCGTCGACCGGCTTGATCAGCGCAGGCCGGTTCGGGGTCGTGAAGGACAGTTCGGCGCGGTCGGTGTGCAACGCGCCAAGGCCGTCCTGCAGGTAACCCGGGTTGAAGGCGATGGTGACCGGTTCGCCTTCGTACTGCACGGGCAGCTCTTCCTCGGCGCTGCCTTCGTCATCGCCGCCTGCCGACAGCTTCAGGCCGCCGCCGGTGAACTCGAGCCGGACCTGGGTTCCGCGCTCGGCGACGAGCGACACGCGCTTGATCGCCTCGACGAGCGGGGACACCTCGATGATCGCGTTCGACGTCTGCTCGGTCGGCAGCAACTGGCGGTAGCGCGGGAACTCCGCGTCGAGCAAGCGGGTGGTCGCTCGGCGGCCGGTACCCGACAGACCGAGCAGGCCGTCACTCGACGACAACGCGAGCTCGACCGTCTTGCCCGCGGTGCCCAACGACTTGGCCGCGTCGGCAAGCGTTCGCGCGGGCACGAGCACCGCCGCGTCCTCGACGTCGCCGGACGGCTTCCACGTGAACTCGCGCATCGCCAACCGGAACCGGTCGGTGGCTACGAGGGTGAGCGTCTCGCCACTGATCTCGACGCGGACGCCGGTCAGCATGGGGAGCGTGTCGTCGCGGCCCGCCGCGATCGCGACCTGGGCGACCGCCTGACCGAACACCTCACCGGCGAGCTCGCCCGCGTGCGGCGGCATCGGCGGCAGCTGCGGGTAGTCCTCGACCGGCATGGTCGGCAGGCTGAACCGCGCGCTGCCGCAGGTGATCGACACACGGGCGCCGTCGACCGCGATCTCGACCGGCTGGTTCGGCAGCGCCTTCGTGATGTCGGCGAGCAGTCGTCCGGACACGAGGGTGCGGCCGCCGTCGGCGATCGTCGCCGGGACACCGACCGTCGCGGACACCTCGTAGTCGAAACCGGAGATGGTCAGTGCTTCGCCTTCGGCGTCCGGCGAGCCTGCGTCAAGCAGAACACCGCCAAGGACGGGGACGGGTGGCCTGGACGGGAGGCTGCGCGCGACCCAGGCGACGGCGTCGGCGAGACCGTCGCGCTCGACGCGGATCTTCATGGAGGTCCTTTCAGACTCGACCTGTTGATCCCCGGAGTGACTCACCTCGAGGTGCAGAGGGTCCAACCGTACGGCGTGCCGGGCGGTCCCGTCATCCGGGGCTTGGCCCGTCGGCTTTTGTCGGGAGCCAGTTGTCCTCAGCCATCCACGCCCCCTGTTTTTGTTCTGTTGATTCCTTGAAGAGAGCAAAACAGTGACAGAGATAAGTCCTGTGGGTTGTGTGGATACACGCCGTCCGCCCAGGTCCAGCGCCGCGTCCGGCTGTGGAAGACCACGGGATGTGATCGGTGGATAGACCCGATCGGCGGTGTACAACTCTCGACCGGCCGCCATCCGTCCACACAATGCGCCAGTTGTCCACAGGCTCATCCCCAGATGTGGGTCGATCCATGCCCAGGGGGTGTGAATGGCGAGAAGTGACGCGAATCGCCCCGTCGGGTGATGCCGAGCGGCCCTCGGCGGGCCTTCTGGCCAGTTTCTGGGGCTGTGGACAACTCTCCACAGCCCCAGAAAAGTTCGTCGCCCGAGCGATCCGCACCGTGCCCCCGCGCGCCGCGCATCATCGACTCCGCCCAGGTCAGAGCAACGCGGACACGCGGAGCCTACCGACGAGCACCTGCCCGGCCGGAGATCCGGGTGCGTACTCGACCCGTGTCGGCCGATTTCGGGTTTTCCCTGCTCAGGCCGCATACCGCTGATCGAATCGACGGCGGGCGCGACGGTTTCACAACAGCGGCTCGGAGCGGGCGTCGGCGTCGCGAAATCGTGGATGATCTTGGTCGATCCTGTGGATGAGTCGACGATCGGGCCTGGTCGAAGCCAACCACAGCGATGTCCACACCTGTGGATAACTCGGATGCCCCGCGATCGGTCCACGAGACCCACCAGAGCCGGATTTCCAGGTGGCCGGGGCGGCGCGGTGTCGGCCGAACGCCGGAAGTTTTCTCCCAGACCAGGTCAGTTGGACCGGGCGCCCTGGCAGAAAAGCCGCGGGTCCGGCGGGCCGGACTCCGGGCGGCCGAGTGGTCGGCGCCGCGAGTCGTGATCTTTCTGGACGGGGTGGTCGCCTCGACCGAAGGGGTGGCGGAGAAACCCAGGCGGCGGTGGAGCTCGTGGCGCGATGCTTTCTGGACGTGGGAGTGACCTGGGCCGAGCGACCTGGCAGAAAGGATCCGGCGGCGTCCGCACCGGCGGCAGCCGGGGCAGGCGGTGCGGTGCGACGTGGGATCCGGAGCCGATCTTTCTGCAGAGCCGGTGGGCCGGGGCGTCCGGGGTCGGCAGAAACCTCCCGGCGCGGGCGTCGCGGAGTTCCCCTGTCCGAAGGACTAAGGCCGGGCCGGTGATCGGCCGAAGATCATGGGGCGGAGCGCGGGCCGCCGCCGGGTGCGCCCGGTGCCAGGAGTTCCGGCTGGCCGCGCCGCCTGGCCCTCAGGCCGTGCACCGGAAGGTTTCTCCGACAGCGGGGTGGCTCAGGCTCGGACCCTTCCCAGAAAGATGTCGACGCTGCCGGGCGAGGTCGGAGCCCCACCCGAGCATCGCGGACCGCCGCAGCGCGTCCGAAGTCCTGGCAAGCGTTTGCGCCGGGCCTTGGGTGCCGAAACCGGAGCGGGATGCCGAGGTGGGGTGAACGGACGCGGCCCGGACAGCGGTCGCGGAGTTTTCTGGGTGGGTGGCTGGGCTCAGGGACGGCGCCAGAAAAGGTCGCGACAGGCGGGGCGGAGCGGACCGGTCACCCCCGGACGGAGCAGAGGCCGGCCATGGCTGTTCCGGCCATGCGAAACGGGCAGGCGCGTGGCCTGCCCGTTGGCGGGGGTGTTCAGCCGCGGGCGCGCTGCTTGATCCGGGAGGTGAGTTCCTGGACCTGGTCGTAGGTCCGGCGGCGCTCGGCCATCTCCTTGCGGATCTTCTTCTCCGCGTGCATCACGGTGGTGTGGTCGCGGCCGCCGAAGGTCTGGCCGATCTTCGGCAGGGACAGGTCGGTCAGCTCCCGGCACAGGTACATCGAGATCTGCCTCGACTGCGCCAGCGCCTTCGTCTTGCCAGGCCCGCAGAGGTCCTCGATCGTCACTCCGAAGAACTCCGCGGTCACCGCCATGATCGTCGGGGCGCTGATCTCCGGGACCTGCGAGTCCGGGATCAGGTCGCGCAGGACGATCTCGGTGAGACCCAGGTCGACCGGTTGGCGGTTGAGCGACGCGAACGCCGTGACGCGGATCAGCGCGCCCTCGAGCTCCCGGATGTTGGCCTCGATCCGGGCCGCGATGAACTCCAGCACCTCGGCGGGGACGTTCAGCCGGTCCTGTGCCGCCTTCTTGCGGAGGATCGCGATGCGGGTCTCCAGCTCGGGCGGCTGGATGTCGGTGATCAGGCCCCACTCGAAGCGGGTGCGCAGCCGGTCTTCCAGGGTTTCCAGCCGTTTGGGCGGCCGGTCGCTCGAGACCACGATCTGCTTGTTCGCGTTGTGCAGCGTGTTGAAGGTGTGGAAGAACTCCTCCTGGGTTCCTTCCTTGCCCTCCAGGAACTGGATGTCGTCGACCAGCAGGATGTCGATGTCCCGGTAGCGGCGCTGGAAGGCGACCTTGCGGTCGTCGCGCAGCGAGTTGATGAAGTCGTTGGTGAATTCCTCAGTCGACACGTACCGCACGCGCATGCCGGGGAACAGCCGTTGCGCGTAGTGCCCGACCGCGTGCAACAAGTGCGTCTTGCCCAGTCCCGACTCGCCCCAGATGAACAGCGGGTTGTACGCGCGGGCCGGCGCTTCGGCGACGGCGACGGCAGCGGCGTGCGCGAAGCGGTTGGAGGCGCCGATCACGAACGTGTCGAACGTGTACTTCTCGTTCAGCCGGGTCTTGGACGTCTGCGGCTGCGCCGGTGCGGTGAACGGCTGGCCCACCGCGGCGGGCTGCTTGCCGTTGAACGTCGGCCAGACTTCCCGCGCCGTGGCGAGCGCGTCGCCTTCTTCGTCGACCTCGTCGCTGTCGGTGTCCGTGCCGAGATCGATCTCCGCGACGGGGACCGGGCCGGGCGCGGCCATCGGCGCGCTCACGCCCACCGGCTCGACCGGCTGGACGGGTGGCGCCACGGCCGGGGTCGGTGAGCCGACAGTGTCCACTTTCACAGCGAGGGAGATGGCGCGGCCGAGCCTCCGGGACAGCGCGTCGGTGATCGGTTCGCGCAGCGCGCGCTCGATCGCCTCCTTGGCGAAGTCGCTCGGCGCGGCCAGCAGCGCCGTTCCGTCAAGCAGACCGATCGGCCTCGTCACCCGCATCCACGCCTGTTGCTGGCGCGACAGGATCCCGGCAGACAGCTCCCGGACGACTTGCTCCCATACGAGACCGAAGTTGATCTGGTGCTCGGACACCTGGCGGGCTCCCCTCCCCTCGTACTTGTGAATCGCGGGCGTGGCCGCTGCCCGAGGTCACCCGAACCGCAGGGCATCCACAGGGTTGTCCACAACTGTGCACGAAGATACGGCGTAGCGCAGCGAAGCCCTTATCGGTTCAACGTACCGAGTGGCGGGACGCGACACGGCGAGGCTCCCACTTCCCCGTGTGACAAACCGGAAGCCGCACGCTAACAAGCGCCGCCCTCGCCCACAAGACGTGCCCGTCCCCAGCGCGCCGAGTGGCGGCGTGTCGCGGTCGAACGCGGTTAGGCGGACCCGGATTTTGCCGCCGGACGCGGGGTGCGTACCCTCGAAAGGTCTCCCGCTAGCGTCGGGTGTGTTCTGCGTGCCCATTCACGCCGTGCTGGAACACCACGTCGCGACCGGTCCATCGAGGGCCAACCACCAGCTGGGGACACGGGACCTCAAGAACAGACCGGGAGAACCAAGCCGTGAGCAAGGGCAAGCGCACCTTCCAGCCGAACAACCGTCGTCGCGCCAGGACCCACGGGTTCCGGCTGCGGATGCGTACCCGTGCGGGCCGGGCCATCCTGTCGGCTCGTCGCCGCAAGGGCCGCGCCGAACTGTCGGCCTGACAGGCGGCACGGCACCGTGCTGCCCGCGACCGCCCGGCTCACGCGTAGTGGCGACTTCGCCCGAGTGACCCGGCAAGGTCGACGAGCCGGGCGATCCCGGCTCGTCGTACACGCGGTGCGGGCGACGCAGCCGACAACTGAGACCACGCTGACCCGGACGGGAAACCCCGTCCGGGTTGGCTTCGTTGTGAGCAAGGCGGTGGGCAACTCGGTGGTTCGCCACCGGGTCACCCGCAGGCTGCGCCACCTTGTGGCCGACCGGCTCGGAACTCTCGCCCCTGGCAGCACGTTGGTTGTCCGGGCGCTAGCGCCGGCAGCCTCCGCGTCGAGCGCGGAACTCGCCCAGGATTTCGACGCGGCTGTCCGGCGGCTGAAGCTGGCGGTGGAACAGTGACTGAATCCCCTGACGAGAACACGGACGGCGCGCCACGCCGGACCGGGCCTGTCGCGTGGGTTCTGCTGCTTCCCATCCACGTGTACCGCAAGGTGATCTCGCCGCTGCTCCCACCCACCTGCCGCTACTACCCCAGCTGCAGCACGTACGCCGTGGAGGCACTGAAGACCCACGGCGCCATCAAGGGATTGTGGCTCGCAGTCTGGCGGTTGCTGCGGTGCAATCCCTGGAGCAACGGGGGAATCGACCCCGTGCCACCCCGTCGCCCCCGGCGCAAGCCGTCCGGGACCCCGGCTCACCACAGTTCCGCCGAGGAGTAGTTCCGTGCTCGATTTCATCAACTACCCGGTGTCCTTCATCCTCTGGTGTTGGCACAAGGTCTTCGGTGCCGTCTTCGGCCCGACCAGCGGCGTCGCCTGGTTGCTGGGAATCGTCTTCCTGACGTTCACCGTCCGCGCGATCCTGATCAAGCCGTTCGTCAAGCAGGTCCGCTCCATGCGCAAGATGCAGGAGTTCGCACCTGAGATCAAGAAGCTGCAGGCGAAGTACAAGAACGACCGGCAGAAGCTGGCGCAGGAGATGCAGAAGCTGCAGTCGCAGCACGGCGTCAACCCGCTGGGCAGTTGCCTGCCGATGCTGCTGCAGATCCCGGTCTTCTTCGGTCTGAACAACGTGCTCCGCGGCTTCACGCCGGGCGCGTCCGGCAACTACTACTTCGGTGCGGACGAGGTCTCGTCGTACCTGCACGCGAACCTGTTCGGCGCCCGCCTGTCGAACTACATCGCGCAGGCGAGCAAGGAGATGACCGACCTCGGCGGCAACCTCCAGTCCGTCATCTTCGTGTCGGCTCCGCTGATGGTGATCGCCTCCGTCGCCACCCACTTCACGGCGAAGCACAACGTGGCTCGGCAGAACCCGACCACCGCCACCGCGCAGACCGGCATCATGAACAAGATCACCCTCTGGGTGTTCCCGCTCGGTGTGCTCGTGTTCGGTGCGTTCTTCCCCATCGGTCTGTTGATCTACTGGCTGAGCAACAACATCTGGACGCTGGGCCAGCAGTGGCTGATCTACAAGAAGATCGACCGCGAGGAAGAAGAGCAGAAGGTCCAGGCGCAGGAGAAGCGCACCAACCTCGGCCCGAAGGTCGGCCAGAAGCCGACCCAGCCGAAGAAGCGCCCCACGCCGCCGAAGCTGCCCGCCGACATGGCCGCGGATGCCGAGGAGTCGACCCCCTCGACGTCGGGCAAGGCCAAGCCGGACAAGAAGTGGCCGGCCAAGCAGCCGTCCGTGCGCCCGGCCAACCAGAAGAAGCCTGCCTCGGGGAACACCTCCTCCAACGGCGGCACCGAAATTCCCGGTCTGATCTCGGACCGATCCCGCAGCAAGAAGTCAGGCCGGAAGCGTTCGTGACGCCATCCGAGCCTGGAGAGGAGACACCGTGACGGCAGCCGACACCGACCTCGGGGCCGAGGGCGGGCAGGTCGACAAAGACGCCGCCGAGGAGAAGCCCGCGCGGTCCGGTCCCACCGGTGAGGAGTTGCTCGTCCAAGAGGGCGACATCGCCGGGGACTACTTGGAGCGCCTGCTCGACCTGCTCGACTTCGACGGCGATATCGATCTCGACGTCGAAGCGGGCCGGGCCATCGTCAGCATCGACGGTGGCGACGACCTGGAGAAGCTGGTCGGTCCGCGCGGCAACGCACTCGAGGCGCTGCAGGAGCTGACCCGGCTCGCGGTCCAGCAGGAGACCGGCGTGCGCAGCCGGCTGATGCTGGACATCGCCGGGTGGCGCGCCGAGCGTCGAGAGGAACTCCGCGATCTCGGCAAGGCCAGTGCGGAGAAGGTGGTGAGCTCCGGCGAGAAGGTTCGGCTCCAGCCGATGACCCCCTTCGAGCGCAAGGTCGTGCACGACGCGGTGGCTGAGGTCGACGGCGTGCACAGCGAGAGTGAGGGCGAGGATCCCCGCCGCCGCGTGGTGATTTTCCCGAAGCCCTAGCTCCATTGAGTGAGTTTGGACGCGGTCCGTCGATAAGACGGGCCGCGTTCTTTTTTTGCCCGCCGAATGTGAGAAGCTTTGCCAGGCTCCACTCGGCACGTGTTTCACGTGAAACCGCCATTCGTACGCGGTGAGTCCGGTGGGGCGAGGGTTGCCGATCGGCGACAATCGGGCGGACGTGGTTTCACGTGGAACATCGGATGGAGCTCATGACCGACGTGGTGTCCCAGGCGTTCGGCGCTGGTTCAGATCGAGCGACGCGGTTCGTCGAACTGCTGACGGTCCACGGCGTCGAGCGCGGGTTGATCGGGCCACGGGAAGTCGACCGGCTGTGGGATCGCCACCTGCTGAACTCGGTGGCGATCGCGGAGTGCGTGCCAGACGGCGCGACCGTCGTCGACGTCGGGTCGGGCGCCGGGTTCCCCGGCATCCCCCTGGCGATCGCCCGGCCGGATCTGGACATCGTTCTGCTGGAGCCCATGGCACGCCGGGTGGCGTGGCTCGAAGAGGTCGCGGCCAAGCTCGATCTGGATGTCACGGTCGTCCGTGGCCGGGCCGAGGAGAAAGAAGTCCGGCGGACGTGGGCCAACCGAGACGTGGTGACGGCGCGGGCGGTGGCGCCGATGGGCAAGCTGGCCGGCTGGTGTCTTCCCCTGCTTCGGAGCGGTGGCCGGTTGGTCGCGCTCAAGGGATCGAGCGCCGCCGAAGAGATTGAACGGGACCGGGCCGAGATCGCTCGCGCGGGCGGCGTGGACCCGGAAGTACGGACGTGTGGTGGTGGGTTCCTCGACGAGCCCACGACCGTTGTGGTTGTGCGGCGCGCCGAACCGGCTGCCGGGCGCAGCCGCAAGCGGCGATAAGGAAGGATCGGACCGAGCATGTTCCACGTGAAACTTGAGACGGTGCCGTGGGCGCCGGGGAGGTGCAGCCACTCGTGAGCCATCCGACGCCGACGGGCGCGGTCAACTGGACGCCGATCGCCGAAGAGGCTGAGCGCGCGGCCAAGCTGTTGCACCCCGACAAGCAGTTCCCGAAGCCGTCGCACCGCCGCGTCTTCACCATTGCCAACCAGAAAGGAGGCGTCGGCAAGACGACCAGCGCGGTGAACCTCGCCGCCGGTCTCGCGATGCACGGACTCAACGTGCTCGTCATCGACCTCGACCCGCAGGGCAACGCCAGCACGGCACTCGGGGTCGACCGCCGCTCCGGCACACCGTCCATCTACGAGGTGCTGATCGGCGAGGTGTCGCTGAAGGACGCGTCTCAGGTCAGCGACCAGTCGCCGAACCTGTGGTGCGTGCCGGCGACCATAGACCTCGCTGGTGCGGAGATCGAACTGGTCGAGATGCACGGACGCGAGTCGCGGCTCAAGGCCGCGCTGACCGACGAAGCGTTCAACGAACTCGGCCCGGACTACGTCTTCATCGACTGCCCGCCGTCGCTC
Source organism: Actinosynnema sp. ALI-1.44 (assembly GCF_001984155.1). GTDB lineage: Bacteria > Actinomycetota > Actinomycetes > Mycobacteriales > Pseudonocardiaceae > Kibdelosporangium. The sequence goes on from NZ_MTQO01000053.1 coordinate 280,369, forward strand.
GGCCTGCTCACGGTGAACGCCATGGTCGCCGCGCAGGAGGTCCTGATCCCGATCCAGTGCGAGTACTACGCACTGGAAGGTCTGAGCCAGCTGCTGAAGAACATCGATCTGGTGCAGAAGCACCTCAACCCGGATCTGGACCTGTCCACGATCCTGCTGACGATGTACGACGGCCGGACGAAGCTCGCCGACCAGGTGAGCGCGGAGGTGCGGCAGCACTTCGGCGACGTGGTCCTGCAGACGGTCATCCCCCGGAACGTAAAGGTCTCCGAGGCGCCGAGTTTCGGGCAGACCGTGCTCGCCTACGACCCGGGTTCACGAGGTGCCATGAGCTATCTCGACGCGTCCCGCGAACTCGCTGAGCGGGGTGCGGCGCAATGAGCAAGCCGGAATCGGCCCCTCCGGCACGGAAGGGCGGCCTTGGCCGAGGCCTGGCCGCCCTGATCCCCAGCGGTCCCGAAGCCGACGCGGCCGCTCCGGCCGTGCCCCGGCGTCCCGTCCCGACTCGCGGCGCTCCCCCGCCCGAGCCCGGCGGTGAGGTCGCCGGTGCGGTGTACCGCGAGATCCCCACCTCGGCGATCAAGCCCAACCCGAAGCAACCGCGTCAGGTCTTCGACGAGGACGCGCTGGCCGAGTTGGAGCACTCGATCCGCGAGTTCGGGTTGATGCAGCCGATCGTGGTCCGCGATCTCGGCGGCGGCTCGTACGAGCTGGTGATGGGTGAACGGCGACTGCGCGCGTCGCAGCAGGCCGAGCTCGAGAAGATCCCGGCGATCGTCCGGCAGACCGCGGACGACGCGATGCTGCGGGACGCCCTGCTGGAGAACATCCACCGGGTTCAGCTCAACCCGCTCGAAGAGGCGGCGGCGTACCAGCAGCTGCTCGACGAGTTCGAGGTGACGCACGAGGAACTCGCGTCCCGGATCGGGCGCAGCCGCCCGGTCATCACGAACACGATCCGGCTGCTGAAGCTTCCCCTCCCCGTGCAGCGTCGGGTCGCGGCGGGCATCTTGTCCGCCGGGCACGCCCGCGCGTTGCTCGGATTGGAGGACCCGGAGCGGCAGGAGGCGCTCGCGGCACAGATCGTCAAGGAGGGCATGTCGGTCCGTGCGACCGAGGAAGCGGTGACTCTCGCCAAGCACGACCAACCGGCGAAGCCGAAGGCCGCTCCGCGTAAACCGATGCACGCCCCCGGGCTTCAGGATCTGGCCGAGCGGCTCTCCGACAAGTTCGACACCCGGGTGAAGGTCGAACTGGGGCAGCGCAAAGGCCGGATTGTGGTCGAGTTCGGGTCGGTTGACGATCTTGAACGGATCATTGACATCATCAACGAAAATGGGACAAAAGGGATTCGTTCCCAGGACGTGTAACCACCCCAGGCCATTGCGTCACGGTGATGATTCCGATTTGTCCGATTCAGTGGAGGCATCGATCGAGTCTCGGCTCGGTCGCCCGGCGCATAAGAAAGCCCCGGCGGGTGCCGGGGCTCTTTGCTGTCCGAGGATCGGGGCCGCATGTTTCACGTGAATCACCGCCGCAGTGGCGATGTCGGCCCGGCGGTCAAGCGCGAGCGATGGCGCGGTCGACCAGTTCGGCATAGATCCCACCGAGCGACCGCCCGGCAGCCTCGGTCGCCATCGGCAGGAGCGACGTCTCAGTGAGCCCGGGTGACACGTTCACTTCGAGGAAGTAGATCGAGCCGTCGTCGTCGACTATCGCGTCGGTCCGTGACACATCACGCAGACCGAGTAAACGGTGCGCGGACACGGCCAACTCGGCGACCTCGCCCGCCGTCTTCGCCGACAGCCGAGCCGGGGTGTGGAAGTTGGTGAAGCCTGCCGTGTACCGGGAGGTGTAGTCGTAGACGCCGCTCTCGGGAACGATCTCCACTGCGGGCAGGGCCACCGGTCCGTCGGCACTGTCGACAACAGTCACCGCGACCTCGACACCGGAGATGAACTGCTCGGCCAACACCGTCTCGCCGTATGCCAGGCAGTTGACCATCGCGGCGGGCAGCTCGGCCGCGTCACGCACGACCTGAGCGCCGAGCGCCGACCCACCCTGATCGGGCTTGAGCATCAGCGGCAGGCCGAGCCTGGCCACCATCGCGTCGAGCACCGCCTGCGCGCCCAGCTCCCGGAAGGTGCTGTGCGGCAGCACGACCCAGTCCGGCGTCAGCAGCCCGGCGCGCGAGAGCTCGGCCTTGGCGGTCGGCTTGTCCCAGGCACGGCGGCACGCGTGCGAGTCCGCGCCGACGAACGGCAGGCCGAGCATTTCCAGGACGGTCTGGACGGAGCCGTTCTCCCCTTCACCACCGTGCAACGCGATCACGACCGCGTCCGGCTGCTGGACGCTGAGCTTCGTCAGCAGGGAGCCGTCGGTGTCCCACTCGTCGACGGTCAGGCCGACCGAGCGCAGGGCGGTCGACAGTCGCCGCCCCGACCGAAGGGAAACATCACGCTCATGCGAAAGCCCGCCGGACAGGACGGCAACAGTTCGATCTGACACTCCCGGATTATGCAGTGTCCGGGCTCGGGGTCTGCGGACCGGACGCGATCCGCCGGGACGCGGGGCCGAACGTGCGCAGCAGTTCCATCTCCTGCTCCAGCACGACGGACAGCCGCCGGACACCCTCACGGATCCGTTCCGGCGTCGGGTAGCAGAACGACAGGCGCATCTGCCGGGAGCCGAACCCGTCCGCGTAGAAGCCGATGCCGGGCACGTACGCGACCCGTGCGGTGACCGCTCGCGGCTGCATCGCCTTGGTGTCGATGCCCTCCGGCACGGTCATCCAGACGAAGAAGCCGCCATCCGGCTTGGTCCACGTACAGCCGACCGGCATGTGCTGGTCCAGCGACGTCAGCAGCGCGTCGCGGCGCTCGCGGTACATCGTCTGGAAGGACTTGATCTGGCCCTTCCAGTCGTGCGTGGCGAGGTAGCGCGACACGATCAGCTGCGACAGCACGGGCGGTGACAACACGGCCGCTTCCGCCGCGAGGACGAGCTTCTCCCGCACAGCGTGCGGCGCGAGCGCCCAGCCCACCCGCAGGCCGGAGGCGAACGTCTTGGAGAACGACCCGAGGTAGATCACGTTGTCCGGGTCCATCGAGCGCAGCGCCGGGTACGTCTGGCCGTCGAAGCCAAGCAGCCCGTACGGGTTGTCCTCGATCACCAGCACGCCGGCCTGGCGGCAGATCTCCAGGATCTTCGCGCGGCGCGACACCGCCAGCGTGACGCCCGCCGGGTTGTGGAAGTTCGGGATCGTGTACAGGAACTTCACCCGTTGGCCCTGTTCGGCCGCCGCGGCGAGCGCCTGGCGCAGCGCCTCGGGGACCAAGCCGTCCGAGTCCGTCTCGACGTGCACGACACGCGCCTGGTACGAGGCGAACGTCCCCAGTGCACCGACATAGGACGGCCCCTCGGCGATCACGACGTCGCCGGGGTCGCAGAAGATCCGGGTGACCAGGTCGAGCGCCATCTGGGAGCCGACGGTGACGACGATGTCGTCCGGATGTCCGGTGATCCCCTCGATCGCCATCACCTCGCAGATCTGCTCACGCAGCCCTGGAACACCGTGCGCGGAGCCGTACTGCAGTGCGACGAGCCCGTCCGAGGTGATCAGTCCGGCGACCTCGCTCGCGATGGAGTCGAGCGGCAGCGCCGCGAGGTTGGGCATGCCCCCTGCCAGCGAGACGACCTCTGGCCTGCTCGCGACCGCGAAGAGCGCTCGTACCTCCGACGCGGTCATCCCTTCCGCACGCGCCGCGTAGCGCTTCAGGTGCGGGTCGAGATTCTGGCCCTTCGAGGGCACCAGCTGATTGCCCTCCGGTTCCTCCGAGTGCATGCGCCACCTCGTTCGTCAGTCAAGCGAGTGTAACTCTGGCCTCTATCAGGTCGTTGTCCTTCCGGCTCTTGTCACATCCCCCTATCCTGAACCCTGGGCCTGTGGTTACCGCATGCCCTTCTCAAGTTCCAACCGAGCGGGCCGGGGAGGTTGGGTGTCGCGACGCGTCGTCGGCATCACGCTGGACAACCTGGATCACCTCCCCAAGCATTCACGGGGCTGCGTGTTCTGGGAGCTGGCACCGCACCTGAAGGAGCAGGCCGAGGCCTTCGGGGAGACCGAGCTGGAGAAGGAGGCCTGGGTTTCCAGCATGCTGCTGGAATGGGGCTCCTGTGGCCGCCTGGTCTACTCCGACAAGCTCCCGGTGGGATTCGTGCTCTACGCCCCGCCGAACGCCGTACCGCGCTCACTGGCCTTCCCGACGTCCCCGATCAGCCCCGACGCGGTGATGCTGACCGGGTTCCACATCCTTCCCGAGTTCCGCGGTGGCGGGCTCGGCCGGATGCTCGTCCAGGCCGTCGCCAAGGACCTCACCCGCCGTGGTGTGAAGGCGATCGAGTCGTTCGGCGACGCCAAGCCGGACGAGGACGAGCCCAGCTGTGTCGTGCCGTCGGAGTTCCTCGCGGCGGTCGGGTTCAAGACCGTCCGCCCGCACGCCCGGTGGCCGCGGCTGCGCCTGGAACTGCGCAGCGCGATCACCTGGAAGGAAGACGTCGAGGCAGCGCTGGAGCGCCTGCTGGGCACGGTCTCGGTGACCACGGCCAGCCCGGTCTACCAGCGCTGACAGTGCTGGGTCAGCTCTTGGTGAGTTCGTGCCGCATCAGGTCGGCGAAGGTGAACGTGCCGGTCGGCTGGTCGTTCTCGCCGAGCAGGTAGAGCCGCTTGACCGACACCAGGATGCCCTCGGCGACCAGGTCGCGGAACGCCGGATCGGCCAGCAGCGTCCGGTCGCCCGTGTTGGTCAGGTAGCCCAGTTCGAGCCGGACGGCGGGGCAGCGGGTCAGCCGCAGCGAGTCCCACGTCTTGCCGTGCGTGCGGCAGTTGACCATGCCGGTGCGGGCGGTCAGCTCGCGCTGGATGAAGCCCGCGAGCGCCTCGCCCAGAGTGGACGTGTTGTTGCGCGCGGTCCCGAAATGGAAGGTCGCCAGGCCGGAAGCGTGGGGGGAGGCGTTGCGGTCGCAGTGCAGGGACAGGAAGACGTCACTGCCCGCCTCGTTGGCGAAGTGCGCGCGCTGGGCCTCGGTCGGGCACTGGTCAGGCCCGCGGGAGAGCATCGCCTCCATCCCGGTGGCCACCATCCGGCCTTCCAGGCGGCGAGCCAGGTCCCACATCAGGTCGGCCTCGCGGATGCCGTCGACGGTCACGCCGGGGTCCGTGCCGCCGTGCCCCGGGTCGATCACGATCCGCTTGCCGCGCAGCCGCGGACCGGCGTTGCGGACCTTCTCCTGCTCGCGCAGCAGGACCGGACGGCCACCGCTGGCGCGCGGGGACAGGCGGTTGAACGCGCCGACGGTCTCGGCGCCGCACATGCCGTCCACTGTCAGGCCGTAGTCGCGCTGGAACTCACGCAGCGCACGCTCGGTCTGCGGACCGAACACGCCGTTCGGCCGGCCCGCGTTGTACCCCAGTTGGAGCAGGCGCTCCTGCAGTTCCAGGACGTCGTCGCCGCTCACCGGCGCGGAAACCAGGTACGCGAGCGGCCGGCCGCCGAGACGGTAGGTGGCGTCGCGCAGGGCCTGGTAGGTGGCCTGCCCGACGATTCCGTCCGTGATCAGGCCGCGCTGCTGCTGGAAGGCGCGAACGGCGTGCTCGACGGCGAGGTCGTACAGCGACGGGTCGCCCGTGCCGTTGGCCGTGGGCAACAGGCCCAGGCTGGCGAGCGTGGCCCGCACTTCGGCTACAGCCGGTCCGGCGTCACCGGGGCGGAGTTCCCGCATGCACCCCTCACTCAAGTCATAGTTTGATAAACCGACGATCTCAGGTTGTGTCGCAGGCTATTGTGCCCCGGCCTGCGGGCCGGTCCCCTTTAGGGTCACGTCCCGCGTCGAGTTCCTTACCGAGTCTTCGGATCCAGTGTGATGCATGACACGGCCCGGGGCTGGTCAACTCACGAGGAGTGGACGTCAGCCCCGGGCCGAGGTTGCTCGTATTCGGTTACGGCTGGAGATCAGGCGACGTAGTCGGCCAGGTCGCTGAGCAGCGCCGCCTTCGGCTTGGCACCGACGATCTGCTTGACCGGGCGGCCACCCTGGAAGACGATCATGGTCGGCACCGACATGATCTGGTAGTCCCGTGCGATCGCGGGGTTGGCGTCGATGTCGAGCTTGGCCACGGTGATCTTCTCGGCGTGCTCGGACGCGATCTCCTCGAGCACCGGCGCCACCATGCGGCACGGTCCGCACCAGGTCGCCCAGAAGTCCACCAGCACCGGCTTGTCGCTCTGCAGCACGTCCTCGGTGAATGACTTGTCAGTAACGGTGACGGGTTTGCCGCTCACGGTCTCTCCTAGTGGTTGCGAACGGGAGTTCGTTGGGAGTATTCGGCGGATCCAGGTTTTCGCCCGGTGCGGTCAGCGGGAAGTTGGGCCGTCGAGACCCCTGACAGACTTCCGTTCGTGACCACTGGTGTCAGCTGTTGGTCGGGGCGTAGCCGCCGCCGACGAGTTCCGGTGCCTGCTGTGCGTGCTGTTCACCGTGCTCGGCGAGCCAGCGCTCCGCGTCGATCGCCGCGGAACAACCCGAGCCGGCCGCGGTGATGGCCTGCCGGTACGTGTGGTCGACGAGGTCGCCCGCGGCGAAGACCCCGTCCAGGTTCGTGTACGTGCTCTGGCCCTTGACCTGCACGTAGCCCTCCGCGTCGACGTCGACCTGGCCCGCGACGAGCTGCGAGCGCGGGTCGTGGCCGATCGCCATGAACACGCCCGTGACGGCGATGTCCTCGGTCTCACCGGTTCGGGTGTCCCGCAGCCGGGCGCCGGAAACCTTGCCGTCGGTGTCGAGCACCTCGACGACCTCGGCGTTGAGCCGCCACTTGATCTTCTCGTTGGCCTGCGCCCGCTCGAGCATGATCCGCGAGGCGCGGAACTCCTCGCGGCGGTGCACGATCGTCACCGAGTCGGCGAACTTGGTCAGGAAGATGGCCTCCTCCATCGCCGAGTCGCCACCGCCGACCACGATGATGTCGTGGCCGCGGAAGAAGAAGCCGTCACAGGTGGCACACGCGGACACGCCGCGGCCGAGCAGCTCCTGCTCACCGGGGACGTGCAGGTAGCGTGCGGCGGCGCCCATCGCGAGGATGACGGCCCTCGCCGCGTACCGGGCACCGTTGACCGTGACGTACTTGACCGGGCCGTCCAGCTCGACCGCCTCGACGTCCTCGGCCCTGAGCTCGGCACCGAACCGCTCGGCCTGCTCGCGCATCTGCGCCATCAGGTCGGGGCCCATGATGCCGTCGCGGAAACCGGGGTAGTTCTCGACCTCGGTGGTGGTCATCAGCGCGCCACCGAACTGGGAGCCCTCGAAGACCAGCGGAGACAGTTGCGCGCGTGCCGCGTACACCGCGGCTGTGTATCCCGCCGGACCGGACCCGACGATGATCAGGTTGCGGACCTCGTCTTGCGACGCCATCTGTCCTCCGTGACTTTCCCGCCAGTGACAACTAGGTCAACCGATCGTAGGTGCTTGTTGTTCCGCACCGTCCGGTGACCGGGAGCACTGAATCGTGACCGGCGGGAAAGCCGGGAAGGACTACTTCACGCCCGTTTTGTTCGCCAGGGTCGCCGGGGTGCCCGGACCGCAGTCCGGACCGACCGCGAGCAGCCGGAACGTGCCGACCGGCGTGGACGCCAGGACGAACAGCGTGCCTTGCTTGCCGTCGACGGTGACCTGTCTGGCGCCGAGCGGATCGGCGTTCTTGCTGACGTTGTTCGCCTCGAAACAGGCCGCCAGCTTCTGCTTGTCGGTGAACGGTCCGTAGTCGTTGTGCCCTTTGGCCGCCTGCAACTGGTTCGGACCGATGTCTTCCTTGGTGAAGGTCAGCGGTCCCGGCGCCGCGACGTTGCCGCTGGGGCCGTTGTCGCCACCACCGGGCAATGCGGCGAACGTGATGCCGACAGCCGCTGCCGCCGCGGCGAAGATCCCGACGGCCCACCCGGTGCGGGTACGGCGCCGACGGGCGGCGTCGAGGCTCACCACAGGCGCTGCCGCTGCCTGCTGCTGGGGTGGCGGCGCCGTCTGAACCCCCTGCGACCGGGCCTGTGCCTCCGCCGCGATCGCCGCGTCCAGCCGTGCGGCGAAGTGCGCGGGCATGGGTGGCGCAGGCGCGTCCGCGAACTCGCGCAGATCGGCCTGCGTCGTCTCCAGCGCGGCCAGGATCTCCATGGCTTCCGGATCCGCGTTGACCTGGGGCCACAGCTCGTCGGCCTGCCGAGGGTCCAGCGCACCCGCCTGGAGATCGGCGAGCAGGTCGACCGACCACGGTGGCCCGCCGCTCCCCCGTCCGATGCTCGTCATGTCCCCTCCCACTGACGCCGTGGACGCCCCTCGCGCTTTTCGCTTGCGTCACCTGGGACGTTCGCATCAGCAACCGGGTTCCGCAGATGCCCGAGAACTTTGGCGAGCTTGGCCCGCCCCCTGGCGCAGCGGCTCTTCACGGTGCCTTCGGCGATGCCGAGGATCTTGGCCGTCTCGGCGACCGAGTAGCCCTCGACGTCGACCAACAGGATGGGCACGCGCTGTTCCTCCGACAGTTCGGCGAGCGCGTTCTTCACCACCAGGCTGGTCTCCCGTTCGGACATGGCGTCGCCGGGAGTGACCGGCTCGCCCGGCCCGGTCTCCGGCAACGGCACAGTCGGGCGCGCTTGGCGGCGTCGGACTCGGTCCAGGCACGCGTTCACCACGATCCGGTGCAGCCATGTCGTCACCTGCGACTCGGCCCGGAACGACCCGGCGTTGCGGAAAGCCGAGATGAAGGCCTCCTGCAGCGCGTCGGCGGCCTCTTCCGGGTCACGGAGAGTGCGCAGCGCCACGGCCCACATCCGGTCTCTGTGGCGACGAACGATCTCGCTGAACGCGTGTGGATCCCCTGCGGCATGGGACGCGATCAGCGATGCGTCCGAGCTAGCTGCGGCGGTCACGCTGGCAGCTTATCCATGGCGGGTTTGTTGCCCTTTTACTGGGCCGTTCGGAACTCGATCTCCCGGATCTGGCTGACGTTCTGCTCCTTCTCGTCCACCGCGAGCTTGGTGATCCACACCAGCACGTACTGGGTCGGCTCCGCGTTCGACAGCGCGATCTCGGTCTTGCCGTCGTTCAGCGTGGCCTGGCCGATCAGCTTGGTGTCGTCGAACTTCGCGGTCGCCGATGAGGCGGCCCGGATCTCCACGACGGTGCCCGCGCTCGGCGAGTCGATGATCACCTGGGCGAGCTTGGTCGCGTCACCGAAGGTGGACATCACGCCGATGCCCGGCTTCATCGCGGGGAACGGCTTCTTGTACTCGTCGGTCGACCACACCGTGTTCGGTTTGCCGTCGTTGACGCGGCCTACCTTGGCGGCTCCGTCCTTGTCCCCCTTGACCGAGTAGACCACGACCTTCGTCGGCTTGACCGGCTCGGCGGGCTTGGGCGCGGGCGGTGGGTTCGCCTGGGGCTGGTTGCCGCTGTTGCCGCCGGGCGACGGGGGCGCCACCGCCACGGACTGCTGCACCGCCGCGGGCACCGGGTCGCTGCCGAAGAAGCTGATCAGCTGCATGCCGACCCACGCGAGCACGCCCACAGTCGCGACCGTCAACGCGGTCACGCCGATGGCGAGTTTGCGCCGCCTGCCGTCGTCCTTGGGCGGGCGTTTGCTGGTGGTCCAGATCGTGTCCTGGTCAGCCAGCTGGTCGCCGCCCTGCACCGAGGGGAGCAGTTCCGTCTGTTGTTCGAGCAGCTCGGCGCGTTGGGCGATGGACTCGAGCACTGTCAGGAACGCGGAACTGGTCCGGATTCCGCCCAGTGACGTCTCCGCGATGCTGCGCACCGCCAGTTCAGCCAGGTCGTCCGGGACGTCGTGGCGCAGCGCGGCAGGCGAGACCGGCGCGCCCATGCGGTCGCGGCGGGCGCCGGGGATGGTCGGCGGGCCGCCGGGCAGCGCCCAGCGCCCGGTCAACAGCAGGTAGAGGATCGCGCCGAGGCCTTTGACGTCGTCCTGCAGCTGGGCCTGCGGCAACGGGCCGGGGAAGGACAGCCGCAACGAGCCGTCCGGACCGATCCGGACCCGCTGCGGGTGGTCGACGCCCAGCACCAGGCCGGTGTGGTGGGCCTGTTCCACGGCGATGGCCAACGGCTCGAGCAGCCTTGCCGCGGTCCCCGAGGGCAACGGGTGCTCGGCGACCAGGTCGACGAGGTCCGTACCTTGCGCCCAGTCCGCCACGACGACACCGAGGACACCTTCACTCGGGTCGATCCCGCTGCCGACACCCAGCACATCCAGCACACGGGACACGCTCGGACTTGTGAACCGCGCGGCGTGCGCGGCCCGCTCCAACGTGCGGCGGGCGGCGACGGTGGCGTCACGGTTGGTCGGGTCACCGACGAGGACTGTCAACCCGACATCACGGCGCAGCTGGCCGTCGCGGGCGCGCCACAGATGCGCGTTGCCGCGGATGTCCACACCGAAAGGGGCAAGCAGACGGTATCGACCATCGCCGATGACCCCGCCCGGAAGCAGGTCACCAGCCGTCGCGCGAACGCCTGGGACGGTCGCGTCGTTGGTGTAGTCGGTCCTCCTGGTCGTCACCGCACTCTCCCGTCAGACGCGCCACCGATCCGCGCACAACGGATACCTCGTAGCGAGCCTACGGGAAACCCACCAGACGTGATGGGTGCCCAGTTCACCGCCGACGAATCAGACGGGTGATTTTCGCGGTAACAGGTTTGAGCTCGTCGACCTTGAGTACGACCAGCACGCCGAACGACACAGCACCCGCCACGATTCCCTCGATGACCAGCGAAAGCATCGCCCTGGGCTTGGCCGCGTCCGGGAGCACACCACCGAGCATCTTGGCTACCACCAGACCGGCCGCGACGCCGAGCCCCCCGGCGAAGACTGAGAAAAGCGTCACGCCGACGACCCGCTTGGTCTTCAGGTGTCCCAGCCGCAGCCAGAGCCACACCTGGCCGAGCACCGCGCCGACGACGTAGCTCAGCGAGTTGACCATCATCACGCCGATCACGACGTGCTCGGGCGCCAGCAGCCCCTCGCACATGTAGAGCAGCGGGATCTTGACCGCGGTCATCACGATCATGATCAGCGTCGGCGTCCGCGCGTCCTTCATCGCGTAGAACACCCGCAGCTGGAGCATGACCAGGGCGTACGGCAGCAGACCGAACGCCGACACGGCCAGGGACTCACCCAGCCTGGTCGCCTGCGCCGGGTTGCTGGCGCCGTGGGAGAACAACACGACACCGATGGACGCACCGGTGACCGTGAGCACAGCGGAGATCGGCACGAGGATCACGGCCGACAAGCGGCTGGCGTACGACAGGTCGCCGATCAGCTTGCGGTCGTCGCCGTCCGCTGCGGCCCGGCTCAGCCTCGGCATGATCGCGGTCAACAGCGAGACACCGATCACGCCGTACGGCAACTGCAACAGCAACCACGCGTTGCTGTAGATGGCCGCACCGCCCTCGTCGCCTGCGGTGAGCACGCGGGTGCTGATCGTCCAGCCGACCTGGCTCACCGCGACGTAGCCGATGATCCACAGCGCCAGCCCGCCGAACTCCTTGAACCGGGAGTCGAGGCCCCAGTTCCAGCGGAACTTGAAGCCTATCCGGCGCAGCGCGGGTAGCAGCATCAACGACTGCACGACGATGCCCGCCGTCACGCCGATGCCGAGGACCAGCAGCTTGACGTCGCCCATCTTGACCGGGTCGAGCGAGATCTCACCCGGCACGATCGCGTAGATCCCGATGGTCGCCATGACCACCAGGTTGTTCACCACCGGTGCCCACGCCGTCGGGCCGAACACCTGCTTGGCGTTCAGGATCGCCGTCAGCAACGCGAACAGGCCGTAGAAGAAGATCTGCGGTAGCAGCAGGTAGGCGAAGGCGGTCACCAGTTCGGGGTTGGCCTTGCCTGTCGAGTCGTCCACGTACAGCTTGGTGATCAGCGGCGCCGCGGCGGTCGCGACGACCGTGCCGACGCCCAGCAACGTCAGCCCGACCGTGAGCAACCGCTGCGTGTACGCGAGGCCGCCGTCCGGGTCGTCCTGCGAGCGGACGAGCAACGGCACGACCACGCTGGCCAGCACGCCACCCATCAGCAGCTCGAAGACGATGTTGGGCATCGTGTTGGCGATCGTGAACGAGTCGTTGCGCACACCGATGGCGAGCGCGGCGGTCAGCATGACCTTCCACAGGAAGCCGGTGATCCGGCTGATCAGGGTGGCGATCGCCATGGACCCGACGGCACGACCGAGCGACCCGCGGGCCTGGGGGGCCTGTTTCCGGGGCGCCGCGGGTTTTCGAGGGTGTTGTCTGCCGCCGCCGGCGGGGGGCACGGATGTCCTCGCTCTGGTCAAGCCGGGGTGGGCTCCTGTTTCTTGCGCTGCTTGATACGACGGTAGACGCGCCGGGAGGCGAGCAGTACCAGCATGCCACCGGCGACGCTGGTCACGGCGACCGTGATGGTGCCGTACGCGCCCGACGTGATCTCGAACTTGGAGATGTTGCCCAGCTGGGTGCCACCGGGCGTGGTGACCTGGACGTCGACGGTGAACTTGCCCGACCGGAGCAGCTCGACCGGGATGAGGTCGGTGAAGGCGTTGCCCGCCGGGATCCGCCGCTGCTGGACCACGCCGGGCCGCAGGCCGGCGCTCTCCTTGATCACCAGCTTGACCAGCACGTCGACCGGGAGGGTGTTGGTGATCCGGACAGGGATCGGGCTGTTGGACGACGCGGGCACGATCGGCGGCCCCGGCGGGTTGACCTTCACCTGCGCACGCATGTCGTCGAGTTGTTTGACCGCGGTGGCCGCGGCCTGTCTGCCGCCTTCGACGTTGCCGCGCCACCCGCTGGACGCCGCCCGAAGCAGCCCGTTGCGGACCGGGGTCATCAGCGTCTCCGGGAGCACCGGGCGGGTGTCGTCCGGCAGCATCGCGCCGAGCAGGTCCCGCTGCACCGCGTTGGCCTGCGAGACCTGGTCGATCAGCCCGGCGGGGACTTCGGCGGCCACGTCCTGTTCCGGGTAGTCCAGCGCGGTCGCCGAGCCCTCCGGCGAGTCGGCGAGGTCGGCAAACGGGCTCGCGGTGGCCAGGTTGTCGGTGAACATCCGGCCGATGGTCTCCAGGTACACGGTCAGCTCGCTGGCCGGGGCGGTCCACCGGCGTGGCGGCGCGACCAGCACCGACTGGCCGGGGCGCGTCGAGCGGAACAGCAGCGCGGCCAGCCCGTTCTGCACCGACACCGGCCCGGCCGCCGACGCGGGCCCGGCCAGCGCCAGCGAGGTCAACCGGTCGATCGGCAGCACGCGGTCGTTCTGCCCGAGCGTGAACGGCCCTGGGCCCTTGACGCCCTTGAGCCGCTCGGGGTTGGCCAGCACGACCGTCGGCGTCAGCCCGCCGACGTCGCTGAGCGCACGCGGGTCGACCGTGCCGTCGACCGGCCACAGCACTCCTTGCTGCGGTTTGGTCGGCTCCAGCGCCTTGCTGACCGAGGTGACGCCCTGGTTGACGGAGGTCTTGGCGAGGTCCACCGCGCCTGCGCGGGACAACGCGGAGACGTCCGCGTCGGCGTACGGCAACGCGATGACGCACTGCCCACTGGTCAACGAACGGAGCCCGTCCAGCCAGCGCCGCGCGAAGTCCTTGCCACGACCGGGCACGGTCTTGTCGTCGCCGACCTGGACCTGGTAGCCGTTCGTCATCGCCTGGAGCGTCTCCAGCAGGTCCCCGTCGATCGCGAAGCACAGCGAGGACATCAGCTTCGGGTTCTGCTTCGTGGCGCTCTCGACCGCGTTGAGCAGTCCGTGGAGCCTGCCGCCGATCTGCACCGACGAGGCCAGGTCGTCGTCGGCGAGCAGCAGTTGCCTGTCGTTCTCGCGTTGCCGGACCACCCGGGGGTGCTCGTCGACCAACGGCCACAGCACGGTGACCTTCGGCGGTACCTGGGCGGGCGGAGCGCTGCGGCCGGGCAGTGACAGCACCGGCATCAGCACGTTCAGCCCGGCCAGCCGCTCTGACCCGCCGTACTCTGGCCTGCCGTTGACGTTGATCAGCAGCGGGTAGACGCCCGGCTGGTCCAGCTTGAGCTCGTCGAGGGTGTAGGTCGCGGTGAAGGCGGTGCTCGCGCCCTTCTCCAGCGACTTGGTGACCGGCTTGAACGGCGGCCGGGCGGCCTCCGCGGCAGGCGGCTGGGTCATCGCTGCCCGCAGCTTGCCCTCCTCGGTCACCACGTCACCGCGTTGCAGCCGGACCTCGACCTGCTCGATCCGCCGGTCGCCGACGTTGGTGACCTTGCCCATGACAGTGATCTGCGGGGTGTCCGACCGGATCACCCTGGGGTTGAGCTGGTCGACGTCCAGCCGCAGCCGGGGCGGGCTGTTGGACGGCTGCGTGCGGGCCAGGCCGATCGGAGCGAACAACGGCTCCGGACCCGGCTGCTGCGCGGCAGCGGTCAACGGAGCTGATCCGGTCAGCACGACACCCGCCGCGACCAGTGCGGCAAGCTTGTGACGGGTTGCGTTACGCAGCCCACTCATTGTTTTCGACCCTTCGGCGCGTCAAGGCCGTCCGAGAACGACACATCACCCTCATACGGTGTGTTTGTCGGCTCTGAGAGTAGTTGCATCGCCTTGCGCACCAACCGGCGCTCGTCCGCATACGCCAACCGGCCGTCAAGATCATCCAGCGCGACCCACGCGACCTCGGTCACTTCGATGTCCTCATCGGACAGCTCACCGGACAGCGCGGTCAGCAGGTAGTGGTGGACGGTCTTGTGCACCCGCCGGTTCTCCGCGACGAACCAGTAGTCGATCGACCCGAGCGAGCGGACCACCTCACCGGTGATCCCGGTCTCCTCCTTGACCTCGCGGACGGCGGTCTGCTCGGGCGTCTCGCCCTCCTCGATGTGGCCCTTCGGCAGCGACCAGAGCAACCGCCCCCTGCGGTCCAGCCTGCCGATGATCACCGCGTTCGCCTGGGACTCGTCGATCACCAGTCCGCCTGCCGACGTCTCGTCGACCGTGGTCAACCGCCTGCTCCGACGCCTGCCGCGGCGCCCGGACCGGGCACCGTCGGAACGTCCGGATGACGGAGGCATGAACTCGATCGTAATCGTCTGGCCACGTCAACTAGCCTGATTCGCCGTGTCGACGATGCTTGCCAAGCAGAATGCGGTTGTGGAACTGATGCGTGTCTCACCGGTCGCGGAAGAGTTGTCCGTGCTGTTCGCCAAGGCGGGGCACAGCCTGTTCCTCGTCGGCGGGAGCGTCCGCGACGCACTGCTGGGCAGGCTGGGTACCGACCTCGACTTCACCACCGACGCACGGCCGCAGGAGGTCATGCGGCTGGTTTCCGGCTGGGCGGACGCGGTGTGGGACATCGGCATCGCCTTCGGCACGGTCGGCGCCACCAAGGGCGGCCTGACGTGCGAGATCACCACGTTCCGCGCGGACACGTACGATGGCGTGACCCGCAACCCGGAGGTCCAGTTCGGCGACTCGATCGAAGTGGACCTCAAGCGGCGCGACTTCACCGTCAACGCGATGGCCGTGAACCTGGCGACCAAGCAGTTCGTCGACCCGCACGACGGCATGGCCGCGCTGGCCGAGAAGGTGCTCGACACCCCGGCCACGCCGGAGGAGTCGTTCGGCGACGACCCGCTGCGGATGATGCGTGCCGCGCGGTTCACCAGCCAGCTGGGGTTCACGCCCGCGCCGCGCGTGGTCGACGCGATGAACCGGATGGCGGGCCAGATCGAGCGGATCACCGCCGAACGGATCCAGGTCGAGCTGTCGAAGCTGCTCTGCGGCGCGCACCCGCGCACGGGGATCGAGTTGCTCGTCGACTCGGGGCTGGCCGACCACGTGCTGCCCGAGGTGCCCGCGATGCGGCTGGAGATCGACGAGCACCACCAGCACAAGGACGTGTACCAGCACTCGCTCGTCGTGCTCGACCAGGCGATCGACCTGGAGGAAGAGGGTAGCGAGCCGGATCTGGTCCTGCGGCTGGCCGCGTTGCTGCACGACATCGGCAAGCCGGACACCCGCAGGCACATCCCCGGCGGTGGCGTGAGCTTCCACCACCACGAGGTGGTCGGCGCCAAGATGGTTCGCAAGCGTTTGCGGGCGTTGCGGTACTCGAAGGAGATCATCGAGAACGTCGCCAAGCTGGTGTTCCTGCACCTGCGCTTCCACGGCTACGGCAAGGGCGAGTGGACGGACTCGGCGGTCCGCCGGTACGTCACCGACGCCGGTGACCTGCTCACGCGGCTGAACAAGCTGGTCCGCGCGGACTGCACGACCCGCAACCGCCGCAAGGCGCAGGCGCTGCAGCGCTCCTACGACGACCTGGAGACCAGGATCGCCCGGATCGCCGCGGAGGAGGACCTGGCCAAGGTGCGGCCGGACCTCGACGGCAACGAGATCATGCGGCTGCTGGGGCTCAAGCCGGGCCCGGTGGTCGGCAGGGCGTGGAAGTTCCTCAAGGACCTCCGGCTCGACCGCGGCCCGCTCGACCACGACGAGGCCGTGGCCGAACTGCGCCGCTGGGCAGCCGAACAGGGAGTGCTAGACGACGTGAGCGCCGTGGTCGCGCCTGCTGGCGATCACGTAGCCGACGACACCGATCAGGTAGAGGACGATCGTCGCGACGACTAGACCGTGCGAGTGGCCGTTGGCGGGGACGATCGCCGCGGCCACCGCGATCGACGCCACCTGCATGACGTTGAGCAGCGTGTCGTACAGGGAGAACACCCGGCCGATCGACTCGTCGCCGATGTCGGCCTGGATCACCGCGTCGACGCACAGCTTGATCACCTGACCGGCGCCGAACAGCAGGAACGCCGCGCCGAGCATGGTCGGCAGGACCATCGGCAGCCCGAGCCCCGCCATCGCGGCCGCGACCACCAGCAACGAGCCGATGATCACCGCGTGCCTGCCGAACCGCTCGACCAGCTTCGGCGTGATCAGCCCGGCGATGAAGATGCCCGCACCGGCGAACGCGGCGATCTCGCCGAGCCCGGTCAGCCCGGCCTTGAGCCAGCCGTAGTCGGTGAAGTAGTAGCGCATCAGCAGCACGGCCATCAGCAGCGCGATGCCCTGCGACGCCCGGTGCGCGAGCAGCGCGACGAACCCGGCGACCACCCGTGGGGCGTTCCACGCCGCTTTCGCGCCGTCGACCAGGCCACGGGCGACCGCGACGACCGTCCCCGACGGTTCGTCCACTTCGTCAGGTCCGAGCCTGCCGCGTTCGTACCGGACGGCGAACACCACGGCCAGCAGCGTGCCGATGATCGCGAACGACGTCGTGATGCCCGAGCCGAAGTCGTCCTCGCCGAAGACCTTGCGCAACCCGATCGCGCACCCGCCACCGACAACCGCGACCACCGAGCCAAGGGTCACCGCGATCGCGTTGGCCTGCACCAGGGTGCGCTCCGGCACCAGGTGCGGCAGCGCTGCGGACAGCCCCGACCCCATGAACCGCGTGGCACCGAGGACCAACAGGGAGACCAGGAACAGCGGCCCGCTCGGCACACCGGCCAGCAGGCCGATCGTCGCGAACAGGATCAACGTGGCCCGCAGCAGGCTGGCCACGACAAGCACCTTCCTGCGATCCCACCGGTCCAGCAGCGCGCCCGCGAAGGGCCCGATGACGGAGTACGGCAGCAGCAGGGTGGCGAACCCGGTCGCGATGGTCAACGGGTCGGCGCCGCGCTCGGGGTTGAAGATCACCGCCCCGGCCAGTCCGGTCTGGAACAGCCCATCCGCCCACTGCGAGGAAAAACGCAGGTAGAGAAGCCGACGGAACTCCCGTAGCGCCAGCAACTGCCGCGCCGGGACCTTCTGCTTCTCGTCGACCACCGCCGTCACGAGACTCCAGCGTACGCACCGCAGTGAACCACCAGCCAACAACGATCCACCGATGGAATGAATCCAGCCGCACACACGCTCCCTGCGGCACAGTGCACGTGGAGTTGGTGACAGCGCAACGCGCCCAGCGCTGGTTCGAGAGGAACTCGCACCGTGGGGGGTTGGGGGGCTCGGCCCCCCAAAATGGACCTAGGCGACCCGGCGAAGCTGGTGCGAAGCACAGCGAGCAGGGTCACCCAGAGGCTAGGGGTCGGTACGCCTGGTCGCCTCTCGGCGGATGGCGCGACATGGCTCCTGCGTTACCGGTATTCCATGAAGGCTTTGTAATTGAGCCCGGGGGACACAGATGCGTACCGACCTAGCGTCTAACGTTACCGGGTGCCTTGCGTGTTCCCGAGGATCATCCGGCGATTTTTCCCACGCGCCGGGGGCTCATGGTGTTCCCGGGGCTGATGGGATCATGTGCGCTGTGCGACCCGACGCTGACGTAGAGCCAGGAACGCTGCTAGTGGCGGCGCCGACCCTGCTCGACGAGAACTTCCGCCGGACGGTGGTCTACGTGATAGACCACCGTCGTGGTGAGGGCACGCTCGGTGTCGTGCTGAACCGTCCCAGCGAGGTGCCCGTCAACGACGTCTTACCGGCATGGGGCGATCACGTCACCGAGCCGCGGTCGCTGTTCGTCGGCGGTCCGGTCGACCAGAAGACCGCGCTGTGCCTCGCCGCTCTGCGCACGGGTGAGGACGCGGCCAGTCTCAAGGGTGTGATCAGCGTGCGTGGCCCGGTCGCGCTCGTGGACCTCGACGCGGATCCGGCGACGCTCACACCGAAGGTCAAGGGGCTGCGGGTGTTCGCCGGGTACGCGGGCTGGGACGTCGACCAGCTCGCCGGGGAGATCGAGCGCGGCGACTGGATCGTGGTGCCCGCGCTGCCGAACGACGTGCTGGCCGAGCCGGAGCAGGACTTGTGGGGCAGGGTGCTGCGGCGCCAGGGCATGCCGACGGCGTTGCTCGCGACCCACCCGGACGACGTCCGCCTGAACTAGAGCTATCCGCGGAGCTTGGCGACGCCGCAGTTGCCGCACGCGCACCCGGCGCACCCGGCGGGCAGTTCCGGCTCGGGCTCCGGCACGGCGAGCGCGGCCTTGTGGCCGAGCACCCCACCGGCACCGGCGATCACGAGCATTCCGCCCGTGCTGACCACGGCAGCGACCAAGCCACCCGTCGCCAGGATCGCCAACAGCAGTCCACCGACGGCTCCGACCACGCCCGCGACCACGAACGGCAGCCCGGCGACCTTGTTGGCGACCCGGAACGTCTCGGCGTCCCGCATCGACACCGCCGTGCGCACGCCCAGGTACCGGTTGAGCGGCAGCCGTTCGCGGAAACCGAGGACTCCGGTCACGCAAACGGCAAGACCCACTACAACCAGTACGATTGCGACGACCAGGGATGCGACGAACACAACGCCGATGTTAGGTGTCAGGCATCTTCGACTGAACGGACACCCTGGTTCGATGTGCTTCAGGCCATGTCCGCACGCATGGTCGCGCCGCCCGGAGGGGCACGACAAACTTCTCCGCTGGTCAGGTCACCCAGATAGTCGCTTTGGCGGTCCGCTATCCTCATTGACATGGGCACGGCCCGCCGACTTCTTCGCTGGCCGCGCTGACCCGTCAAGGACTGGTTGGCGCGGCGACCCCTCATGCCCGAGACAGGGCTGAGGGGTTTCGCGTTGTTCAGGGCCGAAAAGCAGGGAAGGACAAGCGATGAGCGAAAGCGCTGAGGCTGTACCGGCGCACCGCTACACGGCCGCGCTGGCCGGCGAGATCGAGCGGAAGTGGCAGGAGTTCTGGCAGGAGCACGGCTCCTACGAGGCGCCCAACCCGGTCGGCCCGCTCGCTGGGCCCGTTCCCGACGACAAGATGTTCGTCCAGGACATGTTCCCGTACCCGTCGGGCGCCGGGCTGCACGTCGGCCACCCGCTGGGCTTCATCGGCACGGACGTCTTCGCCCGCTACCACCGGATGCTGGGCCACAACGTGCTGCACACGATGGGCTTCGACGCGTTCGGCCTGCCCGCCGAGCAGTACGCGATCCGCACCGGGCAGCACCCGCGCAAGACCACAGAGGACAACATCAACACCTACCTGCGGCAGATCCGCAGGCTGGGACTGGGCCACGACGAGCGGCGCCGGATCTCCACGATCGATCCGGAGTACTACAAGTGGACTCAGTGGATCTTCCTGCAGATCTACAACTCCTGGTACGACGAGAAGGCGGGCAAGGCCCGGCCGATCGCCGAGCTGGTCACCGAGTTCGCGCAGGACAAGCGCCGGACGCCGGACGGCCGCAACTGGTGTGAGCTGACCGTCGCTGAGCAGCAGAACGCCATCAACTCCTACCGGCTGGTGTACCTGTCGGACGCGCCGGTGAACTGGGTTCCCGGTTTGGGCACGGTCATCTCCAACGAGGAGGTCACCGCGGACGGCCGCTCCGAGCGCGGCAACTTCCCGGTGTTCCGCCGCAACCTGCGGCAGTGGATGATGCGGATCACCGCGTACGCCGACCGCCTGATCGACGACCTGGACCGGCTGGACTGGCCGGACAAGATCAAGGCGATGCAGCGCAACTGGATCGGCCGCTCGCACGGCGCCAGGGTGAAGTTCGCCGTGTCGACGAACTCGGGGGCCGACACCGACATCGAGGTCTTCACCACCCGTCCGGACACGCTGTTCGGCGCGACCTACATGGTGCTGGCGCCGGAGCACGCGCTGGTCGACTCGATCGCCTCGGCGCAGTGGCCGTCCGATGTGGACACCCGGTGGACCGGCGGCGCCGCCACCCCGGCCGAAGCCATCGCCGCGTACCGGCGTGCCGCCTCCATGAAGTCCGAACTGGACCGCCAGGAGAACAAGGACAAGACCGGTGTGTTCACCGGTGCGTACGCCACGAACCCGGTCAACGGCAGCAAGATCCCGGTGTTCATCGCCGACTACGTGCTGATGGGGTACGGCACCGGCGCGATCATGGCCGTGCCCGGCCAGGACCAGCGCGACTGGGACTTCGCCACCGCGTTCGGCCTGCCGATCATCCGGACGGTCGCGCCGAGCGAAGGCTTCGACGGCGAGGCGTTCACCGGCGACGGACCTGCGGTGAACAGCGGGTTCCTGGACGGGATGGCCATCGACGAGGCCAAGAAGACGATCATCGAGTGGCTGGAGGAGCACGACCGCGGCCGCGGCACCATCCAGTACAAGCTGCGGGACTGGCTGTTCTCCCGTCAGCGCTACTGGGGCGAGCCGTTCCCCGTCGTCTACGACGAGGAAGGTCTGCCGCACGCGCTGCCCGAGAGCATGCTGCCGATCGAACTGCCCGAGGTGGACGACTACTCCCCGACCACCTTCGACCCGGAGGACGCGGACACCGACCCGTCACCGCCGCTGTCCCGCGCCACCGACTGGGTGACGGTCGAGCTGGATCTGGGCGACGGCACGAAGACCTACCGCCGCGACACCAACACGATGCCCAACTGGGCGGGCTCGTGCTGGTACCAGCTGCGCTACGTCGACCCGAGCAACAGCGAGCGGTTCGTCGACCCGGAGAACGAGCAGTACTGGCTGGGCCCGCGCACCGAGAAGTTCGGCGCGAGCGACCCGGGCGGCGTGGACCTGTACATCGGCGGTGTCGAGCACGCGGTGCTGCACCTGCTGTACTCGCGGTTCTGGCAGAAGGTGCTGTTCGACCTGGGGCACGTCAGCTCGCCCGAGCCGTACCGCAAGCTGTTCAACCAGGGCTACATCCAGGCGTACGCGTACACCGACTCGCGCGGCCAGTTCGTGCCCGCCGCCGAGGTCGTCGAGGAGAACGGCAAGTTCTTCTACGAGGGCCAGGAGGTCACCCAGTCCTACGGCAAGATGGGCAAGACCGAGCGCAACGTCGTCACTCCCGACGAGATGTGCGAGTCGTACGGCGCGGACACGTTCCGGCTGTACGAGATGTCCATGGGCCCCATGGAGGTCTCGCGTCCGTGGGCGACCAAGGACGTCGTAGGTGCGCACCGGTTCCTGCAACGCCTGTGGCGCAATGTCGTCGACGAGGTCAGCGGCGACCTGCGGGTCACCGCCGACGAGCCGACCGAGGCGGACCTGCGTCAGCTGAACAAGGCCATCGCCGGTGTCCGTGAGGACTACGAGGAGATGCGGTTCAACACCGCGGGCGCCAAGCTGATCGAGCTGAACAACCACCTGACCAAGACCTACAGCTCGGCTGCGGGCACCCCGCGCGCCCTGGTCGAGCCGCTGGTGCTGATGCTGGCCCCGCTGGCTCCGCACGTGGCGGAGGAGCTGTGGTCACGGCTGGGCAGGGAGTCGCTGATCCACGGGCCGTTCCCGGTGGCGGACGAGAAGTACCTGGTCGAGGACTCGATCGAGTACCCGGTTCAGGTCAACGGCAAGGTCCGCTCGCGCGTGACCGTCGCCGCGGACGCGAGCCAGGACGTCGTGAAGGCCACCGCGCTGGCCGACGAGAAGATCGTCGCGCTGACCGGCGGCAACGAGCCCCGCAAGGTGATCGTGGTACCCGGCCGCCTGGTCAACATCGTTCTCTGAGTTCGGTCGGGAGCCGTCAGGGGCTTCGGTTGGGTTCCTCGTCCCAGCCGAGCCCCGCGTCGGCGACCAGTTCGGCCAGCATGACCTCGAAGAAGTCCTCGGTGTTGCTGATCAGCATCGGGAAATGGCCGAACACCTCCAGCGCGACCTGGCCGTACAGCCGGACCCAGAACTGCAGGATCATGTACGTCGTCCCGATGCTGAGGATGTCGTCGGGCACGTCGACACCGGTCTGCGCGATCGTCGCCAGCAGGTCCGCGCGGAAGTCCTCGAGATCCGCCCGCATGGCCGGCGGCACGGTGTCGTCCGGCGGCGGGGTGAGCTGCTTGGTGATCAGCACCTGGCCCGCGACCGACAGGAAGATCCGGCCGAACGGGTCGGCCGAGAGGTCGTCGGGGCCGCCCTGCGGTGTGGCGAACACCATTGAGAACTCTCGCGGGTGGTCCAGCGCCCAGCGCCGGAAGCCGCGGCAGATGGTCAGCACCTGCCGCACCGTTTCGCCCTCCGGGATCTCGGCGAGGTCGGTGGTGAGATCGGCGGCCAGGTCGGCGCAGATGTCCATCCGGACGTGGTGCACCAGGTCCTCGCGTGAGGAGTAGTAGCGGTAGAGCGCCGGTGCGGTGATCCCGAGCTGCCGGGCGATCGCGCGCAGGGTGACCGCTTCCGGGCCCTCGTTGATCAGCAGGGTGCGGGCCTGCTGGCGGATCTCGCGGTCTGTCGCCGCACGGGCACGCTCGCGCCGTGTGGGCTCGCTCATGCTTGACTCCATCGTCTTGTAAACGCCGTTAACCGTCCGTACGCTGGCCCTCAGAGTCAGTGAACGGTGTTTACCGAGTTGCTTGGCCCCGTTCACGCCGACGGTAGTCACGGTGGCCGTCGGGCACCACCGAAACGGGAGGACGCAGAAGTGTTCAGCAGGTGGGGAATAGTCGCATACCGCCGCCGGTGGACAGTGCTCGTCGCGGTACTCGTCCTCGCGGTGATCGGTGGCCTGTGGGGTCTCGGTGTTTTCGACCGGATGAAACAAGGTGGTTACTACGACGAATCCAGCCAGTCCGCCGAGGCCGCCAGGGTGGCCCAGCAGGTCCTCGACCAGCGGGAAAGCGATGTCGTGGTGGTCTACGACGCGGGCGAGGGCAAGTCGGTCGACGACCCGTCCGTGGCCACGCGGGTAGTCGACAGGCTCAACACGTTGCCCGCCGATGCCGTCAAACAGCGCGTCACCTACTGGGAAACCAAGAATCCCGCGCTCGCGGACGCCGGAAAACGATACGGCCTTGTGACCATCACGCTCGCGGGCAACGACGAGAACGCGCGACTGGCGAATTTCGAACGGGTCAAGGACAACCTCGCAGTCGACGGGCTGCGCGACCAAGTCGCGGGCACCGTCGCGATGGAGCACACCATCGGCGAACAGTCGAAATCCGACCTGACCATGGCCGAAGCGATCTCCCTGCCGGTCGTGCTCGTGCTGTTGCTGCTGATCTTCGGCGGCGTGGTGGCCGCGTTGCTGCCGGTGCTCGTCGGTGGACTGGCGATCCTCGGCTCGCTCGGCGTGCTGAACGCGTTGTCGTACGCGGTGGACGTGAACAACTTCGCCATCAACGTGGCGACCTTGCTCGGGCTCGGACTGGCCATCGACTACGGCCTGTTCGCCGTCGGTCGATTCCGCGAGGAACTCGCGGACGGCCGCGGCACCGGCGAAGCCGTGCGCAGAATGGTGGCCACGGCAGGCCGCACCATCGCGTTCTCGGCGACGCTGCTGGTGATCGCTTTGGCCGGACTGCTGGTCTTCCCGCTCGATTTCCTCAGGTCGATGGCCTACGGCGGAATGTCCGCCGTCGCGATCGCGGCGTTGATCTCGTTGACCCTGCTGCCCGCGATCCTCGGCATCCTCGGTCCGCGCGTGGACAAGTTGTCCTTGCCGTGGCGGCGTGACCGGCCGGTCAGCGATCCGCGGCTGCTCGCCCGCCTTGGCCGGGCGGTGATGCGCAGGCCGATCGTGTTCGTGTTGCCGATCCTGGCTGTGCTCGTGGTGCTGGCGTTGCCGTTCACGGGAGTCAGCTTCGGCGCGGTGACCGAGAAACAGCTGCCCGCCGACGACCCGACCCGGCAGGCCGTCGAGACCATCAACCGCAACTTCCCCGCGGCGAGCAACAACACAGCCGAGATCGTGGTCCGCGGCAGCGTGAACGTGGACCCGTTCGTCTCGCGGGTGAACGACGTCCCGGGTGTCCGGCAGGCGGGAGTCGTCGCGGGCCGGGACGGCATGGTGCTGATCCGCGCGCAGCTCGAGGGCGACGCCGTCGGCGACACCGCACGTCAGGCGGTCGACGGACTGCGTGCACTGCCGCCGCCGGGTGGCTCCCAGGTGCTGGTCGGCGGGCTGACCGCCGACGTGCTGGACGCCAACAAGTCCATTGTGGATAACGCGCCCCTGATGATCGGGATACTGGCTGGCGCCACGCTGATCCTGATGTTCTTCGCGTTCGGCTCGGTCCTGCTGCCGATCAAGGCGGTGCTGATGAGCGCGTTGAGCCTGTCGGCGACATACGGCGTGCTGGTCTTCGTGTTCCAGTGGGGGCACGGAGCCGACCTGCTCGGCATCACCCCGGAACCGTTGCAGGCCGGGATGTTCGTCCTGATCGGCGCGGTCGTGTTCGGACTGTCCACCGACTACGAGACGTTCCTGTTGTCCAGGATGGTCGAGGCACGGCATTCCGGGATGAGCACACCGGACGCCATCCAGACCGGCCTTGTCCGAACGGGCCGCATGATCAGCGCGGCAGCGGTTCTGCTCATCGTGGTGACAGGTGCGTTCGCCTTGTCTCAGCTTTCGATGATGAGATTCGTCGGGGTGGGAATGATAGTCGCTCTCATTCTGGACGCCACCGTCGTTCGAATGACCCTCGTTCCGGCAATCATGCGACTGCTGGGTGATGCCATTTGGTGGGCGCCGAAGTTCCTGCGCAAGCTGCAACAACGCGCCCACTTGGGCGAGGTCAGCGACCCGGGCTCCTCAGACGCCCGAGCACTCGAGAAGGTTTAGTCACCTGAGACCGGGTTTTGTTGTCGGTGCCGATCGCTCGGGGGGCTACACGACCGACACCGACAACTACAGAAGTTCAGTTTCGCCTTTCGGCGGAACTGAACCCCAACGCCGCGATGATGGTCGCGACGCGGGTCCTTTCCCGTCAACGACGGGTATACACGACTGTCACTCACATTGTGGCATCAACCATCCGCTGGGACCCGCAATCGTTAACAGATGCGCATGACCGCCACGCCGATGCGTGGTTAGGTGTCGCCCGTGGGAGTTGATCTCGGACTTGATCTTATCGTGGTTGGTTCGGCCAATGCCGACCTGGTAGTCGCTGTGCAGCGGCGGCCGGGGGCTGGCGAAACGGTGCTCGGCTCGGACACTTCGGTGCTGCCGGGCGGCAAAGGGGCCAACACCGCGGTCGCGGCGGCCAAGCTCGGCGCCAAGGTCGCTCTGCTCGGCGCGGTCGGTGCGGACGCCAACGGCGAGCTGTTGCTGGACTCGCTGCGTGCGGCTGGTGTGGACGTCTCGCTCGTTCGACGCAGTGACCGGCCGACAGGCGTCGCATACATATTTGTCACACCGGACGGTGAGAACTCCATCCTCGTCTCGCCCGGTGCCAACAGCGCGCTCACCGAGGACGACATCGACCTGGCTGATGCGCGTGTGCTCGTCGCGTCGCTCGAAGTGCCTGTTCCGACTGTGGAACACGCTGTTTCGGTGGCGGCAGAGCGCGGAGTCCGCCCGGTTGTCAACATCTCGCCAATGGCCGAGTTGTCCCCGCGAACCCTTGCGGCACTGGACCCGGTGGTGGTCAACGAACACGAGGCCGCGCAGTTGCTCGGCGGCGAGGACGTGGATCCGCGGGGCCTGCTCGACCTCGGTGCACGCTCGGCCGTGGTCACGTTGGGAGCCCGTGGTGCGCTGGTGATCGACGCGAACGGCACCCAGCGGGTCGAATCGCCGCAGGTGGAAGCGGTGGACACGACCGGAGCGGGTGACGCGTTCACCGGCGCGCTCGCCGCGCGGCTGGCCGAAGGTGCCGATCTGGCAACCGCGGCGCAACTCGCTGTCAAGGTGGCGGCCGTCTCAGTCACCCGCAAGGGAGCACAGCCTTCCTATCCGACGGCGGACGAAATCGCCGGGTAAGGTCCGGACCATGCTCAGTGGCGTCGGCGTAAGTCCTGGTCGGGCCGCAGGCCCGGTGATCATCGTTGCTCAGCCCTCGGGTGAACCGCCCGCAGGGCCGCCGCCGACGGACACCGCGGCCGAAGCGGACCTGATCGCTCCGGCCGCGGATCGGGTCGCGGCGGACCTGAACGCGCGTGCGCAAGCGGCGACCGGTGAGGCCAGACAGCTACTGGAGACCACGGCGATGATGGCCGCGGACCCGACGCTGGTCACGCAGGCCGCGCAGCTCGTCACCACCAAGCAACTGCCTGCGGCGCGCGCGTTCTACGAGGCAGCAGCCGGTTTCGCCGACGCGTTGCGCGCGGCGGGTGGGTACATGGCCGAGCGGGTGCGTGACATCGAGGACGTGCGGGACCGGGTGGTCGCCGATCTGCTGGGCGTCTCGGCGCCGGGCGTTCCCGACCTGAGCGAACCGAGTGTGCTTGTCGCGCAAGACCTCGCGCCCGCCGACACCGCGGGGCTCGACCCGGCGAAGGTGCTCGCGCTGGTCACCGAGGAGGGTGGGCCGACCAGCCACACGGCGATCCTGGCGCGGGCGTTGGGAATCCCGGCGGTCGTCGCGGTTCGCGGTGTGCTCGCGGCGAAACCCGCGCAGCTCATCGTGGACGGCTCGACCGGCGCGGTCGAGGTGCCGACCGAACCGGTCACACCGTTCGCCGCGGAAGCCGTCGCGACCGAGGACTGGAACGGCACCGGCGCGACCGCCGACGGCCTGCGGATCAAGGTGCTGGCCAACGTCGGCTCGGCCAAGGACGCGAAGGCCGCGGTGGCGGCGGGTGCCGAAGGCGTCGGCCTGTTCCGCACCGAGTTCTCCTACCTCGACGCGACCGACGAGCCGACTGTCGCGGAGCAACAGGCCGCGTACGCCGCCGTGCTGGCACCGTTTCACGGGAAACCGATCATCGTCCGCACCCTCGATGCCGGCGCGGACAAGCCGTTGGCGTTCCTCGCACCCGACCCCGAGCCCAACCCGGCGCTGGGCGTGCGCGGTATCCGCGTGTCACGCGAGCGAGTCGACGTGCTCGACCGCCAGCTCGCCGCGATCGTCGGCGCTGCGGCCGAGACCGGTGCCGAAGTGTCGGTGATGGCCCCGATGGTGGCCACGGTCGAGGAAGCGGCGTGGTTCGCCGACCGCGCACACGCCGCGGGCATCGAACGAGCGGGCGTGATGATCGAGGTCCCGGCGGCCGCGTTGGTCGCCGACGAGATCTTCGGCGCCGTGGAGTTCGTCAGCATCGGCACCAACGACCTCGCGCAGTACACCCTCGCCGCGGACCGCCAACTCGGCGCGGTCGCGACGCTCAACGACCCGTGGCAGCCCGCGTTGCTGCGCCTGATCGGCATGATCGGCAAAGCGGGCATCGCGGCGGGCAAACCCGTGGGGGTGTGCGGCGAGGCAGCCGCGGACCCCAACCTGGCGGGCGTGCTCGTCGGTCTCGGGATCACCAGTCTTTCCATGAACGCAGGCGCGATCCGGCGAGTCGGTGCCGCACTGGCCAAGCACACCGAGGACACCTACCGCCAGGTCGCGAGGGCCGCGCTCGTGTCGCACACGCCGACCGACGCCCGCGCGACCGTGCACGCGATGCTGTCCTAGGCCCTAGCCGATCCGGTCGATCCGCAACGGGAACCGGACCTGCACCGAGCCGAGCCGCAGGGCCGCGGGCCGGGTGATGGTCAGGGTGCCGCCGCGCACCTTGCCGCTGAGCTCGAACCGCGGTCCCGGCAGCAGGCCCGACCGCACTTTGTTGATGTAGCGGCAGTTGAGCACCTGCAGCATGGTCGCGTCCAGGGTCGACTCGTACGGCAGTTGCACCCGCACGTGCGCCGCCCGGACGTCGAACTCGACCTTGACGACCTCGTACGGGATCCGGGCGACGGTGAAATCCAGGTGGCACGCGCTCTGGTCGCACCGCACCACCAGTTCGCTCGGCACGCTCCAGTTCCCGCGGCGGCGGACCTTCGACAGCACGCTGTGCAGTTCCAGGCGCTGCTCCGGCACTGTGTCCGTGCGGACAAGGCCGGGGATGTCGATCAGGACCCCGTTCAGCTCGGACCTCGTCACCGCGGCGAGCGCCTTCTCGGTGCGAGCGGTGAAGTCGTCCAGCGAGATCAGCGCCTGCGCCAGCGCCTTGTGCAGGACACCGACCACGTGTTCGCGTTCGCTGTCGGTCACCCGGAGTTCGCGGGGGTCGGTCACGCGAAAACCCTACTGGGGCTCGGCGTCCAGTCCGTGCTCAATCGCATAACGCGCGAGCTCGACCCGGTTGTGCAGCTGCAGTTTGCGCAGCGTTGACTGGACATGGTTCTCCACAGTCCGGTGCGACAGCACGAGCCGGTCGGCGATCTGCCGAGCGGTCATTCCCTTGGCCACCAGCCGCAGCACCTCGGTCTCCCGGTCGGTGAGCTTCGGCGCGGCCTCGGCCTCCGCGGGCGCGGCGGCCATCCTGCGGTACTCGCCGAGCACGAGCCCGGCCAGCCCCGCGGTGAACACCGCGTCGCCGTGCGCCGTCCGGGTCACCGCGTCCACGAGCTCCTCGGCGGACGCGGATTTCACCAGATAACCGGAGGCGCCTGCCTTCACGGCCTCGAGCACATCGCTGTGCGCGCCGCTGGCTGACAGCACGAGCACACGGGTCTTGGGCAGGTTCTGGACGATCTCGCGGGTCGCGTCCACGCCTGACTCGCTGCCCAACTGCAGGTCCATCAGCACGACGTCGGGCGCGACCGTCCGCGCGATCCGCACAGCCGCACTCGCGCCACCGGCTGTCGCGCGCACGTCGAAGCCGCGTTCGGACAGGTCACGGGCCACCCCGTCACGCCACATCGGGTGGTCGTCGACGACCATCACCGAGATCGTCCCTGTGGTCATCGCGCACCTCCCACTCTGTGCCGTCCCTTCTTGCCACCCGGCCCGGTGGGGACCCGGATCTCCCACTCGGTGCCCGCGCCGGGGGCGGTCTCCAGGGTGATCGTGCCACCGAGATCCGCGACACGCCCACGAATGGACCGGGCCACTCCCATTCGGCCATCGGACGCGGCCTGGTCGAGCCGTCCGGCCGGGATGCCGGCACCGTCGTCGCGGACGCTGATCACCACCTCGTCGCCGAGGTCCTCCACCAGCACCCAAGCCCGTGCGTTCTCACCCGCGTGCTTGGTGACGTTCAACAGCGCCTCGGACACCAGTGAAGTCAGCTCGGTGACCGTCGTGCCCGGCAACCGGACCGGCGTGCCCGGCACCGACACCTGCACGGTTTCAGTTTCCATCACCTGCAGCCGTGATCGCAGGTCCGCCGATCCGTCGTCGCTGGACTCCGGTGGCGTGGTGGCGACAAGGGACCGAAGCGCGACCTCCTGCTCACCGGCCATCCTGGCCAGGTCGGCCGCCTCGCCACCGAGTTCTTTCCCACGCTTGCGGACACGCGCCAGCACTTGCAGCACACTGTCATGGATGTTGCGGGCGAGCCGTTCCCGCTCGGCGGTCGCGGCCTCGACACGTGCTGCCTGTGCCATCCGCTCCTGAGCACGCCGTGCCGTGACGGACGCGAGCCCGACGACGAAACCGCTGCCCATGAGTAGGACAGCGTCCCTGGTCACGTCCGTTGTCAGCGCACCGCGAGTCAGCCCGGTTGACACCGCCACGAGGGCGCCCGCGAGCACACCGGCCGTCCGGCCGTTCAACACGGCGGCGGCGATCGGCGGTTCGCTCACCCACACAGTGGTGATCAGGGGCGAGATCTCGGTCATCTGCTGCGGCGACAGGATCCACACCGACGTGTACATCAGCGCACACGTGACCAGCACGTCCGCCCACACCACCGCCACCCGGCGGCCGAACTTCAACAGATACGCCGGGACCGTGAACAACGTCCACGCCGCGATCAGGCCAAGCACGATCCAGGCCAGGCCCGGCCGTTGGTAGCCGTCCTGGTGCACGAACACGGCGACGACCGCGAAGCCGAACGTCACCACCCGCAGGATGGCGACGCTCGACCACAGCGGTGCTGTGGCGTCACTCTTCTGCACGGCTTCCCGGCCTCGAACCCGAGTCGTCCAGCACGTCCACGTCGTCGCCGTCCAGGTGCCGGTCGCGGTCGCTGAGCAACGACCGGATGCCCGCGTTCAGCACCGCGAGCAGCGGAACGGCCAGCAGCGCACCGGGGATGCCCGCCGCGACCAGACCGGCCGTGATCGCGAGGACCACAGCCAACGGGTGCAACCGAACCGCGCGGCCGAGCAGCCACGGCTGCAGGATGTGGCTCTCCAGCTGCATGACCGCGATCACGATCGCCAGCACGATCAGCGACGCGACGAAGCCGTTGGCCACCAACGCGACCAGCACGGCCACCGCACCGGCGATCACGGCACCGATGATCGGAATGAACGCGCCGAGGAACACCAGCGCGGACAACGGGACCGCGAGCGGCACGCCCACGATCGCCAGCCCGATGCCGATGCCGACCGCGTCGACCACCGCGACCGCCGCTGTCGCTCGCACGTAGCTGACCAGCGAGGCGAAGCTGCGCCGACCGGCCACGTCCACCCGCTCGCGCACGTTCGCCGGGACGCCGCGGCACAGGAACTTCCAGATGCCCTCGCCGTCGTAGAGGAAGAAGATCAGGATGAACAGCGTCAGGATGAACCCGGCGAGCCCCTCACCGATGCTGGCCGCGGTGGTCAGCGCACCGGAGGTGATCTCGGCCTGGTTCTTCTTGATCGTGTCGATGATGTTGTCGAGGAAGTCCTTGAGCTGTTCCTGGCGCAGGTGCAGCGGACCGTCGATCAACCACGCCTTGATCGTCTCGAGCGACTGCGCGACCTGGGTCTGCAGCTGCGGCAGACCGGTGGAGAACTCCGAGATGACGAACGTCAGCAGCCCGCCGATCACCGCGAGCCCGGCGATCAGCACGATCGCCGCGGCCAGTCCCTTCTTCACCCGCCATTCGACCAGCTTGTCCACACCCGGCACCATCAGCGCAGCGAGCAGCAAAGCGATCCCCATCGGGATGAGCACGGTCGCGAAGTACCCCGCGACCAGCATCAACCCGTACAGCGCGAGGGCGACGACCGCCAGGCGCCATGCCAGCGCGGCGGCCACACGCAGTCCGCGCGGCACCACATTCGTCACTTCCAGCGGGGCCAACGGCCGCTTCCTTGGCTCGCTTGTCACGCGAGTCACGTTATCGGTACGGGCAGACGAAATGGGCAGCTTGCCCACGCGTCCGCGCGAAAGAATCTTGGTGTGTCCCGATACGAGCTGACTGAGACCGAGCAGCACCTGGCCGACGCGTTTCACCGAGGTGAACGGATCGACCTCGGCGGCAAGGAGATCCGCGGCCAGGTGCTCGCCGAACTGCTCGACGGCTCCGGGACACCCAGCCTGATCAGGCTGAGCGGCGCGCGGATCACCGAGTACTTCAGCCTGCAGGGCAAGCACGTCCGGCAGGTGGTCGACCTGCGGGACTGCGTGTTCGAGCACCGGCTCGACCTGCGGATGGCCCGGTTGATCGGGCTGCGCATGAAGGCGTGCCGGATGCCCGGCGTGATCGGCCGCAACCTGCGCGTCGAGAGCGACCTGATCCTCGAACCGCGGTTCACCTGCGACGGCACGCTGGACCTGACCGACGCGACCATCGACGGGTCGCTGCGCATCTCC
Source organism: Actinosynnema sp. ALI-1.44 (assembly GCF_001984155.1). Classification (GTDB taxonomy): domain Bacteria; phylum Actinomycetota; class Actinomycetes; order Mycobacteriales; family Pseudonocardiaceae; genus Kibdelosporangium. The sequence goes on from NZ_MTQO01000053.1 coordinate 312,776, forward strand.
GGTGCCGTGCTGCACGGACCGTTCCTCGGCGCGCGGCTGCGGATCTCCGGATCGCTGCAGGCGGTGGTGGTCCGCGTGAACGGCGAGATGCGGCTGTCGGGTGCGAAGGTCGGCGGCAACCTGCAGCTCACCGGGTCGTGCCTGATCAACCCGGACGGCATCGCACTGGACGGCACGGGGATGTCCGCCGAGGGCAACCTGTTGGCCGACGCGCGGGGCGGCCGGTTCCGTTCCGTCGGCCGCGTGGTGCTGCGCGGCGCTCACATCTGCGGTGACATGCGGTTCACCGGCGCGGAGTTGACCGCGCCCGACCGTTCGCCGTTGAACGCGGACCGGATCACGGTCGACGGCAACGTGTTGCTGAACAGAGGCCTCACAGTCCGGGGCGCGGTCCGGCTGGCGGACGCCCGGATCGGCGGTTACCTGCGGCTCACCGGTGCCACGCTGGGCTGCGAGCAGACGTTGACCGATGAGAACGGCGACCGCGCCCCGGTCGCGTTCTTCGGCGACGGCATCGAGGTCGGCGGTGATCTGAGCGCCCGGTCCGGAGAACTGGCCGGTGCGCCGAACGACGCGCCGCTGATCGCGTACGGCCAGGTCCGGCTGCCTGGCGCCAAAGTGGACGGCAGCGCCAGCTTCTCCGGCGCCCAGCTGCACTGCCCCGGACGGGACGCGTTGTTCGCCGACCGGTTGAGCGTCGGCGAGACGCTGTTCATGGAGGGTGTCCGGGCGACCGGGTCCATCCGGTTGCAGGACAGCAGGATCGGCGCGTCGCTGAACGTCACCGGGTCGACGTTCGCCGAGCCGAGGCAACGCGCCGACGGCAGCCGCAAGCCTTCCCTCGACCTGCAGTTCGCCGCGATCGGGCACAACCTCTTGTGCAGCCGGAACGTTGTCGCGAAAGGCGGGGTCAGCGCGCGACTCGCCGAGGTCCGGCACACGGTGCACCTTTCACACGCGGTCATGGGCGACGGCAAGCCGGACAGCGTCGCGTTCGACGGCTACGGCATGAAGGCACACCAACTTGTGATGCAGTTCTCACCGGACGAACCACCGCAGGGCGCTGTCCGGCTCGGCAACGCGCACGTCCGGAAACTGTCCGACGGCCCCGGGTTGTGGGCGGCCGTCGGCGGCCTGGACGTCGACGACTTCGTGTACGAGTCCATCGAGGCCAACGGCGGCGCGACGGTCAAGGACCGGCTGGCGTGGCTGCGGCAGGTCCAGCCGGACTTCGCGCCGGGTCCGTACGACCACCTGGTGACCGTGTACCGGGAGGCGGGCGAGGAGGAACTCGCCGAGAAGGTGTTGATGGAGAAGCAACGCAGGCGGCACGCCGAGCTCAAGCTGGCCGGCCGGGTCTGGGGCTTCCTGCAGGACAAGACGGTCGGCTTCGGCTACCGGCCCTGGCTCGCCGTGGTGTGGATCGCGGTGTTCTGGCTGCTCGGCACGGTCTGGTTCGCCTTCCACCAACTGTCCCATTTGGACAACGACCAGAATCCGGTGTGGAATCCCGCGATGCTGTCGCTCGACCTGCTGCTGCCGATCATCGACCTCGGCCAGGACAAGATGTGGCGGATGGACGGCAACTCGGAATGGGTGTCCGGAATCCTCATCGCCGCAGGGTGGGTGCTCGCCACCACGGTCGCGGCCGGTGCGACGCGGTTGCTGAAACGAACTTGAGCACGTTCACACGATCGGGCGGACTGGTCGTGTCGGGCGTGCGAAACACCGGTCGGCTTTGGCAGTCTTGCGGACGCACCCCGGTCGTGATCCATCCGTTGCCGGGTTGCCACCACCATTCGCCAGACCGGAAGACAGGCATAGCACCGTGGATACGGCAAGGACTGAGAGGGCCGCTCGACTGCGGCGAATCCTCTCGCGTGCTGCCGTTGTCGTCGGTGGTGCCGCTGCCGCCTGGTTGCTCTCGACGGCGACCGCGTCGGCCGAAACGTCCGAACAGGACGTGGTGCAGCCGGTCGTCGACGCGCTGACTCAGCAGAACACGGTGCCAGCCAAGGATTTGGCCGACGCCGTGCTCCCGCAGCCGTCTGCACCGCCCGCCGGCCTGAAGGACGTCGGCCAGCAGGTGCACGGCGCGGTCGAGAAGGTCGCCGCGCAGCTGAAGCAGCTGCCCGCGCCCACGACCGGCATCGGCGAGGTCGAAGAGCCCGCCAAGCTGAGGCTGCTGACAGTCGACGACGCCGATGCCGACACGTGGTCGGTCGTCACCCCGGTTGCCGCCAACCCCCAGCTCGCTCCGGCCCCGTCCGCCGGACCGGAGCGAGTGGCGGCGCACGACGCCGGTCGTGCACCCGTTGCCGAGTCGCCCCGGCGTGCTCCGCCGGTCGGCGACGCGGCACCGGAACTCCCCGCCCTCCCCCGCCTTCCGCTGCCGATGCCGTTGCCCGTGCCCGTCGCGCCTGCTGGCGTGTGCACGTCCTGTGGCAACGGCGGATCCAACAACGACGACTTCTTCGTCGCTGTGGCACACGTGTGGCCGTTCCCGACTTCGGGATTCGCCACCTCGCAGGCGCTGCGCCTGATCTCGCAGCACGTTGCCCCGGCTGCTGGTGAGCAGCCCGGCGTCACCCCTGACTGACGCGAGCACGCGCGGCCTTCGATAGCGCCCGTGTGCTTTCGCGCGCTGTCGGCCGTGCACCTCCACCCCAAGACCCGGGTGGTCGCATGCCCCGACGCCTTTGCCGTCCGGCCACCCGTTCCCACCCTTGCTACTGCCCAAGGAAAGGAGAGACACCCGGATGCAAACCTGGGCGCGGCGCGGTCTTCAGACCGCGCTGGTCACCGGTGGTTTGCTGATGCTCGGTACAGGCATCGCTTCTGCCAGTGAAAACGTCAACCCGGATCGGCCGGCATCGCCGCTCGATCCGAAGGTGAAGATCCCAGTTCGGATACACGACAACGCGCTCGGTACCCCGCTCGGCCAGCAGAACCTGCCAGGTGTGCACCGCGACGCCGTAGTGAGTACGGACGCCGTGATGAAGGGCACCCCGGTCGCGAAGGTCGAGCCGGTGGTCGGCAAGGCGAAATCCGTCGCCGGCAACGTCCCCGGCGTCCAGCGGATCACGGCCAAGGCGGCCGATGCGTTTCACGGCAACAAGGTCACCCCGCACGTCGTCGTGCCCGTCGAGTTCGCGGGCAACGCGATCGCGGCAGGGGGTGACGCCGCCGTGAGCGCCACCTCCAGCGAGACCGACACCAACTCCAGTCCGGTGTTGACCAGCGGCTCGGACGGCGTTCTCGGCGGCAACGTGGTCAACCTCGATTGGGCATTGCCCGTCCGGATCAGCGGCAACGCGATTGCCGCGCTGGGCAAGGCGACCACGTACTTCGTGTCCGAGAACACCACTGTCTCCGGCGGTGACATCGTCACCGACGGCGCCAACAGCGTGCTGGCAGGCAACGTCGCGTCCGGCCAGTTCGCCACGCCGGTCGGCGTGACCGCGAACGCGGTCTCCGCGGCCGGTATCGCCACGGCCGTCACCGCGATGGACGACGAGGCACACGCTCCCGGCACCATCACGACCAACGGCGACAACACCGTGGTCGGTGGCACCGGCGCCGGTGTGCCGATCGCACTGCCGGTCGGCGTGCACGGCAACGCGGCCTCGGCCGGCGGTAAGTCGTGGGTCGCCGAGAAGAACACCGTCGCCGCGACCGCAGGGCAGGCACTGGGCAACCGTGCCAAGGCCGGCAACTTCATCACCACCAGCGGCAAGGAGTCGGTGCTGTCCGGCACCGTCGCCGAGCCCGCGATCGCCGGGACGGTCGACGTCACGTGCAACGCGGCAACCCTGCTGGGTACCGGTGACTGCGACGGTGCCACCGGCACGGTCACGCAGTCCGGCGGCTCGACGAGCACCAACGGTGACAAGTCGACGGGTGGTGGCACCGCGCTGACCCCGTCGGCCGCCTCGCCTGTGCAACTCTTCGCCAACTCGGCCACGCTCGGCGGGCTGACCGACGTCCACCACGTCAACACCGACACCTCGAAGGCCGGTGGAAACACCGTCACCAGCGGCAAGGACGCCGTGCTTGCCGGAACGATCGCCGATCCCGCGCTCGCCGGTCCCGTCGAAGCCTTCGGCAACGCGGCGAGCGTGCTCGGCATCGCCAAGACGGACTCGCTGAACGCCACCGTCACCAAGGCCGGTGGACACGCGTTGTCCAATGCGGACAACAGCGTCGTCTCCGGCACAGTGGGCAGCGCAGCCGTGGCGATGCCCGCGGAGGTCTTCGGCCTCGCCGCCAACGTCGGTGGCCAGACCGAGGCACTGGTCGGTGAGCACAAGGTCTCCACCGCCGGTGGTGACTCGGTTGTGCACGCGGACAACTCCGTGCTCGGCGGTAGCGCCGTGCGGCCGTCGGCGGCCGGGCCCGTGCAGGTGCTGAGCAACTCCGCGACCGTGCTTGGCCGCGGCAATACCGATGTTTGCAACGACGTCGTCACCAAGGCAGGTGGTGTCACCGGCACGACGGGCAATGACAGCTCCGTCGGCGGCAACGCCGTGACCCCGGCCGTCGGTCTGCCGGCCGAAGTGCTGGGCAACAACGCCAACCTCGCCGGTCTGACCTCCAGCAAGGTCGATGAGAACAAGGTGACCGCCGCTGGTGGCCTGACCAACACCCATGACGACGCCGGTGTGCTGGCGTCGAACGCCGTGGTCACCTCTCTCGCCGGGCCGGTGCAGGTGTTCGGCAACTCGGCGACGGGTGGCGGTATCGCCAAGGCAACGGCGATCAAGGACACGATGGTCACGGCCGGTGGGCCGGTCATCGCCAAGGGCACCGGCGGCGCCGCGTCCGGCAACGTCGCGGCCGTCCCGCTGGCCTTGCCCGGACAGGCGTTCGGACTGGCCGCGGGTGTGGTCGGCAAGCCCACCTCGTGGGCAACGGGTGACACTTCGTCCACCTCGGGCGGCACCGTCACCACCGACGGCAAGGCGGGCACGATCAACGGCAACGTCGCTTCGTTGCCCGGTGCCGGTGCGATCCAAGTCTTCGGTGACGCGCTCGGGATCGGTTCGGTCGCCAACGGCTCCGCCGACAACGACACCGACGCGACCGCCGGTGGCAACGTCCTGACCAACGGCCAGGACGGCTCGATCGCAGGCAACGTGGCCAGCGTCCAGCCGCTGGCAGTCGGTCAGGCCTTCGGTGACGCCGCGGCGCTCACCGGTCTGTCGAACGGCTCCGGCCACAACGACACCGTGGTGACCAACGGCGGTGACATCACCACCAGCGGTGACCGCGGTTCGATCGCGGGCAACCTGGCGGACGTGCCGGTCGCCGCGATCGCCCAGGTCTTCGGCGACGCCGCCGCTGTCGGTGGCAACGCGCTCGGTGCCGGCCCGAACGAAACAACCACTGTCAACGGTGGTGAGGACACCACGTCCGGCAACGGCGGAAACCTGTCCGGCAACCTGGCCACAGTGCCTGCCGCAGGCGCCGCGCAGATCTTCGGCAACGCGGCTTCGGCCGTCGGCAATGCCACCGGTGTCGGGAAGAACCACACCACGGCTCTCATCGGCGGCGACGCGACGACAGACGGTGAGTACGGCTCGATCTCGGGCAACCTGTTCGCCGTGCCCGTCACGGCAGCGGGTCAGGTCTTCGGCAACGCCGGGTCTGTCGGTGGGCACGCTGTCGGTGCTGCGGAGAACACCACCACCACGCTGGTGGGTGGCGACTACGAGACCGACGGTCCGATGAACACGCTGTCGGGCGTGAACCAGTCGATTCCGTTGGACGCGACCCAGCAGATCTTCGCCATCCCGGTTCCGGTGCTGGCACACGCCGTCGCACAAGGCAAGAACATCCCACAGGCCAAGCTCGATGACACCGCGCCGATCATCGATCTGCCGATCGCCAGGGGAGGTCTGGCCGCCAACAAACTGCCGCGGTTGCCGAGGCACGATCTGTTCTCGCCGGCCAAGACCCGTGCGGACGGGCCGGTGAGCGAACTGCCGCTCGAGAAGGTGCCGGTTGACGAGGTGCTCGGACTGCCGGGCCGGTTGACCGGGGCGCAGATGAACGTGGCCCCGAACCTGGGCACCGCGAACGTCAACGGCATGGAACTGTCCTATCTGCAGGAAATCGTCGACGCGGCGCAGACGCAGCCGATGAGCAAGGTCGTCGACGCACTGCCGATGCACCCTTCGGTGTCCGTTACCCGGACCCGGTCGAGCCTGCCGGTCGGCCATCCTGTACTGTCTAATAAGGACAGTTCTAAGCTGCCGACCGCCGGTCTGGACGACGCGTACGTCAACGGCGTCGGCCTGTCTGGCCTCAAGAACATCACCGGCGCGGCTGATTTGTCCTCATTGGACGAGATGCAGGCACTGCCCGTCGCCAAAGTGGTCAAGCAACTGCCCGTGCAGCCCGACTTCGACCGTCTGCCGAAGCTGCCCTGATCCCATGGTGGCCGGGGTCGAAATCCCCGGCCACCTCGTTTCCCTTACCCTCCACCCGTTTTCACAAGGAGAATTTTCGTGCGCAAGACCATCCGCCGCAGCATCCTCATCACCGCCACCGCGGCCTGTGCCCTCGGCTTCGGGGTTTTCCAGGCGTCCGCAGCGCCTGCTCCCACCCTGCCGGGTCTGCCGCTGTCCGGCCTGGGCGCGCTGACCAACCTGGGGACGTTGACCAACCTCAACGACAGCCTGGCGCTCATGCCGACCATGCCGACCATGCCGGAGATGCCAGCCGTCTCCGCCGAGGAGTCGCGTGATCTGCCGGTGGGCAATCTGCCGGTCGGGGACCTGGCTGGACTCGGTGGCCTGACGAAACTGCTTTCGGCGAGCCAGCTCACCGGAGACCTCCTCGGCGTGGGCCCCGTGACCGACCTGACCAAGCTGTCGGGAACCGGCGGTCTGCCCACCGACAAGCTCGGCCTGCCCACCGACAAGCTCGGCCTGCCGACCACCACGCGCGGTCTGCCCACCGACAAGGTCGGCCAGGTCACCGACAAGCTCGACCTGCCCGTGGACCTGACCCAGTTGCTCACGCAGCCGCAGTTGCCGACCGAGCCGAGCGACATCACCAATGCCTCGATCGTCGGCACGCTGGACCCCCACAACCTGCCCGTCGTGGCTGAGGGTGAGCACAAGATGCTGGTCGAGAGCCTGGCTCGGGGACTCGACAGCCTGGACGTCCAGGGTGGGCTGTCCAAGTCGACGGGGTCCGACCTGGCCACCCAGGCCGAGTCGGTGCAGCTGCCCGCAGGCTCGCCGCAGATGCTCAGCGTGCAGAGCGGCGGCCTGCCCGAGCAGCTGCCCGTCGTTTCCGGTGTCGACGCCGCTGACGCGTCCAGCATCACGGGTCTGGCCGGGGGGCTTGGCCTGCCGAAGGTCTGACCGTCGGTCTCGCTGAGCGGGCCCGAGAGCAACCGTGCTCTCGGGCCCGTTCCCGTGTGCTCGGGCTTTCGTTCTCAGATCAGGGCGGCTTCGGCGCGGAACAGCATCTCGTGCACGCGGGCGGTGCCATCGCTCGTGGACCAGCCGGTTCTGGCGTTCGTGACGGTGCGGACGCGTTCGATGATCGGTTTCGCGTCGCCGTGGGGGTGTTCGGCGATGATCGCGACCAGGTCCGGCTCGTACTGGGCGACGGTGTGGTCGTCACGCATGGTCCGTCGCAACTGGACCGCGATGTCGGCGTCGCCCGGCACGAGCACGAGACTCACGAGTGTGCCGTGTGTTCTGACGCGGGTGAGGGCAAGGCCGAGGCGGTCGATCAGCAGTTCCCGGCAGGGCAGCCCGGTATGTGGATCAAGCAAGCCTTTGCCGTGCAACACTCCCATGACGAGTTCCGGCGCACGCATGGGTCCGAGTCTCCATTGTCCAACAAGGACACTCAAGTACCTCGGCCGGTGAGTTCCTCAATCGAACTGCACGGAACGCTTCGACAGGCCGTACCAGTAGCCGTCGATTGTCGTGTCCGCGTGCTCGTTGCGGTCGATGCTCGCGCCGAGCGCGACGAACAACGGCGCGAAGTGCTCGGTGCGCGGGTGGGCCAGCCGGGCGGCAGGCGCCTTGTGGCCGAAGTCCAGCAGCGCGTCGAAATCCCGTTCGGTCAGGACCTCCTTGCCCCACGCGTCGAACTCGCTCGACCACTGCGGCGGGGTGATGTCCGTGCCCGCCGCCATGTTCATCCCGGTGAGGTTGTGGGTGAAGAAGCCGCTGCCGATGATCAGCACGCCCTCGTCGCGCAACGGCGCCAGTTTGCGGCCGAGGTCGAGCAGGCCGGACGGATCGAGCGTCGGCATCGAGATCTGCAGCACCGGGACGTCCGCCTCCGGGTACATCTCCACCAGTGGGACGTACGCACCGTGGTCCAGGCCGCGTGCGGGCTCGTCACGCACCGGGGTGTCCGGCGACTGGACGAGCTTACGGACCTTGGCGGCCAGGTCAGGCGCGCCGGGTGCCGCGTACTTCACCTCGAAGAAGCGCTGCGGGAATCCCCAGAAGTCGTAGACCAGCGGCTGGGTGGTGGTGGCGCCGATGGTCAACGGGGCCTCCTCCCAGTGCGCCGACACCACGAGGATCGCGGCGGGCCGCGGCAGATCCGCCGACCACCGCGCCAGTTGCCCCGTCCAGAGCGGGTCGTCGGCCAGCGGTGGCGCACCGTGGCTGAGGTACAGCACGGGCATCGTGCTCATCGGGCACCTCCCAAATGTTGAATCTTCAACAACCAGGCTACACCTGTCCTGGCTGCGTCACCACGACAAATACTGAGTTGTGAGGCCCCGGCCGGGCGGTCATCCTGGCGGGCATGGACTCGGTGACGATCAACAAGGCCCACTGGGACGAGCGTGCGCCCGCCCACGCCGCATCCGCCGACTACGGCATCGCCCGGTTCCTCGCCGACCCGGCGCACCTGAGCGCCGTCGTCCGCTTCGACAAGCCACGGCTCGGTCCGATCGACGGCCTGCGTGGCGTGCACCTGCAGTGCCACATCGGCACCGACACCCTGTCGTTGGCCAGGCTTGGCGCGCACATGACCGGACTGGACTTCTCCCCGGCCGCACTCGCCGAAGCCCGAAAGCAGACCGAAGCGGCCGGAGCGGAGATCCCCTTCCACGAATCCGATGTCCACGACGCGGTCGACGTCCTCGGCGCGGAGTCCTTCGACCTCGTCTACACCGGAGTCGGCGCATTGTGCTGGCTGCCTTCGGTTTCCCGTTGGGCACAGGTCGTCTCGTCGCTGCTGCGGCCCGGCGGCAGGCTCTTCATCCGCGAGGGCCACCCGATGCTGTGGGGCATCGACGAAACGGCACCGGTCCCGTACCCGCACTACTCGTACTTCGAACAGGCCGAACCGATGGTCTTCGACGAGGACAGCACGTACGTCACGACCGACGTGAGTTTCCACAACGGCCTGTCCCACAGCTGGAACCACGGCATGGCCGAGATCATCACGGCCCTGATGGACAACGGGCTGCGCCTGACCCAGTTCGTCGAGCACGACAGCGTGCCGTGGAACGCCGTGCCCGGCCACATGACCTTGGACCCGGCGACCGAGGAGTGGAGCTTCACCGAGAACCGGAGCCGGGTGGCCTGCTCGTACACCCTGCAGGCGGTCAAGCAGTAGGCCTACGGGTGGTCGAAGCCGACCTCCGGGAAGTCGGCCGACGGTCCGGTGAGCAGGCGCTGCGGGATGCCACGCAGGTGCTGGTCGACGAACGCGGCGACATACGACCTGGTCATGTGGATGTCACGGGCGTCGGCCGGCCGCAGGAGGTGGGTCATGTCGGTGAAGGAGTAGTGGCTGCCGGTGGTCGCGGTCAGCCAGCGCTTCCAGCCGGACATCCGCGGCCACACCGTTTCCCACGACGGGTCGTACTCCTCGTTGCCGGGCACGTGCAGGTCCGGACTGCCGAACAGCAGGAACGGGCGGTCGAGCGGATCGGACGGCAGCATCGCGCCGTCCATGTTGATCCCGGCGTCGATGCGCCGGTCGGCACGCATCGCCGTCGCCGCACCACTCCCGCCCATGGAATGCCCGACGACGGCAATGTGGTGCCGGTCGACCAGCGGGTTGCGGCTCAGTTGGTCGAGCACGAACGACAGGTCGGCGCCTCGGCTGAGCGCGATCTTGCCGATCCCGATCTTGCCGGGGAGTTCGCAGGCCGAGCAGGGCAGCACGCCGCCGGGGAACTTGGTGGCGACGGACTCGTAGGCGTGGTCGACGGCCGCGGCGACGTAACCGCGTGAGGCCAGGTCCTCGGCCAGGGCGGTCATCGTGTGGCGTGGCATGGTGAAACCGGGTGACAGCAGGACAAGCGGCCGTCGACCTGACAGTGGGAGGGCGTCGGTACGCGACCACGTGCGGGTGCCGGCGAGCTTGTCGGCGGGCAGGTTCACGCTCGGGCCAGCGTGTTCCATGAGTGCTTCGGCCTCAGCGATGTCCATGTAGCGGGCCTTGCCACCGGTCCCCCGTACAGCGGGGTAGTACGTCGTGACCATGAGCCGACGCGGTCCGGCTTCTGGCACCCACGGATCGACACGACTGTGGTCGGTGAGGACGATCGTGGTGCGCCCAACCGCATCACGCCCAGTGGGCGCGGGCAGTGAGAGTTCTGCCGATTCCGCAGTTGCGGGTGTGGCCACGCAAAGCAAGGCGACCGCCGCCATGACACCAACCGTTCGCACGCTCTGACTGTGCCGTGACAAACGAAGGCTCGGCATCGGGAACCACCCGGAGCCGACCCCTGGAACCGTGTCACGTGTACTCCGGGACACGGTGCCGCATCAGCACCGCGGATCCGGCCGCGGCCACGAGCGCGCCAGCGGCCACCCATTGCACCGCAGCGAAACCCGCGCCGAGGAACACGCTCCCCAGCAACGCGACCCCGAGAGTGCCGCCGAGTTGTTGCACCGCGTTGAGCAGACCAGCCGCCGAACCGGCTTCCTGCGGACCGACATCCCGCAGCGCCAACGTGAAGAACGGCGTCGTGAACAACCCGGCACCACAGCCACCGATCGCCAACGCCACCAGGACCCCCGGCTGCGGCAGGCCGAGCAGGACGACACCGACCAGCAGAACCCCAGCTCCGACGAACATCACCCGGCGCCCGTAGCGCGGCACCAGGTGCGCTCCGGCCGTCCACGAAGCGATGCCCATACCGACCGACCACGGCACCATGGCCAACCCGGCCGCCCGCGCGTCCATGCCTTGGTCGAACTGCATGTGCAGCACCAACACCAGCATCAACCCGGTCAGCACAGCGAAGAACACCATGGAGGTGATCAGCGCCGCCGGGAAACCGCGCCCGACGAACAGGCTGGACTCGATCAGCGTTCCGCGCCGCTGTTGTGCCGCGAACAGCAGCAGGACAACGAATCCGGCGGCGATCACCAGCCACGGCGGCACGAACCAGCCGTCCTTGCCGGTCTCGATCAACGGGTACACCACCAGCCCGCTGCCCAGCGCGGCCAGCGCGGTTCCGGTCAGGTCCAGCTTCGGCCGTCGCGGCGCGCGGTCCTCAAGGATGAGCGGGCTGACGGCGAGCACTGCGACCGACAGCGGCAGGTTGATCAGGAACACCGCGTGCCACGACATCCCCTGGGTGAGCAGCCCGCCTGCCACGGGTCCGCACACCGCCGCCAACCCCATCACCGGACCGATGCTGCCCAGTGCCTTGCCCAGCTCCGCACCCCGGAACATTGCCTTGACCAGGCCGAATGTCTGAGGGATGACCATCGCCGCTGCCACCCCTTGCAGGGCACGAGCGGAGATCAGCAGCCACGGCGTGGGGGACACCGCGCACACCGCCGACGTCACCGCGAACCCGCCGACGCCGAGTTGGAAGATCCGTCGTCTGCCGGCGATGTCACCCAGCCGCCCGCCTGTGATCAGCAGCAACGCGAAGGGCAACGTGTACGCGGCTGTGTACCACTGCACTTGCGACGCGGAACCGCCCAGCTCGCCGTGGATGGCCGGGGCCGCGACCTGGACGATCGTGCCGTCCAGCATGTTCATCGCCTCGGCCACCAGTACGGCGGTCAGCGCGAGCCAGCGCCATCGGTAATCCATGTGTTCCTCCCCATCGGTGATTCCGGGAGCTAGTCTCAGGACAATGAGGAGAAACGAGTAGCCAAGCAGTGCCGGGTGCAAGGAACTGCCATCTGGAACCGTGATGTGGAGATATCAGCCATGCTGGACGACCTGGACCGTGCGCTGGTGCACGCCCTGCACATCGACGGCCGGGTGCCGTTCAGCCGGTTGGCCGAGGTACTCGGCACCTCCGCGCAGACGATGATCCGGCGCTACCAGCGGCTGCGGGCCGAGGCCGGGTTGCGCGTGATCGGCCTGCCCAGCCCCGGTTTCGACGGGTACCAGCAGTGGATCGTGCGGCTCACCGCCGGCCCGGCCAGCGCACAGGACATCGCGCACGCGCTGGCCAGACGACCGGACACCTCGTGGGTACAGCTGACCTCCGGCGGCACCGAGATCTCCGCGATCATCCGGGCGCTGCCCGGGGCGGACCAGCCGCATTCGTTGTTGCTACGCGACATTCCACGAACCGCGAGCGTCACCGCCGTTTCGGCGCACTGCATCCTGCACATGTACCTCGGCGGCCCGACCACATGGCACGGGCGCACCGCAGCGCTCACACCCGACCAGGTCGCCGCGCTCAGCCCACCACAACCCACTGGGGCACACCCGGAACTCGGGCCGGTCGAACAGCGTCTGCTCGCCACGTTGCTGCACGACGGTCGCGCGAGTTACTCCGTCCTCGCCGAGGCGACCGGGTGGTCGCAGTCCACAGTGGCCCGTCGCGTGGCCGAGCTGCGGTCGAGCGGAGCCGTGTTCTTCGACGTGGACATCACCGCCGAACTTCCCGGCCAGCGCACCAAAGCGATGCTGTGGATGTCCATACCCCCGGCGGAGGTGGACGATGTCGGACGAACCCTCGCGCAGCACGGCGAACTGGCGGTGGTGGCAGCCACGACCGGGCCGACCAACCTGCTGGCGACCGCGCTGTGCGCCAGCCCCCAAGCCCTGCACGAGTATCTGGTCGGCAGACTGGCCCTCCCCGCCATCACGGGCATCGAGACCTCGCCGGTGCTGCACACGGTGAAGCAGGCAGGTCCGCTCACTGCGGACGTCAGGCGGTCTTGATCGCGCCGCCGTAGCGTGCTCTGAGGCGGCGCGTCAGCCTGAGACGCGGGCCTTGATGCCGTCGAGGAGGAAGTCGAGGCCGGTGCGGAAGGTCTGGTCGGCATCCAGGTGCGGGCCGTCGTGGACCATCCTGGACAGCGCGGGGAACTTGCCGGTGGCGAAGGTCCGAACCAGATAAGGGCCGTAGGTGACCTGCCACTGCGTCTTGTCCATCCCCGTGGCCCGCTCGGCGCGCCGCTCGGTGATCTCCCGGCGCACCGCGCCGATCACGTACGCGTTGACCGCGTCGACCGCCGGAACGACGACGTCCAGGTCGACGCCTGCCATCGCGGCCAGCACCGCTTCCCCGCTCGCCAGCGTGTTCGGTCCGAGCTGTGGCCGTCCGCCGATCAGGTCGGCCAGCCATTCGTGCTGGTGAGCGGCCTGCCGGATGGATTGGGCAAGGGAGTGCAGCACCTCTCGCCAGTCGTCGCCGACCGGTTGGATCTCGCTGTACACCGCGTCGACCATCAGGTCGAGCAACTCCTCCTTGGTGGCGATGTAGCCGTAGAGCCGCATCGGCCCGACGTCCAGCGCGGCGGCCACCTTGCGCAGCGACACCGCGTCCAGGCCGTCGGCGTCGGCCAGCCGGATCGCCGCCCGAACGATCCGCTCCCGGCTCAGCGGGGCCGGTACCGGTCGATCCTGCGGCTCTGGCCTTTCCCACACCAACATGCGACGACAGTACAGCGCTCGGTGCGATACGGCGTACTGTTCGATACAGTGTATCGAGAGACGTAGTGAATCGAGGAGATGACCATGACCATCGCCATCGTCGGAGCAGGCTTGGGCGGCCTTGCCCTAGCCAGAGTGCTGCACGTGAACGGCATCGAAGCCGTTGTGTACGAACGTGAACCGTCACGCGACGCGCGTGGTCAAGGCGGCATGCTCGACATCCACTCGGGGCAGCGGGCGCTGCGCGAGGCCGGGCTGATGGACCAGTTCCTCGCGATCGCCCGTGGTGAGGGCCAGGACATGCGGCTGCTTGAGCCGGACGGCACCCTGTTGCTGCAGGAGGACACGCCCGACGATGCCCCGCTCTTGCGCCCCGAGGTCGACCGCGCCGACCTGCGCAACCTGCTGCTGGATTCCCTTCCCCGAGACGCGGTGCGCTGGGGACACGCCTTCGAATCCACCGACAACGGCGTGCTGCGTTTTTCTGACGGCAGCACAGCGACTTATGACCTGCTGGTCGGCGCCGACGGCGCGAACTCGCGTGTCCGCTCGATGCTCACCGACGCCCAGCCGACGCACATCGGCCAGAACGCCGTCGAACTCGGCATTCCCGACATCGACCACACCCACCCCGACCTCGCCGCGATGGTGGGCCGTGGCAACTACTGGGTGCTCGGCGACGGGAAATCCCTTGCGGCGCAGCGCAACGGTGACGGCCGCGTGCGCATCGGCCTCAGCTTCTACAACACCGCCGAGGACTGGTTCGCCGCCAGCGGGATCCCCTTCGACGACCCGGCCACCGCCCGGACGCGGCTGATCGAGCAGTTGGCAGGCTGGGACCCGCGGTTCACCGCGCTGATCGCAGCCTGCGACGACTCGATCCGGCTGTGGCCGATAACCACGCTCCCGATCGGCCTGACCTGGCCGTCGACGCCAGGCGTCACGCTGGTCGGCGACGCCGCACACCTGATGCCACCCGTCGGCGAGGGAGCCAACATGGCACTGCTCGACGGTGCCCTGCTCGGCCTCGCACTGGCCGCGCACCCGGACGACCACCCCGCCGCCGTCGAAGAATACGAAAGCGAGATGTTCGAACGCACCAGCGCCGCCGCCCGGAAGTCAGCGCAGATCCAGCAGTTGCTGACATCCCCGGACGCCGCCCGGAAAATGCTCGCGTTCTTCCAATCGAGCTGAGCGGCATCGCGAACCGGCCGACGCGCGTCCTAGGCCTGCGCGAGGTCGGCGAACTTCGAGTAGTGCAGCTGGTGGGCGACGGTGATGGTCGCGGTCGGCCCGGCACGGTGCTTGGCGATGATCAGGTCCGCCTCACCGGCGCGCGGGTCGTCCCGCTCCCACGCGTCCGGCCGGTGGATGAGCACCACCATGTCCGCGTCTTGTTCTAGCGAACCGGATTCACGCAGGTCAGCGAGCATCGGGCGCTTGTCGGTCCGTTGTTCGGGACCACGGTTGAGCTGACTCATCGCGACAACGGGAACCTCGAGCTCCTTGGCCAGCAGCTTGAGCGACCGGGAGAACTCCGAGACTTCCTGCTGGCGGCTCTCCACCCGCTTGCCCGACGTCATCAGCTGCATGTAGTCGAGCACGATGAGCTTGAGGTCGTTGCGCTGCTTGAGTCGCCGCGCCTTCGCCCGGATCTCCATCATCGTCATGTTCGGCGAGTCGTCGACGAACAGCGGCGCCTCGGAGATCTCACTCATCCGCCGCGCCAGCCGCGTCCAGTCGTCGTCGGTCATCCGCCCACCGCGCATGTCGGCCAGCCGGATCTTCGCCTCGGCGGACAACATGCGCATGACGATCTCGGTCTTGCTCATTTCCAGCGAGAAGATGACGCTGGACATCCCGTGCTTGATCGACGCCGACCGCGCCCAGTCCAGTCCCAGGGTCGAGTTGTGCGTGGGGATCATCGAGCGGCTCGCCAGATACAAGTGGTCAGCGTTGTCGACCTCGACGCACCGCACTGGGACACTCGCGACCGCGCGCACATCGGTGATGTACCGCGTCCGCGCCCGCTGCGGCCGCCCGGTCAGCAGCTCCTTTTGCAGCAGGTGCTTGCGCTCCAACCAGAAGACCCGATCCTGCGTGGTGAAGGTCAGCGTGTAGCAGGTCGACGTTTCCACGGACCGACCCTTGACCCGCTTGGTCGTCATCCGGCACCGGTAGCCGAGGCTGACGATCAGTTCGAGGGTGTCCTGCGCCAGCCGACGGTTGGTGGAAGCGAACTGCGCTGAACCGCTCGCTGTCACCGTTCCATCGGTGTCCAGCAGTCCCGCAAGCAGCGCGCGTCGTTGCGATTCCGAGGCACGCAGGTACTCAGCTGGAATGTGCTTGTTGTTGAGCACGCCGATGGACCGCAACATCGCGTTGACCGTGCCATGGTGGCCTCGGCAGCTCTGACACTGCCGAAGGCCGCTGGACGGCCCACCGCAGTCGGGACATGCCGGTGACGGCACCGGCTGGGACACGTGCTGCGCCTTCGCACCGCACGACCGGCCGCAGCTCCGGACCTGGCTGGTCTGTGGGTAGAAGGGCGTGCCACACACCACGCACTCGCGTTCGTCGACCTCATACGTGTCGGGTACGCGGAGTTGGTAGAGCATGTTGCCGCGCGGGAACGCGTCGATTCCCTCGCGCTCGATGTACCAGATGATCTCCGGGTCGGCCGTTGTGAACCGGGCTGTTGCTGAATGACCGTCGCCCAACCACGCACCGAGGACGTACGGCGACAGCAGGAGCTCACGTTCCGGCAGGTCGAGTGGCCGGGCGTTGGTCACGGAATGATTGGCGCGACCGTCGGCGGTCGCGCAGCGAACTGTGTCCGCCAGTTCCCGGGTCGTGCGGATGCCCGCCGGGAGCTTGCTGTCCCTGCGGGAGGCGCGCGTGTCCGTCAGCCACTGGTGTTCGGCGTCCGCGACGATCACAGTGCCGTCGGAGAACTCGACCTCGTAGCACGGACGGTCGTGCATCACATCCGTTGCGGCGATGACGGTCGTCGGTTTGCCGGAAGCGTCGATCAACCGGTCGCCGACCTTGACCTCGCCCATGGTCGTCCAGCCGGTCGGGGTGGGCAGCGGGGTGTCCAGTGCGAGTGCCTTGCCCACGCCGGGGCGGGCGGCGACGATGATCATCTGGCCGGGGTGCAGGCCGTTGGTGAGGTCGTCGAAGTCCGCGAAGCCGGTGGGGACACCGAGCGACGAGCCGCCGCGGGAGGCGATCGCGTCGATCTCGTCCATCGTGGGCTGGAGCAGTTCCTCCAGCGCCACGTAGTCTTCCGTCGTCCTGCGCTCGGTGACCTCGTAGATCGCCGACTGGGCGCGGTCGACGATCTCGTTGATGTCGCTGCCGTCCTGGCCCGCGTAGCCGAGTTGGACGATTCGGGTTCCCGCTTCGACCAGGCGGCGCAGGACCGCCTTCTCCGCGACGATCTCCGCGTAGTAACCCGCGTTCGCCGCGGTGGGCACTGTGGCGATCAGCGTGTGCAGGTAGGGGGCGCCGCCGATTCGGCGCAGCTCTCCCCTGCGCTCCATCTCCGCCGCCACCGTGATCGGGTCGGCGGGTTCGCCGCGGCTGTAGAGGTCGAGGACGCAGTCGTAGACGTTCTGGTGCGCCGGCTTGTAGAAGTCTCCCGGCCGCAGGACCTCGACCACGTCGGCGATCGCGTCCTTGGACAGCATCATCCCGCCGAGCACCGACTGCTCGGCTGCCTGGTCCTGGGGAGGCTGCCTGTCGAACGCCGGGGTGCTCGACCCGCCGTTGTCCGCCGGTGCCGGTCCCCGGTCATCCGTGAGCGCCACCGTGCAGCCCCTCCTCGCTCATATGTTCGAATCTACACCCCGGGCGACGTGCTGGAGGCAACGGCGTCGGGGGTGTCCCGATGCACGCTAGAGGTCCTCCCCGGCCCTCGCCAAACCGTCGTTGTGGACAACCTGTGGATGAATGACCGAAGCTGACCACAGGGCTCGGTTGGCCTGTGGGCAAGTTGTGGACAACTGCCGGTATAAGAATCGAAAACCCAGGTCAGAGGCTGTGCGCAAGGTGTGGAAGAACTTGCCGAAACTGCCTCGGCGTGTCGCCGTGAAACGGTGTCTTCGGCGTGTCGCCGGAGGTGGTTAACCCCAAGAAGGGCCCCAACCTGTGGATAGAAGAACCACCCTCCCGAGCACGGGGCAAGGGAGGGTGGTTCGACGAAACCGCGTCAGCTCGCGGCGGTGACTTCCAGCTTCACCGCGACGTTCACGTCCGGGTGCAACCGGACGCTGGCGGTGTGCTTGCCGACGTTCTTGATGTGACCGGCCAGCTCGACGCTCCGCTTGTCCAGCTGCGGGCCACCGGCCGCCTTGATCGCCGAGACGATGTCGGCCGTGGTGACCGAACCGAACAGCTTGCCGGACCCGGCAGCCGCCTTCGCCCTGAGCGGGATCGCACCGAGCCCTTCGAGGGTCGCCTTGATCTCCTTGGCGTGGTCGAGGTCGCGCACCCGGCGGGCGTCCTGCGCACGGCGGATGGTGCGGACGTTCTTCTCCGCGCCCTTGGTGGACTGGATCGCCAGGCCACGCGGGAGCAGGTAGTTGCGGCCGTAGCCGTCCTTGACCTCGACGATGTCGCCGGGGCCGCCCAGACCGCTCACATCGGTGGTGAGAATCAGCTTCATTTCTCAGTCTCCGATCAGCGCGCGGTCGACGTGTAGGGCAGCAGCGCCATCTCGCGAGCGTTCTTCACCGCGATGGCGACGTCCCGCTGGTGCTGGCTGCAGTTGCCCGTCACCCGACGAGCGCGGATCTTGCCGCGGTCGGAGATGAACTTGCGCAGCAGCGCGGTGTCCTTGTAGTCGATCAACGTGTCCACAGCGTCCTTCTTGCAGAACGCGCAGACCTTCTTCTTCGGCTTGCGAATGGGTGGCTTTGCCACGGGAACTACTCCTGAGAGGTCTTGGGGTTAGAAAGGCGGTTCGTCGGAGAAGCCGCCACCGCCGCCGCCACCCGCCGGAGGCGCGGAGCCCCACGGGTCGTCGGACGGCGGGGCCTGGCGGTTTCCGCCGCCACCGCCACCGCTGTTGCCGCCGCCACCACCGAATCCACCGCCGCCGCCTTCACCACGGCTGACGCGGTTGACCTTGGCGGTCGCGTACCGCAGCGAGGGACCGATCTCGTCGACCTCGAGCTCGATGACGGTGCGCTTCTCGCCCTCGCGGGTGTCGTAGGACCGCTGCTTGAGCCGGCCGGTCACCACGACCCGCGCACCGCGGGTGAGGGACTCGGCCACGTTCTCGGCCGCCTGGCGCCAGATGCTGCACCGCATGAACAGCGCCTCGCCGTCCTTCCACTCGCCGCTCTGGCGGTCGAAGGTGCGCGGCGTCGAAGCCACCGTGAAGCTGGCAACGGCCGCACCGGACGAGGTGAACCGCAGTTCCGGGTCGGCGGTCAGGTTGCCGACCACCGTGATGATCGTGTCGCCTGCCATATCGGCTCCCTAGCTGAGGTGGTGGAGATCAGGCCCGAGCGGCCGGACGCTTGTCGACGCGGCGCAGCACCTTGGTGCGCAGGATCGACTCGGACAGGCCCAGTTGACGGTCCATTTCCTTGACGGCGTCGGGCTCGGCGTTCACGTCGAGCACCGCGTAGATGCCCTCGGCGTGCTTGTTGATCTCGAACGAGAGCCTGCGCTTGCCCCAGACCTCGACCTTCTCGACCGAACCGCCGGAGTTGCGGATCACGTTGAGGTAGTTCTCCAGCGACGGCTGCACGTTGCGCTCGTCGGTGCTGGGATCGAGGATGATCATTACTTCGTAATGACGCATGAAGACCACTCACCTCCTGTGGACTCGCGGCCATGGTGTCTCCATGGCAGGAGGGTCTACGGCCGAAAAGGTTAACAGGGTCTAGACGGCGGCTTTGCGCAGGACCCATGTCCGCACCAACGCGGCGGTCACACCGGACAGCGCGAGCACCGCGAGCAGCACGGACACGTCGATGTCGGTGCGCCCGGACGTGCCGCCGATCGCTTCGGCGTGTCCGGCGGCCTGGACGCCGTCATTGGGTGGGTTGTCCACGCCGAGGATGCCGAACTGCGGGCTGTAACCCGGCACACCCGAGCCGTACCGGACCGCCGGTGACGGCGCGTACAGCCCGGCTTGGGCGAACGGGATCGTGCTGTAGTCGGTCATCGGCGAGCGGCCGGTGTTCAGGCCGGTCCAGCCCATCAGCGGTGGCGCACTCGGCGCCCCGCCCATCACGGGCAGGGTGGGTGGCGTCACACCGGTCCCAGCGCCGGGCGGCAGGGTGGTCTCGTTGGGCGGGGGCTTGGTCTGGCCGCCGCCGTTCGTCGGCGGCTTGCCCGTTCCCGGCTTCGAGCCGCCCGCGCCCGGCATGATCGACTTGGCGGCCTGGTTGGCCTTCTCGGCCAGTGCGGCGGTGGTGTCCTGGGCCTGCGCGGCGGCGGTGTTGGCGATCTGCACGGTCACGCCGCACAGCCCGGCGAGTGTGTCCTGCACGCCCTTGGCCACGCCGCCGATGATCGGGCCGACCAGCGGGATCTTGGTCAGCTCCTTGATCACGCCGTTGGCGATCTGACCGGCGGTGATGAAGCCGCCGCCCACGGGGATCGCGCCGATCGGGATCGGCGGCAGCGCCGCGAACACCGACCGGACGGTCGGGGTGATCAGGTTCAGCGGGTCCAGCGCCTTGACGATGTTGACGACGGGTTCGAGCACCGCCGCCGGTTTGAGCTGGATCGGGGTGCCCGCAGCGCCCTGGACAGTGGCCGCGCAGCTGCCGATCACGACGGGAGTCGCCGCGACCGCGGTGTTCCCGCCAAGCAAGCTGCTCGTCAACACGACGATGGCAACCGCGAACGCGGCGGCCAGCCGTTTGGCGAGTCGCATATCCAGTCCTCCGTCGTACCGGCGAGTAGCCTCTACGGGATCCAACGACAGTACGCCCGGTTGGTGACGCCGAACACCAGGAATCACCCACACGTCGGCATCGGCGGTGACCTGACGGTGACCTGTGCCCGTCTTCGCCCAGGTGGAGTAGCGCGCCCCCGGCAGGCCTACCACCGGCTCGTTTGCTAGTGAAGGCCGACTACGCTCGCTGGCCATGCGTATAGGTGCCCATGTCCGCGACGACGATCCGCTCGCCGCCGCGCGCGAGCGTGGCGCCGAGGTGGTGCAGTTCTTCCTCGCCGACCCGCAGTCGTGGAAGAAACCGCCTGAGCACCCCCATGCCGAGGCGCTTCGGGCCACTGACCTCGACGTCTTCGTGCACTCGCCGTACCCGGTGAACATCGCGTCGATGAACAACCGGATCCGGATCCCGTCCCGCAAGACCGTCACCCAGCACGCCGAAGGCGCTGCGGCGATCGGCGCGAAAGGCCTGGTCGTGCACGGTGGGCACGTCACCGGGGGCGAGGATCCGGCTGACGGGATCGCCAACTGGCGGAAGTTCTTCGAACGGCAGGCCAAGGACGGCGGCTTCCCGTTGCCGATCCTGATCGAGAACACGGCTGGCGGCGACAACGCCATGGCGCGCCGGTTCGACGTGCTCGCCAGGCTGTGGGACGCGGTCGGTGAGTTCGGCGCCGGGTTCTGCCTGGACACGTGCCACGCGTTCGCCGCGGGTGAGGAGCTGGTCGGCATCGTCGACCGGGTCAAGACCATCACCGGCCGGATCGATCTGGTCCACTTGAACAACTCGCGTGACGAGTTCGGATCGTCACGCGACCGGCACGCGAACATCAGTACTGGCACCATCGAACCTGAGGTGCTCGCGGCGGTGGTCGCCGCGGCAGGGGCTCCGGTCGTGGTCGAGACACCGTCCGACGGTCAGGCGGAGGACATCGCTTTCCTCCGCCAGGCGCTTGGCGGGTGACTCGTGGTGCGTCCGGGGCAGGTGTCCGAGGAGGCGGAGAGGTCGGTGGGCCAGCACGAGGCGGGCGAGCCGACATCCGCGCAGGGGCGGTCCGGCAAGGTTCTGCGGTACGGCCGGTTCGCGCTGGCGCTGACGGTGTTCCTGTGCGGCGTGGCCCTGGTGCTGGGGTTCGCCAACAAGGACAGGTGCACAGGTCCCAACTTCGACAAGTGGGGCCGCAGCGAGCCGGACTACACGCAGCGGGCGCGCAGCGACGCCTGCTACTCGGACATCCAGTACCTGTGGATGGGCCGTGACATCGACAAGCACGTCTTCCCGTACGTGCACGGCGGCATCAACGCCAAGGGCGAGCTGACCGGCGGCACGGTCGAGTACCCGGTGCTCACCGGCGTGGTGATCTGGCTGGGCGCGTTGTTCGCCGACACCGACGCGGGGTTCCTGCTCGGTTCGGCGATCCTGATGGCGCCGTTCGGGCTGCTCACCGCGTGGATGCTCGGCAAGCTGAGCAGGTGGCGTGCGCTGCTGTGGGCGATCGGGCCACCGCTTGTGCTGTACGCGTTCCACAACTGGGAACTGCCGGTTGTGCTGTGCGCGGTCGCCGCCGTGTACGTGGTGCACCGCGGGTGGGGCAGAGCCGGTCCGAACCGCCCGTTGATGGAACGGGCGACGTTCGCCGCTGTCCTGCTCGGCCTCGGGTTCACGTTCAAGCTCTATCCGGCGATCTTCGTGATGCCGTTGATGCTGTACGTGCTGACCGGCGGCAGAGACGGCCGGGAGTTGCCGGAGGGCAAGAGCCACAACGTCAAGGGCATGTTTCAGGTCGCGTGGGTGGCGTTGCTGACCGCGGTGCTGGTGAACCTGCCGTTCGCGCTGGCCGGGTTCGACGGCTGGAAGGCGTCGTTCACGTTCCAGGGTCTGCGGCAGGCCGACATCACCACGAACTCGTTCTGGTTCTGGGGTTTCCGGCCGGAGTCGGATCCGAAGAACGTCGAGTTCCAGGACATGGTCACGCTGTGGTCGCCGGTGCTGGTGCTCGCCTCGTTCGCGCTGGCGCTGTACCTGGGCTGGCGGCGGTACCGCAAGGACGGGACGTACCCGTGGATCGCGGTCTCGGCCGCGATGCTGTGCGGGTTCCTGCTGCTGCACAAGGTCCACTCGCCGCAGTACACGCTGTGGCTGGTGCCGATGTTCGTTCTGCTGCGGGTGCACATCGGCTGGGCGATCTCGTACTACATCGCGGACTTCGCGATGGGCGTCGGGATCTTCAGGTGGTACCACGCGATCGACGTCAACAAGGCGACCACCATCTACGACGGCTTCACCGCCCAGATGGTGATGATCGGCGTGTGGGGCCGGGCGGCGCTGCTGGTCGGCCTGTTCATCGCGTTCCTGACCGCGAAGTCCACAGTGGACGACGATCCGGTGCCGGACTTCCTGCCACGCGCCCGCAGGACGGCCACGCTCAGTTAGCACCCCGGACGGCGCCGGGCCGCGTCATGGGCGAAGCGGTGCCACTCGCCCTGCTCTGAGCAGGAACCTGTCGTCGGCCCCGTCGAGCACACCGCCGGCGGGGTCGTCGTCGCCGACCTTGCGGACCAGGTCGCGTTCCGGGTGGTAGATCTCGTAGATCACCAGTGCGCACAGGGCGATCACCACGAGGTCGCGGACGAGTACCGCGCCGAGGAACCACTCGACCGGCAGGCCCTTGTGGTCGGTGCCGAGGTAGTACATCATCCGCGGCGCCCAGACCAGCGCGTCGACAGTCATCCACGCCAGCAGGATCTTCCACCGCGGCATGGCGAGCACGGCCAGCGGAACGAGCCACAGCGAGTACTGCGGGCTCCACACCTTGTTGATCAGCAGGAACGAGGCGACCAACAGGAACCCGAGCTGTGCCAGCCGTGGCCTCGTCGGCGCGGACAACGCCATCCACCCGACCGCCGCGCACGCGATCAGGAACAGGATCGCGGTGAGCGTGTTCAGCACGGTCGGTGCTTGCCACGGACCGAGTTCGCCGTCGAACCCCGCCCAACCGGTGAACCCGGAGATCACGTTGTAGATCGAGTCGGTGTCGGCCGCCCGCGCGGTGTTGCGCCGGAAGAACTCCCACCAACCGGCGGGGTACTGCCACGCGATGGGCGCGTTCACCACCAGCCACGTGGCGAGCGCGGTGACAGTCGTTCTCTGCCATTCGCGCAGTTTCCCCGCTCTCAGGCAGAGCACGAACAACGCGCCGATGAGGAACAACGGGTAGAACTTCGCCGCGCCACCCAGACCGATCAGGACACCGGCGAGCACCGGTTTCCGCCGGGCCCACGCCAGGATTCCGGCGGCGGCGGCCGCCGTGGCCAACGCGTCGAAGTTGGTGAACGCGTGCACCAGGACCAGCGGTGACGCGGCCACGAGCAGGGCGTCCCACGGTCGTCGACGGGCCGTGCGCATGGTCGCCCACAGTGTGATGAGCCACGCCAACGCCAGCCAGAACGCCGTGATGTTGAAGTAGATCGCGACCGGCAACGCGCTCGCCAGGCCCATGTCGAGCCAGCCCGCGGTCAGCTTCGCGTTGACCCACTGGAACAGCCCGGTGATCACCGGGTACTCCATGTACCGGGTCTGCTGGGTCGGCTTGCCCTCGTCGTCGATCCAGCTCGTCTTGTACGGGAACGTGTCCGGCTTGTCGAGCTGCTCGGCGGTGTAGAGCGGGACGACATCCGAGTAGCACATCGCGATGTACGGCCGGGCCGTGCGCCAGTCGAGCTCGAACTGGCCCTGCTCGTTGGTGTACTGCTGGATGCAGCCGACCTTGCCGAACCAGCTCAGGGTCAGCGCGAACACCCCGACGAGGAACGCGATCCGCAGCGGCGTCCAGAACCACTGTCTGCCCACCTGCGCGTGCCGCCCGAGTGGACCGCCGATGACGGCCGCCGCGCTCCTGGCCAACGGTCCGGTGCGGGTGGGAACGACTCGCTCGGCCGGAGCGAGCGAGTCGGTGTCACCGGTTTCTTCGGGCTGCACGCGCGAGATGCTACGTGGATCGGATCATGCGGTGTGGGCTATCCGTCCCTATCTGCCGATCAGATCGTTGGTGTCCCCACCGCCACCGCCTCCGCCGTGGCCGGGGTCGCCGCATCCCGGAGTACCCGGCGGGCTGCCCGGCGGACAGGGATTGAGCGTGCCACCACCGCCGCCCGGCCTTGTTCGGGTGGTCGTGGTGGTCGTGGTGGTCGTCTGCGTGTTGGTGTTGGTGTCGGGCTGCTGGGTCTGCGGGTTCGATGACGGCGTGTTGGTGTTGGCCGCCGAGCTGGAGTTCTTCGACGACTCCGCCGCCCGCGACTCGGACTCCGCCTGCTGCGGCGACTTGCCGATCGCGACGTACTTGCCGAAGTCCGCCTTCGGCTTGCCCTTCAGGTAGGAGTCCATGAACTTCTTCCAGATCTCCGACGGCAGGCCGCTGCCGTAGACCGGTCCGCGCGACTTGTTCTTCAGCGCCGAGTTGTCGTCGGAGCCGACCCAGACCGATGTGGAGATCTGCGGCGTGTAGCCGACCATCCAGGCCGCGCAGTTGTCGGACTTCGTGGTCTTGCCTTCCCGGTAGTCACAGCCGTGCGTACCGGTCTTGCCCGCGCACTCGCGACCCTCCGCGCACTTGAACTGGCCGTTCTTCGTCGTCTGGATGACCGGGATCAGCGACTCGGTGACGTTCCGGGCGATCTGGGCGTTCTTGCCGGGGTCGTTCTTGTCGAACGCCAGCGTCGCCGCGCCGACGCTCTTGTCGCCGTCCCAGATGACCTTGTCACCGTCGTTGGGGTTGGTCACCTTGGACACGATGTGCGGCGTGCGTTTCGTGCCGCCGGACGCGAAGGTCGCGTACGCGCCTGCCATGTCGAGCGGCCGGGCCACGTAGCGACCACCGCCGATGCTGATGTTCAGGTCGAGGGGGTTTTCCTTGTTGCCCTCGAGCGGCACGCCCTTGCTGCCGATGTTCTGCGGGATGCCCGCCTCGATCGCGGCCGCGGCGACTGCCTTGAGACCGACTTCGTTGAACGCGATGTCGGCGAACACGGTGTTGACGGACTTCTCCATCGCCTTGGCGACGGTGCAGTTCTCGCCACAGCCGTTGTACTCCTCGGAGTTGTTGATCTTGGCGCCACCGAACTCACGCCCCGACCTGCCGTCGTACGTCTCACCGAGGCCGATGTTCTTGTGCAGGAGCGCCACCAGGTCGAAGGGCTTGAACGACGATCCGGGGTTGAACCAGCGGCTCGCGTAGTCGATGCCGTTCTTGGCCTGGTTGAAGCCGTAGTACGCGATGATCCGGCCGGTACCGGGGTCGACGGCGACGAGAGCCTTGCGCAGGTTCTCCGGCTGCCCGTTCATCACCGAGTCAGCGGCGGCCTTGGCGGCTTCCTGCGCGCCCTTGTCGATGGTGAGCTCGATCTTGTAGCCGTTCTTGCTGATCTGCTGCTCGTCGATGCCCGCCGCGGCCAGCTCGTCCTTGGCGTGTTGCCAGATGAACTGCATGTCCGGCGTCATCTGCCCGTTGTCCACCTTCTCGACCGGTGGCGGGAAGGGATTCGCCTGCTTCTCCTGCGGGGTCATCCACTTGTTCTCGATCATCTTGTCCGTCACGTACTCCCAGCGACGGAGCTGGTACTCGGGGTCGTTGGCCTTGGACGGCGTCTGGATGATCCCGGCGAGCAGTGCGGCCTCGGACTTGGTGATGTCCTTGAGGTCCTTGTTGTAGAACGCCTTCGCCGCGGCGACGATCCCGTAGGCCCGCTTGCCGAAGTAGATGGTGTTCAGGTACCCGGTGATGATCTCTTCTTTGCTCTTGGTGTTCGACAGCTTGTACGCCGTGACCAGCTCGAGCGCCTTACGGGTGAGACTGTGCTCGTCGTTGCCGGTCGCCTTCTTCACGTACTGCTGGGTGATACCCGAGCCACCACCCTTGCCGCCCGTCAGGTTCCGCCAGACGGCGCTCGCGATGCCGGAGAGGTCGAAGCCCTCGTTCGTCTCGAACGTGGCGTCCTCGGACGCGTAGAACCCGTGCAGCACGTCCTTGGGGATGTCCTCGTACTTGACCAGCGTGCGGCGGCCCTCGGGCGCGACCGTGGTGAAGTCGCTGCCGTCGGCCCACTTGACCGAGACGGTCTTGTCCAGCTGTTCGGCCAGCTTGACCGGATCCGGCACGTCGACGAGCTGGTACGCGATGAAGAAGGCGATGATCGGGCCGATCATCATCAACGCGAGGAAGACGTAACTCGTGCGCCTGACCCGTCGCCAGATCTTCTTCTTGCGCAACCGGCGCGCCTCCTCGTCGGAGACCACCGGCTCGTCATACTGGCTGTCAGGATCGTCGTACTCGTCGTAGTCATCGAATTCGCGGTGCGTGAGCAGCTCGGGCTCAGGCGCGACACGACCACGTCCACCGCTGCCCCCGACCGGGCTGACCACGTCGGTCGGCTGCTCGGCCGGAGCGCTCTGCGGGACACGGACAGTCTGCTGGCCTGGTGGAGGACCCCCGGGCGGGCGGGCGCCGGGTGGCGGCATCGGCTGTCCCGGCCTCGGTCCGCCGGGCGGACGTCCCGGTGGGCGAGGAGGGCCGCCTCGCGGAGCGCCCACGGGCTGTCGTTCCTGCTGGCCACGAGCGGGACGCTCGGGTGGTGCTTCCGTCGGCCACTGCGGTTGCTGTGCGGGTGGCGCGTCGTCTTCGTCGAAGGACGGCTTCCAGAAGCCGGTGCTCTCTCCCGACTGTTCCTGGCGACGCCCGCGCCTGCCGGCGTCCGGGTCGTCACCCGTGGGCCATTGCGGGTCTCTGTGGTCGTTCACAACTGGGCCTTCCAGACGTCCGCGAGCATGCGGAGCAGTTTGTGACGGGTCGAGTGCGTTTGCAACCGCCTTACTCCGCCACTGTCCTCCTGCGTGGCTTGCCGGAACGCAGACCACGCGTTCCCAAGACGTATGACTGCACTAGGTGGTTCCATGAACATGTGCGGCAAACTTCTACCGCATACACGGTGAACTCCTCGTAGAGGTTCGCCAGCTTGGCGAGTTCTTCTGGAGCCCTGGCGGAACCGGACGCGTGCTTGAGCTCGTCACCGTAGATCCACGACACCAGAGTCAGCGGTTCCTTGCGGCAGACCGGGCACTGCACGTCCGTCGGCTGGCCGTGGAACTTCGCAGCTCGCAGCAGGTACGGGCTGGCGTCGCAGACCTCCATGGTGCCCACCCGGCCGGAGTAGACCTCGGCCAGCAGCGCACGGCGCTGCAGCGCATAGTCCACTACCTGACGTTGGGTCCGCACACGGGACAGACTACGGGTCCTCACCTGTTCACCGCTGCGCCGTTCAGACCAGCGCACCTCCGGCAACCCCTCGACCTGCGGTTCGTGCCGTGGGTGTCGATTGCCACAGCCTCATATCGTTGAAACGGCCCCCGATGTATCGCCACGATATAATCAGCCGGTAGGTCACCGTGTCCGGGAAGGAGGTCTCGGTGCTTGAGTTCGCCATCCTCGGGCTCCTGCACGAGGCCTCGATGCACGGCTACGAACTGCGCAAACGCCTGTTCGACCTGCTCGGCACCCTGCGGACGTTCTCGTACGGATCGCTGTACCCGACGCTGCGCCGGTTGCAACGCGCCGGCTGGATCGTCGAGGAGGAACCGGACGAGAACCGGGCGTGGGGCCGCCGTGCCAAGCGGGTCTACAAACTCACCGCGGAGGGCAAGGAACGCTTCGCCGAGCTGCTGGCCGACGCCGGTCCGCAGACTTGGGACGACGAGGGGTTCGGCGTCCACATGGCGTTCTTCTCCCGGACACCCGCCGAGGTCAGGATGCGGATCCTGGAAGGCCGTCGCCGGCGTGTCGAGGAACGCAGGGAAGGCCAGCGCTCCGCGATGTCGCGGATGGGCGAGCAGATCGACCGGTACACCCGCGAGCTGCACCGGATGGGACTGGAGAGCAGCGAACGCGAGGTCCGGTGGCTCAACGAGCTGATCGCCGAGGAGCAGCGCGAGCAGGACGGCGGCGCGCTGTGAGGCGGCGGAAAGACCAGTGGCGGCAGCTGAAGGCGCCGTCAGCGGAAAGAAGATAAGGAGAACCGGCATGGGCCAAAGCGTGAAAGTGGCCATCGTCGGCGTCGGCAACTGCGCGGCTTCGCTGGTGCAGGGCGTCCACTACTACCGCGACGCCGATCCAGCCACGCGCGTGCCCGGCCTGATGCACGTGCAGTTCGGTGACTACCACGTCCGCGACGTCGAGTTCGTCGCGGCTTTCGACGTGGACGCCAAGAAGGTCGGCCGTGACCTGTCCGAAGCCATCGTGGCCAGCGAGAACAACACGATCAAGATCTGCGACGTGCCCCCGCTCGGGGTGACCGTGCAGCGCGGCCACACCCTCGACGGGCTCGGCGAGTACTACCGCGAGATCATCACCGAGGCCGACGAGGACCCGGCCGACGTGGTCAAGGTGCTCAAGGAGTCCGGCGCCGACGTGCTCGTGTCCTACCTCCCGGTCGGTTCGGAGGAGGCGGACAAGTTCTACGCCCAGTGCGCCATCGACGCCGGTGTCGCGTTCGTCAACGCGCTGCCGGTGTTCATCGCCTCCGACCCCGTGTGGGCCGAGAAGTTCCGCGCGGCGGGCGTGCCGATCGTCGGCGACGACATCAAGTCCCAGGTCGGCGCGACGATCACGCACCGGGTGATGGCGAAGCTGTTCGAGGACCGCGGCGTGGAGTTGCTGCGGACGTACCAGCTGAACTTCGGCGGCAACATGGACTTCATGAACATGCTGGAGCGCAAGCGCCTGCAGTCCAAGAAGATCTCCAAGACCCAGTCGGTCACGTCGCAGATCCCGCACGAGATGGAGAAGGCCGACGTGCACATCGGTCCGTCGGACCACGTGCCGTGGCTGGACGACCGCAAGTGGGCGTACGTCCGCCTCGAGGGCCGGTCCTTCGGCGACACCCCGCTGAACCTGGAGTACAAGCTCGAGGTCTGGGACTCCCCCAACTCGGCCGGTGTGATCATCGACGCGGTACGCGCCGCCAAGATCGCCAAGGACCGCGGCATCGGCGGCCCGATCCTGTCGGCCTCGTCCTACTTCATGAAGTCCCCGCCCGAGCAGTACTCGGACTCCGAGGCGTTCGACGCGGTCGAAGCCTTCATCCGCGGTGACGTCGAAGCCTGACCCATAAAACCCTCGTGAGTGGTTAACCGTGTTAGAACACGGTTAACCACTCACGAGGTGTTTTTGCCCTCAGTCGCAGATCGAGCCGCGGCGTGGCCAGACCGCGACCACGGACGGCCGCGGCTGGCTGTTTCCGCCGTCCGGCCAGTGCGACAGCGGGTTGTCGGCGCTGGCGCCGGTGAGCTCACCCGGGTGCTGCACGGACACGAGCACGAAGTCGTTCTCGACGACCGGCCCGCAGGTCTCCGCGCCCTTCGGCACGGTCAGGAACTGCTTGACCCGGCCGCGGTAGCGGCCCTCGGTCGGCACAGCGAACAGGCCGTCGTTGGACTTCAGCGCGTTGCCGTCGGTCGAGATCCAGAGATTGCCCCGCTTGTCGAAGGCGACGTTGTCCGGGCACGAGATCGGGCTGACCTGGGTCTTGTCGTAGCCGCCGAAGTAGGTGTCCGGCGAGGCCGGGTCACCGCAGACCAGAAACAGCTTCCACGCGAACTTCGTGGCTGTCGGGTCGTTGCCGCGCTCTTCCCACTCCAGCACGTGGCCGTGCTTGTTGTTGACGCGCGGGTTGATCTCGGTCGCGCCTTCCTTGCCCGCCGCCACACCGCGGTCGGTGTTGTTGGTCAGCGCGGCGTAGACACGGCCGGTCTTCGGGTTGGCCTCGATGTCCTCGGGGCGGTCCATCTTGGTCGCGCCGACCTTGTCGGCGGCCAGCCGCGTGAAGACGTAGACCTCCTCGGCGGTGAAGCCGTCCACGAAGGACTTGTTGCCGCTGGCGAGCGGGATCCACTCACCGGTGCCGTCGAACTCGCCGTCGGACGGCAGCTTGCCGGTGCCGTCGATCTCGCTCGCCGGGCTGTCCCCGGTGAACTTGGCGACGTACAGCGTGCCGTCGGTGAGCAGCTTCTTGTTCTCCTCGCGCACCCGCTGGCTGCTGCCGTGCTTGAAGCGGTTCTTCGAGACGAACTTGTAGACGTAGTCGAAGCGCTCGTCGTCACCCATGTACGCGACCACGCGACCGTCGCGCGCGATGCGGATGGTGCAGCCCTCGTGCTTGAAACGGCCGAGCGCGGTGTGCTTGACCGGCGTCGAGTGCGGGTCGTGCGGGTCGATCTCGACGACCCAGCCCGCCCGGTTGAACTCGTTGGGCTCCTGTGCGACGTCGAAACGCTTGTCGAACCGCTCCCACTTGCGCGTGGTCGACTTGCCCAGCTTGCCGTAACGGGTCACGCGCGGGTCGGTCGACGCGGTGCCGCTGTTGGCGTAGTAGCCGTCGAAGTTCTCCTCGCCGGACAGGATCGTGCCCCAGGGGGTCACGCCACCGGCGCAGTTGCCGAACGTGCCGAACACCTTGCGGCCGGTCTTGTCGGCGGAGGTCTGCAGGTACTTGCTGCCCGCGGCCGGTCCGGCGAACGCGAACTCGGTGGTGACCGTGATCCGGCGGTTGTAGTGCCGGTCGAGGACGGGCACGAGCTTGCCCGACCAGAAGTCCTTCTGCACCACGACGACCGAGAAGCCGTGTGCGGCCCAGCCGATCTTGACCTGCTCCTCGGTCGGGTTCTCGGCGCTGTAGCCCTTGAACATGAAGGTCTCGGACGTGTACTCGTGGTTCGAGCCCATCAGCCAGCGGTTCCAGCCGAGCGGGACCAGGCCGCAGAAGTCGTTGTTGAAGCCGAACTGCTTGGCCTGGGCGGCCGCGGTCTGCTTGTCGAAGTCGAACCTCGGCGCGCCGGGCAGCACCGCGTCGCCCCAGCGGATCACGACAGCCTGGTCGTAGCCCGCGGGCGTGACGATCCTGTCCTCGGTGTTCGGCGCGACCGGGTCGAAGTTCAGCCCGTCCCGGCCAGGCCTGCGCCCTTGGGCGTCAACTGCCTGCTCCTTCGTGTCGGGCGCGAACTGTTCCTTGGTGTCAGCCGCGGCCGTGCCTCCGAGCGCGGTCACCCCGGCACCGGCGACAGCGAGCACGGCACCTGCCTTGAGCATTCCGCGCCGCCGAACCACATCGCGGACGACGTCACCGAAGTACTCGTTGTCAGAGGTGTTGGGCGCATCGTGGAAACACGCGTTGTTGCAACGATACTGACAGGTGATGGCCTGCCGTCCGTGGTGGTTTTGGGTGAGCAACGGCAGCATGCGGCGGCCATGCTCGGGGCGTGAGGACACGCGAAGCCTCCCGTACGAGGGTCAGTCCGGAACGGCTGAAACGTAAGCTCGAGAAGGGGTGATCAGCCGAAATCCAGGTGAACGCGGAGCGAACAGCTGACGCCATCGCACGGGAGAATCGCCTGGTTACCGCACGTTATGACCCGATCTTGTCCGGTCCGTGCCGTCCCGGCTTCCACACCGCGACGACCGACGGCCGCGGCTGGCTGTCCCCGCCGTCCGGCCAGTGCGACACGGGCTTGTCCGCGCTCGCGCCGTCGAGCTCACCGGGGTGCTGCACGCAGACCGTGACCAGCCGCTCCTGCACGATCGGCCCGCACGTCTCCGCGCCCCTGGGCACCGTGAGGAACAGCTTGAGGTTGCCGCGCTGCGGGCCTTCGGTCGGCACCGCGTACAGGCCGTCGTTGATCCCCAGCGCGCCTGCCGAGTCCGAGGAGATCCAGAGGTTGCCGTACTGGTCGAACGCGACGTTGTCCGGACTGGAGATCGGGCTGACCTGGTCCTTCGGGAAACCGGCGAAGTACGTGCCCGGGTCCTTCGGATCACCGCACACCAGGAACAGCCACCAGTCGAACCGCAGTGCCAACGGGTCGTGCTCAGTCAGCTCAAGGACGTGGCCGTGCTTGTTGTTGTTGCGCGGATTCGGCTCGGTCGCGCTTTCCTTGCCGGGCAACACACCCCGGTCGACGTTGTTGGACAACGCCACGTAGACCTTGCCTGTCTTCGGGCTGGCCTGCACGTCCTCCGGGCGGTCCATTTTCGTCGCACCGGCCTTGTCGGCGGCCAGCCGCGTGAAGACGTAGACCTCCTCGGCGGTCATGCCCGGCACGAACGAGCGAGTGCCACTGGCCAACGGGATCCACTCGCCGGTGCCGTCGAACCTCCTGTCGGACGGGAGTTTCCCGGTTCCGTCGATCTCGCTCGCCGGGCTGTCCCCGGTGAACCTGCCGACGTACAACGTGCCCTCGTCGAGCAGGGTCATGTTGTAACGACGCGCGGCACGGCTGTTGCCCTTGCGCATCTTGTTCTTGGACACGAACTTGTACAGGTACTCGAAGCGCTCGTCGTCGCCGGAGTACGCGACCACACGCCCGTCACGCGCCACACGGATGTTGGCGCACTCGTGCTTGAAACGGCCGAGCGCGGTGTGCTTGACGGGCATGGACTCCGGGTCGTTCGGGTCGAGTTCGATGACGTACCCGAAGCGGTTGACCTCGTTGGGCTCCTGCAGCATGTCGAACCGCTTGTCGAACCGTTCCCACTTGCGGGTGGTCGCACCGGTCGCGACGCCGTAGCGCGCCGCCCGTGACTTGACCGGCTCGGCGGTCTGGCCCGCGTTGGCCCAGTACCCGTTGAAGTTCTCCTCACCGGACAGGATCGTCCCCCACGGCGTGACGCCGCCCGCGCAGTTGTTCAACGTGCCGAGTGCGAGCGTGCCGCTCGGGTCGGCGGACGTCTTCAGCAGGTCGCTGCCCGCGGCGGGCCCGGTGATCCGGAACGGCGTCGTCATCGTGATGCGCCGGTTGTGGCGGCCGATCACCGGCTTCAGCCTGCCCGACCCCCGGACCTGCTCGACCTCGACGACCGACAGGCCGTGCGCCGCCCACGCGATCCTGGCCTGTTCCTCGGTCGGGTTGGCGGCCGAGTAGCCCTTGAACATGAAGCTCTCGGACGTGTACTCGTGGTTGGTGACCAGCAGCTGGTTGCGGCCGGGCCCCGGCAGCAGCGCCGCGAAGTCGTTGTTGAAGCCGAACTGCATGGCCTGCGCGGCGGCGGTCTGCCTGTCGAAGTCGAACGCCGGGGCGCCCGGCAGCACCGGGTCGCCCCACCTGATGACGATCGCCTGCTCGTAGCCGTCGGGCACGACCACGGCGTCCTTCGTGTTCGGCTGGACGCGCTCGAAGTTCATCCCGGGGATCCCCCGGTCCTGGTCTTCGTCGGCCGCGGCTGTGCCGCTGAGCCCGGCCACACCGCTCGTGGCGAACGCGACCACGGCACCCGCCTTGAGCGCCGACCGCCGGGAGATCACGTCGGTGACGATGTCGCCGAGGTAGTCGTTCGCCGAGGGGTTCGGCGCCGGGTGCGAGCAGGCGTCGCCGCAGCGGTACGCACAGGTCACCGCCGCCCGGCTACCGCCGTTGAGCAGGGGCAATGGGATGCGTGGTGGTGAGGTCAAAGCTCCTCCAGTCCGCTCGGGAGGAGATCGACACTAAGCCGCGGCGGTCGGAAAGTGAACGACCGAACGTCGCCTTGTGTTCACCTCGCGTTCATGTACCGCTGTAGAAGATCTCGTCGGCATCGTTGTACAGCGAGTACGCCGACGGCGGCCTGGCCGAGTTCATGTAGGCGCCGAAGAGCACCACGTCTTGGCCGAACTGCTTGGTCGTGGCCGGGAGCAGGTCGTTGTCCTCGACTCGGCGCAGCATCATCTTGTGAGCCGGGCGGCTCATCACGTACACCCAGACACCCTTGGTGCCGTCACCGAGAAACTTGTCCGGCACCTGCCTGCGGCCCCAGTCGTACTTGCCGTTCTTCGGCTGGCTGACCGGTGTGCAGTCGGGTTCACCGAAGGTCAGCTGGTCCGGTCCGTTGATCACGCCGCCGTCCGGCGTCTGAGCCAGGCACATGAGTCGCTCACCGCGCCTCGTCTGGATCACGTATGCCCACGTGATCAGGAACTTCTTGTCGGCAAGCTGCTTGGTCATGAGGCTCGCCGGCTGGATCACGACGGTTTCGCCGTCACGCGGTACGTACTTGGCTCCCCACCCGCTGTCCGGCAGCGGCTGCCCGGAGGTCGTCCTGCCCGCCGGGCCGGTGGTCTCCGGCAGAGCGCCCGGCTGGACCGGGGCGGTCGCCTGTTGGATGACCATGATCGGGACGGCGATCAGAACCGCCGCCGCTGCCGCCACGATGGCCGTGACCGCAGGGCGAAACCGCTGCTTGCGGCTTTTCAGGGCGAGCCTGCGTTGGTGTTCGTCCCATGCGCTGTGGCTCGGCGGCACCTCCTCGGCCATCGAGGTGAGTGTCGAGCGCAGCCGTTGCTCCAGCTCGTCCATCACCAGTCCTCCAGGTGCTTGCGCAGATTGGTCATCGCGTGCGACGTGGTCGCCTTGACCGTGCCGACCGCGACACCCAGCGTCTCGGCGATCGCGGCCTGATCGAGATCCAGCCAGTAGCGCAACACGAGTACCTCGCGTTGCCGCCGGGAGAGTTTGCCGAGTGCCTCCCTGATTCGTTTGTGCTCCTGCCGCGCCATGGCGTGCGTTTCGGCGGACAGCTCGTCCAGCATCACATCCGGTGGTGTGCGTCGCACAACACGCAGATGCCTGAGCCTCGAGCGGCTCAGATTCACCACCATCGCCCGCAGGTACGGCAACGCCTTGCTGTCGTCGTACAACGTGTCCCAGCGGTGATGCAGCCGGACGAACGCCTCCTGCGCGATGTTCTCCGGGTCGTCCGCACCGAGCAGGTACGCGAGTCGCTTCATCGCCTCGAAGGACTCGTCGAACAACGTCGAGAAAGCAGCCATCGGGTCCATTCTGGACGGTCCGATGTCAGAGCTCGCAGCAGCCACCGCTTCCACAACCACTACACGTCCCAGCCGACGTTCGGGTTTAGTGGCAAGATACGGACCGACCCGGGACCGCTGATGAACGTGTGTTCGATAGGATGTCGGTGTGGCTGATCGTCGCGAGCAGGCGGCCCTGCTGCTGGCGTTGCGAACCAGCGAGCTGGCATGGCCCAAGATTTCTCGTAGGGTCGAGGAATCCGGCTCCGCGCTGGAGCTGCTCGAGGAACTGACCGCGCCGACGGCGCCCACGCTCGACTATCGACCACTCGATCTCGACGCCGCGATCGTCGCGATCGAGGACGAGATAGAGCAGTGGTCCGCCGAAGGTATGGCTCTGGTCACTCTGCTCGACGAGAGCTATCCCACACAGCTGCTGATGGTTCACCAGCGACCGCCGTTTTTGACGTTCCGCGGGTTGCCTGAGCCGTCCGAGATGAACGCCGTCGCTGTTGTCGGTAGCCGCGCGGCCAGCCCGGCCGGTGTCCAGCGCGCCCGAAATGTCGCGACCCTCTTGGCGAATCACGGCACGACCGTGGTGAGCGGTCTGGCCGCGGGCATTGACGCCGCAGCACACCGTGCGGCGTTGGATGCCGGTTCGCGGACAGTCGCGGTCGTGGGAACTGGCCTGCGACACTGTTACCCAGCCGAGAACCGCGATCTGCAGAAGCAGATCACCCGCACCGGTGCGGTGATATCGCAGTTCTGGCCGGACACGGGACCAGCGAAACACCAGTTCCCCATGCGCAACGCAGTGATGAGCGGGCTCACTGCGGCAACCGTGATCGTCGAGGCCGGTGAGCACAGCGGAACGCGAACGCAGGCCCGCATTGCCTTGGAACACGGCAGGCACGTCTTCCTGATGCGGGAGACACTGACCAACGACTGGGCCCGAGCGATCGCGGACCGCCCCAACACCACTGTGCTGGAAGGCCCGAACCAGCTGATCGAAGTCCTGGACGATCTGCTCGCCGAGGTGCCCGACCTGATTGCCGGATGAGCCCGCTGTCGCGGACGTTGGAGAGCTACCGCAACGTGCTGGTAGCTGTTCCACCGACAGGGACCGGTGTCTGCCAGGTCTGCTGGCGTGACACCAAGAACTACCTGCATTGCTGGCGATGCCACGAGCACCACCAGGAGCACGCGCATTTGCTGGCCGACCTCGTGGTTCCGATCGCGCTCGCCGAACAATCGAAGCAGTTCGCACACGAACTCCGTCAATATAAGGACGGCCGGGACGACATTCGGCGAAGGTTGTACATCGGCCTCACGGCGGTACTCGCCGAATTCCTGCGCCTGCACGAGCGGTGTCTCGCGGTAGCAGCCGGCGTGGAGGTCTTCGAGCGGGTCACCTATGTACCCAGCACGAGAAGTCGTCAGCCTCATCCGTTGGTGAGGATGCTTGATGAAGCCATCCTCCAGACCAAGAGCCGGTTTGTGCAGGTCCTGGAGCCAAGGAAAGGTACTTCAGCTGATCGAGTTGTGGTGGCTGACCGGTTTTCCGTGCGCCAGGACGTTGCTGGGCTGAGCATTCTGCTTGTCGATGATGTCTGGACAACTGGCTCTCGCATGCAATCCGCAAGCGTGGCTCTGAAGAACGCCGGTGCGGCCAAGGTCGTCGGACTGGTACTTGGCCGATGGTTCGATGACGACTACCCACCTGCGAGGGCGTACCTGCGGAACGCTAAAGCGGAGCCGTTCGATTGGGGCCGCTGTTGCCTTGGCCGGTCCGGACTCGGCAGGTGCTGATCTCTTAGGGTTAAGGGCGTGAAGAGAGCTCTGGTGACGGGTGCGTCCGGCGGGATCGGGGCGGCGATCGCCCGGCTGTTGGCGCCGACGCACGAGGTGTGGCTGGGCGGCCGCACGATCCCCGAGGACCTGCCGGGCCGGCCCTGGCCACTGGACCTGCGGGATTTCGACGCGTTCGAGGAGCGCACCGCCGAGATCGGCGACCTCGACGTGCTCGTGCACAGCGCGGCCATGAGCGACCTGGGGCCGGTGGCGACCACGTCGCTGCAGACCTGGCGTGACACGTTCGAGTTGAACGTCTTCGCTGTGGCGGAGCTCACCAGGGTGCTGCTGCCCAAGCTCCGGGCGGCCAAGGGGCACGTGGTGCTGATCAACTCCGGCGCCGGGATCCGGATCAACGCAACGTGGGGGTCCTACGGCGCCAGCAAGTTCGCGTTGCGGGCGTACGCCGACGCACTCAGGGCCGAGGAGCCTGACCTGCGTGTGACCTCGGTCTTCCCTGGTCGGACGGCCACCGAGATGCAGCGCAAGGTGCGCGCGACCGAGGGCGGCGCGTACGAGCCGGAGAACTACCTCAAGCCCGAGTCGGTCGCCACGGCGGTGCTCAACGCCATCAACGCGACCGACGACGCGCACCCGACCGAAGTGATCATCCGCCAGCGAGCAACCGCTGGCTGACGGCGCCGGCCAGGGCCTGTGCCTCGGCCCGGTCCACCCGTGTCGTCTCGAAGTCCTCGACCACCTTGTCGCCCGCGACCCACACGTCCTCGACCTGACGCGCACCCGCCGCCCACACCACATTGGACAGCAGTTGCGCGTCGGGCACGTCGACACCGGCCGAGAACGCGGGCGCGTCGGTGCTGATGTGCACGAGGTCCGCCCAGCGCCCCTGTTCGATCGCGCCGATGTCGTCGCGGCCGATCGCGGCCGCGCCGTGCCGGGTCGCCATCAGCAGCACGTCCGGCGCGATCAGCGCTGAGGCGTCCATGGTGGACAGGCGGCTGAGCAACGCGGCCAGCCGCACCTCCTCCCACAGGTCCAGGTCGTCGTTGCTGGCGGGGCCGTCCGTGCCGATGCCCACTGTCACACCGGCTTCGCGCAGGTCGCGCACCCGCGCGATGCCGGATGCCAGCTTGGCGTTCGAGCCGGGGCAGTGCGCGACCGCGACCCCGTGCCTCGCGAAGATCGAGATGTCCTCGTCGGACAGGTGGACGCAGTGCGCGGCAATCACCCGGCCGCCGTAGAAACCCAACGATTCCAACAACTTCGGTACCGAACCGTGCTCGGCGCGCTGCACCGAGTCCTCAAGCGCCGCTTCGGCGACGTGGATGTGCATCAAGGCGCCACGGTCGTGCGCCGCGGCCGCGACCTCGGTCAGGATCTCCGGCGGCAGCGTGTACGCCGAGTGCGGGCCGTACCCGATCTCGATCCGGTCACCCGGCCCGAACCGCAGGCCCTCGACGTCGATCAGCCTGCTCACGTCGTCGATCAGCGACCGCAGCTTGAAGCCGGGCGCGTCGATGATCCCGCCGGTCAGCACCGCCCTGCCCCCGGTCCGCAGCACCACCTCGGCGAGTTTGTCCAGGTTGAAGTACATCTCGACACTGGTGGTCACCCCGGCGCGGAGCATCTCGACCGACCCGAGGAGCATCCCCGCGGCCATGTCCGACGCGCTCAGTTGCGCCTCGGCAGGCCAGATGACTTCATGCAGCCAGCGCAGCAGCGGCAGGTCGCCGCCCATCCCGCGCAACACCGTCATCGGGGTGTGCGCGTGCGTGTTCACCAGTCCCGGCATCAGGATTCCGGAAAGCTGGGTGACCGGTTCGTCGCCGGGCGCGTCGGCGAGCGGGCCGACGTACCCGATGCGGCCGTCGTCCTCGATGTCCACAACGGCATCGCGCAGCACAGAACAACCCGGGTCGCATGGCAGGACGATCGGAGCACGCAAACGCTGACGCATGCGGAAACGCTATCCCAGAAAACGGGGTGCGTGCTCCTCCGGTTCGCGCCTGGCAGGGCGCGCGTCCCGCGGTGCGATGCTCACACCCGCTGATCGGAACGAATGCAGCACCGCCCGGTCGAGTTCGAGCGCGGCGCGTTCTCGCCACAGCGAATCGTCGGTCGACGTGTCCAGGCCGAGGTGTTCGGCGATCACCCGGCCGAATCCGTACGCCCGGTCGTCGCCGAGCGCGTTCGCGCCGATCGCGGACGACGTGTGGATCCCGTTGAACACCACCGGGTACTCCAGACCGCCGATCGACAACAGCTGCGACCGCGCGCCGACCGCGTGCCAGCGCAGTCCCAGATCGACGAACCAGCCGAGCTCGGGGTGCTCCAGCGGAACCTCCCGTACGACATCCCGCGGCAACCCGAACAACCGAACGCCTACGCGATCGTCGCGCACGACGAGCGGCAACAGGTCGAAGGCGCTGCGCGCGGTCGGCGAACGCCAGCCCATCTTGCGCACTGTCTCGGTGAACGCGACATGCTGCGGTCGCCCATCACCTGACCGTGTTGGGCGTATCCCGCGTACCGGATCAGGTGTTCGTTGATCAGCCTCGGGCTGTCCGGCGCGAAGATGGTCACAGTGGGCCGGATCCGGCCTTTGCTCGCAGCGAACCGCAGGTGTTGCACGCACCCGGTCGCGACCTCGGTCGCGGTCGCCGCCAGGCGCAGGTCACGCACCAGCAGACCGCGCCACGGGATCCCGTCCGTGTAGACATCGCTGTCGCGCAAGGCGATCCGCGCGCCGTACGCCAGCTCCGCACGAGTGTGTTCGTACGTCCCGGTTTCCGCGATCTGTGCGCGGACTTCGCCGAGCCTCGTCCGCACGTTCCCGGCACGCGGACGCGCGCGGTGGTAGCGGTGCAGGAACTCGTCGGCGGCGACCAACTCGGTGGATAACAGGGCAGTCACCCACTGCTTATCGGCCGAATGCAGCAGTGGGCTCAACTACCTGGTCGGGTGTTGCCGCGGCCGGGCGAACTACGGAGTGTGTGCCTTTCGAAGATCAGGTCGCGGATCTCCCGGCCTTCGGTGTGCGCGCGTGACTCGAACTTGGTCACCGGCCGCCATTCCGGCCGCGGTGCCCAGCCGGAGTACACATTGCGCAGTGCCGTCTCGGCCGAACACACCTCGAGCATGTGCTCGGCGTAGTGCTCCCAGTCGGTCGCCATGTGGAACCGGCCGCCGGGGGCGAGCCGCGACGCCACCAGCGACACGAAGTCCGGCTGGACGATTCGGCGCTTGTGGTGCCGTTTCTTGGGCCACGGGTCCGGGAAGTACAGCCGAACCTCGGACAATGTGCCGGGTTCGATGTGGTCGGTGAGCAGGATGACGGCGTCACCGCGCAGCAGCCGC
Source organism: Actinosynnema sp. ALI-1.44 (assembly GCF_001984155.1). Classification (GTDB taxonomy): domain Bacteria; phylum Actinomycetota; class Actinomycetes; order Mycobacteriales; family Pseudonocardiaceae; genus Kibdelosporangium. The sequence continues at coordinate 353,538 of NZ_MTQO01000053.1, forward strand.
AGGTTGTGCACGTCCAGGTCGGCCGCGCGCATCATCAGTTGCGCCAAGCCCGCTTGGTACACCTCGACCGCGAGGTAGTTCACCTCCGGCGCCGCGGCGGCCAGTTTGGACGTCGTCTCGCCCATCCCCGACCCGATCTCCAGCACGACGGGCGCGGACCGGCCGAACCACGAGCCGGTGTCCAACGGCCCGGCAGGCAGGCCGGAGACGTCCTGGCCCCACCGTGGCCAATAGCGTTCCCAAGCCCGTTCCTGGCCGACCGTCATCCGCCCGCCGCGCTGGACATAGCTGACGACTGTGCGCCTGTGTACCTGTTGCTCCACCCGCAAGAAGCTAGAACACCGTCTCCCACCGGGCGAGATTGGACCGCAGATCGCCCATTCCCTTCACGGCGAGCGGCGTCGGCGACTGCGCGGTGGTCAGGTGCACGGGGTGGATGTCCAGCCAGCCGTCGTGCCGGTGGGTGAACACCAGCGTCGTCGGCACGGCCGGTCCGGTGACGCGGCGCTCGGAAGGCATGTACTCCCAATAGCCGCTGTCGCCGTCGCTGTACCACGGCACGAAAACCCACCCGGGACGGGCGTCGAGCAATTTGCCGACCCGGTCCTCCAGAAGGAAACCTTCCGCCCGCGAGCTCAGTTCGCCTGCTGCCAACGCCTTCAGCCACCACGGCGCGGCGAGCTGCCTGTCGACCTTGGACGCCGACGTGTACAAGGCGAGCACCTGGTCCTCGGGTGCGCGGTGGATCCACGCGCGGCGCGTCTCGGCCGGTCTGGTCGCTCCCGCGATCGACGCCAACGCGGTGTGCGGCTCGATGGCCTGCGACCATTCGAGCTCGATCATCGGCTCGACTCGTAGTTCACGGCGTGCCCTTGGCACGACCGGCTCCTGTGGTTCGGTAGGAGCGCTTACATCAGTGACCGTCAACGTCCACCTCCGATGGTTCGTGACGGGGTCAACATCGATCTGAGCGCTAGTCGAACACCGTTGTCCGCGAACTGTGCAAGGACTCACAGCCTCTTTACGTGGTCTTAACCAGACCGCATGCGCTAGATCGCTTCGTTACATCCTTGCAAGCGCGTGCGGTGATCGCAACCGTCCGTGACCAGACCAACAGAGGAACCCGGGCCACCCCCCGACAGGTGACCCGGGCTCTCATTCCCCCGTTGGCCCCGGCAGATCCCCCGATTGACCTGCCAGGTGGTTCTTTCGTTCAGGCGTCGCGCCTCTTGGCGACCACGATGGCGATCACCAGCATGACGACGGAGAAGCCCGCGAAGTAGGCGAGCGCGGCCCACGGCGGGAGGGTGCTGGTCGACGAACCGGGACCCTGGAAGTCGACCGCTCTTTCCGGGTTGCCGGTCAGGAACCGGTAGGCGACGTTGAACGGCAACCACTTGTGGATGTCGGCGCCGACGCTCGGGATGAGCTGGACCAGGTTCTCGGCGACCAGCGAGTACGCCAGCAGGATCGAGACGGCACCAGCGGTCTGCCTGATCAGGATGCCGACGGACACCGCGACCACCGCGGCGAAGAGCGTCACCAGGCCGGTGCCCGCGATCTGGCGCCAGTCGGCCTCGCTGTTGAGCGCCATGTCGGCGTTCGGCTGGATCAGCGAAGCGATGCCCAGCGACCCGAAGGCCGCGACCAGACCGAGCACGCCCGCGGTGAACGCGACCACGATCGTCTTGGCCAGCAGGGCGGACGTCCGGCTCGGCACGGCCTGGAACGTCGTCTTGATGGTGTTGAAGCGGTACTCGGTGGTCACCGACAGCGTGGCGAGCACGAGGATCACGGCGAGCGCGAAGCTGAACCCGAACTGGGAGACCGGGACCGACACCTGACCAGGGTTGCTGGCCGACGCGCTGACCAGTCCGGCGAAACCGACCATCAGCCCGAGTGCCAGTGCCATGCACCACCACGGCGAGCGCGTGGAGAAGAGCTTGATTCGTTCGACAGCGAGCAGGGTCATCGGTTCACATCCACCATCTGGTCAACGGATTCGGCAAGTTCGGTGCGGTACTCGACGGAGTCGCCGGTCAGCTGCATGAACGCCTCTTCCAGCGATCCGCGCTGCGGGCTGAGCTCGTGCAGCACGACCTGGTTGGCCGCGGCGATCTCCCCGATCTGCGCGGCGTCCACACCGGACACGATCAACGCGTCGGCGTCGTCGCGCATGGCCGCGTTGGTTCCGGCGAGCGCGTCACGCAGCTTGCTCACCTGCGGGCTGCGCACCTTGACGGTGTTCTCCGTCGCGGCGTGGATGAAGTCCTCAGTGGAGCGCTGCGCGATCAGCCGTCCGCGCCCGATCACCACGAGTTCCTGCGCGGTCAGCGACATCTCCGACAGCAGGTGGCTGGAGACCAGCACGGTCCTGCCCTCGTCGGCCAGCCGGTGCATGAACTTGCGGATCCAGAGGATGCCCTCCGGGTCGAGGCCGTTGACCGGCTCGTCGAACAGCAGGATGCCCGGGTCGCCGAGCAGCGCGCCCGCGATGCCGAGCCGCTGTGACATGCCGAGCGAGAAACCACCCGCGCGCTTCTTGGCCACGGCGGTCAGGCCCACGAGGTCGAGCACCTCGTCCACCCGGCGGGTGGGGATCTTGTTGGACACGGCCATCCAGCGCAAGTGCGCGTAAGCCGACCTGTTCGGGTGCACCCACTTGGCGTCCAGCAGTGCGCCGATCTGGCGCAGCGGGTGGTGCAACTCGCGGTAGTGCTTGCCGTCGATCAGCGCGACACCCGCTGTCGGGTTGTCCAGGCCGAGCATCATCCGCATGGTGGTGGACTTGCCCGCACCGTTCGGTCCGAGGAAGCCGGTGACCCGGCCGGGCTGAACCGTGAACGACAGATCGTTGACCGCGAGGGTCTTCCCATACCGCTTGGTGAGGCCCCGTGCCTCGATCATGGTCGCTCCTTCTTCGGTGGTTCCCGCCTCGACGGGTCAAATAGTGTCGCGCCCGGGTGTCCGACCGCGTCCTCCCAGAGTCCGGAGTCGCCTCCTCCGGTGGTCGGAACTCGGGGTCGACCCGTAGTCGTAGCGTGGCGGACAATCTGTCCACCCGCGATCCGGGACATCCCCCACTTGTCCCGGGGGTGCCAGGTCAGGGTCGGCACGACACCCGTTCCCCCAGGGGGTTCTCAGGCCTCACCTGGGCGGACGAGGCCGGTCTCATACGCCAGCACGACAGCCTGCACGCGGTCGCGTAGCTCCAACTTGGCGAGCACGCGGCCGACGTGCGTCTTCACCGTCGCCTCCGACAGGAACAACTTCCGGGCGATCTCGGTGTTCGACAACCCCTGCGCCATCAGCACGAGCACCTCGCGCTCACGGTCGGTCAACGCGTCCAGCACCGAGGCGTCCCGCAGTTGCCCACCCGAGGCGCCGAGGAAACGGTCGAGCAGGCGCCGGGTGACGCTGGGCGAGACCACGGCGTCGCCGCTCGCGACCGACCGCAGCGCCGCGACCAGGTGATCCGGTGGTGTGTCCTTGAGCATGAAACCACTGGCGCCGTTGCGCAGCGCGGCGAGCGCGTACTCGTCCAGGTCGAAGGTCGTCATCACGAGGACCTTCGCCGTGCCGGCCTCGGTGATCAGTTTGGTCGCCTCGACACCGTCGAGGACGGGCATGCGCACGTCCATCAGCACCACGTCCGGCCGCAGCCGCGCCGCCAGTTTCACGGCCGCGTCGCCGTCCCCCGCCTCGCCGACGATCTCCATGTCCGGCTGTGCGCCGAGCACCATCCTGAAGCCGACGCGCATCAGCTCCTGGTCGTCGACCAACACCACTTTGATCATGTTCTCTAGGTTCCCTGGATTGGTAGTACCGCGTGGACGTGCCACCCGCCGCCCGGCCTCGGCCCGGCCTGGAGGCTGCCGCCGAAGACGTTCGCCCGCTCGCGCATCCCGATCAGGCCGTTGCCACCGGAGATCGACACCAGCTCGTGCGGCGTGCCGAAACCATCGTCGGTGATGTCCAGTTCGACGTTGTCACCGACCCGTGCGACACGCACGACCGCGGACGCCCCCGCGCCCGCGTGCTTCAACGTGTTCGTCAGTGCTTCCTGCACGATGCGGTAGATGCCCAGACCGATGCCCGCGGGCAGCCCGTCCAGCTCGCCCTTGAGCTTCAGCCGCACAGGCAAGCCGACGAGGCGGACGCGTTCGGCGAGGTCGTTGAGCGAGTTCGTGCCCGGCTGCGGGGTGCGTTCGTCGCCGCCGCCTTCCTCGGCGCGCAGCACGCCGAGCAACCGGCGCAGTTCGGTGAGGGCTTCACGGCCGGTCGACGAGATCGTCTTGATCGCACGCTCGGCCAGCTCGGGATTGGTGTGCACGGCGTACGTCGCGCCGTCGGCCTGCACGACCATGACGCTGACCGCGTGCGCCACGACGTCGTGCAGTTCACGGGCGATGCGGGCGCGTTCCTCGGCGACGGCGATCTTGGCCTGGTGGTCGCGTTCTGTCTCCAGCAGACGCAGGCGCTGCTCCACCTCGGCCTGGTAGGCGCGGCGGGCGCCGACGAACTCGCCGAGCGTCCAGCAGAACGCCAGCAGGACGAAGATCGAGACCCCGGCGATCCACCACTGGTCGTTGATCCGCGGTTTGACCAGCCAGACGGCCCACAACACGGTCCCGATCGTGATCCAGACCGCGTAGATCGACGCCTGTCGGCGGCCGACGTAGACGACCATCGTGTACAGCGCGATCCCGACCGCGATGTTCGCGGGCCGGAGCACGGTCGGCTCGTCGGCCAGTGCATCGGTGATCAGCTGCACGTACCCGGTGAGCAGGATCAGGTAGCACGCCACCATCGGACGGCGCCTGCGCAGCACGAGCGGGCCGATCATGCCGACATCGACCAGCAGGTACAGCCACAGCGGCTGCGGTGGGCGGTCGCTGACGAAGATCAACGACTCGAACAGCGCCAGGAAGAAGGCCAACAGGGAGTCGCCGAACGTCGGATGCTTCCGCATCCACAGGCTCAGCCGTCGCACACGAGCAGCCTAAGCCGACTCAGCCCCCGGCGCGTCGAGCCGGAGGCTGAGTCGGGTCGGACCAGAGGTTGACGTTCTACGGTGCGAGGTACGGCGGCGGGGGGTTGGTCGGCGACTTCGGGGTGATCGTGGACGTCGGCGTCGTGTCGACGCTGGGCTCCGGCGGCTGCTCAGCGCGCAGCGGCGAGTGCGGGTGCGTCATCTCCTCGGCCAGTTGTTCCTGGATCTGGTGCTCCTTGATCCGGGCGAGGATCGCGATGGTCACCCCGTGCGCCGCGGCCAGCAGCAGCAGGACGATGCCGAGCCGGATGATCACACCTTCGGCCTGGTTCTCCCCGACATCGACGGTCGAGACAAGCATCAGCAGACCGAGCACCACGAGGTGGAACAGCACGGTGACCAAGCGCGCCATGGACGTGCCCGCACCGGAATCGCCATAGGAACGCTCGAGGTACTTCCGTCCGCTCCGATAGATGATCTGCCCGTCGATGGCCACGAGGATGACACCTATCACGATGAAGGCGATGTAGCTGTTCGTGTCCATGGCAGGTGGATACCCCTTAATGCCGGGTTTGCAACCGTGCGTCGCCTGGACGTGGCACGATTTCTCGCGTGACTACGGCGACCGATCAACAACAGCACCTGGCAGGCCCCCTGTCGGCCGCGGTCGCGCAGCTGTGTGTCCGGCTGCAGTCGCAGGTCACTGCCCGTACGGCCGCCGGGTTCCGCGAGGTCCTGCGCAGGCTGTCCGCGCCGCTGCAGGTCGCCGTCGCCGGTCGGATCAAGTCGGGCAAGTCGACGCTCGTCAACGCGCTGATCGGTCGCCGGGTCGCGCCGACCGACGTCGGCGAGTGCACCCGACTGGTGACCAGGTTCCAGTACGGCACGGTCGACCGGGTCGAAGTGATCTTCAACGACGGCCGCAAGCAGGTGTTGCCGTTCGACGCGAGCGGCATGATCCCCAACACCCTCGACCTGGACTTCGACCAGGTGTCGCACATCGAGGCGTACCTGACCAACGCCGTGCTGCGCGACCTGACGGTCATCGACACGCCGGGTCTCGGCTCGCTGGACGCCGCGTCGGTGGCCCGGACCGAGCAGCTGCTCGGCGCGGCCAAGCCTGCCGACGCCACACCGGACGACGAGGAATCCAGCGACGACCTGGACGACACGTCCCGCAACGCGGTAGCGGGCGCCGAAGCCGTGCTCTACGTCGTCACCCAGGGTGTACGAGCCGACGACCAGCAAGCGCTTGCGGCGTTCACCGCGGCGACCGCCAGCCGTGAAGCCGGACCGGTGAACGCGATCGCGGTGCTGAACAAGGCGGACACGATCGCGCCGGAGTCCGTGACCGGCTCGGACGGCGACGTCTGGAAGGCAGCGTCGCTGCTGGCCGAGAAGCAGGCGCTCACCCTCAAGCCGAGGGTCGCCGACGTGCTGCCGGTGATCGGGCTGCTCGCCGAGACGGCCGAGTCCGGCGGGTTCACCCAGGCCGACGCGGACGCGCTCAAGCAGCTCGCCCAGCTCGACGAGGTCACCTGGGAGATGCTGCTGGTCTCGGCGGACATGTTCACGTCGTGGGACTGCGACGTGCCCAGCGGCACGCGCCTGCGCCTGCTGGAGAAGCTCGACCTGTTCGGCATCAGCCAGGCTGTCGAAGCAGTGCGGCAGGAACCCGAGCTGACGGCGGGTGCGTTGCGGCGCAAGCTGCTTGACGCGTCAGGTCTGGCTGGCGTGCGCGCCCGGCTGGACGCGGTGTTCCGCGCCCGCGCCGACGGGATCAAAGCCGCCGCCGCGCTGGCTTCCGTGACCGCGCTCGCGCAGGCGTCCGGTGATCTGGGCGAACGGCAGCGCGTGCACGACGCGATCGAGGTGCTGCTGGCCAAGCCGGAAGCACACGCGTTGCGCCTGCTCGAAGCCCTCACGCTGGTCACGTCGGGCGCGGTGTCGATGCCGGACGACCTGGCCGAGGAGGTGCTGCGGGTCGGTGGCAGCGCGGACGTCGGCGAGCAGCTCGGCATGAAAGGCCGTCCGCAGCAGGAGTTGGTCGCGTACGCGCTGGAGCGCGCCGGGTGGTGGCGGTCGTTCGCGTCGTTCGGGGCGACGCCGGCGCAGAGCCGGGTGGCGCACGTGGTGCACCGGGCGTATTTCCTCATCTGGCAGCAGCTTCGGGGCAACTAAAGGTAACTTCGGCGCGACAGTCGTTCTCATCTCGCAGACAGGGTGATCTCGTTGGCTTCCCTATTCCGCCGCACCAAGGCCGACGACGACACCGACACGACCACCGAAGTGAGCGCGGACATGATCGCGGGCATCGACAACCCGGACCAGACCGACCAGCCCGACCAGGCCGAGACGCTCAAGAAGGCGCTCACCGAGCGGGACACGCTGGTGCAGCTCTGCCTGTACGCCCTCGACCGCGCCCGCAGCCCCGGCGTGGTCGAGCGGCTCGAGGAGGGCCTTTCCGGCATCGGGGTGTCGGCGATCCGGCCGGACGGTGACGTGTTCGACCCGGCGCAGCACGAGGCGGGCGGCACCGTACCGACCCAGGACGTCACGATGGACGGCGTGGTCGCGGAGACGGAAGTGGTGGGGTTCGCCGACCGCGGGCGTCTGCTGCGCGCGCCGATCGTGACCGTGTACAAGGTGAAGCAGCCGTGACAGCACCAGCCCAGCCCAGCCTGCCCAAGCAGGTCGCCGCACACCGCGAGCAGATGCTGACCCTGCTGCGTGAGGTCGCACCGGACTCCGCGGCGTGGGTGGAGCAGCTGCGGGCCAGCCGCAGGCGGCAGCCGACCGTTGTCGTCGTCGGCGAGACCAACCGCGGCAAGAGCTCGCTGGTCAACGCCCTGCTCGGGCAGCCGGGACTGTCGCCTGTGGACGCCGACGTGGCGACGGCGACGTACCTGGTGTTCGGGCACGCCGAGCAGTGGGAGGCGCGGGCGTGCTACCCGGGCCACCTCGCCCCGATCCAGGTCGACATCGGCAGCCTGATCAACTGGGTCTCGGCCTCGCACGAGCTGCCGGAAGGACACCTGCCGCCGAGGTACGTCGAGGTGGATGGCCCGGTCGAGCTGCTCGACAAGATCTCCATCGTGGACACCCCCGGTGTCGGCGGGCTCGACTCGGTGCACGGCGAACTCGCGCTCGAGGCCGCGGCCAGCGCGACGGCCCTGCTGTTCGTGGTCGACGCGTCGGCGCCGTTCACCGCCGGCGAGCTGAACTTCCTGCGCAACGTCGGCGACCGCGTCGAGACGGTGCTGTTCGCGTTGTCCAAAGTGGATCAGTTCCGCGGCTGGCGGCAGGTGCTCGAAGCCAACCAGGAGCTGCTGCGCGAGCACGCGCCCCGGTTCGCCGACACGGCGTTTCACCCCGTCTCGGCCCGGATGGCCGAGATGGCGGGCAAAGCACCCAACCAGCAGGCCGCCGACATGCTCAAGGAGAAGTCGGGACTGACCGCCCTCGCGGACGCCTTGCAGGAGCTGGTGATCGGCAAGGCCGCGATGCTGGCGGAAGCCAACACGATGCGGGCGCTGACCACCTCGCTGGACGAGGTCAAGGTCAAACTGGCCGGCGAATCGCGTGCGTTGACCACCGGCGCCGACGAGGTCAAGGCGCTGAAGGCACGCAAGGAGGAGCTCGCCGTCCAGCGCAAGTCGGCCACGCGCGGCTGGCAGGTGAAGATGCGCGGTGAGATCCAGCGGGCCCGCATGGAGAACACCCACGAGGTCAGCCGCGAGATGCGCGACATGCAGGCCTGGTTCCGCCAGCAGATCGACGTGGCCGACAAGGACGCGTTGGCGTCGCTGTCCGCCCAGGTCGACGCGGCGCTGCAACTGGTGTCCCGCCGGGTCAGCGCGTCGGTCGGCAGCAGGCTGAACAAGATCGGCGAGAACGTGCTGACCGGACTGTTCTCCCCGGACGAGCTGGCTATCCTGCAAGCGCAGTACGCACGAGCGGGTCAGCCCCCGGTCGTGCTGCGCTCACCGGAGAAGCGACCGGGCACCTCGGAAGACAAGCTCATGGTGATGATGGGCATCTCCGGCGGCGTCGGCCTCGGGAAACTCGCCACCCTGCCGCTGGGGCTGTTCGGCGCGGCGGCGGCCGGAACACTCGGCGTGATCGTCGCCCCGGTGACGATCATCCTCGGCCTCGGCGCGGGCTGGTGGATCTCGAAAACCCGGCGCCACGCCCAGGACAAGCAGCACATGAAGACCTGGCTGACCGACGCGATCGCCGACGCCAGGTCCACACTGGACCAGATGGTGGCCGACCAGCTGATCCAGGCCGAGCAGGAGCTGTCACTGGCACTGGACGACGCCCTCGGCCGCCGCATCACCAGCATCGAGACAGAACTGCGCGAAGTCGACAAAGCCATGCGCCTCGACGCGACCGAGCGCTCCAAACGCCTGCAAGTCGTGAACAAGCAGACGGCCCAGGTCGAATCCGGCATCGAAACCGCCAAAGCCCTCCTGGCCCGCATCCGCACGACGAAGGTCAAGGTAGCCACCCCCGCCGCCAGCCCAGCCTGACCCGAAACCGGAGGCTGGACACTGCCCGAGCACGGGCACAGGAACTTCGGCGAGATCGGACTGCTGTCAAAGGCGACGTTCCAGGCACCTTTGGCTCACTTTCCTTGGCATCCTGGGACGCTGCGGCGCCCGCCGACGAGTCCTATGTGGATCTGGTGCGCGCGACGTCGCAGCAACTGATCAGGCTGGATAGCCAGTGGGGCGGGATCGATGTCGCCGGTCTGGCCAACCGGGCCTTCAGTGTTGTGCGGCAGCGGATCAACACCGGTGGATACTCCACACGGGTGGAACGTGATCTCCATGCCGCCGGAGCGGAACTCGCCGAGGTGGCTGGGTGGATCGCCTTCGACGCCGAGCGGCAGCCGCTGGCCACAGAACTGAACCATGAGGCTCTGTATCTCGCCCGACTAGCTGGCGATCGAGACATCTCGCTTCTGACACTGTTGAACGCGAGCCTGCAAGCTTGGTATCTCCGACACGAGCGCCTGTCCATCGCGACCGCGCAAGCAGTGATCGATGACGGTTGGATCACTCCTCGAATCCACGCCATGGCACTTGTCCGTCAAGCGCGGGCGCATTCCCGCGCAGGCCACCGCGCGGATGCGCTTCGTGCATTCGATCAGGCAAGATCGTTGCACCTCGATGGCGTGTCCGGGCAGCATCCATCGGCTCAGCCCGCGCTGTCACCTTGCTGAGGAAGACCGCTGGAGCACTCGACCGAGCCGCCGCGCCCGTCACACTCCGCGACACGGTCCATCACATCATTGCCCACCGATGAAAACGGCCCCGAGGATGAATCCTCGGGGCCGTCACCGCACCTGGCTACGCTGACAGGCGCTGCTTGAGGGCTTCCAGTTCGTCACGCAGCGACGTCGGAAGCTTCTCGCCCATCTTGTCGAACCACTCCTCGATCAGCGGGATCTCCGCGAGCCACTCCTCGCGGTCGACCTTCAGCACGGCCTCGAGGTCTTCGGCCGGGGCGTCGAGGCCTTCGGTGTCCAGGTCGGCCACCGTGGGCACCCAGCCGATCGGGGTCTCGTGCGCGGCGGCCTTGCCCTCGATGCGCTCGATCGCCCACTTGAGCACGCGCGAGTTCTCGCCGAATCCCGGCCACAGGAACTGCTTCTCCGCGCCGCGGCGGAACCAGTTCACGTAGAAGATCTTCGGCAGCTTGTCCGCGTCCGCGCGCTTGCCCGTGGCGATCCAGTGTGCGAAGTAGTCCGCGGCGTTGTAGCCGATGAACGGCAGCATCGCCATCGGGTCCCGTCGCACGACTCCGACCTTGCCCTTGGCGGCGGCCGTCGTCTCGCTCGACAGCGTCGCGCCCATGAAGGTGCCGTGGTTCCAGTCACGCGACTCGGTCACCAGCGGGATGGTGTCCTTGCGGCGGCCGCCGAAGAAGATCGCCGAGATCGGCACACCCTTCGGGTCGTCCCACTCCGGCGCCAGGATCGGGCACTGCGACATCGGCGTGCAGTAGCGCGAGTTCGGGTGGCTCGACGGCTCGTCCGAGTCCGGCGTCCAGTCCTGCTTCTTCCACGAGGTGAGGTGCGCGGGCGGCTCGCCCATGCCCTCCCACCAGATGTCGCCGTTGTCGGTCAGCGCCACGTTCGTGAAGACCGTGTTGCCGCGCTCGATCGTGCGCATCGCGTTCGGGTTGGTGTGCCAGTCCGTTCCGGGGGCCACACCGAAGAACCCGGCCTCCGGGTTGACCGCGTAGAGGCGACCGTCCTCACCGAACCTCATCCACGCGATGTCGTCACCCAGCGTCTCGACCTTCCAGCCGGGGATGGTCGGCTCCAGCATCGCCAGGTTCGTCTTGCCGCAGGCGCTGGGGAACGCCGCGGCGATGTAGTAGACCTTGTTCTCCGGCGAGATCAGCTTGAGGATCAGCATGTGCTCGGCCAGCCAGCCCTCGTCCCGGCCGATCACCGACGCGATCCGCAGCGAGTAGCACTTCTTGCCCAGCAGGGCGTTGCCGCCGTAGCCGGAGCCGTAGCTCCAGATCTCCCTGGTCTCCGGGAAGTGGCTGATGTACTTCGTCTCGTTCGCGGGCCAGGGCACGTCCTGCTGACCTTCGGCCAGCGGCGCGCCGACCGAGTGCAGGCACGGCACGAAGTCGGCGTCGTCACCGAACTTGGCCAACGCCTTCGAACCCATGCGCGTCATCACTCGCATGGACACGACGACGTACTCCGAGTCGGTGATCTCCACACCCAGCATGGGCTTGTCCGCCTCAAGCGGCCCCATGCAGAACGGGATCACGTACATCGTGCGACCACGCATGCAGCCCCGGTAGAGCTCGGTCATGGTGGCCTTCATCTCGGCCGGGTCCATCCAGTTGTTCGTCGGCCCCGCGTCCTGCGGGTCGACCGAACATATGAACGTCCGTTCCTCGACCCTGGCGACATCGCCCGGATCCGACGCGGCCCAGAACGAGTTGGGTTTCTGCTTCAGCGCCGTGAACGTTCCTGCGTCGACCAGCTTCGCGGTGAGCCGGTCCCACTCCTCGTCCGAACCATCGGCCCACACCACGCGGTCCGGTGTGGTCAGCTGGGCAACCTCGTGCACCCACTCGAGAAGCCGCTGGTGCGTCGTCGGTGCGGTGTCCAGACCTGGAATGGCCAATGCGGTCATCTCGCCTCGTCTCCTGACTGGGGTTCATAATCCGCGACCGGACGCCGTTGTCTCAAGCGCGGGGACTGCGACGTCCTCACCAATGGCTTCGCCCACCCACCGGAGGAGATGGGCGTGCCGTGAAAAGGGATGCAGCGAGGTTAACCAGGTGACGGCTGGTTAAACGACAGCTGGCGTGTGGGTTGCCTCACCGGACCGATAAGGGAATCGATTCAGCACTCGAATGCGCACGTGGGCTTTCCCACACAACCGCCGATCCCCGGGAAGATTTCCGGGCAGAGTCCGATTTCCTGATCGGTTCAGCGATCGGTTCAGAACCCGAAGGCCGCCACGCCACGCTCCGCAGTCCTTTTGCCCCAGACAGCCAAAAGGACGATGCGCCCGAGGCCACACAAATCCGGCTTTTCCTTGCCACACAAGGAAGCCGCCGATTCGCCCACACACAGTCCCCCACCCGACCCGGGGGGCGTCCCTGCTCCAGTCTACCGGGGATAGCGCTGGTCAAAGGGGTTACCGGTCGGTTGTGGACAACTGGATTCGTCGGTGATCCCACCGGTGCGAATCGAATCCGGACATGCGACCGGCCCCTGCCCGCGAACCGCGGACAGGGGCCGGAGACGGTCGGGCGGTCAGCCCTTCTTGCTGTCGGGGACGTAGTTGCCGCTCGAGTCGACGTGGCCCTTCTCGACCTCGGTCCACTCGTCCTCGCCGGTGTGCTGCGAGATCGTGACGCTGCCGTCGGACTCGATCACCGTCATCTGGTCGGCCTCGCCGTCGCCGTCCCTGTCGGTGAAGCCGATGGTGTCGCCGTCGTCGGTCTTGACGACCGCCGTGTCGTTCTTGCCGTCCTGGTTCATGTCCACTGTGGCCGGACCGGCGCTCTTGTCCTGCGATTCGCCCGGAACGTCCACTTTGATGTCACCGCTGGCCGACGACGACTGGCCCGCGGTGGAACCGGTCGACTGGTGGTCGTCACCGCCACCGCTCTTCGGGTCGACGGGAACCCACTCGCCGGAGGCCTCGTCGTAGCGCGCGGCGCCGGTGACGTTGCCCTGCTCGTCCATCTCCACCGCCACGTCGGCGTCGCCGTCGTTGTCCACGTCGGTGAAAGCGACCTTGCTGCCGTCGTCGCCGGTGATGATCGCGGTGTCGTTGTCACCGTCCTTGTTGAGGTCGTAGTCGGCCTCGACCTCGTACTGCTCACCGTCGACCGTCACGGTCATCTCGTCGCCGTGACCGCTGTTGTTGGTGTGGTCCTGGCTGGAGTCGTCTTCGTACACAGCGGCCCCCTGGGGTGAAGTTGGTCCCGATTACTACGGCAGGTTGGACTCACGATAGGGCCATTCGGTTCCGGTCGCGGCCCGGCCCGCCGAATTGTGGCCTATCCACAGCCGGTGCGACCGATGTGGCCATTGTGACTCGTGGTGCAAGGGCTGGAGCTGGGTATCCACGGATTTGTCCACAGCCTGTGGATAGAACTGTGCACAGCCTGGGGACGAGACCTCGCCGTGACCGCGTCGAAACTCAGTTGTCCCCGGTCGCAGGAAACGAGGACCCTGGTCATGCGTCATACAGAGACGAGGAACACACGAAGGTGGTGTCAGAAGTGGTTGTCGCCGGATTGGCCATGATGGTGCTGGCACTGGCCGCCTTGTTGATGGTCGTCATGACGTCGACGGAGACCGACCAGGAGCCCGCGAACAGCGAACCCGTCGCGCCCGCGCGCGACGGGCTTCGCCCGCTAGCTGGGCAGCGCTCCCTGGCCTAGGTTGCGCAACCGGACTTTCACCGGACGGGTGGCTTCGGCGTAGCAGACCAGGTTGGTGTAACCGCGGGCCCACGATTCGGCGTTGGGCAGTCGCCACGCGGTCGTCACTTCTTTGCTGGCGCCGCCGAGGTATTTCTTCACCAGCGCGGGGCATTTCGCTCCCGCGGTCCGGTTCATCGAATCGTTGCCGGGGATCGCGCCGCCCGGCTTTCCGACGCTGATCACGCCGGGCACCGCCTCGCCGAGGTGTGGCCCGTCGCACGGCCCACGGCGGATCTTGGCGTCGCGGGACGGCGAGGACACCGAACACGTCTGGAACCGGAACAACTCGTTGCCCTGCAACGCGCCTTCGACCGAACCGGTGCGCTTCACCAGGTTCTCGTCCGACCCGACCTCGGCCACCGTGCACAGCAGCCACCGCTCGCCCTTGGCCCACTGCTCCTGGTTCGGCCACAACGGCATGGCCACGAGATTGGTCGCGTCCATGTCCGGTCCGCCCAGGTACTCGGCGATCTTCTCGCGGCACGGCGGGATGGTGAGCGTGGCCGCGGTCGCCTCGTCCGGCATCGACGTCGCGGTGAGCTTGCCGGTGTTGACCACTTCGGCGTCGTGCGGATCGGCGCAGTCGACGACGATCGCGTTGCCGGTGTCCAGGCACTGCCCCGGCTTCGGTGGATTCTCGCCGTACATGTTGGCGGGCACGGTCACGCGCCCCGATGGCGACGTCGCCGGTGGTGCCGACGGGGACGCGGCGGGTTCACAGGCGGTGATGCCGAGTAGGACCGCGCAAGCGGCCAGCCCCCAAGCGATCCGCATGACGTGACCGTACCGGCGCCGGTGCGTTATGTGACTGCCCGAAGTCACGATTCGGCCACTGCTGCGCACTGGCTGGATCAAGCCGGGATCCCGCGACCGGAATGTAATGCATCCGGTGCCGTGTCATGTCTACGATCCGCCCTACGTAATGGCCCGATGCGGGAGTGGGACGTCGATGTCAGAGTCACCTGGGAAGACCGGGTACGGCCTGCGGTGGAACAACTGGAACCTGCTGCTGCTGGTTCCGCTGGCCATGTTGATCACACCACTGATCAACTTCGATGGCCCGCACCTGTTCGGCATGCCGTTCTTCTACTGGTCGCAGTTCGTCTTCGTGGTCGTCGGTGTGATCTGCGTGTGGGTCGTCTACGTCAAGACGAAGGATGAGCCAGTCAGCCACCAGCCCGACCGGTTGAGCGTGGACGACCTGGACGAGGGGACCACCAAGTGAGCAACCTGCAGTGGACCGAGATCATCATCTTCGCGGTCCTCTTCCTTGTCGTGACCGTCCTCGGTTTCGTCGCGGCGCGCTGGCAGGCGGGCAGCACGCTGGACCACCTGGACGAATGGGGGCTCGGCGGCCGCAAGTTCGGCTCGTGGATCACCTGGTTCCTGGTCGGCGGTGACCTCTACACCGCGTACACGTTCGTCGCGGTGCCCGCGCTGGTGTTCGGCGCCGGTGCGCTCGGCTTCTACGCGTTGCCGTACACCGTGATCCTCTATCCGATCGTGTTCCTGCCGTTGCTGCGGATGTGGTCGGTGTCGCGAGTGCATGGATACGTCACGCCCGCCGACTACGTGCGCGGCCGGTACGGCTCCCGCACGCTGGCTCTGCTGATCGCGGTCACCGGGATCGTCGCCACGATGCCGTACATCGCGTTGCAGCTGGTCGGTCTGGAAGCGGTGCTGCGCACCATGGGCTTCAACGGCTCCGGTTTCCTCGGGCACCTGCCGCTGCTGATCGCGTTCGTCGTGCTGGCTGTCTACACCTACCAGTCCGGCCTGCGCGCGCCCGCGCTGATCGCGTTCGTCAAGGACATCCTGATCTACATCGTCATCCTGGTCGCGGTGTTCTACCTGCCGTCCAAGCTGGGTGGGTGGGAGACGATCTTCAACACGGCACAGGCGAAGTTCGATGCGACCAAGGACAACCCGAACGACGGTGTCCTGCTCAGCCCGGCCAACCAGTTGCAGTACGCGACGCTGGCGTTGGGCTCCGCGCTCGCGCTGTTCCTGTACCCGCACTCGTTGACAGGTGCGTTGGCGTCGCGGGGACGTAACGTGATCAAGCGCAACATGGTCGCGCTTCCCGCTTACTCTCTGTTGCTGGGTTTGTTGGCGTTGCTGGGCTTCGTGGCCATCCAGGCGGCGTCGAAGCCGATCGTGAACCAGGCGACCGGGCGGCCGGACACCAACACGATCGTTCCCGTGCTGTTCGACCAGCAGTTCCCGGCGTGGTTCGCCGGTATCGCGTTCGCCGCGATCGGGATCGGCGCGCTCGTGCCCGCCGCGATCATGTCGATCGCCGCGGCGAACCTGTGGACGCGCAACATCTACAAGGAGTACATCAAGAAGGACGCGGACCCGAAGCAGGAAGCCAAGCAGGCCAAGCTGGCGTCGCTGATCGTGAAGTTCGGCGCGGTGCTGTTCATCCTGCTCGTCGACCCGCAGTTCTCCATCGACCTGCAGCTGATCGGCGGCGTGATCATCCTGCAGACGCTGCCCGCGGTGGCGATCTCGTTGTACACGCGGTGGTTCCACCGGTGGGCGCTGGTCGCGGGCTGGGTCGCCGGGATGGTGTGGGGCTTCGCGATGCTCTACGAGATCCCGAACAAAGCTGCGGGCAAGGCGCACTTCGGCGGGTCGGCGCTGCCGCTCGGGCAGCTGAGCCTGTTCGGCTGGCACCCGTTCGCCGGTTCGCTCACCCAGATCTACGTCGGGTTCGTCGCACTGATCGGCAACCTGGTCGTCGCGGTCATCGCGACCTGGATCCTGCGGGCCATGAAGTCGCCCAACGGCATCGACCAGACGCAGAACGAGGACTACCACGCCGACGAGGGCGATCCGCGGCTCAAGGAAGTCGCTGTCCACTGACGACTCGCGAACCGGAGCCGGTCGTCCTGTCCACTGCGGACAGTGCGGCCGGTTTCGCGTTACGAGGCGCGGGTCTGCAGCGCGGAGAGGGCTTTGGCGGCGTAGTCGCGGGCCGGTTTGCACGGCGCGAGGTGCGGGTCCGCCGCTCCCTTCTGGCGGTAGACGATCATCAGGATCTGGTCGTGGGCCACGTCCAGCGCGACGCGGCACGAAGCGATGCCGTCACTGCCCGATCCGTTGGACAGCTGGATCGCGGGGAACTTGTCGATGCCGAGCCAGCGCACGGTGTCGCCGTCGACATCGCCGGAGTAACGGCGTAAACCGCCGTCCACCCTCGGGATGACGTAGATCTCGGCCGTGCCGTTCTCGGCCATCAGGTGGCAGCCGGAGGTGATCCGGTCGGCGCCCAACGTGGCGCACACGTCCTTGTTCCGCAACGAGATGTCGGCGGGTCGTTCCAGTGGCGACATGGGTAAGTCCCACTGACCGTCGGCCATGCCGCACGCCGCGAGTAACCCCGTGGCGAGCACCGCCGAACCAATACCCGTGATGGCGCGACCAGGCACGCCGACCTCCCTCGAAACAGCGGAAATTCCCAGGTGACCACCAAACCACTGTTCGGCTGGTTAGTCGATGCTGCGTTCGAGTGTGATTTGTTCAACCCCGGCGGGTGCAATTGCGTTCCGCGCTTTTTCGACTACCGGTCGTCAAGGTCCTTGCTCCAAGTTTCTGCGGTCTGACCTGGGGCGAAGTCGTCGTGACGCTCGGATTCGACCACCGTGAAACCCCGGCTCTGGTATATCCGTCGCGCCGAGGTCAGCACGTTCATCGTCCACAGTTGAATTGTTCGGTAGCCGACCGAAGTCGCGAACCGCAGGCACTCGTCGACCAATCGGCCGCCGACGCCCATACCGCGGGCAGTTGGTTCAACCAGTAGTAACCGCAACTTCGCGGTGACGTTGTCCTTGCGTGTGCAGAACACGCTACCGACGCGTTCCCCGTTGATTTCCGCAATCCAGCCCGCTTCGTACTCCGGGTCGTGGTTCGCCGCGAAGTCGGCGATGATCCGCGCGACGACCGCTTCGTAGGGCCTGCCCCACTGGCGCTCCTGGGCGTAGAGCGCGCCGTTGCGTTCGACGACCCACCCGAGATCTCCCGGCCGGGGTGGGCGCAGCACAACCGTGTTGTCCCGATGGGTCGCGTCGAGACGGCGGCGGATCACGTCCATGGCCGTGACGAGTTCGCGCTGGTCGTTGTCGCCGAGCGGATCGAGCAGCCGGTGGACCGCTGCCTCGGATCGCTCGTTGAGCATCTTCATGGTGGTCCGGCCGACCTCGGTCAGTCCGGCCACCTGGCGCCTGCCGTCGGTCGCCGACTTGTCGCGGTCGACCAGGCCGTCGGCCTCGAACCGGCTCAGCAGCCGGGACAGGTAGCCGGCGTCCAGGCCCAGATCCCGGCGCAAGGTCGTGACCTCGGTGTGCTCGCGTTGGCTCAACTCGTAGAGCACGCGCGACTCGGTGAGCGAGTAGGGCGTTTCGTTCAAGCCTTCGGCGAGCACGCCGAGTACGCGCGTGTAGAAGCGGTTGAACTCACGGATGGACTGGACGCGTTCGTCCGGGATCATTGGACCACCTCAAAGAACTCTTTGACGCAGTCAAATATATCGGGCCGTCAACCCTTGGTTGTGTGGTCGACAACGGCTCCGGCCGCGATCTTGGTTCCACCGACGTCCAGCGCGAGAACGGTCATCCCCACGCGGGACACACCAACGAGGGAACGTCTACCCGGTTCGTGACCGGCTGGCGACCGCCCGGGCCGCCGGGCCGGACCACCGGCCCGAGACAGTGGAAGACCCCGGGATGCTGCCAGGTCGGGGGTCCGCCAGCATCTCGGGGTCACTGGGAACATCGCCGGTCTGTACCAAGTCGTTACCGACTTCCCGGATGTGTTCCAGCTCACTCTTTCGAGTGTACTTATTCAGCTGTTGGTGGATGGCTCAACCACTCTGCGTGCTGGCCCGACCCTGGGTCAGCGAAGGTGGTTGGCCTGCTGGTGCTGCGCGATCATGATCAGCTCGTGACGCATCGCGGGCGTCGCGGCACTGTCGATCGCACGGTTGACTGCTCGCCGGGTACGGGCCTCGGCGCGGCGGGCACGAATCTTGGCGGCGATGTTCACAGGTACTGCACCCCTTGGCTTGTGTCTCGGTGGTTCTGTACCTATTATGCGCGCTCGCGCCCGAGAATGCACCCGATTGTCCGGTGATATGACGCACACGCCGACGATTCGTTGGTCAAAGAGGGTGCTCGGCCGGACATGTCGTCTTATCCCGCCGTCTACCTGGCGGACTAGAGTTCGTTAGACGTCACTCCTCGCGGCCCAACAGGAAGCGTCCGAAGTGCGGCACGGTGAACGCGATCCGGCCCCGTTCGGCGGAGTACACGAGGCCCTTCTTGATCAAGCTGTCCCGTGCGGGCGACAGCGACGACGGCTTGCGCCCCAGGAAGACAGCGATGTCCGTGGTGCTGACGCCCTCGTCGCGCCCCTCGGTCAGCTCGGCTATCGCCCGCAGGTACTCCCGCTCGGCGGGCGTCGCGCGTTCGTAGCGTGAGCCGAAGAACCCGACGGCCAGTTCCGTCTCCGCCTCCGGCGCCGCCACCTGCACGTCCTCGGCCGTGATCGGATCGCTGGGCGCGGCGTCCCACGCCGCCTTGCCGTACGCCTGGATGAAGTACGGATAACCGCCGGACGCCTCGAACAAGGCGTCCAACGCGTCCGAGGTGATGTCCGCGTCCTCACGGGTGACCGGCGCGAGGATCGCCTGGTGGGCATCCTCCTGGTCGAGCCGGTCGATCCGGACGTACCGGAACAGCCTTTCCGAGTAAGACTTGCTCGCCGACAACACCGCGGGCAGGTGCGGCAGCCCCGCCCCGACGACCACGAGCGGCGCCTGGTTCTGCGACAGCTCGTGGCAGGCGGCGCACATCGCGGACACGTCATCGGGCAGCAGGTCCTGCATCTCGTCGATCAGCAGCGCGACCCCGGTTCCCACGTCCTGCGCGAGTTCGGCGACGTCGGTGAACAACTCGACCAGGTCGATCTCGATGTCGCCGGAGTCCGCCCGTCCGTTGGCCGCGGGCACGTCGATACCGGGTTGCCAGCGGTCCCGCAGCTTGGCGCCCTCCGGCGCGGCCCGCAGCGCAAACGCTTTCAGCACGCCGAGGACGTGTTCGACGCGATCCGGCGCGCGGTGCCGCACGGCCAGATCCCGTACGGCGCGGTGCAGGGCGGCGGACAGCGGCCTGCGCAGATCCGCGTCGGGGCGTGCTTCGATCTTGCCCGCGCCCCAGCCGCGTTTGAGCGCCATCGACCGGAGTTCGCCGAGCAGCACGGTCTTGCCGACACCCCGCAGGCCGGTCAGGACAAGGCTGCGCTCCGGCCGCCCGCGTGCGATGCGTTCCAGCACGACCTCGAAGGCGGCGACTTCCTTGTCCCGACCGGCGAGCTCGGGCGGGCGCTGGCCCGCGCCGGGAGCGAACGGGTTGCGTACCGGGTCCATCATCGGAAGGTATCGGCCTGTCTAGCGTCGATCCGATATTCCCGGATACATCGGTACGGCGTGTCGTCCATCGGGACGTCTACGGCTTTCTAGCCTTGGAACTAGAAAGCCGTAGACGCCGCTACTCACTTCTCGACGATGGCGGTGACGCCCTGGCCGCCCGCCGCGCAGATCGAGATCAGCCCGCGGCCGGAGCCGCGCTCGTTCAGCAGCTTGGCCAGGGTGGCGACGATCCGGCCGCCGGTCGCGGCGAACGGGTGCCCGGCGGCCAGCGACGAGCCGTTGACGTTGAGCTTGCTCCGGTCGATCGAGCCGAGCGGTTCGTCGAGGCCGAGCTTCTCCTTGGTGAACGTCGAGTCCTCCCACGCCTTGAGCGTGGCGAGCACCTGCGAGGCGAACGCCTCGTGGATCTCGTAGAAGTCGAAGTCCTGCAACGAAATCCCGGCACGGGCCAGCATCCGCGGCACGGCGTACGCCGGAGCCATCAGCAGGCCCTCGCCGCCGTGCACGTAGTCGACGGCCGCGGTCTCGGTGAAGGTCAGGTACGCCAGCACCGGCAACCGCCGCGCCTTCGCCCACTGGTCCGTGGCCAGCAGAACCGTGGAAGCGCCATCGGTCAGCGGAGTCGAGTTGCCCGCGGTCATCGTGCCGTCGGAGCCGCCGAACACCGGCTTGAGCTTCGCGAGCTTCTCCACCGACGAATCGGCCCGGAGGTTCTGGTCACGCTGCAGGCCCAAGTAAGGCGTGATCAGGTCGTCGAAGAAGCCGCGCTCGTAGGCCGCGGCCAGGTGGTGGTGGCTCGCGGCGGCCAGTTCGTCCTGGGCGGCTCGTTCGATTCCCCACTCCTTCGCCGTGATCGCGGCGTGGTCACCCATCGACAGCCCGGTGCGCGGCTCGGCGTTGCGCGGGATGTCCGGGATGATGTGGCCGGGCCGCAGCTTGGCCAGCAGCCGCAGCCGCCCGCCGAGCGACTTGGTCCGGTTGAGCCGCAGCAGGATCGCGCGCAGGTCCTCGTGCACACCGATCGGCGCGTCGCTGGTGGTGTCCACGCCGCCCGCGACGCCCGCGTCGATCTGACCGAGTGCGATCTTGTTCGCCACCTGGATGATCGCCTGCAGGCCGGTGCCGCACGCCTGCTGGATGTCGTACGCCGGGGTTTCCGGGGAAAGCCGTGAGCCGAGCACGGACTCACGTGCCAGGTTGAAGTCGCGGCTGTGCTTGAGCACCGCGCCCGCGGCGACTTCGCCCAGCCGTTCGCCTTGCAGTGAGAAGCGGCTGACGAGTCCGTCGAGTGCCGCGGTGAACATGTCCTGGTTCGAAGCGGTGGCGTAAGGGCCGTTCGACCGGGCGAACGGGATCCGGTTACCGCCGATGATCGCGACCCGCTTCAAGCCTCGTGGCGCCATCTCGTCCTCCCACATAGGTCGTACTGGCCATCTTAACCTACTCACAAGTAGTATTACCGCGAGTAGGGAGGCGTCACGATGACCGATGGCTACAGCCGATTCGCTCGTTCGGGACCAGGAAAACTCCTGGTCAAACGGCTAGGACTGCCCAATCCGGCACCGTTGCTGCGGTATCGGGCCGGACAGCCCGCACTGCCCGGACCAGCGGTTGTCGGGTCGGCCAAGGGTGGCCGCCTCGAAGAGCAGATCCGCAAGACCCTCGCCCAGTCCGGCGTCGACGTCATCGACACGGCCGATCGACCAGGCGCTTTGGTGTTCGACGCGACCGGCATCGACAGCCCCGAGCGGCTGCGTGAGCTTTACGACTTCTTCCACGCGCGCATCCGGGGTATTGCCCCGTCCGGACGCGTCGTGGTTCTCGGCACAACGCCGGACGGCTCGAAGGAGTCGATCCCGCAGCGCGCGCTCGAAGGCTTCACGCGCTCGGTCGGCAAGGAACTCAAGCGCGGCGCCACCGCGCAGTTGGTGTACGTCGCACCCGGAGCCGAGGACAACATCGAGTCGACCCTGCGGTTCCTGCTGTCGGCCAAGTCCACCTACGTCGACGGCCAGGTGATCCGGATCGGCGAGGGCACGGTCACCCGCCCGGAGAACTGGCTCACGCCGTTGGAAGGCAAGGTCGCACTGGTCACCGGCGCGTCACGCGGCATCGGCGCGTCCATCGCCGACGTGCTCGCCCGCGACGGCGCCCACGTCGTCGTCCTGGACATCCCCGCACAGGGCGAAGAGCTCTCCAAGGTGGCCAACCGCGTCGGCGGCTCGGCACTGCAACTCGACATCACCGCGCCGGAAGCGCCCACCCAGCTCGCCGAGTACTTCAAGACACGCCACGGCGGCGTCGACATCGTCGTGCACAACGCGGGCATCACCCGTGACAAGACGCTCGCCAACATGACAGACGCCCAATGGGACTCGGTGCTGTCGGTGAACCTGGCCTGCCAGTTGCGGATCAACGACGTCCTGCTGGAGGGAACGCTGAAGCCCGGCGGCCGGATCGTCGGCGTCTCGTCGATCGCGGGCATCGCGGGCAACGTCGGCCAGACCAACTACGGCACCAGCAAGGCCGGCGTGATCGGCATGGTGAACGCCTACGCGCCACTGCTGGCCGAGCAGGGCGGCACGATCAACGCGGTCGCGCCCGGCTTCATCGAGACGAAGATGACCGCCGCGGTGCCGTTGTTCATCAGGGAAGCCGGTCGCCGGATGAACAGCATGTCCCAGGGCGGGCTGCCGGTGGACGTCGCCGAGGCGATCGCCTGGTACGCCAGCCCGGCATCCGGCGGGGTGAACGGCAACGTGGTACGCGTCTGCGGCCAGAGCCTGATCGGAGCCTGACCCATGCCGATCACGCACACCCACGAACTGGACGCTCCGCCCAACCTGCTGGCGCTGTACGGCAAAGCCGCCATCACCGGCATCGGCAGGCGAGGCGGCTCTCTGCCGTCCACTGTGTACAGCCGGTCGACGGTGGCGATCGACCAGGAACACCTGGCCCGCTACGCCAAGGTCTGCGGCTTCCGCCTCACCGACCAGCTGCCGGTGACGTACCCGCACATCCTCGGTTTCTCGTTGCAGGTCAAGCTGATGACCGACAGCGACTTCCCCTTCCCGCTGGTCGGCACAGTGCACGCGGCCAACCGCATCACTCAGGTGCGCCCTTTGTTCGTGACCGACGCGCCTCAGTTGCGTGTGCACGTGGAGAACCTGCGCGACCATCCCAAGGGCAAGCAGTTCGACGTGATCACCGAAGCCCTCCTCGGCGAGGAACTGGTGTGGCACAGCACCAGCACCTACTTGCGTCGCAAGGGCTCCGGCTCGTCCGGGGAGAAGAAAGCCACCGAAGCCCCCAAGGCGCAGGCGGAGTGGTACGTCCCGGACGATATAGGCCGCCGTTACGGCGAGGTCTCCGGCGACCGCAACCCGATCCACCTGCACGCGCTGACCGCCAAACTGTTCGGGTTCCCCCGCGCGATCGCGCACGGGATGTGGACGAAAGCCCGCAGCATCGCCGCTTTCGAAGGACGGCTGCCGGAGGCGTACACGGTCGACGTGTCGTTCAAGCTACCGGTGATGCTGCCGTCGAAGGTCGGCTTCGCCGGTGTTCGCACCGACGAGGGGTGGGGGTTCGAGCTGTTCAACGCCCGCACGGGCAAACCCCACCTCAGCGGCAGGATCACCGGCTGACGGCCGTACTTTCACGCCCATGGGATCATCGGCGAATCTGGTTGTCCACAACTGACCGGTAACCCCGTTGACCAGGCCTGTTGCCGATAGACTGGAGCCGGGGACGCCCCCCGGGTTGGGCGGGGGACTGTTATGGGGATGGTGGGCTTGGGAAGGCTGGGGAATCAGTGGTCGGATGGTGACCAGGTGTTTCCTTCCACCAGGTCGCCGAAGCCCATCCAGACCAGGTTCATCAGCCAGGCCACCACTGTCCTCGTCGGCACTGCCGGGTGGTCGAGCCACCAGTCCGCCAGTGATTCGCTGGCGCCGACGAGGGCCGCGGACATCGCCTCCGTGCTCTTCTGCGCGTGTTCGTCCATGCCTCGTTTGGTGGCGACTCCCACCAGCAGCGCGTCGACCAGGGTGATCGCCCTTGAGCGCATCGCCAGTACTTCGTCGCTGAACGGGCCGCCCTGTGAGATCACCTGGCGGTGGAGCACCCGCCAGCTTTGCTTGTTGCCGCCCACGAACTCGAAGAAGGCTTTCAAACCCATCCACAGCTGCATGTCCGGGGCCACGGTCGCGTCCACGCCTGCCACGATCGCTTCGAGCAGCAGGCCCGCCTCGCGCCTGATGCACGCCGCGAACAGGTCTTCCTTCGAGCCGAGGTAGGCGTAGATCATCGGTTTGGACACGCCCGCGACCTCGGAGACCTCGTCCATCGAGGCCTCGTGGTACCCGTGCTCGGAGAACACGCGGACGGCCGCGTCCAGGATCTGCTTCTCCCGGACTTCCCGTGGTAGCCGTTTGACACGCCTGTCCTCCACGCTCACCGCATCCACCCCTCCGCGTCTCGTACGACAGATTGCCATCGTATCTACCCGACCGTATTCTTACTCCGGAGTAGGTAACGAGGAGGCGTTCATGCCCGACCTCAGTGTTGAGGCCATCAGCCGGCTCAGCCCCAGTGAGCTGATCGCGCTGATCGACCAGTTGGAACCCACGACCGAGGGCCTCGGCGACATCGACATCGACGAGGTCGCGCGGCTGATCGACCCGGCGAGGCTCAAGGGCGACGAGTTCGTCCGGCTGATCTCCGGCCTGCAACGGCTGTCCGGCGGGAGCGTCGACATCGCCAGGATGGGCCCGCGGACCTTCGCCCGGCTCATCTCGGGCGCGTCGAAGAGCCAGCTCGACGAGGTGCTGTCGCGTCCCGAGCTGCGTGCGTTGATCCTCGGCGAGATCTTCCGCCGGATGACCACGCACCTGCGCAAGGAGAAGGCACGCGACGTCAACGCTGTCGTGCACTGGCGGTTCTCCGGGGGCAGCGGCGAAGGCGGCTACGACCGCTACGAGACCGTCATCGCGGACGGCGCCTGCACGGTCAACCAGGACATGGCGAACTCCAGCCGGGTCACGATCACCATGCCGCCGCAGGACTTCCTGCGCCTGATCACGTCGAACGCGTCGGCTCCTGTGCTGTTCATGACGGGCAAGCTCAAGCTGCGGGGTGACCTGCCGTTCGCCGCGGGCATGCTCAGCATGTTCGACCTGCCGAAGCCTTGAGGACCTGGCACCGGCTGGCGGACGAGCCGAAGCTGGGTGCGTTCGACGAGTTCGCCCGGTCGATCGACCTCGAGAAACTCGACCCCGGCCAGTTCGTCCGTCTCATCGAGACGATGGACATGCTCGGCAGGGCCGGTACCGGCATCGAACTCGCCGGGTTGAGCACCAGCACGTTCGTCCGGATCATCGAGCAGGCGTCGGCCGCGCAGCTCGACGCCCTGATGGAACACACCGAACTGCGTTCGGTCGTGCTGGCCGAGCTGTTCGGGCGGATGGGCAGGCACCTCAAACCCGGCGCGCCGAACCTGGTGCTGCACTGGCGGTTCACCGGCGGCTGCGAAGCCGGTGGCTACGACCGCTACCAGACCGTCATCGAGAATGGACAGTGCGTCTCGGGAATCGTGCAGGACCGCGATCCCCGTGCGACTGTCACCATCGTCCCGACGGACTTCCTGAAGGTCGCGACCGGCAACGCGTCCGCGCCGCTGCTGTTCCTGCGTGGGCGGGTGAAGGTCAAGGGGGACATCCCCTGCGTCGCTAACTTCCCGAACCACTTCGACCTATCGAGTCCTTGAGCACGGCGACCGCGTCGGTCACCGAGCTGTCCGCCAGGTTGCCGTAGCCCAGCACGAGCGCCGGATCGCCGGGACGGGTGCGGTACGCGTCCATGCTGACCAGCTTCAGCCCCTGGGCCGCCGCGTGGTCGACCACTTCGGACGCGTCGGTGTCCAATGGCAACACCAGGTGCAGGCCCGCCGCCGCGCCGGAGACGGTCAACGGGTCGAGCGATTCCAGCAGGGCGTCGCGCCTGGCGCGGTAGCGCAGTCTTGCCGCCCGCAGGTACCGGTGGTACGAGCCCTGCTCGATGAAAGTGGCCAGTGCCAACTGGTTCACGACCGACGGCGCCGCCTTCGGCACCCTTTCGGTCCACTGTGGTGGGACTACGTACCAGCCGATGCCGAGCGCCGGGCTCAGCGTCTTGCTGACCGAGCCGAACAGGAAGACCCGCCGGGGATCCATGCCCTGCACGGTGCCGACCGGCTTGCGGTCGTAGCGGAAGTCGGCGTCGTAGTCGTCCTCCAGGATCACCCCGTCGACGTCCCGCGCCCACGACAACAACGCCGCCCGCCGCTCCGGTGAGAGCACGACACCGGACGGGAACTGGTGCGCGGGCGTCACGACCACCGCGCGCACCCCTGCTGGGATGTCGGAAACGCGCAGGCCGCCCGGGTCGACGGGCACGGGGACGATCTCCAGCCCGGCTTCCTCGGCAGCGCGCCAGACCTTCGTCCAGCCCGGTTCCTCCACCGCGATGCGCGTGATGCCCTCGGCGTGCAAAGCGCGGCCGACGAGTGTCACGCCGTGGCAGACCCCGGACGAGACGAGTACGTCGTTGGTGACCGCGCCACGGGTTCGGTGCAGGAACTCGGCCAGCACTGTGCGCAATCGGGGATGACCGCCTGCGGTCGGCAAGCCCAGATCGGTGTGCGGCGCCGCCGACAGCGCGTCGCGGACCGCGTCCGCCCAGCGCTTACGTGGAAACGCGCGCAGGTCCGGCAGACCGGGTGCGAGGTCGTGACGCGGCGGGACAGGGGCGGGCTTCGGTGGCACGGGACGCCAGACCTCGTCCGCCCAACAGTGCACGCGGGTGGCCGAACCGGCACGGGCCTCCAGGTAGCCCTCGGCGACCAGCTGCGCGTACGCCTGCGTGACCACCCACCGCGAGCACTGCAGATCCCCCGCCAGCCTGCGGCTCGGTGGCAGCGTCGCGCCCTTGCGCAGAACCCCGTCCCGGATCGCGCCGCGCAACGCGCGGGCGAGCTGGTCCGCCCCGGGGCCGGACACGTCCAGCAGGACGTCCCACCCCAAATTGGTCTGCGATCTACTCACGGAAGTGGACTGTAGTACCGGACCGATCGGTTCTAGGTTGGGTCGCATGAAGAGAGTTCAACTGGGAGAACAGACCGTCAGCCAGGTCGCGCTCGGCTGCATGGCCATGGGCACGCTCGCGGACAAGCCGACGTCCGGCCGCATCCTGGACGCCTACCTCGACGCGGGCGGCGACTTCCTGGACACCGCCGACTGCTACTCGTGGTGGAACTCGGACACGAGCGAAGGCGGCGAGAGCGAGCAGATCCTCGGCGAACTGCTGAAAGGCAGGCGCGACAAGGTCTTCCTCGCCACCAAGGTGTCGGCGATGATCACCGACTACGCGGCGGCACGCGAAACCGGCAACGCCGAGCCGTACTTCGTCGGCGCGGGCGCCGACGTGATCCGGCGTGGCATCGACGACAGCCTCCGCAGGCTCAAGACCGACCACGTCGACCTCTACTACATCCACGTCGACGACATGGCGACTCCGCTGGAGGAGACGCTGCAGGCGCTGGACGAGATCGTGCGGGCGGGCAAGGTCCGCTACATCGGCTGGAGCAACGTCTGGACCTGGCGGTTGGAGCGGATCCGCGCGCTGGCCCGCGCCAACGGCTGGGCCGTGCCGATCGTCGCGCAGCAGCAGTTGACGTACCTCGAACCGGTGCGCAGCCGTCGCAATGTCGCGGCCGCCGACATGCTGGCGTGGCTGGAGCACAACCCGGACGTCACGTTGGCCGCGTACGCGCCGATCCTCCAGGGTTCCTATGAAGAAGGGGGGAGGAGCAAGTCGATCTACAAGCAGTACGACAGCCCGGAAGCCGACGCGAAGCTGGCGGCTCTCGGCAAGGTCGCGCGGGAGCTGGGCGTGACCAACAGCCAAGTCGTGCTGGCCTGGTTGTTGCAGGTGTCGAACCAGGTCGCGCCGATCGTCGGACCACGGACCTGGGCGCACTACGAGGCGTACGCGCGTTCGTTCGACCTGGAGCTGTCGCCGGAACACGTTGCCCTGCTTGACGATGCTCAGTAGCGCTGCGCGTAGCGCGTCGGCGTCTCGCCGAACATCCTGGTGAAGTCCCTGGTGAAGTGGGCCTGGTCGGCGTAGCCGAGATCGGCGGCGAGCCCGGCCCAGTCGATCGCGTCGCCCTTGGCCATCCGCTCGGTCACCTCGTGCAGCCGGTAGCGGCGGATCACCCATTTCGGCCCGACGCCGACGTGTTCGGCGAACAACCGCTGCAGCTGGCGCACGGTCGTGTCGAACTCCGCCGCCAGTTCGTCGACCCGCACGATCTCAGGCGTGGCCGTGATCTCCTCGACGATCCGCGCCGCCAGTTCGGCCTTCGGGTCCGGCTCGGGCAGATTCGCCCGCAGGAAGTCCTCCACCTCACCGATCGCGTACTTCGCCGGAGTGCCATGGAAAACCTCGGCTGCCGGGATGACGCGGTCGGTGATGGTGGTGACCGCGCGGCCGAGGAACGGCCGGAACACCCCCGGCCGGAACGCGATGCCGAAGACCTTCTTGCGGCCGTCGAGTTCCTGGAACACGTGTCCACTGGAGACGCCGTTGACGTTGGCGGTGTCCTCGTGGAACGTCAGGTGCACGTTCGGGTACGGCACGATCAGCTGGCGGTACGGCTCCGCGTAGTCCCACTCGACCATCCAGTACCGGGCCACGTACGGCGCCAGGTCCGGTGCGGGCGCGGCGAACTCGTGGCTCTGGAACTTCCGCCAGGCCAGTTCACGCGGGTCCCGTCGCATCCGTCGCCTTTGTTCAATACACGCCCCGCCGACCACCCTACTGTTGCGCGCATGTCAGGGAACCAGCTGATCAAGCACGCCACCGGGCCCGTGATCGACGTCGTCAACGGGATCAAGCCGGACCAACTCGGCGCGGCGACGCCGTGCAGCGACTACGACGTCCGCAAGCTGCTCAACCACCTGCTGTACTGGGGGCCGTCACTGGAAGGCGCCGCGCGCAAGGAACTCGTGCCACCACCCGTCACCCCGGAAGACGAGACCGACATCCCGGACGACTGGCAGGACAAGCTGGTCTCGAACCTCGAGAAGCTCACCGCGTCCTGGAGCGAGCCGGACGCCTGGGACGGCACCACGCACATGGGCGGGCCGACCGAACTGCCCGCGGCGCTGGTCGGCGGCATGGTGACCGGTGAGGTCCTCATCCACGGCACCGACCTGGCCAGGGCCACCGGCCAGCGGCTGGAGTTCGACGCCGACCTGCTCGACTACGTCCACCATGAACTCGTCGCGAACGTGGAATGGGGCCGCGACATGGGCGTCTACGGGCCGGAAGTGCCCGTACCCGCAGACGCCCCGCTACTGGACCGGATCCTCGGCCTCACCGGCCGGGACCCGAACAGCTAGTACGTGATCGCGATGCTCGGGTCGGCGAGGAGGGCACCCACGTCCGCGAGGAACTCGGAACCCTGCTGACCGTCGATCACCCGGTGGTCGAAGCTCAGCGACAGCTGGCAGATCTTGCGCGGCACCACCTGGCCGTCGACCACCCACGGCATGTCGCGGATCGTGCCGAGCGCCAGGATCGCGGACTCGCCGGGGTTGATGATCGGTGTCCCGGTGTCCACACCGAACACCCCGATGTTGGTGATGGTGAACGTGCCGTTCGCCATCTCCGCCGGGGTGGTCTTGCCGTCGCGGGCCTTGACGGTCAGCGCTTCGAGCGCCTCGGCCAGTTCCCGCATCGACAGCTGGTCCGCGTCGTGGACCTTGGGCACGACCAGGCCACGCGGGGTGGCCGCGGCGATCCCCAGGTGCACGTACGACTTGTAGACGATCTCGTCGCCCGCCCACACGGCGTTGATGTCCGGCGTCCGCTTCATCGCCAGCAGCACGGCCTTCGCCGCGAACACCAGCGGCGTCAGCTTCACGCCACGGAACTGCGGGTGGTTCTTGAGCTTCGCCCGCAGTTCCATCATCGGCGTGACGTCGACGGTCATGAACTCGGTGACGTGCGGCGCGGTGAACGCACTGTCCACCATGGCCTTCGCCGTGGCCTTGCGGACACCGCGAACCGGGACACGGCGTTCCCGTTCACCCGAGGACACCACGGCAGGCGCCTGCGCAGCAGCGGGCGCTGCCGCGCGTTCGACGTCGTCCCGCGTGATGACCTGGCCAGCGACAGCCAGTGCCCGCAGGTCGACGCCGAGGTCCTTGGCCAGCTTGCGCACCGGCGGCTTGGCCAGCGGCACGTACCCGCCGGGCAGCGCCACGGGCTCCGGCTCTGGTTCGACGACGACCGGAGCAGCCGGAGCCGGAGCGGATCCCTTGCGGGCCCGGCGTTTCGCGGCACCGGTCTTCGGTCCGTAGCCGACCAGGCTCTGGATCCGGCCGTCCGCGCTCTCCTCGCCGATCTTGGTCCCGCCCCCGCCCGATGCGTCCGGAGTGGACTTCGGGGCGCCGTCGGGGTCGACGTCGAACACGATGAACGGCGTGCCGACCGCGACCGTCTCGCCCGGCTGGGCCAGCAGTTCGGCCACCACGCCCTCGTAGGGCGCGGGCAGTTCGACGGCCGCCTTGGACGTCTCGATCTCCACGAAGATGTCGTTGACCTTGACCTTCGACCCCACCTGGACGTGCCAGGTGAGGATCTCGGCCTCGACGAGACCTTCGCCGACGTCGGGAAGGGGGAAGTGCTTGAAGTCAGGCACGGGTCACCACGCCAGCGAACGGTCGACGGCATCGAGCACGCGGTCGAGGTCGGGGAGGTACTCCTCTTCGACCTTCGACGGCGGGTACGGCGTGTCGAACCCGGTCACCTTCAGCACCGGCGCCTCCAGCGAGTAGAAGCACTCGCGCTGCACCCGGTCGGCGATCTCGGACGCGATCGACACCTCACCCGGCGCCTCGCTGGCCACGACGAGGTGCCCGGTGCGGCGCACCGACTCGAACACCGGGTCCAGGTCAAGCGGGGACAACGTGCGCAGGTCGATCACCTCGAGGTCCTGCCCGCTCTCCGCGGCGGCGGTCGCCGCGTCCAGACAGGTCTTCACGAGCGGCCCGTACGTCGCGAGGGTCGCGGTCGTGCCCGGTCGCACCACACGCGACTTGAACAGCGGGTACGGCGTCGCTTCCGTGTCGATCTCGGCTTTCTCGTGGTAGCGCCGCTTCGGCTCGAAGAAGATCACCGGGTCGTCGGAGTCGATCGCCTGCTGGATCATCCAGTACGCGTCCACCGGGTTCGCGCAGGACACGACCTTGATCCCGGGCATGTGCGCGAAGTACGACTCCGGTGACTCGGAGTGGTGCTCGACCGCACCGACACCGCCGCCGAACGGAACGCGGATCACCAGCGGCAGCTTGAGCATGCCCTGCGTCCGGTAGTGCAGCTTGGCCACCTGGCTGGAGATCTGGTCGAACGCGGGGAAGATGAAGCCCTCGAACTGGATCTCGCACACCGGCCGGAACCCGCGCACGGCGAGGCCGACCGCGGTGCCGACGATGCCCGACTCGGCCAGCGGGGTGTCCAGCACCCGGTGCTCGCCGAAGTCCTTCTGCAGCCCGTCGGTGATTCGGTAGACGCCGCCCATCTTGCCGACGTCCTCGCCCATCACCAGGACCTTCGGGTCGCGCTCCATCGCGGCGCGCAGACCCATGTTGATCGCCTTGCCCATGGTCAGCTTCGTGGGCGCCGCGGGCACTGCCGTCTGCTTGTCCATCACTGGTGCCGCCATCAGTGCGCACCTCCCTCGAAACCGGCCAGGTAGTCCATGTACTCGTCGCGCTGCTTGTCCAGCAACGGGTTCCCACCCGCGTAGACCTTCGAGAAGATCCGTTCGGCCGGGGGATCCGGCATGTTGAAGCAGTACGCGCGCAGTTCGGAGGCCAACTGGTCGGCCTCGACCTGCACCTCTTCGAAGAACTCCGGCTCGGCCATGCCGTTGCGCACCAGGTGCACCCGGACGCGCTCGATCGGGTCCTTGAGCTTCCACGCCTCCAACTCGTCCGACAGCCGGTAGCGGGTGGGGTCGTCGGACGTGGTGTGCGCGTCCATCCGGTAGGTGAACGCCTCGATCAGCACCGGGCCGTTGCCCGTGCGGCACTCCTCCAACGCCCAGCGGGACACCGCGAGGCAGGCCAGCACGTCGTTGCCGTCAACGCGGATGCCGGGGAAGCCGTAGCCGCGGGCGCGCTGGTACAGCGGGAGCCTGCTCTGCCGCTCGGTCGGTTCGGAGATCGCCCATTGGTTGTTCTGGCAGTAGAAGACGACAGGCGCGTCGTACACGGCGGCCCACACGAAACCCTCGTGCACGTCGCCCTGGCTGGTGGCGCCGTCGCCGAAGAAGACCATGGTGGCCTCGGCGTCCGGCTCATGGCCGACCTTGCCGTCGAACCGCTGACCCATCGCGTACCCGGCCGCGTTCACGACCTGGTTGCCGATCACGATCGTGTACGGGTGGAACCGGTGTTCCACCGGGTCCCACTCGGAGTGCTGCGTGCCCCGGAACGTGGCGAGGATCTGCTCCGGCTTGATGCCGCGGCACCAGGCGACGCCGTGCTCGCGGTAGCTCGGGAACGCCATGTCCTGCGGCTTGAGCGCACGGCCCGCGCCGATCTGCGCGGCTTCCTGGCCGAGCAGCGGGACCCAGATGCCCAACTGCCCCTGGCGCTGCAGGGCGTTGCCCTCACGGTCGGCGCGGCGAACGAGAACCATGTCGCGGTACAGGCCCCGCAGTTGTTCGGCACCGATGTCGTCGACGTACTTGTCGAACTCGGGGTTCGCTACTCGCTCACCCTCCGGCGTCAGGAGCTCGACCAGCTCCGCGCCACCTTCGTTGGTCGCACGCAAACCCGCGATCACCTGTTCTGGGGTCGGTTTCGCCGCGGTTGCGGCTGGACCGCCTCCCGGCTCCGGGTGCGTCCACTGTTCTGGGGACGACATGCGGCTTACTCCTCGCGTTCGAGGCCACGGCATCGCTCGTGACGGCACCTGGCGGCCACTCCGGTCGCCTGCCACCACCTCAGGTTGGGAGGCGGACAGCGGCGGTCGGCGTTGACGGCTGTCACATCCATCCTGGCACGCCCGCCCTCGATCTGGTGAGCCCGGCACGTGCCCGCAATCGTCTCGAAATCGTCCTGAGCAGGCACAATCGTAGGATCACCGATGATCGGGCTGCCTAGCGAGCCCATCCGCCGCGCACGCCAGAGCACGTTCGGTCCTTTCGTCGTGCGCCTTCCGGACGACATCGGATCCCGCCGATGTGATCTGGACCACCGCTCTGGCCGTGGCAGGATCGGGACGTGGAGCACAACACCCTGAACTCGACCGTCAGCCGGCTCTGGGATGCGGAGATCCTGCCCAGTTTGTCCGAGCTGGTCACGATTCCCGCCCTGTCGCCCGCGTTCGACCCGGACTGGGCGACGACGGGGCACCTGGACGACGCGGTCACGCACGTCAGCAAGTGGATCACCGCGCGCGACCTGCCCGGCGCGACGGTGGAGACTGTGCGGCTGGAAGGCCTGACGCCGCTGGTGATGGTGGACGTCCCAGCGACCCCGGGTGCGGAGGACGCGGGCACGGTCCTGCTCTACGGGCACCTGGACAAGCAGCCGCCAGTCGGCGGCTGGAGCGAGGGGCTCGGTCCGTGGACGCCGGTTCTGCGCGACGGACGGCTGTATGGGCGTGGTGCAGCCGACGACGGTTACTCGGCTTACGCCGCGACGGCCGCCCTTGAGGCCGTACGCGCCGGCGGCGGTTCCCACGCGCGGTGCGTGATCCTGCTGGAGACGAGCGAGGAGTCAGGCAGCCCCCACCTGGCGCCGTACCTCGAGCACCTGCGCGACCGCCTTGGTGACGTGACTCTGGTGGTATGCCTGGATTCGGGCGGTAGCGACTACTCGCGGCTGTGGCTGACCACCTCGCTGCGGGGCATGGTCTCGGCGGATGTCACCGTGCGCGTGCTCGACGCCGGTGCGCACTCGGGCCTGGCGGGCGGGATCGTGCCGAGCTCGTTCCGGATCATGCGGACCCTGCTCGACCGCGTGGAGGACTCGGCGACCGGAGACATCCCGCTGTCGGCGATGAACGTCGAGATCCCGCCGCACCGCGTCGAGGAGGCCAAGGTCAGTGCGGACGCCGCGGCGGGCAAGGTCGGCACGTCGTTCCCGCTCGCCGGGGGCACCCGCCCGGTCACCGACGACGGCCTGGAGTTGCTGCTGAACAACAGCTGGCGCCCGACGCTGTCGGTCATCGGCGCCTCGGGCATGCCGGAACCGTACGACGCGGGCAACGTGCTGCGGCCGTACACGACGCTGTCGCTGAGCTTCCGCCTGCCGCCGACCGCGGACTCGGCCGCGGCCCTCGAGCAGTTGACGCAGGCGCTGACGACGGATGTCCCCTACGGTGCGCAAGTCGAGCTGACCCGCTCCGAGGTGGCCTACGGCTGGGACGCGCCGGAGCTGGCGCCGTGGCTGCGGACCACATTGGACGACGTGAGCTCGACGGTGTTCGACGCGCCGTGGGGCACCGTGGGTCTCGGCGGTTCGATCCCGTTCATGAACCTGCTGGCCACGACCTACCCGTCGGCCCAGTTCCTGGTGACCGGCGCCGTCGGCTCGGACAGCAACATCCACGTGCCCGACGAGTGGCTGCACCTCGGCCAAGCCGCACGCGTGACCACCTCAGTCGCCGAGGTTCTGCACGCCCACGCGACCCGCTAGCGCTTCGCGGCCGAGGTGATCGGCTGCCCGGGTGGTCTCGGGCAGCCGGTATCTCGCGCTGAGCCGGAGAACCAGGTCGCACGCGGTGCCGAGGTCGATCCGGTGCCCGACGGACACGAACACCGGCTTGACGCCGTCCTGGGTGCGCACCGCCCGCCCGACGGTTTCGCCGTTGTCCACCAACGGTTCCCAGTCGCCGCGCTGCGGCCCCGGCGCCTCGTACTCGCCGAGCGCCTGTTTGCCCACACCGATCGACGGCAGACCCGTCTCCACCCCGACGTGGCAGGCGAGCCCGAACCTGCGCGGATGCGCCAGCCCTTGCCCGTCGCAGACCAGGACGTCCGGCCTGGTGCGGAGCTTCGCCAGCGCCGGAAGCAACGCGGGCAACTCGCGAAAGGCGAACAGCCCAGGGACGTAAGGGAAGTCGGCCACGGCCTCGTGCACCGCGCTGTCCACAATCGCCAGTGTCGTCATGTCGACACACACCGCGGCCGCGACGATCCGGTCCGAGTCCGGCGCGTACGCCACATCCAGCCCGGCCGCGACCTTCGGCGCGAAGCCGTCCGGCGCCGTCCGCTCGACCAGGTGCGCCATGTCCAGCTGCAGCCGGACAGCTTGCTCGACGGAAGGCGCCGCCACGTCGTGCCTCACCAGTCCGGGTAGCGGGCGTACCAGGCAGCGTCGCGCAACGGCTTCGGCCCGAACTCCACGACGGCGTCGAGGCTCAGGCGTTCGACCACCTCGCGCAGCTCCAGCTGGGCCAGCCACGCGGCCGGGATCGCGTCGATGCCCCATGCGGCGCCGAGGATGTTGCCGCAGATCGCGCCGGTCGAGTCGCTGTCGCCGGAGTGGTTGACGGCCATCAGCAGGCCTTCGGTCATGTCGTCGGCCGCGAGGGCCGCGCACACCGCGATCGCGAGGGCCTCCTCGCCGACCCAGCCGCCGCCGAGTTCCGCCGCGATGGTCTCCGGATCGGGCTTGTGCGGGGACAGTTCGACCGCTTTGTCCAAAATATCCAGCTGCTCCTGGTGGTCGTCCCAGCGCAGCAGGTGTTCCCGAGCCACCGTGATCGCGTCCGGCAGCGCCGTGCCTTCGAGCAGTTCGCTGACGACCACCGCCAGCACGCCCGCGGACAGGAAGCCGCTGGGATGGCCGTGGGTGAGTGCGGCGCTCCGCACGGCGATGTCGAAGATCTCCGCCGGGTCCTCCGACCAGAACGCCACCGGCGCCGCCCGCATCACGCCGCCGCAGCCCTTGGAGTCGTTGATCCGCCGGTCCGGCGTGGTCGGTTCGCCGGAGTTCATGAACGCCCGCAACGACGCCAGGCACGTGCTGCCCGGCGCACGCCGGTGGAACAGCCCCTGGTTGGTGATCAGCCAGCCGTCCGGCTCCGCCGACTGCTGCGCGAACACGCCGCCGCAGCGCTCCCACGGCGTGCCCTGCGTGTGGTGCCACCGCTGGTAGGCGTGCTGGATGACCATGGTCAGGTCGATCGCCGTGCCGCGCCGCAGCCCGGCGTGCGCCCTGATCAGGCCTTCCAGGGTGAACAGCGTCATCTGGGTGTCGTCGGTGATGTCGCCGTTGACGGCGTAGTCCCGCAGTCCGTGCGGGCCGTACCGCTGCCTGATGCCTTCGATGGAGTCGAACTCGATCGAGGCACCGAGCGCGTCACCGACCGCCCCGGCGAGCATCGTCCCCAGCACCTTCGACGGCGGCAGCGATCTTCTGGTCACTGTCAGAATCGTAGGCGACACACCGGCTCGGCGAAGCAGATCAGCCAATCGGCTGGTCGGTGACCAGGTCGTAACGGGTGCTTGCTGGGAACGAGCGCTGACAAGTGGCAGTATGCGGACACTTGACCAAGAGAAGGAGTGACCTGTGGCGCTACGGACCAGGCACAAGGTGCTCGCCCTGTTGCCCACGGTGGCACTGGCGACGCTGGCGGCCGCGTGCGGAACCGTGCAAGACAACCCCGGCAGCGGTGGTGGGGCGCCCGGCAACAGCTCGTCAGCGGAGATCCCGACGGCGACCAAGGACGACAAGCTCGCGGCGCTGCTGCCCGCGGACATCAAGACCGACGGCAAGATCCTGATCGGACAGGACCAGAGCTACCCGCCGAACGAGTTCGTCGAGAACGGCAAGGCCGTCGGTATGGACGTCGACCTCGGCAAGGCCATCGGGCAGAAGCTCGGCGTCGAGGTCCAGTACGAGAACACGGCGTTCGACGGCATCATCGCCGGGCTCGCGTCCGGCCGGTACGAGGCCGCGATGTCGTCGTTGACCGTCAACGCCGACCGCCTCAAGGAAGTCGACATGGTGTCGTACTTCAGCGCGGGCACCTCGGGTGCCGTGCTGAAGGGCAACCCGGACAAGCTGACGCTGGACACGCTGTGCGGCAAGAACGTCGCCGTCCAGAAGGGCACCGTCCAGGTCGACGACCTGGAGGCCCGCACGGCCAAGTGCAAGGCGGCAGGCCAGCCGGACATCAACGTCCAGCAGTTCCAGAACCAGACCGACGCCAACCTGGCGCTGACGTCCAAGCGGGTCCAGGGCATGCTGGCCGACTCGCCGGTCGTCGACTACGCGCTCAAGATGACCAACGGCCAGCTCGAGCAGTTCGGCCAGGTCTACGACAGCGCTCCTTACGGCCTCGCGCTGCCCAAGGGCAAGGGTGACTACGCCAAAGCGATCCAGGGTGCCATCCAGGCGCTGATCGACGACGGCACGTACAAGAAGATCCTGGAGAAGTGGGGCGTTCAGCAGGGCGCGGTCACCAAGTCTGAGGTGAACCCCGCACCGGCGGGCTGATCTGGAGATTCCCTTGTCTTTGTCAACCGAAGAACGCCGCCCGGAACCGGTCAAAGCGGTTCCGGTGCGGCACGTCGGCCGCTGGATCGGCGGTGCGATCGTGCTCGCGCTCGCCGCGTTGGCGGTCCGCAGCATCATCGTCAACCCGAACTTCCACTGGGAGCTGGTCGGGCCGTACCTGTTCGACACCCGGATCGCCAACGGCCTGGTCACCACGCTGCTGCTGACCGTCGGCTCGATGGCCATCGGCATCATCGGCGGGATCGTGCTCGCGATCATGCGGCTGTCACCCAACCCGGTGCTGTCCGGTGCCGCGGGCGTGTACATCTGGCTGTTCCGCGGCACACCGCTGATCACCCAGTTGATCTTCTGGGCGAACCTCGGCGCGCTGTACCCGACGTTCGGGCTCGGCATCCCGTTCGGCCCCGAGTTCGTCACGTGGCAGACGACCGCGACGATCACCGTGCCGGTCGCGGCACTGCTCGGGCTCGGCCTCAACGAGGCCGCGTACATGGCCGAGATCGTCCGCGCGGGTATCTCGTCGGTGGACGAGGGCCAGAACGAGGCCGCAGGCGCACTGGGCATGACCAGGGGCAAGACCCTGCGCCGGATCGTGCTGCCGCAGGCGATGCGCGTGATCATCCCGCCGACCGGCAACCAGGTGATCTCGATGTTGAAGACCACGTCGCTGGTCGTCGTGATCGGGTACACCGAGCTGACGGTCGTCGCGCAGCAGATCTACGCGCAGAACTACAAGGTCATCCCGCTGCTGGTCGTCACGGCGATCTGGTACCTGGTCTGCACCAGCGTGCTGACGGTGTTCCAGGGCTTCATCGAACGCAAGTTCTCCCAGTCGACGATCCAGACGACCGGCTGGGCCAGCCGGATGTTCGGCTTCCGGTTCGGCGGCGGAAAGGATCGCCAGTGAACCCGATGGTGAAGGCCGAGGGCGTCTGCAAGCGCTTCGGCCGTCTCGAGGTGCTCAAGGGCATCGACCTGGAAGTCCAGCCCGGTGAGGTGATGTGCATCATCGGGCCGTCCGGCTCCGGCAAGTCCACCTTCCTGCGCTGCATCAACCACCTGGAGAAGGTGGACGCGGGCAGGCTGTCGGTGGACGGCGAACTCGTCGGCTACCAGCAGCGCGGCGACAAGCTCTACGAGCTCAAAGAGAACGAGGTCGCGCACAAGCGCAGGGAGATCGGTATGGTCTTCCAGCGCTTCAACCTGTTCCCGCACATGACCGCGCTCGAGAACGTGATCGAGGCGCCGGTGCAGGTCAAGGGCGAATCCAAGGCGCAGGCCCGTGCGCGCGGGGCGGAGCTGCTCGACCAGGTGGGGCTGGCCGACAAGGCGAAGAACTACCCGCGTCAGCTCTCCGGCGGCCAGCAGCAGCGTGTCGCCATCGCGAGGGCGTTGGCCATGCAGCCCAAGCTGATGCTGTTCGACGAGCCGACCTCCGCGCTCGACCCGGAACTGGTCGGCGACGTGCTCGCTGTCATGCGTCAGCTCGCCAAGGACGGCATGACGATGGTCGTCGTCACGCACGAGATGGAGTTCGCGCGCGAGGTCGCCGATTCGGTGGTGTTCATGGACGGCGGTGTCGTCGTCGAGGCAGGCAAGCCGGAAGACGTGATCCGGTCGCCCGAACACGAACGCACCAAGGCGTTCCTGTCCCGCGTGCTGCGCAAGGACTGAGGGTTTGTCGGGCAACCGTGGCGGCTCCGCACCCGAGGAGTCGCCACGCCTGGACGTGTCCGATCCGAATCCCGGCAAATGGGCCCACATGTCCGCCACGGACGTGGTCCGCCGGGTGGTCGAGCCGGACGGCGCGGGCCTGCGGTTCCGTCGCAGGCCCGCGAGCCCGCCGGTGATCGTCGTGGAGGACCGCTTCCTCACCGGCCTGTTGAACCTGCGGGCGTTGGAGTTCCCGTACGTCCTCGAGTTCGTCCGCTGCCGCTTCGAGCTCCCACCCGACCTGCGGCAGGCCAAACTGGCCGGACTGGAGTTCCGGGACTGCTGGCTGCCCGGACTGCAGGCCAAGAACATGCGGTGCGACAACGACCTCGTCCTCGTTTCCTCCACTGTGGATGGTTCGACGGTCGACCTCGTCGACACCCAGATCGAGGGATCGCTGAATCTGGCCGACAGCAGGATCGGCAACCACACCGGCCGCGCGCTGCAAGCGGACCGGCTGGTCTGCGCGGGCACGTTGCTCGCCAACAACCTGGTCGCGCGCGGTGAGATCCGGATGCCCGGCCTGCGCGCGGGCGGCAACGTGAACTTCTCCGGTGCCGTCCTGGACAACGCCGATGGCTACGCGCTCAACGGCTACGGTCTGCACGTCGGCGGGAACCTGTTGTGCGGCATCGACGTCAACACCGGCGCCCGGTTCTCGTCAACCGGCTGGGTGTTCCTGCCCGCGACCAGGGTGGAGAGCGACTTCTCGCTGCGCGGCGCCGAACTCAACCACGGCGACACGACCGGTACCGAGGTCACCGGCGACCCGGGCTTCGACGTGAGCGCGACGCTGATCGCCGACCGGCTCAGGGTGGAGGGCAACCTCGAACTGGACCGCGGTCTGCGGTCGAACGGGACCCTGCGGATCGTCAACGGCGTCATCGGCGGGTCCCTGCGACTGTCCAGTGCGGACATCGACGTGTCCGGCGACCAGGACCCGCCGTGGCCGCACCGGGCGCTGCACCTCGACGGAACACAGATCAGCGGCGACTTCGACGCGCGGTCGATGCGGATGGCCGGGCAGGCGCGGCTGGTCGACGTGTCGATCAGCGGCAACCTGATGCTCGACGGCACGAACCTGCGCAACCCCGACTCGGACGTGATCCTCGGCAGGCGGATGTCCGTCGGCAGCAACCTGGACGGCCGGTTCATCGAGGCAGCGGGCTGTCTTTCCTTGCAGGGCGCCAAGATCGGCGCGAACATGGACCTGCGTGGCTCCCGGTTGACCGAGCCGGGCAAGAACTTGCGCACCGGCGCGGTGGCGCCGTCGGTCGACATCCGTGCCGCGACGGTCGGGCGTGACCTGATCCTCGCCGCCGGGCACCGCCCGTTCGCGGCGCACGGCGGCGTCCGGATGCACCGCGCGGAGATCGGCCGCGAGGCCAACTTCGACGGTGCGATCCTCGGCTCGGGCCTCGGCGGCACGGCGTTGAACGCGCACGGCATGGTCGCGCAGGAAGTCGTGCTGACTGTCGGCCAAGCGCCACGCGGCCGTGTGACATTGCGGCACGCGCGGTGTGCTTCGTTGGCGGACAACGAGAAGTTCTGGGACGGAACAGGCCGCATCGACCTGGAGGACTTCCGCTACGAGGCGTTGGCCGTCCCCATCGACCTGAAGGACGACAAGAAGGTCCGGACCCGATTACGGTGGCTGCGCACCTCGATGCAGGGCCAGTACAGCCCCGGCCCGTACGACCAACTCGCCGCGGTGTTCCGGGCGACGGGCAACGAGGAACACGCGGCCACAGTCCTGATCGAGAAGCACCGGTGGCGTTACGCCGCACTGGCGGAAGGAATGCGTGTCCTCTGGCCGGGCGTGCGATTGTGGAGCTGGCTGCAACGCTCGATGGTCGGCTACGGCTACCGGCCGACCCGCGCGTTGGTGTGGCTGTTGCTGTGCCTTGTGCTCGGCAGCGTCTGGTTCGCGCTGCGCGGCGAGCCGAACGAGATCAACTCCGACGACACGCTGATCTGGAACCCGGTGCTGTACACCCTCGACCTGATCGTGCCGATCATCGACTTCGGCAACAAGAATCGCTGGCAGGCACCGGGAGCCTCGCAATGGGTGGCGACCGGCCTGATCGCCACCGGCTGGGTGCTGGCGACCACCGCGGCGGCGGGCCTGACCCGGATGCTCAGACGCAACTGAGGCGGAGACATGATGACCCCGTTGCTGATCATCGACGCCGCCAACGTGGTCGGCTCGGTCCCGGACGGCTGGTGGCGTGACAGGTTCGGCGCGACGGAACGCCTCCGCGACGCCCTCACAGACGTGCCAACCACGGGCGTCCCAGGCGTACAACCACCGGTCGACGTGGTGATGGTCGTGGAAGGCAAGGCACGCGGTGTGGAGTCCTCCGACACGATCCGCGTGGTCCCCGCGTCCACCTCGGGCGACGGCGACGACGCCATAGTGGACCTCGTCCGCACCGAGGGCGCGGACAGGACCTGCTACGTCGTCACCGCCGACCGGGGCCTGAAAGCCAGGGTGACCGAGCTCGGCGCAGCGGTGCTCGGCCCCAGCTCTGTGCGCTAGAACGAGGGGTGTTGGGCGGGCTTCGCCTAGCCGACGACGGAAAACTGCGCCGAGGCGACGGCAGTGGCGATTCGGCCGATCGAACGGGACCAGTGGGTGGACGGTTGGAACAGAGCCTGCTCACCTGGTGTTGACTGCGTCCGTGACCTCTTCGACCAAGCGGCGGGCTCGCGTGCGGGCGCCGGAACTCGTCGGCCGCGGCTGGCTGAACACCGGTGACAAGGACGTCCGCCTCGCGGACCTGCGCGGCAAGATCGTGCTGCTGGACTTCTGGACGTTCTGCTGCATCAACTGCCTGCACGTGCTCGACGAGCTGCGGCCGCTGGAGGAGGAGTACGCCGACGTCCTCGTCACGATCGGGGTGCATTCGCCCAAGTTCGTGCACGAGGCGGATCCGGAGGCGCTCGCTGCCGCTGTCGAGCGCTATGAGGTCCACCACCCCGTGCTCGACGACCCCAAGCTCGCCACGTGGCAGAACTACGCGGTCAAGGCATGGCCGACCCTCGTGCTGATCGACCCCGAGGGGTACGTGGTCCACCACGCGGCGGGTGAGGGGCATGCCGAGGCGCTCAGCCGGGTGGTCCGTGAGCTGGTCGCCGAGCACGAGGCGAAGGGCACGCTGCACCGCGGCGACGGGCCGTACTCCCCGCCGGAGCGCGAACACACCGAGTTGCGGTTTCCGTCGAAGGTCGTCGTTGCGCCACAAGGGACGCTGCTCGTCGCCGACGCCGCCAACCACAGCGTGGCCGAGCTCGAGCCCGACGGGGAGACGCTCGTCCGGCGGATCGGCACAGGCCAAAGGGGACGGTCCAACGGCGGCGCCCCGAGTTTCTCGGAGCCGTCCGGGATCGTTGTGCTGCCAACCGACATCGCGGTGAAGACGGGGTACCACGCCGTGGTCGCCGACACCGTCAACCACCTGCTGCGCGGGGTGAACCTGGACACCGGCGAGGTGACCACGGTCGCGGGCACCGGTGAGCAGTGGCGCGACGGGCCGACCGACGGCCCGGCCGGCGAGATCGACCTGTCCAGCCCGTGGGATGTCGCGTGGTGGGACGGGAAGATCATCATCGCGATGGCTGGCAACCACACCCTCAGCGCGTTCGACCCGATCGCCGCGACCGTCACCCGGTACGCGGGCACGACCGTCGAAGGCCTGCACGACGGCCCCGCGGCGGAGGCCTTCTTCGCGCAGACGTCCGGGCTCGCCGCGACCGACGACCGGTTGTGGCTCGTGGACTCCGAGACGTCCGCGTTGCGCTGGATCGACACCGACCACGTCGTGCACACCGCGGTCGGCAAGGGCCTCTTCGACTTCGGGCACCGCGACGGCGACGGCGACCAGGCGCTGCTGCAGCACCCCCTCGGCGTCACCGTCCTTGGCGACGGGAGCGTCGCGATCGCCGACACGTACAACGGCGCGATCCGCCGTTACGACCCGGCGACCGGCCAGGTCTCGACGCTCGCCGACGGCATCAAGGAGCCGTCCGGCGCGGCTGTCGTAGACGGCAAGCTCGTGGTCGTGGCGTCCGCCGCGCACCGGTTGGAGTGGCCTGTCTCGCCCGGTGACAACGAGCAGTTGGTCGCGGGCAAGGCGCACCAGGTCACACGGCCGCCGACCGTGTTGGCTCCCGGTGAGGTCGACCTCACTGTCGTGTTCCAGCCACCACCCGGCCAGAAGCTCGACGAGCGGTACGGCCCGTCGACCAGGTTGGAGATCACGTCCTCACCACCGGAATTGCTGGTCGACGGCGCGGGCACGAGTACAACTCTCAGCAGGCGGCTTGTGTTGGCTGAGGGAGTTGACATGGGCGTGCTGCATGTGGTCGCGCAGGCGGCCAGCTGTGACGATGATCCCGCGATCGACCACCCCGCGTGCCGCCTGACCAGGCAGGACTGGGGTGTGCCGATCCGGGTGGAGCAGTCCGGTCCGCGTCGTTTGCCGTTGATGTTGGGGGGAATGGACGACTGATAAGGTGCCGTGCACTTTTCGGTCCCATTCGGCGGACAAGTA
The DNA here is from genome assembly GCF_001984155.1 of Actinosynnema sp. ALI-1.44. Taxonomy (GTDB): domain Bacteria; phylum Actinomycetota; class Actinomycetes; order Mycobacteriales; family Pseudonocardiaceae; genus Kibdelosporangium. Next base: position 397,791 of record NZ_MTQO01000053.1, read on the forward strand.
CGATTCCTGACGTGTCCGAACTCAAACTCGAGATCCAGATGCTGCACGACCGCGTGCTCGTGCGGATATCGCCCGAGGATGGGGAACGGCGGAGCACAGGCGGCATCGTCATCCCGGCAACCGCGCAGATGGCCAAGCGGCTGGCGTGGGGCGACGTACTGGGGGTCGGCAACAGCGTCCGGCAGGTCAAGATCGGCGACCGGGTCCTGTTCAACCCCGAAGACCAGCTCGAAGTCGAGGTTCAGGCGCAGACCTACCTGGTCATGCGCGAGCGCGACGTGCACGCCATCGCCAGCGAACGCACCGAACACGGAACCGGGCTGTACTTGTAGTCCCGCGGAGGATTGAGCCTTGCCGGAACAGCACCACTGGCCGGAGTCGCACAGCGAACAGACGGATGTCCTGCCGCCCGTCCGCGTGCAGCCGTCGCCTGCCCCGATGTCTCCGCACGACGTGCCCCCGTTCCAGGCGTCGTCCGCGTACGACGAGCCGACCGCCCGGTGGGCGGACGAGCAGCCCGAGGCCGAACCGGCGCCGGACCGCAAGAAGAGGAGCCTGCGCAAGGCCGGCCTCGCGGCAGGCGCGGTCGTCGGTGTGCTCGGTGTTCTCTACCTCGTCGACGTGCTGGTCAGCCAGGGCAACGTGCCACGGGGCGTCACGGTCGCCGGTGTCGAGGTCGGCGGGATGAGCCGGGCAGCGGCCGAGAAGAAGCTCCGCGACGAGATCGAGCCGCGCCTCAACCACCCGGTCCAGCTCAAGGCCGGTGACGTCACCACGGAGCTGGAACCGGCGAAGGCGGGGCTGACCCCCGACTGGACCAAGACCCTCGACGCGGCGGGCGAGCAGCCGATCAACCCGGTCACCCGCCTGACGTCGTTCTTCGGCAACCGCGAGGTCGGGTTCACCACCCAGACCGACCAGAAGGCGCTGACCACCGCGGTCGACGAGGTGCGGGGCAAGGTCGACCAGGACCCGGTCGAAGGCAGCATCAAGTTCGACGGCGCCACCCCGGCGATCGTCGACGCGAAGCAGGGCCGCAAGCTCGACCAGCAGGCGGCGGTCGACCAGATCGTGGCCGACTGGGTCAAGGGCAAGCCGATCGAACTGCCGGTGGCGGTGACCCCGGTGAAGGTCTCGCCGGACGCCGTGAAAGCCGCGTTCGAGCAGGCCAAGGCCGCCACGTCCGGGCCGATCGTGCTGAAGGGCGAAGGCAAGGACGCGACGCTGACACCGGTGCAGGTGGCCGCGGCGCTCCGCTTCGAACCGGCGGAGGACAAGCTGGTCGGCAAGGTCGACAACGCGAAAGTCGCCGAAGCGGCCGGACCGCAGCTGAAGTCGACGGAGAAAGAGGGCAAGGACGCCACCATCGTCTTCGAAGGCGGCAAGCCCACCGTGCACCCGTCGGAAGACGGCAAGACGGTGAACTGGGAACCGAGCCTGGTGCCGTTCGTCGAGGTCGCCCAGAAGCAGGACGGCCGCGAACTGAAGCTGCAGTACACGGTGAAGCCGGCGAAGGTGACCACGGAACAGGCCAACGCGCTGGGCATCAAAGAGGTCATCGGCGAGTTCACCACCAACGGCTTCGCGACGGACTCCGGCGTGAACATCCGAATGGTGGCCCAGAAGGTCAACGGGGCGATCGTGAAGCCAGGCGACACCTTCAGCCTCAACGGCTTCACCGGCCCCCGCGGCGCGGCACAGGGGTACGTGGAAGCAGGCGTGATCAAGGACGGTGCCCCCGGCCGCGAAGTCGGTGGCGGCATCTCCCAGTTCGCGACGACGCTCTACAACGCGTCCTACTTCGCGGGCCTGAAGAACGTCGAGCACAAGGAACACAGCTACTACATCAGCCGCTACCACAAGGCCCGTGAGGCAACGGTCTTCCAGGACCACAGCGGCAAGAGCGTGATCGACCTGAAGTTCGCCAACGACGCCCAGACGGGTATCGCGATCCAGACGGCGTGGACGTCGAAGTCGATCACGGTGAAGATCTGGGGAACCAAGCGCTACCAGGTGGACTCGGTGACCGGTCCGGACACCAACCCGACCCAGCCCGCGGAGAAAGCAGGTCCGGCGCAGAACTGCTCGCCGAGCAACGGGGCCCCGGGGTTCACGGCGACGGACACCCGCATCATCAAGGACCTCAACGGCCGTGAGGTCCGCCGCGAAACCCGCACGGTGAAGTACAACCCCCAGCCCAAGATCATTTGCCCGGGAACCCCGCCTGCCTGAGCGCCCAGCACCCAGTTCGAACCCCAACGCCCCCATAAACAGTCCCCCACCCAACCCGGGGGGCGTCCCTGCTCCAGTCTACCGGGGATAAGGCCTGGTCAAAGGGTTACTGGTGGGTTGTGGACAACCAGATTTGACGAAGGCACCTTCGGTGCGTTCGGGCCAGCCGCTGAGAACGCCCGGCCGCGTCCCATGCGGACAAAAGGGCGGCGATCCCCCGCCAGGGATCGCCGCCCTTCTCCGCCGCGGGAGCGGGGGTCTCAGAAGGCTGCTTCGTCGATCTCCATCAGGGAGTTGTCGGCGGCTTCCACGATCTTGCGGCCTGCGGAGAGCTCGGGCAGGACGTTGCGTGCGAAGAACGACGCCACGGCCACCTTGCCCTCGTAGAACGCCTTGTCGCGGGCGGAGACCTCGCCGGACAGCGCGCCGAGCGCCACCTCTGCCTGGCGCAGCAGCTGCCAGCCGATCAGCAGGTCACCGGTTGCCAGCAGCAGGCGGACCGTGTGCTGGCCGACCTTGTTGATGTTCTGCGGGTCTTCCTGTGAGCTGGTCAGGTGGCCGATCAGGGCGCCGATGATGCCCTGGACGTCCTCGAGGGCCTGCTTGAGAGCCGCGCGCTCTTCCTTCAGCCTGCCGTTCCCGCCTTCTTCCGCCAGGAAGTTGTTGATCTCCCCGGCCACGAAGGCCAGTGCCTGGCCCTTGTCGCGGACGATCTTGCGGAAGAAGAAGTCGAGGGACTGGATCGCCGTCGTTCCCTCGTACAGCGAGTCGATCTTGGCGTCCCTGATGTACTGCTCGATCGGGTAGTCCTGCAGGAAGCCGGAACCGCCGAGGATCTGCAGCGACTGGGTCAGCTGCTCGTAGGCGCGCTCCGAGCCGACGCCCTTCACGATCGGCAGCAGCAGGTCGTTGATCCTGGAGTTCAGGTCCGTGTCCTCGCCGAGCGCGATGCGGTCCTGGAAGGTCGCGGTGTACAGGTACACCGCGCGCAGGCCTTCGGCATACGCCTTCTGCAGCATGAGGCTGCGGCGCACCTCCGGGTGGTGCGTGATGGTCACGCGGGGCGCCGCCTTGTTGAGCATGTTCGGCAGGTCCGCGCCCTGCACGCGCTCCTTGGCGTAGTCCAGCGCGTTCAGGTAGCCGGTCGACAGCGTCGCGATGGCCTTCGTGCCGACCATCATCCGGGCGTACTCGATCACCTGGAACATCTGCGCGATGCCGTCGTGCACGTCGCCGAGCAGCCAGCCCACCGCCGGGGTGCCGTGCTGGCCGAAGGTCAGCTCACAGGTGGCCGACGCGTTCAGGCCCATCTTGTGCTCGACGTTGGTCACGAAGGCGCCGTTGCGCTCGCCTCGTTCGCCCGTCCGCGAGTCGAAGTGGAACTTCGGGACCAGGAAGAGGCTCAGGCCCTTCGTGCCCGGCCTCGTCTCGATGCCGGGGCCTTCCGGGCGGGCCAGCACCAGGTGCATGATGTTGTCGGTCATGTCCTGGTCGGCGGAGGTGATGAAGCGCTTCACGCCGTCCAGGTGCCAGCTGCCGTCCTCCTGCAGCACGGCCTTGGTGCGCGCGGCGCCGACGTCCGAGCCCGCGTCCGGCTCGGTCAGCACCATCGTGGCGCCCCAGCCCTGGTCGATCATCAGCTCGGCCCAGTGCTTCTGCTCGTCGTTGCCGTTGCGGTGCACGACCTCGGCGAAGTTCGGCCCGGCCATGTACATGAACAGCGCCGGGTTCGAGCCGAGGATCAGCTCGGCCGCCGCCCAGGTCACCGACGGCGGGATGCCGAGGCCGCCGAGCTCGTTGCTCAGGCCGATCCGGTACCACTCGCCGTCCCACAGCGCCTGGTAGGACTTCTTGAAGCTCTCGGGGAGCGTCACCGAGAACGTCTTCGGGTCGTACGTGGTGCCCTGCCGGTCACCGTCGACGAAGGAGTCCGCGAGGGGGCCGACGGCCACCTTGTTCAGCTCCGACAGCACGCCACGCGCCGTGTCCTCGTCCGCCTCCGCGAACGGTCCCGTGCCGAGCCGCTCCTGGACTTTGAACACCTCGAAGAGGTTGAACTCCAGGTCGCGAACGTTGCTCTTGTAGTGGGCCATTGGGTCGCTCCCCTGTGTGTCTGCGTTTCCGGGGCAGACTTGTGCTACTCGCCGGTAACAACAGGATATTACTTGCCGGTAACCCGGGCAAGCGGATCCCGCCGATGTGGTGAACCAGACGCTCTGGGCGGGGGTCAGTACGGGTGGTCTTCCTGGTTCACCGTGAGCACGCCGGAGCGGAAGGCCACCGCGACGGCGTGCGTGCGGTCTCGTGCGGACAGCTTGCGCAGGATGCTCTTCACATGAGTGCGAACCGTCTCCACGGATACGTACAGCACCTTGGCGATCGCCTGGTTCTCCAAGCCGTCCGCGATCAGCTGCAGCACCTGGTACTCGCGCCGGGACAGCGGCTGCTGGCCGTGGATGGCCATCACCGGTCCGCCGCCCTTGCCCTTCGGGGTGCCGAGTGCGGGCGCCAGCGTCGGATCGATGTACCGGCGTTCGGCGTGCACGCGCTGGATCGCCTGGATCAGCTGCGGCGGCTCGCTGCGCCGGGAGATCACGCCGTGCACGCCCGCGGCTATCGCTCCCGCGATGTACTGCGTGTTGCGCTGCGCCTCCCGGATCATCAGCAGGACGCCGAGGTCCGAGTCGTTGCCGATCAGCATCCGGGACAGGTGCCACCGCGGGTCGAGGCCCGAGTCGATGATCACCGCGTGCGGCCGGAACCGTTCACACAGTTGCAGTGCCGCGTGCGGGCTGCCCGCCGCGCCCACCCACCGCAGTCCCCTCGTCCGCATCACCAGGGCGGACAGGCCCTCGCGAACAAGCGGAACCGAGTCGACCAAGGCGATGCCCAGCCCGCCTTCCGTCGACCGCCCGGTGACAACCGCTCCTGTCGGTCGCACCTGGCGGTGGTCGATGTTGTTCACCATCCACGCCTCCACGCCCGGTCACTCGTCCGATAGTGCGACGTCAGCGGACTCGAGTAATGACGTTGTAGTCGTCTGTGACCGCCGGTAACACAAAAACTCACCCCTGCGGGTGATAAGCGAGCGACAAATCTCGTCCTGTGGGCCGGAACGAGTGCCTACCGCCGCCCGTTGGCCAGGCATGGAGATGATGTGGGGAGTGTCGCTGCCCGCCTTGGCCATGCTCCTCGTCGCGCTGGCGATCATGGAGTTGCTCTGGCGCCGGATCCGGCGCTCGAAGAAGTCGGGCGCACCCTTCTCCGGGGTGGCGTTCGACGAGTTCACGGCATTCCTCCACGGCGGCAAGCGGGTCGAACTCGATCAACGGGTGACGCAGTCCCTGATGCGTGAGGAAGAGCAGGACGGCGCGCCGCCGCGCCTTGTAGATCTCGACCGCGGGGTCGTGTTCCTCAATCGCCCAGACGGTGACAGCAAGAAGTAGAACACGTTACAGTTGTCCTTCCTGTCGGCGCGGGGAAGGACGGCATTCCGATGAAGTTCACGGTCGCCATCGCATTGAGTCCGCTCGACCAGCTGACCGAGCTGGCGCGTACCGCACAGGAGTGCGGATACTCGGCGATCGCACTGCCAGACTCGATTTTCTACTCCGAGAAGGTGTCGGCGGACTATCCGTACACACCGGACGGATCTCGGTTCTGGACCGAGGAGACGCCCTGGGTGGACCCGTTGGTCGCCGCTGCGGCGATGGGTGCCGTCACTGATGAGATCAGGTTCTACACGCAGGTTCTGAAACTCGGTCCGCGCAACCCGCTGCTGCTCGCTCGTCAGGTGCAGTCGGTCGCCTGCCTGACCGGCAACCGGTTCGGGCTGGGGGTGGGCATCGGCTGGACGCCGGAGGAGTTCGAGTGGTGCGGCGCGCCCTTCGACAACCGCGGTGCCCGTGTCGACGAGGCCATTGACGTGCTGAAACTGGTCCTCGGCGGCGGGATGGTCGAGTACCACGGGACCTACTTCGACTTCGACAAGCTGCGGATGAGCCCGGCACCGACCGAACCCGTCCCGATCTACGTCGGCGGGCACACCGAGCGCGGCCTGCGCCGGGCCGCGCGCGTCGGCGACGGCTGGACCTCGGCGATGATCAAGTTCGACGACCTGAAGGCCGTCGTCGACCGGCTCAGCCAACTGCGAGCCGAGTACGGGCGGACCGACGAGCCCTTCGAGATCCAGTCCGTCTGCGTCGACCGGTTCGGCGTCGACGGCTACCGCCAGCAGGCGGACATCGGTGTCACGGACGTACTGGTGGCGCCGTGGGTGTTCTACGGCGTCGGCATGGACGGCGACCTGGCCGCGAAGCAGGACGGCATGAAGCGCTTCGCCGACGAGATCGTGCACAAGCTCTGAAAGGGACTGGGATGACCGCTGTGACCTGGAAGGCGACCGAGACCGAGCACCCGGCCCGCACCGCGTCCCGCCGCTCGATGAGCGCGGTAAGCCGGGGCGCGAAGGACGAATGGGTGGCGCTGTTCGCGCCCGACGCGGTGATCGAGGACCCGGTCGGGGTGTCGATGATCGACCCGACCGGCCTGGGGCACCACGGCCACGACGGGATCCGGGCGTTCTGGGACAAGACAGTCGCCAGTGTGGAGCGGTTCGAGTTCGACATCGACGACTCGTTCGCCGCGGGCGACGAGGTCGCCAACGTGGGCACGATCCACGCCTTCCTGCCTGGTGGCATGCGCCTGGCCACCCAGGGCGTGTTCGTCTACCGGGTCGGTCCGGACGGTTTGATCCGGTCGCTGCGGGCGTTTTGGGAGGTGGACCGGGCAATGGGAACCCTGCGCAAGGCTGACGATTCATCTACATGAAACCGAGTCACGAATGTGACTCAGTTGTGGCCGAGACCTTCCCCTCCGATGTCACGCGTCCGTAAGACGTACGTCACAAGCCGCCGCGCGCTTGGTCGACGTTGGAGGTGCGATGGGCACTCTGGACTGGGTAGTCGTTGTCGGGTACTTCTTCGTGATGGTGGCCATCGGCGTCTGGTCGAAGGCCAAGGTCGCCAACACGAGTGACTTCTTCACCGCGGGCGGCAAGATGCCGTGGTGGCTCTCCGGGATCTCGCACCACATGTCCGGCTACAGCGCGGTCATGTTCGTGGCGTTCGCCGGTGAGGCGTACAAGTACGGGCTGACCGTCTACATCTGGTGGGCGCTGACGATCGGCGTCGGTGTCGGCGTCGGCGCGTGGCTGTTCGCGCCGCGCTGGAACCGGCTCAGGTCCAAGTACAACGTGGCCTCGCCGCTGGAGTACCTGGCCAAGCGCTACAACGTGCCGACGCAGCAGGTGCTCGCGTGGTCCGGCTCACTGCTCAAGGTCGTGGACATCGCGGCCAAGTGGGCGGCGGTCGCCGTGCTGCTGCGCGGGTTCGCCGGCGTGCCGATCACGTGGGGAATAGTGTTGATCGGTGCGGTCACCATGGTCTACTCGGTGATCGGCGGACTGTGGGCGGACGCGCTCACCGACTTCGGCCAGTTCATCATCCAGGCCGTCGCCGGGTTCGCCATGTTCGGCGCGGTGATCGCCCACTTCGGCGGCATCTCGTGGATCTGGGACATGTGGGGGCAGCTGCCCGCGCAGCACAGCCAGCCGCTGGCCGGGCCGTACACGGTCACGTTCTTCCTCGCGCTCTTCCTGATCAAGACGCTCGAGTACAACGGCGGCATGTGGAACCTGGCGCAGCGCTACATGGCCGCGCCGGACGGGTCTGCCGCACGCCGCTCCGCCGCCCTGTCCAGCGTGTTGTGGCTGGTCTGGCCGCTGGTGCTGTTCCTGCCGATGTGGGCCGCGCCGTTGATCGTGCCCGGCCTCGGCAACGCCGACGACGCGTACGTGGCCATGGGCGTCCAGATGCTGCCCGCCGGGCTGGTCGGACTGGTGCTCGCCGGGTTCTTCTCGCACACCATGGCGATGGTGTCCTCGGACGCCAACGTGATCTCCGCGGTGATCACCCGCGACATGCTGCCGAGGATCTGGAAGGGCATCACCCGGCTCGGCGAGGCCGCCCAGCTCCAACTCGCCCGCGTCACCACGTTTCTGTTCATCGCGGCCAGCATGCTGATCGCGATCGGCACGAGCGGCACCGGTGTGGTGATCAAGATCGTGGTCGACGTGGTCGCGGCGACCGTCGGAGTGATCGGCATCCCGCTCATCCTCGGCCTGCTGCCGTGGTTCCGCCGCTCCGGCCCGCGCGCCGCGCTGTCGGCCGTGCTGCTCGGCCTCGGCGTCTGGGCCGTGCTGTTCATCTTCCAGAAGAGCGATGTCGCGGTGTCCAAGGAGGCGCTGGTCGCGTATCCAATCCTCACGTCGACCGTTGTCTATGTCCTGGGTGGACTGTTCTTCCCGGAGCGCACCACCCGGCGCGACGAGCTGATCGACGCGCTCGACGCGGACCCCGCCCCCGAAGTGGCGGCGGTGAAGTAAAGCAACAAGTTGCCAACCCGATTGGCAACGCCGTGTGGGCGGGCAGCGCCGCTGTGTCCGCCCACACCGCTGCGTTGGACCGGATGGACCAGCGGCGGCACTGACGAATGGTCCAAAGTGGATCGGGCGCGTCCGGCGCGGCGTTCCGGCTGGTGGAGCGGTCCACTACCGTGAGGCCGTGGCGGATGACGCGAGGGTGCCTGCGCGGCCGCACGGCGAAGTGGACCCCCGTGATCTGCGGGTTTCCGATGCCGAGCGGGAGCACGTTGCCGGCCTGCTGAACAAGGCGCTGGCCAGAGGGCTGATCGACGTCGACGGGTTCGCGGATCGGCTCGGTACGGCCATGGGCGCGAGGACCCGCGGCGAGCTGAACGCCGTTGTGGTCGACCTTCCCGGCGTCGTCGTCCGGATCGATCCGAACGGCCGTGGTGGATGACCGATCGGACGTGGAACCGTGAGCCGATTTCCCGAGTCAATCTCACGAACAGGGCAACACGGCGACACGCCGGACCTACCGTCTGACGCTTTGTGATTGACTCGTGACGGCAAGCATCTAAGGTCCCGTCAGTCGGTAACCGGCGGGGCGTACATAAGGGGTCGGTGAGTGACGGAAGCACCGGGGCGAGTCACGTTCCGCGACGTGTTCGCCGTAGCTGAGTTTCGGGCGCTGTGGTTCGCCGAGATCTTCTCGATCGTCGGCGACCAGATGGCGAGGGTCGCGCTGTCGGTCCTGGTCTTCAAGCAGACGGGCTCGGCGACGCTGACCGGCTTGACCTACGCGCTGACCTTCGCCCCGTCCCTGCTCGGCGGCGTCCTGCTGACCGGCCTCGCCGACCGGTTCTCCCGGCGGAACGTGATGATCACCGCGGACCTGATCAGGGCCGCGCTGATCCTGCTCGTCGCCGTACCGGGAATGCCCTTCTGGGCGATGTGCGTGCTGGTCGCGTCGGCGACGCTGCTCAACCCGCTGTTCAAGGCCTCCCAGTTGGCGACCCTGCCGGACATCCTCAAGGGCGACCGGTTCATCACCGGGATGGCCATCCGCAACATCACCACCCAGGCCGGCCAGATGCTGGGCTTCTTCGGCGGCGGTGTGCTGATCTCCCAGATCGACCCGCGGATCGCACTGGTGATCGACGCCGGCACGTTCGTGCTGTCCGCCGTGATCCTGCGCGCGGGCATGCACCAGCGTCCGCCTGCGGCCAACCCCCGGCACCGGCCGTCGTTCTTCGGCTCGATCAGCAAGGGCAGCAAGGTCGTGTTCGCCGACCCCGGCCTGCGGACGTTGCTGCTGATCACGTGGCTGATGGGGTTGCTGCCGGTCTACGAGGGCATCGCCGCGCCCTACGCGCAGGTGTTCGGCGGTGGCGGTCTCGCCACCGGGCTGATCTTCGCGAGTGACCCTTTGGGCAGCGTTTTGGGCGCGTTCATCTACACCCGTTGGGTTCCCGCGTCGGTCCGCCCGCGCCTGCCCGGCCTGTTGTCCCTGGCGGCGGCGGTCCCCCTGTTGCTGTGTTTCCTGCAGCCGGGGCTCGTCGTCTCGCTGGTCATTTTCGTAGTGTCGGGGGGCATAGGTACTGTGGCGTTGATGCAGGCCACAGCGTCGCTCTCGCTCAACGTGCCAGACTCGAGCCGGGCGCAGGTGATGGGCCTGTCGAACACCGGCCTGACGACCGTGCTCGGCGTCTCGCCCCTGATTGGAGGTGTCGTCACGGACATGACAACGCCGCAGACCACGGTCGCCGCCTTCGGGACCGCCGGACTGCTCGCGGCGGTCCCGCTGGCGATCGCATGGCGCCGAAGCATCCGGAAGGACCCGGAGCGGTGGGTATCTCAGTGAAACCACACCCACGGAATATCGTTGCTGACGTTTCAGTGGGTGTGGCGGTCAGACGCGGCAGGTGGAGGCCTGGCGCGGAGACATCACTGTTCCTTGGTGCTGGCCATTAGGTGCTCACCTTTCACTTTGCTGACTACCAGAAAATACACACCTATGGCCCTTGTCGTCAGCCTGCTATCCGGTGGAAACTGTCTGTAAACGGGTAGTTCGCCTAGCGCGACAATGAGGGGTTTTGGGGGACGAGATGACTACGACAGGGGAACCGGCGAGGCGACTATGGGCGCCTGTCCGTGACTGGGCGTTGTGGGAGCGACCCCGACGCTGGGTCGTCTACACCCTCACGACCGAGGCGCTGACACTGGCGCTGGCGGTCGCCGCACTCGTGTTCGTGCCGGTCAGCGGCAAGCAGATGCTCATGTTCGGCGTGCTCGCGGTACTGGGGGTACTGCAGGCCGAGATGAGCCGCAAGATCGAGCGGGCCCGTCGTTCACTCAACGTCACGCCGCACGTCAGCATGACGTCGGTCTGGATGCTGCCCGCCATCCTGCTGCTGCCGCCCCAGTTGATCGCCGCGCTGGCTGTCACGTTCTACCTGCACCTGGGGATCCGCAGCTGGTCGGGGATCCAGCACGCGGCCGCGCACCGTACTGTGACGAACGGCACAACGGTAACCCTGACTTGTTTCGTGGCCAGTTGGGTCACCCACGCGTTCTTCGGCGCGAACCCGCTGGCGAGTGGGACCGAGGTGGCTGCGGCGGCGGTGTGCGTCGCGGGGGCGATGTACTTCCTGGTCAACACCGCGATCACCGGTGGCGGTCTGTATCTGGCCGCGCCGGAGAAGGCGAGCGTCAAGCGCATCGTCGGCACCTGGGACGACAACCTGCTCGACCTGGCCACCCTGTGCATCGGCGGCATGATGGTCATCGCATTGATCAACCAGCCGCTGATGGCGCTGATCACGTTCGTGCCGATGTTCGTGCTGCAGCGTTCGGTGCTGGCCAAGCAGCTCGAGGACCTGGCGTCCAAGGACCAGAAGACCGGCCTGCTCAACGCCACCGCGTGGCACCACCAGGGCAACCAGGAGGTCTCGCGGGCCGGCCGCACCGGCGGCGAGTTCAGCGTGCTGATGATCGACCTCGACTTCTTCAAGAAGATCAACGACACCCACGGCCACCTGGCCGGGGACGACATGCTGATCGCGCTGGCGGACATGCTCAAGCGCGAGACCAGGTCGCACGACCTCGTCGGCCGGTTCGGCGGCGAGGAGTTCGTGGTCCTGCTCGGCGGTTCGTCGGAGCTCGAGGCGGTCATCGCGGCCGAACGGCTCCGCCACCTGATCACCGAGCTCGTGGTCAGCACGCAGAACAACGAGGGCAAGCCGGTCGTGATCACCGAACGGACCGCGTCGATCGGCGTGGCCGCGTACCCCGAGGCTGGTCAGACCCTCGACGAGGTACTTGCCGCTGCGGACGCGGCGGTGTACGTGGCCAAGGAAAGCGGACGCAACAAGGTCGTCGGCGCCACAAACCGCCCGGTCGTGGTAACCACTGCGGGTTAACCCTCGCCGGTGATTGTCAGCTCACAGTAACCGCCGTCGCATTCAGTGCCACGGCGGTTACTTTTTGTTTTTACCGTTCGAGGGTGATTGACATACCATTGGTCATCATTCCGCCGAAGTTGCTTCTTTCCACCTGAGATCTTGGTGACAATTCACTTCGGCTGGCTGGCGAACAAAATCCCCGCTGTGACACGTCGCGCAGGCGCGATCACCGGTAGTCGATGATGGCCGTCGTGCTCTCCCAGATTCGGCGGATCGACGGCCACACCGACGTGTGGACCGTCTTCCGCGATCCGTCCGCACTTCGTCAAGTCGTGGCCGCGCTGGCCGAGCCGTACCAGGGGGTCGGTGTGACGACCGTCGCGGGCATCGAGTCGCGCGGCTTCCTGCTCGGCGGTGCGGTCGCCGTCGCGATGGGCGTCGGCTTCACGGCGATCAGGAAACGGGGTGCGCTCTTCCCCGGGCCGAAGGTGCGACACGTGACCGCCGCGGACTACCGGGGCAACGAGACCGAACTCCTCCTGCAGCGCGACTCGCTCGGGCCGGGCGACCGGGTGTTGCTCGTCGACGACTGGATCGAGACCGGCAGCCAGGCCGCGGCCGCCCAGTCGATGATCGCCGAATGCGGGGCGACCATGGTGGGCATCGCCACGATCATCGACGGCCTGACCGACGAGCGCCGCGCCGCCCTGCCGCCCGTTCACCGGCTCATGCGGCAGGACGACCTGCCGCATTAGTGCTGGACGTCCACGAACCCCACGCCCACACCGCTCACAAGCGGTCCAACGGACGCTCTACCCGTGACTGTGGCCACGGTGGTGACATCGTCCGCAGGCGCGGTCATCGTGCACGTGTAGTCGACTTGGTCCTTGAGCTCCCCGAGCGTCCGGGCACAGTCGGGCGCGACGGCGTCCGTGACCGTGACTTCGGTCAGCGGAACGTCGCCGGTGTTGCGGACGCTGACGGCGAACGTCACCGTGTCCCCCGGCTTGTACGGGCCCGCAGTGGTCAACGCGATCGAGACACCCGGGTGGATGACCGTGTAGGAGGCGTCGTCGGCCGCAGTCACCGTGCGCGTGGTGATATCCGTGCCGGTCACGGTTGCCTTGGTTGTGGTGCTTGATGCCCCAGCGACCTGCGTACACGTATAGGTCTGGGCATCTCCCGCACCGAGCTCGCCGACCTGCTTGCCACAGCCGGGAAGGTCATCGGCCACGGCGACCGCGGACAGCTGCGTGTCACCGGTGTTCTTCACCGTGATCTTGAACGTGACTGTGTCGCCCTGCCGCACCACGCTCGGCGTGACGTCCTTGGTGACCTGGATGTTCGGGTGGATCACCTTGACCGGCGCCTGAGCCGTGGCGGCGACACGCTTGCCGAGCCGGTCGGCCGCGCTGACCTCGGCCACGTTCACGTTGTCCGGCACAGGTGCCGTCGCGGTGCAGGTGTACGTCGTGGGTTCGGTGAGCTTCCGGGTGCAGTCCGGGGTCTTGGCGTCGACGACCTCGATCCCGGCGAGTGGCGTGTCACCCGCGTTGTCGACCTTGATGGTGAAGGTGACGGTGTCGCCGTCCCTGTACGCGGGCTTGTCGGCCTGCTTGGTGAGTTGGACCGCCGGGTTGAGCACTTCGACCGGTACGGACGCGCCACCGTCCACCTCACCGATCGAGGTGGACGCTGTGACCGCGACGGTGTGGGTGAAGTCGTCGGACGGCGCGGTGAGCTGACACGTCACAGCCTGGGACTGGCCCGGCTCCAACGCCGCGATCTTCGCGCAGTCACCCGGCGCGTCCCGGCCCGGCTTCGTCGTCTGGACCACCCGAACGTCACGGACCGGCACGCCACCGGAGTTCGTCACCGTGCTCGTGAACGTGACCTGGTCGCCGGGGTGCACCGCGGGTTTGTCCGAGGTCACCGACACCTGGAGCGCCGGGACCGCGACGGACACCACGACGCCCTGCGCCAGGTAGCTGTCACCAGTGGTGGTGAAACCGAGGTCCAGCGTGGTCGCGCCCACGTCGACCGGGACGTCGAGGGTCCGTGCGTCCACGCTGAAGTTGTTCGAGTCGCCTTCGGCCTGGGAGACAAAGAAGTTGTCGGTCCGGCCGGTGCCGTTCACCAGGAACCGGTCGCCGCCGATGCCCCAGTCGCCCTCGTACGCGGTCAGGCCGATCCTGGTCGACGCGGTGGCGGCGCGGAAACCGTTGACCCGCAACGTAGTTGTCTCGTCACCGGGGTTCTGCCGGACATGCCCGTCGAACACCATCACATGGCGTTTGCCCGCGCCCGGATGGCTGTACACGAGGGTGATCGACCAGCCGCCCACGCAGCCGAAACCCTTGGGGGTCCACACGTTCGCGACTGTCACAACAGTCGCGCCGGTCGTGAACGCGGCCGTCACGTCGGCGGAAGCGGTGTAGAGCTGACTCGACCCCCGGAACGTCCCCGGCGGGTCGGTCCGGAACGTCGCGGGCGCCACCTCGGTCGTCTTGGCCCCGACGGTGAGCTTGACCGACCGGTTCGGGGCCCCGTCCGGCAGGACCGCGGGCACCTGGGACTCACGGGACTGGCACATCCGCACGGTCGAGTCCGCGAACACACCGGTGTTCCCGCCCCAGCTCAGCCGGGCGTACTCCACTTTCGACCAAGCGGGCAGCTCCGGCGTCGCCGTGCTGGAGTTGAACGTGGCCGGGTCGCTGTCCACGTCCGACCACTGCATGAAGAAGTTGTCGTTCACCCGGTTGTTGCCGCGGTTGGCCGCGTCGGCACAGGCCTGCGGCGAGTTGCCGTCACCCGTCGCCGGTGCGTTGTCCGCAGCCACCGGACAACGCACAGAACTGTTGCCAACAACAAGAAAATCGCCGTTGAGGATCTTCGTGTACGTCGGCGAGAACGGCTGAAACTCAGCGGCGCGCGCACCGGCTGTCAAGCCTGCCAACAACATCAGCCCGACCAGCACAAGGCGCATACCAGCCGAGTTTGTCAGCGAACGCCGTCACGGACACCACCTCAGCCACTACTTCACCCGCTTGTGTCCCGCCTTGTATCCACCCGGTGGAAGTTCAGGTAAGCCCTTGACGGCGTCGGCCCCCGCTGACCCTGGTAACGAGACCCGGCCTTCTTCGACCCGTACGGGAACTCGGCGGCACTGGACAGCCGGAACAGGCAGAGCTGCCCGATCTTCATACCCGGCCACAACGTGATCGGCAGATTGGCGACGTTGGACAGCTCAAGCGTGATGTGCCCGGAGAACCCGGGGTCGATGAAGCCCGCGGTGGAATGAGTCAGCAGCCCGAGACGGCCGAGGGACGACTTGCCCTCGAGACGCCCGGCGAGATCGTCGGGCAACGTGACCAACTCGTAGGTCGACCCCAGCACGAACTCGCCGGGATGCAGCACGAACGGGTCGTCGCCCTCCTGCTCGACCAGTGACGTCAGCTCATCCTGCTGCTGCGCCGGGTCGATGTGCGTGTACTTGGTGTTGACGAACACCCGGAAGAACCGGTCAAGACGCACATCGATGCTCGAAGGCTGCAACATCGCCGGGTCGTAGGGCTCGACGCCCAGCCGTCCCGACTCCAGCTCCTTGGTCAGATCACGATCACTCAGCAGCACGCCAACACCCTAGCTGCGCCCCGCAGCCGATGTTGTGTATGCTCGGTCAGGCGTTCGCGGATGTAGTTCAATGGTAGAACATCAGCTTCCCAAGCTGAATACGCGGGTTCGATTCCCGTCATCCGCTCAACTCAGGTTTTAGCAGGTCAGAAGGGCTGTCTCCCCGGAGCGGGAGGCGGCCCTTCCGGCTTTTCGGGATCTCTTCGCGTCTGCGGGCAACCGCTGGGACGGGTGCGTCCGTACTAAGCGGCGACCGAGGAGGGACCGTTGGATCGTGATCGTGACTTCGGTGAGTACGTGGACGCGCGTGCTCTCCTGATGCGACGCACGGCGTACCTGTTGTGCGGGGATTGGCATCGGGCGGAAGACATCGTGCAGACGAGCTTGGCCAAGCTCTATGTGGTCTGGCCGCGGGTTCGGCGTGCTGACACTGTCGACGCGTATGTCAGGAAGGTGCTGGTTCGGGCCGCCATTGACGAGGGGCGGCGTGGCTTCTTCCGGCGGGAACGTGCTGTTGCCGATGTGCCGGACACGTCTGTGTCGGCTTCCGCTCCGGATTTCGATGTTCGGCGGGCGTTGGCCGCGTTGCCCGTCGGGCAGCGCACGATCCTGGTTCTGCGGTTCTGGGAGGACCTCAGTGTGACCGAGGTCGCCCGGCTCGTCGGTCGGACCGAAGGCACCGTGAAGAGCCAGACGGCGAAGGGCCTTGCCTCGCTGCGCGACCTTCTCGGGAACCCGAAACTCGAGGAACGGCGATGAACGACATCAAACAGACTTTGGCCACGGCGTTCGACGCCGAACCGCCCGTCCGCGTCGACCGCGACGAGGTGATCAGGAGCGGCCGTCGCCGCCTGTTGCGCAGGCGTGCCGTCACCGCGGGTGGGACCGCGCTCGCCGCGGGCGCTGTCCTGCTGAGCTCCACCTTCTTCCTCGGCCGGGGTGAGCCGGAGCAGTTGCAGGTGGCCGCCCCGCCCAAGCCCCCGGGAGCGGCGACCACGACTTCGAAACCGGCGAAGCCGCCCACGGCCGTCGAGCAGCGCCTCACCAACGCGCTGGCGGCGAGTCGCATCGTGCCGACGGACCTCACGTTGCGCCCGGTTCCTGACTGGCCGTCGGCGCCACTGACGTTCAAGCTGAGTCGTGACCGCTACGAAGCCGCCACCGACGTCGTCGACAAGCAAGGCAACGAAGGCACCATGTTCGTCATGGTCCAAATGCACGACCCTTCCGCGCCACCCACGGGACCCGGCTCCCGCGATGTGCGACCGTCCTGTGCCGCGCCCAACACCTGTGTGCAACGTGATTTCGGCGGTCGCTCGGTCCAGCTCACCACTGTCCCCTTTGGCACTGCGGGCGAGGTCATCCTCATGGCGGACACGAAACTGCCCGACGGCACAAGCGTTTACGCCTCGACCTCCAACGCTTCCAGCAAGGCTGTCGGCGAGCACGGCAAGTCCACCACTCCGCCGACCACGCCACACCACCTGCTCACCCTCGACCAGTTGGGGCAGATCGTCGGTCTCGCCGACATGAAGCTCTGACCGACGTGCCCAGCCCGGACTACCTGCGGGCACCGACGATCACGGCCGCGTCCCGGACGTGCCGGCTGAAGATCTCCGGGTGCGTCATCGGCAGGTAGTGGCCGGTCCCGGGAATCACGACCAGGCGGCCGTCCTGGGCGGCGGCGAGGAACTTGCGTTCGTGGTAGCGGAGATGGTCGTGGCCGCCGTTGATGAACCACGTGGGGCCGGGGTACTGGGCCACCGCACGCAACGGGTCGAACGAGCGCAAAGCGGTTACGACGGACGGGATCGCGGGTGTCGCGATGGGACCGGCGCCCAGGGCCGCGACGACGTCCGGCGGCAGAGTGGCACGGAACATCCGACGGCTGAAGCGTTCCCCACCGTCGGGCAAGCGAGTCAGAACACTGTGCATCGCAAGGAAAGGCGCCGTGGCGAAGCGGTCGGGCACAGTGGTCGAGCCCGCGACGACCAGACCGGCCACACGGGACGGGTGGGTCGCGGCGGTCGCCATGGAGACGTAACCGCCCAGGGAGTGGCCGACTACCAACGCGCGCCCGCCCAGTGCGTCGATCGCATCGGCGACCACCGCGACGGCGGCGTCCATCGTGAACGCGTCGCTGAGGCGGGCACCGTGGCCGGGTAAGTCCACCCGGTGCCCGAACTCGTACGAGATCCAGGCGCCCGCGTGGCAGCGAATGCCGTGGACCAGAACTACTGGGACCATAGTCCCGATATTACTGCGTCCGGATGACTATTTCGATCACTCGCTTCCTGCGCATGCCCAGGCCCGCGAGCAGGCCCAGCGCCACACCGGCCGCGACCGGGGCGTACTTCTTCAACAGCGGCACCACTATCAGTGCCGCGCCGTCGAGCGCCTCCGGAGTCGCCGACGTCACCGCGGCGGGGTTGTCGAAGGACTTCTCCACGTTGTGCGCGAACTCGTCGATCAGCCGCTGCGACACCTCGCCGATCACGCCGCGCCCGAACTGCGCCACCTTGCCCCGGATCATCAGGTCCGTTTCGATCGAGACCTTCGAGCCGTCGCCGTCGGGCAGCACACGGGCGGTCACGTGTGCGTCCGCGTTGCCCTGGCCGTGCTGTTCCCGGCCGGACGCCTTCAGGACCGCTGTGCGCGCCGCCTGGTCGACCGACAGGAACTTCACCGTCCCCGCGTAGGAGACGCCCAGCGGCCCTACCTTCACCTTTACTTCGCCGGTATAAGTGGAGTCGTCGGCGCGGCCGGTCAGTTTGCTCCCCGGCATGCATCCGGCCACTCGCTCGACGTCGAGCAGCGTCGCGAACACCTTCGCCGGATCCTGCGCGATGTGGACTTCGTGGGTCAGCTTCATTTCAGGTATCCATCAGTGCCTTGCCCGCCGTCGACGGGGATGTGTGCGCCGTTGATGACGCTAGCCCTTGGCGACGCGAGGAACGCCACCAGTGCCGCCCCTTCGTCGTCCTCGCTTCGGGAGTCCCAACTCCGACCACAACCACGAGAATGGGGTCCGACGTCAGATGATCGCTCGGGGACGAGGCTTATGTTGAAATATGGTATACCAAACGTGCCGGAAGGGGCCCTGTGAAGCCGGCGGCGTTCACCTACCACCGCGCCTACGACGTGAACGACACGATCGCGCAGCTGGCCGAACTCGGCCAGGACGCGAAGATCCTGGCCGGCGGGCAGAGCCTCGTCGCGATGATGAACTTCCGGCTGGCGAGGCCGAGCGCGCTGGTGGACATCACCAGGATCGCTGGCCTCGACTACCTGGAACGGGACGCACAAGGCCTTCGCGTCGGCGCGCTGACCAGGCACCGAACCGTCGAGACCGCGAAGATCGACGGTTTCGGCGTGCTGTCGAAAGCAGCGCGGTGGATCGGCCACTACCCCATCCGCTGTCGCGGCACGTTCGGCGGCAGCATCGCCCACGGCGACTCCACCGCCGAATGGTGCGTGCTGGCAGTTCTGCTCGAGGCCCGGATCGTCCTGCAAGGACCGCGTGGTCGCCGCGAGGTCCCGGCGACCGAGTTCTTCCAAGGTTTCTTCATGACCGCCGCGCAGCCGGACGAGATGATCGTCGAGGTCCGGTTCCCGAAACCGGCACCGCACGCGGCGCTGACCGAGTACTCCCAGCGGCAGGGCGACTTCGCGATCGTCGCCGCGAGCGCACGGCTTGACCTGACCGAAGACGAGGTGCTCACGTCCCGCGTCGTGCTCGGCGGCGTCGGTCAGCAACCTGTGGTCGTCGACGCGGACTTGGCCGGTCAACCGGCGAACGAGGAAACGTGGCGTGCGGCGGGCGAAGTGGCTGCGGCGCAGGTCGATCCGCCGTCGGATGGGCACGGCAGCAGCGCGTACCGCAAGAAACTCACGGCTGCGCTTGTGGCTCGCGCGCTCGCCGAGGCGGCGGCATGACGGCGTGGGTCGGGGCACGCGTTCCCCGCAAGGAAGACCGCCGGATGCTACTGGGGCGCGGTCGCTTCGTCGCCGACATGGCACGCGCGGACACGCTGCACGCCGGATTCGTCCGTAGTCCGTACGCATCCGCGACGATCAAGTCGATCGACGTCAGCGCGGCCAAGCGGGTCGACGGCGTGCTGGACGTGCTGACCGGCGCCGATCTCGGTGACCCGTTCCTGCGGGCGGTGCTGGAACGCGACGAGTTCACCCCGACGGAGATGCCGATGCTGTCGGGTGACCGGGTCCGTTTCGTCGGCGAACCGGTCGCCGTCGTGATCGCCGAGGACGCCTACGCGGCCGAGGACGGCGTGGAGGCGGTTGAGGTCGAGTGGGCGACCGGGCCGGTCGTGCTGGACATCGCCGCCGCGCTCGCCGCCGACGCTGAAGTCCACAGTGGAACGAGGAACTGCCTGGTCGACCTCGTGCTGTTCGACGATCCCGGGCTCGACGCGATCTTCGCCGACGCCCGGCTGACCATCGAGGCGACGTTCACCAGCGCACGGGTTTCCGCTCAGCCCATGGAAGGCCGCGCGACCATGGCCGAATGGGACGATCGCGACAGCCAGGTCGTCGTGCACACGTCCACACAGGTGCCGCACCAGTGCCGGTCCGGAATCGCGCAGGCACTGGGTATTCCAGAACGCTCGGTGCGGGTGATCGCGCCGGACGTCGGTGGCGGGTTCGGCCAGAAGTGCGTGGTCAGCCGGGAAGAGGTGGTGCTGGCCGCAGCCGCCATGCGCCTGCGCCGTCCGGTGATCTGGGTGGAGGACCGGCAGGAGAACCTGACCGCGTCGGTGCACGGCCACGAACAGCGTTACGACGTCACGGCCGCGTTCGACGCCGACGGCCGGATTCTCGGCCTGGCCGCGGACATCACGTGCGACATCGGCGCCTACTCGGTCTTCCCGTTCACGTGCGCGGTCGAGCCGTTGATGGCCGCGACCGAGTTGCCCGGGATCTACAAGGTCCCCGCCTACCGGGCACGTGGCCGCGGGCTGGCCACGAACAAGGCGCCGACCGCGCCCTATCGCGGTGTGTCCAGGCCGCAGATCGTGCTGGTCATGGAACGGTTGATGGAGAAGGCGGCTGCCCGGCTCGGCGTCGACCCGATCGAGATCCGCCGCCGGAACATGATCTTGCCGGGTGAGTTCCCGTACACCGGCGTCAACACCATCACGTACGACGAGGGCAGTTATCTGGAATCCCTCGACCTGACCGAGAAGAAAATCACGGAGGCCGGGTGGTATACCGAACGCGACCGGTTGCGTGAGCAAGGACTTCTCGCCGGAATCGGTTTCTCCTGTTTCTCCGAGCGAACCGCGTACGGCACGCCGACGATGTCGCAGCGCAGAATGCGGATGACGCCCGGATACGACACCGCGCACGTCCGAATGGACCCGTCCGGCGAGGTTGTCGTGACTACCGGGACATGTGGTCACGGGCAGGGACACGAAACGACATTCGCGCAAATCGTCGCAGACCAACTGGGGATTCACCCGGACCAAGTGCGACTTCGGCAAGGCGATACCGATCTGACCTCGTACGGGTGGGGCACGTTCGGCAGCCGCTCGATCGTGATCGGCGGCGGCGCGGCCCGCAAGGCCGCGGACGCGGTCGCGGGCAGACTTCGAAAAGTGGCCGCGCACCTGCTGGAGGTCGGCGAGGACGACGTCGAGCTCGCGGACGGCCGGGCCGGTGTGCGCGGGGTGCCGGACGTGTCGCTGCCCATCGCCGAGCTGGCTCGGGTGGTGCATTTCCAAACACACCGGCTGCCCGAGGAATGCCGCTACGGTCTGGAGGCGCGGGAAAGCGCGGACCCGCCGGGAACGTTCTCGAATGCGTGTCACGCAACACTCGTTTCCGTCGACCCGGAAACCGGGGACATCCGTGCGCGGAAGTTCTTGGTCGTGGAAGACTGTGGGGTCATCATCAACCCGTTGGTAGTCGACGGCCAAGTGCGCGGCGGTGTCGCGCAGGGGATAGCGGCCGCGCTCTACGAACGGATCACGTTCGACCAAGAAGGACAGCCGACGAGCGCGACTCTGATGGACTACCTGGTACCGACGGCGACCGAGATCTGCCCGATCGAGATCCACCACCTGGAAACGCCATCGCCGTTCTCCGAGAACGGTTCCAAAGGGATGGGCGAAGGCGGGACGATCGGTGCGCCCGCCGCCGTGCTCAACGCGATCAATGACGCGTTGGCGCACCGCGGTGTCGAGTTCGACCACATTCCCGTCATGCCGGAGGACGTGCTGTCATGAAGGACATCCACCTGATCGCACTCACGGTCAACGGCACCGAGCACGAGATCGTGGTCGAGTCCCGGCGCACGCTCGCCGACGTGCTGCGGCACGACCTGGGCTACACCGGTACGCACGTCGGCTGTGAGCACGGCATCTGCGGTGCCTGCACGGTTCTGCTCGACGGTCAGCCGGTACGGGCCTGCCTGATCTTCGGTGTACAGGCGGACGGCTGCGAAGTCCGCACGGTCGAAGGCCTCGCCGACGGTGACGAGCTCTCCGACCTGCAGAAAGCGTTCAGCCGCTGCCACGGGCTGCAGTGCGGGTTCTGCACGCCGGGGTTCCTGATGCTCGCCGAGGCCTATCTGTCCGAACAGGACGGTGTGCCGGACGAGTCGGAGGTCCGTGAGGTGATGGCGGCCAACCTCTGCCGGTGCACCGGCTACCAGGGGATAGTCGACGCGGTCCGGCAGGTCGCCGAGGAGCGCGCGGGATGACGGCGATCGGCGAGCGCCTGCCGCGCAAGGAGGATTCCCGCCTGCTGCGCGGTCTCGGCCGGTTCTGCGACGACCAGGACCGGGCTGGCCAGGTGTGGATGCGCGTGGTTCGTTCGCCGATCGCCCACGGCAGGCTGGTGTCGGTCAGGAAACCTGGAAACGCTGCCAGCGGCAGTGTCGTCACGGCTGAGGACCTGCCGCCGGGCGTGCGCATCCCGGTCCGCCTCAACGTGCAGGGCATCGACCTGACCGATCACCTGCAACCGGTTCTCGCAGCTGGGGAGGTCCGGTACGTCGGGGAGCCCGTTGCCGTGGTGATCGCGGACGATCCGTACGAGGCCGAGGACATCGCCGAGCGCGTCGAGGTCGAGATCGACGAGCTACCAGTCACAGTGGACACCGCAGCGGGCACGCTGGCCGCGGAGTTCGAACTGGGCTACGGCGACGTGGCGAGCGCGTTCGCCCAGGCAGCGCACGTCGTCGGGATCGAGTTCGACATCGGCAGGCACAGCGCGGTCCCGTTGGAGCCGCGGGCGTTGCTCGCCGACGTGGACCCGGCAACAGGGGCGTTGCAGATCTTCGGCATGACCAAGGTTCCGGTGTTCAACCGGGACGTGCTCGCGGGCATGCTCGGCATCGACGAACACCTGATCCACGTGCACGCCATGGACACCGGCGGCGGCTTCGGCGTGCGCGGCGAGTTCTACCCGGAGGACTTCCTGGTCGGATGGCTGGCCCGGAAACTGCGCCGCCCGGTCAAGTGGGTGGAGGACCGGGCCGAACACCTCGTCGCGGTCAACCACTCCCGCCAGCAGCACCACGTCATCTCGGCGGCGTTCGACGAGAACGGGACGCTGCTCGGGCTGAAGGACGACGTGCTGCACGACAACGGCGCGTACGCCAGGACGCACGGGATCATCGTGCCCGAGCTGACGTTGGCGATGCTGCCGGGCCCGTACCGCGTCCCGGCGTTCCACGGGCGCATCCGCGTCATGCTGACCAACAAGACTCCGTGCGGTACCTATCGCGCGCCGGGCCGATTCGAGGGAACCTCGGTCCGTGAGCAGCTGTTCGACGTCGCGGCGGACCGGATGGGCGTCGACCGCGTGGAACTGAGGCGCAGGAACCTGCTCACCGCGGACGAACTGCCGCACACCAGGGCGATGAGCACCCTCGGCACGGACGTCGTGCTCGACTCGGGCGACTACGTCGGCCTGCTGGACAAGGCGGTGGTCGAAGCCGACCGCCTCGGTTACCAGTCCCAGCTGGAATCGCTGCGGGCACGCGGGCACACCGCAGGTCTCGGCGTCGCGGTGTTCCTGGAGAAGAGCGGCCTCGGGCCACAGGAGACCGCGGACGTCGTGGTCGGCACGTCCGGCGAGGTCCGCGTGCACTCCGGCGGAACCTCGCTCGGTCAAGGCATCGAGACCGTGCTGGCGCAGGTCACGGCGGACGCGCTGACCGTGGACCCGGCGGTGGTGACCGTGGTCAACGGCGACACGGTGCTGCAGCCGTTCGGTGGTGGGTCATGGGCGTCGCGGTCCACAGTCGTCGGTGGCAGTGCGGTGCACAAGGCCGCCTTGGCGGTACGGGAACGCGCGATCCAGTTGGCTGCCCGGATGCTGGAGGTGTCCGAGGACGACCTCGATGTCACCGCGGGCGCGATCGGCGTCAAGGGCGCGCCGGGCACCAGTGTGTCGTACGCCGAGGTCGCGAAGGCCGCCCGACCAGGCAGTCCGCATCTGCGCGACGACGAACCCGCAGGGCTGTCCGCGCGACGCAGGTTCGAGGTCGAGCACATGACCTATCCGTACGGTGTGCACTTCGCGCTGGTGGACGTGGACACCGGGACGGGTCACGTGAAGGTGTTGCGCTACCTGGTGGCGTACGAAGTCGGCAGGGCGATCAACCCGACATTGGTCGAAGGTCAGCTACTCGGTGGTGTCGCACAGGGGGTTGGTGGCGCTTTGCTGGAGGAGTTCCGGTACGACGATGCCGGACAACCACAGGCGGTGACGTTCATGGACTACCGGATGCCGACGGCGGCGGAGTTGCCGCACGTCGACATCCTGGTGGCCCAGGACGCTCCGGCACCGGGCAATCCCCTTGGGGTGAAGGGAGCCGGTGAAGGCGGAGTGACCGCGGCGGGCGCGTCGATCGCGGGGGCGATCAGGGACGCGCTGAGCCTCACCGGTCCGGTGGGGCGGTTGCCGATGACCGCGGAGCGGGTGCGCGGTCTGATCGAGGAGGGGACATGACAGAGTCCGTACAACCGGCGTTGAACTACGTCAGCAAGACCGACATGGTGGTCGCGCTGATCCGTGAGTTGATCATCACCGGTGAACTGCCCGCGGGCAAGCAGCTCAGACAACGCGATCTCGCCGCGCGGTTCCACGTCAGCCAGACGCCGGTCCGCGAGGCGATGCGCAGGCTGGAGTCCGAAGGGCTGGTGGTCGGCGACGCCCACCGGGGGTTCACCGTCGTCGAGGCCGACTCCGGCTCGACCGAGGAGAACTTCCAGATCCGCGCGGCGCTGGAGTCGCTCGGCGCGGCGCTGGCCGCACCGAAGATCGACGAGGCCGGGATCGCCAGGCTGACCGACCTGAACGAGCGGATGCGCGGACTCGCCGAGAACGACCCGCTCTACCCCGAGCTCAACCGGGAGTTCCACTTCACGCTCTACGAGTACTCGCACAGCCCGCTGCTGCTGTCGCTGATGCGGCTGCTGTGGCAGGCGCTGCACGGCGGCCCGCGCGTGAACCGCAGCCACGCCGAGTCGATCAGCCAGCACGAGCTGATCATCGACGCGCTGCGCCGGGGCGACACCGAAGGCGCGCGCAAGGTGACCTACGAGCACATCATGGGCGCGCTTCCGCTGGGCTGAGGTGGAGCAGCTCAACCGTGCAGTTCCCTGCCGTAGCGCGCCAGAACCTTGGCGCGCAGGACAGGGTCGTTGCGCGGCACGGGTTCCAGGAAGATCTCGGTCAGTTCGGCGAACTCCGCCCGCAGGTCGGCCTCGATCCGGACGCACGCCCGTTCGAGGTCGGCCGCGCCCAGCTCGTCGTCGAAGTCCAGCCGGGCGCACAGCAGCACGCTGTCGGTGCCGGTGGTCATCGTCAGCAGGTCGACGACCGCCTCGACTTCCGGCGTCTTGCGCAACCGCATGCCCACCGCCTTGACCAGCACGGGGTCGGCCTGGCGGCCGATCAGCAGGCCCCGGTTGGTCCGGCTGAGCAGGTACGCCACGGCCGCGAGCAGCAGGCCGATCATGACCGACGCGATGCCGTCCGCCAGTTGTGACCCGGTGAGCTGGTGCAACCCGATCCCGGCGAACGCGATGAGCAGGCCGACCAGCGCGGCACTGTCCTCGAACAGGACGGTCTTGCTCGTCGGATCGTCGCTCTGGCGCAGGTATTCGGACAACGAGCGGTTCTCGGCCCTGGCGTCTCGGCGGGTCTGGCGCACGGCCTGCGTCCACGAGATCGACTCCAGCGCGAACGCCAACGCCAGCACGACGTACGCGACAACCGGCGACTCCTGTTCGACCGGCTCACCGAAGATGGCCGAAAAGCCTTCGTAGAAAGAGAAAACCGCACCGGATACGAAGATCGACACGGCTGCGAGCAACGACCAGAAGTAGCGTTCCTTGCCGTAGCCGAAGGGATGCGTGCGGTCGGCCGGTCGTGCGGACGTGCGCAACGCGGTGAGCAGCAACGCTTCGGTGAACGTGTCGGCGACCGAGTGCGCGGCCTCGGCGAGCATCGCGGCCGAGCCGGTGATCAACCCGGCGATCGCCTTCATGATCGCGATCGCCAGGTTGACCAGGAGTGCCAGTACGACGGTGAGCGTGCTCTCGCCGCCCGGTTTGTCCTCTTTGGTCTCGCGCGCCATGCCCCTCAGTGTGGCGGTCGGGACCTGGGCGTGCACGGCAACCCGGCCGTCAGCGGAGGCTGGGGGACTCCTCAGCCGGTTCCGGCTCGGGCTCCGGCTTGGGCTGGCCGCGCTTGACGGCGGTGAGCAACAACTGCGACACGTCCACGACCTCGACGTGCTCGCCCGCCATGCCGTCGCTCTTGCGCTGGGTGAGGCCGTCGTTGAGCATCACGCGGCAGAACGGGCAACCGGTGGCGATCTTCGTCGGAGCCGTGCCGAGGGCCTCGTCGACGCGGGCCACGTTGATGCGCTTGCCGATCCGCTCCTCCATCCACATCCGCGCGCCACCGGCGCCGCAGCACATGGACTTGTCGGCGTGCCGTGGCATCTCGCGCATGGACACGCCCGAGGACTCGATCAGCTCACGCGGTGCCTCGTAGACCTTGTTGTGACGGCCCAGGTAGCACGGGTCGTGGTACGTGACGTCCTCCGCCACGGGGGCGACCGGCACCAGTTTGCGCTCGCGCACCAGCTTGTTGAGCAGTTGCGTGTGGTGCACGACCTCGAACGTGCCGCCGAGCTCCGGGTATTCGTTGCCCAGCGTGTTGAAGCAGTGCGCGCAGGTCGCCACGATCTTCTTGACCTTGCGGTCCTCGAAGACGCCGTTGAGCACTTCCACGTTCTGCTGCGCCAGCATCTGGAACAGGAACTCGTTGCCCGCGCGCCGGGCCGGGTCGCCGGTGCAGGCTTCCTCCGAGCCGAGCACCACGTACTTCACGCCCGCGATGTGCAGCAACTCGGCGACCGCACGGGTGGTCTTCTTCGCCCGGTCCTCGAACGCGCCCGCGCAGCCGACCCAGAACAGGTACTCGAAGTCCTGGCTGCCGTCGAACACCGGGACCTCGAAGTCCAGGTCCTCGGTCCACTGCAACCGGTCCTTGGCGTTCTGGCCCCACGGGTTGCCCTTGTTCTCCAGGTTCTTGAACATCCCGTTCAGCTCGGCCGGGAAGTTCGACTCGATCAGCACCTGGTAGCGGCGCATGTCGACGATGTGGTCGACGTGCTCGATGTCCACCGGGCACTGCTCGACGCACGCGCCGCAGGTCGTGCAGGACCACAGCGCGTCCGGGTCGATGACGTCGCCGACGAGCGCCTTCTCCGACTCGGCCAGTGCGAGCACGTCGATGCCCGCGTGCGACTCCAGGCCGATCTCGTCACCGGCCATGTCACGCTTGCCGCCCGCCAGCAGGTACGGCGCCTTGGCGTACGCGTGGTCGCGCAGCTGGGTGATGACCAACTTGGGCGACAACGGCTTCTCGGTGTTCCATGCCGGGCACTGGGACTGGCAGCGCCCGCACTCGGTGCACGTGGTGAAGTCCAGCCAGCCCTTCCAGGAGAAGTCCTCGACCTTGCCGGCGCCGAAGACGTCCTTCTCCGGGTCGGCCTCCTCGAAGTCCAGCGGCTTGCCACCGCTCATCATCGGCTTGAGCTTGCCGAGCGCGGTGCCTTCCTCGCGCTTGAAGTAGATGTTGAAGAACGCGGTGAAGCGGTGCCACGCCACACCCATGGTCTGGTTCAGCGAGATCACGATCAGCCAGACCATCGCGGAGAAGATCTTCATCGCGGCGAAGATCGAGACCAGCGCGGGCTCGGCGGGCAGCACCGAGCCGATCAGCTTCGAGATCGGCGCGGACCACGTCGGCACGTCGAAGTAGCCGGCGGCGTACTTGGCGGCTCGGATGCCCATCACGCCGAGGCCTTCGACCAGCACGATCGCCTCGACGAAGTACGCGCGTCCCATCCGGGACCCGGTGAACCGCGACGAGCGGCCCTTGAACCGGGGGTGGTTGCTCTGCCTGATGTAGATCAGGCCGAGGATGCCGAGGACCGTGGCCAGCCCCAGCAGTTCGACGAACAGGTTGTACGGGCCCCAGTGCCCGATCCACGGCAGGTCCCAGCTGGGCACGAACACCTCGCCGTACGCGGCGACGACGCTCAGGATCAGCCCGCCGAACCCGGCCATGACGAACCAGTGCAGCACCCCGATGTGGCTCCACTTGAGCATCCGGGTGTGCCCGAGGACCTCTTTGACCATCACGGCCATGCGCCTGCCGAATGGGCCGTTGCGCGTGGAGTCCGGCTGGCCCAGCCGGATCGTGGCCAGCATGCGCCGCACCGTCATGGTCGTCATGACGATCGCGACCGCGGTCAGCACCACGCAGAGGATGCCGAGGATCAGCCCCAAGCCTGTCATGCGGCTGAAGGTAACGGGGGTTACTCGTCAGTAACCAGTCCAGCGTGATCTGGATCGCTCAAATTGCCTTGGTATTGGGACGATCGTCCCGTTAACTTGGCATCATGCCTCCATACCTGCTCCTCGCGGTCGCCATCGCCGGTGAGGTCGCGGCGACCACGTCGCTGAAGCTGTCGGAGAACTTCTCCAAGCCGGTGCCGTCGGTCGTGGTCGTGGTCGGTTACGTGATCGCCTTCGGCGTGCTCGCCAAGCTGCTCAAGGACGGTTTCCCGGTCGGTGTCGCGTACGCGGTCTGGGCCGCGGCGGGCATCGCGCTGGTCGCGGCCATCGGCGTGCTGTTCTTCAAGGAGCCGCTGACGTGGACGATGATCGGCGGCCTCGCGCTGATCATCGGCGGCGTCGTCCTGCTCGAACTGGGCAGGTCGCACTGATCCGGCAACCGGACGGCCGCAAGGCCAGGGGCGACCGCCGCAGGCAGGAGCTGATCGAGGCGACCCTGCGGGTGATCGAACGCGACGGCGTCGCGGGTGTGACCCACCGGACCGTCGCCAGGGAGGCGGGCGTGCCGACGACGTCGACCACGTACCACTTCTCCAGCCTCGAAGACCTGCTCACGGCCACGCTCACCTGGTGTGCGGGCGGGTTCACCACGGCCGTGCGCGACCTCGTCGAACGGGCCAGGATCAGGGGAAGCCAGGGTGCCCGCGAGGTCGCCGAGATGATCGTCGAAGCGCTCGGGCCGCAACGCGGTCGCACCATGGCCGAGTACGAGCTCTACCTGTTCGCCTCGCGCAGACCAGCGCTGCGCCCGGCCGCGCGGTTGTGGCTCGACGTGCTGACGAGCCTGGTGCAGCACGACGACGAGGTGGCCTTCCGCGCGTTCCTCGCCGGGATGGACGGGTTGCTGATGCAGGGCCTGATCGACGACGAGCCGCCGACCGTCGCCGAGCTCGAACCGGTGGTCGCGTACCTGATGCGACCGTCGAAACCCTGAGCTTCGACGCCGCCACGCGCTGAGGAATTCACCTCACCCGGGTAGTTTCGCCTGTGTGATGGGACTGCCGGATTCGATCAAGGCCCTGCTGTTCGATCTCGACGGAGTGCTGACCGGCACCGCCGAGCTGCACAAACAGGCCTGGAAGCGGACATTCGACGACTTCGTGGCAAGCAGGGAGGGGCAGCGGCCGTTCTCCGAGCAGGACTACCTGGACTACGTGGACGGCAGGCCGCGCGCCGACGGGGTGCGCACGTTCCTCGCGGCTCGCGGCATCCACCTGCCGGAAGGCGATCCGATCGACCCGCCGTCCGCCGAGACGGTCAACGGTCTCGGCAACCGGAAGAACGAGCTGCTGCTGTCGATCATCGACAACGAGGGCGTCCGGCCGTACCCCGGATCGCGGCGGTACCTCGAAGCCGCCGCGCGGGCCGGTCTGAGGATCGGCGTCGTGACGTCGTCGGCCAACGGCGAGGCCGTGCTGGCCGCCGCGGACCTGGCCAAGTTCGTCCAGGCCAGGGTGGACGGCGTGACCATCGCCGCGCAGGGCCTGCGTGGGAAGCCCGCGCCGGACTCGTTCCTGGCCGGTGCCAAGGCTTTGGGCGTGTCCCCCGGCGATGCGGCGGTGTTTGAGGACGCGCTGTCGGGTGTACAAGCAGGGCGAGACGGGAAATTCGGGTTCGTCGTCGGCGTGGACCGCGCGCACCAGGCCGACGCACTGCGCGCGCACGGCGCCGACGTGGTGGTCGAGGACCTCGCCGACCTGCTGGAGGAACGATGACGACGCCGGGCTACGAGATCTCGCCGTGGCAGTTGCGCTGGCGCGGACTCGACCTGGAGGGCCTGCGCCGCACCGAATCCACGTTCGCCCTCGCCAACGGTCACATCGGACTCCGCGGCACGTTCGAGGAAGGCGAGCCGCGCGGTCTGCCGGGGACGTACCTCAACGGCTTCTACGAGCAGCGCAAACTGCCGTACGCCGAGGCCGGGTACGGCTTCCCCGAGGACGGGCAGACGGTCGTCAACGTCACCGACGGCAAGATCATCCGGCTGCTGGTCGAGGACGAGCCGCTGGACATGCGCTACGGCCGCGCGCTGGACCACGAGCGTGTCCTCGACTTGCGCTCGGGCACGCTGCGCCGCCGCACCGAGTGGGAGTCGCCGACCGGCCGCCGGGTCCGGATCACCTCCGAACGGCTGGTGTCGTTCACCCAGCGCGCGATCGCGGCGATCCACTACACCGTCGAGCCGCTGGACGACAAGATCCAGTTGGTCGTGCAGTCCGACCTGCTGGCCAACGAGCCCGTGCTGTCACGGACCGACGACCCGCGCGTGGCGGCCGCCTTGGACAAACCGCTGATCAGCGACCACGCGGCGGCGGCCGACTACCGGGCCGTGCTCGCGCACCACACCAGGTTGTCCGGTCTGCGGCTGGCCGCGGCCATGGACCACGAGATCGACCTCGCCGAGGACAACGTCCGCACTGAGATGTCCGTCGAGGACGACCTCGCCCGGCTGACCATCGCGGCCGACGTGCCCAAGGGCAGCAAGCTGACGCTGACCAAGTACATCGCCTACGGCTGGTCGAGCCAACGGTCGTCGCCCGCGTTGCGCGCCCAGGTCGACGCCGCGCTGGTGGGTGCGTTGCAGACGGGCTGGCAAGGCCTGCTGTCCGAGCAACGGGCTTTCCTGGACGAGTTCTGGGACACGGCGGACATCGAGGTGGAAGGCGACGCGGAACTGCAGCAGGCCGTGCGGTTCGCGCTGTTCCACGTCCTTCAGGCCGGTGCCCGCGGCGAGTCACGGGCCATCCCGGCCAAGGGCCTGACCGGCCCCGGCTACGACGGGCATGCCTTCTGGGACACGGAGAGCTTCGTCCTGCCGGTGCTGACGTACACCATCCCGGACGCGGCACGCGACGCGTTGCGTTGGCGACACTCCACTTTGGACAAAGCGCGGGCGCGGGCGAAGACGTTGTGCCAGGACGGCGCCGCGTTCCCGTGGCGGTCGATCAACGGTGACGAGTGCTCGGGCTACTGGCCCGCGGGCACAGCGGCGTTCCACATCAACGCCGACATCGCCGACGCGGTGGTGCGCTACCTGAACGCCACGCAGGACAAGCCGTTCCAGGACGAATGCGCGCTGGAGCTGCTCGTCGAGACGGCACGGCTCTGGCTGAGCCTCGGCCACCACGACACGCACGGGAAGTTCCGCATCGACGGCGTCACCGGCCCGGACGAGTACACGGCCATTGTGGACAACAACGTCTACACCAACCTGATGGCCCGGCGGAACTTGCGCGCGGCGGCCGAGATGGTCGAGGCCAACCAGGCACAGGCGCGTCAGTTGGGCGTGGACACCGAGGAGGCGTCACGCTGGCGTGACGCGGCCGACGACATGGTTGTGTTGTACGACGACGAACTCCACGTGCACCCGCAGTCGGAGTGCTTCACCAGCCATGCCCGCTGGGACTTCAAGAGCACGCCGGCCGAGGCTTATCCACTGCTGTTGAACTACCCGTACTTCGACCTGTACCGCAAGCAGGTCGTGAAACAAGCGGACCTGGTGCTCGCGTTGCACCTGTGCGGCGACGACTTCACGCCCGAGGAGAAAGCCCGCAACTTCGCCTACTACGAGGGGCTGACAGTCCGCGACTCGTCGCTGTCGGCCTGCACCCAGGCGGTGATCGCCGCCGAGGTCGGTCACGTCGAGCTGGCGTACGACTACTTCGCCGAAGCGGCGCTGACGGACTTGCACGACCTGCACGACAACGTCCAAAACGGACTGCACATCGCTTCGCTCGCCGGTGCGTGGCTGGCGGTGGTCGCGGGGTTCGGCGGGATGCGCGACCACGGCGGGAAGCTGACGTTCGCACCGCGCCTGCCGCCGGAGCTGACCAGGATCGCGTTCCGGATGTCGTTCCGCGGCAGCAAGATCGGCGTGGAGATCAGGCCGGAACGAGCCGCGTACCGGCTGAACGCGGGCGAACCGCTGGAGCTGGCGCACCACGGCACCCCCTTCACCCTCGGCGCCGAGCCGGTGACCCTGCCCATACCGGCGCCGCCGAACCTGTCGACGCCCCAGCAGCCGCACGGCCGCGCACCCGCCCGCCGCCGCCCCAGGTAGTCGCCCCAGGCAGTCTTCGCAGGTGGGAGCGGGTCATCCTGTCGGCACGAGGTCGATCCTCCGGACGACTGAGCCGAACGGGGGTAGGGCTGGCACCAAGGTGCGAATGGCGGCCAACTCCCGCGCGCGGCCTACCCCTGACGCGTAACTTCCTTGCTGGCGGTCCACTCAGGGTCCTCGATCCGGGTCGGGTCCGGGTAGTCCCGGATGCCCCCCGGGGTGCGGGCTCAATAGGTTTTGGGCTGATGCAGGAAACGAATGCCGATGGGGAGCTGGAGATGGACATGTCTCGTCGTGTTGTGCTGGGGGTCTGCGCGATCGGCGTGGGGACGCTCCTGCTGTCCGGGTGCGACGGCTTCCGCGTGAACTCGTCGAACTTCAGCGATACCACCGACCTCACGCAGAAGGTCGCCGCGGTGCGGATCGACAACGGTTCGGGGTCCGTGCGGATCCGGACCGGGGCGACGTCGTCGGTCAAGCGGACTGTGTACTACCGCGGCGACAACAAACCGGGGCAGACCCATCGGCTCGAAGGTGACACGCTGGTCCTCAACGACTGTGATCAGAACAACTGCTCGGTCGACTACGAGGTCACGTTGACCGCCGCGGCCAAGGTCATGGGGGAGAACAGGTCGGGCGAAGTCGAAGTGGCGAGCATGTCCGAGGTGGGGGTACGGACCGGGTCCGGGGACGTCCGAGTCAGGGACATCCCCGGCCCGGTGACCGTCAACGTGCGCTCCGGCCGGGCCGAGCTGATCAACGTCGGCCAGTCCGCGGTGGTCGAGGCGGGCTCCGGCGACGTGGTGGTGACCGGGGTCAAGGGCGACGTCACGATCAAGGCCCGGTCCGGTGCCACGGACGCGACCGGCGTCGAGGGCAAGGCGTCGATCGACAGCTCGTCCGGTGATGTCCGTCTCGACATGGTCACCGCGCAGAGCGCGAAGGTGACCGCACAGAGCGGTGCCATCAACGTGCTGGTCCCGCGTGGGCAGGCGTACAAGACCAACGTGTCCACCAGTAGCGGGGAGAAGACGGTCAACGTCGACACCAGTCAGGACTCGAAATACGTCCTTGACCTGGAGGCGCGCAGCGGTGACGTGACGGTCGACTACCGCTGAGACCCAGCCGGGAACAAATCCGGGACCCCGCTCGTTGGCCTGTCAGGAAGGTTGAGCGGAACCCGCTCAAGTCTGATTTGACCGGCGTGAACTCCCGGGGGCAGACTTGAGCCATCCACGCTCAAGGCGAAGAACCACTACCGGGAGGATTCCATGGCGCGAGCGGTCGGCATCGACCTGGGGACGACCAACTCCGTCGTCGCCGTTCTCGAAGGCGGTGAGCCGACGGTCATCGCCAACTCCGAGGGATCTCGGACGACTCCGTCCATCGTCGCCTTCGCCAAGAACGGCGAGGTGCTCGTCGGGCAGCCGGCGAAGAACCAGGCGGTCACCAACGTTGACCGCACCATCCGCTCGGTCAAGCGGCACGTCGGCTCCAACTGGAAGACCGACGAGATCGACGGCAAGACCTACACGGCGCAGGAGATCAGCGCGCGCGTGCTGCAGAAGCTCAAGCGCGACGCCGAGGCCTACCTGGGTGAGCAGATCACCGACGCCGTGATCACCGTCCCCGCGTACTTCGAGGACGCGCAGCGGCAGGCCACCAAGGAAGCCGGTCAGATCGCGGGCCTGAACGTGCTGCGGATCGTGAACGAGCCGACTGCGGCCGCCCTGGCGTACGGCCTGGACAAGGGCAGCAAGGAACAGACCATCCTGGTCTTCGACCTC
The DNA here is from genome assembly GCF_001984155.1 of Actinosynnema sp. ALI-1.44. Lineage (GTDB taxonomy): Bacteria > Actinomycetota > Actinomycetes > Mycobacteriales > Pseudonocardiaceae > Kibdelosporangium. Next base: position 432,236 of record NZ_MTQO01000053.1, read on the forward strand.
GGTGGCGGCACGTTCGACGTGTCCTTGCTGGAGATCGGCGACGGTGTCGTCGAGGTCCGCGCGACCAGCGGTGACAACCACCTCGGTGGCGACGACTGGGACCAGCGGATCGTCGACTGGCTGGTGGAGAAGTTCAAGCAGTCCAGCGGCATCGACCTGACCAAGGACAAGATGGCGCTGCAGCGCATCCGCGAGGCGGCCGAGAAGGCGAAGATCGAGCTGTCCAGCTCGACCAGCGCCGCCATCAACCTGCCGTACATCACGGTCGACGCCGACAAGAACCCGCTGTTCCTCGACGAGACCCTGTCCCGCGCGGAGTTCCAGCGGATCACGTCCGACCTGCTGGACCGCACCCGGGCACCGTTCAACAACGTGATCAAGGACGGTGGCATCAACGTCGCCGACATCGACCACGTGGTGCTCGTCGGTGGTTCCACCCGCATGCCCGCGGTGACCGACCTGGTCAAGGAGCTGCTCGGCGGCAAGGAGCCCAACAAGGGCGTCAACCCGGACGAGGTCGTGGCCGTCGGCGCCGCGCTGCAGGCCGGTGTGCTCAAGGGTGAGGTCAAGGACGTCCTGCTGCTGGACGTGACCCCGCTGTCGCTGGGCATCGAGACCAAGGGCGGCGTGTTCACCAAGCTCATCGAGCGCAACACGACCATCCCGACCAAGCGCTCGGAGATCTTCTCCACCGCGGACGACAACCAGACCACGGTCGGCATCCAGGTCTTCCAGGGCGAGCGCGAGTTCGCCGTGCACAACAAGAAGCTGGGCACGTTCGACCTGACCGGCCTGCCCCCGGCGCCGCGCGGCGTCCCGCAGATCGAGGTCACCTTCGACATCGACGCGAACGGCATCGTGCACGTGTCGGCGAAGGACCTGGGCACCGGCAAGGAGCAGTCGATGACCATCACGGGCGGCTCGGCGCTGCCCAAGGAGGACATCGACCGGATGGTCAAGGACGCCGAGGCGCACGCGGAGGAGGACAAGCTCCGCCGCGAGGAGGCCGAGGTCCGCAACCAGGCCGAGACGCTCGTCTACCAGACCGAGAAGTTCCTCAACGACAACGAGGAGAAGGTCCCGGCCGACGCCAAGGAGAAGGTCACCTCGGCCATCACGGAGGCCAAGGAGGCGCTCAAGGGCGAGGACACGGCCGCGATCAAGGCCGCGGTCGAGAAGTTGTCGCAGGAGTCGCAGGCCATGGGCGCGGCGATGTACGCCTCCGCCAACGCGGCCGGTGGCGGCGAGGGTGCCCAGGCGGGTGGCCAGGGCGCGCAGCAGCCGAAGGACGACGTGGTTGACGCCGAGATCGTCGACGAGGACGAGAAGAAGAAGTGACTGACCAGGGACCGCACGACAACAACACCTCCGCTGACACCGAGCAGTCCGGGGAGCCACGAGTGGTGGTGCGCGACCGTCGCCGGATCGACCCGGAGACCGGCCAGGTCAAGACCGTGACCGAGGAGGTGCCCGTCGACGAGGCGGGCGCCCCCGAGGGCGGCAGGCACGCGGCGTCCGAGGAGCACACAGACGCCGCGCCGCCTGAGGTCGAGGCCGAGATCGTTCCGGACATCGTCTCGGAAGAGGTCTCACTCAAGGAGCAGCTCGAGGAGCGCACCAGGGACCTGCAGCGACTGCAGGCCGAGTACGCCAACTACCGCAAGCGGGTGGACCGCGACCGGGAGAGCGTGGTCACGGGCGCCAAGGCCGCGGTGATCAACGAACTGCTCGCGGTGCTCGACGACCTCGAGCGGGCGGCCGCGCACGGCGACCTGACCGGTGCGTTCAAGGCGGTGGCGGACAAGCTGACCGCCACGCTGCAGCGCGTCGGGCTCGAGCCGTTCGGCCACGAGAACGAGGCGTTCGACCCGTCCGTGCACGAGGCCGTCCAGCACGACACGTCCCCGGACGTGCAGGGCCCGACCGTGACCGCGGTACTGCGCCGCGGCTACCGGATCGGCGAGCGGACGCTGCGCCCCGCGCTGGTGGCCGTGACCGACCACGAGCCCGGCGCACCGGCGGCCAAGGCGCAGGAATGGGTCGAGCCGGCCGAGGAAAAGGCAGATGGCGATCCGGCTGACCGGAACTGACCAGCGGAAGGGAGGGGACGTCCGGTGAGCGCTAGGGACTGGATCGACAAGGACTTCTACCGTGAGCTGGGCGTCTCGTCCAGCGCGACGGACGCGGACATCAAGAAGGCGTACCGCAAGCTGGCCAGGGAACTGCACCCGGACGCCAACCCGGGCAACGTCGAGGCCGAGTCGCGGTTCAAGGCGGTGTCCGAGGCGTACGGCGTGATCGGCGACCCCGAGAAGCGCAAGCAGTACGACGAGGCCCGCAGGCTGTTCGGTGGCGGGCTGCGCGGGTTCGGCGGTGGCGGCGGTGGTGGCGCGGGCGGCTTCGACGTCAGCGACATCTTCGGCGGCGCGAACGCGCAGGGCGCGGGCGGCGGTTTCAGCGGCCTCGGCGACATCCTCGGCGGCCTGTTCGGCAGGCGCGGCCAGGGATCGACCGCGGGCAGGCCACGCCGCGGCGCCGACGTGGACACCGAGGTGCGGATCGACTTCCTCGAAGCGGTCCGCGGCGCGACTGTCCCCTTGCGACTGTCCAGCCCGTCCACGTGTGGCACGTGCAACGGCAACGGTGCCCGGCCGGGCACCACGCCGCGCACCTGTCCGACGTGCAACGGCGCGGGCCTGAACACGCGCAGCCAGGGCGCTTTCGCCTTCAGCGAGCCGTGCCGCGACTGCCGCGGCACCGGCCGGATCGTCGACGACCCGTGCCCGGAGTGCGGCGGCGACGGCGTGAGCACCAAGAGCCGGACGCTGACCGTCCGCATCCCGCCAGGGGTGGAGGACGACCAGAAGATCCGGCTGGCCGAACAGGGCGAGCCCGGCCAGAACGGCGGGCACGCAGGTGACCTGTACGTGCGCGTGCACGTCACACCGCACGCCATCTTCGGCCGCTCGGACAACGACGTGACCATCACCGTGCCGGTCACGTTCCAGGAACTCGCGCTCGGCACCACGCTGACCGTGCCCACACTGGACGGCAAGGTCTCCTTGCGCGTCGCACCGGGCACAGCCAACGGCCGGGTGTTCCGCGTTCGCGGCAAGGGCGTCGTCAAACGCGACGGCGTGGCCGGGGACCTGCTCGTCACCGTGCAGGTGTCGGTGCCGAGCAAGTTGTCCGACGAGGCACAGGCAGCGCTGGAGGAGTACACGAAGGCCACCACGGGCCAGGACCCCCGGCCCGAGCTGACCGCCTTGCTGAAGCAGAGGAGCGAATGATGATGCCCTCGTTCCCCAGCGGCGTCCCCTTCCCGGCCAACGCCGACGAGGACACCCCGATCTTCGTGATCTCGGTGGCAGCCCAGTTGTCCGGCTTGCACGCGCAGACCCTGCGCAGCTACGACCGCCTGGGCCTGGTCTCCCCCGGCCGGACCTCGGGCGGGGGGCGGCGGTACTCCATGCGCGACATCGCGGTGCTCCGCGAGGTTCAGCGTCTCTCCCAGGAGGAGGGCGTGAACCTCGCGGGTATCAAGCGGATCATCCACCTGGAGAACCAGGTGACCGCGCTGCAGGCCCGTGTGGAGGAACTCACCCACGAACTGACCGCGGCGTACGTGGCGGCCGAGCAGGCCGCGGCGGCTGTGCACGCGTCCTACCGGCACGACCTGGTGCCTGTCCGCAAACCGGCCACAGCGCTGGTGGTCTGGAAACCGCAGCCCCGCCGCGGTTAAGCCGGGCTGCTCAGTCCAGGGTGAACGGGTCGTACGTGATGTGGTCCAGCGGCGTGCCCGCGACGAGCATGCGCGAAACGGTCGACCTGATCATCGCTGGTGACCCGCTGACAAGCACATCCCGGTCCGCCCACGCTCCATAGCGCGTGACCACGTCGGCCAGAGTGCCGTGCTCGACCCCGGTGGCGTCCGGTTCGGACTCGAGCACGGGGACCACGGTCAGCCACGGGTTGGTGCTGGCCAGGTGCTGCAGGTTCTTGAGGTCGTACAGATCAGACAGAACGCGGCCACCGTAGAAAAGGTGCACGCGCGGATTCTCGCCCCACTGGCTGAGCTCGTCGATGATCGCCCGCATGGGAGCGAGGCCCGTTCCGCCGGCGACCATGACTAAGTCCCTGGTGTTCTCCCTGTCCACGCGCATCCGGCCGAGCGGCGGGCCGAGCCGCCACGTTTCGCCGACCTGCGTGTGTCCGACGATGGCGCGGCTGACCCAGCCGCCTTCGACCGTCCGGATGTGGAAGTCGATGGTCCCGTCCTCGCGGGGCGCGTTGGCCGGGGAGAGGTAGCGCCACAGCCTCGGCCGGTGCGGCGTTTCGACGCTGACGTACTGGCCGGGCGTGTACGGCATCGGGTGATCGGTCTGCACGGTGACGACGGCCAGGTCCATGCCGATGCGGTGGTGGTCGACGACAGCCGCCGGGTACCAGGCGGGCCCGTCGTCGGCGTTGGCCGCGTCGAGCATCGCGCGGGCCATGATCGTGTACGCCTCGGCCCACGCGCGTTCGATCTCGTCGGTCCAGGACTTGCCGGAGAACTTCTTCACCGCGGCGATCAACGCCGTGCCGACGGCCTCGTAGTGGGCGCTGATCACACCGAACTTGCGGTGGTCGCGGCCGAGTTGGCGCAGGAACGGGTTGAGGTCGTCCGGCCGGTCGACCAGTTGCACGATGTGCACCAGGGCGCGCAGCAGGCGGGAGCGCTGGACCTGCATGTTGGCGGGGAACATCTCCCGCGCGTTCGGCGACAGGCTGAACAGCATCCCGTAGAAGAACTTGGCGACTTCGTCGGACTTGGGCTCGACGACGGCGAAGCTCTCCCGGATGAGCCGCACCATCGCGGCCGCGCCGGACGCGGCGTCCGATGATCTGGCCTGCGCTGGGCTCGGGGACTTGGGGGACTGCGGTATCGGACTCACTACTGCGTTCGCGGTCATGGTCGGGGCACGGACTCCAACCTGTGGCTCAGACGTCTTGACGGGCGTCACTGTCTTGTCACGTATCCATCCCCCGACAGGGTTGGACAGTAACCCGATTCTCGTGGGATGTCCGCCTTGATGCCACCTTCGTGTACTTGTGTGTGACGCAAAGTTCCCCGTCTTCCCTCTTCCGGCGGACAACCGACAGGCGGGCTGGGCGCTCGCCGCTTGATATGAAACTGTTACGCGCGTGCCTTTCGCAACCCCGACCCCCACCGGCACCGCCGAGGCGCATCTGTTGGACCTCGAACTGGCGGAGCCCACACCCAGGCCGCGGCCGAACCTCGCCGTGGTCGGGACAGAAATGCCCGATCCCCTCATGGACGCCGAGGAAGCCGACCTGCCCGGATCCAGAGGCGAGCACCTGCTGCAATGCGCATACGGCAGTCGCGACCGGGCCAAGAAGTTCTACGACAACCAGCTGCTCGACCACCTCAACGAGGCGATGATCGAGTTCGTCGGCCGGATGGAGATGGCCTTCGTGGCCAGCGCGGACGCCAAGGGCGAGTGCGACTCGTCGTTCCGTGCGGGCCCGCCGGGTTTCCTGCGGGTGCTCGACGCCAAGCACGTCGCGTACCCGGAATACCGGGGCAACGGCGTGCACGCCAGCCTCGGCAACGTCTGTGAGAACCCTCACTTGGCAATACTGATGGTCGACTTCGTCCGCGATCTCATCGGCCTGCACGTCAACGGCAAGGCGAGGGTCGTCGAAGACGCCGACATGCGTGCGGACCACCCGGACCTGCCCACCGACCACGACCGCGGCCGCACCCCGGAGCGCTGGGTGGTGGTCGAGGTGGAAGAGGCCTACATCCACTGCCGCAAGCACATCCCCCACCTGCAGCCGGTCTCGCGGACCCGCGAGTGGGGCACCGACGACACCAGGCGAAAAGGCGGCGACTACTTCGCGGCCAAGGCCACACAGCGGCTGGAACGGGAAGTGGTGCACACTTCCCGGCAGTGAACAGCACGAGCACCCACCCGACCGGCGACCGGGAGTCCGCGACCCACGCACTGGAGCGCGAACTGTCCGTGCTGTTCGGGCGGGCGCGAAGCGTCTCGCTGAGCCTGGCGGCCCGGGTTCACCCCGAACTGGACGCGGCCTGCTATGCCCTCCTGCTGCACCTGGGCGACGTCGGCCCGGTTCGCGCCGCCGACGTGGTGGAGCGCACCGGCCTGGACAAGTCGACGATCAGCCGCCAGATAGCCCGCCTGGAAGAACTCGACCTGGTGGAGCGCGTGGCCGACCCCCACGACGGCCGCGCCCGGCTCGTCCAGCTGACCGACGTGGGTGCCCAGCGGCTCGAAACCGTGCGAACCGACCGCCGCGCCCGCCTGCACGCGATCCTGGACAGCTGGCCGACCGACGAGATCACCACGTTCTCCACCTTGCTGGGCAAGCTGAACCGCGACCTCTGACCCCGCTGATATAGTTGTATTTGACAACAAATAATGGTGGAGGTCCGGCGATGAAGCCCACTTCCGAGGACTACATCGGCCTGCTGCGGCAGGTCCGGGTCCTGATGGAGATGCAGCACGCCGCCACCATGCGCAGCTGGGAGGAAACCCGGCTGCAGCCGGGTGCGGGCAAGCTGCTCGCCGAGTTGTCCTACCGCGGTGAGTCCCGGGTTTCCGATCTGGCCGGGCTGCGTTTCGTCGACGCCTCGGTCGTCAGCCGCCAGGCCGCTCAGCTGGAGAAGCTCGGGTTGATCAGGCGGCGGCCCGCGCCGGACGACCGTCGCGCCGCCCTGCTGAGCGTCACCGAGGAAGGCGAGCGCGTGCTCGACCAGTGGCGCAAGCACCAGGCGGACGCGATGGCCGATGCGCTGAGCGACTGGGACGCCGAGTCCGTCGCCGCCGCCACCGAGCACCTCGCCCGGATCAACGAGGGATTGCGGGCCCGCCTGTCCGGCTGAGATCACACGCGGAGAAACCGGTTCCACCCGGACGGCCGCTTGCTCGTGCCCGGGTCGTTCCGGTTATCCACCCCGCTGTGGATAGCGACCTGCGGTTTGTGGGCAACTGGGCACTTTGTGTGGACAACCACGTTGGTACATGTGAGTGAACTTGAGTTGAGCGGAACAGACTCAACTTTTCTGACGTTGGGCATGATGACGGCTTCTGCGGGAAGCTGGCACCAGGGCATCACACGCGTACTGAGGTGAGGGATGGACGCTTTCAACCCGACCACGAAGACCCAGCAGGCGGTCTCCGCCGCGGTCCAGGCGGCGACTGTCGCGGGGAACCCGGACGTCTCGGCGGCGCATCTGCTGGCCGCGCTGCTCGCGCAGGGCGACGGCCTGACCGCGCCGCTGCTGACGGCGGTCGGTGCGGACCCCAGGGTGATCGGCAAGGAGCTGGAGAAGGTCCTCTCCGCTCTGCCCGCGGCGACCGGCGCGACCGTCTCGCAGCCGAACCTGAACGCCGAGGCGGCCAGGTCGTTGTCGCAGGCGCAGAAGCTCGCGACCGAGATGGGCGACGAGTACGTCTCCACCGAGCACGTCCTCTACGGCCTGGCCTACGAACGCGGCGCGGTCGGTGAACTGCTGCGCAGGCACGGCGCGACGGCCGAGGCCATCAAGGACGCGTTCACCAAGGTCCGCGGCTCGTCCCGGGTGACCAGCCCCGACCCGGAGGGCACGTACCAGGCGCTGGAGAAGTACGGCGTCGACCTGACCGAGCGGGCGCGCAAGGGCGAGCTCGACCCGGTGATCGGCCGGGACGCCGAGATCCGCCGTGTGGTGCAGGTGCTTTCCCGCCGGACCAAGAACAACCCGGTGCTGATCGGTGAGCCCGGTGTCGGCAAGACCGCCATCGTCGAGGGCCTCGCGCAGCGGATCGTCGCGGGTGACGTGCCGGAATCCCTGCGCGGCAAACGAGTCGTCGCGCTCGACCTCGGCTCCATGGTCGCCGGTGCGAAGTTCCGCGGCGAGTTCGAGGAGCGGCTCAAGGCCGTGCTCAAGGAGATCACGGACTCCGCCGGTCAGGTCGTCACGTTCATCGACGAGCTGCACACCATCGTCGGCGCGGGCGCGACCGGTGAGGGCGCGATGGACGCGGGCAACATGATCAAGCCGATGCTGGCCCGCGGCGAGCTGCGGATGGTCGGCGCGACCACACTGGACGAGTACCGCGAGCACATCGAGAAGGACCCCGCGCTGGAGCGCCGGTTCCAGCAGGTGCTCGTCGGCGAACCGTCGGCCGAGGACACCATCGGCATCCTGCGCGGCCTCAAGGAGCGCTACGAGGTCCACCACGGTGTCCGGATCACCGACGCCGCGCTGGTCGCCGCCGCGACGCTGTCCGACCGCTACATCACCGCCCGCTTCCTGCCCGACAAGGCGATCGACCTGATCGACGAGGCCGCGTCCCGGCTGCGGATGGAGATCGACTCCCGGCCGGTCGAGATCGACGAGGTCGAACGGTCCGTGCGGCGCCTGGAGATCGAGGAGATGGCGCTGGCCAAGGAGGAGGACCCGGCCTCCAAGCAGCGGCTGGCCGCGTTGCGCGCCGAGCTGAGCGAGAAGCGCGAGGCGCTCAACGCGTTGACCGCGCGCTGGCAGAACGAGAAGGGCTCGATCGAGAAGGTCCGCAACCTCAAGGAGGAGCTGGAGCAGTTGCGCGGCGAGGCGGACCGGGCCGAGCGCGACGGTGACCTGGCGAAGGCCTCCGAGCTGCGCTACGGCCGGATCCCCGGGCTGGAGAAGCAGTTCGAGGCGGCGACCGAGTCGACCAAGTCCGAGTCGGTGATGCTCAAGGAGGAGGTCGGCCCGGACGACGTCGCCGAGGTCGTGTCCGCGTGGACGGGGATCCCGGCGGGCCGGATGCTGGAAGGCGAGACCGCCAAGCTGCTGCGGATGGAGCTGGAGCTGGGCAGGCGGGTCGTCGGCCAGGCCGAGGCCGTGCGTGTGGTGTCCGACGCGGTCCGCCGCTCGCGGGCCGGTGTCGCCGACCCGGACCGCCCGACCGGGTCGTTCCTGTTCCTCGGCCCGACCGGGGTCGGCAAGACCGAGCTGGCCAAGGCGCTGGCGGAGTTCCTGTTCGACGACGAGCGGGCGATGATCCGCATCGACATGAGCGAGTACGCCGAGAAGCACTCGGTGGCCCGCCTCGTCGGCGCCCCGCCCGGCTACGTCGGCTACGACCAGGGCGGTCAGCTCACCGAGTCGGTGCGGCGGCGGCCGTACAGCGTGGTCCTGCTCGACGAGGTCGAGAAGGCTCACCCGGACGTGTTCGACGTGCTGCTGCAGGTCCTGGACGACGGCAGGCTGACCGACGGCCAGGGCCGCACGGTCGACTTCCGCAACACGATCCTGGTGCTGACGTCCAACCTGGGCTCGCAGGCCATCGCCGACGTGAACCTGGACGAGCAGCAGCGCAAGGACGCGGTGCTGGCGGTGGTGCAACGGCAGTTCAAGCCGGAGTTCCTCAACCGGCTCGACGACATCGTGGTGTTCCACCAGCTCGCCACCGAGGAGCTGACCTCGATCGTCGACATCCAGATCGAGCGGCTCGGCCGCAGGCTGGGCCAGCGCAGGCTCACCCTGGAGGTCACCCCGGCGGCACGGGACTGGTTGGCGCTCAACGGGTTCGACCCGGTGTACGGCGCGCGGCCGTTGCGGCGACTGGTTTCGTCGGCGATCGGCGACCAGCTGGCGAAGAAGCTGCTGGCCGGTGAGATCACCGACGGCGACACGGTCAAGGTGGACACCACCAACGACACGGCCGCGTTGGTCGTAGCGCGCGCCGAATGATCCGAGCCGGGGATGTCCGCTAGTCTCTGACTGGTGGGCATCTCCGCGTGGGTGTGGTTCGCCGTCGCCGCTGTGGCGGCCGTCGGCGGGGCCGCGCTGCTCGCCCGAGACCGTGCCGTCCGGACCTCACGCAACCGTGAACGGCGCCGGTGGGCCGCGTTGCGCGGCTGGCAGTTCACCGAGACCGACAACGTCCTGCCGACCCAGTGGGACGGTGGCGCGCTGGCGTACTACGGCGGCGGGATCGCCAGGGACGTGGTGGCCGGTTCCACCTTCACCGCGGACGGCAGGCGCCGGGTCTACGTCTACGACCTCGACAACGGCGGCCGCGTCAGCGCGGTGATCGTCGCGGTGCAGTGCCGCCGCAAGCACGAGGTCGTGGTGGAGCTGTGGCTGCCGAGCGTGCCGTTCGAGCAGGAGCACATGCCTGAGCTGCTCGGCCCGGTCGGCCAGCGGTACGCCTTCGTCTCGGATCTGGCCAAGGCCCGGGCCCTGATCACGCCCGACCTGGTCGACGCGGCCGAGGAGATCGGCCCGGACGTGATGGTCGCCTGGATCGAGGACGGCTGGGTGCTGGCGGCGGCGCCCGTCAACGCCAACCCCTCCCGGCTGGAGCGCCTGCTGCGCAGCCTCGGTGAGGTGGCGGACGTGGTGGACCCGTTCGAGGACGACGAACAGCCCTCGCCGGACGGCACGGCTCAAATCCCGCCGGGGCGGCACGGCCAGTAGTTTGGCCCCATGCCCACTGCTCTCGTCACCGGCGCCACGGCTGGCATCGGCAACGCTTTCGTGCACCGCCTCGCCTCGGACGGCTATGACGTCGTGCTCGTGGCCCGCACCGAGCCACGGCTGCACGAGGTGGCCGCACAGATCAGGGACAAGCACGGCGTCAAGGCCGAGGTGCTGGCGGCCGACCTGTCCCGCGAGGAGGGCAGGCTCGCGGTCGAGCGGCGCCTGACGGACGGCGATCCGGTGGACCTCCTGGTCAACAACGCCGGTTTCGGCACGCGCGGGCGGTTCGAGGACGTCTCGGTCGACTGGATGCAGGGCCAGTTGGACGTGAACGTCACCAGCGTGCTCCGGCTGACCAGGGCGGTGCTGCCCGGCATGATCGAGCGCGGGCACGGCGCGGTGGTCAACGTGTCCAGCATCGCGGGTTTCTTCCCCGCCACCGGCCCGACGTACGGCGCGACCAAGTCCTACGTGACGTCGTTCTCCGAGGGGCTCGGCATGGCGCTGAAGGGCACGGGCGTGCGCGTGATGGCGCTGATCCCCGGGTTCACGCGGACCGAGTTCCACGACCGGGCGGGCGACGAGAAGCAGACGTTCCCGGACTTCATGTGGCTGCGGGCCGACCAGGTGGTCGACCAGTGCATGACCGACCTCGCGCACGGTCGGATCCGCTCGATTCCCGGCTGGCAGTACAAGTTCCTGGTAGGGATAACCCGGTTGCTGCCGCACGGCGTGCTGCGCAAGCTGGAGGCCGGTGTCGGCCGAGGTCGCACGTGAAAGGAAATCGCTGATGAGCCAACCACCGGGCTGGTACCCCGAGCGTCCCGGATCCACGGTGCTGCGCTGGTGGGACGGCGCGCAGTGGACCAACCACACCCAGCAGAAGTCGGACGCCAGCGCGTGGGAGGTCGAGATCGGCGGCCAGCACGACCCCGGCCGGGTGCGCGACCAGGTGCAGCAGGCGGGTGGCGGCCAGGCCGGGCAGGGCGGCGGGACGCTGTTCACCGAGCCGGTGCTGGTGGTGAACCAGAAGACCAAGCTGATCGAGATGAGCAACGAGTACGCCGTCTTCGACCAGCGGGGCCGCCAGTTGGCGTCGGTGGTGCAGGTCGGCCAGAGCGCGCTGAAGAAGGCCGTGCGGTTCCTCTCCAGCTACGACCAGTTCATGACGCACAAGCTCGAGGTGCGTGACCTCAACGGGCAGACGATGCTGCGGCTGACCAGGCCCGCGAAGGTGTTCAAGTCCCGGATCGTGGTCGAGCACGGCAACGGCCAGCCGATCGGCGAGATCGTCCAGGAGAACATGATCGGGAAGATCAACTTCGCCTTCGTGGTGAACGGCCAGCAGATCGGCGGGATCCGCGGCGAGAACTGGCGCGCGTGGAACTTCATGATCCACGACCACACCGGCCAGGAGATCGCCAGGATCACCAAGACCTGGGAGGGCTTCGCCAGGACCATGTTCACCACGGCGGACAACTACGTCGTGCAGATCCACCGCCCGCTGCAGAACCCGATCGCGAGCCTGGTCGTCGCGGCGGGTCTCGCGGTCGACACGGCACTGAAGCAGGACGATCGCGGTTTTGGCTGATCGGCGGTGGCTTAGGGTTGGGTCCCGTGCACGTTGACCAGAACGCCAAATCCGAACTCGCTCGGCTCATCACTGAACTCGCCGTTGTCCGCGGCCGGGTGACGTTGTCCTCCGGTGAGGAGGCCGACTACTACGTCGACCTCCGCCGGGCGACGCTGCACCACGCCGCCGCCCCGCTGATCGGCAAGCTGCTGCGTCAGCTCACCGCCGACTGGGACTACGTGGCCGCCGGTGGTCTCACCCTCGGTGCCGACCCGGTCGCGACCGCGATGATGCACGCCGCTGCGGCGCAGGGTGACGTGCTCGACGCGTTCGTCGTGCGCAAGTCGGCCAAGGAACACGGGATGCAGCGGCGGATCGAGGGCATCGAGGTCGCCGGGCAGCGCGTGCTCGCGGTCGAGGACACCTCGACCACCGGCGGCAGCGTGCTGACCGCGGTCGAGGCCCTCAGGGAAGCCGGTGCCGACGTCGTCGGTGTGGTCACCGTGGTGGACCGGGCCACCGGCGCGAGGGAGGCCATCGAGGCGGCCGGGCTGGAGTACCGGTACCTGCTGGGTCTGGCCGACCTCGGTTTGTAAAGGGTGCCTGCTGCCCATCCTCAAGGGTGGGCAGCCCCACTACCTGCGTGAACAGTTGCTTTGAACGCCATGTGCGGGCCAGACTTGGCGGTAAGGGGAGAACTGCAGGGTGGTGATGGCGGGTGGACGCGTTCCTTGCCGATGTGACGGTGGTGGCGCACTTCGCCGCGCTGCTGTTCATCGGTCTCGGCGGGTTTCTCGCCTGGCGCTGGCCGAAGGTCATCTTCGTGCACATCTTCTTCGCCGCGTGGGGTGTCGCGGTCAACGTGGTCCCGTGGCTGCCGTGCCCGCTCACCGCGTTGGAGGACTACTTCCGCCACCGGCAGGGCCTCGGGTCGTTGCCCGGCGGCTTCAACGAGTACTACATCTACGACGATCTGATCCCGCGTAACCTGTTGCCGGTGGTGGCAGTGCTAGCGATCGTGGTGCTCGTCGTGTCCTATGTCGGCGCGTACGTCCGGTGGCGCAACCAGGCCAAAGTGCCCGCGTGACCGGACCGACGGAGTGGGTGTTCGGCGATCCTGTCGGGGTCGGACCGTGGGAAGGCCCCTGGCCGGACGACCCCAAGTACGACCCCGGGCTGCTCGCCGAGGGGGACAAGCGCAACGTGGTGGACGCGTACCGCTACTGGCGCCGTGAGGCGGTCATCGCCGACCTCGACACCAGGCGCCACGATTTTCACGTCGCGATCGAGAACTTGCAGCACGACCACAACATCGGCACGGTGGTCCGGACCGCGAACGCCTTTCTGGCCAAGGCGGTGCACATCGTGGGCAGGCGGCGGTGGAACCGCAGAGGCGCCATGGTCACGGACCGCTACCAGCATGTGGTTCATCACCCGGATGTGGGTTCTTTGCTCGAGTTCGCCCGTGCGGAGGAGTTGGCACTGGTCGGCGTGGACAACACGCCGGGCGCGCAACGGCTGGAGACTGTCAAACTTCCGCGGCACTGCGTGCTGCTGTTCGGTCAAGAGGGCCCTGGCCTGTCCGAACAGGCACGCGAGGCGGCGACCACGACGGTGTCGATCGCGCAGTTCGGGTCGACCCGGTCGATCAACGCCGGAGTGGCCGCCGGTGTGGTGATGCACTCATGGATCCGTGACCACGCGGACCTGGATTCCGCCTGGTGATGGATAAATTCCCCCAAGTGGGGCACGTACCACGCTGAGGGGTACCTCGGGACCGATCCAGATACCACCATGGGCGATATGGCCAGAGAGCTCGTCGCCACCGCCCGCTTGTGGGCGGCGCGCGCCGCGGTGTCGGAGTTGGGTGTGCACGCCAGGCACCTGCGCCGGCTATGGGCGCGCCCTGGCACGTTGCTCGGAGTCGACGGGTGGCCACCCACTCGGGGCGAGCGCCTGTTCGGAAGGTGGAACTACTTCGCACAAGCGCATCTGATCGACTGCTTGGTGGACGCGCAGGAGCGCGCCCCGACGGCGACCCGCGCGACCTCGATCGCGCGCATCGTGCGCAGTGTCCGCCTGCGACACGGCCGCCGATGGGTCGACGAGGACTACGGCGACGCGGCGTGGCTCGGCCTGGCGCTGATGCGGGCCGCGCAGTACACGCCGGTGAAGATCGCGGTCCGGGACATCGTCCGGGTCCTGCGCGGTGCGTGGACCGACCACGCGGGTGGCGGGCTCTGGTCCCGCGCGGACGAGAACCTCAAGAGCGTCAGGGTGAACGGCCCGGCGACGATCCTGCTGGCCCGCTGCGGCGACCGGGTGGACATGCAACGCGCGCGGGCGATCGCCGAGTGGATGGAAGACACCCTGCTCGACGAGATCACCGGTCTGATCTGGGTGGGCCTGCACGTGAACCTCGACGGCGAGGTCCGCGAGACGATCAAGGAGGCGTACACCTACATCCAGGGCGTCTACCTGGGAGTGTGCCTGGAGCTGGCAGCCGGTGACCCGGTGTGGGCGGAACGGGCCGAGCGCACCATCATCGCGGTGTCCGAGCACTTGGCGAACAACGGTGTGCTGCGTGGCCAAGGCGGGGGCGACGGCGGCATCTACACCGGCATCCTGGCGCGCTACCTGGCGCTGGCGGCGTTGCGCCTGCCCGCACTGACCGGAGCGTCGGCGACAGGCCTGGCCGCGAGCCACGTGGCGGAACGCCTGGTGCTCACGAGCGCGGCGGCGGCATGGCGAAACCGCGCCGTCGCACGCGGCGGCCCCCTCTACGGTCCGGATTGGACAGTTCCGTCCCGCGTCCCCCGATCCCCCCGGCACAAGATCGCGGAGCGGGAGCTGTCGTCCCAGCTCGGTGGCTGGATGGTTCTCGAAGCGGCGGCCCTGCTGGAGAGAAGTCACTAGTCTGGCCACATGGGTGTTGTGGTCGTGACCGGCGGCAGCCGGGGAATCGGTGCGGCGATCTGCCGCGTGGCCGCCAAAGCCGGGCACAAGGTCGTCGTGAACTACGTCGGCAACGCGGAAGCCGCGCAAGCGGTCGCGAAGGACACCGAAGGCGTCGCGGTCAAGGCGAACGTCGCCGACGAGGCGGACGTCATCCGCCTGTTCGACACGGCAGCCGAACTGGGCCCGGTGACGGGGCTGGTCTGCAACGCGGGCGTCACCGGCAACAGGATCGCCCGGCTGGACGAGCAGGAAGTCGGCACGGTCCGCGAGGTGCTCGACGTGAACGTGGTCGGAACCTTCCTGTGCAACAGGGAAGCCGTCCGCCGGATGTCCACGGCCCACGGCGGTGGCGGCGGCGTGATCGTCAACATCTCTTCCACCGCAGCGCATCGAGGCTCACCCGGCGAGTGGGTTCATTACGCGGCAAGCAAAGCAGCGGTGGAGACCCTGACGAAGGGGCTCGCGCTGGAAGTCGCCAACGAGGGCATCCGGGTCAACTGCGTCGCACCGGGCACCGTCGAAACCGAGTTGCACGAGGCAGCGGGTGCCCCGGACCGTGTGGCCAGGATCGCGCCGTTGATCCCGATGCGGCGCGGCGGTCAGCCCGAGGAGATCGCGGACGGCGTGATGTGGCTGCTGTCGGATTCCGCCTCGTTCGTGACCGGCTCGATCGTGACGATCAGCGGCGGCCGATGAGGCGATTCACAAACACCCGCAGGAATTGCGGTGCATCAATGTCGGTTGCAACCGGGCAGTGGTCGGCTGGCGGGACGGGTCGGCGATTCGGTTCAGCAGCATCCGCACCGCTGTCCGGCCGATTTCGGCGATCGGCTGGGCCATTGTCGTGATCGGCGGATCGATCAGATCGGCCCATTCCACGTCGTCATATCCGACGACCGCGAGTTCCCGGCCGATTTTCAGGTCGCGCCTGCGTGCTTCGTGCAGGACTCCGGACAACATCACGTTGTTCCCAGCCACGACCGCGGTCGGCGGGTTGTCTAAGTCCAGCAGCCGGCCGAGTGCCGCCGCCGCGGGTTCCGCCGCTGATTCGCCGGACTGCACGAGGGCTTCGTCCCAGCTCAGGCCGGAGCGGCCGAGGCCGAGGCGGTAGCCGAGCACGCGCTCGGACGTCGTGGCCAGGCCGTCCGCGCCGCTGATGATCCCGATCCGCTTGTGCCCGAGTTCGGCGAGGTGTTGCACCAGTGCCGAGGTGGAGTGCACGTTCTCGGGGCCGACCTGGTCGAAGTCCGTGCCGACCGTCAGCCGGTCGACCAGCACCATCGGGATGCCCAGCTGCTTGAGCTCCGGCAGCACGGTCCCCGCCGCGCGCGGGGACGGCGTCAGGATGAGCCCGTCCACCCGGCGCGACCGCAGCGTGCGGACCGCCGACTGCTCGGTGGCCTGTTCGTCGTGGGTGTCGGTGAGCACGAGCGTGTAGCCCGACTTGGTGGTCTCGTGCTCGATCGCCTGGATCAGTTCGCCGAAGTACGGGTTCGCCACGAGCGAGATCGCGACACCCAACGACCGGGTGCCGCCGGTGACCAACGACCGGGCGATGGCGTCGCCGGTGTACCCGGTGCGTTCGATCGCGTCGAGCACCCGGAACTTGGTCTCCGGCGCGACCGCACGCGTGGAGTTGACCACGTGCGACACCGTCGTGATGGAGACGCCCGCCATCTGGGCGACATCCTTCATGGTGACCAAGCTTGTCTCCCTGTGCTCTCTGTCGCCCTGGGACAAAGGCGGCGCCAAGCGTTTGCGCAAACGGTTGCGACAGGCTAAGTGAATCATTAACTTCCCCGCAACCAGGCACGCCAGGCTCGCCAGGAGGAAGTCATGGGACGACGTGGTCTCGCCATCATCGCCGCCGGTCTGATCGCACTCGCCGCAAGTGGTTGTACCAGCCAGAAGACCGGCAGTGGTGGCCAACCCGCCGATGGCGGCCGGATCAAGGTCGGGCTTGTGACCAAGACCGACTCGAATCCGTACTTCGTCGCGCTGCGCGACTCGGCGAAAGCGGAGGCCCAGACGCTGGGCGCGGACCTGATCGCGCTGGCGGGCAAGTTCGACGGCGACAACGAGGGCCAGGTCGCCGCGATCGAGAACCTCGTCCAGCAGGGCGCCAAGACGATCATGATCACGCCGAGCAACTCGACCGGCGTGCTCGGCGCCATCAAGAAGGCCCGTGACCGGGGTGTCCTCGTGATCGCGCTGGACACCGAGACGGATCCGAAGGAAGCCGTCGACGCCACGTTCGCCAGCGACAACACCGAGGCCGGGCGGATGCAGGGCACGTACGTGAAGGCCGCGCTCGCGGGCAAGGCGCCCAAGGTGATCATGCTCGACGGCACGCCCGGCTCGACCGTGAGCGAGCAGCGCCACAACGGGTTCCTGCAGGGCGTCGGCCTGAAGGACGGCGACCCGGCGATCGTCGGCGTCGAGGCGACCAACGGCGAGCAGAACAAGGCGCAGACCGCGACCGAGAACCTGCTGCAGCGCGACGCCACGTTGACCGCCGTGTACACGCTCAACGAGCCGGCCGCGCGTGGCGCGTACGTGGCGCTGCAGGCCAAGGCAATCGCCGCCCAGGTTGTGATCGGCTCGATCGACGGCTCTTGCCAGGGCGTCAAAGACGTCAAGGACGGCAAGGTCGTCGCGACCGTCATGCAATTCCCGAAGAAAATGGCGGCACAGGGTGTGCAGGCCGCCGTGGAATTCGGCAAGTCCGGAAAGAAGCCGACCGGATTCGTGAACACCGGCGTCACCGTGATCACCGACAAACCGGTTTCCGGCCTGCAGAGCCAGGACACCGCATGGGGCCTGCAGAACTGCTGGGGCTGAGCCGATGAGCACAATCAAGGAGCGCAGCGAATTCATCCTGCGCACCCCGGCGATCGGGCCCGCGCTCGCCTTGGTCGTGGCGGTGGTGGTCTTTTCCATCACCACGGACACGTTTCTGAACGTGGACAACCTTTCACTGGTCGTCCAGCAGTCGCTGGTGATCGGCACGCTGGCGCTCGGGCAGACGCTGGTGATCCTGACCAGCGGCATCGACCTGGCCAACGCGGCGATCGCGGTGTTCGCGACCCTGCTGATGGCCAAGCTGACCCTCGAGTCGGGCATGCCCGGCGTCGTCGCGCTGCTGATCGGGATCGTCGTCGCGGCGGCGATCGGCGCGGTGACCGGCGGGATCGTGACGGGATTCCGGTTGCCGCCGTTCATCGTCACGCTCGGCATGCTGACGATCGTGACGGCGGTCAGCCGGATCTACGCCGCCGGCCAGAGCTTCCCGGTCACCGACGACACGCTCGGCTTCCTCGGCCAGAAGCAGTACCTGTTCGGCCAGGTCGAAGTCACCTACGGCATGGTCCTGATGCTGGTGATGTACATCGGCCTCTGGTACGCGCTGACCCGGACCGCCTGGGGCAAGCACGTCTACGCGGTCGGCAACGACCCGGAGGCGGCGCGGCTGTCCGGTATCCACGTACGACGCAGCCTGCTCGGCGTGTACGTCGTGGCCGGTGTGATCTACGGGATCGCGGCGTGGCAGGCGCTCGGCCGCGTGCCCAACGCGGACCCGAACGCGTTCCAGCTCGGCAACCTCGACTCCATCACCGCCGTGGTGATCGGCGGGACGAGCCTGTTCGGCGGTCGTGGCAGCGTGATCGGCACGCTCGTCGGCGCGCTGATCGTGGCGGTCCTGCGCAGCGGCCTGACCCAGGCCGGGATCGACAACCTGTACCAGGACGTGGCGACGGGTGTGCTCGTGATCGCCGCGGTCGCGGTGGACCGGTTCTCCCGGGGGAGGCAGCGATGACACCGGTGCTGGCGGCGAAAGGCCTGGTCAAGCGGTACGGCCGGGTGACGGCGATGGACGGTGCCGACTTCGACCTGAACGCGGGCGAGGTGCTCGCGGTGGTCGGCGACAACGGCGCGGGCAAGTCCACGTTGATCAAAACCCTGTCCGGGGCGGTGATCCCGGACGAGGGCGAGATCCGCGTCAACGGCGAGCAGGTCCACTTCCACGGCCCGCTGGACGCCCGCAAGCACGGCATCGAGACCGTCTACCAGGACCTCGCGCTCGCCCAGGCGCAGGACATCGCCACGAACATGTTCCTCGGCAGGGAGAAACGGCGTCCGGGATTCCTCGGCGCGGTGTTCCGGCTGCTGGATTCCGGCGGGATGCGCGCGGAGGCGCGGCGGGTGCTCGACGAGCTGGGGATCACCATCAAGTCGATGACCCAGCCGGTGGAAACGTTGTCCGGTGGGCAGAGGCAGGCGGTCGCGGTCGCACGCGCCGCCGCTTTCGGCACCCGGGTCGTGATCATGGACGAGCCGACGGCCGCCCTCGGCGTCGCGGAGTCGGCCAAGGTGCTCGACCTGATCGGCCGGATCCGCGAGCGCGGCCTGCCGGTGGTGCTGATCAGCCACAACATGCCGCACGTGTTCGAGATCGCCGACCGCGTGCACGTCCACCGGCTCGGCAGGCGGGTCGCGGTCGTCTCGCCGAAGACGCACTCGATGAACGAGGTCGTGGGTCTGTTGACGGGTGCGTTGCGGATGGCCGACGACGGCACGATCGAGGAAGTCGGTGTGACGACGGGGCTGAACCGTTGATCCTCGCCGTCGGACTGTGCACAGTGGACCTCGTACAGCGGGTGGGTGTGCTGCCCGTGCCCGGCCAGAAGGTGCAGTCCGATTCGGTCGAGCTGGTCGCGGGCGGCCCGGCGGCGAACGCGGCGATCACCGTCGCCGCGCTCGGCGGACGTGTCCGGCTGGTGACTGTGCTCGGCGCGCATCCGTTGGCGGACCTGGCAAGGCGTGATCTGGAGCACTACGGCGTCGAGGTGGTCGACGTCCAGCCGGATCGCGCCGCACCGCCGACGGTCAGCGCGGTGTCGGTCCGGATCGGCGACGGCGAACGGACGGTCGTGTCCCACAACGCCGCCGGGACGACAGCCGCCGCGGCGATCGACTTGTCCGATGTGGACACCGTACTGCTCGACGGGCACCACCCGGCGCTGGCGCTCGCGGCCGCCCGTGCCGACGTCCCGGTGATCCTGGACGCGGGCAGCCGCAAGGATGTTTTCGACGAGCTGCTGCCGATGGTCGACGTGTGCGCGTGTTCGTCGGCGTTCCGGGATCCCGTCGACTGCCCGGTCGTCACCCGCACGAACGGCCCCGGTCCCGTGCACTGGTCTGTCGGCGCCGAGAGCGGCGAAGTGCCTGTGCCACCGGTGGTAGCGAAGGACACCTCGGGCGCGGGCGACGTCTGGCACGGTGCTTTGGCCTACGCGGTGTCGCGCCTCGGCCGGGTGCCCGATGCCGCCGATCTACCGGATCTGATCCGATACGCCAACCGCGTCGCCGGTCAGCGGGTACAGCACGAAGGAGCGAGTTGGCGCGATGGACTTCGCTGAACTGGTTGGCCGGGCACGCGCGCTGGCCGCGGCGGACCGGGCTGTGCTCGGCATCTGCGGCGCGCCCGGCGCGGGCAAGTCGACGCTGGCCGCGGAGCTGGTCGAGGCACTCGGCGATCTGGCGGTTTATGTCGGTATGGACGGTTTCCACCTGGCGCAGAGCGAGTTGGCGCGGCTCGGCCGAACTGAGCGCAAGGGCGCGTTGGACACTTTCGACGGCTCCGGGTACGTGAACCTTCTGAAAAGGCTGAGAAGCCAGGGTGACGAGGTGGTGTACGCGCCGGAGTTCCGCAGGGAGATCGAGGAACCGGTCGCCTGCGCGGTTCCGGTGTTCCCGCGGACCCGGCTCGTCGTCACGGAGGGCAACTACCTGCTGGTCCCGGACAAGCCGTGGGGCGAGGTCCGCGACCTGCTGGACGAAGCCTGGTTCCTCCACCTTGACGAGGGCGAACGGCACCGCAGGCTGATCGCGAGGCACGAGGCGTTCGGCCGGAGCCCCGAACAGGCCCGTGACAGAGCGTTGGGTCCCGATGAACGCAACGCAAGCGTGATAAACGCTACGGCAGAACGCGCTGATCTCGTGCTAAATGGGTAGCGAGTACATCTCGCGCTGTGGAATGTCCTATAACAGCGTGCTCACGACACCCGACTTGTAGACAGTCGTGCGGCACTATGGCGGAGCGGCCTCCCCCCGATCGCAGTGGCCGCACGAAAGGACGGACCGAGATGCCCACGTTGAGCGGCGTGCATCACATCGCGCTGACCGTGACCGACGTGGATCGCAGCGTCCCCTGGTACGAGCGTGTCCTCGGGTTCAGCGTTGTCGGATCCCAGGACGAGGACGCGCTCGGCGTGCGCAAGGTGTTCCTGCGCGGCCCGGGCGACGGTTTCGCGCTCACCCTCATCCAGCACCCGTACGCGGCGGGCAGCGTCTTCGACGAGAAGAAGCCCGGTCTGGACCACCTGTCGTTCTCGGTGCCGGACGAGGGCTGCCTGGCCGAGTGGACCGACCGGCTCGACGAGCACGGCGTGATGTACTCGCCGATCACCGAGGAGCACAGCGCCCCCGGCACGTCGGTGATCGCGCTGCGCGACCCGGACGGCATCCAGCTGGTGCTCTGGGCGGAGAAGCCCTAGCCGGGAAGCCCGGCAGCACCCCTGGCTGCCGCTGAGAGCCACGAACAGCTCCCCGGCGGAAGCGGAATGCCCCCACGGCCCGTACGCCGCTCAGATCGAGCCGTGGACAGAAGGCCTATGCGGCGACGATCTCGTCAGCGACTTCGCGGACGAACTCGCCGATCTGCCGCAGCGCGGTGTTGGCCTCGGGCAGCCACGGTGCGAACCAGTGGAAGACGTGCACCTGACCGGGCCAGATCCGCAGGTCGCAGTACGCGCCGGAGCGCCGCAACGACTCGGCCATCCGCTCGGAGTCGCCCCGCAGGCATTCGGTGTCGCCGACGTGGATCAGCACCGGCGGCCAGCCGCGCTTGCGCACCTTCAGCACGTCCAGCCTGCGGTTGGTCAGCACGCTCTCCCCGGCGTACGCCGTGCCGCACCAGATCGCGTAGTCCGGCGGTACGAACGGATCCCGCAGCGCCTTGTCGCGGGACGCCAGCTCGGCACCGGTCAGGTCGAGGAACGGCGACAGCATGACCGCCGAGCTCGGCATCGGCAGCTTCTCGTCGGCGATGTCGGCGAGCAGGCACGCGGTCAGGTGCCCACCGGCCGAGTCGCCGCCGACGACGATCTGCGACGGCTGGTAGCCATCGCTCAACAGCCAGCGGTACGCCGACAGCGCGTCCTCGGCCGCCGCGGGGAACGGGTGCTCCGGCGCCAACCGGTAGTCCAGCACCAGCACCGGCAGCTCGGCCGACGCGGAGATCCGCGCCGCCAGTTGGCGGTGCGTCCTCGGTGACCCGCACACGAACCCGCCGCCGTGCAGGTACAGCATGATCCGGCCGGAGTCCCTGGCTTCCCTGGCGGTCACGAGCTGGCCGGGCACGCCACCGGCGGTGACGGGCTTGACCTTGGTGCCACGGGGCAACGGAGTCCGGCCCAGCGCGTCGAAGGCCTCACGCACGATTCGCAGCGGAGTCGAACCGGGGCGGACCACGCCGCCGAACACGCGCAGGCCACGCATCATGGCCAGTGCGAGCACCCGGCTCGCCATGCTGGGGGTAGCAGGTAGCTCAACCATGGCGATGCCTCCCCGACGCCGCGTCGACTGTGACGTGACACCAATCACTGTAGATCACCGGGCACCTGGTTCGCTGCCCTGGAGAAAGACTTGTTACAGGGATGCCCTCACCTGGCGTTACGGTAAACCCATGACGTTGGCAGAGCGGCTGAGGACGGCGCTGGGGGCGGACGCGGTCATCACGGATCCGGACGTGACCAGCAGCTACGAGCGCGACATGATGCCGTTGGCGCCCAACGGGTCGCCGCAGGCGGTCGTCCTCCCGTCGACCACTGCCGATGTCCAGGCCGTCGTGCGCATCTGCGCCGAACTGGGTGTGCCGATCGTCCCGCGCGGCGCGGGCAGCGGCCTTACCGGTGCTGCCAACGCGATCGAAGGCTGCGTCATGCTCGTCACCTCGCGGATGAAGGAGATCCTGGAGGTCGACGCGGACAACCGGCTCGCTGTCGTGCAACCCGGTGTGGTCAACCTCGATTTCCGCAACGCGGTCGAGAAACACGGCCTGTTCTACCCACCGGATCCGTCCAGCTACGACTGGTGCACGATCGGCGGCAACATCTCCACCAACGCGGGCGGCCTGTGCTGCGTCAAGTACGGCGTCACCACGGATTCGGTGCTGGGACTGGAAGTCGTGCTCGCCGACGGCGAGGTGCTGCGGACGGGCCGCCGGACGGTCAAGGGTGTCGCGGGTTACGACCTGACGAAGCTGTTCATCGGCAGTGAGGGAACTCTCGGCGTCGTCACCGAGATCACGGTCGCGTTGCGCCCCTTGCCACAGGCGCCCGGAACCACGATCGCGACGTTCCCGACCATCGAGGCAGCGGGCGTCGCCGTGTCCCGGATCGTGCGCGAAGGCCTTGTGCCGTCACTGATGGAGATCATGGACGCCACGTCGATCAAGGCGGCCGAGGACTACCTGAAGACGGAACTGGGCGCGGCCCAGGGATGCGCGGCGCTGCTGCTGTGCCAGTCGGACGCCGGTGGCGAGGCGGCGCGGCGCGAACTCGAAGTGATCGAACAGGTCTGCCACGCGGCCGGTGCGGATCTGGCGTACACGACCCACGATCTGGCCGAGGGGCAGATGCTCCTGCAGGCGCGGCGCGTGGTGCTGACCGCGTTGGAGCTCTACGGCACCTGGCTGACCGACGACGTGTGCGTGCCGCGGACCAGGATCGCGGAGCTGATGACCGGCTGCGAGCGGATCAGTCAGGAGTGCGGTCTGCGGATCGCGGTCGTCGGCCACGCGGGCGACGGCAACATGCACCCGACGATCGTGTACGACGCCTCATCGGAGGATGAATTCGCCCGCGCCCGCAAGGCTTTCGACGACATCCTGGACGTCGGCCTGAGCCTGGGCGGCACGGTCACCGGCGAGCACGGCGTCGGGCGGATCAAGAAGGACTGGCTGGAGCGTGAGATCGGCCCGGTGGGCATGCGCGTCCACCGGGCCGTCAAAGCCGCTCTCGACCCCGGGAACCTCTTCAACCCGGGTTCGATGTTCTAGTGCTCGATCTTGGGCAGCACCTGGGTCTGCGCGCTCGCGCTGGCCGTGGCGTGCTTCTTCTCCTTACGCGCCTTGACCACCTCGATGATGATCGGCACCACCGAGAGCAGCACGATCAGGATGATCGCCATCTCGATGTTGTTCTTCACGAAGTTGAACTCACCGAGGAGACTGCCGAGTACGGTCAGCCCGGCCGCCCACAGGACAGCGCCGACGGCCGAGTAGGTGAAGAACTTCTTCTGGTCCATCTTGCCGACGCCCGCGATCGCGGTGATGAACGTGCGGACGATGGGGACGAATCGGGCGAGGATGATGGCACGTGCGCCGTACTTGTCGAAGAACTCGTGCGTCTTGGTCACGTACTCCTGCTTGAACAGCCTGGAGTCCGGTTTGTTGAACAACTTCGGGCCCACCCAGCGGCCGATGTAGTAGCCGGTCACGTTGCCGACGAACGCACATACGGCGACCAACGTGCACACCAGCCACAGCGGGTGGCGAATGGTGCCCTGTGCGACGAACAGCCCGGCCACGAACAGCAACGAGTCGCCGGGTAGGAAGAAGCCCACCAGCAGCCCGCATTCGGCGAAGATGACCAGGCAGAGGCCGACGAGTACGAACCCGCCCAGCCCCTCGAGCAGCCCTTGGGCGCTCAGCCAGCTAGGCAGGAGCGACATGGTGTTGGTGGTCACGGGCAAACACGGTACCGGGGGATACTTAGAGAACGGTGAGCAGTCCCATCACAGCGCCGCACGCGAGCCCCAGCGCGACCGCGACGAGCAGCACTGACCAGCCGCTCAGCTCGCGCCGAGGCAGCGGCTCGGGGAACGGCTCCATGAACGCGTCCGGGTCCTCGTCGTCGGGCATGGCCTGGGTCTGCAGCCGTGCGGCCAGCCCCAGGTCGTCGCCGGAAAGCAGGCCGAAGCCGGGCGTCGCGGGCGGACCGGTCTGGACGGCCTGTGCGCGCAGCGCCTCGGAAAGCAGGAGCTCCGGGTCCTTGTCCTTGGCCACGAGGGCCAACCTACTTGACCCACTCCCCGCGGGCCATCACACCGGTCGGCCGCAGGTCGGCGTCGAGCAGGACGAAGTCCGCCGCGAGCCCCACGGTCAGCGACCCGGTCTCCTCGGTCAGGCCGAGCAACGCGGCCGGTCGCGTCGAACAGGCCGTGACCGCCTCGCGGATGGTCAGCCCGCAGCCGGTGACCAGGTTGCGGAAGGCCGCGTCCATGGTGAGCGTGCTGCCCGCCAGCGACCCGCCACCGGCGATCCTCGGCACGCCGTCGACCACCGTGACCTCGAGCCCGCCCACGTCGTACACGCCGTCGCCGACACCGGCGGCCGCGATCGCGTCCGTGATCAGCACGGTCCGGCCGGGCCCGGCGTGCCGGGCGGCCAGCCGCACGACCGTGGGGTGGACGTGCACCAGGTCCACGATCAGCTCGACCGTGATCCTCGGGTCGGTCATCAGCGCGCCGATCGGTCCCGGCTCCCTGTGGTGCAGCGGCCGCATGCCGTTGAACAGGTGCGTGGCCACGGTCGCGCCCGCGTCGATCGCGGGCAGCACGGTCGCCTCGGTCGCGTCGGTGTGGCCGATGGCGGCGATCACGCCGTTGTCGACCAGCGTGTGGATCGCGTTGACCGCGCCTTCGAGCTCGGGCGCGATGGTGATCATGCTGACCGAGCCGTCACCCGCGGCGAGCAGCTTGCGGATCGACGACGGCTCAGGCGGGCACAGGATGGCCGGGTCGTGCGCGCCGCAGCGGGCCGCGGACAGGAACGGGCCCTCCAGGTGGATCCCCGCGATCAGCCCGTCCTTGACCAGTTCGGCCAGCGCGGCGACCTGGTTGACCAACTCGGGAACCGGCCGTGAGACCAGGGAGGCGAGCATGGTCGTCGTGCCGTGCCTGCGGTGGGCCTCGACAGCTGTGCCGATGCGCAGCGGGTCGGTGTCCGTGAAGGCCTCGCCGCCGCCGCCGTGGCAGTGGATGTCGACGAAACCAGGCACGACCCACGCGCCTGCCGCGTCCATGACCTGGACGCCGGACTGCTCGGGCACGCCCGAGCCGATGGCGGTGATGGTGCCGTTCTCGACTTCCAGCCACCCGTGATCGAGGACACCGTCGGGCGTCACAACCTTGGCCCCGCTGATCACCAGGTGCGTCATGGTGACGATGATGGGACATGAACCCGTGATTGGTCTATACCAACAGGCGAGTGTCACTCGCCCGCATGAGTACGGACGTCTTTGTTATGGCCCCAAACGGCCGCTAGGCGGGGCCAGCCATGATTTTCTGCAACGCGTCCAGCGCGCGCGATGCCGTGGACTTGACCGTGCCCTTGGAGATGCCCGCGGCCTCGGCGATCTCGGCTTCGGACAAACCGCCGTAATAACGCAGAACGAGCACCTCGCGCTGCCGTGGCGGCAGCTGCGACAGCGCCTGCACCACGGCCTGGTGCTCGGCCGTGAGCATGGCGAGGCTCTCGGCGGACCGCGCGTTCACCGCGTGCGGCGGCGTGTAGTCACGTGCGGTCTTGCGACGGCGCAACACGCTGCGCGAGCCGTTCACCACGGCCGTCCGCAGGTAGCCCACCGCAGCCGCGCCGTCACGCAGGTTGGACCAATGCCGGTGCAGGCCCGTGAACGCCTCCTGCACCACGTCCTCGGCCGTCGCGGGCTCGTCGACCAGCAGCAGGGCCAGCCGGACCAGCCGCATCCGGTGCATGCGGTACAGGTCTTCCAGCGTCAGCCGGGCCGGTGCCTCGGCGATGCTGCCGCCGTCGAGCGCGCGCAGGCGGGTGAGCGTGGTCTCCACGCTGCGCTCCGCGTTGTTCTCCGGGCCTGGCCACGTCGGTGTGCCGCCCTGGAACTGCTGCGACGGCTGGTTGCCGCCGAAAGTGCCGCCATGACCTGTCACGCTGTGAGCGTATCGGTCGACCGGCTTGACCACAGCGTCCGATCATCAACAACGTCCGGGCAGGCCACTACCATCGGCGCCATGGCCTGGTTCACCGCTGACGTCACGTACACAACCGACCGCGACAAGCTGGCCGCCGTGCGCCCCGCGCACCGCGACTACCTGCGGGAACTCGTCGACCAGGGCATCGTGGTCGCGGGTGGGCCGTGGGCCGACGACCTGGGCGGCTTCGTGGTCTACCAGGTCGAGGACCGAGCCCAACTGGACAAGGTCCTCGCCGACGACCCGTACACGACCGAAGGCGTCGTGGCCGAGCGCGCGGTCCGGGAGTGGAAGATCACCCTCGGCTCCTGGCTGCCGCAGTCCTAGTCCTGGTCCTAGTACGTCCCGCCGAGCTTGCGGTGGTCCCAGCTGACCACCTTGGTCGGCCGGAACACCAGGCCGACGCGCTTTTCGGCCTGTGCGCGGATGAACTGCGCCGCGGCGGTCAGCACCTCGGAGTTGCCTGCGGACATCTTGCCGAGCAGCTCCGTGCCGATCCGCACGATCTGTTCGGTGTCCTCGACGATCTCGACATCGCACTCCATCGACACGCCCTGCAACTCCTCGTAGGCGACGCCGGTCTCCACGAGCACGGTCGCCTCGGCAAGTCGGCGTAGATTCGCCACTTTCTGCGAGGTGCCGTACGTCCACGTGGCGATGCCGTCGCCCTCCACGATGTAGAAGACCGGCACGAGGTGCGGGCGGTTCTTCGGGCCGACCGTGGCCACGTTGGCCACACGCCCGGACTCGAGGTACGCGCGGACCTCGTCGGGCGTCATCTTGATCTGCTCGCGGCGTGACATGGGGCTGATCTAACCCTTCCTGGCCTCCGCGCGTGCGTCGAGATCGGCGCGTGCACCCGGCCCCACGATGCTGGCTTCCTTGCTGCCCCGCGCGGCGATGTCCTCGATGGCGGCCTTGTCCGCCCTCGGGATCATGCCCCGGGTGGCGAGCTCGACGATCCGGGGCAGCAGTGCGCGGATCAGCTTGGTCGCGCCGACCCAGCCGGGGACGTGGATGGCGCGGGCCCGTTTGGTGATGCCGGTGCTGATCAGGTCGACCGCCAGTGAGAGCGGGTACGTCTTGCCCGCGAGGCCGGGCGCGTTCGTCCGCAGCGAGCCGAAGACCGGGTGCTTGTCGGCGCTGTTGACCATGTCCGTGGCGATCCACGTCGGGTGCGCGACACCGACGGACACACCCAGGTGGTGAACCTCGGCACGCAGGCTGTTGGCGAACGCCTCGACACCGGCCTTGGCCGCGCTGTAGGCGGCGTTCGCGGGAATGTGCATGATCGCCGCGGCGGAGGACACGATCAGCGCGTACCCACGGCGCTCGATCAGGTGCGGCAGGGCCACGCGGACGGTGCGCCAGACACCGAGCAGGTCGACTTCGATGACGCGCTCGAAGGCGTCCCGGTCGATCGAGCGGACGAAACCGGTGGCCGCGATCCCGGCGTTGGCCACGACCACGTCGATCCCGCCGAAGTGCGCGACGACGCCGTTGACGGCCTTCTCCAGCGACTCCCAGTCGGTGACGTTGGCTTCCCAGTGCGCGGCGTCCGGGCCGCACTCGGCCGCGACCTTCCCCAGCTCGTCCGGCTCCAGCCCGACCAGCGCGAGCTTGGCGCCCTGCGCGGCCAGCCGTTTGGCCACGCCCGCGCCGATGCCGCGGGCCGCCCCAGTGATCAGTACAACCTTGCCGTTGATGTCGCGACCGCTCACTGGGCCTCCTCACCCTCGGGTCCGGACCGGTTCGACCGCACCCAACCTACTGTTAGTAACCTACTGTGGGTCAGGAAGGGGCCTGAGTCAATCCGTCCAGCTCGTCGAGTGGGAACACGTCAAGTCCGGTTCGGGGAATGTTCGACATGCGTCGAACGTATTCCTGAGGGGAAGATCGACGTGGTCGCAGAGCGAAGGGCGAGAAACATGCAGCTGGGCAAGGTCGGCATCTGGAGCATGGTCCACCTCTGGACCGATCGGCCGGAGGTCGCGGCCGATCTGGAGAACCTCGGGTTCGGCACGCTGTGGCTCGGCGGATCCCCCAGCGCCGACCTGCGGATCGCGGAAGCCCTGCTGGACGCGACCAGCACGCTGACGGTGGCCACCGGCATCGTGAACGTCTGGGCCGCCGAAGCGGCCGAACTGGCGGAGTCCTACCACCGGATCGCGGCGAAGCACGCCGACCGGTTCCTGCTCGGCATCGGCGCGAGCCACAAGATGTTCAACACCCAGTACGAGAAGCCGTACACCAAACTGGTGTCCTATCTGGACGAGCTGGACGCCGCCGGTGTGCCCGCTGCGGGCCGGGCGCTGGCGGCGCTTGGCCCCAAGGTGCTTGCCCTGTCGGCCGAGCGCAGCGCGGGCGCGCACCCGTACTTCGCCCCGGTCGAACACACCAAGCAGGCCAGGCAGACCCTGGGCGAGGGTCCCCTGCTCGCCCCGGAAGTGGCCGTCGTGCTCGAACCCGACCGCGACCGGGCCGACCGGATCATCCGCCAGTACACGGACCTGTACCTGAAGCTGCCCAACTACACCAACAACTTGCGCCGCCTCGGCTACACCGACGAGGACTTCGCCAACGGCGGCAGCGACAAGTTGCTCGGCGCGCTGATCCCCCAGGGCGTCGACAACATCGTCGCCACCGTCGCCGCGCACCACGCGGCCGGCGCGGACCACGTGAACCTGCAGGTGCTCACCGCCGACGGATCCCTTGACCTGGAAGCGTTCGAGACGTTGGGCACCGCCCTAACGTGACCTGTGCGGCCGGAAGGCCGGGCGGTCGCCCCGGTTGCGCCGGGACCGGAGCCAGGCCAGGCGGTGCTGTGTTTCGGCGTAGTGGTCGGTGATCGTGACCCGGGCGGTGTCGAACGAGTGCAGCACCGCCCGGTTGAGCTCCAGGGTGGCGCGGTCCCGCCAGAGCGTCCGGTCGGTGGACGTGTCCAGCCCCAGCCGGTCGGCGACCGGCCGGAGCATCGCGTACGCGGATTCGTCGGCGAGACCGCGCGTGCCGATGTCGGTGCCGACGAACCAGGTGTTGAACGGCGCCGCGGGGTAGTCGATCCCGCCGACGCACAGGCGCATGTTGGTGATCACCGGCACGGCCGGCCAGCGCAGGCCGAGGTCGGCGAACCACGGCAGGTCCGGGTGCGTCAACGGCACCTCGGTGACCACTTCGCGGGGGATCCTGAACGGCTGCGGATCCTGCAGGCCCGTGCTGACCACGAGCGGCAGGTGGTCGAAGGCGGTGCGTGCGAGGGGTGGCTGCCAGCCGAGTGCCTCGACGGACTCGGTGAACTCGATGTTCCTGGCGTCACCCGATTCCGGGTAGCCCGCGTAGCTGACCAGGTGGGCGTTCCAGATCCGCGGGCCGGGCGAGTCCGGCCGGTCGGGGGCGAACACGGTGACGAGCGGCTGGATCTTGCCGCCGTTGGTGGCCAGCCGGAGGTGTTCGAAGCACTGGGCCGCGACCGCCTGCGCCTTGTGGATGCCGCGCAGGTCGCGGATCTTGAGCCGTCGCCACGGCAGTCCGCTCGTGCACCAGCCGGTGTCGCGCAGCGCGACTCTGGCGCCGTAGCAAAGTTCCTCATTCGTGTGCCGGTAGGTGCCGGTCTCCGCGATCTCCGCGCGCACCTCGGCCAGCCGATGGCGCACAGCGCCCGCCTCGGGGTGCGCGTCGTGGAACATCCGCAGGAAGTCCTCCGCCGCGGCGAAGGTGACCGGACCGCCGGTGATCTTTTCGTTATAAAGGGCGGTCACGGGCCAGAAATCTACGTGCGCCCACGGCTTTGTCGACACTGCCAGACGGGTCACCCACGAGAGTCAGCCATTCGGGTGGGCGATGCACCCAGCGTGAGTGCTTCGGCAGGTGACGTTCACGGCTTGAGTCCACGATCGGGCCGAACAGGGTGCACGTCAACTGAATCGATCGCGAAGGCCGTCACCACCAGGTTGTCACCGAGTGTCACCGGTGGTGCTCACGGTGACCGCCAGTCGGGGCCTCGTAGGATTCGGCTGCACAGGCATCCCAGCCCCGAGGAGGACGAGACCGATGCCCATCGCCACACCCGAGGTCTATGCCGAGATGCTGGACCGGGCGAAGCAGAACGAGTTCGCCTACCCGGCCATCAACGTCACCTCCTCGGAGACCCTGAACGCCGCCCTGCGCGGCTTCGCCGAGGCGCAGAGCGACGGCATCATCCAGGTGTCGACGGGTGGCGCCGAGTTCGCGTCCGGCACCAAGGTCAAGGACATGGTCACCGGCTCCGTCGCGCTGGCCGAGTTCGCGCACGTGGTCGCCGACAAGTACCCGGTGAACATCGCGTTGCACACCGACCACTGCCCGAAGGACAAGCTGGACGGCTTCGTGCGTCCGCTGATCGAGATCTCGAAGCAGCGCGTCGCCAAGGGCCAGAACCCGCTGTTCCAGTCGCACATGTGGGACGGCTCGGCGGTGCCGATCGACGAGAACCTCAAGATCGCTGCCGAACTGCTCGCCCAGACCGTCGAGGCGAAAATCATCCTCGAGGTCGAGATCGGCGTGGTCGGCGGCGAGGAGGACGGCGTCGCCAACGAGATCAACGACAAGCTCTACACCTCCGAGGACGACTACCTCAAGACGATCGACGCGCTGGGCGCGGGCGAGCGCGGCCGCTACCTGCTGGCCGCCACCTTCGGCAACGTGCACGGCGTCTACAAGCCGGGCAACGTGAAGCTGCGCCCCGAGGTCCTCAAGGGCGGCCAGGAGGTCGCCTCGCAGAAGCTGGGCCGCCCGGCCGACTCGAAGCCGTTCGAGCTGGTGTTCCACGGCGGCTCGGGCTCGGAGCTGTCGGAGATCCACGAGGCCCTGTCGTACGGCGTGGTGAAGATGAACATCGACACCGACACGCAGTACGCCTTCACCCGCCCGATCGCGGCCCACATGTTCAGCAACTACGACGGCGTGCTGAAGATCGACGGCGAGGTCGGCAACAAGAAGACCTACGACCCGCGCAGCTACCTCAAGAAGGCGGAGACGGCGATGGCCGACCGCATCATCGAGGCCTGCCAGCACCTGAAGTCCGCGGGCCGCATGATCGCGGGCTGACCCGCGGTCGAATCCGAATCCGACAGAGCCCACGCCGGTCTCGGCGTGGGCTCTGTGCTGCCGGGCTGATTGGATGGGGGCATGCAGAACAACCTGCTTGGCCCCGAACCCACGTTGCTGCCCGACCGCGCCGAGCAGCAGGCCGCCATCGAGTCGGGCAAGGACGCGGCCGAAGTCGCCGCCGCCTGGCCGGACTTCAGCGAGGCCTGGGCTGTGCTCGCCGAGCAGGCCCTCGGCAAGGGCGAGCACGTCGCCGCGTACGCCTACGCCCGCACCGGCTACCACCGGGGCCTGGACCAGTTGCGCCGCAACGGCTGGAAGGGTTTCGGCCCGATTCCGTGGAGCCACCGCCCCAACCAGGGTTTCCTGCGGGCCCTCGCCGCGCTGGGCAAGGCGGCCAAGGCCATCGGCGAGACCGAGGAGTACGACCGGGTCCGCAAGTTCATCGAGGACTCCGACCCGGCCGCGCCCCAGATCTAGCCGCTAGCAGCGGTCGAGCATCGAGTTCAGCGCGGCCTTCTCGTTCGAGTTGACCGTCAGCGCCCACTTGTACTTCGAGCCGATCCACATCCGGGCGTAGGTGCAGTGGTAGGACGTGAGCGGCGGCTTCCACACGTCGGGTGACTTGTCGCCCTTGGCCTGGTTGACGTTGTCGGTCACGGCGATCAGCTGCGGGCTGGACAGGTCGTTGGCGAACTGCTGGCGCTTCGACGTCGTCCACGACTTCGCGCCCGTTCTCCACGCGTTGGCGAGCGGGACGACGTGGTCGATGTCGACGTCCGAGGCCGCCGACCAGGTGGCGCCGTCGTACGGGCTGAACCACTTGCCGGACGTGGCGGCGCAGGAGGCGTCGACGACGACGTTGGTCCCGTCGCGCTTGAGGACTTCCTCTCTGGTGTTGCACGAGCCGGAAACGGTGGTCCAGTGCGGGAAGAGGTCGCGGTTGTAGCCGTCGCTCGATCCGTCCGGGGCCACCGTCAGCCCGTTCAACTGGGTACGTGCGGTGGATGCGCTGGGAATGCCTGGCGGTGTCGCCCATGCCGCGACTGCCGTGCCGAGCAGCAGTGCGACGACGAGGAGCAGGGCCCGTAAGGCACTTTTGGCGATCATGTCACCTCCGTGTCGTGGGTCACTCGACCGTGACCCACGGAGGTAGCGTGAGCAATACCTCCGGGTGACACCCTTACGACGGATGCCGTAACTCGACGTCGATGATCGCGCGCATCATTTCCGCTGTCCGGTCCGCGATCACCCTGGCTGAGCAGGGACGATCGTGGTCCAGCCACCACGTGATGGCCTGCACGGCGACCGCGCCGACAACGGTCGGCGTCAAGTCGTTCCCAGCTTTCCCAGTCAGGTGATGTGCGCTGATCGACGCCATCTTCGCGCGCATCGTGTCAGCGAACCACGTACCCGCCTTGCGGCTCAGCAGCGCCTTGTAAAGCCGCTCGTAGGTGGCGACGTGGTCGAAGAACTCCGTCCAGAGTTGCGGCACGTCGTCGGGCGCGGTGGCCATGAGCTCGTCGAGCGCGTCGTCGAAGACCTGCTCGGCCAGGTGGTACTTGTCCCGGTAGTTCCGGTAGAACGCGGCCCTGCTGACCATCGCGCGGGTGGTGAGCTCGCCGACGGTGATCCGGTCGAAGCCACGCTCGTCGATCAGCTCGACCAACGCGTCGCGCAACAGGATCCGGGTCCGGCGCACCCGGAGGTTCTGCTGAGACAAAACCGGCTCCTCGTCCAGGCTGGGACAGACCGTCTCGGTTGCACCTTGGCGACCGGTCGACGCTCGGACAGTCTGCCTCAAGAGAGACAAAGTGTCTCGTTTGGAGGGGAACATGCGGGTGATCCGGGTCCACGAGTTCGGCGGCGCCGAGGTGCTGCGCGTGGAAGAAGTCGGACGGCCCGAACCGGGCGATGGGCAGGTGCTCGTCGAAGTCGAAGTCGCGGCGGTCCTGTTCGCGGACACGTTGCTGCGACGCGGCACCGTGCCGTCGTGGGCGGTGCCGTACGTCCCCGGCTTCGAGATCGGCGGCGTGGTGGTCCACGCCGAGGACCAGGCGCTGGCCGGCAGGCGCGTGGTGGCCAGGACCAGCGGTTTCCAGGGTGGTTACGCGGAGTTCGCGCTGGCCGACCACGTCCACCCGGTTGCGGACGGTATGCCGATCGAGCACGCGGTGGCCCTGTTCGGCGGTGGTGACATGGCGATCGGCCTGCTGGACGTGATGCGCGTCGGTGCCGCCGACACCGTGCTGGTGACCGCCGCGGCAGGCCGGATCGGCTCCATGCTGGTCCAGGCAGCCCACGCCCGCGGTGCCCACGTGATCGGCGTGACCAGCCCCGACAAGCTGGCGGCGGTCAAGGAGCTGGGCGCGCAACCAGTCACGTACGACGACGAGAACTGGGGCGAACCCAGCGTGGTCCTCGACTCGGTGGGCGGCGAGGTCGGCGGACGAGCCGTCGCCGTCGCCCAGGACCGCGTCGGGCTGTACGGGTACACCTCAGGGCAGTGGCCGCAGGTCGACACGGCGTTGATCGCGCAGCGCGGGCTGACTGTCGTCGGCGCGTCCGGGGTGCTGCAGCGCCGGAGCTCGCAGCGGCAACGAGCGGACGCGGAAACGGCTTTGAACAGCGGTATGACCGCCAAGATCCACGCCGTCCACCCCCTTGACCGGGCCGTTGACGCGCACAACGACCTCGAGCAGCGCCGGAACACCGGAGCCGTGCTGCTGCGGCTCAAATGAGCCCTCTGGCGACGCGGAGATCCGAGGTGTGCCGGTACCAGGTCCACCGAGACACCTGCCGCGGGTGCTGCACGCCGTCCTTGACCGGCAGCACGGGCAGGCTGCCCAGTTGGAACGCGCGGCCCTTGAACTCGCTGACCCGTTTGCCGAGCAGCCCGCGGCGGATCACGCGGACGACGAGCCCGTTGCGGCCGGACGGGTCGGGCGTGACTTCGATAGCACTGATCCGGCCACGCAGCGCCGTTGTGTCGTCGCAGTAACCAACACCCCGTGTCGGCCCGATCCTGCCCAGCCCGACCAGCACGCCACCGGCATCGTCGCGTAGCAGCGGGATCGGGTCGACGTCGCCGCGCAGCGCGACCTCGATCGCCTTGCCCGGGTCCGTCGGCAGGTCCCAGAGGTCCGCGACCGGCGAGTCACCGGTCGGCACGAACCCGACAGCCACCTGGTCCACGAGTTCTTTGCGCATGATCCGCAGCACTACCGCGGCCAGGTCCGCGTCCGTGCCCAGGACCACGATGCGACGCTCGCCGAGGCCCTTGAGCAGGGGATCCACGTCCGTTCGACCCGGTGTGGCCGGCACCGCGGACACCTCGACGTCATCACGCTCGGTCAGCGACGCCAACCGATCGTGTCCGGCCGAATCGCCACAGGCCAGTACGAGTGCACCCACGCTGAGCTCCTGGTCTAGTCTCCATTACCGGCATTTCGCACGCCCGAATCCACCTGGAGTTTCACATGCCGGCCATCGTGGTCATCGGCGCCCAATGGGGCGACGAAGGTAAAGGCAAGGCAACCGACCTGTTCGGTGACCGCGTCCAGTGGGTCGTCCGCTACCAAGGCGGCAACAACGCCGGGCACACCGTGGTTCTTCCCGACGGGCAGAACTTCGCGTTGCACCTGATCCCGTCCGGGATCCTCTCGCCGAACGTGAACAACGTGATCGGCAACGGCGTGGTGGTCGACCCCGGTGTCCTGCTGGAGGAGCTGTCGGGGCTGGAGGCGCGCGATGTCGACACCAGCAAGCTGCTGATCTCCGCCGACGCGCACCTGATCATGCCGTACCACGTGGCCATCGACAAGGTCACCGAGCGCTACCTGGGCAAGTCCAAGATCGGCACGACCGGTCGCGGCATCGGCCCCTGCTACCAGGACAAGGTGGCCCGCGTCGGCGTGCGCGTGCAGGACCTGCTGGACGAGAAGATCATGCGCCAGAAGGTCGACGCGGCGCTGGACTTCAAAAACCAGGTGCTGGTCAAGGTCTACAACCACCGCGCGCTCGACCCCAACCAGGTCGTGGACACCGTGCTGGAGCAGGGGCAGAAGTTCCTCAGCCGGATCGCCGACACCCGCCTGCTGCTCAACCAGGCGCTCGAGCGCGGCGAGAACGTGCTGCTGGAGGGCTCGCAGGGCACCCTGCTGGACGTCGACCACGGCACGTACCCGTTCGTCACGTCGTCGAACCCGACGTCGGGCGGCGCGTCGGCCGGGTCCGGCATCGGCCCGACCCGGATCACCACGGTGATCGGCATCCTGAAGGCGTACACCACGCGGGTGGGTTCCGGGCCGTTCCCGACCGAGCTGACCGACGAGATGGGCGAGAACCTGCGCAAGCAGGGCGGCGAGTTCGGCGTCACCACCGGGCGTTCGCGGCGCACGGGCTGGTTCGACGCGGTGATCGCGCGGTACGCCGCCAGGGTCAACGGCATCACCGACTACTTCCTGACCAAACTGGACGTGCTGTCCGGCCTCGACACCGTGCCGATCTGCGTCGGGTACGAAGTGGACGGCCGCAGGGTCGACGACATGCCGATGACGCAGACCGACGTGCACCACGCCATCCCGGTCTACGAGGAGATGCCGGGCTGGTGGGAGGACATCAGCCAGTGCCGCGAGTTCGATGAGCTCCCGGCGACCGCGCGGGCCTACGTCGAGCGGTTGGAGGAGCTGTCGGGTGCCAGGGTCTCGGCGATCGGCGTCGGCCCCGGCCGTGACCAGACGATCGTGCGCCACGAACTGGTCCGCTGATGTGCTTGCACCTTGTCAGCGCCTGTTCTTGCGGGCC
Organism: Actinosynnema sp. ALI-1.44; assembly: GCF_001984155.1. Taxonomy (GTDB): domain Bacteria; phylum Actinomycetota; class Actinomycetes; order Mycobacteriales; family Pseudonocardiaceae; genus Kibdelosporangium. Next base: position 469,216 of record NZ_MTQO01000053.1, read on the forward strand.
TCCACCGCCGTGTCCGTGTTGTCGGTGAACACGCCGTCGACGCCGGTGGCGAAGAACTTCTCGAACTCGCCGAACGCGTTTCCGTACTCAGCCGGGACGGCGGACGAGCGGAAGTCGGCGGGCAGGAAGTTGTTCTCGTTGCGGAAGGTGTACGGCACGACCTTCAGCCCAGCCTTGTGCGCGTCGGACACCAGCGACGTCGGCGCCTTCAGGAATCCGGCCGCGTCACGGGGGATGACCTGTCCCTTCTCCGGGCCGAGCCAGTCGGCGTACTTCGCCACGTCACGCAGGCCCGCCGGGCTCACGATGTCGGCGTACGTGCGCGGGTCGCCCTTCACGATGAAGTCGTACGGCGCGCCCGCAGCGCTGGTCAGCTGGACGAGTTGGACCCTGAGCTGGCGGTTGAGCGCCACCAGGTTGCCGACCTCGAAGGACTGCACGACGACCTTCGCACGCGGGTGGTTGAGGCCGTTGCGGTCGAGAGTGCGGACCAGGCCGGGCTCGAGTGCCTTGCCGATCGACTGGAAGTACGTCGGGTGCTTGGTCTCCGGCGCGATGCCGATCTCCCGGTGCAGCTCCCAGGACAGGCGCCTGCTCAGCTCGATCACTTCCTGGAAGGTCGGCACCTCGAAGCGCTTGGTGTAGATCGTGTTGCGCTGGCGGATGTCCGGGATGCGCTCGGTCGCCCGCAGGGTCTTGAGTTCCGCCAGGGTGAAGTCCTCGGTGAACCAGCCGGTCAGCGGGGCTCCGTCGATGGTCTTCGTGGTCTTGCGACCCGTGAACTCCGGCCGGGACGCCACGTCGGTCGTGCCGCCGATCTCGTTCTCGTGCCTGGCCACGAGCACACCGTCCTTGGTCGACACCAGGTCGGGTTCGATGTAGTCCGCGCCCATCCGGGCGGCGAGTTCGTAGGAGGCCAACGTGTGCTCCGGGCGGTAGCCGGAGGCCCCGCGGTGCCCGAAGATCAACGGCTTGGCCTGGTCACCCCTGCCCTGCGCCTGCGGGTCCGCGGTCGCCGGCCCGACCATCGCGACCAGCGCGATCCCACTCAGCGCTAATGCGGCGAGTCGTTTCCCCATCACGTGCCTCCTTGCTGCGAACGAAGTGCGTGGACGCTACCTGGCATTCCTGCACGGTCGGCCACGCTCGGATGAACGTTGTGCGCGTCTGTCCTAAGGCAATGCAAAGAACAGTGTGATGCCGACCACCTCACCGGGTACGTTCGCCGGGTGACCACCGCAGAGCAGCGCAGCGTCGACGACATCGTCGGCGCGCACGACGAGGAACGTCCGGCGCGGAAGTTATCCCCACGCTGGGAACGAGCGCTGTGGATCGTCGGGGCGGCGGTCGCGCTGCTGGTGCTCAAGCAGGTCTTCCTGCCGTTCGACCAGGGCAACCAGTACTACCTGGTGATCTTCCTCGCGGTCACGCTGCCGCTGGTCTTCCTCGCGTACCGGCCCGCGGGACGCGGCGCGACGGAGAACGACGACCCCGGTGTGATCGACTGGGTACTGTCCGCGCTCACGCTCGTGGTCGCGCTCTACCCGTTGCTCACGGGGTTCGACGCGTTCCTCGACCGGCAGGGTCAGCTGTCCACTGTGGATGTCATCGCCGGTGCTGTCCTGTTGTTGCTCATCCTCGAGGCGACCAGGCGCACGACCGGCCTGGTCCTGCCGATCATCTGCCTGGTCTTCCTCGCATACGCCTACTACGGCGGGTTCCTGCCGCAGAGCTGGGCGATCTCGCACGCGGGCATGAACTTCGACGAGATCATCAGCGCCTTGTACGACCCCAGCAACGGTTTCTTCGGCACGCCGCTCGATGTCGCCGCCACCTACATCGTGCTGTTCACGATCTACGGTGCCGTGCTGGCCAACTCGGGTGCGGGCAAGTTCTTCGTGGACTTCAGCTTCGCCTTGTTCCGCAAGTCGCGCACGGCGCCCGGCCGCACCACGGCGCTGTCCGGGTTCCTGCTGGGCACCGTGTCCGGTTCGGGCACGGCGACCACGGTCACGCTCGGCGCGATCACCTGGCCGATCCTGAGGAAAGCCGGGTATCCCAAGGAGAACGCCGGTGGTCTGCTGGCCGCGTCCGGAATCGGCGCGATCCTCTCGCCGCCGACGCTCGGTGCCGCCGCGTTCATCATCGCCGAGTACCTGGAGACGTCGTACCTCACCGTCCTGCTCTGGGCGATCGTGCCGACACTCCTGTACTACCTGGGGATCGTGTTCGCGGTCGAGGCCGACGCCCGCCGGTTCGGCGCGCACTCGGTGGACGTGGACTCGCCGAAAGCCCTGGCCGTGCTGGCCAAGGGCGGGTACCACTTCGCGTCGCTCGCGATCATCGTCGTGTTCCTGGCGTTGGACATCCCGCCGTTCTCCGCGGTGGTCTACGCCTCCGGTGTGGCGGCGCTGTTCTCGTTGGTGGGCAAGCTGTTCGGTGAAGACAAGCGGGCCGCGCTGATCGCGTGGCTCAGGGAACTCGTCGACTCGCTGTCCGAGGGTATCCGCGGTGCGCTGCCGGTGATCGCGGTCTGCGCCGCGGCGGGCGTGATCACGTCGACGATCACCAAGACCGGACTCGGGCAGGTGCTCGCCGACGCTTTGGTGAAGGCCGCGAACTCGTTGTCCGACAACCCGACCGTGGTGCTCGCGCTGACGGTTGTGTTCTGTGCCTTGGCAGTCTGCGTGCTCGGCCTGGCTGTCCCGGTCACCGCGTCGTTCATCATCTCGTGGGTGGTGATCGGGCCCGCGCTGATCACGCTTGGCGTGCAACCCGCCGAGACGGCGATGTTCATCTTCTACTACGCGGTGCTGTCCGAGGTCACTCCGCCGACGGCGCTCGCGGCCGTCGCGGCGTCGGCCATCACCGGTGGCGCGGTGCTGAAAACCATGTGGCAGACGTGGAAGTACACGTTGCCCGCGTTCCTCGTGCCGCTGGCGTTCGTACTCACCGACAACGGTTCCGCGTTGCTGCTGCAACGCCCGTTCCTCGACGTCGTGTGGGTGACGGCCGTGTCCGCGGTCGGCGTGGCCGTGCTCGCGGTCGTCACGACCGGCTGGCTGTTCGGTCCGGCCAAGATGCCCGTCCGGGTGCTGTGCGTCCCGGCCGCGCTCCTGCTGCTCTACCTGCAGCCACTTTCCATCGCGGTCGGGGCGGGCTTCGCCGTTGCCGCCGTCGTCGTGCACTTGCTGTTGCGGCAAAAGGACAAGGAGATCAACAGTGTCGACAGTGCGTAAAGCACTCATTGGTGTGGTGGGGGTCGCGCTGGTGGCCACCGGCTGCGGCGGCAAACGCGAGGACAACAACCAGTCCGCGCAACAACCCGGCGGACAGGCCTCGTGCGAGGCGTCCGAGGGGCGCGTGACCATCGCCACCGGCAACGTCGGCGGCGTGTACTACGTGCTCGGCGGCGGCCTCGCCCAGGTGATCAGCAACAACTCCAAGCTGAAGGCCACCGCGGCGGACACCGGCGCGTCCGTGCAGAACATCCAGCAGCTCGCGGACAAGACGTACGACATCGCGTTCTCGCTGGCCGACACGGCAGCCGACGCCGTGCAGGGCAAGTCCGCGTTCGAGGGCAAGCCGCAGAAGGTCCAGGCCCTTGCCCGGATCCACTCGAACTACACCCAGGTCGTGGTGCGCGCCGACAGCGGGATCAACAGCGTCGCGGACTTCCGCGGCAAGCGGATCTCCACCGGTTCGCCGAAGTCGGGCACCGAGGTGATCGCCAACCGGCTGCTGCAGGCGGCCGGGCTGAAGGACAGCGACCTCTCACCGCAGCGGCTGGCGCTGCGGCAGACCGTCGACGGGATGAAGGAAGGCAAGATCGACGGGCTGGTGTGGTCCGGCGGCCTGCCCACCCCGGAGATCACCGACCTGACCACCTCCATGGGCGGCAAGGTGAAGTTCATCGACATCACCCCGCAGCTCGGCGCGCTCAAGCAGCTCAACCAGGTCTACGACCAGGGCACCATCCCGGCCGCGACCTACAAGCAGCCCGCCGACGTGCCGACCATCGTGGTGCCGAACTTCCTGCTGGTCCGCGAGGACTTCCCGGCGGGCAACGCGTGCGCGATCACGAAGCTGATGTTCGACAAGAAGGCGGATCTGGAGAAGACCCACCCGTCGGCGAAGGAGATCACCAAGGAAACGGCCATCAGGACCGATCCAGTACCGGTCCACCCCGGTGCCAAGCAGGCCCTCGGGGTGAGCTGAACGGAGCACGGCACCTATCCTTTCCAGTCGTGCGAGTTCTGGTCATCGGGTCTGGGGCCCGAGAGCATGCCCTGGTCCTCGGCTTGTCGCGGGACCCGCAGGTCACCGCCCTGGCCTGCGCCCCCGGCAACGCCGGGACAGCGGCAGTCGCGGAGCAGTACGGCGTCGAGGTGGGCAACCCCGCCGAAGTCGCCGCACTGGCTGAGCGGTGGAAGGCCGACCTCGTCGTGATCGGCCCCGAGGGGCCCTTGGTCGAGGGTGTCGCCGACGCGGTCCGCGCGGCGGGCTTCGCCTGCTTCGGCCCGTCCGCCGACGCCGCCCGGATCGAGGGCTCGAAGGCGTTCGCCAAGGACGTGATGGCCGCGGCGGGCGTCCCGACCGCGCACAGCGAGATCGTCGACAACCCTGCCCGGCTGGACGCGGCACTGCAGCGCTTCGGCCCGACCTACGTGGTCAAGGACGACGGCCTGGCCGCGGGCAAGGGCGTCGTGGTGACCCAGGACCTCGCGACCGCCCGCGCGCACGCGATGACGTTGTTGGAAGGAGGCCACCCGGTCCTGCTGGAGTCGTTCCTGTCCGGACCGGAGGTCTCCCTGTTCTGCCTCGTCGACGGCAGGACAGTGGTCCCGTTGCTGCCCGCGCAGGACTTCAAGCGCGTCGGCGACGGCGACCACGGCCCCAACACCGGCGGCATGGGTGCGTACACCCCGCTGCCGTGGGCAGGGGGCGACCTGGTGTCCACCATCGTGGACAAGATCGTCCAGCCGGTCGTGGACGAGATGGCCAAGCGCGGCGTGCCCTTCTCCGGCCTGCTGTACGCGGGCCTGGCGATCACCCCGACCGGCCCGCAGGTGATCGAGTTCAACTGCCGCTTCGGCGACCCCGAGACCCAGGCGGTGCTGGCCCTGCTGCGCACCCCGCTGGGAGAACTGCTCAACGCCGTGGCCACCGGAACCCTCGCCGACCAGCCCCCGCTGGACTGGGCAGAGGGATCAGCGGTGACCGTGGTGGTGGCGGCAGAGGGCTACCCCGGCAGGCCCCGCACGGGAGACGTGATCGCGGGCAGCGAAGCCGAAGGAGTCCTGCACGCGGGCACCCGCAGGCGCGAAGACGGCGCGGTGGTCTCCTCAGGCGGCCGGGTGCTCTCGGTGGTCGGAATGGGCGACGACCTGGAAGCGGCGCGCCAGGATGCGTACCGTCGGATCGAGAACCTGCACCTCGCCGGCTCGCACCACAGGACGGACATCGCACTGCGCGCGTCACGCGGAGAGGTCGCGGTTCCCGCTAGCTGATTCGGTGGAACCGGGTGGCCGGTTTCTCCGTCAAACTTCACGTAGAGGTCTACCAGCGTTGGTAGCCTACGAAAAGAGACCGGACGACTACAGAACGTACGGGGGTGCGTGAATGGAAGAGACGACCGGCTCACTGTCGTGGGCGCAAGCGCTGGCATCGATTCCCGAAGCCCCGGCAGGCGCGGCGACGTTGAAGGTGAACCACGACAACGTGCTCGCCGCGGCCAAGATCATCCAAACCCAGATCGACGCGCTGAACGACACGTTCGCCACGCACAGTCGGTCGTTGATGATCGAGCCCACAGCGGAGGATCCGGTGAGCGTCGACGCGGCGAGCGCCTGGAATTTCCGGCTGGTGCTGGCCGACGACTCCTACGCGGCGAGGATCACCGATTACGTGACCAGCCTGCGCAACATCATGTCCCAACTCCAGAACAGCGCGAAAACCTATGGATTCAACGACCAGGACATCGCAGCGGTCTTCGGGACGACGACGGTTGCGTAGGCCGGTCATGGTCGCGCTGCTCTGTGCGGTGGCGCTGACCGGGTGCACGGAGAGTGAGCCCGGCCAGGCGGTTCCGGCTGGCAACGGCGGCGCGCAGGGCTCGGGCGGCTCGAAGCCGAGCGTGGCCATTCCGCCGAGGCCCAGGGAGATGAAGCTCGACGGCGTCGACCCGTGCAAGCTGCTGACCCAGGAGCAACTGGGGCAGCTCAAGGTCAACCGGAAGCGCAACAAAACCCAGGACGGCGACGCCTTCAAGGGATCTCCCCAGTGTCTGATGGACGGCACGGAAGGCAAGAACGCTTTCGACTACGAGGTCTGGGCGATCACCAGTGAGGGATTCGAACCCTGGTTGTCCGGCAAGCGGAATGTCGAGGCCAAACTCGTCTCGATCGATGATTTCCCGGCAGCGGATTACCACATCCGTGGCAGCGGCGGCGCATTCGACTGCGCGACCGCGGTGGGCGTGGCCGAAGGCCAGCAATTGATGGTCGTCTTCCGGCCGAGTCGCAACGCCTTCACCCAGGAGCAGATGTGTTCGAAGAGTGAGCAGGCCGCGCACTTCGCCATGCAGACCCTCAAGACCCTGAAGTGAGGAACCGCCATGTCCGGAACCGAGATCGGTGACTACCGATTCGCCGGCTACAGCAACGAGGAACTCGCCGTCATGGTCGACCAGATCCGCCAGGGTCGTGGGTCGGAGAGCATGAACCGCGCCGTCGACGCGCTCACGGCGATCGCCAACAGCCTCAAGCAGACCGACGAGGTCCTGCGCACCGAGCTGACGAAGATCGGCGTCGAGTGGACGGGCGCCTCCAGTGACGACGCCCAGGTCGTGATGTCCGACTCGTCCCAGTACGGCGGCGAGGCGACCGGGACCATCACCAGTTCGGCCGGTGCTGTCTGCAACCAGGGTGACGACTACTCCCGCACCCGCAACTGCGCGCCCGAGTCGAGTGCGCTGCGGGGCGCGAAGGACTACAACCTCGCCGACAAGCTGCTGCTGCACACCACGGATCACTCCGCGGAGGTCAAGCGCACTCAGGCCGCGCGGGCGCAGGCTGTCGACGCGATGAACGGCTACGCCAACGCCAGCAAGTCGAACCTGGGCGCCTACCAGGCGCTTCCTGTTCCGCCTGGGCTCAACCTCGTCGCCGCTCCGCCGACCAAGGCGTCGACCGGCACGAGCATTTCCAGCGTCGGTGGTGGTTCCGCGGCGTTCGCGCCGGGTGGTGCGTCGATCGCCGGTGTTCCGGGCGGTGCTCCTGGTGTTCCGGTCGGGTCGTTCGACGCCACGGGTCAGCCGTTGGTCGGTGGGGGCCAGTCCGGGCCGCATTCCGGGGTTCCTGGTCAGCCGGGTCAGCCCGGGGTCCCGGGCAAGATGACCGGGATCGGTCCGATGCCCGGTGGCGGGCCGTTGCAGCCGGGTTTCGCGCAGGGCACCCCGCCGGTTCGCCCGTACTACGAGGGCATGACCAACGCCGTCGCCGGGATGGTCGGTGGCGCGCAGGGCGGGGCCGCTGTCGGGTCGGTCGCGGACAAGGAGCGTCTCGCGCCCAAGACCGGCGGTCGTCCGTCGGCGCTTCCGCCGGGTGGTTCTCGTGGCACGGGGTCCGCGTTGAGCGGGTTGCCGCCTGAGGAGGCCGCGGCGGCGCGGACCGCTGAGCGCGTCGGGGCCAAGAGCAAGCCCGGTGCGTCGATGATGCAGCCTGCCGCGGGCACCGCGCAGGGCGAAGAGGATGAGGAGCACGTGCGCAAGTACGGCATCGAAGCTGAGGACGTGTTCGCCGACGGCCGGATGGTCATGCCGTCGGTGCTTGGGGAAGACGACGACGAGTGAGCCTGGTTCTCTCCGCGTGTGAGTTCGACGTCATCTGGGAGAGCGAGCGGCTGCCCGACCGCCATGTCGCGCTCGACGTGCCCAGCCCCGGCAAGACCCACGCCGAACGAGCCGAGCTCGTGCGCAAGACGTGGCGTGCGCTGGAGTCACGGGGCCTGGCGCAGTCCGGCCGGGCGAATCCGGAGCTTGTGGACGCGCTGGAGGTCCTCGCCCATCCGCATGTCAGCGTCGACGCGTGGATCTGGGCCGGTCGCGAGGTGAAAGCGTTTGCGGCCGTCGCGGGCCGAGCGGCGCAGCTGGCTGTGGTCGACGAGGGCCAGGTGTGGCTGATCCCGGCACGGGACAGCGCGCTGGCCGAGTCCGCTGTGTCGGTCGCGGGTGACATGCCCGCGGGCCGTGGCCGGTCGGTCAGCCTGCCCAACGACCTGGTGACCGCCGCGGACGACGAGTCGCACGGCGACACGAAGAAGTTCATCACCAATCTCGAGGCGAAAGGCCTCGCGTTGAGCGAGGCTCAGGCACTGACGTCGATGCTGTCCGGAATCACCACGCGCGGACAGTTCGGTGCCGAACGCCATCACAGGGACAAGCGAATTGTCCGCGCTGCACGGGTTGTCGCTTTTCACGACAATCCGACGGGCCGGTACTGCGACCTGGTGAAGCCCAGCCCGGACGGTCGCACCTGGTTGACGGTGTCGCCGGGCGACAACCAGCGGCTCGCCACGTTTGTGTGGGAACTGCTCGACGAGATCTGAATTCGCTCTATGGTTGTCGGGAACCAGTGAGGGGTTCTCTGGCGTCACACATGTGGCGAAGGGGTGGGGACGTGGCCGGTTACAACATCGAGGCGATCAACAACTGCATGACGACCGTGCAGAACTTCAAACCGAAGTTCGGGCAGATCGCGGATTCGTTCCAGAACGTGCAGAGCGACGCGGCCGCCTACGGTGCGCTGCCGAGTTCCGGCGCCGTGTCGGCCGCGGTCGACGAGGTGAACAGGTTGATGCTGAGCGAGTTCGACAAGGCCGAGCAGCTGCTCGACGGGATCGCCCGCGCGCTCGACGCGGTGGTCCAGAGCGTGCAGAACGTCGAACAGCAGACCGCCAAGACTTATTCGGTTTGATGCTGGGGAGGAGCTGAGCGGTGAGCGCTGCGGCTGAGTTGGGGAGCTACCCGGGCGGCGACGCCGTGCTGGCGGCCGCGCGGAAGGTCGAGAACGCCAACAGCGGCTCGATCAACGCCGCGGCCCAACGGCTCACGCAGGCGGGCACGGGAGTCAGTGAGAACGGCACGGGCGTGGCCAATTCGGTCAAGGCGCTCGACGCGGCGTGGCAGGGCGCGTCCGCCGACCAGTTCGTGGCCTACATGGACCGGTTCGCCAAGGCGGGTACCGCCAGCGGCGAGGGTCTGGCCAAGGCCGGTGCGGCGCTGACCAAGGTGGCGACCGCGATCGACGACGCCAAGCACTTCGTGTCCAACCGGTGCGAGCAGGCGCTCGGCGAGATCAACCGGATCAAGCAGGCCAACGCGGGCGCCGACGCGGCCACGCTGGACGCCGAGTTCCGGCCGATCACGTCGGCGGCCGCGACGGACATCGAGAACAAGCTCAAGGAGACCGAGGAGCAGATCAAGGCCGCGGCGACCGAGATCAAAGCGGCCGCGAACCCGAGCGCCCGGTTCTCCGACATCCCCGAGCCCGGCAGCCAGCCGTACGTGCCCGGTCCCGGCAAGACGATCGACTGGAAGCCCGAGGCGCCGAGGGACGACAAGACCACACCGTCCGGAACGGACACTCCCGGTCAGACCGGCACGGGCAACACCGGCAACACCGGTGGCAGCAGCGGCTCCAGCCACAGCGGAACCGGCGGGGGCAGTGGCCACAGCGGTGGTGGCGGTGGTGGTGGAGGAGGAGGCGGCGGCCTCGGCTCCAGCGGTGGCCCGCCCGCGGGCCCGCCGCCCGGCAACGTCCAGGAGTGGATCAAGCAGGCGCAGGAGATCCTGCGCGCCAACGGGATCAACGTCAGCGACGCGGACGTGCCGAAGATCTGGGCGATCATCCAGCACGAGTCGGCCGGTAACCCCAACGCCATCAACAACTGGGACTCCAACGCGGCGAAGGGCACGCCGTCCAAGGGCCTGATGCAGTGCATCGACCCGACTTTCAACAGTTACAAACTGCCCGGCCACGACGACATCTGGAACCCGGTCGACAACATCTGCGCGGGCGTGAACTACGCGATCTCCCGCTACGGGTCGCTCGACAACGTCCCGGGTATCAAGGCCATGGCGGGTGGCGGCGCGTACCGCGGGTACTGACGGGGTTTATGGCGAGAAGTGGTCCTGTTCGGTTGGACAATTCCGCCGAAAGTCTGATGTGCGGGCATTTCCCTGCTCCTAGGTTCGCACTGTCCATGGTGCGTGACAGGGAGTGGGATCTCCGTGACAGGAACGAGCAGGACCAGAAGAAGCCGACTGGCGTACGCCGGGGTGAGCGTGATGGCCGCGGTCGGCGTCATGACGGGGGTGGCACCGGTCGCCAGTGCGGCTGTTCCTCCTGGCTTGCAGGAGTTCTACGGCCAGAAGCCGACGTGGAAGCCGTGCGCGGACGAAGGGCCGCTCGCCGAGTTGCAGTGCGCGACCCTGACGGTGCCGATGAACTACCGCAAGCCGGGTGACGAGCGCATCGCGGTGACGATCAGCAAACTGCCCGCGAAGGACCCGGCCAAGCGCCGTGGCGTGCTGCTGCTCAACCCCGGTGGTCCCGGCGGTGAGGGTGTCGACCTGCCGCTGGCGTTCGCCGACCGGCCGATCGCGCAGGTCTACGACATGATCGGTTTCGACCCGCGTGGTGTCGGCCGCTCGACCCCGCTGGAGTGCGAGAACACCCCGTCGATCGCGAGCCTCCCGTCGAGGCCGACCGACGAGCAGTTCGCGGTGTTCACCGCGCAGGCGCGCAGCGACGAGGCCGCCTGTGAACGGGCCGCCGGTGGCCTGCGGCCGTACATCAACACGCCGAACACCGCTCGCGACATGGACGTGATCCGGGGTGTGCTTGGCGAGAAGAAGATCAACTACTTGGGCTTCTCGTACGGCACCTACCTCGGCGCGGTCTTCGGCAGCCTGTTCCCGGCCAGCCTGGACCGCAACGTGCTGGACTCCGCGGTCAGCCCGGACTGGATCTGGCGCGAGCAGTTCAAGCAGCAGGCCGTGGCCATGCGGCAGAACACCGAAGCGATGTTCAAGTGGATCGGCGAGCGCAACTCCGTGTACGGGCTGGGCACGTCCCAGGCCGAGGTGTTCGCGACCACCGAGGCGCTGGCCGCGAAGCTGGCGACCAAGCCGATCGAGGACCCGTTGTACGGCACCGTCGACCGGTCCGCCTACGACCTGATCGTCGGTTTCATCTCGCGCTTCCGCCCGGCGTGGGACGAGCAAGGCCGGATGATCAAGGCATTCAAGGCAGCGTCGGACGGCACCCTCGCCACCGAGTCCGCCGAGGTCAGGGACGCGGTCAAGGCCGCGAAGCTGGTCAAGGAGCTGGGCATCGCCAACACGTTCAACGGCGTGTTCCAGACCGTCACGTGCGAGGCCGACTGGCCGCAGGACCTGCAGATCTACTACAGCGACATGCGGCTGTTCCGTGAGAAGAACCCGTACGGCTTCGGCGTGTTGCGCGCCGCGCCGACCGAGTGCACCTTCCGCAGCTTCAAGCCCGCCGACAGGGTCACCGACCTCAAGCGTTCCGGCTACCAGACCGGACTGGTGATCCAGGCCGAGGGTGACGCGAACACGCAGTACGACGGCGGCCCCGCGATGGCCACCAGGCTGAAGGACCAACTGGTGTCGGTCGCGGACGACGGCACCCATGGCCTCTACACCCGCAACGCCTGCGCGTCGACCATCATCGACAACTACCTCGTCAACGGTGTGCTGCCGGGTTCGCGCGTCACCTGCCCCGGCGACCCGCGTCCGGACATCCCCGCCGACGAGCAGGCCGCCGGTCGTTCCGCGCGTGCTCCGCAGGCGGACGTGACGGACTCCGTGCAGCGCTTCATCTCCGAGAAGCGATTGGGTAAGGGTGTTTTCTGAGTGATCACATGAGGCACGGGCGGCGTTAGGGTGATCTTATGGCTCATAGCCCGCTGACAGTCGCCGCACGTGCCTCTGTGCCGCCGTTCTACGTGATGGATGTCGTCGAGGCCGCCAACGCACGGCAACGCGCCAAGGGTGACGTCGTGTCGTTGGCGGCAGGGCAGCCGTCCGCCTCCGCGTCGGCGCCGGTACTCGAAGCGGCCGAGAAGGTGTTGCGCAGCAACAAACTCGGCTACACCGAGCAGTTGGGCATCCCCGAGTTGCGGGAAGCCATCGCCGGTCACTACGACCGGAAGTACTCCGTGCGGGTGTCGCCGGAGGACGTGGTCGTCACGACCGGTTCCTCCGGTGGCTTCCTGCTTTCCTTCCTGTCCGCGTTCGACCCCGGTGACCGGGTCGCGCTGGCGCGGCCGGGATATCCGGCGTACCGCAACATCCTCACCGCGCTGGGGTGCGAGGTCGTCGAGATCGACACCTTCCAGCCGACCGTCGAGCTGCTCGACGGGCTCGGCCCGATCAAGGGCGTGGTGATCGCCAGCCCGGCCAACCCGACCGGCACCATCGTCGCGGGATCCGAACTGGCGGCGATCGCGGGCTGGTGTGCCGAGCACGGCGTCCAGCTGATCAGCGACGAGATCTACCACGGCATCGAGTACGGCACCAAGCCCGCGTCGGCGTGGCAGTACAGCCGGGAAGCGGTGGTGGTGAACTCGTTCTCCAAGTACTTCGCGATGACCGGCTGGCGGCTGGGCTGGCTGCTCGTGCCGCAGCGGCTGCACCGGGCGGTGGAGTGCCTGATCGGCAACTTCAACATCTGCGCACCGGTGCTGGCGCAGCACGCCGCCGTCGCCGCTTTCACCGACGAGTCCTACGCGGAGCTGGACGGGCACGTCGCGAAGTACCGGACGAACCGGGACACCCTGCTCGACGGCCTGAAACAGCTCAAGATCGACCGCCTCGCGCCCGCCGACGGCGCGTTCTACGTCTACGCCGACATCGAACACCTCACGCACGACGCGATGAGCTGGTGCCAGCGGCTGCTGGCCGACACCGGCCTGGCGATCGTGCCCGGCATCGACTTCGACCCCGAGCACGGCTCGAAGTTCGTCCGGCTCAGCTTCGCGGGCGCGCACCACGAGATCGAGGAGGCCCTGCGCAGGCTGGGCGGGTGGATGACCCCCTGACCCCCTGATGCGGTAAATCGGGGTCATTCCCGATGGTCGGCCCCCTCACCCGCTGGTTGACTGGGAACCACGGGTGAGCGCGGATCGTTCACTACCTGACCCGATGGGGAGGCTGGACATGTTGGTGAAGATCCTCGGCGCGATCGTTGTGATCTGGCTGGCGTTCATGCTCATTGGCTGGATCTTCTCGGCCTTCAAGTGGCTGCTGATCATCGCGGCCGTGGCCACGGTGGGAACGCTCGCCTACGGTGCCATCAAGCGTTCCCAGATCAAGTCGTAGCTACAGAATTCCGACGGCGGCCAGGTGCGTACGCGCCTCGGCCGCCGAGACCCACAGCCGGGCGTCGATCCCGGCCGCGGCCGCGCCGTCGATGTTGACCTGGCGGTCGTCGAAGAACACGCAGTCCTGAGGCCGGGCGCCGAGGCGCTTGAGCAGTTCCGCCCACATCTCCGGGTCGGGCTTGGCGATGCGCAGATCCCCCGAGAAGATCAGGTGCGCGAACGATTTCGTCCACGCCTCGAGCTCGACCAGGCGGCCGAACGCCGACGGCGCGTTGGACAGCAACGCGAGGCCGTGCCCGGCCGCCCGGATTTCCGCGATGAGTTCCAAAGTGGATTCTTCGCAGGTCATCCAGCCCAGCCCGTCGATCTTGGCCAGCTGGGCCGAAGTCGTTTCGTCCAACGGCTTTCCGGCGACGGTCGACCAGTAGTCCACGTCGGACATGCCCCGGTCGTACGCCTCCCGGTGCGCCCAGTACGCGGTTTCGAACGCGACCTGGTCCGCGCCGAGCGCTTCGGCGAGTTCCGGCAGTGCGGTGGTCCGCTTGCTGATGACCTCGCCGTAGTCGAACACGATCCAGCGCACGGTCACTCCTTGTCCAGTCGGCGAAACACTTCGGTGATGTCGTCGGCTGCGACGTCCCGGTGCGTGACGAACCGGACCCTGCCGTCCATCGGGACGGCGAGCACGCCCACACCTTGCAACTGGGACAGCGCCTGCTCCAGGTCCGGCACGGTGGCCAGCACGATGTTGGTGTCGGGCCGCGTCACGTCCCAGCCGCGTTCACGCAGGCCGTCGGCGAGCGCGGTGGCCTTGGTGTGGTCCTCGGCCAGTGAGTCGATGTTCTCCAGTGCGACCAGCCCGGCAGCGGCCAGCACACCGCCCTGCCGCACGCCACCGCCGAGCATCTTGCGGACGCGGCGGGCCTCGGCGACGAACGCGGCCGACCCGGCGACCATCGACCCGACCGGCGCACCCAGGCCCTTGCTGAGGCAGACCTGCACGGTGTCCGCGCCGACGGTCAGCGCGGACGGCGGCAGGCCGAGCGCGACCGAGGCGTTCCAGATCCGGGCGCCGTCCAGGTGTACGGCCAGGCCACCTTGCTTGGCCACCGTGACCAGTGCGGTGTGCTCGTCCAGCGGGGTCACGGCCCCACTTGCCGCGTTGTGCGTGTTCTCCAGGCACAGCAGAGTCGTGTACAGCCCGAAGTACGGTTGCGGTCCGCCGATCGCGTGGCGGACGGTCTCCGGTGCCGGTCGTCCGGGACCGCCGCCCCACGGCAACGCCTCGGGCATGCCGCCCGCCAGCCAGGCCGCACCGCCCTGCTCGTGCGCGAGCACGTGTGAGCCCTTCGTGGCCAGGAACCGGTCACCGCGTTTGAGGTGCAGCATCAACGCGATCAGGTTGCCCATCGAGCCGCTCGGCACCCACAGCGCGGACTCGACGCCGAGCAGCCCGGCAACGGTCTCCTCGAGCTTGGCCATGGTCGGGTCGTGGTCAAGCACGTCGTCACCGACCTCGGCAGCAGCCATCGCGGCCCGCATCCGTTCGTCTGGTCGGGTGACGGTGTCCGAGCGCAGGTCGATGATCGCAGCGGTCACGGAGTCGATCCCACCAATGCGACGGCCCCGGGGGCAAGCAGATTCGGGGTGTGGCGTAGAACTCATCCACGAACCGTGCAACCGTAGAGGCGGCCCGGTCCGTCCCTTAACCGAAGACGACGAGCGGAGAGAGTCCGCGTGGATCAGCGCGACGAGCAGGAGTTCGCGGAGTACTTCGAGGCTCGGCGAGACGCCGTGCGCCGAACCGCGTTCTTGCTGTGCGGCGACTGGTACCGCGCGGACGACCTGGCTCAGACCGCGTTCGTCGCGTTGCACCGGCGGTGGCGCAAGGTGCGTGACCGTGGGGCGTTGGACGCCTACGTCCGCCGGACGGTGGTGCGCGCGATGATCGACGAGTCGCGCCGGCCATGGCGCCGGGAGCGGTTCGTCGAGCAGTTGCCTGAGCCCGCGCCGACGGATGCCGAGGTCGGTGACACGGTTGCGACGAGGTCCGCGCTGCTCGACGGTCTGAAGCAGGTGCCGCCACGGCAACGGGCGGTGCTTGTGCTGAGGTTCTTGGAGGGCTTGGACGTGGCGGCGACCGCCGAGGCGCTCAAGTGCTCGGAAGGAACGGTCAAGAGCCAGACCGCGCGTGGGCTCACCGCTCTGCGGGAGGCGCTGGGCGATTCGTTGGACGATTTGCGACCGGCATCGTGAGGAGGTGGATGTAGGTGGACGAGAAGAAGCTTGCGGAGCTGTTCAGGGATGCGGTGGGTGACACGCCACCGCCCACCTTCGGTACCGGTGAGGTTCGGCAGGCTTCCCGCCGTGCCGCAGCGAAACGCCGTAACGCCGTCGTGGGCGCTTCGGCCCTTGCTTTCGTCCTGGTCGCGGGCGGAACAGTGACGGCGGTCGCCCTTTCGGGTGGAATTGCGGACCCAACAGCGGCGAATGCCCCCGCTCTCTCGGGCGGAGGACCCCAAACCGGTGGCACTATGTACAGAGAAGAGGAGCCCGCTCCAGCCAACGGCCCGTCGGTCATGGGGCAGTCCTCTCAGCAGGACAACCGGTCGAGTGCGCCTAAGCAGGGAGGACATTCGACTGGTAATGCCGGCACAGCCGGCAGCACCCCGAGTGGGTGCCAGGCGGACCGGGAGCTCGCTGCTGCCCTCGCGGGCGAGCTCCCGGCCGCCCCTGGAAAAGCGCAGGTCGTCGACGTCCCGTTCGGCTGTCCGCCGGGCTCGCGCGGCGCGGCCTTCACCGTGACCGACGGCTCCAAGGCCGGAACGGTGTCCATCGTCCTGGTGCCCAAGGGCACGTACTCCGTCGCGCCGCTCGGCGCCGAGGTGCAGGGCACCGCGAACGCCCAGAGCGAGGCCGCCAGCGGCAACCAGTTACACGTCGTCAGCCAGCCTGATCCGAACGTGCAGCCGGTGGAGGCGCCGTACACGGACACCATCGCCAAGTTCGCCAACGACATCGCGCCCCGGTTCTGACGAGGCGGTTCTGACGAGGTACGGCGCATCCGCGCTCGCCGGTCGGTGTCCACTACTACGCTGGGTGGACTATGACTGCCGCGAGTACGCCCAAAGGTGAACGCAGGCGCCAGGCTCTCGTCGATGCCGCCGCGCAGTTGCTGGCCGAAGGCGGCTTCGACGCGATCCGGCACCGTGCCGTGGCCGAGCGCGCGGGGCTGCCGTTGGCGTCCACCACGTACTACTTCGACTCGCTCGACGAGTTGATCACGGCGGCGGTCGAGCACCGGGGCGTGGAGGAGTTCGCCCGTGGCTGGGCGCAACTGGAGCGCACGCCGCAGGACGCGGGGTTCGACGTCCTCGTGGAGCTGGTGCTCGACCAGTTGCTGGGGGACGAACCGGAGTCGGGTGACGCGGAGGCCGTGTTGCTTCGGTACGAACGGCTGGTCGGGACCGGGCGCAGGCCGTACTTGAAGCCCGTGATGGGCAAGGATGCCGTCAAGCTGCGGGAACTGTTGTCGGCGATCTTCGCCAAGTGCGGGTTGCCGGTCACGGCCGACCGCATCGAGCAGGTGGTCGCGCTGGTCGACGGTGCCGTGCTGAACGCGATCATCGAGATCCACGCGGACCCGAGGGCACGGGCCAGGCAGATGCTCAGGACGGCACTCGCTCGATAGCCGTGCAACCTTCGCTCCGGGCCGTACGTGAGTTAGGTCGGGAATGCGAAGGGAGCCCATAGTGCGCAAACCCGACGAAGAGAGCTTCCGGGCTTTCGCGGGCAAACACGCCGCAGGGCTACGCCGCTGCGCCTACTTGTTCTGCGGCGACTGGCACCTTGCCGAGGACTTGACTCAACAAGCCTTGATCAAGATCTACCGCGCGTGGGGCAAGGTGCAGAAGCAGGACAGCCTGCAGAACTACTCGCG
This sequence comes from Actinosynnema sp. ALI-1.44, assembly GCF_001984155.1. Lineage (GTDB taxonomy): Bacteria > Actinomycetota > Actinomycetes > Mycobacteriales > Pseudonocardiaceae > Kibdelosporangium. Next base: position 486,566 of record NZ_MTQO01000053.1, read on the forward strand.
GCGGGTGTTGCTCAACACCTGGCTGGACGAGAAGCGCAGGCCGTGGCGGCGCAGCGAGCTGAGGTACGAGTCCGTGCCGGACACCGCGGACGTGTCCGCCGATCCCGAGGCCGCTCAGAACCGGTCGTGGGCGAAGGACATGACCCACCGGGCGTTGCTGGAGCTGCCGCCGCGTCAGCGGGCCGCGCTGGTCCTGCGTTACTTCGACGACCTGTCGGTCGCCGAGACGTCCGCGGTGCTCGGGTGCTCGGAGGGAACCGTGAAGAGCCAGACCGCCCGTGGCCTGGCGACTTTGCGGGAAGTGGTGGAGAACCTGACGGCAGGTAGGCCGGCTAGGAGGGTTGTGTCTTGAGTGAACACGAGCTTCGGGAAGGGTTGCAGCTGGCCGTGGCCGACGAGCCCCCGATGAGCTTTGACATCGACGAGCTGGTGACCACGGCGGAGCGCGCGGTGCGTCGTCGCCGTGCCCTCGTCGCCGTTGGCGTGAGCACGGCCGCTGTGGCCGTCGTCGCCGTGACCGTGCCGGTTGTGCTGGGGATGAGCGGCACGTCGGAGGAGATCCCCGTGGCCGCGCCTCCGCCGCCGTCGGCCAGCGCGCCTTCGACGCCACCGTCGGCACCACCGTCGTCGGTGACGAAACCGCCGCTGACGAAGCAGCAGCTCACTCAGCGCGGCAACGAGATGCGGACGTACCTGAACACCCAGTTGCCGAAGGTGGCCCCCACGGCGAAGGGTGTCAACACCCTGCCGTTCGGCGGCGAGGCCGAAGGCGCCGTTTCCGATGGCCAGGCCTACCTGGACGCGTTCGTCAAGTTCAAAGTCGGCACCGTGCCGACGGCCGCCGCGGTCCAGGTGCGCAACGACCAGGAGCACCAGTGCGACGGCAGCTGTCAGGACCTTCCACAGCCGGACGGCAGCAAGGTGGTCATCGAGACGACCAACGGTCCGGCGGGCAACAACCCGGCGATGACCATCGTCAGCGCCATCCACATCCGCAAGGACGGCACGCTCACCCGGGTCTCCGCGTACAACTACGACCCGACCAGCGGTTCCGCGCCCGTGTACCAGCCCGACGTGGCGCTCACGGTCGACCAGATGGTGCGCCTGGCCACTGATCCGACTCTGCACCTGTAGGTGGCATACCCTGTGTGACCGTGAAGCCGCGCATCCCGAACGTCCTCGCCAACCGCTACGCCTCGGTCGAGCTGGCCCAGCTGTGGTCGCCTGAGCACAAGGTGGTCCTGGAGCGCGAGCTGTGGCTCGCGGTCCTCAAAGCACAGTCCGAGCTGGGGATCGAGGTTCCCGACGGTGTCGTCGCGGACTACGAGCGGGTCGTCGGCGAGGTCGACCTCGCGTCGATCGCCGAGCGTGAGCGGGTCACGCGGCACGACGTGAAGGCGCGGATCGAGGAGTTCAACGCGCTGGCCGGGCACGAGCACGTGCACAAGGGCATGACGTCCCGTGACCTGACCGAGAACGTCGAGCAACTGCAGATCAAGCGGTCGCTCGAACTGATGGCGGCACGGACTTTGGCCGTGCTCGCGCGGTTGGCGCGGTTGGCCACCGAGCACACCGATCTGGTGATGGCGGGCCGTTCGCACAACGTCGCCGCGCAGGCGACGACGTTGGGCAAACGGTTCGCCACCGCCGCGGACGAGTTGCTTGTCGGGTTCGAGCGGCTCACGTCGCTGATCGAGCGGTACCCGTTGCGCGGTGTCAAGGGGCCGGTCGGCACGGCGCAGGACATGCTGGACCTGCTCGGCGGCAACGAGTCCACTCTGGACGAACTGGAGCGCGGGGTCGCCGAGCACCTGGGTTTCCAGCGCGTGTTCACCAGTGTCGGCCAGGTGTACCCCCGCTCGCTCGACTTCGACGTCGTGTCCACTTTGGTGCACCTGGCCGGTGCGCCGGGCAGCGTCGCCAAGACGATCCGGTTGATGGCCGGGCACGAACTGGTCACCGAGGGCTTCAAGCCCGGTCAGGTCGGCTCGTCGGCCATGCCGCACAAGATGAACACGCGCTCCTGCGAGCGGGTCAACGGGTTCGCGGTGATCCTGCGCGGCTACCTGTCGATGGTCGGCGAGTTGTCCGGCGACCAGTGGAACGAAGGCGACGTTTCGTGCTCGGTCGTGCGTCGGGTCGCGCTCCCGGACGCGTTCTTCGCGTTGGACGGCCTGTACCAGACGTTCCTGACCGTGCTCGACGAGTTCGGCGCGTACCCGGCCGTGATCGCTCGTGAGCTCGACCGGTACCTGCCTTTCCTCGCCACGACGAAGGTCCTGATGGCGTCCGTGCAGGCGGGGGTCGGCCGGGAAACCGCGCACGAGGCGATCAAGGAGCACGCCGTCGCGGTCGCGCTCGCCATGCGGGAGCAGGGCCAGGCCGACAACGACCTGCTTGCCCGGTTGGCCGCCGATGACCGGATTCCCCTGGAACGCTCCCAGCTGGACGCGCTGCTCGCCGACCGGCACTCGTTCACCGGAGTGGCCGACAGCCAGGTCCGCGCGGTTGTGAAGCGTGTCTCAGAAGTGCTCGAGAACTACCCGGAGGCCGCGGGTTACGCTCCCGCGCCGATCCTCTAGCGGTTAACTTGGAGGCATGGGGCGTGTCGTCGAGCTGATCCGGTACATCGTCAAAGGCTGCGCCGGCGAGTCGCTCCAGCGCAGCGCTGCCGGCCCGATGGGCCTGGCCGACGACAGGCTGTACATGGTCGTCGACCAGAACGGCAAGTTCATCACCCAGCGCACCATGGCGAAGATGGCCCTGGTGCGGCCGAGCCTCGGCGACGGGACGATCAAGCTCGCCGCGCCCGGGTTCGACGACGCCGAGTTCGACGTGGTCCACGACGGCGAGCAGCTCGAGGTCGTGCTGCACAAGTGGACCGGCAAAGCCGTCGACCAGGGCACTGGACCCGCCGAGTGGTTCTCGCGGTTCATGGGCGAGCCGGTTCGGCTGGTGCGGGTGCCGCCGGACCTCGAGCGGCACTCCAACGGCGTGGTCGGCGGCCTCGTCGGGTTCGCCGACGCCGACGCGCTGCACGTGATCGGCGAGTCCTCGCTCGCGCACCTCAACAGCCGGATCACCGGCAGCGGCGGGCAGGCCCTGCCGATGAACCGGTTCCGGCCGAACGTGGTGGTCAGCGGCTGGGAGGAGCCGTACACCGAGGACCGCGTGCAGACCATGACCATCGGCGCGGTGGAGGTCGGCTGGGAGAAGAACGCGATCCGGTGTGTGGTCCCGACCGTCGACCAGGCGACCGGCCAGCGGGCTGGCCACGAGCCGACCAGGACGCTGGCCGGTTACCGGCGGGTGGAAGGCGGGGTCACCTTCGGTGCCAAGTTCGCCGTGCTCACCGCGGGCGAACTGGCCGTCGGCGACCCCGTCTCCGTCACCTCGTGGCTTGACTAGCAGGTGCCGCCGATGATGCGCGGCGGGCAGTCGCTGTAGCTGAGGAACAGCGAGACCGCGCGGTCGTTGCGTGTGGTCTCGCGGACGATGACCTCGTCAGGCGGGTAGAAGCCGCCGCCGCCGGACCGCGGGTACATCTCGAACGTGTAGCTCCAGATCTTGTGCACGCCCCACATCCAGTCGTTGACCGAGCCATCGGTGACGTACAGGTCACTGGACTGTTGCGGTGTGTAGCCGTTGGTCTGGGCCATCTGCGTGCCGAGCGTGCGGAACGTGCGCTCCTGGGCGGCGTCGAGGCCTGGAGCGGTGTTGTTGTAGGTGTAGCCGTACGGCCACAGCACCAGCTCCGAGTAGGTGTGCCAGTCGATGTGCGTCTTGATCTGTTGCACACCGCCGACCACGCGCGAGGTCACGAAGTCACGCAGCCGCTGGGTCTCCGGCGCCGAGAACGCCGACGGGCCGCGATAGGTCTCGCTGGCGGTCGACCCGCTCGAACCGCCGCAGCAGCCCCACTGGAAGCCCCAGTTGCGGTTCAGGTCGGTGCCCACGTTGGCCGAGCCGGCGTTGGGCTGGCGGTTCTTGCGCCACGACCGGTACGAGCCGGAGGCGATGTCGTACTCCGAGCCGTCCGGGTTGACGCTCGTGACGATCCAGATCTCCTTGCTGTTCACCTCGTTGGTGATGGCTGTGTCGGTGCCGTAACCGTCGGTGTACCGGTTGGCGATCCGCAGGCACATCTCCGGCGTCAGGTGCTCACGGGCGTGTTGCTGGCACGTGAACAGGACCTCGGGCTCGTTCTCGTCGGTCGCCACGTTGTCGCTGATCTTCAGCAGCCACAGATCACGGTTCTGGTAGCTCTTGCCGATGCTCGACAGCGTCGCGATCTGCGGGTGGTCCGCGACGATCTTGCGCAGCTCCGAGGTCTGTTCGGCGTAGTTGTGGTACATCGAGTCGGCAGGCGGGAAGTCCAGCGTCGTCGCCTGCGGGGTCAGCCGGAATCCCGCGTTCCGCAGCGCCTTCGCCTGGCTCTCGGTGGCCGCGAAGGTGAGCGTGCCGCTGTCGGTTCCGTGGATGTCGACGCCGAACCGGCTGATCGCGGTGCGGGACACCGGTGTCGTGTTGTCGACGGTGTAGACCGTGGTCGCCTGGTTCTGGGCGACGGCGGCCGTGCTCTGGTCGGGCTGCGCCGATGCCGTGAGCGGCAGGGGCAGCAGGATGGCAGCGCCAAGCGCCGCCGCGGCCACCAGACCGCGACGAGACCTCATGGGCTCTCCTTTGTGAACTTGCGTGCAGGGTGTCTCGTAGCCTGGGTCGGCTCACCGAGCGTGCGCAAGACGCAACCGCGCGATTACCCACGTACGGCCGAAGGGGTGAAGCCCTTTGGCGGCGAACCGATCGTCGGTTCCGGCAATATGGGAACGTGACAGTGGTTCAGCAAGTTCGAAAACGCTACTCGCGCAACGGCCCGTGGGTGCTCGACGGGATCGATCTAGCTGTGGAACCAGGGCTTATGACCGTCATCGTCGCTGGTAATGGCATCGGCAAGTCCACATTGCTCCGGATCGTCGCCGGTGCGTCGGTGCCGACCAGCGGCACGGTCATCGGCAGACCGCGCACGGTCGGGTACGTTCCCGAACGCGCACCGGCGGCGATCCGGATGACCGCGCGCCAGTACCTCGCACACATCGGGCGGATGCGCGGCCTGTCACCGGGGGAAACCAACGCCCGCACGAACGAACTGGCGGAGCGGCTGCGGCTGGTGCCGGGGCCGGACGTGCCGATCGCCGCGCTGTCCAAGGGAAACGGCCAGAAGGTCGCGGTCATGCAGGCGTTCCTGAAACACCCGGATCTGCTCGTGGTGGACGAACCCGCGACCGGCCTCGACGCGCCCGCGCGCGCCGAGCTCACCGCGCTGATGGCACAGGCCGAACAGGACGGTGCCCGGATCCTGTTGAGCGTTCACGAAAGCGCGGTGCCCAACGGCCGCATGTACCGCCTGCGTGACGGCAAGCTCGAGCCGGAAGCGTTGCGGGGTATGCGAGTCTCGTTGCGACCGACGCGATCCGGTTTGCGTGCTGGTGACCTGGGGGCCGAGGTCCTGCTGGAGGAACCAGGTCGTGTCGTCGTGCGCACCGACGACGCGGACAAACTCCTGCTCACCGCGTTGGCCGACGGCTGGTCGCTGATCGAGGCGGTGTCATGAGCCCATTGGTCCGCTATCTCGCCGCGGATGTGCTGCGCGGTCAGCGTTGGGCCGCGCCGATGTTGGCGTACCTGGCGATTCTGATGATCATCGGTCCACCGACCGGTCCGGTGCTGCCGACGTACGCGATGGCGTCCGCGGCGCTCGTGCCGATCGGGCTGTGGATCACCATCGTGGTGATGCACAACGAGGAGCCGATGCAGGCGGCGATCACGATGTCGATCAACGGCGGTTTCCGCCGGGTGTGGCTGGCCAAGGTCGGCACCGCACTGCTGTGCACGGGCGTGCTCGGCGTGGCCGGGCTGGTCTGGCTCACCGCGACCTCCGGTCAGGTCGCGCAGATGGGCGTGGGCGCGGTGGACTTCGCGATGACGACGCTGGCCGGGGTCGCGTTCGGCACGGTGATCAGCCGCCCGGTGCTGGCCAAGCTCGGCTGGACGATCGTGCTCGGGGTCGGGATCTGCTTCGCCCAGCTGTTCGTCCGCCAGGCGCCGCCGGTGAACGCCCTGATCGACCTGTACGCGGGCGACCACCCGGGCCCGGCCGGAACGGTGTTCCTGATCGCCGCCGAGTCGGTCGTGCTGTCGGTCGTGGTCATCGCACTGGCCCACGCGCTGGCGAAACGCCGTGTCTAACGTCGTATCTCGGCGATCGGGTCGCGCTGGCCGACCATCAACAGCGACGACGCGAACCCCTGGTTGACCGCGATCGCCACGTGCCCGGCCGAGTCGACGAACACCAGCGCCTCGCCGGGCTCGACGTCGTCGAAGGTGCGGCCGATCGTGGCGTCCACGGTGTGCATCCCGATCTGCACCTGCACGGACGCGCCCGGCAGCAGCAGCCCGGTCGCGATGATGTCGCGGACCTGCGCGGCCAGTTGGATGTTGCCGAAGTGGTCGACCGAGAGCACGTCGGAGCGCAGCCGCTGGCTGCCGACCACGACCTTCGGCTCGGCCAGCTGCACCAGCGTCGCCGGGTCGATCTCCGGCCCGAAGTCCGACGGCTGCACACCGAGCGTCAGGTACGCGGCGGCGGGCGCGAAGATGTCCCGGCCGTGGAACGTGTGCGACACCGAGGGAAGGCGGTACTCCTCGGCCACGAGCTCGTAGACCGCCTGCGGGCCGCCGAGCGCGCTCGCCGCCGGCACCATCAGCCCGTTGTCCGGCCCGACGAACACGCCTTCCTCGGTGACGATGAGAATCCCGCGGCGGCCGGTGCCGACTCCCGGATCCACCACGGCGACGTGCACCGAAGGCGGCAGGAACGGGACGACTTGGGCGAGGATGGTCGCGCCGCGCCGCACATCCTGCGGCGGCACGGCGTGTGACACGTCGATGACCTGCGCTTTCGGTGCTTTCTGGGCGATGACGCCTCTGCACGCGGCCACGAAGCCGTCAGCCAGCCCATAGTCGGTGGTCAGCGAAACCCAGTCGAAGGCCATGCGCATTGATACCTTGTTCCTGTGACCTTCTAACGCATGGCTCCCCGTTTCTCGCCCGAGAAGCTGCCGACCAGGCTCGCGTACGAGCCCCGAGCGGCCATCAGCTCGTCGTGATTGCCCAGCTCGACGATGCGTCCGCCGTCCATCACCGCGATCCGGTCGGCGTCCCTGGCTGTCGAGAGCCTATGCGCGATGGCGATCACTGTCCGGCCGGACAGTACAGCGTTCAACGACCTCTCCAGTCTGCCGGACGCCGACGAGTCCAGAAGGGACGTGGCCTCGTCGAGGACGAGCGTGTGCGGGTCGGCGATCACCAAGCGGGCCAAGGCGATCTGCTGCACCATCGCCGGTGCGACGGCTTCACCACCGGAGCCGACCACCGTGTCCAGGCCGTCCGGCAGCGCCTTCGCCCAGTCGGCCGCGTCCACTGTGCGCAGTGCATCCCACAGCTCGTCGTCCGTCGCCGCACGAGGCAGCGTCAGGTTCTCCCTGAGCGTCCCGCCGAACACGTGCTGCTCCTGCGTCACCAGAACGATCTCGTTGCGGCGCTTGGCCAACGGCAACGCCGTGACCTCCACGCCGCCGATGGTCACCGAACCCGAGTCGGGTGCGTTGATCCCGGCCAGCAACCGGCCGAGCGTCGACTTGCCCGCACCGGACGGACCGACGACGACCAGCCGCTCACCCTCCACGATGTCCAGGTTGATGCCGTGCAGCACCTCGCGGCCCGGGCTGTACGCGAACTTCGCGTCCCGCACGGTGATGGCCGTGCCCTTCGGCGTCGCGGACTCGTCGCCGGGATCCGGCATGATCTGCTGCACGCCGAGGATCCGGCGCAACGCGGCATTGCCGACCTGCAACTCGTCCATCCAGGTCAGCGCGCCGTTCAACGGCTCGACCAGCGCCCGCGCGTACAGCACGACCGCGGTGATCGCACCGATCCCCGCGATGCCCTCCGCGTAGGCGATGCCACCGATCAGCAGGATCGCGGCGAGCGGCAGGATGAACGCGACATCCAGCCCGCCGAGGAACCACGCCCACAACCGGCTGCAGTACCACTCGACGCCGACAGCCTTGTCCAGGTTGCGGTCGTTGAGCCGCAACCGCCGCTCGCGCAGCCGCAACGCCTCGACCGTGCGCCCGCCGTCGGCCGTCTCGTGTGTGCTGGAGTGCACCTCGGCCCAGTTCGCCAGCGCTTCCTCGTACTTCGGGATCACCCTGGGCCGGTACCAGCGCGTCGCCACGACCAGTACCGGAACGGCCACCAGCATGCCGAGAGCGACGACCGGTGACGTGATGAACATGGCCACCGCTGTCAACGCCACCGTCACGGTCGCGATGGTGATCTCCGGCGCTGCCTGCCGCAGGCCCTCGTCCAGCTTGTCCACGTCGGAGGTGGCCCGGCTGAGCAGGTCGCCCGTACCGGCCGACTCCACCGTGGACAGCGGGAGCCGGACGACGTGCTCGACCATGCCCTCACGGGCCTCGGCGAGCAGCCGCTCACCGAACACGGCCGCCCGGAACTGGGCCTGTCTGCGCAGCACCGCGTGCACGACGAGCACACCGACGAAGATCAGCGCGACCACGTCGATGTGCGTCGTCGTGGTGCCTCCGGACACCGAGTCGACCAGGTTGCCCAGCAGTTGCGGGCCGACCAGGCCGACCAGGGTGGCCGCGCCGAACAGCGACATCATCCCGAGGAACGACTTCTTGTTCTTCGACGCGACCGACCAGATCCACGCGCGGACAGCGCGCTTGTCCGCCAAGGGGAGTGTTGTCTTCATGGGGTGTGCACCTCGTCCGCCACTCGCGTCCACAACGGACTCTGACTGAACACGACGGTCGTCCGGCCCCGGCGCAGTTCGGCCACCCGCTGGGTGATCCTCGCCTCGGTGTGGGCGTCGACCGCCGATGTCGGTTCGTCGAGCACGAGCACGTCCGCGTCGAAGCTCAGCGCACGCGCCAGCAGCATCCGCTGCCGCTGGCCACCGGACAGCGTCCGGCCGCGTTCGGCGAGGAACTCCTGTGTGCCGTGTTCGAGGCCGTCGACGACGTCCATCGCGTCGGCGGCCCACAACGCGGTGTCCAGTTCCACGGACCCGCCCATGTCGACCTCGTCGGCGAGCTTGCCCGAGAACAACACGTCCTGGTTGTGCGCCACCAGGATCCGGTCCCTGACCTCCTCGATGTCGGCTTCCCGCAGCGGGACGTCGCCCGCGAGGACGGCCGCGTCGACGTACCGGCCGAGCCGGTCGGCGAACGCCCCCGACCCGGTGGTGGCCACCACGGTCAGCTTCCCCGCGGCGAACGTGAGCCCCGATGTGTCGTCGTGCAGCCCGAAAGCGCCTGGCGGCAACGGCTTCGGGTGCTCGGGGGACTCGAACGCCGGTCGCATGGCCAGGATCGTGCACGCCCGCTTGGCCGCGACCATGCTCTCGTTGTAGTGGTGCACCGCCTCGGCGGCGACGCCGACCGGGATCACCAGGAACGCCGACAGGCCGTAGAACGCGACCAGTTCGCCGATCGTGATCGTGCCGTCGAGCGCCAGCCGCGCACCGAGCCACAGCACCAGGATGGTCACCAGACCCGGCAACAGGATCTCGATTCCCGACAACCAGGAGTCGATCCTCGCGGCGTTCACACCGGCCCTGCGCACGCGCTGGCTGGTTTCGGTGAACCGCGCGGTGAACTGCTTCTCACCGCCGATGCCACGCAGGATCCGCAGGCCGGACACGATGTCCGAGGCCATCGACGTGGCCGCGCCCACCTCGTCCCGGTGCTTCTCGGTCCGTTCACGCAACGGTCCGAGCAGGGGAACCAGGCCCAATGTCGCCAACGGCACGCCGACGAGGACGATGAGGCCGAGCAGCTGTGAGCTGGACAGCACAGCCACAGCGGCGATGACGAACGAGACGAGGCCACCGGTCAGCCGTCCGATGACCTCCAGCGCGCCACCGATGCTGTAGATGTCCGACGACCCGATCGCGACGATCTCACCGGTCTTGATCTTCGACGGCAACGCCGCCCCGACACGGGTGGCGTGCTGCATGACGGCTCTCTGCATCAGCGCGGCACCGTTGAGCCACGCCTTGTCGCCCGCGCGCGTCAGCATCAACGTGCTGAAGGCGGACAGTGCACCGAGTGCGAGCAGCACACCTGCCCACATGAGCAGGGCGCCGGTGTCCCGAGGGGCGATGCCCTCGTCGATCGCCGCACCGATGACCAATGGGGTCAGCGTCAGCGGCCCCATCCACAACATGCCGAATACCATCGACGCGAGCAGCGCACGCGGCGACGAGCGGATCACCCACCACAGGAACCGCAGCGGGGACCGCGAATCTGGGGTGAGTCAATAGTTGTGCATGTCGCGCAAGCTACCGGGGCACGTGTGACCACCGCTACGCAATTATGCTCTTGCTGTGCCTTCGCTGACTGAGTATCCGCAGGTAGCCGCCGGGAAGATTCGCGAGCTGTACGCGGTGGACGACGATCACCTGCTGCTGGTCGCCTCGGACAAGATCTCGGCGTACGACTACGTGCTGCCGACGACGATCCCGGACAAGGGCCGGGTGCTCACCGCGATGAGCGTGTTCTGGTTCGGCCTGCTCGACGGCCCGAACCACCTCGTGGCGTGGGACGACCCGCGGATCCCCGAGGAGGTGCGCGGCCGTGCGCTGCTCGTGCGCCGGTTGACGATGCAGCCGGTCGAGTGCGTCGCCCGCGGCTACCTGACCGGGTCCGGCCTGGTCGACTACCGCAAGACCGGTGGGGTCTGCGGCGTCGCGCTGCCGCCTGGCCTGGTGGAGGCCTCCCAGCTGCCGGAGCCGATCTTCACGCCCACGACCAAGGCCGAGGTCGGCCAGCACGACGAGGCGATCGACTTCGACGCGGTCCGCGCCGCCGTCGGCGACGAACTCGCCGTGCGGCTGCGCGACACCACGCTGGCCACGTACGCGCAGGCGGCGGAGCACGCGCTGAGCCGGGGCATGATCCTCGCGGACACCAAGTTCGAGTTCGGCATCGACGAATCGGGCGAGCTGGTGCTCGGCGACGAGGTGCTGACGCCGGATTCGTCCCGGTTCTGGGCGGTCGACGGCTATGAACCGGGTAAGGTGCAACCCGCGTTCGACAAGCAGATCGTGCGCGACTGGCTCACCTCGCCCGCGTCCGGCTGGGACCGTGCGTCCGGTGACCTGCCGCCCGAGCTGCCCGCGGCGGTCGTCGAGGCGACGAGGTCCCGGTACGTCGAGGCGTACGAGCGGGTCTCCGGTAAGTCCTTTGCGGACTGGATCTGATCACTCCTTCGTGATTTCACGACAATGGCGTCGGTTCGTTACCCGCACGACAAGCCGGCGCCATTCTCGTGGGGCGTCATGGTGATGTGTCCGCACGCCTGGTGGTCTCCCTGTCCGGAATCGGGATCCGGACCCTGCACCGCTGCGCCGAACTCGCTGGAGAGCTGGACCTTCGGGGGGTCTCGCTCTCGCTGTTGTTCGCACCGCGGCTGGCAGGGGCGGGGCAGCACAAAGTGGTGGTGGACTGGGTGCGGCAGCGGCGCGTTCGGGGGGACGCGCTGCTGCTGCACGGCTTCGACCTCACCGACGCGCCACGCAGGCGCGCCGAGTTCGGTTCGCTGCCCGCGCACGAGGCCGGTCTGCGCCTGACCGCCGCCCGTAGGCTGATGGGCAGGCACGACCTCGAAGTCGACGCCTTCGCCCCGCCGCAGTGGGCGGTGTCGCCCGGCACGTTGACCGCGTTGCGGCGAAACGAGTTCGCCCTGTGCGCGGACGCCACGAAGATCTACGACCTGCGCACCGACGCCGTCCACAAGGGACGAGTGCACGGCCTGGCCGCGAACGAGCGCGTGGAGACGTGGTCCTGCTTCGCGTTGGTGCTCAGCGTCGCGCGGGCGGCCCGGCGCGGCGGTCTGGTCCGGCTGTCGGTCGACGCGGCCGACCTGGCCAAACCGGGGCCACGGCGGGCGATTCTCGACGCGATCGACATCGCCACCCACCACGGCGCCGAGTCGTCGACGTATCAGACGGCTGTCGTCTCCCCGGGGGTGAGCACGCGGACCTCGGTCTGACTGGGGCCGAGTTCGGCGAACCTGCCGTAGTACATCTGCGGCACGCTGACCACGGCCTCGTGGATCGGGATGGCCACGCGTGCCTTCATGATCCGCAGGAAGTCGACTGCCTCGGACAGCTTCTGCCACGGCGCCGCGGTCGGCATGGCGAGCACGTCGACGGCCTGGTCGGGGCGGTGGAACGAGTCGCCGGGGTGGTAGAAGGCGCCGTCGTCGAGCACGTAGCCGACGTTCGGCGGCACCGGGACCTCGGGGTGGATGATCGCGTGGTTGCCACCGACCGCGTTCACCTGGGTGCGGCCGATCTGGAAGCGCTCACCGGGTTTCACGGTCCGCGCGGCCAGACCGACGTCGACGACGTCCCGCGCCGACGCCGGGTCCACGATCAGCTGCGCCTTCGGGTTGGCCTTCATCAGCTCGACCAAGCGCGGCACGTCGAGGTGGTCGGGGTGCTGGTGGGTGATCAGGACCGCGTCGAGGTGCCGGACTTCCTCGAAGCCCTTCGAGAAGGTGCCGGGGTCGAACAGCAGTCGTTCCGAGCCGCTCTCGGCCAGCACACACGAGTGTCCGAAATGGACGAATTGCATCCGCGTTCCTCTCAGCTCGAACTCGACACAAGTTCATCCCCCCGTGCACTGCGGTTGTAGTCGACACTACGCCCGGCGCGTTCGCCGTGGTCACTGGCCGTCGCCAAGGAGGCTACCGTCGAGTAACCTCGGCGGTAGCCAACCAGGAGGCGCCCTCATGACCACCGTCGAGCACAAAGTCGAGACGTTCGACTCGTTGAACCCGGCCACCGACGAGATCGTCGGGACGTACCCCGTGCACACGGCGCAGGACGTGGCCGACGCCGTTGCCAGGGCGCGCAACGCGTCCGCGTGGTGGCAGTCCCTCGGGTTCGCCGGTCGCACGGAACGCCTGCAGCGCTGGAAGGGCACCATGACCCGGCGCGCGCCCCAGTTGGCCGAGGTGGTCCACCAGGAGACCGGAAAGCCGCACGCGGACGCGATGCTCGAGATCATCCTGGCCATCGACCACACCGCGTGGGTCGCGAAGAACGCACGCAAGGTACTCGGCCCCAAGCGCCGCTCCTCCGGGTTGCTGATGGCCAACCAGGCCGCGACGGTGGAGTACCAGCCGCTGGGCGTGGTCGGCGTGATCGGCCCGTGGAACTACCCGGTCTTCACGCCGATGGGCTCGATCGTCTACGCGCTGGCGGCGGGCAACGCGGTCGTCTTCAAGCCGAGCGAGTACACCCCCGGCGTGGGCAAGTGGCTGGTGGACAGCTTCGCCGAGGCGGTGCCGGAGCACCCGGTGTTCCAGCTGATCACGGGCTTCGGCGCGACCGGTGCGGCGCTGTGCCGGTCGGGCGTCGACAAGGTGGCCTTCACCGGCTCGGCGGCAACGGGCCGCAAGATCATGGCGGCCTGCGCGGAAAACCTGACCCCGGTGCTGATCGAAGCGGGCGGCAAGGACGCGCTGCTGGTGGACGAGGACGCGGACGTCGAGGCGGCGGCGGACGCGGCGGTCTGGGGCGGCATGTCGAACGCGGGCCAGACCTGCGTGGGCGTCGAGCGCGTCTACGTGCACGAGAAGGTCTACGACGCCTTCGTGGCCGCGACAGTCGCGAAAGCCAAGGGCGTGCGCGCGGGCGGTGACGCCGACGCCCAGATCGGCCCGATCACGATGCCCGCCCAACTCGACATCATCCGCAAGCACATCTCGGACGCGATCGCCCGAGGCGGAAAAGCCCTCGTCGGCGGGGTCGACGCGGTCGGCGACCGCTTCGTGCAGCCGACGGTCCTGGTGGACGTCCCCGAGGACTCGGTGGCAGTGCGCGAGGAGACCTTCGGCCCGACACTGACCATCGCGAAGGTGAAGGACATGGAGGAGGCGGTGGCGAAGGCCAACGACTCCCGCTACGGCCTCGGCGCGACCGTGTTCGCCAAGCGCCGCGGCATGGAACTGGCCCGCCGCCTGCGCTCGGGCATGACCGCGGTGAACTCGGTGATCAGCTTCGCGGGCATCCCCTCCCTGCCGTTCGGCGGGGTGGGCGACTCGGGCTTCGGCCGGATCCACGGAGAGGACGGCCTGAAGGAGTTCACCCGCGCCAAGGCGATCGCCCGCCAACGCTTCCGCGCCCCGATCACCTTGACAACCTTCACCCGCACGGAGAAAACCGACGCGACCGTCGCGAAGCTCATCACGCTCCTGCACGGCAAACGCAAGTAGCAACCCTCGTGAGTGTTTTGGCCGGTCAGAACCCGGCCAAAACACTCACGAGGTCTTTCAGTGGAACAGGGCGGGCAGGGTGCCCTGCCAGGCGTTGGCCAGTTCTTCCAGTGCGAAGGTGGCGACGTCCTGGATCTCCAGTGCCTTCGACTCCGGGTCCACCACGCCGAGCTTGCGCCACGGCATCGAGCGGGCCGTGAGCATGTCGGTGAACCGCAGCTCCTCCGTGCGCGGCACCGCGACGATCACACGACCGGTCGACTCGGAGAACAGCTGCACGAACGGGTCCTGCTCGCTGTCGAGGAAGATCCGCGCCCCGGTCTGGCCGATCAGGCACGCCTCCACGATCGCCTGCGCCAGACCGCCTTCGGCCAGGTCGTGGGCCGCGGAGACCATGCCGTCGCGGGAGCCCGCGCGCAGGATCTCCGCGAGGAGCATCTCGTGCGCCAGGTCCACCTTGGGCGGCAGGCCGCTCAGCGACCCGTGCACGACGTGCGCCCATTCCGAGCCGCCGAACTCGTCGGACGTCGTTCCCAGCAGCAGCAACGTCTCGCCTGCTTCGGCGCCGATGCCCGTCGGGATGCGCCTGCGCACGTCGTCGATCACGCCGAGCACGCCGACCACCGGGGTCGGCAGGATCGCCGTCGAGCCGGTCTGGTTGTAGAAGCTGACGTTTCCGCCGGTCACCGGGATGCCCAGCTCGACGCAGCCGTCCGCGAGGCCGCGTACCGCCTGCTCGAACTGCCACATCACACCGGGGTCCTCCGGCGAGCCGAAGTTGAGACAGTTGGTCACGGCCACCGGGGTCGCGCCGCTCACGGCGACGTTCCGGTACGCCTCGGCCAGCGCGAGCTGAGCCCCGGTGTACGGGTCGAGCTTGCAGTAGCGGCCGTTGCAGTCGACGGAGAGCGCGACGCCACGGCCGCTTTCCTCGTCGATCCGGATCATGCCCGAGTCCGACGGCTGCGACAGCACGGTGCCGCCGCGCACGTACCGGTCGTACTGGTCGGTCACCCAGCCGCGGGACGACAGGTTGTGCGACCCGGCCATCCGCAGCACCAGATCACGCAGGTCCGAAGTGGACGGGCGGGGCAGCTCGATCGGCTGCTGCAACGAGTCCTGCTCGGCCGGGCGCGCCACGGGGCGGTTGTACACCGGGCCCTCGTGTGCCACCGTGCGCGGCGGGACGTCCACCACGACCTCGTCGTGCCACGTGATCACGAGACGACCGGTCTCGGTCACCTCGCCGATCTCGGTCGCGGTCACGTCCCACTTCGCGCACACCCGCATGAAGGCGTCCACATCGGACGGTTTGACGACCGCGCACATCCGCTCCTGCGATTCGCTCGACAGGATCTCGGCCGGGGTCATCCCTTTGGCGCGCAACGGAACCCTGTCCAGGTTCACGTGCATACCGCCGTCGCCGGCGCTGGCCAGCTCGGACGTCGCGCACGAGAGCCCGGCGCCGCCGAGGTCCTGGATGCCGACCACGATGCCCTCGCGGAACAGCTCGAGGCAGCACTCGATCAGCACCTTCTCCATGAACGGGTCGCCGACCTGCACCGACGGCAGCTTCTTGCGCCCCGCCGTGGTCTCGTCGCCGGAGAACGTGTCGGACGCGAGCACCGACACGCCGCCGATGCCGTCGAGCCCGGTCCGCGCCCCGAACAGGATGATCTTGTTGCCGGTCCCGGACGCGTGCGCCAGGTGCAGGTCCTCGACCCGCATCGCACCCACGCACAACGCGTTGACCAGGGGGTTGCCCAGGTAGGTCGAGTCGAAGACGACCTCGCCGCCGATGTTGGGCAGGCCGAGGCAGTTGCCGTAGCCGCCGACACCGGCCACCACGCCCGGCAGCACCCGGCGGGTGTCCGGGGCGTCGGCCGGGCCGAACCGCAGCGAGTCCATCACGGCCAGCGGCCGCGCGCCCATCGCCATGATGTCGCGCACGATCCCGCCGACCCCGGTCGCGGCGCCCTGGTAAGGCTCCACGTAGGACGGGTGGTTGTGGCTCTCGACCTTGAAGGTGACGGCCCAGCCGTCGCCGATGTCGACCACACCGGCGTTCTCGCCGATGCCCGCGAGCATCTTCGAGCGCATCTGCTCGGTGGTGGTCTTGCCGAAGTACGACAGGTGCACCTTGGACGACTTGTAGGAGCAGTGCTCGCTCCACATCACCGAGTACATCGCGAGCTCGGCGTCGGTGGGCCTGCGGCCGAGGATCTCCCTGATCCGCTGGTACTCGTCGTCCTTCAGGCCCAGTTCGCGGTACGGCTGGGCGGTCTCCGGAGTGGCTTCCGCGTGCTTGACAGTGTCCGTGTTGTCTGCCTTGTTGGCTGTCATGCCTTCACCAGTGCGTCGATGGCGGAAAAGAACATTCCCAGCCCGTCGTCCGACGGTCCGGTCAGCGCGTCGATGGCGTGCTCGGGGTGCGGCATCAGGCCGACCACCCGGCCACGCGCGTCGGTGATCCCGGCGATGTCGTTGAGCGACCCGTTCGGGTTGCCGCCGACGTACCGGAACACCACGCGACCCTCGCCCTCCAGCTCGGCCAGGGTGTCGCGCTCGGCGACGTAACCGCCCTCCCCGGACTTCAGCGGGACCAGGATCTCCGCGCCCTTGTCGTACCGGGTGCTCCAGGCGGTCGAGGTGTTCTCCACCTTCAGCCACTGGTCACGGCAGACGAAGTGCAGTTCGTGGTTGCGCACCAGCGCGCCCGGCAGCAGCCCGGCCTCGCACAGGATCTGGAAACCGTTGCAGATCCCCAGGATCGGCATGCCCTTCGCGGCGGCCTCGATCACCGGGCCCATCACCGGGGCGAACCGGGCGATCGCGCCGCAGCGCAGGTAGTCGCCGTAGGAGAAGCCGCCGGGCACGATCACCGCGTCGACACCACGCAGGTCGGCGTCGGCGTGCCAGAGCGGCACGGCCTCGGCGCCCGCGTACTTCGCGGCTCGGGCGGCGTCCTGGTCGTCGAGCGTTCCAGGGAAGGTGATGACACCGATCTTCGCTGTCATGCGTCGAGCCTCCGGACGGTGAAGTCCTCGATCACGGTGTTGGCGAGCAGATCGGCGGCGATCTTGGTGAGCGTCTCGTCGTCGACCGAGTCGTCCACCTCCAGCTCGAAGCGCTTGCCTTGGCGAACCTCGGTCACACCCTGGAAACCGAGACGGGGCAGTGCTTTGGCCACCGCCTGTCCCTGTGGGTCGAGAATCTCCGGCTTGGGCATTACGTCGACGACGACACGGGCCACGGTCGTTTGCTCCCATTGTCAAGAACATCACAGCGGGTCACGATGGACGGGGGAAGCCTACCTGACCTGGGAGTTTCGCTCTGCGCGAGCAGGCTGGCGGAGCGGGCGGGGTGACGGCGAGTATCGATGACATGCGACTTCTCGTTCTGGGTGGGACGGCTTTCCTCGGCCGCGCGATCGCCGCGGCGGCTGTCAGGCGCGGGCACGACGTGACCTGCGCGGCAAGGGGGAGCTCGGGTGACGCACCCGCCCCGTTGATCAAGCTCGACCGGGACGATCCGGACGGCCTGGCCCCGCTGCGCGGCGAGCGGTTCGACGCCGTGGTGGACGTGGCGAAAATCTCCTATCCGCACGTCCGCAGGGCCGTCGACGAGATCGAGGCGGGCCACTGGACGTTCGTCTCCTCGATCAGCGCGTACGAGCAGTTCCGCACCGGCGGGGTCGACGACCCGGTCTTCGACCCGGTGTACGAACAGGGCACGGCGCAGACCATGGACAGCTACGGCGCCATCAAGGTGGCCAGCGAGAACGCGGTCCGGGACGTCTACGGGGAGAACGCGTTCATCGTCCGCGCGGGCCTGATCACCGGACGTGGTGACGTCAGCGACCGCTTCGGCTACTGGCCCGCCCGGCTGTCCGGCGACGGCCAGGCCGTCGTACCGGACGCGCCGGACCAGGCCACGCACCACGTGGACGTCGAGGACCTGGCGGCCTGGGTCGTCGGCGGCGCCGAGCGCCGTGTCGGCGGCACGTTCAACGCCAGCGGCCTGCCGGTCCCGCTCGGTGAACTGCTCGCCAGGATCAAGGCGGCCGTCGGCGGGGACGCCGAGATCGTGCCGGTCGGCGAGCAGCAGCTCATCGACCTGGAGGTCGGCTGGTGGTCCGGGCCCCGGTCGCTGCCGCTGTGGATCCCGAACGGTCACATCATCGGCGCGAACTGGGACGTGCGGCCCGCGATCGACGCCGGGCTGAAGTTCCGTTCGGTCGAGGAGGCCGCGTTGAGCGCGCTGGAGCACGAGCGTGAGCTGGGGCTGGCACGCCCGCGCAAGGCGGGGCTCACCCGTGGGGAGGAAGCTCACATTCTCGGTGCGGTCTGAATGGCAGTATCTGGTGAATGCGCGAGACTTTCGACTACATCGTGGTAGGCGCCGGTAGCGCGGGTTGTGTGCTGGCCAATCGGCTGACCGAGGATCCCGGTGTCCGGGTGTTGCTGCTGGAGGCAGGCGGCGAGGACACCGCGGACGAGATCCGCATCCCCGCTGCGTTCGCCAATCTGTTCAAGACCAAGTGGGACTGGAACTACGAGACGGTCGAACAGAAGTACATGGGCGACCGCACGTCGTACTGGCCGCGGATGAAAGCACTCGGCGGCTGCTCGTCGATGAACGCGATGATCTACATCCGCGGCAACCGCGCCGACTACGACGCCTGGCGTGACGAGCACGGCGCGACCGGCTGGGGCTGGGACGACGTGTTGCCGTACTTCGTCCGCGCGGAACACAACACGCGCCTCGGTGGGCCGCTGCACGGCGGCGACGGCCCGTTGTTCGTCGAAGATCGCCGCTACACGCACGAACTGTCCAGCGCATGGGTCCAGGCCGCGGTCGCCTGGGGCATGAAACCGACGGACGACTTCAACGGCGCCGACCAGGAAGGCGCGGGGCAATACCAGGTGACGTGCCACAACGGCCGCCGCTGGTCGACAGCGGACGCGTACCTGCGGCCGATCCTGGACAGGCCGAACCTGACCGTGCGCACGAACGCGCAGGCCACCAAGGTCGTGCTGGAGTCGACCAGGGCCGTTGGTGTCGAGTACGTGCACAAAGGCGCGGTCAAGACAACCTACGTCGACCGTGAGGTCGTGTTGTCCGGCGGCGCGATCAACTCGCCGCAGCTGTTGATGCTGTCCGGCATCGGACCGGCGGAACACCTGCGGGAGGTGGGAATCGACGTCGTCGTCGGCATCGACCAGGTCGGCGAGAACCTGCACGACCACCCGGCGGCCGCGATCATCTACAGCACCCGCGAGACGACCGACCTGATCGACTACGTCACCCCGGGCCGCCTGGTGCAGTGGCAGCTGGCCGGCCGCGGCCCGCTGGCGTCGAACATCGGCGAGGCAGGCGGTTTCATCCCGACCAGCGACGACCTGCCCGCACCGGACATGCAGTTCATCGTCGCGCCGACCTTCTTCTACGACAACGGGATGCACGAGCCGCCCGGCCGCGGCTTCACCGCCGCCGCGGTGCACGTCGCGCCCAAGAGCCGGGGCAGACTGCGGCTGCGGTCAGGCAATCCCCTATGGCGCCCGGAGATCGACCCGGCGTACTACACCGACCCGTCGGACATGGCGGTGATGATCGCCGGAATCCGGATGCAGCAGGAGATCTGCGAGCGGCCGGCGATCGCGCGGTACCTCGGTGCGCCGTACAAACCGGAGTCGCTGGAGTTGACCGACGCCGAACTGGCCGACCACGTCCGGGACGTGACCCAGACCCTCTACCACCCGGTCGGCACGTGTTCGATCGGCACGGTCGTCGACCCGACGCTGAAGGTCAACGGTGTCGAAGGACTGCGCGTCGCGGACGCGTCGGTGATGCCGATGGTGCCGCGCGGCAACACCAACGCCCCGTCGATCATGGTCGGCGAGAAAGCCGCGGACCTCCTGAAAGGCTCGTGAGTGTTTACGTGCGGATCAGGCCCGTTCCGTCGTCCTGGTGGTCGACGATCCAGCCTTCGGGCAGGTCGTTCTTCATCTCCAGCGACACGGTCATGCCGTAGGTCTCGGCGGACGACGCGACCGCCGACGACATGTCGATCCCGCCGCGGAACGTGCTGTGGTTGAGGTCGATCGGCTGCGCGAACTTGCTGCCCCGCAACACGACCTTGCCGTCGAACGTCGCCTGCGCCAGCTTGGTGACACCGTCGAACTTGGACTGCTTGAGGTCGACGAGCTGGTCGGCCTCGAAGTTGGCGAACCAGGCGCGCTTGTGGAACGTGGTGCCGGGCGCGATGAACTTGCCCCAGCTGTGCGCCGCGGTGAACCACGCGTCGCCGAAAATCTCCATGTTGCCGAATGCGTTGGCCTCATACAGGTTCACCGACCGCGCGGTGAGCTGGCCGACCACGCGCTCGGAGATGTCGAAGTACTCCAGCGTGGCGCCGGTCAGGTCGAGGTCGTACGTCGGTGCCCGGCCGTCGCCGCTTTCCGGCAGCAGTTCGCCGATCAGCCGCTGCGCGGTCAGCCTGACCTGGCGCTCGCGGTCGGCGTCCACCGACTCCTCCACGGCCTCGTCCGCGCCGCGCAGCCGGGCGTAGTGCGCGTGGTCGAACGGCCTGCGCAGATATGCGCACAGCACGTCGAGCACGGTTTGCGTGTACTCCGAGCGGCTACGGGCGAGCCCGGCGAGTGCGTGCATCGCGCCTACCCTGACCTGGTCGGCCTCGTCGCCGAGCAGTTCGATCGACCTCGCGAAGCGCTCGTCGGTGGATCGCTCGCGGTCGTGCTGCATCCGCTGGGTTTCCATCTGCTGACGGGCCTGCTCCAGGGTGTGCCGCTGGTCCTCGAGGTCGTGCCTGCGGCGTTCGATGTCCTGGCGGTCCTCGTCGATCCTGCGGCGCTGGTCGCTGAGCCACAGCGCGTACAGCGCCACGACGGCGGCGGCCGCGAGACCGCCCGTCCGGAAGGCCTCGCTGAGCGTCGACCCGCCGTCGAGCAGGATCCACCCCGAGACGGTCGCCGCCAGGCCGACAGCTCCGGTGACAGTGGCGACGAGTGCGCGTGCCTGCTGGGCGAACACCACCCCGCTGCCGATCAGGAGCAACAAGCCGACGATGAGCAAGGCCAGATGCATCCGCACATTTTGGAGGCATCCGGCCCTGGCCGGTAGGGCCGGATGCAGCAGTTGCTCAGGACTTGTCCAACTGCGCGAGTTCGCCTTCCGTCAGCGCGAGGTCGACGGCCGCGGCCGAGTCCTGGATGCTGGCTGGCCGCGACGAGCCGGGGATCGGGATCACGTGCGGTGACTTGGCGAGCATCCACGCCAGGCAGACGCGCTGCGGGCTGACCCCGTGCGCCGCGCCGACCTCGGCGAACTTGGCGAACCGCGATCCGAGCTCACCGGCTTTGCTGATGCCGCCGAGCGGACTCCACGGCAGGAACGCGATGCCCATCTCGTGGCACAGCTCCAGCTCCGGCTCGCTCGACCGGAACGACGGCGAGAACTGGTTCTGCACCGCGACGAGCCTGCCGCCGAGGATCTCGTTGGCCTGCTTGATCTCCGCCGGGTTGAAGTTCGAGATGCCGGCGTACTGGATCTTGCCTTCGTCCAGCAGGTCGCGCAGCGCGCCGCACGACTCGGCGATCGGCACAGCCGGGTCCGGACGGTGGAACTGGTACAGCCCGATCGTCTCGACGCCGAGGCGCTTCAGCGACGCCTCGCAGGCCTGCTTGATGTACTCGGCCGAGCCGTTGAGCGCCCATCCGCCGCCGGGGGTGCGGGTGTGCCCGCCCTTGGTGGCGATCAGCACGTTGGACGTGTCACCGCCGTACGAGGCGACGGCGTTGGCGATCAGCGTCTCGTTGTGCCCGAAATCGCTGTCGTCGAGGCTGTACGCGTCGGCCGTGTCGATGAAGGTGATGCCCGCGTCCAGCGCCGCGTGGATCGTGGCCGTCGCCTGCTGCTCGTCCGGTTTGCCCTCGATCGACAGCGGCATGCCGCCCATGCCGATCGCGCTGACCTGCGTGTCGCCGATACGACGGGTCCGCATGGAAGTTCTCTCCTTCTGCCGTTCGCTGCGTGCGCTTCCAGCCTGCGCCCGCTGTGTCGATCTGGCCAACCGGACTGCGCGCCACTGTGCGAACTGGGCAGAGGATTGTTTGTGGGTTTCCAACAAGGTGGCCGAAATGGCCAGCGCCGCGGCGACCGTGCTGCTCGACGCGGTCGCCGCGGCCACGGGTGGTCGTGGTCAGCCGTTCGCCAGTGCCTGCAGGCGGTCGTAGGCGCCGTTGAACTGGTTCTGGTCGATCGGGCTCGACGAGTACTGCCAGATCGTGTAGAAGCCCCACGCGTAAGGCAAAGTGCCGACGGATGAGGCGTACCTGGCCACCCACAAGGGGCTCGTCGACGAGAAGTCGCCACTGACGCACTGCGACCACCAGCTGGTGCTCGTGTAGATCACCGGCCAGCGGCTCGTGCGGGCGTGGTACCGGTCGCTGAAGGACTTGATCCAGCCGGTCATGGCCGACTTGGACAGTCCGTAACAGGTCGCGCCGTTGGGGTTGTACTCCATGTCCAGCGCGCCGGGCAGCGTCTTGCCGTCACGCGACCAGCCGCCACCGTTGTTGACGAAGTAGTCCGCCTGCGCCGCACCGCTCGACGTGGCCGGCTGGGCGAAGTGGTACGAACCGCGGATCATGCCGACGTTGTAGGAACCGTTGTACTGCTGGGCGAAGTACGGGTTTCGGTACCCGGTTCCCTCGGTGGCCTTGACGTAGGCGAACCGCTTGCCCTGACCCCACCAGTACGCCCAGTCCACATTGCCCTGCCAGCCGCTGACGTCGATGCCGTAGACGACGGCTTGCACGCCGACGTCCCGCGGCACCAGCACCATCTGCTGGTTGCCCTCGTGCTTGGCGATCTGGGAGCCCATCGGGTGGTCGTTCTCGGCGACGTACCGATCGATCTGATCAACTGCCGGCTCCGGCTGGGCGCTGGCAGGTAACGCGCCGAACAGGAGAACGGAGGCGGACACCACTGCGGTCAGCATGCG
This sequence comes from Actinosynnema sp. ALI-1.44, assembly GCF_001984155.1. GTDB lineage: Bacteria > Actinomycetota > Actinomycetes > Mycobacteriales > Pseudonocardiaceae > Kibdelosporangium. The sequence continues at coordinate 509,961 of NZ_MTQO01000053.1, forward strand.
GCGGCGGCCCCTTGGGATTGCAGGGATCTTCATGGGGATGCCCTTTCCTTGCCCTCGCTGGACGGCTTACTGAAAGTAGCCGCCTGAGTCAGGATTGTGAGCCCATAACTACCCATTTGTCACGCTTTGGTGTGAAAGAATCACTAGGGTTAACCAACTTGACAGTTGCGGGGCTGAGTACGTTGCTGTTCAAAGCCGGTAAGGTTTGCCTCGGCCGGCCAGTTGGATCGATCGTGCGAGTGCCGAAGGGTGTGGACGGTGGAAAGCCCGAGCTGGCCCGCGGCCGAGGGGGCGGGCGGGTGTGAGAGGTTCGCCAGGCGCTGGGCTGCGGCCGTCCGGAACACCAGTTATGTCGCGCTGGAGACTGAGGAGATCGTCGAGCGGCTGACCGAGTTCGGCAAGGTTCTCGTCGACGCGGCGAACGCGGACGTCTACCCGCACCAGACCGTCGAGTGGATCGGGATCGAGCTCGTCCGCATGCGGTTCTCGGAAACGGAATCCCTCGCCTCGTCCATCCGGGTGATCGGCGACGGCCTGCTCGCGCTGTCCGACTCGTCCGAACGGGCGATGAAGCGGCTGCCGCACATTCTCGCTTCGCTCGTGACTGGGTTCAACGAGGCGATCAGCGAACGAAACCTGGAAGATCAACAGCCCGAATCGGTGCGCGCGGCGGTGATGGACGCACGCCGCGGTGCACACGCGGCGTTGCGGGCGAGCGAGGCCCGGTTCCAGGCGGTCTTCCACGAAGCGGCCGTCGGCATCGGCATCTGCGACATGCGCGGCAACATGATCGACGCGAACCGGGCGCTGTCCGATCTGCTCGGAATGCCGCTGTCCGAACTGCGCACGATGAACATCGAGGAGTTCTTCGAGAAGGACATGCCCGCCAAGCTGCGCGAGGAGTACGACGAAGCGCTGGCGGGCCTGCGGGACAACTACCAGGTGGAGCGGCGGTTCCGGCGCCGCGACGGCGTGACGCTCCGGACGAACCTGAAGGTGTCGGTCGTCCGCGACGAATCGGGCCGCCCGCAGTACCTGGTCGGGATGATCGAGGACATCACCGAGCGGCACACCCTGCAGCGCAGGCTGCGTCACGAGGCCACGCACGACCCGCTGACCGGCCTGCCGAACCGCGCGTTGTTCCAGGAGCGGCTGAACGAGGTCTTCGCCACCGGCGGGCAGACCAGGGTGGGCCTCTGCTACCTGGACGTCGACGGGTTCAAGGTGATCAACGACAGCCTCGGCCACGACGTGGGCGACCAGTTGCTCGTCGCGGTCGGCGCCCGCCTCGGTGTGCTGGTGGACGGTCCGGACCGGATGGTCGCGCGGATGGGCGGCGACGAGTTCGTGGTGCTGGTCCAGGACTGCGAGTCCATGAAGGACCTGACGGTCCTGGCGGAGAAGATCCTGTCGGCACTGCGCGAGCCGGTGCGCATCGGCGGCCACGACCTGACGGTGTCCGCGAGCATCGGGATCGTCGAACGCCCCTGCGAGGGCACGACACCGGCGGACACCATGCGAGACGCGGACGTGACGCTCTACTGGGCCAAATCGGACGGGAAAGACCAGTACGCCTGCTTCGACCCGGAACGCAACGCGCACGAGGTGGCCCGCTTTACCCTGTCGGCGCGGATGCCCGCGGCACTGGAACGCGAAGAGTTCTACGTGCACTACCAGCCGATCGTCCGCCTGCCGGACGGCGAGCTGCACGGCGTGGAGGCCCTGGTCCGCTGGCGGCACCCGGAATTCGGCGCGCTGGGTCCGGACCGCTTCATCGGACTGGCCGAGGAGACCGGACTGATCGTCCCGCTGGGACGCTGGGTGCTGAGGACAGCCTGCGTGCAGGCGAAGCAGTGGTGGGACAGGTTCGGCGACAACGCGCCGTACGTGAGCGTGAACCTGGCGGTTCGTCAGTGCCGCGATCCCGGCCTGGTCGACGACATCCGCAAGATCCTCGCGGAAACCGGCCTACCGGCCCACCGCGTGCAGCTGGAGCTGACCGAGAGCGCCATCATGGGCGCGACCGGCGAACCGCTGGAAATGCTCCGCACCCTGGTGGACCTGGGTCTGACGATAGCGATCGACGACTTCGGCACGGGCTACTCGAACCTGGCGTACCTGCGCGTCCTGCCGGTCAGGACGCTGAAGATCGCGGGCTCCTTCCTCGAAGGCCTCCGCGACCCGGGCAACGCGAGCCTGGTGGACACCCAGATCGTCCGAACCCTGGTCTCACTGGCCCACCTGCTGGGCCTGACGGTGACAGCGGAAGGCGTCGAGACGACCGAGCAGGCGGATCGACTGCGCAGAATCGGCGCGGACTGCGCCCAGGGCTGGCTCTACGCGAAGTCGGGCCCACCGGAGGACATCGAGAAGTGGCTCACGGCGGCGACCGCGGGCCAGCGCTGATCAGGCTGGTACCCGGGCGGCGAGCAACTCGGCAGGCACGATCGCGCTGAGCGGTCCGACCGGGTTGACCAGCAGCGGGAAGCCGTTCAACAACGGCGCCAGATCCCGTCCGGTGATCACGCGCCACCCTGGCCACGCGGCGGGTACGTGCTCGGAAGCGGTGCACACGGGCACGAACACGCGGCCATCCGAATCCGGGAAGCCGATCACGTCCCGGTCCTCCGACGACGCCGCGTACAGCAGCAACGAGGCGTCCAGCAGCAGTGCGGGCAGTGTGGCCGCCTCCTGGTGCCCTGTGTTGATCAGCTGCAGCACCTCGTCGACGGTGCTTGGCGGCGTGGGCATGCGCAGGGCCTGGGGGGATGGCCGGTAGCGGTCGTTCGGGTGGAAGTTGTCCTCTATCTCGCCGCTGGCGTCGACCGGGTATGCGCCGACCACGCCCCATGGCGGGACGTCGGCTTCGGATTCGAACAGCGGATCGATCACGTACAGCCATGTGTTCGGGTTACTCTTCGCGCTCGCCCGCATCTCAGGCGTGATGTCCGGCGGCATTCGGCGATCGTAGGTCCAGTTCCGGCCACGGAGCGGAGTGGGGTTCGGTACGGTGCTCGTGGCGTCACGGAGTGCCTCGCTGTGCGTCACGAACCCGTTGCGCAAAAAGTTGTGAGGTTGGGGGAACCACTCCCAGACCGCATACATCAGAGCTACAGTCGTCGCAAACACACAGGCAGATCAGGGAGACGCGCCGTGTTGATAGCTGATGGTGGGGGGTCGTCGGCACCGAACCCCATGGGATCGGGATCGTCGCACACAGTGAAGATCAACCCGCCCGCGATTCCGGGTGCCCGTGACGCGTTCCACGAGGCCGCGCAGAAGATCGACGAGCTGGTCAGCGTGCTCAAGGGCATGAAGACACCCGCATGGGCGCAGGACCCGGTCAGCAAGACGACCGCGGTCCGGTTCGACGCGGGCACCGGCGACACCGGCCGGATCGCCGCCATCCAGGCGCTGACCAAGTACGGCCAGGAGCTGCGCAACTCCGGTGACGCGTTGAACGAGGCCTACGAGCGCTATGTGCGTGTCGAGGGCACCAACACCGACCGGTGGCGTGGCAAGGGCCCGCAGGACGACTGAGGGGGTTGGGCAAACGATGAACAGCGACATCAGGTGGATGGGCCTCGACCACAAGGCCATCTTCGAGATGATCAACGCGGGGCCTGGCCCGAACGCGTCCGACGCACCTGCCGACTTCTGGGGAACCCTGTCGGCCGGTCTGAACGACATCAGCTCCACCCTGCACAAGAAGCTCGGCGACCTGAACGTCCACTGGGAGGGTGTGTCCGCCGAGCAGGCGCTCGCGGGCATGAACCCGCTCAAGGACTGGGCGGCGAAGGCCGAGAACGGCTCGACCGTGATGAAGACGTCCTTCGAGATGCAGGGCAACTACGTCGGTGACGCCCGCAACGAGGTGCCGCCGCCCAAGAAGGTGACCACGCCCGAGCCGTCCGGCTGGCAGATGGTGGGCGCGGGAGCGGCCGCGTTGCTCGGCAACGGTGGCCCGGCCGCCGCTGTCGCGGCGCAGGCGGCCGACCACGAGGCGCAGGAGCGCGCGTCGGACGAGGCCGCCCGCAAGGCCGTCCAGGCGATGCAGAAGTACGAGAAGAGCAGCGACTGGAACGCCGACACGCTCGGCCGCTTCGAGGACCCGCCGAAGCTCGTCGTCGACACCCCGCCGCCCGCCCCCGGTCTGCACGGCGGTTCGGTCGAGAGCAGCGGCATGCACGGCAGCACCGGTGTGCACCACAACCAGCAGACGCAGACCAGTTCCGTGCACCACTCGCCGATCGGCGGGCAGCACGCGCAGCAGCCGAACGTCACGCCGGGCCAGCAGGTGCCGCACCACAACAGCAACTTCGCGCCGAACCAGTTCACCTCGCAGCAGGGCTACACGTCGCCGCAGAACCACCCGGGCCTGCAGCCGACGCCGCCCAAGCCGCCGATCCAGCCGCCGAACAACGCCCAGCAGTGGGGCGGCGGCCAGTTCGTGCCCGGCACCGGCCCGTTCGGTGGCGGCCATGGCCCGAACTCGGGTGGCCGTCCCGGCATCCCCGGCGGTGGCTCCGGCGGCCGCGGTGGTCTCGGGCCGAACGCCGGTTTCGGGCAGAACTCGTCGATGATGGACGAGGCGCGGCAGGGTCGTCCCGGCGCGGGCACCAACCCGATGGCGCAGGAAGGCGCGCCCCGCACCGGTCCTCCCGGCAGCAACACGGGCGCGGGTGGCCGTGGTGGCCAGAGCGGGATGGCGCCCGGCGGCCGTCGGGCGGAGGACGAAGAGGAAAACGAGCACGAGGCGCCGGACTACCTGTTGGAGACCGATGACATCTGGGGCGACGAACGCACTGTCGCACCCTCGGTGATCGGCGAGAAGCCCGAGCAGCAGTGATCGATCTGGGCGCACCCGTGCAACCAAGGCCGATCACGATCTCGGCTCTCGAATTCGACGTCCTGTGGGAGCACTTCGGCTACGAGGACATGCCCCTCGTGGTCAAAGTGCCCTCGCCGGGCGCGACGTGGACCGAACGCAAGCAGTTGGTCGACCAGGCGTGGAACGGGCTGGAGCAGCGCGGTCTCGGCCGCGCGGTCGACCTGAACCCGGGCCTTGAGCGTGCTCTCGGCATCCTGTCCCGGCCCGACCGCGAGGTCGACGGCCGGACGTGGCTGGGCCGCAGTGTCCGTTTCCTCGCCGCGGCGCGTGAGGAGGAAGCGGTCCTCACGATCCAGGCGGACGACTTCCTGACGTTCCACAGCGTGCCCGCGCAGTCGCTGGCCAGCGTGGCGACCGGCGTGCTGGCCCCCGTGCCCGCGGGGCCGGGCCAGTCGGTGAACATCAGGGCGGACGACTTCGAAACGGCGGCGAACGGCGCTGGCGGCACGCAGAAGGGCTTCGAACAGGCCCTGCGCAACCGCGGGATCCGTGAGGACGACGTCCAGACGCTGGTCACGATGATCAAGGACGTGGTGGCGACGGGGAACTTCGGTGCCGCGGCCCGCGACAAGTGGGGCAAGAGGCACCGCGCGGAGCGCGTGGTGGCCTTCTTCGACACCGAGGACGGCCGCTACCTCCAGGTCCGCAAGCCATCGGGCGACGGCAGCGCGTGGACGACGATCTCCCCGGCCGACACCCGCCGCCTGACCCACCAGGTCGAGCAGCTGCTCGGTGAGATCGTCCGCGAAGCTGAGAGCAGGTAGTGCCCCGCAAACCCGTCGACCCGCACGAGCTCCGCTCCGCTGTGGCTGCGGTGATGCCATGGCTCACCGACCAGACAGACGAGAAACCCGCACGGCCGATCCTCGCGTCGGCCGTGCGGGCCAGTCTGCGCACGCTCGAGCAGATCGCCCCGGGGCACACCGTGGAGGTCCGCGTCCCGCCCTTCGCGGCCGTCCAGTGCATCCCCGGCCCCCGGCACACCCGCGGCACCCCGCCGAACGTGATCGAAACCGACCCGCGCACCTGGCTGGAACTGGCGACCGGCCTGCTGACGTGGACCGACGGCGTCGAGTCGGCCAGGGTCTCCGCGTCCGGCACACGAGCGGATCTCAGCGGACTGCTGCCGATCGTGCGGAACGTGGGCCAGTAGGCCGGTAGGGCGGAAACGGGATCTCGAAAGTGGGGCGCACCACAGCCGGATGGTCCGAACGGGTGGTGGCGCCATCTACACTGGAGGTCAGCCTGCATTCGTCCCCAGGGAGCGCTTCGCGTGGTCACCGACCAGTCGGACCAGTCAGCCCCGCACGCCGGCACCGTCGACGAGGAACCTCGCGAGGAATGCGGCGTCTTCGGAGTCTGGGCCCCCGGTGAGGAAGTCGCCAAACTCACCTACTACGGGCTGTACGCGCTGCAGCACCGCGGTCAGGAAGCGGCCGGCATCTCCGTCGCCGACGGCCAGCAAGTCGTCGTGTTCAAGGATCTCGGCCTGGTCAGCCAGGTGTTCGACGAGCAGATCCTGCACTCGCTCAGGGGCCACGTGGCCGTCGGCCACTGCCGGTACTCCACGACCGGGTCGAGCACGTGGGAGAACGCCCAGCCGACGTTCCGCACCACGGCCAGCGGCAAGAGCCTCTCGCTCGGCCACAACGGCAACCTGGTGAACACCGCCGAGCTGCTGGAGCGCTCCGAGCGCGCGGGCATCACCACCAAGAACGGTGCCACCACCGACTCCGACCTGGTCTGTGGCCTGCTGGCCGCGTACGCCGCGGGCGACGTCAGCATCGAGCAGGCCGCGATGGAGCTGCTGCCCACGTTGCGGGGCGCGTTCTGCCTGGTCTTCTCCGACGAGTCCACGCTGTACGCGGCGCGCGACCCGCACGGCGTGCATCCGCTTGTCCTCGGCCGCCTCGAGCGTGGCTGGGTCGTCGCGAGCGAGACGGCTGCGTTGGACATCTGTGGCGCTTCGTTCGTGCGTGAGGTCGAGCCCGGTGAGCTCCTGGCGATCGACGAGAACGGCCTGAGGTCGTCCCGGTTCGCCGTGCCGGAGCCCAAGGGCTGCGTGTTCGAGTACGTCTACCTGGCCAGGCCGGACACCACCATCTCCGGTCGCAGCGTGCACGCCACCCGCGTGGAGATCGGCCGCAGGCTGGCCACCGAGCACCCGGCCGAAGCCGACCTGGTGATCCCCGTGCCGGAGTCGGGCACGCCCGCCGCGGTCGGGTACGCGCAGGCGTCCGGCATCCCGTACGGCATGGGCCTGGTCAAGAACGCCTACGTCGGCCGGACGTTCATCCAGCCGTCGCAGACCATCCGGCAGCTGGGCATCCGGCTCAAGCTCAACCCGTTGCGCGACGTCATCCGCGGCAAGCGGCTCGTCGTGGTGGACGACTCGATCGTGCGCGGCAACACGCAGCGCGCGCTGGTGCGGATGCTGCGTGAGGCCGGGGCGCTGGAGGTGCACGTCCGGATCGCGTCGCCGCCGGTGAAGTGGCCGTGCTTCTACGGCATCGACTTCGCCTCACGGGCCGAGCTGATCGCCAACGGCCTCGACTTCGACGGCGTCCGCCGCTCGATCGGCGCGGACTCGCTCGGCTACATCTCGCTGGAGAGCATGGTCGCCGCGACCGAGCAGCCGCGCAGCCGGCTGTGCGCGGCGTGCTTCGACGGCCACTACCCGATCGAACTGCCCGGGTCGGCGTTGATCGGCAAACACCTGCTGGAGAGCGTGGAGAAAGGTGTCGCCGGGGCGGCGACCCCTGTTCTGGTCAACGGGTACGGTGCCGAGGACGCCTTGCAGCGTCCCTGAGTTGCCGTGACCACATGACAAGAGGATGACCGCTCGGTGATGACACAGCATGACGCTGGCTCGACCAAGACCGCGGCGGAGCACATCCAGAAGCTCAAGCCGTGGGCGGAGAAGGCGTCCCGGTCGGAGGTGCTGTCCGTAGTCGGCGGGTTCGCCGGGCTGTTCAAGCTCAAGCTGGACCGCTGGCGTGAGCCGGTGCTGGCGTCGGCGACCGAGGGTGTCGGTACGAAGATCGCTGTGGCGCAGGCGATGGACCTGCACGACACGATCGGCATGGACCTCGTCGCGATGGTGGTCGACGACCTGGTGGTGTGCGGCGCGGAGCCGCTGTTCCTGGAGAACTACATCGCCACGGGCAAGATCAACCCGGACCGGATCGCGGCGCTGGTCAAGGGGATCTCGGACGGCTGCGTCAAGGCGGGCTGCGCGCTGCTCGGCGGGGAGACCGCGGAACGGCCGGGCCTGATGCCGGAGGAGGACTACGACATCTCCGCGACCGGCGTCGGCGTGGTCGAAGCGGACAACATCCTCGGCGCGGAACGGGTCCGGCCAGGAGACGTGGTGATCGGCCTCGCCTCGTCCGGCCTGCACTCCAACGGTTACTCGTTGGCCCGCAAGGTGTTGCTGGAGATAGCCAGGATGCCGCTGGAAGGCCACGTCGAGGAGTTCGGCCGCACCCTGGGCGAGGAACTGCTCGAGCCGACCAGGATCTACGCCAGGGACTGCCTCGCCCTCGCGGCGGAGACCGACGTCCGGACATTCGCGCACATCACGGGCGGCGGCCTGGTGGCCAACCTGGCCCGCGTGATCCCCCAGGGCCTGACCGCCGTGCTCGACCGAGGCGCGTGGACGCCCGCACCGGTGTTCGGCCTCATCGGCCGCCGAGGCCGGGTCGAACGCGACGAACTCGAGCGCACGTTCAACATGGGCATCGGCATGGTCGCGGTGCTCAGCCCGGACGACATCGACCGCGCACTGGCGATCCTGACCGCCCGGCACATGCCCGCGTGGGTGATCGGCGAGGTAGAAGTGGCCGACCCGGACAGCCCGCTGGCGATCCTGCGCGGCGACCACCCGAGGTTCTAAAGCATTCGCATCGAGGGCCCTGGCGCGTCACACTGGGGACATGGCTGAGAACTTGTTCGTGACGGGTGCGCTGGTGATTCCAGCGGCCGAGTTGCGGATGCGCTTCTCTCGGTCGTCCGGGCCAGGTGGGCAAGGGGTGAACACCACGGACAGCCGAGTGGAGCTGTCGTTCGACGTGGCGACCTCACCGTCCATTCCGGACACACTGCGACCCCGCATGCTCGAACGCCTCGACCGGCGGCTCGTGAACGGAGTGGTGACGGTCGCGGCGAGTGAGTTCCGTGCCCAACTGGCCAACCGCCAGGCAGCACGCGACCGCCTCGCAGCCCTGCTGCGCAGCGCGGCACAGGCACCGCCGCCCCAACGCCGCCCGGTCAAGCCGACTCGGGCGATGAAGGAGCGGCGGCTGGCCAGCAAGCGCCACCGCAGTGCGAAGAAGCAGTCGCGTCGCGCGACGTTCAGCGACTGACAGCGGCCTCGCCTGGCCGGATTCAGATCCAGCGGTAGCGGCGTTCGGGCCGTCCGGTTCCGCCGTAGCGCAACGTCACGTCGGCCTTGCCGGATTCGGTGAAGTGTTCGAGGTAGCGGCGCGCCGACACCCGGGACAACTCCGTCAGCTGGGCGCATTCCGACGCGGACAGGCCCTGCGGGTGTTGCCGCAGCACACGGGAGACCAGCTCGGCGGTCTGGTCGGTGAGGCCTTTCGGCAGGGTGGACGCGCCACGCGGCCGTGCGCCGAACACCTGGTCCACGTCGGCCTGACCGGCCACCGCGAGCCGGTCGAGCCGCTCGTGCAGGGTGGCGAAGTGCCGCAGTTGGTCGAACAGCGCCGAGTAGGAGAACGGTTTGATCAGGTAGTGCAGGACGCCGCCGCGCATCGCCCGCCGCACTGTGTCCACGTCGTTGGCCGCGCTGATCACGATGACGTCCGTGTCACCCTGGCTGGACCGGAGTTCCTGCAGCACCGTGAGTCCGTCCATGTCGGGCAGGTAGATGTCCAGCAGGACGAGGTCCGGGCGCAGGTCCCGGGCCGCGTGCAGCGCGTCCGCGCCGGTGTGCGCGACGCCGACCACTTCGAAGCCGGGCGTGCGCGTGACGTATCCACTGTGGACCTTGGCGACCATGAAGTCGTCGTCGACGACGAGGACTCTGATCATCGCGGCACCATCGCGGTGAACACGGCGCCCCCTTCGTTGTGCACGTCGATCCAGCCCTGCCTGCGGATGCACGTCTGACGCGCCAGCGCCAGCCCGAGACCGCGCTTGCCGCCTTCTTCCGCCGCTTTCGTGGTGAACCCGTTGCGGAACACCTCACGCGCGATCTCCGGCGCCACACCCGGCCCGGAATCCCGCACCACGACGCGGATCGCGTCGTCGAGTTCGTTGATGTCCACCTCGATCCACCCGTCCCGCGCGCCACCCGAAGCAGTCAAACCCAGCGCGTCGACCGCGTTGTCGACCAGGTTTCCCAGCACCGTGACCAGGTCCGCGGACAGTGCCGAATCTACTTCGGACAACCGGCTGCCCGCCGACAACCGCAGGCCGACGCCGTGCTCGGCGGCCACGCTCGCCTTGGCGATCAGCAGCGCGGCCACCGCCGAGTCCTCGATCCGGGCGCTCACCTCCGCGTGCCACTGCTGCTGGGTGTTGGACACCGTGGTGATGAACTGGCGGACCTCGTCGTACTCGCCGAGTTCGATCAGGCCGGAGATGGTGTGCAGGCGGTTGGAGAACTCGTGTGCCTGTGCGCGCAGCGTGTCCGTGGTGTTCTGGGTCGCGGCGAGTTCGTTCTGCAACGCGACCATCTCGGTGCGGTCGCGCATGGTCACGACCGAGCCGATCGTCTTGTCGTGCAGCGAGATCGGCATCCGGTTCATCGTCAGCACGCGGCCGCGGCGCAACACGATCTGGTCGGCGCCTTCCGCGCGGCCGGTCAGCACGTCCGTCATCCGTTCGTTGAAGTCCAAATCGGACACGGAGCTGCCGACGCTGTCCGCCGGGATCGACAGCAGGGTCTTCGCGTGGTCGTTGACCAGCACGATCCGGTTGGCGCCGTCGAGGCCGACCACACCTTCCCTGATCCCGTGCAGCATGGCCTCGCGCTGTTCGACGAGCGAGGTGATCTCGGCAGGCTCCAGCCCGAGCGTCTGCTTCTTCACGCGCTGGGCCAGCAGGAGCGAGCCGAACACACCGAGCACAGTGGCCAGTCCGAGCGCGACGAGCGCGTCGGTCGGCGACTCGATGATCCCGGCGAAGAACCCCGGTGTCTCCACGCTGACCGCGGCGATGCCGATCACGTGGCTCCCGTTGTCCATCACGGGCACGTGCGCGACGAGCGAGTCGCCGACGACACCGACCCACGAGCGCCCGGTGGCGATGGTGCTCGACCCGACGGCCAGCTCCGACCCGGTCAGCCCCGGAGTTGTCGCGCTCACCACGGTCAGGTCGGGACGGGCCAGCACGACCAGGTCAGCGCCGGAAAATCCGCGTGCGGTCTCCGTGAACGACGGCAGCTGCTGGTAACGCAGCGGGTCGGTCAAGGCACCGGGGATGTCGTCCTTGGTGCCGGGCCCGGTGTCCGAGCCGCGGATCGTGGGGATGGCGGCCAGGTTCTCGGCGGCCAGCAGCATCCGGCGGCCCTCGACGTCCATGAAGTTCTCGTTCGACTGGATCGCCGAGAACACCGCGACCGCGGTGAGCAGGGCGACCACGATCACGACCTGCCACGCCAGCAGCTGGCGGGCCAGCGAGCCCTTGACGCCCATGCACACCTCCTCGTGAACACAAGGACCGAAACCTTCGATACGCGCCTAAGCGCGACATCACGGTAAACCGCGTGCAACATAAGTCAACGCTGTCGTCCAGGTCACAGAGAGGTGATGATGAAGACGCTGCTGGCCGTGCTCGGTGCGCTCGCCGCCGTGCTGCTGATTCCGCCGCTGCTGAGCTCCGGCAGCGACGACGACGTGGGTGACCAGGTCCGCGGGCTGCGGGTGCTGGTCCCGAACGCGCCCGGCGGTGGTTACGACATCACGGCGCGCAACGCCGCCAAGGCGATCGAGGAAGCCGACCTGGCCAGCCGGATCGAGGTGTTCAACCTGCCCGGTGCGGGCGGCACGGTCGGCCTTGGCCGGATCGTGAACGAGCGAGGCAACGGCAAGCTCGTGATGTCCATGGGCCTCGGTGTGGTCGGCGCGGTGTACACGAACAAGTCGCCGTCGTCCCTTGCGGACACCACGCCGATCGCCAAGCTGATCGAGGAACCCGACATCGTCGTGGTCAGCAAGGATTCGCCCTACAAGGACATCGGCCAGCTGCTGGCGGCGTGGAAGGCCAACCCCGGCCAGATCCCGGTCGGCGGCGGGTCCCGCGCGGGCGGTCCCGACCACCTCGCGCCGATGCTGATGGCCAAGGCCGCGGGGATGGACCCGAGGCAGGTCAACTACGTGCCGTTCGACGGCGGCGGTGAGCTGCTGGCGTCGGTGCTCGGCGGCAAGATCGCCTTCGGCGTGTCCGGTATCGGCGAGTACCGCGACCAGATCCAGTCCGGCGACCTGCGGGTCCTCGCCGTGACGAGCAAGGACCGGCTGGCCGGGGTCACCGCGCCGACGCTGAAGGAGTCGGGTGTGGACGTCGAGTTCACCAACTGGCGCGGCATCGTCGCGCCGCCCGGGATCAGCACGAACGAGCGCGGCAGGCTGGTCAACCTGTTCACCAGGCTGGCCGGGTCCCCGCAGTGGCGGGAAGTGCTCAAGCGCAACGGCTGGACCTCGGCGTTCCAGCCCGGTGACGAGTTCGGCAAGTTCCTCGCGGCCGAGAACGACCGGGTCGCGACGACGCTGAAGGAGCTGGGGCTGGTATGAGCGGGCAAGGGTCCACAGTAGAAAGGCAGCCCTGGTACAAGGAGTACTCGGAGCTGGGGGTCAGCGTGGTGCTGGCCGCGCTGGGTGTGCTCGTGCTCGTCGACGCGATCAGCATGCCCGCGATCCCGGCGCAGCGCGGCATCGGACCGGACGTGGTGCCGATCGTGGTCGGCGGCGCGCTGATCCTGGTGGCCGCGTTGCTGGCCAGGGACGTGTTGAGGGGTGGCAAGGGGGAAGCCGAAGGCGGCGAGGACATCGATCTGAGCGCCCCCGGCGACTGGCGGACAGTGTTGTTGCTGGCCGCGGCTTTCCTGGCGAACGTGGTGCTGATCGGGCCGCTCGGGTTCCCGATCTCCGGCGCGGTGCTGTTCTGGGGGGCGGCGTACGCCTTGGGGAGCCGTGACTTCGTGCGTGACCCGCTCGTCGCGGCCGGGCTCTCGCTCGTCACCTACTTTGTGTTCAACGACCTGCTCGGGGTGTCGCTGCCGGGCGGGCCGCTGATGGGAGTGCTGTGATGGGTTCCTTCACCTCTCTGATCGACGGTTTCGGTACCGCGTTGACCCCGGTCAACCTGATGTACGCGGTGATCGGTGTGCTGCTCGGCACGACGATCGGTGTGCTGCCGGGTATCGGCGCGGCGATGGCCGTCGCGTTGTTGCTGCCGATCACGTACGGGCTCGACCCGACGGGCGCCTTCATCATGTTCGCCGGTATCTACTACGGCAGCATGTTCGGCGGCTCGACCACGTCGATCCTGTTGAACACGCCAGGTGAGACCTCGTCGGTGGTCACGGCCATGGAGGGCAATCCGATGGCCAAACGCGGCCGGGGCTCGCAGGCCCTCGCCGCGGCGGCGATCGGGCACTTCGTCGGCGGCATGATCGGCACACTGCTGCTGGTGCTGCTCGCACCCGTGGTCGCCAAGTTGGCGGTCGGCATCGGCGCGCCGGACTTCTTCGCGATCATGCTGCTGGCGTTCATCTCGGTGACGTCGGTGCTCGGCAAGTCCCGCGTCCGCGGGTTCGCCTCGCTGCTGATCGGCCTGGCGATCGGGCTGATCGGGCTGGACGAGATGACCGGTCAGCAGCGGCTGACGTTCGGTTCGCTGCACCTGTCCGACGGCATCGACGTCGTGGTCGTCGCGGTCGCGCTGTTCGCGGTCGGCGAGTCCCTGTGGGTGGCCGCGCACCTGCGGCGCATCCAGGCGGAGCCGATCCCGGTCGGCCGCCCGTGGCTGGGCCGGGGTGACGTCAGGCGTTCGTGGCGGCCGTGGCTGCGCGGGCCGTTCATCGGGTTCCCGTTCGGCGCGATCCCGGCCGGTGGCGCGGAGATCCCGACCTTCCTGTCCTATGTGACCGAACGCAGGCTGTCGAAGAACAAGGACGAGTGGGGCAAGGGCGCGATCGAGGGTGTGGCCGGACCCGAGGCGACGGCGTCCGCGTCGGCGTCGGGGACGCTGACCTCGATGCTGACGCTGGGCCTGCCGACCACGGCGACCGCCGCGGTGATGCTGGCGGCGTTCCAGCAGTACGGCATCCAGCCGGGCCCGTTGTTGTTCGAGCGTGAGTCCGGCCTGGTGTGGGCCCTGATCGCCAGCCTGTTCATCGCGTTGGTGTTGCTGCTGGTGCTGAACCTGCCGCTGGCGCCGGTGTGGGCGAAGCTGCTGCGCATCCCGAGGCCGTACCTGTACGCGGGCATCCTGTTCTTCGCCAGCGTGGGCGCCTATGCGGTCAGCGGTGACGTGGTGGATCTGGTGGTCCTGTTCGTCATCGGCCTGATCGGCCTGGCGATGCGCCGCTACGGTCTACCCGTGCTGCCCGCGGTGATCGGTGTGATCCTCGGTCCGGCGGCGGAACAGCAGTTGCGACGGGCGCTGCAGATCAGCGACGGCAGCGTCAGCGGTCTGGTGAACTCGCCGATGTCGGTGACCGTCTACGTGCTGATCCTGGCGATCCTCGCCTGGCCGCTGGTGCGCAGGCGTGCCCGCGACCAGGCAAGTATGGTCGGGCCATGATCGAGGAGTTCGACGTCACGGGGCCGGACTCGGGCCCGTACGGGATCACGGCAGGTCCTGACGGCGCGATGTGGTTCACCTGCGTGAAGGCGGCGAAGATCGCCCGTTTCCACGCGGGTGAGACCCGCGTGTTCGACGTCGCGGCCGGCAGCGGGCCGACCGTGATTGTGCAGGGCCCGGATGGCGCGCTGTGGTTCACCGAGTACCAGGGCCACAGGATCGGTCGGATCACGGTCGAAGGTGACCTGACCGAGTTCGAGTTGCCGACACCGGAAGCGGAGCCGTACGGGTTGACGGCGGGGCCCGACGGTGCGCTGTGGTTCACGGAGATCAACCTCGACCGGATCGGCCGGATAACCCCGGACGGCGCGATCACGGAGTACCCGCTGCCGGTGGCGGGCGCGTTCCCCGGCCACATCACGGCGGGCCCGGACAACGGCCTGTGGTTCTCGCTCAACCAGGCCAACGCGATCGGCCGGATCGACGTCGGCGGAGACGTGACGATCCACCCGCTGCCGACGGAGAACGCGGCCCCGGTCGGCATCACGGACGGCGGCGACGGCGGCCTCTGGTTCGTGGAGATAGGCGCGGGCCAGGTCGGCCGGATCGCGGTCGACGGCCACGTGGACGAATTCCCGTTGCCGAACCGGGAAAGCCGCCCGCACGCGATCGTGGCGGCGGATGACGGAACCCTGTGGTTCACCGAGTGGGGCGCCAACAAGATCGGCTGCATAACCCTGGCAGGCAAGATAGCCGAGTACGACCTGCCCACACCGAACTCGGAGCCCCACGGGATAGCGGTGGCCCAGGACGGTGCGGTGTGGGCGGCACTGGAGAACGGGAAGATAGCGAAGATCACCGCGAGGTAGTGCCAGCCCCACCAAAGATGCGGTCACAGGGGTGACTGCGTTCGAGGTAAGGAGTCGGCAGGGTTGGCGGTGTCGATCCTGCCGAGGAGGAAAAGATGAAGTACAGCCTGCTGACCGCCGTCGTAGCGGCGGCGCTGGCAGCCGGAGCGGTCACAGCGTCGGCACAACCAGAGGCCACAGGGACCCGCCCGGAACTCGACAACCTGGTGCAGCGAGAGGGATACCCGGCGGCGCTGCTCACCGTGGACAAGAGCGGAAGGCCCGTGACCTACACAGCGGGCGTGTCCCAGGTCGGCAGGCCGCTCCCGCCGCCGAGGAACGGTCGAGTGCGCGCGGGCAGCAACACCAAGGCGTTCGTGGCGGTAGTGGTGATGCAGCTGGTGGCGGAAGGAAAGGTGGAGCTGGACGCGCCGATCGAGCGCTACCTGCCGGGAATGGTGCGCGGCGAGGGCATAGACGGCAACGCGATCACGATCCGCCAACTGCTGCAACACACGTCAGGCGTGCCGAACTACACGAAGTACCTGGGCCTGGACGACATCGAGAAGGTCAGGGACACCTACTTCGACCCCCGGCGCCTGGTGGACGCGGCGCTGGCGAACCCGGCGAGCTTCAAACCGGGAACAGACTGGGAGTACAGCAACACCGGATACGCACTGCTGGGTCTGACGGTCGAACGCGTGACAGGACGTCCCATCGCCGAGCAGGTGGCCACCCGCGTGATCGACCGAATCGGCCTGCGTGACACCTACTGGCCGAACGTCGGGGAACGAACGATCCGCGGCTCGCACCCGCACGGCTACGCCCGAGCGAAAGACGGCCGGATCATCGACATCACGAACATGGACCCGTCATGGGGCTGGGCGGCAGGGCAACTGGTGACGACACCGGCGGACCTCAACAGCTTCTACGGAGCCCTGGTCGGCGGGAAACTGGTTCCGGCGAAGGAACTGGCCGAGATGAAGAAGACAGTCCCGGCGAAGCTCTGGCCAGGAGCCCAGTACGGCCTGGGCATCATGAGCACGCCGTTGACGTGCGGCGGTGTGTACTGGGGCCACGGCGGTGACATCCACGGTTACGAAACCCGAGGCGGCGCAACGGAAGACGGCCGCCAGGCATCGATCGGGGTGACGGCGATGTCAGGGCTGAAGAACCCCGCGGACAGCGAGCGCAATAACGCGGCAGTACTGTCCGTAGTGGACAAGGCGCTTTGTGAGCGCCGTTGATGCTGATGGTTGCGGCGGGGCGTACGCGCGGGATCGACATAGTCGGGCGGAGTGAACCACGCGACCCCGTCGTCGAGCCGCACCTCCCACTCACTCCGGTGCACCAACCGATGATGAGTTCCGCACAGTAGAACGAGATTCCCCAGAGCGGTCGGCCCGCCCTTGAGCCACGAGCGCACATGATGGCTGTGGCAAACACTCGCGGGCCGATCGCAGGCGGGGAAGGCACACCCGCGATCCCGCAACACCAGCCCTCGCCGAATGTGCGCGGGAACGACATAAGCGGGAACGGCGACATCCAAAGGCTTCGACTCCCCACCCATGACAGCGGGAAGGACATGCGCGTCACAGGCAATCCGCCGCGCCTCACCGGCAGTCAACCGAGTCCCGGGTAGAACCCGGCCATCGACTGACCGGGTCAATTCATCCATGGAGATGGTGAAGGCGACCTCGGTCTTGTACCCGTTGTGAGTCGACGAGTCAGGACAGTTGGCCGCCTGCTGGAGCACATCGGCGAAGGCATCCCCACCCCGCTCGGAGAACCCCCGAGCATCACCGGACTCCATCTTCTCGAACGGGGCCAGCAGAGCCTCGAAGAGAGCAGCGGTCTCGGCATCCAACCGACCCTTGAACTCCATCCGCCCATCACGGAAAACATGCCGCCGCAACTCACGCTCCGGCCGTTGAGGCTCTTCATCGCGGGGCGGAGTCCCATCAGGGTCGACAACATCCCGTACCCACCGCTCGCCGTACCGCGCCAACGCGTTTGGATCATCCTCAGCCGCGCGCTCGACCATGATGTCCTCAGCCAGCGCGACCTTTTCCGGCGCGAGGTGACTGAGGCTGCCGACAAACCTCCGAATGACCTCCACCTGCCCAACGCCGATCTCACCGGAGGCAAGCTTCGCAGCGGTCAACGGAAGCGAAGCGTCAACCACAGCGCCAGCCGGAGTCCTCGTCTCATGAAGGGCGACGGCATGAGCAAGGCGTTGGTTGGCCTCGCTACGAGTGATGTTCTGCGTGTGCACCAGAAGCGCGGCGCTGTTGCTGTACCCCAACTCGTAGGCGGCACCACGGGAATCCAGCTCCGCCAACAGCTCCAGGTGCTCGGCGTAGGCGCGACGCAACCGTTCCTCAGACGCGGTGAGGCGGGCGACCAGCTCTCGATTGCTGGCCTGCCAAAGGGAAGAACCCCCGATCTGCGTCATGCCTCCACCGTACCGACAGAAAACATGAAAATCCCTAAACAAAACCGCATTCACTCGATAGGGCGGCATGGTCATCAACGAAAACCTCTGGCGCCCAACAAAACCAGCAAGCCAACCCCACTGAAATTGGTTCCGCCCATCGAAGCAGTGGTGCCACCGGCAAATCCAGTAGTCCACAACTCGCCAGTAACCCTTTGACCGGCCCCAATTGCCGATAGACTGGAGCAGGGACGCCCCCCGGGTTGGGTGGGGGCTTGTCCATCTTCTTCTTGTGTCACCCGTGGGTGGGGAAGCCGAGGTCGATGCCTGACTGGCGCGGCCACCGCGACGTCACGGCCTTGGCGCGCGTGTAGAACTTCACGCCTTCCGCGCCGTGCACGTGGGTGTCGCCGAACAGCGAGTCCTTCCACCCGCCGAACGAGTAGTACGCCATCGGCACCGGAATCGGCACGTTGATCCCGATCATCCCCACATGCACGCGCCTTTGGTATTCACGCGCCGCCAGGCCGTCGCCCGTGTAGATCGCCGTCCCGTTGCCGTAGGGGTTGGCGTTGACCAACTCCACGGCGGCGTCGAACGTCGGCACGCGCACCACGCACAGCACCGGGCCGAAGATCTCGTCTCGGTAGATCGACATTTCCGGGGTCACGTCGTCGAACAGCGTCGGCGCCAGCCAGAAGCCGCCCTCATGCCCAGCCGGAACGAACCCGCGCCCGTCCACGACCAACGCAGCACCCGAAGCGATCCCGGCGTCCACGTATGAGGTCACGCGGTCGCGGTGCACACCCGTGACCAGCGGCCCCATTTGGGATGCCGGGTCTGTGCCGGGGCCTGTCACCAGGGAACCGGTTCGGGAAGCGATCGCGGCGACCAGCGGGTCCGCGACATCTCCAACCGCCACAACCACCGAGATCGCCATACAACGCTCACCCGCGCTGCCGTAGCCAGCGGACACGGCCGCGTCGGCCGCGACCTCGACATCGGCGTCCGGCAACACGACCATGTGGTTCTTCGCCCCGCCTAACGCCTGCACCCGCTTGCCGTTCGCCGTCCCGCGCGCGTACACGTGCTTGGCGATCGGCGTTGAGCCGACAAACGACACGCCTGCCACGTCTGGGTGGTCCAGGAGTGCGTTCACTGCGGTCGCGTCACCTTGCAGGACATTCAGTACACCTGCGGGCAGTCCGGCTTCGCTGAACAGCTCCGCCAGCCGGACCGCCGTCGACGGGTCGCGCTCGGAAGGCTTCAGCACGAAGGCGTTCCCGGCCGCGATGGCCAGCGGGAACATCCACATCGGGACCATCGCGGGGAAGTTGAACGGCGTGATCCCCCCGACCACACCCAGCGGCTCCCGTACCGAATACGCGTCCACACCACGAGACACCTGCTCGGAGTGCTCGCCCTTCAACAGGTGCGGGATGCCGCAGGCGAACTCCACGACTTCCAGCCCGCGCTGCACTTCACCCGCCGCGTCCGACAGCACCTTGCCGTGTTCCGCCGTGATCAGCGCCGCCAGTTCGTCCCTGTGCTGGTGCACGAGCTCGCGGAAGGCGAACATGATCCGGCTGCGCGTCGACAGCGACGACTCGGCCCACTCCCGCGCAGCCTTCACCGCCGACGCCACCGCGAGATCCACGTCGGACTGTGCGGCCAGCACGACCTTGCGGGCGACCGCTCCGGAGGACGGCTCGAACACGTCGCCGGTCTCCACCGAGGCTCCTGTTGCCCGTGCGCCGTCGATGTAGTGCGGGACAAGCTCTGACATTTCAGCTCCTGGCTTGGGTGGTCGAGCGGACTACGAGAGAGGGGTGCAGCAGCTTCTTCACCGGCTCGGTGCGTTCGCCGCGGACCCGTTGCACCAGCGCCTCGCCCGCGAGCCTGCCGATCTCGTGGCGCGGCTGGTCGATTGTCGTCAGTGAGACGTGCCTGAGGCCCGCCAGCGACGTGTTGTCGTACCCGACGACCGACATGTCCTGGGGGACGCGCAGTCCGGCCTCTTCCAGTGCGGAGATCGCGCCGACCGCGTTGAAGTCGTTGGCCGCCACCAACGCCGTCGGCAGTGCTCCTTGTTCGAGCAGTTGGCGTACGGCCTTCGCCCCGGCCAAGTCCGTGTACTCGCTGGGGATCACGCGCGGTGCCAGGCCATGGCGCTGCATCGCCGCGATGTAGCCGCGCCTGCGCTGCGGTGCCTGCGAGCCGACGCCGCCGTCCAGGTGGGCGATCTCGTCGTGGCCCAACGACACCAGGTGGTCGACGGCCAGGGCTGAGCCCGCTTCGCCGTCGTCGTTCACAGTGTCCAAAGTCGACAGACGGGACGACCTGGCCACCAGGACCGTCGGCGCCTGCTCGGCGGCCTCGGCCAGCGTGTTCGGTGGCACGACCGGGCCGAGCAGCGCCAACCCGGCCGGGCGGAAGGCCAGCAGGCCGTTGACCGCCCTGCGTTCGCGGGCGGGACTGCGGCCGCCGGTGTTGATGATGAGCTCGAAGCCCTCCGCCTGCGCCACTTCGTCGATCCCGTCGACGACCTCGGCGAAGAAGGCGTTGTGCAGGTCCGACACCATCACGCCGAGCACTGTCGACGTCCGGCTGGCCAACGACCGCGCCATCGCGTGCGGCGAGTAGCCGAGCTGTTCGGCGGCGTCGAGCACGGCCTTGCGGCGCTGCTCGCTCACCTTGGGCGAGTCGTTCATGACCAGGGAGACCAGCGCGCGTGACACACCGGCCAGCCGGGCCACGTCTTCCATGGTCGGGCGAGTCAAGAGGTCCTCCGGGTTGTAACAAGCGGGCGACGCGCCCTTGACACGACTTGGCACACGATACAGCATTGGAGCGCTCCAACAAGTAGAGCGCTCTAACAAAGACTGGCTTTGACCTGCGGATCCATTGGAGAAGAATGCGTATCGGAGTAGCCGGAGTCGGCCGGATCGGCACGATGCACGCGCGCAACCTCGCCTCACTCGACGCGGTGGACGAGGTCGTCCTGTTCGACCCGGTCCCCGGCCGCGCCGCCGAAGTGGCGGGGAGCATCGGCGCGCAGGCGGTCGACGACCTGGACGCGTTGCTCAGCGCCAGCGACGGCGTGCTGATCGCGACTCCGACCACGTCCCACCCCGAGACCATCCGCCGTGCCCTCGCCGCACGGACGCCCGCATTGTGCGAGAAGCCGATCGCGAGCGACTACGCCGAGATGAGCGCGCTGGTCGACGACATCGAGGCCGCCGGTGTCGATGTGCTCGTCGGGTTCCAGCGCCGGTTCGACCCGGCGGTCTCCGAGCTGCACCGGCGGATCCGCGCCGGTGAGGTGGGCAAGCTGTACCTGGTCCGGTCGACCGGCAACGACGCCGAACCGCCGGACTTCTCCTACCTGCCCGCGTCCGGCGGGATCTTCCGCGACCTGCTGATCCACGACCTCGACGCGGTCCCGTGGCTGGTCGGCGAACCGGTGGTGGAGGTGTACTCGTCCGGGTCCGTCCTGGTGGACCAGGCCTTCGCGGACGCCGACGACGTGGACAACGCCGTCGTCATGCTCAAGTTCGCCGGTGGTGCGCACGCCGTGCTCGTCGGCGGCCGGCACGACCCGCTCGGCTACGACCACCGCATCGAAGTACTGGGCAGCAAGGATTCCCTCGCTGTCGGCGTGGACTCGCGCACGCCGTTGACGTCGCTCGAACCGGACGGCCCGAAGGTCGCCGTGAACGCTTATCCCGGCTTCCCGGAACGGTTCCACCGCGCGTATCTCAACGAGATGGCCGTGTTCGTGGACGTTGTCGCTGGTCGCGTGCCGAACCCGTCTCCCGCGCGGGACAGCCTGACCAGCTTGCGCCTGGCGTTGGCGTGTGACGAGTCGCGCCGGACCGGCGTGCCCGTGAAGATCGAGCAGGAGGTGGTCGCGTGAAGCTCGCTGGAGCGCCGATCTCGTGGGGCGTCTGCGAAGTCCCTGGCTGGGGCGTGGTGCTCGACCGGGACACGGTGCTGAGCGAGATGGCCGAGCTCGGCCTGACCGCGACCGAACTCGGCCCGCCCGAGTACCTGCCGACCGACCCGGCCGAGCTGCGTGCCCTGCTGACCACGTACAACCTGACACTGGTCGGGGGATTTCTCGCGGTTCCGTTGCACGATTCGTCCAGCGTCACCGAAGCCGAACAGACGGCGAAACTTCTAGCCACATGCGGCGGCGAAGTGCTCGTGCTCGCGGCCGCTACCGGTCTCGCCGGATACGACGACCGTCCCGCGCTCACCGACACGGAATGGTCCACGCTGATCACCACAGCGGCGGACATCCGTGACATCGCCGAGTCGCATGGCCTGCGGACTGTGCTGCACCCGCACGTGGGCACGCACGTGGAGACCGAGGCCGAGGTGGAGCGGTTCGTGCGCGACTCGGACTTGCCGCTGTGCCTGGACACCGGGCACCTGATGATCGGCGGCACCGACCCGGTCGCGCTCGCCGAGCGGTACCCGGAGCGGATCGGGCACCTGCACCTGAAAGACGTCCGAGCCGACCTCGCGGACAAGGTCCGCGCGGGCGAACTCGGCTACACCGAAGCGGTCGGGCAAGGCATGTACGTGCCGCTCGGTCAGGGGGACGTGGACATCGAGGCGGTCGTCCGCTTCGTCCACCAAGCGGGCTACGACGGGTGGTACGTCCTCGAACAGGACACCGCACTGAGCGACCGGAGTCCGGTCGATACGCCGAAACAGGACACTGCGAGCAGCCTGCGCCACCTCAACCAGATAATCGGCGGTCTGTGAAAGCCGCTCAGCGAGGAGAGACGATGACGTCCGATCGCTTCGTGAAGTTCAAGTTCGCGGCAGCTGTGGCCGCCGGAGCGTTGGTACTGGCCGCGTGCAGCGGCCCGCAAGGTGACAAGCCCGCCGCAGGTGGTGGCGCCGCCCCAACCCCCAACAGCGGCGGAAGCCTGCGCGTCGCAGTCGTCACACACGGCACCTCGGGCGACGCCTTCTGGAACGTGGTGAAGAACGGCGCCGAAGCCGCGGGCAAGCAACTCGGCGCACAGGTCGACTACAAAGCCGACGGCGACCCGGGTGCCCAGGCCAAGCTGGTCGACAACGCCATCGCCCAGAAGGTCGACGGCCTCGTGGTGTCGATGGCGAACCCGGACGCGCTGAAGACCTCGATCCAGAACGCGGTCAAAGCGGGGATCCCGGTGATCACGATCAACTCGGGCGAGGCCAAGAGCGCGGAGTTCGGCGCGCTGACCCACGTCGGCCAGAGCGAGACCATCGCCGGTGAGGGCGCGGGCAAACGCCTCAAGGACGCGGGCAAGACCAAGCTGCTCTGCGTGATCCACGAAGCCGGGAACATCGGCCAGAACCAGCGCTGCGACGGCGCGAAGAGCGCCTTCGGCAACGTGACCACACTGCAGGTCGACATCAACAACCCGACCGACGCCCAGTCCCGCATCAAGGGCGCCGTCCAGGCCGACCCGTCCGTCGACGCGGTGCTGGCGCTGAACTCGCAGGTCGCGGCCGGTGCGGTGACGGCGATCAAGGGCGCGGGCGCCAAGGCGCAGGTGGCCACGTTCGACCTGAACACCGACGTCGTGACCGCGATCAAGGCCGGTGACGTCCTGTTCGCGGTGGACCAGCAGCAGTACGAGCAGGGCTACCTGCCGATCGTGTTCCTGAAGCTCTACAAGGAGAACGCCAACACAGTCGGCGGCGGCCGACCGGTGCTGACCGGCCCCGGTTTCGTCGACAAGTCCAACGTGGACACGGTCGCCCCCTTCGCCGAAAAGGGCACGCGGTGAGCGTCGCTGTGCGGAGCCAGTCCGACGAGCGGCTGGCCAAACCCGGTCTGTGGGATCGGCTCGTCGTCCGCCCCGAGATCGGCGCCTTACTCGGTGCCCTGGCCGTCTTCGTCTTCTTCTCGGTCGTCGCCGGGCAGTTCCTCAGCCCGCTCGGCGTCGCCAACTGGCTGGACGACGCCTCGACGCTGGGCATCATGGCGGTCGCCGTCGCCATGCTGATGATCGGCGGCGAGTTCGACCTGTCCGCCGGTGTGATGACCGCGTCGACCGCGCTGGTCACCGCGATCTTCGCGACGCAGGTCGGGCTCAACGTCTGGTTCTCGCTGCTGCTTTCGCTGGTCTTCGCCCTCGGGGTCGGAGCGATCAACGGCTGGCTCGTCATGCGAACCGGGTTGCCGAGCTTCATCGTCACCCTGGGCACGTTCCTGGCGTTGCAGGGGTTGAACCTCGGTGTCACGCGGCTGATCACCGGCACCGTCCAGGTTTCCGGGATGCGCTCGGCCGACGGCTACGAAAGCGCCGGGATGCTGTTCGCTTCCACCGTCGACATCGGTGGCACGGACTTCCAGGTTTCCATCGTGTGGTGGGTGCTGTTCGCCGCTGTCGCCGCGTGGGTCCTTGTTCGCACGAGGTTCGGCAACTGGACGTTCGCGGTCGGTGGCTCGGCGCTCAGTTCACGGGCCGTCGGTGTTCCCGTCGTGCGGACGAAGATCACGCTGTTCATGACGACCGCGTTCGCCGCGTGGATCGTCGGGTCGATCAACATCCTGCGCAACGCCAGCGTCCAGGCCAACCAGGGCATCGGCCTGGAGTTCCAGTACATCATCGCCGCCGTCATCGGTGGCTGCCTGCTCACGGGCGGGTTCGGGTCCGCGGTCGGCGCGGCGATCGGTGCGCTGATCTTCGGCATGGCACGGCAGGGAATCGTGTACGCCCAGTGGAACAGCGACTGGTTCATGCTGTTCCTCGGCGTCATGCTGCTGGCCGCCGTCCTGGTGAACAACACGTTCCGCCGCCGGGCAGAGAGGGTGCGTCGATGATCGAGGTCCGTGACATCGGCAAGACGTACGGCAGTGTCATCGCGTTGGCTGATGTGTCCACTGTGGTCAACCCCGGTGAGGTAACGTGCGTGCTCGGCGACAACGGCGCGGGGAAGTCCACGCTGATCAAGATCCTCGCCGGGGTGCACCAGCACGACAAGGGCCAGTTCCTGATCGACGGCGACGAAGTCCGGTTTGCCTCGCCGCGTGAGGCGCTGGACAGCGGGATCGCCACGGTCTACCAGGACCTGGCTGTGGTGCCGTTGATGAGCGTGTGGCGCAACTTCCACCTCGGCTCCGAGCCCACGGTCGGCTGGGGCCCGTTGCGGCGCCTCGACCGCAAGAAGGGCAGGGAGACCACCAGGACCGCCCTGGCCGAGATGGGCATCGACCTGCGTGACGTCGAACAGCCGGTGGGCACGCTGTCCGGCGGCGAACGACAGTGCGTGGCGATCGCCCGTGCCGTCCACTTCGGAGCGAAGGTGCTCATCCTCGACGAGCCGACCGCCGCACTCGGTGTGAAACAGGCCGGTGTCGTGCTGCGGTACGTCGCACAGGCGCGGGACCGTGGCCTCGGGGTCGTGCTGATCACGCACAACCCGCACCACGCCTACCCCGTCGGCGACCGGTTCCTGCTGCTCAAGCGCGGCCGGAGCCTCGGCTCGTACGAGAAGGGCGACATCACCATCGAAGAGCTCACCCGGCAGATGGCCGGTGGGGCCGAACTGGAGGCCCTCGAGCACGAACTCAGGGCGGTACAGAAGTGACGTTGCAGGCGCTGACGATCGGCCGCGTCGGGGTGGACCTCTACCCCGAGCAGAGCGGGGTTCCGCTGGCCGGGGTGCGGACCTTCGCCAAGTCGCTCGGCGGCACCGCGACCAACGTCGCGGTCGCCGCCGCGCGGCTCGGCCGTGAAACCGCTGTGCTGACGAAGGTCGGGCCGGACGGGTTCGGCGACTACGTCCGGGAAGCGTTGGCGGGGTTCGGGGTATCGCCGTCGTACGTGGGTACGTCGCCGGACCTGTTGACCCCGGTGGTGTTCTGCGCGCTGGATCCGCCGGAGGACCCGCCGCTGCTGTTCTACCGGCTGCCCACCGCGCCCGACCTCACTCTCACGCCCGAGGACGTGCCGTGGGACGTCGTGGCGGAAGTCCCCGTGTTGTGGGTGACCGGGACGGGCGTGAGCACCGAACCGGCT
This sequence comes from Actinosynnema sp. ALI-1.44, assembly GCF_001984155.1. GTDB lineage: Bacteria > Actinomycetota > Actinomycetes > Mycobacteriales > Pseudonocardiaceae > Kibdelosporangium. The sequence continues at coordinate 535,935 of NZ_MTQO01000053.1, forward strand.
CGTGGCACGCAACGCGAGATCCTCCAGACGAGGGGCCGCCGGGATCACACCGTGCTGGACATGGACTACCGGCCGATGTTCTGGGCCGACGTCGACAAAGCCCGTGAGCAGATCTCGTGGATGCTCGACCACGTCACGGTCGCTGTGGGCAACCGGACCGAGGCCGAGGTGGCCGTCGGCACCGCGGACCCGGACGAGGCCGCGCGCCGGATCCTGGACCGCGGCGTCTCGCTCGTGATGATCAAGAAGGGCGCGGACGGCGTGCTGGTGGCGACCAGGGACGGGTCGTGGACCGTGCCGCCGCACCCGATCGACGTGGTCTGCGGGCTCGGCGCCGGTGACGCGTTCGGCGGCGCGCTGGTCCACGGCCTGCTGGCGGGCTGGGAGCCGGTCCGCATCGCCGAGTACGCCAACGTCGCCGGTGCCGTTGTCGCTGGTCGGCTGGCCTGCGCCGACGCCATGCCGGTCCCAGCCGAGATCGAGGAGCGTCTCCAAGGTGATCAGTGACGCCCAGTGGGCCGAGCTGTTGCACACCCGTGCGAACAATCCACAGGCTGTGCATAAGCTGTATACAACTCGCGCGCGTCGTGCGTCCTTGCTGACAGACGACGGCACGATGTTCCTCGTCGCGGCGGACCACACCGCCCGGGGCGCGATGGGTGTCCCCGGCGACCCGAACGCCATGGTCAACCGCCGTACGCTGCTGGAACGCCTGCTCATCGCGCTGGCGAACCCCGCTGTGGACGGCGTGCTCGGCACCCCGGACATCATCGAGGAGCTGCTGCTGCTCGGTGCTATCAAGAACAACGGGGCGCTCCAGGACAAGATCGTGATCGGGTCGATGAACCGGGGCGGCCTGGCCGGTGCCGAGTGGGAGATCGACGACCGGTTCACCGCGTACAGCGCCGCAGCCGTCGCCGACCTGGGCCTGGACGGCGGCAAGATGCTGTTGAGGCTCGTCGACAACGACGCGGGCACCGTCCCGACTCTCCAGGCCTGCGCCGACGCGGTCACCGAACTGGCCGCGCGGGGCGTGATGGCGATGGTCGAGCCGCTGCCGTACCGCCGGGTCGAGGGCGAACTCCAGTTGCTCAAGGACGGTCCGTCGCTGGCTCGTGCGGCGACCGTGGCGTCGTCGCTGGGTGAGACGTCCGCGTACACGTGGTTGAAACTGCCCGCGCCGGACGACCCTGACTTCGTGCTGGGCGCCACGACCTTGCCGACTGTCGTGTTGGGCGGGGTGCCCGGCCCCAAAGTGGAGGACGACATCGCGTCGTGGGGCCGTTCGCTCAGACACCCCGTCGTGCGCGGCCTGGTGGTGGGTCGCGCGTTGCTCTACCCGCCGGACGGCGATGTCGCCGCCGCCGTCGAAGCCGCCGCCAACGTCCTGCGTGAAGGAGTGAAGGCATGACCCTGCACCGTCCACATGGAACTCTGGCGGACGGGACGGACCCCATCCGGCTCGGCCCGGCGGACGCGGGCTGGACGTACACCGGCCTGCGGGTGCTCGCTCTTGCCCCCGGTGCGACCAGGGCCGTGTCGACCGGCGAGTTCGAGGCGTTCGTGCTGCCGCTGGCAGGCAGCCTGGCGGTTTCCGTCGACGGCGAGGTGTTCGAGCTGACCGGCCGTGACTCGGTCTTCACCAGGGTCACCGACTTCGCCTACGTGCCGCGCGACGCCGAAGTCACCTTGTCGACAAAGGACGGTGCCGAGGTCGCGCTGCCGATGGCGCGCTGCACTCGGCGACTGGCGCCGAAGTACGGTCCGGCGCCGGAGATCCCCGTCGAAGTGCGCGGCTCGGGCAACGCGACAAGGCAGGTCACGAACTTCGGCGTGCCGGGAGTCTGGGACCACGCCGACAAGCTCAGCGCGTGCGAGCTGATCACCCCGGACGGCAACTGGTCCTCCTATCCGCCGCACAAGCACGACGAGGCAAGCGACTGCGAGGTGGTCAACGAGGAGATCTACTACTTCCGGATCGCCGGGCAGGACGGGATCACACCGTCGCGGGACGGTTTCGGCTTCCACAAGACCTACACCGCCGACGGCACGATCGACGAGGACGTGACCGTCCGCGACGGCGACGTCTTCCTGATCCCACGCGGCTACCACGGTCCGTGCGTGGCCGCGCCGGGCTACCCGATGTACTACCTCAACGTCCTCGCCGGGCCCGCCGACGACCGGTCGATGGCCTTCTGCGACGACCCGGCCCACACGTGGGTGCGGCAGTCGTGGGAGAAGCAGACCGACGACCCGCGCTGCCCGGTGACCTCGGCCGAAGGGAGGGTCAACCCATGAAGCTGACCACCGCGCAGGCCCTGGTCCGTTGGCTTGTGGCACAACGGACCGAGTTGCTCGACGGCACCGAAGCCCCGCTGTTCCCCGCGGTCTACGCCATCTTCGGGCACGGCAACGTGCTGAGCCTCGGCGCCGCGCTCGAGGAGTACCGCGCACAGATCCCGGTGTGGCGCGGCCACACCGAGCAGGGCATGGCGCTCGCGGCCGTCGGCTACGCCAAAGCCACCCACCGCCGCCAGGTCGGCGTCGCCACCTCGTCGATCGGTCCCGGTGCGCTGAACATGATCACCGCGGCCGGAGTCGCCAACGCCAACCGCCTGCCGTTGCTCCTGCTGCCCGGGGACACGTTCGTCAACCGCGCGCCGGACCCCGTGCTGCAGCAGATCGAGCCGTTCGGCGACGCGACGGTCAGCGTGAACGACGCCTTCCGCCCGGTCAGCCGCTACTTCGACCGGATCACCCGGCCGGAACAGCTGATCGCCACGCTGCCGCAGGTCGCGCGCGTGCTGACCGACCCGGGTGACTGCGGGCCGGTGACGCTGGCGCTGCCGCAGGACGTCCAGGCCGAGGTGTTCGACTTCCCGGAGTCGCTGTTCGAACCGGTCGTGCACCACGTGCTGCGGCCACGGCCCGACCGGCGTTCGCTCGGTCGCGCCGCCGAGGTGATCCGTGCCTCACAGCGGCCGTTGCTCGTGCTGGGCGGTGGCGTGCGGTACTCCGGCGCGGCGCAGACCGCGATCGAATTCGCCGAACGCCACAACGTGCCCGTGGTGGAGACCACAGCCGGACGCACGCTCGTACCGCACAGCCACCCGCTGCACGCCGGTCCGCTGGGCATCACCGGCTCGGCGTCGGCCAACGCGCTGGCCGCCGAAGCCGATGTCGTGATCGCCGTGGGCACGCGTCTGCAGGACTTCACGACCGCGTCCTGGTCGGTGTTCTCGCCGGACGTCAAGCTGGTGACGGTCAACGCGGCCAGGTTCGACGCCGTGAAGCACGGCGCGGTCGCTGTCGTCGCGGACGCGCGTGAGGGCCTCGAAGAGTTGCCGCTCACCGACTGGAACGCGCCGGAGAACTGGTCGTCGCGGGCCCCCGCCGAACTGGCCGAGTGGGACGCGCACATCTCGGGACTGCGGTCGGCCGGTGGTTCGTTGCCGACCTACGCCGAGGTCGTCGGGGTGGTCAACGACGTCTCCGGGCCGGAGGACTACGTGATGACCGCGTCCGGCGGCCTGCCCGGTGAGCTGATCGGCGGCTGGCGGGCCCTCGGCGAGTCGACAATGGACGTTGAATACGGCTTCTCGTGCATGGGTTACGAGATCGCGGGCGCCTGGGGCGCGGCGATGGCCCGGCAGACGGGGATCGTGACCACCCTGCTCGGCGACGGCTCGTACCTGATGCTCAACTCGGAACTGTTCTCGGCCGCATTCGCCGGGCACGGTTTCGTCGCGGTCGTGTGCGACAACGACGGATATGCCGTCATTGACCGTCTACAACGCGGGCAGGGCGGCGCCGGATTCAACAACATGTATTCCGATGCCCGCAGTCTCCTGTCCGAACCGCCACGCGTGGATTTCGCGACACACGCGGCCGGACTCGGTTGTGCCGTGCTTGTCGCGAACACCGTCGAGGACCTGCGCGCCGCTTATTCGAAAGCGCGTGAACACGCCACGACAGGTGTTCCCGCTGTGGTCGTGATCAGGACCCATCCGAGTTCGTGGACCGAAGCCGGAGCGTGGTGGGAAGTGGGTGTGCCCCAGGTTTCACACCGCTCGGAAATCGCCACGGCACGCGAAGAACTCGATGCGGCCAAAGCGAACCAGGTGCGCTACCTGGCCCCTTGAACCGCCGGGTGCCGTGAGTGAGAGGACCGGCATACAGACACCAGGGCAGGCAACTACCAGCTTGCCCTGGTGTCTGTATGCCGAGATTCAGCGACGGTAGTCGTCGTAGCCGTCGTCGTAGTCGTCGCTACGGTCCTCTTCTTGGTGATCACTGGACTCGTTCGAGCCCGACAGCTCTCGCTGCAGAGCATCGAAGTCCGTGTTCCGAGTGCTGTACTTGAGCTCTCGGGCCACCTTCGTCTGCTTGGCCTTCGCCCGGCCGCGCCCCATGGCTCGACCCCCTCGCACAGGGATGGGGCGGCCGGGGGAAACGGCGGCCCCACTCGTCTCGACAACTGATTCCTGACAACTACCGTACCGTGCCGATGGGGTCCGACGCGACGCGGCACCATGTGCCGGTGATGACAGATCAGCCTCGATCGGCCGATCGACCCGTCCCGGGTCGGCCATGACAGCATGAAGTAGTGCCTCGTCCGTTCGTCGCCTACCTTCGGGTGTACGAACCGTTGTCGGCTTTTGACACTGAGTTGTCAAATCGGCTACGGAACGTAGTAGAGACCGGTCCCCTTGTGCGTTCGGCTGTGGGCGAACGTGAACGGGAAATGTGGTTCAGGTCACAACTTTCCGTGCCGCCCAGATTGCTCCCGGGCGAGTCGGCCGACGGCAGCGCCTCACCGCGCACCGTCAAGGACGTCCTCGTCCTGGACCCGCAGGAGGTGCCGGGCGCCGACGCCAAGATCGGTCCGCTCGTCTGCCCGCTCGACGTGATGCCCCGCTCGGCGGCGGCTCTCGTCGGGTTCCTGGCCACTGCCCACCCCGCCCTGCGGGACGCGGCGATAGCCGTCTCGGTGGACGCCGTACGGGCGCGGGCGGCCTCGGTGCTGTCCGAGCAGCCCTCCGGCGCCGTGCACGCCGTGTCGACGACGTGGACCGTCCCGCTGCCCTGGTTCGTGATGTTCGACTACACGCGCCGCAGGGTGAACCTCGCGCCGGTCGCGTCACCCGACCGGGAAAGCTCGTGGCGCGCGACGATGGCCGACGCCAAGGCCAGGGTCACCCGCGCCTTTGAGCTCGCGTCGAGCACCTTCGGTGAGCGCGGCCCGGCCAAGGTCCTTGAGGACACCGCGGGGTGGCTCGAGCATTTCGACGGTAATTCTGCCGTCGAGCTCGACTACGGCGGTCTCGTACAGTTGATGGGCGACGAGGAGCTGGCGGGCGACTCGACGTGCGAGGACGTCAACGCGATCGTGGACGCGCTCGAATCCGGCGACGCCGAAACCGTCGCCGAGCGGTTCGAACTGCTCCGCGAGTTCTGGGGCGAACTGGCCATCAGGGAGCGGTACAACTAGAGGTCTTCGTCGCGCTCCCGCTCGGCGGCGAGCAGCTCGTCGACCGACGCCTTGCCCTCCCGGTACCGCTTGGCGATCTCGGCGTTGAGCAGGTCCATCACCACCTGGACCTGGCGGCGCCGCTGGGAGACCGACGCCTCTTCCTGGGCGTACGTCTGCAGCGCCAGCTCCAGCCGCTCGTCGGGCAGCGAGGACACGTCCGTCAGGTCCGCGTCGGACACCAGCGCCTCGACGTGCCTGCGGTGCGCCTCGGCTCGTGAGGGCTCCAGGGTCTGGTAGCGGCCCATGCCCATCGCCGGGCCGACCGCGTTGTCCGCGAGGATCGTGGCCAGCTGTTCGACCACCGAGGCCGAACCGCCTTCGGTGCGCCGCTTCTGTTCGGCCCGCACGATGTCGATCCGCCCGTGCAACAGCCTGCGCAGGTAGGACAGGTCCGTCTCTTCCTGCGCGGCGTCGTCGCGCCGTGCCCGCACCTCGGCCAAGCCGAGCCGGTCAAGGCCCTCGATGTAGTCCGGGTCGAGCACGCGGTCGATACGTCGGCGCCCACCAGGTCGGACTTCGATCACGGGATCATCCTCCGGCAACAGCGCCTAGACCGCCACATCGGCCAGCCCCTTTTCACCCTTGACCCCCAGCAGTTCACGGACGTGAGCGACCGCCAGCGGCGGACGCTGCGCGATTCGGGCCAGCCCGGCCGCCCTCGCCACCAGTTGCGCGTTGTCCTTGACCCGCTCACCACGTGCGTACGAGATGGTGTCCTCCATCCCCACTCGCAAATGGCCACCCGCGGACAACGAGGCGAGCATCACCGGCAGGGTGCTCCGGCCGATGCCCGTTGCCGAAAACGTCGCGCCATCCGGAATGAGCCGCAACGCCGACACGAGGGTCTCCGCGTCACCCGGCATTCCGCCTGGCACTCCCATCACCAGATCCACGTGCACGTGGCCACCGGCCGGCGGCCCGTACTCGTCGAGCAATCTGTGCAATGAGGCGAGCTGACCGAGGTCGAAGATCTCGTACTCGGGGACGATCCCGCGTTCCTGCATTCCCTTGTGCAGTTCGACGACGAAATCCCACCGATTGAGGAATACGTCGTCGCCGAAGTTGACCGTGCCCATGGTGCACGACGCCGAATCGGGCATGGCGTCGAGAACCGCGAGCCGGTCGGCCTCGGGATCCGTCACCGCGCCGCCGGTGGACAACTGGACGATCAGGTTCGTCTGTTCCCGCAACGCGGCCACGGTGTCCTTGAGACGACCGAGGTCGAGCGTGGGTTTGGCGTCCGTGCCCCGGATGTGCACGTGGATCATGGCCGCGCCGACCCGTTCGCAGTCCTGCGCCGTGCTCACCAGTTCCGCCAGCGTCACCGGGAGGTTCGGCACGTCCGACTTGGCGTGCTCGGCCCCGGTCGGCGCCACCGTGATGATCGTGCCTGTCGACTGGGACATGGCGTGATAGTGACACAGCGCCGGGCCGTGTGTCGTCGCGGACCGGTCCCAGAACCCGATTGTTGCAATCGTTCGCCAGCCGCCGACCCACCCGGCTGTGGCCGAAAGCACACGCTGCTGCGGTTGCCGGAAATTCCCCGGACGAATGGCGGACCCGTCGGGTCCCATCGTCCTACCGAAGGGATGGGCTGTTCGCGCGCTAGCCGCGCAGGCGTTTCATGGCCTCACGGCCCAAGCCTGGCGTGTCCGGCGGGAGCGAGTCCGGATCGATCGACGCGGCCACCCCACCGGCCGTCAGCTCGGTCTCCGGGCCGATCGACCGCTTGATCAGGGCCAACGCGATCGGACCCAGCTCATGGTGCTGCGCCACCGTGCCAACCCGGCCAACGGCGCGCTCGCCCGCGTTCACCGGGTCACCCGTCGACGGCAGGGCATCCGCTGAGCCGTCCAGGTGCAGCAGCAGCATCTGCCTTGGGGGACGGCCGATGTTGTGCACCTTCGACACCGTTTCCTGGCCTCGGTAGCAGCCCTTCGCCACGTGTGCTGCCGACGGGACCCAGTTCACCTCGTGCGGGATCGTCTTCTCGTCGGTGTCCACGCCCACCCTCGGCCGCAGCGCCTCCACCCGGAGCGCCTCGTATCCCCAACTGCCCATCGGGCGGGCGCCCGCCTCCGTCAGTCTCGTCCACCAGGTTGTCAGGTCCGGGCGTGGGACGAGCAGGTCGAACGCGTTGCCTGGCATCCGGCGCACCGGGCCCTCGACACCGTACGTGTCCGTTGGCGCCTTCAAGCCGACCGCTTCGAGGGTCTGTGCCGCGTCCGGGCCGATCAGGGACACCAGCGCGATCTCCGCCGTCGCGTCCCTCGGCTCCACCTTCGACCAGAACTTCATCGACTCCAGGTAGTCCAGCAGCGTCTGCTGGTCGCCGCGAGCCCCCGTCGCGTGGGCGCCGGGCTCGGTGTCCATCCAGACCGTGCCGTCGCGGTGGGCCAGGACCATGTGGGCGTCCACGCGTCCCTGGCTGTCCAGCACCAGCGCCTCTGTCCCGGTGTTCTCCGGGAGGTCGCTCACGTGCTGCGAGATCATCAGGTGCAGCCAGCTCAGGCGATCTTCTCCCGGGACCGCGATGACCTCGCGGTTCGACCTGTCCACGACCGCCACCGTGCGTGCAGCCGCCCGTTGCTCACCGAACGGGTCGCCGTAGTGCCAGGCCACCGCCTGGTCCGGGTTGTCCTCCTGTGGTGGCACAGCTCCCGGCAGCGTCACTTGCTCTCCCCGTTTATGCAGTTCCGGCACGTTCCCGACAGCGCTACATGGCTTGCGTCAAGTTTGAACCCGTACCCGTCGCGCAGTGTTCCCGCGAGGCCGTCGAGCAGCTCGCACGGCACCTCCTGCACGTCGCTGCACTGGTGGCACACGAGGTGTACGTGCTCGTGGTCGTGCGCCGAGTACGTCGGCGCGCCGTGGCCGATGTGCGCGTGCCGCACCAAGCCGAGCTGCTCCAACAGGTCAAGGGTGCGGTAGATCGTCGTGATGTTCACCGTCGGTGTGGTCCGCTGGACGTGCTTGCACACCTGTTCCGGCGTGGAGTGTTCCAACGCCACCACCGCGTCCAGCACGAGTTGCCGCTGCGGCGTCATCCGCATGCCGCGTTCATGCAGCGTGGACTTGAGCGCCGCCCGTTCACTACGAGTCGTCTCCACAAGCCCAATATATGCGGGAGTAGGTTCACCCCCATGCCAGTACTCGCGCTCCTCGACGGAACCATCGCCGATCCGACCCACCCCCTCATCCGCGTAGACGACCTCGGCCTCATGCGCGGCGACGGGATCTTCGAGACAGTGCTGGTGGTGGACGGAAAACCCCGTGAGCTGGAGCCGCACTTCGACCGGCTGGTCCGGTCCGCGGCCATGCTCGACATGCCCGCGCCGTCCCGCGCCGACTTCGACCGGGCGACACGCGCTGTGCTCGACAACTGGTCCGGCGGATCCGAGATGGCACTCAAATGGGTGTACACGCGCGGTGTCGAAGGCGGCGACGGGACGCCGACCGGCTTCGCGCTCGGCCTCGAGATCGCCGAGAAGGTCAAGCGGCAGCGCGCCGACGGGATCGCCGCGGTGACCCTCGACCGCGGGTTCGACGCGGACGCCGCCGCCCGCGCGCCGTGGCTGCTGCTGGGTGCGAAGACCCTGTCCTACGCGGTGAACATGGCCGCGTTGCGGGAGGCCGACCGCCGTGGCGCCGAGGAGGTCATCTTCACGACGTCGGACGGCGCCGTGCTCGAAGGCCCGACGTCGACCCTGATCGCCGTGTCCGGCAGGACCCTGCGGACGCCACCGGCGACCATCGGCATCCTGCCGGGCACGACGCAGGCCGCCCTCTTCCGTGCCGCCGAACGGGAGGGGTGGTCGGTGAAGGTCGAGCCGATCCGGGTGCCGGAACTGACCGAGGCCGACGGTGTCTTCCTGGTCTCCAGCGTCCGCAAGGTCACCCGGGTGCACACGATCGACGGAACCGAGCTCACCGACAGCACAGCGCTGCACAGCGAGATGGTCCGCCTCTACGACTCCGAGTACTGAAAACCTGTCGTGAGTGTTTTGGCCGGGGTGCCAACCGGCCAAAACACTCACGAGCGGTGCTGGGCTACTTCAGGCCCGCGTCGACCGCGTTGGTCAACAGGCCAGGGTCACCGGACATCTCCCACGCCATGGCGCCGAGCAGTCCGCGTTGTTTGATCCACGCTGTCTTCTTCTGGATCGCCCAGACGTCGTCGAACGTCCACCACTGGTTGCCGGTGTAGCAGGACGTCGCCACCGCCGGTTCGTCGTGGTAGACCGTGCAGTTGGGCACGCTGGCCATCAGGTTGCCGTAGCCCCTTGTGCCCGCTTCCTCGGCGAACTGGCCTGGCGCGGCACCGTTGGCGGCCTGCCATTCGCCCTTCTTCCCGCCGTCGGTCACGCCTTGCCAGCCGCGGCCGTAGTACGCGAGGCCCAGTGTCAGCTTGCGTGGGTTCACGCCCTTGTCCGTGTAGGCGTTGATCGCGGCTTCGGCGCTGAACTTGAACGGGTACGGGTCGTCCGCGTCGGCGTACAGGTTGCCCTGGTGACCGGTGCGGTTGGGCTCCCACGAGTTGTCGCTGCCGGATCCGTGGAAGTCGTAACCCTGCACGTTGGCCACGTCCAGGTAGTTGAAGATCTTGCTGACGTCCCAGCCGTCGCTGACCTTCTTCGGGTCGGCCGGGGTGAAGGCCTGCAACTCGTAGCGCTTGCCGGTGGTGGCGCCGTACGCGTCCATCTGCGTGCGGAACTCGGCCAGCAGTGCCGTCAGGTTGTCCTTGTCGTTGGGGCTCCAGTGGTTGCCCGGGTGACCGTCGGGGTTGCCCGGCCATTCCCAGTCGATGTCGATGCCGTCGAAGACACCGGCTGCCGTGCCGGGACCGCCCGCGCCGCCGTAGGGCTTGATGTTGCCCTTCAGCCAAGTGTCCACACAGGACGACACGAACTTCTTGCGGGACGCGTCGGTGGCCGCCGCGTCCGAGAAGTACTTGGAATACGTCCAGCCGCCGAGCGAGACGAGGACCTTCAGGTTCGGGTACAGCTTCTTGAGCTTCTTGATCTGGTTGAAGTTGCCGCGCAATGTCTCCCAGCCGGTGTCACCGACGCCGTCGACCGACTGACCGGCCTGGAACGGCCGTGAGTAGTCCGCCTCGGCGTCACCCGCGCCGTCACCCTGGTTGGGGTCCTGCGGGTTGGACGACGTGCCCTTGGTGACACCGGACATGCACGTGTGGCTGACCGGGTCGATGTTCTGGAACGCGTACAGCAGGTGCGTCAGCTTGCCCGCCGCACCGGACGTGTGCAGGTTGCGGATGAAGTACTGCCTGCCGTAGATGCCCCACTGCACGAAGTACGCGACCTTGGCGTAACCCGAAACGATGTCCGAAGTGGTCACGGACACGGCAGCGCTCGCGGCTGAAGTGTTGTCGTATCCGTCGCGTGCCCGCACGCTGAACGAGTACTTCGTGGACGGTGCGAGCCCGATGACCTTGGCCGAGGTCGTGGTCACGGTCATCGCCAGGGTGGAGCCGTTGTACACGTCGTACGCCACGACGCCCGTGTTGTCGGTCGACGCGCTCCACGACAACGAGGCGCTGCCGGCGTCGGTCCCGGTCGCGCGCAGGTTGCCGGGCACGGTCGGCGCCTGCGTGTCGTCACTCGGGTTGTTGGTGCGCACGGCCAACGCCGTGCTGGCTGGCGACTTGGTTCCCTTGCGGTCCACCGCGACGACGGTGTACGAGTACTCGGTGTTCGGCGTGAGCCCGCTGATCGACGCGACGGTGGTTCCCGTCGTCGCGGCCAGTGTGGTCCCTTGGTAGACCTCGTAGCTGGTGACGGGGAGCGATCCGCCGGGGGAAGCGTTCCATTCCAGCGTGATCGTCTTCGTCGTCTTCACGGTCGCGCGCACGTTCGTCGGTGCGCCTGGTGGCGTGTCGGCCGAGCCGTCGCAGTTCCCGTCGTCGACTCGACACTTCGTCGGCGTTGTCGCCGTGCTGAACCGGACGCTCGGGTTGTACGGGTTGGTCGAGCGGCCCGCGCCGAGCGAATTGATGTAGTACGCCGGGGTGACGGTCACCGACGTGCCGCTTTGCGACACCGTCGCGTGCTCACCGGTGCTCACGGTGACACCGGAGGGCACTTCGAAACTGATCGCCCATCCGCTCACGGTCGCTGTGCCCGCGTTGGTCACGGTGTAGGTACCGACGTTGCCGGACAGGGCGAACGCCGCTCTCAGGCTGCCCGCCGCGTGCGCGGGCGCGCTCAGTGACACGGCGCCCGCGACGGCCAGGAGGGCCGCGGCCAGCGCCGTGATGAGGCGGGTTCTGGTGGAGCGAGGTTTGTGAGACATGGCAGGGTTCCTCACGCCGTAGTGGTCTAGACCAGGTTGCGGCGATGTGAACTCGCGCACAACGGACCGACTCAGTTGTTCTGCATGCTGAAACGGTCGCTAGCCCATTGGGCGGAAGCGGATGCGGACACCCGGCCGAGCCTGCGCCAGCCACGGCAAGCTGTCCGCGGCGACCACACCGATCACCGGGTAGCCGCCGGTGGTCGGGTGGTCGGCGAGGAACACGACGGGCAACCCGTTGGGCCGCACCTGGATCGCGCCCGTCACCAGGCCCTCGCTGGCCAGTTCGACGTCCTGGAACGCGGCCTGCCTGCGCAACGCCGTGCCGACCAGGCGCGACCCGACCCGGTTGCTCTCCGGCGAGACCTTCCACCGCCCCTCGGCGAGCTGACGCCCCGGCTCGGCGAACCAGTCGTCGCGCGGCCCGAGCACGACCGGGATCACCAGGTCGTTCCCGGCACGCACCGGAGTGACCTCGTCGGCGCCGACCGGCAGACCGGGCGTGCCCAGCAGCAGCACGTCCCACCGCTGCAGGGCGTCCGGGCCGAGCCCCGACAACACGTCGGTCGACCGCGAGCCGAGTTCGAGCGGTCCGTCGACACCGCCGGAAATGCCGATGTAGCACCGCAAACCCGTCTCCGGCGTGCCGACCGTGACCTCGTCGCCCGCCGCCAGGTGCACCGGCGCGTGCGATCCGACGACCCGCCCGCACACCGTGACGTCGACCTGCGGACCCGTCACCGCGACCGTGCAGGAGGTCTCGGCCCGCAGCGACACGCCACCCAGCAGCGCCTCGATGCCCGCCGCTGATTCCGGGTTGCCGACGAGCCGGTTGGCCAGCCGCAACGACGGCTGGTCCAACGCGCCGGACGGCGGCACTCCCAGATGCGCGTGGCCGGGCCTGCCCAAGTCCTGGATCAACGCCAGCGGGCCGGTACCCAGTACCGTGACGGCCCGCATCAGACGGCCTCGAACCGCACGGAATCACCTGGTGAGAGCAAAGCCGCGGGTTCACGATCCGGATCGAACAGCGTCGCGTCGGTACGGCCGAGCAGCCGCCAGCCACCCGGCGACGCCGTCGGATACGCGCCGGTGAACTCACCGGCGATTGCGACCGAACCGCGCGGCACGCGCTTGCGCGGGTTGTCCAGCCGAGGTTGGACAAGCGCTTCAGGCAGGCCCGTCAGGTACCCGAACCCGGGTGCGAACCCGCAGAACGCCACTCTGTACTCGGCGCTTGTGTGCGCCTCGATCACCCCGTCGACGTCCATACCCGCGGTCTGCGCGACCAGGTCCAGGTCAGGACCGTCGTAGTGCACGGGCAGCACGACCTCACGCGGCTGGGACACCGCACGCACAGCCAGGTCGACCGTGTCGAGCAGCGGCTGCAGGCGCGCCAAGCCGCCTGAACCCGGTTGGAAGGACGCCAGGACCGTCCGGGCCGCGGGGACCAGGTCGAGCAGGCCGGGCAGGTCCGCGTCGGCGAGCGCGGCCCGGACGGCGTCGACCTCGTCCAGCGAATCCACTTCGACGAGCACCGCATTCGCACCGCATCGCCGTAAGCGCATAGGAGTGGTCAGCCGACGACGCGTGTCAGGTAGGCCGAGGTGTGCGGCTGGAGTTCCTGACCGACCATCGCGCGCTCCTCGACGTACGCCAAGTCGCCGTTGTTGACCAGGCCGTACAACCGCTTGGCGCCGTTGACCTCCTTGGCCGAGGACGTCCGCACGACCGCGTCCGTGGTCAGCTCCCACGAGGTCTGGGTGCGCGGCGTGCCGTAGAAGATCTCCACGATCCCGGTCGCGTGCGCCAGCACCAGTTCGATCGTGTCGTCCGGCTGTGGCCGCCACCAGCCGACCTCACGGGCCGCCGGGCGGATCACGTTGCCGTCGTCGTCCAGCAGCCAGGCGCGGGACTCGTAGGACAGGAACGGCCTGCCGTCGTGCGCGAAGGTGATCTGCTGGCCGAACTTGTGAGTTTTGTCCAATGTGGGATAGACGACCTCACCCTCGCCACGCCACACCCCCACCAGCGGCAGCAACGCCAGCAGCGCGTCGTTGAGGTTGGGGCCCTCCCGCAGGTTCGCCGTGTCCGCCGGGATCGGCAGGTCGTCGAACTGGGGCAGGTTGCGGTGCCGGGTCAGCTTGGCCCGCTCGGCAGCCGCCTGTACGGCCGCGTCGCCACTGCCCGGCACGGCCTCGCTGTCCTCCGTGCTCATCAGCGCTGGTCGCTGTACAGCCGGTACACGACGTAGGCCGAGAACCAGAGAACCGCGATGGCCACGATGACCAGCAAGGAAGTGAAAATCAGGTGCACGCACTGAGGATAACCGGGCTGGGACACCGCCGGTGTCCCAGCCCGGTCAACAGGTCAGGCGACGGCTACGGCCACCTCGTGCACGCCGGGCCCGTCGGCCTGGATCGACGCCTCACCGTTGCCCGTGCGGTGCAGCGCGCGCACCGTCCACGAGCCGGGCGCGGCGTAGAACCGGAACTCGCCGTTCGGCGAGGACACGACCTCACCGGTGAAGTCCCCGTTGCCGTCGAGCAGGCGCACGAACGCGCCGCCGACCGGGGCCTCGCCGGACACGACCCGTCCGGACAGGACAGTCTGACCCTCCGCGCCCGTGATCGGCGCGGCCTGGTCGGGTGCTCCGCAGCTGCTGCTCACATTCACTCCTTGCCAGTGCCGGTCTCGACCGGGACGCCGACCAGCGACCCGTACTCGGTCCACGAACCGTCGTAGTTCTTGACGTCCTCGTAGCCCAGCAGCTCGTGCAGGGCGAACCAGGTGTGCGAGGAACGCTCACCGATGCGGCAGTACGCGATGGTCGCCTTGGACTCGTCGATCCCGGCTTCCTTGTAGATCTCGCGCAGCTCGTCGTCGGACTTGAAGGTGCCGTCCTCGTTCGCGGCCTTGGCCCACGGCACGTTGATCGCGCTCGGCACGTGGCCGGGGCGCTGCGCGGACTCCTGCGGCAGGTGTGCCGGGGCCAGCAGCTTGCCGCTGAACTCGTCCGGCGACCGCACGTCGACCAGGTTCTTGGTGTTGATCGCGTCGACGACCTCGTCGCGGAACGCCCGCAGCTTGAGGTTCTGCTCCTGCGCGGAGAAGTTCGTCTCGTCGCGCTTGACCACGTCCTGCGACAGCGGGCGGCCGTCGAGCTCCCACTTCTTGCGGCCACCGTCGAGCAGCTTCACCGAGTCGTGGCCGTACAGCTTGAAGTACCAGTACGCGTACGCGGCGAACCAGTTGTTGTTGCCGCCGTAGAGGATCACCAGGTCGTCGTTGGCGACACCCTTGGCGGACAACAGCTTCTCGAAGCCGGCGCGGTCGACGAAGTCGCGGCGGACCGGGTCCTGCAGCTCGTTCTTCCAGTCGATCTTGACAGCACCCGGGATGTGCCCGGTCTCGTATGCGCTGGTGTCCTCGTCGACCTCGACGAACACCACCCCCGGCGCGTCGAGGTTGTCCTCTGCCCACTGGGCCGACACCAGCACGTTTTCGCGGCTCATCGAGCGCCTCTCACTTTCTGTATCAGGGGGTTGGTGATCACTCAGGCCGGTTTCTGCCGGCCGCCGGACGGGGTGAGCCTGCGCAGCAGCAGGTAGGTCTCGCAGCCGAGGCAGAACGCGAAGGCCGCGTTGAGGAACGCGGCGGCCAGCGCGAACGCGGTGGCGATCAGACCGACCGTGCTGCCGCCGAGAGCGAACGCGATCGCACCGACAGCGGCGAACGCGAAACCGACACCCTGCGCGAACCGCAGCGGCGCGGCGTCTTCCCGCTCGTCGGTCGGCTGCAGGCGCGGCGCGACGAGGTACTTGTAGACAAGTGAATAAGGTGCGTACTTCAACCCGGCGAACGCGCCGACGGCGAAGACGACAGCCTGTGCGGCCAGCAGCGGCCACCACTGGGTGGCGAGCACGACGGCAAGGACGACGGTCGTGATCCAGGCGGAGAGCCTGGGACCGCGGGGATCGACGGGTGGGCCTGCGGACATGTGTCCTCCTGACCTGCGGGCAAGCGTGGGAGTGCGCCGCGTGCGATGGCGCGCGAAATCGCCTGGTCAGAGGGTCGCTTGACAGAGACTGGAGTCCACGCGGCAGTAGTCGACCGCGCGGCGCCTCGTCAGCAACGTATACACGGCGGCGAGAGTACCTCGATCTCACATTGCAGAGCACCACCGTCCATCCACTGGGACACACGATCGAGCGAGGGTCCCCGGACGCGGGTCAGAGCGTGATCACCCTCGCCCGCCGCGCAACGCTGATCGGGGTGCTACCTGTTCGAGGACGTGACGAGCGCGTCGAACTCGCGGTCCGGCAGTGACCTGTTGAGCTCCAGGAGCTTGTCGGCGAGCCAGCCGACCGCGTAGCGGGTCTCCGGGTGGTCGGACTCGGCGGCCTGCCGGATGACCTCAGCGACCACGCCGGGATCGGAGCCCTCGCTCAGGCCCGTCTCGCTGCGCTTGGCCATGGCCTCGGCCATGTCCCGGTACGGGCCGTTGCCGGACATCTCGCGCAGTTGCGCGGCCGTCTGGTCCTCGAACTCGGTCCTGATGATCCCCGGCTGGATGATCACGACGTCGATGCCGAACGGCCGGACCTCCATCCGGAGCGTGTCGGAGAAGGCCTCGAGCGCGTGCTTGGCGGCGTAGTACCAGGAACCGAGCGGCAACGCGATCTCGCCGCCGATCGACGAGACGTTGACGATCGTGCCGGAGCGCTGTGCGCGCATGGCGGGCAGGACGAGCTGGACCAGCCTGGCCGGTGCGATGAGGTTGACCTCGAGCTGGTCGCGCGCCAGGTCCAGCGGCACGTCCTCGACAGCGCCGTGCATGACGGTGCCTGCGTTGTTGACGAGGACGTCGATCCGTTGTTGTTCGTCGAGAACGATGGCGACTACCCGGTCGAGGTCCTCCGGGTTGCGTGCGTCCATCGCCAGCACGTGGCCACCCGCGGCGCGGATGTCGTCCATCTTGTGCACGCGCCGCGCGGCGCCGTACACCGTGTGGCCTGCGCGCAGGAGTTCCAACGCGGTGGCGCGGCCGATGCCCGACGACGCCCCAGTGACCAGGCACACCTTGGCTGCCATGGTGATCCCCTTTCGTTGCGGTACACCGAACGCTAGGACTGATTTTCGCGTTGCTGCAACTTGGCGATGCGGTTTCCGCAGGTGAAACGGATATCATCGATGCAATGACATTGCGGCTGAATGCACGGACGGTGACGGGAGAACGGGGATGCCAGGCGGTCGACTGACCATCGAGGAACGCCAACGCGTCGCGTCCGGGTTGGCGGCGGGGCACAGCTGCGCCGAGATCGCCCGTCGGCTGCGACGGCCGGGCTCGACCATCAGCCGTGAGGTCGCGCGCAACGGCGGGCCCCGCGGTTACCGGGCCAACCAGGCGCAGCAGGCCACCAAGTGGCGGGCACGCCGCCGAAAGCCCCATCCGGCCATGCCGCCTGCCGCGGGCACCGACCCGCTCGCGCAACGAGGCTTCGAGGACCGGTTCGCCGAGATGATGACCAGGACCGGGATGCCCGCGATGACGGCCAAGGTCCTGGTCTACCTGTTCACCACCGACACCGGCAGCGCCACCACCGCCGAACTCGTCGCCCGGCTGCGGGTCAGCCCGGCGTCCATCTCCAAGGCCATCGGCTGGCTGGAGCAGCGCGGCCTGGTCCGGCGGGAACGCGACGGCAGGCGCCAGCGCTACCTGATCAACGACGACGCCTGGTACCAGGCGTGGCAGGCCAGCGTCCAGTCGATGGCCATGTGGGCGGACCTGACGCGGCAGGGCGCCGACCTGTTCGGCCACACCAGCCCGGCCGGTGCCCGGCTGAGTGCCACCAGCCGGTTCTTCCGCCACCTGGGCCACGACATGACCCAGGCGGCCGAACACTGGCGGCAGACCCTGCCGTGATCACGCAGTCAGCCCAGGTGCGGTCGCAGTGCGTCGAGCAGCGCGTCCCGCTTGGGCACCCCGCCGACGCGCAACAGCTCCACCCCGTTCGAGTCCACCGCGAGCGTGGTCGGCGTGGACAGCACACCGAGCGACGAAGCCACCGCGGGGTGATCGGTCACGTCGAAGTCGACGTGCCGCAGGCCGTCCACCTTCTCGGCCAGGTCGGCCAGCAGGATCCGGGTGTGCCTGCACGGCGCGCAGAACGTCGTCGAGATCTGCAGCAGCGTCACCCGGCTACCCGGATCCACCAGTTCACGCAGCTCAGCGGGCAGTGCGGAGACCTTGGCGGCCCGTACGCGGCCCTGGGAACGGCGCCAGGCGAGACCGAACACGCTCACCACCGCGAGCGTGCCGATCAGCACCCAGACACCGGTCATCCAGCCAGGCCCCGCAGTTTCACGTTCTCCGCCTTGCCCTTCAGGGACAGCGAGCCGGGATCGACCTGCACGGCCGTCGGCGTGATCGCCACCGGCAGCGTGCCCGGGTCGAGGTCGACCGCGAAGCGGGGCAGCAGCTGCTGCTGGATGGCCTGGCCGAGCAGGTTGTTGCCGATCGAGTTGGCCAGCGAGATCCGCTTCGGGGCGACCTGGATCTTCTGGTTGACCAGGCTGACGATGGCGTACACCGCGATGTCGGTCGACTGGCCCGCGATGTCGAGCTTCGCGCCGATCCGCACACCGGCCGTGGTGTCCTCGGTCTCCTGCTTCAAGGCCTCCTGGTCGGCCTTCTCGTCGAGCTCGTCCTCGGCGTCGCCGGTCGCCAGCACCCGCTTCTCGCTGACCGGCGAGATCGTCACGTTGGTGATGTCGGTGGTCCGCACCGGCAGCTTCTTGGACTGCAGCGCCCGGTTGAAGTCGGCCTCCTTGACCCGCAGCTGGCCCTCGATCTCCTTGACCGAGATCGACTCGGTCCGGCCTGCCAGCAGGTCCGACAGCGGGGCCTGCACACCGCGCAGGTCCGCGTGCACCTCGACGTCCTTGAGGATGTCCTTGATCGGCACACCCTTGGCGTCGACCGTGATGTGGTCGTACTCACCACCGATGGCCTGCGTCAGGAACGGGAAGCCACGCACGGTCACGGCCGGGTCGTCGGCGAGGTTGAACGCCTCCTTCGCCCGCTTGGAGACCTGGTACTCGGCCACCGCCGCGGCGCCGAAATCCACGCCGACCAGCAGGGCGGCCAGAATCACGAGGGTGATGACCAGCGGCCGCGTCTTCGACCGCTTCGGCTTCCCCGGCCGCTGCCGGCTCGCCGAGGCGTTGTGCGCTGCGTTCGGCGCTGTCGTCATGCCACCACCTGTGTCGATGTCTCTTATGTTGGACGCGTCAGCACACGTCTGGTTGGAGCGAAGGTCGCGATCCGGTGTACCAGACGAGCGGCCCGCTCGTCCCCGGCATGCCCAGGATAGGCGCCCCTTCCGCGCGGCTGGTGCCGCCTCACACCGGCGCTGATCGGCACCTGGTCCAAGCGGTGACCTGCCCCACGTGTGTGAACCGCGTGTTACGAACAGGCGATTTCCCGGCCACGCTCGTTATTCTCCTGGATAACCGCGTGAACCTCCCGAGAGGCGGTAGGCCATGAGCCTCGACCTGCTCCTGCTGACCGCGGACCCGGAGCCGGGTTCGGTGCTCCCTTCCCTGATGCTGCTCCCGCATGCCGTGCGCACGCAGCAGCCGGAGGTGACCGCACTGCTCGAGGCGGGGTCCCGTGACGCGGTGCTCGTCGACGCCAGGACGGACCTCGCCGGTGCCAAGAGCCTGTGCCGCCTGCTGACCAGCGGCGGCGACGCGGGCCCGGTGATCGCGATCGTCGGTGAAGGCGGCCTGGTGGCCGTGACCTCGGACTGGCGGGTCGACGAGATCCTGCTGCCGACCGCGGGCCCGGCCGAGGTGGACGCCAGGCTGCGGCTGCTGACCTCCCGCGGCCCGGCGGGTCCCGGCAACGGCGACGGCGCGATCCGGCTCGGCGAGCTGGTGATCGACGAGGCCACGTACATGGCCAGGCTGCGCGGCCGTCCGCTCGACCTGACGTACAAGGAGTTCGAGCTGCTGAAGTACCTCGCCCAGCACGCTGGCCGGGTGTTCACCCGCGCCCAGCTGCTGCAGGAGGTGTGGGGCTACGATTTCTTCGGCGGCACCAGGACCGTGGACGTGCACGTCCGGCGGCTGCGCGCGAAGCTCGGCATCGAGCACGAGCAGATGATCGGCACCGTGCGCAACGTCGGCTACAAGTTCGTCCAGCCTCCGAAGAAGGCCGGCGCCGCGCCCGCGGCGGAATCAATCAGCTTCGACGTGGTTCAGTAAAGGTGTGACCGAACTCGTCTGGCGCCCGACCCTGTCCGAGCTGGAGACAGCGCAAGTCCGCGAGCTGCTGGCGTCCGACGAGGCCGGTGTCGACCTGCCGTCCGGCGGTGAGCACCTCCTGGCCGTCCGGGACGGCGTGGTGGGCTACGCGCACATCGACCCGACCGGTGACCAGCTGGGCAACCAGGTCGCCGAGCTGGTCGTGCACCCCGGTCACCGCAGGCAGGGCATCGGCGGGCAGATGCTGACCGCTGTCACTGAGCACGCGCGGCCGCTGCGGATCTGGTCGCACCGCGACCACCCCGGTGCCGCCCGGCTGGCCGAGAAGCTCGGTCTCCAGCGGGTCCGTGAGCTGTACCGGATGGGCATGGACTTCGGCGCCGAAGAGTTCGCCGAGCCCACGCTGCCCGACGGCGTCCGGTTGCGCGCGTTCGTTCCTGGGCAGGACGAGGAAGCTGTGGTCGCGGTGAACGCGCGGGCCTTCTCGTGGCATCCCGAGCAGGGCGGCCTGACCGTCGACGACGTGCGCGAGACCGAGCGTGAAGGCTGGTTCGACCCGGCCGGGTTCTTCCTCGCGGTGGACGCACAGGACAAGGTCGTCGGCTTCCACTGGACCAAGGTGCACCCCGACTCGACCGGTGAGGTCTACGTCGTCGGCGTGGATCCGGCCGCCCAGGGCGGCGGTCTCGGCAAGGCGCTGACCCTCGCCGGACTGCGTCACCTGCGCGGACTCGGGTTGCCCCGGGTGATCCTCTACGTCGAGGGCGACAACACCGTGGCGATCGCCGTTTACCGCAAGTTGGGTTTCGAGTTGCTTGACGCGGGCGTGCAGTACGCACGGTAGTCACACGTTCAATCACCGTGTGCGAACCCCCAGGTCGCGGCGAGATAACGGCGCCGTTCCAAAGGGGTCGCACTGCTCACAATGGGTGCCTTGTTCACCTGTCGTTCACCTCTACAGGGCCGTCCGTTCGGTCTGGCTCCTTAGCGTCCGGGATCGAGCGGCGGGCTCGTCGCCAAACGGCTCAAGCCAAACGGCTCAAGTGGAGGATTCAGGTGAAGATCAAGCGGCACGGTGCCGTGATCAGCCTCATCGCCGCCGGCGCGCTCGCGCTCACGGCGTGCGGATCGGACCAGAACACCCCGGCAGCGGGTGGTGGCTCCGGTGCCGCCGCGCCGACCGGCAGCGCTCAGGTGGACTGCGGTGGCAAGAAGAACCTTGTCGCTGAGGGTTCCAGCGCCCAGAAGGGCGCCATGGACGTGTTCGCCCAGCAGTACGGTCAGAAGTGCGCGGGCCAGCAGATCGCCTACACGCCGTCCGGCTCCGGCAACGGCATCAAGCAGTTCAACGGTGGCGTCGCCGACATCGGCGGCTCGGACTCGCCGCTGAAGGAAGGCGCCGAGACCGACGCGGCCAAGACCCGCTGCAAGGGCGACCCGGCGTGGAACCTGCCGCTGGTGTTCGGCCCTGTCGCCGTGCCGTTCAAGCTCGAGGGCACGACCGACCTCACGCTGACCCCGGACGTGATCGCCAAGATCTTCACCGGCACCGTCAAGACGTGGGACGACGCCGAGATCACCAAGGCCAACGGTGGCAAGGCGCTGCCCGCCAAGCCGATCAAGGTCATCTTCCGGGATGGTGACTCGGGCACCACCGACAACTTCCAGCAGTACCTCGCCGCCGCCGCGCCGTCGTCGTGGACCAAGGGCGCGGGCAAGAAGTTCGTCGGCGGGACCGGCCAGAGCGCGCAGGGCTCGGCGGGTGTGGCCGAGACCGTCGCCGCCGCCGACGGCACCATCGGCTTCGTCGAGTGGTCCTTCGCGCAGGACAAGAAGCTGAGCGTGGCCAAGATCGACAGCGGTGCGGGCGCCGTCACGCTGTCCGGTGAGACCGCGGGCAACGCGATCAAGGCCGCCAAGATCAAGGGCACCGGCAACGACCTCGTGCTCGACCTGAAGGCCCTCTACGCCAGCAAGGCCGCGAACTCGTACCCGCTCGTGCTCGCCACGTACGAGATCGTGTGCTCCAAGGGCTACGACGCCGACACCGCCAAGGCTGTGAAGGCGTTCCTGACCGTCGCCGCGACGACTGCCCAGTCCGGACTGGCCGACGCGGGCTACGTGCCGCTTCCCCAGGAGTTCCAGGACAAGCTGCTGACCGCGGTCAAGGCTATCGCCTGACGAGACCGAGGCTGGCACACTCGCCATGAGTGAGATCCGTAACAGGTCTCCGCGCCCCGTCGCCACCGGCACCGCCGGTGAGCGGCGGGGCGGTTCGGCGACCGAGACATCAGCGGAGGCACCGATTTCGGTGGAATCCCGACCCAGTGACCCTCGGCCGCCGTCGGCGGATCAGCCGGCCAAGGTCATCGTGCGCCCCGGCGACCGGATCTTCTCCGGCTTCGCCAAGGGATCCGGCATCCTGATCGTCGTCATCATCGCGGCGATCGGAGCCTTCCTGCTGGCACAGGCGATTCCGTCGCTTGTGGCCAACAAGGCGAACTTCCTGTTCAGTCGCCAGTTCACCGCGGGCGACCCGGACAACCTCTCGTTCGGTGTCCTCGACCTGCTGCTGGTCACCGTCTACAGCTCGATCGTCGCGCTGATCATCGCGATGCCGATCGCGTTGGGCATCGCGCTGTTCCTGACCCAGTACGCGCCGCGCAGGCTCGCCCGGCCGTTCGCGTACGTCATCGACCTGCTCGCGGCCGTGCCGTCGATCATCTACGGCCTGTGGGGCGCGGCCGTGCTCGCGCCCGCGCTCGATCCGATCACCGAGTGGCTCAACTCGGCACTCGGCTGGTTCTTCCCGTTCTCGACGGGCAACGTGGACCGCAGCATCGGTCAGACGATCTTCACCGCGAGCATCGTGCTCGCCGTGATGGTGCTGCCGATCATCACCGCGATCTCGCGCGAGGTGTTCGACCGGACGCCGCCCATGCAGATCGAGGGGGCGCTCGCTCTCGGCGCGACGCGCTGGGAAGTGGTCCGCACGACCGTGCTGCCGTTCGGCAAGGCCGGTTACATCAGCGCGTCGATGCTCGGCCTCGGCCGCGCGCTCGGGGAGACCATCGCCGTGATGATCATCCTGGCCCAGGCCGCGGGCAAGAACTTCGGCTGGAGCCTGTTCGACGGCGGCGACACGATCGCGTCGATGATCGCCCGTGCGGCGGCGGAGTTCAACGACCCGCGCAGCGCGGGCGCGTACATCGCGGCCGGCCTCGTGCTGTTCCTGTTGACGTTCATCGTCAACGCGATCGCGCGGTCGTTCATCGTCGGGAAGAAGGAGTACGAGTGACGACCACCGATCTCCAGCGCCCGGCGACAGCGCCCGCGTTCCAGCAGATCTCCTCGGCTCGCAAGGCGAAGAACACCACGGCGACCATCCTGGTCGGCGCCGCGTTCGTGATCGCCGTCGCGCCGCTGATCTGGCTGCTGTGGACAGTCATCGAAAAGGGCTTCAGCCACATCCTCAGCTCGGACTGGTGGCAGAAGTCGATGTCCGGCCTGACCGGGCGGCAGGCGGGTGGTGGTGCGTACCACGCCATCTACGGAACGCTGATCCAGGGCTTGGTCTGCGCGCTGATCGCCGTGCCGATCGCCATCATGGTGGCGATCTTCCTGGTCGAGTACGGGCGCAACTCGAAGCTCGCCAAGTGGATCACGTTCACGGTGGACATCCTGTCCGGTGTGCCGTCGATCGTGGCCGCGCTGTTCATCTACGCGATGTGGGTGACCACCTTCGGCCTGCCGCGCAGCGCGTTCGCGGTGTCGCTGGCGTTGGTGCTGCTGATGATCCCCGTCGTCGTGCGGACGACGGAGGAACTGCTCAAGATCGTCCCGGACGAACTGCGGGAAGCGTCCTACGCGCTGGGTATCCCGAAGTGGAAGACGATCGTGAAGATCGTCGTGCCGACGGCGCTGTCCGGCATCATCACCGGCATCATGCTCGCGGTCGCACGCGTGATGGGTGAGACCGCGCCGGTGCTGGTCCTGGTCGGCTACGCGCAGTTCATCAACTACGACCCGTTCAACGGGAACATGGCGTCGTTGCCGTTGTTCATGACCACGGAACGGTTGACCACCAACGAGATCGGCGAGGCCCGGGTGTGGGGCGCCGCGGTGACCCTGATCCTGATCATCACCCTGATCAACCTGCTCGCGACCTTGATCTCGCGGCTGACCGCAGTGAAGACGAAGTGAGGCGGCCATGGCCAAGCGCATAGACGTCAAAGACCTGAACCTGTTCTACGGCAAGTTCCACGCCGTGAACAGCGTGACCCTGTCGGTGCCGCCGCGTAACGTGACCGCCTTCATCGGACCGTCCGGTTGCGGCAAGTCGACGGTGCTGCGGTCCCTGAACCGGATGCACGAGGTGATCCCGGGAGCCCGCGCGGAAGGCGAGGTGCTCCTCGACGGCGAGGACATCTACGCCTCGGCGGTGGACCCGGTGTCGGTCCGCAGGACGATCGGAATGGTCTTCCAGCGCCCGAACCCCTTCCCCACGATGTCCATCAGGGACAACGTGGTGGCGGGTCTGAAACTGGCGGGCACGCGGGACAAGAAGAAGCTCGACGAGGTGGCCGAGCGCGCGCTGCGCGGAGCGAACCTCTGGGCGGAGGTGAAGGACCGCCTCGGCAAACCCGGTGGCGGCCTGTCCGGCGGCCAGCAGCAGCGTCTGTGCATCGCCCGCGCGATCGCGGTGCAGCCGGACGTGTTGCTGATGGACGAGCCCTGCTCGGCGCTGGACCCGATCTCGACCCTGGCGATCGAAGACCTGATCACGGAGTTGAAGAAGGACTACACGATCGTCATCGTCACCCACAACATGCAGCAGGCAGCGCGGGTGAGCGACCAGACGGCCTTCTTCAACCTCCTGGGAGTCGGCCAGCCAGGCCAACTGATCGAGATCGACGACACGGAGAAGATCTTCTCCAACCCCAGCCAGAAAGCGACGGAGGACTACATCTCCGGCCGCTTCGGCTGAGCACCAGCGAATCCCCGACGGGCCGTCAGCGCGATGCTGACGGCCCGTTCGCGTTGCCCGGCTGGTCAGCAACGCGGTTCGTGCACAGCTGTGCGCGCCGTTCGTCAGAGGGGGACGATGAGCCGGGGTTTTCCACGATCGGCCGCGTAGCCGATGGTGTGCCAGGTTCCGCTGGACAGTTGGTTCCCCTGAGGTACTGCTCGAACAGACCGGGCAGCCGGGCCGCTGACTCGCGTGAGATGGACCGGGTGCCGGTGATTGTCACGGTTCGTGCCATTCGGTGCCCTTCTTCGATGATGTCAACGGTTGTCATCTGCCTTTCCCGCACTGTCGTACACCCGGATGGCGGTACCGACTGAGGCGGTCGGTTGTACCCCACCGTCGTGGTGAACGGGCCGTCCTGAGCGGCGTTGCCGAGTCCCTGCGAGGTCGGACGCGTCGATGTGGTCGGTGCGCTCGATGTGACTGTCTCGTCCGTAGTGGTCGCTTGTTCGTCATTGGCGTTCCGGGTGGGACAGTCGGAAAGACTGTGTCGTAAGGGAACGGTCCTGCCGGGTCCGGCTTCGTCCTGTCCGGAATCCACACTCCGATGTGGAGTGCTCCGGACGACGCGGCTCCGGGCGGCCAATTGGCAGAGTGTCAACTAGGCCGAACGCCTTGTGTAGTTCTCACTCACTCATCCGGGGCATGTTGTGTTGTGGATCACTACCGCTGGGGTGATTGGCTGGTAATGCCGCATTCGAGGGTTACTGACCGCGTCCAGGTAAGGACCAAGTGGGTGGAACTGCTCGTTCGCTAGGGACACGCAGGGTGGTCGGTTGATACCGTGCCGTCAGGTCCGGCGCTACCCGAGGGGTTCTCATGTACGAGGATGAGAAGTCCACCGTTCCAGCGGCGTGGAACGATCCTGCGCGCAACGCCATGGATCAGATGCTCGAGAACATGCGGCACTTCAAGGAGAGTGCGGCCTCCGGCCAGTTCACCGTGAGCGCTTCCGCTGGCGAGGACCTGCTGCGCGTGATCCGGATGCTGCAGGACTGGCTCGGCGCCGACCAGTGCGGAACGCTCGACCAGCGCCCGCTGCTCGGCGGCAGCTACGGCGCCGTCGCGATGGCTCCCTTCGTCCAGCAGATCGCATCCGACCAGCAGGGTTTTCTCACCCAGATGACCCGGCTGCGTGACGTGCTCACCGACGCGGAGAGCGGCGTCAAGCAGGCCATGGCCAACTACCGCCACAACGAGCAGGCGGTCGCGGGGACTTTCAGCAAGTAGACGAGAAGAGGTGGCCATGCCGGACGTCTACATCGACGACCAGGGCAGCGTCGGCACCACCGGTCGGTCCGGCCTCCAGGTGTCGGACCTGCTCGCCAGGATCGCCGGACGCGCGCGGGTCGCGCCGCGGTCCGGTTCCGCCGACGAGGGCACGCGCGAGGCACCGCTCCCGGAAGGCGTGCTGTACGCCAACATCGACCACCCCACGCTCAAGGCGATGGTCACCGAGAACGTCGACCCCGACCAGGTCGGCATGCTCGCGACCGGCTGGCAGCAGGCCGGCGCCAAGCTGACCCAGTTCCAGGACGAGGTGGTCAGCGCGGTCAACAGCAGCCGCGAGGACTGGCACGGCACCGCGGGCGAGGCCGCCAGGCAGTTCATGATGGACGTCGGGCAGTGGATCGGCGGCGCGGGCCGCGGCGCCGAGCTGGCCGGTTCGCAGGCCGCCAAGCAGTCGGAGGCGTTGGCCGCGGCCAGGAACTCGATGCCCGAGCCGGTCGCGTTCGACGTGGACGCGGCCAACGCCGAGCTGCGCAGCATCACCGACCCCATCCAGTGGATCTCCCGGTACGCCGAGCACATGGCTGCCTACTCCGCCCAGCAGGCCGCGCAGCTGCGCGCCGCCGAGGTGGTCACCACGTACGACGCCGCGCTGGCCGACTCGGCCACGATGCCCGCGTTCGCACCACCGCCGGAGATGGCGGGATCAGCCGCACCGCAGCCCAGGTCCGCCCAGGACGGCACCTCGCCCATGTCGGCGTCGTCGGGCATCCCCACCCCGGTCGCGTCGCCGGAGAACGCGATCCGGGACGATTCCGCACCGCAGGCAGCGGCGGCCGTGCCGCTGGCCGGTGGGTTCGCCGCCGTCCCACTCGCCGCGGCCGCGTCGCGGCCCGTCGAGCAGGCCGTTCCCGGCGCACTGGCCGCTCAGCACCACATGGCGGAGAACTACATGCTCGACGGCGACCGCGCGTTCGGCACGAGGCCGACCATGCCGCCGGTGATCGGCGGATGACCGAGTCGTTCACGCTCTCGCTCGCGGCGGTCGACATCCTCGCCGAGGCGCTCGGTGTGGACTGCCGCCGCTACCCGTTCCAGCTGCCGGGGATCGGCGACTTCGTCGACGACCGGGTGCGCATCGCCAAAGCCGTGTTCGCGGACCTCGCCCGGCGCGGACTCGTGCGGGGCGAGCAGTTGAGCCCGTCGATCGCCGACGGCCTGCGGCTGATGTCGCGCTACCGGGTCGCGATCGCGGTGATGGGCACTCTGGACGACCAAAGCGATTTGTACGCGAGGGTTTCCGCTGACGGCGACCGCGGATTGCTCGTCATCCAGGAAGGCCAGATGTTCCGGTTCGAGTTCGTCCGGCCGGAATCGCTGGCGCGCACCGCCGTCAGCCTGCTGCCGAGGTTGCGGCCTGGGCACGGGCAATCGGTCACAGTGACGGCGCGACCCGTTGCCATCGAGGAGAAACGAGAAGGGTACGCGCGCGAGGTCCGTCCGGCGAGGACGATGTCACAGGCGCAGATGATCGCGGCGCAGGAGATGCTGCGCAAGGTCCGCACCGGCGCTGGCTACTTCGTCGTGTCCGCTGTGGACAGAGATGGCCGCGAGACGCGGGCGCCCGGCCTGAGCTGGCTGGACACCGAGGACGGCCGGTACATGGCGCAGGCGCACCCGGACGATGGCGGCGGCACGTTCGCGCCCGCCGACACCGTCCGCCTGGTGCAACAGCTGGAAGACCTGATGAGCTCGCTGGCCGGTTAGACGTCGTCCGAGCTGTACCCGGGCATCTTGCCGGTGACCACGAAGACGACGCGCTTGGCGACCGACACCGCGTGGTCGGCGAACCGCTCGTAGAACCGGCCGAGCAGCGTCACGTCGACCGCCGCGGCCACGCCGTGCGGCCATTCGCGGTCCATCAGCACGGTGAACAGGTGCTGGTGCAGGTCGTCCATCTCGTCGTCGGTGTCGTCGAGCTGGCGGGCCAACTGGACGTCCTGGGTCCGGATGACCTGCTCGGCCTGTGCGGCCATCTTGCACGCGATCTCGCCCATTTCGGCGAAGTACGGCCGAACCGCGTCCGGCAGCACCGGGTTCGGGTGGCGCCTGCGCGCGGCCTTGGCCACGTGCAACGCCAGGTCACCCATCCGCTCCAGGCTTTCCGCCGCGTGGATGACCGCGAGCACGGTCCGCAGGTCCGTCGCGACCGGAGCCTGCAGCGCGAGCAGCGCGTAGGCGTCCTCCTCGGCTTTCGCCCTGGCGTCATCGATCTTCGTGTCGTCGCCGATCACCTGCTCGGCGAGCGCCAGATCGGAATCCAGCAGCGCCTTGGTCGCATGCGACATGGCGTCGCCGACCATGGAACACATGTCGGCCAGCTGATCGGCGAGTTGACCGAGCTGGTCACGGTAGGCCTCACGCATGGGCGTCAGCCTACGTGCAGGTCCGTCTTCTTACCGAATCCCCAAGTGAACCGTAAGTGAACCGAGCTCTACATCTAGGCACACCGGATGTCGCCCGCGTTGACCGTCGACAGCCCCTTCGGCACCTCCGCCCCAGGTGGCGGCGTCGCGGTACCCGGTGTGCTGACACTGCCCTGCGAGGGTGCCTGGATCTTGCCGCCGAAGTCCTCGCCGAGCACCAACACCACCGCTCCGCCCAGCGAGTCGTCCTTCTCCAGCTTCGCACCGGGGACCGCGGCCGCGACCGTGGTGGCCGCGTTGAGGTCGGTACCGAACTTGACCACGGTGTCCGGGCGCTTGCTCGGGGCACCGGTCGCTTGCACCACGTCGAAGTTCTGGTTGCGCAGCTTGGTCTGGACGGTGCGGCCCTCGCCGTCCTTGCCGGTGGCGTTGAGGACCTGGACCTTGACCGACTTCGGATCGACGATCTGGCCGGGCTGCTGGGCCTGCACCGCCTGCGGCGTCGTTCCGGCCTGTGCCTGCGGCGAGCCGTCGGCCGCCTCGCCAGGCAGCGGTGCCTTGTTGATGATCGCGTTGAACAGGGCCTTGTTGTCCTTGTCCCGCAACACTTCGTTGCCGCGGTCGTTGGGCAGGCCGACCGTCGGGACGGTGATGAACGTGACCTTGCCCGCCTGGACGCTCTGCAGCGACCGGCCGAGCGTGATCAGCTGGTCGGTGTCGACGCCCTCACCGAACGTGGCCTGGGTGAACGCGCTCACGAAGTTCTTGAGCTTGCCGGGGTCGAGCAGCACCTGGCCGGACATCGACTTGCGCAGCAGGGACGACAGGAACCGCTGCTGCCGTTTGATCCGACCGTAGTCGGAGGTCGGGTCCTCCTTGCCGCCCTTCGTGGTGCTGACGTGCCGCGCCCGCACGAAGTTCAGCGCCGCGTCGCCCTGCAACATCACGTTCTCGCCGGGCTTCTCGACGATCCAGGTGTTCAACTTGTTGTCCCACATCGGTTTCTCAACGCACATCTCGACGCCGTGCACGGCGTCGACCATGCCCTTGAAGCCGTGGAAGTCGATCCCGACGAAGTGGTTGATCTTCAGGCCGGTCAGGTTCTGCACGACCTTGGTGACGCACTTGGGGCCACCCAGGAAGAACGCGACGTTGATCTTCTGGTTCTTGAGCGGTTTGCTCTTCTGGTCGGTGTACTTGGCCGCCTGGGCGTCGTACTTGTCGCACTCCGGAATCGCGACTTCCAGGTCACGCGGGAACGACACCATCACGACGCGCTTCCGATCCTTCGGCACGTGCGCGATCATGATCGTGTCGGATCGGGCGCCCTTGATGTTCTCGGCGCTGCCGACACCGTCCTCGGCCTCCGCGCCCGCCCGGGTGTCCGAGCCGACCATCAGGAAGTTCTCGTCACCGCGCTGTGCTTCGCTCTGCTGGATGTCGGACGAGTTCTCGTCCAGCGACTCGACCTCGTTGAACTGGCCGTCGATCCACTCCTTGCCGCCCCACACCACACCGGACCCGACGAGCAGGAGCGCCGCGACGGAAGCGGCGACGATCCGGCCCGTCTTGAGGAACTTGGTGGGCGGTGGCTTGCGGGTGCCCCCGCCGCCGGCGGTCTCGCGAACCGGCTCGGGGGGCTCAGGTGGAACGGACGACTCGGCGGCCTGCGCCGGTTCTATGTGAACCGTCGGCTCGACCGGCTCGTGGTGTTCGACAGTGGGTGCGTCGGCCACCACCCGATCCAAGCCGGGGTCGATGCCGGGGTCGATGCTGCCTGTGGCCGGGTGTTCCGCGAGGGCGTCAGGCTCTGCGCCGCCCTCGCTTTCCCCTTTTAGCCACGGCATCATGCGCTCGCGCTTTTCCTTCTTTTGTCGTTCCTCTTCGGCGAGCTCGTCGTGAACGGCGGAGAAGCGCGCGAGGGTGGCGTCCACCCTGCGGATTTCCTTGACCTCCTCGGAGATGGCTTCCATCTCGGTGGTCATGCTGACGGGGTCGAGATCGCGGCGCGGCGGGATCGCCTTGCGCTCGCTCGGCGGCGTCGGGCGCTTGAGTGCGGGCGGGATGCTCGCGTCGTGCTCGGTCTGGCCCGCGTTCGGGATCGGCAGCTGCTGTGACAGCTGCTGCACCTGTTGCACCTGCTGCGGCGTCGGCAGCTGCTGCGACGGCTGCGGTGGGCGCGGCGGCCGCTGGTGCTGGCCGGTGTTGTTGCCCGGTACCGGGAGCACCACCGAGTTCTGGCCGGGGTTCTGGCCGGGAAGCTGGGCAGCGGGCTGGGGCATCGGCCGTGGTCCGGAAGAGTGACCACGCGGTGCGGGCGGCACCTGATATGTACCGGACGCTTGCGCCGTCGGGCGTGGCGTCGGTTTTGGTGGGTTCTGTCCGTTCGGCGGCAGCGGGCGCTGTCCGGTCATGTCCCTCGGGGCGGGGCGCTGACCGGTCTGCTGCGTGTTCGCCGGGGCCGCGCGGCGCCGTGGCTCGGGGCGCAGATCGGGCCGCGGCAACTGCTGCGACATCTGCTCCGGCCGGGGTGCCTGTGCCTGCCTCCGGGGTGCCGCCGCGGCGCGGGACTGGGCCTGCGGCCGTTTGGCGGATGGCTGGGGTGGCTGTACCGGCGCGGTCTCGCGTGCGGCCCGCTGAGGGGCCCTCGTCTGCGTCTGCGCCGCTACCGGATTCGCCGCTGTGCCATTGACCTGCGGAATCGGCAGGTCTGTGCGCGAGTGGCGTTTGACCAGATCCGAGACGCTGACGCCGCCCGAATCCTCCATTGACCGTCTGCGACGGCGTGGCTGCTGATCGGGTGACGCTTCCTCGGTCGAGTGGCGACTGCGGCGAGCACCGGTGCCGTACGGGCGATCTTCGTCGGGCACCAGGTCTCCCTCCAATCTCAGTCACATCACGATATCAACACGGTACAGCTTGTCTGGAAGCGCCGGGAGTTTCAAGTGTTGCAGACCGACAGTGAACGTTGCCCAGCGATAGTACGGGCGGTGTCCACTGTTGACGACAGCCCGACGAAGTTTGTTTACGTTCAGTACGCGGAACCGCGCAGGCTACTAGGCCGAACGGGGGATGGTTTGGCTTAGTAAGCCAAGGCCCTTGACTCCGTCACCGCTCTGCGCCCTGCCGCCGGTCCTGCCAGGAACGTCCGCCCTCCCACGTGGTAAGCAACGGCGTTGCGCCCGGACTGCTTCGCCGTGTAAAGCAGCCCGTCGGCGTGCCGCAGTTGGCGCTCCGGGGTGGAGCCGAGGCTCAGCGGCGGTTCGTGCGCGATCCCGACGCTGACGGTCACCCGAAGTCCGAGCACGATCTTCGACCAGGGATAACTCTCGATCTTGATCCGCGCGGCCTCGGCCATCGCGACCGCCGTCGGGCCGTCGACACCGGGCAGCACCAGAGCGAACTCCTCACCGCCGTACCGCGCGCAGAACGCGTCGTCCGCCAGGCCGTCCTGGAGCAGGTCGACCACGCGCTGCAGGACCCGGTCCCCGATCAGATGACCGAAGGTGTCGTTCACCTGTTTGAACCAGTCGAGATCGACCAGCGCGACGGCCAGGCCGCCGGTCATGCTGTGCCTGTCGGCGAGCAGTGTGACCAACCTCTGGTCGAGGTAACGGCGGTTGTATCCGGCGGTGAGGCTGTCGCGGATGCTCTGCTCGCGGGCCTCGGCGTGCTCGCGGCGCAGCCGGTCGACCTCCCGGCGCAGCTGTTCGGGGATGTGCGGCGCCTCGGTCTTGTCCGCGTGGACGAGTTCGAGTGCGGAGCGGAGGTGCTGATAGGCCTGGCGCCACTGGCCACGGGACGCCAGCAGGGTGGCGATCGACTCGTGCAGCTGTACGAGAGAAGTCCCGTCGGGCGTGTTCGCGCCACCTGCGTCCTCGTGCGCGGCCCACTCGTCTGTCGGGTCTGACACGGGCTCAGGCTCGGCGATACCGCGTCCGAGTCCGGTCACCGCCTTCACCTCCCTCACGTACCTCTGTCGACCGGTTGGCGGTCCGGCTTAAGACACTGTGGGCAGGTGTATGCGGAAATCCCTCATCTGGTGGATGAATGGCTGCTCCAACTCAGTGAAGCGGTGTGACACGCCTCGCAGTCGGCTTGAGTTGCCGTCAGTTGCGCCGAAGGCACGGCATGAAGCCGTAAACGACCCCGTCGAGCACGACGATCCGTTCGGAACCGATCTGGTCGCCGACGAGCTGACCGTCCTTGGTGACTGTCAATGAGACGGCCACCACATACACCGCGCCCCGCGGGCGGTTCGCGCCCTCCGGGGCCCACTTGGCGTCCGGCCGCAACGTGGACATGGTCGGGTCGACCGAGATGGTCACACCGGGCAGCTCGCAGATCCGGTCGGTGAAGTCGGGGTGCTGGGTGCGGCGCAGGAAGTCCTGCTGGGCGGCGGATCCCTGCTGCGCGGCGGCGTCGAACTCGGAGAAGTACCTGGTGATCAGGTCCCGGTCGGCCAGCCCGGCGGCGACCGGGCTACCGGCGATCCCGGTCGTGCAGCCAGTCAGCAGCAGGAGAATCGCCGCCAACGCCACGCGCATGGTTATGAAGCTATCGCCTCGGCGAGTCGCACGGGTCCGTCCATGTGGGCGACGTGCCCAAGGTCCTCCAGCAACACGAGATCCGCGCCGAGTGCGTACGCCAGTGCCTCGGTCGGCCTGCCGAACGGCATCGTGCCGACGTTCTTGGCGCCGAGGACGACCTTCACCGGCGCGCTGAGCGGTGCGACCAGGTCGTAGTCGAGGTCGTGCGCGAGGGCAGCCAGGATCTCCGTCACGGCGGCGGGCACGAAGGACAACTGCGACTGCCACATCCGGCTGCTGCGGTACCGCGGCAGGATCTCCGGCGGTGTCGGGGAGATTTCCGTGACCAAGATCTCCATGGCGGCGTCGAGATCACCGGCGTCGACTGCCCGTTGTGCCCGTTCCGGGGCGTCGCCGACGAAAGCGCGCAACTGGTGCCCGGTGGCAATCGGTTCGTAGAGGACGACTCCGCGTAGATCGGTCCGCTGCTGCGCGGCGAGCAAGGCGACCACGGCGCCGTAACTGTGGCCGACGAGAACGGGATCCGGACCGGCTTCGTCGAGAATCCGGTGCAGGTCCTCGACCTCGGTCTTGAGGCTGTAGCCCGGGGTGAACGCGATGCCGTTGCGCCCCCTGCGATCCCGGGCGACGACAGCGTGTCCTTTGGTCGCGAGCTCGGACCGCACGTCACTCCACTGCGCGGCATCGGCAAGAGCCCCGTGCACCACAACCATGACCATGTAGGAGGGAACCCAACGCGACACGAAGTCATGCCGTGATGTGTGTCACTACCCGCCGGAGTGCATGACGTCCCCGCCGACCGGGACGGACCGGTCGTCCGGGTCGTCGAGCCAGCCCTCGGGCAGCGTGACCTTGCCCGGCGAGCCCTGGCGGCCGCGCGGGCCCTCGGCGTCGGACGGGAACGGCGCGTCGTGGTCGAGCTGGGTGATCAGGTCCTCGATCTGGGACACGGTGTCGACGAGCGCGAACTTCTGGCGGAGCTCCGAGCCGATCGGGAAACCCTTGAGGTACCAGGCCATGTGCTTGCGCAGATCCCGGATCCCCTTGTCCGGCCCGAGGTGGTCGGCCAGCAGCAGGGCGTGCCGGTGCAGGATCCGGGCGACGGCGCCGAGATTCGGGCCGTCCGGAATCGGCTCGCCGCGGAACGCGGCCTGGAGTTCGGCGAAAAGCCAAGGCCTGCCAAGACATCCGCGCCCGACGACGACACCGTCGCACCCGGTCTCGGTCATCATCCGGGTGGCGTCGTCGGCGGAGAAGATGTCCCCGTTGCCCAGCACGGGGATGGTGGTGACGGTTTCCTTGAGCCGGGCGATCTTCGACCAGTCGGCGGTGCCGGAGTAGCGCTGTGCGGCGGTCCTGGCGTGCAACGCCACCGCCCTGGCCCCCTCGGCCTCCGCGATCCGCCCGGCGTCGAGGTAGGTGAGGTGCTCGTCGTCGATGCCGACCCGGAACTTCACGGTGACAGGCACATCACCGGCGGCGTCGACAGCGGCTTTGACGATGTCCCCGAACAGCCGCCGCTTGTACGGAAGAGCGGCCCCGCCACCCTTCTTGGTCACCTTGGGCACGGGGCAGCCGAAGTTCATGTCGATGTGGTCGGCGCGGTCCTCGCCGACGACGATCTTGGTCGCCTCGGCGATGGTGGCCGGATCGACGCCGTAGAGCTGCAGTGACCTCGGGCTCTCCCCCTCGCCGAAGGTGATCATGTGCATGGTCTTCTCGTCGCGTTCGACGATGGCCCGCGCGGTGATCATCTCGCACACGTACAGGGAGGTGGGGCTGCCGAACTCGCGGCAGAGCTGCCGGAACGCCACGTTGGTGATGCCCGCCATCGGTGCGAGCACGACAGCGGGATCGACCAGGTAGGGGCCGATCTTCAACGACGGGGTTCCAGCTTTCACATCCTCAAGGCTAGCTGGGACGCCCGCGCACTCGTCACGATGAGTTCGCGAGCTGATTGACACGCTGGAAGGACATCCCGAGCAGTTCGCTGGCTTCGCGTTGCGATAGTCCTTTGGCGAGCAGTTCCCGAACGGCCGCCCGGGACTCCTGCGCGGCTTCGGAGGTTTTGCGCCTGGCCTCATCGCGCAGAACTTCGGCGCGGGCCAAGTGGTCCTGCACCTCAGTCGGCAGATGAACCTTGACGTGGAGGTCGTAGTCGTCGACGGTCAGTCCCGTCATGATCTCGACCAGGTCGTTCGCCATGGCCGGGACATCCTTGTACCGCAGAGCTTGCGTAGCGCGGTCGAGCTCTGGGATTCGGATGAGCCAGAACTTGCCGTCTCGGGTCACCTCGGCGTGGAAGGTCTTCAACTCCGCCACCATCCTTTCCCGAGTACGGTCTCGCACTCCTTGAAAATCTCCACCGCGAGATTCTCGCCGATTTCCCTGTGGCGTGGAACGGGAATGATTACCGTGTCGAGGACGTAGACGGAGTGATTCGCCCCTTCTCGTGACAGCTGCCAAGCGACCTCCTGGCGTTTGGCAGCCGCGGCGATCTTCTTGACGAGGCCCCGACGCTTCACATGGTATGTCTATTGCGGGCTAGACGCAAACGTCAAGCCTGGGGTAGACGGTTCACTTGATCGGGGTTGGCAGATGGGGTTGTCACTGTGTTGACTTCGGGCAGCCGAAGTTCATGTCGATGTGTTCGACCCGGTCGGGGGCTGGTCGCGACTCGCCCGAGGTGACACACTGGGGTGGTCCGAGATCGTCTGTTCCTGACTCGGTGGCCGTTGCCTGGGGGGACGGCTGGCCGTGGGGGTACAGGCGTTCCTTCTTCTGCACGGCGAAGGAGGGCGCATGTCGCATGCTGTGGGCGTTTCTCCTCGTCCTTCGAGGGAGAACGCGCCATGTCCACGCTTGTCCATGTGCTTCTTAGCGCACCATTGCCTCTCGCGACGATCGCGCTGCTGCTTCGATACGGGCCGTCAGCGCTGGTGTTCCTGGTCGCCGGGGTCATGGCGGTGATCGCGCGGGGACCTCAGGGAGAACGCGCCCTCGCGGTGCTCCGGCTGCTACGGACGTCGACGCCACAACGCGCGTCCAGGACTCGCCGGAGGGTCGGGCGCGGTTAGCGGTTGTCGCATTCGATTCGCCGGATCGGAATACCTCCCCGGGCCAACTGTCCTACCCTGCGGCATGACCTCGCCCGAAGTCGTGCACTCCTGGGGCCGCATCCGTGCCTGGCTCGAGCTCAACGCGCCCGGAGTTTTCGCCAAGATCCATCCTCCTGCCTCCGCAGGGGACATCGCCGTCGCCGAGGACGCGGTCGGTGTGCCGTTGCCCGCGGATCTGCGGGCCTGGTGGCAGTTGACCGACGGGATGTCCCCACGCCAATCGTCCGGTCCTGTCATACCGAGCTACTTCGACCCTTATCCCGTCGCGGATGCCTTGTCCAGGCGGCAGATCTGGATCGACGTGTGGCACAACAAGAACGACTACTTCACCGACAACCCGCACGGCCGGATGGTCCAGGCGTTGCAGGAGCATGCGGGCGCGTCGATGCCCACTGTCGACGAGGAGATCGCCGACCTCATGCGTCAGCCGGCCGGGACGCCGTGCGAAGGGATGTACCTGCCGGTCTGGCTGCCGATCGCGGGCAGCGGCATGGGTTTCGACCTCTTCGTCGACCTCAGGGACGGTCCGTTGCGCGGCTGCGTGATGGAGTTCGACCGGGTCGGGACAGCGCAATCAAAGCCGTACTGGCCGAGTGTGGCCGTCATGCTCGCGGAGATCGCGGACGCCTTCGAGCACGGGCGGCCCGTCGGTCGGGACGCGGTCCGCGTCACCGTCGACGGCGGTCACATCACCTGGGCCTAGTCGACCGCGTCGGCGATCGCGACGAGGACCCGCAGGTCATCAGGGTCGTTGTTGGTCCACTGGTGGCCGTTGGGGCACTCCCACTGCGGGTCCGAGCCGTCCCCGCGCAGCACGCAGCCCGCCAGCTTCAACCGCCCGGCCGCACCGGCGGCGACCGCGTCCGGAGTCGGCAACCCGAACAGGACGGGCACACCGGCCTCGCCGCAGGTCGCACATGGTTCGACAACCGGTGCCTCGATCGCGTCCACCATCAGCGCGTGCGTCTGCTCGTCGAACGCGACCAGCCGGATCAGATCGAGGTCCACGGCCGTCGACCTGACCGCCCACGCGGCGACGGACACGGCGTCCGCGACCGGGTAACCGAAGACACCGGTGGAGATCGCCGGGAACGCGATGCTGCGCACCCGCAACTCCTCCGCGACCAGCAACGACTGCCGGTAGCACGAGGCCAGCACCTTCGCCTCGTCGTGTCCGCCGCCCCGCCACCTCGGGCCGACCGTGTGGATCACGTGCTTGACCGGAGCCAGGTCGAAAGCCGGTGTCGCGACGGCGTTGCCCGGCAGGCACGGCGCCAGCGCCGCCCCCGCTTCGGCGAGGCGGGGACCGGCAGCGCGGTGGATGGCCCCGTCGACGCCGGAACCGCCTCGCAGCGACTCGTTCGCCGCGTTGACGATCGCGTCCACCCGCTGGTCGGTGATGTCGCCGAGCACTGCCTCGATCTGTGCCATGCAGTGAATGATGGCAGGCCGGGCCCGCGATCGCCCACGACGAGCACGGTCACTGCCGCACCCGGCAGAATCGACGTGTGCGAGCGAGCCGGTTGTTGTCGGTCCTCCTGCTGCTGCAGGCGAGGGGCCGGATGACCGCGCAGGAACTCGCCGACGAGCTGGAGGTCTCGGTCCGCACGATCTACCGGGACGTGGACTCGCTCAGCGCCGCGGGTGTGCCGGTGTACGCCGACCGCGGCCCGGCGGGCGGCTACCAGCTGCTGGCGGGCTACCGCACGCAGCTGACGGGCATGACCACGGCCGAGGCCGAGTCGCTGTTCCTGTCGGGCATGCCTGATCAGGCCAAACAGCTGGGTCTGGGTGAGGTGCTTGCCGCCGCGCAGCTCAAGCTGATGGCCGCGTTGCCGCCCGAGCTGCGGGCGCGGGCCGAGTCCATCAGGGAACGTTTCCTGCTCGACGCGCCCGGCTGGTTCCGTGAGGACGAGTCCGCGCCGCACCTGGCCGCCGTGGCCGGTGCGGTGTGGGAGCAGCGCCGGATCGCCGTGCGCTACCGCCGGTGGGGCAACTCCGAAGTGGAGCGTGTGCTCGAACCGCTCGGGCTCGTGCTGAAGAACGCCACCTGGTACCTCGTCGCGTCGGCGGATTCGGAGCCGCGCACGTACCGCGTGTCTCGGATCCTCGCGCTGGAGCCGACCGACGAGAAGTTCGAGCGGCCGGGGGACTTCGACCTGGCCAAGCACTGGGAGATGTCGGCCGAGCGGGTGCAGAGCACGTTGTGGAAGGGCCAAGCCACGGTCCGGTTGTCGCCGCAGGGCCGCAAGATGGCGTTCCTGCTCGGCCCGGTGGTCGGTCGCGCGTTGCGGGACCACACGCCGGAACCCGACGACGACGGCTGGGTCACCGTGACCATGCCGATCGAGACGAACCTGCACGCCCTGCACGCCATCCTCCAGCTCGGCCCGGACGCGGAAGTCCTGGAGCCGGAGGAACTGCGGGAGATGTTCGTCCAGGCCGCGGCCGACCTGGCCAGGCTGTACACCTAGCCGACGTCACGGGCCAGCAGGTCCTCCTCGGTTTCCCTGCGCACCAACGGCCGCGCCCAGCCGTCACGGACGCCGATGATCGGCGGACGGCAGATCTGGTTGTAGTTCGACGCGAGCGAGTGGTGGTACGCCCCGGTCACCGGCACAGCGAGCACGTCACCCGCGTGCACGTCCGAGGGGAGGTCGATGTCGGCGGCGATGACGTCGCCCGCCTCGCAGTGCCTGCCGACCACCGAGACCGTCCGAAGTGGAGCCGAGGACGACCGCCCGGCGAGCCGGACGAGGTACTTGGCGTCGTAGAGGCACGCACGCATGTTGTCGCTCATGCCACCGTCCACGGCGACGTAGCGACTTTTCACCGTGACCACGCGGTACAGCGTGACGCCCGCGTTGGCCACGAGCGCCCGGCCCGGCTCGATGGTCAGCCGCGGCGCGGGGAGCCCGAGTTGCGACGCGGTGTAGTTGACCGCGACCTGCACCCGCTGGGCGTACCCGGCCAGGTCGAACTCCTGCTGGCCAGGCAGGTACGGCACGGCGTGGCCACCGCCGAGGTCCAGCGACCGCACCACGACGCCGTGCCGGTCGCGGATCGCGCCGACGAACTCGACCATCCGCCGCGCGGCCAGCTCGAAACTGGCCACTGAGGACACCTGCGAGCCGATGTGGCAGTGCAGGCCGTCCAGCCGCAGACCGGGCTGCGCCAGCACGGCGTCGACCGCGGTCATGGCGTCGCGCAACGGGAAACCGAACTTCTGGTCCTCCACCCCGGTCGCGATCGCCTTGTGCGTGTGCCCGTCCACGCCCGGCGTGACACGGACGAGCACACGCTGCGGATGTCGTGCCAACGAGCCGAGCTGCTCGATCTCGTCGAGCGAGTCGACGACCACGCGGCCGATCTCGTACCCCAGCGCGGCCTTCCAGTCCTCGGCGGTCTTCACGTTGCCGTGCAGGATGATCCGCTCGGCCGGGAAGCCGACGGCACGGGCGACGGCCAGCTCACCGCCCGAGCAGACGTCGAGCAAGAAACCCTCTTCGGCCATCCACCGCAGCACGGCTCGGCAGGTCAGGGACTTGCCCGCGTACGCGATCTCGAAGCCGGGCAGCGCGGCCCGGTACGCCCGGCAGCGCCGCCGGACCTCGTCCTCGTCGAGGATGTAGGCGGGGGTGCCGAACCGCGCGGCGAGTTCGTTGACCGGGATGCCCGCGATCCGCAGGCCGTCGGGGTGCGCGCTCGTGCTGCGCGGCCAGACGTCCGGTTCCAGTTTGGTGTGCAGCGACCGGCCAAGACTGGGCAACACATCGGTGAGAGTCACGCCTCCAGAACAGCGCCGATTCCGGGCGGCGGAACAAGACGCGACGCCGTCATGACGACCGGGCCCGAGTTGTTAGCGCGTTGTTGACGCCCGGGTGACGTCAGCCACTCAGAAGTTCTTCGCGACGTCCCGTGCCTGGTCATGGGCGGTGGCACGGTCCTCCGCGCCGGTCGCGGTGACCAGGTTCGGCCGGAACTGGATGCCGGTGACGTCCTTGATGCCCGCCCAGCGCAGCCAGTTGTCCAGGTAGGGCCGTTGGAAGTCGGCGCCGAACGACGGCGGCAGCCCGCACAAGGGGACTGTAGTCCGAATCACTGCTTCGCGGCGTACGCGGCGAGCCCGGTGGCGATGTCGTTGGTGAGTTTGTGCAACGCGCGCCGGTAGATCCAGCCCATGCCGGGCACTTTCGGCCGGAACGACGTGTGCCAGCGGATGTCGGTGCCGTCGCCGGACGGCGTCAGGTCGATGTCCGCGCGGTAGTCCCGCAACGCGAGGCCGGACAGCAGTGTGTAGCTGAACCGCTTGTCGGGCACCAGTTCCGCGACCTGCTCGCGCATCTTGTACCGGCCCGTGAAGAAGTTTCGGATCGCGCCGACGCTTTCCGGTTCCGGTGAGCCCGCCTTCTCCAGGGCGAATCTTTCCAGTGACGACCAGGTCGGCCACGTCGACCCGTCGCGTAAGAGCCTGTAGACCGCGTTGGGCGGGGCGGCCGAGTGGACGTTGACCTCGAACTCCTGCTTGGGCATGCGCCTGCCTCCTTCGTGTACCAGATGGTACATGTACCATGTGGTACACATGATAGGCGCGAAACGACGGCTGCTCACCGACGCGGTGGCATACATGGCCGAACACGGGGTCGCCGACCGGAGTCTGCGGCAGATCGCGGCAGGCCTCGGCACCAGCCACCGGATGTTGATCTACCACTTCGGCTCGAAGGAAGGCCTGTTCGTCGCGATCATCAAGGAGGTCGAGGCGCAGCAGCGCGCGGTCCTCGCCGACCTGGCGCACGAGCCGGGCGAGTCACCCGGCGACATGGCCCGCCGGTTCTGGCGGCGCGTGTCCGACCCGTCGCTGTGGCCGAACGCCAGGCTGTTCTTCGAGATCTACGGCCAGGCGCTGCAAGGCAGACCGGGCACGGCGCACCTGCTCGACGACGTGGTGCACGCGTGGCTCGACCCGGTCATCGCGCTCGGCCTGGCCAACGGACTGTCCGAAGAGGACGCGGCGGTGATCGCGCGGCTCGGCCTGGCCGTCACCCGCGGCCTGCTGCTCGACCTGCTCGCCACGGGCGACCGCGCGGCCGTCGACGCCGCGATGGAACACTTCGTCGTCGCCTACGAGGCGCGGCTGCCGCGTCACAGTTGACAGCCGTCCGCCACGGACCCGGGATAGAGTCACAGGTCCAGGTCAGCGGACGGATGAGGAGCATGACGGAGACCGAGCGGCCGCTACGGGCCGACGCGCGGCGCAACCGCGCCCGGGTGCTCGAAGTCGCCAAGCAGGTCTTCGAGACCGAAGGACTCGCCGTGCCCGTCGACGAGGTCGCCAAGCGCGCCGGGGTCGGCATCATCGCGGCCGAACGGCACGTCGGCG
Source organism: Actinosynnema sp. ALI-1.44 (assembly GCF_001984155.1). GTDB lineage: Bacteria > Actinomycetota > Actinomycetes > Mycobacteriales > Pseudonocardiaceae > Kibdelosporangium. Next base: position 577,785 of record NZ_MTQO01000053.1, read on the forward strand.
GCGAACCGGGCCGCCTCGGCGCGATCATGTTCCAGGCACTGCGCCCCTAGGGCTTGGCCATGTCAGCGATCGTGTTCCAGAACATCAGCTCGTAGGCCAGCAGCAGACGCCCGTGCCGCCTGGCCTCGTCCGGCCGCCAGCCCTTGTCCAGCGCGGTCTGGATCGCGGCCAACGCGTGCTGTTCCAGTTCCGGGGCCGGTTTGGCGAAGAAGTCGAAGAATCCGCACGTGCGGTCGTCGAATCCGTAGTTCACACGCAACGACTGGGAGATTTCCGCGCAGTACTCGCCCCACGCCGCGAAGTTCGCGAACAACGCCAGCAGGGCGTCCACTGGCGAGGCGTTCAGCGCCAACGACGCGACATACGCCGGATAGGCCTGGCATCCCGCCTGCGGCGTGTAGGTGGTCATATCCGCACCTGTCGCCTCGGCGAGCGGGGTGAGCAAATCGAGCGCAAGGCTCTCACCATCGGCGAGGAAACCGAAGAACTGCCTGGTGGCGGGGTCCTCGGCGCGGTCGGCGAGCGCCAGGAACGCACGCCGGTCGCTGGCGATGATGTGCCGTTCTTCCGCGGCGAGCGCCGCGATGGCCGATACTGGCGCCCGCCAGTCGGCCACGAGTGGCAACAAGCGATTGGCGCCGGGCGGCGGAGTCAGTTCCTGCTGTGTCTGGCTCAGCACCTGCCGGACGGAGTTCGTCATTCTGTGAACGTTACGCGAACGACGCATGGTGCTGGTCACCCTCACACTGGCATAACCAATATGGTCTGCGCGCGTCTCACCCTCATGCGAGCAGGAGGAGTACAAAGGGGCATGGACTACCTACCAGACTTGGTCGCGGCGCAATGCCAGCACGCGTGGGAGTCCGAAACGGCGTACGAGCGCCTCGCCGTCCAGGCAGGCGTCGGTGCCGAGCACGCGAGTCACCTGCTGAGGTTCGCCGTGCAGCGCATCGCCGAGGGCACGACCTCGGTCATGGACCCGTACGCGCTGGCGTCCGAGTGGATCTCGGCAGGGCAAAACCGCGCCCAGCACTGAGCCGGAACTGGGCGCGTTCCCGGTCGAGCCTCTGCGTGACGTGCCCACCTGACACCAGCAAGACCCCTAGACATGCTGCTGTTCAAGCGCGGACACGCCCGTCACTTTCCGCTTACGGTCAACGATTGACTGCGAGGGCAGCCATGTGCAGGGGTGACTTGTCGACTCTTTTGGGAGACACCTCCGCGTCACCCCAAAAGAGCAGGGCGTGATCGGGGCACTCTGGTTGAGTCGACAACTGTGCGCATCATCCTCGACACGGATCCGGGCATAGACGACGCGTTGGCGATCCTGTTCATCGCGGCACAGGAGGACATGGAGATCGTCGCGGTGGGGAGCGTGCACGGCAACGTGCCCGCCCCGACAGCGGCGGACAACGCGCTGAGAGTCCTCGACCTGGCGGGCCTGACGGAGGTCCCGGTGGCGGTCGGAGCCGCCCGCCCCCTCGCCCAGGACCTGGGAACGTCGGAGATCGTGCACGGCGACGACGGCCTGGGCGGCCAGGCAGGCCCGCCGTCGGCGAGGAAACCGGTGACCATCTCGGCCGCGGAGCAGATCGTCCGGCTGGCCAGGGAGAACCCGGGAGAACTGACCCTGCTGGCCCTGGGCCCGTTGACGAACGTGGCGCTGGCACTGCTGCTGGAACCCCGCCTGCCCCACCTGCTGAAAGCGGTGATGGTGCTCGGCGGAGCACTGGCCGTCCCGGGAAACGTGACCCCGAACGCGGAAGCGAACATCTGGCACGACCCGGAAGCAGCGGACCTCGTCCTCGGAGCAGGCTTCGAAAACCTGACCCTGACAAGCCTGGACGTGACGGAGACAGCCCGCGCGGACGACGCGTGGCTGTCAGCACTGGCAGAGGTCCCCACCCACCGAGCCCAGTTCGCCACCGGCCTGTTGAAGCACTACACAGCCTTCTACACAAGGATGTGCGGCTACCGCACCTGCACGATCCACGACCCGCTGGCTGCCGTGCTGCTCCAGGACCCGAGCCTGGCCGAGTACAGGGAAGCAGTGGTGTCGGTCGAATTGCGCGGCACCCACACCCGAGGCCAACTGATCTCGGACTGCCGAGCGATAGCCGACGACACCGGAATCAAAAGCCAAGCGGCACAAGGCCGAAAGCCCGTTCGCGCCGTGGTGTCCGTGGACACGAAGGCGTTCCTCAGCCGCCTGTTCGAAGCCCTGAAGTAGCAACGATCACAGCAAGGGATCACGGGTTCGACGCTGACCGGCTCAGCCGACGATGCGCGGAGTGGAAGCGAGCAGAGCCCGGACATCCTCAGCCCGAGGATCATCCAGATCAGTGAAAATGGCCAAAGCGTCATGCCAGGACTCCCTGGCAGCCTCAGCCTCGCCGGTGTCCAGCAACACGCGACCCCTGCTGTGCAAAGTCTCGGCCTCGCCCCAGCGGTCACCGATCTCCCGCCTGGTGGCGAGGGCCTCCTCGAAGTTCGCCAGTGCCTCGTCCGGCCGTCGCAGCCGCGCGTACAGGTCGCCCAGTTTCACCAGCGTGTAGCCCTCACCGTGCCGGTCGGCGATGTCCCGGAATATCCCCAGCGCCTGATTGAGCTCGTTGAGCGCCTCGTCGAGACGCCCGAGTTCCCGCAACGCGTTGCCCAACGAAGCCCGAGCGATTCCCTGCCCCTGCTTGTTCGCCATCATCAGCTGGGCGTTGTCCGCGTGGTCGCGTTCGACGTCCGCTCGGATCCGCAGGGCCTCCGACAGGGCGGAAGCCGCTGCGGTGAACTGGCTCAGGTCGCCGTCGACGAACCCCATCGCCGTCAGTGTCCACGCCAGGCCGACCTGGTCGTCGATCTGCTTGCGGATCTCCATCGCCTCCGCGAGGGATTCCTTGGCGTCCTTGAACCTCCGCAGCTCACGGAAGCCGTGCGCGATGTTGTTCAACGCCCACGCCACGCCGAACTGGTCGCCGAGTCTGCGGGCACCCGTTATGCCGAGTTCGTGCGCGCTGATCCACGGGCTCCAGCGCTTGCGCAGGAACACGAAGTTGAAGTTGCACACCGGGATCTTCCAGGCGATCGCGTCTTGCCCGTACTCGAGCGCGAGGCGGGGCGCGGCGATCAGGTTCGGCATTTCCGCCTCGCACCAGGCCAGAGCCTCGTCGTACGACGCGAATTCGAGCTCCGGCAGCGAGAACGGACAGTCCTCCAGCGGCGGCTCGAACCGTTGCGGGGACAGCACGTGGTTGGCCGTGTAGGACGTTTGCAGGTACCAGTGCAGAACCCGTTTCACCGCAAGGTTCCTGGCCTCCTGCGGTTCCTCTTCCAGCGCTCGCTCGGCGGCGTAGACGCGCAGCAGGTCGTGGCACCGGTAGCGCCCGCCGCCCAAGCCCTGGACCAGATGCACCCCGACCAGGCGGTCCAGCAGGCGCCGGGCGTGTGCCACGGTGACGTCGGCCATCGCGGCCGCGGCGTGCACGCTCAGGTGCGGGCCGCGGTGCAGGCCGATCAGCCGGAACATCCGCGCGGACTCCCCGGACAGGTCGCGGTAGGACCACGAGAACACAGTCCGGACCGCGACCGAGTCGTCGTCCGTGGACAGGACGTCCAGGCGTTCCTCTTCCGCGCCGAGCTCGTCGGCCAGTTCGTCCACCGAGTGGTGCGGGTGCGTGGCGACTCGTTCGGCCGCGATACGCAACGCCAACGGCAGGTGCCCGCACCGGCGGGCCAGTCCGGCCGTCGCTTCGGGTTCGTCGTCGGCGCGGTCGTTGCCGATCACCGTCCGCAGCAGCAGGATCGACTCGTCCTCGGTCAACGGGCCGAGTGTGATCCGCTGGTCCTGCCTGATCGGCAGGCCGGACAGGCGCATCCGGCTGGTCACGATCACGCCGCAGCCCGCCGATCCGGGCAGCAGGTGTTCCACCTGGCGGGAGTCGCGGGCGTTGTCGAGCACGAGCAGGATCCGGCCCCCGTCGAGCAACGACCGGTACAGCGCCGCGCGTTGACTGGTCGACGCCGGGATCGCCGCCGCGTTCGTGCCCAGTGCGACCAGGAACTCCTCGAGGACGACCTCCGGCAGCGACGGCTGGCCGTCCGGGGAGTAGCCGTGCAGGTCCACGTACAGCTGCCCGTCCGGGAACCGGTCCTTCACCTGGTGCGCCAGCCGCAGGGCCAACGCCGTCTTGCCGACGCCGGGCGGCCCGTCGACGGCGACGGTCCACGGCGCGCCGGGCATGTCACCCGACAGCGCCAGGTCCAGCTGGGTGAGGTGGTGGTCGCGGCCGACGAACGTGGCCGCGGCGGCGGGCAGTTGCGCCAGCCTGGGCAGGCCTTCCGACGTCGCCAGCGCGACGAGTTGCCCACCCGCTTCGAGCACTTGGTCGCAGCGCCTGGCCAGCTCGCTGGTCGGCGGCTTGTCGCCGGTCTCGACCTTGCCGATGTACCCGCGCGTGTAGTTGACCAACTCGGCGAGTTTCTGCAGGGAGAGCCCGCGTCGCGTGCGTAGTCTGCGCAGCTCACGTCCGAACGGTGAGCTGTCGTCCCCCAGCTTCACCTGCGGCATGTGTCCGAACCCAATCGCGTCGACGACCGACCACGAGGATTTCAGGGTTGCGGCTACCAGAACAAACCCGGGTGATCAGCGTCGCTCGATCGGAGTAGTGCTAACCGCGGGCCGTCGCGGTGGTGACCAGCTCTCCCCATCCTGGTCCCGCGTCCGACCACGGCGAATCGCTGCGCAGCACGGCGAGCGTCGACGTCTTGAACGTCACCGCCGTCCCGGACAGGTGCTCGGCCAGGTCCTCCATGTCCGGGTTGTGCCCGACCAGCAGGGCCGAGGTCACCTGGGCCGGCAGGTCGCGGACCACTTCGACGAGCGGGCCGTAGTAGATCTTCGCGTGGTGCCTGACCTCGGGCCGCGTGGCCAGTTCGGCCGACACCAGCTCCCACGTCTGCCTCGCCCGCACCGCGGTCGAGCACGCCACGAACCGCAGGTCGGGGAGGTTCTCGGCCAACCACCGGCCCGCTGCGGGGGCGTCCCGGCGACCGCGCTCGCCCAGCGGCCGCTCGAGGTCCGGTACCCCTTCCGGCCACGCCGACTTGGCGTGCCGCAGCAGTGTCAGTGTCCTCGTCACCAGCCCCAAGCTAGCAGGGGCAGTCCGACCAAGTGGTGATCCGACGTGTCGTGCGCCCTACGCCGTATGGGCGATAAAAACACCGTTTGACGGTAGTCATGTCGACCGATTGTTTGTAGGTTGGGCGGCCGATGAACCCATTCGGGTTAACTCGAAGGAGTGTTTCGGTTGTCGATCCCTGCAAGGGCAACCGGGGTGACTGCTGCAGTCGCAGCCGCCGCGCTGGTCATGCTCATCCCCGCCCAGGCGCAGTCCGCGCCGGAAGCGCAGTCAGACGGGCCTCGCTCGCTCGACGCCGTCTCACCCGTGGTGCTCTCCGCGCTCAACGGCCTCACGCCCGCGAAGGTGCTCCAGATGGCCAAGGGTGGCCACTTCCAGATCGACAGGGACGGCCGGATCAGATCCGTCGAGAAGAAGCAGGCGCCTGCCGCGCCGCCGACACGCTCGGCCGCGTTGGCCGTGCCACCCGGCGTCGACGTCTTCAAGCTGCACAGCCGCACGGGCTCCAAGCGCACGATCTACCTCGACTTCACCGGGCACAGCGTCGAAGGCACGGCCTGGAACGGCGGCGCCAGGATCGACGCGCCCGCGTTCGACGCCGACGGCAACCCGTCGTCGTTCAACGACGCCGAGCGCACCAAGATCTACGAGGCCTTCCTGTCGGTCTCCGAGGACTACCGGTCCTTCGACGTCGACATCACCACCGAGGAGCCGTCGGACGACAAGCTCACCCGCTCCGGCGACGCCGACGAGGTCTACGGCACCCGCGCGGTGATCACGCCGAAGGACGTCACCAACTGCGGGTGCGGTGGCCAGGCGTACATCGGAACGTTCGACGAGGCCAGCAGGCACGCGCGCTACCAACCGGCGTGGGCGTACGCGGACGGCGGCTACGACGGCAAGTCGATCGGCGAGATCGTCTCCCACGAAACCGGCCACAACCTCGGCCTCGGCCACGACGGCCAGTCGACGGGCGTGGAGTACTACGCGGGCCACACCAACTGGGCGCCGATCATGGGCGTCGGCTACAGCCAGCCGGTCACCCAGTGGAGCCGAGGCGAGTACACCAACGCCAACAACACCGAGGACGACCTGGCGGTCATCCCGGCCAACGGTGCCCGCACCCTGGCCGACGACTTCCCGAACGACCCGGCCGCAGCCGCGGCGCTCACCGGCGGCCAGCCAACCACCGGCATCATCACCACTGACGCCGACGTGGACGTCTTCGCCATCCAGCACGGTGGAGGAACGCTGACCGCGAAAGCAGTCCCCGCGATCTTCGCACCCAACCTCGACATCAAACTCACTGTGCGTGACGCGAACGGCAACGTGGTCGCGACCGTCGACCCCCCGGTGCGGCGCGTGTCGTCCACTGTGGCGAACGGCCTCGACGCGGCTTTCTCCCAGGAACTCGCGGCGGGTCGGTACACGTTCCAGGTCGAGGGAACGGGTGCTGGCAATCCGGCTTCGAACGGGTACTCGGGGTACGCGACTCTGGGTCAGTACACGTTGACCGTCGACGCTGGCTAGCGCAACACGAAGACCTTCGTCAGGCCGAACGGCGATCCGGCCGTTCGGCGTCTGGCGTGGACGAGCTCCCGTGCCAGGGTCGCCCGGCCTGTCCCGAGGATGACGCGTTCCTCCACCGGGTTGTAGTAGATGATCTTGAGCTGCCTGGGGTTGCGGTCGAGCGTGGCCACCAGGCGCTCGATCACCTCGGCGAAGACCTTTCCCTGGAACGGGTTGTTGAAGAACACGACGCTCACGTCGTCGGGGATCTCGTAGTCGAGCACGTCCGTCCGCACCAGCTGGATGTCGCGGCACTGCAGTCGCTGCCGGGTTCGTCGGACGTTGTCCTGGGCTATCTCGTGCAGTTCGGTGGACAGTTCCACGCCGATCACCCGGCCGAAGGGCAGCCTGGCCGCCTCGAGCACCATGCGGCCCATGCCCGAGCCGAAGTCGATGAACACGTCGCGCTCGGTGATCTGCTTGCGTGACAGTGTCCTGCGCAGTGTTCGCCAGCTCGCGGCCACGTAGTAGCCGCGTCCCTCCCCGGCTATGCCGAGTTTGTCCAGCTCGATCAGCTCCGCTGTGCGGACGCCGTATCTCTTCTCGTAGGCCAGCTGTCCGAGGGTTTTGCGGAGCCGTGCGTAGGTGGTCTTCATGGCTCGCTTCCGGTCGGGGTCGTACCCGATTAGTCCGTTTTCACCCAGGTGGGGGTTACCGGTCGCGTGAATCCGGTACCCCGCAAGGACTGTCCGAGGGAACAATTGGCAGAATCATGACGTTCTCGCGCGAGAAGGCTATATGATGAAAGGTACTTTCCGATGTCTGACTTCAACACGCAGGTGATCGAGGAGTTCCGGGCCAACGGTGGCAAGGTCGGCGGCATGTTCGAAGGCGCGCCGATGGTCATCCTGACCACGACCGGTGCCAAGAGCGGCAACTCCGTCACCAACCCGCTGATGTACCTGCCGGACGGCGACCGGATCGTGATCATCGCGTCCAACGCAGGTGCGGACAAGCACCCGGCCTGGTACTACAACATCAAGGCCAACCCGGAGATCACCATCGAGATCGGCACCGAGAAGTACCAGGCCACGGCCGAGGAGGTGACCGACCGCGCCGAGCGCGACGCCCTCTACGCCCGGATGGTCGAGATCGCCGAGGGCTTCGCCGAGTACGAGCGCAAGACCGACCGCCTGATCCCCGTCTTCGCCGTCACCCGCAAGCAATCCTGACGCCTCCTCACCCCAGGGTGCTGAGGTACGCGAGCCCGGCAACGCCCAGCGCGGCCGGGATCGCGACCAGCACCGTCTTCCGGCTCAGGCGCGGAGCTTCCCGCAACCACTTGACCCCAAGCGGCACGAACGCGACACACAGCCCGACGGTCCCCACGATCGAGACCACCTCCGTGCCCTTGAGCACACCCAGCGGCAGCAAACCCATGGTGGCCAAAGCGATCGCGCGGATCACCCCCAGCGTCCGGTAGGCGCCGAAGGCCAGCACGTACCAGCCGAACATGATCGTGAACGACAGGAACGTGAACAGGTGCGTGTCGTGGTAGAAGTTCGCGACGAACGCCTTGGCCGGCTCCAGCCCGGAATGGCGCAGCACGCTGAACGCCGCGTGGTCCACCCCGGAGTGGAACGTCCGCTCGACCAGCCCGACGGTCACCAGGATGCCACCCCACGCGCCCCACACCCCGCCGATCGTCCTGGCCAGCCCGGCCACGGCAGCCACCATCAGCACGTTCCCGGCGAGGAACGTCGTGTACGCGGCCGTCATCAGCACCGGGTGATCGGCTGCGGCGGCCAGCTGGTCCGGGAAGAAGAAGTTGTACGGCGACCGCAGCAGCGTGCCGGTGAGCAGCAGCAGCGGGCCCAGGACCATCGCGACACCGCACACCCGGCGGCTGGGGAACTCTTGTGTCATGGCGAAGACTCTGCCGATCGGCGGCCCGTCGGGAATCGGACCGCTGTGGACAGTTGCGGCTCCGCCTACGGGCCGGTGCCGTGATGGCCCGTCATACCTGGGGATGACCCGCTAACGTGCAGCCGTGGTCTGGGTCCGTGAAGTGCTGGTCGCCGCGTTGCTGCTCGCCGTGGACATCGGCGTCGCCGGGAACGTCCTCAAGGACGAGCCGGGTGATCGCCTGCTCGTGGCGGCGATCGTCGTCGCGTCGCTGCTCGCGGTCGCCGTTGTCGTACGGCGCCTGTGGCCGGTGGGTGCGCTCGTGGCTGTCGTCGTGATCTCCGTTGTGGCGGCTTTCCTTGGCCTGCTTTGGGATCCGTTCGTCGCGGTGGCACTGGTCAGCTATCCCGTGGTGCTCCGGCGCGATGAACGGTTCGTCGTTCCATGCCTGGTGGCGGTGGTGCTCGCCGCTGTTTTCGGTCAATGGTGGTACGCCGTCGGCGTCCCGCTGATCCTCGCCGCGTGGGCACTGGGTTACAACGTCCGCGAGCGGCGCGCCCAGGCCGAGGAGCTGGAACGCCAACGCCACCACCAGATCGCGGTCGACGAACGCTTGCGGATCGCTCGAGAACTGCACGACGTGGTCAGCCACGGGATGGGCCTGATCGCGGTGAAGGCGGGCATCGCCAACCACATCGCCGACGCCCAGCCCGCCGCTGCGCGGGAGGCGTTGCAGGTCATCGAGACCACCAGCAAGGAAGCGCTCGTCGAGATCCGCAAGCTGCTCGGCCTGCTCCGGCAGGACACCGCGCCGTCCCTGCGTGACCTGGCCGACGTCGTCGACCGGGCGTCCTCAGCGGGCGTCGAGGTCGACCTGGCGATCGGCGACTGCGATCACCTGCCTGAGCCCGTCGCGCTGACGGCGTACCGGATCGTGCAGGAAGCCGTCACCAACGTGGTCAAACACGCCGCGCCGACGCGGTGCGCGGTGACCGTTCAGGCGGATGCCCATCAGGTGGTCATTTCAGTGGTCAACGACGGCGCCGTGACCACCGTGGCGCCCGGCGGTCACGGGCTGGTCGGGATGCGGGAGCGCGTCGAAACGCACGAAGGCGAGTTCACCGCCGGGCCACGGCCGGAGGGCGGATTCGCCGTGCGCGCGACCCTGCGGTTGGGTGACCGGCGGTGATCCGGGTCCTCATCGTCGACGACCAGGCGCTGCTGCGCGGCAGCTTCCGTGCGTTGGTCGACAACGAACCGGGCATGACCGTCGTCGGCGAGGCCGCGACGGGCACGGAGGCGGTCGAGCGAGCCGCGGCCGACCAGCCGGACGTCGTGCTGATGGACGTCCAGATGCCCGATATGGACGGAATCGAAGCGACACAACGGATCTGCGCGGCCCAACCGGCTGTCCGCGTGCTGATCCTGACGATGTTCGACCTCGACGCCCACGTTTACGGCGCGCTACGGGCGGGCGCGGCCGGGTTCCTGCTCAAGGACACCCAGCCCGCCGAACTGTGCAACGCGATCCGTGTCGTCGCGGCGGGCGAAGGACTGCTCGGGCCCACCATCACGCGCAAGCTGATCACCGAGTTCGCCCGCACACCGCACCGGCAGCCGCTGTCGCGTCAGCTGGAAGTGCTGACCGAGCGGGAACGCGAGGTGCTGACGCTGATCGCGCGGGGCCTGTCCAACGATGATCTGGCGTGTGACCTGCACCTGTCCAAGGGGACGGTGAAGACCTACGTCGGCCGCCTGCTCACCAAGCTGGACGCCCGTGACCGCGCCCAGCTGGTGATCATCGCGTACGAGTCGGGCCTCATTCCCCGGTAGGCCTGTGCACGCCGACCAGTCCGCCGTCGATGATCAGGTCCTGGCCGTTGACGTAGGACGCCTCGTCGGAAGCCAGGTACGCCACGGCGTCGGCCACCTCGGCGGCCGTGCCGAACCGGCCGGAGGGCACCGCCGCGATCACGCCCGCGTGCTCGTCGGCCGAGACGTTCTCGTGGAACATCGGGGTCTCGATGTAACCGGGGCTGACGGAGTTGACCCGGATCCCCTTCGGCCCGAGCTCCGCGGCGAACGTACGCGTCAGGTTGTGGACGGCTGCTTTCGTTGCGGCGTAGAGCGACGCGCCCGAAAGTCCACGGTGGAGCGTCCATGACGCGTTGATCACGATCGACGCACCGGGCGCCAGCAACGGCAGAACCTTCTGCACGGTGAAGAAAACGCCCTTGAAGTTGATCCCGATCATGCGGTCGAACTTGTCCTCCGTGACCTCGCTCGCCGGTTGGAACGACGCGACACCCGCGTTGGCGAACACCACGTCGAGCCGCCCGTACCGCGCCTTGATCAGAGCGGCCAGGTCGTCGAGCTCGGACAGGTCCGCGGCGTCGTTGCGTACCGCGTGGACTCCGGGCAAGTCCTCCACCGCGTCGTCAAGGCGTGTCTTGTCACGGCCAGTGACGATCACCCGTGCGCCGTCGGCGAGCAGCTTCCTGGCCGTGGCAAGGCCGATACCGCTGGTACCACCGGTGACCAGGGCGACCTTGCCGTCGAATCGTGAAGTCATGGCACAAGCCTGCCGACGGGGGACCGGTGACTACCAGTGCTCGGTCAACCTGGGACTGGCAGCACCAGGCTGAGCAGTCGCTCGACGCGCTGCGCCGTGCCGGGCCGGGGGTCGTACAGCTCGAGTGACCAGTCCGGGTGGTCGACGGGGACAAGCGTGGTCTTGTCGAAGTACAGCTCGCCGACGACCGGGTGCCGCACGGCTTTCACCGTCTGGACCGGAACATCGACGTCGTGGCGGGACCACAGGTCGGCGAACTCGCTGCTGGCGGCGCTGACCTCACCGACGAGCCGATCGAACTCCGGGTCGCCGGGGTAGCGCGCCGCGTCGGCACGGAACGCGGCGACGACGGAAGGCGCGACCGCCGCCCACTCGACCTGCATGCTGCGGTACCTGGTGTGGGTGAAGAACGAGATCAAGCAGTTGTGGTCGGTGTCGTCGTAACCGAACACCTGCCTCGTCGCGTCGTTGACCGCGATCAGGTTCCAGTGCTGGTCGTGCACGATGGCCGGCCTCGGGTGCCAAGCGTCGACGATCCGCCGCAACTGCGGGGTCGCGGTGCTGTCGCTGATCACCCTGACCGGCGGCGGGTTCAGCCCGGCCAGCAGGTACAGGTGGGACAGCTCGGGCACGGTCAGCCGCAGCGCACGGCCGATGGCATCGAGCACCTCAGGCGAGACGTTGATGGACCGGCCCTGCTCCAGCCACGTGTACCAGGAGACGCCAACCCCGGCGAGCATGGCGACCTCCTCACGCCGAAGCCCCGGCGTCCGCCGCTGCCCGACGGCGACGATCCCCACATCAGCGGGAGAAAGGCGCGCCCGCCGACTGCGCAGGAAATCACTCAGCTCCGCCCGTTTACCCACCTCAGCGGCCATGCAGCCAACCTAACAGGGCCCCGTGGATGCCCCCTCGGAGCACTTAGCCAACGCCCCGACACCCAACAACGTGTTGAGCCTCACACCCCCACCCCACTCACCCCCACCCCCACCCCCACCTTCACCCCACCCGCGCCCAGCCCCGGCGCCCGCGCGTCCTGTGCCCAGGGCAAGAAAGGAGGCGAAGCCGACCGTGGGGGGTTTGGGGGGCTCGGCCCCCCAAAATTATGACGCCTGACCAGGCGAAAGTCGCGAAGCGACTGAGCATGGTCAGGCTGAAGGCGTGGGCCCCCGGGGGATCGAACCCCGAACCCGCGGATTTCCGGGCAGGTTGTAGGTCCATGTTGGACTACGTTGCTACGCAGGATTTATGCACAGCAAGGCATGCAATCCCGTTGGTCGACGTTGGCCGGTGTTGGCCCGTATTCCGTCCGTTAACCGTCCCTCACGAAGATCAAGGCCCCCGGTTGCCGCAGTGGCGCCGGGGGCCGCTATGCACCGGTTCAAGTGGGTAGCGCCTCCAGCACGCGGAGAAACTGCGCCCGCGCCTCATCGCCTTCGGCCGCCGCCGTCCACAACGCGTCGGTGAGCTTCCGGTACAGCGCTACTTCGTCGGGGTCGGTGATCCGGTGCTCGCCCGAGACGCTCTCGAACCGCACCTCGGCGTCGAGCATGGTGAAGCCGTGCGGCAGCAGATGCGGGATTGGCCGGTACGCGGGAAGGACACCGACCCGCACATGCCGAAGCCCGAGCACCGAAACGAGTCGGTCTATCTGACCGGCCAGCACGTCGACCGGGCACACCGGGTGGAGCAGGGCCGCCTCGGCCAGCAGGATCTCGATGTGCTTGGACCGGTCGTACAGCACCTGTTGCCGAGCCGTGCGCGCGGCCACCGCGTCCTCGATGTCGTTGTTCGGCACGCCGAGAAGATCCGCCTGCGTCTCGAAGATCGCCCGCGCGTAGTCCGGCGTCTGTAGCAAGCCGGGGACCGCCATGATGTCGACCGCCCGGATGGTGCCCGCTGACTGCGCATCGCGGACGCCCTGCTCCTGGCGCTCGCGGTGACCATCGCGAACCTGTCGGCGCCACGTCAGCTGAGCCACCTGAAGGTCCCGCAACGCTGCCCGCATGTGTTCGGCCAGCGGCTCCGGCGCGTCGACCGCGCCGAGCCACGCCACGACGTCGGAGTCGCTGGCCGTCTGCTTGCCGCGTTCGATCTTGCTCACCTTCGACTGCTGCCAGCCGAGCACGGTCGCCAGCTCGGTGCCGCTCAGGCCCGCGGCTTCACGGATCTCGCGCAGCTTGTTGCCGAACGCGGTCCGGCGTTCCTCGAAGGTGGTCACGAGCTCCTCGTTGTCAGGTCAGCGAGCCGAACGGGACGGCCTCGCGCATCGCGAGATCCCGCCAGTTGACGTACTTGCGCACGATAGTGGGGTCGGTGATCAGCTCGGCGCCGTGCACGCCCTGGTCGCCGAACTCGAGTAACGCCACCTCGGCATCGTCGAACATCCAGTAGTCCTGTGTCGGCGCCTGCAGTTCGGCCGCGCGAGCCGCGGGCATGAACCGGATGTCCTCGCCCGCGTCGAGCGCAGGCGGCGTGATCGACAGCTCGAACCGCAGGTAGTCCGTGAGCGGGTCGGTCAGCATCCGCACCCGGCCGAGCTGGCGCCCTTGCGTCACCCACTCGCGGACTCGGCCCGGCCATCGGAACCACGACTGGTCGGTATCGCCCGCAAGGAATCGCTGCAGCGGCTCCTGCTCTTGCGGTTCGCGGTAGGTGCCTTGGCACTCCCAGCGCCACGCTGTTGTCCATTCGCGGCTGAACAGCTGCTGGAACTCTTCTCGCGACAGCATCACGCCACCGGCGGGAAGTGCTTGGCCAGCGCGGCCGGAATCTCGACGACGGTTTCATGGGCGGGCAAGCCACGCTTTCGGAGTTCGGACAGAGCCGCCTCGTCGGTGACCACCCACCCCTGCACGAGGAAAGTCCCCTTGTCTGTTGCGAAAACGCTCGGGCACCCAGTGTCGCCGGATTCGGTGCCGAGATGCGTGATCTTCATGCTGCTCTCCTTGGAAGATGTGCGCTCGCGCGCCAGATAGTGCCAACAACACCCAACCTCAGTCCAGCATGGCATCGGCTTACATCGTCCATAAGAGTGAATTCCGCGCAATATGCTCAACTTATGCTTGTATCTTGCTTGCGTTAGGCGCAGCATCTAGTCGCACCCACCACCGTGACCTACAGGGGCGATATGCGATGGCCGACTGGATCAGCGTCGACACCCTTTTTCTCGCCGACGCCTTCGGCAACCCGCGACCCACCCGAGTGGGAGTCGTGCGGGTCAACACTCGAATCGTGCTCGGATTCCAGTCCGGCCCAAAGGTCCTGCACACCGCCGACCTGCCGGATTACACTGTCGACCTCTCGGGCCTGAGTGATGTGATCACCACGCTCAACGAGCAGCGCCAGGTCCTCATAGACGCCAGCGGCGGTCTGTCATGATCGCCAGTCTGATCGCTCTGGGCGTGCTGATCGGTTGGATCCCGGCCGTCTGGATCGCCCAGGCCGTCTACGACTGGTGGACCAAGCCGGAGCGGGTGTTCCTTCGGAAGATCTGGCGCGCCGATCGCGCCGAGCAGCTACGCCACCTGTTCTGGGGCTCCGCCGACGTTGCAGCGTCGTGCGTCGAGCCCCCGCCCGCACCCGGTGCAGCACCACCGGGTGCGGGCCCCACACCCCGATCCACCGCCGTGCGCCCTCGTTGCGCGCCTTCCCCCAGCGGCGGCGGATCGGGCCACAACCCGGTCGGCGTCGGCGACCCCGATAACCCGGCGCCGACCGGTGACGCTGTGGCGGTCGCAAGCCCCCCGGTGGCCGCCACAGCCAAAGGAGCGGCGGCATGATGGCCAACAGCGACGTACTCCCCATCCCCGAGCCCGACTGGGACAACCCCGAACCCAGCGACGCGCCCGAGCAAGAAGAGACCGCCGCGTACGCGGGCTTGGTCAAGCTGCGCGACGGCCTCACCGAGTGGCTCGCGGCAACAGGTGGACAGTCGCTCAGGCCCGTGGAATGGCGGCAGATGGTCGCCATCCTCAACGCGGCTGCAGGGCGATGCGTCCTCGCCGACACCGACCACATCGCACACCACATCCGCGGCCAGATCGTCGTCCAGCCACACACTGCGGTCCCGCAAGACGGTGTGTGCGTCCGCTGTGACCTCCCGGTCGGGCACACCGTCCACGTCATCGAACACGACACTCCCCAGGAGATCACTCAGTGACCGCCAACATCCCCGAAGACGACCCCGATACCCCCGCGGGCCGCGCCGCGATGCTCCAACGCGCCGAGACCGGCATCGCCGACTCCAAGATGGCCCTCGGCGCCTGGGAGCAAACCGCCGCCAACATCCGGCAGATGCAGCAGGAAGCAGGCGACAACGAATGATCATCGGATTGCCAGGAAACCCGCACCTCCGGATCATGTCGTTCGGGTACGACTCCGATCGAGTGCCTGATGTCGACGTACTCGTCGACGCCCGGGACTGGTTCCCTGAAATCTCGCCAGAGCTGCGCGACCTGACCGGCCTCGACCAAGCGGTCGTCGACGCCGTCCGTGCTACGCCCGGCGTACCAGGCGTCACCAGGGCTCTCTACCTCGCCGTCAACACGCTCATCCGCTTGCAAGTCCGCGCCGTCGAGGTTGCGATCGGATGCGCCGACGGTCAACAACGCAGTGTCGTCATCGCCAACGAGGTCGCCAAGCTCGCCTGCGACGGTGACGGCTACGACGTCGAGGTCACCCACCGCGACGTCAAGAAGCCGCCGCCGGACTCTCGCCCGAGTACCGAACCGGCTGCCACGCCCGACGAGGGCAATCACGACGGCGATGTAACGGGACGATGATCAGTGTGGACATGCCGGGCATGACTCGGACACTGTCCTCGAATCGGCTGCTGCTCGTCGCACTCGGCGCGGTTGTCGTCATCACCTTGGTCGTGTTCGGCATTGTCCGGCTCGCCGCGCAGCCGACACCGGAGCCCGCGCCGGTCGCGCAGTCGACATCGACGTCCACCTCGGCCGCGCCAGCGTCACCGATGTCCGCCCCAGCCACACCGCCGCCACCGGCGACCACGCAGCCAGTCAGCCTGGCCGCGCCCACAACGGCCAGCGCGGCGGCCGAGCAGGCGTTCATCAACGCCTTGTCGGCGATCGACCGGGACATCGTGCACGGTAAGCCCGCGAAGGCGCTCGACCGCGGCCGGAACCAGTGCCAAAGCGTGGCCCAGACACCAGGTGACGAGGCGCGCCTTCTCCGGCTCGCCGAGCAGCGGTTCACGTCCCCGGACCACCCGCAGGGGTTCGGGCCGGACACCGCCAAGCGGATCCTCACGGCCGTGCGTACGCACCTCTGCCCGGCCGCCTGAGCACGACAAGAACGACATCTCCCGCGCAGAACGCCTCCTCCAGACCGGAGGGGGCGTTCTGCGTTCTGGTCGGGTATCAGTCGACCCGTTGGGTTGCAGGCCTGTACGCCTGGCTGGTCGAGTACACCGGTCTGGTCGCCGAGCCGACGAGCAGCCGAGCCAGCCATTGCGGCACGCGAGTCTCAAGCCAGCGCAGCACCGGGTACACCGCGGCGAGTACCGCCGGGTACGCCACTGCCTCCCAGAAGGTGTTGAGCACGAGCCCCACACCGTCGGGAAGAGCGAAGTGCACCACGAGGTAGGTCACCAGCGCGGACCACAGGCCCGGCAGGACGGTGCGCAGCCAAGCAATCACCTTGTCTGACATACGTTTGTCGCCTTTCTGTCATGCGACCCGCTATAGCCGAGTGGCCAGAGCGGTCACGATGGCGCCGGGCCGGTCACCCGAACGTCGACGGTGACGACCTCGGCCATGGCCTCCCGGATGATCACCTTCATCTCATCCGCGGTGACGTCGTCGGCCGCGACCAGGTCCACCAGCTTATTGATCACGGCGTCCTGTGCCTGTGCCATCTTGATCAGCACGCTGGTGTCGTTTTTGATCTCGCCGATGAAGTCGCCAACCGCCATCTTCAGGCCGGTGCGACCGTGAGTCTCGACGTCGTTCCACTCCATGTCAGCCTCCGCTTCCAATCGCAAGTCCATATAGGACTCGTTGATGTCGGTGTTCTCGATGATGCCGGGCACGCGCCCGACGCTGGTGAACTGCCATGCGCACCGATACTTGTTCCATGCGTTGCTGGGCAACGTGTTCATGCGTCCGTTGTTCGGGCCGTAGTTGGCTTCCCACACGAACGTGCCGGGCACTTTGGCGCAGATTTCCGCCGCGCGCATGGCCCTCAGCTCGCTGGTGTTGGCATACAGCGCCACGCGTGGCACGAACCGGCGCAGCTCGGTCAGGAACCCGACCGAGAAGTCGTGCGCCTGCTGGCCGGTCCAGAGAACACCACTGTTCTCGATATCTAGCGCCGGGATGATTCCCCAGGCACCCAAGCGGTTCAGCTCGCCGAGGAACACGCGTGCTTGCTGTACTGGATCACCGTGTTGGGCGAAGTGGTAACCACCGATCGGGATGCCAACAGATTTCGCGCCGCGAACTTGGTTGTCGCCCTTGACGATGGCCGGGCCCTTGCCGTCAGTGAGCTTGACCCAGATGAACTGCACACCGGCGTTCCGGACGGCGTTCCAGTCGTTGACCGTCTGGTAGCGGTAGATGTCGATCCCTCGTGCCACTGCTTGCCTCCTGTCAGGGTGCGATTACGAGTAGGGACTTCTTGACGAAGTTGCCGGTGCTGCTGCCGACGCGGAACTGCGCGGTAAAGGTGTTGACGCCGGGCGTGATGGTGAACAGGTGGAACGACGTCGTCCGGAACGCGTCGCCGGTCGCGCCGCACGTGGTGATCGCCGCGTAGTCGTCAGACGCAGCGATTGTGGTCACACCGGACACCGCGACACTCATCCACGAGCCGACGGTGGCGGTGTTGTTGAACATCTGGGCCGACCAGATCGCAAGGGCCTTGGTACCCACACTGGTGAGCTGCACGGAAGGGCCACCCGCGCCGGTCAACGTCGGCGTGTACGTGGCGCTGGTGGTGGTGCCGTTGGCCACCACGTTCGCGAACTTCGCTTTGGCGCCCAACAGGTCCACGAGAGGCAGCAGGTCGGCGATGTCGTCTTCCAGCGCGTCCAGTGCGGACGCTCGCAGTTTCTGGCCGGACAAGAACATGGGTCTGCCTCCTTCACAGTCGCAGTACCGGGGGTTGCCAGACCTCCACCTGGGAGTGGATCGGCACGGCGATGGGCATCGGGTCGGTGGTGAATGTCTGCGGGCTGGCCGCGCCGGTGATGCCGGTGACGCGCACTTTCACCCCGCCGACGAGGATGTGGAATGGAAAGTCGTCGGCCGCGGTGGTCCACACCGGCCCAGCAGTGGTTTCCACCGCGAAACTGGTGGCGTTCACCGCGACCGTGGTGGTGGTGCGGGCGCCGTCGGTTTGCAGGTGGCACAGGTTCGGGTCGGTGTCGCCCGTCGTGGCGGCCAGCACGATGACGCGCCACGGGTCGAACGGCGAGCACTGGAACGTCACGAGCCACTGGTGGGGGTTCAGACTCATCTGCACCCCTTCGACGAACAGGCTGATCGTCGACGTGCCGAGCGTGGTGAAAACCTGGTCCACGTTGATCAGGTCGATGCGGCTACCCGGACGCAGGGCCAGCACCTGAGCGGCCAGGTGCGGCGTGGCGCTGAGGTTCACCGTCACCGTGGGGAAGCGGTAGCCCTCGACGGTGCCCAGGTTGACCAGCCACCCGGCATAGTCCTCGATCCGGCCCAGTTCGGTGCCGTGCACCGTGATCGACGTGTCGTACGTACCGATCACCGCGGTACCCTGCGGCCCCGTGACGTCCTCGTGGGTGTATTCGCCGCCGTACGCCCGGCTGGCGGTGGCCTTGTTGACCACCCTGGCGTCGTCGTGGGTGGGCCCGAACGGCGGGAACAGCTCCTTACCGCCGACGTCGATCGTCAGCGACGCTACGGCGTTCTCACGGGTCGCGCGGCACACGTAGGTCAGGCCGTTGGTGAGGCCGTCGAACAACACGCCTTGCTCCACCGTCTCACACTGCCGCAACAACGGAACGAGACCGTCTTTGGACTGTGGCCCCATCAGGCTCGTGTCGTCCGTGTTGCCGGTGTCGCCGATCACGGTGAGCGGGATGGCGTTCTCCAGACAGAGCCGCTCGATCCGGTCGATGGCGGTCTCGCCGACCGCGCCGAGTGTGTAGTAGGCGGGGTCACCCCCGAACGGCGCCCACGAGATGTTGTTCCAGAACCCGAGGTGCCCGAAATAGCGTGCGGCGTTCTCGGTGGCAAACAGGATGATGCCGTCTGGGTGCCGGATGGTCTGGCTGGCGATGTAGCCGCCGGTGACGAACGTGTCGTCGACCCACATGTCGATGTTCACGGTCGGTGTGCCGCCGGGGGCGGTCTGGTGGACCCAGAACCGCACGTGGTGCACGTCGCCGTCGAACAGCACGGACGTGGACGCGGTGGCCAAGTCGACCGGTCCGGCGCCGGGCACGTACCCGATCACGGTGACCTCTTTGTGGAAGGCGTCCATCCGGGCGCCCCACCCGGACTCGCCGCCTTCCAAGGACGACACCGAGGAGAACAGCCCGTCGACCGGGTCACCCTCGGCGAAGGACACCAGCAGGTCCAGAAACCACCACTCGGTGGTTTTCGGCGTGGCCGGAACGGGCGCTTTGAGGATGGCGAACTTGTTCAGTGACAAGCCTTCTGGCAGCCACGGCGCGAGCTTGCCTTGCCCGAAGTATTTCAGCGTCGCGTCGCCGGAGGTGCTGAGAAACACCGGGTCGATGAACGCTTCCCCGGTGCCGACTGTGGCTTTCGCCGACGATGCCAAGGGTCCCTCGTCGAGTGCGTAGTAGACGATCGGCGGGATGTTCACCCGTTGCGTGTAGAACCGGCGCGGCGCGGACCGCTCCACCTCGAACCCCTGCAGCAGCCGCCGAAGCGACCCGTTGGCCAGCACGTCCACGACAGGGATACGGCCGGTGATCGAGTCCCACGCCGGAGTGAACCCGGTGACGTTGCCCTGGAACACGGTCTGAAACCCGACGCCGTTGGGGTCAATGCGCACGCGCAACGGGACGTTCTTCTTCACGTTGGGCCAGTTCGGGCTCGCCCCGCCGAGAGAATAATTCGCGGCGCGGTTGTCCAAGGTCATCGTGCAGGAGGCTGGTTGTGTGGTGCTGGCCTCATCAGCACGCCCGTACTCGATGCTCATGGCGGGTTCGTCGCGCAGATCGCCGGTGACGTCGGTCCAGGTCCACAGTGCATCGTCGCCATGGATGTCGGCGCCCCAAGCGATTTCCACCACGACACGACCGCTTGCCCCCAGTGCGTGGGTGAGAAAGGCCTTACCTGCCATGGTTCACGCTGCCTTGATCTGGATCTGCCCGCCGCGGATGAGTTTCTGGATCACCGTGGCAAGTGCTGAGTCCGTCCCACCGGCGAAGCTGACCGCCACCTGCACAGCTGTCGGCCCGGTGCTCGAAGGCATGTAGCCCGACGCGCGGTAGCCGACCGCCGCCCGCCAGTCCTTAC
Source organism: Actinosynnema sp. ALI-1.44 (assembly GCF_001984155.1). Lineage (GTDB taxonomy): Bacteria > Actinomycetota > Actinomycetes > Mycobacteriales > Pseudonocardiaceae > Kibdelosporangium. Next base: position 598,391 of record NZ_MTQO01000053.1, read on the forward strand.
CGGCATTGATGGCGTCCAGGATGCGTGCGTTCTCGGGCTTGCTGGCGTGCTTCTCGGCGGTGATGTGCTCGCCCTTGCTGGCCCAGATGGGGTTGCTGTCACTGGTCCCCGAGCCGACGCCACCCACCCAGCCACCCGTGGCGAACGAGACCATGCCGCCGTTCTTGGACTTGAGCGGCAGGTTCTGCGGCGTGCCCACCACGCCGACCCGAATCGTGGCGTACAAGCTGTTGAGCCACGCCACAGTTCGGTTCGCCTGGTCGATCGCGTACTGCGTGTTCGCCTGCACCGACACCCAGCCGCCGGGGAGATGGGTCACTTGGTAGCCAAGGCGGTTGAGGTTGTCCTCGGCCTCTTGCGTCAGCCCCTGCACTTTCACGGGGGTGTTCGGTGGGAGGGTCCGCAGTCGTTCATGGATGTCGTGGACCTTCTCCCACTCGGCTTGCACCTTGATGTCGATCTCTACTTGCCGCTGCAGCTGCCCCACGGCGTCGGCGACCTTGTCGAACACGTCGATGGCGCCTTGTGCCTTCGGCGCGATACCGGCGAACGGGTCCCAGTTGTCCAGGAAGCTGCCCAACTCGTTGAGCCGCGCGGCCATCCACCCACCCAGCTTGCTCGCGCCCTCCTCCATGCGCCGAGACAGCTTGTCCATCTCGGTGTCGGTCGACACCGCCATCTTGTTCACGGCACCCGTGTACTGAGTCTGCGCGCGAGCCATGTTGACGTCGATGGCAGACACGACCTGTTTCATCGTGTCTTCCCACTGGGTGCCGAACAGCGCCACGCCAATGCGGTTCTGCTCGACCGGGTCCTTGATCTCCTTGATGCGGGTGATGATCGAGTCGACGGCGACCAGCGCGCCCGGCCCGCCGCGGGCGATGGCCTGCGGGATGGCCTGCGCGTCGAGCCCCAGGTTCTGTAGGGCCTGGCCGACTTCCTTCGATCCGTCGATCACGCGGATGTTCAGTTCCTTGAACGCGTCGGCGATGTAGTCCGTGTCACGGGCACCTGCCTGCAGCCCCTGCTGAATGACACCCAGCGCGGTTGCCCCGTCGAACCCCAGGTTGTGGAAGTAGCCCGAGTACTCCTGCAGCGTGTCGGCCCAGTCCTCGCCGCGGGAGCCGAGCGTCTGGTAACCCGCCACGAGAAGGTCCTGAGCCGCGGTCCAGTCCGGCACCAATCGGTTGGTGACCGCCGAACTGGCCGCACGGATGGCCTCGGGGACGTCGACACCGAAGCCCTGCACCACTTTGACCATCCGGGCGGCCACGTCGTCCTGGGCTGCTTTGGTCATCTGCGCCCAGCCCTTGACGTCCGAACTCAGCGTCGCGTAGACGGACGCGATTTGGTCCTTGGAGTCGCCGAGCCCGGAGGCGTACGCCTTCCCCACGCTCGCGCCGTACTTCTGCGCGTCGGCCGGGCTGAGACCCATCTGGTTCTGCAGCTTGGTGGTGAGCTTGGCCTCGCTCGCGCCAGCCTCCAGCGCGTTGCTGAGAATGCCCGCGATGGGGATCGCCGCGAGGGCCCCGGCGAACTTGCCGCCGAAGGACTTCCCTGCGGCGCTGCCCGCCTGAGCGGACGCGTCCTTGCCCACGTCCTTGATGGCGGCCTCGGCCTTGCCGGTATCCGCCTCCACAGCGATCCTGATCTTGTCTTTCTTGTCGATCCCCTTGATGGCGGCCTCGGCCTTGCTCACGTCGGCGTCGGCCGTGACATTGATCTTCTCGCCCTTGACCTGGTTGACCGCCTGGCTGAGCTTGTCCGCTCCGGCCGCCGCACCGGCGAACGCCTTCTCCGCCTTGGCCGCGTCACCGCTCAGCGCGGACGCCATCGCGCCACTGGACGACTTCACGTCGTTGCTCATGTCGTCGACGGCCCGTGCTGCTCTCTGGGCGGCTGCGGTGAGCTTCTTCTCGTCGCCCGCGAACGTGAGCTTGACCGAGGGATCGGCCATCAGTCGCTCCTGCGCAGCGCGAGGTGGTCAGCCAGCCGGGCCTCCAGCGAGGCGAGGCGTTCGCCGTGGTGCCCCTGCGTCTTGGCCACGTCGCGGGTGTCGCGCTCGATCCGGTCGATAGCGTCCCGTAGCGACGAACCGCCGTTTGGCACGACCTCCTTCACGACCTTGTCCTGTCGCTTGCGGCTCTTGACCAGCTCCACGAGGACCCCGACAAGTGCGACGAGAACGGCGCCGGTGGTGCTGATCAACGTGACGGCTACCCCGTTCATCAGCGCACGTCCAATCCGGACCGCTCGCACAGGTCGACGAGCTGTTTCGCCAGTTCTTCGAGGACTTTCTGGCGGCGAGCCGCGAACGCTGGCCACAGGTACCGGCCGCCCTTGATCTGTTCACGCCGGGTGGCCTTGCGCCGCCCTACGCGGCCGCCGAACTCCAGCCAGCCGTAGTACGGCACCCTGCCGCTACCGCCCTGGGCCCGCGCCGCGGTGCGGGTACTGCGCGCCTTCAGGCTCGCTCGCGCCTTCCCTCGCAGCACCGGAACGGTCGTCCGGGCTTGCGCCACCACGATCTCGGCCGCATGGTTGTTGGCCACCCGCAGCGCCTTTGGCGCCTCGGTGCTGATGCGCTTGAGCGACTTGGCAAGCGCGGTCAAGCCTTCGACGTTGATCGGCTCGGTGATCACGCGCGCTCACCCTCTCGCTAGTTCGTTGCGCTGGGCCTGGATTCCGTAGTAGACGCGCCACTTCATGAACTCCTCGGAGCTCATCTCCTGACGCATCCGGGCTACCGACCGCCAGCCCAGTTCCTTGGTCAAGAAGAACTCGAACTCTTCTTCGGGGTCGTCAAGAAACCCTTTTGTAGGCGCTCTTTTCAGCCTCCCGGCCGAAGCCGCTGAGGTCGTAGATGGCCTCGACGACCGCCTGGAACTCCTCCCCGGTGGCGATCGCCTGCCACTGGCCCACCTCGTCCTCGGTCAGCGCGGGGTCGACCATCGCAGCGGCCACGTAACGGCGCTCGGCGTCCTTGTCGCCGGGGTCCTGCCGCAGGGCCAGCACCTCAGCGCGGCTCAAGCCGCGCACCCGCACGTCGCCAACTTTAGGCAGGGTCACGACCGCCTCGGGCAGCCTGCTGCCGGTCAGCAGTGTCTGCTTGTCCATCTCCTACTTCCCCCGTTCGACCTTCAGGACGGCCACGGTCACACCCGTTGTGGCGGAGTAGTTCCACCACACCCGGCCGTCAGACGGTTGCGTGTACTCGCTGGGGAACGGGCCGATCGTCACGTCGCCGGTGTTCGCCGGGACGGTGTGCTGACGGCCGCCGTTCGTCGCCGCGACCCCGGCGAGGGTCTTGGCGATGAGCACGGTCACGGTCTTGGCTGACGCGTCCGTGTTCTTCACCCGCAGGTAGGTCAACCCGTCGTTCGCGGCCATGTGACCGTCCGCCGTCGCCGCGGTGAACGTCGGCGTACGGGTGGTCTCGGAGTTCTGCGTCTCCGCGTTCAGTGCCGTGCGAGCCATGAGCGTTCTCCCTTACGCCTGGTCGGCCGTGACGACCGCGCCGGACATGGTCAGATCCGCAGACCACTGCCGCATGTCCGCGACCGGAGCGGTCTCCTTGTAGGACTTGACCAAGACCTCGACGGTGGACTCGGGCTTACCCGGCCCGGTTCCCTCCGGTCGCGTGATCAGCTCGGCCTTCGTGCCCACCAGCGGCTCGATGACCGCCTTCGGACCGGTCGCCGTGTCGTCGTAGACACCGCCGATCGGGAACGAGCCACGCCGAAGACCACCTTCGTACGTTGCGTCGTCCATGCCGTAGCAGGTGGTGTCGTGCTCGTCGGCGTTCCGGTCCCAGTCGGACGAGTTGGTGAACGTTGAGATGTCGTTGCCATCAAGCAGAATGACGGTCTTCTTGCTGTGAACCGTGCCCATGTCAGGCTCCACTTCCTGTTGCCACGATGGTGAACCGGCAACCCAGGTATTCGGTTGCCGCCACCGAGATTCTTTGGAACTCCGCCACCGTCACGCTCACGTCGTCGCACGCCTCGTACTCAACCGCTTCGACAGCCTGCTTCACCGAAGCCGCACCGGCGCTGGACATGTACGCGGCGAGCTTGGCGGACTGCACCCGGTCCAGGTTCTGCCCGACCACCAGATAGCCGTACAGCTCGATCTGATCCACACCCCGGTCGTAGGTCAGGTCGAACGAAATCCGCTCGGGGAGATCCACCCAGAACGTCGGTGGGCTCGCTTCGCTGATGGGGTAGGCGAAGCAGCGGAGGCCTTCCATCTCGTCGGCCGCCGCTGCGATCTCCGCCATGACCTCGCCGACGTTCACGCCACCCACCATCCCCGGCGCACGTAGGACTGCAGGGACACGGCCACGTCGGGATCGACCCGACTCAGCAGCCGCATCTCGCCACCCGCATCGGGGCTGCCAGCGACCCCGAACGGACTGTCCCCCCGCGCCAGCAGGCGATTGGTCTGCAATGCCGTGGCCTGCTTGACGGGCACTGGCACGGCAGGCCACCCCCACCGGGTGGTTGCGATGACTTCGCCTTCTTCTCCGGTAAGGTCCGTTCCCCGCGGGAGGACGAGCTTTTCCCACGGCCGTCCCTTCTTCGCGGCGTTCAGCGGCAGGGCCAGCGACCCTGTGATCGTGGCGCCGCCAGCTACAACCGTGACGTCGGCGTAGAAGTCGTCGACCTCGACCACCCACCGGCACCGCTCGGACGACCACGTGGCGGTATATAGCCGGTCCTGGGGACCGTCGAGCGTGCCGAACTGCCGGTCGACTCCTTGGGAGCAGTGGTCATCCACGGACCGGCTGGCCGTCGTGATGGCCCACGCGATCCGGGCATCATCCGCGTCGTCCGGGATGTCCTTGTAGTCGCTCTTGTACTCGTCGACAGTGAGGTAGTCCGGCGCCCACGCCATCACGGCCGTCCCCTCACACCGAACGCGGCAACGCGAGGACCAGCACCTGCGCCACGAACGTGTCGGTGGCGCCCGTGCTGGTGACCCTGCACCGCAGCCACGGCCGGCCAGGCTGCACCCGCACGGACGCGACCGCGTACTGGTCGCTCGTGCCACCCGACAGCGTCCCCTGCGTCACCGCAGCGGCCGGGGCGCCGATCGCACCGGCGTTGTCCGGCGCGTCCTGCACGCTGAACGACACCGTGTCCGTCGTGCCCGCAGTGGACGCGTCGAAGATGACCAGCACCCGGTCACCGGCGCGGTACGGCTCGCCCGGCTCGCCCGCGGTGATGGAGGCCAGGTTGATGTCGTTCGGCGTGCCGAAGTCGAAGTTCGTCGTCGTCGCCGAGTTGATGGTGACCTTGGCCTTGCCGATCACCTTCAGTTCGTTCGCGATCAGTTCGCGCACCGTCATGGCTTCTTCCCTTCCCACGTGGCCGCGATGACGGCCTGGGCCGATGCGCACCACGCGGCGGCCACGCTCGTGTTGTCCTTGGCCAGCTGGTCCCAGGCGGGCAGCTGGTCGCCGTTCACCGCCGTGCCGTCGACGGCGGTGGCGTAGGCGTCGTAGGCGATGCGGCCGAGCCCCTCGCCCGGAATCGGCTCGCGTTCCTCGACCTCGGCGAGTGGCTCCGTGAGGGCCTGGCCCTCGTCGAGCTTCGGAGTCGTGGCCGTCTTCCTGTTGGCAGGCATGGCTTACGTCTCCTCCCCAGTCAGCGCGACATACGCGCCGGTGTTCTGCTGCGTGGCGTCCATCCGAGCCCACGCGGTGATCTCGATCTGGCGGTTGTTGGCCCGCGTCCACGGGTTGACCACGACCTCGATGTCGCGCACGCGCCGGACCACGTAGCCCTCGCGGAAGTCTCCGAACGCACCCCAGTTGACCTGGTTGTCGTTGGCGACGATGTCGGGGAACGCCTGGTCGATCACGACCGGGTAGCCCATCAGGGTGCCGCCGCCGGTGCCGGTGGCCAGGTCCGCATTGGCCGGTCGGAAGATCGGGTCTCCATGTGAGTCCGCGATTTTCTTGATTTCCCGCAACGACTTGTCGTTCATGCCCCACTTGCAGTTGCCGAGCTCGCGATAGGCCGGGTCCACCGCGTGCTCGAAGTTGACGAGGTCGTTGTAGGTGACACCGGCGGTGTCCGCGCCGATCTCGATACCGGTCAAGCCGAAGACCAAGCCGAGCGGCTGCTTTACGCCGTTGCCGCGCACGAGGTGCCGCGCCTGCAGGCGACGCAGACGCACCGCGAGCAGCCGGGAAACCAGTCCCTCGACGTCGAACGCGGCGTCCTGCATCAGTTCGCGGGGGATACGCAGCGCGTTTCCGCCGGAACCACCCACCTGGTACGTGTAGGCGCCGAGTCCGTTCGTTCCGAACTCGACGTCCGCGCCGGACACGAAGGTGCCGCCCTCGTCGACGACCTCGCCCTCGTTGCCGGTGTCGTCGACTGTCGGCCACGGCAGGGTCGCGCCGGTCTCGGTTTCCAGCGGCTCGGCTGCGGCCTCGATGCCGCCGAACTTCTTGAGCTTCTCGATGATCTTCATGCGGAAGCCCTCGGGGACGAGGTAACCGCCCTCGCTGCCGATGCCTTCCGACTGCGCGGCCACCAGGTCACCGTTGGCCTTGCCCGTGCGCATGTACCCGCGGAACGCGGCCTCCGGCGAGTCGTCCGTCCTGGCCGGAGCAACGTGGACGGCTGGCGCCACCGCGTTGTAGGCGGCCTGCCGGGCCCGAACCTGCGCCGACCGCTGAGCGGCCTGCAGCTGAGCCTCCAGCTGCTCGTAGTCGGCGACCTCCTTGTCGGTGAGGTCTCGCCCTTCGGCGCCGTCGATGATCGCCGTCATAGCGGCGGTGATCCCCTCAACGGTCATTTGCTCACACCTCCACGGCGTGCTCGGTCGCGAGCTCGGATGAGCTGCGAACGTTGGGTGTTTGTGGACGGTGCCGGGGCGTTGGCGTTCCCGACGGCCACACCGGCGCGGTTCTCAGCGCCGGAGTCTGATGTGTACGAATCGGCCAGCCCGGCCTCGACGGCCTGCTCGGCCGAGTACCAGGTTTCGGCGTCCATCAGGGCCCGCCAGTCGGCCCGGTCGCCCCCGGCCCGCTCGGCGTAGAACCCGCTGATGTCGTCGGCGGCCGCGTCGAGCAGGTCGGCGTACTCGCGCATGTCCCGGGCGTCGCCGATGGCCAGCCCGTGCGGGTTGTGGATCATCATGCGGGTACCGCGGCCCATGGTGACCGTGTCACCGGCCATCGCGATCACGGACGCGATCGACGCGGCCAGGCCGTCGACGGACACGTTCACGGTCGCCTTGTGGTTGCGCAGAGAGTTGTGGATCGCGATCCCGTCCCACACGAGCCCACCGGGTGAGTTCAGGTGCAGGTGGATGGTGTCGACGTCCAGCCCGGCGACCTCGCGCACGAAGTCGTCTGCGGTGATGCCCCACAACGAAATCTCGTCGTACAGGTAGATGGTCGCTGCGGCGCCGTCTGCCGCTTCCATGCGGTACCACGGGCGTTGCTCGTCAGCGGCCGACGCGGCGTACAGCGACCGCAGCGCGGTCATGTACCGGCCGAGCGCCGGATGGGTCAACACGGACGGTGTCATGCTGCTGCGGCCCCCTCCTTGGGACTGGCTGTGATCGGAACGCCACGAACGCGAACCACGTCGCCACCGTCGACGGGCGGCATGTTGCGGATGCGGCGAGCGTCGTTGATGGACAGAAGACCGGCGTCGACCTGCTTGATCAGCAGCTCGATCTCCTGCTCGGGCGACGGGCGCAGGAACGCGGTGTAATCAAACTCGGCTATCTGTGGCTTCGGGAGTAGACGCGTCAGTCGCTGCTCGATCCGGCCCGTGTACGCGGTGAGCGTGTATCGGTGGAGCCCGCGGTTCTGGATCTCGACGCCAGTGCCCCACGTGCTGACGGCGCCCGGGTCCATGAGCAGATTGGACGGAACGCCGGTCCAACGCGCGATCTCCTGGACCTGAAACTGCCTACTCTGTAGGAACTGGGCGTCCTCAGCGGACAGCGACAGCTGCTGAAACTTGAGCTTGCGGTTGATCACTGCGATCTCGCCCGCGTTCTCCGGCCCCGTCAGCTTCGCGTTCAGATCGTCCTTGATCGTCTTGGCCTCATCCGGTGTGACGTCCTCCTCCGGAGTGACCATCCCGGACACGCTAAGACCGTTGCCGAACATCTTCGCCGCAGCGTTGTCGCTCGCGATCGACGTCCCTAACCCGTTGCGCGCCAACCCAAGGACCGACAGACCGCGCAAGCCGTCGAGCGTCGGCCCCATGATCTGCGTCATGCGCGTCTCGTCGTAGGTCACCGATTGGGCTTTGCCGAACGGCGACTTTCCAAGGGAGACGAGGAATTCCTTCTGGCTGGTGTCGGTTCCGTTCTTGTCCTTGATCCACTGCGGCGTGACGGCCAGGGGGTGCACCGGGTACAGGCCGACGAGCGAGCCAGCACCGTTGTACCGGTGGAGCAGGTACGCGTTGCCGTGCAGGAACAGGTGCCAGCTGACGACCTCGGTCCACTCGAACTGGGTGTACGAGCCAGGCCCGGCGGGCTCCTCCAGCCACGAGGTGGCGCGCTGCCGGGTGTCGTCGGCCTTGTTGATGCGCAGCGCGCGGATCGGTAGCCCGGCGAGCGTGCCGCAGATCAGGGAACCGGCCCGGAAGAACGCCGAGATGCCGAGCGCGGTGTTCTCGGTGACCGTGACACCGGCCAGTGAGTGGCGGCCGCCGAACAGCTTCTCGATCAGCAGGGGATCGCTGATGGAGATCGTCGATGCGGTCGGCTTCCGGCGCCGAAACGGCCACATGTACCGGATGGTACATGCTTGCGCAAGCAATTACATGCAAGACTGTATGTATGTTGCGCGAGGCGCTCGACACCGCGCTCACCGCGGTCAAGCACGACCCACGGGACGCCGCCGTGGTCGCCCTCGCACGCGCCTACGCCGACGCCATCGACCGCGGAGACGTCCTCAAAGCCGGTCCGCCCCTGCTGTCCGCCCTGCGCGAGCTGCAGATGACCCCAGCGTCCCGGTCCGCACCGGTGGAAGGGGGTGCACCGTCCGATGGAGACACCGACGAGCTCGACGAGCTCGACGCCCGACGAGCCGAACGAGCCGAACGAGCCGAACGGCGACGGGCCGCTGCTGGGCAGCACGACACCCCGCCAGTGGACTAAGCCCCTCGTCACCGGCCCACTTGGGCCGTGCGGATGCGGCTGCGCCCTCACCGAAGACACCAGCTACGGGTTTGACGTCGCCTGGGTCGCCGAACGCGTCCTGAAGACACCGCTCGACCCATGGGAGCGGTGGCTGGTCATCCACGCCGGGGAACTCCTGCCGGACGGCACCCCGCGGTTCCGGCACGTGCTGGTCATCGTCGCCCGCCAAAACGGAAAGACCTACCTGCTCACGGTCCTCGCGTTGTTCTGGTTATTCACCGAGAAGGTACGGCTCGTCGTCTCGATGTCCACCAACCTGGACTACGCCAAGGAGGCCTGGGAAGCGGGCTGCGAATACGCCGTTGACCGGCCCCAGCTGAAGAAGCGACTACCGGCCCGGTCGCCGTACGGGATCCGCCGCACCAACGGCCAGCAGCAGCTCACCACGAAGACCTGGCCCAAGCTCGGCTACAAGGGCCGATGGAAGATCGCCGCCAGCAACCGGCGCGGCGGCCGGTCACTCTCCATCGCCAGGCTCATCCTCGACGAGCTGCGCGAGCACGACTCCTGGGAAGCATGGTCCGCCGCCGTCCCCGCCACCAACGCCGTCCCGGGCAGCCAAGTGTTCGCCTTCACGAACATGGGAGACGACAGCAGCGTCGTGCTGGACTCGCGCCGGGCGTCATCACTGTCCGGAGAAGACCCCGCGTCCGCGATCTTCGAGTGGAGCGCGCCGGAAGGCAGCCGAGCGGACGACCTGCGCGCGCTGGCCATGTCCAACCCGAACCTGGGCCGCCGGATCCACCCCGACGTGCTGCTCGGCGACGCGCGCGCCGCCCTGGCCGAAGGCGGCGAGCAGCTCGCCAAGTTCCTCACCGAGATTCTGTGCATCCGCATCCGGTCCCGCAAACCCGGGATCGACGCGGCGAAGTGGGCCGACCAGGCCGCCACCGACCCGAAGATCGACCTCGCGCCGTACCGCAACCGGACCGCGCTTTGCCTCGACGTCAGCCTGGACGGCCAGCACGTCACGCTGTGCGCCGCCGCGGTCCTGCCCGACGAGAAGTGCGCCGAGTTCGAGCTTCCGGCCGGCACTGTTGCGCTCGAAGCGGTCGCAGCATGGGACGGCCCGGACGCGACCTTGCGCCTGCGCCGCGAACTCCCCGGCATCGTGGCCAAGGTCAAGCCCCGTGCGCTCGGCTGGCTACCTGGCGGCCCGGCCGCAGCCATCACGCCGGACATCCGGGCACCGAAGGACAAGAGGCGCGGCACCTGGCCGCCGCGCGGCGTGGTCGTCGAGGAGATCAAGGCCGACACGCCCGCGGCTTGCATGGGCCTTGCCGAGCAGGTCCGCACCGGCATGGTCGTGCACCCAAACGACGACCTGATCAACGCCCACGTGCTGGGCGCCCAGAAGCTCGCTCGCGGCAACGTCTGGGTGTTCTCGGCCGAGTCCGGCCAGCACGTCGACGGCGCCTACGCGGCTGCTGGGGCCGTGCATCTGGCCCGGACACTGCCGCCTTCGCCGCCACCGCTTGCCGTTCTCTAGCTTGGAATAACTGATAGATCGCGTCGTGCGACTTCTAGGTAGTCCGCCTCTGCAGACGGGTTAGGCCATGTTTTTATCACCGAAGTAGCCGCTTGAATGGCCTCGTCGCTGCCGACAACAGATATTTTGTCCAGCGATTCGGTTAAAGCAAATGCCGCTTTCACCGATTCGGCTACGAGCAGAGCACATGCTCTAAGTGCAGCGTTCGGCTTCTGGGCGCCTGGTTTGGGTGCATCAGCCTCGCATTTTTGCTGCACCGCCCGCACCTCCTTCGCCTTGCCCAAGGCTGCCTTAAACTCCATGTACGGGCCTGTTCGCCGGTTGCGAATTTCTCTTGCTTGATCCTCTGAAGTCTGTTTCGCCAGCACATCATAGTTGTTCTTTGTCTGTTGAAGAATTGCGACAATGCCGACGATAACTGTCAACGCAATGCCAACAATGGTAACTTTCAGGGTGAGCAAGCTTAGGGATAGTGCCCTATTCGAAGATTGTTCCGGCGCGGCGGGCGTGTTGCTATTTGCGAGTGGCTTTCCGAGATTCATGTTCTCCAGTACCCGGGCTGTGGCTATGAGTGGTGCGGCCTGCACGCACACAGTATCGAAGGGTGGAGACGTGCCCAGCCGCTGGGCGGTAACCTCTCGGCCAGCACGTCGACGGCGCCTTCGGTCCGCTGGAGCGGTGCACCTGGCCCGCACATTGCCGCCAGCGCCGCCACCGCTCGCTGTCCTTTAAATTGAGCCACCGCAGCACCACATGCTGTGGGGCTGTCAGTCGTCCGAAGTTGATGCCAAACGATCGGCTTCTCTAAATCGTGGAGGTGTGGATTTGAGTAGCGCCCGAGGTAGTCCGTTCGCTGCTGTTGCTGATTCAAACGTCGTTACCTCTGACAAAAATGTTGCGCCTCCGAATTCGCACTTGTCTGCAAATGAAGCTGCGCTGAAGTTGGCGACATGCGCGAACCTGGCACCCAAAAAGAGGGCCTCTGCTGCAAAGCGAGCGTCGTAAAAATTGGCGGTACCAGATTTGGGAGTTGAAAATTTGGCGAACGAAAAATCCGCTGGACCACTGAATGCGGCGTGTGAAAAGTTGGCATGATGGAAGATTGATGTGTCGTTAAAATTGGCGGTGCCGTGAAATTTCGCTTTCGCAAATGATGCGTTGTCGATTCGGCATCGCTGTAGCGAAAAGTCGATAAGAACGGCGCCCGTCAGGTCGATATTGCGATAGCCCCAAAATGTCGGCGGATCAACTTGGGGCAGTAGGCGACGCTCGTAACGCTCCGGCCAGCTCAGATGCTCTTCTAATATCCGCTGTGCTGCGAGTCTTACCTCAAGCTCTTGTGTCCGGTTTCGGTGGTCGTCGATAGTTGAAGGGGAGGCGTCATCGTCAGGTGGAAATGTGGGTGGATCAAATGGCATACGCAAATATGCACAAAGCAGGTTCGTAATGGTCTGCCGTTGATTAGAGTCGTTGTTGGCGACTCGTTCGAGCGCGTACAGTCCTGCCAATCGAACAGGGGCTTTGTCGGATCCAAGCTGATCAGCCGCTTTAGTGTAGAGTTCCGTGACGCGTTTTTCGGCAGCATCCAACTCGTTCGCAGTACCGGCCACTTCTTGATGCCACTGTCGACGAACAGCGAGCAGAAGAGCAAAAGCGCCTCCAGAACCTGCGCCAATGCTCAATCCAGTCTTAATCGCCTCTACTCGCGCCGCAGGCGGGTCTTTTGACTGAGATGCTTCACGCAACAACCAGGAAGTAGCTCCCCAAGTCACCATAGCGACGAATATGAATGCCAATGGTGCGAGCCACCATGTCAAGATCGGCGGTGACGGCCGTCTCCTGAATGCATACTTTGCAATCCCGGTCACCGTAATTCCGGCACCTAAAATGAGAACTGTCAACCACGCGACCCGGGGTTGCGCCCAAGACCACACGGTGTCCCAGTCCAGGTGTCCGCGAGACCATGCCTCTGCCAGAATCATTAGTAAGGCGCCGGTACACACGGACACGATTGCTCGAACTTTCACGTATCAAATGTCGTGCTAGAGGCTTCATACGTCACGCTGCGTGTCGGGATCGTAATGATCAACTGTAGACGCCGAGAGGCCGGGGAGAGAGAAAGAGGGAGCGGCGGGTGTCCCGGCGGGCAGGCCCTGCAACTTTCATCCAGAAGGCGGATGAGATGTCAAGACCTACCCGGAAATTCTCTGAACTCTATTTGGTGATCCTTCGGCACGTGGACTGGCTCATGCGTGCCCGCGGGCCTTCCTGTAGTCGGCGCTCACTACCCATGAGATCACCACGCCGTTGACCTCTCGGGCCTTGGCGGTTGCAGCGGCCGCATCGGTCGTGCCCGCGATCCAGCCGTTGTCACCGATGACGATGTGCGCGGACACAGGCGGCGGTAGTGGTGGCCTGGGCTCGGCTGGCTCGCGGTCGCGTTCGGGTAGCAGTTCGCAGAGCACGCACGCCTCGATCCCCGGGTTGTGTTGGTTGCCGGGGTGGACGAGTCCTGTGTGGCCACACACTTCGCAGGGTTGGGTCTGCTGGTTGCGCGGTGGCTTGTACGTGCAGGGCAGGGCCATGTCGCCATCACATCATGGTTTGGTTCTTGGCAGGGATGTACGTGACCAGCTCTGGCGTTTCCGTGTTCCCGCAATCGGTGCACACGAAGATCACCCCGGAGCCAGATTCCCAGGCAGCGCGGTCATCGATTCGCCGCAACCCGTCATTCCCGCATGGGCACCTGCTCCAAGGCTTGTCGGGCAGGACGACCTCGCCGTCTATGTCGATCCAGTAGTCGCCTGCGAGGAGGCGTGTCTTGTACTGGGCCTTCTCATCCTCCTGCTGCTGGAGCCAGGCCTTGTGCCCGGCGGCGCTCTGCTCGCTCCCTTTGGCTATGCAGTCTGGGCAGCGCTTGTACGGATCTGACGAGTTCCGCGTTGTGCGGCTCGTGCGTCCCTCCTCCGTGAAAGTCGCGCCGCAAGCTCTGCAGGTATACGTCGGCGTGCTTCCTACCAGCTTGTGGACTTGGTTGCCTCGGACACCCAATGCAAGGCCTATGGATTCGACCTTGATGTCCTTGAAGTCCCAGTACAAGCGGCGAGCTGTGTCGAGGGATAGCTGCTGTTCACCTGTTGCTGCAAGTTGGCGGCCGAGCTGGCTCATGTAGTCGTGGAAGGCCGATCGCGCCACGTCGAGATCCGCTTTTCCGTGTTCGATGATGTCGCGAGCGCGCTGGATAGCCGCAACCAGGTTCTGCAGGGTGGGGTCGTCTACGGGATGCGTACCTTCGGTCATGGACTACTCCGCAAGGTTGACGTACGAATCAGCACCTATTTTCCCTAGCGTGTGCGCGGGGCTGGGCCGGGCTTGCGTCGGCGGGTGGTGGCGTAGCGCTCGGCTGCGGACTTGAGCCACCAGCCGGGAACTACCGGTGTGGGGAACCCGGTGGGTGGCTGGCCGTCGGCCGCGGCCGCGCGCCGGATGGTTTCGAGCTCGGAGATCCGTTGCCGGGAAACGCCGCACAGTTCGGCGAACTGCTCGGTGTTGACCATGGGCGGGATGCTGGCGGAGGCGAGGCGCCGGTCGGTCTCGTCTGGGGATAGCACCTCGAAGGATGCTAGCCCGTTGATGGAGTATCCGAGTGTTGCGAGGGAGTTGGCGAGGCGGTCGCGGAGCTCGCCTAGCAGTTGGACCGGTTTGTCCGTGGCCAGGGTGGCACTCATGCCAAGTGCGGGGTTGCTGTCGCGTGTGGACACCACTGCGGGTTCCTGCAGGTGTTCCTTGATCGCTTGGCCGAGCTGTCGGGCGTGATCTTCGCTTACTGGTCGGTCGACGAGCAGGCGGACGGACAGGTTCCACGTGTTCATGTCGACATCTTCCCGTATTCGTTGCTGAATGGCAAGGAACAGGCGTGCTCGATACGCTGGGGGCGGGCCCCGGGGGTGTCATCACCATCCCCGGGGCCCGCCTTGTTGCTACCCGCTGAAGGGCTGTTCGCCGTGAACGCCCTCGATGCGGTTCGGTGGCCATGGCCACGCGAGCATCCCCTCGATCACCAGGTCGAGTAGGACGTGCCGCAGCGCCACCTTGTACGGCGCCGTGAGGAACACCGCCGGGATGACGAACGTCTCGCCGTTGACCGGCGAGATCACCACGACATCCTCGTCAGTGGCCGCGATCAACCACTGCTGGTCACGCATGGCCACCAGGATCTTGGTGGCCTCTTCCGTGATCTCCATTTGTTTCACCTCCCCTCGTTGCTGACATGATCAGTATAGGGCAGTTAGCCAAGTGATCGCAAGGATCTCTTTAGAGCTTGTGGCACTCTGCGAGCGTGACCGGTCGGTCGGCCCTCGTTCGGCAGGAGCGAGAATCCAGTCAGGAGGAGGTGCTTCGAGGTGACCGAGACTCAGATGTACGCCGTTGTTCGCGGCGCGCTGGACGAAAGCGGGCCGTTCGAGGTTGTAGTGGTGATGGCAGGGCGGTCTGAAGCGGCACGGGTGGCCGCAGAGCTTGGCCCTGGTCATCACGTCCAGCCCGCACGCGTCGCGCACTTTGGGGCCACATGGCGAGTTGTGCACACCTACGAGTGCGCGGCTGTTGTTGTCGGTGGCCGCATTGACCGTGTGGACGCGCCGAGTCGGCTACCCGGGGCCTCTCGGCTGCTGCTCGGAGGCGAGAAGCCGCCGGGGGATCGCGTGCAGGTGGACGAGCAGGCGGCTGCGCTGGAGGCTGCCGTGCACGGTCGGGACGTGCACTATGTCCGCGCCTACTCGGAGGATGCGACGCGGGCGCGGGCCCTGGCTGAACGTGCGGCCGCTGACCTGGCGGGTGCGCCGTAGCCAAACTGTGACCCACACATCTCAATATCCACTTGCGATAGTGTGCTGTCGCATCACATAATATAAGAGTCCCGCACGGGACAGCCCCGGAGAATCGGGCGCTTGCACCGCCCCTTCGGGGTTCAACTCCATAGAGGAAGGAATCCGGAGTGGACGATCAGTTCGCCCCTGAGGATCGGTACTACGGGGTCCGCTATCACGAAAGTGCTGGCCAGGACCTCTACCGAGTGGCCGGAATGATCTTGGGTGACCTCAAGATCGACCAGGTCGAGGAGCACATGCCAGCCGACGCGGTCCTTGTGGTCGCGGTGGCAGCCAACACCAACACCATCACGGTGCAGGTTCACCTGCAGTCGGATGAGGTGCGTGCACAGTGGGGATCGGAGACGATCCGCTCACGCGTCAACGTGGTGATGGCTCGCTACAACTGGGTGGGCAGGCGCAACGGGGCAGACGTGCGATACCGCACCGCCTGCAAGGTCGCCGTGGTCCGAGGGCGACTCGACGCCCAGATGCTCGGTTCGATCATCGGGTGAACCACCGGTGCGGCACCTACCAGGTGCCGCACCGGCACGCCGTCCGCACCGGCTCCTCCTCATGGAGAAGCCCCGACGCGCTTGCACCGCGTCGGGGCCGAGGAAGCTACTCCGGACACTCAGAATACCCAGGAGGTCACCGTGCCACGCAAGCCCACGCCACCGCCGAAAGCGGCATTGGAAAACGTGCGCGCGAAAGCGGCGCGGCTGGCCGAGCTCGAGCAGTTGGTCGAGAAGGCACGCGCCGAGCGCAACACCGCGCTGGCCGATGCCAAGCGCGCCGGTGCGACCGGTGACCAGATGGCCGAGGCCGCAGGAATCGACCGCCGCAACGTGTACCCCGCGATGCGGGATGGTGGCTACGACCCGAACGAACTCCGCGATCCGCAGGACTGACATTTGTTCGCATGTAGCGGTCCGTGGTTACCAGCTGGAATGAGGCGTGGGGCTCGGGTCCCGTTTGGATGGATCGCCGATCTTCAGGTTGCAGGGTTTGCACGACGCCACCAGGTAGCGCTCGTCGTCGCCGGTGATGGCACGGCCGCGCGTGTGGTGGACCTCTGTGGCGGTGAGGGTGCAGCCGTCGAGCTGCACCTGGCAGCGGTGGCCGTCACGTGCGAGTACCCGGGCGCGGATGCGTCTCCACGCCCGGGTGCTGCCACCAGACCACGACCGGCTCATACGCCCACGTCAGTCGCCATCGGACATCTCACGTTGCATGGCATAGACCCGCTGCTGGGCAAGGTCGGTGACGACGAATCGTTCTTGCTGAAACTTGCCGGCCGCGATGGTGATGGCCGGTAGGAGTTCGCTGCTGCCGCGAAGGACGGCGCAGAGCTCTTGGCGTCGGCGTGTGCCGCGGGCGCTGATGAGCCAGGCCTGTCGGCATGACGTGAGCTCGGCGGCAGGCAGGACATTCAAGAGCTCGCCGATGTCGTGCAGGGGTGCATCGGGCTCGTAGCCCTCGCGTAGCTCAAACCCCACGAGGATGCCTCTCGCAGGTGCCTGGTTGGTGGCGAGTGTCCACCCGGAGGCGGCGGCCAGCGTGTGCGCGGCGCCTTCGGATTCGATGACGCTGGGGATGCCGTGCCGCTGGGACGGGTCGCGGTAGATCAGTAGTTCGTCGACGGTGTCGGCGGTGCCGTAGGCGAACGCGTTGACCGGCCAACCGGTCGCGTCTGCAAGGTCGTCGAGGGCCTGGCGGACGGCGGCGAGCGGCGCGGCCGTAGGGATGTGCATAGAGCAGGTCCAGGCACCGGGCCACGTGGTGAGCGTCTTGTAGGCCATGTCGTGGCTCCTCAGAACGGCGGGTTGCCCCATGGGTCGTCGACGGGCTGCTGGTGCTTGGTCCGGCGAATTTCCCACCATGCGCGGATGGGGCCGACGAGTCGCCACCAGCAGGCCTGGACGAGGTTGGACCCACATGCATTGCAGCGGCGGAGTTTGCCGGTCTCGTAGTCGACGATGTTGCCGGTGTCGTAGCAGGCCCAGCAGTCCGGCGGGTCGAGATCCGGTTCGCGGTGTGTGCCGTCTACGTCGATGCGGCCGAGGGCGAGGTCGTCTTTGTATTCCTGCCAGTAGTCCCGCTCGTCTTCGTCTTCGTCTTCGTCGTCGAAGTCGACCGCGTCGTGCTGGGTCATCAGGTTTCCTCCGGCGTGGTGTTGCTGCCGATCTGACGGCGGTCGGTGCGGACAGCGGTGGCGTGCACCGGTGGTGGCGTGTCCAGGTTGACGTCGATGTAGACGTAGCCGAGCTTCGAGCCGGGCGTGCGGCGGTTGCGGTCGCGGGGCTGGAAGTCGCTGACTTCGAGGACGTTGAAGGCGGCGCGGATCCGCTCTGTGGTGACCTGGCATTCGTCGGCGGTTCCCATGGTGCGGATCTTCACGTTGAGCGCTCCTGGTGGCTGCTGGGTGGTGTTTCGGCGGGTTCTTGATCAGTTGGTGCGGGCGGGTCGCCGCAGAGGGGGTGACGGTCTTGGCCGGAGTAGAGGATCACCATCCGGGAGCCGCACACGGAGCACGTGCCGTGGGGTCCGTCTTTGGGCGGGGGCGACGCCCGTTCCCCAACGTTCCCCAGCCTCTTATAGGGCTGGGGGAACGTTGGGAAATCATCGGGTTTTTCGGATGTTCCCCCAACGTTCCCGGGGAACGTCTGATCTGCGGAAACGTCAAAATTTGTTGATCTTGGGGGAACGTTCCCCGGGAACGTTCCCCCGGCCTCGTTTGAAAACACTGTTTGGGGAACGTCTGCGGGGAACGTTACTGACCGGTAGGTCGTGTCCGTTTTGCGGCGTCTCACGGCCTCCTCGACGACCTCACTCCGCGCCCGGATTCCGAGCCGCGCGCACTCCGGCTTGACCTTCCGGTTGCCCCAGTCGCGCGGCACCCCGGCCGCGTCGAGTTGCTGCATGAGCCACTCAACAGTGCCCTCCAGCGCGGGCTCGTCCGGCGCCCCGGCAGTCCACGCGGTGAGCTCGTGGCGAGTGCCCCCAGGCAGCCACACACCGCCGCGCTTGCGGATACCGCGCCGGGTGATGGTGAACGTGTCGTCGCCGACGCCGGTGCGCGTGTGGGTGCGCTTGAGCTTGAGGTGGGTGGTAATGGTCTCGGTGTCGTTCGCCTTGTCGACCCAGGCGACGCCTTCACCGGCGGTCAGCTCCCACACGTGATCCACGTCCTGCGACTTGGCGGACGAGCCCCGGCTGCCCCGGCCGTCGTCCTTGCCGGTGTGGTCGAGCCGGACGCACGCCACCCCGCGTGCTTTGAGGGGAGCGTGAACCAACCGGTAGAACTCCAGCCACGTCTGACTGTCGTTCTCGTTGCCGGAGATGAACCGCGACACGGTGTCGAGCACGACGACGTCAGGCTGCAGCTCGTCGACGAGCGCGAGCAACTCGGCCGCGGCGATGGTGGACGCGTCGAGCGCGCCGGAGAACCGCGGGAACATCCGGTAGTCGAACCGCTGGCTGAACAGGTCGAGTTCCTGTTCGGTGACACCGAACGACCGCAGGCGGGTGATGATGTCCCGGAGTCCGTTCTCGCGGTCGAAGTACAGGACTCGAATGGGTGGTCTCGCGCGGTCGCCGAGGAAGGGCCGTTCGGTGATGGCGCGGTAGATCCAGTCGAGCACGAAGATGGACTTCCCGCTCTTGCCGGAGCCTACGAGCGCGGTTTGCTGGCCACGTTCCATGAGCTGGCCGGGTAGCCAGTCGATGTCGTCGAGGTCGAGGGCGAACGCCGCGTGCCAGTCGACGCGCGGGAACCGGTCCTCTGTGGGCTCGGGCGCTGCCGGTTCGCTGTCGGCCGGGTGCGGCACGTCGACGTAGGGGTCGGTGGGGTCGGCGGCCACCATCGTCTCTTGCGGCCGCAGCAGACGCAGTGCTTCGTCGCGGGTGGTCATGCTGCTGTTTCCTTGCCTGGCTCGCCGGTGGTCCAGTCGACGGGCCCGCCGGTGTAGTCCTGGCCGTGCCGTTCGACGAACGTGTAGTGCGCGCGGCCTGCTGGTTCGGCTCGGCGTTGCTCGAGCAGGCGGTAGCTCGGGCCGGGCGGGTCGCCGCGGTACTGCTCGGCGACGTTGCCAGACCACTCGCTGTAGATGCGTCGCTGGTCCCACTCGAAGTAGGCGGCGAGGATCTCAGTGGCGTAGGGGGATTGCAGGATGGCGTGCCAGGACTCGGCCGCGTCGACGATGGCGTCGAGCTTGCGCGGGTCGGTGTCGGGCAGGGCGCGCCAGGCCGGGCTGCCGTACGCGACGGGCAGCGGTGGCGGTGGCGGTTCGGTTTGGTGGTGGGTGATCTGGGCGAGCAGCGCGCGCAGCTCGGCGTCGACGCCGGGGTCGGTGCGTCCGGAGTCGAGGATGGTGCGCATCTGCTTGTACAGGCCAGCGTTCATGTGCGTTCTCCCTTGCTGGCCCGCCAGTCCGCGAGGGTGTCGCGGACTCGTTGGATCAGGTTGTCGTAGAACATTCCGCCGAGTTCGCGGGCTTGGTCGGCCTCGCGCACGCCGACGAGGAGACGCGCGAGGTAGTGGAGCGTCTCGGGGTGGTGGCTGTGCCGACGTTTCGCCGGTTCAGGCGCCAAGTACCACCTCCTGGGCGTGGTGGTGATCCACCACGGCCTCGATTCGTCCGGATAGAGCCGCACCATTGGTTCAGAGTCCTCGCGTCACGTCGACAGAGCGATTTGCACGTCTAGCTCAGCATTCGCAACTGTGGCACATCGGCAGGCGGGAGACTCACTGCAAAATTGGTCTATTTTCGACCTATCCTATTGCTGTGCTTGACCAGCGGAAACACTGATTGGTGTTTTCTCCGGCGTTTGGCTTGACAGATGAGGCTTCGAGCCTCAGGCGATTCCATCGCTCGGTGCGCGAGGCGGGGTGTCGTGCGCTTCGCCAACTGGTGATCGTCCACCAGCCACAGCGGGCGCGCTTGCGGATCATGAGGTCACCGCTGGGAATTCGTTCCACTCGCGTCCGTCGAGTTCGCGCCCGGCGGCTGCCTTGCCCCATCGGCGCATGGGCGCCTGGCGGTCGTCGAGCGGCTCGACGCGCTCGATGCTCCATGGCTTGTGTGGCGGCTCGTAGAGGTCGTGGTCGTACTCGTGAGCCCACTCGGCGTAGGCGTGCGTCGCGCCGCGCGCTTCGGCGTCGGCCTGGGCTGCCGCGAGTTCGTCGGCGGTGCCCTGCCAGCCAACGGCCGGATCGCAGACGCGCACGACCCACGGTGCGGGCCCCCACTCGCCCCACTGCTTGAAGAGGAACGGGATTCCGGCGCGCACGGCCTGGTCGCGGAGTTCGCGCGCCCAGGCCGGGTGCATGGGGCGGGCACGGTGGCCGGATTCGCCGCCGACGATCACCCAGTCGAGACTCTCGATTTCTCGATAGGCACTGCATGGGCCATGGTGGCGATGGAGCGGGTCACCGCAACCGATCCACTTCGCCAGGTCGACGGGGCCGAGCAGCGGTTCGCATGACAGGAACCGCACGGCGGCCGGTGTGTCGAGCAATGCCGGAATCCGGATGTTTGCCCATTGCTGGTTCTCGACGGACGTGCCGAGCCACACGTTGTCGAGGTGTCTGCGCTGCTTCCACTCGTTGGTGTCGTAGATGTTCTGGCCACCGCGGAGGTAGTTGGCGGCGTTCTCGTAGTGGTAGCCGAAGTGGCGCGCCTGCCTGCCGACCTGGGTCCAGAACTCGGGCCGGTTCACCACGGCGTGCATCCTCGCGTGCCGTTTGGTCAGCAGTTGGTAGGTGTGTTGGGGCGTGATTGCCATGATGGCGAACATGTCCGCGAGGAATCCGTTGCTGATGCGGTCGTGGAACGTGTCAGACATGGAGTTGACGAACACCTTGCGCGGCTTGCGCCAGTGCAGCGGCGCGGCGAGGGTGTCGGCGTGCTCGGTCGCGAGGAACCCCGGGCCGGATGTCGTCGGGTCGCCGTCGCCCTGGTACTTCGCCGAACCCATGCCCTTGAGCCGCTTGGCCATGGTGAGGGCGTAGCAGTGGTCGCAGCCGGGTGACACGCGGTCGCAGCCGGTTGTGGGGTTCCACGTGGCGTCGGTCCACTCGATCTTCGTCTCAGCCATTGAGTTCACCTCCTGGGCGTGGGATCGAGCCGATCCACACGTGGATAGGGCACACGGGATGCTCGTCGGCCTCATCGCACGTGCACACAGGGTCTGGCGGCCACTGCTCGTCTTCGCTCATTGCGTGTCCGAGTCTGGCTTACCCTGCACTGCAATGGGATCGCTCGATATGACGATGGATTTCCATAATCTGCAAGGAATGTTCTCGAAGACCCGAATAGAGGACCGTGGGCCTGCGGAAAGTCCTTTTAATTGCGGCCTCCCGACTGTGTCGCCTGGATCACCATCGGCGCTACCTGTTTGGCCCGGTCGCACGACCCACTGAATTCGCACAGTGGTACCGCACTCAGCAGAACGCACGGTGTTCAGACTGAACCTGACCGGGCCGGGAACCCTCGGCGCGCCGGAACGCGCCGAGGACTCCTTGCCGGTGTTCACGTCAGCCTCGGCACCGAGCCGAGGAACACCGGCAGCTCGTCGCCGAGGTAACCGCGGATCTCGCCGACGATCACGGAGAACGCGTCGCGCCGGATCTCCTCAGGCCGCAACAGCTGGTATCCGATCCGCAGGTCTCCGCTGGAGATCCGGTACCGCAGCTTGGCCGTCAGCTCGACCGGCGCCACGTACGCGAACGGCGCCGCCCGGATCACGAACTGGTCCGGGATCTCCAGCTGGCCTTTCTGCCCGGCCTGGGCGGTGGTCTGCTCGTCGTAGGTGAACGTCACGTCGCCGGACTTCTGCCGCAGACCAGAGCGGAACGCCACCGTGCGCTTGGCCTGCAGGCTGGTCGCTACCTCGTAGATGTCGGCGGCGGCCGGGTTGATGATGCTGTGCATCCGCTGCTCGAGGAACTCCGCGAACTGCAGTTGGTCGACCAACTGCCCGTCGAGCTTCGTCCATGCCTGCCAGTCCGGATCCGGCTGCAGGGCAAGGTGCGCGGTGTGAGAGCGCCACCCGGGCAGGCTCACGTGCGCGTGGTCGTCGAGCACCGCCGTGACCCGGCCGCTTTCGATGTCGGCCCACACGCTGGTGTGCTGCGGGTTGGCGAGCCGCTTCACGTAGGCGGCGAAGTCGCCGGGGTCATGCAGCGCGGCACCGCCGCGTGCACGACGCGGCGCGGCCAACTGCGGTTCGAGGTCGGTGACGACCACGTGCTCGTCGGTGCGGATGCGGGACACGATCAGCGAGCGGTCCTCGTCGAGCTCGTACGCGTCGAGCAGGCGGTCGGTGTCGCGGCGGCCGAGGTCGGCGGCCGCGGTGACCAGGTTCTCGGTGTCGGGGTTCATCGGTTTCTGTTCTCCTCGTAGAGGGCGATCTGGGACGGGTCGTCGCGGGTGAGGTCGCCGTCGGCGGTGGCGAACCAGATCGACGCCTGGGGGATGTCGGGCAGCTTCGTGGTGACCTGTGCGGCGAGCTCGACCTGGCCGTCGTTGACCCGCTTCGCGCCGATCTTGAGCGTGAGCGTGCCTGCCTTGCCGATGTCCTGGACGGCCAGGATCAGGTCGCGCAGCTTCTCGGACAGTTCGTCGTGCGTGCGGCCCTTCGCGTGTTGCGCCAAGAACACGGAGAACGCCGTCGGCTCCGTGTCGGTTGTGGACGGTTCGGTCATGGTCACCGGTTCTCCTGTGGTGTCGTGTTTTCTGTGCCGTACCCGGCTCGGTGAAGGAGCCGGACGAGGTCCGCGAGGGTGAGCCGTACTGTGGCCTCGAACTCCGGCGCCTTGTATTCGGTGAGCAGCTCGGCGAAGCCGCTGCCGGTCAGGTGCACCCACCACCGCCCGGCGTCGCCGAACTTCCGGCGCCGCTGGACGAGGAACCCGTAGTCGGCGTTGGCCGCCTGGCGCTGCTGCTCGGTGTCGACCATGCGGCGCGCGAACACCGCGGCCTGCTCGATGTCGGCGCGGTCGGTGACCTGCCAGACGAGGCACGGTGTGCCTGTGACGTCGCCGAGGTCGGCACGCTCACGGACCCGGGACCGATGGCCGGTTGCGATCGCGCGTTCGGCGCCGGGCCAGCCGTGTTCGCGCAGCCACTTCACGACGGCGAGTTCGGCCCTGGCTCCCTTGTTCCTGTTGGCTTTGCCGATGGAGGCGCTCACAGCGTCACCGCCTGCCCGTTCGTGCACCGGCAAACGCGATCGACCCAGCACCCTGCCGAGTGCGGCGGCTTCCGGATCGGGCCGCGAGCGGAAGCCTGTTGCGGGATCCGTACGACGGTGTCCTCGTTGGCCACTTCCGGGCGGCCTGGGGTGAGGTAACCGGCCTCGAAGCCGAGCCGTACCGCATGCGCACGGTCGCGTGCACCGAGCTTGTCGAACACCGCGCGCAAGTAGCCCTTGACCGACGCGCCGGACACGAACATCTGCGCGCCGACCTCGTCGTTGGTGTAGCCGTGCGAGATCCCTTCGAGCGCGTTCAGTTCGCGTTCGGACAGTGGCCCGCCGAACGGCGCACGGGCCGCCATCACGAACCGTCCTCGTTTGCCTCGGCCGCCGCGAGTGCGCCGTCCAGCGCCTTCGGCGGGTCCACGTCAGCCAGCGCCCGCTCAAGCACGTCGATCACTGTCGATGCCTGGGCCTTGGTCAGGTCGTTCGACGAGGTGATTGCCGGGCGGCGGGCTAGCAGACCGACCGTGGTGAGCTTGTCGGGGCGCTCGTTGATGCCGAACTCACCAAGTTGGGCATGCAGCTTGTTCTGCTGGGCACGGGTGATCATCTCTTCTGCCACCGGCGCGGCCTCCGATACAGCGCCAGGCGCTGGCCGGGCCGCCTGCCCGGCCGTGCGCGGCTTCAGACCGGTCGACGGGATCGGCGCGGCCGAGTTCTTCCGCTTCGCGCGGGTCTTCGGCTCGTTCGCCGCGGCGGCCTGCTCGGCCACCGACGCCACCGGAGCCGCAGGCAACGACGCGGGCACCGGCGTCAACCGAGCCGCACCGTCCACCGGCTGCTCGGCGACACCAGCCGAGATCTGCCGCACCTCCGTACCCCCGCCGATCAGCTGGCCCGGCGACACCTCGACGTCCAGCACCGGCACGGCGAACCGCCGCGTCTGCTGGCCGGGACGCTTCACCTGCCGCTGCTCCAACCGCAGCCGAGCCGGGAGCATCTGCCCGCGACCGGCCGCCATCTGGATCACGCCGACCGCACCCTGCAGCTCGACCGCCGCGTAGTAGCCCTGGGTGTCGATCCGCCACACACCTAAGCCCGGCAGGTCCCGCAGCATCACCGATAGCCGCGTGTGGATGTCGCACTCGCGGGCGTCTGGATCGCACACGCACGGCCCGTCGCTGATCGACTCGGTGCCGCCGTCACACCGACGCTGGCACCCACCGGCGGACCACAGTTCGTAGTGCTGCGAGAACGACATGTCCGACGGCGGCACAATGACGTCGATCGCGTCGGCCGTCGTCACGACTTCCCACTGCTGGCCGGCAGGCGCTGACCAGGGGCGGGCCTCCCCGCCGAACAAGTCCGCAGCCTGCCGGATCCGGTGCTGGTCGCTGCTGGTGAGCCGGAACGTCTCCAGCTTCTCCGGTCGCGACCGGCCATTGCCGGTCGGCACCTGCTGGCCAATCCGGATCCGTCCGGCCTCGGCCAGCCGCCGCTGCAAGTCGATGATCGGCATCAGTCGCCTTTCGATTCCAGCGCTGGACCCATGACCGTCTTGCTCGTCTCGGAGGTCCAGCGGAACGCTTCGATGGTGTAGAGGAACGACTCGTGAACCTCGGTGTCGCACCGGATCGGGTACGCCTCGCAAGCCTCCGGCGTGATCTGGATGACCAGGCCGCTGTCAACCTCGGGCACCGGTTCGGCCATAGCCCGCTCGGCCTCGCCGAGCAGGTAGTAGCGGCGCCGGAACTTCTCCAGCCTCCGAGGCCGCCACACCGCGGCGTGTTCGGCGTGCCGGTACGCGGCCAGCTGGAGCGCGACCTGCTCGGGGTAGGGGGTCTTCGGTTGCCCCTTCGAGTCGCGGGGTTCCCGGGACGTCTTGTAGTCGATGATGAACCGGACGCCGTCGATGGTGAGGAACCCGTCGGTTTGCCCGGCGTAGCCGTAGGTCGGCGAGTACACGCACACCTCGGTCGCCTGGTACGCCGGGGTGAAGCGCTGCAGCCAACGGTCGAACTGGTCCAGCATGGTCAACACGACCGGGCCCTCGGCACGGATGTCGACTTGGTCGCCGCCTTCGACCCGGATCGCGGTGGCGATCGCGTGTTTGTCCGGACGGATGCCGGTCAGTGCGTAGGACTCGCAGAGGTGGTGCACCACCGTGCCCAGGTCAGCCGCACTCAGCAAGTTGCGTGGTCGCCGGAACCTGGCGTCGCGCAACCACTTCACGGCTTCGGTGCGGCCCCGGTCGTTGAGCATCGCTTGCCACGTGGCGAGGTTGTCGATCGCGGCGTCGGCGGTTTGTTCAGCGGCCCAGTAGAGCAGCGCGGGCTTGTCGAGCACGCCGAGCACCGTGGTGACCGACCACAGGGTCAGGTCACCATCGCTCGGCTTGTCGACGTCGACCGCTTCCTGGCCGAGCCGGATGTCCTCCGACGTTGTCACGGTCGTTCTGTCCCTTTCGGATCCGCGTCGAACCCGACGCAGTAGCAGGTAGAGGTTTCCTGACCAAACGCTCGACACCAGCACGGCGGCGGGACGTCGGGCTCGCGCTCCGGCTCGTCGACGGGCGCCTGGTCCTCGACGGGCCCGAACACCAGCCACACGCACATCAGGGTGGCGATGCCGATCAGGCCGAATCCGCATGTCGTTGCGATCATGTCGTTCATTGGCCGCCTCGTTTCCGGATGAGGCAGACCACCACCGCGACGAACAGCAGCGTCGCGCCGCGAGTTGCGCAGTTCTCGGCGCATCCGGCGGGCCCGTAGTCGCGGCGGTGGTCGTCGGCCATGTCAGACCGCCTCGACGACACGTGCACCCAGCAGCGTGTCGAGGTCGACGCGGAGAATCTCGGCCAGCGCAAGCGCTTCGGCGAGGAATACTCGCCGGAGCCCGGTTTCTACCTTGTACACGGTGGGCTGATGCCAGCCATGGCCGCGCGTCCGCATCTGCACGGCCACGTCCTGCTGCGTCAGGTTGCGCTCGTCGCGCAACCGCTGCAGGTTCTCCCGGAACACCTTGTCGACAGGGGACGGGTTCGTGTCAGCCATGAGGATCACCCAGCCGTACCGCCACACCGGCAGCGACACCGAACCCGCCGAACAGGGCGATGAACACCGCGGCTGGCCCGCCGACCGCGAACGCTGAACCGACCACGATCAGGAGGGCTACCACGGTCAGCAGCACGCCGAGCGCGAACCGGGCGATCAGGTCGGAGAGCGGCGCAAGAAGCCGACCGGCGCCCACGATGATGTCCCCGCACAACTCGAATGCGTTGCGTACCAATGGGTGTGTAACCCGCTTGGCGTGGCTAGTCACGACGACCACCGCCAAACCGCACCATCGGGTCATCTGGCCCCCACCGGTACGCCTTCGTGGCCACGCACTCGGAGCGACTCGGCATCTTCGCCGCTTCCGCGACCTCGTCCACGTCATCGGCCAGCACCCAGAACTCGCAGTCCCCGACGCTCGGCCAGCACTCGTGTTCCTCGGGCAGGTCCACCGCGAACCGGACGGTGTCCACACCGGGCTCGTTGAACCAGGCCGGATGGCGATACTCGATACCGTCCACTACGAACACACTCGGGGCAGTCAAGACGGACCACCGCCCGCAGCATGGGTGTCCGCGTGCTGCTCGGTGAGTGTCGAGGGACGGGGTCCGTGATCCTCGATGGTCTTCGCGTCGGCCCAGGTGACAGCGTCCTCCTCCCGCGCGCCGTAGCCCTTGCTCAGTTCGACATTCCGCCTGTGCGCGGCCACCCACCGGCGATCGTCCACTGACGCGGTGAACAGGGAAGCCAGTTCACCGAACTGATCGGGCGTCAACGTCGCCGTTCCCTCGCCTACGTGCTGCGTGAGGAACTCGACCGTCTCGGTGGCGTGGAGGTGATCCCGCATCGTCATAGGCAGCCCGCCCAGCTCGAACTGGATCGCGATGGATGCGCTGTCTGGACTGATCGTGAGAACGATCGGCACGTCGAAGACCTTGACCCACGCGTGACGCAACAGCAGATCATCCGACAATGCCCAGCCGACCGTGACGTTGCTGGTCTGCTCGTGGACGTAGACGTGTCCCAAAGTAGGCAGATGGTCGTACTCGGACAGGGCGTCGGCGATCGCCGCGAGCTTCTTGGCCAGGTCGGAGTTGCTCATGCCGACACCGCCATCCGCTGGTACGGCCGGACCGCCAGCGCGAGGTCGAGCGCCTCACCCCACGACAGACCGTCGCGGTCCATACCGAAGTCCTGCGCGTGCTGCGCCGCCGCGAACACCTTCCGCGCTGCCTGCGTCATCCGCACCCGCGCGGGCAACACCACCACCGCGATCCCCGGCGTGTCCTGGCGGTCCATCTCGGCCAGCTCGTGCTCGGTCACGCCGAGCAGGTACAGCGCGACGCCGACCATGCAGATCGGGGCGCCGTCCCAGACGTACGAGCAGGCGCCGTCGTTCACGTCGTGCTTTCGGCCGTACGACTGCACCACCACGTCCAGCATCCGACGCGCGACGCGGGCCGTGATCCGGATCTCCACCTGCCGCTCCAGCACGGCCAACCGCTGCTCATCGGCCAGGGCCATGCGGTGCAGGTTGTCGAGCAGGGCCTCCCGAGTGGCGCCACCGAAGCAACGCAGCACGTCGTCGTCGGCCTCGTCGACGAGCACGCCCAGCAAACGGGCGCCGTGCCAGCGGTCGAAATCCATGCTGCGGATCAAGTGCGCCAGCAGCGCGTGGGTGTGCAGCTGGTCCAACACCGCCACCAGACGCTTCCGAAGACTCTCCTCGTGGATTCCGGAGTAGTCCGCCAGGCGCTCCACCAGGTCGGCACAGACCCGGTTCAGTTCCTGGGCCGTGAGCACCGGCACGTCCCGGTTCCGCGCGGGCAGGGCACACACGCGCTCCACCCGCTGCGCGTGCTGGGTACCATCCGTGATGGTCATGGAGGCTTCCTCTCCTTGATCGGGCCCGGTGTTCACAGCACCGGGCCGCTTCTCGTTGTGCGGCTGGAAATCAGGCGATAGTCGGGCCGTCTGTCGCACGCCCCGACAGGTCATGACGCCTGTTTCTGTCCAGGCGCGGGGATGGTTCCGGCTTTGATCGCTTGAACGACGGCGTCCGGGATCACCCAGGCGTCGCCCCACTTCTCAGCGCCGGGGATCTCGCCGTCGCGGCAGAGCTTGCGCACCTGCCAGGCGGACATGCCGACCATCTGGGCGAACTCGGTGGCCCGCCACGCGATGCGCGGCAGCGTGGTCTCGCTCATGCCGCGCCTCGAACGGGACGCCTCGGCCCCTTCTCGGCGGGCTCCTTGCGCCGTTCAGGTTTCGGCTTCGGCTTGGTCTGGTCGGGCGGCGGGTCGGGCAGGCCGCCGTTGTTGTCGCCCACGATGTCGGCGACGACCTCCCGGGCTGGTTCGCCGTCGCGGGCGAGCAGGCGACCGAGGTCGTAGATCCGGGGCAAGCGGAGTGGATCGCGACCGGCGATGGCGTTGCGGAGTGAGCCCCACGGGATGCCGGTCTTCTCGGCCAGCGTCTCCGAACTCACACCGAGCTCGGCCATCCGGTGGCGCACTGCGGAGCTTCGGAGTTTCGGCATGCCGCAGAGTCTGCGGGATTCTGCGGGATTGGTCAAGATCCCAATCCCGCAATTCTGCGGTTACGCGTTGCAACTCTGCGGAAGTCTGCGGTACTCTGCGGACCATGAGAATCGTAGGGGAGCGATACAGGCAACGAAGACGCGCACGACGTCGCAGTTGTCGGCGTTTGGCAGTCTGCGGAACTCTGCGGCATGCTGTACCTGTGGCCCGCAGACTGCGCACCGCCGACTACCCAATCGAGAGTCGGCACCGCCTGGCGGACGCAGTCACCCGAGCACGGGAAGCCGCGGGCCACCCGTACCGACCGAGCTTCGCCGAAGCCGCGGGTATCGGCGTCCGCAGCCTCGAAGCCGTCGAGTCCAAGAAGGACAACGCGCAAAGCGTGACCGAGAAAATCCTTCACGCCATCGGTCGAGCCCTTCCTCACTGGACCGAGGACACCCCGCGCATGATTCTCGAAGGCGGGCCGATCCCACCGAACGACCTGCCCCCGAGTGGGCAAGGTGTAGCCGGTGAGCGGCAGTCGCGCGCGGAAGCTGCCCTGGCGAAGGTGCTTGGGGTCGATGCTGTCGGCCTGGAGGACATCCTCGAAGGTCGCAGGAAGCTGCCCGGCCACGTGGCCGAGATGGATCAGCAGTGGCTCTTGACCGCACCGCGGTCGGCTGTCGTCGCGGTGTCCGCGCTCGTCGAGGAGCTCGTCGGCCAGGCGGCGGGCGAGCGGTTCCTGCTCAATGCACTTGAACTGCGACGACGCCACAGCGAGGCCATCGACGAGGCGCGCGACATCGAACCAGCTGACGAGGGCGACCGCTTCCCCCGTTGATCAAATCGTGACCGACAGTTAGCTGACCTGTGCTACGGATTCACTCGAACGAGTGAACTTCGTACGACTGCGTAATTGCCACCGATAAGCAACTGTCGAAGCAAATTGCGCATTGGCTGGGGAGCGCTCTCGTGGAAAGTCGCAGGTGAGCGAATGTCTGACATGCCGAAAGGTCTGCAAACCGTCGGTCGCTGGCGCTGGCTCTTGCTGGGATCGGCAGCGCTACTGACCGTAGTTGCGGGCGTCCTCGGCTGGCTGGAAATCACGACCCACTCGAACCCGGCGCCGCGGTCCTGGGTGCAGCACACCGCAACCGTCTGCTGGCTCGGCTACTTCGTGCTGGCGGGCGCACTGCCCATCGCCAGGTGGGCCGTCAAGCGAGTGGAGCGAGCCGTCGAACGGGCCGGTCGCGAACAGCGGTTGACCACGCTCGCGGACCTGCTGGAGGACAACGTGAGGTCAGGAACCGATAAGAGGAGGTGATCCACTATGCCCAGGCCACCGCTTGCCATCGGCACGTACGGCGAGATCTACACCCAAGACCTCGGCGACGGCCGGTGGCTGGCCAGGGCGCAGTACCGAGACGCCGACGGCGTGACTCGGCCGGTGAAACGCCATGGATCGACCAAGGCGAAGGCGATCGCCGCATTGAAGAAGGCGCTCGCCAACCGGTCGAAGTCCGCCGGTTCTGGTGGGCTGTTCACGGGCGAGATGAAGGTGACGCTGCTCGCTGAGAAGTACTTCGAGGAGTTCCGGCGACTGGTCGAAGAAGGCCAGCGTTCACCGACCACCCTGGACCAGTACGAGGGCATGTGGGAACGGCACCTGAAGAAGGCTGTCGGCGACCTGCGATGCCGCGAGATCGACGCAGTGAACGGCGGCGTCGGCATCATGCACGAGATACTGGTGGCCATCGGCAGAACAAGTAAGTCGAACGCCAAGATGGCTCGGTCGGTGTTGTCGGGCATGTGCGCGTTCGGCGTGCCGAGGACAGCCATGTCTGCTAACCCGATGCGTGATGTCGGCTCCATCGAGGTGAAAACGAAACGGGCCAAGCGGGGCATGTCACCGGCCGAGATCATCGATTTTCACGGCAAGCTGGTGGACCACCCTAAAGCCGCGCGTTGGGACTTGCCCGATCTGACCACGATGCACGCCGCGACCGGTGTCCGGATCAGCGAATCGCTGGCCGTTGACTGGGAGAACGTCAACTGGGAAACCAACCAGGTCGAGTTCGCTTGGCGCATTATCCGTGTCAAGGGGAAGGGCCTGAAACGGGTCGAGAACCTGAAGCGGGCAACCGGCGACCGGATCATGGGCCTCCCAGGTTTCGGCATGGCCATGTTGAAGCGCCGGTGGCTGGCGGCCGGCAAGCCGACGACCGGTCCCGTGTTTCCGGACCGGTACGGCGGCTGGCGAGATCCGAGCAACACCCGCCGGGTGTTGCGCGAGGTTCGGGCGCTGATCGGGTACGGGTGGGTTGTCTCGCATATTTTCCGGCGCGCTGTGGCGACCATCCTGGACCGCGGCGGGGCTACTGCCCGGCAGGTTGCTAACCAGCTCGGCCACGTCCGGGTGTCTATGACGCAGGACAACTACCTCGAGCGCGAGGTCGCGAACGACGGCAACGCCGAGATCATCGAAGGTGCGTTCGGCGACTGGGACCCGTCGACGCCGGAGGGGGCGGCCGATGGCAACACCGCAGCCGACGACAATGTGGCCGAACGTCCGGCCTGACCACAGGGAGAACACCGCGTGTCCCACACCACACGATTCCGCTACAACCTGACCGTCGAGGTCGAGGTCGACATCGCGAAGTGGCTCAGGGAGACGAACCCCGAAGGGTTCCCGCTGGACGCTGGCAGCGTGCAGGAGGACATCGCGGAATACGTCACGTCCGAGCTCCACATCCTGCCCCACCTGATGGACGCCGACGCGAAGGTCACGGTCTCCGTCGAGCCGGAGTGATTCCGCAGTCCGCCCGGACGATGTGGATCATGTCCGTAAACCGTCCCTTGAGATGATCATGAAGAACGCCCAGGCTGTCTGACCTGGGC
Organism: Actinosynnema sp. ALI-1.44; assembly: GCF_001984155.1. GTDB lineage: Bacteria > Actinomycetota > Actinomycetes > Mycobacteriales > Pseudonocardiaceae > Kibdelosporangium. The sequence goes on from NZ_MTQO01000053.1 coordinate 630,606, forward strand.
GAACTGTGGGCCCCCGGGGGATCGAACCCCGAACCCGCGGATTAAAAGTCCGCTGCTCTGCCAATTGAGCTAGAGGCCCGTGCGATGTAAGCGTACCTACTTGCTCCAACGAGTTATCAAGAGGTCGGCAGTGCGTCCAGTGCGCCGTCCTTCACGTCGCTGACCAGTGCGTGCAGCTGTGCGGGGCTCATCTGGACGCGCTGCCCGAAGTCGTCGGTGATCACGACCCGCTGCTCCTCCGACGCGTCCGCGTCGATCCACAGTTCGGGGCAGCCGCAGTTGCACTGTCCGCTGACCTACTCACACGGGGGATTACGCGTCGTGACTGATCACAGGGCGGTTACTCCATGACGGTATTCGCACGTGGCCGCGCCGGTGTGGTGTTGACTCTGTGACCATGGGAGCTCCGGTCAGTGCGCCACCGACGCAATGGAGTGACTCCGTGCGACGAGTGGCTCGCTCCGCGCGGACCACGCCAGGGCGGTTGGGGATCATCGCGAGCGCGCTCGTGGCCTTGAGTGTGCTGACGGGTTTGTTCGCCGCATTGGCGTTGCAGTCCAAGCAGGACACGATCAGTGGTCTCACCGACCACCGTGAACCGCTTTCGGCTGCGGCGCAACAGATCTACCGTTCCCTGTCGGACGCCGACGCCACCGCGTCCAGTGCTTTCCTCTCCGGCGGGTCCGAACCGGCCGCGCTGCGGGAGCGCTACGAGATCGACATGGCGCAGGCCGGTGCCGCGTTGGCGAAGGCCGCGTCAGACGTCGGCGGGATCGCGGGCGCGGAGAAGCAGGTCGACACGCTCGGTCAGCAGTTGCCGGTCTACGCGGGCCTGATCGAGACCGCTCGGACCAACAACCGGTTCGGCCTGCCGATCGGTGCCGCGTACCTGCGTGAGGCGTCCACCCTGATGCGCGCCAAGCTCCTGCCCGCCGCGCAGGAGCTGTACCGGATCGACATCGGCAGGCTCACCGACGAGCAGGACGACGCGGCGAGCCTTCCCTGGCTCACCGTCGCCCTCACGCTGGTGCTGCTCGGTTCGCTGATCGCCACCCAGGTGTATCTGACGCGCAAGACCAACCGGTTGATCAACACCGGCCTGCTGGTGTCCACGGTCGCCGTCGGCATCGGGTTGGTCTGGGGCGTCGCCGCGGGCTGGGTGTCCGCGGCTGCGGTCGGCAGCGCGCGCGACGACGGCTCCCAGCAGGTGGATGTCCTGGTGCAGGCCAGGATCGTGGCGTTGAAGTGCCGCGCCGACGAGACGCTCACGTTGGTCGCGCGCGGTGACGGCACCGCATACGAGAAGGAATGGCAGGAGCTCGCGCCGACCATCTCCGGCAAGGGCGAGAACGACAAGGACCTCTTGGCCAAGGCCCGCGCGTCGGCGAGTGACCCGGCCATCAGCCAGCAGGTGCGCGGTGCGATCGACAACGCGCAGGCCTGGCAGGAAGCACACCGCAAACTGCGCGAACTGGACGACACGGGCCAGTACGACCAGGCGGTCAGCATGGCGCTCGGCGACGACGACAAGGACGCCGCGTCCGCGTTCAACAAGTTGGACGAGAACCTCTCGAATGCTATTCAGAAGGGCAGGGAGAAGTTCGTCGAGTCGACGTCCTCCGCGCAGAACGCGTTGACCGGGCTGGTGCCCGGAGTCGCGGTGCTCGCGTTGATCGGCGCGGGCGGCGCACTGGTGGGGATTCGGCAACGGCTGCGGGAGTACCGGTGATGAAACGAGTCGCACTGCTTCTGGTGGCGGCGTTGGCGCTGACCGCGTGTGGCGGTCCCGGGCGGCCGGTCGACCTCGCGGTCGTCACGGCCGTCGACCGTCCGCAACCGGACGGCTCCAAACCCGGCGAGGCCGGCGCGACGGGAGCACAGCCGTCCGGCTGCGGCGACCCGACGGCCAGCCTGCGTCCCGGCGGCCTCGGCATCGCGGCCGGGTCGACCATGGCCAAGATCCGTGACCGCGGCAGGCTGATCGCGGGCGTCGACCAGAACACGTACCTCTTCGGCTTCCGCAACCCGGCGACGAACAACCTGGAGGGTTTCGACATCGACATGGCCAAGCAGGTGGCCAAGGCGATCTTCAACGACGACAGCAAGATCCAGTACAAGGTGCTCACGTCCCGCGACCGCGAGAAGGCGCTGGCCAACGGCGAGGTCGACATCGTCGCGCGGACGTACACGATCAACTGCGAACGCCTGCAGCAGGTCTCCTTCTCGGCGGTCTACTACACGACCGGCCAGCGCGTGCTCGTGCAGAAGGGATCGTCCATCAACAGCATGGACGACCTCGGCGGCAAGAAGGTCTGCGCGAACGTGGGGTCGACGTCGCTCACCCAGATCGCCAAGCACCCGGCCAAGCCGGTGCCGTGGTCGGTGCTGAACTGGTCGGACTGCCTCGTGCTGATGCAGCAGGGCCAGGTCGCGGCGATGTCGACCGACGAGCCGATCCTGGTCGGGATGGCGGCGCAGGACCCGACCGTCCGGATCGTCGGCCCGAAGCTGACCGAGGAGCCGTACGGCATCGGTATCCCCAAGGCGAACACCGACATGGTGAAGTTCGTCAACGCGGTGCTCGAGCGGATGCGCGGCGACGGGTCGTGGCAGCAGAGCTACGACCGGTGGGTGGCCTCGCGCCTGGGCGAATCCGCGACGCAGCCGACGCCGAAGTACCGGGACTGACAAGGGGAATCACCGATGGCCAAGTGTCAGCGACCGGGCTGTGACGGCGAGACGGCGTTCGGCAAGTGCACCACGTGCGGCGCGCCCGAACCACCGGCATGGACACCACCGCAACCGTCCGAACCGCGGCAGCGGCTCGAAGAAGAGGCGGGCACCGGCTGGTTCCGGCACCCGGACGTGCTCAGCGGATCGATGTCGTCACCCCCCAATCCGGGCCCGAAACCAGCGCCACAACCGCAGGCACAGCCGCAGCCGCCGAGGCCGAGACCCAAGCCCGAAGCGGAAACCGTGATCATCCAACCGGTCACGCCACCGCGTGGCCAGCCCGCGCCCGCACCGGGCCAATGGGCTCATGGTGCCCAGGTTCCCGCTGTGCAGCCGCAACACAACCAGGCGCCCGTGCCGGACGTGCCCCAGCCGACGAGTGTGCTGGCCGTGGTCGATCCGACGCAGAGCATCGTGCCGCCGAAGCCGGTCGTCGCGGAATCACCGCCGTCCCAGGACTCCCGGCCCAGCAGCGACTCCGCGCCGTTCCCCGCGCCCGGCCGCGGAACGGGTTCCCGCCGGACGAGTTCCCGCGTGGCGCGCGGCCGTGGTCTTGGTGCCGGTCTGGTCGAGGTTCCGCCGGTGCCGTACCGGGATCCGGCGTCCGCCATCATGCAGGACCCGGTCGTCGCCGAGAACAAACGCTTCTGCGGCAGCTGCGGTACCGCGGTCGGCCGTGGCGTCGACGGTGAGCCCGGTGTCGCCGAGGGTGAGTGCCCCAACTGCGGCACGCGGTTCTCGTTCAAGCCGCGCCTGCGACGCGGCGACGTGCTCGGCAACCAGTACGAGGTGCTCGGGTGCCTGGCCTACGGTGGTCTCGGCTGGATCTACCTGGCCAAGGACCGCAACGTCAGCGACCGGTGGGTGGTGCTCAAGGGCCTGATCGACACCGGCGACGCGACCGCGGTCGCCGCGGCCGTCGCGGAGCAGCGGTTCCTCGCGCAGGTCGAGCACGCCAACATCCTCAAGATCTACAACTTCGTGCAGGCGCCGGACCCGACGACCGGGTCGTCGGTCGGCTACATCGTGATGGAGTACATCGGCGGCCAGTCGCTGCGCCAGATCGCGCTGGAGCACCACCGGACCCTCGGCCGGGCCGAGCCGCTGCCGATCGGCCAGGTGATCGCGTACGGCCTGGAGATCCTGCCCGCCATGGGCTACCTGCACAGCATCGGCCTGCTGTACTGCGACCTCAAGCCGGACAACGTGATCCAGACCAACGAGACGCTCAAGCTGATCGACCTCGGCGCGGTCCGCCGTGACGACGACTACGAGAGCCCGTTGTTCTTCACACTCGGCTACAGCGCTCCCGAACTGGCTGACCGGGGCGCGTCGGTGGCGTCCGACATCTACACGGTCGGTCGCACGCTGGCCGTGCTGGCGATCGAGTTCACCGGCTACACCGGCAAGTTCCGGCACACGCTGCCCGGCCCGGACGACGTCATGCTGTTCAAGCTGTTCGACTCGTTCTACCGGGTGCTCAAACGCGCCACGCACCCCGACCCGGACCGCCGGTTCCCCACCGCGGAGGACATGGCCGAACAGCTGACCGGTGTGCTGCGCGAGGTGATGGCGCTCGGCACGAACCGGCCGCGTCCCGGCGTGTCCGCGGTGTTCGGCCCGGAACCGAGGACGTTCGGCGCGACGGTGCCGACCGGCGAACGCGGCGTGTCGCTCACGGTCCCCGACCCGTCCGAAGTGGTCGGTGCGCTGCCCGTCCCGCAGGTGGACACCGACGACCCGGCGGCCGGGGTGCTCGCGGCGACGGTGGCGTCGGGCATGAACGACCTCATCGATGCCTTGGCGCACGCGCCGCAGAACTCGGTCGAGGTGCGGTTGCGGCTGCTGCGCGCCCGTACCGAACTGGGCGACATCGCCCGTGCGTCCGGCGAGTTGGAGCTGGCGCGGCGACTGGCCACGGACCCCCACGACTGGCGTCTGCAGTGGCACCGCGGCCTGCTCGAGCTCGCGATGCGCCGTCCCACCGAGGCACGCGCCGCGTTCGAAGCCGTGTACGACGCACTGCCGGGTGAGGCGGCGCCGAAACTGGCACTGGGCATCAGCCTGGAGTACCTGCGGGACTACTTCGGCGCGGCACGGTACTACGAGCAGGTCTGGCGCACGGACCGGTCGTACGTCAGCGCCGCGTTCGGTCTGGTGCGCGTGTACCTCGCCCAAGGTGCGCGGGCGGGAGCGATCGAAGTGCTCGAGTCCGTTCCGGACTCGTCGAGCCACTACGTGGCGGCGCAGGTGGCGGCGATCAAGATCAAGGCGAGCGCGACCGAGGTCGCCAAACTGGCCGAGCCCGACCTGTACGACGCGGCGCGCCGACTCGAACGGCTGGCGCTGGACGCGGAACGTCGCACACAGTTGTCGGCCGAGGTGCTCGAGGCGGCATACGGGTGGGTGAAAGCAGGCCGACCGGGTGGTGGTCACGCGGCGGGAACTGTGTTGGGCTGCACCCTTTCCGAACGTGAACTACGCTTCGGCCTGGAGCGCTGCTACCGGGCGTTGGCCCGGCTGGCAGGCACTCCGGAACAGCGCCACGAGTTGGTCGACCGCGCCAACGCCATCCGCCCGAGGACGCTTACCTGAGATGTGGAGACACATTGGTCGTGTGTGGACGACCGGTACCCAGTTCCTGGTCATGGACAAGTACTTCCTGTACGCGTGGCAGGGCGCCAACGACCAGGTCGACGCACTGTCCGAACTGCACTGGTCGGTGACCGCGACCGAAGTCGGGACAGGCTGGGCGGCGGTGGTCGCGACCGACGGGGCAGTCAACGACAAGGGCTGGCTCGAGGTCTTCCAGAACCGCAGGACCATCGCGATAGTCCAAGCCCAGGGTGAGCCGTACTCCCGGGCGCTGGGCAAAGCACTGGCCTACCCCGCAGACGGTGACCACATGGGCGACGTGGTCCCGGTGCCCAGCGGGGACATGTACTTCTTCAACGCCACGCAGGGCGGGGACGGCGACTGGCCGAAAGCCAAGCCCGGCAAGGCCCCGGTGACCTGGGAACCGGCGGACGACTCGGCGCGGGCCCCGACCGGACTGCGCTTCGACGTGCCACGAGGCGACTACCAGCTCCAGGTCCGCTGGATGACCGAACCGGACGACGAAACCTGCTTCGCCCGCTGGCTGTTCACCCCCGTGTAGCCCGAGTCGGCAGCACGACCGTGAACCTGCTGCCACGGTCGGGCACGGACTCGACCGCGACGTGGCCGTCGTGCGCGTCGACCACCGCGGCCACGATGGACAAGCCGAGGCCCGCGCCCGCGTGCGTCCGGGACTCGGCTGCCCGGTGGAAGCGCTCGAAGATCCGTTCCACGTCCGCGATGCCAGGTCCGGTGTCTTCGACTTCGATCACCGCTTCCCCGTCGGCCGGGTAGACATGGACGGTTGCCGTGGCCGAAGACGGCGTGTGCTGCAGGACGTTGGACAGCAAGTTGCCGAGGACTTGTCGTAGCCGCAACGAATCGCCGAACACGACCACAGGAGCCGCGGTCAGTGTGATCTCGCGGGACGGTGCCGTCGCCAGTGCGTCGGCCACCGCGTCCGCCGCCAGCGCCGACAGGTCGACCGGTTCGCGTTCCAGCGGTCTGCCCTGGTCCAGCCTGGCGAGCAACAGCAGTTCGTCGACGAGCACGCCCATCCGTTCGGCTTCGGACTCGATCCGCCGCATCACCTTCGCCAGGTCGTCCGGGCGGGTCGCCGCGCCGCGCCGGAACAGTTCCGCGTGGCCGCGGATGGTCGCGATGGGCGTGCGCAGCTCGTGGGACGCGTCGGCCACGAACCGCCGCAGCTTCTCCTCGGAAGCCCGCCGTTCAGAAAACGCTGTTTCCAGTTGGGTCAGCATCCCGTTCAGCGCGTCGGCGAGCTTGCCCATCTCCGTGTTCGGCGGGCCTGGGGGCACACGGCGCGTCAGGTCACCTGAGCCGATCTCGGCCGCGGTGTCGGCGATGTCGTCCAACGGCCGCAGGCCACGGCGGACCGCGCGCCAGGACAGCAGGGCGACGGCCAGCAGCGCCACGCCGCCGGAGATCAGCGCGACGTTCAGCGACCGCGACAGCAACTCGTCCGGCTGGCGGTCGCTCTTCCAGTCCTGCAACGCGCCCCAGGTCGCGCCCAGGCCGATGAACAGACCGAGCGCCAGCAGGCCGATGACCGTCAGGACCAGGCGGTTGCGGAGCGACATCAGCGCACCCTGACGATGTAGCCGATCCGCGGGATCGTGTGGATCAGCGGCGGGTCGAACGCGTCCACCTTCCGGCGCAGGTAGGACACGTACGTCTGCACCACGCCGTCGTTGCCCGCGAAGTCGTACTCCCACACGTGGTCGATGATCTGCCGCTTGGACAGCACCTTGCCCGCGTGCACCACCAGGAACCGCAGGAGTTTGAACTCGGTCGGCGTCAGGTCGATCAGCGTGCCGTCGCGGCGGACCTCGTGGGCGTCCTCGTTGATCTCCAGGTCCGCGAACCGCAGGGTCTTCGTGTCGCCCTTGGTCCGCCGCAGGACCGCCTGCACGCGCAACACCAGCTCTTCGAGGCTGAACGGCTTCGTGACGTAGTCGTCGCCACCGACGGACAGTCCCGCGATCTTGTCCTCGGTCGCGTCCCGTGCGGTCAGGAACACCACCGGGGCGGTGCAGCCGGTTCGCCGGAGCCTGCGGCAGATGTCGATGCCCGAGCCGTCCGGGAGCATCACGTCCAGCACGATCAGGTCCGGGTCGAAGGACACCACCAGCTCGCCCGCCGCCCGGCCGGTGCCCGCGACGGCCGTCTCGAAGCCCTCGTAGCGCAACGCCGTCGACACCAGGTCGGCGAGGTAGTGCTCGTCGTCGACCACCAGGATCCGCCCCATGCGGCCCAGTCTGCCTGCTCGTTCTTAAGGAACTCTGTGACAGCGAACCCACAGGGTGGTCGCAGCCCGGTCGAAGATCCACTTGGTGCCCTTGACGGCATGGAAAAGTTGTCGCGGTACGTGCTCGCGCACAAGCGTCTGGTCGGCTGGCTCACGGTCGTGGCCGTCCTGCTGGGCGGCGGCGCGTTGGCGCTGTTGCTGCCGAACGTCTCCGAACGCAACGCCTACCCGGGGCTGCCGGGGTACGAAGCCAATCAGAAGATCCTGGAAACCTACGGCACCGGCGGCTACGAACGGCCGTACGTCCCGGTCGTCACGCTTGCCGACGGCGTCGCGGCCGAGGACGCCGGGCAGGCTTTCGACGCCGTCGCCCAGCGGACCGGCAGCCGTGTGGCCGCCTACGCCAACACCGGCGACGCCCGGTTCGTCAGCGGTCGGACGACCTTCGGCCTGGTCTTCGGCGGGCCGGTCGAGCAGGGCGGGATCCCCGGCAGCGCGCTCGGTGAGGGCGCCGGGCTCGGGCCCGAGATCGAACGGATCATGCGCCCGCTGCTGCCACCCGGCAGCACCCTGCACGTCACCGGGCTCGATCAGCTCGCCACCGGCGCGGACACCGGCGGGCTCAACGTCCCGGTGAAACTGCTGGTCACGGTCGGGGCCGCGATCCTCGTCCTGGTGTGGGTGTTCCGGTCCGCGCTCGCGTTCGTCCCGCTGCTGACGGCGTTGATCGCGTTGCCCGTGTCGTTCATCGGGCTGCTCCTCGCCAGTCTCGTGATCGAAATCCATGAGACGACGCTGACCATGATCCCGCTGTTCGGGCTGGGGATCGCCGTCGACTACGCGCTGATCCTGGTCGCCAGGTGGCGTGAGGAAGGCTGCGTGCACCGCGCGATGGCCACGGCCGGGCGCGCGATCGTGTTCTCCAGCGTCGCCGTCGCCATCGGTCTGCTCGCGATGATCGTGCTGCCCGTTCCGATCATGCGGAGCCTCGGTGTCGGCGGCATGATCGTGAGCGCGACGAGCGCGCTCGTATCCCTCACGGTTCTCCCGTTGTTGTTGCGAAAAGCCAAGCCGGAAAAGCAGAGCACGGTATGGGAGAAATGGGCGCGGACCGTTGTGAAACACCGGTGGTTCGCATTGATCGCCTCTGTCGGAGTTCTCGCCGCATTATCGGTCGCCGCATTGGGAATCAACCTCAACGTTCCCACGACGGACAATCTCGCGCATTCCGGAAGCGGGCACGACGGACTCGTCGAATTGGCGGATGCCGGAATTCCGTCCGGTGTCATGACCGCGTTCGACGTCTACGTCCCACCCGGCGAAACCGGGGTGGACGGGATTCTGCGCGCCCTGCCCGGCGTTTATGCCGTGGTCGAATCGAGGGACGGCCTGCTGACCGTGCTGCCGGTCGACGAGGGCGGTTCGGATCCGGGGAAGGACACGATTCGCCAGGTCAGGGCGGCGGTGCCGGACGGCGTGCTCGTCGGCGGGAACGTCACGCAGCAGATGGACTACGTCGACGCGACCTACAGCGCGTTCCCGTGGATGCTCGGTCTGATCGCCCTGGTTACGTTCGTCATGCTCGCCAGGGCGTTCCGTTCGATCGTCCTGCCGCTCAAGGCGATCGCGATGAACCTGCTGTCGCTCGGCGCGGTGCTCGGCGCGACAGTGGTGCTGTGGCAGTGGGGCTGGGGAACTGAGGCACTGCTGGGAATCCAGCCGGACGGCGCGGTCGGCACGTTCATCCCGGTAACTGTGTTCGCGTTCCTCTACGGCCTGTCCATGGACTACGAGGTCTTCATCCTCGCCAGGATGCGGGAGGAGTACGACCGGACCGGGTCGACGACAGGGGCGGTGGTGCACGGGATCAGCCGGACCGGGCGGCTGGTCACGTCCGCCGCGCTCATCCTGTTCTTCTCGTTCGCGTCCATGGCCGGCGGTGGTGAACTGGACGTGGCGATCTTCGCGTCCGCGGTCGGGCTGGGGATCCTGATCGACGCCACCCTGATCCGCTCGGTCCTGCTGCCCGCGGCGGTCGCCACACTCGGAAAATGGAACTGGTGGCTGCCCGAGTGGGCAGCCACCAGTTTGCGAGTCCGGGAGCGCGGATCTACCGCAGAGCCGACTTGCTGAGCCACTTGTCCCAGCTGACCGCCCAGTCGTAGTAGTCGAACTGGGTGTCGGACATGGGCACGCTGCTGCCGACCACCTCGACCGGGTCGCCGATCATCGCGCTGTCGAAGTAGATCTTCGCGTTGGCTGGCGACAGGTTGGCGCAGCCGTGCGAGACGTTCCGCTTGCCCTGGTCACCGATCGACCCCGAGTAACCGTGGATGAACTCACCGTGGTTGGAGAACCGGACCGCCCACGGGACAACGACGTTGTCGTAGTTGTAGCGCGGGTTGCTCATCGAGTACGAGTTGTGCTTCTCCATCACCACGTGGATCCCGCTCGGCGTGACGCGGCCCTTGTCCGACTCGAGGCCGTAGCTGGCCGGGAAGTCGTTCACCACGGCGCCGTTCTGCCGCACGATCAACCGGTGGGTCTGGGTGTTGGCCTCGACCCGCTGGTCACGGCCGATGGTGAACGTCGACGCGACGCTGTTCTTGCCGTAGACGCCGTTGCCGAACGAGACGCCGTAGAGCTTGGCGTTCACCGTCACCTTGGTGTCCGGCTTCCAGTACTCCTTGGGCCGCCAGTGCACCTCGGAGTCGCCGAGCCATGCCCACGCGCCCTCGGTCGGCACGGAAGTCTCGATCTTCAGGGCCTTCTCGACGGATGCCTTGTCCGCTACCGGGTTCTTGAAGTCGAGCTTGACCGGCATCGCGATGCCATACGTCTTGTTGTCGCCGACGTTCAGCGTTGCCTGTTCGGTCCGCCGCGGCTTCGCGGTCGTGAACGACCCGGTGATCGGTACCTGCTGGCCGCTGCTGCCCACAGCGTTGCCGGACCACGTGTAGGTCTTGCCGAAGCCGAGGTCCTCGCCGACCACCCACGACTTCTTGTCCGCGGCGAGCGTGCCCTTGACTTCCTTGCCGTCCGGGTTGCTGAGCCGGATCTCGTTGATGGTGCCGTTTTCCACGGCCGCCTGGACCGTACCGCCCGGACTGGCGTCTGCCGCGCCGTTCGCGGGTTGCGTGGTCACGACCGGCGGCGTTCCCGCTGCCTGCGGCGCGACGTTGGTGTCCGTTGCCGTACCGGCGTTCGGGACGATCGGCTTGCCGCCGTCGCCGCTGCACGCCGAGAGCCCCAGAGACGCGGCGATCGCCACTGTCGCGATCAGCTTGAAGCCCCGTCGATTCGTCATGTTGCTTGCCCCCGTCCTCACACCCATACCGACGCGGCTGGAGGTTGGCACGTTGACAAGCTGTCACTGTGACTCACATCACAATTTGGCACGACCATGACAAGAAGGTCGCTATTCGAAAGATTGTGGCAGGCAGCGTGCGTATCGGCACGTTGGGTAACGGCGGAGGATCACACGAACGGCCCAGTAGATAGTGAATTGAGGCAGTAGTGCGGCCCGTTTGCAGGCGATAGGCTCGTTCTCGCAGGCCGTAAGTTTCTGTGTTCGTGCTCCATCACGCTCGCGGAACATAAACGCGGGCGTGCTGCTTTCTCGCCGAAGTTGGTGACGAGCGACGCCCGGGACGGCCCGGGGTTGCACGGTGTAATCCCAAGCTGATCCGGCGACGGAGGCAGATGTATGGCTCAGGGCACTGTCAAGTGGTTCAACTCGGAAAAGGGCTTCGGCTTCATCGCGGTCGACAGCGGCGAGGCTGATGTCTTCGTGCACTACTCGGAGATTCAGGGCAAGGGTTTCCGCACGCTCGAGGAGAACCAGCGCGTCGAGTTCGAGGTCGGCCAGGGCACCAAGGGCCCGCAGGCCACGAACGTGCGGCCGATCTGACCTGACAGCGAAGGGCCCTGAGCGGTGGTTCCGCTCAGGGCCCTTCGCTGTCCAATCGGGGTGTTGTGGCGTCAGCTCTGCGGGTAGCGCAGCTGCTGGGCCTCCCACGACAACCGCTCCATGACCCATTCCTGGGCCAGTGCGTGCGGGGAGGTCTGGCGATGCGCGGCCACCTCACGGAGCTGCTCGTTGGCGATGAGGGACAGGCGCAGCTGGTAGACCTCGGCGTTGCCGAAGCGACGGCCGGATGCCGTGGTCTCGACATCGGCCTCGGGCGCGATGGCGGCCAGGTAGCTCTCCAGCTCGGTGTCGGGGGCGAGCTGGTCGGCTGCTGGGCGCCGAGTAGCGGCGCTCTTGCTGCGGCTGCGTCCCAATGATGGCAAAGGCACCCGGACACGATAACGGTTCGGTTGCGGGAACCTAGTCACTGTGACCCGCGACACACCGGGCGGGTGCAACCATCCCGGCGTTCAAGCGTCTGTTGTTGCAGGTTGAGCCAGCTCGCGGTGTCAAGCATGCCGCGTGTCACACCACGCATCCGTGGACATGATCGAACCCCGGTACCCCACCTGAACGCCCAGAGTGATCACCCGATAAGGTGAGGTCCATACCAAACCGGCACCAAACCCGGAGGAAGCCAGCCTTTCCCCGCCGGTATACAAGCTTGAATACACAACAGAACAACCCCACCCTCGCAACCCCAAGTAACCACAGGCGAGCGCAGTTATTGCTAGAAGCTGGCGTTAGTAAAAGCCCAAGCCGAGTGGCTGGTTCGAGAGGAACCGGAACGTGGGGGGTTTGGGGGGCTCGGCCCCCAAAATGAATCGCGGGGGCAGGTGCGAAGCCGACGAAGGAGGCGAGCACCGATGCGGAGGCCCCCGCGCCAGGGGGAGGAACGCGGGGGCCGGAGGGGATCTCCACAGGCGCTGACCGGGGGTGTGTCAGCTCCTAGATTGTTGCACGCTCACCTGTCGTAGGCGAGATGTCCGCGCCCAAAAAATCCGGGGAACTGTTCACTTGATGTTTCCCCGCCTGGTGAACGGCTTGGGCTGACCGCTTCCGCGTGTTCCGGCCCGCCGACATTCGCACGTTCCGGGCGAAAGTCTGGTACAGGTTCTGGCCCACTGGGGACGCGAGTCCTGATAAGTGCGGTTTTGGCGTAGCGCCCCGTCAACTGTGCGTGCGGAGTGATGCTCCGGTAGCGCCGAGTCACGGGGTGTCGAAGCATGTCGCTGGGCCCGTACCCGTAGGGGGTAGAGGTAAGGGCGAGACTCCGGTACACAATATCGTCCACCGCGCTCACCCGAATGGCCCTACCCAGACCTGCTCTGGCCGCCTAGTACCCGGCAAGATCGGAATCAAACCTGCTCAACCGGCTACCCACCGTTGTAGGCAGTTCACTCTGCGGGGGGCTGTGTGCACGGCTTTTCCTCCCATAACCTCACGGCCACAGCCGAGCCGGGGAGGCGTCATGAGCGGGTCCCTCGAAGTGCGCAACTTCTTGATGCAGCAAGACACGATGACCGGGAGCGGAGCCGGGTTCACCGGTGGCGTCCCGGCCCAGCGCGGCGGAGAAACCTCGCGGGTGACCGACGAGCAGATCCGCAAGGCACGGCTCGCCGTCGCCCGCAGCGCGCTGGACGCCGAGGACTGCCGACTGCTGCTGGACATGCTCGGCCTGGTGCCGGGCGACGACGGAATGCCGCCTGTCACCAGGTAACCCCAGGTCGGAACACCTGGGGGTGAGAGGCGACGGTAGCCGTGGTGGAACAGTCGCGCGGGTGTGACGAGGACCACGAAGGCGGTCCATGGGCTCAAAGGTGCGCTCATGGGCCTCCAAACCGCTCCTCCGAGTGATGTTCTCGCAGGTAGAGACCCTTTTGGTAACCCGTTTTGGAGAGCCGTGGGGTCATGCCCTAAGCTTCTCCTTGCTCCCAGCGGCAAGCCAAAGGGACTGGGCTCCCATCGTCTAGCGGCCTAGGACTCCGCCCTTTCAAGGCGGCAGCGCGGGTTCGAATCCCGTTGGGAGCACGCGGTAAAGTGTAAGAAGCAAGACGCAGTACCAAGCAAGGCCCAGTGGCGCAGTTGGTTAGCGCGTCGCCCTGTCACGGCGAAGGTCGCGGGTTCGAGTCCCGTCTGGGTCGCAACATCTCGACAATCTCGATGTAGGTCCGGAAGAGCCAAGTGAGGCAATCCGGACCGATACGGCCAGGTAGCTCAGTTGGTACGAGCGTCCGCCTGAAAAGCGGAAGGTCGGCGGTTCGACCCCGCCCCTGGCCACGGGCTCTGGGTGACCCTGCTCGGTTGCTTCGCAACCTCGCCGGGTCGCCCGTTTTATTTTGGGGGGCCGAGCCCCCCAAGCCCCCCACGGTGCGTGCTCCTTTCGACCCAGCGTGGGCGCGTTTCGTTTGGACCAGCGGGCGGCTTCGCCGCCGGGCGCGGGCGCCGGAGGCGCCCCCTGGGCACTAGGCGCCGGAGGCGCCCTTGGGCGCTGAGCGCTGGAGGCGCCCCTGGGGGCACAGGTGCAGGGATGCCAAGCGCCGGAGGCGCTGTGTGGGGGTGAGGTCCGCCCACGGCAGCCAGCCACGGCGACAGTCCTACGGACCTCGCCCATCCCCCAAGGGCGCGGCCCCCTCTCCTCTTGGTGGCCAGCCCGTCGGCGAGGCATCTCCGTACGGGGGCGCCAGCCGATGAGGCATGCCTGAGCAGTCGGTCGCCAGTGGGGGCACGTCATGAAGGCATGAGGCGCCATCCGCAGTCGCAGCGGGCAGGGAGAGACCCCGTGGCGGGGGCCACGGGGCCGGGGGTGGTCGGGGTTATTGGCGTCTGGAGGCGGGGTCTACTCGGGCGAAGGTCAACAGGTCGACTATGGAGAAGGTGTCGGTTGTGCGTCGGGGCAGGGTTGGTCGCCAGGTGGGTTGGGCCGCCAGGTAGCTCGTCGGGTCCAGTTGGAGGAGTCCTATGAAGACTTCTCCGGCGATTCTGGCTCCTACGCCCGCCAGGCTTATGCCGTCGTTGAGGACTTGGGCTTCTTTGAGGACGTAGTACCAGAGCGGGGTGTTCGCTTCCAGGCCCGCGTTCAGGGTTCTCAGCTCGGGGAAGGCGTCCGCGCCCAGCCCCGGGATCCCCATCGCCCTGGCTATCGCCTGGCCGGATGGCAGGGACCAGGTCACGTGGCGGAGCAGGTTGCGCTGGGCCAGTGAGGTGGGTGGGTCTCCGGTCGGGATGGATTGCAGGGGCAGGTTGAACAGCGGGGTGCTGAGCTTGGTGTCTATTCGCTTGTTCGCCCGGACTTGGCCGTCGTTGAAGTTGAAGAACGTCTGCCAGCCGATGAACCGGCGGGCCGCCCTCGCCCTGCCGCGCAGGTCCACCGGGTCGGGCTGGCCCTGTCCCGCCGGGTCGAAGATGAAGCCGAAGAAGGGGTTGCCGTTGTCACCCGCCAGGTTGGCTCGGTAGGACGGTCTGATCATGCTGTGGCCGAATCGGTAGACCGCCCCTTGGAACTCCACCGGCATGAAGTGCTGGCCCGCCGCGGGCCGGTAGAACTTCCGGCCGTGCCGCAGGATCTCCGCCGTCATGGGGAAGCCGATGATCTGCGGCAGGAACTCGTTCACGATGATCCACTGGTAGTGCCAGGTGATCAGCCGCTTTGCCTCGTCGAACACACGGGTCGGTGGCACTCCCTGTGACCGGACCAGGTCGACCGCGCGGTTGTGCGCGAGCAGGAACGCCACGTGGATCCCGGAGATCATCATGTTCTCGTCGTTGCGCGGGTCCGAGACGATCGCCACGCGGTCCGCGCGCCTCGGCAGGTCCTCGAATAGGCCGCCGCTCTCCACTTTGAACTTCACCCGGTCTGCGGGGTCGTACAACTCCGGGTTCGCGTTCGGGCCGCCGCCGTACACCGAATCCAGTGACAGGGTCGGCACCCTCGTGTTCGGTGACGTCTCCGGTTCTGTCGGCACACCGAGCCGCGAATTCAGGTCGAAGGTGAAGTCGTGGTCGACGAACTGGCCGAAAAACGTCGTTCCGGCCGTGTTGAATGGGTTGTCGATATTGTTGGGGCTCAATTCGGGGTTGGTGATCAGCCGGATCGGGCCCTCTTGCAGTGGATCCTGGGCGTCCATGATGCCGCCGGGCTTGCCGAGCTCGCGCAGCGCCTCCAGGACTTGCGGGGTGGGCTGGGCGAACGGGGGAAGCTTGAAGATCCGTCCGAAGAACCTCGGATTGGCCGCGGCAGGCTCTGTTTGAGCGAAAGCTGTTCCATGAAATGAAGCAGCCGCTACGCCTGCGGTGACTCCTCCGATGAATCCTCGCCTGGTGAAACGTGCAGGGTGTTTATTTGTTGATCCACTCACACAGAAATTGTCCATTTTCATCGGAATGACGCCATGACGAACAAGCCCTAGGCGTGGCCTGCATGCCCTAGGCGCGTTGTTCATCGGGCGACGAACTTCGAAGCTCGGCCCCCGCGCGGCCCCGGCTCGGTCGCGTGGGTGTCTTGCGGTCCGGACAGTGGTCCATTCGATCAGGTGATGACGCGTCCCTGCCGGGGAGCTCGTACGGCGCGCCGAGGTGGTCGAACTCGCATCGCGGGGAACTCCGGCATGCCCGGCCGGGGGAGTTTTTTCAAGACTGCGTTATTCCGGCAGCGCATTTGTGGCGGCGTTCACATTTCACGTTTGCGTATGGGATTGCTGGATCGATCGCGAGTGTCACTCAGCCGGGTGATTGCCGCGTTCGGGCGGGTGAAATACCCCTCGCGGGGGATTCCTGATGATCTGGGCGTATCGACGTCCGGGCTAGCGTCGTTCACCAGGATGGCGGAAGGGGGTGATGTTGCGTGACCATACTGGCCTATGAAGTTGGGCCGTCTGGGTGAAGTTCACCATCGGCGGTCACGGTGAGTCGTTTTCCCACGGTGACCCAAGTGAATGGCTGACGGGAGCCATTCGTAATGTTCTGGGAGCGGTAACGGCGCCGGAAGATGGAACGACTCCCCTCGTGAGCGCGGGTCTGATCATCTTTTTCGCCGCTCCACCCTGCCATGGCTGCACACCAGGAGAGACTGCATGAGAGAACGGGCCGGATCGGTGCGTCGTTTTCCTCCTGCCTCCCAGCGGCATGTGCCCCAATCATCCAGACCAATGCGGGCCTCGTGGGAAAGCCGCTATCAGCTGGCCGTGGTCTGCGCCGATCTGGCCGTCATCCTCGGTGTGGTGATCACCGTCAACTTCCTGGCCGGGGCGTTGACGGCGTGGCACGCGGGCGTGTTCGCGATCCTCACCCTCGCGGGCGTCTTCGTCGGGCTCGCCGGGGCGCGCGCGTGGAGCATCTCCGTGCTCGGCCACGGCGCCGAGGAGTTCCGCCGCCTCTACCGGGGCCTGTTCACCGCGATCGTGATCCTCGCCATCGGCGGGTTCGCGTTCGGTCTGGAAGGCCTGCGCCCCTGGGTCTTCGTCGCCATCCCGGCCATCGCCATGATCGACTTCCCGGTTCGCTACGTGCTGCGCCGCCTGCTGCACAAGCGCAGGCAGGCCGGCCGTTGCCTGCTGCCCGTGCTCGCCGCCGGTGGCGTCGGCACGCTGGAGGACCTGATCGACCGCACCCGCAAGGCGCCGCACCAGGGCTGGCGGGTCGAGGCGGTCTGCACCACCAACGGCCTCGGCACCGGCCCCGACGGGCGCGTCGACGGGGTGCCCGTGGTCGGCCGGATCGAGGAGGTCGCCGAGCAGGTGCACCGCGGCGGGTACCGCGTGGTCGCGGTGACCGCCGACGCCTACTGGACGCCGAAGCGCCTGCAGCGCCTGGCCTGGCAGTTGGAGAGCACGTCGGCCGAGTTGGTCGTCGCGCCCGTGCTGATGGAGGTCGCCGGTCCCCGGCTGAACGTCACGGGTGTGCACGGCATGCCGTTGCTGAAGCTGTCCGCCCCCGTCTTCACGGGTGCCCGACGAGTCGTCAAGGAGGTCGTCGACCGCGTCGGCGGCACCGTTCTCATCGCCTTGGCGGCACCGTTCCTCGCCGCGATCGCGTTGTCGGTCAAGCTCAACGACCGCGGCCCGGTGTTCTACCGGCAGCGTCGGATCGGCAAGGACGGCAAGGCCTTCACCATGATCAAGTTCCGGACGATGGTGACGGACGCGCACTCGCAGCGGCTGCGTCTGCTCGCGGTGAACGAAGGCGCCGGTCCGCTGTTCAAGATGCGCAAGGACCCGAGGGTGACCAGGGTCGGCGCGGTGCTGCGGCGGTTCTCCATGGACGAGTTGCCCCAGTTGTTCAACGTCGTCTCCGGGAGCATGTCGCTGGTCGGCCCGCGACCACCGCTGCCGGAGGAGACCGAGCGCTACAACTCCGACGCCAGGCGCAGGCTGCTGGTCAAGCCGGGCCTGACCGGGCTGTGGCAGGTCAGCGGCCGCAGCGACCTGCCGTGGGAGGAAGCCGTCCGGCTGGACCTGCGCTACGTGGAGGACTGGTCCTTGGCGCTCGACGCGTTGATCATGTGGAAGACAGTCCGCGCTGTGCTGAAGGGCCAAGGAGCATATTGATGATCTGCCGACTCTGCGGCTCGGACGAGCTGGAGAGCGTGGTCGACCTGGGCGCGACGCCGCCGTGCGAGCGGTTCCTCGCCGCCGCGCAACTGGACGAGCCGGAGCTCACGTACCCGCTGCACCTGCGCGTCTGCCGGGCGTGCCTGCTCGCCCAGATCCCTCCGCTGATCACGCCGGAGGACACGTTCACCGAGTACGCCTACTTCTCGTCGTTCTCGACGTCCTGGGTGGACCACGCCCGCCGGTTCGTCGACAAGGCGGTCGAGCGGACGAACCCCGGGTTCGTCGTCGAGGTCGCGAGCAACGACGGCTACCTGCTGCAGCACGTGGTGGCCAAGGGCATCCGCTGCCTGGGCATCGAGCCGTCGGTGAACGTGGGTGCCGCCGCGCGGGAGAAGGGCGTGCCGACCACGACGGCGTTCCTCGGCAAGCAGAGCGCCGCGGCCGTGCGTGCCGAGCACGGCCCCGCCGACCTGGTCGTGGCCAACAACGTCTACGCGCACATCCCGGACATCCAGGGCTTCACGGCCGGGTTGCGCGAACTGGTCAAGGACGACGGCTGGGTGTCCATCGAGGTCCAGCACCTGCTCAGCCTGGTCCAGCACAACCAGTACGACACGATCTACCACGAGCACTTCCAGTACTACACGGTCGCGTCCGCGCAGCGGGCGCTCGCTTCGAGCGGCCTGCACGTCGTCGACGTCGAACTGCTGCCGACGCACGGCGGCTCGATCCGGATCTGGGCGCGGCCCGTGCCCGACCAGCCGACGAAGGCGGTCGGGTTCGTCCTCGAGGAGGAGCGCCGGGCCGGTCTGCACGACATGTCCGGCTACCAGGACTTCGCCCGCGACGTCGACACGGTCAGGCAGAACCTGCTCAGGTTCCTGCTCGGCGCGTCGGCGACCGGCAAGACAGTCGTCGGCTACGGCGCGCCCGGCAAGGGCAACACGCTGCTCAACCACTGCGGCATCAGGCCGGACATCCTGAAGTACACAGTGGACCGCAATCCGTACAAGCACGGCAGGTTCACGCCCGGCACCCGCATCCCGATCCACCCGCCGGAGCGGATCGCGGCGGATCGGCCGGACTACGTGCTCGTCCTGCCGTGGAACCTGCGCACCGAGCTGACCGAGCAGCTGTCCTATGTGGGCGAGTGGGGCGGCAGGCTGGTGTTCCCGATTCCCACTCTGGAGGAGGTCCGGCCGTGAAGGTCGTGCTGTTCTGCGGCGGTTACGGCATGCGCATGCGCAACGGGGTGGCCGACGACGTCCCCAAGCCCATGCAGATGGTCGGGCCGCGGCCGTTGCTGTGGCACGTGATGCGTTACTACGCCCACTTCGGCCACACCGACTTCGTGCTGTGCCTCGGCTACGGCGCGCACTACATCAAGGACTTCTTCCTGGACTACCAGGAGACCGCGTCCAACGACTTCGTGCTGTCCGCCGGGAAGGTCGAGCTGCTGTCCACCGACATCAGCGACTGGACGATCTCGTTCGTCAACACCGGGCAGGACTCCCCGATCGGCGAGCGCCTGCGCCGCGTGCGGCACCTGGTGGACGGCGAGGAGATGTTCCTGGCCAACTACGCGGACGTGCTCACCGACGCCCCGCTCGACGAGATGGTGCGGCGGTTCGCGCGCAGCGACGCGGGCGCGTCGATGATGGTCGTGCCGCCGCAGTCGTCGTTCCACTGCGTTGACATGGGCGAGGACGGCAAGGTCAGCGGGATCACACCGGTCAGCAACCTGCCGCTGTGGGAGAACGGCGGCTACTTCGTGCTGCGCCAGGACGTGTTCGACCGGCTGCCCGCCGGTGGTGACCTGGTCCAGGACGCCTGTGGTGAGCTGGCCAAGGAAGGGCGGCTGCTGGCTTACCCTTACCGTGGTTTCTGGCAGCCTGCCGACACAGTCAAGGAGCGGGCGGCTCTCGACGCCGCGTACGCACAGGGCGACCGGCCATGGATGTTGTGGGAGAACGATGCGGGTGTTGCGTCCTGATGTCCTCGACAAGGTCGTGCTGCTCGGCGCGCACTGCGACGACATCGCGATCGGCGCGGGTGGGACGCTGCTGACCCTGTGCCGGTCACGGCCAGGGCTCCAGGTGGACGCCTTGGTGCTCAGCGGCGGCGGTACGCCGCGTGAAGCCGAGGAACACGCGGCGCTGCAGTCCTTCTGCCCCGGTGCCGAGCTCAAGATCACGGTCCTCGACCTGCCGGATGGTCGGTTTCCGGCCCATTGGGAGCGTGCCAAACAGGCCGTCGAGGATCTGCGGTCCCGCACCGAGCCCGATCTGGTGATCGCCCCGCACGCGCGTGACGCCCACCAGGACCACCGCACGCTGGCGGAACTCGTGCCGACGGCGTTCCGCGACCACCTCGCGCTCGGCTACGAGATAGTCAAATGGGACGGCGACCTCGGTGCCCCGACCGTGTACCAACCCTTGCCGGACGCCGTCGCCGAGGCCAAGGTGGAGGAGTTGCTCCGGTGCTACCCGACCCAGTCCGGGCGGTACTGGTTCGACCGCGAGACCTTCCTGGGGCTGGCGAGGGTCCGTGGCGTGCAGTGCCGTGCGCGCTATGCGGAGGCGTTCTACCTGGACAAACTGATCGTTGGCTTGGAGGCGTGACGTGCGTGTGTTGCTGACCGGACACCAGGGCTACCTGGGGACGGTGATGGCGCCGCGACTGGTGTCCGCGGGGCACGAGGTCGTCGGTCTCGACTCCGGGCTGTTCGCGTCCTGCGTGCTCGGGCCGTGGCCGCACGACCCCGAGGGGTTCGCGGTCGATCTGCGCGCGGTCACCGCCGAGCATGTATCCACTGTGGACGCGGTGGTGCACCTGGCCGCGTTGTCGAACGACCCGCTCGGATCGCTGGCGCCCGAACTGACCTACGACATCAACCACCACGCCTCGGTCCGGCTCGCGAAACTGGCCAAGGACGCGGGGATCAAGCGGTTCCTCTACGCGTCGACGTGTTCGGTCTACGGCGCGGCCGGGGACGGCCTGGTCGACGAGGACGCGCCGCTGCGCCCGGTGACTCCGTACGCGGAAAGCAAAGTACGCGTCGAGGACGACCTGCTCGAGCTGGCCGATTCGGACTTCACCCCGGTCTTCCTGCGCAACGCCACGGCTTTCGGGTTCTCGCCGAGGCTGCGAGCCGACATCGTGCTGAACAACCTGGTCGGCCACGCGGTGCTCAGCGGCGAGGTCAAGGTCCTGTCGGACGGCACGCCGTGGCGGCCGCTGGTGCACGCGCAGGACATCGCGGACGCGTTCGCCGCCGCGCTGGTGGCGCCACGGGAAGCCGTGCACGCCAAGGCGTTCAACGTGGGCACGGAGGACAACAACCTCACCGTCGCCCAAATCGCCCAGCACGTGGTCGAAGCTGTCGCCGGTTCCCGGCTGGTGATCACCGGCGAGGCGGGCGCCGACCCGCGGTCCTACCGCGTGGACTTCGCCCGGATCCGCGCCGCGATGCCGTTCACGGCACAGTGGACGGTCAAGGCGGGCGCGGTGGAGCTGGCGGACGCCTACACCGAGCACGGCCTGACCCGCGAGGACTTCGAGCGGAAGTTCACGCGCCTGGCCTGGTTGAAAAGCAACGGCGGGCTCTAATGAGCCCACGGTCCCGCTGCCCAGAGGCCCGCGGCGCTGTCCCGCGCGCTGATCTCGGTCACCGGCAGCGGCCAGTCGATGCCCAGCTCCGGGTCGTCGTAGCGCACCGCGACGTCCTCGGTCGGGTCGTGCGGGCGGTCGATCCGGTAGCAGACGTCCGCGACCGGCGTCAGCGCCTGGAAGCCGTGCAGCATGCCCGGCGGGATGTACAGGTGCGCGAAGGTCTCGTCGTCGAGCAGGAACACCTCGTGCCTGCCGAAGGTCGGCGAACCAGGCCGGGCGTCGACGACCACGTCGGTCACCGCGCCGTGTGCGCAGCGCACGAGTTTCGTCTCGCCTCGCCCGGTTCGGCCGTGCAGCCCGCGCAGCACGCCCTGTCTGGAGCGGGACTGCGAGTCCTGGACGAACGAGTTCGGGTCGATGCCGTGCTCCGCGGCGATGGTCGCGTCGAACGTCCGGGTGAACAGGCCGCGCGAGTCGTGATGCGGGGTGGGCACGAGCACCAGGACGCCGTCGATCGAGGTGGTCCGCACATGCATTGGTCCATTTTGGCGCGACCGTGCTGACGCCGATCTGCCGGTCCTGCCGGGCTCGCCGCGGCGAGGTCGTGCTCGACCTCGGCCGTCAACCGGCCAGCGACTTCTTCCCGCCGGTCGGGGACAACGGACCGGACCCGATCTACCCGCTGCGGATGTGGCTGTGCGCCGAGTGCGGCCTCGCGCAGCTGGCGGAGGACCCGACCGTGCCGGAGGAGCCACGGGGTGTGGAACCCGCGGCGCTGGTCGCCCAGGCCAAGGACGCGATCGGCCGGGTGATGCGCTCCGGGATGGTGAAACCCGGTGTCCGCGTGTTCGAGTACGGCAGTCCCCACGGCGGTTCGTGGTTGCCGTTGCTCGCCGAGCACGGGTTGCGCCCGGTCGAGCAGGCAGGTGAGCCCGCTGATGTCGTGCTCGACAGCTTCGGCATGATGCACAACCCCGACCAGCACGAAGCCATCGTCGAGCGCGCCAGGAGACTGACGGACACCGGCGTCCTGTTGCTGCAGTACCACTCGCTGGCCGCGATCATCCGCAGCGGGCAGTGGAACGCCTTGCGGCATGGGCATTACGCGTACTACTCCACGGCCGCGCTGACCAGGATGCTGGCAACCGCCGGGCTGGTGGCGCGGACCGTGTGGCGCTTCGACCTGTACGGCGGAACGGTCCTGCTCGCCGCGGCCCGTGGCGGCCACGGCGATCCGGAGGTCCGTGCGTTGCTGGCCGAGGAAACCGGCTGTGGTGTCGACGACCCGCGGATCGTGCGCTCGTTGCAGGAGACGGCCGAGAACAGCATCAACGCGCTGCGTGGCTGGTTGCAACGCCAACGCGGCACCGGCCGCCGGGTGTACGGCTACGGCGCGGCGTCGCGTGCGGTCGCGTTGCTCGCCGCCGCGGGGATCGACAACACCATGCTGTCCGGCGTCGCCGACGCCTCGCAGGCCAAGTGGGGCAGGCGGATGCCGGGCACGGCGATCCCGGTGATCAGCCCGGACGACCTGGTCAGGGCGAAACCGGACGCGGTCCTGCTGTTCGTACCGGACCTGCTGGAGGAGGTCCGCACCGCACTGCCCGCGCTGGCCGGTCGCTGGGTGGTCGCCGAGCCGGTGCCGACCGAGGACCCGCAGACCCGGCGGATCATCCCGCCCGCCCGGCTGGCCGGTGACAATCGGTGAACCGGCTGGCCGCTCTCGTCGTCCTGGCCGGTCTGCTGGTCGGTGCGCTGGTCGGCTTCGCGGTACCGACGCTCGACGGGCCGACGTACCGAAGCAGCGCGACCGTCGTCTTCACCGCCGTGCAGCTCGAACCGCGGCCGCCGACGGCTTCCGTGGCTCGGCACATCTCCCAACGGCTGCCGAGCTGGGTGAAGGTGGCCGCCAGTGGTGCCGTCGCGGGCGAAGCGGGGTTGCGCAGCGGCGAGACCATCACCGCGCACGAGATCTCCGGTGTGCAGTCGTTGCGGATCGAGCTCAACAGCTTCACCGCTGAGGACTTGGCCGACCGGGCGACGGACGCGGCCAAGACGGTCATCGCGGTGGTCGCGCGGATGGAGTTCAACCGCGTGTCCGGTGTGGTGTCGGCCAACGGCAGCGAACCGGAAAGCCTCTCGGGTGCCTGGGCGGCCTGGGGCGCGGTGCTGGGTGCCGTGATCGGTGCCTTGGTCGGCTGGCTCGTCTGCGCGTTGCGACGACCGGGTCCTTGGGTGTCCCACCTGGCCGACGGCGGGTCGCGGGTCGCTGGTGCGCAAGCGTTTGCCGACAGTGTGGATCGGGAGATCCGTGCGCTGTGGGCAGGGGTGCGGACTCGCCGTGGCGCGTTGGCGCTCGGCGTGGGGTTCGTGGCCATCGGCGGGTACGCGGCCACCGGCTCGGTATGGCCGCCGATGGTGGCCGTGCTGGCTGCGGGCGCCGTGGCGGTTCGCGATCCCCGCTGGATCGCCGGGGTGATGCTGGCGCTGGCCGCGTCGGTGCTGCCGCCGAAACTGGAGCTGGTGAAGCTCGGCCCGGTCACGCCGACCGTGCTGGAAGTGGCCGTGCTGGTCGGGCTCGTCGCGGTGTGGCGGCGGCCGGGCAAATCGATCTTCCTGTGGCCACTGGTCGTGCTCACGGTCGCGGTCGCGCTTGGCAGCGCGCGGGGCGTCACCGGCGGTGGCGAGTTCTCCGAGGTCGCAGACACGTTGCGGGCGTTGCTCCTGGTGCCGCTCGGCTTCCTGGTGCTCTACCGGGTGTTCGCGGGCAGGCTCGCCCAGCTCGTGGCGATCACGGCCGTCGGCGCCGCCGTGGCCAGTTCGATCGAGCTGCTCGCGGCCGTCATGGACTGGCATCGGCTGCTGGTCGACGAACGCTCCTCGGTGATCACCGGTGACGACACGTCCGAGGTGTCCCGGCTGTCCGCGCCGGTGCTGCCGCTGTGGGGACCGCTGCTGATCCTGTTGGCTTCCGGTGCTTTTCCCGGCCGTCCGCGCTGGCGACTGCTGCTGATCGCGCTGCCCGGCCTCGCACACGAGGCGTTGAGCTTCAACCGGTCGACGTGGGCGCCGCTGCTGGGGTTCGTCATCCTGGTCGCGGTGGCCCGGTTCGGCTCACGCGGCCTGGTCAAGCGTTTGCTCGCAGCCGGCGTGCTCGGCGCGGTGGCGCTCGGGCTTTCCGCGGCCGGTGCGCTCGGCGGCACGGGTGAGGCCCTCGCCGGACGTGTGACCAGCGTGTTCAGCGGTGAGGCGCTCGGTGAGGACAGCCTGGCCGACCGCGTCAGGGAGAACACGGCCGCGTTGAACACATTGCTCGACCATCCCGTCGCGGGCATCGGCGTCGGTATCCCGTACGGCGGGGAGATCGTCTCCTACGACGCGCTGCACGACCGGACCGTCGTCGACCCGCGGCCGTGGATCCACAACCAGTACCTGCGGATGTGGTTGTGGTTCGGGGCGTTCGGGTTGCTGGCCGTCGGCTTGCTGATGGTGCGTGTCGCCGCGGCTGTCGTGCATAGTTGGCGGCGAAGAGCGCCCGCCACTGTGCTCGTGGTCGCGTTGGGGCTCGGGTTGGCTTGTCTGGCGTTCCAGTCGGTGTTCCAGACGACGTTGATCGACCGGCCTTCGTTGATGGCCGTCGCGCTGACCCTGGCGATGCTGGCACTGGCCGTCGCGTGGCGGCCGGGCCCGCAACAGTCCGGGCAGGTCGGAGGACCGCGACTATCAGCGAGAAGGATAATGACGCCGTGAGGTTGCTCAAGAACATCGCGTGGTGGCAGTGGCTGCTGGCGGCCGGAGTCGTGGTCGGCCTGCTCGGCGGCGTCTACTTCAGCAACCGCCTGAGCAACGCCGTGTACACGTCCTCGTCCCAGGTGCTGATGACCGGCCAGAGCGATCCGGCGCAGCCGGACACCGCGTACGCCAGCAACCAGTACGTGAACCAGCGGATGACCACGTACGCGGAGATCGCGTCGAGCGCGCAGGTGACGGGCCCGGCCGCGCAGGTGCTCGGCACGGACTCCGGCACGCTCGTGTCCCAGATCAAAGCCGCCGTCGCCGGTGACACCACTGTGCTGTCGTTGCAGGTCACGGGCGCGACGCCGGAAGCGGCCCGGCGCAGCGCGGTCGCGGTGACGCAGGCGTTCATCAACGCGGTCACCAAGCTGGAGACCACTCCCGGCGGCACGGCCCGGGTGGCCGTCAACGTGATCACCGACCCGACCACCCCGCCCGCCCGCTCGGTGCCCGCCGCGTGGCTGCTGGTCGTCGGCGGCATCGTCGGCGGTTTCGTCCTCGCGGCCCTCGCGATCCTGGTGTTGCGCTGGCTCTACCCCAAGCGTTTCCCGGTGCGGTTCGAGCGCGCGACGAAGTCGTCATCCGCCGAGCAGACCAGCCAGATGCGACCGGTCACGCCGCCTGCCAACTCCGTCTCATGATCCGCGTCCTGATGGCCGGTTCCGCGCCGACCGAGCGCGGCGGGATGGCGACGGTCACGAACCTGTTGCTGCGGCACGGATCCCAGGTCGCGGCGATCCGGATGATCCCGACGCACCGCGAGGGCCCGGCCGGGATGCGCCTGAAGCTGTGGCTGTCGGGCACGGCGAAGGTCGTTTCCGCCTTGCGGTACGCGGATGTCCTGCACGCACACGTGTCCGAACGGGGCAGCGTGATCCGCAAGGGCGTGTTGGTGTGGATCGCCAAGCTGATGCGCAAACCGGTCGTGCTGCACTGCCACGGCGCCGAGTTCGTCGACTGGTACCAGGGACTGCCTGCCCTGGCCAAGCGCTTGGTCGCGTTGACCTTCCGGCAGGCGGACCTGGTGGCCGTGCTCGGTTCGTCGTGGCGCACCACGTACACGGATCTGCTCGGCGTGCACCGGGTAGTCAGCCTCGGCAACCCGATCGAACTGCCCGGCGAGGTGTCGTCGGCACCCGGCTTCAAGATCGTCTTCCTCGGCCGGTTCGGCGAACGGAAGGGCTCAGCCGATGTCCTGACGGCGGTCGCCCGGTTGTCCGGACCCGTCGAACTGGTGATGGCAGGCGACGGCGAGGTCGCCGAGACCAAGGCACTGGCCGCGCGGTTGGACGTGAACGCGCGGATCCGGACGTGGATCTCCCCGGCGGAACGGGACGAGCTGCTGTCCGGCGCGCACGTCTTCGTCCTGCCCAGCCGCGACGAGGGCCTGCCGATGGCGATGCTCGAGTCGATGGGGCACGGCCTGGTGCCGGTGGTGACGCCGGTCGGATCGATCGGCGAGGTCGTCAAGGACGGCGAGAACGGCCTACTCGTGCAACCCGGTGACGTCGACGGGCTGACAGCGGCGTTGCAGTCATTGCTCGACGACCCCGGCCTGCGTGCACGGCTCGGCAAGGCCGCACGCTCCACAGTGGAACCCTTCGAGATCGGCCGATACCTCCAGACCCTCGGAAACCACTGGTCAAGCCTCGTGAGTGGTTAGTCCGGCCTCCACACTCCCGAGGTCTACCTGGTGATCTGTGGTCGGATTATCGGGTTGCTCTGGGGCTTGGGTGATGGGGGCTTGGTCGGCTGGGAGGTGGTCGTCGGTCGCGAGGACGACGTCGGTCCGGCCGCCTGCCGCCAGTCCACCTCGTCCCTGGTGATCACCCACGGGTCGTTGAGCAGTTCCTCGGTGAACTTGAGCCTGGCGAGTTCCATCACCGCGCCCTGCCAGCCGTTCCAGCAGTGGAAGTACGTCATGGCCGGGTACCTGTCGCGGATCTGCTTCACGATCAGCCGGGAGTCCCACGAGCCGTCGCGCTTCTTCTCCGGGCCGCATTCGGAGAACCCGAGCGGTTTGCCGGTCGTCAGGATGTCCTTGTAGTCGTTGTAGGGCGACTGGCCCTTGCGGTCGCCGAGCATCAGCATCTCGTCGTCGTACCTGCTGGGGCAGACCATGTCCACGTACTCGTCACCCGGGTAGTACGACAGTGCGGCCCCGTCCCACGAGGCACCGGGCGAGTACACCCACAGCACGTTGTGCAGCCGTCTGGTCTCGCTGATGTAGAAGAAGACGTCACGGTAGAGGTCCCGCGCGAACGTCTTGCGCGTCGGCATGTCCTGCCCCCACCAGAACCAGGACCCGTTGCCCTCGTGCAACGGCCGGAGCAACACCACGATCCCGGCCGCGCCGAGTTCCTCGACCAGGTCACCCACCCGTTCCAGCTGTGCGCGCCACGCGGCCCGCTGCGGGCTCGAGTCCGATGTGGCCAGTAGTGCGCGCAGGTCGGGCTTCCTGGCCTTCGCGTCCGCCACCCATGCCGAGTTCGCGCCACCGCCCGGGATCCACGGGTTCGACGGGTGGATGTCCACTGTGACCAGGCCGCCGCGCCGCCAGTGGTCGGTCAGGATCCTGGAGTCCGACCGTTTCCAGTCGTCGCGGACCGACACACCCAGCATCGCCGGGTACTTGCCGGTGCGTTTGACCAGCGCCTCGACGATGTGGTCGTAGCTGGCGGCGGTGATGTCGTCGAGCTGCTGCCCGCAGACGACCCTGCGGGAGTCGCGTTTGGGCAGATCGCGGAACCACTTCAGCAGGGTCTGCGCGTCCCCGCTCGCGGACACGTCCGCGGTGATCGGTTTCGTCTCCTGCTGGGCCGTTTCCTCGGGGGCGAACCACTGCTGGTTCGCCAGCGTGATGCCACCGGCGACCCCGAGGGCGATCGCGCCGGCTGCTGCCCCGATGATCCGGCGTCGTCCGATCTCCTCAGCCATGCCGACCATCAAAACATGTCAATAAGCCGATTGCAGTAACTTGCTCCCGGTAAGCTCCCTCGTAAGGGTGATAAATTCCCGCTATACGGCGGCGTGGGCCAGGACTTCGGCCAGTTTCCCGCCGACGAGTCCGGCGCTGTAGGTCCGTTCGAAGTGCTGCCTGCTCGCCTCGCCCCGGCGGTTCGCCGCATCCGGATCGGACAGGGCGGCGAAGGCGTCGGCGAGGCCGTCCACGTCGTCCACGCCGATGCCCGGTTCGCCCGGCGGCTGGAATTCCGGCAGCCCGCCGGAGTCCGAGACGATCGGCGTGACACCGAGCTGCATCGACAGCAGCTGCACACCGCTCTGCGACGCCTGGCGGTAGTGCACGACCGAGCCCTTCGCGCGGCCGAGGACCGGCAGGACCTCGGCGTACGAGTAACGCTCCCTGCGCCACTCACAGCGCGGTGGCAGGTCCTGCTCGGACACGTCGAGCGGGCCGTCGCCGAGCAGGATCAGCCGGTCGCCCTTGTGCTGCCCGGAAAGCAGGTGCTTCTCCCACGCCTTCAGCGCCACCGGCACGTTCTTGTACGGCGACATCCGGCCGTACAGCACGAAGTCACGCCGGTCCTCGGCGAACGGCGGCAGGTCCTGCTCGCGGACGTCACTGGTCAGCGGCACGACACTGGCCGGGTACGGCAACTGCTTGGCCACGTAGTCGCTGAACGCGATGACCCGCTTCGCCCGGTTGCTGAACCCGCTGAACAGCCGTCGTTGCCACGCCGGGCGCAGTTCGGTCTCGTCGTGCGGGGCGTCGTCGTGGACCAGGTGCACCATGGGCGCCAGCCGAGCCAGCATCAGCCAGCGCGGATCCCACACCAGTTCGACGACGACCACGCTCGGCCGCCAGGCCCTGACCTCCCGCACTGTGCGCAGCAGCGGGGCGATGGTCCGGGGGTCCTTCGGGCGCGGGTCGAGCACGCGCTCGTACGGCAGCGGCCGCATTTTCTCGTAGTGCTGGTCGGACGTGATCAGCAAGCAGTCGTGCCCGGCGTCCCGCAACGCTTCGACGTGCACCCTGGACAGCGTGCGCATCCAGGGCGACAGCCACAGAACTCTCATCTCGCCGCCGCGATGGCGGTCTCGTAAGCATCCGTCATGGCGTCTACTGTGTACAACTTGGCGGCTCGCTCCGCGCCCGCCGCGGCGAGCGCCGTGAGCCTGGTCGGGTCTTCGATGATCGGGCGAAGGGCCGCCGCCCACGCCGTCGCGGTGACAGGTTCGACAAGCACCCCGGCTCGTCCGTTGTCCAGCAGATCCGGCACCGAACCGACAGCGGATGAGACGACGGGGAGCCCGCGTGCCATGGCTTCGACGATGACCAGCGGGAAAGCCTCGGCCTTGCTCGGCACACACAGCACGTCGAACGTGCCGAACGCGTGGTCCGGGCCGGGCGACGCGCCGTGCCACGTGACCCGGCCGGACAGCCGCTTCGGTGTCATGGCTTCGAGCTTCGCCCGGTCCGGGCCGTCGCCGTGCAGGTCCAGCGTCCAGTCGAGATCGTCGAGCGAGTCCAGCGCCTGCACGAGCAGATGCGGGTTCTTGTGCTCGACCATCCGGCACAGCATGCCGAGGCGGACCGGTTTCGACGGCTGGTAGCCGCGATCTCCCTGGCCAGGCACTCCGTTGGGTGCGATGAAATGCCGCGGGTGCAAGGCCTGGTGCCTGGTGATGGCGTCCCAATGCCGTGGCGACAAGGCGATCACGCCGTCACTCCGGTTGATCACCTTGGCCAGCTTGCCGCCGTAGGTCGGACGGTCCGGCTCGGCGGGTTCGTGCGTCGCCGCGAGCCATCGCCCCTTCGGGTTGAGCGCCTTCCAGCCGACCGCGAACCCGGCCTCGGTGTTCGTGATACCCGTGATCAGCACGGCGTCCTTGGTCGGCAGGTCGACGAGCGGCTGCCACCACGGCGTCAGCACCAGGCGCACGCTCGGGTCCAGTTCGGGCGTGAGGGGGCCGAAGTGCTGCAGGCACGCCAGCGTGACCGGGTATCCGCGCCTGCTCAGCTCGTTGGCGAGCAGCACCCGTTGCCGTTCGGCGCCACCTTGGCACAACTCGTTGCTGGTCAACAGAATGCTCGGTTTGCCTGGCTCGGCCTTCGCCCTGGCCGCGACACGCTCCCGCTGCCGGTCCTCGCGGTGCGACCGCTGCACCCGGTCGAGCAGGTTGAGCCCGGCGGTGAAGACCGCGCCGGGCCCGTAGTTGCTCATCCCCAGCATCTCGGCCTGTCCGGCCCGCAACAGATCCCGCGACCGCCGTTCGGCCAACGGGTCACCGGCCATGGTTCCCGCGGCGGCGTGCCGGACGTCCGGCTCGTCCGCGAGCACCAGGCGCCAGCCGTGGTCGCGCGCCCGGCGCTGCCAGTCGGACTCCTCGCCGTACAGGAAGAACTTCTGGTCGAAGCCGCCGAGTTCACGCCAGGCCGCACGGGAGACGAGCAGGCAACAGCCGGACAGGTAGCCGTCGACCTCACCGGGCTGCTCGGAGTAGTAGTCGGAAAGTGCCTTGCCGCGCAGGCGTTTCCCGTAACCCGAATGGCTGACGAGACTGCGCAGGACGGTCTGCCTGCGCCGGGCGACGTCCCAGTCCGGCCCGTCGGCACCCTCCAGGACCTTCGGCGAGACAGCCGCGACGCCGTGCTCCCGCAGCGCGGCCCGCGACTTCGTCAACGGCCCGAGCAGTTCGGCATCCGGGTTGAGCAGCAGCACGTCGTGCTCGGTCCGTTCCACCAAACCGTTCACGGCGGCGGCGTAACCGACGTTGCGCTCGGAGAACACCCACTCGACGTCCGGGTACTCGCCAGCCAGCTCCCTGATCGCGGGCGTTCCCGTCGACAGGTTGTCCCACACCAGGATCGAACATCCCGACAGGTGTTTGTGGACACTGTCGAGACAACGCCGCAAGAGATCCGCCCTGCGGTAGCTGACTACCAGCACCGACAGCGGGCGACCAGGCTGACCGTCCGTCACGTCGGGTCACCTTACGCGTTGTCAGGCGGGCGCCGACTTGCGGCCGGGTTTCATGGCGCCGAGCAGGGCACCGCGCATCTCGTCCGGGATCGCACCGCCCAGCCACGCACCGGCGAAGTAGCCGATCATCCCCGCGACGATCGGGAAGACCAGCGGCAGCGACCACGTCAGCAGCATCGCCAGCAGCGACAGGTTCAGGCCGGGGATCAGGCGCATCACGTACTTCATCGGCAGCGGGTCGACGCCTACCTTGCGTAGCCGGATCTGGGTGAAGACCACACCGGACAGTTCCGTGACGATCAGGGCGATCCCGCAGCCGACCGCGCCGAAGTGCGGGATCAGGATGATGTTCAGCGCGATGTTCACGACCAGGTTCACCGCCGACAGCGTGGTCAGGAAGCGCTGCTGGTGCGCCGCGACCATCGCGTCGCTGATGATCGACGTCAGGAAGCTGATCGCGCAGGCGACGAAGAACAGCCGCAGCACCGGCGTCGCGCCTTGGGCGAACTCGTCCGAGCCGACCGCCGTCACCAGCCGCTCCGCCAACGGGATACCCAGTACCGCGACGGGTGTGGCGAAAAGCAACAGGAACCGGTAGCCGCTCGCCACCGCTCGCCGGAACCTGGCCGGGTCGCTCGCGTAGCCCTCGTTGATCGTCGACAGGGCGGTCCGGGAGAAGACCTGCGGCAGCATGTTCAGGGTGAACGCCAGTTGCACGGCTATCCCGTACGCGGCCACTTCGCGCGTGTCGGCGAGCAGGGACAGCAGCACGCCGTCGACACGCCAGTAGATCACCGCGATCAGCATGATCAGGGTGAACGGGATGCTCTCCTTGACCAGGTTGAGGATCGCGTTCAGGTCACCGATCGGCCGCATCGGGGTCAGCCGGTGCGCCGCGAGCCCGTTGACGACCATCTTGAGCAGGTTCGGCAGGATCTGCACCGCGCACATGGCCAGCAGACCCGCGTCGGTGAACGCCACCGCGGCGGCGGCACCCAGCGTGATCACGCGGGCGAAGAACTCGGCGATCGCGATCGTGCCGTACTTGACGTGCACGTCGAAGACGGCGTCGAAACAGGACGCGACGGCGTTGCAGACCAGCCCGGCGGACAGCACCAACAGCGCGGACTGCACCTGTGGATCGGAGTACGTCAGCACCCCGATGCTCGCGGCGGTCAGCCCCAGCGGCAGCGCGTACGTCAGCGAGAACGTCAGGTCCAGGCCGATCAGGTGCGCCAGTGACGCCTTCTGCCTGCCGCTGACGCGGCGCACGATCACCGTGCCGATGCCCTGCGAGGTCAGCGTCTCGAACAGGCCGACGAACACGATCGCGGTCGTCATGATGCCGTAGCCGTGTTCGCCCAGATACTGCGTTGCTATACCCAGAGTGACGATGGCAAGCGGCAGCGCGGTGACTCGCGCCACCACTTGGAGGGCGACCCCTCGCGCGATCGCCGCTGCCCTGGACACGGGCCGTAGTCTAGTAACTTCGCGTTGCCGCAGATCCCACGCGGTGCTGTCGCGATGTGGAGGTCGATACGGTGCGCGCTTACCTCGAGTTGTCGCACGGACTTCATCCCGCCGAATGGAGTAGTCGGCACGCCCGTGGTGAAGTCCCCGATCACTGGCCGTATGGACTGGACCGGTTGATCAACCACGGGGTGCAGCCGATCATGCGAATTCCCTCCAGCGGGCGGGTAGCGGAGCGGATCGGCCGCGCGGCGCGTCACCGGCTCGGAGGGTATGAATGGGTCGATGCCTTCCGCCGCAACACCGGTGACGTGGTCCTTTGCTGGGACGAGTACTCAGGGGTCCCCGCAGCGCTGCGCGAACACCACAAACCGGGCAAACCCAAACCGGTGATCACGGGAGTGGTGTGGCTGGCCGACGAGGTCGACCGGGTGACAGCGTCGTTCGCGCGGCTCGCGCTGCCGAAGGCCGCGGGCGTGTGGGCGTCGTCGAGCGCGATGATCCCCCGGCTCGAACGGGACTGGGGCGTCAGGAACGCACACCACATCCCACTCGGCATCGATGTCGATTTCTTCGCGCCACGCCCCAGAACCGGAGAACGTCTGGTGGTGAGCGCGGGCAACGACCGCCACCGCGACCACCGGCTGCTGATCGACGCTGTCCGAAGTGTCCGCGGCGCCCGGCTGGAAATCGCCACCAGGCTGCCGATTCCCGCCGAGTTCGCGCGCACCGGGCTCAACGAGGGACAGATCAGGGACCTCTACCAACGGGCCAGCGTCGTCGCGATCGCCACCCGGCCCAACGTGCACGCGTCCGGCCTGACGGTCACCCTCGAGGCGATGGCGAGCGGGCGGCCGGTAGTGATTCCGGACACTCCAGGCCTAACGGACTACGTCGAGAACGAGCACACTGGACTCGTCTACCCGGTCGGCGACGTGGATGCCCTGGCGAAATGCGTGCAGCGGCTCGTCAACGACGACGCCATGGCCGAGGAGATGGGCAGGGCGGCACGTCGTAAGGTCGAACGCGAATTCTCGACCGAGCTGCAGGCCGCCCGGCTGGCCGAGCTCATCCTCGCGAGCTGATCAGGAGTGGGACTGTGTCGCGCGTGCGTGCCTGGGTGGAGTTGATCCACTACCTCGACGCGGCCAAGTGGCCGGCGCGCAACGCGTCCGGTGAAGTCCCGAACGCCACCCCCTTCGGCATCGACGAGCTGACGCGGCACGGTGTGGACGTGGTGTTCCGCGAGGTCCTCAAAGGACGTGTCCCGAACGCGCTCGCCCGCAGGGTGCGTGCGCGGGAAGACGGCCTCGAGTGGCTGGAAGCGGTTGCGTCGCACCGCAACCGGCTCAAGCGGAGCGCGGACGTGGTGCTCTGCTGGGACGAGTTCACCGGTATCCCGGCCGCCGCGCTGCCCGGCGGCCCGCCGGTGATCAGCGGCGTGCAGCTGCTGACCGACCCGCAGGACCGGTCGAAGAAGTTCCTGCGGCGCGCGGGCAAGGCGCTCGACAAGATGGAGATCGTCTTCGTCCAGGCCAAGGGCATGATCCCGGTCCTGCGTGACGAGTGGGGCGTGCCCGACCGCAAGCTGCGGTTCGTCCCCTTCGGAATCGACGCCGACTGGTTCCGGCCCGTCGACGGTCCCGCCGAGGGCACTGTGGACCGCGACCTGGTCGCCAGCGTCGGCGACGACGCGCACCGCGACCACGACACGTTGATCAAGGCGGTCGCGGACGTGCGCCGCCGCCGACCGGGCACGCGGCTGGAGCTGGCGACCCAGCTCGACGTGGACCTGCCGGGCGACCTCGGCGTGCTGCACCGCGAGCACCTCGGGCGCCGCCGTCGCCAGTTCTACGGCGCGGCCAACGTCGTCGCGGTGGCCACCAAGCCGAACATCCACGGGTCCGGCATGTCGGTCATCCTCGAGGCGATGGCGTGTGGACGGCCGTACGTGGTGACCGCGAGCGCGGGGCTGGACGGGTACCTCAAGCACGGCCACGACGGGTTGGTCGTGCCGCCGGGAGACGTGGACATGTTCGCGTCCGCCGTCAACGCCTTGATGGCCGACCCGGAGCGCGCGGACGCCATGGGCAAGGCCGGGCGCGCCCGGCTGGAGCGCGAGCTGACCACCGACGTCCAGGCCCGGCGGCTGGCCGAGGTGATCAAGGGAGTGGTACGGGCGCGCTGACGCGCTCGTCCACGGGCGCGGGGTGACCGAGTCCGGTCAGCCAGCCCTGGAACACCCGGTGCAGGGCTTCCGCGCCGACCACGTCCCCCGCGGGGGTGAAGTGCTTCGGGTACACGACGAAACCGCGTGCCTGCGGCCCACCGAGCCCGCCGTGCGATCCGACGTGCGGTTCGAACGGCGAGGCGTTGTCGGTCTCCGGGTCGTACCGGCTGTTGATCATGATGTCCGCGCAGTGCGGGAACTCGCTGGTTCTCCGGATCAGCCCGGCGGCGTGCGGGCCGTAGTCCCGCAACGGGTCCTCGCCGATCACCACGCCGGTGGCCAACCGGTGCAGGCCGTCGCGGCCGAGCACGACCGGCCCGAACTCCGAGCTGTGCACCAGCATGAACCCGACTCCGTCGTGGTCGACCAGTTGCGGCAGCAGTTCCGGGTACTCGCGCTCGATCGTCTCCAGCGGCACGCGGCCCTCGTGTTCGGTGAACGACACCATCGCCACGTGCCCGGACACCACCACGACAACTCCGGGCGCGACCCTGGCGACCTCGCCGGGTTCACCACCGGGTGCGCGGTGCAACTCGGGGCTCACCCCGGCCTTCTCGACCCGGCCGCGCAGCCGCCGCGCGATCAGGCCGCCCTCGGCCAGCGCCGCGTTCATCTGCCAGCCTTCGGTGGCGTTGCGCGGCTTCGTCGCCTTGGCGATGTCCGCCGGGTCGCCGCCGCACAGCCTGCCGACGAGCTTCTCGACCGGCTCGCCGAACCGGTCGGCGAACGCCCAGCCCTGTGTCTGGCCGTGGTCGGACAGCACGACGAGGTGGTACGGCCGCGGCCCGAGCCGGGTGGCCCGGTGCAGCCGCCCGATCTGCTGGTCGATCCCGCGCAGCACGGCCAACGCGTCGAACCGTTCGATCCCGGAGTGGTGCGCGACCTCGTCGTAGCCGAGGAAGTCCGCGTACACCACGGGTCGCCCGGCCAGGACGTCCTCGATGATCGCCGCGACCACCACGTCCCGCGTGATCACGGTCGTACCGGACCGGGCGATCGGGTAGAACCCGCCGCGCTTGATCCTCGGCCTGACGCCGCGCCGCTTCTGACTGGTCGACGCGGTGATCTCCCTGCCGATGTCCATCACGGCCGAGCCGAACGTCCGCAGGACGTTCACCGGGCGGGCGAAGTACGTGTAGTAGCCGGATCCGGTCCGCTCGTGCCTGCCGCGCCGGACTCCCTTGCCCAGCACCGGAACCGCGCTCATGGTCAGCGTGACGTGGTCCGCGTCGCCGGTGAACAGGTTGCCGTGGCCCGCACCGCCGCCGGACAGCAGGCCGCGGCCGTCGGAGTGCCTGCGTTCGATCTCGGCCGCGTCCTTCGGGTGCGCGCACGCCATCACGTGGTCGCGGTCCTTTTCGTACCACCGGAACCCGAGGATGTCGTGGTTGTCGCCGTGCAGGATGCCGGACACGCTCGCACCGGTCTGCGAACTCCAGTCGGTCTGCCACATCTCCAACGTGTGGCTGTCCTCGTTGATCCACGCGGCCAGCGTCGGCATGTCGCCGTCGCGCACGGCACGCCGGACGGTGTCGTAGCCGAGCCCGTCGATCTGCAGGAAGATCACGCCCGGTGTGGCGTCGGGCATCAAAGTGGGCGTGCCGCCGCGCCGCGCGACGCGGCGGAAGAACATCTCGTCCTCGTCGATGGCCAGCACACTGCTCATCACGGCACCGACAGCGGCCATGCCGATCGTCACCGCGACGGCCGTGCTCAGGTTCTCGATCTCGACGCCCGGCACGGTGTTGAAGATCGCCAACGCTCCCGCGCCGATCACGATGAAACTGCCGAGGCCCAACGTGAACAACGCGAACGGCAACGCGACCCGCAGGATGAGCGGCCACAGGACCGCGGACATCAGGCCGAGCAGCAGCGCGCAGACGGTCGGCTGCCACCACTGGGTCATCGTGAAACCGGGCAATAGCACGTCAAACGCGCGCAACGCGGCGGTGACGACGAACCAGACGAACAGCACGCGGACGGTCGCGCGACCACCGCGCAGCAGCCTGCCCGCGTCGGGCGCACGGTGTTGCTGCCGTGCGATGACCGCCATGAGAACCGTGACAAGCAGTACGAGCGCGGTCGCCAACAAGCTCGCGATCAACGGCGAGTCGAAGATCCCGCCGCTGACCACACCCAGCAGCGAGTACGCCACCGCCCACATCGCGGCCGCGATCAGAGCTGTCGGCAGGAACCGCCGCCACGGATACGCCAGCGCCCCGGCGGCGAGCAGTACGGGGATCCGGCCCGCCGGGAGCAACCGGCCGACCACCAGGATCTGCCAGCCGCGACGCGTGAACTGCGTGCGGACGCTGGCCACACGGTCCGCGTGCTGGTGACGAGCCAGCCAACGCACGGCCGGATCACCGCCGAGCCGGGCGATCGCGTACGTCACGACGTCACCGATGTACGCGCCGAGCGTTGACAGCACCAGCACCAACGGCAGTGACAAGTCCGCGCTCGTCATCGCGACGGCCGCGCCCGCGCCGACAACGGCACCGGTCGGCACGATCGGGATGATCGACCCGAGCAGCACGCCGCCGAAGACCAACGGGTAGCCGACCGACGACGTCGACGTGAGATCAAGCGCTAGGTTCATGCATCACCTCGCTACCCGGCGGCGTGACGACCACCTGGGTGTCCGTGCTTGCCGCGTCCCTGCCCACGGCGGCGGCGAAGTCGTGACCCGGCTCGGTCAGCAGCCGCCGCATCCGCGCTGTGCGTGCCACGCCCGGCAACGCCAGCGTCCCCCAGTGCACCGGCACGGCGATCCGGGGTTTGATCAACCGGACCGCGGCGGCGGCCCTGAGCGGGTCGAGGTGGCCCGGACCCAGCGTCGTCCCCCAGCCCCACACCGGCAGCAGCGCGATGTCGACGGCACCGAGGTCCGCCATGCCTTCGTATATATCTGTGTCGCCGGCCACGTACACGCGCTTCTCCGCCTCGATGACGTGCCCGACCGCGGGCGCGTGCGGCCCGTGGGTCAACCGCGGCCCCCAGCGGTGGCCGGAGTGTTCGGCGTGCACAGCCGTGACGGTCAGGTCGCCGTCCACCAGCCGCTCACCGACACCCAACTCCTCGACGTGCGGGAATCCCTTGCGTCGCAGCCACGCGCCCGCGCCACGAGGCACCACGATCCGGGCGCGCCGGACCAGCCGCAACGACGGCAGGTGCAAGTGATCGCCGTGCAGGTGAGAGATCAGCACAAGGTCGACCCCGGCCCACGTGGACGGGTCAAGGGCAGGAACTACCCGAACCAGCGGCCCCACTCGTGTGGTGAGCACGGGATCCGTGAGCACAACCCGGCCACCTGTCTCGATCCGAACGGTCGAATGGCCGAGAAAACGCACACCACGAGTATCCGAGCCTGTCCGGCTGGATGCACCCCGGAGCGACGAAGCTAACGCAGCACTCGGCGCACAGCCGCGCCCGCGAGCAGCCGGAGCGCGAACGGCAGGTCGTCACGCAGGTAGCGCTTGGCCAGCCTGCGCGGCTCCATGGCCAGGCGGTGTGCCCACTCCAGACCGAGCTTCTGCATGGTGACGGGGGCACGCTTCGAGTCACCGGAGGCCATTGGGATACCCGCGCCGCAGCCGACGTACCAGGCGTTCGGCATGACCTCGCGCAGCCGTTGGATCAGCTTCTCCTGCTTCGGGAAGCCCATCCCGATCAGCACGAGACTCGGCTGGGTGAGCACCACGTCGTCGATGACGGACCGCAGCGTGTCCTCGTGCTGGTCGAAGCCGACAGGCGGTGCGGCGACCCCGGCGATCTTCAGGCCGGGCGACTGGCGCCGCATCACGGCGGCCGCGCGTTCGGCCACACCGGGAGCACCGCCGAGCAGGTACACCGAGCGGCCGTCGAGCGCGGCGGCGTGGGTCAGCGTGTGCACGAGCGAACTGCCCGTGACGCGTTCGGGGATGTCCCTGCCCGCGATCCGGCCCGCCCAGACCAGGGGCATGCCGTCGGCGACCGTGAGGGTCGCGGTGGATGCGAGTCGCACCAGCGAACGGTCCCGGGTGATGGCCCGGACGATGTCCACGTTCGCGGTCAGGATCCAGCCGCCGTCGTGCCACGTCTCCCGGACGCGGCGGACG
The DNA here is from genome assembly GCF_001984155.1 of Actinosynnema sp. ALI-1.44. GTDB lineage: Bacteria > Actinomycetota > Actinomycetes > Mycobacteriales > Pseudonocardiaceae > Kibdelosporangium. Next base: position 669,813 of record NZ_MTQO01000053.1, read on the forward strand.
ACCTCCGCCTCGGTCATGGCGTCGACCATTACCGTGCCAACTGGTACGCGCCGCTCTGTCACGCGCGCAGGGTACCTCTCTGTGTAAGCGCCGCTACGAGGTGTGGGAGGTTGTGCAGGTGAACGACGATTTCCGCAGGTCTGCCGAGCTGCAGGGGCGGTTGCACGACCTCGTGCCCGGTGGCGCGCACACGTATGCGCGCGGTGCCGACCAGTACCCCGAAGGCATGGCTCCCGTGCTGGCAAGGGGCAAAGGGGCGACCGTTTGGGACGTCGACGGCAACTCGTACGTCGAGTACGGGATGGGCCTGCGCAGCGTCACGCTCGGGCACGCCTACGAACCGGTCATCGACGCCGTGCGGGAGCAACTGGTCAACGGGCTGAGCTTCTCCCGGCCGACCGAGCTGGAACTCGCGGCGGCGGAGGACTTCCTGCGCCTGGTGCCCGGCGCGGACATGGTGAAGTTCGCCAAGAACGGCTCGGACGCCACCACCGCGGCGGTCCGGCTGGCCCGCGCGGCCACCGGGCGCGAGCTGATCGCCGTCTGCGACCAGCCGTTCTACTCCGTCGACGACTGGTTCATCGGCACGACCGCGATGGACGCGGGCATTCCACAGTCGACGACCCGGGCGATCCGGCGGTTCGGCTACAACGACCTGGAGTCGTTGCGTGCGCTGTTCGACGAGCACAGTGGACAAATCGCGGCCGTCGTCCTCGAGGCGGCGACCGCACTGGCCGAACCCGCGCCCGGCTTCCTCGAAGGCGTGCGGCAGCTGTGCGACACGCACGGGACTGTGCTGGTGTTCGACGAGATGATCACTGGTTTCCGCTGGTCCGCCGGTGGTGCGCAGCGCGTCTACGGGGTGACGCCCGACTTGTCCTGCTGGGGCAAGGCGATGGGCAACGGTTTCCCGATCTCCGCCCTGGCGGGCAAGCGGGAGCTGATGGAGCTCGGCGGGCTGCGCACCGGCGAGCCGCGCGTGTTCCTGTTGTCGACCACGCACGGACCGGAATCGGTGTCACTGGCCGCTTTCCGCGCGGTGGTCCGGGCCTATTCCACAGACGACCCCATTGGGACGATGGAACGAGCCGGGACTGCTCTGGCCGATGGCGTGAATTTTGCCGCCACCGAATTGGGGATCGCCGGGCACGTGTCCGTGATCGGCAGGCCGTCGTGCCTGATCTTCACCACCAAGGACCACGAAGGAAGCCCGTCGCAGGCATTCCGAACACTGTTTCTCCAGGAGTTGTTGCGCCGTGGGGTGCTCGGTCAGTCCTTCGTCATCTCCGCGGCGCACACGGCCATGGACGTCCAGCACACAGTGGACGCTGCGGCCGACGCCATGTCGGTGTACCGCAAGGCGTTGGAGGCGGGCACCGTAACCGGTTTCCTCGCCGGGCGACCGGTTGCCCCGGCACTGCGGCGTTACGCGGCGCCGCGACGGCTCACCGGCGGCCATTCGCCTCAACCCGCCGAGTGACAAAGGTAAATATTCTCGGGTTGACACCACCCCGATCGGGCGTATTCCGCCTGACGGCACGCCGTGTCCCCGAAAGCACGGCGAGTGGCCAGTGGCTCCGTTCGGCCTACCCCGTGCCGGGGGCTGCGCGGCCATTTGCCCGTTCCCGCGACCGTTTCGGGTGAATTCGGTCGGCTGGGCGGTGATCAGTCGGGAACTCACCGACCGAACCCGTTCCGAGCTGCCAGGAAAACCGGTTAACGGGGCGCGTAACGGCTGGAACTACGCGAGCGACTGATGGTTTGGCGACGCACCGCAGCGTCGAGATCGACTCGTTACACATCAACGATTTTGCTTCGACGTCAGCGGGTGGTCGCCGGCCATCTGCGGGGAAAGCCTTTGCCCGAACCCGATGTGCGGGGGGATCAGACGATGGGTGAGCAAGCCAGCCCGACTCGCCACGGCGTGCACCGCCGCCTGCCGACGGACCTGGCCCGGTCGCTGCCACCGGCGCTGCTGCCGATCGGCGAGCCCCGGCACGCGCCGATCGCGGCGTGGGAGCCGCGTTACCGCCGGTCGGTCGTGTTCAGCGACGTGATCGCCACTGTGGTCTCGGTTGCTGTGGTCGGGTTGTTGTTCGGTGCCAGGGGATCGGCCAACTGGCAGCACCTCTGGGTCGTGCTCGGCGTGACGACTGTCGCGCTGGTTCTGTGCTCCCTGATGATGAACCGGGCGTGGAGCCCGAACGTGCTCGGCCACGGCGCCGACGAGTTCGGCAGGCTCGGCCGTGGGTTGTTCTCCGCCGCGGTCGTGCTCGCGCTCGGCGGACTGGCGTTCGACTCGACCAACATCCGGCTGTGGGTGTTCGTGGCGATCCCCGCGATCGCGCTGCTTTCGTTCCCCCAGCGCTATCTTTTGCGCAGGTTCCTGCACAAGTCGCGCAAGGAGGGCAAGTGTCTGCTACCGGTGCTGGTGGCGGGCAGCGCTGACACGGCGCGCGACCTGATCACACGGACCAGGCAGACGCCGCACCTGGGCTGGCGCGTCGAAGCGGTCTGCACCTTCGACGGCCGCGGCGACGGAGACGACGAGCTCGAAGGCGTTCCGGTTGTCGGGCGGTTGAAGGATCTCGCCGAGCACGTGCGGCGCGGCGGCTACCGGGTCGTCGCGATCGCGTCGGATCCATATTGGACCCCGCGCAGGCTTCAGGAGCTGGCGTGGAACCTGGAGGGCAGCGAGGCCGAGATGGTCGTCGCGCCGGTGCTGATGGAGGTCGCCGGACCGCGATTACACGTCAGCGCGGTGCTCGGCATGCCCCTGCTGCGCGTGAGCGCACCGGTCTTCAGCGGCGCGCGCCGCGTGGTCAAGGAGATCGTCGACCGCGTCGGTTCGGCGTTGCTGCTGACCTTGTTCTCCCCCCTAATCCTGGCGATCGGCGTGCTGATCATGACCGACAGCCGCGGCGCCGTGTTCTACCGGCAGCGGCGGGTCGGCAAGGACGGCAGGACCTTCACCATGGTCAAGTTCCGCACGATGGTGAAGGGCGCGCACAAGATGCGCGGCAACCTGGCCAACGAGGGGGCGGGCCTGTTGTTCAAGATGCGCAAGGACCCCAGGCTGACCCGGGTCGGTGCGGTGCTGCGCCGGTACTCGCTCGACGAACTGCCGCAGCTGTTCAACGTGTTGTCCGGGTCGATGTCACTGGTCGGGCCGCGGCCGCCGCTGCCGGAGGAGACCAAGCGCTACGGCCCCGACGTGCGCCGCAGGCTGCTGGTCAAGCCGGGGATGACCGGGTTGTGGCAGGTCAGCGGCCGCAGTGATCTGCCGTGGGAGGAGTCGGTCCGGCTGGACCTGCGTTACGTGGAGGACTGGTCGCTCACCCTCGACGCAGTGATCATGTGGAAGACGGTGCGGGCCGTGGTCACCGGACAGGGCGCCTACTGACGGAAATACCTCGTGAGTGGTTACACGTGTTCTAACCCGGATAAACACTCACGAGCGTACCGGCGCATTGTGACCAAATTTTGACCACCCTTTCGGGCATTCTCCCCCGAAAGTCGTAACGTCAACTGCGGGGATGTCGATTTTTCCAGCGACGACAGGGGACAAAGAGGTGTCAGGCTGGAAGGCGGAGCAATGCGTTCGGTATTCGGGCGATCTCGTCGAAGAATCGCCCACGTAATCGGCGTCACGTTGGTGGCCGCCAATATCACTGTTATGGGCCTCGTGCCGAGTTCGCACGCGGCGCAGCCGACGCCACCCGCGCCGTGCGCGCTCCCAGTCAACCCTGTGGCCTGCGAGAACACCCTGGCGTCGAACACGGCCGACAACTGGATGATCACGTCGGTCGACGACTCGATCGCCGGGTTCACCGACAACATCAGCTATGCGCCGGGCGAAACGGTCAAGTTCAAGGTCAAAACCGATGCGCCGAGGTTCTGGTTCGACATTTACCGGCTCGGATACTACGGCGGTGCCGGTGCGCGCAAGCTGGTGGACAACCAGCAGGTGAATTCCATCACGCAGCCGAACTGCTATGAGGACAATCCGGCCGATCCGGCGCAGGACACCGGAATTGTGGACTGCGGAAACTGGGCCACGACGATGCAGTGGACCGTGCCGGCCGGATCGGTTTCCGGTGTTTATTACACGGTGCTCCGGCGCGACTACGGCGACGGAGTGATCGGCGAGAGCGACATCGTCTTCGTCGTCCGCGACGACGCCAGCCACTCGGACATCCTGTTCCAGACCGCGGACGCGACCTGGCAGGCGTACAACACCTACGGCAACCGGCCGACCGTGAACGACCCCCCGAAGGGCAACAGCTTCTACACCGGGACCTCGCTGGGCAACGGCGGCTCGGGCTACAAGGTCAGCTACAACCGGCCGATCATCGGCAGCGAGCCGGAGAACTTCTTCTTCAACGCCGAATACCCGATGTTGCTGTGGCTGGAGAAGAACGGCTACGACGTCAGTTACACCACCAATGTGGACATGTCGCGCCGCGGCCACCTGGCCAAGAACCACAAGGTCTACATGCCGGTCGGCCATGACGAGTACTGGTCGAACGAGCAACGGGCCGCCGTGGAGGACGCGCGCGACGCAGGCGTGAACATGGCGTTCATGACCGGCAACGAGATCTTCTGGAAGACCCGGTGGGAGCCCAGCCAGGCCGGTCCGGCCACGGACTGGCGAACGCTGGTCTGCTACAAGGAAACCAAGCCCAACCAGGTGGACCCGCACCCGACCGAGTGGACCGGGACGTGGCGCGACCCGCGCAACAGCCCGCCCAAGGACGGTGGCAGGCCGGAGAACTCCCTGCTGGGCCAGATCTTCACCGTCAACGGCATGCGCAACGACCAGCTGACCGTCCCACCAGGATTCCGCCAGCTGCGGCTGTGGCGCAATGCCCCGGCGATGGGCACCCAGCCGAACGAGGCGTGGGTCTTCAAGCCGGGAACCCTCGGGTACGAGTGGGACACCGTGGAGGAGAACGGTTTCCAGCCGCCGGGCGTCGGCCAGTTCTCCCGGACGACGGTGGAGATGAACGACGGTCAGTACGTCCTGCAGAACGAGGGTGACGTCTACGCACCCGGAACGAAGACGCACGCGTTGACCCTCTACAAGTACCAGCCCAGCGGCGCGCTGATCTTCGCCGCGGGCACCATCCAGTGGTCCTGGGGCCTGGAGAACAAGCACATCCGCAACAACGAGGACGCGGCGGACCCGAGGATCAGGCAGGCGACCGCGAACCTGTTGGCGGACATGGACAACGTCCAGCCGAGAACACCGAGGGACATCACCCAAGCCGACCCGAGCACGGACACCACGGCGCCCGCCGTCTCGATCGGAGTGACGCTCTCACCGATCGTCGGTTCCGCGTACACGCTGTCCGGCACCGTGAGCGATGTCGGCGGCAGGACAGCGGGCGTCGAGGTCTCGGTCGACGGGACCAGTTGGCACGCGGCGAACTGGCAGGCCGGGCAGACCGCGTGGAACTACGTCTACACACCGGCCAAGTCCGGCCCGGTGACCTTCAGGATCAGGGCGGTCGACGACTCGGCGAACCTCTCCGGCGAGGTCACCCGCGCCGTCACGGTCAACCCGCGGTCGTGCCCGTGCGGCATCTGGCCCGACAACGCGGTGCCGGCCACACCGGACTCCGGTGACTCGACCGCGCTCGAGCTGGGCGTGAAGTTCCAGGCAGGTTCGGACGGGTACGTGCGCGGTGTCCGGTTCTACAAGGGAGTCGGCAACACCGGCTCGCACACCGGTTCGCTGTGGAAGACCGACGGCACACTGCTGGCCACCGGCACCTTCCTCAACGAGACCGCGCTGGGCTGGCAGACGCTGGCGTTCCCGGAGTCCGTCCAGATCACCGCGAACACCACGTACATCGCCAGCTACCACACGAACACCGGGCACTACTCGGCCGACGCGAACTACTTCACGAACTCGTCGACCGGCCTGGAACCGTTGACGGCGTCGAAGAGCACGGCCACCGAGCCGAACGGCGTGTACAAGGTCGGCGCGTCCGGATTCCCGGACCGCAGCTTCGGCAACGCGAACTACTGGGTCGACGTCGTCTTCGGCTACGACCCCGGCCCGGACACGCGGGCGCCGCTGGTGGCGTCCACCAACCCGGTCAGCAACGGCGGCAGCGTCGGGCTGAACGCCACGCCGAAGATCACTTTCGACGAGCCGATCGCCCCGTCGTCGCTGCAGTTCGGCCTGAGCAGCCCGACCGCGAGCATCCCGGGCACGTACGCGCTGGCACCGGACGGCAAGTCGGCGACGTTCACGCCGAGCCAGCCGCTGGCGTCCGGCACCACGTTCACCGCGACGGTCCGTGCGACGGACAACGCGGGCAACTCGATCCCGAGCCCGCCGTACACCTGGTCGTTCACCACGGGTAACCCGCGACCGGCGAACTGCCCGTGCACGATCTGGGACGACTTCGCCACCCCGGTCGAGGCCGCCGCGAACGACTCGTCCCCGGTCGAGCTCGGCACCAAGGTCCGGTTCGACAGCCGCGGAACCGTGCACGGCATCCGGTTCTACAAGGGACCTGGCAACACCGGCTCGCACGTCGGTTCACTGTGGAGCTCGACCGGCACGCGCCTGGCCACGGGCACCTTCACCCACGAGTCGGGCGGCGGCTGGCAGACGCTGTTGTTCGACTCGCCGGTGACTGTCCAATCAGGAGTTACGTACGTCGTGTCGTACTACGCGCCCAACGGCCGCTACTCGGTCACGGGTGGCTACTTCAACGGTGCTGGCGGCGACTACGGCCCGATGCACGCGCTGCCCAGCGGTGTCGACGGCAACAACGGCGTCTACCGCTACGGCGCTGGTGGCGGGTTCCCGGTGAGCTCGTACGGCAACACCAACTACTGGGTCGACGTGATCTGGCAGGCGGGTGCCAACGGCGACAGCACACCGCCGTCGGTCACCAGCACCAACCCGCCGAACGCGGGCACGGGAGTCTCGCTGACGGCACCGGTCACGGTGAGCTTGAACGAGCCGGTCGACTTGTCGACAGCGCAGTTCACGGTGAAGGACTCCGGTGGCGCCAGGCTGAACGGCACGCTGTCGTTGTCCGGTGACCAGAAGGCGGTCTCGTGGACCCCGGCGGCGCGCCTGACCGCGGGAGCGACCTACACCGGCAGCTTCAAGATCGCGGACGTGAACGGCAATATCATGCCGACCGCCGCGACGTGGTCGTTCACCACGACAACGACGCAGACGTGCCCGTGCACCCTGTTCAGCGACGCCACAGTGCCGACGGTCACGGCGGAGAACGACCCGGGCAGCTACGAACTCGGTGTCCGGTTCACCACCTCGGCCGACGGGTTCGTCACCGGAGTCCGGTTCTACAAGGGAGTCGGCAACTCCGGCACGCACACCGGCACGTTGTGGAGCAACACCGGAGTCCAGCTGGCCACCGGGACGTTCACCAACGAGTCCGCGTCGGGCTGGCAGACGCTGGCCTTCAGCACACCGGTGGCTGTCCAAGCGGGACAGACGTACGTGGCCTCGTACACCGCGCCGAACGGCCGGTACGCGGCGGACGGCGGCTACTTCAACCGGACCGCGGTGACCAGCGTCCCGCTGACCGCACCACTGTCCGGGCCGGGCAGCGCCAACGGCGTCTACAAGGTCGGACCGGGCTTCCCCCAGTCGACCTTCCAGGGCGGCAACTACTGGGTGGATGTGGTCTTCACACCATGAGGCCACTGGTAGTCGTCGCATCCGGCGTCACGTGGGACGGGGTCAAGGGCTCGGAGCGCCAGCTCGCCGAGTCCCTGACCCGCCACGCGGACATCGACATCGACATCCTGTGGGTGGACCCGCCGGTGTCCCCCGTGACACCGGCGCGGTTCCGCGGCACAGTGTCCGCAGGGGCGAGCCGCATGTGGCGGCCGTTGCTCAGGTCGCAGGCTCCACGGATCGCCCGGCTGACCCCGGTGGGTCCACCGGGCTGGACCCGGCCGGGCGTGCGGTCGCTGACGTGGCCGCTCGTCCGCGCGCAGATCGCGTGGGCCCTGCGCAAAGCGGGACGCAGGCCGGACGCGTTCATCGCGTGCACCCAGCACGATCTCCTCGGCAGGTGGGGTGACCGTGTGGTGGATGTGTTGTACGGCACGGACGACTGGGTCGCCGGTGCGACGCTGATGAACCAGGACGCGCACTTCGTCCTGCGTGAGGAACGCGAAGCACTGGCCCGTGCGGATCTCGTGCTCGCGGTCGGCCCGGAACTGGCCGAGCGCTGGCACGAACTGGGCGCGCACCCGATCGTCTTCCCCAACGGCTGCGATCCGGAGGCGTACCACCACCTCGGACGGCCGGGCCCGGTACCGGACGAGTTCCCCGCCCGGGTCGCCGGGCTGGTCGGCCAGTTGAGCGACCGGATCGACATCTCGGTGCTGGAGGCGGTGGCCGACACAGGGATCGGCCTGCTGCTCGTCGGTCCGCGCGAACCCGGCTGGGAGCAGGGCCGGGTGGATGGTCTGCTGCAGCGGCCGAACGTGCACCACGTCGGCGCGGTGCCGTTCGAGCAGTTGCCGCAGTGGTTCGCCCGGATCGACGTGGGCATCACGCCGTACGCCGACACGCCGTTCAACCGGGCGTCGTTCCCGTTGAAGACGTTGGAGTACCTCGCGGCCGGGTTGCCCGTCGTGAGCACGGACCTGCCTGCGAGCAAGCGGTTGGCCGACGAGACCGACAGCATCCAGATCGGCGGGAACGCACGTGGATTCGCTGACGCCGTTGTGAAAGCGGCGATCGACCAGGCGTCGCCGGACGTGGTGGCGCAGCGACGGTCCGTGGCGCGACGGCATTCGTGGGCCGCGCGCGCGGAAACGTTCACCCGTCTGGCCGGATTGCTGCGATGAGTGGTAAGAAACTGCTGTCTGCCAACGATGTAGCTGGCGTGGCTCCCGTACTCCTGCTCGGCACGATCGTCCTCGTCCAGGAACTGCCAGACGAGCGATGGGTGACGCCCTGATGCGAATCCTGGTCTACCCGCACGCCATGGAGATCGGCGGCTCGCAGCTCAACGCGATCCAGCTGGCAGGCGCGGTCCGCGACCGCGGCCACGAGGTGATCGTGCTGTCCGAGCCGGGGCCGCTGGTGAAGCGCGTGCACGAGCTCGGTCTCGAACACATCGAGATCCCCCGTGAGCGCCGCAATCCGTCACCGGAGGTCCTCGGCACGCTGGTCCGGACTGTCCGGAAGCGACGGATCCACGTGGTGCACGGCTACGAGTGGCCGCCGGTGGTCGAGGCCTTCTTCGGGCCGGGCCTGCGGTGGCGGACGCCCGTCGTCGGCACGGTCATGTCGATGTCCGTGGTGCCGTTCTTCCCCAGGACGGTCCCGTTGATCGTCGGCACCGAGGCGATCCGCGAGGCAGCGCAGGCAGCGGGCCACCACCGCGTGACCTTGCTGGAGCCCCCGGTCGACACCGACACCGATCACCCGTCGGTCGACGGCGCGGTGTTCCGCGAGGAACACGGAATCCCGCGGGACGAGGTCCTCGTGGCCATGATCTGCCGCCTGGTGCCGGAACTGAAACTCGAAGGCCTGCTCGCGGCGTGTGACGCGGTCGGCGCGTTGGCCGCTGCCGGTCACAAGGTGCAGCTGGTGCTCGTCGGCGACGGCCGTTCCCGCGGCGAGATCGAAGCCCGTGCGGCCAAGGCGAACGCGGTGGCGGGGCGGACGGTCGTCCGGCTGACCGGCGAGGTCTCGGACCCGCGCCCGGCGTACGCGGCCGCGGATGTGATCGTCGGTCAGGGCGGTTCGGCGTTGCGCGGCATGGCGTTCGGCAAGCCACTGGTGGTCGTGGGCGAGGAGGGGTTCAGCGAGCTGCTGACGTCCGACACCGCGTCCTTGTTCCTCAAGCAGGGCTGGTACGGCCTCGGCGGCAACGGCGTGCCGGACCTCCAGCGGCACATCGGCGCGTTGCTGGAATCCCGTGATCTCAGGGGGTCGCTCGGCGAGTTCGCCCGCAGGCTCGTCGTCGACCGGTTCGCGCTGACCCGCGCGGCGAAGGTCCAGGAGGACGAGTACCTGTTCGCCGCGCGGACCCGGCAGGCAACGGGCGCGGTCGCGGGCGAGGCCGTCCGTTCCGGAAGCGGCGTGCTGGCCACGAAAGTCCGGACCAAGTACCAGAGGTGGCGTGGCACGGTCGCGACCGATGACGCCAACGCCCGGCCGATCGTCGTGTCACACGGAAGGGCTTCTCGATGACCACACTGAACTGGCGGGACCGTGCGAAGACGGTGCGTGACAGCGCCGAGGACGCCGTCACCCGCGTCACGCACATGCCGCCGCGGCGCATCCGCGGCGACATCTCGCCGCTCTGGCTCGACTACAAGAAGACCGGTTCCGACCAGGTGGACTTCCTGCGTGAGCTGTGTGGCCTCCGGCACGACCAGCACGTGCTCGACATCGGGTGCGGGGTGGGCAGGCTCGCCCAGCCACTGACCACGGTGCTGAGCAAGCGCGGCCGGTACGACGGCTTCGACGTGATGCCGTACATGATCGACTGGTGCCGTCGCAACATCACGTCCGCGCACCCGAACTTCCGGTTCACGCACGCGGACGTGCGGACGTCCATCGGCCACGACGCCGGAGTGGACGCGGCCGAGTACGTCTTCCCGTACGACGACAACACGTTCGACCTGGCGTACGCGGGGTCGTTGTTCACCCACCTGACTCCGGCGGCCGCGACCAACTACATGAACCAGATCGCCAGGGTGCTCAAGCCGGGCGGTGTGTTCGTGTCCACTTGGAACATGTACAACTCGGACTCCGAGAAGATCCTGCCCGGCCGCAGCCTGCGCCAGGCGTGGCCGCACGACATGGGTGAGCACCGGCTCAAGGACGAGGTGCACCCCGAGTCCAATGTGGCGTTCGACGAGGTGTGGCTGCGACCGCGGTACGCCGAGTCCGGCCTGCGGATCGTCGAGCCGGTCCGGCCGGACGCGACCTACTCGCCGCTGCGGGTGCCGCGCAACATCGCGGCGTCACACCTCTGGTACACCACGACGATCATCGCCACCGCTAGCGACGCCGCGCCTTGAGGACGAAGTCGTACATGCGGTGATCCTGCTTGGCGAGCGCCCGGGTCTCGGCCACGTCGACGATCCACTCGGCCTCGGGGAGCAGGGACGTGGTCGACTCGGCGGTGAAGTAGAGGTCGGGGTCGTCGGGGCGGTTGAGGTCGGCCTTGCCGATCTCACTCTGGTCGTGCCCGACGAGCAGCAGTGTTCCGCCGGGCGCGACCGCGTCGGCCAGCCGTTGCTGCAGCACGCGCATGTCCGACAACGGGTGGACGTGCACGTAGTGGGCGGTGACCAGGTCGTACGTGCCGGGTGCGGGTTGCTTGACCAGGTCGAGGTGCAGCCATTCGATCTCGGAGCTGCGTTTCCGTGCCCGGTCCAGTGCGACGCTGGACACGTCGAGGGCTGTGACCTGCCAGCCCCGGTCGTGCAGCCAGATCGCGTCGGCGCCCTCGCCGCAGCCGACGTCCAGCGCCGTCCCCGGCTTGAGGTCGCTCACCTCGGTGACCAGCTGGGGGTTCGGGTTCCCGCTCCAGCGCTCCTTCTCCAGGTACAGGTTGTCCCAGAACGCCTCGTCCATCACGACGCCGTCGTGCCAGGAACCGCCCCCGTGTCCATGTTCGCTCATGCCCCCACTGTGCGGACAGTCGGGAGCAGCTGGCAATTTTTGTTGCTGAAACAGCAAACAGGGTGGGCCTAGGTCCACCCGACGAGGAGAGTTCAGGCTTACTGACTGGCGGTGGCCGAGCCGGAACACTTCGTCGGCATGCGAATACTCACGGCGTTGACAGCGGGGGTCCTGATCACGCCACTGATGGCCACGGCGGCTGTCGCGTCACCGAAGCCGGAGTGGCGACCGTGCCCGGACAACCTCCCGTTGGAGTGCACGACCGTTGCGGTCCCGGTCGACTACAGCAGGCCGAACGGCCCCGCGATCGATGTCGCGGTGTCCCGCAGGAAGGCGACCGGCCAGCGGCGCGGTGTCCTGCTGCTCAACCCGGGCGGACCGGGCAACGCGGGACTGGACATGCCCGTCGAGGTCGGTGCGTTCAAGCCGCTCGCGGACAGCTACGACCTGATCGGGTTCGACGCACGCGGCACCGGCCGCAGTGCGCCGATGGACTGCGGCCTGACCGACGAGCAGCGCGACCCGATCAAGATCTTCCCGCAACCGGCGCCGAACGGTGACATCTCCGCGTCGGTGGCCTACGCGCGCCAGGTGGCCAAGCAGTGCTTCGAGCACCACGGCCAGGTGATGCCGCACATCACCACCGCCAACACCGCGCGGGACATGGACCGGATCCGGGTCGCACTGGGAGAACGGAAAATCTCCTACTTCGGCGTTTCGTACGGCACGTACCTCGGCGCGGTCTACGCCACGATGTTCCCGCGCCACACGGATCGGGTTGTGCTGGACAGCGTCGTCGGCCCGAAGGGGGTCTGGCGGGGCATGCTCAACTCGTGGGGGCCGGCTACGGAAGAGAGCTTCACGGACTTCGCGGGCTGGGCGGCGCAGCGGGACACCACGTACCACCTCGGCAACACACCGGACGAGGTCCGCTCCACCCACCTGGCGCTGGCCCGGCGTCTGGATGCCCGACCTCTGGGGCACTACAACGGGAACGTCCTGCGTGGCACGACCAGGTACATGCTGTACCAGGAAAGCACCTACCCGGAACTGGCGGCGACGTTGCAGTCGATCGGGAACGGCACCTTCACACCGCCACCACCGCTGAAGTTCAGCTCGTCCTTCGCCTCGACCTTCTGGGGAATCACGTGCAACGAAGCGCGCTGGCCGCGCAGCACCGCCCAGTACCAGTGGGACGTCATGGTGGCCCGGCAGCAGTACCCGGTCACGAACGGCATGCCGTACAACGTCTCGCCGTGTGCGTTCTGGCCGTCACCGGCCCAACCGGCTGTGCCGATCGTCGACCACGGACCGAACGTGCTGTTGGTGCAGAACCTGCGTGACCCGGCGACGCCGGTCGGCGGGGCGCGCGAGATGCGCACGGTGCTGGGCGACCGGTCGCGCTTGATCACCGCTGACAACGCGGGACACGGCGTCCTGCGAGCCACGACGGATTCGTGTGTGCTCCAGCCGGTTATGGGTTTCCTGCTTGGTGGACCCATGCCGGGCAACGACATCGCCTGCGGGAAGTCACTTCAGGACGCCAAGGGTCTTGCGCAGCGGCCAGACGGCGGGCGCGTAGGCCAGTAGCCCCAGAACACCACCCAGCAGCAACTGGAGCAGGGACGGTTCGGTGAACCAGCGCACCACCAGGATCACCGCGACCATGCAGACGGTCCCGAGCACTGGCCGTACCAGGGGGGCGGCCAGCGCCCGGATCGAGATCCCTGTTCTCGCGACGGCCGTCGCGTACGCCGGGAGCACCAGCACGACAGCGACCCCGGCGTGCGCGATGCCGACGCCTTCGATCCCGCCGAACATCGCCCCGACGGGCAGGAACACCAGCAGCGCCACGAGCCAGCCCGCCTGCAACCACAGCGTGGTCCGGGATCGGCCGAGCGCCACCAGGAAGTCGTAGGCCAGCTCCGAGGCGACCCGGACCACCCCGAGCAACGCCAGGAACTGCAATGCCACCGCCGAGCCCGCCCACGGATATCCGTACAAAGTGGTCACAACGGGCAAAGCGAGCAGACCGAGGACCGTGCAGACCGGCAGCGTCGGGATCGCCAGCAACATCGTCATCTTGGCGAACACGGCCTGCCGTTCGCCCGGGTCCTCCTGCACACGAGCGAACGCCGCCAGCGACACCCGCCGGACCACCAACGAGAACACGTTGACCGGCCAGGAAGCCAGGTTGAACGCCTGCAGGTAGAGACCAAGGGCGACCGCGCCGAGCAGCGGCCCGGTGAAGACCTTGTCGACGTTCCACATCGCGACCATCAGCAGGCTCGCCCCGGCCAGCGGCAACCCGAACGACACCAGCTCGCGGGCGAGTTTCCGGTCGAAGCCCAGCCGCGGCCACTTGCGGCTCAACCCGAACAGCACCAACGAGGAAACGGCGTTGCCGGTGATCTGGCCCCACGCCAGGCTCCACGCGCCGTGGCCGGTGGCCGCGAGTGACACCGTCACACCGGTCGTCACCAGCAGGTTCGACAGGTCGACGAACAGCCGCAGGCCCTGCCTGAACTCGCGGTTCATCAGCTGGGCCACCGGCGCGCTCAACCCGTCGATCAAGGCGCCGACGCACAACACCCGCACGACACCAGTGGCTTCCGGGACTTCCATGGCGTCGGCGAACACCGGCGCGCCGAACCAGCACAGCGCGTAGACGAGCACGCTGGTGGCCACCGAGATCGTGGTGACCGTCGGCCTGATCCGCTCGGGATCGCCCGGCCAGCGCACGATCGCCAGGCTCACCCCGAGCTCGTTGAGCGACAGCAGTGCGATCAACGCGACGAACGCGATCGCGTAGACACCGAAATCGTGCGGTGTCAGCAGCCTGGCGAGCACGATGCCCGTCGCGAACGTGCCGAGCTTGCCCACGACGGTGTTGAGCAGGCTCATCCGCAACGCCCTGCGGATCGGGCTCCGGGTGGTCATGCCGTGCGCCGCCTGTCCCACCAGACGGCCACAGTGGACGCCGCGAGAACGATCGTCAGCTCGTCCAGCGGCACCCGGAACCGGATCCTGGTGAAGAACACCGCCAGCAGCAGCACGTTCAGCACGATCGCCCACAGGCACAGCTTGTCGACCCGGTGCAGCGGGAACCTCTTGGACAGCATCACCCGCAGCAGCGCCAGCGCCAGCAGGGGGTAGTAGCTCAACGCCGCCAGCAGGTCGGACGCGCCCTGGCCCTCGGTTTTGAGCGTGTCGCTGTAGGCGAAGTTGTGCGCGACCTTGGCGGCGTACAGGCCCGCTGCCTGCGCCGGGTTCGCCGTGATCCAGTCGACGGCCTGGTCGCTGTAGAACTCGTCGATCCCGACTTCGTCCAGCTTGAGTTCCTTGGCGCGTTGCTCGTACGCCGACACGTCGACGCTCGTGCCGCTGCTACCCGTGGCGTCGGGGTTGTTGCCAAGCAACAGGTTCACACCGTTGTTCGTGGACACCGGGATGAACGAACCCATCACAACGGCGTTTCGGGCGCACCACAGGACAGGGATGACGGCCGCCGCGACGAGGAGGATCGCGATCGCCTTGCGTGCCCGCCAGCCGATGAACAGCGCGAGCAACACCAGCGTCGGCGCGAACGACGGCACGGTGATCGTCAGGAACCCCGCGGCGAGCCCGCTCGGGATCGCCCACACCCACCGGTCCTTGGCCCGCAGGCCGAACTCGAACATCACCAGCAGCAGCAACAACGCCGGGATCTGCGGGTACAGCGCGGTCGCCGTGTACACGAACAGCGGGTACACCGCGGTGACGGCGGCGACGAGTGCCCCGGCGACCGAGGAGATCCGCCGGGCCAGCAGGTAGCCGAACCACACCGCGCCGGCCAGGCACAGCACGCCCAGCAACCGCATCACGAACACGTTGCCGCCGCTGACCAGGTGCAACGGCAGCAAGAGGAACGGGTAGCCGGGCGGCCGGTACGCGGTCGCGTCAGTGCCGAACGCGAAGCCCCGGCCGTCGGCCAGCGACTGGGTCAACTCCAGGTAGACGTGCTCGTCCGAGTACCGCAACTCGTTGCCGAGCACGATCGCGTACACACCCGCCACCAGCAGGCTGAGCCCGACCGCGGCCACAGCGATGTGCCTGCTGCGGGCGCTGAGCCAGTCGAACGCGAGTGTCGACCGGGGCATGGCTAACTCTGTCATCTGACTGCTTCCCACATCGGCGGAAGGGCAGGGTTGTTGTTCTGTGCTTTGACCACGCGCAGCAGCGCACCGCTCGCGCCGACCAGGACGAACGTCAGGCCGGTCGCGGTGGAGAACCACAGCAGGTCGAACGTCGCGGCCCCGAGCGCGACGATCGCCTGCGCGGCGATCAGCGACAGCGCCAGGTCGCGCACGACCGGGTCGGCGCTGATCTCACGGACCTTGGCGGCCGAGTACATCCCGGCGAGGAAGAGGAAAACCAGGAGAATCAGTCCGATGTAGCCGTTCTGCACGAGGGTGCCGAGGTACTGGTTGTCCAGCGGACCGTACTTCTCGGACAGGTAAGTGCCGTTGCCCCGGCCGAGCAGGTAGTGCTTGGCGATCTGCTTGCCCGCGGACTCGTAGTCGTCCGTGCGGCCCTCGATGCTCGGGTCGCTGCCGATGTTGTCGAACAGGCTGTACAACGTGCCGATCAGACCGGGCACGACCACCTTGAGCACGGCGAGGAACCCGGCCGCCGCGATCAGCGCCTGCACCCGCCGTTTGGCCGACCAGCCGATCAGCAGGACGACACCGCCGAGGCACATGCCGAGGATCGCCGAGCGGGACAACGAGACCACGGCACCGGCGGCGATGATGGCCAGACACAGCCACCACTTGCCCGCTTTCAGCCCGGCTTCCTTCGTGCGGTACGCGTAGTGCGCCGCGAGCGGGACGCCGATCGCGCACACCACCCCGAACTCGATCGGGTGGCCGGTGGTGCCCGCCGGTCGGCGGAAAGTCGACCGTTCCAACACGAAACCGTCGTCGGTGACCGGCCGCAGACCGGGCACGGCGAGGTACTTGGTGACGTCGAAGCCCGACGCGAACTGCAGGAACCCGATGAACGCGACCACGCCGATCAGCACGGTCATGCACTTGAGCACCATGTCGAGGCGCGCGAGGTTCTTCACCCCGTCGACCACCGCGATGCCGACGAAGATCGTGCCGAACACGACGACGATGGTCCGGTCCGCGCCCTCCAACTCGTCCATCGGCAGGTAGTTGCGGGTGGCGTAGCCGTACGTCGCCAGCTGCGAGATGGCGTACAGGAACAGCGCGGTCCGCGCGAGGGTGCGGCCCTTGGCCACCCCGAGCGTGGTCACCAGCTGGCAGCAGAACCAGATCACACCCAGCGCGATGCCGGTCAGCGTGGCCGGGGTGATGGACATCGGGATGCCGCTGATCACCAGCCGGGCCGGGACCATCAACAGCATCAACAGGAAGACGCAGACCAGCGTGGCGCCGTCGGCGCGCTGGACGTCCGTGGACGCGGCCACCGGTTAGCCGGGCTTCTGCGTGACAGGGTGCATCCGCGCCGTCTCGCCCGAGGATCCGTTCTGCTCCAAGGAGCCTTGGTGCTGCCATTCCTGCTGCGCGCGTTCCCGGCTGCGCTTCTTCTTGCGCGACTGGGTGAAGCTCTCCATCGCGTACGCCGACGACAGGCTCGCGATCAGGCCGAGTGCCAGTGCGACGGCGGCGAACCGGACCTTGCCGCCGGTTTTCGGCTCCGCGTTGGTCGGCGCGATGATGTCGACGGGTGTGATGAACGTGGAAGCCGGGGCCTTGAGGGCCTCCTGGCTCTGCTTGAGCTCGGCACGGGCCTTGTCGAGCACCTTGGCGACGGTGTTCTTGGCGTCGTCCGGGGTGCGCGCCAGCGAGACCACCACGATGAACGGCCCGGTCAGCTGGCCGTTGCCGATCTCGTACCCGATCTGCTTGTTGCCGCCGACCAACTGCTCCTGCACCGTCGGGTCCTGCAGCTTCTGGATGATGATCGTCGCGGACGTGTTCAAGCTCGCATCGAACGCGAGGAACGGGTTCACCCGATCGGCCGGTCCGCTCTGCTCGGCGGCCACCCGCGGCCCGTCCGTCGGGGAGGTGAGCACGATGGTGCCGCTCGACTCGTACTCGGTGTCCACCGTCATGTACACACCGGCCGCGAGACCTATGGAGACGGCGAAGACCGGCACCGCGACGCGCCAACGGCGCAGCAGCACCTTGATCGTCTTCCAGAAGTCCATCTCGTCCCCGATCGGCGGCAGCCCGTGTGCTTCTCTTCTCGAGCAATCTGCGTGACCGGGTCTCGCGTTACGCGCCGCAATCCCCCTCACAGGCACAGTTCACTGGCTAACGGGCTGTGGTCGTCCGGCGATGTCGTTGGCAGTGACCGGCCCTGGCTGAGAGGTGGCGAGCCGTGTACGTCGCCTCGACGCGCAGTCCAGGTAGGACACCGAAGGTTTCCGGCCGGTTGCCCGGAACCGTTTTCGCGCTGGGCGCGGTCAGTCTGCTCACCGACATCTCCGCCGAGATGGTCACCGCGTTCCTGCCCGTTTACCTGATCTACACGTTGCAGATGAGTTACGTGCAGTTCGGGTTGCTCGACGGGTTGTACACCGGTGCGACGGCGGTTCTCCGGCTCGTCGGCGGTTTCGTCTCCGACCGGACCAGTCGGCCCAAGCTCGTTGCGCTGTTCGGATACGGCCTTTCTGCCGTCACCAAACTGGTTTTCCCGGTGGTCGGGGCATCCGCTTTCGGGATCGGCGGAGTACTCGCCACTGACCGCGCGGGCAAAGGGATCCGGACCGCTCCCAGGGACGCGCTGATCTCACTGGCCACCCCGCCGGATCAGCTCGGTGCCGCGTTCGGCGTGCACCGGGCGATGGACACAGTCGGTGCGCTCTGTGGTCCGTTGCTTACTTTCCTGATCCTGAGCCAGATCGGTACCGCGGCCGGACCGGTGTTCGTGGTCAGCTTCGTGTTCGCCGCGATCGGTGTGGTGGTGCTGCTGACTTTCGTGCGCGAGCGGCGGTCGAAGGTCAACCGGTCGAGGGTCTCGCTGAAGGCGGGCGTGCGGTTGTTACGGGACGCGCGGTTCCGGCGCGCCACGATCGCCGCCGCGCTGCTCGGGCTCGTCACGATCAGCGACGCGTTCGTCTTCGTTGTGCTGCAGAAGGTTTCGGACATTCCGGTCGGGTTCCTGCCATTGCTGCCCTTGGGGACCGCCGCTGTCTTCCTGCTCGGCGCCGCGCCGATAGGCCGAATGGCCGATCGGTTCGGTCGTTGGAAAGTGTTCTTCGCCGGGCACGTGCTGCTGCTTGTCACATATGCGATGTTGCTCGTCCCGGATGGTGGATTCCTCGCTGTGGGGATCGCGTTGGCCGCGCACGGTCTGTTCTACGCCTGTACGGACGGTGTGCTGTCCGCGTACGCCAGTGGGTTCGTGCCAGCCGACCTGCGGGCGACCGGGCTGGCGACCATCCAAACCGGACAGGCCCTGACGCGGATGCTGTCATCGGTGGTGTTCGGGGTGATGCTCGCCGGGATGGCCATGTCGAGCGTTGTCATCGCGTTGGTGGCCGTGCTGATCGCGGCCCTGGTCGCGGTCGCGTTGCTTGTGAGGTCCGCTTGAAGGCTTGGGTGTCCGGGCACCGGGTGCTGGTCGGTGTCATCGCGATCGTGCTCCTCGTACTGGGTGGTGGCGGGTATGTCGCCTATATCGCGGTGCGGCAGCCGGCGGCGAGCGAGGCCGCGCCCGCACCGAAGATCGGCGACGTCGTGTACATCGACCTCGACGGCGGGCAGGACCGGGTGACCACCCTGAGACCCGATGGGCAGCGGATCGCCAGCGGCCTGCGCTGCCAGCGGTTCCACCGCGCGGGCGGGACGTCGGTGTGCCTGCGGCTCGCCGGGCCGGGGCCCACCTATGAGGCCGCCGTCCTCAACGCCGATAACAGTGTTGTCAAAACCGTTCCGCTGCCCGGAATCCCGAGCCGGGCTCGAGTGTCGGCGTCCGGCAATATCGTGGCGTGGACCTCCTTCGTCACGGGCGACTCGTACACCGTGCCCGGTGGGTTCTCGACCCGAGCAGGCTTTCTCGACCTGCGCACGGGTGCGGTCACCGATTCGATCGAGCACTTCGACGCCACGGTCAACAACCGGCCGCTGAAGGCCGCGGATGTCAACTACTGGGGCATCACGGTCGCCGCCGACGACAACACGTTCTACGCCACGTTGGCGTCCGGCGGCCTGAACTGGCTGGTCAAGGGGGACTTGACGGCGAAGACCGCGCGGAGTGTCCGGCAGAACGCCGAATGCCCGTCGCTCTCGCCCGACGGCACCCGCGTCGCGTACAAGAAGCGCCCGACACCGCTGGACAAGTGGAGCCTCGTCGTGCTTGACCTGCGCACGAACAAGGAGATCACGTTGCCGGAGACGTCCGGTATCGACGACCAGGCCGTCTGGCTCGACGAGAGCACCCTGGCGTTCGGCGCGGTCAAGGGTGAGCCCCGGACCGCGGTCTATTTCGTGCCCGCGGACGGGTCGGCTCCGGCCAAGGCCGAGATTCATAACGCCGCTTCACCGGTATCGGTGAAATAGTGGAGGCTGTGGGCGAACCTGTGGTCAGTGTCGTGATCGCGGCACACGACGAGGAAGCAGTGATCGCGCGGTGTCTGCGGTCGCTGACCAGTGGGGCGAAGCCGGGCGAGTTGGACATCATCGTGGTGGCCAACGCGTGCGGGGACCGGACCGCGCAGATCGCCAGAGCCGAGCGGGCCCGCGTGGTGGAGACACCGGTCGCGGGCAAGGCGCACGCGCTCGGCCTCGGTGACGCGGAGTGCAGGGTCTTTCCGCGGCTCTACCTGGACGCGGACGTCGACATCGACATGGTTTCGTTGCGCCGCATGCTGACCGCCATCGAACGCGGCGCACTGGCGTGCTCACCCGTGCCCGTGTACGACCTGAACGGTGTTTCCGGTGTCGCGTCCCGTTTCCACCGGGTGTTCGACCGGCTGCTCGCCGGGCGGCGTGGACTGTCCGGCGCCGGGGCGTACATGCTCAGCAAAGAAGGACACGGCCGGGTGTTCCCGTTGCCGGTCGTGATGTCCGATGACGGCTGGGTGCACCGTTCGTTCTCGGCCAGCGAGCGCCAGTCGGTCGAGGGCGCGCGGTCCGTGGTCCGCCCCGCCCGCACGGTCGGCGCGGTGATCCGCAGGCGCGCCAGGGTCCGGCTGGGCAACCGTGAGCTGGATCGCCTGGGGCGCAAAGCCGAGGAGGCGCCGATCGGAATGGGCCAGTTGGCAACGCTGGTTCGGCAGCGACAGGTCCGCGTACTGGATTCCTTGTGTTTCCTCGGGGTTCTGCTGGCCGACAAAGTCGTGGCGCGGTGGCGCAGGATCCGTCGCACCGATGCCGCGTGGTCGGCCGATCGCAGTTCTCGTTAGGCCATTCTGCCTATCCCGCAAAGGTAATTAACAGTTTCCCGCCGGCGAGGGTGAGTCGCTTACTTGCCCGAACGGACGCATTTGCTGTTGTTTCGCCAAAGCGGTAACCCCGGCCCTCTCCGCGACGACATGAGGAATGTCGGCCAGAACTGAGGAAGAGGACACCAAGGTGAACCGTGGGCATGTGCTGATCATCGTCCAGAACCTGCCGGTGCCCTTGGACCGCAGGGTCTGGCTGGAATGCCAGGCGCTCACCGCGGCCGGTTTCGACGTATCGGTGATCTGTCCAAAAGGGCCGAACGATCCCGGGTACCAGGAGCTGGCCGGAGTCCACATCTACAAGTACGCGCCGCCGCCGCAGGCCAAGGGCGCGCTCGGCTACCTGCTCGAATTCGTCTACTGCTGGCTGCGCACCGCGCGGCTGACGGTGAAAGCCTGGCGCAGGCAGCCTTTCACCGTGATGCAGGCCTGCAACCCGCCGGACACGTACTGGGCGCTCGCCCGGTTGTGGCGCGCCCGTGGCGTCAAGTTCGTGTTCGACCACCACGACCTCAACCCCGAGGTGTTCCGCTCGCGGTTCGGCGAGCCGAAGGGGCTGGCCGCCCGCGTCCAGCTCGCCGGGCTGTACTGGCTGGAACGCAGGACCTTCCACACCGCGGACCGGGTGATCTCGACCAACCAGTCCTACCAGCGGATCGCGTGGGAACGCGGTGGTGTACCACCGGAGCACACGACCGTGGTCCGGTCCGGCCCGGACACCTCCACGATGAAGCCGGGCGAGCCGAAGCCGGAGCTGCGCAACGGTCGCGAGCACCTGGTGGCGTGGCTCGGGATCATGGGCCCGCAGGACGGGGTCGACGGTGTGCTCGAAATCGCCCACAAAGTGGTCAAGGAGCACGGCCGCGAGGACGTCCAGTTCGCGTTGATGGGGTTCGGCGACTGCCTCGAGGACCTCAAGAAGCAGTGCACCGAACTAGGCCTGGACGACTACGTCACGTTCACCGGACGCGTCGGGCCGAAGGAGATCGCCGACTACCTGTCCACCGCGTCGCTCGGGCTCTCGGCCGACCCGCTCAGCCCGCTCAACGACGTGTCCACAATGAACAAGACGATGGAGTACATGGCGTACGCGCTGCCCGTCGTGGCCTACCGTCTCACCGAGACGGTCGTGTCGGGCGGCGACTGCGCGGTGTACCTGGAACCCGGCGACGTCGACGGGTTCGCCAAGGCGGTCGTCGACGTGCTCGACGACCCGGCCAGGCGCAAGGAACTCGGCGGGGCGGGACGTGCGCGAGCCGAGCAGGTGCTCGACTGGCGGCCGCAGGCCGAGGCGTACGTCGGGGTCTACGAATCGCTGTCCGGCCTTGCCCCGGAACTCTCCGTGCCGCCGTCACGGCCGGCCGTTGTCTGAAAGGCAGCACATGTTCGCCAGACGCATCGCGGTGGTCGGTACCGGCTACGTCGGCCTGACCACCGGTGCCTGCCTCGCGTCACTGGGCCACCGGGTGGTCTGCGGTGACGTGGATCCGCAGAAGATCGAACGGCTGAGACGGGCCGAGGTGGACATCCTCGAACCCGGGCTGGCCGAGCTGGTCGCCGAGGGGCTGGCAGCGGGCAGGCTGTCCTTCGTGGTCGGTGCCAAGACCGCGATCACCGAACACGAGGACGGCGCCGAGATCGTCTACCTCTGCGTGCCGACGCCGATGGGCGTCGGCGGTGTGGCGGACCTGGCAATAGTCGAGTCGGTGATCGACGAGGTCCGCGGTCTGCTCAAGCCGGGAACGGTGATCGTCAACAAGTCGACCGTCCCGGTGGGTACCTCGCAGCGGACCATCGAGCTGCTCAACCGCTCGGACGTGTCGGTGGTCAGCAACCCCGAGTTCCTCCGCGAGGGCACGGCGGTCGAGGACTTCCTGAACCCCGACCGGGTCGTGGTGGGCTCCGACGAGCAGGACGCCGCCGAGCGCGTGTCCGCTTTGTACGCCCGCCTCGGCGCGCCGACGGTGCTGACCGACGCGGCCAGCGCGGAACTGGTGAAGTACGCGGCCAACTGCTTCCTGGCGATGAAACTGTCCTATGTGAACGCGATGGCCGAGCTATGTGAACGCCTTGGCGCCAACATCGCGGACGTCACCGAGGGCATGGGGTACGACCGCCGGATCGGCCAGGCGTTCCTGTCACCCGGCCCCGGCTGGGGTGGTTCCTGCCTGCCGAAGGACACTTCGGCGATGCTGCAGGTCGCCGACGCGGCCGACTTCGAGTTCCGGCTGCTGCGGGCCACGATCGACACCAACGAACGGCAGCGCCAGCGGATCGTCGAGAAGATCCGGTTCGCGGTGACCGGCAAGCGCGGCGGCTCGTTGTCACACGTGCGCCTCGGCATCTACGGTTTGACGTTCAAGGCCAACACCGACGACCTGCGTGACTCCCCGGCGTTGGCTGTCGCGGCCTTGCTGCGTCAGGCAGGTGCCGAGCTCGTCGCGTACGACCCCGCTGTGCGGTCGGACAATCTCCGCCCGGAGATCAGCTCGGTGACCGTGGTCGACGACCCGTACCTGGCAGGCAAGGAAGCGGACGCGCTCGTGATCCTGACCGAGTGGCCGGAGTTCCGCACGCTCGACTGGTCCGAGCTGGCGTCGGCGGTCCGCAGTCCGATCGTGGTCGACACCCGCAACCTGCTGGACAAGGACACCCTGCGCCGCGCCGGTTTCACCTGGACCGGCCTAGGCCGTTAACCCTCTCACGGGGTTTTCAGCGGAACTTGCGGAGGACTGCTTTGAGTTGGGGGGCGATCGGCGACGACTTCGCGGCGTCGACGGCGGCTCGGCGCAACCGCCGGGCCGAGGTGCCCAGCCCCGACGTGATCGCCCCGATGCACACAGTGGACGAACCGGTCATCGCGCGCCGCTTGTACTCGTCCTCACCGCGGCCGAGGTCGATCCGGGTGATGCCGAGTTGGGGCGCGGCCCGCACGACTTCGCGCAGCAGGACCCACCCGGGCGAGTACGAGCCGAACTTCCGCTCGAACACCGGGAACCACCAGTGCAGCACACCGTCGGCGCGGATCCCGAAGTGCGCGGCGAGCAGGTGCGGCCCCGCGTACACAGTGGACAGCAGGCCCAAGTCCGATGCCATCAGCCGGTGCAGCAGTTCGCGGTTGGCCGGATCGGCGAAGTGGTCCTTCGCGCCCGTGGACGCGTACTGCTCGCGTTTCAACGCGATGACCTGGTCGAGCCCCACGTCGGTCTGGACGGTCGAGCGGACCTCGCCGAGTTCGCGGTTGGCCTTGTTGGTCAGCCTGCGCGCCTCGGACATCTTGTCCCGGCCGCTTTTGTCCACCCGCTTGAGGTAGCCGTCCAGTCCACCGGAGATGTCCATGAACGGCGAGACCCGCCGTTGCTCGATCCACGGCTCCAGGTCCCGGTACCCGTCCAGCAGGTGGTCGAACGCGATCGACCGGACACCGGCCGCGGCGAGCACCGCCTTGGGCGAGAACCGGACGCCCGGTTCGACGACCGGTCCTTGGAAGTCCGCGCCGGGTGACCCGGCCGGACGCGCCGAGCTGCCGGTCTTGTGCAGCGGCCACAGGAATCCGTCACCGACGAGTACGTCGACCGGCCGTCCGGCGTTGACGGCGCCGACGTACTCCGGGGTGAAGTACGGACTGTCCCACCGGGAATCACTGGCCCTGATCGATCGCCATGTCGCGAAGTCGTCACCGGTCAGTGCGCCGAACGGCACGAGTCTCATTGCGGCAGAACCCTCCGCCGTCGCGACGGGTTCAGCAACGCCGTCAACGCGGCCTTGGCGGTCGGCCTGCCTGCCAGCGCCCGGATTGCCTCGCCGACCACGACAGCCGCGAAGTACCCGGCCCACGCGAGGAAACCGTAGTGCCGCCGGACCACCGTGGTCCGGTTGACGGTCAGCAACGCCCACAGCATCGGGTTGGTCCCGGACTCGCCGCCGTCGTGCTCGAAGACGGCGTCCGGCGTGTACCACGTCATCAGGCCCAGCCGACCGGCCCGCAACGCGAAGTCCGTTTCCTCGCCGTACAACAGGAAAGTCTCGTCCCACTTGCCTGCCTGGCGGACCGCTTCGGCGGACAGCATCAGCACGCCACCCGTTGCCCACGCCGCAGGGCCGGGAACGTCGTACCGGCGCGGATCGGTGATCAGCTCACCGAGAGTTCCCCACCGGCCCGCGCGAGTGCCGCCGATCACGGCCTCGGCCCACGCGCGCCGCACAGTCGGCGGACGTCGCAGTGACGGCTGCAGGCTGCCGTCCGGGTTTTCCAGTCTGGGGGCGGCGATCCCGACGCCCGGACGGTCGAAGGCCTTGGCCAGCCTGGCGGCCGCGCCGGGCCGGACGCGGACGTCCGGGTTGATCACGAGAACGGCGTCGTACGT
The DNA here is from genome assembly GCF_001984155.1 of Actinosynnema sp. ALI-1.44. Lineage (GTDB taxonomy): Bacteria > Actinomycetota > Actinomycetes > Mycobacteriales > Pseudonocardiaceae > Kibdelosporangium. Next base: position 695,287 of record NZ_MTQO01000053.1, read on the forward strand.
GCCCAGTGCACCGATCCCGGCGTTGACCCCGGCCGCATACCCCGCGTTGCGGCCGATGTCCACCACGCGGACTGGAAGTTCGGTGAAGTTCTTGGCGATTTCGCACGTCGAATCACGGGAAGCGTTGTCAGCGACGACGATCTCGGTCACCTCGACCCCGTCGAGCCCCGCGGGCAAGGAGGCGAGACAGGTACCGAGAGCGTCCGCGCTGTTGTACGTCACAATGACGACGGCGACTCTCACGCCCACCTCATCGCCCCGGGCCACGAGTGCGTTTCACCATGCCCGCGGCCAATCGCCGCGCCGCCCGGCGCACCCCTGGCTGCCCGGCGAGCACGTCGGCTGTCCACGATGGATCGATGTCGTGCCGCAGGCTGGTCCTGGCCTGCACCCACGAATCCGGCGCCGCGGCGCCGCCGTCACTCGTGTAGACCAGATCGGCGCCCGCATGGCGCAACCGGTTCAGCACCAGTCGGTCGTACGAACCGAACGGCACGGCGACCCTGGTGACCGGGTGACCCGTGATCGAGGCGAGGACTTGGGGCGCTGTCACCATTTCCTCGACCGCTTCGTCGAAGCCGACCCGCCGCCAGTCCCGGTGCGACCAGCCGTGCGACCCGATCCGCATCCCGGCGGCCAGCAGTTCGCGGACGTCGGCCCGGTCGAGTCTGCCCGGTTCGCCGAGCAGACCGGCGAGGACGAAGAACTCGGCGGTCAGGCCGCGTTCCCGCAAGCGGGGCAAGGCGATCTCGACGTCTGAGCTGTTGCCGTCGTCGAACGTGATGCGCACGTCCGGCCGGTCCACGACGGCATCCACGACCTGCTCGAACTGTTCGACGGTCACCCATGTGCCGTCCTCGCCGGGATCCAGGTCCCTCGACGGTTTCCCGATGCCGTGCACGGTGAGGTTGATGACCTTTGCTGGCATCGGGTGCCCTTCTCGCGGCGAGCTGTCCACTCGGGTATCGGATCGGGGAGCCGGGTATTACCCCTTGACAGCCGCTATTGGTCTAGTCCACCGTCAATGGTGCCGACCGTAGTCGGTCGCTTCCGGTCCGTTGACTGCCGCCAGAGACGCCCGGGAGCGGACTCCGCACACCCTGCTTGCTGGAGGACAAATGAAAATCATGCGGCGAATCCTGGTCGCCGCCACGGCCGTGAGCATGGCCGTCGGCCTGGCACCACCCTCGTCCGGCGCGGCGAACGCCGCGGTGAACCCGATCCTGGCCTCGCCCTACCTGTACCAGTGGAGCAGCCCGCCCAACCCGGTGACAGTGATGCAGCAGACCGGGATCAAGGCCTTCACGCTGGCGTTCATCCTGTCCAACCGCACCTGCAACCCGATGTGGGACGGCAACAGGCCCCTCACCGGCGCGGACATCACCAGGGTCAACCAGATCCGGGCGGCGGGCGGCGACGCCCTCCCGTCGATCGGCGGCTGGTCGGGCAACAAGCTGGGCACCTACTGCTCGACGGCGCAGGCGCTGGCAGGCGCCTACGTGAAGGTGATCGACGCGGGCAAGTTCACCGCGATCGACCTGGACATCGAGAACACCGACGAGTTCCAGAACGCGGCCGTGCAGGACAAGATCCTGAACGCGCTGAAGATCGTCCGCGAGCAGCGGCCGTCGGTGAAGATCGTGATCACGATCCCCGCACTGGTCAGCGGCCTCGACACCTGGGGCAACCGGCTGGTGCAGCGGGCCAAGGACCTCTCGGCCCCCGTCGACGTGTGGACGGTGATGCCGTTCAACTTCAGCTCGGGCGGCGACATGGTCGCGATGACCAAGTCCTCGGTGACCGGACTGAAGGACAAGGTGAAGTCGGTCTACGGCCTGACGGACGACGCGGCGTGGCGCCGGTCCGGCCTGTCGTCGATGAACGGCCGCACCGACACGGGAGAGATCGTGACCGCGGCCAACTTCCGCTCGATCGTCAGCTGGGCCAACTCGGTCCACCTGGCCAGGGTCTCCTTCTGGGCGCTGAACCGCGACTGCAACAACTGCGGCGGGATCCCGCAGGGCCAGTGGGAGTTCACCAAGGCCAACGCGACGGTGACCGGCTGAGCCCGCCGCACCCGTCCTGAGGACCGGCCGTCGCCAGGATCGCCGAGCACGACCGGGACTCGCGAGTCGGCGGGGAAGTGGTCCACCTCGGCCGCCTGGACCCGGTCATGCCCGTGCTCGACGGAGAACGGCGCTGCCCTCGCAGCGCCGTTCCCGCGAGGCGCGTCAGCTCTCCGAATACTGGGCCGCGTGTGAGCGGGCGGCCGACTTGTCAGCGGCCTTCCTGCGCATCTTCGGAAGCATCAGGATGCCGAGCGCGGCGAGCAGGAAGCACACGCCCTCGGCCAGCGTCGCGACCGTCGACGTCTTCGCGCCTTCGCCGAGCACGACGTAGCCGATGCCGATGGCGACGATCGGGTCGGCCAGGGTCAGCGCGGCCACCACGAGGTCCGGCGGGCCGCTGGCGTGCGCCTGCTGGATGAACCACACGGCGACCGGGATGGACAGGACGGCGCCGATCAGCGAGCCGGTCGGGAAGTCGGCCGGGTTGCCGTGCTCGAGGCTCAGCGCGGCGAGCCGGATCACGACCGACGCGAACCCGAACACGACCCCTCCACCCGCGGCGAACGCCAAGCAGCGGACCAGCCCGTGCCCGATGCTGCCGACGAGGCCGAGCACCATCAGCAGCAGGCCGACGATCATGGCGATCAGGACGGCTGTTTCGTCGGACACCCGCGTGACCTGCGCGTTCGACGCGGCCAACGACGTGAAGCCGCCGACGCCGAACACGATCGCGGCCAGCGACAGCCAGGTGCCGATCGACGGGTTCACGCGGTCGCGCCGAGCGGTGGCGACCGTGGTCACCGCGATGCCGAGCACCCCGATCGGCTGGATGACCGTGACCGGTGCGAAGGCCAGCGCGCCGAAGTGCAGTGCGCTGCCGATCACGACGGCCAACTGACCCAACAGCCAGCGGCGGTTGCGCAGCAGGTCCAGCAACGAGGCGAGGCTGACGAGCTTGCCGTTCTGCTTGTCACGGACAGCGGTGTTCTGCCACAACGCCCCGAGCCCGTTGAACACCGCACCGGCGACCGCCAGAGCGAGCGCCAGCCATAGCAGACTTCCCACAAAGTCAGCCTATGGTGCACAGACCGCTCACACCGGACGATATTTGTGCTTCCTAGGTCACAAACAGAACTCGGACACCTGCTGCGCGCGCTGCTCAACGGGCCAGACCATCGCTACAGACGCGCTGGCGGCGCGTGGCGTGACCTACCAGCAGGAGCCTCGTGACGGCTACGGCCGCAGTTTTCGCTGGTCAAATCGTTGTCAATGCGGGTGCATCCGATCAGGGGTAGTCAACGTACCCTCAGAAGCTGTAGAAAACAGTGCGCCGGATGGCGTAACCGCTTCGACCTGTCGGTCGCCGCGCATCCATCCGGCGCACCAGCGTGTCGCCTCGGGTTCCATCACACCCGATCGACACTCTGGCCGCTCGTCCTGCGAGTGGTTGGCACAGCCCCTCGTTGTGCCAGCCAAGGCGAAGCAGCCAGTGGGGGAGCCCCGGAGCCGCGGGGGCATCGCGGCACCGGGGCCCAGGTCCCGACCTGACCGGGCGCGGTCGGCAGGTCGGGTGGCTCTGGGAACGTTCACAACAACGCGACGGATACCCGGAGACATACCTCGCCCCTGTGAGACGAACTCAGGGCAGAGTTATGCCGCGAAAACGTGAAATCAGTCAGGCGGGGTCGCTGGCAGCCCGGCGGACCGGCTGACCTCGGCGAACGCCTCATCCCGATGCGGCAGGCCCGCCTGCGGCGCAACCAGCGGGGTGTGCGGAGTGAGCACCGCGAGCGCGGACCGGCCGTCCGAACCGCCGTTGCCGCCTGCCGACGCGGTCGGGGCGGGCGCGGCCGGAGGGATCGGAGCCGACGGGCCCGGCCGAGGGCCGGGCGTGTTGTCACCGGGCGCGACCATGTGCGCGACGGCGACCGGTTTGGTCTGCGGAACGGGCGCGGCGGACAGCTGCGTCGTCCGGCGAGCTTCCTGTCGCAGGCGCGGGTGCTCGGTCACTGGAGCGTCGACCGCAGGTGCCGTCGGCGCGGCAGCCGGTTCGGCTGCGGGCGCGACGGCCACGGCGGGAGTCTCGACAGCGGCGTGGGCGGCGGTGTCCTTGGGTTGCTGACTCGGCGCCTTCTGCTTGAGCAGGTCCTTGACCTTGTCGGGCAGGGGGTCACCGGTGTCACCGTCGTCGGACGGCTGGGGCGTCAGGATCTCCGACGGGATCTGCGCCACGCCCCCGACGACCGTGGTGACCGTCTTCACGACGCCGTCGACGGTCGTGACAACCGTCTTGGTCACGGTGTCGACCGTGCTGGTCACTGTCGTGGTGACGGTGACGAGGGTGTTGTCGACCGTCGAAGTCACCTGGCTGAGCAGGCCGTCGACCAGGCCGCCCGTGCCGGACTTGCCGCTCTTCTTCGCGGGTGCCCTGGCCGGTTTCTGGTGCTGGGATTGGTCCGCTGTGATGCCGGGGATCTTGAGCAGGCCGGTCGGATCGGCCGACGCCGTGCCGCTGGTGAGCAGCGTGGTGGCCAGCCAGCCCACTGCGGTGAACCCGGCCAGCATGACGAAGCGCACGACGAGGCGACGCAGCGTCGTGCCGGCGCCACGCGCCTGACCCGAGCCGGTCACCAGGACCACCACCGTTTCCACTGACTCAAAACACCCTGACGCGGATCGCCGAACGCGCCCCGCAGTCACATCGCCGGATGAAACCCTAGCTTCGCGGACGCCGCCCGGAAAGGCGGATCTCATTGTGCGGCCCCGGTGTGTCCATTCGGCGACGATCACGGTGCGTCGCATTCACCGAACTGGGTGATCCTTCTAGTGCGACTGGGCGAGTGCGCCGATATCCGGCCACTGTGTCCTTCGTGGACACTCAACGTGCGATGCGGCTGTCCGAATGGGTGAGCCGATGGCAATGGCGCATGCCGGACCTGGTCTTGCACGATCCAGACGGGCCGAGGGAATGCCTTGTCCGTGCGGGGCAATTGGTTGTCGGACCGGACGCGGTCCAACCGGTCTCCGACGAACTGCGCCGGTGGGTCGACCGTATTGACCCAAGCGGACGCATCATCCTCCGCGACGAATTGCGCGACCGCCCCGTCGAAGTCGCCGCGGACATCACCGACCGCTGGCCCGCGGCCCCCAACCACGTGCACATCGGTACCCCGATCATGCTCGGCACCCCGACGTGGATCGGCGGACCGGAGATCCTCGACATCCCGGGGCCCCGGCCACCCGAACCGGAAACCTGGGACCCACCGGTCACCGTCGCGGTGCTCGACACCGGCCTCGACCCACACCCGTGGTTCGCCGCGCGCCCGTGGCTCACCGAATGGGGCCTGCACCCCGAAGTACTCGACCACGACATCGACGGCACCCCCGACTGGCAGGCCGGACACGGCACCTTCGTGGCGGGCGTCCTGATCAGCAACGCCCCCGGCGTGACAATCCGCCACCACAGAGTCCTGTCCTCCATGGGCCTCACCGACGACACGACGGTGGCCGCGGCGATCCGGGCAACCCGCGCCCGAGGCCACATCGACATCACCTTGATCACCTCAGGCTGCTACACCGCCGACAACCGCTGCCCGCCCACCCTCGAACACGAACTCACCCAAGGCGACACGGTGGTAGTCGCCGCCGCGGGCAACGGCGGCAGCAGCAGGCCATTCTGGCCCGCCGCCCTCGACACGGCTGTAGCCGTCGCAGCCACCGACGAAACCGGCACAATCGCGGCATTCTCCAACCGGGGACCCTGGGTGAACGCCACGGCGCCCGGCGTCGACGTCACATCCAGTCACGTACGCCTGAAAACGGGCACGGAAGGTGTCGCCCCCGGCACCGAAGCCCGCGAATACGGCGTGGCCCGCTGGAGCGGAACCTCCTTCGCAGCCCCAAAAATAGCCGCCGACCTGGCAAACCTCATGCGCGAAGGACACACCCCAGACCAAGCCCTCGCAACTCATTCACTCGGACAGCCAACATTGTGAACGCGATTTAGCAACGACCACTGGCACGCACAGTCGCGGACGCGCTACTCTATGGAGGCTCGCCCCCTCCCCCTCGGCGAGCCAAACGTCCCCGCTCCCCGGGACCCCCAGCCGGGTCGAGCGGGGACGTCCTATCGCTCCAGAGCCTTGGTCGCTCGCTTCCCTCGCTTCCCTCGGCTCTGGACTTCTCCTTTGTTGGGGGGCCGAGCCCCCCAAACCCCCCACGGTGCGAGCTCCTTCCGATCCAGCGCTGGGTACTTTCCGCTTGGACCAGCGGGGCGGCTTCGCCGCCCTTGCAGGCGCCTGCGCAGGGCAGGCGGCCCTGCGCGCAAGCGCAGAGATGGGCTTCGGGGGTGTCTCCTGCCCGTCGGCCTGGGCGAAGCCAACCACGGGCTGTCAAGAGGTCGGCCTACCCGAAGAGCCCCAGCGACAGCCATACCGATCCTCTTGACAGTCCGTGGTTCCCTGGGGCAGGTCGACGGGCAGGAGGCGCCCGCGCCTCACAACCCCGGGTCATAAAAGCATGCGCTGGGAAGAACGCGGCGCGAAGACCTCCTGCCCAGAGGTCTGCCACCCGGCGAGGGACCCTCTTTTGTCTTGAGGGAACAAAACCCCGACCTCAACCCGACAAGCGCAGCCCAGAAACCCCCACGCCTTTCTTGAACCAAGATATTCATGCCCGGATTGAGCCGGGATGTGTCAAATCGAGGACGCCAGGACGAATGCCGTCAAGACGAGCGAAATTAGCTGTCCGTAACCGGGTTCACTCTAGTGGGTGGGATTGGAAAATTTTGGAGCGTGTTGCCGGTCGGGGGCGTCTGAGCTGGCATGGAGGCGCTTGATGAACAGGGTTGGCGGGAGCTTGTCGTTGCGCATGGGCCTACCGTTTGGGCTGTTGCACGGGCTTTTCGGCTCAGTGCTGCCGATGCCGATGATGTTTTTCAGACCGTTTGGCTCAATCTCGCCGAGCACCTCGGGGACATTCGGGATGCTGGGAAGGTTTCGGCTTGGTTGGCCACCGCTGCCAAGTGGGAATGCCTTCGAGTTCTGACCGTCCGGCGGCCTTTGCCTGTTCGGTGGTTGCCGGACGTCGCGCAGGACGGGATTGAGCACCGCGTCATCGCCGAGGAGCGGGATCGGCAGCTGTGGGCCGCTTTCGAGGCGTTGCCCGAGCGGTGCCGGCGGCTTCTTCGGCTGTTCGTCCACGTTCCCGAATTCACCTATGCGCAACTCGCCGATGCGGTCGGTCTCCCGGTCGGCAGCGTCGGGCAGACCAAGACCCGGTGCTTGCGGTCGCTGCGGGTCAAGCTGGACAGGTCTCTTTTCGGCCGGGTCGATCCCATGCCGGACGTGATCGCCGTGCCTCGGGCGCACCCCGTCCCGAGGCTGCGGACCCAGACCGCGGTGCTGACCAGGAACGAGCCGTCCACGTTGCGGTTCGCCGATCACCGGTACACCGTTCACGTGGAGATCGGGACCGCGTTGACCGGGATCGTGCTGCCTCGCGTGGATGTCCAGGTGTGGTGGCCCGACGGGATGATCAGCGTCGACGTCGACCGCAACGGGCTGTTCAAGGCCGACGTGCCGCAAGGACCGGTCCGGTTGTCGGTCGACGGAGTGGTCACGGACTGGTTCGTCCGATGAGCCACGCCCAGGCGCTCGAAGCGGTCGAGCGCGGTGACTTCGTCCGGGCGCTGGCCGAGGCCCGCACCGCGCTCGCCCGGCCTGGCGCCGATTTCGGGCAGGTCCACCTGACGATCGCGTGGATCGAGCTGGAACGGGGCAACGCCCGCGCCTGTGCCAGTGAGCTGCGCAGGGCGGCGGAAAACGGTGCCGCGTCGGGCCGGGTGCGATGCCTTGACGGTCTGCGGCTCTGCGCGATCGGCGCTTATGAGCGAGCCGTGGCGGAACTGTCGGTGGCCATGGAAGCTCTGCGTGAGGATCCGCGATGGTTGGCGAACGCGTTGACCGGCCGGGGAATCGCGCGCGGCTATCTGTTCAGGCTCGCGGCGGCCGATCGTGATTTCGCCGCCGCGGCGCGGGTTCTGGGTCAGTTGGACGAGCACGAGCGGGTGGCGACGTGTGTTCACAACCGTGGTTTCGTCGCACTCCAGGCCGGAAACCTGCCGAAAGCGTTGGAATTGTTCGAGCAGGCGAGCAGTGGACTGCGGTGCGGCCGTGCCGAGGCGTTGATCGACCACGCGTCGGCGTTGCTCGCGGCGGGGATGACCCGTGACGCGAGTGCCCTTCTCGCCCAGGCGGAACCTTTGCTGGTTGGGCGGGAGAGCCGCCTGGCGGAAGCTGTGCTGGCAGCTGGGTACTGCGCGTTGCGAGCGGGCGATGTCGATCACGCGGCCAGCGAAGCCAAACGGGCGCAGGACCTTTTCCGGACCCAGCGCAGGCCCGCCTGGACGGCGGCAGCGGACGCGTTGGCGTTGCGGACAGACGTGATCGACGTGGCCGCGGCGAAACGTGTGGCGAACCGGTGCGTGCGCTGGGGAAAACGGACGGAAGCGGCGGAGTTGTTGCTGGCGGCCGGGAAACAGGCGCCCGAGTTGCTGGTCGAGCTCCAGGCCGAGCGCACCGCCAACACCGCGCGGTTGCGTGCGATCGGCTGGCTGGCCAGAGCGAAGTCGGCCACCACGAACCAGGCGCGCATCGCCGCCTGTCACGCGGGCATGCGTGTGGTCACCGGGTACGCGACGGTGATGGGCGCGGGTGCGCGGGAACTGGCGGCCGAACTGGCATCGGTGGCCATCAGGCACACCCGTCGTGCGCGGACGGTGTTCGCCTGGATCGAACGGCAGAGGATAACGGTGTTGCCGTTGGTGGACACGGCCGATCTGGTCCAGCTCAGGGCCGCCGAGGCGCAGGGTGACGTGACCAAGGCCGTTCGTCTGGAAGACCGGATTCGCCGCCGCGCTCGGGTCACGCGCCACGAGTACGGGTTGGCGGCGCTCACCGAAACGCTCGGTGACCGGATGCTCGTCAGCTACTCGTCGCACAACAACGAACTGCTCGCATGCACGGTCGCCGACGGGCGGATGCGGGTTCACCATCTCGGTCCGCTCGACCCGGTTGCCATGAGGTTTTCCGCGCAGTTGGGCGATCAGTTGGACAACCAGATCATCGCGCCTCTGCGCGTCGGTGACCGTTCGCTCGTTGTCATTCCGGCCGAGGGTATGTCCGGGATGGTGTGGGGAGCGCTGCCGTCGTGTGCCGGGCGTCCGATGTCGTTGGCGTCGTCGGTCGCGGCTTGGGTACGGGCCAGCCGATCCCGGCCAGGGCAAGGGGTGTTCGCCGCTGCCGGGCCCGGATTGGCCCATGCCACTCGTGAGGTCGCCGCCATCGGGTTCACCCGGGTCGAGTCCGAAGTGGATGCCGTGCTCGGTGCGATGGACGGTGCTGATGTCGTGCACATCGCCGCGCACGGGAAGTTCCGGCACGACGCGCCGATGTTCTCGTGCCTACGGCTGTCCGACGGGCCGCTCTACGGCTACGACCTCGCCCGGCTCACCCGTGCACCCAGGGTCCTCGTCCTGTCCGCGTGCGAGGTGGCCAGGGCGGAGGTCTTCGCCGATGTCCTGCTCGACCGCGGCGGTCAGGTGCTGATCGCGAGCACCGTCGCGGTTCCCGACGAGGCCGCCGCCGACCTCATGACCGGGTTCCACCGGCTGCTCGACGCCGGTGCGGCGCCCGCCGACGCGTTGGCGGGCGCGCAGCGCCGGTACGGGCACCTCGGGTTCAGCTGCTGGGGTTCGGGTTGAGCTTGTGCAGCCGGGCCACGGCCTCGTCGAGCACCTCGTCCTTCTTGCAGAAGGCGAACCGCACCACGTGCTGCCAGTTCTCCGGCGTGTCGGTGAAGACCTGCACGGGCACACCCGCCACGCCGATGCGTTCGGGCAGCTCACGGCACAGCTGCAAGCCGTCGGTGAACCCGAGCGGCCGCACGTCCGCGCACACGAAGTAGGTGCCCTGGCTCGGGCGTACGCCGAAACCGGCGTCGGTCAGCCCGGCGACCAGGCGATCGCGCTTGGATTGCAGCTGGGTCCGCAGGCCCGAGACCCACGCGGCCTCGTGGCGCAGCGCGTGCGCCACAGCGGGCTGGAACGGCGCGCCGCCGACGAAGGTCAGGAACTGCTTGGCCGCCTTCGCCGCCGCCACCAGCTCCGCCGGTCCGCACATCCAGCCGATCTTCCAGCCGGTGCAGTTGAACATCTTGCCCGCGCTGGAGATCGTCAGCGTCCGCTCGGCCATTCCGGGCAACGAGCCCAACGGCACGTGCTCGAGGCCGTCGAAGACCAGGTCCTCGTACACCTCGTCGGTCACGGCGATCAGGTCGTGCTCGACGCACAGCTCGGCGATCGCGGTCAGCTCTTCGCGGGTGAACACCGTGCCGGTCGGGTTGTGCGGGGAGTTGATCAGGATCAGCCGGGTGTTCGGCGTGATCGCCGCGCGCATGGCGTCGACGTCGGGGGCGAACCGGCCGGTTTCCCGGTCCTCGGCCAGCGGGACGACCCGGCGGGTAGCGCCGGACAACGCCACGCAGGCCGCGTACGAGTCGTAGTAGGGCTCGATCAGCAGCACCTCGTCACCGGGACTGACCAGGCCGAGCAGTGCGGACGCGACCGCCTCGGTCGCGCCCACTGTGACGAGGACCTCGGTGTCCGGGTCGAAGCGGGTCCCGTAGCGGGTCCGCTGCTCCACGATGGCCTGTCGCAGCTCGGGGCGGCCGAGGCCCGGCGGGTACTGGTTGATGCCGGAGCCGATCGCTTTCTGCGCCTCGGCCAGCATCGACGCGGGCCCGTCGGTGTCCGGGAAGCCCTGGCCGAGGTTCACCGCACCGGCTCTGGTGGCCAGTGCGGTCATCTCGGCGAAGATGGTCGATGTGAACGGCTGAAGCCGTGGAGTCAAGGCAGCACGCACGTTGAGTCATCCTCACGGACAATGGACCCGTGGAGCAACTGGGTCCCGTCCCCGGCGCAGCCGAGAAGCAGCGCGCCCTGCGCAGGATGAAGCTGGTGGCGCTCGCATTCCTCGCTGGTGCGACCGTCGTTTTCGCCGTCGCGTGGGCGTGGGAGGCCAACGGCGGTCCGGCGTGGGTCGGGTACGTGCGGGCAGCGGCGGAGGCGGGCATGGTCGGCGCGTTGGCGGACTGGTTCGCCGTCACCGCGCTGTTCCGCTACCCGCTGGGTATCAAGATCCCGCACACCGCGATCATCCCCAACCGCAAAGATGTCCTGGGCGACAGCCTCGGCGAGTTCGTCGGCGTCAACTTCCTGTCCGAGCAGGTCGTGCGCGAGCGGCTGGCCAGGGTGGACGTGACCAAGCGGCTCGGCGAGTGGCTCAGCCAGCCGGACAACGCCGAACGGGTCACGTCCGAGCTGGCCACGGTCGTGCGCGGGATGGTCACGGTACTGCGCGACGAGGACGTCCAGGCGGTGTTCGAGCAGGCGGTGACCAAGCGGATCATGGCGGTGCCGTGGGGTCCGCCGATCGGGAAGCTGATGGAACGCGTCCTCGAGGACGGCACGCACAGGCAGCTCGTGGACCTGCTCTGCGACCGCGCGTACGACTGGGTCAAGGAGAACCACGACAAGTTCGTCAGCATCGTCACCGAGCGCGCGCCGTCGTGGTCGCCGAAGTTCGTCGACTCGATCGTGGCCGACCGGATCTACGGCGAGGTGATGTCGTTCGCGTGGGCGTTGAAGACGGATCCGAGCCACCCGATGCGCGGCTCCATCGACGGGTTCCTGATCGGTTTCGCGGCCGACATGCAGCACGACCCGGAGATGATGGACAAGGCCGAGCGGGTCAAACACCAGGTGCTCGAGCACCGCGAGGTGCAGAACGTGATCGGCTCGGCGTGGTCCAACGTCAAGAAGCTGCTGCTGGACGCGGCCGAGGACCCGTCGTCGGAGCTGCGCAAACGCGTGCGCGAGGGGCTGATCAGCCTGGGCAAGCGGCTGACCGGCGAGGACGCGCTGCGGACCAAGGTCGACACGTGGGTGCAGGACGCGGCGGCGTACATAGTGCTGAACTACCGCGACGAGATCACCACGCTGATCACCGACACGATCGACCGCTGGGACGCCAAGGAGACCTCACGCAAGATCGAGCTCCAGGTGGGGCGTGACCTGCAGTTCATCCGCATCAACGGGACCGTGGTCGGCGCGCTGGCCGGGCTGGCGATCTACACCATCGCGCACCTGTTCACGTAGCGGAAGAGCGTATACACCGTGTGTATAGTCGTTCCATGACGATCAGCAACACGTTGCTGGGCCTGCTCGAGGCAGGGCCGCGGCACGGGTACGACCTGAAGCGCGCGTACGACGACCGCTTCGGTCAGGACCGGCCGCTGCACTACGGGCAGGTGTATTCGACGTTGTCGCGGTTACTGCGCAACGGGATGGTCGAGGAGAACGGCGTCGAGGCGGGCGGCGGCCCGGAGCGCAAGAGCTACGCGATCACCGAAGCCGGTGTGACGAACCTGGAGACGTGGCTGACCTCCCCGGAGGACCCGGCGCCGTACCTGCAGAACACGCTGTACACCAAGGTCGTGCTGGCACTGCTGTCCGGCCGCAGCGCGACGGACATCCTCGACCACCAGCGAGCGGCGCACCTGCAGTCCATGCGTGAGCTGACCAGGCGCAAGACCACAGGAGACCTGGCGGACCAGCTGATCTGCGACCACGCCCTGTTCCACCTCGAAGCCGACCTGCGCTGGCTCGAACTCACCGCGGCCAGGCTCGACGAGCTGCGCGAGCAGGTGTCCACGTGAGCCCGTTGCTGTCGGCGACCGATCTGACGAAGTCGTTCGGCCAGACGAAAGCGCTCGACGGCGCCTCGATGACCGTCAACGCCGGTGAGGTCGTCGCGGTGATGGGCCCGTCGGGGTCGGGCAAGTCGACGCTGCTGCACTGCCTCGCCGGGATCATCAGACCGGACGGAGGCACAGTCGTGTTCGACGGCAAGTCCCTCTCCGGCATGCCCGACGGCCCACGAAGTGCCCTGCGCCGCAGCGAGTTCGGGTTCGTCTTCCAGTTCGGGCAGCTCGTCGCCGAGCTGACGTGCCTGGAGAACGTGGCGCTGCCGCTGCGCCTCGGCGGCGTGAAACGCAAGACAGCCGAGCAGCGGGCCCGTGAGTGGCTCGAACGCCTGCAGGTCGCCGACGTCGCGGGCAAACGCCCAGGAGAAGCCTCCGGCGGCCAGGGCCAACGGGTCGCGGTCGCCCGTGCGATGGTCACCGGGCCCCGCGTGCTGTTCGCCGACGAACCCACCGGCGCACTCGACTCCCTCAACGGCGAGCGGGTGATGCGACTGCTGGTCAGCACGGCCAGAGAGCAGGGGACCGCGGTCGTGTTGGTGACCCACGAGGCACGGGTCGCGGCGTACTCGGACCGTGAGGTGACCGTCCGCGACGGCAGGACCACCGAGATCGTCGCGGCGAACTTATGACTACAGGGTCTTGATGACGCGGCACGGGTTGCCCGCGGCGAACACCTTCTCCGGCAGGTCCCGGGTGACCACGCTGCCCGCGCCGACGACGGTGTTCGAGCCGATGGTCACGCCTGGGCAGACGATGACGCCGCCGCCCATCCACACGTTGTCCCCGATGGTGATCGGGGCGGCGGTCTCCCAGCGTTGGCGGCGGGCCTCGTGGTCTTCCATCGGGTGCAACGCGGTCAGCAGTTGCGCCCGTGGCCCGATGGACACGTCGTTGCCGATGGTCACCGGGGCGCAGTCCATCACGATCGCGTCGTAGTTGAGGAAACTGTTGCTGCCCATCCGGATCAGGTAGCCGTAGTCGCACTGGAACCGCGGCATGATCCACGATCCGTCGCCGATCCCGCCGAGCAGCTTGGCCAGTATCCGCTGCCGCAACACGTGGTCGCCCGACTTCGACGCGTTGAAGTCGTCCAGCAGCGCCTGGCAGTCGCGCCGTTCCGCGATCAGGACCGGGTCGCTGTCCTTGTACCGCTCACCGCGCAACATCCGCTCTTTTTGATCACTCACCAGGTCACGCTACAGCAGCAAATAGGCCGCGTTGCCCAGCCTGCGCACGGTTTCAGCCGACGGCAACGGATCGAAGCCCAGTGTCGGCCCGCTGTTTCGCCGGTGGAACGCGATCAGCACCGCGTGCCTCGGCTCGGTCGAGTCGTTGCGGGTGCCCGAATGCCACAGGTGGCTGTTGAACAGCCAGCAGGTGCCCGGCGGCCCGGTCAGCAGCACTTCGTCGGGGTGCGGCCGGTGGCCTGACGGTGCTTTGAAGTGATGGTTCATATGCGACCCCGGCACCACGCGGGTCGCGCCGTTCGTGCTCGTGAACGCCGTCAGCGCCACGATCGCCGTGCACACCCGCCAGGTTCCCGGGCCTGCCTTGTCGGTGGCGTCCACGTGCAGCGCTTGGCCGCCGTGGCCCGGTTTTCCCGCTCGGTAGTGCATTTCCCTGACCTGGAAGTCCGGGCCGAGCAGGTGGGTGACCGCGGCGAGCAGTGCGGGCCGCAGCCACAGTTCGTCGAACATGCCGCCCTGGTCGAGCAGGCCTTTCAGGTGCAGCGTGCCGCCCTGGCGGCTGCCTTCGAGCAGCCTGGTGATCTCGGTGACCATCCGGTCGGCGGTGTGCGCGTCGATGTAGCCGTCGAGCCGGCAGAACCCCACCTCGTCCAGCTCCACCCGGTTCCGAGGAGCGAGCGCCTCAGGTGAGACCCCCAACTCGTCCAGTACCTCCCGCATGTCTTCAGGCTGGCTGCTCACCGCGCGCCTCGCTAGACATGTCACCTGATCAGGCCTGTTGTCGCCGGTGGTGCCAGCCGCCGGAGGCCTGCGTCGAGAAACTTCCGGATTCCTGACAGGAAGTGTCAGGTACACGCGTCATGCTCGGTGCCATGAACAAGTTCGAATGCACCGCATGGGACGAGAGCGTGTACGCCGGAGCCGAGGGCGGAGCCAGGATCGGCGACGCGAGGATGACGTTCCGGTACTCCGGAATCCTCGATGGGGAAAGCAAATCCGCCGGGCTGCTGGCGTACACCACGGGCAACACGGGCACGTCGACCGGTGCCGAGGTGTTCACCGGGACGATCGACGGCAAGGCGGGCACGGTCATCCTGCGGACCACCACCACGTTCGACGAGGAAAAGGTCTCGGGGACGTTCGAGGTCGTGCCGGGCACGGGAACGGGTGACCTGGCCGACGCCAAGGGACACGGCGGTTACGAACTGGCGATGGGCTCGATGTCGACCGAGTACACCTTCACGAGCTGATCGTGAGCACCCGCAGGGCGAGCTGGATCTCCAAGGCCCGATCGGGCGCGTTCCAGTCCGGCCCGAGCAGGGCGGCGATCCGGTCAAGCCGCTGCACGACTGTGTTGACGTGCACGTGCAGCAGGTCCTTGGTCTCGGTCAGGCTTGCGCCACAGGAGAAGTAGGTGCGCAGCGTACGGATGAGCTCGGTGCCGCGGCGTTCGTCGTAGTCCAGCACCGGGCCCAACGTGCGGTGCGCGAACCCGGCGACGTCGGCGCGGTCACCGAGCAGAACACCGACGAAACCCAAGCCGGACAAGGAGGCCCCGGTTCCGTCCCGGCCGAGCGCACGCAGCGCGCGCAGACAACGCCCCGCTTCGGCGTACGCAGCCGCCAGGTCGACCGGTCCGGTCGCGGGCCCGGCGGCGCCGACAGTCACCGGGTAGCCGACAGCCGCGGTCAGCGCGTGCGACAGCCTGCCCGGATCGGCTTCCGCGGCGAGCAGGACGACCTCCTCGGCGTGCACACCGACCAGCGCGGCGTGTCCGGCCGCGGCGGCCGCGAGCCGTCCACGAGACACGCCGTCAGCGTGCGCGATCAGCACACTGTGGGGAGCGGCGAGGTTCACGCCGAGCCGCTGCCCCCGCGCGATCAACGCACCCGGGTTCCGGCCGGGCGCGGTCAGCAGGTCCGTGAGCAGCTCACCGCGGACCTGCTCCTCCGCTTGCGCGACGGATCGGCGCAACAGCAGCAACAGCGCCGTCACGAGACCGGCCCGTTCGAACAATCTCCTGTCCTCGTCGGACAACGCGGGCCTGCCGGTCAGCACCAGGCTGCCGAGCAGTTCGGGCCCGGCCAGCACCGCGCACACCCAGATGTCCCCGTCGGCCACGGCCCGGCCACCGGCCTGCGCACGGGCCACCGCGTCGGCGGGCGCCGCGACGGACGGCCCCAGGCACGCGAGTTCGACGCCGCCCGCGTCGTGCAACACGATCCCGCCGTCGAGCACCTGGGCGACCGCGGCGACAACCGACTGGAAGTCCGCGCCACGCAGGACCAACGCGGTCAGCCGGTCGTGCACTTCCTCCGCACGCCGGATCGACGAGTTCGCCCGGCGCGTCTCCGCCAGCAGTTGCGCGTTGTCGATCGAGATCGACGCGTGGGCGGCCAGCGAGGACAGCAACGCGACTTCCTCGGGTGAGAACGTCCGCAACGCGCGGTCGGCCGCGTACAGCACGCCGATCACGCGGCGCCCCAACGTGAGCGGTACACCGATGATCGACACCAGGCCTTCGTCGCGGACAGCCGTGTCGATCGCGCGTGTGTGCTTGAACCGGCTGTCCGCGAAGTAGTCCGGTGTCGCGTACGGCCGCGCGGTCTGCGCGACCAAGCCGCCAAGGCCTTCGCCGATTCCCAGCGAGAGCTGCTGGAACAGCGCCGACACCGAGCCCTCGGTGACCCGCATGAACGTCTGCCCGCCTGCCAGGTCGTTCAGGCTCAGGTAGGACACGTCCACGCCGAGCAGCATCCGTACCCGGTGCACGATCTGCTGTAGCACGGCTTCCGGGTCACGCAGCCTGGCCAGGTCGTTGGCCGTGTCCACGAGCGCGGACAACTCGGCCTCACGCCGCTGGTGCTCGACGAGCGTGCGCCGGACCCGCAGCGCGGCCTCGGTCGCCGCCTCCCAGTGCTCGGCCTCGTCCGGCGGCAGGCCGGCGGCGCGGGCGGCGGCGAGTTTGGCCAACTCGGTGCCATCCGCGCCGTCGGCCAGCAGTTCAAGCAACTCCCGGTACGCTCGCACGCACATCATCCTGTCCCAGGTGCGTCCCGCGCGTCTCCCGGGCGAGGGCGACCGCGACCACCGTGATCAGGCACATCGCGGCGACGTAGATCGACACGGCGAACGCGGAGCCGGTCCCCTTGAGCAGCGCGGTCGCGATCAGCGGTGCCACCGCGCCCGCGCCGAGCGACGCCAACTGGTATCCGATGGACGCGCCCGAGTACCGCACACGCGTGCCGAACAGTTCGGAGAAGAACGCCGCCTGCGGCCCGTACATCGCGCCGTGCAGCACCAGGCCTACGCTGACCGCGAGCGTGATCAGCCAGAACGACCTGGTGTCCAGCATGGCGAAGAACAGGAACACCCACACGCCAAGGCCGATCGTGCCGAACAGGTACACTGCGCGGCGCCCGATCCGGTCGGACAGCGCGCCCCACAGCGGAATCACGGCCAGGTGCACGGCCGAACCGATCACCACTGCGTTGAGGCCGACCGACCGGGACACCCCGACGTCCTGGGTCAGGTACACCAGCAGGAATCCGGTGATGATGTAGTACGAACCGTTCTCTGCGACCCTCGCGCCCATCGCGACAAGGACCTCACGCCAGTTGTGCCTGATCACCCGCACGATCGGCGCCTGCTCGGGCTTGTCGCCCGCCTTCGCCTGTGCTTCGAGGAAGATCGGCGACTCGGAGATGGTGAGCCTGACCCACAGCCCGATCAGCACGAGCACCGCCGACAGCAGGAACGCGATCCGCCAGCCCCACGACACGAAAGCCGCTTCGGACTGGACCGCAGCCAGCACTGCGAGGACAGCGGTCGCCAGCAGGTTGCCCGCGGGAACACCTGCTTGTGGCCATGACGTCCAGAAGCCGCGCCGATCGGGTGACCCGTGTTCGGACACGATCAGCACGGCGCCACCCCACTCGCCGCCGATCGCGAACCCCTGGACCAGGCGCAGGACGGTCAGCAGGATCGGTGCGGCCACGCCGATCGTCGCGTAGCCGGGCAACAAGCCGATCAGGAAGGTCGAGATCCCCATCATCAGCAGGCTGACGACCAGCAGCTTCTTGCGGCCCAGCTTGTCGCCGTAGTGCCCGAAGACCAGCCCGCCCAGCGGCCGCGCGACGAAGCCGAGCGCGTACGTGCCCAGCGAGAGCAGAGTGCCGTTGAGCGGGTCGGACGTCGGGAAGAAGACCTTGTTGAACACCAGGGTCGCGGCCGAGGTGTAGAGGAAGAAGTCGTACCACTCAACGGTGGTGCCCACCATGCTCGCGCCGATGATCTTGCGTAACGAGCCCTGGCTGGTGGTCGTCATTGGCCCCACATCCTTCTCGACTGGCTTCTCAACTGGCGGTCCAGCCGCCGTCCATCGCGATCGACGTGCCGGTGACGTGGCCGGAGTGCGGACCGCACAGCCAGAGCACGACGTCGGCGACGTCATCCGGGTCGATCAGGCGCTTGACCGCCGAGCGGTCGAGCAGGATCCGCTCGACCACCTCGTCGGTGCTGATGCCGTGCGCCTGGGCCTGCGCCGCGACCTGGTCTTCGACCAGCCGGGTGCGGACATAGCCGGGGTTGACGCAGTTGCTGGTCACGCCGTGCGGCGCGCCCTCGAGAGCGGCGACCTTGCTCAGGCCTTCGAGCGCGTGCTTGGCGGCGACGTAACCGGACTTGAACGCACTGGCCCGCAGCCCGTGCGCGCTGGAAATGTTCACGATCCGGCCCCAGCCCCGGCTGTACATGTGCGGCAGGGAGCGCCTGATCAGCAGGAACGGCGCGGTGACCATGACTTGCTGCAGCCGGGCGAACAGTTGCGGCGGGAACTCGTGGATCGGTGCGACGTGCTGCAGGCCCGCGTTGTTGACGAGGATGTCGATGTTCGCGGGTAGACCGTCGACCAGGCCATCGGCCAGATCGACCTCGTGCGCCACCCCGCCGATCTCGTCGGCGACCGCCTTGGCCTCGTCGCCGTCCAGATCGGCGACGTGCACCTCCGCGCCGCTGCCCGCGAGGGCCCGAGCACAGGCCAAACCGATGCCGCGCGCGCCGCCGGTGACGAGAGCGACCCGGCCGGTGTGAGGTACGCCACTGCTCATGCCCGTTCACGCTAGGTGCGTTTCGCCGGTAGGGCTATGTGTGCGAACCACACACTATGAGTCATTCGAGTGGCGATTCGGCCCAGGTGTGAGCATGCGGCTTCGACCATAAGTAGTCTGGGCTGTGTGATTTGCCCGAAGTGTCAGAACATGATGCAGACCGTCGATCGTGGTGGCGTCCACATCGACCAGTGCCAGGGCTGCCGGGGGATCTTCCTCGACCGCGGTGAGCTGGAGCAGATAGCGAACGCGGAGCAGCGTTACCAGCAGCAGTACGCTCCGCCGCCGATGGCTCCGCCGGCCATGTACCGCGGTGACTCGGCTCCGCCCTACCGCGGCGGCCACAAGGACTCGGCGCCCCCGTACCGCGGCGGTCACGGCGGCTACAAGGACTCGGCCCCGCCCTATGGCGGCGGTTACGGCCACCGCGGCGACTCGCCCCCGCCGTACGGCGGTCACGGCGGCTACGGCCACAAGCGCAAGCGGAAGAGCTTCCTGGAAGAGCTGTTCGACTGATCAAGGCGCCAGTGGACCTGAAAATCTGCATGGGCTGCGGTACGCGCATGGACGCGCCCGTGGCCCTGGCGGAAGAACCTGTGCTGGTCTGCGAGGAGTGTGGCCATCGGCAGCCGTTCCTGCGGCTGCCGATGTTCGCGCTGACCGGGCCGAGCGGAACAGGGAAATCGACCGTGAGCAGGCTGCTGACCAGCATGCTCGGCGACCAGGTGGTCGTGCTGGAGCAGGACGTGCTGTGGACGGCGGGCCTGCGCGACCCGCACAACGACTTCCAGTTGTTCCGGTCGACCTGGCTGCGGATGGTGGGCATGATCCACCAGAGCGGCAGGCCGGTGGTGCTCTGCGGAACAGTGGTGCCCGTGCAGTTCGAGGAGATCCCCGAACGGCCGTTGATCGGCGACATCCACTACCTGGCGCTGACCTGTGACCGCATGGTGATGCGCGAACGCCTACGAGCCCGACCGGCGTGGCGGGAATGGGACGAGCCCCGCATCGACGAGATGCTGGAGTTCAACGACTGGGTCAGGCGGGACGCGGCAAGCATGAAGCCCCCGATGCGGTTGCTCGACACCACCCACCAGCCGGTTGAGCAGACCGCCCGTGAAGTGGCCGATTGGGTTCTCGCGGGTCTCGCCGCGACAAAACTGCCCGCCTGAGACCGCTCGGGGTTGTCAAGCCTCGCCCACCTGGTCGCTGCGAGTTGTCCACAGCAGGCGAGTTGTCCACAGCGCGCGCGAGGTAAACCCTGCCACGGCTTCTGCCCCGATAGGCTGGAGCAGGGCCGCCCCCCGGGTTGGGTGGGGGACTGTTCGTGGGGATGGGACGTCGTTCAGGGGTCTTCAGGATTCTGGCCTGGGTGGCAACCGCTCTTGTGCATGCGAAAAGCCCCGGCTGGTGTGGCCGGGGCTTTCGGTTTCGCTGGTGCTTACTTCTGGGTGGTCTTGTTGGTGGCCGCCGTCGGCTTCGTGGTGCTGCCGGTGGTGGTGGTGGTGGTCGTCGTCGTGCGGGCGGTCGCGGGCTTGCGGGCCGGGGCCGTCTTGTTCGCGACCTTGCGGGTGGTGCTGCGGACCTCGTGGGCGACGTCGTCACCCAGGTCCTCCACTGCCTCCGCCGTCTCGTCCGCCAGCTTCTGGGCCGCGCGTGCGGTCTTCTCGCCGACCGATCGGGTCTTGCGGGTCACCTTCGACAGCACGTCCTCCGCCAGTTCGCGGGCGTCGTCCGCCACGTCTCCCGCGCGGGCCTGCACCTGGGCGATGGCGTCTTCCAGCTGGTCGACGACCTTCTTGACCTCCGGCCGGGAGGTGAACTTCGCGACTGCTTCCTCGCCCTGCTCGGCGAGCTTCTTGTACAGCTTCACCGCGGCTTCGGTGTATTCGTCGACCGCCTTGCGCAGCTCGGCCGGGTCCAGCTTCTCGCGCAGCGAGGTCACGTCGGTCGGCAGGCTCTGGGCCGACTTCTCCGCGCCTTCCTTGGCCTTGCTCACCGCATCAAGCACTGTCTTGGCGACCAGGTCGCCTGCTCCTACCGCTGCCAGCAATGAGGTGCGGACGGGTTCGACAGCCTTGCGGACGTCCTCGGCGTTCGGGCGGGTCATGTGAATCACTCCTCAGTGGGTCGCTTGTGGTCCACATCGGACTTATCCACTGTGGACTGTGGTGCTGCTGTTGTCGTTGACCGCAGTGCCGCGTTCTCCTTGCGGAAGGACTCGTACACGTCCAGCAGCACCTGTTTCTGGCGCTCGTTGAGCTCGTCGTCGGCGCGGATCGCGTCGGCGACCGCGCCGCCGGTCGGCAGGTCGAGGATTCCGGCCTGTACGTACAACGCTTCTGCTGAGATCCGCAGGCCTTTGGCGATCTGCTGCAGGATCTCCGCGCTCGGCTTGCGTAGGCCGCGCTCGATCTGGCTCAGGTACGGGTTGGACACGCCCGCGAGCTTCGACAGCTGGCGCAAGGAGATCTTCGCCGTGTTGCGCTGCTGGCGGATGTACTCGCCGATGTCCCTGCCGAGATCGGCGACCTTGTCCATCGGCGACTGGTGTTCGTCGGTCACCGTGGTCACCTCCTCTCGACGCTTTCCACGGTAGGCCGGAGTGCTAGCAATTGCAAGCGGGGTGCTTGCGGGTAGTCGGTGGGGTGGGTCACACCCCGCTACAGTGAGGGGTGATGAGCGTGAAGGCGGGCGTGGAGGGCACCGCGGCACGACTGCGGAGCCGGCTCGTCCGCGCCCTCGTCCGCAACGGCACCCTCACCGACCCCGCCTGGCGGGACGCCTTCCTCGCGGTCCCGAGGCACGCCTTCCTGCCCCGCTACTTCCGGCAGCGCTCAGGCCGGTGGGAAGCCGTGGACACCGGCGACGAGGACTGGTTGGCCCAAATCTACGCCGACCGCGTCCTGGTCACCCAGCTCGACGGCGACAGCGGCAAATGGCAGGCCGCGCGCGACGGCGGCCCGGTCGTCGGCGCGCCGACCTGCTCGTCGAGCATGCCGACCATCATGGCGGTGATGCTAGAAGCGTTACAGGTCAAGGACGATCACCGGATCCTCGAGGTCGGTACCGGCACCGGCTACAACGCCGCGCTGCTGTGCGTCCGGGTCGGCGACCGGCTCGTGTCCACAATAGACATCGACGAGTCGCTCGCCGGTCCGGCCGAGCGGCACCTGGCCGACTGCGGCCTGCGGCCGACCTGCGTGGTGGCCGACGGTGTCGACGGCCTGCCCCAGGCCGAGCTGTACGACCGCGTGCTGTGCACGTGCGCCGTACCGCGGATTCCGGTGGCCTGGCTTGAGCAGACCCGCCCCGGCGGCCTCGTGGTCACCACGCTCAGCCGCCCGCTCGGCGCGGGTCTCGTCCGCATCACGGCGGGCGAAGGCGGCACGGGCACCGGCGAAGTGCTTGCCGACGACGGCCGCTTCATGCCGCTGCGCGCGCCGCGTACTCGTTCGATCACCTGGCCGGAGCCGGACGCCCCCGGCAGCACCCGGCCGACCACGCTCGCGTCGTCGGTGATCAGCCCGACCAGCCCCTTCGAGTTCTTCGCCGGACTGGAACTGCCGGACGTGCACGCCGCCGGTGCCGCGAACTACGCCGTGCTGACCCACCCCGACGGTTCGTGGGCGCGGCACGAGAGCGACGTCGTCGTGCAGGCCGGTCCCCGGCGGCTCTGGGACGAGATGGAGGTCGCCTACGACCGCTGGCAGCGGCTCGGCCAACCGCGCCGCGCCCGGTTCGGGGTCACGATCGACGGTGAGGACCAGCGACTCTGGCTCGACGCACCCACCGGCCCGAACCGCTGGCCCCTGGCGTGACCTGCGCGAACACCGGGCGTTTTGGCACGTCGGAACGCGGCGGCGACTTTGCCGGGTCTTGACCATGTGGTCACAGTGTCTCGAGGCAACGTAGTCTGAGGGTGTGCCGTCGCTCGCCATAATCATCGTGCGGATCATCGACTGGGCCGCGATCCCAGTCGCTGTGTTCGCGTTCGTGCACGCCTTGCTCCAGCGTGCGGACGCGTTCACCGCGATCGACCGGATGACCAAACCGGCGTGGCTCGGTGTCACCGGAGGTGGCGCCGCGGCGGTCGCGCTGTTCCGGTTCTACGACTTCACCATGATGTTCTGGATCGCCGGCCTGGTCGCGGTGCTCGTCTACATCGTGGACGTGCGGCCCCGCCTGATCGAGGTCCAGCGCGGCAACCGGTGGTGAGCTGGCAGGCGTACGGCTCAGGCGCCCCGGTCACGATCGTCGTCCCAGGCCTCGGCGCCACGCCGGGCGAAGCGCGGATCCCCGCGTCCGGCCTGCCGGGAACACGGATCGTGCTCACCCTGCCGTCACACGGTGACGAGCCGGACGCGCCCGAGGGCTATTGGAACTACCGGACCATCGCCGACGACGTGCTGAAAGCCGCCGACGAGGTGAAAGCGCAGAAGGCCATCGGCGTCTCACTCGGTGCGGGCGCGCTGACCAGGATCGCGGCCGAGCACCCGGACCGGTTCGACCGGATCGCGCTGCTGCTGCCCGCCGTCCTCGACCAGCCGCGGTCGGCCGAGGTGCGATCGGTGCTGCGCGAGCAGACCAGCGAGGACGAGATCGCCAGGACGTTGCCGGACGGCTACGCGCTCGGCGACTACGTGCAAGCACGGGCGCGGGCGTTGCGCAGGCTCACCACCGCCATCGACCGGCTGTCCGCCGAGTTCCCCGTCGCCGATCGGGAAGCGTTGCGGCACGTCACAGCGCCGACACTGGTGATCGGCGCGGTCGGGGACCCGCTGCACCCCGCGGAGATCGCCGAGGCCACCGCGGCCGCGTTCGGCAAGGGCGAACTCGAGCTGTTCGACTCGCCCGCGCCCATGATCACTCACCGGGCTCAGCTGCGTGAACTGCTGCAAGTAGCCTGGCGGACGTGACTTGGACAATCGCAGGCTCACTGCAGGTGTCCCCAGCGACTGACCGGACCGACCTGCTGGCCGTGCCCGTCGCCACCGCACTGGCCGCACTGGACCCGAGCGACGCGAGCCGCGTCGGGGTCGCTCAGATCGACCCGGACCTGGCCGACACCGCCCAGTTCTGCGAGGCGTACGGCTCGCCGCTGGACGCCTCGGCCAACTGCGTCGTCGTCTCGGGAAAACGCGCTGGTGAAGAGCGTTTCGCCGCCTGCATGGTGCTCGCGACGACCCGCGCGGACGTCAACGGCGTGGTCCGCCGCAGGCTGGACGTGCGCAAAGCGTCGTTCGCGCCGATGGACACCGCCGTCGACCTGACCGGCATGGAGTACGGCGGCATCACCCCGCTCGGCCTGCCGGACGGCTGGCCGTTGCTGATCGACCAGGCCGTGGCGGTCGCGCCGGAGCTGGTGATCGGCAGCGGGATCAGGGGCAGCAAGATCCTCATCCCCGGCGAGGTGCTGGTGAAGTTCCCCGGCGCCGAGGTGATCGAGGGCCTAGGCCGCTGAGTACTTGCGCAGCAGGGCCACGGCTTCTTCGACGTCGTCGGTGACGAGGATCCATTCCTCCGCCGCGCGCCCGCGTGCCAGTTGCTGGACCAGCGGCGCGGCGGGCACGTCGGTCGTCCAGAAGTCCTTGCCGAGGAACACCATCGGCGCGGCCGGGCCGATCGACGTGTAGTGGTTCTGCGTGTAGTCCTGGAAGACTTCCTGCACGGTGCCCGCGCTCCCCGGCGTGTACACCACGCCACCGGTCGCCACGGTGAGCAACCCGTCCTTACGCACCGAGTTCGCGAAGTACTTGGCGTGCCGGTGGCATGCGGGGTTGGGCGGCTCGTGGCCGTAGAACCACGTGGGGATCCCGATCGTGAGCGGCTCGGTGGCCGGCAGGTCGGGCGCCAGCCCGGTGGCCAGCCATTCGCCGATCCCGGTTGCGTCCGAGCCGAACCGCGGTGCCCTGCCCAGCTCGGCGTGCAGTTCGTCGATGTGGTCGGGCATCCGGACGCCGTACGGGACCGCTTCCATCGCGCCGGGCCCGCCGCCGGTCAGCACGGTGAAACCCGCACGTCCCAGCGCCGCGCCGAGCCGCATCGCGGCCTTGTAGCCGGACGAGTCACGGGTCAGCGCGTGCCCGCCCATCACGGCCACCGGTGGCTGGGTGCAGGCGGCCAGCGCTTCGTCGAGCGCGCTGGTGATCGAGTGGTCGTGCAGGCGTTCGGCCAAGGCGTGCAACGGATCCGGCGTGCGGCCCTGTGCTTTGCTGTGCGCGTGGATCCGGGCGTCCAGAGTGTCCGCATAGGACTCCGGGCGGGCCGGGTCGAAGCCGTCGAACAGCTCGGCCGGGGTGTACAGCGCGGTCCGGTAGACGTGGTACGGCAAAGCGGGGATGTCCGGGAACAGCAACGCCCCCGCCGCCTCGGCCTTCCGCCTGGACTTGCCCGACAGCTCGCAGCCCAGCAGGACCGCCCCGTCCAGTGCGGTGCGGAGCAGGTCGTCCTCGCCGGTCAGGTCGAGCCCGATGAGCACCGCGTCGCGTAGGTCGCGTCCGGCCGCGCGATGTTCGCGCAGTGCCTCAACGGTTGTGATCTCGGTCCGCACCAGCGCAGCCTACTGTGCGGGGAAAGCCTGACGTTAGGCTCGCGCGGTGGAGAACATTCGCACCCGCGTGGTCAGGTTCGCCGACCAGGACGGTCACGTCCACATCGGAGTCACCGAGGGCGAGTCGATCAGACGGCTGCCGACCGGGTGGCGGATCGCTGACCTGCTGCGTGTGCCGGTCGACGACATGCGCGAGTTGTTGACCCGACCGGGCGAGGTGGTCCCGGTCGACAGCGTCCGGCTGCTCGCTCCGATGGACGGCCTGATGGAGTTGTGGGCGGCGGGCGTGACGTACGAGCGCTCCCGCGACGCGCGGGTCGAGGAAACCTCGGAGCCGACCGTCTACGACCGGATCTACCAGGCCGAACGGCCCGAGCTGTTCTTCAAGTCCCCGGCGTGGCGGGTGGTGACCGACAACGAGCCGATCGCGGTCCGCGAGGACTCGGCGGTCAACGTGCCCGAACCGGAACTGGGGGCCGTGATCAACGCGTTCGGCGAGATCGCCGGGTACGTCGTGGTCAACGACGTGAGCTCGCGGTCGATCGAGGGTGACAACCCGCTCTACCTGCCGCAGGCCAAGATCTACGCGGGCAGCAGCGCGGTGTCGGCGGGGTTCGTGCCTGCCTGGCTGACCGGCATCGACGACCTGGAGATCGCGATGTGGGTACACCGCCGCGGCTCGGTGGTGTACGAAGGCCGCACGTCGACGGCCTCCTTCCACCGCCCGGTGGCCGGGCTGGTGCCCTACCTGACGACCCACATGCGGTTCCCCGACGGGGTCGTGCTGTCCACCGGCACGGGGATCGTGCCGGAGCTGGACTTCGACCTCAAACCGGGCGACACGGTGGAGATCCGGATCGCGAACGTGGGCAGCCTGACGAACACGGTGCT
This sequence comes from Actinosynnema sp. ALI-1.44, assembly GCF_001984155.1. Lineage (GTDB taxonomy): Bacteria > Actinomycetota > Actinomycetes > Mycobacteriales > Pseudonocardiaceae > Kibdelosporangium. The sequence goes on from NZ_MTQO01000053.1 coordinate 721,919, forward strand.
GCACACCCGCGAATGGCTGGACATCGTGGGGCCTTGATCGCTCGTGAGGTGGTCGCCGCTCTAGAACACGACCGTCTTGTTGCCGTGCACCAGGATCCGGTTCTCCAGGTGCCAGCGCAGGCCGCGCGCCAACACGACCTTCTCGATGTCCCTTCCCTTGCGGACCATGTCCTGGACGCGGTCGGCGTGACCGACGCGGATCACGTCCTGGTCCACGATCGGCCCGGCGTCGAGATCGGCGGTGACGTAGTGGCAGGTCGCGCCGACCAGCTTGACGCCGCGCTGGTGCGCCTGGTGGTACGGCTTCGCGCCGACGAAGGACGGCAGGAAGCTGTGGTGGATGTTCAACGCCCGGCCGGCCCACTCCGCGCACAACTCGGCAGGCAGGATCTGCATGAACCTGGCCAGCACGACCGCGTGCGGATCGTGCTGCGCCACCAGGTCGCGGACCTTCGCGAACGCCGCTTCCTTGTCGTCGCGCGGGAACGGCACGTGGTGGAACGGGATTCCGTGCGCCTCGGTGATGTCCGCCAGGTCGCCGTGGTTGCCGATCACCGCGGGGATGTCCACGTCCAGTTCGCCGGAGGCCACCCGGCCGAGCAGGTCGTACAGGCAGTGCCCTTCCTTCGACACCAGGATCACGGCCCGGCGGCGCTCCCCAGTGTCCGTCACCGTCCACGAGCCGCCCAGTTCCGCGGCTACTTCGGCGAACTGCTTGCGCAGGACGTCCATGCCGAACGGCAGCGAGTCCGCCAGCACTTCCTGGCGGGTGAAGAACCAGCCGGTGTCCTGGTCCGTGTGGTACGCGGCTTCCACTATCCAGCCGCCCGCGTGGGCCAGGAACTGGGAGATCCGGGCGACGATCCCGGTCCGGTCGGGGCAGCCGAAGGTGATCACGTACCGGCGTTCGGGCTGGTTCCTGCCCGCGGACTGCGCCTCAGCCGCCATTGACTGCCTGCAACATCTCTTCGCGGCCGGTCACGATCGCGTGGCTCGGGCGTTTCCAGACCGCCCGGTACACCGCGTCCGCCGTTCCGGCCAGTGTCGCGTCGGCGTCCGTCGCGGCGTCCTCGATCGGGCCCGCTTTCACGGCCCCGCCTTCGACGTGCACCATCCACGCTCGTCCGGCGTCCGCCGCGTGCACCAGGATGGTTCCCTCGACCGTCACCTCCGGGCGTTTCACGTACGCCCGGAACGGCGACAGCGTGCCGAGCACCTCGTCGACGCCGTCGGCAGCCAGTTGCGGGTCGAACAGCAGGGTCGGGATGTCGTCGCCACGCGCGTGCTCGGCGTCCAGCCGGTGGATCGCCGTCTCGTGGGCCTGGCGGCGCGCCCACCAGGCGACGGTGCCCATCCCCGTGATGAAGCTCCATGCCTGCCTCGACGGGTCGCCCTCGCCGAGCCGCATCACCATCTCCGTGCGTTTCGTGTCCCACCAGGCGATCAGGTCGGCCCAGTCAGCGGGGAGCTCGGCCAGGGGTGGGCGGCTGTCGCCCGTGCCGAGCGCCAGCCCCGCGTGCACCATGTTGTGCACCTGTGCGATGTGCTCGACCAGTTCTCGTACTGTCCACTCGGGACAAGTGGGGACCTGTGCCGACGGGCCCGCCGCGAGTGCGGCGGCCTTCAGTGCCTCGGACTGCTCAACGATGTGCGCCAAGTACGTCTCGTGATCCACTCACCTGACACTAGCGGAACATCGACCACGACAGCGTGAGTTCGCCCAATCGCCAGCGCTTCCGGGTGTCCAGGACCGGCCAGTCGTCGGCGGCCAGCCGCCGGACCGCCTCGACCCAGCGCGCCCGGGGCCCGTACGGGCTCAGCGGCGCGGCCGCCGCCCAGTGCGCGTCGAGCGCGGTGAGCAGATCGTGGATTCGTTCACCGGGAATGTTCCTGTGTATCAACGATTTCGGCAGTCGTTCGGCCAAATCGGACGGTTGGTCGATGTCGCCGGGCATGCACGCCAACGTGAACGCGAACGGCCCGTCCGCTGACAGCGTTACCCAACAGCACCGCCTGCCGATCTCGTCGCACGTGCCCTCGACGAGCAGCCCACCGGGGGCGAGCCGGGACAGCATCGTCTGCCACGCCGCCGCCGCGTCGGGCTCCGTGTACTGCCGCAACACGTTGAACGCCCGCAGCAGCACCGGGCGGGCACCGGCCAGTTCGAAACCGCCGCGCCGGAAGTCGAGCGACGGCGGATCGGCCGACGGCTTGGCGGCCTCGACGCGGTCCGGGTCCAGTTCCAGCCCGAGCACCCGCACATCCGGCCGGAGCGCGCGCAGCCGGGACGCGAGTTCGACGGTGGTCACCGGCGACGAGCCGTAGCCGAGGTCGACGACGAGCGGATCGGGCACGGCGTACAGCACTGAGGCGACCCACGGCGTACCGGTCATCCACCGGTCCACTTTGCGCAGCCGGTTCGGGTTCGTCGTACCGCGCGTCGGGACACCGAGCGCGCGTGCCCGGCCCGCCGCTAGCCGCGGTGTGCGAGCCATTTCTCGGTGAACACGGCCTCGTTGGCCAGCAGTTTCGTCACCTGTTCGCCGATCGACTTCTCGATCTTGCCGCCGATCAGCGGGATCGAGACGCGCACTTCGAGTGAGGTCACCCACTCGCTGCCGCCCTCGGTGTCCGACAGCCGCATGGTGCCGTTGATCTCGCCGGGGACGCCCTGCACCGAGGCCTTGACCGTGCCGGTTTTGTCCGTGCGCCAGGTCTCAGTCCGGTCAACGACGAGGTCACCCTTGAGCAGGGACCGGACCGCTGAGGGAAGATGTTCCGCGGCAAGCCCCTGGCGTACCCGGAACGTCGTGGCCTGTGCCGACTCCGTGCGGTCGACGACGGAGGCGTTGGTGCCGCCGAGAGCTTCGAGCCGGTCGGTCAGGAACGCCGGGTCGACGACCGCGGCGTACACGGAATCGGCAGGGGCGGCGAACCTCGCCCGGTGCTCCATACGGCTAGGCATGAACCGGAGGTTACCGTTGACGCCTGTGACGACCTCGCGTCCCGGCACTGACGTCCGCCCATCGATACCGCTGAGCGGCTACACGACGCTGCGCCTCGGCGGTCCGGCGACCAGGTTCGTCGAAGCGAGAAGCGCTCGCGAGGCGGTCGACGCGGTGCGGGAGGCCGACTCGGCCGGTGAGCCCGTGCTGGTGCTGGGCGGCGGCTCGAACGTGCTCGTGGCCGACGAGGGCTTCGACGGCACCGTGGTGCACATCGCCAGCAAGGGCGTCACCGAGGACTGCACGACCCCCGGCCTGGTCCAGTTGACCGCCGAGGCGGGTGAGAACTGGGACGACGTCGTCGCCAAGACGGTCGCGGCGGGTCTCGGCGGGCTGGAGTGCCTGTCGGGCATCCCGGGCCTCGTCGGCGCCACACCGGTGCAGAACGTGGGCGCGTACGGCGTCGAAGTCGCCGAGGTGCTCGTCTCGGTGGACCTGCTCGACCGTGCCAGCGGCGAGGTGCGCACGCTGACCGCGGACCAGCTCGGCTTGGCCTACCGCACGAGTGTGCTGAAGGGCACAGATCGCGCGGTCGTGCTGCGCGTGCGGTTCGAACTGGCGGACACGGGCATGTCCGCACCGATCCGGTACGCCGAACTGGCCAACACCCTCGGTGTCGCCCCCGGTGAGCGCGTGCCCGTCGACCGGGTCCGGCAGTCCGTGCTGGACCTGCGTCGCGGCAAGGGGATGGTGCTCGACGAGGACGACCACGACACGTGGAGCGCGGGCTCGTTCTTCACCAACCCGGTGCTGCCGCACGGCGAACTCGAGGACGCGCTGGCCCGGATCGCCGCGCACGTCGGCCCGGACGTGCGGATCCCGCAGTACCCCGCCGACGGTGGTGGGAAGTTGTCGGCCGCGTGGCTGATCGAACGCGCGGGTTTCGCGAAGGGGTACCCGGGTCCTGGAGGCCGGGTGTCCCTGTCGCACAGTCACACGCTGGCGCTGACCAACCGGGGTGAGGGCACCGCGGCCGACCTGGTGGCATTGGCCAGGGAGGTCCGCGACGGGGTACACAAGGTGTTCGGGGTGTGGCTCGACGCCGAGCCCGTCTTGGTCGGCGTCACACTGTGACGCAGGTCACTTTCGACACACCGGATGCGCTTTGGCGCGTCTTTACGAGTAGATGGACGAACACAAACGGAGGTTGACGTGCGGACAGGACGAAGAACGGTCATCAGCGCGTTCCTGTTGTCCGCCGCGCTCGTCGTAGCCGGCTGCTCGTCGAGCGAGACCGGCAACCCCAACGCCGCGGGTGAGGCTCCCAAGGAAGGCGAGACCGCCGCGAAGGCCAAGATCGTCGCAGACCCGGCTCCGGACGCCAAGGAGGTCGAGGTCCTCAAGCCGATCAAGATCTCGGTCACCGACGGCTCGCTCACCGAGGCCAAGCTGACCAACCAGGAAGGCAAAGAGGTCAAGGGCGAGATCGCCGCCGACAAGCTCAGCTGGACCGCCACCGAGAGCCTCGGGTACGGCAAGACGTACACGTACGCCGCGAAGGCCAAGGGCTCGGACAACAAGGACGTCGAGCTCAAGGGCAGCTTCAGCACCATGACCCCCGCCAAGCAGGTCAGGGCGACGCTCAACCCGGTCGACAACGCCACGGTCGGCGTCGGCATGCCGGTCAGCGTCAAGTTCGACACCGCGCCCAAGGACAAGGCGGCGGCGGAGAAGGCGCTGAAGGTGGAGACCTCGCCGGGCAAGGTCGAGGGGTCGTGGGCGTGGCTGTCGGCCACCCAGGTCGACTGGCGGCCCAAGGAGTACTGGCCCGCGGGCACGCAGGTCACCGTCACGGCGAAGCTCTTCGGTGTGAACTACGGCAACGGTTACGGCCGCGCCGACGTGAGCAGCAAGTTCAAGATCGGCAAGAACCAGGTGTGGAAGGTGAACACCCCCGACCACAGCCTCAAGCTCTACAAGGACGGCGCGCAGGCCGCGTCGTACCCGTCGAGCAACGGCAAGGACGCCGACCCGAACCTGAACACGCCGAACGGCACGGTCATCGTGATGGCCAAGGAAGCGGTCGGCGACTTCTCCAACCCGCGCTACGGCTACACCAACGTCAAGAAGAAGTGGGCCGTGCGGATCTCCAACCACGGCGAGTTCATCCACGAGAACGAGGAGAACCGCGCCAACATCGGCAAGGCCAACACCTCGCACGGTTGCGTGAACCTCTTCGAGGCCGACGCCAAGGCGGTCTTCGACGTGGCGCAGATCGGTGACCCTGTCGAGGTCACCGGATCCAAGGCATCCTTCCCCACGACATCGGACGTCAACGATTGGCTGTTCTCGTGGGACAAGTGGAAGAGCATGTCGGCCGTGAAGTAGGTTCCGGCGCAGTAACCCTGCACCAGGTCACCGGGGGCAACGGGGTCAGGCTGGCCGTTCGCACGGCCGGGCCGCCCGGTGCCCCTTCGATCGTTCTGCTGCACGGGTGGGCCCAGTCCGGCGCCGCGTTCGCCGCGCAGCTCGCCGACCCGACGCTGACCGCCGAGTACCGCTTGGCCGCGCCGGACCTGCGCGGACATGGCTACTCGGACGTGCCGGACCCGGACGGCGGCTACAGCGACCCGGAGGCGTGGGCCGACGACGTCGCGGCCGTGATCGACCTCGTCGGCAAGCCCGTCGTACTCGTCGGCTGGTCGTACGGCGGCGCCGTGATCACCGACTACCTGCGGGTGTTCGGCGAGGACGACCTGGCCGGGATCGTGTTCGCGTCGGCCGCGGTCGAGGTCGGCAGGGACCGGCCGGGCGCGGGCCCCGGCACCGCCATGCGGTCCGTCGTCCCCTACGTCAACCTCGAGGACCTCGACGCGGCGACCCGCGGGTTCACGGAGTTCGTGCGCGGGATGGCCGAGGGGCACCTGCCGGGTGAGCTCAGCCAGCGGATCGTCGGTGACGCGCTGCGGGTGCCGTGGCAGGTCCGGCGTGCGATGTTCCGCCGTGACTTCGACTCCTCCGGCGTGTTGCAGCGGATCACAGTGCCGACGCTCGTCGCGCACGGCGAACTGGACGCCGTTGTCGACCCCAGTGTGGCGCAGTACACAGTCGGGAAGATTCCGGGCGCGCGGCTGCGTTGGTTCCCAAAGACGGGACATATGCCTTTCGCCGAACGCACCGAGGAGTTCGACGCGATGTTGCTTGAGTTCGCCGGCCAGGTGCTGGAGTGACCCGCTGGCTTCGGCCGCCGCGCCGTGTCGCGTTGCTGTCGGTGCACACGTCGCCGTTGGAGCAGCCGGGCACGGGTGACGCGGGCGGGATGAACGTGTACATCGCCCAGACCGCGACGAAGATGGCCGAACGCGGGATCGCGGTCGAGGTCTTCACGCGGGCTACCTCATCCGAGTTGCCACCGGTGGCTGAGATGGTGCCCGGTGTTCTGGTGCGGCACGTGCACGCGGGCCCGTACGAGGTGCTCGACCGCAACGAGTTGCCCGCGCAGCTGTGTGCCTTCACCGCCGCCGTGTTGCGGACCGAGGCGCACAACGAGCCCGGCTTCTACGACCTCGTGCATTCGCACTACTGGCTGTCCGGGCAGGTCGGATGGTTGGCGCGGGACCGCTGGGGTGTGCCGCTCGTGCACACCGCGCACACCCTGGCCAGGGTGAAGAACGCGGCGCTCGCCGACGGCGACACGCCGGAGCCCAGGACGCGGGAGATCGGTGAGCAGCAGGTCGTCGACCAGGCCGACAGCCTGGTGGCCAACACCGAGATGGAGGCCGACGACCTGATCCGCTGCTACGACGCGGACCCGGCGAAGGTCACCACGGTCTCGCCCGGGGTGGACCTCGAGCAGTTCACCCCCGGTTCGCAGCAGGCCGCACGGCGCGCGCTGGGGATCGCGCCGGACGCGACGGTGTTCGCGTTCGTCGGCCGGATCCAGCCGTTGAAGGCGCCGGACGTGCTGCTGCACGCCGCCGCGCAACTGCTGGCGAGCGGCAAGGCCGACCGGTCGAGGCTCGTGGTGCTGGTGGTCGGTGGCCCGTCGGGGACCGGGCTGGAGCAGCCCCGCGCGTTGCAGGACCTGGCCGCGCGGCTGGAGATCGCCGACGTGGTGCGGTTCCTGCCGCCGCTGCCGGGACCGGAGCTGGCACAGGTGTACCGCGCCGCGGACGCGGTCGCCGTGCCCAGCCACAACGAGTCGTTCGGGCTCGTCGCCCTGGAGGCGCAGGCCTGCGGCACGCCGGTCGTCGCCACGGACGTCGGCGGCCTGCGCGTCGCGGTGGACCACGGGGTCTCCGGCCTGCTGGTGCCGGGGCACTCCGCGATCGAATGGGCGAACGCCTTGGCGCGCTTGAGTTTCTCGGGACTGCGCGAACAGCTGGCCGTCGGGGCGACGGAACACGCGCGTGCGTTCTCGTGGGATCGCACCACGGACGACCTGATCGGTGCCTACACGCGTGCTGCGGTAGCGTTCCGGCAGGAGGTGGTCGCGTGACCGATGTGGACGCGGTGATCAAGTCCACTTTGGAGGAACGGGAGATCGCCTTCGAGCGCCCCGAGCCCGGCAAGTACTTCGTGACCCTGCCGGGCACGAAGAAGCTGCGCACCAACTGCTGGCTCATCGCAGGCGCGCACGCGCTCGTGGTCGAGGCGTTCGTCTGCCGCCGCCCGGACGAGGCGCACGAGCAGGTCTACCGGTTCCTGTTGCGCCGCAACGCCAAGCTCTACGGCGTGCACTACACGATCGACGACGTCGGCGACATCTACCTGCTGGGCCGGATCGGCCTGCACGCGGTCACCCCGGACGAGCTGGACCGACTGCTCGGGCAGGTGCTCGAAGCGGCGGACGGCGATTTCAACGTCCTGCTCGAGATCGGGTTCGCCTCGTCGATCAGGCGCGAGTGGGAGTGGCGGACCTCGCGGGGCGAGTCGCTGGCCAACCTCAAGGCGTTCGAACACCTGACGAAGCCGGACAGTGATCGACGGGTGTCCGACTCGTAATCACTTTCCGGACAACTCGCCTGGTGGGTGCTTCCGTCTGTGGTGCATGAGCAGACGAAAGAGTGGCTTGGTCATCTCTGCCGGGGTGGCACTGCTTCTGGGGTTGGCGGCGTGCTCGGAAAGCAGCAGCGGGGGCCTCAGCGGCAGCAGCGCTCAGGAGGGCGTCGCGCGGCCCGCCCAGCCGAACAACGTCGGGGGTGGGGCTGGGGGCGGCGCGGGCAAGCAGCAGGCACCGACGCAGGCAGGGCAGCCGCAGGAGCAGGCGCCGGTGCAGGAACGCAAGCTCGTGCAGACAGCGCGGGTCGACATGACCGTGAAGGACACCTTCAAGGCAGTGTCCGACGCCCGATCGATCGCCACCGCCAACCAGGGATTCACCGGGCAGGAGGAATCCAGTGGTGACAGGGCCTCCATCACGCTGCGTGTGCCCGCCGACAAGTTCGACACCGCACTGCGCCAACTGGCGGACATCGGCACCATCCGCTCGCAGCACAAGCAGGCCGACGACGTCACCGAGCAGGTCGTCGACCTCGAGTCGCGGCTGAACACGCAGCGTCAGAGCGTGACGCGGATGCAGGCGCTGCTCGCCCGTGCGACGAGCGTCGCCGAGATCGCGCAGATCGAGGGCGAGCTGACCCGCCGTCAGGCCGATCTGGAGTCGTTGCAGGGCAGGCGGGACGCGCTCGGTGGCAAGGTGGCACTGTCCACAGTGACACTCACGCTCGGCAGGGAGGCCGCGCCACCGGCACCGGTGCGGGCCGAGAGCGGCGGCGGGTTCTTCGACGGGCTGACCGACGGCTGGGACGCCTTCGGCACCTTCTTCACCGGCCTGACCCGCGTACTCGGCGCGGTGCTGCCATTCCTGGTGGCACTCGGCATACCGGCCGGTCTGGTGCTCTACTTCCGACGCAGGCGTAGGAAGCCCGCCGTGCCGGTGACGGAAAGTACGTGAGGTCAAGGAGTGTTACACAGGACGGCTCGAGCGAGGGGGAGTCGCGTTCCCGAGCCGCCCTGTGACACTTCTCCCGCGCCGTACGCGTGGGGCGGGGGGCACCCCAGCGTTCCAGCGGGGTGCGGCTCGACAGGGGAGACGAGCCGCGGGCTGCGTCCCGCCGGCTGGGGAGTGCGTGGGAGCCAACCAGTGGGAGCTTTGCCAACTTGGCAGAGTCCCACGCCGAGAGCAAGCCTGCCGCTTACCCCATTCGGGTTTTAACCCTGAAAACGAGTCACAGTTCTATTTCGGACTCCGGCCGGGTGACAACCGGCTGTGTGCCGGTGCGCCGAAAGGCCTTGTCCGAGCGCACCTGTTCGGGTGAAGCCCGCGTCGATCTGGCAGGCTCGCGGTATGGCAGTCGGAACCCTGGTCCTGCTCCGCCACGGCGAGAGCGTGTGGAACGCACAGAACCTGTTCACCGGATGGGTGGACGTCCCCCTGTCCGACAAGGGCGTGGAGGAGGCGCGGCGCGGCGGGCAGTTGCTGCGTGACGCGGGCATCCTGCCTGACGTCGTGCACACCTCGTTGCTGCGGCGCGCGATCTCCACCGCCAACATCGCGCTCGACGGAGCCGACCGGCACTGGATCCCGGTGCGCAGGGACTGGCGGCTCAACGAACGCCACTACGGTGCGTTGCAGGGCAAGAACAAGAAGCAGACCCTGGCGGAGTTCGGCGAGGAGCAGTTCATGCTCTGGCGCCGCAGCTACGACACGCCGCCACCGCCGATCGAACTGGGCACCGAGTTCAGCCAGGACAGTGATCCGCGTTACACCGGCATCGACGTCCCGCGCACCGAGTGCCTCAAGGACGTCGTCGCCCGCATGCTGCCGTACTGGGACGAGGCGGTCGTGCCGGACCTGCGGGCGGGCAGGACCGTTCTGCTCGCCGCGCACGGCAACTCGTTGCGCGCCTTGGTCAAACACCTCGACGGCGTCAGCGAGGACGCGATCGCCGGGCTGAACATCCCGACCGGCATCCCGCTGCGCTACGACCTGGACGACGAGTTGAAGCCGACCAACCCGGGCGGGACCTACCTGGACCCGGACGCGGCGGCCGACGCGATCAAAGCGGTAGCCAACCAGGGTCGTTGACAGGTACGGTCCGCGCAGACGCCCACAAGGTGAGGAGGTGAGGGCCGTGTTCGTTTCGATTTCGACTGTCATGCGCTCCCACCTCGTTCCGGCGTTCTGAGACCGGGAGCGCGCAGCTTTCCCGGAAGGACCCATACCTGTGACCGATCTGGTCATCCGCGCCCTCACGCAGGGCGAAGAACACCTTTTCACCGGCTACGAGCGGCCCGACGTCGTCGGGTTCGCCTTCTTCGGCCGGACCTACGGCGATTTCCTGGCGAAGAACGAGTACCGCCCCGAGTGGACGTGGGTGGCGCTGCGCGGCGACCGTGTCGTCGCGCGCGCCGCCTGGTGGGGCGGCCCCGACGACTCCGAGCCGATGACCCTCGACTGGTTCGACTTCGACGACCCCGAAGCGGGCGAGGCGCTGCTGCGCGCGGCGCCGTTCCGCGTCGAGTACTGCCTGGCCCTCCCGGCGAATTGGCGGGACGACCCGGCGACCAGCGAGGCGGCGCGGTCCAGGATCGACGTCGCTGTCAAGGCGGGGATGAAGCCGGTCGTGGAACGGCTGCGCTACACCTGGACCCCGGCCGACGGCCTGCCGCCGCGGCCGCGGCGGCTGGAGTTCCGCGAGGAGCCGGACGACGAGGCGATCGTGTCCGTCCTCGCCGCCGTGCAGCGCGGCAGCCTGGACGCGCACAAGGTCGCCGACCTGCGCACGATGACCCCCGAGCAGGCCGCGCGCTCCGAACTGGAGGACCTGAAGTGGTTCCCCGGCCCGCGCGAGTGGTGGAAGCTGGCGTACACACCGGACGGTGAACTCGTCGGCATCACCATCCCGACGAAGAACTTCACCGGCCCGGTCGTCGGGTTCATCGGCGTCGTGCCCGAACAGCGGGGGCACGGCTACGCCTACGACCTGCTCGTCGAATGCACCCACCTGCTGGTCGAGGCGGGGGCGACGCGGATCGCGGCGGACACGGACATGACCAACCACCCGATGGCCGCGAACTTCCGGCGCGCCGGGTATCCGATAACCCAGGAACGCGTCTTCCTCGACTGGTAAACCCTCAGATGAGGCCCAGCTCCCGGGCCCTGGCTCCGGCCTGGAACCGGGAGTTGGCACCCAGGGTCGCCAGCAGGTCGTCCACCCGGCGGCGGTAGGTCCGTAACGAGATGCCCATCGCGCGTGCCGCTCCGTCGTCCGGCGCGCCGGAGCCGAGCAGCTCCAGGATGCGTGGCGCGACCTCCCACAGTTCGCTGTAGGTGCGCTCGTAGTCCTCGAGACTCGTCGCCTCGCCCCACACCTGGTTGAAGAGCGTGAGCACGCCCTGCACCACGCCGGGGATCCAGACGACGGTGAACGTCCGGTCACCGCCCGCGATGATCGCCACCCGCCGGTCGACGATGACCGCCTCGTTCAGGTCACGGGTGGTGATCCGCACCTCGGCGCCCGTCGCGGCCACGTGCCGTGCGTGCTGGGCGCTGGTCGGGTCGAGCAGCACGCCCGGCCGGTAGAGCTTGCGGATCCTGCCCTGCATCGGCGGCTGGTTGTGCGAGGCCCACGTGCGCACGTCGCAGGCGGCGAACGTGACTTCGCGGGCCTTGTCGAAGAGGTGCCACGTGCGCTGATACAGCTCGCGGTGCCCGCGTAGCACGACGACTCCAGCACGTGTCTCCATGAGGCTTCTGAGTCTTGTCTCGCCGACCCCACTCCGTCAACGGCCGGTCTTTTGGACACGATTGGGTGAACTGGGATCGACCTGTAGGCGAACAACGCCCAGAACGGTGTCGTGGGGATCACGGAAGGCACTTCGGACTAGTACAACCGGCCCTCTGCCTGCTTACCATTCGGCTGTGACCGCACCGGCCTACCTGGCCTTGTCGATCTGCGCACTGCTGATCGGCGGCATCGTCGGTTACCTCCTCGGACGGGCTCGCAGCCGCAAAACGGCGCGCAAGCCGTCCGGGCCGACGGTGGCCGACCTCATCCAGCGCCTTGTCCACGACTCCCACAACGGCGTAGCCGTCGTGAACCCGTTCGGCGGAGTCGTCCTCTTCAACCCGCGAGCCGACGCGCTCGGTGTCGTGTCGAACAACAGACTCGACGACCGGGCCCGCCTGGCGGCGGAGGGGGTGGCCGAGAGCGGCGAGGCCGTCGAGATCGACCTGATGCCGCTGGAGACGCGAGGCAGGCAACCATCGGCCGTCCGCGCCGAGATCCGGCCGCTGGTCGACGGCTTCACCGTGGTCGACGCCTCCGACGAGTCCGAGTCCGTCCGGCTGGAGGCGACCAGGCGCGACTTCGTGGCCAACGTCAGCCACGAGCTCAAGACCCCGGTCGGCGCGATGGCCCTGCTGGCGGAGGCCCTGCTGGACGCGACCGACGACGTCGAACAGGTCCGCAGCTTCGGCAGCAAGATCCTGCGCGAGGCGACCAGGCTGGGCACGCTCGTCACCGAACTGATCGCGTTGTCGCGGCTGACCGGCGCGGAGAAGCTGCCCGAGCTCAACTCGGTCGACGTGGACGGGGTCGTCCAGGAGGCGCTCGGCCGGACCACGCTCACCCTTGAGCACAGCGGTGTGGAGATCGCCACGGACGAACCGAGCGGCCTGCTCGTCGACGGCGACCGCACGCTGCTGGTCACCGCGTTGAGCAACCTGCTGGAGAACGCCGTGGCGTACTCGTCGCCCGGCAGTCCGGTGTCGATCAGCAGGCGGATGCACGACGGGTATGTCGAGATCGCCGTGACCGACCGCGGCATCGGCATCGCCGAAGACCACCAGCAGCGCGTGTTCGAACGGTTCTACCGGGTGGACAAGGCCCGCTCGCGCGTCACCGGCGGGACGGGCCTGGGCCTCGCGATCGTCAAGCACGTGGCCGCCAACCACGGCGGTGAGGTCAAGCTGTGGAGCAAGCCGGGGACGGGCTCCACGTTCACCCTGCGGATCCCGGCACGACGGGTCAACGGGGACAAGGTTCTCGCGCGGGTACCCGCGCCGAGTGCGGAAATCGGAACTGGAGGAGCGCTGTGACGAGGGTTCTCATTGTCGAGGACGAGGAGTCCTTCGCCGACCCCCTTGCCTTCCTGCTGCGCAAGGAGGGCTTCACCGCGGCCGTGGCGGGCACGGGCCAGCAGGCGCTCGAGGAGTTCGACCGCAACGGGGCGGACATCGTGCTGCTCGACCTGATGCTGCCGGGCATGAGCGGCACGGACGTGTGCAAGGCGCTGCGCCAACGCTCCGCCGTCCCCGTGATCATGGTCACGGCCCGCGACAGTGAGATCGACAAGGTCGTCGGCCTCGAACTGGGCGCCGACGACTACGTCACCAAGCCCTACTCGGCCCGTGAGCTGATCGCGCGCGTGCGCGCCGTGCTGAGGCGTGGCGGCGAGGGCGGCGCCGAGGGCGAGCTGCTGCCGCAGGTCCTGGCGGCAGGCCCGGTCCGGATGGACGTCGAGCGGCACGTGGTGACTGTGGACGGCGCCGAGGTGTCGTTGCCGCTCAAGGAGTTCGACCTGCTCGAGTACCTGCTGCGCAACGTCGGCCGGGTGCTGACCCGCGGCCAGCTGATCGACCGGGTGTGGGGAGCCGACTACGTCGGTGACACCAAGACGCTCGACGTGCACGTCAAGCGGTTGCGCTCGAAGATCGAACCGGACCCGTCGTCCCCGCGGCACCTGGTCACTGTCCGAGGGCTCGGGTACAAGTTCGAGTCCTGACGAGCATGTGCCAGGCGGGCCGTTCCCACCGCCAGGTAACGTTTCGGTTTATGCGCCTTGGCGTACTGGATGTCGGTTCCAACACCGTCCACCTCCTCGTGGTGGACGCGCACCGTGGTGCCCACCCGCTCCCGGCGCGTTCCGAGAAGACGGTGTTGCGGCTGGCCGAGCGCATCACCAAGGCAGGCGACCTGTCGAAACACGGCGCAGACGAGCTGGTGCGCACCGTGGCGACGGCCAAGCGGTCGGCGGCCGAACTCGGCTGCGAGGACTTGATGGCGTTCGCCACATCCGCCGTCCGCGAGGCCGACAACGCTGTTGGCGTACTCGAACGTGTACGCAACGAGACCGGTGTGCACCTGCAGGTGCTGTCCGGTGAGGACGAGGCGAGGCTCACATTCCTCGCCGCCCGCCGGTGGTACGGCTGGTCCGCGGGCAGGCTGCTGGTGCTCGACATCGGTGGCGGCTCGCTGGAACTGGCGGTCGGCCGGGACGAGAATCCGGATCGAGCGATCTCCGTGCCGCTCGGCGCGGGCAGGCTGACCAGGACCCGGTTCCGCGGCGACCCGCCCACCCGCGACGAGATCGCCGAGACAGCGGGCTGGCTGGAAGATCAGCTTGCGCCGGTGGCCAAGAAGATGCTCAAGTACGGCGAACCCGATCGGGTGGTCGCGACGTCGAAGACCTTCCGGTCACTGGCGAGACTCACCGGTGCCGCGCCATCCTCGTCGGGACCACGGGTGCGCCGGGTGCTCACCGACGCCGGCTTGCGCCAGTTGCTCGCGTTCATCTCCAGGATGTCCGCGCACGACCTGGCCGAGCTGGAGGGCGTGAGCGCGAGCCGGGCGCACCAGTTGGTCGCGGGCGCGCTTGTGGCACAGGCCACGATGCGCGCGTTAGGACAGCCGGAACTGGAGATCTGCCCGTGGGCTTTGCGCGAAGGTGTCATCCTGCGGCGGTTGGACCAGGAGCCGAAATGACAACGCGGAGCACTGGACTGTTGCGCCCGCATTGGGCACGGTGGAGGAGATGACTCGAGGAGAGGAAGGCCCGGAGCGCAACCAGCGCACGGTGGCAGAGCTGCTCGCCAAGTACGGCGGCAGCTCCGAGGAGGCCGCGCCGCCGAGACGGCGCCGCCGCCGTGCCGATGACGCCGAGGAGACCGCTCCCCAGGCCATCATCGACCGGGTCATGTCCGACAGCGGCAACCTGCCGAGGATCCCGGCGGAGGAGCCACCCGCCCCGGCCGGCCGACGTCCGCCGCCGCCCGTGACCGGCCGGAGGCGGTCCGGTCCCGGCCACCAGTCGTCGGCGCAGCTGCCGCTGCCCAAGCCGCAACCGCAGGCGCCGTCGCCCGCGGCGCAGCCGACCCAGCGGCAGATGCCGCCGGTTCCGCCGCCGCCCGGCACAGCGGAGCGGCGTCAGCCGACCGAGCAACGCAGGCTGCCCCAGAACCCGGCCCAGGGCTCGGTGCAGAACTCGCAGTCGATACCGCGCCCGAAGCCGCAACCACCGGGCCCGCAGGGCCAACAGAGCGCGCAGTGGCCGACGCCACCGCCGATGGCCCCACCGCCGCCCGCTGCCGAGGCGGGTGGCCTCGCCGCGCGTCTCGACGGCCGTCAGGACAGCCGCGCGGACATGCGCCCGCCGGTCGATCAGCCGCCGATGCCCATGGAGGGCGTCACCGAGCAGATGCCCCGCATCCCGGACGAGCTGCCGCCGGGACCGTCAGGCGGTCCGGGTACCCGCACGGGCCAGCACCCCGCGCCGCACCGCGTCGCACGGACCCAGCGGTCCATGCCGATGCCCCAGCCGGGCTTCCCGCCTCAGGAGTTCCCGCCGCAGGAGTTCCCGCAGCACGAACCGGACGAGCAGGACAACTACCCGACCGAGTTCCACGGTTTCAAGCCGGTCGGCGGGGACCAGTCGACGCAGTTCGTCGAGGGCATCGAACGCGAGGAGGACGACGAGTACGACTCGCGTCCGTCGATGCCGTCGATCGAGCACGACGAGCCGCTCGTCGCGGACGACGACTTCGACGACCTCGACGAGGACGAAGCCGAGGACAAGCCCGAGTCGCCGGTCAAGGAATGGCTGTCCATGGCCGGGCAGCTCGCGATCGGCGTGGTCGGCGGTGCCGCGCTCTGGCTCGGCTTCAACTGGCTGTGGGGCAAGCTGCCCGCGGCCGCGCTGGTCGTCGCGCTGGTCGTGATCGTCGGTCTGGTCTGGGTGGTCCGCAAGATCCGGCGCGCCGACGACCTGCAGACCACGGTCCTGACAGTGCTCGTCGGCCTGGTCGTCACGGTCTCGCCCGCAGCCATGCTGCTGCTCAACAAGTAGTGGGCCGCATCCCGGTCGGGCTGTCGACGGCGTCGGTGTGGCCGCAGAACGCGGCCGCCGGGTTCCAGATCGCGGGCGCGCTCGGCTACGACGGCGTCGAGGTGATGGTCTGGGCGGACGCGATCAGCCAGGACGTGGACGCGTTGCGGCGCTGCGCCCGCAACCACGGCGTGCCCGTGCTCGCGGTGCACGCGCCGTGTTTGCTGATCACGCAACGGATCTGGTCGCCGGACCCGGAGGTGCGGCTGCGCCGTGCGGTGGAGGCGGCGACGGACCTGAACGCGCCGACCGTCGTCGTGCACCCGCCGTTCCGGTGGCAGCGTCGTTACGCCGACAAGTTCCCGGACCTGGTGGCGTCGCTGGAGGACGAATCGGGTGTGGCGATCGCGGTGGAGAACATGTTCCCGGTCAAACCGTTGGCCCGCGCGAGAAGCGTGTCGGCGTTCAAGCCGTCGATCGACCCGACCGAAGCCGGGCACCGGCACTACACACTGGACCTGTCGCACACAGCCGCCGCGCAGGAGGACGCGATGGCGTTGGCGAAGCGGATGGGCCGGGGACTCAGGCACGTGCACCTCGCGGACGGCACGGGCGCTCCGCGGGACGAGCACCTGATCCCCGGGCACGGCACCCAGCCGTGCGACCAGGTCTGTGAAACGTTGGCAGCAAACGGTTTCGACGGCCAAGTGGTACTGGAGATCAATACCCGCAACGCGCGCAGCCCCGCCGAACGGGCCAAGGACCTCGCCGAATCGCTCCTTTTCGCACGTCTGCACCTGGACGCCGGCGAGAACCGTTAACTGTTCGCGCATTCGCCCGGATGCCTGATTGACACTGGATCACCTGCGTACAAAAGGGATACGGCCGAAAGTGATCTTGGTACGTGGTCGTAGAGTCTGTTCGTGCACCCGCTGCGATCGCTGATCCTCGCGGCGGCCGGCAACGACGCGATCCGTCGTCTGGTGGCCACCGCTCCGGTCAGCCGAGAAGTCGTCCGGCGGTTCGTCGCGGGCGAGCGGACAGCCGACGCGATCCGCGTGACGCGGGAAATCGCCGCGTCCGGCCGTTGCGTCACGCTCGACCACCTCGGCGAGGACGTGGCCGATGCGGCACAGGCCAACCGGAACGTGCGCGCCTACACGGATCTGCTGGACGCGCTGCACGCGGAAGGACTCACGGCCAGAGCCGAGGTGAGCGTGAAGCTCTCCGCCGTCGGCCAGAAACTCGACGAACGGCTCGCGCTGGACAATGCGTCGCGCGTATGTGCCGCCGCGGAACAATGCGGCACCACGGTCACGCTGGACATGGAGGACCACACAACCACCGAATCGACTCTGCGTGTGCTGCGCGAGTTGCGCCGCAGCTGGCCGTCGACAGGCGCCGTGCTGCAGAGTTGCCTGCGGCGTGCGCTGGCTGACTGCGAGGCGCTCGCGGACAGCCGGGTCCGGCTGGTGAAGGGCGCTTACGCGGAACCGGAGTCAGTCGCGTTCGACGGTCACGAGGTGGATCGGAACTACGTGCGTTGTGTGAACGCACTCCTTTCCGGCGATGGGTACCCGATGTTCGCAACCCACGATCCCCGTCTGGTGCGTATTGTCGCTGAACGGGCGCGTTGGTATGACCGGAAGCCGGGAACCTACGAGTACCAAATGCTTTTCGGAGTCCGGCAGGACGAACAGCGCCGGCTGGCCAGGGAGGGGGAGACAGTGCGGGTATACGTGCCCTATGGCTCTCAGTGGTACGGGTATTTGATGCGCCGATTGGCCGAAAGACCGGCCAACACAGCATTTTTCGCGCGTGCACTGGTCAGCCATTCGTGAACGGGCGTGGAAGCAACGTGATCTCGTTCAGTACAGCCGCAGCCATCCGCCCACTGGGCGATGGCACATTCACCGCGGAATTGCCGGCCGAATGGACAGTCGGTGGCAAACCGCACGGTGGTTTCCTGCTCGCGCTGCTCGCCAAGACGGCGGTCGCGCTGCACACAGGCAACGGCACACCGCTCGTGGACCCGCTCGCGGTCAGTGCCCAGTTCCTGCACTCGCCCGGTGTCGGCCCGGCCCTGCTGCGCACCGAGGTGCGCAAGACAGGCAGGCAGGCGACCGTGGTCGCGGTCAATCTCGAGCAACGCGGCCGCAGCTGCGTCGAGGCCGTGATCACCACAGGCCGCCTGCCCCGTGACCGCGCGGCGTGGACGGACCTGCCCAACCAACCGGCCGAGCCGCCCGGCAACGCGATCGACATCTCGAACCTGCCGTCGGCGTCGATGTTCCGGCTGACCGAGGGCTGCGACGTCCGCCTGGACCCGTCCGGCGCGGGCTTCCTGCACGGGCACGTCGGCGACCCGCTGCGGCTGCGGCTGTGGGCCAGGCCACGCGGCGAGCACGCGGATCCGTTGTTCGCGCTCGTCGCCGGTGACATCTCGATGCCGGTCACGTTCAACCTCGGCCGCATGGGGTGGTCTCCCGCCGTGCAGCTGACCGCGTTGCTGCGGTCCAGGCCCGCGCCGGGCTGGCTGCGCATCCAGGTCGACTGCCGCGCCGTGCACGGCGCGTGGTTCGACTCGGACGCCACCGTGGTGGACTCGACCGGTCGCCTGGTGTGCCAGGCACGGCAGCTGGCCCTGACAGCGACAACGGGCTGATCTGGCACGCTAATGGGTCATGACGACCATCGCTGTGCTGGGGGCTGGCAAGATCGGTGAGGCGCTGCTGTCCGGGTTGTTGTCCGGTGGGCGCAGCCCGGACGAGCTGCTGTTCACCGAGCGCTACGAGGAGCGCGCGGTGGCGCTGAGCAAGCAGTACGGCGTCCGGGCGGTGGACGTGCCGACCGCGGCGCTCGAGGCCGACGTGCTCGTGGTCGCCGTCAAGCCGCAGGACATCGACCCGGTGCTGGAGGAGCTCGCGCCGGTCGTGAGCGATCGCAACCTCGTCGTGTCGCTCTGTGCCGGCCTGCCCACGTCGTTGTACGAGCGCAAGCTGCCCGACAGCGTGCCGGTGGTGCGCGTGATGCCGAACACGCCGATGCTGGTCGGTCAGGCGATGAGCGTGATCTCCGCGGGCAAGCACGCCCAGCAGCGGCACCTCGAGCTGGTCGAGGAGCTGTTGTCCACGGTCGGCGAGGTGATCAGGGTGCCCGAGGCGCAGCAGGACGCGGTCACGGCACTGTCCGGTTCCGGCCCGGCCTACTTCTTCTACCTGGTCGAGGCCATGATCGACGCGGGCATCCTGCTCGGCATCCCGCGCAACGTCGCCGAGAAGCTGATCATCCAGTCGGCCGTCGGCGCGGCGACGATGATGGCCGAGACGGGCACGCACCCGGTGATCCTGCGTGAGGCCGTCACGTCACCCGCGGGCACCACGATCATGGCCATCCGCGAGCTCGAGCGACACGGTGTGCGCGCCGCGTTGCTCGCCGCGATCGAGGCCGCGCGGGATCGTTCCCAGGAGCTGGGCAAGGCCCACGAGGGTTGACTCGGCGTGTCTGCCCGCCGGTATGCACAAACGCGTTTGGCGGGTCGCATGTGTCACACGTGTCCCGCTACTCTCTGGAGAAGCACGTGCGTGTCGATACTGTCGATGGGGAAGATCGGCAGCGCGACGCGTGGCTAAGGACGCGTGAACCATGCCGACCAACAACAGAAGTGAGCCGACTTCGATCACCCAGGTCCAGTTCCTGACGGTGGCCGAGGTCGCCAAGATGATGCGGGTCTCGAAGATGACCGTCTACCGGCTCGTGCACTCCGGCGAGCTGCCGGCCGTGCGGGTCGGGAAGTCGTTCCGGGTGCCGGAAAAAGCTGTCCACACCTACCTCGAGAACGCCTACTTCGACGCTGGATGAGGGAGCTCGGTGACCGCCGGGTAAACTCGGCGGTCGCTGCGTGTGCCCTGATGTGGCCCTGCGCGGATACGAACCAATCGACAGGTAAGGCGAGGACCCCGTATGGGCTCGGTTATCAAGAAGCGCCGCAAGCGCATGTCCAAGAAGAAGCACCGCAAGCTGCTGCGCAAGACCAGGCACGCGCGTCGCAAGCAGGGCAAGTGACCCCCGGTCTAGACCGATCGGGTGAGAATCGCAAAACCCTGTGTGACCTGCGTTAACACCTCGTATCTCCGGGCCGGTTCAGGCACCTGGGCCAGGTAGGCTACCGGCGGTCAGTTGCGCCTGTAGAGGGGATCGAATGACGCCGAAGGTCGTCTTGGTCACCGGAGCAGGCGGGTACGTCGGAGCACATCTGGCCGCACGCCTCGCCGCCAACCCGGATATCGAACGAGTTCTCGGAGTGGACACCGCTCCGCCCGCCAAGGATCTCCTGAAGACCATGGGGCGGGCGGAGTTCGTCCGCGCCGACATCCGCAACCCGCTGATCGCGAAGGTCATCTCCTCCGCCCGTGTCGACACGGTCGTGCACGCCGCGACCACGGCCAACCCACCGGGACCGGCCCGTCGCACGGCGATCAAAGAGATGAACGTGATCGGCACCATGCAGCTGCTCGCGGCGTGCCAGCGTTCGCCGCAGCTGCGCAAGCTCGTGGTGAAGTCCACCGCCGCTGTCTACGGCGCGGGCGCGCGTGTACCGGCCGTCTGCAGCGAGGACATGGCCCCGAAGGACATCTCCAGCGGAGGCTACGCCAAGGACGCGGTCGAAGTCGAAGGCTACGTGCGCGGTTTCACACGCCGCCGTCCTGACGTCCGTGTGACGACCATGCGGCTGACGAACATGATCGGCCCGGGCATCGACACGGTGCTCACGCGGTACTTCGCGTTGCCCGTCGTGCCGACCGTACTCGGCTACGACGCGCGCGTTCAGCTGTTGCACCCCGAAGACGCGTTGGCCGTTCTCGAGCGCGCCACCACAACTGACCTCCCCGGCGTGTACAACGTAGGTGGGGACGGTGTGCTCACGTTGTCCCAGGCGATTCGCAGGGCCGGTCGCGTTGGTGTGCCGGTGCCGCGAGTCGCGATGCCCACTGCCGCGCGGGTGTTCCGCAACGCGCGGGTCGTGGACTTCTCGGACGACCAGATCCAGTTCCTGAACTACGGCCGGGTTGTGGACACCACCAGGCTGAAGCAGGATTTCGGCTTCACACCGCGGTGGAGCACACGACAGGCGTTCGATGACTACGTACACGGCCGGGGCCTGCGTCCGGTGCTCGATCCGGGCCGCCTCGCCGCACTGGAGAACAGGATCCGCCGAACCGATGGGTGAAAGGGTCATGCAGGAAGCCCGAGTGATTCCGCTGCGCAGCCCCGGACAACGTCGTCGGATGAACCGATCTGTGCCGTCCCCGGTGGACAGTCGCCCACCGGTCGACCCCACCCCGTTGCGTCCCGCACCGGAGCCGACCGGCGTGCAGCAGCAGCTCGCCAACGCCATCGGTTTCCTGCGCAAGCGGCTGACCGGGGACTACGCGGTCGACGAGTTCGGATTCGACGAGCAGCTCACCGAGAACGTCATCCTGCCGCCGCTGCGGATGATCTACGAGAAGTGGTTCCGGGTCGAGGCGATCGGCACCGAGAACCTGCCCGCCGACGGCGGCGCGCTGATCGTGTCGAACCACTCCGGCACGTTGCCGCTGGACTCGGTGATGACCGGCATCGCCGTGCACGACAACACGTCGCCGAACCGCTACCTGCGGATGCTCGGCGCCGACCTGGTGTTCCAGGTGCCGGTGCTCGGCGCGCTGGCCCGCAAGACCGGCCAGACGCTGGCGTGCGGCGCGGACGCGGAGCGGCTGCTCACGGCGGGTGAGCTGGTCGGCGTGTGGCCGGAGGGCTTCAAGGGCGTCGGCAAGTCGTTCAAGGACCGGTACAAGCTGCAGCGGTTCGGCCGGGGCGGGTTCGTCTCGGCGGCGCTGCGCACGGGCGTGCCGATCATCCCGGTGTCGGTGGTGGGCGCCGAGGAGATCTACCCGAAGATCGGGGACATCAAGCCGCTGGCGAGGCTGCTGGGGTTCCCGTACTTCCCGGTCACGCCGACGTTCCCGTTGCTCGGCCCGCTCGGCGCCGTGCCGCTGCCGTCGAAGTGGTACATCGAGTTCGGCGAGCCGATCAGGACCGACCGGCACGACCCGGCCGACGCCGACGACCCGATGATCGTGTTCAACCTGTCCGACCAGGTGCGGGAGACCATCCAGCAGACGCTGTACCGGCGGCTCGGACAGCGGCCGGGCATCTTCAGGGGCTAAAAGGGATCCCGGACGCGTAACTGTCGGTCGTTCCGATTCGTTGTCCGGGTGTGGACAGCGGACCGAGTAGGGACCAGGCCGAGCGTTTCGCCCGTGCGCTGGAAGCCGACGCTGTCGACCCCGAGTTCGCCGCCGAGCTCGCGATCGTCGCCGCACTGGAAAACCTCGACGTAGGCCCGGACGAGCAGGCCCGCGAGCGCATGCTCGCCAAGGCGACGCCGCCACCGGCCGGTTCACGCCGGAGCCGGTTTCTCGTCGCCGCGGCCGCGGCGCTGGTGTTGGTGTTCGCGCTGGCCGGGATGAGCCTGCTGTTGTCACGTGACGCCCTGCCGGGCGACACGTTGTACGGCATCAAGCGGACGGCGGAGGCCGCGTCGCTGGGCCTGACGTTCGGTGACGCGTCGAGAGCGCTCAAGCACCTGGAGTTCGCCAACGCCAGGGTCGACGAGGTGGAGACGCTGGCACAGCGCCACACTGATCCGGCGGAGGCGCCGGTCGGCGGGCATCTGACGGCGTTGACCGACTTCGACGCCGACGCCTCGGAGGCGTCACGCCAGCTGATCGCGCTCGCGACACGCGGTGACGTGCAGCAACTCGATTCGCTGCGCACATGGGCAACGCAGCAGAACACGCGGCTGGGCGCGGTCAACCCACGGCTGCCGGAACAGGTGCAGGCGCGGGTGGCGGCATCACGGCAGCTTCTCGACAGGATCACTGACAGGTCGGCCACGCTGCTCGGGCGGGCGAACTGCTACCAGATCACCACGGGCAACTCGGACGACGTGGGCGCGCTGCCCGCCACCGGTGCCTGCCACCGCGACACCGCGAGCACCATCACATCGGGTGTTCCGACCGTGCCTCCGTCCACCGTGCCGCCGCGTGTGCGGGCCACGTACACGTCACCACCGCCCGTCGCGCCCGAGCCGACGCCGCCCGCCGCCACCGCACCGGCGTTGCCCCTGGTACCGCAGCCTCCGCTGCCCACACCGAGCACACAACGGCCGCCTTCGCCGACGCCTCCGCAGCTGCCCGTTCCGATCCTCGAACTTCCCCCACTGCTGCCCGGACTCCCGGCGATCCGCGTCGGGTAGCTGTGTCGCGGTCAGTACCCTGTGTCGATGGGGGTAACTCGCGATTTTCCCGGAGGCTCGGTGGTGACCCGCAGGCGCGACAAGGAACAGCACCCGGAGCTCGAGCGGCTGGCCGCGCTCGCCGGTGCGGCCTCCGCCGAGGCCGCGGTCGCGATGGAGACCGAGGCACCGCCGGTGACCGGCCCGCCCGATCTGACGGCGGCGGCGTTCTTCGACGTGGACAACACCATGATGATGGGCGCGTCGATCTTCCACTTCGCGCGGGGAATGGCGGCGAGGAAGTTCTTCACCACGGGTGACCTGGCGAAATTCGCGCTGGAACAGGCCAAATTCCGCCTGTTGGGCAGCGAGAGCAAAGAAGGCATCCGCAAGAGCAGGGAAACGGGTCTCGGCTTCATCGCCGGTCACGGCGTCGACGAGATGCGCGCCCACGGCGAGGAGATCTACGACGAGCTGATGGCCGACAAGATCTGGTCGGGCACGAGAGCGCTCGCCCAGATGCACATGGACGCGGGGCAGCGGGTCTGGCTGGTCACGGCGACCCCGGTGGACCTGGCGGTGATCATCGCGAAACGCCTGGGCCTGACCGGTGCGCTGGGAACGGTCCTCGGCAGCGAGAACGGCGTCTACACGGGCAAGCTCGTCGGCGACCTGCTGCACGGCCGCGCGAAAGCACACGCGGTCCGGGCACTGGCCGCACGGGAAGGCCTGGACCTGCGCCGCTGCACGGCGTATTCGGACTCGGTGAACGACGTGCCGATGCTCTCGGTCGTGGGAACCGCGGTGGCGATCAACCCGGACGGCGAACTGCGCGACGAGGCGAAAAGACGCGGCTGGGAGATCCGCGATTTCCGCACCGGCAGGAAAGCCGCGAAAATCGGTGTCCCGTCGGTACTGGGCGCGGGCGCGATAGCGGGTGCGATAGCCGCGGGCATGGCCTACCGCCGCCGCCTGTCCTGACGTTCCGCACCGTGGCCCGAACTGTCACACCCCGCCCATACCGTGGTTGACCGGGGGCACTGAAAACGGAATGTCACACCCCTGTGGTAAAGCCGCCATGGGGTGAATGAGTCGATTACCGCAGGCCGGTCGGCAGCAGTTGGGCCAGCCGCCGCACAGCCCGGTGCTGCAGTGCCTTGATCGCGCCTTCGTTGCGGTGCATCAGCTTGGCCGTCTCGGCGACCGAGAGGCCCTGCAGGAACCGCAGCGCGATGCATTCCCGCTGGTCGTCGCCGAGTTGTTCGATGCACTTGAGCAGTTCGGTGTTGGTGATCTTGGACAGCACCTGTTGTTCGGGCCCGGCCTGCACGGTCCGGTCGTCGTCGACTTCCGCCTTGGTCACCTCGAGGCGGAACCGGCTCGACTTGACGTGGTCGAGCACCAGGTTGCGGGCGATCGTCACCAGCCACGCGCCCACGTCCCGGCCCTGGTAGGTGACGGACGTGATCCGGCGCAGCGCTCTGAGGAACGTCTCGCTCGTGACGTCCTCCGCGAGTTCTCGGTCACCGACTCGGATCAGGACATACCGGTAGACAACGTCGACGTAGCGCCCGTACAGCTTGCCGAACGCCGAGGTGTCGCCGCGCTGAGCACTGTGGACCAGGTCCCAGGCCTGGCGGTGCTCCGCGTCCGGCTCCTGTTCCGCGCCGGCATCCGGCCGTGCCGCGGCGCGGGAACGCGCCTGCCACGACGGTGAAGGCATCGGTACTCCCTCGTCGGTTCTCCGGGCGACCGCACCGCCGCACCAGAGCCAACCGCAGCATACGTGTTGTTACTGCAAAGTAGGTAGCGGGTCGAGCTACTGAGGATGAGACAAGATGGGAGCAGCTGTATGACGGGAGTGGGGCATGCCACACTCCGTGTCGCGATGTTGCCCCGATCGAAGTGAGGTTCGCATGCCAGAGGCGCCGCGGAACGTGTCCGACCTGGTCGCCATCGCGGCCGAGCAGGCCCCGGACCACCTCGCGTTCGCCGAAGTGGCCACTGACCAGGCGTTGAGCTGGGCGAAGCTGGACCGCGCGGTCAACGCGGAGGCCCGCCGCCTGCTCGACGCGGGCATCGAGCCCGGTGACCGCGTCGCCATCCAGCTGCCCACCGGCATCGGTTTCGTCGTCGCGCTCTTCGGCGCGTTGCGGGCAGGTGCGACCGCCGTGCCGATGGCCGCCGAGCTGCCCGAGCGCGAACGCGACCGCGTGATCGGCAGCAGTGAACCCAAGATCGTTATCGACGCGAATCCGGATCTTGACGCGACGGCGGAGGCCGTCCGCTCGGCGCCGGGCGGCGAGGACATCGCCCTGCTCTGCTACACCTCGGGTACGGCGGGCACGCCACGTGGCGCCATGCTGTCGCACCGGGCGCTGCTGGCGAACGTGCAGCAGTGCGCGGCGCTCAGGCCCGCGCCGGTGACGTCCACCGACCGCGTCCTGCTCGCGGTTCCGCTTTTCCACGCGTACGGCCTCGGGCCCGGCTTGTTCCAGGTCGCCTCCGCCGCGGCCAGTGCGGTGCTGATGGACCACTTCAGCGTCGAACCCGCGCTGCAGGCGTGCGAGGACTTCCGGATCACCGCGATCGTCGGCGTGCCGCCGATGTACCAGGCGTTCGCGCAGGTCCCGGCCGAGCGCCTGTCGTCGGCCCTGTCGACCCTGCGGCTGCTGACGTCGGGCGCCGCGCCGCTGGACCCCGGCGTGCTCAGGGCGATGTACCAGGCCACGGGCCTGAACGTCTACGAGGGCTACGGCCTCACCGAGACCGGACCGGTGCTCACCTGGACCCTCGTCGGCGGCGTCGCCAAACCGGGGTCGGTCGGCCGCCCGCTGCCCGGCGTCGAACTGCGCCTGGTCGACAGCGACGGCACGCCCGGCGGCGGTGACGACGATGACGACGACGACGAGGACGCGGGTGTCGTGTCGGTCCGCGGCGCCAACCTGTTCAGCGGCTACTGGCCGGACGGCGCACACGGCCCGGACGCCGAGGGCTGGTTCCGCACCGGTGACGTCGGCTACCTGGACGGCGACGGCGACCTGCACCTGGTCGACCGCGCCAACGACCTGATCATCGTCAACGGCTTCAACGTCTACCCGCACGAGGTCGAGCAGGTGCTCGCCGAACTGTCCGAGGTCGTCGAAGCGGCCGCGGTCGGCGTCCCCGACGAGCGCACAGGCGAGCGGGTCAAGGCGGTTCTGGTTCTGCGCGACGGCGCCGGGCTGACCGAGGACCAGGTCCGCGACCACTGCGCCACGCGGCTGGCGAAGTTCAAGGTCCCCGGTCTCGTCGAGTTCGTCAGCGCGCTGCCGCACTCGATCACCGGCAAGCTGCGGCGCGCCTCGCTGCGCAAGGCGGATAGCGTGTAGCCGTGGCACATGTGACCGTGATGACCAGGGAAGGCTGTCACGCCTGCGAGATCGCCGAGGCGGACATCGCACGCATCTGCGGTGACCTCGGCGTCCCCTGGTCGGCGGAGGACGTCGACGAGGACCCGGAGCTGCGCGCCGAGTACGGCGACCGGGTCCCCGTCATCCTGATCGACGGAACGGAACACGGGTACTGGAAAGTCGAGGAGCCGCGCCTGCGCGCGGCCCTCGGAACGTAACGGAGTTCTTACCGCTGGGTCCGCGACGTGCGATCCACCGGTCGGAGGGCGTCGAATAGAGGGTGTGGAGACCTCTGACGACAGGCTGTCCGCCGGACGCGCGATCTGGGCGGGAGTCCTCGGTGTCGTCGCGGCTGTTGCCGTGGGGCATCTCGTGGCCGGCCTGCTCGACGCCAACGCCTCGCCCCTGCTCGCGGTCGGCAACACCGCGATCGACCTGACCCCCGCCGCGGTGAAGGACTGGGCCATCGCGACGTTCGGCACAGCGGACAAGGCGGTGCTGCTGACCGGCATGGCCGTGGTGTTGTTGGGCGTAGCCGCGTTGGCCGGACTCATGTCACGGCAGAGCCCGGCGCCGGGGACGGTGCTGGCTGTCGTGGTCGGCGCGCTCGGTCTGATCGCGGTCATGGTCCGGCCGGACCTCGGCCAGTTGTCGATCCTCGCGCCGCTCGCGAGCCTGTTCGCGGGCGTCGGGGTGTTCCGGCTGATGCACCGCCTCGCCCGGCCACCGGTGGAGTCGGCCGACCGCCGGAGGTTCCTGCGGGCATCCGCAGGTGTGGTCGCCGGTGTCGGCGTGGCCGGCCTCGGCGGCCAACTCCTGGGCGACCGGACCGACGTGGAGGGCTCACGCGCGGCGGTGGGAGCGCTGACACCGGCCCAGCCCGCCTCGCCGCTGCCGCCAAGTGCGGATTTCCTCCCGAGAACACCGCGCTTCATCACGTCCAACCGGGACTTCTACCGGATCGACACGGCACTGAGCGTGCCGAAGGTACGCGCGGAGGACTGGGCACTGCGCATCCACGGCGCGGTGGACAGGGAACTGACCCTGCGGTACGCGGACATCCGCCAGATGCCCCTCGTCGAACGGACCGTGACGCTCGCGTGCGTGTCCAACGAGGTCGGCGGCGACCTGATCTCGACGTCGAACTTCATCGGAGTGCCACTGAAGGACATCCTCCAGAACGCGGGCGTGAAACCCGGCGCGGACCAACTGTTCTCCACCAGCGCCGACGGCTGGACGTGCGGCACCCCGGTCGCCGACATCATGGACCGGGGCCTGCTCGCCATCGGCATGAACGGCGAACCGCTGCCCGTCGAGCACGGCTTCCCGGCGCGAATGGTCGTCCCAGGCCTCTACGGCTACGTCTCGGCGACGAAGTGGGTGGTGGACATGGAGTTCAACCGGTTCGCCGACAAGCAGGCCTACTGGCTCAACCGAGGCTGGTCCCAGCGCGGCCCGATCAAAACCCAGTCCCGCATCGACACACCGAAAGGCGCGGTGAAAGCGGGAAGGGTCACCATCGCGGGCGTCGCATGGGCCCAGACACGCGGAATCGCCAAGGTGGAAGTCCGCGTGGATGGAAAGGACTGGCTCCCGGCGAGGCTGGCGACCGAGGTGAACCTGAACACGTGGCGAATGTGGGAACTCGACGTCGACCTGGCACGGGGTGAGCGAACGGTGGAATGCCGCGCGACCGACCGAACCGGATACACACAGACGGATGCGATAGCCCTCCCTGCTCCTGATGGCGCCACGGGTTGGCACAGCGTGAGCCTGAGCGTGGAGTGATGTCCGGCTACCCCATCGGGTGATTGCGGTGTGCGGGCGCCACCGCCGCCCCACCCTGTCCACAACTCATCAGTAACCCCTTTGACCAGGCGTTATCCTCGGTAGACTGGAGCAGGGCTGTCCCCCCGGGTTGGGTGGGGGACTGTGGGTGGGCGGGCTTCCTGGAACGGAATTCGCATGGGGTGGCGGGCGGGGCGTGTCACCTAGGTGTGGGTGGCCCAAGAATCGATTTCTAGCTGAAGTCCGTCAACTCACATTCCGTCCACGGCGTGCACGGGGGATGCTGGATGGGTGTGGGCTGCCGGCCTCCTTCCGATCGGACGTGGTGTGAGCCGCGTCAAGCCCGGTTCCAGCGACTTTGTGCATTCGTTCACAAGTGGCTACCGTAAGCACATCGCCCCGGACGCCTTCCAGTCTCCGGTGGTTGTGCGAACAGTCCGGGTTTCGGTGAGGAGTAGCAGCGTGGCGGCAGCGCGTGGGCAGCGTGGCGGTGACCGGGATGTTCCTGCCGCACCCAACGCAGCCGAAGTCACCATGCCGATCCCGCCCATCTCGGACGCTCCCATGCAGCGCGCTCGTGCCATTCCCGAGGCCGCTGTCGCTCGACTGGCCGTCTACCTGCGTGTTCTCTCCGGCATGGCTGAGCAGGGCATCGTCACGCTTTCCAGCGAGGAGCTCGCCGCTGCCGCCGGTGTGAACTCCGCCAAGCTCCGCAAGGACCTTTCGTACATCGGTTCGTACGGCACTCGGGGCGTCGGGTACGAGGTCAGCGTGCTGGTGGACCAGATCGAGCGCATCTTGGGTCTCACTCGCAGCCACAGCGTCGCGGTCGTCGGAATCGGTAACCTCGGACATGCGCTCGCCAACTACGGCGGGTTTCCGAGCAGGGGGTTCCCAGTGGCCGCGCTCTTCGACGTCGACCCCGATCTCGTCGGCGTACCCGTCGGCGGCCTCCCGGTGTCCCACATCGACGACATTCCCCGGATCTGCACCGAGCGGGAGATCTCCATCGGCGTGATCGCCACTCCTCCCGCCGCCGCGCAGGCCGTCTGCGACCGCCTGGTCGCCGGTGGTGTCGCCAGCATCGTGAACTTCGCTCCTGTTGTCCTCCAGGTTCCCGACCACGTCGAGGTCCGCAAGGTCGACCTCGCCGTCGAGTTGCAGATCCTGTCGTTCCACGTCGCGCGCAGGGCGGACAGCATGAACGTCAACGGGTCGGCGTTGGGCAACGTCGACGGGGTGGTGATCGGGCGATGAGTGTCCTCGCGGTTGGCGTGTCGCACCGCACCGCGGACGTGGACCTGCTCGAGCGGGTCGCGGTCCCGGCCGAGCGGGTCGACAAGGTCCTCGCCGACCTCCTCCAGTGCTCGACTGTCTCCGAGGCGATCCTCGTCTCGACCTGCAACCGGGTCGAGGTCTACGCCGTCGTCGAGGCGTTCCACGGTGGCCTGTCCGACGTCGTCGAGGTTCTCTCCCGGCATTCCGGTCAGCCCGTCTCCTCGCTCTACCGGCACCTGTACGTCCACTACGCGGGCGCCGCTGTCGAGCACCTCTTCACCGTCACCGCGGGCCTTGACTCCATGGTCGTCGGTGAGGCGCAGATCCTCGGCCAGGTTCGTACCGCCTACAACGTCGCGCGGGAGCAGGGCACGGTTGGTCGTGTTCTGCACGAGTTGACGCAGAAGGCCTTGCGCGTCGGCAAGCGGGCGCACTCGGAGACCGATCTCGACCAGGCCGGTGGCTCCGTCGTCTCGGAAGCCCTGTCGGACGCCGAGAACGTCCTCGGCGGGCTCGCCGGGCGGACGGCGCTCGTCGTCGGCGCCGGTTCGATGGGTGGTCTCGCCGTCGCGGCCCTGCGCCGCGCGGAGATCGGCTCGGTCGTCATCGCGAACCGCTCGCGTGCCAACGGTTCCCGCCTCGCGAACACGCTCGCCGAAGACGGAATCCCCGCCAGCGCCGTCGGTCTCGAGGACCTCGCCGGTCACATCGCCGCCGCGGATCTGGTCGTCTCGTGCACCGGGGCGATCACGGCGGTCATCCGCCAGACGCACATTCTCAAGCGCGACAAGCCTTTGGTCATCTGCGACCTCGGCCTGCCGCGCGACGTCGAGCACGGCGTCGGTGACATCGCCGATGTCACCGTCGTCGATCTGGAGAGCCTGCAGCGGCGGCTCGCGGACGCGCCCAGCGGCCAGGGCGCCGCCAGGGCCGGGCAGATCGTCGCCGAGGAAGTGCAGGCGTACCTCGCCGCGCAGCGTTCCGCCGAGGTCACCCCGACCGTCACCGCGTTGCGCCGCCGTGCCGCCGAGGTCGTCGACGCCGAACTGCTCCGGCTCGACTCCAAACTCCCCGAACTGGATGGCGTGGTGCGCGAGGAACTCGCGCGGACAGTCCGGCGGGTTGTCGACAAACTGCTGCACACTCCCACTGTCCGGGTCAAGCAACTCGCCGCGAACCCCGCGGGCGCCGGGTACGCCGACGCGCTGCGTGAGCTGTTCGCGCTCGACCCCGCGAAGCCGGACGCCATCACGAAGTCCCATGTGGACGGTGAAATCTGACATGAAGCGGACCATCAGGATCGGAACCCGCGGCAGCGCGTTGGCGCTGACGCAGACCACAATGGTCGCCGACGCGCTTGAGCGCGATGGCGACGTGAACGTCGAGCTCGTCACCGTGAGCACGCCCGGTGACCGCTCGTCGAAGCCGATCGCCGAGATCGGCGTCGGTGTGTTCACGTCGGCCCTTCGCGACGCGCTCGCCGACGACGAGGTGGACGTCGCTGTCCACTCCTACAAGGACTTGCCCACCGCACCGGACTCTCGGCTCGCGCTCGCGGCTGTGCCGCAACGCGAGGACCCGAGGGACGCGTTGGTGGCGCGGGACGGGCTGACGCTCGGCGAGCTGCCGCCCGGATCGACCGTTGGCACGGGTTCCCCGCGCCGAGCCGCCCAGCTGGAAGCGCTGGGCCTCGGGCTGCGGATCGTCGGCCTGCGGGGCAATGTGGACACTCGGGTGCGCAAGGTCACCGACGGCGAACTGGATGCGGTCGTCCTTGCCAAGGCCGGTCTTTCCAGGCTCGGCCGCCTCGACGTGATCACCGAGGTGCTCGAACCGATCCAGATGCTGCCCGCCCCCGCGCAGGGTGCGCTCGCGGTCGAGTGCCGTGTCGACGACGTGGACGTCGAACACCTTCTTCGCTCCATTGTGGACGATCAAGCCACCAGGGCTGCTGTAGCCGCTGAGCGGGCCATGCTGGCCAAGCTCGAAGCGGGCTGCAACGCGCCCGTTGGCGCACTGGCCGATGTCGTGGAGGACCTCGACGACGACGGGCGCGTGGTGATGCGCCTGTCGTTGCGCGGTGTCGCTGCGGTGTACGCGAAGGACGACAGCGGCAACCCCGTTGTCGTCGACCTGATTCGCGCTTCGGCCACTGGTGACCTGACCGCTGCCGAGCAGCTTGGCCGTGACCTGGCCGCGGAACTGCTCGACCTCGGCGCCGGAGTGCTCTCCGGCCCCGAGAGCCGTAGTTGATGGGAAGTGCCCTGAAATGACGACCAATGCACGTAAGGCCCCTGGCCGCGTCGCATTCGTAGGCTCCGGCCCCGGCGACGCCGGGCTGCTGACGGTTCGCGCACGCGAGCTGATCGAGCGTGCCGAGCTCGTGGTGACCGACCCGGACGTACCGGCGGGTGTGCTGGCGTACGCCAAGGCGGACGCGGAGGTGCGGCCCGCTGTCGGCCAGCCCGCCGATGTCGCCAAGGACCTCGCCAACGAGGCGAAGGCCGGCCGTTCGGTGGTCCGCCTCGTCTCCGGTGACCCGTTGACGCAGTCCGCCGTGGTCGCCGAGACCCAGGCGGTCGCCAAGAGCACCGCCTCGTACGACGTGATCCCCGGTGTGCCCGCGGGCACGGCGGTCCCGGCGTACGCCGGTGTCGCGCTCGGCTCGCAACACACCGAAGTGGACGTTCGCGGAACTGTGGACTGGGCCGGTCTCGCCGGTGTGCAGGGCCCGCTCGTCCTGCACGCCAGCGCGAGCCACCTCGCCGAAGCCGCGTCCTCCTTGGTCGAGCACGGTCTCGCGCCGCAGACCCCGGTCGCCGTCACCTCCGACGGCACGGGTTCGTCGCAGCGCACGATCGACACCACGCTCGCTTCCCTTGCCGCGGACGCGGGTGAGCTCGTCGGGCACCTCGTCGTCACTGTGGGGCAAGAGGTCGCCGCCCGCTCCAAGCTGTCGTGGTGGGAGTCCCGCGCGCTCTACGGCTGGAAGGTCCTCGTGCCGCGCACGAAGGACCAGGCGCAGGAGATGAGCGAGCGGCTGCGCATCCACGGCGCGATCCCGTCCGAGGTGCCGACGATCTCCGTCGAGCCGCCGCGCAGCCCCGCGCAGATGGAGCGGTCGGTCAAGGGCCTGGTGGACGGTCGCTACCAGTGGGTCGTCTTCACGTCCACCAACGCCGTCCGCGCTGTGTGGGAGAAGTTCTCCGAGTTCGGTCTGGACGCTCGCGCGTTCTCCGGCGTGAAGATCGCCTGTGTCGGTGAGTCGACGGCGGCCCGCGTGCGGTCGTTCGGCATCATCCCCGAGCTGATCCCGTCGGGTGAGCAGTCCAGTGAGGGCCTGCTCGCGGACTTCCCGCCGTACGACGACATCCTCGACCCGGTCGACCGGGTTCTGTTGCCACGGGCCGACATCGCCACCGAGACGCTGGCGGCCGGTCTGCGCGACCGCGGCTGGGAGATCGACGACGTGACGGCGTACCGCACGGTGCGCGCCGCGCCGCCGCCCGCCGAGACCCGCGAGATGATCAAGACCGGCGGCTTCGACGCGGTCTGCTTCACCTCGTCGTCCACGGTCCGCAACCTCGTGGGTATCGCGGGAAAGCCGCACGCTCGCACGCTCGTCGCCTGCATCGGCCCGAAGACCGCGGAGACCGCGCGTGAGTTCGGTCTGCGCGTGGACGTGCAGCCCGAGGTCCCGCAGATCCCGGCGCTGGTCGACGCGCTCGCCGAGCACGCCGCCCGGCTCCGCGCCGAGGGCGCGCTGCCTCCGCCGCGCAAGACGAAGCGGGCTCGTCGCTGATGTTCCCGAGTCATCGTCCCCGCCGGTTGCGCCGCACCGCGGCGCTCCGGCGGATGGTGAGCGAGACGACGATCCGGCCGGACCAGTTGATCCTGCCGATGTTCGTCAAGGAAGGGCTGACCGAGCCCGTCGCGCTGGCCTCGATGCCCGGTGTGGTCCAGCACAGCCGTGACTCGCTGCGCAAAGCCGCGGTCGAGGCCGTGCAGGCCGGTGTCGGCGGCCTGATGCTGTTCGGTGTGCCGGAGAAGCACGACGCGGTCGGCTCGGGCGGGACGGACCCTGACGGGATCCTGAACGTCGCCCTGCGTGACGTCCGGGCCGAGGTCGGCGACAGCGCGGTGATCATGTCGGACCTGTGCCTCGACGAGTTCACCGACCACGGCCACTGCGGTGTGCTCGACGCGCACGGCAACGTGGACAACGACGCGACGCTGGAGATCTACGCCGAGATGGCGCTGGCCCAGGCACGCGCGGGTGCGCACGTGCTCGGACCGAGCGGCATGATGGACGGCCAGGTCGGCGTGATCCGTGCCGCGCTCGACGACGCGGGTCTCCAGGACATCGGCATCCTCGCCTACTCGTCCAAGTACGCGTCGGCGTTCTTCGGGCCGTTCCGCGACGCGGTGGACTCGCAGCTCAAGGGCGACCGCAAGGCCTACCAGCAGGACCCGGGCAACGTCAGGGAGTCGCTGCGCGAGGTGCAGCTGGACCTGGCCGAGGGCGCGGACATGGTGATGGTCAAGCCCGCCCTGGCCTACCTGGACGTGATCAGGGCGACCGCGGAGATCTCGGACGTGCCGGTGGCGGCCTACCAGGTCTCCGGCGAGTACTCGATGATCGAGGCGGCGGCCGCGAACGGCTGGCTGGACCGGCGCCGCACGATCATGGAAGTGCTCACGTCGATCCGCCGCGCCGGTGCCGACGTGGTGCTCACGTACTGGGCGGTCGAGGTCGCGGGCTGGCTGCGCGAGGGCTGAGGGTACCGTTCGCCTTGTGACGACGAGTTCAGGCAAATCGGGCCCGGTGCCGACGGTGGCGCCGCGGATCGTCAATAGCGCGTTCTGGCTGGCCATCGTCGGTTTGAGCATCATCGTGCTGGTTTCGGTGATCGCACTCGCCGCCAAGGAGCAGACGATCACGCTCACCATCGAGGCCCAGGCCCAGAAACCTCCGGACCAGCGGTTCTCCCCGGAGCAGATCCGCGGCGGGATCACCCTCGGCGTCTGGCTGAACCTGGGGTTCTCGGTCGTGCTCGGTCTGCTGGCCGCCTACTTCGTCCGCGAGGTACGCGCCGGTGACCGCAGGTCGCGGACCAGGTTCACAGTGGTGGCGGGCCTGATCACGGTCATGCTGTTCTTCCTGGGGAGCCTGCTCGCGCTGGTCGGTCTGCTGTGTGTCCTCGTGGCCGTCGGGTTGTTGTTCTCCGCCACCTCGACCCGCTTCCTGAACGAGTAGTAGGGGCTTGCGCCGTGTCTGATCCGCTGTTCCCCGCGCCGAAGTACCCGGTGCCCGACCAGCCGAAGCCGGAGAAACCCCCGGTGCCGAAGGAAGTGAACATCGCCTTCGCGGTCTGGGTGTTCAGCGCGGTGGCGTCCGCGATCGTGCAGGCCGTGCGGGACGCGGACGTGTTCGTCGACCAGTTCATGAGGCAGTACGCGAACCAGCCCGCGGCGCAGCAGTTGCCGCAGGGCACGGTGAAGACGATGTTCTACATCGCGCTGGTCGTCGTCGGGCTGCTGATGT
Source organism: Actinosynnema sp. ALI-1.44 (assembly GCF_001984155.1). Classification (GTDB taxonomy): domain Bacteria; phylum Actinomycetota; class Actinomycetes; order Mycobacteriales; family Pseudonocardiaceae; genus Kibdelosporangium. The sequence goes on from NZ_MTQO01000053.1 coordinate 757,256, forward strand.
TGTTCTTCGCGTGGAAGATGCGGTCCGGCCGCAACTGGGCGCGGATCCTGCTCACCGCGCTCGCCGTGTTCGGCCTGGTCGCCACGGTCGGCCTGACCGACTGGCTCACGCTGGCGTCGGTGGTGGTCACCGCGACCGGGCTGGTGTACATGTACATGCCCGCGTCCAACGCGTACTTCCGCAGCTTCCGGAAGGTGCCACCCGCACGATGACGGCGCCGGTCTTCTACTCCGAACCCGGCTCCACGTGGTGGCCGGTGCTGTGGGGACCGGTTTTCGCGCTCGTCGGCGCGCTCGTGGAGTGGTTGACCGGGCCCGTGCACGTACTGGCGTGGGTGATCGTCACCTTCCTGTTCGCGGGCGGCGCCGCGGTGTGGGTGCAGGCCAGGCGCCGGATCTGCTCGGTCGAGCTGACCCACCTGACGTTGCGGCAGGGCCGTGAGGAACTGCCGCTCGAGCGGATCGCGGCGGCGGACGAGGAGGTCGGGACGCCGATGGCGGCCCGTGTCCTCGGTGGTGGGCTCGCCGTGCCCCGCAAGTTCGAGTCGGTGCCGTTGAAGCTGACCGACGGCACGTCGGTGCTCGCGTGGGCCAAGGACGGCGAGGCTCTCCGGGCTGCTCTGCGCGATCGGATCGAGTCGTGAGAAGCTGCATGGCGTGACCGCCCAGCCGAAGACCGCATCCGAGCAGGAGCCGGAACTTCCGCCGCTGCCGCCGGTGCGCGCCAAGCTGAACCAGCCGAAGCGAGCCCTCGTCGCCGCCGCGGAGCTGCTGGTCGCGGCGGGGCTGGTCTGGCTGGCGTTCTGGTTGTGGCCGATGAGCGTCGCGACCATCACCACGGTGTTCGACGACGGCCGTCCGCCGCTCGTGTCGCACCGCTACTTCGGGCACTGGATGTCGTTGTCCATCTTGTCCGGGACGGTCGCGGCCGTGCTGATCGTCGACGCCGTCCGCCAGCTGATGCTGGCCGCCAGGGCCCGTCCCAAGCACCAGGCCTGAAGACAGGGCCTCACGCTCCCAGCCAACTCCCAGGTCCCTTCCAGCTGACTGGGATCTGCCGCGTCGAGCATTGCCGCCATGGGACGCGGACGCCGTGCGTGGCTGATCAACGGGGCTCGTCGGGCCTGGAGAACGCCGACGACACGGCGATCGCCCCGCTGACCGCGGTGCAGAACTCGTTGACCGGCTACGGCCAGGTCAACCAGATCCTCGTCCAGGCAACGAGTTCCGACTCGATGTCGGCGGCGCAGGCTGAGATCACGGCGATCCTGACCGCGCGGCACCGGATCTCCGCGAACCAGCCCGCGGACTTCCGGGTGCTGAGCCAGGAGCAGTTGCTGGCGACCAGGACGACGGCGACCGAGACGTTCACCGTGCTGCTGGCGTCGGTCGCGGCGATCTCGTTGCTGGTCGGCGGGATCGGCGTCACGAACATCATGGTCGCGCGGCGTCGCTGCGCCCCATCGAAGCCCTACGACCCGACTAGGAGAAACACAGCGATGAGCCAGCAGAACCCCGAGCACGTGACAGCGACCCCGGTGGCTGGATCGGACGACCTCGACAAGGAACTGACCCAGGCCAAACGCGGCCTGTCCAAGCTGACGATCGGCCTCGGTGTGGTGGCACTGGCCCTGGTGGCGTTCTTCGGCGGGGTCTGGACCCACTCGGCGGTCGCGGGATCGCCGACAGCGGCGCCGCAGCAACCCCAACGCCCCGGCGGCGGCGGTGGCCGGATCATCACCGGGCCGGGCCAGGGGCCGGGTGACGGCCAGGGACAAGGGCCGGGCGGCGGCCAGGGAGGGGGCGGTTTGCGTGGCGGGACGGCTGGCACGGTGGATCGTGTGGAGGGCAACACGATCTACGTGAAGCAGCCGGACGGAACCGAGGTCAAGGTGACCACTTCGGACTCGACCAAGGTGGAGACGACCACGGCGGGCAAGCTGTCCGACGTCACACCCGGCTCGTCCGTCGTGGTCCAGGGGCAGCGCGGCGAGGACGGTGTGACCGCGAACACCATCACCAAACGCCCCACGCCCTGAAGGACCTATGGCCCTTGCCCATGCCGGGTCGTTGACCGTGCGTCAGGCCACTTTCCGGGACCTGTAAGACTGACCGCGTGAGCACAGGTGTTGAGCAGGTCAAGACCTCGGCCCAGTTGTTCGAGCGCGCGAGTGCCGTGATCCCCGGCGGGGTGAACTCGCCGGTGCGGGCGTTCCACTCGGTGGGCGGGACGCCGAGGTTCATGGTCAAGGGCGCGGGCACGTACCTCTGGGACGCCGACGGCAACCGGTACGTCGACCTGGTCAGCTCGTGGGGCCCGATGATCCTCGGCCACGCGCACCCGCAGGTCGTCGAGGCCGTCCGCGAGGCCGCGGTGAACGGGCTGTCCTTCGGCACGCCCACCGCGGGCGAGATCGAGCTCGCCGAGGAGATCGTCGAGCGCGTCGCTCCCGTCGAGCAGGTGCGGCTGGTCAACTCGGGGACCGAGGCCACGATGAGCGCCATCCGCCTGGCGCGGGGCTTCACCGGCCGTACGAAGGTCGTCAAGTTCGCGGGCTGCTACCACGGTCACGTCGACGCCCTGCTGGCCGAAGCGGGGTCCGGCGTGGCCACACTGGGCCTGCCGACCACGCCAGGGGTCACCGGCGCCCAAGCCGGGGACACCATTGTCCTTCCGTACAACGACATCGACGCCGTGCGCGCGGCTTTCGAGGAACACGGCGACACGATCGCCGCTGTCATCACGGAGGCCGCCGCGGGCAACATGGGTGCCGTCGCGCCGGTCAACGGGTTCAACGAAGGACTGCGGTCGCTCACCAACCAGTACGGCGCGCTGCTGATCATCGACGAGGTCATGACGGGCTTCCGGGTCAGCGCCGCGGGCTGGTTCGGCATCGAGGGCGTCCCCGGTGACCTGTACACCTTCGGCAAGGTCATGTCCGGCGGGCTGCCCGCGGCGGCGTTCGGCGGCCGGGCCGACGTGATGGCCAGGCTGGCCCCGCTGGGCCCGGTCTACCAGGCCGGGACGCTGTCCGGGAACCCGGTCGCGGTCGCCGCCGGGCTCGCGAACCTGCGCAACGCCGACGCGGCCGTCTACGACAAGCTCGACGCCAACGCACACAAGCTGGGAGCGCTGTTCACCGACGCGCTCACCGCGAAGAGCGTGCCGCACCGGGTCCAGTACGCGGGCAATCTGGTGAGCGTGTTCTTCACGGAAGACCTGGTCACCGACTACGAAGGTGCCAAGAAAGCCGACACCTGGCGGTTCCCCGCGTTCTTCCACGCGTTGCTCGAACGCGGTGTGTACGGGCCACCCAGCGCCTACGAGGCATGGTTCGTGAACGCGGCCATCGACGACGAGGCGTTCGACGTCATCGCCGACGCGTTGCCCCACGCGGCGGCCGCGGCCGCGGAGGCAGTCAAGTGACCCGCACGATCGTCCACATGCTCCGGCACGGCGAGGTCCACAACCCCACGGGCATCCTGTACGGCCGTCTGCCCGGCTTTCACCTGTCGGACCTGGGTCGCCGTCAGGCGCTGACCGTGGCGGAGTTCCTCAAGGACCGTGACATCACGCACGTCGTGGCGTCGCCGTTGCAGCGTGCGCAGGAGACCGCGCGGCCGATCGCGGACTCGCAGCAGCTCGAACTGGCCACCGACGACCGGCTGATCGAGTCGGAGAACGTGTTCGAGGGCCACAAGGTGTCGGTCGGCGCGGGCTCGTTGAGCTCGCCGAAGCACTGGAAGCACCTGACCAACCCGTTCCGGCCATCCTGGGGCGAGGCGTACCTGAAGATCGCGCACCGCATGCTCGGTGCCGCGCAACGCGCGCGGGCGGCGGCCGTGGGTCACGAGGCGGTGTGCGTGTCGCACCAGCTGCCGATCTGGACGCTGCGCCGCTTCCTGGAGGGCAAGCGGATGTGGCACGACCCTCGCAACCGCGAGTGCTCGCTGGCGTCGCTGACCAGCCTGGAGTTCGAGGACGAGCAGCTGGTCCGGATCCGCTACCAGGAGCCCGCCGGTGCCACGGACCCGAAGGTGACGGGCGCATGAGAAGGCTCGCGATCGCAGCCGCGCTGCTCGTCCTGGCTGGGTGTTCGACAGGCACGGACGCGGTCGTGCGCGGCACGGAGTTCGACTTCGTCGCGCCGGGCGGCAAGCTGGAGATCGCCTACGACGCCGCCGACCGCAAGCCGTTGCCGGACATCACCGGCGACAGCCTGCTGGAGCCCGGCAAGCAGATCAAGCTGTCCGACTACGCGGGCAAGGTCGTCCTGATCAACATCTGGGGCGCGTGGTGCGGGCCGTGCCGCTCGGAAGCCCCGGAGTTGGAGGAGCTGTACAAGGCGCGCAAGGACAAGGGTGTGCAGGTGCTGGGCATCGACGTCCGGGACGACATCCGCACCCAGCCCGAGGACTTCATGCGCGACCGCGGCCTGACCTACCCGTCGATCTACGACCCGGGCAGCCGGTCTCTGCTCGGCCTCAAGGGCTATCCGCGCAACGCGGTGCCCAGCTCGATCATCCTGGACAAGCAGCACCGGGTGGCCCAGGTGTTCCTGATCGGCAAGCTGAAGTCGGACTTCGAGCCGGTCCTCGACAAGCTCCTCGCCGAGAGCTGATGTGACCAGGGACCTAGGTCCCGGGTGCCGGTGGGGGCGGTGTCCAGGTCCGTGCCTACGCTCTGATGCGTGAATCCGACCGAGATCGCCGCGTCGGGGCCGCTGCTGCTCGCCAGTGGCTTGGCCCTGCTCGCGGGCATGATCTCGTTCGCGTCGCCCTGCGTCGTCCCGCTCGTCCCCGGCTACCTGGCCTACCTGGCCGCGCTGGTCGGTGCGGACGCGCCCGCGGTCGGCTCCGAGGAGCAGCCGAAACGCGGCCGCTACCGGGTGCTCGGCGCGGTCGGCCTGTTCGTGCTCGGCTTCACTGTCGTGTTCACGGCGACGGTCGGCGGCCTGGTGTGGTTGTCGGATCAGCTGTTGATCAACCAGGAAGTGCTGCAACGCGTCGGCGGCCTGGTGATGATCCTGATGGCACTGGTCTTCGTCGGCCTCGTCCCGAAGCTGCAGCGTGACGTGCGGTTCCACAAGCTGCCGCGTGGTGGCCTGATCAGCGCCCCGATCCTCGGCGGGATCTTCGGTCTCGGGTGGACGCCGTGCATCGGGCCGACCCTGTCCGGTGTGCTCACGATCGCGGCGAGCACCGGTAGCTCCGGGGCGCGCGGCGTCCTGTTGGTCCTGATCTACTGCGCCGGTCTCGGCGTGCCGTTCCTGCTGATCGCGCTGGGGGCGCGGTGGGCCGTGCGAGCCACCGGCTGGCTGCGCCGCAACGGCCGCAAAGTGCAGATCTTCGGTGGTGTGCTGATGTTCGCGGTCGGCGTGCTGCTGGTCACCGGCCTGTGGGGCGACTTCATCGCCTGGATGCGCTACGCCTTCATCACCGATACGGGGCTGCCCCTGTGACGATTCCCGGGATTCCGTTCCTGCGCAACACATGGCGTGGCCTCACGTCCATGCGGACCGCGCTGATCCTGCTGTTCCTGCTCGCGCTGGCGGCGTTGCCCGGCGCGCTGCTGCCGCAGCGGACGCTGAACGCCAACAAGGTCGCGGACTACATCGCCCAGCACGGCTGGTGGGGCAGGCTGCTCGACCAGTTGCAGTTCTTCAACGTCTACGCCAGCGTGTGGTTCGCGGCGATCTACATGCTGCTGATGATCTCGCTGGTCGGCTGCCTGTTGCCGCGGACGATCGAGTACGCCAAGGCGCTGCGGGCCAAGCCGGTGCTCACCCCACGCAACCTGGCGCGGATGCCGCACCACGCGCAGCACACGGTCGACGTGACGCCGGACGAGGCGGTCGAGCGGGCCACCAAGGCGCTGGGCGGCTGGCGCAAGATCGTGCGCGAAGAGGACGACGGCGCCCGCACCATCTCCGCCGAACGCGGCTACCTGCGGGAAACCGGCAACCTGGTGTTCCACTTCGCCATGCTCGGCCTGATCATCGCGCTGGCCGTCGGCAAGCTCTACGGCTACGAGGGCCAGGTCATCGTCAAGGCCGACGGCAAGCAGGAGTTCTGCAACTCGGGTGTGCTCGGTTACGACTCCTTCCAACCGGGACTGACCGTCGACGGCACGGACCTGACGCCGTTCTGCGTGAAGGTCAAGTCGTTCGACGTGAACTTCCTGCCGACCGGCCAGCCGGACCTGTTCCGGGCGAACCTGGCGTACCAGTCCACCGAGGACCTGGCGACCGGCGCGTGGCAGGACTACGGCCTCGAGGTCAACTCCCCGCTGCGCACCGACGGCGACCGCGTCTACCTGCTCGGCCACGGCTACGCGCCGGTCTTCACCGTGACGTTCCCCAACGGCGAGAAGCGCACGATGGACACCCAGTGGCGCCCGGTGAACCAGGTGACGTTCCTGTCCGAGGGGGCGACGAAGTTCGACCCGCCGGGCATCACGAACACCGAGGAGCGGCGGACCAAGCAGATCGCGGTGACGGGTCTGTTCGCGCCGACCGCCCAGTTGCACGGCGCGCTGCTCAACTCCAGCTTCCCCGACCTGCGCAAGCCGATGGTCGCGGTGGACGTGCTGCGCGGCGATCTCGGCATCGACAACGGCCGGGGCCAGTCGATCTTCACCGTCGACGAGTCGATGGTGGACAGCGGCAGGCTCAAGAAGGTCGCCCGCGAGAACCTCGCGGTCGGCGACCAGATCACGTTGGACGACAAGACCGTGGTCCGGTTCGACGGCGTGCAGCGCTGGGTCTACCTGCAGGTTTCGCATGATCCAGGGCAGATCTGGGTGCTCGTGTTCGCGATCGCGATCATCCTGGGGATCGGGGCGTCGCTGATGATCAAGCGGCGCAGGCTGTGGGTCCGTGTGGTGCCCGCGGCGGATGGCCGTACCGTGGTCGAGGTCGGCGGGCTCGCCCGTACCGACCAGGCCGGATACGGCGAGGAATTCGAACGGCTCTCGGATGCGGTATCCGGAGGGAAGAACTGATGGTCAACGAGACCCTTGCCCAGTTCGGTGACTGGACGTACGGCGCGACTGTCCTGGTCTACGTGCTCGCCATGGCGCTGGCCCTGCTCGAGCAGGCGTTCAGCCGAGCGGAGACCAAACGCGTGGCCGCGCGCAAGCTCGCCACCGTCGGCGCCCCGTCTGTCAACGCCCCGTCTGGCGACGAGCCGTTGGAACCCGCCATCGGGCTGCGCCCGCGTGACGAGCGCGACAAGTGGGAGCGCTACGGCCGGATGGGCGCGGCGCTGATGATCCTCGGCGCGGCGCTGCACTTCAGCTCGCTCGTGCTGCGCGGTCTCGCGGTCGGCCGGGTGCCGTGGGGGAACATGTACGAGTACATGTCCGCGGTGTGCCTGGTCGCCGTGGTCACGTGGGTCGTGCTGATGCGGAAGTTCCCGGTCCGCCGGTTGTCCGTGTTCGTGATGCTGCCGATCGTGATCCTGATGTTCCTCGGCGGCACGCTGCTGTACTCCGAGGCCGCGCCGCTGCAGCCCGCGCTGCGCTCGTACTGGATCATCATCCACGTCGCCGCCGCGATCATCGCGTCCGGTTTGTTCCTGGTCCCCGGTGTGGCCAGCATCCTGTACCTGATCCGCAATCGTTATGACCAGGATCAGGCGAAGTTTGTCCGGCTCGGCACGCGGCTGCCCGCCGCGGACGTGCTCGATCGGGTGGCCTACCGGACCACGATCATCGCCTTCCCGATCTTCACCTTCGGCGTGATCTGCGGCGGAATCTGGGCCGAGGCGGCGTGGGGCCGGTTCTGGGGATGGGACCCGAAGGAGACGGTCGCCTTCATCGCGTGGGTGGTTTACGCGGCCTACCTGCACTCTCGTGCCACCGCGGGCTGGCGTGGCCGCAGGGCGGCGTGGATCAACATCCTCGGGTTCTCCGCGACGGTGTTCAACCTGTTCTTCGTCAACTTGGTGACCGTCGGACTGCACTCGTACGCGAACGGATGAGCGGTGGGAACGGGTAACCCCGTTCGACCTGCGCGCACACCTACGGCTACCGTCGCATGCGTGGTCGAGGTGGTCTCGATCCATGACATCCGCAGGAGGACTCCGGGGTGACTGGACGCTACGACGACTCCGCACAGCGGCCCGGTGCCGCGTGGCAGCAGCCGGCTAGCGGAGACAACCCTCCTCCGGCAACTCCCGACGAGACCGACGACGACACGGCCGCCGACCAGCCGGAGCTGTACGTGGAGCCGTCGACCGACTCGGCCCCGTACCCCAAGCCCGCGGATCCGGGCGAGTCCGGGCAGCACCAGGTGCCCGGCGGCTCCGGCCCGTACCAGGTGCCCGGTGGTTCGGGGCCGTACCAGGTTCCGCAGCAGCCCCCGCAGCAGCCTCCGTCCGGTCAGACCCCCGTCCCCGGTGGTTCCGGTCCCTATCAGGTGCCTGGCGGTTCGGGGCCGTACCAGGTTCCGCAGCAGCCCCCGCAGCAGCCTCCGTCCGGTCAGACCCCCGTCCCCGGTGGTTCCGGCCCGTACCAGGTGCCCGGTGGTTCGGGGCCCTACCAGGTGCCGGGCGGATCAGGCCCGTACCCGGTTCCGCCGCAGCCTGGCTACCAGTACCCGGGGCAGCAGCCGTACCCGCCACAGCCGTTCCCGCAGCAGCCGCCCCCGCAACAGGGCCCGACGCCCACGCCGAACGACCTCTCCAGCTCACGGCTGATCAAGCAGGAGAAGAAGCGGCCGCAGTCGGGGTGGCGCAAGGCCGTGTACATGGCCTCCGGCCGGACGATCAACCTCGGCGAGAGCCAGGAGGACGTCCTGCGGCGTGAGCTGATCTCCCGTGTCAGCCAGCCGCTGCGGGGCTGCTACAAGATCGCGATGCTGAGCCTGAAGGGCGGCGTCGGCAAGACCACCGTGACCACCACGCTGGGCTCTACGTTCTCGTCGCTGCGCGGTGACCGCGTGATCGCGGTCGACGCGAACCCCGACCGCGGCACGCTGTCGCAGAAGATCCCCTTGGAGACGACGGCGACTGTTCGCCACCTGCTGCGCGACGCGAGCAGGGTGACCAAGTACAGCGACGTGCGTGCGTACACCTCGCAGGGTCCGAGCAGGTTGGAGGTCCTCGCCAGCGAGCAGGACCCGGCGGTCTCGGAGGCGTTCAGCGAGGACGACTACCGGCGCACGGTCGCGTTGCTCGAGCACTTCTACAACATCGTGCTGACCGACTGCGGCACCGGACTGATGCACTCCGCCATGAAGGGCGTGCTGGACATCGCCGACTCGCTGGTGGTGGTGTCGTCCGGCTCCGTCGACGGCGCGCGCAGTGCCTCGGCGACGCTGGACTGGCTGGACGCGCACGGCTACGGCAGCCTGGTCGCCAGGTCGGTCGCGGTGATTAACTCGGTCCGGCCGAAGTCCGGCTCGGTGGACCTGGACAAGCTGGCCGCGCACTTCGGCGCGCGGTGCCGTGCGGTGTGCCTGATCCCGTTCGATCCGCACCTGGAAGAAGGTGCGGAGATCGAACTGGATCGGCTGCAGCACGCCACGAAGATGGCGTTGCTGGAAGTCGCGGCCACTGTCGCCGACGACTTCGCCGGCAAGCAGTAACTCCGCTTCGACCTTCAGGCCGGCGGGTCCTCGCCGGCCTTCTTGTTGCGTTCGGCCAACCCCTTCAAGAACTCGGGGTCGTCGTCAGGGGCGATCACACCGCGCTCCCTGCGCGCCGCGACCCCGGCTGCCGCCTGAGCACCGAACGCGCGCCACAGCAGCACCGCGACGGTCAGGGCTCCGACCGCGGCGAGCAAATACAGCATGTCGCCACCTCCTCGGGTTTCGTACCCGAGGTTAGCCCGTTTGCCCGTCTTGTGCCGTCACCCCATGCAGGCGATGGCTGAATGTGACGAGAGCGGGTGTCAGTCGTTGTGGCTGGCTTCGGTGGTGAGCTCGGCGAGCAGGGTCTTGACCTCGGACTCGCGGAACCGGCGGTGCCCACCCGGGGTGCGGATCGAACCGATCCGGCCCGCGGTGGCCCAGCGGGTCACGGTCTTGGGGTCGACCCTGAACAGTGCCGCGACTTCCCCAGGGGTGAGCAGCCGCTCGCCGACGTGGCTGATGGTGGCAGTCATCCGGTGCCTCCTAACACAAAATTCCCGGCGTACCGGTCGCATCGTGTCATCTCGCCCGTCGGGTACTCGAACGGCTAAGTAAAGGTAAAGAGGTAGTAAGGGGCAAAACGCCCACTCTGGACATCGACCCGACTGACCAGGCAAAAGGCGGGTCGGTGGCGATCCACCGGCGCCGTCCGAAGGTAAAACCGGCGCTCCCGCAGCCTGAAACTCGACAAAAATTCTGCGGCAAAGACGGTGAGCCTGGTCACTTAGCCCAGCGAAGCTTTACCTTCACCGACCATACGCCTGATACCGCCGCTTGTGGTGCGGTAACGCGGTCGTAGGCTCTGCCCGTGGACGACTTGGACCGTCGCATCATCAACGAGCTCAGGCTCAACGGCCGCGCCACGTACGCCGAACTCGGCCGCCAGGTCGGCTTGTCCGCGTCGGCCGTGCACGAGCGCGTCGGCAAGCTCGAGACCAGCGGCGTCATCACCGGCTATCACGCGACCGTCGACCCGAGCGCGATCGGGCTCGGCGTGACCGCGCTCGTGGGCATCCAGCCGTCGGACAACGCCGAGGACAACGAGGTCGCCATCAAGCTGGGTCAGCTGTCCGAGGTCGAGTCCTGCTACGCGGTCGCGGGTGACGAGGCCTTCGTGGTGAAGGTGCGCGTGCCCACGGTCGACCAACTCGAACGCACGCTCGGGCGGCTGCGCCGGATCGTCGGCGTCGCGCGCACCAGGACCACGGTGGTGCTGTCCACCAGGTTCGAGGGCCGTCCGAACACCGACAACGCCGAGTAGGCTGCGTGGTTGTGGAAGCCCATTTCGGCAGGGACCTGGCGCTCTACACGGCCGCGCGGATCGCGCTCGTCGCCGTGCTGACGGCCGTGTTCGTGCTGGTCAAGATTCCCTTGCTCGTCGGGCTGGCCGTCGCCGTCGTGGTGGCGTTCCCGCTCAGCCTGCTGCTGTTCCGCGGCCTGAACCAGCGGGTCACCGCCGGGCTGGCCGAGCGCGGCGAGTCCCGGCGCAGCGAGCGGGAGCGGCTGCGTGCGGAACTACGTGGAGACGAACAGGCCTAGCTTTCGATTTCGGGGCAGTCCCGTTCGTGGAGTGGACATGAAATACATGCTGCTGTTGCACGAGCCGGACACCGACTGGACCGCTGTCCCCCAGGAAGAGCTCGACAAGGCGCTCAACGCGCACGGCGAGTTCGTCCAGTACCTCACCGAACGTGGCCGACCCTTCTACGGGGACGCCTTGCGGCCCTCCTACACCGCCACCACGTTGCGTCCGAAGGGCGACGAGGTGCTCGTCACCGACGGGCCGTACGTGGAGCTCAAGGAGCACATAGGCGGGTTCTACGTCATCGAGGCCGACACGCTCGACGAGGCGATCGAGGTCGCCAAGCGGGTGCCGATCGGCTCGGGCGTCGAGATCAGGCCGATTTGGGGCGCATGACGTTCCCCGAGTTGGAACGGGCGCATCGGCGCGAGTGGGCCGCTGTGCTCGCCGCGACGATGCGCCTGACCCGGGACTTCGATGCTGCCGAGGACGCCGTACAGGAGGCGTTCGAGGCCGCGGTGGTCGCGTGGCCGAAGGACGGTGTCCCGCCCAATCCCGTGGGCTGGCTCACCACAACGGCCAAACGCAAGGCGCTCGACCGGATGCGCCGCGCGGACGCGTTGACCCGCAAGCTGCCGTTGCTCGTCGTACCCGACGACGACCCGCAGGTGATCCAGGACCACCGGCTGCGGCTGATCTTCATGTGCTGCCACCCGGCGCTGGCCATGAACGCCCGCGTGGCGCTGACCTTGCGGCTGGTGTGCGGGCTGCCGACGGGGGAGGTCGCTCGGCTGTTCCTGGTGCCGCACGCGACCATGGCGGCCCGGCTGACCACGGCGAAGAAGAAGATCCGGGCCGCGGGCATCCCGTTCCACGTGCCCGACGACCTCGCCACCCGCCTGCCCGCGGTGCTCGCCGTGGTGTACCTGGTCTACACGGCGGGTTCCACGGATCGCGCGGTCGAACTCGCCGAACTGCTCGGGTCGCTGCTGCCGGAACCCGAGGTGCTCGGGCTGCTCGCGTTGATCCGTCTCACCGAGGCGCGCGCCCCGGCCCGGTCGCGTGACGGCGAACCGGTCCCGCTGGCCGCGCAGGATCGCTCGCGCTGGGACCGTGCCGCGATCGACGACGCCCTTCCTCTGGTGGCAAAGGCTTTGCGCGGCGGCGGCCCGTACGCGTTGCAAGCCGCGATCGCCGCGGTGCACGCCGAAGCCCCGGCGTACGCGGCCACCGACTGGCCGCAAATCCTTGCCCTGTACGACGAACTGGTGGCGGTCTACCCGTCGGCCACGGCCGCGTTGGGACGAGCGGTGGCGTTGGCCGAAATCCACGGCCCTGCGGCGGGCCTGGCCGAGGCCGACCGGCTTTCCGCCGAGCTGGGCCACTACTACCTGCTGCCCGCCGCCCGCGCCGAGTTCCTGCGTGCGCTGGGGCGCGTGGCCGAAGCCGCCGAGGCCGACCGGCAGGCGGCGCGGCTGGCCCCGACCGCGGCCGAAACCGAGTTCTTCGCCACACGCGCAGGTGCTGTCGATTCGCCAACGCCCCCGTGATCCTTCAGTGTGGGATGGGTGTTCTGGCGAATAGTCCTATCTGTTGCTGTCGCGACCGTTGCCGCGCTGCTCGCGGGCTGGTTGACAGGAGTGCTCGTTCGTTCCGTGGCACGCCGCCGCTACCGGCGGACGCTGACGAAGCTGCATCAGAACTGCCACAAGCCGTTCGTCGCAGTGCTCGTCGTGGCCGCGAACTACATCGTGCTGTTCGAGTTCGACAACCGCTTGATCGCCGGGATCCGACACGCGCTGCTGCTCGCGCTGCTCGTCGTGGCCGCGTGGCTGGTGGTGAAGGTCCTCTTCGTGATCGAGGACTTCGTGCTGCAGCGGCTGAAGGTCGACGTCCCCGACAACCGGCGGGTCAGACGCCTGCGCACCCAGGTGGCGTTGATGCGCAGGTTGACCACCGCGGCGATCACCGTCATCGCGATCGCCTCGATGTTCATGACCTTCTCCGAACTGCGCACGCTCGGCGCGTCACTGCTCGCGTCGGCCGGGATCCTCGGTGTGATCGCCGGTCTGGCCGCGCAGACCACGTTGACCAACGTCTTCGCGGGCATGCAGCTGGCGCTGACGGACTCGCTGCGTTACGACGATGTCGTTGTCGTCGAAGGGGAGTGGGGGCGCATCGAGGAGATGACCCTGACGTTCGTGGTGGTACAGCTGTGGGACGAGCGCAGGCTGGTGTTGCCGACGACGTACTTCACCAAGACCCCGTTCCAGAACTGGACACGCCACGAGACCCGCGTCATCGGCGCGGTCCAGTTGCACCTGGACTACCGCGCGCCCGTGGAGGCGCTGCGCGTCGAGGCGCAGCGGATCGTCGAGGCATCCGAGCTGTGGGACCGGCGCGAATGGGTGCTCCAGGTGGTGGACTCCACACCGTGGACGATGGTCGTCCGCGTGCTGGCGTCGGCGGCCGACGCCGCCAGCGCGTGGGACCTGCGGTGTGAGGTCAGGGAGAAGCTGATCGTCTTCATGCGGGACAACCACCCCGAGTACCTGCCAGGTGGCGCGGACGACAGCTACCGAGGTGGTCGTGCCGCGTGAACTGCGCTTAGTGTGCGTCTGTGACCACAATCGACCGATGTAGTGAGACCACCCGCGACTGGGTCTGCGAGGCCGTGCGGATCATCGAGGCGGACGCCAACCGCAGCGCCGACACCCACCTGCTGCCCTTCCCGCTGCCCGCGGAATGGGGCGTGCGGCTCTATCTGAAGGACGAGTCGACGCACCCCACCGGCTCGTTGAAGCACCGGCTGGCGCGGTCGCTGTTCCTGTACGCCCTGTGCAACGGCTGGATCACCCAGGGCACCCCGGTGATCGAGGCGTCATCGGGCTCGACAGCGGTGTCCGAGGCGTACTTCGCGCGGCTGCTCGACCTGCCGTTCATCGCGGTCATGCCCGCGTCGACGAGCACGGAGAAGGTGGCGCTGATCGAACGCCAGGGCGGCCGGTGCCACTTCGTCGACGAGCCGAGCGCCATGTACACCGAGTCGCGGCGGCTGGCCACGGAGCTCAACGGTCACTTCATGGACCAGTTCACGCACGCCGAGCGCGCGACGGACTGGCGTGGCAACAACAACATCGCCGAGTCGATGTTCCAGCAGATGCGGCTGGAACCACATCCCGAACCGGCCTGGGTGGTCGTCGGCGCGGGCACCGGCGGTACGAGCGCGACGATCGGTCGTTACCTGCGCTACCAGTCGATGCGCACGCACCTCGCGGTCGTGGACCCGGAACGGTCGGTGTTCTTCGACGCGTGGCGCGACACCCTGCCCGAGCTCACCGGCTGCCGCGGGTCCCGCATCGAGGGCATCGGCAGGCCGCGCGTGGAGCCGTCGTTCGTCGGCCAGGTGATCGACCGGATGATCAAGGTGCCGGACGCCGCGTCGATCGCCGCGATCCGTTACGTCGAACCGACTCTGGGTCGTCGTGTCGGCGGGTCGACCGGGACGAACCTGTGGGGCGCGTTCGAGGTGATCGCCGAGATGATCGCGGCGGGCAAGCAGGGCAGTGTGGTCACCCTGCTGTGCGACGGCGGCGAACGGTACGCGCGCACGTACTACGACGACGCGTGGGTCGAGGCGAACGGCCTCGACCTTGAGCCGTACCACCGGATCCTGGCCGACTTCTTCGAAACCGGCCGCTGGCCGTCCTGAGCTGTCACGCCACGACGAACGCCACGGTGGTGGCGACCGCCCACACCAGCATGGCCAGCGCGGTGTCCTTGAGCACAGGGATCAGCGACGGGCCGGTCGCGCCACTGTAGACAGAGCGGACACTCGGTGAGATCTGCAGACCAGCGAGCACACCGAGCAGGAACCACGGGCTGACGGTGAACGCGAGCACGAACGTGACGACGAACGGCACAAGCGCGAGCATGCTGTAGAAGTTGCGCGTGCCCGCGTCGCCGAGGCGCACGGCCATCGTGCGCTTGCCCGCTTCGCTGTCGCCCGGCAGGTCACGCAGGTTGTTGGCGGCCAGCACAGCCGCGGAGAAGCAACCGAGCGCGACGGACGTGATCACGGCGAGCCACGTGATCCGTCCGGCCTGGACGTACAGGGTGCCGAGCACCGCGACCGGGCCGAAGAACAGGAACACCGCCACTTCGCCAAGACCCAGGTAGCCGTACGGGTTCTTGCCGCCGGTGTAGAACCACGCGCCGAGCAGGCAGACGAAGCCAACGGCAAGGAGCCACCACTGCCCGCTGGTGGCGACGAGGACAAGCCCGGCGACACACGCGACAGCGAAGCACGCGAACGCCGCCGTCCGCACCTTCGCCGGTGGCACGAGACCGGAGCCGACCAGCCGCAACGGGCCGACGCGATCGGCGTCCGTGCCGCGGATGCCGTCGGAGTAGTCGTTGGCGTAGTTCACGCCGACCTGGAAGGCCAGCGCCACCAGCAGGGCGAGCACCGCCTTCCACCACACGAACCCGCCGATCTCCACCGTGGCACCGGTGCCGACCAACACCGGCGCGATCGAGTTGGGCAACGTGCGGACCCGTGCGCCCGCCATCCACTGCGCGACTGTCGCCATGCTGACAGTGTGACAACTCAGCAGGTGGCGGCGCCCGTCACCCCTGACACGTAGGCCTCGGACACGAACTTGCCCGGCGCGATCCGCAGCCACGAGTCGGTCGTGCCCTGACTGCCGGTGACCACCTCGCCCCTAGCCTCACACTCGACCCGGACCTGTGCCGTGTGCCCCGCGATTCCGACCACCGGCTTGTCGGACGAAGTGCCGCCGCGCACGTTCAACGTGTCACCAGGCGTGCTGACGTAACCGAACGGGCCAGGCACGCTCCACAGGTAGGTCACGGTCACCCACGAGTTGCCGGTCAGCTTCAGGCCGTCCCAGAACGTGCCGTCGCCGAGGTCGATCCCCGCCGGGTTGCGCACGTCACGGCCGAACTGGTCCCGCCCGGCGTTGTAGTCGTTCTGGTACGCCGCCTGCGCCTGAGGCGTGCCCCGGGGCAGGTCGTTCCACTCCTGACGCGGCTGGTTCCAGTAGTCGTCACGGGTGTTCCACGGACCCACATCCCACACCGGAGCCCACGCACACCGCCCGTTGCCGGCACAGACCTGCACGGTGTAGCTGCCGCTCCCCTTGGGCGCCAGGCCACGCCGGGACGGCAGCGCCGCGAAGTGGTCGCGTTGGCCGATGATGTGCCCGTTGGCGGTCTTCCCGCCGACCAGGCCCTCCCTGGTGGCGAACACGCGGTACGACAACGCCCGTGGGCTCGCCGTCGGCCGCCGGGGATCCTCGCGCAGGCGCAGCCGGGCGCTTCGGACCTCGCTCTGCTTGGCGAGCACGAGCCGGACCTGCACTGTGCTGACGGGCTCGTCGAGCTGCCCGTTGTCCGTCCACTCTGTCCACTGACCGTCCGGCAGCCTGCCGCGGACGTCCACCTGCGCGCCGGGTGCGTCAGCCTCGAACGCGTTGACCCGCATGGGCAACTCGGCCGGCGAGTAGATCGCCATCCCGGTGTCGTCGGTCGAGATACCGGTGGCCGTGCGGACTACGCCTGTGCTCTCGTCCCTGTACTCGGTGACTGGCACGGCCATCGTGTACTCGTCCGCCGCCGCGGCGGCCGTTGCACCTGCGGGCGTGCACAGGACCGCCGCAGCCACTCCTGCCAGCGTGAACACCGCGATCCGTCTCATTGGGACAGATAGTGCCGCACCGCTGC
Organism: Actinosynnema sp. ALI-1.44; assembly: GCF_001984155.1. Classification (GTDB taxonomy): domain Bacteria; phylum Actinomycetota; class Actinomycetes; order Mycobacteriales; family Pseudonocardiaceae; genus Kibdelosporangium. The sequence continues at coordinate 774,157 of NZ_MTQO01000053.1, forward strand.
CCGATCCACCTTTCCAGGACCGCGCAGCGGCAGCGCGATCATCGTCTTGAGCACCTTGGGGACCGCGGGTGCGCCCAGCTCAGCGCGGACGAGGTCACGCAATCGGTCGATTTCCGCGGTGCCGACGACCGCGGCGGCCACGATCTGCCCCCACTCGGGGTGCTCGATGCCGACCACGCACGCCGCGTCGACGTGCCGCTCCAACACCCGCTCGACCGCGTTCGCGGGCACCTTGACCCCGCCGGTGTTGATCATGTCGTCGGCCCGGCCGAGGATCTCCAGCCTGCCGTCGGCGGTGAACCGGCCGAGGTCGGACGTGACGAACCAGCCGTCGACGAAACTCTCCGCGGTCAGGTCGGGGCGGTTGCGGTAACCCCGCGCCAGCGTCGGCCCGGCGATCGCCACCCGGCCGTCGACGAGCTTGACCTCGACCCCGTCCAGCGGCACGCCGTCGTAGACGCAACCGCTTGCGGTCTCGCTCATCCCGTACGCCGACACGACCGCAGCTCCCGTCGCGGCCTCCCGGAGTTCGGGCGACAGGCGTGCACCGCCCATCACGACCCCGTCGAGGCGTTTCAGCGCCGCAAGGCCGTCGGGAACCGCGACGATCCGGGCGAGCTGAGTCGGGACGAGCGCCGTGTAGTGCCGTCCGGGTGTCCGGCACACCTCGTCGACGGCGGCCACGAAGTCCGGCACCTTGAAGCCGTCGGCCAGATCGAGCACCACCGGCACCGTCCCGGCCACGAGCGACCGGACCAGCACCTGGATGCCGCCGATGTACCGCGCGGGCGTCGCCAGCACCCAGCGCCCCGGCCCGCCGAGCCGCTTGTTCGTCGCCTCGGCGGAGGCCACCAGTGCGCTCGCCGAGATCAAGACCCCTTTTGGCGCCCCGGTTGAGCCGGACGTGGCGACCACGACTGCGGTCGGGTCGCCCGCCGAGTCCTCGTCCGGGGAGAGCGGGCCCGCAAGCGATTGCGGGCCGTCCGGCAGCAACGCCGGACCCGCGCCCGCCAACGCGGCGGGCAACCGCTCGTACAGCTCAGCGGCCGCGACCGCCACAACTTCCCTCATCCCACCCCCCTTTTTTTTGGCAACCAATGTGGCATTCGTTGCGTTTCGTGCAACAAAGGCCACATTGGTTGCACGAAAACCACGGCTAGCGTTGCTAGTAGTAGTAGGGGAACGGGGACCAGTCGGGCGTGCGCTTCTGCAGGAACGCGTCCCTGCCCTCGACCGCTTCCTCGGTCATGTACGCCAGCCGCGTGGTCTCGCCCGCGAACAGCTGCTGGCCCACCAGACCGTCGTCGATCAGGTTGAACGCGTACTTCAGCATCCGCTGCGCGGTCGGGGACTTGCCGTTGATCTCCCGCGCCCACTCCAACGCCGTGCGCTCCAGGTCCGCGTGCGGCACGACCTCGTTGACCGCGCCCATCCGGTGCATCTGCTCGGCGGTGTAGTCCCGGCCGAGGAAGAAGATCTCCCTGGCGAACTTCTGGCCGACCTGCCTGGCCAGGTACGCCGAGCCGTAGCCACCGTCGAAGCTGCCCACGTCCGCGTCGGTCTGCTTGAACCGGGCGTGCTCCTCGCTGGCCAGTGTGAGGTCGCACACCACGTGCAGGCTGTGCCCGCCGCCCGCGGCCCAGCCCGGCACCACGCAGATGACCACCTTGGGCATGAACCTGATCAGCCGCTGGCACTCCAGGATGTGCAGCCGCCCCGCCCGCGCCGGGTCGATGGTGTCGGATGTCTCACCGCTGGCGTACTGGTAGCCGGTGCGACCGCGAATACGCTGGTCGCCACCGGAACAGAAGGCCCAGCCACCGTCCTTGGGCGATGGCCCGTTGCCGGTCAGCAGCACACAGCCGACGTCCGAGCTCATCCTGGCGTGGTCGAGCGCGCGGTACAGCTCGTCAACCGTGTGCGGCCGGAAGGCGTTGCGCACCTCGGGACGGTTGAACGCGATGCGCACCGTCCCCTGATCCACCGCGCGGTGGTACGTGATGTCGGTGAAGTCGAAGCCCGGCACGTCACGCCACGCGGCCGGGTCGAACAGCTCCGAAACAACAGTCTCAGACACGTTTGCGAGGATAGGCCGGTGAATCCGTCGACTGCGCAAGCCATGGTCATCGCCGACGAACTGGCGCGCAACGGCGTGCTCCACGTGGTCGTCTGCCCGGGTTCGCGCAACGCGCCGTTGAGCATGGCGCTGGTCGACGCGGACGCGCAGGGCAAGCTCAAGCTGCACGTCCGCGTGGACGAGCGCAGTGCGGGCTTCCTCGCGATGGGCCTGGCCCAGGCGACCGGGCGGCCCGCGGCGGTCGTCTGCACGTCCGGCACCGCGGTCGCCAACTTCCACCCGGCGGTCCTCGAGTCGTACCACTCCGGCGTCGGCCTGATCGTGATCAGCGCGGACCGCCCGCCGGAGCTGCACGGCACCGGCGCGAACCAGACGATCGACCAGCGCAACCTGTTCGCGCCCGCGGCGATCCTGGTGGACTTCCCGGTCGCCGAGCGCCGCGTGGGGCAGAACCCGGTGTGGCGCGGCCTGGTGTGCCGTGCCGTGGCGCAGGCGGAGTCCGGCCGCCCGGTGCAGATCAACGTGCCGTTCCGCGAGCCGCTGGTGCCCACCGCGGAGCCGGACTGGCCGGATTCCCTCGACGGCAGGCCGGACTGCGAGCGCTGGACGACGTCGGCGCCGCCGCGGTCGGTCGCCAGCAGCCGGGTCGACTTCCCGTTGCCCGCGCGGACGCTGATGGTGGTCGGCAGCGGCAGGCAGGACCGGGCAGCGGCCGCGTGCGAGGTCGCCACTCGCGCCGGGTGGCCGATCATCGCCGAACCGGTGGCGACGACCGGGGACGCCAGTGTGCTGCGCTGCGGGCCGCTGCTGCTCGGATCGCTGGAGAAGGCAGAGGATCTGCGGCCGGACGCGGTCGTCGTCGTCGGCAGGCCGACGTTGTCGCGCGGTGTGCGCGGGCTGATGGGCCGCGCGCCGGTGTACGGGATCGGCGACCATCCACAATGGACTGACCCGCAGTTCGTCGCGATCCACGTCCGCGGCTGGCTCGACACCACGGATCTGCGGCACGTGCGTGGTCACGACCCGGAGTGGCTCACGGGGTGGCGCACCGCGGCCGATCGGGCCGCGACCGTGGCGGACAAGCTGCTCGAAGAGGACGGGTGGCCGTCCGGCCTGCGGATCGCGCGCGACCTGGTCGCCGCGTTGCCGACCGGCGCGATGCTTTTCCTGGGATCGTCCAACCCCGTGCGCGATGTCGACCTGGTGGCCGAGGCGCGGACCGACGTGACGGTCCACGCCAACCGGGGCGTGGCGGGCATCGACGGCAACGTCTCCGCGGCGATCGGCCTCGCGCTGGGCTACCGCGACCGCCCCGCGTACGCCCTGCTGGGTGACCTGACTTTCCTGCACGATTCGAATGGTTTGCTGATCGGCCCGACGGAAACCCGGCCGGACCTGACCATCGTGGTTCTCAACGACGACGGCGGCGGGATCTTCTCGTTGCTGGAACAGGGTGCGCCGGAACACGGGAACAGTTTCGAGCGTGTGTTCGGCACACCGCACGGCGCGGATCTCCGGACAATGTGTGCCGCATATCAGGTTCGGCATGTTCTCGCCGAAACGCCCGAACAATTGCGGGAGGCATTGCTGCCGCAGCCGGGATTGCGGGTCGTGGAAGTCCGCGCTGATCGCGCTCGGTTGCGGGACCTGCACGCTCGGTTGCGAGAAGCCGTAGCCAATGCCGCATTTGGGTGATCTCGCCCTATGAGACAGGTACATCGACGGGTACTCACCCCTTCGGTTCGCGGATAGGTTCATGAATACCGTTCGCTGAACATGAGGGGGTAGCAGAAATGCTACTGAGATCCAGGGTGGCAGTCGCCGCGACGGCGGCAGGGCTTGTCACGGCGTTATTCGGAACAAGCGCGAGCGCCGCCCCGGCACCGGGCGCGGCAGGCGTTGGTGACGCCTATTACCCGAACGACGGTAATGGCGGCTATGACGTTTCGCACTACAACATCAGGATCACCTACAACCCCGCGACCGACCTGCTGACCGGGTCGACCACGATCCTGGCCCGCAGCACCCAGGAGCTGTCGAGCTTCAACCTCGACTTCCTGCTGCCGATCAAGTCCGTCCGGGTCAACAACTTCCCCGCCCGCGTCACGGCCAACGCGGGCGAGGTCACCGTCACCCCGCCCGCGGCGATCGGCAACAACCAGAACCTGACCATCGTCGTCCAGTACGAGGGCAAGCCGTCGACGGTGAAGGACGCGGCAGGCGCCAACTACTGGAAGAAGACGCCGGACGGCGCGCTCGCGGTGGACGAGCCGCACATCGCCAAGTGGTGGTTCCCGAGCAACGACCACCCGACCGACAAGGCGACCTACGACGTGTCCGTCGTTGTGCCGCAGGGCGTCGAGGCGTTGTCCAACGGGACGTTCGCCGGGACCCAGCAGACCCTCAACGGCTGGGTCCGCTGGAACTGGCGCACCACCAGTCCACAAGCGACATACCTGGCCTTCCTCGCGGTCGGCCAGTTCGAGATCCGCACCAGCACGGCACCCAACGGCCAGCAGGTGGTCAACGCCTACGGCGACAACCTCGGCGCCAACGGCCCGGCCGCGCGCGCCAGCGTGGAGCGCACGCCCGAGGTGATCGAGTTCCTGGAAACCCAGTTCGGCCCGTACCCGTTCGAGGCACAGGGCGGCGTGGTCTCGACCGGTCTCGGCTTCGCGCTGGAGACCCAGACCCGTCCGGTGTACAGCACGGCGTTCTTCCCGCGCGGTGCCAACACGAGCGTGGTCGCGCACGAGCTGGCGCACCAGTGGTTCGGTGACTCGGTGTCGGTTCAGAGCTGGCGCAACATCTGGCTGAACGAGGGCTTCGCCCGCTACTCGGAGTGGCTGTGGGCGGAGAGCCAGGCCGAGGGCACGGCGGCGGAGATCGCCCAGTACTACTACGACCGCCGTCCGGACACGGACCCGTTCTGGCAGGTCGTCGTCGGCGAGCCCGGTTCGGGCAAGGAGTTCGACATCGCGGTCTACGACCGTGGCGCGCTCGCGGTGCACGCGTTCCGCAACGCTGTCGGTGACGAGGACTTCTTCAAGATCCTCAAGACCTGGCAGGCGACGAAGAAGTACGGCAACGGCAAGATCGAGGAGTTCATCGGCCTGGCCGAGCGGATCTCCGGCAAGCCGCTGTTCGCCCTGTTCCAGACCTGGCTGTTCACCAAGGGCAAGCCGGCACCGGAGGACCTCGGCAACGCGGCCTTCTCGGCTCGTTCGGCGAAGGCGGCGACGCCGCCGAAGGCGATCGAGAAGCTGGACCTGACCCGCGACACCCTGGCCAGGACCGGCCACCTGGGTCACGGTCACTCGGAGCACGACGGCCACGGCCACTGAGGTTCCTGACAGTCGATGATCAGCCGGGCCGGGCAGCGTGTGCTGCCCGGCCCGGCCGTTCACCAGGGAATGACGTTGTCCACGGAGTCGGGGCCGCGGAAGCTGCCGGTGGGGCCGTCGGCGGGAAGCGTGGCGAGCAGGACCGGGACGCGGGCACCGTCGGCTGTCGTGCGGTCGCCGAGGGGGAACGCCGCCCCGGTGTTCTGATCCGTCGGCACAGCGCCTGGGCTGGCCGCGTTCACCTTGATGCCGTCGGCGCGCAACGCGTCGGCGTAGAGCAGGGTCAAGGCGTTGAGTGCGGCCTTGGACGAGCTGTACGCGAGCAGGCCCCGCGATGGGATCGGGCTCGTGAGGTCGTCCAGCAACGTCAACGAGCCCAGCCCGCTGGACATGTTCACGATCCGCGCTCGGTGCGAGCGACGCAGCAACGGCAAACAAGCCGACGTCACCGTGACGACGCCGAAAACGTTGACCTCGTACGTCTCGCGCAGTTGCTCGGCCGTGATCCCGGTCGGCGGGACGTCCCACTCGACCACGATCCCGGCGTTGTTGACCAGCACGTCCAGCTGCCCGGTCTCGGCGCCGATCCGCTCCACGGCCGCGGCGACCGATTCCCGGTCGGTCACGTCGAGCCGCACGAACCGGATGTCCAGATCCGCGTGCCTGGTGAGCTCGTCAGCGGCTCGTTGCCCACGGCCGGGATCACGGGCCCCCAGGTAGACGGTGTGGCCCTGCTCGGCGAGCAGGCGGACGATCTCCCGGCCGATGCCCTTGTTGCCGCCGGTGACCAGCGCGGTGGTGCTCGATTCCATGTCCTCCACTCCAGCCGGTCGCGGGCCGGGAGTAAAAGACCGATCGGGTGTGGCCCCATACCCTGGCGGTATGCCGGAGCCGGAGATCCGTGAACTGCGGTACTTCCACGCGGTCGCCCAGGAGCTGAACATCACCAGAGCGGCGGAGCGGCTCGGGATCGCCCAGCCGCCGCTGTCGAGGGCCGTTCGGCAGCTGGAACGCCGCCTTGGCGTCGACCTGTTCAACCGTCGCGACAACGGGCTGGTGCTCACCGATGCCGGTGAGGTGCTGCTCAAGGAAGCGGTCGTCGTCCTTGCTGCCCTGGACAACGCCGTCCGCGAGACTCGCCGTGCGGGCCTCGCCAAGCTTGTAGTGACCGCCAAACCAGGTGTGGCCACGGATCTGCTGCACCGGGTCTGCGAGCGGTTCCGCGCCGAACCGGACGCGCCGGAGATCCAGGTGGTGGTGAGCGGCTTCGGCGAACAGGCGGACATGGTCCGCGACGGCCGCGCGGACGTGGCGATCGCCGCGTGCGTCGACGGCCGTGGCCTGGCGACCGAGCTGCTGGCCACCGAACCCCGCGTCGCGGCGCTCGCCTCCGGGCATCCGCTGGCGGCGCGTGCCGTCCTCAGCACCGCGGACCTGCTGACCGAACCGGCACCCAGGTGGAGCGACCCGCGAGTCGTCGACCGCGACTACTGGCTGGGCCACCCGGACCGCCCGGCGGACGGCCCGATCGTCCGTGACAGCGCTCAACTCCTGGAAGTCGTCGCACTGGGACAAGCCGTCGCGTTGGTGCCTTCCTCGCTGGCCGCCCGCAACGTCCGGCCCGACGTGGTCTACCGCCCGGTGCCGGACGCCGCGCGGTACCGGACATTGGCCCTCTGGTCGGCGCGACGCCGGTCACCTTGGACAGGCCGGTTCGTCCAGACCGCGAAGACGCAGGCGTCGCCGTCGGTACAGTGCGGGCGTGGCAGTGGGTAGGGCGTCGCAGGTTCGTCGGGTCGCGGCGATCACGTTGGTGTCGATCGGCGCGACCGTGACGCTGCTCGCGGTGACGCTGGTGATCGGGGCGTACCGGGAAGACGCGGGCTTGAGCTCGCGCTCGGTGCGGACCACGGCGGAGGTGCTGTCCGTCGCCTTCGACCGGACGCTTGTGCGGTACCAGACCCCCGACGGCGCCGACCACATTCCGCCGGACGGCGTGGGTTACCCGGCGGGCTTGCAGGCGGGGCAACTGGTCGAGGTCGAGTACGACGCGGCGAAACCGGACCTGGTCAAGGTCGCGGGGCGGGGCGCGTACCTCACGTTGATGCCAGCGGGCACGCTCGTGCTGTTCCTGTGGCTGGTCATCGGGCCAGTCCTGTGGTGGCTGCGGCGGCGGTACGGGACGCTGTTCAGACGTGATCACCCACAGTCGCTGTCTCCTGCCACCAGCTGAGCACCTCGTCGGCCACGCCGGGCGCCGCCACCAGCAAACCGTCCACGGGCAGCGCGGTGTCCTCGCCGTGCCGGTCGAGCACGGACGCCCCCGATTCGATCGCCAACGCGACCGCGCCGGCCACGTCCCACTCGTGGTAGCTGTGCAGTACGGCCGCCGCCGCGTGCCCCAACGCCACCTGCGCGATGGCCAGTGCGGCCGAACCCAGCACACGGACGCCCGCATGGGCACGGGCGGCGCGTTCGATGAACCCGCCCATCCCCGGCCACGGCCCGGTCCTGGTGAGTTCGGTGCACACGATCACGCCCGCCGTGGTGGTCCGGTCGACAAGCGACACCTGGACCCCGTTGGCCCGTGCACCCCGGCCGCGCGCGGCCGCGTAGATCTGCCCGCGGTACGGGTCCGCCACCACCCCGACCACCGGACCTGACGCGTCCACCAACGCGAGGCTGTACGCGCACCACGGCACGCCCGCGACGTAGTTGGCCGTCCCGTCCACCGGGTCGACGACCCAGCGGTACTCGGCAGCGTCCGAACCGATGTCGGCGCCGAACTCCTGGCCGACGACCGGCATACCGGGGAACTCGGCGGTCAACACACGGCGGGTGTGGCGTTCCAGGGTCCGATCGGTGTCGGTGACCCAGTCGAACGGCGAGTCCTTGCCTGCCGGGCGCGCGCCCCGGCCCGCGGTCGCGGTGATCACGTCGGTTGCGTCGTTGGCCAGCCGGCCGGCTACTTCCAGTGCCCGTGACAGCAGTCCTGGTGCGACTGGCCTGGGCGGGCGCGACGACAAGAGGGTCATGCCGACCTAGAGTGACCGCGCTCGGTGTCCGGTATGCGACCGGAAGGTGACCAGCGAAGGATCGCAAGGCCACACGTTGGAAGTTTCGGCTTCGTTCCCCGGCACGTCACGCGCACGTCGCCGGTGTGCTCGGATTCCCGATCATCGTGAGGACCGTGCGAGTCGCCATCGTCACCGAGAGCTTTCTGCCGCAGGTGAACGGCGTGACGAACTCCGTTCTCCGTGTCATCGAGTACCTGCGTGACCACGGTCATCAGGCACTCGTGGTAGCGCCTGGGCCAGGCCCGGACAGCTACCTGCACGCCCCGGTCGTGCGGACCCGTGCGGTCGACGTCCCCGGTGTCACCTCCCTTCCGATCGGCCTACCAGGGCCGCGGATCACCACTGCCCTGCTTGACTTCGAACCCGATGTCGTCCACCTCGCCTCGCCTTTCGTGCTCGGCGCTGGTGGGCTGCGCGCGGCCCGTCTGCTGGACGTGCCGACGGTCGCGGTGTACCAGACCGACGTCGCCGGCTTCGCCGCGTCCTACGGCCTGGCCAGAGGCGCCGCCGTGGCCTGGCGCTGGATCCGCCGCCTGCACACGTACTCCGACCGGACGCTGGCACCGTCGACCGAAGCCGTGCAGTCCCTGGCCCGCCACGGCATCCCCCGGGTGCACCGGTGGGGCCGGGGTGTGGACACCGACCTGTTCAACCCCGACCGACGGGACACGGAGCTACGGCGTGAGCTCGCGCCCAACGGCGAGATGCTCGTCGGCTACGTCGGCAGGCTGGCCCCGGAGAAACAGGTCGCCCGCTTGGCGGCGTTGAACGACATGCCAGGTGTCCGCCTGGTTGTCGTCGGCGACGGCCCGGACATGGCGAACCTGAAGGACAAGCTGCCCGGCGCGGCCTTCCTCGGCTTCCGGACGGGCGTGCCCCTCGCCGAGGCCTACGCGAGCCTGGACGTGTTCGTGCACACCGGTCCGCACGAAACGTTCTGCCAGGCCGTGCAGGAGGCGATGGCGTCCGGTCTGCCGGTGCTCGCCCCGGACGCGGGCGGGCCCCGTGACCTCGTCGACCACGGCAAGACGGGGTACCTCCTCACTGACATGGACGCCCAACTGCGCCCGGTGGTCCAAGGCCTGCTCGACCCGGCTCTGCGATCACGGCTGGCCGCGGCCGGTCGCCGCACCGTGGCGGGCCGCACGTGGACAGCGGTGTGCCACGAGCTGATGGGGCACTACACGGCGGTGACCCGTCTGGCCCAGGCGGCGTGATGCGCGTTGTCCAGCTGGCCAACTTCTACGGCCCGAAGTCCGGCGGACTGCGCACAGCCCTGCACCACCTGGGCGCCGGGTACTGCGCACAGGGCCACGAGGTGATCCTCGTGGTGCCCGGCGATCGGTTCGCCGACGAACCGATGCCCAACGGCGTCCGCCGAATCACGTTGCCCGCCCCCAGGATCCCGGGAACAGGGGGCTACCGTGCGGTCGACCCGTGGCGCGTGCGGACGCTGCTGGCCAGGCTGCGGCCCGACCGCCTCGAGGTCTCGGACAGGTTGACCCTGCGGGGAATGGGCAGATGGGCGAGGGGCAACGGCGTCCCCAGTGTGGTGATCTCCCACGAAAGGCTTGATCGTCTGCTCGAACAGTTCCTCCTTCCGCCACGGTGGGCGCGGAATGTCGCGGACGCCGCGAACCGCCGAATGGCAAGCGACTACGACACAGTGGTGTGCACGACGGAGTTCGCCCGCGAGGAGTTCGACCGGATCGGAGTCGGTAACGTCCGGCGAGTCCCGCTGGGAGTCGACCTGTCGACCTTCACCCCGGCGCGAAGATCCCCGCGGCTGCGCGAAGACCTGGCGTCGGGAGCGGAGACCCTCCTGATCCACTGTGGACGCCTCTCCCCGGAGAAGCACGTGGAACGCAGCGTGGACACCCTGGCCCAACTGCACTCGGAAGGCCACAGCGCCCGCCTGGTCGTCGCGGGCGACGGGCCGAGCATGGGCTCGTTGCGCCGCAGGGCAACCGGCCTGCCGATAACCTTCCTCGGCTTCGTGCAGTCGCGCACCGACGTGGCCCAACTGCTCGCAACGGCGGACGTCTCACTGGCCCCCGGCCCCCACGAGACATTCGGCCTCGCGGCACTGGAAGCCCTGGCCTCCGGAACCCCGATAGTGGTCTCGGCATCATCGGCCCTCCGCGAAATAGTCCGCCCAGGCTGCGGTGCCGCCGTGGACGACCACGCGGGCGCGTTCGCGGACGCGGTCGAAGACCTCCTGGCCGCCCCGGAATCCGGCCGCCGCGAAGCGGCACGAGCGAGGGCGGAGGAGTTCAGTTGGCGCTCTTCGGTCGAGGGAATGCTCAGGGCTCTTGCTCTCGGCTGACCATTCGCCTGCGGCGCGGTTGTAACAGCGTTTTCGCTCATGTGTTCAAGTTACCGGCAAAGATCAAACGGTGACAGGTGGTTCACTCGTTCGTGTCGGCGAGGGCTGGGGAGTCTCTCAGGTGGCGGCGTGCGGTTCGTCGTTCTCGCCTAGAGTTCGGGCATGTCGCGTGCCAGCCTGGACAAGAAGCCGCGCGAGGTCGCCGAGATGTTCGACGGCGTCGCGCGCCGGTACGACCGGACCAACTCGGTCCTCACCCTGGGGTACGACCGGCGCTGGCGCGAGATGACCCGGCGGGTCCTCGACGCCCAGCCGGGCGAGAAGATCCTCGACCTCGCCGCCGGGACCGGGGTGTCGACGGTCGCGTTCGCGCGCACCGGCGCCTACTGCGTCGCTGCCGACTTCTCGGTCGGCATGCTCAGCAGCGGGGCCGCGCGCGAGATCCCGAAGGTCGCGGCCGACGCCATGCGGCTGCCCTTCGCCGACGACTCGTTCGACGCGGTCACGGTGGTCTTCGGGATCCGCAACTTCTTCGACACGCGGGCCGCGCTCGCCGAGATGCTCCGGGTGGTCAAGCCGGGCGGCCGCCTGCTCGTGTGCGAGTTCGCCAACCCGAAGTTCAAGCCGTTCCGCGCGCTGTTCCACTGGGGCATGAAGCGGGTGGCCCCGGTCATCGCGAAGGTCGTCTCGTCCAACCCGGAGGCCTACCGCTACCTCGGCGAGTCGATCAAGGACTGGCATTCCCAGCGCGGCCTCGCCGAGATCGTGGCCAAGGCGGGCTGGGGCGAGGTGGAGTGGATGAACCTCACGTTCGGTGTCGTCGCACTCCACCGCGCCAAGAAGGTCTAGCCGTCTACTTCTTGTCGGTCACCGTGCCTGTGAGATCCAGCGGGTTGCCGGTCGACGGCCACGCCGCCAGTTGCAGCCGCACCGCCTCGGTGGGTTCGGCCTCCTGGTCGGCCACCGTCGGGATGGTGAGCTCGGTGCTCAGCTTTCCCGGGTCGATGGTCGCTGTGAACCGGAGACGGGTCTTCGACAGCGGCCTCGCTGGCAGCGGCTCCTCACCGGAGTTCGCCTTGAACCACTGCGGATCCACGTCGACCGTGGACAGCTCCTGGCCTTGCGCCGGTGGGCTTGTCATGCCGTAGCGGTACAGCTGCGAATCGGCCACGGCCGACGACGTCAGAGTCCACTTCAGCACGCCACCCTCCTCGACCTCGGCATTGGCCGGGGTCGCGGTGATCACCGGTTCCGGGTCGTCGTTGAGCACGGTGAGTCCACCGCCGTACCGGCCTGCGACTGTGCCGTGGACCGCCTTGGCGAGCACTTCCTTGCTGGAGTCGTAGCTCCACCTGGTGTTCCCGGTGACGCTGAGCGGAATCTTGAGCGTCTGCTGGCCGGGGCGGACGGTCTCCAGCTTGCTGGTGACCTTGCCCTTGTCGTCGAACGTGAACAGTCGCACCGTGCCCGTGCCGTTACCCGTCACCGTGACAGGGACTTCGTAGGTGCTCGTGCCGGAGTCGCCTTCCTTCACCGTCAGGTGGCCGATGTCGATCCGTGGCAGGCTGACCGGTCGCGGATCCGGCAGGCCCGGTGCCCAGCCGTGAGCGTCGATCAGCACGGCCGAGCCGGAACCACTGGTCGGAGTCAGGTCGAGCGCGGCCACCTGGCGCAGGTCGATCCCGCGCGACGGCAACGGCACCCGTACTTCCTGGGCCCACTCCGATGACGTGCGGTCGGTCGACGGGAGACCGTCGAGGCTGACCGTGCCCAGTGTCGCCTTGCGGCCGTGGACGTCGGTGATGGCCACGTCGAACTTGTTCCCGGTGGTGTTCGGCGGGACGACCAGCCGCAACGCCAGGTTCCGCGCTCCGGCCAGGGAAACCGGCCGTTCCGGGCGGATCGAGCCAGCGCCGGACAGCTTCACCGCGATCCGGTCGGGGTCGTCGTCGACGCCCCACAACTGCACGTAGTGCGTCTGTGTGCGGAAGCCTCGTGATTCGGTGCACGCCGCAGCGGGGTCCGGTGTGGCGATCCGGCACAGCTGCGCCTGGCCGCTTGCCTTGGTCGCCTGGTTGGGCGCTACGAACGACCCGCGCGCGCCACCGATGGCGTGCGAGAGCACCCGTGCGGGATTGGCGGACGGAGCGCTGGCGCCGGAGCCGTCGAGCAGTGGCAGAACGCGCTGGTCGCCGCCGACGAAAACCTGTGCCGCGGCGGCGATGTAGGTCGCTCCGACGTTCTGCTGCTGTGCCGGGCTCAACCGCGTGGGCGTGCCCGGTGAGCACACCGCGTCGGGCTCCTCGCTCCAGAAGTCGTCATTCGCCGGGGCCACCGCCTGGCCGGGAGTCCATTCGGTGTTGAAGAAGTTGTGGTTGGCGCCGACCACGTAGAGCGCGCTGTGCAACGCGGCGCCACGGCTCACGCCACGGGTCGCGTCGATGAACATCTGGCCCTGCAGGTCGCTCACGTCGCCGTCGCACCCGGGCAGGATCGTCGCCGACGGCACGTCCGGCACCGGGTCGTGGCCGAAGATCGTCGGACCGATCAGCAGCGTGCCCCGGATGTTCCAGCGAACCGGGCCGTTGTAGCCCGTGTCGCCGGGCGGTGGGGTGAGGCTGTCCATGGCCGCGCGGTTGACGCCTTCGCCACCGCGTGAATGTCCCATCAGCAGGACGTTGGACATGTCGGGCACGGGCGAGTTCTTCACGACGTCCGGTGCGGTGTCGCGCCCGGCTCCTGCCCAGTCCGCCCATTTGGCCAAGTGCTGGCGTACCAACGACGAACGGCCCTGCGCACCCTGGTCGATGGTTTCGCCGTCCTGGGCGTTGATGCCGTTCGCCGAGATGGACACCGTGACGTAGCCCTGTGACGCGAGCAGTTGCTGCGCCTGGAGGTATCCGCGGTAGCTCGGGATGGACTTGGTGCCTGCCGGGCACGGCCAGACGAACGGGCCGTCGGCCGGTCCCTCGGGTTTGTAGCAGACCGAGTGCCTGCCGTGCAGGAAGAGCGCCACCGGTCGCTTGCCCGGCGCCCCCACCGGTGCGATCACGTTGGCCTGCATCTCCACGGCCTGCGGGTAGTCCGGCAGCTTGATCGAGTCCAATGTGTACTCACCGGCTGCCGTCCGGAACGGCCCCGGCTTGCCGGGGTCGACCGGTGCCGGTGGCAGCGCGGCCGGGGGTGCCACCGGCCTGGACTGCATCGGCCGCAGCGGTTCGTGTGCGTCCAGGCGTCGGCCGGACGAACGGGCCGCCAGATCGCGGGGGTTGACCACGCGCGTCGTGGTCAGCGTGAAAGTGCGGTGGTCGGCCGACGGCCGGGCGCGGCCGAGCATCTGGTCGCCGTCCCAGAACTCGATGGCCGAGTCGCCCACCGGTATCGGTGTCGGCGATCGCCACACCAGTTGGGTACCGCTGACCGTGAATCCTGACGACGGCCCTTGCGACGGGTCGTGGGGTGGCTGAACTGCTTGCGCGGGCGTGGCCAGGCCGACCACGAGCAGCGCGGGCAGCACCACTCTGGATATTCGCATGTGAATTACCCTCCGGTTGTCCTCCACAACCGGTTGTATCCACACTTTCGTGTGATAGCAAGATTACGGAAAGTGATATCCAGTCCCCTACCGGTTGACCCACCGCTCCCGCCATGCGATGGTCAGCCCGACCGACCGCAGCGGTTCGCCCGACTCGACGAGGTACGCCACGACCTCCTGTTCGACCTGGGAACACAGGCTGCTGAGCCGGTCGGGAACGTCGACTCGGTCGATCGCCGGGTCCAGTGCGACGGACACTTTCGCCCGCCCGCGGACCAGTCCGCTCTGCGCGAGCCGGGCGCGCGTGTAGTCCACGCGGCCGCGGCTGACGTGCCCACCGGCGAGCAGGTGATCCACGACCACGCCGGGCACGTCTCGCATCGACGGGAGGTGCCACGAGATCCAGATCGGCCGGTGCACGGTGTCATCGGCCCTGGTCACACACGGATCGACGGGCCCGGTCCGCAGCAGCTGGTAGTCCGTCGCGGGCGTGTCGTCCATCGGACTGGTGCGCCGCGCACCCCGCCGTGCGGTCAGACCGCAGTCACGGGCGAGAGCACCGAGCCCCGAACCGATTGGCAAACATGTGCCAGACACCTCGCCGAGACCGTGCCGGGCGGGTGCGACCGGTGCGACGACGTTGACGAACGCGATCTCCTGCAGCGTCGCCTCGGAGACCGACAGCAGCCCGATGTTGCGGGCCAGCAGGTCGGCCGCGATCACCGCGGACGCCCCGACCCTGGCTGGTCCGACGAACGTCAGCAGCTGAGCCCGATCGGGTACGCCACTCGGCGCCCAGCCGAACAGCTCCTCCTTCTTGCGCTGGTAGACATCCGGTTCGTGCCGCAGGACCGACCACCATTCGCCGCGCACCCGGCCGAACCGCCGGTCGGTGACCTGCAGACCCAGGCCGTACTCGGCGGCCACCCAGGCGATGTTGCGGACCAGGGTGAGGCGTTTGCGCGGATTGCTTGTGTCCAAAGCGATCAACATCCGCAACGCGAGACCGTTGGCCACCCGCGGCGCCTCACCGGATCCGTCGATGCGGAAGCGCGGCGGCGGATCCTTGAACGGTGCCACCGGCGACTGGAGGAACAGGATCGGCACCTCGTCGCCCGCTGCCGTCGTCATCACCTTGTACGCCAACGTGATCATCAGGCAGTCGGCGTAGTCCGGGCACCACGGCTCGTGGCCGAGCGTCAGCAGGATCTCGGTGCTGTGCGCGGAGTCGTACAGGAAGTCCGGGTTGATCATCACGCTGCCGCCGAACCACCCGCCGCCGTCGTCCTGCGCGATCACCCCGGTGGGCGGGTATCCCGGTGTCACGGGCGACCACGTGCGCAACTGGAACCCGACGCCACCGGTCCTGACCGACAGGTACTCGCCGATCGCGGCCGACGCCTCGATGCCGGGCTGCGGCCCGGTGAGGTGCCCGACGCTGAACTGGATAGCCGGGCTGGCCGAGCCCGCGGCTCGCGCGGCGATCTTGGCGAGCGCGGGGTACTGGCGGGTCGGGCTACTCACGCGCATCACGCCCCAACGTGGAGAAGTTGACGACACAGTCCCGTTTTCGCCTGCCTGGCCGGCCGGTGATCTCGGCGACGAGCCAGTTCGGGCTGACCGTGCTGACCGGCACCCGGATGCGCCGTTTCACCGCGTTGGTGACGTTGTTCGCGACCATCGAGACGGCGAGCAGCACCAGCAGCCAGATGGCGGCCTCGAACGGCAGACCCAGTGCGTCCGCCTTCACCGCGGCGACGCACAACGCGAGCGAACCGGCGATGATCATGGACAGATACGCGACGTACCGTGGAAAGAGCCGCAGCCTGCCGAGCACCGACCGCGCCGACGGGATCTCGAGCCTGGCCAGCAGCAGGCCGGGGACGAGCAGCAGGACGGTGACGATCGCGTCGGCCGACGAGACCGGCGAGTGCTCGTCGAACGTCGGTTTGAGCCTGCTGCCGACGTCGTCGAGGAAGAAGATGCCGCGGAACACGTCCGGTTGCAGGATCACGCCGAACGCCAGCACCAGCACGGTGACCGCGAGCAGCATCTTCGAGACGTTCGACGCCAGCGAAGGCGGATCGTCGACCAGGGCGATGTACAGGTTCGCCTCCACCGGCTCGACCGACTGCGGATCGGCGCCGAACGGCCTGCGCCGCCAGTGCGCGTGCCCGGCGTTGTCGCGCGGGTCGTTGTCCACGTACAAGTCTCTGTCCATATTGGACGATTCGAGGTCGTCGGCCAGCTGCCGCAGCACCGGTGGGGTGAACACGCCGTCCGCGAGCTTGCGGTAGTGGTCGGCCTCGTACTTCTGCGAGAAGTCGGACAGCCACGCGATCAGCGTGCCGTTGTTCGCGGGGAACACCGGGCGCCTGCGGGTGAAGCCCGCGTAGCACTCGTCGAGGTACGTCTTGAACGCGTCGAGGTCCCGCTGCCGCCTGCGGCCGAACTCCGCCAGCCGCGAGCCGATGCTCTGCAGTTCCTGTTCGAGCAGCTTGGGGGAGACGGAGTTCAGCGCGTCGTACTCGTCCGCGACCGCGCGGATGTCGTTGACGAGCGTCCGCAACGCGGGCCCGTCGACGTCGCTGGTCAGGAAGAACCGCCGCACCGCGATCTCCGGCGGGACCTCGATGGTGACGTGGTAGGAGTTGACCGCGCGCGGGATGACTGTCTGGTACCGCACGGTGAACTCGTGCCGGGGAAGCAGGCCGCGGCGGATCGTGGCGCGGTCGCGCAGGTCCTGTGAGCGCGCGGGCATCACGGGCGCGTCGAACTGCAGGAACACCTGTGGCTTGAAGGTCGGGACTTCGACGACCAGCATGTACTCCGACGACGCGATGTCCAGCAGCCGGAGGAAAGCGCTGTCCGGCGGGAAGAGGTGGACGAGTGCGTGCTCGGCTCGTTCCCTGATGCTCTCCGAGTCCGTCGCCCTGGTGCGGCGGGTGTGGTCGGTCGGCAGCTTCGGCGGCTGGCCGCCGTTGTCGATCATGTTCGCGATCGCCGCCTGGATCAGCCAGCGGGAGCGGTGCAGGCCGTGGCGGACGCCGTAGAGCGGGTCGTCGGGGTCGGCGGTGCGGGGATCCGCGTCGAGGAACATCCGGAACGCCTTGGCCATGCCTTGGATCAGTGCGGTCGCGGTCTCCTGGTGGGTGGCGCGGGGCATGACGGCGCTGTGGGCGTCGCGCACGACGACCGGCGCCTGATCCGTCCGGGCCTGGCGGGCGACGGGGAGCCAGACGGTTTCGGGTTCACCGGTGGAGTCGGGGTCGGTCCGCAACGCCTGCAGCTGGTCGTCGCAGAGAGTGGTGAGGTCGACGTCGATGCTGACCGATCGGGTCATGTGGGTGGAGTCGACCAGCGTCAACGCCTCGGTCATCCGGTCGACGTGTTCCAGTCGCAACGCGAGCGCGAGCAGGTTGAGCCCGAGCGCTTCCTGGTAGGTGTTCTGGGGTGGGGGCGAGGTCGGAATCGGCGTCTGCCACAACGCCGACCGCAACCGGTCCAGGGCCATGGGATACCTCCGTGCCCATCGTGTCCCAGGTCACCTCCGCGGCGCAGCTAGAATTGCCCCAAGGGGAGATCGTGAAACTCTTCACAAGGGAGCGGCTGTGGGTACGCGACGACGCCCGGGTGACGACGCCGAAGTGATCGTCGTCGGCGCCGGCCCGGCCGGATCGACCGCGGCGGCGTACCTCGCCCGAGCCGGTGTGGACGTGTTGCTGCTGGAGAAATCCCAGTTCCCCCGCGACAAGGTCTGTGGTGACGGCCTGACCCCGCGCGGCGTGAAGCAGCTGATCGACCTGGGCGTCGACACCAGTGAAGAAGCAGGCTGGGTGCACAACCACGCACTGCGGATCATCACCGGTGACCTGCAGCTGCACCTGCCATGGCCGGAGCTGTCCTCGATGCCGCCGTACGGCATGGCACGAACCCGCCATGACCTTGACGAACTGCTGGCCAAGGTGGCGGAGCGGTCAGGCGCCCGCCTCCAGCAGAACACGACGGTGATCGGCGCTGTGCAGAACCACGTCGGCCGCGTGACCGGCGTAAGAGCCAAGATCGGCCCGGACAGGACAGAGGTGACGTACTCGGCGCCGCTGGTGCTGGCCTGCGACGGCGTCTCGGCCCGCCTCGCCCTCTCGGTGGGAATCGACAAGCACGAGAATCGCCCGATGGGAGTAGCGGTCCGGCAGTACTACGCCTCCCCGAGGTCGAAGGACGACTTCATCGAAGGCCACCTGGAGCTGTGGGACAGGAGCGACCCGGCGAACCCGAGGCTGTTGCCCGGCTACGGCTGGGTCTTCCCGCTGGGAGACGGAACGGTGAACGTCGGCCTGGGAATGCTCTCGACCTCGGCGGCATTCCGCGGCACGGACTACCGGGCGCTGCTGCGCCAATGGCTCGACGGAACCCCGGAGGAGTGGGGCTTCCGCGAGGAGAACGCGCTGGGCAAGGTGGGCGGAGCGGGCCTGCCGATGGGCTTCAACAGAACCCCGCACTACCGCGACGGGATGCTGCTGCTGGGCGACGCGGGTGGAATGGTGAGCCCCTTCAACGGCGAGGGCATCCAGTCGGCGATGGAGTCGGCGAAGATCGCGGCGGAATGCGTGGTCCAAGCCCTGGCCCGGACCGAAGGCCCCTCCCGTGAACGCGCACTGCACGCGTACCCGGCGCGGATGCGCGAGCTCTACGGCGGCTACTACCGAATCGCCAACCTCTTCGCGAAGATCATCGGAAAACCGAGGATCATGCGCGCCGCGACGAAGTACGGGCTGCGGATAAACGCGCTGGTCCCGCTGGTGCACAAGGGAATGTCCGGCTGCTTCGACCCGAAGGACGGCGACGTCGTCGACCGGATGATCTCAGTCGCCAGCAGGATCACCCCCGCTCTGCGCTGACCGCGGCCGTCTCGGTCACCGGCACACTGTCCTGAAACGAACCTGAATCGAACCCGCCACCGCGCGGGTGCGATCGGTCTCACACGGACGTGTCTGTGCCCTGGGGGTTCCCTCCTGTGAGCCAAGTCTTAGACTTCCGTCACGTCCTGTGAATCGCTTCACACGGTCATGGGACAGCTTGTGAAGACTTTCACAAGCTCGGCGACAAGCGTTCGCGCTGGTCGGAGCCTGAAAGGGCTGGGGATGGTGTGCTTTGTTAGGCGTGCCTAACCAGGAGGGGTGTGAGCAAGACCCCTTAGGGTGCCGACGAGGGCGATCGATGCGCGGAAAGGACGGCGTTGTCAATGGTGGGCGACGTGCTGGCCCAAGGCAGTGGTTCAGACCTCGGCTCGTATCTCCCGATGGTGTTCCTGCTGGCACTGGGAGTGCTGTTCGCGGGGGTCTCGGCGACGCTTGGCGCTCTGGTCGGGCCGAAGCGGTACAACAAGGCGAAGTACGAGGCCTATGAGTGCGGCATCGAGCCGTCGCCGCAGCCCGTCGTCGGCGGTGGGCGCGTCCCGGTCGCGTACTACCTCACCGCGATGCTGTTCATCCTGTTCGACATCGAGATGGTCTTCCTCTACCCGTTCGCGGTCACCGCGGACGCCCTCGGCGTGTTCGGGGTGGTTGAGATCGTCCTGTTCATCGCGACCGTCGGTTTCGCCTACGCGTACGTCTGGCGCCGCGGCGGACTGGACTGGAACTAGAGGGGCAAGCATGGGAATCGAAGAGAAGCTCCTCCCCAACGGAGTCATGCTGGCCGGCTTGGAGAAGCTGGTGAACTGGGCCCGGAAGAACTCCGTGTGGCCCGCCACGTTCGGTCTGGCCTGCTGCGCCATCGAGATGATGACGGTCGGCGGCGCGCGCTACGACTACGCGCGGTTCGGCATGGAGCGCTTCAGCGCCAGCCCCCGCCAGGCCGACCTGATGATCGTCGCCGGCCGGGTCACCAACAAGATGGCCCCCGTCCTGCGGCAGATCTACGACCAGATGCCCGAGCCCAAGTGGGTCATCGCGATGGGTGTCTGCGCCTCGTCCGGCGGCATGTTCAACAACTACGCGGTTGTCCAGGGCGTCGACCACGTCGTCCCCGTCGACATCTACCTGCCGGGCTGCCCGCCGCGCCCGGAGATGCTGCTCGACGCGATCCTCAAGCTGCACCAGCGGATCTCCGAGGAGCCGCTCGGCCCTCGCCGCGCCGCGAAGCTGCTGGAAGAGGGCTTCCAGAAGGAAGAGCTGATCCCGTCCTCCGAGCGCTACGCCAAGAAGAAGGGCTGAGCGGTGACCACTCCAGGCGACGAGCACTCGAGTGCCGAGCGGCCGGACGAAGGCCTCGAAGCCCGCGACACGACACCGAAACCCGGCGTGGTGTCGGGCAGGTCCCGCAAGGGCATGTTCGGTGTCTCAGACGCCGGTGACACGTCCGGCTTCGGTGGCCTCCGGTTGCCGCAGTACAGCCCGCCTCCGGCCGAGCGGCCGTACGGCGGCTGGTTCGACGAGGTCACTGACGAGATGATGGCGGCCTTCTCCCGCCGTGGCATCCCGGCCGAGGCCGTCCTGCAGGTCACTGTGGACCGCGGCGAGATCACGTACTACGTGGCGCGGGAGCACCTGCTCAAGATCTGCCAGGCGCTGCGTGACGAGCCCGCGCTGAAGTTCGAGTTCTGCGCGTCGGTGTCCGGCGTGGACTACGGCGTCGACGTGCCGCAGCGGCTGCACTCGGTCTACCACCTGCAGTCCATGACCTACCGGCGCCGGATCCGCGTCGAGGTCGCGCTCGACGTCGACGACCCGCACGTGCCCAGCGTCGTCGAGATCTACCCGACGGCCGACTGGCAGGAGCGGGAGACCTGGGACATGTTCGGGATCGTCTACGACGGGCACCCCGCGCTGACCCGCATCCTCATGCCGGACGACTGGGACGGCCACCCGCAGCGCAAGGACTACCCGCTCGGCGGCATCCCGGTTGAGTACAAGGGCGCGGAGATCCCCCCGCCCGACCAGCGGAGGTCTTACTCGTGACCACAAACCCGACTGACGCCACCACGCCAGACGCGAGCACCACCACGGGCGACCCGTACGCCGCCGAAGCGCGGCAGACGACCGAGGGACCGGTCTACACGTTGACCGGTGGCGACTGGGACCAGGTCCTCGAGGACGCCGCGCACGACGAGCGCATGGTGATCAACCTCGGCCCGCAGCACCCGTCCACGCACGGCGTGCTCCGCCTGGTGATCGAGATCGAGGGCGAGACCGTCACGCAGGCCCGGTCGGTGATCGGCTACCTGCACACCGGGATCGAGAAGAACTGCGAATACCGGACGTGGACGCAGGGCGTCACCTTCATCACGCGCACGGACTACCTCGCGCCGTTGTCGCACGAGGCCGCGTACTGCATGGGTGTCGAGAAGCTGCTGGGCATCGAGGCCCCGCGCCGCGCGCAGTTGATCCGCCAGCTGCTGCTGGAGATCAACCGGATCTCGTCGCACTTCGTCTACCTCGCCACCGGCGGCATGGAGCTGGGCTCCACCACCGCCGCCGCGCTCGGTTTCCGTGAGCGCGAGGTGCTGCTGCACACGCTCGAGTACATCACCGGCCTGCGGATGAACCACGCGTTCATCCGGCCAGGCGGCGTGGCTCAGGACCTTCCGGAGGACTGGAAGGACTACCTGACCAAGTTCGTGAAGACGATGGAAGAGCGCATCAGGATGTACCACAAGCTGTTCACCGGACAGCCTGTGTGGCGCAACCGCCTCAAGGACGTCGGCTACCTGCCGCTGGACGGCTGCCTGGCGCTGGGCATCACCGGCCCGGTGCTGAGGTCCGCCGGTCTGGCGTGGGACCTGCGCAAGGTCGAGCCGTACCTGGCGTACGACGAGGTCGATTTCGAGGTGCCGACGTCCACCGACGCGGACTGCTGGGCGCGCTATCTCATCCGGATGGAGGAGATGGACCAGTCGCTCAAGATCATCAAGCAGACGATGAAGCTGCTCGAGCCGGGCCCGGTCATGGTGGAGGACAAGAAGGTCGCGTGGCCCGCCCAGCTGACCATCGGTCCGGACGGCATGGGCAACTCGCTCGAGCACGTCCGCAAGATCATGGGCCAGTCGATGGAGTCGCTGATCCACCACTTCAAGCTGGTCACCGAGGGCTTCCACGTCCCGGCAGGCCAGGTCTACCAGCCGATCGAGTCGCCGCGCGGCGAGCTCGGCTACCACCTGGTTTCCGACGGCGGCACGCGGCCGCTGCGCGTGCACGCCCGCGAACCAAGTTTCGTGAACCTGCAGGCAATGCCCGCCATGTCCGAGGGCGGGCTGATCGCGGACCTGATCGCCGCGGTCGCTTCGATCGATCCAGTCATGGGTGGTGTGGACCGATGACCACTTCCGGGCCGGGGCAGACCTACGGCGGTTCCACCGTCGGCAGCGAGCCCACTCACCAGTCGACAGTCGACGACTCGCGCGAAGCAGCCGTCGCGTCCGTGCTTCCCGAGGCGCAGACGCAGAAGCTGGTCGCCGAGGTCGTCGAGGACCTCAGCGTCTTCGACGGGATCGTCGAGCGGGCGCAGGCGATCATCGCCCGCTACCCGCAGTCGCGCTCGGCGCTGCTGCCGATGCTGCACCTGGTGCAGTCGGTGCAGGGCTACGTCAGCCACGCCGGGATCCAGTTCTGTGCGAGGGAACTGAAGCTGGCCGACGCCGAGGTCAGCGCGGTGGCGACGTTCTACACGATGTACAAGCGCAAGCCCTGCGGCGAGCACCTGGTCAGCGTGTGCACGAACACCCTCTGCGCGGCGCTCGGCGGCGACGACATCTACGCGAAGCTGCGCGACCACCTCGGTGAGCCCGGCAAACCGTTGGGCCACGAGGAGACCGCGGGCACGCCGGGCGAGCCCGGCTCGATCACGATCGAGCACGCGGAATGCCTCGCCGCCTGCGACCTCGGCCCGGTGCTGCAGGTCAACTACGAGTTCTACGACAACCAGACGCCGGAGAAGGCGGTCGAGCTGGTCGACGCGTTGCGGCGGGGTGAGAAGCCCGCGCCGACCCGCGGCGCCCCGCTGTCCGACTTCAAGGACGTCTCGCTGCAGCTGGCAGGCTTCTTCGAGCGCGAGTCCGATGTGGACGGTCCGTCGCAGGCGACCGAGACGCTCGCCGGAGCGCAACTGGCCTCCGACCGCGGCTGGACCGCTCCCACGATGCCCGAGAGCGTGGCGTTCCCCGAGCTGGAGAAGAAATGACCACAGTCGACCCGGTGACGCCGGTTCTCACCAAGCGCTGGCTGTCTCCCCGCTCCTGGTCCATCCAGACGTACGAGCAGCTGGAGGGCTACACCGCCGTCCGCAAGGCGCTGGCGGTCACGCCGGAGCAGGTCGTGCAGGTGGTCAAGGACTCCGGGCTGCGCGGCCGTGGCGGCGCGGGCTTCCCGTCCGGCCTGAAGTGGTCCTTCATGCCGCCCAACGAGGACAAGCCGCACTACCTGGTGATCAACGCCGACGAGGGCGAACCGGGGACCTGCAAGGACATCCCGCTGATGATGGCGGACCCGCACTCGCTGATCGAAGGCTGCATCATCGCGTCCTACGCGATGCGCTCCCACCACTGCTTCATCTACGTGCGCGGTGAGGCCCTGCACTGCATCCGCAGGCTCAACCAGGCCGTCGCAGAGGCCAAGGCGGCCGGGTACCTCGGCACGAACGTCTTCGGCTCCGGCTTCGACATCGAGATCACCGTGCACGCGGGCGCCGGCGCGTACATCTGCGGCGAGGAGACGGCTCTGCTCGACTCGCTGGAGGGCCGCAGGGGCCAGCCTCGCCTGAAACCGCCCTTCCCGGCGGCGGCGGGGCTCTACGCCGCTCCCACCACAGTGAACAACGTCGAGACGATCGCGTCGGTTCCCTACATCATCAACGGCGGTTCCGACTGGTTCCGCAAGATGGGCACCGAGAAGTCGCCCGGCCCGAAGATCTACTCGATCTCCGGCCACGTCGAGAAGCCGGGCCAGTACGAGGCGCCGCTGGGGACCACGCTGCGCCAGCTGCTGGAGATGGCCGGTGGCATGAAGGACGGCATCCCGCTGAAGTTCTGGACGCCGGGTGGTTCGTCCACCCCGATGTTCACGACGGAGCACCTGGACGTGGCGCTGGACTTCGAAGGCGCGGCGGCGGCGGGCTCCATGCTCGGCACCACCGCGGTCCAGGTCTTCAACGAGACGGTGTCCGTGCCGTGGGCCGTGATGAAGTGGACGCAGTTCTACAAGCACGAGTCCTGCGGCAAGTGCACGCCGTGCCGTGAGGGCACGTACTGGCTGGTGCAGATCCTCGAGCGGATGGTCGCGGGCAACGGCACCGAAGAGGACATCGACACGTTGCTCGACGTCTGCGACAACGTGATCGGCCGGTCGTTCTGCGCGCTCGGGGACGGTGCGGTGAGCCCGATCCAGAGCGGCATCAAGTACTTCAGGGACGAGTTCCTCGCGCTGTGCCAGCGCAACCGCGAGAAGAACCGCAAGCCTGCACTGGCGGGAGCGAACTGATGACCGTTGCACCCGAGAAGAACGAGCTCGTCGTCCCGGAGGGGCACGTCAAGCTCGTCATCGACGGTATCGAGGTGGTGGCTCCCAAGGGCGAGCTGCTGATCCGGACCGCCGAGCGGATGGGGATCACGATCCCCCGGTTCTGCGACCACCCGCTGCTCGACCCGGCAGGCGCCTGCCGCCAGTGCCTGGTCGAGGTGGAGATGGGCGGCAGGCCGATGCCGAAGCCGCAGGCGTCCTGCACGATCACGGTCGCCGACGGCATGGTCGTCAAGACGCAGATCACGTCGCCGGTCGCGGACAAGGCGCAGCAGGGTGTGATGGAGCTGCTGCTCATCAACCACCCGCTGGACTGCCCGATCTGCGACAAGGGCGGTGAGTGCCCGCTGCAGAACCAGGCGTTGGCGCACGGCCGCACGGACTCCCGGTTCGTGGACAAGAAGCGGACGTTCCCGAAGCCGATCCCGATCTCGACGCAGGTGCTGCTGGACCGTGAGCGCTGCGTGCTCTGCCAGCGCTGCACCCGGTTCTCCGCGCAGATCGCCGGTGACCCGTTCATCGAGTTGCTGGAGCGCGGTGCGCAGCAGCAGATCGGGATCGCCGAGGAGAAGCCGTTCCAGAGCTACTTCTCCGGCAACACCATCCAGATCTGCCCGGTCGGCGCTCTCACGAGCGCCGCGTACCGGTTCCGGTCGCGGCCGTTCGACCTGGTGTCCACCCCGAGCGTGTGCGAGCACTGCTCCTCCGGCTGTGCCGAGCGCACGGACTGGCGGCGCGGCAAGGTGATGCGCAAGCTCGCGGGCAACGACCCCGAGGTCAACGAGGAGTGGATCTGCGACAAGGGCCGCTTCGCCTTCCGCTACGCCACCGCCGGTGACCGCGTGCTGCGGCCGCAGGTGCGGGACAAGGAGTCCGGCGAGCTGCGGGACGCGTCGTGGACGGAGGCGCTGCAGGTCGCCGCGGAGGCGCTGACCAAGGCCCGCGGCGCGGCCGGTGTGCTGACCGGTGGCCGGTTGACGGTCGAGGACGCCTACGCGTACTCGAAGTTCGCCAGGGTGGCGCTGGGGACCAACGACATCGACTTCCGCGCCCGGCCGCACTCGGTCGAGGAGCAGGAGTTCCTGGCGTCGACGGTGGTCGGCACGAACCCGGACAACGGCGGGGTGACCTTCACGGCCATCGAAGCCGCGCCGACGGTGCTGTGCGTGGCGTTCGAGCCGGAGGAGGAAGCGCCGATCGTCTTCCTGCGGCTGCGCAAGGCGGCCCGCAAGGGCCGGACCAAGGTCGTCCACATCGGACAGTGGAGCACCCCGTCGGTCGAGAAGACCTTCGGCACGCTGCTGGCCACGCCGCCCGGCGGCGAAGCGGCCGCGGTGGACGCGCTGGGCGAGCACGCGGCGGACGTGGTCGACGGCCTCGGCAAGCCCGGCTCGGTGGTTCTGGTCGGCGAGCGCGCCGCGCAGGTGCCCGGTCTGTTCTCGGCTTTGCTGCGGCTGTCGGAGAGGACCGGCGCCAGGATCGCGTGGATCCCGCGGCGTGCCGGTGAGCGCGGTGCGGTCGAAGTCGGTGCGCTGCCGACGCTGCTGCCCGGCGGCAGGCTCGTCGCCGACGCCGCGGCCCGCGCCGAGGTCGAGCAGGCGTGGGGCCT
Source organism: Actinosynnema sp. ALI-1.44 (assembly GCF_001984155.1). Taxonomy (GTDB): domain Bacteria; phylum Actinomycetota; class Actinomycetes; order Mycobacteriales; family Pseudonocardiaceae; genus Kibdelosporangium. Next base: position 800,639 of record NZ_MTQO01000053.1, read on the forward strand.
CGAGCCCGGTTCGCTGCCCGCCGCGGCAGGCCGTGACACCACCGGAATCGTCGAGGCCGCCGCGAACGGCGAGCTGAAGGCACTGGTCGTCGGCGGCGTCGACCCGTACGACCTGCCGGACCCGCAGCGGGCGCTCGAAGCGTTGGCGGCAGCGGACTTCGTGCTCAGCCTCGAGCTGCGGCACAGTGCGGTCAGCGAGTACGCGGACGTGGTCCTGCCGATCGCGCCGTCGGTCGAGAAGGCGGGGACCTTCCTCAACTGGGAAGGCCGCCGTCGCGAGTTCGGCACCACGTTGGACGGCACCGGCGCACTGCCGGACTGCCGGGTGCTGGACACGCTCGCGGTCGAGATGGACGCGGACCTCTTCACCCAGACACCGACCGCCGCCGCGGGCGACCTGGCCAGACTGGGCGAGACCAGCACGGCCAAGGCCGCCGCTCCGGCGCTCGAGTCCCGTCAGCAGGGCCTGCCGCAGAACGACGGCCAGGCGCTGTTGGCCACGTGGCGCCAGCTGCTGGACAACGGGTCGCTGCAGGACGACGAGCCCCACCTGGCCGGAACGGCCCGCAAGGTCGTGGCCCGCTTGTCCGCGCACACGGCCACGGTCCTCGGCGTGGACAAGGCGGAAGCCGTGACGGTCTCGACGGCCAAGGGCGCGGTCACCGTGCCGGTCGAGTACGCGGACCTGCCCGACGGCGTCGTGTGGCTGCCAGGAAACTCCGGCGACGCAACGGTTCGCCGCACTCTCGGAGCCGTCCACGGCACCCCCGTGAACGTCCACCCAGGAGGGACCGCATGACCAGGGCAGAGCTGCTGGCCGACGACCCGATCTGGCTGATCCTGCTGAAGGTCCTGTTCATCTTCCTGTTCGCGCTGCTCACCGCGATGATCACGGTGTGGGCCGAGCGGCGGCTGATCGGCCGGATGCAGAACCGCCCGGGTCCCAACCGGGTCGGCCCGTTCGGTCTGCTGCAGCCGATCGCCGACGCGATCAAGATGCCGTTCAAGGAAGAGATCGTTCCGCGCACGGCCGACAAGGTGACGTACCGGCTCGCTCCGGTGATCGCTGGCGCCGACGATGATCGGCCTGTCGGTGTGATGCCGTTCGGCCCGGAGGTCTCGATCTTCGGTGAGCGGACCGTGCTGCAGCTGGTCGACCTGCCGGTCGGCGCGCTGGTGGTGCTGGCCGCCGCGTCGATCGGCGTGTACGGCGTGATCCTGGCAGGCTGGTCGTCCGGAACCCCGTACCCGTTGCTCGGTGGTCTGCGATCGGCCGCGCAGGTGATCTCGTACGAGATCGCGATGGGTCTGGCGATCGTCGCGGTGATCCTGCAGTCGCACTCGTTGTCGCTCGGCGACATCGTCGACTCGCAGCACGGCCTGTGGTTCGGTGTGGCGCTGTTCCCGGCGTTCTTCATCTATCTGGTCGCCATGGTCGGTGAGACCAACCGGGCGCCGTTCGACCTGCCCGAGGCGGAGTCGGAGCTGGTCGCGGGCTTCCACACCGAGTACAGCTCGATGAAGTTCGTGATCTTCTACATCGCCGAGTACATCAACATGATCGTGGTCTGCGCGATGGGCACGACGCTGTTCCTCGGCGGCTACATGGCGCCGTGGCCGATCTCGCTGATCGGTGACAACTACTTCAACAGCGGCTGGTGGCCGATGTTGTGGTTCATCGCCAAGATCGGCCTCGGGATGTTCCTCTTCATCTGGCTGCGTGGCACGCTCCCGCGTTACCGCTACGACCAGTTCATGAAGCTGGGCTGGAAGTTCCTCGTGCCGCTGAGCCTGCTGTTCATCGTGGTGCTCACGATCATCAACGCGTGGCCGCAGATGCAGGGCACCGGCAGGCTGATCTCGGTCGGCTTCGGCATCCTCGTGCTCATCGGGCTGGCGTTCATGGCGCCCGACCGCAGGGACTCGCGGGCGGGCCGGGTGCCGATGTCCGGCGGTGGCTTCCCGGTGCCGCCGATCGACTTGCAGATTCCGAACAAACCGAGGCGGACCAGGCAGGCCCGCTCACGCGCCGGACGCCGCCAGACGGTGGCGGCCGGGGCCAAGGAGGGCGACGATGGGGTTTCTTGATCCGGTAAAGGGTTTCGGCGTCACCTTCGGGATGATGTTCAAGAAGGTGGCCACCGAGAAGTACCCCGAGGTCAAGAAGGTCACCGCACCTCGGTACCACGGCAAGCACCAGCTCAACAGGCACCCCGACGGCCTGGAGAAGTGCGTCGGGTGCGAGCTGTGCGCGTGGGCCTGTCCGGCGGACGCGATCTTCGTCGAAGGTGGCGACAACACCGACGAGGAGCGTTATTCCCCGGGTGAGCGCTACGGAGCGGACTACCAGATCAACTACCTGCGGTGCATCGGCTGTGGCCTGTGCATCGAGGCGTGCCCGACCCGCTCGCTCACCATGACCAACGAGCACGAGCTGGCCAACGACAACCGCCAAGTCCTGATCTTCACGAAGGAAGACCTGCTCGCCCCGCTGCTGCCGGGCATGGAGATGCCGCCGCACCCGATGCGCCTCGGTGACAACGAGCAGGACTACTACGTGAAGGGTCCGGAGCTGGCCAAGCGGGCGCAGGAGGAAGCCAAGTGAGCTCCGCGATGCTGCTTGCCGCGAACGAGGTCGCGAAGGTCTCCACCGGCGAGGCGATCTCGTTCTGGGTGCTGGCTCCGCTGGCCCTCGGTGGCGCGCTCGGCATGATCTTCGCCCGCAACGCCGTGCACTCGGCGTTGTTCCTGGTGATGACCATGCTGTCGCTCGGCGTGATGTACATGATCCAGCAGGCGCCGTTCCTCGGCTTCGTGCAGATCATCGTCTACACCGGCGCGATCATGATGCTGTTCCTGTTCGTGCTGATGCTGGTCGGCAGGGATTCCTCCGACTCGGTGGTCGAAGTGCTGCGCGGGCAACGGATCTGGGCGGCCGTGCTGGGCATCGGCCTGGCCGGTCTGCTGGTCTCGGGGGTCGCGGAGGCGCTGACCTCGGTCCGCCCGGTCGGCCTGAACGAGCAGAACGCGGGCGGCGGCAACGTCGCGAGCATCGGCAAGTCGATCTTCACCGACTACCTGTTCCCGTTCGAGCTCACCTCGGCACTGCTGATCACCGCCGCGCTCGGCGCGATGGTGCTGGGCTACACGGACAAGTCGAAGCGCAGGACCCAGCGGGAAACCGCGGACGCGCGCTTCCGCGGCGAGCACGACCGGCCGAGCCCGCTGCCCGGCCCGGGTGTGTACGCCACCGCCAACTCGGTCGCCGTCCCGGCTCTGCTGCCGGACGGCTCGATCGCGCCGGAGTCGGTGTCGGCGATCATCGAGGCGACCGCCTCACGTGAGCTGGCCGCCGACGTCAAGTCCGTCGCGGGCTCCGAGCCCGGTCCCGACGCGCACGCGCTGAAGGCGGGTTCCACAGAGGAGGGTGACAAGTGACCCCCACGTACTACCTGCTGCTCTCGGCGCTGCTGTTCACCATCGGCGCGGTGGGCGTGCTGGTCCGGCGCAACGCGATCGTGGTGTTCATGTGCGTCGAGCTGATGCTCAACGCGGTGAACCTGACCCTGGTGACCTTCGCCAGGATCAACGGTTCGCTGGACGGCCAGGTGATGGCGTTCTTCGTGATGGTCGTCGCCGCCGCCGAGGTCGTGGTCGGCCTGGCGATCATCATGTCCATCTTCCGCACCCGTCGCACGGCCTCGGTCGACGACGCGAACTTGCTGAAGTACTAGAGGGGTAGCAGGTGTCCCAGACATTCAGCCTTGCCGCCGCGGAGCAGGTGATCCCGGCGAGCGGACTGGCGAGTTCGGCGTGGCTTCTGATCGCGCTGCCCGCCTTCGGCGCACTCGTTCTGCTGGTAGGCGGCCGTCGCACCAACGCGTGGGGCCACCTGCTCGGCATCACCACGGTCGTCGCGTCGTTCGCCATCGGCATCGCGCTGTTCTTCGGCTCCGGCAGCAACCAGATCCAGGAAGCGAACCTGTTCTCCTGGATCGACGTCAACGCGCTGAAAGTCGACTTCGGACTGCGCCTCGACCCGCTGTCGATCACGTTCGTCCTGCTGATCACGGGTGTCGGTTCGCTGATCCACATCTACTCGGTCGGCTACATGGCCGACGACGACGGCAGGCGCCGGTTCTTCGGCTACCTGAACCTGTTCGTCGCGGCGATGCTGATCCTGGTGCTCGGCAACAGCTTCGTGACGCTGTACCTGGGCTGGGAGGGTGTCGGTCTCGCCTCGTACCTGCTGATCGGCTGGTACCAGAACCGCCCGTCGGCCGCGACCGCGGCCAAGAAGGCGTTCCTGATGAACCGCGTCGGTGACGTCGGTCTGGCCGTCGCGATCTTCCTGCTGTTCAAGAACCTGGGCACCACGCAGTACGCCGAGGTCTTCGCCCGCGTCGGCGAGCTGTCGCCGGGCACGGTCACCGCGATCACGATCCTGTTGCTGCTCGGTGCCTGCGGTAAGTCGGGCCAGTTCCCGCTGCAGGCGTGGTTGCCGGACGCGATGGAGGGCCCGACCCCGGTCTCCGCCCTGATCCACGCCGCGACGATGGTGACCGCGGGCGTCTACCTGATCGCCCGCGCCAACCCGCTGTACAACCTGTCCGCCGACGGCCGCCTGGTCGTGATCGTCATCGGCGCGATCACGTTGCTGATCGGGTGCGTCATCGGTTGCGCGTACGACGACATCAAGAAAGTCCTGGCGTACTCGACCGTTTCGCAGATCGGCTACATGATCCTGGCGGTCGGTCTCGGCCCGTTCGGCTACGCGCTGGGCATCATGCACCTCGTCGCACACGGCTTCTTCAAGGCCGGGCTGTTCCTCGGGGCCGGTTCGGTGATGCATGCCATGAAGGACGAAGTGGACATGCGCAAGTACGGCGGCCTGTGGCGGATCATGCCGATCACGTTCGGCACGTTCCTGCTCGGCTACCTCGCGCTGATCGGTATCCCGCCGTTCTCCGGCTTCTTCACCAAGGACGCGATCATCGCGGCCGCGTTCGGCCAGGAAGGCTGGCGCGCCTGGGTGTTCGGCGGCGCGGCGCTGCTCGGTGCCGGGCTGACCGCGTTCTACATGACGCGACTGGTGCTGATGACGTTCTTCGGCAAGCAGCGCTGGAAGGACCTGAAGGCCGAGGACGGCTCGGACTTCCACCCGCACGAGTCCAAGCCGGTGATGACCGTCCCGATGATCGTCCTGGCGATCGGCTCGATCGGTGCCGGTTTCTTCTTCACCCAGGGCGAAAGGTTCGTCAACTGGCTGGCCCCGTCGCTGCAGCCGCTCGAGAAAGTCGAGCACGGCGTCCTCTCGCACGGGTTGATCCAGATCCTGGTGATCGGCCTGTCGGTGCTGGGCGTGCTGCTCGCGTGGCTGTTCGTCGGCCGCAAGGACGTGCCGGTGGTCAAGCCCGCGAGGGTGTCGCCGGTCGTCAAGGCCGCCCGCGCGGACCTGTACGGCAACCACCTCAACGAGGCCTTGGTCTCCAGGCCGGGTACCTGGCTGGCCCGCGCGCTGGTCTACGTGGACAACAAGGGCGTCGACGGCCTGGTGAACGGGATCGCGGCGTCGTTCGGCGGTAGCTCCGGCAGACTGCGCCGGCTGCAGACCGGGTTCGTGCGTTCGTACGCGCTGAGCATGCTGGCGAGCGGGATCCTCGTGGTCGCCGCGCTGCTGATGGTGAGGTTCTCCTGATGAACACCCAACCCGCTGCGATGATCGCGGGTACCTCCGGCGGCGGCTCGGGCCTGCTGCTCGCGCTGCTGCTGTTGCCGCTGCTCGGCGGCATCGTGGTGGCGTTCCTCAAAGACGACCGGATGGCCAAGCTGACCGCGCTGACGGTCTCCCTGGTCGAGCTGGTCCTGGTCGTCCCGGCGTGGATCACGTACGTGCCCAACGGGTCCCGGATCCAGTTGGCGCTGTCGGTGGACTGGATCCCGAACTTCGGCATCCACTTCTCGCTGGGCATCGACGGCATCGCGCTGACGATGATCGCGCTGATCGGCATCCTCACGCCGATCGTGATCGGCGGCTCGTGGGCCGACAAGCTGCCGGAAGGCCGTGGCGCGGCGGGGTTCTACTCGCTGCTGCTGGTGATGCAGACGGGCATGGTCGGCGTGTTCGCCGCGACCGACGTGTTCCTGTTCTACGTGTTCTTCGAGGCAGTGCTGGTCCCGATGTACTTCCTGGTCGGCCGCTTCGGCGGGCCGCGCAGGCAGTACGCGGCGATGAAGTTCTTCCTGTACTCGCTGCTCGGCGGGTTGATCATGCTCGCGTCGGTGATCGGCCTGTACGTGGTCAGCAAGGACTACAACAACGGTGTCGGCACGCTGGACTGGCAGACGCTGTCGACCGTGATGGACCAGGCGCCGCTGAGCACCCAGATCTGGCTGTTCCTCGGTTTCTTCGTGGCCTTCGCGATCAAGGCGCCGCTGGTGCCGCTGCACACCTGGCTGCCGGACGCCACCGCGGAGGCCCCGATCGGCACGGGTGTCCTGCTGGTCGGTGTGCTGGACAAGATCGGCACGTTCGGGTTCCTGCGTTACTGCCTGCCGTTGTTCCCGGCGGCCAGCAAGGAACTCGCGCCGCTGGTGTTGATCCTCTCGGTGCTCGGCATCGTCTACGGCGCACTGCTCGCGGCGGGCCAGAACGACATGAAGCGGTTGATGGCGTACATCTCCATCGCCCACTTCGGGTTCATCGGCCTGGGCATCTTCGCCTTCTCGACGCAGTCGATCGCGGGTTCGGCGCTGTACATGGTCAACCACGGTCTGGCGACCGGAATGCTGTTCCTGGTCGTGGGCATGGTGATCGCCCGCGGCGACTCGCGGTCGATCCGCGACTACGGCGGTCTGGCGAAGCTGACGCCGGTGCTGGCGGGCCTGTTCCTGTTCGCCGGTCTGGCCGCGCTGTCGTTGCCGGGCCTGAACTCGTTCGTCAGCGAGTTCCTGGTGCTGGTCGGGTCGTACCCGAACGCGCCGGTCTACGCGATCATCGGCGCGGTCGGCATGATCCTCGCCGCGGCCTACGTGCTGTGGGCCTACCAGCGGGTCTTCCAGGGCCCGGTGCGCGGCAACGCGTTGGTGGGCTTGAGCGGCGGGCCGGGCACGGCGGGTGATCCGGCCAAGGCCTCGATCGCGGACCTGGGTGTGCGCGAGAAGGTCGTCCTGGCCCCGCTGGTCGTCCTGATCATCTTCCTGGGCTTCTACCCCGCGCCGGTGTTGGACGTGCTCCAGCCGACGGTGGACGCAACGCTGCAGTCGGTCGGCCTGGCCGACCCAGTGGGAGGCAAGTGACGTGCTGGCTCTACAACCACCACAACAGGCACCGATCGAAGCGCCGCAGATCGAGTACTCGGCGATCCTGCCGATCCTGATCCTGCTCGGCGCGGCCTGTGTCGGCGTGCTGATCGAGGCGTTCGTGTCCAAGGCGAACCGGTGGGCGGCGCAGGTGACGCTGTCGCTGCTGGCGATCCTGGGCGCGGGCGTGGCGTTCATCGTCTACGTCACGGACAACCCGCCGCAGCGCGGTCTGACCACGCTGTACAAGACCATCGCGGTCGACAGGCCTGCCCTGTTCCTGTGGGGCACGTTGTTGGCACTGGGTCTCGGCGCACTGCTGCTGATCGCGGACCGGACGATCGAGCGAGGCGGCGCGTTCGTGGCACAGGCCGGTATCCGGCCGGGCACGATCCAGGACCGCGTGCAGGCGGCGTCCGGCGGCATGCAGACCGAGGTCTTCCCGCTGACGATGTTCGCGTTGTCCGGGATGATGGTCTTCTGCGCGGCCAACGACCTGCTGACGATGTTCATCGCGCTGGAGGTGCTCAGCCTCCCGCTGTACCTGATGTGTGGCCTGGCCAGGCGGCGCAGGCTGATCTCGCAGGAGTCGGCGGTCAAGTACTTCCTGCTCGGCGCGTTCGCCTCGGCGTTCTTCCTCTACGGACTGGCGTTGCTGTACGGCTACGCGGGTTCGGTGAAGCTGGCCGACATCGCCAACGCGGCGGCGGGTTCGGCGGCGTCCGACACGTTGCTGTTCGCGGGCTTCGGTCTGCTGGTGGTCGGCCTGCTGTTCAAGGCGTCGGTCGGTCCGTTCCACGCCTGGACGCCGGACGTGTACCAGGGTGCGCCGACGCCGATCACGGCGTTCATGGCGGCCTGCACGAAGGTCGCCGCGTTCGGTGGGATCCTGCGCGTGCTGACGGTCGGCTTCGAGTCGACAAGCTGGGAATGGCGCGGCGTGCTGTGGGTCGTGGCGATCGCCTCCATGGTGATCGGCGCGGTGCTCGGCCTGACGCAGACCGACGTGAAGCGCATGCTGGCGTACTCGTCGATCGCACACGCGGGCTTCCTGCTCGTCGGTGCGCTGGCGCTGCGTCCGGAAGGCCTGTCGGGCACGCTGTTCTACCTGCTGACCTACGGCTTCACCACGCTGGCCGCGTTCGGCGCGGTGAGCCTGGTGCGTGACTCGTCCGGTGAGGCGACGCACCTGTCGCAGTGGGCGGGCCTGGCCAAGCGGTCGCCGGTGCTGGCCGCGGTGTTCACGTTCCTGCTGCTCGCGATGGCGGGTATCCCGCTGACGAGCGGGTTCGTGGGCAAGTTCGTGGTGTTCTCGGCCGGTATCCAGGACGGGATGACGCCGCTGGTGGTGATCGCCCTGCTGGCCTCGGCCGTGGCGGCGTTCTTCTACCTGCGGGTGATCGTGTTGATGTACTTCAGCGAACCGGCGCCGGATGGCCCGACCGTGACCGTGCCTGGCACGTTCACGACCGCGGCCATCACCCTCGGCGTGCTCGTCACGCTGATCCTCGGGGTCGTGCCCGCCTTCGCGTTGGACTGGGCGGGAACGGGGACGTTCGCCTTCTAGGCGCTGATCAACCTTCGCGGGTCCGGCCAGACTGAGAACTGGTCGGACCCGCTTTGGCATATGGAGACGGTGTGGATGTAGTCGTCGGGCTCGTCGTCCTCGTCGAGCGTGGTGAGCTCGGCGCTGTACAGCGCGGGTTCGCGGTTTCCGGGTAGCAGGAACTCCAGTGCCCACGCCGTGAGCCCGCTCGCGAGCGCTTCGATGCCGCCCGCCGCGGGGATGACCTGGGTTTGCCTGACGATCTCGTAGTGGGTGACGCGGCTGTCCCGCTTGCGCAGTTCGAACAGGGTGTAAGCGTATCGAGTAGTCATTGGTACCCTCCGTGCTTGATAGTGAGCGCTCAGTATCGCTGATAAGTATCTACGAGGCAATCCACGGACGGGTGACATGACACCGACATCCAGCACTGTGCAGGCGTGGGAGCTGGGCATACGCCTGAAGGAACGACGCGAGGAACTGGGGATGACCGCTGCGGCAGCGGGAAAGGCAACCGGACTTGGGGGCACCAACCTGTCGGCGATAGAGACCGGTAAGCGCAAGTTGCCCCCTTTTCGGATGGCGGACATCGCGGAGGTCTACGGGTTGACCGACCAGGAGATGTTCCCTTTGGAGGCACTTCGAGCGGGCGCGGATCGTCGTGAGTGGTACCACGACTACAGCCTCATCTATTCGGATGAGTTCATCAGGTTCCTCGGACTTGAATCCGGGGCGGTCGGTGTCCGGAACTACGAAGGCGAAGTCATCCCCGGCCTACTGCAGACCGCGGATTACGCCAAGGCCATGATCAAGGGCGGCGGGCCCTACATCCGGCCTGTGGAAGTGGATGTTCGAGTGGAATCCCGGATGCTCCGCCAAGACCGGTTGGTCGGTGAGTGCCCGCTCAGGCTGTCGGCAGTGGTTGGTGAGGCAGCCTTGCGGCAGCAGGTGGGTGGTCGGGGAGTCATGCGTGGGCAGCTGAAGCGGCTCGCGGAGATGGCCGTCGGATCGGTTGATGTCCGGGTCATGCCATTCAGCGCCGGTGCGCATCCCCTGATCGGCAACTCGGCGATCCTGCTCAGCTTCCTGTCACCCCGGCTGCCTGACCTCCTTTGGCAGGAAACTGTTACCTCGCAGACCATCGTCGACAAGCGCAGTAAGCTCCTGGAAGTATCTGCCAGCTTCGACCACGCTATGGAGCGTGCGTTGAGTCACGCGGACTCGATGGCGCTCATCCGCCGAGTGCTCAAGGAGTTGGAATGACACGTGGGTGGTTCAAGTCCAGCCGCAGCAATCCCAACGGCGCCTGCGTCGAGATCAACCTCGACGACCCTCAATTCGTGCGCGTCCGGGACAGCAAAAATCCCACTTCCGGTGAGCTTCGCCTCCCTCCCATTGCCTGGCGGAGTGCCTTGCGCCACGGTCTGACTACCTGACCAGTGTTGTCGCGCTCGCTGCGTTTACGCTGGAGGGGCTGGTAACACTGCTGCGGGAGCGACGACGACGTGACAGCCGAACAAACGCCTGCCGTTCCTGGCTCGGGCCTGCCTCTGGGCCTGAGTGCTGCTGACCCTGACCTGGTGCGAGCCGTCGGCGTCGCCCTCTCCGATGTCGAGAAGATCCTGCACGGGGTCGCCGACAGCGAGGTCTCCTTCATCGACGAGGCAGCGTTGCACCTGGTCAACGCGGGCGGCAAGCGTTTTCGCCCGTTGTTCACCCTGATTTCCTCGCATGTCGCGGACGGGCCATTGCCCGAGGTCATCACGGCCGCCGCGTCCGTGGAGCTGGTGCACCTGGCCACGCTGTACCACGACGACGTGATGGACGAGGCGACCATGCGCCGCGGCGCGGACAGCGTGAACGCCAAATGGGACAACACCATCGCCATCCTGACCGGGGACTTCCTGTTCGCGCACGCGTCCGGCCTGGTCGCCGACCTCGGCACCGACGCGGCCCGGATCATCGCCGAGACGTTCTCCGAGCTGGTCACCGGCCAGATGCGGGAGACCGTCGGCCCGGCGGCCGGTGAGGACCCGGTCGAGCACTACCTGTCGGTGATCGGCCAGAAGACCGGTTCGCTGATCGCGACCGCCGGTCGCTACGCGGGCATGTTCTCCAACGCCACGGCCGAGCAGACCGAGGCGTTGCACTGCTACGGCAAGATCATCGGTGCCGCGTTCCAGATCTCCGACGACATCATCGACATCGCGTCCCCCGCGGCGGAGTCGGGCAAGACCCCTGGCACCGACCTGCGGGAAGGCGTCAAAACCCTGCCGATGATCCACGCGCTCGGGCAGCCGGGCAACGACCGCCTCGCCGAACTGCTCGCGGGGCCGATCTCCGACGACGCCGAGGTGGCGGAAGCACTCGACCTGCTGCGGAACTCCACAGGTCTGCAGCAGGCACGCCAGACGCTGGAGGAGTACGCCGAGCGCGCGCACACGGCGCTGGCCCCGCTGCCTTCAGGCGCTGCTCGTGACGCTCTGGAGCTGCTGACGCGTTATGTCATCGAGCGGACTCGCTGAGTCTTGAGACGGTGATCTCGCCGGGCCCGTAGGGTGGAATCCGAGGGTGAGGTCCACGAGGGAGCAAGTGCATGCAGATCTTCGGTCAGGTCTGGCTCTGGAGCCTGGGCTCCTTTCTCCTCGGGGTGTTGTTCACCTGGTTACTGCTGGTCAACCCGGCACGCAAGCGGGTGACCGAGCTGGAGGAGGCGGCCACGCGCCAGCCACTCGAACCCCGTGACGCCCGGGAGAACCACCTGCCGACGCGGGTGGCCGAGCCGGTGCGCCAGCCGGGCGTCAACGAGACGGACCGCTTCCTCGACGATCTCTTCGACGCGCCCAAGCCACCTGTGGCCCAGCCGCCGCTCCTGCCGCCCCCGCCTCCTCCGTCCGGCTCGCCGCCCCCGACGGCGACGCTCTTCCAGCCGCTCGCCGCGCCTCCCGAGGTGCAGGCCGAGCCGCGTCCGCAGTCGTTCTCGTCCCGTCTGGACCCGGTGGCGCCGCCGGAACCGCCGATTCCCGACGAGAGCGACACGGAGCTGTCGGACACCCCGTTCCGGGAGTTCACCGAGAGCACGACGGTGTTCGTCCCACCGGCGGGTGTGCTGATCCCGGAGAAACCGGAGTCGGCAGGGCCGGGCGACGACTGGTTCGCGAAGGAAGAGGACCCCGATCCGCACCTGATCACGGACGTCGACGACGACGAGCAGGTCGACGCGAGCGGGACGATCTTCACCCAGCACACCACGCCGATCCCGGACGAAGTGATCCGCTCGCTGGACAACGAGAACCACGAACCAGCACCGGAACCCGCGCATGCCCACGAGCAGCCGGAGCCCGCGCACTCCTACGAGCAGGCACAGCCCGCCCACTCCTACGAATCGCAGGACACGGCGCCGGAACCCGCGCACTCCTACGTCTCGTCGGAGCCCGAGCCCACGCACCACTACGACTCGCAGCCATCGGCGCCCGAGGCGACTTACTCCTACGAGCCCGAGCCCGCGCGCCACGTCGACGCCCAGGAGTCCCTGGCCGCACCTGTGCAGCACTACGAGGCTCATGTGCCCGCAGCGGAAGCCGTGCACCACTACGAGCCGGAACTGCCCGAGCCGGAGATCGAGCTCACCCAGCGCTTCGAGGCGCCGCCTGCCGCGGCGCCGCAGGAGGACCTCGGCCGGTCGCTGTTCGAACCTGTCGTTCCGGTGGCCGAACAGGCCGCTGCCGCGGAATCCGCGGCGCAGGGCGAGTTCGTGCCGCCTGGCCCGTTCGGTCCGGGCTCGGCCATGCCGCTGCCCGGTGGCGGTGCGCCGGCTCCGGAGTTCGGCGTCAAAGCGAGCGTGACTGCGCTGCGTTACTGCACACAGGACAATCCGCAGTTTGACCGGATTGTTGCGGAGGTGTGGTTCCGTACTCCCAGCGACGCGGAGCGTGTCGGTTTTCGTGTCCTGTCATAGGTTTTCGGATTCCGAGGCCCGTTCGGATACCCCCAATGTCGGAGTGACTCGCGCCATACGGTCCGTTACGGTTCTGCCATGGCGGACCAGATAGCCCGGCTGGCAGTCCGGCATTGGGCTTTGTGGCAGCTCCCGAAACGAGCTCTGGTCGCATATGTGCTCGCCGTCGAACTGGCCGCCGTCGCGGGCGTGGTCGCCGCCCTTGTGCTGATTCCGATCCCGTCGTCGAATCTGGCCCCGTTTCTGCTGCTCACCAGCTGCATTCTGGTTTACTCCGAGCTGTCGATGCCGATCGAACGGCTGCGCAGGGTGGCCAGGCCGTTCGTTGACCTGAACGCCGTCTGGATGTTCGCGGGCATTCTGCTGCTGCACCCCGCGCTGTCGGCCGTGGTGATCGCGGTGTCGTACGCCGTGCAGTGGGTCAGACTCCGGCCGGTGCCGCCGTTCCGGTTGTTCTTCTCCGCGTCGGCGACGATCGCCGCGAGCTACGCGGCGTGCGCGTTCTCGAGGGTGACTGATCCGGTGCCGTTCGAGCGGATGCCCCGTGACGTGGCGTCGTTCGGGCTCGTCGTCGGCGCCGGGCTGGTGTTCCTGGTCGTGAACTCGATCATCACGACGACGTTCCACTACTTCGCGGCAGGGCACCGGCGGATCACCGACGCGTTGGCCACGGGAGTCGAGCACGCGCTGGAGGCCGCGACGGTCGCGCTGGGGATCATGCTCGCGTGGGCGCTCGTCGACTGGCCGATCGTGCTCGTCCTCATCATCGGGATAACACTCGTACTGCACAGAAGTGTGCTAATCCGACAGCTGCGCGACCAGGCGAGAACGGATCCGAAAACCGGCCTGTTGAATTCGGCGTCCTGGTCGAAGGACGCGGCGGTCCAGTTGGAGCGCAAGCAGAACTCGGCACTGCTGATGCTCGATCTCGACAATTTCAAGTCGATCAACGACAGGTACGGTCACCTGATCGGCGACAAACACCTGAAAGGCGTCGCCGACGTTCTGCGTGCGGAAGTCCGGGTGACCGACATGGTCGGCCGGTTCGGCGGGGAGGAATTCGTCATCCTGCTGCCGGAAACCTCGCAGGAGGACGCCATCGCCATCGCCGAGCGCATCCGCCGCAAAGTCGAGGGCTTCGCGGTCGACGGCTTCGGCACAGTGACGGTCTCGGTGGGCGTCGCGGCCCACCCGGACCACGGCACGACGCTGGAGGAGGTCGTGAACGCCGCGGACGTGGCCATGCTGGCGGCCAAGACGGCGGGCCGCAACCGGACTCTGCTTTTCGCTGCCCCGGGAGCCTGAGGTTGGTAGCGTGCTCCGAGCAGGAGGTTTCACAGCGGATGATTGGCGACTGATGGCAGAAACGTTCGGCCTCTCCTTCGCGGCGGTCGACATCCTGTCCGAAGGACTCAGGCTCAATTGCCGCGTCTATCCGTTCACCATTCCCAGTTTCGGGGAGTACGCGGACGACCGGGTGCGAATCGCGGGGGCGATCAAGGAAGACCTGATCAACCGAGGACTGGCCGACCACCGGGGGCCAGGCCCGGAAGTGGTGGGCGCGCTGCGGATGCTGACCGACTACCACGTCTCGGTGGCGGTGATGGGCGACGTCGAAAGCGGGCGGAAGATCTACGCGAGGGCAGCGGCGGCAGGAAACAAAGCGATGATCGTCCGCCAGGAAGACCAACTGCTGAAGTTCGCACTGGTCCGCCCGGAAGGCCTCGCAAGGGCAGTGGCGGCCCTGCTGCCGCCCCTGAAACCGGGCCCAGGCCAATCGGTGACGATAACCCGCCCGACAGCCCACCCGGTGACAGCGGAAGACGACGACAACATGACCTTCCGCCAACCCGTCGCCCGAAGCCAGACGACAAACCCGGCCCAACTGCGCGGAGCGGAAGAGATACTGCGCCGCAAACGCCTGGGCTCCGGCCACTTCGCCGTGACAGGAAGAGACAGAAACGGCAACACGAGACAGGCCCCAGGCCTGGGCTGGATCGACACGGACGCAGGCCGCTACCTGGTCCAGAACCTGGACAGGCCCGACATGGAAGGCGGCACGTTCTTCCCAGCGGACGGACAACGAATGATCAACCAGCTCAACGAACTTCTGATGTCCGTCAGCTAAGCCCTCGTGAGTGGTTATCCGGGTTAGAACCCGGATAACCACTCACGGAGGGCACTTGCTAGGCGACGGTCCAGGTGTCGCGCCCACGAAGCAGCGACTGCAGGTCGGCGGGCTTGGCCGCCTTCGCCGTCGACACCTGGTTACGCGCCAAGTCGTCGTACGTCGCCCGTTGAACGTTGCGGAAGATGCCGGTGACCGTGTGCGAAAGGTCCTCGCCACCAACCCGGGACAACGCGAACGAGTACGTCGGGTCGTCGATGGTCGCGTCGTGCACGACCAGGTTCTCTTCACCGACCTCGGAGACCTTCGCCACCTGCAGTCCGCCGAACCCGGTGCGCACCACGCCGTAGTCCTTGTCCGGGCCGAAGCGGATCGGCTCACCCTGCGACAGCGGGATCAGCCTGCGCTCCTTCTCCTCCTGGTCCTTCAGCACGTCGAAGGCGCCGTCGTTGAAGATCGGGCAGTTCTGGTAGATCTCCACCAGCGCCGAGCCCCTGTGCTGCGCCGCCGCCTGGAGGACTTCGGTCAGCCCCTTGCGGTCGGAGTCCAGCGCGCGCCCCACGAACGTCGCTTCCGCGCCCAGCGCCAGCGAGATCGGGTTGAACGGGTGGTCGAGCGAGCCCATCGGGGTCGACTTGGTGATCTTGCCGGTTTCCGACGTCGGGGAGTACTGCCCCTTGGTCAGGCCGTAGATCCGGTTGTTGAACAGCAGGATCTTCAGGTTCACGTTCCGGCGCAGTGCGTGGATCAGGTGGTTTCCGCCGATCGACAGCGCGTCGCCGTCACCGGTCACCACCCACACCGACAGGTCGGGGCGTGCCACCGCGAGACCCGTCGCGATCGACGGCGCGCGGCCGTGGATCGAATGCACGCCATAGGTGTTCATGTAGTACGGGAAACGCGACGAGCATCCGATGCCCGACACGAACACGATGTTCTCGCGTTTGAGGCCCAGTGTCGGCATGAACGCCTGCACCGCGTTCAACACGATGTAGTCGCCGCAGCCTGGGCACCAGCGGACCTCCTGGTCCGACTTGTAGTCCTTGGCGGTCTGCTTCTCGTCCGTGGTCGGTATCCCGGCCAGTCCGGGCAGCCCGAGGTCGATGGCGGTCATGCCGGGACCCCCTTCACAACGTCTGTGAACACCCCTTGCAACTCCTCGGCCTTGAAGGGCAGTCCGGCGACCTTGGTGTAGCTGATCGCGTCCACCAGGAACTTCGCCCTGATCAGCAGGGCGAGCTGGCCGAGGTTCATCTCCGGGATCACCACCCGGTCGTACGAGCGCAGCACGTCACCGAGGTTCGCGGGGAACGGGTTGAGGTGCCGCAGGTGTGCCTGTGCGATCGCGTGCCCGATTTTGCGGACGCGGCGGCAGGCGGCGCCGATCGGTCCGTACGTCGAACCCCAGCCGAGGACGAGCACCCGGGCCTTGCCGGACGGGTCGTCGACTTCGAGGTCGGGCACCTTGATCCCGTCGATCTTGGCCTGGCGCAAGCGAACCATGTGGTCGTGGTTAGCCGGATCGTAGGAAATCGAACCCTTCCCGTCCTGCTTCTCCAGTCCACCGATCCGGTGCTGCAGGCCGGGCGTTCCGGGGATCGCCCATTCGCGCGCCAGCGTCTCAGGATCCCGCACGTACGGCCAGTGCTCGCCGGAGCCGTCGGTGGCGTTGGGTTCGGTGGCGAACGTCACCCGCAGGTCCGGCAGCGTCTCGACGTCGGGGATCAGCCACGGCTCGGAGCCGTTGGCGATCGCGCCGTCCGACAGCAGCAGCACCGGCGTGCGGTACTCCAGCGCGATCCGCGCGGCGTCGATGGCGGCGTCGAAGCAGTCGGCCGGCGACTGCGGCGCGACGATCGGCACCGGCGATTCGCCGTTGCGGCCGTACATGGCCTGCAGCAGATCGGCCTGTTCGGTCTTGGTCGGCAGACCGGTCGACGGGCCGCCGCGCTGCACGTCGACGACCAGCAGCGGCAGCTCGGTCATCACCGCGAGGCCGATCGTCTCGGACTTCAACGCGATACCCGGCCCCGACGTGGATGTCACGCCGAGCGCGCCGCCGTAGGACGCGCCGAGCGCCATGCCGATGCCTGCGATCTCGTCCTCGGCCTGGATCGTGGTCACGCCGAAGTTCTTGTGCTTGGACAACTCGTGCAGGATGTCCGACGCCGGGGTGATCGGGTACGTGCCGAGCACGATCTCCAGCTCCGAGCGCTGCCCGGCCGCGACGATCCCGTACGCCAGAGCGGTGTTGCCGGTGATCTGCCGGTACGTGCCCTGGTTCAGCTTGGCCGGGGCCACCTGGTAGGTCACCGCGAACGACTCGGTCGTCTCGCCGTAGTTCCAGCCCGCGCGGAAGGCCAGGATGTTGGCTTCGGCGATGTCGGGCTTCTTGGCGAACTTCTCCCGCAGGAACCGCTCGGTGCCCTCGGTCGGCCGGTGGTACATCCACGACAGCAGGCCGAGCGCGAACATGTTCTTCGCGCGTTCCGCGTCCTTCTTCGACAGGCCGGTCTCCTCGAGCGCGCCACGGGTGATGGTCGCCATCGCGACCTTGTGCACCTGGTAGGAGTCCAGCGAGTCGTCCTCGAGCGGGTTCGCGTCGTAGCCGACTTTCTGCAGGTTGCGCTTGTTGAACTCGTCGGTGTTGACGATCAGCGTCCCGCCGGGCGGGAGTTCGTCGATGTTGGCCTTGAGCGCGGCCGGGTTCATCGCGACGAGCACGTCGGGACGGTCACCGGGGGTGAGGATGTCGTAGTCCGCGAAGTGGAGCTGGAAGCTCGACACACCGGGGAGGGTGCCCTGCGGCGCCCGGATCTCGGCCGGGAAGTTCGGCTGCGTCGCGAGGTCGTTGCCGAAGGCCGCGGCCTCGGATGTGAACCGGTCACCAGTGAGCTGCATACCGTCACCGGAGTCACCCGCGAACCGGATCACCACCCGGTCGAGCTTCGTGATCTCGGTGTGCCTGCTCGACTTCAGCCCGTGTCCGTTGGTTTCACCCTCGACACCTGTGCTCATTGGGCTCGCCTGATCCCTCTCTGCCGCAACCGTTGGAGTCAGTTGCTTTACCCCGACTTCGAGCGTAGTCCCCGAAGTTCGCGCCAGCCTCGCACCTGGCTGCAGTCGGACTAGTCATTACCTGTTACCAAAGGTAGGCACCGGGTTCGGACCGGCACCTGCTAAGCGGTCTACGTCACATGCCACAATTATATGTTACCGGCGGTAACACCTACTCCCGGCTGGTGATCCGCGTTCGCAGCCTGGTCAGGCGCTCGGCGAACTCCGCCGACGAGATGCTCGCCAACTGTGCTCTCAACTCGGTTTCAACGGCCGTCGCATGATCAACATTTCCCGAGGTCACGCGCAAAGTTTCTTTCGTCGTGCCGACGAGGTCCCGAGGTGCGCCCGCCGCGCCTGCCGCCAGTTGGACGGCCACGGCGACCGGATCGTCCGCGACCTGCCACACGAGGCCGTGCTGAACTGCGGCGCCGGCGTCGAGAACATGGCTGAACAAGGTCATCGCGACGGCCGTCTGCTTGCTCACAGTGCGTTGCAGCATCCAGGTCATGCCGCCACCCGGGTGAATCCCAATCTGCAAGAACCTGGCGTCGAATCTTGCTTTCGGTCCGGCTATGCGCATGTCGCATGCGAGCGCCACGTTCAGGCCCGCCCCAACGGCTGCCCCGTTGACCGCCGCGATGGTCGGCAGGCCGCAGTTCGCGAGTGCGAGGAAGCTCGCGTAGATCCCGCGCAGCCCCTCTTCCTGCGCGTCGCCGAGCGCGGACAGGTCGGCGCCCGCGCAGAACGCCGGTGGCGCGCCCGTGACGACGATCGCGTGCACGCTCTCGTCGTTCTCGCACGTCTCCACGGCTTCGACCACAGCCGCGGCCATGGGCAGCGTCAATGCGTTGCGGCGGTCCGGAGCGTTGAAAGTCAGGACCGCGACGCCGCCGTCACGGTCAAGCAGCACCTCGGTCATGCGGTGAACGGTACTTCTCAGCGGGGCTCGGGCGCGGGGGACCGTTCCAGCAGCGTGGACAGCACGACCGTCGACACTGTGCGGTCGATCATGTCGACGCCGCGCAGCCGTTCCAGGGCGTCCTCGAGGTGGTGGATGTCCCCCGCCCGCAGGTGCACGATCGCGTCCGCCGCGCCGGAAACGGTGTACGCGGCGACGACCTCGGGCAACGGTTCGAGGCTCGCGCGGATCTGCACCGGCGAGACGTTGCCGCGGTAGCGCACCTCGACGAAGGCCTCGGTGCCCCATCCCAGGGCTTCCGGGTCGACCACCGCGGTGAAGCCGCGCAGCACCCCGCGGTCCAGTAACCGGTCGACCCGCCGCTTCACGGCGGGAGCGGACAGGCCGACGACCTTGCCGATCTCGGCGTAGCTCGATCGGGCGTCGGCGACGAGCTGCGAAACGATTCGCTGATCTATCGAGTCCACGCGCAACATTCTGCACGTTGAAGCGCAATATTACGAGCTTGATCCATACTGGAAGGGGGTTCTACATTTCGATCCATGACATCTGCGGTCCGGATGCCCACGACGCGGCGGTATCTGATGTGCGCCCCGAAGTACTTCGAGGTGGCGTACTCGATCAACCCGTGGATGGATCCGAGCAAACCGGTGAACCACGACCTGGTGATGCTGCAGTGGCAGAAGCTGCGCGACACCTACGTCGAACTGGGCCACAAGGTGGAACAGATCGAGCCGCAGCCGGGACTGCCCGACATGGTCTTCTCGGCGAACTCGGCGACCGTGATCGACGGGCGGGTGCTCGGCGCCCGGTTCCGCGCCGAGCAGCGCGCGGCGGAAGCCGACCACTACCGCAGGTGGTTCAACGAGAACGGCTACCACAACATCGTGATGCCCGCGTGCGTCAACGAGGCGGAAGGCGACTTCGCCTGGACCGGCCGCTACCTGCTGGCCGGAACGGGCTTCCGCACGGACCCGGGAGCCCACGCGGAAGCCCAGGAAGTCCTCGGCGTGCCGGTGGTGTCGCTGCACCTGACCGATCCGCGCTACTACCACCTGGACACGGCGTTGTTCGTGCTCAACGAGGACGAGCCGAACATCGCCTACTACCCGGGCGCGTTCTCCGAAGGCTCGCAGCGAGTCCTGCGCCGCCTGTTCCCGGACGCGGTGATCGCCACGGACCACGACGCGGAGACGTTCGGTCTGAACGCCGTGTCCGACGGCCGCAACGTCATCCTGCCGACGGAGTCGACCGGGCTTGCGGCCCAACTGACCGACCGCGGCTATGAGACGATCTTCGTGGACATCTCGGAGCTGAAGAAGTCCGGCGGCGGACCCAAGTGCTGCACGATGGAGATCCGCGGCTGACCAGGATCACCCTTTCGTGATCTTTTGAACGCCTGTTCGACTGTGGGATACTGAAGCCATGCCCGAAGAAGACAGCCTGGAGCGGAAGGTCCGGAAGCTCGATGTGCAGCACGCCGAAACCCGCTGGCTGACGCTTCGGTTAGACGACGACGTCAAGGAGTTGCGCGAGGATCTCCGTGAGGTCAAAGCGACCCAGCGTGAGCATACGACGCTTCTGAACGAGCACAGTGCAACGCTCCTTGAGCACACAGCCATCCTGAACCGCCACTCGGAAATCCTGAACCAACACTCGACAATCCTGAACGAGCACAGTGCCAAGCTCCAGGAACACGACGCGCGGTTCGACTCGGTCGACGGCCAACTCCGGTCGCTGACCCAGATGGTCGGCCAGGTGCTCGACCGGCTTCCGGAGAAGCCGAGCGGAACCTGATCCCGATCTCGTGACGAACCAAAGTCCCGGGCACTGTGCGTGTGGTGCCCGGGACTTGTCCGCGCTTAAGGGGTGACAAATTCCGTGAGAGCCGTCATCACCTGCGGCAACGGACCCTGGTGCAGGACGCCGAGACGTTGTGTGGCCCGAGTGAGCGCCACGTACAACTCCGCCGCTCCGCGCGGACCATCGGCGAGGATCTGATCCGGGTTCACGACAAGCACCGCGTCGTACTCGAGGCCCTTGGTGTCCGACGCCGGGATCGTCCCCGGAGTGCCTGGCGGGCCGATCACCACGCTCGTGCCCTCGCGACCGGCTTCGTCCCGGACGAACTCCTCGATGGCAGCCGCCAGGTCGTCCTCGGTGACCCGCCTCGACCACGGCCGGACACCGTTCGAGCGGACCGACTCCGGCGGCTGGACGCCCGGCGCGAACTCGGCCAGCACCGACGCGGCGACGGCCATGATCTCCGCCGGAGTGCGGTAGTTCACCGTCAACGAGCGGTACTCCCAACGGCCCGGCACGTACGGATCCAACATCGCGCCCCACGACGTCGCCCCGGCAGGCGCCCTGCGCTGGGCGAGGTCACCGACGACGGTGAAGGACTTGCCGGGGCAGCGCCGCATCAGCACCCGCCAGTCCATTTCGGACAGCTCCTGCGCCTCGTCGACCACCACGTGCCGGTAGGTCCAGTCGCGGTCCGCCGACGCGCGTTCGACGAGGTCCCTCGTGTCCTCCTCGACGAACCGGACCGCGAGGTCCTCGGCGCGGAGCAGGTCCGTCGCGAACAGGTGGTCCTCGTCGTCCATGTGGTCCTGGCGGTTGACGAAGCTGTCCAGCACGTTCGCGGCGTACTCCGCCTCGGCCTGCTGCTCCCGTGCGACGGCACGGGCGGCTGCGTCGTCGGCCGCCTTGTCCCGGCCGAGCAGGTCGACCAGCTCGTCGAGCAGCGGCACATCCGAGACGGTCCACGCCTCACCGTCCACACGGAACAGCGACTCGGCCGCGCCCGCGGCACGCAGCCGTTCCTCCGACGCGTACAGCTGGGCCAACAGCGTTTCCGGCGTCAGGATCGGCCAGAGTTCGTCGAGCGCGGCGGTGAAGGCGTCGTCGTCCGCGAGTTCCTTGAGCAGGCCCTTGCGCATGTCCTCCCAGCCTTCTTTGTCCGAACGGGTCAGCCAGCCCTTGCCGATCCGGCCGATCGCCCGCTCGGTCAGCACGTACGTGATGATCTCGACGAACGTCACGCGAGCCTCGTTGTGCGGCAGACCGGTCGCGCGCGCCTCGTCCCTGGCCCACTCCGCGGTCGCCGCGTCGATCCGGACCGTGACGTCCTTCAACTGGATCGGGATCGGCTCCTCGGGCAGCCGCTGCCGATCGCCGACGGCCGCCTTGAGCACGTCGAGCATCTTCAACGACCCCTTGAGCCGCGCGGCCTCCGGTGAGTCCTCCGCCGTGACGCGCAGACCGGGCACGAGGTCACCTGGCGTCATGAACACCACGTCGGACTCGCCCAACGACGGCAGCACCTGCCCGATGTGGTTGAGGAACGCGGGGTTGGGGCCGACCACGAGCACGCCGTGGCGTTCCATCCGCTCCCGCTGGGTGTACATCAGATACGCGACGCGGTGCAGCGCCACAACGGTCTTGCCCGTGCCAGGACCACCCTCGATCACCAGTACACCCGGGTGGCCGAGGCGGATGATCTCGTCCTGCTCGGCCTGGATCGTCGCCACGATGTCCCGCATGCCCTCGCCACGCGGCGCGTTGACCGCCGCGAGGAGAGCAGCGTCACCCCGCTCGTGTTCACCGGGACGGCCAAGCACCTCGTCGGTGAAGTCGAGCACCTGACGGCCACGCGTGTGGAACTGGCGGCGGCGCCGCATGTTCTCCGGGTTCGCGCCGGTGGCGACGTAGAACGGACGGGCCGCCGGTGCCCGCCAGTCGAGCAGCACCGGGTCGTACTCGTTGTCCTCGTCGAACAGACCGATCCGGCCGATGTAGGAGTGCTCACCCGTGATGGCGTCGAGCCGCCCGAAGCACAGGCCGTTGTCCGCGACGTCCAGCCGCTTCATCTCCCTGGCCCGAGCGCGTACCTCGACATCGCGTTCCATGGGCGACACCCCCTTGCCACCCAGAGCCGCCTCGAACTCGCCCTTCACCCGTGCCCGCTCGGCGTCAAGCCGCTCGTACAGCCCGGCCACATAAGCCCGCTCGGACCGTAGTTCCTCGTCGTACTCGTGCTCTGATTCGACAACCAGCTTCGCTGCCACATTCGTCCCATCGGTGCGGATCCTGCGTGCCACAGCCGTCGCCTCCCCACGTCAGCCGTACGCAACGTCGAGCATTCTGCGGCACAACCGGGGCCTTGCCACAAGCCCCAGGGTGCGCTATACGTTGAACATGGAGGGGAGTGAGCCGTCCTCCCACGCCCACAATCCCGCTTTCACAAACGACAAAAGCCGGTCGATAAAAGCCCGTGCCCCATTCACCTGTCGCTGTGCTGTACAGCACCCTGGGAACCGGCGACATCAAATGAGGCGACATGACGGAGCGTAACGCGCAGTGACACCCAAAGCGCCCAGAGCAAGGCTGGTGAAAGGGAAAATGACCAGCGCTGGGTCGAGAGGAGCTCGCACCGTGGGGGGCTTGGGGGGCTCGGCCCCCCAAAATAGTGGAGGGCGACCCTGCGAAGTTGCAAAGCAACTGAGCAGGGTCACCCCGAGCCCGTGGCGGGTGACGGATTTGAACCGCCGTAGCTTGCGCGGCTGATTTACAGTCAGCTCCCTTTGGCCACTCGGGCAACCCGCCGTGGTGCGTGCTGAACTGTACCCAATGCTCCTGGGCGGGTGCCAACGGGTATCCCGTTCGGGGTTCCCCGGTAGCATCTTCAGGGCTTTTGGTGGTGGATCGACTCGGAGGTGCGGTGACGTGGCGGACCCGTCGTTCGACGTGGTGAGCAAGGTCGACCGGCAGGAGGTGACCAACGCGATCAACCAGGCAGGCAAGGAGCTGTCGACCCGGTTCGACTTCCGTGGCACCGGCGCCGAGATCGACTGGACCGGTGAGGAGGCCATCTCCGTCCAGGCCGAGACCGAGGAGCGCTGTCTCGCCGCCATCGAGGTCTTCAAGGAGAAGCTGATCAAGCGCGGCATCTCCCTCAAGGCCTTCGAGGCCGACGAGCCCAAGGTGTCCGGCAAG
This sequence comes from Actinosynnema sp. ALI-1.44, assembly GCF_001984155.1. Taxonomy (GTDB): domain Bacteria; phylum Actinomycetota; class Actinomycetes; order Mycobacteriales; family Pseudonocardiaceae; genus Kibdelosporangium. Next base: position 824,547 of record NZ_MTQO01000053.1, read on the forward strand.
ATCTACAAGGCTTCCGGCAAGATCCTGCAGGGCATCGCCGCCGACAAGGCCAAGGAGATCGCCAAGGCCGTCCGCGACAGCGGCCTCAAGGGCGTCCAGGCGCAGATCCAGGGCGACCAGCTCCGGGTCTCCGGCAAGAAGAAGGACCACCTGCAGGACGTCATCTCACTGCTGAAGTCCAAGGACTTCGGGATCGCCCTCCAGTTCACCAATTACCGCTGATGCGCGGGATCGTGCTCGCCGGGGGCAGCGGCACCCGGCTGCACCCGATCACGCAGGCGACGTCCAAGCAGCTGCTCCCGGTGTACGACAAGCCGATGATCTACTACCCGATCTCGGTTCTGATGCTCTCCGGGATCAGGGACATCCTCATCATCTCCACCCCGACGGATCTGCCCAACTTCGCGCGGCTCCTCGGTGACGGCTCGCAGTTCGGGGTCACCTTCTCCTACGCCGAGCAGGCCGCCCCCAACGGTCTCGCCGAGGCGTTCATCATCGGCGCGGAGTTCGTCGGTGACGACAAGGTCGCGCTCGTGCTCGGCGACAACATCTTCTACGGCCAGGGTTTCTCCAAGATCCTGCAGCGTGAGGCCGCTCAGTTGGATGGCGCCACGCTGTTCGGCTATCCGGTCAAGGATCCGCAGCGGTACGGCGTCGGCGAGGTCGACGCCACCGGGCAGTTGATCTCCATCGAGGAGAAACCCGCTGTCCCGCGCTCCAACAAGGCGATCACCGGTCTTTACTTCTACGACAGCGAGGTCGTGGAGATCGCGCGGGGCCTGGCGCCGTCCGCTCGTGGTGAGTTGGAGATCACCGACGTCAACGTCGCGTACCTGCGGCAGGGCCGGGCGAAGCTGATCGACCTGGGCCGTGGGTTCGCCTGGTTGGACACCGGCACCCACGACTCGCTGCTGGAGGCCGGGCAGTTCGTCCAGGTGCTTGAGCACCGGCAGGGTGTGCGCATCGCGTGCCTTGAGGAAGTCGCGTTGGCTATGGGCTACATCACTGCCGACGAGTGCTACGCGCTGGGCGCCAAGCTCGCGAAGTCGGGCTACGGCGACTACGTGATGACGGTCGCCAGGGCCGCGGGCTCATCGGGCGACTAGTGCCGGGCCGGCGTCGAGCAGGTCGTAGCCCAGCTCGACGTCGCCGCGGATCATCACGTCCACCGATCTCGGTGGTGTCCTGGCGGCCATCAGCAGGCAGAACGCCTCGGTGTCCATCGTCATCTCGACTGTGATCACACCGTGGTCCTCAAGCGGCAGTGACCACGTTCCGCCACCTGGCCCTGCCAGCACCAACCGCACAACAATGTCCGGCTGTGCCATACGGCGGTACGCGGCCGCGTAGGGCAGGAGGCTGGCGGCGAAACCTGCGATCGCGTGGAGGTGCTCCGGTGGGGGCGGCGGTAGCTCCTTGTACGTCGCCATGGCGATGTCGCGTGCGCAGATCCACGTCTCGTACGCGCGGGCCAGCATCAGCTCCGGTGGCAGTGGTTTCCTTGTCAGCGCGCAGCAGATCGCGTCGGCTTGCTGCTGCCAGGTTTTCTGGTCGCGTACGCCCAGTTGGTCGGCGACGAGTCTGTCGGCCGCGGTCAGACGGCTGAGTTGCTCTGTGACGTCGTCGTCCGCGTCGAGTTCCTTCAGCAACGCGCTCAACGCCGAGACGGTCGCCGCGTACGCCCTGGCGTAGTCCGGGATGTCCGGCCGGTCGGTGGCCGCGAGCACCTTGTCACGAATCTCCTCGGGCGGCTGGGTTTCCTGCGGGGCAAGGGAACGTGTGGCCTCGGCCAGTCCACGCACGTCGGCGCGGCAGGTTTCACACGTCCTCAGGTGCGCTTCGACCGCATCAGCCTCGTCCGGGGAACACGCACACGTCGTCCAGGCAGCAAGCAGCGACGACACCGCCGCGTGACTGGTCGTCACAGGGCTGCCGCCAGCTCGCGCAGGCCGGCGCGCAGCCGTGCTTTCGCTGTGCCCGCCGGGATGCCGAGTTCGATCGCGATCTGCTGGTACGTCCGGCCGTCGAAGTACGCCAGTTCCACCGCCTGCCGGGTCAGGTCCGGCAGCGCGGCCAACGCGACCGGCCGGTCGGCGGTCACCCGGTCACCCGGAGCGATGTTGTTCTCCCGCAACCAGTCGACCGCCAGCCGATGGGCCAGCATCGCCAGCCAGCACTTGAGGCTGGCCTGTGACGGGTCGTAGGCCAGCGGGCGGTCCCACAGGCGTACGAACGCGTCGACGGTGATGTCCGAGGCCACCGCGGTGTCGCCTGTCACGCACAGCGCGACGGCGTAAACGCTTGCGCCGTATGACTCGTACACCTCGGCCAGGGCGCTGTGGTCCCCGTATACCAACCGTTGCCGGCTGTCACCGTCCATGCTTCGGACAATCCCAAAGCGAGCGGTCCCAGCACACCGCCAGAAGCTCACAGCCCGCGATGGGCCATGTCCTCCAGTCGACGGATGCGTTCGGCGATCGGCGGATGGGTGTCGAACAGCCGTGCCAGTTGCTCACCCGGGCGGAACGGGTTGGCGATCATCAGGTGCGACTGCGACGCGATCGCCGGTTCGGGCGCCAGTGGGGCCTGCCGCGTGCCGACCTCCAGCTTGCGCAGTGCCGACGCCAACGCCAACGGGTCGCCGGTCAGCTCGGCGCCGGACTCGTCCGCCTGGTACTCCCGTGACCTGCTGACCGCCATCCGCACGACACCCGCGGCCACCGGGCCGAGGATCGCGATCATCAGCATCGCCAGCGGGTTCGGCCGGTCGTCGTCGCTGCCGCCGAACAGGCCGAACAGCATCGCGAAGTTGGCGAGGAACCCGATCACGCTGGCCAGCGCGCCCGCCACGCACGAGATGAGGATGTCGCGGTTGTAGACGTGTGACAGCTCGTGCCCGAGCACAGCGCGTAGCTCACGCTCGTCGAGGAGCTCCAGAATCCCTGTGGTGCAGCACACTGCGGCGTTGCGCGGGTTACGCCCCGTCGCGAACGCGTTCGGCGCCTGCGTCGGGCTGATGTACAGCCGGGGCATCGGCTGGCGTGCGGTGTTGGCGAGCTCACGCACGATGCGGTACATCGCAGGCTGTTCCCACTGCGACACAGGCCGTGCACGCATCGCGCGCAACGCGATCTTGTCGGAGTTGAAGTAGGCGTACGCGTTCACACCGAGCGCGATCAGCAGGCCGATGACCAGCGCGGTTCGCCCGAACAGCGAGCTGACCAGCAGGATGAGCGCACTCATGCCGCCGAGCAGGAGAGCCGTCTTCAACCCGTTGTAGTGCTTGTGCACGGCGCCTCCTTCCCGAGTCCTTACGAAACAACGCTCTCGTAAAGGAGGAAGTTCCTGTTAGGACCCGGCGTGGCCGAGCCGCCAGTAGGTGGCGGGACGCACACTCGCCCGGTCGATGCCCTTGTCGACAAGCACTTCGCGCACGGCCTGCATGGCCTGGCGCTCACCGGCGGCCCAGACAGCGGGCTTGCCGTCGGGGAACTCCGCGGCCGACAGCGCGTTCACCAACGGCTCGCTGCTGCCTGCCGGAACGCCGTTTCGGTGCACCCAGGTCACGTCCAGGTCCTGCTGCTCCGCGGCGTCCTCGATCTCGACGAACGCCCGGATCGTCGCGCCCGGCAGTGCCCGCATGATCGACCCGATCGCAGGCAGGGCTGTCTCGTCCCCGATCAGGAGGTGCCACGGCGCGTCGGCGTCGGGCTGGTAGGCGGGCGAGGGGCCGACGAAGATCACCTCGTCGCCCGGCTTGGCTCCCGTCGCCCACCTCGAGGCCGGCCCGTGGTCGCCGTGCAGCACGAAATCGAAGTCGATCTCGTTGGCAACGGGGTCGTGCCTGCTGATCGTGTACGTGCGCATGTACGGCCGGACCTGCGACATCGCCACCCGCGCCGTCTCCAGCGTGAGCGGTTCCGGGAGCACGGCGCCGGGCTCGTAGAGGTAGAGCATCACGTTCTCGTCCGTGCCCGCACCGGCGAAGTCGTCGATCCCCGGCCCACCGACGGTGATCCGCGCCATCCTCGGGGTGATCCGCTCGATACGGGTCACCGGCGCCCGCCACAGTTTGGTGGGCTGCCTGCGTGCCCGGCGTCGTTCAGTACTCATCGCCGCTCAATCTAGGTCGCGCCCGCCGGGGCGTTCTACCAGGGGAACGGATACCGCGCGTCACTTCGTGACCACGCACCTGGCTGGATCTTCGTCCGGATGGGCGTACTTGCCTGTGGCCGCGATAACAGATCGGTCTCAACTCGATTCAGTGCCGGATAAAGTCTGGGCCGCGGCAGCGATCCGCCGCGGATTCTTCGCTACCAGCCGGTTCGGGCGTGGAACATTCGCCTGCCGTTCAAGGGGTTGGAAAGTGATCTACGTCAGCTCGGTGCCGGGTTCCGAACGAGCCTGGTTGTCACCGGTTCGCGAGGTCGACGGGGACTCTGTGCCGTCGGAATGGGTGGCTATTTCGCCTGATCGGGGTACAGTGACCCGACTGCCAAAGCTGTGGTGACGCTGTGGTGATGCCGCGACGTACCCGAGATGCCCGTACCCCGGTCGGACGAGGAGGCGGCATGGCGGAGCGACCGGATGTCGTGGAGCCGGTAGATGAGACCCCGCTTGTCCGTCGTTTCCGACTTTACTCCGTCAGCGTTGTCGTCATCGGTCTGCTCGGGGCGTTGCTGGTCTCGTGGTGGATGCCGCCGACGAACTACACGACCGACCACATCTGGACCGGCCTGCTGCTCGTCCTCGGCTTCCTGATCGCCGAACAGCTCGCCATCAACGTCGACGTCCGCAGCGGCGTGAGCTGGTCGATCTCGTTCACCGAGATCCCGCTCGCCATCGGACTGTTCGTCGCGCCCTTCGAACTCGTGCTGCTCGCGCACGTCATCGCGGGTGTCAGCACCCTGCTTGTCCGCGGTGTGCACGACCGCGTTCTCTACAACGCGGGCGTGCTCGTGATCGAGATCAGTACGGCTTTCGCTGTGCTGCAAGCCTTCCGGCTCAGCCTCGACGGTGTCGGTCCCGACTGGGCCGGACCGTTCGTCGGCGCGTTCGCCGCTCCGGTGTCCAGCACGCTGCTCGGCCTGGTCACGGTGTACGTGCTGGGCAGGCGGATCCGGCTGTCCGCCGGAATCCTGCTGGTCGGCCGCACCCTCGTGCTCGGCATGGTCAACTCCGCGGTCGGCGTCGTCGGCTACGTGGTGACCGTCCAGGAGGAGGGCGGCTGGCCGCTGATCCTGCTCGCGCTGTCCGGCTTCGGCGCCCTGTACGTCGCCTACTCCGGGCTGCTGCGCGACCAACGCGACCTGGAGGCGTTGTCCCAGGTCAGCTTGATCGTGGCCCGCTCGGGCCAGCAGGCCGCCGCGAAGCCCGCCACCGGCCTCGACGACATCTCCGCGGGCGTGGCCGACGACGAGTGGCACGCGATCGCCGAACGGATCAAGGACCAGCTGTCCGCGACGAGAGTCGTGCTGCACATCAGGTTCGACCCGCAGGCGCCGATGCGGACCGTGGTCGCCGGGACGGACCTGACGCAGGAGCTCCACACCGGTGACGTGACCGGATCCAAGGGCGACCCGCTGCTGCGCCTGCCCGGTTCGCACGTACGGCACTTCCGCCGGATCGACGCGATGCCGGAGATCCGTCAGTCATTGTTACGTAGGGACGCGACCGAAGCGCTTGTTGTTCCATTGCGTAGTGCGAGCCATTTGCTCGGCGTCGTCGAGGCGCACGACAGGCAAAGCCGTTGGCGTGGCTTCGGCACTGCGGACATGCGCCTGATCGGCACCATGGCGAGCCATCTCGCGACGGCGTTGGACAACCGCAGGTTGTTGTCACGGTTGCGGCACGACGCGTACCACGACCCGCTGACCGGCCTGCTCAACCGCCCTGGGTTCCGGCAGGCCGCGACCGAGATGCTGCGGTCGGACCCGCAGGCCATGGTCGTCCGGATCGATCTTGACGTGCTGTCGACGGTCAGCGACGCGCTCGGCTACGCGTGGGGCGACCGGATGGTCTCCGCGGCCGCGCGCCGCATCCGCGACACCCTCGGCCCCGAGAGCATGATCGCCAGACTGGAGGGCATGGCGTTCGCCGCGCTGCTGCGCGGGCGTCCGATCGACGAGATGCACGCACTCGCGGAACGCCTGCGGGACATGCTGATCGCGCCGTACATCGTGGAGCGCCTGACGCTCGACGCCGGTGCGGTCGTCGGGTTCGTCTCCGCGGCGATGGAGGACGAGCAGACCGTCGTCGACGTGGACACGCTCCTGCAGCACGCTGACGTGGCCGTGCGCGCCGCGAAGGCGGGCGGCGAGCCTGTCCGTGCGTACATGCCCAGCATGGGGCAGATCTTCCTGCGCCGGTTCCAGCTGGTCACCCAGTTCCGGCACGCGGTGGAGACCGGCCAGGTCAAGGTGCACTACCAGCCGAAGGTCGCGCTGCCCAGCCGCAACGTGCTCGGCGTGGAAGCGCTGGTGCGCTGGACGCACCCGGAGTACGGCGACCTGCACCCGGACGAGTTCGTGCCCGCGATCGAGGCCGCGGGCCTGGTCGGCGCGCTGACCGGGTTCGTGATGGAGCAGGCGCTGACCAAGGTCCGCAAGTGGCTCGACAAGGGCCTGCGGATCTCGGCCGCGGTCAACATCTCCGTGCGCAGCCTGGCCGAACAGGACTTCCCCGAACAGGTCTCGGACCTGCTGACGCGCTACGGCGTCCCACCGGAGCTGCTGACGCTGGAACTGACCGAGTCCGGCGTGATGGCCGACCCGCAGAAGGCGCTGCCCGTGCTGCGCAGGCTGCACGCGTTGGGTGTCGTGCTTGCCGTCGACGACTTCGGCACCGGCTACAGCTCGCTGGCGTACCTGCGGCAGCTGCCGGTGGACGAGGTCAAGATCGACAAGAGCTTCGTCTTCGGGATGGGCACGGACCTGTCGGACCTCGCGGTGGTGCGCTCGATCGTCGAACTGGGCCACTCGCTGGGCCTGTCCGTGGTCGCCGAGGGCGTCGAGGAGGACGTGGCGCGTGACCAGCTGTCCGCGATGGGCTGCGACGTCATCCAGGGCTACCTGATCTCCCGTCCGCTGTCGGAGAGCAGGTTGGAGGCCTGGTTGCAGGCTCGGACCACCAAGACCCCGGGCCGCATGGACGAGACCGTGCTCACCTTGCTGTCCTAGAAGGGGACCCCCGTTTTATTCCGCTCGCGGGAGCATGTAGAGTTCACCTCGCTCCTAGAGCACGCCCCAATAGCTCAGTCGGTAGAGCGTCTCCATGGTAAGGAGAAGGTCTACGGTTCGATTCCGTATTGGGGCTCTGTGGGCCTAGCCGTGACGTCCACCCAGACGTTGCGGCTTGATCCATGTGTGGCGGTGTAGCTCAGGTGGTAGAGCAAACGGCTCATAATCGTTGTGTCGGCGGTTCAAGTCCGCCCACCGCTACGTGAATGGGTGAAGTGTGCTCGCGTGCGATGCGCACGCTCGCCCTCTTCACTTCGCATTACACTGGGGGCGCGGCCCCCAGACCCCGCCCAGGGGGCAAGCCCCCTGGACCCCCCTCGAAGGCGACGCCTTCGAACCAGGTGGCTGGGAAATTCCGTTGTCTAGAGAGGTACTGCTGTGGCTGCCACTGACGTGCGACCGAAGATCACGCTCGCGTGCGAGGTGTGCAAGCACCGCAACTACATCACCAAGAAGAACCGGCGCAACGACCCGGACCGCATCGAGCTGAAGAAGTTCTGCCCGAACTGCGGCACGCACCGCGCGCACAAGGAAACTCGCTGAGCTAGCTCCTCATGGCTCTCGATCCCTCCTTCATCGGACGCAGCTACCCGGCCTCACCGGTCTACCAGGTCAGCCGGGCCAAGATCCGAGAGTTCGCTGAGGCGATCGGTGACGACAACCCGCTCTACTCCGACCCGGCTGCCGCGCAGGCCGCCGGGTATTCGGATGTCGTCACCCCGCCGACGTTCCTCACCATCATCAACCTGGCCGCGATCAACGTCGTGATCGAGGACCCGGAGCTGGGGCTGGACTACAGCCGGATGGTGCACGGCGACCAGAGCTTCGTCTACAACCGCCAGGTGTGCGCGGGTGACGAGCTGCGTGTGGTCGTCCACATCGAGGACATCATGCACCGCGCGAGCAACGACTTCATCAACATGCGGGCGGACATAGTCGACGCGGATGACGAGATCGTCGTCATCTCGTACGCCCAACTTGTCGTGCGTGACGCCGCGAAGCCGGAAGAGGCCGCCGTATGACCGCCGTCGGTGACGAGCTGCCGTCGTTGTCCGTGCAGGTCACGCGCAAGGACCTCGTGCGCTACGCGGGCGCGTCGCTCGACTTCAACCCGATCCACTGGAACGAGCCGTTCGCCAAGGAAGTCGGCCTTCCCGACGTGATCGCGCACGGCATGCTGACCATGGCGCTGGCCGGTCGGGTCGTCACGCAGTGGGTCAGCGACCCGGGCAAGGTCCTCCAGTACGGCGTCCGGTTCACCCGTCCCGTCGTGGTTCCCAACGACGACAAGGGCGCGACCGTCGAGCTGGCGGGCAAGGTCCGCGAGGTCAACGAAGACGGCACCGTGCGCGTCGACATCACCGCCAAGTTCGACGGCAAGACCGTCCTCGGCAAGGCCCAGGCCCTCCTCAAACTTCCCTGACCCTCCGGTGTTGGCAACCAATGTGGCCTTTGTTGCACAAAACGCAACAAAGGCCACATTGGTTGCACGCTAGTCCCTGGCTTCCCGCAGCAGGTCGCCCATCCTTGCCATGCCCGTGGCCAGGTCCTCGTCGCCGAGCGCGTAGGACAACCGGAAGTAGCCGGACGTGCCGAACGCCTCGCCCGGTACCACCGCGACCTCGGCGTGTTCGAGGATCAACGCGGCCAGCTCCGTGCTCGTCTGTGCTCGGACGCCGCGGATCTCCTTGCCCAGCAAGCCCTTCACTGACGGGTAGACGTAGAACGCACCCTTCGGCGTCGGGACCTCGACGCCGGGGATGGCCGAGAGCAACTCCACGATCGCCCGGCGGCGGCGGTCGAACGCCGTGTGCATCTCCCGCACGGCGTCCAGCGGGCCCGACACGGCCGCCAGGGCGGCCCGCTGGGACACGTTCGCCACGTTCGACGACAGGTGCGACTGGAGGTTCGCCGCGGCCTTCGTGACGTCCTGGGGGGCGATCATCCAGCCGACCCGCCAGCCGGTCATCGCGTACGTCTTGGCGACGCCGTTGACGATCACGCACGTGTCCGCCAGTTCCGGCACCACGACCGGCATGGACTCGGCCTTGGCGCCGTCGTAGACCAGGTGCTCGTAGATCTCGTCCGCGATCACCCAGATGCCGTGCTCGACCGCCCACCTGCCGATCGCCTCGACCTGCTCACGCGGGTACACCGCGCCGGTCGGGTTGGACGGCGACACGAACATCAGCGCCTTGGTGCGTGGCGTGCGGGCCGCTTCCAGTTGCTCGACGGTGACCAGGTAGCCCTGGGTCTCGTCGGTCACCACGGGCACCGGCACGCCGCCTGCCAGCGTGATCGACTCCGGGTACGTGGTCCAGTACGGCGCAGGCAGGATCACCTCGTCGCCGGGGTCGAGCAGGGTCGCGCAGGTCTGGTAGACCGCGTGCTTGCCGCCGTTGGTGACGATGACCTGGCTGGCGTCGATCTCGTAGCCGCTGTCGCGTTTGGTCTTCTCCGCGATCGCCGCCCGCAGCTCCGGCAACCCCGCCGCAGGCGTGTAGCGGTGGTTGCGCGGGTCCGCCGCGGCCTCGACGGCCGCCTGCACGATCGCGTCCGGCGTGGGGAAGTCGGGCTCGCCCGCGCCGAAGCCGATCACCGGCCGCCCGGCCGCCTTGAGCGCCTTCGCCTTGGCGTCGACCGCGAGGGTCGCCGACTCGCTGATGCCGCCGATCCGAGCCGACACCCTGGGCTTGACCTGCTGTTCGTCGACTGATGACATGACCGCATCGTCGCAGACGGGCCGGGCCGCGCGGCGGCAAGGTGACCGCGATTTCAAGGGCACCTTGCCCTTGCCGTACACTTTCGAACTCGGAACGAAAGTCACTTTGCCCCACGCGGTCGGCTCTGACAGAGTGGGGACAGTGGATCTCGTCCACCGGGTGGCCGAGAGGCCTTCCCGGGCAGCGGGATGCGCATAGGGGCGTAGCTCAATTGGCAGAGCAGCGGTCTCCAAAACCGCAGGTTGCAGGTTCAAGTCCTGTCGCCCCTGCAACGAAGGGTCAAGGCTGGCGAGCGGAGGAACTGGCGTGAGCGAGGAGCCGGGCAAGGATCGGGACGAGGACAAGAAGCCTCAGCCCCGTCCGGTCACCGCCGCTGCGCGGCGTGAACGCCGTGCGTCGGCGCGTCCTGCCGCGCGCAAGGACGCCGCGCCGGCCGCCAAGGCCAAGCCCAAGTCGAAGCCCGCCGAAGGCGAGGCGCTGGCCGAGGGCAAGAAGGGCCGCGCCACCCCGTCGCGTGACGGCAAGGAGAAGCGCCCGGGGATGTTCTCCCGGCTCTTCCGGTTCCTCAAAGAGGTCGTCGCCGAGCTGCGCAAGGTCATCTGGCCGACCCGCAAGCAGATGATCACCTACACCGCGGTGGTCCTGGTCTTCCTCGCCGTGATGGTGGCCATCATCGCCGGGCTCGACCTCGGCATCGGCAAGGGCGTGCAGTCGATCTTCGGATAGGACCGGGCCGCACGCGAGCGTAGAGATAGGAAGCGAGATCACAGTGACCTCCGAGAACGGCGCCGCTGGCGGCCAGGGGCTGACCAGTCCGGCCGACGACGAGGTCGTCGCCACTCAGGACGAGGAGACCCTCGCCCAGGCGGAGACCGACGAGGACGTCGACGTCGCCGACGAGCAGGCTGCCGAGGACGAGACCGCCGAGGATGAGACCGCGGACGACGAGACCGCGGACGAGACGGTGGTCGCGGAAGCCGACGAGGACCCCGTCGCCGAACTGCGCGATGCGCTTCGCCGAGCCCCGGGCGACTGGTACGTGATCCACTCCTACGCCGGTTACGAGAACAAGGTCAAGACCAACCTCGAGACCCGGATCCAGACCCTCGACATGGAGGACTACATCTTCCAGGTCGAGGTACCGACCGAAGAGGTCACCGAGATCAAGAACGGCCAGCGCAAGCAGGTGCAGCGCAAGGTTCTGCCCGGCTACATCCTGGTCAGGATGGACCTCAACGACCCGTCGTGGAGCGCGGTCCGCAACACCCCTGGCGTCACCGGCTTCGTCGGTGCCACGTCCAAGCCGTCTCCGCTGACCATCGACGAGGTGGCGAAGTTCCTGCTGCCGCAGGTCGAGCAGACCAAGCCCGCCGCGGGCAAGGCGCCGACGGCGGCGGCGAAGCCCACCGTCGAGGTCGACTTCGAGGTCGGCGAGTCGGTTACAGTTATGGACGGCCCGTTCGCCACGCTCCCCGCGACCATCAACGAGGTCAACGCGGACGCGCAGAAGCTCAAGGTCCTGGTGTCGATCTTCGGTCGGGAGACCCCGGTCGAGCTGTCGTTCAGCCAGGTCTCCAAGATCTGACCGGCCTCACTGTGTGAAGGCCGGCGGCCGCGCGGCGGCACGGCAGGTTCGTCGCGCGGACCCACGCAGGAAACAGGAATACGAGAATGCCACCCAAGAAGAAGAAGCTTGCAGCGATCATCAAGCTGCAGATCACGGCGGGTCAGGCCACCCCGGCCCCGCCGGTCGGCCCCGCGCTGGGCCAGCACGGCGTCAACATCATGGAGTTCTGCAAGGCCTACAACGCCGCGACCGAGTCGCAGCGTGGCACCGTGGTGCCGGTCGAGATCTCCGTGTATGAGGACCGCTCGTTCGACTTCAAGCTCAAGACCCCGCCGGCCGCGAAGCTGCTGCTGAAGGCCGCCGGTGTCGACAAGGGCAGCGGCGAGCCGCACCGGACCAAGGTCGCCAAGGTGACCTGGGACCAGGTGAAGGAGATCGCCCAGCAGAAGCAGGCCGACCTCAACGCCAACGACATCGACCAGGCCGCCAAGATCATCGCGGGCACCGCCCGTTCGATGGGCATCACGGTCGAATAAGAACTTTCTGCAAGAACCCGTGGGAGGGCCGAGCGCGGCCCGTCACCACAACTGTTAGTTAGGGAAACAGCATGGCAAAGCGCAGCAAGGCCTATCGTCAGGCCGCCGAGCTGGTGGACAAGGAGCGGCTGTACTCGCCGCTCGAGGCCGCCAAGCTCGCCAAGGAGACCTCCAAGGTGAAGATGGACGCGACCGTCGAGGTCGCGATCCGCCTGGGCGTCGACCCCCGCAAGGCCGACCAGATGGTCCGCGGCACCGTGAACCTGCCGCACGGAACCGGTAAGACCGCACGCGTCATCGTGTTCGCGACGGGCGACAAGGCCGCCGAGGCCGAGGCCGCCGGTGCGGACGCCGTGGGCGCGGAGGACCTGATCGAGCGCATCCAGGGTGGCTGGCTCGACTTCGACGCCGCGATCGCCACCCCGGACCAGATGGCCAAGGTCGGCCGGATCGCCCGCATCCTCGGCCCGCGTGGCCTGATGCCGAACCCGAAGACCGGCACGGTCACCCCCGCGGTGGCCAAGGCCGTCGCCGACATCAAGGGCGGAAAGATCAACTTCCGCGTGGACAAGCAGGCCAACCTGCACCTGGTGATCGGCAAGGCGTCGTTCGACGACGACAAGCTGGTCGAGAACTACGCGGCGGCGCTGGACGAGATCCTGCGTGCCAAGCCGTCCTCGGCCAAGGGCAAGTACCTGAAGAAGGTCACCTTCACCACGACGATGGGCCCCGGTATCCCGGTGGACCCGGCTCGTACCCGCAACCTGCTCGCCGACGAGGCCGCCGCAGTCTGAGCGACCCCTAGGCAGAAAGGCGGACCCACCAGGGTCCGCCTTTTTCACGCCTGTCGATGTTGCACGCTCGTATACACGAGCCATGTACATGGAGGTGTAACAGCAGTGAAGCTGCCACGGCAGCAACGGCGGGAACAGTTGCTCGCGCAGGCGACAAACGTCTTCGCGAACGCGGGCTACGCCTCAGCCGGGCTGGATGACGTCGCCGCGGCGGCCGGGGTGAGCCGGATGATCCTCTACCGGCACTTCGAGTCCAAAGCGGACCTCTACCGGTCGGCGTGCGAACGCGCGGGCGAAAGGCTTGCGGCAGCGACAGGTGACGAGCTGACCGAGTCCACTGTGGGCGCTCTGGTGATGTGGGCGGCGAAGGAGACCGCGGAGTTCCGGCTGTTGTTCCACCAGGCCGCGCGTGAACCGGAGTTCCGCGCGGACATCGACGCCTTGCGCGCCGAACTGATCGAGACCCTGCGGCACCGGATGCGTGACCTGATCCCCGACCGCCGCTGGGCGAAGTGGGCCGCGAACCTGGCGCTCACCGTGACCGTTGAGGCGACGATGGCGTGGCTCGAAGTCGGCAGCCCCGACCCGGACCAGGCGGTGGAGCGGATCACCGAAACCGTTCAGGCCGTCATTACCGCGGCCATCCGCCACTGAACCGGCCCAAGGGAACAAGCCCTCGCCAGAACAAGGGATTCTCCCCGAAGACACCACAGGACCCGCGTCCTAACGTGCACCCATGGGGAGACATCTGGTCGCGCTCGTCATGACGTTGGGCGCAATGCAGGCCTATCACCAACTGGACCTCCCGCCAGGCCCCGAACCGATCCCCTTCGCCGTCGCCCTGTTCCTGGCGGCAGCACGTGGACACCGAGCGTTGGCCATCGGCGCCGCGCTGGTCGCTTTGGTCATGGTGATCGTCCCCAGGAGCCAGTACGACGACCTGCCGCAGGTGGTGCCGGTGCTGGCGGTGGTAATCGCGTTGGGCGAGCTGGCGCGGATCCGGAAGGCGTACCTGCACCAAGCACGGCAACGAGCCGTGGACGCCGAACGGCTGAGGATCTCGCGTGAACTGCACGACGTTCTGGTCCACCACATGTCGGTCATCAACATCCAGGCCGGGGCCGCCATGCTCAGGCCGGCGCGCACCTCCGAGGCGCTCACGGTGATCAAGCAGGCCAGCCGGGAGGCACTGGACGAGGTCCGGTCCACGATCGGCGTGCTCAGGGCGCCGGGCCTCAGGCACATCGACGAGCTGCTTGACCGCGTCCGTACCGACGGTCTCGTTGTGAACAAACGGGTTCGGGGTCTCTCAGTGCTGCCGGTCGACGTGGACCAGGCCGCGTACCGGATCGTGCAGGAAGCCCTGACCAACGTCGTTCGGCACGCGGCTGCGACCAGGGTCACCGTCCGCCTGGATTGCCGCCCTGAAGAGGTGACAGTCCAGATCCACGACAACGGCAAAGGAGGCGACGTGTCGCCAGGCAACGGGTTGACAGGGATGCGGGAACGGGTGACTGCGCTCGGCGGTGACCTGCGGACGTCAGGTGCGGTGGGTTTCCTTGTCCAGGCGAGGATTCCGCTGTGATCCGAGTGCTGCTCGTCGACGACCAGAAGCTGGTTCGCAGTGGCCTGCGGGCGATCCTGGACGGCGAGGACGACATCGACGTCGTCGGCGAAGCGGGCGACGGTGCGCGAGCGCTGCGGTCGGCCGTCGAACTGCGGCCGGACGTGGTCCTGATGGACGTCAAGATGCCGGGCATGGACGGCCTGGCGGCGACTCGGCGGATCCTGGCCGACACGCGTTGCCGTGGCAGCAAGATCGTGGTGCTGACCACGTTCGACCTGGACGAGTACGTCTACGAGGCGCTGCGGTTGGGTGCGAGCGGGTTCTTGCTCAAGGACAGCGACCCGATCGAGCTCATCCACGGTGTGCGCGTCGTCGCTCGTGGGGACGCGATGCTGGCGCCCCAGGTCACCGCGCGCCTGATCGGCGAGTTCGCGCATCGAGTCAGGCCTGCCCGCAAGCGGTTCGACGTCCTGACCGAGCGCGAACGTGAGGTGATGGACCTGGTCGCCGCCGGGCGGTCCAACGACGAGATCGCCGCCGAGCTGGTGGTCAGTCCCGCGACGGTGAAGACGCACGTCAGCCGGATCCTCACCAAGCTCGGTGTTCGAGACCGGGTGCACCTGGTTGTGCTCGCGCATACGACTTGAGGTGTACGCGGATCGGTCGCACGGCCGACGAGAACGGCACGGGGACGCCGGATTCTCGAACCATGAAATGGATCCTTCCTTTACTGGTGGCACTGGCGGTGCCAGTGCCTGCCGCCGTGGCCGAGCCGGACTGCCGGACGGTCGCGCAGCTCACGCCGGACGAACGACTCGGTCAGCTGGTCATGCTCGGAGGCGAGACCACGCGGGCTCGTGACCTGCACGCGGGCATGGTCAGCCTGCCGGACATGCCGGACCTCGCGGCCGCTGCGGACTTCACTCGCAGGCAAGGCGAGAACGTGCTGGTCGGCGGCGACTTCGAGCACGGTGCGGTCCAGCGCATCGCCGGGACTACCGCGTACCCGCGGCCGATGGGCCTCGGTGCCGCGCGGGACCCCGGCAAGGCCGCCGCTGCCGCGTTGGGCACGGCTGGTGAGCTCAGGCAGGCCGGTGTCCGGCTGAACCTGGCGCCGTTGGCGGACGTCAACAGCGATCCCGGCTTCCCGTTCGGCGTGCGGTCGTACGGCGAGGACCCCGCTCTGATCTCCCGCCTGGTCGCCGCCCAGGTACTGGCCTACCGGTCGGCCGGCGTGGTGCCCGCCGTGAAGCACTTTCCCGGACACGGCGGTGTCAACGCGGATCCCCATCTGGAACTGCCCACAGTGGACGCCGACATGGCGACCATGGAACGCGTGCACTTCCCGCCGTTCCGCGCGGCGATCGCGGCGGGTGCGCCGATGATCATGACGGCGCACATCGTGTTGAAGTCCGTTGACCCGGTCATGCCGTCGAGCCTGTCCGCCAAGGTGACCACCGGAATCCTGCGCGACCGGATGGGCTTCGACGGGGTCGTGATCACCGACTCCATCCAGATGGGCGCCATCAGGAACACCTGGGGACTGGGCAGCGCGGCGGTCCGCGCGATCGAGGCGGGCGCGGATGTCGTGCTGTCCACCGGGCCGCACAGTGATCACGTGGAGATCGTCAACGCCTTGCGCGCGGCTCTCCCGCAGGAGCGGATCGACCGGTCGGCGGCCCGTGTCCTGCGGCTGAAGTGCCAGTACCGCGGCAGGGGCCCGTCGGTGAAAGTCGATCCCGACCCGATCGCGCTGGACTCGATCACGTTGCTGGACAACCGGTCCAAGGCGCTGCCGTTCAGCAGGGGCGTGCGGACGTCGGTGATGGGCGTGCGGGACGTCGAACCGCTGGCGCGGGCGGTGGGCGGCGTGAGCTGGTGGCAGGCGTCCGGCGACGACCCGGCCGACGCGGAGATCGCCGAGGCGGTGCGGCAAGCCGGGGACCAGGTCCTGGTGGCGACCTACTCCCGTGGCCCGAGCTTGCCGCCAGGGCAGGTCAAGCTGGTCAACGCGGTCAAAGCCGCTGGTAAGCGCGTCGCTGCCGTGTCCATCGGAGTGCCGTACGACGTCAACTCCTACTCCGACCTGGGTGCGGCGCTGGCTGCCTACGCTCAGACCCAGGTCTGGGGTCCGCCACCACCGGCGAACCCCACCGTGCTGCGGGCCGTGGCCAGGGTCGTGTTCGGCGCACAGCCAGGTGGCAAGCTGCCGGTCACCGTCAGCGCTCGGTACCCGTATGGGCTAGGACTGCGGTACTAGCGCGAGCTGACCGTGGTCGGCGACACGGTGGTGGACGTGCCGGTGCACTCCTTGGTCTGGTGGCCGGAGATGATCCACGCGCTGCCGAACGGCGTGAACGTGAACGTGCCCAGTGCCATGGTCCCCGGTTTCACCCGCAGTGCGCAGGAGTCCACTTCGATGAGCTGTTTGCCCTGCGTGTCGACCCTGGGGACGCTGGCGAGCGGGGACACCTGCGACTGGAGTTTGCCGACCGCGGCCGTGCAGTCCGGTGCCTCGAAGTTGCGGGCGAACGCGGCCTCGGCCTCCTTGGTGAACAGGTAGCAGGCGACCTTCGGCTGGCCGAGCGAGATGCTGCGATACAGCGTGTCCATCACTTCGTTCGGCCTGCCGGGCTCGCGGCCGGGATCCTTGATCGAGCCGGGGCCCGCACCGCCCTGCACGGTGTTGTCGTCCGGCGGTGGACCGAAGTAGTGGTTGTAGGCCCAGATCAGACCGATGATCACGAGCGCGTACACCACCAGCTTGCGGAAGCCCTTGCTGAGCAGGATCTTCTGCCACGTCGGCTTCTTCTTCGGCGGCGGTTGCGGCGGTGCGAGCGGCTGCGGCTGTCCCTGTCCCTGCGCCTCCTGGAACCTCAGGAACTGCTGGAACTGTTGGAACTGCTCGAACTGACGCTGCTGCTCGGGGTCGACCGGCGCCGGGTCAACCCGCGCGGGGTCGTACGGAACCGGGTGGTTGGGACGCTCGTCTTCGGCCACGCCCACCATCATGCCGGGGGCGATTTGGAGAGGCAGCTCTGTGTCCCGTATCGTTGTCCTCGTTCTACCGAAGACCGCTGGTCTCTTCCCCCGTGAAGATGAAGATCCCGCAAGGGTGGCCCGCGCAGGAGGAACGAGCTGAGATCTTCTTTCTTACGCCCGTGCCTGTCTGTGCGCCGGGCGTTTCGTCTTTTCCGGGCTTGAGCACGAGCGGTCGTAGCCCAGAGAGGAGGCGAACATGGCGAAGCCGGACAAGGTGGCCGCAGTCGCCGAGATCGCGGACAAGTTCCGTACGAGCTCGGCAGCCGTCGTCACGCAGTACAGCGGCCTCTCCGTGTCGCAGCTCACCACGCTGCGCCGCGCTCTCGGCACC
The DNA here is from genome assembly GCF_001984155.1 of Actinosynnema sp. ALI-1.44. Classification (GTDB taxonomy): domain Bacteria; phylum Actinomycetota; class Actinomycetes; order Mycobacteriales; family Pseudonocardiaceae; genus Kibdelosporangium. Next base: position 842,345 of record NZ_MTQO01000053.1, read on the forward strand.
AACGCGTCCTACCGCGTTGCGAAGAACACCCTGGTCAAGCTGGCCGCCGCGGATGCCGGAGTGCAGGGCCTCGACGCCCTGTTCGAAGGCCCGACGGCCATCACGTTCGTCGACGGCGAGCCCGTCGACGCGGCCAAGGCGCTTCGTGACTTCGCGAAGGACAACAAAGGCCTGGTCATCAAGGGCGGCTACATGGAAGGCCGCGCGCTCTCTGTCGAAGAGGTCGCGCAGATAGCTGACCTGGACAGCCGTGACGTGCTGCTCGCCAAGCTGGCGGGCGCGATGCAGGGCAACCTCGCCAAGGCCGCCGGGCTGTTCGCCGCCCCGGCCACGCAGGTCGCCCGCCTGGCTGCCGCGCTGCAGGAGAAGAAAGCAGCAGAAGCTCCCGCCGAGAGCTGAAGTTCACCCCCACCCGCTTAGTCAGAGAAAGGAGCCGCCACCATGGCGAAGCTCAGCACCGACGAGCTGCTCGACGCGTTCAAGGAGATGACGCTGCTCGAGCTGTCGAACTTCCTGAAGGAATTCGAAACCACCTTCGACGTCAAGGCCGCCGCGCCGGTGGCGCAGGTCGTCCAGGGCGGTGGCGGCGGTGCCGCTCCGGAGGCCGCCGAGGAGCAGGACGAGTTCGACGTCGTCCTCGAGTCCGCCGGTGACAAGAAGATCCAGGTCATCAAGGTCGTCCGCGAGGTCGTCTCGGGCCTGGGCCTGAAGGAGGCCAAGGAGCTCGTCGAGAGCGCCCCGAAGCCGGTCCTGGAGAAGGTCGCCAAGGAGGCCGCCGAGGCCGCCAAGGAGAAGCTCGAGGCCGTCGGCGCCAAGATCACCCTCAAGTGATCCCAGCAGTGATCACCGCGGCCATGGCCGCATAGCAAGACCCGAAAGGGCCGCCCTGCGCACGGGGCGGCCCTTTTTGCTGTCCGTCGAACCCGTGATCCCTTCGGCGAATCCGGTTGTCCACAACTGGCCAGTAACCCTTTGACCTGGGGTTATCCCCGATAGACTGGAGCCGGGGACGCCCCCCGGGTTGGGCGGGGGCCTGTTTTCGGGCGATTCGGGCAGCGGGTGGGGTTGGTGTTATCGCCAGCCGGTGACCTCGGTCAGCCGGGCTGAGGTGATCCTGGCGCCGCTGTTCTGGCTGCCGCCGTAGGCGTGGAACGCCAGTGAGCACCAGCCCGCGCATCCTGCTGATCCCGCCGGGCGGTTGGTTGCGACCGCGCTGCCGCTGTTACCGCCGACGGTGTCGTTCTGGTAGTACAGCCGCAAGGCTCCTGATGTCCGGATTTGGTCCGTGGACAGCCATTGCTGCTTGTTCTTGTCGCCGCCGTAGCCCTGGATCGTGGTGGCGGTGCCGTTCAGGGACGCGGTTGTCGCGTACGCGCCGTACCAGCCGACGGTGTTGCCGATCGTGCAGTTCAGCTTCGCGCCGCCGTAGTCCTCGTCCGCTGAGCCATTGGTCCTGTAGCCGTTGCTGACGCGCAGCGTTGTCGCTGTGCAGGAGCCGTACGGTGCTGTGTCGCCGTTGTAACCCGGGTAGAAGCGGAGTCCTTCGTAGAAGGCTGAGCCGCTCCACACGCAGTGTCCCGCTGTCAGTACGAGGGAGGCGCCGAACATCCAGCCCGTGCAGTGCTGGCGTTCTGTTCCTCCGGAGGTGCGGGTGATCAGCACCGTCGCGCGGGCTGGGAAGTTCGTCGTCGGGTTCACCCGCACCCGGTTGTCCGGGCCGATGATCGACTGGATGCCCACTCCGCTGAAGCCCTCGATCTTGTGCCCCGGCGCCACCGGGTCCGCTCCGACGAGTGCGGGGTCCTGGATACCGCTGCCCTCGTATGACGGGACGCCGGTCAGCGTGCCGCTCGCGTTCGCGGGCGCTGCCATGACGACCCCGGCTACCAGGACTCCGCTGAGTAATGCCACCAGACGGTTACCCATGTTTTTCTCCGTCCGTTGCAGGGATGACAACTGACGGTATCCAGCACGTATCGCTACGCACAGCGTCCTTCGTAGCCAATACGCCCCTTTGCCCCGACTGGTCTAGGGTGCAGGTCCAGGTGGCTCATGTGGCGTCCGCCGTACCAGGCAGTAACCCTGGCGGGCTCCGCTCGTTGGTGAGACAGGGAACGCGAGCTCGGGAGGATCGATGGGCGCCGAAGTGGTGGTCGAGGGTCTCACCAAGTCCTTCGGGCGGCAGACCATCTGGCGGGATGTCACCCTGACCCTGCCTCCCGGCGAGGTCAGCGTCATGCTCGGCCCGTCGGGTACTGGTAAGTCCGTCTTCCTCAAGTCCATGATCGGCTTGCTCAAGCCGGACCGGGGCAAGTGCGTCGTCAACGGCGTCGACGTCGTCTCGTGTTCGGAGAGCAAGCTCTACGAGACCCGCAAGCTGTTCGGCGTCCTGTTCCAGGACGGCGCGCTGTTCGGGTCCATGAACCTGTACGACAACGTCGCCTTCCCGCTGCGTGAGCACACCCGCAAGTCCGAGACCGAGATCAAACGCATCGTCCTCGAGAAGATGGACATGGTCGGTCTCGCGGGCGCCGAGAAGAAGCTCCCCGGTGAGATCTCCGGCGGTATGCGCAAACGTGCCGGTCTGGCCCGCGCGCTCGTGCTCGACCCCGAGATCATCCTGTGCGACGAGCCGGACTCCGGTCTCGACCCCGTCCGCACCGCGTACATCAGCCAGCTGCTGATCGACCTCAACGCCCAGGTCGACGCCACGATCCTGATCGTCACGCACAACATCAACCTGGCTCGGACCGTGCCGGACAACCTCGGCATGCTCTACCGCCGTGAGCTGGTCATGTTCGGGCCGCGTGAGGTGCTGCTGACCTCCGACGAGCCCGCTGTCCAGCAGTTCCTCAACGGCAGCCGGTTCGGCCCGATCGGCATGTCCGAGGAGAAGGACGTCGCCACGCTCGCCGCCGAGCAGGAGCTGGCCGACTCGGGCCACCACGACGGGTCCGCCGAGGAGGTGACCGGCGTCGTCCCGCAGCTCCAGCCGACGCCCGGCCTGCCGGAGCGGATGGGTGTCCGGCGCCGCAAGGACCGGGTGATGAGCATCCTGCACTCGCTTCCCCCCGCCGCGCAGGAGAGCATCATCGAGAGCCTCACCCCCGAGGACCAGCAGCGTTACGGCGTCCGCCCGCACATGGCGGCCGCGACCGTCCCGGCTGGAGCCAGACCGTCGCCCGCGCCCCGGCCGCAGCAGGGTGGTCAGCGGTTCCAGGGTGACCTCGACGTCGCCGAGATCCCGCAGTCCCCGTGGCGTCCGCCCCGGCAACAAGGTCCAGGCGGTGGCGCGTGACCGTTCGTCCCACCAGGTCGTCATTCCCTGGTGCTGGCGCGCTTCGTGAGACCGGCCAGATGTTCGCCCTCGGTCTTGACGTCGTGCGCGGGTTCTTCCAGCGACCGTTCCAGTTCCGCGAGTTCATCCAGCAGTCCTGGTTCATCGCGAGCGTCTCGATCCTGCCGACCGCGCTGGTCGCGATCCCGTTCGGCGCGGTCATCGCGCTGCAGCTGGGTTCGCTGGTCACACAGCTCGGCGCGCAGTCGTTCATGGGTGCCGCGAGCGTGCTCGCGATCATCCAGCAGGCGGCGCCGTTGGTGACGGCGTTGCTTGTGGCCGGTGCCGGTGGCTCGGCCATGTGCGCGGACATCGGTGCGCGGACCATCCGCGAGGAGATCGACGCGATGGAGGTGCTCGGCGTGTCCGCCGTGCAGCGCCTCGTCGTGCCGCGTGTGCTCGCGTCGATGCTCGTCGCCGTGCTGCTCAACGGCCTGGTCAGCGTCGTCGGTGTGCTCGGTGGGTACTTCTTCAACGTGATCCTGCAGGGAGGTACGCCCGGTGCGTACCTGGCCGGGTTCTCCGCGCTCGCGCAGCTGCCCGACCTGTGGATCAGCGAGATCAAGGCGTTGATCTTCGGCTTCATCGCCGGTGTGGTCGCCTGTTACCGCGGCCTGAACCCGTCACCCGGCCCGAAGGGCGTCGGTGACGCGGTCAACCAGTCGGTCGTCATCACGTTCCTGCTGCTGTTCTTTGTGAACTTCGTGCTGACCACCGTGTACCTGACGGTCGTGCCGGCGAAGGGGAGCTGAGTCATGACAGTCAAGGACCAGCTCCGCAAGCCGTTGGAGATGCTCGACCGCGCGGGCGACCAGATGTCGTTCTACGCCAGGGCGCTGGCGTGGATCCCGGCCACGGCCACGCGGTACATGCGCGAGACCATGCGGCTGCTGGCCGAGGTGAGTTTCGGCAGCGGGGCGCTGGCGGTCATCGGCGGCACGATCGGCGTCATGCTCGGCCTGACGCTGTTCGTCGGCACCGTCGTCGGCCTGCAGGGCTACGCCGCGCTCAACCAGATCGGCACGGCCGCGTTCGCCGGGTTCGTCTCCGCGTACTTCAACACGCGGGAGATCGCACCGCTGGTCGCGGGCCTGGCGTTGTCGGCGACGGTCGGCTCCGGGTTCACCGCGCAGCTCGGCGCGATGCGGATCTCCGAGGAGATCGACGCGCTCGAGGTGATCGGCGTGCCGTCGTTGCCGTACCTGGTCACGACGCGGATCATGGCCGGGTTCATCGCGGTCATTCCCTTGTACATCATCGGTCTGTTGTCGTCCTATGTGGCCTCGCGGACGATCACCGTGTACTTCTACGGCCAGTCCGCGGGCACGTACGACCATTACTTCGACCTGTTCCTACCGCCGCAGGACGTGTTCTGGTCCTTCGGCAAGGTGCTGATCTTCGCTGTGGTGATCATCCTGACGCACTGCTACTACGGCTACCGCGCCAGCGGCGGCCCCGCCGGTGTCGGTGTGGCCGTCGGCCGCGCGGTCCGGACCACGATCGTCTCGGTCACCCTGCTCGACTTCTTCCTGAGCCTGGCGATCTGGGGCACGACGACGACCGTGAGGATCGCGGGATGAGCACTCTGCGGACGAGGCTGCTCGGCCTTTTGCTCATCTCGCTGATCGTCGGCTTCGTGGTGCTCAGCGTCGCGTTCTTCAACCGGTCGTTCACGTCGACCGTGAGCGTCCAGCTGACCACCGACAAGGTCGGCAACCAGTTGCAGCAGCGCTCGGACGTGAAGGTGCGCGGGCTGATCGTCGGCTCGGTCGAGAAGATCACGCCGACCGCGCACGGCGCCGAGCTCACCCTGGCGCTTGAGCCCGACAAGGTGGACCTGATCCCGAACAACGTGTCCGCGCGGTTCCTGCCGAAGACGCTGTTCGGGGAACGCTATGTGGCGCTGCAGATCCCGCAGCAGCCGTCGGCACGGACGCTGCGCGCCGGTGATCTGATCAAACAGGACACATCAGCGCCCGCGATCGAGGTCGAGAAGGCGCTCAACGACCTCCTGCCGGTGCTGCAGGCGGTTCAGCCGCAGAAGCTGTCGAGCACGTTGACCGCGATCTCCACCGCACTGGAGGGCCGTGGCAAACCACTCGGCGAGACGCTGTCCGAACTCGGTCAGTACGTCGGCGAGTTGGCGCCGCACGTGCCGCAACTGCAGCACGACCTCCAGGCACTGGTGAAGTTCTCCGACACCTACAGCGAGGCCACGCCGCAGCTGGCGCAGGCGCTCACGGACTTGACCACCACGTCGAAGACGATCGCCGAGCAGCGCACCAACCTGTCCAATCTGTACGCGAGCGTGACGACGGCAGGGACCGACCTGCGGACGTTCCTCGCGGTGAACAAGAACAACCTGATCCAGTTCGCCGAGACCTCCCGGCCGACGCTGGACGTGCTCGCCAAGTACGCGCCGTCGTACCCGTGCTTCCTCAAGCAGATGGCCGAACTGGTCCCGGACCTGGACAAGGCGTTCGGCAAGGGCACCAACGAACCCGGTCTGCACGCGACGATCGAGATCACGGTCAACCGTGGCCCGTACAAGCCGGGCAAGGACGAGCCCCGCTACGAGGACCACCGTGGACCGCGTTGCTACGACCTGCAGCAGTCGCCGGATCCGTTCCCACAGCACCCGCCGGACGGCCCGCTGCGTGACGGGTCGAGCAAGCCGCCGAACTCCCGCCCCGCGCAGGACGGCCTGCTGCCGCCCGCCAACATCTCCAACGTCACTTCGCCGTCGTCGGCCGGTGGCTTCGGGTTGGCGAACACGCCGACCGAGCAGGAGTTCGTGGCCGCGATGCTGGCGGGCAAGCTCGGCGTCCAGCCCGACCAGGTGCAGGGGTGGACGGCGTTCCTCGCCGCACCGGTGTTCCGCGGAGCGGAGGTGACCGTCAAATGAAGAGCCTCACCGGGCCGCTGGTCAAGCTGACGCTGTTCATCGTGGTCACCGTCGTCGCGACGGCTGTGCTGGCGATCAGCATCGCGAACACGAACCTCAGTTCCACCAACACGTACTCGGCCAGGTTCGTCGACGTGACGTCCCTGCTGCCCGGCGACGACGTGCGCATCGCGGGTGTCCGGGTCGGGCAGGTCGAGGACGTCGGGATCGCCGACCGCAAGCAGGCCGAGGTGAAGTTCTCGGTCGACGCGGGGCGCAAGCTGCCGGCCGGGGTGACCGCGACGATCAAGTTCCGCAACCTGGTCGGCCAGCGGTACATCGCGCTGACGCAGGGAACCGGCAGCGGGATGCTCGCGCCGGGCGCCACGATCCCGTTGGACCGCACCAGACCCGCGCTGGACCTGACCGAGCTGTTCAACGGCTTCAAGCCGTTGTTCCGCGCGCTGTCGCCGGACGACGTGAACAAGCTGTCCTACGAGATCATCCAGGTCCTGCAGGGTGAAGGCGGCACGGTCGAGTCGCTGCTGTCGCACACGGCGTCGCTGACCAAGACGATCGCCGACAAGGACGTGGTGATCGGCGAGGTGATCACCAACCTCAACAGCCTGTTGGAGACGGTGAACGCCCGCGGCCAGCAGCTGAGCGACCTCGTCGTGCAGCTGCAGCAGCTGGTGTCCGGGCTCGCCGCGGACCGCAAGCCGATCGGTGACGCGATCCAGGCGCTGTCCGGGCTGGCCAACACCACGTCAGGCCTGCTCAACGAGGCCCGCGAGCCGTTGCGCAACGACATCGCCGCGTTGGGCACGCTCACCAAGAACCTCAACGACTCCGAACAGATCGTCGAGCACTTCGTGAAGTTCCTGCCGACCAAGGTGGAGACCCTGACCCGCACGGCCAGCTACGGGTCGTGGTTCAACTTTTACCTCTGTTCGGCGTCCGGCCAGGTGGCGCTGCCGCCGTTGATCACCGAGCCGATCAACATCCCGGTCGCGCCGGTCACCCAGCCGAGGTGCAAAGCATGAAGTCGTTCCGTTCCCGCAACCCGATCACGATCGGCGTCACCGGTCTCGTGGTGATCGCGCTGGCGCTGCTGGCCGCGGTCTACTCCGACGACCTGCCGATCATCGGCGGCGGCACCACGTACAAGGCGCAGTTCTCCGAGGCGGCCGGGATCAAGCCGACCGACGAGGTCCGGATCGCCGGTGTGAAGGTCGGCAAGGTCACCGACGTCGACCTGGACGGCGACTCGGTGCTGGTGTCGTTCAAGGTCAAGGACGCCTGGATGGGCGACCGGACCAGGGCGGCCATCAAGATCAAGACCCTGCTCGGGCAGAAGTACATCGCGCTGGAGCCGGACGGCGGCGGCACGCTCGACCCGGGCAAGCCGATCCCGCGCAACCGCACAGTCGCGCCGTACGACGTGCTCGAGGCGTTCCGCGGTCTCGCCGAGACGGTCGACGCGATCGACACCCCGCAGCTGGCCAAGAGCTTCGAGGTGCTCTCGCAGACCTTCGCCGACACACCGGACAACGTGAAAGGCGCGCTGGACGGCCTGTCGGCGCTGTCCAAGACGATCTCCAGCCGGGACGAGCAGCTGGCGCAGCTGCTGGGCAACACCGCGCAGATCTCCAAGACGCTGGCCGACCGGGACACCGAGGTCGCCAAGCTGCTCGAGGACGGCACCAAGCTGCTCGACGAGGTCCGCAGGCGCAAGCAGGCGATCAGCTCACTGCTCGACGGCACCAAGAAGCTCTCGACCGAGCTCAAGGGCCTGGTGGAGGACAACTCCAAGCAGCTCGACCCGGTGCTGGCCCAGCTGGACCAGTTCACCGCGATGCTCCAGCGCAACCAGGACAGCCTCGCCAAGGGCATCGAGAAGTTCGCGCCGTTCGTCCGTCAGTTCAACAACACCATCGGCAACGGCCGTTGGTTCGACAACTACATCTGCGGGCTGCTGCCGCCCTCCGTCGGTCCGATCAACCCACAGGGGTGCAAGCCATGACGTTCAAAACGCGCCAGGGGCGCGACCTCGGACGTGGCGTGGCGATCGCGTGCGTGTTGGGCCTCGTCGCCGCAGCGGTGCTGTGGTGGGTGTTGTCCGACAGCGGGAGCAAACGCATCACGGCGTACTTCGGTGGTGCGGTCGGTCTTTACGAGGGCAACGAGGTGCGCGTCCTCGGGGTCGCGGTCGGCACGGTCGACAAGGTCGAGCCGCAGGGTGACCAGGTCAAGGTCGAGTTGCTCGTGGACCGCGACCGGGCGGTCCCGATGGACGCCAGCGCGGTCGTGGTCGCTCCTTCGCTGGTCAGCGACCGGTACGTGCAGCTGGCCCCGGCGTACGTGGCCGGGCCGCAGATGAACTCGGGCGCGACGATTCCCCGCAACCGCACCGCGACCCCGCTTGAGGTCGACGACCTCTACAAGAGCCTCAACCGGGTGAGCACCACGCTGGGCCCGACCGGCGCGAACAAGGACGGCGCGCTGTCGGACCTGCTGGACACGCTGGCCAAGAACCTCCAGGGCAACGGCCAGGCCACCCACGACACCATCAAGCAGCTCGGCCAGGCTGCCAGAACCCTGTCCGGCAGCCAGGAACAGCTGTTCTCCACAGTGGACAGCCTGAACAAGTTCACCGGCACGCTGGCCGCGAGCGACCAGCAGGTGCGGCAGTTCTCCCAGCAACTGGCCGACGTCAGCGGGTTCCTCGCCGCCGAACGCGGCAACCTCGCGCAGTCCGTGCAGCAGTTGGCCGGCGCGCTGGAGCAGGTGCAGGCGTTCGTCAGGGACAACCGGGACCGCTTGAAGTCCAACGTGAACAAGCTGGCCGGGATCACACAGGTGCTCGTGGACCAGCGGGCCGCGCTGGCCGAGACGCTCGACATCGCGCCGCTGGCGCTGAGCAACGTCTTCGGTTCGTACAACGCCTCCTCCGGCACGCTGGACGCTCGTTCGAACCTCAACGAGCTGACCCAGCCGCCGATCGTGATGGTCTGCAAGCTGCTGGAACAGGCGACGCCGAAGGGCATACCGCCTGTGCTGTCCGACGCCTGTAAGGCGATCGCGCCGTCGCTGAAGGGGCTTCCGTCGGTCGCGCAGCTGATCACCGCATACGACAACGGTTTCACCCCGCAGTTCCCGGTGCCGCTGGGAGGTGGGCGATGAGGCTGCGCCACGTCGCACTGGCCTGCGTCAGCGTGCTGACGCTGACCTCGTGCAGCTTCGAAGGCATCTACGACCTGCCGTTGCCCGGCGGCGCGGATCTCGGCGACCGCCCGTACACGGTGAAGGCGCAGTTCCGGGACGTGCTCGACCTCGTGCCGCAGTCCGGCGTGAAGGTCAACGAGGTCGCGGTGGGCCGGGTCGAGGCGATCACGCTGGCACCGGACGGCTGGACGGCCGAGGTGACCATGAGCGTGCGCGGCGACATCGACCTGCCTGGCAACTCGTTCGCGCGGTTGCGCCAGTCGAGCCTGCTCGGCGAGAAGTACGTCGAACTGGCCGCCCCGCAAGCGGGCAAGGAACAGGGCAAACTCGGCAACGGCGCGTACATCGGGCTGGACCGCACCAACCGCAACACCGAGGTGGAAGAGGTCCTCGGCGCGTTGTCGATGCTGCTCAACGGCGGTGGCGTCGACCAGTTGCGCACGATCGCCGCCGAGCTCAACCAGGTCGCGGACGGCAACGAACCGCAGCTGAAGGCGTTGCTGACCAACACGAACAAGCTCGTGTCCGATTTGGACGCCCGGCGCGGTGACATCACCAAGGCGCTCGACGGGCTGGCCAAGCTGTCGAAGACACTCGACGGGCAGAAGGACAAGATCGCCAAGGTGATCGACGAGATCGGCCCCGGCCTGCAGGTGCTGGCCGAGCAACGGCCGCAGCTGGTCACGATGCTGCAGAACCTCGACCAGCTTTCGGGCGTCACGGTCGACACCGTCAACAAGAGCAAGGCCAACCTGGTCGCGGACCTCAAGGCGCTGACCCCGGCGCTGCAGAAGCTCAGCGAGGCCGGCGCGAACCTGCCGAAGGCGCTGGAGCTGCTGCTCAGCTTCCCGTTCCCGGACTCGGCGATCCCCGGCGTGAAGGGCGACTACGTCAACCTGTACGCCAAGGTCGACCTGAACCTCGGCGAGATCCTCAACAACCTCAGCCGCAGCAGGCAGAACCCGTTGAAGGACATCCCGCTGCTCGGCCAGCTGACCAGCGGCCAGGAGGGCGTCCAGCCGGGCGCGCCACCGCCGCTGGGTGTGCCGGACCTGAGCGGCGGCAGTCAGCCGAGCTCCCCGAGGTCCACCTGCACCAACTCCGCCGGTGGCCTGCTCGGCTCGATTCTGGGAGGCCAGCGATGCTGACCAGGCGGACGAGGCTGCAGATCGTCGCGTTCTTCGTGATCGCGGTCGTCGCGGTGGTGTACGCGCTGTTCCGGTTCACCGACATCGGCAAGGTCTTCGGCAACGAGGGCTACACCGTGAAGCTGCGGCTGGCCGACTCCGGCGGCATCTTCACCAACGCCGAGGTGACCTACCGTGGCGTCCAGGTCGGCCGGGTCGGCCAGATCCACCTGACCCGCGACGGCATCGAGGTCGACCTGGAGATCACGCCGGACGCGCCGCGCATCCCCGCGGACCTGAAGGCGGTCGTGGCCAACCGGTCCGCGGTCGGCGAACAGTTCGTCGACCTGCAGCCGCGCAAGGACGCCAGCCCGTACCTGTCCGGGACGTCGGTGATCGCGGCCGAGAACACCGAGACGCCGCTGTCCACCGACAAGGTCCTGCGCGACCTGGACGACCTGGTGGTCTCGGTGCCGACCGAGTCGCTCAAGACCGTCGTCGACGAGCTCGACAAGGCCTTCGCCGGCACCGGGCCGGACCTGTCGCAACTGCTCGACGCGACCGGCCAGTTCACCAAGGCCGCACGGGAGAACCTGCCGCAGACGGTCGAGCTGCTGCGCAACTCCGGTGTCGTGCTGGACACCCAGAACGCGCAGTCCGGCAACATCAAGTCGTTCTCCACCAGCCTCGCTCAGCTCAACGAGCAGCTCAAGAACTCCGACGGCGACATCCGCAAGCTCATCGCGGTGACTCCCCAGGCCGCCGAGCAGGTTTCCGGGCTGCTGCGTGAGTCCGGAAACGGGCTCAGCGTGGTGCTCGCCAACCTGCTGACCACGTCGAACATCCTGGTCACCCGCACCGACGGGCTCGAGTTGATGTTCGTGGCGTACCCGGGTGTCGCGGCGGGCGCGCGTTCGGTCGCGCCGGGCGACGGCACCGCGCACCTCGGTCTGGCGTTGAACCTGTTCAACCCGCCGCCGTGCGTGAAGGGCTACGAGGGCACCCAACGCAGGCCCGGTGACGACACCTCGCCGATCGCGACGAACGAGAAGGCGTACTGCGCCGAGCCGCTCGGCAGCCCGATCAGCGTCCGCGGCTCGCAGAACGCCCCGTTCGGCGGTAAGGTCGCGGCCCCGTCGCAGGCGCAGATCCAGGCCAACGCGGGACGCTCCGGGCAGCAGTTGGCAGACCAGGGGTCCGGGCTGATCGGCTTCCTCGGGCAGCCGATCCCGCAGGGCCCGATGACGATGATCCAGACGCTGGGAGGGTCATGACCCCAAGATCGACCAACCGCTACCTGCTGTACGGCTCGGTCGCGCTGGTGGTGATCGCGGCCGCGTTCGCGGCCGTGTTCGGCGTCTGGTGGGCGAGCGCGAGCGGGGACGCCGCGGACGTCCGCAAGACACGCGAAGAGGTCTCCACGGCGGGTTCGGCGGCGGTCGCCACGTTGACGTCGTTGGACTTCACCAACGTCGACGCCACGTACCAGCGGTTCCTCGACGTGTCGACCGGGTCCGTGCACGACGACTACGCCAAGAACCAGGCCGACTTCAAGAAGCGGATCTCCGACGCGAAGGTGGTCACGACGGCGGCGGTCAGGGAGACCGCGGTGACCGACGTGAACCTGCAGAAGAAGGTCGCCACCATCATGGTCGTCGTGGACACGACGGTGAAGGAGAGCGACAAGCCGCCGACCACCAAGCGGCTGCGGATCGAGGCAGCGCTGGACCAGACCGACAACGGCTGGAAGGTCAACGCGCTGCGCCAGGTCCCGTACTCCGCCACCCAGCAGTGATTACGGCCAGAGTGATTCGGAAGGACATCGACTGTGCCACCCCCTCGTCGCCGTCCAGTTACCCCGCCGACCCGGCGGCCCAAGGTCGCGGGCCTGCACCGGCGCGCTGACCAGGCTGAGGACACGCACACCGATACCTACGCGGACACCTACCCCGACGCTCAGGTGGACGAGATCCGCGCGGATGACGCCGTGGCCACGACGTCGTTCGACGTCCCGGTGATCGGCGAGCAGCAGGCCAACGGCCACGGCACCGACGAACCAGCTGCCGACGAACCAGCTACCGATGCGGCCGAGAAGGTCGAGGAAGAGGTCCGCCCGACGCCCCGGCGCCGTGTCACAGTGCCGCGCAAGAGGGATCCCGAGCCGGAAGCGGCGACAGCGCCGGCCGAGGCGGAACCCGAACCGGAAACCGAGCTCGAGCCCGCAGCCGAAACCGAACCCGCGCCGTCGGTGGAAACCGACGACGACGTCGTCGCGGATGCGGCGGGCGACGAGGCGCCGCCACGGCTGAAACTGCTGGTGCCCGCGATCCTGGTGGTCGTCGCGTTGCTGCTCGGTGGCCTGGGTTTCTGGTTCACGCAGAACGTGAGCGACGCCAGGACGGGGTCCGGCAACGACGCGCTGGCCGACGTCAACTCGACCAAGGACATCATCGGCGCCGCCAACACAGCGGTCACCGCAGTGCTGTCGTACAAGTTCGACGACATGCCCGGCGCGACGAAACGCGCCAAGGAGTACCTGGCTGGCGAGGCGGTCGGCCAGTACGACAAGTCGATGAAGGCGCTGGAAGGCGACATCCAGAGCCAGAAGCTCCAGGTGGTCGTCACCCCGGTCAGCGTCGGTGTCGTCCGGTTCTCCGGTGAGGAGGCCAGGGTCCTGGTCTTCGCCGACCAGGTCGGCACCCGAGCGGACAAGCAGCCCTCCGGCGGCCCCACCCAGTTCGCCATGGACATGCGCCTCACCGACGGCAAGTGGAAGATCGTCAAGCTCGACTTCTTCGAGATCCCCTCCTCGTGAGTGGTTACTCCGGTTCTGACCGGACTAACCACTCACGAGGTCTATGCACTACTGCAGTCCTGGATAACCGTCGCATCTCATGGGATCGCCGTATGAAATTCAAAGAATCGCTGGCGTAGGAATTGATCGTCGGGTATTCGTGGACGTTGTGCACCTCACTGTCTGCTGGGACCGTGCCGGTGACGAGCTGATCGGTGTGTTCAGCCCGCACGCGGTGGCATGGCTGCGCAGGCAAATGACCGGATATAGCGAGTTGCTCGAGTGGCGGTATACCAAATACGCGACGGATGACCCGACTGCCGAGGCAATCGGTGTCCCGCTCGCTTCGTCGGCCGACGAATATCCGCCGTTGGTCGCGGCATTGCGCGAGATCATCCCGGACGAGGAACCCGAGCCGGTCCGGTTGTGGTGGGAACCGGACGTCGTGCGATTCCTCTACGCCGGTACCCAGGTGGTTCTCGATTCGCTGCCGGAGACCGGCGGTGTGGTCGTGCTGCGGGAACGCCACCAGATCGAGGCGTGGCAGGCGGCGGTTCCGAACATGCGCGTGGTTTTCGCGGTCGCGACGGGGATCTGGCCGGTGCCCGCGGGCACTGAGCCGCACAGGCACACGATGCCCCGAGCCGATCCGGGGCGTTTCGAGCAGGACAGGGATCTGACCGAGTGGCTGCGGCGGGTGGTCGCCTCGCTCACCGATATCGCCGAACCGGCTTCCACCCCGTCGACGGATTGATCTTGCGCGGCTCCGGGTATTCCGGTGCCATCGGGTAAGGGCGGTATCGGGAATTCCACGGAAAGACGCAGGTCACGCCAGGGTCGAACAGGTCACAGGGGCAGGCGTCGAATTGCCGCGGGGTGTTCGCCTGCGGGGCCGACACGGTCGAGTGAACAGTGCGCTTACAGCCCGGTGAGCACGGGCGACGGACGGTAGTCTCCGGCGCACAATGAAGATAGCCCTGCCCTCGCACCGCGGGACGCTCGTGGCGGTCGCCGGGGCGAGTACCCGGGCCAAGACCGAGATCGTCGACGCACTGGCCAAGCAGCTCGGCCCGTCGACGCTGACGATCGGTACCCGGTCGCACGCCGACCCCGAGATGTCCGTTGAGGCGCTCGCGCAGGTCGACGGCCGCGCCGCCGAGGACGCGATCACCATCGTGCGGATGGCCGAGTCCGCCGCCGTGCGCGCCAGCTCGCTGGTGATCACCGCCCGGCCGGTGCTGGACGAGCTGGCCCGCTACCGGGCGGGCCGCAAGCTCCGGCACGAGTACGTCCAGCACCACGTGATGCGCCGGGTGGAGGACACGGTGGCCTGGGAAGCCGCCGACTACGATTTCGTGGTGTGGTCTCAGTCACCTTTTCCGTCGCCGGGGGTGCGCGCTTTCGAGGCCGCGCTCGGCGAAGTGCTCGAGGATCTGTGCGTGCCGCATCACTCGCTGTGCCCACCCTTGATCAACGATTCGGTCGAACGCCTGGTAGCGTCCATCCCCCGCTAGCTGGTCCAACAGGCTTGGAATGGCTGGTCCACGTGGGTGAACACCGCGTGGCCCCTTGACTGGAGAACCGGTCAGGGTCACGCTGTTGTCGTGAGCGGGGGGCCTCTTCTGCGGGCCCCTGGACAGTCGCCGCTTGTTTGGCTAGACTGCGTCTTTGCTCTGCCCACTTTCCGTGCGCCCTTACCCGAGAGCTAGGATGCTGGGCATCAAGCACCCTTGACAGTTGCGTTAGTTGCCTGCTAACGCGGCCGCTCAACCGCTCATAGTCCCTGGAAGGACGCATCTTGGCAGTCTCCCGCGCGACCGAAGCCACTGCTGCGACCAACTCCATGTCCGGAATCCCAGGCGCACCGAAGCGTGTCTCGTTCGCGAAGCTGAGCGAGCCACTCGGTGTACCCAACCTGCTCGACCTGCAGATCCAGTCCTTCGAATGGTTCACCGGTGCCGAACTGTGGTTCCAGCGCCGGATTGACGCCGGTGACGAGAACCCCGTCGGCGGTCTCGAGGAAGTACTGAACGAGATCTCGCCGATCGAGGACTTCTCCGGCTCGATGTCGCTTTCCTTCTCCGACCCGCGCTTCGACGAGGTCAAGGCCTCCGTCGAGGAGTGCAAGGACAAGGACATGACCTACGCCGCACCGCTGTTCGTCACGGCCGAGTTCACCAACCACACCACTGGCGAGATCAAGAGCCAGACGGTGTTCATGGGTGACTTCCCCGTGATGACCAACAAGGGCACCTTCATCATCAACGGCACCGAGCGTGTCGTGGTGTCCCAGCTGGTGCGCTCACCGGGCGTGTACTTCGCCTCCTCCGTCGACAAGACGACCGACAAGGACGTCTTCGACACCCGCATCATCCCGAGCCGAGGGGCCTGGCTGGAGTTCGACGTCGACAAGCGCGACACCGTCGGTGTCCGCATCGACCGCAAGCGCCGCCAGCCGGTCACCGTCCTGCTGAAGGCACTCGGCTGGACCACCGAGCAGATCAGGGAGCGCTTCTCGTTCTCCGAGACGCTGCTGGCCACGCTGGAGAAGGACCACACGGCCGGGCAGGACGAGGCGCTGCTGGACATCTACCGCAAGCTGCGTCCGGGCGAGCCGCCGACCAAGGAGTCGGCGCAGACCCTGCTGGAGAACCTGTTCTTCAAGGACAAGCGGTACGACCTGGCCAAGGTGGGTCGCTACAAGGTCAACAAGAAGCTGGGCGTCGTCGAGTCGCACGACACCGGTGTGCTGACCGAAGAGGACATCGTCACCACCATCGAGTACCTGGTCCGGCTGCACGCAGGCGAGACCACGATGATGGGCAAGGACGGCAGGGAGCTGCCCGTCGAGGTCGACGACATCGACCACTTCGGCAACCGGCGCCTGCGCACGGTCGGCGAGCTGATCCAGAACCAGATCCGCGTCGGCCTGTCCCGCATGGAGCGCGTCGTCCGCGAGCGGATGACCACCCAGGACGTCGAGGCGATCACGCCGCAGACGCTGATCAACATCCGTCCGGTGGTCGCGGCGATCAAGGAGTTCTTCGGAACGTCCCAGCTGTCGCAGTTCATGGACCAGACCAACCCGATCGCGGGCCTGACGCACAAGCGCCGCCTCTCGGCGCTGGGCCCGGGTGGTATCTCCCGTGAGCGCGCCGGCATGGAGGTCCGTGACGTCCACCCGTCGCACTACGGCCGCATGTGCCCGATCGAGACCCCTGAAGGCCCGAACATCGGCCTGATCGGCTCGCTGTCGTCCTACGGCCGGGTCAACCCGTTCGGCTTCATCGAGACGCCGTACCGCAAGGTCGTCGACGGCCGGGTCACCGAGCAGATCGACTACCTGACGGCCGACGAGGAAGACCGTTACGTCAAGGCGCAGGCCAACTCGCCGACCGACGCCGACGGCAACTTCGTCGAGGAGCGCGTCCTGGTCCGCACCAAGGGCGGTGAGGTCGAGTTCATCGACCCGCACGGTGTCGACTACATGGACGTCTCGCCGCGCCAGATGGTGTCGGTCGCGACGGCCATGATCCCGTTCCTCGAGCACGACGACGCCAACCGCGCCCTGATGGGCGCGAACATGCAGCGTCAGGCGGTGCCGCTGCTGCGCAGCGAGTCGCCGCTGGTCGGCACCGGCATGGAGCTGCGTGCCGCGGTCGACGCCGGTGACGTGGTCGTGGCCAGCAAGGCCGGTGTGGTCGAGGAGCTGTCCGCGGACTTCATCACGGTGATGGCCGACGACGGCACCCGCCAGACCTACGGCCTGCACAAGTTCCGCCGCAGCAACCAGGGCACGTGCATCAACCAGAAGCCCATCGTCAACGAGGGCGAGCGCGTCGAGGTCGGCCAGGTCGTCGCGGACGGCCCGTGCACCGAAGACGGCGAGATGGCGCTGGGCAAGAACCTGCTCGTGGCGATCATGCCGTGGGAAGGCCACAACTACGAGGACGCGATCATCCTGTCGCAGCGTCTCGTCCAGGACGACGTCCTGACCTCGATCCACATCGAGGAGCACGAGATCGACGCCCGCGACACGAAGCTGGGTGCCGAGGAGATCACGCGGGACATCCCGAACGTCTCCGAGGAGGTCCTCGCCGACCTGGACGAGCGCGGCATCATCCGGATCGGTGCCGAGGTCCGCGACGGCGACATCCTGGTCGGCAAGGTCACGCCGAAGGGCGAGACCGAGCTGACCCCGGAGGAGCGCCTGCTGCGCGCCATCTTCGGGGAGAAGGCCCGTGAGGTCCGCGACACCTCGCTGAAGGTGCCGCACGGTGAGACCGGCAAGGTCATCGGCATCCGCGTGTTCTCCCGCGAGGACGAGGACGAGCTGCCCCCGGGCGTGAACGAGCTCGTGCGCGTCTACGTGGCGCAGAAGCGCAAGATCCAGGACGGCGACAAGCTCGCCGGCCGGCACGGCAACAAGGGTGTCATCGGCAAGATCCTCCCGGCCGAGGACATGCCGTTCCTCCCGGACGGCACGCCGGTCGACGTCGTGCTGAACACCCACGGTGTGCCGCGTCGTATGAACATCGGCCAGATCCTCGAGACACACCTCGGGTGGCTGGCCAAGACGGGCTGGAAGATCGACGGGGCCCCGGACTGGGCGTCCAAGCTGCCCGAGCACCTCTACGAGGTGGAGCCGGACACGAACACCGCCACCCCGGTGTTCGACGGCGCCAGCGAGGAGGAGCTCACCGGGCTGCTCGGCTCGACCATGCCCAACCGGGACGGCGAGCGGATGGTCAACAAGGACGGCAAGGCGATCCTGCTGGACGGCCGCTCCGGCGAGCCGTTCCCGTACCCGGTCGCAGTCGGCTACATGTACATCCTGAAGCTGCTGCACCTGGTCGACGACAAGATCCACGCCCGGTCGACCGGCCCGTACTCGATGATCACCCAGCAGCCGCTGGGTGGTAAGGCGCAGTTCGGTGGCCAGCGCTTCGGTGAGATGGAGTGCTGGGCGATGCAGGCCTACGGTGCGGCCTACACGCTGCAGGAGCTGCTGACGATCAAGTCCGACGACGTCGTGGGCCGCGTGAAGGTCTACGAGGCGATCGTCAAGGGCGAGAACATCCCGGAGCCGGGTATCCCGGAGTCCTTCAAGGTGCTGCTCAAGGAGCTGCAGTCGCTGTGCCTGAACGTGGAGGTCCTCTCCTCGGACGGTGCCGCGATCGAGATGCGCGACGGGGACGACGAGGACCTGGAGCGCGCCGCCGCGAACCTCGGGATCAACTTGTCCCGCAACGAATCGCCGTCCGTTGACGACGTTGTGAACTGACCTCGCCGAGGTGCGGGACGGCCGGAAACCGGCCCGCACCTCGCCTGAATCCCCCGAATCTGCTGTCTTCAACCAAAGGGGAGAAGAACCGACGTGCTTGACGTCAACTTCTTCGACGAGCTCCGAATCGGCCTGGCCACCGCGGACGACATCCGTCAGTGGTCCTACGGCGAGGTCAAGAAGCCGGAGACGATCAACTACCGCACACTGAAGCCGGAGAAGGACGGGCTCTTCTGCGAGAAGATCTTCGGCCCGACCCGCGACTGGGAGTGCTACTGCGGCAAGTACAAGCGGGTCCGCTTCAAGGGCATCATCTGCGAGCGCTGTGGCGTCGAGGTGACCCGCGCGAAGGTCCGCCGTGAGCGCATGGGCCACATCGAGCTGGCCGCCCCGGTCACGCACATCTGGTACTTCAAGGGTGTGCCGTCCCGGCTGGGCTACCTGCTCGACCTGGCGCCCAAGGACCTCGAGAAGATCATCTACTTCGCGGCGTACGTGATCACCGGCGTGAACACCGAGCTGCGGCACAACGACCTGCCCACCCTCGAGTCGGAGATCGGCGTCGAGCGCAAGCAGGTCGAGGCCCGTCGTGACTCGGACATCGAGGCCCGCGCCCAGAAGCTCGAGGGCGACCTCGCGACCCTGGAGGCCGAAGGCGCCAAGAGCGACGTGCGCCGCAAGGTCAAAGAGGGCGGCGAGCGCGAGATGCGCCAGCTGCGCGACCGCGCCCAGCGCGAGCTGGACCGGCTCGACGAGATCTGGAGCACCTTCACCAAGCTCGACGTCAAGCAGCTGATCGCCGACGAGCTGCTGTACCGCGAGCTGATCGACCGCTACGGCGACTACTTCACCGGGTCGATGGGTGCCGAGGCGATCAAGACGCTGGCCGGCAACTTCGACGTGGACGCCGAGGCCGAGAACCTGCGGGAGACCATCCGCAGCGGCAAGGGCCAGAAGAAGCTGCGCGCCCTCAAGCGCCTGAAGGTCGTCGCGGCCTTCCAGGCCACCCGCAACTCGCCGATGGGCATGGTGCTGGACTGCGTTCCGGTCATCCCGCCGGACCTGCGGCCGATGGTCCAGCTCGACGGTGGCCGGTTCGCCACCTCCGACCTGAACGACCTGTACCGCCGCGTGATCAACCGCAACAACCGGTTGAAGCGGCTCATCGACCTCGGCGCGCCCGAGATCATCGTGAACAACGAGAAGCGGATGCTGCAGGAGGCCGTCGACGCGCTGTTCGACAACGGCCGCCGCGGTCGTCCGGTCACCGGTCCCGGCAACCGGCCGCTGAAGTCGCTGTCGGATCTGCTCAAGGGCAAGCAGGGCCGGTTCCGCCAGAACCTGCTCGGCAAGCGCGTCGACTACTCGGGCCGTTCGGTCATCGTGGTCGGCCCGCAGCTCAAGCTGCACCAGTGCGGTCTGCCGAAGGCGATGGCGCTCGAGCTGTTCAAGCCGTTCGTGATGAAGCGGCTGGTCGACCTCAACCACGCGCAGAACATCAAGTCCGCCAAGCGGATGGTCGAGCGGGCCCGCCCGGCCGTGTGGGACGTGCTCGAAGAGGTCATCACCGAGCACCCGGTGCTGCTCAACCGCGCACCGACGCTGCACCGCCTCGGTATCCAGGCCTTCGAGCCGCAGCTGGTGGAAGGCAAGGCCATCCAGCTGCACCCGCTGGTCTGTGAGGCGTTCAACGCGGACTTCGACGGTGACCAGATGGCGGTGCACCTGCCGCTGTCGGCCGAGGCGCAGGCCGAGGCCCGGATCCTGATGCTGTCGTCGAACAACATCCTGTCGCCCGCGTCGGGTCGTCCGCTGGCCATGCCCCGTCTGGACATGGTCACCGGTCTGTTCCACCTGACCAGGCTCGACAAGAACGCGGTCGGCGCGGGTCTGGCGTTCTCGTCGCCCGCCGAGGCGATCATGGCCTTCGACCGCAAGGTCATCGGCCTGCAGGCGCCGGTGAAGATCCGGATCAAGAACCGCCAGCCGGGCAACGGCATGCGGCCGGAGGGCTACGAGCCGGGCAGCATGTGGCTGGCCGAGACGACCCTTGGCCGGGTGCTGTTCAACGACCTGCTCCCCGAGGACTACCCGTTCATCAACGAGCCGATGCCCAAGAAGCGTCAGGCCGCGATCGTGAACGACCTCGCCGAGCGGTACCCGATGGTCACCGTGGCCCGGACGCTGGACAAGCTGAAGGACGCGGGCTTCCACTGGGCGACCCGCTCCGGTGTCACCATCGCCATCTCCGATGTCGTGGTGCCGCCGAACAAGAAGGAGATCCTCGACCAGTACGAGCAGAAGGCCGAGGCGGTCGAGAAGCGCTACCAGCGTGGTCAGCTCTCGCACACCGAGCGCAACAACGAGCTCGTCAAGGTGTGGACGCAGGCCACCGAGGACGTCGCCAAGGCGATGGAGGCCAACTTCCCCGAGGACAACCCGATCCCGGTGATCGTGAAGTCCGGTGCGGCGGGCAACATGACCCAGGTCCGGTCGCTGGCCGGTATGCGTGGTCTGGTGTCCAACCCGAAGGGTGAGTACATCCCGCGTCCGATCAAGGCGAACTTCCGCGAGGGCCTCTCCGTCGGTGAGTACTTCATCGCCACGCACGGTGCCCGTAAGGGTCTGGCCGACACCGCGCTGCGTACCGCCGACTCGGGTTACCTGACCCGTCGTCTGGTGGACGTCTCGCAGGACGTCATCGTGCGTGAGATCGACTGCGGCACCAGCCGCGGCATCCAGATGCCGATCGGTGAGAAGGACGCGTCCGGCGTCGTCATCCGTGACCAGCACGTGGAGACCAGTGTCTACGCGCGCACCGTCGCGGAGGACATCACCGACCAAGAGGGCAACGTCATCATCAACCGCGGTGACGACCTCGGTGACCCGGCGCTGGCGAAGCTGATCGAAGGCGGCGTCGTGCGGGCGAAGGTCCGCAGCGTGCTCACCTGTGAGTCCGCTGTCGGTGTCTGCGCGATGTGCTACGGCCGTTCGATGGCCACCGGCCAGCTGGTGGACGTCGGTGAGGCCGTCGGTATCGTCGCCGCCCAGTCGATCGGTGAGCCGGGTACGCAGCTGACGATGCGTACGTTCCACCAGGGTGGTGTGGCCGGTGACGACATCACCACCGGTCTGCCGCGTGTCCAGGAGCTGTTCGAGGCGCGTCAGCCGAAGGGCAAGGCGCCGATCGCCGACGTCGACGGCCGCGTGCGGATCGAGGACGGCGACCGGTTCTGGAAGATCACGCTGATCCCGGACGACGGCAGCGAGGAGATCATCTTCGACAAGCTGTCGAAGCGTCAGCGCCTCGCGTCGACGCCGACCGGCCCGTTGGCCGACGGCGACCACGTGTCGGTGGGCCAGCAACTGCTGGAAGGTACTCCGGACCCGCACGAGGTGCTGCGCGTGATGGGGCCGCGTGCGGCCCAGATGCACCTGACGGACGAGGTCCAGAAGGTGTACCGGGCGCAGGGTGTGTCCATCCACGACAAGCACATCGAGGTGATCGTCCGGCAGATGCTGCGCCGGGTCACGATCATCGACAGCGGTTCGACGGACTTCCTGCCCGGTTCGCTGCCGGAGCGGGCGGACTTCGAGACGCAGAACCGCCGGATCGTGTCCGAGGGCGGCGAGCCCGCCTCGGGTCGCCCGGTGCTGATGGGTATCACCAAGGCGTCGCTGGCCACCGAGTCCTGGCTCTCCGCGGCCTCCTTCCAGGAGACCACGAAGATCCTGACCGACGCGGCCATCAAGGGCGCGAGCGACAAGCTCGTCGGCCTGAAGGAGAACGTCATCATCGGTAAGTTGATCCCGGCCGGTACGGGTATCAACAAGTACCGCAACATCCAGGTGCAGCCGACCGAGGAGGCCCGGGTCGCGGCGTACGCGATCCCGTCCTACGACGACGGCTACTACACCCCGGATGTCTTCGGCACCGGTACGGGTGCGGCGGTTCCGTTGGACGACTACGACTTCGGCCGCGACTACCGCTGATTTTCAGCTGTTCGACAGGAAGGCCCCCGGCTCGCCGGGGGCCTTCTCGCATGTCAGCGCCGGGGTCCGTGGTTCGCTATAGTCGATCCATGGCCATGCCAGCGTGGGAACCTCCAACGGAGCAGCTTGGCACGACTCCTCGGGCAATTCGCGAGGTGTTGCTGCCCGAAGAGGCTCCGGACTTCGATCGCGATTACCGCAAGGCGCTCAAGGCAGCAGCGGAGACGATGAGCTTGGACGAGGTGTTCAAGACGCTGGAACATTGGCATCGCATCGCTCGCATCACCCAACTCGATCCAGAGCGCCACCGTCGGATGCTGCAACGCGCCGAGCACATTCTCCGCACCGGTGAACCGATGCCTGACGCTGTGTCTCTCGACGAAGTGAAGGCGATGATTCGGGAGCGGCTGGGTCAGTAAGTGTACCACATCGATACTGATCCGCAGGCATCCAAGCAGATCGATGCGCTGCCTGCGGAGGCTCTCGAATCCTACTCTGAAATTCTTTGTGTGCTCCAAGTTGTGCCGTGGAATGGCGCACCGTATGTCAAGTCCAAGCCGGACGGCGTGATGCGGCAGTGGGTGTTCGGGCCGCACGGCGAGGGTTTGGTTCTGTACATGATCCTCGAGGATCAGCAGCGGGTCGATGTTTTGGAAATTTTCTGGCTGGCCTGATCTGCCTGTTGCTACGTCGGTGGGCGTAGCGAAAGACGAGATTCTCGGCGTACGCGTCCATGCCTGTGGCCGGTGAGCATTGTGGGTATGTCGATTCGTACGGTTCTACTCTCACTGGTCGCGGTGGCGGCCGTGGGTTTTGGTGGTACTCCGGCGTTTGCCGATGGTGGTTCGGGCGTGGTCCGGGTTGACACAGGCTGGCTTCGGGGCAAGGTATCCGACGACCTCGTGACGTACACGGGCATTCCCTATGCCGAGCCGCCTGTGGGGCAGCGACGATGGCGTCCTCCCGCTGATCCGGTGTCCTGGCAAGGGATCCGTGATGCCACGAAGCCGGGAACTCCCTGTCCGCAGCAACGTCTTGAGAGTGCTGAGGACTGTCTCTACCTCGATGTCACCGCACCGCGGACGAGGCGTGGTGGTCTGAAGCCGGTGCTGGTTTGGCTGTACGGCGGCGCTTTCAACACCGGCGCTGCCAAGGAGTTCGACGGCGCACGGCTTGCGACGTCCGGCGATGTGGTTGTCGTGAGCATGAACTATCGGTTGGGGGCGCTTGGTTTCCTTTCCTCGCCCGTACTTGACGGGAGTGGCGGGAACTACGGCCTGATGGATCAGGCTGCCGCGCTGCGTTGGGTGCAGCGCAATGCGCGCAGGTTCGGCGGCGATCCGGGCAATGTGACGTTGGCCGGGCAGTCCGCGGGGGCCCGCGCAGTGTGTGCTCACCTCGCATCACCGTTGTCCCAAGGCTTGTTCCACCGGGCGATCTCGCAGAGCGGCGCCTGTGACAACGACGTGCTGACGTTGTCGGCGGCGCAGGCGTTCGGTGCACAGGCGATCGAGCAACTTGGTTGTGCCAAGGCAGCCGACGTTGCCGCTTGTCTACGTGGGCAAAGCGTGGAGAAGCTGCTCGGGACGTTGGCTGGTGTTGGATTCGCGTTCAACGGCAAGGTGAGTGACCGGCCGTGGAATCCCGTTGCCGGAACACCGATGTTGCCCAAACAGCCGAAGGACGTGCTCCGAGACGGTACTGGCGCACGAGTTCCGCTGATGATCGGAAGCACTCGTGACGAGATGCGCATGTTCGTTTCGTGGGAATCGAACATGACCGCGGGCCGGTACACGGAGTTGGTGCGCCAGACGTTCGGCGAGCGGGCCGACGACGTGCTCACCACGTATCCGGTTGGCAACTACGGAAGTCCGGCGCTGGCGATGTCCGCGGTGCTCAGCGACTGGGGCGGGGCCATCGGTGCCTGTCCGGTGCTGCGCACTGCCGAGGCGGCCTCCGCCCATCAGCCGGTCTACGCCTACGAGTTCGCTGAGGACAGTGGACAGGTCACCCAGACCGGGTTTCCTCAGGGCTCGTACCACGGCTTGGATCTGCCCTACCTCTGGGATCTCGACATGGCCCAGAACCCTTATCCGCCATTGACCGCCAAGCAGAAGCGGTTGTCGGCCAAGATTGTCGGCTACTGGACGGCGTTCGCCCGAACGGGCAACCCGAACGGTCCCGCCCGCCCGCACTGGCCGGAGGACGCCGTGATCAAGCTGTCGTCCGAAGGCATCGCGCCGACCCCGTTCGCCGCTGACCACCACTGCGGCTTCTGGTCAGGCATCAGTCGGCGCGCAACGCGCTGAGCAGCTTTTGCAGAGCGCTCTGCGCCGTCGCCGAGCTGAACGGGCCGACCGCCACGATCGCGGCGACCAGTGCGGAAGCTTCCCCGGGCGTGAGCTCGATCGGCGGCAGCAGTGATCTCGCGTCGATCGAGTAACCGCCGCCCGGCCCGGTCTGGATCCGCAGCGGCAGCCCGGCCGCACGCAGCCTGGCCACGTCGCGCTCGATCGTCCGCGAGCTGACACCGAGGTCGGTGGCAAGCGTTTGCGCGCTGGTCAGACGGGGTGCGCGGGCGCGCAGCTGCTCGATGAGGGCGTGCTGGCGCTCGACCATCGGCTCCACCGCGACCTCCTATCACCGACACAGCCGTGTCGGTGACTCCACGCTAGCGTCGGTCGCATGAACTGGCGCGATCAACTGCTCGAGCAACTGGAGTTCTACTGGGACCACAGCCTCTGGCCACGCGTTCACGGCCTCACCGACGAGGAGTACTTCTGGGAACCGGTCGACGACATGTGGAGCATCCGCGAGCAGCCGGACGGTTCTTTCATGGTCGACTGGCAGCACCCGGCACCGGAACCGACACCGGTGACCACGATCGCCTGGCGGATCGCGCACATCGCGGTCGGCTGTTTCGGCCAGCGAGCCGCCGCGCATTTCAAAGCCGACGTGCCCACGTTGGAGACCGCGTCGTGGCCAGGCGATGCCGAGACCGCGGTCACCATGCTGCACGACACCTACAAAGCCTGGCACGACGGCGTGAAATCCCTCAGTGAGAGCGAGTTCGTTGCTCCGGTCGGCCAGGCGGAGCCGGGCTACGTCGAGTACCCGTTCGCCGCGCTGGTCCTGCACATCACGCGTGAAGTCTGTCACCACGGCGGCGAAATTGGCGCGCTGCGGGACCTCTACCGTGCACGTTTCCACTGACCCGGGTTCCGCGTTGGGAATTCCCCAGCATTTCAACAGCTATTCATTGAGTATGAGGAAACTGCGAACCACCGCGATCGCGGTGGCCGGACTCATGGTCATGACACTGGGGACCGTGCCGACAGCCACCGCGGACGACACGGCCAAGAAACTCAACGCGGCGGACTACAAACTGGTCCGTACCGCCAACGACGCCGACTACAACAAGCTCGTCGGCGCCCTGCCGAACGCGGACGTCAAAGCCGTCCTGGACGACTCCAATCGCGAGGCGGTGCGGATCCCGAAGGAGGACGGCCAGCACATCACGCCGAACTTCGCGGCCGGGTTCCTCTGGAAGGAAGGCGACGACAACACCACGGAGTGGCGTCCGCAGGGCATCACCACCAGCAGTGACGCCCTCGACGAAGGGGTGTGGCAGGACCGCAAGGTCGTCCTGGTCTCCTGGTACGGCCTGGACGGTTCGGAGAAGAAGGGCGCGCGGATCAGCTTCATCGACCGCACCGACCCGCTGAAGCCGGTCTACCGGCACGTCCTGCTGGTCCGGGCGACCACCAAGAACGGCCACCCGGACTTCGAGTCGACGAACCCCAACCACGCGGGCGGACTCGCCTGGTACGGCAACCTGTTGTACGTCGCCAGCACGGACAACATCGAGGTGTACGACCTCAACGACATCCTGAAGGTCTCCACCGCGAACGACTCGGCGATCGGCCGCGCGGCCAACGGCGACTACCACGCCTACGGCTACCAGTACGTCATCCCGACGAAGTTCAGCTACAACCGCGCCACGCCGTCGCAGAACATCAGGTTCTCCGCGATCTCGCTTGACCGTTCGACGTCCCCGGACAGCATGCTCGTCACCGAATGGGACCCGGCGGGCGACGGCACCAGGTTGTTCCGGTGGGACGTCAACTACGAGACCAGGGAACTGTCCGACGTCACGGCGGACTGGGCGTACCAGGTCAACATCAAGAGCATGCAGGGCGCCGCGGCCATCAAGGGCGGCGACGGGCCGGACAAGTCCTGGTACTACATCAGCCGGAGCACCGGCGACGACAGCCGTGGCGACCTGATCGTCTGGCAGCCGGGCAAACTTGCCAACATCTACCAGGGTGAGTGGCCGATTGGCCCCGAGGACATGGCATACCGGCCGTCGACCGACGAGATGTGGACGGTCGCGGAGTACGCGAACAACCGGTACGTCATGTCAGTCACCGCTGATCGTTTTCATCCGTAGGTGGCGCGTAGGCGGCCGTCGTCCGGTCGGCGGCCGCCTGTGCCCACGCCGGGTCCTCGCCCGCGGCCATGCCCGCTTCTCCCCAGTGGGCGCTGCTTCGCCGCATGAAGTCGAGGCCTTCCGCCGAAGCGGTCCACTCTTCCTCTGGTGGCAACGGCTTCTCCGCCAGGTGGGCGGTCAGGCTCACCAGGGTGATGTCCCAGCCGACCCCGCCCGCGCCCGGGCCGTAGGTCTCCCAGTGCTCGTTCACGGGAAAGCTGTGCTCCAGGTGGAGTCGGGTCCGGCCGTCGGGGTCTTCCGCCAGCCGTACGCTCACCTGGCTCTGCTCGCCGTCGTATTCCCAGGTCAGGGCGAAGTGGCGGGGCGGGTCGCAGCCGTCGACGGTTCCGCTGGCGTTGCCTTCGATGGCGTACTCGCCGCCCAGTCGCAGGTCGCCCGACACTGGCGCGAACCAACGCCTCAGGCGGTCGGCGTTGGTGCACGCGTCCCACACGTCTTCGATTTTCGCGTCGTAGCTGCAGGTGAGGGCGATGGCTCGCCCGTCACCCTGCCGCTTGACGGTTCGCTGGACGGCGTTGAGCTGGTCGATGAGGTCCGTCATCGCCCGAATGTAACAGTCGCGACTTATATAAGGCAATTCTGTTACTGGCGTGGCTCCCACTTGAAGAACCGCTGACCGACGAGCCCGAGCACCAACAACCACCCGATCGTGGCGACCAGTCCGACCGTCGACAGCGATCCGCTCCAGCCCTCGGCCAGCAGTTCGCCCGGGCCCGCCATCGGCAGCGCGGCCCCGATCGTGGCCACGATCTCGTTGTCGACCCTGGCCATGATGATCCCGGCGAACGCCGTGAACAACAGCGGGACCGCGGTGATCTGGGTGACCTCCACACTGCGGGAGAAGGCGGCTGTCACGATGCCCGCGAGCATCGCCGTCGGCAGGCCGAGCACCAGTCCGATGACGACCGGTCCGACCTGCTGCGGGGCGGGAGCACCGATCGCCAGGCAGAAACCCATGTAGACGATGGACTGCACCAGGCCGACAACCATGATCGGTCCGGCGATCCCGGCGAACACGCCGTTGTCCGACAGCTCGGACGTGCGAAGTCGTTGCAGCACCAGTGATTGCCTGCGCGCGGTGAACACCGTCGTGCTGACGAGGAACACCGACAGGGCCAGCAGCATCACGTACGTCAGGCCCAGCTGCCCCGGCCACTCCGACTTGGGCAGGCCACGCAGTTGCAGGTACGCCATCGCGCACAGGGCCGCGGGCAGGACCACGACCGACACCATGGTCAGTTTCTTGCGGAACAGCAGCCGCAACTCCGTCAAAGCCAGGTGGAGAACCATGGTCACGCCTTTCCGATCGACAGGAAGATCTCCTGCAGCGACGCCTGGGTCGCGTTGAGGTCCTGCAGCCGCACCGAGTTCTCCTTGGCCCACTGCAACAGTTCGTACAGGTCCGCCTGCATGTCCCTGGTCTGCACGGTGAACACCCCGTTGTCGACCGTCACATCACCGAAAAGCCGTGGCACGCCGATGTCCGGCACTTTCGCCGTGATCCGCGCCGGGCGGTCGGACAACACCTCCGACAGCGTCCCGGCGATCTGGATCCGGCCCTCGTGCATGATCGCCACGTGGTCGGCCAGTGCCTGCGCCTCCTCCAGGTAGTGCGTGGTGAGCAGGACCGACGAGCCGGTGTCCCGCAGGTGGTCGACGGTCTCCCACAGCTGCTGGCGCGACTCCGGGTCCAGCCCGGTGGTCGGCTCGTCCAGGATCACCAGCGGCGGCCGCCCCCAGATCGCCAGTGCGAAGTCCAGCCGCCGCCGCTCACCCCCGGAGAGCCTGTCGACCGGCACGTCCACCTTGTGCTCGAGCCCGACGATGTCCACAAGGGACTTCGCCGAGTCCTTCCTGCTGGTCAGCCCCGACCACAGGTCGAGCGTCTCGATCACGGTCAGCTCGCCGATCAACCCGGTCTGCTGGGACATCACGCCGGTGTGCGCGCTGAAGGCCGCCCGGTCGGCCACCGGGTCGACGCCGAACACGCGGACCTGCCCGCCAGCCGGTTTGCGGAACCCCTCGATCAGCTCGATCGTGGTGGTCTTGCCCGCGCCGTTCGTGCCGAGCAGCGCGAAGATCTCCCCCTGCCGGACCGTGAAGTCGACACCGGCGACGGCCGCGAACTGCCCGTAGCGGTAGGTCAATCCGGAAACTTCGATCACGTTCATGGCACAAGCCTCGCCGACCGCCGCCACGGTCAGTAGTCGTCGCCGTCACGACCTCGGATGACACGTGTCATGTGCTGTTACGTTGTGGTTCGTGTCCGAGACCGCAGCCATCGAGCCGATCCGGCGAACGACGCGGTTCATGCTGCTGTTCACCGAGATCCTCATCCTGATGCCGATCTTCTTCCTGCTGCAGGAACCTCGGCACTGGGCTGTGCTGGTCGCGGTTGGACTGGTCACGGTCGTGCTGGTCGTGGTGCGGGTACGCGGCACACTGGGGCGTCTGCGGGGAGACTGGGTGCCGTACCCGAACGTCCGGGTTTTCAGCCTGGTCGGGGTGGCGCTCGCCGTGGTGTCCGTCGCGGCGGCCACGGGGCCGTTGTCGAGCCCTTTCACCTCGGTCCTGGTCGGCATGACGGCGTCCGAGTTCTTCGTCGCCAGGACGCTCAAGGTCGCCACCGGATACGCCGCCCTTGTCCTCCTGCTGCAAGCTGTCGTGTTCACGAGTGTGCTCCTGCTCGTCGGACGCGCCGACTTCATCGGCCCGAGCCTGTTCGGCACGACCTTCGTCGCCGCGTCCCTCATGTACAGCGTCGGCCTGACGTACCGCTGGTGGGACGGGGTGCTGAAGCTGGAGGAGGCACGCCGTGACGCGGCCGAGCTCGCCGCCACCCGTGAGCGCCTGCGGCTGGCGGAGGACCTGCACGACATCCTCGGGCACGCACTGGAAGTGGTGTCGCTCAAGAGCGAACTGGCCGTCCGGCTGACCGACCCGGACAAGTCCAAGGCCGAGATGATCGAGGTACAACGCTTGGCACGCAGCGCTTTGAAGGACGTCCGTGCCCTGGCACACGGCAACCGGCCGACCGACTTCGCCACCGAACTCACCGGCGCGCGCAACCTCCTGGACTCGGCGGGGATCTCGTGCGACTTCGACGCCGACCCCGCCGATCTGACCACGGCCGAACGCGACCTGTTCGGCCGGGTGCTGCGCGAGGCCGTGACCAACGCGCTGCGTCACTCCGACCCGCGCACGTGCAAGGTTTCCCTTGTGACGAAGCCGGATCAGGCCTTGTTGCGGATCGTGAACGACGGTGTCGCCCCGTTGCGGCAAGGGGATGAGGGCAGCGGACTCGCCGGGTTGACCCGGCGGGTCGAAGCGTCCGGTGGGTCGTTCACCGCGCGCAACGTCGACCCGGCTTCCTTCGAGGTGATTGCGAGCCTGCCGAGATGATCCGCGTGGTGCTGGCCGACGACGAGCAGCTGACCAGGCAGGCCGTGGCGTCGTTGCTCGGCCTCGAACCCGACCTCGAAGTCGTCGCCGACGTCGACGACGGCCCGAAAGCCCTGATGGCGATCGCCGAGCACAAGCCGGACGTGGTCGTCCTCGATCTGGAAATGCCCACCATGGACGGCCTGCGGGTGCTCGAGCTGATCGACACCCGGGCGATCATGCTGACTCGGCACGCCCGCCCCGGCGTCCTGCGGCAAGCCCTGTCCCTCGGTGCGAAGGGGTTTCTCGCCAAGACGGCACCGGCCGCGTTGCTGGCGGACGTGATCCGCCGCGTGCACGCCGGAATGCGATACGTCGACCCGGAGTTCGCCGCCGAGGCGCTCGCGGAGAACGCGTGCCCGTTGACCGAGCGGGAACTCGAAGTGCTCCGCATGGTCGACGATTCCCGTACGGCACCGGACATCGCCAAGGCGTTGAACCTCTCGGCCGGGACTGTGCGCAACTACGTCTCGTCCGCGATGACGAAACTCGGCGCCCGCAGCCGCGCCCAGGCCGCACGCATGGCACGCGACAACGGCTGGATCTAACGCTTCTGTGAGAACGGGAACCAGCTGTAGAACTCGTCGTCGGACAACGGCTCGTCGCTGAACTCGCGGCGCACCTGATAGGCCAGCGTGCCCATCCGTTGGCTCAGCTCCACCTGCGCGACGAGGTCCTGCGGCAGGAAACCCCCGCCGCCTGCGAGGCCGTACAGGCCACCGGCCAACGCCCCGGTGGTCGCGCTGTCCCCCGCGATCGTGGTGGCCCGGCCGACGACGTACTCGAACCGGTGCTCGGAGATCGCCGCCCGCGCCGCGATGGCAAGCGCGCCAACGGCTGTCTCGCTGTCTCCGAAGCTCTCGACCGTGGCGGGATCGAGCCGCGACTCCGGGGCGAACTGCGCCTCGACGACGCGGGACAGGGCCTCGTGGACGCGCTCGTGGCCCTTCCAGTGGGTCAGCTCGAACCTCGCCGCGTCGATCGCCCGGATGGGGTGCTTCACGGTCAGCAAGTACTGCACCATCACCGCGTACGCACCGGCGGCGAGGTACGCGTCGGGGTGGCCGTGGGTCAGCGCGGCGATCCGGGCGCCGAGGGTGAAGACCTCGCCGAGATCCGTGCTCCACAACGCGGCGACACCCGCCCGGCTCAGCGGGGAACTGCCCCGCGAGTGGTTCAGCGGCTTGTCGATCGTGCCGAACGTGCCCGTCTCGGCGAAGTGCCGGATCGCGTCGACCGTGGTGCGGTCGGCCCAGCGCCGCTCGAAAAGCCCACTGGCACGCGGGAACCAGCCGTCCTGCTCGGTCACCAGCCACCGGCGCAGGGCCAGCGCCACTTCCCGCACCGGGTCCGTCCGCTCGTACCAGGTGGCGCGTACGTGCGCGCGGACCATGCCGTCCAACGCCATCAGCATCAGTTGCGTGTCCGACGTGATCGCACCCGGCTTGCCGAACACGTTCGTGAACTGCATCGGACCGTACTGGCCGTACCGCTTCAGGATGTCCACCGGCTTGTCGAACCGGACCGCCGCGCCGAGCGCGCCACCGATCGCGTGGCCGCGCAACCAGCCCGGCAGCGAGATGTCCACGCTGGCGAGGTTGCGGACGTCCAGGCCGATCTTCCAGTCGGGCATCAGGAGCCGTCCGCGGCTGACAGTTCCACGATCTGGCCCCAGTGCAGGTAATCCCCGGTCGCCTGCGGCAGGATGTACGCCTGCACGTCGCCGGGCCGGGACTCACCGTCCTTGGTGACGCACGAGACGACCGTCCACTCGCCGGTCAGTCGCAGCCGCCGCGGCGAGTCGTCCCCGTGCAGGACGGGCACGATCTGGTCGACCGTGGTGCCTGGCGCGTACACGAGGTTCGACGTCGGCGGGCCGAACTGCTCCACGTCCAGATCGCTGACCTCGACGTAACGGAACCGCTCGAAGTTCTCCAGCGGCGGCGACGGCGGGATGGGGACGTCGAGCACCTCGTAGGTGTCAAGCAGTTCGTCCGCCTCGCGCTGCAGGTCGGGGTAGTTCTGCCAGAGCTGGCCCATGATGTACGTCGCGGCCTGACCGACCGTGTCGAAGACGTGCTCCAGTTCGCGCCGGTCGTCGGCGTACCAGAATGCGGCCCACCGGTCGCCCTCGCGGACCAGGCACCACGCCTGGTCCTTCACCCGGCCGATGCCGTAGTGCCGCTTGCTGACCCGGAACCGGGAAGCCATGTCCGCCAGGGCATACGCGGCCCGGTCGTAGTCCTCCCACGTGGCCGCCTCGGACTCGGGGCGACCCATCGCCATCGCGGAAGCCCGGTCCAACGCGGACCTCGGCACGGACTTGGGCGTCCGGTAGCCCGAAGACCGGATGTGCCGCACGAAGTCCGGCGCGGGCGCGATCCCGTGCGTCCTCAGGTAGTACGCGACGGCAGCGGGCCACACCCACACGCCGTCGGTGTGGAACGCCATCGGTACAAGGCTTTCCCGCTCCGGGTGCAACAAGTCCGCCGAGTGCCCGCTCGACGACAGCACGACCTTGCCGCCGTCCAAGAAGGACAGGATGGCTTCCTTCTCCGACGCGGAAATCGCCGGTCGGTAGGTATATGGGCGGTCGTTGTTGGTGAACCCGTCGAACAACCTCGCCATCAGGGTGTACGGCTTTTCGTTCTGTGCTGGCTCGACATCCAGGGTGTGCCGGTCGAGGTTCGCTGCCAGTTCGTAGGCCAGCAGCGCACCCTGCACCATCGACGGCGGAATCACCTGCGAGTGCCTCGGCAGGGTCCGCAGGTCTTCGAAACACCCGTGGGCGTCGCCGTCGTCGGGGAACTCGCGGTCGAACTCGATGGTGGCCGGGGCGCCGCGCTTGAGCTCGTACTTCGCCGCGAACCAGGTGCCCTTGGACGGTTGGTACGCCGCCATTCGCAGCCGGTGGAACCAGTGCCCGACCACGGCAGGCGGGGACCACGCGCGCACAGCGTCGTCGTCCAGCGTGACGCTCGACCGCAGTTCGAGCCAGCCGCCCAACGCCCGGCACTCGATGCCGATCCGCTGCCACCCACCGGGGGCGGCCGCGACGACGGAGACGCTGAGATCCGTCACGATCGAGCCGGTGCCGGGCTCGTCGTCGTCCTCGCCCTCGGCGAGCACGGGCACCGGGAACCTCGGCAGGCCGGAATCCTGCCTGCCCGGCCAGACCCGCTGCTGCACCTGACGGATCACGGTCTCCGGATCGGGCGCGAGACAACCGAGCGACGGCTCGGGGTGCTCGATCCCGTCGACGGTGAACGTGAACAACGCCTCCGGCAGGCTCTCGGAGATCCGCAGGACGAAGGAGCCGTCCTCGGTCCGCTCGAAGTCGCCGGACGGCACCGTCCCGTCCGGGGCGACGAGATCGACGGTGCCTTCCGGCCGTCGGGCGCACCGGTGGACGACGCCCTGGTGCACCGCCAGCTGTTGCATGGTTTCACTCATTCGCTGCTCGTCTCAGCGCCGATCTGCCTGGTGGTGTACGTGCTCCGCATCGGCTCACCCGCGTCACACCGGTCGAGGGGTTGAGCAACCGGCCGATGGGCGCCGTAGTCGAAGTCCGGCCCGCGCAACGCCCGGGTGGCGGGAACGGTGTTCGTCACCTGCGGGACCGGTTGAGGCACTGGGCTTTTCGGGCGCCGCAACGGCGATGTCGCCTGCCTGCGGTCCGGTACGGCCCGCTGGGGCCGGGCTGGCCGCTGCGGCCGCGCCTGACTTTGTCCACTGTGGACGAACTGCGGTCCGGGGTGGACCGGGCGGGGGCCCTGCTGTGCCCGAACCGGCCGCTGTGCCCGCGCGGCCGGGGGAACTTCCCGCATCTGCACGTAGTAGGTGCCGGTCCGCGGGTCGAAGCCGGTCCCCGCCACCTTGAACCTCGTACCGGACGGGAAAAGCACTTCCCGCTCGCCCGGCCGGTGCGCGATAGCGGAGACGTCCCGGCCGGTCAGCGAGTGGATCTGCAGCACGACTTTGCCCGGCGGATGCCCTGTCCCGGCCGCGGAACCGCTCAGGAAGGCCCGTTCGGTCACCTCGGAGTCGTGCCGGTACTGGCTGGCCCGCAGCGCGGGGTGGTCCGTGTTGACCACGCGGTGCACGACGCCGTGGAAGGGCGGCAGCTGGTTCAGCGCGGAGTTGACGACCTTGATGTAGCCCTCGTACCGCCGCAACGTCTGGATGTCGTTGGTGCGCAACGCCTCGTTGACGATCTTGAACGCGGGTGGGGCGGTGTGCCCGCGTAACGCGATCAGCTGGTCGCGGGGGATGCTCCGCAGGTACGGGGTGCGCGCGATGACGTCGTCGATCCCGGCGGCGTCCCGGTACCACGTGTCCAGCCCGTACGACTGCCGCATGTGGTGCACGTCGGTCGCGCTGGCCCGGAAGTCCGGCCGGTTGGCGAAGAACAGCGGAGCGCCCTCAGGTGCGATGAGCTTCGGCGGACGCGCGTCTCCCGCGCTCACGGTCGCGTCGGACTCGTGGGGACGCCGACGCACCTGCGGTCGTTCGGCCGTGATCGGCGGAGACGTCGTCGGTCCGTTGCCGCTGCCCGGCGCCGCGCCGCGGCGGTACGTGTCGCCCGTACGCCAATCCGGCACGTGTCCAGGCGGCGAGGAGTGGCCGTGCGGGGTGCTCGTGCCGTCCGGTTCGACCGTGGTCCACTCGCCGTTCGGCGGCCACCCGGGCCGCAAGTCCTTGGGCCCCAGACGAGAACTGCTCGCGAACAGGTTGCCGCGGTGGTCGGTCCACGCGTCCCGGTCCGGTGCGGTCACCTCGCCGCCGAGCTCACGGGCCAGCTGCGCCGCGAATCCCGGCCTGCGCCCGAACAGCAGGACCGGTTGTTCCCCGTCCCACCCGGACGCCCGGATGGTGTCGGCGGTGGCGTGCACGTCGACGACGAAGTGCGTGGGGTGGTCGGGCAGGGTGCCGGCCGCGGGAGGTGCCTCGGGGCGATCGCCACTGGTCTGGACGGGCAGCGGCGTCGGGTCGAGGTTGCCCGTGAACCGCTGCGGGGGATCATCACCGCGCGGCCGGGGGCTGGGTTTGGGGGCGGCACCGGTGATGTGCTGCCCGTTGCCGCTCGTGCTGTCGCTGACCGCGTCGGACGCGAGTGCCTGTGCCAGGCTCTCCAGGCTGAAGCTCCCCGAGATCGCGCCTCTGCCCGGCGTCCGGCTCGTGTCGACCGCCACGCTCGCCGCGACCTCCGTCGCCAACGACAACAGCATCCGGTCCGGCAGGGTCCTGTCGACCTGCTCACCGAGCCGCCGCGTCAGGTCACGGAAGATCGTCAGGATCACCTGCCGCGTCGCCAGCTGCGCGGGCATGATGCCGGCGAGGGAGCCGCCGGACGTGGTGAACGCCGCCGTGATCATCGCGATGACCTGGATGCCGAGCGCCGCCAGCGCCGCCCGGATCGACAGCTTCGCGTACTCGATCAGCACCGCGCAGCTCCGGCACGCGTCGGCCAGCTGCTCCGAGCCGTCCTTCAGCCTGGTGAACGCCGCGTCGTCACCGTCGACGAACTTCGCCCAGACCTCGTCGAACTGTCGCGCCGCCGGTCCGTCGAAGCCGTCGCGCGCCTGCTTCACCGCGCTGTCGGCGGCCCTCATCGCCGCGTCGACGTCCTTCGCGGCCGTCTCCCACACCTCGGCGAGGCGGATCATGGCGTCCTCGTCGCCCTTGGGCCACTCGTCACCGAGCACCCACGGTGCGATGTCCTCGATGAACTCGGGCGGTTCCATGATCGCCATGTCAGACCTGCGTGCTCGGCTTGTCGGCCTTCCGGTGGGCGTCCGCCTGCGCCGCCAGGTTCTCCGCGAGCCGCGTCAGCGCCGCCGCCACCTCGCCGGCGGCCTTGCTGACCGCCTCGGCCGCGGGCAGGTAGTCCTTCGCGAAGCTGCGCCCCGGCTCGTCGTCGCCCCACGGCCGGCCCACGTCTCGCAGCCGGTTCTTGAGCGTGGACGCGGTCTCGGTGAGGCCCGCGCCCACTTGTAACCCGTTCGGGTCGATGTGCGTCTCATCGCCCACCGCTACGCCCCCTTGAACAGGTCGCGCAACGACGGGGCCCCCGGCACCAGGTCGGGCAGGTCGATCAGGTCGTCGTCCGGGGTGAACCGGCTCGCCTCGCGGCGCACCTCGGTCCGCACGTCCGTCGTCGCCGCACGGATCACACGTGTGATCTCCGCCGCGAGGTCCGCCGGGGTCCCGCGCTCGAAGGCGTGCGACGAGAGCGTCAGCTCGGTCAGCTGACCCGTCATGTCCACTTTGGCCTGCACCACGCCGTCGTCCGAACGCGCCTCGCCGGTCAGCGCGGCCATCCGCGCCTGCGCCTGCTTGAGGCCCTCGGTGCGGCGGCGCACCTCACCCGTCATGTGGTCGACCTGGCGGCGCAACTCCGCGTTGCGCTCGGCCAGGCGCTCGGAGTCGAAATCCGGCTCGGACACGGCCCTGCGCCCCCCGGCTCACTCGGTGACAACTTCTCGAGCCGGAATGTACCGTTGCCCGTCCGCAACGGTGTACCGATCACTGCAACCCGAGCGGGGAACAACGCGGTGTCCAGGTGGCGTTCACCGTATCGGGCGGGGTCGGCGACCCCCGTTTTGCCCGCCGGGAACCGGCCAGGTATCTTTGCTAATCGTGCCTGACTGATGTCGGGCCGCTCCGTGTGCCTGTCGTCGGTGAAGACCACGACGCAAACCGGCACGGAGACCTCCCAAACCCCGTTGGGATGCCGCGGTTGTTCCATGTGGCGCTGTCCCGCACGGGCCGTCGGGGAAGGGCGACACGCCCGACCTCGGGTTACGGCGGGGCCAGGGGGAACACAGCACAACCACGGACAACCGCCATGAAGAAGCAGTCGTAGAGAAAGCCGGTCCATGCCCACGATCCAGCAGCTGGTCCGTAAGGGCCGCCAGGACAAGGTCGCCAAGACCAAGACCGCGGCGCTCAAGGGGAGCCCGCAGCGGCGCGGAGTGTGCACGCGTGTGTACACCACCACGCCCAAGAAGCCGAACTCGGCGCTGCGCAAGGTCGCCCGTGTCAAGTTGACCAGCGGCATCGAGGTCACCGCATACATCCCCGGTGAGGGCCACAACCTCCAGGAGCACTCGATGGTGCTCGTGCGCGGTGGCCGTGTGAAGGACCTCCCGGGTGTTCGCTACAAGATCATCCGCGGCTCGCTGGACACGCAGGGCGTGAAGAACCGCAAGCAGGCGCGCAGCCGCTACGGCGCGAAGAAGGAGAAGGGCTGATGCCACGTAAGGGACCGGCCCCGAAGCGGCCGTTGATCTCCGACCCGGTCTACAGCTCCCCGCTGGTCACTCAGCTGATCAACAAGGTGCTGCGGGACGGCAAGCGCTCCGTCGCCGAGAAGATCGTCTACGGCGCGCTCGAGGGCGCCCGTGAGAAGACGAGCACCGACCCGGTGGTCACGCTCAAGCGTGCGCTCGACAACGTGAAGCCGGCCATCGAGGTCAAGCCCCGTCGTGTCGGTGGCGCCACCTACCAGGTGCCGATCGAGGTCAAGCCCGGTCGCAGCACCACCCTCGCGCTGCGTTGGCTGGTCAGCTACTCCCGCAGCCGTCGCGAGAAGACCATGGTCGAGCGCCTCATGAACGAGCTGCTCGACGCGAGCAACGGCCTTGGGGCGAGCGTCAAGCGTCGCGAGGACACGCACAAGATGGCCGAGTCCAACAAGGCCTTCGCCCACTACCGCTGGTGACCTGACCGGCGGCCCGACAGCTCTGCAAGACAGGGGAAGATTCTCGTGGCACTCGACGTGCTCACCGACCTGGCCAAGGTCCGCAACATCGGGATCATGGCTCACATCGACGCGGGTAAAACCACGACGACGGAGCGGATCCTGTTCTACACCGGGATCAACTACAAGATCGGCGAGGTGCACGACGGCGCCGCGACGATGGACTGGATGGAGCAGGAGCAGGAGCGCGGCATCACGATCACGTCCGCCGCGACGACCACTTACTGGGCCGACCACCAGATCAACATCATCGACACGCCCGGCCACGTCGACTTCACCGTCGAGGTGGAGCGTTCGCTCCGCGTCCTCGACGGTGCCGTCGCGGTGTTCGACGGCAAGGAGGGTGTCGAGCCCCAGTCCGAGCAGGTCTGGCGGCAGGCCACCAAGTACGACGTCCCGCGCATCTGCTTCGTCAACAAGATGGACAAGCTGGGCGCGGACTTCTACTTCACCGTGCGCACCATCTCGGAGCGCCTCGGTGCCAAGCCGCTGCCGATCCAGCTGCCGATCGGTGCCGAGAACGACTTCATCGGTGTCGTCGACCTGATTCACATGCGCGCGCTGACCTGGCGCGGCGAGGTGAAGAAGGGCGAGGACTACGCGATCGAGGAGATCCCGGCCGATCTGGCCGAGAAGGCCGCGGAGTACCGCGAGCAGCTCATCGAGGCCGTCGCCGAGACCGACGACGCCCTGATGGAGAAGTACCTCGGTGGCGAGGAGCTGACGGTCGAGGAGATCAAGGCCGCCATCCGCAAGATCACGATCGAGCGGTCGGCGTACCCGGTTCTCTGCGGCTCGGCGTTCAAGAACAAGGGTGTCCAGCCGATGCTGGACGCGGTGATCGACTACCTGCCGTCCCCGCTGGACGTGCCCGCGGTCGAAGGCACGCTCGTCGACGGCGAGACCCCGGCGACCAGGAAGCCGAACACCGACGAGCCGTTCTCGGCGTTGGCGTTCAAGATCGCCGTGCACCCGTTCTTCGGCAAGCTGACCTACATCCGGGTCTACTCCGGCCAGGTCAACTCCGGCGCCCAGGTGATCAACTCCACCAAGGAGCGCAAGGAGCGCATCGGGAAGCTCTTCCAGATGCACTCCAACAAGGAGAACCCGGTCAGTGAGGCCATCGCGGGCCACATCTACGCCGCGATCGGCCTGAAGGACACCACGACCGGCGACACCCTGTGCGACCCGCAGCAGCCGATCATCCTCGAGTCGATGACCTTCCCCGACCCCGTGATCGAGGTCGCGGTCGAGCCGAAGACCAAGGCCGACCAGGAGAAGCTGTCGATCGCGATCCAGAAGCTGGCCGAGGAGGACCCCACCTTCAAGGTCAAGCAGGACGAGGAGACCGGCCAGACGATCATCTCGGGCATGGGCGAGCTGCACCTGGACGTGCTGGTCGACCGGATGCGCCGCGAGTTCAAGGTCGAGGCCAACATCGGCAAGCCGCAGGTGGCCTACCGCGAGACCATCCGCAAGACGGTCGAGAAGCTGGACTACACCCACAAGAAGCAGACGGGTGGCTCCGGCCAGTTCGCGAAGGTCGTCGTCAAGCTGGAGCCGCTGGCCACCACGGACGGTGCGCTGTACGAGTTCGAGAACAAGGTCACCGGTGGCCGCGTTCCGCGCGAGTACATCCCGTCGGTGGACCAGGGTGCGCAGGACGCCATGCAGTACGGCGTGCTCGCGGGCTACCCGCTCGTCGGACTGAAGCTGACCCTGCTCGACGGTGCCTACCACGAGGTCGACTCGTCGGAAATGGCGTTCAAGATCGCCGGTTCGATGGTGCTCAAGGAGGCCGCGAAGCTGGCCAGCCCGGCGCTGCTCGAGCCGCTGATGGCGGTCGAGGTGACCACCCCCGAGGAGTACATGGGTGACGTCATCGGTGACCTGAACTCCCGCCGTGGCCAGATCCAGGCCATGGAGGAGCGCAGTGGCGTGCGTGTCGTGAAGGCACTCGTTCCGCTGTCGGAGATGTTCGGCTACGTGGGTGACCTGCGGTCGCGTACCCAGGGCCGCGCGAACTACTCCATGCAGTTCGACTCCTACGCCGAGGTTCCCACGAACGTGGCGAAGGAGATCATCGCAAAGGCGACGGGGGAATAACCCCGAAAACCGGAGCACCACACAGCGTGTGGGCTCTCCGGGGTTCCCCCGGGGTCCGCACAACCGACCCTGATAGCCGCCGGGGCGACGAAGGAATCTATTCTTCGACCCCGGCGGACAAGTACAAGTCCAGGAGGACAATCCAGTGGCGAAGGCGAAGTTCGAGCGGACCAAGCCGCACGTCAACATCGGTACGGTCGGTCACATCGACCACGGTAAGACGACGCTCACCGCGGCCATTTCCAAGGTTCTGCACGACAAGTACCCGGAGTTGAACCCCTTCACGCCGTTCGACGAGATCGACAAGGCGCCGGAGGAGAAGCAGCGCGGTATCACCATCTCGATCGCTCACATCGAGTACCAGACCGAGAAGCGGCACTACGCGCACGTCGACTGCCCGGGTCACGCTGACTACATCAAGAACATGATCACCGGTGCCGCGCAGATGGACGGCGCGATCCTGGTGGTCGCCGCGACCGACGGCCCGATGCCGCAGACGAAGGAGCACGTGCTCCTCGCCCGCCAGGTCGGCGTGCCGTACATCGTCGTCGCCCTGAACAAGGCCGACATGGTTGACGACGAGGAGATCCTCGAGCTCGTCGAGCTGGAGGTCCGCGAGCTGCTGACCGAGTACGAGTTCCCGGGCGACGACCTGCCCGTGGTCCGCGTCTCGGCGCTGAAGGCGCTCGAGGGCGACAAGGAGTGGGGCGACAAGCTCCTCGAGCTGCTGGACGCGGTGGACGAGAACATCCCCGAGCCGCAGCGCGAGACCGAGCGTCCGTTCCTGATGCCGATCGAGGACGTCTTCACGATCACCGGTCGTGGCACGGTCGTCACCGGCCGTATCGAGCGTGGCGTTGTCAACGTCAACGAGGAGGTCGAGATCCTCGGCATCCGCGAGAAGGCGACCAAGACCACGGTCACCGGCGTTGAGATGTTCCGCAAGCTGCTCGACCAGGGTCAGGCCGGCGACAACGTGGGCCTGCTGGTCCG
Source organism: Actinosynnema sp. ALI-1.44 (assembly GCF_001984155.1). Taxonomy (GTDB): domain Bacteria; phylum Actinomycetota; class Actinomycetes; order Mycobacteriales; family Pseudonocardiaceae; genus Kibdelosporangium. Next base: position 883,801 of record NZ_MTQO01000053.1, read on the forward strand.
CGGTGTCAAGCGTGAGGACGTCGAGCGCGGCATGGTCGTCGCCAAGCCGGGCACCTCGACCCCGCACACCGAGTTCGAGGCGCAGGTCTACATCCTGTCCAAGGACGAAGGTGGCCGTCACACGCCGTTCTTCCAGAACTACCGCCCGCAGTTCTACTTCCGTACGACCGACGTGACCGGCGTCGTGACCCTCCCCGAGGGCACCGAGATGGTCATGCCGGGCGACGACACGAAGATGACCGTCCAGCTGATCCAGCCGATCGTGATGGACGAGGGCATGCGGTTCACCATCCGTGAGGGTGGCCGGACCGTCGGCGCCGGTACCCTGACCAAGATCATCAAGTGATCTAGGTCGTATTCGGCGACCCCGATTTGGACGCCATATTTCGGTATGGCATCCTGTATAGGTTGCTCGTCGTGGGGCGGCCGGGTTCTCCTCGGAGGACCGGCCGCCTCCGCGCGAGGGCCGTAGTGCATCGGCGGCAGTGCAGAAGCCCGTGATACGGGAACTGGGCACGGCGGCCATCAGTGAGACAAAACATGGGTTATGCCGGGAATTCTGTTGAGCTTCTGGCCGCCCGTCCCACAACGTCAGGTTCGCCCCCCACGGGAGTGAAATGACTGTGGGACCGGTCTGTGGAAGTTGGGCGACACGCCCGACCGCGTGGACCGGGAACCATGACTTGTGAACAGGGAGAGCGGAGCCTCCTCGGCTGTAACGCAGCCAAGCGCTCTGACAGGGACATCACGGAAGGAACGGCAAAGCCACCATGGCGGGACAGAAGATCCGCATCCGGCTCAAGGCCTACGACCACGAGGCGATCGACGCCTCCGCGCGGAAGATCGTCGAGACCGTGACGCGTACCGGCGCTCGGGTCGTTGGGCCAGTGCCGCTGCCGACCGAGAAGAACGTCTACTGCGTCATCCGCTCGCCGCACAAGTACAAGGACTCGCGCGAGCACTTCGAGATGCGCACGCACAAGCGTCTGATCGACATCCTCGACCCGACGCCGAAGACGGTCGACGCGCTCATGCGCATCGACCTGCCGGCCAGCGTCGACGTCAACATCCAGTAAGCGCCTGCGCGCGAGAAACGCAGCGGAGAGAACGAGACCATGTCTGACAGGCAAGTGAAGGGCATTCTGGGCACCAAGCTCGGTATGACCCAGGTCTTCGACGAGTCGAACCGGGTCGTGCCGGTGACCGTCGTGCAGGCCGGGCCGAACGTGGTGACCCAGGTACGCACCCAGGACAACGACGGCTACACCGCGGTGCAGCTGGCCTTCGGAGCCATCGACCCCCGCAAGGTGAACAAGCCGGAGACCGGGCACTTCACCAAGGCCGGCGTGACCCCTCGGCGAGTGCTCGCCGAGCTGCGCACCACTGATGCGGACTCCTACGAGGTCGGCCAGGAGATCACGGCCGAGGTGTTCGAGGCGGGCGCCGTCATCGACGCCACCGGCACCAGCAAGGGCAAGGGCACCGCGGGTGTCATGAAGCGCCACGGCTTCAAGGGTTTGAGCGCCTCGCACGGTACCCAGCGCAAGCACCGCTCGCCTGGTTCCATCGGCGGGTGCGCCACCCCGGGCCGCGTGTTCAAGGGCCTGCGGATGGCCGGCCGGATGGGTCACGAGAAGGTGACCACCCAGAACCTGACCGTTCACCGGGTCGACGCCGAGTCCGGCCTCATCCTGATCAAGGGTGCGGTTCCGGGCCCCAAGGGCGGCCTCGTGTTCCTCAAGAGCGCCGCGAAGGGTGGTGCGTGAAATGACCAGCGTTGACGTTCGCACCCCGGACGGCAAGACCGACGGCTCCGTCGAGCTGCCCGCGGGCATCTTCGACGTGCAGGCGAACATCTCGCTCATGCACCAGGTCGTCGTCGCCCAGGAAGCAGCGGCGCGACAGGGTACGCACAGCACCAAGACTCGCGGCGAGGTTCGCGGTGGCGGCAAGAAGCCGTACCGCCAGAAGGGCACCGGCCGGGCCCGTCAGGGTTCGACCCGCGCTCCGCAGTTCGTCGGCGGTGGCGTCGTGCACGGCCCCCAGCCGCGCGACTACTCCCAGCGGACCCCCAAGAAGATGAAGGCCGCCGCCCTGCGTGGCGCTCTCTCCGACCGGGCCCGCGAGGAGCAGCTGCACATCGTGTCCTCTTTGGTCACGGGTGACGCGCCGTCCACGAAGGGCGCCCGCACGACCCTGGCCGAGCTCACCAGCGCGAAGAACGTCCTCGTGGTGCTCAACCGCGACGACGAGCTGAACCTGCTGTCGGTGCGCAACCTGTCCAACGTGCACGTGTTGTGGCCGGACCAGTTGAACACCCGCGACGTCCTCTTCGCCGACGACGTGGTGTTCACCAAGGACGCGTACGAAGCCTTCGTCGCCGGCCCCATCGCGGGTCGCTCGGCCAAGGCGACCGCTCGCTCCAGTGAAGTTGAGGAGGAGTCGAAGTGATTCCCGACCCCCGCGACATCCTGCGCGCGCCGGTCATCTCCGAGAAGAGCTACAGCCTTCTCGAGGAGAACAAGTACACGTTCCTTGTTCACCCGGACGCGAACAAGACGGCGATCAAGATCGCGGTCGAGAAGGTGTTCGGCGTCAAGGTGACCAGCGTGAACACGCTGAACCGGCAGGGCAAGCGCAAGCGCACCCGCACCGGCTACGGCAAGCGCAAGGACACCAAGCGCGCCATCGTGACGTTGTCCGCTGACTCGAAGCCGATCGAGATCTTCGGCGGCCCGGCCGCCTAAGGGAACGAGGAACTCGCAGAGATGGGCATTCGCAAGTACAAGCCGACGACGCCGGGCCGTCGTGGCTCCAGTGTTTCGGACTTCTCCGAGATCACCCGTGACTTCCCGGAGAAGTCGCTGGTCCGGCCGCTGAACAAGAAGGGCGGCCGCAACGCGCACGGCAAGATCACCACCCGGCACAAGGGTGGCGGTCACAAGCGCGCGTACCGGCTGATCGACTTCCGTCGCAACGACAAGGACGGCATCCCGGCCAAGGTCGCGCACATCGAGTACGACCCCAACCGGACCGCGCGGATCGCGCTGCTGCACTACGCGGACGGCGAGAAGCGCTACATCATCGCGCCGGAGAAGCTGCGCCAGGGCGACCCGATCGAGAACGGCCCCAAGGCCGACATCAAGCCGGGCAACAACCTGCCGCTGCGCAACATCCCGGTCGGCACCGTGGTGCACGCCATCGAGCTGCGCCCCGGCGGCGGCGCCAAGATCGCCCGCTCCGCGGGCGCCAGCGTTCAGCTGGTGGCTCGCGAGGGTTCGATGGCGCAGCTGCGCATGCCGTCCGGTGAGATCCGGATGGTCGACGTCCGCTGCCGCGCCACGGTCGGTTCGGTCGGCAACGCCGAGCAGTCCAACATCAACTGGGGCAAGGCCGGTCGGATGCGGTGGAAGGGCAAGCGCCCGACCGTCCGCGGTGTGGCCATGAACCCGGTCGACCACCCGCACGGTGGTGGTGAGGGCAAGACGTCCGGTGGTCGCCACCCGGTGAACCCGGCCGGTAAGCCAGAAGGCCGTACTCGTCGCCGGAAGGCGAGCGACCGGATGATCGTCCGTCGCCGCAAGACCGGTAAGAAGCGCTGAGCAGGAAGGGAGTGAACCATGCCGCGTAGCCTGAAAAAGGGCCCGTTCGTTGACGACCACCTGCTCAAGAAGGTGGACGTGCTGAACGAGTCCGGCAAGAAGACCGTCATCAAGACGTGGTCCCGCCGGTCCACGATCATCCCGGACATGTTGGGTCACACCATCGCCGTCCACGATGGTCGCAAGCACGTCCCGGTCTTCATCTCGGAGGCCATGGTCGGGCACAAGCTGGGCGAATTCGCCCCGACCCGCACCTTCAAGGGCCACATCAAGGACGACCGGAAGTCCCGCCGCCGCTGAGCGGCGCGCCTAGACACGAACCAGCAAGGGGTAAGCAGCGATGAACGCCCGTGACGAAGCCGCGGTGGAGGAACTTCCTACCGCCGTGGCTCGGGCTCGCTACGTGCGCACCACGCCTATGAAGGCGCGCCGCGTTGTGGAGCTCATCAAGGGACGTAACGCCAGCGAGGCCCTGGCCGTGCTCCAGTTCGCGCCGCAGGCCGCCAGCGGTCCGGTTGCGAAGGTGCTCGCCAGCGCCATGGCAAACGCCGAGAACAACCTGAAACTCGACCCGGAGACGCTCTGGGTGAGCCAGGCGTATGTGGACGAGGGCCCGACGCTCAAGCGGTTCCGTCCGCGTGCGCAGGGCCGTGCGTACCGCATCCGCAAGCGCACCAGCCACATCACGGTCGAGGTCGTTTCGCGTCCGAAGCCCGAAGCGGCACGCAAGCCGGCCCGCAAGGCCGCGAAGACCAGTGAGAAGGGAAGTGCCAGCTAGTGGGTCAGAAGATCAACCCGCACGGCTTCCGCCTGGGTATCACCACTGACTGGAAGTCCCGCTGGTACGCGGACAAGCAGTACGCGGAATACGTGGCGGAAGACGTCAAGATCCGGAAGCTGCTGTCCAAGGGCATGGAGCGCGCCGGTATCTCCAAGGTGGAGATCGAGCGGACCCGTGACCGCGTGCGTGTGGACATCCACACCGCCCGGCCGGGCATCGTCATCGGTCGCCGCGGCGCCGAGGCCGACCGCATTCGCGGTGAGCTGGAGAAGCTCACCAAGAAGCAGGTCCAGCTGAACATCCTCGAGGTCAAGAACCCCGAGTCGGACGCCCAGCTGGTCGCGCAGGCAGTCGCCGAGCAGCTGTCCAACCGGGTGGCCTTCCGCCGCGCGATGCGCAAGGCCATCCAGTCGGCCATGCGTTCGCCGCAGGTCAAGGGCATCCGGGTGCAGTGCGGTGGCCGTCTCGGCGGCGCCGAGATGTCCCGCTCGGAGCACTACCGCGAGGGTCGCGTCCCGCTGCACACGCTGCGCGCGGACATCGACTACGGCCTCTTCGAGGCCCGCACCACCTTCGGCCGGATCGGCGTGAAGGTCTGGATCTACAAGGGTGAAGTGGTCGGCGGGCGTCGCCAGCAGGACACCACCCAGAACACCCAGCAGGAGCGCGCTCCTCGTCGCGAGCGTCCGAACCGGGCTCGTCGTTCCGGTGCCTCCGGCACCACCGCGACCAGCACCGAGGCCGCCAGGGCCGCCGCCCAGGAGGCACGTTCGAGCGCCGCGACCGATGCCGCGCAAACGCCGTCCGAAGCCCCCGCGGCTCCGGAGGCCAAGGCAAACGGGGAGGGCTGAGCTGTGCTCATCCCACGCAAGGTCAAGCACCGCAAGCAGCACTCGCCGAAGCGCCACGGCGCCGCCAAGGGTGGCACCAAGGTCAACTTCGGGGAGTACGGCATCCAGGCGCTCGAGCCGTCGTACGTGACGAACAGGCAGATCGAGTCCGCCCGTATCGCCATCAACCGGCACATCCGCCGTGGTGGCAAGGTCTGGATCCCGATCTTCCCCGACCGTCCGCTGACCAAGAAGCCCGCCGAGACCCGGATGGGTTCCGGTAAGGGTTCGCCCGAGTACTGGGTGGTCAACGTCAAGCCGGGTCGTGTGCTGTTCGAGATGAGCTTCCCGAACGAGGCAGTGGCGCGTGAGGCACTGCGCCGCGCGATCCACAAGCTGCCGATGAAGTGCCGCATCGTGACGCGTGAAGGTGGTGACTTCTGATGGCTGCCGGAGTGACGGCGTCAGAGGTGCGCGAGCTGACCGAGGAGGAGCTGGTGCTCCGTCTTCGCGAGGCCAAGGAGGAGCTGTTCAACCTCCGGTTCCAGATGGCCACCGGCCAGCTGGACAACAACCGTCGCCTGCGCATTGTGCGGCGGGACATCGCGAAGATCTACACAGTGATGCGGGAGCGCGAACTGGGCTTGTCGGCTTCCCCTGACGAGACAGTTACGAACGAAGGTGCCGCATGACCGAGCCAGCCCCCGAGACCACCGAGACCGAGGCGCGCAACCGCCGCAAGGTCCGTGAGGGTTACGTCGTGTCCGACAAGATGGACAAGACCGTGATCGTCCGCCTTGAGCAGAGCAAGAAGCACCCCCGGTACGCCAAGGTCATGCGCACCACCAGCAAGGTGACCGCGCACGACGAGGAGAACAGCGCCGGCGTCGGCGACCGCGTTCTGCTCATGGAGACCCGGCCGCTGTCGGCCACCAAGCGGTGGCGACTGGTCGAGATCCTCGAGAAGGCCAAGTAAGACAATAGCTATTGACCGCGCGTGTCAGGTCGGAAATCTGCCACGCCACAACGGGTCAGGGAGAGACAGTGATCCAGCAGGAGTCGCGGCTGCGCGTCGCCGACAACACCGGTGCCAAGGAAATCCTTTGCATCCGTGTTCTCGGCGGTTCGGGTCGGCGTTACGCGGGTATCGGCGACATCATCGTCGCCACCGTGAAGGACGCCATCCCGGGCGCCGGCGTGAAGAAGGGTGACGTCGTCAAGGCGGTCATCGTGCGCACCGCCAAGGAGCGCCGCCGCCCGGACGGTTCGTACATCCGGTTCGACGAGAACGCCGCGGTGCTCATCAAGAACGACACCGAGCCGCGTGGTACCCGCATCTTCGGCCCGGTCGGCCGCGAGCTGCGGGACAAGAAGTTCATGAAGATCATTTCGTTGGCGCCGGAGGTGCTCTGACCATGAAGGTGAAGAAAGGCGACACGGTCGTCGTCATCGCCGGCAAGGACAAGGGTGCCAAGGGCAAGGTCATCCAGGCCTACCCGAAGGACAACAAGGTCCTGGTCGAGGGCGTCAACCGGATCAAGAAGCACACCAAGATCACCCAGACCCAGCGTGGCGCGCAGTCCGGCGGGATCGTGACCCAGGAGGCCCCGATCCACGTCTCCAACGTCATGGTCGTCGCCGACGGCAAGGCCGTCCGCGTCGGGTACGAGACCAACGACGAGGGCCGCAAGGTTCGAGTGGCCCGCGGCAAGGGCAACGGGAAGGAGATCTGATCATGACTACCGCTGAGAAGACCATCCCGCGGCTCAAGGCCCGATACCGCAGCGAGATCGCTCCGGCTCTGCACAAGGACTTCTCCTACGAGAACGTCATGCAGATCCCTGGCGTCGTGAAGATCGTCGTCAACATGGGTGTCGGTGACGCCGCCCGCGACGGCAAGCTGATCGAGGGCGCGGTCCGCGACCTGGCCACGATCACCGGCCAGCGCCCGGAGGTCCGCAAGGCCCGCAAGTCCATCGCGCAGTTCAAGCTGCGTGAGGGCATGCCCATCGGTGCGCGCTGCACGCTGCGCGGCGACCGGATGTGGGAGTTCCTCGACCGGTTGCTGACCATCGCCCTCCCGCGTATCCGTGACTTCCGTGGCTTGTCGCCCAAGCAGTTTGACGGCAACGGCAACTACACGTTCGGTCTCAACGAGCAGTCGATGTTCCACGAGATCGACCCAGACTCGATCGACCGTCCGCGCGGTATGGACATCACGATCGTGACCACCGCCGTCAACGACGATGAAGGCCGGGCGCTGCTCAAGCACCTGGGCTTCCCGTTCCGGGAGAACTGATCCATGGCCAAGAAGGCACTGGTCCACAAGGCCGCGCAGAAGCCGAAGTTCAAGGTTCGCGGTTACACCCGCTGCCAGCGTTGCGGTCGCCCGCACTCCGTGTTCCGCAAGTTCGGCCTGTGCCGGATCTGCCTGCGGGAGATGGCGCACCGCGGTGAACTGCCCGGCGTGCGCAAGTCCAGCTGGTAAAGGCGAACCCGCCTCTACCTCCCATTTCGCCGTAGGCCCCGCGTCGAACGCGGGGAACCCCGGCGAGAAAGGTTGACAGGTCACCATGACGATGACCGACCCGATCGCAGACTTCTTGACCCGTCTGCGCAACGCCAACTCGGCGTACCACGATGAGGTCGTACTGCCGCACTCGAAGATCAAGGCGAACATCGCCGAGATCCTCAAGCGCGAGGGCTACATCGCCAGCTACCGCGCCGAGCAGGGCGAGAAGTGCAAGAACCTGGTCGTCGAGCTGAAGTACGGCCCGAACCGTGAGCGCAGCATCGCCGGTCTCCGCCGCATCTCCAAGCCGGGTCTGCGGGTTTACGCCAAGTCGACCGGCTTGCCGAAGGTGCTCGGCGGACTGGGCGTGGCGATCATTTCCACGTCGACCGGCCTGGTGACCGATCGACAGGCCAACAAGCAGGGTGTAGGCGGAGAAGTTCTCGCCTACGTCTGGTAGGGGAGGAGAGCAGGCATGTCCCGTATCGGAAAGCTGCCGATCACCGTCCCCGCCGGGGTCGATGTGAAGATCGACGGCCAGACGGTCAACGTCAAGGGGCCCAAGGGCACTCTGACGCACACCATTGTCGAGCCGATCAGCCTCGAGCGCGCCGAGGACGGCACGCTGCAGGTCACGCGGCCCAACGACGAGCGCCAGAACCGTGCGCTGCACGGCCTGACCCGGACGCTCGTGAACAACCTCGTCGTCGGCGTCACCGCCGGGTACGAGAAGAAGCTTGAGATCCACGGCGTCGGTTACCGCGTCGCGCTCAAGGGCACCGAACTCGAGTTCCAGCTCGGTTACAGCCACTCGATCAAGGTGCCCGCGCCCGAAGGGATCACCTTCACGGTCGAGAACCCGACGCGGTTCTCGGTCAGCGGGATCGACAAGCAACTCGTCGGTGAGGTCTCGGCCAACATCCGCAAGCTGCGCAAGCCCGACCCGTACAAGGGCAAGGGCGTCCGCTACGCGGGCGAGAAGATCCGCCGCAAGGTCGGAAAGACGGGTAAGTGACATGAGCGAAGCAACCAGTACTAAGCGCAAGCCGGTGGGCAAGGACATCTCCACCCGCCGTCGCGTTGCCCGCACGCGTCGTCACTTCCGGCTCCGCAAGAAGATCAGCGGTACGCCGGCCCGTCCGCGCCTGGTCGTCAACCGGTCCTCGCGGCACATCACCGTGCAGCTGATCGACGACCTGGCCGGTGTCACCATCGCCGGGGCGACCTCCTTCGAGGCCGACGTGGTCGCGGTGGACGGCGACAAGAAGGCCAAGGCCGCCAAGGTCGGTCAGCTGATCGCGGCTCGCGCCAAGGACAAGGGCGTCGACAAGGTCGTGTTCGACCGGGGTGGCTACGACTACCACGGCCGGATCGCGGCGCTCGCCGACGCGGCCCGTGAAGCGGGGCTGGAGTTCTGATGACCCAGACCCGAGCAATCGAGAACGGAAGGAACGCCTGATGCCGGGACGTACACGGCAGGGTGGCGGCTTCGGCGGTCAGCAAGGCGGCGGTCAGGGCGGCAACGACCGCGGCGACCGTCGTGACCGCAGGGGCGGCCGCGACGGTGGCCGTGGCGGAGCGGCCCAGGAGAAGACCCCGCACCTCGAGCGCGTGGTCGCGATCAACCGCGTCGCCAAGGTCGTGAAGGGTGGTCGTCGCTTCAGCTTCACCGCCCTGGTGGTCGTCGGCGACGGCGACGGTCAGGTCGGCGTCGGCTACGGCAAGGCCAAGGAGGTGCCCGCCGCGATCGCGAAGGGCGTGGAGGAAGCCAAGAAGAACTTCTTCCGCGTGCCCCGGATCGCCGGCACCATCCCGCACCCCATCCAGGGCGAGGACGCCGCTGGCGTCGTGCTCCTGCGTCCGGCCAGCGCCGGTACCGGTGTCATCGCCGGTGGCCCGGTGCGTGCCGTGCTGGAGTGCGCGGGTGTGCACGACGTGCTGTCGAAGTCGCTGGGCAGCGACAACGCCATCAACATCGTGCACGCGACCGTTGCCGCTCTGAAGGGTCTGCAGCGTCCGGAGGAGGTGGCCGCCCGCCGCGGTCTGCCGCTCGAGGACGTCGCCCCCGCCGCCATGCTGCGTGCCCGCGCACAGGCTGGAGCGTGACATGGCAAAGCTGAAGATCACCCAGGTCAAGAGCAAGATCGGCACCAAGCACAACCACCGCGAGTCGCTGCGCACCCTCGGGCTGCGCAAGATCCGCCAGAGCACGGTGCGTGACGACACCCCCCAGGTCCGCGGCCTGATCCACACGGTCCGCCACCTGGTGGTCGTCGAGGAGGTCAACGACTGATGGCCATCAAACTCCATCACCTGCGCCCGGCGCCCGGTGCCAAGTCCGACAAGATCCGCGTCGGCCGTGGTGAGGGCTCCAAGGGCAAGACCGCCGGTCGCGGTACGAAGGGCACCAAGGCACGCAAGAACGTGCCCGCGCGCTTCGAAGGTGGGCAGATGCCCATCCACATGCGGCTGCCGAAGCTCAAGGGCTTCAAGAACCGCTTCCGCGTGGAGTACCAGATCGTCAACGTCGGCGACCTGGCCACGCTGTTCCCCGAGGGCGGCAAGGTCGGCATCATCGACCTGGTCCAGAAGGGCGCGATCCGCAAGGGTCAGCTCGTCAAGGTCCTCGGCGACGGTGACGTCGCCGGTGTGAAGCTGGACGTGACCGTCCACGCTTTCTCCGGCAGCGCCATCGAGAAGATCACCAGCGCTGGTGGCACCATCACCAAGCTCTGAGCAGCACCACCGACAAGGCCCGCCAGGTTCCGCCTGGCGGGCCTTCTCGCTGTCGTGATCGGGCCGTGTCGTCCACCTGTCACGCTCGGTCCCATGTGGCAACCACAGCGCCTCGGCGGCGCCCTGCTGTCCTTGGTCTCGGCGGTCCTGTTGCTCCTGGCGCCGTTCCTCCCGCTGTTCATCGGCAGCCTCAGTGCCAGGGGGACGGAATTCACCATGACCATCGACGGGTGGGGCTTCACGACCGACGCACCCCAGCGGATCGGCGCGATCGCGGTCAACGCGTACGGCCTGATCTTCTCGGCTGTGGTGCTGTTCGTCGCCACCGCCGTGGGCGTCATCGGTGCGCGCAGGCTTGCCACGCCCCGCAACCGGCGGGCTGCCGCCGTGCTGACGGCCGTCGCCGCGGCTTTCACGCTCGGTGTGACCGTCGCGGTGCTGCCGCAGCTCACCAACTGGATCGACACGTTCCGGCCGGTCGGTCTCGCGTCGGCGACGGTCAACACGTCCATCGGCCTCGGCTTCTGGCTGCTGGTGCTGGGCACGGTGCTCGCACTGGCCGCGGCGGTCATCGCCGCCCTGCCGATCCGTGACCGGGAGCCGGTCACGCCCGCGTACGGCTTCCCCATGCCACTCGGGCACCAGGAACAGCCGATGCAGCCCGCTTACCAGCCCCAGCCTGCTGCCGAACCGGCCGAGCCCGCCGCCGAACCGGACAAGCCGGTCAACCCCGAGCGGCAATCGGACAACTGACCGCGTGCCGGGGGAACAGATACTGTCTGTGACATGGAGCAGGTCGTCTTGCTGGACGAGTCGGGGCGGGCCATCGGCACCGCGGACAAGGCAACGGTGCACCATGAGCGGACGCCGCTGCACTTGGCGTTCTCCTCGTATGTCTTCGACGAGCGCAACCGTTTCCTGCTGACGCGCAGGGCGTCGAGCAAGAAGACGTGGCCGGGTGTCTGGACCAACTCCTGCTGTGGGCACCCGGCGCCGGGCGAGGCGGTGGGTGATGCCGTCGTCCGCCGGCTGCGGACCGAGCTGGGTCTCGATGTGGCGACGATCGATCTCGTGCTGCCGAAGTTCCGCTACCGGGTCGCGATGGCCGACGGTGTCGTGGAGAACGAGATGTGTCCCGTCTACCGGGTCACGGTCGCGGGCGACCCGACCCCCGACCCCAGCGAGGTCGACGACTTCGAGTGGGTCGACTGGCCGCCGAGCCGTGCGCTTTCCCCTTGGGCCGAACTGCAGTTGCCTCAGCTCAGGGCGCTCGGCGACGACCCGCGCGGCTGGCCGGCGGGCGATCCTGTCGATCTTCCGCCCGCGGCGAACGGAACCATCTGATCTATGCGCCGGACGGGGGGTGCGGAGCCCCTATGTGAGGCTGTTAGAGTCGTGGACACGCTTCGGGACAAATGTGCCCCGAAGCGTTCCTGGCTTGTGTTCCCGCCGGTGCAATTCACCGGCCCATCGTTCGCCGGCGAAACGCCGGTGACGCGAGGAGGTCTTGCGTGCTAGGCGCCTTCCGCTCGGCTCTCGCGACGCCGGATCTGCGAAAGAAGATCCTGTTCGTACTGGGGATCATCGTGGTGTACCGGGTGGGCGCCCTGCTGCCTTCACCAGGTGTGTCCTACCCGAACGTGCAGAAGTGCATCGCTTCGGTCGAACAGGACGGCATCTACTCGCTGCTCAACCTGTTCAGCGGCGGTGCTCTGCTGCAGCTGTCCGTTTTCGCGCTCGGCATCATGCCGTACATCACGGCGAGCATCATCATCCAGTTGCTCACCGTGGTCATCCCGCGCTTCGAGCAGCTGAAGAAGGAAGGCCAGGCCGGTCAGGGCAAGCTGACCCAGTACACCCGGTACCTGACGATCGCGCTCGCGATCCTGCAGGCCACCGGCATCGTGGCGCTGGCCGACCGGCAGCAGCTGTTCGGCGACTGCCGCGACGCGAACGGCGCGCAGGTCGACATCATCCCCGGTGACGGCATCTGGACCCTGGTCCTCATCGTCATCACGATGACCGCCGGTACCGCCGTCATCATGTGGCTGGGCGAGCTGATCACCGAACGCGGCATCGGAAACGGCATGTCGCTGCTGATGTTCGTCAACATCGCGGCCCGCATCCCGTTCGAGGGCAAGATCATCTGGGACAAGGGTCCGATCACCTTCACCGTGATCTGCCTGTTCGGTCTCGCGATCATCGCCAGCGTCGTGTTCATGGAGCAGGGGCAGCGCAGGATCCCGGTCCAATATGCCAAGCGCATGATCGGTCGCCGGATGTACGGCGGAACCTCGACCTACCTGCCGCTGAAGGTCAACCAGGCCGGTGTCATCCCGGTGATCTTCGCGTCCTCGCTGCTGTACCTGCCCGACCTGATCTCCCGCCTGATCGGCGGATCGCAGGACTCCGGCTGGCAGCGCTGGATCCAGCAGAACCTCGTGCAGCAGAACAGCTGGGTGCACATCACCGTGTACTTCGCGCTGATCATCTTCTTCACGTACTTCTACATCACGATCACGTTCAACGTGAACGAACGCGCTGAGGAGATGCGGAAGTTCGGTGGCTTCATCCCCGGCATCCGCCCCGGCCGTCCCACCTCGGAATACCTGAGTTACGTGCTGAGCCGCATCACCCTGCCCGGCTCGATCTACCTTGGCATCATCGCGATCCTCCCGAACTTCTTCCTGTCGGTGACGGGATCGGGGAACAACCAGAACTTCCCGTTCGGTGGTACCGCGGTACTGATCATGGTCGGCGTCGGCCTCGACACCGTGAAACAGATCGAGAGCCAGCTGATGCAACGTAACTACGAAGGGTTCCTCAGGTGACACGACTCGTTCTGGTCGGCCCGCCTGGCGCGGGCAAGGGCACGCAGGCCGGGACGCTCAGCGACAAGCTCGGCGTGCCGCACATCTCGACCGGTGACCTGTTCCGTGCCCACATCGGGAACAAGACCGAGCTCGGCCTCAGCGTCCAGTCGATCCTCGACTCGGGCAAGCTCGTGCCCGACGAGGTCACGAACCAGATGGTCCGTGAGCGGCTGGCCGAGGCCGACGCGCGGGACGGCTTCATCCTCGACGGCTTCCCGCGCAACATCGCGCAGGCCGACGTGCTCGGCGCGATCCTGGCCGAGTCGGGCAGGAAGCTGGACGCCGTCGTCGAGTTCCAGATCGACGAGGACGTGGTGGTGGCCCGGCTGCTCGGCCGCGGCCGCACGGACGACAACGAGGAAGTCATCCGGCATCGCCAGCAGATCTACCGGTCCGAGACCGAGCCGCTGTTGAACTACTACCGCGACATCGTGGTGACAGTCGACGCCGTCGGCGAGGTCGGCGAGGTCACCAACCGCGTGCTCAACGCGCTGGACAAGTGACCCGCGGTGGTCTGCTCGGCATGCTGCGCGGGCGCCGGTCGATGATCGAGGTCAAGACCCGCGGCGAGCTCGAGGCGATGCGCGCCGCGGGCATCGTCGTCGCCCGCACGCTCGACCTGCTCACCAAGGCCGTGCGGCCGGGAGTGAGCACGGGTGAGCTCGACGAACTGGCCGAGCAGACGATCAGGGACGCCGGGGCGGTGCCGTCCTTCAAGGGCTACCACGACTACCCGGCGTCGATCTGCTCGTCGGTGAACGAGCAGGTCGTCCACGGCATACCGGCGAGATCGCAGGTGCTCGCCGAAGGCGACCTGATCTCGATCGACTGCGGCGCGATCCTCGAAGGCTGGCACGGCGACGCGGCGGTGACAGTCGCGGCGGGCGAGATCCGCCCGGAGGACGCGCTGCTGTCCGAGGCCACCCGAACGTCGCTGTACGCGGGCGTCGAGGCCTTGGTCGTCGGCGCGCGGCTCTCGGACGTCTCGCACGCGATCGAGAAGTCGATCCTCCGCTCGGCGAAGGACCACGGCGTCAGGTACGGCATCATCCGCGACTACGGCGGCCACGGCATCGGTACCGAGATGCACATGGAGCCGTACCTGTCGAACTACGGCAAGCCCGGCAAAGGCCCCCGCCTGGTGGCCGGGATGGCGATCGCCGTCGAGCCGATGCTGACCCTGGGCGACCACGACACCGACGAACTCGACGACGGCTGGACAGTGGTGACCGTCGACGGCTCCCGCGCGGCGCACTGGGAGCACAGCATCGCGATCACCGACGACGGCCCCTGGATCCTCACCGCCCCCGAAGACTAGGCCAGCTCCAGCGTGACGTGGGCGCGGATCAGGTCCACCCACTCCGCGAACGGGTCCCGCCGTGAGATGGCACGCTCCGCTTCGAGCCGCAAGTGAGCCCTTGCGACGTCCGAGTCGTGCCAGACCAGGGTGAACGGTGGCCTGGCGCCGAATCCGCCGCTGAGGCAGTCGCGGATCGCCTGCCAGTTCCAGCCGAAGTAGCCACCGGGACCGTTCACCGCCTCGCCGAGAGCGCAGTAGAAGCCCATTTCGTCGGTGACGAACCGCCCGTCGATGTGGAAGGTCTGCCCGGGTCCCTGCTCCGGCCCGGTGCGTGGGCGGGAGAGCGCGGCGGCCAGCCAGGCTTCCCGTCCTTCGAGGCCGTAGCCCGCCCACAGGTTCTTCTCCCGCGGACCACCGGCGAACCACATGTCCCAGATGGATCGCGCAGTCCGTGGCGGGTGATCGCTCACCCCGTTCGCGACGACGAGGTCGACGAGTCCGTCGCCTGCTTTCGACGGTACGGCGGACCGCACGTCGAGCATCGTGTACCACGACGGGTAAAAGTGATTCCCTTGCCGGTCGAGGAAAACAACGTGTGTCCGGCCGATTGGAACCGGCGTGCCCTTGCCGAGCAGGCGCCGCAGCTTGTTCCGCGGCTCCACGCCGTACAAGGTCATGGGTCCCGACGGTGCTGGGAGCCGCTGGACGAACAGGCCGTCGATGCCCGAGCACGTGCCCATCGCGCTGCCACCGTCCTCCCACAGGCGGAACTCGGCCACGTTCGGCGGGCAGCAGGGAGGCTGGTAGAAGTCGTGCAGCCGAGCCTCGACCGCCACGTCGGCCAGTCCGTCGACGCGACCGAGCACAGTCACGTCCCGCAGCGGCCATCCTTGACCCGGTTCGTCACCGGCGTCGACGTAGACGTCCCCGAGCCGCACGGGCACCGGTGAATCGAGCGCGTCCCGCAGCACGCCCTCCGGCTCACACCCGGACAGGGTGATCCGGACGAGCTCAGGCCCGGGCGGGTCGACGAACAGGCCGTGGATGTCCAGGCACAGGCCCAGCGTCTCGTCGTCGGATTCGTCGTCGAGCAGGAGGTATCTGAAAGGGGGCACGTCACCGAAGGGTAGGGCCAGCCCCACCAAAAGCGTAGGGATTACGCCATCCACCTGCGGGTCCTCGGCGGGAACCATAGTCACCGTGACCGACGACTTCGCCCATGACCAGATCCGCGTGACCGACCTCGACCGCAAGGCCACCGAGGCGCGGCTGCGGCTCGCGCACACCGACGGCAGCCTGACCCTGGACGAGCTGGACGAACGTCTGGCGAACCTTTGGTTGACCAAGACCCGACGGGACCTGACCGATCTGGTGCGTGACCTGCCCGCGCCGCCGCCTCCGCCGCCTCCGCCCGCGCCGCCGAAGCCCAACGGCGCCCTGATGGCGATGCGGGTGCTGACCGTGATCTGGCTGGCGGTCAGCGCGGTCAACCTGGTCATCTGGCTGATCGTGTCGCTGACCAGCTTCGAGCTCGCCTACCCGTGGTTCATCTGGCCGCTGGTGCCGCCGGGTGCCGTCCTCGGCGTGCTGTGGTGGTTCGGGGTGGGGCGTACCCGCAGCTAGGACCCCCGATTTGGGACACGGTGCCGGGGTGCGTACACTGGGTTGGTGGCGCGCTCGTAGCGCCGGTCTCGTTGTGCGGTTTTTTCCTTGAGATGAACCCTCGCGTGTCCGGTACAGGCGTGCCCGAGGTACGAAGCAGTGTACGAAGTAAGTCATCGTCACGAAACGCGGAGGACATGGGCAAGAAGGACGGGGCCATCGAAGTCGAGGGTCGCGTGGTCGAACCCCTTCCCAACGCGATGTTTCGCGTTGAGCTGGAGAACGGGCACAAGGTTCTCGCGCACATCAGTGGCAAGATGCGGCAGCACTACATCCGTATCCTGCCTGAGGACCGGGTCGTCGTGGAGCTTTCGCCGTATGACCTGACCCGTGGGCGCATCGTCTACCGCTACAAGTAGTGACCTTTACCAGGCTTGAACAGGAGAGCTGAGGCGTGAAGGTCCAGCCGAGCGTCAAGAAGATCTGCGACAAGTGCAAGGTGATCCGCCGGCACGGTCGCGTCATGGTGATCTGCGAGAACTTGCGTCACAAGCAGCGCCAGGGCTGACAACAGCACAAGAGGACCTCCTATGACCTGCCGGATCACACGGATCCGGCGTACCCCCGGACTTCAGGCCGGGGCCCGGGCTTCACGAGTCAACCCGGGGCGGTCAGGGAGCAGACCTGGAGAAATTCACTAAGGAGAAAGCGCCGAAATGGCACGACTCATGGGCGTCGACCTCCCCCGCGAAAAGCGGTTGGAGATCGCGCTTACCTACATCTTTGGCATCGGGCGTACCCGCTCCAAGGAGCTGCTGACGGCGACCGAGTTGTCTCCCGACCTGCGCGTCAAGGACCTCTCCGACGAGGAGGTCCTGAAGCTCAGGGACTACATCGAGGAGCACTTCAAGGTCGAGGGTGACCTCCGCCGCGAGGTCCAGGCCGACATTCGCCGGAAGATGGAGATCGGCTGCTACGAGGGCCTTCGCTGGCGTCGTGGTCTGCCAGTCCGCGGTCAGCGGACCAAGACCAACGCGCGTACCCGCAAGGGCCCGAAGAAGACGGTCGCCGGCAAGAAGAAGGCCGGAAAGAAGTGAGCCAGTACTGCGGTCGGACGCTCAAGCTCGTCACGCAGTCGCGGCGTGGCCGGTCCGCCATGCGGGCCACCCTCGTCGCCCCGCAGAACGCCCGCCCAGAGGCGCTGCGGGACCTGTACCTCGACGCCGGTTCTCGCATCCGGCGCGGGTCTGCCGCTCCTTCACCCACTCGCGCTTCCAAGTAGGAGAAACCCGAAGAAATGCCACCCAAGTCGCGTACTGGCGCCGTCAAGAAGGTGCGGCGCAAGGAAAAGAAGAACATCTCCCACGGGCATGCTCACATCAAGAGCACGTTCAACAACACGATCGTCTCGATCACCGACCCGCAGGGCAACGTGATCAGCTGGGCGTCCAGCGGTCACGTCGGCTTCAAGGGCTCGCGCAAGTCGACGCCGTTCGCCGCCCAGATGGCCGCGGAGAACGCCGCCCGCAAGGCCGCCGAGCACGGCATGAAGAAGGTCGACGTGTTCGTCAAGGGCCCGGGTTCCGGCCGTGAGACCGCGATCCGTTCGCTGCAGGCAGCCGGCCTCGAGGTCGGCACGATCCAGGACGTGACCCCGCAGCCCCACAACGGCTGCCGCCCGCCCAAGCGGCGCCGGGTCTGAGGCACGGGGAGGAGTAAGAACAAATGGCTCGTTATACGGGACCTGCCACGCGTAAGTCGCGTCGGCTCAAGGTTGACCTCGTCGGTGGCGACAAGGCGTTCGAGCGTCGCCCCTACCCGCCCGGCCAGCACGGCCGCGGCCGGGTCAAGGAGAGCGAGTACCTGCTCCAGCTGCAGGAGAAGCAGAAGGCCCGCTTCACCTACGGCGTGCTCGAGCGTCAGTTCCGCAAGTACTACGACGAGGCCGTCCGCCAGCAGGGCAAGACCGGTGAGGTCCTGCTCCAGCTGCTGGAGTCGCGTTTGGACAACGTGGTGTACCGCGCGGGTCTCGCGCGCACCCGTCGCCAGGCGCGCCAGCTGGTCAGCCACGGTCACTTCATCGTCAACGGCGTGAAGGTGAACGTGCCCAGCTACCAGGTCACCAAGTTCGACATCATCGACGTGAAGCCGAAGTCGATGCCGACGCTGCCGTTCGAGGTCGCCAAGGCGACCATCGGCGACCGCCCGGTGCCGGCGTGGCTGCAGGTCGTCCCGTCGAACCTGCGGATCCTGGTGCACCAGCGGCCGGAGCGGGCGCAGATCGACGTGCCCGTCCAGGAACAGCTGATCGTCGAGTTCTACTCGAAGTAAGACTTGATCAGCCCCGGCGTTCCGATAGCGCCGGGGCTCCATTTCCAGGCATCAAATAGCGGGTGCCTCAGGGAAGGAAACGAAGAAAGTGCTTATCTCACAGCGTCCCAGTCTCGCCGAAGAGCCGGTCAGCGAGACCAGGTCCCGGTTCGTCATCGAGCCGCTCGAGCCTGGTTTCGGCTACACGCTCGGCAACTCGCTGCGCCGCACCCTGCTGTCCTCGATCCCGGGGGCGGCGGTCACCAGCATCCGCATCGACGGTGTGCTGCACGAGTTCACCACCGTTCCGGGGGTGAAGGAGGACGTCACCGACATCATCCTGAACCTCAAGGAGCTCGTCGTCTCGTCCGAGGAGGACGAGCCGGTCACCATGTACCTGCGCAAGCAGGGCCCTGGTGAGGTCACCGCCGGAGACATCGTGCCGCCGGCCGGTGTCACCGTGCACAACCCCGATCTGCACATCGCCACGCTGAACGGCAAGGGCAAGCTGGAGATCGAGCTGGTGGTCGAGCGGGGCCGTGGTTACGTGCCCGCGGTGCAGAACAAGCAGGCGGGTGCCGAGATCGGCCGGATCCCGGTCGACTCGATCTACTCGCCGGTGCTGAAGGTGACCTACAAGGTCGAGGCGACGCGTGTCGAGCAGCGCACGGACTTCGACAAGCTGATCCTGGACGTGGAGTCCAAGCCGTCGATCACGCCGCGCGACGCGGTGGCGTCGGCTGGCAAGACCCTGGTCGAGCTCTTCGGCCTGGCACGCGAGCTGAACGTCGATGCCGAGGGCATCGAGATCGGCCCGTCGCCCGCGGAGGCGGACACCATCGCCGCCTACGCGATGCCGATCGAGGACCTCGACCTGACGGTCCGGTCGTACAACTGCCTCAAGCGCGAGGGCATCCACACCGTGGGTGAGCTGGTTTCGCGCAGCGAGGCGGACCTGCTGGACATCCGCAACTTCGGTGCGAAGTCGATCGACGAGGTCAAGATGAAGCTCGTCAGCCTCGGCCTCGCGCTCAAGGACAGCCCTCCCGGGTTCGACCCGACCGCCGCGGCGTCGGACTACCCCGCCGAGAGCGCTTGGGCGACTGCGGACACCAGCGTCGACACCAGCCACGACGACGGCCAGGACTACGCCGAGACGGAGCAGCTCTGAGTCCCTTGTGGACGCTCAAGAGCGGACATATCTAGGAGCTAGGAAATGCCCACCCCCACGAAGGGTCGCCGCCTCGGCGGGTCTCCGGCGCACGAACGGATGTTGCTGGCCAACCTGGCCACCTCGCTGTTCACGCACGGCCGGATCACCACCACGGAGGCCAAGGCCAAGCGGCTGCGTCCGTTGGCCGAGCGCCTGATCACCAAGGCGAAGTACGCGCACCAGGCCAACGAGGAGTACGTCAAGGCGACTCCCGAGGCCGAGCGCAAGGACAAGTACAGCGAGTCCGGCTTCAAGACCAGCCCGGCCGCACTGCACCACCGTCGTGAGATCACCAAGGTGATCCGCAACAAGGATGTCGTGCACCGCCTGCTGGCCGAGATCGGCCCGTTCTTCAACGACCGCGACGGTGGCTACACCCGCATCGTCAAGACGCTGCCGCGCAAGGGTGACAACGCCAAGATGGCGATCATCGAGCTGGTCAACGAGAAGACCGTGACCAGCGAGGCGGAGAAGGCCCGCGGTACCAAGTTCGCCAAGAAGGCCGACGAGCCGAAGGCGGAGACCAAGGTGGAGGACCAGGACGCCGAGGCGCCCGAGTCCGCGACCAAGGACGCCGCGGACGAGCCCGCCGAGGGTGCCGAGGCCAAGGCCGATGAGGCCCCGGCTGAGGACGCCACCGAGGAGAAGTCCGAGAAGAAGGACGAGTCCTGAGGGATCAGTTCGACCAGGAGCCCGTCGCCCCCACTGGGGACGGCGGGCTCCTGCGCATACGCCTGGACATCGCCTACGACGGAACGGACTTCTCCGGTTGGGCCCGTCAGCCCGAGCGCAGGACCGTCTGCGGGGTCCTGGAGGACACGCTCGCGCGGATCATGCGGCTGCCCGAAGTCCGTCTGACCGTGGCCGGGCGGACGGACGCGGGTGTGCACGCGACCGGCCAGGTGGCCCATGTGGACCTCCCGGTCGTGCCGGAGGCGTACCGCCTGAACCGCGCGCTGCCCGGCGACGTGAGGATCCTGGGCGTCTCAACGGTGTCCACGGACTTCGACGCCCGGTTCGCCGCACTGCGCAGGCACTACACGTACCGCGTGTCGGACGCGGTGGTAGCTCCCTTGCAGCGCAACCACATCGTGGCCTGGCCGCGTTCCCTCGACATCGGCCTGATCAACGCGGCCGCCCAGACCTTGTTGGGAACGCACGACTTCGTGGCCTTCTGCAAGCGACGTGAAGGTGCCACGACCATCCGCGAGCTGCAGCGCCTGGCCTGGCGCAGGGAAGGCGAGGTGCTGGTCGCCGACGTGTCGGCGGACGCCTTCTGCCACTCCATGGTCCGCAGCCTGGTCGGCGCCCTGTTGGCGGTGGGCGAGGGCAAACGCCCGGTCGACTGGCCCGCGAAGCTGCTCACCGCCGAAGCGCGGTCCAGCGAGGTGACCGTCGCACCGGCACACGGCCTGATCCTGACCAAGGTGGACTACCCAGCCGAGCCCGACCTGGCGAAACGCGCGGCGGAAACCCGCAACGTCCGCACCTTGACCTCGTGAGTGTCTTGGCCGGTTAGAACCGGCCAAAACACTCACGAGGGTTTTCCTACTGCTGGACGAACAGGAGGCGGTTCGGGGATCCCGAGCCGGGGTTGGTGACGACGTTCGGGGTCGCCCGGGTGTTCAGGGTGTTCTGCACGTCCGCCGGGGTGGCCCCGGGGTTGGTGGACAGGTAGAGCGCCGCGGCGCCCGCGACGTGCGGGGTGGCCATCGAGGTGCCGCTGATGTTGTTGGTGGCGGTGTCGCTGGTGTTCCAGGCCGACACGATGCTCTGGCCCGGCGCGAAGATGTCCGTGCACCTGCCGAAGTTGGAGAAGGAGGCGCGCGCGTCGTTGCTCGACGTCGCGTTCACGGTGATGGCTTCGGTCACGCGGGCGGGCGAGGAGTTGCACGCGTTCGTGTTCGAGTTACCCGAAGCGATCGCGTACGTGACGCCTGCCTGGATCGAACGGCGCACCGCGTTGTCGATCGCCGTGCTCGCCCCGCCACCGAGGCTCATGTTCGCAACGGCCGGCTTCTTGTGGTTCGCGGTCACCCAGTCGACGCCCGCGACGACCTGGGCGGTTGTGCCGGAGCCCTGGCAGTTCAGCACGCGGACGGCGAACAGTTGGGTGCCCTTGGCCACGCCGTGAGCCGTGCCACCGACAGTTCCCGCGACGTGGGTGCCGTGGCCGTGGCAGTCGTTCGCCGTACCACCGGAGGTGATCGCGTCGAAGCCTGTCTTCGCACGGCCGCCGAAGTCGCTGTGGGTCAGGCGGATGCCGGTGTCGACGATGTACGAGTTCACGTTGGCGGCGGTGTTCGGGTACGTGTATTTGCTGTCCACCGGCCGGTTGCGCTGGTCGATCCGGTCAAGGCCCCAGGACGGTGGGTTGTTCTGGGTGTCCTGGATCCGCACGACCTGGTCTGCCTGCACGTAGTCCACCGCTGGGTCCGCGGCGAGGCGACGTGCTTGCTGTGCGGTCATGTCCGCGGCGAAGCCGTTCAGCGCTGCTTTGTACGTGAACTTGACCGTGCCGCCGTACTTCTTGGTCAGCGAAGCCGCGTTCTCCGGTGTGTTCTTCAGAGCGACGATGTAGGAGTTCGGCACCACGTCGGCCGCGTTGGCCTCGAGAACTGTGCCTTCGGCGGCGTTGGCCGGCGTGGCCAGTCCGATGGTCGCGGCGAGCAGCACCGCGAACCCGGCCGTGCCCGTTAAGCGGGCAGCCTTCGATACTCGCATCCTTCTGGTCTCCTTCGAGCAGGGCGTGCGTGTCGGTTCCGATCGCCACGCACGGATTGAAGGGAACGGACTACACATTGGTCCGAACCACGGCATCACGCAAGGGAAGTGCGCAACTTCAATGTGTCACGTATCCCCAGTTCCCCACTTTGGGAATGAATTAGCCCGTCCAGCGCAGGAACGGCTGCGCCGGACGGGCTAAGGATGAGACGTTTAGACCGTCAATGTCCATTTGTTGACGGTGCCGACGTCCGCACGCGCGGTGTCCTGCACGCGCAGGTTCCACGTCCCGTTCGCGTCTTCTGCGGACAGGTTCACCGCGTACGTCTCGACCACGTTGTCCGCGCTGTCACCGGAGCTGGCCGGCTTGAGGTTGCGGACCGCGCCGCTCGGCGACACGAGATCGATCTTCAGGTCGCCGCGGTAGGTGTGGGTGATGTCGACGGACACCTTCCCCGCCGTCGCACCCTTCTTGCCCGCGCACTCCGAGATGGCGATCGGGCTGTTCACCGTGCTCAGGTCCGGGATCGCCACGTCGGTGTCGTTGGTCTTGGTGGTGCAGGTGACCGGCGGCGGCTCGGTGCCGCCTCCGCCCGTGTACAGCAGCTTGTTCGGCGAGCCGCTGCCCGGACCGGTGATCTTGCCGTCGGTGGCGGCGTTGACCAGCGCGTCACGCACCTCCTGCGGCGTGGCGGCGGCGTGGTCGGCCAGGTACAGCGCGGCCCCGCCCGCGACGTGCGGGGTGGCCATCGAGGTGCCGCTGATGTTGTTGGTGGCGGTGTCGCTGGTGTTCCACGACGACACGATGCTCTGGCCCGGCCCGAAGATGTCCGTGCAGGTGCCGTAGTTCGAGAACGACGCACGGCCGTCGGTGTCCGTGGACGCGTTCACAGTGATCGCCTCCGGCACGCGGGCCGGGGAGTAGTTGCAAGCGTTTGCGTTCGAGTTGCCGGACGCGATGGCGTACGTGACACCGGACGCGATCGACTTCTTCACGGCCGCGTCCAGCGTGGCGTCGGCACCGCCGCCGAGGCTCATGTTGGCCACCGCGGGCTTGACGGCGTTCGCGGTCACCCAGTCGATGCCCGCGACGACCTGGGCGGTCGTGCCGGAGCCCTGGCAGTCCAGCACGCGGACCGCGAACAGGTTCACGCCTTTCGCGACGCCGTACTCCTTGCCGCCGACGGTCCCGGCGACGTGCGTGCCGTGGCCGTGGCAGTCGTTGGCGTTGCCGCCGGAGGTGATCGCGTCGAAGCCCGGCTTCGCGCGGCCGCCGAACGTCTGGTGGGTGACGCGGATACCGGTGTCGATGATGTACGCGCTCACGTTCGACGCCGGAGTCGAGTACGTGTAGGACTTGTCCAGCGGCAGGGTGCGCTGGTCGATCCGGTCGAGCCCCCACGACGGCGGGTTCGGCTGGGTGTCGGTGATCCGGAACGTCCGGTTCGCCTGGACGTACCGCACGGCGGGGTCGGCCGCGAGTTCGCGGGCCTGTGTCTCGCTCATCGTGGCGGCGAAGCCGGTCAGCGCGGACTTGTAGGTGTGCGTGACGCCAGCGCCGTACTTCCGCGCCAGCGCCGTGGTCTGGTCCGCGTTCTTCAGGACGACGACGAAGGAATCCTTGACCACACCGTCGGCGTCGAGACCGAGGATCTGGCCCTGTGCGGACGCGGGGGCGGCCGATGCGGGGGCGGCTAATCCGACCGTCGCGGCGGCGACCGCGGCGATCCCGGCGATACCCGTGATCCGGGCAGCCCGAATTACACCCATCCTGATTTCTCCTTCGAGCAGGGCGTGCACGGCCCCGGGTGCCCTCGCGGCCGTGCACGAATGGAAGGACGATCATCAGGGTGCGTTGTGACCATGCGATCGCACAAGGTCACACGGGGGGTTTACATATTCCCAGAAAGGGTTTAATCGCCGCGCCGAATTGGTCCGATGATCTGTTGTTCCCGCTGGGTGGAGACCAATCGCAAAGGCCGCCACAAGTTCGAACCCAACGCCACGACCTGGTCGTCCTGCAAGGACGTCAGCTGGTTGATCATGGGCGGCGGCAGTCGCCAAATGCGCGAGGCGAGTTGTGCCTGGCCCGATGGAAGTCGTTGCATGAGCACAAGGTCGGCCGCGTTCGCGGTCGCGCCCGCCTGCGGGTGCAAATACGGCAAAACGTAAATAGTGGTCTGCCACGGCGTTCGTGGCGGAAACAGTTCCTGCGGAGTCGGTCCGCCGTCGTGCACCACGAGCAATGGGCTGTCCTCTGTGGGCCGTGGCAGTTCCACCGGGCTGAGCCTGCGGATCTGCACGATCGGCACCGGGCGACCGTCCGGAGTGGTCCCCGCGGCCTTCTGCAGCACCTGCCACTTGGTCGGGCGCCCGGTCGCGATCACCACCCAAGCACCGACCGCCATCGCGCGCAGCGCTGTCTGCAACGCCAGGTACAACCCGCCCACCAGGACGATCCTGGTCGGCGCGGGACGCAGGGTGGAGACCATCAGCGGCTCGCCACCCGGCATGTTCTGGCCGAGCACCATGCCGCCGCGGTCGCCCGACGGGCTGACGTGGTCGAGCATGTCCGGCGAGACCATGAACTCCGGTGCGACGCCCTTGTTGAGGCCCTGTGCGTCCACCAACCGGCTGGAGCCGCTCACACCGCACCTCCCAGCGGCAACGTGGCTGCGAGACCGGCGACTTGCAGGCCGCGCAACGGGGTCAGCGTGATTCCGATCTTGTCCGAGATCGCTTCGAGCCGCTCGTCGGCGGCGTCGAGCTCACCGGGCGTCCGCGCGCTCACGCGGACCAGGCCACGCACACCGATCTGGTTGTCCTCCGCGCCAGGCGACAACGACAACGCGATCGTCGACGACAGCGCGCGGACACCGGTCAGCGCGTTCAGGCTCGTGGCGACCTTGCCGTTGGGCCAGCCGGTGATCGAGTAGCTGGCGTGGCCGACACCCGCTGCCGTGACACCCGTCCACTTCTCCTGCAGGCTCACCCGGGAGTTGTTCCCGGCCACCGCGGTCAGTTCGGCCGAGGTGATGCCGGCCTTCAACAGCTCGTCCGGGTCCAACGGCCGCGTCGGCACGCCACGCGACTCGAGAGCGTTGCGGATACGCGACAACGCACCGATCAACGCGCGGTGTGCACCCACGACACCGCCACCGCGCTCACGAACCGCGGCGGGGCAGCGGCTCGGGTCGAGGCGTACGGCAACCCACGTGGTCCGCCGTGCCGCGGCGGGCAGCGGGCCGAGCACCTCGAGGTACGAGCTGAGCGCGGGCGAGTTCGGCGGCAGCGAAGTGCTGCCCGGGTAGCAGTGCCAGATCACCTGGATCGCGTCGAGCACCACACCGCGGTCCTCGAGGCACGGCGCCAACGCGCTCAGCGGCAGGCTCGGCGTGGTGCCGACCTGTGTGACCAGGCTGGGCGCCGGGTCCACCAGCAGCACCGCGGTCCACGCGCCGTCGTGCCACGCCAGACCCAGCGGGCGGCGCTCGTGGTCCTGGCCGTGTGCGACAACGAGGTCCGGCACAGCCAGCCGCAGCAGTGCGACGCGCGCGTCCTCGGGGCCGGTGACGGCTGCCGCGCTGTCGGCGGCGACCTGCTCCATCGAGATCGGCGCCGACGGCTTGGTCACCCTGCCGTGCGTGCGGAACGTGTACCGGGTGGTCAAGCTCACCCACTGCGGGAACCACCGGCCGCGCCACCGGATGAACGCGAACAGCAGCGCGACCACCAGCACACCGACGGCCACGTAGAGCAGGCTCGTGTTGATCGCGATCAGGATCAGCCCGATCGCGAGACCGAGCTCCACCACGACCAGGTTGGTCACCGGCAGCGCGCCGAGGCTGGCACCGACCGTGCGCCTGCGGGCCGAGATCGGCACCTTCGGCGTGCTGGGCGGCGGTGGCTGCTGCGGCATCGGCCCGCTGTTGGGCGGGCGCTGACCAGGCGGCGGCCCGGACGGTGGTCCAGGCGGTGGTCCAGGCGGTGGTCCAGGCGGTGGTCCAGGCGGTGGTCCAGGCGGTGGTCCAGGCGGTCCCCCGGGGCCGGGCGGACCGGGCGGGCGGCCACCGGGCGGCCTGCCCCCCGGAGGCGGTCCGCCACCGGGCGGTCCACCCCCGCCGGGTGGACCCCCGCCGGGCGGACGTCCCCCGGGCGGTGGCATGCCATGGCGTGGAGGCGTGGTCACCGACATCCCTACCGTCTCTTCCCCTCGATCTTCCCCGCAGGCGGATCGACACTGGTCAGCCCCAGTTCCCCGGAACTGCCAGCCCACCGCCTCCGGTACGGCTATCCTGCGGAACCGTACCGCGACAGGGAGAGCTGCAGGCCGAGAATGCCCTCAACACCGACGACAAAGTCTCAGGTTCAGGCGTATCGCTTCGTGCTGCGAAGGATGCAGTCCGCGCTGGTCCGGAAGGACGCAGTGATGCTGCACGACCCGATGCGGACGCATTCGCGTGCGACCGCCGTCGGGTTCATCCTCGGCGCGATCGGTGTGCTCGGGTTCGTGATCGTGGGCCTCCTCGCGCCCAAACCGACGCTCCCGGAGAGCGGGATCATCATCGCCGAGCCGTCGGGCACGGTGTACGTGGTCTCGGGCAATCCGAAGACGCTGACCCCCACCTTCAACCTGGCGTCCGCCCGGCTGCTCGTGCTGGCCCAGCAGAACCAGGGCCAGAGCGGCGGCAGCGAGAACCCGGACGCGCCTGCCCAGGCGCCTGCCAACCCGACGGTGATCGACGACAAGAACCTGAAGGACATCCCGAAGCGCCAGCTGACGGGAATCCCGAACGGACCGCAGCTGCTGCCCGCCGAAGACCAGCGGACCAGCGACAACTGGGCGGTCTGCGACGTGATCACGTTGGACAGGACGCTGCCGGAAGCCCAGCAGGCGACCGGTATCCAGACTTCGGTGCTCGCGGGTGTCGGCGACCTGAGCAGGGAGTTGCAGCCGGGCGAATCGCTGCTCGTGCAGGCGGAGAACAAGAAGACGTACCTGGTGTACCGCACGCCGAGCAACGTCAACGAGCGCAACTCCAACGCGGTGCGGGCCGAGGTCGACCTGAACAAGCCGTCCGTGGTCCAGGCGCTCAAGCTCGACAAGGGCGCGGTGCGCAGGATCAGCACGGGCATGCTGAACGCGATCCCCGAGGTGAAGTCCCTCACCGCGCCGACGGTGTCCGGCAACGGCACGTCCGATCTGGGTGTGCAGGTCGGTGGTGTGTTCTCGGTGCCCAACGCCTCCAACCGCGACTACTACGTCGTGTACAGCGACGGCATCGAGAAGATCAAGTCGACGACAGCCGACCTGATCCGGTACGAGAAGTCGGCCGGTAGCGCGAGCATCCCGGAGATCTCGCCCGACCGGATCACCTCGCAGACCCTCCAGGACCGCATCGACGACCGCCTCTCCCCGGACGTGGCACCTGGCGTGCTCCAGGCGCAGGCAGCGGGCAACTCGGTCGCCTGCCTCGGTTGGTCGCTCCAGGGAACGGGGGACGCGCGCGACAGCCACACCGCACTGCACATCAGCGCGGAGTTGCCGCTGCCGAAGGACGCGTCGGGCGCGAAGATGCAGCCGTTGAAGATCGCCACCCCGAGCGCGGACGGCCAGAAGATCGACAGCTTCTTCATGCCGCCGGGCCGGGCAGCGGTGGTCAGGGGTTCGGCGTCGAAGGCGGACTTCGACAGGGGCCCGATCTACCTGGTCTCCGACCGAGGGGTGAAGTACGGCATCCCGGACACCAGGACAGCGGGCGCACTCGGCCTGGACAAGCAGTCCCCGGCCCCGGACGCGATCGTCCGGCTGCTGCCGGACGGAGCGTCGTTGTCCTCGAAGGACGTGAACCGCAGCTTCGACTCGGTTCCCTTCGATCCCCAAGCGGGAACGGTGAACACCCCACCGGCACAACCGAACCAGGGCGGCGGTTCCTAGCCGCCGCAGACGAACCTCCGACGCCCGCCAGGGTCCACTGTGGCCCGGCGGGCGTTCTTGTGTTCGGCGGGAGGTTTCAGGCGGGCAGCGGCCGGTCGGCTGTGTCATAGGCGTGGCGTGCCGTTTCCACCCGGGTGAAATGGGTGTCGGACCACTCGGTGAGCACGGCGAACACCGGCCCGAGCGTCCGGCCGAGGTCGCTGATCTCGTACTCCACCCTCGGCGGGATCTCCGCGTGGTACGAGCGCGTGACGAGTCCGTCGCGTTCCAGTTGCCGCAGCCGCTGGGTGAGCACTTTCGGCGTGATGCCGGACAGGCGCCGCTGGATCTGCACGAACCGCTGTCTGCCGTGTTCCTTGAGCACCCACAGGATCGGCGTCGACCACCGGCTGAACACCAGGTCGACCACGGGGCTGATCGGGCACGCGCCCACGGCTTCGACGGGGTGGGGCATCACGGCACCTCGCATGGTTCCCGGGAGAGAGCCACTATCTTCTGGGAACCTACTGTATTCGCGGCGTTACCTTCGCTCTGCCGAGTTTCCCGGCAGAAGGAGGAACGACACCATGACCGCGCTCGCCCTGCCCACCCGTCCCGGCGACCGCCCCGAGACCGGCCCCGCGGTGCCACACGTCCAGCTCAGCCAGAACAGTCCGGACGATGTCCGCGAGCGGCTCACGCGGTGGATGACCGAAAACCTGCGTGCGGCCGTGATCCGGCCCAGTGAGATCTCCGAACCGGGCGCGCTGGCCTTCTTCCTCGACGACGCGCGGCCACCGGACGGCGCGGTGCTGTTGCCACCACGGCTGGACGCCGAGTTCGTCCACGTCCACACCGACGGCAGCCTGCACCTCGCGCTGTCCACTGAGGACCAGGACGAGCTCGTCGCCAAGGGCTGGGGCGAACCGCATCCGCTGTACTCGCCCACGGTCAACGTGATGATGCTCTACGGCCCGCGCACGGAGGAGGAACTGCGGGTCGCTGAATCCGTTGTCGCGGCGTCGTACCGCTACGCCACAGGCCACGATCTCGGCTGACACGAAAAAGCGGGGCACCCGGCCGGGTGCCCCGCTTCTCCTGTCCGGTGTTCTAGTCCGGCTGGAGCCAGGAGGTGTGGATCAGCTGCTGGCCCAGCTTCCTCGTGATCATCACGCCGCGACCGGGCGGCAGCTGCTTCGACTTGTACGTGCCGAGCAGGACGCCCTCGTCCTTGCTCGCGCTCATCACCAGGCCCGGCACCGACAGCTCCTTGAGCTTGCCGATGATCGGGTCGAAGGACGCGCGCGACGCGCCACCCGAGCGGCGGGCGACGATCATGTGCATACCGACGTCCTTGGCCTGCGGGAGGAACTCCTGCAACGGCTGCAGGGGGTTGCCGCCCTGCGTGGCCACCAGGTCGTAGTCGTCGACGATCACGAACAGCTCCGGACCCGACCACCACGACCGCGTCTTGAGCTGTTCCTGCGTGGTGTCCGGCCCCGGCAGCCGCTTCTTCAGCGAGCCGACGACGTCCTTCATCATCTCGTTGAGCTGGTTGGCCGAGACCGCGTAGCCCAGCAGGTGCCCGGTGTTGATGAAGCCGAGCATGGTGCGGCGGTAGTCGACGAGCAGGATCACCACTTCGTCCTCGGAGTACCGCTCCATGATGCCGCGCACGATGTTGCGCAGCAGGTTCGTCTTGCCGGACTCGCCGTCGGCGAAGGCGAGGAAGTGCGGCTCCGAGTCGAAGTCGATGTAGACCGGGGCGAGCTCGTCCTCGTTCACGCCGATCGGGATCAACCTGGTGTTGCGGTGCTTGTCCAGCTTGATCATGTCGTCGTACGGCATCAGGTCCGGCAGCAGGCGGATCGCCGGTGCCAGCGGTCCGCGCCAGCACTGCCTGATCCGGTTCGCCGCGTCCTGCACACCGGCACCGACGTCCTCCGCGTTGGACGAGCCGTCGATGCGGGGCAGGCCGACGAGGAAGTGCAGCTTGTCACGGGTCAGACCGCGGCCGGGGCGACCGGCGGGCACGTTCACCGCGACCCGGCGGTCGATGTCGGACTCGGTCGGGTCACCGAGGCGCAGCTCGAACCGGGTTCCCATCAGGTCCTTGACCGCGGGGCGGATCTCCGCCCACCGGCTGGCCGCGATGATGACGTGCACGCCGTAGGACAGGCCCTGCGCGACCAGGTTGACCACCTGGGCTTCGAGCGACTCGAACTCCTGGCGGAAGTTCAGCCAGCCGTCCACGAGCAGGAACACGTCGCCGAACGGGTCCTCGGTGATCTGGCCCTGCCGCTTGCGGTTGCGGAAGTCGATCATCGAGTCGATGTTGTGGTCGCGGAACAGCTGCTCCCGCTCGGCGATCAGCGACGTGATCTCGGCGACCATCCGGCGGGCCAGGTCCGGGTCCAACCTGGACGCGACGCCACCGACGTGCGGCAGGCCACGCAGCGACGCGAGCGTTCCACCACCGAGGTCGAGGCAGTAGAACTGCGCCTCCTGCGGCGTGTGCGTCAACGCCATCGACATCACGAGCGTTCGCAGCAGCATCGACTTCCCGGACTGCGGACCGCCGACGATCGCGGCGTGGCCCATCGCACCGGAGAAGTCCGCCCACAGCAGGTCACGGCGTTGCTCGAACGGCTTGTCGATGATGCCGAGCGGAACCTGGAGCCGTCCGTTGGCGAAGTGCCCCGGCACGGTCATGCCGCGGTCCTCGGTCGGCTGCAACGGCGACAGCAGCGTGTCCAGCGAGTTCGGCGTCTCCAGCGGCGGCAGCCACACCTCGTGCGCGGGTGCGCCCTGGCCGACGAGCCGCTTGACGATGACGTCGAGTTCGCTCTCCTCGGTGCCGCCTTCCGGCTTGTTCTCCTTGGGCTGCTCGACCGGCTTGATCGGCTCCTTGGGGATTTCGATGTAGTCCGGCACGAACAGCCGTGGCCGCTTGTCGCTGGTGACCGGCGCGGACGGACCGGCGGCCTGCATGCCTGCCGGCCGGTACGGACCGGACACATAGGACGCCTTGAAGCGGACCATGGTCGACGTGTCGAACTTCAGGTACCCGGAACCGGGGATCGACGGCAGCTCGAACGCGTCCGGCACACCGATCGCGGCACGGGACTCCGCCGCCGAGAACGTCTTCAGACCGATCCGGTACGACAGGTGCGAGTCGAGACCGCGCAGCTTGCCTTCCTCCAGCCGCTGCGACGCCAGCAACATGTGCATCTGCAGCGACCGGCCCAACCGTCCGATCGCGACGAACAGGTCGATGAAGTCCGGTTTGGCGCTCAGCAGCTCGGAGAACTCGTCGACCACGATGAACAACGCGGGCAGCGGGTCGAGGTCGGCGCCGTTCTCGCGGGCTTTCTCGTACTCCCAGACGTTCTTGAAGTTGCCGCCGTTCTTCAGCGCCTCCTGGCGCCTGTTCATCTCACCGGCGAGCGCGTCCCGCATGCGGTCGACCAGCGTCAGGTCGCCCTGCAGGTTGGTGATGGTCGCGGCGACGTGCGGCGCGTCGTCCAGGCCGAGGAACGTCGCACCACCCTTGAAGTCGACGAGGACGAAGTTGAGGATCGTCGACGAGTGCGTGGCGAGCATGCCCAGCACCAGCGTGCGGAGGAACTCCGACTTACCGGAACCGGTGGCGCCGATGCACAGGCCGTGCGGGCCCATGCCCTCCATCGCCGCTTCCTTGATGTCCAGCTCGACCGCCTGGCCGAACTCGCCGACACCGAACGGGACGCGGTAGCGGTCGCGGACCGGCCGTGGCCGCCACGCCTGCTGCACGTCGAACGTCATCGGGTCGCCGGGAATCCCGAGCAGCTCCAGCAGCGTCGGGTTGGACAGCAGCGGCTCATCCTCGCCGGTGTCCGCGGCGCCGGTACCGAGGCGGTACGGGGAAAGCTTGCGCGCCAGGGCCTCCGCCTCGGCGATGCTCAACGTGTCCGGTGCGCCGAACCACTCGACACCGCTCGCGCTGCGCGCGCCGAGCCGCGTCGGCTCGACCACGAGGCGCAGACCGCGGCGTGCGGTCAGGTTGCCGAGCGAGTCCGACAGGTCGAGCAGCGTGACGCCGATCAGCCCCTCTTCGAGGATGATCTGCTCCTCGCGGGTCACGTCGCCGTCGTCGATCACTATCACGATGTGCGGCTGGTCCGGCTGTGGCGGGGCGTTGCGGGTGAACCGCTGCCGTTCGCGCAGCTGCTCGTCCAGCCAGTGCTCGACCTGGCCGAGCGAACCGGCCATCAGCCGCATCTGGCCGATGCCGTCCACCATGGACGGGTGCTGCGCGTGCGGCAGCCACTTCGCCCACTCCCACTCCGCCTTGGCACGACCGGCCGTGACGACGGCGATCATCACGTCGTCCGGGGTGTGGAACGTGACCAGCTGGGCCAGCATCGCCCTGGCCAGCGCCCGGGTCAGCTCCCTGTCGCCGGCCATCCCGACCGCGGCGAAGTTGCGGATCGCCAGCGAGATGGGCAGATCGGGCACGATCGAGTGGGCGCGCACGAACCGGCGCAGCGCCAGCGTCGCGATCGGCTCGAGTTCGTCGACCGGACCGGTCTGCGGCGGCACGAGCCGCGTGGCCAGCCGGGTCGACGCGCGTCCGACGCGCAGGTGGCAGAAGTCGGCGTCGGCCTGCCTGCGCTCCCACATCCGCCGCGACGTCGCGATCGACCACATGGCCTGCGGGTCCGGGTGGATCCACTCGCGCTCGGAGCGCTGGTCGCGGGCGGCCTCACGGGCCCGGTCGCGCATCTGGCCGAGGTAGCGCAGGTAGTCCTTGCGGTCCTCGTTCATCTCGGCTTTCTTCTGCCCGCCACCGCGGCCGCCGCCGCCCGCGAACATGCCGACCATCGAGAACATCATCATGACCGGGAACAGCAGGGCCATCGGGCTGCGCCCGGACGGGCCGCCGAGGGTGAACATCATGACGACCATGCCGAGCATCGCGAGGATCATCACGACCGGCATCATCTTCATCAGGATGCTGCCGGGGATCACGCGAGGCACCTCGGGTGGTGGCTCGAGGTGCACCTCGCCGCCCGGCGGCCGGGGTGCGGCGAGGCGTGGCAAACGCTTGAACTGCAGCGTGCTCACGG
The DNA here is from genome assembly GCF_001984155.1 of Actinosynnema sp. ALI-1.44. Lineage (GTDB taxonomy): Bacteria > Actinomycetota > Actinomycetes > Mycobacteriales > Pseudonocardiaceae > Kibdelosporangium. The sequence continues at coordinate 917,309 of NZ_MTQO01000053.1, forward strand.
TGTGGGCCCCTCTTCGACGCTCGATGAGACGTACATATCGCGGAACCGCCAGCGGAGGCGATACCGGTGCGGCCATACTAGGGGCGGCCACGGACGGGTATGCGCCATTCGGTGAAGAAGTACCCGGCCAAGTGGGCGACCGCATAGGGTCGGCAAGTTCGCAAGAAGGCTCGAAGGGGGCAGGTGTGGCTACCGGTACGACGGTGTTCAGCAGGGTGACAGTCGTCGCGCCGAGAACGCGCATCGACGTCGCACTTCCCGCTGACGTGTCAGTGGCCGACTTGCTGCCGATGCTGCTGGACATGGCCAAAGAGGCCACTCCGGACGGCGGCGCGCGGCACGGCGGGTGGTGCCTGGCCAAGCTCGGCGACAGCCCGCTCGACCCGAGCAGGACGCTCGGTTCGCTCGGCATCGTCGACGGCGACATGTTGCAGCTGCGCAAGCGCAACGAGAACCCGCCGCCACCGCTGTTCGACGACGTGGTCGACGCGATCGCGGAGTCCAGTCCGGACAGTTTCCGGCCGTGGACCAAGCAGACGGCCAACAGGATCGGCTACGTGGCAGGCGCGCTGGCGTTGGTGCTGGCGGCGGTCGCGGTGTTCGTCGGCGGCCCGTTCGGCGGGGGTTCCCAGCTCGCGGCGGCCGTCGCGGCCGGTGCCACGGCGGTGATCGCGGTCGCCGCGGGTGCCGTGGTGGCGCGTGCCTACCAGGCGACGACGGCCGGTGTGCTGATCGCCGCGGCCGGTGGCCTGCCGATGGCGTTCGTCAGCGGCGTCTACATCGTTCCCGACGGCCTCGGCGCCGCGAACTTCCTGCTCGGCTCGGCGCTGATGGGGATCGTGGCGTCGGCGTCGATCATGTTGATCGGCGCGGGGGTGACCACGTTCGTCGCGGCCGGGACGGCGTCGGTGTTCGGCATCCTGGCGTTCGCGGTCGGCACGCTGATCGACCACCCCGCGCCCGGCATCGCCGCGGGCGCGGCCGCCGCGGCGCTGGCAGGCATCTCGATGCTGCCGAGGCTGACCATCCAGCTGGCGAAGCTGCCGCTGCCGAACGTGCCCGGCAGCGCGGAGGACCTCAAGGAAGACACGGCCATGCCGGACTACCGCTCGATCGAGCGGCGTGCGGGCCTGGCACACGAGTACATGACCGGCATGATCATCGGCAGCGGGATCGTCGCGGCGGTGTCCGCGATGATCAGCGCGACGGCTCCTGGTGTCTGGGGCGTCATCACCGCGGTCGTGGTCACGCTCGTGCTGTTGCTGCGCGGCCGGACGTACGCCAACGGCAGCCAGGCGGTGGCGCTGCTGGCCACCGGCATGCTGTCGGCGGCGGGTGTGCTGATCGGCTGGCTGGTCGTGGCGGACGCGTTCGACCGCCTGCTGTGGGTGTTCGGTGCGCTGCTGCTGATCGGCGCCGCCGCGCTGGTGCTCGGTGTGATCTTCCCCGAGCAGCGGTTCTCGCCACCGCTGCGGCGCGGGGTCGAAGTGTTCGAAGCGATCTGCATCGCCGCCGTGCTGCCACTGGCACTGGCCGTGATGGACCTGTACTCGACGTTGCGGCACCTGAACTTCAAGATCTGATGAAGACGACGACGGTGAAGAAGCTCGCGGCGGTCACGGCTGTGCTGGGCCTGTTGGTCGGTCAACCGGCGTTCGCCCAGCAACAGCAGGACCAGTCGGCATCGGGCGCCGAGCCGCCGAAGGTCGACGTCAGCCGTCCGGTGGTGACGGACACGAAGGCGCCGCCGACGAACATCGAGTACGCGAAGGCGACCGGCTGCATCGGCAGCCTCAACCAGGGTGTCGTGCTGCCCAACAAGCCCTGGGGGCAGCAGCAGTTGCGCATCGAGGAGGCGCAGACCTTCGCGACCGGCAAGGGCCAGATGGTCGCGGTGATCGACACCGGTGTGCGCGACCACAAGTACCTCAAGGACCGCGTGGTCGCGGGAGCCGACTACGTCAGCAAGACCGCCAACCCGACCGAGGACTGCGACGGGCACGGCACCGAGGTCGCGGGGATCATCGCGGCGAAGAGCCCGGACCTGACCAAGGTCGGCTTCACCGGCGTCGCGCCGGACGCGAAGATCCTGGCGATCCGCCAGTCCAGCGAGAACTACAAGGGCAAACCGCAGCCGACGGCGGAGAAGCCCGATCCGCAGGAACAGCCTGCCGGTGACCTCAAGACGCTGGCGCAGGCGGTCGTCAACGCGGCGAACACCAAAGAGGTCACCGTGATCAACATGTCGGTGGACAACTGCAGGGAAGCCAAGTACGGCATCTCCGAGCCGGAGCGGGACCTGCAGCGGGCACTGCGGTACGCGGTCGACCAGAACAAGGTGGTCGTGGCGTCCGCGGGCAACCTCGGTCCTGTTTGCACGGACGCGAAGAACGGCCCGGACCCCAAGAAACCCACGCACATCGTCACGCCGCCGTGGTTCGCCGACGACGTGCTGTCGGTGGCGGCGGTGAACGAGAAGGGCAACCTGGCAGCGTTCAGCGTGCAGGGGCCGTGGGTGAGCGTGGCCGCGCCGGGCACGGACATCATCTCGCTCGACCCGGCCGGTGACCTCGCCAACCGCACGATCCAGGGCGGCAAGCCGGTCCCGATCCAGGGCACCAGCTTCGCCGCGCCGTACGTCGCCGGGCTCGCCGCACTGGTCAGGGAACGGTTCCCCGACCTGACCGCACGCCAGGTGATGAACCGGATCAAGATGACCGCACAGCACCCGGCGGCGCCGGGCGGCCGGGACAACCTGGTCGGCTACGGGATGATCAACCCGGTCGCGGCGCTGACCGCGATGGTCCCGCCGGAGTTCGGCATCCCGGCCGACAAGGCGGAGAACCTCCCCGCCGGGATGCCGCCGTTCCGCTCGAAGGACTGGAGCGCGATGTCCGTCGCCTTGATCGGCGCCGGTGGTGGCGTGGTCCTGTTGCTGCTGACGCTGTTCATCATGCACGCGATCCGGCGCAACAAACCCGGCCAGGACGCGGACGCGTGACCCTCAGCCGGACCGGTGGGCGGCGATCGCCATCGCCGCCCCGACGGCGGCGACCGCCAGGTTGGCGTACAGCTCGTATCCGGTGAGGAACCCGATGTTGGGTATCACCCAGCGGTTCACCGAGTTCAGGACGAACCCGAAGAACGGCTGGTAGAACAAGTGGTCGATGGTCCCGCTGATCCCGATGAGCAGCAGGAGCACCCCCACCGCCGCGATGGCCTTGCGCATGGTCGTCAAAGCTACGAAAGCGGCCGTGACCAGCGGATCGGCCGGAGGAACCGGCTCGCTGCGACCAAAGTATCAACTTCGCGGGCCACACCGGATCCGCGCGTACAGTCCATGGATCATGAGGAGTCGCCGCAGCGTCCGTGACTGGTTGGTGGACACCACCTTGTTCCTGTTCGCGGCGTTGCTGGGCGTGCTCGCGGCCAACGACAGGTTCAACGGCAGCGTGCCGATGCCGAACCCGTCGTGGCTCTTCCAGGTCGACCAGGTCCTCGGCCTGCTGGCCTGTTGCACGGTCTGGATCCGCAAACGCTGGCCGGTCGAGGTCGCCGTGGCGCTGCTCGTGGTTGGCACGTTCTCCGAACTGACCGGGGGCGGCATGCTCGTTGCGCTGTTCACCGTCGCCGTGCACCGGCCGCCGAAGGTCTCACTGCTGGTGTTCGCGTTGAGCCTGGCATCGACCACCGCGTTCATCTACATCCGTCCGGATACCGGCGACACACAGACAGTTCTGATCCTTGCGCTCACGATCCAGGGCATCGTGCAGGCATGGGGTCTGGTCGTGTACCACCGGCGCCAGCTGATCATCTCGCTGAAGGACCGCGCTGACCGGGCCGAGACCGAGGCGCAGTTGCGCGCGCACCAGGTCAGGGAGGAGATCGCGCGGGAGATGCACGACGTGCTCGGCCACCGGCTGTCGCTGCTGAGCGTGCACGCGGGAGCGCTCGAGTACAACCCGGCCGCGCCCAGCGACGACATCGCCAGAGCGGCCAAGGTGATCAGGGAAAGCGCGCACCAGGCGTTGCAGGACCTCCGCGAGGTCATCGGCGTGCTCAGGGCCCCGGTCGGCGAGCTGCCCCAGCCGACGATGGCGGACGTGGCGACACTGGTGACCGAGTCCCGCCGGGCCGGGATGAACGTGCGGCTGCGCCAGGAACTCACCGGGACCGTGCCGGAGCTGCTCGGCCGGACCAGCTACCGCATTGTCCAAGAAGGACTGACCAACGCCAGGAAACACGCGCCGGGCGCGGACGTCCACGTGGTGCTGACCGGCGAGCCCGCGGACGGCCTGACGGTCGAGGTGGTCAACACCCTCCCCGCGCCGGTCACCGAGAACACCGGCGGCCAGGGCCTCAAGGGCCTCGGCGAACGCGTCGCACTGGCCGACGGCCGCTTCGAACACGGCCCGACCACCGAAGGATGGCGCCTGAGGGCATGGCTACCGTGGCCCGCGTGACTACCTCGGTCCTGATCGTCGACGACGATCCCCTTGTCCGCGCGGGTCTGGTCATGATGCTCGGCGGTGCGCCCGACATCACGGTCGTCGCCGAGGCGAAGGACGGCACCGAGGTGGTGCCGTTGGTCGACCGGCACCAGCCGGACGTCGTCCTGATGGACATCCGGATGCCCGCGATGGACGGCCTGTCGGCCACCGAGATCCTGCGGTCCCGCCCCGCGGCCCCCGAGGTGATCATCCTGACCACGTTCGACGCCGACGTCCACGTGCTGCGGGCGTTGCGGGCGGGCGCGGCGGGCTTCCTGCTCAAGGACACCCCACCAGGCGAGATCGTCGACGCCGTCCGCCGGGTGGCGCAGGGCAGTCCCGTGCTGTCGCCCGCGGTGACCAGGCGGCTGATCGACCGCGTCGCCGAGACGGATCACGACAGGCGCCGGGGCGACGCCCGTGACCGGCTCGACGAACTGTCCGAACGGGAACGCGAGGTCGCCGTCGCGGTCGGCCACGGCAAGTCCAACGCCGAGATCGCCTCGTCGCTCTACCTCAGCGTGCCGACGGTCAAGACCCACGTGTCGAGCGTGCTGACCAAGCTGGACCTGAACAACCGCGTCCAGATCGCCTTGCTGGTGCACGACGCCGGGCTACTCGACAGCCAGTGACCTGACGAACCCCCTACGATTCGAACGGGCTTCGAGTTGCTCGGGGGTGAACGGGGAGATGACGCTGCGCGTCGCCGTGGACTTCGGGACGTCCAGCACGTGTGTCGCCGTGTCCGTGAACGGCCGTGAACCGCAGGTCGTCGCGGTGGACGGGCGGCCGGTGCTGTCCTCGGCCGTGTACGCCTCGCCTGACGGCAGGCTGTTCGTCGGGCTGGAGGCGGAACGCCAGGCCGCGGTCGACCCGTCCCGGTACGAACCCAATCCCAAGCGCCGCGTCGACGAACCGGAACTTCTGCTCGGCAACAGGGTGGTCCCGGTCGTCGAAGCCATCCGGGCCGTGCTCACCCGTGCCGTGGACGAGGCACGCCGGTTCGCGGGCGGCGCACCCGTCGCCCAGTTGGTGCTGACGCACCCGGCGGACTGGGGCGGGATCCGCACCCGGGTGCTCCGGCAGGCCGCCAACGGCCTGTCCGAGCGGATTTCCCTTGTCCCGGAACCGGTCGCGGCCGCGGTGTTCCACGCGGACACCTTCGACGGGCGCGCCGAGGTGATCGCCGTGCTGGACATCGGCGGCGGCACGGTCGACGTCAGCGTGGTCGGCCGGACGCGTGGACCCGGGCACGAGTTCCGGGTGCTGGCCACGAAAGGCGACCCGTCGTTCGGCGGCGCGGACGTCGATCAGGCGCTGCTGCAACACGTCGGGCGGATGATCGCCGGGACGGATCCGGACGGGTGGCGGTCGCTGATCGAAGGGCGTGAGCTGGCCGACCGCAGGCGCAGGCGGGTCGTCTCGCAGGATGTCCAGGGTGCGAAGGAAACCCTGTCCCGGCACACCTACACCGATGTGCCGATGCCGGTTCCGTTCGCCGACGCGCACGTGACCAGGCAGGACCTGGAGCAGCTCGTCGCGGCGCCGCTCGGCCGCGCGGTCGAGCTGGTCGCCGCCGCGGTCCGTGAGGCCGGTGTCCGCGCCGACCAGGTCTTCCTCGTCGGTGGGTCGAGCCGGATCCCGATGGTGGCGCGGCTGGTGCACGAGCGGATCGGGATCGTGCCGACCACGCTCGACCAGCCGGAGACGGTGGTCGCCCGCGGCGCGCTGAAGGCCGTTCCCGGCGAGATCCGCCGCGGTCCGGTCCAGAACAGTCCCGTTCAGAGCGGCCAGGACCGGACTGTGCCGGTCCGGACGAGCGCCCTGCCGTCCTTGCCCCGGTCCCAACCGGCGCCACCCCCGCTGCCCCCGGTGCGGCAGTTCGTTCCGCCGCCCATGCCCGCCCCGGTCAAGAGCCGGGCGAAACCGTGGATCATCGGCGGTGTCGCGGCGGTCGTGGTCGCCGCCGTGGTGGTCGTGCTCGTGCTGAGCACCGGCGGCGGTTCGCCGACGGCCGAGCAGCCGCCCGGCCGGACGATCGCCCAGTTCGACTACACCTTCACGATGCCGCAGGACTGGAAGCAGGTCGCGTCGGACACCACCTACCGCGAGGTCAGGGTGAAGCCGTCGGACGCGGAACAGGGACTGGACACGATCATCGTCCAGGAGCTGGCGCTGGCCTTCGACCCCTCGGTCGACAGGGAACGGGCCGTCGGCGGGCTGCGGGAGAAGTACCGGCAGTCGACGAACCTGCGGCTGTCGGACCTGAACGAGAACGGCCGGTTCGCCGACCGGGACGTCGTCTCCTACCGGCAGCAGGTGGACAACGCGACTGTGGAGTGGTTCGTGCTGTTCGACAAACGCGCGCAGGTCAGCGTCGGCTGCGAGTACACGCAGAGCGGCCGTGACCGGGTGATGGCCGCCTGTGATCGTGTTGTACGCACGATGACCGTCAACTGACTCCGTTCCCCTATCGGGTGACGGAGACGGCGACATTTCACAAGAGCAAATCGTCCAGGCCCGCGCCAGGCCCAATCGGCATACAAGCAGGTCAGGATGGGTTTTCTGGCATTCGCATTCGCACTGATAAACCCCGGTTCCCGGTAGTGGCGTTTACTAGAGCAACGACCTCGAAACTTCTGCGGACAGCATGGAACCGGAGCTGGCAGGGTCTGCGTCGGAAGGGTTGTACGAACAAAGAACGTACAAACCAGGACTTCGATGAAGGGGGCATCTCCCAATGCCGAACAGCTCCTTTGAGATTACGCCGGACATGCTGGCCAAGGCCCAGCAGGACACCTCGAACGTCCGCGAGCAGTCGGCCGGCCACATCCAGCAGCTGCGCAACAACCTCGCCCAGCTCGAGGGTGCCTGGGTCGGCGACGCGGCCACCGCGTTCCACTCGCTCGTCGGCCGGTTCAACCAGGCCGCCGACAAGGTGCTGGCCGACCTGCAGACGATCAGCGAGAGCCTCGGTACGGCGGCGAAGGCCTACGGCCACCGCGAGGAAGAGAGCAAGTCGACCTTCACCAAGGCCGAGGGCAACTTCTCCTTCTGATCCGGATCTCGGACGAGCCTTTCTTTCGACACCGAACTTTCGTTTACTGAGCCAGACTTTCGCTTTGGGAGGAACTTCAAATGTCAGACGGTCGCATTAAGGTCGAATTCGCCGCGGTCGAGGCCGCGGGTGCCCAGATCGACGGCACTGCCAAGAAGATGGACGGGGAGCTCGACACTCTCCGTAGCCAGCTCGCCCCGCTGCGTGACGCCTACAGCGGTGCCGCCAAGGAAGCGTGGGACGCGGTGCAGACCAGCTGGGACAACGCGCAGAACGAGCTGAACCAGGTGTTGGCCCAGATCGGTGCGGCGACCAAGCAGGCCGCGCAGGACTACCAGGAGACCGAGTCCGGCGTGACCAAGCTCTGGGGCTGAGCGAAAAACCGCCAGAACAGCGCAGGGACCCCGGGAATCCGGGGTCCTTTTCGCGCGTCCGTCATTTCTGGATGCTGCCCATCCGGTTCCAGAACTGGGTCTTCGCCTCATTGCCCGCAGGCAGGGCGGTGACCTGGTCCGGCCGTGGCGCCGCCGGGAAATCGGCCGGGGTGGCCGGTCCCTTGGCGTCGTAGCCGATCTCGAGCTGGACCTTGCTCTTCTCGCCGTGCACCTCGCCCTTGACCTCGGCCTTGAGCAGAGTGCGGTCGCTGTTGAGCACGATGTTCACCGCGACCAGCCGGTTCATCATCGCCGGTTCGATCAACGCGACGACGTCGGCCGGGAAGTTGATCACCTGATTGTCGACGACTGTCTTCAGCGTGATCTCGGTGCGCAGCTCGGTTCTGCCGTCGGGCAGCCGCATGCCGGTCGTGTTCCGGCCGGGCGGCGAGGCCTTGTCGGTCGCGCCGAGAGCGGCGACGATTTTGCAGAGCGTCTGCAGGCCCACGATCGCGCAGTCGAGGTCCGTCCCGGACGCCGACATCGACACCCACTCGGTCGGCGCGATCGAGGTGTACGCCTTGCCGAGGCGGACGTACTCGAGCGGGTCACCCGACGGGTGGTAGATGTCGTAGTCGTACCCGGGCGGCGTCTTCGACCGGCTCTTCGTGAGCAGCGCTGGTGGCGTGCCCCGCATGGCGACGTCGACGTCCGAGCCGCTCTTGCGCTCGTTGACCGCAGCGTAGAAGAAGATCGTCCCGCGGAAGTCCCTGGTCTCGTCGACGTACTTCTCGATCGCTCTGACGCTCGTCGAGTAGACGTCCGCGGCCGCCTGCCTGGCGGCCTCCGGATTTGGCGTCGGCACACCTGTGACGGACTGCCCGCACCCCGCCGTCAGCAGCAGGGTCACGAGTGCCAGTGCGGTTGCGCGCATCACGTCCCCCTGGAGTGAAGTCCCAGATCGGGAGGCTATCGCAGGCCCGGTGACGGCGTTGCGCGGCGGTGAAGAGGGGGGCGTTTTGACCCTCGGGGAAGCAACCAGGTATCTTCTATCGTTGTTGTGCGGCGCGGCGTGTGACTAGCGCGCCCTAGGTGGGTCCGACCTGCCGTGGGTCCGGCCCCGCACAGGTACCCAGACGCAAGTTTTGACGATGAGGTAGACCCGTGCCCACGTACAGCCCGAAGCCCGGCGAGGTGGCCCGCGCCTGGCACGTGATCGATGCCGAGGACGTGGTGCTCGGCCGCCTTGCCACGCAGGTCGCAACCCTTCTGCGGGGCAAGCACAAGCCGACCTACGCCCCGCATGTGGACACTGGTGACTTCGTCGTCATCGTGAACGCCGAGAAGGTTGTCCTCACCGGCAGCAAGCGGGATCAGGCTTTCGCCTACCGGCACAGCGGTTACCCCGGCGGACTCACCAAGAAGTCCTTCGGCGAACTGCTGGACACCCGCCCCGACCGGCTCCTGGAGAAGGTCGTCAAGGGCATGCTGCCGAAGAACAAGCTCGGCCGTGCCCAGGGCAAGAAGCTCAAGGTCTACGCCGGCCCTGAGCACCCGCACACGGCGCAGCAGCCGACGCCCTTCGAGATCACCAAGGTTGCCCAGTGAGTGAAGAGAACCTGACCACCGAGACCCCCGAGGTCGACGCCGTCGCCGAGGCTCCCGAGGCCACTGACGCCGTCGAGACCGTCGAGGAGACCCCTGAGGTCACCGCCGAGGCCCCTGTGGAGGACACTGCCGAGGCAGGCGAGGACGCTCCGGCTTCGGCCCCGGTCGTGCGCGTTCCGGCCCCTGGCGAGGTCGCTCAGACCGTCGGTCGCCGCAAGGAGGCCGTGGTCCGCGTCCGCCTGACCCCCGGCTCCGGCCAGTTCCGGCTGAACGGCAAGTCCCTCGAGGAGTACTTCCCGAACAAGGTGCACCAGCAGCTCATCCGTGAGCCACTGGTGATCCTGGACAAGCCCGAGCTGTTCGACGTGCGCGCCAACCTCAAGGGCGGCGGCATCACCGGCCAGGCCGGTGCGCTGCGTCTCGCGATCGCCCGCGCGCTGATCGAGATCGACGCCGAGGACCGCCCGGCGCTGAAGAAGGCCGGCTTCCTGACCCGTGACCCGCGGGTGAAGGAGCGCAAGAAGTACGGTCTGAAGAAGGCCCGCAAGGCGCCTCAGTACAGCAAGCGCTGACACATCTCAGCCCGCGAACGGGAGCAGCAGGTTTTTTCTGCTGCTCCCGTTCTGCTACTCCAGGGAGGTTTCATTGAGCCGGTTGTTCGGCACCGACGGCGTGCGCGGGCTTGCGAACGTCGACCTGACACCGGAACTGGCGATGGCGGTGTCCGCTTCGGCGGCCCGTGTGCTGGCTGAACACGACCGCTCGCACCGCCCGGTCGCGGTGGTCGGGCGTGACCCCCGTGCCAGTGGCGAGATGCTGCAGGCCGCGGTGGCCGCGGGCCTGGCGTCCGCGGGCGCGGACGTGATGCAGGTGGACGTGGTGCCGACGCCCGGCGTGGCGTACCTCGTCGACAACCTCAGCGCCGACCTCGGCGTGATGATCTCCGCGTCGCACAACCCGATGCCGGACAACGGCATCAAGCTGTTCGCGGCGCACGGCCACAAACTGCCCGACGACGTCGAGGACGAGATCGAAGCCGGGATCGACGCGGCCCCGCAGCGCCCGACCGGCGCGGGCGTCGGCCGGATCTACACGATCCCGGACGCACTCGACCGCTACATCGCACACCTCCTCGAGGCGGCGCCGCAGCGGCTGGACGGCCTGAAAGTCGTGGTGGACTGCGCCAACGGCGCCGCATGGGCGGCTGCTCCGCGCGCCTACCGCGAGGCGGGCGCCGAGGTGATCGCGATCCACGCGCTGCCGGACGGCGAGAACATCAACGACCAGTGTGGTTCGACACACATCGAGTCGCTCCGCGAAGCCGTCCTGGCCGAGGGCGCGGACATGGGCATCGCGCACGACGGCGACGCCGACCGTTGCCTCGCCGTCGACGCACAGGGCAACTTGGTGGACGGCGACCAGATCATGGCCGTCCTCGCGCTTGCCATGAAGGACCGCGGCGAGCTCGTGGAGAACACGCTGGTCGCCACAGTCATGAGCAACCTCGGGCTGCACCTCGCGATGCGCGACGCCGGTGTGACGATCCGCACCACGGCCGTCGGCGACCGCTACGTTCTCGAGGAGCTGCGCAACGGCGGCTACTCGCTGGGTGGCGAGCAGTCCGGCCACGTCCTGCTGCCGAGCCACGCGACCACGGGCGACGGCCTGCTCACCGCGATGGGCGTGATGGCCAGGGTGGCAGCGACCGGACGGCCGCTGGCCGAGCTCGCCGGTGTGATGCAGCGCCTGCCGCAGGTGCTGGTGAACGTGAAGGTCACGGACAAGGCCGCGGTCGCCAAGGCGTCGTCGGTCAACGACGCCGTGGCCGCGGTCGAGGCCGAACTCGGTGAGACCGGCCGTGTCCTGCTGCGCCCGTCGGGCACCGAACAACTCGTCCGGGTGATGGTCGAGGCCACGAGCGAGGCCGCGGCCGAGGCGGCGGCGAACCGGTTGGCCGGAGTGGTCTCCGCAGTCTCCTGAACGACCGTTCCGCAGGGCCGGCAGCAGCCGCCACCTCCGGGCTGGTTTGCAACCAATGTGGCCTTCGTTGCGGAAAACGCAACGAAGGCCACATTGGTTGCACAGGAATCTTTCTTCCACGGCTTCTCGTTCCTCCGCGAGGCGGCCCGCCACCGGGCTGGCGACAATCCGGCCGTTCACCCGCCGCGCCCATGGTGAGCTGGGTACATTCCTTACCGGACGAGTAAACCGATGGCACCGATCGCGCGTCGCGTGCGTCGAAGTCGAGCAAGCCAGATGAAGGGGGGACCCCATGGCAGGGAAGACCGAGATCAAGCCCGATGAGGTACGGGCCGTTGCCGCGGACATCGAGGCGATGGGGGCGGCTTTCGACGAAGTGGTGAAGTTCGTCAACGCGAACGTGCTCAAGGCTGAACACTTCGGGCACGTCGCCGGCGTCTCGGAGAAGGCAGGCGGGGGTTACACGACCGCGGTGGGAGCGTTCGCGGGTGGACTCACCAAGGCTGCCGGGTTCATCAAGGGAGTCGGGGCGACCCTGAAGGCGTCGGCCGACCAGCACGGTGGAACCGAGTCGGCCAACAAGCAGAACCTCGCGAACACCGACGGGGGTGCGTGACCGTGAGCGACGCGCTCGCAGGACCAATCCGGACTTCGATGGTCGAGCCATTGGGAGATGGCAGGGACACGTCCGACGCGCAGCTCGGCAAGGCACAGTGGTTCGTCACCTTCATGAGCGGCGAGATGGGCGGACTCTACAACATCTGGTGCGGCAACCCGTGCGCCGCGCCCGACCTGCAGTACCAGTCCGGCAACCAGGTCCGGGCGATGATGGCGGAAGGTGCCCCGGAGACCACCGTCCTCAAGGAACTCGCGGGCATCAACTGGGGCATGATCTGGGACGCCAAGGGCCGGTTCGAGAGCCTGGCGAAGGTGGGCGCGGCGGCGGGGCAGAGCCTGACCAACGGTGTCAACGGGATCCACTCCGCGTGGCCGGACAAGGCAGGCGCCAAGGCCGCGGACAAGTTCAACGAGCTGGCCCGGCCGATCCGCGACTTCGGCGGCGTGACCGACGCGATCGCGAAGGCGGCTGCCGGTCTGTGGAACACCAGCAGGCAGCCGGTGATCGACATCGGCAACCTCCAGCAGGCGAACATCACCAATATGGTGAACAAGTACCAGGGTCTCGACTTCAACCAGAAGCGGACCCTCGTCATGTACCTCGACCGGGCGCGGATGTACGGTCGCGACTGGTCAGGCACCAACGACGTCGACGACGACGGCTCCGGCACAGGTGAGATCACGCCCGGGTCGCTGCGCAGCACCCCTGGCCTGATCGACATCAACGAGGGCCACGCCAGCGAGATCTACGCCGACTCGTTCATCCGGGAGATGGACACGTTCGGCTACTACTACCGCAACGCCATGACCTCGTACCGGCAGCTACTGGAGGCCGCGTACAAAGCGGTCAGCGAGGGGCTGAACACGTTCGCCCAGGCGATGCGGACCGCCAACACGACCATGTTCGACACCCTGCAGGCCCCCGGGACGGGCGGCGGGGGCAAGGACGACACCGGCGGTGGTGGCAAGAAGGACGACACGGGCGGTGGTGGCAAGAAGGACACCGGCGGTGGCGGCTTCAAGGGCGGCCCCGGGGACACCGGCGGCGGGTACCAGCCGCCGCCACTGCCCAAGCCCGAGACGGAGATGCCGCCCACCCAGACCGATCCGTCCGCGGTGGACCCGGCCAAGGACTCGACGGCGACCGACCCGAACGCGACCGATCCAACCAAGGATGTGCCCGGGACCGGTGTGGACGGCGGTGCGGGCAAGCCGACCGGCGGCGAGACTGTCACCATCGACGAGGGCGGCCGCAAGATCTCGGTCACCAGCCCGGACAGCAGCGGCCACGTCCAGGTGACCGTCGACGACGGCACCGGCCAGCCAAAGACGTACGACCTCGATTTCGGCCAGAGCCAGCCGGGCGCGGCGACACCGGGCGCACCCGGTGCGGGAACGCCGGGCCAGCAGGGTTCCACCCCCCTCGGTCCGGACGGCCAACCGGTGCAGACCCTGCCCGCACCCGCGGGCGGCGACCCGGCCGAAACGCTCAAGCCGGGGCCGGACGGCAAGATCGTCATGCACGACGGCGACGTCACGATCACCGCGGAGCACCCGCCGGGCCAGCCGGACCAGGTCAAGCTGACGGTCGACGACGGCACCGGCGAACCGACCACCTACGTGCTCGACTACAGCGACAAGACGGGCGGCGCGCAGACCCTCCAGGCCGAACCGGTTTCCGCCAACCTGGACGGGTCGCAGAACATCGCGGATCGGCAGCCCGCGCAGGCCCAGGGATTCGCCGGCGGGGGTTCGGACGGCTCGGCCGTGCCCGCGGGTTCCGGCGCTGGGGTGTCCGCCGCGACCGCCGAGGCTTCCGCTTCGGCCGCGCCGTCCAGCGGTGCGCAGGAGCCACTGCAGTCGGTTCCGGGCTCGGATCAACCGGTCCAGACGACCAGTACCCAGGCGGTGGCGTCCGACTTCGGAGGCGGTGGCGGTGGCGGCTTCGCCGACTCGGCGTGGTCCACTCAGGGCGACCTGCTGTCCGGTGACGACGGCAGCCAGGTCGCGCCCGCGGCCGGTGAGGCCGGACTCGCCACCATCTCCGACGACGGGGCGCAGCAGCCGCACCCGGCGCAGGTGAACGGTGCCGGGATGGGCGGCGGAATGCCGATGGGTGGCATGGGCGCCGGTGGCGCAGGCGGAGGCGACACCGAGCGCAGCGGCGGCCAGTGGTCGGTGGCGGGTGACCTGTTCGCCGAGGACGAGCTCAGCGAGCCTGCCAGGATCGCTGGCGTGCTCGACGACGACGCGCGCTGATTGAGGAGAACCGCGAGTGTTCGACCACGACTACGAGAGCCCTGATGCGCAGGCCGTCCGAATCCGATTCGAGGAGATCGAAGCGGCGTACCGCGCTGACCACGACCGGCTGCTGTCCGACGATGACCAGCGGGGCAAGGAACTCGCGGAGATCGAAGCCAAGCACGCCGAGGCGGAGGAAGCCGCGCAGAAGGTCATCGCTGAGCGGGAGGGGCGGAGTGCGCCCACTGAGGAACCGTCGCCGTGGACGGCTCCGCAGAAGGAAACCGTGATGTCCTTCGGCGACTTCGACGAGGAGCAGTCGAAGGCCGACGTGTGGTCGACACCGACCCCGCCGATGGGTTTCCCGCCGCCGCCACCGATCCCCGAACCGGTGCCGGAACCGGAGGCCTTCCGCACGTCGGCGCCGGAAGCGGTGCTGTCGTTCGGCGGCTACGACGAGGAAGAGGAAGCCGCGCCGGTTCGGCAGACGCCGCAACCGCCGCAGGCGTCGGGCAGGCGCAGAGCCAGGGACGAAGACGAGGACGATGACATGTCCGGGCAGAGCTGGCTGCGCTGAAATGGTTGTGGGGGCGAGAAATGACAGGGCGCAACGACAAGCTTGAGGTCAACAAGGAGCTTGTCACCGCGATCAGCAAGGAGATGACCGAGTTCGGCACCGCGTTGACGACCGCGCGGGCGTACGCGCACGCCGACAACGGGCTGACCGCGGACAAGTTCGGCACGATCGCGGCGCGTACCGGCGTCGGCCAGACCTACACGCAGCTGCGCGAGACGCTGCGCGGCATCCTCGACAAGGCATCGCCCACAGTGGACGCTCTTGCCGAGGCGATGGCCAAGGCACACGAGAAGACCGTCGAGGCGGACGCCGAGGCGGCGGCGCGGTTCAGGAGGGCGGGCAATGACCTCCGATGACATCACCGCCCCGCTGAAGCCGGTCAACAGCAAGGACATCGACTCGACCACGGAGCTGCTCGACACGTTCAAGTGGTTCAAGGAGAACCTGTCCACGAGGCCCGGCCGGTTCGGCGAGCTGTACCAGCGCTGGAACGGCCACCCCGCCAGCAGGATGGGCGCGAGCGGGTGGTCCGCGCGGCCG
Source organism: Actinosynnema sp. ALI-1.44 (assembly GCF_001984155.1). Lineage (GTDB taxonomy): Bacteria > Actinomycetota > Actinomycetes > Mycobacteriales > Pseudonocardiaceae > Kibdelosporangium. The sequence continues at coordinate 932,795 of NZ_MTQO01000053.1, forward strand.
TGGAACCCGGAAGACGACCGGATGATCGACGATCTCGGCGGGATCGACTTCGGGCCGATGCTCGGCGACGTCGAGCGGTTCGGCAACCTGCGGGTCGCGGGCGACGAGATGCGTGGCACGGCCGATTCGATCCGCAACCGCCTGACCGACGCGTGGTCGGGCCCCGCGGCCGAGGCGGCGTTGGACAAGCTCGACGCGCTGGGCAAGGCGTCGGTGACGTTCCGGGACACGCTCAACCAGTTCGCCGCGGCCCTGGACGCGGCGAGGACGACGACGAAGGACGCGGTCACCGACCTGAAGACCGCGATCGGCGGCCAGATCAAGCCGTTCGACCTGCCGGGCGGGGTGGATCTGCGCCGCCAGCAGGTCGACCGGATCGACACCGCGATGGCGGGCGGTCCGCCGTTCGGCCGTCCGTTCGTGCTCGCCGAACTCCGTCAACCGTCCACTGTGGATCTCAACAGCGGCGGCATCGGGCAGTGGTGGAGCAACGAGACGATCAACGCGCTCGATGCCCTGTGCGACAACTACTTCAACGCGATCGGCCCGTTGCGCAGGATCGTCGGTGAGACCACGACGGCGATCGCCAACTCGTGGTCGGCGCTGAACGAGGCGCTCAAACGGATCCAGGCGACCGCCGACCTCGACCCGTTCGGCAAGATCGCGCCCGCACCGGGCAAGACGTCGCCGCAGATCGGAATCCACGCCCAGTCCGCGGACCGCGTCGGTGTCACGGTGGACGGCAAGCGCTACGAGATGGACCTGAGCCGTTCCGAACCCACCGCGCCACCGGTTGCGCAACCGTCACCCGCGGCCAACGCCGTGGGCGGCGGACCCGGCGGCACCGGCGCGTCAGGCGGTGGTGGTGGCGGAGGCGGTAGCCACAAAGCCGCCGGTGGCGGTGGTGGCGGTGGTGGGGGAGGTGGCGGCGGCCCCGCCGGTACAGGCGCGGCCGAGACGCCCGCTCCCGCCCCAGGTGCGATGGCGGGCGTGCAGATGCCCGCGAACGCGGCCCCGGCGGCAGCGCCGCCCGCAGCGGGCCCGCCTGCTGGTGCGGCTCCCGGTGGCGCGCCGGGCGGCATGCCCATGGGTGGCATGCCGATGGGTGGCATGGGCGCCGGTGGCGGCCAGGGTGGTGACACCGAACGCCAGAGCAAGTGGCGTACCCAGGGCGATCTGTTCGACGACGCCGTGGACCTGGCCGTGCCGATGGTGATCGGTGACGACGACCCGTACGGTCCCTTCGGCCCGAAGGGGAAGAAGTGATCGACGAATCCGACCCGGCCGTCGTCGCCATGCGCGCCCAGTTCGCCGAGATCTCCGCACGGCACAAGGCAGGCGTGGCCCAGTCCGTCGCGGAGTACCAGCAGGGCGAAGCGGCCAACAAGGCATACCAGGACGAAGTGGCGCGCCGGGAGGCCGAGCAGGCGGCCGCGGTGAAGCCACCGGAGCCGGAGGCGAAGAACCCGTGGCTGTCGCGCCGGAACGCGCCGAACCGGCCGGAGCCCGAAGACGGAGACGAGACCGGTTACTACTCAAACACCTGGATGCAGAAGCGGTGACTCCTGGATCCTGGCGCCCTTGAAGTCGTTGTCCAGCAAGTCGTCGTAGGCGTCCGTACCAGTCAGGTGCTTGAGGAAGAACGCGGTCAGCATCGCGCGGGAGGTTCGCTGGGTCCTGCGTTCGCCCTTGCCCGGCAACAGCAGTTGGCTCCAGTGCCGTCCTTCGGTGAACCCGAGGTGCCCGGCTTTGGGCAGCTCACGCACCTGCACCGGCCCCGCCCACGCCTTGGCGATCAGGTCGGCGTTGCCGACAGCGGGGGCGACCAGGTCGTTCTCGGCGGTCAGGTGCAGTCCTGGCATCCGGCACGAGCGTGCGGCCTCGACAGCGGACGGTCGCGCCTCGGCCGCCGCCAGCGTCGCGACGGCACAGACCCGGGAGTCCTCGGCCGCGGCCAGCACCGCGCTCCCGCCGCCGAAGCAGTGCCCGGCCAGCCCCAGCCGATCGGGTGAAACCGTGACCTGGCCGTCGCCGAGCCGCACGTTGACGCACGTCTGGAGGGCGGTCCGGAGGTCGGCGGCGAACAGCCGGTGCGACCCGAGCGGGCCGACGTGCGTGTTCGGCGCGACCACGACGATGCCGTGGGTGGCCAGGTGACGCAGGAGACCGTGGTAGCGCAACGCGGGCTGCAGCCAGCCGTGTCCGAACGCGACGGCCGGCAGACCGTGCCCTGACCTGGGCGTGAACAGCACTCCGGGCTGCCCGACCAGGCCGAGGTCACCCCGCAGTACCGAGTGCGGACCGGGAAGTGCCAGCTCGTAGGCCAGCTGCTTGGCGCGTGCCATGAGGCGACGTTATCCGATGGCCGCCGGGCTCACCCGGTCACCTCACGGTTGCGAAGACCGCTCGGCGGTCAGGCGCTCGGCGGTCGCATGTGCCGCGCGCTCGTCGTGGTCGTGCGGATCGCTCACGGCCAGACCAGGGGAGACCGCCGTACCCGCGACAGGTCCGGCGGACTGCTGCAACGTGTGCGTCACCTCGTGCGCGAGCGTCTGGTAACCCTCGGTGGATTCGGGGTTGTAGGCGCCCGTGTTGAAGAAGACGTCGTTGCCCGTGGTGAAGGCCCGTGCACCGAGCTGGTTGGACAGGCTCGCCGCGGTGGCGTCCGTGTGCAGACGGACGTCGCCGAGCGACTGCCCGAGCCCGCTCTCCATCTGGGTACGGACCTGCGCGGGCAGCGGACTGCCCCCACCGAGTTGCCCCCGGATGCGGTCGGCGACGTCATCGCCGGGAAGTCCGCGGGACTCACCCTCGATGAGCCGGGCGACCATCTGATTCCCGCCCGCGAGAACGGCGTTTGCGGAATCGTCCTTGACGGCGGCTGTCTCGGTGGAGACTTGTGCCCGCTGCCGCGCGCTGCCAGCCTCCTCGGCGCGGATACGGTCAGGCTCCATGAATTCAGGTTAGGCGCCTCGGTGACCATTTCATACGGATGGCGACGACGAAGACCCTCTGGTCCTGCCTGCGCTGGTAAACGGTGACAACGAACGTGCCCGCCTTGGCGCCCCTTCGGGCTAGGAAGTCCTCGGCGCACGCCCTCGTGTAGGTGGTCAGCCAGGCCACCTTGTGCTCGGGTCGCTGGCTGAAACACCATCCCTGGTCTTCGACGGTCTCGGTGTACTCGAGGATCCGGTGGGACTTCGAAATCTCCCGGCGGTACTCGATCTCATGGGTGTAGTTCCAAAACTTCGTCACGGTCGACGGATGATCGCGGTGCGAATCACTGGCTACGATTCGTACGGAATGCCTTCCGGGCAACAGGAATAGCGAAATCCGGCCGGTTCGCCGCAGCCGTGCTGCGGACTTCCCGGGACGCGGCGCCCCGCGAGTGCGAACGTTCATTTCGACATAACCCGGTTTTGGGGTGCGCGTCGTGCGCCGGGGTGAGGGTGGCTCCCGGTGTAGATCCCGAACTGGGAGGTACTGTGTCCGTCCCCACCACACCCTCACGTCGTTCCGTCCTGCTCGGCGGTGCCGCCGCGTTGGGCATCACGGCGCTGGGCACCACGCAGGCGAGCGCGTCCGCCGACCGGCTCGCCGACCCGTTCACGCTGGGCATCGCGTCCGGCGACCCCGATCACCACAGTGTCGTGCTGTGGACCCGGTTGGCGCAGAACCCCCTGGCTGACAACGGCCTTGGCGGAATGCCGGATCGGCCGTACCTCGTCGAGTGGGAGATCGCCACCGACGAGCGGTTCCGGCGGACTGTCCGGCGTGGTGTCGAGCTGGCCCGGCCGCAGTCGGCGCACAGCGTGCACGTGGAGGTCGACGGGCTGCGGCCCGGCTCGGAGTACTTCTACCGTTTCCGTACGCAGGGCCACGTCTCCGAAGCCGGGCGGACGAGGACCGCGCCCGCACCGGGCACTCTGCGCACCGACCTGACGATGTGCTTCGCGTCCTGCAGCCATTTCGGCGCCGGGCACTTCACGGCGTACAAGCGGCTTGCCGAGGACGAGCCCGGCCTGATCCTGCACCTCGGTGACTACCAGTACGAGTACGCGGCGGGCGCCAACGACGTCCGCAAGGTCCTCGGCCCGGAGACCCGGACGCTGGAGAACTACCGACTGCGACACGCGCAGTACAAGACCGACCCGGATCTCCAGCTCGCGCACGCGACCGCGCCCTGGCTGACGGTCTGGGACGATCATGAGACGGAGAACAACTGGGCGGACGAGGTCCCGGAGCAGCCGGACCCCGATTTCCTCGCCCGGCGCAAGAACGCTTTCCAGGCGTACTACGAGAACATGCCGTTGCGTCGCACCGCCCGCCCTCGTGGCATCGACATGCGGCTCTACCGCCGTATCCAGTGGGGCGCACTGATCAACTTCCACATGCTCGACACCCGCCAGTACCGCGATGACCAGGCGTGTGGCGACGGCGTCAAGGCGAACTGCGACGCGCGGCTGGAGCCGACCCGGTCCATCACCGGGGAGGAGCAGGAGCGGTGGCTGCTCGACGGCCTCCGGCGCTCCCGTGCGCGCTGGGACGTCCTCGGCCAGCAGGTGTTCTTCTCGCAGATCGACCTCACGCCCGGCGCCGCGCAGGGTTACAACATGGACGCATGGGACGGCTACAAGGCCAACCGCGACCGGGTCGCCGAAGGGCTCGGCCGGACTCGCAACGGTGTTGTGCTGACCGGTGACGTGCACCGGCACTGGGCCGCTGAGATCAAGTCCGACTACACCGACCCGACCTCGCGGGGACTGGGCACGGAGTTCGTCACGACGTCGATCACGAGCGGCGGCGACGGCAACGACGACCCGAACGCCGGTGTGCTGGCCGAGAACCCGCACGTCAAGTTCCACAAGAACCGGCGCGGGTACATCCGGACGAAGTTCACCGCCGACGAGTTGCGGGCGGATTACCGGATCCTGCCGTACGTCCGCCAGGCGGGAGCCGAAGCGTCGACCGCCGCCAGCTTCGTGGTCGCCGACCGTGACCCCAGCCTGCACCGGGCGTAATTCAGACACGAACTAGGCCTATTGGACGCAAGTTATTGACGAGCAGGACGTGGGGCCCCAGAGTAGGCGAGACCTCGTCAACAGGAGAACGCCATGCGTCCTGCTCTCATCCTGGCCACGGTCACCGGGCTGGTTCTCGGCGTGACCACGGCCAGTGCCGACCCCGCCGACCAGGTGCGGCAGCGTGACTTCAGCGCGGCCGCCGCCGAGTTCGGCGTACCGGAAAGCGTACTGCTCGGTGTGTCCTATTTGGAGTCCAAGTGGGACACCAACGCCGGGACGCCGAGCACCAGCGCCGGTTACGGCCCAATGCACCTCACCGACGTGCGTACCGCGAACCCCAGTGGCGGCACACACCACGACGACGGCACCGAAGACCCGCGCGGTGACGACTCGCGGTCGCCGCTCAAACCCGAGCCAGCGCCGCCGGTCGAACCGGTTCCGCAACTGATGACGGTCGACCAGGCGGCCGCGTTGACCGGTACGCCCACCGAGGACCTGCGGAGCAACGCCAAGCAGAACATCCGCGGTGGCGCCGCCCTGCTTGCGCAGTACCAGAAGGAAATCGGCGTCACCAGCGACAACCCCGCGGACTGGTACGGCGCGGTCGCCCGCTACGGCGGCGCCGGTGACACAGGCGCGGCGGCGACGTTCGCCGACGAGGTGTTCGCGACCATCAACACCGGAGCCGACCGCGTCACCGACGACGGCCAGCACGTCCGGCTCGCCGCGACCCCGGTCCAGCCCGCCAAGGGCCAGCTCGACCGCCTCGGCCTCCGGAAGTCCACTTCGGACAACACGGAATGCCCGCGCAGCCTTGCCTGCGAGTGGATCCCGGCACCGTACGAGGAGTACGTGGACAGCAAGGGCAAGTTGACGTACGGCAACCACGACAAGGGCAACCGACCGGAGTCGCAGGACATCAGGTACATCGTCATCCACGACACCGAAGGCCGGTGGGACGGTGTGCTCAACATGGTCCGCGACCCGAAGTACGTGAGCTGGCAGTACACCCTGCGGTCAGCCGACGGGCACGTCGCCCAGCACGTGAAGCACAAGGACGTGGCCTGGCAGGCGGGCAACTGGTACGTCAACTCCAAGTCGATCGGCCTGGAACACGAGGGCTTCGCCGCGCTCGGCACCTGGTACACCGAGGCGATGTACCGCTCGTCCGCGAAGCTCGTGCGCTACCTGGCGGCGAAGTACCGGATCCCGTTGGACCGCGCGCACATCATCGGCCACGACAACGTCCCCGGCACGATCCCGGACACCGTGAAGGGCATGCACTGGGACCCGGGCCCCTACTGGGACTGGTCGCACTACTTCGACCTGCTCGGCGCGCCGCTGCGGCCCATGGGAAACCTCGGCCTCGTCACGATCAGGCCTGACTTCGACAAGAACAAGCCCGCGTTCGTCGGCTGCGTGAAGCCCGGGGAGCCGTGCACGCCGCGTGGATCCACCTCGGTCATCCTGCACACGCAACCGGACGCGAACTCGCCGCTGCTCAAGGATCCCGGTCTCAGGCCGGACGGATCACCCGGCACGATGCAGATCTCCGACCACAGCAGCCGCGTCGAGACGGGCCAGCAGTTCGCGGTCGCCGACGTCCGCGGCGACTGGACCGCGATCTGGTACCTGGGCCAGAAGGGCTGGTTCCACAACCCGCGCAAGGCGCCGACCGCCCTGGGGACCGGCGGGCTCGTGGTCACGCCGAAGAAGGGCAAGACCACGGTCCCGGTGTACGGCAGGGCGTATCCGGAAGCCTCGGCGTACCCGGCGAACATCCCTGTGCAGGGCGTCGTCCCGTTGCAGTACACGTTCTCCGCGGGCGAGCGGTATTCCGTCGGCCAGGCGTTGACGTCCGAGTACTACTGGGCCAGCACTTTCGACTCGTCGAACCACACCGTGGTCCGCGGCAGGACGAAGTACGTGCAGATCCAGTTCGGGCACCGGATCATGTTCGTCAAGGCGGAGGACGTCGACGTGAAGCCGTCGTTCCTGCGCTAGACGTGCACCACGTCGACGGGCAGCCCAGGATCCGTCGGCAGCTCGAGAGATGACGGACGGACACCGGCAGCGACGACATGAGCGCCCACAGCGGCGATCATGGCGCCGTTGTCGGTGCACAGCCGGGGCCGGGGCACCCGCAACTCGATCCCGGCCTGCTCGCACCGCTCACGGGCCAGTTCGGAAAGCCGTGAGTTCGCCGCCACGCCACCGGAGATCACGAGCGTGCCGATGCCGAGCTCCTTGGCCGCCCTGACCGCCTTCGCCGTCAGCACGTCAGCCACGGACTCCTGGAACGACGCGCAGACGTCCTCCACGGGAATCGGCTTGCCTTCGGCCTCGCGGGCTTCGACCCAGCGGGCGACCGCGGTTTTCAAGCCGGAGAACGAGAAGTCGAACCTGGGGTCACGCGGGCCGGTCAGGCCGCGCGGGAACTTGATCGCATTCGGGTCGCCCTGCTTGGCGGCCTTGTCGATCGGCGGGCCGCCGGGGTAGGGCAGGCCGATGATCCTGGCGACCTTGTCGTAGGCCTCACCGGCGGCGTCGTCGATCGTCGACCCGATCTCGGTGATCTTGCCTGCCAGGTCCTCGACCTTCAGCAGTTGCGTGTGCCCGCCGGAAACCAGCAGCGCCAGGCACTCCGACGGCAACGGTCCGTGCTGCAGGGTGTCCGCGGCGACGTGCCCGGCGAGGTGGTTCACGCCGTACAGCGGCACATCCAACGCGGCGGCGTACGCCTTCGCGGCGGACACACCGACGAGCAGCGCACCGGCGAGCCCGGGACCGCACGTGACCGCGATCGCGTCCACGTTGGACAACGAGAGGCCCGACTCGTCCAGCGCCCGTTCCATGGTCGGCACCATGGCTTCCAGGTGCGCCCGGCTGGCCACCTCCGGCACCACCCCGCCGAACCGGGCGTGCTGGTCCACACTGGACGCCACCTGGTCGGCGAGCAGGGTCATGCCGCCGTCTTCGGCGAGCCGGACGATCCCCACGCCGGTCTCGTCGCAGGAGCTCTCGATGCCGAGAACTATCTTGTCACTCACTGGATCTCCCCGGCCTGGCCATGGTGTACGCGTCGGCGCCGGACGGCTGGTAGTACCGCCTGCGCAGACCGATCTGCTGGAAGCCGTGTGCCTTGTAGAGCCTGATCGCGGGCACGTTGTCGGTTCGCACCTCGAGGAACACCGGGGCTTGCGCCTCGTCGGCGTGGTCGAGCAGGTCCCGCAACAGCGCCTTGCCGATCCCCTTGCCCTGGTGGTCGGGGTCGACCCCGATGGTGTGGATCTCGCCCTCGTAGTTGCCCGGCGTGCCGAGCATGGCGATCCCCGCGTAACCGACGAGACCGCCCGGCTCGGCGTGCGCGCCGACGTAGTGGTTGCCGGTCTCCAGCTCGAACTGGAAGGCCTGCACGCTCCACGGGTCCTCCCCGGGGAACAGCACCTTCTCCAGCTCCGCGCAGCGGGACAGGTCCTCGCCGCGCAGCGGTTCGAGACGGACAGTCACGCCCGGCTCACCCGCTTGCGGGCGCCGGGTTCGACCGCGTCCGGCCTGCGCAGGTACAGCGGGGTCAAGGGCGGCGGCGTCCGGCCGAACAGCGGCGCGGCGGCCATGACCAGCCCGTTCGGCGTCGGCGACGCGGCTTCGACAGCCCGCCGCAGCAGCTCGGCGCCCACCACGAGGTCGGCTTCCACGTCCTCCAGGTCGGCGGGTTTGCGCACGTCAGGCCCCTCGACGCGGCGGCCGTCGTGGTAGCGCGCCCAGTACGCCTCCTTGCGGCGGGCGTCGGTGACCACGAGCAGGTGGCGGACTTCGGGGAAGTCGGCGGCGATGGCGTCGAGCGTGGACACCGGGTACACCGGCTTGCCGAGCGCCTGGCCGAGGGCGGCGGCGGTGACCATGCCCGCGCGCAGTCCCGTGAACGGTCCGGGCCCCGACCCGCACACGACGGCGTCGAGGTCGGCGAAGTCCAGCCCGGCCTCGGCGAGCGCCTCCTTGCTGTGCGGGGTCAGCAGCTCGCCGTGCGCTCGGGCGTCGACCGTGACCCGGCTGGCCAGTGTGCGGGCCGTGCCTTCGTGATCGAGGTCGACGACGCCGGCGGTGACCGCCGGGGTGGCGGTGTCAAGGGCGAGAACGAGCACTGACCAAGAGTACGCAGTCTGGACTTGACGCCGATGTCAAGGCCTAGCGTGGACGCATGATGCGGATCGGAGAGCTGGCCCAGCGCGCGGGCACGAGCACACGGTCCCTGCGCTACTACGAGGCACAGGGGCTGCTGACCACCCGGCGGGCGGCCAACGGGCACCGCGAGTACGACGAGAGCGACCTGCGCCTGGTCAAGGAGATCCGGTCGCTGCTGGAGATCGGCTTCGCGCTGGAGGAGACCCGCCCGTTCGTCGAATGCCTGCGCGCGGGGCACACCGCGGGGGACGTCTGCCCGGCGTCGATCGAGGTCTACCGGCGCAAGCTCGCGGAGCTCAACGAAGGCATCGCCCGGCTGAGCGCGATCCGCGACCGGCTCGCCGCGCATCTGGACACAGTCACGGTCCCGGAGAGGAAACGACCATGCTCGAACTGACGGACACGACATTCGCCGCGCACCTGGCGGACTCGGACCGGCCGGTGCTCGTCTACTTCTGGGCGACGTGGTGCCCGCCGTGCCGGATGCTCGCGCCGGTGCTCGCCGAACTGTCGGCCGAGCTCACGGACGTCGTCGAGATCGTCAAGGTCGACCTGGACGCGGAGGTCGCCACCGCCCGTTCCCAGCGGATCATGGCCGCGCCGACGCTGAACCTGTACCGGGACGGCGAACTGGTGCACTCCATGGTCGGCGCCCGGCCCAAGCACGCACTGCTGCGCGACCTCGAATCCCACCTGGAACTCACAGCCCGATAATTCCGCTCAGGGCCGGTGCCTGAGACCGTCCATGAGCAGGTCGAGCAGTCGTCCGACCTGCTCGTGTTCGCTCTGGTACCCGGCCATGGCGACGCCGCTGAGCGTCACCAGCATGTCCCACGGGCTGTACTTCGAGGACTCCGCTGAAGCCAAACCGTGCGTGCGGGATGGCGAACTCCGGGGCATCGCGTCGTACGCGCTGGACCCGGCGGCGGCAGAGCGGTTGTGGGAGGTGTCCCTCGCCACACTGGGCTGACTCCACCCTGGGCTGATCCCCGCCGGCCCCGGCATAGTGGCGTGCATGTTTGGTGAGCTGACCCGGGCTACCGACCGCCCTGCGCTGCGTTTCGGCGATGTGGACCTGACCTACCGGCAGTTGGCGGGTGCGGCGGGAGCTGTCGCGGCCCAGATCGAGGGCAAGGCGCGAGTCGCCGTGTGGGCGACGCCGACGGTCCAGACCGCGGTGGCCGTGATCGGCGCACTGGTCGCCGGGATCCCGGTCGTGCCGATCAACCCGAAGGTCGGCGAACGCGAACTGGAGCACATCCTCGCGGACTGCTCGCCGGACGTGATCCTGCGGGAAGCGGACATCGACGTCACCGCCTCCGCGCCGTTGCCCGGCGTGGACATCGCCGACACAGCGCCCGCGTTCATCGTGTACACCTCCGGCACCACGGGACCGCCGAAAGGTGTCGTACTGCCCCGCCGGGCCATCATGTCCAATTTGGATGCATTGGCGACGGCGTGGGAGTGGACGTCCGAGGATGTTTTGGTGCACGGGCTGCCGCTGTTCCACGTACACGGTTTGATCATCGGGATCGTGGGGCCGTTGCGGCGCGGTGGGTCCGTTCGGCACGTCGGCAAGTTCAGCTCCGCCGCTGTCGCACGGGAGCTCGGCGCCGACGCCACGATGATGTTCGGCGTCCCGACGATGTACCACCGGCTCGCCGCCGACGCCGAGGCCGATCCCGCGTTGGCCGAGGCGATCGGGAAGGCGCGGTTGCTGGTGTCCGGGTCGGCCGCGCTGCCCGCGAGCGACCACGACCGCATCTTCCAGGCGACCGGTCAGCGGATCGTGGAGCGCTACGGGATGAGCGAGACGCTGATGAACTGCAGCGTCCGCGCCGGTGGCGAACGCAGGCCGGGCACGGTCGGTCCGCCGGTGGACGGCGTCGACCTGCGGATCGTGGACGAGCAGGGCTCGCGGGTGCCGGACGGTGAGATCGGTGAGATCGAGGTGCGCGGCCCGAACCTGTTCCTTGAGTACCTCAACCGGCCGGACGCGACTGCGGAGGCCTTGCGGGACGGCTGGTTCCGCACCGGCGACGTGGCCACTGTCGACCCGGACGGGTACGTCAGGATCGTCGGCCGCCGCGCCACCGACCTGATCAAGAGCGGCGGCTACAAGATCGGCGCGGGCGAGATCGAGAACGTGCTGCTCGAACACCCGCAGGTGGCCGAGGTGGCGGTGACGGGCGAGCCGGACGACGACCTGGGCGAGCGGATCGTCGCCTGGATCGTGCCCGCGGGGGACCGGCCCGCCGAGCAGGACCTGATCGACCACGTGGCCAGGCTGCTCACACCGCACAAGCGGCCACGGGTGGTCCGGTTCCTGGACGCCTTGCCACGCAACGACATGGGCAAGGTGACCAAGCGTGCCCTCAGCCAGTGACCCGCTGAGCTGGCCCGGGTACGAGGAAGCCAGAGTCCGGGCAAGAGCGGCGACCGGCGCCGAGGAATCGGTGACGTACGGTCAGGTGCTGATCGGCGACATCGACGTGATGCTGGTCGAGTTCGACTTCCGGTTCCTCGGCGGCTCGGTCGGCACGGCGACCGGTGACCGCCTGGTGCACGCGCTGTCGACGGCGCGTACGCACGGCCTGCCGGTTGTGTCGTTGCTGGCGACCGGCGGAAGCCGAATGCAGGAAGGCATGCTTTCGCTGCTGCAACTGCAACGGGTGGCGCGGGAATGCCACCTGAACCGGGAGAGCGGGATTCCGCACGTCACCGTGCTGCGTAACCCCACCACAGGTGGTGTGTGGGCGTCGCTCGGCGCGAGCGCGGACGTCATCCTCGCCGCCGACGGCGCCCAGGTGGCCTTCGGCGGCCGACGAGTGCGGGCCGCCCAGGACGCCGACCACCCGGCGTTCACGGCGACGGGCCAGTTCGCCGCCGGGCAGGTCGACGAGGTGGTGACACCCGAGTCGCTGCCCGACGCGTTGTCCACCTGGCTGGAACTGCTGACGGGCGGCGTCGACGAGCCGGCGGAGGTACCGAAAGCCCTGGGCAGCACGGAACTCCCGGCCACCGGCTGGGAAGCGGTCAGCCGCGCGCGTGACCCGCGGCGACCACGCGCCACGGCGTATCTGGATGCCTACTTCGACTCCTACCGGCTGATCACCGGTGATCGGACCGGCGGCGTCGACCCGGGCACGCTGTGCGGAATCGGGTGGCGCGGTGGACGTTCGGTCGCCTTCGCCGCCCAGACGGGAACAGCGACCGAACCGCCCGGGTACCGGACGGCCTGCCGGTTGATCACGATGGCCGACCGGCTCGGCATCCCGGTCCTGACCCTGATCGACACCCCTGGCGCGGCCAACGATCCAGCGTCGGAGTCGGCCGGGCTGGCCGCGGCGATCTCCAGTGTGTTCACCGCGGTCGCCGCGACCCGCATTCCCGTGACCACCCTGGTGATCGGCGAAGGTGGCTCCGGCGGCGCGTTGGCGCTCGCCGGAGCGGGCCGGACCTGGATCACCCCGGACGCCTACTTCTCCGTGATAGCACCGGAACTGGCCGCGGCCATCCTGAAACGGGGCCAGGGCGAGGCCGTCGAACTGGCCGACCACCTGCACCTGCGCCCGCAGGACCTGCTCGACCTGGGCGTGGTCGACGGCATCGCGTGACGGCCTAGGCGTCCACCGGCAAGGCTTGCTTGGCCTCGTTGCCGCTCGCTGCACTGCGCGACTTGACGAACACCAGCGCGAGCACGGCCGCGACAGCACCGACGACACCAGCGACCACATAGGACGATTCGAGCCCCTTGTCGAACTCCGTCGAGTGGCTGACGACTGTGCCGAGAACCGCCACGCCCAGGGCGAACCCGAGCTGCCGGAACGTGTTCAGCGCACCGGACGCCATTCCTGCCCGCTGGTGCGGGACCGTCGCCATGATGGCGCCCGGCAGAGCCTGAGCTGTCACCGCGACGCCCACGCCCGTGACGATCATCCCCGGCAGGGTCACTGTCCAGCTGTTCCCCGTTGTCATCAGGAAAGCACCCAGGCTGACCACCGCCATCCCGATGCCGATCGTGTACCTGAACGGCACCGCGTGCAGGCGCCTGCCGAGCGTGCCCGCGATCACGAAGGAAGACAGGCTCATCGGCAGCAGGGCCAGCCCCGCCGTCAGCACCCGCAGACCCAGGCTCTGCTGCAGCCAGACCGACATGAACGGCAGGTAGCCGAACGCCGCGAACGAGAAAGCCATCGCCGCCAACAGGATCACCAGCGAGGACGGCCTGCGCAACAGCGTCAGGTCCAGCATCGCCTTCGTGCTCCTGGCCTGCAGCACCACGAACACGACCAGGACCAGCAGGCCCGCGCCGATCCAGCCGAGGACCTCCGCCGAGGCCCAGCCGTGCTGGCCCGCTTCCATCAGGCCGTACGTCACCGCTGCCACACCTGCCGTGAAGGTGATGACGCCGGGGACGTCCACGCCTTGGGCGTGCGGGTTCGTGGATTCCGCCACGACCTTCGCGGTCAGCCAGAGCGCGAGGAGCACCACCGGGATGTTGATCAGGAAGATCCAGCGCCAGCCGATGAACTCGGTCAGCACGCCGCCGACCACCGGTCCGAGCGCCGACGCGACCCCCGCGACCACGCCCCAGATCCCGAGCGCGATTCCCCTGTCCCGGCCGTGGTAGACGACGTTCAGGATGGCCATCGTCGTCGCCATCATCGCCGCACCGCCGACGCCTTGCACCGCTCGTGCGACCACGAGGACCTCGGTGGACGGCGCCAGGCCGCAGGCGAGCGACGCCACACCGAAGACCACCAGGCTGCCGAGGTACGTCCGTTTGCGGCCGATCTGGTCGGCCAGCGCACCGCTGGCGAGCACGATCGCCGCCAGTGCCAGCGCGTAGGCGTCGACCACCCATTGCATGCCGGTGAGCGACGCCTGCAAGTCGCTCGCGATGTCCGGCAGGGCGACGGTCACGATCGTGACGTCGACCAGCAGGATGAACCCGCCGAGGCACACCGCGAGCAGCGGCGACCACTTCCCCATGTCGATCTCCTTAGGACACTGTCGTGTTCGACCGAAAGGATCTGTGTCCGACACCGCCGATGCCCATGACCGGAGCCACAACGACGGATTTCGACATCCGGTCAGCTCTTGTGGTGAAAACCGACACCTGACCGTGCGGCGGCACGGGCGCTACCGTGAAGCGGTGGAAGTCGACGAGATCGACAGGGCGCTGATCCACGCGCTCGAAGTGGACGGGCGCGCGCCGTTCAACAAGCTCGGCGAGGTGCTCGGGCTGTCCGACCAGACGGTCGCCAGGCGCTACCGCAGGCTGCGGGCGGAGTCGGTCGCGCGAGTGGTCGGCCAGACCGCGCCGTGGCGCGTCGGCCAGGTCCGCTGGTACCTGCGGATCCGGGTGGAGCCGAGTGTGGCGGTGTCCGTGGCGACGGCGTTGGCCCGCAGGCCGGGGACCTACTGGGTGCAGATGAACTCCGGTGGCACCGAGATCACGTGCGTGGCGCAGGCCGCCAGTGCCGAGGAGCCGGACAACCTGCTGCTGCGCCAGTTGCCGCGAACCCCGCGGGTCATCGACGTCACCGCGCAGAGCGTGCTGAACGTGTTCCTCGGTGACGAGGCCGTCTACCCCTCGTTGATCAACGCGCTCACGCCGGAGCAGGTGGCCGCGCTCCGGCCGGAACTGTCCATAACGGACGAGACGGTCGCGTTGGACGATGCCGACCAGCGCATGCTCGCCGTGCTCGAACAGGACGGCCGGGCCGGGTTCGCCGAACTGGCCAAGGCGACGGGCTGGTCGGAGAGCACCACCCGGCGGCGGCTGGAGTTCCTGCGCGAGTGCGGCGCGGTCTACCTGGACGTCGACCTGAACTCCACCGCGCTCGGGTTCTTCAGCGAGACGCACCTGTGGATGTCCGTCGCCCCTTCGGACATCCAGCGCACCGGCGAGATCCTGGCCTCACACCAGGAGATCGCCTTCGTCGCGGCGATGACCGGTGCGGCGAACATCGGCGCGACGGCGGTGTGCCGCGACGTGCCGGAGTTCTACCGGTACCTGACCACGAAAGTGGCTTCGCTCAAGGCGATCCGCCAACTGGAGACCGCGC
This sequence comes from Actinosynnema sp. ALI-1.44, assembly GCF_001984155.1. Classification (GTDB taxonomy): domain Bacteria; phylum Actinomycetota; class Actinomycetes; order Mycobacteriales; family Pseudonocardiaceae; genus Kibdelosporangium. The sequence continues at coordinate 948,078 of NZ_MTQO01000053.1, forward strand.
CGGTGATCCGCACGATCAAGCGCGGCGCCACGCTCGTCACGTGAGCTGGGCGACCCGAGCGGTCCAGGCGCCGTGCGGTTCGAGCCGGGCTGTCCGGGTGTCGTCCGGCTGCCTTTCCAGGCGTACCACCAGGTAGTCGTCCGCCAGTTGCTCGGCCAGGCCCTCGCCCCACTCGATCACGACGGCGGCTTCGGTCAGGTCGGAGTCGAGGTCCAGGTCGTCGACCTCCTCGACGTGGCCGATCAACCGGTACGCGTCGACGTGCACGAGCGGAACGCCGCCCGGCTCACCGGGCTTGTGCACCCGCTCGATCACGAACGTCGGCGAGCTGACCCGGCCCCGCACCCCGAGACCCGCGGCGATTCCCCGTACCAGCACGGTCTTTCCCGCGCCGAGCGGACCGGCGAGCAACACGAGGTCGCCCGCGCCGAGCATCCCGCCGAGCTTCTGTCCGAACTCGACTGTGTCGTCAACTGTGGGAAGGGAGATCATGCTCTGCGCTGCCACCATCTACGTCCCGCGCCACGACCGCTGGCGCACTGCCTGACCAGGTCGACCAGGCCGGCGTTGACCTGGTCGGGTTGTTCGAGGATCACCATGTGCCCGGCGCCGCGCACCCGGACCAGCTTCGCGTCCGGCAGTTCCGCGGCGATCCGCTCGGCGTGCGAGAACGGCGTCATCCGGTCGCGGTCCCCGCTGAGCACGAGCACGAAACAGTGTTGCAGGCCGACCAGCGCCTTGTACCTGTTGTGGCTGCCCAGCGTCTCGATGAAGTCGGCGAGCACCCGGACCGGGGTGACGTCGAGCATGTCCATCATGAAGTCGACCAGCTTCGGGCTGACGCCGCGGCTGCCGAACGCGATCAGCCGGACCGCGCGCCGGGTCAGTTGCCCACCGGCGGCCCTGACCAGTTCGACGAGGCCGGGCTGCCAGTCGGCGAGCGCGCCCATGCTGCGGGTCAAGGGGTTGTAGCGGGACAGCAGCGGCCTCGGCAGGCCGCTCGCGCCGATCTCACCGGCGGACGTGCCGATCAGCGCCACGCCGCGGATCCGGTCGGCGAACAGGTCGGGTTCCTGCTCGGCGAGCGCGATGACGGTCATCGCGCCCATCGAGTGCCCGACGAGGACGATCGGCCCCTTCGGCACCATCGCGCGCAGGACGGCGGCGAGGTCGCGGCCCAGTTGGTCGATCGTGCTCGACACCTCGGTCGCCCGGCCGGACTTGCCGTGGCTGCGCTGGTCGTAGAGCACCTGGCGGACCCTCGGATCGGTCTGCTCGGCCAACATCCGCCGCTGGAAGTGCCACGACTTCCGGTTCAGGGCGAACCCGTGCACGAGCACGACGGTGATGTCGGGCGTGCCGCCGTCGTCCGGGTCGACTTCCTCGACCGACAGGGGCACGCCGTCGTCGGCCGCGACCGTGCTGGTCCGGCTCGGCGGAAGCAGGCCCAGCGGCTCGTCGGCGTACATGTCCGCTATATCGCGGCGTTTGGACCGAACGACAGCGGTTCCGATGGCCGCGCCTGTGGCGACGACTCCGACCGCGCCTCCGATCAGGCCCGCGACGCGACCGTTCACGACATGCCCACGTAACGGCGCCGCACGCGCGGCCGGTACATGTTCGTCACGATCTCGTAGTCGATCGTGCCCAGCTTGTCGGCCCATTCGCGGGCAGTCGGCTCGCCGTGGGCACCGGGGCCGAAGAGGATGACCTCGTCGCCTGGGTTGACCGGGTCGTCGCCCCGGTTGTCTCCGCAGTCGACGACGATCTGGTCCATGCACACCCGTCCGACAACCGGACGGCGCCGCCCGGCCAGGAAAACCTCGAAACGCCCCGACAGCCCACGGGGCACGCCGTCGGCGTAGCCAACGGGGACGAGCGCGAGCGTGGTGTCCCGCTCGGCGATCCAGGTGTGCCCGTAGGACACGCCTTCGCCCGCGCGGGTGAGCTTGGTGCTGACCACACTGGACCGGAAGGTCATCACCGGCCGGAGGTCCTCGTGCCGGGGGACGGGATTGAGCCCGTACATGGCGATCCCGACGCGGACCATGTCGTAGGCGAGGTCCGGCCGGGTCAGCGCGGCCGCCGAGTTCGCGATGTGCCGGATCGGCGTGTGGCCCGCGGCCCGTGCGATCTCGTAGGCGTGGTCGAACCGCTTGGCCTGCAGGTCGATGGACGGGTTGCCGAGTTCGTCGGCCGAGGCGAGGTGCGACCAGATCCCGTGGACGTCGTGGTCACGGGCGGCTTGGACCAGGTCGGGCCATTCCTCGGCGGAGCACCCGTTGCGGTTGAGCCCGGTGTCGATCTTGAGGTGGATCCTGGCGCCTTCGGTCGCCCGCAACTCGGCGACGCTGGACACCCCGAGATCCACACCGGCCGCGATGGCGTCGGACAGGTCCTCGTCCGGCGCGTGCAACCAGGCCAGGATGGGCGCTTCGACACCGGCTTTGCGCAGGTCGACGGCCTCGGCGGGGGAGGCGGCCCCGATCCAGGTGGCGCCTGCCTCGAGCGCGGCCTTCGCCACGGGCACGGCGCCATGGCCGTAACCGTCGGCTTTGACCACGGCCATCACCGGGACCTGGGCGCGGTCGGCGAGCAGGGCGACGTTGTGCCGCAGAGAGTCGAGGTCGACGACAGTCTCCGCACGCGGCGCGTATTGACCGGACATAACGTCGCCCATGCTCGCATATGTTTGTTACCAGCTCAGTGCTAGACCCTGCTCAGGAAGAACTCGTCAGAGACACGTCCCTCCAGCAGGAGCCAATCCAGCCTGCCGTTGACCACATACGTGCCGTACGGCGTCACGGCCGCGGTTGTCGGCGCCGAAATCGGCCACGCTGTGTGCTTCGTCACCGCCGCGCCTGCCCAGAGTCCCCTGGGTCGCAGCACGGTCACCGCGTCCTCGCCTGGCCCGCCGAGCTTGTTGGTGACGACGACCAGCGAACCGTCAGGCTGGAGCGCGAGGCCGTCCCCGCCGACGAGCGGCTTGTCCAAGGCGACCTCCACGAGACGGTTGTGTGTGACCTTGTAGAGCTTGCCGTTCTCGTAGTGCACGACGAGCAGGAACCCGGCCGGGTGCCAGACCACGCCGTTCATGCCGTACGCCACGCCCGTCAGGCGCTTGTCCGTGACGAACGGTGTCGCGTTGCCGTTGACGTCGACCTTGTAGAGCGTCTCACCCGGCGGGTCGGTGACGTACGCGTTGCCGAACCAGTCGATCGCCAGGTCGTTGGCGGCCTTGCCGAACTTGACCAGATGCAGTGTGCGGCCGGTCGACAGCTCGAAGATGCCGAGACCCTGGCTGTACGCGGTCAGCACGCGGTTGCGCACGGCGTCGACGTGCACGCCGAGCGGCTGTGTCAACGCCGGGTCGCTGACCAGCGTGCGGGCCTGGCCGTCCTTGCCGACCACGGAGATCGTGCTGCGCACGATCGAGGTGACCAGGAACGCCTGCCTGGTCGGGTCCCACGCCACGCCTTCCGGGTGCAGCGCGTCCCCCTTGCCGTTGATCAGTTTCGGCATCGTTGACGCCGCGGCCGTGCCCGTGGAAGCCAGGAAGACGGCCAACGCCATCAGAACTATTCGCTTCATTCGTGCCCCCATCTTTATTAGGATCCATACAGTAATCAGAGCTCTGATGATGGTCAAGGCTCTTGCTGGACGTAGCATGTTGACGTGCGGATGCCGGTCGAAGAACGCCTCGGGACGAACCTGAAGCGGGCGGTCGACGCCCTCACCACCGCCAAGCAGGCCGCCGTGAAGCCGAGCGGGCTGACCATCCCGCAGTACTCGGCCATGCTGTTCCTCGTCGACAACCCGGGCATCTCGGCGGCGGCGCTGGCCCGGCTGTGCATGGTGACCCCGCAGACGATGACCACGATCCTGCAGAACCTGGAATCGGCCGGGATGATCGTGCGCACCCCGCACCGCTGGCACCGCAACATGCTGGAAACGCGGTTGACCGACGCGGGGCAGGCGGCGTTCGACAAGGCCGACGAACGGGCGGTCGCGGTGGAACGCGGTTTGGCCGACGAGTACACCGAGGACGAACTGAACACCCTGCGCGCACTGCTGGACAGGTGCACGGCGGCGTTGTCGGAGTGAACGACTCGGCGTGGTAATACCATCACCCGGGTGGGGGATACTGTAAGTTCGTTCGGTGGCGCAAGACAAGGCGGTTCGCCGGCGGGCGGCGCATCTGGGCCCGGAGAAGCGACGGCCCCTCATCCTTGACTCGGCGCTACAGGTCTACCTGGCACACGGGTATCGCGGAACGTCCATGCAGGCGGTCGCCAACGCGGCCGGTGTCACCAAACCCGTGGTGTACGAGTGCTTCCGCAACCGCGACGAGTTACTGCTCGCCCTGCTCGCCAGGGAGGAGACACGGCTGTTCGACGCCGTGATCGCGGCACTGCCGAAGACGCCGGACTTCGACAACATCCAGGCGCTGATCGAGTCGGGGCTCGAGGCGTTCCTGACCGCGGCGACCGGGGCGCCGGATTCGTGGCGAGTGGTCTTCGAGTCCTCCCGCAACTCCGATTCCCCGGTTTCCCAACGGGTCCAGGCGGCCAGGGAGACGGTCACCGGCAGGCTGCGCGACCTGGTGATGATGTACCTGGCCACCTTCCAGGTCGAAGACAGCGAACGCAAGGCGCCGGTGCTGGCCGCGTTGCTCGCGTCGATCTGCGAGAGCTGCGGCCGGATGATCATCGTCGAGCGGCAGCCGTGGACACCGACCGACCTCGCCCAGTACGTGTCACGATTGATGACCCTCGGCGTCAAGCGCGCCTGAATTCCGCACGCAGCACTCCACGAAGTCCCTGGTGACGGCGTTGGCGTCGGCTGCGAACGCGACGCCGACCCGCGTCGGCTCGACGCCGGAGACAGGCAGGTAGGTGATACCGGGCCGGGCGTAGAAGCGCGCCGAGGACTCCGGGGCGAGGGCGATGCCGTAACCGTTGGCGATCGCGCTCAGCCACTCGTCCGGGGTGTCGGTGACCGCGCCGATGCGCGGCTGGCGCCCGTCCCGCTCGTCCGCTGCCAGCCAGTAGTCGCGCCACCGGCCTGTTTCCGGCGCGGCCGCGACGAACGGCTCGTCCCACAGCTCGCGGAAGTCGACCCGGTCACGTCCGGCGAGCCGATGAGTCGTCGCCAACGCGATCACCCTCGGTTCGGTCAGCAGCACCCGCACGTGCCAGTTCTCCTGACCGGGGAACGGAAGCCGGGTGATCGCGGCGTCCACGTCACCGTCGTCCAGCCCGGCACTGGGGTTCGACCAGGTGGCTTGCCGCATGTCGACACGCCAGCCCGGACGGCGCTCGGCGAACGCGGCGATGATCTCCGGCGTCGCCTCGTTCGCCGCGCTCGCGAGGAACCCGACTCGCAGTACCTTCGCGGCACGGCTCGCCGCGCTCTTGGTGTCCCGCAGCACGCCGTCCCAACCCGCCAGCAGCGCCGGGACTTGACGGGCGAATGTCGTGCCCAGGTCCGTGAGCGCCATTCCGGCACGGGAACGTGTGAACAGCTGGACACCCAGGAGGTTCTCCAACTGTTTGATCTGCTTGGTCAGCGCGGGCTGCGAGACGAACAGCCGCTGCGCGGCCCTGGTGAGGTTGCCTTCCTCGGCCACCACCACGAAGGAGCGCAGCAACCGGGTGTCCACATCCATGCCATCAGGTTATAGACGCAGGTATTGGACGCAAGCCGGGCATCCGGCCACGGTGGGGGCATGTCGACCAGCTATCTGATCGTCGCGGCCGTCACGGTCGCGGTGAACACCGCCGCCGCGGTCGCCGACTTCGTTCGCGCGAAGTTCGTCCTGGCCAACGCCGCCGAACTCGACCTGCCCGCGTTCTCGATCCTCCCGCTCGGCGTGCTGAAACTGGCCGGTGCCTCCGGGCTGGCACTGGGCATGGCGGGAATCGAGGCCGTCGGCATCGCCGCCGCCGTCGGCCTCGTGCTGTTCTTCGTCGGTGCGGTCGGGATTCACGTGTGGAAAAGCGTGTACCACAACATCGGGTATCCGGGCGCCTGCCTGGTGTTGGCAGGCGCCACGCTCGCTCTTTCGTTCAGCTAGGGCTGCAATCCCGCCCAGAACGCGCAATTGCTTTCGACGGCAGGGTTCTTCGGCGCCACGGCCGTCAAACCGAGTTCCTGGACGTCACCGTCCGAGGTGTACCGGCGCCACTCCGGCAGGCCGCGGGTGTTCGGGTTGCCGGTGTGCGCGAACGTCGTCCAGTAGCGGACCATGGTCGCCGACAGGGATTCCTGCCGCGGCGTCATCGGCTTGCCGAAGAACTGGCGCCAGGTGTAGTTCAGTTCGAAGGCGTGCGCCGCGCCCTCGTCGAACCCCGGCCAGTCCACAATGGCCGGTGCGGTCCGGTCGGTGAACTGGTACGCGTACACCGGAATCGGGAGCGGCTTGGCCGTGAACAGCTTGTAGCTGTCCAGATGACCACAGGTGGACAGCAGTTGCGACGGCGCGTCGGTCTGCCAGGTGGCCAGTGCGACGCTCGGCGACGAGTAGTTGCCGACCGGGTACCTGGCCAGCACCTTGTCGGCCGCCGGGCCGAACGTCTCGCGGGTGATCTGCTCGTACTGCGTGGCCGTGACAGGCTTGCCGACGCCGTCGTAGAACAACCCGACGAACAGCCTGGCCTCGTCCAGGTTGCTGCCCCACAACAACGGCACGTGCTGGAACTTGTCACGCCGGATCGCGTCCGGTGGCTGCAACGGCAGTTCACGCCCGCCGACCACCGGTGCCCCGCCGGGCCACGCCGCCAGCAGGTCCTTGACCGGCTTGCCCCGCAGGCAAGCCGCGTCAGCGCAGCCGAGCTTCGCGGCGAACTGCGTTCCGGTGGCGTGTGCGGCGTCCGGAGTCAGCGTGTCGGCCGCACAGCTGAAACTCTGCCCGATCGCACGATGGAACAAACCGGTGGTCAACGGCGAGACGACCATGTCGCAGACGCTCGACGCGCCCGCCGACTCGCCGAAGATGGTGACGTTGCCGGGGTTCCCGCCGAACGCGGCGGCATTGCGTTGCACCCATCGCAATCCCGCCAGCTGGTCCTGGAGGCCGTAGTTACCCGACTGGTTGCCCGCTTCGGCGGTCAGACCGGGCGTGGCCAGGTATCCCAGCGGTCCCAGTCGGTATGCGACCGTCACGACGACGACGTCGCCTTTCGTCACCAGTTTGACCGGGTCGTAGTGGCTCGCGGCGCCACTGGTGAACCCGCCGCCGTGGAACCACACCATCACGGGCAACGGCTTGTGCTGCCGCTTCGGTGCGGTGACGTTGAGGTACAGGCAATCCTCGGCCTCGGACGCGTCCGGGCCGAGCGCGGGCAGTTGGGCGCAGATCGCCTTGGGTTTCGTCGCGTCCAACGGGTCCCGCCACGGCGCCGCCGGCCGTGGCGGTCGCCACCGCAGCGTGCCGACCGGTGGCGCGGCGAACGGAATCCCCTGGAACGAGCGGACATCGCCGGTCACGGATCCCCGGACCGGGCCGCGATCGGTGCGGACGACCGTGCCTGGCGCGGCATCCGCCGGGCCTGCGAGCAGTCCGAGCAGGCCGATGCTGGTGAGTACCAATCCTCGCCATTTCACCCGCTCACTGTGGCACGGTCCGCGACGCCCGGCCTCCCCCGCAGGTCGGAGACCGGTCCAGTGCCGGGGAAAGCGGTCCACCTGAGGAATCCGGCCATAATGGGGGCATGCCTGTTGCGGCGATCCTCGCGTTCGACAATGTGATCCCGTTCGACCTGGCGACTCCCATCGAGGTGTTCTCCAGGACGAAGGCCTACGAGGTCCGGGTCTGCGGCACGTCGACAGTCGACGCCGGAGCGTTCCGGCTGCAACCGCCGTGGGGTCTCGACGGGCTCGTCGGCGCCGACATGGTGATCGTGCCCGGCTGCGCCGACGTGTACGCGCCCGTAGCGGACGACGTCCGCGAGGCACTCCGGTCGGCAGCCGAAGCGGGAGCCCGGATCGCGTCGATCTGCACCGGCGCGTTCATCCTGGCGGCGACCGGTTTGCTGGACGGCAAGCGCGCGACAACGCACTGGCTCGTCGCACAGGCGTTGGCCGAACGCTTCCCGGCTGTCACGGTCGATCCCAATGTGCTCTATGTGGACAACGGACAGGTGCTGACGTCCGCGGGAGCCGCGGCGGGATTGGACTTGTGCCTGCACCTGATCCGCAAGGACTACGGCTCCGCCGTGGCGGCGGACGCGGCGCGCCTGTCGGTGATGCCGTTGGAGCGCGAAGGCGGCCAGGCCCAGTTCATCGTCCACCCGCAGCCCGCGATGCCGCAGGGATCCGTGCTGGAACCGTTGCTGCAGTGGATGGTCGACAACGCGGGCCGAGATCTGTCCCTTGAGGACATAGCGGCGCACGCGATGATCAGCGCGCGAACGCTGAACCGGCGGTTTCGCGAGCAGATGGGCACGTCTCCGTTGCAGTGGTTGCACAACCTGCGGATCCGGCAGGCGCAGACGCTGCTCGAGTCCACGTCCGCCCCGGTCGAACTGATCGGCGCCCGCGTGGGATTCGGGTCACCGACCGCCTTCCGGGAACGGTTCAAGCGCGTGGTGGGGATCAGCCCGACCGCGTACCGGATCGCCTTCCGGTCAGTCGCGCAACCAGCGGATGGTCTCCGGCAAAGCGCCGGCGATCGCTGACGCCGGAGCGGGCGCGCCGGACGCGGCGTACGTGCCCGCGTGCGCGTGGGCGTACGCCGCGCATCCCGCTGCCAGCCACGGATCGATGCCCGCGGCGAGCAACGCGCCGAGAATCCCCGAGAGCACATCCCCCGACCCCGCCGTGGCCAGCCACGCCGAAGGTGCCTGGTTGACCAGCACGCGGCCGTCAGGCGCGGCGACGATCGTGTTGTACCCCTTGAGGAGTACGACCGCGTTGACCCGCCGGGCGAGCGATTTCGCCGATGCCACACGGTCTTTGCCCAGTGGTGCGAGCCTGGCGAACTCACGGTCGTGCGGCGTGAGGACAAGGGGAGTGTCCGGGTCACGCCGATCCCACAACGCCGGGTGCTGCGACAGCAGCGTGATCCCGTCCGCGTCGACGCAGACCGGGACACCGACGCCGAGGACGTACTCCATCAGCTCACGGCCCGCGCCGCCGGTCCCGACGCCGGGGCCGACCACCCAGGCCTGCACCCGTCCGGCGTCCTCGATCGCCCCGCTGACAACGACTTCCGGCCACCGCTGGCCCACGATCTCCGCGGCGGTCCCGGCGTACCGCACCAACCCGGACGTGGCGAGCACCGCACCGCTCGCGGACAGGACGGCGGCACCCGGGTAGGTGGCCGATCCGGCGGCGATCCCGGTGACCCCCTGGGTGTACTTGTCGTCATCCGGCCCGGGGACCGGCCACGCGCCTGCCACGTCCTGCCGGTCGATGATCCCGAAGTCCGGCTCGCCCAGCGCCGCGCCGAGACCGATGTCGAGCACCCGCACCTCGCCACACCGGGGGCTGAGCGCGTGCACGGGCTTGCGCCCGCCGAACGTGACGGTGATCGCCGCGTCGACACACGGGCCGTCCTCGGCCCCGGTGTCCGGGTCGACTCCGCTCGGCAGGTCGACAGCGATGATCGGAGCGGTGATCCGCTCGACGAGCTTGGCCGCGTCCGGCCGCAACGCGCCCTTGCCGGAGATACCCACGATGCCGTCGATCACCACGTCGGCCGGGCCCGGCTCGGCCACGATCCGGCCACCGGCGCGCCGGTACGCCGCCAGCCCCGCGGCATGGGCCCGCTCGGGCTTGAGCAGGATCGCATCGACCGCGATGCCCCGACGGCGCAGGAACGCACCCGCCCAGAGCGCGTCACCCCCGTTGTTGCCCGCGCCGACCAGGAGCAGGACCTTCCGCGGCCGGAGTTCGGCGGCGCAGACTGCCACCCCGAACGCCGCGCGCCGCATCAGCGTCGACTCCGGTACCGTCTGGAACAGCTTCTGCTCGGCCGCCTTGACCCGATCCGTCGTCCACACTCCACGCATGCGACCAAGGTACGGCCCAGGAGCGGGGTGGCGCTCACGACAACGGCGCCTCTTCGCCGGAGCGAGGAGGCGCCGTTGGTGGCTACTGGGTGTCAGTGGCCGTGGCCATGTCCGTGGCCGTGTCCGGCCGCGGGTGGCTCTTCTTCTTTCTTTTCCACGACGGAGCTCTCGGTGGTCAGGACCATGCGGGCGATGGATGCCGCGTTGGTGACTGCCGAGCGGGTGACCTTCACGGGGTCGATGATCGCCACGCCGGTCGCCGACCAGGCGTGTTCGGTCAACCAACCCAGGTCACACTCACGACAATCACCCGACGCTGATCTTCCAAGATCAGGTAGACGGCGATGCCCTCGGCGGAGGAGCCGAAGAGTACTTTGCGCAAATTCCCATCGGGGTTGTCGTCCCGGTATGGGAGGGCGTCCCATGGGGTGAGTTCGAGAAATGCGATGAGTTCCGCGTAGTAGGGCAGCGCCGCTGTAGGGAGCCCGTCGACCTGGTCTCGTGCCTCGGGAAGGATCTCGTACGAGTACACGCGGCTAGTGACCCAGCCTCGCGTTGATCTGTGCCTTGTGTTCTTGGCTGGACACCGTGGGCACGTTCTCTCCGCGCTGCAGGCGGGCGACTCGTTCGAGCATGTTCTGGTGCGCGAGTGGCCCTTGCCGCTGGGTGATCTCGGCGATCTTCCGGTACGTGTCCAGCACGGTGAACACGCCGGTCAGGTTCAAGGTGTGAGCGGCTGAGGCCATTTCCTCGGCGTAGCGCTGTTCGAATTCCCTGCGCTCGGAGCCGACGAGGGCGTCTCGGATCGCCTGCGGGGTGTTGGCTGACAGCAGCGCGGGCCCCGGCCGGGCGTCCGGTGTCGGCGAGGCGGGAGAAGCCATGGCTCACACCATAGACCGCGAAACGACTTAGGCGCGATCTGGAAGCAGGTTCCGCTGGTCCTACGACAACGGCGCCTCTTCGCCGGAGCGAGGAGGCGCCGTTGGTGGCTACTGGGTGTCAGTGGCCGTGGCCATGTCCGTGGCCGTGTCCGGCCGCGGGTGGCTCTTCTTCTTTCTTTTCCACGACGGAGCTCTCGGTGGTCAGGACCATGCGGGCGATGGATGCCGCGTTGGTGACTGCCGAGCGGGTGACCTTCACCGGGTCGATGATGCCTTCGGCGACCAGGTCGCCGAAGGTCAGCTTCGCCGCGTTGAGGCCGTGGCCCCAGTCGCTTTCGCGCACGCGGTGCACCACGACCGCGCCCTCGAGGCCGGCGTTGCTGGCGATCCAGTGCAGCGGCGCGGCGAGTGCCTCGCGCACGATCGCCACACCGGTCGCCTCGTCGCCGGTCAGGCCGAGGTTGCCGTCGAGCTCCTTGGCCGCGTGCACGATCGCCGAGCCGCCGCCGGGGACGATGCCTTCCTCGACCGCTGCTTTCGTCGCTGCCACCGCGTCCTCGATGCGGTGCTTGCGCTCGGTCAGTTCGGTCTCGGTCGCCGCGCCGACACGGATCACCGCGACGCCACCGGCCAGCTTGGCCAGTCGCTCCTGCAGCTTCTCCCTGTCCCAGTCCGAGTCGGACGCCTCGATCTCCTTGCGGAGCTGCTCGACGCGGGCCTGCACCTCGGCCTTGTCGCCCTTGCCCTCGATGATCGTCGTCTCGTCCTTGGTGACGACGATCCGGCGGGCCGAGCCCAGCACGTCCAGGCCGACCTCGGCCAGCTTCATGCCGATCTCGCTGGAGACCACCTGGCCACCGGTGACGAACGCCAGGTCGTCGAGGAACGCCTTGCGGCGGTCACCGAAGAACGGCGCCTTCACCGCGACGGCCTTGATCGTCTTGCGCGCGGAGTTGACCACCAGGGTGGACAGCGCCTCGCCCTCGATGTCCTCCGCGACGATCAGCACCGGCTTGCTCGCCTGGACGATCTTCTCCAGGATCGGCAGCAGGTCGGCGAGCGCCGAGATCTTCTCGCGGAACAGCAGGATGTACGCGTCCTCCAGGACGGCTTCCTGCGCCTCCGCGTCCGTGGCGAAGTGCGCCGAGATGTAGCCCTTGTCGAACTGGACACCCTCGGTGATGACGAGTTCGGTCGCCAGCGTGGAGGACTCCTCCACGGTGATCACGCCGTCCTCGCCGACCCGCTCGATGGCCTCGCCGAGCAGCGCGCCGATCGACGCGTCACGCGAGGTGACGGTGCCGACCTGGGCGATGTTGTCGCGGCCCTTGATCGGGGTGGCCTTGGCGCGGAGCACCTCGACGACCTTGTCCACGGCGGCCTGGATGCCACGGCCGAGCGAGGTCGGGTTGGCGCCTGCCGCGATGTTGCGCATCCCGACCCGCACGAGGGCCTGGGCGAGCACGGTCGCGGTGGTGGTGCCGTCACCGGCCACGTCGTTGGTCTTGGTCGCCACGCTCTTGGCGAGCTGCGCACCGAGGTTCTCGAACGAGTCTTCCAGCTCGATCTCACGCGCCACGGTGACACCGTCGAGCGTCACGGTCGGGCCGCCGAACTTCTTGGCGAGCACGACGTGCCGTCCGCGCGGGCCCAGAGTCACCTTGACCGCGTCGGCCAGCTTGTTGACCCCGCGCTCGAGTGCCCGACGAGCGTCCTCGTCGAAGCTGATCTGCTTGGGCATTTACAACCTCTCTTTAAGACAAACACCCCGGTGGCCCCGGTGAAGGGGACGCCGGGGCGCTTGACGTCGAGTGGCAGCGCGTCAGTTGATGACGGCCAGCACGTCGCGGGCGGAGAGGATCAAGTACTCCTCGCCGTTGTACTTGACCTCGGTGCCGCCGTACTTCGAGTAGATGACGACGTCGCCGACGCTCACGTCCAGCGGAACGCGGTTGCCGTTGTCGTCGATGCGGCCGGGGCCCACAGCCAGGACCTTGCCCTCCTGGGGCTTCTCCTTGGCGGTGTCCGGAATGACGAGACCGGACGCGGTCGTCGCCTCGGCCTCGCTGGCCTGAACGACGATCTTGTCCTCGAGCGGTTTGATGTTCACGCTCACCGGTGTGACCTCCATGGGTCTTCCAAAGCGTTGGCAGGTACCTACAGCGGCTCCTGGCCACCCCGCCGTCGCGGGTGCCGGGGCGGTGTCTGGTGCCGTGCAACTAGCACTCTACCCACTCGAGTGCCAACGCTTCAACGCGGCCCTCCTCGCACCGATAAAGTCGCTGCCGTGCGCATCGCAGCTCGAATCGTCCAGGGCATCCTCCTCGTCGGTGGCATCGGTCTCGGGATCTTCGCCGGGATCAGGGGAGCCATCCTCGCCAACAAACCGACTGTCTGCTTCAACCACTCGGGCAACGGCCCGCGCGAGTACCCGTGCCCCGGCATCGGCGACATCCCGGTCGACCTGAACTACATGGTCGTCGTCGCGGTGCTCGCGGTCGGGCTGATCGTGGCCGCGTGCGTGTTCCGGCCGTATCCGCCGGGCCACGGGCGCCAGGGGCAGGCCCAGCCACAGGCGCAACCCCAGGGGCAGTCGCCGGGCTGGCAGCCGCAGGGGCCGCCGAGCGGTCAGGTCCCGGCGCAGCAGTACCCGCCGCAGCAGCCGGGCCAGTTCGGGCCGAGATAGCGGTATACCGGAAGTCCTGCGCCGCCGCATGCCGCTGGTTATGCTCCCCGCGACTGGGCAAGCAGAAGCTGGGGGCAGTAGGTGAGTTATCCGCAGGGTCCGCAGTACGACGGCGGCTATCAGCAGCAACAGGGCGGTTATCCGCAGCCGGGTGGGTATCCCCCGCAGCAGCCGGGCTACCCGCCGCCCTACCCGCCGAAGAAGAACAACAACGCCCTGATCATCACGCTCGCGGGTGTCTCTGCGGCGGCCGTGATCGCGTTGGTCCTGGTGCTCGTTCTGTCCGGCAAGGACGACAGCTCCTCCACGGCGAGCGACAACAAGCCCGCGGGCGCGCCCGACGTGGAGATACCGGGGCCGAACGGCGGCGGGAAGCCGACCGGTGGCAGCCGGCCGACGGGTGGCGGGAGCAGCGGCGACAGCGGCGGCCCCGAGGAGCTCGCGAAGGCGGCCGTGGACGCCATCGAGTCGAGGTCGACCAGTCAGATCGACTCGCTGGCCTGCAGCAGCACGGCGGCCAGTGAGCTCAAGCGTGAGCTGGCCAAGGTCCCGTCCGGGGTGACCGCGACGGTCGACGACGTCAAGGAGACGGGCTCGACGGCGCAGGCGAAGATCACGATGAAGCTGGGCGGCCAGAGCGAGGGGTTCACCATGGAGATGCGCAAGAGCGGCTCGAAGTGGTGCATCAGCGGCATCTGACCGCCGGGTGTTCGAGAGCGGGACGTTAAAAAGGGGCGCCGGTCGGCGCCCCTTTTCGGATTCAGTTGTCTGGGGTGAGTGCGGTCTAGGTGCCCGCGCCGACGAAACTTCGTTTGCGGGTCTTGATGATGCTGTCTCGTTCGGACTCGGAGAGCCCGCCCCAGATCCCGTACGGCTCGTGTACCGCGAGCGCGTGTTTGCGGCACAGTTCCAGGACCGGGCACGCGTGGCAGATAGCTTTCGCCCGCGCCTCCCGCCTGCTGCGTGCCGGCCCGCGCTCGCCGTCGGGGTGGAAGAAGAAGGCGCTGTCCATACCGCGACAGCTGCCTTCGAGCTGCCAGTCCCACACGTCCGCGTTGGGGCCGGGAAGCCTGCGCGTATCCGCCATCTGGCCCGCCTCCTCGTCTCGTGGAGAGGACGTCAGTACTCCATTCGGTCCAACGAAGGCGACAGTAGAACCGCGCCAATACTTGTTCAAGGGTGATCACCAAGAGATCACCCAATCCAGTAACCGGCCCATTACGGACAGCGTCGGGTGACACCGGCGGTACACGCTGTGCCCGCAAACGATCACTCTGTAGGCATTCCTTGCTCACCAACACGACACGGCGGCGGCTCCGGTTGCCGGGGGCTCGGACCGACCCGACGATGAGAGTTGTGGCGACGGGGCCGGATTCCATCCTCGGCATCCCCCTGCGGGGGGACGTGCCGGAGCCGTCATTGCCGGTGGCTGCCGTGGCCCGCAGGCTCGGCGTGGCACCGTCGACCCTGCGCACGTGGGACCGCAGGTACGGCCTCGGCCCACGGGGGCACACCACGGGCAGGCACCGCAGGTACGGACCGGAGGACGTGGCACGTCTCGAACTGATGCAACGGGCGTTGCTGCGTGGGGCGTCACCGGCCGAAGCAGCCGAGTACGCGCTCAGGGCGCACGTCGAGCCGGGCAAACCCGCGCCACAGCCGGTCGCTGTGCCGGACGAATCGGCATTGGCGCGGGGGCTCGGCAGGGCCGCGCTCGCGATGGACACCCCGGCCGTGCAGGAGCTGCTCAACGAGGCGATCGCGGCGGACGGCGTGATCTCGTGCTGGGACCGGGTCGTGCGGCCGGTGCTGACGGCCGTCGCGGGCCGCTGGGCGCACTCGGGCGCCTGCGTGGAGGTGGAGCACCTGCTCAAGGAGTGCGTCCTCGCCGCGATGATCGCCGCGACCCCGTTGCTCGGCCACGCCCGCAACCCGAGACCGGTATTACTGTCGTGTGCGCCTGAAGAGCGGCACAGCCTGCCGCTGTACGTACTGCGCGCCGCGCTGGCGCGCCGCGAGATCGGGACCCAGATGCTCGGTGCCGCGCTGCCGGCCGACGCGCTCGCCGCGGCTGTCCGCCGGACGGCCCCCGCCGCTGTGGTGCTGTGGGCGCAACTGCCCCGGCACGGCGATCCGGACGTGTTCGAGCGGGTGCCGCAGACCCGGCAGCGGATCAGGATGTTCGGCTGCGGTCCCGGCTGGGTCACCGCCCGGCTGCCGGAGCAGGTCCGGCGGCTCGACGCGTTGGCCGACGCCGTCGACCAGATCGAGGCGGTGGTCGCGGGTGCGCGCACATGAAGAGTGACCAGCTCCGCGCCGCGGCCTTCGGTGACCGCCCGGACACCCGCGTGTCCCCCGGGGAGCGCCCGAGGGACCGTTGGCTGGCAGCGGTGGTGCTCGGCGGTCAGGGCCGCTACGCCGCGGCCTCCGCGGTCCTCACCGATCTGGTCAGGCACCGGGACCCGGTGATCGCGTCGCTGGCCGCGAGCACCCTCGGTTCGCACCGCAGGCAAGTGGGTGGCCACGACGTCGCGCGGCGCCTCGACGCGACCGCGCTCGCCAGGCTGACCGACACCGCCGCCGACGGCGACTGCGACGGGATCGACGCGCTGGGCGCCCGGTCGGACGCGTTGCTCGGGCTCGCGGCCGACGCGCTGGGCACCGGCAGGCTGACCGCCGCGCGCAGGCTGATCGCGGCCGCGGACGCGCTCGGCGATGTCGGCTGGCGTGGGCAGGTCCGGCTCGGCTGGGTCAGGGCCGAGGTGGAGCTCGCCGCCGGACGTTCTTCTGAATCGGTACCGAACGCGGAGGCCGCCCTGCGTCGAGCGCTGGCCGCGGGGGCCGTCCGGCACATCGCGAAGTCCGGCATGGTGCTCGCGGCGGCGTTGACGGTTCGGGGCGGCGTCACGGAGCGCATCCGGGCCAAACACCTCGCGTCCGGGGTGGTGGACCAGGCGATCGAGTACGGCCTCCTGCCGCTGGTGTGGCCTTGCTCACTCCTGCTCGCGGATCTGGACCCCGCGAAGGCGGACAGCCACCGCGCACGCGCGGCCGGTGCTCTGCACTGTGTGTTACGACGATCTGACCCGATCGCGCGTCGCCTGGCCGCGTCCTCCCCCTGGGTGCCGGACACGCTTCTGACATCGGGTGAACCCACCCGGACGAGCATCCGGGCGAACTCGTTCACAGAATTACCACCAGATCGTGTCAAGGTTGGCGCGCAAGCGTCCGATAGGGGAGGAGGAACGTCACTCGGCTGCAGGAAGGAGTCCCCGTGACGACGGTCTTGATCTGCGACGACCGGCGCAGCGTGCGGGAAGGTCTCACCCGCGTTATGTCTGCTGTACCCGGGGTTAGTCGCATCGACTGCGTAGCGCACGGTGACGAGTTGCTCGCCCGCTTCTCCCGCCAGCCGGTGGACGTCGTGCTCGTTGGTACCCAGCGCGCCGTGCCGACTGGTGTGGAAGCGACGCGGCGGCTCGTGTCGGCCAACCCGCAGGCAAACGTCATCGTGTTCGGAGCGCCGGACGATGCGGGCAGCATCGCCGCGGCGATCGCAGGCGGTGCCCGTGGTTACCTGCGTTGGGACGCCTCGCGCCCCGAACTGGTGGCCGCGCTGGCGCACACGCTGGCCAGCACCTCGGTGCCCGCGCCGCGTCAGCCGTCCGACCCCGGTGTCCAGCTCACCGATCGTGAGTTGCAAGTGCTGCGCGGGATGAGCCAGGGCAAGAGCAACGGACAGATCGGGCGTGAGCTCTACCTGTCCGAGGACACGGTGAAGACCCACGCGAGGCGGTTGTTCCGCAAGCTGGGGGTGCGTGATCGTGCGCAAGCTGTCGCACACGGTTTCCGCCGGGGCCTGGTTTCCTAGCGGCGGATCGACGACTATCTCCAACGTGGTTCGGCCCGGGGGTTGGTGACCTCGGGCCGTTCCGCATGTCTTCACCGCACGTGGGCTTGATCACTCCTTCGAGTGGTCGGATCCGACTACAAAGCCCCATCCGGCGGTTAGTCCGCTTGGGGGTGACCGGTACGGTGGAGGAGTTGTCACCGTGACGGGGGATACTCCGCGCACGGTGACGGTTACTGTCGGACGCCTACGAGTAACGCCAAGGCTGTTGTCTGCGATGACGAATTTGGGGGACGGACTGGACGCTTCAGTGAGCGCTGCCGTCGAGGGTGATCCTCGTGCGGTCGGTCGTGTATTGGAGTCCATTCGTCCCCTCGTGGTGCGGTACTGCCGCGCACGGGTCGGTAGGCAGGAACGTTCTTTCGCTTCGGCGGACGACGTGGCGCAGGAGGTGTGTCTCGCGGTACTCACAGCTCTGCCGAGTTACCGCGACCAGGGCAGGCCCTTCCTCGCCTTCGTGTACGGCATCGCCGCGCACAAGGTGGCTGACGCCCATCGGGCGGCAGCGCGTAACCGTTCGGAGCCCGTGGCCGACGTACCTGACGAACCGGAAACCGACGCGGGACCCGAACAACGAGCTATGCAGGGCGAACTCACCAGGCGCATGAAGCAACTGCTGGACGTCCTGCCCGACAAACAGCGCGAGATCGTGGTGCTGCGAGTGGTCGTTGGACTGTCAGCGGAAGAGACCGCCGAAGCGGTGGGCTCGACTCCGGGGGCGGTGCGGGTCGCTCAGCACCGCGCTTTGGCACGGCTACGTAAGACTCTGTCAGCGGAGGAGGTGGTCTGAATGGCCGACCGGCACGAAAGTGACGGCAGAGAGTCACCCGAGTCGCCGCAGACCGGCCGATCGGGTGACATCTACCCGATCCCCTCGGGTGCTACATCCACGGAACGTGACGATACCCACGTTGCGCCGGAAAATGAATACTTCTCGGCAATCGACCTTGAAGAAGCTGAGGACCTGGCGCAGATCCGCGCCGACGACGAGCTCCTCGACGCCCTCGCGGCCAAGATCGACGACGCCGGTTCCGTGGATTTCGACGACGAGCAGCTGAACGCTCTGCTGCTCGCGTGGCGCCAAGACGTGGACAGCGTTCCCGTACCGGAGATCGTGGACACCAAAACCGCAGTGGCGACAGTCACCGCGGCGCGATCGGCACGGAGACGCAGGCCGCGCATGCTCGTCCCGGTCGCAGCTGCAGCAGCTGTGCTGGCGATAGCGTTCGCAGGTGTGGGGATGGCCGCTCGGGACGCCGTACCCGGCGACCCGCTCTGGGGTTTGAGCAAGGTCCTCTACGCCGATCACGCACGCTCGGTGGAAGCCGCCAAGTCCGTGCGCACCGACTTGAACGACGCACAGCAAGCACTGGAGCAGGGCCGGGTCAACGAGGCGAAGGACCGGCTGGACGCGGCGGGCACCGCGTTGTCGAACGTCTCGAACGAAGACGGCAAGGACGTGCTGAAGGCCAAGCACGAGTCCCTGCTGGAGCAGCTGACCATGGGCCCGGCGCCGGAGAAGCCGACGAGCCCGCGGGTGGACGTCTCCAAGCCGTCATCGCCTTCGTCGTCCACGACGCCGACACCGAGCGGCACCCCGCCGTCGCAGCCGCCGTCGAACAAGCCGTCCGAGCCGTCGACGCCGAACAGCGGCTCCTCCGAGCCGGGCAAGCCACCTGGCTCGGGCACCAACGGCAGCGGAGGAACCCCGGACCCGGGCACGGGCAACGGGTCGACACGCAGCGACGCGCCCTCGCCAGGTGACGGCGGACGCCCGGGCAGCGTGGCCCCCGAGGGCAACGTCCCGCAGGCGAACCTCTCGGGCAGCTGAACGCAAGACAGGTCAACCCTCGTGAGGGGTTATCGGGGGTACTAACCCGGATAACCACTCACGAGGGTTGACCCGTCTCTAGCGAGCGTTCTCGGTGGCGGTCACGCCGTCGGCGTAGCCGCGGCAGTACTCCCAGCTCACGTAGGCGCCGGGGTCGGGGTCGAACGCGGGCTCGTGCGGGCGCATCCGGCCGTCGGTCAGCAGCTGTTCGAGGCTGGCACGCAGCAGGGCCCAGTCGTGGTAGTGCGGCTCCTGGCATTCACCGCAGTCCACGACGACGCCCTTGACCCCGCGGTGCTCCAGCAGGGCCTGGTAGACGGCCAGGTCGGACAGGTCGGTCAGCAGTTCGGCCCGCTCGTCCTCTCCCATCGGGTTCTCGACCGCGTCATCGTGGTCGATGATGGCCCGGGCGGGGTCGTCCGGGTCGCCCGCGAAGGGGTCGGGGGGCAGTGAGTCGTGCGGCACGGTCTCGCACGGTACCGGGCGGGCCCCCACGCCTGTCCAGATACCATGGTGTCAACGGTCTCGCCTGGGAAAACACGGGCGGCCACGGACGTGACAGCCGAGACGGCGCAGGGAAGGCCCGGGACACCATGACCAGCGAGCTCACCGCCCACCAGGTGCCGGGCAAGTTCGCGATGCTCGGGCTGACCTTCGACGACGTCCTGTTGCTGCCCGCCGCGTCGACCGTGGTGCCGAGCGACGTCGACACCCAGTCCAGGCTCTCGCGCAACATCACCCTGCGCGTCCCGCTGGCGTCCGCGGCCATGGACACGGTCACCGACGCCCGGATGGCCATCGCCATGGCCCGGCACGGCGGTATCGGCGTCCTGCAGCGCAACCTGCCGATCGACGTGCAGGCGACCCAGGTGGAGACGGTCAAGCGGTCCGAGGCTGGCATGGTGACCGACCCGGTGACGTGCTCCCCGGAGGACACGTTGGCCGAGGTGGACGCGATGTGCGCCCGCTACCGGATCTCCGGTCTGCCGG
The DNA here is from genome assembly GCF_001984155.1 of Actinosynnema sp. ALI-1.44. Taxonomy (GTDB): domain Bacteria; phylum Actinomycetota; class Actinomycetes; order Mycobacteriales; family Pseudonocardiaceae; genus Kibdelosporangium. The sequence continues at coordinate 968,389 of NZ_MTQO01000053.1, forward strand.
TGACCGATGCCGAGGGCGTGCTCGTCGGCATCATCACCAACCGCGACATGCGCTTCGAGCTGGACCACACCAAGAAGGTCAGCGAGGTGATGACCAAGGGGCCGCTGGTCACCGCCCAGGTCGGCGTGTCGGCCGAGCCCGCGCTCGGCCTGCTGCGCCGCCACAAGGTGGAGAAGCTCCCGATCATCGACGGCGCGGGCAAGCTGCGCGGCCTGATCACGGTCAAGGACTTCGTCAAGACCGAGCAGTACCCGCTGGCCACCAAGGACCCGGACGGCAGGCTGCTGTGCGGTGCCGCGATCGGCGTCGACGACGTCGCACACAAGCGGGCGATGGCGCTGGTGGACGCGGGCGTCGACGTGATCATGGTCGACACCGCGCACGGCCACCAGCGCAACGTCGTCGAGATGGTCACGAGGCTGAAGCAGGAACTCGGCGACGTCGTGGACATCGTCGGCGGGAACGTGGCGACCCGCGCGGGCGCCCAAGCCCTGGTGGAAGCGGGTGCGGACGGCGTGAAGGTCGGCGTCGGCCCCGGTTCGATCTGCACCACGCGCGTGGTGGCGGGCGTGGGTGTCCCGCAGATCACGGCGATCCACGAGGCCGCGCAGGCGTGCCGCCCGGCGGGTGTGCCGGTGATCGGTGACGGCGGCATCCAGTACTCCGGTGACATCGCCAAAGCCATCGCCGCCGGTGCGAGCACAGTCATGATCGGCGGCCTGCTCGCGGGCACGGCCGAAGCGCCCGGCGAGGTGGTGCTGGTCAACGGCCAGCAGTTCAAGACCTACCGGGGTATGGGGTCGCTCGGCGCGATGCAGGCGCGTGGCGAGGCGAAGTCGTACTCCAAGGACCGGTACTTCCAGGACGACGTGCTGTCCGAGGACAAGCTGGTGCCCGAGGGCATCGAAGGACGCACGCCTTACCGCGGCCCGCTGGCCACCGTGGTGCACCAACTCGTCGGCGGCCTGCGCGCCGCGATGGGCTACACCGGGTCGCACAGCGTCGCCGAACTGCAGGACGCGCAGCTCATCCGAATCACCGCGGCGGGCCTGAAGGAAAGCCACCCGCACGACATCACCATGACCGTCGAAGCGCCGAACTACGCCAAGCGCTGACGCTCGCATACCTGGAGGATTGACAGTGCGGGACCTTGTCGAGATCGGCATGGGCCGGACGGCCCGGCGCGCCTACGAGCTTGACGACATCGAGATCGTGCCGTCGCGGCGGACGCGGTCGTCGAAGGACGTGTCCACCGCGTGGCAGCTCGACGCGTACCGCTTCGAGATCCCGCTGGTCACGCACCCGACCGACGCGGTGGTCTCGCCGCGGACCGCCATCGCGGTCGGTGAGCTCGGCGGGCTCGGCGTGATCAACGCGGAGGGCCTGTGGGCCCGGCACTCCAATGTGGACGACGTGCTGTTCCGGCTGATCGAGGCCGCCGAGGAGGCGTCCGAGGCCGCCGAAGTGACCAAGGTGTTGCAGGAGCTGCACTCCGCGCCGATCCAGGCGGAACTGGTCACCCAGTCGATCAAGGAGGTCCGCGACTCCGGTGTGACGGTCGCCGCGCGGGTCAGCCCGCAGCGTGCGGCTGAGCTGACGCCGGACCTGATCGCGGCGGGCGTGGAGATCCTGATCGTGCAGGGCACCATCGTGTCGGCCGAGCACGTGGCCCGCGACGGGGAACCGCTGAACCTCAAGACCTTCATCGAGGACCTGGACATCCCGGTGGTCGCGGGCGGCGCGCACGACTACCGCACGGCGATGCACCTCATGCGCACGGGCGCGGCCGGTGTCATCGTCGGCTACGGCTACAGCAGCGGCGTCACGTCGACCGACAGCGTGCTGGGCATCGGTGTTCCGATGGCGACCGCGATCGTCGACGCGGCGGCGGCGCGCCGCGACTACCTGGACGAGACCGGCGGCCGTTACGTGCACGTGCTGGCCGACGGCGGAATCGACACCAGCGGTCAGATCGCCAAGGCGATCGCCTGTGGTGCGGACGCCGTCATGCTCGGTGCCCCGCTCGCGGCCGCCAGCGAAGCGCCGGGCGGCGGGTTGTACTGGACGGCCGCCGCAGCGCACCCGTCGTTGCCACGCAGCCGGGTCGTGCCCGCGGCGGAGAGCGAGGTCGGGCTGCGCGAGCTGCTGTTCGGCCCGTCCAGTGACGCCGACGGCACGCTGAACCTGTTCGGTGCTCTGCGCCGGGCGATGGCCAAGACGGGATACTCGGACCTCAAGGAGTTCCAGAAGGTCGGCCTCACGATCCGGGGCTGACCCCGACCAGCCTGGGGGTTGGGTTGCGCAAGATCGTGGTGCGGGGTGACGACGTCGCCCTCGCGGAGTTGTCCGACAAGGACAAGGAATGGCTCAAGGAGCAAAGCGACGGCGCGTTCGACGTCGACCGCGACGGGCGGGACATGCCGTTCACGACCCCGGTTCACCGTCTGGCGGTGACGACCGAGAGCGGCGAGGAGTTGCTGGGTGAGGTGAACTGGCATCCGGTGAAGTACGGCCCCTCGTACGGCTGTGTGGCGTGGAACTTCGGCCGCAACCTCTTGCCGCAGTCGCGTGGCAAGGGCATCGGCACGGAGGTGCTGAGGCTGCTCGTTCGGCACCTGTTCGACACGACCGACGTCGACCGGATCGAAGGCGGCACGGACACCACCAACGTGCGTGCCCAGCGCTCCATGGAGAAGGCCGGGTTCACCCGCGAGGGCATCATTCGCGGTGCTCAGCTGCGGGACGGCAAGCGCCATGACCTGATCAGCTACAGCATCCTGCGCTCGGACCCCCGTCCGTGAAAGTTACTGGCGAGAAACTTACCGCTAGTCAGAACGCGCTCGCCGAACTAGCCTCGAGGGATGGTTGACTACGACGTCATCGTCGTCGGCTCGGGCTTCGGCGGGAGTGTCGCCGCGCTCCGGCTGACCGAGAAGGGCTACCGGGTCGCCGTCGTCGAGGCGGGCAGGCGGTTCGCCGACGACGAGTTCGCCAAGACCTCGTGGGATCTGCGCCGCTACCTGTGGGCGCCCGCAGTCGGCTGCTTCGGCATCCAGCGCATCCACCTGCTGCGGGACGTCATGGTGCTGGCAGGCGCGGGTGTCGGCGGCGGGTCGCTGGTGTACGCCAACACCCTCTACCGTCCGCTCGACCCGTTCTACCAGGACAAGCAGTGGGCCCACATCACTGACTGGCGTGCCGAGCTGGCGCCGCACTACGACCAGGCGACCCGGATGCTCGGCGTCGTGACCAACCCGACCGTGACGCCGTCCGACGAGGTCATGCAGAAGGTGGCCGCGGACATGGGCGTCGCGGACTCGTACCACCCGACGCCCGTGGGTGTGTACTTCGGCAAGCCCGGCGAGTCCGTGGCCGACCCGTACTTCGGCGGCGCGGGCCCGGCTCGGACCGGCTGCACCGAGTGCGGTTCGTGCATGACCGGCTGCCGTGTCGGCGCCAAGAACACCTTGGTGAAGAACTACCTCTACCTGGCTGAACAGGCTGGGGCGAAGATCATCCCGCTGACCACCGTGACCGGGCTGACCGAGCGCGCGGACGGCTCGTTCGAGGTCGCGATCCGCAAGACGGGCAAGCGGTTCCGGCACTCGCTGACCGCGGCCAAGGTCGTCCTCGCCGCGGGCACGTGGGGGACGCAGAACCTGCTGCACCAGATGCGCCACACCGGCGCACTGCCCAGGCTCTCACCCAGGCTCGGCGAGCTGACCAGGACGAACTCCGAGGCGATCATCGGCGCAGGCCGGTTCACCGCCGATCCGGACATGGACTTCAGCCGGGGCGTCGCGATCACGTCGTCCTTCCACCCCGACTCGGACACACACATCGAACCCGTCCGCTACGGCAAGGGCAGCAACGCGATGAGTCTGTTGCAGACGATCGCGACGGACGGCGCGTCCGCGGTGCCGCGCTGGAAACAAGCTCTCCGGTTCATGGCCAAGCACCCCGTGCAGACCGCTCGGCTGCTGAACGGGTACCGGTGGAGCGAGCGGACAGTGATCCTGCTCGTCATGCAGTCGCTGGACAACTCGATCACCACCTATGTGGACAAGCGCGGGCGGTACACGTCCAAGCAAGGGCACGGCGAGCCGAACCCGGCCTTCATCCCGGCGGGTCACGAGGCCAACCAGCTGACCGCGAAGCACATCGACGGCATCGCCGGTGGCACGTGGGGCGAGATCTTCGACATCCCGCTGACCGCGCACTTCATCGGCGGCTGTCCGATCGGGCTGGACGCCGGGTCCGGCGTCATCGACCCGTACCACCGGGTGCACAACTACCCCGGTCTGTCCGTTGTGGACGGCGCGGCGATCACGGCGAACCTCGGGGTGAACCCGTCGCTGACCATCACGGCACAGGCCGAGCGGGCATTCTCGTTGTGGCCCAACAAGGGCGAAGCGGACAACCGGCCGGAACAAGGTTCACCGTATCGTCGCGTCGACGCGGTTGCGCCGCGGTCGCCGGCCGTGCCGTCGTCCGCACCCGGAGCACTGCGTTAGCCCCCTCCCCACAGGATTTGGTTTGCAACCAATGTGGCCTTCGGTGCGCGAAACGCAACAAAGGCCACATTGGTTGCACCGGAACTGCGCGACATTGTCGTGCGAAGTCGCACCGGACGCCCGATGATGGACACGTCGGGAGGAGTCGGGATGATGGATCGGCGCGCCTTCTTGCGGGCAGCGGGACTGGTCGGGGCCGGGTCTGTCCTCGTGGGCTGCTCGTCGGGCGGCCCGGCGGAGCCCGGCGCCGCCACTACGCCGCCGACGGCACCGCCGCCGACCACCACGACGACCGGCCCGCCGTCACCGCCGAACTGGGAGTCGTTGCGCGCCAGGATCTCCGGAACCGTCCTGCTACCGGGTGACGCGGAGTTCGACAAGGCCGGGCTGGCCTTCAACCCGCTGACCGACACGCGCAAGCCTGCCGCGGTCGTCCGGTGCAAGAACAAGGATGACGTCCAGGCCTGCGTCGGCGTCGCGGCCGAGTCGAAGATCCCGATCGCGGCCCGTGGTGGCGGGCACAGCTATGCCGGGTACTCGGTGCCCGAAGGCGGCCTGCTGGTCGACATGAGCGAACTTAAGGAGATCCAAGTCCGTCCGGACGGGACGGTCCGGATCGGCGCGGGTGCTCGGCTGATGGACGTCTACACCGAACTGGCGAAGGCGGGCCGGTGCCTGCCCGGCGGGTCCTGCCCGACGGTCGGCATCGCCGGTCTCACGCTCGGCGGGGGAATCGGTGTGCTGTCGAGGAGGTTCGGGCTGACGTGCGACCGCCTCGACGCGGCGACGGTGGTGACCGCCGACAGTCAGGTGATCGAGGCGTCCGGTGCGAAGGGAACGGACCTGTTCTGGGCGCTGCGCGGCGGCGGTGGCGGCAACTTCGGCATCGTCACGGAGTTCCTGTTCTCGACGTTCCCCGCCCCGAACCTCGCGGTGTTCACCCTGCGGTTCCCGGCCGGGTCGGTCGCGACCGCCCTCGGCGCCTGGCAGGAGTGGATCGCTTCGGCGCCACCGGAACTGTGGTCCAACTTCGTCGTGTCCGGTGCCTCCCGCGCTCCGGCGTGCCACATCAGCGGCTGCTACGTCGGTTCCGTCGGCGACCTGAACGGTCTGCTGGCCGGGCTGAAGGCCCGCCCGACCGCCCGCATCGTGCAGGAGAAGGACTACCTGCAGGGGATGCGGTTCTTCGCGGGCGGCAGCCAGCGCGAGTCCTTTGTGGCCTCATCGCGGATGCTGCCTGCCCCGGCGGACCCGGCGAGGGTCGCGGAGCTGATGACCGGCAGGCAAGGTGTGGACCTGTTGATCGACGCCCTCGGCGGTGCGGTCGCGGACCTCGGCCCGTCGGACACCGCGTTCCCGCACCGGAAAGCCTTCGCCAGCGCCCAGATCTACGGCAAGACGGACGCCTCCGGTGCCGCGCGGGCGACCACCCAGGTCGCCGAGATCCGGGACGCCTTGGCGGAGTTCACCGGCGTCACAGGGTACGTCAACTACATCGACCCCGCGATGCCGGACTGGGCGAACGCCTACTACGGCGCGAACCTGCCAAGGCTCCAGCAGGTCGCCAAATCCGTCGACCCGGACAAGGTATTCGGCTTTGCGCAAGCGGTACCGCGAACCTAGCTGCTCCTAGCTGCCGAGGCAGACGAACGGGCGGCGCAGCGGATCCACGCTCACCGCCTCGGCCAGCGCCACGGCGGGGGACGCGCCGGAACCCAAAGCCCGGTGGTAGTCGTCCATGGCCGCCGCTGCGGGCAGGTCCCCGACGCGGCTGGCCGCGGCCACCACCGTGCCGACGCCACCGGCCAGCAGGGCCCCGGCGAAGCCCAGTGCCTCGTCACCGGGGCGGATCCGGTTCAGCGCCAGTTCGCACGCGGCGAGCACGACCTGACGCGGTGGCTGGTGCAGCCGGGCGAGTTCGTGGGCGAACAGCGCGCCGTCGACCAGTTCCAGCCGGGAGAACAACGCGTTGTCAGCCTCGTGTTCACCGTGCGCGGCGACGTGCACCAGCGACGCGCCGTCCATGGTCTCCAGCACACGGGACGCCGTCGCGTCCGTACCCGCCAGCAGCGTCGAATTGTCGTAGTGCGCGGCCAGTTTGTCGATCTCGCCGATGGCCGCGGCCAATCCGGGGCCACGGACCAAGGCCGTGTGGCCTGCCGAGGGCGCCGCCCCGCGCGACGCGGCGAGCCACGCGGTCGCCGACGGCGCGACCACGACCGGTCGGGACCGCAGCGAATCCAAAGCGCCCCAAGGAACCGCGTAGAGCGAACCGGTCGGGACGATCACCCACTCGCCCGCCAGCCCGGTCAACGGCCGCATCAGCTGCTCGTCCAGCGCGGCGGCGTGTTTGCGGGCCGACGCCGAGATCGCGTCGAACAGCGGTTCCGGCAGGTGGTCGGGGGCCATGGCGTTGAGGTCCGCGTGCAGCCGCATGGCGTTCTCGCTCGCCGCTGCCGCCGAACCAAGCCGCACCAGCCGGACCCGTCCACCGGCAAGCACGACGGCCAGCAGCGAGTCACCGGACACCGCGAAGCTGACCAGTCCCGCCGATCCGAGCTGTGCCAACACATCCGCGACGCCCGCGACCGGGCGGGGCTTGCCCCAGCGGGACGCCGCGTGCCAGCCGAGCCGCATCGCGGCGCGCCGCCGCTCGGTGTAGCGGGACTGCAACTTCGCCGTCGGCCTGCCCTCGATCCGGGCCTGGCGCAGCGTGTAGCCCAGGTGCCGCGTCTCGGCGATGAGCTCACTGAGCCGCGGATCGTCGGAACCCGATGCCTCGTACCGGTACGTCTGTGCCCGCGTTCGTTCCAGCCAGTCGAACAGGCGCCGCGCCTCGGCGGCCGTGTCGCCACCGCCGAGCACCAGCCGGACCGCGAGGTCCCCGAGCTCCTGGCCGTGGATCGCGGTGCCGGACACCAGTTCCAGCCCGCCCATCCGGTCGCGTGCCCGGCTCAGTTCGTTCAGCCCGGCACGTGCCTGCGCGAACGCCTTCCGGCGGTTACCTTGTGCCACAGCGAGTTCGGCCTGGCAGAGCCGCAGCAGCATGCGCTGTTCGATCGGGGTCAGCTGACCGGGCCGCGGCACTTGGGCAAGCAACTCCTCGGCTCGCGCGGGATCACCGCGCAGCAACTCCAGCCGTGCGGCCAGTGTGCCCGCGAGCATGGCGTCGTCCGTGAGCCGGAGTGTGCGTAGTTGTTGGGCGAGTTGGGTTGCCAGCGCGGGCAACCGGGCCGGGATGCGGCCGGAGCCGATGGCGCGCTTGGCGTCCACGCGCAGGCTGATCAACGCCGCGATGGTCGCCCACGATTCGTTGCCGCGTTTGAGCAGCCGCCGCCTCGCCGCGGTGGCCATCCGCTTGGCGAGGGTCAGCTCGTCCTCCAGCAGTGCCGCCGCCGCGCGGAACAGTTCGGCTTCCGCGAGGTCCTGGTAGACGCGCTGCTCCCGGGCGTGCGGGATGACCAGGTCCAGGTCCTGGCCCGCGTGGTCGGCCAGCCCGGCGGCCAGCAGCGCCTGCGCGCGGTCCAGCCGCAGCCGGGACAGCATGTCCGGACCCTGTTCCTGGCAGATCCGTTCGGCTTCCTCGTAACAGCGCAGCGCGCCGGGGATGTCACCGGTGCGGCGCTTGAGGTCGCCGAGCGAGATCATGGTGATGGCCAGCCGGATCGGCAGGTTGTGCTCGATCGCGATGGCGATCGCCCGGTTGAGGTCCCTCGTCGCCGGGCCGAGCCTGCCGGTGATCACGTACGCCAGGCCGCGGTTGGCGATCGAGGCGAGCAGCGACTCGGTGATCCGGGCGGGATCGTCGGTGCCCTCGGCCAGACAGCGTTCCTTGTGCTCGATGGCCGAGTCGAGCAGCGGGATCCCCTCTTCGTCACGGCCCGCGCGCATCAGAACGGTGGCGTGGTTGTGGTCGACGAACCCGTTGAGCTCCGAGCGGACCGGTCCGGCAGGCAGCCGCGCGATCTCCGGGCGCAGCGCCTGAAGGCCGTCGATGCCGACCGCGACAGTGCCCAGTTCGGCTTGCGAGTACGCCATGGTGACCTGGATCCGGAACCAGGCCCGCAGCCAGTCGGTCCGCTCGCTCGCCGCCTCCGCGACGCCGTCCAGTATCGCGAGGGCCTTCCGCATCACGCGGATGGCCTCGGCCTCCCTGGCCTTCGCGCCGAGGGCGAGCGCTCGCCGGTGGAGTTCGCCCGCCTGACGGATCGCCTCCGCTGTCCGGTTCACGAGGCCGCGACTCACCTGACTATGAGATCACAGAATCCGGACAAAAGAAGCCCCGTGGGCCGGACATTGCCCGGCCCGCAGGGCGCGGCGTGCCGAAGATCAGGAATTCGTGCTCGTGGTCGGCACGCTGTCGTGGTGGTAACCACCGGTGGGCCGAACCCGGGGCTCGGGCTGCGGCTCGGGCTCCGGCTCCGGGTCGACCGGAGTGCCGTCGTGGTGGTAGCCGCCGGTGGGCCGCGGCAGCACGCCGACCGGCCCGGTGTCGTGGTGGTAGCCGCCGTCGTCGGTCGTGACCTTGGGGTCCGCGGGCAGAGCGCCGCCACTGCTGTCCACGACCTCGGTCTGCTGGGCACCGGCCTGTGACCGGGTGTTCTCGCCCTGCTTCGGCTTGACCAGGCCTTGTAGGTCTTCGTTCTCCGTGTTGGCCGTCGTCATGGGTAGTTCCCTCCTCGTAACGCGCTCTGGGCACGTGTCCCCTGTCCGGAGTCGTGAACCGGTGATCACGACTCTCGGTGTTCAAACGCGGCTCCCCCCATGGAACCCGCCTGGAATGTACCGCACGAATGGGGGAATGGGAATTACGAAGAGAAACGAGATCTTGGTTCAATTGCTCCAATTGTGACGCAATTGATCCGCTCAGAGGCTAACGTTTGTCAGGACCGTTATCCGCTCCTCGGTCAGGTCGATCATCGCCGACCGGACGCCTTCCCGGCCGAATCCGGACCCCTTCACACCGCCGTACGGCATCTGGTCAGCGCGGAACGACGGAACGTCGCCGACGATGACCCCGCCGACTTCCAGCTCCGCGCCCGCCCGGGTCGCCGTCGGCAGATCGCGCGTGAAGATCCCGGCCTGAAGCCCGTACGCCGATGAATTCACCCGATCGAACGCCTCGTCGTTACCGTCCACAATTGACACAACAAGGACAGGTCCGAACACCTCCTCGGCCCAGACCTTGCTGTCCTCCGGCGCGTCGAGCAGCACGGTCGGCTCGACCAGCGTGCCGTCCCGGTGCCCACCGGCCAGCAGCTTCGCGCCCCGGGACGTGGCTTCCTCGATCCAGGACACGATCCGCTCGGCGGCCGATTCGTCGACAACCGGACCGACCTCGACCTCGGGGTCATGCGGGTCGCCGTTGCGCAGCCCGCGGACCGCGTCGACGAGCTTGCCGACGAACTCGTCCGCGACGGCCCGGTCGACGAGGACCCGCTGGACGGCGATGCACGACTGCCCGGCCTGGTAGTTGCCGAACGTGGCGATCCGGGCGGCGGCGAAGTCGAGGTCGGGCCAGTCCGCGCACACCACGGCCGCCGCGTTGCCGCCCAGTTCGAGCACGAAGTGCTTGCGCGGCGCGGCGTCCATCAACGACCAGCCGACCGGTCCCGACCCGGTGAACGACACCACGGGCAACCGGTCGTCCCGCACGAGCGCGGCCGTCGCCTCGTTGCCGACCGGCAGGACCGAGAACGCGCCGTCCGGCAGATCCGTCTCGGCCAGCAGTTCGCCGAGCACCAAGGACGACAGCGGCGTACGCGGTGCGGGCTTGATCACAATCGGGGCGCCGACCGCGAGCGACGGCGCGACCTTGTGCGCCACCAGGTTGAGCGGGAAGTTGAACGGCGCGATGCCCAGCACCGGTCCGCGCGGGAACCGGCGGACCAGCGCGACCCGCCCGGCCATGCTCGCCTCGGTGTCCAGCCGCTGGATCTCGCCGCCGAACCGGCGCGCCTCCTCGGCGGCCACCCGGAACGTCGACACCGCGCGCCGGACCTCGATCTCGGCCCACTTCAGCGGTTTGCCGTTCTCGGCGGTGATCAGCTCGGCGAGCTCCTCGGCCTGCTCGGCGAGACCGCGCGACACGTGCTCCAGCGCGTCGGCCCGTACGTGTGCGGGCGTGCGCCGGAACTCGGAGGCCACGGCGGCGGCCGCCGCGACGGCGCGTTCGACCTGCTCGGGTCCGGGAACGGCGACAGTGGCCACTTCGGAACCGTCGAACGGGTGGTGCACGGTCAGTGCTTCCACGCCCTGCTCAGGGCGTCCCGCGATCCAACAGGGCCGAGGTGTGGGCGTGTAGGCATCCATGGGGTCCAAGGTAACCACTCCAACGGGTACGGGCGCACGCACTCCCTGTGAACACGTTCACCCACCAAGCAGATCGGCAGGCCCGCCTGGGATGCTTGACCTGCGCTCATCCGAAAGGGGTCAAGCAAGTGTCCGACGCCAGCGCCCGGCCCGTGCTCGTCATCGACTTCGGCGCCCAGTACGCCCAGCTGATCGCCCGTCGTGTGCGTGAGGCCCAGGTGTACTCCGAAGTCGTGCCGCACACCGAGTCCGTCAAGGACCTGATCGCCCGTGATCCGGCCGCCATCATCCTTTCGGGTGGACCTGCGAGTGTCTTCGTCGAAGGCGCGCCCAGCGTCGACCCGGCACTCTTCGACGCCGGGGTTCCGGTGTTCGGCATCTGCTACGGCTACCAGGCGATGGCCCGCGGCCTCGGCGGCACGGTCGAGGCGACCGGGATCCGCGAGTTCGGCCGCACCGAGCTGGCGGTGTCCGGGGGTGTCCTGCACGAGGACCTGCCCGGCAAGCACCCGGTGTGGATGAGCCACAACGACAGCGTCACCAAGGCGCCGGAGGGCTTCACGGTCACCGCTTCCAGCGACGGCGCCGTCGTCGCCGGCTTCGAGGACGTCGAGCGCCGCTTCGCCGGTGTGCAGTACCACCCCGAGGTCGGTCACTCGCCGCACGGCCAGGAGGTGCTGCGCCGCTTCCTGCACGAGATCGCGGGCGTCAAGCCACAGTGGACCGTGGCGTCCATTGTGGAGGAGCAGGTCGCCGCGATCAGGGCGGCGGTCGGCGACGGGCGCGCGATCTGCGGCCTGTCCGGCGGTGTGGACTCCGCGGTGGCAGCCGCGCTCGTCCAGAAGGCGATCGGCGACCGGCTGACGTGCGTCTTCGTCGACCACGGCCTGCTGCGGGCCGGTGAGCGCACCCAGGTCGAGCGCGACTTCGTCGCCGCGACCGGGGTCAATCTGGTCACAGTGGACGCACGCGAGCGGTTCCTCGACGCGCTGGCCGGCGTGACCGACCCCGAGCAGAAGCGCAAGATCATCGGCCGGGAGTTCATCCGCGTCTTCGAGCAGGCCGCACGGGACCTCAAGACCGAGGAGGGCGTCGACTTCCTCGTGCAGGGCACGCTCTACCCGGACGTCGTCGAGTCCGGCGGCGGGTCGGGCACGGCGAACATCAAGAGCCACCACAACGTCGGCGGCCTGCCGGACGACCTGCAGTTCAAGCTGGTCGAACCGCTGCGAGCGCTGTTCAAGGACGAGGTCCGCAAGGTCGGCGTCGAACTGGGCCTGCCGGAGACGATCGTGCACCGGCAGCCCTTCCCCGGGCCCGGCCTGGCGATCCGGATCATCGGCGAGGTCAACGCGCACAACCTGGAGATCCTGCGCGCCGCGGACTCGATCGCCCGCGAGGAGCTCACCGCGGCCGGTCTCGACCGCGACATCTGGCAGTGCCCGGTCGTGTTGCTGGCCGACGTGCGAAGCGTTGGCGTTCAAGGAGACGGCCGGACGTACGGGCACCCGGTCGTGTTGCGCCCGGTGTCCAGTGAGGACGCGATGACCGCGGACTGGACCCGGCTGCCCTACGACGTGCTCGAGCGCCTGTCCACGCGGATCACGAACGAGGTGCCCGAGGTCAACCGTGTCGTCCTCGACGTCACGAGCAAGCCCCCGGGCACCATCGAGTGGGAATGACCCGTCGTGAGTGTTCATCGGGGTTCCAACCCCGATGAACACTCACGAGGTTCTACTGGGTCAGCCGCCGGTGTTCTGGCGGATCCAGGCTGCCGTCGCGACGGTGTCGACGTAGATCGACGGGCCGGTCGCGCAGGTCGAGCTGTTGTTGCCCGCGCGGCTCGTGGCACCGATCAGCTGCCACACGCCGTTGACCTTCTTGACCTGCGGGCCGCCGGAGTCGCCGTAGCAGGCACCCGCGCGTCCACCCGGGTTGTTGGTGCAGATCTCAGTCGCGCCGCGGATGCCGGTGCACCGGTTGTCGGCGACGATCGAGGTGTCCAGTTCCTGCAGGGTGATCGGCGCGCCGCCACAGCCGCGCGGTGCGCAGGTCTGGCCCCAGCCGATGATCCTGGTCGCCGTCCCGGCCGGGCCGGAGTCGGCGGCGATCGCGATCGGCGCCTGCGGCACCGAGGTCGCGAGTTGCAGCACCGCGAGGTCTTCGGACGGGTGAGCGATCCGACGGGACACGCGTGCGACCGTGCCGCCGCTGGTCCTGTTGGTGGTGCCGACGCGGACCTGGGCAGGCTGGCCGCAGTGCTTCGCGGTGACCACCCAGTTCGCCTTGACCAGCGAGCCGCCACAGCTGTGGCCGCCGGAGGTCGACTGCAGGGATGCCATGAACGTGTAGACCTCGGTGGCGTTGCGGCCACCGACAACCATCGGTTCGACGTCTGTTGGCTGACCCGCTGGTGCCGCTGCGGCTGGGGTGACCAGCCCGGCGAGCGCGACTCCAGCGGTGAACAGGCCGGCGAGCAGGGACCGTGCCTTCATGGAGTTCTCCTTTTGTGGCCTCGGAGTGATCCGGGTCACGGAGAACCGTAGAAAAGTTCGTTACTACACCGTAACCGTCATAAGTAGGAAAAAGATCCCATCTGGAGTCAGACGAGCCGCCGGTCCGAGGCCCAACGGGACAGTTCATAGCGGTTGGACAACTGGGTCTTTCGCAACACGCTGGAAACGTGGGTCTCCACCGTCTTGACCGAAATGAACAGCTCGGAAGCGATCTCCTTGTAGGCGTATCCACGCGCCAGCAACCGCAGCACGTCACGCTCACGCGGCGTGAGCAGATCCAGCTCGGGGTCGCTGATCGGCGCCGAACCCGGCCGGTCGGCGAACGCGTCGAGCACGAACCCGGCCAGCCGCGGTGAGAACACCGCGTCCCCCTCGGCCACCCGGCAGACCGCCCGGACCAGTTCCTGGCTGGAGATCGTCTTGGTGACGTACCCGCGCGCGCCCGCCCTGATCACCGTGATCACGTCTTCGGCCTGGTCGGACACGGACAGGGCGAGGAACACCACAGCGGGGTGCGTCTGCCGCATCTGGCGCAGCACCTCCGCTCCGCCGCCGTCGGGCATGTGCACGTCCAGCAGCACCACGTCGGGCAGTTTCGCGGCGATCCCGGCGACCGCCTCGCCGACCGTGCCCGCCTCGCCGACCACCTCGACCTCGTCGGTGATCGAGTCCAGCTCGGTGCGCACGCCCGCGCGGAACAACGCGTGGTCGTCCACCAGGAAGACCCGGACCTTGCGGGTGGTGTCCTGTGTCGTCTCGCTCACGCCTTGGCCTCTCTTCCGGCATTCCGCGACGAGGCGGTGCTCCTCGGCATCTCGAGGTGCACTTCGGTGCCTTCGCCGATGGCGGTCCGGATCCGTACCGAACCCCCGTTGCGGTCCATCCTGCCCTTGATGGAGTCGGCGAGGCCATGCCGGTCGGCCGGAACGGTCGATTCGTCGAAGCCCTTGCCCCGGTCGCGGACGAAGATGTTCACCCGATCCGGCTCGACCTCGGCGTACACGCTGACCTCCGCGACGCCCGCGTGCTTGGCGGCGTTGACCGTCGCCTCCCTGGTCGCCTGGACCAACGAGGTCAGCTTCTCGTCCAGTTCGCAGTCGCCGACGACGACCTGCTGGACCTTGATCGCGAACGTGTCCTCGACCTCGCCGCACGCCACCTCGACGGCCTCGGACAGCGTGGCCGGCCCGGACGCGTGGGTGGGCGGCGCGTCGCCGCGGCTGTAGCCGGTCGGCCCGTACAGCCAGGTTCGCAGTTGCCGCTCCTGGCCACGGGCGAGCCGGAGCACCTCGCGGGGCGTTTCGGCCTGCTTCTGGATCAGCGCGAGCGTCTGCAGCACGGAGTCGTGCAGGTGGGCGGCGATCTCGGCCCGTTCCTCGGTCCGGATCCGCTTACGGCGCTCGTCACCGAGGTCGCGCACCAACCGCAACCACCACGGCACGGTCACGGCCGCGACACCCAGCAGGACAGCCACCACTGCAGCGATGACGAACTGAGGCTGGTCGTAGGCGCCCACGGCCTGCAGCAGGAACGCGGCGACACCCGACACGACCAGGGCGATACCGGACAACGTGCGCACGAGCGCGCCACGTTCGCCCTTGCGGCGTTCGTCGGCCTCACGCCAGACGATCGCGGCACCGACCACGGCGAGCACCAGCGCGGCGCTGGCCCAGCCGTTGATCGACCCGGCCAGCGTGCCACCGGCGAGCGCGACCCCGATACCGAGCGCGATCAGGCCGATGGCCTGCTGGCGCTCCTTGGTCGAGATCGGCGCGACCTCGGCGTCCGCGTCCTGCTGCGGCACGAACGCCCACAACAGGCCGTACACGATCACCCCGACGCCACCGGCGGCCGCGAGCGCGGCGAACGCGAGCCGGACCCAGAGCACGTCGACGTTGAGGTGATCGGCCAGACCACCGGCGATGCCCGCGATCGTGCGCCCGGAACGCCGCCGGTGCATCCGGTTGAATTCCGGGCCCGTCAGGGCATTGGTGTCCCGCCTGATCTGCAAACCCACACGAGAATGGTCACACGCGCGAGCGAACCGGTCATCAGGGAACGACCCGGGGACAAGCTCAGGGGCGGTCCCTGATGCGTGGAGCGGGCCAGTCGGCTCATCCTTGTCATCGTGAGTGGAGCGCAGCAGCAGAACCATCCGCTGGCCGGGGCGGAGGACACGCTGAGGGATTTCTGGAGCACCCGGCCGAGGCGGCCGAGGCGCGGCCGGAAGATCGCGGGTGTCGCGGCCGCCATCGCCAACCGGTACCAGATCGATCCGATCCTGGTCAGGGTCCTGCTGGTGGTCGCGGCCGTGGTCGGCGGGTCCGGGCTGATGGTGTACGTCTTCGGCTGGTTGTTCTTCCCGGACGAGAAGGACGAGGAAGCGGCGCTGCCCGCGCTGGTCGGCCGTGGCCGCAGCAGCACGGGCTGGTTCTTCACGCTCTTGCTGTGCGCGGTGATGTTCGGCGTCTCGCTGTGGACCTTCAACGGCAACGGCGGCGAGGGGATCGTTGGCCTCGCCTTGCTGGTGACAGCGATGTTCCTGCTGCACCGCAGCCGTTCGTCGCTCGCGCCGCAGACCACGCCTCCGCCCGCCGCGCAGCCGACGATGCCGCTGGGGATGGACATGAACGCGCCGACGACCGCGGTACCCGTGCCGCCGGAGCCCGAGCAGCGGACCGGTCCGCCCGCGTGGGATCCGCTCGGTGCCGCCCCGTTCGCGTGGGACCTGCCGGAACCGGCACCGGCCACGCCTGAGCCGCAGCCGCCCGCGCCGCGCCGCAAGCGCTCCGCGATCGGCGGGATCACGCTCGGTGCCGCTCTCGCCGTCGGCGGTGCGTGCGCGCTCGTCGCGCCGTACGCCTCATGGCTCACGACGGGGCACATCATCGGCATCGTGCTGGCCATCGTCGGCCTCGGCATGGTCGGCGGTTCGCTGATGGGTGGCGGCCGTGGTCTGATCGGCCTGGCGGTTCCGTTGGCGCTGGCCGGTTTCGTGTTCACCGCGGCGCGCACCCCGGACGGCCCGTGGGACGGCGCTTCGCAGGACTGGGGCAACATCTCCACGCGCCCGACGGCGATCAGCTCGGTCGAGCCGAGCTACCGCGTGGACGGCGGAACCGTCGAACTGGACCTGACCGCGCTGCCCACCACCGGTGACGTCCGGACATCGATCAACGTCGGGCTCGGCAACATCGAGGTGGTCGTACCGCCGGACGCGGACGTGGTGGCCAACTGCCGCGCCGGGTTCGGTGCGGTCCAGTGCCTCGGCAGTGAACGCAGCGCGGCCGACGCGACCGTCCAGACGATCGACAACGGCGCGGACGGTCCCGGTGGCCTCAAGATCTACCTGGACGCCAAGGTGAACTCGGGAACCGTGGAGGTGCGCCGTGGCTGACGACAACACGGACAAGGCAACTGACCGCAAGCGGCTCGACCCGCTGACCCTGTTCGCCGGGATCGCGGCGCTGCTGATGTCGGCCTACGTGCTGACCGACGGCCAGACGTGGTTGCCTTCCTTCGATCCGCGTTGGTTGCTGGCCAGCGGCGCGGTCCTCGTCGGACTGCTGCTACTCGGCAGCTCGCTCCGTCGCCGCAACCGCTGACGCGGGGGCCGGTGGTGCCGCCACAGCCGGAACGACGAGTTCCGGCTTCGTGGCGGCTTTCGGCTGCCAACGGGTCATGCCCACTCCCAGGAGGACCA
The DNA here is from genome assembly GCF_001984155.1 of Actinosynnema sp. ALI-1.44. Classification (GTDB taxonomy): domain Bacteria; phylum Actinomycetota; class Actinomycetes; order Mycobacteriales; family Pseudonocardiaceae; genus Kibdelosporangium. The sequence goes on from NZ_MTQO01000053.1 coordinate 985,434, forward strand.
CGACCATGCCGGCCACCACGCGGAGCGTCACCGGTTCGCCGAGCACGACGGCGCCGAGCAGCACGGAGACCACGGGGAGCAGGTAACCGACGGCGGTCGCGGCGACCGCGCCTTCGTCGGCGATCAACCGGTAGTTCAGCGCGAAGGCGAACCCGGTCCCGAAAACCCCGAGGACGAGCAGTGCGATCACGGCCATCGGGTGCCACTCGACCGGCTCGAACCCGTCGATCGGCAGCGCCAGGGTGCTCAGCCCGGCAGCGGTGACCAGCTGGGCGGCCGACAACGCGATCGGGGAGGTGCCCTTCCCGGACAGCTTGAGCCCGATGTACGTGTAGCTGACGGCGTAACTGATCGCGGCGGCGAGGATCCCGAGCGCGCCCCAACTGGTCAGCCCGCCCGCGTGCCACGGCGCGAAGATCAGCAGCGTCCCGGCGAAACCGACCACCATGCCGAGCATCCGCAGTGAGAAGAGGTTGCGCTCCTGGCGGATGAGCACACCGATCAACAAGGCCCACAACGGCGTTGTGGCGTTGAGCACACCGGCGACACCGGAGTCGACCGTCTGCTCACCGAAAGCGAAGAGGAAAAACGGCAACGCGTTGCCGAAGAAGGCGGCGAACGCCAGGTGGGCCCAGGTCTTGCCGTCCTTGGGAAGCCGCTGCCTGCTGGAGTAGCAGAGCACGACCAGCACGGTGGCGCCTAACAGCGTCCGCCCGAGCGTGATCTGGCCGGGGGACATCGACTGCAAGGCGAACTTGATCCACAAGAAGCTGGATCCCCAGAGCAGGGCGAGAACGCCCATCCTGATCAGCGTGCCCCTGCTGCCCACCGCGATCTCCCATCCTCGAAGTACGCCCCAACGATGCCTGGGCTAACTAGCCAGAACAATTGAAAATAAGTGCATCGACCGTTAAGCAAATCTGTAAGATCGACACATGCTCGACGTACGCCGCATGCAGCTGCTCAGAGCCGTCGTGACCAGCGGGTCAGTCACCTCGGCAGCGGGAAACCTCGGCTACACGCCGTCCGCCATCAGCCAGCAACTGGCGGTGCTGGAGAAGGAGGCGGGAGTGGCCCTCCTGGAACGCGTTGGCCGTGGAGTCCGCGCGACCGCGGCGGGACGCCTGCTGACCGAGCACGCGGCGATCATCAGCAAGAACCTATCGGATGCCGAAAGCGCACTGCGCGACCTGAAGGAAGGAAAAACGGGACAGCTGTCGATCCGCTACTTCTCGACCGCAGGTGTAGCCCTGGTTCCGCCGGCGATGGCGCGTTTTCGCCAGGACCACCCGGGAGTGCAGATGGACCTGAAACTGATCGACCCGGAAGACCCGCTGCCGGAAGTGGAAGAAGGCAGAGCGGACGTGGCGATCGTGGTCTTCCCCCGGATGGACCCGCCGAGGAGGGGCGTGCAGCTGATCCACCTGATGCACGACCCGCTGCGGGCAGTGCTGCCCAAAGGCCACCGGCTGGCGTCGAAACGCAACGTGGACCTGGCGGACCTGGCGGAAGAACCTTGGATCAGCACGGAGTTCGTCCCGGGGCCGTGCGCGGACCTGATGGTGGACGCCTGCGCGGCAGCGGGATTCACCCCGAACGTGGCCGTGGAGTCGGAGGACTACACGACCTCGCAGGGATTCGTGGCAGCGGGCCTCGGCGTGGCCCTGATCCCCAAGCTCGGCCTGGACACCACCCACTTCGGCGTGGTCGCCAAGCGCGTGCGCAGGCCGGAGCCGGTCAGGGAGATCTACGCGGCGATCCGCGAGACAAGCGCGGACAACCCGGCGGTCCAGGCCTTCCTGACAGCCCTGGGAGACGTGGCGGCCCGGATCACCCGGTAGCGGTCAGGCGGATCCGGCCTTGGCGAAGTCGTCGATCATCAGCTTGCCGTTCTGGACGATCACCGTGAACCGGTACGGCTCACGGGTTTCGTTGCCGTCCTTGAACTTGAACCGCACTGTGCCGCGGACGTTGCCCTTGCCGTCGTCGGAGACGTCGGTGATCCGGACGTCCGACATCCTGGCGTAGAAGTTGAAGTAGCCGTCCTTGCCGTTGGACTGGCCTTGTGCCTTCGGGGTGAGCCGGGCCCAGCCGGCTTCCGGGTTTTCCGGCAGCAGGTCGTAGTAGCTGTTGACGAAGCTGCCCGCGTCTTCCAGTTTCTCCGCGTCGTCATCGTCGTCGGGTGGGCTCGATGGCGTCACCGACGGGGTGGAGGACGGTGGTGGCGTCGAAGTGGTGTTCTTCTTCGGGGCTTCCGACGCTGTCTTGGTGACGGTGGCCGGCGGCGGCGCGGGCAGCGTCGTCTGCTGCCCTTGTGCGTTCGACGGGTTGCTCGAGGTGAAGAGGCTGGCGACGAGCACACCGATGGCGGCCGCGCCGAGGATTGCCAGGACGGTCAGGACGATCTTGCGGACGTCTCTGCCCTGTCTCTGCTGGGCCCCGGGTCTTGGCTGGGGCTCCGGTGACGGCTGCGAGCCGCGTGGCGGAGTGGTGGGCGGCGGGCCCATGGGGAAACCACCCGGCGGTGTGCGGCGCGGCTCAGCCAGCGGGTTGGCGTCGATCCGCGTCGCGGGGTGGTTGGGCGGCGGCTGCTGCGGGGGCATCGGCGCGGGCGGCTGGATCCGCTGCGCCACGGTCGGGCCGTCGTACGAGCCGCTGATCAGTCCCTGCGGGACCGGACGACCCGCGGCGATGGCGGCGAGCGCGTCCTTGGCCGCGGCCATGGTCGGCCGCTCCTCCGGTTCGGTACGCAGCAGGCGCATCAGCAGCGCGGTCAACGGCCCTGCCTGCCGTGGCGGCGTGATCTTGCCCGCGGCGACGGCGTGCAGCAGCGCGAGCGTGTTCTCGCTCAGCCCGAACGGCGAATGGCCCTCGACGCAGATGTACAGCGTGGAGCCCAGCGAGAACACGTCCGACGCCGGCGTCGGCTCCATGCCTTTGGCGACCTCGGGGGCGAGGTACGCGGGTGTCCCGGCGAGCATGCCGGTCGCGGTGACGGTCACGTCGCCGACCGCGCGCGAGATGCCGAAGTCGGTGATCTTCACCGAGGCGTCGTTGCCGAGCAGCACGTTCGCGGGCTTGATGTCGCGGTGCACGATCCCGGCCGCGTGCGCGGCCACCAGACCGGTGGCGACCTCGGCACCGATCCTGGCCGCTTCCTGCGGCGGCAGCGTGATCCGGTCGTCCAGCTCGGCGGCGAGGCTGCGGGACGGCAGGTACTCCATCACCAGCCACGGCTGGCCGTCGTCCTCGACCACGTCGTAGACGGTGATCGCGTTCGGATGCTGCAGCCGTGCCGCGATCCGGCCTTCACGCATCGAGCGCAGGCGGCCTTCCTCGGCCTGAGCGGCGCTGAGACCGGGTTGCGTCAACAGCTGTTTCACCGCGACCGTGCGGTGCAACCGCTCGTCGTGCGCCTGCCAGACGACGCCCATAGCGCCGCTGCCGATGCGCTGACCCAGTCGGTATCGACCCGCCACCAGGCGGTCTTCGTCGGAGGGCAACGCCTAACTCCCGTACGGCTGGATGTCTGCGACCAAAGGACTCTACCTATGTGTCGTTTGGGCGCACGCGGAGGTTGCTTTCGAATTTCAGGGACCGGTCGGTTCGCCGGACCCCGGAGGCGGCGTCTTCGATGTGGTCGTGGTCGTGGTCTTGCCCGTTGTCGTGGTCGTCGTGGTGGTTGTCGTCGTTGTCGTCGTCGTCGTTGTGCTCGACGTAGTCGGCTTCGTCGACTTCGGGGGTTGCTTGATTGGCGGCGCCGAAGAGGTTCCGGTGTCCGACTCGGAGTACGTGAACGTCGGCACCGAGGTGGTGGTGGACTGCGAGCTGTTCACCGGCGACGTCGACGGCCCGGTGTTCGGCTCCTTGTCGTTGGCGGCGATCAACCAGCCGCCCAGGCCTAAGACCAGTGCCGCCATCACACCCGCGACCACCAGCGGCCGCTTGGACTGCTTGCGCGGCGGCGGAGGCGGGGCGGTCGCGGGCCGGACACCCGTGCGGGATCGCGCGGACGGCGCGGTGACCGCCCTCGTCCGCGGATCGGTCGACGGACCCGCGAACATCGTCCGCGTCTCCGGCACGTCCGGGTGGTCGCCACGGGCGACGGCCGCCAGCATGTCCCGCGCGTGCGCCGCGGTCGGCCGGTCCTCGGCCTCCGTGGCCAGCAGGGCGATCAGGACCGGGGTCAGCGGCCCTGCCTGCTGCGGCGGGTTGATCCGGCCAGCGGCGACGGCGTGCAGCAGGCCGAGCGTGTTCTCGCTCAGCCCGAACGGCGGCTCGCCTTCGACGGCCGCGTACAGCGTGGAGCCGAGGGAGAAGACGTCCGTCGGCGGTGTCGGGTCCTTGCCGTAGGCCACCTCGGGCGCCAGGTACGCGGGCGTGCCGGCGATCAGGCCGGTCTTGGTAACGGTGACGTCGTCACTGGCCCGCGAGATGCCGAAGTCGGTGATCTTCACCGTGCCGTTGTCGGCCAGCAGGATGTTGCCGGGCTTGATGTCCCGGTGCACGATTCCGGCCGCGTGCGCGGCTGCCAGCGCGGCGGCGATCTGCGCGCCGATCGCGGCGACCTCGTGCGGGGGCAGCGTGCCGCGCTCCTTGAGCGCCGCGGCCAGGCTCACACTCGGGACGTACTCCATGACCAGCCAGGGCGCGTCGTCCTCGTCGACGACATCGAACACCGTCACGGCGTTCGGGTGGTGCAGTTTCGCGGCGATCCGGCCCTCACGCTGGACGCGTTCGAGCTGCTCGTTGATCTCATCCTGGGACAGGCCGGTCTGCAACAGGACCTGCTTGACGGCGACGACTCTGTTGAGCCGCTCGTCCTTGGCCTGCCAGACGACGCCCATGGCGCCAGTGCCGATGCGATGCACGAGCCGGTAGCGACCGGCTACCAGTCGGCCTTCGTCGCTCACGACACCTCCTTGCCCGCGAACTGCTCGCCGGCGATCCCTTTTTCCTGGCGGTCGACCCCGAAACCCGCCTCCAGGCTATGCGCTCACTCTTCGCGCACGGCCACAAGACCGTTACCTGGATACGAACGACACCGGCGTGTCTGAGCGCCGGTGCGGAGAATGAGACCAATCCCACACACGGGCCCATTCCTCGGGCGTGCCCAGCTTAGCCCGATCGGGGTGCGCATTGGTGACGCGAGGTACGGACACGTCCCAAACGGGCGTATCCATCCAGGTGTCAGCTGCGCTGAGCGGAGAGGATCTCGGCGCCGGTGATCCGTTTGGGTTGACCGTCGGTGACCCTGAGCAGCTGTTGAACGCGGGCGGTGTCGCCGTCGGGCAGGACCATCTCGACCACGGCGAGCAGTGCGCCGTCGCCGCGCGACTGCACGTCGACCACGCGGATGTCGCGCGTCTGCGACCACGACGCCACGAAGCGGGACAGGTCGGTCTGCCGGAGGAGGCCGTCGAGCAGGGCGACAGCCTGTTGCGGCTGCTTGGCCAGCAGCTTGTAGTACTCGCGGACCAGCTCGGTGTCGGTCGGCACGGAGTCGGTCGGCTGCGTCGGCGGCGTGCTCGAACCGGACAGCTTCTTGGCGTCGACCGGGCGACGGCTTCCGGCCGGGTTCTCCACGGTCGCGGACGCGCTGCCCTTGTTGGGCGCGGGCAGTTCGGTGGTGATCCGCGGCGTGTTGCCCGCGGTCAGGGTGAACATGTTGGGCAGCAGTGCCTGCTCGTTGGTCATCTCCGCGGCGGGGCGCTCCGCTGCCTCCGTGTTCGCCTGCCTGCGCGTGTTGATGATCGACGCGGCGGCGATGGAACCGCACAGCACGACGGTCGCCACACCCAGACCGGCCAGTTTGGCCAGCTGCCCGGTGCGGGTCGCGCGGCGGCGGTGCGTGTTCGGAGCCGGTGACTGGGCCTGCGCGGGCTCGTCCGTCGACGAGATCGGCGGCATCGGTTCCGTGTCGATGCCCGCGGGCATCTCCTCGGTGGCGGCCTCGTCCGCGTCGCGGGACGGGGCGTGAACCGGGGTCGGCCGGTTCTTGATCAGCTCCGCAACGGTGATCGCCCCGGCTCGGATGTGCCGGCGACCAGACGTCGGACGCTCCACTGGTTACTTCCTTGCGTGTGTGTCACTGCTGCCCTGGGGTGTCGAGCACGCAGGGCCACATCAGGATCACCCGTTCGGGGTGGTACGTGGCGCTGTTCGTACCTCGACTGGGCCAGCGGTCACCGCTGGCACTGTCGGTATCGGCCCGTTCGGCCCAGGACTTAATGGGTAACTTCGGAACTGATTTTCGGATCGCGGCCGGAGGTGAACTTCAGCCGCCTGGGCTCGGTGAACGTCGATCCATCCTTTTTGGTGATCTTCACCTCACTGACGGTCGTGCCCTGGTTGGGGTCGATGTGGATCTCGCGCACCTCGACCGACTCGATGTCCGCGTAGTTCTGCCGGAACGCCTGCTCACCCTGGCCGCGCATCCCGCCGGTGGTCATCTGGTACGCCGCAGCGGGGTCGCGGGTGATCAGGCTGTAGAAGGCTTCGGTGCGGTCACCGATCTGCTGCGGGTCGTTGGTCGCGAAAGCCCGCTTCGGTGTGGTCACCCGGACCGGCCCCGCGGGTGGCGCGAACGACTCCGACGACTCCGACGACTCCGATGACGTCGGCGAAGCGCTCACCTGCACGGAGGAGTTCTGCTCCGCCAACGAGCCGCCGGTGGTGCCGCGATGCGACTGGGTGGGCACCGGGCCTGCTGCCGGGCGCTCCGGACCGCGGCTGGTCGTCGGCTTCTGCGGCGACCGTGCCGAGGTCTCCGGCGGCGCGTCGAGGAAGGCGGGCGAGCTCGGCAGGGCGGGCAAGGCGTCGATGGAGTCGGTGTTCTTCGGCTTGCCGACCAACGCGGCCGCGGCGAACGAGAGCGCGAACACGACGGCGAGGGACGCGCCGACGGCGAACCACGCGGCCGTGCGCCAGGTCCGCGGCGGTGTGACCGAGGCGGGGATGCCGCCGAGGTCGAACTTGCGCAGGCCGGGCACCGTCGTCTCGGCCGCTGTCGGCGGCGGTACCGGCGGCACGGGGCCGGTGCGGGCCTTCGCCGGGTCGGCGCCGGGCAACGCCGGGTCGGACCGGGCGTGCGCCGGAGCGTGTGGGTGTGTGACCTGAGGCGTCCAACTGCCCTGGTGATGCCGGTGTCGTCCCGCCGGTGGTCCTGGCTCCCCGCTGGTCATGATGGTGTGACCCTTCTCACTGCCTGTCATGACGTGATGACTCATGATCACGACACGACGACTTTGTGAGCACGGCGCGGGGACCTGCCACGCGGGTCGCGCGGGCGCCGGTCCACGGCACTGTCCTGCCAGCCGCACCGAAGTCGACGCCGTCGGTGATGGCGGCGCCGACCAACACTGATCCGGTGCTCACCTACGCCAGGGTATGCCGTCGCCCCGGACGCGAAAACGCTGGTAGGACCCCGAATTCATGGGCCACACGAAGGAGTGAACTCGCTTGACAGCCGGGCGGACCGGCGCGGTCGCTGCCGCGCCGGGCGGAGCCGGAGACACCACTCAGGAGTCGGTCTTGTACTTCTTCTGGGTCGACTCGAGCGACTTGACCGCGACGGCACCGGAGCCGCCACCGATCAGGATCGCGAGGATGTCGACGAAGCCGCTGCCGCCGGTGAGCAACAGCCCCAGGAGCGCCCCGGCTGTCGTCACACCGGCGACCGGCCACCGGGAACGGACGTACTGCGCGATGGGCCCACCGCCCGCGCGCTTGGTCGCCGCCGAGTTCAGCAGCGCCAAGTACCCGACGTGGGCGAGGGTGGCCACCAGGGCCACGATGACGACGATCACGGCGATCAGGTCCAGCATGACTCCAGTGTGCCCTTTCTCCGGGCGTGCACGGATGGGTGATCGCCCTGATTTTCGTCGTTCCTACCGGCCGAGCCTGCCCCGGCCGAGGTTCAGCAGCGCCATCGCGAGCTGGCGGCCTTCCGGGCCGAGTTCGCGGTAGCGGGCGAGCACGTCCATCTCGCGGTTGTAGACGATCTTCGGGCCGCCCGCGGCCATCCTCGCCGCGCCGATCGTCTGCGACACCTCGACGCGGCGCTTGACCAGGCGCAGGATCTCGGCATCCAGCCAGTCGATCTCCTTGCGCAGCGCGTCGATGTCGTCCGCGGCGGTCCCGTTCTCGGTCGTGGGGGTCATCGGCTTTCCCGTCGTTCTGGGAGACCTGGCCAGGGAGCGCGAAACCCCCGGGTCCGAGGACTCCGGGGGCTTCGTGGTGTCTGGTGGCGTCAGAGGACCACGGGAGCCGGAGTCCGGTTCCCGTAGAAAAAGTAAAAGCGCTCTGTCCGCACGCAGTCATCTTGACACAACCGGCGTCCGCGCGTCGAGTTGAGGTTCCTGCTCCTCGTCGGCCCGCTCATCGGCGGCCTTGTCCAGCTTGCGGAACAGCTTGGTCATGATCACCCCGCCGACCACCACGCCACCGCCGACCAGTGCGAACGACAGCAAACCCGGGTCGATGACCTGGCTGGCCCCGGAAAGCGCGGCCCCGACCGCGGTCCACAGCGCCGCCCACACCACCGCGGAGATCGCGCCGAACGTGACGAACTTGCGCAACGGCATCCGCAGCGCCCCGGCGAGCACCGGTGCCAGCGTGTGCGCCACGGAGACGAACCGCGCTGTCACCAGCAGCCAGCCACCTGACTGCCCGACCAGGTGCTCGGCCTGCGCCCACCGCTTCGGACCGGCCTTCCGGCCGATCCAGCCGTGCTTGATCGCCGGCCCCGACCAGCGACCGAGCGCGTAACCACCCAACTGGCCCGCAAGGCACCCCGCGGCCGCCACCGCCCCCGCGATGGGCGACCACGCGACGTGCAACACCCCGATGCACGCGCCGACGAGCACTTCCCCCGGCAGGACGACGCCGATCACCACCGTCGTCTCGAGGAACGCCAGCACGAAGATCGTCACCAGCACCGCGACCGGTGACAGTGCGGTCAGGTCCGGCATCAGATCCTCGAACACGTTCCCCGCCCCCGTCCGTAACTCCCCTTGTTGCGACTCCTCATGAAGACTGTCGTCCGCGACAGGCGAATGGATCAGGGATCAGCCCCGGAAAACCCCGGAAACGGACCCCGAACTCCAGGTGAAGCCGCCGTCATCCGGACCAGCCATCCGCCGCCCGGTTCTATTCCCGACGAACCAGCTTGGGTGCGTGCTGGTGAACACACGTGCGAGGGCGCCCGAACTTCGTCGGACCAACCGAGTACCTTTGTTCGCGATGAGCGCGCTGTTCGAGCTTCCCGGCACCACACCTGTCAACCCGGCCGTCGCCGCCCTGCTTGAGGGCCTCAACGACCGGCAGCGCCAGGCTGTCGAGCACAGCGGTACGCCGCTGCTGGTCGTCGCGGGCGCGGGCTCGGGCAAGACCCGTGTGCTGACAAGGAGAATCGCCTACCTGCTGGCCGCGCGGAACGCGCATCCCGGCGAGATCATGGCGATCACCTTCACCAACAAGGCCGCCGCCGAGATGAAGGAGCGCGTCGCCGACCTGGTCGGCGGGCGCGCCAAGGCGATGTGGGTCTCCACGTTCCACTCGATGTGCGTGCGGATCATGCGCCGCGAGGCCAAGACCATCGGCATGTCGTCGAACTTCTCGGTCTACGACTCCGACGACACCCGGCGGCTGATCACCCTGGTCGCCAGGGATCTCGACCTCGACCCGAAGCGCTACTCCGCGCGGTCGCTCGCCGTGCAGATCTCGAACCTGAAGAACGAGCTGATCGACTACGAGACCGCCGCGGGCCGCGCGACCAACGACTTCGAGCGCCGCACGGCCGAGGTCTACGCCGTCTACCAGCAGCGGCTCCAGCAGGCCAACGCGTTCGACTTCGACGACCTGATCATGAAGTCGGTCGAGCTGCTGCAGGCCTTCCCCGACGTGGCCGAGTACTACCGCCGCCGCTTCCGGCACGTGCTGGTCGACGAGTACCAGGACACCAACCACGCCCAGTACATGCTGGTCCGTGAGCTGGTCGGGGTCGGCGCGGGCGACATCCCGCCGGGCGAGCTGTGCGTGGTCGGCGACGCGGACCAGTCCATCTACGCCTTCCGCGGCGCGACGATCCGCAACATCGAGGAGTTCGAGCGCGACTACCCGGACGCGACCACGATCAAGCTCGAGCAGAACTACCGCTCCACGCAGACCATCCTGTCCGCGGCCAACGCCGTCATCTCCCGCAACCCCGGCCGGATCGACAAGCGGCTGTGGACCGACTCGGGCGAAGGCGAGAAGATCGTCGGCTACGTCGGCGACAACGAGCACGACGAGGCCGCCTTCGTCGCGGGCGAGATCGACAAGCTGATCGACCACGGCGACGCCCGCAACGCCGACATCGCGGTGTTCTACCGGACCAACAACCAGTCCCGTGTCTTCGAAGAGATCTTCATCAGGCTGGGCCTGCCGTACAAGGTCGTCGGCGGGGTCCGCTTCTACGAGCGCAAGGAAGTCCGCGACGCGTTGGCGTACCTGCGGGTGCTGGCCAACCCCGAGGACACGGTGTCGCTGCGGCGGATCCTGAACGTGCCCAAGCGCGGCATCGGCGACCGGGCGGAAGCCGTGGTCGCGGCGCACGCGGAGCAGGAGCGGATCTCGTTCAGCGCGGCGCTGCGCAAGGCAGCGGCCGGTACGGTCCCGCTGCTCAACCCCCGTTCCGAGAAGTGCATCGCGGGATTCGTCGAGTTGCTGGACTCGCTGCGCGAACTGGTCGACGGCGGTGTCGCCGAGCTGCTCGAAGCGATCATCGACCGCACCGGCTACCAGGCCGAACTCGAGGAGAGCGAAGACCCGCAGGACGCCACCCGGCTGGAGAACCTCCGCGAGCTGATCACCGTGGCCAGGGAGTTCGCCGAGGTCCCGCCCGCGATCGACGACGAGGAGACGGCGCCGCAGCTGGGCACCCTTGAGGCGTTCCTCGAGCGCGTGTCGCTCGTGGCCGACGCGGACCAGGTGCCGGACGCCGACTCCGACGGCGTGGTCACGCTGATGACGTTGCACACCGCCAAGGGCCTCGAATACCCGGTCGTGTTCAGCACCGGCTGGGAGGACGGCATCTTCCCGCACATGCGCGCGTTGTCCGACCCGGTCGAACTGGCCGAGGAGCGGCGCCTGGCGTACGTCGGGATCACGCGCGCGCGTGAGCGGCTGTACCTGTCCCGAGCGGTGATGCGCTCCGCGTGGGGGCAGCCGTCGACCAACCCGGCGTCCCGGTTCCTCGACGAGATCCCGGCCGAGCTGATCGAGTGGCGCAGGCTGGAGTCGTCGTCGAGGCGCTCGTCCGGGCCGTCCGCGATGACGACGTGGAGCCGGTCCGGGTCGGACTCGGCACAGGCCAGGATCGCCGCGCAGGGCATGCGTTCGACGCCGTTCAAGGGCTGGCAGGACACCCCGGCGCTGAAGCTGGAAGCGGGCGACCGCGTCAACCACGACAAGTACGGGCTCGGCACAGTCGTCGCGACGGACGGCGCGGGCCCCCGCGCCACGGCCACGATCGACTTCGGCAGCGCGGGCACAATTCGGCTGATGCTGATCGGCAGCGTTCCCCTGGTGAAGCTCTAGGGGGTTGCCTTCAGGGGCGCCTACGGGGGTTTCCCGGATGCGTGTTGCCGTCCGGCGGTCCAGTATCTGGATCACAGGACGAACACGCTGTGGGGAGTATCGTGAATACGAAGCCTATTCAGGAAGCCGTCAGCAAGTGGTTCAAGCAGACGGCTGGCGGTGAGCAACGGCCGGTCCTTTTCGACATCGACGAGACGTACCCGGCGTTGCGCAGTCTCGACAACTCGTATGCGGACATTCGTGCCGAATTGGACGTGGTCGTCGCCGACCGCTCGGCGTTGCCCGCCTACCACGATCTGGACCCTGACCAGGCCACGATCTCCAATGTCACGCCCGAGGAGTGGAAGATCTTCTACCTGTGGGCGATGGGTGAGCGGGCGGAGCCGAACGCCTCGCAATGCCCGAGGACGACCGCGCTGCTGGCGTCCATCCCGAATGTCTTCCAGGCCTTCTTCTCCATTCTCGAGCCCGGGAAGTCGATTCCGGAACACGAGGGCCCGTACTGCGGATATCTGCGGTACCACCTCGGGCTGAAGGTGCCGGACGAGGCGCCGCCGAGCATTCGGGTCAAGGACCAGTGGTACACGTGGCAGGAAAACGAAAGCATGCTGTTCGACGACAGCTGGAGCCACGAAGTGGTGAACAACAGCACGGAAGAGCGGATTGTCCTGATTGTCGACGTGCTGCGGCCGATGCCGTTGCCGCAGACGATCGTGAACAAGGGCGTCGCGCTGGCGGCTCGCTACGTCTACGGCCGCAAGGTGCTTGAGCGCGCCGCGCAGCCCAGCAGGCGATCGGCTGCGGCAGCGACCTGACCAGGCAGTCGACCAAGAGTTCGAAAACTGTCAGACCCCCCTGCTTGACTAGCGGAATGAAAGAAAACCGCATCAAGCAGGAGGTGTCCACATGGACGAGATCTTGTTCCGCGCGCTGGCTGAGCGTGTGGCGGGCTATCTGGACGGCGTTGACCGCATGGCCACGGCGCAACCCAGGGAAGTCGGCCACGAACTGCGCAGGCTCTCCGGAGCCTGGCGGTCGCTGCTCGGCCAGCACGCGCCGACAGGTCGAAGGCGACGATGCGTCGGCTGCCAGTCGCCTCGGGGCTCGCCCGCCATGTGCACGGTGTGGCGAGTCGCCGGAACCTGGTTCGTCAGAGCTTGATGCCGCGCGTGGCCAGCCACGGCGCCGGGTTCATCTTGCGACCGGAGGAGTCCCAGACCTCGAAGTGCAGGTGGGTTCCGGTGGACTGGCCACGGTTGCCCATCCGCGCGATCTGGTCGCCCGCCTTGACCTTGGCGCCTTCCCGCGTCGTGATCGAGTCCATGTGGCCGTAGACGCTGATGGTGCCGTCCGCGTGCTGGACGCGAACCCACAGGCCGAAGCCGCTGGCCGGGCCCGCCTCGATGACGACGCCGTCGGTGACCGCGCGGATCGGCGAGCCGAACCTGCCCGCGATGTCCACGCCGAAGTGGGTCGTGCCCCACCGGGCGCCGAAACCGGAGGTGTAGGCGCCGTCCGCCGGGCGGACGTACTTGACTCGATCCCGCTCGGCCTGCTCGGCGGCTTCCTGCTGAAGCCGCGCGGTGCGGTTCGCGATCAGCTGGGCGCTGTTGGTCAGCTTCCTCGCCTCGACACCGGCATCGCTGACCTGCGCGACGGTGAGGACTTCGGGAGCAGCGGCGCTGGTGTCTCCGCCGACACCGAATGCCGCGGATGCGCCTTCGGAGTTCGCCAGTGGAGTGATGCCGTCGCTGGGAGCCGGGCCTGACTTGAGGGTCTGACCAGCTGCGGCGGCAGCGAAAGCGCCGAGGGCAACAGCTGCGACGACCACACGGCCACGCAACGCGGGTGGCGGCGCCGGAAGCCGGTGCGCACCACGCTCGGCGCGATCGTCGGCGGAGGTGCGCTCAAGCGCCTCCACAACAACCGCAGACTGCTGCTGCCCGCCGGGGGAGCGGTGACGAGACAAAGCCTGCCCTTCTGCCTCGGGGAGATCCGGGCGGCACCTCGACTCGCGGGGACGAGCGTTGGCGTGGACAACCGGGCGGGGGATCCCGGGCGAGTGGTTTCGGGGGAACCACTCAAGTCCTGCCGTGACCGGACCGTGACAACGGACCGGGGGACAGTAACCGTGGGAGACGGCAGAGGGCAACTTCCCCGCGGCCTTCAGTGCCGATCAGGGAGGGCGCACAAGTCACTGATCAGTAACTATTACCCAAAGTTAAGGCGGCATAACACACCAGAATGTGATCTGCGTTACGCCAACCGGGCGGTTCTTCGCGCCATGAGGACACCGTCAACCGCTCACCGCACCCTCGGCCCCGTTACCCGAGCAACGGCCGCCGCTATGCACCCCGTGCAACCCACCGGCGACCCTCATCCCGCGCCGCCGGCAAACCCCCGCCTGCCCGCTACCCCGTCCGGCTGAGCCACGGACATTTCCCCACGTCACCGGCCCAACTTTGCCTCTCGGTTCCTAAGACGCCTCAAACGTTGTCGAGGTTGTCTGGTTCAACCCGTCAACCTTGGCGAAACTTCCCGTCCGTTTCTGCGGTTGGGGTTTCGAGACGGTCCCTCGCCGGGTGGCTGACCTCTGGGCAGGAGGTTCTTCGGGTCGTATTGCTCCCGGCGCATGCTTTTCGTGTCCCGGGGTTGGCGGGCGCAGGTGTCCCCTGCCCTGCGCTTACCCGCTCGTCGACCAGAATTGTTCTGCGCTCGAGCAGGTGTCGGGCCGGGATTGTGCCCTGGCCGACCTGGGCCGCAGTCGCGGCCGCACCGACCACGTTGGTTGCGGTTGCTTCTGCCCACTCGGTACGCCTGCCCCGTGAGCCGTTGCTGGCATTCGACCTTTCCTGCGGGCGCCGTGTGAGGGTCCGGAATCCGGGTGTTGTTGATCACTCGGGTGGCGCATATCCGGGTTCTGTCCTCGTGACCTGGTGTGTTCATGGTCGTTGCTGTGCTGGGCGAGGTCGTGTGTGATCGCCTTGCTAGGTTCGGGGTGATGAATTCGCGGATCCGATCGTCGGAGACCCGGCGTCCGACCGGCCCGACCGCTGGTGAGGGTGGAGATTTCGTGCCGGAACGGCTTGCGGTACCGGCGCTGTTGAAACTGGCGATCGCCGTGGCCGCCGTCGGCGCCGTGCTGGTGGCGATCGGCCCGTCCGTCGGGGTGCTGCGCGGTGCGCCGCCTGCCGCGTACGGCAGTGGCCCGCTTCTCGTCGTCCTTGCTGTTCTTCCTGTTCTTGTCGCGGCTGGGTTGTTGGTTGCTGGGAAGCCGGTTGGCGCTGCTGGTGTTCTTGTCGGCGCCGCGTTCCTTGCGCCGGGTCGGGCGTTGATCGATCTTCAGCTGGCCGCGGACGCGTTGGTGGCGTCGAGGCCCGAGTTGGTTGTGCCGACTGATCTTGTTCCGTTGGCTGCGGGTGCTGGGACGTGGCTGCTTGTCGCCGGGCATGTGTTGACGCTCGTCGCCGGTGCCATGGTGATCGTCCGCGCCGGTGCGCAGCCCGGTACCGCTGTCGCCGCCGAGTTCGAGGAAGCCGAGCCGGAGTCGCGCAAGCGATTGCTCGGGTGGGGGTTGGCCTTCGGTGGTCTCGCCGCCCTCGGCCTGCTCATGCCGCCGTTCCGGTCGGACAACGCCTTCCTGCTCGACGTCGACCTCGCCAACGGGCCTGGGCTGGTCATCGCGGGTGGGTTGCTGATCGCGTTGGCCGCGTTGCTCGGCTGCGTCGTCGCCGGGACTTCCCGCACGCCGAAGATGGGCCGGGGGGTGTTGGTCGGCGTCGCGGTCGCGGTCCTCACCTACTTGCTTCCCGCGCAGATCGCCGGGACCACAGTGGACTGGCTGCACACGGACTGGCGGTCCTACATGGCGACCGTCGGTGCGTTGGGGCTGATCGCCACGGCTGTGTGGCCGAGCGGGCTCGCTCTGAAACGCGGCGAGGGCGTACCCATCGAGCAGAGCGGCGGCCGGATGCACCTGATCGCCGGTGTGGCCGCGGTCCTCGCCGGTGCCGCCGCGGTGCTCGGCCAGGTGACGGACCTGTTCGTCGTGGCGATCCCGACGGACGTCCCGATCAACCAGACCGACGAGCTGATCATCCTTTCCGGCGCGCGACCGGGCTCCTTCGCCAACGGCCTGTTGCTTCCCGCGGGCCTGCTCGTGGTCGTGCTCGGTGTCCTCGTTCTGGTCAAGCCGATCGCGCGGATCTTCCGCCCGATGTTGAACGTCGCGTGGATCGCCATCCCGCTCGCCGCGTTCCTGGCGTTGGACGCCGTCATGACGGCCACGTCCACGAGCGGCGCCATCCGGGCGGGCGCGGCGACGTGGTGGACGTTGGCAGCGGTCCTGCTCGGGGTGGTCGCCGCCATCTGTGCGGGTGCCGCGGGCGCGATCGAGCGCGACGACGTCGATCTGAGCGACCGTCCGTCGAACATGATCCTGATGGCCCCGCTCGCCGCCGCCGTGCTGTTCGCCGTCGGCGCGTTCGGACTGCCGACGATGCGTGCCGAGCAGTACGTGGCGCCGGGTATCTGGTCGAACTTCCGCACCGCGTCGTGGGGCCTCGTCATCGCCCTGATCGCGGTGATCATGGCCGTGGTGATCGCGGCACGCAGCCGTCCGGCACGCGCCACCGCGTTGTTGTTCGGCGCGGCCTGTCTCGTCGCCGTGCACGCCCTCGAAGTGCCGATGACCGGCGGGCGAGCCGAGGGTTCGACGGCGGCTGCCGGGACGTGGCTGTCGCTCGCGACCATCGCGGCACTGGTGATCAGCGCGTTCGTGGCATTGGCGGTACGGCCGGAACCCGCGCGGCGCAAATGATCAGGCTGTTGCTCGTCGAGCTCGAACCGGAGGACGTCGAGACGCGGACCCTCGCACGCGAACTGCGCGACAACGGGGTCGAAGTCGTGTACGCCAAGGCGGGCACCGCCGTCGAGATCGCCAGTGCCGCCGAACAGGAGGACGTGCGCGCGGTCGGACTGGTCGTCAGGAGCGACGAACATCGCTCGATCGGTACAGAACTGGCCGCGCGGACCGTGGTGTTCGCCACTGCGGAGGGCGACGAGCACGCCATGCGAGCCGCCGGAGTCAAGGCTGTTTTCCGACATGGCAACGCTGAGGGCGTCGTGAGCTGGGCAAGCACGCTGACGCCCGATCACTTGCGGTGACCGACCTCACCAGTACCCACGGCCCGGCCCGTCGCGCCGGTCGCTAGGGTCTTTTCGTCCAACGCAGTGCATATGGTGGAGCAGGAGCTCTCAGTGGACCTGTACGAGTACCAGGCGAAGGACCTCTTCGCCGCCCACGGAGTGCCGGTCCTGCCGGGCTCCGTGGCTGACAACCCGGAAGACGCCAAGGCGATCGCGGCCGAGCTGGGGCAGACGGTCGTCGTCAAGGCACAGGTGAAGACCGGTGGCCGCGGCAAGGCCGGTGGCGTGAAGCTGGCCGACGACCCCGAGGACACCAGGACCAAGGCCGAGGCCATCCTCGGACTGGACATCAAGGGCCACGTGGTCCGCCGCGTCCTGGTGACGCCGGCATCCGACATCGCCGAGGAGTACTACTTCTCGTTCCTGCTCGACCGCGCCAACCGCAAGTTCCTCGCGATGGCCTCCGTCGAGGGCGGGATGGACATCGAAGAGGTCGCGGCCACGAAGCCGGAGGCGCTGGCCAAGGTCCTGATCGACCCGATCGCCGGTGTCGACCTCGCCAAGGCCAAGGACATCGCGGCGCAGGCGAAGTTCCCCGAGGCCGTCGCCGACCAGGTCGCCGAGGTCATCGTCAAGCTGTGGGACGCCTTCGTCGCGGAGGACGCCACGCTGGTCGAGGTGAACCCGCTGGTCCGCGACCCGCAGGACAAGATCATCGCGTTGGACGGCAAGGTCACGCTGGACGACAACGCCTCCTTCCGCCACCCGGCGCACGCCGACCTCGTCGACGTCGCCGCCGAGGACCCGCTGGAAGCCGCGGCCAAGGCGAAGGACCTCAACTACGTCAAGCTCGACGGCCAGGTCGGCATCATCGGCAACGGCGCGGGCCTCGTCATGTCCACTTTGGACGTCGTCGCCTACGCGGGCGAGAAGCACGGCGGTGTGAAGCCCGCCAACTTCCTCGACATCGGTGGTGGCGCGTCGGCCGAGGTGATGGCCAACGGGCTGGAGATCATCCTGTCCGACCCGGACGTGCGCAGCGTCTTCGTGAACGTGTTCGGCGGCATCACCGCGTGCGACGCGGTCGCCAACGGCATCGTGCAGGCCTTCCAGCTGCTCGAGTCCCGCGGTGAGGCGGTCACCAGGCCGATCGTGGTCCGGCTGGACGGCAACAACGCCGAGGAAGGGCGCCGGATCCTCACCGAGGCCGCGCTGCCCGGCCTCGAGCAGGTGGACACAATGGACAACGCGGCCGACAAGGCCGCCGCACTTGCTTCCGCGGGGGCGTGAGACAGATGGCCATCTTCCTCAACGAGAACTCCAAGGTCATCGTCCAGGGCATGACCGGCTCCGAGGGCACCAAGCACACCAAGCGGATGCTCAAGTCGGGCACGAACATCGTCGGCGGCGTGAACCCCCGCAAGGCGGGTACGGAAGCCGACATCGACGGCACGCTGGTGCCCGTGTTCGGCTCGGTGGCCGAGGCGATCGAGAAGACCGGCGCGGACGTGTCGGTGATCTTCGTACCGCCGAAGTTCGCGAAGGACGCGGTGATCGAGGCGATCGACGCGGAGATCGGGCTGGCGGTCGTGATCACCGAGGGCATCCCGGTGCACGACTCGGCGTACTTCTGGGCGCACGCGGGTGCCAAGGGCAACAAG
>NZ_MTQO01000054.1 GCF_001984155.1 Actinosynnema sp. ALI-1.44
CTGGGCCCGCCTGTTGGGGAGGCGGACCTCTGGACAGCCCGTGGTTGGCTTCGCCCAGGCCGACGGGCAGGAGACACCCCCGAAGCCCACCCCTGCGCTTGCGCGCAAGCCGTGAACCCCCTGCGCTTGCGCGCAGGGCCGCAACCGCCTGTGCTTGCGCGCGAGCCTGTGGGGGCTGCTGTTGCACGGTTGCATCAACCGATCTGGCGGTGTTTTCTGGTCACCGGGAGTGGTGGGATCGCCTGCATGCGACGGTTCGGCGTGCTGCTGGTTCTGCTACTGGGCGTGACGTTTCTGAGTCCGGTGGCCCATGCTCAACCAGGCGGGCCGGGTATGTTGTCTCGCTTCGGGCTCGCGCGCAAGGATTGCGTCGGTACGGCCCGCAACACCACCAGCAAGGTGTGGTTCACGGTTGCGGACGGTGTGCTTTCCGATGTCTATTCGCCGACGATCGACAACACGAACGTCGAGACGCTCCAGTTCCTTGTCACCGACGGTCGGACGTTCACCGATCTGCAGAGCCGCGACATGCGTTACACCGTTTCCGCCGACTCGACCGGGATGGCCTGTCAGGTGCGTTCCGAAGCTCGTGACTATCGGCTGACCACCGAGTTCATCACCGATCCCGCTCGTGATTCCGTTCTGATCAAGGCGCGGCTGCGTGGTCCCGGCAACCTGAAACTCTATGTCCGGTATGACGCGACCATCAACGGCAACGGCGGTGGCGGGCCGTTGAACGGGGGAGCGGACACCGCGACGGCGGACCTGAACGCACTGGTCAGCGGCGACACGAACACGGTCACCAACGCGCCGAACCGGGACTACGGGGTGCCGCTGTTCGGTGCGTTGAAGGCCGACCGCCCCTACAAGGCGGCCAACAGCGGGTACGTCGGCACGCCGTCCGACGGCCTTGTCCAGTTGGACAAGGACCGTGCGATCAAGCCGAACCTCCAGGCAGCCAACGGGAACGTTGTGCAGACCGCCCAGCTCGACGGGCACGAGGCCACACTCGCGCTGGGGTTCGGGAAAACGGCCACCCAGGCCGTCGACACCGCCGGTCTGAGCGTGAGAACGCCGTGGCACCGGTCCTATGACCGGTACACCCAGCAGTGGCGGGACTACGACCGCATGCTCAAGCCGACCGGTGACTGGGTGTCGGTCAACGTTCTGAAAGCCAGTGAGGACAAGACTTTCCCCGGTGCCGTCGTCGCCTCCCTCGGCAGTCCGTGGGGTCACGCGGTCAGCGCCGGTGACCTGCCCGACGGCAAGCCCGTGTACTTCGGTTCGTACCGGGAGATCTTCGCGCGTGACCTGTACGAGAGCTTCACCGGCCTGATGGCCGCGGGTGACCGGGAAACCGCGCGGGCCACTGTCCGGTGGTTGTTCTCCCGACAACAGCAGCCGGACGGCCGGTTCCCGCGCAACTCCATGGTCAACGGCAAGAAGGCGCCGGACTCCGGCGGCGACCAGCTCGACGAGACCGCCTACCCGATCCTGATGGCGTTGCAGGCCGGGTTCGACCGGGACCGCGACCTGTACGCGAAGATCCGCAAGGCGGCGGATTTCGTTGTGGCGCACGGCCCTTCGTTCGGTTCCGAGCGGTGGGAGGAGCAGAGCGGGTACTCGCCGTCGACCATCGCCGCCGAGATCGCCGGGCTCACGGCCGCGGCCGTGATCGCCACGCGCAACGGCGACCAGGAGCGAGCCAGGATCTACCACGCCACCGCCGACCACTTCCAGCGCAGCGTCAAGGGCTGGACCGTCGTCAACGGCCGTTTCATCCGGCTGTCCAAGACGGGCGACCCGGCCGCGCCGATCCAGTACAACCTCGGCAACGGCTCGGTCACCGTCGACCAGCGGTCCGTTGTGGACGCCGGATTCCTCGAACTCCCCCGGCTCGGCATCCTGCCCGCCGACGATCCCGATGTCGCCAGGTCGCTCGAACTCGTCGACCAGACCATCAAACGCCAAACCCCCAACGGCCCCGGCTGGTACCGCTACGGCACGTCTGCGCCAGGCAGCGAGGACGGCTACGGCGACTGCTACGAGCCAGACCTGACCGCGTGTGCACCAACCGGAAAACCCTGGCCGACGGGCAACGTCGGCAGTGGGCACCTCTGGCCCGTGCTCGCGGGCGAACGCGCTGAGCACCTCGTGCAGACCAATGACAAGCGTGGTGCCAGGCGACTTCTGCACGCCATGCACGCCCAGGCATCCGGCGTCGGCCTGATCCCCGAGCAGATCTGGGAGAACGCCCCCGTGGCCAAGTCGCCGTACGGCAGCGACCCCGCCACGGCCAGCATCGGCTTCGAGCCGGGCGAATCGGTGGGTTCCGCGTCCCCGCTGACCTGGGCGCAGGCCCAGGCGGTCCGGTTGACGCAGAGCATCGCCGCCGGTCGTCTGGTCGAGCAGCCCGCCGAGGTCCGCGCCCGGTTCGTCGACCACGGCCCACCGGGGACGATCCCGATCTCGGTGCAGGCGCCGGGTGCGGTCTCGACACCTACCGTCAAGGTCACGGGAGCGGCCCCGCCCGGCACGAGAGTCGACATCTCCGCCACAGCGACGGACGCCGGTGGCGTGACCACAGTGGTGTCCACATCGTCCAACGGGACCTTCACCGCCGAGTTGCCCGCCTTGCTCGGCACCAACGTGATCACCGCCGCGGCCACTCAAGGCACCAGGAAAACCGGCTACGCCCAGGTCGAAGTCGGCTCGGACTTCGTGTCCGGAACGGTGTTGCTGAACGCGACAGACCCGGACAACGACGACAACGGGCCCGGTACCTACGCCTACCCCACGGCGGGCGACTTCCACCCCGGAGCGTTCGACATCCAGCAGTTCCAGGTGATCGACAGCGGCGACCGCGTCATCCTGCGCACGAAGCTGCGCGACCTCAGCCCGACGTTCGGTTCGCCGCTCGGCGCCCAACTGCTCACGATCTACGCGCACGATCCCGCGATCCCCGGCGCCTCCACCAAGGCGGCGTACCCGTCGCGCAACCACGCGGTCGACCCGTGGAACCGGATGATCGAGGTGCAGGGCTTCGCCGAGCCCGTGTTCGTGGACGCGAACGGTGTCCCGCTGGGCGACGCGTCCGTCCAGGCGAGTGAGACGTCCCGCTACATCACGGTCAGCGTGCCGAAATCCGCGCTCGGCAACCCGAAGGCGTACGCGGTCGCGCTGACCGGCCAGGAAGGCGACAGCCCGGATCGGGCCCGCAAGTTCACCGCCACGCCCGAGCAGTACACGTTCGGGGTCTGTGCACCGGGCGGCACCGGGCCGATCTGTTCCACGGGACCGTCGTCGGTGCCGAAGGCGGTGGACGTGATCACGCCGAGTGGTGTGGACCAGTCCGTCGTGCTCGACCCCACGCGCGGACCGGTCGTGATCAAGGCGGTGTCCTTGTCCCCGTGACGGACCTTGACACCGGAGAGGGGAGAACCGCACATTGGGTGTGTCGCCGCCGAGTCCTGCCAGAAGGGACCCCACTGTGCGAAAATCCCGATGGTTCGGCGTGGTTCTCACTACGCTCACACTGGTGGCCTCAACGACATTAGCCGCGAGTCAAGCCGCGGCCGCGGTTGCCCCGATCGACAGCGTCGTACCGGTCCCGGCCTCCGTGCAGGCCGTGCCGAACGTGACCTACAACCTCACGTCGGGCACGCAGATCCGTGCGGCCGAGGGCGCGACGGGGGTGGCTGACCTGCTGGCGGCCACGCTCCGCCGGTCGACAGGATTCGCCTTGCCGGTGTCGCAGAGCACGGGTGACGGCATCTCGTTGCAGTTGTCCGGTGCTGACCCGCAAGTGGGTCAACAGGGCTACCAGATCGACGTGTCCGCGACCGGTGTGGCGATCAAGGCGAACACCGCGGCCGGGTTGTTCGCGGGCACACAGACCCTGCGGCAGTTGCTGCCTGCCAAAGTCGAGGCGCCCAGTGTCCAGGGCGGACCGTGGCCGGTGCCCGGCGCGCGCATCGTCGACCACCCGCGGTTCGCCTACCGCGGCGCGATGCTGGACGTGGCACGGCACTTCTTCACCCCGGACGTGGTGAAGCGCTACATCGACGAGATCGCGCTGTACAAGATCAACCACCTGCACCTGCGCCTGTCGGACGACCAGGGCTGGCGGATCATGATCGACAGCTGGCCCCGGCTCGCGACGTACGGCGGCAGCACCCAGGTCGGCGGCGGACCGGGCGGTTACTACACGAAGGCGCAGTACAGCGACATCGTCGCCTACGCGGCCGCGCGGCACATCACCATCGTTCCGGAGATCGACATGCCGGGGCACACCAACGCGGCCCTGGCCTCGTACGCGGAGTTGAACTGCAACAACACCGCGCCACCGCTCTACACCGGCACCAACGTGGGCTTCAGCTCGCTGTGCGTGCTGAAGGACGTGACGTACCGGTTCGTCGACGACGTGATCCGCGAACTCGCGGCGCTGACCCCGGGGCCGTACATCCACATCGGCGGCGACGAAGCCCAGTCCACATCGGACGCGGACTACCGGACCTTCGTCAACAAGGTCCTGCCGATCGTGGCGAAGTACGGCAAGCAGCCGATCGGCTGGCACGAGGTCGCCAAGGTGAACCCACCCGCGAACTCGACCCCGCAGTTCTGGGGCACGACGACGTCGAACTCGGCCGTGACGGCGGCGGCGAACCGGGGCAGCAAGATCCTGATGTCCCCGGCCACCAAGTCCTACCTGGACATGAAGTACAACTCCAGCACCCCGATCGGCCTGAACTGGGCGGGCTACATCGAGGTGCGCACGGCGTACGACTGGAATCCCGGCGCGTACCTCAGCGGTGTCGGCGAAGCCGCGGTGCGCGGCGTGGAAGCTCCGCTGTGGACGGAGACCGTCAGGACCAGGCAGGACATCGAGTACCTGGCCTTCCCCCGGCTGCCCGCGATCGCGGAACTCGGCTGGTCGCCGTGGGCCAAGCACAACTGGGACGCGTTCCGGCAGCGCCTCGGCGCGCAGGGGCCGCGCTGGCAGGTGATGGGCGTGAACTACTACCGGTCGACCCAGGTGCCCTGGCCCTGAGCTGGCCGGGGCTGGCCTCCGGCCCCCGATTTCCAGCCTAGCGTCGTGGGCTGACGGTTTCGGGCGGTTGGGGGCGGCGGCTGCGGGGGTTGTCCACATGTGGCGGTTGTGCACAGCGAGGCTGCCCTGCCAGTTGACACACCGTGATCCCGTGCGCCGCGCCCCGGCTTCGGCGTTCTACCGGTGTTCCGCTGCCGGACCCGGTCCTCCGACTGCCGGACGCGTGGAAGAAGCTGCCGCTGACCGGCGACCTGGCCAACGCGCTGCCGAAGGACTTGCCGCCGCGGTCCATGGCCGCTGCCGGGAACGGACATCTCGTTCGAAAGGAGGACTCGGCCCGCTTGCCCCGGCGGTAACGTGCCTGACCGGCATCAAAGGGGGAGCTTTGAGCGTTGGTCTCGTTCTGACACTCGCCGGTTTGGCGTTGCTCGACTCGAGCAGCATCGGCACGTTGTTCATCCCGATCTGGTTCCTGCTCGCCCCGGGCGGGATCCGGGTCGGCCGGGTGCTGCTGTACCTCGGCACGATCGCCGTCTTCTACTTCGGAATCGGTGTGCTGATCTCGTTGGGCGCGGGTTCCGTGATCAGCAACTTCGGGGACGCGCTGCGGACGACGGCGGCGCTGTGGGTCCAGTTGGGCATCGGGGTCGGCTTGTTCGTGCTCAGCTTCCGGTTCGACAGCAAGAAGCAGAAGAACAAGCCGGGTGGTGGCGCCATCCGGCGGTGGCGTGATCGCGCCATGTCCGACGAGTCGTCGATCCACTGGCTGATGGGTCTGGCGCTGCTGGCCGGGCTGACCGAGATCGCCACGATGCTGCCGTACCTCGGCGCCATCGGCATCATGACGACGTCCGGCCTCAGCGCGGTCACCGTTCTTGTCCTGCTGGCCGGGTACTGCCTGGTCATGATCCTGCCCGCCGGTGTGCTGCTCACCCTGCGGCTGACCGCCGCGAAGGTGATCGAGCCGCTGCTGCAACGGTTGAACAACTGGATCATGACCAAGGGAGCCAGCGCCACCGGGTGGATCATCGGCATCGCCGGGTTCCTCGTCGCCCGCGACGCCGCCGCCCGGTTGTTCTGGCCGGAGATGTTGGGGAAATAAAGAGATAGTCTCGCGCTGTGGCTGACTTGGCGTACACGACGGCGACGGACGCGATCGCGCTTTTCCGCAGCGGGGAGTTGGCGCCCGTCGAACTCATGGCGGCGGTGATCGAACGAGCCCAGCTCACCGAGCCGACCGTCAACGCGTTCTCCGACCGCTACTTCGAAGACGCTCTCGACCAGGCGCGGGAGGCCGGTGACCGGTACGCCAGAGGCGAGCAGCGCCCGCTGGAGGGCATCCCGGTCGCGATCAAGGAGGAGCAGCCGATCGCCGGCCTGCCGTGGCGGGAGGGGTCGTTGTCGATGCGCGACACCGTGGCCACGCAGACGCACCCGGTCGTCGAGCGGATCATGGCCGCGGGCGGGATCGTGCACGCGCGGACGACCACACCGGAGTTCTGCTGCGCCGGGTTCACCCACAGCGACCTGTGGGGAGTGACCAGGACACCGTGGAATCCGGAGTACTCGTCCGGCGGGTCGTCCGGTGGGTCCGGCGCGGCGCTCGCCGCCGGTTCGGCGACGCTCGCGACCGGTTCGGACATCGGCGGTTCGATCAGGATCCCGGCGTCGTTCAACGGCGTCGTCGGCTTCAAACCGCCGTACGGCCGGGTGCCCGGCATCCCACCGTTCAACCTCGACCACTACTGCCACGACGGGCCGCTGGCCAGGACGGTCGCGGACTGCGCGTTGCTGCAGAACGTGATCGCCGGTCCGCATCCGGTGGACCCCGTGTCTTTGCCCGCGTCCGCGCCCATCGAGATCGGCGCGGTGGACGGACTGCGTGTCGCGCTGTGCATGAACCTCGGTGACTACCCGGTCGAGCCGGACGTGGTAGCCGCGACGCTGAGCGCCGCGGACGCGTTGAAGCAGGCCGGTGTCCACATCGAGGAGATCGAGTTGCCGTGGACGCGCGCGGAGATCATGGCGGCGGCCTGGGCGCACTACGGCGCGATCTTCGCGCCGACGATCGAGGCGGCGGCAGGCGGCCACGAGTTGATGCGCTACACCGACGACTTCGTCGAACGGGCGACATCGGCAGGCTCGTTCTTCGACGCCATGCTGATCGAGGGCAAGGTCCACGACGACCTCGCCGGGCTGTTCCAGCGCTTCGATGCTTTGCTATGCCCCACATCCGGCACGCCTGCGTTGCTGGCCGGTGAGGACTACGTCGACACCCCGTTGATCGTCGACGGTGTCCGACTGGACCACAACCTCGAAGCACCGCTGACGGTCCCGTTCAACATCGCCAGCCGCTGCCCGGTGCTCAGCGTCCCGTCCGGACTGGCCACCAACCGGGTGCCGACCGGGGTCCAGGTGGTCGGTCGCCCGTATGACGACCGGACGGTCTTCGCACTCGGCAACGTCGTGGCGACCGCGAACCCCTGGTACGCCGGGAACTCGTGGTGCCCGCCGCTCGTCAGGTGACGGAGTAGACGATCGCCGCGGCGATCAGCACGCCGTACCCGGCTGCCGCGATCCGGGTGAGCAGCAGTTGGGTCGGCTCGGGCCAGCGGGTACGGCCCAGCAACCACGCGAACCCGGGCATGATCAGGATGGCGTGCATCGGCACGGCGTGCGCTGGTTTCAAGGCGCCGCCGGTCACGTACGCGAGCGCCGCGTTGCCGGACCGGACCTCGATGACGCCGGTCGCGATCATCACCGCGCCCACGGCGAGCGCGACGACCAGTGCCGTGAACCCGAACCGCAGCGCGAGTTGCATGCTCCTGGTCTGCACGGTCCGGAACGCCGCGACGGTGCAGCCGACGATCACCGCGATCAGCACGAAACCGCCGCCTGCCAACGTTGTCGAGATCGACGAGTCGAGCGGTGTCTCGAAGTTGAAGTGCGACGGGCGGCCACGCCACGCCTGCACCGTGATCAGCGTGACCTCGACAATGCTCGCCGCGTACAGCACCACGAGCAGGAACGTGCGAACGCCCGGCTTGACCCGCAGGAACGACGTTGCCCACACCGCCGTGCCGACCGTCAGCCCGAACGAGACGCCGAAGGTCAACGGCTTGCGCATCGACAACGGCCCGAGCCACGTGCCACCGGTCACCAGCAACACCACGAGGTGGACGAGCCCGCTGAGAAACAACACGCCACCGACGGCGTAGCCGACGCGATCTATGGTCCGCATGCGGTCAATGCTGGCTTCGGCGCGGGCTCGTGTCGTCCGCCCGGAAGCGACAACCGCGTACGCCCGCGGGCGTACGCGTGTCATCTTAAGTCGAAAGGTAAGTGAGGCACGTCACGGCGTTTCGTTGCCGCCATCTGGCCCAGCGGACGGTACTCGTAGGCCTGATCAGCCGTTAGGGTGTGGTGTGGGGGGCGCGGGCGCGACACGTCCCCCACACCACGTCTTCGCGGCTTCAATCGTTCGCACTGACGAAGCCGTTCGTGTGCGTGTTGTCGCAACGAGTGAGATGACGGTATGTGGCCTAGACCATCGAGTCAATGGGTCTAGACCTCCATGCTGCATAGCGGTGCGGTGCATTCGTGTGCACAGCCATCGGCCACACTGTCCGTGTGCCCACCACGCCCCCGAACATGCCTTGGCCGCAGGCGACAGCCACCGGTGTCGGCTCGATGCCCGGCACGGATCCGCTCGAGGCCGCAAACGTTGTCGTCGGCGAACTGCCCGATCTGCCGCACCTGCCGGAGCTGCCCGGCAGGGGACTCGGCGCCGACATCATCGGCCGGAGCGCGGCACTGCTCGTCGACCTGCCGATCGAGGTCGTCCCGTCCGGATATCGGACAGCGAGCAGGCCGGGGCACGAGCACCGGCACGCGGTCGACCTGGTCAAGCGTGACATCGACGCCATCGAAGAGGCCTTCGAACGCTCCGGCGCGCGGCCGTCGGCGGTGAAGATCCAGGCCGCCGGGCCGTGGACGCTCACTGCCGGAATCGAGCTACCCCGAGGCCACCGGGTGCTGACCGATCACGGCGCGGTGCGCGAGTTCGCGGACTCGCTGGCCGAAGGGCTGTCGGCGCACGCGGCCGAGGTGAGCCGCCGGTTGGAAACGCCTGTGGTGGTCCAGCTCGACGAGCCCAGCCTGCCGACTGTCCTGGCGGGCGCGTTGTCGACACCGTCCGGCTACGGCACCGTCCCCGCCGTCGCGGAGCCGGACGCCCGGGACCTCCTCGCCGGGGTGATCAAGACCGTCGCGGGCGCCACCGGCCAGCCCGTGCTCGTGCACTGCTGCGCGCCGAGGCCCCCGATCGGCCTGTTCCGCGAGGCAGGCGCGGACGCGCTCGTCCTGGACGCCACCCTGCTCGACGGCATCCCCGCGAGCCTGGCCGACGAGCTCGGCGAGGCGTGGGACGCCGGGATGACGATGTTCCTCGGCCTGGTCGCAGCGACCACCCCCGCCCGCCCGCCGACGCTGGTCGAAGCGGCCAAACCCGCGCTCGACATCGTCGACCGGCTCGGGTTCCCCCGGTCGATCCTGGCCGAGCGTGCCGTTCCGACGCCCAAGTGCGGGCTGGCGGGCGCGGACGAGGCGTGGGCCCGCCGGGCGCTGGCGCTCGTGCGCGATGTGGGGAAGGCATTCGTCGAACCACCCGAAAGCTGGTGAGTGGTCGGATGTCCCGCATGCCCCAGCTCAACCGGAGGTCCCTGCTGCTCGCGGCAGGCGCCGCCGCGCTGACCGGGGCCTGCACCGTGCCTGCGACGCAGGCGGACAAGCCGACGCTCGCGCCGTCCGCGCCGGTGAACACGAACCGAAGACCGACCGGACCTGGCGACCCCAAGGCGACGCCCGCCGCGCGCGAGCTCCTCGCGTGGCTGACCGCCTTGCCGCAGCGCAAGGAGAACCGCGTGGTGTCCGGGCAGCAGCTCAGCGCCGACGCCCGTGAGGACTACGACAAGCTGTTCCACGGCATGACCCGCAAGTTCGGCAAGACCCCGGCCCTGCTCGGCGCCAGCTTCGACGGTTACTGGAAGAAGGAGACCGTCGGCGTCATGATCGACCACTGGCGGGCAGGCGGGCTCGTCACGATGGAACTGCACCGGCCGAACCCGTTCCTGCCGAAGGTCGACCCGGAGTCCTACCGGGTCGACCTGTGGGCGCCGAAGAACGACCTGAGCGCGCTGCTGGCCGACGCGCCCGCCAGCCCCGCCCGCAGCCGCTGGCGCGCCGACGTCGAACTGCTCGGCGACATCATCCAGCAGCTCGACGAGGCGGGCGTGCCGCTGATCCTGCGGCCGTTCCACGAGCTCAACGGGATCTGGTTCTGGTGGGGCCAGGACCAGCGGACCGGCCGCAGCGAGGTGGTCCGGCTCTACCGCGACCTGTACACGTACATCACCGAGACCCGCGACCTGCACAACGTGCTGTGGGCGTACTCGCCCGCCCGGCCGTGGGACGGGCCACGGATGCGGTTCTACCCCGGCGACGACATCGTCGACATCATGGGCCCGACGAGCTACCACAACGTGGTCAGTTTCGGCCTCGACGGCCAGGTCGAGGACATCTCGGACATGCTCGCCGCGCAGCGGCCGATGGCGCTGCTGGAAGTCGGGTCCGGCGACCCGTACGACGGCAGCTGGAAAGCGACCGAGATCATCGGCAAGATCCGGACCCGCTACCCGCAGATGACGATGTTCAACTGCTGGCACGGCTGGGTGGACGCGAAGGTGGCGCTGGTGGAGATCAGCGAGACCGACAAGCTGATGAACGACCCGTGGGTGATGTCACTGGAGACCATCGACTTGCGCCGCTAACCACGCGACAGGGACCGTCATCGTCTCCCCGGTCGGTCTGCTCACGATCCGGCCGGTCACCGCGTCCTTCAGCACGCCTTCGACGACGTACTCCACATCTGTCGGCAGGCCAAGGCGTTCGGCCGTCTCCCGGGGCAACGGCGTGCTGATGTGCGAGGTGTCGGCCACGCGGACGCCGGTCACCGCGGGCTCGTCGCCGAGCGTCTGGCCGGTCGCGGTGACGGTCAGGTCGAACTCGTGCACCGCTTCCAGCGTCCAGCTCAGCATCAGCAGGTCGGCTTCGGCCTTGCGGGGATCGCCGGTGATGAAACGGGCCGGGTTGTCCCGCTGGGTGATGCGTACCCGGTACGTGTGGCCGACCTCGACGTCGTGCGGACGCATGAACTCAGAATGCCTCATCCGGTGCACCGTGTACCCCGTGCGACTACTCACATCGGGGATTTCCCCTGAAGCGGCGAGCCCGCTGTCCACGCCACGCTGGGTTCATGCGATGGATTACGACGATTCTCGTGCTCCTGGGGGCTGTCGCGGTACCGGCGGCGGCGAGTGAGACCCGTCATCCCTGCGCCGCCGCGACGACACGGTGTGACGGTGTGCTCGTGGTTCCGCTGAACCACGCGGAGCCGGGATCCGAAAAGATCTCTGTTCCCTTCTCCTGGTTGCCGCACAGCGACCGCGACCGGCCGTCGGCGGGCACGATCATCGCGTTGCCCGGCGGACCGGCCGCGGTCATGGGGCAGTTCAACGCCTTCGCGGACACCGTCCGCCCGTTGCTCACCGACTACGACTTCCTCATGGTGGAGCGACGTGGTTTCCCGAGCTGGCAGTGCCCGCAGGCGGACATCCGTGACGCCGCCAGTGTTCGCGACTGCGCCGCGTTGTCCGGTGATCGGGCACAGTTCTTCACCGCCGACCAGCGAGTCGCCGACATCGAAGCGGTACGGGCGGCGTTGGACGCACGAAACGTTGTCCTGTATGGCAATTCGTACGGCAGCGTGGAAGCGCCCGCGTACATGAGCCGGTTCCCCCGGCACGTCAGATCCGCGGTTGTCGACAGCCCCACGGTCTTTCCCGACCGGGCAACGGGGTACGCGGGAGGCAACACCTGGCAGGGGGATCTTGACGCCAACCAGCGGGCGATCGACGACGCGTGCCGGCGTTCCCTGTCATGCCGGGCTTTGCCGGGTGACACGGCCGACCGGCTGGCCGAGGTGGTCGCCATGAACCGGCGGGACCCCGACATCCCACTGGGCGCGTTGACCGAGGTCGTCCGGGCGTTGGATCCGTTCGTCGCTCGGGACACGAACGCCGCGATGCAGGCCTACCTGGACGGGGACAAGGCGCCGCTGCGGCGGCTCGTGTCGCTGACAGGCCCGCCGCCAGGCACACCGTCCGACCCGAACCAGGGTTTCCGGACGGGTGGTGCGGCCGCCCTCGCCTACGTGTGCAACGACTTCGCGTGGCCGTACGCGCGTTCGGCGCCCATCGAGACGCGGCGGGCCCAGTTGTCGGAGTACCGGGCTCAACACCCGGAACACCCCGTCGCCGCGGTGGAAGCCACTCGCGGGTACGGGGTGTGGGCGGACTGGTGCCTTGGCTGGCCGACGCCACGGCACGCGCCACCGGTCGCCGGGGCGTACCCGGACGTCCCTGTCCTGGTCATCGCCGGGTCGTTCGACTCCGACGCCGGTGCCAACGCTGTCACGCTCGCCCGTCAGTTCCCGCGTGGCCGCGTGGTGAACGTTCCGTTCGCTGGGCACGCTGTTTCGGTGCTGCGGCCGGGTTCCACGTACTCGTCGTGTGCCGCCGAGGGCGTCCGGAACTTCATCACCGGTCGGCCGGTGCCGTCGTGCAGCGGCGAGAACTTCCGCGCTGTCGGGCGTTTTCCCGTGACGAGCCACGACCTCGTGACGACCGTGTTCCGGACCGCGATGGACTCGCTGACCTCGCGGATCCCGAACTCCGTCGGTGTCGCCCGCCGGACCGAACTGCCCGGTCTTCGTGGTGGGAGGGTGGTCTTCGAGTCGTCGAAGGCCGTGCTCGACCAGGTTCGGTACACCGCCGACACGGTCGTGTCCGGTGGGATTCAGCTGACCGGTGACCAGGCGACCGCCGAGCTGACCGCGAACGGCAAGCTCGTGCGGATGACGTGGAAACCGTTCGAGGCCAAGGAGGTCACGCGGGTCACGGGCTCAGTCGACGGCAGGGACTTCGACCGGTTGCTGTACGTCGGCTAGCGGAGCCCGCTGCCGGATGCCCGGGTGGGCGAAGACGAACACGATCAACCCGATCAGCAGCGCAGTGCCCAGCAGGTAGGGCGCGGCCGGGGCGATCTCGTACAACGCCGTGCCCACAAGGGGGCCGAAGACGAACGTCAGCGCGTTGCTGGAACCGGTCAACCCGGCGACGGCGCCCTGTTCCTCCCGGCTGACGAGCAGGGTCGGGCCGGACATGAAACCGGGCATGCAGAACCCCATCCCGGCACCGAGGATCGCCAGCGCGACGGCCACGACGACAGCGGTCGAGGCGAACACCATGATCGCCGTACCGACGGCCATCACGCTGGCGCCGACCCTGATCAGCCGGGCGGGGCCCCAGCCGACGCGCGGCACCACGATCGCCTGGACGAGCATCATCAACCCGGCGCAGGCGAGTGTGACGAGGCCGGTCGCCAGCCCGGTCTGCTGTGCGGTCAGCCCAAGCCGGTCCTGCAACAGGAAGCCGACCGTCAGCAGGACGATCCCGTAGGTCATGAACATGCCGAACCCGGCGAGCAGGAACGGCCAGATCCGCGAGTCGAACGGCCGGACCTTGGCCGAGACCACGACCTCGCGGTGCTTGTCGGGCTTGGGCAGGTTGCGCCACACCAGCAAGGCGATCACGGCGATCAGCGCTGGGGCGACGTAGAGCGGGAGCAGCAAGCCGCCGAACACCAGCAGGCCACCCACGCCGGGCCCGAGTGCCATGCCCAGGCCCTGCGCGGCTCCGATCATGGACATGCCACGCACCCGCGCGGCCTCGCCTGTGGTCATGTCGGCCACATAGGACTGTGCGGTGACCGGCGTCGCGGCCCACGAGATGCCGAAGACCACGCTGCGGGTGAGCAGGATCAGCGCGAACAGCAGCGGCACGGCGAGCGTCCCGGCCAGCCCGGCCTGGGCGATCACCGCGAACCCGAGCAGGCCGGCGGTGGCGCCGACGAGCGACGTGAGCAGGACCGCCCGGTGCCCCCACGCCGCGCCGCGCCGTCCCCACAACGGACTCGCCACGACCGCACCGACGGCGGCGACGGTCATCATGACCCCCAGGTGCAGCTCGCTCAGCCCGAGCTCGCGGGCGAGCGGCGGCAGGATCGGACCGACCATCTGCTGTCCCGCCATCAGGCCGAACACGGCCAGGCAGACCAGGAACACCGGCCCGCTCGATGACTTTTCGAACATGTTCGAAAAGTAGCAGGGCTGTCAAGGTGCAAGGATGAACCCCGTGCCGAGAACTGGTCGCCCACCACGAGTCAACCGGGACGCGATCCTGGCCGCCACGCGTGCGCTGATCGACCGGGACGGCTGGGAGAACCTGACCATGCGCAAGCTCGCGGCGGAGGTCGGTGTCGCGGCGACCACGCTGTACCACCACGTGCGCGACAAAGAGGACCTGCTGATCCAACTGCTCGACTACTACGCCGACGAGATCAAGCGCCCGGAACTACCCGACGACCCGCGCGAACGCATCGTGCTGACGGCGCTGGCCATGCACGACGCGTTGGCGGCGTGGCCGTGGATCACCGAAGTGCTCACCGCGGACGACCTGGTCGGCGAATCGGCGCTGTGGGTGACCGAGGAGATCATGGCCGCGGCCGTCGACAGCGGACAAACGCTGGAGGAGGCCGTTTACGTGTACCGGACCGTCTGGTACTACACGGCCGGCGAGATCATGATCAAGGCGCGGGGCGCCCGCAGGCGTGCGGAAGGGCAGCCGAACTACCGCGATGCCGTGCTGCGCAAGCAGACGCACCGGCCGACCGTCTACGCGGTCGCCGAGCGCTGGCCCGAACTGTCCATGCGGGACACGTACGAGGCCGGCCTGCGGGCGTTGGTGAACGGGCTGCTCAGTGCCTAGCCGGTAGCTTCGTCGCCGCTTTGAGCACGTCCCGGTTGAGCCGTCCGATCGCCTCCAGCGGAATCCCCTTCGGGCACACCGCTGTGCACTCACCGGAGTTGGTGCACCCGCCGAAGCCCAGGTCGTCGTGCGTCTCCACCATGTCGAGCGCGCGGGTGAGCCGCTCGGGCTGTCCCTGCGGCAGCAGGCCGAGGTGTGTCGTCTTCGCCGCGGTGAACAGCATGCCTGAACCGTTGGGACACGCGGCGACACAAGCGCCGCAACCGATGCACGCCGCCGCCTCGAACGCGTTGTCGGCGTCCGCCTTGGAGACAGGCACCGCGTGGGCGTCCGGCGCGCTGCCGGTCGGTGCGCTGATGTAACCACCGGACTCGATGATCCGGTCGAACGACGACCGGTCCACCACCAGGTCCTTGATCACCGGGAACGGCTTGGCGCGCCACGGTTCGATCGTGATGGCCTCGTTCTCGCTGAAGCTGCGCATGTGCAGCTGACACGTGGTGGTCAGCTTGTTCGGGCCGTGCGCGTTGCCGTTGATCATCAGGCCGCACATGCCGCAGATGCCCTCGCGGCAGTCGTGGTCGAACGCGATCGGCTCCTCGCCGTCCTTGATCAGCCGTTCGTTGAGCACGTCGAGCATCTCGAGGAAGGACATGTCCGGCGAGATGTCGTCGACGACGTACATCACCAGCCTGCCCTTGTCGAACTGGTTGTCCTGGCGCCAGACGCGCAGGGTGAACTTCATTTGTAACTCCGCTGACTCGGCGTGACGTTCTCGAACAGCAACTCCTCGCGGTGCAACACGGGCTGCTGCGGCCCGTACTCCCACGCGGCGACGTAGCTGAAGTTCTCGTCGTCCCGCAGTGCTTCGCCGTCCTCGGTCTGGCTCTCGGCGCGGAAGTGCCCGCCGCAGGACTCCGTGCGGTGCAACGCGTCGATCACCATCAGTTCGGCCAGGTCGATGAAGTCCGCGACCCTGCCCGCCTTCTCCAGCGACTGGTTGAGCCCGTCGCCGGTGCCGAGCACCCGCACCCGCTGCCAGAACTCCTTGCGCAGCGCGGGAATCGCCTCCAGCGCCTTGCGCAGGCCCTCCTCGGAGCGCTCCATCCCGCAGTAGTCCCACATCAGCTGGCCCAGTTCGCGGTGGATGTCGTCCGGCGAACGGTCGCCGTCCACCGCGAGGATCCGCACGACCCGGTCGACGACCTCCTGCTCGACCGACGTGATCGCCTGCTGCGAGACCGGCGGGAACGGGCCGTCGGCCAGGTAGTCGCCGATGGTGTTCGGCAGGATGAAGTACCCGTCGGCCAGACCCTGCATCAGCGCGGACGCGCCGAGCCGGTTGGCGCCGTGGTCGGAGAAGTTGGCCTCACCGATGACGAACAGGCCCGGGATCGTGCTCTGCAGGTCGTAGTCGACCCACAGGCCGCCCATCGTGTAGTGCACGGCCGGGTAGATCCGCATCGGCACCTTGTACGGGTTCTCGCCGGTGATCTGGGCGTACATCTCGAACAAGTTGCCGTACTTCGCCTCGACCGCGTCCCGGCCGAGCCGCTCGATCGCGTCCGAGAAGTCCAGGTACACGCCGAGACCGCCCGGTCCGACGCCGTGCCCGGTGTCGCAGATGTTCTTGGCGGCACGCGAGGCGATGTCACGCGGGACGAGGTTGCCGAAGCTCGGGTACATCCGCTCCAGGTAGTAGTCCCGCTCGTCCTCGGGGATCATGTGCGGCGCGCGGTTGTCCTTGGGCGCCTTGGGAACCCACACGCGGCCGTCGTTGCGCAGCGACTCGCTCATCAGCGTCAGCTTCGACTGGTGCGCGCCGCTGACGGGAATGCACGTCGGGTGGATCTGGGTGTAGCACGGGTTGGCGAACAACGCGCCCCGCTTGTGCGCACGCCAGATCGCCGTGGCGTTGCTGCCCTTGGCATTGGTGGACAGGTAGAAGGTGTTGCCGTAGCCACCGGTCGCCAGCACGACGGCGTCCGCGGTGTACGTCTCGATGTCGCCGGTGACCAGGTCACGGGCCACGATCCCGCGTGCCCTGCCGTCATCGACGATCAGGTCGAGCATCTCGGTGCGCGGGTGCATCTTGACGCGTCCGGCGTTGATCTGCCTGGCCAACGCCTGGTACGCGCCGAGCAGGAGTTGCTGCCCGGTCTGGCCTCGGGCGTAGAACGTGCGGGAAACCTGTGCCCCGCCGAAAGAACGCGTGTCCAGCAGGCCGCCGTACTCACGGGCGAACGGCACGCCCTGCGCCACGCACTGGTCGATGATCTCGACGCTGACCTCGGCCAGCCGGTGCACGTTGGACTCGCGGGCGCGGAAGTCGCCGCCTTTGATCGTGTCGTAGAACAACCGGAAGACGCTGTCGCCGTCGTTGCGGTAGTTCTTGGCCGCGTTGATGCCACCCTGCGCGGCGATGCTGTGCGCCCGGCGCGGGCTGTCCTGGTAGCAGAACGACAGGACGTTGTAGCCGAGTTCCGCCAGCGTCGCCGCGGCGGATCCGCCCGCGAGCCCGGTGCCGACCACGATCACGGTCATCTTGCGCTTGTTCGCCGGGTTGACCAGCCGCGCGGAGAACCGCCGCTTCTCCCACCGCTCGTCCAACGGACCGTCGGGCCTCTTGCCGTCGACGATCGGTGCCCCTTCGGTGTACATCGGCTATCCCACCAATCCGGTCAGTACGGCGAACGGCACGGCCAGGAATCCCACGGTGATCAGGAAGGCGACCGCGAACGCGAAGCTCTGGATGGCCCGTTGCCGCGCGGCGGTGGACGCCCCGAGGCTCTGCAACCCGCTCCACAGCCCGTGCCGGATGTGGAAACCCAGTGCGATGACGGCCGCGGCGTAGAACAGGACCACGTACCAGCGCTGGAAATCAGCGACCACGTTGTCGTACACCGCGAGGTGCACGCCGTTCGGGTTCAGCACACCCGCGGTCAGGTCGAGGATGTGGTAAACGATGAACAACGCCAGAATCACGCCGCCCCAACGCATCGTGCGCGCGGCGTAGCTGCCCTGGACCTTGGCGCGGTGCTGGTATGCCTTGGGCCGCGCCTTCCGCGCCCGTCGCGCCAGTTGGATGGCGGCCGTCATGTGCAGCACGACGCAGGCGACAAGACCGATCCGGGCCACCCAGACGAAGCCCTCGTAACCCAGCAGCCCGTCGAGGAGGTGGCGCAGCCACGAGGCGTAGCCGTCGATGTTCTCGCGCCCGAAGAAGATCTTGAGGTTGGACGCCATGTGCACGATCACATAGATCAGCATGAGCAGCCCGGTGACGCCCATCACGGCTTTCTTGCCGATGGTGGACGACCAGATTCGCCCCGGGGTGGTGCGCCGGGCCGCATCGAGCACTGTCACAGCACTCAGTAAGCATGGTCGGGACCGAGTCGTCCAATATATCGAAACCCTCGATTTGATAGCCTCGGCCTATGGAGAAGGTTGACCGGCTCACCTTGCAGCAGCTCAGGTACTTCCTGGCGGTGGCCGACACCAAGCACTTCACCAGGGCCGCGGAGCAGGCAGGTGTGGCGCAACCCTCACTGTCCAAGCAGGTGCAAAGCCTGGAAACCGAGCTCGGCACGCCCCTGTTCAGCCGGGTGCGCGGCAACGTCACGCTGACCCCGGCAGGCGAGGCACTGCTGCCGATCGCCCGCCGCATCCTGGCCGACGTGGACACAGCGCGTCACGAGGTGGCCGAGCTGGTCGGCCTCCGTCGCGGGCGGCTGCGCGTCGGCGCCACTCCCAGCCTGTGCGCTTCGGTCTTCGCTGACGTGTTGAGCCGGTTCCACCACGCCTACCCGGGCATCCGGCTGTTGGTGGAGGAAGGCGGCTCGCGGGACTTGTCCCGGTCCTTGCTGCGCGGGGATCTGGACCTGGCGTTGATCATCGTCCCGCCGGAAGGGCCGGACCCGGCTTTGACCACGCGGGTGGTTCTGCGTGAGGACCTGCTTGTGGCTTCAGCGGCGCGCCTGCCTGCTCTGGTCAACCGTCCGACTATTCGGCTGATCGATCTGCGCGACCGCTCGATGGTGATGTTCCGCCAGGGCTATGACTTGCGTGAGACGACTATCCAGGCGTGCCGTGGCGTCGGATATGAGCCGCGTATGTCCGTCGAGGGCGGGGAGATGGATGCCGTGCTTCGGTTCGTGGAAGCCGGTTTGGGGATTGCCATCGTGCCCAGCATGGTCCTGGCCAACCGGCCCGCATTGCGGGGCATTCCTATCGCGCCGCCCGGGCTGAGTCGCACTGTTGCTTTGGCTCAGCGGACAGACGTGCCACCGACGAACGCGGCTCGGGCGTTCAGCGATGTGTTGATGGCATACCTGGAGACCTTGTGACTCGTCGAGACGTGAGGTCGTCGAGGTGGAACGTGACCGGAGCGGGGAAGTTGGTGCTGAACATGCCGGTGATCTCGACGCCCCGGTGGTAATGGCCATTCCGGAGTGAATGCGGTGTCAACGAGACCGCATCGTCGAGATCGATCTGCCAGTAGGCGGGAATCCCAGCCTCGGCGTACTCGACGTGATTCACCAGCCGGTCGAATCGGCTCGACATGATCTCTCCACCGCGCACAGGACATCGGTGGCGGAGATCTGCGGTGGTTCTGCCACGAACGCACTTGACCTGGCGATGACCAGATTCGGTGTTCGTTCGACTGGTGGAGGGCCGGGTGACACGATGATGTCGTAGTGCACTGCTTCGAGGTCGTCGGGAAGTTGCTCGTCGAGCCAATGAGTCAGCCGCTGTCTCGCCCTTTGATGGAACGGTGGAGGTCGGTGTTCCCTTGGCCCAGTCACTGCTCAAGGGTCTCATGGCAAAGGGAAAGCAGTTACCCGCTGTACACGGTCGTGTTGGTGGTGATGAACTGCGCTGTTCCCGGTTTCACCGCGACAGGATCCGGAACGGGACCGCCCGGAGTCGGCTGCATGGCCGGAGCCTGCACGGTGAAGGTCGCCGTGAAAGTCATTCCCTTGATCAGCACCTTGGGCCCGTTCTGCGACTGGATCGTCAGGTTCGACGGGGCCAGCGTGAGCGTCAACGTCCCGGTCCCGGGCGTGACGAAAGGTGGTGCGGTGTAAGGCAACGGGCCACGCAGCACCTGCGGCAGCTCGTCACCCTGCAGGCAGACGAACTGGTTGTTGACCTGCACGTTCGTGCTCGATCCCCGGAGCGGCACCGGGGCCTGGATGGCCGGCACGATCACCGGCGGCGGGATCGTGATCTTGATCATGTCCCCCGTCTTGATGATGAAGTCGCTCGGCACCCCAGCAGGCTCTCACGCTGCCGCCGGGGCGCCAATGCACCTTCGGGCAGTTCAAGGTGCCCGAAACGCGCTGAGCTCGGGGAACGCGGCCACGTAGCCGTCGAGCGTCGCCGCCGCGGCGGCCACCGAGTCCACGAGCGGGTGCGTCGACATCGCCAGCAGGGCGTCCGCGCGGCTGCCGGTCTTCGCCGCACGGATCACTGCCTGCTCGCACGCCTTCACCTGGAGCATCAGGCCCAGGCTGTGCGGGTCGACGGGCCCGGTCGCGACCGGCCGCGGTCCGTTGCCGTCCACGAAACACGGCACCTCCACCACGGAGTTGTCCAGTCCGGCAACGACTCCGCGGTTGCGTACGTTCAGGATCAGCTGGTCCGGGCGGTTGCGCGTGATCGAGTTCATCAGCCTCAGCGCCACCTGCTCGTAGCCGCCGCCGTCCATGTCGCACGCGGCGCGTTCCGCCATCCCGGCGATCGCCCTGCCTTCGGCCAGATACGTGTTCTCCCGTTCCGACCGGGTTTCCATCCAGGTTCGCAACGCCGCCCGCGGATCGTTGCCGATCCGTTCGTAGAACGACTTCTGTTGGTCGGAGAGGAACTCGCCGCGCGTGGTTTCCTGCGCGCGCAACTGTTCGAGCGTCTCCCGGGCGAAGTAGTAGTAGTGCAGGTACTCGTTCGGCACTGAACGCAACGTCCGCAACCACTGCGCGCCGAACAGCTTGCCCTCTTCGAACGAGGTCAGCGCGGTCTCGTCGTCGAACAGCTCCGGTAGCCGGTCGCGGCCGTCGACCAGCACCCGGCGCAGCCAGCCGAGGTGGTTGAGCCCGATGTAGTCGAACGTCGCGTCCTGTTCGGACACACCGAGGGCGCCTGCCACCCTGCGGCACAGGCCGACCGGCGAGTCGCAGATACCGATCACCCGGTCACCCAGCACCGCCGACATCGCCTCGGTGACGATCCCGGCCGGGTTGGTGAAGTTGATCAGCCAGGCGTCCGGCGCGTGCCGCTCCACCTGCCGTGCGATGTCCAACGCGACCGGCACGGTCCGCAGCGCGTAGCAGATCCCGCCTGGACCAACGGTTTCCTGGCCGATCAGGCCGTGCTTCAACGGCACCCGCTCATCCAGGCTGCGTCCGCCGAGACCGCCGACCCTGATCGCCGAGAACACCACGTCCGCGCCGGACAACGCGTCCTCCAGCGACGTCGTCATCCGGATCCGCGGCCGCCACGACGCGCCCTGCGCCTGCTGGTCGAGCACCGCGCCGATCGCCGTCAGCCGCTGCACCAGCACGTCCTGCAGGACGATCTCGTCGACCAGCCGGTCCGGGTCGGCCAGCAGGCTTTGGTGCACGAGCGGCACGCGGAACCCGCCACCGCCGAGG
Source organism: Actinosynnema sp. ALI-1.44 (assembly GCF_001984155.1). GTDB lineage: Bacteria > Actinomycetota > Actinomycetes > Mycobacteriales > Pseudonocardiaceae > Kibdelosporangium. The sequence goes on from NZ_MTQO01000054.1 coordinate 21,645, forward strand.
ATCACCAGCTTCATCCGTCGAGCACCTCCACACCCGCCTCCCGCATGGCGGACAGGCCTGCCCCGGCCGTGTCCGCGTTGGTCACCAGCACGTCGATCTCCTCGGCCCCGCAGATCCGGGCCAGTCCGCCGCCGGGGAACTTGCCGCGGTCGGCGAGCAGCACCACCTGGTCGGCCGCGGCGAGCATGGCCCGTTTCAACGGGACCTCCACGACCGTGTCGTCCATGACCGACCCGTCGTCACGTACGCCAGCCGCGCCAAGGAACACGCGGTCCGCCCTGACCTGTCGTAACGCGTCCTCGGTCAGAAACCCGACCATGGAACGGTAATTGCGCCGCACGACCCCGCCGAGCAGGATCAGTTCGACCGCTTGGTCGTCCGCCAGTTCCTCGTACACGGCGAGATTGCTCGTCAGCACGGTGATGTCACGGCCGTGCAGGTGTGCGGCCAGCCGGTGCGTGGTCGTGCCGATGTCCAGCAGGACGGATTCCCCGTCTCGCACAAGCGTTGCCGCTGCCCTGGCCACCTCGTCCTTCACGTCGCCGTCCTCGCGGGCGACGCGGTCGAACGGCCGTTCCTGCGACGGCGCCAGCACCGCGCCGCCGTGCACCCTGGTGAGGACTCCTTCACGCTCCAGGCAGATCAGGTCACGGCGGATGGTGGCCGCGCTCGTGGCCAGTTGTGAGCACAGCGCCGTCACCGACGCCGACCCCTCCTGGGTGAGACAGCGCAGGATCTCGGCATGGCGCCGCTGCGGGAGCACAACTGAACAATATCAGTCATTTTGCGTCAGACAACTTGTCATTTCTTTGCAGATGGGTGCAGACTCACCGGATCGAACGAGGAGGGCGCGGTGCCGGACGAGCAGGCCGCTGGGGGCCCGGAGCTGGACATTCTCCTGTCGGGGACGGTGTTCTTGGACATCATCTTCACCGGACTCGACCACCTGCCCCAGCCGGGTACGGAGGTGTGGGCGACCGGGCTGGGATCCAGCCCGGGCGGGATCGCCAACCTGGCGGTCGCGTTGAGCCGTCTGCAGTTGCGGACGGGACTGGCCGCAGCGTTCGGGGAGGACGCGTACGGCGACTTCTGCTGGGATGTCCTCGCCTCACAAGAGGGCGTCGACCTCACGTATTCACGGCGGTTCTACGGCTGGCACTCGCCGTTGACCGTCTCCATGGCCATCGACCGGGACCGGGCGATGGTCACCCACGGTCATCCCTCGCCGGTCGGCGCGGACGAACTGCTCGACCCGCCGCCCGCGACGAAGGCGTGTTTCGTGCACGTGGACCTGCACTCCGACCAGTGGGTGAAGAAGTCGAAGCAACAGGGCGCGCTGCTGTTCGCCGACGTCGGCTGGGACCCGACCGAGCGCTGGGAGCCGTCCATGCTGCGGCAGCTGCTCGACGGCTACGACGTGTTCCTGCCCAACAGCGTCGAGGCGATCAGCTACACCAAGTCCGACGACGTGAAAGCCGCGGCGAGGGCGCTCGCGGAGATAGTCCCGGTCGTGGTGGTCACCAGAGGCGGCAACGGCGCGTACGCGGTCGACGCGAACACCGGCGAGGAAACCGAGGTGGGCGGGCTGAACGTGGCCGCGCTCGACCCCACCGGCGCCGGTGACGTGTTCGGTGCGGGGTTCGTGGTCGGCACGCTCGGGGGTTGGCCGTTGACCGATCGGGTGCATTTCGCCAACCTCTGCGCGGCCTTGTCCGTGCAACACTTCGGCGGCTCGCAGTCCGCGCCGGGCTGGGGTGACATCGCGGCATGGTGGCGCCTGGTCGGCCGCCGGGACGAGCGTGAGCTGCGTGGCTACACGTTCCTCAACGACCTGCTGCCCAGCCACGCCGGTACCCAGGTCCGCCGAGCGAGCGCGACCATCGGATTGCGAGGGATCTCTTGAGGAAACTGCCGGTGATCGTGGCCGTCGCGGCGCTGCTCGCCGCGTGCGCGCCCGGATCGGACAACAAACCCGCGCAGCAGCCCGCCGGGCAGGTGCGCAAGGACGTCGGCGCGCTCGGCGACGTGACGCTGACCATCTGGGACCAGGAGACGCGCCCGGCGCAGGAAGCCCAGATCAAGGCGTTGAACGCGCAGTTCCAGTCGAAGTACCCGAACATCAGGCTCAACCGGGTCGGGCGCTCCTTCGACGACCTGCGCAGCACGATCAAGCTCGGCCTGACCGCCAACGACGCGCCGGACGTCGCCCAGGTCAACAACGGCAAGCAGGACATGGGCGCGTTCGTCAAGGCGGGCCTGCTGCGGCCGATGGACCCGTACGCCGAGGCGTACGGCTGGAACCAGCGGTTCCCTGAGTTCGTCCGCAAGCTCGCCAGCTACCCCGACAGCGGCGACTCGCTCGGCGAGGGCAAGCTGTACGGCGTTCCGCAGACCGGTGAGCTGGTCGGCATCTGGTACAACAAGGCCAAGTTGAGCCAGCTCGGCGTGCAGCCGCCGAAGACGTGGGACGAGTTCGACGCGGCGCTGGCGAAGGCCAAGACGGCGGGCCAGCTGCCGATCCAGGTGGGCAACCTGGAGAAGAGCTCGGGCCCGTTGCTGTACGCCTTGGCCATGCACCGGTTCGGCAACCCGGCCGACGAGACCGAACTGGCCACCGGTCGCGCCGACGCGAACTGGAAGACCGAGCCGAACCGGCAGGCCGCGCGGCAGGTCGCCGACTGGGTCGACAAGGGCTACCTGACTCCCGGTTTCGCGGGTCTGAAAGGCGACGACGCCACCGAGAAGTTCGGCAAGGGCGAAGGCGTCTTCCACGTCAACGGCACGTGGAGCCTGGCGGCGCTCAAGGCGGCCATGGCGGACAACGTCGGGTTCGTCCTGCCGCCTGGTGGCACGGTGACCGGTGGAACCGGGCTGCCGTGGGCGGTCAGTTCGAAGTCGAAGAACCCGGACGCGGCGGCCGCGTACATCGACTTCATCACCAGTCCTGACGCGATGCGCACGGTCGCGTCCAGCGGCAACCTGCCGGTCGTCAAGGCGGGTGACCAGGCAGGCACCGGTCCGGAACGGGACGTGCTCGACAAGTGGCAGGAAGCGTCCGCGTCGCGGAAACTCGTGCCGTACCTGGACTACGCGACGCCCAACGCGTACGAGGTGGTCAGCAACTCCGTCGAGCAGTTGATGGCCAAGCAACTGGATGTGGAGGCGTTCCTCGGCAAACTCCAGGCGGACCTGGAGTCGAGCCGTGGCGGTCGGTGAGCCGAGGCGGGTGGGGTACCTCTACGCCCTGCCCGCCCTGCTCGTCTACGCGGCTTTCCTGCTGTTCCCGTTGCTGCACGGCGGATGGCTGTCACTGTTCAAGTGGGACGGCCTGTCGCTCGGGACGTTCACGGGTTTCTCCAACTACGGTGACATGTTCGCCGAGGAAGGCGCGTTGGCGGCGTTCGGGCACGTCGGTGTGCTGATCCTGTTCTTCTCGGTTCTTCCCGTCTGCATAGGACTCGTCCTTGCGACGGCGCTCCATAGGGTTCGTATACGTGGGTTGCCGTTTTTCCGGACCGTCCTGTTCCTGCCACAGGTGATCGCTATGGTCGTGGTCGCGGTGGCATGGCAAAGGATCTTCGCGCCGGATGGTGCGTTGAATTTTCTCCTTGGCACAGAAGGAAAAGCGTGGCTGGGCGACTCCTCGACGGCCCTGCTGGCTGTCGGGATTGTCGGTACCTGGGTGCAGACTGGGCTCGCAATGGTTTTGTTCCTCGGTGGGATCGGAAAGGTCTCGGCCGACCTGTTCGACGCCGCCCGGCTGGACGGTGCCGGACCGGCCGGCGAGTTCCGTTCGGTGATCCTGCCCGCGCTGCGAGGGGAGATCGGGGTGGCGCTGACGCTGACCGTGATCGCCGCTTTGCGCACGTTCGACCTGGTCTACATGATGACCCCGTTGGGCGGCCCGGGCGGCTCGACCACGGTGCCCGCGTACGAGATCTACCAGCGCGCCTTCCACACCGGGCAGGTCGGCTCGGCGGCGGCGATCGGCGTGGTGATCACGGTGCTCGCGTTCCTCGTGACGTACGTGATCACGCGGATCACGGGAAGGGAGCGCGTGTAGTGGTCTCCCGTGCCGAACGTGCCGGTACCTATCTCGTTCTCGGTGTCTTCGCTGTCTTCGCGTTGTACCCCATGCTGTCCATCGTCGTCACCGCGCTGCGCTCCGAAGTGGCCGGCCGCGGCGGGATCCACTGGGAGAACTTCGGCAAGGCGTGGGCCGAGGCCCGCTTCGGCAGCTACCTGTTCTCCAGCCTGGTCGTCAGTGTCAGCGTCGTCGCGATCACGGTCGTGCTGTCCGTCCTGGCCGCGTATGCCTTCGGCACGATGAGTTTCCGCGGCAGGGACGCGTTGTTCTACTTGCTGCTGCTCGGGTTGACCGTGCCGGGTGAGGCCGTGGTCGTCCCGTTGTACTACGACCTGCGCGATCTGGGCCTGACGGACACGTACGCCGCGCTGATCCTGCCGCAGGTCGCGCAGTCCGTGGCGTTCGGCGCGTTCTGGCTGCGGACGTACTTCCGGTCCACCTCGCGGAGTGTGGTCGAGGCCGCCCGGCTGGACGGCGCCGGGCACTGGCAGACGCTGTGGCGCGTGCTCGTGCCCATGGGTCGTCCGGCGCTGGTCACGTTGATCGTCCTGGTGTTCATGTGGACGTGGAACGAGTTCCTGCTGGCCAGGGTGATGATCACCGGTGAGGCGTTACGCACCGCCCCGCTCGGCCTGCAGTTCTTCTCGGGCAGATCGGACACGAGCGTGCCGCTGCTGGCGGCCGCGTCGGTGCTGGTCGCACTGCCCGTCGTGGTGGTTTACCTGTTCCTGCAAAGACATTTCATCCGCGGCATGGTCGATGGCGCGGTCAAGGGTTAGCGACTGACTGGGAGGAAACGTGCGCTGGGGTGCTTTGCTACCCGTTGTACTCCTCGCTGGTACGGCGGTTCCCGTACACGCCGCCGGGGCGGACAGCGGACGAGGTCGTGCCGAGTTGGACGTGCTGTTCATCGGCGCCCACCCGGACGACGAAGCGTTCTCACTGGCCACGCTCGGCCAGTTCAAGGTGCGCTCCGGTGTCGTCACGGTGACCAGGGGCGAAGGCGGCGGGAACGCCGTCGGCCCCGAGGAAGGGCCGGAACTCGGCCGGATCCGGGAGGCCGAGGAGCGGCGCGCGGTCGGCAAGGCCGGGATCACGGACGTGTACAACCTCGACAAGGCGGACTTCTACTACACGGTCTCGTCGCCGCTGACCGAGCAGGCGTGGGGGCACGAGGACACGCTCGGCAAGGTCGTCCGCGTGATCCGGCAGACCAAGCCCAAGGTCGTGATCACCATGGACCCGGCCCCGTCGCCGGGCAACCACGGCAACCACCAGTACGCCGCACGGCTCGCGGTCGAGGCGTACGAGCGGGCCGCGGATCCGAAGGCGTTCCCCGGTCAGGGCCTGCGGCCGTGGGCGGTGTCGCGGCTGTTCACCGGTGGGTTCGACGGCAAGTCGACCAAGGGCCCCGGGTGCGTGCGCGACTTCACCCAGGACGAGCCGACGGACCGCGTCTGGGGTGCGTGGGCCGGCGAGCCGGCGCACGACGGCAAGACGTGGGCTCAGATCGAGCGGGCCGCGCAGCGTGAGTACGCCAGTCAGGGCTGGGCCGGGTTCGGCGACGTGCCAACGGATCCCGCGCAGATCGGCTGCGACTACTTCACCCAGGTGGCCAGCCGGGTGCCGTACCGCCCGGACTCGCGCGGCGCGCGCGGCATGCTCGAGGGCGCGATCGTGCCCGGCGAACTGCCGCTGGGCACGAAGCTGTCCGCCAAGCCGTCGCGTTACGAGGTGACAGCGGGTTCGTCGGTGAAGATCGACGTGACGTCGTCGGTTCGCGGCCGGACCACGGTGATTCCGCCGCCCGGCTGGACTGTCGACGGCGAGACCGTCACGGTGCCCGCCAACGCCCAGCCAGGCAAGGCAAGCATCGGCGTACGGGTGGCCGGCGGCGGAAAGTCGGGCTTCACGGAGGCACTGGTCGAGGTCGTTCCGGTGCTCAGCGCCGCGCAGCAACCCCTGCCGCAGGTCGCGCAGTACCAGCAATGGGCACGCCAGGTCGGGCATCCCGAGTTGGCCGGTCTGGTCGCGCCGGTGCTGACGTTGCCGTCCGGTGGCAGCCGAGAAATCGAGGTGACGATCCGGAACAACGGAGCTGTCGCCCGGGACGGTGCCGTCTCGTTGACGATGCCCGCCGGTTTCGAGGCAAGTCCCGAGCAGCGCTTCCCCAGTGTCGCCCCGGGAGCGAGCACGGTCGCCAGGTTCACGGTCCGCAACACGGACGCCGCCCTGCCGACCGGGATGCGTGGCGGCGACTACCGGTACACCATCAACGTCCCGGGTGGTTCGGCGCGCCCGGCGCTCGAACTCGTCCCGGCGACCACGATTTCCCAGGCCGGTGTTTCCCCTGTGGTGGACGGGATCGCTGGGGCAGGGGAGTACCCAGGGCCGGAAATCGACATCTCGTCCCGGTGGGAAGGTGACGAGTGCACGTCCGCCGCGGACTGTTCGGCGACCGCCCGGCTGTCCTGGCGGGACGACACGGTGTACGGGCTGGTCACGGTGACCGACGACGTCCTCGGTACCAAACTGGCCACGGCGGACTGCAAACGGCACTGGCGCACCGACTCGGTCGAGCTGACGATCGACCCGCGCGGACGTTCGGAGAACACCTCGACCACGTACAAACTCGCGGTCCTGCCCGTGACCGCGGAAGGCCCGCCGTGCGCGTTGCGGGACGCGGACAACAAACAGGGCAGTGCGCCCGGCGTCAAGGTGGCGTCCAAGCTCACGGGCACGGGATATGTCGTGGAGTTCGCGGTTCCGCTCGCGGAGGTTCCCGGCGCGGTGGATCCGGCGTCCGCGGGGGTGAACGTCCTGGTGTACGACTCGGACACGCAGGACAAGAGCGGCCAGACGCGGATCGGCTGGTCCACTTGGGGCGGAGTGCAGGGCGACCCGTACCGATGGGGGCGGGCCAAGCTGGACGGGTACACCCCGCCGCCGGGCCGTCCGATCGATCCGCCCGCACCGGTCCTGCCGCTGGAAGCACTGCTCTCAGTGGACTCGCCGCAGTCCATTGCCCAATCCGTACGCCTCGGCCTCGCCCCAGGCGCGGCCCCGGCGACACGACCGATCCGCGTCATCCACGGATACCTGCTGGCGACGGAGAAGGGGACCGCGTACGTGTATGCCAACGGGCAACGAAAAGTCCTCCCAGTCGCTCCAGGACTGACGAAACTGCCGCAAGGCCAACTTCTGTTGGGGTTCATCACACCAAAGGGAGCAACGGCAGCGGCTGAATCACGCTAAGGGCGGTACTCCTACGGTGTCCTCTTGGGTCACCGTAGGAGCTTCGGTCCCCTACGTTCCAGAAGGGTGCTCGATGACGGCTTTACCCGGCCAACGCATGCACTACTGCGGCAAGTGCGTGTCCGGCGAGCACGACCTCGACATCGACAGCTGGAAGACCGAGTTCTGCCGTTTGCAGCGCGAACACTGCCAGTGCGATTGCGACTGTCCCTACTACCGGGTCCTAATCGAGGAACCCCGCTGCCACCGTCGCCGAACCCCACGCCGATGGCACACCACAAGCCGCCACTCCCGAGCATGGACCCGCCGCCACCTCCACGAGACGATCGGCTACCCGATCCTCAGCCCAGAGGAGTACATCGAAGGCAAGACAGCGCCCTGATCAGGCACAGGCCGGTCGGCTCGGCTACTGGCTGTGTGTCTGCTTGCTGTCGGCTCTTGGTGGGACGGCTCGGCGCATGCTCGGTTGCTTGCGTCCCGGTGGGTTGGGGCGCGTCTGGGTTTCAGGCCCACCCCTCCTGCTTTGAGGTGCCCGGCCATGGACCGCAGTCGCCGACACCCACCGAAGGTCATACCCTTCGGCTATGACTCCTGACCTGGAGTCGTTGCGTCTGCTTGTCCTGGTCGGCGAACTGGGCAGTATCGGCAGGGCAGCGGCCAAACTGGGGATCGCGCAGCCGTCTGCCAGCAAGCGGCTGGCGAGTCTTGAGCGCAAGCTGGGGCTGGCGCTCGTCGACCGGACGCGCCGGGGTTCCGCGTTGACGCCCGACGGCCGTGTCGTCACGGATTGGGCAAGGCGGGTGCTCGACGAGTTGAACGTGCTGGTCACCGGTGCTGAGGCGTTGCGGTCTCGGCGGGCCGCCGAATTGCGGGTCGCGGCCAGCCTCACTGTTGCCGAGCACCTCGCGCCGGGGTGGATCGGGGAGTTGCGGCGTGCCCGGACCGATCTCTACGTCGGGCTTGTCGTGACGAACTCCAGCCTGGTTTGCGATCTTGTCCGGGGCGGGGAGGTCGATCTCGGGTTCGTCGAGTCGCCGACTGTTCCCGCCGAGTTGTCCGCGCGCCGGGTCGCCACCGACCGGCTCGCTGTCGTCGTCCCGCCCAACCACGCGTGGGCGCGGCGGCGGAAGGCCCTGACCGCCGCCGAACTCGCCGGGACTCCGCTTGTCGTGCGGGAACGGGGTTCCGGTACGAGGGAAACCCTGGAACGCGCACTGCGCAGGGCCAAGGTCGGCGATCTCATCCCGGTCGCCGAACTCGGGTCGACGACTGCCGTGCGCAGCGCTGTCGTCGACGGCGCCGGGCCCGCCGTGCTCAGTGTTCTCGCCGTCGACGCCGACCTGTCCGAAGGACGGCTGATCGAGGTCAGTGTCGAAGGTCTGGACCTGCGCCGCCAGCTCAGGGCTGTGTGGCCCGGTGGTCGCCGCCTGCTCGGGTCTGCCGCCGAGTTGCTCGCGGTCGCCCTGCGCGCCTCCGGGTTCGACCGCGACGGCTGACCACGGCGAGCGGCCGCGGCTGCCGGATTTCGTGTGGAACGCGTGGGCTGCCCGGTGCCAGAATCCCCGGCATGCCCGAGTTGATCATCCGCCCCCGTGTCGACAGTGATCTCGACGCGTGTGTTTCCGCGATGGCAGAGGTCCACTCCACGGACCAGTACCCCACGAACTGGCCGGACAACCCGATCCGCTGGCTGACCCCGGACGGTCTGCTCGCCAGCTGGGTCGCCGAGTCCGACGGCGCGATCGTCGGGCATGTGGCCCTGCAGCACGGCCACGGGGCGAGCACTGTGCCCGCGGTCATCGAAGCGGCCGGTGTCGAGCCTGCTGCACTCGCGAGCGTCGCGAGGTTGCTCGTCGTGCCCGCCGTGCGCCGCCAGGGAGTGGCCGCCGCGCTGATGGACGCCCTTGGTGAGGAGGCAGCGCGACGTGGGCTACGTCTTGCCTTGGACACTGTCGGCCATGCCCCGGCCGCGATGGCGTTCTATGAGCGCACGGGCTGGCGTCGTGTGGTCAGCGAGACCGCACCGTGGACACGGCCGGACGGTAGCGCGGTCATCAAGCACTACTACCTCGAAAGTCCCACTGGCTGAGCGCGCTGGCACTAGGTTGGGACGGGTGAAGTGGTTCAGGCGACACCGTCCCGAGCCCGCGCCTCAGCGTGATCCCGCCGAGGTCGCGGCCGAGTTCTGGCGCGGGTGGGCCGACCTCCTGCCCACCGTGAGCGCCGCGCTGGGCGACGCGGAGCCGCACCGGGTCGAGAACGACCTGTGCGAACTCGTCGCCGTCGTGCACCCCGAGCTGCATTTCTCGCTCGAACGGGGGCAGCGCTCCATCTACGCACTGGTCGTCTCCGGCCAGGAGGATCCGAAGCTGCGGCCGTTCACCGACGCGTGGAAGGCCGCCGCCCCGCCGGACGACGCCATCTGGGAGTTCCACGACTCCGTCCCGCCCGTCCCCGACCCGACCGAGGTCACGGTCAACCTCGGCTTCCACCGCGTTCCGCTCGCCGATGTCCGGATCGCCGTCCAGGTCGACGAGGCCGAGGGCGTCGTCGACGTCGCCGTGCACCACCCGATGTTCACCGAGCTCGATCCAGCCGCGCGGGAGGCGCTGACCTACCTGCCGCTGGACGCCACTCTCGGTGAGCGGCTGGCCGCCGAACGCCTCCGCCGGGTGGAGACCGCCGAAGCCGAACCACAGGGCTCGATCGGGCTGCTCGAGCTCCGCGAGATTGTCAGGGGGCTGGACTACTCTGCCGACCGTGACCAGCACTGACGAACCACAAGGTCTCGAAGACGTCCCGGCGGGCGCCCGCGCGCGGCACGCGGAACTCGCCGAGGAGGTGCGCGGCCACCAGTTCCGCTACTACGTGCTGGATTCGCCGACGATTACGGACGGCGAGTTCGACGAGCTGCTCGGCGAGCTGCAGGCCCTCGAGGAGCAGCACCCCGCGCTGGCCACTCCCGATTCGCCGACGCAGCAGGTCGGCGGCACGTTCTCCACCGAGTTCACCACGGTCGACCACCTCGAACGCATGCTCAGCCTCGACAACGCGTTCGACGCGGACGAGATGACCGCGTGGTTCGACCGGGTCGTCAAGGAGGTCGGCGAGACCGCGCACTACCTGTGCGAGCTGAAGATCGACGGCCTCGCGATCAACCTGCTCTACCAGAACGGCCGCCTGACCAGGGGCCTGAGCAGGGGCGACGGCCGCACGGGCGAGGACCTCACGTTGAACGTGCGCACGCTCGACGGCGTGCCCGAGGTGCTCACCGGCACCGACGAGTACCCGGTGCCGAAGCTGGTCGAGGTCCGCGGCGAGGTCTTCTTCCGCGTGGAGGACTTCCTCGAGCTCAACGCCAGGCAGGCCGAGGCGGGCAAGCAGGTCTACGCCAACCCGCGCAACACGGCGTCCGGTTCGTTGCGGCAGAAGGACCCGAGCATCACCGCGAGCCGCAAGCTCCGCCTGATCTGCCACGGCCTCGGGCAGCGCGAGGGCTTCGAGCCGGACCGCCAGTCGCATTCGTACGAGGCGTTGCGGGCGTGGGGCCTGCCGGTGTCGACGCACACCAAGGTCCTGGCGACGCACAAGGAAGTCAACGACTTCATCAAGTACTGGGAGGACCACCGGCACGACGCCGAGCACGAGATCGACGGCATCGTGGTCAAGGTCGACGAGGTGCCGTTGCAGCGCCGCCTCGGCACCACGTCACGCGCCCCGCGCTGGGCGATCGCGTTCAAGTACCCGCCGGAGGAGGTCACCACCAAGCTGCTCGACATCCGTGTCAACGTCGGCCGGACCGGCCGGGTCACGCCGTACGCGGTGACCGAACCGGTGTCGGTGGCGGGTTCCACGGTCGCCCGCGCGACGCTGCACAACGCCAGCGAGGTCAAGCGCAAGGGCGTCCTGATCGGCGACCGGATCGTGCTGCGCAAGGCCGGTGACGTGATCCCCGAGGTGCTCGGCCCGGTCGTCGACGCGCGCACGGGCGAGGAGCGCGAGTTCGTGATGCCGGTGTCGTGCCCGGAGTGCGGCACGTTGCTGCGTCCCGAGAAGGAGGCGGATGTCGACATCCGCTGCCCCAACGCGCAGTACTGCCCGGGGCAGTTGCGTGAGCGGCTGTACTACATCGGCAGCCGCAACGCGCTGGACATCGAGGTGCTCGGCTACGAGAGTGCGTCGGCGCTGGTCAACTCCGACGTGTACGACGTCGAGGCCGACCTTTTCGACCTGGACGAGGACGACCTCAAGCAGGTCGAGCTGTTCCGGACGATCTCGGGCGAGCTGTCCGCCAACGGCGCCAAGCTGGCGCAGAACCTGCGCGAGGCCAAGGAGCGTCCACTGTGGCGTGTCCTGGTCGCGCTGTCCATCCGGCACGTCGGCCCCACGGCGGCGCGGGCGCTGGCGGTGGAGTTCGGCTCGCTCGAGCGGATCTTCGACGCGGACGAGGAGGAGCTGGCGGCTGCCGAGGGCGTCGGTCCGACGATCGTGACCGCGCTGCGGGACTGGTGGGCGGTCGACTGGCACCGCGAGGTCGTCGAGCGCTGGCGCGCGGCCGGCGTGAACATGGCGGACGAGCGGGACGAGTCCATCCCGCGCAACCTGCTTGGCCTGTCCATCGTGGTCACCGGAACCCTGCCGACCCTGTCCCGCGACGAGGCCAAGGAAGCCATCATCGCCCGCGGCGGCAAGGCCGTCGGGTCGGTGTCGAAGAAGACGTCGTTCGTCGTGGTCGGGGACTCGCCCGGCTCCAAGTACGACAAGGCCGTCCAGTTGAAGGTCCCGGTGCTCGACGAGGACGGCTTCCGCGTCCTGCTCGACCAGGGCCCGGAGGCGGCCACCGAGGTCGCCACGGTCGGCAGTCCGGACGAAGTGGCCGAGTAGGAGCGCGGTACACCCCCGGGTGGCCGGGCCACCCCCGCCGGTCGGCTGGTTGCGCCACCCGACCGGATGGTCCTTGCTGCCCGAAGCCATCCTTTTTCCGTAACAGGCGTCTACCTCACCGAATACCCACCTTCGATCATGAAGGTGACGAGTCGGGGACAGGGTGAGGGACCGTGTTGGACACCGTGCTGGACTGGGACCTGGTGAACGGCAAGGCGCCGATCGTGGCCACTGTGGTCGCCGTGCTGGCCTGCTGCGCGTTGCTGGTCAGGCGTGATCGCCGGTGGTGGACCCGGACGATCCCCATCCTGGTCGCGGTCAGCGTGGCCGTGACGTTGCTGGCCTGGTGGCTGGTCGAGGGCGTGTGGCAGCCGTTCCCGGATGCGCTGCCGTTGCGGGTGGTCGGGTGGACGGGCTGTGCGGTGGCCGGTGTCGGCCTCGGTGTCGTGTCGCTGTGGAAAACCTCGTGGCGCCGGCGGGTCGCTGCGGTGGTGGTGGCGGTTCTGGCCGTCGTCGCGTCGATGCTGAACATCAACGCCTACTACGGGCAGTACCCGAGTCTGCGCGGTGCGCTGGGCATGCCGCCCGCCAACGAGATCCCGTTCACCGATTTGACGCCGCCGACTGAGACGCCGTTCCCCTCGGAGCCGGGACGGCCGCTGATCGACAGTTGGAAGCCACCGCCGAACATGCCGAAGCAGGGCAAGGTCACCCAGGCGACCATCCCCAGCCCGATCTCCAAGTTCCCGACGACCCGCCAGGCCTACCTGTACCTGCCGCCCGCGTACCTGACGGACGCTCGCCCGCTGCTGCCGGTGCTGGTCGCGCTGCCGGGCCAGCCGGGCGGGCCGACCGACTGGATCAACGGTGGCCAGATCGCCGCGACGATGGACAGGTACGCGGCGGCGCACAACGGCCTCGCCCCGATCGTCGTGATGCCGGACGCCACGGGCAGTGCCCTCAACAACCCGCTGTGCGTCGACTCGAAGCTCGGTGCCAACGAGACGTACCTGACCAGGGACGTGCCGGACTGGATCCGGCAGAACCTCCAGGTCGACCCGGACGCCCGGCACTGGGCGGTCGCCGGGTTCTCCTACGGCGGCACGTGCGCGTTGCAGCTCGCGCTGCGCCAGCCCCAGGTCTACCCGACCTTTGTGGACATCTCCGGTCAGCAGGAGCCGTCGCTCGGCACCCGTGAGAAGACCGTCAAGGAGATCTTCGACGGCGACGAGGCCGCGTTCCGTGCGATCAACCCGTTGGACCTGCTGGCCACCCGGAAGTACCCGGACTCGGCGGGCGCGTTCACGGTCGGCTCGGTGGACGCCTACCTCCCGCAGCAGAAGGTCGTGTACGACGCGGCTCTGCGCAACGGCCTCGCCGCCGAGTGGTTCGAGGTGCCAGGCCCGCACAACTGGCACTCGTGGGCTGCCGGGTTCGTCAAGTCGCTGGACTGGCTGACCAGCCGGATGGGATTGACGCGGTGAAGGTTCTGCTGCGCCGTGCTCCGTTCACCGTCGTGCTCGTGGTCGTCGTGTGGACGGTCGCGATCCTCACCAAGAGCCTGTCCACCGGGCCGTCGGACGAACTGATCGACCGGGTCGGCTTCGGTCCGGACCAGTTCAGCATCGGCCACTGGTGGAGTCCGGTGTCCTCGATGTTCTTCTCCGGCGGCCTGAGCGGCTACGTCTGGGCCACGCTGCTGATCGCGTGGCTGTGCGGGCTGGCGGAGATGCGGATCGGCACGATCAGGACGGCGGTGATCTTCGTCGTCACGCACATCCTGGGCACGTCGCTGGCGGCGGGTATGATCGCGCTCAGCATGCGGACCGGGGACTGGTGGCCGACCGGCCTGGCGGTCGAAGTCGATCCCGCTGTCGGCGCGATCGGTGTGGGGTTCGCACTGAGTTTCCAGCTGACACCGACCTGGCGGCGCAGGTTGCGGGTCGTGCTGAGCCTCGCCTTGGTCATGTGTGCGCTGTACATCGGCTCGATGGTCGACCTGGCCCGGTTGTTCGCGGTGCTGCCCGGTCTTCTCGCCGGGGCGGTCGTGGCGGGCAGGAAGTGGCACACGGGCGGTCAGCCGTCCAGCGTGGAGACCCGCCTGCTCGTCGCGCTGGTCGTGGCGGCCTCGGCGGTGGGTCCGCTCGTCGCGACAGTGACGCAGACGGCGAACGGTCCGCTGTCGGTGCTCCAGTCCTTGTTCGTCGGCGACCAGCCGGACGCGATCGACCTCGAGTACGTCTGCGGCGATCCGTCGGCCGTGCAGGACTGCCAGAACCTGCGTGCCCTGCTGCGGATGAGCGGGGTCGGCTCGGCGATCCTCTCGATCGTCCCGGTGCTGCTGCTGCTCGTGCTGGCCGAAGGGCTGCGCCGCGGCCGCAAGTTCGCATGGTGGGTGACGGCCGGGTTGAACATCGCGCTCACCTGGCTCGGCGTGCTGCTGCTGATGTCGTATCCGGCGGACGCGCTGCCGACGACCACTCAGGACTGGATCCAGCTGCTCGTGCCATTGGCCCAACCGCTGGTGATCGTGGTCCTGCTGCTGGCGACAAGGAAGAAGTTCCGGGTTTCCGCGCCACCGGGGACGTACATGAAGTTCGCGGTGATCACGCTCGGCACGGTCGTCGCCTGTTGCGTGATCTACGTCGGCGGCGCGTGGCTGCTGCGTGACCAGTTCGAGTCGCAGCCGGGTCTGCACGCGATCCTGGCCGACCTGCCGACCCGGTTCGCACCGCCGGGGTACCTCGGCCTGGTGGACTTCGCCGTCGTGCCGACCGGGTGGTGGTCGATGCACCTGCACCACTGGATCGGCGTGGTGTTCTGGGCCGTGGTCATCATCGGCGGGCTGGTCACGTTCCGGAAGGCGATCGTCGAACGGCGTGCCGCGGACCGGTCGCGAGCCCGTGAACTGCTCGCCGAGTACGGCGGGTCCTCCATGTCACACATGATCACCTGGCGTGGCAACGACTACTGGTTCACGCCGGACGGCAAGGCGGTGATCGCCTACCGCGTGATCTCCGCTGTGGCGTTGACGACCGGCGAACCGGTCGGCGAAGCCGAGTCGAAGAGCGCGGCCGTCCAGCAGTTCACCCAGTTCTGTGCCACGAACGGCTGGACGCCGTGTTTCTACAGCGTTGGCGAGTCGTTGCGGACCGAGCTGTCGTCGTGGAGCTCCGTGCAGGTCGCCGAGGAAACCGTCGTTCCCCTGCCGGGGCTGGAGTTCCGCGGCAAGAAGTGGCAGGACGTGCGCACGGCGATGAACAAGGCGGGCAACTTCGGCGTCACCGCGCAGTGGACGAGCTACCGGGACGCGCCGCCGTGGATGACCGAGCAGATCGCGGCGTTGTCCGACGCCTGGCTGGCCGACAAGGGCCTGCCGGAGATGGGGTTCACGCTCGGCACGCTCGAGGAACTCGCCGACGACGAGGTCCGGTGTCTCGTCGCCGTCGACGAGGACCGCAAGGTGCACGGGGTGACCAGCTGGTTGCCGGTCCGCCAGGACGGCGAGATCGTCGCGTGGACGTTGGACTTCATGCGCCGCAGCAATTCGGCGTTCACCGGGGTGATGGAGTTCCTGATCGCGTCGATGGCGATCCGCTGCCGTGACGAGGGGGTGGAGTACATCAGCCTGTCCGGTGCGCCGCTGGCCCGGCGACGCGACCGCGGCGAGAAGGTGCCTCTCCTGCAGCGGCTGCTCGACGTCGTCGGCCGGTTGCTTGAGCCGGTGTACGGGTTCCGCTCGCTGCTGGCGTTCAAGGCGAAGTTCCAGCCGCAGTACCGGCCGTTGTTCATGAGCTACCCGGACGCGTCGGCGTTGCCGAGCATCGGCAACGCGATCACCAAGGCGTACTTGCCGAGGATCACCCTCCGCCAGGCCGGGCGGCTGGCCGGGAAACTGATCATTCGCCGCTACCCTCGGTGAGCAGAGGAGGAGCATCGTGATTCGGGTAGTGGTGGTCGACGACGAGGCGCTGATCCGGTCGGGCTTCGAGCTCATCCTGCGCGCGGCGGGCGACATCGACGTGGTGGCCACGACGACGGGCGCCGACGCGGTGCGGGAGATCGGCTCGCACAAGCCGGACGTCGTGCTGCTGGACATCCGGATGCCGGACGTCGACGGGCTGACCATCCTGCGGCAGCTGCGTGAGCTGCCGGATCCGCCCGTCGTGGCCATGTTGACGACGTTCGACGCCGACGAGTACATCGCGGCGGCGTTGCGGTCGGGCGCGTCGGGGTTCCTGCTCAAGGACACCGACCCGGAGCAACTCGCCCAGGTGGTCCGCACGCTGGCCAGCGGCGGAGTCGTGTTGTCACCGAAGGTCACCAAGGCGGTGGTGGACGGCTACCTGGACACGGGCGCGGGTTCGGCCGCGGCAGGCCGGGTCGCGCAGCTGACCGATCGGGAACGCGACGTACTGGTGCTCATCGCGGAAGGACTGTCCAACGCGGACATCGGTACCCGGGTGCACTTGAGCGTCGGCACGGTCAAGGACCACGTCAGCGCCATTCTCACCAAGCTCAGAGTGGGCAGCCGGGTGCAGGCGGCGTTGCTCGCGCAGCGCGCCGGGCTGTTGCGGGACACTGAGTTGTGACCGTTCGGGACCGTGCGACCGACGCCTTGTTCGTGGGCGTGGCTCTCGGGGATGTCTGGCTGAGCACCGGGATCTTCACGGACGAGGACGTCGACTACGTGTCGATCACCGCAGCCCTGATCGCGGCGTTCGCGTTGGTCGTGCGACGGCGTTGGCCGTACGTGTCCTTCGCGGTGACGGTGCCCGCGATGTTCATCTCCGAGGCCGCGGTGGCCACGTTGATCGGGCTGTACACGGTCGCCAGGCTCAGGCACAACCGGCGTGCGCTGGTGATGTGTGCGCTGCTGGTCGCCGTCGGCTATGCCAGTCCGTGGCCGCCGTTCGACTTCTCGGACATTCCGGGCAAAGCGTTCCTGCTCAACATCGTCTACGCCACCATGACGGCGGCCGCGCCCGCGTTCCTCGGCGAGTTGGTGCGCACCCGCCACGATCTTTCGTTGCGGCTGCGGGAAATCGACGAAGCGCGGGAGCACGAGCGGGAGCTGATCGAGCAGAACGTGCTGGCGAAGGAACGCGCCCAGCTGGCGCGGGAGATGCACGACGTGGTGTCCCACCAGGTCAGCCTGATCGCCGTACGGGCGGGGGCGTTGCAGGTCAGCACGCCTGATCCGGGTACGAAGGACGCGGCGCAGACGATCCGCAAACTCAGCATCGACACGCTCGACGAACTGCGCCACATGGTGAACCTGTTGCGTGCGTCCGGCAGCCTGGAGACCGAGCTCACGCCCCAGCCGACGCTCGCCGATCTGGAGCGGCTGATTGCGAGCAGCGGCATCGAGGTCCGGATGGAAGGCGGTGTACCGACCGGGCTCGGCGCGCACTCCCAGCGCACGATCTACCGCACAGTGCAGGAAGCGCTGACCAACGTGCGCAAGCACGCCCCTGGTGCCACGGCTGTCGTGCGGATCGAGCATGTCGGCGCCGATCTGATCGTCACGATCACCAACACCCGTCCGACCCGGCCGACTGTGCCGCTGCCCAGCGCCCGGCACGGTCTGATGGGCCTGCGTGAACGCGCGGAACTGCTCGGTGGCGTGGTGGAGACGGGGCCGACGGACGGGGGCGGGTTCCGCGTGCGGCTGTCCTTGTCGGCCACCGAGGAATGACGTCCACACCAGCCGCCGTGAAGGCCCCCTCACCGGCATCGGACGCCCCAAAGGGTCCCCTCACAGCGCGTCGAGCTTGCGCTGGATCTTGTTCATCCCGGCGATCCAGCGGTCGTTCTGGGTCGCGCGGGCCGCGTAGTAGTCGGCGACCTCGGGGTGCGGCAGGATCAGGAACGAGTCGCCGCCCAAGGCGGCGACCACGTCGTCGGCGACCTGTTCGGCGGAGATCGCGCTGTCGCCCATCAGGAACTTCCCGGCCGGCCCGGTCGCCTCCAGCATCTGCGTGCGAACACCCTGCGGGCACAGGGCTTGCACGCCGATGCCGCGATGCTTGTACGTGGCGAGCAGCCATTCGGCGTACGCGAGCGCGGCGTGTTTGGTGACCGAGTAGGACGCCGAGCCGAGGGTGGTCAGCAGCCCGGCGGCGGACACCGTCGCCAGGAAGTGGCCGCGGCCGCGTGCCAGCCAGGCGGGCAGCAGTGCCCGTGACGCCCGCACGTGCGACATCACGTTCACGTCCCAGGTGCGGGCCCAGTCCTCTTCCGGCGCGTCCGGGCCGCCCATCGGCGCGACGCCCGCGTTCGCGCAGTACATGTCGACCTCGCCGAGGGCCGCACGGGCCCGCGCGATGAGCTCGTCGACGCCTTCCTCACCGGCGGCGTCACCGACGACCGCGGTCGCGCCGAGCTCGGACGCCACCGCATCGACCGAACTGTCCACATCGGCCAGCACCAGCCGTGCGCCCTCACGGGCGAACCGGCGGGCCAGCGCGGCGCCGATGCCCCGGCCCGCGCCGGTGATGACGACGCCCGCGCCGTCCAGCGCGAAGGTCACAGCCCACCACCCAGCGAGACGCCGCCGTCGAGCACGATCGTCTGCCCGGTGATCCAGCTCGCCTCCGCCGACAACAGGAACACGACCGCGTTGGCGATGTCGGCGGGCACGCCGAGCCGCTTGAGCGGGTAGGCCTGCGCGATGGCCTCCTCGTTGTCCTGGATCAGCGCACCGGCGAACTTCGTCTTCACGATCGCGGGCGCGACCGCGTTCACCCTGATGTCCGGGCCCAGGTCGACGGCGAGTTCCATGGTCAGCCTGATCAGCGCCGCCTTGCTGACGCCGTACAGGCCGATGCCGGGCGAGGCGCGCAGCCCGGCGATGGAGGACACGTTCACGATCGACCCGCCGTGCTCACCCATCCACGCGTCGCGCGCTTTGCGCGTCCACGACAGCGGCGCGAGCACGTTCACGGCGAGGATCTTGGCGGCCGCGCCCATGTCGATGTCCACGGTCGGGCCGAACACCGGGTTGATGCCGGTGTTGTTGACCAGCATGTCGACCCGGCCGAACGCCTCCAGCGTGCGGGCGATCGCCTCGTCCTGGTGGTCGGTGTCGTCGGCCTTGCCCGGGACGAAGATCGCGTTGTCCGGTCCGCCGAGCGACGTGGCGGCCTCTTCGAGCGCCTCGGGCTTGCGCGCGGTGATGCAGACCTTCGCGCCGCGCTCGGTCAGTTCCTTCGCGATGCCGAGGCCGATGCCACGGCTGGCGCCGGTGACGATCGCCACCCTGTCCTTCAACGACGTCACTTCGGCGTCCTTTCCTAAGCACACGCTTAGCGTGCGGCTACTGTTGCTGCCATGACGATGTCGCTGCCCGCCGACCTGTGGCCGGACGTCAAGCCGGACGCGGCCAGACGACTGATGTACGCGGCGGTGGAGTCCTTCGCCAAGGTCGGCTTCCACGGCACGACCACCAGGGACATCGCCACCGCGGCCGGGATGAGCCCGGCTGCCCTGTACGTGCACTTCTCGTCGAAGGCGGCGTTGCTGTTCGCGATCAGCCGCGACGGGCACGAACGGACCCTCGAAATGGTCCAACGGGTCGCCGGTACCGACGGCTCGCCCGTCGACCGGGTGCGCCTGCTGGTCGAGCGGTTCGTCGAGTGGCACGCGCGGCGGCACGTCGTCGCCCGTGTCGTGCAGTACGAACTGGAGGCGTTGCCCGCGGACGAGTACACGACCGTGGCGGCCTTGCGGCGCCGGATCGAGCAGGTCGTCCAGTCGCTGATCGCCGACGGTGTCAAGGACGGCTCGTTCACCGTTCCCGACGAGAAGATCGCCGCGCGGGCGGTGCTGTCGCTGGGGATCGACGTGGCCCGGTGGTACAGCGAGCGGGCGCGCAAGACGCCGAAGGCGCTGGGGCGTGAGTACGCCACCCTCGTCCTGCGCATGCTCGGCTCCTCTGCCCAGTAAGCGAGTTCCGGTGTCCCATAGGCATACCTACCAGTCGGTACCCGAGTTCGCATACTAAGCGGTTGCTCACCTCACAGCGACGGCGCCGGTCACCCCGGGTACGGCGGGAACCGCGGTGGCCGTCGCTCCAGCCAGCTGACCACGCCTTCCTTCGACTCCGGGTGCGTGAACGAGTCGTTCATCAGCGCGGCGGCCCGCAGACCGGACTCCTCCAGCGGGATCGACGCCTCGTCCAGGATCTGCCGCTTCATCACGGCCATCGACCGCGGCGCGCTGAAGGCGGCCAGTTCGGCCGCGTACGCCTGGGCGGCGGAGAGCAGCTCGTCAGCCGGGAGAACCTCCTGGACCAGGCCGTACGACTGGGCCTGCTCGGCGGTGAAGGTCCGGCCGGACAGCAGCAGGTCCATCGCCCGGCCGCGGCCGACCAGACCGGGCAGCAGGTGTGCGACGCCGTACTCCGCGATCAGGCCACGTCGCGCGAACGCGGTCGTGAACTTCGCCCCGGCCGCGGCGAACCGCACGTCGGCGGTGCAGGCGATGACGAAGCCGAGGCCGGCGCAGCCGCCGTTGATCGCCGCGATCACGGGCTTGCCGACGAACGCGGCCGCCTGCACGTGCTCGACCTGGAAGTCGATCTGGTTGCCCGGCGTGACACCGGCGAGGACGTCCAGGTCGGCGCCGGGGCAGAAGGCCCGGCCCGCGCCGGTCAGCACGATGGCCCGCGCACTCGTGTCGGCCTCCAGCGAGCGCAGCAGCTCCCCGTACCGGCGCTCCATCGCCAGGTCCATCGAGTTGTTGCGGTCCGGCCGGTCGAAAGTCACGGTCGCCACGCCGTCGGTCACCGAGCAGCGCACGCCGTCCTCGAGTGTCATGGTTGACATGCTAAGCGGTTGCTTAGGTCACGTCGAGGTTTGCCGATCACATACCGAGCGGTATGGTTGCCGTGTCTGGGAATACGGAGGTACGCCGACGATGAGCCGCAGGCCCGCGAATGCGTCCGGTGTGGACGACCGGCTGCTTGCCGAGGCCACGAGGCTGTTCGCCAGACAGGGCTTCGACCGGACGTCGGTCCAGGAGGTCGTCGAGGCCGCCGGGGTCACCAAGGGCGCGATGTACCACTACTTCGGCTCCAAGGACGACCTGCTGCACGAGATCTACGGCCGCGTGCTGCGCGACCAGACCGCCCGGCTGGAGAAGTTCGCGGCAGGCGAGGCCCCCGCGCCGCAGCGGCTGCGGGACGCGGCCGCCGACGTCGTCGTCACCACCATCGAGAACCTGGACGACTTCAAGATCTTCACGCAGTCCATGCACCACCTCAGTGCGGCGAAACAACGCGCGGTGCGCGCCGAACGGCGCAAGTACCACGAGAGGTTCCGCTCGCTGGTCGAGGAAGGGCAGCGCGACGGCGATTTCCGCGCCGACGTGCCCGCCGACCTGGTGGTGGACTACTTCTTCGGGTCCGTGCACCACCTGGGTGTGTGGTACCGCCGCAACGGCAGGCTCACGCCCGCCCAGATCGCCGATCACTACGCAGATCTGCTGCTGACATCACTGAAGGAGATTCCATGAGCAAGGTCGCGATCGTCACCGGCGCCGCGCGCGGCATCGGGGCGGCCGTAGCGCGCAGGCTGGCGTCCGACGGGTTCGCCGTCGCACTGTTGGACCTGCAGGACGCGGGCGTCAAGGAAGGCGCGGCGGCGATCACGGCCGACGGCGGCAAGGCGATCGGCCTCGTGGTCGACGTCAGCGACACCGAGCAGGTCGAGGCCGCGGTCGCCAAGGTGGCCGAGGAACTCGGCCCGCCGGTGGTCCTGGTCAACAACGCCGGGATCACCAGGGACAACCTGCTGTTCAAGATGACCGACGGCGACTGGGACTCGGTGATCGGCGTGCACCTGCGCGGCTCGTTCCTGATGAGCCGGGCGGCGCAGAAGTACATGACGCAGCAGAAGTGGGGCCGGATCGTCAACCTGTCCAGCACGTCCGCGCTGGGCAACCGCGGCCAGGCGAACTACTCGGCGGCCAAGGCCGGTCTGCAGGGCTTCACCAAGACGCTGGCGATCGAACTCGGCAAGTTCGGCGTCACGGTGAACGCCATCGCGCCGGGCTTCATCGCCACCGAGATGACCGCGGCGACGGCCGAGCGGCTCGGCGTCTCCTTCGAGGACTTCAAGGCGGGCGCGGCCACGCAGATCCCGGTCGGCCGGGTCGGCGAGCCGGAGGACATCGCCCACCTGGTGTCGTTCTTCGCCAGCGAGGGTTCGGGCTTCGTCTCCGGCCAGGTCGTGTACGCGGCCGGCGGGCCACAGGACTGAGAGGACGCTGACCATGCGGGTTTTCAAGGACGCGGACGAGCTGGCGGCGGCCAAGGGCGAGGTGCTCGGCACCGGCGAATGGCACGAGATCACCCAGGAGGCGGTGAACCTCTTCGCCGACGCGACCGGCGACCACCAGTGGATCCACGTGGACGTGGAGAAGGCGAAGGCCGGGCCGTTCGGCGGGCCGATCGCCCACGGGTACATGACGCTGTCGCTGGTGCCGGTGCTCGTCAGGGACATCTACAAGATCGAGAACGTGGCCATGGTGGTGAACTACGGATCCAACAAGGTCCGGTTCCCCTCGCCGGTCCGCGTCGGCGCCAGGGTCCGCGCGACCTCGGAGCTGGTGGACGTCACGGACGTCCAGGGTGGCAAGCAGGCGATCACCAAGGTGACCGTGGAGATCGAGGGCAGCGACAAGCCCGCTTGTGTCGCCGAGATCGTGAGCAGGGTCGTCCGATGAGCCTGCCGGGTCTGGACCTCGACAAACTGGGCGGCAAGCTCGGCGACGGCCCGCTGTCGGCGCAGCTCGTGGAGGGCGGCCGCTCGAACCTGACCTACGTCGTCACCGACGGCAAGCAGAAGTGGGTCGTCCGCAGGCCTCCGCTGGGGCACGTGCTGCCCACCGCGCACGACATGTCCCGCGAGTACCGCGTGATCACGGCGTTGCGGGACACGGCCGTACCCGTTCCGGCCACGTACTTCCTCTGCGACGACACCGAAGTGCTCGGTGCGCCGTTCTACGTCATGGAGTTCATGCCGGGAGTTCCCTACCGCAGCAAGGACGAACTCGGCAAGCTCGGTCCGGAAAGGACACGAGCGATCGCGCTCGCCATGGTCGACACACTGGCCGACCTGCACGCGGTGGACCCGGATTCGGTCGGGCTCGGCGACTTCGGGCGGCCGGCGGGCTACCTGGAACGCCAGCTCAGGCGCTGGGGCAAGCAGTTGGACGCGTCCCGCAGCCGTGACCTGCCCGGCATCGACCGGCTGCACGAGCGACTGGCCGCACGGCTGCCCGCGTCGACCGAGGCGACGATCCTGCACGGCGACTACCGCCTGGACAACACGCTGGTGCTCGACGACAGGATCACGGCGGTGCTGGACTGGGAGATGTCGACGCTCGGCGATCCGCTCGCCGACCTCGGGCTGACCCTGGCGTACGCGTCCCGCGAGACACCGGACGACTCGATCATCTCCAACGTCAGCGGCGCGCCCGGCTACCCGAGCGCCGACGAGGTGATCGACCACTACGCCACGCGCACCGGCCGTGACGTGTCCGACCTGGACTGGTACATCGCGTTCTCGTTCTTCAAGCTCGCGGTGATCACCGAGGGCATCTACTACCGGTTCAGCCAGGGAAAGACGGTCGGCCAGGGCTTCGAGAAGATCGGCGCGCTCGTCGAACCCGTCGTCGCGCAGGGCAACGCCACCCTCAAGGAGAGCTGATGCACTTCGGCTACGACGACCGCACCGAGGAACTCCGCGGCCGGTTGAACGCGTTCATGGACGAGTTCGTCTACCCGGCCGAGCCGGTGTTCGAACAGCAGATGGCAGCAGGAGACCCGTGGAGCCCGCCGCCGGTGGTGGAGGAACTCAAGGCAGAGGCCCGAAAACGCGGCCTGTGGAACTTCTTCCTGCCCGGCGAGCACGGCGCGGGCCTGACGAACCTGCAGTACGCGCCGCTCGCGGAGATCACCGGCCGCAGCCCGCACCTGGCGCCGACCGCGATCAACTGCGCGGCGCCGGACACCGGCAATATGGAAGTGCTGTCCATGTTCGGCACCGAGCAGCAGCGCAAGCAGTGGCTGAACCCGTTGCTGGAAGGCGAGATCCGCTCGGCGTTCGCGATGACCGAGCCGGACGTGGCCTCGTCGGACGCGCGCAACATCGCCACCCGGATCGAGCGGGACGGCGGCGACTACGTGATCAACGGCAAGAAGTGGTTCATCTCCGGTGCGATGAACCCGCGCTGCCAGATCTTCATCGTGATGGGCAAGACGGACCCGGACGGCGAGCCGCACCGCCAGCAGAGCATGATCCTGGTCCCGCGTGACACGCCGGGTATGGACATCAAGCGCGGCATGCATGTCTTCGGGTACACCGACGGCGACCACGGCGGCCACGCGGAGATCGAGTTCACCGACGTGCGGGTGCCGGCGGAGAACCTGATCGGCGAGGAGGGCGGCGGTTTCGCCGTCGCGCAGGCCCGCCTCGGCCCCGGCCGGATCCACCACTGCATGCGCCTGATCGGGATGGCCGAACGTGCCATCGAGCTGATGTGCGAGCGGGCGGTGTCGCGGACGGCGTTCGGCAAGCCGATCGCGCAGCAGGGTGTCGTGCAGGACTGGATCGCCGAATCCCGCGTGCGGGTGGAACAGTTGCGCCTGCTCGTGCTCAAGACGGCGTGGCTGATGGACACGGTCGGCAACCAGGGCGCGCACACCGAGATCCAGTCCATCAAGATCGCCACCCCGATCCAGGTCGAGTGGATCCTGGACAAGGCCATCCAGGCGCACGGCGCGGGCGGCGTCAGCCAGGACACCCCGTTGGCCGGACTGTGGGCGCACGCCCGCACGCTGCGACTGGCGGACGGGCCGGACGAGGTCCACAAGCGCTCACTCGCCCGGCGCGAACTCGCCAAGCACCTCCCCTGAAAAGCCCTCGTGAGTGTTCAAGCGGGTTTGGGTTCCCACCGGCCTGAACACTCACGAGGGGCTCGGTCACCCGGGAGAATGACGTGGTCGCGGGACCGGTTAGCCTGCCCGTGTGGTGGGGCGTGTCGGGGCTTTGCTGGGCGCGGTGGCAGCGGCAGGTGTCACCTTGTGGCTGCTGCTGACCTACGGCAGCTCGAACATCGAACGCGTGCTGGCCACGGACATGAGCTGGCACCCCGACTTCGACACCTTCCACAAGTCGGCCATCGCGTTGGTGAACGGCAACCCGATCTACGACACCGGCGCGACGGTGGTCAACCTCAACCCGCCGTTCTGGTCGGTCCTGATGGCGCCCTTCGCGCCACTGGATCTGCTGACCGCCTACCGGCTGTTCGGCGTGATCACCGTGTTCCTCGTGCTGGCTGGCCTGCTGCTTGTCGCGTGGGACCTCCGTGCTCCGTACTGGACGTGGTGGGTGGTGTCGGCCGCGGTGCTCGCCTCGTCGCCGTTGCTGGGCACGTTCGCGCTCGGCCAGGTGTACGGCGTGCTGGCGATCGGCCTCGCGCTGGCGTGGTTCCTGCAGCGGCGCGGCAGACCGATCCTCGCAGGGATCGCGTTCGGCCTGGTGATCGCGATCAAACCGACGCTGGCGCCGATCCTGCTGTTGCCTGTCGTGCAACGGCAGTGGAAGACACTGCAGGCGGCCGTCGCCGCGGGTGTCGTGGCCACGCTCGTCGGCGTGCTCGTCGCGGGCCCGGAGGAGACCCTGCGCTGGTGGGAGGTGCTGCGGGCCGAGCACCTCAGCACGTTCCTCGACAACGCCTCCCTACCCAGCCTGGTCTCGCGGCTCGGTGGGCCCGCATGGGTGGGGTTCGTGCTCGGCGCGGCGGTGTTGGCGTTCACCTTGCGCCGGATGCGGCACGACCCGGACATGGGGCTGTGGGCGGTCACCGCGGCGACGCTGCTCTTCTCCCCGGTCGCCTGGCACAACTACCTGGTGCTTTGTTTCCCGGGTGTGTTCGTCGTGTTGCTGCGCCGCCGGTTCGCCACGGCCACGTTGCTGCTCACCATGCCCCTGATCGGGGTGGAGTGGGGGTTCTACTGGCAGGGCGACAGCCTGGTCGATCACATCGGCCAGTCGTTGTACTTCCTGGTCCTGCTGATCTACTGGGCGGCGCTAACCGTCAAGCACGACGGCGACGATCCCGGCGAGGTGCGCCAGCCGGGCCACCTCCGCGGCGCGGAACATCGGCCCGCCTGGACGGCCGACCAGTAGCACCCGGTCCGGCTTGCCCAACGGCGTCGCCGCCAGTTCGGTGCCCAGCTCACGCCACGTTTCCGGGACCCAGTCGTCCTCGCCGTCCAGCACGGTCGCCTTGGCGAGCGGCATGAACGGCAGGTCGATGGTGAGGATCTGCGGGGCCGCCGGGCTGGTCGCCAGCGGCTGCGTGCCGCTCGCGTCGTGCTGGATCACCACGGCCCAGCCCGCCCGGATGATCTTCGGCACGCCCTCGGTGAACGTGACGAGGCCGTCCTTCGGCTCGGCCGCGACCTCTTCGACCAGTTCGAGCTCGCGGTGCGTGTCGAGCACACCGGCGTAGGGCCGGACCGCGTCCACCTCGACGCCTTCGATCGACTCGGCCGCGGTGATCAACATGTCGGGCAGCCTGCCGGACGGCAGTTCGACCACGAGGTCGTCCACGGCCACGCCACCCCCGCGCTCGACCACGTCGACGCTGAGGATGTCGGCACCGATCCCGCCGAGCGCGGACGCCACCGCGCCCAGAGTTCCCGGGCTGTCCGGGAGTTGCACCCGGATCAGGAAGGACAAGGCGAACGCCTCCTGCGTCGTGCGCGGAACCCTGCCGTCCGCGCATGCTGCCGGGCGCCGATTCTCGCAGATGGGCAGGTTCCCCTAGGAGTAGGCGTCCGAGTCGCGTGGGTTACGAATCCAAGGAGCCCCGGATAACCCGTTCGGGCCGCGGCCAACCCTCGCCATAGACTCACCGGGTCCCAGATGAAACGCAATCCCCCGGGGGTTCGTGGAGTGCCAACCATCTCCCGCGACGAGGTCGCGCACCTCGCCCGGCTCGCCCGGCTCGCCGTGACCGAGCAAGAGCTCGACAAGTTCGCAGGCCAGCTGGACATCATCCTGCAGTCGGTCGCCCAGGTGACCGAGGTCGCAGCCGAGGATGTGCCGCCGACGTCGCACGCCGTGCCGCTGACCAACGTCTTCCGAGACGACGTCGTCCGCCCGGGACTGACCCAGCAACAGGCGCTGTCCGGCGCCCCAGCGGCTGAGGACGGCCGGTTCCGCGTGCCCCGCATCCTGGGAGAAGAGCAGTGAGCGAACTCACCCGGATGACCGCGGCCGAACTGGCCGCCAAGATCCAGGCCAAGGAGGTCTCGGCGGTCGAGGTCACGCAGGCCCACCTCGACCGGATCGCCGACGTCGACCCGGCCGTCCACGCCTTCCTGCACGTGAGCACGGACAGCGCGCTCGCGCAGGCCCGTGCCGTCGACGAGGACGTCGCCGCGGGCAACCAGCCCGCCTCGCCGCTGGCCGGTGTGCCGCTGGCGCTCAAGGACGTCGTGACGATGCAGGGGGCGCCGACGACCGTCGGCTCCAGGATGCTCGAGGGCTGGGAACCGCCGTACGACGCGACGATCACCACGCGCATGCTCGAAGCGGGCATCGTGATCCTGGGCAAGACCAACATGGACGAGTTCGCGATGGGCTCCTCCACCGAGAACTCCGCGTACGGCCCCACGCACAACCCGTGGGACCTCGACCGCATCCCCGGCGGCTCCGGCGGCGGCTCGTCGGCCGCGCTGGCCTCGTTCGAAGCGGCGCTCGCGATCGGTACGGACACCGGTGGCTCGATCCGTCAGCCCGGTGCCGTGACCGGCACGGTTGGCGTGAAGCCGACGTACGGCGGTGTCTCGCGGTACGGGCTGGTGGCGTTCTCGTCGTCGCTCGACCAGGCTGGTCCGTGCGCCCGGACGGTCATGGACGCGGCGTTGCTGCACGAGGTGATCGGTGGGCACGACCCGTTGGACGCCACGTCCATCAACGAGCCGGTGCCGCCCGTCGTCCAGGCGGTGCGCGAGGGCGCGATCGGTGACCTGCGCGGCGTGAAGATCGGTGTGGTCAAGGAGTTCTCCGGCGAGGGCTACGACCCGGGCGTCATGGTCTCGTTCAACGAGGCCGTCGAGCAGTTGCGCGTGCTCGGTGCCGAGATCGTCGAGATCTCGTGCCCGCACTTCAAGTACGCGTTGTCGGCGTACTACCTGATCGCGCCGAGTGAGTGCTCGTCGAACCTCGCCCGCTTCGACGCGATGCGCTACGGCATCCGCGTCGGTGACAACGGTGAGCGCAGCGCCGAAGAGGTCATGTCGCTGACCCGTGAGGCCGGGTTCGGCGCGGAGGTCAAGCGCCGCATCATGATCGGCACGTACGCGCTGTCCTCGGGTTACTACGACGCCTACTACGGCTCGGCGCAGAAGGTCCGCACGCTGATCAAGCGTGACTTCGACGCCGCGTACGAGAAGGTGGACGTGCTGGTCTCGCCGACCACGCCGACCACCGCGTTCCCGATCGGCGAGCGCGCCGACAACCCGATGGCGATGTACCTCGCCGACCTGTGCACGATTCCGGCGAGCATGGCTGGGCACCCTGCGATGAGCGTGCCGAGCAAGCTCTCGGGCATCGACGGTCTGCCGGTCGGCCTGCAGATCATGGCTCCGGCCCTGCAGGAGACCCGGATGTACCGGGTGGCCGCGGCGTACGAGGTGGCACGCAACGAGTCCGATGGCGGCCCGCTGATCAGCCGGGTTCCCGAACTGGAGGTGGCACGATGAAGAAGGCACGTGGTCTGATCGGTCTGGTCGGTTCCGTCTTCGGCGCGGTGAGCGCGATACAGGGCTTCCGCAACGCGCGCAAGGACAAGGACAAGCTGTTGCTCGTCAACGCTTCGGCCAGCATCCTCGTCGCGATCACCGGTGTCGCGCTGACGATCCGTTCGATACGTAAGGACGAGCTGAAGTGACCGCTGCTGCGGAGCTGATGGACTACGACGAGGTCATCGAGCGCTTCGACCCGGTGCTCGGCCTGGAAGTCCACGTCGAGCTGTCGACGAGTACGAAGATGTTCTGCGGCTGCCCGGTCGTCTTCGGTGCGGAGCCCAACACGCAGGTGTGCCCGACGTGCCTTGGCCTGCCCGGTGCGCTCCCGGTGGTGAACGCGAAGGGGATCGAGGCGGCGATCCGGATCGGTCTTGCGCTCAACTGCGAGATCGCCGAGTGGTGCCGGTTCGCGCGCAAGAACTACTTCTACCCGGACATGCCGAAGAACTTCCAGACCTCGCAGTACGACGAGCCGATCGCCTTCAACGGCTGGCTCGACGTCGAGCTGGAGGACGGAACCGTTGTGCGCGTGGACATCGAGCGCGCACACATGGAAGAGGACACCGGCAAGTCGCTGCACGTGGGCGGCTCGACCGGCCGGATCCACGGCGCGGAGCACTCGCTGCTGGACTACAACCGGGCGGGTGTGCCGCTGATCGAGATCGTGACCAAGCCGATCACCGGAACCGGCGCCCGCGCACCGGAGGTCGCGCGTGCCTATGTGACGGCCCTGCGAGATCTGCTGCGCGCCTTGGAGGTTTCCGACGTCCGGATGGACCAGGGCTCGGTTCGCTGTGACGCCAACGTGTCCCTGATGGCCAAGGACGCCACGGAGTTCGGCACGCGCACGGAGACGAAGAACGTCAACTCGCTGCGCTCGGTGGAACGGGCGGTGCGTTTCGAGATGACGCGCCAGGCGGCCGTGCTGGCCGAAGGTGGCACGATCCGCCTGGAGACCCGGCACTTCGACGAGTCGACCGGGAGCACGTCGTCGGGGCGTCCGAAGGAGACCTCGGAGGACTACCGGTACTTCCCGGAGCCGGACCTGGTCCCGATCGCGCCGTCCCGCGAGTGGGTGGAGGAACTGCGCAAGACGCTGCCGGAGATGCCCGCCGCGCGTCGCAAGCGCATCCAGGTCGAGTGGAACCTGACGGATCTGGAACTGCGCGACCTGCTGAACGTGGGAGCGGTGGACGTCATCGCGGCCACAGTGGACGCGGGCGCCTCCCCGGCGGAAGCGAGGGCGTGGTGGGTCAGCCACCTGGCGCAGGAGGCCAACACCCGGGGCGTGGAACTGGCGGACCTGCCGATCACCCCGGCCCAGGTGGCCGACGTGATCAAACTGGTGGCCGCCGGAACCCTCACGAACAAGCTGGCCCGCTCGGTGGTCGAGGGAGTGCTGGCCGGCGAGGGCGAACCGGTTGAGGTCGTGGAGAAGCGCGGCCTGAAGGTCGTGTCCGACGACTCGGCCCTGATCGTGGCGGTCGACGAGGCACTGGCCGGGCAGCCGGACGTGCTGGAGAAGATCCGCAGCGGCAAGGTCGCCGCCGCGGGCGCCATCGTCGGCGCGGTGATGAAGGCGACGAAGGGCCAGGCGGACGCGAAGCGTGTCCGTGAACTGATCCTGGAACGCGCCAACGCGTAGAGGCACAACGAAAAGTGCGGGCCACCCCCCGAGGTGGCCCGCACTTTCGTTTTCCCCTGCCAGACGGCTTTGTCGGCGTGGGGGCTCAGTCGACCAGGGCCGGAACCGGCTTGGCGGTCTCCTTGTCGCTGGACGCGACGGTGAACCCGCGCAGCGGCTCGGACTTGAGCAGCCACGACACGGCGAAGCCGATCGCCAGGAACACGCTGGCCCACAGGAACACGGTCTGGATGCCGGAGACCATGCCGCCGGTGTAGGCATCCCGCACTGGTGCGGGCAGGGCCTCGAGCATCTTCGGGCTGAGCTGTCCGCCGGTGCTGGTGAGCTGGGAGCCCGCCGAGCCGAGTGCCGAGGTCATGCTGTCGGTGATCCGGCCGGTGAAGATCGAGCCGAGGACCGCGACGCCGAGCGAGCCGCCCATGCTGCGGGCGAACGTCGCCGTGCTGGTCGCCACGCCGAGTTCACGCATGTCCACGCTGTTCTGCGCGATCAGGTTCGTCGTGCCCATCAGCAGGCCCAGTCCCGCGCCCATCACCACGAGGTACAGGCTTGAGGTGAACGAGCTCGTCGTCGCGTCCAGCTGGGTCAGCAGCAGCGTGCCGACCGCCATCACGGCCATGCCGACGATGGGGAACGTGCGGTAGTGGCCGGTCCGGCTGGTCAGCTGGCCGGTCACGGTCGAGAACACGAGCATTCCCGCCATCAACGGCAGCAGCAACAGCCCGCTGTTCGTCGCCGACTCGCCCTGCACGATCTGCTGGTACTGCGGCAGGAAGCTGACCGCGCCGAACATCGCGAAGCCGGACATGAAGGACAGGGTCGACGCGAGGGTGAAGTTGCGGATCTTGAACAGGCGCAGCGGCAGGATCGGCTCCTGCACCCGGCGTTCCACCCACACGAACGCCGCGAGCGACACGACGGTCAACGCGCCGAGGCCGATGATCTGCCACGAGCCCCAGGGGTACTCCGTGCCGCCCCAGGTCGCGAACAGCACCAGCGAACCGATGCCCGCGGTCAGCAGTGCGGCGCCCCAGTAGTCGATCACGGCCTTGCCCGCGCGCTTCGGCAGGTTCAGCGACGACAGGCCTACCACGAGCAGTGCGATGACGCCCAGCGGCAGGTTGACGTAGAACGACCAGCGCCAGTCGAGGTTGTCCGTGATGAATCCGCCGAGGAACGGGCCGCCGACCATGGCGATCGGCATCACGGCCGCGAACAGGCCCTGCGTCTTGCCCCTGTCCTTCGGCGCGACCATCTCGGCCATGATCGCCATCGCGCCGACCATCAGACCGCCTGCGCCGAGTCCTTGTACGGCCCGGTACGCGATCAGTTCGGTCATCGACCCCGATGTGCCTGCCAGCGCCGAGCCGATCAGGAACACCACGATCGAGGTCATGAACATGCCTTTGCGACCGTAGAGGTCGCTGAGTTTGCCCCAGATCGGTGTGGAGACGGCCGACGCCAGGGTGTACGCCGTCACCACCCATGCGAAGTGGTTGAGGCCACCGAGGTCCCCGACGATGGTCGGCATGGCGGTGCCGACGATCATGTTGTCGAGCATGGCCAACAGGATGCCGATCATCAGTCCGGCGAAGACTGTGTACTGCTTGCGTTTCGTGAGAGGTGCTTCGAGTGGTGCGTTCATGGTCCCGTCCCCGCTATGCTTACTTGCCGTCCGGCTAGGTAACTTGCTAGCCGTACGGTAAGCTAGTCGCTAGCCGGTCGTCAAGTAAGTTCTGGGAGTGAGCATGGCCACACGGTCCGACACGAAGGCCAAGATCCAAGACGTCGCCCTCGAGCTCTTCGGCGAACAGGGCTACGACAAGACGTCGCTGCGCGAGATCGCCGAGCGCCTCGGCGTGACGAAGGCGGCGCTGTACTACCACTTCAAGACCAAGGAAGAGATCATCACCAGCCTCATGCAGGAGACGGGTGACAAGCTCCAGGAGGTCGCCGACTGGCTGGCCGACAAGGAGCCGACGCAGGCCAATCGCGAGGAGCTGCTGCGCCGCTACTCCGCGGCGATCGTCGACACGGACAGGCACTTCAGGCTGATCCGCCTCATGCAGGAGAACCAGCCCGCGCTGCGGGAGCTCGCCGCGGGCATGAAGGGCCACGAGCGGGCCAAGGTCTTCTTCGAGTTCATGACCGGCCCGGACGCGTCACTGGCCGACCAGCTGCGCGCACGCCTGGCCGTCATGGTGCAGCACATGGGCATGTTCGCGCTCCAGGAAACCGGCGCGTCCGAGGAGGACAGGAGGGCCGCCGCGCTCGAGGTCGGCATGGACCTGATCAGGTAGGCCTGTGCAACCAATGTGGCCTTCGTTGCGGAAAACGCAACCAATGTGGCCTTCGTTGCGGAAAACGCAACCAAGGCGGCATTCGTTGCATCCAGGCCGGTGCGTTTCAGGCACAGAAGGCGGCACTGGTCATCGCAGCACTTCGATGCGAGCGGGCACGTTCTTGTGGTTGGGGTTGCCGAAGAACTTGTCGCGCCGCGAGTTCGTGGTCAACGTGTTGAGCGGGACGCCGACGACCGTCGCGGTGCCGTCCTCGCCCGGATAGGTCACGCCGAGTCCGTTGGGCAGTGAGACGTGGCCGGGCCGCATCATGGCGTTGACTTCGACCACGGTTTCCGCCGCGCCCGCCTCGGTGACGACACGCACGCGGTCGCCGGTGGTGACGCCCAGGTCCGCCGCGTCGTCCTCGCCGATCCGCAGCGCGCCTTCCGCGTCACGGCGGCGCCACTCGGGATTGCGGATGATCACGTTGGCGGTGAAGGCCCGGCGTTCCCCGGCGGACAGCACGAACGGGAACTCCGCGGACGTGTGGTCCGACTCGATCTCGTTGAGCCGCTTGAGCTCGTCGAGCAGCAGCGGGATGGACGCGTGGATCTTGCGGTCGGGGTGCCGGACGTAACTCCAGGCGTCCTCGTAGCTGTCGTCGCTGAACAACACGCCTTCCCTGTTGTCGCGGAATGCCTCGAACAGCTGCTCGCCCTTGGCGAACCCGCGTGCGGTGAATCCGGCCCGGCCGACCGCGTCCGGGTAGCCGATCGCGCACACCTGAGCCATGCCCCAGACCAACGCCATGGGCCGCTCGCCGTCGGGCATGGTCGTGCCGAGCGTCCGGTACAGCAGGTACGGGAGCAACCCGGCCAGCTCCGGCTGGTGTTCGACAGTCGAGAACAGCGCGAGGGCGAACGCGCGGTGGCTCACTGTGGCCGCGGCCGTGAGGTCGTCGATGAGCCGCTGATCCACGAGACCGAGCCGGTCGACGATCGCGGCGTAGATCTCGGGCTCGGGCCGGGTGCCCGGCAGCGGGTCCATCAACGGCCTGCGCACCTGGAACGTGTTGTGCGGGAAGTGCAGCGTGAAGAAGGATGCCTCGTACTTCTCGAACTGGCTGGCCGCGGGCAGCACGTAGTCGGCTTGCCGCGCGGTCTCGGTGAAGGCGACGTCGACCACGACCGACACCGCCAGTGACCGCATCGCCTCGGCGAACCGCGCTGTGCCCGGCAGCGAGTGGACCGGGTTCGACGCGTCGATCCACATCGCACGCAACCGGTCGGGGTGGTCGGTGAGGATCTCCTCGACGATGGAGTTGCACGGGATCAGCCCGCCGATCGCGGCCGCGCCCGTCACCGGGGTCGTGCCCAGCTCGTCGGAGTCCACAAAGGTGAGCCGGTCGGTCAGCCGTTGCGCGAGCGGAACGGAGAGCGGTTCGAAGAACACGCGCAGCGCGGCGTCGGCGGCTCGGTCGGCCATCGCACGGGACCAGGCTCGCCCGCTGCTCCCGCTGAGCAACCGGCGCAGGAGCTTTGCGCTGTGCCGCATCATCTTCGTCCCGATGACCCGTCGCGCGCCCTCGGCCCACACCGGGCCGTCCTGTCGGGGAACGGCGTGCCACCGGCCGGCGATGGGAACCACCCAGGAGTGCAGGTTCACGCCGCCTGGTTTGCCGAAGTTGCCGGTGAGCAGCCACAACATCTTGTGCATGTAGGCCACCAGTGTGCTGTTCGACGAGTGCTGCACACCGAGGTCTTCGTACGTGGAGACGGACTCGGCCGCGGCGATGCGTCGCGCGGCGGCGCGGATCAGGTCCTCGGGGACGTCACAACGACCGGCGTGGTCCGTGATGTCCACGCGGCGCAGGAAAGCGAGCACGTCCTCCACGCCGACCGCGTGTTCGTCGAGCCAGTCCCGCGCGATCAGGTTCTCCTGCACGAGGGTCGCGGCGATCGCCGACACGCACCACAGGTCGGTGCCCGGCTTGAGCTGGAGGTGGAAGTCGGCGAGTTCCGCGGTCTCCGACCGGCGCGGGTCGATGACGATGATCGACCGCTTGGGGTCACGGGCCAGTTCCCGCAGTGTGGGGCGGGCGCGGGCGACGCCGTGGGACTGCCACGGGTTCTTCCCGATGAAGACCGCGACCTCGGCGTTCTCGAAGTCCCCGGTGACGTGTGTGCCGCACATCTCGTGGGTGACCCACGCCTCGCTGGTCTTCTCCTGTGCCAGCGCGTTGGAGAAGTACTTGACTCCCAACGCCGCCATGAGCGCCCGGCCGTAGGCGCCGCCGAGGTGGTTGCCCTGACCGCCGCCCCCGTAGTAGAAGATCTTGTCGCCACCATGGGTGTCACGGACCGCGGCCAGCTTTCCGGCGATCTCGTCGAGCGCGGTGTCCCAGTCGATCTCCTCGTAGGTGCCGTCGGGACGGCGGCGCAACGGGCTGTCGAGGCGATGCGGCCCGTTCTGGTAGCGGTCCAGCCGCAACGGCTTCTCGCAGGTGTAGCCCGCGGAGCCGGGGTGGTCCTTGTCGCCGCGGATCTTGAGCAGCCGCCGGTCGGCGACCTGCATCTCCAGTCCGCAGTTGCACTCGCAGAGGATGCAGGCGGTCTTGGCCCACTCAGTCATGGTCCCTCCCGGCACCGGTACCTACTTGGGAGTAACTATGACTCATGACATATATTCGGTCAATGCCGTGGGTGATCAGGTGAACAGCGGAGAGAGCTCCTCGGCGACGTCGTCGAGCGGATCGGCGCTGCGCTGAACGCGACACAGGATGA
Source organism: Actinosynnema sp. ALI-1.44 (assembly GCF_001984155.1). Lineage (GTDB taxonomy): Bacteria > Actinomycetota > Actinomycetes > Mycobacteriales > Pseudonocardiaceae > Kibdelosporangium. Next base: position 57,409 of record NZ_MTQO01000054.1, read on the forward strand.
CGGCGCCCTCGATGGCGGCGATCGCCAGCGTCGCCAGCCGCCGTGCTCGCTCGTCCGGCATGCCGTTCGCGGTGAGTCGGGCGCTGATCTTGTCCTGCCACGCGGTGAAGATCTCCCGCGTGAGATCCATGGCGCCGGGGAGGTCGCGGCCGCCGTCCACAGCGACGGCGAGGATCGGGCACCCGGCGCGGAAATCGCTGTCCGTGAGCACCTGCTTCCACAGGTCGACGAACCTGCCGAAGGCGCGTCGCGGGTCGGTGTGGTCTGTCTGCTCGATGACGGACGCGATGAAGTCGCCCGCGGCCCTGGTCGCGTCGATGATCATCTCGTTGCGGCCGCCGGGGAAGTAGTGGTAGACCGAGCCTCTCGGGGTCCGGCTGTGTGCGAGTACCGCGTCGAGACTGGCTCCGGCTACGCCGTGTTCGCGCATCAGGGCGATTGTGCTGGTGAGCATTCGCTCACGTCCTTGCCCGGGTTTTCGCCCCATGCTCACCTTCCTCGTCTTTATGAGGGTCAGCATAGGTATCGGGTTCGGGGTTGGCCCCTCGCCGGGTGGCAGACCTCTGGGCAGCTGGTCCGCGAAGCCGCCGTGCGCCTAGTCCTTGCCGCCGCCGGGGCCGTTGGGTGGTGGGATCGTCAGCAGGACTACCCGGTCGTCGCTGGACACCGGTGTACCGCCTGTCTTGTTCACGGTTCCCACCATGGCCAGGTTGGAGTTCAGCACGGCCATCGCGCCCAGTCGCCCGAAGCCTTCCTTCTCCGCCAGGGACACGGTGGGTTTGGCGGTGATCACGCCCTCCGGGTTCAGGGGCAGGATCTGCAGGTTTCCCGCTGTCGAGGTCACCACCGCCAGCATGGACGGGGTGACCACGCAGCCCGCCACGCCTGGCTTGTCCGGCCAGCGCCATGCCGGGTTGCCCAGGGGTTTGCCCGGGTCCACGCGGTAGATCGCGTCTTCCTGTGCCGAGCGGTCGGTCACCCAGGGCCTGCTGTCGATTCCTATGCAGATGCTCGCCGGGTTTTGCAGGCCGGCAGCTATCACCGCTGTGCTCGGGTCCGGGTTGCCCTTCGCGGGTTTTCCGGCCGTGTCGATCCTCAGCAGTTTTCCGGCGAGGGACTTCGGGTCGGCCGCCAGTGCCGGGTCGCCCGCGTTGCCGGTTGCCACCAGGAGGTTGCCTGCGCGGTCACGGGTCATCGAGCCGCGGTTCCCGGCGGGCCCGCGGGGGATTCCGGTCAGCACCGGCTTCGGGACGTCACCGGCGGTGAACCGCACCACACGGTTGTCCGTCGGTGTCGTGATGTACGCGTAGACCAGTTGGTCTTCGGGGTAGCTCGGGGACAGCGCCAGACCCAGCAGGCCACCGTCCGCCGTTCCGTCGACCGGCAGGGTGATCACCGCGTTCGGGGCGCTGCCGCGTTGCACCTGCATCACGCGCCCCGACTTGCGTTCTCCTGCCAGGCCCGCGGGCGGCTCGCTGTTGGGGAACGGCGCCACCGCGTCGATCGTGTCCAAGCACGTGCCGATCACCGCGGGGTTGAAGTCCCTGCAGCCTTCCGGTGGCGGGATCGGGCCCTGCGGGCCGCCTCCACCGCCTCCGCCTCCTTCACCTCCGCCACGGGATGGCCCGCCGCCTGAGTCAGGTCCGGTTTCCGGCGCCAACTGCGGCTGGGTGGTCCACTTCGCCGGCGGGGGTTGTTCTGCGAACGACACGCAGCCGCTGAGCGCGAGGCCTGCGGCGACGCAGCACGCGGCGAGCCGCCATCCGGAACGAGACACGTCACCCAGGCTAGGTACGGAGCCGTGAACCGTAGGTAAGCGCGGGCGGGATCAACGCGTCGATCGGGTCCCGGCTCGGCGGTCGCGCCAACTGCATGGCCCGTTCCACCGCGGCCGTGCGGCGCAGCAGCAGCCGCAACTCCTCCACGACCACCTCTGGCGCTTCGAGCGGCAGGAAATGGCTGGTCGGGACCACGCGCACCCTGGCCTGCGGGAGCATCGCCACCGGTTTCGCCGTGCGGTCCGGCGCCGCGAGCACGTCGTACTGGCCGGACAACACCGTGACCGGGCAGGTCAGTCCGTGCAGTTCACGTGCGGGCACCGAGCTGATCGCCAGCGCCAGGGTGAAGTACCACCGCCAGTCATGCCGCACGAACCGCTTCAGCGTGTGCACGACCGCCTGGGTGTCGGCTCCCGGCAGCATCAGGCCGCTGTGCTGGGCCAGCGTCGCGGTGAACGGGTTCACCGGAATCCGGTGCATCACCGCGTCGACCAGGGGCGACATCGCGCGCAAGGCGTGCGTGCCGGTGAGCGCGACCGCGCGGCGCAGCACGGCAGGGAAGCCGAACAGGCCGAACATGGCCCCGAACAGGTCACCCGGCACTCCCGCGGCGAACATCAGACCGGAGACGCGGTCGGGGTGCCTGCGGGCCAGCTCCGCGGCCACCATCACACCCACCGACCAGCCCATCACCACGCAGCGCCGCACTCCGGCGGCGTCGAGCACGGCCAACGCGTCCGCGACGTGGTCGGCCAGTTCGATCCGGCTCTCGTCCGCCGGGCGTTCCGACCCCATGGTGCCGCGGTGGTACCAGGACAGCACCCGGACGCCCGCGTTCGGCAGCAGCAACGCCGGCCAGGCTTCCGGTGTGGTGCCCAGCCCCGGGCACAGCAACACGGGCGGCCCCGGGTTGTCCGTGCGCCATGCGCGAATCCTCGTCCCGTCCGGGGAGGTCACGTCGTGTTCGTGCATCGGGGGAGAGTCTGCCCTAGTCGCGGCCGCCGTTTCGACACGGCTTAGTGTTGTTTTCGTGCCGATCACTGTTCTGGTGCCTGATGATCACGGAATGTCCGCACTGGCGGAGCTCGACGGCGTCACCCCGCTCCGGTTCGAGCTCGGCGAGCCGCTGCCGCCGGGTTCGGCGGACGCCGAGGTGATCGTGCCCGGCATGCAGGCGGGCAGGCTGGCGGTGGACTACCTGCCGCACCTGCCGAAGCTCAAGCTCGTCCAGCTGCTCTCGGCCGGGGTGGAGAACTGGATCGGGCAGTTGCCCGACGGGATCATGCTCGCCAACTGCCGCGGCGCGCACGGCGGCAGCACGGCCGAGTGGGTCATGGCGGCGCTGCTGACGATCTACCGGGAGATGCGCGAGTTCGACGCCGCCCAGCGTGACCGCCGCTGGGACTTCCACAAGACCGACTCGCTGCAGGGCAAACGCGTGCTGACAATCGGCGCGGGTGATCTGGGGAGTCAGCTCAAACGCAGGCTGGAAGCGTTCGACGCGCTCGTCACAGTCGTCGGCACGACCGCTCGGGAAGGCGTTCGCGGCGCCGACGAACTCCCCGATCTGCTCGGTGCGCACGACGCCGTGGTTCTGGTGGTGCCCGTCACCCCGAAAACCGTCGGAATGGTAGATGCGAAATTCTTGTCCCTGATGGCGGACGGGGCCGTGCTGGTGAACGCGGCACGCGGTTCGGTTGTGGTCACCAACGACCTGCTCGCCGAACTGCGACAGGGCAGGTTGCGGGCCGCGCTCGACGTCACCGACCCGGAGCCGCTGCCGTCGGATCATCCACTGTGGACCGCCCCTGGCCTGCTGCTCACCCCGCACGTCGCCGGGACATGCGCGGGGAACATCGAACGCGCCTATGCCGTCGCGGCTGGTCAGATCGCGATGTTCGCCGCCGGGGAGAAACCGTCGAATCTCGTGCGCGGAGAGTATTAACAAGAACTTTGTAGAGCGTTTCGCCGGGCAATCCAATAGCCTACCGGCCGTGAGTACCGACGATGACCGCTCGACATCAGCGGGCGGCTACCCAGGGGTGTATTCCTCGGGCGGGGCACACCGGATGACCGAGCCCGCGGACGAGGACTACGGCCGGTATGACGACGACGAAGCCGGTTTCACCGGCAGTTCGTCCACGACAAGTGTGCTGTCCAGACCGGAGGAGTCGCAGGAACGCGCCAAACCCGTCTACGCGTGGCACGGCGGTCTCGATCTCGGTCTGCTGGTGCTGCGCCTGGTGCTCGGCGGGACGTTCGTCGCGCACGCGCTGCAGAAGCTGTTCGGCCTGTTCGGCGGCCCGGGCATCGACGGCTTCGCGCAGTACCTCGGCAGCTTCGGGTTCACGCAGCCCACACTGCTGGCCTGGGTCACCGGCGTGTCCGAGCTGGTCGGCGGCGCACTGCTGGTGATCGGCCTGTTCACCCCGATCGGCGCGGCCGCCGTGCTCGGGGTGATGGCCAACGTGGTCTACCTGAAGTGGGGTGGCGGGTTCTTCGGCCCGCCGAAGGGCTTCGAATGGGACCTGGCGCTCGGCACGGTCGCGTTCGTGCTGCTGTTCACCGGTCCCGGCCGGATCTCGCTCGACCGGCCCACGCCGTGGGGCCGCCGCCCGGTCCCGCTCGGGCTGTTCATGCTGATCGTGGCGGCGGGCTTGTCCGTGGTCACGCTGGTCGTGTTCCGGTAGGCGCTTCGGAGTCCGGCTTGGCGGCCAGCGTGCCGAACGACACGCTGGCCGCCGAGACGGACCCGGTCGCTCGCAGCGCGGCTTCGTCGACCACCTCACTGGTCACGAGACCCGCTGCCACCTGCCGACGATGGCGCGGACCAGCAGGTACGCCACTGTGGACAGCAGGAGGTACGCGGGCAGCCCGCCGATGACCTGGTGCATCATCTTGGCCAAGTCGGTGTACGGGGTCGGTGCGGGCATGGCCATCGACGGATCGCCGAAGTGGTGCGTGATCAGGTTCGCGAGCGGGGTTCCCCGCGCGACAAGCAGATCGTGCACGAGCGGGCCGGGGATCGTCACGACGGTGAACAGCCCGCCGAGCAGCACGGGGAACACCCATCGGGGTTTGCCGAGAGCGAATCGGGTCGTCAACGGCAGCAGGACGGCGATGGCCGGGGTCAGGCCGACGAACCCCACGGTCGAGTCGATGAACCAGTGCAGGTACGGGCTGATGGCCGGCCCGCCTTCGTTGAAGTAGATGCCGTGCACGTAGAACATCGCCGCGCCACCGACGTAGCACAGCAACACCGACGTGATGACCAACGTCAGTCGCGCGACCGGGTCGCGGTAGAACGCGATGAACGCGCGCAGGAATCCTTTGTGGATACCGAGGTCCACCGAAGTCCTGCCGAACACGGGGCGGATATCTGGAGCGGCAACGGGTTTCGTCATTTGACACATTTCTGTGCGGTCCGGTGACAGGGCGCGCCGATGCCTCAGAGTGCAACACAGAGTAGTGGTGCGCAAATGACGTGAAGACCTGACAAAAAACGCTGTGCCGACACGAGAGTCGTGTCGGCACAACGGTTTCTGGAGTCGTTCGGATTATGGAACGCGCCGCACCGCGCCGGTGGAGGCGTCGGTGGCCATGTGCGCGTAGGCACGCAGCGCGGTCGTGACCGGCCGCTCGCGGTCGACCGGCTGCCACGGCCGTTCGCTCGATTCCATCTTGGCCCGCCGCTCGGCCAGCACCTCGTCGGGCACAAGCAGTTCGAGGGTGCGGGTGGTGACGTCGATCAGGATCTCGTCGCCGTCCCGCACGAGGCCGATGGTCCCGGCGCCAGCCGCCTCGGGGGAGATGTGCCCGACCGACAGTCCCGACGAACCGCCGGAGAACCGGCCGTCGGTGATCAGCGCGCACTTCTTGCCGAGCCCGGCGCCCTTGAGGAACGCGGTGGGGTGCAGCATCTCCTGCATCCCCGGGCCGCCTGCCGGGCCTTCGTAACGCACGACCAGCACGTCACCCGGCTGGATCTCCTTGTTCAGGATCACCGAGACGGCCTGCTCCTGGCTTTCGACCACGCGGGCCGGTCCCTGGAACCGGAACAACGACGGGTCGATCCCGGCGGACTTGATGACAGCGCCGTTCTCGGCCAGGTTCCCGCGCAGCACGGCCAGGCCGCCGTCGGCGGTGTACGCGTGCTCCTTGTCACGGATGCAGCCGCCGGCCGCGTCGGTGTCCAAGGACGACCAGCGGTTGGTGGTGGAGAACGCCTCGGTGGTCCGCACGCCGCCGGGCGCCGCGTGGAAGAGTTCGATGGCCTCGTCGGACGCGTGGCCGGACCGGACGTCCCACTCGGACAGCCACTGCTCGAGGTTGGGGCTGTGCACCGAGTGGACGTCCCGGTTGAGCAGTCCGGCGCGGTCGAGTTCGCCGAGGATCGCGGGGATGCCGCCGGCCCGGTGCACGTCCTCCATGTGGTAGTCGGAGTTCGGCGAGACCTTCGACAGGCACGGCACGCGGCGGCTGGTCGCGTCGATGTCGTCGAGCGTGAAGCCGACCTCGCCCTCCTGCGCGGCGGCGAGGATGTGCAGGACCGTGTTGGTCGACCCGCCCATCGCCATGTCCAGCGCCATCGCGTTCTCGAACGCCTTGCGGGACGCGATCGAACGCGGCAGGACGCTCTCGTCGTCCTCGCCGTACCAGCGCTTGCACAGTTCGACCACCGTCGTCCCGGCCCGGGAGAACAGCGCGCGGCGGGCGGCGTGCGTGGCCAGTGTGGACCCGTTGCCCGGCAGGGCGAGACCGAGCGCCTCGGTCAGGCAGTTCATCGAGTTGGCCGTGAACATCCCGGAGCACGAGCCGCACGTCGGACAGGCCGATTGCTCCACAATGGACAGACCGGTCTCGTCGACGGAAGGGTTGGCCGACGCGGCGATCGCGGTGATCAGGTCGGTCGGCGCCTGCGCGACACCGTCGACGACCACCGCCTTGCCCGCCTCCATCGGCCCGCCGGACACGAACACGGTCGGGATGTTGAGCCGCATCGCGGCGTTCAGCATGCCCGGGGTGATCTTGTCGCAGTTGGAGATGCAGACGAGCGCGTCGGCCTGGTGCGCGTTCACCATGTACTCGACCGAGTCCGCGATGATCTCGCGTGACGGCAGCGAGTACAGCATCCCGCTGTGTCCCATCGCGATGCCGTCGTCCACCGCGATGGTGTGGAACTCGCGCGCCACGCCACCCGCTTCGCGCACGGCTTCGGCGACGATGTCACCGAGGTCGCGAAGGTGGACGTGGCCGGGCACGAACTGGGTGTAGGAGTTGGCGATCGCCACGATCGGCTTGCCGAAGTCCGAATCGGTCATCCCGGTCGCGCGCCAGAGCGCGCGTGCTCCTGCGGCGTTGCGGCCGTGTGTGGTCGTGCGGGAGCGCAACTGGGGCATAGCCCCTCCAGAATCAGCTGAAGAACAAGAGGAACAGCGAAGACGTTACTCCCCGGAGGTGTCCGGTGTGGCCGGAGTTTCCTCGGTGCCGGGAGCGTCGGGGGTGGCAGCGGGGTCGGGGATGCGGCCGTTGCTGACCTGGGAAAGCAGTGACATGTGTCGCAGTCGGACGCCGGGCAGCCGGGTCACGGTGCCATGGGTGTCGACCGCGGACACCTTGCCGCCGTCGAGTTTCAGCGACGCCAGCTCGTCCCACTCCAGGGTCTTGCTGGTGAACATGTCGCGTGCGGTGATGCCGTCGTTGTCGGCCGTCGTGCGGTGCCGGACGACCCACAGGACCATCGCGATCGGCACGACGTAGATGCCGAACAAACCCGGTGCGGCGAACGCGAACGGCGTCGCGGCGACGGCGAGCAGCAGTGCACCCAGGTGTGCGGTCGGCGGGGTCCGGAAGACGACCTTGTTGACGGCTGTCACAGGGAAGATGGTGCACGTTTGGCTGTGACCGCCTGCGCGCGGGTCCCCCGATCGGGTCCACTATGCGGGATAACTGTCCCGCAGATTTGACGCGCGCGCGGGATCCGCACTACCGTCGCCCTATGTTCAAGTTGATTGGTCTCGTACTTCCCAAGCGCGTCGACGCTTAGGAGTTACCGACTCGTCGACGCGCGACCCTCGTGCGACCTATCCGGTCGACGAGGGTTTTTTCGTGTCCGGACCCATACCCGAACCACCGACTCACGAGGCAGAACCGATGACGAGCGCTACATCGCGACCCGCCGCGAAGCCCGGGGCGCCGAAACAGGGAGCAGACAGCTCTGCCCCGGCCAACCGTCCTAAACCCGCGCCACCGTCGGGTGCGCCGGTGCGCGTCACCGGCGCCCAGTCGCTGGTCCGCTCGCTCGAGGCAGTCGGTTGCGAGGTGGTCTTCGGCATTCCGGGCGGCACCATCCTGCCGGCGTACGACCCGCTGCTCGACTCGACCAAGGTCCGGCACGTGCTGGTCCGCCACGAGCAGGGCGCCGGACACGCGGCGACGGGGTACGCGCAGGCCACCGGCAAGGTCGGCGTCTGCATGGCGACCTCCGGCCCCGGCGCGACCAACCTGGTCACCCCGCTCGCCGACGCGAACATGGACTCGGTCCCGGTCGTGGCCATCACCGGCCAGCAGACCAGGGCCCTGATCGGCACGGACGCCTTCCAGGAGGCGGACATCTGCGGCATCACCCTGCCGATCACCAAGCACAACTTCCTCGTCACCGATCCGGCGGAGATCCCGCGGACGATCGCCGAGGCGTTCCACCTGGCATCGACCGGCCGACCGGGCCCGGTGCTGGTGGACATCCCCAAGGACGTGCTCCAGGAGACCACCAGCTTCTCCTGGCCGCCCGAGATCCACCTGCCCGGTTACCGGCCGACGACCCGGCCGCACGGCAAGCAGGTGCGCGAGGCCGCGAAGCTGATCGCGTCGGCCCGCCGCCCGGTGCTCTACGTCGGTGGCGGCGTGATCAAGGCGCAGGCGTCGGCCGAGTTGCTGCGCCTGGCCGAGCTGACCGGTATCCCGGTGGTCACCACGCTGATGGCGCGTGGCGCGTTCCCCGACTCGCACCCGCAGCACCTGGGCATGCCGGGGATGCACGGATCGGTGGCGGCGGTGGGCTGCCTCCAGCGATCCGACCTGATCATCGCGCTCGGCGCCCGGTTCGACGACCGGGTCACCGGCAAGCTCGACTCGTTCGCGCCGGACGCGCAGGTCGTGCACGCCGACATCGACCCGGCCGAGATCTCCAAGAACCGCAAGGCCGACGTGCCGATCGTGGGTGACTGCAAGGAGATCCTCACCGAGCTGATCACCGCAGTGCAGAGCGAGCATGACCGGCACAAGGCGGATCTGACCGCGTGGTGGGCGCAGATCGACAGCTGGCGCGAGGCGTTCAAGGCCGGTTACGAGTGGCCGTCGGACGGGACGCTGTCGCCGCAGTACGTGATCGAGCGGATCGGCCAGCTGGTCGGCCCGGACGCGATCTACACGGCGGGTGTCGGCCAGCACCAGATGTGGGCCGCGCAGTTCGTGAAGTACGAGAAGCCGATGTCGTGGATCAACTCCGGTGGTCTCGGCACGATGGGCTTCGCGGTGCCGGCCGCGATGGGCGCGAAGTTCGGCATGCCGGACAAGGAAGTCTGGGCGATCGACGGTGACGGCTGCTTCCAGATGACCAACCAGGAACTGGCCACGTGCGCGATCGAGGGCGCGCCGATCAAGGTCGCCGTGATCAACAACGGCAACCTCGGCATGGTCCGGCAGTGGCAGAACCTCTTCTACTCGGAGCGCTACTCCAACACGGACCTGGGCACGCACAAGCACCGCATCCCCGACTTCACGCTGCTCGCCGAGGCGCTGGGCTGCGCGGGCCTGCGCTGCGAGACCAAGGAGCAGGTCGACGCGGTGATCAAGCGGGCGCTGGAGATCAACGACCGGCCGGTCGTGATCGACTTCGTGGTCGGCAAGGACGCGCAGGTCTGGCCGATGGTCGCGGCGGGGACCGGCAACGACGAGATCATGGCGGCGCGCGGGATCCGGCCGCTGTTCGACGAGGATGAGATCTGAGATGTCCACCCACACACTGAGCGTCCTCGTCGAGAACAAGCCGGGTGTGCTTGCTCGCGTTGCCGGGTTGTTCTCCCGGCGTGGCTTTAACATCGAGTCGCTCGCCGTCGGACCGACCGAGCACCCGGACGTGTCCAGGATGACCATCGTGGTCGCGGTCGAGGAACTGCCACTCGAACAGGTGACGAAGCAGCTCAACAAGCTGGTGAACGTCATCAAGATCGTCGAACTCGAACCGGGTTCGGCGGTGCAGCGTGAACTGCTGCTGGTGAAGGTGCGGGCGGACGCGACCGTGCGCAGCCAGGTGTTGGAGACGGTGCAGCTGTTCCGGGCGAAGGTGGTCGACGTCTCGCCGGAGGCGCTGACCATCGAGGCGACCGGCACCGCGGACAAGATCGAGGCGCTGCGCCGGATGCTGGAGCCGTACGGCGTCCGTGAAATGGTGCAGTCGGGCATGGTCGCCATCGGCCGAGGGCCGCGATCGATCACCGCCACAGCAGTTCGTTGAGGATCGAATTCCACAGGTTGATTAAGGAAATAACTAGATGAGTGTCGAGATCTTTTACGACGATGACGCCGACCTCGGTGTGCTGAGCGGCAAGAAGGTCGCCGTCATCGGCTACGGCAGCCAGGGCCACGCGCACGCGCTGAGCCTGCGCGACTCGGGCGTCGACGTGCGGATCGGCCTGCAGCCGGGCTCGAAGTCCCGCGCGAAGGCCGAGGAGCAGGGCCTGCGCGTGCTGACCCCGGCCGAGGCGTCGGCCGAGGCGGACATCGTGATGCTGCTGGCGCCGGACACCAAGCAGAAGAAGATCTACGACGAGGAGATCGCGCCGAACCTGCAGCCGGGCAGCGCGATCGCCTTCGGCCACGGCTTCAACATCCGCTACGGCCTGATCCAGCCGTCCGCGGACATCGACGTCTTCATGATCGCGCCGAAGGGACCGGGCCACCTGGTCCGCCGCCAGTTCGTGGACGGCAAGGGCGTGCCCTGCCTGATCGCGATCGAGCAGGACGCCACCGGCAACGCGCAGGCGCTGGCGCTGGCGTACGCCAAGGGCATCGGCGGCAGCCGCGCGGGCGTGATCAAGACGACGTTCAAGGAAGAGACCGAGACGGACCTCTTCGGCGAGCAGGCGGTGCTCTGCGGTGGCACGGCGGCGCTGGTGCAGACGGGCTTCGAGGTGCTGACCGAGGCGGGTTACGCGCCGGAGATCGCTTACTTCGAGGTGCTGCACGAGCTGAAGCTGATCGTGGACCTGATGTACGAGGGCGGCATCGCCCGGATGCGCTACTCGATCTCCGACACCGCCGAGTACGGCGACGTCACCCGTGGCCCCCGCGTGATCAACGCGTCGGTCAAGGAGGAGCTCCGCAAGATCCTCGGCGAGATCCAGGACGGCTCGTTCGCCAAGGAGTGGGTGGCCGAGGACGCCTCCGGCCGCCCGAACTTCCAGAAGCTGCAGGCCGAGGGTGAGCAGCACCCGATCGAGGAGGTCGGCCGCAAACTGCGTGGCCTGATGTCCTGGGTGGACCGCCCCCTCACCGACACCGCCTGAGAAGGTCTGAAGGCTCAACAACCCTCGTGAGTGTTTCGTCCGGTTGGAACCGGCCGAAACACCCACGAGGGTTCTTTGCTATACCTAGCGTCATGAGTGGTGACAGCGCGCCGATCTATGACGACAAAGCGCACGTTCGAGGAAATCTCGACCTGACGAAGGCCGAGTGGCAGCGCGCCGCGGAACCCGGTGCCGATCCCGACGGGGAGTACGTTGAGATCGCGTTCGTCGAGCACACGGACGGAGTCACCTACACGGCGATGCGCAACTCCAAGTACCCGGATGGCACCATTCTGGTGTTCACTCCCAGTGAGTGGGAAGCGTTCGTCCAGGGAGTCCGCGCTGGTGAGTTCGACGAGCCGTGGTGATGACCCGGTAGTGCCCCATAACTCACTCGTAACCTGCGCGTGAGGCTTTAGACTCCTCCGCATCCGGGCCCGGCGTTGTTCCCGGTCTGTCTCCCACATCATGAAATGACCATTTGGAGTGCGTTGCCGTGACTGCAACCAGCCGACCTGTCGTTCTGATCGCCGAGAAGCTGGCTCCGTCCGTCCTTGACGTGTTCGGCGCGGAAGTCGAGGTCCGGCACGTCGACGGCACGGACCGTCCCGCATTGCTGAGCGAGGTGGCGAACGCGGACGCGCTGCTCGTCCGTTCGGCGACCAAGGTGGACGCCGAGGTGCTCGGGGCCACGTCGAAGCTGAAGGTCGTCGCCCGCGCCGGTGTCGGGCTGGACAACGTCGAGGTGCCCGCCGCGACCGAGCGCGGTGTGCTGGTGGTGAACGCGCCGACGTCGAACATCGTCTCGGCCGCCGAACACGCCGTCGGCCTCCTGCTCGCTGTCGCCCGCCGGATCCCCGCGGCCGACCAGAGCCTGCAGGGCGGGGCGTGGAAGCGCAGCTCCTACTCGGGCGTGGAGATCAACGGCAAGACGGTCGGTGTCGTCGGCCTCGGCAAGATCGGTCAGCTGTTCGCCGCCCGCCTGGCCGCCTTCGACACCAAGCTGATCGCGTACGACCCGTACGTGTCGCCCGCGCGTGCCGCGCAGCTGGGCATCGAGCTCGTCGAGCTGGACGAGCTGCTGGCCAGGGCGGACTTCATCTCGGTGCACCTGCCCAAGACCCCGGAGACCAAGGGCCTGATCGGCGCGGACCAGCTCGGCAAGACCAAGAAGGGCGTGCTGATCGTCAACGCCGCCCGCGGTGGCCTGATCGACGAGCAGGCGCTGGCCGACGCGATCAAGTCGGGCCAGGTCGGCGGTGCGGGCATCGACGTGTTCGCCACCGAGCCGACCACGTCCAGCCCCCTGTTCGGCCTGCCGAACGTCGTGGTCACGCCGCACCTCGGCGCCTCGACGGAGGAGGCGCAGGACCGCGCGGGCACGGACGTGGCCCGCAGCGTCCTGCTGGCGCTGCGCGGCGACTTCGTACCCGATGGTGTGAACGTCGTCGGTGGCGCGGTGGGCGACGAAGTCCGCCCGTACCTGCCGCTGACGCACAAGTTGGGCCTGGTGCTGGCCGCGACCGGCAACGGCACGCCGACGTCGCTGACGGTCGAGGTCCGCGGTGAACTGTCCAACGAGGACGTCTCGATCCTCGCTCTCGCCGCCGAGCGCGGCGCCTTCCACGGCCTCGTGGACACCCCGGTCACCTTCGTGAACGCGCCGCGGCTGGCCGACGAGCTCGGTGTCCAGGTGGACATCGTCAAGGAGTCGGAGAGCGCGGCCCACCGCAGCCTGGTGACGCTGCGCGCGGTCTACCCGGACGGCGGGACGATCACGGTGTCCGGCACGGTGTCGGGCCTCGCGCAGGTGGAGAAGCTGGTCGGGTTCAACGGCCGCAGCTTCGACCTGCGTGCCGAGGGCACGGTGCTGCTGGCGGCGTACCCGGACCGCCCCGGTGTGATGGGCACGGTCGGCACCCTGCTCGGTGAGGCGGGCGTGAACGTCGAGGCGGCCCAGATCAGCCAGACCAAGACGGGCAACGACGCGATCATGATCCTGCGTGTCGACCGCCAGGTGGACGCCTCGGTGCTCGACTCGATCGGCCTGAGCATCGCGGCCACGAACATCCGCGCCGTGCAGTTCGACGACTGACCGGTTCGAACGAAAGCCCCCACAGCGCGGCTGTGGGGGCTTTCCGCGTCTTCGGCTGCCACTTTCGTGTCAACCCGAAGAGTTGACGTTCGCCCGGATGTCCTAGGTGATGCCCCCGATCACGGATAGGTTGCTTTCCGGCATCACCAGTGCGCGGAGAGTGAGGTATGGCTGTGGCCCGTCGGACCGGGTGGAAACGACGACGTCCGATGATCGCGGTGCTCACCCTCGCTCTTGTCGCGAGTGTGTCCACGGCGGGTACCGCCACCAGCAGACCGCGCGATCTCCCGTTGGCCAAAGCTCTGCCGGTCCGCGCGTTGCCTGACTCGACTGCCGACAAGGTCTCCGAACTGTTCAGCACCAGCGGGCCGACGACCGCGTTCGTCGAGCTGGACCGTCGTCCCGCTGTGGACGTCTACAACGAACAGTCCAGCCGCGCCGGTGGCACCCAGGAACAGGCCGCGCAGGCGGCGCGTGCGGCCGTCGCCGACACCAACGCGACGGCCGAATCCCTGTCCACCGCCCTGCGGTCGCGGGACACGAGCGCCCAATTCCTGTTCACCACAGTGAACGCGGTCGCGGGGATGGTCGTCAGCGGTGAGGCCACGGCCATCCGCGGCCTGGCGGCGCGGGCGGACGTCCAGTCGATCCGGCCCGTCCTGGCCAAGACGCGCACCAACGCCAGTGCGGTCCAGGTCACCAAGACCTTGAACGTCTGGCAGAACACCGGCCGCCTCGGGGACAAGATCCGGATCGGCGTGATCGACGACGGTGTCGACTACACGCACGCCACGTTCGGCGGCCCGGGCACTCCCGAGTCGTACACCGCGATCGACCGGACCAAGGTCGATCCCAGCTACTTCCCGACCGCCAAGGTCGTCGGCGGTTACGACTTCGCCGGGGACCAGTACGACGCGTCCGGCAAGAACGGGTCGAAGACGCCTGCCCCTGACCCGAACCCGATTGCCTGCGGTGAGCACGGCACCCACGTCGGCGGGACGACCGCGGGGTATGGCGTGAACGCGGACGGCACCACGTTCCGCGGCGACTACGCCAAACTCACCCCGCAGGCTCTCGACGACATGCGGATCGGCCCCGGCACCGCGCCGATGGCGTCGATCTACGCCATCAAGGTCTTCGGCTGCTCCGGCGGCACCAACCTGACGGCGAAAGCACTCGACTGGGCGCTCGACCCCACCGGTGACGGCGACTTCTCCGACCACCTGGACGTCGTGAACTTGTCGCTGGGCAGCAACTACGGTGCGCCGGACGACCCGGACAGCCTGTTCGTCCGCAAGCTGGTCCGCAACGACGTGCTGCCCGTGATCGCGGGCGGCAACGGCGGGGACATCTACGACATCGGTGGCGCACCGGGCAACACGCCCGAGGCACTGACTGTCGCCAGCACACTCGACCCGTTCGTCATGCGTGACGCGGTGACGGTGACCGCGCCACCGGAAGCGGCCGCGGATGTCGGCGGGCAGTACGGATTGGCCTACACCGCATACGACAGCCTCGATCTGACCCAACCGGTCGTGCGGATGTCCAGCCAGGCCAACGCGGACGGCTGCGACCCGTTCGCCGAGGCGGACAAGACCGTTGTCGCGGGGAAGATCGTGTGGCTGGAATGGGATGACGCCGACAGCACTCGCCGCTGCGGCTCGGCGGCCCGGGCGACGAACGCCAAGAACGCCGGGGCGGCAGGGGTTCTGCTGCCGTCGGGGACGGACCAGTTCGCCGCGGGCATCGCGGGCGTCGACGGCATTCCGTCCTTCCAGTTGACCGCGACGGCGACGAAAGCAGTGCTGCCCGCTTTGCAGGCGGGCACGCTGACTGTCCGGATGCACGGTGCGAAGCGCGGCACGCTGAAGACCAAGTCGCCCGAGATCAACGACACGCCGAGCCGGTTCACCTCACGCGGGGTGCGCGGTCCCGCCGTGAAGCCGGACGTGGCCGCGCCGGGGGACACCATCGCGTCCGCACTGGCCACCAGCGGCAACCAGGTCCTGGTGATCAGCGGCACCTCGATGGCCACGCCGCACGTCGCCGGGATCGCCGCACTGGTCCGCGAGACCCGTCCGGACTGGACGCCGGAGGAGGTCAAGGCCGCGGTGATGAACACCGCGACCGAGGACGTGCGCACCGAGCCGAACGGGATCGTCCTCGCACCGCAGCGGACCGGCGCCGGCCGGGTGAACGCGCAGTCCGCTGTGGACACCGAAGTGCTCGCGATGGTCCAGGAGGCACCCGGTTCGGTGAGCGTGTCGTTCGGCGCGGTCGAGGTGCTCAACCCGGTCTCGGTCAGCCGAACGGTGAAACTGGTCAACAAGGGCAGCCAGCCGACCGAGTTCAAAGCCGCCTACCAGGACGTCACCACGATGCCGGGTGTTCGCTACGAGGTTTCCCCGTCGCAGGTGGCGCTCCCGGCGAACGGCACGGCCGCCGTGACTGTCACCCTGCGAGTCGACGACCCGCTCGCCCTGCGCCGGACGATCGACCCGACTGTCGCCAGGAAACAGCAGGACGTCGCCCGCCAGTTCGTCGCGGACGCCTCCGGAAGGATCGTGCTGACGTCGACCGCGGGCAAGGAACTCCGTGTTCCGGTGTACGCGGCGCCGAAGCCCGTCGCCAAGGTCAGCACCGAACCGGTGGTGAGCTTCGACAGCACGGACCAGGGGCTGCTGCCCATTCTGGGCAAGGGGCTCGACCAGGGCGAGGGCAGTGAGGCGTACCGCTCGCTGATCAGTGTGCTGGAACTGCAGGGCACGTCGCCGCAGCTGCCGTCGTGCCGCCGCGTCCGCGTCAAGAGTTGCACGGTCAACGACACCGCGAAGGGCGGCGACATCCGGTACGTGGGAGTCGCGTCCACCGCGCCGTGGGCGATCGAGCACGGCAAACCGGACACGGCGTATCTGGCCTTCGGCGTCGTCACGTGGGGCAACAGGTACAACTCGGGCGGGAACACGATCCCGTACGTCAAGATCGACAAGAACAACGACGGCACCATGGACTTCCAGTCGTACGTGACAAAGCTCACCGGTACCGATGTGTGGGTGGTGAACACAGTGGACTTGGCGAAACCGGACAGGCCGTCGGTGGCCCGTACCGCGTTCAACGGCCTTTTCGGCGACACGGACACGAACGCGTTCGACAGCGACGTGGCGCTGCTGCCGGTGCCGCTCAGAGTGCTGGGCGTCGACCTCGCCGCGGGATCGGCCCGATTCTCGTACTCCGTCGGGGTCGTCGGCTTCTACAGCCCGCCGGGTGAGGAGGCCGGTTTGATTGACAGCGTGGCCGGGATGTCGTTCGATCCGCTCAAGCCCGCGTTGCGGGCGACCGGGCAAGGCAAGGACGCGCTCGTGTTCGACGCCAAGGCGAACACCGTGCTGTCCATCAAGCGGGACAAGTCGGTCATGGCGACCGATCGGACGGAAGGGCTGCTGGTCCTCAACCACCACAATGCGAGCGGTGATCGTGCCGCGGTGGTGCGGGTTCCCGCGAGCTGAGATGGTCGTGATCCGAAAGGGGGACCCCGTAAGCGTGGTCGAGGTACGGATGACCGGGTGGGTGCGGGTAGCCTTCCCTGAACTGTGTGGCCCGAACGCTGGGCCTGTATCCACGGAGGTGTCTGCATGCGGCTCGCGGTGATCCCCGGTGACGGGATCGGGCCGGAAGTGATCGCCGAGGCCCTCAAGGTGCTCGGCGAGGTCGTTCCGAGTGCTGAGATCACCCGGTACGACCTTGGGGCCGCTCGATGGCACGCGACGGGGGAGTTGCTGCCGGAGTCGGTTCTCGGCGAACTCCGGGAACATGACGCGATACTGCTCGGCGCGGTGGGTGATCCTTCGGTGCCGAGCGGGATCCTGGAGCGCGGTCTGCTGCTGCGGCTGCGGTTCGAGCTCGACCACCACGTGAACCTCCGGCCGGCGAGGCTGTACCCGGGTGTGCGCAGCCCGATCGCCGATCCGGGTGACATCGACATGATCGTGGTCAGGGAAGGCACCGAAGGTCTGTACGCGGGCAACGGTGGCCTCCTGCGCAAGGACACGCCGCACGAGATCGCGACCGAGGTCAGCGTGAACACGTCTTTCGGCGTGGAGCGCGTGGTCCGCGACGCGTTCACTCGTGCGTCGGCCCGTCCGCGCAAGCACCTGACGCTCGTGCACAAGACCAACGTGCTCGCGCACGCGGGCTCCTTGTGGTCGCGGGTCGTCGAAGAGGTGTCGTTGCAGCACCCGGACGTGACGGTGGCCTACCAGCACGTGGACGCGACAACCATTCACATGGTGACGGACCCGGGCAGGTTCGACGTGATCGTCACCGACAACCTGTTCGGCGACATCCTCACGGACCTCGCCGCGGCGGTGACGGGCGGAATCGGCCTCGCGGCATCAGGGAACCTCGACATCACCCGCCGCAACCCGAGCATGTTCGAGCCGGTCCACGGCAGTGCCCCGGACATCGCGGGGCAGGGCATCGCGGACCCGACGGCGGCTGTGCTGTCGGTGGCGCTGCTGCTCGACCACCTCGGGGAGCGGGAAGCGGCACGCCGGATCGAGGCGTCGGTGGCGTTCGACCTGGCGACCCGTGATCACGCGTCGCCGGGCGGCACGTACGCCATCGGTGACCGGCTGGCGGCGCTCGTCTCGTCGAATTCACGGACGACCGCGTAGGTTTCAGCAGCTGAAGGCCGCCGTCACGATCCCGTGGCGGCGGCCTTTCGCTGTGCAAGAATTGCAGAATGCTGAGACCGTCTCAGGACGATCGGCGCAGGCTCGGGGCCGAGTTGCGTCACCTGCGGGATCAGGCCGGTCGCACGCTCGACGAGGTCGCGGCCCGGCTGGAGTGCTCGTCGGCCAAGGTCAGCAGGATCGAGACCGGGCAGGTGGCCGTCCGGCCCATCGACCTGCGCGAACTCCTCGACTACTACGACGTGTCCGGCGCGCAGCGGACGGTGTTGCTCGCGGTGGTTCGGCACGGCAAGCAGCGGTGGTGGCGTGACTACGCCGACGTGATCTACCCGGGCTACGACCTCTACGTCGGCTACGAGGACGAAGCGACCGAGATCCTCGAATACCAGCCACAGTGGATTCCCGGCCTGCTGCAGACCCACGCGTACGCCCAGGCGCTCGGGGAGGCCTTCGGCCGTCCGTCCGAGGTCGCGCGCCGGTGGGCTGATCTGCGGATGGCCAGGCAGGCGATCCTCGTCCGCGACACACCGCCGTCGCTGTCGGTCGTGCTCGACGATTCGGTCCTGCACAGGGTCGCCGCCGTGCCGCGGCTCGCGGCGGAGCAGTTGCGGCACCTGATGACCGTTGGGTCGAGCGTGCGGATCCAGGTCCTGCCCGCGTCCGTCGGGTTGCACGCGGGGCAGGCCGGTGGGTTCATCGCGTTGCGCTTCGCGGGCGCGGATGATGTGCCGGTCGCATATACGAACAACCTGACCGAAGGGCATCTGATCCGCGACGGTGTGAACGAGTACCTGTCGGTGTTCGACAAGCTTCGGCAGGACGCCCTGTCGCCGGAGGATTCGCTCGCCTTCGTCGAAGGGCTGCTCCCATGAAGTGGGAACTCGGGCCCGCTGGTTGGTATGGCGGCGGTGAGTGTGGTTTCATGCTCACCATGACCGCGTATGCCGTGATCATTATCGACCAGCGCACTGGGTAGCCGAGCTCCACCACCCAGTGCGCCGACCTCTCGCATCCTGCGGGAGGTTTTTTGTTGTTCCGGCACTGTCTCGAACCCACCACAGGAGAGTCCCGTGACCCGCAAGAGCCCGGCAGGCACGCCGCTCGGCGACGACTTCCACGTGTACGACACGACACTGCGGGACGGGGCCCAGCGCGAGGGAATCTCCTACTCGGCCGCGGACAAGCTGGTCGTCGCCCGGTTGCTGGACGAACTGGGCGTCGGGTTCATCGAAGGCGGCTGGCCAGGCGCTTTGCCGAAGGACACGGAGTTCTTCGCCCGCGCGGCCGAAGGGGAACTGGAGCTCAAGCACGCCGCGCTCGTCGCGTTCGGATCCACCCGCAAGGCAGGGACGACGGCGGCGCAGGATCCGCAGGTGAAAGCGCTGCTGGACTCGCAGGCGCCGGTCGTCACGCTGGTCGCCAAGTCCGACCGGCGGCACATCGAACTCGCGCTGAAGACCGATGTGGACGAAGCCTGCGAGATGGTCCGTGACACGGTGGCGTTCCTGACCGGCGAAGGGCGGCGGGTGTTCCTCGACGCGGAACACTTCTTCGACGGCTACGCCTTCGACCCGGACACGGCGTTGCGCGTGCTCACCGCCGGTGTGGACGGTGGCGCGGACGTGGTCGTGTTGTGTGACACCAATGGTGGCCAGTTGCCGCTGGGGCTGGCCGAGACCGTCAGGGAAGTGATCGCCCGGACCGGCTTCCGGGTGGGGATCCACTGCCAGGACGACACATCGTGCGCCGTCGCGAACACCATCGCGGCGGTCCAGGCGGGCGCCAGCCACGTGCAGTGCACCGCGAACGGATACGGCGAACGGGCGGGTAACGCCGATCTGTTCGCCGTAGTGGGAAACCTCGTGACCAAGCTCGCCATGCCGGTGCTACCCACCGAACGCGTGGCCGAGCTCACCCGGGTCTCCCATGCCCTTGCCGAGATCGCGAATCTCGCACCCGACACCCACCAGGCCTACGTCGGGTCGTCAGCGTTCGCCCACAAGGCGGGCCTGCACGCGAGCGCGATCAAAGTCGATCCGGAGCTGTACAACCACATCGATCCGGACGTCGTCGGCAACGACATGCGGGTACTGGTCACCGAGATGGCCGGTCGGGCCAGCCTGGAGCTCAAGGGACGTGAGCTCGGGGTTGACCTGGCCGGTCGGCCCGCCGCGCTGACAGGCGCGGTGCGGAAGGTGAAGGAGATGGAAGCACGGGGCTGGTCCTTCGAAGCCGCGGACGCGTCGCTGGAGCTGTTGCTGCGGGCGCAGGTGGCGGAAGCCGACCAGTCGCCAGTGGACACACCACCGTTCGTCCTGGAATCCTACCGGGTCATCCTGGACCACCACGTCGACGGGACAGTGGTGTCGGAGGCGACGGTGAAGGTGCACGTCAACGGCGAGCGCATGATCGCGACGGCGGAAGGAAACGGCCCGGTCCACGCACTGGACGCGGCGCTGCGGAAAGCGTTGCTGCCGCACCTGTCCTGGCTTGACCAGGTGGAGCTGGCGGACTACAAGGTCCGGATCATGACCGAACACCCGGGAACGGACGCGGTGACCCGGGTGCTGGTCGAGTCGACGGACGGTCAGCGCGAATGGACGACAGTGGGAGTGCACGGCAACATCGTGGAAGCCAGCTGGCTGGCGTTGTGCGATGCGTTGGTCCACAAAGCGCTGCGGGTCAGCACAACGGTGTCCTGACCCAACTGTGAAGGAGGCGTCGGGCCGAGCCACCGACCGGCCCGACGGCATCCTTGAGGACGGCGTCGCTGGGCAGATGTGCCTGCTCTACAGCCGACACGGCCCGCTCGGCGCTGTCGATGGTGGAAGAGCAAACGGCACGCAGGTAGTCGGGCACGGTGAGCTTGGGGTCGGTGCAGCCGACAAGCGGAGTCCCGACGGCGGCGACGAACGGAAAAACGGTGCCGGGAATCCCAATGGCGGCCTCGGCGCGTGCGGAGGCCTGGAGGGTGGGAACAGCGCTGATCTCGTAGCGCTCCCAGAGCTTGCGGTTCTCACGGGGGTGCAGGCCGACCAGGATCTTCTTCCCCGCAGCGGCAAGCTTCTCGGCGGCGGCCAGTAGCAGTTCGGTACCGGGCGCGGAGCTTCCCGTGCCGTCGGGGTGCGTGACGCTGGTGATGACGAGGACGAGGTCCTTCTCCGGTGCCCGCTTCGGCAGGTTGTCGGTCTGCGGGGAGCCGACGACCTTGACGGTTCGCTTGGTCCCGAAGTACTTGCCGAACGAACGCGCCTCAGCGGGGGAAGAGGCAGTCAGAATCCTCAGCCGGTGCCGGAACTCCCTGGCCCTCGCCGCCTCCACGGGCTGTAGGTAGGCGAGGGAACTCGCGATGACAGGCAGGCGACGGAAGTGCTTGGCACAGTCGGCAGGCCACGTCTCGGCCCCGTTGACAACCAGGAGGTCGGCTTGGGGAGCGTCGGCGAGAGTCGCCACGGGGACAGGATCGCCGGGCTTGACCTGTGAATAGTCAGGAACGAGTTGCGTGATCCGGATACCGAACCGCGCGGCTTCGGCCAGCAAGGGCTGGACGTGGTACGTGCCCCACGGTTCGTTGGTCGCGATCAGCACTCGCTTACGCCTGGTTGTCGTTGCGGCGGCCGTGCCGCTACCAAGTCCGAGGAACGTGGCAACGGCTCCGCCCAGTACAGCACGCCGTGAGGAGTCCATGATCGGACTCTAGGAGATGGACCAGGTCAGCGCGTGACGGTCGTGAGGGTCGTGAGGAAGGTCGCCCAGGCCGGGTGGTTGAAGGTGAGGATGGGGCCGGTGGCGTTCTTGGAGTCTCGAGCCGCAACCTGGTGAGGAGAGACGGACACCTCGACACATTCGCCGTTGTTGCCGCTGAAGCTGCTCTTCCTCCACCGCATGGCGCCTCCAGGATTCAGATCAGTCGATCAACCCCTTGATCAGGCTCAGCGACTTCGCGGGGGACAGAGCGACCGACTTGAGATTCTCGACTGCCATTTTATAGGTCCGGACATCGTCTGGATCCTGGATGTAGACGCCTCCATCGACCCGTTCGGCGTAGGCGATGGACTGCGCTTGGGGGAAATCCAGCACGACGAGGTGGCCGGTGTTCGCGGCATGCGGGCCATCCTCGGGCCGCACGACTTGAATGGTCACGTTGGGCCGCTTGGCCAAGGTCAACAAATGTTTGAGCTGGCCGCGCCGGGTTTCGGCATCCCCGACCGCCAATCGCAAGGCGCCTTCGGCTATGACTGCGTGCAAGTCCAACGGGTCATCGTCGTTGAGCCGCTTGGCTCGAGCCAAGCGGAACGACACGAACCGATCACTGTGGTCCTGCCGGACGAAGCCGGTGGCGCTGGTCACTGCCTCGGCGTAGGCGGCTGTTTGGAGCAGTCCCGGCAACTGGAGAGGACCGAACACGAACTCGCTCTCCGCCAAGCCCTCAAGGCCCACGAAGGTCCTGAACCAGTCCGGTACCACGTTCGACCAAGGTGCCACCCAGGATCTGCCGCCCGCCGTGCCCGCCAACGTGGACAGGCGGTCGACATCGTGGGGCGGGGCGCCATAGGTCAACATCAGCGTCGCGACATCCGCAGGCCACTGGATGTACTTGCTGGTCTCCATGTGGCCGAGCTTGGCGCGGCCGATACCGGACTTCGCGGCTGCTTCCTTGAGTGTCAGCCCCGCCTGCTTGCGGTAGTGCGCCAACTCGACTCCCACGAGCCAGCGCAATGCAGTGGGGTCATTCCTTGCCATGACTCAATTTTCCCGATGCCGGACCGGCTTGTCGTCACTCGATCCGGTCATTGCGGCGTATAGAACATCTAGCCTAACGTCCGGTAGATGAATCTGGCGGAAGAAGTACTGGAAGACCTTGCCGAGGCCGCGTATGAGTGCGCTCCACGCCTGTTCGCCATCTATGGCGTTCGCCACGACCGCCTCGGCGACGAATCCGACTACTTCGTCGCGTACGGCATGGAGCTGAGCGACCCGCCCCTTGCCGTCCTCACCTACACCGACGGCACCACCCACGTGTCCACCACCGCCGAGCGCGCCCTCCGCTCCCACCAGATCGGCGCCGAGGCACGCCTCGTCTGGCTCAGCTAGTGTTCTGCCGTGCGTATTGCTCGTATTGCTCACTCCGAGGGGTTCGCCTACGCCGCCCTCGGCGATGCCGACGGCCAGGAAATGGCGTTGGAGATCGCCGAGCAGCCGTTCGTGAAACCGACGTTCAGCGGCCGCAAGTGGCCGCTGGCCGACGTCCGCCTGCTCGCTCCCATCCTGCCGACCAAGGTCGTCTGCATCGGCAAGAACTACGCCGACCACGCGCGTGAGATGGGCGGGGAGCCACCGGCCGACCCTGTGATGTTCATCAAGCCGTCCACCAGCGTGATCGGCCCCAACGCCGCCATCAGGCTCCCGGCCGACTCGTCCCGTGTGGACTACGAGGCCGAGCTCGCCGTCGTGATCGGCCAGCCGTGCAAGGACGTGCCCGCCGAGAAGGCTTCGTCCGTCATCTTCGGCTACACCGTCGGCAACGACGTCACCGCCCGCGACCAGCAGAAGGCCGACGGGCAGTGGACGCGTGGCAAGGGCCACGACACGTTCTGCCCGCTCGGCCCGTGGGTCGAGACCCAGCTGGACGCGTCCGATCTGGCCATCCGCGCCGAACTCGACGGCGAGGTCAAACAGGACTCGCGCACTTCTCTTCTCCTGCACGACGTGCCGAAGCTCATCGAGTGGATCTCGAGGGTGATGACCCTGCTGCCCGGTGACGTCATCCTCACCGGGACACCGGCCGGTGTCGGCCCCATGACCGACGGCCAGAGCATCTCGGTCACCGTCGAGGGCATCGGAACGCTGACCAACCCCGTGGTGGCCAAGTAGGCCTTAACGCCTTGCGAAGTCCGGGGCGTGCTCCGGCCGGACCCCGATCGCCACCACGTACGCAGGCACCGCGCGCAACGGCGGGATCAGCCGGGTCACCATCGCCGGTCCCTTCGGGTACGTGCTCCGCTTGCCGGTCAGCACGGGTTCCAGGACCGCCTTGTGCAGAAGCCGCTGCAGGCCTTGGGCCACGACCATCGGCAGCCACCGGCGACGGCGGACCTTCGCCAGGTCCGCCGTCCGGACGCGGCCATGGCGCAGCGGCATCGCCAGGAGTTTCGCCGTCGCCGTCGCGTCCTGCACCGCGAGGTTGATACCGACTCCGCCGATCGGGGACATCGCGTGGGCGGCGTCACCTATACAGAGCAGGCCGTCGGTGTGCCACTGGTGCAATCGGTTCAACTTGACGTCCAGCATTTTCACGTCGTCCATGCTCTTAATGGCGTCGACCCGGTCGGCCAGCCACGGCACTGTCCGGCCGATCCGTTCCCTGAACGCCGCGAGACCTTCCGCGCGCAGCCGCGGATCAATCCCTTTTTGCGCCAGCAATGCCACCTGGTAAAAGCCTTCCCTGGTGATGGCGATCGCCATGTTCCCGTCGGCGAACCCCAGTCGGAGAGAGCTGGCCGTGCCGGATTCGTCCTCGTGTCGCGGCAGCCGGAACCACCACGCGTCCAACGGCACCGGGAATTCCTCCGGGACCAGACCGGCTTGTTCGCGAAGCAATGAAGTGCGGCCGTCACAGGCCACGGTGAGGTCGGCGTGCAGTTCTCCTTCCACGCCGTCGGCCGTGCGATAGCGCACCCCGATCACCTTCGAATCACGTTCGACCAGACCGGTGACCTCGGTGTTCATCCGCAGCGTGTACGTGGGCTCCGCCTGGCCCGCCTCGGCCAGCAGGTTGAGCAGGTCCCACTGCGGGACCATCGCTATGTAGTTGTACGGCTCACGCAGCTTGCCCGCGTCTCCGATCACGTACATCCCGTCGTCGCTGGGGAAGCCGATCGTCTGCAGCCTGGACTGCGGCAGACGGCGGAACTCCCGCCCGAGGCCCAGTTCGTCGATCAGCCTGATCGTCGACGCGTGCACGGTGTCGCCGCGGAAGTCGCGCAGGAAGTCGGCGTGCTTCTCCAGCACCGTCACCTCGATCCCCGCCCTCGCCAGCATCAGACCGAGGACCATCCCCGCCGGTCCGCCCCCAACGATCGCGCAGGTCGTGCGCTCCATCTCGAACCCTCCCGTTTTCAACGGTCGTTGAATACATCCAGCATGCTCCTGTCGGGCGGGAACGTCAAACGAGCTAGCCTCTCCTCTGTTATGAACACGACACCGCTCGCGGGCGTGAGAGTCCGCTTCTGCCCGTCCCCGACGGGGACCCCGCACGTCGGGCTGATCCGCACCGCCCTGTTCAACTGGGCCTTCGCCCGGCACCACGGCGGCGAACTGGTCTTCCGGATCGAGGACACGGATGCCTCACGGGATTCCGAGGAGAGCTACAACGCGATCATCGAGGCGTTGAACTGGCTCGGCATCGACTGGGACGAAGGGCCCGAGGTCGGCGGCGACCACGGCCCGTACCGGCAAAGCCAGCGCGGCGAGATCTACACCGACGTCGCCCGTCGCCTGCTGGAAGCGGGCGAGTTGTACGAGTCGTTCTCCACGCCGGAAGAAGTGGACGAGCGCCGCAAGGCAGCCGGGCAGGACACCAAGCTCGGCTACGACAACTTCGACAGGCACACCACCGACGAGCAGAAAGCGGCGTTCCGCGCGCAAGGCCGTGAACCGGTGCTGCGCCTGCGGATGCCCGACGACGACATCACGTTCGCCGACCACATCCGCGGCGAGGTGACGTTCAAGGCGGGCAGCGTGCCCGACCCCGTGCTGGTCAGGGCGAACGGCGCCCCGCTGTACACCCTGACCAACCCGGTCGACGACGCCATGATGCGCATCACGCACATCCTGCGCGGCGAGGACCTGCTCCCGTCGACCCCGCGGCAGATCGCGCTTTTCCAGGCGCTCAAGCGGATCGGCGTCGCCGAGTCCATTCCGGACTACGCGCACCTGCCCCTGGTCAGGGGCGAGGGCAACCGCAAGCTGTCCAAGCGGGATCCGGAGTCGAACCTCTTCACCTACCGGGACCGGGGTTTCCTGCCGGAAGGCATGCTGAACTACCTCGCGCTGCTCGGCTGGGCGATCGCCGAGGACCGGGACATCTTCAGCATGTCGGAGATGGTGCAGGCCTTCGACATCGGCAAGGTCAGCTCGAACCCCGCGCGCTTCGACCTGAAGAAGGCCGAGGCCATCAACGCGACGCATCTGCGCGCGTTGACGCAGGAAGACTTCGTGAACCGCACGTTGCCGTACCTCTCGGCCGCGAATCTGGTCGCGGAGAAGCCGACCGACGAGCAGGTGGCGCTGTTCACCGCGACCGCGCCGTTGATCCAGGAGCGGCTGGTCGTGCTGTCCGACGCGGTCGGCATGGTGCGGTTCCTGTTCCAATCCGAAGAGGACTTCGCGCCGGAGCCGGATTCCGCGGCGAAAGCACTGGGCGAGGACGCGAAACCGGTGCTGGACGCGGCACTGGCGGCACTCGAGCCGCTGGCCGACTGGACCACCCCGGCCATCGAGGACGCCTTGAAGGGCGCGCTGATCGACGGACTGGGTCTTAAGCCCCGCAAGGCGTTCGCCCCGGTGCGCGTCGCGGTGACCGGGCGGACGGTGTCCCCGCCGCTGTACGAGTCGATGGAGTTGCTCGGCAAGGAGCGCACCCTCACCCGCGTGAGGCATGCCCGTAACACCTGAGGGCTGTCGATCCGATACAGGCTGTTTGGCCCCCTTGGCAACAAGGGGGCTTAACCGTGTCAGTGACCGAGCAATTCACCTCGTCAGACGAATCGAAAACCAGGGGCAGACGCCTATCGTCTCTGGATGGCATCAGCGGTGGAGTTGCGGGCGGGACATGAAAGACTGGTGGGGAAACCACCGGAAATCTCGGCGGTCTGTCTTGACATCGACGACACCCTCGTGGATTTCACGTCGGCCGCGAGGTCCGCATTATTCACGCTGATCGGCCGGGACGACATGTGGCGGGCGTGGCAGCACACGACAGACGAGTACGTGGCGAGAGCGGTGGCGGGTGAACTCGACCCGACAACCATGCGTATGCAGCGAACCAAGGCATTCCTGACCGACATGGGCGTCCTGCTCGACGACGAGACCGTCCAAGTGCTGGAGGACCGCAGGCTGACCGAGATGAACAGCGGCTGGCAACTCTTCGCGGACGCGCTGCCCTGCCTCGACTGGATGCGGGCGGCGGGGCTGAAGCTGGCCGCTGTGACGAACGCCTCGGGCCCCGCCCAGCGGGACAAAATGGCGGGACTCGGCCTGACGCGCTTCTTCGACGCGGTCGTGATCGCGGGGGAAGTGGGCGTGGCGAAGCCGGAGCCGGAGATCTTCCACACCGCCTGCCAGGAACTTCACGTGAAGCCGGCCAGCGCGGTGCACGTCGGGGACAGGCTGGACCTCGACGCGATCGGGGCGAGGGACGCAGGCCTGCACGCCGTCTGGCTGAACAGGGAAGACGAGGGCGCCGACAGCCGGACCCCGGAGGACGTCCAGGTCATCGCGGACCTGACCGAGCTGCCGTCGTTGCTCGTCAGCGAGTACGTGACCCCGTCGACGGCGGTCCCGCAGCCCCGCGGCTGACCCCGGTTTTCAACCTGCGGCACCCATCGTCTACTATCTGTTCCGGCGCCACGGAGAGATCCGAGACGCCGGTGGGGTATGGTGTAATTGGCAGCACGACTGATTCTGGTTCAGTTAGTCTAGGTTCGAGTCCTGGTACCCCAGCGAGAGAGACCCAAGCAGCATCTGCTAAGCTTCTCTCAACAAAAGAAAACAGAAAGTTCCTGGCCCCGTCGTCTAGCGGCCTAGGACGCCGCCCTCTCAAGGCGGTAGCGCGGGTTCAAATCCCGTCGGGGCTACGTGGGTGGTGGGCCTTGGTCAGTTGCTTCGCAACTTTTCCAAGGCCCACTTCGCTTTTGTTTTGGGGGGCCGAGCCCCCCAAACCCCCCACGGTGCGTGCTCCTTCCGACCCAGCTTGGGCACTTTTTCTTTTTACCAGCTTCTTTTCTTTTAGCTTGGTACTTCAGGTTTTGGGTTTGGCGTCTGAGTGCTGGGGCACCCTCGGGTGGTGGGGTATGTCACATGACGTGGACAGGGTGAGGTCCGCCCACGGTAATCAGCCCCGGTGATAGTCCTACGGACCTCGCCTATCCCCGAAGCGCGTCAGCGCAGTCCCCGCCTTCGTGTCCCCTTCCTCCCGTATGGCCTGGGCGCAGCCCAACCATGGGTGTCAAGGGGTCCGCCTACGCGAAGCAACCCGGCTGGGAGTCATACGGATCCCCTTGACGCCCATGGTTGCCTTTGGCAGGCCATACGGGAGGAAGGGGGCGCGGCCCCCTCTCCTCTTGGTGGTCTGCCCGTCGGCGAGGCATTTCTGTTCAGTGTCTGCGGGCGAGGCGCTTCGTTCGGGCTTGTTGGTGAGGCGCTTCTGTGTGGGTGTCCGTCGGCGACGCACTTCCTTCGAGACAATTCACCCGCCAGCGACGCGTGGTTGCAGTGGCCTGGCGCCGACAAGGCGCCTGCCGTGACAGGCACTCTCCTGCGGCAGTTCACCCGTCGGCGAAGCGCTCATCTGCGGCCCATCCGTCAGTGGGGTGCTTCTGGTGACCGTTGATCCACTGTGGATGTCTTATGGGGACTTAGAGGCGGTTGTGGAGGGCGTCTGCTGCTGCCAGTAGGTCTGCTGCCCAGCGGGAGCCTGGTCGGCGGCCCATTCTGTCTATGGGGCCTGAGACCGAGACCGCTGCTACGACGTTTCCCGCTCCGTCTCGGACCGGGGCCGAGACGCTGGCCACTCCTGGTTCTCGCTCCGCCACGCTTTGGGCCCAGCCTCGGCGGCGGACTTCGAGGAGGGCTCGTTCTCCGAAGACCGCGTCGTTCAGGAGTGCTCGCTGGGTTCCCGGGTCCGCCCATGCCGCCAGGACCTTCGCGCCTGAGCCCGCCGTCATGGGGAGGCGGGCTCCGACTGGCACCGTGTCCCTCAGGCCTGATGGCGGTTCCGCCGAGCAGACGCAGATCCTGTGCATCCCGTCACGGCGGTAGAGCTGGACGCTCTCCCCGGTTATGTCCCTGAGGCGGGGCAGTACCGCGTTCGCCGCGTCCAGCAGGGGATCGGTCGCCCCGCCCGCCAGTTCCGAGAGCGCCGCCCCCGGGCGCCAGCGTCCGTCGGATCCCCGGCGCAGCAAGCGATGCACCTCAAGGCCTACCGCGAGCCGGTGCGCCGTCGCCCTGGGCAGTCCGGTCTTCGTGCAGAGTTCCGCCAGACCACAGGGTTCTTTGGCCACGGCTTGCAGCACCGCCATTGCCTTGTCCAGTACACCGATTCCGCTATGCTGTCCCACAGAACGATACTAGCTTCCCGATATCTGAGATGTCCAGTATCTGGGAACCCACCACGAAATCTGCGTTGGAGGAGCGATGGGCCACACGCTCGCTGAGAAGGTGTGGAACTCACATGTCGTACGGCGAGGCGACGGTGACGAACCGGATCTGCTGTACATCGACCTGCACCTGGTCCACGAAGTCACCAGCCCGCAGGCGTTCGACGGATTGCGTCAGGCTGGCCGCCCGGTCCGCCGTGTCGATCTCACCGTCGCGACCGAGGACCACAACGTCCCCACGATCGACACCGAGCTGCCGATCGCCGATCCGGTGTCGCGCACGCAGGTCGAGACGCTTCGCCGCAACTGTGCCGAGTTCGGTGTCCCGCTCTACCAGATGGGCCACGACGAACAGGGCATCGTGCACGTCATCGGCCCGCAGCTCGGGCTGACCCAGCCGGGGACGACCGTGGTGTGCGGCGACAGCCACACCTCCACGCACGGCGCGTTCGGTGCGATGGCGTTCGGCATCGGCACGTCCGAGGTCGAGCACGTGCTCGCCACGCAGACCCTTCCGCTCAAGCCGTTCAAGACGATGGCGATCAACGTCGCCGGGTCGCTTCGCGCCGGTGTCACCGCGAAGGACATCATCCTCGCCGTCATCGCCAAGATCGGAACCGGCGGCGGACAGGGATATGTATTGGAATATCGGGGCAGTGCCATCGAGGAGCTGTCGATGGAAGCCCGGATGACCGTGTGCAACATGTCCATCGAAGCGGGTGCGCGCGCCGGTCTGATCGCGCCCGACGAGACGACGTTCGCGTATCTGAAGGGGCGCAAGCACGCTCCTCGAGGCGCGGACTGGGACGCCGCGGTCGAGGCGTGGCGGCAGTTGCGCACCGATGATGACGCTGTCTTCGATGCCGAGGTGGACCTCGACGCCGACGACCTCACCCCGTACGTGACGTGGGGCACCAACCCCGGTCAGGGCCTGCCGTTGTCTGAAAAGGTTCCTGACCCGGAACGCATCGCCGACGAGAACGAGCGCGCCGCCGCCGAGAAGGCCCTGTCCTACATGGACCTCAAGCCGGGCACCCCGCTGAGGGAGATTCAGGTCGACACCGTCTTCCTCGGATCCTGCACCAACGGGCGGATCGAGGACCTGCGGGCCGCCGCCGACGTGCTGCGAGGGCACAAAGTCGCCACCGGCGTGCGGATGCTGGTCGTCCCCGGCTCGATGCGGGTCCGCGAGGCCGCCGAGTCGGAGGGGCTGCACGAGGTCTTCCTGTCGGCGGGCGCCGAGTGGCGGTCCGCGGGTTGCTCCATGTGCCTTGGCATGAACCCGGACCAGCTCAAGCCGGGCGAGCGCAGCGCATCGACATCAAATCGCAACTTTGAGGGCAGGCAGGGCAAGGGTGGGCGCACGCACCTGGTCTCCCCGTTGGTCGCCGCGGCGACCGCCGTGCGCGGAACCCTGTCGTCTCCCGAAGACCTGCTCGCAGTCTCCAGCACTGGCACCGCAGGCACGGACTGAAGGAAGAAAAAGCACGTCATGGAGCCTTTCACCAAGCACACGGGGGTCGGCGTACCCCTCCGCCGGTCCAACGTGGACACGGATCAGATCATCCCGGCCGTCTACCTGAAGCGGGTCAGCAAGACCGGCTTCGAGGACGGTCTGTTCGCCGCGTGGCGGCAGGACGAGCAGTTCATCCTCAACCAGGACCCCTACCGCGCGGGCAGCGTCCTCGTGGCCGGTCCGGACTTCGGCACCGGCTCGTCGCGCGAGCACGCCGTCTGGGCGCTGGCCGACTACGGCTTCCGGGTCGTCATCTCGGCCAGGTTCGCCGACATCTTCCGCGGCAACGCGGGCAAGCAGGGGCTGCTCGCGGCCCAGTGCGAACAGCACGATGTGGAGCAACTGTGGAAGCTGCTCGAGGCCGAGCCGGGCACGGAAGTGACCGTCGACCTGCGGGAAAGGCTTGTCACAGCGAAGGAGTTCACCGCCCCGTTCGGCATCGACGACTACACCCGTTGGCGCCTCTTGGAAGGCTTGGACGACATCGCGCTGACTCTTCGACACGCCGAAGCGATCGATTCGTTCGAGGCTTCCCGACCCGTCTGGAAGCCCTCCACAACCCTTGCCTGACGGGCTGATTCCAGGGCCAAATGTCACCCCGATGGGCGGATCGCAAAACTCATAAGGAAAAATATGGCGTGGCGCGTGGTGGTCGCGCGCTTTTCGGCATATGGTGGCGAGAAGTCGGCCGCAAAGGCCGTAACCGTCTTGTGGTCAATAGTGGAGGACAGAAGGGTGAACAAGGCCCAGCTCATCGAGGCGCTCACGGAACGCCTGGGCGACAAGAAGACCGCAGGCGCTGCGGTCGACGGTCTCGTCGACGTGATCGTTCGCACGGTCAACAAGGGCGAGAAGGTCAACATCACCGGCTTCGGTGTTTTCGAGAAGCGCGCCCGCGCAGCGCGGACCGCGCGCAACCCGCGCACCGGTGAGACCGTGAAGGTCAAGAAGACCAACGTGCCAGCGTTCCGGCCCGGCACCGGCTTCAAAGAGGTTGTGAGCGGCGCGAAGAAGCTGCCGAAGGTGGCCGCCGCCAAGTCGGCGACCAGCCGCAGCACCGGCACCACCACGCGTGCCGCCGCCACCCGCAGCACGGCGTCGACTCGTACGCGCGCAGCAGCCGCGACGACGACCGCCCGTAAGACGGCCGCCAAGCCGGCCGCCACCAAGGCGGCCGCGAAGCCGGCAGCAGCCAAGACCACGACCACCCGTCGTGCCGCTGCGAAGCCTGCTGCCGCCAAGACGTCTGCGAAGGCACCGGCGAAGAAGACCTCCGCCGCGGCCGCCAAGAAGCCGTCGACCCGCAAGAAGTAAGCAGTAGCCACAAAGCCGTGAGGGCCACCCGGGGACGCCCGGGTGGCCCTCACGGCTTTGTCATGGGATGCCCCTGTCAGGGCTCTCGCGGCTTCGGTCGGGTGCCAAGGTGCCCCTGGACGATCTGGCACTCCCGGACCGGCTACGGCCCAACTGGGTGCCTTTCAAGGTCATTGCCGGGGGCGTCGCGGGCGTCCGCGCGGGATTCCCCCAACAGTGTTTCCAGACCGGGGTTTCACGGCTTGGGGAGCGGACTGGGATAGTAATCGGCCGCAACCAGGCCAAGTCCCGGTTGGACGAAGGTCAGCACCACCAGACTGCCCTTCTTCGCGCGGACTTCCGGCAGGTCAAGGCCTGATTCCTTGGCGTAGGCAGAGATCAGACCGGGGATCACGCCGCCCTGGCTGGACACCACCGCGATCCCCTCGCCACCAGCGATCTCCCGCAGCGCGGCGACCGCGGCGGCCGGGTCGGCCGAATACCCCTGTTCACCTAACGACGGCTCGATCCGGACCGTCCTACCCAGATCTCCGGCCACGTCGGCAATCGTCTGCACACACCGCACGGGCGGCGCCGAATACATCCGGTCGGCGCCGAACAGCGGCAACAAGTCCCGCAGCGCCGCGGCCTGGCGCAGGCCGGCAGGCGACAGCGGCCGATCGATGTCCGCGCCGCGCCAGCCTTCCCTCTTCCCGGCCTTCGCATGCCGTACGAGCAGCACAGTCGTGGTTTCCGGCGGCAGCTTGAGGAACTCGGCGAGCACCGCTCTGTCCTGTGGATAAGTGAGGATCTGGCGTGCTTGCGCCGGTGTCAGCCAGCGCATCTCGTCGACTTCCTCGTTCGGTTCGAAAGCCCCGTCGAGCGCCCGCGCGGCGAAGTAGTCCACGCGTTTGGGCGCCCCGCGCACCGAATACCGAACGGTGTTCAGGTGCCTGCCGAGCACGACGCGGAACCCGGTCTCCTCGGCCAGTTCCCGCACCGCCGCCCGTGGCGCCGTTTCCCCGTTGTCGATTTTCCCTTTGGGCAGGGTCCAGTCGTCGTAGCGGGGACGGTGCACGACCGCGACCGTCCCGTCCAGCCACGCGACGGCACCGGCTGCCGCGACAGAACTCTGTGACACTTCTCAGCTACTCAGCCTTGGGCCCCGTGCAGGGCGATCATTTCCCGTTGGTGGTCGCGGACCTGGTCGCTGCCCAGCGGGGCGGGTTCCCATTCGCCATCCGGTTGCAACACCCAGCACCGGGTACCCGGATCGAGCGCCGAATCGAACATGGCGTCCAATTGTTTTACCAAGCGTGGATTGCGGACCGGGACCTGAACTTCCACCCGGCGGTCGAGATTCCGGTGCATCATGTCGGCGCTGCCGATCCAGTGCTCGCCGCAGCCGACGAAGTGGAACACCCTGGAGTGCTCGAGGAACCGGCCGAGGATCGAGCGCACCGAGATGTTCTCGCTCAACCCCTGGATGCCGGGTTTGAGCGCGCAGATGCCCCGCACCACCACGTCGACCCGGACACCGGCCTGTGACGCGCGGTACAGCGCGTCGATGACCTGCTCGTCTACCAACGAGTTCACCTTGAACCGGATGCCCGCGGCCTTGCCCGCACGGGCGAATTCGATCTCCTGTTCGATCCGCTCCACGATGCCGCGCCGGATTCCGTGTGGTGCCACCAGAAGACTGCGGTACGTGTTCTGCCGTGCGTATCCGGTCAGCACGTTGAACAGATCCGTGAGGTCCGCGCCGATGGACGGCTCGGCCGTGAGCAGGCCGATGTCCTCGTAGAGCCGCGCGGTCTTCGGGTTGTAGTTGCCCGTCCCGATGTGGCAGTACCGGCGGATCGTCGATCCCTCCTGGCGCACCACGAGCGAGGTCTTGCAGTGCGTCTTGAGGCCGACCAGGCCGTACACCACGTGCACGCCCGCCTTCTCCAGCGCCCTCGCCCACTTGATGTTCGCTTGCTCGTCGAACCGGGCCTTGATCTCGACGAGCGCGACGACCTGCTTGCCCGCCTCGGCCGCGTCGATCAGCGCGTCCACAATGGGCGAATCACCCGATGTCCGGTACAGCGTCTGTTTGATCGCCAGCACGTGCGGGTCGCTGGCCGCCTGCTCGATGAAACGTTGCACACTCGTCGAGAAGGAGTCGTACGGGTGGTGCACCAGCACGTCGCCTTCCCGCAGCGTCGCGAAGACGCTCTTGGGCGTCTCGTGTTCGGCGAAGGCGGGGTGCGTGGCGGGCACGAACGGCGCGTCCTTGAGGTCCTTGCGGTCAACCGCATGCAGCTGCCACAGGCACGACAAGTCCAGCAGCCCGTTGATGACCACGACGTCGTTCGGGTGCACCTCCAGCTCACGCAGCAGCAGCTCCTGCATGTGCTCGCTCATGTCGCTGGCGATCTCCAGCCGGACCGGCGGGCCGAACCTGCGCTGAGCCAGTTCGCGCTCCAGCGCCAGCAGCAGGTCCTCGTCGCGGTCCTCCTCGACTTCCAGGTCCGCGTTGCGGGTCACTCGAAACTCGTGCACCTCGGTGACTTCCATTCCGGTGAACAACTCACCGAGGTGGGCACCGATCAGATCCTCCAACGGCAGGAACGTGGCGCTCCATTCGTCTCCATTGGACTGCACCTGGAGCAGCCTCGGCACGTTGTCCGGGACCTTCACCCTGGCGAAACGCTCGGTGCCCGCCTCCGGGTCCCGCACGGTGACCGCGAGGTTGAGCGACAGCCCCGAGATGTACGGGAACGGGTGCGCCGGGTCGACCGCGAGCGGGGTCAGCACCGGGAAGACCTGATCGGTGAAGTAGACGCGCAGCCGCTGCTTGTCGTCCTCCTCCAGCTCCGCCCAGCGCACGATCCGGATCCCGCGCTGCGCCAGCTCCGGCCGGACACGCTGCTCGAACGCCGCGGAGTGCTGCTCGACGAGCTCCTGGTTGCGCTTGGCGATGTACGCCAGCTGCTCGCGCGGGGTCAGCCCGTCGGCGCTGCGCACCGAAAGCCCGGTCTCCCTGCGGCGCTTGAGCCCGGCCACCCTGACCATGTAGAACTCGTCGAGGTTGGACGCGAAGATCGCGAGGAACTTCGCCCGTTCGAGCAGCGGCTGCGACTCGTCCTCGGCCAGCGCGAGCACGCGGGCATTGAAGTCCAACCAGGACAGTTCCCGGTTGAAGTACCGGTCGTCGGGCAGGCCGTCGATCGCCGTGGCGGCTGTTGTCGCGGCAGGCGGGGCCGAGGGAGCGCTCCGTTCGGGCCGGGACGTCGCGGGTGGCGGCGCAGGCGGCGGCGAGGTCGGCTGGTCGTTGCTTTCGGTGCTCACAGCAAGCCATTGTCCAGCACTTATCGCGGGAGTGCGCGTCCCCGTGTGGACAAGGTGGTTAACACTCGATCGGCCCACCGGCCATCGCGCACAGTAGCGCGGTGCTGCGGCGTCCGAGACCGAGATCACGGGCCACCGCGAGGTCCTGCGCCGTGTCGACGTCGCACCGCAACGACGGCCATTCCCCGGTGAGCGGGAGCGCGCCGGACGCCGTGTGCGCCAGCGCCGAGCCGACGCCGAACATCGGGTCGAGCGGATGCCCCGCCGCGGACAACAACAAGGTGGTGCCCGTCGTCTGCCTGTCGGCGCAGAAAGCGCGCCTGCCATCGGCGGTTTTGATGGCCGCGGCCAGCTCGTCGGGCCGCAGTGCGGGCAGATCCGCCTGGAGAGCGCCGATTTGTCCCCTGTTGTTCCGGTCGGGACCGTCCGACTGGCGCAGCAGCGCGGCGCCGTGCCGCAGAGCCTCGTTGAGCCCGTGGGCCGGGCCCTCCGGGACGCACTCGAACCCCTCGGCGGCGAGCACGCTCGCGACATCCGGATCCGAGCTGACGACCAGCACCCGGCGCACGCCGTCGGTCTGGGCGGCCGCGGTGACTGTGTCCAAAAGCACGGCGAGCACCAGGTTGGTGTGCTCGTCGGGCGCGACCGCGCCGCGCAGCCGTGACTTGGCGTCCGGCAGCGCCTTCACCGGCACCACGAGATCTGTCTCCACCGTGACGATTCTGCATCAAAACCAGGCCGGAATGCCTGTGATGGGCAGGACCTAGACTCCTGGGGTCTTGTACTGCGGAGGAGGAGCCTTGGCGCGTCGTGAGAAGGATGGGATCTGGGTCAAGATCTGCGCGGCGGTGTTCTACCCGCTCACATGGCTGGGCAAGCGGGTCACCCGGGGCACCGAGCGCATCCCCCGCCAAGGCGGGGCCATCCTGGTGTTCAACCACGTCTCGCACCTCGACCCGGTGATCGACGCGGTGTTCGTGCACCGCAACAAGCGGGTGCCGAGGTTTCTCGCCAAGGACAGCCTGTTCCGCATCCCGGTCGCCGGAAAGATCATCGCGGGCGCGGGTACGATCCCGGTGTACCGGGGCACGGCCAACGCCGCGGAGAGCCTGCGCGACGCCACCAAGGCGCTGAGCGAGGGCAAGATCGTGTGCATCTACCCGGAAGGCACGATCAGCAAGGACCCGGACGGCTGG
Source organism: Actinosynnema sp. ALI-1.44 (assembly GCF_001984155.1). GTDB lineage: Bacteria > Actinomycetota > Actinomycetes > Mycobacteriales > Pseudonocardiaceae > Kibdelosporangium. The sequence goes on from NZ_MTQO01000054.1 coordinate 94,255, forward strand.
CCGATGCGGTCGTTCCCCGGTGTGGCGCGGCTGGCGCTGACCAGCGACGTGCCGGTGCTGCCGATCGCCCGGTGGGGCACCAACCACATCTACAACGGGTACACGAAGAAGTTCAGCCCGTTCCCCCGCAAGACCGTCACGACGTACGTCGGTGAGCCGGTCGACCTGTCGCAGTTCCGTGGCGAAGACCCGCCAACCAACACCGCGCTCGTCCGGGTCACCGAGCTCATCATGAACGACGTGAAGAAGCTGCTCGCTGAGATCCGCGGTGAAGAGGCGCCCGCCGGGTACTTCAACCCGAAGAAGAAGGCGGAGAGCTGACATGGCGCTGGCGCGGATCGCGGTGCTCGGCGCGGGTTCGTGGGGTACGACCTACGCCAAGGTGATGGCCGACGCCGGCCGGGACGTCGTGTTGTGGGCCCGCAGGCCCGAGGTCGCCGAGGCGGTGACCAGGCAGCACGAGAACCCGGACTACCTGCCCGGTGTCCGGCTGCCGGACAACCTCACGTCTACATCGGACCCGGCTGAGGCGCTGGACGGCGCGGAGGCCGTCGTGCTCGCGGTGCCGAGCCAGAGCCTGCGCGTGAACCTGTCCCGCTGGGTGCTTCCGGCCGGTGCGACGCTGGTCAGCCTGGCCAAGGGCGTGGAACTGGGCACGCTCAAGCGGATGAGCGAGGTGGTCGCGGAAGTCGCGGGCGTGCCGTCGAATCACGTCGCCGTGGTCTCCGGACCGAACCTGGCCATGGAGATCGCACGGGAACAGCCGACCGCGACCGTGATCGCGTGCGAGGACCACGATCGGGCCGTCGACCTGCAGCACGCGAGCACGACCGGCTACTTCCGGCCGTACACGAACACCGACGTGATCGGCTGCGAACTCGGTGGGGCGTGCAAGAACGTGATCGCGCTGTCCTGCGGGATGGCCGCGGGCATCGGGTTCGGCGACAACACGCTGGCCACCCTGATCACCAGGGGACTGGCCGAGACGGCCAGGCTGGGCACGGCGCTCGGCGCGGACCCGATGACCTTCGCCGGCCTTGCCGGGCTGGGGGATCTGGTCGCGACCTGCTCGTCTCCGTTGTCCCGCAACCGGACCTTCGGCGAGCGGCTGGGCCGGGGGCAGAGCCTGGTCGAGGCGCAGGAAGCCACGAACGGGCAGGTCGCGGAAGGCGTGAAGTCCTGCTCGTCGATCAGGGCGCTTGCCGTGCGGCACGGCGTGGACATGCCGATCACCGAGGTGGTGCACCGCGTCTGCCACGACGGTCTCGCCCCGCGCGAAGCGGGCGCCGAACTGATCGGCCGCAAAGTCAGGCCCGAAAGATGACAGAGTTGGGCGACGGGACCCGTTGCGTGCACGGTGGTCTGCCCGGCCCGACGCCGGGAACCCCTTTGCTGGCATCGCCGGTCCTGGCGACCGGCTTCCACGCCGGGCATCCGTCCTATGGGTACGGCCGGGCGGACAACCCGACCTACCGCGCGCTGGAGTCCGCGATCGGAGCCCTGGACGGCGGGGAATGCGTGGTCTTCGCCTCCGGGATGGCCGCCATCTCGGCTGTTCTGGGACTCGCGTCCGGGAAAGTCGCGCTGCCGTCGGATGGTTACTACCTGACCCGCACCCTCGCCGCCGAACTGCCGGTGGCCGTCGTCGAGGTGCCGACGACGGGACCGTGGCCCTCGTTCGACGGCGTCGACCTGGTGCTGCTGGAAACGCCGTCCAACCCGGGCCTGGATGTGTGCGACATCACCGCGTTGGCGTCGGCGGCGCACGCGGCCGGTGCCCTTGTGGCCGTGGACAACACGACCGCGACCCCGATCGGGCAGCGGCCGTTGGAGCTCGGCGCGGACATCGTGGTGTCGAGTGACAGCAAGGCGCTCGCCGGGCACAGCGATGTCCTGCTGGGACACGTGACGTGCCGGTCGGCGGATGTCGCCGCGAAAGTCCGCCACACCCGCACGGTGCACGGCGGGATCCCCGGCCCGTTCGAGACCTGGCTGGCCCACCGCGGTCTCGGCACGCTGGACCTGCGGCTGGCCAGGCAGGCGCAGAACGCGGCCGCGCTTCACGCGGCGCTGCGGGGACATCCGCTGGTGTCGGACCTGCGATGGCCTGGCGCCGCGCGGGATTCGTCCTACGTATTGGCGGCCAAGCAGATGCGCAGGTTCAACGGGATCTTCACCTTCACACTTCCGTCGATCGACGCGGTCGAACGGTTTCTCGCCAGGTCGGAACTGGTGACGGCGGCGACGAGTTTCGGCGGCTTGCACAGCACAGCGGACCGCCGCGCGCAGTGGGGCGATCCGGTGCCGGACGGGTTCCTGCGGTTCTCCGCGGGGTGCGAGGACACCGAGGACCTCGTCGCCGACGTGCTGCGCGCCCTGTCCACATCGGATGGCTAGTTGTCACGAACTCCCGTTCGCAACCACTAGCCCCTTTCGTCACATCTGTCACATCGGTCCACTTCTTGGACGTGATTTGACGGACATGCCGTCCGCTGCTTCCATGGTTCGCATGATGCGCGCTATGGCTGACGGACGGGGTCACATCGACCTCGGCTTCGTCGCGAGCGCACTGTGTCTTCCTCGGTGATCGGCCCGCTGTCATCGACCACGCCTGCATCCGAGGAATCCCCATGTTCGCCGTACCTGAGAACACCGTCGCGCTCGCTGCCGCCCCCGCGCTCAAGCACCCCGCCCGCATCGCCGTCGAATACGCGCTCGACCGGGATCGCTGGAAGAGCCACCTGCGCTACGACCCGGCCGAGCGGTTCTCGGTCCTGCTCGACCGCACCGGCGACCACGAGATCTGGTTGATGAGCTGGTTGCCGGGGCAGTCGACGGATCTGCACGACCACGGCAGCGCGACCGGTGCGTTCACGATCGTCTCGGGTGTGCTGACCGAACGGGTCATGCGCACCGGGGACACCCTCGAACTGCGGCCGGGCCAGTCGCGGGTGTTCGCGCCGCACTACGTGCACCAGGTTTCCAACCAGGGCGCCGACCCCGCCGTCAGCATCCACGTCTACCGGGCTACGCGGGAGATGCGTACCTATCCGTGACGTGCTGCGGGACCGTCCACCCCGGCGAGAGGTCGTCGCTGGGTTCGGGCGCTTGCCAGTTCTGCCGCAACGGCAGCACTCCGGCCCACGCGTTGTCGTTCTCGATGTCCTCGGGTTCGTCGCCCGGGCCGCCTGCGCGGATCTTCACCGCCGCCTCGTCCAGTGACAGCGCCAGGACCTGCGTCTTGGCGAGCTCCTTCGCGTCGGGCAGGCGCGCGTGCTGCCACGAGCCGGGAGCCAGGTGTTCGGTGAGCACTTCGAGCCCGTGCAGGCGTTCTTCCTCGGATTCCACGAGCCGGGCGCGACCGTGCACGACCGCTGAGCGGTAGTTGGCGGAGAAGTGGAAGACCGAACGGGCGTAGACGATGCCGTCGACAAGCGTGACAGCCACACATATGTCTGTGTCCAGCGCGCTGCGCAGGCTCAGCGCTCCGGTTGAGCCGTGCAGGTACAAGGTGTTCCCGTCACGACCGTAGCCGGTCGGCAGGACGACGGGGGCGCCGTCGATCACGACCGACAGGTGGCAGATCAGTCCGGCGTCGAGCACGGCGTCCAGGGCGGCCCGGTCGGCGACCGCTCGGTTCTTGCCCCGTTTGATGGTGCTGCGGGGCGTGGGCGATAGTGGAGTTCGGGTCACGACTACCAGTGTCTTCGGCGAAGTGGCATCATCACAGGGCCAAAAACATCGAAAATCGAAAGGCCAATTTGTGGCAGCCGACCCGCCCGCGCCCCCGGTCACCCTGGACCGTGAGTCTGACACGCCGCTGGCCGTTCAGCTCGCCGACGCGTTGCGAACCGCCGCGGCGGACGGGCGACTGCGCAGCGGCGACCGCCTGCCGTCCACCCGTGCCCTGGCCACACGCCTGAAAGTCAGCCGCACCGTCACCTCCGCGGCGTACGAGCAACTGCACGCCGAAGGCTGGATCGCGGGCAAGCACGGATCCGGCACATATATAACGACAGCCCCGCCGGGCAGCCTGCCGGAATCCGCACCACGTCCCCAACGTGGCGCGGCCGCGCCCGACCTGCTCGACCTCACGCCGGGAACCCCGTGGGCAGGCGGGATCGACCGGGCCGCGTGGCGCCGCGCGTGGCGTGCCGCTGCCGACGCGCCGCCGCTGCTGCGCCCGGAACGCGCCGGGCTGCCCGAGTACCGAGCCGCCATCGCCGAGCACCTGTTGCGCCACCGCGGTTTGCGAGTCGGCGAGGACGAAACCGTGCTGGCCACCAGCGGAACGTCGTCCGCCGTGTCCGAACTCGCGTTCGCCGTGCTCGGACCGGGCGCGACCGTCGCCATCGAGGAACCCGGCTACCAGCGGGCAGCGTCCGCGATGACCGCGGCGGGGCTCAACGTCGTGCTGGCCCCGGTCGACGTCGAGGGGTTCCGCGTCGACGCCGTGCCCGAAGGCGTCAAAGCGGTCTACTGCTCGCCCGCGCACCAGTACCCGCTCGGCGGCCGGATGCCCGCCGGTCGCCGGGTCGAACTCGTCGAACGCGCGCGGCGCGACGGGTTCCTGGTCATCGAGGACGACTACGACGGCGAACTGCGCTACGACGTGGCGCCCCTTCCCCTGCTCGCCGCACTCGCCCCGGACGTCGTGGTGCACCTCGGCACCACGAGCAAGATCCTGACGCCGACGCTGGGCACCGGCTGGATGGTGGCGCCGCCGCCGGTGGTGTCGAGGATCCTGGAATTCCGGGACCACACCGGGATCGGTCCCGCGGTCGCGGGCCAGCGTGTGCTGATCGAGTACGCCCGCAACGGCGATCTGGGCAGGCACCTGCGGCGGCTGCGGCGCGAACTGTCCGAGCGGCGGTCGCTCGTCGTCGACTCCTTGCGGGAGGCCGGTTTCGAGGTGCTCGGCGACGACGCGGGCGCGCACGTGGTCGTGCCGCTGTCCTCGGCACGCGTGGAACGGGACGTACGGGCCAAGGCCGAGGAGTTCGGCGCCCGGCTGGACGGCCTGACCAGGCACCACGGGGGCAAACCCCGCTGGTACGGCCTCGCGCTGGGCTACGCGGCCTGTTCCCGTGACGAGCTGCTTGCGGTATTGCCGCAGCTCATAGACCTGCTCAGGCAAGTGGAGGGGGACAGGTAAGGTCGGTCGCCATGAGCGAGCCGAAAATCCGAGTCGCCGTCGTGTTCGGCGGCCGTAGCACCGAACACGCCATCAGCTGCGTGTCGGCAGCGAGTGTGCTCGCCAATGTGGACCCCGCACGTTTCGACGTCCTGCCGGTCGGCATCACGCCGGAAGGCGCCTGGGTGCTTGCGCCGGGCGCGTCCACGCTGGCGATCGAAGGTGGTGCGCTGCCGAGCGTGACAGCGGGTACCGAGGTCGTGCTGACCGGGCCCAAGTTCGTCGAGCTGCATCAAGCCGGGGCCAGCGAGATCCTCGGCGACGTCGACGTGGTCATCCCGATGCTGCACGGCGCCTTCGGCGAGGACGGCACCATCCAGGGGCTGCTGGAGATGGCCGGGATCCCGTACGTCGGGTCTGGCGTGCTGGCCAGCGCCGTGTCCATGGACAAGGCATTCACCAAGCGGGTGCTCGCCGCCGAGGGCCTGCCGGTCGGCGCGTACGAACTGCTGACCCGCACCGACCGCACGCTGTCGCAGGCGCAACGGGATCGCCTTGGCCTGCCGGTGTTCGTCAAACCGTGCCGTGCCGGTTCGTCGCACGGCATCTCGAAGGTCACCGACTGGGCCGAACTGGACGACGCGATCGCGTTCGCCCGGTCGGTCGACCCGAAGGTGATCATCGAGGCCGCGGTGGCGGGCCGTGAGGTCGAGTGCGGTGTGCTGGAGTTCCCGGACGGCCGCGTCGAGGCGTCGCTGCCCGCGGAGGTCCGGACCGCGAGCGACTGGTACGACTTCGAGACCAAGTACCTCGACGAGTCGCTGGAACTCGACATCCCCGCCAAGCTCGACGACGCGCTGATCGAGAAGATCAGGGCGTTGGCGGTCAGCACCTTCCGCGCGGTGGACGGCGAAGGCCTCGCCCGCGTCGACTTCTTCGTCACCGACGACAACGAAGTGCTGATCAACGAGCTGAACACGATGCCGGGCTGCACCCCGAGCTCGGCCTACCCGAAGATGTGGGCGGTCACCGGCATCGACTTCCAAACGCTGGTGAGCACCCTCATCGACACGGCACTGGCCCGCGGCAGCGGCCTGCGCTGAAACCCTCGTGAGTGCCAGGGTTCTGACCCCGGCAAACACTCACGAGGGTTCCTTGGGGAGGGTTTTGGTCACGAGGGTGGAGATGTCCTGCAATGGGCCGGTTCCGGCGGCGGCGGGGATGGTCAGCGCTACGTAGACCGGGCGGTCGGCCAGGTACCACGTGGTCGATCCGGGGCCTTCGACCGGCAGCCATGACACGCCGTCGATCGCGCGGAGGTTCTGCGTCGTGGGCGTCAGCTCAGCCGGTTTCTCCAGGCCGCAGCGCAACACGACGGGATCGGAACGCTGGTCGGTCCACGCCACCGACGCGGGCGGCGCGGGCTCGGCCAGCGCCGCCTTGGTCAGCACCGCCTTGTCGGCCTGCAGGGTGGCGGGAACCTGCTGGATCAGGGTCGCGCAGTCGGCGGACGCGGCAGCCGGGGCGGGCACGGGGACGAGCGGGACCGGTCCCGTCCGCAACGGCGCGGGCGGGGTCTCCGGCTGTGCCGCTTGGTCGTTCCCTGACCCGAAAACGAGGCTGACGATGATCACGCCGACAATGAGCACCACCGCGAGTCCCGCGGCTATGACAACCCTTGTCCTGTCCACGTCCCCACTACAGCACGGGTCAAAGATGGACCACCGGGCAGGTGAGCGTTCGGGTGATCCCGTCCACGTTCTGGATGCGGGCGACGACCAGTTGGCCGAGCAGGTCGACACTCTCCGCTTCGGCGCGCACGATCACGTCGTACGGACCGGTCACGTCCTCGGCGGTGGTGACTCCCTGTATCCCGGCGATCTCGGCCGCGACCGCGGCTGCCTTGCCGACCTCTGTCTGGATGAGGATGTAAGCGTGGACCACCGGCGTGCCCCTTCGTCTGGACAAGAATGCTCAAGGTAGGAACGTGGTCAGCAACGTACCCCAACCGGGGAATGTTTGGTGATCCGAACATTCGGTATCGGAGGCTTTTGTGCGATCGGACACGCCGGACCAGGCGGGCACCGTCGCCGAGTTGGGTGAGTTCAACCTGATTCAGCGGTTGACCGGCGGGCGCGCCCAGCCGCAGAGCACGCTGCTCGGCCCCGGCGACGACGCGGCCGTCGTGGTGGCGTCCGACGGGCGTGTCGTGGCGAGCACGGACGTGCTCGTCGAAGGCGTGCACTTCCGGCTGGACTGGTCCACACCGGAACAGGTCGGGCACAAGGCGGTCGCGGTGAACCTCGCGGACGTGGCCGCGATGGGCGCGACGCCGACCGCGATCCTCGTCGGCCTCGCCTGCCCGCCGAAGACCACAGTGGAACTGCTCGACGGGATCACCAACGGGATGTGGCAGGAAGCCACCCGCGCGCGGGTCGGCGTCGTCGGGGGCGACGTCGTCAGCTCGGAGACGTTGGTGATCTCCGTCACTGCACTGGGGGATCTGCAGGGGCGGCAGGCGATCAGGCGCTCCGGGGCGCTGGCGGGCGACGTCGTCGCCGTGTGCGGCAAGCTGGGGTGGTCGGCGGCCGGCCTCGCCGTGCTGGGCCGGGGGTTCCGCTCACCGGTCACCGTCGTCAGCGCGCACCGCGCGCCGGAACCGCCGTACGAAGCCGGAGCGCAGGCCGCGCTGGCCGGTGCGACCGCGATGATCGACGTGTCCGACGGGCTGCTGTCGGACCTCGGGCACATCGCGGCGGCCTCCGAAGTGGCCATCGACGTGCGCACGGATCTGCTCGAAGTGCACCAGCGCCTGGTCGACGTCGGCACCGCCCTCGGCGCGGACCCCCGGCACTGGGTGCTGACCGGTGGGGAGGACCACGCGCTGGCCGCGACTTTCCCCGGCCCGTCGGAGGTCCCGGAGGGGTGGGTCACCATCGGCACGGTCAGACGCGGCGAAGGCGTTACCGTCGACGGCCGTCCGTACAGCGGCCCGGGCGGCTGGCAGCACTGGCGTTAGAGAGTCCACTTTGGAGGAGCTGTGCCGATCTACGCGCTCGGTGACAAGGAGCCGATCATCCATCCGGACGCGTTCGTTCATCCGGATGCGACAGTCATCGGGGACGTGACGCTGCTGGCGTACGCATCGGTGTGGCCGCAGGCCGTGCTGCGCGGCGACTCCGGCAGCATCCAGGTGGGCGAACGGACGAGCGTCCAGGACGGCACGATCGTGCACTGCACGGAGTTCCACCCGACCGTGATCGGCAGCAACTGCGTGGTCGGCCACAACGTGCACATCGAGGGCGCGACCGTCGCCGACCACTGCCTGATCGCCTCGGGTTCCGTGTTGCTCAACGGATCGGTGGTCGAGGAGGGCGCCGTGCTCGGCGCGGGCGCGGTGATGTCCTTCAACGGCCACATCCCCGCGCACCGGATGGCGCTCGGCGTACCCGCCCGGATCCGGGAGAACCACGAGGTGCCGCCGATGGCGTGGGCGATGATCGTCGACCGGTACGTGGAGAACGTCAAGATCTACAAATCCGGGCTCCGACGCCTGGACTAGCCGCATTTTTGGGGTCGGCTAGTCTTTGGCGGCATGGCACGTCCTCTGAACGAAGTCATGGACCAGGGCTGGGCACAAGCGCTCGAGCCGGTCGCGGACCGGATCGCGGCGATGGGTGAGTTCCTGCGCGCCGAGGTCGCCGCGGGCCGCACCTACCTGCCCGCCGGGGAGAACGTGTTGCGCGCGTTCAAGCAGCCGTTCGACGACGTGCGCGTGCTCATCGTCGGGCAGGACCCGTACCCGACGCCGGGACACGCCGTCGGCCTGTCCTTCTCCGTTGCCCCGGACGTGCGGCCGATCCCGAAGAGCCTGATCAACATCTACAAGGAGTACTGCGAGGACCTCGGGCACCCCAAGCCGTCCAACGGTGACCTGACGCCGTGGGCCGAGAACGGTGTGCTGCTGCTCAACAGGGCGCTGTCGGTGATGCCTGGCAAGCCGAACTCGCACCAGGGCAAGGGCTGGGAAGAAGTGACCGAGCAGGCGATCAAGGCGCTGGCCGCGCGTGGCAAGCCGCTCGTGTCGATCCTGTGGGGCCGCAACGCCCGCAACCTCCGGCCGCTGCTCGACCCGTTGCCGTGCATCGAGTCCGCGCACCCGAGCCCGATGTCGGCCGCCGGTGGCTTCTTCGGCTCGCGTCCGTTCAGCCGCGCCAACGAACTCCTGACGCAGCAGGGCGCTTCGCCGGTCGACTGGAAGCTGCCGTAACGATTGTCCTCGCTCCGCGAGGACGGGCTTGGTCGCCGGGAGCCGGTCATTGCCACCCCGCCCCACGCGACCGACATCTTCGCTGTGGCCTGCTGGCAGGCGTGGTTGGGGCGATGTCGGGCGTGTTGCGTGGCGTCAACGACCAGCGCGACCAAGCCGCAACCAGGCATAATGGCGGCAGTGGGAATCACTGCGCTCATTTTTGACTTCGACGGTCTGCTCATGGACACCGAGTCCACGCAGTTGCACAGCTGGCAGTACGAGTGGCGGCAGCACGGTCTCGAGCTCGACGTGACGACGTTCTTCGCCGATCACGGCGGAGACGTCTCCGAGCTCAGATACGCCGCGCTGGCCGCCGCTGTCGGTTCCGGCTACGACCGCGTGTCCAGCCACGCTCGTCGTATCGAGTACCGGGATTCGCTCAACGCTGAACTGGAGCTGCGGCCCGGAATCCGGGAGTGGCTCGATTCGGCGGATGGCTTCCGGCTGGCTGTGGCCAGCAGTTCGCCCGCTGCCTGGGTTCTGCCGCTGCTGGAGAAGTCCGGCTACCGCTCCCGGTTCGAAGTCGTGGCATGCGGTGACGAGGTCGGTGCGCACAAGCCGGACCCAGCGGTGTACTCGCTCGCGTTGCGCCGCTTGGAGATCTCCGCCGACCAAGCGATTGCCTTCGAGGACACGCCACACGGCGTCGCGGCAGCCAAGGCCGCCGGGCTGCGCTGTGTCGCGATCCCGAACCCGCACACCGATCCGGCCCGGCTTGCCGCCGCGGACCTGGTGTTGGCCAGTGCCGCGGACATGAGCCTGGCAGAGGTCGTCAGCTCGTAGAGAAAACAGGTTCCTCAGTCACCTCCGGCGTCAATAGCGTGGGGTGATGCGGCGGGATCTGGCGTTGATCGCCACCGGGGTCGGGGTTTCGGCATTCGGCACCAGCCTCGGCAGGCTCGTGCTGATGGTCCAGTTCAAGGACCACGGCGCGTTCGCGCTGGCCGCGTTGATGATCGCCGCGCTGCTGCCCGCGTCGCTCGGCGCGCCGTTCGCCGGGCTGCTGGTCGACCGGCTGCCCAACCGCAGGCTGATGCAGCAGGCCCAGTTCCTCCAGGCGATCGCGACGCTGGCGATCGCGTTCCTGATCGACAACGTCGCGGTGGTCCTGATCGCGACGCTGGTCGTCGGGTGCGGCGCGGCCGTCGCGGACCCGGCCGCCGCCACCCTCGCGCCCCGCGCGGCCGGGCCCGGTGACGTCGCGAAAGGCTTCGCCTGGCTGGCATCCAGCCGGTGGGCCGGTTACGTCCTCGGCACGGCCGCGGGTGGCGTGCTGATCACCGTGGTCGGTGGGAAGAACGCGATCCTGATCGACGCAGGGACTTTTCTCGCGCAGGCCATGTTGTTGCTGCTGCTCAAGGTCGACCGGGACCCACGGGTCGAGAGCGGCGAACGCGACAGCAAGAAGGGTGCCGCCATGGCGGGTATCCGGCACATGGCGCGCGACAGGGTGATCACCGTCAGCCTCGGGGGCCTCGCGGTCGTGGCGTTGTGCGTCGCGCTGATCAACGTCGCCGACATCTTCCTGATCACCGACGTCCTGCGCGGCGGGGTCGTGCTGATCGGCTGGGTCTACGCGGCGTGGATGATCGGGTCGATCCTCGGCTCGAGAACGGCCGGGCGGCTCGTGCACCAGCGGTCGATGGTCCGGACGTTGGGCTGGGCGGGAGCCGCGCTCGGGCTGGCCATCCTCATCCCCGCGGCCTTGCCGTACACCGCTGTGATGGTCGTCGCATTCCTCTGCGGTGGGTTCGCCAACGGGATGCAGAACGTCTCGCGTCAGGCGCTCGTCCGGCTCCGAACCCCGGACCACCTGCACGGTCGCGCCTTCGCGGCCACCGACTCGGTGATGCGCACGGCCAACGCCGTGGGCACGATGATCGCCGGTTTCGTGGTCACCGGCGTCGGCCCGCAGTGGGCGATGGGCGCGGCGGGCGCCGCCGCCACGCTGATCAGCCTCGGCACACTGCTGATCGCCCGTGAACGCGAACCGGCCCGGGTGGTCGAGACCACCCGGGCCGGTTGAAAGAGCGAACGCGTCAGCCCCGGACGACCTTGCCCGCCTTCAGGCAGGAGGTGCACACGTTCAGCCGCTTGCGCTGCGAAACGCCCAGCTTGGCGTGCACGGTCTGGATGTTCGGGTTCCACCGCCGGTTGGTGCGCCGGTGGGAGTGCGAGACCGACTTGCCGAAGCCCGGCCCTTTACCGCAGACGTCGCACACAGCAGCCACGTCAGTGTCCTTTCCTCTGGGTTTGCCGCCGGATCGAGGCCGACGACGTACAGCCCGGGCCTGCCAGGCAACTTGAACAGGGTAACGGGTCGCGTCCGGCGGTTACAAACCGGCCCCGTTCTCGCCGCTGCGGGTGTGTTCGCGGTTACCCTCGCGCCGACCCAATCACCGGTGCCCGACTCATCGGTGCCCGACAGCGGGAGGACACGACCGTGCTGCAGGCCCTGGATGCCGCCGCGATCCGCCGCTGGGCCGCCATGAGCGTGCGGACACTCGACGCGCAGCGCGAGGCGATCGACAACATCAACGTCTTCCCGGTGCCGGACGGCGACACCGGCTCCAACCTGCTCGGAACCATGAGAGCAGCTCTTGAGGCCCTGCTCAGGGCACCCGTGGACCAGCGGTCCGAGGCCGGTGCGGCGCTCGCGGTCCTCGCCAAGGGAGCGTTGGCCGGCGCGCGGGGCAACTCCGGCGTGATCGTGTCGCAGATGCTGCGCGGGCTCGCCGAGTCGCTGCGCGCGGTCGACCAGGCCGGTGCGCACGACCTGGCGAAAGCCATGGTCAGGGCCGCCGAGCTGGCCGCGGAGGCGGTCGCCGAGCCGCGCGCGGGCACGATGCTGACCGTGCTGACCGCGTCCGCCGCCGGGGCCCGCCGGATCCGGTCGGGCGTGTTGCACGAGGTCACGGCCGCTGCCGCGCGGTCCGCGTCGGAGGCACTGTCGCTGACACCACAGCAGCTCGACGTGCTGGCGGAGGCGGGTGTGGTCGATGCTGGGGGGCGTGGCGTGCTCGTACTCCTGGAAGCCCTGGTCACGGTCGTGAACGAACGTGACGAGCCGGTCGTGCCGTACTCGACGTCCCAGCCCTCGCCGGTCGCGGCGCGTGAGGCGGGGTCGACGGAGTTCGGCTACGAGGTCATGTACCTGCTGGACTCCACCAGCGACGACGCGGCCGCATCGCTGCGTGACACGCTGGCCAAACTGGGCGACTGCGTGTCCGTCGTCGGCGACGGTGACGGGTTGTGGACCGTCCATGTGCACTGCAACGACGTCGGCGGGGCGATCGAGGCCGGTGTCGAGGCGGGCAGGCCGCATCGGATCATGGTCGCCCGGTTCGCCGACGCCGAAAGCGCGCCGTCCCGGTTCGGTCGCGCACGGGTCGTGGTCATCCCGGCCAGGGGCGCGGGCATCGCGGCGCTGTTCCGTACTGAGGGCGCGCTGGTCCTGGAGATCGGGGCGAACGACGACCCCGACGTGTGGGATCTGCTGAACCTGATCACCTCGACCGGGGCGTCCCACGTCACCGTGCTGCCCGGCGACCAGGACCTGATGGGCATCGCCGACGAGGCCGCGGCCAGAGCCGTCGCCGGGGGGCAGGACGTCGTCGTGATCCCCTGCGTGTCGCCGGTGCAAGCGCTTGCGGCCCTGGCTGTGCACGACTCGGCGCGGCGCGCGGGCGACGACGTGGTGTCGATGGCGGAGGCCGCCGCGGCGACCCGGCGCGGCGAACTCCTGGTGGCCGACGAGGACGCGATCACGTGGATCGGCCCGTGCCGCGCCGGTGACCTGCTCGGCTTCGCGGACGGCGAGGTGATGCGCATCGAACACGGCCCGGTGGACCCGTCGACGGTGCTGCGCGGAGCCTGCGCGGTCATCGACCGGATGCTGACCTCGGGTGGTGAGCTGGTCACGGCGTTGCTCGGCGCCGACGCCCCGGACGACCTGAGCGACGAGCTGGAGAAGCACCTGCGGAGCGAGTACCCGGCCGTCGACTTCGTGTCGTACCGCGGCGGACAGCGCGACAACGTACTCATGTTCGGTGTCGAGTGAAAAGTGTCGGACTGGCTCGTTAATGTGAGTTGCGATGACTTCGTTTGATGACAGCTTGCAGCCCATCTTGGGCAAGAAGTCGGCCGACGCGCTGGCGGCAGCCCTCGAGCTGCACACGGTCGGCGATCTGCTGCGGCACTACCCGCGCCGCTACGAGGAGTTCGGCGAGCTGACCAACATCGCCGGGTTGGAGATAGGCGAGCACGTCACGATCCAGGCGGAGATCACCAGGGTCACCAAGCACCAGATGCGCCAGCGGCACGGCACCCGCACCGAGGTGGAGATCACCGACGGGCAGCGCAAGCTGACGATGTCGTTCTTCAACCAGCTCGGCAAGTACAAGGACCAGCTGAAGGTCGGCGCCCAGGGCTTCTTCGCCGGCAAGGTCGGCATGTTCAACAAGAAGCTCCAGCTGCAGAACCCGGAAGTGCAGATCTTCGAGGAAGAGGACGAGGAGCTGCAGAAGATGCGGCCCGTCTACCCGGCGGCGGCGAAGATGCCGACGTGGAAGGTCGCCAACTGCGTCCGCCAGCTGCTGGGTGTCTGGGAGGGCGCGGAGGACCCGCTCCCGCCGGAACTGCGCAAGGACCGCGGGATGATGCCGCTCGACGCGGCACTGCGCGCGATCCACATGCCCGAAGGCTGGGACCAGGTCACGGCGGCGAGGAAACGCCTCAAGTGGGACGAGGCGATCGCCGTGCAGTTGGCGCTGGCGTTGCGCCGCCAGGCGACCGCGGCCCGCCCTGCGCCGGCGTGTCCGCGGAAGTCCGGCGGGATCCTGGACGCGTTCGACGAGCGGCTGCCCTTCGAACTGACGGCGGGACAGCAGGAGGTCGGCGAGACGATAGCCGAGGACCTGACCACCCGGCACCCGATGAACCGCCTGCTGCAAGGCGAAGTCGGCAGCGGTAAGACCATCGTGGCCCTGCGCGCGATGCTGCAGGTGGTGGACTCGGGGCGGCAGGCCGCGATGCTCGCGCCAACCGAAGTACTGGCCGCGCAGCACGCGCGCTCGTTGCAGGAGATGCTCGGAGACCTGGCGCAGGCCGGGGAGCTGGGCGGTGCCGAGCAAGCGACCCGGCTGACGTTGCTGACCGGTTCGTTGCCCGCGGCCGCTCGTAAGCAGGCGCTGCTGGACGCGGCCTCCGGCGCGGCCGGGATCGTCGTCGGCACGCACGCTTTGATCCAGGACAAGGTGTCTTTCGCCGACCTGGGCTTCGTAGTCGTCGACGAGCAGCACCGATTCGGTGTGGAGCAACGCGATGCGCTGCGTACTCGCGCTGCCGACGGTTCAAGCCCGCACGTGCTTGTCATGACCGCCACACCTATTCCCCGCACGGTCGCTATGACCGTGTACGGCGACCTGGAGACTTCCGCGTTGCGGGAGTTGCCGCGTGGCCGCTCTCCTATCGCGACGAACGTCGTGCCGGTGGCGGAGAAACCCCAGTGGCTTGATCGCGTGTGGCAGCGGGTGCGTGAGGAAGTCGGCTCTGGTCACCAAGCCTATGTGGTGTGTCCCCGAATCGGTGAGGCGGGGGCGGAGGAGGCTGAAGAGCCGCCCCTGAACGACGACGGCCGCCGTCAGCCGCTTGCGGTTGAAGAGGTCGCGCCCATGCTGGCGTCGGGTCCCCTCAACGGGCTCCGCATCGCGGTGCTGCACGGGAAGATGCCCGCGGACGAGAAGGACGCCACGATGCGTGCGTTCGCCGCGGCCGAGGTCGATGTGCTCGTGGCCACGACTGTCGTCGAGGTCGGCGTGAACGTGCCGAACGCCACGGTGATGGTGATCATGGATGCTGATCGGTTCGGCGTCAGCCAGTTGCACCAGCTGCGGGGCCGTGTGGGGCGGGGGAGCGCTCCTGGGCTGTGCCTGCTGGTGAGCGAGGCCTTGGACGGGACGACCACGCGGGAGCGGCTGGACGCCGTCGCCTCCACTGTGGATGGTTTCGAGCTGGCTCAGCTGGATTTGGAGATCCGGCGGGAGGGGGACATTCTCGGGGCCACGCAGTCCGGGAAACGGTCGCAGTTGAAGATGCTTTCTCTGCTTCGGGATTCCGCGGTTATCGGGGAGGCTCGGGAGGTTGCTCAGCGGTTGGTTTCCGCGGATCCCGGGTTGGGGAGTAGTCCTGGTTTGCGGGGTATGGCTGAGACTCTCGTTGATTCCGAGCGGGCTGAGTTTTTGCAGAAGGCTTGATTTTTGGTTCGGTTCGGGAAGGATTTTCCCTCGCCGGGGGGCTGACCTCTGGGCAGGAGGTTCTTCGCTGGGTGTTCTTCCGGCGCATGCTTTCTTGTCCCGGGGTTTGAGGGCGCGGGTGTCCCCTGCCCGTCGACCTGCCCCAGGGAACCACGGTCTATCAAGAGGATCGGTTTGGCTGTCGCTGGGGCTCTTGGGGTAGGCCGACCTCTTGACAGCCCGTGGTTGGCCTTCGCCCAGGCCGACGGGCAGGAGACACCCCCGAAGCCCACCTCTGCGCTTGCGCGCACGCCCGCTGGGGTCGCTTTGCTGACGCGCGGTCGCAAACCCGCTGTGCCTGCGCGATAGCCGTTGCGGGTTGCTCTGCGCTTGCGCGTGTTACCTGCTCTGCGCTTGCCCGCTTGCCGCCCGGGCTGGCTGTGCTTGTGCGCGGGTGCTTGCTCTGGGCCGTGTTGTGGTCGGCTGCGACTTCGAGGTGGGTTGGGGGTGGGTGTTCTAGCGGCGGGTCTGCTTCTGGGTTTGCTTCTGGGGCTGCACCGGCAGTTTCTCGGTTGGGGAGTCCGCCGTTGATTTCTCCGTTGGTTTCTCCGGGGTTTTCTCGTCCGCCTCGAAGTGCTTGATGGCTTCTTGGACCGCGTCGTTCGTTGCTGTCAGGCGCTCGGCGATCCTGGTGCGGAGTTCGATGAGGCGCTTTGTCGATTCGTCTGCCTCGGTTTGCTTCTGTTCCGCTTTCGCCAGGATTTCTGCCGCTATTTCTTCCGCTCCGGATTTGGTTTCCGCCGCTACTCGTTCGGCTTCCGCCAGTTGTCCCGCGACCTTCTTGTTCGCTTCTTCTTCCAGCTTCGCCCGGGTTGCTGCCGCGTCCTCGTCGAGCTTCGTGCGCTTCGCCGCGGCTTCCTTCTCGACGGCTTCCGCCGAGCGCTTGGCGTCCGCGACGATCTTCGCGGCTTCCGCGCGCGCCTCGGTCATCAGCTGGGTGTGTTCCGCGGTCAGCTTGGTCTTCAGCTGGTCGAATTCCGCGTCCAGGTCGTTGTTGTGCTTGGTGTACTTCTCTTCCAGCTCTTTGCGCCTGCGGTCCAGCTCCGCCATCTTCGTGTCGTGCTGCGCCTGCAGTTCGGCGGCCAGGCCGTCTGCCTTCGCGCGGATCTTCGCGGCGTACGTGTCCGCGTCGTCGCGGATCTTCACCGCGTACTTGTCCGCTCCGAAGCGGGTTTCCGTGTTGTACTTGTCCGCCTTCGCGCGCAGCTCCTTGACGTGCTCCTCGCCTCCTCGGCGGAGCTCGGCCACTTCCTCTTCCGCCAGGCGCATCATCTCGCGCACGCGCTCGGTCATCGCCGTCGCGCTGCTGGGGTTCGTGGCCATCCGTTCAAGCCGGGCCTTGGTGTCCGTCAGCTCCTGCTGCGCGTAGTTCAGGGCTTTTGTCAGCTCCGCCACACGGGCATTCGCTTCGTCTCTCCCGATCGCCGCGTCCTTCAGGTCGCTGACGAGCCCGGTGACGCGTTCGTTCACCTGCTTCTTGTTGTACCCGTTCAGGGCAGAGTCGAAGTAGGTGGGCGTGGACTTCTGGGACTCGTTGGCAACGGCCATTCCACCACTTTAGTGAATCCCTCGATCGTGCGATGTGTGAGGTGTGCCCCGCAGGTGGTAGTGATCTTGGGCCGGATGGCTCAGTCGTGATCACCTTGTCGACTGACCCGTGCGCGGAGGAGTGACCCCCCTCACGGGCTGCCCGAATTAGCCCTAATGGTCCAGACCTGTCTGTCGTGGGTCGTTTACCCTGTGTCCACACCCCTACGCGGCGTGGCGGGAAGTAGGCCGCACTATGTCGGATTACCGACACACGGTTGTCCTGCGTTGCGTGGACGGCTTGTTGAGGGATGCGCTCGCCAACTGGATAGCGTCACTACCCGGATACCTGGTCGCCGGAGCGGCGGCGACGGGCGACGGGCTGCTGCGCCTCTGTGCGCTGCGGTCGCCCGACACGGCTGTGGTCGAACTGCGTTCGGCCGATCCCGACGAGTTGCAGTTCGTCGGTGAACTGCGTGCGGTTCGCAGCGAACCGCACATCGTCGGTCTTCATCGCGCCTTGGACGCGCGGAGTCTCGCCTACCTGCACCACGCCGGTGTCCATCGGCTGGTCAGCACGCGATTCGGTGTCGCGGGGCTGCGGGACGCGCTCGCCGAGGCCGACGGCGGCTGGCGCCCGGCCAGCCCCGGCCACGGCCTGTCAGCGCGTGAACTGGAGATCCTCGCGTTGATCTGCGCGGGCTGCTCGGCCGCGGAGATCGCCGCGGAACTGGGCATCAGCCCGCACACGGTGACCAACCACAAACGCCGGATCTTCGCCAAACTCGACGTGCAGAGCCGCACCCAGGCCACGGCCGAGGTCGGCAGGCTGGGCATGCGGTTACCGGGACAGCTGTCCCGCAGTCCCGGCGGCGAGGCGCCGCGCAACCTCACCAAACGGGAGCGCGACATCCTCGACTCCATCGCGCGGGGCGAATCGGTCCGGCAGACCGCCCAGGCGCTCGGCATCGCCATCAAGACAGTCCAAAGCGAACAGCGGCAGCTGTTCTCCAAGCTCAGCGCCCGCAACAGGCCGCAGGCGCTGACCAACGCGCGTGGCTACGGCCTGGTCGATTCCACCTGATGGACCCACGTGCATGACATCGGTCACCACATGCCGTGCCCCGGATGCCTCCGACCGGTAGCGTTCTCCGTCACGACCCCGCGCGACCAGGAGGTATCCGGGCGATGTTCCGCAAGATACTCGTCGCCAACCGCGGCGAGATCGCCATCAGGGCGTTTCGCGCAGGCTATGAGCTTGGCGC
The DNA here is from genome assembly GCF_001984155.1 of Actinosynnema sp. ALI-1.44. GTDB lineage: Bacteria > Actinomycetota > Actinomycetes > Mycobacteriales > Pseudonocardiaceae > Kibdelosporangium. Next base: position 112,786 of record NZ_MTQO01000054.1, read on the forward strand.
CGGAACGGTGGCCGTCTTCCCTTACGAGGACCGCAATTCGCTGCACAGGCTGAAGGCGGACGAGGCGTACCAGATCGGTACCCAAGGCCATCCAGTACGCGCGTACTTGTCGGTGGACGAAATCGTGAAGGCCGCTCGCAGATCCGGTGCGGACGCCGTGTACCCCGGGTACGGCTTCCTGTCGGAGAACCCGGATCTGGCACGGGCGTGCGCGGAGGCCGGGATCACCTTCGTCGGACCGACCACCGAGGTGCTCGAACTGACCGGCAACAAGGCCAGGGCGGTCGCCGCCGCCAAGGCCGCCGGGCTGCCCGTGCTCGAGTCGTCCCCGCCGTCGTCCGATGTGGACGAGCTGGTCGGCGCGGCCGAGCGGATCGGGTTCCCGGTGTTCGTCAAGGCCGTCGCCGGTGGTGGCGGCCGGGGCATGCGCCGGGTGGAGCAGCCCGGTGCGCTGCGCGAGTCGATCGAGGCCGCCATGCGCGAGGCCGAGTCGGCGTTCGGCGACCCGACCGTGTTCCTCGAGCAGGCCGTGGTCGACCCACGGCACATCGAGGTGCAGATCCTCGCCGACGGCACCGGCGAAGTGATGCACTTGTTCGAGCGTGACTGTTCGATGCAGCGCCGCCACCAGAAGGTGATCGAGCTCGCGCCCGCCCCGAACATCTCCGAGGAGCTGCGCGAGCGCATCTGCGGTGACGCGGTCAGGTTCGCCAAGCACATCGGCTACCGCAACGCCGGTACGGTCGAGTTCCTGCTCGACCCGTCCGGCAAGCACGTCTTCATCGAGATGAACCCGCGCATCCAGGTCGAGCACACGGTCACCGAAGAGGTCACCGACGTCGACCTGGTCCAGTCCCAGCTGCGGATCGCGTCCGGCGAGACCCTCGCCGACCTCGGCCTGAGCCAGGACACCGTACGGCTGCGCGGCTTCGCCATGCAGTGCCGGATCACCACGGAGGACCCGGCGAACGGGTTCCGCCCGGACATCGGGATGATCAGCGCCTACCGGTCCCCGGGCGGCGCGGGCATCCGGCTCGACGGCGGCACGGCCTTCGCGGGCACCGAGATCAGCGCGCACTTCGACTCCATGCTGGTCAAGCTGACCTGTCGCGGCCGCAACCTGGAGACGGCCGTGGCGCGGGCGCGCCGCGCGGTCGCGGAGTTCCGGATCCGCGGTGTGGCCACCAACATCCCGTTCCTGCAGGCGGTGCTGGACGACCCGGACTTCCGGGCGGGCCGGATCACCACCGGTTTCATCGAGCAACGGCCGTACCTGCTGACCGCGCGCAGCTCCGCCGACCGCGGTACGAAGCTGCTGTCCTACCTCGCGGACGTCACGGTCAACAAGCCCCACGGCGAACGGCCGAGGTTCGTCGACCCGGTGGAGAAGCTGCCGGACGTCGATCTCACCGGCGAACCGCCGGCCGGGTCGAAGCAGAAGCTGACCGAACTCGGCCCGGAGGGGTTCGCCCGCTGGCTGCGGGAGGCCAAGCTCGTCGGCGTCACCGACACGACCTTCCGTGACGCGCACCAGTCGCTGCTGGCGACCCGAGTACGCAGCAAGGACCTGCTCGCGGTGGCGCCGTACGTCGCGCACACCATGCCCGAGTTGCTGTCCGTGGAGTGCTGGGGAGGCGCGACCTACGACGTGGCGCTGCGGTTCCTCGCCGAGGACCCGTGGGAGCGGCTGGCCAAGCTCCGCGAGGCGATCCCGAACATCTGCACGCAGATGCTGCTGCGCGGCCGCAACACCGTCGGGTACACGCCGTACCCGGAGGCGGTGACGCAGAAGTTCGTCCAGGAGGCGACGAGGACCGGTATCGACATCTTCCGGATCTTCGACGCGCTCAACGACGTCGAGCAGATGCGCCCGGCGATCGACGCCGTCCGCGAGACCGGTACGGCGGTCGCCGAGGTGTCGCTGTGCTACACGTCCGACCTGTCCGACCCGGGCGAGCAGCTGTACACGCTGGACTACTACCTGAAACTGGCCGAGCAGATCGTCGGTGCCGGTGCGCACGTGCTCGCGGTGAAGGACATGGCCGGGCTGCTCCGCCCGCCCGCCGCGGTGAAGCTGATCACCGCGCTGCGCAAGGAGTTCGACCTGCCGGTGCACCTGCACACGCACGACACCGCCGGTGGTCAGCTCGCCACCTACCTCGCGGCCATCCAGTCCGGTGTGGACGCTGTGGACGGCGCGACCGCGTCGATGTCGGGCACGACGTCGCAGCCGTCGCTGTCGGCGATCGTGGCCGCGACCGACCACAGCGAGCGCGAGACCGGGCTGAGCCTGCAGGCGGTGTCCGACCTCGAGCCGTACTGGGAGATCGTGCGGCGGGTCTACTACCCGTTCGAAGCCGGTCTGCCCGGCCCGACCGGCCGCGTCTACCTGCACGAGATCCCCGGCGGTCAGCTGTCCAACCTGCGCACGCAGGCCAAGGCGCTGGGCCTGGGCGACCGGTTCGAGGACATCGAGACGATGTACGCGGCCGCCGACCGGATGCTCGGCCACCTGATCAAGGTGACCCCGTCGTCCAAGGTGGTCGGTGATCTGGCGTTGCACCTGGTCGGTGCGGGTGTCGACCCGAAGGAGTTCGAAGCCGACCCCGGCCGCTTCGACATCCCGGACTCGGTGATCGGCTTCCTGCACGGTGAACTCGGCGACCCGGCGGGTGGCTGGCCGGAGCCGTTCCGCACCAAGGCGTTGCGCGGCCGTTCGGCGCCGAAGGGCGTGACCGAGCTGACCGACGACGACAAGCAGGCGCTGGAGGACGACCCGCGCGGCACCCTGAACCGGCTGCTGTTCCCCGGGCCGACCAAGGAGTTCCTGGCCCACCGCGAGCAGTACGGCGACACGTCGGTGCTGGCGAGCAAGGACTTCTTCTACGGCCTGCGGCCCGCGCAGGAGTACCCGGTCGACCTCGAACAGGGTGTCCGGCTGCTGATCGAACTCGAAGCCGTCGGCGAGGCGGACGAGCGCGGCATGCGGACCGTGATGGCCACCCTGAACGGTCAGCTGCGGCCGATTCCGGTACGGGACCGGTCGATCGCGTCCAACCTGCCGGTCGCGGAGAAGGCGGAGAAGGGCAACCAGAACCACGTTCCCGCGCCGTTCGCCGGTGTGGTCACGCTGGCTGTCGGCGAGGGCGACGAGGTCGAAGCCGGTGCCACGGTCGCCACGATCGAGGCGATGAAGATGGAGGCCGCGATCACCGCGCCGAAGGCGGGCAAGGTGCAGCGGCTGGCGATCGGGTCCGTGCAGCAGGTGGAAGGTGGCGACCTGCTGATCGTGTTGTCGTAGCCGGAACACGAAAAATTGCCATACCCGTGGCCGTGATGGTGGTGGGAGCCATCGTCACGGCCACTTACTGGTCAAGAGGGTCGGGGATTGGCCCGTGCATCGGGTAAAGATGTCTGCACGAAGGCTTTCGCAGCGATTCGGAGGCGGACCACCTGATGCGTATTCATGCTGTCCCACAACGACAAGGCGCGTTGGTCGACAACGCGCGACTGCTGCCCGACGGGTGTCTGGCGCTGAGCAGGCTCGCCGGGGACATCGCCGGGATCGAGCCCCATGTCGTCCCTGTGTCGACTGAAGATTCTCCCGCGGTGGGCGGTGTCGCCAACCGGGCGGCGTTGATCGTCAACCGGACCGCGCAACTGGCCGCACTGGAAGCGCCGGAGGGACCGGTTCTCACGATCGGCGGCGACTGCGGCACGGATGTGGCGTCGATCGGGGTGGCGCGGTTCCGGCACGGCCCGAACCTCGGTGTGGCGTGGTTCGACGCGCACCCGGACCTCAACACGCCCGAGACGTCACCGTCGGGCGCCTACCACGGCATGGCGTTGCGCGCGTTGTTCGGCGAGGGCGACCCGGAGTTCGTGGCCGGCCCGGCTTTGCGGCCGGGCAACGCCGTCCTGATCGGCGCGCGGGCGTTCGACCCGGGCGAGCAGACCGCGATCGACCGCGGCCTGGTCACCCGCGACTCCTTCCCCGGCGAACAGATCTACCTGCACATCGATCTGGATGTGCTCGACCCCGGCGAGTTCGGCGGGGTGACTTACCCGGAGCCGAACGGGCTGTCGATCGCCGAGCTGGTCGATGCGATCGACGGGATCCCGGTGCCGGTCGTCGGCGTCGGGATCACCGAATGCGTCACGGCCGACGAGACCGAACTGCGCAAGCTGACCCCGGTCATCGAGGCGGTGACAGGGGCTCTGCTGCGCGGCGCTCCAGCGTGAGGCACTCGTTGACGACCTCGGCCATCGCCGGGTAGTCGTGCGAGGTCTTCGCCTTCCTCGCCAGTTTCGACCACGCCGCGCCGGACCGGCGCAAGATCCCCGCCGGTTCCGGCGCGCGGATCTCGTCGAGGACGAGCTATATCGGTTGGCGGGCTCGTCGGCAGCGGGTTATCAATGCGGTATGGAATTCGGTTACGCCGACGCGCAGGCGGAGAAGGTGCTCCGGACGTTCATCCAGGACGGTCGCCTGGTCAGGTTCCCGGCCAAACGCGGTCGCAGACGCATCCTGCTCGAACACATCGCGGCCTCGTTCGAACCCGGCCGCAGGTTCCCCGAGAAGGAAGTCGACGTCGTCCTGCGCGCCTGGTGCCACGGCGGCGAGACCGACTACGTCACCCTGCGCCGCTACCTCGTCGACGAGGACCTGCTCAGCCGCGAGCACGGCCAGTACTGGCGCACCGGTGGCTGGGTGGCGTGATCCGCGGGCTCAGCCCGGCCACTTCTCGTCTGTGGTCAGCACAGTCAGCCGCTGTGTGGCGCGGGTCAGCGCGACGTAGAGGGTGCGCGGGCCGGTCAGCGACTCGGCGACCATCTCGTTCGGTTCGACCAGGGCCACCGCGTCGTACTCGAGGCCCTTCGCCTCGATCGCGTCGACGATCTTCAGCCGGTCGTCGTCCACTTCGGACATCCAGGACCGGACGGTGTCGATGCTGGTCATCGAGGCGATCACGCCGACCGTTCCGTCCACCTGGTTCAGCAGTTCCCGTGCCGCGCGGCGGACCGCGTCCGGCAGCGCGGCCGCGGCGACCACTTCCACCGACGGTTCCACACCGGTGTCGCGGACCGCGCGGGGAAGTTCGTCGTCCGACGCCACGTCCCGCACCACCCGGGCCGCCAGGTTGAAGATCTCCGCCGAGTTGCGGTAGTTCGTCCGCAGCGTGAAACGGCGGCGCGTGGTTCGCTTGCCCAGCGCGCTGTCCCGCGCTCCCTGCGCCTCGGCCACGTCCGGCCACGTGCTCTGCACCGGGTCGCCGACCAGGGTCCAGCTGGCGTACTGGCCACGCCGGGCGATCATCCGCCACTGCATCGGCGAGAGGTCCTGCGACTCGTCGACCACGATGTGCGAGTAGTCCTCGTAGTTCTCCGGACGCCGTCGTCCACTCGGGTCCGGCGTTTCCTCGAGCATCGCGCGGCGGGTGCGGCGCTTGGGCGGCGGCCCGATCAGCGTCCGCAGTTCGTCCAGCAGGGCCACGTCCGCCACGGACCAGTCGCCCAGGCGCCATGACGCTGCGAGCTGGTCGACTTCACGCTTCGACAACGTCGAGCCCGCCGCTCGAGCCAACCGGCCGCGGTCGCCGAGGGAGCGGAGCACGTCGGTCGCGGTGAGAACGGGCCAGAAGACCACGACGAACCGGTGGAAGTCGATCCGCTCACCGAGGTCGACCAGCAGGTCCTTCTTCGTGACGTGGTAGTCCTCATAGGACTCCGCCTTGTGCCACAACGCTTCCAGCAGCGCCTCGGCCGCGTCGACGCGCGACCGGTTGGGCAGCCTGCCGAGGCTGTGCACCTGACGGCGGACCTTGGCCAGTTCCTGCTCGTTGAGCTTGAGCACCTCGCCGCGGTAGGTGATGCGCAGTTCCGTCGGCGCGTCCGGCGGCGTGTTGCGCAACGCCTTCTTGAGCACGCGGCGCATCCGCAGCGAGCCCTTGATCGCCGCGACAGGCGCCGGGTCCACCCTGGTCGCCTCGATGCCGTCCAGCAAGTTGCCCAGCGACCGCAGTTCGACGCTGTCCTCACCCATCGACGGCAACACACGCGAGATGTACGAGGTGAATGCGGTCGACGGCCCGAGCACCAGAACGCCCGCGCTGCCCATGCGTTTGCGGTCGCGGTACAGCAGGTACGCCACGCGGTGCAGGGCCACGGCCGTCTTGCCGGTGCCCGGTCCGCCGGTGATCTCCGTGACGCCGCGCCACGGCGCGCGGATGGCCTCGTCCTGCTCCTTCTGGATGGTCGCCACGATGTCGCGCATCGCATCGCCACGGGCCCGGTTCAGCGTCGCCATCAGCGCGCCCTCGCCGACCACCTGCATGGTGTCCGGCTGCGCGTCGGGCATCAGCAGGTCGTCGTCGATCTCGACCACCTGTTGGCCGGTCGAGCGGATCACCCTGCGGCGCACCACACCCATCGGCTGCTCGGCTGTGGCCTGGTAGAAGGCGGCCGCCGCGGGCGCGCGCCAGTCGGTCACGAGGTTCTCGAACTCCGCGTCGCGGATGCCGAGCCTGCCGACGTACAGCGTCTCGCCGGTGCTGTCGTCGAGACGGCCGAACACCAGGCCCTCGTGCTCCGAGTCGAGCATCTGGAGGATCCGGTTGGCGTGCCGGACCATCACGTCGCGCTCGTAGAGCATGGACGCCTGCTCGAACACGGCTTCGGTGCCGGCGCCGTGCGCGAGCCGGTCACCGCGATCACGCATCTCTTCGGCTTCGACTCGCATGTCGGCCAGGCGCGCGTAGACAACGTCAACGTGCTTCTGCTCGACAGCGATCTCAGCCTGTCGGACTGCGGCCTGCGACACCCACGACCCCCGGGTTCTTCTTTGGGACGGAAGAGCCACATTACGCTCTCTCAGCGGTTGACAAACCACTTGTCCGTTGGATGTTGGTCCAGATCACGTTCCACGTACGTGAAAGCTTGACCAACTCCACGACCATCCGAACATTATGCCCCCATGACAGTGACCGCTGCCGTCACAGGCGCGGGGACAGCATCGGCCGCGCGATCGCATCACAGCTGGTCGGCGACGGGCTGGCCGTGGTGATCACCGGACGCAGGCCGGACGTGCTCGGTGCTGCACGTCGACGGAGGCGGCCACAACGGCCGGTGAGATCATCACCCCGTGACTCGGATAGTGGCAGGTACGGCCGGCGGCCGCCGGTTGGCCGTACCACCCCGGGGGACGCGTCCGACGTCCGAACGGGTGCGCGAGGCGCTGTTCAGCGCCATCGACGCGTTGCTCGACCTGTCCAGTGCCAGAGTGCTGGACCTCTACGCCGGATCGGGTGCGTTGGGCCTCGAAGCCCTGTCCCGTGGCGCCGCGTCGGTCACGTTCGTCGAAGCCGACCGCACGGCCGTGTCCGTGCTCAGGACGAACATCGCCACGGTCGGTCTGCCCGGCACTTCGGTCGTGCACGGCAAGGTGGCCACCTTCCTCCGTGGTGAACCGGCGCCGTACGACGTCGTGCTGGCCGACCCGCCCTACGACCTGGATGTCGCCGCGGACGTGACGGTCCTGTCCGGTTGGACCGCGCCAGGTGCCCTGATCGTGCTCGAACAGTCCGCGCGGGCGGCTGATCCGGTCTGGCCGTCGCCGCTCGAACCGATGCGGAAGAAGAAGTACGGCGACACCGTGCTGCATTGGGCCGAACACCCGGAGGAGTGACCGGCAACACGGAACCCGTGGTCGGCGCCTGCCGGCTGCTAACTTCGGCCCATGCGGAGGGCGGTCTACCCAGGTTCGTACGACCCGGTCACCAACGGGCATCTGGACATCATCGAGAGAGCCGCGAACGTCTTCGACGAGGTCGTGATCGCGGTACTGATCAACAAGTCGAAGACCACGCTCTTCACCGTCGAGGAACGCACCGAGATGCTCCGCGACGTGACCAGCCACCTGACCAACGTGCGCGTCGACTCCTGGCACGGCCTGCTGGTCGAGTACTGCAAGCAGCACGACATCAAGGTGATCGTCAAAGGCCTGCGCGCGGTCAGCGACTTCGACTACGAACTGCAGATGGCGCAGATGAACCAGCAGCTGTCGGGCGTCGACACGCTGTTCATGCCGACCAGCCCGACGTACAGCTTCCTGTCCAGCTCGCTGGTCAAGGAAGTGGCGAAGTACGGCGGGGACGTCTCGCACCTGCTGCCGCCCCAGATCCACGACCGGTTGCTCAAGCGGCTGGCCGAACGCGCCTGACGCGCACCAGCGTCCAAGACTTCCCCGGCGCGGTCGCGGCACACTGCCGCGATGAGCGACTTGGTCAGGGTGGCCGTCTACACCCACTTCGCCCGTACTGGTGACGCGCCGTCGGTGGCGGATCTGGCGGCTGACACCGGGCTCGAGCAGTCCGACGTCCGGCTGGCATTGGCCGCGTTGCACGAGAGCCGCGATCTCGTGATGGACCGGGACGAGATCGTGATGGCACACCCGTTCGCGTCGATCCCGCTCGGCTTCTCCGTGATGGGCGCGGAAACCCTGTGGTGGGGCGGATGCGCGTGGGACTCGTTCGCCGTCCCGCACCTGGTCGAGTCCGAACCGGACGTCCTGGTCGCCACTCGCTGCCCGGCCTGCGACACCCCACACGCGTGGGTTGTCGGCAGGGAGGCGCCGCCATCGGGTGATCAGGTTGCCCACTTCCTCACGCCCGCCGCCCGCGTCTGGGACGACGTCGTGCACGCGTGCGCCAACCAACGCCTGTTCTGCTCGACCGACTGCGTCGAAACGTGGCTCGACGGCAGGGAACCCGGTTACGTGATGGATCTGGCCACCCTGTGGCGGCTGGCGCGTGGTTGGTACGCCGGTCGGATGCAGCCCGGGTACACCCGCCGCGAACCGGCCACGGCGGCCGCCTACTTCGCCGAAGTCGGGCTGCGCGGCCCGTTCTGGGGCCTGCCGAGCTGAGGACTGTTCTCAGGTCGGGCTCGCTACGTTGCGGGCCCATGAGATCGACTTCCAGGCTGATCAGCGTGTTCGTGTTACTCGTGTGGCTGGCTCAACCCGCTCGGGCGGCCATTGACGTCAAGGCCGAGATCCAAGCGCATCTGGACGGGATGGTCGCCGCGGGTGTGCCGGGCGTCGTGCTGACAGTGCGCGACAACGGGCGTGCGTGGCGGGCCGAGGCCGGTGTGGCCGATGTGGCGACCGGCGCGCCCCTGCCGGTGGACGGCCGGTTCCGGATCGCGAGCCTGACCAAGCCGATGGTCGCGACCGTGGTGCTCCAACTCGTGCACGAAGGCCGTCTCACGCTGGAGAGCACGCTGGGCACGGTGCTGCCAGGGCTCGTGCCCGGGGCCGAACACGTACGCGTGGAGCAGTTGCTGCACAACACCAGTGGCCTCAACGACTACGTCAACGCGCCGGAGTTCGCCGACCCGGCCGGCTACGTGTGGCGCCGGTACACGCCCGAGAGCCTGGTCCGGATCGCCAACGGGCTCGGTCACGGCGCGCCCGGCACCTGGAAGTACGCCAACACCAACTTCGTCCTGCTCGGCCTGATCGTCGAACGGGTCACCCGCGACGACCTCGCCGACCAGTTGCGGCACAGGGTGTTCCAGCCCGCCGGGATGCGTGTCACCGAACTGCCCGCGCTGCCGTTCGTGTGGGGGCCGCACGCGTCGGGCCACTACCGGATCGATCCGGGCCCACGGACCGAGCTGACCGAGCTGGATCCGTCGTTCGCGTGGGCCGCCTACGGAATCGTGTCCAGTGCCGGTGACATCCAGCGTTTCCACACCGCGCTGGCGACCGGGCGGCTGCTGCCGCGTGAGCTGGCCGACCGAATGCGTACCGACGCCGTCACGACCACCAATCCGGTGTGGCCGCGATATGGCCTCGGCGTCGAGGAGATGTCCACGACGTGCGGTGTGCGGCTGTGGGGACACACCGGCGCCATCCCCGGGTACTCGACGTTCTCGTTCGGCACGGCCGACGCCCGAAAGCAGGTGGTCGTCAGCAGTTCGTTGTTCAGTCCCAAGGACGGCACCCAGGTCCTGCACATGGTGCACGCGGTCAACCTGGAGTTCTGCGGCGAACCGTGGCGGCCGCCGACGGGGAACGCTCAGAGCTTGAGCTTCATCCCGACGTGGCTGGCCTCGAACCCGAGCCGCTCGTAGAACCGCTGCGCGTCGGCCCTGCTCGCGTCGGTCGTCAGCTGCACCAGGCCGCAACCGCGTTCCTTGGCCTGCGCGATCGCCCACTCGAACAGGTGCTGGCCGAGGCCCGCGCCGCGGTGGTCGGCGTGCACGCGGACCGCCTCGATCGTCGCGCGCTTCATGCCGAGACGGGACAGCCCGGGCGTGAACGTCAGCTGCAGCGTGCCCGCCACCTTCCCGTCGACCTCCAGCACCGCCAGGTACTGGTTCGGGTCGGCGTCGATCTCCGCGAAGGCGTCGAGGTACCTGGGGTCGCCGGGGCTTTCGCGCTTCGCGCCGAGCTGGTCGTTGGCGATCATCTCGACGATCACGGGCACGTCCGCCGCTTGAGCTCGCCTGATCTGCATAACCACGCCGTTCATCATTCATCCGGCCGTCACGCGAACGGGCTACATTCGGTGAATGACCACCATCACACTACGCACAGTGAAGATCCTGTTCGCTCTGGTGATCGGTCTCGTCGGGGTGGCGGCTCCCGCGGGCGCGGGCCAGGTGGCCGTCCAGGCCGCGTGCGGTGACACGTCCGGGTACACCAAGGTCAACCTCTCCGCCCTGCCCAGTCAGGCCACGGACACCGTACGGCTGATCCAGAAGGGCGGTCCGTACCCGTTCCCGCAGGACGGCACGGTGTTCCAGAACCGCGAGAAGCTCCTGCCGCTCTGCTCGACCGGTTATTACCACGAGTACACAGTCAAGACTCCCGGCAGTTCGACGCGCGGCGCGCGGCGGATCGTCACCGGCAACGCGGGCGAGTACTTCTACACCGCCGACCACTACGCCAGCTTCAAACTCGTCGACACACGCGCCTGACACACCCCTCCGAAGTCCACCCCAGTCCGCCTGGTTACGGGCAGACTGGGGTGGGCGAAATCCGCTCACGGGCCTGAGGGAGACAGACAGCGTGTACCGGGTGTTCGAGGCTCTCGACGAGCTCGTCACGATCATCGAGGAGGCCAGGGGCGTCCCGATGACCTCCAACTGCATCGTGCCGCGGGGGGACAGCCTCGAGCTGCTCGACGAGATCCGGGACGCCATCCCCGGCGAACTCGACGACGCGCAGGACGTGCTCGACAAGCGCGACGAGATCGTCGGCAAGGCCGAGCACGAGGCCGCGACCAAGGTCAGCAAGGCCAACTCCGACGCGGAGAACACGCTGGCCAACGCGCAGGCCGAGGCCGAGCGGATCCTCGCGGACGCCCGCGCCCGTGCCGAGCGCATGGTCGCCGAGGCCGAGCAGCAGGCCGACCGCGAGGTCGAGAAGGGCCACGCCGAGTACGAGGAGCTCGTCGGCCGGTCGCACGCCGAGGCCGAGCGGATGCTCCAGGCCGGTCGTGAGTCCTATGAGCACGCGGTCCAGGACGGTCAGATCGAGCAGGCCCGCCTGGTCTCGCAGACCGAGATCGTCGCCGCCGCGCACATGGAGTCCAACCGGATCCTGGAGGCGACCGCGGCCGAGGCCGACCGCCAGCGCACCGAGTGCGACGCCTATGTGGACGGAAAGCTCGCCGAGTTCGAGGACCTGCTCGCGCACACGCTGCGGACCGTCGGCAAGGGCCGCACGCACCTGCGTGCCACCCAGGTCACGGGCGTGCACGCACCGAACCCGCATGTCCAGCCGACGCTGCCGCAGCACAACGGTGGCGCGCCCTATGACTACGACGGTCAATAATCGCCCCGATTTAGCGCCTGGACTTCCAATCACGTACGCTTGTCGGGTTGACCTTTCCCGACCAACTACCTACTTGAGTTCTGACATGTCCGAAAACCGGCAGGCCACCACCCGGAACGCCGCCGCCAGCCCGTGGGTGCTCGACACCCGTGAGCTCGGCCGCCGCCCGGGCAGCAGTCGTGCCATCCACCGTACGGTGACCCTGGAGTCACCGCTCGGCGTCGAGGATGTGATCGCCGCCCCGCGTGGCGCGGTCGTCGACGTGGACGTGCTGCTCGAGTCGGTGGTCGAGGGTGTACTGGTCTCCGGCACCGCGTCCGCGCCCGTCGAGGGCGAGTGCGCACGGTGTCTCGACCCGCTGACCAGCCGGGTCGAGGTGGAGCTGACGGAGTTGTTCGCCTACCCGCACAGCGCCACCGAGGAGACGACGGACGAAGACGAGGTCCCGCGCCTCGTCGAAGACCGGATCGACCTGGAGCCCGTGGTCCGCGACGCCCTCGTGCTCGCGTTGCCGCTGGTCCCGTTGTGCAGGCCCGACTGCGCCGGGCTGTGCCCCGGTTGTGGAGTGAAGTGGGCCGATCTCGGTCCCGACCACGGGCATGAGAAAATCGATCCCCGCTGGGCCGCGTTGCAAGACCGGCTCGGGGATTCCAGTGACCGACCTGAGGAGAAGTAGCCGTGGCCGTTCCCAAGCGGAAGATGTCGCGCTCGAACACGCGCTCGCGCCGCGCACAGTGGAAGACCACTGCGATCGCACTTGAGCCGTGCAGCAACCGCGCTTGCCGCCAGCCCAAGCCCCAGCACGTCGCCTGCCCGAACTGTGGCCAGTACAACGGCCGCCAGGTCACGCAGCCTGCTTGATCGAAAAGGCGGAGGCATACAGGGCAATGGGAGGTAGGGGCGGCCGGAACGGCACGGGAGATCCCAGTTCGCTGAGTGACGCGCTCGGCGTCGAGTTGGGCTCCGACTTGTTGCAGCTCGCCCTGACCCATCGCTCGTACGCGTACGAGAACGGTGGCCTGCCGCCCAACGAGCGGCTGGAGTTCCTCGGCGACTCGGTGCTGGGAATGGTGATCACCGATCACCTGTACCGGACACACAGCGAGTTGCCGGAGGGCCAGTTGGCTCGGTTGCGGGCGAGCGTGGTGAACATGCACGCGCTGGCGCGGGTCGCCAGGGGTCTTGGCGCAGGCGGTCTCGGTGCGCACCTGTTGCTCGGCCGTGGTGAGGAGCTGACCGGCGGCCGGGACAAGGCGAGCATCCTCGCCGACACGCTCGAAGCCGTGATCGGTGCGGTGTACCTGCAGGAGGGCATCGACGTCGCGCGCAAGGTCGTGCACAAGCTGTTCGACCAGCTGCTCGACGAAGCGCCACGCCGCGGTGCGGGTCTGGACTGGAAGACGAGCCTGCAGGAGCTGTGCGCGTCGGCCGGTCTCGGCGTACCCGAATACCGGGTCGAGGAAGAGGGGCCGGACCACCGCAAGGAGTTCAAGGCGACCGTCGTGGTCGCCGGGCAGAGCTACGGCAGCGGTGACGGCCGGACCAAGAAGGAAGCCGAGCAGAAGGCGGCGGAGGCGGCGTACCGCGAGCTCTCCGAGATCCATCTGCCACCGCAGAACGGCACCGGCGTCAGCGGTGCCTGAACTCCCCGAAGTCGAGGTCGTCCGCCGAGGTCTGGCGGAGCACGCAGCGGGCCGGGTGATCACCCAAGCCGAGGTGATGCACCCGCGCGCGGTGCGCAGGCACCTGCCGGGAGCGCTCGACTTCGAATCACGGTTGGCCGGGCAGCGCATCGACGCCGCCCGGCGACGTGGCAAGTACCTCTGGGTGGAGCTGTCCGGCGGCGACGCGATGATCGCGCACCTGGGGATGAGCGGGCAGATGCTCATCCGTCCGGTCGGATCGCCGGACGAGAAGCACTTACGGGTCAGGCTGCGGTTCGCCGACGACGGCCCCGAGCTGCGGTTCGTCGACCAGCGCACCTTCGGTGGTCTCGCACTGGACGACATGGTCGAAGTGGACGGCGAGCGGCTGCCCGAGCAGGTCGCCCACATCGCCCGCGACCCGATGGACTCGGCGTTCGACCAGGCGTCGGTGGTCAAGGCGATGCGCCGCAAGCACACCGACGTGAAACGAGCCCTGCTCGACCAGACGCTCGTGTCCGGGATCGGCAACATCTACGCCGACGAGGCGCTCTGGCGCGTGAAACTGCACTGGGCCAGGCCGACCGACCGGCTCACCACCCCGAAGGCGGCGGCGCTGCTCGACGCGGCGACCGAGGTGATGAACGAGGCCCTCGCGGTCGGCGGGACGTCGTTCGACGCGTTGTACGTCAACATCAACGGCCAGTCCGGCTACTTCGACCGCTCGCTGAACGTCTACGGCCAGGAAGGCAAGCCGTGCACGCGCTGCGGCAGGCCGATCAGGCGCGAGGCGTTCATGAACCGGTCCTCGTTCTCATGCCCCCGCTGCCAGCCCCGCCCAGCCAGCTAACCGCGGGTCCACCACTCCGGCCCCCGTGGCCATGTTTCGGGGTGCCTGAACGGTGGACACGGCGGTCAGGGTTGGGCGAGTTTTGCCAGTAGGGCTACGGTCTGGTGGATCTGGTCCTGGTCGGCCGGGTCGAGCTGGTTCATCCGCTCGGCGAGTTCGTGCGCCTCGCCGTGGGCGAGTGACAACATCATCTGCCTGCCTTCGTCGGTGACCCCGACCTGGATCGCGCGGCCGTCCGCCGGGTCGGGGACCCGGCGGACGTAACCGGCGGTCTCGAGGCCGGCGACCGCGACGGTCGCCGTCGGCTGCGAACACGGCACCCGTGCCGCCAGTTCACCGACGCGCATGGGCCCGCTGGTCACCAACTGCGCCAGCACGAGCACCTGGGTTGGCTGCAGCGTGGTGTCCCGCACCGCGTGCCGCAGAGTTCTGAGCAGCCGGTGCAGCGCGATCACCATGTCGAACGCCTGCTGTTCAGTTGTCACATTTCGCCCTTCACAGGCGTTAGAACACCATTTCCGGCTGGTAGATGTCCAGCCATGTCGCCAGGGTGAGTGTCCGTTCGAGCGTGTGCCGCTTGCCGTCCGCGACGGCGGCGCGGTCGATCAGCGAGTAAACCGGGTGGTTCGCCGGGATCGCCTTGACCTGCTGCTCGATGTCCGCGAGGTACAGCGGGTCCTGTGTGGACGGGTACGGGCTCTTCACGCGCTTGACCACGGACTCCGGCAGCACGTCCTTGGCCGCGCCGCGCAGCAGGCTCTTCTCCCTGCCGTCGTAGGTCTTCATCGACCACGGCGTGTTGTAGACGTACTCGACGAGCCGGTGGTCGCAGAACGGCACACGCACTTCGAGACCCACCGCCATGGACATGCGGTCCTTGCGGTCCAGCAGGATTCGTACGAACCGGGTCAGGTGCAGGTACGACATCACCCGCATCCGGTGG
Organism: Actinosynnema sp. ALI-1.44; assembly: GCF_001984155.1. Taxonomy (GTDB): domain Bacteria; phylum Actinomycetota; class Actinomycetes; order Mycobacteriales; family Pseudonocardiaceae; genus Kibdelosporangium. The sequence goes on from NZ_MTQO01000054.1 coordinate 128,064, forward strand.
GTGAAGTCGTCCTCGCCCTCGACCCTGTCCACTTCGGCCACGGCCGACGCGTAGGTGTCGCGCAGGTAGGAGCCCAGGTCCATCGCCTTGAGCAGGCCGGGGGCGACCGCGGACTCGGTGAACATGTCACGGGCGAGCATCAACCACGGGAAGAAGTCCGTCCGCTGGATCTCCGGGTCGTGGAACTGCTTGTACCCGCCGAAGATCTCGTCGGCCGACTCGCCGGACAGCGCGACCGTCGACTGGCCGCGGATCGCCTTGAACAGCAGGTACAGCGACGCGTCCATGTCGCCGAGGCCGCTCGGGATGTCCCGTGCGATCACCACTTTGCGGCGCAGTTCGGGATCGGACAGCGCGCCGTGGTCGAGCACGATGTCGGTGTGGTCGGTCTTCACGTGGTCGGCCACGTCGTGCACGTAGGGCGTGTCCGGGGTGGCGCGCAACTCGTCGGGCTGGAAGTTCTCCGTCTGGCCGGTGAAGTCGACGGCGAACGACCGGACCGGCTCGTCGAGCTGGTGCCCGGCCAGTGCGGTGATCGCGCTGGAGTCGAGGCCGCCGGACAACAGCACGCAGCGGGGGACGTCCGCGATCAGCTGCCTGCGGACGATGTCGTCGAGGAGTTCGCGCACGTGCAGCACGGAGTCCTCGACGGAGTCGGTGTGCTGTTTGGCTTCCAGCCGCCAGTAGGTGCGGGTCCTGATGCCGTCGGCCGAGACGGTGACGATCGTGCCCGGCTCGACTTCCCGCATGCCCTGCCAGAAGGCGTCCCTCGGGCTCTTGACGAACCCGAACAGCTCACGCAACCCGTTGACGTCGACGACGCGCTTGGCCAGCGGGTTGGCGAAGATCGCCTTGGGTTCGGAGCCGAAGAGGACGCCGTCGGCGGTGGGGTAGAAGTAGAACGGCTTGATGCCCATCCGGTCGCGGATCATCACGAGCTCTTTGGTGCGGCCGTCCCAGATCGCGAAGGCGTACATCCCGTTGAGCCGGTCGGCGACGGCGGGTCCCCACCGGAGGTAGCCACGCAGCACGACCTCGGTGTCGCTGTCGGAGAAGAACGGCTCGTCGCTGAGCTCTTCACGCAGTTCGGTGAAGTTGTAGGCCTCGCCGCTGTACACCATGACGACGTCGCCGTCGGGAGTCGAGACGCGCATCGGCTGTGCCCCGCCGGGCAGGTCGATCACCGCGAGCCGACGGTGACCCAGTGCGACGTTCGGCTGGGACCACGTCCCCGCCGCGTCAGGGCCGCGGCAGGACATCGTCTCGGTCATCGCGTCGAGGGTTTCCTGTTCCTGGGTGAGGTTCCGGCGATACGAGACCCAACCGGTGATTCCACACATAAGTCACCTCGCAAGTACTGTCCGTATAGCTACATAGTTAGCTGATACAACTAATTCATGCAAGGATGACAAAGCGGTTACACAGCGTTAACGGTTGGGCGGGGAACGGTCGGTGCAGGTGGTGGCTTCTTTTTGCCAACCCGGCCAGTGGTGGATGTGGCGTGCGCCTCGCTCGAATGGGTGTACGCCGACTAGTTGAGAGCACTCCGTTGTGCGGCGCTCAGCCGGTCTGGCCTGACCGTGACGGCGTATGTGTCAGGCTCGATCACCTGGAGCTCCAGCGGATCGGCGAGTGCCGGTTTCGCGTGGATCGCCGCGACAGCCGCGACAGCCCTCTCTCTAGGCCAGCCCAGCGCGGCCGCGAGGGCGTCCGCGGGCAGCGGGCGTCTGGCGTACACCAGTGCGGCCAGCACTGTGGACGCGTCATACGCGACGCCTTCCGCGAGCGGGCTGTCACTCATCTGCTCGCTGAGGCGGCCGAAGAACTCGCCCATCTTCCCGAGCCGGGTGCCCGCCGGAGTATGGGTGCCGAAGGCTTCCGCGCCTGCCCGTGCGGCGGCCGCGATCTTCCCGTGCGCTCCGGTGTCGGCCTGCCAGGCTCGCAGCCAGATGTCGTCGCCGATCAGGTAGCGCTCCCGGCGCCCGGTGGGATCCGGTCGGCGCGCGACCAGTTCCATGGCTTCGAGGTAGCCGATGGACTTGGACACCGATGCCGGGCTGACGCGCAACAGGTCGACGAGTGTGGCTGACGTCAGGCCGCTGGTGTCCGCCGTGAGCAGGCAGGCGAAGACCCGTGCGGTCATTCTCGGCATCCCGGTCGCGGCGAGCAGCGGCGCGAACTCGTCGACGAAGGACTGCGTGGTCTCGTTCGTGGTCGGTTCGGGCTGACGAGTCCGCTTGCGCTGACGGGCGCGGTCGCCTGCGGCCTGCTGTGCCCGGTCGGCCAGGTAGGCGCCGTGTGTCCCGTTGCGCGCCACCTCGCGGCTGATCGTGGAGGTCGGTCGCCCCAGCCGTCGGGCGATCTCGGCGTATCCGAGACCTTCGGCAAGCCACAGGGCGATCCGCTCGCGGTCGTCGTCGGTCAGCCTCGGGCCTGGCACGGTCGCGCACCTCCTTTGCGTTCACGAACAATACAGTGCAACGCCACCATGGTCGCGGTTGCGTTTCGCGGCAGTTCTGTTGCAACGATTCTCGGGCTGACCTGGGCTTTTATGGATTGGCTCGTTGACGCTGCTGGAAACGCAACATAGCTTTTCCACATTCGGAAAGGGAGGTACCACCATGCACGTGATGGCTGTGTCAGTCGTCTCCGACAACACCAAGTTCTGGGACGGCCTGAAGAAGGTGCACGCGAAGCTGCCGAAGGGCACCGAGTGGAAGCTCGCTGTCGCGAGCAAGGACGGGACCAGGGCGGTGAACGTCCTCACCCACGACTCCATCGCCGGAGTCCGGGACTTCTTCGAGACGCACACCGGTGCCCATGCCTCGACGGAGTACTTCGAGGCGGACGCGGCGAACGCGGTCGGCCTGGCGCGATGACGGTCGACGTACCGCGGTTGCGGACTCGGGTCGCGGATCTCCTTGCCCAGTACGGGATTCCGAGTGCCGCGGTCGGCGTGCTGCACGACGGCGAGGTGACGGAGTTCGCGGTCGGTGTGAAGAACGTGGAAACGCGGGAACCGGTCACGACCGACACCGTCTACCAGTGCGGTTCCATGACGAAGACCTGGACCGCGTTGGCCGTCATGCAACTCGTCGACGAAGGCGCCGTCGACCTCGACGAACCGGTGCGGACCTACCTGCCCGGGTTCGCGGTGGCCGACCCCCGCACGACCGCCGAGGTCACGCTGCGGCATTTGTTGTTCCACACCAACGGAATCGAGGAAGCATACGGCGATCCGGGCGAGGACGTCGACGTCTACGAGCGCATGGTCGGCAACATCGTTGACGCGCCCCAGGTGTCCCCGCTGGGCCGTACGCACGGATACAGCGCTGCGCTGGGATACGCGATCCTCGCGCGAACCCTGGAGTTGCACGACGGCAAGCGCTGGGACGACATCCTGCGGGACCGACTCTTCGAACCCATGGGCCTCACCGACACGAACAGCTGGAGGGACCAGGTGGACGAGACCCGCGCCGCGACCGGGCACCTGATCCGTTCGCTGGAGGAAGGCCCGATCGTCACGCCGATCCATCACTTGCCGCGTGCGTTCGGGCCGGGCGGCACGATCACGTCGACGACCCGTGACGTCCTGGCGCTTGCGCACGTCCTGCTCAACGAAGGCGTTGCGCCGAACGGAAAGCGGATCCTGTCGGCGGCGAGCGTCGAAGAGATGAAGCGTTCGCGTGTGCCCGTCCCGGATCCGTACATGTTCGGGCCGGAATGGGCGCTGGGGCTCATCGTGTGCGACTGGCATGGCGAGACCGTGTACGCGTCGGACGGCAGCACGATCGGCCAGAACGCCCGGCTGAGACTCCTGCCGGACTCGAACACCGCCGTCACCATGCTGACGAACGGCGGCCCGAGGGAGAGCTTCCACCGCGAGGTGTTCAACGAGGTCCTCACCGGCCTCGGCGTCGTCACCATCCCCGACCTGCCCGCCCCGGATCCGGCGCTGGATCTCGATCTGTCCGTGTACGAGGGCGTCTACGAGCGGCCAGGCGCGCGGTACGAGGTGGCAGCCGTCAATGGGCGGTTGTCGCTGACGCTGGTCCTGGACCCGATGCAGGCGGCGTTCATGGGGAAACCCGACCGCGTCCGGTACGAACTGCTGCCGGTGAGCGCGACACATTTCCTGATGCCGCCGACGGATCCGCTGGAGGACACCCAGACAGTCGCCATCTACGACTTCACCGACGGAACGGCGCGATACCTCCACACCAACTGCCGGGTGCACCCGCGAAGCGCGTGATCAGGTCGGCGACGCGGGACGGCTGGGTGAGCATGGCCAGGTGGTGGGCGTTCTCGCGGTGAACCCACCACCCTCGGCGTTCCGCTTCGTCGGCCGCGGCACGATAGGCGTCGCTCAGTTGGAGGTAGCCGCTCGGGACGTCGGCACCGTCCGGAGCGGGTTCGCCGAAGTACGCCAACGGCACTCGGGGGATCTCGGCGAGGAACCGAGCTTTCTCGGGGCCGTCGGGCAGGTCGAGCACGTCCGGTGGGAACCACTCGTGCCACGGAGGCAGCAGACCGTCGACGGCGAGGGCGCGTAGTCGTGCCTGGACTTCTGGCGGGGCGGTGTCGAACCAGCTGTGCCCGGGGTGTGGTGGGAGGGCGTCGACGTACATCGCGGCCTGCGCTCTCGTCGCGGGTTGCGAAACGACGGCTGACGGCCGGTTGAACAGTGGTTGTTTCGGTGACGGCTTGTATCGACAGGCGTTTGCTCTGTGTGCCCGGCCACTCGCCGTTGCGTCCCCCAAATGGCCTAGTCAGGGGACTGTCTGTGACCGTCGGCCTCAGGATCGCGTAAAGGCGGTGTTCGGGCGCATAAAGACCCCATCAGGTGAACCTCAGCGGAGGGGCACGGGGATGCACGCTTCTGCCAGCCGGGTCACCACCGGGGTGATCCAGTCGCTTGAGATGGGAGCGCACACATGGCCGACTTGGCCTATGCGGTGCTGCTGATCGGCATCTTCGCCGTGCTGGCACTCGCTTTGCGTGGGCTGGAGCGGTTGTGAGCGGGACTGGTGACCTGGCCAACATCGTCGCCGGTGTGCTGGCTCTCGCCCTGCTCGTCTACCTGTTCGTCGCCTTGATCCGACCGGAGAAGTTCTGATGTCCCCGACGTGGGCAGGCCTGCTGCAGGTCGCCCTCCTCCTGCTCGCCCTCGCCGTCGTGTACAAGCCGTTGGGCGACTACATGGCCAGGGTCTTCACCTCGCGGAAGCACCTCAAGGTGGAGAAGGCCGTCTACCGGGTCGGACGGGTCGATCCGGGGTCCGAGCAGCACTGGAAGACCTACGCCTCCAGCGTGCTGGCGTTCTCGTTCGTCTCGGTCGTCCTGCTGTACCTGATCCAGCGACTGCAACCGTTGCTGCCGTGGAGCTTCGGCCGTGAGGTCAACCCGGGCGTCGCGTTCAACACCGCGTTCAGCTTCGTGGCCAACACCAACTGGCAGTCCTACGCCCCTGAGGCGACGATGGGGCACGCGGTCCAGATGCTGGGCCTGACCGTGCAGAACTTCGTGTCGGCGGCGGTCGGGCTCGCGGTGGCGATCGCGTTGATCCGGGGCTTCACCCGTTCCCAGCGCGACCGGCTCGGCAACTTCTGGGTGGACCTGACCCGCGGCACCGTGCGGATCCTGCTGCCGATCGCCTTCCTCTCCGCGATCGTGCTGATCGCGCTCGGCGTCGTGCAGAGCCTGAAGTCCGGTGTGGACGTGACCAACCTCGACGGGTCGTCGAGCAGGATCGCGCTGGCGCCCGCGGCGTCGCAGGAGGCGATCAAGGAACTGGGCACGAACGGCGGCGGGATCTTCAACGCGAACTCGGCGCACCCGTTCGAGAACCCCAACTCGTGGACGAACCTGATCGAGATCTTCCTGATCATGGTCATCCCGGTCTGCCTGACCCGCACGTTCGGCGTCCTCGTCGGCAACAAGCGGCAGGGCACGGTCCTGCTGTCGGTGATGGGTGTGCTGTGGACCGGCATGCTGGCCGTGATCTGGTCCTCCGAGGCGAACGCGAGCGGCCCGTTGGCGCTGCTGGCGGGCGGCGGCATGGAGGGCAAGGAGGTCCGGTTCGGCATCGGCGCGTCGTCGTTGTTCGCCAACGCGACCACGTCCACGTCGACCGGTGCCGTGAACGCGGCCCACGACAGCCTCAGCGGCCTCGGCGGTGGCGGAACGCTGCTGAACATGATGTTCGGTGAACTGTCACCCGGCGGCGTCGGCACCGGCCTGTACAGCATCCTCGTGATGGCGATCATCGCGATGTTCCTCGCCGGGCTGATGGTCGGGCGCACCCCCGAGTACCTGGGCAAGAAACTGGGCAAGCGCGAGGTCACGTGTGCGGCGATCGCGATCCTCGCGATGCCGACCGTGCTGCTGCTGGGCACGGGCGCGGCACTGCTGATGCCGGACACCGCCGGCGCGTTGAACAACTCCGGGTCGCACGGCTTCTCCGAAGTTCTGTACGCGTACACCTCGGCGAGCAACAACAACGGCAGTGCCTTCGGCGGGCTCACGGCCACCAACGACTGGTTCCAGTCGACGCTGGGCGCCTGCATGGCGTTCGGCCGGTTCATCCCGATCATCGCCGTGTTGTGCCTGGCGGGTTCGCTTGCGTCGCAACGCAAGGTGCCGGAGACCGCGGGCACGCTGCCGACCACCAGCCCGCTGTTCGCGACCATGCTCGTCGGCACGGTCGTGCTCGTCGCGGCGCTCACCTTCATCCCGGCTCTCGCACTGGGCCCGATCGCAGAGGCATTGGCATGACCACCACCATGACCCGCACCCCCGAGGAGGAGACCCGGCACCACGTGGAGAACGCGGGCCGGGTGGGTGCCGGGGTCTTCAACCCCAGGCAGCTCGTCTCCAGCTTCCCCGACGCCTTACGCAAACTCAGCCCGCGTCACCAGGCCCGCAACCCGGTCATGTTCGTGGTGTGGGTGGGCTCGGTGCTGGCCACGGTGTTCGCGGTCGCGGACCCCGACGTCTTCGCCATCGGGACGGCGCTGTGGCTGTGGTTCACGGTGCTGTTCGCCAACCTGGCCGAGGCGGTCGCCGAAGGCCGTGGCAAGGCGCAGGCCGAGTCGTTGCGCAAGACCAAGAAGGACACCGTCGCGCGCAGGCTGATCAGCCCGGACGTCGAGGAACGCGTTCCCGGTGTCGAGCTGAGGATCGGCGACCTCGTCGTCGTGGAGGCCGGTGAGGTGATCCCCGGGGACGGTGACGTCGTCGAGGGCATCGCGACGGTGGACGAGTCGGCGATCACGGGCGAGTCGGCGCCGGTGATCCGCGAGTCCGGCGGCGACCGGTCCGCGGTGACCGGTGGCACGACGGTGTTGTCCGACCGGATCGTGGTCAAGATCTCCACGAAGCCGGGTGAGTCCTTCGTGGACCGGATGATCGCGCTCGTGGAGGGTGCGCAGCGGCAGAAGACGCCGAACGAGATCGCGCTGACGATCCTGTTGTCCACGTTGACGATCATCTTCCTGCTCGCGGTGGTCGCGTTGCAGCCGATGGCCGGGTTCGCCGGTTCGCTGCAGTCGGTGATCGTGCTGACGGCGTTGCTGGTGTGCTTGATCCCGACCACGATCGGTGCGTTGCTGTCGGCGATCGGCATCGCGGGGATGGACCGGCTGGTGCAGCGCAACGTGCTGGCGACGTCCGGCCGTGCGGTCGAGGCGGCCGGTGACGTGAGCACGTTGCTGTTGGACAAGACCGGCACGATCACCTTCGGCAACCGCAGGGCGACCGAGCTGATCCCGGTCGGCGAGACCGGAATCGACGACCTGGCCAGGGTGGCGCGGCTGTCCAGCCTGGCCGACGGCACGCCGGAAGGCCGCAGCATCGTCGAACTGTGCGCCGAACAGCACGGCCTGCCCGCGAAGCCGACCGAGCACGAGATGGGCGGCCAGTTCGTCGAGTTCTCCGCGCAGACGCGGATGTCCGGTGTGGACCTGGACGGCACGTCGGTTCGCAAGGGCGCCGCGAGCGCGGTCAAGGCCTGGACCGGCCAGGACGTGTCGGCCGAGGTGGACGAGATCGTCGACCGGATCAGCTCCGAGGGCGGCACGCCGCTTGTCGTGGCCAAGTCCGACAGCACAGGGGGCAAGACGATCCGTGGCGTGATCCGGCTGTCGGACGTGGTGAAGCCGGGTATGCGGGAACGGTTCGACGAGCTGCGTGCGATGGGCATCAAGACGGTCATGATCACGGGTGACAACCCGTTGACCGCCAAGGCGATCGCTGAGGACGCGGGTGTGGACGACTACCTCGCCGAGGCCAAGCCCGAAGACAAGATGGCGCTCATCAAGAAGGAGCAGGAGGGTGGGCGGCTGGTCGCGATGACCGGCGACGGCACCAACGACGCCCCCGCGCTCGCGCAGGCCGACGTCGGCGTGGCGATGAACACCGGCACGATGGCCGCCAAAGAGGCGGGCAACATGGTCGACCTGGACTCCAACCCGACCAAGCTGATCGAGATCGTCGAGATCGGCAAGCAGTTGCTGATCACCCGCGGCGCGCTGACCACGTTCTCCATCGCCAACGACCTGGCCAAGTACTTCGCGATCCTGCCGGCCATGTTCGCCGGCATCTACCCGCAGCTGGGCAAGCTCAACATCATGTCGCTGCACTCGCCGTCGAGCGCGATCCTGTCGGCGGTGATCTTCAACGCGTTGATCATCGTCGCGCTGATCCCGTTGGCGCTGCGCGGTGTGCGCTACCGGCCGTCCAGCGCCCGATCGCTGCTGCGGCGCAACCTGTTGGTGTACGGCCTCGGCGGGATCGTCACGCCGTTCGTCGGCATCTGGCTGATCGACCTGCTCGTCCGACTGATTCCCGGAATGTGACAGAACAATGCTGAAGCAAGTGTGGGCCGGGCTCAGGGTCCTGGTCGTCCTGACGGTCATCACCGGCATCGTCTACCCGCTCGGCGTCTGGGTCGTGTCCCGCGTCCCCGGGCTGGAGTCCAACGCCGAGGGCTCGATCGTCACCCAGAACGGCCAGGCGGTCGGGTCCGACCTGATCGGCGTCGACCCGGTGGCCGCCGATCCGAACAACGACCCGTGGTTCCACACGCGGCCGTCCGCGCTGGCCAAGGACCCGCTCGGCCCGGCAGACCCGTCGTCGTCGGGCGCGTCCAACAAGGCCGCGACCAACGAGGACTACCTCAAGGTCGTCCAGGAGCGCAAGGACACCATCGCCAAGCGCGAAGGTGTGGACCCCTCGCAGGTCCCCGCCGACGCGGTGACGGCGTCCGGCTCGGGCCTCGACCCGCAGATCAGCCCGGCGTACGCGCAGCTGCAAGCACCGCGCGTGGCACGGGTCACGGGCGTTCCCGTCGCCAGGATTCAGGGCCTGATCAGCGAGAACACCCTGAGGGGCATCGCTGAACCCGGGGTGAATGTGCTCAAGCTCAACCTGGCCGTGCAGGCCACAAAGCGCGGTTGAGCACCCCGAGAGCGCACACTGACGACGTGGACTACAAGCGTCGCCGCGGTGAGCTGAGGATCTACCTGGGTGCTGCGCCCGGTGTCGGCAAGACCTTCGCCATGCTCGGCGAGGCACACCGACGCCGGGAGCGCGGCACCGACGTGGTCGTCGGCCTGGTCGAGACCCACGGCCGGGCCAAGACCGCCGAGCTGCTCGGCGGCCTCGAGGCCATGCCGCTCAAGCACATCGAGCACCGGGGCAAGCAGTTCGACGAGCTCGACGTCGACGCCGTGCTGGCCCGCAAGCCCGAGGTCGCCGTGATCGACGAGCTCGCGCACACCAACATCCCCGGCTGCCGCAACGCCAAGCGCTGGCAGGACGTCGAGGAACTGCTGGAAGCCGGGATCGACGTGCTGTCCACGGTGAACGTGCAGCACCTGGAGAGCCTCAACGACGTGGTCGAGCGGATCACCGGGGCGCGCCAGCAGGAGACGGTCCCCGACGAGGTGGTCCGCAAGGCCGAGCAGATCGAACTGATCGACATCACGCCGGAGGCGCTGCGCAGAAGGCTCGCGCACGGCAACGTCTACCCGGCGCACAAGATCGACGCCGCGCTGGCCAACTACTTCCGGCCCGGCAACCTGACCGCGTTGCGCGAGCTCGCACTGCTGTGGGTGGCGGACCAAGTGGACGTGGCGCTGCGGCGTTACCGCGCGGAGAAGGAGATCACCGACACCTGGGAAGCCAGGGAACGCGTGGTCGTCGCGATCACCGGGGGAAAGGAAAGCGAGACGCTGATCCGGCGCGGCAGCCGGATCGCGGCCCGCGCGGGTGCGGAACTGCTGGTGCTGCACATCCTGCGCGGTGACGGCCTGGCCGGGGTCAGCCCCGGCGCGGTCGGCAAGCTGCGCAAGCTCACCGACGACGTCGGCGCGACGTTCCACACGGTCGTCGGCGACGACGTGCCGACCGCGATGCTCGACTTCGCCCGCGGGGTGAACGCCACCCAACTCGTCGTCGGGACGTCCCGCAGATCCCGGCTGGCCAGGCTGTTCGACGAAGGCATCGGCGCGGCGGTCGTGCAGCGGTCCGGCCCGATCGACGTCCACATGGTCACGCACGCGGAGTCCGGCGGCAGGCTGCGGGCGAAGCTCGCGCGTAGCCCGTTGTCCCGCAAGCGCCGGATCGTCGGCTGGTCGCTGGCGGTCGTGTTGCCCTCGCTGGCGACGTTGATCGGCGTGTGGCTGCACCAGGACCTGATCCTGTCGACGAACGTGATCGACTACTTCCTGGCGACCATCGTGGTCGCGCTGGTCGGTGGTCTCGGGCCGGCGCTGTTCGCCTCCGTGCTCAGCGCGGCCTTGCTGAACTTCTTCTTCACGCCCCCGATCTACACGTTGACCGTGGACGCACAGCAGAACGTGGTCACGCTGGTGGCGATGATCATCGTCGCGGTGATGGTCGCGGTCGTGGTGGACAGGGCAGCCCGGCGAGCCGAGGTGGCGGCGCGAGCACGAACCGAGGCAGCGCTGCTGGCGTCCTACTCCCGGACGGTGCTGACGCACGACAACCCGCTGGACCGGTTGCTGGACAAGGTCAGGGAGAACTTCGGCCTGCATTCCGTGGCACTGCTGGAGAAGACCGAAGGCGAATGGCACCGGGTGGCGTGCGTCGGCGACAGCCCGTGCGACGGGCCGGACGAGGCCGATGTGGACATCCCGGTCACGAACGACGTGCACCTGGCGTTGCGGGGCAAGGCGTTGCCCGCGCACGACCGGCGTGTGCTCGAAGCCGCGGCCGGGCAGGCGCTGCTCGCGCTGCGGCAACAGCGAATGGCCGCGCAGGCGATCCAGGCGCAGCGCCGCGCGGAGACGACCGAGCTGCGGACGGCGCTGCTCTCGGCCGTCGGGCATGACCTGCGGACACCGTTGACCTCGATCAAGGCCGCGGTCGGCAGCCTGCGCGCGCCGGACCTGGCACTGTCCGAGCAGGACACGGCGGAGCTGCTGGAAACGGTCGAGGAGTCGGCCGACCGGCTGGCGGGACTGGTGGACAACCTGCTCGACTCGTCGAGGCTGGCCACCGGCGCGGTGGAGCCGCTGATGAAGTCGGTCGGCTACTACGAGGTGGTCGCCCGTGCGCTGTCGAGTGTGGATGGCCGCACCGCGATCGCGGTCGACGTCGACGAGCGGCTGCCGTTGGTGAAAGCGGACGTGGGCCTGCTGGAACGCGTGATCGCCAACGTGGTGGACAACGCGTTGCGGCACGGCACGCTCGTCCCACGCCGAAATGTCGACGTGGACGGCGACGGCAGGGTGAGCGTGGACGAACCGGCCGTGGCCCTCCGCGCCAGCGCCTACGGCGACCACGTCGAACTCTGGGTGGTCGACCACGGGCGAGGACTGCCGAAGGGCGCGTCGGCAGCGGTGTTCCAGCCGTTCCAACGACTGGGCGACCGCGGCACAGGAGTCGGGCTTGGACTGTCCGTGGCGAAGGGCTTCACCGAGGCGATGGGTGGCACGATCAGAGCCGAGGACACGCCCGGCGGCGGACTGACCGTCGTGATCTCACTTCCGGAGGCGAAGTCATGACGAAGGTGCTGGTGGTCGACGACGAGCCCCAGATCGTCCGCGCGCTGCGGATCAACCTGTCAGCCCGTGGATACCAGGTGATCACGGCCCACGACGGCGCAGCGGCACTGCGAGCGGCGGCGGAGGGCAAACCCGACGTGGTCGTTCTCGATCTCGGGCTGCCGGACATCGACGGGACCGAGGTGATCGCCGGACTCCGTGGCTGGACGACGGTGCCGATCATCGTGCTGTCGGCTCGGACGGACTCCGGGGACAAAGTGGAGGCCCTCGATGCCGGTGCCGACGACTACGTGACGAAGCCCTTCGGCATGGACGAGTTGCTGGCCCGGCTACGCGCGGCGGTCCGGCGTTCGACGGTGGCCGGGCCCGGGGACGAAGAAGCGGTGGTCGACACCGGATCGTTCATCGTCGACCTGGCGGCCAAGAAGGTGCTCAAGGAGGGCTCGGAGGTGCACTTGACGCCGACCGAGTGGGGTGTGCTGGAGGTCCTGGTCCGCAACAAGGGCAGGCTGGTGGCCCAGAAGCAGCTGTTGCAGGAGGTCTGGGGGCCCGCTTATGCCGCCGAGACGCACTACCTCCGGGTCTACCTGGCGCAGCTGCGGCGCAAGCTGGAACCGCAACCGTCACAGCCGAAGCACCTGCTGACCGAACCGGGAATGGGCTACCGCTTCGAGACGACGAACCACCAGTGACCACCTCAACCCCCCCGCAGACACGAGACGTTGGCAACCAATGTGGCCTTGGTTGCGAAAAACGCAACCAAGGCGGCATTCGTTGCGTCCCGCGCGACTACCGGTTCCGGTAGAACGAGGCCAGCTCCGGTGCGAGCACCTCGTCGGGAAGACCGTGCCATTCGCCGTCCAGGCGTTTGTGCGTGGCGTTCGGGATCAGCCGCGCGACTTCCTCCACGCCGTCGTGCATCTCCTTGCCCGTGGCCGTGCTGTCGAGCACCAGCGTGGGCACGTGCACCGCTGAGATGTGTTCGGCGGTGGTCGTTCCCGCGATCGTCCAGTCGTACGGGTAGGTGTGGGCGATCTTCTCCAGCAGGGGTTTCACCGGGCCCATCTGGGCGATGATCTCGTCGGGGACGCCGATGGCGCGGTGGAACAGGTCGACCGCCGCACTCCGGTCGCCCGCCGCCACCAGATCTCTCAGCTGGCTCACCAGGTCCTCGTCGTGGGTGTCGGAGCCGCCGTACGGTGGTTCGAACACCGCCAGTTTCGTGATCGGCAGGCCGCTCGCCACGGCCCGGATGCCGAGCAGAGCTCCTGATGACCAGCCGTAGACGGCTGCCTGGCCGCCTGCCGCTTCGATCACCGCTGCCAGGTCCTCGATTTCCCGCTTGACCGCGTACTGCCCTGCGTCCGTGCTCAGGCCGCGGCCTCGGCGGTCGTAGGTGTACGTCGTGTACCCCTTGTCGGCCAGCAGGTCGGCCAACGGCCGCAGCGAGTTGAAGTCGCGGTAGCCGCCTGCCGCGTCGACCAGGACCACTGCCGGGCCGCTCCCCGCGTGGTCGTAGGCGATCCGGGTGCCGTCTGCCGAACGTGCCGTGTCCATAACAGTGTCTCCTGTGTTCGGGGTGTCCGGGAGGTAGACGGCCGCCGGGCCCCGAACTCATCGTTCCGGTGAGTCGTTCTCTGGCCGAAGCGACGAAGTCCATAACATCCCGGTCACGGGTGATCACACGATCGGGCGGTTTTTGTTGCTCTGGACCAGACCATTCCGAGATTCTTTCATGTGTGGAGGGCCTGTTCGCCAGCGACGACGAAGAAGGTGAGCAGTGTGAATGAGTGCCCAGTCTGCCTCGGGTCGGGAATGGCGCCGAATCGCAAGGACTATTGTCGTGCCTGTGGCGGCGTCGGCCAGGTACCCAAGTGAGTGCCCGATGTGTGCGGGTGCGGGTGTGCTGCGGTGGCAGCAGCCCTGCCCCGACGGGGTGCTCCGCGAGATGGAGCACCCGTGTCCCAATGGGTGTGGCCAGGGCTGGCGTCATCCGGCCGCGGAGAATCAGCAGGTGATCGAGGCTGTGGCGGACGACGAGGTCGAAGAGGACCGGCCGGGTCGGAGACGTGGCCGAGCCGATCAGGCCAACGACATGGGCGGCGAGTTCGTCGCGACCGCGTTGGAGGCCTGGGGGTTCAGCACCCGGGAATGATCGAATCGGACAAAGCCGCCGGGATCCGTGGTCCCGGCGGCTTTGTCGTACTTCCACGCTTGGTGAGATTCCGGCCGGGAACTGATCTTTTCGTCAATCAGTCGTTCCTGGCACTGACAACCTCTTTCAGAAACCGAAATTCTGGGTCCAGTAGAAGCCGTTGGTGTCCACACCGACACCGATCTTCTTGTACGAGCAGTTGAGGATGTTGCGCCGGTGCCCGTCGGAGTTCATCCAGCTGTTCATGACCTGTGCGGCGGTGCGCTGGCCCTTGGCGATGTTCTCGGCCCCGGGACTGGGGTATCCGGCCGCCCTGATCCGCTGGTCGAACGTCACACCTTCGGGTGTGGTGTGCGAGAAGTACTTCCTGGCGGCCATGTCGGAGCTGTGCTTCTGGGCCGAGGTGGTGAGCCGGTCGTCCACGCCCTGCGGGGCGCACTTGCCCGCGCGTTCCTGGTTGACCAGAGTGACGACTTCGCCTGCCAGGCCGGGACTCGGCTGCTGCTGCGCCGGTGGCGGCGGAGCGGGGTCCTGCGGCTTCGTCGAGGAGGTGGAGCTGTCCGTCGGCGCTGGGGAGCTGCTCGACTTGGTGGGGCTGCTGGACGACGTCGGGGGCGTCGAGCTCGTCGGGGCGCTCGACGAGGTGGTCGGTGATGTCGTGCCGGGTCCCGGCTGCCCGCCGGGCGCCGCCAGTGCGGCCGCGTCGGCGGATCCGGATAAGTCAGTCTGTCTGGCTTTCTTGCCAGCGCCGTCATAAGCCGCCGCAACGGGAACCTCGATCGGGGTCCCGCTCGGCGCGCTCAGAATGGTGGCCACTCCGGCGATCGCCGCACCTGCGACGAGTGCGCTGAGGCCTACCATGATCGTGGCGCGTCGGGGTCGCGTTTCACTCACGGTCGCGCAACGTACCACTAACGGGCGATCTTCACACCCGTCTGGGGGATGTACTTGTCGTAGATCCAGCTCAGTGCGTTACAGGATGTTTCACACGTCTCAGCTCGAGGTCGGCGGCACGGGGTCCGTCGTCGACGTCGTCGGCGGAATCGACACGCTCGTCGTCGTCGTCGGCGGCTTCGGCGTCGTCGACGGGACCGTCGGCGTCACGCCACCGCCACCACCGGGGTTGTTCGGCGGCGGCTGGTTGGGCTGCGGCTGGTTCGGCTGCCCCGGCTGGTTGGGCTGACCGGGCTGGTTCGGGTGCTGCGGGTTGCTCGGCTTGTGCGAGGGCGAGTTGCCCCCGGACGGCCCGTTGGCCGGGGTCGCCGTGCTGGAGGCCTCCGTCGTGGGCGTCTCCGAGGTCGAGGCCCCGCCCGCGCCTGACGTCGGCGTCGTGCCGCGCGGCGCGTTCACCTGCGTGACGTTGGGCTGCTGGCCGCCTGGTTGGGCCTCACCACCGCTCGCGACGGCGAAACTGGCCAGTGCCGCGCACGCGGTCGCGACGCCGACACCGGCAGCCGCGAGTAACGCGTAGGAACGTTTCACGCCGGACGCCGTCGTCTCAGCCGGGGGCTGGACCTCGGTCCGGTCGGGTGTTTCGGCCATGCGGGGGGCTCCTCCTCGCAAGCACGCTCTCGGTTTTTTCCCAACCGGCCACACGGACGATCAGGAGGACACGGCCCGGAAACGTACCACTACCGAACGACGCCCATTCGATGCGCCCGGACGTTGTCCGGGGATCATTCCGGGTATGCCGACAACCGCCGATCAGCCAACGAGCCGTCTGACAGCTTGGGTGCACGGACACGTACAGGGCGTGGGTTTCCGCTGGTGGACGCGGGCCCGCGCGCTCGAACTCGGTCTCGTCGGCGGTGCTCGCAACCTGTCCGACGGCCGGGTCGAAGTGGTCGCGGAGGGTCTGCGCCCCGATTGCGAGCGCCTGCTCGCACTGCTCCGTGGTGGAGGTTCACCCGGTCGTGTGGACACGGTGGTGGAACGATGGACGGAGCCGCGTGGGGGCATCACCGGTTTCGTGGAACGCTGACGACCCCGCCATGGACGACACTTGACGGAGGTTTGTCCGACTGCCTTGAACCACTCTGTCCGCTACGGCGTAGTAAGGAACCGTGGGGAGCACCCCTGAGCAGCGCGAAGCACTGGTTCGCGAGCTCTACGACAAGTACCGCCGCCCGTTGCTGGCCTATGCGCTGCGATCGGTCGGCGGCGATCTGCAGCGGGCGGAAGACGTGGTGCAGGAGACGTTGTTGCGGGCATGGCGCAACGCCGACACCTTGAGTGCGGATCAGGCGGGGCCGTGGTTGTACACGGTGACCCGTAACCTGATTGTCTCCGGTTACCGTCGACAGGGTGCTCGGGTCACCGAGGTCCCGATGCCCCCACAGGACCTCCCGCACACCGATGGCGACTTCGACCGGGTACTGCAGAGCTGGCAGATCGCCGAGGCGATGCGCGCGCTGAGCAAGGAGCACCGCGCGGTGATCGGTGAGCTGTTCTTCCGGAGGCGCACGGTGGCGGAGGCGGCATCCGTGCTCGGTATCCCGCCGGGCACGGTCAAATCGCGGTCGTTCTACGCGCTGCGGGCGCTGCGCGACGCGTTGGAGGAACGGGGGGTGACCGAGCCATGACCTGCCGCCAGACGGTCTCGCTCGGCGCCTACTTGTTGGGCGCGCTTGACCCGGCCGACCGGCCGGAGTTCGAACGGCACCTGGACACCTGCCCGGTGTGCAGTGCCGAGATGCTCAGGCTGGCACCACTGCCCGGCCTGCTGCAGCGGGTCGCACCGGAGGACTTCGAGGCCATCCACCAGGCCGACAACCGGTTATGGCTGCCCGAACCGCCGCCGGAGCGCCTCGTGCCCGTCATCGAGCCGGTGGAGACGTCCGAGCCGGAGCAGAAGCCGGGCTGGTGGCGCAGACGCGGTGCGACGTTGGTCGCGGCGGCCGCCGTCGTCCTGCTCGCGGTCGGTGGCGTGATCGTGTTCCAGCCGGACGAGGACAAGCCCGCCGTGACAGCGACCGCGACCGAGGTGACCTGGTCGGCCATCGACCCGACGACCGGGGTGCGCGGGCGCGTCGAGCTGACCGGCCGGGCGTGGGGCACCGAGATGAAGGTGTCGATGGAGGACATCCCGGCCGGGCGCAAGATCTGCCACCTCGTCGTGCACAGCCGTGACGGCAGCAGCGAGGTCGCGGGCAAGTGGACCGCCGGTTACTACCGCAAGGTCAGTGCCATCCCCGGCAGCAGTTCGATCAAGCTGGGCGACATCGACCGGGTCGAGGTCATGGCGGGCGGCGGCGTCCTGGTGGGGATGCACTCACCGTAGGCCGCCCGTCGCCGCAGGTCCGGCGTGCGGTCCCCCGACGCGGGGAGCCCGCCTGCGCTGATCGCCCGGCGTGCCCGGGTACCCTCGGCGGGATAGCCGTGCCAGTACCCAGCGAGAGGTCGACCGTTACGTGCACCTCAAGAGCCTGACGCTGAAGGGCTTCAAGTCCTTCGCCTCAGCGACGACGCTGCGCTTCGAACCGGGGATCACCTGTGTGGTCGGGCCGAACGGGTCCGGCAAGTCGAACGTGCTCGACGCGCTGAGCTGGGTGATGGGTGAGCAGGGCGCGAAGTCGCTGCGCGGCGGCAAGATGGAGGACGTCATCTTCGCCGGTGCGGGTGCCAGGCAGGCGCTCGGCCGCGCCGAGGTGACGCTGACCATCGACAACACCGACGGCGCGCTGCCGATCGACTACACCGAAGTCTCGATCACCCGCCGGATCTTCCGCGACGGCGCCAGCGAGTACGAGATCAACGGCTCGTCCTGCCGCCTGATGGACGTGCAGGAACTGCTGTCGGACTCCGGTATCGGCCGGGAGATGCACGTCATCGTCGGCCAGGGTCAGCTGGGCGCGATCCTCGAGTCGAAGCCGGAAGGCCGCCGCGCCTTCATCGAAGAGGCCGCCGGGGTGCTCAAGCACCGCAAGCGCAAGGAAAAGGCCCTGCGCAAGCTGGAGGCGATGCAGGCCAACCTCACCCGCCTGACCGACCTGACGGCCGAACTGCGCCGCCAGCTCAAGCCGCTGGGCAAGCAGGCCGAGATCGCCAGGCGCGCCCAGGTCGTGCAGATGGAACTGCGGGACGCGCGGCTGCGTCTGATCGCCGACGACCTGGTCACCGCGCGGCACGAACTGGCCAAGGAAGAGGCGGACGAGGCCACCGCGCGCGCCAAGCGCGGCGAGACCGAGCGGGCGTTGCAGTTCGCGCAGGCCGAGCAGAACGAGATCGAGGCCAGCCTGGCCGAGGACGCGCCGGCGCTCAACGCCGCGCAGGACGCCTGGTACCGGCTGTCCGCGCTGGCCGAGCGGCTGCGCGGCACGGTCCGGCTCGCCGCCGAACGCGCCCGGCACCTGTCCGACGAGGGCGAACGGCAGAACCAGGGCAAAGACCCCGAAACGCTCGAAGCGGAGGCCGAGGAGGCCGCCGAACTGGAGGTCGAGCTCGCCGAGGGCGTCGAGGTCGCGCGTGAGGCGTTGTCCGAGGCGCTGGCACGCCGTACCGAGCTGGAAAGCGCGGTCGCCGCGGCCGAGAAGGCGCACATCGCCGCGGTCCGCGCGATCGCCGACCGCCGCGAGGGCCTCGCCCGGCTCGGCGGCCAGGTGGAAGCGCTGCGCAGCAAGAACAGCGCGACCGCCGAGGAGATCGAGCGGTTGTCCACGACCTTGGCCGAAGCCGAGGAACGGGCCGAGGTCGCCGCGGTCGAGTTGGCCGAGACGGAGATGGAGACCGGCGTCGAGGACTCCGACGACGAGTCGTTGCAGAGCCGCCACGACCAGGCGGTCGCCGCGTCCGAGCAGGCCAAGGCCCGGGTCAACGAGCTGGTGGCGGCCGAACGCGCGGCCGAGCGGGAGATCGCGTCGCAGCGCGCCAGGGTGGACGCGCTTTCCCTTGGCCTGAGCCGGAAAGACGGCGCGGGCGCGTTGCTGGCCGCCGGGCACCGGCTGCCCGGCCTGCTCGGGTCGGTCGCGGCGTTGCTGACCGTGCAGCCCGGCGCGGAGGTCGCGCTGGCCGCCGCTCTCGGCCCGATCGCCGACGCGGTCGCGGTCGCCGGTGGAGACGATGCGTTGACGGCGCTGTCCCTGTTGCGGGACAACGACGCAGGGCGTGCCGGAATCATGATCGGCGGCGGCCCGTCCGATGTGGACCGGTCGTCCTGGCCGTACCTGCCCGGTGGCGCGCGCTGGGCCGTCGACCTGGTGCACTGCCCCGACGCGTTGCGGCCCGCGCTGGACCGGGCGCTCGACCGCGTCGTCGTCGTTTCGGATCTGGCCACCGCGCGGCAGATCGTCGGCGCCTACCCGGCTTTGCGCGCTGTCACGACAGACGGCGACCTGCTCGGCTCGGACTGGGCCGTCGGCGGTTCCGGCCGCAGCGAGAGCGTGATCGAAGTCCAGGCCGCTGTCGACGAGGCGAACAACAAGCTCGTGACCGTCGAGCACAGCCTCGCGGAAACCGTTGGGGCGCTTGCCGGTGCACGCGCCGAGCAGGACGCGCGCCGCGACGAGGTCAACGCGGCCAAGGAAGCGTTGAGCGAGGCCAAGGTCCGCAGGGCACGCTCCGGCGAGCGGATCGCCCGGATGCGCCAGGCCGCCAGGACCGTGCAGGCCGAGGTCGAGCGGATCCGCAACCAGCGCGCCAAGGTCGAGCAGACCAGGGAAGAGCAGCTCACGAAGCTGGCCGAGTTGGAGGAACGCCTGCTCGGCGCCCAGGAACAGCCGCTGGACGACGAGCCGGACTCCCGCGTGCGCGACGAGGCGGTGTCGCAGTTGAACACCGCGCGCCAGAAGGAAATGGACTCCCGTCTCGCCCTGCGGACGGCCGAGGAACGCGCGCGTGCCGTCGCGGGCAAGGCCGAGGGCCTGCGCCGTGCCGCTCGCCAGGAACGCGAAGCCCGTGAACGGCACGAGCGCGCCCGCCAGGCTCGTGCTCATGGCAAGCGTGTGGCCGATGCGGTGGTCGAAGGCGGTGAGCTCGCGATCGAGCGCATCGACCTGTCGCTGCAGCGCGCCGCCGCCGCGCGTGACGAGGTCGCTTCCCGTCGTACGCAGCGTGAAGCGGCGTTGCTCGACACCCGCGGACGTGTCCGTGAGCTCTCGACGGAGTTGGAGAAGCTCACCGACGCCGTGCACCGCGACGAGGTGCTGCGCGCCGAGCAGCGGCTGCGGATCGAGCAGCTGGAGACCAAGATCGCCGAGGACTTCGGCATGGGTCTGGACGACCTGGTGTTCGAATACGGCCCGGACCGCCCGGTTCCCCCGCCGCCCAACGAGATCGCGGAGTACGAGGCGGCCAAGGAGCGTGGCGAGGACGTGACCCGTCCGCCGTCCATGCCCTACGACCGTGACTTCCAGCAGCGGCGCGCCAAGAAGGCCGAGCGGGACCTCACGTTGCTCGGCAAGGTCAACCCGCTGGCGCTGGAGGAGTTCGCCGCGTTGGAGGAGCGCTACAAGTTCCTCTCCACGCAGCTGGAAGACCTCAAGGCGACCCGCCGCGACCTGCTGACGGTCGTGAAGGAGGTCGACGGACAAGATCCTCGAGGTCTTCGCCTCGGCCTACGAGGACGTGGCCCGCGAGTTCGAGATCGTGTTCACCACGCTGTTCCCCGGCGGGGAAGGGCGGATGCTGCTGACCGACCCGGACGACATGCTGACCACCGGTGTCGACGTGGAGGCCCGCCCGCCCGGCAAGAAGATCAAGCGGCTGTCGCTGCTGTCCGGTGGCGAGAAGTCACTGGTGGCGGTGGCGATGCTGGTGGCCATCTTCCGCGCCCGGCCGTCGCCCTTCTACGTGATGGACGAGGTCGAGGCGGCGCTGGACGACACCAACATGCGTCGCCTGATCGGCCTGATGCAGGAGCTCAAGTCCACGTCGCAGCTGATCATCATCACGCACCAGAAGCCGACGATGGAGATCGCCGACGCGCTCTACGGCGTGAGCATGCGCGGTGACGGCGTCAGCCAGGTGATCTCGCAGCGACTGAACAACGGCAAGGGCTAGCTAGCCGATAGTGCTATCTTGACCGCTTGTGTCCACGAGTAGCACTTCCGGAGATCTGGTGGCTGGCCTGCGCGCCCTGATCGCCGGTCTCTCGCCAGGCGAACGGCTGCCGAGCAGTCGTGAACTGGTGCAACGCTACCGAGTCAGCCCGGTCACGGTCTCCCGCGCCATCGCGCAGCTCTCCGCGGAAGGCGTTGTCATCGCCCGGCCGGGTAGCGGTACTTACGTCGCACCGCGTTCCCCGGCTGCCGCCGAGGTCATCGACACCGCATGGCAGACGGTCGCGCTGGCGGACCGCACGGTCGACACCGCGTCGATCACCGACTCGCTCGGCCCGCCGCCTGCCGGGACGATCCGGCTGGACGGCGGCTACCTGCACGCCTCACTGCAGCCCGAACGGGCGCTCAGTGCCGCGCTCGCCCGTGCCGCACGCCGGCCTGACGCCTGGGATCGGGCGCCCACCAATGGTTTGGCGCCGTTGCGTGCCGCCTTCGCCAGGATCGTCGACAGCGAGGTGACGGCCGAGGACGTGCTGATCACCGCGGGCGGCCAGAGCGCGCTGTCCATCGCCTTCCGGGCGATGGGCGGACCCGGCAGTCCGATCCTGGTGGAATCGCCCACCTACCCCGGTGCGATCGCGGCGGCACGTGCGGCGGGACTGCGCCCTGTGCCCGTGCCGATGGACGCCGACGGGTTGCGGCCGGATCTGCTGGCCGAAGCGTTCGGCATGACCGGCGCGCGGTTGCTGTACTGCCAGCCTGCCCACCACAACCCGACCGGCGCCACGCTCACCCCCGAACGCCGCAGGCAGATCCTCGACCTCGCCAAAGCCGCGGGCGCCTTCGTGATCGAGGACGACTTCGCGCGCTACCTCGGGCACAGCGCACCGACGCCGCGCACGCTCATCGCCGACGACCGGCATGGCACGGTCGTCTACCTCACCTCGCTCACGAAACCCGCCGCCCCAAGCCTGCGAATCGGCGCGCTGGTGGCACGGGGGCCGGTGCTGGAGCGGCTGCGTGCCGTGCGGCTGGTGGACGACTTCTTCGTCACCCGGCCACTGCAGGAGGCAGCGCTCGAGCTGATCAGCTCACCGGGCTGGGACCGGCACCTGCGCACGCTGGCTGTGTCGCTGCGCCAACGCGGCGACCAGTTGGCCACGGCACTGGCCCAGGAATGCCCACAGTGGATCGTGACGCGCCCGGCAGGCGGACTGCACCTGTGGGTCCAGTTGCCCCCTGGCGTCGACGACCTCGCCACCGCGAGCGCCGCCCGGCGGCACGGCGTCGCCGTCAGCGCCGGAAAGCGCTTCTTCGCCAGCGAACCACCGGCCGCCCACCTCCGGCTCGCCTTCGCGGCCACCGACCCGGCCGAACTCGCGGACGGTGTGCGCCGACTCGCCGAATCCGTTACGTGAGCACCTTGATGAACCGGCCACTGCGGTCGGCCCAGTTCTCGTAGCCCATGCGGCGGTAGAAGGCGTGCGCGTCCTCGCGGCGGTTCGCACTCGTGACTTCCACGCGCAGGCAACCCTTCTCGCGCGCGTAGTCCTCGGCCGCCGTGGTCAGTTCACGGCCGATTCCCTTGCCACGAGCGGATCGCGTGGTCACCAGGGCGACGATCCGGGCCCAGCTGCCGTCACGTTCCAGGAACGGGATCACCGACACCGCGAGCACGCCGACGACATCGCCCTCCCGTTCGAAGACGAACACCGCGCCGTCCGCGAGCTCGTCCCACATCTTCAGCCGCTTGCGGACCGTCTCGACGTCGTTGTCCGGGTGGCCCAGTTCGGCGAGCAACGCCGCCACTCGCGCGGCATCGTCCGGTACCACGGGTCGCACTGCCATTGTCGCTTCACCCTCCAGTGGTCTTGCCCCCATGACTACCACTTGCGCGAGTTGGCTTCGTTGCGGCATCCTTGGCGACGTGATCGAGTTGAAGGGCGGCTTCCGCCCAGTCCGATGAGCCAGTGGAGGCTGCCAGGAGCAGTCGACACCGGGCATACTTTCTTCGCACACGCGCTGGCTCTTGCGGCCGCGCACGGTCCCGGCCCATGGCCGGATGGCGGATATCCCTTGCCGGATCAGCAATCCGTGCCGCTGATGTCGGGCTCGGTGCGTGACGGCGTCAGTACCCATCATACCCGGGTGGAGAGCGGCGACGCAGCCGCGGCCAAGATCGTCGAAGCGGTCAGGCAGATCGTCGAGTCCCCACCGGATCTCCCAGCGCTGCAACGACTTCACGACCTCCTTGCGGACATCGACGCGTTGCCGGTCGCCGATCCGCTCGGCACGCTGCTCGCGGGCGCGAGCCGCGCGCGGGTCCGTGAAGTCGGCCGTTGGCTCGCCGAGCACGGAACTCGGCGCAACGCCGTGGCCGCCGGTTTGGTCCTGATAGGACTAACCGGTGACGAGCGTGATCGGGAATTGTTGCTGCTGTTGGGATCCATCGAGGATCTCACCTTGTACGCCGTGGTCGCGCTGGAGCGGACGCAGTCCGACCGGGACATGGCGGTCTTCGAGATGGCGCGGCGTGTGCGGGCGTGGGGCCGCATCCACTCCGTGGAAAGACTCGAAGGCACAACGGATCCCGAGATCAAGGCCTGGCTGCTGCGGGAAGGGTTCCGCAACGGCGTGATGGACGAGTACCTCGCGTACATCGCCGCCACCACAGGCGGTCTCGCCGACGCTCTCACCGCCGCGGTCGTGGACGACGAACTGCTCGACGGGGCCGGTGGCATCCTGGCGGCGTTGTCGGACACAGACGGCCCGGTCGAGGACATCACGGACTACCGGGACGGGCCGGTTGCGATCGACCGGTATCTCGCGCTGGTGCGGGACCGGCCGACGCTCGGGCGGGCCGTCGCTGTGCTGAGCCTGGGTGACAAGGGCAGGGACGTGGCGACCGGCCTGGCGTGGATCGAGGTGGTCCGGCGTGCGCTCGACGCGCCTGACCTGGACACCTTCATGGATGCGCTCTGGCCTGCGCAACAGTTGGGACTCAAGCTCCGGGACCGGGTCGGGGGATGGCTGCGGTCGCACCCCTTCGAGCAGCACCTCTGGTTCTACGCCGACGTCGAGGACCTGGCCGAGTTGGCCGAGCAGTTGCTGCCATTGCCGGACCTGGCGACGGGTCCGCAGGCGGAGCTGGGGATCGGACCGGGCTTCGAGGCCGACCACGCCCTGGACGTCGTGATGAGCAGGGAAGGCGGCCAGACGTGGCCGTTGGTCCGGACCGCGTTGGCGAATCGTCTGACACGCAACCGGTACAACGCCCTGAAGGCGCTCAGGGCCTGGCCACGCGACAGCCTGCCCGCTGATGCCGTTGCCGCGGTCCGTGCGGCTGCGGCGGCCGAACCGGACGACAAGCTCAGGGTGGAGTTGGAGGAGCTGCTCCGTATCGAATGAACACCTGTTCACCAACACGCCGTTAAACCAGATGCGCACGGCCGTTCGGAAGTTCAGGATTTCCGTCATGACAGAAATCCGCCCGGCTACGCGGGACGATCTGCCTGCGGTCGTGTCGCTCATCACACGTCTGCAGGCCGACCCCGCGCACCACATCGGTTTCTTCGGGTACTCCGAGGAGGAAATCGCTGACGAGCTGGCCGGTGTCCAACCCGAATGGCACGAAGGTGCCGTGCTGGCCATCGCGTCGAGCGGTGCGCTGCGCGGCGTGCTGAGTACCGACGTCAATCCGGACGTTGGCCGTGCGTGGCTGTACGGGCCGCACATCGACGTGCCCACCGGCCATCCGGCGACCCCGCACGCGTGGCACACCACCGCGGACATGCTCTACGAGGCCGCGTCGCACTTGCCGCACCTACGAGGCATCACCGACTTGAACCTCTACGGCCACACCGAGCACCGGGAGCTCGCCGAGTTCGCCAGACGGCACGGCTTCGAGCGGGAGACCCCCACCCGGATATTCACCTTGCCAGGAGCCGACCTGCGGTCCATGCTGACCCAGGAGTGCGAACAGGTCGAACGGCTGCCTGCCGACGGCAGCCTCAACGACCAGTTCATCGCGCTGCTCCGACGATGTTTCCCGGACACGACCTATACGCCGGAGCAGCTGCTGTACGGCAAACACACCGTCGTGGCGCTGCGGCAGGCCGACGGGAAGCTCGCGGGCTTCGCGGCGGGCTACACGCAGGAGATCGAGCACCTCGTGGACTTCGTCGCGGTCGAACCCGACATGCGTTGCGTCGGGGTCGGCAGACGGGTCGTCAAGGGCCTGCTGTGCGAGCTGGACGCCGAGAACGGCGCCAAATCCCAGGCGGCCGCGGTGGTCCGGATCGACAACGACCCCTCATCCACCATGTTCCAGCGACTCGGCTTCACCATCGAGCTTGAGCTTGTCAGCTACAGGCGCAAGCCATGACTGCAACGCCCACCACCAGCGCAAAGCGTGCGCGAGCGAGCCGTTCCCGTTCGGCGTCGGATCGAACGAAGTCAGCTCGGCCATCCGACGAAGCCGGTGTTTGACGGTGTTCGGATGCACATGCAGGGCACCGGCGACGAGATCGGTCCGGCCGCCGTGTTCGAGGTAGGTCAGGGCCGTCTTGGCCAGCAGCCGGTGGAACTCGTCGTCCCGGTCGAGACACGCCAGATGCTCGGCGGCCAGCATCCGCCCTAGAGCGGGATGCGTGTCGACGCTGAGCGGCAACGCCAACGAGGTCAGGTGCTGCAGCCCGCGCAGCTGCCGACGGCGCGCGGAAGCCAGCGCCGTCTGGCACAGCCGGTAGGCCCCGGCGAGTTGCGACGCGGGCACAGCGGGTGCGGCCACGAGCAGGATGTCGAAGTCCTTCTCCGGCAACCGCCCGCTGACCGCGCACAGGTAGCCGTCGACCATGCCGCACAAACCGTCCGCCGTCGTCAGCGCGGCCTCGAACTGACGTGCCTCCCGTGGCGCGCTGACGTCGGCGATGACACAGTGGTAACGTCGGTGCGGATCGAGGCCGACCGCGGCGGCGGTACCCGCTGGTCCTTTGTGGAGCAACCGGCGCAGCGCCTGCAGCCGCACGGCGTGCGTCGTGCGCGTCAGGCTCAGCTCGGTCTCCCGGTAGACGTACACGAGCCGGTTCTGCAGGGCGTTGGCCAGCGCGTCCAGCTCCATCAGCCCGGCGAAGAGCTCGTCGGGCTCGATGCCGGTGCGGGTGGTGCGCTCGAAGATCTGGTGCATGACGTACTGCCTGCCTGCCTGGAAGCCTTCGAGCAGCGCGCCGAGGGGGATCCCCTGCAACGCGCGGTCTTCGGCGAGCCGGTCGGCGACGTGGATGTTGTCGCTGAGCTCGACGCCGTCGATGTAGGCGGCGGACACGGCGGCCATCAGCGCCGCGATGTGCCGCTGGACGTCCTGCTGCGGCAACGCGCCGACCAGCACGGACCTGGCTCTCGCCGCCGCCGTCACGCCTTCGACGGTGTCCGGATCGGCACGCATCTGTTCCAGCAGCCGACGCAGTCTCGTCCGACCAGCAGGCATCATCGCCTCCTCGTGAAAAACCTTCACGTCCGACCGTATGGGCTGACCGGTCAACTGGCCAGGGCGAGTGCCGACCGATCTGATCGCGCCCAGCCGGTGAACCGGACCGCGCCGGGCGGCGTAGTACCCGCATGGGCAGATTCAGGCGGCACTGGAAGGCGTGGCTGATCGGCGCGGTCGCACTGGGACTGCTGGCGTTCGTCGGCGGCCCCTGGTTCTACATCAACGTGCTCTCCGACCCGCCTGCCCGGGAACTGGCCCTGGGGGAGGGCCAGCATGCAGGCGGCGCCGCGGTCCCGGTCGACGGGACCTGGGCGGTGTCGGAGGGCTCGCAGGCGGGGTACCGGGTGAAGGAAATCCTGTTCGGCCAGGACACCACAGCGGTCGGCCGGACGGGCAGGGTGACTGGCGCGGTCGCGCTCAGCGGTACCCGGATCACCAGCGGAACGGTCACGGTGGACATGGGGTCCGTGGCGACCGACAAGAGCGGCAGGGACGAGCAGTTCCGCACCAGCATCATGTCGGTGTCCCAGTTCCCGACGTCGACCTTCGCACTGCAGGGGCAGGCCGACCTCGGATCCGTACCGGCCGTCGGGCAGAAGGTGACTGTCAAAGCGGCCGGCCAGCTCACCTTGCGGGGTGTCAGCAAACCCGTCACGGTCGACCTGAGCGCCGTCCGCACCAACGACACCATCCAGGTGCAGACCGCCATCCCGGTGGTGTTCGCCGACTACGCGATCCCCGACCCGGGCATCCCCGGCATCGACATCGAGGACAACGGCGTCATCGAAGTGTTGCTGACGCTCAGGAAGGCGACGTGATCGCGGCCACCGCGAGCCGGGTGACCTCGGCGCACAGGTCGTCCAGCGGGTGCACGCGGTCGTGCGTCGACCAGTAGTAGACGAGTTCGTTCACCGCGCCGATGAACGCGACCGCCGTCAGGTGGAAGTCGCGCGGCGCGGCCTCGCCACGGCGCACAGCCCGGTTCGCCTCGCCGACGAGGAACTCGATGATGCGTTCCCGCCAGGTCAGCCGGTGCTGTTCCACCGCTGTCGAGACGCCGACGACCTCGACGTAGGCCAGGCGCGTCCACTTCGGATCACTGGACGTGGTCGTGATGTACGCGCGCACCATCTTGCCGACGCGGTCCCGCAGCGGGTCCTCCTCGCACCCGGCCAGCGCGGCGAGCGCGTTCTCCATCGCCCGTTGGGTGATCCGGTCGTGCAACGCCATCAACAGCGCCTCACGGCCGGAGAACTCCTCGTAGAAGTTCCGGGTCGACACGCTCGCCGTCGCACACAGCCGTTCGATGGACGTCGCCGCGTAGCCGTCCGAGCCGAACAGGTCCAGCCCGGCCTCCATCAGGCGCTCGTGTCGCTCGGCTCGCCGCTGTGCGTCTGACCTGCCGCCGTAGTGCCGCCGCGATGCCCGCGTGGTGCCGGTCACGACAGTTCCGCCTCCCCGAAGTTTCGGCGCTTGGTCACCTTGGGTTGGCACCGTTCAGTTCGGTACGTGCAGGTGGCTGGTTTGCGCCACGTTCCCCTGAGGTGCGGTTGGCCAGCGTTGGGCCTTGTGTCATGCCGTCCCCTCTCAAAGGTTCTCCCACAATAGACGTCCGTGGGCACGGGAGGGGTTCAGTTCACGCGGCCTTGGCCGAAGCCTGCTCCTCCGTCGGTGGTGGGTCTACGGGGGTCCGGTGGCGCAAGGAAAGCAGTCCGCCGACGACCAGGGTGATCACCACGCCCACCACCGGGTACCACGGGTAGGCGAGGCTGACCGACGTCGCGGTCGGCTTGCCGAAGTCGACCCCGGCGAACGCGCCGGTCGCCTTCGTGAACTTCAGCCCGAGGATGACGAACGCCATCACCACCACTGTTACGAGGAACGCCACGATCGCGTCGAACTGCCTGGCTCTGCGGAACATCAGGCCGAGCAGGAACGCGCCGAGCAGCGCGCCGGACGTGAACCCCGCGATGGACAGTCCCTGCTCGACGATCGGCTGGCCGCGCTCGAAGAACGTGGCGAACAGCCCGGCGAACACGGTCAGGATGGCCGCCCACACCAGTGTCCAAACGCGACCTTGGCGGAGCACTTCGCTGTCGGTGAGCGGGCGCCGCTTCACCTTCTGGATCACGTCGGTGACGGTGGACGATGCCAGTGCGCCCAGTGACGAGCTCAGCGCCGCCGCGAGGATTCCGGCGAGCACGAACCCGGACCAACCGGACGGGAGCTCCCTGATGATGAACGTCGGGAACAACTCGTCGTTGTTGCCCAGCCCGAGCGCCTTCGTCGGCGAGGCGCCCTGGTAGAACGCCCACAGCATCACGCCGATGAACAGGAACAGGGCGAACTGGAAGAACACGACGACACCGCTGCCGATCAGCGCCTTCTGGCTGGCCTTGACGTCCTTCGTCGCCATCAGCCGTTGCACGATCAGCTGGTCGGCGCCGTGCGAGGACATCGACAGCACCGCGCCGCCGATCACCGCCGTGATCAGCGCGTACTGGTTGCTCAGCAACGGCGACGACACGTCGAACAGCTGGAACTTGTCGGCGTCGACGGCCTTGCCGAACCAGCCGTCCGGCAGTTTGCCCGCCAGCGCGATGATCACCACGGCGGCGCCGAGGATGTACCAGAGCATCTGGATCGCGTCGACCCAGACGACCGCGCGGACACCGCCGAAGTAGCTGTACACCACCATCGCGACACCGAGCGCGACCACGATCCACCAGTAGCTCACGTCCGGCATGCCGAGTTCGGCCAGCACGACCTTGATCGGGATGGCGGTGGCGAACAGCCGCAGGCCGTCGGCCAGCAACCGCGTGAACAGGAACGTCACCGACGCGGTGCTCTGGATGCCGTTGCCGAACCGCTTGCCGAGGAACGCGTACGCCGTGACCAGGTCACCGGCGATGTACTTGGGCAGCAGGACGAACGAGACGACGATGCGGCCGATCACGTAGCCCAACGCGAGCGACAGGAACGTCATCCCGCCCGCCTCGGGTGTGGCGAGGTAGGCGACGGTCGGCACGCTCAGCACGGTCAGGGTGGACGTCTCGGCGGAGACCACCGAGAGGCAGACCACCCACCACGAGATCTTGGACTCGCCGACGAAGTAGTCGTCGGACGATTTCTGTCTGCCGCCGATCAGGACTCCCAGCAGCGGCATCCCGACTAAGAAGATCGCGATGATGGCGAGATCAAGAACGCGCAAGGTGCCCTCCCAGTGTTTCCACGACTCGCAGTTGGCTCACGTTGTCTGCCGCTGGGGCGGGCATGCGCAACGGATCGCGGCCCGGCGTGATGCTGCCGAGCAGCCGCGGTCCCGCGCCGGTCCGCGGGTCGGCGGGGATTCCGTGCCACGTCAGGAAACCGAGCAAGGCGGTGAGATAGGCCTCCTTGGCGTCGCTCGGAACCCCCAGTTCATCACTCGTCACGACGTCCAAGCGGCGAGCCAGCGCGGCCATCAGGGCGGGGTTGCGGACCCCGCCGCCCGACGCCACGACACGGCTCGGTTCGCCGGGCCCCGCGCATGCCCGCGCGATGGTGACGGCGGTCAGTTCGACCAGGGTCGCCATCAGGTCGGCCGCGCCGACCTCGGGCACCTCGGCCAGTGCGGCGTTCAGGTAACCGGCGTTGAAGTGCTCCTTGCCGGTCGACTTAGGCGGGTCCAGCACGTAGTACGGGTCGGCAAGCAGGTGTGCGAGCAGGTCCTGGCGGATCGTGCCCGCCAGCGCGAGCGCGCCGTCCTCGTCGAACGGTTTGCCGGTGAGCTGCTCCGCGGCCGCGTCGAGCAGCGCGTTGCCGGGACCGGTGTCGAACGCCGTGCCGCCGGGCAGCGTGATGTTCGCGATTCCGCCGATGTTCAACGCGATTTCCGCGCGCAGCCACATCCGGTCGAACAACCCGGCGAGCGGGGCACCGTGCCCGCCCGCGGCGACGTCACGCACCCGCAGGTCGGAGATCACCGGCAGGCCGGTCAGCTCCGCGATCCACGCGGGCTGGCCCAGTTGCAGCGTGCCGAGGCAAGTGCCGTCCTCCACCCAGTGGTGGACGGTCTGACCGAGTGACGCGATCACGTCAGCCGGGCCGAACTCGCTGATGGCGGTGGCGGCGGCGTGCGCGAAGGACTGGCCGATCCGGGTGTCGAGCTTGCACAGCTGTTCGGCGCTGGTGCCGCGGGACGCCATGGTGAGCAGTTCGTCACGCAGGTGTGGCGGATAGTCCAACTCGGTGTGCCCGGCCGGTGCCAGCTCGATGACGCCCTGGTCGATCCGCATGTCGGCCACGGCCACGTCGATGGCGTCCACCGAAGTGCCCGAGATCAGGCCCACGACCCGGCAAGAGTCCATGAACGAGTGGTGTATTCCACACAACGGGATAGCGCAAGAGCTGTCGTTAATTCTTGACCTAAACGAGTTAAGAGCGGTTGAAGCTTGTCGAAGGCGTGGATGCGAGGATGACCCTGTGTCCACCGAACTCATCGTGATCCTCGCGGTCGTCCTGGTCCTGATCGCCATCGGCGTGGTCACCGGCCTTGTGCTGGCCAAGCGCCGCCGGGTGAGCCTCACCGACACCGAACGCAAGCCGGTCGAGGAACGGGCGAAATACCAGGCGGACAGCGGTATCAGCCTGTCGTCCGGCGGGAGCGGGACGGCGACGGTCGAACCGCCGGTGCACCCGGTCGAGGACCGCACGGAGGTCGACGGCCAGCCGGGAGTCGGCGACGACGCCGCGGTGCCGAGGGATTCCGAGAAACGCGACATAGTCGACATTCCGCTGCCCGACGCGGTCGAGGCGCCAGCGGAAGAGCCGGTGGAAGCACCGGTCGAGATCGACGAGATCGAACCGACCGCCGGACGGCTGGAGCGCCTGCGCGGGAAGCTGGCCCGGTCGCGCTCGACGTTCGGGCAGAGCCTGCTCGGGCTGCTCGGCGCAGGCGACCTGGACGAGGATTCCTGGACCGACGTCGAAGACACCCTGTTGCTCGCCGACCTGGGCGCGGCGACCACGGCGGAGATCATCACGAAACTCCGCGACGAACTGACCTCACGCGGCGTCCGCACCGCGGCCGAAGCCCGTGCGGTGCTCCGCTCGGTGCTCGTCGAAGCACTGCACCCGGAAATGGACCGCTCGGTGCGTGCCCTGCCGCACGACGCCAAACCCGCCGTCGTACTCGTCGCAGGCGTCAACGGCACCGGCAAGACGACCACGACCGGCAAACTGGCCCGCGTCCTGGTCGCCGACGGCCGCTCGGTCCTGCTCGGCGCGGCCGACACCTTCCGCGCCGCAGCCGCCGAACAACTCGCCACATGGGCAACGCGCGTCGGCGCGGAGGTTGTCCGTGGCAAGGAAGGCGCCGACCCCGCCGCCGTCGCGTTCGACGCGGTCAAACGCGGCACCGACGCCGGTGTCGACGCGGTGCTCGTGGACACCGCAGGCCGCCTGCACACCAAAACCGGCCTGATGGACGAGTTGGGCAAGGTCAAGCGAGTGGTGGAGAAGCAGGCCAAGATCGACGAGGTGCTGCTGGTGCTCGACGCGACAACAGGGCAGAACGGCCTCACCCAGGCCCGCGTGTTCTCCGAGGTGGTCGACGTCACCGGCATCGTGCTGACCAAGCTGGACGGCACGGCCAAGGGCGGCATCGTCTTCCAGGTGCAGCGCGAACTGGGCGTTCCCGTGAAGCTGGTCGGGCTCGGCGAGGGCGCGGACGACCTGGCGCCGTTCGAACCGGGCGCGTTCGTGGACGCCCTGCTGGGATAGGGCCTGCCACACTCTGCAACGCTATGTCTTCTTTGCCCGGAACCTGCGAGGATGCCCCAGCGGGGATGATTGGCCTGGGCTACAACGGTTCCGTGGGGGGTGCCGCTGCGAGTCCCCGCCTTCGTGTCTGAAGGGGACAAGGCTTGACATCGCGAAGATCCGCGCGCGTTTCGGCGTGCGCGTTGGCATTGGCGTGCCTGGTGGCCGGTGCGCCGCAGGCCGTCGGTCGTCCCGGCGATTCCGGGCAGGACGCTCCTGTCGAACTGACCGCGCTGGGCACCGAGACGACCAGGGTGTTCCAGAACCCGTCCGGCACAAGAACTCTGGAGGAATTCGTCCGGCCGTTCCGCGCTCGCACGGCGCAGGGGTGGGCGCCGGTGGACACCACGCTGGTCCGTGATCCCGACGGCACGGTGCGCCCGAAGGTCACACCGATGAGGATCCGGCTGTCCGGCGGCGGCGCCGTCGCGCTCGCGTCGCTGGAGCGCGACGGGAAGAAGCTGGCACTGTCCTGGCCCCGCCCACTGCCGGAGCCGGAGCTGGACGGCGACACGGCCGCGTACCGAGAGGTCCTGCCGGGCGTCGACCTCCGGGTCACAGCCGATGTCGACGGGTTTTCGCAGGTCCTGGTCGTGCACACGGCCGAGGCCGCGGCGAACCCCGAGCTGCGGGAGATCAAGTTCGCCACGTCCGGCCTGACGATCAAGGCAGGCGAGAACGGCACGAGCACGGCCGTCGACGACAGCGGGAACGCGGTCTTCGTGTCCGGGCAACCGACCATGTGGGACACGCCCGTGGCCGCGAGGTCCGCCGCGCCGCGGGAGATCGAGCACCGGCCGATGGGGCTCAAGGTCGGTGACAACGAGCTCACCGTCGTGCCGGACGCCGGGATGCTCACGGCACCGGACACGAACTTCCCGCTGTACATCGACCCGTCCTACAGCGGCACGCAGTACCGCTGGACCTCGGTGAACTCCTACTCGCCGGACACCGAGTACTGGACGTCACAGCGTGACTCGGCTCGTGTCGGCTACCAGAGCTACTCGTCGCCGACCTCGCGTTACCGCTCCTTCTTCCAGGTCAACACGGCTCCGATCGCCGGTGCGCAGGTGCTGAACACGTGGTTCGCGGTGACGCTCGACCACTCGGGCGCGTGTGCGGCGACCCCGGTCGACCTGTGGCACACCAGCGCGATCAACGAGGGGACGAAGGTCACCTGGAACACCTCGAAGAACTGGTGGACCACCAAACTCGACACCCGCTCCGGCAACGCCAACGAGGGCGGCGGCTGCACGACGACCCAGCCGGACCTGCCGATGGAGTTCGGCTCGGCCGCGCTCAAGACTCTCGTGCAGAACACGGCCAACGCCAAGACGGGCACGCTGACGTTCGGCCTGCGCGCGGCGAACGAGAACGACGCGGCGCAGTGGAAGAAGTTCCTGCCCGCGACCGCACGGCTCGTCGTGGAGTTCAACAACAAGCCACGGGCGCCGGTCGACTTCACCACCGTCCCGCCGACGCCGTGCGGCACAGCCGCAGCACCGACCGCGTTGAACACGGCCTCGCCGTCGTTTTCGGCGATCGCGTCCGACCCTGACGGTGACAATGTCCGTGGACGGCTGGAGATCCTCGACGGCGACACGGTGAAGCACACGGCCGACAGCCCGTTGTTCCGGTCCGGCGGGGCGTTCGCGTGGTCACCGGTGGCCGCCGGTGTGCTGCCCGAGGACCAGCCCACGAAGGTGTTCAACTACCGGGCGAGGATCATGGACACCCTCGCGGCGAGCACGGACTCCCCGCGCTGCTACTTCACGGTCGACCGGACGCGTCCCGTCCCGCCGACGATCACGTCGGCGGACTTCCCGGACAACACCCCCGTCCGGTCGGTCGGCGAACTCGGCACCGTCACGTTCACCAGGGGCGGGACGGACACCGACATCGCGGGCTTCCGCTACGGCTTCCAGCAGGACAAGACGACGATGTGGGTGGCCGCCGACGCCAACGGTTCGGCGACCGTGCCGATCACGGTGTGGGATGACGAGTCCAGTCGCCCGCTGTACGTCAGGGCCGTCGACAGGGCGGGGAACATCAGCCCGTCAGGTCCTTCGTGGACGCTGACGGCGAACGTCCGCACGGTCCCCGGCGCAGCGGTCCGCGCGGACACCAACGGCGACCGGCGCGCGGACTTCGCGATGCTGTTCGACCAGGGCAACGGCCGGACGGCGGCGTGGAACTTCCTGTCGACGGGCGGCGGGTTCTCCTCGGGCTACGTCGGCTGGGACACCGATGTCAGCGGTGGTTTCCCGATGTACCGGATCAAAAGCGCGAACGGCGATTTCGACGGTGACGGGCGGTCGGACATCGCGGTGCTGCGCGAGGACCCGGACCGCAAGGTGCGGCTGTACCTGCTGCGCTCGGACAGCAACCGGTTCAACGCGGAAAGCGAACCCGCGTGGACGGGCGACTACCGCCTGTCCCACCTGCGGATCACCGCCGGGGACTTCGACGGGGACGGCGACGACGACCTGGCCGTGTTCCAGGGGCTGACCGGAGCGCAGACCAAGCTGTGGATCCACACGTCGGGTGGTGGCGTGTTCTCGGCGCCGGTCCAGCAGTGGGACAGCGGCGCCAACGGCTTGGACGTCAACCACCTGACGCCGGTCGCCGGGGACTTCGACGGCGACGGCGACGACGACATCGCCGCGTTCCGCGGTGCCCCGGGCACCACGCAGACCAAGCTGTGGCTGCACGTCTCGAACGCCGGAACGTTCGTGGCGCCGGTGTCGCAGTGGGAAAGCACGGCGTTCGACCGGTCCAAGGCCACGTTCGTGAGCACGAACGTCAACGGGGACGCGGCGGGCCGGGACGAGATCGTGGCCGCCTACAACCGGGGCGCGAACTCCACCCAGTTCCAGATCTTCACGTCCGGGACGAACACGTGGACGACGTCGGTCGGCTGGGAGAGCACGGCGTTCGACGCGGTGAAGTCCTCACTGGCGGCCGGGGACTTCAACGGCGACGGCAAGGGCGACGTCGCGACCCTGTACGACACGGGCAACGGCCAGCGCCAGATGTACACGTTCGCCTCGACCGGATCGGCCTTCGCGGACAAGCGAACCGACTGGCAGGGGGCGGTCGCCGACGTGGCGGACAAGGTGTACATCGAACCTGGCCGCAAGTACCGCCTGCAGCCGAGCCACAGCGAGAAGTGCTCGGGCACCCCGTCCGGCAACACCGCCGACGGTGGGGCGTTCCAGCAGCAGGACTGCGTGGCCACGGCCGCGCACCAGCAGGTGGAGCTGGACCGGGTGGGCAGCACGCCGTACTTCCAGATCAAGACGGCGGCGGGCAAGTGCCTGGACATCCCCGGCTGGAAGCTGGAGGACACCATCGGGATCACCCAGTACACCTGTGAACCGACCGGTGCGCCCCAGGCCAACCAGCAGTTCCGGCTGGACTACGTCAGCGGGAGCGGGATGGACGTGGTGGTCCAGCCCAGGATCGTGCACAGCGACAAGTGCGTGACCGTGAGCGGTGCCAGCACCGCGAACAACGCGGCCATCGTGCAACAGGCCTGTGCCAACGCGGCGAACCAGCGCTACATCCTGCGCATCGAACCCTGAAAAACCCTCGTGAGTGTTTCGGCCGGTAGAACCGGCCGAAACCCTCACGAGGGTTACTTGGCTAGCTGTAGCGGGGGAAGTCCTCGGCTATCCAGCGCAGGGCCTCCTCAGGGGAGTCCTTGACCGCTTCCTTCAGGAACACCAGGATGTCCAGCCGTCCGACGTCCTCCAGCAGGACGGCGAGCGCACGCAGTTCCTCCCACCGCTCCGGGTCCGGATCGGCGATCTCACGGGAGGCCAACGCCTCCAGTTGCGGATCCCGCATGTCGGCGGGCAGCCCGACCAGGATGTGCCTGGCGCGGGTCGCGTACGGCGACTCGCCGAGGGCCGCGTGGAACAGTTCGGGCAGCAACGCCTGGACCAGTTCCGGCCGTTCCGGCGCACGGTCCGCGATCAGCCGCAGCGCCGTGTGGTGGCTACGGCCCGATGCGAAGATCGCCCGCAGCTTCGCCACGAGGTCCTCGTCGGCCAGCACCGCGTCGCCCGCTTCACGGTAGGACGCGGTGGCTCGCTCAAGCGCCTTCCACGCCTTGTCAGCTCTGTCCACCGATCAGCCCTTTGGTCTCGTGCTCTTGATTTTCCGGACATACTCCCACGGCAGGCCCTCGACCTTCGCCTTGTACTCGCTGAACTTCATCTTGCGGGTGGCGTAGATCGTGTGGTGGCCGGGCGGGTCGTTGTCGAAGACCCAGTCGAGGCCCTCCGGGAGCTGGGTTCCCTTCGGCAGCCGCCACATCGGCCCACCGCTCGTGTTCTTGGCCAGCGCTTCCTCGTTGTCGAACGTGGACTGGCCGTGGTACTTGCCCTCCGTGCCCGGTTGCGGCAGGACGTCGTCCCCGTCGAGTTCGAAGTCGTCACCGGCTCTCCTCGGGTTCACCTGCGGCCCGACCGTGGTGTTCTTGCCGGTCGCGACGAGCTCCGGCGTGGGTTCGCGCTTCTTCTCCTTCTGCTTCTTGCGGGGTTTGCGCGGCTGCTCCCGCTTCTTCTTGATCTTCTCCTTGATCTTCTTGTAGACCCGCTTGACCTTCTGGATCGCCTTCTTGATCCGCTGGACGTTCTTCTTGCCGATCCACTTGGCGATCTTCTTCTTGGCCTCTTTCCAGACCCGGGACTTCTGGATCTTCTTGATGATCTTGGGCACCCAGACCCGGACGGTCTTGACCACCATCACGGTCACCCAGCGGGCCACCTGCACCCACTTGATGCCGATCTTCTTGGCCAGCCAGGCGAGGCCCTGCACGATCTTCTTGCCGACCCACACCATGACGCGTTTGAGCACCGGCACGACGAACCGTTTCAGCACCGGCACGAGCACCTTGACCGCCACGACACGCGCCACGATCACCCAGAACCGGCCGTCGGGGTCGGAATAGGTGGTCGGGTTGTTGTTGGCGTAGGCGTACGCGTTCATCTGCTGCGGCTCGGCGAAGTCGATCTCCGGGTCGGCCGAGACGAACTTGCCCGTCGTCGGGTCGTACGCGCGTTCGCCGAGCTGCGTCAGACCCGTGTCGGCGTCGATCGTGCCACCGACGAAACCCTGCTGGCCCGGCCATGACGCCGGAGCTTCGCCACGCACGGAGCCGAACGGGTCGGTCCGCCGCCGCGTCACCTCCTGCGTCTGCTCGTCGATCGAGAGCTCGGCCGTGCCGACGTGGTTGGGGTCCAACCAGTGCAGCCTGTTGTCCGCGGTACGGACAGCGATGGTCTCGTCGTCGTGCACGTAGTGCCGCGTGCCCTGCGCCACGCCCGCGGGCGTGAGCAGTACCTCGGTGGTACCGAGGTACAACGTGGTTCCGCTGCTGTCACGGCGGATCAGGCGTTCACCGTCCGCGTCGTACAGGTACGACGTGACCTTCTGGCCGTCGGTGACCTTGGTCAACTGGCCTTCGAGGTCCCACTCGAGGGTCTGACCCTTGCGAGCGGTCGTGTTGCCGTTCGCGTCGTAGCCGTAGTCGTCGACCTTCGTGCCCTGCGGCCCGTTCGTGGTCACCTTCTGCACGGCGTGCGGACGGGCCTGGCCGGGCTCCGGATACGAGTAGGTGCTGGACGTGGTCTTGCCGTCCGGGGTCACCTTGGTCTCGTTGGTCCGGTTGCCGACCTTGTCGTAGGTCCACCCGTGCCAGTACGGCGCCGGGCCACCCAGGTTCGCCGAACTCGGTGGTGTGGCGCAGTTCCCGTCGCGAGGAGTCCACGCGCCGGTCATCCGGCGCAGGTAGTCCTGCTGGAAGCACTGCGTGTCGGCCGGTTCCCCGGTGTCGGCGGCCGGCTGGTTGTGGATCCGGGTGATGTTGCCCGCCGGGTCGTAGCCGAACTGCGTGTTCGCCACCATCCGGCCGGGCGTCTCCCGCTCGGTCACCGTCCGCGCCAACCGGCGCGTGCCGATCTCGTACTCGGCGGACCGCTTGACCCACTTGCCACCTGCGGACAGCGTGACCTGCTGCGGCTCCGAGTACGGGGTGTAGGTGGTGTTGGTGACGTACGACGTCTTGCCGGACAACGTGGTCGCCAGACCGAGGCTGTTGTAGCCGTAGGTCAGCGTCTCCTCGGTCAACCCACCCGCCGCGGGCATCGTCGCCGTGGCGATGTCACCGTCCTGCCGGTAGGTGGTCGAGAACTTGTACGTCCCGGCCAGCTTGCCTTCCGACTGGGGGATGGTGACGGTCATCCCGGTCGGCCGGTTGCCCGCGTCGACACCGGTCACCGCCTGGGTGTACGCGTTGCCGTTGACGTACCGCGTCGACGACGCCGGCACGCCCGGAGCGGGAGTGCCGTCCGCGAGCTTGTCGAACGTCCACTCGGCACGCTTCGGCCCGGCCAGCGACCCCTCGTGGATCGCGGTGTTGCGGCCGATGTCGTCGTACGCGAACGCCAGCACGTTGCCCTTGGCGTCCTTCTTCGTGGCGAGTTGGTCACCGTCGTCGTAGGTGAACTCGGTGACGCCACGGTCCGGGTCGGTCGTCTTGACCTCACGGCCGAGCAGGTCGTACTCGTGCCGCCAGACGTTGCCCGCCGGGTCGGTGACGGTTTCGAGCTGGCCGTGCGGGGTGTAGGTGTACGTCGTCCTGTCGTAGTCCCCGGACGGCGACTTGCCCTTGTACTGCCGCAGTTCGACGAGCCTGCCCTCGGCGTCCATGATCTTGCTGGTCGGGGTGGCCCCGTCCGGCGGATCGACGTCGTAGCGGCTGCCCGCGTACGAGTGCGTGGTCCGCCACTTCTCGACGCCCTCGACCTTGAAGATCTCGGCCGTCAGGCGGTCCTCGCCGTCGTACTCGAACACGGTCTGCGCCGGCAGCATCGCCTCGTCCGGCGTGACCACGTCGGTGCCGGGCGGGGCGTCGTTGTAGTACGGGCCGTTCGTCTTGATCTCGAGCCCACGCGAGTCGTAGATCGTGTCGGTGATGACACGCCCGCCACCCGGCGCGGGATCCTGCGACTGCCGTTCACGCATCTGGCCGTCGAGCAGATCGATGTCGGTGACGTACTGGCCGTCGGGCTGCAACGTCTTGTTGATGACCGCGTTGGGCCCGTTGGTGCGCACCAGGTAGCTGTGTTCGGTGCTGGGGCTTTGCGAACGGCTCCGGCCCGGCAGCCACGACTTGACCACGCGGCCGAGCGGGTCCATCGCCTTCTCGGTGCGCCTGCCGTTGGTGTCGGTGATCGCGACCGGGTCGCCCCACGCGGGCTCGTACTCGGTGCTCGACGTGTGCCCGAGCGGGTTGGTGGTCGTGACCTTGGTCAGCGGACCGCCCACACTGGACTCGTACTTCGTCGTGCTCTTCTTGCCGAACACGTCGGACGCCTCGACCGCACGGCCGTAGCTGTCGTACTTCGTGCGACCGACGGTCTTGAACGTCGGTGCGCCGTTGGCCCAGCCGTTGAGCTCGTCACGACGCGTCGGCTCACCACGAACCGGTGCCGCGCCGAGGGTTTCGTTGTCGTCGTAGTACGTACGCTCGACGTTGACGAGGTCCGCGGGGAGGCTGGCTGTCTTGTCACACGCGACCCGGACCGTCTCCTCCTGGTATTCCACGTCCAGGACGTACGTCTGCGGGTTGTGCGTGTAGCTGTAACGGGTGCACGTGTCGTCATTCGGGTTGTTCAGGTCGTGCAGGTTCTCCGAGCGGATCAGCAGGCCGTTGTCGTCGAAGGTGTTGTTGGACCCCGACTTGAACTGCGTGCCGTCCGCGTCGACCTCGGTCTGCCGGACCGCGGACTCGCCGGTCCTGCGTGCCTTGGTGGTTCCCCATGTGCGGACACGGGTCGCGGTCGGTGCGGACACCCACTGGTCGCTGATGGACCGTTCGGTGACCTTGCCGCCCGACTTGTCGTAGGTGATCTTCTCCCGCTCGGCGCCCGCGAGTTCGTTGCTGTCGTCGATCGCGACACCGTTGGAGTCGACGACCTTGACGTCCTTCACACCACCCGCGGCCGTCTTGTCCTCGTCCATGCCGCGGAAGAACAGCGTCTCGGTCTGCTCGCGCTCGCCGCCTGCCTGGCCCTTGAGCGTCTGGACGCGGTCGTAACCGCGCCACTGCGACCAGGTCTTGCGCTCGGCCGGGATCAGGCCGTCTTCCTCGTCGTGGTGCCACGCGGGCGTGCCGACGTACTTCATCTCGGTGACCTGCGGCGCCAGACCGGTGGTCAGGTCCTTCTCGGTCACGTCGGACACCACGTACTTGTGGAACCAGTCGAAGCGTTCCTTGGCGAGGTCGTCCAGCGAGTCCGGCGTCCACTTCAGCGGGTGGCAGCGTTTGGCGTTGCTGTCCTCCACCGGCAGGTTGCCCGGTGCGGCGCACTCCTTGGGCAGGTAGTTCACCGCGATCTCGCCGCCGGTCTCGGTGCGGATCGCCTTGAGCCGCCACCAGTTCATCGGCGGGATGCCCTCGATGCCGTCCACCCGGTTGGGCATCTGGACGCCGTCGAAGTTCACCTCCGGCAGGCTGGCGCTGCCGCCGACCAGACCGGTCCGCTTGAGCGACGCCAGCCACATGCCCGCCCGCGTGCCGTCACCGGGCGCGGGGAAGGAGTGCGTCAGCGTCCACTCGTCGACGTTCTTGAACGCGTTGGTGTTCCACACCTTGGTGGTCACCTTCGCCAGCCGCTTCTGCGACCAGAACGTCGGCGTGTACTTGTTGGCGCAGTTGGTCGTGCTGGTGCACTGCTGGTCCAGCGGGGTGTCCGGCCAGTTCTGCGGCTTGCTCGTGACGCACTCGCTGCCCGGGACGCACCGGTCGGCGACGGTGAACGAGACCTGGCCGATGGCGGGCTTGGTGTAGACCTCGCCGTCCTTCTGGCCGTAGTCGATGCGCTCGAGGTAACCGTCACGCACGTAGCTGCTGACCTTGGTGGCGGTCATGTTGCGCGCGTAGTTGTTGGTCTCGGTCTTGTAGAAGTAGCTCATCGTGTTGCCGTTGGAGTCCACGACGTAGTCGAGGTTCCACCGCCACGCCTGCTGGCACCACGAGGTGTCGAACGACCCGGCCTTGTAGCAGTCCTCACCCGAGTGATTGCCGAACACCGGCGCGGTCCACGTGGAGTTCGTGGTCGCCTTGCCGGTGGCCCAGCCGGGGAGCTTGTTCAGGCCGAAGAAGTACTGTGTGCCGTCCTTGGTCGTGATCTTCCAGGCTTCGCCGTTGTTGTCGCCGTTGTCCTTGCCGGACAGGCGCTCGATCTTCGACCCGTCGTCGCTGCGCAGCCGCCACGCGCCGGTGGCATCGTCGCGCACGAGCTCGCCGCCGCTGCCGTTGAGCTGCAACGTGGCGTTGTCGGTACGCCA
Organism: Actinosynnema sp. ALI-1.44; assembly: GCF_001984155.1. Taxonomy (GTDB): domain Bacteria; phylum Actinomycetota; class Actinomycetes; order Mycobacteriales; family Pseudonocardiaceae; genus Kibdelosporangium. The sequence continues at coordinate 169,893 of NZ_MTQO01000054.1, forward strand.
GCACAGGTCACCGGTCTTCTTGGAGTTGTTGCTGTCCTTGGTGTCCGTGGAGCAACTGGCGTACCGGCGCTCGATGTAGCCGCCGGGGTTGAAGTCGAACCCCTCGCCGACCCAGCTCGGCTGGTTGTTCGTCGCCGAGGTGTGTGCGTCCACCGAGCCCGACGAGTACGACAACGCCATGTCGGGGTCGGGGCCGTCCAGCGCGGGCGGGGCCTCCATCTCGTACTGCCACGAGAAGTCACCCGACGACGCACCCGACGACCAGGTCGAACCCGGCGACAGCGAGGACGCCTGGAAGTCACCGGCTCCCGACGAAGGGCCCGCGGTGACCGCGAACAGCTGGTTCTCGCGCGGGGTGACGTCCGCGGCGAGCGTGCCGTTGCCGTCGTTGCGTGTGCTGACGGTTTTGGGTTGGCAGTCGACAGCTTCCGGTGTGGTCAGCGCACAGTCCGGCAGCACGGCCAGTTTGAGGCGGTTGGCCCAGTCGCCGCCGAAGGCGTCGCGGAAACCGGAGTAGTCGACCTCGACGGACAGCGGCTGGTTCGCCGCTCCCGCCACCCGGAACGCGGGTCCGTCAAGGCGCTTGTCGAGCACCTCGACCCGGATGACGTCGTTGTTCGCGCGTGCCGCCGCGGTTTCCTTGCGGGACACCCGGATCGGGCCGGGTGCGGCGGCGGCGCGCTGCTGTGCGCCGACTTCGGTGACGGATGGTTTGGGCCACTCGACCTTCGGCGATCCCCTGAGCGCCTTCTCCTCGGCGGCGTCCGGTCCGCTCGGCTGAGCCGGGACAGTCCGCACCGGGATGGATTTCTCACGCTGTGCCGACCACGCGGCGTCGGGATCAGCCGCGGCGACCGGCGCGGTGATCGTGACCAGACCGGCGGTGACCGCGAACGCGATCCCCACTCCCGCCAGCCGGTGTCTTCTTCGAATCATCCTGTTGTGCCCCTCCAGCTAAGGCAACCCCCCAGACCCCCAATCCTTGTGGGCGGTGTCTACCCGGATCACCGTTTTGCACAATGTCGCAAAGTGGTTCTCAAAGCGGTGATCTTGTGTTAAACCAGTGTGAGATCGCTGGAGTCGGTGCAGCTCAGAGGCTGTCTGATAAAGTGGGAACGGCCGCTCAATCCGGTGATCGGAGTAATCCGTTGTGATATTCACCAGGCGATGATCATCGGGTGAATATAAAAAGTATCGACAATTGTTTCGGGGTGTCGAAATGCTGGCGTCAACCCGACGATCGGGTGTGCAGGGTTTCCGAGATCGCCTCGGCGATCCGCTGCACGATCGGCGCCACCTTCGGCACGATCTCGTCGGTGAGCCTGCCTTCCGGCCCGGACACGGAGATCGCGGCCGGACTGGGCGTTCCCTTGACGGGAACGGCGATGCAGCGCACGCCGAGCTCCTGCTCGCCCTCGTCGATGGCGTAGCCGCGGGTGGTGATCTCGGCGAGGTGCCTGATCAGCGGCTCGGGGTCCTGGAACGTGTTCGGCGTGTACGCGGGCATTCCCGTGCGCTTGAGCAGTTCGCGGACGTCGTTGGGCGCCATCTGGGACAGCATCGCCTTGCCGACGCCTGTGCCGTGCGGCAGCAGGCGGCGCCCGACTTCGGTGAACATCCGCATCGAGTGCCGTGACGGCGCCTGTGCGACGTAGACGACCTCATCGTGCTCCAGCACCGCCAGGTTCGCGGTCTCGCCGACTTCGTCGACCAGTTCCGCCAGCAGCGGCCGGGCCCAGGTGCCGAACTGCCGTCCCGCGTTCTCGCCGAGGCGGATCAGGCGGGAGCCGAGCGCGTAGCGGCGGTTGGGGTGCTGGCGGACGTAGCCGAGCGCGACCAGCGTCCTGATCAGCCGGTGGATGGTGGGCATGGGCAGGCCGGAGGCCGACGCCAGTTCGGACAGGCTGGCCTCGCCGCCCGCGTCCGCCAGGCCTTCCAGTAGGTCGAAGGCGCGCTGCAGAGACTGCACACCGCCGTTGGTCCCTGGGGCCAATGCCGTCTCCTCGTCACATTGAAGTTCCGCTATCCAGAAATTATAGTCCGAAGTGCAGAAGAAAGGAGCACCCTCTTGTCCGATTCTGATCGGATCCTGACGCCTGAGGCCACCGCGTTCCTGGCCGGCCTGCACAGCGCGTTCGGTGCCCGACGAGACGAACTGCTGGTCAAGCGGTCCGAGCGCCGCGCGGAAGCCGCCAGGACCGGCAGGCTGGACTTCCTGCCGCAGACCGCGGGCGTGCGGTCGGCGGACTGGCGCGTGGCGCAGGCCCCCGAGGACCTCACCGACCGGCGGGTCGAGATCACCGGCCCGACCGAACGCAAGATGGCGATCAACGCGCTGAACTCGGGCGCCCGGGTGTGGCTCGCCGACCTCGAGGACGCGAACACCCCGCACTGGGACAACGTGGTCGGTGGCCAGGTCAACCTGTACGACGCCGTGCGCGGGACGATCGAGCTGACCACGCCGGAGGGCAAGGAGTACAAGCTCAAGCCGGGCAGGCACGCGACCATCGTGATGCGGCCCCGCGGCTGGCACCTCGACGAGCGCCACCTGGAGTTCGACGGCAAGCCCGCGGTCGGCGCGCTGGTCGACTTCGGCCTGTACTTCTTCCACAACGCGAAAGAGCTGCTTGAGCGCGGCAGCGGCCCGTACTTCTACCTGCCCAAGATGGAGAGCCACCTCGAGGCACGGCTGTGGAACGACGTGTTCACGCACGCGCAGGAGCAGCTGGGCATCGCGCACGGCACGGTCCGGGCCACGGTGCTGATCGAGACCATCCCGGCGGCGTTCGAGATGGAGGAGATCCTCTACGAGCTGCGCGACCACGCCTCCGGCCTGAACGCGGGCCGCTGGGACTACCTGTTCAGCGTGATCAAGTACTTCCGGGACGCGGGCAAGGACTTCGTGCTGCCGGACCGCAACTCGGTCACCATGACCGCGCCTTTCATGCGCTCGTACACGGAGCTGCTTGTGCGCACGTGCCACAAGCGCGGCGCGTTCGCGATGGGCGGGATGGCCGCGTTCATCCCCAACCGCCGCGACCCCGAGGTCACGACCCAGGCGCTGGCCAAGGTCCGTGACGACAAGAGCCGCGAGGCGGGCGACGGGTTCGACGGTTCGTGGGTCGCGCACCCCGACCTGGTGCCGGTCTGCCAGGAGGTCTTCGACGGCGTGCTGGGCGAGCGGCCCAACCAGCTGGACAAGACGCGCGACGAGGTCTCGGTGACCGCCGACGACCTGCTGAACGTCGCCGCCACCCCCGGCTCGGCCACGGACGCCGGTCTGCGTGCTGCCGTGGACGTCGGCGTCCGGTACATCGCGTCCTGGCTGGGTGGCAACGGCGCTGCGGCGATCCACAACCTGATGGAGGACGCGGCCACCGCCGAGATCTCCCGTGCCCAGGTGTGGCAGTGGGTCCGCAACGGCGTCGTGCTGGACAACGGCGCTCCGGTGACCGCTGAACTGGTCCGTGAGGTGCTCGCCGAGACGCGCAAGGAGCTGGACGGCCTCGCCCACCTCGACGACGCCGTCGAGCTGTTCGACCAGGTCGCGCTGGCCGACGACTTCGTCGACTTCCTCACGCTGCCCGCGTACGCGAAGATCGACTGATGCTGCTCGACGGACCGGCCGTCGCGTCGCTCACCGCTCGCCTGTCCGAAGTGGACAGACGACGGGCGGCGCGGTACCCGGGTGGCCGCGGCGGGCGCCAGCCGGTGCACACCTGCTACGTGCCCGCATCCCGGATCGGGCCGACCACCCCGCGCGACTGGGGCGAGCAAGCGCTTGCGGCCTTCGCGGACCACGGCTTCGACCTCTCGCCCGACCTGGCCGAACGGGTCAAGACGAAGCTCGTCCGGGAACCGGTCGAAGACCTGCGGATCGACTTCGAGGACGGCTACGGCGCGCCGGGAACCGAGGACGACGACGCCCGCCACGCGGCGAGCTGCCTGGTCCGCTGGCACGCCGAGGGCATCGCGCCGTTCTCGTCCGGGCTGCGGATCAAGTCCTTCGACACGCCCGCGCTGCGCGACCGCGGCATCCGGACCCTGGACATCTTCCTGGAAGTGCTGCACGACCTGCCGCCCGGTTTCGTGATCACGTTCCCCAAGGTCACCGCGGCCGAGCAGGTCGAGGTCTTCGCCGAACTGCTCGGTGCGTTCGAGGACCGCCTCGGCTGGCGGCGCGGCTCGCTCACCTTCGAGATCCAGGTGGAGACCTCGCAATCCATTGTGGACAGCGAGGGGCGGCTCGCCATCCCCGCGTTCATCGCGGCCGGTGGCGACCGGGTGGTCGGCCTGCACTTCGGGACCTACGACTACACGGCCGCCGTCGGTCTCGGCGCGGGGCAGCAACATCTCGGACACCACGCGTGCGACTTCGCCAGGCACGTCATGCAGGTCTCCGCGGCCGGAACCGGGGTCCGCCTGTCCGACGGGTCGAGCAACGTCCTGCCGGTCGGTGACACCCCGCAGGTGCTGGCCGCCTGGCGCGTCCACTACGGACTGGTCCGGCGTTCGCTCGAACACGGCTTCTTCCAGGGCTGGGACATGCATCCCGCACAGCTGGTCTCGCGGTACGCGGCCGTGTTCGGCTACTACCGGGAAAGCCTGGCCGACGACGCACGACGACTTGCCGCGTACGCCGAACGCGCGGATGGTGGAGTACTCGACGAACCAGCCACTGCGCAAGCGCTCTCGGCATCGCTGTTGCGCAGTGTGGACTGTGGAGCCGCAACGGCCGAGGAGATCACCCAGGCGACGGGTCTCTCCATGGACGTGTTGCGCGCGTACCACAGAAGGGCGGTTTAGTTGACCAGTCCGGCGACAGTCACCACGCGCGGCGGCATCGGCACGAACGCGCAACGTCCCGATGGCGCGCCGCCCTGCACCAACGAATCGACGGCCCGCTGGACAGCCACAAGACCGTCGAGGCGCTCGGTACGGACGTGATCGACGAGGTTGTGGAATGGCGGCACCGCCCGACATACGCCCTTGACCCGGACACCGGCCAGGGCGACGCCCATGTGCAGTACGCGTTCGCCGCACACCGCGCGGTCGTGGACGTCGACGTGGACCTGGGCCTGGTGAAGGTGGTCGAACTCGCCTGCGCCCAGGACGTCGGCAAGGCGATCAACCCGGAAGCGGTGCTCGGCCAGATCCACGGCGGCACGGCGCGGGGCCTCGGCCTGGCGGTGATGGAGGAGATCCAGCTGACGGACGGCAAGATCCGCAACCCGTCCTTCACGGACTACCTGATTCCCACCGTGCTCGACATGCCGCCGATGGTCGTCGACGTCCTCGAACGCCCGGACCCGCACGCGCCGTACGGGCTGCGCGGTGTCGGCGAACCGCCGACGATCTCGTCCACCCCGGCGATCGTTGCCGCGATCCGGGCCGCGACAGGCATGGCGCTGGGTCGTGTCCCTGTCCGACCGGAACACATCGCGCGAACCGGCTAGAAGTCGAACCACGGCTGGTCAGGCGCCAGGATGGTGGACTTGGCGCCTGACAGTCAGATCTCGGCGATCTCCTCATCGAGCGTCGTGATCACCGCTTCGATGTCCGGGAGCGCCAAGTCGTGCAGTGCCTCCGCCACGATCAGGACCGACGATGTCTCGCCCGGTGCCGGGTGTTCCTCGGCCTGCGAAAGTCGCGTACTGGGTGGGCTTCATCCCCATCGCCGAGAACGTGGAGCGGATCCAGGCGATCGGCGACAGTCGGGGCCGGGGTGATTGCCGTGACGGTGAGCACCCCGGGCACCAGGGCGGGGAAGTCGCGCCGGACCTCGGGTGAGTGCGAGAAACGCATATCGCACCCTACTGACGGCTCGTCCCGGACCAGGCTAGAGATAACGCTCGAAGAACCGCCGGATGTCCGAGTTCTGCGCCCGGACGGACCGGGCGGGGTCGATGGTGCCGACGAAGGGTTTGAAGTGGTCGGCCGGGAACCCGAGCGGCTTGACCAACTGGGGCAGGATCGGCTGCAGATCGCTGAAACTGTGGTGCCTTGCCCCGGTGTACACCACGGATCGCTTCGGTCCCTTCTGGTTTCCCCAGAACTGACCCCAGCTCGCGTCGAACGCCGTGTCCGGCGAGTGGTCGACGACGCTGCCGTCCGGCATGTCGAACTGCCCGCCCATCAGGAAGAACGGCCGATCCAGCCCCTGCTTGGCCACCTCGCCGAACTCGGGGAACATGGCGCCGTCCATGTTGATGCCCGCGTCGATCCGCCGGTCGCGCAGCATCGCCTCACCGGCGGTGAACCCGCCGTACGAATGGCCGAACATGCCGACCCGCCGCAGATCCGCCGAACCGTCGAGCCACCGCTGCTTGCCCAGTTCGTCCAGGACGAACCGGGTGTCGGCGACCCGCGCGTCCAGCGCCGTGCCCATCTTCTCCCACGGGATCGTGATGTTCTTCTCCACCCGGCCGCCGGGGAACTCGACTGTGGTCTCGAAGGTGTGGTCGATCGTGACGACGATGTAGCCGTGTGAAGCCAAGTCCTGGACCGCGGTGGTGCCGATGGCCCGTGGTCCGCCGAAACCGGGGGAGTAGAGCACAACCGGACGCTTGCCCCGCTTGACGGGTGCGTCGACGTGACCGGCCGAGCGTGTGCCCGCCCAGTCCACCGAGCCCTGGGGAACGTTGGCCGGAGGCGCGGCGGCGAACTCCTCGATGTCGCCGACCAGACCGTTCGGCAGCCACGGCGCCTTCGGGTAGCGCCATGCGTCGTCGGCCGGGTACCAGACGTTGATCATGAGTTCTCGTGTGCGGTCCGGTTTCCACGGGTCCGGCCGGTTCGCGTCGACCAGGTGCAGCGCCCGCGTGCCGACCTGGTGGTGCCCGGTCGGCGAGGGGAGTGTGAACGTCACTTTGGCCGCGGCCGAGGCGGTGACCGGTGCCCCGACCAGCACTGCTGCGCCCACCACCCCTGCGGCAAGCGTTTTCGTGAGTAGCGACATGCCTCCACCTTGCCCGGCAGCGAGGTCATCGCGCCTCATTCCAAGGGTTGATCGCCAGCCCACGTGTGCGTGCCCGGCTTAGGTCACCAACAGCTCGAGACGGCGCAGGGCGATCTTGGCCAGCTCGCCGTTGACGATCCGCAGCTCGGTGGCCGCGTCGTTGCCGAGCCGGTCCTCCAGGATGCCGAGCAGCTCCTCACCGTCGCGACCGGACGCGTACACGAGGTAGATGTGTCCGAACCGTTCCTCGTAACGCTGGTTGGCCTCAAACAGACGTGACTCCAGTGACCGCTCTACTCCGGACTGTTCGGCCTGTGACCATGCGTCGCCGTCCTTGCGTTCGCCGATCCTGGGGTGTGCGGCCATGGCCAGGTGGAGTTCGTCGTTGCTCAGTTCGCTTGCCCGGGACCTCGCCACGGACAGTAATGTCGCACGATCGGCGAACGGTCTCATGGCGAGCACCTCGTCGGCCCACCTGGGCACCGCGAGACAATCTCTCAGCAACGGACGCAGGTCGTCGGCTGGGGCCGTGTTGAAACGGTGCAGGTTGACGGCAGGCACGGGCCCACATTAGCCCGGAGAAGTGTTTCACGAAGCGGAAAGAGGGTGGCAGGTGCTGGACCTGGTGTTCCGGGCCCGCAGGATGATCACCTCGGCTGGTCAGACCGAGGGGACCGTCGGCGTGCGGGAGGGGCGCATCGTCGCCGTCGAGCCGTTGAACAGTGCGCTGGACGCCGACCGGGTGATCGAGCTCGGCTCCAACCAGGTGTTGCTCCCCGGTCTCGTGGACACCCACGTGCACGTCAACGATCCCGGCCGGACCGAGTGGGAGGGCTTCAAGACCGCGACTCGGGCGGCGGCGGCCGGTGGTGTCACGACGTTGCTCGACATGCCGCTCAACAGCCTCCCGCCGACCATCGACGTGGACGCCCTCGAGGCCAAGCGCAAGACGGCCGAGGGCAGGCTGCACATCGACGTCGGGTTCTGGGGCGGTGCCGTTCCCGGCAACCTCAAGCAGTTGCGGCCGATGCACGAGTCGGGCGTGTTCGGGTTCAAGAGCTTCCTGCTGCACTCCGGCGTCGACGAGTTCCGCCACCTGAGCTTCGCGGAGTTCGAGGCGGCGCTCACCGAGATGAACCGCTTCAACGGGCTGATGATCGTGCACGCCGAGGACGAGCACACCATCACGCCTGCGCACGGCCGCAAGTACGCGGACTTCGTCGCCTCCCGTCCGCCCGAGGCCGAGAACGCCGCGATCAAGCGGGTGATCGCGTTGGCCAGGGAGACCGGGGCGCGGGTGCACATCCTGCACCTGGCGTCGGCCGAGGCGCTGCCGATGATCGCGGAGGCCAAGCGCGAGGGCATCGAGCTGACCGTGGAGACGTGCCCGCACTACCTGACGTTCGTCGCCGAGGAGATCCCGGACGGCGCCACCCAGTTCAAGTGCTGCCCGCCGATCAGGGACGCCGCCAACCGGGAGGCGCTGTGGCAGGGCCTCAAGGACGGCCTGATCGACTTCATCGTCAGCGACCACTCGCCGTCGACCGTCGAGTTGAAACGTTTCGACACGGGTGACTTCGGCGAGGCGTGGGGTGGCATCGCGAGCCTGCAGCTCGGCCTGCCTGCCGTGTGGACGCAGGCGCGCCGCCGTGGCCACACGATGTTCGACGTCGCCGAGTGGATGGCGCACCGTCCAGCCAAGCTGGCCGGTATGCGGCACAAGGGCCAGATCAAGCCGGGCTACGACGCGGACTTCTGTGTGTTCGCGCCGGACGAGGCCTTCGTCGTCCAGGCCGAGCAGTTGCACCACCGCAACCGCGTGACCGCGTACCACGGCATGCCGCTGGCCGGTCGGGTCGTGTCCACGTGGCTGCGGGGCATCAAGGTCACCGGCGAGGAGATGCACGGTGATCTGCTCGGCAGGGAGGACGCATGACCTTCGTGGAGAACCCGGACCTGGCCAGCCGCAGGTTCGGTGGCTCGGTGGTGTGGGCGAACGACGAGCTCTTCGCCGAGCGCGAGAACCTGATCAGGGCGAGTGAGCCGGTCTTCCAGATGTACACCTTCGGTCACAAGGGACAGGTCTACGACGGCTGGGAGACCAGGCGACGCCGTGCGGACGGTGTCGACCAGGCGATCGTCCGGCTGGGCATGCCGGGCGTGATCAAGGGCGTCGTGATCGACACGGCGTTCTTCACGGGCAACTACCCGCCGTTCGCGTCGGTGGAGGCGTGCGGCGTCGAGGGGTATCCGAGCCCGGACGAACTGACCGGGTGGACGACGGTGGTGCCGCGTTCGCCGCTCGCCGGTGACACCAAGAACCTCTTCGAGGTGACGGACACCCACCGCTACACGCACGTGCGGTTGACGATCTATCCGGACGGCGGCGTCGCGCGGCTGCGTGTGCACGGGTCACCTGTCGCGGACCCGAACTTCCTCAACTTCGACCACATGGACCTGGCCGCGTTGGCGAACGGCGCGGAGATCGCCGACTGCAGCAACAAGTTCTACTCGTCGCCCAGCAACCTGATCGCGCCGGGACCAGCCGCGGTGATGGGCGAGGGCTGGGAGACGGCGCGGCGCCGGGACGACGGCAACGACTGGGTGTCGCTGCGGCTGGCGGCCAAAGGGATCATCCGGCTGGTCGAGCTGGACACGACGCACTTCAAGGGGAACTCGCCCGGCTGGGCGTCGGTCAGCTGTGCGGACGCGTCCGGCGAGTGGATCGAGCTGCTCAGCCGTGAGCGGTTGCAACCCGACACTCGCCACCTGTTCCGGGTGGCCGATGAGCACGAGGCCACCCAGGCCCGGCTGGACGTCTACCCGGACGGGGGGATGGCCAGGTTGCGGCTCTGGGGCTCGTTGACCGAGGAAGGCCGTGGGCTGTTCGTCTCCCGCTGGCAGGACCGTTTGCCGTAGTTTGCGCCACGCTGGGATTGTCAATCCCATGGGCATGGCTCACTTACGCACGCACAAGGCAACGCAGGCCCTCGGCCGGTTCGGGATGATCTGTTACGGCGTTGTGCACCTGCTTGTCGCGTGGCTCGCCATTCAGCTGGTGTTCGGTGAGTCCGAACAGGCCGATCAGAAAGGCGCGGTGGGGTCACTCGCGCAAACGCAGGTCGGGCCGGTGTTGTTATGGGTTCTGGCCATCGGTTTGTTCGCGTACGGGCTCTGGCAGATCCTCATGATCATCAACGGCTACACCTGGGTGGAGAAGGGGCGCAAACGTTTCCTCCGCAAGTTCGGGGCGGGCTCGCGCGCCTTCGTCGCGATATCGCTGGGGATCTCCGCGGTCCAGATCGCCGCGGGCTCCGGCGGCGGGTCGAGCAACGACACGACCAAAGAAGGGACAGCGAAGCTGATGTCGCAGCCCTTCGGTCAGATCCTGGTCGGAATTCTCGCGCTGATCATCCTGGGAGTGGCGGTCGCGGCCGTTCGCCGTGGTGTCAAAAAACTGTTCCTGGAGGATCTCGACCGTTCCCGTCTGCCGAAACCGGCCGAGCCGCTGGGCGTTTTCGGGCACAGTTCCAAGGGTGTGGCGTACGGCATCATCGGCGTCCTCGTCGGCGTCGCCGCGATCAACGCCGAACCGGGCGACGCCAAGGGCCTGGACGGCGCGCTGAAGGCGTTGCAGGCGCAGACGTTCGGCTCGGTCCTGCTGTTCATCGTGGCGCTCGGGTTCGCCGCCTACGGCGTCTACTCCTTCGCCGCGGCCCGCGCTCACAAAGGCTGAAAACACTCACGGGGCTTGATCAGCGGAATGTGTTGCGGCGGGAGGAGATCACGCCGGTGTCGAATCCCGCGAGGTGCAGGCCACCGGCGAAGCGCGCGTGTTCGATCTTCACGCACCGGTTCATCACGACGTTCAACCCGGCTTCCTCGGCCCGTCGTGCGACGGGTTCGTGGACCAGGCCGAGTTGCAGCCACAGGGTGCGGGCACCGGCGTCGATGACTTCCTCGGCGACACCGGGCAGGTCGTCGTGCTTGCGGAACACCGAGACCAGGTCCGGCGGCTTCGGCAGGTCAGCCAGTGTCGGGTAAACCGGTTCGCCCAGCAGGGAATCCAGCCTCGGGTTGACGAACGACACCTCGTACCGCGTCGACGACAACAGGTACGTGGCAACGAAGTAGCTCGGCCGTGCGGTGTTCGCGGAAGCACCGACCAACGCGACCCGCTTGGTGTCCAGCAGGATCGCGCGCCGCTGGGCGGCGGAAGGGCCTTGCCACGTCATGCTTTCACCGCCTGTGTGAGCGCCTGGTCGATGTCCCACAGGATGTCCTCGACGTCCTCCAGCCCGACCGACAACCGGATCAGGTCGGGACCGACACCGGCCGCGGCCAGGTGCTCGTCCGACAACTGCTGGTGCGTGGTGGACGCCGGGTGGATCACGAGACTGCGCGCGTCGCCGACGTTGGCCAAGTGGCTCAACAGCTCCACGGACTCGACGAACTTCTGCCCGGCCTGGCGGCCACCCTTGACGCCGAACGAGAACACAGCGCCCGGTCCGTGCGGGAAGTACTTCTGCGCCCGCTTGTGATGCGGGTGCGACGGCAGGCCCGCATACCCGACCCACGCCACGCGGTCGTCGACCGACAACCGGGAGGCCACTTTCCGCGCGTTGGACACGTGCTCGTCCATCCGCTGCGGCAACGTCTCGACGCCTTGCAACAGCAGGAACGCCGAATGCGGCGAGAGCACCGCGCCGACGTCACGCAACTGTTCGGCCCGCAGGCGCGTGCAGAACGCGTATTCGCCGAAGTTCTCCCAGTACCTCAACCCGCCGTAGGACGGGACGACCTCGGTCATCCGGGGGAAGTTGCCGTTGCCCCAGTCGAATCGGCCGGATTCGACGATCACGCCGCCGAGCGTCGTGCCGTGCCCGCCGAGGAACTTCGTCGCCGAGTGCAGCACGATGTCGGCGCCGTGCTCCAACGGCCTGCACAGGTACGGCGTCGCCAGTGTCGCGTCCACGACCAGCGGAATCCCGTGCTCCCGAGCGAGCTCGCCGAGGCCTTCGAGGTCGGCGATGGCACCGGACGGGTTGCCGATCACCTCGGTGTAGATCACCTTGGTGCGGTCGGTGATCGCGGCGGCGTAGGCGTCCACCTCGCCGTCGACGAACGTCGTCGAGATCCCCAGGCGGCGCAGCGTGCCGTCGAGCTGGGTGACCGTGCCACCGTAGAGGCCGCTCGCCGACACGATGTGGTCGCCTGCCTCGGCCAGCGCGGTGAACGTGAGGAACTCGGCGGCCTGCCCGCTGGCGGTGGCCACCGCCCCGATCCCGCCTTCGAGGCTGGCGATCCGCTCCTCGAACGCGGCGACCGTCGGGTTGCCGATCCGGCTGTAGACGTTGCCGTACTTCTGCAGGGCGAACAGGTTCGCCGCGTCGGCGGTGTCCTCGAAGACGAAACTGGTCGACTGGTAGATGGGCACCGCTCTGGCCCCGGTGGTCGGGTCGGGTGCGCCACCAGCGTGCAACGCCCGCGTCCGGAAACCCCACGTCCGTTCACTCACCAGCACACCGTAGCGGCCGTGGAACGCTCATCCCACCAGTCGGGAGAGCCTGGCCAGCCGGTCCGCGGGCTTCTGCCGCGGACAGCTCGTGCACTTCTCCTCGTGCGAAGCGCCGAGGTAGATCAGGCAGCACGACCCGCGCCGGACGAACTGACGCCCCCGGAGTTCGACGTACCGGGGCGTCGGCAGCTCGGCGCCGATCGCGGCGGCGAACTGGGCCGCCTGAGCCGCCCTGCCCGCCCACAGCAACCGCGTCGCCAGCGAGTCCGCGGCGATCGCCCACAGGTGCCGCTCCCGCGCGCCGCTGGCCTTCGCCACGGCGGCGATCGCGGCTGTCAGCATCTCGTGGGTCCGCGCGGGCAGATCCCCCTCGTAGACCGGCGACCGCGCGTCCAGCACGCGCCCGTCCGGCTCCATCAACAGCGTCACCGCGGCCAACCCGGGGTCACGGCCGTCGACGACCGGCCCGAACAGCACCGAACTGGCCGAGTACCACCACAGCACCCCCAGCGTGACCCGATCACCGAGCGGGTAGCGCCGCGCCGACAGCGTCAGTTGGTCGGCCAGCCACCCGGTGTCCTCGACGAACGCCCCCGGTACTTCGATCACGAGTTTCTCCGGTAGACGGAAACGACGAACGCCGCGGTGACCGTCAACGCGTGCTTGACCGAAGCCAGCGCCCCCTCCGCCACGTGGTACGCGTTGGGTCCCATGTGGACGACGCGGTGCACGTCACCGGGCTCGAGCGTCAGCTCGATCTCGCAGTCGTGCCGCCCGGTCAGTGCGAACTGGGCCTGCAGCGACGAGTCCAGCCTGGTCAGCTTGTCCGCGTCCACCTCGAGCATGTCCACGTACGTGCGCAGCTCGGACAGGTGCGTCGAGTCCGGAGTGACCACGACGAGCGTGCCTTCCGGGCGCAGCACCCGATGGCATTCGATCAGGTTGCGCGGCGCGAAGATGTTCATGATCACGTCCGCCGACCGCTCCCGCAGCGGCCACGGCTTCCACAGGTCCCACGCGACCGCGCCGATGCCGGGGTGCGCGCGGGCGGCCCGGCGCAACGCGGCCGTGGACGTGTCCATGCCGAGCCCCGAGGCGGCCGGTGCGCGCGCCAATGTCGCCGCAAGGTAGTAACCCGTACCGGTACCCGCGTCCACCACGAGCGCGTCGCGGCGCAGGTCACGGGCGGCCTCGTGGGCCACCAGCCGGGCCAGTGGCGCGTAGTGCCCCGCTGAGAGGAACTCGTCCCGAGCGGCCACCATCTGGGTGGTGTCCCCGTTCCCGGACCCCAGCAGGTTCACGTAGCCCTGCTTGGCCAGGTCGAAACTGTGCCCTGACGTGCACCGCAGCGCCCGGTCGCGCTGGGTGAGGGGGGACTGGCAGTGCGGGCAGCACAGAGCCCCCAGCGGTACCGGTGGGAAACCAACCGGGTTGCCGGTCTTCTCGTCGCTTCTACCTCGGCTCATCGTCCTACGACGCTATCCAGCCGCGGCCCGGTGGACAAAGCGGGTTGTCCGATTGGTAACGATTCACTCGTGGACCAGGGGGGAAACGTTCTCGTAACAATGGGTGCCGCACAGTTCACCGCCGCGAAACGCGCGGTGCCATCTCAGGAAACACCGCTTATCGATCCTGCCCGTTGCAAAGGACAGCACGGGAGGACGATGTGAACGCAGGAGACACAGCCTGGATCCTGGCCAGTGCCGCCCTGGTCATGCTGATGACGCCAGGGCTCGCGTTCTTCTACGGCGGCATGGTCCGCTCGAAGAGCGTGCTCAACATGCTCATGATGAACTTCGTCGCGCTCGGTGTGGTCGGGGTGCTGTGGGTGCTGTTCGGCTATTCGCTCGCGTTCGGCAACGACGCGTTCGGCGGCCTGGTCGGCAACCTCGACAACGTCGGGCTCGAAGGGACGGTCGGTGCCGTGGCCGGTACCGCGCCGACCCCGGAGGATCCGGCTGGTCACCAGTACCCGGCGCTCGCGTTCGTGATGTTCCAGCTGATGTTCGCGATCATCACGGTCGCGCTGATCTCCGGCGCGATCGCCGACCGGACCAGGTTCTGGGCGTGGACGATCTTCGCGGGGCTGTGGGCGACCATCGTGTACTTCCCGGTCGCGCACTGGGTCTTCGCGTTCTCGTCGGCCGACGGGTCGGTCGTCGGCGGGTGGATCGCCAACCAGTTGAAGGCGCTGGACTTCGCGGGCGGCACGGCGGTGCACATCAACGCCGGTGCCGCGGGTCTGGCACTGGCTCTCCTGCTCGGCAAGCGCACCGGCTGGCCGCGTGACACCGGCCGCCCGCACAACGTCCCGTTCGTCCTGCTGGGCGCCAGCCTGCTGTGGTTCGGCTGGTACGGCTTCAACGCCGGGTCCGCGCTCGGCGCCAACCAGACCGCCGCCGTCGCGTTCATGACCACCACGGTCGCCACGGCCGCCGCTGTCATCGGCTGGCTGCTGGTCGAGCAGATCAAGTACGGCAAGCCGACCACGCTGGGCGCGGCGTCCGGAGCGGTCGCGGGTCTCGTCGCGATCACCCCTGCAGCCGGGTTCGTCAGCCCGCTCGGCGCGTTGGCCATCGGTGTCATCGCCGGTGTGCTGTGTGCTCTCGCGGTCAGCCTGAAGTACAGGCTCGGCTTCGACGACTCGCTCGACGTCGTCGGCGTGCACCTGGTCGGCGGCCTGGTCGGCACCCTGCTGCTCGGGTTCTTCGCCACCACGTCGCTGAACTCCGCCGGCGCGGACGGCCTGTTCTACGGCGGTGGTTTCGCCCAATTGGGTAAGCAGGCCGTCGCGGCGGGCGCGGTGCTCGCGTACTCCTTCGTGCTCACCCTTGTCCTCGGCTTCCTGATCAAGATCACCATCGGGTTCCGGGTGTCCAAGGAGGACGAGGTCTCCGGCGTCGACGAGGCGCTGCACGCCGAAAGCGCGTACGACTTCGGTGGACTGGGCGGCGGCGCGGGCCTCGGCCACTCCGCCAAACCGACCGGCGCACACTCCGCTGCTTCCCTGGAAAAGAGCAAGGCATGAAACTCGTGACCGCGATCATCAAGCCGTTCACCCTCGACGACGTCAAAGCGGCGCTGGAGCAACTCGGCGTGCTCGGCATGACCGTCAGCGAGGTCCGCGGCTACGGCAGGCAGAAGGGCCACACCGAGGTCTACCGCGGCGCCGAGTACGCCGTGGACTTCGTGCAGAAGGTGCGCATCGAGGTGCTCACCGACGACGCGGCGGTGGACAAGGTCGTCGAAGCCGTCGTGGAGGCGGCGCGGACGGGCAAGATCGGTGACGGCAAGGTCTGGGTCACGCCGGTCGACACCGTCGTCAGGGTGCGGACCGGGGAACGCGGTACCGACGCGCTGTGACGGGCGACGGGGGGATTCCCGTGGGGGAGGTGCCGTCGGCGGCTGATCTCGTGCAGGCCCGTGACCGGCTGCTCAAGCCGGTCACGGGCCAGCGCAGGCTCGCGCCTGACGCGCTTCGTGAAGCACTGACCGACCTGCACGAGTTCTGGCTCACCGCACACGCGGCACAGGCCGGGATCGACGCGGGCCAGGGGGTCGCGCTGGTGGCGGTCGGTGGCCTCGGCAGGCGCGAGCTCGTGCCGTACGCCGACCTGGACCTGTTGCTGGTGCACGAGGGACGCGGCAGCGCCGTGACCGACCTGGCCGAACAGCTGTGGTACCCGCTGTGGAACTCCGGGATCGGCCTTGACCACTCGGTGCGCACCGTCGGCGAGGCGCTGGACGTCGCCACGAGCGACCTGCGGACCGCGGCGGGCCTGCTCGACGCCCGGTTCATCGCCGGTGACCAGCGGGTCGCGGAGCGGCTGGCGACCTCCGCGCGTGACCGGTGGCGGGCGACGGCGCGCAAACGCGTCCCCGCCATGGCCGAGGACGCGCGGCTGCGCTGGCGGCGCAGCGGGGAAGTGGCCCATTGGGTCGAACCGGATCTCAAACACGGCCGCGGTGGCCTGCGGGACGTCGGCCTGTTGCGGGCGTTGGCCGTGGCGCAGCTGACCGACCGGCCGAGTGAGGAAGTCCACCAGGCGCAAAGGCTCCTGTTGGACGTGCGGACCGAGTTCCGCCGTGTCGTGCGGCGTCCCAACGACGTCCTACGCGCCCAGGACGCCGACGAAGTCGCAGCGGCGTTGGACAGGGGTGACCGATTCGATCTCGCGCGGGCGCTGTCGGGAGCCGGCCGGGCAGTGGCGTACGCGCTCGACGTCGCCTTGCGCGGAGTCGTGCCCGACGGCCCGCGCCGCGTGCTGGGCAGGCTCCGGCGTGGGCCGGAACGCCGACCGCTCGACGAAGGCGTTGTGCTGCACGGCAACGAAGTGACCCTGGCGAGGGACGCCGAACCCCACCGCGACCCCGCCTTGTTGCTCCGGGTGGCCGCGGCCGCCGCTCGCACCGGCAACCAGATCTCCCCGGCGACGTTGCAACGCCTCGCCGAGTCAGCGCCGGAACCCCGTACACCGTGGCCCGTGCACACTCGCGACGAGCTGATCGCGTTGCTGGGCGCGGGAGAAGGCCTCATCGACGTCATCGAGGCGTTGGACCGCACGGGGTTGTGGGCACGACTGTTCCCGGAGTGGGGAGCTGTCCGTGACCTGCCGCCCAGGGACGCGGCGCACAAGTGGACGGTCGACCGGCACCTCGTGCAGACCACCGCGTACGCCGGCCGGATGGTCACCAGGGTGGCACGGCCGGACCTGCTGCTGCTCGGCGCGCTGCTGCACGACATCGGCAAAGGCAGACGCGCGGACCACTCGGAAGTCGGTGCGGCACTGGCGACCCAGGTCGGCGAGCGGCTCGGCTTGTCCAAACAGGACGTCGACACGCTGTCGGCGGCGGTCCGCCACCACCTGCTCCTGCCGGACACCGCGACCAGGCGCGACGTCACCGACGAGGCCACGGTCGTGCGGGTCGCCGAAACCCTCGGTGGCGACCCGGTACTGCTGGAACTGCTGCACGCGCTGGCGGAAGCGGACGCGCTGGCGACCGGGCCGGGCGTGTGGACCGAGTGGAAGGCGGCGCTGATCGGCGAGCTCGTCGTCAACAGCCGTCGTGCGATGGCAGGGGAACCGATCGCCCGGCCGGAGCCACTGGCTTCACCGCACCGGGTGCGTGCCGAAGCCGTTGCCGCGTCAGGCAAACACGACGTCGAGATCGAGTCGTCCGGCCGGGTCGCGACCGTGACGGTCTTCGCGCCGAACCGGCCGGGGCTGCTGTCCCGGGCCGCTGGCGTGCTCGCGTTGAACTCGTTGGAAGTGCACGCGGCGAGCGTTGACTCGTACGCGGGCATCGCCGTGCTGATGTTCACGGCGTCGCCGCGGTTCGGTTCGTTGCCGAACGCGTCGTTGCTGCGTGAGCAAATGGGGCTCGCGTTGGCGGGCAAGTTGCCGTTGGCCGAGCGGTTGACGGCCAAAGAGCGCGACTATGGCGGACGACCGGAAGACGCACCCGAGCCACGAGTGCTCTGGTTCGACGACGAAGCGGGCAAGGACTACCCAGGTGCTGTCGTGCTCGAACTGCGCGCGGCGGACCGCATCGGCCTGCTGTACCGCGTCGCCGAGGCGTTGGAACGGTGTGGCGCCGACGTACAGTGGGCTCGTGCGGCCACACTGGGCGCCACGGCTGTCGACTCGTTCTGCGTCCAAGCGGCCGACGGCGGCGCCCTGAGCCCCGACAGCCGAGACCGGCTCGCCGAAGCCGTCCACACGGCGGCCGTCACCTGATCCCACTCACCCCGCCTGAGTAGTCCTACCCAGCGCGATACGGGGGCCTTCACGCTGCCGGTAAGCCCAGCTCAGCGGCAGTCTTAGGGCTGTCACGAGGAGGCGCGCGAGCGCGAGGGGACGCGGTGCAGGAGGGAGATCGCCCGGGCGGGGGCCGGGCGGTTGCCGCGATAGCGGGGTGCTTGCTCGGACCGTGAACCGCCCGGCGGGGCCCATCGAGGGGTAGGGCCTACCGGGCGGTTCTCACACTAGTACTGGCCCTCCGGCAGCCGGTCCCACACGACCTTGAGCCACTTGCGGACGTCCCCGCACGGGTCCTTCGAGCCGCCCGCGTTCATCTGGGCCTGCAGGTACTTGTTCCGGTTCGCCGCGACGACCAGCACACAGGACCGTCGTCGAAGCTCAGCTTGGACGTCGTGTTGCCCTCGAAGTCGTCGGTCTGGGTGCCCTTGGGGGTACCGCCGCTGGCGAGGTTGGCACCGCCGGACAGCGTTCCCGTCAACGCCCACTGGCACGCGGTCGGCTTGCGCTTGGGAATCAGCGAACGATCATGAACAGCTGGTCGGACGGGTCGACCTTGGCGTTGAGCCGCACACCCGCCTCCAGGCCGTCCTCGTACGAGCACCGCACGGTCGCCTCGAACGGCTCGAACCCCTCGCCGCTGAGCCGCAGCCGCAGTTCCAGCGCCACCATCCCGTCGAGGTCGGTGTGGTCGGACGAGAGGATCTCGGCGACCGCGGGCACCCCGGCCCGGTCGAGACGTCGTTGGTCGACGGCCGCCGTGCTGGCCGTCCGCCAGACGAGCAGCCCGAGCGGGATCATGATGAGCGTCACGACGACGTTGACGATCACGGCGACCGTGCGGTCCTCGTCGGGGACCGGGACGAACACGAGTATCGCCGGGCCGGCCAGCCACACGAACAACGCCAGGAAGTACAGCACGCCCCGGCCGACGGGCCCGGTCCGGCGACCGAGCCTTGACGACGACTCCTGTGCGTACCGGGGCATCAGGGCCTCGCCGTCATCAGGTTCGCGAACATCTCGCCCTGCTCGATCGCGTCGTCCAGCGCGTTGTGGGTGTGCCTGCGCTTGGACAGCAGGTGTTTGGGCATCGTGCCCTTGGCGACCCCGCTGATCGGACGGTCCCAGCGCGCCGCGAAGTGCGTCTTCATGTCCAGGCACCGGGAGTGGCCGAACGGGCTCACTCCGGTGAAGCGGATCGCGTACCAGTACGTGAACATCCAGTCGAAGCTCGCCGGGTACGCGGTGAACACGGCCGACGCACCGCCGGACACCTCCCGTACCCACTGCGAGAAGTCCCGCATCGCCTCGGCCGGGTCGGTGCCGTCGACAGCCAGGCGGTCGCGGTCCAGCCCGCTGACCGCGAGTGCCTCCGGCACGAAGTCGTCACTGATCGGCTTGAGCTCCCGGTAGAACGTCCGGGCCTGCGGATCCTCGGCGGTGAACACCCCGCCGTCGTGCCGCCCGGCCACGCAGGCGCCGAGCGAGATCATCGAGTACGGACCGGGGATCGGGCCGTCGGCCTCGACGTCCACCGAGATGTAGATACTGGCCTTTGCCACCCGCACATCCAACCGCGACTACCCTGGTGGTGATACCCACGACTTCGCCTGGGAGTGCTGTCCGTGTTCGACACCCTTTCCGACCGGCTCACATCGGTCCTGCAGAACCTGCGTTCCAAAGGGCGACTGACAGACGCGGACATCGACTCCACCGCGCGCGAGATCCGCATCGCGCTGCTGGAGGCCGACGTCGCGCTGCCGGTCGTGCGCGCCTTCATCGCGCAGATCAAGGAGCGGGCCAAGGGCGCCGAGGTCTCCGCGGCGCTGAACCCGGCCCAGCAGGTCGTCAAGATCGTCAACGAGGAGCTCATCGCGATCCTCGGCGGCGAGACCCGCAGGCTGAACTTCGCCAAGCACCCGCCGACCGTGATCATGCTCGCCGGTCTGCAGGGTTCCGGTAAGACCACCCTGGCGGGAAAGCTCGCCCGCTGGCTGCGGGAGCAGAGCCACGCGCCGCTGCTGGTCGCGTGTGACCTCCAGCGACCCAACGCGGTCACCCAGTTGCAGGTCGTCGGCGAGCGCGCCGGGGTCCAGGTGTACGCCCCCGAGCCCGGCAACGGCGTCGGCGATCCGGTGGACGTGGCCCGCCGCGCGATCGAAGAGGCCAAGCGCGCCCAGCACGACGTGGTCATCGTGGACACCGCCGGCCGTCTCGGTGTCGACGAGGAGCTGATGAAGCAGGCCGCGGACATCCGTGACGCGGTCCAACCGGACGAGACCCTGTTCGTGGTCGACGCCATGATCGGTCAGGACGCGGTGTCCACGGCCGAGGCGTTCCGCGACGGCGTCGGCTTCACCGGTGTCGTGCTCACCAAGCTCGACGGCGACGCCCGCGGTGGTGCCGCGCTGTCGGTCCGGCACGTCACCGGTCAGCCGATCATGTTCGCGTCCAACGGCGAGAAGCTCGAGGACTTCGACGCCTTCCACCCGGACCGGATGGCCAGCCGCATCCTGGGCATGGGTGACGTGCTGTCGCTGATCGAGTCGGCCACGAAGGTCTTCGACGAGCAGCAGGCCCAGGAAGCGGCCGAGAAGCTGACCGCGGGCCAGCTGACGCTGGAGGACTTCCTCGAGCAGATGCTCCAGGTGCGCAAGATGGGGCCGATCGGCAACCTGCTCGGCATGCTGCCCGGCGGCGCGCAGATGAAGGAAGCCGCGGCCAACATCGACGACAAGCACCTCGACCGGCTGCAGGCGATCATCCGCGGCATGACCCCGGCCGAGCGAGCGGACCCCAAGATCATCAACGCCTCCCGCCGGGCCCGGATCGCCACCGGCTCCGGAGTGCGGGTGGCCGAGGTCAACGACCTGGTCAACCGCTTCTTCGAAGCCCGCAAGATGATGCAGCAGATGGCGGGCCGCTTCGGCTTCGGCGGAGGCGGCGGGATGAGCCGCAAGGCCAAGAAGGACGCGCGCAAGAAGGGCCGCAAGGTCAAGGGCAAGGGCAACCTGCCCGCGCTGCCCGGCTTCCCCGCCGGCGCCGCCCCCGACCTCTCGCACATGCCGCCCGGTCTCAACCAGCTGCCGCCCGGCCTGGCGGGCCTGGACCAGCTCCCGCCCGGGTTCGACCCGTCCAAGCTGAAGTTCCCGAAGAAGAAGGGCAAGTGACCGCGCTGCACCTGCGGGGAGTCGTGCTCCCCGGCGACGAGGTCCGCGACGTCTGGGTGGTCAACGGCCGGATCCGGTTCACCCCGGTGCCGAACGCGGAAACCGTCGTCGACGGCGGCTTCCTGGTGCCGGGCCTGGTGGACGCGCACTGCCACATCGGGATCTCGCCGTCGGGCAACCCGACGCTGGAGGAAGCGGCCGAGCAGGCGGAGACGGACCGGGACACCGGCGCGTTGCTGGTGCGCGACTGCGGCGTGCCGATCGACACGACGCCGTTGCAGGAGCGCCTCGATCTGCCGAGGATCGTGCGTGCGGGCAGGCACATCACCAGGCCCAAGCGCTACATCCGGTACCTGGGCGTGGAACTGGAAGACCCGGAGCAGTTGCCTGAGGCGGTCGCCGAGCAGGCCGCGTACGGCGACGGCTGGGTGAAGCTGGTCGGCGACTGGATCGACCGCTCGGTCGGCGATCTGGCGCCGCTGTGGCCGGACGACGTGCTGGCCAAGGCCATCGCGGTGGCGCACCAGGCAGGGGCGCGGGTGACCGCGCACGTGTTCGGCGAGGACGCCATCCCCGGCCTGCTCGCGGCCGGGATCGACTGCGTCGAGCACGGCACCGGCCTGACCGCCGACACCGTCGCCACCATGGCGGAGGCAGGCACCGCGCTCGTGCCGACGCTGATCAACATCGACACGTTCCCCGAACTCGCCGCGAGCGCCACGAAGTTCCCGGCATACGCGGCGCACATGCTCCGCCTGCACGCGTCGGTACGCGAGACCGTCCGGATGGCCATCGACGCGGGCGTGCCTGTGTACGCCGGAACGGACGCGGGTGGCGGAATCGCGCACGGCCGTCTGGTGGACGAGATAGAAGCCTTGCACGGCGCGGGAATGAGCCGGACGGACGCGTTGGCAGCCGGGTCGTGGGCAGCGCGTGGCTGGTTGGGCTATTCGGGTATCGAAGACGGCTCGGCGGCTGACATCGTCGCCTACTCGGCGGATCCGCGAACCGACCTCAGCGTGCTGCGATCACCCAGTCGGATTGTCTTGCGTGGTCGGATCGTGCGGTGACACGCCGAATCGCTCGGTGACACGCCGGGAACCGCCGTAGTCTGCCAAACAGGCCGCGCACCCGGGTGCGGCCTGCTCGCGGCTATCGGAGGACGCCCGTGACCCCACCACCCCCACGGGAGCCCGAAACTATGGCAGCGGAGCCGTTGGGGGAGCAGCCACCCGTGCGGGCGCCCAGCCACAAATGGGGTATCGGCGCGTTCTTGTTCGTCGAGGCCGTGTTGTTGTGTTCGGCCGCGTTCATCGCCGCGATCCTGCAACCGAGCACATCGGATCAACGGATCAGAGTGGTGACCATTGTGGTCGGCACGATCCTGCCGACGCTGATCGCCACCGGGGTCGCACTGCTGATCACCCGGCTGCGCGGCAACGGCCCGCGGATCGACCTGCGCTGGTCCTACACCAGGGAGGACTTCCGGGTCGGGGTGAAGTTCGGCCTGATCGGCCTGGTGCTGACCACGATCGCCGGGATGATCTGGATCAAGGTCGTCGGCGAGGGCAACACCACCTCGGCCTTCAGCGCCCTGGTCGAGTCGCGGTCGCTGCCGGTCATCGCGGCCGTGGTGATGTTCCTGTACGCGACGCTGCTCGGCCCGCTCTGCGAGGAGATCATCTTCCGTGGCCTGCTGTGGGGCGCGCTCGAACGCCTGCAGTGGGGCCGTTGGGCGGTGCTCGCCCTGAGCACGGCCGTTTTCGCGGTCAGCCACCTCGAACCGCTGCGCACCTCGTTGCTGATCGTGATCGGCATCCCGATCGGTCTGGCCAGGCTGTTCACCGGCCGCCTCGGTGCCAGCATCATCGCGCACCAGGTGAACAACTCCGTTCCCGCGTTGCTCGTCCTACTCGTCTCCCTCGGAGTGATGGCCCCCTAGATGGATCTCAACAGCGATCTCGGTGAAGGTTTCGGAGTCTGGACGCTCGGCGACGACGCTGCCCTGCTCGGCGTGGTCACGTCGGCGAACGTGGCGTGCGGCTTCCATGCCGGTGACCCGCGCACGATGCGTTCGGTGTGCGAACTGGCGGCGTCGCGCGGTGTCGCGATCGGCGCACAGGTGTCCTATCGGGACCTGGCCGGGTTCGGCAGGCGGTTCATCGACGCGGACCCCGTGGAACTGGCCGACGACGTGCTCTACCAGATCGGCGCCTTGTCGGCCTTCGCCACGGCCGCGGGCGTGCGGGTGGCGTATGTGAAGCCGCATGGAGCGTTGTATAACGCCGTTGTTCACCACGAAGAGCAAGCGGCGGCGGTCGTCGCCGCGGTCAAGGCATGGGGTGACCTGCCTGTCCTTGGCCTGCCCGGCTCGGCGTTCCTGACCGCCGCGGCCGTCGCCGGCCTACGAACCGTCGGCGAGGCTTTCGCGGACCGTGGGTACACGCCTGCGGGGACGCTCGTGTCGCGGCGTGAACCGGGTGCGTTGCTCACCGACACGGCAGCGGTCGTCGAACGTGCGTTGCGGCTGGCGTCGGACCGTCAAATCGTCGCCGTGGACGGGACCGTGGTCGACGCGTCGACCGTCGAGTCGTTGTGCCTGCACGGCGACACGCCAGGCGCTGTGCAGCACGCCCAGGCCGTGCGCGCCGCCCTGGAGGACGCCGGAGTCCTCCTCACCCCCTTCTCTCCACCCTGATCGTTGGCAACCAATGTGGCTTTCGTTGCGTTTCGCGGTACCAATGTGGCATTCGTTGCACGGAGACCGGGGGTGATTGGGAGCGGGGCGGACGCGTCTGGCACAATATGTGGCTGTCCGCTGTGGCTGGACCCTCTCACCACGCCATGGCTGCCATTCGGGCCTCGCCCCCGTGTCCCCACGCGGGTCGCAGCGAGTTCCACCCGTAGCACCAGAACGTCGAGGAGTACCACTACCCGTGGCAGTCAAGATCAAGCTGCAGCGTCTCGGAAAGATCCGGTCGCCGTACTACCGCATCATCGTCGCCGACGCGCGCAGCCGTCGTAGCGGTAAGGCCATCGAGATCATCGGCCGCTACGCCCCGAAAGAGGAGCCGAGCTTCATCGAGGTGAACTCGGAGCGTGCGCAGTACTGGCTGGGTGTCGGCGCGCAGCCGACCGACCCGGTGCAGCACCTGCTGGAGATCACCGGTGACTGGCAGAAGTTCAAGGGCCTGCCGGGTACCGAGGGCACGCTGAAGGTCAAGGAGCCCAAGGCCGACAAGGCGGAGCTGTTCGCCGCCGCGCTGGCCGCCGCGGGCGAGGAGCCGATGACCGAGGCGACCACGCCGAAGAAGAAGAGCGGCAAGAAGTCCGAGGCCAAGGCTGACGAGGCCAAGGCGGACGACGCCGCCGCAGCCAAATCGGAAGACGCGTGAGCTTCCTCGCGGACTCGCTCGAGCACCTGGTGCGCGGGATCGTCGACCACCCGGACGAGGTCCGGGTGGAGCTGGTCACCACGCGCCGGGGCCGTACTCTCGAGGTCCACGTCCACCCCGAGGATCTCGGCAAGGTGATCGGCAGGGGTGGCCGGACGGCCACCGCGCTGCGCACGGTCATGGCCGGGATCGGTGGCCGGGGTGTCCGCGTGGACGTGGTGGACACAGACCACTAGCGCCCATGGATGTCGTCGTCGGCCGCGTGGCCAAGGCGCATGGAATCCGCGGTGAACTCGCCGTGGACGTGCGCACAGACTCGCCTGAGCAGCGTTTCGCTCCTGGCGCGGTTGTGGCCGCGCGGCTGCGCGACGGTACTTCCAAACCGTTGACGTTCGCCACCATCCGAACCCATGGCGAGCGCCTGCTCGTCACGTTCGACGAAGTGCCGGACCGGACGGCTGCGGAGTCCCTGCGAGGCGCCTTGCTCCTCGCGGACACGGACGATCTGCCGCCGACGGACGACCCCGACGAGTTCTACGACCATGAGCTCGAAGGGCTGTCCGCCGTGCTGACTGACGGCACCGCGGTCGGTGTCGTCCGGGAAATCGTGCACAGCGCCGCAGGAGAGCTCCTCGCGATCGACAAGGACGGCCGTGAGGTCCTCGTGCCGTTCGTGCGCGAGATCGTCCCAGAGGTGGACGTAGCGGGGCGTCGTGTCGTTCTCGACCCGCCCGAGGGCCTGCTGGACTGAACCATGCGCATCGACGTCGTCACGATCTTCCCCGAGTACTTGGCGCCCCTGCGGGCGGCGTTGCTCGGCAAAGCCATCGACAAGGGTCTGCTGGACGTACGCGTCCACGACCTGCGTGACTGGACGCACGACGTGCACAAAGCCGTCGACGACAGCCCGTACGGCGGCGGCCCCGGCATGGTCATGAAGCCCCAGATCTGGGGAGACGCCCTGGACTCGGTCTGCGTGGGCGAAACGCCCCGGCTGGTCGTGCCCACGCCGGCGGGCCAACCGTTCACTCAGGCCATGGCGCGGTCGTACGCAGGCGAATCCCGTCTGGTGTTCGCCTGCGGCCGTTACGAGGGCATCGACCAACGCGTGATCGACGACGCCGCCCGTCGCATGCCGGTGGACGAGGTGTCCATCGGCGACTACGTGCTCGTCGGCGGCGAGGTCGCGGTGATGGTGATGGTCGAAGCCGTCGCCCGGCTGCTGCCCGGCGTGCTGGGCAACCCGGCGTCGGCCGAACAGGACTCGTTCTCCGACGGCCTGCTCGAAGGCCCCAGCTACACCCGGCCGGAGGTCTGGCGCGAGTTCGCGGTCCCGGACGTGCTGCGCTCCGGCAACCACGCGGCGATCGACCGCTGGCGCCGTGACCGGGCCATCGAGCGGACCTTCGAACGCCGCCCTGACCTGCTCGAACACCTGCCGGACGAGGCGCTGGACAAACACGACCGCGCCCTGCTCGACCAGCTGCGCGCAGGGGCGATTTCGCCTCCGCCATGACGACCTGTCATACTTGCTCGGTTGCTGCTGTCGGGCCTGCTTCCGACGCGCGCCAGAAAGCCCCCTCCCAGGTTGGCTCCAGCTTGCTGTGACGCCCGCCGGGAGACACGAAGAACACACCCGATGACGAGGATGGACAACCGATGAACACCCTGGATGCACTGGACGCCCAGTCGCTGCGTTCCGACATCCCGGACTTCCGGCCGGGCGACACCCTCAAGGTCCAGGTCCGCGTCATCGAGGGCTCGCGCTCGCGAGTCCAGGAGTTCCAGGGCGTCGTGATCCGCCGCCAGGGCGGTGGCATCCGCGAGACCTTCACCGTTCGCAAGATCTCGTACGGCGTCGGCGTCGAGCGCACCTTCCCGGTGCACTCCCCGAACCTGGCCAAGATCGAGGTCGCCAAGCGCGGTGACGTCCGCCGGGCCAAGCTCTACTACCTGCGCGAACTGCGCGGCAAGGCCGCCAAGATCAAGGAGAAGCGCGACGCTCCTTCGGGCGCGTGACGCGACCGGCGCCTTCTGCCGTAACCTGGCCACGTGGTTAATCCCGTGCATCCGAACGCACCCGAGGATGATCCCGAACGTCCGGATGAAGTCACCGGCAAGCTGGAATCCGAAAAGTCCGAAACGCCTGAACCCGGTATTTACGAGTCCAGGCGCGGACGTTCCAGCAAGGGTGACTCCGACGACGAGTCGGAATCAGGCAAGAAGCCCAAAAAGAAGAAGATGTCGTTCTGGAAAGAGCTGCCGATCCTGATCGTCGTGGCTCTCGTCCTGGTCTTCTTGATCCAGCAGTTCCTCGCCAGGGTGTACGTCATCCCATCGGGATCGATGGAGCAGACGTTGCACGGGTGCCCCACGTGCCAGGGCGACCGGATCCTCGTGGAGAAGGTCACCTACTACTTCACCGACCCGGCGCCCGGAGACGTTGTCGTCTTCAAGGGCCCGGGGCCGTGGGTGCAGAACGAATACACCGAGCAGCGGTCCGACAACGCGTTCGTGCGCTTTCTCGAGCAGATGGGTTCGGTCATCGGACTCGCACCGCCGGACGAGAAGGACTTCGTCAAGCGCGTGATCGCCACGGGTGGCCAGACGGTTCGCGGCGACGCGGACGGCAAGGTCTACGTGAACGACAAGCCGCTCAACGAGCCGTACGTGTACTGGGAAGGCGACGCCCCCAACACCGAGCAGGCCTTCGAACCGATCACGGTTCCGCCGGGCGCGCTGTGGGTGATGGGCGACAACCGCAACAACTCGTCCGACTCGCGAAGGCAAGGCGGTGGCGGGCTCAACGGCGTCGTACCGGTGTCCGACGTGATCGGCAAGGCGCAGGTGATCGTCCTGCCGCCGGGGCGTTGGGGCGGCATCACGGACCCGAACCCGCAGGCGCTCGCTCTCTCGCCGGTGTTGCAGCAGGGCATCCCGATCGGTGCGGGTGTGCTGCTGGCGTGGCCGGTGTTGTGGACCTCTCGTCGGGTGGGCCGCGCGGTCACGCGTTCGGTCAAGGGTTCCGATCGGAAGTAGCCCAGTGGCGGTCACCATGAGCCTGCGCCCGCCGCGCGTTCCCATCCGGCGTGACGGCGGGACCTGGGCGATGCAGAGCGCATTGGAACGCCGTGGCCTCGGCCCTGTCGTCGGAGTCGACGAGGCCGGCCGAGGCGCGTGCGCGGGGCCGCTCGTAGTCGCCTCGTGCATGTTGAAGCCCGGCGACGCGGCGAAGTTCGGGGACCTCACCGACTCGAAGCTGATGACCCCGGCGGCCCGCGACCGGATGTACGACATCGTGCTCAAGCGTGCGTTGGATTACGCCGTTGTCGTGATTCCACCCGATGAGGTGGACTCTCGCGGCGTGGGCTACGCGAACCTGGAAGGCATGCGCCGTGCGGTGGCATGGCTGGACGTGCAGCCTGGGTACGTGCTCACGGACGGTTTCCGCGTCTCGGGGTTCACCTCGCCGAGCATGGCGGTGATCAAGGGCGACGCGGCTGTGGCGTGTATCGCAGCCGCTTCTGTGCTCGCCAAGGTGACCAGGGACCGGATAATGGGTGAGTTGCACGAGGAGCTGCCTGTCTACGGCTTCGACGAGCACAAGGGCTACATCACCGGCAGGCACCACGCCGCGCTCGGGGAGCACGGTCCCAGCGCGGTACACCGGTGGTCGTACTCGAACGTGGCATCCGCGGGCATCAAGCACGGTCTGCGCCCGCCGCGCCGGGTAGCGCTGAGTGTCGCGGCGGCGGACGTGGTTCACAATGGGGGCTCCCCTCGGCAAGGGGCGGAATCAGGACGAGGAGGAGCTCGGGTCGGATGAGTGCGGAGGACCTTGAGAAGTACGAGACCGAGATGGAGCTGCAGCTCTACCGGGAGTACCGCGACATCGTCGGCCAGTTCTCCTACGTGGTGGAGACGGAGCGGCGGTTCTACCTGGCCAATTCGGTCGACGTGCAGATCAGGGACGCGGACGGCGAGGTGTACTTCGAAGTACGCATGTCCGACGCCTGGGTCTGGGACATGTACCGGCCGGCTCGGTTCGTCAAGAACGTCCGCGTGATCACGTTCAAGGACGTGAACGTGGAGGAGCTGGACAAGCCGGAACTGCGGCTGCCTGACGAAGGGCTGGGTTCCTAACCCAGCAGGTGCGCCCTGAGCAGGTCGTTGAACTCGACAGGGCGTTCGACGTTGGCCAGGTGCGCGGCGCCGTCCAGCACGACCACGCGGCTGCGTGGGATCGCGGCGGCGATGTCCCGCAGGTGGTCGGGTGGTGTCGCGGCGTCCTCGGCGCCCGCGATCGCCAGCGTCGGCGTCGGGATCTCGGCGAGCTGGTCGGCGAAGTCCCACGCGCCCAGCGCGGAGCACGCGCTGATGTAACCGTCCTGCGGGGTGTTCGCGACCATCGTGCGGATCGCGGTCCGCTGTCCCGCGTCGGTGAAGTCCTTGCTCAACCACCGGCCGAGCGTGGCCTCGGCGAGCCTGTCCATGCCCTCGGCCCGGACGCTCTCGGCCCGGTCGGCCCAGTACTCCGCCGTGCCGAACCACGACGACGTGCACGCGAGCACGAGCTGGTCGATCCGATGTGGGTGGTACCGGCTGAGCCACATGCCCACCGCGCCGCCGAGTGACAGGCCGCAGAAGTGGGCCTTCTCGATCTGCAGCTGGTCGAGCATGGCCAGTACGTCACCGGCGAGGTCCGCGATCTGGTACGGCCCCGGCGGCACGGGTGACTTGCCGTGGCCGCGGTGGTCGTAGCTGATCACCTGGTATTCGCCGGACAGGGCTTCGCGTTGGGGCAGCCACATGTCCAGGTTGCTGCCCACTGAGCCGGAGAGGACGAGGACGGGTGCGTCCTGCGGGCCTTCGATCATCCGGTGCACCTCGACGGGCTTCACTGGACTCCTCTCGTTGCGGGCTCCCTTCGGCGGGCAACTCACCCTAGTGCCATCCCACCGGTCGACACACCCGCCAATCGAGCGCCTACCACACCCCACCGACATAACGGCGCGTCACAAGATCGAGAAAAGTCCGTCCATCCACAACCGAAGACTTGTCCACAACCCACACCCGACCACCTGGCCCACCCGTGAACCCATAGGAAAACTGGAACGAGAAAGCCGATCCAGGAGGGCCAACCATGAAGACCACGGTCACCACCGCCGCGAAATCCCCAGTGGAATCTCCAGTGGAATCCCGAGTGGAATCGCCGGCGAAAGCCCGAAACCGGCACCACGAACTGGGGCGCAGAGGCGAGGATCTCGCAGTCGCCTACCTGACCGGGCAGGGCCTGGTGGTCCTCGACCGCAACTGGCGCTGTCGTGACGGCGAACTGGACCTGATCCTCACCGACGGCTCCATAGTGGTCGTCTGCGAGGTGAAAACCCGCGCGGGCACGGACTTCGGCCTACCCGCGGAAGCTGTGGACGATCGAAAAGCCAGACGCGTCAGAAGGCTGACCAACACCTGGCTGTCCACCTACCGCATCCCCTGGTGCGAACTGCGCTTCGACATCATCGCGATCACGTGGCCGCCAGGGCAGACGCCCCGAATCGACCACCTGAAGGACGCGTTCTGATGCCACTGGCACAAGCATGGTCGGTAGCCCTGTCCGGGATGGACGGCCGGATGGTGGAGATAGAAGCGGACATAGGCGGCGGTACACCGAAAACGGTCATCGTCGGCCTCCCGGACGCGGCGCTGAACGAAGCGAAGGACAGAGTCCACGCGGCGGTCCGCAACAGCGGCGAGGAATGGCCGAAACGCCAGATCACCATCGGCCTCTCACCCGCAGCGGTCCGCAAGGCAGGCTCAAGCTACGACCTCGCCCTCGCCTGCGTCGTCCTCGCCGCAGCGGGAACAGTCCCCGACGAACCGGTCCGCACAACCGTGATGATCGGCGAACTCGCCCTGGACGGCCGTGTCAGAGACGTATGCGGAATCCTGCCTTGTCTTCTCGCTGCCCGCCGTGCTGGTGTGAAGCGAGCCATAGTGCCATCCACTGCTATGGCCGAAGCAGCGCTGGTGACTGGAATGGACGTGTTGGGCGCAAACGAGCTCAGACACGTCGTGAGATGGCTTCGCGGAGATGACGACGCGTTGATGACTCCCGGTTCACCTGACATCGTGACGCGAGAAAAGTTCCCCGACTTGGAAGATGTTGTTGGCCAACCCGAAGCCCGTTGGGCGTTGGAAGTCGCTGCGGCGGGAGGGCATCACCTACTACTGGTTGGGCCGCCAGGCACCGGAAAAACGATGCTAGCGCGCAGACTGCCTGCTCTTCTCCCTCCGCTCACCTACGAACAGTCCCTTGAGGTCACAGCGGTGCATTCCGTCGCAGGTTTGCTGAGACCGGAAGCACCTTTGGTCATGACTCCGCCGTTCTTCGCGCCACATCACTCAACCTCGATCCCCGCTCTAGTCGGTGGAGGCGTGGGTCTGGCCAAGCCGGGCGGCATAAGCCGAGCGCACTGCGGAGTTGTGTTCCTCGACGAGGCTTGCGAGTTCGCGGCGGACAGGTTGGAGTCCTTGCGTACTGCCATGGAAGAAGGAGAGATCAGGTTGGCACGCCGTGATGGTGTAGTGCGCTACCCGGCCAGGTTTCAGTTGATCCTTGCTACGAATCCGTGTCCGTGTGCGCCGCCGAGGGATACCGAATGTACATGCCCACCCAACACGCGGCGCCGCTACTTCGCAAGACTGTCAGGTCCTTTCATGGATCGCGTCGACCTTAGAGTCCGAATGAGACCGCTCACCAGGCTATCATCCGTAAACGGATCGAAGCCCGAACGGACAGAACAAGTGCGTGCACGGGTCTGGCAGGCGAGAGAACGAGCAAGGCAGCGATGGTGCGAGTACGGGTGGGCGACCAACGCCGAGGTTCCTGGCCCTTCCTTGTGGCGTGAATTCGCCCTGCCCAGCAAAGCGACTAATTTGCTGGATCGCGGACTTGATGCCGGCGCGATTACAGGTCGAGGAGCAGACAGATGCCTCCGAGTGGCCTGGACCTTGGCCGACCTGGAAGGAGCCGACGAACCAGACGCCAACCACGTCGCAGCGGCCCTCGAGTTCCGCGATCGCCGGGCGGCTTGACATGGTGACACGGGAACAGCGACTGGCGTGCGCATACCTGCTCAGAGTGGCTGAGCCGCCCGCATGTGCGTTGAGGCGCTTTGTCGCCGAGCATGGTGTGGTCGCTGCTGCTGAGGCTGTGCGAGTTGGTGACGTGCCGGAGGCTGTCGAAGCGGAGACGTCGGCGAGACGACATGTCGATACGGCGGCCGAGGACCTCGCGGTCGCTGAGCGCGTCGGGGCGCGGCTGGTGACTCCTGAAGATGAGGACTGGCCTGCCTGGCCGTTGCTGCCGTTGACGAATGCCGCCGCTCGTGGTTTGAAGTGGGCCAGTCCGCCGCTGGGGCTTTGGGTTCGAGGCACGGTGCCACTTGTGGAAGCCTTGCAGCGGGCGGTATCCGTCGTCGGGGCAAGAGCGGCAACCTCCTATGGCGAGCATGTCGCGGCCGAGTTGGGCTACGGGCTTGCCAGTCGGGGGATGACGGTTGTTTCGGGTGCTGCCTATGGCATCGACGGCGCCGCGCATAAGGGGGCGCTGAATACCAGTGGTTGTACGGTCGCGGTGTTGGCGTGCGGTATCGATCGCGCGTATCCGGCCGGGCACAGTGCCTTGATCGACCGGATCGCCGCGCAGGGGCTCGTCATCACCGAGTACCCGCCGGGCACGACTCCCGCCCGGCATCGATTCCTCGTACGCAACAGGATCATCGCCGCACTGGGTGCGGGAACGGTGGTGGTGGAGGCTGGTCAGCGCAGCGGCGCCCGCAACACCGCCGCGTCCGCTGCCGCGTTGGGGCGGGTCCTCATGGTCGTTCCCGGGCCGGTGACGTCCGCGATGTCGATGGGGTGCCACGACCTGCTCAGGGAAGGGCTAGCCACCTCGGTCAGCTCCGTCGCCGAAGTCGTCGAATCCGTCGGCCTCTTCGGCGAGGACCTGGTCCCCAGAACCGAAACCTCGGCCCGTCCGACCGACGGCCTCGACAGTGAAGCACTTCGTGTCCACGAAGCACTCGAACCCCGTGCCGCGCACCCTGCCGAACGCATAGCCGAGGTCTCCGGCGTCCCTCTTCCCAGAGTCCGCGCCGTGCTGCCCGCATTGGAACTGACCGGCCTTGCCGACCGCTGCGAATCTGGCTGGCGACTGAGCCCGCCCGCTTGACGCGGGCAGTACTTCGCGCAGTTAGGAGAGAGGGAGTTTTTCGATGATGTTCGTCATCTCGACCAGGTTGGGCTTCGCTCCACCGAGCAGCACGTACGCGGTATTGTCGACGACTACCGCGCCGATGCCGTGCCGGGGTGTGCCGAGGTTAGGGAGGTTGCTTGTCTCGCCCTTGGCGTTGACGCACTGCACTTCGCTGTACGTGGCGTTCACGTCTTCGCCACCGGCGATGCAGCCGCCTCGGGCTTCTCCCGCGTAGAAACCGGCCACGCCGCCGCGAGCGATGGGCATCGGTGTCGTCGCGCTGACGGTGTCACCCTTGACCACGTCGTTGTCTGGTTGTGGGCTGACGGTGTTGCGGCCTGCGAGGAACCAGACGGTCCCGTTTCCGTCCGTCGCGGCGCCGAGGTGTTCACGGGCTTTCGCGAACGCGCCCAGCCTGCGCCAGGTGTTGTTCTCCAGTGCGAACACGTCACCGCGCGGTTGGCCTTCGACGAAAGTGCCGCCGCCGAACACGATTCGCTTGCCGTCCCACGCCGCTGCGCCCGCTGCCCGCTTCTCCGGCAACGGCGGTCCCGCCTGCCAGGACTGGCCCGCCGGGTCGAGGACCCACACGTTCGCGGTGGCGTCGTGGCCGCCGCCTTGGGCGACATAGCCGCCGATGAGGTAGAGCTTGTCGCCTGCGGCGACCATCGACGGGTGGTGCACCGCGACGGGTGTGTCGGGGCCGGACCGCCAGTAGTTGGTCGCCGGGTCGAAGATCAGGACCTTGGTGGTGGGCTGCTGGTCCGCGGTGAAACCACCCGCCGACCAGATCTGGCCCTTGAAGGCCGCCGCGCCTACTTCGCCGAGCTTCACCGGTGCGTCGGCCGCGCGCTCCCACGTGGCTGCGGACACCGTGGATGGCGTCTGCGCCAGAGCCTGTGGTGCCGGGGCCGGGGCCGGTGTCGAGCAGGCGCTGAGGATCAGGGCAGATGCGATGACCACGACGCGAGGGATCATTTTCCCAGTGTCGCACCAGGAGGCCGCGTTCCGCAGATTGGGGCGCGGGGCGTAACGGCTAGGTGGCCGGGCGGTAGTCGTCGCGTTGCCATTCGATTGCTTTGACGCCGGGCACGGCCATCAGGGCGTCGACCGCGTCGGTGGCGATCGAACCTGTGACCGTGCCGAGCGCTTCGAACACCTCGTCGACCGCCAGCCCTGCCCGGCGTAGGTCGGCGACGATCCGGGGCACGTCGGTCATGCTGTCGTCCGCGATGGAGACCATGATCTTGGGCACGTCAGCCTCCTTGGAGTAGGAGGCTGACGCTAGCTCATGGAGCTTGCACGAGCCCCGCGCCGACATCCGTGGACGGCAGCTTGATGCGGGTCGCGGACTGGACCAGACGTGCCCACAGCTCCCAGGACTTGGCTTGGTACTGGGCCGCGACGAGCGCGGCGATGCCCGCGACGTGCGGTGTCGCCATGCTGGTGCCGCGCAGGCGTTTGTGCTCCGCGCCTGGCCAGCTCGAGTAGACGTTCTCGCCGGGCGCGACGATGTCCACCTGCCCGATGGCGTCCACCGTGCCGCAGGAGAAGTCGGCGACCGCGCCTGCCTCGTTCACCGCACCGACCGCCATGATCGACGGGCAGTTGGCCGGGTGACCGACCGACGCGATGTGACCCGCCCCGCGCGAGCTTTCGTTGCCCGCCGCGGCGATGATCAACGTGCCGAGGTCCATGGCACGCTTGGCCGCCTGCTCGAACACCGTCGAATAGGGCGTGCCCGGTTGGGTCGCCGCGCCGAGGGACATCGACACCACCGAGCACCCGTTGGCGATCGCCCACGAGATCCCGGCCAGGATGCCGCCGTCGGAACCCGAGCCGCTGTTGCTCAGGACCTTGCCCGCGTAGATGTCCGCGTTGAACGCGACACCGTAGCCAGGACCGGCTGACGGTTTGCGAGGACCGCACGCGGTGCCTATGCAGTGCGTGCCGTGTCCGTGGCCGTCCTGCACGTCCTCGCCCTTGATGAACGAGTTCGTTGTGACGTTGCGCCCGGCGAAGTCCGGGTGCTTGACGTCGAAACCGGTGTCGAGCACCGCGACACGCACGCCTGTCGCGTCCACGGCACACGTCGACGCACGGATCGCTTGCAGGCCCCAGGTGAACGCGCTCTCGTCCGCTGTCGTGACCGGCTCGGCCGGGGCTTCCGCCGTGATCGCGTGCACCACCCGCTCGGCCTCGACGACCGAGATCGGACCGGGCTCGGCCGCGGCCACCGCGAGTCGACTGGCCTGGTCCTCGGCCGCCGTCACCACCGCGACACCGAGTTCGTGCAGGATCAGGCCGTCCGCCTCGTCGAACACCGACGGCGCCGCCGCGCCCGCGAAGTCGGCGGTGCTGGCCATCCGCAGCCCGGCGACCCGCGACATCGCCCGTGCGCCCGCCGCCACCGCGTCGTCTTCGAGCAGGACCAGATAACGGCCGGTCAGACCAGCGTCTTGTGGACTTGTCATACGTCCCCCTCTTCTTTTCCGCCCCCAGGCTTAAGCAGGATCGGGACGATCAAGGCGGACGTAACGGGCAGCGGGTTGCTCCTTTCGGGCTATTTATCCGCGCGGACGGCCCAATTCCGCACCAGTGGTGCCAGTGGTGGTCCTGTGGGTGAACAACACGCCCGGACCAGGCCGGTGCTTGACCTGGCAGCGGTCGTCGCGCAGCTTGAACGCTGTGTCGTCGACTGCCCGCCGCCGGGTCGACCTGCTGAAGGTTCGAACGGAACTGCCACCGCCCGATCAGCTGACGGTGGAGGCCTACGAACGCCATCTCAGGGCCGAGCGCGGGCTTTCCCCGCACACCGTCCGCGCCTACGTCGGCGATGTGGTGTCCCTGCTCGGGTACGTCCGTGGGCTTGATGTCATCGGATCGGGATCGCCACAGGCGCAAGGAAATCTCGACCTGGCCGGGATCAGGGCGTGGCTCGCGGCGCAGCGGTCGGCCGGTACCGGCCGGACGACGCTGGCGCGGCGTTCGGCGGCGGCCCGGACCTTCTCGGCGTGGGCGCACCGAAGGGGTCACCTGGACTCCGATCCCGGTGCGCGGCTCGTCGCGCCACGGCCGCATCGTGCTCTTCCTTCGGTGCTGCGCCAGGATCAGGCCGACGAGCTGATGCGGGCGTCGCAATCCGGCGCGGCCGAACGGGATGCCGTCGCAATGCGGGATCACGTGATCGTCGAGCTGTTGTACGCCACCGGGATCCGGGTCTCCGAGCTGTGCGGTCTCGATGTCGGCGACGTGGACATGGATCTCCGTGTGGTGCGGGTGATCGGCAAGGGCGACAAGGAAAGGACCGTTCCTTTCGGGACGCCCGCGCATCGCGCCGTCCAGGACTGGCTGACGGACGGGCGGCCGGAGTTGGCCGCGGAGCACTCACCACCCGCCCTGCTGATCGGTGTTCGAGGTGGACGGCTGCAGCCGAGCAGCGTGCGTCGGATCGTCCATGACGCCCTCAAAGCGGTCCCGGGGGCGCCCGATCTGGGTCCGCACGGGCTGCGCCACACGGCGGCGACCCATCTGCTCGAAGGCGGGGCGGACCTCCGTAGCGTGCAGGAGCTGCTCGGGCACGCCACCTTGGCGACGACTCAGTTGTATACACACGTGACAGTCGAGCGGCTGCGTGCCGTGCACGATCAGGCTCATCCCAGGTCGTAGCGGTATACGTGTGCCGGATATCGGGACTGTGCGACTCGCCGTGACAATTTGAGCGCACTAGGGGGCGAGATGGGCACGGAAAGCTCCTAAGCTGGACGGCATGGCGCGCGGCTCCAGGCTGGATCAGGTCACCCCCGATCCAACGAGATCGGACAACACGGGGAGAGGTTCTCGCACTGTGGCCGTACCCGAGCCTGATTCCGAGCTGGCGAAGCCTGGCAGCAACGGACGTGCCAGGACGCCGTACGGAATCGGCCAGCCCAACGGTGTCCTGCCTGGTGACCACCGCACAGCGGACGACGTCGAGGCCGGCATCGTCGCGTTGTGGACCGAGTACGGCAAGGAGCGTGACCAGCCGCTGCGGGATCGGCTCGTGCTGCACTACGCGCCGCTGGTCAAGTACGTCGCCGGCCGCGTCGGTACCGGCCTGCCCGCGCACGTCGACGTCGGCGACCTGATCCAGTCCGGCATCTTCGGGCTGGTCGACGCGATCGAGAAGTTCGAGCCGGAGCGCGGCCTGAAGTTCGAGACCTACGCGATGCAACGCATCCGCGGCGCGATCCTCGACGACCTGCGCCAACAGGACTGGGTCCCGCGTTCGGTGCGCGGCAGGGCGCGTGAGGTGGAGCGGGCGCTCGAGCGCCTCGGCGCCAAGTTGCAGCGCCAGCCGACCGATCCGGAACTCGCGGCGGAGCTCGACATCAGCGTGAAGGATCTGCACGAGCTCTACGCCCAACTGCAGCTGACCAGCGTCGTCGCGCTGGACGAGCTCGTCGCCGCAGGTCGCGGCACGGCGTCGCTCGCCGAGACACTGCCGGACGAGGGCGCCGAGGATCCGGTGGCGACCCTGGTCGACCTGGACAACCGCAGGCAGCTGGCCGGTGCGATCGAGCAGCTCGCCGAGCGCGACCGGATCGTGGTCACCTTGTACTACTTCGAGAACCTGACCCTCGCCGAGATCGGCAAGGTTCTCGGCGTGACCGAGTCCCGCGTCTGCCAGCTGCACACTCGTGCGGTGCTGCGACTGCGGGCGAAACTGGTCGAACAGTCCGACGCCTGAGCGGCCTCCCGGTCCGCCCTGAGTCAACACCGGCTGCAGGAAGCTGCAGCTAGATCATCAATCCGGAGGACGTGCATCTCCGTCGTCGAGTTTGACTGAAAATTTGGTCAGGGATTACCGTGAAGCCGTCCGCAGGAGGGACGCGATGAGACGGCGGCGGTTCTTGCAGGCCAGCTTGATGACGATGAGCGGCCTCGCGCTGGCTGCTTGTGACGACCCGGCGCCAGCGTCGGCGCCGGTGGAAGGGACGTCCATGACCCCGGCTGAGGCGACGCGCTCATGGCTGATGCCAGAGGAGGGCCAGCCGCACAAGCGCACCTGGATGGCCTTCGGCGCGAGCGAGAAGATCTGGGGCGCACGCCTGCTGCTGCGGGTGCGGCAGAACCTGGCGACGATCGCCACCACCATCGCCCGATACGAGCCGGTGTCGATGCTGGTGCGGCCAAGTGAGGTCGACCTGGCGCGGGGACTGGTCGGCCCGGGTGTCGAGTTGGTCGCCGTCGAGGTGGACGACCTGTGGATACGCGACACCGGCTTGGTGTTCGTGAAGAGTGGCGGCGACCGAGCCGGCGTGGACTTCAACTTCAACGGCTGGGGTGGCAAACAGGAGCACGGGCACGACGCCGGAGTGGCGCGGTTCGTGGCCGGTCGTGCCGCGGTGGAGACCGTCCGTACCGATCTTGTGATGGAAGGCGGCGGCCTTGAGGTCGACGGCGAAGGCACCGCCATCATCACCGAGTCCTGCGTGCTCAACAGCAACCGCAACCGTCACCGGACGAAAGCCGATGTCGAGTCCGCACTCGCGCGTCTGCTCGGCATCAAGAAGGTGATCTGGTTGCCGGGGATCGCCGGGAAGGACATCACGGACGGTCACACGGACTTCTACGCCCGCTTCGCCGGACCGGGTGTGGTGGTCGCGGGACTGGACAACGACACGGACGGCTTCGACTACGAGGTCACCCGCCGTCACCTGGAGATCCTGCGCGCCGCGACCGATGCGAAAGGCCGCAAGCTGCGGGTCGAGACCCTGGAGGCGCCGACGACCCTGCGTGCCAAGGACACGGGCAAGGACTTCGCGGCGGGTTACATCAACTTCTATGTCTGCAATGGAGCCGTGATCGCACCGGAGTTCGGCGATCCGACCGCGGACCCGGCCACCCAGGCCACACTGGCACGGCTGTTCCCCGGACGGGAGGTGGTGCAGATCGACATCGACGCCATCGCGGCGGGCGGTGGTGGTATCCACTGCACGACCCAACAAGAGCCCGCCGCGTGAATATCGCCGTGTGAGTATCGCCGCGTGAATCGAGGTGCCGTGTCGGAGCGTCGAACCCAGATACTGCAAGCCGCCGTCCGCGTCATAGCCGAGGACGGTGTTCGCGGCCTGCGGATCGAGAAGCTCGCCGCGGCGGCGGGCGTGTCCACCGCCCTGATCTACTACCACTTCAAAGACCGGTCAGGGGTGCTGCACGCCGCGCTCGAGCACATCAACCGCCGTGCCGAGAACTACACAGGACCAGCACCTGCCACGGACAGCGACCCACGCACCCGACTCGAACAGATGCTGCTGCTCGAACTCCAGGACATCGACAACGTCCGGGAGAACAGCATCGCCTGGGGCGAACTGCGCGCCAGCGCGGTGTTCAACCACGACTTACGCGAAACCCTGCACGCCACAACACGTGCGTGGAACGCGGACGTCGAAACGCTCATCAGCGAAGCCAAAGCCAACGGCAGCATCACCACCGACATCGACCCGGCCCTCACTGCCGAACACCTCACCGCCCTCGTCGAAGGACTCAGCGAACGCTGGCACAGCGGTTCGATCACCTTCGACCGCGCCCGTGCCGTATTGACTGGAGCCTTCGCTGTTCACTTCGGCCGCGACGCGAGGTGAGCAGCGGAGTTGATCGCTGCGGGCAGCGACCCTGGCCCCTCGCGCGGCGGCATCGGCGTTGGGTGGCTACTTCCAGGCTCGGAGGGCCTGGTCAGGCGGTCTGCGTGACTTCGGCCCAGGCGGGCGAGGTGCAGACCAGTGCCGCGCGGGAACTGAGCCCCACCTCACTGGCGTCAGTGTCTCCACGACGGCCGACTTGACCAGGGCCTCTCCCACAGCGCCTCCACCGAAGCCTCGACGCGATCGCCCGCTCCCCTGCGACTCGGCGAACGCGAACGCGCCCATCTCGACCGACTCGCTAACACGACCCGCCGCACACACCCCGGGCACGCGGCCCCGGCCAGAACACCTCGCCGACGATGGCCGACGCGTTGGGCAGTACGAAACCCTGCTCGCTGCGGGCCCATCCGGTGATGAGTTCGAGCAGACGCGGGGGCTCAACTGGTGATCGGGGCTAACCGCATGCCGGTGCCTGCCGCGGGTGTCGACGGCAGGAGTCGAACGCGTCCTCTGGACAGCAGTCGCATCGGATCGAGGTAGATCGCGCCGCGTCGGGCTCCCCAGTGCAGGCAGGGCGTGGGGCAGTGGCCCGCCACCAGGTGGCCGATGACGTCGCCCCGGCGGACGTGCTGGTCGCGGGCGACCGTGGGGGCGACTGGTTCATACGTCGTCCGCAGACCGCCGGGGTGTTGCAGCGAGACCAGTGGCCGGTCGACCACCACGCCCGCGTGGATCACGCGCCCGTCGCCCGCGGCCAGCACCGGGTGGTCGACAGCGGCCGTGAGGTCCGCGCCGCGGTGGCCCGGGCCGTATGGCGTCGCTGGTGGGATGAACGGGCGGACGAGCGGGTGAGGTGGGGCGAGTGGCCAGGAAAAATATGGCCGGATTCGCGCGGCCGGTGGTGCCGCGGCCGATGCGGGGAAGGCGCTGACCAGGATGACGATCAGGGCTGTGAGCTGGGCGAATGTGCGCATGTGTCCAGGGTGTCGGGCACTGGATCGGGCCGCCACCCTGCGTTGATCAAGGTGTGGACAGTCCGCTGGCTGTGGACAACTCGCGTTCGAAGGGGTAGAGCGGTTAATGGTTTGTCGGTTCGGCGGCGTACACTGCTCACGCGGCCCGTGTCTTCACGGGGCGACTTCGCGTGCCAGTACTACCGGCCCATCCGGCCGGTGACGACGCCCGTCGGTCCCACCTCGGTATCCATCGAGTCGGGTGCGGGCGCCGGTACTGCCACCAGGGCGGCAGACCACCCGGTGTGCCGCGAGAACCGACTAGCGTGCCGGCCTTCCCACAGACCGGCATGCCCGACAGAAGAGGTGCGAATCCGGCCATGGCCGTCGTCACCATGAGGCAGTTGCTCGATTCCGGCGTGCACTTCGGGCACCAGACCCGCCGCTGGAACCCGAAGATGAAGCGCTTCATCTTCACCGAGCGCAACGGCATCTACATCATCGACCTGCAGCAGACGCTGACCTACATCGACCGCGCGTACGAGTTCGTCAAGGAGACGGTCGCGCACGGTGGTTCGATCCTGTTCGTCGGCACCAAGAAGCAGGCACAGGAAGCGATCGCGGAGCAGGCGCTGCGTGTCGGCATGCCCTTCGTGAACCAGCGTTGGCTCGGCGGCATGCTGACCAACTTCTCCACCGTGCACAAGCGCCTCCAGCGGCTCAAGGAGCTGGAGTCGATGGAGCAGACCGGCGGCTTCCAGGGTCTCACCAAGAAGGAGATCCTGATGCTGACCCGGGAGAAGGACAAGCTGGAGCGCACCCTCGGCGGTATCCGCGACATGTCCAAGGTGCCGAGCGCCGTCTGGATCGTGGACACCAAGAAGGAGCACATCGCCGTCGGCGAGGCCCGCAAGCTCAACATCCCGGTCGTGGCCATCCTCGACACCAACTGCGACCCGGACGAGGTCGACTACCCGATCCCGGGCAACGACGACGCAATCCGGTCGGCCGCGCTGCTGACCCGCGTCGTGGCCGAGGCCGCCGCCGCGGGCCTGATCGCCCGCTCCGGCCGCAACGGTGCCGCAGCCGAGGGCGAGGACAAGCCGGAGCCGGGCGCTGCCGCCGAGCCGCTGCCCGAGTGGGAGCGCGACCTGCTGGTCAGCGCGACCGCCGACGCCGCCGCCAGTGAAGCCCCGGCCCAGACCGAATCCTGACGAAGCTCCGCACACGGTGCCCGTTCCCGCACACGAGGGGAGCGGGCACCACCCCGAACAAGGACGGATAAACGCACGATGGCGAACTACACCGCCGCGGACGTCGCGCGGCTGCGTAAGCTCACCGGCGCCGCAATGATGGACTGCAAGAAGGCTCTCGAGGAGTCCGGCGGCGACTTCGACAAGGCCGTCGAGTTCCTGCGCATCAAGGGTGCGAAGGACGTCGGCAAGCGCGCCGAGCGCGCCACCGCGAACGGCCTGGTCGTCGCGGACGGCGGCGTCATGGTCGAGCTGCGTTGCGAGACGGACTTCGTCGCGAAGAACACCGAGTTCCAGGAGCTGGCCAACAACATCCTGGCCGTCGCGAAGGCCACCAAGCCCGCCGACGTCGAGGTGCTGAAGGCCGCCGACCTCAACGGCCAGAGCGTGGCCGACGCCGTGCAGGCCCTGTCGGCCAAGATCGGCGAGAAGCTGGAGCTGGCCAAGGTCGTCGTGCTCGACGGCCCGGTCGCGATCTACCTGCACAAGCGCTCCGCCGACCTGCCGCCGGCCGTTGGCGTCCTCGTCGAGTACACGGGTGACAACGCGGAGGCCGCTCGCGGTGCCGCGATGCAGGTCGCCGCGCTGAAGGCCAAGTGGGTCACCCGGGACGAGGTGCCCGAGGACCTGGTCGCCCACGAGCGCCGGATCGCCGAGGAGACCGCGCGCGAGGAGGGCAAGCCCGACGCGGCGCTGCCCAAGATCGTCGAGGGCCGGGTGAACGGCTTCTTCAAGGACGTCGTGCTGCTCGACCAGCCGTCGGTCACCGACTCGAAGAAGACCGTCAAGGCGCTGCTGGACGAGGCAGGCGTGACGGTCACCCGCTTCGCCCGCTTCGAGGTCGGCCAGGCCTGACCCGAAATTTCGGGTTCAACGGGCGATGACAGCATGGGCGGGGTCGCGGGCGCGTCGAAAACCGACGCTCGCGGCCCCGCCCGTCGCATGCAACGCCGCAGGAGGAGATGTGACCGAAGCCCCCAAACCGTTCCGGAGAGTGCTGCTGAAGCTCGGTGGTGAGATGTTCGGCGGTGGTGCCGTCGGCGTCGACCCCGATGTCGTGCAAACAGTGGCAAGGCAGATCGCCGAGGTGGTCCGGGCGGGCACCCAGGTGGCGATCGTGATCGGCGGTGGGAACTTCTTCCGCGGCGCCGAACTGCAGCAGCGGGGCATGGACCGGGCGCGCGCCGACTACATGGCGATGCTCGGCACCGTGATGAACTGCCTTGCGCTGCAGGACTTCCTCGAGCAGGCGGAGGGCGTCGAGACGCGGGTGCAGACCGCGATCACGATGAGCCAGGTCGCCGAGGCCTACATCCCGCGCCGCGCGATCAGGCACCTGGAGAAAGGTCGCGTGGTCATCTTCGGTGGCGGTACCGGTATGCCGTACTTCTCCACCGACACCACGGCGGCCCAGCGCGCACTGGAGATCGGCTGCGAGGTCGTGTTGATGGCCAAGGCCGTCGACGGGGTCTACACGGCTGACCCGAAGACCAACCCGGACGCGACCATGTTCGACCACATCTCGCACCGTGAGGTGCTGGAGCGCGGACTGCAGGTGGCCGACACGACCGCGTTCAGCCTCTGCATGGACAACAACATGCCGATCGTGGTTTTCAACCTGTTGACCGAGGGCAACATCGCTCGCGCCGTGCGTGGTGAGAGGATCGGCACGCTGGTGAGCACCCCCGCGAGTACGGTTCCGGTTTAACCGGATCGCGTCGTACTGGCGAGACCGCTGGTAATTCGCAGTCCTACGAACGGCACGAGCAAGGAGCAGCCGTGATCGACGAGACACTTCTCGACGCCGAGGAGAAGATGGAAAAGGCGGTGACGCACGCCAAGGACGACCTGGCAGCCGTGCGCACCGGCCGCGCGACCCCGACCATGTTCTCCCGCATCGTCGTCGAATACTACGGTTCACCCACGCCGTTGAACCAGCTCGCTGGCATCAGCATCCCCGAGGCCAGGATGGCTGTCGTCAAGCCGTACGACGTCAGCCAGCTGACCGCGATCGAGAAGGCGATCAGGGACTCGGACCTCGGTGTGAACCCGAGCAACGACGGCCAGATCATCCGCATCGTCATCCCGCAGCTGTCGG
Source organism: Actinosynnema sp. ALI-1.44 (assembly GCF_001984155.1). GTDB lineage: Bacteria > Actinomycetota > Actinomycetes > Mycobacteriales > Pseudonocardiaceae > Kibdelosporangium. Next base: position 213,880 of record NZ_MTQO01000054.1, read on the forward strand.
AGGAACGGCGCCGCGAGATGGTCAAGCAGGCCAAGGGCAAGGGCGAGGACGCCAAGGTGGCGATCCGCAACATCCGTCGCAAGGCCAACGAGGAGCTGCACCGCATCGCCAAGGACGGCGAGGCGGGCGAGGACGACGTGGCACGCGCCGAGAAGGAGCTGCAGAACGTCACGGACCGCTACGTCGCACAGGTCGACGAGCTGGTCAAACACAAAGAGGCAGAGCTGCTCGAGGTCTAGTTGACTACGGGAATGGGCAGCACTGCCGGCACCGAGACGGGCGAACCGGCCGGGGACGACACACCGAAGAAGTCCCGGGCCGGCCGCAACCTGCCCGCCGCCATCGGGGTCGGGCTGCTGCTCGGCGCCGCGGTCATCGTTTCGCTGGTGACCGTCAAAGAGATCTTCGTCGGCGTCGTCGCGATCGCAGTCGGCGTGGCGACGTACGAGTTGTCCAACGCGCTCAAACGCGGCGCGGGAATCCAGGTCGCGTTCTGGCCGGTGTTCGTCGGTGGCCAGGCCATGGTGTGGCTGGCGTGGCCCTTCGAACGCAACGGGGTCGTGTCGGCCTTCGTGGTCACGATCCTGGCGTGCCTGCTGTGGCGCTTCCGAGGAGGCACGGAGAACTACCTCCGTGACATCTCGGCGTCGGTGTTCACAGCGGCGTACGTACCGATGTTCGCCTCGTTCGCGGCAATGCTCGTGGTGCCGGAGGACGGCGTTGCCCGGGTGTTGTGCTTCCTCATCGCGGTGGTCGCCTCCGACACAGGCGGCTACGCGGCGGGCGTGCTGTTCGGCAAGCACCCGATGGCGCCGACGATCAGCCCGAAGAAGTCATGGGAAGGCTTCGCCGGCTCGATGATCGCCGGTGTGGTCGGCGGTGCGCTGTCGCTGAACCTGATGCTGGACGCACAGTGGTGGCAGGGCGCGCTGTTCGGCGCGGCGATCGTGCTGACGGCGACGCTGGGCGACCTGGTGGAGTCGCTGATCAAACGGGATCTCGGCATCAAGGACATGGGAAACCTCCTGCCGGGCCACGGCGGCCTGATGGACAGGATGGACTCGCTGCTGCCCTCGGCAGTCGTGTCCTGGTTGCTCCTGCGCCTGTTCGTCCCCAGCTAGCTCGTGAGTGTTTGGCCGGTGAGAACCGGCCAAACACTCACGAGCATTCAGTCGTCGTAGGGATCGTCATATGCCGCACCGAGTTCCTCCTCCGACGGCTGGTGCGGAGTACTCCGGTTCGACGTGTCGATCAATGTGAAAGCGGCCCCGCAAGGATCCTCGATCACCGACAACCGCCCGAAAGGCGAGTCGGCGGGCTCGGACAGCAGTCGCCCACCCAACCGGACAGCCAGCACGGTCGCCTCGTCGGTCCCCACCATCGGCCCGACTTCGAAGTAGATCATCCAGTGCGGCTGGGTGCTGCGTGGGAAGTCCGAGCCGAACCGCATCCGGCCCGCGACCGGTTCGCGGTCACCGGGCAGTGTCCACGTGGTGTAGTCGAACTGCTCTCCGTCACCGATCTGCTCCAGTTGGTAGCCGAACAGGTCGACGAAGAACTTGTCGGCGGTGTCGCCGTCCCACGTGTTCAGCTCGGCCCAACCGAATTCGCCCTTGGTGCCGGTCGCGAACGGCCATGGCGCCGCGGGCTGCCAGAAACCGATCGTCGCGCCGGTTGGGTCGGTTGCCACCATCAGGCAGCCTTGGCCGTCGAATTGCTGGGGTGGCATCTGAATCTGCCCGCCTAATCGGACAATTCGCTCAGCGGTCGTTCTGGTGTCGGATACGGCCAGGTAAAGGGTCCACGTCGGGGGCTGCGGGGAATCGGTGACGCGGTAGAAACCGGCCGCCGGTACGTCGTCGGCGAGCGCGGTCAGGTAGTCACCTGTCGGATTTGCCCGGTATTGCCAGCCGAAGAGTCCACCGTAGAAGTCCCTGCTGGCTTTCGGGTCGGTCGTGGCGAGATCGATCCAACAGGGTGTGCCGAATCGCATGGCGACCTCCGGAGGGGAGAAGGGGCTGAACTTCGAAAGCCCACCGAGGGACCATACGCCTCAACGGCGCCCTGTGGTTTGCTGTTTCGGTGTCAAGGTCATGGCTTCCTGGTCTCGTTTCGCGCGCACGGGAGGCGTTGCTCGCCGCTGTTCGTCCCGATCACGTTGTGCCAAGCCCGAACATCTGGCAGTGGCCGGATCTCTACGAAGTCGAGAACAACGCTCAGGATGTGGACGGTCAGATCTGGCGAGTGCTTGCCGAACGGTGTGATTGGACCGGTCTCGACGTGCTCGACCTTGGTTGTGGCGACGGATTCCACCTGCCGCGGTTCGCCGGGGCCGCGCGCGGTGTCGTCGGAGTCGAGCCGCACCAGCCGTTGGTGGCTCGCGCGCGGCAACGGGTCGCGGACCTGACATCGGTTGATGTGATGGCCGGTGCGGCCCAACGACTTCCGTTGCCGGACGCGAGTGTCGACCTGGTACATGCCAGGACGGCGTACTTCTTCGGACCCGGCTGCGAGCCGGGGTTGGCCGAGGTCGACCGGGTGCTGCGGCCGGGCGGCGTGCTGGTGATCGTCGATCTCGACGGCCGCAGCACCCCGTACGGCGACTGGCTGCGAGCTGATCTCCCCCAGTACGACCCGGGCAAGATCGAGCGGTTCTTCACCGACGCCGGATTCGACAGCGTCGATGTCCGCACCACGTGGCGATTCCAAGATCGTCAGAGCCTGGAAGCCGTGCTGCGGATCGAGTTCTCCGCGGCTGTCGCGCGCAGGGCGATCGCGGGCGTGAGCGGGCTGAGCTTTCCGGTCGGCTACCGGGTGCGCACGCGTCGTAAACCAACTGGTCTAGTCGTGCACGACCGGTAATGTCGTCGCATGGCCCTCGACGGCGACCTCCGTTCCGTGTCCCTCGCCACCACCGGCAAGCACCGCCCGGCGCACGTCCTCGACCTGCTGCGATCTCGGGTCGACGACCAGGAGTCGAGAGCCGCCGCGGTGCCGAGACTCGAACGCCGGATCGCCGATCTGCTCGGCAAACCCGCCGCCGCGTTCTTCCCGACCGGCACGATGGCCCAGCAGGTCGCCATGCGCATCCACGCCGACCGCCGCACCACCCGCACGATCGCGTTCCACCCCCAGTGCCACCTGGAAGTGCATGAGCACAAGGGGTACGAAATCGTGCACGGTCTGTCCGGCCTTCCGGTCGGCGACTACCACTCGTTGATCACGCTGGCGGACCTCGACGCCGTCAGGCAGCCGGTCGCGGCGCTGGTGCTGGAGTTGCCGCAGCGGAAGATCGGTGGTCTGCTGCCCGCGTGGGACGAGTTGGTCGGGCAGATCGACTGGACCCGCGAGCACGGCGTCGCGTCCCATATGGACGGTGCGCGGCTGTGGGAGGCGCAGCCGTTCTACGGCAGGGCGCACGCGGAGATCGCCGCGCTGTTCGACAGCGTCTACGTGTCACTCTACAAAGGACTGATGGGGATCTCCGGCGCGTTGCTGGCCGGCGACTCCGAGTTCGTCGAGCACGCCAGGATCTGGCGCGACCGGCTCGGCGGCAGCACCCTCGGCGCGTGGCCGTTGGCCATCGCCGGTGAGCGCGGCCTGGACGAGCTACTGCCGAGGATGCCGGAGTTCCTGGTCAGGGCGCGGACCCTGGCCGGGATGCTCGGAGGCATCCCCGGTGTGCAGGTGGTGCCGGAGCCACCGCAGACGCCGCTGTTCCACGTCCACCTCGCGGCCCGGCCTGATCGGGTGCTCGAGCACGCCAAGCTGCTCGCCGAAAAGGCCGGGTTGCGGGTGTTCGGACAGGTGCGGCGCTCGGCCAACCCGATGACCTGCAGTTTCGAGATCACCGTTACCGAGCAGTTCGACGACGTCACCGACGCGGAAGTCCGTGATTTCGTCGGCGAGGTGATGCTCGCGGCCGGCTAGAGCGGTCATTCCGTGGAGCCCAGGATCGCGTAGATCGCGCGCCTGGTCTCGTTCAACGTCTCGATCGCGCGGGTCTTCTGCGTCTCGGTCCCGGCCTGGGAGACCTGGACGGCGGCCGACATGAGCTGGTGCAGTGCGGTCCTCAGTTCGACCTCCTGCGGGTCGACCTCGTCGGCGACCTGCTCCCACGGCGGGGTGTCCACCTGCTCGGCCTCGGTCCGGCCTTCGTCGGTCAGTGAGAACTGGCGCTTGCTGCCCGCGCCCTCTTCCACGCTGAGCAGGCCCTGGTCGGTGAGCAACTGCAAGGTCGGGTAGACCGAGCCGGGGCTCGGTCGCCAGTAGCCGCCGCTGCGGGTGTTGATCTCCTGGATGATCTCGTAGCCGTGCATCGGGCGCTCGGCCAGCAGCGCGAGGACTGCCGCCCGTACGTCGCCGCGGCCACGCCTATGGCCGCGGCCGCGACCCCTGCCGCCGAAGCCGCGCCCGCGGCCCCAGTCGCCCTCGAAGCCGAACCCGGGCGGGAACGGGCCTCGGCGGGGTCGGCCGGGGTGGCCGGGGTGGCCGCCCTCGCGGCGTCCGTGGCGGTGAAGCATCTCGAAGTCGTAGTCGTTACGCATGATTCTCTCCTTGGTGAGTCACTCGGGATCTATCCCGATGCGTCAACGATATATCGGAACGCATCGCGATGCAACGCTCTACTCATGCCAAGGTGCGACTGTCAGCCCTGACCAGGCAGTTTGAGGGTCACATCGAGGCCACCGCCCGGTCGTGGCGCTGCGGCGACGTCCCCCTGATGCGTCCGGCTGATCGCCCGCGCGATCGACAACCCCAGACCGAACCCGCGCTCGCCCGCAGTCCGTTCACGCTCCAGACGGCGGAACGGCTGGAACAGCACGTCGATCTCGTACGACTGCACCACCGGCCCGGAGTTGCTGACTGTGACCGTGCTCCAGCCGTCCGCTGACCCGGTTCTCACCGACAGCCAGCCGTCGGCGTGGTTGTGCCGGATGGCGTTCTCGACCAGGTTCTGGATCAGCCGTTCGAGCAGCACGGCGTCCCCCACCACGGGCGCCGGTGGTGACGCGGCCCGCCGGATGCCGACGCCCGCGTCCCGTGCCGCGGGCGCGAGCTGCTCGACGACGTGCCCGGCGATGTCCGCCAGGTCCACCGGGCTGCGTTCGGTCAGCTCGTTCTCGCTGTCGGCCAGCGTCAGCAGGCCGTCGATCAGGCGCTCGTGCCGTGCGTTGATCTCCAGCAGGGACTCGCCCAGCTGGACGGCGTCCGCGGACGTCCCCGGCCGGGTCACGGTGATCTCGATCAGCGCGCGTTTCACCGCCAGCGGTGTCCGCATCTCGTGCGAGGCGTTCGCGATGAACCGCTGCTGCCCGTCGAACGAGCGGTCCAGGCGTTCCAGCATCGTGTTGAACGTGTGCGCGAGCTCGGTGACCTCGTCACGCGGCCCGTTGTGCGTGATGCGTTCCCGCAAACCGTGTCCAGCGTGGGAAGTCGCGATGCGCTGGGCGGTCGCGGTGATCTCGTGCACGGGCTGCAGCGCACGGCGGGCGAGCAGCCAGCCGAGGGCGGCAGCGACCAGCCCGACGCCGACGAGCGTGATCGCGCCCTGCGTGATCAGGCTGTCCAGGATGTCCTGACGCTGTTGGTCCTGCGCCGCCCGCGCACTGGTGATCAAGTCGGTGAGCGAGACGTCCTGTCCGTCGGGCCCGATCGGCAGCTTGCCCATCCGGGCCAGCGCGACGCGCAACGAGTCCGAGTCGGGCAGCTGCGGCTGGGTGCGGTTGAGGATCTGCCAGACCAGCAGGTACACCAGCGCCAGCAGGATCACGCCCGCCGCGAAGAACAGCGAGCCGTACAGCGCGGTCAACCGGCCCCTGATGGTCCAGTACCGGGGCAACAGGCGGTTCATCGAGTGCCTCCGAGGAAACCCGGTCTTTCAGGGCCGGGAGGGATTGGACGTCGGGCGGTGCAGGACAGGGGTAGCCGAACGATGCTCACCGAGTGGAAGCGCACCGAGGAACTGGCGTATCTCAACGAGGTGTCGTCGGTTCCGCTGCAACAGTGCCTTCGGCATTTGCAGGCCGCGTTCACGAACTTCTTCGGCAAGCGGGCGCGATACCCGCGTTTCAAGTCGAAGAAGAAGTCCCGCAAGTCGGCCGAGTACACCACCTCCGGGTTTCGGTGGCGCGATGGCCGGGTGACGCTGGCGAAGATGACCGAACCGTTGGACATCCGGTGGTCCCGGCCGCTGCCGCAGGGGGCGGTGCCGTCCACGGTGACCGTGTCGCAGGACACGGCGGGACGCTGGTTTGTGTCCCTGCTGTGCGACGACCCGACCGTGGCCTCGTTGCCCGCGGCCAGTAGGGCGGTCGCCAGGGTGCACGCGCGCATCAGCGACCGGCGCCAGGACTTCCTGCACAAGCTCACTACTCGACTCGTCCGCGACAACCAAGTGGTCGTGATCGAGGACCTGACCGTGCGGAACATGCTCAAGAACCACAGCCTGTCCAGGGCGATCTCCGACGCGGCGTGGTCGCGGTTTCGCGGGATGCTGGAGTACAAAGCTGCCTGGTACGGGCGCCAAGTGATCGTGGTCGACCGCTGGTTTCCCTCCTCCAAGCCCTGCTCGGCCTGCGGCGCTCTGCGCAACCGGATGCCGCTGCACGTCCGTGTCTGGACCTGTGATGGCTGCGGTGTGACCCACGATCGCGACGTGAACGCCGCGAACAACCTTCTGGCCGCCGGACTGGCGGTGTCGGCCTGTGGAGCCGGTGTAAGACCTCAACGGAGACCTCCGGGCGGGCAGTCGGCGACGAAGCAGGAAACCCCACGGCGCGAGCCGTAGGACTCCCCTCCCGTCAGGAAGGGAAAGTCAACTGATCCGGTACCCCACTCCCGCGACCGTCTCCACGATCGGGGGATCACCGAGCTTGCGGCGCAGCTTCATCATGGTCACCCGCACGACGTTGGTGAACGGGTCGATGTTCTCGTCCCACACCTTCTCCAGCAGGTGCTCGGTGGACACCACCGCGCCGTCGGCGCGGACGAGCTCGGTCAGCAACGCGAACTCCTTGTTGGCCAACGTGATCGGCTGCCCGTCCCGGCTGACCTCACGCCTGCCCGGGTCGATGCTCAGCCCTGCGCGCCGCAGCACCGGCGGTGCCGCCGGTCGGGTTCGCCGCAGCAACGCGTGCACACGCGCGGACAGTTCGATGAACGCGAACGGCTTGGGGAGGTAGTCGTCGGCGCCGAGGCCGAGCCCGGCCACCCGGTCACGAACGCCGGACGCGGCCGTGAGCATGAGGATCCGGGTGTCGCCGCCCGCGACCGCGCGGCACACCTCGTCGCCGTGCACCCCAGGGATGTCACGGTCCAGCACGAGCACGTCGTAGTCGTTCACGGCGAGTCGTTCCAGTGCTTCGTCGCCGCGGTGCACGACGTCCACCGCGAACGCCTCGCGGCGCAGCCACTCGGCGACCGCGTCCGCCAGGATCGGTTCGTCCTCGACCACCAGAACTCGCATATGCCCATCATCGGTGAGACGGCCATAACGCGACCGTTAACTGTGCCCGTTCGAGTTACGTGGGGGTTATCCGCGCCCTGCTCTGCTGGTCCGCACTCGAACCGAAGGGAGAAGGACCATGCGAGCGATCATTACCGTGATCGCGCTGGGGGTGCTGCTCGGCGGGTGCGGCAGCGGCACCGGCAACCAGGGCGTCGCGTCGGCGGGCGGCAGCGGCTCCAGCGCGCCACAGACAAGCGCGCCCGCGTCCGGCGACGCCGACGAGCAGGCGCGGAAGTTCGCCAAGTGCATGCGGGACAACGGCGTCGACATGCCCGATCCGGAACCGGGCGGCGGCTTCGGCGACAAGCAGATCGACCGGACCAGTCCGGCGTTCCAGAAGGCCATGGACGCCTGCAAGTCGGCGCTGCCCGGCGGCGGTGACCTGTCCAAGATCGACCCGAAGCTCGTCGACGAACTGCGTGCGTTCACGAAGTGCATGCGGGACAACGGGATAGACATCCCCGACCCGGACCCGAACAGCCCGATGCTCGGCCTGGACAAGATCGCGGGTCTCGACAGGAACAGCCCGGCCTTCAAGAAGGCCATGGACGCCTGCAAGGACAAGGTTCCCGGGCGGTTCGGCCGATGAAACGCACGACACGGATGGCGGTCGGCCTCGGTGCGGCTGTCGTCGTGGTGGGCGCTGGGGGTGTGGCGGCGTTCGGGTTCGGCGGGACGGACCCGGCGCCGCCACCGGCCGGCGGGCAGCCGCCGAGTACCGCCAAGGTCACGTCGACCACGCTGACCAGCACCGAGAAGGTCGCCGGGACCTTGGGACACGGCACGCCGAACCCGCTGTTGCGAGCCGGTCAGGGCACTGTGACGTGGTTGCCCGCCGCGGGGGAGGTGATCACTCGTGGCAAGACCGTGTACTCGGTCGACGACCAGCCGGTCCCGGCCTTCTACGGCGGCATCCCGCTGTTCCGCACCCTGAAGCCCGGGGTGGACGGCAACGACGTCAAGCTGGTCGAGGAGAACCTGCAGGCATTGGGCTACAAGGGTTTCACTGTGGACAACGAGTTCACCTCAGCCACCGCCACCGCGGTCCGGCGCTGGCAGGAAGACCTCGGCAAACCCGAAACCGGCACGGTCGGGCCCACCGACGTCGCCGTGGTGCCCGGCGAGGTCCGGGTGGCCGAGTTGATGGCCAAGGTCGGCGGGGCCGCGAACGGACAGGTGATGACGTACACCCCGACCACCAGGACGGTCACCGTGAAGCTGGACGTGGCCAAGCAGCACCTCGTCAGCCAGGGCATCCCGGCGACCGTGACACTGCCCGACGGCAAGGCTGTCACGGGAACGGTCGCGTCGGTCGGCAGTGTCGCGACCGCGCAGCCCGCGCAGCAGGGCAGTTCCACAACCAGCACGATCGAAGTCGTCGTGACGTTCGCCGACCAGACCGCCGCGGGCAGGCTCGACTCGGCGCCGGTCGACGTGACCCTGGTGTCCGACAAGCGGGAGAACGTGCTCGCGGTGCCTGTCGGCGCACTTGTCGCGCTGGCCGAGGGCGGCTATGGCGTGCAGGTGCTCGATGGCTCAACCAGCAAGTACGTTGCCGTCGAGACCGGGATGTTCGCCGACGGCAAGGTGGAGGTCCGTGGCGCCGGGATCGCCGCGGGGACCGTGGTGGGAGTGCCGAAATGACGCCGGTGGTCGAGCTTCGCGGGGTCAGCAAGGTGTATTCGGGCGACGTCGCCGCGTTGCGGGACGTGGACGTGGCGATCGGCCGCGGCGAGCTGGTGGGGATCGTCGGGCCGTCCGGGTCGGGCAAGTCGACCATGCTGAACATGATCGGCACCCTCGACCGGCCGAGCGCCGGGACCGTGCACGTCGACGACCACGACGTGCACTCGTTGGCGGACAGGGAACTGTCCGCGTTGCGGGCACGTGTGCTCGGCTTCGTCTTCCAGCAGTTCCACCTCGCCGCCGGGGTGTCCGCTGTGGACAATGTGGCGGACGGTGTGCTCTACACCGGAACGCGTCTGCGTGACCGCAGGAGCAAGGCGCGAACGGCGTTGGCCAGGGTCGGCCTGGCGCACCGGCTGGATCACCAACCGCACGAGATGTCCGGTGGGGAACGGCAACGCGTCGCGATCGCCCGTGCGGTCGTCGGGGAGCCGGCGTTGCTGCTGGCCGACGAGCCGACCGGGAACCTCGACACGCGGTCCGGCGCGGACGTGATCGCGTTGCTGCGTGAGCTCAACGCCGGGGGCACGACGGTCGTGATCATCACGCACGACCGGGACATCGCGGCACGCCTGCCACGCCAGGTGGAGATGCGCGACGGCGTGGTCGTGGGGGACAGTCATGGCTGACCGGTTGCGGCCCGCGCGGCTGAGCGTGCGTGACGTGCTTCGAGTCGGGGGAGCGGGTCTGCGCGCCCGGCCGTTGCGGGTGCTGTTGTCCGCGCTGGGAATCGCGATCGGGATCGCCGCGATGATCTCGGTCGTCGGGATCTCCACGTCCAGCCGGGAGAACCTGGATCGGCAACTGGCCGCGCTCGGCACCAACCTGCTCACGGTCGGGCCGGGCCAGTCGCTGTTCGGTGACCAGAGCCACCTGCCGGACGAGGCGATCGGGATGATCGACCGGATCGAGCCGGTGCTGGCCACGTCGGCGACCGGGAAGGTGGCCGGTGCCAAGGTGTACCGCAACGACCGGATCCCGTCGGCCGAGTCCGGTGGCATCGCGGTCCTGGCCACGCGGCCGGACCTGCCGGACACCGTCGGGGCCACGCTCGTCAGCGGGGCGTTCCTCAACGACGCCAACGCGCGGTACCCGGCTGTCGTCCTCGGGCACAAGTCGGCTGAGCGACTGGGCGTCGGCACGGCCGAAGAGCGCGTTTACCTCGGCGGGCAATGGTTCACCGTCGTCGGCGTGCTGAACCCGGTGCCGCTGGCCCCGGAACTGGACACCGCCGCGTTGATCGGCTGGCCGGTCGCCGAGGGGACGATGAAGTTCGACGGCTACCCGACGACTGTCTACACGCGAACACGGGACGACGCGGTGGAAGCAGTGCAGGCAGTGCTCGCGGCGACCGCGAATCCCGAGAAACCCAACGAGGTGTCGGTGTCCCGGCCGTCCGACGCGCTGGCCGCCAAGAACGCGACCGACCAGACGCTGAACGGGCTGCTGCTCGGCCTCGGCGCGGTCGCGTTGCTGGTCGGTGGTGTGGGCGTGGCCAACACGATGGTTATTTCCGTACTGGAACGCCGTGCCGAGATCGGCTTGCGCCGGTCGCTCGGCGCCACGCGTGGTCAGGTGCGGATCCAGTTCCTCGCGGAATCGTTGCTGTTGTCGGCCTTGGGCGGCCTTGGTGGGGTGCTGCTCGGTGTGGTCGTCACTGTTTCGTATGCGGAATACCAGGATTGGCCGTCGGTCGTGCCCGTGTGGGCTTCCGGCGGTGGTGTCGCCGCGACGATGGTGATCGGCATGATCGCGGGTCTGTACCCGGCGATCAGGGCGAGCAGGTTGTCACCAACCGAGGCGCTGGCGGCCCCGTGACGGTGCCCGAACAGACGAATTTCGCAGGTGAAGACTTCAGTAGCTATCCGGGCCGGTGTTGCTCTTGCCAGAATGCGCTGATTCGCCGCCGGGAGTGAGGAGAAACGGCGTGTTACTGCGAAAAGCGCTGGTGGCCGGAGTGGCGGCCGCGTTGACGGCCGGCCTGGCCCCCGCCGCGCAGGCCGAAGAGGACATCGCGGCACGGCTCAAGCACGTTCCCGGACTGACGGTGGTGTCGGAGTCGACGGCACCGGCGGGCTACCGGTTCTTCATCTTGAGCTACTCGCAGCCCGTCGACCACCGGCGCCCGTCAGCCGGCCGGTTCGAGCAGCGTTTCCAGTTGCTGCACAAGGCGACCGACCGCCCGATGGTGCTGCACACCAGCGGCTACAACATGCGCACAACGGCGTTCCGGTCCGAGCCGACCCAGTTGGTCGACGGCAACCAGATCTCGGTGGAGCAGCGGTTCTTCACGCCGTCGCGGCCCGACCCGGCCGACTGGGACGACCTGAACATCTGGCAGGCGGCCACCGACCACCACCGGATCGTCGAGGCGCTCAAGCGGATCTACTCGAAGAAGTGGATCTCCACCGGCGCCAGCAAGGGCGGCATGACGTCGGTCTACCACCGGCGGTTCTACCCGCGTGACGTCGACGGTGTCGTCGCGTACGTCGCCCCGAACGACCAGATCAACAACGCGGACAAGGCGTACGACAAGTTCTTCACCACAGTCGGCAACGACCCGGCCTGTCGCCAGGCGCTCAACGACGTGCAGCACGAGGCGCTCAAACGGCGTCCCGATCTGCTGGCCAAGTACGAGGCGTGGGCCGCGGCGAACAACCGCACGTTCAACCAGGTCCTCGGCAGCGCGGACAAGGCGTTCGAGATGACGGTGCTGGACACCGCGTGGGCGTTCTGGCAGTACTCCACGCAGGCCGACTGCGCGAAGGTCCCCGCCAGGACCGCGTCGTCGGACGCGATCTACGACTGGATCAACGGAATCGCGGACTGGTCGTTCTACACCGACCAGGGCATCACACCGTTCACGCCGTACTACTACCAGGCAGCGACCCAATTGGGCTGGCCGTCGTTGAAGTTCGCGCACCTGCGTGACGTCGCGCATCACCCGGCGTCGTTCTACCAGGCCAACTCGAACCTGCCGCCGTCGTTGCGCGAGCGGCACGAGATATGGCCGATGATCGACGTCGACCTGTGGGTCCGGACCCAGTCGAGCCAGATGCTGTTCGTCTACGGTGGCAACGACCCGTGGGGCGCCGAGCCGTTCGTGCCGAGCCGCAGGGACTCGTACACCTACACGGCGCCCGGCGCCAACCACGGCGCGAACATCGCCGCGCTGGTGCCTGCCGAACGCGACTCGGCGACGGCGGCCCTGCGCCGCTGGGCGAACGTCTCAGCGCCGCAGGTGGTGTCGAAGACGTTCGAGGTGAACGACTTCGACCGCCCGGAAACCGCACGCGACCGGTTCCCGCGCTAGCGTGAATGGGCCGGGCGATCGCGCCCGGCCCATCTCACTCAGACGACCTTGTCGTCGCCGTCCTCGTCGTCATCCTCTTCGATCGTCCACTTGAGCTGGAACTCGATCTCTTCCTCGCCGTCGCCCCGCTCGTGTTCGATGGAGAACTCGGCACGCTTGGGCACTCGGATGCGCTCGCCCGCGATCTGGATGCGGAACGGGGTTTCCGACTCGAGCGCGTCGGCGAGCCTGCGCAGCTTCGCGACCACGTCAGCGGTTGCGTAGATCTTCTCGACGTCCCGTGTTGCGTCGGCCATGCGGACCTCCGGTCTCCGGGCCCCCAAAGTCAGGCGCCTGTGCGCCGTATTCAATCGTGCGGGTGACACCCGGTCGGCGGGAGGTCGCTACAACCTGGTGATCACGGTGAAGTCGTAGCCATCCGCGACGGCGAGATGCACGTGCTGTGCCGCCTGTTGGCCGTGGAACTCGATGGTGCCGCGCGGCCCGTGGTACGCGAAGCCGTCGATGGCCGCGTTCAGGTCCGGCACGCGCGCCGTCCCCGCACGCCGGGCAAGCGCCGCCAGCGTGTGCAGCCCTTCGTAACAGGACTCCGCCGCGTTGTTCAGTGCGGGCGCGTCCGCGCCGTGCAGGCTGACGTACCGGCTGAGCAGGTCCATCGCGTCGGCGTTGACCAGCGAACGGAAGTATGCGGCGGCCACGAACAGGTTGACCGTGGCCGCGAGCCCGCTCGCCAGGAGCATGTTCTCCTCCATCAGCGGGCTGAAGCGCAGCATCCGCTCGTGCAGGCCGCGGCGCGCGAACTGCCGGTTGAACTCGACCGCATCCTGGCCGACGAGCAGCATCAGCACCCCGTCGCAGCCGGAGACCTCGGCCTTGGTGACCAGGTCGGCCACGTCACCGCCGAGTTCGACGTACGCCTCCCCGGCGATCCGCAAGCCCAGCTCGTGCGCGAACGTCCGGACCGCCGCACCCGACTCGCGCGGCCAGACGTAGTCGTCACCGACGATGAACCAACTCCGCGCGCCCACGTTGTCACGTAGCCACGCCAACCCGGGAGCGATCTGCAGTTGAGGCGTCTCTCCACAGCAGAAGATCCCCGGGCGTCGCTCACCGCCTTCGTACAGCGAGGTGTAGGCGTAGGGAACACGATCGGCAACCACCGGCGCCAGCGCGTTGCGGACAGACGAGATATGCCAGCCGCTGACCGCGTCGACCCGCCCGGCCTGGATCAGCTCATGCAGCCGAGCGGCGACCACACTCGGCCGGGCACCGCCGTCGACGATCTCAAGCTCGACCTCCCGACCCAGCACGCCACCTTCGGCGTTGAGCTCACGGGTGGCCAGCTCGGCGATCGCCTCACAGGAGGGCCCGAACAAACCGGCTGGACCACGCAGGGGAATGACCATCGCGACCCGCCAGGTGTCACGATGGTCCTTGGCGGTTCCGGCGACTGCCATGAGAGCTCCGCGCTCGGATATGCTTTCAAGTGGAAGTCTTTCAACCGATACCGGTTCGCGCAAGGCGAAGGAAGCGACGGATGCCTGACCGCAGCACAGGCCCCACGGTGGCAGAGCCGCTCACCCAGTTGCTCACCCGTGTGGTCCACGCGGTAACGGCCCAGGTCGAGAGCGTGTTGAAGCCGGAAGGGCTGACGATCGACCAGTGGCTGGTGATCGAGGCGCTGGCCACCAGACGAGGCCTGACCATGGCGGCACTGGCCGACCACACCACGGCGACCGGGCCGACGCTGACGAGGGTGGTCGACCGCCTGGTGACAACGGCAACCGTCTACCGTGAAGTGGACCCCGACGACCGCCGCAAAGTACGGGTGTACCTGAGCCCACGCGGCCGGGCCACCCACAAGCGCATCGCCACGAAGGTCCGCGAGATCGAGCGAGCTGTGCTTGAGCGCAGCGGGGATCCGGCCGCTGTCTTGACCCTGCTCACCGACCTGCGCTGACCAGCAGAGACTGGCTGGTCAGGCAGATTCGCGGTAGACGCGTCGTGCGATCTGTTCGACCTGCTGGGCGCTGAGTGTCTGAGCATGTTCTCAGTCATGGCTCGCCAGTCCTCCCTTGCGTTTCTCGTGGTAGGCGTGCAGGTCGGCCTCACTGGTCTTCTTCCACGCGTTGATCCCGGAGGGCTGGTCGTTGATCTCATGGGCCAGTGGACAACCCTGGCTAAGAACTTTCAGCCGATCGGGTGACAGCGTTCCTTACATCTAAGAGGTAAGGAACGCTGTCATCGAGTGTAAGCTTTGCTGTGTGGAGATGGTTCCAGCGCTTCAACTACTCGGTGGCTACACCGCTGGGCAGTGGGGCATGGTGACCACTCGGCAGGCGCTGTCCCTCGGAGTCGATGACGTCACGCTTCATCGCCTCAAGACGGCAGGCCTATTGGAGACGGTACGGCACGGGGTGCACGCTGTGGTCTCGTCGGCCACATCCGATGCCCGCCTGGAACAGGCAGTCTGGCTGAGTCTGCGTCCCGGGGCGGCTGCCTGGGAACGCCCCAAACTCGATCCGGATGGCGGTGTGATCTCGCATCAGTCGGCTGCCCGACTCCATGGACTCGGCGACCTGCCGAACATCCGAATCGAAATAACAGTTCCTCGAAGACGGACGATGCGTGACCCAGGTGTATGGCTGCGAAAGGCCGCGCTGAGCGAGTCTGACGTAACAACGCTCGATGGTCTTCCAGTCACCACTCCGATGCGGACCATCTGTGATCTGCTTGACCGGCACGTAGATGCTAGTCACATAGCGACGATCATTCACCAGGCTGTGGACGCTGGGCAGGTTCGACTCGATGATCTGGCCGAACAGATCGGGTCGTATGCGCGACGTTACGGCGTAAAGCCGGGAAATGGGTCCGAACTCCTGGAACAGCTTCTCGCGCAAGGCGGGCTGTCCGTGCATGAACTCGCCACACGACACTCAGGTGTTACTGGGGCAGCTGAGCAATATGAGCTGGGCAGATCTTGAATACGCGCCTGTCACGTGGGGCCAACTCGCGAAGGGTGCACGCGATATCGCATAACGCATAATGCGTGCAGCGGCCCAGCCCGAACTCGACACCGAATCGAATGACGAGACATGAAGTCGAAAGTTCCGCTTAGCCCTCAAGCTTTCACCAGCTCTTTGAAAGCCCGGGCCACTAACACGTCGAAGGTCTCCGGCGTTCCGGTGGGTGAACTCATGGAGCGCTACTACCATCGCCGTTTGCTGGCTCGTGTGTTCCACGTCGATGGTGACAGTTGGGTTCTCAAAGGCGGTCAGGCATTGCTCGTACGGTGGCCGAGGGCGCGCTACTCCACAGACGTCGACCTGTTCCGGGCGTGCGACGACGCGACCGTCGATGACGCAGTCGTGGCACTGATCGAAGCCGCATCAACAAATCTCGATGATCACCTGCGATTCGATCACCTGGACACATCGCGCGAGACAGCCGCGAACCGGCCATCTCGCAAGGTCCGGTTCAAGGCGATGTTCGGGCTCAAGCAACTGTCCGTGGTCAGCGTTGATGTCGTGGCAGCCGGGCTGCACCCACGCGGAGAACTCGTCGTCGAGAAACTAACCGCGCCATTCACGGTGGACTCGGGTCCCTGGCCAACGATCCGGATGTGGCCATTGGAAGATCACGTCGCCGACAAGGTCGCCGCGATGTACGAACGCCATGGCGAGCGTCTGGGACCGTCGACTAGGTTCAAGGACCTGGTCGACTTGGTCTTCATCGCACACAATTCCGCTTTGAACGGCACCATCACCCACGCTGCGCTACGTGCCGAGGTAAACCGACGCCGAGCCGCAGGCACGCATCTGACGCTACCGACAGAGTTCGAGGTACCCAGCCCTGCCTGGATCGCCGGTTACCGTGCTCAGGCTGCCAAGGCCCACGACTTGCCTGCCGCCTACCGCACACTCGAGGGCGCCATCCCGTTGGCCCACGCGTTCATCACTCCGCTGCTTCAAGAGCAAGAGCTCAACGGTACATGGCAATTCGAGCGTCGTCAGTGGGAATGAACGCGATTCAGCCCTCGGCGGCGAGTTGGCCGCAGGCCGCGGCGATCTCCCGGCCTCGGGTGTCGCGGACGGTGCAAGCGACTCCGGCGGCATTGACCCGGCGGACGAACTCGGTCTCGACGTGCTTGGGTGACGCGTCCCATTTCGATCCCGGTGTCGGGTTCAAAGGGATGACGTTCACGTGCGCGAACTGGCCGAGATGCCTGTGCAGGAGCTTGCCGAGCAGGTCCGCCCGCCACGGCTGGTCGTTGATCTCCTTGATCAACGCGTACTCGATGGAGACGCGGCGGCCGGTTTTCTCGGCGTAGCCCCGGGCGGCTTCCAGGACCTCGGTGACCTTCCACCGGGTGTTGACGGGTACGAGGGTGTCGCGTAGTTCGTCGTCTGGGGTGTGCAGGGAGACCGCCAGGCGAACCTGCAGGCCTTCTTCGGTCAGCTTGCGGATCGCTGGGACGAGGCCGACGGTCGACACGGTCACCGAGCGCTGGGAGATGCCCAGGCCTTCCGGGGCGGGGTCGCAGATCCGTCGCACGGCCGCGACCACGCGCTTGTAGTTCGCCAGCGGCTCACCCATGCCCATGAAAACGATGTTGGACAGCCGACCTGGGCCGCCTGCCATGTCGCCGTCGCGCATCGCCGCGGCGCCGTTGCGGACCTGGTCGACGATCTCCGCTGTCGACATGTTGCGTTGCAGGCCGCCTTGTCCGGTTGCGCAGAACGGACACGCCATGCCGCAGCCCGCCTGGCTCGACACACAGAGCGTCGTGCGGTCCGGGTAGCGCATCAACACGCTTTCCAGCAGCGTGCCGTCATGGGCGCGCCACAGCGTCTTGCGTGTCGAACCGTCGTCACACTGCACGTGACGCACCACCGTCAGCAACGGCGGCAGAAGCTCGTCCGCCAGGCGCTGCCGGGCGTCGGCCGGGATGTCCGTCATCGCCGACGGGTCCGCTGTCAGCCGGGCGAAGTAATGGTGTGACAGCTGATTCGCACGGAAGGGTTTCTCACCCAGTGCGACGACCGCTTCCCGGCGTTCGGCGGCGGAGAGGTCAGCTAGGTGGCGCGGCGGCAGGCCGCGCTTGGGCGCGTCGAAGACAAGAGGCAGAGCGGTCATAGCCCTACCAGTGTGGCACAGCCCTACGAACGCCAGTGCTCAGCGAGCGCAAACCCCTCTACACTCCGCGCCGGAACCCACCAGGGAGGACATAGTGGTCCGTTCGATCATCGTTGCCGGCGTCGTCGCGACAGCCGCCGTGTTCGTACCGGGCGTGGCCTCTGCCACCACCGGCGACACGACGCGCGGCCCCTGCCAGTACACGAAAACCCCAGAGGAGCCGGCCTCGCGGCCCGTTCCGTTACCCCCGGATCCGCGCCGGACGCCATCACACGGCACCGTGCGCGTGGATCTACCCACCAACCACGGCAAGATCAACCTGACGCTCGACCGCGCCAAAGCACCCTGCACGGTGCAGAGCTTCCTGCACCTGGCGCGGCACCGCTTCTACGACTTCACGTCCTGTCACCGGCTGACCAGCTACCCGACGCTGAAGGTCCTGCAGTGCGGCGACCCGTCGGGCACCGGCGAAGGCAGCCCCGGCTACCGCTACAAGGACGAACTGCCCACCGGCCTGCCGCCCGCGCCGACCGACCCCACCGGTGAGCGCAAGGTCTACGCGCGCGGCGTGCTCGCGATGGCCAACGCCGGGCCGAACACCAACGGCAGCCAGTTCTTCCTCGTCTACGGCGATTCCGCGCTGCGGCCCAACTACACGATCTTCGGCACGGTCGGCGCGGCCGGTCTGTCCGCAGTGGACAAGGTGGCGGCTGGCGGGGTCGAGCCGCCCGGCACGACCGACGGCAAGCCCGCCTTGCCGGTGAACATCCGCAAGGTCAGGGCCTACTGCTGACCTGAACGACGATCGCGGTCGCGTTGTCGTTGCCGCCCGCGGCATCGGCTTGCGCCAGCAGGTCCCGGACCATCGCGCCCGGGGTCGTGCCCGACCCGAGGATCTCCAAGATCCGGTGGTACGGGACCTGCTCGGCCACGCCGTCCGTGCAGAGCAGCAACACGTCACCAGAGCGTGCGTCCACGTGCATGACGTCCGGCGCCGGCGCGCCGGCGTGTCCGACATACCGGGTGAGTTGGTAGCGCGCTGCCGCTGCCTGTGACGACTCGAACGGGAACCAGCCGTTCACCGCGCCGAGCCACGCCATCGTGTGGTCCACCGTGAGGATCTCGAGCAGACCCGCGCGTAGCCGGTACAGCCGCGAGTCCCCGATCTGGGCGGCGAGGAAGCCGTCGTCGACCCGCACCAGCGCCGTCAGCGTGCACCCGGCGAGCCCGCCGATCCGTTTGCCGAACGCGCTGACTTGCCGGTGCGCTTCGGTGACCGCGGCACGGATCCCGGCGACCGTCGGCGGCGCGGCGGCCACGATGTCCACAGTGGTCCGCCCGGCCATCACACTGCCCGGCCCGTCGCCCATTCCGTCGGCGACGACGGCAACGAGCGGGTTCTCGCTCAGGTGGTACGCGTCGAAGTTCGCGGGGTAGCGGCGTCCCGTCTCGCTCCCGGCTGCCGCTGCGGTGGTCATGCCAGTACCGTATGGCGCGTGGAGATCTGGGTGAATCCGGCGTGCTCCAAGTGCCGGTCAGCGGTGAAGATGCTGGATGAGGCCGGGAGCGAGTACACCATCCGGCGCTACCTCGAGGACCCGCCGACGGCCGTGGAACTCGAGCGGGTGCTGACCAGGCTGGGGCTCGAACCGTGGGACATCACACGTACCCAGGAGAAGGTCGCCAAGGAACTCGGCCTGTCGAAGTGGCCGAAGGACAGTGCGAGCCGTGACCGCTGGATCGAGGCGTTGGTCGCCGACCCGATCCTGATCCAGCGGCCGATCATCACGGCGGACGACGGCACCGCCGTCGTCGGTCGTAGCGAGGAAGCGGTCCGGAAAGTCCTCTAACCCACTTCGTCGAGCTTCCCGGTCGCGACGTCGAACACGAAGCCGCGCACCGAGTCCTTCACGGGGATGAACGGGCTGTTCCTGATTCGCGCGATGGACTGGCGCACATCTTCGTCCACATCGGGGAATGCCTCAGCCGCCCACGGCGGCTTCACCCCGACGTCTTCCAAGATCGATTGTTTGAACCCGTCGTCGGTGAACGTCAACATGCCGCAGTCGGTGTGGTGGATCAGAATGATCTCCTTGGTACCGAGCAGCCGCTGGCTGATCGCCAGCGAACGGATCTCGTCCTCGGTCACGACACCACCGGCGTTGCGGATGACGTGGGCCTCGCCCTCGTTGAGGCCGAGCACGCCGTAGACGTTGATCCTGGCATCCATGCAGGCCACGACCGCAACCTGCTTGGCGGGCGGGAGCGGTAGCGGACCTTGGAAACTCTCCGCATAACGAGCGTTGTTGGCGAGCAGTTCATCGGTGACGGACATGTCCTGGTCCTGTCGTGAGGGTCGGTTGCGAACTGTGCTCGACCAGTTCATTCATGAATGCGAATGAACGCAACGTAGCCCATATGATGGGACTTGCGGCGCGGGCATAAAGGTCAGCCGTTCCATGCGTTGGGGGGAATATCAGTCTCGTGCGCATTCGGGTGGGGATACTGGTATCGACGTGTCTGCTCGGACTGGTCGCCTGTACCGGGCCCGAACGCGCGGGCACGCAACCGTTGAACACCGAACCGGTCACCGGGCAGGGGCCGGAGATATGCGCGTTGCTGCCACGCGTGGCGCTCGCGCACCTCACCGCGCACGCGGAGGAGAACCTGACGACAGTCGGCGAAGTGCCCGACACGGTGAACGTCGACAGTCTCCAGTGCGAAGTGCTCGTCGCCGAGGACCTGGCTCGCAGAACCGTTGCGGCGTTGCGGATCGACGTCGACCAGGTCGCCACCATCCGGCGGATCAACACGGCGACGCAGGAGGCCGCGGCCCGGTCGGCCCGCGCGCCGCTGGGCAATCCGCTGCGCACCGGGACCGACACCAGGCCGACCGTTTCGCTGGACGTCACGTGCCGCGGCCGTCCTGTCCACATTGGAATCGAACTCGCCGGGTACGACAACAGGCGGGGCAAAGTCGACCAGGACCTCGCCGACCTCTCCGGTGTCGTCGCCACGAAGTACGGCGAACGGCGCGGTTGTCCTGTCGAGATCGCCGCGCCGTTGCCGGAACAACCCCGCGGCACCGTGCGGATGGTCGCGGGCGACGGGGGCTCCGACGTCGCAAGTGGACCCGGTCAGGGACAGTCCACAAGCATCGGTCACGTCGAGGCGCTGACCTCGGCCCCCGATGGCACGGTCTATCTCGTCGCACGCCAGTACGGACCGTCGGTCAACCCGCGCATCGCCGACGACAGCGCGGGCAGGTGGGGCGAGACACTGCGGATCCTGCGCGTGCGCACGGACAACACCGTCGAAGTGGTGTGGGATCCCAATCTGGCGCCGTTCTCCACCAACGACGCCCCGGTTGCCGGTGACATCTCCGAGAAGCTGCGGCTGCAGGGCCGCGACACCACCGGCG
This sequence comes from Actinosynnema sp. ALI-1.44, assembly GCF_001984155.1. Classification (GTDB taxonomy): domain Bacteria; phylum Actinomycetota; class Actinomycetes; order Mycobacteriales; family Pseudonocardiaceae; genus Kibdelosporangium. Next base: position 234,946 of record NZ_MTQO01000054.1, read on the forward strand.
CGGTCGCTGGGATCGTGGTGCGCGGCGACCGGATCTGGCTGCTGCCCGCGAACACCGGCACGCGCCCCGGCGACGGCAGGCTGTCGCGGCCGGTGCGCGTCATCCAGGTCGACGGCGGTCGCGCGGTCGACCTCAGGGCGATCAAGGCACCGCTCGACCAGGACACCACCCGGGTGACCGACCAGAACGGCCTGCGCGTCGCCGACGGCGTGGCCGCGTGGAACTCCGCGCAGTTCAGCGGGCTCGCGTTCGACGGGCAGACGCCTGTCCTGGTGGACACCGCGCAGAGCAGGATGTGGCGGATCGACGCGTCGCGGGACGGCAAGGTGCTCGACGCGACGGTGCTGCCGCTCGCCGCGGAGATCGCGACGGGCAGTTCCGCCGCGGGGCTCACGGGTGGCCGGTTCGCGCTCAGCACGCGAGAGGGCGGACTTGTGATCCTGGACTCACGCGGTCGGATGATGGTGGCGATCCCCGTGATCAACGCCGAGATCGACGGCGTCGGCCCGCTCCCGCTGGAACTGGGCAGACGCCAGCTGGCGGCGGCCGGGGACGACGTCATCCTGCACGCGGTGGCCAACCAGGTCCCCGCACCCGCGTTCGTGCACGTCGACACGCAGCGCGGCACGACACGGACCGTCCAGGTCAGCGGTTACCCGGGGCCCGACGACCCGGCCAGTGACGTGCCGACCCCCCGGTTCGCCAGGTCCTTCGGCACGTCCGCGAACGCCACCGGGCTGTTCGCCACGGGGTGGCCGGTGTCCGCGTTGGGCGCCTTCGGGGAGAACGTGCTGCTGGCGCCCTTCGGCACGGGCATCGTCTACGAGCTCGTGCCCCGCGGTTGAGAGAAGTCAGCTGGTCAGCGGCGCCACGAGGTGCGGCGGCGGACCTGGTCGATCACCAGCAGGATGACCAGTCCGACACCGATGCCGATCAGCCAGAGGTCCTCGGTGCGGCCGGTGTGGTTGCCGATCAGGTAGAAGAACATCGCGGCCGCGGTGAACCACCCGCCGACCCGCATGCCGACGGGAAAGCTGCCGTGCCAGCCCCACTCGGCCGACGGCTCGTCCTCCGGGCTGACGGTGTGCGCCGGTGCCTTCTCGGTCTTCGAGCTCGCCACGGGTCCCTCCCCAATCGATGGCTCGTTCATGCTGCGTACCGGCCTCAATCGTCCCACATGGCCCTCTGGAGCACGCCCCAGGCCCGGTCCGGGACAATGACCGGGATGTCCGCAAACACTCGCCCAGACGGCGTCCGCTCCGTCCTCCTGCTCGGCTCAACCGGTTCGATCGGCACGCAGGCCCTCGACGTGATCGCGGCGAACCCGGACAAGTTCCGGGTCGTCGGCCTCGCGGCGGGCGGTGCGAACCCGGACCTGGTGGCACGGCAGGCCCGTGATTTCGGGGTCAAGGCGGTTGCCCTGACCGATGCACCCGCTGATCTGGACCTGGGCGATGTGCGACTGTTCACCGGTGCCCGCGCGGTGCTCGACCTGATCGACGACACCCCGGCCGACGTGATCCTCAACGGGATCACCGGTTCACGGGGGCTCGAACCGACGCTGTACTCGCTGGCCACGGGTGCGCGGCTGGCGCTGGCGAACAAGGAGTCGCTGATCGCGGGCGGTTCGCTGGTGCTCAAGGCGGCCGCACCCGGCCAGATCGTGCCGGTCGACTCCGAGCACTCGGCGCTGGCCCAGTGCCTGCGCGGCGGCCGGGCCGACGAGGTGGACCGGCTGGTGGTGACGGCGTCCGGCGGCCCGTTCCGCGGCCGTGGCGCCGACGAGCTCCAGGACGTCACGCCCGACGACGCGATGGCCCACCCGACCTGGTCGATGGGTCCGGTGATCACGATCAACTCCGCGACACTCGTCAACAAGGGCCTCGAGGTGATCGAGGCGCACCTGCTGTTCGACGTGCCCTACGACCGGATCGACGTGGTCGTGCACCCGCAGTCGATCATCCACTCGATGGTGACGTTCACCGACGGCTCGACGCTGGCCCAGGCCAGCCCGCCGGACATGCGCCTGCCGATCTCGCTCGCGCTCGGCTGGCCGGAGCGGCTCGCGGGCTCGGCCACGCCCTGCACGTGGGACAAGGCCGCGGAGTGGACCTTCGAACCGCTGGACAACGACGTTTTCCCGGCAGTCCGGTTGGCCCGCCAGGCCGGTGAGACGGGCGGCTGCCATCCCGCGATCTACAACGCGGCCAATGAGGAGGCCGTCCAGGCGTTCGTCGACCTGAACGTGGGTTTCACGTCGATCGTGGAGACTGTGGGGCGAGTATTGGGCGAGGCGGACGCCTGGCGGGGCGAGCCGGGCAGCGTTGGCGAGGTGCTTGCCGCCGAGCAGTGGGCAAGAACGCGTGCCCGGGACATTCTGGGAAGGAACTAGAGCGTGATCTTCTTCATCGGGGTCGTGCTGTTCGCGCTCGGCATCGGCCTGTCGGTCGCGCTGCACGAGGCCGGGCACATGCTGACCGCCAAGTGGTTCGGCATGAAGGTGCGCCGCTACTTCATCGGCTTCGGCCCGAAGATCTTCTCGTTCCGCCGGGGTGAGACCGAGTACGGCCTTAAGGCCATCCCGGGCGGCGGCTTCTGCGACATCGCGGGCATGACCGCGATGGACGAGCTCACGCCGGACGAGGAGAAGCGCGCGATGTGGCGCTACCCGGCGTGGAAGCGCGTGATCGTGATGGTCGCCGGTTCGGTGACCCACTTCATCCTCGGCTTCGTCATCCTCTACATCCTCGCGGCGACCATGGGCCTGCCGAACCTGGTGGACAAGCCGGTCGTGGCCAGCACCGCGTGTGTCCAAAGTGACACCATCGACATGGACGTGAAGAAGCCGCGGCCGCCGTGCGCTGCCGGTGACCAGGGTCCCGCGGCACAGGCCGGGCTGCGCGCCGGTGATGAGATCGTCGCGGTGAACGGCAAGGAAACACCGACCTTCACCGACCTGCGGACCACGCTGAAGCCGCTGTCGGGTCCACAGCGGATCACGGTCGAGCGCGATGGTGCCGAGCAGACGCTCACTGTGGACGTGACCGTCGCGCAGCGCCTGGTCGAGAACAAGGAAGGCCAGCGGTCGCTGCAGGCACAGGGCAGCATCGGCGTACTGCGGGCCGCGGAGTTCGAGTACAACGCGGGTTCGGCGATCGGTGGCACCATCTCGTTCACCGGTGACATGTTCGTCAAGACCTGGGAAGGCCTGATCCGGTTCCCCGAGCGCATCCCGGCTGTGGTGCGCGCCATAGGTGGCGGAGAACGCGATCCCGACACGCCGGTCAGCGTCGTCGGCGCGAGTATTCTCGGTGGTGACGCTGTTGAGCGTGGCCTGTGGGACGTTGTCTTGCTGCTGCTGGCGAGCCTCAACTTCTTCATCGGCGTGTTCAACCTGTTGCCGCTGTTGCCGCTGGATGGGGGACACATAGCGGTGATCGTCTACGAGAAGGTCCGCAACTGGCTGCGGAGGGTGCGCGGCAAGCCTGCGGGTGGCCCCGTGGACTACTCGAAGCTGATGGCCGTCACCATGGTGGTGGTGTTCATCGGTGGAGCGGTGATGTTGCTCACGATCACCGCGGACATCGTCAACCCGATCAGGATCAAGAACTAGAGGAGATCTCATGACCAGCGGCGAAGTGCTGCTCGGCATGCCGTCGCTTCCGCCGCCGGTGCTGGGCGAGCGCCGCAAGACCCGGCAGTTGATGGTCGGGTCGGTCGGTGTGGGCAGCGAGTTCCCGGTGTCGGTCCAGTCGATGACCACCACGGTGACCGCGGACGTCAACGCGACGTTGCAGCAGATCGCGGAGCTGACCGCGTCCGGTTGCGACATCGTGCGGGTGGCGTGCCCGTCGCAGGACGACGCGGAGGCGTTGCCCGCGATCGCGCGCAAGTCGCAGATCCCGGTGATCGCGGACATCCACTTCCAGCCGAAGTACGTGTTCGCCGCGATCGAGGCCGGGTGCGCGGCGGTGCGCGTGAACCCCGGCAACATCAAGAAGTTCGACGACAAGGTCAAGGAGATCGCCAAGGCGGCGAAGGACCACGGCACCCCGATCCGGATCGGGGTGAACGCGGGGTCGCTGGATCCCCGGTTGCTGGCCAAGTACGGCAAGGCCACGCCGGAGGCGCTGGTGGAGTCGGCGTTGTGGGAGGCGTCGCTGTTCGCCGAGCACGACTTTCACGACATCAAGATCTCGGTGAAGCACAACGACCCGGTCGTGATGGTCCGCGCGTACGAGTTGCTGGCCGAGTCGTGTGATTACCCGCTGCACCTGGGTGTGACCGAGGCCGGTCCGGCGTTCCAGGGCACGATCAAGTCCGCGGTGGCGTTCGGCGCGCTGTTGCGCCAGGGCATCGGCGACACGATCCGTGTCTCGCTGTCCGCGCCGCCGGTCGAAGAGGTCAAGGTCGGTACGCAGATCCTCCAGTCGCTGAACCTGCGGCCGCGCAAGCTGGAGATCGTCTCCTGCCCGTCGTGCGGCCGCGCGCAGGTCGACGTCTACAAACTGGCGGACGAGGTGACCGCGGGCCTGGAAGGCATGGAGGTCCCGCTGCGGGTGGCGGTCATGGGCTGTGTCGTGAACGGTCCCGGTGAGGCTCGCGAGGCGGACCTGGGTGTGGCGTCCGGCAACGGCAAGGGCCAGATCTTCGTCAAGGGCAAGGTCATCAAGACCGTGCCCGAGCACCAGATCGTCGAGACGCTGATCGAAGAGGCCATGCGGATCGCCGAGGACATGGACCCGGAGGAGGCCGCCGGTTCACCGGTCGTTTCGGTGTCCTGAGCGGGAAGGGCCCCGGGAACCCGGGGCCCTGTCCGCTGATTACCGCTTGAGCGAGGCCAGCAACTCGGTTACGGCGGTCCGGGGCACTGCGAGGGTGACTCCGTGGTTCTTCGAGTCACGGATCTGGTCCAGCGCGAGTTCAACGCAGTTGGTCTGACCTGCCGACCGGCTCGACTTCTTCCACCGGACCTCAACGCAGTTGTTCGCCCCTGTTGACCAGCTCGACTTCTTCCAGAGTTCGTCCGCCATGGGCTCCTCCGTCAGGTGATGTGCCTGCGAAGGATGTTTCCAGATTCTCGGTCGTCTGCGGCAACCTTCTCCCAAAGGTCTTCGAACACCCGCTGGTAGGTGTCGATCTTGTTGGGCTCGTGGAGGAACATTGCTCCGGTGATGCTCTCGAGATAAACCCGGGTCATCTCAGCTGGATCATCGACGCGGACGATGCCGAATCCGACGCCAAGCCCTTCATGTGCCCCTGACGCGAACGGAACGACCCGGATCGACACCGTCGGCAGCCGCTCTGCCATGGCTAGCAGGTGCTGCACCTGCTCACGCATCACCCCAAGTCCACCCACTTGCTGGTGGATGGCTGACTCTCCAAGCAAGATCCTCACTGCAGGCGGATTTGCCTTTGTCAGGATCGTTTGCCGACTCAGCCGCTCCCGGACTCGCCGGTCGAGGTTGGCTGGCGATGACGAGGACAGCAGTGCTCTCGCGTAAGCATCGGTCTGCAGCAGGCCGTGGATCAGCACGTCGTCGAACACCGCGATCTCCGACGCCTGCCGCTCGAACATCAGGTATGACTGAGCGAAATCCGGGACGTGCGGCAGAATCGCCCTCTTCCCGGAGGCGAGCGTGAGGCTGCGCAGTCTCTCCTGCTCACTGCCTGTTGCGCCGTAGAACCTCGCCAGCTTCTCCGCTTCGGCCGGAGCGAGACCACGGCCGTTGACTTCGATTCGGCTGGTCTTGCCGTCGTACCAGTCCATCAGCTTGTCGATCTCGGCAAGATCCTTGCCCGCCCGCAGGCGAAGATCGCGCAAGAGCGCTCCAAGGGCCACGCGCTGGGGATTGATGGTTCCCAAGTCTCCTCCTGTATTGAGCTGATTCCATCATCCTCCGGCATCGAGCACCGCGCCTTCGCTCGATCGTGTAATCGCTCGTAAGCGGTCTTGGAGGTTAAGGTGAGGAGGTCGCTGACACTTCCGGCGGCGCCGCCAACCTGATGGGAGTCCTCATGCCCGACACCGCTGACACCACTTCGCCGGAGCAGCCTGCAGCCGCCTCGGCGGGCTTCGCCGACGCCGACGAGTTCACCGCCGCGATCGAGGAGATGGTCGCCGACCAGACGCCTCGGGTGTTCGCGGTCGTGCTCGAGTTCGGCGAGCACATCGATGCCCAGATCGTCAGTTGGGGCATGGTCATCGATGAGCAGAACACGTATGTGGCCACAGTCGACGGCAAGAGCCAGTTCCTGCTGACAGCGCCGGAGAACGCGCTGAAATACGTTCGCCGCCTGCCCGGTGTGACCTCTCACATCGTGTGGGCGCCACATCGTCGATGAGCACGGCCTCACGCACGACTCGTTCCGCGTCCGGCCGGTGATCGGAGTCGGTTGATGACCCTCGGTTGATGACTCGGTGATTCGGACTCCTCGATTACAGGCTCCATCTGGCACGCTTAGTGGGTGCTTCGGATGGCTTCCGCGCGGTTACTCGACGAGCGAGACGGCATGGCGGTGCGGGCCGTGCTGGCCGCCGATCCGGTCGCGAGCTGCATGGTCGCGGCGCGGGTCGAGGCAGCCGGGCTCGATGCCTGGCGGCTGGGCGGTGAGCTGTGGGGAGCCGATGTCCGGCCGATGCGCAACGGCAGGCTCGACGGCCTCTGCTACGTCGGTCCGAACCTGATCCCGTTGCGCGGCAACAAGGCCGCGTTGCGCTGCTTCGCCGACCGGGCGCTGCGGCGCAGGCGGATGTGTTCGTCGCTCGTCGGCCCGGCCGAGCAGGTGCTGGGGATGTGGGCCGAACTGGAGCCGGAGTGGGGCCCGCCGCGCGAGGTGCGGCCCGAGCAGCCGCTGATGGCCGTCGACGGCGCCCCGCTGGTCAAGCCGGATCCGCTGGTCCGCCCGGTCCGCCCGGAGGAACTGGACCGCTACCTGCCCGCGGCCATCGCGATGTTCATCGAGGAGGTCGGCGTCGACCCGAGGATCGGCGACGGCGGTGCCGGGTACCGCGCGCGGGTGGCCGAGCTGATCGCGGGTGGCCGGGCGTTCGCCCGCTTCGAAGGCGGCGACGTGGTGTTCAAGGCCGAGATCGGCGCGCTGTCCAAATCGGTCGGCCAGATCCAGGGCGTCTGGGTGCACCCGGACCGCCGCGGCAGCGGCATCGGCACGGCAGGCACGGCCGCCGTCGTCGAGCGCCTGGTGAAGGGGATGAACCGGACCGCGAGCCTGTACGTCAACTCGTTCAACGCCCCCGCGCGGGCCGCCTACCAGCGGATCGGCTTCAGTCAGGTCGGGTGCTACGCGACTGTGCTGTTCTGATTGGCATACTGCGCCGAGTGAGACGAACCGGGATTGTCGCGGCACTCTTGCTGGTCCTGCCCGCCGCCGGGTGCGGGTTGTTCGGGTCGGATCCGAGTGCCGAGGACGTCGCCGGTGAGTTCCTGACCGCACTGGCCAACGGCGACACCGCGGGCGCCGCCGGGCGGACCGATTCCGCCGAGTCCGCCAAGGCGCTGATGGACAACGTCCGCGGTGCGGTCAAGCCGGTCGGGATCGCCACCAGGGTCACCGGGTCGACCGAGATGTCGGACAAGTCGGCCAAGGTGCGGTTCGACGCGGACTGGGATCTCGGCCGAGACCGGCACTGGACGTTCCAGGGCGAGGTGGAGATGCGCCCGGACAACGACTCGTGGCGGGTGCACTGGGCGCCATCGGTGCTGCACCCCAAGCTCGGTGTGCAGCAGACCATCGGCGTACGGGACATAGACGCCGTGCAGGCCCCCGTGCTCGACCGGGACGGTTCGCCGCTGCTCGCCCCCGAACGGGTGGTTTCCGTCCTGCTGGACCCGGCGAAGGCCGGGGACGTCGCCGCCGTGGCCGGTGCGCTCGCCGCCGCGCTCGGCAAGGTCGACCAGGCGATCACCCAGCAGTCGATCATGGAGGGCGTCGCCAAGACGCCCAAGGGCCAGTCCTACACCGTGGTGTCGTTGCGGGACGCGGACTACCAGGCCGCGAAGGCGCAGATCTACGACCTGCAGGGCGTCCGGTTCGTCGCGGGCACCCGGCTGCTGCCGGTGGACCGCAACCTCGCCACCCAGTTGCTGCCGGTCGTTCGCAAGCAGGTGGAGAGCCAGGTCACGGGCAAGGCCGGGTTCCGGGTGGTGACGCTCAACGCCGCGGGCGGCGAGGTCGAGGAGCTGTTCGTCAAGGACCCCGAGGCTGGCACGGCCGTGCACATGACGCTGAGCCGCAAGATCCAGGCGGCGGCCGAGGCCGCGATCGACCCGGTCGCCCAGGTGGCCGCCATCGTCGCGATCAAGCCGTCCAGCGGGGAACTGCTCGCGGTCGCGCAGAACCCGGCTGCCGACGCGCAGGGCTCGGTCGCGCTGACTGGCAGGTTCCCGCCGGGATCCACGTTCAAGGTCGCGACCGCGACGGCCGCGCTGCAGGGCGGGACTGTGACAGCGGATACGCCGTCGCCGTGCCCGGGCTCGATCACGATCGGCCCGCGGGCGATCCCGAACAACAACGGCTTCGACAAGGGCACGATCCCGCTCCGGTCGGCGTTCGCGTTCTCGTGCAACACGACGTTCGCCAAGCTGGCGTCCGACATGAAGCCGGACGCGCTGTCGAACACCGCCAGGCAGTACGGCATCGGCGTCGACTACGTGATCCCCGGTGTGACCACGGTCACCGGTTCGGTGCCACCGGCGAACGACCTGGTCGAGCGCGCCGAGGACGGCTTCGGCCAGGGCAAGGTCCTGGCGTCGCCGTTCGGGCTGGCCGTGATGGCGTCGACGGCCGCGAGCGGGATTGTGCCGAAGGCCACGTTGTTCCGGGATAGCCCGACGAAGATGGACGTGACACCGCAGCCGATCGCGCCGCCGGTGCTGGACGCGGTGCGCGTCATGATGCGCGAGGTCGTCACCACCATCGGCGGGCCGCTGGCCCAGCTCCCCGATGTCCGGGGCAAGACGGGAACCGCCCAGTTCGGCGACGGCACGCACTCGCACGGCTGGTTCGCCGGGTACCAGGGGGATCTGGCGTTCGCCGTGCTGCTGACCGATTCGGGGACGTCCGTCCCGGCCATTGACGTGACTGACAAGTTCCTGCGGGGGATCTCCTAGAGTTAAGTCATGCCCGTACGTGCCCCACTGACGACCGGCGTGCAAAGTCCGCGCCGTTCAGTCCCCGTCACCATCGCCCGGCCCGAGTACGTCGACAAGCCCGCTCCGGCGCGCAACACCGACCCGACGTACGTGCAGAGCCCCGAGGTGATCGAGGCCATGCGGGTCGCGTCGCGGATCGCCGCGCAGGCGTTGCAGGAGGGCGGCAAGGCCGTCAAACCGGGCGCCACCACCGACGACATCGACGCGGTCGTGCACGAGTTCCTGCTCGACCACGCCGCATACCCGTCGACCCTCGGCTACCGCAACTTCCCGAAGTCGTGCTGCACCTCGCTGAACGAGGTGATCTGCCACGGCATCCCGGACTCGACGCTGATCGAGGACGGCGACATCGTCAACATCGACGTCACGGCGTTCATCGGTGGCGTGCACGGCGACACGAACGCCACGTTCCTGGCCGGGGACGTCGCGGAGGAGAACCGGTTGCTCGTGGAGCGCACGCACGAGGCGACGATGCGCGCGATCAAGGCCGTGCGGCCCGGACGGGCGTTGAACGTGATCGGCCGCGTGATCGAGGCGTACGCCAAACGGTTCGGCTACGGCGTGGTCCGCGACTTCACCGGGCACGGCATCGGCCGCTCGTTCCACAGCGGGCTGGTGATCCTGCACTACGAGGAGCCGTCGGTGCAGACCGAGATCGAGGTGGGGATGACCTTCACCATCGAGCCGATGATCACGCTCGGCGGCATCGACTACGACATCTGGGACGACGGCTGGACCGTCACCACCAAGGACAAGAGCTGGACGGCCCAGTTCGAGCACACCATCGTGGTGACCGAGTCAGGCGCGGAGATCCTCACTCTTCCGTAGTACCTCCGCACGGGTAAGACGCTGGGCCGAACGCCGATTCGGATACCCCCGACCGCCACTTCGGGGGCATCCGGGTCAGCTGCTCACGACGCCGGGTTCCTGGCCAGGTACGTCAGAGCCTCGGCGAGAAAACCGCCTGCCTCCCGCACGGCGCGTTCGGCGTCGCGGTCGCGGATGGCGTGGAGCAGGCCGTAGTGATCGAGTTTGGGGGCGCCCGGTTGCGCCGTCTCGTCGATGGCCTCGATGCTGGCCTTGATCACCTCGGTCAGGCCCGCGTGCAACTCGGCCAGGAGCTTGTTGTGCGACGCCACCACAACGAGGTGGTGGAAGTCCGCGTCGGCCTGCACGAACTTGGCCCACTGGCCCGACGCGGCCGCCTCGTCGCGGATCTCGAGCAGGCGGACGAGTTGTTCCAGCTGGGCGTCGGTCCGGTTGGTGGCCGCGAGACGGGCTCCGTCCGCCTCGAGGGCGCGGCGCACTTCCAGGACATCGCGGAGTTCGGGACCGCACAGCCTGCGCACGGCACCGGACAGTTCACTGGTGGCACGTACGAACGTGCCATCACCTTGGCGGACTTCGAGCAGCCCGGCGTGGGCGAGGGCGCGGACTGCCTCGCGAACGGTGTTGCGGCCGACGCCCAGAGCGGTCACGAGCTCGGGCTCGGTGGGGATTCGTTCGCCAACCCGCCACTCTCCCGTGGTGATCGCACTGCGCATCTGGTCGATCACCTGGTCGACAAGGCCGGCACGCCGGGTCGTGGCCAACGGCACGGTGTCATCCTCCCCACAAGATGTTCGGACAACCAAACATCCTACGTTTGTTGTAGTCACCGACGATGTTCGTCGAATGAACAGACTGCCATCTCATCCTGCGTTTCGCGTAGGGCCGGTCGGTTTTTAATCCGCGGGTGCTGATCGCGGCCGTTGCTTATCCTGGTAGTCGAGATGGGAACCCCACCAAAGGATTCGACGCTCGCCGGTTTGGCGCAGCGGCTGCCGGCTCTGACCCTGCGTGACGAGCGCAGGCTGGGCCGCCGCCTCGAAGGCGTCCGCAAGATCCGCAAGCCAGAAGCCCGCGACACCGTTCTCGAGCAGATCGCCGCCGACATCGCGTCGGCCGAGCTCAAGATCGACGCGCGGCGCTCAGCCATGCCCGAGATCACCTACCCGGCCGAGCTGCCGGTCAGCCAGCGGCGCGACGAGATCCTCGCCGCCGTCCGCGACCACCAGGTCGTGATCGTCGCCGGCGAGACAGGGTCGGGCAAGACGACCCAGCTGCCCAAGATCTGCCTCGAGCTCGGTCGCGGCGTCCGCGGCACGATCGGCCACACGCAGCCGCGCAGGCTCGCCGCGCGCACGGTCGCCGAGCGCATCGCCGAGGAGCTCGGCGTGGAGCTGGGTGACTCGATCGGCTACAAGGTCCGGTTCAACGACCAGGTCAGCGACAGCACGGCGGTCAAGCTGATGACCGACGGCATCCTGCTCGCCGAGATCCAGACCGACCGGCTGCTGTCCCAGTACGACACGCTGATCATCGACGAGGCGCACGAACGCAGCCTCAACATCGACTTCATCCTCGGGTACATCAAGCAGCTGCTGCCCAGGCGGCCCGACCTGAAGGTGATCATCACGTCGGCGACGATCGACCCGGAGCGGTTCTCCCGGCACTTCGACGACGCGCCGATCGTGGAGGTCTCCGGCCGGACGTACCCGGTCGAGGTCCGCTACCGGCCGGTCATCGACCCGGACGACCCGGACGCCGACGAGGACCGCGACCAGACCCAGGCGATCCTGGACGCGGTGGACGAGCTCGCCGCCGAAGGCCCCGGTGACATCCTGGTGTTCCTCAGCGGCGAACGCGAGATCCGCGACACCGCGGACGCGCTCACGAAACAGGACCTGAAGAACACCGAGATCCTGCCGCTGTACGCGCGGCTGTCGTTCGCCGAGCAGCACCGCGTGTTCCAGTCCCACCGCGGCAGGCGGATCGTGCTGGCCACGAACGTGGCCGAGACGTCGTTGACCGTGCCGGGCATCAAGTACGTGATCGACCCGGGGACCGCGCGGATCTCCCGGTACAGCAACCGGTTGAAGGTCCAGCGGCTGCCGATCGAAGCGGTGTCGCAGGCTTCGGCCAACCAGCGCAAGGGCCGCTGTGGCCGTGTCTCCGAAGGCATCTGCATCCGGCTCTACACCGAAGACGACTTCGACGCGCGGCCCGAGTTCACCGATCCGGAGATCCTGCGCACCAACCTCGCGTCGGTCATCCTGCAGATGACCGCGGCGGGGCTCGGTGACATCGCGGCGTTCCCGTTCATCGAACCACCGGACAAACGCAACATCGCCGACGGCGTGAACCTGTTGCAGGAGCTGGGGGCGCTGGAGCAGTCCGGGCTGACGGCGCTGGGCCGCAAGCTCGCCCAGCTGCCCGTCGACCCGAGGCTCGCCCGGATGGTGCTCGCCGCCGAAGGCAACGGCTGCGTGCACGAGGTCATGGTGATCGCCGCCGCGCTGTCCATTCAGGACCCCCGGGAGCGCCCGCAGGACAAGCAGGAACAGGCGCAGCAGTCACACGCCAGGTTCGTCGACAAGACCTCGGACTTCCTGTCGTACCTGAATCTCTGGCAGTACCTGCGGGACAAGCAGAAGGAGCTGTCGGGCAACCGGTTCCGCAAGCTGTGCAAGGCGGAGTACCTCAACTACCTGCGTGTTCGCGAGTGGCAGGACATCTATTCGCAGCTGCGCCAGGTGATGGACGTCAAACCGAAGCCGGTCGGCGACGAGGTCGACGCGGTCCGCGTGCACCAGTCGCTGCTCGCGGGCCTGCTGTCGCACGTCGGCCTGCGCGACCCGCAGAAACAGGACTACATGGGCGCGCGGGGCGCCCGGTTCGCGGTGTTCCCCGGATCGGCGTTGTTCAAGAAGCCGCCGCAGTGGGTGATGGCCGCGGAACTGGTGGAGACGTCCCGGCTGTGGGGCCGGATCGCGGCGCGGATCGAACCGGACTGGGTGGAGCCGCTCGCCACCCACCTGGTGAAGCGCACCTACAGCGAACCCCATTGGGAACGCAGGCAGGCCGCCGTGATGGCGACCGAACGCGTGACGCTGTACGGCGTCCCGATCGTGGCGAACCGGAAGGTCAACTACGGCCGGATCGACCCGGAGCTGTCCAGGGAGATGTTCATCCGCAGCGCCCTGGTCGAGGGTGACTGGGAGACCAGGCACAAGTTCTTCCACGACAACCGCAAGCTGCTGACCGAGGTCGAGGAGCTGGAGAACCGGGCGCGGCGGCGTGACCTGCTGGTCGACGACGAGACGCTGTTCGACTTCTACGACAAGCGGATCGGCAAGGACGTCGTCTCGGGGCGGCATTTCGACACGTGGTGGAAGAAAACCCGTGCCGGGCAGCCGGACCTGTTGACGTTCCCGACCGAGATGCTGCTCAACGCCAACGCGAAGACCGTGACCCCGCAGGCGTTCCCGGACGACTGGAAACGCGACGGCCTCACCATGCGGCTGTCGTACCAGTTCGAGCCGGGCCGCAAGGACGACGGGGTCACCGCGCACATCCCGTTGCCGGTGCTCAACCAGGTGAGCGCGGACGGGTTCGCCTGGCAGGTTCCGGGGCTGCGCGAGGAGATCATCACCGCGCTGCTGAAGTCCCTGCCCAAGCAGGTGCGCCGCAACTTCGTGCCCGCGCCGGACTGGGCGAAGGCGATCCTGCACCGGATCACCGACCTCGGCGACGAGAACCTGCTGGACGTGGTCGAGCGGCACATCAAGGCGTTGTCCGGGATCGCGGTGGCCCGCGAGGACTGGGACCTGACCAAGCTGCCCGACCACCTGCGGGTGACGTACCGGGTCGTGGACGAGCGCCGCAAGCTGCTGGCGGAAGGCAAGGACCTCGGCGACCTCAAGCGCCGCCTGCAGCCCAAGATGCGGGAGACGCTGTCGTCGGCCGCGGGCGAGATCGAACGCAAGGGCCTGCGCACCTGGGAGATCGGCACGCTGCCGAAGATGCTCAGGCAGGAGCAGCACGGCTTCGTCGTGACCGCGTATCCCGCGTTGGTCGACGCGGGGACGGCTGTGGACGTCCGGATGTTCGAGACGGAGGCCGAACAGCGCGCGTCCATGTGGCAGGGCACGCGGCGGCTGTTGTTGCTGAACACGGCGTCGCCGTTGAAGTACGTCCTCGGCCGGATGAGCAACACCGCGAAGCTGGCGTTGTCGGCGAATCCGCACCGCGACATGCAGGACTTCTTCGACGACTGCATCGCGTGCGCGGTGGACAAGATCGTCACGGACGCGGGTGGTGTCGCGTGGACGGCCGAGGCGTTCAAAGCCTTGCAGGACAAGGTGCGCACGCAGTTGAACCCGACTGTGCTCGAGGCCGTGAACCACGTGCAGGGCACGCTCGCCGCGTACAACTCGGTGCAGACCCGGTTGTCCGCCATGGGCGGCAAGCGGATCGAGCCGTCGTTGCAGGACATCCGCCAGCAGCTGTCCCGGCTGGTCTACCGCGGGTTCGTCACCGCGACCGGCTACGACCAGCTGCCGAGCCTGGTCCGCTACCTGCGTGGCATCGAACTCCGGCTCGACAAGCTGCCCGAACGGCCCGAGCGCGACCTCGAGTGGGCGCAGATCGCGCAGGACGTGTGGCAGGCCTACCGGGAGCTGCCCGACAGCCCGGAGGCGCGCCGGATCCGCTGGATGATCGAGGAACTGCGGTTGAGCTACTTCGCGCAATCCATCAAGACCGCGTACGCGGTGTCGGAGAAACGCATCTACCGCGCGATCGACCAGCTCCTGGGATGACACGCCGAAGCGAATGAAAAAATACCCGTCCGGTGGCCACTTCTGAGTGGCCACCGGATTTTGTGTCGCGACCCGGACATATTGCGCGTTCGATATATGACTCGGTGTGTGTGATCGGTTGAGCCGAACGGGCGGCCGCTAGCCGCCTGAAGTGTGAATGTTACGATCATCGCGGCGGAAAATTTTCAGTACCGAATGGTGTGGAATTGACATGAACTGCGGCTTTGGTGGCACCGCTTACGGGTGTGTGAATCCACCCGACCGTGTGTCCGGTTCTGCTCTACCTTGAGTGCGGGGCGCTTGGCGGTGGCAGAGCGCCACTCGTGAAATTGAGAACAAGGAGCATTCGGTGATCATCAATCGATGGGCGGCGCGAGCTGTTCTGATTGGCGCATTGGCTTTGCCCGCGATGGGTACGGCGCATGCGGCGACAACTGCCGACAAACCGGGGCACAACGATGCAGTGGTCAGCAACCTGAACGGCAACGCGAACCACATCAAGATCGCGAACCTGCTCGCCAACGCCAACAAGATCAAGATCGTCAACTCGAACGCCGACCACAACAACACGGCGGTCCAGAACGCGCACGCGGACCACAACACCACCGCGGTCGGCAACAGCCACGCCAACCACAACAACACCGCGGTCGGGAACGTCCACTCCAACTCGAACTTGACCGCCGTCGGGAACAGCCACGCGAACGGCAACGACACCGCGGTCGGCAATGACCACGCCGACCACAACTCGGTGAGCGTCGGCAACTCGAACGCCAACGGCAACAACACCGCTGTGGCGAACGACCATGCGGACAACAACTCCGCCTGGATCGGCAACTCGAACGCCAACGGCAACGACACGGCCGTCGTGAACGACCACGCCAACCACAACGACGTCGCGGTCGCCAACGACGACGCCAACGGCAACAACACCGGGATCCACAACGCCGACTCCAACAACAACACGGCTGTCGTGAGCAACAACGACTCCCACCACAACAACACGGGGATCGACAACCACCACGCCGACCACACGACGACGGTGGTGAGCAACAACGCGAGCAGCGGCAACGACACGGCGGTGTCCAACGCCCACGCCGTCGGGACCACGACCGTGGTGAGCAACAACGACAGCAACTCCAATGACACCGCAGTCAGCAATAGCGGTACCGGAAACAGCACCACAGTCGTCGCGAACAGCAGCGACCACAACAGCACAACTGTCACCAACAACGGCGACGGCAACTCCGTCGTCGTGAGCAACAACGGCTGACGAATACATACCAGACAGCAAGTATGCGAGCGGGACCGGGGTGCCGGTCCCGCTCGCATCATGTCGGGCCGTGACCCGATCCGGTGGTCCTCGGGCAGGGGTCGCTCGTATTTCCCCAGTACGGTTGTCACGATGCGTGTTCGCAGTTTTCTCGGTCGAGTGAACAATTGCTGAGCTGTTTTGGTGGCGACAGTGGTGTGGGTACTGTTTTCCCGCGATGCGGATCGTGAGTGGCGCCGGTCCGCCCCTGCTGTTCCCGTGTTGTCGTTGTGAAAGGTTTCTCATGCCTGCGAAGAGGCGTTTTATTGTGCTGGGTGCCGCCATGGCGGCCATGCTGTGCCAGGCCGGTACCGCGTTCGCCGACCACGACGAGGACGTGCTCAGCGGTTTCGACGGTGACGCCCCGCTGATCCAGAACGTCAGCGTGGCGCCGATCCAGATGTGCGGCAGCGGCGTGTTCGTCGACGGCCTCAACGACGTGCCGGACGGCATCAAGACGGGCAACTGCACCAACGCCCCGACCGGCAACCCGTTGCAGCAGCTAATCACCAACAGCACCATCGTCGGCTGACACCCGTGCGGGCCGCCTTTCGGCGCAGGCGGCCCTACCGGGTGGGCGGGCTGGGGCGGGCGGCGGGATCGGGTGTCTGCGAGGCGCGGGGTTCGCCGCCGCGGTACCCGTCCATCACCGCGCGCCACATCGTGGCCGGTTCACCCAGTGCGGTGATGTCCTTACCTTCCTTGTTCTTCAACGGCATGATCTTGTCCGCACCGATCCACGCCGCGGTCGCGATGTGCGGGGTGTAGCCGATCATCCATGCTTTCGCGGTCGCGCCGTCGTTGCCGTACGCGCGGGTGCCCGGGCGGATGGCGGCGGTGTGCCCGTTGGCCAACGGGATTCGGGACAGGTTGGCCGTCACCATGGACGCGATCTTCGGTGGCGTCACCTGGGTCAGCGAAAGCTTCGCGTTGTAGCGAACAGCACCGGCCACGTCCTCGACCCGGTCGACGAAGTGCGAGTTGGTCCGCACTCCGTTGGCGGCGAGAGTGGCGTACGCGCGGGCCATGTCGATCGTCCGGACCCGCGTGGCGCCCGCGCCGACCGCGATCCGGGTGTCGGGCTGCTTGCCCGCGGCCTCGGTCAGCGTCGGTTTCCCCCGCAGCTCAGCGGGAATGCCCAGGTGGTACGCGGCATCGGCGACCGCGCCGGTGCCGAGCTTCGACGTCAGCGCGGCCGAAGCGGTGTTCACCTGGTGCTGCAGGGACCCGCCCACGTCACACGGCGAACACCGCACACCGGCCGGGTTCTGGAACGGAATGCCGTCGACCATCCGCGGCGAACCGCCGTCCAGCGGGGAATCCGGCCGGAAACCGCGCTGGAACGCCGCGACGGCGACGAAAGTGCCGAACGTGGAGCCTGCCTCCTGCGGCGACTGCGCGTAGTCCAGGCCGATCCCGTTACCACCACCGTGGTACGCCAGCACGCCGCCGGAACGGGGGTCGATGGACACCACAGCCGCGCGCAGGGTGTCGGGCTGACCGGCCATGACGGTGGACACCGCCTGTTCGGCGCTCGTCTGGGCGTCCCGGTCGATCGTCGTGATCACGCGGTAGCCGCGTTGGTGCATCTCGTCCCGGCGCAGGTCGGCGAGTTCCTCCAACTCGGCGAGCACCTGGGTCTGGATCTGCATCCGGGCCGAACTCGGTGCGGCGTCCCTCAGCAGGGTCGCAGGGAACCGCAGCGAGGCCCGGTCGGCCAGCCAGCCCTGCGCGGCCATCTGGTCGAGGACGAACGTCCACCGCCGCTCGGCGTTCTCCTTGTCCACGTCCGGGTCCCAGTACGTCGGCCGCTGGATCACCCCGGCGAGCAGCGCGGCTTCGGAGACGTCGAGCCGCTGCACGTCCTTGCCGAAGTACGCCTGCGCCGCCGCCTGGATCCCGTTCGCGCCGCGTCCGAAGTAGACGGTGTTGAGGTAGGCGGTGAGCAGGTCCTCCTTGGCGTAGGTGTCGGCCATCTTCTTGGCGAGGACCATTTCGCGCCACTTGCGGTCGAACGACAGCTGCTCGTTGCCGGTCGCCTTCTTGACGTACTGCTGGGTGATGGTGGAGCCGCCGCCGGACGCGCCGGTCACGTTGTTCCACACCGCCCGCATGATCCCGGTGAGGTCGAACCCCGAGTTGTCCCAGTAGCTGTTGTCCTCGGCGGCCAGCACCGCGTGCTGCACGTGCTCGGGGATGTCCTGGAACCGCACGGACGAGCGGTTGCCGCTCTTGGGCGAGATCCTGGCCAGCTCGGTCACGCCGTCGGAGTAGTACAGCCTGATGGTCTGGTTCTGGCCAGCGGCGATCTGCGCGGGGTCGGGCACGTCCCACAACGAGTAGCAGTAGCGGAACGCGACCAGCGGCGCGGCGATCGACAGGAAGACCAGGACATAGCAGGTCCTGCGTACCCAGCCCCACACGGTGATGGCACTCCCCGGAACTGATCGACTACGTGCTGTCGATCAGTTACACGCCGGGGAGGGCAAAAGGTTTACCCGTTATTCCAACTCGAGCTTGAGCAGCGCGTTCTCCACGACCTCCGGCATGCCGGGGTGGATCCAGTACTGGCCGCGTGCCATCTCGTGCGCGGGCAGGCCGAAGCTCATCGCCTGGATCAACGGCTGGATCACGCTCGCCGCCTGCGGGCCCATGATGTGCGCGCCGAGCAACTGCCCGGTGACCGGGTCGGCCAGCAGCTTCACGAACCCGGTGGTGTCCTCCATCGCCCAGCCGTACGCGATGTCCGAGTAGTTCTGCACGGCCACCACGTAGCGCTGGTGGCTCGCCGCGGCCTCCCGCTCGGTCAGCCCGACCGAGGCGATCTGCGGCGACGTGAACACCGCGTGCGGCACGAACCTGTGGTCCGAGGCCTTCCTGTCCTCCGGGTGCAGGAGGTTGTGCTGCACGACTCGGGCCTCGTGGTTGGCCACGTGCTTGAGCTCGTACGGCGAACTGATGTCGCCGAGCGCGTACACGCCGTCCACAGTGGTCTGCTGGTGGTCGTCGACCACCACGTGCCCGGTCGGCACCGTCGCGATGCCCCCGGCCGTGGTGTCGAGGATGTCGGAGTTCGGCGTGCGCCCGACCGCCACCAGCAGGACGTCGGATTCGACGGTCTCCGCGCCGGACGGCCCCTCCAGGTGCAGCCTGACCACGTCACCGGCCCGTTCGGCGCGGACGGACTTGCGGTCCAGCCGCACGTCCCACCTGGCCGACGCGAGTTCGGTGAAGCGTTCCGAGATCTCGTCGTCCTCGCGACGCAGCAACGCGCCGGAGCGGGCGACAACCGTGACGTCGACGCCGTAGGACGAGAACACGTGCGCGAACTCGGCCGCGACGAACCCGCTACCGAGGATGGTCAGCTTCTCGGGCAGCTTGTCCAGCCGCATGATCGTGTCGCTGGTCTCGTAGCCGACGTCGGCGAGGCCGGGCACGTCCGGGACGACGGCGCGCCCACCCGCGGCGAGCACGAACTTCGGCGCGGTGATGGTCTCGCTCGTGCCGTCCGGCAGCGTCACCTCGAGGACCTTGGGCGCGGTGAACCTGCCGGTGCCCTCGAAGACGGTGACGTTGGCGTTGTCCGCGTGGCTGACGCGGTACTCGCGGCCCCCCGAGGCGATCGGGTCGATCCGCCCGAAGATTCGGTCGCGGATGTCGCCCCAGCGCACACCGTCCAACGTGGAGTCCACACCCAGCCGCGCACTGGCGGCGGGCGTCGCTGCCAGGTCCGCGGTGTGCACGAACATCTTCGTCGGGATGCAGCCGACGTTCAGGCACGTGCCACCGAAGACACCCTTCTCCACGATGGCCACGTTCCAGTCCCCGAAGCGCTGGTCGAGGATGGAATTGCCGGAGCCGGTACCGACTATCACCAGATCAAAGGTCCGCACAGCGACAGTCAACAACACCGGCCCCGGCGATGTTCCTGCCGGTGACCGGGCTCAGTGCTGGTAGGTGGGCACGATGATCGCCCGCGCCAGCGTGTGGAACGCCAGGTTGAAGCTCACGTACGCGGCCGACGCGCTCTCGTCGACACCGAGTTTCTCCTGGTCGACGGCGTGCACCACGAAGTAGTACCGGTGCACCTGGTCACCGGCGGGCGGCGCGGCGCCGTCGAACTTGTGGTTGGTGAAGTCGTTGCGCGTGTGGAACGCGCCTTCCGGCAGAGTGGTGTCGCTCTCCCCGGCGCCCGCGTCCAGTGACGTCACCGACGCGGGGATGTCGACGGCCAGCCAGTGCCAGAAGCCCGACGGCGTCGGCGCGTCCGGGTCGAAACAGGTCACCACGAAGCTCTTGGTGTCCGACGGGAAGCCCGACCAGCTCAGTTGCGGCGAGGTGTTGCCGCCGTCGAACACCTGTGCCTCGCCAAGCTGCTGGCCGCCGGTCACGTCGCTCGACGACACCGTGAACGACCGTACAGTGGGCAGCAGGTCGTAGGGGTCGGGCGTGACAGGGCGCTCCAGGCTCATGTTGCTACCTCCGGTAGTGAGTTCACTGATGTGGGCGTCAGGGACAACCCTGGTCTTTGCCGGGTATGCGGTCCAGTCGGCTCCCTCGTTGTCCGTTTCCGCGTACGTTGGCGTTAACCACAGGGAGAGGTTTACCACCGTGACTGAATCCGACGTCCAACAGTCGTCACCGCGCGTCCGATTCCCCGGAATCAGTCCACGCGCCTACGAACACCCCGCCGACAAGGGAGCGATGGCCACGCTGCGCTCCGTGCCCGGCGTCGCCGACGTGCTCAAGACGCTCAACGCCCTGTTCAACGAGCGGGCGGAGCGGCTGATGGCGGTGGCCTCCCACGTGCGGGTCGGTCCGTCGCAGTACCCCGTGCTCGACCGGATCCGCAACGAGGCCGCCGAGGTCCTCGACCTCGAGCAGGTCCCCAAGCTCTACGTCGCCCGCGACCCGCGCGTGATCGCGCAGACCAGGGGCATCGACGAGCCGTTCATCGTGGTGTCCTCCGGCCTGGTCGAGCTGTTCGACACCGAGGCGCTGCGGTTCGTGATCGGTCACGAGATGGGCCACGTGCTGTCCGGCCACGCGGTGCTGCTCACGCTGCTCGACCGGCTGCTGAAGCTGCAGCGCTCGGTCGCGTGGGTGCCGCTGGGCGTGATCGGCCTGCGTGCGGTCATCGCGGCGCTCTACGAGTGGCAGCGCAAGGCCGAGCTGAGCTGTGACCGCGCCGGTCTGCTCGTCGGCCAGGACCCGCAGGCGTCGCTGCGCGCGCACATGTACCTCGCGGGAGCGACCGACCTGTCGCAGATCGACATCCCGGCCTTCCTCGAGCAGGCCAAGGAGTACGAGGAAGTCGAGGACATCCGCGACAGCATCATCAAGCTGCTCGCCGTCGAGCAGCAGACGCACCCGTTCGCGGTCGTCCGCGCATCGCAGTTGCAGCGCTGGGCCGCGTCGGAGGAGTACCGCACCATCCTCACCGGCGACTACAAGCGCCGCGACGCCCAGGACGACAACCCGCTGAACGAGGACATCCAGGGTGCCGCGAAGTCCTACAAGGACTCGTGGAACAACTCGACCGACCCGCTGGTGAAGGTCTTCAGCGACGTCGGCGGCGCGCTGTCCGGTGTCGCGGACAAGGTCTTCAGCGGCTTCCGCCGTCGCCCGTCCGACGACGAGGGGAACAACGAAGGCGGCAACGGCGGCAACGGCGGGGACAAGAAGAGCTAGGTCCCGGTCGCCGAGAAGTGCATCAGGTCCTTGGGTGAGCGCCAGGTGCCGCCCCAGGTCCAGCCGATTCCGGCGAACGCGCGCTCGGCGGCGTCACCGGCCCGGATCATCCCGGGCCGGACTCTCCCGCGGTCGAGGTAGGCGGAGGCGAGCTCGGGCAGCACGAGCTCGCCTTTGCTGTACGGGTTGCAGAACGGGTTGATGTCGACTGCCAGGCCGTACGCGTGTGCCGACCAGTTCGTCTGGCCGCGTGCGGGCCTGCAGACGAACGCGGCCGTGGCGTTGCCGTCGCCGGTCGGCGGCGCGGTCAGCTCGGCCGGAGCCGTCACCCGCATCTCCTCGATCGGGAACCTCGCGTCGTACAACTTGCCGAACACGGCCGTGACCTGCTGGGCCACCTTCGCGTTCACGATCATCTCGCCGGTGTGCGGCCTGCCGTCGAAACCCCAGAACGACATCGTGAGGTAGCGCAGGTCGTCCTTGCCGACCGGGCACGCCGCCTGCCAGGTGCTGCGGGCCAGCACGTCCGGCGGGACCGGTGTGGCGGTGGATTCGTACTTGCCGTCCGCTGGTGGCGGTAGGAGATCTTTTGTCGGCAATGACCGGTTCACCAGTTCGGGCGGCGTCGGCCGGATCACCCCGAACCCGTCGGCCCGTTTCGGCAACGGAGTCCTGCCGACCTCCCACACGGGCTTGGCCGCCGTGCTGGGCGGCGGTGTCACCGGTGTGGTCTTTTCCGTTGTGGTGACAGGGATCCGGCTCGTTGTGGGTGGTGCCGGTGCCGGTTGCGAAGGGGGCTGCGCGGCCGGTTGCGCGCTGCATCCGGCTACCAGCAACAAGATCACCAACAGGGTCCGCACGGGTCCAGCTAATCACGGATGAACTCCACCCGATTCAGTGACAGCGCGTTGATCTCTTCTCACATAACGTTGACCCCGTCCAAGTGGTAGTCGGAGGGAGCACGCCATGGGGGAGAAACTCGGGGTCGGCCGAACGCTGGCGGTGGTGTGTCTCCTTGCGGGTCTTGTCGCGGCCGCGGTGCCCGCGTCGGCCGACGTGCGCATCGTCGGCGGTGAGAGAGCGAGCACGCAGGATTTCCCGTACGCCGTGTTCCTCGCGCAGCAGGACGGGTTCCAGTTCTGCGGCGGCACGCTCGCCACGAGCGAGAAGGTCGTCACCGCGGCGCACTGCGTGAAGAGCAATGAGACCACGCCCGGCGAGGTGTACGTCGTCGCCGGACGCGACGACAAGAAGGCTATGAATGCCGGTGTCATGGTGCAGGTCAAGCACATCTGGGTGCACCCGAGTTACACCGACGCGCTGAAAGGCAACGACGTGGCCGTGCTGACGCTCAGCAAGCGGATGAACGCCAAGTACGCGCCGTTGCCGATCGCCACACCGGACGACCAGTGGGCGTACGCGCCGAACACCATGGCGACCATCCTCGGCTGGGGCAGGACCTCGTCCGGCGGGCAGACCTCGCAGTACCTGCTCAAAGCGGACGTGCCGCTCGTGTCCGACGCGAGCTGCCAGCAGTCGTTCAGCAAGTTCAACGCGGCCTCGATGGTCTGCGCGGGTTACTCCCAAGGGGGGATCGACGGCTGCCAGGGCGATTCCGGCGGGCCGATGGTCGCGCACGGCAGGCTGCTCGGAATCTCCTCGTGGGGCGAGGGCTGCGCGTTGCCGAACAAGCCCGGCGTCTACACGCGTGTGATGGCGTACTACAAGGAGATCATGGAACAGCTGCGATCCACACCGCGGCTTGGCACGCTTATCGGGTGACGACGACACAAGACTGGGAAGACCGCCTCGCCGCGCTCTGGGCGGGGCTGGGCGGCTACGACGAAGCCGAGTTCAGGGCCCGGGTCGAGGCGCTGGTGGGCGAGTTGCCGCCGGACAGTCCAGTCGGTGCGTTCGAGTTGGCGTGTGCGAACGATTCGACCGGGCGGCCCGAACTGGCCGAGCCGCTTTATCGTCAGGCGCTCGAGTCCGGCTTGAGCGGCTACCGGCGGCGCCGTGCCTTGATCCAGTTGGCCAGCACGCTGCGCAACCTCGGCCGGGCTGAGGAAAGCGTGGCGTTGCTGACGGCCGAGCGCGGCCGGTCGGACCCGGACGAGTCGGTGGCGACACTGGACGACGCGCTGGACGCGTTTCTGGCGCTCGCCCTTGTGGACACCGGCCGTGAACGGGAGGCCGCCGGGCTGGCGCTGGCCGCGTTGGCTAAGCACCTGCCCCGCTACAACCGTTCGCTGGGTTACTACGCCACTCACCTTTGAGCGGCGCCTGCGGGGGCGCAGCGCGTGATGATGTCGATAGCCTTGTCGATGTCGGACTCGGTCAGGTCCGCGCGCATGGTCAGCCGCAGCCGCGAGATCTTGTCCGGCACCGACGGCGGTCGGAAACAACCGACCCACACCCCGGCGGTCCGGCACTCCTCGGCCCATTCCAGTGCGCCCGCCGGTGTGGGCACCTGGACCGAGACCACCGCGGCGTCCGGTTTCGAGACGCGGAAACCGGCCTCCCGCAAACGCATCGCCACGGTCATCGCGTTGTCCCTGACGCGCTGCGGGCGCTCAGGCTCGTCCTTGAGCGCGTTCAACGCGGCCAACGCCGCAGCCGCGCTGGACGGGGCCAGGCCGGTGTCGAAGATGAACGTACGGGCGGTCTCCACGAGGTGACGGATCACGCGGCGCGGACCAAGCACCGCACCACCTTGCGCACCAAGGGATTTCGACAACGTGATGGTGGTGATGACGTTCGGTTCCTTGATCAGACCCGCTTCCGCGACCGCGCCTCGGCCGCCGTCGCCCAGAACACCGAAACCGTGCGCGTCGTCGACAAGCAGACCGGCGTTGTGCTCGCGGCACGCTTCGGCCAGCGCGGGCAGCGGCGCCATGTCTCCGTCTACTGAGAACACCGAATCCGTCACGACCAACGCGTGCTCGGTGCGCCTCGTGGCGAGCGCGCGCTTGGTCGCGGCCGCGTCACCGTGGTTCATCACGGCGATATCCGCACGTGAGAGCCGACATCCGTCGATCAGGGACGCGTGGATGTACGCGTCGGTAACGATTGCCGAACCTTTTCCGGACAGTGCCGTGATCGCGCCGAGGTTCGCGGCGAAACCGGACGAGAACACCAAAGCCGCTTGCGCGCCACAGAAAGACGCCAGGGCGTGCTCCAGTTCGGTGTGCAGTTCGGTCGTGCCCGTGACCAGTCGTGACCCGGTCGATCCCGCGCCCCAGCGCAGCGCCGCGGCCGCCGCGGCGCCGCTCACGCGCTTGTCCCTGCTGAGGCCGAGGTAGTCGTTCCCGGCGAGGTCGAGCAGCGTCTCGTCGGCGCGGCGCGGGCGGAGTTGCCTGGTCAGACCCGCTCGGCGGCGTTCGTCCGCGCGTGTGTCGATCCAGTCGAAGACCTGCTCGCCCGTTGGTGTCACACACTGGAGTGTCGCATCGCAAGTGCCTGGGGTGAGCAAGGGAGGTGGGAAGCGTCACGGTACGGTCGCCGGGTGAGCGCAGGAATCAGCTTTGTCGGTGCGGGTCCGGGTGCCACGGATCTGATCACCGTGCGAGGCGCTCGCCGGATCGGCGAGGCCGACGTGGTGGTGTGGACGCCGAGCACCATCGAAGCCGGATGGGTGCGTGAGAACGCGAAACCCGGGGCCGAACTGATCGACCTGGCCCGGCTGGGCGACGACGAGGTGGTCGAGCTGTACCGGCGGGCGGTGCGCGACAAGCTGCGCGTGGCCCGGCTGTTGCCCGGCGATCCGGCGACGTGGGGCGGCCTGCGCGCGCAGTTGGACATCTGCGCCCGGGTTGGACTGCCTGCCGACGTCGTCGCCGGTGTGTCGCCCATGTCGGCGGCGGCCGTGTCCGTCGGCGTGTCGCTGACCGAGCCCGAATTCGCCGACTCGGTGATCATCGCGGGCCAGGAAACCACCGGAATGCCCGATCTGGCGCAGATCAAGGAGTACGCCCAGTTCGGCACGACGATGGCCGTCCTTGTCCCGGCGGCACGGGCCGCGGAACTCGCGGACGCCCTGCGCGCGGGCGGTTACGACGACGCGACCCCGGTCGTGGCGGCGTACAAGGTGAGCTGGCCGGACGAGACGGTCGTACGCACGACGATCGGCGAACTCGTCGCGACGGTGAAACAACACCGGCTCTGGCGGCACACCCTGTTCCTGGTCGGCGGCGCGGTCCGCGCGGGCAGGACGCGGCAGGCGGCGGGCGAGACAGCACGCCGTCCGGAAAGCGTGGTCCGCTGGTCACGCACCCGTAGCCGGTCAAGCTGGCGCGCGGAGACCAATCGCCCGGTAACGCCGACGGAGCCGGAGAAGCCCGCGCGGGAACACCCGGTCGAGGAAGAGAAACCGCGTCGCGTCACAGCGGTCGTCCCCGAACCGAAGCCCGCTCAGCCGAAGGCGGCCGCGGCGAGCACCCCGACGAAATCCGTGACGGCACAGGCGAAGAAGCCGCAGCCGAAGCCCGCCGTGGGTGCCGCCGCGGCCGCCAAGACCACGGCGAAGCAGTCGGCCAAGCCGACGGCGAAGACCCCGGTGGCGAAGACGGCGGCCAAGACGGTGGCCAAGTCCGCGGCGAAGAAGACAACCCGCGCCCAACCGCAGCGACCGCGCAGGAGCAGTTGACCATGGCGGACGACTACGAGCCGATGCCGACCGACTGGGAACGCGGCCTTGCGGTCGTGGCCCACCCGGATGACCTGGAATACGGCGCTTCGGCGGCGATCGCCAGCTGGGTGGACGAGGGCAAGTCGTTCGTCTACGTGCTGGCCAGTCGCGGCGAGGCGGGGATCGACGGCATGTCCCCGCAGGAATGCGGCCCCGTGCGCGAACGCGAGCAGATCGAGGCGGCACGAGTCGTCGGTGTGTCCGAAGTGGAATTCCTTGATCACGAGGACGGTGTGATCGAGTACGGCGTGCCCCTGCGCCGGGACCTGGCGTCGGCGATCCGCAGGCACAAGCCGGAACTGGTGGTGACCCTGCACTACGGGCCGTTCTGGCCGAACGGGGCCCGCAACTCGCCCGACCACCGGAACGTCGGCGAAGCCCTGCTCGACGCGGTGGGCGACGCGGGAAACCGCTGGATCTTCCCCGAGCTGAACCAGGAGCCCTGGAACGGAGTCCGCTGGATAGCGGTGGCCGACGGGCTGGCAGCGACACACGCGGTGGCCGTTGAGTCCAGTTTGGACCGTGGAGTGGCCTCGCTGCGGGCACACCGGGCATACCTCGAAGGACTGGGCGAAGGCGCGATGTCCGACGCGGACACCTTCCTGCGTGACGCGGCAAGGCAGGCAGGAGAACGGTTCGGCGGACGACCGGCGGTCCCGTTCAGGCTCCACCCGGCCTGACGGGACGTGGTTGCCGGCAGGGCCGACAACCACTCCCGACCGCGATCAGACCCGGAAGGGCCCTGTCACCTCATAGGTGATCCCGCCACTGCTGCTCCCCGAGGTTCCGCGCTGCGAGGAGAAGTACAGCCGCTTGCCGTTGGGGCTGAAGGCAGGGCCGGTGATCTCGGAGCTGTTCTGCCCGTTGATCCGCAGGAACGGCGCGACGACGGCGTTCGGCGTGATGATGCAGATCTCCATGTTGCCGCCGTCCTCGGCGACGAAGAGATCTCCGGTGCTGGACCGTGTCACGTTGTCCACACCGGTCAACGGGGGCGTGCCGGGGCTGACCAACGAGTCGTCGTAGGTCAGGCTGATCGAACTGTTGACGGCGTCGTACGCCCACACGCGGTTGTCGCCCTTGGTCGTGAACCAGCAGACGCCTGCGGCGTAGTAGCACCCTTCGCCGCCGTTGAACCGCTTTGTGCCGGAGACCTGGTTTCGCGTGGCCGTCGAGCCACCGGCCGGGTCAGGGACCTGCTTCCAGGTCACCGGCCCACTGGTGGCCGAGGTCGCGCCGATCATCACTTCGAGTCGTCCGGCTGACAGGTCGCCCCACGTCGTGGGGATGAACCGGTAGAACGCGCCGTCCGACACGTCCTCCGTCAGGTAGATGGCTTTCCGGTCCGGGTCGGCCGCGCATGCCTCGTGCTTGAACCGGCCCATCGCCGGGCGGCGCACCGCTGCCTTCACGCCCCACGGATCGGTCTCGTAGACGTAGCCGCGGTCGACTTCCTCGCAGGACAACCAGGTGTTCCACGGGGTCGCAC
Organism: Actinosynnema sp. ALI-1.44; assembly: GCF_001984155.1. Classification (GTDB taxonomy): domain Bacteria; phylum Actinomycetota; class Actinomycetes; order Mycobacteriales; family Pseudonocardiaceae; genus Kibdelosporangium. The sequence continues at coordinate 262,937 of NZ_MTQO01000054.1, forward strand.
CACCCGCGCAGTTCACGTTCGTCGCCGACAGGGTCCGATAGGCGCCGGTGATGGTGCCGTTCGCGTCGAACTTGATGGAGCCGACACCTCCGGTGATGGCGACTTCGCTGTTGGACGTGTAGATCCACCCCGCGCCGTCGGCGAAACACGCGCCGCCGTCAGGTGCTGGGTGCCAGGTGTATGACGTGCCCGTCACGCGCTGTCCGGTGCGCGCGACAACTCGACTGGTGAAGCCGCTCGGCAACGAGATGCCGTTCGCGTCCGCGGCTTGCAGTGGCCCGTACGGGCTGGGGCCTGGTTGTGCTGTGGCGGCGAAGGCGTCGTGCCAGGACGCTCCGCCGAAGGCCGCGGCAGCGGCTCCGACAACTCCCACTCTTAAGAAGTCTCGACGTTCCACAGGTGGGCACTCCTGTTCGCGGTGGGTGCAAAGTCAGTAGTGACGAGCATCGAGGCTAAACCGGCGCGGTGAAGGTCACGCCAACAACCGGCGAATGGGACGGGGCCAACCTGGTTGGATGACCCCATGACCACACCTGTTGCTGTGATCACCGGTGCCGCACAAGGAATCGGCCGTCAGGTCGCGCGGACGTTGGCCGAACGCGGATATGCCACCGTACTCACTGATCTCCGTCAACCCGAGGAACCCGGTGCGTTGGCGGTGGCTGGGGACGTCAGCAACCCGGAGGACGTCGCCGCCCTGGCGCAACGGGTTCGTGCCGAGTTCGGACGCGTCGACGTGCTGGTGAACAACGCGGGGGTGTCGCTGCTCCAACCGGCCGAGGACACGACCGTCGAGCAGTGGCGCCAGGTGCTCGACGTGAACCTGACCGGTCCGTTCCTGCTGTGCCAGGAATTCGGCAGGGACATGTTGGCGGCGGGGGCGGGGTCGATCGTGAACATCGCGTCGGTCGCCGGTCTGCGGGGCTTCTCCGACCGTGCCGCGTACAGCGTGAGCAAGCACGGCCTGATCGGGCTGACCAGGGCACTGGCCGCGGAGTGGGGCGGCAGGGGAGTACGGGTCAACGCCGTGTGCCCCGCCTGGGTCAAGACCGAGATGGACGTGGCCGACCAGGCCAACGGCGGCTACACCGACGAGGACATCGTCGGCCAGGTCCCGATGGCCCGGTTCGCCGCCCCCGGCGACATCGCCTCAGCCGTGGCCTTCCTGGCAGATCCGGCACTGTCGGGGTACGTCAACGGTGTGGCGTTGCCGGTCGACGGCGGCTGGACGTCCGACGGCAGTTGGACGTCGCTGCGCCAGCGCAAGCGCTGAGTCACCTGGCAGGAAGGATCGGCACGTCGTAGGCGGATATCGCCTTGTCCGCCGTCACCAGGGTCAGTCCCTCGCACCGCGCCTGAGCGATCAGCAACCGGTCGAAGGGGTCCTTGTGGTGCAACGGCAGATCGCGGACCGCGACCGCGTGGTCGCCGACCACGGGGAGCTCCTGGAAGTACTGGTCACGCATGTGCTGCCGAAGATCGCCGTCGACCTTGAGCTTGCCGGTCGACTGTTTGATCGAGATCTCCCACATGGTTGCCACGGACACCACCGAATCGTTCTCGGCCTCGGCGATGGCGTTCTCGGCGGACTCGGCGAGATCGCCGGACCCGGACAACCACCAGAGCAACACATGCGTGTCGAGCAGAAGCCTCATGCGGGGTTCGCCGGGTCGCCCGAGTAGAAGAGGTCGATGAGCTCATCGGGTGTCTCGTCGAAGTCCGGAGCCATCCAGATCTTGCCCCGCATGGAGCCTGGCTGGCGGCGCACGGCAGGGCGCTGGACCGGGACAAGGCGGGCGACGGGAGTCCCGTTGCGGGCGATGATCACGTCCTCGCCCTGGGCTGCTTGGTCAAGCAGCTGGGAGAGGCGTGTCTTCGCCTCGTAGACGTTCACTTGCACGGCCATGCGACCATCATACAATGTGGTTGGTCTAGTCTGACCAACCAATCACATGGTGACCCTATCGGGCCAGCCACTTGTCGACCTCGGTCAGCGCCTTGGTCCGGACCGCCTCGGCGGACAGGAACAGGTCGTGCATGCCGTCGGCGATCTCCACGACCGTGACGTCGTGGCCGAGACCCGGTGCGAACCGGACCATGTCGGCGACGTCGAGCACGGTGTCCGCGGTCATCGCGGCCGGTGTCCACGTCTTCGTGCGCAGCAGGCTGCGGCTGGAGTGCATCACCAGGACCGGCGCCTCGACGTTCAGCCCGGCCTGGAGCTTGGCGTGGCCGATCCTGATCGCCCGCAGCCAGCCTGCCAGCACCGGGAACGCGGTGAGCGGCTTGAGCCTGAGGTCGAAGTCCCACTCGCCGTGGTGGTCCTTGTGGATGCTCTCGCCGTAGACGCCGCCGAGGCCCTTGCGCAGCTCCAGCCTCGGGTAGAAGCCGCCGACCGACCTGATCAGCGACGTCCCGACGGTCCTGGCCAGGCGCGGCTCGGCCAGTTCGAACCACGGGCTGTTGAGCACGAGCCCGTCGACCGGCAGCGTCGGCCGCGCGTCCAGCCACAGCGGCGTGATCAGTCCACCGGTGGAGTGCGCCATCACCGTGAAGCGGAGGTGGCCGTCCTTGCGGAGCTCCTCGGCGGCCGCGTCCAGCTCCTCGTAGTACAGGCTGACGTCGAGGATGAAGTGCGGGATGTCGCCGTCCCGCAGTGAGCGGCCGCAGTAACGCAGGTCGATGGCGTAGAAGTCGTAGCCCTGTGCGGTGAAGTGCTCGGCGACGTGTCGCTGGAAGAAGTAGTCGGCGAAGCCGTGCACGTAGAGGATCGCGCCACGGGTCACGCCTTCGGCGGGCACCCGCACGAGGGTCGCGATGCTGCCGTTGCGCAGTGGCAGCGTGCGCGCGTCGAAATCGTTGCTCACTTCGGGCACATTAGCGGGTGGTTGTGATGAATTCGACGGCCGCGGTGGCGCGAGTCATGGCGATGACCAGGCATGCTGTCCGGCATGCACAACGAGCCGCATTACCTGGCCGGGCTCTCGCTGGCTGGTCGCCGGGTTGTCGTCGTCGGCGCGGGGACGGTCGCGCAGCGCCGTCTGCCCCGCCTCGTGTCCGCTGGCGCACGGGTGGAGGTGGTGGCGCCTGAGGCGACACCGGCCGTCCAGGCGATGGCGGACAACGACGAGATCATCTGGCACAAGCGGCCGTATCAGCACGGCGACCTCGCTGACGCCTGGTACGTGGTGAGTTGTGCGTCCGGTGCGGACGTCAACGCGGCTGTCTCGGCGGAAGCCGAAGAGGTCCGCGTGTTCTGTGTACGCGCCGACGCGGGCACCGAGGGAAGCGCAGTCACACCTGCGGTCGGCGACCACGACGGTCTGCTTGTCGGCGTGCTCGCGGGCGGTGAATACCGCCGCTCTGGCGCGGTACGCGACGAACTGCTCGACGCCCTGCGTTCGGGGCGGATCGAGGCCCGTCCGGCGGCCACCGAGCTGCCCGGTGTGGCGCTCGTCGGCGGCGGTCCCGGCGACCCCGACCTGATCACGGTCCGCGGCCGACGGTTGTTGGCACGCGCGGATGTCGTTGTGGCGGACCGGCTCGCGCCCCGTGAACTGCTGGACGAACTCCCGCCGCAGGTCGAGGTGGTCGACGCCGCGAAGATCCCGTACGGGCGCGCGGCGAGCCAGGACGTGATCAACCAGACCCTGGTCGAGAACGCGTTGGCGGGGAAGTTCGTGGTTCGCCTGAAAGGGGGCGATCCGTACGTTTTCGGCCGCGGCTTCGAGGAACTGATCGCGTGTGCCAAGGCGGGTGTCCCGGTCACCGTGGTCCCGGGCGTCACGTCCGCGTTCGCCGCGCCCGCGGTGGCCGGTGTCCCGGTCACTCACCGGGGCGTCGCCCATGAGGTCGTGGTCGTCTCCGGGCACGTCGGACCGGGTTCCGATGCGTCCCTTGTGGACTGGCCTGCGCTTGCGCGGCTGCGCGGGACGATCGTGTTGCTGATGGGGGTCGAGCGGATCGGCGAGTTCGCCGACGCGCTGCTCGACGGCGGCCGTCCGGCGGACACCCCGGCCGCCGTCGTCCAGGAGGCGACCACCCGAACCCAACGCGTCGTCAAGTCCACTTTGGACAAAGTGGCTGAGGACGTTCGGGCCGCGGGGATCCGGCCACCGGCGATCATCGTCATCGGTCCGGTGGCAGGCCTGACCGAACTGGGCTGAGACATGAGTGAAGCCCGGCCGCTCGGGCCGGGCTTCACTGGTGTTCGGTGGTTATTCCGCGCCGACCTTGCGCGCGCCGCCGCGGTTGCTGTCCCGCTTGCCGCGGAACGGGCGGCTGGCGCCCTGGCCGGAGCCCTCACGCTTGCGGTCGCCGGAGAACTTCCGCTCGCCGTTGAACTTGCGGTGGCCGCCGCCGTTGCCCTTGAAGCCACCGGAACGGGGGCCCTTGGGACGACGAGGCTCGATCACACGCTCCGGAACCGGCTCGCCACTGGGCGTACGCGCACCGGTGATCTTGATCAGTTCCGCGTCGCCGGGGCGGACGCGGAGGTTGCGGGCACGCACACCCGCACGTTCGGTCATCCGGCGGACAGTGTTGCGCTGATCGGGCGTGATCAGCGTGACGACCGTGCCGGACTGGCCGGCCCGCGCCGTGCGGCCCGCGCGGTGCAGGTAGTCCTTGGGGTCCGCAGGCGGGTCCACGTGCACGACCAGGCTGATGTCGTCGACGTGGATGCCGCGTGCGGCGACGTCCGTCGCGATCAGGACCGGTGTGTGGCCGTCCTTGAACTCGGCGAGCACGCGGGTACGTGCTCCCTGGGCCTTGCCGCCGTGCAACGCGCCCGCGTTGACACCGATCGAACGCAGCCGGGTCGCGAGCCGGTCCACGTGGTGCTTGGTGCGCACGAACATGATCGTGCGGCCCTCACGAGCGGCCATCTCCGCGATCACGGCAGGCTTGTCCTCACGGGAAACCTGCAGCACGTGGTGGTCCATTGTGGTCACGCTGGCCGTCGCGGGTGCGACGGAGTGGGTGACCGGGTTCTTCATGTACTGCCTGATCAACTGGTCGACGTCACCGTCGAGGGTGGCGGAGAACAGCAGCCGCTGGCCCGTCGGGTCGGTCAGGTCCATGATCTCGCGGACCTGCGGCAGGAAGCCCATGTCCGCCATCTGGTCCGCCTCGTCGATCGCGGTGTAGCGGATGTCGTGCAGGGTCACGGTGCCCTGGCGGACGTGGTCGGACAGCCTGCCGGGGGTGGCGATCAGCAGATCGACACCGCGGCGCAACGCGTCCGCCTGCTTGACGAACGACATGCCGCCGACCGCCGCGCGGCACCACAGGCCGAGCGCACGGGCCAACGGCGACAGCGCGTCACTGACCTGGAGGGCCAGTTCCCGCGTCGGGACGAGGATGAGCGCGCGCGGCCGTTTCGGCTTGGCGCGGCCACCATCCAGTTGGGACAGCAGCGCCAGGCCGAAGGCAAGGGTCTTGCCTGAGCCGGTCTGCGCCCGGCCGAGCACGTCCTTGCCCGCGAGGGCGTCGGGCAGTGTCGCGGCCTGGATGGGGAAGGGTTCGGTGATACCGGCCTCGGCGAGGGCGGTGAGCAACGGCTGGGACAGGCCCAACTGGTCGAACTTCGGTGACACGAAGACCTCTCGGGAAGTGGCACGTCCCAAGCAGGTGTTTCCAGCCGGACGAGCCCGGCGCACGAATGCGCCGCATGGATTGGGGAAATGCCGCGGCCGGTTGTGCGGCCGCTCCTAGTAGTACTGATCAGCTTACCTGAAGGCCAACCCGCGTCTCGAACCGATTACTCCCGGCTGTGACGTAGCGAACTCCTCCAGCAGGCGCCGATCGCGCTTCGCCTGTACGGCAATGCTACTCAGATCACCAGCTCGAGCGAGTCCGGCCCGGTCTGTTCCAGCCGGAGATCCGCTTTGGCCGCAACGGTTGTCATCTTGCGCAGAGTGTCCGGTTCGCCTGGCGCACACGCCAGCGCCCTGGCCAGTTTGCCCTTGTGCGCCTTGTTGAAATGCGTCACCGCGAGCCTGCGGCCGCCGCTCTCCTCGCTGACGACGCGGACCGTCACCGCCCCGGGAATCCTGGCCAGCCCGGCATACGGCCCGGAACGCATGTCGACCACCAGGCCGTCCAGCCCGGCGAGGACCGGCTCCAGCGCCGGGCGCCACAGCGCGCCCAACGGCCCGACACCCGGAATCGAGCTGGATGCCGACAGCCGGTACGCGGGCACGGGATCGTCCGCACGCACCAGGCCGAACAACGCCGAAGCCACCGCGAGCCGCCTGGCGGCACGTTTGTGCTGCGCAGGCTTCATGCCGTGGACGTCCAACGCGTCGTAGAGCACACCGGTGTAGCGCGACAAGGCGGGCATCGTCGGCGACGAGCGCAACGCCGCGTTCCGGGCCACCTCGCCGGACTGGCGCTCCGACAGGCCGAGCGCGGCCAGGCTGGCCGGTACGTCGCGGGCCAGATCGGCCAGCGCCGACACCAGCTTCTCCCGCACCGGGTCCAGCTCGGGGAAAGACAGCGCGGACAGGTCGAGCGAGGGGCCGTTGCCACCCTCGGCCTTGGTCTCCGACGGGGGAAGCAGCACGAGCACGACCAGGGAGTTTACTCACTGCTCCGATTGGCCCACGCAGAAGACGTTCCCGGCCGGGTCGGCCAGCACGGTCCACGCCAGCCCCGGCACGTTCTGCTCGTCCACGATCGTCGCACCGAGCCCGACCAGCCGGTCGACCTCGCCCGCTCTGTCCTCGGTGTGCAGGTCGAGGTGGACTCTGTTCTTTCCGTCGAGCCCCTCGGACACGCGTTGCAGGCCGAGCCCGACGCCCGACGAGTCCCACGGGGCCAGCATGACGAAGTGGCCCTCGTAGTCGCTCGCGACCTTGGTGTTGAGCGCCGCCACCCAGAATTCCGCCAGGTCACGGGGCTCGGCGCAGTCGATGGTGACCATCTTCAGATGCATGGCGCGAACGCTAGACCCGGGGTACGACAGTTTCGCGCAATCCAGGCTTGAGCCGCGGCGGAAGGGAACTGGAAGAGTGAACCTCATGCGGACGATCGACTGGAAGAACGAGCGAATTGTCCTGATCGACCAGACCCTGCTGCCCGGCACTGTCAAGCTCGTCGACGTCGACACGGTCGACGAGCTCGTCGACGCGATCAAACGCCTTGCCGTGCGCGGCGCACCCGCGTTGGGCGTCGCCGGAGCCCTCGGCGTGGCACTGGCCGCCAAGAACGGCGAAGACGTGCCGTCGGCGGCGGACAAGCTCAGCAAAGCCCGGCCGACCGCAGTCAACCTCTCCTGGGGCGTCAACCAGGTCATGGCCAAGCTCGACCAGGGCACGGACGCCATGGTCGAGATGGCCAAGTACATCCTCGAGGACGACGTCAAACGCAACAGCGACCTCGGCCGCAGGGGCGCGCAGTGGTTGATCGACAACGTCGGACCGCGAATCAACGTGCACACCCACTGCAACGCCGGGGCCCTGGCGTGCGTCGAATGGGGGACCGCGCTCGGTGTCGTCCGGGCGCTGCAGGAGCGTGACGCGGTGGGCCACGTGTACCTCGACGAGACACGTCCGCTGCTGCAAGGAGCGCGGCTGACCGCGTGGGAACTGCGGCAGATGGGCATCGAACACACCGTCGTCGTCGACTCCGCGGGCGCGACCGTGCTCGCCAGGGGACTGGTCCAGGCCGTGGTCGTCGGCGCCGACCGGATCGCCGCGAACGGCGACGTGGTCAACAAGATCGGCACGTACCCGCTGGCACTGGCCGCCGCCCGCGCGAAGGTCCCCTTCCTCGTCGCCGCACCGGAATCCACCATCGACATGGCCACGCCGGACGGCGCCTCGGTCGAGATCGAGATCCGGGACGCCGCCGAGGTTCTCGGCGAGCACACCCCGCACGGCAGCGCCGCGCTCAACTTCGCCTTCGACGTCACCCCGGCGGACCTGGTCACCGCGATCATCACCGACGAACGGATCATCGATGGAAAACCGTTGGGCTGAAACGTTTCCGGACCCGCTCGACGACTGCGTGCAGGCCTCGCGGCTGCTCGGTGCCGAGCCCGGTCTCGTGCTGCACGGCGGCGGGAACACCTCGGTCAAGGCGACCGTCGCCGACATCACCGGCGAACCGGTGGAAGTGCTGTACGTCAAGGGAAGCGGCTGGGACCTGGCGACCATCGAGCGACCCGGCTTCGCGCCGCTGCGGCTCGACCGGTTGCGCGAGCTGGTCAAGCTCCAGCAGTTGCCGGACAGCAGGATGATGAACGAGTTGCGTTGTGCGCTGCTCGACGCCCAAGCACCGGACCCCAGCGTGGAAACCCTGCTGCACGTCGTCCTGCCGCACACCTCGGTGCTGCACAGCCACGCCGACGCGGTGATCACCCTGACCAACCAGAGCGAGCCGTTGGTCAAGGAGGTCTACGGCGACAAAGTCGTCGTCGTGCCCTACGTCATGCCGGGTTTCCAGCTCGCCCGTACGGCCGCGGAACTGTTCCGGGAGCAGCTGACCGACGACGTCGTCGGGGTCGTGCTGATGAACCACGGCCTGTTCACCTTCGGTGAGAACGCGAAAGAGGCGTACGACCGGCACATCGAGCTGGTCGGCATGGCCGAGGCGCGCATCGGCGGGAGCCCGAACGCGGCCGAGCCCGTGGTGATCGACCCGTTGACCATCGCCCGGATTCGCAAGGACATCGGGCCGATGATCGTCAGCAGGCACACCGACCCGGCCACGATGGCGTTCGTCGCCCGGCCCGACCTCGCCGACGTGGCCACCCGTGGCCCGGCCACCCCCGACCACATCATCCGCACCAAACGCGTCCCGCTGGTCGGCAGGGACGTCGACGCCTTCCGCCGGGACTACCGCGAATACTTCGACCGCAACGCCACCGACGGGCTGGTGATGCTGGACCCGCAGCCGCGCGTGATCCTCGACCCGGACCTGGGCATGCTGACGATCGGCAAACGGGCCAAGGACGCGGACATCGCCGCGGACATCTACCGGCACACGATCCGGATCATCGAGAACGCGGAGCGGATCGGCACCTACCGGGCGCTCGGCGAGCAGGACCTGTTCGACGTCGAGTACTGGGACCTGGAACAGGCGAAACTCAAGCTGGCCGGCGCGCCGGCCGAGTTCACCGGCGAGGTGGCCCTGGTCACCGGCGCGGCGTCGGGCATCGGCAAGGCGTGCGTCCAGGCGCTGCGGGCCAAAGGCGCCAGCGTGGTCGGGCTCGACCTGACACCGTCCGACAGCGGTGTCGACTACCTCGGCCTCCAGGTGGACGTGACCGACCCGCAGGCGGTCAGGCAGGCGATCGCACAGGGCGTCGAGCGGTTCGGCGGCATCGACATCGTCGTGCCGTCCGCGGGCGTGTTCCCCGGCGACAAGCCCATCGCCGACCTCGACCACGCGACGTGGCGGCGGACCCTCGCGGTGAACACCGACGCGATCGCCGAACTGTTCACCCAGGTGCACCCCTACCTCAAGCTGGCGCCCAACGGCGGCAGGGTCGTGCTGATCGCGTCGAAGAACGTGCCCGCGCCGGGGCCGGGCGCGGCGGCGTATTCGGCGTCCAAGGCAGCCGTGACGCAGTTGGCCAGGGTCGCGGCACTGGAATGGGCCGCGGACGGGATCCGCGTGAACACTGTCCATCCGGACGCCGTTTTCGACACCGGCCTGTGGACCGACGAGGTGCTGGCGCGGCGGGCCGCGCACTACGGCCTGTCGGTCGGCGAGTACAAGCGGCGCAACCTGCTGAAAACCGAGGTGACCAGTGCCGGGGTGGGCAAGCTGGTCGCGGAGATGTGTTCGGCGACTTTCGCGTTCACCACCGGCGCCCAGGTTCCGGTCGACGGCGGCAACGACAGGGTGGTGTAAGGCGTGTCCGACGGCGTTCACTACGCTCTTTTCCACAATCGCCACGAGGAGTGAACGCTGTGATCACCAGGATGTCGTCGCTGTTCCTGCGCACATTGCGTGAGGATCCGGCGGACGCCGAGGTACCCAGCCACAAGCTGCTGGTACGCGCCGGCTACGTCCGCCGGGTGGCCCCGGGCGGTTACTCCTGGCTGCCGCTGGGCATGCGGGTGCTGCGCAAGATCGAGAACATCGTCCGCGAGGAGATGGACGCGATGGGCGCGCAGGAGATCCAGTTCCCCGCGCTGCTGCCCCGCGAGCCGTACGAGGCGACCAACCGGTGGACCGAGTACGGCCCCAACCTGTTCCGCCTCAAGGACCGCAGGGGCGCCGACTACCTGCTCGGCCCCACGCACGAGGAGCTCTTCGCGCTGACGGTGAAGGGCGAGTACAGCTCGTACAAGGACTACCCGGTCATCCTGTACCAGATCCAGACCAAGTACCGCGACGAAGCCCGTCCGCGTGCGGGCATCCTGCGTGGCCGTGAGTTCGTCATGAAGGACTCGTACTCCTTCGACCTCGACGACGAGGGCCTGGCCGACGCGTACCAGAAGCACCGGGACGCGTACATCAGGCTGTTCGACCGGCTCGGCATGGAATACGTGATCGTGAAGGCCACGTCCGGGGCGATGGGCGGCTCGGCGTCGGAGGAGTTCCTCGCGGTCGCCGAGTCCGGCGAGGACACCTACGTCCGCAGCACCGCGTCCGACTACGCGGCGAACGTCGAGGCCGTGGTCACTCCGGCACCGGCTGAGCTGTCCATTGAGGACAAGCCGGCCGCGCGGACCCACCACACCCCCGGCACGCCGACGATCGAGACCCTGGTCGACTTCCTCAACAACTCCGAGCTGGACAGGAAGTTCACGGCCGCCGACACGTTGAAGAACGTGCTCGTGAAGATCAGGCAGCCGAGCGACAAGGACTGGACGCTGCTGGCCGTCGGTGTGCCTGGCGACCGCGAGGTCGACATGAAGCGCCTCGAGGCGTCGCTCGAACCGGCCGAGGTCGCGCTGCTGGAGGAGCGGGACTTCGCGCGGAACCCGTTCCTGGTCAAGGGGTACATCGGCCCGGGGGCGCTCGCCGCGAACGGCGTGCGGTACCTGGTCGACCCCCGCGTCGTGCGCGGCACCGCATGGGTGACGGGCGCGGACAAGCCTGACCACCACGTGGTGGATCTGGTGTGCGGCAGGGACTTCACCCCGGACGGCACGATCGAGGCCGCCGAGGTCAGGGAAGGCGACCCGGCGCCGGACGGCGAGGGCACCCTGGTGGCCGCGCGCGGGATCGAGATCGGCCACATCTTCCAGCTCGGCCGCAAGTACGCGGACGCGTTCCAGCTCGACGCGCTCGGCCCCGACTCGAAGCCGATCCGGATCACCATGGGTTCGTACGGCGTCGGCGTCTCCCGCGCGGTCGCCGTGATCGCCGAGCAGCACCACGACGACAAGGGCCTGATCTGGCCGCGCAACGTCAGCCCCTTCGACCTGCACATCGTGATGGCGGGCAAGGACGACAGCATCAGGGAGTACGCGGAGCAGCTGGCCGCGGACCTGGACGGCGCCGGTGTGACGGTCCTGCTGGACGACCGGAAGGCCTCGCCCGGTGTGAAGTTCGCCGACGCGGAGCTGATCGGCGTCCCGACGATCGTGGTCGTCGGTCGTGGCCTGGCCAACGGCGTCGTCGAGGTCAAGGACCGCAAGAGCGGCGACCGCGAGGAGATCCCGGTGGGCGACCTGCTCGCGCACCTCAAGGCGCTGGTCCGCGGCTGACGCCCGGACGGACACGACGAAGCCCCCGGCCTTGTTCAGGCCGGGGGCTTCGTGGTGCTGTGCTCCGGGGCGGACTCAGTTGACGGGGTGCAGGCTGGTGACGATCTTCTCGAAGTCCGTGGCCGGGACAGCGTCGGGCACACCCTGGTCGCCGGTCGCGGCGATCACGATGCTGGTCTTGTCCTCCGGTTTCGCCTCGATCACGACGACGCTGACGGCGGCGGCCGTTCCCGGGCACTTGTCCTCGGGCCCGGGGGTGATGGTCATCGTCGCGGTGACGACGTAGGACTTCTTGTTCCCGTCGATCGTGACGGGCTTGGGCTCACCGAAGGTGAACTGCGGTTTCAAACCGGCCTTGGTCGTGTACACGGCCTCGCCGACGCGCTGGGCCGCTGCCTTCGACTGGGTGGCGTTGTCGCCCTCGTTCGGCACGGTCAGCAGGCCCGCGATGGCGCGGAACGAGTTCGGCACCCCCTGGCAGAAGCCCTTCTGGAAGATGCCGGGGGTGAACAGCGACAACGCGTTCGCGCCTTCGCCGAACACGGCCGATGAGGTCAACGGTTCCCAGGCAGGCGGGACGTCGTACCCCTTCGACGTCTTCAGCTCCTTGCCGTTGTTGACCGCGATCACCTTCCAGCCGTCGACCTTGGGCTTGCCGGTCGGTTTGGGTTGCAGCGGGTTGTTCGACGCGCCGGACTTGTCCGTCGACGGTGTCGTCGGGTTGGCGACGGCCAGTGCCTCGCCGTTCACAGCCGAGGTCGGCTTGACGATCACGAGCGCCGCGATCAGGCCGACCACGACGACAGCCGCCACGACGACCGCCACGATCAGGCCGGTCGGCTTCTTCGCCTGCGGCTTCTCGTCGTAGTAGCCGAGGCCTTTGTATCCCCCACCTGGAGCACTCACGGGGTTGAGACTAGTGGCCGTCCGGTAGTTGCCTGTCAAGAACTGCGGAAAGTACTTTCTCGGTGTCGGACAGGTCACGGAACACCGCGTGCGCACCGGCCTCCCGCAGCGAGGTCAGACTGTGCCTGCCGGTGCCGACGCCGATGGCGATGGCGCCGTGGTGCAGGGCGGCCCGCACGTCGTGTGGGGTGTCGCCGATGACCACGACCGACGCGGGCTCGAAGTACTCGCCGTGCTTTCGTCCGGCCAGGTCCATCGCGGCCGAGACCAGGTCGCTGCGCTCGGCCGACAGCGAGCCGTACCCGCCGATCTCCAGGTCGATGTGGTCGAGCAGGCCGAACGGGGCCAGCTTGACGTGCGAGACCTCGGCGAGGTTGCCGGTGACGAGCGACTGCACCACGTGGTCGTGTTCGGCGAGCGCGGCGAGGGCTTCCGGCACGCCGGGCAGCACGTGGCCGCGTTCGTGCAGGACGTGCCGCTCGGATTCGGCGATGGCGATCAGCTCGGCGAAGATCGCCTGGATCTCCTCCTCGGTCGCCTGCGCGCCGTGTGCCGAGAGCAACTCGTGGGTGATCGCCCGTTCGGTGCGCCCGGGGAACGCGGGCACGTGGGACAGGGCCAGCCCGAGCGTGTTGGTCAGCGCCGCGGAGTACCACTCCCGGCCGATGCCGGTCAGGTCGACGAGGGTCAGGTCGATGTCCCACAGTACGAGCGTTCGGTTACCCACCCGGACATAGTGGCACGATCGGGCGACCTCTTCGGCGTGTCGTATGCGCGGGCTTCGTGACTACCCGCTCATCGAGACAGCCGGTTGACGGGCCCCTGGTTTTTGTGAAGCCGCGAAGGCTTGTCCCTACGGAGCAACCCGCAGGCTCTTGACGATCGCGTCAAGACGGGCCGGGTCGGCCAGCGGCGTCGGCTCGTCCCGCCCCGGCACGGCGTCGGCGGCGACCACCAGCACCGAGTTGCCTGCCGACGTGGTCAGGGCGACGACAGTGACGGTGCCCTTGGTGCCCGTGCACTCGTCTGGTTCGCCGGACTCGGGCAGCGTGGCCTCGGCGCGGACCAGCGCGCCTTGTGCTCCGTCGACGGCAAGTGGCTGTGGCTTCTCGACTTTGACGGCCGCTGTCCGGTGGCCGTCGCTGTACTGGTCGGCCGCCACGGCGGCGGCGAGCTCACCGGCGGCCCTGCCGGGCTTGCGGTCGGGCTGGGCGACACCGCTCGCGGCGAACGCCCTGCCGTATTCCGCTCCTTGGCAGGTGTACCGGCCCCAGTCGGCGAGGTGGCCGAGTTTGACGCCGTTGGAGGTGGTGAGTGACTCGTCGTCGTCGGCCAGTTCCCAGTCCGGTGGCACCTCGAAGGTCAGCTTCGCGGCGGTGTCGGTCACGCGCTGCCACGAGTCGTGTGACGGCGCGGTCGCGGGCTCGTCGTACGGCGCCGCAGGAGCCTCGTTCTTGCGGCTGAGCAGCGAGGCAGCGGCGATTCCCCCGGCGACGAGCAGCATCGCCACGACGCCGAGCGTCACGATGAGCCGGGTCGGCCGTCGCAGAACCACACCTGAACGTTAGCTCGTAGTGACCGGCAGCGTCTAACAGGCACGCCGCGTTTTCAACGAATGTTTATTTCTAATGGGGCCGCTATCCCGGGAGAAAACTCAGCCGGACGGTCCGAACCGGGTTGTCCACATTGGTGTCCACCAGGCAGATCGATTGCCACGTGCCCAGCGCCATCCGGCCGTCGAACACCGGCACGCTCGCGTACGGCGGCAGGAAGGCGGGCAGCACGTGGTCCCGTCCGTGCCCAGGTGAACCGTGCCGGTGCTGCCACCTGTTGTCCTTGGGCAGCAGATCACCCAGCGCGGTCAGCAGGTCGTCGTCGCTGCCCGCGCCCGTCTCGATCACGGCGAGTCCCGCGGTCGCGTGCGGCACCCAGACGTGCAGCAGGCCGTCCGAAGTGTCCGCCTCGGACAGAAAACGCGTGCATTGTTCGGTCAGATCGTGGACGACTTCGCGTGATCCGGTATTGATTCGGAATTCTTCGCTGTACATATCCGGGATCATGCCGGGTAGCGTCCAACCGTGCGCATCGCATTCGGGCAGACATTCGACGTGCCGGCCGGGTACCTCAACACGGCGAGTATCGGAATCCCACCGAAAGTAGCCGTCGACGGACTGCTCGACGCGGCCAGGCGGTGGCAGTCCGGTGCGGACAGCGCGCCGGACTTCGACGCGGACGTGCGGCTCGCCCGCAAGGCGTGGGGCTCGCTGATCGGCGTCGACGAAAGCCGAGTCGCCTCGGGGGCAAGCGTTTCCCAGCTCGCCGGTCTGGTCGCGGCGAGCGTGCCGGACGGCACGCGGGTGCTCACCGCGCGCGGCGAGTTCACCAGCGTCACGTTCCCCTTTGCCGCACAGGCACATCGCGGGGTCACGGTGACCGAGGCCGGACTGGTCGAGTTACCGTCCCTTGTGGACCGTTTCGACCTGGTGGCGGTGAGCGTCGTGCAGTCCGCCGACGGTGCCGTCGTCGATCTCCAATCGTTACGCGAAGCGGCGGCGGCTTCCGGAACGCAGGTCCTGCTCGACGTCACGCAGGCGGCCGGGTGGATGCCGCTGCGACTGGACTGGGCCGACTGGGTCATCGGCGCCTGCTACAAATGGCTGATGTCGCCGCGCGGCGCCGCGTGGCTGGCGGTGAAGCCGGAAGTGTTGGAGCGCACCGTTCCCGTCGCGGCGAACTGGTACGCCGGTGACGACCCGTGGACCGCGGTCTACGGGCTTCCGCTGCGGCTGGCCGGGGACGCGCGCAGGCTCGACCTGTCGCCCGTGTGGTTCTCGCAGCTCGTCGCGGCGATCGTGGTGCCGTGGCTCGCGTCGCTGGACATCGAGGCGGTCTCCGACCACTGCGTCGGCCTCGCCGACGGACTGCTCGTCGCGCTCGGGTTGCCGCCGAAGGGATCCGCGATCGTCTCGCTCGACATCCCTGACGCGGGTGAGAAACTGGCCGCCGTCGGCGTGAAATCCAGCATTCGCGCAGGTCGCGTACGGCTCGCGTGCCATCTTTACAACACCGCCGGAGATATCGAATCGGTACTCGCGGCACTGCGGGCGTGACGGACTGGGTACCGTGCCTCTCGTGTCCGATCCTTACCGCCCGGGTCACTACCCAGCCAGCCCGGAGCAGACCACGCGCATTCCGCGAGTGCCGCCACAGCAGGCGCCGCGGCGTTCGCCCGAGCCAGGGAAGAGCAAGACCCGCGAGTACGTGCTCAAGGGGCTCGGCCTTGTCCTCGTCGCCGTGGTGTCGGGCATGCTGTGGTGGCTGATCCAGCAGAGCGGAAACCCGTCCTCCTCGGCGCAGGACCCGAACGGCACCGCCAAACCGCGGACGAAGTACGACTTCGTCAAGCACGAGCAGATCCCGCAGCCGCTGCGCGACAGCAACTGCGCGAGCAACTCGTACAACGACGTGAAGAAGTTCTTCGAGAAGAACCAGTGCACCCAGTTGACGCGTGAGCTCTACGTCGCCTCGGTCGACGGCCGCAAGGCGTACGTTTCCGTCGCCGTCGTCCGGATGCCGAACGCCGCACTGGCCCAGGAGCTCATGCACATGACCGAGAGCGACGGCACCGGCAACGTCAACGACCTGGTCAGGGAAGGTCGCGTGAAGGTGCCGGGGCTGAAGTCGTTGTCCAAGAACAACGGGTTCGCCAACAAGCTCAACGGCAACGACGTGGTCATCGTCGAGGCGGACTTCGAGGGTGGCAAGAAAGAGGACGAGACCAAGCTCGACGAGATCGCCAAGGACGCGCTGACCAAGGCCGACGAGATCAAGAACTAGCGGGCTGGCCGGGCATCGCCGGGGTGGCCGGCTTCGTCCCCGCCGCCTTGCGCCACCTGGTCGCGCGGACCGCGGAACTGGTGAGCGCCTCCAGCGCGGTCTTGCGCAGGTCCGCGTCGTCGGTGTGTTCGAGCACCGACCGCCACGCGACGGTCGCGTCCGTCTCGGCGATCGCGAGCACGGCCAGGCTCGACGGCTGGTCGGTCACGGGTTGCGGCGGCACGTACGCGACCTCGGCGGGTCTCGGCGTGACCTTGGCGGCCGTCAGTGCCCGTTCGACGGTGTCGCGGCGGGCCCGGTGGGTGGTCACGCCCTCGTTGAGCGCGTTGTTGAACGAACTCGGCAGGAACGCGCTGACCAGACCGTAGGTCCAGATGGCCGCGTGCTCGGCGCCCAGCGCCTGCTGCACCGCGTCGACCGAGTCGGCTGGGACGGTCTTCGCCGCGCCGGCACCCGCTGTCGGCTGGGTCATCAGATCACCTCACGAAGGCTCGCGCAGCCTGCTGCGATGGAACCGAGCAGCCCCGCGCGGTAGCGGGACACGGACACGACGAGCTCGCCCGCCTGCTTCTCGGCCGCCTTCAACGCGTCGACCATCTTCTGCTTGGTCGCGGGCGCGGCGGGCGCGCCCGACGACGGCGGTGGCGCGGACGCGGTCGTCTTCGGCGGGCGCTCCCGGTCCACTTCGGCCTGCAGGGCGGTCGCGTGCGCCGTCCTGGCCTTGGCGACCTCGTCGGCGACCGCGGCCAGATCCGGGGACGACTGGGCCAGCGCCGCCGCCGCGGCGGCGTCCTTGCGGGCCTGTTCGGCCAGTGCTGCCAACGGATCCGGCGGTGGTGGCGGCTTGGGCTCTGCGGTGCACGCGGGCACCAGCGGGACGGCGAGCACCGCCAGTACGGCACGCCGGGAAACGCTCTTCACGCCTGTCATCCTGCCAGTCGCCATGATGGCTGCCGGGCGGTATCCGCTGGACGAGATACGCTTGTCGCTACACACTCGATTGATCGAGACCATCATCCAGAACAGGAGCGGCGGACGTGGCGAACCAGCAAGGTGATCTCGGCGCGGCGCTCGAGCCCGTCGTACGGGACGCCGTTGGCGCGGCGGGCTTCGAGCTCGAACAGCTCGACGTCCAGCGCGCGGGTCGCCGCAGCCTGGTGAAAGTGGTGGTCGACGCCGAGGACGGCATCGGACTTGACGAAGTGGCCAGCGTGAGCCGGGCCCTGTCGGGTGTGCTCGACGAGCACGACCACGTGCTGGGCGGTCCGTACACCCTGGAAGTGACCTCACCGGGGCTCGACCGGCCGCTGA
The DNA here is from genome assembly GCF_001984155.1 of Actinosynnema sp. ALI-1.44. GTDB lineage: Bacteria > Actinomycetota > Actinomycetes > Mycobacteriales > Pseudonocardiaceae > Kibdelosporangium. The sequence continues at coordinate 280,660 of NZ_MTQO01000054.1, forward strand.
CCAAGCCGAGGCACTGGCGCCGCGCGCGGCTGCGCCTGGTGAAGGTGCGCACGGCCGAGGAGACGTTCACCGGCCGCGTCGGGGACGCAAGCGAGAACGACGTGCAGCTGCTCGTCGGCGGCGAACTGCGGCAGGTGCCGTTCGACGCCGTCGACCACGCCGTCGTGGAGGTCGAGTTCAAACAACCACCACCGGACGAATTGGCCCGGTTGGGCGACGTGAGCCAGGAGGGGGAACGGTGAACGTCGACATCGCCGCTCTGCGCGCCATCGAGCGCGACAAGGACATTCCATTCGAGACGGTGATCGAGGCCATCGAGACGGCACTGCTCACCGCCTACAAGCACACCGACGGGCACGTCCCGCACGCCAAGATCGACATCGACCGGCGGACCGGCGTCGTCCGCGTGCTCGCGCAGCGGCTCGGCCCCGGCGGCGAGGTCGCCGAGGAGTGGGACGACACCCCGGAGGGCTTCGGCCGGATCGCGGCGACCACCGCACGCCAGGTCATCCTGCAGCGCCTGCGCGACGCCGAGCACGAGAAGACCTTCGGCGAGTTCGCGGCCAAGGAAGGCGAGATCATCGCGGGCGTCGTGCAGCGCGACGCGCGGGCCAACTCGCGCGGCATGGTCGTCGTCCAGGTCGGCGACACCGAGGGCGTGCTGCCGCAGGCGGAGCAGGTGCCCGGTGAGCGCTACGAGCACGGCGTGCGGATCAAGTGCTACGTCCTCGGCGTCACTCGTGGTAGTCGTGGCCCGCAGATCACGCTGTCCCGGACCCACCCGAACCTGGTGCGCAGGCTGTTCGCGCTCGAGGTTCCGGAGATCGCGGACGGCACGGTCGAGATCCCGGCGGTCGCACGTGAGGCAGGCCACAGATCGAAGATCGCGGTCCGCTCCACGGTCGCCGGGGTGAACGCCAAGGGCGCGTGTATCGGACCGATGGGAGCTCGAGTCCGAAATGTGATGAGCGAGCTCGCCGGGGAGAAGATCGACATCATCGACTTCTCCGAAGATCCGGCCACGTTCGTCGGGAATGCCCTCTCACCTGCGAAGGTTGTCTCCGTACGCGTGGTCGACGAGCGCGCGAAGACCGCACGGGTGGTCGTGCCGGACTTCCAGTTGTCGCTCGCGATCGGTAAGGAAGGGCAAAACGCAAGGCTCGCCGCTCGGCTGACCGGGTGGCGTATCGACATCCGCAGTGACGCCGAGACTGCCGCCAGTGCGCCGGACAACTCCCCGGCGCCGACGTCGGGTTCGGCTGAGTAGCCAGTAGTAGGTAGAATCTTGTCAGGTCGTCGTCGAGGGCCGGTTCCCGCACGTCGAGAAGGTCTCCCGGAAGGGCATGGCCCGATCCGGACGTGTGTGGGCTGCCGAACCAGGGCGCTGGCCGAGGAATTACTGCGCGTGGTCGCCGAGGACGGGAAGCTCGTACCCGATCCGCGGCGGCGGCACGCTGGGAGGGGCGCTTGGTTGCACCCCGTTCCGGCGTGCCTGGACTCCGCTGAACGGAAGAAGGCGTTCCCCAGGGCGTTGCGTGTCCAGGGGCCGTTGGACGCCAAGGCGGTGCGAGTCCAGCTCGGGTCTGAGGCCCGACCGACAGAAGACCAGTCATCTGGTCTAGCCGGACACAGGAAGCAGGTCGACCCGTCATGAGTCAGCCGTGAAGCCGACACCATGAACGTGCGACGGTAGGACGAGGTCGAGCGGGTACTTTTGCCGCCGGCCTCCCCAGTGAGGAGAGCAGTGGCAGGCAAGGCCCGCGTGCACGAGCTTGCGAAAGAGCTCGGTGTCACGAGCAAGGAAGTACTCACGAAACTCGCCGACCTCGGTGAGTACGTGAAGTCGGCGTCCTCCACCGTGGAGGCGCCGGTGGCGCGCAGGCTCCGGGATTCGTACCCGAAGTCGGGCGACGCCAAGGGTGCCAAGTCCAGCGGCGCCAAGCCGGGCCCGAGGCCCGGCCCGCCGGCCCCGAAGCCGGCCCCGAAACCCCAACCGCAGGCCCCCGCGGCCGCGGCGAGTGCTGCCCCGGCAGCCACGCCGTCCGCCCAGCCTGCCAAACCGGCGGCACCGGCTCCCAAGCCGCAGCAACAGCAACAGCAGCAGGCCCCGGCGGCCGCGTCCGCGAGCACGGCCACCCCGTTCCAGGCGCCCGCTGCCAAGCCGAGCCAGGGCCCGGGTGTGAAGCCGGGTCCGCGTCCCGGCCCGAAGCCGCCTCAGCCGCAGCAGCAGGCTCCGCAGCAGCAGTCGCCCCAGCAGGCGCCGCCGCAGCAGCAGCAGCAGCGGCCGGCCGCTGCCAGGAACGACAACCGCACCGACAACCGCTCCGACAACCGCAACGAGGGCAGGTCGGGTCCCCGGCCCGGTCCGAAGCCCGCGCAGCAGCAGGGCGGCGGCAACAGCGGTGGTGGCACGACAGTTCCGCCACGTCCGCAGTCCCCCAAGCCTGGTCCGCGCGCGCCGCGTCCGGGCAACAACCCGTTCGGTGTCGGCGGGGGCGCTCCCACGCCTCGCCCGCCGGGCCCGCGCCCAGGTGGCGGTGGCCAGGGTGGCGACCGTCCCGAGCGTGGTCCCCGTCCGGGCGGCGACCGTCAGGATCGCCCGCCGCGCGGTGACCGCGGTGACCGCCCGTCCGGCTCGAGGCCGAGCCCGGGCAACATGCCGCCGCGCCCGAACCCGGGCATGATGCCGCCGCGTCCGCAGCGGCCCGCCGGTGGTCCCGGCGGCGGTGGTGGTGGCCGTGGTGGTCCCGGTGGCGGTGGCGGCCGTGGCGGCCCCGGTGGCGGCGGTGGCCGTCCCGGTGGTGGTGGCGGCGGTGGCGGCTTCCGCGGTGGCGGAGGTGGCGGCGGCGGAGGCGGTGGCTTCCGCGGCGGCGGCGGTGGTGGCGGAGGCGGCGGTTTCCGTCCCGGTGGCGGTGGCCCCGGTGGCGGTGGCGGTGCTCCTGCCGGTGGCGGTGGCTTCCGCGGCGGCGGTGGTCGTCCCGGTGGCGGCGGCGGTCGCGGTGGTACCGCGGGTGCGTTCGGCCGTCCGGGTGGTCCTTCGCGCCGTGGCCGCAAGTCCAAGCGCCAGAAGCGCCAGGAGTACATGGACAACATGCAGGCGCCGAGCGTCGGCGGTGTCCGGTTGCCCAAGGGCAACGGGGAGACCATCCGGCTGCCGCGCGGTGCCTCGCTGACCGACTTCGCCGAGAAGATCAACGCCAACCCGGCCTCGCTGGTGCAGGTGTTGTTCCACCTCGGTGAGATGGTCACGGCGACGCAGTCCGTCTCCGAGGACGTGCTCGAGCTGCTCGGTACCGAGATGAACTACACCGTGCAGGTCGTCAGCCCGGAGGAGGAGGACCGCGAGCTGCTCGACTCCTTCGACATCACCTACGGCGAGGACACCGGCGGCGAAGAGGCGCTGGAGGCCCGTCCGCCGGTCGTGACCGTCATGGGTCACGTCGACCACGGTAAGACCCGCCTGTTGGACACCATCCGCAAGGCGAACGTGATCGCGGGCGAAGCGGGCGGTATCACCCAGCACATCGGTGCCTACCAGGTCAAAGCGGAGCTGCAGGGCAACGACCGGCTGATCACCTTCATCGACACCCCGGGTCACGAGGCGTTCACCGCCATGCGTGCCCGTGGTGCGCAGGCCACGGACATCGCGGTGATCGTGGTCGCGGCCGACGACGGTGTGATGCCCCAGACGGTGGAGGCGATCAACCACGCCCAGGCGGCCAACGTGCCGATCGTGGTCGCGGTGAACAAGATCGACAAGGAGGGGGCCAACCCCGCCAAGATCCGCCAGCAGCTCACCGAGTACGGCCTGGTCGCCGAGGAGTACGGCGGCGAGACCATGTTCGTGGACATCTCGGCCAAGCAGGGCCTCAACATCGACGGCCTGCTCGACGCGATCCTGCTGACCGCCGACGCGGCGCTGGACCTGCGGGCCAACCCGAACATGGAGGCCCAGGGTGTCGCGATCGAGGCCCACCTCGACCGCGGCCGTGGTCCCGTCGCGACCGTGCTGGTGCAGCGTGGTTCGCTGCGCGTCGGTGACTCGATCGTCGCCGGTGACGCGTACGGCCGCGTGCGCCGGATGGTCGACGAGTACAACGAGGACGTCACGGTGGCGACGCCGTCGCGGCCGGTCCAGGTCATCGGCTTCACGTCGGTGCCGGGTGCCGGTGACACGTTCCTCGTGGTGGACGAGGACCGGGTGGCGCGGCAGATCGCCGAGCGCCGCCAGGCCAGGACCCGCAACGCGCAGAACGCCGCGAAGTTCAAGCGGTACTCCATGGAGGACCTCGACTCGGTCCTCAAGGAGACCGGCGAGCTCACCTTGATCATCAAGGGTGACAACTCGGGTACCGTCGAGGCACTCGAGGACGCGCTGATGAAGATCGAGGTCGGCGACGAGGTTCAGGTCCGGGTCATCGACCGCGGTGTCGGTGGCATCACCAAGGCGAACGTCGACCTGGCGATCGCGTCCGGCGCGATCATCCTCGGCTTCAACGTGCGGGCCGAGGCGAAGGTGGCCGACCAGGCCACCCGCGAGGGTATCGACATCCGCTACTACTCGGTGATCTACCAGGCGATCGACGAGATCGAGCAGGCCCTGAAGGGCATGCTCAAGCCGGAGTACGAAGAGGTCGAGCTAGGCCGCGCCGAGGTGCGCGACGTGTTCAAGTCCTCCAAGTTCGGCACGATCGCCGGTTGTCTGGTGATGTCCGGCGAGATCCGGCGCAACGCCAAGGCTCGGTTGATCCGCGACAGCAAGGTGATCCAGGAGAGCCTCCCGGTCAGCTCGCTGCGTCGGTTCAAGGACGACGTGACCGAGGTCCGCGAGGGCTACGAGTGTGGTCTCACGCTCGGGTCGTACTCGGATCTCCGGGTCGGCGACGTCATCGAGACCTTCGAGATGCGCGAGAAGCCCCGCGGCTGATCGTTCGTGAAGTCCGTGTGGGGCCTGGTCCCCAGGCCCCACACGGTTTTTCTCCGACAATTCCCCATGGTGATGCCTGTTGTACGTCGGTGCGCTCGAGCTGGACATCCTGCTCGGTGACGTCCATTCGCTCAAAGAGAAGCGGTCGGTCGTTCGTCCGGTCGTCGCGGAGCTGCGGCGCAAGTTCGAGGTCAGCGTGGCCGAGGCCGGTCACCTCGACCTGCACCGCCGCGCCCTGATCGGGGTCGCGGTGGTGGCACCGGACGCCACGCACGTGCGTGAGCTGCTCGACGCGTGCGAACGGCTCGTGTCCGGCCGTCCGGAACTGCAGCTGCTGTCCGCCCGGCACCGGCTCGTCGGTCCCGAGGACGAGTAGATTTTTAGACGATGGAGGAGGGGAGCGCCGTGGCCGACCCGGCCCGCGCCCGCAAACTTGCGAAGCGGATCAAGCAAATCGTGGCGTCCGCACTGGAGCACGAGGTCAAGGACCCCCGGCTGACGCTGGTGACCATCACCGACGTCAAGCTGACGGGTGACCTGCAGGACGCGACCGTGTACTACACGGTCTTCGGGGACTCGCTCAACGCCGCGCCGGACACCAAAGGTGCCGCAGCCGCGCTGGAGAGCGCGAAAGGCGTGCTCCGATCCCTTGTCGGCCAAGGTACTGGCGTCCGCTTCACGCCGACGCTGACGTTCATGGCCGACACGATCCCCGAGGACGCCCGGCGGATGGACGATCTGCTCGCCAAGGTCAAGGAAGCCGACGAGGAGGTCGCGCGGATCGCGACCGGCGCCAAGCCCGCGGGCGAGCCCGACCCGTACCGAGCTCCCCGCGATCCCGACCTCGAGGACTAACCGAGCTTTCCGTGCAACCAATGTGGCCTTCGTAGCGTTTTGCGCAACGAAGGCCACATTGGTTGCCAACGGTCAGGGGCGGCGGGCGACCACGATGTCGCGGACGATCGCCTGGTCGACGCGGTGCTGGAAGTCCAGGTACGGCCCGGTTTCCACCGGTTCGAGGCCGGCTCCGGCGAGCACCTCGGCGACGTCGTCCCGTCGTGCGACGTTCGTGTTCCACGAAATGCCCAGCGCCCCACCGGGTTTGAGCAGCTTGGTCCATCCGGGAGCCGCCGCTTCGACCAGGTCGAGCGGGCTGCGGTGCAGTCCGTGCTGCTGGGTTCGGCTGCCGTGCTGCACGCCGTAGGGCGCGTCCGCGACCACCAGGTCGAAGCTGCCTGACTTGTAGAACTCGGCGGCTTTCGCGGTGTCGCCGTTGATGTACGTCAGGTCCAACGCGTCGCCCGCTTTGTAGCTTTCCTTGCTGACGCCGACGGAGACGTGCAGCCGCTTGCCGATGTTCTTGTGCTCACGGCGGATCCGCGTGATCTCGGCGTCGTGCTTGAGCCGTTTGCGCTTCAGCCACGTCTGCAGGAACGTCGAGTACGCCTCGAAGTCCTTGGTGTCGATGTCGAGACCGGCCGCGTCGTAGCCGTACATCAGCGCCTGGTTGAGCGTGGTTCCCCTGCCGCACAAGGGATCGAACACCTTGAACCGCCGGTCGAGCATCTCGTCGGCGCGGGCGGAGGCGAGCAGGGTGACGTTCAGCAGGAGCTTGGTGAAGTGCTCGTTGGTCTTGCCCTGGTACTTCTGGATGGTGATCAGGTCGTCGTCGAACTTGTCCAGCGGCCGCAGTTCGACCGGGTCGAGCAGTCGGCCATCCATCCGGAAAAGCGCGTAGATGGCCGACATGTTGGCCAGGTAGTCCGCGTCCTTCGGCGTCAGTTCGTCGGCTTCGAACGCCACGTACGGCACGCCGCCGATCCGGGTCTCGGCTATGTCGGTCAGCTTGCCGCCGAGCACGGCCTGGTCGAACACGCCCAGCTCGGCGATGGTCAGCCCGACCGACGACTCGGCGTACACCCGGTTCATCGCAGGGAGGACTAGAAGTGCGTAGCGGGTCATCGTCTCCTGCGCAGTGTTGGCCGGTCGGGGCTGCGAGCTTAGCTGTTCCCACCTCCGCGACCGTGCGGTGCTCGGCCGGACGGTCCGAAATTGTCAGACCCACCCGCTACGGTCGTTTTGCCCGACGAGTTGACCTCAACAAAGCTTGAGGTTCAAGACTGTCCAAGACCGCCGGACGAACCAGCCTGGGGAGAGCACCGTGGACCTGAACTTCTCGTCCTGGATGGCGATGGAGAGCGCCATGCAGGAAGGGGGCAAACGGATCGGCCGGGCGACTGTCCGCCGGATCATCCGGTTCGCCCGGCCGCTGCGCGGCGCCGTGCTGGCGTTGCTGCTGTTGAGCGCCGTTTCCGCGGTGCTCGCCGTTGCCACGCCCGTGATCGCGGGGCGGGTGGTGGACGCGATCATGAACAAGGAGGACAGCGGCATCGTCGTCACCCTCGCGCTGGTGATCGCCGCGATCGCGATCGTCGACGCGGTGGTCGGCATCGTCGAGCGCTGGCGGTCGGCGAGTGTCGGCGAGGAGCTCATCCTCCGACTGCGGCAGGCGGTGTTCGACCACGTGCAGCGGATGCCGGTCGCCTTCTTCACCCGAACGAGGACAGGCGCCCTCGTCAGCAGGTTGAACAACGACGTGATCGCCGCGCAGCGCGCGTTCACGATGACACTGTCCATGGTCACCAACAACATCATCGCGCTCGTGCTGACGCTCGTCGTGATGATCGCCCTGTCGTGGCAGATCACCCTGCTGGCGTTGATCCTGCTGCCGATCTTCTACCTGCCCGCACGGCGGATGGGCCGCAGGCTGGCCGGGATGGAACGCGAGGCGGCCGAGCACAACGCGGCGATGACAACCCAGATGACCGAGCGGTTCTCCGCCCCCGGTGCCACCCTGATCAAGCTGTTCGGCCGCCCGCAGGACGAGTCGAACGAGTTCGGCAGGCGCGCTCGCCGCGTGCGGGACATCGGCGTGCGCGCGGCGGTGAACCAATGGTTCTTCATGACCGCGCTGTCGCTGGTCTCCGCACTGGCGTTGGCATTGGTGTACGGCCTCGGCGGATACCTGTCCCTGGAAGGACAGCTGGACGCGGGCACGGTGGTCACCCTCGCGCTGTTGCTGACCAGGCTCTACCAACCGCTGACCGGCCTGGCCAACGCGCGTGTGGACGTGATGACCGCGTTGGTCAGCTTCGAGCGCGTCTTCGAGGTGCTCGACCTGCAGCCGTTGATCAAGGAGAAGCCGGACGCGCGGCAGGTGCCGGACGGCCCGGTCTCGGTGGAGTTCGACAACGTGAACTTCTCCTACCCGGCGGCGGACAAGGTGTCGTTGGCTTCCCTCGAGGAAGTGGCAGCGCTGGACAGCCGTGGCGGCGAACAAGTGCTGCACGGGATCTCCTTCCGCGCGGAACCAGGCCAGTTGGTCGCCCTGGTCGGCTCGTCGGGTGCGGGCAAGTCGACCATCGCGTCCCTCGCGCCCCGGCTCTACGACGTGGACTCCGGCGCCATCCGACTGTCCGGAGTGGACGTCAAGGACCTGTCCTTCACCTCGATCCGCGACGCCATGGGCCTGGTGACCCAGGACGGCCACCTGTTCCACGAGTCGATCGGCGACAACCTCCGCCTGGCCCGGCCCACAGCGGCAGACGAGGAACTCTGGGACGCGCTCACCCACGCACGCCTGGCGGACCTGGTCCGCTCCTTGCCGGACCAGTTGGACACAGTCGTCGGCGAACGCGGATACCGCCTCTCCGGCGGCGAACGCCAACGACTGACCATCGCCCGCCTCCTGCTGGCCAACCCCCGTGTGGTGATCCTCGACGAAGCCACCGCCCACCTGGACTCGTCATCGGAAGCAGCGGTCCAGGAAGCACTGGGAGAAGCCCTGGCAGGCCGAACAGCACTGGTCATCGCCCACCGCCTGTCCACAGTCCGAGCAGCAGACCTGATCCTGGTCATCGAAGCAGGCCGCACGGTAGAACGCGGAACCCACGAAGAACTGCTGGCAGCCAACGGCCGCTACGCGGAGCTCTACCGAACCCAATTCGACGACCGCCCCAACCAAAACAACACCCACACCCACAACCGAGCCCCGCAGCCAGCCGACGCGCAATAAATGCCCCCGCAACGCGCTACTGCGAGGTCTGGCCGGGGTATGAGGTGCAGAGGTATGGACAGGTGGGCGGTTGCGTAGGTCAACAGCGGATCGGCGAACTCGCCGACTCCACCACTGAACTCGCCATGCCCAGCCACGTCTACGCAGTGTGGGTCAGGACAGACAAGGTTGCGGCTCGCAGGCAAGCGGAGAGCACCAGCAGCCCAGCCGTGGTCGGCGAGCCTTCGGCGTGGTGCTGGAGATCTTGGGGGACGCCGGTCAGGCGAACCCGCAGGGCAGGGCAGGCGGCTCGCGCGCAAGCGCAGGGCGGGTGGCTCGCGCGCCAGCGCGGGGGTTTGCGGCTTGCGCGGAAGCTTGCACCTCGTGAGTGTTCACGCGGGTTAGAACCCAAGCCCGCGTAAACACTCACGAGGTGTTTCGGCCTGCGCGCAAGCGCAGGGGTTTGCGGCCGCGCGCAAGCGCAGGGGGTTGCGGCCGCGCGCAAGCGCAGGGGGTTGCGGCCGCGCCAGCGCAGAGCAACCCGCAACGGCTAGCGCGCAAGCGCAGGGGTGGGCTTCGGGGGTGTCTCCTGCCCGTCGGCCTGGGCGAAGCCAACCACGGGCTGTCAGGAGGTCGGCCTGCCCAAGGAGCCCCGGCGACAGCCATACCGATCCTCTTGATAGTCCGTGGTTCCCTGGGGCAGGTCGACGGGCAGGAGGCGCCCGCGCCTCGGGTACACACCACAGGATCTCGGCTTGGGCAGGGAGTACACCCACCCCATCTCCTGCTTTGAGGTCTGCCACCCGGCGAGGGGCTATCTTTTCCCCCGCAGGATCCCGAGCCTTGACCAGGAGTAAGGCGTGGTCACCCGACCCGGAACTGGAGATTCCGGGTCTGAAAAGACAAAAAGAAGGGGTCCCTCGCCGGGAGGCAGACCTCTGAGCAGGAGGTCTTCGCGCCGTGTTCCTCCCGGCGCATGTTTTTATGTCCCGGGGTTTCAGGGCGCGGGTGTCCCCTGCCCGTCGACCTGCCCCAGGGAACCACGGACTATCAAGAGGATCGGTATGGCTGTCGCTGGGGCTCTTTGGGCAGGCCGACCTCTTGACAGCCCGTGGTTGGCTTCGCCCAGGCCGACGGGCAGGAGACACCCCCGAAGCACCACTCTGCGCTAGCGCGCGGCTGACTTGGGTTGGCGGTCGTCTTGCCCTTGCGTTCGGAGAGTAGGCCACGCGCTTGCTCGCGCAGCCGCACACTCCGCTGCTTGGCTGCGGGTCGCCTACTCTGGCCGTGCTGGCCGGGGTTGAGGCGAGGGGTGTGCATGTTCATCAAGATCCGGTTGGACCTGTCTTTGCCGGGCATTTTTCGCGTTAGGAGAGCAGTTCGCGGATGTCTTCGGCGGTCAGGCTCGCGCCGAACATGTCTCCCTCGTCCAGCACGCTGGTGAAGAGTTCTGCTTTCTTTGCCTTCAGTGCCATCACTTTCTCTTCTATCGTGTCTTTCGCTATCAGGCGGTAGACCAGCACTGTCTTCGACTGGCCGATTCGGTGGGTGCGGTCGACTGCCTGTGCTTCCGTCGCTGGGTTCCACCATGGGTCGAGGAGGAAGCAGTAGTCGGCTTCGGTCAGGTTCAGGCCGAATCCGCCTGCTTTGAGGCTGATCAGGAATACGGGGGCCGTGCCGTTCTTGAACCGTTGGATTACCTTGTCGCGGTCGCGTGTCGAGCCGTCCAGGTAGCAGTACGGGATGTCCAGGCGGGACCGCACTATGTCCAGGAAGGTGGTGAACTGGCTGAACACCAGCGCGCGGTGTCCACCTGCGACGACGTCGTGCACTTGGTCGAGCAGTGCGTCGATCTTCGCGCACGGGAGGTCGCTGTGTTCTTCGTCGATCAGTGCGGGGTGCAGGCTCAGTTGTCTCAGCATCGTCAGCGACCGGAAGATGGTGAACCGGTTGGTGTTCATGTCCCTGACCATGCCGAGGATTCGTAGGCGTTCTCGTTGCAGGTGGGTTTGGTAGACCTTGCGGTGCTTGGGGTGCAGTTCGACGTGCAGCACCTGTTCCTGCTTCGGTGGCAGGTCTGTCGCCACCTGGTCCTTGGTCCGGCGTTTCACCAGTGGGCGGATTCTGCGCCGGAGTTGTGCCAGTAGGCCGGGTTCTCCGGTTCGTTCGATCCTTCGCGCGTAGTACTGCTGGAACCGCACGGGACTGGGGAACAGGCCCGGCGCGGTGATCGACAGCAGCGACCACAGCTCCATCAGGTTGTTCTCCATCGGCGTGCCTGTGATCGCCAGTTTGAACGGCGCGGGCATGCGCCTGGCGCACTGGTGCACCTTCGACTGGTGGTTCTTGACCACCTGCGCCTCGTCGAGCACCATCCCCGCCCACTTGATCTTCGAGTAACGGTCGAAGTCCAGGCGCATCAAGGTGTACGACGTCAGTACGATGTCCGCTCCGGCGATGAGCGCGGGCAAGTCCTTGTGCCGCAGTGTGTCCGAGATGGTCACCACGCGCAGCTCTGGCGCGAACCGGGCTGCCTCGGCCTGCCACGTTGTCACCACGCTGGTCGGCGCCACTACGAGGAACGGCGTGTCGGTTTTGGCGTGGCAGATGAGGGCGAGTGTTTGCAGGGTTTTGCCGAGGCCCATGTCGTCGGCCAGGATGCCGCCGAGGTCGTTCTCCCACAGGAAGGCCAGCCAGCGGAACCCGTCCAGCTGGTACGGCCGCAACCGGGCGTCCAGCGACTCGGGCACGTCGTACTCCGGCACCTCGTCCAGCAAGCCGCCGACCTGCTTGCGCCACGCGCCCGCCTGGTGGTCGACCACGCCGATGTTGACCAGGTCGTCCCACAGTCCCGCCTGGAAGCGGCTGATCCGCAACGAGTCGCTCCGCTGGTCGAGCAACCCGCGGGCTTCGACGATCAGCTTGTGCAACGTCCGCAGTTCCGGCTTCTGCAGGGAGAAGTAGGCGCCGTCCGGCAACAGCAGGTACGTCTCGTCCCTGGTCAGCGCCAGGAAGACGTCCATGAACGGCACCGTGCGCCCGTCGACGGTGATCGTCACGGTCAGGTCGAACCAGTCCGTCTTCCCCGGCGTGTCCGAAGTAGACAAGCCGATCCGGACCACGCTCGCCTCGCGGTAGTCCGGCCGCACACCGATGACCTCGACCTCGACGCCCGGCAGTTCGTCGAACCGGGCCAGCTCCTCCGTGGTGAACCGCATGGTATCCACGTCCCGCAGCGTTGTCGCCACGGGTTTCCGGGGCAGTCGGGCCAGGATCTCGCGTTCGGCGTCCGGGTCGCGGTAGGCCTCCGGCTCCGCGTCCAGCGCCGCGTGGAGCTCGGACGTGCCGATCCGGTAGAGCCATTCCCAGTCCAGGTCCAGCTCGTGGTCGTTGCGGTAGGCCGCGTTCAGCCGCAGCACCGGCCCGGAGATCGTCGGCGGGGCGAACGAGCCGTCCGACGACACGAACTGGGCGGTGTGCCGCAGCCGGGGGTAGTAGCGGTTGACGAACCGGTCCCGCTCCGAAACGGGGATCTGCAGCCTGTGCTCGCCGACAACCATGTCCTGCAAGGACTCCGGCGCGGGCTGGGCAAGCTTCGCCAGCCCGATCCGGCACTCGTCGGCCGCCCCGGTCTCGTCGAGCTCCTCCTGGCTGACGTACACAAGGCCGTGTCCCGCGCCGAGGAACCGCACAGCGGACGCCGGGCCTTGCCCTTCCACGCGGATGACCGGGGTGACGAGCAGACCGGCGTCACTGGTCACGTCCAGGCACAGTTCGGCGGGGTGGAAGTCGGCGTTGACCAGGGTGACGCCGACGCGCACCGCCTCGTCCAGCAGGGCCCACAGGTGCCGGGTGTCGAACCGGGCGAGGTCGATCATCTTGTCGTCACGGGGGATCATGTCCTGCGCCTGGTAGACCGCGTGGATCTCGCGCAGGACACGGACGTGTGCGGCAGCATAGCCCTCGAACGGGGTCAGCCTGCCCCAGCTCACACCGCCGCTGACCCAGCCGCTGCGGCCCTGCCGCACCAGTTTCGCGAAGACGGTGGGGCCTGAGCTGCGGGCGCGCGAGAGCAACGGCTCCGTCGCCAGTGTCAGCTCGATGCCCAGCGGCGCACCACCCTGCTCGGCGTCCGGGCTGAGCAGGGAGGTCAGTGACCGCTCCCAGTTCGATGGCACCCCGCCACGCTAGCGGCAGGGACCGACAGGGTTGACATGCAGCCGTACGGCTGCCTATTGTTCAGGCAGCCAAACGGCTGCCTATGCGAGGTGAGGGTATGGACGAAGTGTTCCGGGCGTTGGCCGATCCCGGCCGTCGATGCCTGCTGGACAGTCTCAACCGTCGTACCGGACAGACCTTGCGCGAGTTGTGCGGCGAGCTGGACATGGCGCGCCAGTCGGTCAGCAAGCACCTGGCGGTCCTGATCACCGCCAACTTGGTCACGACCGTGCGGCGCGGCAGGGAAAAACTGCACTACCTCAACGCCGAGCCGATCAACGCCATCGCCGACCGGTGGATCAACCAGTACCACCTCGGCCGGGTCCAGACGCTCGGCGACCTGAAGACCGCATTGGAGCAACGCACCATGGACAAGCCCGAGTTCGTCTACACCAGCTACATCAGCACCACCCCCGAGAAGCTGTGGCGGGCGCTGACCGAGCCGGAGTTCACCCGCCAGTACTGGGGTGGCCTCGCGCTCGTGTCCGACTGGCAGGTCGGTTCACGGGTCGACCTGCAGTACGAGGAAGGCGGGCCGGTCGAGGACCAGGGCCAGGTCGTGCTCGTCGCCGAACCGTACACGCGGCTCTCCTACAGCTGGCACCAGTTGCAGCCCATGCACGGGGAGATCTTCGGCCTGACCGCTGCGGAACTCGCCGAGGAGAACAAGCGGCGCCGGTCCAAGGTGACGTTCCTGCTGGAACCGGCCGAGCAGCAGGTCAAGTTGACGGTCGTCCACGACGACTTCGACGCGGACAGCTTGATGCACAAGGCCATCAGCGGTCAGCTGCCGCAGAGCGGCGGGTGGCCCCAACTGGTGTCGGGCCTGAAGACCCTTCTGGAGACAGGCAAGCCCGTGACCGCGTAGGTTGGCCGTATGGGGGCATCGAGGAGAGCACTGGTCATCGGCGGGGCCGCGGCGCTGGCCACCGGGTGTTCGACCGGGCAGACGACGGCGAACCCGCCCACATCGGACACGCCGACGCCGAAACCGGTCGAGTCGACGACCACGGTCACGGTCGCGTCGAAGGCGCGTGGCCGTGCGGTCAAGGTGATCACGATGGCACCGGACGGCCACGCGCCCGGCGGCCTGCCGAAGTGCGTGGCGCTGCACGGTCGTGGCGGTGACGCGAACTGGATGGTCTCGCTCGGTGTGCAGAAGTTCCTCACCGAGGTCGTGCGGGCCGGGGTGCCGCCGTTCGCCGTCATCTCGGTCGACGGCGGGCAGGAGACCTACTGGGTGGACGGGAAGCCCGGCGACGACCCGCAACGGATGCTGCTGACCGAACTCGGCTCGATCCAGGCCGCGTTCGGGATCTCCATGGGTGCCTTCGGGGCACTGCGGTTCACGCGGACACGGAAGGACCTCAAAGCCGTCGCCGCGATCAGCCCGGCGTTGTTCCGTGACTGGCCGAACGCCAAGGCCAAGCGCGTCTTCGCCGACCAGGCGCACTGGGAGGCCAACGAGCCGCTGCGGCACGTCGACGAGATCGCCGGTGTGCCACTCGGTGTCTGGTGCGGGGCAAGCGATCCGTTCATCACCGTGGCCAGGGCCCTTGCCGGCCGGGCACGCGCGGCCATCTCGTCGTTCACGCCCGGCGCGCACGACGAGTCCTACTGGGCCGGTGTGTTGCCCGAGGTCCTTTCCTTCGTCGGCAAACGGATCAGCGGGACAGCGTAGCCAGCAGGGCCTCGATCAGCGGCTCGATCGGGCCTTCCGCCGAGTACCCGGCGGCTCGGCGGTGCCCGCCGCCACCGAGCGCGGTCGCGACGTCCTTGACGTCCACATCGGACACCGAACGCAGCGACACGGTCCACGACAGCGGCTGCATCTCCTTGAACACCACGGCCACTTCGGCTTCCCGCGCCGATCGCACGATCTCCACGACGGACTCGATCTCCTCCGGCCGGACGTTCGCCGAGTCCTCGAGGGTGACGTACGTGTACACGACACCGCGGCCACCGGCGGCCGCCTTGTCCAGCTTCGCGCGGCCCAGCACGGTCGAGAGCATCGGCAGGAAGGTGAACGGGTGTTCTTCCATCAGCTCGCGCGCGGTCTTGTCGGGATCCACGCCCGCGGCCAGCAGCCGCGCCGCCAGTTGGTGCGTCTCCGGTGTCGCGCGGCGAAACGATCCGGAGTCGGTGACGATCCCGGCGTAGACGCAGGTGGCCAGTTCGCTGTCCAACTCCACTTCGAGGGCGTCCAGCAAGGCCGCCACCAGCGCGGCCGTTGCCACGGCGGTGTCGTCCACGAAATGGTGCGTGCCGTAGTAGGTGTTCGAGGCGTGGTGGTCGACGACGAGGACGTTGCCGCCCGCGGCGATCGTGTTGGCCACGCGGTCGCCGAGTTCGCCCAGCCGGGCGACGCTGCCCGTGTCCAGTGCGATCACCAGCGGGGCGACCTCGGGGACGGCCCTGGCCGGCACCAGCAAACCCGCGTAGTCCAACGGAAGGAGTGTTTCCGGGACGGTGTCGGGCGAACCGAACGACACACGGACCGTGGCGCCACGGCGGTGCAGCGCCAGCCCGAGGGCGAGCGCGCTGCCCAGCGCGTCGGCATCCGGGTTGACGTGGGCCAGCAGGGTCACGTCGGTGGCCGTCCGTAGCAGCTCTACCGCGCTGTCGAGATCGCTCACCCTCTTACCCTAGGGCCTGGTCGATGGATCGTTGCCGGGAACGGTGCGCAGCTACATGTACGCGGTTGGCGCATCGTGACGAGCAGTACCGCTTCGCGCGGTTGGTCGACGTGTCCAGGAAGTAGTTCTCGCAGTTCTCGTCCGCGCACCGGCCCCACCTGGACAGGCCGTACCGCACGATTCCCTGCGCGATTCCCCATGCCACCGCGGCGGCGACCTCGGTCGCTGGCGGCTCGTCCGGGTCGGCGACGTGGATGTGCCAGTTCGCCTCCGTGTCGTGGCCGGCGGACAGACGTGGCCGCAGGGGATAGGCCTCCAGCAGTTCGTTCACCGCGGTACGCACGCCCGGTGTGTTGTCCGAGACCGCGGCGGCGAGCACCTTGCACAAGCCGTCGGCGACTGGGCGCAGGGCGGTCAGGTCGTCGACGGTCAGCCGGCTCGCCCACCACGGCTCGTCGTGCAGTGCCTCTTGAAGTGCGGATACGTCCGCCAGTGTGGCGTTGGCCACGCGCAGGGCCACATCCAGGTAATCGGCGTTGTCCATGAACGGTCCTTACACCTACCCTGTCAGGGGTCAAACTCGATTGCACACCTTACCCAGGGGGATGCTCGTGACGCCGCTGAGGCGCTTGCTCTCGCTTGCCGTCCCCGCGTTGGGCGTGCTCGCCGCCGAGCCGCTGTACCTGCTGGTCGACACGGCCGTGGTCGGTCATCTCGGTGCCGTCCCACTGGCGGGTCTGTCGGTGGCGGGCATCGTGCTCGCGCAGGTGTCGACCCAGATGACCTTCCTGTCCTACGGCACGACCGCCCGTGTCGCGCGGTTACACGGTGCAGGCAGGCGGGCGGACGCGGTTGCCGAAGGGGTGCAGGCGACCTGGCTCGCGGTCTCGGTCGGTCTGGTGCTCATCGTCGCCGGGCAGGTGCTGGCGCGGCCGATCGCCGAGCTGCTGTCCGGCTCGCAGGAGGTGGCGGACGCCGCGGTCAGCTGGTTGCGGATCGCGTTGCTGGGTGTGCCGTTCATCTTGATCACCATGGCGGGCAACGGGTGGATGCGCGGCGTCCAGGACACGGTCCGCCCACTGCGTTACGTTCTCGCGGGCAACGGCCTGTCGGCGTTGCTGTGCCCGATCCTGGTGTACGTGGCCGACTGGGGCCTGGAGGGTTCGGCGATCGCCAACGTCGTCGCGCAGGTGATCTCGGCATCGCTGTTCGTCCGTGCGCTGATCGTCGAACGGGTCCCGTTGCGGCCGCACTACGCCAAGATGCGTGCGCAGCTGGGTCTCGGGCGTGACCTGGTCGTGCGCAGCCTGGCGTTCCAGGCGTGCTTCATCTCGGCGACCACGGTCGCCGCGCACACCTCCACCGCTGCCGTCGGCGCCCACCAGGTGGTCCTGCAACTGTGGACGTTCCTCGCGCTCGTGCTCGACTCGCTCGCGATCGCGGCGCAGTCGCTGGTCGGCGAGGCGTTGGGCAAGGAGGACGAACGGGCGGCGCACAAGGTCGCCTGGCAGGTGACCGGGTACGGGCTGGTGTTCGGGTCGATGCTGGGTGTGGTGTTCGCCGCACTGTCCACTGTGTTGCCACGGGTGTTCACGCCGGACGCGCAGGTGCTCGCCGAGATTCCCAACGCGTGGTGGTTTTTCGTCGCACTGCAGCCGATCTGCGGCGTGGTGTTCGCGTTGGACGGTGTCCTGCTCGGCGCCGGTGACGCGGCGTTCATGCGCAACGCCACCTTGCTGGCGGCGATCGTCGGTTTCCTGCCGTTCATCTGGCTGTCGATGGCGTTCGACTGGGGCCTGTCCGGGATCTGGACGGGACTGGCCGCGTTCATGGCCATCCGCCTGGTGACTGTGCTGTTGCGCACACGTTCCGGCGGGTGGGCTGTGGTGGGAGCGATTCGTTAGCATAGGTTTGCTATCTAATTGATCGGAGAGGGGTCGTCTTGCGCGCCGCCACCAAGGCGTGGGTGATCTGGGCAACGGCAGTGTTCGTCTACATGGCGGCGGTCTTCCACCGCGGCTCGCTCGGTGTGGCCAGCCTCGAGGCGTCGAACAGGTTCGGTGTCGGCCCCGCCGCGCTCGGCACGTTCACCGTGCTGCAGCTGCTGGTGTACGCCTCGATGCAGGTCCCGACCGGTCTGCTGGTCGACCGGTTCGGCCCGCGCAGGATCCTCACGGCGGCGGCTCTGCTGATGGGCACGGGGCAGGTGCTGTTCGCCCTCGTGACCTCGTACCCGCTCGGCCTTGTCGCCCGCGCGGTACTGGGCTTCGGCGACGCGATGACGTTCATCAGCTTGCTGCGCCTGGCATCCGCGCACTTCTCGGCGCGCCAGTACTCCCTTGTGGTCTCGCTCACCGCGGCGCTCGGCGGACTGGGCAACCTGGCGGCGACTGTGCCGTTGACGCTGCTTCTGCACAACGCGGGTTGGACGACGACGTTCCTCGTCACCGGTCTGGTGACGGGCGTGTACGCGATCGTCGCGTCCCGCCTGAAGGACACGCCGCACGGCCCTGCCCCGCGCACGGAAGCGACCAAGATCCGTGATGTGGCGCGCGGAGTGCGGGAGACATGGCGGATTCCGGGAACCCGGCTGGGGTTCTGGGTGCATTTCGCCACGATGCAACTGCCCGCTGTGCTGACGTTGCTGTGGGGATTTCCCTATCTCGTCCGCGCGCACGGCCTTTCCGAGGCGGTCGCCAGCTCGGTGGTCGGCGTGATGGTGATCGTGACGATCGTCAGCGGTCCGCTGATCGGTGCCGTGATCGGCCGTTGGCCGGAACTGCGGATGTTCCTCGTCGCCGGGTACCTCGTCGTCGCGGTCGGCCTGTGGGCCGTGCTGCTGCTGGGGCCGTTGCCGCCGGTCCTGCTCGGGGTCGTGTTCGCGGTGTTGTCGCTCGGTCTGCCGTTGTCGGCCATCGGGTTCTCGATCGGACGCGACTACAACCCGCTGTCACGCGTGGGCACCGCGAGCGGTGTGGTCAACGTCGGTGGGTTTCTCGCGACAACCCTTGCCGCGCTGGGCATCGGCCTGGTGCTCGACATCACGGACTCGTTCGAGTACGCGATGATCGTCTCGGTCGTGTTGACGACGCTGGGGACCTGGCGCACCGCCGTGTGGTGGCGGCGCACCAGGGCCCATGTGTTCGCGGCGCAGGCGCGCGGCGAACAGGTGCCGGTCCGGATCCGGCAGCGTCGCTGGGACTCGGTCGCGCTCAGCGCGTCGTGACCGTCACCAGATCAGCGCCCTGATCGTGTTCAGCGAGTCGTCCGGCGGCAGTGCGATCTCGGCGAGCCGGTCGAGTCTGCTGCGGATGACCGCCGTCTTGCCGGGGTCCTGCGTCTGGGCGAGGCCGAGCGCGGACTCGGTGAAAACGATGTCCGGCTCGTGCGGGTCGCTGAACGACAGCAGCATCACCGACCCGTCCAGTCCGCTGTGCAGACCGGCTGTCTGCGGCACGATCCGCAGCGTCACGCACGCCAACTGCGCCCGGTCGACCAGCAGGCGCAGCTGCTCGCGGTCGACTCCCTGGTGCAGCACCGGTTCGTGCACGAACGAGTGCAGGACCAACGGGTTCTTGCCGAGCAAGCGCTGTTGACGACGTAGCCGGATGCTCACCGCCGTCTGCGGATCGGTCGTGTGCTTGAGGCTGGCGCAGGCGTACTGCTCGGTCTGCATCAGTGCGGGCAGGGTGCCGAGCTGGAACTCCGTCAGGTGCTCGGCCTCGTGCTCCATGCACACGTACCCGGAGTCCTTGAGGCCGAAATCGCGCCACCAGCCGCGTTTGCGGGCCAGCTCCCACAGCGCCAGCGGGTCTTCCCAGTCGTGCCGGGGCAGGCCGTAGACGCGGAGCATCGCGCGCAGCTCGTGGTAGCCGGGCAGTTGCCCGTTCTCGATCCGGCTGAGCTTCTGCAGGGTCATGTGCAGCCTTCGGCCTGCCTCGTCCTGCGTCATGCCAGCCAGTTCACGCAGCCGCTTGAGCTCCCTCAGCAATTGGCGGCCGTGATAGTTGGGAGGTGTCGGTGTTGCCATGTGCCCTTGTCTCTATACGGGATCGTAATGCCGCCGGACGGTAGGGAGTGACCTGACGGATCACGATTCTTTCCCAGTAGAGTCAACTTCCACGAGGTCAAGGGTTGCGAGTGACCCGGTGCGCCGGATCGCCTCTCCGACAGGCAGAACAAGCTGGTCGCGGCGGTCGCCGGGGCACGGGCGGCCGACTCATCGCCTGCGCGATTACATTCGCGGACGTGCTTATGTTGCGGCAACCGGGATCTGGCGGGTCGATGTCGGCGAATCCGCTGGTCACACCGCTTTCGATGGGCGACTACTTGCCCGTTCGGGTGGTTTTGCGCGCCGGACGGCTCCGGGCGGCCCGCGACGCCGAACTGCCCGTTAGACCGGGATTACCGCCTTCCGGAAACCAGGAAGCGGTTCGGTGGTTGTCCGCTTCGGCCAGCCGTATCAGGCATACCTTGCCGTGTCCCGGGACGCGGATGCGAGGATTCCCGTCGTGTCCGTGAAACGCCCCGCTGTCCCGCCCGGTCTCGTCGTCGTCGACAAGGCGCCGGGCATGACGTCCCACGACGTCGTCGCCAAGGTCCGCCGGATCCTCGGCACTCGTAAGGTCGGCCATGCCGGGACCCTCGACCCGATGGCCACCGGTGTGCTGGTGCTCGGGGTGGAGCGGGCCACCAAGCTGCTCGGCCACCTGGCCATGGACACCAAGGTCTACCTGGGCACGATCCGGCTCGGCTCGTCGACGACCACCGACGACGCCGAGGGCGACACGTTGTCCGAAGTGGACGCTTCGGGTGTCTCCGACGAGGCGGTCCACGCCGGGATCGGCAAGCTCACCGGCGACATCATGCAGGTGCCCAGCTCGGTCAGCGCCGTCAAGATCGACGGGAAACGGGCGTACGCGCGGGTCCGGGAAGGCGAGCAGGTCGAGATCCCCGCCCGGCCGGTCACCGTCAACCGGTTCGACGTGCTGTCCATCCGGCGCGCGGACGGAGTGGTCGAGATCGACGCCATGGTCGACTGCTCCTCCGGCACGTACGTGCGCGCGCTGGCCCGTGATCTCGGCGCCGACCTCGGTGTCGGCGGTCACCTGGCGGCGCTGCGCCGGACCAGGGTCGGACCGTTCGACCTGCGTGTCGCCCGCACCCTGGAGCAGCTCGAGGAGAACCCAGGCCTGTCGCTCGACCTGGACACCTCGGTCGCGACCGCGTTCAAGCGCTACGACGTGGACGAACGGCAGACCGCCGCACTGCGCTACGGCCAGCGGATCCCCGCGGCCGGAGTGACGGGCACCTACGGCGTCTTCGACCCCGACGGCCACGTGCTGGCGCTCGCGACCGACGAGGGGCCTGTGGCGCGGCCCATAGTCGTACTCGCCCCGGCGGGATGAACACCCCTGGACCACGTAGGCTCGGGGCCGTGCAGCGATGGCGCGGGTTGGAACATATTCCGGGCGGCTGGGGGCGATGCGTTGCCACCATCGGCGTGTTCGATGGCGTGCACCGGGGGCACCAGGCCCTGATCGAGCGAGCGGTCGAGTTGGCCGGTCAACGCGACGTGCCCAGCGTGGTCGTCACGTTCGACCCGCACCCGTCCGAGGTCGTGCGGCCGGGCAGCCACCCGGCGCAGCTGACCACGCTGCGCCGCAAGGCCGAACTGGTCGAGCACCTGGGCGTCGACGTCTTCTGCGTGCTGCCGTTCACCGTCGAACTGTCCAAGATGCCGGGGGACGAGTTCGTCCACGAGGTGCTGGTCGACCGGCTGCACGCGTCGGCCGTCGTGGTCGGCGAGAACTTCCGGTTCGGACACAAGGCGCAGGGTGACATCGAGCTGCTGACCAAGCTCGGGCACCGGTTCGGGTTCAGCGTGGAGGGCGCCAAGCTGCTCACGTCGGCGACCAACGGCGAGATCACGTTCTCCTCGACGTACATCCGCGCCTGTGTGGACGCTGGGGACGTGGTCGCCGCGGAGGCCGCGCTCGGCAGGCCGCACCGTCTCGAGGGCATCGTGGTGCGCGGTGACGGCCGCGGCCACCAGTTGGGGTTCCCGACCGCGAACCTCTCGACTCCCCGGTACACGGCGGTCCCCGCGGACGGCGTCTACGCGTGCCGGTTCACGTCGCTCAGCGGCAGCGCCCAGCGCTCGCTGATGGCGGCGGTCTCGGTGGGCACCAACCCGACCTTCTCCGGCCGCGAGCGCCGGGTCGAGGCGTTCGTCCTCGACGTCGACGAGGACTTCTACGGTCAGCGCGTCGGGCTGGACTTCGTCGAGCGGTTGCGTTCGATGGAGCGCTACGACACCGTCGAGGCGTTGCTCGAGCAGATGCACGCCGACGTGGCGAGGACCCGGGAGATCCTGAGCGGCTCCTAGGCGCGGCCCAGATCTGGCAAATCGCCTCGCTAGGGGCTCTGGCCTGGCAAGATGCAGGGGAACCAACCTGCGACGAGGGGCAAAGGTGGAGGACCAGAAGATCGTCCAGCGCAACCTGGAGCTGCAGAAACAGTGGTACGGCGAGCCGCTCGGCGACCGTGTCCGGCGGCTCGTGGTGGCGTTCGACGTCTCACAGGCGAACCTCGCCGACGTGCTGGGGATCAGCGCGCCCATGCTCAGCCAGGTGATGAGCGGCAGGCGGGCGAAGATCGGCAACCCGTCGGTGCTGGCGAGGCTGATCATGCTCGAGCGCAAGGTGCTCACGCCGGAGGTCGCGTCCGGCCGCAAGGAAGCGCTGCAGAAGGCCCTTGAGGACGTGCGGGACTCCAAGCCGACGGTCAGCCGAGACATGTTGCCGGTCGACCCGGGCAGGGCGGACCGGGCGGCGCTGGCGCTGCTGCGCAGGGCGGCGAGCGCGGACGAGTTGACCGAGGCCGCTCGTCTGCTGGACGGCCGTTACCCCGCGCTGGCCGAGGTGCTGCGCAGGGCCGGTGCACTGGCGTGAGGCTGTTCACCGCAGCGATTCCACCGCGTGAGGTGCGCGAACACCTCGCCGAAGCGCTCGCCACGACCAGTGGCGCCGACTGGGTGCCCCAGGAAAGCTGGCACATCACCATCGGTTACTACGGCGAGGACGACCCAGCGGCTCGCGCGCCGTGGGTCAGGGAACGCACGCAGGGGCTCGCGGCGCCCAGGGTGTCGTTGACCGGCGCGGGCAACTTCGGACACACGCTGTGGATGGGCGTGTCCCGTGTGGACCCCGCGTTCGACGCGCTCGGCAGGGCGCTGCGGTGGAACGACCGGCACGAATGGCACCCGCACCTGACGATCGGCCACGGAGACCCGCTGGCCCTGCCATATGAAAGTCCTGAGTGGACGATCAACGAGATAGTCCTGATCGGCGCGGCCCAGCGCTACGAGTACACCGTTCTCGACCGGTTCGAGTTTGCGGCGAAGGCCACCTCACCGGTACCTGACGCCCCTTGAGTCCCCTGACACCGGCCACCCACGAAGAGCTCGGAATGGACAGCCGCGAAGCGTACCGCCGATGCCTGCCCGGCGGACCGTGGCCGAGTTCGTGCCGGGTAATCCTGCGCCTGCCGACTCAGCCGAGTGACAACCGGCGTGTGATCGGTGCGAGCGCCAGCTGACCATGGTTCCAGCCTCGGGCGCTTGAGAGTTACCAGCGCAGGCCAGCCTGGATCGGCTGGGTGCCAGCGCAGAGCAGCAGAAGCCGCAGCCAACCACACGCCAGAGCAGAGCAACCGCAGCCGGGCCTTGGCCGGGGAGTGGGCGAGGGTAGAGGGTTTGGGGCCTGAGCGCAAGCGCGGGGGTTTGCGGCTTGCGCGCAAGCGCAGGGGTGGGCTTCGGGGGTGTCTCCTGCCCGTCGGCCTGGGCGAAGCCAACCACGGGCTGTCAAGAGGTCGGCCTGCTCAAGGAGGCCCGGCGATAGCGGTACCGATCCTCTTGATAGTCCGTGGTTCCCTGGGGCAGGTCGACGGGCAGGAGACACCCTCGCCTCGGGTACACACAACAGGATCTTTGCTTTGGGTAGGGAGTACACCCATTCCATCTCCTGCCCAGAGGTCTGCTCCCGGCGAGGGGCTATCTTTCCCCCGCAGCATCCGAGCCTTGACCAGGAGTAAGGCGTGGTCACTAGACCCGCAATGGAGATCCTGGGTCTGAAAATACGAAAGACGAAAAGACGAAAGACGGACCCTCGCCGGGAGGCAGACCTCTGAGCAGGAGGTCTTCGCGCCGTGTTGCTCCCGGCGCACGCTTCAGTGACCCGGGGTTTCAGGGCGCGGGCGTCCCCTGCCCGTCGACCTGCCCCAGGGAACCACGGACTGTCAAGAGGATCGGTATGGCTGTCGCTGGCGCTGGTTGTCGTGGGCCGACCTCTGGACAGCCCGTGGTTGGCTTCGCCCAGGCCGACGGGCAGGAGACACCCCCGAAGCCGACCTCTGCGCTTGCGCGCGGCCTGGCAGTGGTGGGCTCGGCTTGCGCGCGGCCTGGCAGTGGTGGGCTCGGCTTGCGCGCGGCCTGGCAGTGGTTGGGCTCGGCTTGCGCCACGGCGACGACCGCAGCCAGCGCGGGTTGGCTACAGTGGAACGTATCCGGTTTGGGTTTGCCGCCTGAATTGCCGGGAACCCTGGGGGCGACATTCGCATCCCCAGGGAGTTGGTCATGGCTGAGTCAGTACGGGCCCGCCTGCAGCCCACCCAGGTGCTGGCCGGACTCGTCGGATTGGCGTTCCTCGCGCTTGGCGTCATCGGTTTCGTACACACCGGCTTCAACGACTTCGCCGGTCAGGGCCACACGATGCTGTGGGGCGTGTTCGCGATCAACCCGCTGCACAACGTGATCCACCTGCTGTTCGGCTTCGTCGGACTGCTGATGGCGTTGACGTCGGCCACCTCGCGGCTCTTCGGCTGGGTGGTGTTCGCCGGGTACGGTGCGCTGCTGGTCTGGGGCCTGATGCTGGTCGGGCTGACGTCGACCAACCCGGTGTCCGAACTGGGCAACCCGCTCAACCTCAACGTCGCGGACAACTGGTTGCACCTCGGCATCGCCCTGCTCGGCCTGGTCATCGCGATCGTGCCGTTGCGGCGCAAGGTCATCGAGACCGAGCCGGAGCCGGTCCAGGTTGCCCCGATGCAGGAGCCGGTCACGGATCCCGTTCCGGCGCAACAGCCCCAGACGGTCGCGGCGACCGACGAGACCGTCGCCAGGCAGGAAGAGCCGAAGCCGCGCGGTCTGCACCGGTTGAGCCGCCTGCGCAGCAAGGGAACCACAGCGCACTGACGCTGCGGGTCCTTACCCTCGTGAGTGGTTCGCCCCCGCGCCGCTCACGAGGGTTTCCGCTGCTCCAGTGATGTTCTGGGACATACCGCCGAAGACGACGCCGTGGAACGGCGCGATCGACTTCCAGTACAGGTGCCCGGCGAGACCATGCGGTTCGAAGATCGCCCGTTGCCGGTAGGTCGCGCCGCCGTCGCCGTTCGGCACGACGCACAACTCCAGCCACGCCCGCCCTGGGACACGCATCTCGGCGCGCAGCCGCAACATGTGTGGGCGTTCCAGGTGCTCCACGCGCCACCAGTCCAACGCCTCGCCCACGTGCAGCCTGCGTGGGTCCTTCCGGCCGCGCCGCAGGCCCACGCCGCCCGCGAGCCGGTCGATCCAGCCCCTTACCGACCATGCCAGCGGGAACGAGTACCAGCCGTGCTCGCCGCCGATGGACTCGATCACCGACCACAACGTCCGCGGGTCGGCGCTGGTCCTGGTTTCGCGGACGTCGGTGTAGATGCTCCCGCCGGACCAGTCGGGGTCGGTCGGCAGCGGGTCGCTCGGCGCGCCCGCGTCCGACCAGCGCGTGGGCACGTCGGCGTCGCGGATCTTGGCCAGCGCCAGTTCGATCGCGTGCTCGACGTGGGCGAGGCCGTCGGCAGGCGGCGGGATGTGCCCGTCGATGTCGTGGTCCCGGCAGATCACCTCGTGCACCAGCGACTCGATCAACGGCACCGCGATGCTGCGCGGCACCGGCGTGACCAAGTTGACCCACTGCGCCGACAACCACGGCGTCAGGATAGGGACGGGCACAACGACACGCCGTTGCAGCCCGGCGACGACGGCGTACCGGCGCATCATGTCCAAGTAGGACACCACGTCCGGCCCGCCGATGTCGAAGCCGCCGTTGACCTCGGGCGGCAGGGTCGCCGCGCGCGTGAGGTAGTGCAGCACGTCCCGGACCGCGATCGGCTGGATCCGGTTGTGCACCCAGCGCGGGGTGACCATCGCGGGCAGGCGTTCGGTCAGGTACCGCAACATCTCGAAGCTCGCCGAACCCGAGCCGATGATGATCGCGGCTCGCAGGACCGCGGCCGGTACGCCCGAAGCGAGCAGGATCTCGCCGACTTCCTTGCGGGAGGCCAGGTGCGGCGACAGCTCACCGTCAGGCGTGATCCCGCCGAGGTAGACGATGCGTTCGGCGTTCGCCTGCGCCGCGGCCTTGGCCACGTTGTCCGCCGCCGCGCGGTCGATGTCCACGAAGTCCTTTTGATGCAACGAATGCACGAGGTAGTAGACGACCTGCTGGCCCTGGACGGCGTCGGCGACACTCGCCGGATCGGTGACGTCTCCGCGCACGATCTCGACGTCCTCGCGCCACGGGACCTCGGCGAGTTTGCCGGGATCCCGCGCGACCGCGCGTACCTCGTGGCCCGCTGCCAGCAACTGGGGAATCAGCCGTCCACCGATGTAGCCGGTCGCGCCGAAGACGACACACCGCATTGGCTACTGCCTCCGTCGAGTCTCGTAGTACCTGGTCAGCTCCGCGACCCGGTCCTCGGGCCACGGACACCGGACGTCACCGTGCAGGCCGGCGAAGAACAGCTCAAGGTGAACCTGCCACGCGGCGAGCCATTCCGCATGGTGTTCGGAGAGCGCCGCCGGGACGGATTGGGTCAGTTCGACCCGGCTGCCCAGCGTCTCGTCCCAGACGAACACCCAGCGGACCGTGCCCGCCGGTGATCCGTCGTGCAGCCACTCGTACTCCAGGGTGCTCGGGGCGTCCGCCGTGGTGAGCTTCCCTGGTTGGACGTGCCCGTTGGTCGCGCGCAGCGGCGGCTCGCCTGCCAGCGGCGCGTCCTCGACCAGGAAAGCCCACGTCACGTCCTGTGGCTTCCACACCAGATCCCGCGCGAAACGCAGTTCGACGCCGCCGTCGACCTCGTGCACGCTGCCCTCGCCGAGACCGAACTGCTCGATGTAGCTCTCCGCACGGCCGAGCCAGTCGTCGTCCTGCGCGGGCGTCCGGCCGTCCAGCTGGGCGACCATCGCGTCGAGGCACTGGTCCCAGCCGGACGCGGTCCTGGCCGCGCCGAGCTTGCCGACCCAGCCACCACCCACCGTCTGGGTGAACACGAGCAGGCAGCCGTCGCCGTCCGGGATCAGCTCGAACCGCAGGACGTCCTGGTTCCAGCGGAACATGAACACCTTGGGTTCGTCGACCTCGAGCACCTCGCCGTCCCAGACACCGTCCACAACGGCTTCCTCGGCGAAGGTGAACCGCATGGGCGCGCCTGGCCGCAGTTCGACCTCCACGGCCGCGGGGAACCAGTGCGCGAGTTCGGCCGGTTGCATGACCGCTCGCCATACTTTCGCTGGTGGATGCCGCAGTCTGCGCTCGAAACGCAGCGTGGGCTTGCCGTCGATCGTGTTCAGGGTGGCGCGTTCGGTCACGTCAGTCCTCCATGGTGTCGAGGTGCCGTTCGAGGGCGTCCAAACTGGACGTCCACATCCGCCGGTACGGCTGGAGCCACGCGTCGAGCTCGGTGAGCGGTTCGAGGCGCAGCCGGTACCAGCGGCGCTGTGCGTCCTGCCGTACCTCGACGAGGCCCGCGCTCCGCAGCACTTTGAGGTGTTTCGACACGGTGGGCTGGGTCAGCCGGAGCCGGTCGACCAGGTCGTTGACGGGGCGTTCACCCGCCCGCAGCAGGTCGAGAATCTCCCTGCGGCTGGGCTCGGCCAGCACCTCGAAGATAGATGCCATATGAGCAATATAGCCCTAGTGGCATATACGAGGTCAACCCCACGCGACGGTGCTCTTGCCAGGCCGGTCGATCCGCACGACGAAACCACAAGCGACCGTCCCGATCGCGACCAGCGCGGCAACCAGAACCCACGTAGTCGTCGAGTTCGCGGCGATCCACGCCAACGCCCAGCACACCGCGGACGCGAACCCGGCCACGGCAGGCAACCGCAGGACAGCGAGCGCCGCGAGCAACCCGGTGAGCAGCAGTGCGACGATCGCGGCCGCGGTTCCCGGCGCCGCGTCGTACGCGGCCGCCGTCGTGGCCGCCCCGGCGACTGTCGCGACCGCGACCCAACCCAGGTAGACCATCACCGGGATGTGCAGCAACAGCCTGTCCAGCCACCCTTCGGCGGGCTGGAGCCGCAGCGCCGCGCCGAGCAGGCACACCAGGAGCGCGACGATCACGAACTGTGCGGGCAGCAGCAGCCGATTCGTGAACAACAGAATCCACGACGCGTTCAGCACACCGGCACCGACCAGCCACCAACCTGTCCGCTGGTGCACGTCACGGACGCGCTGGCGAGGTAAGGCCTGCCGGACCGCCAGCGCCCCGAAGCCGACGTAGATCAAGGACCAGATGGTGAACGCGGCACCGCTGGGCAACAACAGCGTGGGATACGAATTGGCCACGACACCGACGGACTCGCCCCACAACCCGGCGCCACCGACGAACCCGGCGACGACCTGCAGGACAGCGACCAGGATCAGCGCACCAGCCCGTGTCTTGTCCGTCATCCACCCATTGTGGTCGCAGCCGTGGCTCCCGGCACGACGAATCCCGCGGTTCCCAGCCCGTGCGGCGTGAGGGAATGGGGGGATCTTCCTGCGCCAGGAGGATTCCCGGTACCGGGCGGTCTCCGAATGCCACTGGTAGGACCCCGCGATCCAGTCCGCAACGCCTGCGCGTACTCGGCCGGGACCTGCTCGGCGAGCCGGTCAAAGGTCTCCAGTCTCACCTGGAGCAACTGCCGCACCCGGACAACGGCATCCGGCGCTCCCAGAAACCCCTGAGAGGCAACAACACCGTTGCTGACGTCGTGCTCGTACTCGGTTTCCCTGCGGAAGGAGAGCAGGTCGATCACGTCCCCGAACACGTCGTACAGGCGGCGCACGGCCGTGGTCGACGGTGGTGAGGGCAGGTCGGTGGCGAACTCGGTCAGCCGGATCGCCCAGAGCGTGCAGCCCGCCGACCGTCTCATGTCCAGGTAGTCGACCGGTTCGGGAATCCGCTTCGCCGCCAAGTTCTCGATCTCCCCCAGCGCGCCGTCGAAGATGTGCGGAGTCGCCGCAGCGAGTTGTTCCGCGTGCGGTTCCGGCGTTCTGCGCATGAGTTCGGCGAGCCCGCGTCGCCCCGGTCCTTTCGGGCGGCTCGACCCTTCCGCCAGTTCGGCGACGAACGCTCGCGCACCCGTCGAAGTCCTGCTGGTCCCAGATCGCGAACCGCGGGTCGGCGCTGTCGACGAGGCCGACCCGGCGCGCCCACGCGCGGGAGTGCGACCTGGCTTCGGTCACGTTGGCGTTCCGCCGGGGCGGGTACGGCGGCAACAGGTCAAGCGTTACACGAGGCAGCGTGGCACCGAGCCGGAAGCCGGTCCATTCATCGAACGCGTGAACTACTCGGCCAGGTACCGGAGCACGGCGAGCACCCGCCGGTGGTCGGTTTCCGACGGTGGCAGGCCGAGCTTGGCGAAGATGCTGCTGATGTGCTTCCCGCTCTCGTGTGCCGGGTTCCGGATCGACGGACCTGGAATGTGGGCCGGTCAGGAGATGGCTCATTCACCGATTGGAGTGAATCACTTCGCTGCTCAGGCCGAAGTGGCATGTGTCGTCGGCGAGGTGCGGAGTGAGATCTCGCTGGTGAGCACCCGTTATCCGCTCCAGACAAGAATGGAGCCCCAGGCGCGTGCGGGCAGAGGCGACACTGGGGCGTTCGCTCTCAACGATAGCATCCCCGCATGTCGGATGGCGAGATCGATGTGTCCGCAGTGTGGAGCACGCTCTCCGAACCGCGGATGACGCCGTACCTCCAGTCCGCGGAGAATGACCGAGAAACGGCGCTTGAACTCTACGTGTGGAGTGCCCGTGTCGCGGCGGCGGCCTTCGAGGTTGTCGGTCACCTTGAAGTCCTGCTGCGCAATGCGCTCGACCGCTGTCTCCGCAGTCATTTTCGGGAGGAGCAATGCGGGATACCCTGGTTCTTGCTTCCCACACCTGGTGGCGAACATGTTGCTGATGCCGTGGCGGTGGTGCGTGAGCGACTTCGGCCACTTGGGCAGGAGTCCCGTCACCAGATCGTCGCTGGGCTGAGTTTCGGGTTCTGGGCAGGACTGATCGGCCCCAAGTACGAGGACTTGTGGCGGGAATGTATCCATCGAGCCTTCCCGAACTCGTCGGGCAAGCGCAAGCAGATAGCAATCGCCGTGGAGCGTGTGCGTAGGTTTCGAAACCGGCTCGCTCACCACGATTCCACGATCAATGTGGACATACCGTTCGAGTATCGCCAGGCGATCGAGCTCGCCTCGTGCATCGATGCGGACGCGGCGAAGTGGCTTGAGCGTTGCGGCAATGTGATGGCTGTGTACGCGCAGCGGCCGATCAAGGCCTGTGACACCGTTGTGGTGCCTGCCAAGCAGGCATGGCAGGTCTACCAGGATTGCTGTGCCTATCTGTGCCAGCCCGGACGGGCTTTCCGGCCGGTCGAACGCATCGCCTTCTACCTGGACCGGGAGATCAAGCCGGAGGTTCCTGCTGTGGCGCACCGGCGTGACAACGTCGAATGGTCGCGGGACGCAGCCTCTCGTCTGAGGGACTCGACGGACCGAAACGACCGGAAGATCGCCAAGGTGATCGACTCGACGATCGACAGTTGGACGGGCGGCCGCTATCAAGTCTTCCTGCTGACCGCTCCCGGGCACCCGGACCATCGACGGCTGAAGGTGCCACTACCGCACAATGGCACAGGTCGTGGCTCAGCCTTCGTGCAGAAACAACGATACGTCTCACTTCACTCGCTCGAAACAGCATCGACCACAGCCGATGTCTGATACTTGTCGCCTTACTCCGCCAGGTACCGGAGCACGGCGAGCACCCGCCGGTGGTCGGTTTCCGACGGTGGCAGGCCGAGCTTGGCGAAGATGCTGCTGATGTGCTTCTCCACCGAGCCCTCGCTGATGAACAGCGTCTTGGCGATCGCCGTGTTCGTCCGGCCCTCGGCCATCAGGCCGAGCACTTCGCGTTCCCTGGCGGTGAGCGCGGACAGGTCCTGTGACCGGCGGCTCGCGCCGAGGACCTGGGTCACCACCTCGGGATCGAGCACGGTCCCGCCCGCCGCGATCTGGTCACACGCGGACATGAAGTCGCGCACGTCGGCCACGCGGTCCTTGAGCAGGTACCCGACTCCGCGAGCCCCGCCTGCCAGCAGTTC
This sequence comes from Actinosynnema sp. ALI-1.44, assembly GCF_001984155.1. Lineage (GTDB taxonomy): Bacteria > Actinomycetota > Actinomycetes > Mycobacteriales > Pseudonocardiaceae > Kibdelosporangium. Next base: position 311,963 of record NZ_MTQO01000054.1, read on the forward strand.
CGACGCGTACCGCGTCTCGATGTGCTGGGAGAACACGAGCAGTCCCACCGAGGGGTGCGACTGCCGCACGGCCAAGGCCGCGCGGACACCCTCGTCGGTGAAGGTCGGTGGCATCCGGACGTCGACAACGGCGATGTCCGGGACGTGTTCGGCGACCACGGCCGTGAGCTCGTCGCCGGTGGTGACGGTCGCCAGCACTTCATGGCCGCGTGTGGTCAGCAGCAGCGACAAGCCGTCCCGCAGCACGGCGCTGTCCTCCGCGATGACGATCCTCATGCCGGGAATGAGATCACGACCTCGGTCGGGCCACCCCGCGGGCTGGTCACCGTCACCGTTCCGTCCACTGTGGCTACACGTTCCCGCAGACCGGCCAGCCCCGCGCCCGGTTTCACCGCCGCCCCGCCGATGCCGTTGTCGGACACCACGATCCGTGGTCCCGGCGCGGTGACGGACACCGACGCGTTGGTGGCGTGCGAGTGCTTGACGACGTTGGTGAGCAGCTCCGCCGTGCAGAAGTAGGCGATCATCTCGATCGCCTGCGGCGGCCGCTCGTCCAGCGACACCGACAGCGACACCGGGATCGGGCTGCGGGAGGCCAGTGTGGCCAGTGCGGCGTCCAGCCCTTTGTCCAATGCGGCCGGATGGATGCCCCTGGCCAGGTCACGCACCTCGACGAGGGCTTCCTTGGCGTTGGCGTGCGCGAGGTCGACCAACTTGCGGGTCGTGGTCAGGTCCGGGTCGCCCTCCAGTTCCTCCTTGACCATGCCCAGGTGCATCGCCAGCGCGACCATGCGCGCCTGGGTGCCGTCATGCAGGTCCCGTTCGATCTGACGCAGCCGCGCGGCGGCGTCGTCGACGGCGTGTGCCCGCGTTTCCTCCAGGTCACGCACGCGTTGGCTGAGCGTCGTCGCGCTGAGCAGTCCCTTGAGCAACAACCGGTCGATGAACACGAGGCCGCGCGTCACCCACGGCGCGGCCAACAGCAGCAGCACTCCGACGAGAGCCAGGAGGATGGCGTTGGGCCAGGTGTCGATCTTGGTGTCGGTGAACGGCATGCCGAGCTTGTCGTCCAACGCGAACCAGTACGTGAGATGCGTGAGCATGAACAGCCCGTACAGCCAGAACGCTCCGCTCAGCACGAAGGTGGCCACACCGAGCGGGGCCTTGAGCACGACGTAGAACACCGCTCGCCAGCTCGCCCCGTCGAGGAGCACCGCCGGGATGATGCCGCGCCGTGGCTTGGGCGGGGCGGGCTTGGTGATGTCCAGCTTCAGCAGGGACCTGGCCATGCTGCGGTAGGTGTTGCCGAGACCGCGCGCGATCAACAAGCCGAGCGCGGCCAGCGGCAACCCGATGAACGTGATCGACAGCGCCGAGCCGACGACGAGCGGCGCGAGCATGAGCACCAGGCCGACCAGGCACAGGGGCAGGCACGCGAGTACGTAGAGCACCTCGGCCCCGGTCCTCCTGGTGAACATGTCACCAAGCCTGCCGCACGCTGGGGCGACGTACGACCCAGGTAGCCCCCACGGCTACTCGGCGGCCAGCCTGGCCCCGAACCCGACGAGCACCGTGCCCATCACGCCGTCGACGGCGCGCCGCACGCGCGGCCGCCGCAGCAGGTGCCCGATCGCGGAGAAGCCGACCGAGTACATCGCCATCCACCCGAAGCTCACCACGGCGGTGGTCGCCACCAGAGCGACCGCGAGCAGCGGTGACGAACCCGGCGTGATGAACTGCGGCAGCAGCGCGGACGTGAACAGCGCGGTCTTCGGGTTGAGGGCGTTGGTCAGCAGCCCTTCCCGGTAGGCGTTGCGGACCGGCCGTCCCGCCCGCGGTGCGTCCGGGGCCGGTGAGCCCCGGAAAGCCGCGATCAGCGCGCGCGTCCCCAGGTAGCAGAGGTACGCGACGCCGACCCACTTGACGACGGCGAACGCGACGACGGAGGAGGCCAGCACCGCGGCGATCCCGGCGACCGACGCCGCGCCCCACGCCAGCTGGCCGGTACTGCACCCCAGAGCTGTCAGCAGCCCGGCCCGGCGGCCGGACGAGACCGAGTTCTTGATCACCACGGCCGTGTCCGGGCCGGGCACCAGCGCGGCGAGCAACGCCACACCGGCGAACGCGAGCAGTGCACTCAACATCGGGTCAGGTTACTGACCTGCGGGAAATATGCACGAGCGTTCGAGTGCCGGGATTCAGTAGAATGGGTCCCAGTGGTGAACTGCCTGATCCGAGCGTGTGGTGCCCGCTCGGTTGCCTGCGTGCGCATCGGTCCTGATACCCTTCGTAGTTGGGTCCTGCTGTGGTCCGTGGCGGCTGGTACCGACTAACGCCTCTTCACGAGGCGTCCTCACGGGACAGAGAAGAGAACAAGGAGAACACGCGTGGCGCTGACCACCGACCAGAAGAAGACGATCCTCGGCGAGTACGGCTTGCACGACTCGGACACCGGATCACCCGAGGCGCAGGTCGCGCTGCTGACCAAGCGGATCAGCGACCTGACCCGGCACCTTCAGGAGCACAAGCACGACCACCACTCCCGCCGCGGCCTGCTGCTGCTGGTGGGACGCCGCCGCCGGTTGCTCAACTACGTGGCCAAGGTGGACATCCAGCGGTACCGGTCGCTGATCCAGCGGCTCGGCCTCCGCAGGTGAGCTCGGGAGGGGGAGCGGCTGACGGCCGCTCCCCCTCCGCACATTGACAAGAACAAGAAGGGCTTGGCGGACGGGGCAGTATCTGCGCCGGTCCTCGGTAGTGGCTTCCGGGTAGCAAAGAGGAACCCGGGGGCTTCGATCGAAGACCGGCCTCGTCCACACCGCGTCGACGGCGGAAGTTCCGACCGCGGGCCCGTTAGACGAGGAGAAACAACTACATGACTGACTCCCAGGAAGCTGGGGTCCACGAGACCACTGCCGTGATCGACAACGGCAAGTACGGCACGCGCACGGTCCGTTTCGAGACCGGTCGCATCGCCAAGCAGGCAGCGGGCAGCGTCGTGGCCTACCTCGACGAGGAGACCATGCTGCTGTCGGCGACCACCGCGTCGAAGCACCCGAAGGAGCACTTCGACTTCTTCCCGCTGACGGTGGACGTCGAGGAGCGGATGTACTCCGTCGGCCGCATCCCCGGCGCGTTCTTCCGCCGTGAGGGCCGTCCCTCCACCGACGCCATCCTGGCCTGCCGGCTGATCGACCGGCCGCTGCGCCCGTCCTTCGTGGACGGCCTGCGCAACGAGATCCAGGTCGTCGTCACGGTGATGAGCCTGGCCCCGCAGGACCTGTACGACGTCGTGGCGATCAACGCCGCGTCCGCGTCCACCCAGCTCGCCGGCCTGCCGTTCTCCGGCCCGGTCGGTGCCGTGCGCGTGGCGCTCGTCGAGGGCCAGTGGATCGCGTTCCCGACCCACGAGCAGCTCCAGACCGCCGTGTTCGACATGGTCGTCGCGGGCCGCAACGTCGGCGACGACGTGGCGATCATGATGGTCGAGGCCGAGGCGACCGAGAACGTCATCGACCTGATCGGTGAGGGCGGCACCGCGCCGACCGAGCAGATCGTGGCCGAGGGCCTCGAGGCCGCCAAGCCGTTCCTGCGCGCGCTGTGCGACGCCCAGCAGGAGTTGGCCGACCGGGCTGCCAAGGCCACCGGCGAGTTCCCGGTGTTCCCGGCCTACCAGCCGGACGCGTACGAGGCCGTCGAGGCGGCCGCGTCGGTCAAGCTGGCCGAGGCGCTGTCCATCGCGGGCAAGCAGGACCGTGAGGCCGCGATCGACGAGGTCAAGGCCGGTGTGCTCGAGTCCGTCGGCGAGCGCGAGGAGTTCGAAGGCCGCGAGAAGGAGCTCGGCGCGGCGTTCCGTTCGCTGAACAAGAAGCTGGTCCGCCAGCGGATCCTGCGGGACAAGGTCCGCATCGACGGCCGTGGCCTGACCGACATCCGCCAGCTGTCCGCCGAGGTCGCCGTGATCCCGCGGGCGCACGGTTCGGCGCTGTTCGAGCGCGGCGAGACCCAGATCCTGGGTGTCACCACGCTGAACATGCTGCGGATGGAGCAGCAGATCGACTCGCTGTCGCCGGAGACGCACAAGCGTTACCTGCACCACTACAACTTCCCGCCGTACTCGACCGGTGAGACCGGCCGCGTCGGCTCGCCCAAGCGCCGCGAGATCGGCCACGGCGCGCTCGCCGAGCGTGCCCTGGTTCCGGTGCTGCCCAAGCGGGACGAGTTCCCGTACGCGCTGCGTCAGGTGTCGGAGGCGTTGGGCTCCAACGGTTCCACCTCGATGGGCTCGGTCTGTGCGTCCACCCTGTCGCTGCTCAACGCCGGTGTGCCGCTGAAGGCCCCGGTCGCGGGTATCGCGATGGGCCTGGTGTCCGACGAGGTCGACGGCAAGACCGAGTACGTGGCGCTGACCGACATCCTCGGTGCCGAGGACGCGTTCGGTGACATGGACTTCAAGGTCGCCGGCACCAAGGACTTCGTGACCGCGCTGCAGCTGGACACGAAGCTCGACGGCATCCCGTCCGAGGTCCTGGCCGCCGCGCTGAAGCAGGCGTACGACGCCCGGCTGACCATCCTCGAGGTGATCGCCGAGGCGATCGACAAGCCGGACGAGATGAGCGCCTACGCGCCGCGCGTGACCAGCGTGAAGATCCCGGTCGACAAGATCGGCGAGGTGATCGGGCCGAAGGGCAAGATGATCAACTCGATCACCGAGGAGACCGGCGCCGACATCTCGATCGAGGACGACGGCACGATCTACGTCGGTGCGGCGGACGGCCCGTCCGCGGAGGCGGCGATCTCCAAGATCAACGCCATCGCCAACCCGCAGCTGCCGAAGGTCGGCGAGCGCTTCCTCGGCACGGTCGTCAAGACCGCGGCGTTCGGCGCGTTCGTCTCCCTGCTGCCGGGCAAGGACGGCTTGGTGCACATCTCCAAGCTGGGCAACGGCAAGCGCATCGGCAAGGTCGAGGACGTCGTGAAGGTCGGCGACAAGCTCCGCGTGGAGATCGCCGACATCGACTCGCGCGGCAAGATCAGCCTGGTGCTGGTGAAGGAAGAGGACGCCGAGAAGAAGGCCGACGAGGCCACCACGGCGGCGACGGACGAGAAGGCATCGGCAGAGGAGCCCGCGACCACGTGACGGTTCGCAGTTCGCAAGCCGCGGGCGGTGCCCGCGGCTTACTGCAGCAGAAGCCCGGCACCACTCGCACGCTGGAGCGCACCGAGTCGGGCGAGGTCCGCAGGACCTTGCTGCCCGGTGGGCTGCGAGTGGTGACCGAGCACGTACCCGGTGTGCGGTCGGCGTCGGTGGGCATGTGGGTCGCGGTCGGTTCCCGCGACGAACAGCCCGCCGTCGCCGGCGCGGCGCACTACCTGGAGCACTTGCTCTTCAAGAGCACGGCCCGGCGTAGTGCGATGCAGATCGCCGAGGAGATCGACGCGGTCGGCGGCGAGTTGAACGCGTTCACGGCGAAAGAACACACCTGCTACTACGCGCACGTCCTCGACGAGGACCTGCCGCTGGCGGTCGACCTCGTGTGCGACGTGGTGTTCGAGGCGCTGTGCACCGAGCGCGACATGGAGACCGAGCGCAGTGTCGTGCTCGAAGAGATCGCGATGCGCGACGACGACCCGGAAGACCTGTTGCACGACGCGTTCTGCGCGGCGTTGCTGCCGGACCACACGCTCGGCCGCCCGGTGCTCGGGTCGGAGAAGTCCATCACCGAGCTGAGTCGCACCGCGCTGTACAACTTCTACAAGCGTCGCTACACGATGCCTCGGATGGTCTTCGCGGTCGCCGGGAACATCAAGCACGCTGACGTGCTCCGCTTGGTGCGTAAGGCCTTGAAGGCTCGCCTCGTCGGCGAGGTCGCTCCGATCGCTCCGCGCAAGGGCCGCGCTCGGATTCCTTCGGCGCCACGGCTCGTGCTGCACACGGAGGACACGGAACAGACGCACCTGATGCTCGGTGTGCGTGCCCTGGACCGGCATGACGAGCGCAGGTTCACGCTGGGCGTGCTGAACGCGGCGCTGGGCGGCGGGATGAGTTCCCGGCTGTTCCAGGAGGTTCGCGAGAAGCGAGGCCTGGCGTACCAGGTGTACTCATCGGTAGCGTCCTATTCGGACACAGGTCATCTCTCGGTTTACGCGGGCGTGCAACCGGATCGCCTCGGCGAGACGGCGTCGGTGATCCGCGACGTGCTGGCCCGCGTGGCGCGGGAAGGGCTGTCGGACGCGGAAGTGGCCCGGGGCAAGGGACAGCTGCGCGGCGGTCTCGTACTTGGCCTGGAGGACACCAGTTCCCGGATGTCTCGGATCGGCAAGGGCGAGCTGACGTACGGCGACTACCTGACCGTCGGCGAGACGCTCAACCGGATCGACGCGGTGACCGGTGAGGACATCGCCTTGCTGGCGAAGGAATTGCTGTCGCGGCCGATGGCCGCCGCGGTCGTCGGTCCGTACGACCACGTCGACGACGTGCCCGTCGAGGTTCACGAGGTGATGCGATGACGATCCGCGTTGGCGTGCTTGGTGCGCAGGGGCGGATGGGCGCCGAGGTCTGCCGTGCGGTCGACGCGGCGGAAGGCATGGAAGTCGTCGCGAAGGTCGACGTGGGCGACTCGCTCTCGGAGCTGTCAGGCGCCGAGGTCGTCGTGGACTTCACGCACCCGGACGCGGTGATGGACAACGTCCGCTACGCGGTGGAGAACGGAATCCACTGTGTCGTCGGCACATCCGGCTTCTCGGCGGAACGCCTGGAGACGGTGTCGGAGTGGCTGTCGGCAGCGCCGAAGGTGGGCGTGCTGGTGGCCCCGAACTTCGCGATCGGCGCGGTGCTGTCCATGCGTTTCGCGGAGCTGGCGGCGAAGTACTACGAGTCGGTGGAGATCATCGAACTCCACCACCCCCGCAAAGCCGACGCCCCATCGGGAACGGCGGCCCACACCGCCCGCCTCATCGGCGCGGCCCGCGCGGCAGCAGGCCTCGGCCCAGCCCCGGACGCCACCACCCACGACCCGGATGGTGCCCGCGGCGCACTGGTGGACGACGTCCGCGTGCACGCGGTGCGGTTGTCGGGCCTGATCGCCCACCAGGAAGTCCTGTTCGGCGGAGAAGGGGAGACCCTGACGATCCGCCACGACTCGATGGACAGGAATTCCTTCATGCCCGGTGTGGTGCTGGCGGTGCGTTCGATCGTGAACCACCAAGGCCTGCTCGTGGGCCTGGACAAACTGATGGACCTATGAGGCCGTCCGCCCGGACAACGGCACTGCTGCTGACAGCGGTGCTGGTGGTGTATTTCGTGTTGTTGTCCGGGCGGGCGATCGCACTGATCGAAACCGGGACAGCGGTGGGAATCGGCCTGGGCGTCGGGGTCCTGCTGTTGCCTTTCATCGGGTGCTGGGTGGCGTACACGTCCATCCAGTTCGGACTGCGCACCGAACAGTTGGCCAAACGCCTCGCTGCCGAGGGCACGCTGCCCGACACGTCCGACCTTCCCCGTATGCCTTCCGGTCGCGTCGACCGTGCTGCGGCGGACGCGTGGTTCGAAGAACGCCGCTCGGAAGTCGAGGCTGCCCCGGAGGACTGGCGGGCTTGGTTCCGCCTCGCTCACGGTTATGACATCGCAGGCGACCGCCGCCGCGCCCGTGAAGCCATGCGCAAGGCTCTCGAACTTTCCTGACGCGTACAGGAGGAGCAGTGTCACTCCACACCACCAACACCTCCATCCGAACGCTCGACGGGCTGTACCTTGACGGCACATTGGTTGTGCCCGAAGCCAAGTCTGGCCGGGGTGTTGTGTTCGTCCATGGCGGCGGCGTCACCAGGGAAGAAGGTGGCTTCTTCACACGTCTCGCCGATGGCCTTGGTACCGCGGGAGTGTCGACGCTTCGATACGACCTTCGTGGCCACGGAGAAAGCGAAGGTCTGCAACAAGAAGCGACGCTGGCTGCGCACCTCAACGACATCCGCGTCGCCATTGCGCGCCTGCGCGAATCCACCGGTGTCGAAGCGGTCAGCCTGCTGGGGGCCAGTTTTGGTGGTGGACTCTGCGCTTACTACGCCGCCAAGAGGCCAGAAGAACTGACCAGACTGGTTCTACTGAACCCGCAGCTGAACTACAAAGACCGCTACATAGACCAGAAGCCGCACTGGGCAAACGACCACCTGAACGACGATGCCGCCCTGCGACTCAAGGAGACGGGCTACCTCAGCCACTCGCCGACCGTGAAGCACGGGCGGGCCGTGTTGAACGAGGCCTTCTGGATCAGGCCGAACCTCGTACTCGGCGAGATCGAAGCACCGACACTGATCGTTCACGGCACCGCCGACACGTTCGTGTCGATCGACGCGTCGCGTGCGGCTGCGCGACAACTTCGGATCGAGCATGAACTGGTGGAGATCGAGGGCGCGCAGCACGGGTTCGCGGTGCATGACGATCCGCAGTACCTGAACCCGCAGAGCCAGGAATGGCAGGCGTTCGTCATCCAGACAGTGACCGGGTGGATCCTGCCGAGCCAGGCGGACAACACATCCTCCTGAGCGTTAGTCTGGGTACCGGACTCCGCGTGGATGGGGTGTGCAATGAACTTCGATATCGACCCAGTCCTACCAGTCGGAACACGGATCAAGCACTTCCGTGAACGTGCCGGAATGTCCAGGCCGGTCCTGGCAGGTCTTGTGGGGAAGACCGCCGAATGGTTGAAAGCAGTGGAGAACGGGCGGTTGCGGGCTCCCCGCCTGGACCTGCTGCTTCGGATTGCTCAGGCACTTGAGCTCGAAGATCTCGCTGTCCTCACCGGTGACGGTGTCGCTGTTCCAGTCCGTGTCTTCGCAGGGCAACGACATGCCGCGCTGTCGGCTGTGCAATCGGCGCTGACCGACTACCGGGTCACCCCGGTGGTTACGCGTTCTCCTAGTACTGAGCACCTCGCGATGCGCCTGCAGCAGGCATGGGCTGTGCGGCATGCGAGTCCTGACCACCGCACTCAATTGGGCGCATTGCTTCCCGATCTCATTCGCGACGCACAGACCGCGGCCCGCGCGACCAGTGCTGACAGTGCGCGTCAAGCCCGGCGTGTCTTGGCTGGTGTCTATCGATTGGCCGACTTCTACGTCGCGTATCAGCCTGCGCCTGAGCTGGTCTGGATGGTGGCGGACCGTGCGATGGCTGAAGCCCGATTGGCTGACGATCCTTACGCGCATGCGGCTGGTGCCTGGGCCATGGTGCAGGCGCTTCGCGACGCTGGCCGGTGGGAAGAGGCTGTGCAGTTGGCTACGGATGCTATCCGGCAACTCGTACCTTTCCTCGGCACTTCTCCCGATGACTGGCGTGGGATCTCAGGCGCACTGGAAGCTGAGATCGCCTACGTGCACGCACGTCGCGGTCGAAGCGGTGCGGCATGGGAGCACTGGGAGCGCGCCAACGCCGTGGCACTGCGCCTTGGTCCGGAATACCGTCATGTCCAGACCTCCTTCTCCCAGGCTGTGATGAGTGCGCACATGACGACCATCGGTGTCGAGTTGCGTCGCCCTGGCGAAGCGTTGCGGGCGGCGGAGTCCTTCGATGCTGATTCGATCACCTCGTTGCCTCGGCGCAGCCGACACCTGATCGAGGTTGCCCGTGGACATCATCAGCGTGATGAAAGGGCATCGGTGTTCGCGATGCTTTCTTCAGCTGAGCGAGTCGCCGACGAAACGATCAAGTACAACGGTCATGCTCGTGACATGTTGCTCGACTTGAACGCACGACCGCCATCGGGAATGCGTGAGGATGTCCGGAGTCTGTGCAGGCGTGTCGGTGTTGCTGCTTAACTCGGTCGAGTGAGGGTACAAAGTGTACCCCGTGGTCCGCAGTAGCGGACATAGCGTCTCCGTGAGTCACGAACGACTTCAGGGAGATGAAGATCTTGACCGACAACGACCGGTCCTCCGGTAAGCCACACTGTCGCCCGAGCGGCAGAGCGTTCGAGGCCCTGATCGCCGAGATGGTGGCGGATCAGGCGCCGCGGGTGTTCGCGGTGGTGTTGGAGTTCGGTGAGCAGACGGATGCGCAGATAGTGGCGTGGGGGATGACGCTCGATGACGGCGCGTACATGACGACAGTGGATGGTCGGAATCAGTTCCTGTTGGCCGAGCCGGAGAACGCACTCAACTACATACCCGCTCGGTCGAACATCACGCCGCACCTCGTGTGGGCCACTCCTGGAGTTGACGAGTGACGGTGATGGCCAGATCGACTCTGCGGCTTCCGTTCAGCGGGAACCGGTTGCGTGAGTGGCGGGAGCGAGCCGGGCTGACTCAGCGGGAGCTCGCCGAGGCCTGTGGTCTCTCGCGGTACCAGATTTCTCGCTGGGAGACCGGAGATGCCAGACCTGAACCAGGATCGCTCAGACCGCTGGTGCAAGGGTTGTCCGACGCGTTGGGCGAACCCCTCGACTTGGCCGATCTGCTCGAGTGCACCGGCTGATTCTGTCGCCAGACGCCGACGGTGCCGAAAAGTGCACCGTCGGCGCGTTCGTCACACAGCCGCAGTCCGGCGCGGTCCCGGCACGACGGTGACGATTACCTTGTGCACCAGCCACTCCAGAGGTCCACGCTGAAGCCACCGGCGCCACAGGACTGAAACCACGAGCGTCACGGCGACCACCGCGAGGAAGTACACGGCGGAATAGGCATGAGGATTCCCGACCGCCTTCAGGTAGACGATATGCCCCGCGTACCACGTCATCGCCATGCCGCCTGCGGCGGCGAGCGGCCACAGCACGCGCTGCCAGTTCCGCCGATCAGTCAGCATCAGAAGACCGCCGAGCAGCAGCAGTGCGACGCCGACCATGAACGTGATACCCACGGCGCTTGTCGCATAGAGCGAACGCTCTCCCGGCATTGCGAACAACGCCTGCCACGGCATCGTCGGCGGTTCGGCCTTGTCGATGGCGGCCGAGAAACCCAACGGGTACAGCGCGAGCCACGCCACGACGCACGCGCCGACCGCGACACAGGCGCCGACGATCAGCATACGCAGCCGTACCGCTTGGCTGCGCAGGTCGAGCCTGCCGATCGCCAGACCGGCCAGCACCAGCGGGACCCCGTAGACGGTCTGGAAACCGCCGCCGGTGAACACCAGGCTGAACAGGTAGTCGCCCCACTGACCGGGATGGGTCAGCACCGCGAGCCCGTTGGGGGTCTCGGCCCGCATCCAGTCGGTGTGCGTGGTGAACACCCAGATCGGGTACAGCGTCACCAGCGGCACGGTCGCGGCCGAAAGTGCGAACAAGGTCCGCGGGCGCAACCGTGTGAAGGGTATGAGGAACAGCAGCAGCACGGCGTAGTACGCGATCACCGACGGGCCGAACTCGTCGATGCAGAGACTGATCAGGAAAAGTGCCACCGCCCGTACCGCGACGCGCAGGAGCGCGGTGGTCATCCGCCGACCTGTGTACGGCTTCGAGCCGCCTGTCATCAGGGCGATGGAAACACCGGCGAGCAGCACGAACAAGGTCATCGCGCGCGACGACGTCTCGGTGCTCAGCCAGTGCAGGAAGCCCGGTGACTCCGCCGGTGGCCCCGCGTGCAGCCAGCCGGTCATCGGGAAGTGCATGACGAACACGCCGATGATGGCGATCGCGCGGACCGCGTCCACGCCGAGCAAGCGGTTCTTCGGCACCTCGTGGGCATCCACAGTGGACGTAACAGGTGAGGTCATGGTCGCAAGGCTGTCGAGCCCGTGTCCGACGGCGGTGTAAGTCGTGTCCCGGTTCTGTCGCAACGCCCACCAGGCACCGGGTGCCGAGGTCTTGAACGATTTCCGGGCCGGGGCTAGGTTCACCCTGTGGGAGATTGAAACGTCTCAATGGGGAGCGGCCATGCGCGCTGTCATCGCTATACTACTGAGCGTCAGTCTTGTTGTCACCGGTTGTAGCAAGAAGGATCAGCCCGCCGCCGGTGACCAGGCACGTGTCAAGGTCGCGTTCGTGCCCAAGCTCCAGGGGATCCCGTACTTCGAGGCGATGAACACCGGCGGTCGGAAGGCCGCGAAGGACCTCGGCATCGACTGGATCTACAAGGGCGGCACCACCGCCGACCCCGGCGCGCAGACCGAGATCCTCAAGTCCCTCATCCAGCAGAAAGTCGACGTCCTCGTCGTCGCGCCCAACGACCCGGACTCCGTCGTCCCCGTTCTCGCCGACGCCGCGAGCAAGGGCATCAAGGTCCTCACGTCCGACACCGACGCCCCCAACTCCGTGCGGGAGATGTTCGTCAACCAGGCCACCGCCGACGGGATCGGCACCGCCGTCGTCGACTCGCTGATGGCCGCGATGAACCAGCGGGGCAAGTTCGCCATCGTCTCCTGCGGCCAGACCGCCGCGAACCTCAACTCGTGGATCGACGTCCAGAAGCGCCACGCCGCCGCGAAGTACCCGAACGCCACCCTGGTCGACACCGTCTACGCCGGAGAGGACGAGGCCAAGGCCGTTTCCATGGCCAAGGACCTGATGAACGCCCACCCCGACCTGACCGGTCTGATCGGCCAGTGCACCGCGTCCGCTCCCGGCGTCGCCAAGGCGGTCAGGGAGGCGGGCAAGATCGGCAAGGTCTTCACGGTCGGTGTCGGCACGCCCAACTCGATGAAGCCCTACCTCCAGGACGGCTCGTCCTCGGCCGCGGTGCTGTGGGACGTCGAGCAACTCGGTTACCTCACCGCCTGGGCCGGTCTCAAGGTCAAGAAGGGCGAGCAGCCGCAGGCCACCAACAACGTGTCGGCCAAGCTCCCGGCCGTCAAGTACGAGGGCAAGATGTTGCTGTTGGGTGACCCGTTGAAGCTCAGCAAGGACAACGTCGGTGACTACGACTACTGACGCCCTGCTCAGCCTTACCGGCATCCGCAAGCACTACGGCGGCGTCTACGCGTTGCAGGGCGTGGACTTCGAGGTGCGGGCCGGTGAGGTGCACGGGCTGGTCGGCGCGAACGGCGCGGGCAAGTCCACGCTCATCAAGATCATCTCCGGGGCGGAGAAACCGGACGACGGCAGCGCCCACCTCAACGGCACGCAGCTGACCGAAGGGGACACGGTCGCGGCGCTGAAAGCCGGGATCGCCACCGTCTACCAGGATCCGCAGTTGTTCGGCGAGCTCACCGTCGCCGAGAACGTCTTCGTCGGCCGCGAACTGCGCAAGCGCGGCCGGGTCGACTGGCCGGAGCAGAACCGCCGAGCGAAGGAACTGCTGGTGAGCCTGGGGTTGGACCAGAAGCTCGCCGAGCAGCGGATCGCTGACCTGTCGGTCGCCGAACAACAGCTTGTTTCGGTGGCCAAGGCGCTCGCGCACGAGGCCAGGGTGCTGATCCTCGACGAGCCGTCGGCCATCCTGACCGACCGCGAGATCGACACGCTCTTCCACGCCATCCGGTCGCTCAAGGACAGGGGCGTCGGCGTCGTGTACGTCAGCCACCGGCTTGACGAGCTGGCCCAGATCACCGACAGGGTAACGGTTCTGCGTGACGGCAACGTGGTCGCGAGCCAGGACACGAAAGACCTGACTGTCCGCGGGATCGCCGAGCTCATGGTCGGGCACGCGCTCGACGAGACTGCCGCCGAACGCGCCCGTCCGACCGGCGAGCCCGTGCTCGTGGTCGCCGATCTCCAGCGCCGCAACAGGTTCACCGGAATCAGCTTCGAGGTCCGGTTTGGCGAGATCGTGTCGCTGTTCGGGCTCGTGGGGTCGGGTACGGGGTCGATCGCCCGTGCCGTCGACGGCATCGAACCGGCCGACTCCGGACAGGTCCGGAAAGGACAGACGGCGATGCTGCCGGGCGACCGGTCGCGCCAAGGCGTCTTCGCGACGAAGAGCGTCGGGTTCAACATCTCGATCGCGTCGCTGAAAGGCCTGTGGTTCAAGCGGAAGCGGGAACGCGGCACGGCCGAGGACTTCATCAGGCGGATGCGCATCAAGACACCGGGCCCGTCCGCCCTTGTCGCGACGCTGTCCGGCGGCAACCAGCAGAAGGTCGTGCTGGCACGGCAGCTGGTCGACCGTCCCGAGGTGCTGATCCTCGAGGAACCGACGCAGGGCGTCGACGTCGGCGCCAAGGAGGAGATCCACGGCCTGGTCGAGGACATCGTCGGGCAGGGCACCGCCGTTCTCCTGGTGTCTTCGGATCTCTCGGAGGTGATGCGGTTGGCCGACCGGATCCTGGTCGTCCGAGGGGGTCGGATCACCGCGAGGTTCGACAAGGGCGCGGCGCGAGCCGACGTGCTCGCGGCCGCGGCGGGTGACGAGTGAGCAAGACCGAGGGCCAGGAAGTCGTCCTGATCGCCGTGCTCGTGGTGTTGTGGCTGGCGCTCGGGTTCGGCACGGACACGTTCTTCGCCGCGTCGAACCTGCAGAACATTCTCGCCACGGTCGCGCCCGTGACGATCATCGGCATCGGCATGACCGCGGTGATCGTCACCGGCGGTATCGACGTCTCGGTGGGCAGTGCGCTCGCGGTCGTCCTGGTCGTGGTCGCGAAGATGGTGCGGGACAGCGGTTTGACGCTCGTCCCGGCGGTCATCGCCGGGCTTGTCACCGGAGGTGTGCTCGGTGCGCTCAACGGTGCCCTGGTCGCCTACGGCCGGGTGCACGCGATCATCATCACCTTCGGCACGCTGAACATCTTCCGGTTCGTGGCGTTGCAGATCTTCGACGGCAAGGAAGTCGCAGGCGTCCCGGGCACACTGGAGTTCCTCGGCGGCGGCACCGAGGGCCGCAGCTTCGGCATCCCGCATTCCTGGCTGCTGGCCGTGCTGCTGGCCGCCGGGATGTGGTTCTACATGCGACACGCGCCGACCGGTCGGCACCTGTACGCGATCGGTGGCAACGCCCCTGCGGCGTGGCTGGCCGGAATCCGCGTGAACAGACGCTTGGTCGGCGTCTACGCGGTCACCGGGATCCTGGTCGGGCTGGCGGCCTGCTGTGTCATCGGTGGTGGCGGCCTGGTCGCCCAGAGCGCCGGGACAGGCCTGGAGTTGCAGGTGATCGCGGCGGTGGTGATCGGCGGTACGAGCATTCTCGGCGGCAGGGGATCCGTGCTCGGGACGGTCCTCGGCGCGTTGCTCGTCGGCACGGTCACCAGCGCGGTGACGTTGCTCGGCTGGCACAGTGAGCTGACCGCGTTGTTCATCGGCGTGTTCATCCTGCTGGCGGTCGGCGCGGACTTGGGCCGTGTCTCGAGGCCCCCTTCCGCGATAGCCGGGCCGGATGCGGTCCCTGACGCCACCGCCGAAACGCCCAAAGACAACCAGTATTCGCGGCATTCCGGCGGCGACGCCAGGAACCGCCCCGATCCCGACTCTCATCGAACGGGGACTCCGAGACACGGCCAAATGCGTGAACGAAGGAGGCGGCGGGAGTGAAACGGCTGGTCACCGACCGCGTCCTGCTTCTGGTCGCGTTGCTCGTGGTTCTCGTGGTGTGGATGAGCGTACTGGGGTCCAACGGGTACCTGGTCGCGCCGTACGACGTGGACTACCTGCTGTCCTCTTTGGAATCCGTTGTCCCGCTGTGCCTGCTCGGGGTGGCCGAGCTGCTGGTGATCGTGTCCGGCCGCGGCGGGATCGACCTGTCGGTCGGTGCGATGGTCAGCCTGGTCGGCATGGCGTTCGGGTTCATGGTGGGGGTGTGGCACTGGCCGGTCTGGGCCGCGATCGTCGGCGCGCTGCTCGCCGGTGCGGTTCTCGGTGCCGTGAACGGGTTCCTGGTCGCCTGGCTCGGTGTTCCCGCGCTCATCGCGACGTTGGCGACGTACTACGCGTTCAGCTCGCTGGCCCTGGTGAGCAACGACAACGCGCCGATCTCGACCCAGCCGGTCCAGGACCTGCACTCGCTCACGAGCACTGTCGGCCAGGTTCCGTCGCAGGTGTTCACGTTCCTGCTGCCGTGTGCCGCCCTGGCCTGGTTGTTGGCGAATCGCACGAACTACGGCCGCAGGCTGTACGCGGTCGGCACGAACGAGGCCGCGGCCAGATTCGCCGGGCTGCACGTCGTCGGCATCAGATTCCGTGCCTACGTACTTTCCGGGATGCTCTCCGCCGTGGTCGCGGTGATCACCGTGGCGCAGTTCGCGTCCGCACGGCCGGACGCCGGAACTGTGGGCAACGGCATGGCATTGCCCGCGATCACGATCGCGATCCTCGGCGGCACGGCGATCACCGGCGGGATCGGCCGGATCGGTGGCGTGGTCGTCGCCTCGCTGTTCGTGGTCTGGTTGAACGCCGGAATCCTGCTGGCCTTCGAGGATTCACGCGGCAGCCAGTACCAACTCCTCGCGCTGGGTGTGGTTCTGGTGTTCTCCGCGCTTCTCAACCGGCTGACACTACGGACCGATCACTCCCTCAAATGAGTTCGACCGCGCAGGGCAGGCTGGCAGACTTCGTCAGCTTTTCGTCGCTGGTCAAGAGCGGAACGTCCAGTGCGGTTGCCAGCGCGACGTAGAGACCGTCATAGAACGTGACGCTGTGACGGAGGTCCCAGGTGAGGCCCGACAAGCGGCCAGTGTGGGGATAGCGGTGATCGATCAAATGCGGCAAAGCGCCGAGCGCTGTGCGAGCTTCCTCGTCGGAGACCGCGCCGATCCGTTCCAACCGGCGCAACACGCGGCCGACTTCCGCGTCGAGCAGATGTGGTGCGTGGCAAGTGGCTTCGACGATACGTTTGCGGACCGACTGTGCGTCCTCCGTCGTCCCGGTGAGTGCCAGCACCGCCACCGAGGCGTCGATGACCAGATCAGGCACCCCGCAGTTCCCGCAGTTCAGCCATGATCGATTCGCGGGTCGGGCCGCCGGTCGTACGCTTCGCCAACGTCGATTCGATCACCGTCATGATCTCTTCCTTGGTTCGCTGATTCGCCAACTCGATGACCTGCTCGCGCATGTACGCCTGAATCGACTGCCCGGCCGCGCGAGCTCGCTTGCGGATCGTCTCGTACACGTCTTCCGGGATGTCCCTGATCTGCACTGTCGCCATAGCGTCACTTTAGCGCTGTAGCGCTGCGGTCACTACTCCATTCGTCCTCACGGGCTGGGCTGTACAGACGGGGTGTCCGAACGGGCTGAGGCGAGGTACCGTGACTTTCGTCAGAACATTTCAAACTCCCGTCTGTTCGCGCGAAAGTCCCACCCTGCTAACGATCGTGCGATGAGGGCCAGACAGGAGCGCCGCGAGCTCGGGCCACCCGAGCTCGCGATGCGTCTTGCCCTTTTCCATTTGAGGAACGAACGAAACCTGCGCGTTCTGGGGAGCCTCGAAGGGAGCGAGACTTAAGAATGGCATCACCACCTGCGGAAGTGATGGCCCCGGCGACGTCGGAAGCCTCGTGGTTCTGTTGTGGACCGGCGTTCGGCCCGTGTTCGTCGGCCGGCGGCGGCGCCTGCGGCACCTGCAAGTCCGCGAGCCTGCACTGTGCTTGGCCGAACACTTCGGACGCCTGCTACGACATCACCCGTCCCGACAAATGTGGCGACGATTTGTTGCGTCGTACGTGTGGTCACCAGTTCTTCGTTAAACACCTGTGTGGCACAACGGAAATCGCTGTCACGGTGCGGGACTGCGGACCGCAGACGGACCTGTGGTGCGGTGAGAAACGCTGTTGCAGCGGCAAGTGCGCGACCAACCGGTTGATCGACTTCACCCCGGCCGCGTTCACCCGGCTCGGCAGTCTGTCCGCCGGGATCATCCCCGTCACGATCCGGAGCTGAGAGGGGTGTCCACCATGGAATCACTGGGCCGCAGAAAATTCCTTACCAGTGCCGTCCTCGGCAGCGCGACAGCTGTCGTCGGCGCGACCGCGCTGGGCTCCCTCGCGCCGGAAACGGCGTTCGCCCAGGAAGACAACTGGATGCTGGAGCCGGACGCCATCGACCCGGACTTCGCCGAGGGCCGGATCACCGGGATCAAGGGCACCATGCTGATGGTCACCGGGTCGGACCGCACCTTCCACCGCATCCTGCTCACGAGCGGGACCAGCGTCTGGAAACTGCGCAACACCACGTTCGACGAAGCCGAAGTGGGCGACGGCCTGTACGCGCGCGGCGCGCGGATGCCGGACGGCGTCCTGGCGGCGGACGCGGTCTGGCTCAACATCGTCAACCTCCAGACGCACATCGTCGCGATCAACCGTGACGTGCTGCACCTCGACCACCACGGCCACCGGATCGTCGGGCACGTCGTGACCGGCACGACAGCGGCGGTGTACAACGGCACCCCGGCGATCAGCGACCTGTCCCTGTTGCAGGTCGGCAAACACGCGCAGGTCATCGGCGCGTGGCGGCCGGACACCAATGAGGTCGACATCGCGACCGTCTACGCTGCGGCGGCGTGATGGACGTTCTGGTCGCAGCCGTGCTGCTCTGGGCCGCCGTTTTCAAGCTGCGCGGCGGTGCGCAACGCTCGGCGCTCGCGAAGATCGTGGGCAAACACCGTGTGACAACAGTGTTCCGGATCATCGGCGGCGTGGAGGTCGCCCTGGCGGCCGGATTGCTGCTGGCGGGCCCGGTAGGCGCATGGGCGGCGTTCGCCTGGTTCCTCGGCCTGTTCGGGTATCTGCTGTGGGCGCGGGTCGCCGAGCCCGAGTCGTCCTGCGGTTGCTTGGCCGACAAGTACGCGCCGGTCGGCGTGCGCGCGTTGGCCAGAGCCGCGGTGCTCGCGGCGATGGCCGTCACTGCCGAGCTCGTGCCGTGGTTCGCCGCCGTCCCCGGCGCGGTGGTGATCGTGCTGTTGTCGGCGGAGCTGGACGGCTACTGGCTGGTTCCGTTGCGGCGGTTGAAGGTTCGGCTGCAACACCCGCTCGGCAGTACCGAGTTCCACATCCCGGTGGCCTCGACTGTCCAGCAGTTGCACAAGAGCCAGGTGTACCAGTCGGCCTATCCGCTGTTGCGCTCGGACGTGCTGGACACATGGGACGAAGGCGAGTGGCGGATTCTCACGTACTCCGCCGAACGGGACGGAGAACGGGCGACGGCTGTGTTCGCGGTTCCCCGTGAACGCTACGAGCCGGACTCGATCCGCTTCGCCCTGACCTGAAAACCCTCGTGAGTGTCTGGCCGGTTCCAACCGGCCAGACACTCACGAGGGGTCTTACGTCATTCGCTGCACCGCTTGCCCGAGTTGATGCAGTTGACCAGGCGGAACATGATGCACTCGGACATCACGTTGGCGAAGTCGTTGTGGTCGGACGCCGGGTTGTTCTTCTCCTGGGCGAAGGAGTCGAGGGTGAACTGGCGCTTGAGCTGGACATCCCTGGGGATGTTGTAGGTCAGGCTGATCCGCAGCTCGGGAACGGGGACGAACCCGCGCTTGCAGGTGCCGTTGGCCTCGCGGTGGACGATGTGGTCGCGGTGGTTGGCCGAGTCGATGTTCTTGCCGTCCCAGCAGCTGGGGAAGTCGTGGATCCGCATGATCTGCGAGCCCTGCGGGCAGATCGGGTACTTGTCGAGCAGCACCTTGTTCTCGAAGCCCGTGCAGGTCCAGACCTTGCGGGCGTTCTTCGGGCCGTTGGTGGAGGCCTTCGCGTCACCGGTCAGGATGCGCATGAACTTCGGCATGGCCTTGACCTTGGAGTTCGGGTTGCCCCGGAAGCTCAGCTCGGCCTTGACCGGGCGCTGGATCGTGCCCTTGTTGATGCCGATCTCGAGGTTCTGGTCGCCCGGCTTGTGCTGGTGCGTCCGGTCGGTGCCCTCGGTGTTGACCTCGTTGTTGCGGTCGCCGTTGTCGGTGACGCCGTCGTTGTTCGGCTGCTTGACGCCGCACTGGGCGAGCTGGCCGAGGTCCTTGCCCTGACCTTGCTGGCCAACCGCCTGCTTGATCTTCTCCAGCGACTGCTTGCGCTGCTCGGACAGCGGCGCGACCACTTCCTGGTCGGCGTTCTTCGCGCCGTCCAGCTTCTTCTCGGCCTCGTCGCGCTGGGCGTCGAGGTTCTTGAGCTCCTGCTCGATCACCGGGGCGGCCGCATCGGGGACGTCCTCGGGCAGTTCGCTGGCGACGTCCTTGCAGTCCACGCGGGGTTCGCGCTTCTCGACGGCGGCGTCCTGCTGGTCCTGCTGGTAGCGCTGCCAGTTGCCGTCGGATGCCCGTGTGCCGTTTTCCTGCGCCTGCCTGTCGTTGGTGTTGATGCGCACGACGGGCCAGAAATACGCGGACTTGTCGCCGTTCTTGCAGGTGGTTCCGCTCTTGGCGAGGCTCTTGTTGTTCGAGTCGGCGTTCGCGCTCAGGTTGCCGACGTAGTCGTGCAGGTGCTCGGCACCCATTTTGATACCGGGCTGTGCGATGAAGTTGTCGGCGTTGAAGTGGCCGTTCTCGTTTTTCCCGCAGTTGACGGTGAACGTGCCCTTCGACGCGTTGCGCTGGTTGCGCACCTGCTGGACGTTGGGCCGGACCGTGGTGATGTCCACGTACTGCGACCTGTTGGCCCCCGCCGCGCTGGCGTCGGGGTCGTTACCGGTAGTCGTGAGCACGACTATGCCGCCGACCGCTAGCGCGAGCCCTAATGCTCCGGTGGCGAATTTCGTTCGGCGGGAGATGCGGTGCCGCCCAGTGCTGCGGGCCATCGACTACTCACCTCGTTGTTTCATTGAAGAAAAGACTTGTTCGCCCGAATGTGGCCGCGTTCCAGCGCCGGAGCAGCTCGGGGGACTGCTACGAAATGGCCTGCGTGATCGGTGTCGGGCGAAAATTCGGGTCGGGGATTTTCCGTGTTCAGTGGGGGATACGGGTGCGTTGGGCGGAGCCGTTCAACCGTACTCGGTTCGTTATCGTTTCGTTATCCGAAAACCCTCAAGATCGGCTGCGTTGGGTCCAGACGACGCAGGTCAGCACGGCGACGGCAGCCGCGACGGTCGTCCAGCCGACGGGTTCGTGCAACAGCAGCGCCGACCACGCCAGGGTGAGGATCGGCTGCGCGAGCTGGACCTGACCGACCTTCGCGACCCCGCCGCGTGCCAGCCCGGCGTACCACGCGAAGAACCCGAGGAACATCGAGATCACTGTCACGTACCCGAACCCGAACCAGGACGAGCCGTCGGCCCCGTTGAAGTCCGCGGTCAGCAGCGCGACCGGGATCGTCACCGGCATCGACACCACAAGCGCCCAGCACACGGTCCTCGCGCCGCCGAGGTCGCGAGCCAGGGCGCCGCCCTCGGCGTAACCCAGGCCGCACAGCACGATGGCGATCAGCAGGAACAAGTCGGCCAGTTCCAAACCGCCCGACACGGCACCTGTCGTGGCGACGAACACCAGCACGGCGACGAACCCGATACCGCTGGCCAGCCAGAACCGTCGTCCGGGCCGTTCACCGGCGCGCACGACGGCCCACACCGCAGTCGCCATCGGCAGTCCGGCGACCACCACGGCGCCGTGTGCGGCTGTCTGCGTGGTCAGCGCCAACGAGGTGAACAAGGGGAAGCCCACCACGATGCCGAGCGCGACGATCACCAGGCGCACGACCTGGTGTCGGGTCGGCCGTGGGGCGCGTACGAAAGCGAGGTAGGCGATCGCGAGCAGCGCGGCGACGGCGGCGCGGCCGAACGCGACGAACCACGGGTCGAGACCGGCGACGGCCAGGCGGGTGGCCGGTAGCGAGAAGCTGAACCCGAGGACGCCGAGTGCCCCCAGGGCGAGGCCGGGTGTTATCCGAGACGGCGCGATAACGTTACTCTCTACCTTCATGAATGAGGATAACGCAGCCGTCCGCGTTATCGACGACCTTCGGTCGTTCGTCCGCGCGGGTCAGCCTGGCGATCGTCTGCCGTCGGTGCGTGCGCTGATGGCCCGGCACCGGGCGTCCCCGGTCACCGTGCAGCAGGCGATCCGCAAGGTGGCCGGCGAAGGACTGGTGGAGGTCCGCCCCGGGCGCGGAAGTTTCGTCGCCCCGCGGCCCGCTCCGGCTCGGTCGCCGGACCTCTCCTGGCAGTCGGTCGCGCTCAGCCCGGCCAGGCCCGGCGACGACCTCGTGGCCAGCCTCATCGCGGTGCCGCGACCGGAGGTGCTGCAACTGTCCAGCGGCTACCTCGACCCGGCGCTGCAACCCGTCGAAGCGCTCGGCGCCGCACTGAGCCGCGCCGCACGGCGAACCGCCACGTGGGGCCGTGTGCCGCTGGAAGGCCGTGAGGAACTGCGGGCCTGGTTCGCGCGAGAGGCGGGCGGCGAGTTCCGCGCGGGCGACATGCTGGTCTGTCCCGGCGCGCAGGCGGCGTTGTCGGCGGTGTTCCGTGGCCTGACCGAACCGGGCGACACCGTGCTCCTCGAAGCGCCCACGTACCTCGGTGCCATCGCGGTCGCACGAGACGCGGGGCTCAAGGTCGTGCCCGTACCCACGGACGCCGACGGCGTACGGCCCGACCTGCTCGCCACGGCGTTCGACCGCACAGGCGCACGGTTGTTCTACTGCCAACCCCTGCACGCGAACCCGCACGGCGCCGTGTTGTCCAAGGAACGACGGCCCGAGGTGTTCTCCATCGTGCACGCGGCGGGCGCGTTCCTCATCGAGGACGACTGGGCCCGCGGGTTCACCATCGACGGTGACGTCCCGCCAACACTGGCGTCCGAGGACGTCGACGGGCATGTCGTCTACGTCCGGTCGCTGACCAAGGTGGCCGCTCCCGGCCTGCGGGTGGCCGCGATCGGCGCACGGGGGCAGGCCGGGATCCGGCTGCGCACAGCGCGTTCACTCGACGACTTCTATGTTTCGGGACCACTGCAGGAAGCCACTGTCGACTTTGTCACGTCTCCCGTGTGGCGCAGGCATTTGCGCACGTTGCAGGGCGCGTTGCGGTCCCGTCGCGACGCTTTGCTGAGCGCGGTGCACTCACACCTGCCGGATTTCCACGTGAGTACGCCGAGTGGCGGACTGCACGCCTGGGCGCGGCTGCCGGAAGGCATCGACGATATGGTGCTGACCAACGCGGCCGAGGCGCATGACGTTGTCGTTTTCCCCGGCAGGCCTTGGTTCGCGGCCGAGCCACCCGGCTCCTACGTGCGGCTGACGTTCGGTGGCGCGCCGGAACACGCGCTGGCCGAAGGGATTCAGCGACTCGCCGAGGTCACAGCAGCCATCCGGAGAGCAACGCGGGTGACATCGCCAGCAGGGTGAACCGCAGGCAGCGGCCCGCGAACCCGGCCGCGATGAACGTGCTCATCGGCATTTTCGCCAGCCCGGCGAGCACTGTCGTCGCCATGTACGGCGGCAGGCCGACGACCGCGCTGACCCCGTACGTGCCGGTCATCCAATGTGGATGCTTGTGGCACTTCTCGGTCAGCCGGTCCAGCCAGCCGCGTATCCGTTTTGTCCGTTGTTGCCATCGGAGGCGCCGATCGGTGAGCGGCTTGTCCTTGCGGTGCATGAACGACGGCAACCGCAGCGACCCGCGCGCGGCCAAGTAGTACAACAGCTTGCCGAGCACCTGGGCGCCCGCGACCACCGCGCCGAGAGCGAGACACGGGATCTCCGGCTCGCGCGCGATCAGCGCGAGGACGAAAACCTCCGTGCTGACCAGGGGGATCAGCGCAGAGCTGAACGCGACACCAGCCGCGATCAGCAGGCTTGCGAGCAAATTCCCGGCCCCTTGCGTCAGAACCCCCGGTCAACGCCAGGGTAGCTCAGCCGGATGTGCGCGAACCTCGTTCCCGAGGAGGATCCGAGCCCGCCTCAGGCCAGCGTCATGTCCAGGTCACCGGTCAGCCGGACCTCCCGGAGCGGTCGTCCGCCCGCGTCAAGGGTGCGGACCATACCGTCTCGCTGCCAGCCGGCCCGCTCGTAGAACGCGACGGAAACATCGTCGTGCTCCGGCACCCAGACGACACCGCGCGACTTGCCCGCGGCCCGCAGTCCGGCGGCGGCCGTCGCGAGCAGTCGTCCGCCGTGCCCGCGCCTGCCCCAACGCGGCTCCACCAGCAGCGTCGCGATCAGGCCAACGGCCGCGGCGTCCTTGGGCAGCGAGCCGTCCGCGTCCGCGATCTCGGTGTCCGGCGCGGGCCCAGCGGCGCAGAAACCGACCGTCCACGTGCCTTCGGTGGCGACGTGGACCGTGGCGTCGCCCTGCTTGACGGTCGCCTGCCACACCTCGGCGATCTCGTCCTGGTCCAGCCCGGCGAGTACTTCCTCGGGCAACAGGGAGGCGTACACGGCACGCCAGGTCTCCACCTGGATGCGGGCGATCTGGTCGACGTCGTCCGGTTCAGCGGTGTGCACCGCGGCCTCAGCCATGGTGCCCAAACCTAGTCAACGCAAAATTGTCGTAGGGCAGTGGCACTATGCGCTCACTATGTTGACGATGACCGAGGCCGCGGCCAGGCGTACGGCGCTGGCCGCTCAGGGGTTCACCGATCCGCGCCCGACGACGACGCCGTCCCGCAGACATCTGCTGCGTGTGCTCTCCCGCGTGCAGTTGATCCAACTGGACTCGGTCAACGTCGCGGTCCGTGCGCACTACATGCCCCTGTTCAGCAGGCTGGGCGCGTACCCCATGGATCTGGTCGACGACGCGGCCTGGTCCCACTCGGCCCGCAAGCCGCGCCTGCTCGTGGAGAAATGGGCGCACGAGGCCAGCCTGATCCCGGTGGAGGACTGGCCGCTGCTGCACCTGGGCAAACGCCCGGGCTGGTGGCGGCACTACGAGCAGGTCGTGAACCGGTCGCCGGGCCTGGTGCAGGAGGTTCTGGCGGCGGTGAAGGAACTCGGCCCGATCGGTGCGGGAGCACTGGAGCGGGAGATCCTCGGCGACGGGGCGAAGCGCCAGAAGGGCACCTGGTGGGACCGCTCGGACGTGAAGCACATCTGCGAGTACCTCTTCGGTCTCGGCGAACTCACCACGGGAACCCGGCGGAGCTTCGAGCGCCGCTACGACCTGACCGAGCGAGTGGTGCCCCCGGAGGTGCTCAACCGCCAGGTCCCGCCGGACGAGGCGGCGCGAGAACTGGTCGAACGCTCGGCGCGGGCACTGGGAGTGGCGACCGAGCCGGAGCTGCGGGACTACTACCGCCTGGCCCCGGACGCGAACAGGGCGGCGGTCGCCTCCCTCGTGGCGGACGGCGTTCTGGAACCGGTGCACGTGGAGGGCTGGAGCCGCAAGGCCTACCGGCACGTCGACGCGAAAACCCCGCGCCAGGTGCGGGGAAGGGCGCTGCTGTGCCCCTTCGACCCGCTGATCTGGGAACGGGACCGAACGGAACGGATCTTCGGCTTCAGGTACCGGATCGAGATCTACGTCCCTGAGCCGAAACGCGAGTACGGCTACTACGTCTTCCCGTTCCTGCTCGACGGGGAACTGGTCGCCCGCGTCGACCTGAAGGCGGACCGGACGGCGGGAGTCCTGCGCGTACAGGGAGCATTCACCGAATCCGGTGTGGACAAGGCGCGAGTCTTACCCGAACTGGCGGGAGAGTTGCGGTTGATGGCCGAGTGGCTCGGGCTGTCCGGTGTGGCCGTCGGGCGACGCGGGGACGTCGCGGGCCCGTTGGCCAAGCTGGTGAAGTAGCCCGAACGGGGGGATGCGGGAGGGGCAGGGCTTTCGTTGTGCCACAACGAAAGCCCTCTCGCCCCCTCGGTCTTGTCCGCCACCGGCTGGTGTCAGCCGTCGAAAGCAGCGCTGACAACGGCGCTGCCCGAACGAGTCCGCCCCCGAACCCGAAGCGAAACGTCCCCCTCGGCAGGAGGAGAGTTCCGCAACTCCACCTCGCTGCGCGCCTGACCGGTGTCGGAAACGAGATCGACTTCGGCCCGAGTCCCCTGGCGAACTCCCACCCGGATCTCCCCCGACCCGGTGTTGAGCTCGATCTTCCCCGTGGCGGCATCGGCGACGGTCAGATCACCGGAACCAGTGCGAGCGGTGACGTCGGTGGACACAGCACCGAGCCACACATCCCCGGACCCGGTGATCAAGGCGGCCGAAGTCCCGCCGACCGAGGAAACCTCGACATCCCCGCTGCTGGTCCGCGCCTGCAGACCACCCAGCATCGGACCCAACCGGACAGCGCCAGCGCCGGTGATCACGGTCGCGGCCCCGTCGGCACGATCCACCTTCACCTCGCCCGACCCGGTCCGGATCGACAACCGCCCGGCGGCCCCGGTGACCAGCACGTCCCCGGACCCGCTGCGCACGTCGACATTCGACCCGGACGGCGCCCGCACGGTCACCCCCAGCGGCACGTTGCGCATCCAGTCCGGCGTCCGCACGACGACCCGGTTGTCGGACTGCTCGACGTGCGTCTGCTCGATCGCCCGGTCACCGGAGATCTGGTTGCCCGACGAGAACAGGTTCACCAGTTGGGCGAGGCCTTCGGCCCACGGGGCGGCGGCGTCCGGGCGGTGGCGGACGCGCACGCTCACCCCGGGCTCGTCGGTCAGCAACAGGTCGACCGCACCGGAGGTGATGACCACCTCGATGTCCTGCGGTCCTTCGGCTTCGAAGTTCTGCTCGCGCACTCGGTCGTCGGTCATGGCCCCTCGGTCCATCCGTGCACGCGGGACGAGCCGTTGCCCTCGTCGTCCTGCTGGTGCTGGTGGTGTTGGTGGTGGTGTCCGGCCCACTTGCGGCGCAGGGCGCCCTGGACGGCCTGCGACACGAACGTGTTCAGCGACACCCCTTGTGACGCTGCTGCCTGCTCGGCCTGGCTCTTGATCTGCTCGAACATCCGCAGTGTCATCCGGCTGATGTTCTCCGCGCTGTTCTCGCCGCCGGGTGGCGGCGGTGGCGGCGGCTGCTCGGGTTCCGGCTGGGCCTTCGCCCTCGTCGGAGTGACGACGACCTGGGCGTCCCGGCCCGCCAGTTTCACTTCGACCACGTGGTCGTCCAGTGCCGCGGTGATCTCCGCGGCCACGTCGGACAGCGCGTTCATGAACGCGAGGCGGAGCGCGGGTTCGAGTGCGGCGGACAACACGGCCGCCGCCCGCCGGGTCTGCTCGTCCCCGGCTGAGGCGGTGGTGGCGAGGTCCTCCCGCAGTGAGTCGATGTACGGCGTGAGATCCATGACGTCACTATGACATCACTTGTGACGTCATAGCAAGGCGAAGTGACGTCACTGATGACATCACGGGTTCGGCGGTTAGGCTCGGCGACATGACCGCGACCGTCGGGCCCAAGGTCCAGTTGATCGCCAGAACCGAGTTCCTGCCACCGGCTGACGTGCCCTGGTCGACCGACAGCGACGGCGGGCAGGCGCTCGCCGAGTTCGCGGGCCGGGCCTGCTACCAGTCGTGGAAGAAGCCGAACCCGGCGACCGCGACCAACGCCGGTTACCTGCGCCACATCCTCGAGGTCGGGCACCTCTCGGTCCTCGAGCACGGCTCGGTGAGCTTCTACATCTCCGGCATCTCCCGGTCGCTGACCCACGAGCTGATCCGGCACCGGCACTTCTCGTACTCCCAGCTCTCCCAGCGGTACGTGCCGGAGCACGAGGCCGCCGTGGTCGAGCCGGACGTGATCGCCGCCGACCCCGAGCTGCACGCCAAGTTCGCCGCGGCCGCGGACGCCGCGGTCGAGGCCTACAACGAGCTGCTCGCCGGTCTGGAGGAGAAGTTCGCCGACGAGCCGAACGCGACGCTGCGCCGCAAGCAGGCCCGTCAGGCCGCGCGCGCCGTCCTGCCGAACGCCACCGAGACCCGGATCGTGGTCACCGGGAACTACCGCGCCTGGCGGCACTTCATCGCCATGCGCGCCAGTGAGGCCGCCGACGTCGAGATCCGCGCTCTGGCCGTGGAATGCCTGCGGCAGCTGCAGAAAGTCGCGGAGAACGTGTTCAGCGACTTCGCCGTCACCGCACTGCCGGACGGCACCGAGGTCGCCAGCAGCCCATTGGTCACCGAAGGATGAAGCGGCTGACGATCGACGTGCGTCCCGGCGAGTACGCCCTCGCCAAACTGCCGTCGGGATCCCCGCTGCCGTCCCTGCCCGCATCGGATGGTCTGGTGTCCATCACGAGCACGTCCGACGAGGTGTCCGTGGTCTCGCTGGCCGCGATCGCACCGGCAGGCGCCAAAGTGGACGACGGCTGGCGGCTGCTGACCGTACGCGGCCCGCTGGAGTTCACCCTCACCGGCATCATGGCGTCGTTGGCCGGATCGCTGGCCGCGGCGGGTGTTCCGCTCTACGCGATGTCCACCTACGACACCGACCACATCCTGGTCAAGGACGTGGACCTGGACCGCGCGGTGAACGCGCTGCGCGAAGCCGGCCACGAAGTGCACGCCTGACTGCCCTTTCGGGATCGTGGTTCGGCGTTGTGCGGCCGTAGCGTGTCCGGCGTGCAACGAGGTGACCATCTGGGGGCCGGTCGCTACCGCGTGCTCGACGAGCTCGGGCGCGGCGGTATGGGCGTCGTGTGGCTGGCTGAGGATTTGACGATCGGCCGTCGCGTGGCGGTCAAGGAACTGCATCTGCCGCAGGGCATCGCGCCGCAGGAACGGCAGGTGTTCGAGGAACGCGTGCTGCGCGAAGCGCGGACGGCGGGGCGCTTGAACGACCCCGGAATCGTCACCGTGCACGACATCCTCCGCGAGCACGGCTCGATGTTCATCGTGATGGAGCTGATCGAGGCGCCGAACCTGGCCGAGGTCGTCGAACGGCACGGCCCGCTCCCGCCCGAGCAGGTCCTCAGGATCGCCGAGCAGGTCCTCTCCGCGCTGGAGACGGCGCACGCGGCCGGGATCGTGCACCGGGATGTCAAGCCCAGCAACGTGATGGTCGCGTCGAACGGCCGGGTGAAGCTGACCGACTTCGGCATCGCGCAGTCCTTGGACGACTCGAAGCTCACCCAGAGCGGCACGCTGATCGGCTCGCCGACGTACATCTCGCCGGAGCGCCTGCTCGGCCGGGACGCGTCGCCCGCGTCGGACCTCTGGGCGCTGGGTGCCACGTTGTTCTTCGCCTCGGAGGGGTTCGGCGCGTACGACCGGCCGAGCACGCCCGCGTCGATTCAGGCGATCATGAACGAGCGGGTGGAGGTCCGCAGGGCGCACGGGCCACTGGCCAACCTGATCATGGGCCTGCTGGATCCGGACCCGGACACACGGCTGACCGGCGGCCAGGTCAGGTACCTGATCGAGCAGGTGCGCCAGAAGCCGCTCGCGCCTCAGCCCATGGCCGGACCGGCCGTGACGAAGCCCTTGCCGCGCAAGAGCCGTGGGCTGGTGTTCGCGGTGGTCGCCATCGTGCTGGCCTCCGCTGTCGCGGGCGTGCTCGCGCTCACCGGCGTGTTCGATGGCAAGTCCGCGAACGAGTCCGCCGCGTCGACGAGCGGTCCGGCGGCCCCGGGACCGGCCGTCGGGGACGAACCGTCGGAAGCGAGCGCTGAGAAGAAGCCGGACACCCAGTCCGCCGACAAGCCGGCGACTGGTCAGAAGACCCAGACCTACGGCAGCGACGGCGACGTCAAGAACCTCGACGTGGTCTCGTATGGCGAGAAAGGCTCGTGTTACAACGGTCTTGATCTCAACGAGACGCATTTCGACTGCACCACGGAGCACCACACCGAGATCTTCAAGCAGGTCGAGCTGAACTACGAGTCCGGCGAGTGGCCCGGCCCCGAAAAGCTGGTCACGATGGGCGAGCAGGGCTGCACCGAGGCGTTCGGGGAACTGGCGGCCAAGGACGGGTTGAAGTTCTGGACGCTGGTGCCGACCAAGACCACGTGGGAGGACAGCAAACGCCGCAAGGCGTTGTGCGTCGTGGCCAAAGCCGACGGTGGCAAACTGACCGGATCGGTTGCCGGTAACTGAACGGCGTTGCCCTTTCGGGCAACCTCGGGGAACCGCTCGGGCCCTGGCGGCGGGGGAGTTAGAGTTCCGGCGTGTCCCAGGAGTACGCACAGCAGCAACGCATCGTCAGCGGCCGCTACGTGATCGTGCGGGAGATCGGCCGCGGTGGGATGGGCGTGGTCTGGCTGGCCGAGGACCGCACGCTCGGCCGCAAGGTGGCGATCAAGGAACTGCACCTGCCGGAGGGCATCGACCCGCAGGAACGCCACATCTTCGAGGAACGGGTGCTGCGCGAGGCGCGGACCGCGGGCAGGCTCAACGACCCCGCGATCGTCACCGTCTACGACGTCGTCCAGGAACACGGCAACACGTTCATCGTGATGGAGCTGATCGAGGCCCCCACGCTGACCGACATCGTGCGCAGGCAGGGCGCGTTGAACGAGGCGTACACCGCGCAGATCGCCGTGCAGCTGGTGTCCGCTTTGGAGACCGCGCACCGCGCCGGGATCGTGCACCGGGATGTCAAGCCCAGCAACGTGATGATCGACTCCAACGGCCGGGTGAAGCTGACCGACTTCGGCATCGCGCAGTCCACCGACGACCCGCGGCTGACCACCAGCGGCACGCTGATCGGCTCGCCGACGTACATGTCGCCCGAGCGCCTGCAGGGCCACGAGGCCGTGCCCGCGTCGGATCTGTGGGCGCTGGGTGCCACGTTGTTCTTCGCGGTCGAGGGCTACGGCGCGTACGACCGGCAGACCACGGCCGCGTCGATCCAGGCGATCATGAACGAGGTCGCGTTCCTGACCCGCTGCCGCGGCCCGCTGGCCTCGTTGATCATGGGGCTGTTGAACTCGAACCCGGACGGGCGGCCGACCGCGCCGCAGGTCCGCGCCCTGCTGGGGCAGGCGACGCAGGTGGCGATGAACACCGGCCCGACCGCGCCGGTGTGGTCGGCGCAACCGCCGTCGACCGGCGCCCAGCAGCCCAAGAGCCGCCGTCCGCAGGTGATCGCGCTGGTCGCGGTGCTCGCCGTGGTGATGCTCACCGCGGGCTGGTTCGGCCGCGGCCTGTTCACGTCGACCGCGGCCGCCGGTGACAACGGCAAGCTCCAGCCGACGCTGACCTACGGGCTCGGCGGCAACATCCCAGTCTTCGACGTGTACTTCAGTTCGGGCAAGTCCTGCCTCAACGCGGTGCCCGCGGACAAGACGCAGTACGACGGGGTCGTCGACTGCGACAAGGAGAGCCACCGCGCCGAGGTCTTCATGGAGTACAAGACCGGCATGAAGACAGCGGACAAGGACAAGGGCAAACCCGGCACTACTTATCCCGCGGACGGCGCGTTGCAGCGTTTCGCCGAAAGTTCGTGCGCCATGTTCTACGCGTCCGACGAAGTGGTCAAAGGCGACAAGGCGATGAATGTCGTTGCGCTTGTTCCCTCACAGGACGCTTGGGCAGGCAAGTCGCCGCAGCGCTCGATCTACTGCCTCGCGTGGCCGCAGGACGGCTCCGCCATGACCGGCTCGATCGTCCCGGATGAGAATTCCTGAGTACCGTGTCGGTATGGGTCTCGCGAGCGACGAACGTGAACGGCTGAGCATCCTGTTCGAAGAGGTCGGCCCCGATGCGCCGACCCTCTGCGAAGGCTGGCAGACCAGGGACCTGGCCGCGCACCTGGTGCTGCGCGACCGCCGCCCGGACGCGGCCGGGGGCATCGCCGTGCCCGCGCTCGCCGCCCGCACCCGGCGCGTCCAGGACGAGTTCGCCGCGAAACCGTGGGACGACCTGGTCGACCTGGTGCGCACGGGCCCGCCGCGCTGGTCGCCGTTCAGCCTCGGAGCGCTCAACGACCTGATCAACGGCGCCGAGTACTTCATCCACCACGAGGACGTCCGCCGTGCCGTCCCGGGCTGGGAGCCGCGCCCGTCGGATCCGTCGCGTGACGAACTGCTGTGGCGCACGCTCCGGTACGCGGGACGCCGCGCGTACCGCCACAGCGTGGTCGGTGTGCTGCTGCGACGGCCGGACGGCGAGACCATCGTGGGGCATCGCGGCCCGAACGCGGTGACGATTTCGGGCGCCCCGGGAGAGCTGTTGCTGCACGCGTTCGGACGTGACGAATGCCGTGTCGAATTCTCCGGCGACGAGGTCGCTGTGGCGGAGATCCGGGGCACGAAACGAAGCTTTTAAAGCAGGGACGGCCAGTCGCCGTCGAATTTCCGCCAAAGGGATGCTGAGGCATATCCCCGCAGGTGAAGCGGGTATCTTCAGCGACATGACCAGATGTCCTTCCGCTGCTCCCGGTCGTCCGTTCGGCCGTGTTCTGACCGCGATGGTCACCCCGTTCGACGCGAGTGGCGCGCTTGATCTGGCCAAGGCCCAGGAGCTCGCCACCCACCTGGTCGCCCTCGGCAACGACGGGCTCGTGCTCAACGGCACCACCGGCGAAGCGCCGACCACGACCGACGACGAGAAGGTCGAACTGGTCCGTGCCGTCGCCGACGCCGTCGGCGACCGCGCCACCCTCGTCAGCGGTGGCAGCACGTACGACACAGCGCACAGCGTGAAGCTCTCGAAGAAGCTCGAGGCCGCGGGAGCGCACGGCCTGCTCGCGGTGACCCCGTACTACTCGCGGCCGTCCCAGGCGGGCCTGATCGCGCACTTCACCGCGATCGCCGACGCCACGGACCTGCCGGTGATGCTCTACGACATCCCGCCGCGCGCGGTCACCCCGATCGAGACCGCGACCCTGTTCCGCCTGGCCGAGCACTCGCGGATCGTCGCGGTGAAGGACGCCAAGGGCGACCTGAACGCCGGGTGCGACGTGATGGCCAACACCGGCCTGGCCTACTACTCGGGCGACGACGTGCTGAACCTGCCGTGGCTGTCGGTCGGCGCCGTCGGGTTCGCCAGCGTGATCGGGCACGTGGTGGCCGATCGCCTGCGGCTGATGCTGGACGCGTACGAGTCCGGCGACGTCAAGGGCGCGCTGGCGCACAACCGCGGCCTGGTCGCCGTGAACCGCGCCATGGGCCGTACCGGCCCCGGCCTTGGCCTGGCGTTCGTCAAGACGGCGCTGCGGCTGCGTGGCCTCGACGTGGGTGACCCGAGGCTGCCGATCATGCCCGCGACCGACGAGCAGACCGCCGCGATCGCCGCCGATCTGGCTGTTTCCGGCGTGTCGCTCGGACTGCCTGACGCCGTGCGATCGTCATCTGAGACGGTTAGTAGGTGATCGATACCTCGCAGAACCTCCCGCCGCGGCTGGCCGAGGGCGGGCTCCGCGTGGTCGCTCTCGGCGGAATCGGCGAGGTCGGCCGCAACATGACGGTCTTCGAGTACGACGGCAGGCTGCTGATCGTCGACTGCGGCGTGCTGTTCCCCGAGGACCAGCAGCCCGGCGTCGACCTGATCCTGCCGGACTTCCGTGCGATCGAGGACCGCCTGGACGACGTCGACGGGATCGTGCTGACGCACGGCCACGAGGACCACATCGGAGCGGTCCCGTTCCTGCTCAGACTGCGCGCGGACCTCCCGGTGATCGGCTCGAGGTTCACCCTCGCGCTGCTGGCCGCCAAGTGCAAGGAACACCGCCAGGACCCGGTGCTCGTGGAGGTGACCGAGCGCGAGCGGCGCAGCGCCGGCCCGTTCGACCTGGAGTTCTTCGCGGTCAACCACTCCATTCCGGACGCGTTGGCCGTGGCGATCCGCACACCGGCGGGCCTCGTGCTGCACACCGGCGACATCAAGCTCGACCAGCTGCCGCTGGACGGCAGGCTGACCGACCTCGGCGGGTTCTCGCAGCTCGGCGACGAAGGCGTCGACCTGTTCCTGGTGGACTCGACGAACGCCGAGGTCCCCGGGTTCGTGACGCCGGAGCGCGAGATCGGCCCGGTGATCGACAACGTCATCGCGCGGGCCACCCAGCGGGTGATCGTGGCGTGTTTCGCCAGCCACGTGCATCGCGTGCAGCAGGTGCTGGACGTCGCGGTGAAGCACGGCAGGCGGGTGGCGTTCGTCGGCCGTTCGATGGTCCGCAACATGGGCATCGCCGGTGAGCTGGGCCTGCTGACCATGCCGGAGAACCTGCTGATCGACCTGCACGAGGCGATGGAGCTGCCGGAGAACGAGGTGTTGTTCGTCTCGACCGGCAGCCAGGGCGAGCCGTTGTCGGCGCTGTCCAGGATGGCCCGTGGCGAGCACAGGCAGATCTCGATCCGTCCGGGTGACACGGTCGTGCTGGCGAGTTCACTGATCCCCGGCAACGAGACCGCCGTGTTCGGCGTGGTCAACGGCCTCGCCCGGCTCGGTGCGCACGTCGTGCACCAGGGCAACGCGAAGGTGCACGTGTCCGGGCACGCGTCGGCGGGCGAGTTGTTGTACCTGTACAACGCAGTCCGGCCGTCCAACGTGATGCCGGTGCACGGCGAATGGCGGCACCTGCGGGCCAACGCCGCGCTGGCCATCGCCACGGGCGTCGCTGAGAGCCAGGTGGTGCTGGCCGAGGACGGTGTGGTGGTCGACCTGGTCGACGGCATCGCCCGGATCGTCGGCCGCGTCGAGGTCGGGCACGTCTACGTCGACGGGTTGTCCGTCGGTGATGTGGGCGAGTCGACTTTGTCCGACCGCCTCGTCCTGGGCGAGGGCGGTTTCATCTCGATCACCGTCGCGGTGGAGGGGGGCACCGGCCGTGCCGTGACGCCGCCGAGCATCTCCGGCCGCGGTTTCTCCGACGACCCCAAGGCGTTGGACGAGGTCGTCGCCCTGGTGGAGATGGAGTTGTCGCGCACGGAAGCCGAAGGCATCACCGACACGCACCGCATCGCGCAGATCGTCCGCCGGGTCGTGGGCCGCTGGGTCGCGGAGAAGTACCGCAGGCGCCCGATGATCGTGCCGACTGTCATTCCAGTGTGAACGGACGCGGGCCTCCTTCCCGGCTGGAAGGAGGCCCGCGCGCTCCAACCCCGGACCGCGATCGGGTAGATCGCGCCACCCGCGTCGCCCTTGCAGATACCTGGCTGGTCCGCGCCCACGGTGAAGTCTGGGTGGCTGCTGCCTCTTCGGCCGCCTTCTGCCCCACTTCCTTGGCCAGCCGCGTCATACGCGACAGGGCCCGACCGCGTGCGGCCGGGCCCTACCCCCAGTGTGTTTTCACGTTTTCGTCGGTGTGGACAAGCTTCCCGCCACGATCGCGGTGCCGTCATCAGGCCTCGGGTGGAGTTCCTGTCCTGCCGAGGGTTGAGACGCACGCTGGACCACGAAGGCTCCCGCCAACAGCGTGATACCGCCCATGATCTGGATCACAGTGAGCTCCTCGTCGAGCACCGCCCACGCGACAGCGGTGGCGATCACCGGCTCGGCCAGCGACAACACACTGACCACAGTGGACGGCAAGTGTCGCAGTGCGCTCATCCCGACCGAGTAGGCGATCGCGGTCGACAGGACGGCGACCGCGACCAGGAGCGTCCACACGGGACCAAGCGGCGTCGGCTTGACCAGGATGTCGCGCGGCAGCGTCCACGGTGGCGCGATGACGAACAGGATCACCGCGCCGACGAACAAGCCGTAGGTCGCCATCGTCAGCGGGTGCATCGTCGTCAGGCCGTGCTCACCGACGAGGAAGTAGCAAGCGGCACAGATCGCGGACGCGACACCGGCGAGCACACCGATCGTGTCCAGCCGCAAGCCGTCCCACACCTGCGCGACCATCGCGAGCCCGAACACGGCGACGGCGGTGCCCGCCCACGCCTTCGCGGGCAGGACAGTCTTGCGGACGAACCGGATCCACAGGGCGACCAGCAGCGGAGAGGTGAACTCCAGCAGCATGGCGATGCCGACGGGCAGCCGGGAAACCCCGGCGAAGTACATGGTCTGCGCCCCGGCGACCCCGAACAGGCCGAAGCCGAGGATCACCCGCCAGTCCCGCCTGCCGACCCGGAGGAAGCGGGGGCTGAAGACGGCGACACCGACGCCGAGGAGAACCGCGGCCAGCCCGATCCGCACGCTGACCACCTGCTGCGGCGTCAGCCCGGCCGCCATGGCCGGTTTCGCCAGCGGCCCTGACGTGGCGAAGAACGCCGACGCGGCCAGGACGAGAGCGGTTCCCCGTGCGCGAGTGGTAACCAGTGTCTTCGTTTTGGTGGTCACTCATGCCAGTCTGCGATTCCCGACGGCCTCCACGCGCCCGATTTCCCAGCATGCAGGAAGCGGCGGGATCACCGCCCCGCCATCAGCCGGTTGAATCGATCACGCCGAACTACGGGCGCCATGGCGAGACGGTGTCCGTCGGCCGGGTCGGATCGTGGAACGCGGGCATATCCGGTTCGTCCGGGCGCAGTTCCACCAGGTTGTCGGTGATCGCCTGCATGATCCTTCTGTGGGCGCGGACCGCGTCGCCTGGTTTGTCCGACGAAAGGTCGGCGAGGTCGATCGGGTCGCCGAAGTGCACTTTGAATGTCGGGCGCCTCGTCATCGCGCGCAGGAACGAGCCCAGCACGGGTTTGATGTCCGACCAGCCCCGCACGGTCTCCGTTCCCCAGACCGCCGCCTCGTGCGCACCCCACTGCGAGATCGGGATCACTTTGGCGTTCGCCGCCAGTGCGATCCTGGCCACGCCCGTCTTCCCGCGTTCCGGCCACATGCCGCGCTCGTGGGTGATCCTGCCTTCCGGGTAGACCAGCAGCGGCGCGTCCGCCGCCTTGATCGCTTCGACGGCCTTGGCGAAGGACTCCAGCACCGTCGACTGGCCGCGCTCCACGCGCAGCGCTCCCGCGTGCCGCAGGCCCCAGCCGACGACCGGCGTGTCCAGCAGGCCCGCGGCGAGCATGAACTTGGGCGCGATGCCGATCTGGTAGCAGGCTTTGAGCACCACGAACGGGTCGAACACGCCGATGTGGTTCGGCGCGAACACCAGTGGCTCGTTTCGCAGCTCCTGCGGCACGGTGCCGGTCACCCGGAGGTTGCCGGCCAATGCGACAAACCCCCGGTTGGTCTCCAACATCCCCCGCCACACGGGCGAAATGGATGAACCCGGCGTCGTGCGGCGTGTCGGCTCGTCTCCATCCCGGTACAGCGCAACCATGGACCGGAGCATGGCATGCCCGGGTCATGACCTTGCGACCTGGGCTGGCCTGTTACAGCCGGGACCACAGAGACGGGTGAAGCGACTACCGTGGGGCGCATGGCGACGAGCCGGTCGACAACCGCCAAAAAGGGAACCACCGCACGCAAGAAACCCGCTGCGGCGGCGAGGAAACCTGCCCCGGCGCGGCCTGCCCCGCGCAAGTCCAACGCGACCGCGGGCAAGACCGCGGGCAAAGCCGTCAAGGGCACGTGGAACCTGCTGGCGAAAGGCGCCGGTGGGCTGGCTCGCACCCTCGGCAAGACCAAGGACCTCGACCCCGCGCACCGGCGTGACGGGCTGGCGTTCGGCTACATCGCGCTCGCTGTGATCATCGCGGCCGCTGTCTGGTGGCGCGCTGCCGGTCCGATCGGCCGCAACGTCGAGATCGGCGTCCGCTCGGTGATCGGCGCTGGTGCCGTGGCGTTCCCGCTCGCCCTGATCGTCATCGGGATCACGCTGATGCGGTCGGACCCCAAACCGGAGGCGCGGTCGCGGCTGGTCATCGGCTCGTTGCTGATGACGTTCGCGCTGCTCGGCATGTTGCACCTGCTCAACGGCGGCGAGACGAACGCCGAGCAGATGTTCGGCGGCGGCTTCCTCGGCTACCTCTCCGGTGGTCTGCTCGCCAAGGGCGTCTCGGCGTGGGTCGCGTTGCCGCTGCTGATCCTGGCCCTGGCGTACGGCGTCCTGCTGTTCACCGGCACGCCCATCAAGCAGATCCCGAACCGGCTGCGTGAGCTCGGCCGTGACCCGGACGACATCGCCGACGAGCAGCAGCAGGAAGCGGAGCCCGTCGAGCCCGCCGAGGTCAAGCTCCGCCGCCCGTCCCGGCGCCGCCAGGCGTCCATGGCGGAACCCGCGGCCGAGGAGACGCCGCCCCCGCCGCCCCCGCAGGTCGAGGAGCAGCCCCCGCAGCGGCCCAAGCCGCCGCGTGAGCCGAAGGCGAAGAAACAGCCGGTCCAGGAGAAGCTGCCGATGGCCACGGCACGCGTGGTGGAGGGCGACTACCAGCTGCCGCCGCCGACGCTGCTGACCGAGGGCGACGTGCCCAAGAGCCGCAGCCGGGCCAACGACATGATCATCGAGGCGATCACCGGCGTTCTCGACCAGTTCAACGTGGACGCCCAGGTCACCGGCTTCACCAGGGGCCCGACAGTGACCCGCTACGAGGTCGAGCTCGGCCCCGGTGTGAAGGTCGAGAAGATCACCGCGTTGACCAAGAACATCGCCTACGCGGTGGCCACCGACAACATCCTGCTGCTCGCGCCGATCCCGGGGAAGTCGGCGGTGGGCATCGAGGTGCCCAACAACGACCGCGAGATGGTCCGCCTCGGTGACGTGTTGCGCTCGCCGACCGCTGTCAACGACGCGCACCCGATGGTCGTCGGCCTCGGCAAGGACATCGAAGGCAACATGGTCACCACGAACCTGGCCAAGATGCCGCACCTGCTGTGCGCGGGGTCGACCGGTTCCGGCAAGTCCAGCTTCGTCAACTCACTGCTGGTGTCCCTGCTGGCCAGGGCGACGCCGGACGAGGTGCGGATGGTCCTCGTCGACCCGAAGATGGTCGAGCTGACGCCCTACGAGGGCATCCCGCACCTGATCACCCCGATCATCACGCAGCCGAAGAAGGCAGCGGCGGCGCTGGCGTGGCTGGTCGAGGAGATGGAGCAGCGCTACCAGGACATGCAGGTCAACCGGGTGCGGCACATCGACGACTTCAACAAGAAGGTGAAGTCCGGCGAGATCACCGCGCCGCCGGGCAGCGAACGCGAATACCGGCCGTACCCGTACATCCTGGCGATCGTCGACGAGCTCGCGGACCTGATGATGACCGCGCCGCGGGACGTGGAGGACGCGATCGTCCGGATCACCCAGAAGGCCCGCGCCGCCGGTATCCACCTGGTACTGGCGACACAGCGGCCATCGGTGGACGTGGTGACGGGTCTGATCAAGACGAACGTGCCGTCGCGGCTGGCGTTCGCCACGTCCTCGCTGATCGACTCGCGCGTGATCCTGGACCAGCCGGGCGCGGAGAAGCTGATCGGCATGGGTGACGCGCTCTACCTGCCGATGGGCGCGTCGAAACCGATCCGCGTGCAGGGCGCGTACGTCAGCGACGAGGAGATCGCGGCGGTCGTCGCGTTCAGCAAGGACCAGGCGCAGCCGGAGTACACCGAAGGTGTGACGACCGCGGGCGGCGGGCAGAAGAAGGAGATCGACTCCGACATCGGCGACGACCTCGACGTGCTGCTCCAGGCGACCGAGCTGATCGTGACGTCCCAGTTCGGCTCGACGTCGATGCTCCAGCGCAAACTGCGCGTCGGGTTCGCCAAGGCGGGCCGGTTGATGGACCTGTTGGAGAGCCGTGGCGTCGTCGGCCCGTCGGAAGGCTCGAAGGCACGGGAGGTCCTGGTCAAACCGGAGGAACTGGAGTCGGTGCTGTTCTCGATCCGCGGCGGCGGGGCAGAACCGGAAAGTGAGGAGTAGCCTCACCACGTGGGTGATCAGCACTGGTGAGGGAGCTCAACGCATGATGGTCGATGTGCCCACAAAGGACGGAACGGCCGATTCATACCTGGTTGTCCCCGAAGGTGGCCCGCATCAGGGAGTGTTGCTGTTCGAGGACGCGTTCGGCCTGCGGCCGAGGCTCTTCGAGATGGCGGATCGGATAGCGGAGCGGGGATACGCGGTGCTGGCGCCGAACATCCTCTACCGCGGCGGAAGGTGTCCGCAGTTCGACATGGCGGACATGGCGGACCCGGACAAGCGCAGTGCGCTGTTCGGCAAGATCATGCCGATGGTCCAGCAGTTGACACCCGAGCGGATCGCGGCGGACACGGAGTCCTATCTGGACTTCTTCACGGCGCGGGACGGCGTGTCCGCGGAGCCGGTGGTTGTGGTCGGCTACTGCATGGGCGGAACGAACGCCCTGCGCGCGATCGAGGCGCACCCGTCCCGGATCAAAGCCGTGGCGACGTTCCACGCGGGTCGCTTGGCAACGGACAAGCCCGACAGTCCACATCTGAGCGTCGGAAACATCACGGGCGAGGCGTTCTTCGCCCACGCCGACCAGGACCACTCCATGACGGCGGAGAACATCAAGACCCTGGAAGCCGCGCTGGACAACGCCGGTGTGCGGTACCGCTCTGAGGTGTACGAGGGCGCACCGCACGGCTTCACGATGTCGGACACGGCGATGTACCACGAAGAAGGCGAGAAGCGGCACTGGGAGGACCTGTTCGCTCTGCTGGACCGGACTCGCTGACTAGCGGAGGATCTTCACGGTCACATTCGGCCCGAGCGGCGGAAGCTGCTCCGCTTGGGCGGGACTCGTCCAGATCGTGAGCGGTGTCGGGAGACCGGCCAGCGGGCGGAAATCCACTGGCACCTCACTCAGGAACCTGAGTTCCCGCAACGCGGGCATCGCCCGCAGGGCGGTCAGCTCGGTGACCGAGCAGTGCACCAGGTGGAGGCGGGAAATCGGGGAACCCGCCAGTGGGCTGAGGTCCCGCACGGACGGGCAGTGGACCATGCGCAAGCTGTCCAACTGGCCCAGGACCGGGTCGAGGTGCGCGGCGGTCAGGTAGGAGAGCTGTCCGAGGTCAAGGGTCGTGAGCGAGTTCAACTCCGGTAGGCGCGGCATCCGGAAACAGCCGTGGATACCGAGTTCCCGCAGGCGCTTGGCCGCCGTCAGGGCGGCCAGGCTTTCGATCTTGCCGCAGTCGATCAGGTGCAGCAGCTCTATCGACACCAGGTCGCGCAGGAACTCCGCTTTCCTCGTTCCCCACAGCAGCGCGCACAGCAAAGGGCTCGACGCCAGCGTCCTGAGGTGCCGACGACTTTCCAGGTTCCTGGCCAGCGCGGTCTCGTAGTCGTCGAGATCCGCGGGGTGGTCGGTCTGCCGGATCGCCGAGTGCCAGCGCCTGCAGAACTCCGTCACGTCCGACGGCGTCATCGGCTCGAGTACGAGCGATCGGAAGCCACGCAGCCAGTCGGCGTCCGCCGCGCCGGGGCGGGACGTCACGACGATGTGTGTCTGAGGGTAGGCGGTGAGCAGGTCGGTCAGCCACTTGCTGACTTTCGGCCGCCGCTCGGCCCGCAGTTCGTCGACGCCGTCAACCAGCAGCAGAGCCCTGCCCGAGTCGAAGACGCGGTTCGCCCAGCCGTCCGGCGCCTGCCCAGCGATGGGCCTCGCGTTGGTGGCGAGCATGTCCTGGGGTTGCGGCAACGCTCCGTCGGGATAGCTACGCAGCCGGACCAGAAAGGGGGTTCTGCTGCGGGCAAGTGCTTGATCACGTTGACCAAACACGCACATGTCTCATCCAAAACGCGGTTGTACAACGCCTGGGCGGACTCGTTGAGGTCACGTACAGGCTGCCGCACCGCACCAGCGAGCCGCACCCTGTCCAGATCCACGCCGAACAGCAGATCGTCGGACAGCCCGGCCAACGAGGAGACCACGGCGTCGAGCGCGGCGGTCTTCTCGTTGTCAGGCAGATCGGGGAACTCGCCGGTCAACGGCGTGATCCGCTGCGCGACCTGGTCGCCGATGTCCTCCAGTTGACGTGCCAGCTTGCGGCGGGCGAACTGGTCGGTCACCCCCGTTGCCAGCAGGTCGGGCAACGACGAAGTGCGTTCGAGGGATTTTGTGCGGTGCCCGAGCCAGGCCCGGGTGGCGTGGGTGGCTACTTGACGGCCGACAGCCAGCGCGAGGGACTCGAGCACCCGACAACACTACTCAGGTGCCCCACTTGCGCACGGCGGCGTAGTACACGTTCGCCGTTCCCTTGCAGGCGAGGTTGCCGCCGCAGATGGAGTACATGTCGTCCTTGAACTTGTTGTCCACGCGCAGCTTCTTGTCCGCGTTCCAGCGGCCTTGGCGCTTGTTGTTGCGGTAGCCGAAGTCGTGGCGGTGGCATGCCGGTTTGAAGTCGAAGCCGAAGGGCTTGTCCGGCGACCACGAGCAGGCGTCCGATGACCAGTCCAACTGGTCGGCGTACGGGCGGTTGTTGCGGATCGAGCTGAACTGCGGCAACGACTTCGAGAACGAGTAGTCGTCGGTCACCGTGGCCAGCTGGGCCGGGGTGAGGGCCGCGTGGGCCGTTCCGGTGCCGAGCACGATCGCGGTGAGGGCGCTGGCCGAGAGAACTGAGGCGCGCTTGAGCAGGTTGGGCACGTCTGACTCCCTTGTGGACTTACCGATCGGTATCACTGTGCTGACCGGCAGGCCCCAGCGCTACCCCTATTCTCGGCCCGGGGTTCAGGGTTCCCCGTCATGACGCACGCTGTTCACGAACGTGCGGACGACCAATGCGAACCGCTCCGGGTCGTCGTCGTGCAGCCAGTGGCCGCTGCCCGGGAACTCCGCGAGTTCGGTGTTCGGCCGTTCGAGCATCTGCCGGGCGTGCGCCGCGGGGAGTAGGGGGCTCTCCGAGCCGTGCAGCACCAAGGCGGGGCACGACGACCCCAGCCAGTCGCTCCACCAGTTGCCGACGTTGCCGTGCTGGACGGCCATCATGTCGTCGTAGTCGTAGAGCGTGCGCCAGCCTTGCGGCGTCTGCACGAGGCTCGCGTTGAAGTACGGCGGCGACGGGAACGCGGCGAAGAACTCCTCGAACTCCTCCCTCGTCCGGGTGAACTTCGGCCAGCCGCTGATGTCCAGCACCGGCTGCTCGACCACCGGCGGGCCGGTGACCGCCCCGATGTCCTGGATGACCAGGGCACGCACGAGCTCGGGGCGGCGGGCGGCCAGCTGGTACGCGTTCACGCCGCCCAGCGAGTGCCCGTAGACGATCGCGGGCCCGAACCGGTCGAGGAAGGCCGCCGCGTCCTGGACGAACGCGTCCCGGTCGAACGGCCCGCCGTGCTCCGACATGCCGTGTCCGCGCTGGTCGAGGGCCAGCAGGCGGTATCCGGGCCCGAGGATCTCCGCCAGCGGCTCGTGGATCGACGCCCGGCCGAACACGCCGTGCAGGGCGAGCACGGGAACGCCGTCGCCCACGTCGAGGTACCAGAACCGTCGGCCACGCATGATCATTTCCGGCATTCGGCCCATGGTAGACAGACACCATGCGGGTTTTCCGCTCTTTTTCGCCCGACGGCTGGTGGGAGATGGTCGACGCCCAGCCGGCCGCGCCGCTGCGCGGGGTCGTGCGCAGGTACATCGGCTACCGGGAGAACTCGCTCGTCCCCGTGCGCCGCCGGGAGATCCCGACCGGTGACGTGGCGCTGATCATGAGCTTCGGCCCCCGGATCGAGGTGGTCGGCGGCAGCGACCACGGCAGCTTCGTCGCCGCGGTCGAGGACACGTGGACCGACACCGAGTACGTCGGCGAGCAGTACGGCTTCGAGATCATGATCAGCCCGCTCGGCGCGAGCCGCCTGCTCGGCCTGCCGCTGGACGAGCTCAACGGGATCGTGGTCGAACTGACCGACGTGCTCGGGCTCAAGGCCAGGCTGCTGATCGAGCAGTTGGCCGGACTGCCGGACTGGCCGTCGCGGTTCGCGCTGGTCGACGACGTCCTGCCGCGCTGGCTGGCCGAGGGACGCCCACCGCTGCCGCTGGTGGAGTACGCCTGGCGGCGGATCGCCGAGACCCGCGGCCGGGTTCCGATCGGCACGCTGGTCGACGAGCTCGGCTGCAGCCGCCGCTACCTGCTGTCCCAGTTCCGCACGCACGTCGGCGTCCCACCGAAGTCGCTGGCCAGGGTGTTGCGCTGCCGTCACGCCATGGGGCTGTTGGCCGCGGGTGACCTGTCGATCGCGGCCGTCGCGCAGGAGTGCGGCTACTACGACCACTCGCATCTGGACCGGGACTTCAAGCTGATCACGGGGGTGGTCCCGGCGCGGATCCCATTTTTCCTAGCGGACACCCCCGTACCGGCTTAGCGTCCAGTCATGTTCTACCCGACACTCCGTTACCGCGACGCCGTGCAGGCGGTCGACTGGCTGGTCGAGGCCTTCGGATTCGAGAAGGCCTCGGTGGACCTCACCCCCGGCGGCAGGATCGCCCACGCCGAACTGCGCTACGGCGACGGCATCGTGATGGTCAGCGAGGCGCCGGACAGCTTCGCCGACACCCCGCACGACGACTTCGAACACGTCCAGTGCACCGTCTACACGGCAGTGTCCGATGTGGATGCGCATCACGAGAGGGCCGTGGCGGCGGGCGCCGAGATCACCCACCCGCTGACCGACCAGCCCTACGGCTCACGCGACTACTCCGCGCGGGACCCGGAAGGCAACCACTGGCATTTCGGCACGTACAAGCCCTAACGCCATTTGACCTCGGGGTGCTCGTCGGACTCGTCGTTGCCGTTGTTCGGCGGACTGTCGGGGATGCGCTGGGCGTGGGTGGAGTTCCACGGACCGGTCGGTTCCACGGGATCCTGCCGGTGCCGTGGCCCGCCGTCGACGCGGTGGTTCAGGCCTTCTCCGCCCGGGAGATACGCGTCCGTCAGGCCTTCGTGCCGGTTGACGGTACCGCCGAGCGCCCCGCCGACCGCGCCGGTCGAACTGCCCGCGATCGCGCTGCCGAGCAGTTCGCTGCCGCGCTTGCCGTTGACGAAGTCGTTCGACACGTTGC
Organism: Actinosynnema sp. ALI-1.44; assembly: GCF_001984155.1. Classification (GTDB taxonomy): domain Bacteria; phylum Actinomycetota; class Actinomycetes; order Mycobacteriales; family Pseudonocardiaceae; genus Kibdelosporangium. Next base: position 356,399 of record NZ_MTQO01000054.1, read on the forward strand.
CCATCGCCCCTGCGGTTGCGCCCTGCGCGGCGCCCCTGGCTGCGGCGCTGCCGAAGTTCGACGAGTTCGTGCCCATCGTGTTGGCCACCGCACGGGAGAAGACCCGCGACTCCTGCTTGACGATCTCCTCACCAGCTTCGTTGGTGAGCCTGGTGATGGGGCGGTTGGCCGCCCGGATACTGGCGGCGGTCGCCCCGCCACCGACGAGTCCGCCCGCGGCACCGGCGATCGCACCCGCCTGGATGGCTTTGCCGGTCTTGCCCGCGTCCCATTCGTCGCGGTTGCCCGCCGCCGCCTGGTAGGTCTGGATGCCGACGTCCACACCGAGGTTGATGGCCACGTTGATGGCGATCTGCTTGAGCAGTTCGGTCAGCAGCCGCATGACCACGACCCGGGTCGCCGTCATCGCGATCGGGATGCCTGCCGTGCTCGACCCCAGTGTGGCTATCGCGGAGGCGACCAAAGCGGCGATCTGCGCTGCCAGGATGACCAACGCGGCGATGATGCTGAGCTTGGTGTACTCGATGCTGGTCGCGCTCTTGCGGCACGCGTCGGCGATCTCGCGGCAGAGGGCCGCCAGTTTCGGGTAGTCCGCCCGGGTGATCCCATCCCAGTGCTGCCGGAACTTCTCGCCGCCTTCGGACTTCATGCCGGGCAGCGCGGCTTTCGCTGCCGCGTCACCGTCCTTGGCCACTTCCTCGACGGCTTCGGCTGCCTGCTCCCACAGGTCGCCCAGGCGCCGCATCGCGGTCTCGTCGCCTTCCGGCCACGACGTGCCGACGACCTTGTCCGCCAGCCACTTGACCTCGCCGGGAATCTCGATGCCCATCAGTCGCCGTACTTCCGTGTGGTCTGGTTCTCCCGCTCTTCCCACTTCCGTGCGGCGATCTCCAGCGCCTCACCGGTTTCCCTGGTCGACGTGCTGACCGCGGTGAACCCCTTGCGGGCCTCCTCGACGGCGGGCAGGTAGCCCTTGGCGAACGCCTTCCCGATGTCGTCGTTGCCCCACGGCGCTCCTTCGCCTTGGCCACCGGTGAAGAGCGTGGTCATGGCCGCCGTCAGGTCGTCACCCGCGGCCCTGAACTTCGGCACGGCCGCGCGCAGCACGTCGGGCTGGATCTCGGCGCTGGTCACCGGTACCCCTTCCGCATGATCGAGCCCAGCGGTTCGTCATCCGGTTCCTCGGCGTGGGATCGCCGTTGGGGGCGTGGTGGCACCGGTGGTGCCGCTGGTCCGCTGCCCGGCTCGGGAAGCGGTGGTGGCGCGGTGTTCAGTGCGGTCAACGAAGGCGCGTCGGGGAAGAGATCCGTCAGGTCCGGCAGGTTCTGCCGGAGCGGGGCCATGGCGGCGTCCGACTTCGCGCGGGCGTCCGCCGCGGCGGCCTGGATCGTCCGCACCACAAGCTGTCCCAGCTGGTCAGGTGTGTTGCGGATCAACGCCCAGGACGTGAACCGGACATCGGTGACGACACCGCTCGCGTTCACGGCCACCGCGACCCCGCCGTCCGGTGTGCGCGCCTCACCGGTCGCGTTCGCCGCCTGCTCCTGCGCCGCCTTCAGTTCCCTCGTCTGCTTGCGCAGACCCACCAGCATGTCCTCGACTTGGTCGCGTAGGGCGGCGTTGCGCGCGTCCATCTGTCCCTGATCCACCGCGTTCCCTCCCTGATCGGTTGGAAACGCAGGCTAGTGCGGCTCGCGCAGGGCGGTGCCGGTCGAACAACCCACATCCGGTGGGGAACTAACCGGGGCAACGGGTCGCGGTGGGACTACGGCGCCGTCATCGCTGCTCAGATGTCCACATTGCCCTGGAGCCACATGCGGATCGCAGCGCTGCGGTCGTCCTGGCCGCTGGCGATCAGGACGGGGACGTCGATGAGCTTCAACAGGTCCGTCGACTGCGACATGCCCGTCAACACGACACCGTCGACGTCACGATATGCGGCCGCTGCCAGGACGACGATGCCGGAACCTGTCGAGTCACCGGTGAGAACGACCCTGCCGAACGGGTTCCCGCCCACCGAACCGGACCTCAGCCGTGCGACAACCTGGTGCACAACGGTTGCCGCCGTGCTCACGGTAAGCGGCTGCGAGCTGTCGCCTGGGCGCAGGTCATCGATCGCGAACGTGGCGTAGCCAGCAGCAGCCATATCGCGCTGGTAGGAGTAGTTGCCGCCGTCGGGCGTGTCCCAGTAGGCCCGGTTACCGCCGTGGACAAGCAGCTGCACAGTTCTGGGCGTGTTGTTGGCAGGTAGACAAAGTTGTCCGCGAACGATCCGCGGCAGCAGGACAGGCGTGACTGGCACATCCGCGGTCGTGCAGCGCCCGAAAGCAGTGGTGGATGCGGTGGCCCCGAAGGCGCTACCGGAAAGTGCGAGAACGGAGATCAATACGCCGACAAGGCTTCGTCTCGGTCGCACGGAGGTGTCATCTCCCGATGTGGATGGAAGTGAAGCGGCGATGCTACCGCGCCGTGGGTTCGTGATCTCGCACCGCGAATGCTGAGCAGCGCTAAGGTTTGTGCATGTGGCCCATGAGCTTGGCGATCCTGACCTGGTGCGAAGGGTGCGTCGCAAGCAGCGCCCGTCGGCCACGCGGGCTGGGGCCGACCTGGTTCCGCATCCACATCCGCAGGACGTCGACCAAGTCCTGGCCGTAGCCGAGGCGCGCCGCGACTCGGTCCGCCCGCGTTTCCGCGAGCCGACTGGACCACGCCAGCAGCAACGAGGTCACGGGTAGCAGCAGTAGCCACGGGTTCAGGCTGATCAGGGCGATCAGCAGGAACAGGCCACACAACCCGACCGCCAGTTCGGCGAACGCGAATCCGAGACGCCCGAGGAACCGGCCCACCGCGTCGAGCACACGCAGGACCAGAGCGGCCAGTCGGACCGACAACCGTGCCGGCACCGAGTAGTACCAACCCAGATGGGCCATCCAGGCGTGGCCGGAGAGGTGGTGCCCCAGTTCGTGCGCGAGGATGGCCTCGAGTTGCGGCGGCGGCAGCCGGAGGGCCGACCGGGTCACCGCGACGATGTGCCCGCCCGCCGCGAGGGCGTTGACGCCGTCGGACTCCTCGATCCAGAGCGTGTAGCGGTCATGGGGCACGCCGGCGACCCGGCAGACTGACGTCCACGGCCGCAGCAGATGCCCCAATTCGCTCTCGTTCGGCCGCCGCACCCGGAACTTCATCCTGGCGAACACCTTCTCGGCCGCGGGGAGGAAGATCAACGCACTGGCCAGCAGCCACACGACCGCGATCAGCCACGGCGACCGCGGCATCAGGAAACTGCCGAGCAGACCCATCACCATCAGGCTGGACAGCAACTCCGGCAGGAGCAGCACGAAGTCGACAGCAGTCGACGCGTCGACTCGTCGGCTCATCCCGCCACCTCCCGGCGACCGGACGGGCGGGTTCGGGTCGGAAGTCATTCGTCCTCCGCGATCTTCGCCAGCTCGCTGGCCATCCCGGTCTTGCCTGCCGCGGCCGCCATGCGCTGGAGCTCGGGCAGGCCGACCGAAGCAAGACCGAGTTGGGTGGCGACGCGGGCGAGGTGTGCCCGCACATCCGGTGACGTCCTGCTCCGACGAGCTGTCAGGTAGGCGTCGACTCGTTCCAGCAACGCTCTTTCCCTGACGCCGCGCGCCTCGCACGACACGTGGAGAATGTCCTGGTCAAGGACGGCGTAGGACGCCACTTTGCTCAGCCCCACAGTCCCTGACGGCGCGAACGCGTTCTCCGGCAGGACCACCCGCCAGGTTCCCTGTGCGGTCCGGACAGGGCGGCAGTGCGCCATGCTGTGCCGTTCGAGCCACCGCGTGATCCGTTTCTTCTGGTCCTCGGGGTCCGCCGCGTGGTACTCGGCGTCCAGCGACGCGGTGATCTCCGGCGAACGGCCCACCAGCTCGGTGAGATCGGAATCGGCCGTGTCGGCGGCCTGGCTGTAGACCAGGTAGGTCAGGCGTCCCGCGTCCGTCGCCCGCACCACGTACACCGGCAGGTAGACGAGCTCCTCGCCGAGCGACTCCGGGTTCTCGATGCGGGCCGGGAGGTTGTAGTCGTCCCGTTTCGGGTTGGCCGCGAGCTCCGCCAACGCCTCCTTGCGGAATCCGTGCGTGCTGTGCAGCAAGTGGAACGACGGGCCTGCGTTGCCCTTCGCCGAGTTCACTTCCTCCAGTGGCAGCAGGGTCACCGTGGTGGGGTCGTAGTACTTGCGGCTCAACGGCCAGGAACGGTAGGCGTCGAAGTACATCTTGCGGCGGTCCTGCACCGTCACGAGATAGCAGACGTCGTCCCGCAGGGACGCGCGGCCGAGGTCGGTCAGCTCGATGGTGTCCCCGCGGAACGTGACGTGCCCGATCGTCGCCAGTACCCGGATCGCCCGGTCGACCAGGGGCCGTTCCAACGAGAGGAAGCGACTCAGGTCCGCGACGGTGGACACCTGCGCCTCGGCGATCGCGCGTTCCAGGAACTGGTCGATCACCTCGTACGGCCTGCCGTCGGTCGTTGTCGCTCTGACCTCGACACACCAGACGGGCAGCATGATCGCGAAGATCCGGGTCGGCACGAAGCCGTGCGCGTGGGCGACGTCCTCCAGCACCCGCTGTTCGGAATACGGAATCAGGCGTTTCCGCCTGGCCACGGAAGTCATGGGTTCATCCCCCGCTTGGTCAATGTGGACATCAGATCCCGGTATCTCCGCACATCACCGTGTTCCCGGATGTGGTCGCGCAGGGCCGTGATCAGCTCGCGGAAGTCGCTGTCGGTCGCTCGCAGCAACATGCCCATGTCACCGACCAGGACCAACTGGCTCTTCGTCCGGGTGAACGCGACGTTCGCCCTGCGCAGCTCATCGAGGAATCCCACTTTGTTGCCGCGGTTGCTCCGGGTGAATCCGTAGAGGATCACGTCCCGCTCCCCGCCCTGGAAGGAGTCCACCGTCCCGACATTGGCCTCGATGACGTCGCCGTCCACGGACAGGGCACGCAGGCTGTCCTTGATCAGGGTGACCTGAGCGGTGTACGGCACGATCAACGCCCATTCCGCGCCGCGCCGGTCGTAGTCCGCAGCGAGACGAGACAGCAGCCGGGCCTCGGCGGGATTCTCGATGCCGCCGTTGCCCGCGTGGGACTTCCGCTCGGATCGTTCCTGGCTGGGCAGGTGCGTCGTGTCGACGAACGCCAGTGGGCTGGTGAACAGCGGGTCGTCGTGTGTCCGCCGCACCATCGTCCTGAGTTCGCCGTCGTAGAAGGCGTCGGAGATGAACCGCGCGATCACCTCGGGCATCCGCCGCTGTTGGTTGAGCTGCTTGACGTGGCTGTCCGGCAGGAACTCGAGCAGCATCTCCAGTGCGCTCTTCGTCAGCAGGTCCCGCACGGGTGCGCCGAAGGAACCCGCCTGGACCTTGAGCTCCCTGTCCACGAAGGGCGGCAGCTGGCGGTGATCTCCCACCAGGACAGCGCGTTTCGCCCGGACAAGCGGAACCAGGACGTCCGTCACCCCGATCTGACCCGCCTCGTCGACGATCGCGATGTCGAAGTCGACTCCGGCGATCTCCTGGCGGGAGGCCGCGCCGATGCACGTCGCGCCGATCACGTCGGCGTACCGGATCAGTTCCGGATACAGCTGTTGGACGGATTCGCTGACCGTGTCGTGCCAGTCCCGCAGGAGTTTCTCCCGGGTGGTGAGCAGCGGAATCCTGTCATCCAGCCACGTTCGCAGCCGCGGCAGGTCTTCCGTCTCGGGGACGGTGTCCATGGTTGCCATGGTCGTTCTGCAGTTGCCTGCGGCCGTGACCGCCGCTGACCGGTTCTCGGCGACTCGCCGCTGGATGGTTTCCATGACGTGCAGCGCGTTTTGAACCTCCGGAACGTGAACGGTCGCTTGGTGGAGAGCCGCCTCAGCGTCGCGGCGGTGCCTGCGCGCGGCGGCCAGGCGGGGTTCGGTCCGGGCGATCTCAGCCTGACAGGACAGGATGCGCTTGTCGCGCGACCGGGTCACTGCGCGGAACAACGGGCCCAGCACCGGCAACGACGCACGAGTCGCGGACCGCGCTCTGCGTCGGCCGAGGCGCTGCAAGCGTCCGTGTCGGCGGTCCTGGTCATGTTCGTACTTCCGAACTGTCGTGTCCGCTTCGTCCACAGCGGACTGCGCGGAACCACCGAACGCCCGCCGCAGCCGGGTGAGCTCGCCGTGGGCGGCCTGCTGCTCCACCTCGGCAGCGGACAGCGCGTCGAGCCGACGGCCGAGTTCGTCGGCCCAGCGGGTCGCCAGATCCAGGTTCTGGTACTTCCGCAGCGCCGCACGGGTGCTGGACGTGATCTCCTTGCGCAGGTCCACTGCCTGCCGCTCGAGCAGGAACGGCTTTCCCTCCGGCCCGATCTTGCCCTCGTTGCCGATTCGGACGACCGTGACCTCTCGCGGCAACTTGGCGAGCACGTTGTCGACCGCGCGGTTGGTGTGCGACGCGATCAGGATCGGGCCCCGGCCGTGGGCGAGCGCGTACGACCGCGCGATCTCGCTGATCGTCCGGGTCTTGCCGGTGCCAGGCGGGCCGAGGACCACCATCATGTCCTGGACGCCCAGCGCCCGTTGGAACGCGACCTGCTGGTCTTCGTCCAGCTTCTCGGCAGGCAGATCGTCTGCCGGTTCGATCGGGCGCACCTTGTGGTCCACCAGGGTGGCCAGCAGCGACTGGTTGCGTGCCTCACGGTTGCGGATGGCCGCGATGGCCTCGCGTTGCTTGTCGTACACGATGTTGCTGGACGTCTGTTCGAGTTGTCCTTGCTGCTCCAGGTGGTCCCAGTCGACTGGCTCGTCGAAGCGGACGGTCACCTGCTTGTCGTGAACTCGCGTGACTTGACCGCGTTGCTCAGGCTTGCCGCGCAGTTGGACGAAGACACCGCGGTCCGGCACCGCAGCGCCGACGACCTCGAAGACGTAGATCGGCGACGAGCTGTGCCGTCGCTCACTCGCCGACGTCACCAAGCGGTACGGATAAGTCGGCGCCGAGATCCGTTGCTGCTCCTGGATCCGCTGCGTCGCGTCGACCAGACCACCGAGCGTGTCGAGGTACGCCGTGTGGTGAGCGCTCAGCGCCGGAGCGGCACGTTGGTCGCCTTGCCCCACTTTCAACCTGTCCCAGTGGGTCCGCAGTTCCGGCCACCTGCTCTGGCTCTTCGGCGGGATCTCGCGGATTTCGCGCACCACGTGCCATCCGGCCTTGACCAGGAGACACCCACGGGCGAGCCGATCGTGGTCGGACAACCGCAACGGCGACACGTGTCCGATCAGGTATCCGTCGCCGCGGTTGGTCACGTAGCCCCAGACGACGTACGACCCCAGGTGCAGGCCGATGCTCCAGTCCCTCTGCCGGGACTGGGGTTCTCGGAGGACCACCGGCACACCGTCCGGGCGCGCGGTCAGGTCGTGCATGATCTGGCCGGTTCCGCCAGGGAGCCCCGGGTTTCCCCGTGCCAGGCGGTTCAGTTGCAGTTCGAGCTTGCCCGACGATGCCAGCACGATCCAGCCGGGCAGGTGCACTGTGTACATCGATGACGTCTCTTTCAGCTAACCGGGTCGGAAACCGACAGTGCGTGGGCCAGGTGGGCCATCCGCGGCCGTTGCCGGGGATCGTCGGCCAACGCCGCGTCCACCGCCTCGCACAGGACACGTGCGGCCGTCGGCGCCGCGCTGCTCAACGGCAGCCTGAGTTGTTGTCTCTCTGGGACACGACCGGCCAGCAGGTGGTACGTCACCGCCGCCATCTGGTACACATCTGTCCACGGCCCGGCGCGCCCGCTCGTTCGCCGCCGTTGCTCCGGCGCCTGGTAGTCCCCTTCCGCCTCACCCGGCTGGTACCCCGTGGCGGCCAGCCCCAGGTCCCGCAGCACGACGAGACCGTTGCCCGCCACAAGGATCGTCTGTGGCGTCAGAGATCGGTGTGCGACACGACTGTCGTGCAGCCGCACCAGCGACCGGCACAGCGACGCCATTCCCTTCAGCAGCCACGAAGCCTGGCCGGGATCCAGGGGGCCGCCGACGGTGTCCGGCAGGTACTTGGCCAGCGGTTCGGCCGATCCACCGTTGCCCCAAGTGGTGATCGCCGTGATCAGGCGGCCGTTCTCGACCAGCGCCACCGGTCGGGGGACACCTGTCGCTCGGGTGTCGGCCGCGAGCCTGTGTTCTGACCGCAGCGCTTCCACGGCTGCCTTCGAGACCTCGGAGTGCGCTCGGACTTCCAGCTGGCGCATCCACACGTGGTCGTTCACGCCGAGCCGCAACGCGCTGGCCTGACGCGTCACCACGGACGGATCGCTCGCGGGCACCTCCTCGAAATGAGCCGAGTGCACCAGGTACTGATCGGAGCCGACGAGGACGTTCGCGCCCGGCGCGAGTACCGCTCCCTCCGCGACAGTGGGAATGGCCTTGGTCACGACGACCCGCTGCTGCACCGTTCGGCTCGTCGGCCGGAAGACGCCGACCGGCGGCACCGGATACCGGGACTGCCCGGTGAGGGGCACCAGCAGTGCCTCGGCGCCTTCGACCGTGAACTCCGAGACGACGTACCTGGTCGTCGAGTAGGCGTTGAGGAAGGTGGGGATGTCGTCGATGGACATGCCGGGCAACACGACCGGCAGCACACGGCGAGTCCACTCGGCCAGGTCGCGCGTGAGCTCGTTGCGGATCATCGCCGCCTCGAACTGGGCACCTCTGCCCTCATCCGGCGCGGCGTCGCCGTCCGCTCGCCGCCGGTACTCGGGAGACGCGATCACCAGCACGAAGTCGGCGGTCTTCAACGCCTTCATGGCCCACAGCGACCAGTCGATGCGGCCCCTGTCGCTCCACAGGTCCAGCGTGATGTGCACGCCGACCTCCTCCTGCAGGAACGACGCGAACCTGTGCACCATGTCCTTGTGTTCCTCGGACTCGTGCGAGTACGTGACAAAGACCCGCGGCGCGCGAGCAGGCTCGCTGTCGAGCACATCGGAGCCGTTCACCAACATCACCTGTTCCTTTCCTCAGTGGTCTCGTCATCGCAGCGTCCGGCGACGGCGGATGCGGGACACCGAGGCGAAGAGCCGCGCTGCGCGGCGGAGAAATCTCGCAGAACCTGACAGGCCGCTGCGGGCGGCGTCTGTCAACGAATTTACAGAACAGCGAACTGGCAACAGTGGCAACAGAATGACCAAGGTTGCCCCGCGGTTGTCCACTGCGGGCAGGCCGACGCCCGGCGCCGACCTGCCCGTCCGGGACGTTCACGCCACCGGAAAGCCCGCCGCCCTCAGCCATCCGCGGCACGGGACCGCTCGATCACCTCGTCCAGACGCAGCGGGCTCGCGGGGTGGTGGGTCAGGCACAACGGGGTGGCGATCCGGCGGAAGCCGAAAGACTCGCCTGCCACGTAGAACTGGGCGCGTTCCAGCCGCGAGATGTCGACGACCGCGCTGCCCTTGGCCCGTGCCATGTGGTTGGCGGCCTGGATCTGGGCGGGGCTGTTGAGGCGTCCGAAGAACTGGGTCATGGCGTTGCCCACGACCTGGTTGTGCAGTCCCTTCGGCGCCTGGGTCGCGAACAGCAGGCCGAGTCCGTACTTGCGGGCCTGGGAGGCGAGCACGATGGTGCTGCGCGCGCTCGCCGTCAGAGTCCCTGACGCGGCAAGGGTCTGCGCCTCGTCCATGACCAGGAGGCCACCCAGCGGGCGGTCTCCGGCCGGGTTGCGCTTGATCCAGGCGAAGAGCTCCATCTGGAGCTGGTTGACGAAGTTCCGCCGCTGCTCCTCCGACGGCAGGCCGACGAAACTGATCACCGACACCCTGGCGCGTCTGCCCGCTCGCGGTGTCAGCAGTTCGTCCGGGCCCACCGGGTCGCCACCACCGGCGAACAGCGGGTCGTTGACCATGGCCGCCTTCAACGCCTCGGCCAGGTCGGCGGCGATCCGCCTGCCGTCGTTGAGAGTGGTCACGCCCTCCGGCAGGTCGGCAAGGGTCTCGACGAGTCCGGGCAGACTCCGTGATCCCGTGCGGGCGTAGTGGATGACGGCCTGGCGCAGCACCGCCATCCCGATGTTCGCCTTGACGGTGCTCCCCGTCAGACGGGCCTGCGGTGCGAGGGTGGCCACCGCGACTTCCACAGCGGCGTTGAACTCGTCGTCGTCATCGAGGACCCCGGCGAAGTCGGGCAACGGCCGGAAGGCCAGCGGCCTGCCGTGCGCCCGGCCAGGAGTCCAGATCACGACATCGGTCCCGGCGAGGTAGCGTTCCGCCAGTTGGGCGTCGTGCGGACCCCATCCCGTTGGCGGCTCGGGCCAGGCGTCACCGAGGCGGGCGAGGTCGTTGTTCGGGTCGAGCACGATCGAGGACACTCCCCGCAGCGCGCACTCCTCCACGATCCGCCGCAGCAGGACGGTCTTCCCGGAACCCGAGCCTGCGAACACCGCGACGTGCTGTCGCAACGCCGACAGGTCGACACGCACCGGGTTTCCGGTGTCGGCAACGCCGAGCACGATCTCCTCGTCGGACGGCGGTGGATGCGTTTCCTCGTCCGGCCGTGCCACGGCGGTGTCCGGCAGCACCGCGGACAACAGCTGGGACCGGCTGGCCGGCCGCCGGTCGACCAGCCATTCGTGCAGATCGGTGCTTCCCTTGGCGAACATCTTGTGCAGAGCCCAGAACGCGCGGATGTCAGGCTCGGCCAGCTCGAGCCGTCGCGCGCCGATGGCTTCGAGTGCCTTGAGCTCTTCCTGGGTCTTCGCGCCGCCGGACCACCTCGTGTTGCGGATGAGGATCAGATGCCGGTTGTCGGCTCCCTGCCGCAGCCCCGCGGCGGAACTCGCCTTGCGCAAGCGGTTGAGCACGGAGAGGTGGTGCGGGGCCGTGATCGACCGGAACGCCCAGTGCTCTTCCAGATCGGACGCCTCGTCGATCGTGCGGGTGAGCCACGCGTGCAGCTCGTTGTTGCCGCTGTTGCCGGTCTCCCGCACCCATTCCATGTTGTCGTCGCCCACTTCGGTGATCCACCCGCGCAGTGCGGCGGACAGCAGTGCGGGCATCACCTCGTCCTCGTTGTCCTTGGTCACCAGCTTCGCCGGGTCCATAGCCGACCGCAGTTCGTCGAACTCGCTGTCCAGCTCGGCGAACCGGTCCGACTGGGCCGATGGCGCGGGTGCCGGGCGTGGCGACGGTTCGGTCGCCTTCTCCCGGTCGTCGAACGTGGTCAGCTCACGGATGTGGCCCGCGCGCAGGCACATGTCGATGTGGGCGCCGATGCGCTTGAGCAGTTCGCGTGGGGTGTACTCCTCCCACGTTCCCTCGAACGCCGAGGCCGCCACCGGCCACGTCGGGTGCGGCGGCTCGAACCCGATGGCCTGGTAGACCACGCCGACTCGCTTCTCGACCAGTGCGTAGCCGAGTCTGGCGTCGGTGATCCGCCCCAGCGTCAGCGACTCCCGGAACCGGTCGGGGACCGAGTCGGTTGCCTTGGCCTTGATTCGTGCCCACGTACCGGTCAGGCACGCGAGCACCGTCACGGTCCGGCGCGTCACCTCACGCAGCCGCATCAGTCCGTCGGCGATCTGCGCGACGAGCAGGTCCTCTTCGCTGCTGTCGTGGATCTGCTGGGCGTGCAGGGACGACCGCGCGATCAACGTGTCGAGCTGGTCGACGCCCACCACGATGGGGCCGGTCAACGCGAGCAACCTGGTGATGTCGTGCACCTGGGTGAGCGCGGGCTTGGGACGCGGGCGGATGCCCCACTTGATCCGCTCGCCCGGCTTCGACTCGTCGAATCCGCCGAGGTAGTAGTCACCCACGTAACTCGTCGTGGGATCTTCGCTCGCGTACAGCACGAGGGCCCGTGCCGTGTCACCGCATTCCTTCGCGACCTGCCGGTCGAGTGCGCGCAGACCCGTAACGAACGCCTCGACGTCCGCCACGGTCATCTTGCGCCCGGCGATGATCTTCTCGGCCGCCTTCGGCTCGACGGCACCCTGCTCGCACACCCGCCGCAGGAACCGGGTCACCTGTGGTTCACCGGTTTCGTCCGGCCGGGACAGCCCGCGGCGCAGCGCCTCGGCTGTGTTCTCCCAGAACGCGTCCCCCGCGGTGAGGTCGTCGAGGAAGAAGTACCCACCGGCCTGGTGCACGTGCTTGCGGACGAGGCCGAGTAGGTGCGTCTTGCCGATTCCCTTCTGTCCCTGCATCACCAGGCCGATGGGGCTGGGTCCGTCACTCGCCGCCGCGTCGCGGATGCCGACGTCGATGGCCGCCGTCACGTCGGTGTGCAGGCCGTCGACGTGGTAGGGGGAGTCCCGCCACACGTGGTCGGGTGTGTCCGCCCAGTCGAGGCGGAGCGTCGCCAGTGCCGCCAGTTCGTCGATCATGACACCTCGATGGAGATCAGGTGGTTCTCCTCACCACCGATGCGAATCGCTGCGTCGTGGTCGGCCTCGGTCAGCACCTTCCGGTTGGACTCCGGCACCAGATGCGCCCGTCCGGTGCGACTGAGCTCCTTGAGCACGGCGTCGACGGCGTCGGCGGGCGCGTCGCCCAGCTTCGGCCGCAGGTCGACGAGCCCCACCCAGCTACCGGGAGATCGGGCGAGGCCGTTGTAAGCGTCCCGGATGCGCTCCTCGATCCCGTCGGGCGTCAGTTCGGCGTTCGCCGTGAAGATCTCGAAGAGGCGCAGGTTGTCCCGCCGCAGGTATTCGTTGAACCCGCCGAACACGACGTACGCCGCGGAAGCGAGGCTGCTGCGCGGAGAAGGCGGTGGTGGCGTCTTCCTGGACAGCTCGTCGTCGCACCAGGCCCACCCCTGGTCGGTCAACTCGTGGACGTAACACCGTCCTTCCTTGTGGCTGGCGACAAGGCGAAGGTCGTTCAGGCCAATGCGGTCTTTGCCGTCGAGCCGGAAGTTCGCGATGGCCTCCAATTCCGGGTTGGACACCGCGCGTGCCATCCTCATGAGCACGAGCATCGCTGCGGTCTGCTTGTGTCCCAGTCGGTCGCTCACTCAAGACCCCTCTTCCAGTCGTCGTCTTCCGATGGCGCGGCAAGCGACCGCACGGCGGACTCGATCGCCGCCCGGACGGTCTCGGGCGCCGTCACGCCTTGGTCGTGCTCGGCCGCGCCGAACCGCGGCTTGATCGCCAGCGCGAGATCCGCCGCGAGTTCCAGCACGCGTTCGGCCTCCTGCGCCCGGATCGCGGAGAGCAGCGCGTGCACGATCTCGTCGACGAGTTCCCACAACAGCGGGCGCAGCAGCACGCGAGCGGCTCGCCACAGGATCTCCGCCACGTCGGCCTCGTCGGTGTCGACGGACGGGGCGGCTCCACCGAGTTGGACCGCCAGGCCGCGCGCCACCTCGACAGGCCCTCGCGACGGACCGAACCGCACATATCGCAGGTTGCCGACGTACCCCGGCAGTTCGTTGGGCTTCGCGTCCGGGGTGAGCACCGGGATGACCCGCCGGTCCTGGCCGAGTGTCCGGTGCAGGAACAGGTCGACCTCGGCGCTCTGCCACCGGCTGACTTCACCGTCGACGATCAGGCACAGGTGCCTCGCGTTGTCCTCGGCCTTGTCCAGCAGCGACCGGTCGCCGGAGAGCGACCGGTCCGCCCGCACGCCGAGCTCGCCGAGCCGAGCGATCAACTGGTCGGCGAGATCCAAAGTGGATCGCCGAGTGCTGACCCGCACGTCGTAGCTGAACTCGTGGTTGCCCGATCGGGCAGCGGCCACGTACGCGTCGCGGTTCTCCGCCAGCAGATCGGTGCGGTCGAAGTTGTGCGCGACCACGGCGGCGACCGTCTCCAGCGCGAACCCGATCTGGTCGGCGCCGGGATTGGCCTCGGAGTGGACCGGGAGCTGCTCGCCGAAGCTCCAGTACGAGACGTAGGGGAGGGTCAGGTGCCGGGAGATCAGCTCGGTCTCGACCGATTGGTTGAGCCAGTTGTGGTACAGCGTTTCCGTCTCCTTGGCGCAGATGTGCCGCCACTTCTCCGACCGGTCGTACTCCTCGCGGGTGTCGAACCTGGACAGCACAGGCAGGACTGTGAGCTGCGCGCGGTCGTAGGGCATCCGGTCACGGGCCACGTTCGCACGCTTGGCGATGTCGACAGCGCCTGCGATGCTCTGCTTGTTCGCCGTGAACAGGACGACGAGACGGTCCGGCAGGTGAGCGGTGCAGATGCTGCCGATGTCCGAGATCCCGGTCCGGCTGTCGAGCAGGACGTAGTCGTAGTCGGTGATCCACCGCTCACGAAGCCGTTCGAGGTACTCGGCGAACCCCATCTCGTAGAGGACCTGCCAGTCGATCTCCTGCACCTGCCGGGTGTAGTCGGTTCCTTCCTTACCCGCGGCGAGGAAGGCGAGTTGGCTGCGGCCCGACAACCTGACTGTGTGGTCGATCGGACGGGCCAGGCCGGAAAGGAAGTCACTCACCAGGTCCACCACTCCGCCCGCGGGTGGCGTGGCCGTCATCGGCCGGAAGTACTCGTGCAGACCGGGTGCTTCGAGGTCCCAGTCGACGCAGAGCACGCGGTGACCCCAGCGGGCCAGCAGGACGGCGATGTTGGCCAGTGCGAAGCTCCGGCCGACACCGCCCTTGTACGAGTAGAAGGTGACAACTGTTCCCGGCATACGTCAGAACCTCGGCAGGCGTGGTGTTCTGGGCGGGTCAGGAGGTGGCTCGTGCACCGGCCAGTCAGGGCGCCATTCGGGCGCCTGGTCGATGAGGTCTTTCAGCTCAACCGCGATCCGTTCGACCTCGCGGTGAAAGCCCAGGTACTCGATCGTGTCCTGGAACTGCGGATACGGCAGGTTCCACGTCTTGAGGTCCTGCATGCGACGTTCGTGCGCGTAGGACGGGAAGTTCTCCGAATCGCAGAAGATCACCGGGTAGATCAACCCCTGTGGCCTGCCCGGTGTCGCCATGGCGGCGATCTCCTCCCGCCGCACCATGGAATGCCACTCGGCCAGGCACCACTCGTTGAGGAAGTACTTGGGCGAACAGACCGGCACGAGGATCCGGGTGCGCTGCAAGGCGTTGCGCAGTTCCAAGGGCCAGTTGGCTCCTGTGGGGACGTTCTCGTCGAAGAAGATCTTCGCCTGGTGATCGAGCTGGTCGTCCAGCAACTCGGAGAGTCGCGGGTAGAAGTGCGTTCGCACCCATGCGGGCACTGTGGTGCCGTTGCGTTGATAGCTGATGAACACGTCGTACTCGTACACGCGTGTCATCGCTCCTTATGCCTGTGTCACGGGGTTCGCCAGATCGTAAGTCGGCGTGGCGGAGGTGATACAGGCCCACGACAAGTCAAAAGGCAGTCAGTTGTTGGTCACCGGGTGCCGGGCGATCGGACGTCTTGAAAGCTGGTCCCCATCCAGGTGACCATAACTCGATCAACACAAGGAGTGTCGATGTCCGACCGTGCCGCGCCACGGGTCTTCGTCAGCTATGCGAACGATTCACCCGAACACACGGCACAAGTACGGCGGTTCGCCGAGTTCCTGCGGACCCAGGTGGGTTTGGACGCGCACCTGGACATCTGGTACCGCGACCGTCGCCGCGACTGGTCGGTCTGGGCCACCGACCACCTGACCAAAGCGGAGTTCGTCCTCGTCGTCGCGTCACCGCAGTACAAGCTCCAGGCCGAAGGGGAGGCGGCACCGGACGAGAGCGGGAGGGCGGAGCTCGAAGCGGCGATCCTCCGGGACAATCTGGCCAAGAACCTCCGCGACGGGACCGAGCGCATCCTGCCGGTGGTCCTGCCGGGGCGATCGGTGCGGGAGATCCCCGCCTTCCTCAACCCCCACTCCGCGACCAGCTTCCGCGTCGACGAGTTCACCGTCGGGGGGATCTCGGACCTGCTGGCGGCGATCACAGGGCAGGGGCAGTATCCGTTGCCCGAGCTCGGGCAGTGGCCAGGCGATGCCGGTGCCGACGAGCGCCCGGTGACGACGCTGCTCGCGGGGATGCGCTGGCTGACCAGCAGTCCGGGTCTCCGGCCGGGCAGCGCGAAGATCAACGGTGTGCGGTACGACAACAGCGTCGTCTCCCGGCACCGGCCGTCCACAGGGGAACCACGGGTTTTCGTCGAGGTGGACCTCGACCGGGCCTACCGGCGGATGACGTCGGTTGCCGGAGTCCTCGACGACGCGAGCGAGCCGTTCCAGGTCGGGCACTTCGTGATCAGCGTCGACGCCCACGTGCGATGGCAGCGGAAGGCCGCGCTGGGCAAACCGGTGGCCGTCGACCTGGACATCGCGGGCGCGCGGACGCTGCGCCTGGAGATGCACCGGGGTGCCGCCAGGAGCTCGGCGGTGCCGACGGCGACAAGACTGTCCGAACTGGCCTGGGGAAACCCATGCCTGTCGTAGCAGGTTGGTACGACATTCGTTGTGGTACAGGGAAGTTCGTTGCCGCTTATCATGCGAGCCGAATTTCGATCTACCACTCGACGGCGGGGAGTGACCTCGTGGCGCAGTACCCGCCGGTATCGATACCGGTCGGCCGTCGCAGCCGGACATACTCCACCGCTGTCACCCGTTCTGGTGACCACCCCCCTTGATGTCGGAAATGAACAGGAGTCGTTTTCCGTGGCCGGGAACAAGTTCAACAGCTCGGGCGCAGGATGGCCGCAACTGAGTCCCGCCGGGCAGCGGCGACTCAGCATCGCGGGAACGCACCGCCGGTGGGCGCGCGGTGACGATCTCATCCGTGAAGCGGAGCCGGCGTGTGGTGTTCTGCTGATCAAGCGCGGCCGGGTGAAGATAAGCTCCGCCACGCCCTGCGGCAGGCACGTGATCATGGCTATCCGCGGGCCGGGTGACCTGCTGGGGGAATCCGCCGCGATCGACGGCAGGAGCCGGTCCGCGACTGTCACGGCGCTCACCGACGTGGACGCGATCTCCCTCACCGGCAAGGAGTTCACCGAACTGCTGCGGACCGCGCCCGATGTCGTCTTCGAGCTCTTGGTCATGCTGACCGGGCGGCTGCGCGAGTCGACCAAGCGGCGGCTGGAGTTGAGCGTGTACGATGTGCCCACGCGCACAGCACGATGGTTGCTGGACGCGGCCGCACAGGGCGAACCGATCAACGGCGGCCCTGGCTACGCGATCCGGCTGACGCAAACCGAACTGGCGGACGCGGTGGGGGCGTCGCGAGTGTCCGTCGCCAACGCATTGCGCGTGTGGCGCGAGGAAGAAGTCATCGCCACGAGTCGCGCTGTGTTCCGTGTACTGAAGCCGGAAGTCCTCCGCGGATGGGCTTACCACGACCATTAAGGACCAGCGAGAGCCATGTCTCAGCCGACCCGCGTGTTCGTCACCTACACCCACGATTCCGAGGAACACAAGAACCAGGTGCTCGCACTGGCCGCGTTCCTGCGGAGTCACGGCCTCGATGTCCAACTGGACGCGTGGGACAGCTACAAACGCAGGGACTGGTACGAATGGGGTCAACGGCAGATCATGCTCGCCGACTTCATCCTC
Organism: Actinosynnema sp. ALI-1.44; assembly: GCF_001984155.1. Classification (GTDB taxonomy): domain Bacteria; phylum Actinomycetota; class Actinomycetes; order Mycobacteriales; family Pseudonocardiaceae; genus Kibdelosporangium. Next base: position 373,876 of record NZ_MTQO01000054.1, read on the forward strand.
GTCGTGGTGTCGAAGCAGTACCGGCGGGTGGGCGACGGTGAGGTCGAGTCGATGGAGAACCGGGGTGCGCAGGCCGAGGTCGCCGCGCTCAGGGAGGTGATGCAGTACGACAGGCCACAGTGGATCCAACGGATACTCCCGGTGCTGCTGCCGGGGCACAGTCCCGACGAGATCCCGCTGTTCCTCCAGCCGTTGACCGCCGACCACTTCAAGGTGAAGGAGCTCACCCTGGCCGGTGCGGACTCGCTGATCCGCGTGCTGACCGCGCAACCGGCGAACGCCCTGCCACCCATCGGCACCGTGCCCACCCTGGGCCAGAACCCGGTGCCGGAGTTCGCGTCGAAGTCGACCGGTACCGGGTTGGTCCAAGTCGACGGTGCACAGGGTGAGGCGGTCGTCTTCGCGGTGCAGGATGGTGATCTGCACGTGACCAACCCGCCGAACGTTCCGCGAGATCAACTGAACGAAACGCCGTGGTCGCGACTGACCGCACCGCTGAAAGTGGACTGGCACGACGAGCCGGGCACGTCAGGTGTGCTCGAACTGCATCTGGTTCCGGTCGGCGAGGTGGACCCGTTGCAGACGCGTCGTCTCCAGTCGATGCCCGACGCGTTGGCCGCATTGGGCAGGCGGGAAGGACTGTTCACGAACGCCGAGGGACTGTCGTGTGATTCGTCCGCCGACTCGGCGTGGGCGAAGGCCGTCTCCCGGCCCAACGGGGACGCGGCCGGTCTGGCTGTGACGCGCACCGGATGCCGTACGGCGTGGTCAGCGTTGCCCCGTGACATGGTGGGTTCGATACTGGACCGCCATGACCTCGTACAGCGGATCGGTCTGCTGCTGCAGACACTTGTGCGGGTCGAAGGGTCACTGCCTGCCCGGGTCGCGCCCGCGGTCGGTATCCGGGCCGCCGCCGCGGTCGCCGAAGGTTCCGTCGCGCGGATGCCGAGGACATCGGCGGTGTTCCCTTCGCGACTGAGGCAGGAACACATCCGGTTGCCCGCTGCGGAATCGGTCTCGGCGAGCTTGCTCGTCGACGACTCGGCCGAGGTCGTCGAGGAGTTGGCGGCCAGGCTGCTGGCGGAGTTCCGCGAAGCATCCAGGTAGTCGGTGGTGGCCTTTGCGGGGCAGACAGAGGCCACCACCTCATCACTGGTTGGCGAAGACAGCACCACCCTCACCTGGAGTGTTGTGCTGGCTGTGGGTGGCAGCCAGCTTCGCCACCGTGGTCGTCAGCTCCGGTTTGCGGCTGAGAGCACCGGTCATTCGCAGTTCCCACATCTGGGCCACGTCGTGCTCCGCGCGATCACGGTCGCCTGCCGCGGCGATCAGCTGGGCGTCCGCGCGCAGCAGCCCCTCGACGGAGGGAAGATCGGCGAACAGGTGGATGAAGTCGTCGAGGTCGTCGGTCCACTTGCCGGATCTGAGTTTCTCCGCGACAGCTCGACCGGCGGCGGCGACAACAGGATCACGTGAGCTTGACATGGTTCGTTCCCTCCACTGCGATCATTCGGCTCGTCACAGACGGGCGCTCGTAGCGATCCCGTTTGGTCAGCGCGCGTAGCAAGGCATCGGCACCGCGCGGTGTGCAGGAGTCGACCGGATAGTGCCCGGTGTACTTCGAATTCAGGAACAAGGGGAAGTCGTCCGCGGAGCCGTTCGGCAGGACCACCGGCAGTATTCTCCGCAACCACGTCACGCGGTCGTCTGTCAGCCTGTCCCGCAGGATGGCCAGCTCCTGCCGTACGTCGTGGTCGCCGTGGCCGTCACCGGCTGCTTTGCACTCCGGGGAGGCGACGACGAGGACGAAGTCCGCCTTGGTGATGTTGTCGAGTGCCCACATGGTCCGGTCCTGCCGGTCGTCATGATCCCAGCGGTCGATGTGTGTGTCCATTCCGCACTCGCCGAGGAACTCCCCGAACCGCAACACCGCTTGGGTGTGGCCAGGGTTGTCGTCGGCGTACGTCACCAGGACCCGAGGCGAGCGGGATACCAAGAGTTCCGTGCGCTGAACGAGGTGAACGACCGGCTTCACATCGGGCGTACCGCGACAGGCGGTCAGGTCGAGATCGAGTCGTTGTGGCCGCGCCACCGGCTGGAGCCGCAGCGCTGCCACACCTGGGATGTCGTACCTCGCGGTGATGGTGACCGTGAGCTTGTCCTGCCCGGCGGGTACGAGCGCCATCATCCAGGCGGTATGGGCACCCGGTCGCACTTCTCCGGTGTGCCGCCAGCGGATCTCGGACCCGCCCAGCCCGAACACGTCCACCAGCGGCGTCATCGCGGGCATGCGGGCGTCGTCCGGACCGCCGGGGCCGTCGCACGGAACGAAACACAGCGCGTCGTTGAGCACAGTGGACGTTGCCGGTTGCGGGGCCAGCACTGTCTTCGGCAACAGGTCGACGATCGAGGCGTCCCCGAGCGCGAAGCCGATCTCCAACCAGGCCGGTGTTCGGCTCCGCGTGTGGATGTCGACGTCGTAATCCGCCCTGATCAGGTATCCGTCACGCGGTTGGCCAGTCGGGCGCACCGGACGCACCTGCCAGTCGCACAACCGGACAGTCCCGATCCGGACCTCGCCGCACGTCCCTGTCCGCGGATCCACCATGACGAGTTCGACCGCTGCGCTCCGAGGCTCTGGCACAGTGCAACAGTAGGATCATCGACGGGGCAGCCCAAGGCCATCGAGATGTCAGATCCGCGTCACCCGCGTGCTTCAGGCGAAGTCGAGACGGGCCCGTGCTTCGCCCAGCACAAGGGGGTTGAACACCACACCGTGCTCGTCGGCTCGTGCCCACCACTGCTTGGCCAGATCTCGATCACCCCGCATCGCCGCGATGTTGCCCATGCCGATGATGGCCCGTGTGAGCTCGTAGTCGCTGTCGACGAATTCGGCGAGATCCAGCGCACCCTGGTACTGCCGTTCGGCCTCGTCCAGTCTTCCGGCGTGGAAATGGACCCACGCGAAGCAGTTGAGAGTCATCAACACGTCGCTGGGCAACTGCGCCAGGTCCCGTGCCTCCTGCGCGTGGCTGAGTGCTTCGTCGAACTGCTCCAGCTCAGTCAGGACGAAGGCCAGGCCACGCAGTGCGATCACGGTGTTGCGCGTCCGCCCTGTCCTGCGGTAGATCGCCAACGTCCTGGTCAGATCCCGTTGTGCCGCCGCGTGGTTGCCCATCGAGAGGAACGCCCACGCCCGACTGGACACGGCGTCCGTGGCGCCACGCTCGTCCATCACCTGTTCGAAGTGCGCCTCGGCCCGGTTGTGGCAGTCAACGGCTGCTGCCACGTCACCGACCTCAAGGTGGACCATGCCGAGGTTGTTGAGGATCATCCCGGCTCCAGCGACGTCACCGGCTTGCCGGGCCGAACCCAGCGCCAGTTCGTGGGTTCGGATCCACGGATCCAGGAGACGCTCCCGGAAGTAGAACGAGCGCAGGATGTAGGTCAACTGCCAGCAGTGCCGGTGCCGTCCATACCTGGCGGCGAGTTCGATGATCTGGGTGAGCGCGGGCCACTGCTCGCGCAGCCAGGCCAACGCGCCGTGCGCGTCCGTGAACGGGATGTCCTGCTGCGACAGCGTGTCGACAGTGGGACGGAACCGGTGGGGCTCGACGAGTCGATCCGCGGCGTGGACCGCTGTCAGCGCGTAGTCCACCAGCCGCCCTGCCGCGGCGGCCCGCTCCGCCTCGCCGATCTCCGGCAACGCGTACCTGACGGCGAAGGTGCGCATCAGATCGTGCAGTTCGACGTGTCCGTGCGGATCCAGGGTCAGCAGGTGGGCGTCGTGCAGACGATCCAGCAGGCGGTCGGTCTCACCCGGCGGCAGATCGGCCAGCGCGTGCACCGCGGCTGGCTCGGCGGTGGTGGCGGGGTGCAGGGCCAGCAACCCGAACAGCCACCGCTGGTCGTCGGGCAGCGAGTCGTAGGAGACCTTGAACGCCGCGGCCACGCTGCGTTCACCGTCGTCCAGGGAAGTCAGCCGTGTTCGCTGGTCGGCGAGCCGCTGCATGAGCCTCGCCGCGCTCCAGCCGCCCGCGACCAGCCGTGCGGCCGCGATGCGGATCGCCAGCGGGAGCGTTCCGCAGTACGCGACGAGATCAGCCACGACGTCATCGTCGACGGACACCGAAGGCCCTGCCACCGAACGGAACAGCGCGGTGGAGTCCGCGGGCGACAGCAGGTCCAGGGAGATCGGCCAGGCGTCGTCCAGCGCGGGCAGCCGCCCTCGGCTCGTGATGACGACGCGGCAGCCCGGCTCGGCGGGCAGCATCAGCCGGACCTGGTCGGCGGTGCGGACGTTGTCGAAGACCAGCAGCATCCGGCGACCGCGCAGGTGTGCCTGGAACAGGTTCGCCCGGCCGTCGACGTCGGCGGGGATCTTCTCGGCAGGCACGTCCAGCATGCCGAGCACCCTGCGCAGGCCGTCGGCGGGACTCAGAACCGGTGCTCCGGGCGTGTGCCCGCGCAGGTCGAAGAACAGACAGCCGTCCGGGAAGTCGTCGATTGCCGAACGAGCCGCGGCAATGGCGATGGCCGTCTTGCCCACGCCTGCCATACCGTGCACAACGCATACCCGGATCGCGTCCTGGTGGACCAGTATCGACGACAACTTGGCCAATTCGGAAGCGCGCCCGATGAAATGCCGGGTGCCTGCCGGAAGTCCCACCATGCCGGGCGCCGGAAGTCGATCGGACTCCGCCGTGTGGGTGGCCAGCGCGGCCAGCCTGCCTCCTGCTTTCAGTGCTCTGTCGCACGCGTTGGCGATATCCCGGCTGACGTTGGCCTTACCATTTTCGATCTTGCTGAGGTATCCCTTGGACGCGGGGACTGCCAGGGCGAATGCCGCCAACGACATCCCGGCGCCCTCGCGGAGGCGTTTGAGCTCCGATCCGAACTCGTCCATCCGCTGATCCTCCCCTCCGGCACGGTGGAAGAAAAGACCTGGCCGGCGGCCCCCTCGGCTGCCGGCCAGGCTGTGTTCCGCTCCAGCGGGGCGGTGACCACCCGCAGTGCGGCACGACTTCGGGAGCGCGTTCCGCGCACCACCCTCTCGGGAATCATTCACGACAACCCGCTGCGGTACCGTCAAGAAATTGACATTTCCACGCTGCCAGTAGCTCATCATTGGTCGGCATTCGAGGAGTCGCAAGCGGTTCCGTGCCGCACGTGTTCCGGAAACCTTCACCCTGCGAATATCCTGCACGGTTTCCTGTTCTCGGAAACCCTGTGAAACTGTGACCGCGTCGTGTCTGAAGTGCCGGACCGATCGGTAGACTCACCGACCGATGACTCGGAACGAAGGTGACACCATGCCAGCCAAGATCACCGCGCTCGTCGAGGACTTGAAAGCACTGCGCACCGGTTTGGGAGTCGAAGATCCGCATCTGGTGACCCGGGCGGGCGTGACCATCCGGCGCGTCAGCGGCGTCACCGACGACGACTCGCCGGGAATCGTCCGGGAGAAGATCAAGAGCTGGCTCGGCCGAATGTTGGCCCAGTTGCCCGAGGCGACCGCCCGGATCGGGCGGGCCGCGTTCGGTATCGACGGACCGGGCGACCTGCCCTACCTGGCGCGACTGGAGAACCTCGGCCGGGTCGTCGACAGGGAGGTCCGCACGATGCAGCGCAGGGCCGACCACATGGTCGGTCGCATCGCCGAGATGGCCGTCATCCACCGGCAGCCCGACGCCGCGGCCACCACACCGTTCGACCTGCCCGAGCCCCTGCCCCGCCACCCATGGCACTCCGCGCAGGTGCGCGTGGACCTCATCCTCGACCAGCCCGAGATCGAGGTGTTCGAGAACCGCCGCATCGTCAGCCACGTCGACGGTCTCGCGGAGATCACGCACTGGCTCAGCGTTCCGCCGGTCGAGCACCCGCCGAACCCGCTGGACCTGGCCGACCTGGGGATCACCCTGCTCGGCGGCGGCGACATGCGCACCCAGCCGCGGATGCTGTCGTCCAGCCGGGTCGAACTGGTCCTGCACCCGCCCAGCCCCCTGAACACCGGCGAGCACCACGAGTTCTTCTTCCGCGTCCGCGTCGCGACCTTGCTGCCGTTCTACGTGTGCACACCGCGGTTCGCCTGCGACGAGTTCCAACTGCGGGTCCGGTTCGGCCGTGACCACATCCCGGAGCGGATCTGGCTGATCGACGGGGAACTGTCGATGGAGGCCGCCGATCCCGTGCCCGCGCGACCCGCGCTGCGGGCCGACAACGCGGGCGAGGTCCACGTGAAGTTCGCCGACCTGGCCCCGTCGTCCTCGTACGGTATCGGCTGGCAGCCGAGTTGACATGCCGTGCCTCCCGTCTTCGGTGGTGGGTACGACTTCACTGCGTCCGGCCTGTGCCGGGAACGTCACGGAGGCGTCAGTTGGGTGTCAGTTCCTCGATGACGTCGTGGGGATCGTGCCGACCGCCGACGTCCGCGCCCACTGCCGCAACGCGCCTTGACGATCCCGCAGTGCGGGCGTCACCTGGTCGAGAAACGGCCGTGCCCGCTTCAGCTTGTGCTGTCTCAGCAGACAGCGGCTCAGGTGGAACCGGGTGAGCTGGCTCTCCGGATGACCGCTGCCGAGCACCGCGATCTGCCGGGTGAGCACCTGCTCGAACACCTCGGTGGCGGTCTTCCAGTCCCCGCGACCCATGGTCGCCAGGCCGGTCCACTGGATGGTCCGCAACGTGAAGGGGTGTTCGCCGCCGAGCGCGGCGGCTGCTCGCCGTTGCGCGTCGGCCAGGGCGTCGAGCGCCTTGCCGTGTTCGCCGCTGCCGATCAACGCTCGGCCGTGCAACACCATCAGCTCGAGTGACAGCGGACTGTCCGAGCCGTACCACTTGGTCGACCTGTGCAACTCCGCCCTGACCCGGCGGATGACGCGGGTCAGCCGGTCCGGTTGCGGCAACGCCGTGATCAGCTCGCCCTCCACGAGGACTGCCGTTGCCTCACGTGCCACGTGGTGCCGAGCGATTCCCGCATCGGTGAACGCCGAGAGCACTCGTCGCGCGGTCGCCGACGCGTCGGTCACCTCGCCTGTCGCCACCTGGATCCTGGCCAGTTCGACCGCGGCGACAGGCCAGACACCGGTGTGGGTGTCGTGGGGATGAGCCTGCCGGATCACGGAGTGGAGCTCGTCCACGGCGAACTCACCCCGCACCCTGAGCGCTCGTACCCTGGCCAGCCCGGCCCGTTGGCGATCTGCTTCGGACAGCCAAACCGGAGCGGCACCGTGCAGGCGGATGAAGGCGTGGTGGTGGAAGACCTCGTCGGCTTCGGCGTACTCACCGAGGACGTCGTGGGCGGTGGCCGCGATCAGCCGGGCATGGAACTCCGATCGGACGTTTCGCTCCTGCTGCGCCCGGCTGATGAGAGTTTCCGTGTGCTGCAACGCATTCCTTGGCTCACCCATGGCCAGTGCCAGCCGTGCGGCCGCTTCGGCATCGTCGGCCGCCCACGCGATTCCCAGAACTCGTTCGCAGGCAGACCTGGCCGCTGGGATGTCGCCGCGTTCCTCGTGTGCGGCCGCCGCCGCACGCATCAGGGAACGTCTGACAGGCGAAGGAATCGACATGTTCGATGCGAGAACCGTCGCGTGTGTACAGTCGTCCAGCTGGCCTGTACGCAGCTCGTCGACGACAGTCCGCGCGGCACTCCTGTTCAGCGAACGCAGCAAGTCCGGGTCGAGATCCTGCTGGACCGCAGCGGCCACGAGGGCGTTCAGCCGCCACGACTGGCTCGCGGTACCGGCGACCCGGCTGAGCAGACCGTGCTCGTCCAGTTCGGCCAGTGCGTCCACGACGAGGGTGGGCGCGTGTCGGCCGAGCAGGTCGGCCACTCCACGGACCAACAGCGCGCCACTGACCGGCGCCGTCGACAACACCGACGCGAACCCCAGCACGATCCGGGCATGTCTGCTGCGGGCGCGGACGAGATCGACCAGGTGACCGGGATTTCCGGGCCAGTACGCGCCGTCGAGCTCCTCTTCTTCCACAGTGGACAGCCCGGCGAGAACCACCCGGCCACCTGACCACCACGGTGGTGCGGCTCGCATGGTCACGATGGTGTGGACGTTGGCTGACGGGACGATGAGCGCGTTCAACGCCGCCGGGGCCAGACCGTCGGGGACGTCGTCGACCACCCAGAGGACGGCGTCGCCGGTCCGCTCGGCGAGCGTTTCTCTCGCCTGCCGGGGCCCCATACCGGACAGGTCCAGTCCGAAACGCTCGCGAGCCACCGTGTTCACCGCGGCGGCGAAGCGTTCCACCGGCTGATCGACGCCTGCCATGCTCGTCCAGACCACACCTCCCGGGTACGCGTCCCCGAACACCAGGCTGTACTGCTCGGCTAGCGCTGTCTTGCCCGTCCCCGCCGGGGCCTCGACGACGACGACGCGGGCCCGGCTGCGCAGTTCACTGTGGATGGACCACATCTCCCGGTACCGGCCGCTGAACCGGCGTGGCCGCGACAGGCGTCCCCGCAACCGGCCGAGCCGGTCGGCCGACTCGGCGCACAGCGGCCCTTGGGCCCGTTCGACTTTGCCTGCCACCGCGTCCGCGAGCGGTTCGGTGTCGGACTCCCGTCGCCACGAGAAGTGGTGGGCGTCGGCGAGGTCGCCCGGCGCGATGTGCCGGTCGTCGGGTTCCGGGTTCACGATCAGCACCCGGTCGAGCGGGTCGCCCAGTCGGCGGGCCGCCAGGAACGCCCTCGTCAACGCCCACTGGCAGGCGAACTTGGCGTGATAACGCCGTGAGTAGAACGCGATCAGGACAGCCGACGAGTCCAGGGCACGCCACGTGCTGTCGGTGACTCCGTCGAACAGATGAATGTCCTTGTCGCGGAAGACGGCCAGGCCCCGGTCGCGCAGCGCCCGCTCGATGCCATCCGCGGCCCCCTCGTCTGTCCACCTGCAGCTCAGGAAAACCGCCGGGTCGTTCATCGTCCTCCTCAGTCTCACCGTCCTCCCACGATGCCGCAGGTGGTCGGTGGCTGACAGACGCCAACCCGGACAGATACACGACAATCCGCCGTCAACGGCAAGGCCATCCGATGCCGTACGAGTTCGCGGCCCGCAGGTCGACGAATCTCACCTTGACCTCCCCGGAGCTGTCCGCACGCACGGCCGCGCGCTCGGGACCGGGTCCGCCGCCTCCATCGAGAGTTCGCCGTCGATCAGCCAGATCCGGTCGGGCACGCGGTCGCGGCCGAACCGGACTCGCAGGTGGAACTCGTCGCACCCGAAACGCGGTGTGCAGACGTAGAACGGCGACATCTCCGGCAGCCGGAGGCGGAAGAAGAACTCGTGGTCGTCGCCCGGGGCCAGCGGTTGCGGTGGGCGGAGGGCGAACTCGAGCCGGTTGGTCGACACCATCCGCGGCGGTGCGGACATGTCGCCGCCCCGGAGCACCGTGATGCCGAGCGCGTCGAGGTCCACGTGGTCCGTCCGGTCGCGCGCCTGCGGGATGGTCAGCGAGTGCCGGATCTCGGTCAACCCGTTGGTGTGGCTGATGATTCGCCGGTTCTCGAAGACCTCGATCTCCGGCTGGTCCAGGACGAGGTCCACCTGGACGAGCGCGGTGTGCCACGGTTCGCCCGCGTGGGGATCGGTCGCGGAGGACTGGGTGAGCGCCAGTTCGGCGATGCGTGCCACGATCTGGTCCGCGCGGCGCTGCATGGTGCGCACTTCCCGGTCGACTGCCTGGCCGAGTGCGCGCAGCCGCGCGAGGTACGGCTGATCACCGGGCCCGTCGAAACCGAACACGGCCCGCCCTGTCCTGGCAGCGGCGTCGGGCAATTGGGCGATCAGCCTTTCCAGCCACATTCTGATCTTCTCGCGGGCAATCGCGGGTGACTCGCCATCGGCGACACCACTTGCCCGTCTGACGGCCGATCCCGCGCGTGCCACCAAATGCGGATCTTCGACGCCCAGCCCGCCGCGCAGCGCTTTCAGCTCATGGACGAGCGCCGGGATCTTGGTCGACATCGCGCCACCTTCGCTTCACGTCATCGCCGGGCGAAGTCTACCCACAGCGCTGTGTGCCGCGACCGCGCCCCGGCGGGTTTCCCGGGTTTCCGGAAACAGGGAAACGCGCAGGAAGAACGGTGTTGCCCCGGTTTCTCCCAACCGCACCACGGGAAACACTGCACAATTCGGCAATGCGGTTCCACGATGTGTTTCACCGGCACCACGGTAAATCAATCAGGTGATTCGCGTCGACCGGATCGGTCGTCGGGATCGCCGCCGCTGAAAGGGGAGGGGTGGATCGCAATGCACACGCACATCGTCGCACTGCTCGACGTGCTGGCCACGCTGCTCGGCTGAGCGCACACGCCCCGGCCGTCCGTCGAGGGGGCGGACGGCCGGGCCGTCATTGTCAGCACTGACGACAGGACACTGGAGACATGACCGAATTCGGGCCTGAATTGCGGCGACTTCGTGAAGCCGCCGGGCTGTCACTGACCAAGCTCGCATCGATCATCCCCACTTCCAAAGGCTATCTCAGCAAAATCGAGAACGGCCGAGTGCGCGTCAACCCCGGCATCGCCGAAGCATGCGACAAAGCGCTGGGCGCCGGTGGTGAATTACTCGCACTGGTTCCCAGGGCGTCCCGGAGTGCCACCCGGGGACTGATCGGGCTGCCGTACGGGACCCGGCATTTCGTCGGGCGAAAGACCGAGCTGGAAACACTGTCGTCGATGGTGGTGCGGCAGAACGCGGCCCGGATATGCGTGGTGCACGGGATGGCGGGCGTCGGCAAGACAGCGGTCGCGGTCGCCGCGGCCCGCGCGGTGACCAGCGAGTTCCCGGACGGTTGCCTGTTCCTGGATTTCCAGGGGCACACCCCCGGTGCGCCGGTGACGACACCTGCCGAAGGCCTGCGCCGCGTGCTGGCGTTGCTGGAGGTGCCTGGCGACAGGATCCCCTCGGACGTCGACGGCCGCGCCAACCTGCTGCAGGCGATGCTGCGGGACCGCCGGATGGTGCTCGTGTTCGACAACGTCCGGACAGCCGGTCAGGTCCGTCCCATCCTGCCCGCGGAACCAGGCTGCCGCGTGATCATCACCAGCCGTAACCGGCTCCAGGCGTTGGACGACGCCTGGTCGCTCTCCCTGGACGGCCTGCGTCCCGTGGATGCCGTCGAGTTGTTCCGCGCTGTCGCCGGGCCCGTGGTGGCCGACGACGTCGTGGAGGACATCGTTGCCCACTGCGGCGCGCTCCCGCTGGCGCTGCGCATCGCGGCCGCGCGGTTCGTCGCCGGTGGCTGGTCCGCGGCGGGTTTCGCCGACCGCCTCGCCGATCAGCACACACGGCTGCTGCCTTTGGACGACGGCGAACGAAGTGTCAGTGCCGCGTTCAAGGTTTCCTACGATGCGCTGCCCGACGACCAGCGGCGGATCTTCGGTCTGCTTGCCCTGCACCCGTCCTCGGCGGTCGAAGTGTCCGCTGTGGACGCGATGGCTGATCTCGCCCCAGGCGAAGTGGACCGTTTGCTCGACCGCCTGCATGACGCGCACCTGTTGACCCGCACCACCGACGACCACGTCGAGGTACACGACCTCATAGGCGCGTTCGCGCTCAGGTACGCACTGCCCGACATCAGTTCCGAGGACCAGGCAGCAGCCGCGCGGCGGTTGACGCGGTACGCGCTTGCCCATGTCCAAGCGGCGGACCAGCTGATCGAGCCGCACCGGTACCGGCACGGCACCGCTCCCGACGCACCGCCGAACCGGCGGTTCGACGACGCAAGCACGGCGATGGCCTGGCTGCGTGCCCAGTGGCCCGCACTCGAGCGGATCATCGAGCGCGCACCCGAGTTCGGCCAGCATTCCGAGTGCTGGCAACTGGTCCACGCACTGCGCTCGTTCTTCTTCCGCGAGCGACTGCTGACGCCGTGGATCACCACGCACCGGATCGCCGTGGAGTCGGCGCTGCGGTCCGGTGACATGGCAGCCGCTGGGATGATCTCGAACAGCCGGGGGATGGCCCACCTGGAACTCGGCCAACTGCCCGAGGCGATCGAATGCCATGACCGCGCCTGGACGTACTTCAAGCAAGCAGGGGACGAACGCGGCGCCAACGACGCGATGTCGAGCCGTGCCTGGGCTTTGCTCTCCGCCGGTGATCTCGACGGCGCGTACCGCGATCTCACACAGGCGCTGGCCGCCTACCGTGACACCGATCGGCCGCGCAACGTCGCGATCGCCTTACGCGGCATAGCGTTCACGCTCACCGCGATGGGCAGGTTCGACGAGGCCGCGAGCCACGTCCGCGAGGCGCGGCAGCTGGCGCGGATCCCGCACGACGTCCTGATGACGATCAACTGCGGCGCGTGGATCCATTACCGGACCGGCAGGTTCGCCGACGCCGGACGCGAGTACCGGGCAGCTCTGGACATCGCCGAGAACATCGCGAGCGACTACGAGACGGCGCGGTCGATGACCGGGTTGGGGAACGCGGTCGCGCGGCTGGGTGACCGCGAGGCAGCGGAGCGCTGGTGGGCCCAGGCTGACGGGCTGGACGTGCCGCTCAACCCGTTGGTGGCCGCGGAGGCATGGGCACGCGCCAACAGCGCCTGACCCGGTTTCGCCGCGGCCCCTCCTGGGCGATGTGGCCGCGGCGATCTTCTCCCAGGGGAGTCAGAGCGTCGTGAACCGCTGTGGCGCAACGGTATCGACGTGCGAGGACGACGCGCGCGGGTCGTCCGGCTGCCGGGTGAGGACGGAGGATTCACCGGCCCGGTAGCCGACAGCGGTACCGAGGACGAACCCGAGGACCAGTGCCGCCAGAACCGTGCGGGCCGCCAACGAGAGTGACAGGATGATTTTCACTGCTGCTCCTTGTGCCGGAGAACTGGGGTCCTCTTCATCCTCCGTCGACATCGCGCACATATCAGGAGTTTCCCGTGGTCAGGCGGTTTCGCGATGCCGGAAACGACCCCGAGGGTGACCAGCGGCCGACGGCGACCAGGGGTTTCCTGCGAGCGGATGCCGGGGCAGTGGCCGGGTACCGGCGATATGGGGAAAATCTGGTGAATTAACACAGTGTGATTTCCGACGATCGGCCCATCCGGTTCGTGGGTTGGCGATCTACCGTCATATCGCCCAACGCGTCCCTGCCACTGCGCGGATGGAGTCCTGTTATGCGGTTCCCGGAACGGCTGACCGGCTTGGCCTTGCTGGCCGCCGGTGTCGTCGCGATCATGTCGAGCCCTGCTTCGGCGCACGATCCCAACTCACCTGAAGGCCGTGCGGCACATGCCAAGTTCGCGGCCGACCTGCAGCCGCCGGACCGCTCGCCCGCTGTGACGGGTGCCGCGGCCGTCCCGTGCACGAACGGGATGGCCGGGCAGTACCCGTGCAAGAACGTCGACCTGCTTTCGGTGATGCCGCTGTCGACCATCGGTGGTGGTCAGGGCAACAGCCTGTGGGGTTGGACGGACCCGCAGACGAACAAGGAATACGCGATCATGGCCAGGTCCAACGGGGCCTCCTTCGTCGACATCTCCACGCCGACGAGCCCGAAGTACCTGGGTAACCTGCCGTCGCACAACGGGACCAGCAGCTCATGGCGTGACATCAAGGTGCACGCCAACCACGCGTTCATCGGCGCGGACGCCATCAGCGGACACGGTATGCAGGTGTTCGACCTGACCAGGCTGCGTACGGTGACAACCCCGCAGACCTTCACGGCCGACGCGAGGTACACGGGCTTCGGTCCGTCGCACACGTTGGCCGTCAACAACGAGACCGGCTACATCTACGCCGTCGGGTCGAACACGTGCAACGGCGGCGTGCACATGGTTGACGTGCGCAACCCGAAGAGCCCGGTCAACGCGGGCTGTATCAGCAACGACGGGTACGTCCACGAGAACCAGTGCGTGGTCTACCGCGGCCCGGACACGACATACCAAGGTCGCGAGATCTGCTTCAACTACAACGTCGACACGCTGACCCTGGTCGACGTGACTGTGAAGTCCGCCCCGCGCCAAATCGCCCGCAAGGGCTACTCGGGCGTGCGCTACAGCCACCAGGGCTGGTTGACGGGTGACCACCAGCGCCTGCTGCTGGACGACGAGCTCGACTCGGACCTGCCCGGCACCAAGACGTTCATCTGGGACGTGCGTGACCTGGACAACCCGATCAACACCGGCGTGTACACCTCGCCGACGATCCAGGCGACCGACCACAACCAGTACATCATCGGCAAGTACAGCTACCAGGCGAACTACCGCGCCGGGCTGCGGATCCTCGACATCACCGGCATCGCGCAGAACCGGCTGAGCGAGGTCGCGTACTTCGACATCTACCCCGCCAACAACGGCAGCGGGTTCAACGGCGCGTGGAACGTGCATCCGTTCTACGCGAGCGGAACTGTGGCCATCAGTGGGATCGAACAAGGACTCGTGCTGGTGAAACCCACTCTCACCAGCTGACCGGCGCCGGTCTGGCGGAGGGGGTCACCCTGCCGGTTCCCTCCGTCAGACCGGCGTTCCCTTTTCGGAGGTGTTCGTTGCGCGAGATCCACTGGATGACCAGGACAGGGCTGATTGTTCTGGTACTGCTGGTGTTCGGCGCGGTCGGCTACGTGGTGACCCGTCCTTCGCCCGCCGCGCACCACGTGCCGCCGCCGGTGGTGCCGCACAGCGACGGCCTGTCCGACAACCAGGACGGCTTCCGGTTCAATCCCCTTGTGGTGCCGCAGGAGCGGGGCGTGGCCATGCCGATCGCGTTTCAGATCATCGGCCCGTCGGGCAAGCCGGAGACGACGTTCCCGGAGAACCAGACCAAGCAACTGCACTTCTTTGTGGTCCGCGACGACATGCAGGCCTACCAGCACGTCCACCCGGAGCTGCGCGGAGATACCTGGCACACGACAGCTTCAGTGCCCGATGGCGGGGCGTACCGGATGTACGCGGAGTTCATCGGCCGTGATCCGTTGCACCCCATCGTGCTCGGCACGGGGTTCATCATCCCGGGCGACACGACGTTCGTGCCCCTGCCGGAGCCTGCGGCTCGCGCGGTTGTCGACGGTTTCGTGGTGACACGCCCGGAAGGCGCGGCTCAGCCGCCGGTCGGCAAGCCGTCCACGGTCCGCCTCCGGATCACCGACGCGTCAGGTGCGCCGGTGACCGCGCCCGAGGAACACCTTGGCGCCTATGGGCACCTGACCGGGTTCAACGCGATCCTGCACTCGGTGACGCACCTGCACCCGCTGCAACGCCTCGGGACGGCACTGCCCGACGGCGAGCTGACCTTCCAGGCCAACTTCGCCGAACGCGGCGAGCACAGGTTGTTCCTGGAGTTCCGCGTCGGCGGGACGGTGCGAACCGCCGCCTTCACGGTCTTTGTGACCTAGCTTTTGAGCACTGCCAGAAAGGTGGCGAAACACTCGCGGTCGAACACCAGCGTGCCTGCGTCGGGGGTTTTGCTGTCACGGACGCGGGTTAAGGCGCGGTCAACGGCCAATTGAACGCAGTCGTTGTTGGCTACACTGAAGGTGCTGGTGCGCCATTCGATTCGCCTGTTCATCGTCCCCGCTCCAGCGCCTCGGCTTGTTCCTGGATGAGCGTCGCCGACTTCCTCATCGGCAGTGCCAAGGACATGGCGGCATCGATCGATGCCGCGAAGTTGGCAACATCCTTCGGCTTCTCGATCCATTCTCCTCCGCCTGGGTACTCCAGGTACACAGCATCGGGGTAGTCAATCTGGGCGAAACCAAGCCATGTCATCGCACCGGTCATGATCTCGTACTCACCCGCCGCGAACGGGATCACTCTGAGATCGAGGTTGGGTTGTCGCCCGAGCTTCACCAAGTGGCGAAGTTGTTCCATCATGACCGCGGGCCCACCTATGGTCCTGCGGATGACAGCCTCGTCGAGCACGATGGTGAGATTCAAGGCGTTGGGCCCGTGTAGCCGTTTCTTTCGCTTCTCGATCGAGGCCGCGTCCCGCTCGATGTCAATCGGTGATGCGATGTAGCGACTGGCGGCTTTGTTCATGCTGGCGCGGTATGCGGGTGTCTGGAGTGGACCTGGGACCACCGTCTGCCTGAGCATCCGGGCGGTGCTCGCCTCATCCCACGCCTTGACGAAGGCCCGGTACTTCGGCGGCATGGCTGTCGAGTGCTCTACGAGCGCCGCATCCTGGTGCGCTTCCTCCCACAGTTCTTCCGCCTGTCGCCGCTCGGTATCCGTGGCGCCGTAGAACCCGAGCATCGCGGTCAGCCGGGAGTAGTCGCACATCGTGTGCCCGGTCTCGATCCGTGAGACCACCGATGCGCTCTTGCGCAGCAGCTTGGCTACGTCATCCGGCTTCAGTCCGGCGTGTTCCCGCAGCTGAACCAGGAACATCCCCAGTGCCCGCTTCCGGCGAGTCTGCACACTGGCCATCGGTCCTCCCTTCGCGCACGTCACCCCATCGAGCGCATTGCGTTGGCGCATTGCTCAGGCTTATGGTTGGCAAGTGGCCATGATCGCACATGAGCGCTCAACCAATCGCCGGAGGTCCCCATGACGCACGTGCTCGCCGCAGTGCTGAGGGACGCGATGGTCGTGCGCCTGCAATGGCTGGACACGTTGGCCAGCGACGTCGACGTGCCTGTGATCGAGCTACGCAGCCTCACCGCGGCGATGCGCGAAATCCTCGAACTGCACCAACCCGACGGCAACGGCCGTTGCCGCGGCTGCTCGACCGGGATGCGGCGCGGCCGCAAGTTCCCTTGCCGTGTCTGGCTTATCGCCCATCGCCACCTGCTCACACCAACAGATCAGGAGTCCTACCGATGAACACCCAGGATCGCGTGCGCCGGATCGTCGACGAGACCGACATGAGTGAACAGACCGCCGCTTTGGTCGTCTCCCAGATGCCTCGCCTGTTCGCCGTCGTCATCGAACACGAGGACGACGTGGCCCCCGAAGTCATCGGCTGGGGCATGGCCCGTGAGGCCGACGCGCACATGGTGTCCGCGGACGGCCGCAACTACTACGCCCTCGCCGAAGCCAAGAACGCCCTGAACTACGTCCGCAGCGCGCCCGACGCCACACCGCACTTCGTGTGGGTCGCCTAGAGCTCCAGCACCATGCGGCTGTTGCCGAGCGTGTTCGGCTTGACGTACGGCAGGTCGAGGAACTCCGCCACACCCTGGTCGAGCGAGCGCCGCATCTCCTCGTAGACCTCGGGGCTCACCGGTGTTCCGTCGATCTGGTGAAATCCGTGCCGCTCGAAGAAGCGGACCTCGAACGTCAAAGCGAACAACCGGGACACGCCCAGCTCCTTCGCCGTCGCGATCAGCCGATCCAGCAGAGCGTGCCCGATCCCGGTCCCCAGCGTCTGCGGCAGCACCGCGATCGTGCGGATCTCGGCGATGTCCTCCCACAGCACGTGCAACGCACCGCAGCCGACCAGTTCACCGCCCTGCTCGGCCACCCAGAACTCCTGGATGTCCTCGTACAGCGTGACCAGCTGTTTCGTCAGCAGGACCTTGCCCGCGTACCGGTCGATGACCGTCTTCATCGCCCGCACATCCGTGGTGCGGGCGCGCCGCACAACCGTGTCGTCCACGTACCCCAACCATGTTGTCAGTCAACCGTTCCCGATTTTATCCCGCGCTCGCCAGCCGGGCCTCTGTGTCGTGGCGTGGTGGGCGTCACCTGCGTGCCATCCCACATCGAGGTGAAACCGGTGCTGTCTGCAAGACAGAAGCGGTTTTGTGCGGTTTACTTGCACGGGCAGACATGAAGCTGATGAACAGGAGTCGTCGGTGCTTCGGAGTTTTCGGGTTGGGAACCACCGCTCGATCAAGGACGAGGTCGAGCTTCTCCTGCTCCCGGTGTACGACAAGGACCGGCTGGCGCTGAACGTCGCGGCGATCTACGGCGCCAACGCGGCGGGCAAGTCGAACCTGTTGGACGCCGTGTGGTTCATGCGGGAAGCGGTCCTTCGTTCGCACTCGCATTGGGGGCCTGATGCGGGTGTTCCCCGCCGACCGTTCTCCCTCGACCCGACCGTCGCCGCACGTGAATCGATCTTCGTCGCCGAATTCGTCATCGATTCAGTTCGATATACATACGGTTTTACCGTTGACAACGAGGTCGTTCGTGAGGAGTGGTTGTACACCTACCCGGAAAAGCGGCGACGTGTCATGTTCGAACGTGAACTCAACCATGTGCGTTTTGGTTCCACAGTGGCTGATCGCCGAAAGAACGAGCTACTCGCGCGAATGATGCGGCCTAACTCGCTTTTTCTCAGCGTTGCGGCGGCTTCGAACGTCGACACGGCCGTTCCCATCTACCGCTGGTTCTCACGTGACCTGATCCTGCACAACTGGCACGGTTTTTTCGGGCGGCAAGTCGGCGCGGGGAGGGCGTTCGTCAATCACGAGGAGGTCGGGAAACTGTTCGTGGAGGGGTCGACTGCGGTGAGAAGCGCGCTCATCGACCTCGTACGAGCCGCCGACCTGGGCATCACCGACGTTGTAGTCGAGGCGAACAAGGACAAGTACACACTGTCGAAACTCACCGTGAAGCTGATCCACGATGACGGAGTGGCGCTGGATCCGGAGGATGAATCGGCAGGCACGAGAGGATGGCTGGGGCTGCTGCCAGAGCTGATCTCCTGCCTCAGTTCGGGCGGAGTGTTGGTCATCGACGAGATCGACGCGAGTTTCCACCCCCTCCTCACGGCACGCCTGATCGCCCTCTTCCGTGATACCGAGACCAATCCACGCGGCGCCCAGCTCCTCTTTTCGACCCACGATGCGAGTCTGCTCAGTCCGGTACTCGGTGAAGAAGTCCTTCGGCGCGAAGAAGTGTGGTTCGTGCAAAAGGGAACGGACGGTGCTACTGAGCTTTACCCGTTGAGTGATTTCCGGCCTCGTAAGGGTGAGAATACTGAGCGTCGCTATCTCGGGGGCAGTTACGGGGCGGCGCCGTCCTTGTTCGCCGAACGTTTCGCTGACGCTGTGAGAGCAGGTTTGCTTGATGAGTCGGCGTGAGAACGCGCACAGGCGATCGAGCAAGCCACGGTTGGATGCCAAGCCGAGAATTCTCGTCATCTGCTGCGGTGAGCGTACCGAGAAACAATACCTGGAAGGCTTCCGCCGCCAGTTCACAGTCTCCACCGTGCGAGTCCGGCCGAAGGTCGGTTCGCCCGCGCAACTCGTCGGCTACGCGCGGAAGGTGCGTGACAATGACCCAGGCGGGTTCGACGAGGTCTGGTGTGTCGTCGACGTGGACGAGTTCCAAGTCGACGAAGCCGTCGCGGCCGCGCGGAAGGCAGGTATCTCACTCGCCATCTCCAATCCCTGTTTCGAGGTCTGGCTCTTGCTTCACCTTGCGGACTGGAGGCAGTGGTTCGACGGCCCTGCGGCTGTGATCGCCGCCTTGCGCAGGCATCTTGACTGCTACGACAAGGTCAAACTGGATTTCGCTGCTTTCGCCGATCACGTGACCACCGCCGTGCAGAGGGCGCGCAAGCTCGATCCGACCGGTGAGGACCACACCTGCAATCCCTCGACAGGGGTATGGCGGCTGGTAGCCAGAGTTCTCGGCGAGTGCTGACGTCGGAGACACCACACGTGGGCGGTTACCCTGATTCGGTGTCTTCCCCCACCGCGAAGCGTCGCGTCGCCATGTTCACCCTCGGATGCGCCCGTAATGAGGTCGACTCCGAGGAGCTCGCCGGGCGCCTGACCGGCAGTGGCTGGGAGCTGGCCGAGACCGACGCGGCCGACGTGATCGTCGTGAACACCTGCGGCTTCGTCGAACAGGCCAAGAAGGACTCGGTGGACACGCTGCTGGCCGCCGCCGACACCGGCGCCAAGGTCGTCGCGGTCGGGTGCATGGCCGAGCGCTACGGCAAGGAGCTCGCCGAGAGCATGCCGGAGGCCTCCGCCGTCCTCGGCTTCGACGAGTACCCGGAGCTGGCCGAGCGGCTCGACGAGGTCCTGCACGGCAAACAGGTCGAATCGCACGTCCCGGTCGACCGGCGCACGCTGCTGCCGATCACGCCCGTGCAGCGCCAGGAGACTGAAGTGTCCGTCCCCGGCCACGGCTGGGGTCCGCGCGTGATGCGCACCCGCCTCGACGACTCGCCGGTGGCCGCGCTGAAGATCGCGTCCGGGTGCGACCGCCGGTGCACGTTCTGCGCCATCCCGTCCTTCCGGGGCGCGTTCGTGTCCCGCACGCCGGACGAGATCGTCGCCGAGGCGCGGTGGCTGGCCGAGAACGGCGCCCGCGAGCTGTTCCTGGTGAGCGAGAACTCCACGTCCTACGGCAAGGACCTCGGCCGCGGCATGGACCACCTCGACCGGCTGCTGACCAGGCTCGCCGGGGTCGACGGGATCAAGCGCGTCCGCGTGTCCTACCTGCAGCCCGCCGAGACGCGGCCGGGCCTGGTGCGGACCATCGCGACCACACCGGGCGTCGCCGACTACTTCGACCTGTCCTTCCAGCACGGCAGCGGCAAAGTGCTGCGCCGGATGCGGCGCTTCGGCGACTGCGACAGCTTCCTCGGCCTGACCGAGCAGATCCGGGGGTTCTCGCCGAACGCGGGGATCCGCACCAACGTCATCGTCGGCTTCCCCGGCGAGACCGAGGAGGACCTCAAGGAGCTCGAGCGGTTCCTCATCGGCGCGCGGATGGACGCCGTCGGCGTGTTCGGCTACTCCGACGAGGAGGGCACCGAGGCCGCGGGCTTCGACGACAAACACGACGAGGACACCGTCGCCGAGCGCGTCTCGCGGATCTCCGCGCTGGTCGAGCAGCTGACCATGGAACGCGCCGAGGACCGCGTCGGCGACGAGGTGGTCGTGCTGGTCGAACAGGCCGACGACGAAGTGGTCGGTCGTGCCGCCCATCAGGCGCCTGAGGTTGACGGCGAATGCGTGATCGAGGGCGGCGACGGCCTTGCCGTTGGTGACTTCGTGCGCTGCCGAGTCGAGAACGCCGAAGGCGTCGATCTTGTCGTCCGTGCCATCGAGGTCGTCACATGAGCACCGCGCCCGCCGATCCCGCACAGGAGCCGATGTCGCCGGAGCCGCTCGCCCCGGAGGTCGCCGCAGTTCCGGAGGTGACAGCAGTTCCGGAGGTGGCGCCTGTGCGGCAGGTACCGTTGCTCAACATCGCGAACATCCTCACGGTCAGCAGGCTGGTCCTCGTCCCGGTCTTCCTGTTCGCCCTGTTCGCCGGTGAGGGCCACTCGTTCGGCTGGCGGCTGACCGCCACGGTCGTGTTCGCGGTCGCCTCGGTGACCGACCAGCTCGACGGCTGGCTGGCCCGCCGCCACGGCCTGGTCACCGACTTCGGCAAGGTCGCTGACCCGATCGCGGACAAGGCGCTGACCGGGGCGGCCCTGTTCGGGCTGAGCATCCTCGGCGAGCTGCCCTGGTGGGTGACGATCGTGGTCGCCGCCCGTGAGATCGGCGTGACCCTGCTCCGCTTCTGGGTGATCCGCTACGGCGTCATCCCGGCCAGCCGGGGCGGAAAGCTCAAGACGCTCACCCAGATCGTCGCGATCGGCTTCTACCTGGCGCCGCTGCCTGCCGCGTTCGACACGGTCCAGTGGATCATCATGCTCGCGGCCGTCGCCCTTACCGCGGTGACCGGGCTGGACTACGTCGTGCGCGCGCTGCGGCTGCGTGCCCAGGGCATCCGGGTGCGGCGAGCGGCGTGAACCCGCTTGTCGAGGCGGTCGGCCTGGCGCCGGACAAGCTCGTGGCGCTGATCGCCGACATGCGTGCCAACGACGAGACGGTCGCCACGGCCGAATCGCTCACCGCCGGCCTGGTCGCGGCCGTGCTCACGACCGTGCCGGGTGCCAGTGCCGTGGTCCGGGGCGGGCTCGTGGTCTACGCGACGGACCTCAAGTGGGGCCTGGCCGGAGTCGACCCCGGCCTGCTCGCCGCTCGCGGCGCGGTCGACCCGGACGTCGCCGTCCAACTGGCGACCGGCGCACGCGACCGGTGCGCCGCCACCTGGGGCATCGGGCTGACCGGAGTGGCCGGGCCCGACCCGCAGGACGGCGTCGCGCCGGGTACCGTGCACGTCGGCATCGCCGGTCCGACAGGCGTGAACGTGTCAACGATCACGGTCGGCGGTGATCGGCACGAAGTGCGTGCGGCGAGCGTGCGGGCGGCCGTTGATCTGCTGGCTGGCCGGGGCACAGCACCCTGACGGGGGAACATTCGGCCACGCTCAGTCGTTCGCCCTTGGCGTACGACGGGTCAAGTCGGTGCGTGATGTCGGCCAAGCTCGGTAACGTTGTCGGCACGGGCCCGCCGGTGAAGGGAGGCGCGATGACTGTGCTGTTGCGTGAGGCGATCGGTGATCGGCTCCGCCATGCCCGCACGATCCAGCGCCGCACGCTGCGCGAGGTCTCGCGGACCGCGCGGGTGAGCCTCGGTTATCTCTCCGAGGTGGAGCGTGGGCAGAAGGAGGCGTCCAGCGAGCTGCTGGCCGCGATCTGTGACGCGCTCGAGCTGCCGATGCCGGAGCTGCTCTACAACGTCGCGAACGACATGAGCGGCATCGACCCGGAGAAGTTGCTCGAATCGGCACAGCAGCAGGCCGAACAGCCCGCCAAGCAGAGTGCCCCGGTGCCGTCCGGTGGCAACGGCGACGCCAGCATGTCGGCGAGCATGTCGGCTGCGGGGCTCGACGGTGGACCGTTGGGCGTGCCGGACGAGCTGCTCGGCGCGGGTGACATCGGGTTGGACACTGTGGTCGGCGACACGTTGCAGGATCTCCGGATCCAGCCGGCGCTGTCCCACCGAATCGGTCCTGACATCGCCAGGGCGAGCGTTTTCGCAGCTTGAGCAGCCACTCAGCCACTCCGGCCGGGCTCGTTCGTCGAGCCCGGCCGGTGCTGTGTGTGTAGAAAGGTCTCAAGCAGGTCAACTCGGTGTCCGGGGGCCGACCCGTGGTGAATGATCGGGGCGATCCCTGATTTACCCCTGGGCCCGGTGGAACGACAATCGCGCACCTGACACGATGGAACCTGGACAGGTACCCGGGTCGTTGCCTGTGGGCAGCCGAAGTACGCAAGAAGGCAGGCGGAGGAGATGGCCAACCCTTTTGTGAAGTTCTGGAAGTATCTCATGGCGTCGTTCTCGTCCAAGATCGACGAGCACGCCGACCCGAAGGTACAGATCCAGCAGGCCATCGAGGAGGCGCAGCGGCAGCACCAGGCCCTGTCGCAGCAGGCCGCCGCTGTGATCGGAAACCAGCGGCAGCTGGAGATGAAGCTCAACCGCCAGCTGGGTGAGGTGGAGAAGCTGCAGGCTTCGGCCCGCCAGGCGCTCGTGCTCGCCGACGAAGCGCGCGGCAAGGGCGACGAGGCCAAAGCGACGCAGTTCGAGAACGCCGCGCAGTCCTTCGCCACCCAGCTCGTCACCGCCGAGCAGGGCATCGAGGACCTCAAGACGCTGCACGACCAGTCGCTGCAGGCCGCGGCGCAGGCCAAGCAGGCGGTCGAGCGCAACGCGATGGTCCTGCAGCAGAAGCTCGCCGAGCGCACCAAGCTGCTCAGCCAGCTCGAGCAGGCCAAGATGCAGGAGCAGGTCTCGAAGTCGCTCAACCAGATGAGCGAGCTGGCCGCGCCCGGCAACACGCCGTCGCTGGAGGAGGTCCGCGACAAGATCGAGAAGCGGTACACCACCGCGCTCGGGTCGGCGGAGCTGGCGCAGAACTCGGTGCAGGGCCGGATGATGGAGGTCCAGGCCTCCACGACGGAGATGGCCGGTCAGTCGCGCCTCGAGCAGATCCGCGCGTCGATGGCCGGTGGCGGCGCCAAGCAGGTGACCAGCGGTGGTGGGGCGACCGCCGCGAGCCCGGCGGCCAACATCCAGGCCGAGATCCAGCAGCGCGTGGCGCAGGAGCAGCGCGCGAACCCGCAGGGCAACTGAACAGCGCCGAAGGAAGTGACCGGTGGACAGGCCGCGTAGAGGCGATTTCCTCGAACTTCGCCAGCTGGTGGAGAAGCAACTACGCGGCCCGGTCGCCGATCAGGTGAAGGCTCAGCTGAGCCGCTGGTCCGACCCGGCGGCCAAGTTGGAGCGCCGCAAGAAACGCGCGTCGGCCGCGATGTGGTTCTTCATCTTCTTGGGGCTGCTGCTCGCGGTCGTAGGTGCGGTGATAGCCACTGGCTCGGCGGAAACAGCGGTTCTGTCCGGCGCGGTGGCCGGGGTGTTCGCGCTCGGCTCGTTCGCGCTGGGAGTCCGGTCCGGCGGCCGTCTCCGCCGTCTCAACAAGACACCGGTGCCCACTCTGGCACCGAGGCTGCCTTCGTCCAGGTCGGCGGCTCGTGAACCGATGGAGCGCCTGGCAGACGCCGAGCGTGTGCTGGCCGACCTGCTGCGCCAGCTCAGCTCGCCCCGCAGCGCCGTCCCCGCCGATTCCGTCGATGAGGCCCGCCGTACGGGGGAAGAAGCCGCCAGTGCGTTGCGTGAGGTCGCCCAGGAGCTCCAAGCCGTCGAGCGGGCCCGTGACCTGGCCCCTGCCGCGGACCGCGCCGCGCTGACCGACGGCGTTCAGCGGCTGCGTGAGCAACTCGACGAAGGCCTGGACGGCTACGGCACGCTCATCGCCGCGGCGGGGCGTCTTGTCGCTGCCAGCTCGTCCGGTGGACCGGACAACAACGCCCTCACCGACGCCACGGACCGTCTGCACGGGCTCGCGGTCGCGTTGCGGGAGATCTTCCCCGACCGCCGCTGACGCGCTCCTCACGAGTTGGTCGCGGCCTCAAACCTGGATGATCACGACCAGTTGCCGTAGCGCCGATTGGGTCACTCTTCGTAGTCCTCGTACTCCCCGGTGGCGTTCTTCTGCCATGCCCTTAGGACAAACGTGTGATAACGGGAGGGTCACGTAGCATCATCGGCTACCTGACGTGGCAGTATTCCCGCAAGGTTCAGCGGGGAAGGGACTCGACAGTGATGCTGTGGTCCGTACACGGCGATGGCCGCCGGGTACGCGACGGTGAGCTGGTCGGTGCCCGTGAGCGACTCAGCTGGCCGGTGATGGCGGGATTTGGCGCGCAACACGTCGCCGCCATGATCAGCGCGACGATCTTCGTCCCGGTCGCCGTCGGCCTGCCGCCGACGACCACGCTGCTGTTCTCCGGTGTCGGCACGATCGTCTTCCTGGTCGTCACCCGCAACCGGGTGCCGGGCTATCTCGGGTCGTCCTTCGCTTTCATGGCGCCTCTGGCCGCGGCCAAGCAGCACGGGATCGCCGCCCAACTCGGGGCGGTTCTCGTCGCGGGCGGCATCTTGATCGTGTTCGGCATCGCGGTGAAGGCGCTGGGTGTGCGTCTGCTCGAGTCCGTTCTGCCGCCGGTGGTGACGGGCGGGCTCGTGCTGCTGATCGGGCTGAGCATGGCTCCGTACGCCGCGCGCCCGTTTCAGGCGCAGCCCGGCATCGGCGCGGTGACGGTCGGCGCCATCCTGTTGTGCATCGTGCTGTCACGCGGGCTGCTCGCCCGGTTGTCTGTGCTGGTCGGCGTGGGTGCCGGCTGGCTCGTCGCGATCGCGACCGGGCGGATCGAGTCGACGAAGATCGACGCGCTGATCGACGCGCCGTGGTTGGGCGTGCCCGAGTTCCACGCGCCTGAACTGTTGCCGTCGGTCATGGTGCTGTCGGTGCCCGTTGTGCTCGTGCTCGTGGCCGAGGTTGTCGCGCATGTGAAGGCGGTTTCCACCAGCAGCGGTCAGGACCTGGATCCCAGCATCGGTGACGCCTTGATCGCCAACGGCATCTCCACCGCGCTCGCGGGCGCGTCCGGTGCTACGGGAACGACGGCGTACCCGGCGAACACGGGCCTGATGATCGGCACCAGGGTGCTTTCGACCGCGGCGTGTGCGCTGGCCGCGGTGACCGCCGTGGTGCTCGCGTTTGTGCCGAAGGTGACCGCGTTGATCGACACCATGCCGCCCGGCGTGGTCGGCGGGTTGGGGATCGGGCTGTTCGGCCTGCTCGGCATGGTCGGGGTGCGGATCTGGGCGCAGAGCAAGGTCGACCTGACCAACCCGGTCACGCTCATGATCGCGGGCGCCGCCGTGGTCGCCGGGGTGGCCGACCTGACCATTTCGATCTGGGGTCTGGAGCTGCACGGTGTGGCGTGGGGCTCGCTCGTGATCGTGGTGGTCTATCCGGTAGTACGGCGGCTGCGGGCCCGCCGGGACAACCGAGGGTCCAAGTTCACCTGATCGGATGATCGTCGGACGAACGGGTGGAATCGCTCCTACGGACGGTCACCTGCGGGTCTTGCTGATCCGGCGGACCAGCCCAGGGCCGCGGAAGATGAATCCGGTGTAGAGCTGGACCAGGCTCGCGCCCGCGTCGAACATCCGCGTGGCGTCGTCGGCGTCGAGAATCCCCCCGACCCCGATGATCGGCAGCCGACCACCGGTCTGCTTGTGCACGAACGCCACGACGTCACGGGCTCGCCCCGTCAGCGGGCGCCCGCTGAGCCCACCGGCCTGGTCGGCCAGGTGGAGGTCGGCGTGCGCCACCCCGTCCCGGCTCAGTGTGGTGTTCGTCGCGATCACGCCGCTCACACCGTGCTCGTCACAGACCTCGAGGACCTCCGCGATCGCGTCGTCGGTCAGGTCCGGCGCGATCTTCACGAGCAACGGCCTCGGTGACGTCCGGTCCCGCTCCGCCAGTGCCCGGCACTCCAGCGTCAACTCGGCGAGCAACTCGCTGAGCGCGGAGCGGTCCTGCAGCCCACGCAGGCCAGGAGTATTGGGGGAGCTGACGTTCACGGCGAAGTAGTCGCCGTGCGAGTAGAGGGCGCGCAGGGACTGCCGGTAGTCCTCAACGGCCTGGTCGACGGGGACGACCTTCGACTTGCCGATGCTGATCCCCAACGGCACCTTGGGTTTGCGGCCGGTCAGCAACCGGTCGGCGAGGGCCTCCGCACCCGCGTTGTTGAACCCCATCCGGTTGATGATGGCCTCGCTGTTCACGAGCCGGTACAGCCTCGGCTTGGGATTGCCGGGTTGCGGGATCGCGGTCACCGTACCGACCTCGACGAACCCGAACCCCAACGCGGGCCAGGCATGCAGGGCGGTGCCGTCCTTGTCCATGCCTGCGGCCAACCCGACAGGATTCGGGAACCGGACACCGAAAACCGTGACAGGAGCAGCGACGTTCGTCACACGCCCGAGCGGCCCGAGAAGCGGCGCGGTCCTGGCGAGGATGGCGGTAGTCCTGTGGTGCGCGACCTCGGCGTCCCCACCGCCGAACCGGAAAAGAGCCCGTCGAATCAGCTTGTACACGCCTACATGCTGCCTTGTCATGAGTTGTTCGACGGCGCGGGGGTTTCGCAGTACGTGGAGTTCCGCGTGGCCGGCGTGATCAGCGACGGCGGCGAAGACAGCCGGGAGGCACAGCGCCAAAGAGGAAAGTCCAGGACGATCACAGCATCGGAAGCCCGCAGCCGTACATCGAGGACGTCGTGGGGACCGAGATCGCCGTCGAGGACCCAGCGCGGCGCGCTGGTGAGCCGCTCCTGGATCCCAGCCCACTGGCTCTTGGGCGTGGGAGAGAGATCGGGCGACCAGAAGTGTTTGTCCAACTCGATGACCGGCAGCCCAAGAACGGCACCGAGACGGAACGCGAAGGTCGACTTACCCGCACCACCGCGACCGAGGACGACGACCCGTTCCATGCCTAGCTACCTCCCACAGGTCACCAGACCCGAGCCCAAGACTGCATAAAGGCAAGTACCACCCAAGCGCAGCCAGCCCTGGTCCGCGAACGGGCGAACGTGCAGGGGAGGGCAGGGCAGGCGGCTCGCGTGCAAGCGCAGAGCAACCCGCAACGGTTCGCGAGCATGCGCTATGCAGGCGGCGTGCGCGCAAGCGCAGAGTGGGGCTTCGGGGGTGTCTCCTGCCCGTCGGCCTGGGCGAAGCCAACCACGGGCTGTCAAGAGGTCGGCCTACCCGAAGAGCCCCAGCGACAGCCATACCGATCCTCTTGATAGACCGCGGTTCCCTGGGGCAGGTCGACGGGCAGGAGGCGCCCGCGCCTCACAACCCCGGGTCATGAAGGTATGCGCCGGGAGAAACACGACGCGAAGAACCTCCTGCCTAGAGGTCTGCTCCCGGCGAGGGGCTATCTTTCCCCCACAGGATCCCGCGCCTTGACCAGGAGTAAGGCGTGGTCACCAGACCCGCAATGGAGATCCCGGGTCTGAAAGACGAAAGACGAAAAGACAAAGAAGGTCCCTCGCCGGGAGGCAGACCTCTGAGCAGGAGGTCTTCGCGCCGTGTTGCTCCCGGCGCATGCTTTTCGTGTCCCGGGGTTTCAGGGCGCGGGTGTCCCCTGCCCGTCGACCTGCCCCAGGGAACCACGGACTGTCAAGAGGTCCGTAGGGCTGTCGCTGGGCCCGCCTGTTGGGGAGGCGGACCTCTGGACAGCCCGTGGTTGGCTTCGCCCAGGCCGACGGGCAGGAGACACCCCCGAAGCCCACCCCTGCGCTAGCGCGCGGCCATTGCGCTTGTGCGTGGCCATTGCGTTGGCGCGCGGCTGTCTGTGCTGGCGCGCGGCCGCGAATCCTGCGCTTGCGCGCACGCTAGTTGGGGCTGTCTTGTGGTCGCGGTCACGCTGACTGTGGCTTTTGCGGGCATAAAAAAACTCCCGGGGTGACTCCTCGTGCTGGTGCACGAGGCCTGAGATTGGACGAACTTCTCAGGAACCCCGAGAGCCGGTGGCTGCTTTGGATTCGCCGACCTACGCCCGCGTCAACGGCGCTGGAGGACCAGCGTCTGCCGTGTTCGGCGGCCGGCTTGAGCCAGATGGTGGTCCTTAGCGGACAGCCACCTCACGTGTCCCGTTGGTATACAACTTTGGACCACCTCCTCTCTCGTGTACATCCAACCTATGCCGAGTCGGGGGTGGGCGCCACGTATTTATTTTCGCGGTTGGCAGACAGGGCAGTACCAGGTTTGGCGCACGTCGAGGCCCGCGCCCTGGTCGGCTACCTTGATCCGGCCGCCGCATTTCAGACATTCCCGGCGGGCCTGCCCGTACACCCACAGCTCTCGTCCGCGCACCGGGGAGCCCGTCGTGTTCCTGCGGGGATTCATCGCGTTGCGCCGCAGCAGGTCTCTGCTCACCTCGACCGCCCTTGCGGTATCCACTTCGGACACCGGGGCCCACGGCGACACGCCGAGCACGAAGCAGACCTCTGCCTTGTAGACGTTCCCCACTCCCGCCATCACCCGCTGGTCCAGCAGTGCCAGGCCGATTTCCCTGGCCGGGTCGGCCATCAGCGCCCGTCGCGCGCGTTCGGCGTGTTCGTCTGTCCACGATGGATCCAGCAGGTCCGGTCCGAGGTGGCCGACGAGCCGGTCCTCCCTCTCCGTGGCCACCAGTTCCATGTCGTGCAGGCGCACGCCGATCGCTTCCGCCGCCTTGTGCGCCAGGATCACGCGGACCTGGTGGCCGGGCGCCCGCCAGCGTGTCCCCGGCCGGTGGACGTGCCACGAGCCGTCCATCCGCAGGTGGTTGTGCAGGCTCACGTCCCCGCTGAACTGGACGAAGATGTGCTTGCCGACCGTTCGCACGCCCAGCACGGTCCGGCCGGCCAGATCCACCGTCGACAGTCGAGGGTGACGTAGCTCACCGCGCGTCAGCGGGTGGCCTGCCAGTGCCTGCCGCAGCTTGTGGCCAGCGTGGAAAACCGTGTCGCCCTCAGGCATCAGCTGCGTCGTCGTCGCTCTCGGGCCACGCGAACTGGTTGTGCCGCCCGCGCCGACCTGAGCGCAGCACCCGCGCCAGCACGAGGTTGAACGCCAGCGCGACCTCACGCGCACCCGGCGTGCCCCATTGGTGGATGGGCATACAAGCGCCCTGTGCCTGCTGTACGGCCAGGCGGTCCGGCAACGCAACGGGCAGCACAAGCGAGCCGAAGTGCTCCCTCAGTTCCTGGATGCGGAACTGGTGCTCATACGAGCGTGGCCGCACGCGGTTGACGACGACACCTAGTGTCTTCAACTCCGGGTTGTACTGCTCACGTGTCTCGGCTATGGCGTCGAACGCGCGTTGTGCACCGGAGACCGCGTACAACGTCGGTTCGGTGACGAGCAGCGCGCCGCCTGCGGCCACAAGCGCCGAGCGGGTGAGCCGTCCCAGCGATGGTGGACAGTCCAGCAGCACCAGTTCGTAGGGCAGTTCACCGTCCTCGATGAACTTGTTGACCTCCTGCAGCGCACGGCCGAGGTTGCCGAGCCGCCGTGCTCCCGGGTTGGGGTGGTTGAGCTCCTCGGTTTCCTCCGAACCCACCAGCACGTCGACGCCGTCACCCCAGGCACTGGCCGCGATGGCGTCCCTGACCACCGGCAGCCGGGGGCTCTCCAGCACGTTCGCGAGGGTCGTCCCGGTCTCCTCGGGGTCGAGCGTCGCGGTTGCGTTGCACTGCGGATCGAGGTCGACCACCAGTGTCCGCGCGCCACGCCGCAAGGCGGCCGACGCCAGGCCGAGCACTACCGTCGTTTTGCCGACACCGCCCTTGAGGCTCAGTACTGCGACCGTCTGCACTCGTGGAAGCCTACGGCTTGAGACCACCGCCGTCTCGGGTCCCGTCCAGCAAGCCCGTGACCACCGTTTAGGGTTTCGGGCATGCGACCAGATGCCGTCCGCCGCGTGCTGTACGCCGAGTTGGCCGCTGTGCGTGAGCGCCGTGCGGGTGAGTCGCCGCGCGTGCTCGACGTCGGCGGCGGCAGC
The DNA here is from genome assembly GCF_001984155.1 of Actinosynnema sp. ALI-1.44. Lineage (GTDB taxonomy): Bacteria > Actinomycetota > Actinomycetes > Mycobacteriales > Pseudonocardiaceae > Kibdelosporangium. Next base: position 404,599 of record NZ_MTQO01000054.1, read on the forward strand.
GGCGTGTGGGCTGTCCCGCTCGCCGCTGCGGGCTGTGCCGTGACCGTGGTCGACCCGAGCCCGAACGCCCTCGCCACGCTGCACCGGCGGGCACAGGAAGCGGGCGTGGTCGAGTCCATCACCGCCGTGCAGGGCGACAGCGACGCGCTCGCTCAACTCGTCCCGGCCGAGTCGGTGGACCTGGTGCTCGGGCACGGCGTGCTGGAGGTCGTCGACGACCCCAAGACCACGATCGCGGCGATGGCCGAGGCCACGGTGCCCGGTGGGCTGGTGTCGGTGCTCGTGGCCAACCAGTACGCGGCTGTCCTGCACCGGGCGATCACCGGCCGCCTGGTCGACGCCCGCAGGCTGCTGGACGACCCTGCCGGGCAACTGGCCGAGGAAAGCCTGTCCCGCCGCTACGACATCGCCAGGCTGACCCAGTTGCTGGTCGACGGCGGACTCACGGTCGAACTGGTCCAGGGCCACGGCGTGGTCTCCGAACTGGTGCCGGGCGCGGTCCTGGAAGGCAACCCCGGCGCGGCCGAGGCCCTGGCCCAACTGGAGCTCGCCGCCGCGACCACGCCGCCGTTGCGTGACGTCGCCGCACGGCTGCACGCCATCGGCCGCCGTTAACGGTCGACCAGCACGTAGACGAGGCCAAGCGCGCCCGTGAGCGCGGTGACGACGGTCATGGTGAGCGGCAGCAGACCGTCTGGCAAACGTTTGCCATTCGCCAGGTTCTCATCGCTGGTGCGATAACGCCGCCACGCCATCCAGAGCGCGGCGAGCGCCATCGGAAGGACGACAGCGGCCAGCGCGAGCGCCGCGGCCAGGCTCGTGTGCGCGGCGAACCGGAACGCGACCAACGCGACCACGACCAACGCCAGACAGGTCCGCATCCACGCCAGCGCGGTGCGTTCGACCTGTAGCCCCGGATCCCACGGCTGTCGCCTCATCGGGTGATCACCAGAACCGCGGCGAGCACACCGGTGACCGCCAGCCCGACGCCCAGCACCGCGGCCATCCACGGCGAGGGCAGCGGTTGCCCGAGGCGCATGGCCCGCTCACATGCGATCCAGTGCTGAAGCGCACTCAGACTGCAGGCGACGCCCGTGACCAGCAACGCGACGGCAACCGCCAGGTCCAGCGCGTTGCCCACAGGCCCGAGCGCGGCGAAACCCACGCCCGCGGCCATCAGCGCGAGCGACGTGCGCAGCCAGGCGAGGAAGGTGCGCTCGTTGGCCATCGAGAACCGGGGATCCGGCTCGTTGCCGACCCCGTACACACTCCTCGGCCACCTGGACATGGATCACACCGTAACCACTGGTCCCGGAACTGTCGGTGGGTGGGGATAGCGTGTCCCCAGCGGGCTTGAACAGGTGAAAGGAGGTGATCCATGGGACGCAGCGGTGATTTACCACGCGGGCTGGTCGACCGGTTCGTGGTCAAGGACGGCGTGTGGCCGGACGACGCGGGGTGCTCGATCCTGCACGTCGACATGGACGCCTTCTACGCGTCGGTCGAGATCCGGGAGCGGCCGGAGTTGAAGGACAAACCGGTCGTCGTCGGCGGGGTCGGCAACCGGGGCGTCGTGTCGTCGGCCAACTACATCGCGCGCAAGTACGGCGTGCGCTCGGCGATGCCCACGAGCCGGGCGCGGCGGTTGTGCCCGCACGCGGTGTATGTGTCGCCGACGTTCGGGCTGTACCAGGAGGTGTCGCGGGGTGTCCTCGGGATCTTCCGGGACGTCACGCCGCTGGTCGAGCCGTTGAGCCTGGACGAGGCGTTCCTCGATGTGGCCGGTGCGCTGCGGCGGATGGGGATGTCCGCCGGTCGGGTCGGCCAGGTGATCAGGGAGCGGGTCGAGGCCGAGCACGGGATCACGTGTTCGGTCGGGGTCGCGCCGACCAAGTTCGTGGCCAAGCTGGCGTCCGGGCTCTGCAAGCCGGACGGGATGCTCGTCGTGCCCAAGGTGTCGGTGCTGGAGTTCCTGCACCCGTTGCCGGTGTCGGCGCTGTGGGGTGTCGGCAAGAAGACCGCGGAGCGCCTGGCCGACGTCGGGCTGGAGCGCGTCGCGGACGTGGCCGCCGCGCCGCTCCCCAGGCTGCGCCGGATCATCGGCAACGCACTCGCCGACCACCTGCACCCGCTGGCCAACGGGTTCGACGACCGCGCTGTCGAACCCGAGTCGGCCGAGAAGTCCGTCGGCGCCGAGGAGACGTTCGAGGTCGACCACTGGGACCGTGAGCTGCTCAAACGGGAGTTGCTGCGGTTGTCGGAGAAGACGGCGTCGGCGTTGCGCGGGCGTGGGCTGCGTGGCCGGACGGTGTCGATCAAGGTGCGGTTCTCGGACTTCACCACGATCTCCCGGTCGCGGACGCTGCTGGTGCCGACCGACGTGACCCAGGAGATCTTCAAGGTCGCGTGTCAACTTCTCGTCGAGCAGACGCCGCCGGGCGCGGTCCGGCTGATCGGCGTGCGCATGGAGCAGTTGGTCCAGGAAGACGGCGGTGAGCAGTTGCTGCTCGACGCTCCGGAGAACGGCTGGCGTGAGGCCGACCAGGCCGCCGACCGGGCGCGCGCGAAGTTCGGCAACGCGGCGATCCGCCCGGCTTCCCTGCTCACCCAGGCGCCCGACCGATCGGGTGAGACCGAGCCGCGTCCCGATCGGACGTCGATATGAGCAGCGTGTAATTCGTCGCTTTCCGTCTGTGGCGAGTTTGGTGCATCATCATATTTATCACCCGGATGGCCCACGGTGCGATTTCAGTTACTGGGATAAAACGAGGTCGAAACGACGGCGTTACCTTGTGCGTCCACTTTGTGGCTAACGTTTTGGCCTCCTCTTCAGATGGACTATTCGGGAATCCGGCATGGGGGACGTGACACACGTGGCTGGATCTGATCGGCGAAGCAAGTCCGAGGTCGGGCGCACGGGTGCGCGGTTCGGCCATGTGCCCGCCAGTTCGGGGCACGCTGAGGAGAAGGTGGGTGAGTCCGCCGTGGTCACGGCGAAGCCAGGGACTGGCCGGACAGGAGCCCGGTTCGGCCCGACGGCATCTCAGTCACCAGCACCGCCGCCATCGCACTCCGTGGACATCCCACGTCAGGTCGCCGAGTCCGGTGTCCGCCGCGTCGAGCCGGAACCGGAGCCGGAGTGGACCGAGGTGGACCGCACCCGCTCCATCGTCCGGCCGTACGCGTGGACCGGAGGGCGGACCGAGACCGCTTACGATCTGCCGATCGAGGCGCTGATCTCCACCAATCGCGCGACCCTCGCCCGAATTGGTACGAGAATGACCCATGACCACCGTTCGATTGCCGAGCTTTGTCGGTCGACGCGGTCTGTTGCCGAGGTCGCGGCGTTGTTGTCGTTGCCGCTTGGAGTCGCCCGTGTCGTGCTCGGAGATATGGCGTCGGCGGGCATGGTGACCGTGCACAGAGCGAAGTCCACGGCCGGTGAGCAGCCTGATCTCAGCATGATGGAAAGGGTCCTGATAGGACTCCGCAATCTCTGAGCGGACAATTCCGGCGGCGTCACACCGGCGGTCGGCCGTGCCCAAGTGCGCCGGACGGCGGCCCAACCGCGTGCCGCGAGTCACTTGAGTAAATCGACAGGTTCACCCGTCGGTCGGCCGGTGGCCACCGGCCGGACACGCATGGTGACTGAATGTCATCACTGCAGGACATGGCGCATAAGGCGTCCTCAAACGCCGTGCCGACTCCGCCGATTGCGTGTGCTTGCCCGGCGGGCATCCTCGCTTGAGTCGCGATGTGTTGGCAAGAGCCTGGGTGAGAGTGCAGGATCGGGTAGTCGAGCAGGCGCGGGGCTCGTATCCTTGAGATGACGCCCCAGGGATGGGGCGCCCGCCGGGTACGGCGGCCGCAATCGCCCGGCGCCCGTGATAGCTGTGCCGGAGGAGGAAAGATGCCACTCTCCGAGCACGAGCAGCGACTGCTCGACCAGATTGAGCGCGCGCTCTATGCCGAAGACCCCAAGTTCGCTTCCACTGTGCGCGGTGCGCGCCTGAGGCGGCCATCGCGTAGGCGGCGGCTTCAGGGTGCAGCGTTGTTCGTGGTTGGTGTCGCCCTGCTGGTGCTGGGTGTCGTCGTGCAAGATTTCTGGTTCGGGGGCTTCCCCGCCGTCAGTCTGCTCGGCTTCCTAGTCATGTTCTTCGGCGCGCTCATCACGCTGACCGCCATCAAGCGCGGCAACGAGAGCGCTGCTCAGGCCGAGGGCGACAGCAAGAGTCGCCCCGCGGGCCGGAACTCCCTCTCCCAACGAATGGAGGAGCGCTTCCGCAAGCGCTTCGAGGACTGAACCCCCGACCTTGATGGCCACCGCCCAGCGGTGGCCATCACGCATGCCCTGGGCACATGAGTCCCGGATCACACCTGTCGACGCGCATGGGCCACGGCGTCGGACAGGTCGCCACGCCACGGGTCGCCGTGACCAGGCACGAGGACGTCGGCGGGGAGGTCGACGAGCACGTCCAGCGCGGCCGATGCCCCCTGCGGTGAGTGGGAGAAGAAGGCCGGTAACAGCTGCGGCCCGGTGATCCGTGAGGTGGGGTGCGCGGTCACCAGGGCGTCACCGGTCGCGACCACGCCGCTGTCCGGTAGGTGGTACACGCTGTGCCCGGAGCTGTGGCCGTGGCAGGCGACCGGCACGGGACGGCCCGGCAGGTCCAGCGCTCCCTCATGGGGGAACGGCTGCGCGTGCGCGACCTTCAGGTGCTTCAGCGCCCCGGCACGCAGGATCCGGCAGCTCCACGCCAGAACGCCTGGCCGCCACGCGCGCACGAACACGTCCACGGGGCTCGCCTGCTCCAGATCGCCGTCGCGGGCGTGCGGGACCTCGACGGGATCCATGTAGACAGGTGTCCCATAACGGTCGTGCATGTGGTTGAGCGCGCCCATGTGGTCCAGGTGGGCGTGGGTCAGCAGGATCGCCCGGACGTCCTGCGGCCGGTGCCCGATCGCGCGGATCGACTCCTCGACCGCCGCACGGTCGCCCAGCCACCCGCTGTCGATCAGGGTGAGGTCGCTGCCGTCCCGCACCAGCACCCAGTTGACGTCGGTCCCGCCGACGCAGAAGACGTTCTCGGCGACCTCGCGCACCAGGGTGGCCATTCAGGCCGTCGGCGGTTCGGCGGCGAGCGCTCCGCTCTGCTGAGGACCGGCGGCGGGCTTGCCCGGTTTCCTCGGCTTCAACACCGACCGCGGCAAAAGCTTGGCGCGCAAGGACAACGGTGCGTTCCGCCGCATGCTGCCGCGGACCTTGTCCAGTGCCTGCCGCAGTTCCGGGCCTGAACCGGCGCTGGGGCCGTACCAGAGCCGTTCGAGGATCGAGACCAACGAGCGCAGCCCGTCTTTGCCTTCGTCGTCCAACGAGTGCTCGCGGACGAGCCTCCGGGCCGTCATCCGGATGGTGTCGGACTCCGGTGCGCTCGCGCCCCGGTCCCACGACTCCGCCATCAGCTCGTCCCACGCCGCCATCGGCGCTTCCGGGCTGTCGCCCGCCACCATCTGCAGACGGTCGCGGCGACGCCAGTACCGCGTCAGCGCCGGGAAGAGGCTCAGCCCGACCAAGCCCAGCGGGACGGCGAGCCACCAGCTCACGAGCGCCGCCGCGAACACCGCCGCCAACAACCACAACACCGTCGCGATCGTCACCACGATCGTTCGTTGCCGTCGTTTCCGCAGCGTGAGCGCTGCCCCGGTGAGGCTCAGACCCGCGACACCGAGACCGGCCAGCAGCAGCACGGACAACACCGTCGCACCACCGGCCAGTGCGCTGGTCGCGTACACCTCCCACGAGCCCCCGTCCGTGGACTCCGGAGCCGCCTCAGTGGGTTTCGCCGACTGGGGGACGGGAGCCGCGGCGGCCGAACTGCTCTGCGACGACTCCGACGGCCTGCGATCGGCGGACTCGCCGTCCGGTGCACGACCGGGCTGCGACGACTGCGAGTTCATGTACGGCGGGTTGTAGCCGCGGCCGTCGAGCAACGGCGTCGGGTCGACGCTGACCCAGCCGTACTGCGGGAAGAACACCTCGACCCACGCGTGTGCGTCCTGCGTGGTGATCGACCGGTAGTCCGAGACCTGGTAGCCGGAGGTGAAGCCGATCGCCACCCGTGCCGGGATTCCCGCGGCGCGGACGAGAACGGCCATCGCGGACGCGTACTGCTCGCAGTACCCGGCCTTGCCGGTGAACAGGAAGTCCGCCAGCGCGTCCTCGGAGCGCTTCTCCGCTGTCTGGGTCTTGTAGGAGAACCCGTTGTCCGGTGCGAAGTACGCCTTGAGCGCGAGCACCTTGTCCCACTGGTTGGCCTTGCCCGCCGTGAGCTCCCGCGCGAGGTTGGTGATCCGCGAGTTCATCGGGGGGAGTTCGGTGTACTGGGCCCCGACCTCGCTGCCGGCCGAGGGAGTCTGGCGCAGCTGCTCGAACGTCGGCTGGCTCATGTCCGCGTGCTCGGTGTACGGGCCGAACTTGCGCTGCTTGCGGGTGTAGACCGCGCCGCTGAGCTCGTCGAACCTGGCGTCCCCCGGCAGACCTTCGACCTGCCGCGGCGCGCCGTAGACCGGCGCCCAGTTGTCGCTGGAGTTGATCGGCTCGATGTCCACCTTGGTGGTCGCGCCGTTCGGGGCGCGCCCCGGTTCCAGCGGGAGGTCGCCCGCGAGACTCGAGCCGGTCGGCATCCCGGCACCGAGGACCCAGCCGTCGTTGTTGTTGAACTGCTTCAACGTGAACGCGCGCAGGTAACGCCTGTCGTCGGCCGAGGACAGCCCCCGGACGCGGAACAGCTCGTGGTTGCCCTTCTGGTCCAGCATCCCGCGCAGGTTGGTGAACGGCTTCAACGAGTACCCACCCGCGGCGGGCCCACCGGCGCCGACGTTGCCGGGCAGCTGGCCGATGGTGCCGATCGGGGTGAAGATCGCCCCGAAGACCAGTGCGAGCACCATGGCCACCGACACGAGCGCGATCGGCGCGCCTGCGTTGATCCCGCCGCTGGTACGGCCGGAGCGGCCACGCCATTGCTGGTGCTTGTGGGTGCCGTCCACGGCAAGCAGCACGGCGTACGACGCGGCGCCGAGCACGAACGACCACCACGGCAGCATCTCGTCGGCGAGCGAGGCGGGCACCGCGTAGACGCACAGCAGCACAAGTCCGCTGGCGGCTGGCGTGCCCGCGGCCACCGCGAGCGAGTCGACGAGCACCGCGACCAGCCCGATCGCGATCACCACGAGACAGAGGATCGGGGGAAGCGGTTCCACCGGGGGAACCCCGGTCTGCACCACCGCGACCGCGTCCCGCAGCACGTCACCTATTTGTTCGACGGCCGCGGGGCCGGGCAGGAACCCGAGCACTCCCTCGGTGGTGAACAGGGCGACGACAAGGCACATCAGCGCGAACAGCTGCGCGATGCCGACGAGCAGGATCGGGAAACGCATGGCGCGCAACGCCATCCCGGACCCGGCGACGACGATGATCGCGATCGCGGCGTGACCCACCCAGACGCCGCCGTCGATCACGCCGGACAGCGCGGTCGACGCGCACAGCGTCGTGAGGGCGGCGAAGACAGGGGTGACGTTGTTCGCCGCGGATTCGCCGCCACGGACCGGGCGCGGCGCGGGCGGGGGCCGCAACTGGGCCGGTGGCGCCTGCCGCTGGGGCGTAGAAACCATCAGGACCATCCACTGGCGTGCATCGCGCCGCGGTTCTGGCTCGCGCGGCAGAGGTTGTTCCAGACCTGGTGCATCGGCACGTCGGGCCGGGCGATCACGGTGCTCCAGCCCGCGGCGTTGAGCAGCGTGGCGGCGGCGTCCGGATCGGCGGCGGTCGTGTCGCCCTGCGCCGCCCACGCCCGGGTGTCCATCAGGACCGCGAGGCTGCGGCTGGCTCGGGGGCGGTAGCGGATCAGCTGGTCGACCGACTCGGGGTCGACCGAGCCGAGGACCGCGACCAGCTCCTGGCCTTGGGCCGGGTCGCCGGCGATCGCGATCTCCTTCTGGTGCGACCCGCGCAACGCGGCGAGCGCGTCGAGCACGAGGAAGTCGCTGTGGATGCCATCCGCGCTCTCCGGGCCGATCGTCTTGCCGGTCTCCGACACGAGCCGCACGCGGTGCCCGTTGCGCAACAGGTGCAGGCTGACGCTGGCGGCCATCGAGACCGCCCACTCCATGCTGGCCGTCGGACCGCTGCCCTTGTGCGCGTGTTCGCGGTGGTCGAGCAGGACGGTGGTGCCGCCACGCCAGGGGCGCTCCTCGACCCTGACCATCATCTCGTCGCGGTGGGCGGTGGACCGCCAGTGCACTTTGCGCAGGTCGTCGCCTTGCCGGTACGGCCGCACGACCGCGTCGTTCTCGCCCTGCCCGGCCGACAGCCGGACCGAGCCGTCCTCGCCCGCCCCCATCCCCGACCCGCCGGGCATACCGATCAACGGGACCACGCGCGGCACGACGATGAGCCGGGTGACTCCGGCGAGCTCACGGTCGAACTCGGACAAACCGAACGGGTCCGTCACCTTGGCCCGTAACGGACCCAGCAGCTGCACGCCTCGCATCGTCGGCTCGACGGTGTAGCGCAGTTGGACGCCGTTGTTGCGGGGCAGGTGCTCGATGACGAACCGCGGCCTGCCGCCGAGCGTGTACGGCACGCCGTCCTGCAGCAACAGCCCGCCGGTGGGCAGACGGCCGGTGCTCCAGACGTTCAGCGACACCTCGGCTCTGCCGCCGACAGGGGCCCGCATCGGGTTGACGTGCCGTTCGGTGTGCAGGCCGACCCGGGACCGGCCCGCGAGGAAGCACACGAGCAACGGCATGGCGATCACGAACACCGAGACACGCAGCAGGTCGCGTTCGTTGAGCACCACCGAGCACAGCGCCGCCGCCAGACCGGCTGCCAGCAGGCACCTGCCACGTGTGGTCATGCCCGCCAGCGGACTGGCCATGGCTACTGCCTGTTCCCGCGCGCGTCGGATACCCACTGCGCCGCCGGGTCCGCGCCCTGCGGGACCGGCACACGCTGCAACAAGCCGCGGATCATGTCCGCGGGGGAGCGGCGTGCGGCCTGTGCTTCCGCAGTGAGAACCAGACGGTGTGCCAGCACGGGCACGGCGATCGCGTGCATGTCGTCGGGCACGACGAAGTCACGACCGGACAGCGCGGCCTGCGCGCGAGCGGCGCGTACGAGGTGCAGGGTGGATCGTGGGGAAGCGCCGAGGCGGATCTCCGGCAACCGCCGCGTCGCCGAGACCAGTTCGACCGCGTACCGCCGGACCTCCGGGGCCATGTGCACGCCTCGGACTGCTTCGACGAGGCCGCGTACCTGCGCGGCGTCGGACACCGGCTGCAACGTGGCCAGCGGGTCGTGGCCCGCGTGCTCGTCGACCATCGCCAGTTCGGCGTTCGGGTCCGGGTAGCCGATCGACACGCGCGCGGTGAAGCGGTCGCGCTGCGCCTCGGGCAACGCGTACGTGCCCTCCATCTCGATCGGGTTCTGCGTGGCGATCACCATGAACGGCGATTCCAGCCGGTAGGTGTTGCCGTCGACCGTGACCTGGTGTTCCTCCATGCACTCCAGCAGTGCGGACTGGGTCTTGGGCGAGGCGCGGTTGATCTCGTCGCCGACGACGATGTTGGCGAACACCGGGCCGGGGCGGAACTCGAAGTTGGTGGTCTGCCGGTTGAAGATCGACACCCCGGTCACGTCGCTCGGCAACAGGTCGGGGGTGAACTGCAGGCGGGAGACCGAGCAGTCGATGGACTTGGCCAGCGCCTTGGCCAGCGACGTCTTGCCGACCCCCGGCACGTCCTCGACCAGCAGGTGGCCCTCGGCCAACAGGGTGACCAGCGCGATCCGGACCACGTCCGGCTTGCCGACCAGCACGCGCTCGACGTTCGCGGCGATGCGCTGCGCGGCGCCGTGCACCTCGTCCAACGCCTTACCCGTCGTCGCGCGCGGGGTCGGGCTCGGACTCGTCCCGTTGGGCGGCTGCGGCGCATAGGGGTCGGGGCCTGCGCCGTTGCCGCCGTACGGGTGTCCCGGCAGCGCGGCAGGCGGGGTAGAAGACGTCACTCGACCTCCTGATGCTCCTCGGTGGTGTCCTCCCGGTTCCCACCGATGCGATGCCGAAGTCCGGGTCGCCCGATCGGGCGAACAGGGACGGCACAGCTTGACACGCTGGGTGTCAAACCGGGGCGAAGTCGCCCGGGGTTGCGGTTCTCGGTATCAGTATCCGGCAAGACGCCGGCGTCCTGCAGGGCACTTGGCGACAAACGCACTACTTCCTTCTACTGGCGCACCTCGGTTGGACGTTCCACCGCCGCCGGGGTTGTTCCCATTCTGGGTGTTCGCACCGCCGGGTGGTGCGCGGACAGCGGATCGACAGCGTTCGGACAGGTCAGCCCGGCATACGCCCGGAGCATCTCACGCCAGGTGACCAAAAGCCGACGATCACCGTCAGTCATCACCCGAACCGGGCGGGCGGAGCGGTCTGGACCAGGCGTCCCCACTTTCACCCACCTGGCCCGCTCGCGGGTCCCGCAATGCCCACTGTGGACATCTGAACACCTTCTGAACAGCGGATAAGCATCCCCGGGGCGAGGGAGGACCGCCCCGGCGCCCCACCTGGCCCCCACCTGCGTCACCTGCGAAAACGCGTCAATCGACCGGGCGAACACCACCGGATCCGCGTTGACTGTGGAGAAAAGTGGGGTACTGTGGCCGCAAGTGGGGCAGAAGGGTGTTCCATGGCCGGTCCGCAGGATCGGTGGGGAGGTGGTGGACCGGTGTTCCTCGGTACCCACACCCCGAAACTGGACGACAAGGGGAGGCTGACGCTGCCGGCTAAGTTCCGCGACGCCCTCGCGGGGGGCCTGATGGTCACGAAGGGTCAGGATCACTGCCTCTACGTCTTCCCCCGTGCGGAGTTCGAGGAAATGGCCCGGAAGGTCGCCGCCGCCCCGCTGACGAACGAGGCGGTACGTGCCTACCAGCGGTACCTGTTCGCCGGAACCGACGAACAGCGGCCCGATGGCCAGGGACGCATCGCGATCGCGCCTGAGCTGCGGCGTTACGCCAAGCTGACGAAGGAATGCGTGGTGATCGGCGCGATCACCCGGCTGGAGATCTGGGACGCCCAGGCCTGGCAGGCATATCTGGACGAGCACGAGGACAGCTACGCGCAGGCGCGGGAGGAGGTACTGCCCGGATTCTTCTAGAGGGATCGCGGGATGCCGTGAGGCCTCGGCCCGGTGGCGATCGACCCTGGCGCACCTTCCCCGGCGCCAGGTTCGCTTCTCCGGGCTGGGACCTGACGGCATCTGTCTTCTCTGGAGACGAGTTCGAGCGGTACCGATAGAGGGGTCGGGAGATGACGCGCGAGAACCCGCGGCACGTGCCGGTGCTGCTGGAGCGGGTCCTCGGCCTCCTCGATCCGGCATTGGCCGACAAGGACGCGGTGGCGGTCGACGCCACCCTCGGCCTCGGCGGTCATTCCGAAGCGCTGCTCGCCGCGTACCCCAGGCTGACGCTCGTCGGCCTGGACCGTGACCCGAACGCGCTGGCGTTGTCCCGCGAGCGGCTCGCGCCGTACGCCGACCGGATCCACTTCGTGCACGCGGTGTACGACGAGCTGCCGGACGTGCTCGAAGAGCTCGGCATCCCGGCCGTCGACGGCGTGCTGATGGACCTGGGGGTGTCGTCGATGCAGCTCGACGAGGCCGACCGGGGGTTCGCCTACGCCAAGGACGCGCCGCTGGACATGCGGATGGACCCGACGACGGGCATCACCGCGGCGGACGTGCTCAACACGTACGAGTTCCCGGACCTCGCCAGGATCCTGCGTGACTACGGCGAGGAGCGGTTCGCCGGCAAGATCGCCAAAGCCGTTGTGGCGCAGCGGCAACGTGCGCCCTTCGACACCAGCGGCCGACTGGTCCAGCTGTTGTACGACACCGTGCCCGCGGCCAGCCGCCGGACCGGCGGACACCCGGCCAAGCGCACGTTCCAGGCGTTGCGCATCGAGGTCAACGGGGAGCTGGAGATCCTGCGCCGGGCGCTGCCCGCGGCGCTCGGCGCGCTGAAAGTCGGTGGCCGGATCGTCGTCGAGTCCTACCAGTCACTGGAGGACCGGCTGGTCAAACGGGCCTTCGCGGAGCTGGCGAAGTCCACCACACCGGAGGGGCTGCCGGTGGAGTTGCCGGGCCACGGTCCGCAGATGCGGCTGCTCACCAGGGGAGCCGAGCAGGCGGACGAAGCCGAGATGGAGCACAACCCACGCGCGACGCCAGTACGGCTGCGAGCGGCGGAACGGATCAGGAAGGCGTCATGACACCCCTTGTGTCAACCCAAGGCCCAACACAGGCCACGTGGCACCCAACCGCACCTCAGGGGAACGTGGCGCAAACCAGCCACCGGTACGCACTGAACTGAACGGTGCCGGCCCAAGGTGACCAAGCGTCGAAATTTCGGGGAGGCGGAACTGTCGTGACCGCACCGGCAAGGGTAGGCGGGTCATCTTCGCGTGGCCGCTCGTCGCAGTCCCGCCGTAAGGGCAAGGCCGAAGCAAAGGCGACAGCCGCGACCGAGGAGACGACCGAGACGCGGACGCAACGTCGTCCGCGAACCGCTGCGGCCGAGCGCGCGTACGCACGACGCGCACAGCGTGAGGGCCGCGCGGGTGGTGAGCCGGTCCAGCGAAGGCCGCGGCCGTCCAAGCAGAAGCACGAGCGCGGCCCGGCTTCCCGGGCGTCGTTCGTGATGCTGGTGATGGGATTGCTGGCGACGGGCGTGGTCACCACGCTGTGGCTGTCCACGCAGGCCATCGCCGACTCGTACCGGCTCGACCAGGCCAAGAAGGCGGCGACCGAACTCGCCGAGGAGGTCGAGCTGCTGCAACGCGAGGTCACCAACCTCGAGTCCCCGGCGACGCTGGACGAGATGGCGCGCAAGCTGGGCGCGATCCGGTCGAGCGATCCGGCCCGCATCGTGGTCGCACCCGACGGCAAGGTGACCGTGGTTGGCGAGCCCAAGCCCGCCGCCCCGCCTGCCGCTTCGCCGTCGGGAACGCCGGGAGGTAACGGCTGATGGCGGGGGACTGGACGCCGCCTCGCCGCAAGCCTGCGCCGGCACGCAGAGCGGCACAGGCGCACCGCCCGACCGGCAAGCCCACCGGCAAGCCGACGCGGCAGCCCGCCCGCAAGCCGCCGCCGCGCCGCCCGGCGGCCCGGCGCAAGCGTTTGCCGGTCAACACCCGGCTGCGGATCGTGTCCGTGCGGTTCGTGCTGATCGCGGCGCTGATCGCCGCCGGTGTGCGGCTGATCCAGGTGCAGGGCGTCGAGGCGCAAGGCTTGTCGGACCGCGCGAACAAGCAGCGCGTGAAGACCATCCCGATCGCGGCCAAGCGCGGCGACATCCTCGACCGCAACGGCGTGAAGCTGGCGTTCAGCGTGGAGACCCGCACGCTGTCGTGGGCGCCGAAGGTCGTGAAGAAGGAGTACGAGAGGACCAAGATCGACTACGAGACCCGGATCAAGGACGTCGCCGCCAAGATCAAGTCGGTGCTCGGCGACAAGGTCGACGAGAACGACCTGTTGACCAAGATGCGCGGCGACGGCTACTCCGTCCTGGTGCGTGACGTGCTTCCGGCGCAGGAACGGGACATCCGCAGGAAGTACGCGGAGGTCATCTCCGAGGCGCAGTCACGCCGCGAGTACCCCGGCGGCACGCTGGCGTCCAACATCATCGGCTACGCGAACTGGCGCAGCGACGACCCGGACCGTGCCAAGCACAACGTGCACGGCCTGTTCGGGATGGAGAACGACCGGGACGCCGAACTGGCCGGTGAGGCGGGCAGCCAGACCGTCGACACGGCGGAAGGCGCGGACGGTGTCGTCATCCCCGGCTCGGAACGCAATGTGCGGCAAGCCAAGGACGGCTCGGACATCCAGTTGACGATCGACGCGGACGTGCAGTACGACGTGCAGCAGAAGCTGATCGCGTACGTCGCGCAGAACCGCGCGCAGGGCGGCACGGTCGTGGTGATGGACGCGAAGACCAGCGAGGTGTACGCGCTGGCCAACGACAAGAGCTTCGACCCGAAGGACCCGCAGGGCCCCAACGGGTACGGCAATCCGCAGGTGACCGGCAACCCGGCGGTCTCGAACCCGTACGAGCCGGGCTCGGTGAACAAGATCGTGACCGCGTCGGCGGCGATCGAGGACGGCGTCACCAAACCGGAGGACACGCACAAGGTCCCCGGCTCGCACAAGGTCGCCGACCGCACAGTCGAGGACGCGTGGTCGCACGGCACGCTGACCATGACCACGACGGGGATCTTCGCCAAGTCGTCGAACGTGGGCACGCTGCTGCTGGCGGAGCAGATCGGCCAGAACCGGTACGCCGAGATGCTGAAGAAGTTCGGACTGGGGCAGAAGACCGGTGTCGGCCTGCCGGGTGAGACCGCGGGCCAGGTGCCGGACGTGAAGCAGTGGTCGGGTTCGACCTTCGGCAACCTGCCGATCGGCCAGGGCCTGTCGATGACCGTGCTGCAGATGGCTGGGATGTACCAGACCATCGCGAACAACGGCGTCCGCGTGCCGCCGCGGATCATCAGAACCTCGATCGACCGCGACGGAACGCACCACGACGAACCGCGCCCGGAAGGCGTCCGGGTGGTGAACGACCAGACCGCGGCGACTGTCAAGAACATGCTGCGCGCGGTGGTGCAGAAGGCGCCGAACCAGCAGAGCGGAACGGGCGTGGCCGCGGCGCTCGCCGGTTACCAGATCTCCGGCAAGACGGGAACGGCGCAGCAGATCGACCCGAAGACGAAGATCTACAGCGACAACCTGTACTCGATCACCTTCGCGGGCATCCTGCCCGCCGACAACCCGCGCTTCGTCGTCGGCATCATGATCGACAGGCCGGACTACTACGGCGCCGCGAACGGGAAAACCGCGGCGCCCCTGTTCCACGACATCGCCTCGTACCTGGCGCAGCGCTACAACCTCCCGCTGTCACCGGAAGCGGCACCGATCGTGCCGCTGACCCAGTAAGACAACTGAGCGAACCGGAACCCGCCACGCCACAGCGGCGGTCGGATGCAACGAAGGCCACATTGGTTGCGTTTTTCGCAACGAAGGCCACATTGGTTGCACGGTCACCTGACTGGCGACGGACCGTGAGGCCCCCTGGTCGCCCAATCGGTCGCTGTCGCCTACCACGCGTTGGGTCACCGCAAGATCGAGCACCGCTGGGGAGCCGCCGAACAGGCGAAGGTAGCCTCTCGCGCGTGCCCGCGAAGCTCGAGGGCAAGGCTGTGAACGCGCCGCCCCGCCCTGCCAAAACAGAACCCGTCCCACTGACCACGCTGGTGGCCCGTGCGGACGCGCACCCCGCCCACGGTGATCTCGATGGGATGGTCACCGGTGCCACCTTGCGTGCCCAGCACGTGCAGCGAGGCGATCTGTTCGCCGCGCTGCCCGGTGCCCGGGTGCACGGTGCCGAATTCGCCGCTGAGGCGGTGTCGGCCGGTGCGGTGGCGATCCTCACCGACCGCGCGGGTGCGGCTCTGCTGGCGGACGTCGACGTTCCGGTACTTGTCCACAAGGACCCGCGTGGCGTGCTCGGGTCGATTGCCGCGTGGATCTACGGCGAGCCGTCGCTGCGCCTGTCCGTTCTCGGCGTCACCGGCACGTCCGGGAAGACCACGACCACTTACATGCTCGACGCGGGCCTCCGGGCCGCCGGGCAGACGACCGGCCTGGTCGGCACCGTGGAGACGCGGATCGCCGGGGAGCGCCTCGCCAGCGCGTTCACCACGCCGGAGGCGCCCGACCTGCAGGCGCTGTTCGCCGTGATGGTCGAACGAGGCGTCACCCACGTTCCGATGGAGGTCTCCAGCCACGCGCTGTCGCTCGGCCGGGTCGGCGGGACACGCTTCTCGGTCGGTGCCTTCACGAACCTCTCGCAGGACCACCTGGACTTCCACCACGACATGGAGGACTACTTCCAGGCCAAGGCCCTGCTGTTCGACGGCCGCTCGACCAGCGAAGTCGTCAACACCGACGGCGAGTGGGGATCGCGCCTGGTCAAGGCCGACACGATCACCGTGGCCACCGGGCACGGCGCCGACTGGACCGCCGAGGGCGTCACGTCGTCCGTCGACGGCGAGCAGACGTTCACCATCGTCGGCCCCGACGTGCGCATCCCCGTCCGGCTGCCGATGCCCGGCACCTTCAACGTCGCGAACGCGCTGCTGGCCGCCGCGTGCCTGACCGTCGCCGGTGTCGAGCCGGCGGCGATCACCGAGGGACTCGCCGAGGTCCAGGTCCCCGGCCGGATGGAGCGGGTCGCACTGGGCCAGCGGTTCACCGCGGTCGTCGACTACTCCCACAAGCCCGCCGCCGTCGCACTCGCGCTGGACGCGATCAGGGCGCGCACGACCGGTCGTGTGATCGTCGTGCTCGGCTGCGGCGGTGACCGCGACGCGGCCAAGCGCCCGTTGATGGGCAAGGAAGCCGCCATCCGCAGCGACCTGTTGATCATCACCGACGACAACCCGCGCAGCGAGGACCCGGCCGCGATCCGCAAGGCGATGGCCGACGGCGCTCGGGCGGCAGCCGGGCGTGGCGACGTGCGTGAGATCGGCGACCGGCGCGCGGCGATCCTCGCGGCGGTCGCCGAGGCCAGGCCCGGCGACGCCGTCGTCGTCGCGGGCAAGGGCCACGAGACGGGCCAGGAGATCGCCGGTGTCGTGCACCCGTTCTCCGACAGGGACGAACTTTCCGCCGCGATCCGCGAGGTGACACTGTGATCCCCTTGACCGCTGCGCAGATCGCCGAAGCGGTCGGTGGCAGGCTGCACAACGTGTCCGGCGATGTCACCGTCACCGGCACGGTCGAGTTCGACTCCCGCGAGGTCACACCGGACGGCCTGTTCGTGGCGATCCCGGGCGCGAAGGTCGACGGCCACGACTTCGCCAAGTCTTCCGGCGCCCGGCTGACGCTGGCGGCGCGCGAGATCGACGCGCCCGCGGTGATCGTGCCGCCGGTGGCCGACATGAAACGCGGCGCGTTCGCGTTGGCCGGGGACAAGGACGGATCCGGTGCCGCTGTCCTCGCCGCGTTGGCGGCCCTTGCCCGCTATGTCGCCGCCCGGTTGCCGGATCTGACGATCGTCGGCGTCACCGGATCGTCCGGCAAGACCTCGACCAAGGACCTGATCGCCCAGGTGCTCGAACCGATGGGGCCGATCGTGGCGCCACCCGGCTCGTTCAACAACGAAATCGGTCACCCGTGGACCGTGCTGCGCGCTGACGAGAACACCCGCAACCTGGTGCTCGAACTGTCGGCCCGCGGGAAAGGGCACATCCGGGCGCTGGCGGAGCTCGCGCCGCCGAAGATCGGCGCCGTGCTCAACGTCGGCACCGCGCACATCGGCGAGTTCGGCTCGCGGGAAGGCATCGCCGAGGCCAAGGGCGAGCTCGTCGAAGCACTGCCCGAGGACGGCGTGGCCATCCTCAACGCGGACGATCCGCTGGTCAAGGCGATGGCCTCGCGGACGAAGGCCCGCGTGGTGTTCGTCGGCGAAAGCCCCGACGCGCACATCCGCGCCGAGAACATCGTGCTCGACAGCGAAGCACGTGCGTCGTTCCGGCTCGTGACGCCGCAGGGCGACGCCGACGTCACGCTCGCGCTGCACGGACCACACCACGTGGGCAACGCGCTCTCCGCAGCCGCTGTCGCGCTGGAACTCGGCGCCACACCCGCAGAGGTCGCCGAGCGACTGTCCCAAGCAAAGCGCGTGTCCGCGCGCCGCATGGATGTCACGACCCGGCCCGACGGCGTGACGGTCGTGAACGACTCGTACAACGCCAACCCGGACTCGGTGAAGGCGGCGTTGAAGAGCGTTGCCGAGATAGCCAGGCGGGAAAACCGCCGCACCTGGGCGGTGCTGGGCACGATGGCCGACCTCGGCGCGGAGCACGTCGCCGCGCACGACGAGATCGGCCGGTTCGTGGTCCGGCTGGACATCAATCGGCTCGTTGTGGTGGGTGACCAGGCGCGGGCCATGCACCAGGGCGCCCACCTCGAAGGCTCATGGGGAGAGGAATCCGTGCTCGTGCCGGATGTCGACGCGGCGGTCGCGCTGCTGCGGACCGAACTGCGACCCGGTGACGTCGTGCTCGTCAAGGCCTCGAAGTCCGAGGCGCTGTGGCGGGTGGCCGACGCGCTGCTGGAGGATGACGCCCGGTGATCGGTATCGGCATCGCCGGTGCGATCGCACTGGTCATCTCCATCCTGTTCACGCCCTACCTGATCAAGATCTTCTCCCGGCAGGGCTTCGGGCAGGAGATCCGCGAGGAAGGGCCGCAGGGCCACAAGTCCAAGCGCGGTACCCCGACGATGGGCGGCGTGGCGATCATGGTCGCCATGTGGGTCGGGTACCTCGGCTCGTACGGCGTGAACATGCTGCTGCTCGGCCGCGACGAGGGCCCGACAGCGTCCGGCTGGCTGGTGATGATGCTGACGACGGGCCTCGGCCTCGTCGGATTCCTCGACGACTTCATCAAGATCCGCAAACAGCGCAACCTCGGCCTGAACAAGACGGCGAAACTGGTCGGCCAACTGGTCGTCGGCATCTCGTTCGCGGTGTTGGCCCTGCAGTTCATCGACGAGAACGGCCTCAGCCCGGCGTCGCCGAACCTGTCCTTCATCAGGGACATCTCGTTCATCTCGTTCGGCACGGTCGGCTTCGTGGTGTTCTGCTACGGGATCATCGGCGCGTGGTCGAACGCGGTGAACTTCACCGACGGACTCGACGGCCTCGCGGGCGGCTCGGCGGCGATGGTCTTCGGCACGTACGTGGTGATCTGCTTCTGGCAGCTGCGAAACGACTGCAGCACAACGCTCGGCTCGGCCTGCTACGACGTGCGGGACCCGTTCGACCTCGCGATCGTCGCGGCGGCGGCGATGGGCGCGTGCATCGGCTTCCTCTGGTGGAACGCGGCCCCGGCGAAGATCTTCATGGGCGACACCGGCTCGTTGGCGCTGGGTGGCCTGGTCGCCGGGCTGTCGATGATGACCCGCACCGAGCTGCTGATGATCGTGATCGGTGGCATCTTCGCGGTGGAGATGCTGTCGGTGATCCTGCAGATCGCGGTCTTCAGGGCGACGGGCAGACGAATCTTCCGGATGGCGCCGTTCCACCACCACTTCGAGCTGGCCGGGTGGGCGGAAACCACGGTGATCATCCGGTTCTGGCTGCTGGGTGGCGTCTGCGCGATGTTCGGCCTCGGCCTGTTCTACAGCGAATGGCTGGCGGCAAGTGGCGCGAACTGAGTCGCTGCGCGGTCGCAACGTCCTGGTCGCGGGCGCGGGCGTGACCGGCAGGTCGACCGTTGCCGCGCTGCGGGAGTTGGGCGCGCACGTGACGATCACCGACGGCCACCCGGAGGCGTTGGCCGAATTCGGTGACCTCGCCCGGCCTGGACTGTCCGACGACACGGACCTGGTGGTGACCAGCCCGGGCTGGAAGCCCACCAGCCCACTGCTCCTGGCGGCGGCGGAGCGGGGCATCGAAGTGATCGGCGAGGTCGAACTGGCCTGGCGGATGACCACCGACCAGGTCTGGCTCGCGGTGACGGGAACGGACGGCAAGACCACGACCGTCGGCATGCTGGAGTCGATCCTGCTCGCGTCCGGTGCGAAGGCCGTGGCTTGTGGCAACGTCGGCCTGCCCGTGGTCGACGCTGTCCGCGCGGGGTACGAAGTGCTGGCGGTCGAACTGTCCAGCTACCAGCTGCACTGGCAGGAATCCTTGGCCGTGGACGCGGCCGTGCTGCTCAACCTCGCCGAAGACCACCTGGAGTGGCACGGCACGATGGAGGAGTACGCGACCGCCAAGGCCAAGATCTACCGCGGCGCCAAAACCCGGGTCTTCAACGCCGACGACCCGTGGTCGACCCGGCTCTCCGGCGGCGGCACCGGCTTCACCGTGCACGAACCAGGCGGCGAGAACCGCTACGGCATCCACGACGGCTGGCTGGTCGAGACGACCGAACGCATCGGCGGCCAGGACCCGTCCGACGCCTCGCAAGCACGTGGCCCGGTCGCCGAAACCGCGGCACAAGCCCCAGAGACAACAGCGCGAGCCGCAGAGGGAGCGGCGAGAGCCGCGGAGATCACTGCGCAAGCCCCCGGAATCATCGCGCGAGTCCCGGAAATCATTGCGCAAGCGCCCGAAACCACTGCTCAAGACCCCAAAACCACTGCCGAGCAACCCCCCGAAACCCCACCAGAACAGCCCCCACCCGACCCGGGGGGCGTCCCTGCTCCAGTCTATCGAGGTGAGCAGCGGGGGCAAGATCAAGAAGGCGGCCTGGGGACAACCGAAGAGCCTGTGGACAACCCGGCCCTGATCCGCCTGTGCCGGGTTGACGAAGTCCGCCCATCCGGTATGCACAACGTCAGCAACGCCCTTGCCGCCGCGGCGCTGGCGAGGGCGTACGGCGTCAGCCCGGGAGCGGTCCGCGAAGGCCTGAAGAGCTACCAGCCCCAACCGCACCGCGTCCAACTCGTGGGCGAGGTCGACGGCGTCAAGTTCGTCAACGACTCCAAAGCCACGAACACCCACGCCGCGCACGGATCGCTTACCGCGTACGAGCACGTCGTCTGGATCGCCGGGGGCCTGTTGCACGGCGCCGAGGTCGATGATCTTGTCGCGAGTGTGTCCGGGCGGCTACGCGGTGTCGTGTTGCTGGGCGCTGATCAGGATGTTTTCGCGCAAGCCGTCGGGCGACACGCGCCTGAGGTCCCCGTCATGCGGCTCGGTTCGGGAGACGATGAGCCCATGACTGCCGCCGTGCGCGCGGCTCGGGAACTCGCGCGTCCTGGTGATGTCGTGCTGCTGGCGCCCGCTGCCAAGTCGCACGACATGTTCGCCAGCTACGTCCACCGGGGCGAGGCGTTCACCGCGGCGGTCGCGAAGGCAGTCCAGGCATCGGCGTGACCGGGGAGGCACCTCTGTGACAGCCACCCTCCAACCGACCGAGAACCGCAAGCGGCCGCGGCGCAAACGTGCCGGCTTCTTCTCCGTCCTGACCGCGTGGCTCGGCCGTCCGCTAGCCAGTTTCCACCTCGTCCTCGCGGTGTTCGGCCTGCTCACCGTCCTCGGTCTGGTGATGGTGCTGTCCGCCAGCTCCGTCGTCTCGCTGGACACCGGCCCGTCGGTGTACACCGTCTTCAAGAAGCAGTTGCTGTTCGTCGCCATCGGCTCGATCGCGTTCTGGATCGCGCTGCGGATGCCGTTGCGGGTGATGCGCCAGTTCTCCGCCCCCGCGCTCGCCGTCTGCTTCGGCATGCTCGTGCTCGTCCTCATCATCGGCAAGGAGTTCTACGGCGCGCGTAGCTGGTTCGTGGTCGGCCCGATCTCGTTCCAGCCGATCGAGGTGGCCAAGCTCGCCCTCGTGCTGTGGGGCGCGCACGTCCTCGTGCAGAAGAAGGCCCTGCTGCACCAGTACCGGCACCTGCTTGTCCCGCTTGTGCCCGTCGCGCTGCTGATGTTCGCGCTGGTCATGATGCAGCCGGACCTGGGCGGCACGGTCACGCTCATCGTCGTGCTGTTCGCCCTGCTGTGGTTCGCGGGTGCGCCCATGCGGCTGTTCGGCGCCGCCGCCATCGGTGGCCTCGGCGGCATCGTCACGCTGTCGCTCACCGAGGGGTACCGGGTCGCGCGTGTCCTGTCCTTCCTCGACCCGGAGGCCGACCCCAGCGGCAAGGGCCTGCAGGGCCTCCAGGCGAAGTACGCGCTGGCAGACGGCGGTCTGTTCGGCAAGGGCCTCGGCCAGGGCCAGTCCAAGTTCGAGTACCTGCCCAACGTTCACAACGACTTCATCTTCGCCCTGATCGGCGAGGAGCTCGGTTTCCTCGGGTGCGCGCTGGTGCTCGGCCTGTTCGCCATGCTCGCCATCACCGGCCTGCGGATCGCCGCCCGCAACATCGACCCGTGGATCCGGATGGTCGCCGCCACCGTCACCGTCTGGCTGGTCGCCCAGGCCGCCATCAACATCGCCTACGTCGTGGGCCTGCTGCCGGTCACCGGCATCACGCTGCCGATGATTTCCGCCGGTGGCAGCTCCATCGTCGTCACCATGTTCGTGTTCGGCATCCTCGCTAACTGTGCTCGCCATGAACCCGAATCCGTGGCCGCACTACGCTCGCAGGGACCAGGTCGGTTCGGCCGGCTCATGAAGCTGCCCGCCCCCGACGTGTACAACCCGCCGCAGAAGCGCAAGCCGGTGCGACCGTCCACGCCGCCACGAGCGACCGGACGCCGCGAACCGGCGACGAAGCGGGCAGGCACGTCGGAGCGCCAGCTGCACGAGCGCCGCAGGACTCGTCGTAGCGTTCCGGTTCCGGAACACCGTCGGGAACACAGGCGTTCGGCACGCGGCCGCACCGGCCAACCTCGTGCGGACGAAGGAGGACGTCATTAACCAGGGACCGTGTGTCGTGGTGGCCGGTGGGGGCACGGCCGGACACATCGAACCGGCACTCGCGTTGGCCGACGCGGTGATGCGTGCCCGGCCCGACGCCCGGGTCGTCGCCCTCGGCACGCAGCGCGGCCTCGAGGGCAAGATCGTGCCGTCGCGTGGCTACCCGCTGGAGTTCATCCCGCCGGTGCCGATGCCCCGCAAGCCGACGATGGACCTGCTCAAGCTGCCGCTCAACGTGCGCCGCGCGATCAAGCACACCCGTGCCGTGCTGGACCGGGTCGGTGCGGACGTGGTGGTCGGCTTCGGCGGTTACGTGGCGCTGCCCGCGTACCTGGCCGCGCGTGGCCGTACGCCGATCGTGGTGCACGAGGCCAACGCCCGCGCCGGGCTGGCCAACAAGGTCGGCGCGCGGTACGCGAAACGCGTCGCCGCGGCCGTGCCGGACTCGGGTCTGTCGGACGCCGAGATCATCGGCATCCCGCTGCGGGCGTCGATCACGGACCTGGACCGCCAGGCGCTCAGGGACGAGGCGCGCCGCTTCTTCCGGCTGCACCCGCACGCGCCGACGCTGCTGGTGTTCGGCGGCTCGCAGGGCGCGCAGACGATCAACAACGCGGTGGCGCCGCTGGCGAGCGAGTTCGCCAAGGCCGGGATCGGTGTGCTGCACGCGCACGGCCCGAAGAACTCCGTGGCCGTCCAGCAGATCCCCGGTGCGCCGCCGTACATTCCGGTGCCGTACCTGGAGCGGATGGACCTCGCGTACGCCGCCGCGGACGCGGTGCTGTGCCGTTCCGGTGCCATGACCGTCGCCGAGGTGTCCGCTGTCGGGCTGCCCGCGATGTTCGTGCCGTTGCCGATCGGTAACGGCGAACAGGCCTTCAACTGTCGTCCCGTGGTCACGGCAGGCGGTGCGCTCATGGTGAACGACGACGAACTCACGCCGGAGAAGGTCAAGGAGCTCCTGATCCCGCTGCTGAGCAACCCGCGCAGGCTGAGCGCGATGGGCGCCGCCGCGCAGAGCACGGGGCACCGTGCCGCGGCGGACGTGCTGGCCAAGATGGTCCTGGACGTGGTGGGCAAGTGACGATCGGATCCATCAACACGCCCGCGGTGCTCGACCGGGCGCACCTCGTCGGGATCGGCGGCGCCGGCATGAGCGGCATCGCCAGGATCCTGCTCGCCCGTGGCCTGCGGGTGTCCGGTTCGGACGCCAAGGAGTCGCGCACTTCGCTCGCGCTGCGGGCGCAGGGCGCGCTCATCGCGGTCGGCCAGGCCGCGGGGAACCTGGACCTGTTGCCGGACGGGCCGACCGCGGTCGTGGTGTCCACCGCGATCAAGGAGGACAACCCGGAACTGGTCGAGGCGCGGCGGCGCGGCATCACCGTGCTGCACCGCTCGGAGGCGTTGGCCGGGCTCATGGTCGGTCACCGGGTCGCGTGCATCGCCGGTACCCACGGCAAGACGTCGACGACGTCGATGCTGACTGTCGCGTTGCAGCACTGCAGGCTCGACCCGTCCTTCGCGATCGGCGGGGACCTCAACGAGTCCGGCGCGAACGCGCACCAGGGCTCGGTGACCGAGGGCGCCGACGGGCACGTGGGCATCTTCGTCGCCGAGGCGGACGAGAGCGACGGGTCGTTCCTGGTGTTCACGCCGTCGGTCGCGGTCGTGACCAACGTCGAGGCCGACCACCTCGACCACCACGGCACGCCGGAGGCGTACGCGGCCGTCTTCGAGTCCTTTGTGGATCGCCTGAACCCGGACGGCGTGCTGATCGTCTGCGCGGACGACCCCGGCGCGGCGGCGCTCGCGGTACGGGCCGAGGCCCGTGGCGTGCGGGTACGCCGCTACGGTCGCAACGCCGATGGTGCGGACGCCGCCAAACTGCTGTCCTACGACCCGGTCGACGGCGCCGGTCGCGCGGTGATCTCGTTGGACGGCAAGGAGATCGAGGTCGGCATCGCGGTGCCGGGCGAGCACATGGCCGCCAACGGCCTGGCCGCGCTGCTCGCCGGGCTGGAACTCGGTGCGCCGCTGGAGGGCTTGCTGGACGGCATCGCCGCCTTCGGTGGCGTCCGCAGGCGGTTCGAGTTCAAGGGCCGTTCCCGTGGCGTACGCGTGTACGACGACTACGCGCACCACCCGACGGAGGTCGCCGCGCAGCTGCGTGCTGTGCGCCCAGCGGCCAACGGCGGGAAGGTGCTTGTGGTGTTCCAGCCGCATCTCTACTCGCGGACCCGTACGTTCGCCAAGGAGTTCGCCGACGCGCTGGCACTGGCCGACGAGGTCGTGGTGCTGGACGTGTTCGGCGCGCGGGAAGCGCCTGAGCCGGGGGTGAGCGGTGCGTTGATCGCCGACGCCGTTCCGCTGCCCAAGGCCCAGGTGCACTACGAGCCCGCGTTCGACAAGGTGCCTGGTCTGGTCGCGTCGCTGGCCAAGGACGGTGACCTGGTGCTGACCATGGGCGCGGGTGACGTGACCTCGCTCGGCCCGGAACTGATTGCCGCACTGGACAGGCAATGACGAGCCCCACGCGTCCCGAGAGCCGCCGCCCCGTCAGCAGCGCGGGCGCGGCGGCTCGCGAGCGCAGGGCGAGGCGGGAGCTGCTGCGGCCGACCCGTCGCCGGGCGCTGATGCGCCGGTGGATGGTCCTGCTGATCTTCGTCGGTGTGCTCGCGGTGCTGTACGTCGTGTTCTTCACGCCGGTGCTCGGCGTGCGGTCCGTCGACGTGCAGGGCACCCAGGGCCTGACGCCCGACGAGGTGCGCAAGGTGGCCGCGGTGGAGATGGGCAAGCCGTTGGTCCGCCTCGACACCGACGAGATCGCGGGCCGGGTCCGCACGCTGCCGCGGGTCGCGAAGGTCAGCGTCGAGCGGTCGTGGCCGGGTACCGTGGAGATCACCGTCAACGAACGGGAACCGGTCGGGTACGCCAAGCTCGCCGACGGCGCGCACATGGTGGACGCGTCCGGAGTCGTCTACGCGGTCGTGCCGCAGGCGCCACCTGGCCTGCCTTCGATCGAGGTGCCGACCCTGGGAACGGGGGACGCGGCGACCTACGCGGTCGTCGACGTGCTCGGCAAGATCCCGCCACAGTTGAAGCAGCAGGTGGTGGCGTTGTCCGCGAAGTCGGTGGGTGACGTGCAGCTCACGCTCACCGGTGGGCAGCTGGTGAAGTGGGGCAATTCGGTGGACTCCGAACGCAAGGCGATGGTCCTCGCGGCCCTGCTGACCCGTCCCGGCAAGGTCTACGATGTCGCCGCGCCGGAACTGCCCACGGTCTCGGGCTGAGTCCTATGAAGTGGGAACCGGCGACACGAATCGCCCGCGGACCCCGATACTTTTGATACTCACGGGTGATCAGGTGCGTCACACACGGCGTGGCTACTGGACCCGCGTACGTTCCGTCTTTACCGTCCACGGTTGAGGACGTACGGGGTTGACATGACTCTGAATCTCTGGTTGAGGTTGAGGGTTTGCGTGGCCGCCGGACGCAAAACGGCGAGATCCACGTGTGAACCTATGACTGGAGGAAGGCGGAACCGATGACGCCCCCGCACAACTACTTGGCGGTGATCAAGGTCGTCGGTATCGGCGGCGGCGGGGTCAACGCTGTCAACCGAATGATCGAGGTCGGCCTGAAAGGCGTCGAGTTCATCGCGGTGAACACCGACGCGCAGGCCCTGCTGATGTCGGATGCCGACGTCAAACTCGACATCGGCCGCGAACTGACCCGCGGCCTCGGTGCCGGTGCCAACCCCGAAGTCGGCCACAAGGCCGCGGAGGACCACCGCGAGGAGATCGAGGAAGTCCTCAAGGGCGCGGACATGGTGTTCGTGACCGCGGGCGAGGGAGGCGGCACCGGAACCGGTGGCGCGCCTGTCGTCGCGTCGGTCGCCCGCAAGCTCGGCGCGCTCACCATCGGCGTCGTCACGCGGCCGTTCTCGTTCGAGGGCAAGCGCCGCGCGCGGCAGGCCGAAGAGGGCATCACCGATCTGCGCAACGAGTGCGACACGTTGATCGTGATCCCGAACGACCGGCTGCTGCAGCTCGGTGACGTCGGCGTGAGCCTGATGGACGCGTTCCGCTCGGCGGACGAGGTGCTGCTGTCCGGTGTCCAGGGCATCACCGACCTGATCACCACACCCGGTCTGATCAACCTGGACTTCGCCGACGTGAAGAGCGTCATGTCCGGCGCGGGTTCCGCGCTGATGGGCATCGGCTCGGCCCGCGGCGAGGGCCGTGCGGTCCAGGCGGCGCAGAAGGCGATCAACTCGCCGCTGCTGGAAGCCTCGATGGACGGCGCGCACGGCGTGCTGCTGGCCATCGCGGGCGGCTCGGACCTCGGCCTGTTCGAGATCAACGAGTCGGCGTCGCTCGTGCAGGAGTCGGCCCACCCGGAAGCCAACATCATCTTCGGTACGGTGATCGACGACTCACTGGGCGACGAGGTCCGGGTGACGGTGATCGCGGCGGGCTTCGACAGCGGGACACCGACCCACAAGAAGCTGGACCCCCAACTGGTCGCGTCCCGCACACCGGCGAACCCGCCGACGGCGACGGCCGAGGCCGGACAGGTCGCGAAGCCGGAGCCGCAACCGGCTCCGGAACCGAAGCCGCAGCCCGCGCCGACGATCCAGCCTGCGCCTCCGGTGCCGCAGCCGACGACGAGCTACACCCCGCCTCCCACGCCGCCCCAGCCGACGCAGTACGCGGCGCCCCGCACCCCGGAGCGCCCGACGAGCCTGCCCGGCCCCCGGGCCACGGGTCTGGAAGGCGTCGGGCGGGGGCACCTGCCCAGCCGCCCGGTCCCGGTGACCGACGACCCGGACGACGAGGTCGACGTGCCGCCGTTCATGCGTCGCTGACCTGAATATCCTCGTGAGTGGTTAGGCCGGTCAGAACCGGACTAACCACTCACGAGTCTTTTATGGGGTGGACTTTTGCGGATTCGACGGGTGGTCACGACACGGGCTGGCGGGGTTTCCGCCAAGCCGTACGACTCCTTCAACCTCGGCGACCACGTCGGTGACGATCCCGAGGCGGTCGCGGCCAACCGGCGGCGGCTGGCGCGTGATCTCAAGCTTCCCGACGACCACGTGGTCTGGATGGAACAGGTGCACGGCCGGACCGTCACGGTCGTCGACGGCCCGCGCAGCGCGGCGGCCGAGGCGACCGACGCGCTCGTGACGGCGGAGCCGGGCATCGCGGTCGCGGTCCTCGTGGCCGACTGCGTTCCGGTGTTGCTCGCCGACGCGGAGGCGGGTGTCGTCGGCGCGGTCCACGCGGGCCGGGTCGGCGCGAGGGTCGGTGTCCTGCCGACGGCGCTGCAGGCGATGAAGGACGCGGGAGCGCGGATGAACCGGATCGAGGTTCTGCTCGGCCCGTCCGTCTGCGGCCAGTGCTACGAAGTTCCGCCGGACATGCAAGCTGATGTAGAAAAACACCTGCCGGGCAGCGCGAGCCGGACCCGCTCCGGCACGACCGGTCTCGATCTCCGGGCGGGTCTGTGGGAGCAACTGGCCGCCATCGGGGTCGGCAAGATCGGCATCGATCCGCGGTGCACGGTCGAGGACCGTTCGCTGTTCAGTCACCGCAGAGAAGGGACCACTGGGCGATTGGCGGCACTGACTTGGGTCGATCCGGCATGAGCGACCGGCGTGATCAGCTCGCGGCGGCGCTCCGCGGTGTCCAAGATCGCATCGCTGCGGCGTGTGCCCAGGTCAACCGGTCCGCCGACGAAGTGATGTTGCTCCCGGTGA
Source organism: Actinosynnema sp. ALI-1.44 (assembly GCF_001984155.1). Taxonomy (GTDB): domain Bacteria; phylum Actinomycetota; class Actinomycetes; order Mycobacteriales; family Pseudonocardiaceae; genus Kibdelosporangium. The sequence continues at coordinate 432,847 of NZ_MTQO01000054.1, forward strand.
CCAAGCGGTTCCCCGCTTCGGACGCCGCGCTGCTGGCCGAGCTCGGACTGACCCAGCTCGCCGAGAACAAGGACCAGGAAGCCGGGCCGAAGTCCCGGGCTGTCGGTGAAATGCTGCCTGGCGTCGACGTGCGGTGGCACATGGTCGGGCAGCTCCAGCGCAACAAGGCCCGTTCGGTGGCCCGCTGGGCCTCGGTCGTCCAGTCGGTCGACTCGCCACGGTTGGCCGACGCCCTCGCTCGTGCGGTGGACGCGGCGCTGACAGCGGGTGACCGAAGTTCGCCGTTGGACGTACTCATCCAGGTGTCGCTGGACGGCGACGCGCAGCGTGGCGGGTGCCCGGTCGACGAGGTCGCGGCGCTGGCCGAAGGGGTAGCCCGCAAGAGTGAATTGAATCTCAGTGGACTGATGGCCGTCGCGCCGTTGGGCTGGCCGCCCGATCATGCCTTTGACCTGCTGGCGAAGGTGTTCGAACGGACCCGTAACGATCACCCCGCGGCGACCGAGATGTCGGCGGGGATGAGCTCCGATCTGGAGTCCGCCATCGCGCACGGGTCCACCTGCGTGCGTGTCGGAACCGCTCTGCTAGGGGACCGGCCGTTAACCTCACCGTGAGTGCGATTCACGGCCTGGTCCCCGTCGGTTTTGGGTATGAGTGGATCGGGTAGCTGTTCCGCACGTCGGGGAGTCGCGGAGGGAAGGCAACGGCATGAGTGCTTTGCAGAAGCTGAAGGCCTACTTCGGGATGGTCCCGGCGGAAGACGAGGACTACGAGGGCGAGGACGAGCGCTATTCGTCCTACCGCTCGGACGGGTACCGCTCGGAATACGTCGAGGACGACTACTCCGCGTATCCAGAGCGCACCTCCGGCCGCAGGCGCCGTTCCGGCTTCCGCGAAGAGGCCGACGACCAGGACTACCAGCCGGCGGACCGGGGCAGGGGCCGTCCGCCGTGGGCTGGGGACACGCCGCCGACGCGCGGCGCTCTCGCGGTGGAGCCGCACCGCGAGCCGGCCGGGCGGCTGCGCCCGGTGCCGGAGTCCAGCCCGGCCGCCACCCCGCAAGGGCGGATCGTGACACTGCATCCGACCAGCTACCTCGAGGCCAGGACCATCGGCGAGCACTACCGCGAGGGCACGCCGGTGATCATGAACCTGACCGAGTTGGAGGACTCCGACGCGCGCCGTCTGGTGGACTTCGCGGCGGGTCTGGTTTTCGCCCTTCGAGGCGATATGGACAAGGTCACCAACAAAGTGTTCTTGATCTCACCACCCAACGTCGACGTCAGCGCCGAGGAGCGGCGCAGGCTCGCCGAGGGTGGGTTCGCCAGCAGGGGCTGACCAATGGCAGAGTTGTAACGTGGAACCAGTGCTTCTAGCCGTTTGGTACGTGTTGTTCGCCTTCTGGCTACTGCTCACCGCTCGTGTCATCGTGGAGCTCGTCCGGGCGTTCGCCCGGGAGTGGCATCCGGCAGGCGGGGTTGCGGTCGCGCTGGAGACCATCTACACAGTGACGGACCCTCCGGTCCGGCTGTTCCGTCGGTTGATCCCGATGGTTCGGATCGGAGGCGTAGGACTGGACTTATCGATTATGGTGCTGCTGCTGGTCGTGTTCATCGGAATGCGACTGGTGTATCCAGGGTGACGGGGAACCCTGGTGCCCGCAGGCCGTGAGTGCGTGAGGTGATCTGATGTCGTTGACCCCCGCTGACGTGCATAACGTCGCGTTCAGCAAGCCTCCTATCGGGAAGCGGGGCTACAACGAGGACGAGGTGGACGCGTTCCTCGACCTGGTCGAGGGAGAGCTTGCCCGGCTGATCGAGGAGAACAACGACCTGCGTGCGCAGGTCGAGCAGCTGGACGCGCAGCTCGAGGCGTCGCGCGCGGATCTGGACGACGCCAGGGCCAACCTCTCCTCCGGCCCGCCGACCCGCGTCGTGGACGAGCCGCCACCCTCGCGGCGCCTGACGCCTGTGCCACCGCCGAGTGCGATGGAGCAGACCAACCCGGGCGCAGGTGGGGGGGACCACCACGTCCAGGCAGCCAAGGTGCTCGGTCTCGCCCAGGAGATGGCCGACCGGCTCACCGGCGAGGCCAAGGCCGAGTCGGACGGCATGCTCGCGGAGGCCCGCACCAAGGCCGAGCAGCTGCTCTCCGAGGCGCGCGCCAAGTCGGACACCATGATCAACGAGTCCCGTACCCGGGCCGAGACCATGCTGAACGACGCGCGGACCCGTGCCGAGACGCTGACCAGGGAAGCCCGTGACAAGGCGACCACGCTGGAGCGCGAGGCGCAGCGCAAGCACACCGAGCTGATCGGCTCGGCGCAGCAGGAGCGGATGACCCTCGAGAAGAAGCTGGACACGCTGCGGACCTTCGAGCGCGAGTACCGCACTCGCCTGAAGACGCTGCTGCAGTCGTCCTTGCGCGAACTGGAGGACCGGGCACCGGCGGCACCGTCGTCGGAGGGGAGCCGGTCGTCCAGCCAGCAGGGTTACTCGTTCGGTCCGCGCGCGGCCGAAGCCGGCTGAGCCCGGTCTGACCTGAAAGATGCTCTATCTGGTCCTGTTGCTCGTGGTGGTGTCGCTCGGTCTGCTGATCGCGGCGCTGACCACGGCCAACACGCTGTGGGCATGGATCTCCGTGCTGATCAGCGTGGTCGCGGCCGTGCTGCTCGTGCTCGACTGGGTCAAGAACAGGCGTCGTCGGTCGCAGGAGGATCCTGCGGCCGACCACGCGCCTGGACCCGACGACCCCGAGCGGGACGAGTCTCCGGCGGCGCAGCTCGATCCCCGGACGGATTCACGGACCGATTCCCGACCGGTCACCGCACCCGCGGGACCGTCCGCCGATCGGATCCCGGACAGCGAGTTCGACGAGTCGTTCGAGGCGTTCGAACAGCAGATGCGGGACTCCGGTCCGAAGGAACCCGCGTTCGACCCGCCTGTCTTCGGGGAGCCGCCCTTCGGCACGAACCAGCCGGAGCCGGTGACGGCGATCCAGGACGCCGTGCCGAGCGACGTCCCACCGCCGGACCCGGTCACACCGCCCGAGCCGGTCACGGCCGTCCAGCAGCCGGTGCTCGACGAGAACGTCGAGCCGCTGGAGGAGAACACGGACGCCACCGACCTGCTGGTGGTCAGCGAGCTGCAGGACGAGGTGGTCGTGATCGACGAGCGGCCGCGCTACCACCTGAGCTCCTGCGCCTGGCTGGGCGAACGCCCGGTGATGGGGTTGCCGATCGCCGAGGCGCGCGACCTCGGGTTCACGCCGTGTTCGCTGTGCGCGCCGGACTCGACGCTGGCCGCGCGGCAGAGGGCTCGCTCGTAACCCGTTTGCCGGTGTTTGTACCCTAGGGAGTACAGGCACCGATCCGGCCATCACCGGGGAGCCTCCGGAAGAACAGGTCGCGAGCCCCCAGGGGGACACGACCTCAGTAGAACCGGACGGGTAGGCCCGTCACAGCCGTCAACGAGTGGTTCTCGTCTCACTGTGACTTGTCACTGTGACGAGGGCAACCGGGGTGGTACCGCGGTACGCCGGGAAAGCCCGGCGCGTCGTCCCCAGGTTTGGGCAGACGACCGCGAGAGGCACCCGGACATGCCGTACCCCAAGGCCACCCACGGCGGCGAGGCGACCGTGCCCGCCCAGCCGTCCTTCCCGAAGCTCGAGGCCGAGGTACTCCAGTACTGGGAGATCGACCGGACGTTCACCGCGTCGGTCGAGGCACGGCCCGCGGGCGACAACGGCTCGAACGAGTTCGTGTTCTACGACGGCCCGCCGTTCGCCAACGGTCTGCCGCACTACGGCCACCTGCTGACCGGCTACGTCAAGGACGTCGTCCCGCGCTTCCAGACGATGAAGGGCAAGCACGTCGAGCGCCGCTTCGGCTGGGACACCCACGGCATGCCCGCCGAGGTGACCGCGGAGAAGGAACTCGGCTTCAAGACCAAGGCCGACATCGAGGACTTCGGCGTCGCCGCGTTCAACGAGGCGTGCCGCAAGTCCGTGCTGCGGTTCACCTCCGAGTGGCGCGACTACGTCACCCGCCAGGCACGCTGGGTCGACTTCGACAACGACTACAAGACGCTCGACCTCGACTACATGGAGAGCGTCATCTGGGCGTTCAAGTCCTTGTGGGACAAGGGCTTGATCTACGAGGGCTTCAAGGTGATGTGGTACTGCTGGCGTTGCGAGACGCCGCTGTCCAACACCGAGACCAAGATGGACGAGGTCTACAAGGACCGGCAGGACCCGGCCGTCACGGTCAGCCTGCGGCTGGACAGCGGCGAGGAGGCGCTGGTCTGGACGACCACGCCGTGGACGCTGCCGAGCAACCTCGCCGCGGCCGTGCACCCGGACGTCGACTACGTGACGGTGGAGCACGACGGCCACCGCTACATCCTCGCGGAGGCGCGCCTCGGTGCGTACGCGCGTGAGCTCGGTGAGGACGCCGCCGAGCGGGTTGTCGCACGGTTCAAGGGAACCGAACTCCTCGGCCGCCGTTACCGGCCGCCGTTCGACTTCTTCTACGGCAAGCAGCCCAACGCGCACCAGATCCTGGCCGCTGACTACGTCACGACCGACGACGGTACGGGCATCGTCCACATCGCACCGGCCTACGGTGAAGAGGACAAGGTCGTCACGGACGCGGCGAGCATCACGGTCGTCGGCCCGGTCAACCCGCACGGCGAGTTCACCGACGAGGTGCCGCCGTACGAGGGCATGCACGTGTTCGACGCCAACAAGGTGATCATCCGCGACCTCAAGGACGCGGGATTGCTGCTGCGGCACGAGACCTACGACCACCCGTACCCGCACTGCTGGCGTTGCGACAACCCGCTCATCCAGCGTGCCGTGTCGTCGTGGTTCGTCGCGGTGACGCAGTTCCGTGACCGCATGGTCGAGTTGAACCAGCAGATCGAGTGGGTTCCCGGGCACATCAAGGACGGCCAGTTCGGCAAGTGGCTGGCCAACGCGATCGACTGGGGCATCTCGCGAAACCGGTACTGGGGTTCGCCGATCCCGGTGTGGCGCTCGGACAACCCCGAGTACCCGCGCGTGGACGTCTACGGCTCGCTGGACGACATCGAGCGTGATTTCGGTGTCCGCCCAACGGATCTGCACCGGCCCGCGGTCGACGAGCTGGTCCGCCCGAACCCGGACGACCCGACCGGCAAGTCGATGATGCGCCGCGTTCCCGAGGTGCTGGACTGCTGGTTCGACTCCGGGTCGATGCCGTTCGCCCAGGTGCACTACCCGTTCGAGAACCGCGACTGGTTCGACCACCACTACCCCGGCGACTTCATCGTCGAGTACAACGGTCAGACGCGTGGCTGGTTCTACCTGATGCACGTGCTGGCGACGGCGCTGTTCGACCGGCCCGCGTTCCGCAACTGCATGGCGCACGGGATCGTGCTCGGCGACGACGGGCAGAAGATGTCCAAGTCGCTGAAGAACTACCCGGACGTCAACGAGGTGTTCGAGCGGGACGGCTCGGACGCGATGCGCTGGTTCCTGATGGCGTCGCCGATCCTGCGTGGTGGCAACCTGATCGTCACCGAGCGGGGAATCCGCGACGCTGTCCGGCAAGCGGTGCTGCCGCTGTGGAACTCGTACTACTTCCTCGCGTTGTACGCCAACGCCGAGGGCGTGGAGGGGACCTGGCGGACCGACAGCACGCACGTGCTCGACCGCTACATCCTTGCCAAGACACATGATCTGGCCGCGACGGTGCGCGTCGGGTTGGAGACGTACGACATCTCCGGCGCGTGCGCCGCGGTCCGTGAGTACCTGGAGGTGCTGACCAACTGGTACGTGCGGCGCTCGCGCGACCGGTTCTGGGCGGGCGACAAGGACGCGATCGACACGCTGCACACCGTGCTCGAAGTTGTCAGCCGGTTGGCCGCGCCGCTGCTTCCGTTGACGACGGAAACGGTGTGGCGTGGGCTGACTGGCGAGCGTTCCGTGCACATGACCGACTGGCCGTCGGAGGAGTTGCTGCCTGCCGACGACGCGTTGGTCGCGGGTATGGACCGCGTGCGTCAGGTCGCTTCGGCGGCGTTGTCGTTGCGCAAGGCCAACAAGCTGCGCGTGCGGTTGCCGTTGGCGCGTCTGGTGATCGCGGCCGAGGACGCCGCCGTGCTCGAACCGTTCACCGAGCTGCTGCAGGACGAGGTCAACGTCAAGCAGGTCGAGCTGACTACGGATGTGGCCGCGCACGGGCACTTCGAGCTCGCGGTGAACGCGCGTGCGGCCGGCCCGCGGCTGGGCAAGGACGTGCAGACCGTGATCAAGGCCGTCAAGGCCGGTGAGTGGTCCACGGCCGAGTCGGGCGCGGTCGTCGCGGCCGGGATCGAGCTGCTGGAAGGGGAGTACGAGCGCAGGCTGGTCACCGGTGACCACGGTGTGGCGGCTCCGCTGCCGGGTGGTTCGGGGCTGTGCGTGCTGGACACGGACGTCACGCCCGAACTGTCCGACGAAGGCGTCGTGCGCGACCTCATCCGGGTCGTGCAGCAGGCGCGGCGGTCGGCCGGTCTGGACGTGGCCGACCGGATCCTGCTGGTGCTCGAAGTCCCCGGCGAGGTCGAGCGGGCGGCACGGCACCACGAGGCCTTCGTGGCGTCGGAAACCCTTGCGGAATCGGTGACCTACGGTCCAGTTGGGCCGGACGCCGAAGAGGGCGCGGTCGGCGACGGTGTGGCTGTTCGGGTGGGCGTCAGCAAGAAATAGCTCACATGTCGCGCGGTTGACACTTCTGGCATGCTCCCCTGAATGGGGTGGGGTTGACCCAATACAGCGGGGGTATACCGAAGTGACTGAGGGCAAGAGACGCGCGATCATCATTGGCGGGGCCCTGGCAGCGGTGGCGATCATCGTTGCCGGGGTCCTCGTCTTATGGCCGACGTCCTCCGACAGCAAACCGGCGGCGGCGACGGACGGCCCCGAGGTCCCGACGATCGCCAACCAGGGACCAGCGGCCGGTCAGGTGCTCGACTCGTTCCTGAAGGTCCTGACCTCGGGCGACTCGGCCGCGGCCGCGCTGCTGACCGACAACCCCACCGCCGCACAGGAAGCCATCACCGCGCTGCACAAGAACATTCCCGCGGGGTCGCTGGTCTACACCCGTGCGTCCTCGGCGAGTCCCACGCAGGGTGCCAAAACGGTTACCGCGCCCGTTGACGCGAAGCTGACCGTCGCCAGCCCGAATCCGTGGAAGACGTCGGTCCAATTGGCCGAGATCAACGGCAAGTGGGTGGTGAAGTGGGCGCCGACGGTGATCCACCCGAAGCTGCAGGCGGGGCAGACCGTCGCGGTGATCGGCAAGGTCGGCACATCCGGACAGCCCGCGGTGCTCGGCGAGGACGGCCAGCCGATCGCCGTCTGGGACGGCACGACGGCGAAGCCGACGGACCCCAAGATCTCCCCGTTGCTGATGAAGACCCTCGTCGGCGGCACGAGGGGCGGGTCGACGGACACCCGGTACGTCGCGATCGTCGACGCGGCGGGCAAGGAGGTGGGCGAGCCGCTGTTCGGCACGAAACCGGCGGAAACGGCCACCGAGGCGCTGAAGTCGACGCTGAACGGCAAGATCGCCGTCGCCGCGCAGAACGCGGTGGACAAGGCGAGCCTGCCGACCATGCTGGTGGCGATCAAGCCGTCGACCGGCGGGATCCTCGCGGTGACGCAGAACGACGCGGCGGGCAGCGCGCTCACCGCGCTCAACGGCCTCTACGCACCCGGTTCCTCGTTCAAGATCGTCACCGCGGCCGCGGCCATCCAGCAGGCGAACCTGAACCCGGAGTCCCCGGTGGAGTGTCCCGCCGAGGCGAACATCGGCGGCAGGCGGCTGAAGAACGCGGACTTCCAAGTGGCCGGTGCGAACCTGCGCAAGGCGTTCGCCCGCTCGTGCAACACGACGTTCGGCCAGATCGCCAGCCAACTGCCCGCCGACGGCCTGCTGACGGCCGCGAACCAGTTCGGCCTGAACGCGGACTACGACATCTCCGGCATCAAGACCGAACTGGGCAAGGTCGAGGCCGCGGGCAGCGCCGTGCAGCGCGTGGAGGACAGCATCGGCCAGGGCCGGATCCAGGCCTCGCCGCTGGGCATGGCGGTGGTGGCCGCGACCGTCGCGGCGAAGAAGGCCGTCACCCCGTCGCTGGTCAAGACCGAGAAAACCCAGGTGCTGACCGGTTACCAGGCCCCGCCGGCCGCGGTGCTCGGCCAGATCCAGTCGATGATGGCCGACGTGGTGTCGTCGGGGACGGCGACGGAGCTGAAGAGGTTCAGATCGGTCTACGGCAAGACCGGTACGGCGGAAACCGAAAGCCAGGGCGACAACGCGCACGGCTGGTTCGTCGGCGTCCGCGGCGACGTGGCCTTCGCGGTCCTGGTCAAGGACGGCAAGACGTCCGCGCAGGCGGTGAGCGTGACGTCGGCGTTCCTCAGCGGCTTCTGAACCGTACTTTCGTCTCCTGTGGAGGACCCGGCAGCCCTGGTTGCATATTGGCGACCTGAGGAGGCACTTGGTGAACCCACTGCTGCGCGGGGCTGTGACCTGCGGGATCGTCGTCGGCTCGCTGATCGCCGCGGCACCGCTCGCGATCGCGCGGACCGACAGCCGCGACTGCTTCGACCCCGCCGCGCCGATGACGGTGTCCGAGCGCAGGCTGGATCTCGCGGTTCCGCAGGAGATCCTTCGCCGCAGCGGGTTCGACCGGTTCGGGACCAAGTTCCGGCGCGCGCTGTGCGCGGTGGGGTCCAGGTACACGGCCGCACTGTTGGTGAAGGCCGAGGGCATTGCCCTGTGGCGTGCGGCGGTCGACCGGGTGCAGGGCCGTGGCCCGGCGGGCGGCGACCTCGCGCGTGCCGACGACCGCCCGCTGTACTGGGCACGCCTGGAGCTGACCAGGAGCCTGCGGCAATGGCAGCCCCGGTTCCCGCTGTCTCCCACGGCCCGGACCGAGCTGATCAACTCGATGGAGACCAGCTCACGCGGTCAGAACTCGGTGTTCTTCCCGCCCGGTCTCAAGCACGTGATGGTCAGCGGGTTCGACCCGTTCCAGTTGGATGGCGACATCCGCCGCAGCAACCCGTCCGGCGCGACCGCGTTGGCACTCGACGGTGTCGTCCTGCGGACCCCGTCCGGCCCGGCACTCGTGCGGACGGCGATGTTCCCGGTGCTGTGGAGCCCCTTCGAGGCGGGAATGGTGGAACGCACCTTCCTGCCGGTCATGCCGGAACTGGACATGTTCACGACGGTCAGCCAGGGCCGGGTCGGGCGAATCGACATCGAGCGCCACAACGGCCGCTGGCACACCGGCCTTGACAACGACAACGAGGTCCGGGCAACCACGATCCCCGTTCCCAGCGGCATTCCCACGGTCACCCCGCAGCCCGAGTTCGTGCCGACGACCCTGCCGTACGAGAAGATCGTCGCCGCGGCCACCGGCCGGTTCCCCGTCTACGACAACACGTCGGTCACCGAGATCCCGCCTGGAGCAACCACTCCCGTGGTCTCGCCGACCGGCCCGACACCGGGTTCGGTCGCGCGTGCTGGCGGCGGCGGGAGCTACCTGTCCAACGAGATCGCCTACCGCACAACGCTTCTGCGTGACGCGTTGGAACTCGAGGTTCCCGGTGGTCACGTGCACACGCCGGTCCTGCAGTTCTCGCCCGACAACACCAGCGCGGTGACCGACCCGGTGTTCGAAGCCAACCGCGCCGACATCGTGGCCCAGATCCGCAGGATCATCGAAACCGCGTTGTCCTGACATACTCGTTCGGTGGGATTCCGTTTCGCTGTCCGGGTCAAACCCGGTGCGCGCAAGGACCGGATCGGCGGCCGATGGGGTGAGAACGCTCTCATCGTTGCTGTCGCCGCACCCGCGGTCGAAGGCAAGGCCAACGAGCACCTGTGCGCCGTTCTGGCCAAGGCTTTCGGTGTGCGCAAGGCGGATGTGTCGCTTGTGGCAGGTGAACGAGGCCGGGACAAGGTTGTCGAGCTGTCGCCCGCACCAACCGGTGCCGCCGAACGGCTCAACGAGCTGCTGGACCTGAGCACTGTGGACAGATGAGACAATGCTCGGGTGAACGGGCTGACCCTCGCCCTGGGTATCGGGGCCGCCGTCGTGCTCGTGGCCGTGCTCGCGGTCCGGGTGTCGGTCCGGCTCGGCCTCCCGTCGTTGTTGGTGTACCTGGGCATCGGGGTCGCGATCGGCGAGGCGGGACTGGGCATCCGCTTCGACAACCCGCAGCTCACGCAGGCGTTGGGGCTCGCTGCGCTCGTCCTGATCCTGACCGAGGGCGGGCTGACCACGCGCTGGGCGGACGTCCGGCCGTCGCTCGGCATCGGCGTCGCACTGTCCACAGTGGCCGTAACGGTCAGTGTCGGGGTGACCGCGACGTGTTTGCACTTCTTCCTCGGCCTCGACTGGAAGCTGGCCGCGCTGTGGGGCGCGGTGCTCGCGTCGACCGACGCCGCCGCTGTCTTCAGCGTTCTCCGTGGCCTCGGGGTCAGCAAACGCGTGGTCGGCTCGCTCGAAATCGAGTCCGGCATCAACGACGCGCCCTCGTACATCGCGGTGGTGGTGCTGTCCACCTCGGTGACGATCGACTGGGTGTCCCCGCTGCTCGTCGTGTACGAACTCGCGGCGGGCGCGGTGATCGGCCTCGGCCTCGGCTGGCTCGGCGCACTCGCGCTGCGCCGGGTCGCCCTTCCCGCCACCGGCCTGTACCCGCTGGCCACGGTCGCGGTGTGCGTCGCCGCGTTCTCCACCGGCCAGCTGGCCCACGCCTCCGGCCTGCTGGCGACGTACGTCGCGGGCCTGGTCCTCGGCAACTCCCGGCTGCCGCACCGCGGCGACACGGTGTCGTTCGCCGAAGGCCTCGGCTGGCTGTCGCAGATCGGCCTGTTCGTCCTGCTCGGCCTGTTCGCCTCGCCCTCCCGTGTGCTCGACGCGGTCGTTCCCGGCGTCGTCGCGGCGGCGGTGCTGTTGTTGCTGGCCCGCCCGTTGTCGGTCTTCCTGGCGGCCCAGCCGTTCCGCGTCCCCTGGCGAGAACAGGTGTTCCTGTCCTGGGCCGGGTTACGCGGCGCGGTCCCGATCGTGCTCGCGATGATCCCGCTCAGCGAGGGCCTGCCGGGCGCCCGGCAGCTGGTCGACGCGGTGTTCGTGCTCGTGATCGTGCTGACCCTCGTGCAGGGCAGCACCCTGCCGCTGTTCGCCAGGATCCTCGGGCTGTCCAAGGGCGCGCAGTCCACGCAGGTCGAGGTCGACGCGGCCCCGCTGGACGAACTGGGCGCAGAGCTGCTCACGGTCAAGATCCCGAAGGGGTCCCGGATCCACGGCATCTACCTGACCGAGCTGCGCCTGCCGCCCGGAGCCACGGTCAGCCTGGTGACCCGCGACGGCGAGGCGTTCACCCCTGAGGCGACGACCCGCCTGCAGACCAACGACCAGATCCTCGTCGTCACCACGCAGAAGGCCCGCTCGGCCACCGAACGCCGCATCCGCGCGGTCGACCGCGCTGGTCGCTACGCCCGGTGGCGCGGAGAGCACGGCGACTGACGATCTTGTGGCATGCCGCACAATTCAGCGGGATGGATGTCGCGTCGGACGGGCTCCGTCCGCTATGTTCGAAGCGAAGGTCATGAGTGCCAGCGCGAAGCCCCGGCTTGCTGGCCGGCAACCCTCCTACCGCGGTGGGGTGCCCCGGGTGAGGACCAGGCCCGCCACAAGCCGTGGTTGGGCAAGCGCGGACCCTCGTGGGTCCCTGAGGCCCGGAGAAGCCAGCATGACGCTCGCACTGCCCAGCCAACGCCAGTCCGCCCCCCAGCACCTGGCACAGGACCACGTGCAGGTCCCGCCTGTGGTCAGCGCCAGTCTGACGGTCCCGCTCGCCACGGGTGAGCAGATCCAGTACGCCAACCTCGACCACGCCGCGAGCGCGCCTTGTCTGCGCAGCGTGCAGGACGCCGTCGACGAGCTGCTGCCCTGGTACGCCAGCGTGCACCGCGGCGCAGGGTTCGCCTCCCAGGTCTCCACCAAGGTCTACGAGCGCGCCCGCGGCGTGCTGCGCGAGTTCGTCGGCGCCCGCACCCGCGACACCGTCGTGTTCACCCGCAACTCCACGGACTCCCTCAACCTGCTGGCCCGGTCGCTGCCGAAGGCGACCTCGGTGGTGCTGTTCGACACCGAGCACCACGCCGCGCTGCTGCCGTGGCGCGGACCGTGGGTGCGCCGCGTCCAGACCCCGGCATCCGCCGGTGACGCGGTGATCGCGCTGGACGCGGCCCTGGCCGCGGCGCCCGTGGGCCCCCGTCTCGTCGTGATCACCGGAGCGTCCAATGTGACCGGTGAACTGTGGCCGGTCGAGGACCTGGCTGCCGTGGCGCACCGGCACGGCGCCCGGGTGGCGTTGGACGCGGCCCAGTTGGCGCCGCACCGCCCGATCGACATCAAGTCGTGGAACGTCGACTACGTGGTGCTGTCCGCGCACAAGCTCTACGCGCCGCTCGGTGCCGGTGTGCTGGTCGGCCGCGCCGACTGGCTGCAGGCGGCGGACCCGTACCTGGCGGGCGGCGGCGCGACCAAGCAGGTGGTCAACTGGGGTGACCGGCTGGGCGTCGCCTGGTCGGCGGTGCCGGAGCGGCACGAGGCCGGGTCCCCGAACGTCGTCGGTGTGCACGCCCTCGCCGTGGCCTGCAAGACCATCTCCGCGCGGTGGGCGGAGATCGAAGCGCACGAGATCGCCCTGCTGCACCGGCTGCGCACCGGCCTGCGTGACGTGCCGGGCCTCGCGGAGCTCAGCATCTTCGACGGCCCGAGGGTCGGCGTCGTCAGCTTCACGATCGCCGGTCACGACGCGGGCCTGATCGCGGCGGCGCTGTCGGCCGAGTACGGCATCGGCGTGCGGGACGGCGCGTTCTGCGCCCACATCGCCACCCGTCGCCTGCTGGGCAAGGTCGGCTCGACGGAGCAGCGCGCCCTGCGCGCCAGCATCGGCCTGGGCACCACGGCCGAACACGTGGACCGGCTCGTGCACGCGCTGCGCACGCTCGTCACCAACGGTCCGGCGCTGAACTACGTCCTCGAAGACGGTCGTTGGGTGCCGGAGGCCGACACCAGGCAGCTGCCGTCCTTCCTGACGGACTGATTCTCCGACAAACTGGTCGACCATCGTCGATACTGCCAACCATGAACTACCCGGGCCATGGTTGGCCGCAGCAGCCGTACGGCGGCTACGCCCCGCGTCCGAACACAGCGCCCGCCTACATCGCGGCCGCGTTGTTCGTGGTGTGCGGTGTGTTCTCGCTCGTGATCTCGATCCTGTCGATCAGCCGCTCGACGAGAACCGTGGAGATGTTCATCGCGGTTCCCGGAATGGCGTTCTCGGAGGACATCACCGGCAACGGTGACTTCGGCTACTCGACCGGGATCTCGGTCGGGTGCACGTTCACGGTCCTCGGACTGCTGCTGGCGTTCCGGCTCGCGTTCGTCCGCTGGCTGCTCGTGGCGCTCGGTGGTCTCGTGGCCGCGTACTACGTCTACGCGGTCATCAAGGTGCTCGCCGACGGCGGCGGGGAGTTCGTCGCGGCCTTGGCACTGGCGTTGGTGCTGTGGTTGATCACCGAGGTCGCCGTGCTTCTTCCACCTGTCGGGCAAGCGATGCGCGGCCGTCCGCACTAGACATACCCTGAGCCGGTGGCACAGTCGGATGTGGACTTCACCGCGCGGGCACCGCACCCCGCGCTACGCCACCTTGTCCGGCGCTACATCGGGTACACGCAGCACGACGTCAGCCTGCCCGTGCACCGCGGCCTGCCGTCGGGAACGGTCACGTTGATCATCAGCCTGGCCGAGCCGGTCAGGGTGGTCGGCGGCCGGTCAAGCCAGGCCCTGGTCGGCGGGCTGCACCTGGAGCCGACGCTGATCCGGCAGGACCCCTTCCAGCAGGGGATCCACATCGAACTGAACCCGGTCGGCCTGCGCGCGCTGCTCGGGATACCAGCGACCGAGCTGACCTCGGACGTGGTCGACCTGGCCGACCTGCCGGTGCGCTGGGCGGCCTCGCTGCCGGACCGGCTGACCTCGGCGCCGACGTGGGACGCCCGGTTCACGCTGCTCGACGCCGAACTCACCGGTGCGCTGCGCCCGGTCAACCTGGTGGCCGAGGTGCAGTGGGCGTGGCGGCGGATGGTGACCGGGCGCGGCGCGCAGCCCGTCACCGACCTGGCGGACGAGGTCGGCTGGAGCAGACGGCACTTCACGTCCCGCTTCGCCGGTGAAGTGGGGCTCGGGCCGAAGCAGATGTCCCGGCTGATCCGGTTCGAGCACAGCGCGTCGCTGCTGCGGGCGGGCCGGTCGCTGGCCGACGCCGCCATCGTGGCGGGTTACTACGACCAGGCGCACATGACGAACGAGTGGCGCGAGTTCGCGGGATGCACCCCGGCGACCTGGGTCCGCGAGGAGGTCCCGTTTCTCCAAGACCTGGACGAGGGAGACCCGGCACAGTCGTCCCATGACTGAGACCACTAATCCCGGTGTCTGGGCCTGCCTGATCTACTCCGACGCCGAGGCCGCCAGGGTGTTCATGACCGACGTGCTCGGCTTCACCGAGACCACGACCGTCCGTGACGACAAGGACCCGTCCCGGATCGTGCACGCCGAGGTGAAGTGGCCCGAAGGCGGCGGCGTCATGTACGGATCCAGCGGCAACCAGCCCGACTACCCGCAGCCCGTTCCCGGCAGGCAGTGGGTGTACGTCTGCACCGCTGACGTCGGTGCCGTCCACCGCCGTGTCGTCGACGCGGGCGGCAAGGTGATCACCGAGCCGCAGGACACCGACTACGGCTCGCGCAACGTGGCCGTCGCCGATCCGGAGGGCAACGTCTGGACCTTCGGCACCTATCCGGGCGCCTGACCACACCCGGTGCCGGAGCGCCGTGGACAATGGCGTGGTGAGTACCGAAAGCGAACCGGAGGAGACAAGGCCGCCGCGCAAGGCCGCGTTCCTGCTGGGCACGGCCGTTGTGTTCTTCGCGCTCGACCTGGTGACCAAGGTCGTCGCGCTGGCGCAACTGGAGGGCAAGGAGCCCGTCCGCGCCCTCGGCGGGCTGGTCTACCTGCAGATCGTTCGCAATCCGGGTGCCGCGTTCTCCATCGCGACCGGGATGACGTGGGTGCTCGCGCTCGTGGCCATCGGCGTCGTCGTCGCGATCATCTGGGTGCTGCCGAAGCTGCGGTCCACCGGGTGGGCCATCGGGCTTGGCCTGGTGCTCGCCGGTGCCGTCGGCAACCTGGTGGACCGGTTCTTCCGCGCCCCGGGGCCGCTGCGCGGGCACGTGGTGGACTTCCTGTCGCTGTTCGCGCCGAACGGCGAGGTCTGGCCGGTCTTCAACGTGGCGGACTCCAGCATCGTCGTCGGCGGGATCCTGATCGTCGTGTTGTCCCTGTTCGGTCACGAGTACGACGGCCGCCGTTCCCGCGACAAGGAGGCCGCGTCCAGTGAGTGACCTGCGAACCCTTCCCGTCCCCGACGGGCTGGACGGCATGCGCGTGGACGCCGGGCTGTCCAAACTGCTCGGCCTGTCCAGGACCGCCGTCGCCGCGATCGCGGAGGCGGGCGACGTCGTGATCGACGGGCGGCCCGCGGGCAAGTCCGACCGGCTGATGGCGGGCTCGATGCTCGAGGTGACGCTGCCCGCGCCCGAACGCCCGGTGCAGGTGATCCCGGTGCCCGTGGACGGGCTGCGGGTCATCTTCGAGGACGACGACATCGTCGTGGTGGACAAGCCGGTCGGCGTCGCCGCGCACCCCAGCCCCGGCTGGACCGGGCCGACCGTGATCGGCGGGCTCGCCGCCGCGGGCGTGCGGGTGTCCACATCGGGCTCGGAGGAACGGCAGGGCGTGGTGCACCGGCTCGACGTCGGCACCACCGGCGTGATGGTCGTGGCCAAGAGCGAACACGCCTACACCGTGCTCAAACGTGCGTTCAAGGAACGGACGGTCGACAAGACCTACCACGCCATCGTGCAGGGCCACCCCGACCCGATGGTCGGCACGATCGACGCGCCGATCGACCGCCACCCCAAGCACGACTACAAGTTCGCCGTGGTGGCGTCCGGCAAGCCGAGCGTCACCCACTACGAGGTGCTGGAGGCGTTCCGGGCCGCGTCGCTGGTCGAGGTGAAGCTGGAGACCGGCCGGACACACCAGATCCGCGTGCACTTCTCGGCACTGCGCCACCCGTGCGTCGGGGACCTGACCTACGGCGCCGACCCGGCATTGGCCAAGCGGCTCGGCATCACCCGGCAATGGCTGCACGCCAGGGCACTGGCGTTCGACCACCCGGCGGACGGCCGCTGGGTGGAGTTCACCAGCGACTACCCGGACGACCTGGCCACCGCGCTCGAAGGCCTCCGCACCGCCTCCTGAATTTTCGTGCAACCAATGTGGCCTTCGTTGCCAAATGTGCAACGAAGGCCACATTGGTTGCACAAAAAGTGCAGGTGTTAGAGGACGACTTCCCAGGTCAGGGCGCGTGAGGTGTCGTCGGGGCGGGCGGTCCAGCGGATCGACGTGATCTCGGTGTGCTCGGGCAGCACGTAGACCGCGTGGCCGCCCGCTGTCTCTCCTGGCGCCACACCGATCCGGTGCGGCGGCCTGGAGGACAGCGACACCGGCGCCTTCGACACCGCCTGCCCGTCCTTGGTCATCAGGACCAGGTAGAGGTCCGGCAACGAGTTGAACGCCTGGTTGCCCCGGTTGACCATCTCGGTGTGCACGACGACCGAGCGTTCCCCCTCCTGCAGCCGGTAACCGGCCGCGGTGAACAGGAAGTCCGCCGGGTCGACCAGTTCGACCAGTTGGATCGCCAGGTGCTCGCCTTCGAGACCCTCGGTTTCCAGCGTCTCGCCGACTTTCCCCGTCCGTGTCGTCGGGGCGCGTTGCGGCTGGTGGGCCGGCTGGGGCGGGGCTTGGACGCCCGGTTGGTCCCCGCGGGCCCAGCCTGCCGTCTGCGGCGGCCCCCAGGTGCTCATCACCGGGTCGGGGGGCGGCGGCGGTGGCTGGACGGGAATGGGCTGGCTCGGTGGCTGCGGTGGGCCCTGGTAGCGGCCCGACGGCGTGCCGTGCACCTGGTAGGCGCCGGACGGCGTGGACTGGTAGGGCCCGGGCGGCGGCGGCGGTGGTGGGTAGACGCCCGACGGGGTGCCCATCACCGGGTGGGGCTGTGGCTGGGGATACGCGTTGGCGCCGGACGGCGGGCCCATCGGATAGCCGTGGCCGCTGGGGGGCGGCGGGTACGCACCAGGCTGAGGCACATTCTGGGGCCCGCTCTGCGGGTAGGAACTGGCTGGGTACACGCCGGAAGGCGTTCCCTGTACCGGGTGGTAACCCGGCGGCGGCGAGGCCGACGCGAGCAGGGCGCGTATCTTGCCCGGGTCGCATTCCACGCCGACCACCAGCGGCAAACCGTTGGCCGACAGTGCGACAAGCCGGGACGCCGCCTCCCTGGGATCCATCCCCAACCGGGCGGCGACCTCGTGCACGGCGGCCCTGCCCATCTCGGCGAGCAGGGTCAGCAGGCGCATGTCCACGGGATCGGGGGTCACCACGGCACGAAACGCTACCCCGTCGAACTGATCAGTGCGTGCACCGCCATATCCGTCTCGCCCGAACGGCTGGTCGCCTCTCTTGTCATCGATCACCCGGTGAGGAGAGGATACGGCCACCCAACCGCCAGTGGGTTCGGTGAAGTTTCCACTTGGGAGGCGCGACGATGCGACTGAGGCCCATGCTGTCCCTGCTGGTCGTGGTGCCGCTGCTGGCAGCGGGCTGCGTCGGCAAACCCGCCGAGCAGAACACCGGCCAGAACGCCGACGCCAAGGAGTTCACCCTCGTCATCGGGGCGAACGCGCTGGCAGGTGGCAAGAACGCGAACACAGCCAAGTGGACCGCCGAGTACGTCATCCCGAAGTTCGTCGAGGCGCAGAAAGCCAAGGGCGTCAACGCCACGGTGCGGTTCGAGGGCAACGGCGCCGACGACAAGGACTACAAGACCAAGGTCGCGCTGGACGCCAAGACCGGTGGCGGCGCCGACGTGCTGGAGATCGACGGCATCTGGCTCGGCGAGTTCGCACAGGCCGGGCAGGCCAAGCCGCTCGCCGATCTGGTCGGGCAGGACAAAGTGGACGCGTGGGACGGCTGGTCGAAGATCCCGGAGGCGGTCGCCGCGCTCGGCGACTTCGACGGCAGGCGCTACGGCGTCCCGGTCGGCACGGACGGCCGCGTCCTGTACTTCAACAAGAAGCTGTTCGCGCAGGCCGGGCTGCCCGCCGACTGGCAGCCGCGCAGCTGGGAGGACGTGCTGCAGGCCGGGCGGAAACTCACGGCCGTCGCCGGAATCGTGCCCATCCAGCTCAACGCGGGCACGGCGATGACCGAGGCGACGACCATGCAGGGTGTGCTGCCGTTGCTCGCGGGAACCGGGAAACCCGTGTACGACAACGGCAAATGGCAAGGTGCGACGCAGAACGTCAAGGACGTGCTCGGGCTGTACCAGAAGGTCTACTCCGGTGGCCTCGGCGACCCGCTGCTGCAGCAGGAGGCCAAGGGCCGCGACAAGTCCTTCGCCCAGTTCGCCGACAACAAGATCGGCATCCTGCTGGAGAGCGACTACTTCTGGCGCTCGGTGATCAACCCGGCCAACGGGGTGGCCAGGATGACCGACCGCGACACCGCCGTCGGCTGGGCCAAGGTTCCGGCGCAGCGCGCCGGGTCCGGCGTCGGCGGCCAGGACTTCGTGAGCATGTCCGGCGGTTCGGTCCGCGTGGTCAACCCGAACACCAAGTACCCGCGGCAGGCGTGGGAACTGCTGCAGTTCATGAACTCCTTCGACGCCACCAGGGCAAGGGTGGCCGACACACCGCAGATCACCGTGCGCAGCGACGTCAACGACGAGGTGCTCAAGGGCGACCCGATGCTGACGTACGTGGCCAAGGAAGTCCTGCCGATCACCCGGTACCGGCCGGGGCTCGCCCAGTACACCCAGGTCTCCGCGGCGTTGCAGCAGGCGACGGCCGACGTGGTCGCGGGCAAGAGCCCCGACGACGCGGCCGCGGCCTACCAGCAGGCGGTGGTCAAGGCCGTCGGCGAGGCCGGCGTTGCGGGCAACTGACTCGGCGGGCCTCGGCCGGGGCAGGGCACTGGCGTTCGTCGCGCCCGCGCTGGTGCTGATCGGGATCTTCCTGGTCTTCCCCGCGCTCTGGAGCATCTACATCGGACTGACCGACTACGCGCTCACCGGCCCGTCGTCGGTGAACCCGCGACTGGTCGGCACCGGCAACATCACAGGGGCGCTGAGCGACCCGCTGTTCGGCAACTCGCTGTGGCTGACGCTGCTGTTCGTGTTCGGCTCGGCCTTGATCGGCCAGAACGTCCTCGGCTTCACGCTGGCGTGGTCCCTGCGTGGCGCACGCCGCGGGCTGCGCCGCCTGGTCGAAGGACTGGTGCTGCTGGCGTGGATCCTGCCGAGCACAGTCGTGGCCTACCTGTGGGTCGCCGTGCTGGACAGGGACGGCGGCACCCTCAACGCCCTGTTGAACACGCCGGGCACGGCATGGCTCGTGCAGTACCCCATGGCGAGCCTGATCGTGTTCAACCTGTGGCGCGGCACGGCGTTCTCGATGCTGCTGTACAGCTCCGCGCTCAACGTCGTGCCGCCGTCCCAGCTCGAGACAGCGAGGATGGTCGGGGCGGGCAGGTTCAGCACGCTGAAGGACGTCGTGTTCCCGCACATCCGCGGCCACGTGCTGACCAACACCCTGCTGATCTCGTTGTGGACGGCGAACGACTTCACGCCGTTCCTGCTGACGTCGGGCGGCCCCGACCACAGGTCGGAGACACTGCCGGTGTTCATCTACCAGCAGGCGCTCGGTTCGGGAGCGCTGGGCTACGCGTCGGCGATCTCGTTGCTGCTGCTGCTCGTGAACCTGGTGATCGCCTTGGTGTACCTGCGGTTGCTGCGGAGGCGTGGATGACGACCACTCTGGTGTTGCGGCGGATCGGCTACAGCGCGTTCTTCGCGGTGATCCTCGCCTTCTTCGCGATCCCGATGCTGTGGCTGGCGAGTGCGCCGTTCGACAGCAGACCGGGCCTCGGCCTGCGCTGGCCGGACTGGACACTCGACAACGTGGCGGCCACCTTCGACCACCCCTACGCACTGACCTCGCTGGTCAACTCGTTGGTGTTGTGCGGATTGGCGATGGTCGTCACGACCGTCCTCGCGGCGTGCGCGGCGTATGCGTTGTCCCGCGTTCGGATTCCGGGCAGAGATGTCCTGTTGTACGTGCTGCTGTTGTTGTCGAGCGTGGTCACCGGGACAGCGGCGATGGTACCGATCTTCGTGATGATGTACCAGCTGGGCCTGATCAACTCGCAGTACGGGACGGCACTGGTGATAGCGGGCGGGATGCTCCCTGCGGCGATCTTCATCCTGAAGGACTTCGTCGACGCCGTCCCGCGCTCGTACGAGGAATCGGCGCGCGTCTTCGGAGCGTCGCCCCGCCAGATCCTGCTGCACGTCGTCCTGCCGATCGCGCGACCGGGGATCGCGACGATCGTGGTGTGGTCGTTCGTGCAGGCGTGGGGGAACTTCCTGCTGCCGTTCCTGCTGCTCAGAGACATCACCAGCCAACCCGCCGCGGTGCTGATGCGCACCCTGTACGACGAGGGCGGCAGCGCGAACCTGACCGTGATCCCGGTCTTCTCGCTGCTGTACTCCATCCCGGTCGTCGTGCTGTACCTGTTCGTGAGCAGACGATACGGCTTCCGGTTCCACGGAGGGATCAAGAGCTGATGGCCCAGATCAAGACGGCCGGACTGTCCACTGTGTACCCGAACGGTGTGCGAGCGGTGGACGCGCTGGACCTGGAAATAGCCGACGGCGAGTTCTTCGCCCTCCTCGGACCCTCCGGCTGCGGGAAGACGACCTTGCTGCGCACCATCGCGGGCCTGGAACAAGCCAGCGAGGGAACGGTGACAATAGGCGACAAGGACATGACCGCGACAGACCCGGGCCGCCGCAAGGTGGCGATGGTGTTCCAGGACTACGCCTTGTTCCCGCACATGACAGTGGCGGAGAACATCGCGTACCCGCTGAAGGTCCGCCGCCACCCCAAGCCCCGTCAGCGGGAGGTGGCGGAACGAACAGCGGCCAGTCTGAGTCTCGGCGGCCTGCTGGAACGCCGACCAGGACAGCTGTCGGGCGGGCAGCAGCAGAGAGTGGCGCTGGCCAGAGCGGTGGCGGTCGACGCGGACGTCCTGCTGCTCGACGAGCCCCTGTCCAACCTGGACGCGAGACTGCGCCTGGAAGCGAGGACGTTCCTCAAGCGCCTGCAGAAGGAACTGGGAATCACCACGGTCTTCGTCACCCACGACCAAGCCGAGGCACTGGCGCTGGCCGACCGGATAGCGGTGATGGAATCCGGCCGGATCCGCCAGCTGGGCACCCCGAGAGAGGTGTTCGGCCGCCCGGCGGACACCTTCGTGGCCAACTTCATCGGCTCGACCCCGATGAACCTCCTGGACGGCACGGTCACCGACCGCGGCCTGGCGGTCGCGGGCGCCATACTGCCGTCACCCACTGACCTGCCGGACAACACGATGGTGACCGTCGGTGTACGCCCCGAGTACCTGGCGCTCGAACCAGGCGGGCAGGGCATCACCGGAACGGTGTCCACGGTCGAGAACCTCGGCGTGAGCTCGTTGGTGACGCTGGAATGCCCGGACGGCAGCCTCCTGGGCCTGACAGTCCGTGAGCAACACGAGCCCGCGATCGGTTCGGAAGTGACCGCGGCACCCGACCCCGGCCGCGTCCTGCTCTACGACAAGGAGTCCGGCGCCCTTCTCTCGTCATGAACGCGTCCTTGAAGGAACGAGTTCGCCTACCGCCGAGGACTTCGTAACCAGGTCGGTGGTGTGTGCCTCAGCCGTTGAACCCGGCGAAGATCTTGGAGAACTCGTACGGCGACTGGGCCACATTGGTGCACCGGTAGAGCGCCCCGTTGCAGGCGTTCGCATCCCGGCCCTGCTCCCAGGTGGAGAGCATGCCGAGGTGGACCGACGAGGCGAAGCTGACCAACGCCCGAGCGTCCTTCTGCAGGAAGATCTCGTTGCGGGAGTCGTTGACGCCGAGCATCGGCGTGACCCCGATCTTCTTCCAGGCGGCGGCGTCGTCGGAGATGCCCAGGACCGTCTTCATCTGTGCCTGGGTCGCCTTGGCGGCTGCTATGGCTTTGGCTCCCTGGTCCGCGGGGCCCTGGTAGTAGTCCATCGCCATGATGTTGACGAGATCCAGGTTCACCCCGGCGTTCTTGGCCTGCTGGACGACGTTGACGCCGTCGGCGGTCAACCCGGTCGGCAGGACGGGCAGCGTGAGCGAGATCTTCAGGCCAGGGTTCTTGTCCTGGAGGATCTTCAGTGCCTGGGACCGCCGCGCGATGGTGGCCGGGTCGGCGACGGCGGACCCCTCGATGTCGAAGTCCACGTACTTCAACGCGTAAGCCTTGACCACGGCGTCGTACTCGGCGGCGAGGGCAGCCGGAGTCATGCAGTAGTAGGCCAACTCGATCCCGGACGCGCCACCGAAGGAGATCTTCACGTCCCCGCCAGCCGCGCGGAGCTTGTCGATCTCGTCGCGCTGCCAGCCCGTGTGCGGGTCGTAGGCGGCGAACCAGCTCGCCTTGCAGCCGTTCGACGTGACGAAGCCGAGGGTGAAGCTCTTGACGTTGCCTTGTTTGGCCATTGTGGACAGTACGGGCGTCGGCCACGCGCCCATGTCGACGTAGGGCGCGACCGGGATCGCTGTCGCCGTCGTTGTCGCTGTCGCTGTGGTTTCGGCGTGCCCGGTCTGGACCGGGAACAGCGCGGCGGCCACGACCACCGCGGTCATGATCTTGCGCATGATGGAACCTCCGCGTGCAGGGTGTGCGGAACCTCATCAATTGGTATAGACCATCGCGGTCGGAATAGCCAGGTCCCTAGGTACTTCGCATCGCGGGGTGGTTCGGGTCGTCGATCCTGACCGCCACGTCCGCGGTGGTCAACGGGTCGGCTTCGGTGTCGTACCTGGCGAGAACGGGCAGGCTCCACGCGTCACCCGGCTCGGTCCGCCTGGCGAGCGCCCCGGCCGACAGCCAGAGGTGGACCGTCACGTCGAACGGCAACCCACGACCCAGCAACAGTTCCCCGTCGATGACCACCACGCCCTCCGGTGGCAACGCAACGTAGTCGGCGCGGGTGGCGCGATCGGTCCGCGCGTTCCACAATGACGGCAGGACTTTGTCGCCTGTCAGCACTTCGCGGCGCAGCGCGCCTTCGTCCAGCCAGGACGAGTAACGCGACTCCTCGTCGGTCTTGCCCTGCTCGAACCGCAGCGACGCGGGCCGGAGGAAATCCTCCGCACGCACCCGGACCACCGACCGGCCGAGCACCCGCAGCGGGTCGACCAGCGCGTCGGCGAGCTCACCGGGCCGGGCGGCCGCCGCGCCGTCGATCGCCACCCGGACCTGGCCGGGTACAGCGGTTATGCGTGAGACGACGTGGTCGACAAGTGCGGCGTAGGTCACTGGTCGGAATCGCATGGCACTCAAGATTGTCACACCCGTCATGTTCGACCGGGGTGGTGCCGTCGGTTACACCGAGGAGACGTTTAGGGTGATGGATCGTGGCCGCTGACTCCTTCACTCACCTTCATGTGCACACCGAGTACTCGATGCTCGACGGAGCGGCGAAGCTGAAGGACATGTTCGCCCAGTGCGAGGCACTGGGCATGACGTCCGTGGCGATCACCGACCACGGCCACATGAACGGTGTCTACGACTTCTTCAAGCAGGCCACGGCCGCGGGCATCAAGCCCATCCTCGGCATCGAGGCCTACCTCGCCCCCGGATCGCGGCACGTGAAGGACCGCATCCGGTGGGGCGATCCGTCGCAGAAGTCCGACGACGTCTCGGCCAGCGGCGCCTACACCCACCAGACGATCTGGGCGAAGAACGACACCGGCCTGCGCAACCTGATGCGCGCCGCCAGCCTCGCCTCGATGGAGGGCCAACTGGGCAAGTGGCCGCGGATGGACAGGGAGCTCCTGGCGAGCCTGTCCGACGGCCTGATGGCCACGACGGGGTGCCCGTCCGGCGAGGTCCAGACCAGGCTGCGCCTCGGCCACTTCGACGAGGCCGTGAAGGCCGCGGGTGAGTGGCAGGACATCTACGGCAAGGACAATTTCTACGTCGAGCTGATGAACCACGGCATCGACATCGAGCTCAAGGTCCGCAACGAGCTGCTCGACGTGGCCAAGAAGGTCGGCATCCCGTTCGTGGTCACCAACGACTCGCACTACACGTACGAGCACGAACGTGACGCCCACGACGCGCTGCTCTGCGTGCAGACCGGCAAGACGATGCAGGACCCGACCAGGTTCAAGTTCGACGGCTCCGGTTACTACCTGAAGTCACCGGAGGAGATGCGCGCGATCGACTCGTCCGACGCCTGGCAGGAGGGGTGCCGCAACACCCTGCTGATCGCCGAGAAGGTCTCGACGGAAGGCATGTTCACCTCCCGCAACCTGATGCCGAAGTTCCCCATCCCCGAGGGGATGACCGAGGGCGAGTACTTCAAGCAGCAGGTGTGGGAGGGCATGCACCGCCGCTTCCCGGACGGCATCGACGACCTGCACAAGCAGCAGGTCGAGTTCGAGATCGGCGTCATCCTGCAGATGGGCTTCCCGGCCTACTTCCTCGTGGTCGCGGACCTGATCAACTGGGCCAAGTCCAACGGCATCCGCGTCGGCCCCGGCCGTGGCTCTGCCGCAGGCGCGCTGATCGCGTACGCGATGGGCATCACGGACCTCGACCCGCTCGCCCACGGGCTGATCTTCGAGCGGTTCCTCAACCCGGACCGCGTGTCCCCGCCTGACATCGACATCGACTTCGACGAGCGCCGTCGCGGTGACGTCATCCGGTACACCACGGAGCGGTGGGGCGAGGACAAGGTCGCCCAGGTGATCACGTTCGGCACGATCAAGGCCAAGGCTGCGATCAAGGACGCCGCCCGTGTGCTGTTCGGCCAGCCCGGCTACGCGGTGGCCGACCGGATCGCCAAGGCGTACCCGCCCGCCGTGATGGCCAAGGACATCCCCCTGTCGGGCATCCACGACCCGCAGCACAAGCGGTACAAGGAAGCCACCGAGATCCGGGCGCTCTACGACCAGGACCCGCAGGTCAAGCAGATCATCGACACCGGAAAGGGCCTGGAGGGCCTGATCCGCAACGCCGGTGTGCACGCCTGTGCGGTGATCCTGAGCGCCGAGCCGCTGCTGGACGTGATCCCGCTGTGGAAGCGCCCGCAGGACGGGTCGATCATCACCCAGTTCGACTACCCGACGTGCGAGTCGCTCGGTCTGCTGAAGATGGACTTCCTTGGCCTGCGCAACCTGACGGTCATCGACGACTGCCTGCGCAACATGGAGCTCAACGGCAAACAGCCGGTCGACCTGCAGACCCTCGCACTGGACGACAAGGCCACGTACGAGCTGCTCTCCCGGGGGGACACGCTCGGCGTGTTCCAGCTCGATGGTGGCCCCATGCGAGACCTGTTGCGTCTGATGCGACCCGACAACTTCGAGGACATCTCGGCCGTCGGCGCGCTGTACCGCCCCGGCCCGATGGGTGCGAAATCGCACACCAACTACGCGCTGCGCAAGAACAAGCAGCAGGAGATCACGCCGATCCACCCGGCACTGGCCAAGGACCTCGAGGACATCCTGGGCACGACGTACGGCCTGATCGTCTACCAGGAGCAGGTCATGGCGATCGCCCAGAAGCTCGCCGGGTACACGCTCGGACAAGCAGACCTGCTCCGCCGCGCCATGGGCAAGAAGAAGAAGGAGATCCTGGACAAGGAGTACGCCGGGTTCGAGAAGGGCATGCTGGACAACGGCTACCCGAAGGACGCGGTCAAGACCCTCTGGGAGATCCTGGTCCCGTTCGCCGACTACGCGTTCAACAAGGCCCACTCGGCCGCGTACGGCCTGGTGTCGTACTGGACGGCGTACCTCAAGGCGAACTACCCCGCCGAGTACATGGCCGGCCTGCTCACCTCGGTGCGCGACGACAAGGACAAAGCAGCCATCTACCTGGCCGAATGCCGCAAGATGGGCATCACGGTGCTGCCGCCGGACGTCAACGAGTCGGCGCGCGACTTCGCGCCGGTCGGCGAGGACATCCGCTTCGGCCTCGGCGCGATCCGCAACGTCGGCGCGAACGTGGTCGAATCGATCATCAAGGCCCGCGAGGAGAAGGGCGCGTTCGTCGACTTCTCCGACTTCCTGCGCAAGGTCGACGCGCAGGCGTGCAACAAGAAGGTCGTCGAATCGCTGATCAAGGCAGGCGCGTTCGACTCGCTCAAGCACCCCCGCAAGGGCCTGTTCCTCGTGCACACCGACGCCATCGACGCGGTCATGGACACCAAGCGCGCCGAGGCCGTCGGCCAGTTCGACCTGTTCGGCGGCGGTGACTCGACCGACGACGACGTGGCGTCGGTGTTCGACGTGAAGGTCCCCGAGGACGCGTGGGAGACCAAGCACCAGTTGGCGCTCGAGCGGGAGATGCTGGGCCTGTACGTGTCCGGGCACCCGCTCGACGGCGTCGAGCACATCCTGTCCGCGCAGTCCGACACGCCGATCGCGGCGATCCTGGAAGGCACCGTCAACGACGGCGCCCAGGTGACCATCGGCGGCATCCTCGCCTCGGTGACGCGGCGCGTGAACAAGAACGGTGAGCCGTGGGCCTCCGCCCAGCTGGAGGACCTGGCCGGTGGCATCGAGGCCCTGTTCTTCCCGAAGACCTACTCGGTGATCGGGATGAGCGTGGTCGAGGACGCGATCGTGCTGGTCAAGGCCAGGGTGGCCAAGCGCGACGACCGGATCTCGCTGATCGCCAACGACCTGGTCGTGCCGGACCTGGAAGCGATGGCGGGCAGTCAGCCGTTCCGCGTCAGCATGCCCGCGTCGAAGTGCACGCCGGACATCGTCGCCCAGCTGAAGGAAGCCCTGTCGACGCACCCCGGCACCACCGAGGTGCACCTGCGGCTGATCAACGGTTCACGCAAAACGCTGCTGAAGCTCGACGACACCCTGCGGGTCAACCCGAACCCGGCGCTGATGGGCGACCTCAAGGCGTTGCTCGGGCCTGCCTGCATGGCTTGATCGCCCCGGCCTGGCCCGCCAGCGTCAACTGGTGGCGGGCCATGGCCGCGACCGGGGTGTGTGAGTTGGACAGCAGCGCTTCGTAGTCCCCGGCCAGCATGCCGACTTCGTCCCTTGTCGGGGCGAGTGCCTTGTGCACCTGCAGGAAGCCGTTGAGGTCCGCTGCCCTGCCGCCCCGGCGCAGCCGGTACAGGCAGCCTTCGAGCATCATCGTCCGGTCCAGCGCCGGGTCGGCCGCCAGCTTCTCCGGCCAGCCGCCGTCTTCCAGCAGCGGGCCGACACCGTCTACTTCGAACAGCCTGCGGGCCAGTGCCGAGCGGCCGGTGTCGGCGTGGCCGGTGGCGATCCACGAGTACACCAGGCCGTCGGTGGCCAGCGGGGCGATACCGGTGTGGGCCGCGAGGCTGGTGACCAACTGACGAAGATCGGTGTCCAACCGGTCGGACGGCAGCCGCAGCGCCAACCGGTCGACCAGGTCCGGCAGCCACGACACCCGCCGGTCCCGCAGGACCGCCACGACCAGGTCGATCACGTCCGTGCCTGTTTCGTCCTCGCGCAGGCCGTTGCGGGCGATCCACACGGCCACACTTGACGCAGTCGGTAGCAGAGCCGCGCCCGCGACCGTGAGCGCGCACAGCCGTGGACCCCAGTACCTGTTGCTCACGAACGTGCCGGTCCGCAGCTCTTTCTCGTACGCCCGCAGCGGCTCGACCAGCGATTTCCGGGCGGCGGCCGTCAGGTCGCGCGTCAGGCGCACGACGTTGTCGGGGTCCCCGGCGTCGATGATCGGGTGCAGAGCGGTCCACTCGGTCATGGCGTCTGACGGTAGCTTGCCCGCACGATCGGCTGACGACCTGGCCAGACGCGGGTATGTGGCCTAATAGGTCCCAAGATGCGACCAATTGGCACTAGTGTCGGTCCGTGGACGTCGCCGAGCTGATCGCGTTGGACCGCGCGCACGTCTGGCATCCGTATGGTCCGATGCCGGGCACCAGGGATCCGTACGTCGTGGAATCCGCGTCGGGGGTCCGACTGCACTTGACCGACGGCCGTGACCTGGTCGACGGCATGTCCTCGTGGTGGGCGGCCATCCACGGTTACCGGCACCCGCGGCTGGACCAGGCCATGGCCGACCAGGCCGGTCGGATGAGCCACGTGATGTTCGGCGGGCTGACCCACGAGCCCGCCGTGCGCCTGGCGGCCAAGCTCGTGCAGATCACGCCGACCCCGTTGCAGCACGTGTTCCTCTGCGATTCCGGCTCGGTGTCGGTGGAAGTCGCCGTGAAGATGTGCCTGCAGTACTGGCGTTCCATCGGCCGCCCGGAGAAACGCCGCCTGTTGACGTGGCGCGGTGGCTACCACGGTGACACGTTCCACCCGATGAGCGTCTGCGACCCGGACGGCGGGATGCACTCGCTGTGGCGTGGCGTCCTGCCGGAGCAGATCTTCGCGCCGACGCCGCCTGCGGGGTCCGACGCGGGTGTCGACCACGAGTACGTCGCCACCCTCGCGGACCTGATCGAGCAGAACGCCGACGAGCTGGCGGCCGTGATCGTCGAGCCGCTGGTCCAGGGCGCGGGCGGGATGCGGTTCCACGACCCGCGCTACCTGCACGTCCTGCGTGAGCTGACGCTCGCCAACGACGTCCTGCTGATCTTCGACGAGATCGCGACCGGCTTCGGCCGCACCGGCACCCTGTTCGCGGCCGACCACGCGGCGGTCAGCCCGGACGTGATGTGCCTGGGCAAGGCGCTGACCGGCGGCTACGTGTCGATGGCCGCGACGCTGTGCACCGCCCAGATCGCCGACGGGATCTCGCAGGGCGACCTGCCCGTGCTCGCGCACGGCCCGACCTTCATGGGCAACCCGCTGTCGGCGGCGATCGCCAACGCCTCGATCGACCTGCTGCTGGAGGGCGACTGGTCCGACGCGATCAGACGGATCGAGCACGCCCTGGTCACCGGCCTCGAACCGGCGCTCGACCTGCCCGGTGTGCTCGACGTGCGGGTGCTCGGTGCGATCGGGGTGGTCCAGCTCGACCACCAGGTCGACATCACCGCGGCGACGAAGGCGACTGTCGAGGAAGGCGTGTGGCTGCGGCCGTTCCGCGATCTGATCTACACCATGCCGCCGTACATCACGTGCGACGAGGATCTGGCGCTGATCACGAAGGCTCTCTGTGCGGCAGTGGCTGTGGGTTGACGCAGCGAGGCCTGGTCCTGCGCTGAAATGACAACGCTGTCACCGCAGCCGCGACACCAAAGCCGCCGAAGCCCAACGCGCCCACAGCGACCACCCAAACTGGCAACTCACTGTGCACAGCACCGGTGAGTGCCAGTAGAACCCACCCCATCCCGACGACGCCGTACGGACCGAGCAACGCGGCCAGCCAGGCCGGCGCCAACAGAAGCCAGCGAGGAACCACCTGCCCCCACTGGCTCACCAGCGCCCACAGCAGGACCATGCCCATCAGCGCCGCGAGCGACGTGCCGTCGATCCCGTACCGCCCAAGGAAGCCGTACAACCCGTCGCTGGTGGTGAGGTCTGGCCCGGCCATGCCGTCGATGCGCAACCCGATCGCCCACAACACTTTCATCACCACGTAGGGCACGAACGCGACGGCTCCGGCGATGGCGGTACGCCGCACCCCTTTCGATACAGGGGGCGGCGGGGGCTCATTCGCGTCGTGCACCTGAGCACAGCGTGGGCACAGACCGTGCGCACGGCGGCGTGCCGCGACCGCTGTGGCCGTGAACAGGATCCCGCCAAGCAGGCACAGGGCTTGCCTAGCCGCGCCGGTCCAGCTGTCGACCGTGCCGGTGAGCGCGAACGCGACGACGGTCAGCACCGTGAACACCCCGCCTGCCAACGCGAACGCGGCCACGGCGAACGCGCCCAGCCATGCCGCCGCGGGTGGTTTCGGCCGGGTGCACGCCACTGCCACAAGGAATCCGACCAGACCTCCGGCGGCGATCAGCCAGCCCGCGGTCGTCGTGCCGCCCGCAATCCGGTACGCCCCAAGCCCGGCCGCCGCCGCGGCCCACCCGGCCGCCGCGTGCGCCGACCACCGGGGCCAGCTTCTTCCAGTCATACGAACAGGTTGCCGCGCGGTAGGGTCCCCCCGACTCACACTACGGGGTGAAGGCGATCCCTCACCAGGATGAGCTCACAGCACGTGCTCCTGGTAGGTGTCGATGACCCGGTCGACCACCTCGTCGCCGGGGGAGTCCCAGATCGCCTGGTTGAAGATCTCCACCTCGATCGGGCCCGAGTAACCCGTGGCGTCGACCGCCTCCCGCAGCCGCCGCAACTCGATGCAGCCGTCGCCCATCATGCCCCGGCCGAGCAGGACGCCTTCGGGCAGCGGCGTGATCCAGTCGCACACCTGGAAGATCGAGATCCGCTCGGCGGCCCGCTCGATCGCCTGGTACACACCGGGATCCCACCAGACGTGGTACGTGTCCACGCACACACCGACCTGGTTGGCGGGGAACAGCAGCGCCATGTCCAGTGCCTGGTCCAGAGTGGACACCACACACCGGTCGGACGCGAACATCGGGTGCAGCGGCTCGATCGACAGCTGGACGCCTTGCGCCGCCGCGTAGGGCGCGAGCTCGGCGATCGAGTCGAGCACGTTCTGCCGCGCCGCGTCGATGTCCTGGCTGCCTGGCGGAAGACCGCCGGAGACCAGGACCAGGATCGGTGCGCCCAGCGCCGCGGCTTCGTCGATCGCTTTGCGGTTGTCGGCGATCGCGTCCGTATCGGCGAAGAAACCACCACGGCACAGCGAGGTCACGGTCAGGCCCGCGTCGCGGACCAGCTTGGCCGTCCGGTCGAGCCCGTAGTCCGCCACCGGGCCACGCCACAGACCCACCTGGGTCAGGCCTGCCCGAGCGCATCCATCCACCAGGGCGGGAATGTCCCACTGGGTGGTGGTGGCCTGGTTGAGGCTCAGCCGGGAGCTCACGTCGACACCTCCAGGAACGCGCGCATCCGGGCCGCTGCCAGATCCGGGTCCGGCAGCAGCCCGGCCGCGTCGGCCAGTCTGAACAGCTCGACCAGGTGTGGCACGGACCGCGCGCTCTCCAGCCCGCCGACCATCCGGAAGTGGGACTGGTACCCGGCCAGCCAGGCCAGGAACACGATGCCCGTCTTGTAGTAGTAAGTCGGTGTGCCGAAGATGTGCCGGGACAACGGCACAGTCGGCGCGAGGATCTCGTTGTACGAAGCGGTGTCCGATTCGTCCAACGCTCGCACGGCGGCTGCCGCCGCTGGGGCGATCGCGTCGAAGATGCCCAGCAGCGCGTCGCTGTACCCCTCGGAGTCACCCAGGATCAGCTCGGGGTAGTGGAAGTCGTCGCCGGTGTAGCACCGCACACCCACCGGCAGCCTGCGGCGCAGGTCCACTTCACGTGACGCGTCCAGTAGCGAGATCTTCACACCGTCCACAGCCGACGCGTGGGACTTGATGATCTCGGCGAACACGTCGGTGGCCGCGTCGAGGTCCGGCGCGCCCCAGTAGCCGTCCAGCGCCGGGTCGAACATCGGGCCGAGCCAGTGCAGGATCACCGGTGACGACACCTGGCGCAGCAGGTGCCCGTACACCCGGTGGTAGTCGTCGGATCCCGACGCCGCCGCGGCCAAGGCCCGGCTGGCCATCAGGATCACCTGGCCGCCGGTCTCCTCGATCACGGCGACCTGCTCGGTGTACGCCTCGATCACGTCGTCGACCGTGTGCGGGCCCGGCGCGAGCTGGTCCGTTCCCGCGCCGCACGCGAACGGGCCTGCGGCGTTCGCCCCGGTCCGGCGGATCAGTTCCCTGGTCGCGGCCCAGTCGAGGCCCATCCCGCGCTGCGCGGTGTCCATCGCCTCCGCGACACCGAAACCGTGGTCCCACAGGTGGTTGCGGTAGGCGAGGGTGGCGTCCCAGTCGACGGCGGCGGGACTGCCTGGGGTGTTGTCCCCCAACGGGTCCGCCACCACGTGGGCCGCCGCGAGCAGGCGGCGGCTCAGCGGTGCGGGTCCGGGGGAGTACCCGCCGGACGACCGGATCTCGTAGGGGCCGGTCGGCAGTTCGATGATCACACTCACAGCTCCAGGTCCGGAATGGACAACCGCTGGCCTTCGCGTGCCGACCGCAGCCCGAGCTCCGCGAGCTGCACGCCACGCGCACCGGCCACCAGGTCCCAGTGCCACGGCGTGTCCAGCACGACGTGCTTGAGGAACAGCTCCCACTGGGCCTTGAACCCGTTGTCGAACACCTGGTTGTCCGGGACTTCCTGCCACTGCGACCGGAAGTCCTCGGTCGGCGGCAGGTCCGGGTTCCACACCGGCATCGGCGTGGCCGACCGGTGCTGCACGCGGCAGCGGCGCAGCCCGGCGACCGCGCTGCCTTCCGTACCGTCCACTTGGAACTCGACGAGCTCGTCGCGGAACACCCGCGTCGCCCACGACGAGTTGATCTGCGCGACGATCCCGCCGTCCAGTTCGAAGATCCCGTACGCCGCGTCGTCGGCGGTCGCCCGGTACTCGGCGCCCTGCTCGTCCCAGCGTGACGGGATGTGCGTCGCGGCAAGGGCCTGCACGGTCAGCGGCTTGCCGAAGAGGTGGTCGAGCACGTACTGCCAGTGGCAGAACATGTCGAGGACGATCCCGCCGTCATCCTCGGCGCGGTAGTTCCACGACGGCCGGTTGATCGGCTGCCAGTCGCCTTCGAAGACCCAGTAGCCGAACTCGCCGCGCACCGACAGGATCCGGCCGAAGAAGCCGCCGTCGACGAGGCGCTTGAGCTTCAGCAGGCCGGGCAGGAAGATCTTGTCCTGCACCACGCCGTTCTTCACGCCCGCGTCCCTGGCCAGCTTGGCCAGTTCCAGCGCGGTCGTCAGGTCCGAGGCGGTGGGCTTCTCGCAGTAGACGTGCTTGCCCGCGGCGATCGCCTCGCGCACGGTCCGCTGCCGCTCGCCGGTGACCAGCGAGTCGAAGTACACCTGCACACCCGGGTCGGCCAGCGCCTCGGTCAGGTTCGTCGTCCACGGCAGGTCGTGCTCGTCGGCGATCGCCTTGACCTTGTGCTCGTTGCGGCCGATCAGGACCGGTTCCGGCCAAATCACGCTGCCGTCGCCGACCGGGATGCCGCCCTGCTCCCTGATCGCCAGTACCGACCGCAGCAGGTGCTGCCGCAGCCCCATCCGCCCGGTGACGCCGTTCATCGCGATACCGACCGGCCGCCGATCCGCCATGGTCTCCCCTTCTCGGCATAGAAAGCGCTTACTATCAGCGTAAGCTAGGCAGGCACCGGACCGGGTGTCAATAGGTTGTGCTGGGAGGTAGCCGGATGGCGGCGACATTGGCGGACGTCGCGGCGCGTGCGGGGGTGTCCACCGCGACCGTGTCGCGAGTGCTCAACGGCAACTACCCCGTCTCCGCCGTGACCCGCGAACGCGTGCACCGCGCGCTGGGCGAACTCGACTACGTGGTGAACGGCCCGGCCAGGGCGCTGGCCGCGGCGACGTCCGAAGTGATCGGCGTGATCGTCAACGACGTCTCCGACCCGTTCTTCTCCATCCAGGCCAGCGGCACGCAGTGGGAGGCCGCGAGCGCGGACCTGCTCGCCGTGATCTGCAACACGGCCGGGTCGCCGTCGGACGAGCTGAAGTACATCAGCATGCTGCTGCGCCAACGGGTTCGCGGCGTCGTGCTGACCGGCGGCACCCGTGAGGAACCCGAACACCTGCGGGCCATCGCGAAGCTCATCAGCCAGGCGCTGTCAGCGGGTACCGCGGTGGTCATGTGCGGGCGGCCCGCGCCGCCGGACGTCGACGTGCCGTGCGTGGCGTTCGACAACGAAGGCGGCGCGCGAGCGCTGACCAGACACGTGATCACGATGGGACACAAGCGGATCGCCTACGTGGCAGGCCCGGCGGGCAACAGCACGACCACCGCGCGGCTCAAAGGGCACCTCTCGGCGCTCGACGAGCACGGTCTCGACAAGTCCGTGGTGGTGCACGGCGACTTCTCCCGCGCGTCCGGGTTCGACGCGGCGATGGAGCTGATCGGCGCCGACGTGACCGCGATCGTCGCGGGCAACGACCTGATGGCCCTCGGCGTGATCGCGGCGCTGCGGCAGCGGGGAGTCCAGGTGCCGCGGGACATCTCGGTGGCGGGATTCGACGACCTGCCCTCGGCCGTCGACGTCGTCCCGGCGCTGACCACCGTGCGGCTGCCGCTCGACCAGGGCGCACGGCGAGCGGGCCGGATCGCCAGTGGCGTGGAGGCGGTCACCGGCCCGACGACGCTGTGGATGCCCGCCGAACTGATGGTCCGCGACTCAGTGGCAAGACTCACAGAGTAAGCGCTTTCTCGGCCCCCGGCGTGTCGCAGTCACGGTACAGCTCGTAATCTGGTTCGACGTGAGCGTGATCGTGGTCACCGGTACCGGAACCGAGGTCGGCAAGACGATCGTCACGTCGGGGATCGCCGCGCTGGCCAAGGCCGACGGCAGGCGAGTCGCCGTGGTCAAACCCGCCCAGGCGGGCCTCAACGAGGACGGCACCGGCGACCTGGACACCGTCCGCAGACTCGCGGGCGACGTGACCACCGTCGAGCTGGTCCGTTACACCGACCCTCTCGCACCGGAGACGGCGGCCCGGCGCAGCGGTATGCCCACGATCGGGCCCGCCGACATCGCGGCCGCGGTGTCCCGGCTGGACGAGGACCATGACCTGGTCCTCGTCGAAGGGTCGGGCGGCCTGCTCGTCCGGTTCGACAGCAACGGCTCGACGATCGCGGACGCCGCGTGGGCGATGGGCGTACCCGTGGTGGTCGTGGCCGCGGCCGGGCTCGGCACGCTGAACGCGACCACGCTGACCGCCGAGGCGCTGCTGCGCCGGGGCATCGAGTCGCTGGGCGTGGTGGTCGGCAGTTGGCCGGCCGAACCCGATCTGGCGACCCGCTGCAACCTGGAGGACCTGCCGGTCGCGGCGGGCGCTCCGCTGCTGGGCGCGTTGCCGCACGGCTCCGGCGCGCTGGATCAGGCCCGGTTCGTCGAAGTCGCCCGTGCGGGCCTTTCCCCCTGGTTCGGTGGCGATTTCGATCCCGAACAGTTCGTGATGACGTACAAGTCCTCGTGACCAGGTGCGTGAGCTACGTCCCTCACCGGCCGGCCTTTTCTGAGGCAGACTGACCAGTCGCAACAGCCACTGGCTTTCAGGGAGGACCGTTGACGGCGGCAGCTGAGAGGACCGGCATTCTCAAGGTCGCGCGGGAGCAGGTGCTCGAGCGCGGGGTCGGACTGTCCCAGGAGCAGCTCGTCGAGGTGCTCACCCTGGGTGACGACCGGTTGGCGGAGTTGCTGGGCCTCGCGCACGAGGTCCGGATGCGCTGGTGCGGTCCGGAGGTCGAGGTCGAGGGCATCATCAGCCTGAAGACCGGCGGTTGTCCCGAGGACTGCCACTTCTGCTCGCAGTCCGGCCGGTTCCCCACACCGGTGCGGTCCGCCTGGCTGGACATCCCCGGCCTGGTCAAGGCCGCACGGCAGACCCTGGCGACCGGCGCGACCGAGTTCTGCATCGTCGCGGCCGTCCGTGGCCCGGACAAACGTCTGCTCTCCCAGGTCCGCGACGGCATCAAGGCCATCCGCGAGGACGGCAACGACATCCAGATCGCCTGCTCGCTCGGCATGCTCACGCAGGAGCAGGTCGACGAACTCGTCGAAATGGGCTGCCACCGCTACAACCACAACCTCGAGACCGCGCGCTCGCACTTCCCGAACGTGGTCACCACGCACGCGTGGGAGGAGCGCTGGGAGACGCTGCGGATGGTCCGCGAGGCGGGCATGGAGGTGTGCTCCGGCGGCATCATCGGCATGGGCGAGTCGATCGAGCAGCGCGCCGAGTTCGCGGTGCAGCTCGCCGAGTTGGAGCCGGACGAGGTGCCGATGAACTTCCTCATCCCCAACCCCGGCACGCCGTACGAGGATTACCCGATCGTGGAAGGCCCGGAGGCGTTGCGCACAGTCGCCGCGTTCCGGCTGGCCATGCCCCGCACGATGCTGCGGTTCGCGGGCGGCCGTGAGCTCACCCTCGGTGACCTCGGCGCGGAGAAGGGCATGCTCGGCGGCATCAACGCCATCATCGTCGGCAACTACCTGACCAACCTCGGTCGCCCGGCCAGCCAGGACCTGGACATGCTCGCCGAGCTGAAGATGCCCATCAAGGCACTGAACGAGACGCTCTGAAGGGACCCCGTGACCGATCCGGTGACCTACTGTGGCTGGTGCGGCAAGCCCGGCACCGAAGGTGTGCACGAGGTGTGCCGCAAACGGTTGGCCCTGGTGGACCCGCCGCGGTTCTGTCGGCACTGCGCGCGGCGGATGGTCGTTCAGGTGACCCCGGCCGGGTGGTCGGCGCGGTGCAGTCGGCACGGCGAGTCAACATCCGCTCCGGTCACGGGATAAGCTCGGCTCCCGGGGAGACGAGAAGGTGAGGTTCGGCTGTGGCGGAACAGCCCGTCGAGGCGCAGCAACGCGATGCGCCACCGGAGGTTCCGCTGTATCCGCCGTACGGCGTGCCGTACTACCTGCCGCCCCAGCCCAGGTCACGCGTAGTGATCAAGGCGGACCTGCTGCCCGCGATCAGCGTGCTGTCGCTGGTGAGCCTGGTCGGTGTTCCGCTGGCATGGCTGTGGGCGCAGCTCGCGCCGGGGCAGCTCAAGCAGATCACCGTGCGCGGCCCGATCCCGCTGACCGCCGAGAGCTACCACCGGTTCGACTCGATCGCCGTGTTCGTGCTGCTGGGGCTGGGTGCCGGGCTCGTCGTCGGCGTCACCGTGTGGTTCATGCGCGAACGGCGTGGCCCGGTGACGATGATCGCCGCTGTGCTCGGGTCCTTGGGCGCGGCCTACCTCGCCACGTTGATGACGGGGATGTTCACCGGCTGGATCTACGACGTGCCGTCGCAGACCAACGTCGGTGAGCAGGTCACGGTCGCGCCGACGCTGGAGTCCGTCTGGGTGATCCTGGCCCAGCCGTTGGCCACCGCGCTGGCGTACGGCGTTCTGGCCGCGTGGAACGGAATGGACGACCTCGGCCGCCGCCTCGGCTAACGCCCGACGCGTGCAACCAATGTGGCCTTTGTTGCGTTTTTGGCTACCAATGTGGCCTTCGTTGCACACCTAGCGGGGTTAGTGGCGGTTGGCCACCAGGCCGTCGAGTACCGCGTTGAGTCCGTGGTCGAACATGACCTCCGGGGTGTTCGCCGCGGCGGCTTCGATTGACGCGGTGAGCCGGGGGTAGGGCGCGACCGCCGCCATGACGATCGGCTGGATCCGTTCCGCCCACTGTTCGTCGCTCAGGCCGCTGCGGGCCAACGAGGTCTGCCACGCGGCGACGCCGACCCCTGAGCCGATCACGAAAGCCTGCACGGCACGCAGCGCGAGGTCGCTCTCGGCCAGGCTGAAGCCGCCCTTCTCGAACAGCGCCAGCATGCCGTCGCTCATCCGCATCACGTTGGGGCCCAGGTAGGACAGGCCGATCTGGCCGAGGACCGAGGCGACCCACGGGTGGTTGTTGATCATCGCGAGGCTGCTGTGCGCGCAGCTGACGACGCCCGCCCGCCATTCGGTCGTGTCGGGCGACGGCACCTCGATCTCGCCGTGCACCTCGTCGATCGCCAACTCGATCAGCTCGTCCTTGTTGGCCACGTGCCGGTAGAGCGAGGTCGCGCCCGCGTCCAGGCGTTTGCCCAGGTTGCGCATGCTCAGCGCGTCCAGCCCCTCGGTGTCCAGCAGCTTGATGGCCTCGCCGACGATCTGCTCCCGGCTCAGCGCCGGCTGGTCGCGGCCCTTCTTCGGCCGGGCCCACACGGACGGGATGTCGCTGTTCATGGGCTCACGGTAGCGCACGATGTTCGCTCTTGCATCACTGTTCGCAGTGTGCGTACAGTGTGCGCATCGACGGAACAACGTACGCAAGCCGAGGGGACTGAGTCGGATGCAAGAGCGGAACCCACGCCGCTGGTGGATCTTGGTGGTTCTGGTGCTCAGCACATTGGTGCTGGTCATCGACAACATGGTGCTGACCGTGGCGGTCCCGCCACTGAGCGAGGACATCGACGCGGGCCCTCAGGACATCCAGTGGATCCTGGATTCCTACATCCTGGTCTTCGCCGGGCTGCTGCTCACCTCGGGCAGCCTCGGTGACCGGTTCGGCCGCCGGAAGATCATGATCATCGGCCTGGTGCTGTTCGGCGCCTCGTCACTGCTGGCGGCCTTCGCCGCCGACCCGGCCCAGCTGATCATCGCGCGGACGGTGATGGGCGTCGGTGGTGCGCTGATCATGCCGAGCACGCTGTCCATCCTGATCACGGTCTTCGACGACAAGGAACGCCCCAAGGCCATGGCCGTGTGGAGCGCCGCCGCGACGGTCGGCTTCGTCGGCGGCCCGGTGCTGGGTGGTGCGCTGATCGCGTGGTTCTGGTGGGGTGCGGTGTTCCTGATCAACGTGCCGGTCGCCGTGCTGGCCATCATCGCCGCGCTCACCCTGATGCCGGAGTCCAAGGGCCCGTGGCAGAAGCCGGACCCGCTCGGCGCGCTGCTGTCCGCGGCCGGGATGACCGCCTTCGTCTGGACGATCATCGAGCTGCCCAAGTACTCGGTCACCGACCCGAACGTCGTCGTGCCGTTCGTGATCGCGGTGGTGAGCTTGACCGCGTTCGTGGTCTGGGAGAAGCGCACCCCGTCACCGATGGTCCCGCTCAAGCTGTTCCGGGCCCGCAACTTCAGCGGTGGCAGCTTCTCCTTGACGCTGGTGCAGATCGGCAACGGCGGCCTGATGATCGTGGTCACCCAGTACCTGCAGTTCGTGCTCGGCTTCACGCCGACCGAGGCCGGTCTCGCCTTCCTGCCGATGGCCGCCGGTTCGTTGCTGTTCAACGGTCTCGGCGCCACGCTCGGCCAGAAGCTGGGCAACAGGCTGATGGCGTCCATCGGTCTCGCCGTGATCGCCGGTTCGTTCTTCTTCCTGTCCACCCTCTCGGCCGGTTCGGGCTTCGTCGGCATCGGTGCGGCACTGTTCGTGCTGGGCGCTGGTGGCGGCTTGGCGATGCCTGCCGCGATCGCCGCGCTGATGGGCACGGTCCCGCCCGAGCAGGCCGGTGTCGGCTCCGCGCTCAACGACACCATCCAGCAGTTGGGTGCCGCGCTCGGTGTTGCCGCGCTGGGCAGCATCCTCAGCGGCGCCTTCGCCAAGGAGATGCCCGCCGGGTCACCCACGTCCTTCGGTGACGCCATCGCCGTTCCCGGCCTCGCCGACACGGCCAAGACCGCCTTCACCGACGCGATGTCCACCACGTTCGTGATCAGCGGGATCGCCGTCCTCGTCGCCTCCGCCCTCGCCCTGATCGTCATGCGGGACAAGAAGACCGACGAGACGGCCGCCGAGCAGCCGGTCCTCGCCCACTGAAGTCCCACCACACGGAGCCTCGAGGGGTCAGTTGAGGTTCATCTTGGCGGCGAAAGCCGATGCGGGAGCGGGGACAGCGTGCAACGCCGCGATGATCCCCGCTTCCCGCGTGAGCAGCGAGTAGACCATCCGCAGCCGGTGTGCCGCCCGGGTTTCCTCGAGCAGGGCCTGGCGGTCCTCGATCGGCAGCAGGGCGTCGGCGGCCAGCAGGTGCGCCAGGTCGGCCGGGTCTGTGTCGTCCGCCGGTTCGTCCCAGTCGCCTCGTTCCCACGCTGTGTCGCAGTAACGGCGATACGCCGCCCGCGCCGAGTCGGCCAGCGAGCCGATCCGCTGGGCCATCGCGGGCGGGGTCTGGCTGTCCGGGATCCAGTCGACCGTGCCGGTCAGGTACGGCGCGCTCGTCGCGTCGAGGTCGAGCAGCCGGAACCGGCGTTCACCGGTGGTGATGATGTCGTAGCGGCCGTCCGGCAGGCGGGTGGCCTGGCGCAGGACGGCCGAACACCCGACGGCCAGCAGCTGGTCGACCTTGTCGACTTCCTCGGTGACCGGTGCCTTGATCGCGACCACGCCGAAGCGCTTGTCCGGCACGGTCCCGGTGACCAGGTCGACGGTCAGCTGCCGGTAGCGCGGCTCGAAGATGTGCAGGGGCAGGTTCGCGCCCGGCAGCAGCACTGTCTGCAGGGGAAACAGCGGAAGCGTCTCGGGCACACCAATCAAAGTACGGGCATCACCGGGTTTTCGCAGCGGGCGGGCGCAGAACAGCGAACTCGTCGGTGACCTGCATGCCACGCACAGTGAAGTGGAACAGGGCGGCGGGCCGCCCGCCCGCCCGGCCCGGCTTCGTCGTTTCCCCAGTTGGTTCCAGCAGTCCACGCCTGGACAGCACCCGTTGCAGGTTCGTCGACGACACGGTGTACCCGAGGGCGGCCGAGTAGATCTCCCGCAGTTCGGACATGGTGAACGCGGGCGGGGCCAGTGCGAAGCCGATGTTGGTGTACGACAGCTTCGAGCGCAGCCGGTGCTGGGCCCGCCGCACGATCGCCTCGTGGTCGAAAGCCGTCGTGGGCAAGGCGTCGACCGGGTGCCAGCGGGTGTCCGGCGGCACCTCGGGGTCGTTGTCGGACGGCACGAGCCCGAGGAACGCCGACGCGACCAAACGAGGTCCCGGCACTCGGTCGGGCGCGCTGAACACGGCAAGCTGCTCGACGTGTGCGAGTTGTCTCACATCGACTTTTTCCTTCAGCTGGCGGCGGATCGAGTGCTCGACGTCCTCGTCGAGGCGCAGCCTGCCACCAGGCAGTGACCAGCGGTGCACATCGGGTTCCCTGGCCCTTTCCCACAGCAGGACCTGGAGTGATTCGTCTCTCACTTGGAGGACCGCGGCCAAAACCTCATGGCCGAGCAGGGGTGGCTCGGTGGTAGCATCAGGCATGTTTTCGCTCCTTAGGCGAAAACCTCGGGGGTGAGAACCCGGAGCTAGGAGGACCTGATGACGGCAACACTGACTCCTTACAGCGGGGTCGAGCCGGACGCGGCTTGGCGGGACGAGGTTCGGCGCCTGGTTGACCAGCGCGACGCCGTCCTGCTCGCGCACAACTACCAGCTTCCCGAAATCCAGGACATCGCGGACTTTACTGGTGACTCGCTGGCGTTGTCGCGGATCGCCGCCGAATCGAGCGCGTCCACGATCGTGTTCTGCGGCGTGCACTTCATGGCCGAGACGGCCAAGATCCTCGCGCCGGAGAAGACCGTGCTGATCCCGGACGAGCGTGCGGGGTGTTCGCTCGCCGACTCGATCACCGGTGCGGACCTGCGGGCGTGGAAGGCCGAGCACCCCGGCGCGGTGGTCGTGTCCTATGTGAACACCACGGCCGAGGTGAAGGCCGAGACCGACATCTGCTGCACCTCGTCGAACGCGGTGGACGTGGTCGCCTCGATCCCCGCGGACAAGGAGGTGCTGTTCTGCCCGGACCAGTTCCTCGGAGCGCACGTCAAGCGCGTGACCGGCCGCGACAACATCCACATCTGGGCGGGCGAGTGCCACGTGCACGCCGCGATCAACGGCCCTGAGCTGGCCGAGCGCGCCGCGGCCGACCCGTCGGCCGACCTGTTCGTGCACCCGGAGTGCGGCTGCGCGACGTCCGCGCTGTACCTGGCGGGGGAGGGGATCGTGCCGCCGGAGCAGGTGAAGATCCTGTCCACCGGGGACATGGTCAAGGAGGCCAAGGCGACGAACGCGACGTCGGTGCTCGTGGCCACCGAGATCGGGATGCTGCACCAGCTGCGCCGCGCCGCGCCGGAGATCGACTTCCGTGCGGTCAACGACCGGGCCTCGTGCCGCTACATGAAGATGATCACCCCGGCGGCGCTGCTGCGCGGCCTGCGGGAGAACAAGGACGAAGTGCACGTCGACCTCGACACCGCGGCGCGTGCGCGCGCGTCGGTGCAGCGGATGATCGAGATCGGCCAGCCCGGCGGTGGGGAATGAGCCCCCGCTGGGAGGCTCGCGCCGACGTCATCGTGGTCGGGACCGGCGTCGCGGGGCTGACCGCCGCGCTGGAGGCCCGTGAGCTCGGTCTGCGCGTCCTGGTCATCACCAAGGCGGCGGCCAGTGCGGGCAACACGCGCTGGGCGCAGGGTGGCGTCGCCGTGGTCCTGCCGGACGAGCACGACGAAGGCGACTCGGTCACCGCGCACATCGAGGACACACTGGTGGCGGGCGGTGGCCTCTGCGCGGACGACGCAGTCGCCGCGATCCTGGCGGACGGCGCGGACGCCGTGACGCGGCTGCGCGAGCTCGGTGCGGTCTTCGACCCCGGTGCGGACGGCAACCTGGCCCGGACCAGGGAAGGCGGGCACAGCGCGTTCCGCGTGGTGCACGCGGGCGGGGACGCGACAGGTGCGGAAATCGAGCGCGCACTGCTGTCGGCGGCGCAGGACGGCCGGGTTCCGTTGCTGGAGAACCACATCGCGGTCGACGCGGTCCGGACCGCGACCGGCGCGGTCGTCGGTCTGGTCGTGCTGGACCAGAACGGCGTGCCCGGGGTGGTGAGCGCCCCCGCGGTGCTGCTGGCCACCGGCGGGCTGGGGCAGCTGTACCAGGCCACGTCGAACCCCGAGGTGGCGACGGCCGACGGCCTGGCGTTGGCCCTGCGGGCAGGCGCTCCCGTCGCGGACGTGGAGTTCGTGCAGTTCCACCCGACCGTGCTCTACACGGGCCCGGGTGCACGCGGCCGGTGCCCGCTGGTGACCGAGGCCGTGCGCGGGGAAGGCGCGGTGCTGGTCGACGCGCTGGGCGAGCGTGTGATGAAAGGCGTGCACCCCCGGGAGGACCTCGCGCCGCGTGACGTCGTCGCCGCGGCGATCACGCGCCGGATGGCGACGGAACCCGGCGGGGTGGGCGACCACGTCTACCTCGACGCCACGCACCTGGACACCGAGCTGTTCCGGCGGCGGTTCCCCACTGTGCTGGCGGCGTGCCAGTCGATCGGCGTGGACCCGTCGGCCGACCCGATCCCCGTGTCGCCCGCCGCCCACTTCGCGTGCGGCGGTGTCGCGTCCACTGTGGATGGCCGGACCGGTGTGA
This sequence comes from Actinosynnema sp. ALI-1.44, assembly GCF_001984155.1. GTDB lineage: Bacteria > Actinomycetota > Actinomycetes > Mycobacteriales > Pseudonocardiaceae > Kibdelosporangium. The sequence continues at coordinate 476,157 of NZ_MTQO01000054.1, forward strand.
TCGGGCTCTACGCCGTCGGCGAGGTCGCCAGGACCGGCCTGCACGGCGCGAACCGGCTGGCGTCCAACAGCTTGCTCGAAGGTCTCGTGGTCGGTGCCCGCGCGGCGCGGGCGATCGCGGCGGACATCGCGGCGTGCCTGCTGGCCGACCCGCGTGCCGCCGTGCGGGCGCCGCTGCCGACGGCCCCGGTCGCCGACCGGGACGTGTTGCAGCGCGTGATGAGCAGGTACGCGGGGATCGGCAGGGACGCCGAAGGTCTCGCGGTCGTCGGCTCGGTGCTCGACGTGTCCGCTGTGGACACGGTGCTCAAGACGAAACAGCGCGTCGAGGACGCGGCGCTGACGTTGGTCGCGCGGGCCCTGATCGCGGCCGCGTCGGCGCGCACCGAAAGCCGCGGCTGCCACGTGCGGACCGACTTCCCCGACAGCGATCCCGCGTGGCAGCACAGCCTCGCGGTCCGGCTCAACCCCTCCGGCCAGCCCGTGCTGGCCGCCCCGACTTCGCTGAGGAGCGCGGCGTGAACGAACAGGAGACGGCCGAGACGCTGGCCGTGGTGGACCGGGCGCTCGCCGAGGACCTGCGCTACGGCCCGGACGTGACCACCGAGTCCACGGTGCCTGCCGACGCGGTCGGCACGGCGGCGATCACTCCGCGTCAACCCGGTGTGCTCGCGGGGATCGAGGTCGCGTTGACCGTTTTCCACCGCCGCCTGTCCGATCTCGAGATCCTGACGGCTGTCCAGGACGGCGCACGGCTGGTGCCGGGCGAGCCCGTCCTGGCCGTCCGCGGCTCGTTGCGTGGCCTGCTCACGGCCGAGCGCACGGCGTTGAACCTGGTTTCGCACCTGTCCGGGGTGGCGACGCTCACGCGCGCCTGGGTGGACGCGATCGACGGCACCGGCTGCGTGATCCGTGACACCCGCAAGACAACGCCGGGCATGCGGTTGCTGGAGAAGCACGCCGTGCGCATGGGCGGCGGGCGGAACCACCGCCTCGGTCTCGGTGACGCCGTGCTGATCAAGGACAACCACGTGCTGGCGGCCGGGTCGATCACGGCCGCGTTCACCGCCGCTCGCGCCCACGCGCCGAACCTGCCGTGCGAGGTGGAGGTGGACACGCTCGACCAGCTCGACGAGGCACTGGGGCTCGCCGTCGAACTGGTCCTGCTGGACAACTTCACGCCAGATCAGTGCGCCGAGGCCGTCCGGCGGGCCGCGGCGGCGGGTGGCCGGACCGAACTGGAGGCGTCCGGCGGGCTGACGCTGGACGTCGCGCGGGCGTACGCCGAGACAGGTGTGCACTACCTGGCCGTGGGCGGCCTGACGCACTCCGCGCCGATCGTCGACATCGGGATGGATCTCGCTCCGGTGGAAAGCGCGGCGGCGATTTCATAGGGGCGCTAGGGTGCGCAGTGTGCCCCGTCGTCGAATCCTGCTGAGCTCTGGCGCGCTCTGTACCGTCCTCGGGCTGGTCGGTTGCACGGCAGCGCCGACGCCGACCGCCTCCGGCAGCACGGACAGCACCGCGCTTGTGCTCGCGGTGCCGTCCGAACCGGCCAACGTGCACCCGTTGGCCGGGTACGGCCAGAACGGCGCGGCGCAGGTGTACGACGGCCTGCTGGAGCACCAGGCGGACGCGGGCCTGCGCACGGCGTTGGCCGCCGAGATGCCGACGCCGTCGCCCGACGGCAAGTCGTGGACCGTGAAACTCCGTAGTGACGTGCGGTTTCACGACGGCAGCGCGTTCGACGGCAAAGACGTTGTCGCCACATACCGGGCGTTACTGGATCCGGCGTACGACTCGCCATTGCGTGACCGCTACAGCATGATCACCGCGATCACGGACGTCACACCGCCGCCCGCGACGACCACGACAACCGTGCCGCCGTCGTCGTCCAGCCGTGCCGCGCCGCCGCCGCGGAAGGTGCCGGTCGGCAGCACCGTGCGGTTCGACCTCTCCCAGCCGTACGCACCGTTCCTCGACTTGCTCGTACTGGGGATCGTGCCCAGTGAGACGCTGGCGGAGCCGGGCTCGGCGACCGGCTTGAAAACCGTCGGCACAGGGCCCTACCAGGTGGAGAACTGGCAACGCGGCACCAGCTTGACGTTGCGCGCCAACACCTCCTACTTCGGCGGCGCGCCCACGGTCTCCAAGGTGACGGTCGAGTTCGTGCCCGACGACGACGCCAGGGTGAAGCGGATCAGGGACGGCAAGCTGGACAGTGCCGCGTTACCGCCCGCGCAGGCGAAATCGTTCGAGCAGTCCGATGTGTTCGCTGTCCTGCGTCAGCGCAGCGCCGCCGTGCGCGCGGTCCAGATGCCGGTGGGTAACGCCGTGACAGCCGACGCACACATCCGGCTGGCGCTGAACTACGCGGTGAACCGTCGCTCGATGATCGACGGTCCGCTTGCGGGACACGGCACCGAAGCGTTCACGCCACTGTCGCCTGTGTTGGCGGAGTTCCATGAGCCGACGGCGAAGTTCTCCCATGACGTGCCGACGGCCAAGTCGTTGCTTGACTCGGGTGGTTGGGTCACCGGTTCGAACGGCATTCGCACCAAGAACGGTGTTGCGGCACAGTTCGTGCTCAGTTACCCCGCAGGTGACACGGTTGCCCGTGACCTCGCGACGGCGTTCGCCGCCGACGCGGACGCGGTGGGTGTGAAGGTCCAGACACGCGTGGGCGCCCCGTCGGCTGGAGACGCGGCGGTGATCGGCACGGGTGACCCGTTCGACCCCGACCTGGCCCTGTACCCGTTGATGCGCTCCGGCGACGAAAGGATCACCGCGTCGCTGAACGCCGCACGGGTCATGGCCGACCCGGCCCAGCGCGTCGCCGAGTACCGCAAGCTCCAGCGCACGTACATCGAGGCGCCGAGCATGATCGTGCTCGTCGGCCTTGAGCACACGTACGTCCTGCGCCGCAACTGGACCGGTTACCAGGCCGTGGTCGACGCCGACAGCCAGGACCCGACGTGGGGCGCTTGGTGGAACCTGTCGCGCTGGCAGCCAAGGTAGCTTGCAGTATGTGATCGACCTAGACTCGGTGCGCGCGGACACCCCTGGCTGCCATGACCTGATCTTCCTCGACAACGCTGGCTCGTCGCTGCCGCCAAGGCAAGTGCTCGACGAGGTCCAGGCGCACTTACGGCGTGAGGCCGAAGTGGGCGGCTACCGAGCAGCCGCTGAACGCGCGGACGACCTGGAAGAAGGCTACTCCGTGCTCGCGGAGTTCCTCGGCTGCGAGCCGCACGAGGTGGCGTTCACCGACAGCGCGACACGGTCATGGCTGGCGGCTGTCGACGCGATGGCCCTCTCGCCAGGAGACCGGGTCCTGGTCACCGAGGTCGAATACCACAGCAACGCGCTGGGCCTGCTGAACCTGGGGATCAAGCCCGAGCCGATCCCGTCGGACCCGTCGGGCCTGGTGGACGTGGACGCGTTGCGGGGGATGCTGGATTCCCGTGTCCGGCTCGTGTCGCTGGTGCACGTGCCGACCAACGGCGGCCTGGTGAACCCGGTGGAGCCCGTGGTGGAGGCCGCGCACTCGGTGGGCGCACTGGTTCTGCTGGACGCGTGCCAGTCGATCGGGCAGTTGCCCGTCGACACGGCCGCGCTGGGGGTGGACGTCGTCTCCGGGACCGGTCGCAAGTGGCTGCGCGGCCCGCGCGGCACAGGTGTGCTCGTGGTCCGTGACCAGTCCGGGCTGCGGCCACGCCTGATCGACGGCAAGGCGGCCGTGTGGGAGCGGTCCGGCGGCTTCACCGTCGCCCCGGGAGCGCGGGCGTTCGAGTTGTGGGAGTACGGGGTGGCGGAGCGGCTGGGCTTGATCGCGGCCGCCAAATACGCCCTGCGCCTGGGGATTTCCGAGATCGCCTCGGCCGTGGCGGAGAACGCTTCCCTGGCCAGGTCGCTGCTGGCCGAGATCCCCGGCGTGACCGTGCACGACCTCGGCAAGGACAAGAGCGGGATCGTGAGCTTCACCCAGGCTGGCCGGTCCGTCGAGGAGGTTCGAGATCGGTTGTGGGACAAGGGAATCGCGGTGTCGTGCTCGTACTCGTCGTCCACTCGGTACGACATGACCCGCCGGGGGATCGACGCGGTGGTCAGGGCGTCGCCGCACTACTTCGTGTCGCCGGAGCAGATCTCCTCGTTCGCCACGGCGTTGACGGACGCGTAACTCATCGGTTACGCTTTCCCTGTGGTTGACCTCGTCGCTGGTGCGATAGCGGACCCGGTGCGCAGGCAGATCCTGGAGATGTTGCGCACCGGGCCGCTTCCGGCCGGGGTGATCGCGGACAGCTTCGCGATCACTCGCCCCGCGATCAGCCGTCACCTGCGCGTGCTGCGAGAAAGCGGCCTGGTGCGTGACGAAACCGTTGGTAGGCAACGGGTGTACGCGCTCGAGCCAGCCGCCCTCGACGAGCTGAAGGCATGGTTGGCCGAGCTGACCGCGCCCGCGGCCGAGTGGGAGCACCGCCTTGACGCGCTGGAAACCGAGGTCTACCGAACCCGACGCGAACGGAGAGCGGACCGTGAAACCAATCCCGACCGGAAAACTGGTTCCGACGGATAAGGGCTACGACCTGGTGCTGACGAGAACACTGCGGGCACCCATCGACGACGTGTGGGCCAGTATCACGGAATCGCCGCGAACCAGCCGCTGGTTCGGCCCGTGGGAAGGACCGGGCGGAACCGGCAGCACGGCCAAAGTCCAGATGCTGCACGAAGAAGGCCAGCCGTGGATGGACATCCACATCGACGCCTGCGAAGCCCCGACCAGGCTGGCCATCTCGACGGAACCGGACGAGCACGGCTCGTGGCACATGGAAGCCCGACTGTCACACGCCGCCGGGGTCACCGAGCTCAACCTGATCCAGCACGTCGAACGCACCGACCTCGTGGGCAGCACGGGACCGGGCTGGGAGTACTACTTGGACATGCTGATCGCCTCACGCGAGGGCGCCCCGTTCCCGGAGTTCACCGACTACTACCCGTCGCAGCAGAAGTACTACGACGACCTGGTCGCGGCCGCCGTCGACGGGAAGTAACGACAAAAACAACGCGCGAGCAGGCGGGGTTGTCTGGCACTGTCGATGCGGTGACGCTCATCGATCGGATCGAACGGACAACCGGCGTACCAGGTCTGGCTGGTCTGCTCGCCGACCTGGCGCCTGCCGACCTGAGGTCCCTGTTGCTCGACGTCACCAGGCAGCAGGCCGCGAAACTCACCCCGGCGCAAGTTCTGGCGCAGTACAAGCGCGACCGGTTCACCGGCGTGGCCACAGTGGACCCCGGTGTACACGCCGACTACGACCTGTTCGCGTTCAGAACCCTGCGGGAGAGGGGATACACGCCGGTCGAGCTGTCGCCGGTCAGCCCGCTCGGCACAGTGAGCGTGCTGACCGGGATGGACCAGAACCGCGTCATCGCCACCGCGCGCGGGACCGAGGTGACGGCGGACTCGACCAACGCGTTGGCTTTGGAATCCGCCGTCCGCAGGTCGGGACGGGAGCCGGTGCGGCTGTGCGCGTCACACCGGCTGGTCCGCGCGCAGCCGTTCCCCGAGGGATGGTCGTCACATTTCCGGCTGCTCGCGCTGACCGTCGCAGGCCGTGACGAGGGTTCGTTCCGGTTCGAAACCGACAGTCTGCGGGCACAACTGGGCGCCATGGTGGCGCTGACCGAGCACCTGGCGGATGTCCAGGTGCTGGTCACCGTCCTCGACGAGAGCCGTCGCGACGCCGTCGCCGAGCGGGTCATCGGCCCGCTCGGCGACGAGTTCCCGCAGGTCAAGGTCGGTTTCGACGACGAGCGGCAGCAGGGCCGCGGCTACTACGCCGACGCGTGCTTCGAGGTGAAGGCCGGTGACGTGTCGCTGGCCGACGGCGGTTTCACCACGTGGACACAGCAGTTGCTCGGCAACGCCAAGGAACGGCTGCTGACCGGTGGGCTGGGGGTGGACCTCATGCACGCCAGGTTCGGTCCCCGACGAGCCGACCTTTACCCTTGAGTCATGCTCAGCCGCATCGATCTGCGTGGCCGTGTGCCGTCGCCCGCCGAACTGCGAGCTGCCCTCCCCAGGGCTGAGACGGACGTGGACGTGGTGCTCGACCGCGTCCGTCCGTTGGTCGATGCGGTCCATCATCGCGGTGTCGACGCTGTGCTGGAGTTCACCGAGCAGTTCGACGGCGTCCGGCCGGCGTCTGTGCGCGTGCCCGCGTCCGAACTGGCCAAGGCCGAGCGTGAGCTGGACCCGGCCGTCCGCGAGGCGTTGCTGGAAACGATCAAGCGCGCCCGCGTGGTGCACGCCGACCAGCGCCGCACGGACACCACGACGCAGGTCGTCCCAGGCGGGACGGTCACTGAGCGTTGGGTGCCCGTGCGGCGCGTGGGTTTGTACGCGCCCGGTGGCCTGGCGGTCTATCCGTCCAGTGTGGTGATGAACGTCGTACCCGCGCAGACCGCGGGCGTCGAGTCCCTTGTGGTCTGTTCGCCGCCGCAGAAGAACTTCGGCGGCCTGCCGCACCCCACCGTGCTCGCGGCCTGCGCGCTGCTGGACGTGGAAGAGGTCTGGGCGGTCGGCGGCGCGCAGGCAGTGGCGTTGCTCGCCTACGGCGGCACGGACACCGATGGTGCCGAACTGGCGCCGGTGGACATGGTGACCGGTCCGGGCAACATCTACCTGACCGCGGCCAAGCGGTTGCTCCGCGGCCTGATCGGCATCGACTCCGAGGCCGGGCCGACCGAGATCGCGATCCTGGCCGACGACACCGCCGACGCGGTCCACGTGGCGGCGGACCTGATCAGCCAGGCCGAGCACGACACGCTGGCCGCCAGCGTCCTGGTGACCACGTCCGAGGACCTGGCGGACAAGGTGGACGCCGAACTGCGCCGCCAGGTCGCTGCGACCAAGCACGACGAACGCGTGACCACGGCGTTGTCCGGAAAGCAGTCCGGCTGCGTACTGGTATCCGATGTGGACACCGGGCTGACGGTCGTCGACTCGTACGCGGCCGAGCACCTGGAGATCCAGACGGCCGACTCCCGCGCCGTCGCCGCGCGCGTGCGCAGTGCCGGAGCGGTCTTCATCGGCGCGTATTCGCCTGTGTCGCTGGGGGACTACTGCGCGGGCTCGAACCACGTGCTGCCGACGGGTGGCTGTGCGCGACATTCTTCCGGCTTGTCAGTGCAGACGTTCCTGCGAGGCATCCACGTCGTGGACTACTCCGAGGACGCGCTGCGCGACGTCGCCGACAAGGTGATCGCGCTCGCCAACGCCGAAGACCTCCCCGCGCACGGCCAGGCCGTCGCCGCCCGATTCGAGAAGCCATGAAGGACGTCAGGCTGGAAGACCTGCCGCTGCGCGAGGACCTGCGCGGCCGCACACCGTACGGCGCGCCGCAGCTCGACGTGCCGGTCCGGTTGAACACCAACGAGAACCCGTACCCGCCGCCGCCGGAGCTGGTGGCGGACGTGACCGCGGCGGTGGAAGAGGTCGCGCACCACCTGCACCGCTACCCGGACCGGGACGCGGTGGCGCTGCGCGAGGACCTGGCCGCGTACATCGCCACGAGCACGGGCTACCCGGTCACGTCCGCGAACCTGTGGGCCGCCAACGGTTCCAACGAGATCCTGCAACAGATCCTGCAGGCGTTCGGCGGTCCGGGACGGGCCGCGGTCGGGTTCGAGCCGTCGTACTCCATGCACCCGATCATCTCCGCGGGCACCAGGACCGAATGGGTCCCGGCGCCCCGCCGCTCCGACTTCTCCCTGGATGTGGCGCAGGCGGCCGAGATCGTGCGGGACAAGCGGCCCGACGTCACGTTCGTGACCAGCCCGAACAACCCGACCGGGCAGGCGGTCCCCCTGGCGGACCTGCGGGTGCTGATCGAGGCCGCACCGGGGATCGTCGTGGTCGACGAGGCCTACGCGGAGTTCTCGGCCCAGCCCAGCGCGGTGTCGCTGCTGGACGACTTCGGCCACAAGACGATCGTCTGCCGGACGATGAGCAAGGCGTTCGCGTTCGCCGGTGGGCGGCTGGGCTACATGATCGCCGCGCCCGCCGTGGTCGACGCGTTGCAGCTCGTCCGGCTGCCGTACCACCTCTCGCTGCTCACCCAGGCCGCCGCGCGGGCCGCGCTGCGGCACGCCGACGCCACCCTGGCGTCGGTGGCCAAGCTCGCCGCCGAACGCGACCGGGTTGTCGAAGCCCTTGCCGGGATGGGGTTCGCGCCGGTGCACAGCGATGCCAACTTCGTCCTCTTCGGACCGTTCGGCTCCGGTGCGTGGCAGTCCTACCTGGACCGCGGCGTGCTGGTCAGGGACGTCGGCATCACCGGGCACCTGCGTGTCACCATCGGAACGCCGGACGAGAACGACGCGTTCCTGGCCGCCAGTAAGGAGATCATCGCCTCATGAACCGGATCGGCAAGGTCGAGCGGACCACGAATGAGTCGTCCGTGCGCGTCGAGATCGACCTGGACGGCTCGGGCAAGCTCGACATCGGCACCGGCGTGCCCTTCTACGACCACATGCTGACGGCGTTCGGGGCGCACGGCTCGTTCGACCTGGTCGCCCGCGCGACCGGGGACGTGGAGATCGACGCGCACCACACGGTCGAAGACGTGGCGATCGTGCTCGGCCAGGCGATCAGGGAGGCACTCGGCGACAAGGCGGGCATCCGCCGGTTCGGCGACGCGTGGATCCCGATGGACGAGACGCTGGCGCACGCCGCGGTGGACGTCTCCGGCCGTCCCTTCTGTGTGCACGTCGGCGAGCCCGAGCAGTTCAACACCTTCACCATCGGCAACAACTACCCCTTCGTGCTCAACCGGCACGTGTTCGACTCGCTGGCGTTCCACGCCCAGATCGCGCTGCACGTCCGCGTCATCCACGGCCGGGACCCGCACCACATCACCGAGGCCCAGTTCAAGGCCGTGGCGAGGGCCCTGCGCGCCGCCGTCGAGCCAGACCCTAGGGTGAGCGGGGTCCCGTCGACGAAGGGTGTGCTGTAGTGCCCAAGGAAGTGCCGATCATCGGCTTGATGATCCTGGCCGGGTTCCTGCTCGGCGGTGTCTACGCGGCCTGGAAGACGGCGAAGGTCTTCGCCGTGCTGCTCGGCGCGCTCGCTGTGCTCGCCGTCGGCGGCGCGGTCGCCTGGATGCTCTAAAGCGAACGCAGGATCGACCGCAGGCCGTCGAGGAAGTCCTCGAACCGCTCCAGTTCGGCCGGTGAGTACCGGCTGACCAGTTCGTCCAGCCGCGCGCTGAACGGCTGGAAGAACTCCCGCGCGGGTTCCTCGATCTGCGGGCTGCTGCGAATGGTCACCTTGCGCCGGTCGGCGTGCTCACGCGTGCGCACGATGTGACCGAGCCGTTCGAGACGGTTGAGCAGGTTCGTCGTCGCGCCAGTGGTCAAGGAGAGCCGCGTACTCAGCTGCGTGGGGGACAGTGCCGCGCCGTGGTCTTCGGCGTAGAGGATCTCCACGAGCGCGGCCGCGTCCGTCGAGTGCAGGCCGAGCCAGGCGGCGAACTTGTTGGTGATGTCGGTGTAGTCGGCCCCGAATGCCCGCAGCCCGTCGAGGATCCTCAGGGCATGCTCGTTGACCCCGCCTTGCGCCGAGTGCCGGCGCAGGGGGTCTGGGTTTTCGGCGCGTGTCATCGCCACTTGGCTGCCCTACCTCCACCACCAACCAAGTCCTGCGTTGACAACCTACCTTGTCCAGGTGATAGCTTCATGATGAAGTTACTTTCTGGGGAAGGTAGTGAGCGATGATTGATCCCTTCGCGCCAACCGAACGCGCGATAACCGAGCCGAACCCGGTGCCCGCCGCGCTGCGGGCTGCGGGCCCGGTGGTCGCGCTGGACGCGCCCGCGGGTGGTCAGGTGTGGATCGTGACCGACGGGGAACTGGCCAAGCGGGTGCTGGCCGATCCCCGGATCGTGAAAGACCCGGCGATGGCCCCGCTCGACTGGGACCCGCTGACAGCGGGCCTCGAACCCACGGCGGCCGAGCACCCGTCACTGACCACACTGGACGGGCCGGACCACGCGACCCTGCGCCGAGCGCAAGCGCCCCTGTTGACAGGTAAGCGAATCCGCGCGCAGCAGGCCAGGATCGAGGAGATCGCCCACGATCTGCTGGCCGCGCAGACAGGTGTCGTCGACCTGATGGCGGACTTCACGGTCCGCTTCCCGTTGGCAGTCCTGCTGGACATGATGGCCATCCCGTCGGAGAACGTGGACGGGGCCATGGCGGCCTGCACGCAGATGTACACCGATCAGGGCGCGGCGATCGCAGCTCTGATGGAGATCGCAGGCAAGGGCCAGGCGGGTGGCCTGGCAGCGGAACTGCGCGAACGCCTGGCCGGTACGCCGGAGGACGAGGTGCGCTACCACCTGTTCGGCTTGATCCTGGCCAGCCAGATCACCACGGAAGCGGCACTGGGCTTCGTGATCGCCGGAATCCTCGGCACCACCGACCCGGACCCGGTCGCGACGGCGCTGCGGGAGAACCCGCCCGCGCCCTTCAGCCTGTGGCGGTTCACCGCGGAGGAGGTCGAGCTCGCCGGGGTGCGGCTGCCGCCGCGAGCGCCGGTCCTGGTGGACATCGCCGGTCTCGGCCTGACGTTCGGCGCGGGACCGCACTACTGCGTCGGTGCCCAGTTGGCACAAGCGGAACTCCACGCCGTGCACACGGTTCTGGCGCGTGACTTCCCGTCGGCCCGTCTGGCGGTGCCGTACGAGGAACTCGTCCAGCTCGTGGTGGGTGGTGTCGGAACTCGGTTGAAGGAGCTCCCTGTGGTTCTACGGTAGGTAGGCCTTGCGGTGGTCGGCACAGAGGTACAGGGTCAGGCCCTCGGGTGTGGTGGTGCGGGAAAGGCCGCCCCAGTGCCGCTTCTTGTCCAGTTCGAGCAGCATCGCCTCGAGAGCGCGGAAGTCCGCGTCGTGCTCGGCCCGGATGGCCGGGGTGGCGTCGCCTTCGTGGACGTCGGTCCGCAGCGAGTCGGGTGCGCGGTTGACGAGTTCCTTCATCAGGTCGCAGTCGGCCTTGAGCTGCTGGCTGAGCTGGTCGACGGTGATGCCGAGCACCGGACCGGCAAGCGGCGCGGTGTGTTTGAGCACAGTGAGGATCTTCTCCATGTGCGGGCCGAACTTCCGTACCCACTTGTAGGGCTGCTTGATCGGGTAACATCCCTCGGGCTCGGGAAGCCGGTGCCAGGCACCGGGTTCCTCGCAGTACAGCCGTAGCTCGAAGCGCCGCTTGCCCTTGGTCTGAACGAGCGCGAACACACTCGGACAGCGTGTTTCCTGCTGTGTCTGGGCGACGGTCCACAGTCGCAACAACATCCGCTGGTTGTACTCGGTGTTGTGTTCGAGACGGATGAGCCGTTGGTCGATCTGTTCGAGACTCATCGCGGCGACGTCCCGGTTGGAAGGAGCCAGGCCGAGCAGAAGACCGCGGATGTCGACGTCCTCGCCGGACCGGTGGCACTCGATGGTGTACTTCGGCTTGGCGAGCCGCTTGCTGAGGTTGTCGTAGTTGAACAGCTCGGTGCACTCGGGGTCGCAGCGGCACGGCACCTCCCGGCGGATCTCCAAGCCGGGGAACCGTTCCAGTGTCCTGTTGAGACCGTCGTCCAGGATGGAGAAGAAGGCCGCGGGCGACGGTCCCCTGACTGTCAGCTCAACGGTTTTGCGATGCGCGTCGGCGCGTACCAATGCGTGCTGATCGCCGTGTTTCAGAAGAGCGCCGGTACGCCAGTGGGTGCTGATGCTGAACCGGTGCGAGCGCGCGATGAACCACGTCGGGATACCGGGAGGCATGGTGTTGAGCCGGTAGAGGACCCTGATCTCCTGCTGGCCCGCCATGCTGTTCCAGGTGTCCTGATAGGGCGGAGGATTCCAGGAAAGGCGCTCCACGACGAGACTCACGTCGTCCGGCCGCCCGTCGACCCGGTAGGAGAGGTCGTATTTGTCCATCATGCCAAGGAAATGGTCACTGGTTCCGCGGTCGATCCCGTGCCAGAGCTCCCTGAGGTGTTTGCGGGTGAGCAGGCCGTGCTCGGCCTCGACCTCATCGCTGTCGAGAACCTTGCTGATGTAGCCGTTGACCCATTCGGGCTGAAGGATGACGGTGTCGCAGAGCTCGGGATCCTCGCTGTAGTAAAGGATGTCGCCGAGTTCGTGCAGTGCTTTCGCGATGTACCGCTGCTGGACGGGGTCGGTGACACCGGCGTCGGACATCCGCTGCCACATCTCGTCCGGCGTGATCCGGTTCTCCTTGGAGCCCCACAGCGCTTCGGCGGCCCGGAACCAGGTGGTCGGCCATTCCGCGCCCATCAACGGCAGATTGGCGGCTTCCATGGCGATGATCTCGTGCAGCCGGTCGATTCCTTGCCGGGTCCGGTTGTCCACGGCTGTGCTGATGATGATTCGGGGGTATTCGCGTTTCAGGTCCTCGATCGGGAAATCGACCGGTCGATCCTCGGCGTGCGTGACGACGAGCATGATCGGCGATTCGGGCGCGCGGGCGGAGATGATGTCGAGCCAGTAGCGCAGACGGCCCTGTTCCCAGCCGTGCCGTGAATTCCAGACCAGGAGGAAGAGGGAGCGATTGGTGAGGAAGAACTGGTGGGTGGCGTGGTAGATCTCCTGCCCGCCGAAGTCCCACACGTTGAGGCGCATGTCGACCTTGCGCCGCTTCGGGTGCGGCAGGGTGAGGTGTTCGATGTTGATGCCGTGGGTGGAGGCTTCATCGGGGTTGTACTCGGCGTCGGTCAGGGCCTTGAGCAGGGATGTCTTGCCGACGCCGCCTTCGCCGACGATGAGCAACTTGGACATCCACAGCGGGACGACACCGTCGCGTCGGGCCTTCAGGAACGTGATGACGGACTGGGATCCGCCAGTCGCGACCTCGGGTGGCGGGCTGACGAGTGGGTTACCTTCCAGCCCGAGTTGGGTGAGCTCCGGAAGGTCGGCAATGGCGTCGGGCAATGACCGAATGCGGTTGCCTCGCAGAATCAAGCTGGTGAGCTCGGGCAGGTTGGCGATATCTTCAGGCAGGGTGGTCATGTAGTTTCTGGATATACTCAAGTGCCGCAGGCCACGCACGTGCCAGATACTTTCAGGAACTGCGGTGAGCCGATTGTTGTCGAGTGTGATGCCCCTCAGCTTGGTCAGATTCGAGATGCTGCCAGGCAGCGTGTGCAGCCTGTTTCCGGAGATGTGGAGGAAGACGAGATCGGTGAGGTGGCCGATCCACTCGGGAATCTCGACCAGACCGTTGTAAACGGCGTTGAGGACTCGAAGGGTCGTGGATTCCGCCAGCCAGGTGGGCAGCGCCACCACGTCGCAGGCGCTGATGTTGAGGATCTCAAGGCCTTCGAGGTTCAAAATCACCTTGGGAACTTCGCCCAGGGAATTGTTCCCCAGCCCGAGTGTGGAGAGGTGTTTCAGAGTGGAGAACCAGGCAGGCAGTTCGGTGAGCTTGTTCCCGGACAGGTCGAGTTCGGCGAGGTCGGTGAGCGCGGCAAGTTCTGGAGGCAAGGTCCGTAGGCCCAGTCCGCCGAGGTTGAGTTCGCGGGCGCCGGTTCGGCGGGCTTCTTCGATGCGGCGCAGGGCCTCGTCCGACATGTAACCAGCGTCTCAGGCGGGGCATCCGGTGTTAGCCGGTTTGCCCATTCTGACCTGTTCGGAGCAACGGGTACTCTTCCTCTGTGCGAGTTGTCGTATTGGACTACGGGTCGGGGAACCTTCGCTCCGTCGAACGTGCACTTCAGCGCGTCGGCGCCGAGGTCGAGGTCACCGCTGACCACCATGCGGCGCTCAACGCGGACGGGCTCGTCGTCCCCGGTGTCGGGGCGTTCGCCGCTTGTATGCGGGGTTTGAAGTCCGTTGAGGGCCACCGTCTCATCGGCACGAGGCTGGCAGGCGGTCGTCCTGTCCTCGGCATCTGCGTCGGCATGCAGATCTTGTTCGAGCGGGGCATCGAGCACGGCGAGGAGACCGAGGGCTGCGACGAGTGGCCCGGCACCGTCGAGCGGCTCGAGGCTGATGTCGTCCCGCACATGGGGTGGAACAAGGTTCGCGTTCCCGGTGGCACGCAGTTGTTCGACGGGCTCGACGCGGACACGAGGTTCTACTTTGTCCACTCCTACGGGGTGCGCAAGTGGGAGCTCGAACCGTCCGGCACGCTCGCGGCGCCGCTGGTCACCTGGGCGAACCACGGCTGCGACTTCGTCGCAGCCGTGGAGAACGGCGCCCTGTCGGCGACTCAGTTCCACCCGGAGAAGTCCGGCGACGCCGGAGCGCACCTACTGCGGAACTGGCTCAAGTCCCTATAGGACCTCTGCTCCCGGTGTGGCTGCCCAGATCGGGAAGTGCGGCACGACCGAGTTGGTGACGCCGAAGGTGCCGTCGCCGACGGAGAAGGCCACCGGGATCGACGCCCAGTGGTTCGCGCCGGTCAACGCGAGGTCGTCGCGGTTGTAGTCCGCGTCGTGATCGACGACGCCGCTGGGCAGTCGCGTGTTCACGATTTCGTTCGGCGAACCGGCCGGGTCGCCGACGGTGCCCAGCGTCGCGTTGGCCGCGAGGGCGGCGCCAACGAGACCTGGTGTGTCGTAAGGGTGTTCGGCCAGCCACAGCGCCGCCGCCCCGGCCACGTGCGGGCTGGCCATCGAGGTGCCCTGCATCGTGGTGCTGGCGGTGTCGGAGGTGTGGTGCGACGACACGATGCCCACGCCCGGTGCGAAGATGTCGGTGCAGGAGCCCCAGTTGGAGAATGTGGCCCGGCGGTCGTTGGCATCGGTCGCGTTCACCGTGATCGCCTCCGCGACGCGGGCGGGCGACCAGGTGCACGCGTCCTGGTTGGCGTTGGCCGAGGCGATCGCGTACGTCACGCCGGAGGCGATCGAGTTGCGCACGGCCTGGTCGATGGCTGTGTTGGCGCCGCCACCCAGGCTCATGTTCGCGACCGCTGTCGATGATGTAGGCGCGGACGTTTGAAGCCGTCTTTTCGAAAACGTACCTGTTGTCCCTGGCGACCTGTCGTTGGTCGACGCGGTCGATGCCCCATGAAAGCGAATTAAGCTGCGAGTCCTGAATTGTGACACGGGGCATTTTTCTGGACGTAGGAAACGCTCGGGTCGGCGGCGAGCCTTGCCGCCTGCGCCGCGTTCATCCGTGTGGCGAATCCGTTGAGCGCGCTGTGCCACGTGGACGTGACCGTGCCGCCGTACCTCGCGGCGGGCGCGTCGGCGGTGCTGACCTGGTTGTTCTTCAGCACTACGATGTAGCTGTCCGGAATCGAGTCGGAAACCGACTGCACGGTGGCTGTTTCGGCCGATGCCACCGGTGCTGTGAAGGCGACAGCCGCAGCAGTGCAGGCTGCTGCGACTGTCAATGCTCTGGCTGGACCAAAAGATATGGATAGACGCATGAGCATCCACTCTCATTCGTTGGAGGTGTACGTATGCGTCTCCCGATGGTGGTCATTCGATCATGGTGCTGGAAGCGGTAAAAATTGACACGCGAAAAGGCCGTAACGATTTCCCGGTTGGGCGCGAAGGCCGAGAATCGGGGGCGGGCGAGGAGTCCGAAGTGGCCAAGTAGAGTTCGTGTCGTGACTCTGACGCTGCTCCCCGCTGTCGACGTGGCCGACGGCAAAGCTGTTCGCCTTGTGCAGGGCGAGGCCGGTACCGAGACCGGTTACGGAGACCCGCTGGACGCCGCTCTGGCCTGGCAGCGCGACGGTGCGGAATGGATCCACCTGGTCGACCTCGACGCCGCGTTCGGCCGTGGCTCCAACCGCGACCTGATCGCCCGCGTGGTCGGTGAGCTGGACATCCAGGTCGAACTCGGCGGTGGCATCAGGGACGACGAATCGCTGAAAGCCGCGCTGTCGACGGGCTGCCGACGGGTGAACCTGGGGACCGCGGCACTGGAGGACCCGGAGTGGTGCGCCAGGGCGATCGCGGAGTACGGCGACAAGATCGCGGTCGGCCTGGACGTGCGAATCACCGAGGCGGGGCACCGGCTGGCCGCACGGGGCTGGACGCGGGACGGCGGCGACCTGTGGGACGTGCTCGACCGGCTGGACAGGGACGGCTGCTGCCGGTACGTGGTCACCGACGTCAGCAAGGACGGCACGCTGCAGGGCCCGAACCTGGACCTGCTCGCGGAGATCTGCGCACGGACGGACGCGCCGATCGTCGCGTCCGGAGGCGTGTCCACTGTGGATGACCTGCTGGCCATCTCGCGGCTGGAGCAGGACGGCGTCGAAGGCGCGATCATCGGGAAAGCGTTGTACGCCGGTGCTTTCACCCTGCCCGAGGCGCTGGCCGCCACTCGCTGAACGCGCTCAGCCGAGGTCGATGGTCACAAACGGATCCGTGATGACCATCTGGCTATGTCGCAGGTCCGTGCGATCGAATGCGGTTGTCTTGATGCCACGGGTGACCGGCTCCGGTGCCGCTTTCCGGCGCCGTGTCACCCCGTCTGCGGCGGCAGCTCGCTGAGGATCGCGGCTTCGATCCGGTCGACGGGCACGCCCGCCTCGTCCAAGGTCTCGACGACGGTGCTGTCGTTCAACGCCACCAGGCCGAGCAGGAGGTGTTCGGTCCCGACGTAGTTGTGCCCGAGCCGCAACGCTTCCCGCACGGTCAGTTCGAGGACCTTTTTGGACTGACCGGAGAACGGGGTGTGGGTGCTCGGCGGGTTCTCGACGGCCGGGCCGAGTTTGGCGCGCACGGTGTCGACGATGGTCTCCGCCGAGCCACCCAGTGCGGCGATCGCCCTGCCCGCAACGGCTTTCGGCACGGCGAACAGCCCGAGCAGGATGTGGCCAGGGGTGATCTCGGCGTGCTTCAGGCGCTCGGCTTCCTTCTGCGCCGCCACCGTCGCGACTCTCGCCATGTCGGTGAACCGGGCGAACTGGGAGATGTCCAGCTGTTCCGGCGCGTTGGACGTGAACCGCTTCTGCGCGGCCTGCTTGGTCACGCCCATGCTTTGTCCGATGTCCGTCCACGACGCGCCCGAATGCCGTGCGCGGTCTACGAAGTGGCCGATCAGGTGGTCGGCGATCTCGTCGAGGTGTTGCGCGATCAGCACGGCGTCGGTGAGCCGTTTCAGCGGGTCGCCGTCGGGGTGCAGCTGTTCGACCGTGTCGATGAGTTCGCCGAGGCGTGGCGTTCCGGAATTCGTCATGCGTCAACTGTAGGTTGACGCCATTGGTCCGTCAACCTGTAGTTGACGCCGGTGTCCGGCTGACGATCTCCAGGTACTCGGAGATCGCGTCCCGGTTGCGGGTCAGGCACGAGATCCGGGCGGTCATCTTGTCGCGCTCCGACGCCAGCAGGGCGAGCGTCTCCGGCAAGGCGTCGTCGAAGTGGATCTGCCTCGGCTTGTTGAGGCACGGCAGGATCTGCTTGATGATCCTGGTCGGCAGCCCGGCGTCGAGCAGGCCGCGGATCTGCAGTACCCGGTCGACGTACGCGTCGTCGTAGTCGCGGTAGCCGTTCGGCAGGCGATTGGCCACAATCAGGCCTTGTTCCTCGTAGTAGCGCAGCAACCGGCGTGGTGTGTCCGTGCGGGCCGCCAGTTCCCCGATGCGCATGTGTGGTCCCCCTCACGCTGGTTTGACCTTCACATCGATGTGAGGGTTTCAGCATAGCTGTCATGGAACGGAAACTGCCGCTACGCGCGCTGATCGCGCTGGCCACAGCGGCTTTCATCACGGTCGTGACCGAGGCGCTGCCCGCTGGGCTGCTCACCGGGATGGGCGGCGACCTGGCGGTGAGCGAGTCCGCGATGGGGCAGTCGATCACCGTCTACGCGATCGGGACCGCCCTGGCGGCGATCCCGTTGTACGTCATGACCGCCGACTGGCGGCGAAAACCCCTGCTGCTGGCGGCGATCACCGGGTTCGCCGTGGCGAACACGATCACCGTCCTGTCGTCCGACTACGCGCTGACCATGGGCGCGCGGTTCGTGGCGGGGATGGCGGCGGGCATCGTGTGGTCGGTCATCCCCGGGTACTCCCGCCGTCTGGCGCCGGAGGGCGCACAGGGCAAGGCGATGGCGATCGTGATGGCCGGTATCCCGATCGCGTTGTCGCTCGGCGTGCCCGCGGGCACGTTCCTCGGCGGACTGGTCGGCTGGCGGGTGACGTTCGCGATCGTCTCGGGCCTCGCGGCGCTGCTGATCCTGTGGATCGCGACGATGGTTCCCGATCACCCCGGGCAGGGAGCGGGCGAACGCGTGTCGTTCCGTCGGACACTCGCGGTTCCCGGCGTGGCGGCGACCTTGTTCGTCGTCGTGGCGTTCGTGCTGGCGCACAACGTGCTCTACACGTACATAGCGCCGTTCCTGAACTACGCGGGTGGGGACGTGGACCTGGTGCTGTTGTTGCTGGGTGTCTCGTCGCTGGCGGGCATCTGGGTCGTCGGTGTGTTCATTGACCGCAGGCTCCGGCTGTTGTTGGTCGCGAGCACGGTCCTCGTGGCGATCGCGGCCGTCGGGTTGACGGGAAGCCCCTATGTGGCAGCGGTGTTGTGGGGACTGGGCTGGGGTGGCGTGCCGACTCTGCTGCAGACCGCAGTCGGGCGCGGCGGCGACACCGCGCAGGCGATGCTCGTGACGTTGTGGAACGCGTCCATGGCCGGTGGTGGCGTGGTCGGCGGCGTCTTCCTGGACACCTTGGGGCCCGTTTCCTTCCCGTGGGTGGCTGTCGCCCTGCTCGTACCCGTGTTGGTGGTCGTGGCATCGAGGGTTGACGCGAAGGTCCCGCAGGTTCAGAATTAAACACATGGTTAATTCGGTGGTTGTCGATGTCGACGGCCTGACCGTGCGACGGGGCGGCAGGCCGGTGCTGCGTGAGGTCCGATTCCGGGTCGACCGCGGTTCGGTGACCGGCTTGCTGGGCCCGAGCGGGTGCGGCAAGTCCACGCTGATGCGCGCGATCGTGGGCGCGCAGGTCGTCGAGTCGGGCGCGGTCACTGTCCTCGGCCTGCCCGCGGGCGACCCCGGATTGCGTGACCGGGTCGGGTACGCCACCCAGAACCCGGCCGTCCACGCCGACCTGACCGTCACGGAAGCCTTGCGCTACTTCGCTTCCGTGCTGAAAGCGGCCCGAACGGACGTGCGTCGCGTGATCGACGAGGTCGGGCTCACCAACCACGCCAACGCCATGGTCGGGCAGCTGTCCGGCGGCCAACGCAGCAGGGCGAGCCTGGCGGTCGCCCTGCTCGGCAAGCCCGAACTGCTGGTGCTGGACGAACCCACGGTCGGCCTGGATCCCGTGCTGCGCGAGGAGTTGTGGGCGCTGTTCCACAGCCTGGCCGCGCGAGGCGTGACGTTGCTGGTCTCCAGCCACGTGATGGACGAAGCCGCGCGCTGCCAACGGTTGTTGCTGATGCGTGAGGGGCGGATTCTCGCCGACGACACACCCCAGGGGCTGCGGGAGCGAACCGAGACCGCCGACGTGGAACACGCGTTCCTCAAACTGATCAAGGAAGCCGCATGAGCACCGCCCGCCGGATCCTGGCCCAGCTCAGGCACGACCCACGGACCGTGGCGATGCTGCTGCTCCTGCCGTCACTGCTGATGGTGTTGTTGCGCTTCGTGTTCAACTCCGAGCAGGCGTTCAGCCGGGCGGCACCCGCGTTGCTCGGCGTGTTCCCGTTCATCATCATGTTCATGATCGCGTCGATCACGACGCTGCGGGAGCGCACGAGCGGAACGCTGGAACGCCTGATGACCATGCCGATCAGCAAGCTCGGGTTGATCGGCGGGTACGCCATGGCGTTCGGGATCGTCGCGGTCGCCCAGGTGGCCGTCGCCACGCTGGTCTCGGTGTGGTGGCTCGACCTGGACATCACCGGTCCACTGTGGATCCTGCTGGTCATCGCGGTGCTCGACGCGTTGCTCGGTATGGCGCTTGGCCTGTTCGTCAGCGCCTTCGCGCGCACCGAGTTCCAGGCGATGCAGTTCATGCCGGTGTTCGTGATGCCGCAGATCCTGCTGTGCGGCGTGTTCGTCCCCCGCGACGAGATGGCCGGTCTGCTGAACTGGCTGTCGGACGTGATGCCCTTGTCCTACGCGGTGCAGGCGCTCACGCACGTCACCCGGTCCGCGGACTTCACCGGGTCGCTGGCCCGCGATCTCGTGGTCATCGGCGGCAGCGCGCTGCTGGCGCTGGTCCTCGGCGCCGCTACCCTCCGCAGGCGAACTCCTTGAGTATCCTGGCGAAAGTGGCACCAGTGATCACGGCCGTGAGCCGCAGCGAGAAGTACACCTTCACCAAGCCCAACACGGACAGCATCACGTTGCTCGAAGGGCTCGGGGTCGAAGGCGACGTCCACCAGGGCGTGACCGTCAAGCACCGGTCGCGTGTCAGGCGTGACCCGAGCCAGCCCAACCTGCGGCAGGTCCACCTGATCCACTCGGAGTTGTTCGACGAGTTCCGGCAGGCCGGGTACACCGTCGGCCCGGGGGAGATCGGCGAGAACGTGACCACCCGCGGCATCGACCTGCTCGGCCTGCCGACCGGCACCCGGCTGCACCTCGGCGCGGAGGCGGTCGTCGAGGTGACCGGGTTGCGCAACCCGTGCGTGCAGATCGACGCCTTCCAGCAGGGCCTGCTCAAGCACGCGGTCACCCGTGACGAGAACGGCGATCTCGTCCGCAAGACCGGCGTGATGTCGGTCGTGCTCACCGGCGGTGTGGTCCGCCCGGGCGACGAGATCCGCGTCGAACTACCCGCTGAGCCACACCGGCCGCTCGGGCCGGTCTAGTGGTCACGAACGGGAGTCTGCCGAATACCCCTGACGAACTCCCGTTCGCAACCACTAATCTAGCCACTGTGGACGCCGAACTAGCCAGGTTGGCCGACAGCAAGTACGTGCTCGTCACGACCTTCCGTAAGGACGGGACGAAGGTGCCGACGCCGGTCTGGTCGGCGCGCGACGGCGAAGAGCTGATCTTCTGGACCCGCGCCGACTCCGCCAAGGTGAAGCGCTTGCGCCGTGACCAGAACGTGGAGCTGGCCGAGTGCGACGTGCGCGGCAAGCCGAAGAGCGAGCCGATCACCGGGTCCGCCAGGCTGCTCGACGCGGCCGAGACGGACCGGATGCGCCGGGTGATGGCCCGCAAGTACGGTCCGAGCGGCTGGCTGGTGATCTACAGCAGCAAGCTGTTCCGCGGCGCCAAGGGCACGATCTGCTACGCCGTCACATCGCCGGGGACATCGACGTAGGACTGGATGATCGGCGCGACCGCGGCGACGAGTTCCTCCACGTCCGCGCCCGCGAGCGGCTCGACCTGGACGACGTAGCGCAGCAGCGCGAGGCCGACCATGTGCGACGCCGCCGCGGCCAGCCGCAGCCTCGGCACACCGAGGCCTGCCGACACCCTGGCGAGCACCTGGCGTTCGATGAACTGCTTGAGCATCCGCGCGGCCTGCTCGTTCGTGGTGACCGTGCGGACCATCGCGAGCAGCGGCTCCCTGGTCACCGGGTCGCCCCACGCGGTCAGGAACAGCCGCACGATCCGCTCCCCGAACTGCGACCGCGGCCCCTCGATCAGGGTGGGCACGACCGTGGCCGGGTCGATCGGCAGCCGCAGCGCGGCCACGAAGACCTGCTCCTTCGTGCCGAAGAAGTGGTGGATCAGCGCCGGGTTCACGGCGGCCTGCGCGGCGATGCCCCGGATGGTGGCGCCGTCGTAGCCGAGCTCGGCGAACTGCGCCCTGGCCGCGGCCAGGATCAGCTCGCGGGTCTCGTTCTGCCCAGGTCGGCGTCCGGCGCGTGCCACGTCCTCCAGCGTGCCACGTAGGCTTCCCGCCATGGCTGTCGCGGTACGCGTGATCCCCTGTCTCGACGTGGACGCCGGGCGGGTGGTGAAGGGTGTCAACTTCACGGACCTGGTGGACGCCGGTGACCCGGTCGAACTGGCCGCCGCCTACGACGCGGAAGGCGCGGACGAGCTGACCTTCCTCGACGTCACCGCGTCCTCGTCGGACCGGGAGACGACCTTCGACGTGGTCCGCCGCACGGCCGAGCAGGTCTTCATCCCGCTGACAGTCGGCGGCGGCGTGCGCGCGGTCGAGGACATCGACCGCCTGCTGCGCGCGGGGGCCGACAAGGTCAGCATCAACACCGCCGGGATCCTGCGGCCCGAGTTGCTGCGTGAGGCGTCGCAGCGGTTCGGCGCGCAGTGCATCGTGCTCTCGGTGGACGCCCGCCGCACCGGCGACGGCTTCGAGGTGACGACACACGGGGGCAAACGCGGTACCGGCATCGACGCGGTCGAGTGGGCCGCCAAGGGGCAGGAACTGGGGGTGGGCGAGATCCTGCTCAACTCGATGGACGCGGACGGCACCAAGGCCGGGTTCGACATCGAGCTGATCGAACGCGTCCGCGCGGTCGTCGACGTGCCCCTGATCGCCAGCGGCGGCGCGGGCGACGTGACGCACTTCGCCCCGGCGGTCCGGGCGGGCGCGGACGCCGTGCTCGCGGCCAGCGTGTTCCACTTCGGACAGTTGCGGATCGGCGAGGTGAAGGACGCCATGCGCGCCGACGGGATCGAGGTCAGGTGAACGTGCCCACCGAGGTGAAGGTGCCGCTCGCGATCATCGGCCTGGGCGCGGTGCTGTTCGTGGCGATCGCGCTGCTCTGGGACACGCAGAACCTCCGCTTCCCGATCGGCACCGGGATAGTGGCGGTGGCCGTGTGCGTGGGGATGTGGATGCGGCTGCGGTTCGTGCGCGTGATCACGATCGTCGTGGTG
Source organism: Actinosynnema sp. ALI-1.44 (assembly GCF_001984155.1). Lineage (GTDB taxonomy): Bacteria > Actinomycetota > Actinomycetes > Mycobacteriales > Pseudonocardiaceae > Kibdelosporangium. Next base: position 498,946 of record NZ_MTQO01000054.1, read on the forward strand.
AGCCTGTTCGCCCTCGCGCACCTGCTGATCGCGTTGTCCGACGGGGCGCCGTGGTGGGTGCGGGCGGTGTCCGGCCTGCTCACCGCCGCATACCTGTACGCGGCCGTGCTGGTGAACACCGAACCCGCGCGCGACTACATGGAGCACCGATGAGCCTCGACCCGAAGATCGCCGCCCGCCTGAAGCGCAACGCCGACGGCCTGGTGTGCGCGGTCGCCCAGCAGCGCGGGACAGGCGAGGTTCTGATGGTCGCGTGGATGGACGACGAAGCCCTTGACCTGACGTTGACCACGCGCAAGGGGACCTACTTCTCACGCAGCCGCCAGAAGCTGTGGGTGAAGGGGGAGACGTCCGGGCACGTGCAGCACGTGCACGAGGTCCGGCTCGACTGCGACGGTGACACGGTGTTGCTGGTGGTCGACCAGGAAGGCGCCGCTTGCCACACCGGCGACCGCACTTGCTTCGACGCGGATGTCCTGCTGGCGGAGTGAGTTTTTCGCCTGGTCGTGGCTTTGTTCGGGAATTTGGGATTCAGGGTCTTTTCAGACTTTCCCCTCGCCTTTCCCCTCGCCGGGGGGCTGACCTCTGGGCAGGAGGTTTTCGCGGGGTGTTTGTCCTCGCGGATGCTTTTCTTGTCCCGGGGTTTCAGGGCGTGGGCGCCTCCTGCCCGTCGACCTGCCCCAGGGAACCACGGTCTATCAAGAGGATCGGTATGGCTGTCGCTGGGGCTCTTCGGGTAGGCCGACCTCTTGACAGCCCATGGTTGGCTTCGCCCAGGCCGACGGGCAGGAGACACCCCCGAAGCACCACTCTGCGCTAGCGCGCAGGCTGCCTGCCTTGTGCTTGCGCGTTGCCGACTGAAGCTGGGCTGCGTTTGTCGATTGGGGTTGGGCTGGGTTTGTGGGCGGGCCGCAAGCTTCTGTGCTGCGTGCTTGCCGACTGGGGCTGTGCTGCGCGTTTGCCGATTGGGGTTGGGCTGCGCTTGCACGCCTGGCTGTGGTTGCTCTGCGCTGGCGCGCAGACTTGCTTGGGTTGGTCTGGGACAGACCATCCGAATTCGGGTGGCTGTAGATATCTACAGGCAGCGTCCATTCGACTGTAGATATCTACACCGCTCTTCCCCGCGGCATGTATGACTGGCCCAGCGGGGCGGGAGTCAGCCGATGTCGCCGGTGAAGTAGCGCTGGATCGTCGGGCCGACCGCGGCGACCATTGTGTCGATGTCGTTGGTGGCCAGCGGTTCGAACTTGGTGACGTAGCGGACCATGCCCATTCCGACCAGTTGGCTGGCGACCAGCGTGGCGCGGAACATCGCGTTGTCCGCGCCTGTCTTGGCTGCCACGCGCATGAAGATCTGCTTCAGGAAGATCTCTCGCAGACCTTGTACGGCCATGTCGTGGCTGGCCACGCTGCGTACCAGTGCCGAGAACTGGCCGCCGCCGGAACTGTCCCAGATGGTCAGGAACCGGCGGACGATTCGCTCGCCGAGGGTGTCGATGTCTCCTTCGGAGATCTCGTTGGCGAACATCGTCGGGTCGATCGGCAGCTGCAGCACGGACTGGCCGAACAGGCCCTCCTTGCCGCCGAACCAGTGGTTGACCATGGCCGGGTCGACGCCGGCCCGCTTGGCTATCGCGCGGACCGTCGCACCTTCGTAGCCCTGTTCGATGAACACGGCACGCGCGGCCTCGATCAACGCGTTCTTGGTGTCGGCGCCGGCGGGCCGCCGTCCTCGCCGCTTGCCCTCTTGCTCAGCGCTCGTTGTCACGTCACCATCATGATCTGAGCGGACAAATTTTTCAACTCTTGGTGAATTAATAAAGACAGGGGCCAAACCCCTTCGTCGGCGGTCCCGCGCTCCCGGCAGAATGGCCGGTATGGCCAGCGTGATCGGATCGGATCTGCCCGTGCACACCGGGATGGGCGCGATCAGCCCCACCAGGGAGCAGTTTCACGCCCTCGCTCGCGATCGGCGGGTGATTCCGGTCACCCGCAAGCTCCTCGCGGACGCCGAGACCCCCGTCGGCGTGTACCGCAAGCTCGCGGGCGACCGGACTGGGACGTTCCTGTTCGAGTCCGCCGAGAACGGCCGGTCGTGGTCGCGGTGGTCGTTCGTCGGCGCCCGGTGTGCGGCCTGGCTGACCTCCAAGGACGGCAAGGCCACGTGGACCGGCAAGGTGCCCGACGACCTGCACGGCAACGGCGACCCGTTGGAGGCGCTGCGGGAGACCTTCCGGCTGCTGCACACCGAGCCGTTGCCGGGCCTGCCGCCGCTGACCGGCGGGATGGTCGGGTACATCGGCTACGACACGGTCCGCCGTCTCGAACGGCTGCCCGAGTTGGCCGAGGACGACCTGAAGATCCCCGAACTGGTGATGATGATGGCCACCGACCTGGCCGCCCTCGACCACCACGAAGGCACGATCACCCTCATCGCCAACGCCGTGAACTGGGACAACTCGCCCCAGCGGGTCGACGAGGCGTATGACGACGCGGTCGAGCGGCTCAACCGGATGTCCGCCGACCTGTACACGTCCGCGCCGCCGACGGCGATGGTGTTCGAACGCCCCAAGCCGAAGTTCGCCCGCCGCCGCACCCGCGAGGAGTTCGGCGCCGCCGTCGAGACGGCCAAGGAAGCCATCCGTGCGGGCGAGGCCTTCCAGATCGTGGTGTCCCAACGGTTCGAGATGCGCACCGAGGCCGACTCGCTGGACGTGTACCGGATCCTGCGGACCACCAACCCGAGTCCTTACATGTACCTGCTGCGGCTCGACGGCTTCGACATCGTCGGGTCAAGCCCGGAATCCCTGGTCACGGTCAGGGACGGCGTGGTGACCACGCACCCGATCGCGGGCACGCGCTGGCGCGGTGTCGACGCGGACGAGGACGCCATCCTGGAGAAGGACCTGCTGGCTGACGAGAAGGAACGCGCCGAGCACGTGATGCTCGTCGACCTCGGCCGCAACGACCTCGGCCGGGTGTGCCAACCCGGATCCGTGCACGTCGTCGACTTCTTCTGGGTCGAGCGCTACAGCCACGTGATGCACATCGTGTCGACCGTCACCGGCAAGCTCTCGCCTGGCAGGACCGCGTTCGACGCGGTCACGGCGTGCTTCCCGGCCGGGACGCTCTCCGGGGCCCCGAAGCCCCGCGCGATGGAGCTGATCGAGGAGTTGGAGCCCACCAGACGAGGCCTCTACGGCGGGGTGGTCGGCTACCTCGACTTCGCGGGCAACGCCGACACGGCGATCGCCATCCGGACCGCACTGGTCCAGAACGGCGTGGCATACGTGCAGGCAGGCGCCGGAATCGTGGCCGACTCCAACCCGGCGGCCGAAGACGACGAATGCCAGAACAAGGCAGGCGCGGTGCTGTCGGCGATCGCGATGGCCGAGACGATCAGGCCGGCGGCCGATGGCTGAGCCGACGAAGCCGAGCCGGCCGCAGGTGACCGATGCCGAGGAGCCAGGGAGCGCCGATATGGCTCAGCCGGGCAAGTCCGAGTCCGTGCGGCCAGAGTCTCCCGACCCCGCGCAGCCGCGAGCGCGCGCCGCGGCGGTTGATGTCGGGCAGGCGCAGGTAGAGGACTCCGTCCCGGCCGGCGGGTCGCCGTCGGCCGGGCCCGCGTCCAGCCGTCCACTATGGATCGTGACCGTGCTCCTGCTGGCTGCTTCGGCCGCGTTGTGGGGCGCGTCGCAGCTGAAGTGGTCGGCCGAACTGACAGGTTCCGAACAGGTGAGCGCCTTGGTTCCGCTGGCGCTGATCTACTTGGCCGGGATCGCCGGTGTGCTGGCCACCAGTGGCTGGCCGCGCCGGGGGGTCGGTGTCCTGTTGGCGTTGACGGGTTTCGCGGCTTGTTGGCTGGCGGTCAACGGTGCCTTCGACCATGCGCAGGGGCTCCCGGCGCGGGCTTTGGCGCTGCTCGGCGGGCTCGCGGTCGTCGTCGCCGGGGTTCGGCTGGTCAGGTCCGGTCACAAGATGCCGAGGCTGGGCGCGAAATACCAGGCGCCTGCCGCTGCCGGAAGTGCCAAAGAGGCGTCGGGCGAGAAGGAGATGTGGCGTGCGCTCTCGGACGGCGACGACCCCACGTTGTGACGTCTGTCGCGCAATCGTTGCGTCGCCAGGCGCATGCTATGTGTGCACGGCCGACCCGGTGCCCTGTCGAGAACCAGCGCGGGGTTAGCATCAGTGCGGCGGGAAGGGGCATACGCGGTGAGCGTTCTCGAGTCGATAATCGACGGTGTGCGCGAGGATCTCGCGGCCCGCGAAGCACGGTTGCCGTTCGAGGTTCTCAAGGAGCAGGCGGCGAAAGCGGCGCCGCCGCGGGACGCGGTGAGCGCGTTGCGGTCCTCGGATGTCGGTGTGATCGCGGAGGTCAAGCGGCGCAGTCCGTCCAAGGGCGAGCTGGCGGAGATCGCGGATCCGGCTGAGCTGGCGAAGGATTACGAGGCGGCGGGCGCGCGGGTGATCAGCGTGCTCACCGAGCAGCGGCGGTTCGGCGGATCGTTGGCCGACTTCGACGCGGTCCGTGCGGTGGTGGACGTTCCGTTGCTGCGCAAGGACTTCGTCGTCAGCCCGTACCAGGTGCACGAGGCTCGGCTGCACGGCGCGGACCTCGTGCTGCTGATCGTCGCGGCACTTGAGCAGAACACGTTGGTCGGCCTGCTCGACCGGGTGGAGTCGCTCGGCATGACCGCGCTGGTCGAAGTGCACACCGCGGAGGAGGCCGACCGTGCGCTGGAGGCGGGCGCGTCGGTGATCGGCGTCAACGCCCGTGACCTGCACACGCTTCAGGTGGACCGCGAGGTGTTCACGCGGATCGCTCCGGGTTTGCCGTTCGAGACGATCAAGATCGCCGAGTCCGGTGTCCGCGGCCCCGGCGACCTGATGGCGTACGCCGGTGCGGGTGCCGACGCGATCCTGGTCGGCGAGGGCCTCGTGGCCAGCGGCGACCCCAAGGCCGCACTGACCAAGCTGGTCACGGCCGGTTCGCACCCCGCGTGCCCGAGGCCGTCGCGGTGAGCGCCCAGCAGGAGCCGGACCAGCCCACGGGGCACGAGCACGACTCGCACGACCCCGACGAGCGCGGCTACTTCGGTGCGTTCGGCGGCCGGTTCATCCCGGAGGCGCTGGTCCCGGCGCTGGAGGAGCTCGAGGCCGAGTACGACAAGGCCAGGACGGACCCCGAGTTCGTCAACGAGTTGCTGCGGCTGCTGCGTGACTACGCGGGCCGCCCCTCGATGCTGACCGAGGCGCCGCGGTTCGCCGCCCACGCGGGCGGGGCGCAGATCTGGCTCAAGCGCGAGGACCTCAACCACACCGGCTCGCACAAGATCAACAACGTGCTGGGCCAGGCTTTGCTCACCAAGCGGATGGGCAAGAAGCGTGTCATCGCGGAGACCGGCGCCGGCCAGCACGGCGTGGCCACCGCGACCGCGTGCGCGTTGCTGGACCTCGACTGCGTCGTCTACATGGGCGAGGTCGACACCGAACGCCAGGCGCTCAACGTGGCCAGGATGCGCCTGCTCGGCGCCGAGGTCATCCCGGTCAAGACCGGCTCGCGCACCCTCAAGGACGCCATCAACGAGGCGCTGCGCGACTGGGTGACCAACGTGGACAGCACGCACTACCTGCTCGGCACCGCGGCGGCGTCGCACCCGTTCCCCCTGATGGTCCGCAACTTCCACCGGATCATCGGCATCGAGGCACGCCGCCAGATGCTCGAGAAGGCCGGACGGCTGCCGGACGTGGTCGCCGCGTGTGTCGGCGGCGGCTCCAACGCCATCGGCGTCTTCCACGGCTTCGTCGACGACAAGGACGTCCGCCTGGTCGGTCTCGAACCCGGCGGGCACGGCGTGGACACCGGTGAGCACGGCGCCACGCTGTCCGAGGGCAGCCCGGGCCTGCTGCACGGCTCACGCTCGTACCTGCTGCAGGACGACGACGGCCAGATCATCGAGGCCTACTCGATCTCGGCCGGTCTCGACTACCCGGGCGTCGGTCCGGAGCACTCGTACCTGAAGGACTCCGGCCGCGCCGAGTACTACTCGGTGACCGACGCCGAAGCGATGGAGGCCTTCCACCTGCTGTCCCGCACCGAGGGCATCATCCCGGCGATCGAGTCGTCGCACGCCCTCGCGGGCGCCATCAAGCTGGGCAAGGAACTCGGCGAGGACGGCGTGATCCTGGTCAGCCTCTCCGGCAGGGGCGACAAGGACATGGACACCGCGGCCCAGTTCTTCGGCCTGGTCGGGGAGGAGTGACCATGGGCAGGCTGGACACACTGTTCGAGGCCACCAGGGCGGAGAACCGCGCCGCGCTGGTCGGGTACCTGCCGGCGGGGTACCCGACTGTGGACGGCTCGGCCGATGTGCTCACCGCGATGGTCGAGTCCGGCTGCGACATCGTCGAGGTCGGGCTGCCGTTCTCCGACCCGGTGATGGACGGCCCGACGATCCAGCAGGCGGCCGAACAGGCCCTGCGCGGCGGGTTCCGCGTGAAGGACGTCTTCACTGTCGTCGAGCGCGTCGCCGCCGCCGGTGGCAGTCCTGTCGTCATGACGTACTGGAACCCCGTGTACCGCTACGGGGTGGACGCGTTCGCCCGCGACCTCGCCGCCGCGGGCGGCCTGGGCATCATCACGCCGGACCTGATCGTGGACGAGGCCGACGAGTGGATCGCCGCGTCCGACGCGCACGGCCTTGACCGGATCTTCCTGGTCGCGCCCGCGTCCACCGAGGAGCGGATCGTGCGCACGGTCGCCAAGTCGAGCGGCTTCCTCTACGCCGCCTCGGTGATGGGCGTGACGGGCGCGCGGGACTCCATCAGCAGCGCGGCGCCCGACCTGGTCGAACGTGTCCGCGTGCACACCGACATGCCGGTCGGCGTGGGGCTCGGTGTGCGTTCCGGGGCGCAGGCGGCGGAGATCGCGGCGTATGCGGACGCGGTGATCGTCGGTTCGGCGTTCGTGACCAAAGCGGGCGAGAGCCTCGACGAGGTACGTACGTTGGCCGCCGAACTGGCCGACGGTGTCCGGTCGCGCGTTGCCGCTGGTCAGACCTCCTGATCAGGTCACTCGCCAGGGTGGTATGCGGGCCGTGCGGGCGAGGCGTTACCGTGTGGCCTCGTGACCGGAGCGACAGTCTTTCTGGCTAACATCCCGAGCCCAGACCGGGGTGTGTGGGAGATCGGCCCGATCCCGATTCGCGCGTACGCGATCTTCATCATCATCGGGATCATCGTGGCGATCTGGTGGGGCGAGAAACGCCTGCAGGCCAGGGGCGGACGCCCCGGTGAGGTAGTGGACATCGCGGTGTACGCGGTGCCGTTCGGCCTGATCGGTGGCCGGCTGTACCACGTGATCACCGACTACCACCGGTACTTCGGCGAGGGCAAGAACCCGATCGAGGCGCTGTACATCTGGCAGGGCGGGCTCGGCATCTGGGGCGCGATCGCGCTCGGTGCCGTCGGTGCCTGGCTCGGCTGCAAGCGCAAGGGCATCCCGCTGCCGGTGTTCGCCGACGCGGTCGCGCCCGGCATCGTCACCGCCCAGGCGATCGGCCGGATCGGCAACTACTTCAACCAGGAGCTCTACGGCGGTCCGACGACCCTGCCGTGGGGCCTGGAGATCTACCAGCGGGTCAACCCGGAGACGGGCATCGCCGACCAGCTCTCCGGGATCGCGGTCGACCACACCCCGATCGCGATCGTGCACCCGACGTTCCTCTACGAGCTGATCTGGAACCTCGCGGTGGCGCTGCTGGTGGTGTTCGTCGACAGGAAGATGCGGCTCGGCCACGGTCGCGCGTTCGCGCTCTACGTCGCCGGGTACACCCTCGGCCGGACGTGGATCGAGCTGATGCGCACCGACGACGCCACGCTCGTGTTCGGCGTCCGGGTCAACGTGTGGGTCTCGATCCTGGTCTTCGTCGGCGCGGTCGTCTACTTCATCATGGGCCGCAGCAAGGGCGAACGCGAAGACCTGGCCCTCTTGCGCGGCGACGGCACACCGCAGGACCCGGCGCCGATCGAGGTGTCCGAGGACGCGGAGGACGAAGCCGAAGCCAAGGAAGCCGAGGCCAAGGCGGCCGACTCCGACGAGGACGACGCGGGCTTGGACACGAAGAAGGCCGACGACGAAGAGACCGCCAAGGTCCCGGCGGCGGCAGTGGAAGCCAAGGACGGCGACGAGGACTCCGGCAAGAAGGCCGAGCCCGAAGCCGAGCCGAAGAAGGACTGACCCCGCGACAGGATCACGAAAGCCCAACAGCCCGGCGTGATGCCGGGCTGTTGCGCGTTTCCGGGCCGATAAGGTGTTCCGTCATGGCGGAAGACAACGCGTCCATCACCGTTGACGGCACCGAAGACGACCTGCGTGCGCTGGGGAACTGGTTGCGGGACGAGGACGACCTGCGCGGTCGTGTGCGGCTTGACTCGGCACCGATCGAGGAAGGCCAGATGGGCGCGGTTCTCGACGCCGTGGTGGTCGTCCTGACCAGTGCGACCGCGGGAACGCTCATCCGGTCGGTCAAGGACTGGCTGATCGCCACCCGCAACGCCAAGAAGGTGACGTTGAAGCTGACGTCGAAGGACGGCGGCAAACTCGAGCTGTCCGTCGGCTCGGCGGAGGACGCGGAGGCCGCTCTCGACGCGGCCCGCAAGTTCCTCGGCGAGTAGGCCTTCCACACGCCCGTGACAGGGCCTGCGCGGAGCTCTACCGCGCCACGAGGCCGCGTCCTGTGATGAGCGGAAGATCAAGCGCGGTAAGCAGGCCCGGTGCGGCTTCGACGACCGCCGGGATCGCGTTGACCAGGCGCATCGCCGTTGTCTTCAGGCCCGCTGTGTTGTGGTCGCCGTCCGTGGTCATCAGTTGCAGGTCGATGGTCATGGTTGGTTCACCGGTCACGATCACGCGGTAGCTGCCCTGCCCGACCGGCTGCGGCCAGTCCGGCGCGAGGTCGGCGCGCAGCCGGGTGACGTGTTCGAGGACGCAGACGGCCTTGCCACTTGCCATCCCGGCCACCTCGAACCGGAGCGCGGCCGCGGTGCCCGCTTCGATGGTGCCCGACTTGATCTCGAACGTCTCCGGCGCGGGCACGATCTCGTGCGTGGCCTTGACCTCGTCGAGTTGTACGGCCAGTCCCGCCGCTATCTGCCGGACGACGCTGCCCCACGCGAGTTCGAGCACGCCGGGCTGGAGCAGCAGCGGGGTGTCACCAGGTTGTGCGCCGAACCCCATGATGTCGAAGAGGACCTTGCGGTTGTCGTACGTCGAGTAGTCCAGGATCTCCTGGCAGCGGACCTCGTCGATCCGTTCGCTGACACCGGTCAGCAGGAGGGGGAGCGCGTCGTTGGCGAAGCCCGGGTCGATCCCGTTCACCCACAGGGAGGCCCCGCCCTCCGCCGCGGCTGCCCTGATCTGGCCGGTGACCTCGTCCGGTACGACCCCGTCGGGGAACTGGAGGAACACGGGTGCGCTCGACACCACGTTCACCCCGGCGCGCAGGAACAGGGCGAGGTCGGCCAGTGCCTCGGTCAGCCGGTCGTCCGCCATCGCGGTGTAGACGACGCAGTCGGGTTTCAACGCCAACAGGGCCTCAGCGTCGTTCGTCGCCTTGACGCCGAGCTCGCGGCCGAGCCCGGCGAGCTCACCGGCGTCCCGGCCGACTTTGTCCGGTGTGGACACCCAGACGCCTGCCAGCTCCGTGTCGGGGCGGGCGTCGATGCCCGCGATCGCGTGGCGGCCGACGTTTCCCGTGCTCCACTGGACGACGCGGTAGGTCACAGGTCCTCCAAACCGAGATCGAGCGTGGGTCGTTCGGTACCGCCGTCGACTTCGAGCACCTTGCCGGTGACGAACTTCCCCGCCGTGCTGACCAGGTACACCACGGCCGAGGCGATGTCGTCCGGTTCGCCGATGACACCGAGCGGAGTTGCCTGTTCCATCTTCGACTTGATCTCTTCGTCGCGCAGCACGATGTCCAGTGCGGAGGTGGCGACCGATCCGACGCAGATGGCGTTGACCCGGATCCTCGGCGACAGATCGGCGGCGGCCAGCTTCGTGTAGTGCGACAGTGCGGCCTTGGCGGTGCCGTACGCGAGGAATCCCCGGCCGGTCAGGCGGGCCATCGCGGAGGAGATGTTGACGATGGACCCGCCGCCGGTCTCCAGCATGAGCGGCACGGCGGCGAGGTTCAGCGCGTGCGCGGTGGCCACGTTGAAGTGGAACGCGTCTTTCAACGCGTCGGGCGTGGTGTGCGGGAACGGCGCGGGCATCGATCCGCCGACGTTGTTCACCACGATGTCCAGCCTGCCGAACTCGTCCTTGGCGGTTTCCGCCAGTCCGGCGACCGCGCCGAGGTCGTTGAGGTCGGCTTCGACGGCCACGGCCCGCCTGCCCGCGGCTTCGACCCGACCGGCGACGGCTTCGAGCTGGTCGGCGGTCCGCGAGGAGATGACGACGTCCGCACCGGCTTCGGCGAGCGCGACAGCGGTCGCGGCCCCGATCCCCCGTCCGGCACCGGTCACCACACCGACGAGCCCGTCCACCCGGAACCGATCGAGGATCATGGGAAAACTGTAACACGTTCTAATCTGGCTGGTGGAGTACGCGGATCTTCCCGGACTGGCCGGAAACCCGGCGCCAGCGGGTGGCTGTCTTGGCGTCGGGCACGTACACGGTCGTGTCCTTGCTGCCCAACGCGACGGGTGGGAGGTCGGCGACGGGACCGCGGAGGTACACGGTCGTGAGCTCAGGCAGCGACGAGAGCACGGACAGATCCTCGATCCCGGTACAGCCTAGGTCCAGCACCGCCAGATCGGTCAACGCGCTCAGCGGCTCGACAGTGGGGACATAGACGTTGCTCAACGTGAGCGCGGTCAGCCGCTCGAACAGGACGAGCGGTGCGATGTCGCGCAACCACTGCGTGTCCGTGAAAGAAAGCTTTCGCAGATGGGGTAATGAACGCCCCAGTTGGGGCAGTCCACCGGGCGGGGCGATCGGACCCATGAGTTCGAATGCGCGTAAACCGGGTATGTCGCGCAACGGCTCCAGTGATGTCAACGTTCCCGGTACTTCCAGGCCGAGCGCGGTCAACTCGCCCAGTGCGGCGAGCGGGGAGAAGTCGTGCACCGTCCTGACGTCGCTCAACTTCAGTTCGGTGAGACTGGTCAGCGAGCGCACGAACTCGATGTCGTCGAGCCCGTGCAGCCCCACGATCAGGGTTTTCAGCGATCCGAGCCGCGCCAACGCTTCCAGTCCGGTCACTTCGCTCCACGCCCACAGGGCCAGGAACTCGAGGCCGGGCTGAGTGGTCAACGGCGTCAGGTCGGTGAACTCGCCCTGTGCCCAGAACTTGCGGACCGGAGGCAGGCCTGTGATCGACTCGAGGCTGCCCGCGTGGCTCAACTGCAGGGTATCGATGGACTTCAGGTCCCGCACCAGGCGGCACGCCGCGAGTTCCGCAGCGCTGTTGATGAAGGCGCGATCGAGGAACGCACGCAGGTGGGCGATCACCTGCTCGGCGTACTCGGCGGGGTCGAAGTACGCGGCCATCTCGACCAACCGCCGTTGGACGGGGCCGGGGGCGGCGCGGGCGAACCGGGAGAGAACCCGCAATGCCTCGTCGCCGCCGACCAAGGCCACCGTTTTGATCAGCGCTTTCGCTTGGGCGTTCGTGGTCTTGGTCAAGTCGTCGGGCACGTGCCGCAGCAGCGGGCGGCCGATCGACGCCAGCGACCTGGCCTCGTTGGAACGGCGTGGTGGCACGAGGTTCGTGACGCAGTCGTCGATCCGCGCACGCAGCTTGTCGTCCAGCGGACCCGACGTTTCGAGACACGCGGCGGTGAGCAGCCGGAGGGCGCGGGCGTTGCGCACTTCGGCGTCCGCCCGGTCGAGCAGCCCGGACAGCAGTTCGTGGCGTACCGGGTTGTTGGCGTGACCCGCCGCGAGGATGACGGTCTCGCGCCAGGTGTCCAGGTGCGCGTGGTCCACGAGCAGCCCCACGTCGCCGTGTTCGGCGGCTTCCGCGGCGGTCAGGTACTCCTGGAACGTTCGGTGCACGAAGTCGATCCGGTCCAGGGCCGGTTGCCGCACGACACCGCTCCGCTGCACCAAGTTGTCCACAATGGATCCGGCTTCGCCGGCGGGGAGCGACATGGTGCTCAACCGTTCGGAGACCCGCTTGACGGCCTCCTCCCGGGTGAGTTCGGTGCGGTTGTTCAGCGACAACCGCCAGGCCAGGTACTGCAGCAGGTGGAGCTTGTTGCGGATGCTCAGCGCTGCGTTGTCATGACTGGGGATTCGGCGTTCGACGTCGCGGCGCTCCAGCAACATGTCCAGCGCCGCCGCATAGATGCCCATCCTGTCAGGCGGTAACGCGGTGTGCTGGTCGAGGTTGAGCGCGCAGAGCAGCGCGCAGAGCAGCGGGTTGGTCGCCAGTGTCTGCAACGGTGCGCTGGTGTCGAGTTTCGCGAGCAGCGCGCGTTCGTAACCGGGGAGTTCGTGGTCCTCGCACGGCAGATGCCCGGCGCCCCGAACAGACGTGTGCCAGAAGGAGATGAGCGCACGGATGTCCTGCGGGCTCATTCGTTCCAACGACGCCGTTTCGAAATCGTCGTCGCGCAGCCACAGCGCGGCGGCGGCGCCTGGCCGGGCGGTCATCACGACCCGGTTCTCGGGGTACGTGGTCAGCACGTTCCGAATCCACTCGCGCACCGCGTTGCGTTTCGGCACGGGCAGTTCGTCGACCCCGTCGACCAGCAGCAACGCCTGACCGGCCGACAGCACGCGGTGCACCCACCCCGGCGGCATCAGCGAGCCGAAGGGACAGCCGATGCTGTCGAGATAGTGCTCGGGCTGGGGAAGGTCGCCGCTCGCGTAGGCCCGCAGCCGGACGAAAAACGGGACCACGCCGTTCCACTTGGCCAGAGTGCCCCGGAAAGCGCCGCGTGCGGCGGTGATCGCCAGCCACTGCAGCAATGTCGTCTTACCGGAGCCCGGCTCACCGACCAGCAGGGTACGACTGGCCCCGGCGAGCGCTTGTTCGACTCGCAGGGTGCTGACATCCGGGAGTTTCCTGTCGAACAACAACCCGTTGTGGCCGGTCGGCTGCCGGGCCTCGGTCGAGACCGTCAAGCTGACGTAGGCGACCCTGAGCGAGGTCTGCGGCCGGAAGTTCCTGGTGTGCACGCCGAACAGTTCGATGTGATCCAGCGTCTTGCTGACGTAGGACAGGTAGCGGTGGAGGAACTCCTCGTCGTGGTCGGTCCCGGCCGGTGCGTCCAGCGAGTGGGCAGGCAGGCGGCGCAGCAGTTGTTCGACCTGGTGGCGCAGTTGCGACATCCGGGCCAGTGTCTCCGCGATCCCGCGTGGGGTGAACGAGTCCAGGTGCACAGCGATCTGCGTGTAGATCGTGCAGCACTCGGCCAGCAGCCGGGTGTACAACGCCGCACCGGCAGTGCCGAGCGGCGGCTGGTTCGCCAGGGTCCTCTGCAGGTGCCGGGCCAGGTTGACCGGATCGGCGTCCGCGTCGAAGAAGACGTCGTCGGAGAGGTCCGCGCTGGTGAAGGCGTCGACGACCGCTTCGATGGCCAGGCGCCGCTCGGCTTCGCCCAGCCCGGCCCATTCGCCGGTGCAGAACGCCTCCAGCCGTTGCGCCACGGCGTCGCACATCGCCTCGATCTCGCGGCTGAGCTTGCGGCGTTTGTAGTCGTCGAAGACCGTCACGTTGATCAGGTCCGCCAATGGCCGCGACCTGTTCGCGTGCTTGCGCCTGTCCGCGATCACCGCCTGCGCGACGGGTTTGATCAGATTCTGGGCCAGCCGCACCGCGTCGGTCATGGCCCGAATCTACTGCCACCGGCCTACCGGCCGGGTCGGGTCACTCGTTCGGACGGCGATGGGGGACGACCACGGGTGTCCCGTCCGGGCCGGGCAGGACGCTCAGCTTCGCGTCGTAGTGCCGGGCGAGGACGTCGGCGTCCAGCACCGAGGCCGGTTTCCCCGCTGCCACGACCTTTCCGCCGTCCAGCAGGAGCAGTTGGTCCGCGTACTGGCCCGCCAGAGTCAGGTCGTGCAGCGTGGAGACCACAGTCGTGCCGTCTTCGGTACGCAACCGGTCGACCAACTCCAGCAACGACTGCGCGTGCCCGATGTCGAGTCCTGTCGTCGGCTCGTCCAGCAACAGGATCCCGGTCTGCTGGGCAAGGACTCGGGCGAGGACGGCGCGTTGCCGCTCACCGCCGGACAGCGTCCGCAGCTTGCGCCCCGCCAGTGCGGCCAGGTCCAGTCTGCTCAGGACCTGGTGGACCACCGCGAAATCCCGTGGCCCCTCACGGGCGAGCGTTCCCAGGTGCGGTGTCCGTCCGAGCAGGGCGTACGAACTCACCGACAGGCCGTCCGGCAGCAGCGGGGTTTGCGGCGCGTAGCCGAAGGCCTTCGCCCGGTCCCGCGCGCTCAGGTGCCGCACCGGTTTGTCTTCCCACAGCACCGATCCCGTGTGCGGGACCAGACCGGCGATCGCCTTGAGCAAAGTGGACTTCCCGGCGCCGTTCGGTCCGATGATCGCCAGCCAGCCGCCGCGCGGGACCGGCACCGACACCCCCGACACCACCGGCTTGCCCCGGTAGCCCGCCGCCACATCCTTCAGTTCCAGCATGTCAGGACCTGTTCATCCGCAGTACGAGCAGGAAGAAGGGCGCACCGGTGAACGCCGTGATCACGCCGATCGGCAGTTCCGCTGGCGCGAGGACGGTTCTGGCGATCTCGTCGGCCAGGATCAGGAACGTCGCGCCGCCGAGCAGGGACAGCGGCAGCACGATCCGGTAGCTCGCCCCCGCCAGCAGCCGGACCACGTGCGGGACGACGATGCCGACGAACCCGATCAGACCGGCCACCGAGACCGCCGCCGCGGTCGCCAGGGACGCCGCGCCGAGCACCAGCAACCGGACACGTGCCGGTCTGATGCCCAGCGAGGCGGCTTCCTCGTCGCCCACTGTCAGCACGTCGAGCAGCCGCGCGCACAGCCACAGCACGACACTCGTGACCGCGATGTAAGGCAGGGTCAGCAGAACCTCACGCCAGCCCGTCGTGTTCAGGCCACCCAGCATCCACGAGTAGACGCGTTGGATCGTGTCGATGTTGGCCTGTTGCACGAACGTCTGCACGGCCGTCAGGAACGACGCCACCGCGACGCCCGCGAGCAACAGCGACGCCGTGCTGCGACCGGCCGACTGGCTCAGCGCCCACGAAAGTCCCACGCCGCCTAGGGCCCCGACGAACGCCGCCAGTGGCAGCGCGATGCTCCACGTCGGCGCGGTGACGACGATGATCGTCGCGCCCAGCCCCGCACCCGCGGCCGCGCCGAGCAGGTACGGATCCGCGAGCGGATTGCGGAACACCCCTTGGAACGCCGCGCCGGAGATCGCGAGCGCGCCGCCGACCAAGGCCGCCAGCACCACCCGTGGCGCCCTGAGGTACCACAGGATCGCCGCTTCCCGTTCGGTCAACGGGGACACACCGCCGGTCAGCTGGGCCCAGATCTCCTGCAGCACGCGGTTGAACCCGAGGCTGGACACACCGAGCAGCAGTGAGCCGAACGCGGTCAGCGCGAAGACGACGAGGGCGATCGCCAGTGCGCGGCCCGGCAGGCCGGGAGCTTTCAGGCCCCCGCTCGCTTCACCGCGTCCGACACCTGTTTCACCAGCTCCGTGATCCTCGGCCCCCACCGGGAGGCGATGTCGTCGTCCAGCGCGACGATGTTGTTCTTCTGCACTGCCGTCAGCGTCTGCCACTGCGGCCTGGCGCGGACGGTCTCGGCGGTCTGGGCGCAGCATTTGGTGTCCGAGAGAAAGATCAGGTCCGGGTTGGCCTGGAAGAGGGCTTGCTGACCGAGCTGCGGGTATCCGCCCGCCGCGGGTGTGTCGGCCGGGTCGGCCACGTTCACGAGTCCGAACTGGCCGTACACCCGGCCGATGAACGTCGCCGAGGTCGCGGTGTACAGGTCGGGGCCGAGTTCGTGGTAGTACTTCAGCGACTTGCGCGGTGTCTCGTCGACGGTCTTCTTGATCTCGTCACGGGCCTTGCGGACCACGTCGTCGGCCTGCTGGACCTGGCCGGTGGCCTTGCCGAGCAGTGTCCACTGTGCATACGCCTCGTCGAGCGTCTTGGCCGTCGGCAACAACAACACCGGGATCTTCACCGCCGCCAGCCCGCCAACGACGTCGTTCGCGTCGTTCGCGACGACGACCAGATCGGGGTTCTGCTTGGTGATCGCCTCGACGTTCGGCTTGAACCCGGACAGCTGGGTGCGCGGCGCCTCGGCGGGGAAGGTCGACTGGTCGTCCACAGCGGCCACCTGCTTGCCCGCGCCGATCGCGAACAGCACCTCGGTCGCGGTCGGGCTCAGCGACACGATCCGGGTGGGTTGACGTTCGACGACGACTTGCTTACCGTCGGGCGCGCTCAGCGTCGCGGGGAACGCGGGCTGGGCGGGGGCGGGCGTCGTGGCCGGTTGCTCTCTGGTGGCGCAGGAGGCCAGTGCGAACACGCTCAGTAGCGACAGGATTGCCGTCGAAACCCGGCGGGAAGAGCTCATTGCAGGCACGCTACCAGGTGGTTTGTCATATTTCGCGGCAACCCGTACGTCGGTTATGCTTAGCATGACGAACGATCTCCGGCCGCGTCGGGCCGACATCGTCTCGATCAGTCAAATCGTTACCTGACCGGGCGGATTTCACTCAGCGAGAGTGTTTTTTGCGTTTCGCGGCTGTTAAGGTCACGTCAACCAAGCGGGCCATCGGCGTCCCGCGCCCAGAAGAAGGAAACACCTGAGCGCGAGGACGACGAGGGAGGTCTGCTCATGATCTTCTCCGCCATCCCGGGTCCCCAGGGCCTGTACGACCCCACCACCGAGGTGGATTCCTGTGGCGTGGCGATGGTTGCCGACATTCTCGGCAGGCGGTCGCACGGCATCGTGTCGGACGGGCTGACAGCACTGGCGAACCTGGAACACCGCGGCGCCGCCGGGGCGGAACCGACCAGCGGCGACGGCGCCGGCATCCTGGTCCAGCTGCCCGACCGGCTGCTGCGGGCGGTGGCAGGCATCGAACTGCCCGAGGCGGGTGAGTACGCGGCCGGGATCGCCTTCCTGCCCGCGGACGCGGCCGAACGAACCGCGGCGACCGAGCAGATCGGCCGGATCGCCGCGGAAGAGAACCTGACCGTCCTGGGCTGGCGCGACGTCCCGATCGCGCCGGACGCGGCGGACGTCGGCCCGACGGCGCGGTCGGTGATGCCGCACTTCGCCATGCTTTTCGTTGCGGGACTTGAGGACGACGCCGGGCGCGTGCCGACGGGCATCGAGCTGGACCGGCTGGCGTTCTGCCTGCGCAAGCGTGCCGAGCACGAGAGCAGGGCCGCGGGCAACGGCGTGTACTTCGCGTCGCTGTCGGCGCGCACGATCGTCTACAAGGGAATGCTGACCACCGAGCAGCTGCCGAGGTTCTTCCCCGACCTGGTGGACGAGCGGCTGGAGAGCGCGATCGCGCTGGTGCACAGCCGGTTCTCCACCAACACGTTCCCGTCGTGGCCGTTGGCGCACCCGTTCCGGTTCGTCGCCCACAACGGTGAGATCAACACCGTTCGCGGCAACCGCAACCGGATGCGCGCCCGTGAGGCACTGCTCGAGTCGGAACTGATCCCCGGGGACCTGTCCAGGCTGTACCCGATCGTCGACCCGGACGGCTCGGACTCGGCGTCCTTCGACGAGGTGCTGGAGCTGCTCCACCTTGGCGGCCGCAGCCTGCCGCACGCGGTGCTGATGATGATCCCGGAGGCGTGGGAGAACCACGCCACGATGGACGCCGCGCGTCGTTCCTTCTACCAGTTCCACGCCAGCGTGATGGAGCCCTGGGACGGCCCCGCCTGTGTCACGTTCACCGACGGCGCAGTCGTCGGCGCGGTGCTGGACCGCAACGGTCTGCGCCCCGCGCGTTGGTGGCGTACGGCGGACGACCGCGTCGTGCTGGCCAGCGAGACCGGTGTGCTGGACGTGCCGCCGGACCAGATCGTGGCCAAGGGCCGCCTCCAGCCGGGCCGGATGTTCCTGGTGGACACCGAGGCGGGCCGGATCGTCGGCGACGACGAGATCAAGTCGGAGCTGGCCGGTGAGCTGCCGTACGACGAGTGGCTGCACGCCGGCCTGCT
The DNA here is from genome assembly GCF_001984155.1 of Actinosynnema sp. ALI-1.44. Lineage (GTDB taxonomy): Bacteria > Actinomycetota > Actinomycetes > Mycobacteriales > Pseudonocardiaceae > Kibdelosporangium. The sequence goes on from NZ_MTQO01000054.1 coordinate 517,151, forward strand.
CGAGCTGTCGGACCTGCCCAACCGTGAGCACGTCGTGCAGACGCACGAGTCGGTGCTGCGCCGCCAGCTGACCTTCGGCTACACCGAGGAAGAGCTCAAGATCCTGCTCACCCCGATGTCGGTGAAGGGCGCCGAGCCGATCGGCTCGATGGGCACGGACACACCACCGGCGGCGCTGTCCAAGCGGCCCAGGCTGCTCTACGACTACTTCAAGCAGAACTTCGCCCAGGTCACCAACCCACCGCTGGACGCGATCCGCGAAGAGCTGGTCACATCGATGTCCCGGATCATGGGCCCCGAGCAGAACCTGCTCGACCCCGGCCCGCGCACCTGCAGGCACATCCAGCTGCGCTACCCGGTCATCGACAACGACGAGCTGGCCAAGCTGATCCACATCAACGACGACGGGGACCTGCCCGGCTTCGCCTGCACCGTCCTGTCCGGACTGTACGAGGTGGACGGTGGTGGCCCCGCGCTCGCCGCCGCGATCGAGCGCGTGCGCCGCGAGGCGTCCGAGGCGATCGCCGCGGGCGCCCGCACACTGGTGCTGTCCGACCGGGACTCCGACCACCGGATGGCGCCGATCCCGTCCCTGCTTCTGGTGTCCTCCGTGCACCACCACCTGGTGCGCACGAAGGAGCGGCTGCGGGTCGCTCTGGTCGTGGAAAGCGGCGACGCCCGCGAGGTGCACCACATCGCGCTGCTGCTGGGCTACGGCGCCGCCGCGGTGAACCCGTACCTGGCGTTCGAGTCCATCGAGGACCTGATCAGCGGTGGCGCGATCACCGGCATCGAGCCGAGGGTCGCGATCCGCAACTACGTCGGCGCGCTGGTCAAGGGCGTGCTGAAGATCATGTCCAAGATGGGCATCTCCACCGTCGGCGCGTACACCGCCGCTCAGGTGTTCGAGGCTTTCGGCCTGGCCAACGACGTCCTGGCCGAATATTTCACGGGTACCTCCTCGAAGCTCGGCGGTGTCGGGCTCGACGTGATCGCCGAGGAGGCGGCGCAGCGCCACCGCCGCGCCCACCCGGAGAACCCGACCGACCGGGTGCACCGGCGGCTGGAGAGCGGCGGCGAGTACGCCTACCGCCGCGAGGGCGAGCTGCACCTGTTCACGCCCGAGACCGTCTTCCTGTTGCAGCACGCGACGAAGACCGGCCGCGAGGACGTGTACCGCGAGTACGTCGGCGAGGTCGAGCGGCTCAACCGCGAAGGCGGTGCGCTGCGTGGGCTATTCCGGCTCAAGACCGGGCAACGCCCCCCGGTCCCGCTCAACGAGGTCGAGCCGATCGAGGCCATCCTCAAGCGGTTCAACACCGGCGCGATGTCGTACGGCTCCATCTCGGCCGAGGCGCACGAGACCATGGCGATCGCGATGAACCGGATCGGCGGCCGGTCCAACACCGGCGAGGGCGGCGAGGACGCGCAGCGCCTCTACGACCCCGAGCGCCGGTCGGCGATCAAGCAGGTCGCGAGTGGACGGTTCGGCGTCACCAGCGAGTACCTGGTCAACGCCGACGACATCCAGATCAAGATGGCCCAGGGCGCGAAGCCCGGCGAAGGCGGCCAGCTGCCGCCGAACAAGGTGTACCCGTGGATCGCCCGCACCCGGCACTCGACCGCGGGCGTGGGGCTCATCTCGCCGCCACCGCACCACGATATCTATTCGATCGAGGACCTGGCGCAGCTGATCCACGACCTGAAGAACGCCAACGAGCGGGCCCGCATCCACGTGAAGCTGGTCAGCGAGCTCGGCGTCGGCACGGTCGCGGCGGGCGTCGCCAAGGCGCACGCGGACGTCGTGCTGATCTCCGGCCACGACGGCGGAACCGGTGCCTCGCCACTGAACTCGTTGAAGCACGCGGGAACGCCGTGGGAGATCGGTCTCGCCGAGACCCACCAGACGTTGATGCTCAACGGCCTGCGCGACCGGATCACCGTGCAGGTGGACGGTGCGATGAAGACCGGCAGGGACGTGGTGATCGCCGCGCTGCTCGGTGCCGAGGAGTACGGCTTCGCCACCGCGCCGCTCATCGTCGAGGGCTGCGTGATGATGCGCGTCTGCCACCTGGACACGTGCCCGGTCGGCATCGCCACGCAGAACCCGGTGCTGCGCAAGCGGTACACCGGCAAGGCCGAGCACGTGGTGAACTACTTCCACTTCATCGCCAACGAGGTCCGCGAGCTGTTGGCGGAACTGGGTTTCCGGACCATCGACGAGGCCGTCGGGCACGCCGAGATGCTGGACGTCGACGACGCCGTCGAGCACTGGAAGGCCAGCGGCCTCGACCTGACGCCGGTGTTCGAGGTTCCGGAGAACACGTACGACAACGCTCCCCGCAAGGTCCGCGAGCAGGACCACGGCCTGGCGCACGCGCTCGACCGCACGTTGATCCAGCTGTCCGAAGCGGCACTGGAGGACGCGCACCCGGTGAAGCTGGAACTGCCGGTGCGCAACGTCAACCGCACGGTCGGCACGCTGCTCGGCTCCGAGGTCACGCGCCGCTACGGTGGTGACGGCCTGCCGGAGGGCACGATCGACGTGACGCTGACCGGGTCGGCCGGCCAGTCGCTCGGCGCGTTCCTGCCGCGCGGGATCGCCATCGACCTCGTCGGCGACGCGAACGACTACGTCGGCAAGGGCCTGTCCGGTGGGCGGATCGTCGTCCGCCCGCACCCGGACTCGCTGTTCGCCGCCGAGGCGCAGGTGATCGCGGGCAACGTGATCGGCTACGGCGCCACCTCCGGCGAGATCCACCTGCGCGGCCGGGTCGGTGAACGGTTCGGTGTGCGCAACTCGGGCGCGGTGATCGTCGCGGAAGGCGTCGGCGATCACGCGTTCGAGTACATGACCGGTGGCCGTGCCGTCGTGCTCGGCCCGACCGGCCGCAACCTCGCGGCCGGGATGTCCGGCGGTGTCGCGTACGTGCTCGATCTGCGGCCCGCGCTCGTCAACACCGAGATGGTGGACCTGCAGCGGCTCAACGCCGACGACCTGGACTGGTTGCGGGAGACCGTGACACGCCACCACAGGCTGACCGGTTCGGCCGTCGCGGCGTCGCTGCTGGGCGACTGGACGCGGCGTTCGGTGTCCTTCACCAAGGTGATGCCGCGTGACTACGCGCGAGTCCTGGAGGCCATGCGGCTGGCTCGTGCCGAAGGTCGTGACGTCGACGAGGCAGTGATGGAGGCGTCCCGTGGCTGACCCGAACGGTTTCCTTTCCCACACCCGCAAGGACGCGCCGAAGCGGCCGATCGACGACCGGCTCGGCGACTGGCGTGAGGTCTACGAGGCCCTGTCACCGTCCGAACGCGACACCCAGGTCCGCAAGCAGGCGACGCGCTGCATGGACTGCGGCATCCCGTTCTGCCACTCCGGCACGGCGGGGTGCCCGCTGGGCAACCTGATCCCGGAGTGGAACGACCTGGTCCGCCGCGGCGCCTGGGAACTGGCCAGCGAACGGCTGCACGCGACCAACAACTTCCCGGAGTTCACCGGGAAGTTGTGCCCGGCGCCGTGCGAGTCGGCCTGCGTGCTGTCCATCTCGCCGGACTCCGGCGGCGCGGTCACCATCAAGCGCATCGAGGAGACGATCTCCGAAGTCGCGTGGGACACCAACTCCGTCGCCGCCCGTGTGTCCACTGTGTCATCCGGCAAGCGGGTCGCCGTAGTCGGTTCCGGCCCGGCCGGGCTGGCCGCCGCGCAGCAGCTGACCCGCGCGGGCCACGAGGTCACGGTGTTCGAACGGGACGACCGGCTCGGTGGCCTGCTGCGCTACGGCATCCCCGAGTTCAAGATGGAGAAGAAGGTCCTTGACCGGCGGCTCGCGCAACTGCGCGCCGAGGGCACGAAGTTCGTGACCGGTTGTGAGGTCGGCGGCAGCGGCCTGTCGGTCGAGGAGCTCCGTGAGTCCTTCGAAGCCGTGGTCCTCGCGGTCGGTGCCCTGCGTGGCCGGGACGCGCCGGACATCCCGGGGCGTGAGCTCAAGGGCGTGCACCTGGCCATGGACCACCTGGTTCCGGCCAACCGCGAGTGCGAAGGCGACGGCCCGTCGCCGATCAGCGCCGCGGGCAAGCACGTCCTGGTCATCGGCGGTGGCGACACGGGCGCGGACTGTTACGGCACCGCGACCCGCCAGGGCGCGTTGAGCGTGACGCAGCTCGACCAGTACCCGAAACCACCGGACGCCAGGGACGACGAGCGCTCGCCGTGGCCGACCTGGCCGGTCGTACTCCGGACCTATCCGGCGCACGAGGAAGCGGGCGAGCGCCGGTTCGCCGTCGCGGTGCAGGGTTTCGTCGGTGACGACGAAGGCAACGTGCGCAAGGTCGAGTTGCGGACTGTCCGGGTCGAGAAGGATCCGAAGACCGGGACACGCGTGGTGACGCCGGTGTCCGACGAGGTGGAGACCATCCCGGTGGACCTGGTGCTGCTGGCGATCGGGTTCGAGGGCGTCGAGCACATGCCGTTGCTGGACGGTCTCGGCCTGCGGTTGACCAAGCGCGGAACGCTGTCGTGCGGCCCGGACTGGCAGACGACCGCGCCCGGCGTGTTCGTCTGCGGCGACGCGCACCGCGGCGCGTCCCTTGTGGTCTGGGCGATCGCCGAGGGCCGCTCGGTGGCCAACGCCGTCGACGCGTACCTCACCGGCGCCTCCGACCTGCCCGCCCCGGTGCACCCGACCGCTCTGCCCCTGGCTGTCGTTTGACGCGCGGCGCACAATCTGGGTATGGCTCAGATTGTCCTCACTGGCGCGTCGCTGACCGTTGACGACGTCGCCGGGTTCGCGTCCGGTGACGTCCGGGTCAGCGTGGACCCGGCGGCGCTGGACGACGCCGAGGCGGCGTGGAAGCTGCAACGGGAAGCGATCGCCCGGCGTGCCGTCTACGGCCGGACAACCGGTGTCGGGGCGAACAAGACGGTCGTCACCGAGGGCACGGCGGACGACAGCCTCCGGCTGATGCGCAGTCACGCGGGCGGTGTCGGTGAGCTGATGCAGCCCGGTCTGGTCAGGGCGATGTTGCTGGTCCGGCTCAACCAGCTGGCGGCCGGGCGCTCCGGCGTGCACCCCAGGCTGTTGCTTGCCGTGGCGGAGGCGTTGAACAGCAACAGTTTGCCCGCCGTGCACCGGATCGGCGCGATCGGCACCGGCGACCTGACCGCACTGGCCGAGACCGCGCTGACGCTGACCGGTGAGCGGCCGTGGGCCACCGGGGCGATCGAGCCGGTCCAGTTCGGAGTCGGTGAGGCACTGGGGTTTCTCAGCAGCAACGCCGCCACTTTGGCCGAGGCCGTCCTGGTCGCGGTCGAGCTGCGGAAGTTGTTGCGAGCCAGCCACGCGGTCGCCGCGTTGTCGTACATCGCGTTGGGCGGCTCGCCGGAGCCGTACGCGACCACTGTGCACGAAGCCAAACCGCACCCCGGTCAGGTCGAATGCGCCGCGGAGATGCGGCGTTTGCTCGGCATGACCGAAGTTCCCAAGCCGGGCAGGCGAATCCAGGACCCGTACGGCCTGCGTGCTTTCCCACAGGTACAAGGGCCCGCGCTGGACGCGGTGGCGTACCTGGAGAAGGTGCTCACGACCGAGATCAACGCGTCGACCGAGAACCCGATGATCTCGGTGCAGGACAACGACGTCTACCACAACGCGCACTTCCACACCGCGTACGTCGCGGTCGCGCTCGACACCGCACGCGCGACCATGCACCACGTTGCCGAGCTCGCCGCGGCCCGGCTGGGAGATCTGGTCGAACCGGACCAGACGGACCTGCCCGCGTTCCTCGCGTCGGGACCGCCCGGCAGTTCCGGCGTGATGATCCTCGAGTACGTCGCCCACGACGCGCTCGCGCAGCTGCGGCAAGCGGCTTTGCCGGTGACACTGGGCAGTGCGATCGTCTCGCGGGGACTGGAGGACCACGCGTCGTTCTCGACCCAGGCCGCGCGCCAGGCCGGGCAGGTGGCCGCCGCGTACCGGTTCGTGCTCGGCTGCGAACTCGTCGCGGCTGTGCGGGCGTTGCGGATGCGCGCCGCCGACCTGGTCGACGTGCCGGTCCGTGCGGCGTACGACCACATGGACGCGATCCTCGACCCCCGGATGGACGACCGGACGCTGACCGAGGACGTCGAACGGGCCGCAGCGGCCCTCAGCGCGCTCGCCGCCTCGTGAGTGTTCAGCGTGGTTCTACCCCCCGCTGAACACTCACGAGGGGGACCTGCCTGCTTGTCGTGCTGTCGCTCGTTCGCCCCGCAGCCGCGCCGGATCAGCCCGCCAGCAGTTCGGAAAGCCGGTCGAACCGCTGAAGGTGCTCGTGGTCGTCTGGCTGGTCGGGGCAGTCGCCGTACGGGTCGAAGTGGATCGGGCGCAGCCCGGCGAGCCTGGCACCGTCCACATCGGCCCTGGCGGTGTCGCCGAGGTACGCGGTTTCCGTCGCTGTGACGCCCATGTGCTCCAGCGCGAAGCCGAAGATGGCCGGATCCGGTTTGCGCACGCCGACAACGCCTGAGTCGATGACCACCTCGACCGGGACGAGGTCACCCGCACCGGCCTGGCAGACACCCGCGGTGACGAGCATCTCGGCGACGGTGCCCACCGAGTTGGACACGATCCCGACCCGGTAGCCGTCGGAGAGCAGCCGTTCGATGCCCTCCGCGGCGTGCGGGGCCCGCTGCAGCCACGCCTCGCCGGTGAAGTGCTCGTCGAGTTCCGCGAGGACCCGCTGGGTGAACTCGTCGGTCACGCCACACCGCTGCGCCACCACCCGCCGGTAGAGATCCAGGTCGACCCCGCCGGACGCGTCCATCGCCGCCGTCGCCGCGTAGTGCGCGCGGCGCAACTGCTCGTCGGTGAGTTCGATCCCGGCGTGCGCGACCGCCGCGCGCCACACCGAGGTGGTGGGCAGCAACAGGATGCCGCCGACGTCCAACAAGACTGTGGTGATCTGCCCCATGGTGCCCAAGCTATCCGAAATGGGAATAGTGGTGTCATGCCAGAACGAACTGACGGGTGGCTCGACTCGGCCGCCGAGCGCTTGGACAACGCCGTCACGCGATTCCTCGCCGCCGGTGGCGCGCCCGGGGCGGTCGCCGTCGTCGGGGACGCCGCGGGGGTCCGTTCGCTGGCTCACGGCGTGGTGGCGCCCAGCTTCGCCGAGGTCACACCGACGACCGGCACCCGCTACGACGTCGCCTCGCTGACGAAGCTCATGACATGGTTGCTCGCCGGGTTCTCGGTCGCCGACGGCGATCTGGAGCTGGACAAACCGGTGAGCACGTACCTCGGCCCGTCGACGCACCCGGCCTCGGGGCTGACGACCCGCCAGATGCTCGCCCACACCACGGGGCTGCGCTCGGCCACCCGCTTCGACGAGTACCTGGCCAGCGGTGTGCCGCTGGTCGAGCACATCCTCCGCGAGGAGCTGGAAACCCAGCCGGGTGAACGGATGCGCTACATCAACCGCGGGTTCGTCCTGCTCGGCCTCGTCCTCGAACGCGTCACCGGGCAGAACCTGGACGTGCTTGCCGCGGAACGGATCTGGCGCCCGTGGGAGATGCACTCCACTTCGTACGGGCCGTTGCCCGCGGGTGATCACGTCGCGCCCACTGAGCGACGGCTGATCGGCACCCGGCCGACCTGGGGTGTGGTGCACGACGAAAGTGCCGCGCTGATGGGCGGTGTGGCCGGGCACGCCGGGGTTTTCTCGACCGCGGCCGACCTGGCCCGGTTCGCGCGGGGGATTCTCCGGACCCGGCAGGCGGATTCACCCCTTGGCAGGTATGTGCACGACAGCTTCAGGGTGTACGCGTCGCAGGACGGGACAAGGCGCGGGCTCGGCTGGATCGTGGTGCCGGAGACCGGAACGGCCTACCACCACGGCTTCACCGGTACGAGCCTGTACCTCGCGCCGGACGCCGGCCGGTTCATGGTGGTGCTGACCAACGCCGTTTTCGTTTCCCGCGACCGGCGCGAGCTCAGCGTCCTGCGCGCCGGTGCGATGTCGGCGATGTCGGGCATGTCCACAGTGGACTAACCACCTAGCCGCGGCTGCCGCCGTAGACCGTGGCGGCGACGGCGGCGTCCGTGCCGCAGACCAGGCCGCTGAACGGGCTCACGAGCGTGTTCTTGACCCGCAGGACCCACTCCGCACTGTGTTTTCGTGATGTCTCGGGCTCGCCGATGTCGTCGATGCCGATAGACCACGCGATCAACGCGAGTGTCGCGACCGGCGGTGCGCACCGGTCGTTCTCGATCATGGCCGCTCGGATCGCCGCTCGTGGTGCGGACGCGATCCGCAGATCCGTGGGCTGGTAGTGCAGGGAATGCCGGAACATCCCGCGTTTCTCCGTCACGCTCACCAGTTCCCTGACCGTGAGGGTTTCCACGACGATGTCGTAGATCGTTTCGGCGATGTGCTCGACCCAGTCGCGCACGCCGTGCGGTGACTGTTCGGACATGATCCCGGCCAGTGTCCGGTCGGCGATCGGCTCGCCGGTGGTGACGCGGCTGATCAACACGACTGTGCCGTGGTCGAGCGTGATCCTTTCGTCGAACAACAAATCCGCGAGCGCGGCGGCCGAAAGCCCGAGTTCGAGGACGCCGCGGCGAATTCTCGCCCTGCCGGAGAACGGGTCGTGACCGAGGAAGAACAAGGCCTCGCACAACGAAAGGTCACCCAGTCGCACCGTGGCTCCCGATTGACTGCCGTACCGAGAAAAGTGGTCGAACCATGGATAACCGTCCGGCGTGATCCTATACTTTCGCCCGGTCCAGTCCAACGGTGTCGACAGGGGATTCCACGGGAGGGCAACCGAACCATGGGGGCGTCAACGCCGAGCTTCACGCGCGGACTGGCCAAACCGAGGCTGGGTGTCGCGCAGATCGTCTTCTTCGTGGTCGCGGCGTCCGGGCCGCTCTACGCCATCGCGGGCGGGATCTCCACCACCTACGCGGTCACCGGGATCATCGGTGTGCCGCTGTCGTTCGTGCTGTTGGCGCCGGTCCTCGCGTTGTTCGCGGTCGGCTACGGCGTGATGAGCAGGCACATCACCAACGCCGGTGCGTTCTACCCCTATGTCGCCAACGGGATCGGCAAACCGGCCGGGATCGCGGTCTCGTTCGTCGCCGTGTTGGCGTACAACTGCATCCAGATCGGGGTGTACGGCCTGTTCGGCTGGTCGGTCGCGGACTTCCTGCGGCAGAAGGCCGGGATCGAGACGCCGTGGTGGCTGTGGGCGGTGGCGATCCTCGTGGTGGTCGGCGTGCTCGGCGTGCTGCGCGTGGACCTCAACGCCAAGGTCCTCGGCGTGGTGCTCGGCCTCGAGTGCCTGGCGATCGTCGTGATCGACGCGGTCGGCCTGGCCAATCCGGCGCCCGGCGGCGAGCCACTGGCGCCGCTGGACCCGTCGAACCTGTTCGTGACCGGCGTCGGCGCGGTCTTCGCCCTGTCCGTCGCGGTGTTCACCGGCTTCGAGGGAGCGGCGACGTACGGCGAGGAATGCCGCGATCCGGCGCGCACGGTCGCACGGGCCACGTATGTCGCGATTGGACTGACAGCGGTGCTGTACACGGTCTCGTCGCTGGCGATGGCCGTCGGCGTCGGTCCGTCGCAGGTCGTGGCGCAGTCGCAGCAGAACGGGCCAGGGGTGTTCTTCGGCATCAGCGGCCAGCACCTGGGCGCGACGGTCACCGACATCGCTTATGCCCTTTTCCTGACCAGCCAGTTCGCGTCGCTGCTGAGCTTCCACAACGCGGTTGCGCGGTACTTCTTCGCGTTGGGCAGGGAGGGCGTGCTGCCGGACGCGCTCGGCCGGACCAATCGCCGCAACGGAGCGCCTGTCGTCGGCTCGCTGACCCAGACGGTGGTCGCGTTCCTCGTGGTCGCCGGGTTCGCCATCGCCGGGAGGGAACCGATCTTCGAGCTGTTCACGTGGCTCGGTGCGACCGCGTCGACCGGTGTCGTGCTGATCATGACCATGGTGTCGATCTCGGTGATCGCATTCTTCCGCGGCAGGCGCGGTCCGGAAACCGCGTGGCAGCGGCTGGTCGCGCCCGCGCTCGCGGCCGTCCTGCTCGCCGCGGTGCTCGTGCTGATCATCGTGAACTTCCACGTTGTCGTTGGCACCGGCGAAGATTCCCCACTGCGCTGGATCCTGCCCGGCCTGCTGCTGCTCGCCGCGATACTGGGGCTCGTGCGCAGCCGGGTGTTGCGTACCGGCAAACCCGCTGTGTACGCGAAAGTCGGAGGAATAGGAACCACGGAGGTTGTCCGGTGACGGTCCGCGCCGCAACGACGGATGACCTGCCCGAAGTCACGGCCCTGCTGGCCGAGGCGTTCCAGGACGACCCGGTGAGCACGTGGTTGTTCCCCGCTGCTGCCCGCCGTCGGGCCGTCCAGCCCGCCTTCCTCGGGGTGTTCGCGACCCTCGCCATCGAATCCGGCGGCATGGTCTCGTTGCGCCACGACAGGTTCGCCACGACCGTGTGGCTGCCCAGTGCACAACACCAGCCGGGCGAGGACGAGCACTTCCTGTCCCGGTTCGGGATGATGACCGACGAGGAAACCGGGCGGTTCCGGCAGCTGTCGGAGCTGATGGCGGCCAACAGCCCGGACCGGGGCGATCACATGCACCTGCAGCTCATCGCCGTCCGCCCGGACCGCCACCGCATGGGGATAGGCAGTGACCTGCTCGCCCACGACCTCGCTGCCCTCGGTGGTACACCCGCCTACCTCGAAGCGAGTTCGTGGCTCAGCACCGCTCTGTACAAGCGGCACGGCTTCGAGTTCATCGGGCGCCCGTTCGGCCCGGAGCCCAGGACCCGGATGTACCCGATGTGGCGCGACGGCTGACCACTACCCTCGGCCGCGTGAAGTTCTCCGGGTTCGGCGAGCACGCCATCGACTTCTTCGACGGCCTGGTGGTCGACAACTCCAAAGCGTTCTGGGACGACAACCGCGAGACCTACAACACCGACGTGCGGGCGCCGATGGAGGCGCTGCTCGCCGAGTTGTCCGCTGAGTTCGCCACCGACTTCGGGACGGCCAAGGTGTTCCGGCCCTACCGGGACGTCCGGTTCGCCAAGGACAAGACCCCGTACAAGACCAACTGCGGCGGCGTGATCGAGCAGGGGCGCGGTGGCGGGGCGTACTACGTGGAGATCAGCCCGGCCGGGTTGCGGGTCGGCGGCGGGTGTTTCCACCTCGAGTCCGACCAGATCGCCCGGTTCCGCGCGGCCGTCGGCGAGGAGTTGCACGGTCCCGCGTTCGAACAGATGGTGACCAAGCTCCGCCGGTCCGGCTGGGACATTCTCGGTGAACGGCTCAAGACCAAGCCCAAGGGCTATGACGTGGATCACCCCCGGATCGAGCTGCTCAAGCACAAGTCGCTGTACGCCGCGCGCACCTGGGAACCCGCCGATTTCCTGCACGAACGCGAGTGCTTCACGCGGGTTCGCAAGGCTTGGCGTGAGCTGCGGCCGCTCAACGAGTGGGCGAGGGACCACGTGGGGGTCAGCGTCCGCTCGGCCTGATACCCGCCCCGCTGTGGTCAAGGCCGGGCGGTTGAGACACCATCACCTGCATGGAACGCACCCCGTGGTCCTGGTGGCGAGTGGCGGCCGTGGTCGTCGCACCCGTGTTCGGCCTTGCCGCGATCGCACTCGTGGTCTTCCTGGTGTCCGGTGGCCCCGCGCTGGATTCGGTGAGCACAGCGGTGGGTCTCGGCCTGCTGGCCGGGTTCGCGGTCGCGCTGATGATCGCCGCCTGGCACGTCTGGCGGCTGTCGCAGTCCGCCGCCGCGCACGAGTTCGACGTGGTCGAACGCCGCGGCTCGGACGCGTACGCCCGCGCGGCCGACCAACTCGGCTCGGAGAAGGCCCCGGTGCGGCTCGCCGGTCTGTACGGGCTCGAGCGGCTCGCGCAGGTCGACGCGCGCTACCGGCAGACGGTCGTGAACGTGATCTGTTCCTACCTGCGGATGCCGTACGCGCCTCCGGAACAAGCCAACGACGCGGTGGCCGACGTGGCCGAACGGGGTGTCCGCGTGGCCGCGCAACGGATCATCGCCGCGCACCTGCGCCCGGCCGAGGACGACCTGTTCTGGCCGGACATCGACGTCGACCTGTCCGGTGCCACCCTGATCGACTTCCGGATGGACAACTGCCGCGCCCGGCTGGCCACGTTCGACCGCGCGCACTTCGCCGGTGACATCTCGTTCGTCGGCAGCCAGTTCTCCGGGCCCGCCCGGTTCATCGCCGCGCGGTTCGTCAGCCGCCGCGCGGACTTCCAGACCTCGTGGTTCGCCGCGGGCGTCGACTTCACCGGAGCGGGCTTCGCCGGTGACGCGGACTTCAACGGGATGAAGGTCAACGGCGAGGCGCAGTTCACCAAGACGGTCTTCGCGGGCATGGTCGACTTCTCCCAGGCGGCGTTCAGCGCGCTCGGCTCGTTCCGCACGGTGATGTTCGTCGGGCGCTGCGAGTTCGCGGGTGCGTGGTTCGCCGCGGAGGCGGACTTCAGCGGATCGACGTTCTCCAAGGACGCGGCGTTCAACGGCGTCCGGTTCGGCGCGCACGTCGAGGCGCTCGGCGCGTACTTCGCCGCGCACTGCAGCTTCCGCAGCGCGTACTTCACCCGCAACGCGGACCTGCGCGCGGCGCGGTTCGGCGGCAACGTCGACTTCACCGAGGCGTGGTTCGCCACCACCGCGATGCTCGACGGCGGCAGGGTGCGGATGGACGTCGACCGCAGCCTGACGAACTGGCCGCGCGGTTGGACCATCCGCGAGCCGCGCGACGACACCGACGCCCGCCTGGCCGACCGGGAGGGCTCGTGGGGCTACTTGATCAAGTTCAACTCCCCGGAGAAGCCGCCGCCGGTGCCCGCGGAACGCGGCGCTCCCCCGAACGCTCCCTGACCCCCGGTAACGGTGTTGGATGCCCCCATGACCAACTGGGGGCAGCTCACCCACGCGTACGGCACCGCCGAGGACATCCCGACCAGGCTGGACCAGGTGGCGGCCGAGCCGTCCGCGGACTGGAACGACCTCTGGTCGGCGTTGTGCCACCAGGGCACGGTGTACCCGGCCAGCTTCGCCGCCCTGCACCGGCTCGCCGACATCGCCGCCTCCGGCGACACCAAGCAACGCGCCCAGGCGCTGGCCCTCGCGGGCGCCATCGTCGGCTCGGACGACCGGCCGTCGAGCATCGGTGACGTGCACGCCGCGTACGCCGAGGACATCGCCGCCCTGCTGCGACTGGCCAACGAGCACCTGCGCACGGTGACCGCGAAAGACGAGTACCTGTACCTCGTGCAGTCGATCCTGGCGTTCGAGGGGCACGACGTGGGTAGCGACCCGCTCGGCGGTCTCGCCAACGAGGAGTACGAGGTCGAGTGCCCGGAGTGCACGGCCATGTCGTTCGTCGTGATCGGTGACGACGGCTACTTCGCCACCATCGACGACTACGCCATCGAGGACGACACCGAGCGCACGGACCTTGTCCCCGTCGACCCCGCTGGGCTGAGCGGACTGCGCCGCAGACTGTACGACGATGCCATGGCGCACGGTCGTCCGGACGTGGCGATAGCCCTGAGCTATTTGTTCGGGCAGGCGACCTGTGTGGAGTGCGGGACGAGTTTTTCCGTCGCCGAGCAGGCGGAGATCGGGTTCTGACCCGTCGTTCACCAAATTACCGGGTAGTAGTTCCGCATCGGTTCAGATGGAACGGCTAGGCTGCACGAACGTGAGCCGACGCGCGAAGATCGTCTGTACCCTGGGGCCAGCCACGTCCACCCAGGAACGTGTCCTCGAACTGGTCGAGGCGGGTATGGACGTGGCGAGAATGAATTTCAGCCACGGCAGCCACAGCGACCACAAGCAGGTGTACGACGTGGTCCGGGCGGCATCCGACCAGACGGGGCACGCCGTCGGGATCATGGCTGACCTGCAGGGACCGAAGATCCGGTTGGGCACGTTCGCCAACGGACCGGTCGAGTGGAACAACGGCGACATCGTCCGGATCACCGTCGAGGACGTCGTCGGCACCCACGACCGCGTGTCCACCACCTACGAGGGCCTGGCGCGCGACGCCAAGGCCGGTGACCGCCTCCTGGTCGACGACGGCAAGGTGGGCCTGGTCGTCAAGGAGGTGGACAACCAGGACGTCGTCTGCGAGGTCATCGAGGGTGGCCCGGTCAGCAACAACAAGGGCATCTCACTGCCCGGCATGGACGTCTCGGTGCCCGCGATGTCCGAGAAGGACATCGAGGACCTCGAGTTCGCGCTGTCGCTCGGCGTGGACTTCGTGGCGCTGTCGTTCGTCCGGTCGCCCGCCGACATCGACCTCGTCCACCAGGTGATGGACCGGGTCGGCCGGGGCAGGCTGCCGGTGATCGCCAAGCTGGAGAAGCCGGAGGGCGTCGACAACCTCGAGGCGATCGTGCTCGCCTTCGACGGGATCATGGTCGCCCGCGGCGACCTGGGCGTCGAACTGCCGCTTGAGCAGGTGCCGCTGGTGCAGAAGCGCGCGATCCAGATCGCCCGCGAGAACGCCAAGCCGGTCATCGTGGCCACCCAGATGCTCGACTCGATGATCAACAACTCCCGGCCGACCCGGGCCGAGGCGTCCGACGTCGCCAACGCCGTGCTCGACGGTGCCGACGCGGTGATGCTGTCCGGCGAGACGAGTGTGGGCCGCTACCCGATCGAGTCGGTCAAGACGATGAGCAAGATCGTCGAGGCCGTCGAGATCGAGTCCACGGCCGTGCCGCCGCTGACGCACGTGCCGCGTACCAAGCGCGGCGTGCTGTCCTACGCGGCCCGTGACATCGGCGAGCGCCTCAACGCCAAGGCGCTGGTCGCGTTCACGCAGTCCGGGGACACCGTGCGCCGACTCGCCCGGCTGCACACGCACCTGCCGCTGCTGGCGTTCACGCCCGAGCAGGACGTGCGCAGCCAGCTGACGATGACGTGGGGCACCGAGACGTTCCTGGTCCCGAGGGTCGACTCGACCGACCAGATGGTCCGCCAGGTGGACATCTCGATGCTGTCCATCGGCCGCTACCAGCCCGGTGACCTAGTGGTGATCGTCGCAGGTTCCCCGCCGGGAACTGTCGGGTCAACTAACCTCATCCGCGTACACCGGTTGGGGGAAGAAGACCACGCATAGGAGCGGCAGATGACAGAGGTCGCGCGGGCAGCCGCGGCGGATCCCGGCCAGGCGGGCATGTCCGGGCAGCCGGTGCTCGACAAGCTGGTCGCGCTGCTCGACCTCGAAGTCATCGAGGAGAACATCTTCCGCGGTGTCAGCCCCGCCGACCGCCCGATCAGGGTGTTCGGTGGGCAGGTCGCCGCGCAGGCGTTGATCGCGGCGGGCCGCACCGTCCCGTCGGACCGGCACGTGCACTCGTTGCACGCGTACTTCATCCGGCCCGGCGACCCGAGCATTCCGATCGTGTACGAAGTGGACCGGATCCGCGACGGCCGCTCGTTCACCACACGGCGGGTTGTCGCCATCCAGCGCGGCAAGGCGATCTTCTCGCTGTCCGCCTCGTTCCAGCTGGTCGAGCAGGGGCTGGAACACGCCGACGTGATCCCGGACGTGCCGTCGCCGGACAGCCTGCCGACGTACATCGAGCAGGTCGAGGCCGCGTTCGGCAAGCTCGACCCGACCAAGTCGATCCCGCGTCCCATCGACATCCGGTACGTCACCGAACCGCCGTGGCTGTCGCGGGACAAGGGCCCGCGCGAAGGCCGTAACCAAGTGTGGATGCGGGCGGACGGCAAACTCGCGGACGACCCGCTGCTGCACGTGTGTGTTCTGGCATACGCGTCGGACATGACGCTGTTGGACGCTCCGCTGGCGCGGCACGGCAAATACTGGTGGCTGGACAACGTGATCGGCGCGAGCCTCGACCACGCTATGTGGTTCCACCGTCCGTTCCGGGCCGACGAATGGGTGCTCTACGACTGCGAATCGCCGAGCGCCTCCGGCGGACGCGGTCTGGCGACCGGCCGGTTCTTCGCCCACGACGGGACATTGGTCGCCACAGTCGTCCAAGAGGGTTTGTTGCGCGTCCGGGACTAGGCTCCGTGTGGTACATATCGCGCGAGCCTTGAACAGGCTTTTACGGCAGGCTGGTAGACATGGCGAACAGCACGGAAGGCAAGGCCCGCATAGCGGTGACCGGCCTGGCGACGATGGGCAGCAACCTGGCGCGTAACCTCGCCAGGCACGGCTACACGGTGGCGGTGCACAACCGCTCGTATGCCCGTACCAAGGCGCTCATCGAGCAACACGGCGACGAGGGCGAGTTCGTCCCGGCCGAGACCGCGGCGGAGCTGGTCGCGTCGCTGCAGAAGCCCCGCCAGGTGATCATCATGGTCAAGGCGGGCGGCCCGACCGACGCCGTGATCGACGAACTCGCCGACCTGATGGAACCCGGCGACATGATCATCGACGGCGGCAACGCGCACTTCGCCGACACCCGCAGGCGCGAGGCGGCGCTGAAGGAGCGCGGACTGCACTTCGTCGGCGCGGGCATCTCCGGCGGCGAGGAAGGCGCGCTGAACGGCCCGAGCATCATGCCGGGCGGTTCCCCCGAGTCCTACAAGCACCTCGGCCCGGTGCTGGAGTCCATCGCGGCCAACGTCGACGGCCAGCCGTGCTGCGTGCACGTCGGGCCGGACGGCGCCGGGCACTTCGTGAAGATGGTGCACAACGGCATCGAGTACGCCGACATGCAGCTGATCGCGGAGTCCTACGACCTGCTGCGGCGCGCGGGCGGGTTGAACCCCGCGCAGATCGCGGACGTGTTCCGGACGTGGAACACCGGCGACCTGGAGTCGTACCTGGTCGAGATCACCGCGGAGGTGCTCGGGCACGTCGACGCCGAGACGGGCAAGCCGTTCGTCGACGTCATCACCGACCAGGCCGAGCAGAAGGGCACCGGTCGCTGGACCGTGCAGGAAGCGCTCGAACTGGGCATTCCGGTCACGGGCATCGCGGAGGCGGTGTTCGCCCGGTCGCTGTCGGCCCGCGTCGACCAGCGGTCGGCGTTGACGTCCACTTCGGACGCTTCGGTTCCGGTGCCGGAGAACCTGGTCGACGACGTCCGCGCGGCGCTGTACGCGTCCAAGGTGGTCGCGTACGCCCAGGGCTTCGACCAGATGCGCGCGGCCAGCGAGCAGTACGGCTGGGACATCGACCTCGGTGCGATGGCGACCATCTGGCGCGGCGGCTGCATCATCCGCGCGGTGTTCCTCAACCGCATCCGTGAGGCGTACGAGAAGACGCCGGACCTGCCGTCGCTGCTCGTGGACGACTACTTCCGGGCCGCGGTGGAGAACGCCGCCGACGCCTGGCGTCGCGTGGTCACCACCGCGGTGGCCGCCGGTGTGCCGGTGCCCGGGTTCTCCAGCGCTCTGGCGTACTACGACGCGCTGCGTTCCGAGCGCCTGCCCGCCGCGCTCATCCAGGGCCTGCGCGACTTCTTCGGCGCGCACACCTACCGCCGGGTAGACAAGGACGGCTCGTTCCACACCCTGTGGGGCGCCGACCGCTCCGAAACCAACGCCTGATTTTTGCAACCAATGTGGCCTTTGTTGCGTTTTTCGCAACAAAGGCCACATTGGTTGCACGGGGTCAGGTGAGGGGTTCGAGTTGGACGAGGCGGAAGTCGTCCGGGTCGACCAGGTACAGGCGGGCTTCGGTCAGGTCGAAGTACATCCCGACCAGTCGCAGCCGTCCCTGTTCCTCCGCCTTGCGGACACTGGGGTAGGTCCGCAGGTTGTCCAACTGCTGCGCCACGTTGGCCGCCGCCAGGTGCTCGACGTCGTCGGTCCCGTCCACCCTGGCCAGGCTGGTCCGCGCGTTGCGCAGCCACGAGTGCAGCCGTGTCCCCGGCTGCGCGGTGTTGCCCATCAACGCCTTCATCGCACCGCAGTGCGAGTGTCCACAGACGACGATCGTCGGCACGTCGAGCACGTCCACCGCGAACTCGATCGCCGCACCGACCGAGCTGTCCTCTTCGGACGACTCCGAGTCGATGAAGACCGGGACGATGTTGCCGATGTTGCGGACACAGAACTGCTCTCCCGGCCCGCTCGACGTGATCAGGTTCGGCAGCACGCGTGAGTCCGCGCACGTGATGAACAGCTGCTCGGGACGTTGTCCCTGACGGGCCAGCTCGGCGAGGAACGGCCGGACCAGGTGCGCCGACACGCGTTCGAACTCCAGCGCGCCGTCCAGCACCGGTTCCCGCGGCTCGGGCATCCGGAAAGTCCTGCGCTCCCAGTCGGTCCAGCGACCGACCCACGGGATCGTCTTGCGCCGGCCCGGCGCGCCGTCGCGCGCCCTGCCGTACCACGTGTCCTTGTCCAGCACCTCGACCTGGCCGCCGCGGTCCTCGTAGCCCGACTTCCAGTCGTCGATCGCCTCGAACGCGGCGTGGTCCATGAAGTCGATCGCGAGCTGCAGCACGACCTTCCGGCCGCTGGGGATCCGGCGCAGCTCGCGAACGAGTTTGCCGACGCCGAGGAACACCAGCGATCCGCCGACGTCGACTCGCCATTCGTCCTGCTCCTGCCGGACACGCACCGAGGTGTGCGCGAGCCGGTACAGCGACCGGACGACGGCGACCGCGACGCCGATGGCGACGCCTTCGAGCAACCCCAACGTGATCACGCCGAGCACGGTGACGGCGTAGACGGCTAGTTCCCCGTGCAGCCGGAGATCCTTCAGATGCCCGGCGTTGACGAGGCGGACACCGACCACGATGAGCACACCGGCGAGCGCGGCCATCGGGATGCTTTCGAGCGCGTTCGCCAGGAACAGGACGAACAGCAGCATCCACACGCCGTGCAGGATCGCGGACGACCGGGTCCGCGCTCCCGCGGCGACGTTGGTGGAACTGCGTACGATCACGCCTGCCACCGGCAGTCCGCCGAGCCCGCCGGAAACAGTGTTCGCCACGCCCTGCCCGATGAGCTCGCGGTCGAGGTCCGCACGAGGACCGTTGTGCATCTTGTCGACGGCAACAGCGGACAGCAACGAACCCACGCTCGCCACAAGCGCCACACTCAGCACGGCGAAGCCGATCTCGACGACGCCACCCGCGGGAACCTGGGGAATCGCGAGGCCGGTCAGCGGGTCGTCCGGGAGCTGGACGGTGTCGACCTCCAGCCCGGACAGCAGTTCGACACCGGTGGCGACGACCACGGCGACGAGCGGCGCGGGGAGCACGGTGCCGCGCGGGATCCGCGGCCACAGCACCATCAGGCCGATGGTGACCACGCCGATGAGGACGGCGCTCCAGACGGGCGGCCGGCCGAACAGCCCGGCGACACTGGCGAGTACGTCGCTGTCGGCCTGGCCGCCGAGCAGGACCTGGAGCTGCCCGGTGACGATCGTGATCCCGATCCCGGCGAGCATGCCGTGCACGACAGCGGGCGACAGGGACAGCGTCAGCCTGCCGACCTTCGTGATCCCGAGCAGGACCTGGACGACACCGGCGGCCACGGTGATCCCGGCGGTCGCGGGCCAGCCGTACTGCTCGACCATCCCGGCGACGATGACGGTCATGCCCGCGGCGGGCCCGCTCACCTGGAACGCCGAGCCGCCAAGCGAACCGGCGACGATCCCGCCGACGACGGCGGCGACGAGCCCGGCGATGAGCGGGGCACCGGACGCGGCGGCGATGCCCAGCGAGAGGGGGACGCTGATGAGGAACACGACGAAGGAAGCGGGCAGGTCGTACCTGAGCAGGGTTGCGACGCGTGACATCTTCTTTCCTTGCGGAGGCGGGAGTACCCCGGGTATTCCCAAACCAGGGGTCACGAATGGTGGACGGTCAGCGCCAGAGCAGTAACCGCGGTTGGTCGACGAGGGCGCGACGCGCGCGCCCGAAACCACCGCGGGGGCGGAAGGGGCCCCGTGGGGCCCGGTGCTGAGTGCTGGAACCGGCCATCATGCGAACCTCCGTGTCGGCACGACCTGTGTCGGCACTGAGGCGGGTACGGCCACCTGTGTCCTTTGTGTACCGTCCCGCTCGACATCCATGATGACGTCAGATCGCTTGCCGCGCAAAAAGTTCATCCGGTCGAGTTGATCACACCCGGGCTGGTGACAGCAGGTGAGAAGAAGGGCCTCGAGTTCCCGTCCGCAAGATCGCGGACCACCCGTCCGGGCAGCCGTGCGTGGCGCGGGCGATGCCTGGCGCGACGCCTATTGCGGTCGCGGCATGTGTCGGGGCCGCTGATGGCTGCCTCGGGGCGCCAGATGCATTCGAAAGTGTCCCCGTGCGGGGGAACCAGCGGGACCGGGTTTCAGTCGGGGGGCGCGAAATCCCGGCCCCGCTGGGGAGGGCAACCGGAAGGCACGTGAGGTCGGCCGGGGGAAGGGGGTTGGCCGGGGGAGGGACCGTGCGTTCCGGTCGAACCGGCCTGCCGGCCGGTCCGTTCTGGGTGGCTCAGCGCGCGCCGAGCCGTGGGGTGTCGCTGTAGGGCTGGTCGTCCTCGGTGACCAGCAGGCACAGGTGGGCTGCCAGGTACGCGCGGCACGGCGCGGGCGCGCGGCCGAAGAGGCGTTTGCGGCAACTCGGGCAGCGTCCCTGCTCGTCCGGACGGTGTTCGTCGAGCACCGCCTGCAGCGCGGCGACCACGCGTGGCAACTCGCTGTTGGCGATTCGCGTCGCCGTCGCCGGGTCCGCCGACTCCCCTCGTCGGGTGAGATCGGCCAGGTAGCCGTTAAGCGATGACTCCAGGTGGCCGAAAATCGAATTGTTCACCACGACCACTCGTCACCACGTCCCTCTGCGTCCCGTGCGGAGCCTCAACTGCTACTGGCAGGCGGTACGAAGTAGCTTGCGGCTGCAAACCGCATTCTGCAAGTTGCAGTACACGAACGGGTGACTTTCGGGAGCTGCAGATGGCACGAGGGCAAAGCCCGACCGTCCGACGGCGCAGGCTGGCCAGTGAACTGCGCAGACTGCGGGAAGCGGCGCGGCTGACGATCGAGGAGGTCGGTGAACGGCTGGAGTGCTCGGCGTCCAAGATCAGTCGCATCGAGACGGGGCACGTCGGCGTGACCCCGCGTGACGCGCGCGATCTGCTTGAGCTGTACGGCGTCTCACCGGACAGGTTGGAAGCGCTTGTCCAACTGTCTCGTGAGGCCCGTAAGAAAGGCTGGTGGCACGCCTATAACGAGGTTTTCACCGGCGCCTTCGTCGGTCTGGAATCGGATGCGTCCTCACTGCGTGCCTTCCAGGCCTTGTTGGTACCCGGTTTGTTGCAGACCGAGGACTACACCCGCGCGGTGATGCGTTCGATCAGGCCCGACTGGACAGAGGCCGAAGTGGAGCGCCGGGTGATCGCCAGGATGGAACGCCAGCGTTTGCTGACCGATTCGGATCCGCCGAACTACTGGGCCGTCGTCGACGAGGCCGTGCTGCTCAGGACGGTCGGCGGACCTGGTGTCATGCACAAACAATTACTCCGTCTGCGTGAGATATCCACATTGCCCAACGTGACGCTCCAGGTTGTGCCGTTCGACGCGGGCGCGCACTCCTCTATGGATGGTCCGTTCCTCATCCTTGGTTTTCCGGAACAGATGGATCCCGACGTCGTCTATGTGGACACCACAACCGGTGGTGTCTATCTGGAGGAGCACTCCGACGTCCAAAGGTATACGTTGATGTTCGACCATTTGCGAGCGTCCGCCGCGAGCCCGGACGACAGCGTGCACTTGGTCTCTCGGGCAGCCGAAAGGTTGTCTCGTCAACGAGAGGGAGGAAATCCATGACTGTTTCCGATCCGGCCGGCGCGCAGTGGCGCAAGAGCAGCCGCAGCGGCGCCGGGAACGACTGTGTGGAGATCGCGTTGGCGCACTCGGGGACAAGAGTGCGTGATTCGAAGAAACCGGACGCGGGGATGCTTCGTTTCGGCGCGGCCGGATGGGGTGCGTTCATCGCGGCGACGAAGCGCTGAGCCCGGCACGCGCTGCATAGCGGAACAGTGGTCCAGACCTATTGCTCGGCGGGTCTGGACCTCTTAACGTCGAAGACATTTCCGACAGGTCGTGGCCGCGCGCCACCCCCTGCCCCTGGCGGAGGTCGAAGATGACGTCGAGATCGACACCGAAGTTGACATTGTTTCGCTTGTCCTTGATCGGCTTGATAATCGCCCTGGCCGGGCTGTTCGCTCTCGCGGTGGACAAACGGCAGGCGGCAGCCGCGGACGACTGCAGACCCGACGGGCTGGCGAGCACAGCCGGCGTGGCGGTCCCGTACTGCACGGTCTACGACGCGGCGGGCCGCGAGAAACTGGCAAACGGCAACAGCCGCAGGGTGATCGGCTACTTCACCAGTTGGCGCACCGGCAAGGACGGCTCGCCGCGCTACCTGGCCAGCGACATCCCGTGGTCGAAGATCACCCACATCAACTACGCGTTCGCCCACGTCGGCGCCGACAACAAGGTTTCGGTCGGCCCGGATGGCGCCAACAACCCGGCGACCGGCATGGAGTGGCCGGGTGTGCCGGGCGCCGAGATGGACCCGTCGCTGCCCTACAAGGGGCACTTCAACCTGCTGACGAAGTACAAGAAGCAGAACCCGGACGTCAGAACGCTGATCTCGATCGGCGGCTGGGCGGAGACCGGCGGCTTCCTCAACCCGGACGGCACCCGCACCGCCTCCGGCGGCTTCTACAAGATGGCGCAGAACCAGGCCACGATCAACACGTTCGCCGACTCGGTGGTGGCGTTCGTGCGCCAGTACGGCTTCAGCGGCGCCGACATCGACTACGAGTACGCCACGTCGGCCAACTACGCCGGAAACCCGGACGACTACTGGATCTCGCAGACCACCCGCGGCCAGCAGATGACCGGCTACGTCAACCTGATGCGCACCCTGCGGTCCAAACTGGACGCCGCGAGCGCCGCGGACGGCAAGCACTACCTGCTGACCGCCGCGGTGTCGTCGTCCGGCTGGTTGCTGCGCGGTTCCGAGACCTCGCAGGTGACCCAGTACCTCGACTTCGCCAACCTGATGTCCTACGACCTGCACGGCTCGTGGAACCACTTCGTCGGGCCGAACGCCCCGCTGTACGACGACGGCAACGACGCCGAGCTCAAGTACTGGCAGGTCTACACGACCGCACAGTACGAAGGCCAGGGCTACCTCAACACCGACTGGGCGTACCACTACTTCCGCGGCGCGATGCCCGCCGGCCGGATCAACGTCGGCGTGCCGTTCTACACACGCGGCTGGCAGGGCGTGAACGGCGGCACCAACGGGCTTTGGGGCACAGCCGCGCTACCCGACCAGAAACAGTGTCCGCCCGGCACGGGATCCAGCGTCGGCTCGAAGGTCCCTTGTGGAAACGGTGCGGTCGGCATCGACAACTTGTGGCACGACTCGACCGCGGGTGGTGCCGAGGTCCCGTCCGGCGTGAACCCCATGTGGCACGCGAAGAACCTCGAACGCGGCATCCAGGGCGACTACCTGGCTGCCTACGGCCTCGACCCGGTCAACGACCCGACCGACCGGCTCACCGGCACCTACGCGCGCAACTACGACAACACGTTGACCGCCCCGTGGCTGTGGAACGCGCAGAAGAAGGTCTTCCTGTCCACCGAGGACGAGACGTCCATCGCGGCGAAGGCGAAGTACGTGGCGGACAAGGGCATCGGCGGCGTGATGATCTGGGAGCTGTCCGGTGACTACGCCTTCGACTCGGCCAAGAACCAGTACTTCATGGGCACGACGCTGATCGACTCGCTCAACGCGGGTCTGCGCGGCGCGGCCCCGTACGGCGCGTCGAAGTCCAACACCGCCACCCCGGCGAACGTGCTGGACGTCGGCGTCACGTTCAGCGGCTTCGCGCTCGGCGACTCCAACTACCCGATCAACCCGAAGATGAAGATCACCAACCGGTCGACCACCACGATCCCCGGTTCGGCCGTGCTCGAGTTCGACTACGGCACGAGCGCACCCGGAAGCATGTCCGACCAGTCCGGCTTCGGCCTGCGGGTGACCCAGAAGGGGCACAGCGGACCGAACGTCGGCGGCATGAAGGGCGACTTCCAGCACGTGTCGGTGACCATCCCGAGCTGGCAGAGCATCCCGGCGGGTGGTTCGGTCGACGTCGCGATCGTCTACCAGATGCCGATCGCGACACCCAGCAACTTCAAGCTGACCTTCGGCGGCAAGAGCTACGCGCTGACCACGGACTACCCGCGCGGTGGCGGCGGGAGCGGCCCGCCTCCGACCGACCCGCCGCCTGGCCCCTGCACCGCGCCCGCGTGGGCGGCCGGAACCGTCTACGCCGGCAGCCAGCAGGTGTCCCACAACGGCCACAACTGGCGCAACAAGTGGTGGACGCAGGGTCAGGAGCCCGGCACGAACGACGTGTGGACCGATCTTGGCGCGTGCTAGCGACCCAGTGAGTGGTGCGGCCCACTCACCGGGCTGAGCTGGGAAGATGCTGCGCCTTACGCGCCCTTACCCAGCAGTTGTGACCCCTTACCCCAGCCGGTAAGGGGTCACACCCATAACAGTGGTGGTTCTCCTGATGTCCGCTCCGGGCCCTTACGACGAATCTCACCATCACCGAGATCGCGACAGGACAGAGGTGAGTGAGATGGAGTGGACCCCGGAGGCCGTCAACGCCGAGATCGCGTACCGGCGGGGTGACATGGTCGCCAGGAAGCACCTGCGTGCGGCCCGCGAGGCGCAGCCGCCGCGCTGGTGGCGGCGGCTTCGAGTACACCGGTCCGAAGACGGAAATGGTGAACGCCGCGCGGCCTGAGGTGTGTCACTATGCCTGACGTGCCGAGGTTGGGATCAGGAATACCGTTGGTCGCGCGCAGCCGGGAGATGGACCGGCTGCGCGCGGCCTTCAGCCGTTCCTCTGGGGGTACGGCTGGCGCGGTGCTGATCGCCGGGGACGCCGGGATCGGCAAGACCCGGATGGTCGAGGAGATCAGCGCGGTCGCCGCCGAGCAAGGCGCGACCGTCCTGTCCGGGCGGTGTGTCGACGTCGGCGAGACGGGCCTGCCGTACCTGCCGTTCGCCGAAGCGCTTGCACAATTGCGTGCGACAGGCCGGGACGACGCGCTCGCCCGGCCGGGTCTGCGGATGCTGCTGCCCGACCTGGTCGCGCCCGGCGCGCAGGACATGGTGCCCGAGGCGCAGCGGTTCGTGCCGAACTTCGCGCCGACGCTGGGCAAGGTGCAGGGCATGCAGCCGCGCCAGGAGCAGGACATCGGGCAGTTGCGGCTGTTCGACGCCGTGCACGGGCTGCTGGGCGAACTGGCCGAGGACGGCACGGTCGTGCTCGTGATCGAGGACCTGCACTGGGCCGACAGCTCGACCCGCGGGCTGTTGTCGTTCCTGATGAGCAGGCTGCGCAACCAGCGGTTGCTCGTGATCTGTACGTATCGGACGGACGACCTGCACCGCAGGCACCCGCTGCGGCCGTTGCTGGCCGAGCTGGTCCGGCTGCCCGCGGTGGAACGGCTGGAGCTGCCGCCGTTCGACAAGGTCGCGGCGCGGGAGTTCGTCGACGCGCTGGCCGAGGGCGGCATCGAGGCCGACATGGTCCGCAAGGTCGCCGACCAGTCCGAGGGCAACGCCTTCTTCGCCGAGGAACTGCTCGCCGCGTTCGCCGACGACGAGTGCGGCCTGCCGTCGTCGCTCGCCGACGTCCTGCTCGCCAGGGTGGAGCGGCTCAACGAGCCCGTGCAGCAGGTGATCCGGCTGGCTTCGGTGGCCGGGCGGACGGTGAAGCACAGCTCACTGCGTGAAGTGGGCGACCTCGACGACATCCAGCTCGAACAAGCGCTGCGTGAAGCGGTGCAGCACCACATCTTCGTGACCGGTGGCGAGCAGGTGCACTACTCGTTCCGGCACGCGCTCATGCGTGAGGCCGTGTACAGCGACCTGCTGCCCGGCGAACGCGTCCGGCTGCACGCCGCATACGCCGGTTACCTCCGCGAGCGGCAGGACGAACGCGGGAACGCGGCCGCTTTCGCGTACCACAGCATGGAAAGCAACGCGTTGCCGAACGCGTTGGCGGCGTCGGTCCGTGCCGCGAAGGAAGCGTCCCAGCTGGGCGCGCCGGGGGAGGCGTTGCGGCACCTGGAGCAGGCGCTGCGGTTGTGGGATTCCGTCGACGAGGACCAGCGCCCGGCCGACTCCGACGAACTGACGTTGCTGCGTAGGGCTTCCTGGGCGGCAGGCACCTCGGGTCACCCGGAACGGGCGATCGCCTACGCGCGGTCGGCCGTCAAGCTCTCCGACAAGCAGTGCGATCACGTGGTGCAGGCAGAAGTCCGCCGCAGGCTCGCGCAGACGTTGATGGCGATCGACGGCAGCGAGGAGGAAGCCCGCACGACCATCGAGTCCGCGTGGGCGAAGGCGGCGGACCTGCCGCCGAGCCCGACGCGTGCCTGGGTGCTCTCGGTGTACGCGCGGATGCTGCGTGCCTCCGGCGAGATGGACATGGCACGGGAACGGGCCGAGATGGCGATCAAGGACGCCCGCGCGGTCGGCTCCACGGGCGCCGAGGCGGACGCGCTGACCACGCTCGCGATCGTGCACGAGGCCGCGGGCGACATCGAGGAAAGCCAGAACCTGTTGCTGGAGGCGAAAGAGCGGGCCAACGAGGCCGACGTGATCACGGTCGGCCTGCGTACCCGGTTCTACCACGGCCTCAACCGCTTCGAGCAGGGCCTGTTCGACGAAGCCGCCGCGGTGCTGGCGGACGGCATGGAGCTGGCTCGGGAGACCGGGTTGTCCTGGAGCGACTTCGGGGTGGAACTGCGGGTGCTGCAGATGCTCAACCAGTTCGCCAAGGGCGACTGGGACGCCGTCGACGAGCCGCACGAGCAGATCCGCGGCCGGGTGTCGAGCATGATCTCCGCACGGATCGCCGCGTGCTGCGTGCACATGACGGTCGGCCGTGGCCGGTTCGCCGACGCGGAACGGATGTTGACCAGCCTGCGGCCGGAGTGGCGGGAGCTGCAGATCGCGTGGCTGTGCGGCGAGGCCGGTGCCGAGCTGGCGATGTGGCGCGGCAAGCCGGAGCTGGCGATCCAGCGGCTCGACGAGGTGCTCGACTGGGCGACGAAGGTCGGCGGCTCGTGGCCGATGGTCGGGATCAAACTCGGCGCGATGGGCACAGCGGCCGCGGCCGACGCGGTGGCGCGGGCCAGGGTCAAGGGCGAGCCGCTCGACGAGGTGCTCGCCAAGGGCAGGCAGTTCGCCGACCGCGCGATCAAGACCGCCGAACACGGCACACCCCGCAGCGGCAGCCTCGGCCCGGACGGCCGCTACTGGCATGCCCGCGCACTGGCCGAGCAGACCAGGCTCGACGGCGCCAGCGACCCGGACGCGTGGGCCGCGGCAGTCGAAGCAGCCGACTACGGGGCGGTGTACGACCAGGCGATGGCACGGTGGCGGTACGCCGAGGCGCTGCTGGGCGCGGACCGCCGCGACGAGGCGTCGACCCAGCTCAGGCTCGCCAACAAGACGGCCGTGAAGCTCGGCGCCAAGCCCTTGCAGGACGCGTTGGCGCAGCTGGCCCGCCGGGCTCGGCTGTCGTTGACCGAGGACGGCGCCGGGCCGAGGGGCACGGTCGACCTGTTCACGCCCCGTGAGCAGTCGGTGCTGCGGCTGGTGGCGCTGGGACAGACGAATCGGCAGGTCGGCGAGGAGTTGTACATCAGCGAGAAGACGGTGAGCGTGCACCTGTCCCGGATCATGGCCAAGCTGGGCGCGAGCCGCAGAGCCGAGGCGGTGGCGCTCGCCTACGACCGGGGCCTGTTGGATTGACCGGGGAGTCAGACTCAAGTCTGATCCACGACACGTCCGCAAGCCGATGTGCGGACAGCGCCCCACCACCTAGCGTTGAAGTATGTCGGTAGCCGTCGGGGTCGCTGCGAGCGTGCGTGGCCTGGAACACGCGCAGGTGTTGCGCGGAGTGGATCTCGACGTGCCGGCCGGCCGGCTGACAGCGGTGGTCGGCGGACCGGGGGCGGGGAAGACGACGCTGCTCAACTGCGTCGGCGGGCTGATGCGTCCCGACCGCGGATCCGTCCACCTGGGAGCAGATCGGATCTCGTGCCTCGGCGACGCGGCACTGACCAGACTGCGGCGCGACCGGATCGGGTTCGTGTTCGCGACCTGCAGCCTGTTCCCGACGCTGTCGGTCGGGCAGAACATCCTGATCGGCCCGGAACTGGCGGGCGCCCGGCCGGAGCGGCAGTGGTTCGACAAGGTGGTCGAACTGCTGGGCCTGGCTCCCCTGCTGCAAGTCCGCCCGGCGGTGCTCACCCCGGAGCAACGCCAGCGAGTGGCGTGCGCGAGGGCGTTCCTGAACAAGCCGGACGTGGTGCTGGCCGACGAGCCGACGAGCGAACTCGACCGAACCGAAGCAGCGGCGCTCCTGGGCTTCCTGCGGATGTGGGTCCGAAAGCTGGGCCAGTCGGTGCTGCTGGCCACCCGCGACCCGTTCGTGGCGGCCCACGCGGACCAGGTCTACGTCCTGTCAGGCGGGCGCATCGTCGACGAGGTGACCAGGCCGACGGTCGAATCAGTACGGGCGGCAATGCCATGAGAGCGCACCCGGTCCATGCGGGCTACCGGATGACCGCGGCGGCGCTGGTGTGCTGTGCCCTGATGATCGGCGCCTTCATTCTGATGATCGTCGCTCACGCAGCGGCCTACTGGCTCCTGCCGATGTTCGCGGTAACGGAATTCGTGGTGTACAAGGCGTTCGCGGTCACGGTCCGCAGAAGACGACGAGATGTGGCGTTGTTGCGCTGCTTCGGCGCGAGCCGCTCGCAGGTGTTCAACGGTGTCCTCACCGAGGCGGCGTGGGTGGGCATGGCCGGGGCTGCGGTCGGCCTGCTGAGCGTTTTCGTCTTCCTGGACAGGCTCACCTTCGATCTCGGGGTTTTCGCTGCTCTGGTCGGGGGCTCGGGGGCGGTTCTGGCTGCGCTTGTTCCTGCCGTTCGGGCTAGTCGGATTCCTCCGAGTGGGCCTCCTGTTGGCATGGTGTGACTCTGGGTCTCTTGTCGCTGTGCCAAGAGCTCACTGCGAAACCGATTGCCGCCGGACATCGTCGGTGCGCCCGTCGCTGTCCCATCGGGGTCGGAGGCGATGACCTCGGCGACCGGTGCGATGCCCCTCAACCGACTGGCCAGTGCGGCTTCGACCGCGCAGGTGTTCGGTCAGCCACTCGGTCGTCCGCTCATCCAGGTGCACCCGGCTGTCTTGACACCGCCTTCTTTTCGGAAGAGGGTGGGAGCGCTCTCACGATCGCGGGGCGTCATCCCGTGTTCGGGTGGGCAGGGGAGACAGTGACTCGGAGGTGACGCTCCGGGCAGCCGTGCGGGGGATGCCGGACGCGGCGGTCCGACATCCCCCGCCGCGAGTCACGCCGACTCGCGGCGGGCCAGGTGCACGGGAAGCACTTCGCGCTTGCGGACCGAGCCGCCGTCGATCAGCACCGCCAGGTTGGCGATCATCTTCCGCACCTGGTCCTCGAGGTCCTGGCGGATCGTCGTCAGCGGGGGATCGGTGTGCGGGGCGACCATCGGATTGTCGTCGAAGCCGACGACCGCGACGTCGTCCGGCACGCGCTTACCCGCCTCCCGCAGCGCCTTCAGGCAGCCGACGGCCATCAGGTCGTTGGCTGCGAACACCCCGTCGAGCTTGGGCACCCGGTGCAGCAGCTTGTTCATCGCGAGGTACCCGCCTTCGCGGGTGTACTCGCCCGATTCGGTGAGGTGCGCCTGCTCGTCCGGGCCTGCGCTGACCGCTCGGGCCCAGCCTGCCAGCCGGTCCTGTGCGGAGAGCTCATCGCCGGGACCGGAGACGGACACGATTGTCCTGCGGCCGAGGCTGAGCAGGTGCTCGGTGGCCAGGTAGCCGCCACCCTCGTTGTCGTTGTCCACTGTGTAGAGACCGCGCAGCGAACCCCACGGCCGCCCGCCGAACACGCACGGCAGGTGCAGCTTCCGGACCGTGGACGGCAGCGGGTCGTCGCGGTGAGGTGTGAACAGCAGCGCTCCGTCCACGTGCCCACCGCGCAGGAACCGCTCGGCACGGCCGTGCGAGCCTTCGCCGAGACCGAGCATCAGCACCAGTTGGGTGTCGATCCTCGACAGTTCGCTCGCGGCCGCGCGGACCAGCGCGCCGAAGTGCGGGTCGTCGAAGACCTTCGCCTGCGGCTCGGACACCAGCATCGCGATCGCGCCGGTCCGCCTCGTCACGAGCGTCCTGGCTGCCTGGTTGGGCTGGTACCCGAGTTTCAACGCGGCGGCCGTGACCGCTTCGTGCGCCTCCGGACTCACCCGGGGCGACGAGTTGAGCACGCGTGACGCCGTCGCTCGGGACACACCCGCGACCGCGGCCACGTCCTCGAGAGTGGGTCGTGCTCCGGAGAGCGGTCGACTGGCCACCTGCGTTCCTCCCAACTCCGCACAATCAAACCAGCCTAGCCTGATCAGTCGCGGAGGCTGCGGAGGAAGGTCAACGCGTCCGGGTCACCTCGGAAGCGCTCTCACCCACCCGGAGGCCGATCCGGAGCATTCCCTGCTCGGTGCGCACCGACAACGGGATCCCGGCCCTTGCCGCCGTCCGCTCGAACCCGGATTCGCCGGGCAGGCACCACGCGACCAGCTCACGGTGCCCCTCGGCTCGCGCGGCGACGGCCATCCTGCACACCAACGCCGTGCCGATTCCCTTGTGCTGCCACGAATCCTCGATCAACAACGACACCTCGGCCTCCTCCGGCCGCGCCGTGCGGATCAACTGCCCGATCCCGACCACCTCACGCCCGCAGACGGCGAGGACGGTGCTGCCGCGTGGCGGAGCCAGCAGCCGGTGCAGCAACCGCCGCGGCAGCGTGCGCACCCCTGAGTGGTACCTGGCGAACAAGGTCCGTGCTGAGCACCGTGCGTGCAGCTGCGACACCGCGTCCAGGTCGGTGACCTCCCCTCGACGCAGCACCACACCCGCTCCGTCCGGCGTGACGACGGCCGTCGGAGGGTCGGCGTCCACCGTGACCTGCCGGAACATCGCGGTGAACACGGCCACGCGAGCCAGTTCGACGTCGGTGAACGGCGCCCAGCCACGGCGAGCCGCCACGGTCGTGCCGTCGCCGATGGCGAAGATCGCGCGGTGCCCGCCGTCCAGCAATCGGCCTGGTTCGCCCGATTCGAAGGTCACCGAGTCGGCGGCGAGCAGTACGCGCACGGCCTCGGGCGCGGCGCACGGGTCGTCGAACGCCATCGCCGCCGCGCGCAGTGCCGCTGTCGGCGGATCGACCAGGTCACGCACGTCGGCGTGGGTGATCCCGAGGCACCTGCCGCCTTCCGCCCTGATCTCCCTGACCAGCTCGGCGGGCGGCACGTCCGGTGCGGCCTTCACGACAAGCTCGTCCACCACGCCGCCCGGCACGGGCAGGATCGACAACGCCAGTACGTTGCAGTCGCGGGCGGCCAGCCGGGTGGTGATCCGCGCGAGCACACCCGGAGAGTCGTCCAGCTCGACGCGCAGCCGCCACGTGTGTGTATCGGTCATGCGTCCAGGCTCGCTGCCAGGTGTTGCACAGGCGTTTCGGCCGTGTAATCGCTGTCCGCCCGATGTGCTGCCCTTTCGGGCCGCCGCAACCGGGTGCTCAGGTCATAACGTGATGCCGCCTCGTCTTTTTCCGCGCGCAAGGGGTGCTCATGGCCCGGTACACGCTGCCCGATACACCGATCGCGGCGGCGACGGCTGACATCGGCCACGTGGCGGTGGATCTGGCGTTGACGTTGAGCGGGAACGTCGTGGTGACGTCCACCGACCAGGCCGCCGCCGAGCCCGAGGTGCTCGACCGGATCAGCGAAGGCATGTTCATCAGCGGTCTCGGCACCGACGCGCCGAGCATCACCTGCCCGGCGAGTCACCGTTTCGTACAGCGGGGCACCACGTACGCCGAACCCGCGACGATGATCTTCCACGGGGACGGCATGATCGACTTCGCCCACGACGGTGCGACCGCCACAGGCACCTTCGCCTACCGGCTTGCCGTCACGGTCACCCCGCACAACGGCGAGCCCGCTCACGTGAGCAGTTCCGAGCAGTGGTTCACGTACAACGGCGGAACGCTCGCGTCGATCGGCGCGATCGTGCTGATCGGCGAACGCCTCGGAGCCCTTGACTAGGCTAAGGCGTCTCCCAGACCCGGCGCGGGTTCCTGCGGGAGTTGGTCGCGGCCTCCGGCAGCACCGGCACGCTGACGTTCATCACGAACGCGGCCCGTGCGGGCATCCCGAGGCTGGTCCACAGCGAGCCCGGCCCGGTGTTGGCGATCTTGAGGTAGACGGGCTGGTCGGTCACGGCAAGCGCCGCGGGCATGCAGTCGTCGGGCAGCGTGCCGGAGAACATCGCGGTGCGCAGCGCCCGGTCGAGCAGCCGGTGTTCCTCGTGGATCTTCTCCGCCCGTGCCGTGACCAGGTAGGACAGTTCACACCGGCGCACCGGCTCGCCCTGCGGCGGCGCACCGGTGTCGTCCTGCAGCCCGAACAGGAACAGGTCGATGGTGTTCGACGGCCGCTCGGTCTGCCACGTCGGCTTCGGCGGATCGAGCCGCACGACGGTGCCCTCCGGCATCTGTCTGCCGAACAGGCGGCACAGCGCGTCGTCCACTTCGGTGATCACGGCTTCGCTCGTCCATTTCCGAAAAGCCCCGCCGAGGCGGGGCTTTCCACACACCGTCGATGAATCAGATCAGGCCTTCACGCAGCGCGTACGCCACCGCGTGCGAGCGGTTGCGCAGCTGGAACCGGTTGGTCACGTCGTGCAGGATGCTCTTGACCGTGCGCTGCGAGTAGCACAGCTGGTCAGCGATTTCCTTAGTGGACAGTCCATTCGCGACCAGCTTGAGCACCTCGGTCTCCCGGTTGGTGATCCCGGCGAGGTGCAGCCCGCGCGGCTCGAGCACGTGCCGCTGCAGCCGGGAGACCCGGTTGAGCAGCCTGCCCAGCATGTCCGGCGGGAGCGCGCCCTCGCCCGACGCCGCGGCCTTGACCAGGCGCACCAGCACATCCGGTGTGGTCTCCGAACGGCGGGCCACCGCGCAGACGCCGCCTTCGACGGCGGTGAGGATCTCGGCGTCCTCCAGTTCACCCGCGATCAACACGATCCGGGTGAAGCCGCGGACCTGCAGCGTGCGCAGCAGTTGGCTGCCACGCTCGTCGAACCGGTCGGTAACAACCAGGGCAACAGCGTCCTGGGTCGCCGATTCCTCGTCGACGAGCCAGATCTCCGGCCGCGTCCGCAGGGCCATGTGCACGCCGTTCTGCAGAATGGGGTCGGTGGCTCGGACGACGACTGGAGTGCGACGCTGCTCGTGCATTTCGTTCTCTCTCCCCGCTGAGTGCCGACCGTCCCCAATTCGTCCGGCACGTCTTGAACTTTCGACTGCACACAGCCTGCCCGAAGGGGCGTCCCGGCCACATGGGACCGATGTCCCGTTGTTGCCCGACCGGGCACACCCGCGCCCGGGTACCAACTCCTAGCGCAATGACCCAGTCGGGCAAGGAAAAACGCAACCGAGACCGGCTCGTTACGCAAATCCCGTAACGAGTCCTTTTGCGACAGTGACGGCTCAGCCGAGCCCGGCGTTGCGGGCCCGGACGATCGCCTGCGCCCGGTCGGCGACGTGCAGCTTGGTGAAAATGCTGGACACGTGGTTGCGCACGGTCTTCGGGCTCAGCGAGAGGTCACGCGCGATGGTCGCGTTGCTGTGCCCTTCGGCGATCAGCGCGAGCACTTCCCGCTCCCTGCTCGTGAGTTCGGGAAAGACCGGGTCGTTGCTGGGCGGCGGGGTGTTGAAGTAGCCGAGCACCCGGGTGGCGATGTCCGGGCCGAAGATCGCCTCACCGCGGCCGACGCCGTGCACCGCGCGCACGATCTGGTCCTGGCCTGCGCCTTTGAGCAGGTAGCCGCGTGCGCCCGCGCGCATCGCGGCGAACACCGACTCGCTGTCGTCGAACATCGTCAGCACGAGCACGCCGGTGCCGGGCAGTTCGGTGACGATCTGCCTGGTCGCCTCGATCCCGCTGATGTCGGGCAGGTGCAGGTCCATCACGACCACGTCCGGCCGCAGCGCCTTGGCCGCGCTGACCGCGTCCAGCCCGGTCGCCGCCTCACCGACCACCTCGGTCCCCGGGACGTCGGCGAGCACGGTGCACAGCCCGAACCGGAACAGCGGGTGATCGTCAACCACCATGACCCGGAGCGGATCCATCACCTTTACCCGCCTTCCTTCGGCAGCGGCAACGTGGCGCGCACCTTGGTGCCACCGCCGTTGCCCGCTGACACGACACAGTCGCCGCCCAGTTCGGTCGCCCGTTCGCGCATCGACCATAACCCGACGCCGGTTGCCGGCTGCTCGGGCAGCCCGATTCCGTCGTCGACGACCTCGATGTGCAGGTCGTCGTCCACCCACAGGCGGACCGCGCAGGACCGGGCCGCGGCGTGACGGGTCACGTTCGTCAGCGCTTCGGACACGATCCGGTACGCGGCGACATCCACGGTCGCCGGCAGCCTCGGCATGCTTATCGGCACTTCCAACTTGATCGTCACGCCCTGATCGTCGGCGCGTGTCGAGATCGCCTTCGCGTAGGCCCTGATGGCGCCGACCAGGCCGATCCGGTCGAGCTCCGGGGGCCGCAGCCCGTGCGCCAGCCTGCGGATCTCGTTGATCGCCCCGTCCAGCTCCTCCTGCAGGGTGCTGAGCAGTTCGCCCTGCGTGGACCCGGGTCCGATCGCCTTGCGGCACGCGTGCAGCCCCAACGAGATCGCCGCGAGCGTCGGCCCGACGCCGTCGTGCAGGTCGTGCAGCAACCGCCTGCGCTCCTCCTCACGGGCCTGTACGACGTTGTCGCGGCTGCGCCGCAAGTCCCGGGTCAGCCGGGCGGTGTACACGGCCGCGCCCGCGTGCCTGGCGACCTCGGCGAGTACCAACCTGTCCCGGCGTCCCAGGACTTCCCGGGAAGTCCTGGGTGCGACGGCCAGCTGCCCGACCACTTCGCCCTGGTAGGACAGGGGCAGCCGGAACAGCTCGCCGCCGGCCTCGCCGAACGTGGCCACGTGCTCGTTGGGCGCCCCGGCCGGTCCCAGGATCTCGATCGCCACATAGGGCAGCCGCAGCGCGCTGCCGATCGTCTCGACCAACGCGGGCAACGTCTCGTTGGGTGCCCTCGTCTCCTCCAGCCGCGCGGCGAGCGTGGACACCACGCGGTACGGGTCGTGCGCGTCGCCGAAAAGCCGCTTGTTGATCACCGACTGCAGCCGGGATCGGAGAGGCTGCACCAGGACCGCGACGCAGGCAGCGGCCGCTGCCTGCTGCCACAGCTCGT
Source organism: Actinosynnema sp. ALI-1.44 (assembly GCF_001984155.1). GTDB lineage: Bacteria > Actinomycetota > Actinomycetes > Mycobacteriales > Pseudonocardiaceae > Kibdelosporangium. The sequence goes on from NZ_MTQO01000054.1 coordinate 552,559, forward strand.
CCAGCGGCGGAAACAGCAGCGACAGCAGGCTGACCAGTCCGATGTAGAGGCCGATCGTGCCTGCCGACAACGCGCCGTAGACCAGCGAACGGCTGACGACGACCTCGATGTTCAGCGCCCGGTAGCGCAGGATCGCCGCGGCGACGCCGATCGGCGCGGGCAGGAACGCCAGCGTGTGCAGTTCGCTGGGCAGCAGCGTCCGGCCGATGAGCGCTTCGGGGACGGCGAAGAACACCGAGTACAGCAACGCGCCGCCGCCGAGCGACCAGACGACCCAGCGCATTCTGAGGCGGTCCAGTTCGTCCTGCGCCGTGCGGTAGCGGACCACCAGCGTGACCAGGATCAGCAGGGGATAGATGTAGAGGACCGGCAACACGGGCGAAGCGAGCAGGCTGAACCGGCTGAGCGGGTCGCCTGCGAACTGCCACGCGTACAGCGCCATCAGGCCGTAGAGCACGACCGGGCCGAGATAACTCGCCGCGACCTGCTTGCGGAACGCGTTCTTGTTGTAGACCGTGGGGAACGCGATCGTCATGTGCAGGGTCGCGGCCCACAGCACCATGAAGCTGGCCTCGCCCGTGAACCACCGCCAGAACTGGCCGCCTGCCACGAGATCGATCGCCTCCAGTTGGAAGTGCGTCGACCCGCTCGAGGTGATGAAGCTCAGCGCCGAGGTCAGCAGCGCGGCCTGGGCGGCCGGATCCTTCGGCCGCGCCGTGAAAATCCCGGCCGCGACGATCAGAATTACCGCGAGGACAAGCAAAGTGGGCCAGTTCTTCCCGACAGCGTCCGCGATCGGGAAAGGTTTCAGTGTTTTCCAGACATCCACCCGCTGCCCGTCGCGGCGCAGTTCGTAGCGCACGACGTCACCCACCGCGGCCGCCGGGCCGCCGACTCCGTCGACGACCATGTCCCGCACCGGTTTCCCGTTGATCGAGACGACCTCGTCGCCCGCCCGGAACAGCCCATCATCGGTCGTTTTCCGGATGACGACGGCGTCGAACGACACCGCCTGATCACCGATGTTGATCACGGTACCGTCGGACGGGCTCGTGGCCCTGCTCAGCACACACCAGCCGGACGCGGCAAGCAGTGCGAACGCGAGCACCAGGCACGCGGCGGGCACACGCCACGCGCCCGCCAAGTCGGACACAGCCAGATCATTCCGCATGGCCGACAGGGCCGACGAATGTCTACCCCTTTGGGTCAGTGCTCGGCTGCTCGACGTCCACCGGGTCGGCGGCCTTCGGCTCCTCGTACTCCGGTTCGAGAACCCGGATCACCGGGACACCCATCGGGGGCGTTTCGGGTTCGTCGCCCCGCTTGGCGAGCTTCGGCACGAGCATCAGCACGATCGCGCCGATGCCGATCACCACGGAACCCAGCAACATCCAGACACCGAGCCCATTGGTCTGCTCGACCAGGTTGACGTCGTCCTCGTCGCCCCCGGACGTGAACGTCCGGAAGAAGAGGAACACGACCGTGAGCGAACCGGCGAGCACGCCCACGCCGCCGGTGCCGATCAGCCGGGCGGCCAGCACCGGGCCGCTGGCCGGGTGCAGCCGGGTCGAGATCACCCCGAGCAGCCCGGCCACGAGCAGCAACGCGGCGCCGACGGCCACGGGCACACCGAACATCGGGAAGAACTCGAACGCTCGGTTGTCCGCGCCCCACAGCGTGTACGAGGTCGTGGCACGACGGGACGACGTCCCGGTCGGGTCCCCGAAGCTGTTGTTGAACTCGAGGAGCGGCATGAAGGAACCGACCGCCGTCAGAACGGCCGCGAGGATCCACACACCGGAGCCGATCTGCCGCAAACGGGCGACGGGCCACTGGGCCGGTACGGTCATTTGTCCTCTCCGTCGAGCTTTCGGGAGATCGTTCCGGGTTCCGGCACGGGCGGCGGTTCGATCGGTGGTTCGGTCTGGACGGGTACGCCATAGCTTGGCGTCTCCGGTTCCCAGCGTTGCGGTTGGGGCTGTTGTTGTACCTGCGGCTGGGCTGCGGGCATCCGGACCGGCTGCATCGGCGGGTGCGTGGGTTGGTAGTACGGCGGCGGTGCGTGCACGGGCCGGACGCGCTCCGCCAACGCCAGGACGAGGGCGAACAGCGCGATGACGGTCGCCGCGGTGACCAGGATGAGCCCGGTGCCGACCTCGACCCGTGTCGGGTCGTCCGAGGACTCGGGCGTGATCATGCCGACGTACCAGGTCAGTGTGGAGTCGACCAGGACGCCGGTGCCGAAGGCACCCGACACGATCGCGCCCCACCGGCGGGCGGACAACAACGCGACCAGACACGCCACCACCAGCAGGACGGCCGCCAGTATCACGGGGACACCGAAGTAGGTGGTCGTGACGACGGGCTCGTCGTTGGGGCCGTCGGTGCGGCTCTGCCAGTACCCGGAGTCGAACCGGAAGTCGCGTTGGTAGAGCCGGGAGTACACGACGGGGAACGTGGATCCGACCCCGAGCCCGGCCGCGACCAGCCACAACACCCCGGAGACCAGGCGTAAGGGTGACCGCCGCGCGGGCGGCGGGGAGAAGTCGGTCATGCCTAGATCCTGCCACCGGCGGACCGCACACGAATATTTTTCGCCCTCGGGCGTCATAGTGCGGGCGCGGTCGTGTCTTTCAGGGTGTTGGTCGGCCCGAGCGAGGGCCGGGCCGACCAACATCGTGGTAAGCGGCGGCGGCGATGGCCTTCCATTCGTCGAGCAGCCGCGCCCGCCTGGCCGGGTCGCCGCCGATCATCGCGTCGAGCGCGAGGCCCCTGGTGAGGTTCACCGTCAGCCAGTAGAGCGTCTCCAGCTTCTCGTCCGGCACGTCGACGCCCGCCGCGTCGCGGTAGATCTCCAGCGTGGAACGACCCAGCGCGCGGTCGACCGGGAGCATCGACCGCCGCAGTTCGTCGTCGGTGCGCGCGGCCACCCACAGTTCCAGTGCCGCCGTGGACAGCTCGCCGGAGAACCCGCGCCAGAGCAGGTCGATCGCCTCGTGGACGCGCTCCGGCCCCGGCGGGGCCTGCAGCGAGCCGCTGACCTCGTCGCGCAGGCGTTGGAAGAGGTGCTCGACGGCCGCGGCCATCAGTTCGGCCTTGGTGGTGAAGTGGTGCTGCTGCGCGCCGCGTGACACCCCGGCGCGGCGACAGATCTCGTGCACGGTGGTGCCGGAGTAGCCGAGGTCGACGAGGCATTCGACGGTGGCGTCGAGCAGCGCGCTCCTCGTGCGCTCACGGCGCTCCTGCTGGGTGCGCGCCTGTCTCGCCGCCGGTGGTGCCTCTGGGGACATGCCGGGCACTTTACATGCAGTCCTGCACGCATGTACCTTCCGAATGGAATGTTTTCCGGGGAGAGGCGCGGACATGACCTGGCTCGACGACGACCTGACTGCCTTCCGTGAGCTGGCCCGCTCGTTCTGCGAGAAGGAGCTCACTCCCCACCAGGAGCGCTGGGCGGAGGCCAAGCAAGTCGACCGCGAGCTGTGGACGAAGGCGGGCGCGGTCGGCCTGCTCAACCTGAGCGTCCCCGAGGAGTACGGCGGTGGCGGCGGCACCTTCGCGCACGAGGCCATCCTGCTGCAGGAGCAGGCGCGGGCCGGGGACGACGCGTGGGGTGTGGCCGTCCACAGTGGAATCGTCGCGCACTACGTGCTGGCCTACGGCACCGAGGAGCAGAAGCAGCGCTGGCTGCCCAGGCTGGCGTCCGGCGAACTGGTCGGCGCGATCGCGATGACCGAGCCGGGCACCGGATCGGACCTGCAGAGCATCAAGACGAAGGCGATCCGCACCGGCGACACCTACGTGGTCAACGGATCCAAGACGTTCATCACCAACGGCGCGCAGGCCGGGCTGATCATCGTCGCGGCGAAGACCAACCCGGAGGAGAAGGCGGCGGGCGTGTCCCTCGTCGTCGTGGAAACCGAAGGGGTGGAAGGCTTCCGGCGCGGCCGGGTGCTCGACAAGATCGGCATGAAGGGCCAGGACACCTCCGAGCTGTACTTCGACAACGTGACCATCCCCGCCGCGAACCTGCTCGGTGAGGCGGAAGGCCAGGGCTTCATCCAGCTGATGCAGCAGCTGCCGCAGGAGCGGCTGGTGATCGGCGTGACCGCGGTCGCGGCGATGGAACTCGCTGTGCAGCAGACGATCCAGTACACCAAGGAGCGAACGGCGTTCGGCCGTCCGCTGTTCGGTTTCCAGAACACCAAGTTCGTGCTCGCCGACGCGGCGACCGAGGTCGCGGTCAGCAAGGCGTTCCTCGACCAGGCGATCACCCGGCACCTCAAGGGCGAACTGGACGTCAACGGCGCGGCGATGGTCAAGATGTGGACGACCGAGCGCCTCGGCAAGGTCGTGGACGACTGCCTGCAGCTGTTCGGCGGCTACGGCTACATGAACGAGTACCCGATCGCCAAGGCGTGGACGGCGGCACGCGTCCAGCGCATCTTCGGCGGCACAACGGAGATCATGAAGGAGATCATCGCCCGCACGCTGTAGACGCGACAGCCGGATCCGCCGTCCGGGCGCCAAGTGGGACAGGGGTTTGGCGCGGATGGCTTCGTCGGCTTCATCCCATGCGTCCCACAGGTCCTGGAACGGGCCGAGCTGGTTCATCGTGCCTCCGTGTCTGCGTGTTCGCGACTGACGGTGAACGGACGGCTCGTCCGCCGGGATGAAAGTCGCCGACGCCGGTCCGGTAACCCGGTCGGGCGGTGTTGGCGCTGGTGTCCGGCGTGTCGCTGGACGACTCGCCGCGTTGGTCCGATCCGGTTGAACCATGCGTAGTCGTGCGTGTTCGTAGCGTGAAATCTAGGCCAATCAGGGTCTTCCCCTAATGGGTGATTACGGGGTGTGTCCGTCTGCACGGGGAAGCGTTGCCCCCGTAGAGTGATGGCGGTCAGTTTCCGTGTCCGGGGTCAGGGCCGGTGCGGAACCTGGAGGGGTGCGAGCGGACGGAGTCAAGGCCGGTGAATCTCAAGAAGATACTCCTGCTGGCAGTGGTTGCGCTGCTGGTGTTTTACCTGATCACACAGCCGACGCAGTCGGCGAACGCGGTGCAGTCGGTGCTGGGCTGGCTGCGCGACGGGGCCGAAGCGATCATCACGTTTGTCAAGAGCCTGTTCGCTTAATGACGCTGAGTCACAGGTAGCGCCGAAGAGCGATCCATCTTGGACCGTCCGGGTGGATTATGGGGAATAAGTCCAGGTGGCGAGATTGATGATGAGTCAACTCTGGATTCTTGACCCCGTCCGCCCCTACGGTCTTCGGCAACGAGTGATCATCGCCCCCACAGGAGGCACGCATGGTCGACGACCACGGGGTCGACGCTTTGGTTCGGCAGTGGACGGCTGAGCGTTCGCAGGACGCGGAAGCGGAGGAGATCAATCGGATTGCCTCGACGTGGCTCGCCGAGGGACCGGTAACCGCTTCTCAACCGGGTATCCCGGGTCAGCGGTCCAGGGGCGGTGCCAAGTCGTGGGTGTCCGTGCAGTCGGCCGACCCGCGCTACACCGAGGCGATGGCCAAGCGCCTGCCCGGTGTGCCCCAGGACCTGGTCGCCTCGGCGGCGGGCTACTGGCAGATGGTCGGCGGGCTCGCCGAAGCCGAGCAGTGGTGGGACGCGGGCATCAGCCCGCTGGACCAGCGCGCGCTCGACTACCGCGCGGCCGGTCTGGCGCCGTCCGACCTGAGCCGCAGGCTCGGGCCGCTGACGGTGCTCGAGCACCTGCGCCGGGGCAGCGCGCCCGCGTGGTGCGTCGCGCGGCTGCAGCGGCAGCAGCGCAACGGCGTCGCCTGAATCGGGTCGCCTGAATCGGGTCGCCTGATCGGGACGTAACGGGGCTCCGCCCTCGTCGTTGACAACCTGTGGTGGTTGATCGTCGTCGGGGGCTGCTCCTGCGGCTCGCTCTGGTCACGCTCGTGGTCGTACTGGCAGGTGGCGGGGTGTGGCTGTTGACGGCCACGTCGGCTCCGAATGCCGGTCCGGTCACCACGGAAATCCCCGCTCTGCAGGTCCAGGCCGCACCGGTACAGCCCGGCGCGGTCGTTCCCCAGCAGGCGGCGGACAGCGTGCCCCAGGCAACGCCGGGCGTCGATCCGTTGATCGCGTGGGCCAACCAGGTTGCCGCGTCGACGGGCGTCCCGGCTCGAGCGCTGCGCTCGTACGGCAACGCCGAGCTCGTGGTGCGGTCGACCACACCGGGGTGCAGGCTGTCCTGGGCCACTCTGGCGGGCATCGGCCGGATCGAGTCCAACCACGGCCAGTTCGGCGGCGCCCAGCTCGGCCAGGACGGACGGCCGACCAAGCCGGTCATCGGCGTCCCGCTGGACGGCTCGACGGGCGTGCAGCACATCGCGGACACGGACGGCGGTCGCTACGACGGCGACCCGACGCTGGACCGCGCGGTGGGGCCGATGCAGTTCATCCCCTCGACCTGGGCCAAGTGGGCCTCCGACGGCAACGGTGACGGCCGCGGCGACCCGCAGCAGATCGACGACGCGGCGCTGGCCGCCGCTCGCTATCTGTGTGCGGGCGGGCGTGACATGGGCACACCATCGGGCTGGTGGGCTGGCGTCATGTCGTACAACAACTCTGTTCCCTATGGTCAGAAAGTGTTCGGCCTGGCCGACGGTTACGCCAAGCAAGCGCAACGTCGTTGATTTAGGGGCTCACCCAACTGACCTCTCGACCCTATGATGGACGGCACGCCATCGGATAGGGGAGAGGTTCCGAATGACGGAGGGCAACGGCGGCGACAACGGCGTTCTTTGGCCGCTTGTCCGCGCGTTGATGAGGGTAGGTTGTCTCAACGATCTGAGCGGCCGAAACCTGGTGATCAGAATAGTCAGCGACGAACTCGATCACCCGCTGGCCGTCGACGAATACCCGCAGACGACGACACATCTGTTCAGCCTTGTCAACGCCTGCAGACAGCGACCGGACGGATTGTCCACGCTGCTGGTGGTCCTCGAACGACTCGAGCCGGGCTCGACCGCCATGGCGGACGTGCGGCGGGTGATCACCGAAATGATCGTCTACGACACGATCTCCCCGGAAGATCGCAGACAACTGTTCACGCTGCTCAGCGGTGTGGTGATCCCGGATATCGGCGATCTCTACCGCTTCGTCGCCGGTGAGGCGGCGTTGGATCTGCCGGAGCAGACGACATATCAGGAGATGTTCCGCGCGCTGGAGACGCTCAACGCGGCCGTGAGCGGCATCCCGAAACCGATCGTCTTCGTTGAACACCTCGCCAACAGGGTCCGGCTGGACCTCGCGGTCGAGCTGCGTCGCTGGGTCAGTGGTCAGGCCGGAAAACTGGGCCTCGACGCCGAGCTCGGGCAGCTGCGCGAGCAGGTCGTGCCGACCATGATCCACAAGCCGCCGCAGCGCGCGGACGGATATGTGGTGTTTCAGATCGAACGTGCTGGTCCCAGTGGTGACGCCTACCGGATAGCGACATGGAAACAACTCGACATCACCGAGGGGTGGCACCCCGAGCGGGGGCCGGACATCCATGCCACTAGTGTGTCCGAGATGCAATTCCGGGTGGCCGAGGTCATCGAGTCCGTCGAGTCGGAATGGGCCCAGTTCGAGCCGACGATCCGACTCGAGTTCCTCCTCTCCACGGAATTGCTCAACCTGGACGTCGACCAGTGGCAATGGGAAACGGAGTCACGTTTCCCCGAACCCATGGGATGTCGTTTTCTCGTCTCCGTCCGGTCGTTGGAGCGAATGAAAGCGCGTAAATGGCACCGCTCGTGGTACATCCGGTGGAATGAGCTCAAGGCTCAAGTCAGTCAGCACAAAAGCGTCACCAGGGGCGGCGGGTACCAGAATCGCTCGAACGCGCACCAGGCATTGCGGGAACTTGTTTCCTACTTCGAGCGCACACCTACTGTCGTCTCGTTGATTCTCAGCGCGCCGCCGACCGGTGCGACGTACACCGACGAGATTTCCATCGCGCTGCGCGCGGGAATCCCGATGATCATCTGGCACCGCTGGGACTGCGATGCCGAGGAGTTCGGCGCGGCGGTCGACCACATCCTGTACGAGAGCAATGCCCAGCACCTGTTGGACCGGGTGCGGGTGGTGCGGGCGAACGCGTACGCCGACGGTCTGGAGCTGCGGCACGTCGGCAACCAGTTGACGATCTTGTGGGACGACCCCGAGCGGATGGTCATCCCGGAGGGGGTGCCCGCGGCATGACCGAGCAGGACTGGCGGGTCTACACGGGGACCGGTGCGCCGCGTGACGCGCCGGTCGGTGACCTGCCGAAACCGCCGCCGTGGCGGCGGTTCCCCGGGGCGGGGCACGTCGAGTCGCGGCCGGTGGACGACGGTGGCGAGACCTCCCGCCGGATCGGTGCCGCGGTGAACCGCAGGCACCTGTCGACCGATCACGAGGTCGCGATGGTCAACGCGGCGATCTACCTGCGCAGGCCGCTGCTGGTGACCGGGCGGCCGGGGACGGGGAAGTCGAGCCTGGCGTACCTGATCGCGTCCGAGCTGGGGCTGGGGCCTGTGCTGCGGTGGCCGATCGGGTCGCGCACGCTGCTGCGTGACGGCTTGTACTCGTATGACGCGATCGGCCGGGTGCAGGCCGCGAGCGCGCGTGCGCACGAGGAACCGGACATCGGGGAGTTCATTCACCTCGGACCGTTGGGTACGGCGTTGTTGCCCTACGAGATGCCGCGCGTGTTGCTGGTGGACGAGTTGGACAAGGGTGACATCGACCTGCCCAACGATCTGCTGAACGCGTTCGAGGAGGGTGAGTTCCGGCTGGACGAGCTGGTGCGGATCAGCAAGCAGCAGCCGGAGGTCACGGTGATGACCGAGGACTGGGGCGGGACCGCGACCATCACCGGCGGCCGGGTGCAGTGCCGGTCGTTCCCGATCGTGATCATCACCAGCAACGGGGAACGGGAGTTCCCGCCCGCGTTGTTGCGGCGGTGTCTGCAGCTGCACCTGGAGCCGCCCGACGAGCGGCAGCTCGGGGCGATGGTCGCCGCCCAGTTCGGGCCGACCGAAGGGGTCGACGTCGCCCGGCTGATCAGCGATTTCCTGCAGCGCAGCGACGAGCACGGTGGCCTGGCGGCCGATCAGCTGCTCAACGCGGTGCACCTGGCTGTGGAGTTGGTGACGGCGGGTGTGCACCAGCCGTCCGACCCGGAGTGGAAGTCGCTGCTGTCGGCGATCTGGCACCCGCTGCAGAGCAGGGGTGTCTGAGACTGTGAGCGCTCTGCCGTCCGACGAGCCACGAGACCGGGAGCCCGGCCCGATGTGGCGGGTGGCGGCGGGGCCCCGGCCGACCGATCTGACATGGCCGGAACTCCGGGACATCTGGTGGCTGGTGCGGTGCATTCACCGGGACGCCCCGCCGCCGTCGCCCGCCGGTGTCCCGCCGCGCGAGGACGCCCCCGCGATGCCCGACAGCGAACGGCCGGTGGAGCCCGAACCCCGGCGAGACCACAGGCAGCAGGGTCAGTCGCAGCCGGACATCGCGCCGCCCAAACGCAAACAGCCGGAACCCGCCGAACAATGGGCGCCGCGGCGGCGCGAAGCGCTCCGCATGACAATGGCCGACACGTCACGGGCGTCGGCGCCGCTGCCGCTCCCGGTCGTCCCCGGCCTGCGCGATGCTCGTGCCACTGAACAGGCCTTGCGCCCGCTGACGAAACGCGAACCGTCGCCGTGGCTGTCTGTGCTCGACGAGGAGGCGACCGCCCGCCGGGCGGCCGAGGAGAAGATCTGGCTGCCCGAATGGCGACCCGCGCCATGGCGGCGATTCGAGCTGCTGCTGATCGTCGATTCGAGCCCGACACTGGCGATCTGGCAGAGCCTGATCGACGAGTTCGTCGCAGTGCTCGGCCACACGGGGGCGTTCCGGCAGATCCGCGTCCACCGCACGGACTGCTCCCGTCCGACGGGGCTCACCCTGGCGGTGCGGGGCACTGACGTCGAGCGGACCTGGCAGGACGTCGTCGACCGGACCGGGCGTCGTGTGGTCCTGGTGATCACGGATGCCGTCGGCGCGGCCTGGCGGACCGGTGCGGCCGAGCGCCTGGTCGCCGAGTTGGCCGCCCACATGCCCACGGCGATCGTCAACGTGCTCGGCGAACGCCTCTGGAGCTGGGGCGGCTTGTCCCCGTACCGCGCGCACCTGTCGTCACCGACGCCCGGCGCGGCCAACAGCATGCTGCGTGTCGACCCCGCACCCCATGACGGAGTCGTCGTCCCGGTGCTTTCCGCCACGGCGGAGTGGTTGTCCGGTTGGGCAACGCTTGTCGCCGGTGGCGCGACCGAGACCACCGTGATCAACGCGCGCGCCGGCCGGCCCGCGGACGAGGACTACCCGATCGGGATCGCCGAGCCTCGCCTGTCGCCCCGCGAACGAGTGCTGCGCTTCAAGACCTACGCGTCCACCCGAGGCTTCCAGTTGGCCCTGCTGCTCGCCGCGGCGCCGCTGAACCTGCCGATCATCCAGCTCATCGACCACGTGATGCTCGACGGCTCATCGGACATGTCGACGACAGCCGAGGTTCTGCTCGGCGGAATAGTCACACCCACCCCCGCACTGAAATCGGTCACTGACCCGGCCGCGATCGCGTACGAGTTCCACGAGGGCGTCCGCGAAGAACTCCTCGCCATGGGGACACGCGCCGACACGGTCCGTGTCGCCAGAGTCGTGAGTGATGCCTTCGGCGCCGCGGTGCCGATCCTGAAGAGCTTCCGGAACGCGGTCGACTTCCCGTCGACCGCGCCGCTGCCCATCGTGACCGACGAGAATCTCGCTTATCTGAGAATCGAGGCGGCCATTTTGGCGGCGATTTCCGGAAGTCATTACTCCAAGCGATCGCGATCGCTCACCAACGGATTAAACCGATACACCAATGGGGGACCTGATGAGCGTGTTGAGCCGCCACTCGACCCGCGCAGTGCTGAGAATGCACTGTCAAGCCATACCGGCACGGCGCACAGCAGCGGGAGAATCGAGTCGATGATAGCAGCCTCTGTGGAGGGCGAGATGAGTGTTTCCGAAACTCCCATGACTGAACCACGCAGAGGGGCTGTCGTCCGACCGCAAATCTGGGGGAACGTGCCTCTGCGCAACCCGGATTTCGTCGGTCGCGTCGAACTTCTCGACAAATTGCAGGAACGACTGATCGAGCCGGACAACCGGGCGACAGCAGTCCTGCCGGAAGCCTTGCACGGAATGGGCGGCGTCGGTAAGTCGCAGACCGTCGTCGAGTACATCTACCGGCACAGCTCCGAGTACGACGTGATCTGGTGGGTCCCGTCGGAGCAGCTGTCGCAGATCAACGCCAGTTTCGTCGAACTCGCGCGAAAGATGGGCCTGCCCGCGGGCTCCGCGGAGACGGCGCGACCCGAAGTTCTCGAAGCGCTCCGCACCGGCACTCCCTACCAGCGCTGGTTGCTTGTCTTCGACAACGCGGAACACCCGGACGTGGTGAGCCCGTTCATCCCGGCCAGTTCCGGCCACGTGATCGTCACCTCCCGTAACCCGGACTGGGCGGGCGTGGCGCGAACGGTCGAGGTCGACCTGTTCACCCGAAAGGAAAGCATCGACCTGCTCCGCATGCGCGGCGGCGAGATCACCGACGAGGACGCCGACCGTCTCGCGCACGCGTTGGGTGACCTGCCCCTGGCCGTCGAGCAGGCCGCGGCGTGGCGTGGCCAAACAGGCATGCCCGTCGACGAGTACCTGACACTCCTCGACCGCCACCTGACCGATCTTCTCGGCGACGAACGCGCCGCCGAATACGGTGCCCTTGGCTACCAGCGCTCAGTCGCCGCGGCGTGGAACGTCCCACTGCACCGGTTGCGCACCTCGCATCCAGCCGCGCTGCAACTGCTCCAGGTCTGCGCGTTCTTCGGTCCGGAACCGATCGCCCGGAGCCTCTTCACCGGCGGCCGATCCGTCCCGGTACCACCGGAGCTCGCCAATGCCCTGCGTGACCCCATCAAGCTGAACCGCGCGATCCGCGAAATCAGCCGCTACAGCCTCGCCAAGATCGACCACCGCAACAACACCATCCAGTTGCACCGGTTGGTCCAGACAGTGCTGAAGAACCAGCTGTCCGAAAAGGAACAGAACGACATGCGGCACGCCGTGCACGTGTTGCTGGTCAACGGCGACCCGGACGACCCGGTGTCGACCGACGCATGGAAGCGTTACGCGGATCTGTTGCCCCACGCGACGATGTCGAAAGCCATCGAGTGCCAGTCGGATGCCTGGGTACGCAGGTTGATCATCAACCTGGTTCGCTACCTGGTGAGCATCGGTGACTACCGGGTGGCTTTCGACTACGCGCGCGAGGCCATGGACCAGTGGAAACTCGCGTTCGGTGAGAACCATGAAGACACGCTTCAGATGGCCGCACAGCGCAGTGTGGCGCAGCGAATCATGGGTAACTACGACGAAGCGTTCAAGCTGATCGAGGAAACATACAAGCGTGTCAGGGAGACATACGGCGACGAAAGCGAGCTGTACCTGACCGTCGCCGACGCACTCCGAAGCGGTCTTCGAGCGCAGGGACGATTCGTCGAGGAGCTCGAGATGCAGGAGAACATCGTCGAGAAGGCCAAGCACGTGCTCGGCGATGAGGACCCCGCCACACTCCGGTACGCCAACAACCTGGCAGGGAGTCTTCGGCTCAACGGGCAGTTCTTCCGTGCGCGGGAAATCGACCAGGCCACCGGGGACCGGAAGAAGATCGTCCTCGGTGAGGAGCACTCGTCCACATTCCTGACGCTGAACGCGCTGGCGATGGACATCCGCGAATGCGGTGACTACATCGAGGCGTGCCGTGTGCAGGAAGAGCAGCTCGCGCGTCAGCGGATCGTCATCGGCGAGGACCACCCGTCGACGATCGGGGCGATGCGGAACCTGGCAGTCGCTCGGCGAAAGGCCGGTCTGCACAAGGAAGCACGCGAGTTGTCCGAGGAATGCGTGCGCCTGTACCGGCTGAGGCACGGCGACACCCACCTCGACACCATCACCGCGGAAATGGGCCTGTCCGCCGACCTGCGCGTGCTGGGGGACCTTCCCCAGTCCAAGAACCTGGCAGAACACTGCTACCAGCTCTTCGTGCAGACCCACACCGGTCGACACCCGTACACGCTGGTGGCCGCGATCAACCTGGCGGTCACCCTCCGCCTGTTGAAACGGGCCAACGAAGCCAAGGAGATGAACCAGCGAACGCTGGAGGTGCTGCGCGAGGTTTTCGGAAGCGACCATCCGTTTGGCATGGTGTGCGCGACGAACCTGGCCAGCGATCTGGCCGCGATGGGAGACACGGCAGCCGCACACGCGCTGGACGTGGACACTTTCGAGCGCTCCACTCGAGTGCTCGGTGAGAAGCACCCGTCGACCCTCGCTGTCGCCCTGAACCTTTCCATCGACCTGGAAGCACTGGGGAACAAGGAGGAAGCCGCAGTGCTGCACGAGGCGACCATCGCCCACTTCCGCAACGTGCTCGGGGCCGACCACCCGGCGACGCTGGCTGCCGAGCAGTCGATCAGGGCGAACTGCGATACCGACACCATGCAGCTCTGACGTCCTGTGTGGGTCGGTGCCCGGCTACCGTCCGGCACCGACCCAGTCGGCCAGTTCGATCGGGTCCGGCACTGTCCCGACAACGGAAAGAACTTTGTTGGACACGGCGATGACCGTTTCTGGTGTCGTCAGGATCGCTTCCGCTGCGGAAAGTCCACGTGCCTTCAGGGACAGGCCGAGACCAACCCAGCTTGTTGTGTCCTCAGGAGCATTGCGCAACTGCGCCATGTACATCGTCGTGGCCGCGGCGTAGTCGCCTGCCAGATAGGCGGTATCCCCAGGCGTCAGCGTCGCGTGAGCCATCACTTCAGCGAAAGTCGCCGGGGCGGACACCCGTAGCTCCACCAGGTCCATGCGGCTTGACCGGGTGGACGGCCGGGTGTCGGCGACCACTCGGCTCGCGGGCGTGATCGGCCGCGGAACGCCTGCCAGCCAAGCGTTCGCCAGCCGCGCGACATCATCGGGGTCGGGTCGCAGGTGCCGACTACGCCACGCCGCGCGATGGTCGTCAGTGACCTTGGCGACCGCGTCGGCGACATCCGGCGCCACGGGCTGCTGCGCGACGAGTGCGAAGCGGGTGCGCATCGACTCGAGCAACCTGCGCCCCAGCGGGGTGAGCGCTGGCTCATCGCTCAACGAGGCGATCGCTTCCCCGACCTGGTGCCGATGCAGCGCGAAGGTGAAGTGCGCCTGGCCGGCTTGCTGATCCGGGAGCAGATCGCGTTGGACCTGCCAGAACTCCGCAACGCACAGGAACGCCAGCACTCCATGCAGCAATCCGCTCAACGGTCGTGGATCGTCGCGCCACGGCGCGTACAGACCGTCTCGCTGTCCCAGGTCGAACAGTCCGAGAAGGCCGTTCAACTTGGAATGCTGGAACTCGTGCACCAGGGTTTCGGCTACCAGGGTCGCCGATGGTTTCTGTGAAACCGCGACACAGCCGATCGCGACCGAAGACGAGGCCCCCCGGATGGATCCGTCCCCTGGCAAAGGCGTCACCATTCGCAGGCCGACGGAAAGCTCGTACGCGTAGTCCGGGTGCCAGAGCGTCAACAGGTCGAATGCCTCGTCGAGAAGTTTCCGCCACTCCGCGACCCTGACCGCGTCCATTCGCTGCGGTTCCACAGGTCCGGAAAGTTCACGATAAGGGTCACAGTCGTTGATCTCCACCGACAACCGCAAACCGCGTGACTGCGTGGTGTGTCGCCGCACTGGGAAGAAGTAAGGCGAGTCTGGTGTCACCGTCTCCGCCTGCCCTGTGCTCACAACGAAACCGGTTGTGGAGTGGCGCAGATCCACGAAACCGGTTGGGAAAACCGTCGGCAACTCGATGTACCCGACTGTCGGGAGAGTCACAACGCCGTGCACCACAGGAAGTTTGATGTGGCAATGCACTCCGGTTCGGATCGCCATTACAGCCACGAGTGAGTGCAGGTAGCCGAGTTCCGACCACACGGGGATGGAATCCGTCACCTTGCCGTTCAGCCGTCGCAGAATCCTGCTGAGCCAGACACCGGCGGTCGGATGGGTCAGCAGATCCCGCACCACGGCGGGATCACGGCGTTCAGCCGCCGCGACGATGTCCCACAGTGAATCAGTGGAGGTAAGGGGGCCGACCGCCGAGGGATGCTCAGCACAGAAGTCGGCCAGGCCGCGCAGCAGTAGCTTTCTGCCGCTGCACTGAGAGGTCTCCACCGCCGTGATGAATTCCTCGGTGACGCCACCGGAGCACAACTCGTCGAACGCCTGACGGGACAATTGATGAGTCGTGAGCTGGCCAGGCGGCAATCGTAGGGAGTTCATGGTCCTAGCCTGGTGTCGACTATGACTTCTCGTCTTGGACTTGGACGTCGTTGGTGTTCTCAGTGCAGAACGCGACAGCGCGGCGGACCGCGCTCGCCAGTTCCGGAGTTGTCACGTCGCGCAACTCGCGAAATGGCACTGTGCTCAGGTCGATCAGCTCAGATGTGAGATCGGCTGTCGAGATCGTTGTCATGGACGGACCTCCCCGGACTGTCGCCAGCATCGAACCCGCAGCCTCCATCGTGCCGCACGTTCGGCTTGTGCGGCAGGGCCGAGTGGCTAGTTCCTCAGGGACCGAACGGGCCTCGGCTTCGTGATCTTGGTGGCCGCCTGCGCCTCTTGATCAATTCATTACCTGCTTCCGCGATCCGGTGATGGCTGCCACACTATTGTTCGCATAACCGTGACAGCGGCGACTCCTCAGGGGGCGATGTGGCGGAGGGCGGTGACGTCATACCGGCACGGGGCCCTCTTTGGCCGTTGGTGCGCGCCCTCTTGCGAGTGGGGTGTCTCGCTGATTTGAACGGGCGCAACCTCGTTGTCAGAATCGTGTCCGACGAGTTGGGGCATCCGCTGCTCGCCGAAGAGCACCCGCAGTGCGCCGCTCATTTGTTCAGCATCGTCGAGACCTGCCATCACCGGCCGGACGGGTTGCCGGCGTTGTTGTTCGTTCTCGACCAGATCGAGCCGGGTACCAAGGCGATGGTCGAGGTTCGTCGGATCATCACCGAGATGTCCGCCTTGGAAACATGGTCACCGGGTGAACGGCGTCAGCTTTTCGCCATGCTGACCGGTGTCGTGGTTCCCGACATCGCACGGATCTACCGGTTCGTCGCCGGGGCGAATGCCCCCCAACTGCGTGCGCAGGCCACCTGCTCGGAGGTTTTCCTCGCTTTGGAAACACTCAACGCCGGACCTGACGGCGTGCCAAAGCCGCTGATACTCGTCGAGCACCTCGCCGTTCGCGTCCGGCCGGACCTGGCTGCGGAGCTGCGACGATGGGTGGACGAGCAGGCGGCGCGAATAGGAGTCGCGGCCGAGGCCCGCACGGTCCGGAAAACGATCGTGAGTGAGTCTTCTGGTGAGTCTGCGGCACCCGGTTCGCAGGCTTACATCGTGTTCCAGTTGCAGCGCGACGGCCCGTCGACCGAACTGTACCGGCTTTGCCATTGGCGGCAGCGCGATCTGTCCGCCGGGTGGTATCCGAAACGGGGTTCGGACTTCGTCGGCGAGCTCGACGAGGTCAAGCACCGCGTCGCGTCGCTCGTCGAGGCCGTCGAAAGCGACTGGGCGCCGTACGACGTCGATATCAGGGTCGAGTTCTTTCTGCCGAGGGAACTGCTCAACCTGGATGTCGACCAGTGGCAGTGGGAAGCGGAATCCGACTTCCCCGAGCCCGTGGGCTGTCATTTCCCCGTCTGCGTCCGCAGTCTCGACAGGATGGTCGCCCGCAAATGGCATCGGCAGTGGTACATCCGGTGGAAGCGGCTCATGGCCCACGTCCGGGAGAAAAACGTGCTCACGCCCGAAGCCGGGTTTTGGAGCAAACCCGGTGACGAACCGAACCTGCGCCAGTTGACTTCGCATTTCGAGAGCGTGCCCGACGTCGTCGCGCATGTGCTCGGTGCGCCGCCGACGGTGACGCCGCTGTCGTTCGACGAGGTCGCCGTCGGCCTGCGGGCCGGTATCCCGGTGATGGTCTGGCACCGCGCGGACTGCGGCCTTGAGGACTTCGTCGCGACCGCGAAGGACCTCCTGCACGCGGAGGAACCAGGGCGGCTGCTCGACCGGGTCCGGCTGGTGCGGACCGGCGCCTTCGCGAGCGACACGCAGAACCCGCACGTCGGCAGCCATCTGGCTGTGCTGTGGGACGACCCCGAGCGGGTCGTGGTCCCGGACCGTCCGGGACCACCCGAGGAGGTGGATTGACGGTGGACTGGCGCATCTATCGCGGAACAGGACAAGCGGCTCCGTCTCCCATCACGGCCCTTCCGCAACCGCCGCCGTGGCGCAGGTTCACCGGCGAGGGCGTCGCGACCAGGCCGAACGGCGACAGCGGGGAAACGGCGCGCCGGATCGGCAGCGCGGCTGGTCGCAGGCACCTCTCCACACCGCACGAGATCGCGATGGTCAACGCCGCGCTCTACCTGCGCAGACCGCTGTTGGTGACCGGCAGGCCGGGGACGGGCAAGTCCAGCCTGGCGTTCCTGATCGCGACCGAGTTGGGCCTCGGTCCGGTGCTGCGGTGGGGGATCACGAGCCGGACGACACTGGTCGACGGTCTGTACAACTACGACGCGATCGGCCGTGTCCAGGCGGCGGGCTCGCGCCCCGGCCGCGAGCCGGACATCGGCGACTTCGTGCACCTCGGCGCGTTGGGAACGGCGCTGCTCCCGTACGAGGTCCCGCGCGTTCTGCTGGTGGACGAACTGGACAAAGGGGATATCGATCTCCCGAACGACCTGCTGAGCGTCTTCGAGGACGGCGAGTACGAGATCCCTGAGCTGGTCCGGATCGCCAAGCAGCAGCAAGAGGTCACCGTGTTCACGCACGACAAGCGGGGCAGCGCCGTGATCACCGACGGCTGGGTGCAGTGCCGGGCCTTCCCCGTCGTCATCATCACCAGCAACGGCGAACGCGAGTTTCCTCCTGCCTTCCTGCGCCGTTGTCTGCAGTTACACCTCAGCCCACCCGATTCCGAGCAGCTCGCCGCGATGGTGGCCGCCCAGTTCGGCACGACCGAGCGGGTCGATGTGGCGCGGCTGATCGGCGAGTTCCTCGAACGCAGTGAAGCAGTCGGCGGGCTCGCCGCCGACCAGCTGCTCAACGTCGTGCACCTGGCGAGCGAGCTGGCCACGTCCGGGGCGTACCAGCCGGATGAGGAGTGGAACGAGCTGATGCGGGCGATCTGGCACCCCCTGTCCACGGCGGAGCCCGGATGAGCGCGGTCAACGAGCCGACCGGAAGGCCACGGCTGCGCACAGGCGACCTGACCGCGATCGAGATCAAGGACGCGCTCTGGCTGGCCAGGGTGATCAGCGAGCACGTGGACGCCGGGCCACCGGACAAGGCGGCAACGGTGCCCGAAATGCCCACGGTGGACACACCTGGTCCGCTGCCCGCCGACCAGCCACAACCGGCGCGCCCCCAACAGGATCCGGACTTGGGCATGTCCTGGTCGGCGCGGTTCGCGCGACCGGGTGACGGCACGTCACCCACGTCCGCGACACGCGTCGGGACAGCGGGCCGCGAACTGCAGCAGGCGGCGCTGCTGGCGCGAGCCTTGCGGCCGTTGATGAAACGTTCGCCGTCACCGTGGAAGCGCGAGCTCAACGAGGAAGCGACGGCAGTCAGGGCGGCGCAGGACGGGATGTGGCTCCCCGTTCTGGAACCCGCGCCGTGGCGCCGTTTCGAACTCGTGCTCGTCGTGGACACCTCGGCCTCGATGGACGTCTGGCGCGAGACCGTCGACGAGTTCAGGGAACTCATGCGACAGCAGGGCGCGTTCCGCAACGTACGGCGGCTCCTCGTCGACTGCTCGGCACCGGAACTGGTTCTCCGCGTCGAAGGACCGGCCGGGGCCGTGCAGAGCACCCGTCACCTGGTGGACCCGACCGGACGCAGGCTCGTGATCGTCCTGACCGACGCGATCGCCAGCGCGTGGCACGACGGAACGGCCACGCGGGTGCTCGCCCGCTGGGCCAGCCGGATGCCATTGGCGATCATCAACGTCCTGCCGGCACGGCTGTGGAGCTGGAGCGGTCTGTCGCCGCGCCGGGTGTCCCTTTCGGCAAGTGCTCTCGGTGTGGCCAACCGGGAACTGCACGTGCGGCGGATCGAACACGACATCTTCGACGACGACGTGCCCGGCGACTCGATCCCGGTCCCGGTACTCGCACTGACCCCGGAATGGCTGTCCGGCTGGGCGAATCTGGTCGCGGCGTCCGGCGCCGCGCCGGTCGAGACGACGGCGGTCATGCTGAATCCCCATGACAGCAAGCCGATGGTGGAGCTGGCTGAGCCACGTGCGGCCCGGTCGGCCTACGACCGGGTGATGCGGTTCCGCACGCACGCCTCGCCGTCGGCGTTCCAGCTCGCGGGCCTGCTGGCGGCGGCGCCGTTGAACCTCGCGATGATGCGGTTCGTGCAGCGGAAACTCCTGTCGGACAGCGATGTTTCCATCCTGGCCGAGGTGCTGCTGGGTGACCTGCTGCGCAAGGTGAAGACCACGCGGTCGGTGCACGACCCGACAGCCGTGGTGTTCGAGTTCCACGACGGGGTAAGGGAAGAACTGCTGTCCGGGGTGCGCCGCGCGGACACCGTCCGGGTCGCCAGGGTCCTCGGCGACTACCTCGGCTCGAGTGTGGCCATCCTGCGCAACTTCCGCGACGCCGTCGACGATCCGGACGGCACGGTGCGGCCCGAGGTCTCCCCGGAGACGATGCCGTACCTGCGCGTCCAGGAAGCGGTTTTCCGTGCCTTGTCGGGAAGGTACGCGCCGAGGGCGGTGAGCCTGCGGCGGGAGCTGAAAGGCGCGCGACTGTGGACACACGCGCGCAGTGAACTCGTCCACGACGGAACTCCGGTCGCACGGGGCATGCGACCGGCAGTGGACGCCCACGCGCGGGACAGCGACCGCCGCCCGCGGGTCTGGGGATCGATCCCGCCGCGGAACAACGATTTCGTCGGCCGGGACAGCCTGTTGCGCGTGCTCGCCGACAAACTGGCGTCGCCCGGCGTGACCGCGGTACTCCCGGAAGCGCTGCAGGGCATGGGCGGCGTGGGCAAGTCGCAGACCGTGGTCGAGTACATCTACCGGCACGCCGACGAGTACAACGTGATCTGGTGGATCCCGGCCGAGCAGATGTCCCAGATCACGGCGAGCTTCGTCGAGTTGGCCAAACGACTGGGACTGCCCGCCAGTTCGGCCGAGGTCGCGATCACCGAAGTGCTCGAGAGCCTGCGGACCGGGGAACCGTTCGACCGCTGGCTGCTGGTCTTCGACAACGCGGGCAGCCCGGAAGGCGTCCAGCCGTTCTTCCCCACGAGCGCGGGCCACATCATCGTCACGTCACGGGACACGCGCTGGGCACGCGTGGCCAACGTCGTCGAAGTCGACCTGTTCACCCGTGAGGAAAGCATCCAGGTGCTGCGCCGGATCGGCGGCGACATCGGCGAGGCCGACGCCGACCGGCTGGCCGACGCACTGGGCGACCTGCCGTTGGCGGTCGAGCAGGCCGCGGTGTGGCGCGCGCGGACCGGCATGCCCGCCGCCGAGTACCTCCAACTGCTGAAAGGACATCTGGCCGAACTGCCGGACGATGAGCCCGGCGAATACGGGGTGATGAGGTCGGTCGCGGCGGCGTGGAGCGTACCGCTGCACCACCTGCGCACCGAGTTCCCCGCAGCGCTACAACTGCTGCAGGTGTGCGCTTTCTTCGCGGCCGAACCCGCCATCCCACGGGCGTTCTTCGAAGGCAGCAAGGACGTCCCGGTCGCGGACCAACTGGCCGACGCGATGGCCGACCCGGCCGAACTGGACCGGATCTTCCAGGTGATCAGCGGATACGGGCTGGCCAAGATCGACGAGAACAGGGCGACGCTGCGGCTGCACCGCCTGGTGCAGACCGTCATCCAGAACCAGTTGGACGCGGGCGAAAGGGCGGACCTGCGGCACGCGGTGCACGTTCTGCTGGTGCACGCGGACCCCGACGACCCGACGTCGCAGACGTGGGGGCGGTACGCCGAACTGCTGCCGCACGCCGACGTGTCCGACGCGATCGCCTGCCGCCGGGACGGCCGGGTCCGCGGTCTGTTGATCCACCTGGTCCGTTATCTGCTCAACAGCGGCGACTACCAGGGGGCGTTCGATCTGGCGCAGCGGGCGGAAACGCAGTGGCGAGCCAGTTTCGGGCGGACGAACGCCGACACGTTGGAGATGGCTCGTCGGCAAGGGCTGGCCTTGTACCGGCTCGATCGTTACGACGAGGCCTATGAGTTGAACAACTCGACATATCAACAGGTGAAGGACACCTTCGGGACGGACAACAGACTGTTCCTGCTCACCGCGGACACATTGCGGATGAGCCTGCGGCCACGGGGATTGGTCGTCGACGAACTCCACATGCAGCGGACCATCTTCGAGCGGTCGTGCCACGTACAGGGCAGGGAGCACCCTTCGACGCTGATATACGCGAACAATCTCGCGGGCTGCCACCGGCTGAACGGCAATTTCTTCATCGCCCGTGATCTGGACCGTGACACGTGGAACAGAAAGAAGCGTGTACTGGGTGAGGAACACCTCAGCACCTTCCTGTCATTGAACGGCCTGGTCATGGACATGCGCGAGTGCGGCGAGCACATCACGGCATGCCGGATCCAGGAGGAGAATCTGGAGCGGCAGAAGGCCGTCATCGGGGCCGAGCACCCGAGCACCATCGGCGCCATGAGGAGTCTCTCGGTGGCACGGCGAAGGGCCGGACGGTACGAGGCCGCAGCGCAACTCTCCCGTGAATGCGTAGGTCTCTACAGGCGGCGACATGGCGCGCGGCACGAGGACACCATCACAGCCCAGATGTGCTTGTCCGCCGACCTGAGACAGTTGCGAAGGCTGCACGAGTCGTGGCAGTTGGGTGAACTGAGCCACCGGCTGTTCGCCGAGCGGTACGGCGGGGAGCACCCGTACACGCTGGTCGCCGCGATCAACCTCGCGGTCACCTCCAGATTGCTCGGGCGCGTTGATGAGGCAAGGGAACGCAACGCCGTGACTGTGAACGCGCTGCGCAGGATCTTCACCAACGACCATCCGTTCGGCCTTGTCGCAGCCACGAACCTCGCCAGCGACCTCGCGGCCTCCGGCCGCATGGGTGAGGCGCACGAACTCGACAGCGACACACTCGAACGCTCGACACGCACACTGGGCGAGCAGCATCCGTCCACATTGGCGGTGGCGGTGAACCTGGCGATCGATTCCGTCGAACTGAACCTGCGCGATGAAGCCGACCTGCTGCACACCGAGACAGTGGACCGCCTGCGGACAGTCCTCGGCCCGAATCACCCGGCCACGAAAGCGGCATCGGCATGGGAGAGAGCGAACTGCGACACCGACACGATGCAGCTCTAGCGGTCGTGACCACTAGTGGTCACGAACTTCCGTTCGCAACCACTAGGCTCCGAGCCAGGCGGCGAGGCGGACCGGGTCGACCGGGGCTCGGTCGGTGCCAAGCAAACGGTTGTGGAGGTCGAAGACGACTTCTGGCGCCGTGCGCAGGGCGCCTGCCTCAGGCGTGTGCGAGGGCAGGGAGACAGCCAGCCCGGCCCACGCGCCCAAGTCGGTCGGTGCCGTCCGAACCCGGTCCACATAGGACCTCGCCGCACCGGGGAGGTCACCGGTGGCGAACGCCCGGTCCCCGGCGGGAGCGGTCGAACTCAGTTCGCCGAAACGGTCGGGGCGTACGATCCTGGTCTTCAGCAACGACTGCTGGGCGGACGCGGTGGCAGCCCGATGAAACGGTACGACGTCGTCGCGGGTGGTGAACGGTGCCGGTGGAGCGGATTGCTCCCGCAGCCATGCGGAGACCAGCCGGTCGAGATGGTCGCCGTCCGACCGGACGTGCCGCAGCCGCCACGTGATGCGATGGTCCTCTGCCATCAACTCCACGGTTTCGGCCACTTCGGCCGGAACACTCACGTCAGCGCACGCGGCCACTCGCTCCGACACAGCGGTCACCAGGTGGGATCCGAGCTCGGTCAGTTCCGACGCGGACTGGACGACACGGACAGCCTGCCGCAACTGGTGCCGCCGGTAGGCGAAGACATAGTCGGCTTCGCGCACACGAGCCGCGTCACCGTCCGGATCCCGTTGCAGCCGCCAGAACTCCACGACACTGATGAACGCGTAGAGCCCATGCAGTAGACCGGCCAGTGGCCTGGGGTCGTCGCGCCATGGCGCGTACCAGCGTTGTCCGGCGTCGTCATCGCAGAGCGTGACGAGCTCCATCAACGCGTTGAGTTTGGAGTGTTGCAACTCGTGTACGAGGATCTCGGCGAGCGCGGTCGGGGACACTGTCGACGACAGTGCGACGGCCCCGAACGCGGCGCTCGACGACGACCCCACCATGGTGCGGTCGTCGAATATGGGCGCGATGGACCTGAGACCGGCGGAGAGTTCGCGAGCGTACCCGGGGTGGCGGCGGACCAGCAGGTCCCAGGCGTCGTCGAGCAAAGCCCGCCACCGCTCCCACTCGGACGTGCTCATCCGGTGCGGGGCAATGGGGCTTGAGAATTTCCGGTACGGGTTTGTGTCGTCGACCTCCACGACGAGGTCGATTCCACCCGCGGCGGCGTGATGCCGCTGCACCGGGGAGAATTCGGCACCGGCCAGATCAACGAATTCGCCATCGAACCGCAGCACTGTCGACCCGGCTGACACGCGCAGTTCGGCGTATCCGGTCGCGTTGCCTGTGGGCGACTGCACCACGCCGATGGTGGGAAGACAGACGATCCCACGGGAGACAGGCAACGGCACCGTGCACGAGACACCAGCACGAGTCGCCACAGCGGCGGCGATCGCGTGCAGGTAGAGCAGTTCGCCATGCTCACCAGTGGCGTCGCCGGTGAGACCGAGCAACGCGCGGAGGATCCGGACGAGCCACACACCGGTGGACGGGTGCATCAGCACGTCATCGACCACGTCCGGTCGATCCTTCTCCGCGGTCGACAGAACTCGCCAGGAATTCTCGACATCGACGAGATCGTCGACGGACATTCCGGAGTCCGGGAGTTTGCGCATTATCGCGAGCAGCATTGCCTTGCGCTGACTGTGCACACTTTCCCGCAGCACCCTCATCGAGTCATTCGAAATGGGGCCCGAGCAGAACTCCGTCAGAAAGGACACGGGCAGCTGGTGGGTGGTTGCCGCCGCACTCGTTGTCCCGCGTGCCACAGGGTTTGACCTGGTCACCCGTCCTCGTTCTGTTTCTGGACCGCTGTGGCGGACGGACCGATCGCGTACGCCACGGCCCACTTCACGGCCGCCTCGGTGCGCGCTTCGTGCTCGTCGGACCGCAGTTCGTCCAACTGGAAAGAGGCCAGGTCGACGACCTTGGACCTGACCTCGGTCGTCGGGCTTCCCACCACGTCAACCCGCCTTCTCGAACGTTGCACATGAGTGTTGCTTGATCCTATCGCCCGTCGTCCATGTGACGCTCGGAGGCGGAACGCGGGCGGTCGCGTGGCCGGTGACGGTGGTCACTCAGGGTGGGGATGTTAGCGTCGAACCGTGCGTGGCAACCGCGACCGGGTGATTGTGCGCAGGCTCGCTGTTGTGGTGGCCTGCGTGGTCAGTCTGGCCGGTGCTTGCCTGCTGGCGTGGTGGCAGTGGAACCGGTACGAGTCGGCCAGCGGGTCGTGGCAGAACCTCGGCTACGTGCTGCAGTGGCCCTTGTTCGGGTTGTTCCCGGCTTTCATGGTGTGGCGGATCCGGCGGTTGCGGGCGCGGGAGAGCGAGGAGCGGACCGGGGCGGGATCCGCTGCTGTCGCTGAGCCTCCCCGGCGGCTGCCGTCGCCGCGCAGGCCGGAGCCCCCGGTGACCGCTGACCAGCCCGATGACGAGCTTGCCGCGTACAACCAGTATTTGGCCGAGCTGAACGCGAAGGAATCCCATGACCGCCCCTGACCCCATCGTCACCAACGAGGAGAACCCGGCCCGTGACGCCGCCGCCCCTGGTTTGAAGGGCGCGCTGGCGCGGTACCGGGTACTCGCCTACATCGTCGGTGTCGGGCTGCTCGCCCTGGTCGCCGCCATGATCATGCGGATCGCGTTCGACGAGCCGCAGTACAGCGCCATCGTGGGCCCCGTGCACGGCTTCCTCTACGTCATCTACCTGGTCCTGGCGGTCGACCTCGGGCTCAAGGCCCGCTGGCCGATCGTCAAGACCGGGCTGGTCCTGCTCGCCGGGATGATCCCGTTCGTGTCCTTCGTCGCCGAACGCAGGGTCACCAAGGAGCTGAGCTGATCACCGGGGGCGAAGGCTGATCGGCGGCACGGTCGAGCCGCGCAGCGTGAGCTCGTCGATGGTCTCCGGGCGGTACTTCGACGAAGGCAGCGCGGCGACCATCGTTTCCACCGGCGCGTCCAGTTCCGTGCCGAAGAAGAACGCCCATTCGTGCTCGTCGGAGCCGAAGTAGACCGGTGCGGAGAAGACCTCCTCGAAGCGCCGCCAGCACTTCACCAGTGTCGAGTTCCGCCACAGGGTCGGGCAGCCGCCCTGGTAGGCGACGACGCCACCGTCCGTGAGCAGGCGCTTGCACATCCGCAGGAACTCGGCGCCGTAGAGCCTGTTCTGCTGGGCGTTCACGTCGTCCTGCTCGTCGGGCAGGTCGACCACCACGATGTCGTAGCGCTCGTCGGTGGTGCGGATGTACTCGAATCCGTCGGCGTACATCACGCGTACCGGGCCGTCGCCCTGCTCGGCTGCGGCGAGCTCCTCGGTCGTGTAGCCGTACGGCAGGTGCTGCGCGCACAGTTTGACGGCCTCGGTGTCGATGTCGACGTGGTCGACCACCGACGCGCCCGCGGCCACCGCCATCTGGCTGGCCACGCCCTCGCTCGACCCCACGACCAGCACCCGGTCGACCCGCGCGGCCAGCAGGAACGCGGGCACCATCAGCGCCTCGTGGTAGACGAGCTGGCTGAAGTCCGTGCTCTGCCGTTCGTTGTCGCAGAACAACGACACACCCTGCGCGGTCTTGCCGATCACCAGGTGCTGAAACTCCGTGCGCGTGTCGACGATGACGTCGTCGACCTGCCACACACGAGTCAGACCGGCACCGACCGGCTCATCGATCCTCACCGGTTCTCCTGTCCTCTGTGGACGACACTGATCCTGGACACGCTCGCGTCGAGCATGTCGCGCAACAAGTTCACCGCGAGCTCGGGGTCAGCGACCTGGCCGCAGGTGAACACGTCGATGAACACCGCACCCCGTTCGGGATACGTGTGGATGGACGCGTGCGACTCCGACAGCAGCGCCAGCAGGGTCACACCCTGCGGCTCGAACTGCTTGTACGTCATGTCGCACACGGTCGCGCCCGCCTTCTCCAGCGCGCGTTCCAGGCTCTCACGCAGGAACGCGGCGTCGTCGAGCAGCTCGGCCGACACGCCTTCGAACTCCGCCAGCACGTGCCGCCCGGCGAACTCCCCGACCTCGTTGTCGACCACCTCCGGCGAAAGCGGGGCACCGCCGACGAAGTAGGTCCGCAGCGGCGGGAATCCGTTGAACGCCACCGACGAGTAGCTCTGGGTGTACGCGCCGGTGCTCATGATGTCCACGTGGTCCCCGGCGCGCAGCGATAATGGCAGCTCGTAGGCAG
Organism: Actinosynnema sp. ALI-1.44; assembly: GCF_001984155.1. Taxonomy (GTDB): domain Bacteria; phylum Actinomycetota; class Actinomycetes; order Mycobacteriales; family Pseudonocardiaceae; genus Kibdelosporangium. The sequence continues at coordinate 579,314 of NZ_MTQO01000054.1, forward strand.
TCCGTTGGTAGAGCACGTCATCGCCGTCGCACGACGGCCCGGCGATGACCACCGGCCCGGTCGGCTCGTGGTCCAGCGCGGTCTGCAGCCGGTACGCGATCGCCTCGTTCTCGGTCTCGGCCATCCCGCCGTAGCGCCCGATGTCCAGGTAGACCCAGCGCTTGGGGTCGGCGTCGGACTTGCGCGACACCAGCACGACCTCGCTGCGGATCATCCCGGCCCCGGCGACCAGCACCCGGCCAGGCTCGATCGCCAGGTCGACCTCGTGGTCGAAGTGCCGCGCGATCGCGGCACGGATCGTGCCGGCGTAGTCGGTCAGCGGCGGCGGGTCGACCAGGTACCGGCCGGGGAAGCCGCCGCCGATGTTCAGGCCGCGCAGCGGGATGCCCGTCGCTGCGACGGTCCGTGTGACCTCGCCCGCCGCGGCGATCCACGGCTCCCACGCGGTGGGGTCGAGGTGCTGCGAGCCGACGTGGAAAGCCACGCCCTCGGGGTCGAGGCCCAGTTCCGCGGCCCGCACGAGCAGCCGTGTGGCCATCTCGGGCGCGCATCCGAACTTGTGCCCGAACGGGGTCTGCGATCCGGTGCCTGCCACCAGGATCCGGCACGACACGGTGGCGCCCGGCGCGAAGGTCGCGATGGTCTCCAGGTCGGACTCGCTGTCGAAGGTGAAGCGGCGGACGCCGACCCGGTGGGCGTACGCGATGTCCCGTGCCTTCTTGATCGGGTTGCCGTACGAGATCGAGTCGGCCGTGGCGCCCTGGCCGAGGCACAGTTCGATCTCCTCGCGGCCTGCCACGTCGAAGCCGCAGCCCAGCCCGGCGAGCAGTTTGACGACCTCGGGCGCGGGGTTGGCCTTGACCGCGTAGTACATCCTCGCTTCAGGCAGTGTTTCCCGCAGATTGGTATGGCTTTCCCGCACCGTGTCGAGGTCGATCACGAGACACGGGGTCGGGGGTCTGCGGTCGTCCAGGAACGCTCTGATGCGTTCCGGCGCCTGCGGGAGGGCGTCGATCACAGCGGGCAAGCATAGGTCCCGTCCTGCCCATGAACGAAATCCGCTTACGGGATCGACACAGTTAGCCTCGTCACTGTGCCGTGTAGCCCGTTCTTCGGCTTGATCGGGACGCCCTTGGTGGCCTCGGTCGGGCCGCTGGGGGCGAGCTGGAACGTCACCCTGACCAACAGCCTCGTCAGCAGCACGGCCAGCTCGCTGACGGCCAGTGTGGACCCGACGCACCGGTGTGGCCCGCCGCCGAAGGGCAGGAACTCGTGCGGCCCGTGTTTGCGGTACGCCGGGTGCGCGGGGTCCCAGCGTTCGGGCATGAACCGCTCGGGGTCGGGCCAGACCTCGGCGAGCCGGTGGGTGACGTACGGGCTGTAGAACACCCGCCGCCCGGCGCGGATCCGCTTGCCCTCGTAGGTGAAGTCCCGTGTCGGGATCCGGATGCTGATGGCTGTGGGCGGCCACAGCCGCAGCGTCTCCTGCACGACGCCGTGCACGCGGACCAGTTTGGTGAGGTCCTCGCCGGTGGGTGGCCGATCGCCGAGGACACGCGTGACCTCCGCACGGGCCAGGTCCCATTCGCCGGGATTGTCCGTCAGGGTGCGCACGATCCACGTCATGGCGCTGCTGACGGCCGAGAACCCGGCCGCGATCAACCCGACGGCCTGGTCACGGATCTCGACGTCGGACAGCACGGCGCCGTCCTCGTCGCGTGCGTTCGTCAGCCTCGCCAGCACACCGTTGTCCGCGTCGCCCGCGCGTACCCGGGCGATCTCGGCGATGATCTGCCGGTCTGTCTCCTGCTTGCCTGCCAGCGCGCGGCGCCATGCCCGTGTTCGCAGCGCCTGGTGCGCGTCGACGAACAGCGGCTGCTGCTCGACCAGGTCGATCATCGCCGCGAGCTGGTCACCGAAGCGGTCGGCCTGCTCACCGATCCGGTCGCCGAACAGCGACCGCACGCTCATCCGCCGCAGCACGCGCCGGAACTCCACACCGAGGTCGAGGTGTTGCCCGTCTCGCCAGCCGTCGATCAACGCGTCGGCGTCCCGCGCCAACGCCGACAGGTAGCCGTTGACGTGGCGGTGGTGGAACGCGGGCTGCACGAGGCCGCGTCGGCGTTTGTGCTCCGCGCCGTCGCTGACGATCATCGACGTGTCGCCGACGACGGGCTTGAGGAAGCTGAAAGCCTTGCCCCAGCTGAACAGCTGCGGGTTGGCGAACACGAACTTGTTCGCGTCCGGCCCGAGCAGGTAGGTGTAGGGACCGATCGGCACCACCGGCCCGTACTCGCGGAAGTTGGTGAGCATGCCGTCGAACCCGTCGCGCATGAACCGGGCCGCGGCCACCAGCTGATTCACCATGCGTCGACGCTATGGGTGCCCGTCCGCGGCGTGCCCGCCCTTTCGTGCCGCTCTTAGGCCACGGACGTGTAGCGGCCCTGGAACCTCAGCAGCGGCTGGGTTTCCGCGTGGTGCTCGATGTCGAGCGGCTCACCGATCACCCCGACGTGGTCGCCGATCGAGACCCGGTGCGCGGTCCGGCAGCGCAGCCTGACCGGCGCGTCGAGCAGGTGCGGCACACCGTCTACATCGGATTCCCACCGGGTGACGCCGCCGAACCGGTCGGCCTTCGTGCGGGCGAACAGGTCGGCGAGGTCCGTGTGGTCGGCGTGCAGCAGGTGCACGGCGAAGCGCGTCGCGGTGGTCAGCGCGTCGAACGCCGACGCGCTCGTGCCGATCCAGAACCCGACCAGCGGCGGGCGCATCGACACGGACCCGAACGAGCTGACCGTGAGCCCGACCGGACCTGGCGCGGTGATGATCGTGACCGCGGCCGGGTGGTGCCGTAACGCGAGCTTGAGCTGGTCACCGATGCTCACTGGACGCCCTTCAGCAGTGCGGCTACCGCTTCGTCGAGCCCGGTGGCGAACACGGATTCGTTGAGGAACAGCCCAGGGCCCGGCACGCTCAGACCGATCTCCACCAGCACCGGCTTGAGGTGCACCTCCACGGCCAGCGCGTGTCTGTCGCTCGCGGCCACGAGCAGCGGGACCGCCGTCCTGCCCCGCAGCGAACCCGCTCCGAACCGGTCGAGGAACGCCTTCAGCAGGCCCGTGTACGTGGCTTTGTACGTCGGTGACGCCACCACGAGGACGTCCACGTTGCGCACGTCCTCGACCGCCCGTTCCACCCGCACGCTGCGGTAGTCGAACAGTTCGCCTGCGAACTCGCCGAGGTCGATCACCGGCCCTTCGGTGGCACCTGGGCTGTTCCGGCGAAGCGCGGCTCGGATCGCGAGCGCTGCCTGCAACGTCCGTGATGCCGGTTTCGGATTTCCGACCAGTACCCCTACGACCGTCATGAGTCGAGCATGGAAAACCCACGGACACAAGGTCAACGGGTGTCCATCGACTGGGACAGCGGGATAGCATCCCGCAACCGATGAGCGTCAGCCGTCGGATCTGCGCGGGGTACAGCGCCGGATCGCTGGTCACCGGGTCTTCCACGACCGCGCCCGGCCTGCTTCTGCTGCCCTACCTGACCGATTCGCTCGCTGTTCCGGCGGCCACCGCGGGACTGCGGGAGCGGCCGCTCGTCGAGTTCCTCGGCATGATGTACACGTCCCCGTCATCGTTCCCGTCATGACGATGTCGGGGTGATCCCGGTCAGCGACCGGACCTCCATCTCGGCCTGCTTGCGCTCGTCGCCCTTGTCGCGGCTGAGCACGGTGCCGAGGAAACCGAGGATGAACGACACCGGGATGGACACGATCCCCGGGTTGCTCAACGGGAAGAAGGCGAAGTCCAGCCACGGGAAGATCGACGTCGGGCTGCCCGACACCACCGGCGACACCGCGACGAGCGCCAGGCACGACACCAGGCCGCCGTACATGCCCCACAACGTGCCGTTCGTGTTGAACCGGCGCCAGAACAGCGAGTAGAGCAAAGTGGACAGGTTGGCCGACGCGGCGAACGCGAACGCCAGACCGACGAGGAACGCCACGTTCTGCCCGTTGGCGAGGATTCCGCCGACGATCGCCATCGCACCGACCGCGACGGCGGTCAGCCGGGCAACCCGGACCTCGGAGCCCGGCTTGGCGTGGCCACGCTTGAAGATGTTGGCGTACACGTCATGCGCGAACGACGCCGACGCGGTCAGCGTCAAACCCGCGACCACAGCGAGGATCGTCGCGAACGCGACCGCGGCGACGATGCCGAGCAACAGCGTTCCGCCGATCTCGTACGCGAGCAGCGGCGCCGCCGAGTTCTCACCACCGGTCGCCGCCAGGATCCGCTGCGACCCGACCAGCGCCGACGCGCCGTAGCCGATGATCAGCGTGGCCAGGTAGAACACCGTCATCGTGCCGACCGCCCAGATCACCGATCGCCTGGCTTGCACCGCGTTCGGCACCGTGTAGAAACGCATCAGCACGTGCGGCAGGCCCGCCGCGCCGAGAACCAGGGCCAGCGCCAACGAGACGAAGTCGAGCTTGCTTGTGCCGTTCTCGCCGAACATCCCGCCGGGGTTGAGAATCCGCTCGCCCTTGGTGTTGTTGGCGGCGGCCTGCCGGAGCAGTTCGGAGATGTCGAAGCCGAACTTGCCGAGCAGGAACACGGTCATCAGCGCGACGCACAGCACGAGGATCGCGGCCTTGATGATCTGCACCCACGTGGTCCCGCGCATGCCGCCGACCAGCACGTAGACCAGCATGATCATGCCGACGACGGTGATCACCACCGCCTGGCCCTTGCCGTCGTGCACGCCCAGCAGCAGCGCGACGACGCCACCGGCGCCTGCCATCTGCGCGAGCATGTAGAAGAACGAGATCACCAGGGTCGACGTGGCCGCCGCGGCCCTGACCGGGCGGGCGCGCATCCGGTACGAGAGCACGTCGCCCATGGTGAACCGGCCGGTGTTGCGGACCAGTTCGGCGATCAGCAGCAGGTTGACCAGCCACGCCACCAGGAACCCGATGGAGTACACGAACCCGTCGTAGCCGTGGATCGCGATCGCCCCGGCGATGCCGAGGAAGGACGCGGCCGACAGGAAGTCGCCGGACAGCGCGAGGCCGTTCTTGCCGCCGCCGAACGCGCCGCCCGCGGTGAAGTAGTCGTTCGCCGTGGCCTGCCTGCGGTTGACGTTCGCCACGATCACCAACGTGACCAGCACGAACAGCGCGAACACGGCGACGTTGAGCACGGGACTGCCCACATCGGGGCTCACTGGTCGACCTCCCTCAGTACTGACGAATGCCGGGCCGGCGAGCGCCGGGTTGACGAGTGCCGGGCGTGGGACCGGAGTGCGGACTGCTGCCGGGCCGACGCCCGCAGCGCCGCCGTCTTCGGATCGATCCGGCGCTTGGCGAACCGCCGGTACCACAGGGTGATCAGCAGCGTGCTGGCGAACTGGAGCACGCCGAGCACGAGGCCGACGTTGACGAAGCCGATCAGCCGGTGGCTCATGAACTCGCCGAAGTAGGCGGCGAGCACGACGAACCCGATGTACCACCCGAAGAACAGCAGGGTCACCGGGAACACGAACCTGCGCAGTCCTGATCGCAGTTCGGTGAATTCCGGACTCCGTTGAATGTGCACGAAGTCGGGCCCGTCTTGGACTTCTTTTTCTGTCGAAGAGTGGATTCTGTCAAAGCTGGCCGAAGTGGTTCGGCCGGACCAGTGCGTCATATGTACCTTCCCGGTACGCCTGTCGGCGAGCGACATAGTAGCCACGAGTTAGGGGTTGTCCACTAGGTCTCCGGGCGGTCCGATCACTACATCGGCCGGGCCGGGGCGGTACCTGAGGGGCGACGCTCACACTTCCGGGTGAATTCTGCGATCTCACCGCGTGTCGGTCGAGTGACCAGCGACGACGGTGGCCGGAGCGGTCCACTGTGACCCCCGCTTGTGGTCGTCACGCCGTGCGTGCGTCCATGTGGGACGAGGCGAGCCGATCAAACTTCCCCCGATCGGGGCATACAGCCGCTATTGGCACATGCTCCCCGTAGCGAATTGTCGATCGGCCACGATCGGACCATTGATTGATCATTCTTCTCATGTAGCATCTTGGCTCCGGGACTTCCTCATGGGGGTGCCGACACCCTGCGAAACGGTACGTCCGCACGGATGCGAGTTATTGATCCCCTCTTTGAAGAGGCAATGCAGTAAGCGACTGCGCGCATTGGGAGTGTTTTGACAGTGACCAGCACAGGACGAGCACGGATGCTGCGCTGGCGGGACTGGCACCTGCGCACCAAGCTCGCCGCGGTCACCATGGTCCCGCTGGTCTTCGTCGTCGCGCTGGGCGCGGTGCAGATCGGCGACCAGGTGGCGAGGTCCGAGTCCTACCGCCGGGTGGACCGGCTGGTGGCGCTGTCCGACCAGCTCGGCAAGGCGATCGGCGGCCTGCAGGACGAGCGGGCGGAGTCGGCGGGGCTGCTCGTCGCGCGCGTCGCGCAACCCGGCGCCGAACTGCGGCAGGAATACCAGGCGACCGACGTGAACTGGAGCGCGATGAGCCGGGCGGCCCAATCGCTCTGGTTCGCCACGCCAGCCGCGCAGCAGACGGCGAACGAGGTCGCCGCGCAGCTCACCCCGATCAAGACGCTGCGCGACCAGGTGACCCGGTCCGAGCTGGACGCCCCGACGGCGCTGGCCAGGTACACCGAGGTGATCACGGTGCTGCTCGGGTTCGACCGAGCGCTGGCCGGCGAGATCACCGACCCGGCGCTGACCGGCACCGCGGTCGCGCTGCACGACCTGCGGCTGGCCAACGAGGAGATCCACCTGCAGCAGGCACAGGTCGAAGCCGGGATAGCCACTGGTTCGCTGTCGGCCACCGAGGTGGGCGCACTGGGCGCGTCCCAGGCCAGGTACGACGCCCGGATCAGGGACTTCCACGCGGCTGCGGGCCAGGACCACCAACGGCAGTTCGACGAGACGGTCACCGGTTCGGGGGTGACGAGCCGTGCGAGCCTGCTCAAGCAGATCCTCGACCAGCCGGGCACCGGGCCGGTGGCGGTGACCATCGGCAAGAGCGATTGGGAGACCAGTTCCCAGCTCGCCACCGCCGCGCTGTCGACGATCGCGGACACGCTCGGACGTGATCTGCGTGCCGAGTCCATGAAGCTGCAGAACGGCGCGAGCGACGCGGCGGGTCTCGTCTCCGTGGTGTTGTTCGCCGCGGTGCTCCTCGCGGCGGCGGTCGTGGTCATCGTCGGCCGCCAACTCGTCGGCTCGCTCCGGATCCTGCGGCGCAGCGCGCTGTCGGTCGCCGAGCACAAGCTGCCGGAGGCGGTCGCCGGGCTGCGGTCGGGCGCGTTGCTGCCGCCGCTGGTCGCACCCGTCCCCGTGACCACGAAGGACGAACTGGGGCAGGTGGCGCGCGCGTTCGACGCCGTGCAGGACCAGGCGTTGCGGCTGGCCGCCGAGCAGGCGCACCTGCGGGCCAGCTACGGCGACGTGTTCGTCAACCTCTCCCGGCGCAGCCAGGGCCTCGTGCAGCGGCAGCTGCACCTGCTCGACCGCCTCGAACGCGACGAGGAGGACCCCGACCAGCTGGCCACGCTGTTCCAGCTGGACCACCTGGCGACCCGGATGCGGCGCAACAACGAGAACCTGATGGTGCTCTCGTCGGGCAGCGAGCTGGCCCGCCGGGCCGGACCGCCGGTCCAGTTGGCCGACCTGTTGCGTGCGGCGGTGTCGGAGATCGAGCAGTACCAACGAGTTGTCGTGCAGCCGCCGCCCGGGCTGGCGGTCGTCGGCTACGCGGCTCGTGACCTGGTCCGGCTGACGGCCGAGCTGCTGGACAACGCCACCGCGTTCTCCGCGCCGGACACCAAGGTCACGATCGCCAGCAGGTTCGCGGACGACGGCACCGTGTCGGTCGACGTCCTCGACAGCGGGATCGGCATGCGCGACGAGGAGATCGAGGAGGTGAACAAGCGGCTGGCCGAGGGCGGTCAGCTCGACGCGTCGGCGTCCCGGCGGATGGGTCTCTTCGTCGTCGGCAGGCTGGCTGGCAGGCACAACGTCCGGGTGGAACTGCACGGTGGCAAGGACATCCCCGGCATCAGGGCGACCATGACCATCCCGGTCGACCTGCTGTCGCCGGGCGAGCACGACGAGCAGCCGCGCCCCAACGGGCGTACGGTGTCCACTTCGGACTTGGCTGCCCGGCTGGCGACCGGTGCCGCGCCGGTGCACAAGAGCACCGACGGCCCGGGCACGGAAGCCGAGCGACCCGTCAGCGGCGACCTGTTCGGCACGGGCGACCACGGCGTCGCCACGGCGGAGCAGTCGGCGGTGACCACCGGCTGGTGGGACCCGGTCGCCCCGGCGTCGGCCTCGGCATCGGCACCGGCGTCCCCGCCCGCCGAACGCGGCATCCACGAGACCACCCCGATCTTCGACGAGATGATCTCGGCGTGGTTCACCGGGTCCGATCAGGAGCGGCCACCGGCCGAAGCGCCGACCGAGACGTGGAAGTTCGCCGCCGACAAGGGATTCGAGACCGCGCAGGCGGTCGTCGAAGCACCGCGTGGCGTGACGAAGGCGGGCCTGCCGCAGCGCGTCCCGCGCGAGAAGCTCGTGCCGGGCAGCGTCTCCGACACCGGCCAGTCGCCGGAGATCCGCGGCAAGCGTGAGGCGGAGGCGTTGCGCGAACGGCTGGGCGGGCTGCAGAGCGGGTTGTCCCGCGCCCGCGACCGCACCGACGCGGGCAAGCCCCGCGTCTACACCGACGACTCCGAATTCCGCAGCGAGGCCGACGACGGGTTCAAGTCCGCCGAGTCGGCGGCGAAGTCCCCCGAAGGTGTCACGTCCGCGGGCTTGCCGCAGCGCGTCCCCCGGGAGAAGCTCGTACCAGGGAGCATCGCCTCGCCGCCGGGATTCGGCGAGGGCCTGGTGCGGGGTGAGCGAGGGGCACAGGAGGTTCGGGGCCGGCTGGACGGGCTTCAGCGCGGACTGAGCAACGGCAGGCGCAGCCTGGCCGAAAACCAGAATGGACAACAGGAGACCCGATCATGACGTCGCCCCAATCCCAGCCGCACCAGTTCGGCTGGCTGGTCAACGACTTCGCTGAGCGAGTCGCCGGTGTCGCGCACGCGGTGGTCGTGTCCGCCGACGGACTGCTGCTCACCGCGTCCGCACGCCTGCCCGTCGACCGCGCCGACCAGCTCGCCGCGGTCTCGTCCGGCCTGGTCAGCCTGACCCACGGCGCCTCGCGGTGTTTCGAGGCCGGTCCGGTCAAGGAAACCGTCGTCGAGATGGAACGCGGGATCCTGCTGCTGATGTCGATCAGCGACGGGTCGTCGCTGGCCGTGCTCGCCGCTCCCACGTGCGACATCGGCCAGATCGCCTACGAGATGACCATGCTGGTCGACCGCGTCGGCCAGATGCTCACCCCCGAACTGCGCGCGGCACTGCAAGGCGCGAGGGGGATGACCGGAGCTGCGGTGTGAGGGGCGCATGACGATCCACGAGGACGCGCCACCCAGTCCGACCTTCGCCGATGTCCTGAATGGACTCACGTTCGGCAGCAAGGCGGGTGAGCCCGTCGAAGTCAAACCGCAGCCGGGGCCGAGGCCCGCGCCGCAGCCCCCGCAGCCGGTGCTCGTCGAGATGCCGGACGACGACCCGGCGATGGTCCGCCCGTATGCGATGACAGGCGGACGCACCAAGGCCGACGGGGACCTGCGGGTGGAGGCGATGATCTCCACGGCGTCCGCCGGGATGGCCGAGGACGGTCTCGCCGAGATCGAGCACCGCTCGATCGCCCGGCTGTGCCGCACGCCGAAGTCGGTCGCGGAGATCTCCGCGGAGCTCGACATGCCGTTGCAAGTAGCCAAGATCGTGCTCGGGGACATGGTCGCGACCGGATTGGTGGTCGTCCACCGGACGACCGGCCTGTCCGGCGGTTCATCACATCTCGCGCTGATGGAAAGGGTTTTGGGTGGACTCCGCCGGCTATAGGACCGCGCAGCAAGCACTCGTGCCGACCATGACGTCGGTGAAGATCGTGGTAGCCGGTGGTTTCGGCGCCGGCAAGACGACGTTCGTCGGTTCGGTCTCCGAGATCATGCCGTTGACGACCGAGGCGGTGATGACCGAGGCCAGCGCCGGTCTCGACGACATCGAGTCGACGCCGGACAAGACGACGACGACGGTGGCGATGGACTTCGGCCGCGTGTCGCTGGACACCGACCTGATCCTGTACCTGTTCGGAACGCCTGGCCAGCAACGCTTCTGGTTCATGTGGGACGACCTGGTCAGGGGCGCGATCGGCGCGGTCGTGCTCGCCGACAGCCGTCGGCTGGCCGATTCGTTCTCCCCCGTCGACTTCTTCGAAGAGCGCGGTCTGCCGTACATCATCGGCCTGAACTGCTTCGACGGCGAAATGCGGCACCGGGTGGACGACGTCCGCGAAGCGCTGGCCATCGACCCGCGTGTGCCGATCGTCCGGTGTGACGCCAGGGACCGCGAATCGACCAAACAGACCCTGATCACCCTGGTGGAGTACTCCGTCGAACGCTGGATCACCGCCAACGGCGTCCCCGCGCACTGACGCTCTACTGTGCCGTAGTGACCTATCAGCCAGACGCACACAACGTCATCATCGCCGTGCACGGCGGCGCGGGCAACAAGCTGATCCGCGAAGAAACCACGCCTGAGCTGGAGAAAGCCCATCGGGACGGGCTCGCCGACGCCTTGCGCGCGGGCGAGCAGCTGCTGCGTGCAGGCGGATCGAGCGTGGACGCCGTCGAAGCGGCCGTGCGGGTTCTCGAGGACAACGAGTTGTTCAACGCGGGCAAGGGCTCGGTGTTCACCGAGGACGGCGGTCACGAGCTGGACGCGTCGATCATGCGTGGCGCCGACCTGGCCGCAGGGGCGATCGCGGGCGTGCGGAACGTGCGCAACCCCGTCCTGGCGGCGAGGCTGGTCATGGAGCGGACGTCGCATGTGCTGCTGTGCGGCGACGGCGCGGAGAGTTTCGCGGTGCGCAACGGCCTGCGGCCCGTCACCCAGGACTACTTCTGGACTCAGCGGCGCCTGGACCAGCTGAACGAGGCCAAGGACCCGCAGATCCCGGAACGGGCCGAGTACAGCACGGTCGGTGCCGTCGCGGTCGACCGTGACGGTGACCTGGCCGCCGCGACGTCCACCGGCGGTACGACCAACCAGATGAGCGGCCGCGTCGGTGACTCGCCGATCATCGGCGCGGGCACGTACGCCCGCAACGACACGGCGGCCATCAGCGCGACCGGCCAGGGCGAGGTGTTCATCCGGGGCGCCGCGGCGGGCACGATCTCGGCCATGGTCGAGTTCGGCGGCCTGAGTCTCGCCGAGGCGGCGTTCGACGTGGTGATGCGCCGCCTGCCTGCCCTTGGCGGTACGGGCGGCGTGATCGCCATCGACCGCCAAGGGGCTTTCGCCGGGCCGCACAGCACGCCGGGCATGCTGCACGGTTACCTGACCATGGACGGCGAGATCGTCACGAAGGTCTTCACCGACGACCCGCGTTAGACGGGCGCGTAGTGGTCGAAGGCGCTCTCCACCACGCCTTCACCACGGGTCAGTGACGGCAGCAGCCGCTCCAGCTCGTGGATCCGCGCCGCGGGGATGTCGCCTTCCAACAGGTAGGCGGCGCCATGCGGGGTGGATCTGAGCGGGAACGCCCGCAGCCGCACCAACACCGGCTGCACGACACCGAGCGTGTCCTCCGGGATCTCCAGCCGGTACGAGTGCATCGGTTCGTGCACGACGGTTCCGGCTTGCTTGAGCGCGTTCTTGAGTACCAGCGCGGTCAGGTTGCGGAAGTCACCGGCCGTGCTGGACATCGACTTGTCGAACGTGCCGTGGGCGTGGCTTTGCCGTGCCCAGTAACCGGAGCGCGTCATGATCACGGCGCAGTCGGTGACCTCCCAGCCGGACAACCCGTGCCGCAGGGTCTTGTACACGCTTTCCTCGACGGCGTTGAAGAAGGCCGACGGCATGGAGCCGAGCTCGACCTCCAGCCGGAAGGTCACGCCGGTGCCCGGCTCGACCCTGAGCCCCACCGTGGCCAGGTAGGGGTTGTCGCCCTCGTTGATGATCTCGAGGGACTCGCCCGTGCCGGTGACGCGTTCGATGCAGATCGTCGTGGTCTCCTCGAACGACACGGCCAGGCCGTAGTCGGTCATCAAGGTCGCCTGGATGACCTCCTTCTGCACCTCGCCGTACAACGAGATCACGCCGTCCTGCCGCAGGTTGATCAGCGGATCCTGCTCTGCCAGTTGGGTGAGGGCGGTGTACAACGCGCCTCGTTCGGACGGGTCGTCCGGTATGACAGCGGTTTCCAGCGTCGGCGGGGTGAAGTGGTGCTCGGAGTGGGTGCGCGGCTCGCCGATCTGGTCACCGATCCGGACGTCGGCCAGGCCCCACAGCTTGCCGATCTGCCCGGCGCCGACCGCCGCGACCCGCACAGCCGGACCGCGGTCGAACACGCTGATCGCGGTGACCTTCCCGTCCTTGTCACCGAAACGCACCCGGTCGCGGACGCGCAGCGTGCCGGCGAAGACCCTGACGTAGGCGATCTTCTCGCCGTGCTGCCCACGTTCCACTTTGAACACCAGGCCCGAGACCGGCCCGTCCTGCGCACCGGATGCCGACGGCAGGAACTCGACCAGCGCGGACATCAGGTCAGGCACTCCGGCGCCGGTGATCGCCGAGCCGAAGAACACCGGGTGCACCCGGGCCAGGCGCGTCTGCGTGACCAGGGATTCCCTGGTGCGTTCCGGTGTCAGCGAACCGTCGAGGTAGGCGGCGACCAGCGAATCGTCCACTTCGGCCAGGACGTCCACCGGGTCGGTGCCTGCCGGTGCGATCGCGGGTGTCAGCCGGTCGGCGATCTCCCGCAGCAGGCTGTCGTGCCGCGCGCCTGTCCGGTCGGTCTTGTTCGCGAAGATGATCGTGGGGATGGCCAGCCTGCGCAGCGCCCGCATCAGCACACGGGTCTGCGCCTGCACACCTTCCACGGCGGAAACGACCAGGACAGCGCCGTCGAGGACGCTCAGCGAGCGCTCCACCTCGGCGATGAAGTCCGGGTGACCGGGCGTGTCGATCAGGTTGACGGTGACGTCGCCGACGACGAACGACACCACGGCGGATTTGATGGTGATCCCGCGTTGCCGCTCCAGCCGCATGGAGTCGGTCTGGGTGCTGCCCTCGTCGACGCTGCCGACCTCGTCGATCACGCCGCCGAGTTGCAGCAGGCGTTCGGTGAGGCTGGTCTTACCGGCGTCGACGTGCGCGAGGATCCCCAAGTTGAGCGTGCGTGCCAAGCTTCATGTCCTTGAGATAGGGGTGGATTCCTTTCCTGGTGGACATGGCTGACAGTCGCACTACTGCTCTCCTCTGATCGCGGGGTTTGCGCGCAGTTCAGCAGAGCCGTACCGGGCACGGCAACCGATTTGTGTGACGCGAGTCGCGGGCAGAGCCGCGCACATCGGGTTACCCTCCGGTACACCCGAGGACATGGAGGTCAGGATGCGTTCGCCGAAGGACTTCTTCCGGCCGCTGGCGCTCGGTGCGCCGGAGCCGGTGCGGGAGATCCCGTTGCGCCCTTCGCGAGCGTTGCACTTCTTCGACCCCGGCAACCCCAAGATGGCCGCCAAGGTGCCCGACCTGGCCAAGCAGGTCGACGTGCTGGTCGCCAACCTGGAGGACGCGGTCCCGGCGGACCGCAAGGAGGTCTCCCGCGCGGGACTCGTCGAGATCGGCAAGAACGCCGACTTCGGCGACGCGCAGCTGTGGACCCGGATGAACAGCATCGACTCGCCGTGGGCGCTGGACGACCTGCTGACGCTGGTTCCGGCGATCGGCCACAAGCTGGACGTGGTGATCGTGCCCAAGGTGGAGGGCGCGCAGGACATCCACTACGTCGACCGGTTGCTGGCGCAGTTGGAGGCCAAGGCCGGGCTGGAGCGGCCGATCCTGGTGCACGCCATCCTGGAGACCGCGACCGGCGTGGCCAACGTCGAGGAGATCGCCGCGGCCTCGCCGAGGATGCAGGGCATGTCACTGGGCCCGGCGGACCTCGCGGCGAGCAGGCGGATGAAGACCACCCGGGTCGGCGGCGGTCACCCGGGCTACCTGGTCCGCACCGACCCGGTCGGCGAGGACATCACGACCGGCAGGCAGACCTTCCAGCAGGACCTCTGGCACTACACGGTGGCGCGCATGGTCGACGCCTGCGCGGCCAACGGGATCCTGCCGTACTACGGGCCGTTCGGCGACATCCGCGACACGGTCGGCTGCGAGGACCAGTTCCGCAACGCCTTCCTGCTGGGCTGCGTCGGCGCGTGGAGCCTGCACCCGGCGCAGATCAAGATCGCCAAGAAGGTCTTCTCGCCGTCCCCGGCGGACGTCGCCTGGGCGCGCCGCGTGATCAGGGAGATGGGCGACGGCACCGGAACCGTCATGATCGACGGCAAGATGCAGGACGACGCCACCGTGAAGCAGTGCCGCGTGGTCGCCGAACTGGCCGACCAGCTCGCCGCCCGTGACCCGGAGCTGGCGGAGGCGTACGCCGCTGCCGAGGAGGTCTGATGCGCCGGTCCGTGCTGTACATGCCCGGCGCGAACGAGCGAGCGCTGGAAAAGGCCAAGACACTGCCCGCGGACGCGCTGATCCTCGACCTGGAGGACGCGGTCCACCCGGACTCCAAAGTGGACGCACGCAAGCGGGTCTGTGAGGCCGCCGCGTCCGGTGAGTACGGCAAGCGCGAGGTCACCATCCGCGTCAACGGGTTCGGCACGCAATGGCACGCCGACGACCTGCGCGCGGCAGCTGAGGCCGGGCCGGACGCCGTGGTCGTGCCGAAGGTCAACTCGGCCGCCGAGGTGCACGCCATCGAGCGCGCGCTGGAAGCCGGTGGGGCGCCGGACAAGACGACGATCTGGGCGATGGTCGAGACCCCGATCGCGATGCTGCACGCCCACGACATCGCCGCCGCGAGCGAGCGCTTGTCGGTGCTGGTGATGGGCACCAACGACTTGGCCAAGGAGTTGCGCGCCGACCACGTGCCCGGCCGCGCGCCGCTGCTCACCGGGTTGTCGCTGTGCCTGCTCGCCGCTCGCGCGGCGGACAAGGACATCCTGGACGGCGTCTACAACGACGTGAAGGACCTGGCAGGCTTCGAAGCGGAGTGCTTGCAGGGCAAGCAGTTCGGCTTCGACGGCAAGACATTGATCCACCCGGGGCAGGTCGAGCCGTGCAACCGGGTCTTCTCGCCGTCGGCCGAGGAGATCGAGTACTCCCGTCGCGTGGTCGAGGCGTTCGAGCAGGCGGGCCGCGGTGTGGTCACTGTGGACGGCCGGATGATCGAGAACCTGCACGTGGACAACGCACGCCGGATCCTGGCGGTGGCTGATCAGCTCTCTGGATGACCCCGGCGGACAGTCGGCCGGGCGGGAGTCAAGACGGCTACGACGCGACTCCGCGCAGCCTTGGCGGCGGTGGCCGCTCGCGGTCCTGCACGGCGTGATGTGGGTTCTGCGCGGCGTCGTGAAGATCGTCGTCGAGTTCGTCGGCGAGGTCCTCAGCGACATGGTGCTGTGGTTGGTGCTGCTGGTCGTGCTGGCTGCCGGTTTGTGGCTGTGGTTTCAGTTCACCAGTTGATCGAAGCCCGCCTTGATCCGTTCCACGCTCATCCCGTTCTCGCGCTGGTAGCCGTACTGCGCCGCAGCCAGGGGCGCCAGCAACGCGTCCGCGCGGAAGTGCGCGTCCGCACCCGGTTCGGCCTCGGTGATCAGGCTGACGAGGTGGTTGTGGTGCAGCCGGTACGCGCCGGTCACGAACCGGGCCCACGGCGTCTCGGTTTCCGCGACCATCAGTAGTTTTCCCTGTGTTTCCAGGCGGTCCACGTACGCGTGCAGGAACGCGCGGATCCGCTCCCGTGCGGGCGCGCCGGGGCCGAGCGGCGGTGGGCCGCTGAGGAACGACGCCTGGAACTCGCGTTCCTGCGCGTCCAGCAACGCCTGCGCCAGTGCGCCGCGGTCGGAGTAACGGCGGTAGACCGTGCCCACGCCGACGCCCGCTTCGGCGGCGACCTCGTCCAACGCCAGGTACTCGACTCCGCGTGTGGCGACGATCCGCGCCGCCGCCTGGAGGATCTTCTGCCTGTTGCGGGCCGCGTCGGCCCGTTCGGACGGGCCGGACCCGGCGATCGGAAGCACCCCGGCAGCCTAACCGCTGGACAAGTGGAGAAGATTCCAGTTAACTAAATGGAAGAAGTTCCATTTAACCGAGGAGTCTGGGGATGGCAGCAGTCGAACGGTTCGTCATCGACGGCGCGAAGACGTGGTTTCAGCGCCTCGACCAGCAGGTTCACCTGGCCGATGTGGTCGACCAGACCAGCGGCGCGCAGATGAGCGTCGGCTTCGGCCGGTACGGCAAGGGTGAGCGCAACCCGTGGAAGGTGACCTACGACGAGGCATTGATCATCACGAAAGGCTCGTTCACCGTCGACGGGCCGGACGGTCCCGTGACGGCGGGCGTCGGCGAGGTGATCTACCTACGCGCGGACACCGAGGTGCTGTACGTGGCGAACGACGAAACCGAGTTGGTGTACGTGACCTACCCGCACTGGTTCGAGGCCACGGAGAAATCCGCCGAGGCGGACCGGCTCAAGGAGTTCCACCCCGCGTAGCCACGGAGTCGTACAACACGCCGAGTCCGTTCAGGAAGGAATCCAGGGCCAGTTCGAACGAGCCCTGGTCGATCTCGTCGGCGTGCTCGGCCAACCGGTGCGCCTGACTGAGGTTGGGGTACCGGTCGTTGTACACGCGGGCGTCGTCCTCGAACCCGCGCGAGAACGACCCGATCGCGGCGCCGAGAACCAGGTACTTGGTCGAAGCGCCGATCATGGTCGCGATCTTGGGCGGCCAGCCCGCGCCGACCAGTCCGCCGTGCACCGCGTCCGCGACCCGCAGCGCGGAGTCGCGGCGGGCTGGTCCACCGGCCAGGAACGGCACGATGTTGGGGTGCGCGGCCAACGCGGCCCGGTATGACCTTGCCCACGTGCGAATCCCGGTCCGCCAGTCGGCCTTCTGGAAATCGCTCACGTCGACGGTCGACATCATCTGGTCGCAGACGTCGTCGAGCAGCGCGTCCTTCGTGGCGAAATGGCTGTACAGCGACGGTGCCTGGACCCCGAGCTCGGCGGCGAGCCTGCGCATCGACAGACCGGGCAGCCCGTCGCGGTCGATGATCTCCAGCGCGGCGGCCCTGATGCGATCCCTGCTCAGGATCGGCGTGCTCGGCCGTGGCATCGGCGTCCCTCCAGAGTTATGCTCGCACTATACCTAACGCTGTACGGTTTACGGCTTTACGGAGGCTGAGCATGGCGGCACTGGACGGACGCGTGGCCCTGGTCACCGGGGCGGCTCGCGGGATCGGCGCGGCTGTCGCCGGGCGGCTCGCGGCGGACGGCGCCGCGGTCATCGTCCTCGATCTCGACGAGGCGGCGGGCAAGGCGACGGTCGACGCGATCGAGGCCGCGGGTGGCCGTGCGATCGCCGTCGGCGCGGACGTCACCAACGCCGAACAGATCACCGCGGCGGCCGACCGCGCGGTCGACGAGTTCGGCTCGCTCGACATCCTCGTCAACAACGCCGGAGTCACCAGGGACAACCTGCTGTTCAAACTGACCGAGCAGGACTGGGACACCGTGATCGGGGTACACCTCAAGGGTGCGTTCCTCGCCACCAAGGCCGCGCAGAAGCACATGGTCGCCAAGAAGTACGGCAAGATCGTGAGCCTCTCCAGCGTGTCCGCGCTCGGCAACCGCGGCCAGGCCAACTACTCGACCGCCAAGATGGGCCTGCAGGGCTTCACCCGCACGCTCGCGATCGAGCTCGGCCCGTTCGGCATCAACGTCAACGCGGTCGCTCCCGGCTTCATCGTGACCGAGATGACGGCCGCGACCGCCGAGCGCGTCGGCGTCACGCCCGACGAACTGGCCGCGCGCAGTGCGGAGATCACCCCGGTGCGCCGAGTCGGGCAGCCGTCCGACATCGCAAGCACCATCGCGTTCCTCGTCAGCGACGAGTCATCGTTCATCACCGGCCAGACCATCTACGTCGACGGCGGCCGCAGGCTCTAGGAGGCGCATCACCATGGTGGACTTCTCCCTCACCGAAGAGCAGCGCGAGGTCCGCGACTGGGTGCGGACGTTCGTGCGCAAGGAGATCATGCCGCTCGAGCCGGAGGTGCTGCGCCGCGAGCGGTCCGGCCGCCCGGGGGTGGAAGCCTCGGAACTGCGTGAACTCCAGTTGAAGGCCAAGGAATCCGGCTTCTGGGGCGTGCTGACGCCCGAGGAGTACGGCGGGATGAACCTCGGCGCGGTGATGGCGGCGCTGCTGGAAGCGGAGCTGGGCCGGTCCTTCGTGCAGTTCCGGTTCGGCGGCTCGGCGGACAACATCCTATTCTACGGCAACGACGAGCAGAAGGAGACGTACCTCAAGCCGACGATCTCCGGCGAGCGCAAGTCGTGCTTCGCGATCACCGAGCCCGGCGCGGGATCCGACGCCCGCGCGATCCGCGCCTCGGCCCGGCGCGACGGCGACGACTGGATCATCAACGGCGAGAAGACGTTCATCACCGGTGGCAACGAGGCCGACTTCACCATGGTCTTCGCCGTGACGGACAAGGAGAAGGGCGCGGTCACCTGTTTCCTCGCCGACCGGGAGATGGGCTGGAAGTCGCAGCCGATCGACACGATGGGCGAGTGGGGCCCGGCGGCGTTGACGTTCGACAACGTGCGCGTCCCGCACCGCAACATCCTCGGTGAGGAGGGGCGCGGCTTCGAACTGGCCATGCGGTGGATCGGCCAGGGCCGGTACCTGTTGCCCGCCAGGGCGATCGGCGCGACCGAACGTCTGCTGGAGATGGGCATCGACTACGCGAGGACCCGCGAGACCTTCGGCCTGCCGATCGCGGAGCGCCAGGCGATCCAGTGGATGATCGCGGACTCGGCCGTGGAGATCGAGGCGCTGCGCTGGCTCGTGCTGCACGCGGCGTGGCAGGTCGACCAGAAGATGGACTCCCGCCAGGCCCAGTCGATGGCCAAGCTCTACGGCGGCGTGAAGGCCAACGAGATCGTCGACCGGGTGCTGCAGATCCACGGCGGCATGGGGTACACACGAGAACTGCCGATCGAGCGCTGGTACCGCGAACTGCGCCTGCTGCGGATCTACGAGGGAACGGACGAGATCCAGCGCCGAACGATAGCCCGCAACCTCCTCAAGGGCCACGCCTCAGTCAGCGGCGCCCTGGCGTGACCTCGTCGTGAGTGGTCGTCCGGGTCAGAACCGGCCTAACCACTCACGACCTCACGACATCAGGGCTTCAGCAGCAGCCTGACTGTGAGTTCGAGGCGGGTGGCCACGTCTGTCGCCGAGGCGCGGCGGGTCACCCAGGCGACCAGATTGGACAGCCAGACGTCGCCGACCACGCGGGCTATCGCCTTGTCCTCATCGGTGGGTTCGCCTTCGTGCATGGCGCGGGTGAACATCCGCTCCATCAGCTTGCCGACGTGGTCCACCTCGGCGGCCGCCGAGGTGTCGGCGAACATGAACGCCCGTGTCATCGCCTCGGTGAGGTGGGGTTCGCGCTGCATCGCACGCGTGACCCTGCCCAGTACGAACAGAACGCGGTCGTACTGGGTCTCGCCGGGGACGCTCCCTTTCTCGATCCGCTCCTGGTTGCGCTCGAACTCGCGCGCCAGCCCGGACACGAGCAGGTGGATCTTGGAGGGGAAATAGCGGTACAGCGTGCCGAGTGCGACTTCGGCCCGTTCGGCGACGGCTCGCATCTGGACCGCGTCGTAGCCGCCCTTGGTGGCCAACGCGATCGTCGCGTCCAGGATGCGCTTGCGCCGGTCGCGCTGCGCTGCCGAGCCGAGCTCGTCGTCGCCGAGGGCGCTGATGGCACCGGAAGGCGTGGCTGTCATCGATGGGTCCCCTTGCTGAAACCTGTTCCACTTCGGTTGCCAGTGTACCGCGCCTCGGCGAATCCTACTCGCTCGTGGGGTTGAGTTCAGAACTGAAACACGTTCTATAATGACGGAGTGTCTATCACCGACGAGCAGCGCGCCATCGGCGAGTCGATCTCCGCGTGGGCGGCAGGCGCCGACGTGCTGCCGACGGTTCGTGGCGCGGACGGCGCCAAACACTGGCGTGAGCACTGGGCCGACCTCGCACACTTCGGCTTGTTCGAGATGGTCGACGGGCCGGTTGCGGACATCGCCATGGCCCTTGAGCACGTCGCGAAGGCGTTGGTGCCCGGTCCGGTGTTGCCGACCGTGCTCGCCGGTGTCCTGCTGGCTCGTGCGAAAGATTCTCAGGTTTCCCAGGAGTTTCTGCCCGGTCTGACCGAGGGCGGCGTCCCGGTCGCGCTGGGACTCGGACCCGGCGCACCCGTTGTCGGTCACGCACCGTATCTGCTGACGCGGTTGGACGACGCCTGGACGCTCGTCGAAGCCGAGCTCGTG
The DNA here is from genome assembly GCF_001984155.1 of Actinosynnema sp. ALI-1.44. Taxonomy (GTDB): domain Bacteria; phylum Actinomycetota; class Actinomycetes; order Mycobacteriales; family Pseudonocardiaceae; genus Kibdelosporangium. Next base: position 599,846 of record NZ_MTQO01000054.1, read on the forward strand.
GAACGGGACGCGCTCGACTTCTCCCGTCCACTGTCCGAGATCGAGCACCTCGGCCAACGCCACACGCTGGACGTCGACGGTGTCGAGGACCTCGCGGTGACACTGGCCGCGGCCGAAGCGGTCGGCGTCGCGGGCTGGTGCCTGGCGACAGCCGTGGCATACGCCAAAGTCCGCGAACAGTTCGGCAAGCCGATCGGCTCGTTCCAGGCCGTGAAACACCTTTGTGCGGGCATGGTGTGCCGCGTCGAAGAAGCCAGAGCGGCGGCGTGGGACGCGGCAAGGGCGGCCGACGAGGCACCGGGTGAACACCCGCTCGCGGCGGCGGTCGCGGGCGCGGTGGCACTGGAAGCCGCTGTGCGGACGGCGAAGGACTGCATCCAGGTCCTCGGTGGCATCGGCTTCACCTGGGAGCACGACGCCCACCTCTATCTGCGCCGGGCATTGGCACTCAGGGCCTTGTTCGGCGGTACCGCGTATTGGCGCCGGAAAGTCGCGCAACTCGCCATCGGCGGCGCCCGGCGGCAGGTCCGTGCGGTGTCCGAAGCGGACGCTCGGACCAGGGACCTCGTCGCGGACATCGCCGCGCTCCCGAAGGACCGGCAACGGGCCCGGCTGGCGGAAACCGGCTTGCTCGTGCCGGAATGGCCCAAGCCGTACGGCATGGACGCGTCCGCCGAGCAGCAGCTGATGATCGCCGACGAGCTCCGCCGCGCGGGCGTGAGCAGGCCGGACCTCGTGATCGGGGCGTGGGCCGCGCCGACGGTCCTGCGGCACGGCACCGACGAGCAACGGGACCGGTTCGTCTGGCCGACCCTGCGCGGCGAGATCACCTGGTGCCAGCTTTTCAGCGAACCCGAGGCAGGCTCCGACCTGGCATCGCTCCGGACTCGTGCGGTCAAAGCGGACGGCGGCTACCACCTGCACGGCCAGAAGGTGTGGACCTCGCGGGCGGGGGAGGCCGACTGGGCGATCTGCCTGGCCCGCACGGACTCCGATGTGCCCAAGCACAAGGGAATCACCTACTTCCTGGTGGACATGCGGTCCGCGGGCATCACAGTTCGGCCGTTGCGGGAGATCACCGGCGACGCCATGTTCAACGAGGTCTTCCTGGACAACGTTTTCGTGCCGGACGACTGCGTGGTCGGACAACCGGGTGACGGCTGGAAGCTGGCGAGGACGACGCTCGCCAACGAACGGGTCGCCATGGGTGGCGGCTCCTCGTTCGGCGCGGAGGTGGAAACGCTGTTGTCCACCGCGGAAACCCGGGGCGCGGAGCCGGAGAAGCTCGGCGAACTGGTGGCAGGTGGTCTGGTCGTCTCGTTGATGGACCAGTTCGGCACTGACCCGAGCATCCGCAAACTGGTCGGCGTCCAGCACCGGCAAGCCGTCGCGGAAGCCACGTTCGATCTGTACGGCGCGGACGGGGCGCTGGCCGACGTCGCGGCCGGGGCGATTCACACGTTCCTGATGACGCGGTGCCTGAGCATCGCCGGTGGCACCACCCAGATCCTGTCGACCCTTGCCGCGGAACGAGTTCTCGGCCTACCGAGAAGCTAGGAGGTGGGCGTGGACTTCACGTTCGACGAAACGCAGCGCGAGATCGCCGAGTTGACCGCCGCGGTGCTGCGCCGCGATCCCGACCAGGCGTGGAAAGCCCTCGGCCAGGCCGGCTTGCTGACGTTGGGCACACCGGAACGGCTCGGCGGTGACGGCCTTGGCGTGATCGAGACGTGCCTGGTGCTGTCCGAGGTCGGCAGGGCAGGCGTGATCACCCCGGCGATGGCGACCTTGGCACTGGGCGTGCTGCCCGTCGTCCACATGGGAACGGCCGACCAGCAGGATCGCCTGCTGGGCGAACCGGGCGTGATCACCGCGGCACTGGACGGCCGGGTGGAAGCCCACGACGGTCGGCTCACCGGGCACAAGACCCACGTCCTCTACGCGGAGGACGCGACGGCGATCCTCGTGGCCGCCGACACCGGCGTGTACATCGTGGACTCGGCCGATGTGACCACGACGAAGACGTATTCGTCGAGCGGAACGCCGGAGTACACCCTCGATCTGGTCGACGTGCAAGGCGAACGGCTCGGCGAAACGGCCACTCTGCGGGCGTTCGCCGTGGCCGGAGCCGCTGCCGTCGGCGACGGACTGCTGGCGGGTGCGTTGCGGTTGACCACCGAGCACGTTCGGACACGCGAGCAGTTCGGCAAACCGCTGGCGGCGTTCCAGGCCGTGGCACAGCAGATCGCGGACGTGTACGTCGCCGCGCGGACCCTGCACCTGGCCGTCTGGTCCGCGATCTGGCGCCTGCACAGCGGCCTGGACGCCGGCCTGGCGACGGACGTGGCGGCGTACTGGCTCGCCGAAGAACTCCCGCGCGCCATGCACACCTGCCACCACCTGCACGGCGGGATCGGCGTCGACATCACCTACCCGATGCACCGCTACTACTCGCTGAGCAAGGACCTCGTTCGGTTCGTCGGCGGCGCGGAGCAGAGGCTCGACCGATTGGGGGCGCGGTGTTCGTAGACCTGACCGAGGAGCAGCACGCGCTGCGCACCGAACTGCGGGCGTACTTCGAGAACCTGCTGACGCCGGAGCAGCGGACCGAGATGATGGTCGACCGGCACGGCCCGGTGTACCGGGACCTGATCCGGCGGATGGGATCCGACGGCTGGCTGCGTGACACGACCGACGTGAACCGGCAGATCTTCGTCAACGAGGCCGCCAGGGCCGACATCCCGTTGCCGTACGTGACGCTGCAGACCGTCGGTCCCACGTTGAAGTCCTTCGGTTCGGCGGCCCAGAAGGAGTACTTCCTGCCGAAGATCGAGGCAGGGGAGGTGCATTTCGCGATCGGGTACACCGAACCCGAGTCCGGCACCGACCTGGCTTCGTTGCGGACCACCGCGGTCCGGGACGGCAGTGACTACGTCGTCAACGGCCAGAAGATCTTCACGACCGGTGCGCACGACGCGGACTACATCTGGCTGGCCTGCCGCACCGATCCGCAGGCGCCACGGCACAAGGGCATCTCGATCCTGATCCTGGACACGAAAGCGCCCGGCTACTCGTGGACGCCGATCATCACGTGCGACGGTGCCCACCACGTCAACGCCACCTACTACAGCGACGTGCGTGTCCCGGCGGACATGCTGGTGGGCAAGGAGAACGATGGCTGGAAGCTGATCACCACCCAGCTCAACCACGAGCGGATCATGCTCGGCCCGGCGGGCCGGATCGCCGGGTTCTACGACCGGGTCCACGAATGGGCAGCGCAACGCGATCTGCTCAACCGGCCGGACGTGCGACGAGCACTGGCCGAGACCCGTGCGGTGGTCGAGGTCAACGAGCTGCTCAACGGCCAGGTCGCGTCGTCCGAACTGGACGTCGCCGACGCCTCCGTGACCAAGGTCTTCTCCTCCGACCGGACGCAGCGGATCGGGCGGCTGATGGAGGAGATCGTCGGCAGGTACGGCGATCCCGCCGATCCGCGGACCGCCGAGCTGGTGCGGTGGCTGGACGTGCAGGCGAAACGGAACCTGGTCCTGACGTTCGGCGGTGGTGTGAACGAGATCCAGCGCGAGCTCATCGCCACCGCCGGTCTGAAACTGCCGAGGGTGCCCCGATGAACGCTGCGATCGAAGCCGAGGCCGCCCGGCTCAAGGAGCTCGGCGAGAGCAAACCGCGCCTGGCCAGGGATCCGGTCAACGAGCCGATGATCAACAACTGGACGGAGGCGCTGGGCGACCGCAACCCCGTGTACCCGGAGCTCGCCCCGCCCGCGATGGTCCAGGTCTGGACGATGTACGGCCTCAACGGCGTCCGTGACGACGACGACCCGCTGGGGGCGATGACCAAGGTGCTCGACGACGCCGGATACACCTCGGTCGTCGCCACCAACTGCGAACAGACCTATCACCGGTACCTGCGACCCGGTGAGCAGCTGGCCGTGACCACCCGGTTGTCCGATGTGGTTGGTCCCAAACGGACCGCGTTGGGCGAGGGGTGGTTCGTGACCACGTTGAGCACGTGGTACGTGGACGACGAGCCGGTCGCCGAGATGATGTTCCGCGTCCTGAAGTTCAAGCCGCCGGAGCCGACCGGATCGGTGATCCGCCCGCTGGTCAACCAGGACACCGAGTTCTTCTGGGCGGGAACGGCCGCACGCGAGCTGCGGGTCCAGCGATGCCCGGACTGCCAGGCGCTACGGCACCCGCCGGGGCCGTTCTGCCCGCGTTGCGGCAGCGGGACGCCGGACTACGTGGTGTCTTGTGGCCGTGGCGAGATCTTCAGCTATGTGGTGCACCACCATCCGCCGGTGCCGGGCAAACGCTTGCCCATCGTGATCGCGCTGGTGGAACTCGAGGAAGGCGTGCGAATGCTGGGTGAGCTGCTCGACGTGTCCCCGGACGACGTCCGGATCGGCCAGCCGGTCACCGTCGACTGGTCGCGAGTGGACAGTGACCTCACCCTGCCGGTCTGGCGGGCGGTGCCATGACCGAGCTGCCGGAACTCGCCATCGACACGACCGCGACGTTCGTGGTCAGCACGGCACTGGCCACCCGCGACTTCCAGGACGTGCACCACGACAGGGACGCGGCCGTCGCCCGCGGGTCGAAGGACATCTTCCTCAACATCCTCACCACGACCGGGCTGGTGCAGCGGTTCGTCACCGACTGGGCCGGTCCGCGCGCGTTGGTGCGCAACGTGTCCATCCGGCTCGGTGTCCCGTGCTACGCGGGCGACACGTTGGTCTTCTCCGGCACGGCGAAGCCCGACGGGCCGGACACCGTGGTCGACGTGGTCGGCAAGTGTTCACTCGGTGATCACGTGACCGGAACGGTCCGGGTGAGCGCGCCATGAGGACACTGTCCGGCGCGGCCGCGATCGCCGGGATCGGGGCGACGGAGTTCTCCAAGCAGTCGGGTCGCACGGAACTGCGGCTGGCCGTCGAGGCGGTCAGGTCGGCACTGGCCGACGCGGGCCTCGAACCATCCGATGTGGACGGTCTGGTCACGTTCACGATGGACTCGAACTCGGAGATCGCGGTCGCGCGGGAACTGGGTGTACCGCGGTTGAGCTTCTTCAGCCGGATCAACTTCGGCGGCGGCGCGGCGTGTGCGACCGTGCAGCAGGCGGCGATGGCGGTCGCGACGGGCGTCGCCGATGTCGTGGTCTGCTACCGCGCGTTCAACGAGCGGTCCGGCCACCGGTTCGGACGGGTGTCCGCGGCCGTGGCGTCCGCGCCGACCACGAACGGGATCGACGCGTCGTGGTCGTACCCCATGGGACTGGGCACGCCCGCCGCCGACGTCGCCATGTTCGCCCGCCGCTACCAGCACGTCTACGGTGCGACGTCGGAGGATTTCGGCCGGGTGGCGGTGGCCGACCGCAGGCACGCCGCAGTCAACCCGAACGCGTGGTTCCACGGCAAGCCCATCACGCTGGCCGACCACCAGGCGTCACGCTGGGTGGTCGAACCATTGCACCTGCTCGACTGCTGCCAGGAAAGCGACGGCGGTGTCGCGTTGGTGGTGACGAGCGTCGAGCGCGCCCGCGACCTGCCCCATCCACCGGCTGTGATCGCCGCGGCGGCACAGGGTAGTGGTTCGGACCAGTTCGTGATGACGTCGTACTACCGGGACGATCTGCTCGGACTGCCCGAGATGCGTGTGGTCGGGGACCAGTTGTGGGCCCAGTCGGGGCTGCGGCCCGACGACATCTCGGTCGCCGTGCTGTACGACCACTTCACCCCGTTCGTTCTGGTCCAGCTGGAAGAACTCGGTTTCTGCCGACCCGGTGAGGCACGCGATTTCATCGCCGACGGCGCGATCGAAATCGGCGGGCGGCTGCCGGTGAACACGCACGGCGGGCAACTCGGTGAAGCCTATATACATGGGATGAATGGCATCGCCGAAGCGGTCAGGCAGATTCGTGGCACGTCGTACAACCAGGTCGACGGGCCTGTCCTGGTCACCGCGGGAACCGGGGTGCCGACGAGCGGACTGATAGTCAGCCGGTGACCGATCTACTAGTCTGGCCCGGTGCGTCGCATCGCCCTGCCGTTCGTGTTCGTCCTTGCCTTGCTCGGCGTCGCCGCCATCCCGGCTTTCGCGCCGACAGCAAGCAGGACCGGAAAGCCGGTGGTGGACGAGCACGAGCTCACACTGGTCGCGATGGTCAAACCGGGCGCGGCATCGGGTTTCCTGCCGCACAACGGCGATATGGAACAGATGATCACGGTGTCGGCGCCGGATCACTCCGCGACAACGGCCAAACTCAGTGCGTGGTCGCTCGTGAACGGCGAGTGGAAGCGTGAGATCGGCCCGCTGAACGCGTTTGTCGGCACGGCTGGAATGGGAGCGACGCAGGAAGGGATTTCCCGCACGCCGACAGGTGTTTTCGGACTGACCGAGTCGTTCGGCATCGCGCCGAACAACGGCACCCGCCTGCCGTACTTCAAGGTCGACGAGCAGGACTGGTGGGTCAGCGACACCGCGGCACGCGAGTACAACAAACACTTCCGGTGTGCGGTGGGCAAATGTCCGTTCAACGAACGCGCGGGTGAACGCCTGATCACCGCGGGTGCCGTTTACAACCACGCGGTCGTGATCGACTACAACCGCGACCCCGTCAGGCCGGGCGCCGGTTCGGCGTTCTTCCTGCACGTCTCGGCGGGCAAGCCGACCGCGGGCTGCGTCTCGGTCGACGCGGCCGAACTCGACAAGATCATGCGCTGGCTGGACCCGGCGAAGAAACCCGCGATCAACATAGGGTGAGCACGGTGTCCGTGAGCACCGGGCGGTCACCGGCCGAACACGTCACGAGCAACCGCTTGTCCTCCTGCCACACCCGGCTGCGCAGCGTCTCACCGGGGAAGACGACACCGGCGAACCGCGTGGCGAACCCGGCGACCTGACTGACGTCACCGCCCAGGATCCCGTCGGTCACGGCCTTGCAGACCATTCCGTACGTGCACAGCCCGTGCAGGATCGGCTTGGGGAACCCGGCCGCCGCGGCGAACCGCGGATCGGAGTGCAAGGGGTTGCGATCGCCGCACAGCCGGTAGAGCAGCGCCTGCTGGGGGAGCGTCGGCGTGTCCAGCACGAAGTCCGGCTCGCGGTCCGGCAGGTCGATCGAGGTCGACGGCCCACGGGAACCGCCGAAACCGCCCTCGCCACGCGCGAAGATGCTGGACCTCGTGGTGTACAACGGCTCACCGGCGGTGTCGACGGCCGTCGACTCCTGGACGATCACGGCCGCTTTGCCCTTGTCGAACACGTCGGTGATCTGCGTGCGGACCGTGGCCGTCGCCGCGCTGGGCAACGGCCGGTGCACGGTGATCTCCTGCTGGCCGTGCAACACCTTCGCCAAGTCGATCTCCACACCGGGAAAGGACACCTTGGGCGCCTCGGTCTGCCGGAGGTTCGGCGCGATCACGCCGAACGTCGGCAGCACGTGCAGGTCCTGCTCGGTGGTGTACCGCAGCTCCACATCGGACATCGGATCCGCCCCGGCACCCAGCGCCAGGTGGTACAGCATGACATCGGGCTGAGTCCACGAGAACGTGGTCTCGCCGACCAGTGCGCCGATCGCGACCGACGGGTCGATGGGCATGGCACTCCTCAGCTGTACGTGATCTTGACGGTGTCGGTGACCGGCAGCGACTGGCAAGCCAGCACGATACCCTCGTCCAGGTCCTCCTGGTCGAGGATCTCGTTCTGCAGCATCTTCACCTCGCCCTGCTCGATCCGGCAGGCGCACGCGCTGCACGCGCCCTCCCGGCACGAGTACGGCGCCTTGATGCCCTTCTCCAGCAGCAGGTCCAGCAGCTTCTTGTTGCGCGGCCACTGCAGGGTGTGCTGTTCGTCGTCGAGTTCCACCTCGACCGTCGCTTCGTCGCCCTCGGCCGGTTCTTCGACGGTTTCCTCGAACGGGTTGCCGGACAACGAGATGAACCGTTCGACGTGGATCCGGTCGCGTGGTACGCCCATCGAACGCAACGCCTGCGAGACCACGTCCATGAACGGTGTCGGTCCACACAGGAACGACTGGAACCCGGTGAACGGCCGCAGCGCGGTGAGGTGGCGCGGCGTCGGCAGGCCCTGCAACGACTCCAGCCAATGGATGACCATGAACCGGTCGGGGTGCTCGTCGGCCAGCTCTCGCAGTGCGGACGCGAAGATCACCGAGGACTCGTCCCGGTTGGCGTACACCAGGACCACCCGGCCGCTGCCTTTCGACAGCGCGGACTTGATGATCGAGATCACCGGCGTGATCCCGCTGCCGCCAGCGAACAGCAGCAGGTTGTCGTCCAACGAACTCGGCGTGAAGATCCCCGCTGGTGGCAGGATGTCCAGCACGGTCCCGGCGCGGACGTTGTCGCACACCCACGCCGATCCGTAGCCGTCCGGGATCCGCTTGATCGTCACCTGGGGACGGTCGTCCGCGTGCGGCGAACTCGACAGCGAGTAGCACCGGGCGACCGGGCCGCACCGCAGGGTGAGGAACTGGCCAGGCCGGTAGTCGAACTCCGCGTCGAACACCACCGAGACCGCGTCCGCCGTCTCCTGGATCACCTCCGCGACCGTGACCTGCTGGTACTCAGCCATCGGGGACCTCGAGCAGACCTTCGGCGACAAGGGATTCGATGCTCGCGCGCAACTTCGAGCACGTGTCGAGCAACGCGGACGGCTTGTTCTGCGCGGCGTACTCCGGGCAGCTGTCGGTCGACGTCTGCCACTGGATGCTCGTGTGGTGCTGGCTGCTCTTCTTGACCAGCACGCACGTCCCGCACGCCGTGCACTCCACCGGCCGCAGCCCGTCGGCGAGGAACCCGCGCCTGTCGGCGGTGGTCTGCGCCGAGACGTCGGCGACCGGTGCCTTCGCCCACATCACACACCGGCTTCCTTGCGGCGCGCGAGGTTCTCCGCGACCTCGCGTTCCCACGCCTCGTTGGCCTTCGTCGTGTCCACTTCGAACTCGAACCGCCGTGTCATGTCGTCGCTGACTTCCTCGACGTCGACGTAGAACTGCTCGTACCAGCGGCGCAACTGGTAGACCGGGCCGTCCTCCTCGCACAGCAGCGGGTTGTCGATCCTGGTCTTGTTCTTCCAGATCTCCACGTCCTGCAGGAAGCCGACCTTGAAGCTCTTGGCGAACTTGCCGGCCACCTTGTCGGCCATCTCGTCGTCGAGTCCGGGCAGCTTCTTGACGATCAGCCCGTACTGCAGCATGAACGAGTTGTGCGTGATCGGGTAGTGGCAGTTGATCAGGACGGTCTCGACCTCGATGCCCTTGTAGTCGTTCCACAGGTAGTTGATCATGTAGGACGGGCCGTAGTACGACGCCTCCGAGCGCAGCAGGTTGTCCTCACCGGCGTAGTTGCCGGTGTTCTGCTTGCCGTTCGGGGCCACGTCGGGACGGCCGCGGGAGTTGAGGTACTGGGTGGCGATGTGCCCGTCGAAGATGTTCTTGAAGTAGGTCGGGAACGCGAAGTGGATGTAGTAGAAGTGGGCCATGTCGACCATGTTGTCGATGATCTCGCGGCAGTGGGAGCCCTCGATCCGGATCGTGTCCCACGTCCAGTTGCTCCAGCCGTCCTCGTAGGCACCCGGCACCCGCGGGATCGAGACGCTCTCCGGCGGCGGGTTGCCCTGCGGGTCGTGCCAGATCAGCAGTTGGCCGTTCTGCTCAAGAGTGGTCCACGCCCTTGTCCGCGCTCGTAACGGAACCCGCTTGGCGTACGGGATCTCCACGCATCGGCCCTTGCCGGACCAACGCCAGTCGTGGAACGGGCACGCGATGTTGGCGCCCTTGACCGTGCCCTGGCTCAGGTCGCCGCCCATGTGCCTGCAGTAGGCGTCGAGCACGTTGAGCTCGCCGTCCTCGCCCTGGAACACCACGAGTTTGGTGCCGAACGCCTCGATCGCGTGCGGCTTGCCGTCCTTGAAGTGCTGTGCCAGGCCGATGCAGTGCCAGCCCCTGGCGAACCTGGTCGGCTCCGTGCCGACGTCGATGGTCCGGATCTCGTCACCAGTCATCGCTTGCTCCCCTTGCGGTGTACCGCAATGTCGAGTGCGGCCAGGTACCCGAATGTCATAGCGGGGCCGATGGTCGCGCCCGGACCCGCGTAGGTTCGGCCCATCACGGCCGCGCTGGCGTTGCCCGCCGCGTACAGGCCTTCGATGATCGATCCGTCCTCACGCAGGACACGTGCTGTCGAGTCGGTCCGCAGCCCGCCCTTGGTGCCCAGGTCGCCCGGCACGATCCGGACCGCGTAGAACGGCGCGACTTCCAGCGGGGCGAGGCACGGATTGGGGCGGTTGCGCGGGTCTCCGTAGTACTTGTCGTATGTGGACTCGCCGCGCCGGAACTCCTCGTCCTTCCCGGTCCGCGCGAAGCCGTTGAACCGCTGCACGGTGTCGGTCAGGCCGTCGGGGGACACGTCGATCTGTTCGGCGAGTTCCCGCAGCGTCGACGCCTTGACCACCGCGCCCGCCTTGTACCAGCGGCCGGGGAACGGCTGCCCCGGGTACAACCCGGCGAACATGTACCTGTTGCGGTAGCGCTGGTCGGCGATCAGCCAGGTCGGGAAGTTCTTGGCCGGTCCGTCTCCGTCGCCGTACATGGCGTGCACCGCGTCCACATAGGGCGCTGCCTCGTTGACGAACCGCTTGCCTTCGGCGTTGACCATGAGGCAGCCGGGCAACGTCCGCTCGGCCAGGCAGAAGTACGGTCCACCGCTGAGCAAGATCGACGGGCCCCACCAGGCGTCGTCCATCAGGTCCACCGCCGCACCGAGTCGCAGACCCGCTTCGATGCCGTCGCCGGTGTTCTCCAGCGCACCGACCGTCCACTGTGTGCCGATCGGTTCGCGCTGGTACTTCTTACGCAACTGCTCGCTGCGCTCGAAGCCGCCGGACGCCAGCAGCACGCCGTGCCGCGCCGAGACGACGAACTCCGTGCCGCCTTGGCGGACCCGGACACCGGTGACCCGGTCGCCCTTGGTCTCCAGGTCCACGAGCGCGGTTTCCAGCCACACCGGGACATCGGCCTTGGCCAGTCCGGCCCGCAGGCCGCCAGCCAGTGCCTGACCCATCGCGAGCAGTCTGCGGTTGCGGACCTTGGCCGTGAAACCACGGGCGCCGACCCGGAGCGCGCGCAGCACGCCTCGGGGGTGCCTGCGGACCAGGTTGAGCCAGCGGTAGTCGGCCTGGGTCACCGCGACGTCCATCGGCGAGGCCAGGTACGGCCGGTTCAGCGTGGCCAGGTGGGCCCCGATCAGGCTCGCGGGCATCGGCTTCGGCTCGATCGACCGGCCGCCCGGCATCCCGCCGGGCGCCTCGGGGTAGTAGTCCGAGTAGCCCTTCACCCACTTGAACTCCAGCGGCGTGTTGGCCAGGACGAAGTCGAGCATCTCCGGGCCGTGCGCCAGCACGGTCCGCTTCAGGTCGGCTGGTACGACGTCCCCGACGATGTGGTCGAGGTACGCGCCTGCCGCTTCGGGCGTGTCGGGCACGCCGGAGTTCAGGATCACCCGGTTGTTGGGGATCCAGACACCGCCGCCCGACCGGGCCGTCGAGCCGCCGTAGGTCGGCGCCTTCTCCAGCACCACGGTGCTCAGCCCGTTGCGGGCGGCGGCGAGCGCGGCGGTCATCCCGGCTGCCCCGCTGCCGACGACAACGAGGTCGAACTCGGCTGGCTCGGTCATCTCCACCTCCACGGCCAATACTAGAACAGGTTATAGAAATGGCCGTCAAGGCGCTATGGTGTCTCCAGATTCGAGCACCCTGAGGCGAGGTCTGAGCGTGCAGAAACGTGTTTCACCAGACTGGGACGACAGTGCCGACGTCGTGATCGTCGGCTTCGGCGCGGCCGGAGCGTGTGCGGCGATCGAGGCGGCAGGCGCGGGAGCCGATGTGCTGGTGCTTGACCGGTTCACCGGCGGCGGCGCGACCGCGATGTCCGGTGGCGTCGTCTACGCGGGCGGCGGCACCCCGCAGCAGACCGCAGCGGGCATTCCGGACACTCCGGACGCGATGCTGAAGTACCTGCGACTGGAGACCGGCGATGTGGTGGCCGAGCGGACCCTGCGCGGGTTCGTCGACTCCAGCGTGGACATGATCGCCTGGCTGGAGAAGCAGGGCGTGCCGTTCGACGCCAGCCTCTGCCCGTACAAGACGTCCTACCCGAGCAACAAGCACTACCTGTACTACTCCGGCAGCGAGTCGGCGGGCGGATTCCGTGACGCCGCGCCACCCGCCGCCCGGGGGCATCGGACCAAGGGCAAGGGGACCTCGGGAAAGGTGTTCTTCGCCCGGCTCGCGGAGGCCGCGACCAGGGGCGCGCGAGTCCGGACGCAAACCTTCGCGCGTCGCCTGGTCACCGAGGGCGGGCGGGTTGTCGGTGTTGAGTGTTCCCAGCTCAGCGGGTGGGCCGCCTATCGACATCGGGTGTACGGCAAGTACGCGGCCAAGCCGGGGTTGTATGTACCGTTCCTGCGTCGGGCGCTGAACCGGCGGGTCAAACGACTGGAACACCGTTACGGAAAGCCGTTGCGGGTCGAGGCCCGGCGTGGCGTGGTCCTGGCAGCGGGTGGGTTCGTGGCCAACCGCGAGATGATGCGCGAGCACGCTCCCGACTACCGGCGTGGCCTGGCCCTGGGCACCGTGGCCGACGACGGCACCGGGATCCTGATGGGTACCGAGGCAGGTGGCGCGACCGCGCATTTGGACCGGGTGTCCGCGTGGCGGTTCATCAGCCCGCCCAGTGCGTTCCTCGGCAGTCTCGCCGTGTCGGAGGCTGGCGAGCGCATCGGTGACGAGTCCCGGTACGGCGCGGCCCTGGGGCACGACATGGTCACCCGGCACAGCTCGCGGGGCTGGCTGTTCGTGGACAGCGCGTTGGTCGCCGAGGTGCGCAAGCAGTTGCGCTCGCAGACCGTGTGGTTCCACCGGTTGCAGACCAAGTTCCTGCTGGGACGGGAGCGCGTCAGCGGGGCCACCGTGGAAGAGGTCGCCCGCAAGGCAGGCGTCGACCCGGCCGGGCTCCTCGCGACCGTCGAGGCGCACAACGCCGCCGCGCTGGCCGGAAAACCCGACCCGGCGGGCAAACCAGCCGAGTTCGTGCGGGCGCTGGACTCGCCGCCGTACTCGCTGCTGGACATCTCGATCAAACCCAGCCTCGGCTATCCGTGCCCGATGCTCACGCTCGGCGGGCTCGTCGTCGACGAGGACACCGGCGCGGTCCGCCGGGACGACGGCACGGCCGTCGAAGGCCTGTACGCCGCGGGCCGCACCGCCGTCGGGATCTGCTCGAACTCCTACGTCAGCGGACTGTCGCTGGCCGACTGCGTGTTCTCCGGCCGGAGAGCGGGCAACAGTGCGAGTGTAAGGAGAACCAGTGCTCACGGCTGACCAACGCATCGACGCGGCGGACCGGCTGTACGAGGCCGAACGCGATCGGTCGCCGATCCGGCCGCTTGTTCTGGACTACCCGGACATCGACGCGGTGGACTCGTACGAGATCCAATTGCACAACATCCGGCGCAGAGCACGGCCGGTGCTCGGCCACAAGGTCGGCCTGTCGTCCGAGGCGATGCAGCAGATGATGGGCGTGGACGAACCGGACTACGGCCATCTGCTCGACGACATGGCCCTGGCCGAGGACGCCGACGTGGACACCGGGCGGTACTGCTACCCCCGCGTCGAGGTCGAAGTCGGGTTCGTGCTCGGTGCCGACCTGCCCGGCGAGGGCTGCACGGAAGAAGACGTGCTGCGGGCCACGGAGTTCCTCGCGCCCGCGATCGAGCTGATCGACAGCCGGATCGTCGACTGGAAGATCAGCCTGCCGGACACCATCGCGGACAACGCTTCCTCAGCGGGCTTCGTGCTGGGTGCCGCGCGTGTCCGGCCGTCCGATGTGGATGTCCGGGCGATCGACGCGGTGTTGTGGCGCAACGGCGAAGAGGTCGCCAAGGGGCGGTCGGACGCCGTGCTCGGCAACCCGGTGACCGCGGTGGCGTGGCTCGCGGGCAAGGTCGCGAGCTTCGGCGTCCGGTTGGAAGCCGGTCACATCGTGCTGCCCGGTTCGTGCACACGGGCGATCGACGCGCGGCCTGGTGATTCGTTCCGTGCCGAGTTCTCCGGGCTTGGTGATGTCTCGTTGACGTTCGGGGGTGTCTGATGGGTGTACCTGCCGCGATCGTCGGTTCCGGCAACATCGGGACCGACCTGTTGTACAAGCTCAAGCGCAGTCCGGTGATCGATCCTGTGTGGATGGTGGGGATCGACCCGGACAGCGAGGGTCTCAAACGCGCCGCGTCGCTCGGCCTCGAGACCACAGCGGACGGTGTGGACACGCTGCTGTCCAGCGCCAATCCGCCGAAGCTGGTCTTCGAGGCGACCTCGGCGTACGTCCACCGCGCGAACGCGCCGCGCTACGAGGAAGCCGGGATCAAAGCGATCGACCTGACGCCGGCCGCGATCGGGCCGTACGTCATCCCGCCGGTCAACCTCGACGAACACATCGACGCGTCGAACGTCAACCTGATCACGTGCGGCGGCCAGGCCACGATCCCGATCGTGGCGTCCGTGTCACGCGTGGTCCCCGTTGCCTACGCCGAGATCGTCGCGTCGGTGGCGTCCGTCTCGGCGGGCCCGGGGACGAGGGCGAACATCGACGAGTTCACCCGGACGACGAGCCGGGGGATCGAGGTGATCGGCGGCGCCGAACGCGGCAAGGCCATCATCGTGCTGAACCCCGCCGACCCGCCGATGATCATGCGCGACACCATCATCTGCGCCATCCCCGACGACGCCGACCATGCCGCGATCGCCGCGTCCGTCACGTCCATGGTGGCCGATGTGGCGTCGTACGTGCCCGGCTACCGGTTGCTCAACGAGCCGCAGTTCGACCCGGCCGAGGGCAACGCACCCGCTCGCGTGACGGTCTTCGTCGAAGTGGAGGGTGCGGGTGACTTCCTGCCGCCCTATGCGGGAAACCTGGACATCATGACCGCTGCTGCCGTTCGTGTCGGTGAAAGGATTGCCCATGCTCAGGATCACGGACACGTCGCTGCGGGACGGCTCGCACCATAAGCGCCACCAGTTCACTCCTGCCGAAGTGACGTCCATTGTGGCCGCGTTGGATGACGCGGGCGTGCCGGTCATCGAGGTGACCCACGGCGACGGGCTCGGCGGTTCGTCTTTCACCTACGGCTTCAGCAAGACCCCGGAGCAGGAGCTGATCAGCGCCGCCGCGAGGACGGCCAAGCGCGCGAAGATCGCGTTCCTGATGCTGCCCGGCGTCGGCGTGAAGGACGACATCCTGGTGGCGCAGGACAACGGCGCGTCGATCTGCCGGATCGCCACGCACTGCACCGAGGCTGACATCGCGGTTCAGCACTTCGGCCTGGCACGCGAACGAGGCCTGGAAACCGTCGGGTTCCTGATGATGGCCCACTCCCAGCCGCCCGAGGTGATCGCCAAACAGGGCCGGATCATGGCCGACGCCGGGTGTCAGTGCGTCTACGTCGTGGATTCCGCGGGTGCCCTGGTGCTCGAACAGGTCAGCGACCGGGTCACCGCGTTGATCGAGGAACTGGGCGACGACGCCGAAGTCGGGTTCCACGGGCACGAGAACCTCGGTTTGTCGGTGGCCAACTCGATCGTCGCGATCCGCGCCGGGGCACGGCAGATCGACGGCAGCGCCCGCCGGTTCGGCGCGGGCGCGGGCAACACGGCGACCGAGGCGCTGGTCGGTGTGTGCGACAAGCTCGGGATCGAAACCGGCATCGACTTCTTCAAGATCGTCGACGCGGCCGAGGACGTGGTGCTGCCCGCGATGCCCGAGGAGTGCAAACTGGACCGGATGGCCCTGCTGATGGGCTACGCGGGTGTCTACTCCAGCTTCCTCAAGCACGCGTACCGGCAGGCGGAGCGCTACGGTGTCTCCGGCGCGGAAATCCTTGTCCAGGCAGGGAAACGCAAGCTCGTCGGCGGCCAGGAGGACCAACTGGCCGACATCGCCATCAACCTCGCGGCTACGCTGGCCGAGTGAGCTCGCTCAAACGCGGAATGGTGCCGCTGCCGGACCGGGCGGCTGCCTTGTTGGCGTCGGTGGATGCGCCGTCACGACTGACGGCGCATCTTCGCGTTGTCCACGATGTGGCGTGTCACCTGCTGGACTGGCTCGAAGTCCGCTACCCGGCCGTCGCCGTGGACAGGGAAGCCGTCCAGTTCGGCGCCGCGACGCACGACATCGGCAAGGTGCTGTATCCCGCTGAGCTCTCCGGACCAGGTTCCCAGCACGAACCGGCCGGGTACGAGTTGTTGATCGAGCACGGCGTGGCGGAGCGGCTGGCCAGGTTCGCCAGGACGCACGCGGCCTGGACCGAACCCGGCATCGAACTGGAAGACCTGCTGGTCAGCCTCGCCGACAAGATCTGGAAGGCCAAGCGCGTCCCTGACCTGGAGAACCTCGTGGTGCAGCGGCTGCAAGGCGAGCCGTGGGAAGTGTTCATGGCCTTGGACGAAGTCCTCGACCGGATCGCCACGGACGCCGACTGGCGGATCGCGTACCAGAGCTCCTAGACGCCAAACCAGGACGGGCCGATGCGCGACCGGGAGCGATCGAACTCAACGAACCGTAGGACGCACACGCATGCGCAGAGTCCTAGGCAGATCGTGCACAGGTGCAGCCCAACCCTGATCGGCAAGCGGCGAACGACAAGGTGCGCGGCTCGCGCGCATGCGCAGAGGTGGGCTTCGGGGGTGTCTCCTGCCCGTCGGCCTGGGCGAAGCCAACCGCGGACTGTCAGGAGGTCCGCCTACTTTCTCGCGAGCCCGGCGACAGCCGTACGGACCTCTTGACTGTTCGTGGTTCCCTTGGGCAGGTCGACGGGCAGGGGACACCGCCGCCCCCGACACACCCCAGGTCACTGCACCACAACCGGACGAGCACAGGCCCCGGGGAAACCTCCTGCCCCGAGGTCTGCTCCCGGCGAGGGACCTTCTTTCTGTGCCTGGTCCGCGCCGCGACCGTCGAAGAACACACTGGAGTCGCGGCGGTGAAAAGAAGCCCCTCGCCGGGAGCAGACCTCCAGGCAGGAGGACTCCCGCCGTGTTCGTCCCCGCGCAGACTTGGGATGTCCCGGGGGTTCAGGGCGCGGGCGTCCCCTGCCCGTCGACCTGCCCAAGGGAACCACGGACTGTCAAGAGGCCGGTACGGCTATCGCTGTTCGTTGCTTGTGCAGGCCGACCTCTGGACAGCCCGTGGTTGGCTTCGCCCAGGCCGACGGGCAGGAGACACCCCCGAAGCACCACTCTGCGCTTGCGCGCAAGCTGCCTTCTCTGCGCTGCGCTCGCCTGCGCGCGAGTTGGTTGGGGTTGGCGGCGTCAGTGGGTTACTCAGTCCGCCGCAGGGACGTTGTCCGTGTTGTTCGAGCGCTTCACCGACTCCAGCAGTAGTTGCGACACGTCCTTGACCGCGACGCCCTCGCCAAGCCCTTCACTCTGCCGTGCGGTCAGACCGTCGTTGATCATCACTCGGCAGAACGGGCACCCGGTCACCACTGTGTCCGTACCCGTGGTGAGCGCCTCGTCCACGCGCTCCTCGTTGACGCGCTTGCCGATCCGCTCTTCCATCCACATTCGGGCACCACCGGCGCCACAGCACAGCGAGCGATCAGCATGCCGTGGCATCTCGGTCAGTGACGCACCCGCCGCGCCGATCAGTTCACGCGGTGGCGTGTAGACCTTGTTGTGCCTGCCCAGGTAGCACGGGTCGTGGTACGTCACGCCCGGTCCCTGCGGGTCCGCCGCTGCGACCGGTGTCAGCTTGCCTGCCTGGACCAGCCTGTTCAGCAGTTGCGTGTGGTGGATGACCTCGTAGTTCCCGTCCAGTTGCGGGTACTCGCGGCCCAGTGTGTTCATGCAGTGCGGACACGTCGTCACGATCTTGCGTTGCAGGGGTTCCCTGCCTTCGAAGACCGCGTTGAGCATCTCCACGGTCTGCTGGGCCATCATCTGGAAGAGGAACTCGTTGCCTGACCGCCGCGCCGGGTCACCCGTGCAGCTTTCCTCCTTGCCCAGCACCACGTAGTTCACGCCCGCCAGGTGGAGCAGTTCCGCTGTCGCGCGGACTGTCTTGCGCGCGTTGTCGTCGAACGCCCCCGCGCAGCCGATCCAGTACAGGTACTCCACATCGGACGCCAGTTCGCCGTCGAACACCGGCACCTCGAAGTCGAGGCCCTTGGCCCAGTCCATCCGCTCGTTGTTGTTCTGGCCCCAGGGGTTTCCCTTGGTCTCCAGGTTGCGGAACAGCGTTCCCAGCTCCGTCGGGAACTCCGACTCGATCATCACCTGGTAGCGGCGCATGTCGACGATGTGGTCGACGTGCTCGATGTCCACCGGGCACTGCTCCACGCACGCGCCACACGTCGTGCACGACCACAGCACGTCCGGGTCGATCACGCCGCCTGCCTCCAGCGTCCCCACCAGCGGCCTTCCGCCCTGGTCACCCGGTACGCGGGGGAATCCCGCCTCGGGCACGTGGTGCGGGTCGTTCTGCTCGACCACGTCCACCGCGTCCGACGGCTCCTTGCCACCGATCAGGTACGGCGCCTTCGCGAACATGTGGTCGCGCAGGTCCATGATCACCAGTTTGGGGGACAACGGCTTGCCCGTGTTCCACGCCGGGCACTGGGACTGGCAGCGGCCGCACTCCGTGCACGTGGCGAAGTCCAGCATGCCCTTCCAGGTGAAGTCCTCGATCTTCCCCCGGCCGAACACGTCGTCCTCGCCCGGGTCCTCGAAGTCGATGGGCTTCCCGTTCGACTTCATCGGCAGCAACGGGCCGAGGCCGTCCGGCAGGCGCTTGGCCGTGACGTTGACCGGTGCCAGGAAGATGTGCAGGTGCTTGGAGTGCAGCACGATGATCAGGAAGCTGAGCATCACGCCGATGTGCAGCAGCAGCCCGACGGTCTCGATGACCTCGTTGGTGCCGTGGCCGAGCGGTTCCAGCAGGTTGCCGACCCCGAGCGAGACGAACGCGCCGTCGTCGTACGGGAAGTTGCCCGCCGCCGCGGACGCGCCGCGGAACAGGAACATCGTCCAGACCACGTTGAAGATCATGACCAGGATCAGCCACGCGCCACCGGTGTGCGAGCCGTAGAACCGCGACTTGCGTTCCTTGCGCTCCGGTGACTGCCTGATCCGCAGGATCGCGAAGACCACCAGCGACACGGCGACCATCACGGCGATGAAGTCCTGCAGGAAGCCGAGCACCGACCAGTGGCCGATGAACGGGATCGCGAACTTGTCGTAGAACAGCGCGCCGTACGCCTCGAGGTACACCGACGCGAGGATCACGAAGCCCCAGAACGTGAACAGGTGCGCGATACCGGGCACCGACCACTTCAGCAGCTTGCGCTGGCCGAACACCTCCGCGAGGTGCGCGGCGACGCGTTTGCCCAGATTGTCGGACCGGTCGTTGTCGGGCTGGCCCGACCGGATCAACCGGTTCAGCCAGAGCACCCGCTGCGCGGCGAACCCAAGCCCGACGACGGTCATCAACAGACCAAGAACGAGACGAACGACCACGTAGACCCAACCTCGTCAGTGTGAGCTTGTGTAGTAACGGCACGCCTTGCACGCGTACCGCATCTTCGCAATCCGCCACCGCGGTCCGTCACCCGGACAAACCCCGAGCCGATCGTAAGGCCGCACTGGCTGATGCGCTTCATAACGCTCGGTGGCCCGTCCGAGATACGCCCTTCTGACGACAAGTCCGCGCCGGGCCGCGCTGCGTGACCGCGCCGAGTCCCGGCAGAACTGGTGCACGAGACCGAGCCCCGGCAGTCCGCCGAGGTCGTTCACCTGGTCGACGACGCCGTAGCCGGGATGCTCGTGTTCGCTGGTGAGCAGGACCGGCAGATCGCAGTAAGCACACCGGGAGCCACACGCAAGGCACTGTGCCAACGCGTGTCGCATGAGTGAGCCTCCCTGTGACCGGCGCCACTTTCTCAGGAAGCGTACTCATGATTCTTTACCGGTCGGTACCACCCAATCGGGCTAGTTGCGCACTCGGTGGTCGCGGGCGGCCTGGGTGACGGCGTGGTCGAGGAGGCTTCCCGGCAGGTGCGACCGCTCGCCGTCCGTCGACCGCACGGGGAGGAGTTCCGCGTCCTTGGCCGTGTCTCCGACCGTCGCCCGCCATGCCGTGGCAGCCTGCTCGACGTCGTCGAAAAGGCCGGGCTCGACCAGTTCGATTGGTGGATCAGCGGGGGTTCACGCTGTGCCGGAGGTTGACCCACTGTCGTGGGGTCAGCACGAGCACCGGACCGGTCGGGTCCTTGGAGTCGCGGATGGCTGTGCTGTCCGCTAAGAGGGCTACCTCAACGCATGCTCCGCCGTTGTCGCCGCTGTGGCTGCTTTTCCGCCACACCGCGTCGGAGAGGTCCAGTGTCATGCGCTCGCTCGATTCGCGTCTCGTCGGCCATACACAGGATCAGGTCCCGAGACTCCACGGGCCCCGGAGCGGCGGCCTGCAGGCGGTTCCACAACCCAGTGTATGCCCGCACGGCGTCCGGGCGATCGAGGTAATCGGCGTCAATCAAGTCCTCCACATAGACGACATCGGATGAGGCGTCGTGGTCGAACCTCAGCATGATGAAGTTGATCCATGCGGCACCGAACGTCTGAGCATCGAACGGAAGCACCTGTAGTTCGACGTTCGGCTGCGCGGCGACTTCGGCTATCCGGGCCAGCTGATCGCGCATGATCGACGGGTCACCGATGTTCCGGCGGAGCGCCGACTCGCTGATGATGAAACGCAGCAGCACTTCGTTGTCCAGGATCGACTGCCGTTCCAGCCGCACCTCGACCTGCCGTTCGACCTCGTCATCGGTGGCCCGAGGCCGCGCGGTCGCGAGCATCGAGCGGATGTATGCCTCGGTCTGCAGCACGCCCGGGACGATTTCGGCCTGGTACCAACGCAACTCCGACGCGTCCTGTTCGAGGTCGAGGTACTGTCGGAACCAGTTGGGAATCACATTGCGGTACCCGCTCCACCGTCCGCGCTGCCTCCCGGCGCGGGCGAGGTCTCGCATGCCGTCGCACAAACTCCTGTCGACCTTGTAGTACTTGAGCAGCACGTTGAGATCGGTGATCTTGATCCCGCTCTGGCCGAGTTCGAGGCGGCTGATCTTGGTGGACGCCGCGTCGATCTGCTCGGCGGCTTCGTCCTGCGTCCTGCCCGCTTCCTCGCGGGCGCGCCGCAACGCGTTGCCCAGTCGGCGTCGTTGAATGGTCGGGGTTGTCACAGGTGCCTATATTGGACTTCCGGCCAAGCGCTGGCGAGCGCTTTCATTCGATCGTGGGAACTTTGTGGCAGGAGTCCGGATTCGGCGTGAAGATCCTGAGTGGGAGCCTATTTTAGGGAGCCGTGGTGTTTCAGGAGCTGGATGAGGCCGTGCAGGGAACGCTCGCGGTGCTGGAGCGAGTGGCCGCCGAGGGCGATGACCATGCGGCGGCCGCCCTTGCCAGGACAGAGGTCGCGCCGTTGGTCCGAGCAGTGCGTGTGCTCTTGCGGGAGCACCGTCCTGACGAGAACGGCTGCTGCGCGGTGTGCCGTCGGCGTTGGTGGCAATGGCGACGGCCGAACGTGCCTTGTCGTGTCTATCTGGCCGCGCGTCTGGCGTTGCTTGACGAACCCGACGCGGGTGCGCGGCACGCGTTGCGGATCGTCTGATGCTCAAGGTTGAACAACAGCGGTTGGCGGATGCGTCGCCGGTCACCGGCACGATGCGCGTGGCCGTCTGGGACATCGAGGGCCGGGATACCGATTTGCGGCGCCTCGCGCGGACCGTGTCGGCTGACGTGGTCTGCGTTCTCGGGATATCCGGATCGGCTGAGGATGGCCGACTGGGCCTGCTCGCGCGGGAGTGGGGCATGTCCGCTCATGTGGCGCGCGATCCCGCTGGCGACAACGTGGTGATCTTCACTGGATGCCGCGTCGAAGTACGCGAGTTCCTGGCCGCACCGACAGCGGTCGCCATCGTGCGGGCTGACGGCTGGGAGTTGACAGTCGTGGCGACCGACTTGTGTGGCGTGGACACCGGAGCCCAGTTCCGGCACATCCGCGCATTGTCGAACCTCACCGGAGACGTCATCCTGTGCGGTTGCTTCCTGGGTATCGATCATTTGCTGACCACGGCAGGTTTCCGGAACGCGGCTGGCGAATCCGTGTGGGTGGCCTCCGGCTTGCTGGACTACGTGGTGGCCGACCCCGCTGCCCGAAACGTGTCTGATCGCGGCCCGGTGGCAATCACCTTGTATCGACCCGGTGGGGAATGACCGCTCAGCTCCCACCTGGCAACTCGGGCTCAACCATCTGAGCCACTTGCGCAGCCATCTCGCACGCTTTTTGGTGGTTACCGGCTGCGCCAACCCGCACATCCACACGCGAGGTGTCGGTGATGGCCAAGCTTATCGTGCAGGTGGTTCCGAACGGGTATTGGACTGCTTGGTGTTTGCCGACCTTTCCAAGCTGTTTGACCTCTCCGGTCGCCTGTACATCCTTAATGCTGAGCAAGGCGTAGATGTCAATTTGTACGGTGTGGTCGCCTTGCCGCGACGAGTGCCAACGACAACCCTTGTCGTCATCTGTCGACCCGTCCGTGGTCTTGCCCGCCAGTAGGGACAGGGCCGCCATGTCGGACGCAGTCAGCAAGGAGCACGGGTCGGCGTTTCTGATGGGGCTGTTGCCCGTGCTCTTGCTGGTTGGTGTCGGCGGTCTACCCGTGTTTCCTCCGCCTGGGATTGTCGCGCGACCTGTGTTCGGCGTGGGCTGTGTACTGCCAGGTGTCGGCAGGCCGTCCGTTGCGGTGGTACATCCGGCCATGGTCGCGGCCGAGACCACGATGGCCGCGGCCAGACGCGTCAGAGAGGGCTTCACAGGTTCAGAGCTCTTTCTGGTGTCGGCTCCCGGCTTCATGCCGGTTCGATGTTACCGAAGGCGGCGCGTTTGGCTTCCTCCGTGGCTTTGTAGTTGGCCATCGCCGAACGAATGCCCTCCTCCGCCTTGTGCAGGGACTGCTGAAGTTGGGCGAGTTGGGTCAGGAAACCTTGGCTGTCGACTGCCACCTGCTGCACGTACGGTCGCATGACATGGGCGGTGTGGCTGGTTCCCAGCGGCAACGGCTGCGTCAAGTCGGCCAGTTCTACTTCCTGGTCGGTTGCCCACTCGCGCAGACGTTGGATGGCTTTGATCAAAGCGTCACCACCGGTTTCGCTGACCTCGAAGCTGCCGTTGGCGGCCATGTTCGCGAAAGATGCCACGCTGGCGCCTATGGAGTCCCAGCTGATCTCCGGCTGGGCGGCGCTATCGCCGCCGTCGTCGTTGACATGCATGCTGTCCCCTCGTCACAACCACTCTCGGTGACGGTATCCGCACGCTTGCCCGGAATCCGGGGAAACGGATTCCTGTCACACGTTAGGGGTATCGCGGGCGTCCAGCTGAATCGATGTGGGTCGGTACGTTCGAGTCATGGGTGATGAATCCGAAACCACAGACGCCGTCCGTACGGCCGCCGATGCCACGTCTGAGCATCTCGGCCGGATCGCGTCGATTGTCGCGACCGCTGTCAGGGACATCGTGGTGGAGATCGGCAGATGGGCCGACGACATCGCCGCCGCGCGTACCCCGGTCCCGGAGAAACCGGACGAGGCCAAGCCCGCCTCGTGATCCGCCGTGACAGAAACTGGAACGTGTTCTAGTCTGGTCCAGTAGGGAGAACACGTTCCAGTTTCGGGAGCTGCTCATGAGCGAGGTCGTCGCCGCGGTCCGGGAACTCCTGCCGGTGCTGCGAGAACGCGCCCAGGAGACCGAGGACCTGCGCAAGGTTCCGGCCGAGTCGATCGACGCGCTGCGCCAGGCCGGATTCTTCAAGCTCCTGCAGCCTGTCGCGCACGGCGGTCTCGAGGCCGACCCGCTCGACTTCTACCGCTCGGTCCGGCTGATCGCCAGCGCCTGCGGCTCGACCGGCTGGGTCTCGTCGGTGCTCGGCTGCCACCCGTGGCAGCTCGGCCTGTTCGCCGCGCAGGCCCAGCAGGACGTGTGGGGCGCGGACCAGGACGCGCGGATCTCCTCCTCGTACGCGCCGATGGGCCGGGCGACGCCGGTCGACGGCGGCTTCCGGTTCACCGGGCGGTGGAGCTTCTCCTCCGGCTGCGACCACGCGAGCTGGGTGTTCCTCGGTGGGCTGGTGCTCGGCGACGACGGCAACCCGGTGGACTTCCGGACGTTCCTGCTGCCGATCTCCGACTACAAGATCGAAGACGTGTGGGACACGGTCGGGCTGCGGGGCACAGGCAGCAACGACATCCTGGTCGACGACGTGTTCGTGCCCGAGTACCGGACGCTGAGCTTCCAGGACACCGGCAAGTGCGTGTGCCCCGGCCATGAGGTGAACACCAGCCCGCTCTACAAACTGCCGTTCGCCTCGGTCTTCTCGTACTCCATCGCCACCCCGGTCATCGGGATGGCCACCGGCGCCTACGAAACGCACACCTCCTACATGCAGGAACGCGTCCGGGCGTCCTATGGGACCAAAGCGGCCGAGGACCCGTACTCGCAGGTGCGCGTCGCCGAAGCGGCCAGCGAGATCGACGCCGCCTGGCTGCAACTGGAGTACAACATCAGCACGGCGTACAAGCACGTCAACGCGGGCGAGAAGGTCCCGTTCGACCTGCGGATGCGGATCCGGCGTGACCAGGTCAAGGCGACCGGGCGCGCGATCAGCGCGGTGGACCGGCTGTTCGAGAACTCCGGCGGCAAGGCGCTGAACGCGGGCACACCGATCCAGCGTTTCTGGCGCGACGCGCACGCCGGGCGTGTGCACGCGATCAACGACCCGGAACGCGCGCTCGCCATGTACGGCAAGTCGGAACTCGGCCTGAAGGTGCAGGACGCATGGCTCTGACATTCGAGTCCACCTCACGGACCGCGCAGGCAGGCCCGGACCTCAAGCTGCACTACCACGAAGCCGGTACGGGAGATCCGGTCGTGATGTTGCACGGCGGCGGCCCCGGCGCGTCGGCGTGGAGCAACTTCGGCCGCAACCTCGAGGTGTTCGCCGAACACCACCGGACCCTGCTCGTCGACCAGCCCGGCTTCGGGCACTCCGACAAGCCCGAGATCACCGGGCAGTTCTTCACCTACAGCGCGGACGCGCTGCTCGGCCTGCTCGACTCGCTCGGCATCGAACGGGTGCACCTCGTCGGCAACTCGCTCGGCGGCGGCACGGCCGTGCGGTTCGCGCTGCGCCACCCCGACCGCGCCGGGCGGCTCGTGCTGATGGCGCCCGGCGGTCTCGGCGTGAACGTGTTCGCGCCGGACCCGACCGAGGGCATCAAGGCGCTGTACGGGTTCGCCGCGCCACCGGGACCGTCCAAGGAGAAGCTGGCGAAGTTCCTCCGGACACTCGTGTTCGACCAGTCGATGGTCACCGACGAGCTGGTCGAGGAGCGCTACCGGGTCGCCGCGGACCCGGAGTCGTTGCGGGCCATGGCGTCCATGGGCAAGTCGTTCACCAGCCCGGAGACCTTCGAAGAGGGCATGCTCTGGCGTGAGGCGTACAAGCTGCGGCAACGCGTCCTGCTCGTGTGGGGCCGTGAGGACCGGGTGAACCCGCTCGACGGCGCCCTGCTCGCGCTCAAACTCATCCCGCGCGCGCAGCTGCACGTCTTCGGCCGGTGTGGACACTGGGCGCAGCTGGAGAAGTTCGCCGAGTTCAACCGGCTCACCCTCGACTTCATCGGGAGCGCGTGATGGGCATCCGACAGCTTGGCTACCTGCGCATCGAGGCCACCGACATGGCGAAGTGGCGTGAGTACGGCCTCAAGGTGCTCGGCATGGTGGAAGGCAAGGGCACCGACGAGAACGCGCTGTACCTGCGGATGGACGACTTCCCGGCGCGGCTGGTGATCTTCCCCGGCGAGAAGGACCAGCTGGCGCAGTCCGGCTGGGAGACGGCGAACGCCGCCGAACTCGACGAGGTGCGTGCCAACCTCGACAAGGCGGGCGTGCCGTACAAGGAAGGCACACAGGCCGAGTTGGCCGACCGCAGGGTGGTCGAGCTGATCAGCTTCGACGACCCGTCGGGCAACACGCTCGAGGTGTTCCACGGCGCCGCCCTCGAACACCGCCGGGTAGTCAGCCCGTACGGGCACAAGTTCGTCACCGCCGAGCAAGGCCTCGGTCACGTCGTGCTGTCCACACACGACGACGAGGCCGCGCTGCGCTTCTACCGCGACGTGCTGGGTTTCCGGCTCAGGGACTCGATGCGGCTGCCGCCGCAGTTCGTCGGCCGCCCGGCCGACGGGCCGCCCGCCTGGCTGCGGTTCTTCGGCTGCAACCCGCGTCACCACAGCCTGGCGTTCCTGCCGATGCCGACCCCGAGCGGGATCGTGCACCTGATGGTCGAGGTGGAGAACAGCGACGACGTCGGGCTGACGCTCGACCGGGCGCTGCGCCGCAAGGTCCCGATGTCGGCCACGCTCGGCAGGCACGTCAACGACCTGATGCTGTCGTTCTACATGAAGACCCCTGGCGGCTTCGACGTCGAGTTCGGCTGTGAGGGCAGGCAGGTCGACGACGAGGACTGGATCGCACGCGAAAGCACCGCGGTCAGCCTGTGGGGCCACGACTTCAGCGTCGGCGCGAAGCAGTGACCGCGGCGGTGTCGGTCGACTTCCGGCGGGTGCTCGGGCACTTCTGCACGGGTGTCACGGTGATCACCGGCGAGGGCCCGGTCGGGTTCGCCTGCCAGGCCTTCGCCGCGCTGTCGCTGGACCCGCCGCTCGTGCTGTTCTGCCCCGGCAAGACTTCCCGTACCTGGCAGGCGATCGAGCGGTCCGGCAAGTTCTGCGTGAACGTGCTCGCCGACGACCAGCAGGAGCTGTCCTCGGTGTTCGGCCGGGCCGGTGCGGACAAGTTCGCGTCGGCGGGCTGGACGCCCGCACCGAGCGGGGCGCCGGTCCTGGACGGCGTGCTGACGTGGGTCGACTGCGACATCCAGGAGGTCAGGGACGGCGGCGACCACCACGTCGTGATCGGCCGGGTGCGACAGCTGGGCACCTGCCGGGACGCCCAGCCGCTGCTGTTCTACCGAGGCCGGTACACGGCGACCGACGCGCAGGCCGAACGCAAGCCGAACGCCATGCTGGACAACCTCTTCACGTGGTCGAAGCACAACGACTGGATATGACGTCCGCCAGCCGCGCGACGTGCTCGTGCGGCTGGCCGAACAGGTGTGCGCTGTTGTGCGCCCGCTTGAAGTAGCGGTGCGCGTCGTGTTCCCACGTGATCGCGATGCCGCCGTGCAGCTGGATCATCTCACCGGCCACAGTGGACAGGGTGTCGGCGCAGTGCGCGGCGGCCGCGGCGGCGAGGTCCAGGTCCTCGGCGGCGGCGTAGGAGATCGACCTCGCCGTCTCGACGAGAACGTACATATCGGCCATCCGGTGCTTCAACGCCTGAAAGCTCCCGATCGGCCTGCCGAACTGGACGCGTGTCTTGGTGTACTCCACCGTCATGTCGAGGCATTGTTGGGCGGCGCCGACCTGTTCGGCGCTCAACGCGACCAGCGCGATGTCACGCAGGTGTGGCGCGGGCGGCCCGATCCGGGTTCCGCCGGAAAGGTGCACGGTCGCCAGTCGCCTGGATTCGTCCATCGTGGGGGTATGCACGCGATGCGTGGAATCGCCGAGAAAAAGACCGTCGGGTGTGGCGACGAGCAACACATCGGCGACATCGCCGTCCAGTACGAACGGAACTGTTCCGGAAACGGAATCCGCCCACAGCACCGTCGCCGCTGTGCTGCCGTCGACAATTCCGGGGAGGAGATCCGCGCACGCCGACGCGTTACCGCTCAGTAGCAGGGCTTGCGTGGCCAGCACGGTGGACAACATCGGGATCCGTGCCAGCACACGGCCGGTTTCCTCGAGGACGACGTGGGATTCCAGCAATGTCGCGCCCGCGCCGCCGTATTCCTCCGGAACGGCCAGTCCGGCGACGCCGATCTGGCGGCACAGCGCGGACCACGAGACGTCGGCGCGGTTGAGCATGTGCCGCACGGCGTCCCGCAGATCGTCGTGTTCGGTGCCGAGCATACGCCCATCAAACCAAACAATCGCTTGGTTTGCTACCGGATCACCCGTGCCGCTTCACTCGAACGTGGGTTGGGTTCGATAAGGTTGACGCCGTCAGGTACACGCACGCGAGGAAAGAAGTCGTCATCGAAGAGGGGCAGCTGGTCGCCGGTCGCTACCGGCTGCTGGACCACATCGGCAGTGGCGCGATGGGAATCGTCTGGCGGGCACGCGACGAGCGGCTTGACCGAACGGTTGCTGTCAAGCAACTGATGATGCGCGCCGGGCTCTCGGAGAGCCAGGCCGCTGACGCACGCCGCCGGGCGATGCGCGAGGGCCGGATCGCCGCGCGGTTGCAGCACCGCAACGCCATCGCGTTGTTCGACGTGGCCGAGCACGACGGTGATCCCTGCCTGATCATGGAGTACCTGCCGTCGCTGAGCCTGTCCGGGCTGCTGGCCGAGCGCGGCACGCTCCCGCCGGAAGAGGCGGCGCAGATCGGCGTGCAGGTCGCCACAGCGCTGACCGCCGCGCACGCCGCCGGGATCGTGCACAGGGACGTGAAGCCGGGCAACATCCTGATCGACCAGGGCGGTCAGGTGAAGATCACCGACTTCGGCATCTCCCGGTCGACCGACGACGGCACGATGACCCAGTCCTCGGTGGGCATGCTCGCCGGCACGCCCGCCTACCTGGCGCCGGAAGTGGCCAGGGGACAGGACCCGACCAGGGCCTCGGACGTGTTCTCCCTCGGTGCGACGCTGTACCACGTCGTCGAGGGCCAGCCGCCGTACGGCTTCAAGGACAACCCGTTGGCCCAGCTCTACGCCGTGGCCATGGGCAAGGTGCCCGAGCCCAAGCAGGCCGGGCCGATGAGCAAGACCCTGATGCGGCTGCTCAGCGCCGAACCCGCGGACCGGCCGACCATGCCGGAACTGGTCGCCTCGTTCGGCGAACTCGCCGGTGGCGCGACCGTGGTCGTGCCCAGGGAGACGATCAATCCGCCGGTGGCCCCGAAACCGGTACCGAACCAACCGGCGCCGGTGCAGCAGACCCTGATCGCCCCGACGCCCGCGGCGGCCCCGACGGCTGTCTCGGTGCAGGCGGCGCCCAAGCCCGTCGAGCAGCGGCCCGTGTCGCCGCCGCGTACCCCGCCGCCCCCGCCTCCTCGGCCCGCTGAACCTCGCAAACCGGGCGGAAGCAAGCGTGTCGCGGGCATCGTCGGCGCGATCGTCGCGGCGGCCGTGCTGGGTGGTGTCATCGCCACTGTGCTCAGCACAAGCGGCTCGAAGGACCAAGGCGCGCAACAACCGACCATCACCCAGCCGCAGGACACAGTGACCAAGCTGGTCACGCCCACACAGACGCCGTCGCAGCCATCGAACCCGTCGAACGCCGTCGGCAACGAGGGCGGCGCGATCGACTGGCGCTCGGCCGGGCTCGCGGTCGTCGCCTACTACAGCGGCGACAAGTCCGCCCAGGAGCGGTGGGGGATGCTGACGCCGAAGGCGCAGCAGATGTTCGGCGACTTCGCCGCGTTCGAGCAGTACTGGGCGCAGTACCCGCAGGTCAGCGGGCGAGGTGCGAACCGGACAGCCACGGACCCGGACGGCGGCGAACAGATCGCGTACAACGTGAACTACGGCGGCGGCAACACCACGACCCGCACGGTTCGCATCGTCCGCCAGGGTGGCAAGCTGCTCATCGACTCCGACGCCAAATGAGCGGTTGATCCGCGCGATAGACTCGATGTCCGCGCGTGACCCCGTGCCACAACTTAACCCGACAGGAGATCGGATGTCCGCCGGCCGTGACATGTCCGAGTACGTTGAGCCGTTCCAGGACATGGCGGTGGTCGCCTGGCTTGAGGCAGCGGGCATCGACGCGACACTGCCGTCACCGGACCGGGTCTACGACGCGTACCTCGGCGGATCCCACAACACCGCGATCGACCGCGCGTTCGTCGACAAGGTCGAGCAGATCCTGCCGCCGATCAAGCCGCTGGCCCGCAACAACCGCTCGTTCCTGCGCCGCGCGGTGAAAGAGGCGGGCGTGACCGGGATCACCCAGTTCCTCGACATCGGCTCCGGCGCGCCGACGGTCGGCAACGTGCACGAGATCGCCTTGCGGGCCAACCCGGACGCGCACGTCGTCTACGTCGACTCGAACACCATCGCGGTGCAGAGTTCACTGATCAAACTGCAGGAGCAGAACGTCACCGACCGCGTGACCATGATCCAGGAGGACCTGCGCAACCCGGACGGCATCCTCGACCACCCGAGGACCCGCGCGCTGATCGACTTCGACAAGCCGGTCTGCCTGCAGATGGTCGCCCTGCTGCACTTCATCGGCGACGACGACAACCCGGCCGACCTGATCGCGCACTACCGCTCGCGACTGGCGCCCGGCAGCCTGCTCGTGATGTCGCACCTGGCATCCGACGACGCGACGCAGGAGCAGAAAGACCAGGTGGCGACCTTCGTGGACGCGTACAGGAACACCACGACCCGCCTCTGCACGCGGACCAAGGCCGAGTTGGAGCGCCTGTTCGACGGCTGGGAGCTGCAGGACCCAGGCATCGTGCACCTGCAGGACTGGCGGCCGGACAACCCGGTCGACCGCGAACCGTCGGCGTATCACCTGGCCTGGTGCGGAGTCGGCCGCAAGCCCTAACGACCCTTCCAGTTCACCTGCCGTTTCGTGTCGAACGCGGCCACGGCCGCATGGAAGTCGTCACTGCCGAACACCCTGCTGACGATGTCGTCGCCATCGGGCAACGCGGCCCGGCGCAGTCGTGCGATGGCCTGCTTGGCCGCCCACATGCTCAACGGCGAGTTCCGCAGCACCGTCCCGACCACGGCGGTCGCCGTGCGGGCCAGGTCGTCGTCACCGCACAGTTCGTGCACGAAACCGGCGGCTTTGGCGTCGCCGCCGGTCAGCAGTTTGGCCCTGAGCAGCATGTCCATCGCCCGCGACGGGCCAAGGTGGTGGACCAGCAGTGAATACGTGTTCATGGACAGGCAGTTGCCGAGCGTACGGGCGATCGGCACACCGAACCGCGCGGATGTCGCAGCCACACGCAGATCACACACGGCCGCGATGGCGATACCGGCGCCGACGCAGTAACCGCGGATGACCGCGATCGTAGGCACAGTCACGTCCTCCAGGCGCGTGAGCACCTCCGCGATCCGCTGTTCGTACGCGAGTCCGTCCGCACCGGTCTCGAACTGCTGGAACTGCGTGATGTCGGTGCCTGACACGAACGCCTGACGACCGGCGCCCCGCAGCACCATCGCCCGGATCCCGTCGTCGCTGTCCGCGCGTTCGCACGCCTCGGCCAAAGATTCGTACATCTCGAACGTCATGGCGTTGTGCTTGTCCGGACGGTTGAAGGTGACCGTGAGGACCGGACCTTCCTGTTCGACCACAACGCTCATGACTGCCCTCCGACCAGCGCGTCCACTTCGTCATTGGTGTACCCCACAGCGAGCAACGCCGCACGCGTGTCCGCGCCGAGCGCAGGCCCGGCCGCGTTGCGCCGCGTCGGCGTACGGGAGAACCGCATCGGCGAGCCCAATTGGCGCACCCCGCCCGGTGCGTCCCAGAGGAAATTCCGCTCGGTGAGCGCGTCGGAGGTGAAAACCTCGCCGTAGTCGGAGATCGGGGCGCACGGCACGTGGGCGTCGTCCAACGCCGTGACCAGTTCGGCGACAGCCCTGTGCCGAGTGGCCTCCTCGATCAGCCGGATCAACTCGTCGACGTGCTCCTTGCGGCGGTACGCGTCGGCGAACCGCTCCTGGTCGACGAGTGCTTGCAGGCCAAGGACTCCGCACAGGCCACGCCACGCTTTCGGCGTGATCGCGCCGACGGTGAGCCAGCCGTCCGCGCACCGCACGGCCTGGTACGGCGCCTGCCCCTGGTGGGCGGTGCCGAGCGGGCCACCGACCTCGCCTGTGGCGAAGTACTTCCCGGCCTCCCAGACCGCCAGCGAGACACCGGATTCCAACAGGCTCACGTCGATGTGCTGGCCATCGCCGCTGCGGTCGCGTTCCCGCAGCGCGGCAAGGACCGCCATCGCGACGTACATCCCGCACACCAGGTCGCAGACCGGGATGCCGATCTTGGCAGGTGGTCCGCCGGGAGGCCCGGTGATGCTCATCAGGCCGCTGCGCGCCTGCGCCATGATGTCAAGGCCCGGTAGCGTCGCAAGTGGACCGTCCTGGCCCCAGCCGGACGCCGACGCGTAGATCAGGCCGGGATTGGACGCGCGCAGCGTGTCGTAGTCGAGTCCCAGTCCACGCAATGCGCCTGGCCGGAGGTTCTCCACGAGCACGTCGGCGTCGTCGGCCAGCCGCCGGAAGGCCGCGCGGCCGTCCGGTGTCTTCAGGTCGAGCGCGACGGATTTCTTGTTCCGGTTCAGCCGGGCGAACGGCGAACTCGCGCCGTCGACGAACGGCCCGGCCTGCCTGACCGGGTCGCCGCCCGCCGGGTTCTCGATCTTCAGCACCCGCGCGCCCAGGTCGGCGAGCTGCATGGTGGCGTACGGGCCCGCCATGAACACGCCGACCTCGAGCACCGTGATTCCAGTGAGTGGCATGCCCTACAGCCAACCCGGAACCACGAGAACCAGCCACGTGACGAGCGGCGCAACAGCGATCATCGTGAACCCCCACGCCATCAGCCGCTTGAACACCAGCTCACGCGACTCCGGTGGTGCGCTGGCCACGGTGAGCGCGCCGCTGGTGGAGAACGGGCTCGCGTCCACCACGGACGACGACAGCGCGAGCGCCGTGATCAGTCCGATCGCGCCGACCTGCCCGGTCTGCAGGAACGGCACGGCGAGCGGGATCAACGCGCCGAGGATGCCGGTGGTCGACGCGAACGCCGACACCGCGGCGCCGATCAGGCAGATCAGCAGCGCTCCGAGCAGCGGCACGCCGATGCCCGCCACGCCGTGGCCGAGGTAGTCGACCGTGCCGATGTCCTCCAGCAGGCTGACGTACGTCACGATGCCGCAGATCAGCAGAACCGTGGTCCATGCGACCTGGTTGACGGCGTCCCGCGTGGTCGATGGCGAGACGAGCGTCAGCAGTGCGACCACGCTCAACGACAGCAGACCGACGTCGAGGTCGAAGAACAGCGCCCCCACCGCAACGCCGACGATGCCGACCAGGGTGAGGACTCGGTTGAGGTCCAGTCTGACGGGTGCCTGGACCGTGCCGGGGCCGGAGGGAGCGGGGGCCATCTCGTCGGTGACCCTGCGCCGCAGCAGCTGCCGCCCACCGAAGATCACGAACACCACGGCGCTGAGCAGCACGTTGAAGACGAACGAGGCGATGAACAGGGTCATCGGGCTGCCGGGCAGATTGCTGCGCTCCACCACGCCGTTGGTGATGCCGCCGAAGATGCTCAGTGGCGAGAACCCGCCCGCGCTGGCGCCGTTGATCACGAGCAGGCCCATCAGCACCGGGTTGATCTTGTAACTGGTGGCGAAGCCCATCGCGATCGGCGCGACGATCGCGACCGCGGCGGGCACCACCGCGCCGAACGCGGTCAGCACGGCCGTGATCAGGAACATAATCCACGGGATCGCCACGACCCGGCCGCCGACCACCCGGACGGCGACGGTCACCAGCCAGTCCACCGTGCCGTTGCTCCTGGCGATGGCGAACAGGTAGGTGACACCGACGAGGATCACGAAGAGATTGCTCGGAAAACCGCCGACGATCTCGTCGGTGGATTTGCCGACGACCAGCGTGCCGACGGCGAAGGCGGCGACGAACGCCAGTACGCCCATGTTGATCGAGAGCGTGGTGCCCAGCACGAACACCGCGACGAGAACCAGTATCGAGATGATTTCGACCGACATACGCGGCTCCGGGGATTCCGCAATTCGGAATTAACTGTTCGTCCATAGAAAATTAGACGGACAGCCCGGAGCTCGTCAAGGTACGGAGACCGCTGCTCAGCCGACGGGGCTTTCCCGCGGCGCGGTTCGCCTGCTCAGCCAGAACGCGAAGATCCCCGCCGGGATGAACATGACGACGCCGTACACCGCGGCCGGAACAGCCATCTGAGGGTTGTTCAACAACGCTGGGCTGAGCGCGATCGTGATGGCCAGCGTGCTGTTGTGAATGCCGACCTCCATCGACGACGCGATCGACTGGCGCCGGCCGACTTTGAGCAGGCGCGGCACGGCGTACCCGACGGCGAGGCTGATCACGCAGAACAGCAACGCGATCGTGCCGACCGACTGCGCGTACGAGCCGATGTTCGCCCGTTCCTGGAACACCGCGACGGCGATCGTGGCGGCCATGAACACGATCGCGGCCACCTTGAGCGGCTTGAGCGTCCG
The DNA here is from genome assembly GCF_001984155.1 of Actinosynnema sp. ALI-1.44. GTDB lineage: Bacteria > Actinomycetota > Actinomycetes > Mycobacteriales > Pseudonocardiaceae > Kibdelosporangium. Next base: position 634,358 of record NZ_MTQO01000054.1, read on the forward strand.
GTCGGCGAACGCGGTGAACCGGCGCCGGACCAGCATCCCGATCGCCACCGGCACCAGCACGATCGCGAACACCTGCAGCATCTTGTCGAACTGCAGGCCGAGTTCCCCGCTGCCGGGCATGAACCCGGTCAGCGACAGGTTCACCACGATCGGCAGCGTCACCACCGCGATCACCGCGTTGATCGCGGTCAGCGTGATGTTCAAGGCGACGTCGCCCCCGGCCAGGTGGCTGAATAGGTTCGCCGTGGTGCCGCCGGGCGACGCGGCGAGCAACATCATCCCCACGGCCAGCGTCGGCGCCAGGTCGAACAGCAGGATCAGGCCGAGGCAGATCGCGGGCAGCAGCAGGACCTGACACGCCAGCGCGACCGCGGTCGCCTTCGGCACGGCCGCCACGCGTTTGAAGTCCTGCACAGTCAGGGACATCCCCAGGCCGAGCATGATCACCCCGAGGGCGATCGGCAGGAACACCGTGGTCACCACGGACGATGAAGTCACCGGACCTCCCTGAACCGGACAATCCGGTGATTGTGTCAACCGGACCGGTGTTCGGCCAGGGCGCGGGTGACATCGTGCCAAGCCGTTATGTCCGCTAACGGACAACATGGTTGACAGGTAACCGGCAGGCAGCCAAGTTGGGAACACGGTGCCGGACCGACGGAGGTCGAGCATGCGATTGCGCGGACTGCTGCTGTCTTTGGTGCTGTTCCTCAGCGTTCTCGTCAGTGGAGTTCTCGTCAGTGCGCCCGCAGCGGCAAGCACCGGCGGCGCCACGGTCGTGCGCGAACAGCAACTCAGCGAACGACTGCTGGAGCTGACCGTGCGTTCAAAGGCCGTCGGACGCGAAGTCGGCGTGCGGCTGCTGCTGCCCAAGGACTACCGGCGTGCGCCGTATCGCACCTGGCCGACCCTGTACCTGTTGCACGGGTGTTGTGACGGCAACAACGGTCACCGGTCATGGACCACCATGACCGACGTCGAGGAGTTCACCGCCAACACCAATGTCCTGATTGTCATGCCGGAAGGCGGACCGGCCGGGTTCTACTCGGACTGGCTGACCGGACCGGCGTGGGAAACCTTCCACCTGAAGGAACTCAGGCGTCTGGTCGAACGCGGGTACCGGTCCGGTCACGACCGCGTGGCCGCCGGCCTGTCCATGGGCGGGTTCGGCGCGTTGTCCTACGCCGCAAGGCATCCCGGGTTCTTCAAGGCCGCGGCGTCGTACAGCGGCCTTGTCCACACGACATTCCAGGGCAAGATCGGCACCGACGTGGTCGCCGGGCTCGTCCGGCAGGCCGGCGGCGACCCGCTGGCCCTGTGGGGAGACCCCGAGGCGCAGGCCGACGTCTGGGCCGCGCACAACCCGTACGACCTGGCCGGGCGGCTGCGCGGCATCCCCGTCTACCTGGCCACCGGCAACGGCGAACCAGGCCCGCTCGACCCACCGGGCACAGGCTTCGACCGCTCCGAGCAGTTCCTCGGCATGCAGTCGGCCGCGGTGGCCGAACGCCTACGCGCCAAGCACGTCCGCGTCATCACGGACTTCTACGGACCGGGCACGCACTCCTGGCCCTACTGGCAGCGGGCGCTGCACCGGTCATTCCCGATGTTGCTCGCGGCCTTGCGCTGACCTGTTCGGCTCCGCCGAGCGGCATCGCATGGCCGCGCGGGCGAACCCGGCGAGTGGGCCCACTTGCCGCAGCCGTCGGCGCGCTATGCCGAACCCTCCTGAACACTCACGAGGTTCCGTACACTGGCAGCGGTTGGTTTGCCTGTGCCAGGAGGTGCTTGACCACGGGCGTGAGCTCCGCGGGCGACCAGCGTGCGGGTTTGGTGGCGGTGGGCCCGGGGCGCCAGCCTTCGGTGAGGCAGATCCGTCCACCGTCCACTTCGAAAACTCGACCGGTGACCTCGCGGGATTCCACGCTGCCGAGCCAGACCACCAGCGGCGAGACGTTCTCCGGTGCCATCGCGTCGAACCCGCCCTCAGGCGCGGCCATGGTGGACGCGAACGTCTGCTCGGTCATCCGGGTGCGGGCAGCGGGCGCGATCGCGTTCACGGTCACGCCGTAGCGGGCCAGTTCGGCGGACGCGACCAGCGTCAGCCCCACGATTCCCGCCTTCGCCGCGCTGTAGTTGCCCTGGCCGACGCTGCCGAGCAGACCCGCGCCGGAACTGGTGTTGATCACGCGGGCGTCCGGGAGCGCACCGGACTTGGCCGCCGCGCGCCAGTGCGCCGCGGCGTGGTGCACGGTGGCGAAGTGGCCCTTGAGGTGCACGCGGACGACCGCGTCCCATTCCTCCTCGGCCATGGTCACCAGCATGCGGTCACGCAGGAAGCCCGCGTTGTTGACCAGCACGTCGAGTCGGCCAAACGTTTGCACGGCTGTCTCGACGAGCCGAGCGGCGCCGTCCCACGAGGCCACGTCGTCGTTGTTCGCGACGGCTGAGCCACCCGCTGCCTCGATTTCCGCGACCACGTCGGCCGCGGGACCCGCGGAAGCGCCCGACCCGTCCAGGCCGACGCCGTAGTCGTTCACCACGACGTGCGCGCCCTCGGCCGCGAACGCCAAAGCATGCGCTCGGCCGATTCCCCGCGCCGCCCCGGTGACGATGACAACGCGGCCAGAACAGAGCTTGCTCAAGGCGTCTCCCTAGAGAAGTAGACGGGCAGTTCACCCCCGCCGTGCACGAGCAGGGTCGCGCCGGTGACGTAGGAAGCCAGCGGAGAAGCCAGGAACACCGCGCACGCACCGACCTCGGCAGGTTCGGCCAAGCGTCCCAAGGGGACAGCGGCGGCCGATTCGGCGAGGACGTCGGCGAAGGCGTCTTCGGTGATGTCGGTGCGGACCATGCCGACGGCGAGGGAGTTGACGCGCACCTTGGGCGCCCATTCCGCCGCCAGGCTCGCTGCCAGGTTGTTCACGCCCGCTTTGGCCGCGCCGTAGGCGACCGACTGCGGAGCGGGGCGAGATCCGTTGATACTGCTGATCATCACGATCGAGCCGCCGCTGTCCTGCTGTTGCATGACGGTGTTCACGCGCTGCGAGACCAGCAGGGGCGCTACGAGGTTGAGCCGGATGACAGCCTCGTGGAACCGGGGCGATGCCGTGGCCGTGTCGGCGACGGGTGCGCCGCCTGCGTTGTTGACCAGGACATCCAACCGTCCGTAGCGGTCGACGACCGACGTGACCATGGCGTCGATCTGCTCGACGTCCCGGATGTCGCACGCGACGAAGTCCGCGACCGGATCGGCCGGCTGCGTGCGGCCGCAGATGACCACGGTCGCCCCGGCGGACTGGAACGCCTGCGTGACACCGAGTCCGACGCCACGCGCGCCGCCGGTCACCAGGACCACCGAGCCTTCGAGTGCGAGGTGCACGCCTGACTCCTTCTCATGGGCTCCCGGTCCTGATAAGTTACCAAGCAATCGCTAGGTTAGGAAGAAGGGTCCATGGGGATCACCAGCAACCGGGCGGGCCCCGGCGTCACCCGGGTCACCATCGACTTCCCACCGGTGAACGCGCCACCGGTCCAGGGCTGGTTCGACCTCGCCACGGCCATCACCGCGGCGGGCGACGACCCGGAAACTCGCGTGGTGATACTCCGCGCCGAGGGCAGAGGCTTCTGCGCGGGCGTGGACATCAAGGAAATGCAGCGGTCCACCGGCCACGACGCGCTGATCGGCGCCAACCGCGGCTGCGCGGCGGCCTTCGGAGCTGTGTACGACTGCGCGGTGCCGGTCATCGCGGCCGTTCAAGGGTTCTGCCTCGGCGGCGGCGTCGGCCTCGTCGGCAACAGCGACATCGTGATCGCCGCGGAAGACGCCTACTTCGGACTGCCCGAAGTAGACAGAGGCGCGCTCGGCGCGGCCACCCACCTGGCCAGGCTGGTCCCCCAGCACCTGATGCGAACCCTGTACTACACGGCGAGGAACATCGACGCCGCCCAACTGCACCACCACGGATCGGTCTACGAGGTCGTGCCACGCGACAAGCTCGACGAAGCGGCACGCACCCTGGCCGACGAGATCGCGGCGAAGGACACACGCGTGATCCGCCGCGCCAAAGAGGCGATCAACGGGATCGACCCGCAGCCGGTGCACCGCAGCTACCGCTACGAACAAGGCTTCACGTTCGAACTGAACCTGACCGGCGCCTCGGACGAGGCACGCGACGCTTTCATCAACGGAGCGAACAATGCGTGACAAGCGGATGACGCCGTCCGACGTGGTGGCGGAACTGTCCGACGGGATGACCATCGGCATCGGTGGCTGGGGCTCGCGACGCAAACCCATGGCGCTCGTCCGCGCGATCCTGGACTCCCCGGTACGGGACCTGACGATCGTGTCCTACGGCGGCCCCGACGTCGGCCTGCTCGCCGCCGCGGGCAAGATCCGCGAACTGGTCTACGGGTTCGTCTCGCTCGACACCGTCGCCTACGACCCGTACTTCCAGAAAGCAAGGCAGGCGGGCGGTCTGGACGTGACCGAGCTCGACGAAGGCATGTTCCAGTGTGGACTGCTCGCCGCCGGGCACCGGCTGCCGTTCCTGCCGATCCGCGCCGGGCTCGGCTCGGACGTCATGCGGACCAACCCGGAACTACGCACAGTGCGATCCCCGTACGACGGCGAAGAACTCGTGGCGATGCCCGCGTTGCACCTCGACGTCGCCCTGGTGCACATGAATCGGGCCGACCGGCACGGAAACGCCCAGTACCTCGGCCCGGACCCGTACTTCGACGACCTGTTCTGCCTGGCCGCGAAGCGCCGGTACGTCTCGTGTGAGCAGGTGGTGGACACGTTCGACGGCCCGGTGCAGACCTTGCTGTTGAACAGGATGATGGTCGACGGGGTCGTGGAAACGCCCAACGGCGCGCACTTCACCAGCTGCGCACCGGACTACACCCGGGACGAGAAGTTCCAGCGGCTCTACGCCGAGGCGGACTGGGATTCCTTCGCCGACCGGTTCCTGACCGGCGGCGAGCACGGCTACCAGGAGGCGGTGCGCTCATGGCAGTGACCAGGGCCGAGGTGTGCGTGGCGGCGTGCGCGGATCTGTTCGCCGGGGACGGCGAGATCCTGGCCAGCCCCATGGGTTTCGTCCCCGGTCTCGGTGCGAAGCTGGCCAGGCTGACGAGCGAGCCCGACCTGCTGCTCTCCGACGGCGAGGCTTACCTGCTGACCGCGGACGGCAGAGTCGAGGGCTGGATACCGTACCGCAAGGTCTTCGACGTGGTCGCACACGGCACCAGGCACGTGGTGATGGGCGCGAACCAGCTCGACAAGTTCGGCAACCAGAACATCTCGGCGATCGGCGACCACGGCAAACCGACCAGGCAGTTGCTCGGGTTCCGCGGCGCGCCCGGCAACACGGTGAACAACAAGACCAGCTACTGGGTTCCCAGGCACAGCAAGCGAGTCATGGTGGACGCTGTCGACGTGGTCTCGGGCGTCGGTTACGACAAGGACGCGGGGCCGTTCCACAACATCCACCGCGTGGTCACCAACCTCGCGGTGTTCGACTTCGACACGCCCGATCGCAGTATGCGGATCGCGTCCGTGCACCCCGGTGTCGACGTGCAGGAAGTGCACGACCAGACCGGATTCGAGTTGCCACGCGACGAGCCCGCTGTCACGCGGGAGCCGAGCGAGCAGGAGCTCGAACTGATCAGGACGGTGCTGGACCCGGACAGCAAACGAGATCGCGAGGTACGCGCGTGAAAACCGCCCTCACGCGCCTGGTCGGCGTCGAGCACCCGGTGGTGCAGACGGGGATGGGGTGGGTCGCCGGGCCGCGGCTGGTCGCGGCGAGCGCGGCGGCGGGCGGGCTCGGCATCCTGGCATCGGCGACGATGACCTACGAGGAACTCGAAAAAGCCATCCAGGAGACCAAAAGCCGGACAGACAAGCCGTTCGGCGTCAACCTCCGGTCGGACGCGGTCGACGCGGACGCCCGCATCGACCTGCTGATCAGGGAACGGATCCGCGTCGCGTCCTTCGCGCGGGCACCGAAAGCTGACCTGATCAAGAAGCTCAAGGACGCCGGAACGCTGGTGATCCCGTCGGTCGGCGCGGTCCGGCACGCCGAGAAAGTCGCCGCGTGGGGCGCGGACGCGGTGATCGCCCAGGGCGGTGAAGCGGGCGGCCACACCGGTTCGGTCGCGAGCACCCTGCTGATCCCGTCCGTTGTGGACGCGGTGGACATCCCCGTCATCGCCGCCGGGGGCTTCTTCGACGGCCGTGGCCTGGCCGCCGCCCTGGCCTACGGCGCGGCGGGAATCGCGATGGGCACACGATTCCTGCTGACCAAGGAAAGCACAGTGCCAGACGAGGTCAAGCAGCTCTACCTCGGCAAAGGCCTGGACGGCACGGTCGTCACCACGCGTGTGGACGGCGTGCCGCATCGGGTCCTGAGGACCGAACTGGTCGAGAAACTGGAGAAATCCGGGCGGTTCAGGGGGCTCCTGACCGCCGTGGCCAACGCGGCGCGGTTCAAGAAGCTCAGCGGCCTGTCGTGGTCGTCGATGGCCCGCGAGGGCTGGTCGATGCGCCGGGACACGCCACTGGCGCAGGTGATCATGGCAGCGAACACGCCCGTGTTGTTGCGTGCCGGTCTGGTCGAAGGCCGGACGGACGCGGGCGTGCTGGCCGCCGGGCAGGTCGTCGGCCGCCTGGACGACCTGCCCGCGTGCGCCGACGTGATCAGGAAAACCGTCGCCGAAGCCGAAGCGGTCCTAGCCAAGCTCGGGCAGGCGAGCCTGGTACAGCCAAGCGGTGAATAGGTCGCCGAGCGGGCGCGGCGAATGCCGCTGCGCGTGCTGCGTGAAGTCCTCGATGGACACCGAGCCGTGCCGGTTCTGGGTGGTCCAGTCCCGCAGCATCGCGAAGAACGCCGCGTCGCCCAGCCGCAACCTCAAGGCGTGCACGGCCAGCGCGCCACGCTTGTACAGCAGGTCGTCGAACATCCGCTCGACACCTGGGTCCGCGAGCACGAGATCCTGCGGCAGCTTGGCGATCCTCGTCCACGTCGCCCTGGCCAACGCGTCGGCGGACTGACCACCGGAAGCCTGCGACCACAGCCATTCCGAATAAGCGGCGAAGCCCTCGTTGAGCCAGATCTGCCGCCAGTCCGCGATGGACACGCTGTTGCCGAACCACTGGTGCGCCAACTCGTGCGCCACCAGGCGCTCGTAGCCACGACGGCCGTCGACGTGGTTGGCGCCGAAGATCGACATCCCCTGTGCCTCGATCGGGATGTCCAGATCGTCGTCGGTGACGACGACGGTGTAGGCGCTGAACGGGTACGGCCCGAACATCCGCTCGAACGCGATCATCATGTCGGTCTGCCTGCCGAAGTCATGCGCGTACCCCTCCATGAGGCGCAAGGGGTACGCGGCACGCATCGGCACGCGTTCGTCGGCACGCTCCAAGTACTCGTAACGTCCGATCTGAATGGTGGCGAGATACGTCGCCATCGGCTCGAGTTGCAGGTACACCCACGTGGTGGTCGACGCCGACACCCGGCCGTCGATCAGGTCACCGTTCGCGACGACGCGGTACGGTGACCCGGTCGTCACCGAGATCCGATATGTCGCTTTGTCGCTGGGGCGGTCGTTGCACGGGAACCACGACGGAGCACCGACAGGCTGACTGGCCACCAGCACGCCGTCCTCCAGGTGATCCCAGCCCAGCTCACCCCAGTGCCTGGTGTTGATCGGTGTGGGGTTGCCGACGTAGCGCACCTCCGCTGTGAACTGCTGCCCGGCGGCGATCTTCGCCTGCACGGCCAGTTTGTGCGCGCGGTGAGCGAAGCGGGCAGGCCTGCCGTCCACCGTTACCCGGTTCACCTTGAACATGCCGAGGTCCAGCGTGAACCGGGTGAGCGCGGTGGTGGCCACCGCCGTGATCTTCGCTCTACCGGACAGTCTGCCCGCACCGACCCGGTAGTCCAGTTCCAGGTCGTAGTGCTCAACGTGGTAGCTCAGGTCACCGTGAGCCGGCAGGTACGGGTCGATCACGACCTAAAAGTAGGCCACGCGGAGATCGGATTGCCCAGCCACCTGGTGTCGGCTGGGACACCTTCGCCGCGCATGACGAGCGAAGCCGGACCGATCGTGGTGCGGGCGCCGACCTTCGCACCGGGCAGGATGATGCCGTGCGGGCCCAGCGTCGAGCCGTCGTCCATCAACACCTCGGACATGCTCATGATCCGGTCGTGGAACAGGTGCGTCTGCAGCACGCAGCCGCGGTTGACGCTGACGCCGTCGCCCAACGACACCAGGTCCGCCTCGGGCAGCCAGTACGTATCGAGGTAGACGCCCTTGCCGATCTTCGCACCCATGGTGCGCAGCCAGCCGGTGAGCAGCGGGGTGCCGGTGGCCGACGTGACCAGCCACGGTCCGGCGAGCACCTCGACGAACGTGTCCGCAAGCTCGTTGCGCCACACGAACGAGCTCCACAGCGGATGCTCGACCGCGCGGAACCGCCCGACAAGCAACCATTTCGCGGCCGTGGTCACCGCGCACGCGACGAGCCCGGCGCCGAACAGCACACCGCCTGACAGCAGTGCGGCCACTGCCCAGCCGAACTGCAGGACGAGACCGTTGAACGCGGCCAACGCGAGCACGGCCAACGCGACACCTGCCATCACAGGGATGACACGGCACAACTCGACCAACGCGCGGGCGAGCACGAGTCGCTTCGGCGGATCGAACGTTCGGCTGTCGTCGCTCTCGGCCACGGTCCGCCGCAGTTTCATCGGCGGCATACCGAGCCACGACGAACCCGCCTTGGCACGCTTCGGCGTCGCGGACAGGACACCCACCAGACCGCCGTTCGGGACGGCACGGCCAGGCGCGGTCATCCCCGAGTTGCCGAGGAACGCCCGCTTGCCGACGCGTGCCTCACCGATACGCACCCAGCCACCGGCCAGCTCGTACGTGGCGACCATGGTGTCGTCGGCGAGGAAGGCGCCGTCGCGGATGGTCGTCATCTTCGGGATGGCCAGCACGGTCGACGCCTCCACGCGACGGCCGACCTTCGCCCCGAGCAGCCGCAGCCACACCGGCGTGAACAAGCTGGCGTACATCGGGAACAGCAGGATCCGGGACAGGTCCATCAGGCGCTCGGTCGCCCAGGCCTGCCAGCCGATCCGGCTGTGCACCGGGTGGTGCCCGGCGCGCAGCCCGACACCGAGCAACCGCACGGACACCAGGATCAGCGCGGCGAAGCTGCCCATGGCGGCGATTGTCGCCAGCGGCACGGCCAGCAGGACGCTCGACAGGCCACCGTCGACGAACGCCGACAGCACCAGCAAGCCCGGCACGGCACCGAGGACCGGGTACATGCCCATCAGCAGTGACGTGATGCCGTACGCGATGACCCAGCGCAGTTTGCGCGGTGCACGCGCTGACGGCCACGACCGCCCAGGCTTGCCGGACCTCACCGCCGGAGCCCCGGCCCAACGCTGCCCCGGGCGGACCGCGCCCATCACAGCCGAGCCTGGGGCGATCTCGGCGCGCTTGCCGACGCGAGCGCCGGGGAACAGCGTGCTGCGGGCGCCGACCACGGCACCGGCACCGATCCGGATCTTGCCGATGTGCAGGCGGTCGCCGTCCATCCAGTAGCCGCTCAGGTCGACCTCTGGTTCCACCGCGCTCGCCTTGCCGAGCTTGAGCATCCCGGTCACCGGCGGCACCGAGTGCAGGTCGGCGTCACGGCCGATCCTGGCCCCGAGCGCGCGGGCGTAGTACGTGATCCACGGCGCACCGGACAGGTTCGACACGCCGGTCAGCCCGGCGATCCGCTCGGCCGTCCACAGTCGCAGGTGGACGCTGCCGCCGCGCTTGTACTTGCCTGGCTTGAGGCCGCGCAGCAGCAACCGGGCGCTGCCCGCGGCGATGCCGAGGCGGCCGACGGGGCTGACGAACAGCAACCAGCCGAGCCCGACCCACCACCACGAGATGGTCGGCGCCCACGAGAACGAGAAGATGTTGTTGATCGCGGCGAGCGCGACAAGCCAGCGCGCGCCGACGAGCGTCAGCAGCGGCGCCATCAACGCGGTCGTCGCCACGGAGAAGCCGCGTGGCATCGGCTCGACAGTGCGGCTCGTGGTCGTGGCCACGCCCAGCTCGTCCAGGCGCTTGGCCATCTGGCCGAGCTTGGAGTGCTGGTAGACGTCACTCACCGACAGGCCCGGGTACTGCCGCCGGACGAGCGAGACGAGCTGCGCCGCGCCCAGGCTGCTGCCGCCGCGGGCGAAGAAGTCCTCGTCCAGCTTCTCCACGCCGATGCCGAGGATCTCGGTCCACTGCTCGGCCAGCCAGCCCGCGGTACCGGACAGGCCGGTCGTGACGGTCTTCAGCGGCCACGGCAGCGCGTTGCGGTCCACCTTGCCGGACGTACGGGTCGGCAACGTGTCGACGACCGCCAGCAACGGCACCAGAGCCGCGGGCAGGGCCGTCCTGAGCCGCTCCAGCGCGTCGGCCTGGTCGAAGTTCTCGGCGACGACGTAACCGACGAGCACCTGGTTGCCGGCCTTGGTCTTGCGCACGGCGGCAGCGGCACCGGCCACGCCGGGCAACGCCTGGAGTGCCGCGTCGACCTCGCCCAGTTCGATCCGGCGTCCGCCGAGCTTGACCTGCTCGTCGGCGCGGCCGATGAACAGCAGACCTTCGGCCTCGGCTTTGACCAGGTCACCACTGCGGTACGCGCGCTCCCAGCCAAGCGACTCCAGCGGCGCGAACTTCGCGGCGTCCTTCTCGTGGTCCAGGTAGCGGGCCAGGCCGACGCCACCGATCACGAGCTCGCCGATCTCGCCCATCGGCACAGGGCGGCCCTGCTGGTCGACGACGGCGAGGTCCCAGCCGTCCAGCGGCAGGCCGATGCGGACGGGGCCTTCACCGGTCAGCTGCGCGGCGCACGCGACGACAGTGGCCTCGGTCGGGCCGTAGGTGTTCCACACCTCTCGACCTTCGACGGCCAGACGTTCGGCCAGCTCAGGCGGGCACGCCTCGCCGCCGAAGATGAGCAGCCGGACCTCGTCGAGCGCCTCGACGGGCCACAACGCGGCGAGCGTGGGCACCGTCGATACGACGGTGATCTCACGCTCCAGCAGCCATGGGCCCAGGTCCATGCCGGTACGGACAAGCGCGCGAGGAGCGGGCACGAGGCACGCTCCGTGCCGCCACGCGAGCCACATCTCTTCACACGACGCGTCGAACGCGACTGACAGCCCGGCGAGGACGCGGTCCGCCGGTCCGATGGGCTCTTCCTGCAGGAACAACCTGGCTTCGGCGTCGACGAACGCGGCAGCGCTGCGGTGGCTGACGGCGACGCCCTTCGGGGTGCCGGTCGAGCCGGACGTGAAGATGATCCAGGCGTCGTCGTCCGGGCCGGGGCCCGTGCCGCAGCGCATGGGCGGGCTGAGCGGCCGGATCTCGCCCTGGGACCCGATGACGGCGCAGACCTTGGCCTCGGCCCAGACCAGTTCGGCGCGTTCATCGGGGTCGTCGGCGTCGACGGGGACGTACGCGGCACCGGCCGCGAGCACGGCGAGGATCGCCAGGTAGAGCTCGGCGGTGCCGGACTCGACACGGATACCGACGCGGTCGCCGACGCCGATGCCCTCGTCGGCGAGGATGTCGCGCCGGGCCTCGACCTCGGTCATGAGCTGGCGGTAGGTGAGCACAGCCGTGCCGTCGTCGAGAGCGGCGGCGTTCGGGTGCTGACGCGCGGTCGCTGTCAGGATGTCGACGAGCGTGCGCGTGGGCGGTGTGGAGCCGCCCGAGTACAGGATTGAGGGGTTCTCAACCGTTCCGGAATCGAGCAGCAGCTGACTTTCGTCCAGGACGGTCAATCGAACTCCTGACGTCAAGAGGTAGGCCGACCGATAAGCATAACGAATCGGTGAACTGGCTGCGTTCAGATGTGGGCGCTATCTCCCGCGTGTCGCGCAGACATCGGATCCCACTCTTCCGGATCTAGACATCGACGGGTCATTACGGTGTGTTACTGGTGATTGTTGTTTGCTTCTGGTGGGTACGCACAACCAGGTGCCCGCCGAGGCCGCCTCTACGCTGGGCTCCACCTGAGGGGATCGGAGCTCGTTGTGGCGGATGTCGTCCAACCACGTCATGTCCTGTGCGCCGTCGGGCCGGGCCTCGGCATCGGGGAACTCGAAGATGTCGTGCACCGCTCCGGCGGGCCGGAGTTCACGGTGGACCGGGAGCACTTCCAGAACGAATCGGATCCACGGATGGTGGCCGCGTTCAAGGCGTGCCTGGCGGAGGTCAGCTTCACCGACGAGGACTGGGCAGCTGTCGCCGAACACGACTCCGTGGCCTACGTGCTGTCGCCCCCGATGACAGCGGACACCTCCGTGGACGTGTCACGGCGTGTCCTCGCCGTGGCGGGCGCGTTGCTGCACAACGGTGTCACGGCGGTGAAGAACGAGAGCAACGGGCTGGCGCACGGCCGGGACCGTTGGCTCACGCTCGCGGACGAACTGGCTGACGCCGACGACGAGCTCGGGAAACTCGTGCTGCACAGCGCGTTCGTCAAACGGCTGATCTCGGACGACAGCCTGTATTACACCTGCGGCATGCACCTGCTCGGCGCACCTGAGGTCGAGATCGACGCCACCGCGCGGGCCGGGACACCGGACGAGCGGGCCGAACTCGCCGACGGCGTAGCCGGCTACCTGCTGACCGAGGAGCGCGCCACCAGGATCCAGGACGGCGAAGGATTCCGGCTCAGCCCGCGGTCCCCGCGCTGGCTCATGCACCGGTATCCCTGCGACCGCTACGAAGACGGCGACTTCTTCCACAACCCCTACGGCGCCTGGCGACTGACTCCCAGCGACTGAAACAGCGGCAGGCCACCCTGGCCTGCCGCTGTTTGGATCTCAGGTCACGCACGGTTCAGCGGCGGCGTTCCTTGTTGGCACGCGCCGAGTTGGTGCAGACTTCGCCGACATCCACGGTCTGCCCGCGGTCGGCGAACACATCGGCGATGCCGACGAGCTTGCCGTTGCGGTTGGTGCAGGTGAGGGTGTAGGCCTCCCTGGTGCCATACGTCGGCGGGACCGGCGAGGAGAACTCGACCCTGCCGTTGCCCCAGTCGTCCGGGTTGGCCGGGTCGACCTGGTCGTAGTTGACCATCACCGCCGTGTAGTTGCCCGGCGGCGGGTCGAACAGGGTCGCCTTCTCCGACGTCGTGCCGCCGGCCGCGGACGACGTGACCAGTTCACCGGCCGAGTTGTAGACGAACAGGTCCCAGTCGGTCTGCGGGTTCGCCCACTGCACGATCACGTCGAACCGGCCGTTGTCCACCTCGGGCAGGCCCTTGACGGTGAACGGCATGCTCTCCGACACCGGGTTGCCCGGGTAGCCGGTGTTCTCCGCGGGCACTCCCGGCGGGTTGGCCAGCGGCGCCGCCGCCTGCTTCGGGCCCTGCGGCTCACGGCCGTACCGTCCGGCGACATACGGACGGGTCGACGGGTTGATCGACCACGCGAACCGCCCGCCGGTCGACGAGTACGTCGAGTCGAGCGTGTCGGTGACGTACAGCGGAGGTTTGGTCGAGCCGTCCGGCTGCAGCACCGGCGAGGTCGGCGTCTGGAACGTCTTGTGCAGCTTGAGCTGGTAGCCCCGTGGAGCAGAACCGATCAGCGTCGAGTGCGCCGCCGGGTCGGCCGCGTTGCCGAGCATGTCGAGGAACGCGGCACGGTTGCCGCCCTTGCCCGCACCGGCAGCCGGTGCCGTGCCGGTGTACTCGGCCACCACCGCGTTCTGGTACGCCGGGTGGAAACCGGCGGTGTTGATCTCGAACGTGTAGCCGAGGCCGCCGGTGGTCCAGAAGGACCAGTCCTCGGTCGTGCCGGTGGTGTCGTACAGACCCCAGCTCGGGATGCTGCGGTAGCCGTTGCGGGACGCCATCTTGTCGCCGAGGGCCTTGAGCACGGGCTCGTCCAACGGCGGGCGGGTGTCGGCGACGCCCGGCGGACGGAGGATCAGGTTGCCGGACGTGTGCAGCGTGAGCAGGTTCGTGACCTGCCGTTTCGACACGAGGTCGCGGATGTTGCGGGTCTCCGGCTCGGAGAACGGCCCGGCGCCGCGGAACGTCTCGCTGTTCCAGCCGACACCCGCGCCGGTGCCGCCCCAGAACGTGGCGTAGTTGCGGTTCGGGTCAGTCCCGCGGTCCTTGCCTGCCGGGTTCGCCTTGCACACACCGGTGCGGAACTGCGGCGGCGAGTCGGATGCCTGGCAGTTCTTGCGCTTCATCTCGTAGTCGAAACGGGAGAAATCGCCCTTGGGCTCGGCCTCGCGGGAGATGGCGAAACCGTCGACGTTCACGACCGGCACGACGATGTTGCGGGTCTTGCCGACCAGCGCCTTGATCGCCGGGTCCCGCTGGTAGCCGTTGACCAGTTCGTACGCCCATTCGATGGCGTGCTCACTGGCCGGCCATTCACGGGCGTGGTGCACACCGAGCATGAGGTTGACCGGCTTGCCGTCGGCGGCGTTGGTCACGTCGGTGGCGATCTCCACACCGGTGACGTCCCTGCCCTCGACCGACGAGTGGTTCAGGACGAACGCCTTGACCAGCTTCGGGTTGCGGCGCGCCAGTTCCTTGAGTTCGTACTCGTACTCGTACAGGTGCCGGTAGCTGGTACGGCCGGACGGCAGACCGGAAGCCTGGGTCCTGGCGGCGTACTCCTCGTTCTTCGCGGCGTCTTCCCGAGCGGTCCTCGACAGGTCCGGGTCGACCGTGGTCGACCGCATACCGCTGTCGCGCAACGTCTTGCGGTCGGCGTCGTCTGCCAGGACGACCTCGACGCCGGTGTCGTCGCCCTTCTCGGTGACGTCGAGCCCCAGCCCGAGGAGCTTGTTCTTGTCCGCGCGCGACGGCGTCTCGACCCGCACGATCTCCGCCCGCTGCGGCTGCTCCGGTGTTCCGCTCGCAGTGCCCTGCGGGGTCAGCGCGAGGAAGTCGATGCCGAGGTTGACCGCCCGTGCGGAGCCGGAGTACCGGCAGCCCTGCACGACGAGCTGCTGTCCCTTCTTGACGAAGCTCTCGGCGAGTTCCCGGCTGCGCAACGCCGACGACGCGGCCACGACCTTGCCGGTCGCCTTGTCGAAGACCGCGAGGTCCCAGTCCCCTTCCGCGTTGTCGCGCGGCGCGAGCCGGGCCTGGATCAACCCGTCCACGGTCGAAGTGACCTCACGCTGGTCGACCGCCTGCGCCCGCCGCGACTGGATCGACTCGTAACAGGCCCGGTTGGCCGACCCGCCGGCTCGCAGAACGTTGTCCGCCGCGGTCGCGGACGGCACAGTGACACCGAAGACCACCAGGCCGGCGGCCCCCAGCGCGATCCCCGTCCGCAAGGCCAACGGGGATCTGTGTCTTGACCCCATAGGTTCGCACCTCATCTCGCTCCACCCAGCTGACCGGCCGACCTTAAGTCACCGACGGGGTCGGCTGGGGCCGCCGAAAGTAGGCACTACCGACGGTGGTGTGAACAAGCACCGCTAGAGTTCCGCCCCGCGTGGCCGTGCTCGCAGGCAGGCACGGGCCATCGCATCCGCGCCTGCCCGGTCAACGCGGGAGAATCGGGCAGGCGTGGATGAACGGCCTATGTTCTCGCGGTGTTCTTCGTGTACAGGTCCCACTACGAGGGTCCATTGACCGAACCCGGCGACACCACTGTCGGCCCCGCGCTGGACCGCTGCAACCGCTGCCAGGCTTCAACCTCAACGAAGACCCGTGGCCAGGGCCACCGCGCGACCACGAACTGACCGACGGCCGCGACCCGGACCAGTCCAAACTGCACGTCACCGACCACCTCGCCCAACTGGCGATCCACATCGACGACACGTTCGGCTACCAGCAGTGGTACCTGTTCGACAGCACCTGGGCCGCAGCGCATCCGGACCTCGCCCAGTCCCTGCTGCGCTACGCCGGACACTGGGACCCGTTGGAGCGAACGGACTAGGCAGCGTCCTGTAGGTGGTTGAGCTGGGCGTCTGCTGTTTGTTTCGGGCAGCAACTGTGCCGAGCGCGTCTAGGCCACCGGGTTGGCGTGAGGGAGGTCGTTCGCCCGGCTGGAGTCCGTCTGTGCCTACCTCCTGCCTCGTCGAGCGGGTTCGCAGACGCCAGTGACGTCCGTGGTTTGGCCGCGGTCGACGAACACGTCACGGGTTCCGACCAGATTGCCGGACCGGTCGGCGCACGTGAGGGTGTACGCCTCGCGGGTGCCGTGGACGGGTTGCTGGGGTTGGACGAACTCGACCGCGCCGGACCAGTCCTCTGGGTTGGCTGGGTCCGCCTGACCATAGTTCACCACGGCGAGGGTGTAGTCGCCTGGCACCGGGTCCAGGAGGACTGCCCGCTCACGGACTCCCGCGTACAGCGGGTCCGTGGCCGAGGCGCCGACGATGTGGCCGTCCTCGTCCAGGATGTACACGTCCCAGTCGCCGTTGGCGGTCCTGGAAGACACCGTCACACGGACCTGGCCGTTGTCGTGCTGGGGTAAGCCCTTGATGGTGAAGGGGATCCGTTCGGCCGCCGGATCGGCGGGGAAGGCCGGGTTCACCGGTGGCATGCCCGGTGGGTTCGCCAGTGCGAAACCTGGCTGGGCCGGTGCCAGTGGTGTGCGGCCGATCCGGTCGCCGACGTACGGGCGGGTCGACGGGTTCACCGCCCATTCGAAGCGCCCGCCGGGGGCGGTCAGCGTGGATTCCAGCCGGTCGGTGTAGTAGATCGGGGGCGTCGTGCCGCCGTCCGGTTGGACCACGGGCGAGGTCGGGGTCTGGAAGGATTTGCGGAGCTTGAGCTGGTAGCCGCGCGGGGCACTGCCGACCACTGTGGAATGCGCCGACGCGTCCGCGGTGTTGCCGAGCATGTCGAGGAACGCGCGTCGGTTGCCGCCCTTGCCGGCGCCCGCGGCAGGCGCTGTCCCGGTGTATTCGGCGACCACGGCGTTGGCGTACGCCGGGTGGAAGTGTTCGTGGCCGATCTCGAAGGTGAACCCGAAGCCGCCCGTCGCCCAGTACGACCAGTCCTCGGTGCCGCCGGACACGGTGTAGAGCTCCCAGATCCGTTGGCTGACGTAGCCGTTGCGCGAGGCCATCTTGTCGCCGAGGGCCTTGTACGCCGGTTCGTCGGCCGACGACTGCACGTCCGAGTTGCCCGGCGGACGGAGAACCAGGTTGCTGAAGGTGTGCAACGTGATCAGGTTCGTGACCTGACGTGTCGACACCATGTCCCTGATGTTGCGGGATTCCGGCTCGCTGAACGGCCCCGGGCCCCGGTAGCCCTCACCGTCCCACCTCATCTCCGCGCCCGCGCCACCCCAGAACCCGCCGTAGTTGCGGTTCGGGTCCACGCCACGGCGCCAGCCCGCGGGGTTTCCCGCGCACACGCCGGTCCGGTATTCCGGCGGCGAGTCATGGACGCTGCAGTTCTTGCGTTTCCACTCGTAGGCGAACTTGTCGCCCGAGTCGCCGCGCCGTCCCTCACGGGAGACGGAGAACCCGTCCGGGTTGACCACCGGCACGATCAGATTGCGCGTCCTGTCGACCAGCGACCGGATTTCCGCATCCGCCCCATACCCGTTGATCAGCTCGTACGCCCACTCCACCGAGTGTTCCACTGTGGGCCATTCGCGGGCGTGGTGCGCGCCCATCAGGAAGAAGACAGGTCTGCCGTCTCCGCTGTTCGCGACGTCCCGCGCGATCTCCAGACCGACGACGTCACGACCCTCGAGCGTCGGATGCGGGGCGGTGACCGCCTTGGCCAGAGCCGGGTTCCGCCGAGCAAGCTCCTTGAGCTCGTAGTTCACCTCATAGAGCGTGCGGTAGCTCGTACGTCCGGACGGAAGCGTGGAGGACGCCGTTCTCGACGCGTACGCCTTGTCCGCCTCCGCGTACGCCCGCGTTGTCTTGGCGAGATCGGCGTCGACAACCTGGTATCCCATGCCGCTGTCTCGCAGCTTCTTGCGGTCGTCGTCACCGTTGAGCACCACGACGACGCCTGTCGCGTCGGCCTTCTCGGTCACGTCCAGACCGAGGCCCATCAGCTTGCCTTTGTCCGCCTGTCGTGGCGTCTCGACGCGCACGAGCTCGGCGCGTTCCGCCGGGCCGACGGGTGGCACAGCGAGGAAATCGAGGCCCAACGTGACTGTTCGGGCCGCACCGCCGTACCGGCATGCCTGAACGACCAGAACCTGGTCCTTCTTGACGGCCCCCTCCGCCAGCTCCTGGCTGCGCAACGCACTGGACGCCGCGACCACGCGCCCGTCCGCCTTGGCGAACACGGCGACATCCCAGTCACCGCCCGGGCCTTCCCGTTCGCGGAGCCGCGCGTGCACCAGACCGTCTACTGTGGATCTCACTTCTCTTCGGTCGGTGCCGGGAGTTCCACCGGCGAGGAGGGCAGCATGACACGGGCGCGCGACGGCCTGGTCAGCGCGCAACACACGCTGCTCGGCGACCGCGACCGGCGGTGTGAGCGCCAGGACTACCAGGCTGGTGATGGCCAGTGCGGTGACGGTTCGCTTCAATGACCCCATGCTCCGCACCATAGACCCAGCCACCGACAGTTCCGGCTGGTTCGACGTTCGCCCTTATGGGCCAACGTTTTCGCCTCATCAGCCTGGCCAGGTCAGCCGAGCCGCTCGACGATCGTCACGTTGGCCTGGCCGCCGCCCTCGCACATCGTCTGCAGACCGAACCGCCCACCGGTGCGCTCCAGCTCGTGCAGCAACGTGGTGAACAGGCGTGTGCCGGTCGCGCCGATCGGGTGGCCGAGCGCGATGGCGCCGCCGTTGACGTTGACCCGGTCGAGATCGACCTTGAGTTCCTTGGCCCAGGCCAGCACCACGCTCGCGAACGCCTCGTTGGCCTCGAACAGGTCGATGTCCGAGACGCTCATCCCGGCCCGCTCCAACGCGTGCCGCGTCGCGCGGATCGGCGCGGTCAGCATGTACACGGGGTCCGCACCACGGGCCGACATGTGGTGGATACGCGCACGAGGTGTGAGCTTGTGCCGCAACACCATGCGTTCGGACGCGATCAGCACGGCGCTGGCGCCGTCGGAGATCTGACTCGACAACGCCGCTGTCACGACTCCGTCCGGCCGCAACGGCGCGAGTTTGGCCATCTTGGCCAGGCTGGTGTCCCGGCGTGGCCCTTCGTCGTGCTCGAACCCGCCCAGTGGGACGATCTCACGGGTGAACCGGCCCGCGTCCTGCGCCGCGGCGGCCTTCCGGTGGCTGGCGAGGGCGAACTCCTCCATCTCGAACCGGGACAGCTCCCAGCGGGCGGCGATCATGTCCGCCGAGCGGAACTGGTTGATCTCCTCGGTGCCGTAACGGTGGTCCCAGCCCCGCGACCCGTGCGTCGGCGTCGGGAAGCCGAACTGCTCGCCGACCACCATGGCCGAACCGATCGGGACCTGGCTCATGTTCTGCACACCGCCCGCCACGACCAGGTCGGAGCCGCTCATCACCGCCTGTGCGGCGAAGTGCAGCGCCTGCTGGCTCGACCCGCACTGCCGGTCGACCGTCACTCCCGGCACGTCTTCCGGGAACCCCGCGGCCAGCCACGCGGTCCGCGCGATGTCGCCGGACTGGGGGCCGAGCGTGTCCACGCAGCCGAACACGACGTCGTCGACCTCGCCGGGGTCGATCGGGCTGTCGGAGAACAGCGCTTTGATCACGTGCGCCCCCAGGTCGGCGGGGTGCACGCCGGACAGCGCGCCACCACGCCGCCCGACCGGCGTGCGTACGGCGTCGATGATGTACGCGTCGGACACGGGTTCTCCCTTCAGAGAATGCGGGGTTTCATGGGCGGCGGGCGGGTGCCTTCACCGGGCGGCGGCGGGTGGAGATGCCGTCGAGCAGGATGCCGAGGTACTGCTCCGCCACGTCCTGCGCGGACAGCTGGCCACCGGGCCGGTACCAGTGCACGGCGACCCACACGGTGTCCCTGATGAACCGGTACACGAGCTCGACGTCCAGGTCGGGCCGGAAGGCACCGGCCCGCACACCCTCCTCGAGCACACCGACCCAGATCTTGCGGAACTCGACGCCGCGCTCGGCGATGTAGCCGAACCGGTCGAACGTCGCGAGGTGCTTGGCGTCGTTCTGGTAGATCGCGACCGCGGCGTGCTGCTTGTCGATGCTCTCCAGGGAGGCGACCACGATCGCCTCCAGCGTCGCCTTCGGCGGCATGCCGGACTCGACGATCTGCCGGTACCGGCCGAACAGCTCGCCGAGGAAGCCGGTCAGTATCTCGTCCACCATGGACTCCTTGGAGTCGAAGTGGTGGTAGAGGCTGCCGGACAGGATCCCCGCGGCGTCGGCGATGTCGCGCACGGTCGTCGCGCGGAACCCGCGCTCGGCGAACATCTCCGCCGCCAGCCGCAGCAGCTCGGCGCGGCGCGCCGACACGCCCGCTCCTGGTTCCTTCTTCACGGTCGAACTCCTCATCAGGGGTGCTGACTGCTCACCGACACCACCTCGCCGGTCATGTACGAGGCGTAGTCGCTGGCCAGGAACACCATCACATTCGCGACCTCCCACGGCTGCGCGGCACGCCCGAAGGCCTCCCGCCCGGCGAGTTCGGTCAACAGGTCCTCGCTGGTCACCTTGGCGAGGAACGGGTGCGCGGCCAGGCTCGGGGCCACCGCGTTGACCCTGATCCCGTGCTCGGCCGCGTCCATCGCCGCACACCTGGTGAACGCCATGACCCCGGCCTTGGCGGCGGCGTAGTGCGCCTGGCCGCGCTGTGCTCGCCAGCCGACGACCGAGGCGTTGTTGACGATGGCACCGCCGCCGCCTTGGTCCACCATGCGTTTCAGCGCCGCCCGCGTGCACCGGAACGTGCCGTTGAGCGTCACGTCGAGCACCCGGCTCCATTCGTCGTCGGTCATGTCCAGTACCGACCTGGTGCCGCCGAGACCGGCATTGTTGATCATCACGTCGATCCGGCCGAACGCGCTCACCGCGCCGTGCACCAACGCGCCGACCTGTTCCTCGTCGGTCACGTCGCACCGCAGCGCGGCGACCCGGCCGCCGTGCTCGGCTTCCAGTTCGTCCAGCGCCTCGGCCAGCCTGCGTTCGTGGTGGTCGCTGATCACCACGTTGGCGCCCTCTTCGAGACAGCGCCGCGCGGTGGCCGAGCCGATTCCCGTGCCCGCCGCGGCGGTCACCACGACGGTCTTGCCCGCGAGCAGGTCGTGTCCTTGTGGCTGGTTCACGGGCGTGGCTCCTTCGGCAGGCCGAGCACGCGCTCGGCGATGATCGTGCGCTGGATCTCGTCCGAACCGCCGTAGATCGTGTCCGCACGGCTGAACAGGAACAGCCGCTGCCACTCGTCCAGGTCGCCGTTCTCGGCGACGATCGACGCCTGGCCGCGGACCTGCATCGCGAGTTCGCCGAGATCACGGTGCCACCGCGCCCACACCAGCTTCGACACGGACGCCTCGTAACCCGGGTCCGCACGCGACAACGTGCGCAGCGCGTGCGCCCGCATCACATCGAGGCCGACCCGCGACCGCGCCAGCCGATGCGCGATCACCGGGTCGTCGATCGCCCCGGTCCGCTTGGCCAGATCGATCAAGGCGGCCAGCTCCCGCCGGAAACCGACCTGCTGGCCGAGCGTGGCCACGCCGCGCTCGAACGCGAGCGTCGCCATCGCCACCCGCCAGCCGTCGCCGACCTCACCCACGACCATGTCCCGCGCTGTGCGCGCCTTGTCGAAGAAGACCTCGTTGAACTCCGACGTCCCGGTCAGCTGCCGGATCGGCCGGACCTCCACACCCGGTTGGCGCATCGGCACCAGCAGGTACGAGAGGCCCTCCCGCCTGCGCGAGCCCGGTTCGGTGCGGGCAAGCACGAAGCACCAGTCCGCCTCGTGTGCCAGCGACGTCCACACCTTCTGGCCGGTGACGACCCATTCGTCGCCGTCCAGTGTGGCCGTTGTGGACACCGACGCCAGGTCGGACCCGGCGCCCGGTTCGGAGTACCCCTGGCACCAGAGTTCTTCGACAGCGCGGATCCCCGGCAGGAACCGGGCCTGCTGCGCCTGCGTGCCGAACGCGATCAACGTCGGTCCGAGCAGCTCCTCTCCGATGTGGTTGACGCGTGCGGGCGCGTTCGCCGCCGCGTACTCCTCGTGGAAGACCACCTGGTCCCGCGTGCTCGCGCCGCGGCCACCGTGCTCCACCGGCCAGCCAAGGCAACTCCAGCCCGCCTTCGCCAGCGTGCGGTCCCATTCCCGGCGCTGCTCGTAGTGCTCGTGCTCGCGGCCGGGTCCGCCCGCACCACGCAGATCCGCGAACTCGCCGCGGAGGTTCTCCGCGAGCCAGGCGCGCAACTGTTGACGGAAGTCGCCGTTCACGTACGCTAGCCTACCAAGCACTTGCTTGAGGAGGTGAGTGTGCGCCGAGAAACCATTCCCGCCGCGCTCCTCGAAGCGGCCGAACGCTTCGGCGACGCCGAAGCAGTGGTCGACGGACAGGTCCGGCTGACCTTCCACGAGTTGCACAACCGCGTGATGGCAGTCGCGTACGGCCTGCACTCGAGCGGAATCGCACGGGGTGACCGGGTCGCGATCTTCGGCCCGAACACGCACCACTGGGTGACGTCAGCACTCGGTGTGCTGTACGCGGGTGCCACACTGGTACCGATCAACACCCGCTTCACCACTGCCGAGACCTTGGACGTGGTCAACCGCAGCGGCGCGCGGGGGTTGTTCGTGGAAGGCGAATTCCTCGGCAAGGACCGGGAGGCCGACCTGCTCGAGGCCGACGCGACGCTGGCGTCGAGACTGCGGATCTTCCGGATGCCGATGGAATGGCCGGAGGCCACCTTCGATTCGCCCGCTCAGCCGGACGACGTGGCCGACATCCTCTACACGTCCGGCACCACAGGGCGCAGCAAGGGCGCGATGAGCGCGCAGACGCAGACGCTCGCCACCGCACGGGCCTGGGCGGAGCGGACCGAGCTCAGTGCTTCCGACAGATACCTCATCGTGAACCCCTTCTTCCACAGTTTCGGTTACAAGGCAGGAATCCTGACGTGCCTGCTGACGGGCGCGACGATCGTGCCCCAGGCCGTTTTCGACGTCGCCGAGACGATTCGGCTGATCTCTTCCGAACGTATCAGCGTGTTGCCGGGTGCGCCCACGATCTTCCAGTCGCTTGTGGATAACTCGCCGAGCCCGCCGAGGATCAGGCTGGCGGTCACCGGCGCGGCGGTCGTCCCGATCACGCTGGTCGAACGCATGCGGGAAGAGCTGTGCGACACCGTGCTCACCGCGTACGGCCTGACCGAATGCCCGGTCGTGACGCTGTGCTCCCCGTCGGACAGCGCGGAAACCATCGCCAGGACAGCCGGGCGCGCGGCCGCGGGATGTGAGGTCCGGATCAGCCCGACCGGCGAGATCCTCGTCCGCGGCCCGAACGTGATGCTCGGCTACCTCGATGATCCGGAGGCGACCGCGGCGGCCATCGACGACGACGGCTGGCTGCACACCGGTGATCTCGGAAACCTCGACGAGGCGGGGAATCTGACCATCACCGACCGGATCAAGGACATGTACATCTGCGGCGGTTTCAACGTCTACCCGGCTGAGGTGGAGCAGGTGCTCGCCCGGTTGCCCGGCGTCGCGGAGGCCGCGGTGATCGGCGTTCCGGACGCCCGGCTCGGCGAGGTCGGCAGGGCGCACATCGTCCGGAAAAGTGGCGTCGACCTGTCCGAGGACGACGTCATCAGTTTTTGTCGGACCCTGCTGGCAAACTTCAAAGTGCCAAGGCAGGTGGAGTTCCTCGCGGCGCTGCCGCGCAACCCGTCGGGCAAGGTGCTGAAACGAGTCCTAAGGGGAGAGTCATGAGCGTCGTCCGTTACGAGCGGCAGGGCCCGGTCGCGATCGTCACGATGAACCGGCCCGAGTACCGCAACGCGCAGAACTCGGCGATGACGTACGCGCTGGACGAGGCGTTCACCCGCGCGGTCGACGACGCCGAGGTCAAGGTGATCGTCCTTGCCGGGGAAGGCAAGCACTTCTCGGCGGGGCACGACATAGGCACGCCCGAACGGGATGTGGACGTGTCCTTCGAGCGCAAGGCCGTGATGTGGTGGGACCACGTCGGCAGATCGGGCGGCGACCAGCGCTACGCCAGGGAAATGGAGGTGTACCTGGGAATGTGCCGTCGCTGGCGGGAGATTCCCAAACCGACGGTGGCGATGGTGCAGGGTGCGTGCATCGCCGGTGGCCTGATGCTGGCGTGGGTGTGCGACCTGATCGTCGCGTCGGAGGACGCGTTCTTCGCGGATCCCGTCGTACGGATGGGAATCCCCGGCGTGGAGTACTTCGCGCACCCCTGGGTGCTCGGCCCGCGCGCGGCCAAGGAGGTGCTCTTCACGGGCGACCGGTTCACCGCCCGGCAGGCGCGGGAGTGGGGCATGGTCAGCCGGGTGGTGCCGCGGGAGTCGTTGGCCGAGGAGGCGTTAGGGCTCGCCGGCCGGATCGCCGAGATGCCCCAGTTCGGGCTCGCCCTCGCCAAACGCGCCGTGAACCAGGCAGAGGACCTGATGGGCCTGCGTTCGGGGATGGACTCGGTGTTCGGCCTGCACCACTTCGCCCACGCGCACAACGCCGAGGTCTCCTCGGACTCCCTCGCGGGCATGGATGCCCGCTCGATGAAGGAACGCAAGTAGCCCATGGACCTCGATCTCGACGCCGCCACCCTGGCCTTCCAGGCCGAAGTCCGGTCGTGGCTCGCCGCGAACACGCCTGCCGACCTGCCGTCGATGGACACGGCCGACGGCTTCGAAGCCCACCGCGCCTGGGAGAGAACGCTTTTCGACGCACGCCTGTCGGTGGTGTCGTGGCCGGAGGAGTTCGGCGGCAGGAACGCGTCCCTGCTCCAGTGGGTGGTCTTCGAGGAGGAGTACTACGCGGCGGGTGCGCCCGCCCGGGTCAGTCAGAACGGCATCTTCCTGCTGGCGCCGACGTTGTTCGCGCACGGCACGGCCGAGCAGTGTGCCCGGTTGCTCCCCACGATGGCCAACGCCGAACAGGTGTGGGCCCAGGCCTGGTCGGAACCGGAGGCGGGCAGCGACCTCGCCGCGATCCGGGCGGCCGCGCGGCGGACCGACGGCGGATGGCTGCTGAGCGGGCAGAAGACGTGGAGTTCCCGGGCGACGTTCGCCGACCGCGGGTTCGGCCTGTTCCGGACCTCCGGGGAGCGCCACCGCGGCCTGACGTACTTCATGTTCTCGTTGCGGGCGCCCGGGGTGACCGTGCGGCCGATCGCACAGCTCGACGGTGAGCCGGGTTTCGCCGAGATCTTCCTCGACGACGTGTTCGTGCCGGACGACGACGTGATCGGCGACGTCGACAACGGCTGGAAGGTCGCGATGAGCACGGCGAGCAACGAGCGTGGTCTGTCGTTGCGCAGTCCCGGGCGGTTCCTGGCAACCGCGCGGCGTCTGGTCGAACTCTGGGAAACCTCACCGGATCCGGTGTTACGGGACCGCGTCGTGGACGCGTGGCTCGGGGCGCAGGCGTACCGGCTGTACACCTTCGGCACTGTCACCCGGCTGGCGTCGGGCGGCAGCCTCGGCGCGGAGTCCAGTGTGAACAAGCTCTTCTGGTCGGATCTGGACATCGCGATGCACGAGACGGCGCTGGACCTGCTCGGCGGCGAAGGCGAGACCACCGGTGACTGGCTCGACGGCTACCTGTTCTCGCTCGCGGGCCCGATCTACGCGGGCACGAACGAGATCCAGCGCAACGTCGTGGCCGAACGGATATTGGGGCTACCGCGATGAAATTCACCCTTTCCGAAGAACAGACCCAGTTCGCGGACACCCTGGACGCGCTGCTCGCCAAGTCCGATGCGGCCAGGGCATGGGCCACGGGCAACCACGAACCCGGCCTGGCTGTCTGGCGGCACCTGGCGGATCTCGGCGCGACGACCATCGCCACGGACGGCGAACCTGTGGACATGGTCGTGGTCATGGAGGCCATCGGCTACCACGCGATTCCCGGCCCGGCCATCGAAACGATCGCGGTTCTGCCGGAGTGGCTGGATGGCGCGTTACTGGCCACAACGGCCATTCCGCCGCACGTTTCGTATGCGGTTGACGCGGACGTGGCCGATCGCGTGTTCGTGGTGCAGGACGGAACGCTGTTCGCCGCCGTCCCTGGCAAGCGTGTCACGTCAGTGGATCCGTGCCGGGCGTTGTTCGAGGTGACCGCGACAGCTGAGATCGGCCCGTTGGCCGGAGCGTTCGATCGTGGTGTGCTCGCGTGCGCCGCGCAGTTGTTGGGAGCGGGGCGCGCGTTGTTGGCGAAGTCCGTCGAGTACGTCAAACAACGCACCCAGTTCGGCAAGCCAATCGGTTCGTACCAGGCGGTGAAGCACCACCTGGCCGCGGTCCATGTCGGCTTGGAGCTGGCCCGGCCGGTGGTGTACGGCGCCGCGTTGGGCGTGCTTCCGGCCTCCGCGGCGAAGATCGCCGCGGGCGATGCGGCGTACCGCGCCGCGCGCACAGCTTTACAGGTCCACGGTGCCATCGGTTACACCACCGAGAACGACCTCAGCCTGTGGTTGACCAAAGTCCGGGCCCTGCATTCGGCGTGGGGCACCGGGCAGGTCCACCGGGCGAGGGTGATGACGGAGCTCAGCGCGTGATCAACCAGTAGGTCGGCGCCAGTCGGGTACGGACCACCGTGCGTTGACAGGCATACTGGTCACATTCCCGCACCCCACTGACACCTCGCCGTCGTGAGTGTTCTGGCCTGTTCCAACCGGACTAAACACTCACGAGGGTCTTTCAGATGCGCTCGATTATGGTTGCGGTGGCCAGGGCGCCGCCCGCGCACATCGCGATGAGCGCGCATGTCTCGTCGCGGCGTTCGAGGGCGTGCAACGCCGTGGTGATCAGGCGGGCTCCGGTGCTCCCGACGGGGTGTCCTAGAGCGATCGCGCCGCCGTTGACGTTCACGCGGTCGGTGTCCGGTTTGTGTACGCTCGTCCAGGACATCACGACCGACGCGAATGCTTCGTTGACCTCGAAGAGGTCCAGGTCGCCGATCTTCATCCCGCTGCGTTCCAGGACACGCGTGGTCGCCTGCACGGGGCCGTCCAGGTGGTAGTACGGCTCAGCGCCAACAAGCGCTTGGGCGACGATTCGCGCTCGTGGACGCAGGCCCAGGGCGCGAGCACGGTCCTCGTCCATGAGCAGGACGGCCGCGGCGCCGTCGGAGATCTGGGACGAAGTGCCCGCTGTGTGCACGCCACCGTCGAGCACGGGCTTCAGTCCGGCGAGGCCGTCCAGTGTCGTGTCGCGCAGGCCTTGGTCCTTGTCCACTCCGGCGACCGGCACGATTTCGGCGGTGAAGTGTCCGGATTCCCAGGCGTTGCGGGCTTTCGCCTGCGACCACACGCCGAACTGGTCCACGTCCTGTCGACTCAGGCCGCGCCGCACGGCAATGCGCTCGGCCGCCTCGTACTGGTTGGGCAGGTCGATGCCCCAGTCGTCGGGGCGCGGCTTGCCCACGTCCGTGCCGAGGTTCGAGCGCAGTGGGACGCGGCTCATCGCCTCGACACCGCACCCGATTCCGGTGTCGATCGCACCGGTCGCGATCAGGCCGGTGATCAGGTGGATCGACTGCTGCGCCGAACCGCACTGGCAGTCGACGGTCATGCACCCCGTCGAGTGTGGCAGTCCGGCGTGCAACCAACCCGTGCGGGTGATGTTGTTCGACTGCTCACCCGCCTGGGTGACGCAGCCACCAGCGACCTGTTCTACCAACACCGGGTCGATCCCCGCGCGCTCGACCACCGCGCGCTGCGCCGCGCCGAGCAGCTCGGCCGCGTGCAGCCCGGCCAGCCAACCTCCCCGTTTCCCGATCGGTGTCCTGACCGCTTCAACGATCACCGCATTGCCCACGCCGAGCTCCTCCCAAGGGGGTCATCGTGATCGAAAATAGAACACGTTCTCGTCATCAGCAAGACTGATGCCGCGCCAGGTCTTTCGTTGAGTTAACGGTGTATGCTCTAATCGGCCATAGAACGTGTTCCACGCCGTAGTGGGGGACGACTCTTCAGGAGGCAGACGTGGCCGAACCCAGGATCCCCGAAGGCTTCGACTTCACCGATCCCGACGTTTATGCCACACGGCTACCGCATGAGGAATTCGCCGAACTGCGCCGCTGCGCACCCGTCTGGTGGAACAGCACACCCAACCGGGACTGCGGGTTCGACGACGACGGGTACTGGGTGGTCAGCAGGCACCAGGACGTCAAAGAGGTGTCCCGCAACTCGGATGTCTACTCCACCAGTGAGAACACCGCGATCATCCGCTTCGGCCCCGACATCACCAGGGACAAGATCGAGGCGCAGCGGCTGATCATGCTGAACATGGACCCGCCGCAGCACACCAAGGTCCGCGCGATCATCCAGCGCGGCTTCACGCCCCGCGCGATCAACAGCCTGCGCGACGCGCTGGCCGACCGCGCCGAGCGGATCGTGAAAACCGCTGTCACGGAGGGAACCGGCGACTTCGTCCTCGATGTCGCCTGTGAACTGCCCTTACAGGCCATCGCGGAACTGCTGGGTGTGCCGCAGGACGACCGGCACAAGCTGTTCGACTGGTCGAACCGGATGATCTCGTACGACGACCCGGAAGCGTCCCAACCGGAACTCGCCTCGGCGGAACTGCTCGGCTACTCGTGGAACATGGCCGAGGAGCGCAAACGCTGCCCGGCGCACGACATCGTGACCACTTTGGTCAACGCCAACATCGACGGCGAGAACCTGACCTCCGAGGAGTTCGGCTTCTTCGTGCTGCTGCTCGCGGTGGCGGGCAACGAGACCACCCGCAACGCGATCACCCACGGCATGTACGCGTTCCTGAACAACCCCGAGCAGTGGGAACGGTACAAGGCCGAACGCCCGGCGACCGCGGCCGACGAGATCGTCCGCTGGGCGACCCCGGTGATGGTCTTCCAGCGAACGGCCAAAGTGGACACCGAGTTGTCCGGTGTGGAGATCAAGGCGGGTCAGCGCGTCGGCCTGTTCTACAGCTCGGCGAACTACGACCCCGAGGTGTTCGACGACCCGTACAAGTTCGACATCGGCCGTGACCCCAACCCGCACCTGGGTTTCGGTGGGACGGGGGCGCACTACTGCATCGGCGCCAACCTGGCCCGCCTGGAGATCGACCTGATGTTCAACGCGATCGCCGAGCACATGCCGAACATCGCGAAGGCTGCGGACCCGGTGCGGCTGCGCTCGGGCTGGCTGAACGGGTTCAAGGAGTTCCAGGTCACCTACGTGTGATCGAGAATGCCTCTTCGGGCGCCCCGGAGTCCGTTTCGCCGGGGCGTGCCCGAGGGGGATTCTGCACCCATGCGAAGGATCCTGCTCGGCATCGGTTGTGGACTGCTGCTGGCCGCGTGCGGCTCGGGCAACGGCACCGCCCAGTCGCCCGTGACCACGACACCCAGCTCGGAACCGCCTGCCACGACGGCGTCCAAGGGCCCGATGCGGACCGGGACGAAGACCGCGTCGACCGGCGTGCCCGCGGTGGACAACTCGTGCGGGCCGGTGGAGATCTGCGGCAAGGCGGAGGTGGCCGGCGGGCAGACGCTGTCGACGGACTTCTTCACGGTGCTGAGTGAACTCAACAACAAGAGCTGCGCCGACTGGGCGGCGGGCTCGGCGGGGAAACTCGCGCTGCCCAAGGTGACCAACTCCGAGCGGACGCTGAACTTCTTCACCGAGGACCCGATCGCCTACTCCGGCCCGGCGTCCTACACGGATGCCGCGCTGCTCAAGGAAGCGACGCTCCAGGTCAACTCGAAGACCTACACGACGGGCGACAAAGGACAGTCCGAAGTCACCATGGCGGAGAACGGCAGCGGTTCGATCACCCTCACAGACTGGTCGGCCGAAGACGGGGACAAGGTGACCGCGAAGATCTACTGGTCCTGCACGGACAGGTGATCAGCTCGGCTTGTCCGCGCTCACGACCCACATCGCGAAGTACTGCGACCCGCCGCCGTAGGCGTGCCCCAAAGCGACCCTCGCGTCGGCGACCTGGTGCGCCCCGGCACGTCCCATCACCTGCATGGCCGCCTCGGCGAACCGGATCATCCCCGACGCGCCGATCGGGTTGGACGACAGCACGCCGCCCGACGGGTTGACCGGCAGCAGGCCGCCGATCTCGGTCTCGCCCGCCTCGGTGAGCTTCCAGCCGTCGCCGGTCCCGGTGAACCCGAGGTTCTCCAGCCACATCGGCTCGAACCACGAGAACGGCACGTAGATCTCGGCGGCGTCGACCTCGGTGAGCGGGTCGTCGATGCCCGCCTGCTTCCACAGCGCGGCCGCCGCGTCCCGGCCCGCCTGCGGGTTGACCTGGTCACGCCCGGCGAAGGTGGTCGGTTCGGTGCGCATCGCGGTCGCGGTGATCCACGCGGCGCCAGGACCGGCCGACTTCTCGTCCGCGATGACGACCGCGCAGGCGCCGTCCGACGACGGGCACGTCTCGTCGTAGCGGATGGGGTCCCACAGCATCTTGGACGCCCGGACCGATTCGACGGTGATGTCGGGTTGTTTGAGGTGTGCATGGGGGTTCAACGCGCCGTTGCGCCGATCCTTCGCCGCGACCATCGCTCCGATGTGCTCCGGCGCGCCTGCCCGGCGGATGTACGAGCGCACGTGCGGCGCGAAGTATCCGCCCGCGCCCGCGTGCACCGGCATGGTGAACGGCGTGGGGATGGACAACGCCCACATGGCGTTGGACTCGGACTGCTTCTCGAACGCCACCGCGAGTACCCGGCGGTGCACCCCGCCCTGTACCAGGGACGCCGCGACGTTCGCGGTCGAGCCGCCGACCGAACCGGCGGTGTGCACGCGCAGCAGCGGCTTGCCGACCGCGCCGAGGGCGTCGGCGAGGAACAGTTCGGGCATCATCACGCCCTCGAACATGTCCGGTGCCTTGCCCACGACGACCGCGTCGATGTCGGGCCAGTCGACGTTCGCGTCGGCCAGTGCCCGGTCGATCGCCTCACGGCACAAGCCGGCCATGGAGACGTCGAGGCGTTTCGCGGTGTGGTCCGTCTGCCCGGTCCCGATCACCGCGGCCAGTTGTCCGGCCATCAGTCCCGTCCCTCCATCAGGCACACGAGGTTGTGTTGCAGCGCGGGTCCGCTGGTGGCGTGCGCCAACGCGCGGTCGGCATGGCCGCCGCTGATCTGCCTGGCGGCTTCGCCGATCCGGATCAACCCGGCTGAGAACATCGGATTGCCGCACAGCGCGCCACCGGACGGGTTGATCCTGCTCCCGTTGAGCCCGAGTGCGTTGCGCAGCAACAACTCCTGGTGGGTGAACGGTGCGTGCAGTTCGGCGACGTCGACCTTGTCGAATCCCGCGTCCCTGGCGGCGGCCACCGTCGACGGTGACGTGGTCAGGTCCCGTCCACCCAGGTTCGCCGAGTCGACGCGGTGCGCGATGCCCGTGATCCACGCCGGGCGTTCGGCCAGCTCCCGTGCCCGGTCCTCGGCGGCGAGCACGAGCGCGGCGGCGCCGTCGGTGACCGGCGCGCAGTCGTGTTTGCGCAACGGATCAGCCAGGTAGGGTCGCGTGAGCAGGTCGTCGACCGTCACGTCGCCCTTGACCTGCGCCAGCGGGTTGGACTTCGCGTCCGCCCGGCTGCGGACGGCGACTTCGGCCATCTGCTGCTCGGTCCAGATGCCCTGATCGAGACCCGCGCGCGCCTGCAGACCCGCGACGCTGACCGAGTCCGGCCACAGCGGGGCGACCGTGTACGGGTCGAGCTGCATGGTCATCACGCGGCGCAGCTTTCCCGCCGATGACTTGCCGAATCCGTACACGAGCGCGACATCCACCTCGCCGGTCTGGATCTTCACCCACGCCTCGTAACAGGCCCAGGCCGCGTCGGCCTCCACATGCGACTCGTTGATCGGCGGGAACGCACCGATCGCGTCAACCGCTGCGATGAACGAGAAAGCACGGCCCGCGACGTAGTCCGACGATCCGGAGCACCAGAAGTCGATGTCCGACTTGGCCAAGCCGAGCCCGCCGAGCACCTCGTGGAACACCGGTACGAGCATCTCGACGCCATTGGTCGTGCCGTGCGTCTCGCGTACGGCCGGCGCCTGGGCGAAACCGACTACGGCGACATCTCTCACCGGTGCCTCACAGGTGCTGGGAGTAGGTCTCGAACGGCGCGTCAGCCTCGCCGCTCGGTTCGAAGTGGTCGATGTTGGCCAGCGACTGCTGCCATTCCGCACGGGGTCGCCAGACAGCCTTGACACGCATGCCCATCCGCACCGACGAAGCGTCACACCCGAGGATGAGGTGCTGGAACGCGATGTCGGCGCCGTCGAGCAAGACGTACGCGGCGACGTACGGCGGCGCGATGCGCTGGCCGAGGAACGGCACGTTGACGATGCAGAACGTGGTGACAGTGCCGTGATCCGGCAGTTCGACCTCGTCCACTGTGGGCACACCGTCGGTCGGGCACGCGCCACGCGGCGGGATGTAGACCTTCTGGCACGCCGGGCAGCGTTGCCCGAGCAGTCGCCCTTCCTGGAGACCGTTGAGGTAACGGGTCTCCTCGGCTGAGGCCGTGTGCGTGTAGGCGAGCCGAACGGGCGTGGTCACCATCGTGACGGCTTCGCCTTGACCCGCTTGCGTTTCGACGGCTTCACCCGGTTCGAAGCAGGCGATGTCGTGGATGCTGCCGACGGGATCCGTGGCCCAGCGGACCCGGACGCGCATGCCGGTGTGGATGTCGTCGGAGCTGGGGACGTCGACCGCGTGCAGTATCGACGTATCCGCGCCGTCGAGCTGGATCAGGGCCCAGGCGAACGGGCGTGTCAATGGTTGGCCGTCGTCGGGCTCAGACACCCATGTCCACGATCGGACGGTGCCCGCGGCGGCGACTTCCACCCACTCGGTGAGTTTCCGCGCGGTGACCGGGTCATATTCGACCGGGGGTACGTGCACGCGGCCGTCGTCGCCGCGAACGCCCTCGATCCGCCGGTCGCGCAGGCCGGTCATGAACCTGCCGAGGACCGGACCGAGTGACCGGGTGTAGTCGAACTCGACGTTGAGCGGCGCGCTGAGCGAGGTCACAGTGGAAGTGAAACACGTTATCGCGAGGCTGGCAAATGGTCACTGGATAGCCCTTGTATCGACCTGTAACACGTTCTAGATTTGCGGGTATGACCGCGATAGGGCTCTGGAACATCGCCGCTGACCTGCCCGATCACCCCGCCGTCGTGGATCCGGACGGCGCCGTCGTGACCTACGGGGAGCTGGCGGCAAGAGCCAACCGCTACGGCCGCGGACTGCAGGAACTCGGCCTGACGCCGGGTGACACGGTCGTGATGGCCTTGCCGAACTCGGCGGACCTGTTGGCACTGTACTTCGCGGTGCTGCAGACCGGCCTGTACGTGGTGCCGGTGAACTGGCACCTGGTCGGACCGGAGGTCGCGTACATCATCGAGGACAGCGGGGCGAAGGTCTTCATAGCGCACTCGCGGTTCACCGAGATGGCGACAGAGGCGGGCGGGAAAGTCGCGGCGAAGTTCGCGATCGGTGACATCCCGGGCTTCTCGCCGTTGGAGTCGTTGGGCGCGTCGGCGGGTTCGGGGCGTCCCGCCGATCGCACGGCAGGCGCACCGATGGTCTACACCTCCGGCACCACCGGCCGCCCGAAAGGCGTGCGGAGGCCGTTGACCGGAACGGATCCCGATGACGTGCCACCCGCGTCGATGTGGTTCTTCGGGATATTCGGCATCAAACCGTTCGACGACCACGTGCACATCTGCGGCTCGCCGCTGTACCACACGGCGGTGCTGAACTTCGCGGGCATCTCGATCCAAATGGGACATACAGTGGTCCTGATGGAGAAGTGGGACCCGGAGGAGATGCTGAGGCTGATCCAGGACCACAAGGTGACCCACAGCCACATGGTGCCGACCCAGTTCCACCGCCTGCTGGCCCTACCGGAAGACGTGCGCTCGCGATACGACGTGTCTTCGCTACGCGTGATGATCCACGGCGCGGCCCCGTGTCCACTGGAGACGAAACGCCGAATGCTCGACTGGTGGGGCCCAGTGGTGGTGGAGTACTACGCGGCAACAGAAGGCGGCGGGACATCGATCTCGGCAGAGGAATGGCTGCGCAAACCAGGCTCGGTCGGAAAAGCCTGGCCAGGCTCGGTAGTACGCGTACTGGACGACAACGGCAACGACATGCCCGTCGGCGAACCAGGCCTGGTGTACATGAAGATGGGAACCTCGAGCTTCGAGTACCACAAGGACAAGGAGAAGACGCTGGCATCCCGCGTCGGCGACCTGTTCACCCTGGGAGACGTCGGCCACCTGGACGAAGACGGCTACCTGTACCTGCACGACCGCAAGGCAGACATGATCATCTCCGGCGGGGTGAACATCTACCCGGCGGAGATAGAAGGAGAACTCGCGGTCCACCCCAAGGTCGCGGACATAGCGGTATTCGGCCTCCCCCACGAGGACTGGGGCGAGGAAATCAAGGCAGTGGTGCAGCCCGCGCCGGGTGTGAGCCCGGACGACGCACTGACAGAGGAACTCCTGGAGTACGCACGCGGACGCCTCGCCAAGTTCAAACTGCCCCGAAGCATCGACTATGTCGACGAACTACCACGCGACCCGAACGGCAAGCTGTATAAGCGAAAGATCCGTGCCAAGTACTTGCCTTAACGGGCAATCAGCTAGCGGAGAGCAACCGCAGCCCGGTCCTGGTCACCGAGCGGGTAGACCCAGCCCCCACGGCCAGCGCGCTAGCGCAGAGCAGGCGGCGTGCGCGCAAGCGCAGGGCAGGCGGCGTGCGCGCTAGCGCAGAGTGGTGCTTCGGGGGTGTCTCCTGCCCGTCGGCCTGGGCGAAGCCAACCACGGGCTGTCAAGAGGTCGGCCCACCCAAAGTAGCCCGGCGACAGCCATACCGATCCTCTTGACAGTCCGTGGTTCCCTGGGGCAGGTCGACGGGCAGGGGACGCCCGCGCCCTGAACCCCGGGTCATGAAAAGTATGCGCCGGGAGGAACACGGCGCGAAGACCTCCTGCTCAGAGGTCTGCCTCCCGGCGAGGGACCCCTTCTTTTTGTCTTTTCAGACCCGGAATCTCGAGTATTCCGGGTCGGGTGACCACGCCTTACTCCTGGTCAAGGCTCGGATGCTGCGGGGGAAAGATAGCCCCTCGCCGGGTGGCAGACCTCAAAGCAGGAGATGGGGTGGGTGTACTCCCTGCCCACAGCCGAGATCCTGTTGTGTGTACCCGAGGCGAGGGCGCCTCCTGCCCGTCGACCTGCCCCAGGGAACCACGGACTATCAAGAGGATCGGTACCGCCATCGCCGGGGCTCCTGGGCAGGCCGACCTCTTGACAGCCCGTGGTTGGCTTCGCCCAGGCCGACGGGCAGGAGACACCCCCGAAGCCCACCCCTGCGCTTGCGCGCAAGCCGCAAACCCCCTGCGCTGGTGCGCGGCCGCAAACCCCCTGCGCTT
The DNA here is from genome assembly GCF_001984155.1 of Actinosynnema sp. ALI-1.44. GTDB lineage: Bacteria > Actinomycetota > Actinomycetes > Mycobacteriales > Pseudonocardiaceae > Kibdelosporangium. The sequence goes on from NZ_MTQO01000054.1 coordinate 669,949, forward strand.
GCGCGCTGGCCGTTGCGGGTTGCTTTGCGCCTATGCATTGACAGTCCGGCGCCCCGGGCTTGTCGCTGGGCTTTTAGCGGCCTTGGAAGTTTGGCTTGCGCTTTTCCGCGAAAGCTCGGGGTCCTTCCTTCGCGTCCTCGCTCTGGAAGACGGCTATGCCCAGCCGGGCGTCGATCTTGAAGGCGTCGTTCTCCGGCATGGCTTCGGTTTCGCGGATCGTTCGGAGGATTGCCTTGACCGCCAGTGGCCCGTTGGCTGCTATCAGCTCAGCGAGTTCCAACGCCTTCGGCAGTGCTTGTCCGTCGGGCACCACGTGACCGATCAACCCGATGCGCTGAGCCTCGGTCGCTGTGATGTGCCGTCCCGTCAGCAGGAGGTCACAGGCGACCGTATAGGGAATCTGCCGTGGCAACCGGACCGCCGAACCGCCCAGTGGGAAAAGGCCCCACTTCGGCTCGGACACACCGAACCGGGCGCTTTCACCGGCAACCCTGATGTCCGTTGCCTGCAGGATCTCTGTCCCGCCCGCGATCGCCGGTCCTTCGACCGCCGCGATCAGCGGCTTGGTCAGCCTCCTGCCTTTCAACAGGGGCTCGATCACCGAGAGGTCCCAGTCCGCTGCCTTGTCCCCCGGGTGACTGGCTGTCATCGCCTTCAGGTCCGCGCCCGCGCAGAACGCTCCGTTTGCCCCGGTCAGGACGCATGCCCTGATCGCGTCGTCCTTGTCCACTTCGTCCCAGGCGTCGCGCATGATCGACATCATCTCCGCGGACAACGCGTTTCGCGCATCCGGGCGGTTCATGGTCACGATGAGCACGTGCCCTTGCCGCTCTACCAGGCAGTCCATCGACTTCCTTCCGGTCGGAACGGGGGATTGTTCAGAACGATAACATGTTCTACTTTGGGGTGGTGACCTTCAATATCGCCGATCTCGTGGAGCACGCCGTCGATGTCGTGCCCGAGCGGATCGCCGCGATCTGCGGCGAGCGCCGGGTCACCTATTCCGAGTTGGAGCAGCGCGCGAACCGGCTCGCGCACCATCTGGCCGCCAACGGCGTTGGGCGTGGCTCGCACGTCGGCGTGTACTCGCGGAACTCCGTCCAGGCGGTCGAGACCATGCTGGCCGCGTACAAGCTCCGCGCGGTCGCGGTGAACGTCAACTACCGCTATGTCGCCAGCGAACTGCGGTACATCTTCGACGACGCCGACCTGGTCGCCCTTGTGCACGAGCGGCGTGACGCCGCCAAGGTCGCGGCGGCGCGGACCGACAGACTGAAACACGTTATCGTCGTCGACGATGACTCCGGTGTGGACTACGAAGGCTGCGAGTACGAGGCAGCCCTCCGCGAGGGCCACCCGGACCGGGACTTCGAGCCCCGCAGCCCGGACGACACCTACATCCTGTACACCGGCGGCACCACGGGTAATCCCAAGGGTGTCGTGTGGCGCCAGGAAGACGTGTGGCGTGTGCTCGGCGGCGGCATCGACTTCATGACCGGCGCGCGGATCGAGGACGAGTGGCAGCAGGCCAACACCGGCCTGCAGTACAGCCTCGTCCGCTTCCCGATCCCGCCGTTGATCCACGGTGCCACCCAATGGGCGACGTTCCAGAGCCTGTTCTCCGGCGGCACCGTCGTCTTCGTCCCGCAGTTCGACGCGCACGAGGTCTGGCGCACCATCGAACAGCACAAGGCGCAGGTCATCCTGATCACCGGGGACGCGATGGCCCGGCCGATGATCGAGGCGTTGCAGGAGCGCGAGTACGACACGTCCTCCGTCGTCGCGATCGCCAGCACGGCCGCGTTGTTCTCGCCCTCGGTCAAGGACCAGTACCTGGCCGCCCTGCCGAACGTGGTGATCACCGACTCGATCGGGTCGTCCGAGGCCGGGTTCTCCGGCCTCAGCATCGTCCAAAGGGGAGTCGAGCACCGCGGCGGCCCCCGGGTCAGGATCGACGCGGACAACACCGTGATCGACGAGGACAACCGGCCCGTCGAGCCCGGAGTCGTCGGCAGGCTCGCCCGCGGCGGCCACATCCCGCTCGGCTACTACAAGGACGAGGCCAAGACCAAGGCGTTGTTCGTCGAGGTCGACGGGAAGCGGTACGTGGTTCCCGGTGACTTCGCGCGCGTCGAGGAAGACGGCACGGTCACACTCCTCGGACGCGGCAACATGTGCGTCAACTCGGGCGGCGAGAAGATCTTCCCCGAGGAGGTCGAGGGCGCGCTGAAGTCGCACCCCGACGTCTTCGACGCGCTGGTGATCGGTGTCCCGGACGAGCGCTTCGGCCAACGCGTCGCCGCGGTCGTGCAACCGCGTGACGGCAGGACGCCGACACTGTCCGAACTGGACGAACACGCTCGTGGCGCGATCGCCGGCTACAAGGTGCCGCGCAGCCTGTGGTTGGTCGACGAGATCAAACGCTCCCCGAGCGGCAAGCCGGACTACCGGTGGGCGCAGGCGCACGCGCAGGAGAACGAAGCCACCGAACACACGACGGTAGTGGTGAAATAGTGCGGACATCGCTGTGTGACACCTTCGGCATCGAGCACCCGATCTTCGGGTTCACGCCATCCGAACACGTAGCCGCCGCGATCAGCCGGGCCGGTGGTCTCGGCGTGCTGGGCTGCGTGCGGTTCAACGACGCGGCCGACCTCGCCAAGGCCCTCGACTGGATGGACGCCAACACCGACGGCAAACCGTACGGCGTCGACGTGGTGATGCCCGCGAAGATCCCGACCGAGGGCGCGGCGCTCGACCTGGACAAGCTGATCCCACCGGGGCACAAGGACTTCGTCGAGCGGACGCTGCACAGACTCGGGGTGCCACCGATCGGTGGCGAAGGCCGGGACGGGGTGCTCGGTTGGCTGCACTCCGTGGCCCGGTCGCATGTCGACGTCGCGCTCGAACACCCGGTGAAGTTGATCGCGAACGCCCTCGGATCACCACCCGCGGACATCATCGAACGGGCACACGAACACGGTGTTCTCGTGGCCGCGTTGGCGGGCAAGGCCGAGCACGCGCGCAACCACGTCGCCAACGGCGTGGACATCGTGGTGGCCCAAGGCTACGAAGCCGGTGGGCACACCGGGGAGATCGCCACGATGGTGCTCGTGCCGGAGATCGTGGACGCGGTCGACGTGCCTGTGCTCGCCGCTGGCGGTATCGGCAGCGGCCGTCAGGTCGCTGCCGCCATGGCGCTGGGCGCCGAGGGTGTCTGGATGGGCTCGTACTGGCTCACTACGGCGGAGTACACGCAGTCGCTCGGCGAATCGGCGATGCAGCAGGCGTTGCTGGGCGCGACGTCCAGTGACACGGTCCGGACCCGGATCTACACCGGCAAACCGGCAAGGCTGCTCAGGACCAAGTGGACGGACGCGTGGGCGGCCGACGACGCGCCCGAACCGTTGCCGATGCCGTTGCAGAACCTGCTGGTCGCCGAGGCGCACAACCGGATCAACCACGCGGGAGACCCCGCGGTGGTCTCGATGCCGGTCGGCCAGATCGTCGGCCGGATGTCGGCGGTCCGCCCGGTCGCCGAGATCATGGCGGAGTTGATCGCTGACACGAAGCGGACACTGGACCGGCTCAGGAACATGTGAGCGCTCCAGCGTGCGTACTTCCGGGCAAACGCTGGGAAGAACGCCGGGAACCACGCATCGTTGGTCGGTATGGGACGTCCGACCAAGATCACTGTCGCTTCGATGCTGGGGTTCGTCCACGGCATCCTGTCGCTGCTGTACGGCACGACCGGCTTGGTGTTCATGGACGCACCGTGGATGTATGACAACAAGGTATACCAAGTGTTGTTGGTTGCTCAGTTGCTTGTCGGCGGCCTGATGATGGTGGCAAGCGTGGTGATCATGACCGGTCAGGGTTGGGCGCTGTACCAAGGGACTTTCCTGCTGCAGGCGGCGGCCGCGGCGGTGTGTGCGGTCGCGTTCTTCCCCAGCGGCCTGGTTGTGGTCCCGTTCGCGCTCGCTGTCCCGCTCACCGGGGCCCTGTTGCTCACCAGACCGGACAGCAAGTGGTACCTGGGGATTCGCTGACCGAATCGTGATGTATCCGGTGACCGAAGTGCCCGGAAGGGCAGCCTTGGGCGGCCAATTGGCCGCTGTGCGGGCTGAGTTGGCGTGAAACGTCACGAAATCGCCTGACCCGGCGACATACTCGGCGACGTCATCCCGGTGCCCCGAGGAGGCCGCATGTCCAATGAGTACGGCCAGCAACAACACCCTGGCCAACAGTCACCGATGCCGGGCTTCGCCCCGCCGCAGTCCGGTTACCCGCAGACACCGCCGGGCGGTCAGCCCGCGTACCCGGCGCACCAGCAGTACCCGGGCGGGCCGGGTGGTTACGGCACCGGTTACGGCGGACAGCCCACCGCCAAGCCCGGCTCGGTCACCGGTGCCGCGGTGCTCGGCTTCATCCAGGCCGGTATCACCCTGATCACCACGGGCATCCTGTTCTCGGCGCTGTTCGGCACGGCGTCGGCCCAGGACGCCAGCGCGGCGGCCAGCTGGGCGCTCGCATTGGCTCAGCTGGCCGGACTGGTCCTGCTGATCTTCGGTGCGGTCCAGTTGATGTCCGGTACGTCCCGCACGCTGTACGTGGTCGGCGCGATCCTGGAACTGGTGATCTGCGCCTACTACCTGATCAACATCCTGGGCACGGACACCGGTGGGATGTTCACCGAGCAGTTCGAAAGCATCAAGAACGCACTGGCGGTGTTCCCGGTCATCTTCGCGATCATGCCCTTGATCGGCCTGATCCTCGCACTGGGTTCGGCCGCGGGGAACTACGTCTCGGCCACGCGCGGTCGCTGACGTCAGGCAGGGGTTGACGCCAGCGCGGCGCCGATCTTGCGCAACTGCGCGGTGGCGCCGCCGAGCGTGAACTCGTTGCGTTTCGCGGCAACGAAATACCGGTGCGACGGGTGATCTGTGTCGATGCCCATGCCGCCGTGCACGTGCACCGCGGTGTGGGCCACCCTGTGCCCGGCGTCGGCCGCCCAGAACTTCGCCGCGGCGACCTCGACCTCGGCCGGTAACCCTTCGCTGACCCGCCACGCGGCCTGCCACAACGTCAACCGGATCGCCTCGACGTCGATGTAGGCGTCCGCCAGCCGTTGTGCCACGGCTTGGAACGAGCCGATCGGCCGATCGAACTGCACGCGGGTCCGCGCGTGTTCCGTGGTCAGTTCCAGCGCGCGTTCGGTGACTCCCAACTGCAGCGCGCACAGCCCGATGGTCATCCGCGTGTGCAGCCAGTCGAGTACCTCCTGGCCACCGAGCAACCGCGTGGAATCCACTGGCACGTCGTCGAAGTCGAGCCAGGCCTCGCTGTCGCTGTCCACGATCCGCTGCCGGGTGATCGCGACTTCGGACGGCTTGACGACAAGGACCTTCACCCCGTCCGGCGACGAAGCGGGGACGAGGATCACCTCGGCGAGCGCTCCCGCGGGAACGCAGGACTTGCTGCCGGTCAGGCGCCAGCCGTCCGCCGCCGGTTCCGCGTACACCTCGTCTTCGGACAAGGCGGCGGTGTGGATCGCGTTCGCGTTGTCCGCCGTGCCGAATCGTTCCAGAGCTGACGCGGCGACGACGGATGCCAGGTAGGGTACGGGCGCGACCGCGCGGCCGAGTTCGACGAGCACACTGCACTGCTCGAGCAGCCCGAAGTCGGTCACCGACAGGATCCCGGCCTGGGCAAGGGAGTCCCACAGTTCAGGGTCGAACCGGTCGGCGCCCGACTCGGCCGCGCGCAGCCGCTCGTCGGTCAGCGCCGCCATGATCGACCGGGTCAGCTTGCCGAGTTCGACCTGCGCCTCGGAGAACGAGAAGTCCATCGATGTCCTTTTCCAGCCGAAGTCAGCGTTTGTGCAGCGGGAGTTTCAGGTCGGCGCCCGCGATGATGTCGCGTTGCACCTCGTTGGTCCCGCCGCCGAACGTGAGGATCAGCGCGCTTCGGTGCAGCCGCTCGATGCGCCCGCCGAGCACTTCGCCCCGTGATCCGGTGCGCACGTAGGCGTTGGTGCCGATCACTTCCATCAGCAGGCGGTAGGCCTCGGTGGCGAACTCCGTGCCGAAGATCTTCGTCGCGGACGCGTCCGCCGGTTTCGGCGAATGCTCCACGCCCCAGGCGATCCGCCAGTTCATCAGCTTGAGGAACTCCGCCTTGGCGTGCACGCGCGCGAGGTGCAGCTGCACCCATTCCTGGTCGATCACGCGCTTGCCGTCGGCGGTTTTGGTGTTCTGGGCCCACTCGACCACCTCCCGCAGCGCGTTGCGGATCGGTGCCGACGAGGTCAGCGCGACCCGCTCGTGGTTGAGCTGGTTGGTGATCAACGACCAGCCCTGGTTCTCGGTGCCGACCAGGTTCGTCGTGGGTACCCGCACGTCCTGGTAGTAGGTCGCGCTGGTCATCACACCGGACACGGTGTGCACGGGCGTCCACGAGAATCCGGGCGCGCCGGTCGGCACGATGATCATCGACAGGCCCTTGTGCTTGGCCGCGTCCGGGTCGGTCCGGCAGGCCAGCCACACGTAGTCGGCGTACTGGATCAGGCTGGTCCACATCTTCTGGCCGTTGATCACGTAGTCGTCGCCGTCGCGCACCGCGCGGGTGCGCAACGACGCCAGGTCGGTCCCGGCTTCCGGCTCGGAGTACCCGATCGAGAAGTGCGTCTGCCCGCCTGAGATGCCCGGCAGGTAGCGCGCGCGCTGGTCGGGCGTGCCGAACCGCATGATCGTCGGACCGACGGTGTTGATCGTCAGGAACGGCACCGGCGCGCCCGCGATCGCCGCCTCGTCGTTGAAGATGAGCTGGTCCATGGCGGACCGGTCCTGGCCGCCGTACTCGGTCGGCCAGCCGAGCGCCAGCCAGCCGTCCTGGCCCATCTGCCGGACGATTTCCTTGTACGCGGCCCCGTCGCCGTACTCACCGCCTTCCGTGGCGAGGGCCTGCCTGCGCTCGGGTGTCATCAACGCCGAGAAGTACTCGCGCAGTTCACGGCGCAGCGCCTCCTGCTCGGGCGTGTGGGTGATCCGCATCCGACCTCCAGGAGTGAAACACGTTCTAGTTCACCATAGCCTGGGTCAGGCCTTGGTGACCAGGTAGCGCAGGTGTGTCACGCCGACACCTTCCTGAACGGACACCGGCCCTTCCAGTTTGACCGGGGCCTTTGCCAGCTCGCCGAAGAACGGTGTGCCGCCGCCGAGTAACACTGGAACGAGGTCTACTTCGATCTCGTCGACCAGTCCGGCGTCCAGCGCCTGGCGGGTGATGGTGCCGCTGTTGAGGCCGACGTTCCTGCCGTCGGCCAGTTCCTTGGCCTTGGCGACGGCGGCCTCGATGCCCTCGGTCACGAACGTGAAGTGTTCGGAGGAGTGCTCCGGTGGGTTGTGGGTGAGCACGACGACGGGGCGCTGCAGCGGGTGCTCCCCGCCCCAAGCGTTGGTCATGTCGTACAGGAAACGGCCGACGACCAGTGCGCCGGTCGACTCGAGCAGCGCGCTGTACCGCCCGGCGCTCACCTGGGACATCCTCAGTGTCAGGCGTGTTCCGGATCCGCCGATCGACATCTCGACGTCGCCGTTGGTGTTCCAGGCGAAAAGGTGGTCGAACCCGCTCTGGCCCGGCCCGGCGACGTACCCGTCCAGTGACATGCTCGCGCCCGCGAAAACCTTGCTCATGACTGCTCCCTGATGTTCGTCCCTACTCACATGGAACGTCGAACGGGGGAGGAACTCATCGACATGACGCGTCACTTTGTTCGCGTGATTGTCGTTGAACAGGGTGAGCGCGCCGGGACTTATTTAGAACCTGTTCCTTATTTTGGTGCGATTCTCCTGGTCGGAGCACTTGTCACGCTCGAGAACCTATTCTAGTGTGAGCTGCGACGCAGCAGCGCTCGACGAGGAGTGAGCCCGTGGAGTTGACTAGGCCGCTTGAGGGAAAGGTCGCGGTGGTCACCGGTGCCGCGGCCGGGCTCGGCCGGGCCGAGGCGGTCGCGCTGGCCAGGGCGGGCGCGGACGTCGTGCTCGGCGACATCACCGAGTCCGACGTGGTCGCCGAGATCGAGGACCTCGGCGGCAAAGCGGTGTTCGTCAAGGGTGACGTGTCCGAACGGGACACGGCGGACGCGTTGACGTCGACGGCGGTCGACCGGTTCGGCGGGCTGCACGTCCTGGTCAACAACGCGGGCGTGCTCCGCGACCGGATGCTGTTCAGCATGTCGGACGAGGAATGGGACCTCGTCGTGAAGGTTCACTTGCGCGGGCACTTCCTGTTGTCGCGCAACGCGGCCGCGTACTGGCGTGCGCAGTCCAAGCAGTCCGGTGGCCCGGTGTACGCGCGGATAGTCAACACCTCGTCCGAGGCGTTCCTGCTCGGCTCAGGCGGCCAGCCGAACTACGCGGCGGCCAAGGCCGGGATCACCGCGTTGACGTTGACCAGCGCACGGTCGCTGGGCAAGTACGGGGTCCGGGCGAACGCGATCTGCCCGCGCGCCCGCACGTCGATGACTGTGGACGTCTTCGGAGAGGCACCGACCGGCGACGACCCGCTGTCGCCGGACCACGTGGGCGAGTTCGTCGCCCACCTCGCAGCGCCCGCCGCGGACAAGATCAACGGACAGGTGTTCGTGGTGCACGGCGGAACGGTCGCGCTGATGGCCGCGCCCACCGTCGAGCAGACGTTCACCAGCTTCGGCGATCTCACCGACGCCTTCGAGGAGCGCGACCCGAACAAGACCTTCGCGTGCCTCGACACGATGTCACTGTCCTAGAAGGAGAGCCATGATGCTCCCACATCGCGACGACATGGGCCTCAGGGCTGGCCCGCCGCTGACCGAGGTGATGACGTGATGGGCCGCCTGGCAGGGAAGACCGCGCTGATCACCGGCGCCGCGCGAGGACAGGGCGCGGCGGCGGCACGGCGGTTCGTCGCGGAGGGCGCGCGGGTGGCCATCGCGGACATCCTCGACGACCAGGGCAAGGAGCTCGCCGCCGAACTCGGCGAACACGCGGTGTACCACCACCTGGACGTGACGTCCGAAGGGGACTGGGCCGCCGCGGTCGAGCGGACGCTCGTCGAGTTCGGCACGCTGAACGTGTTGGTGAACAACGCGGGCATCCTGCACCTGAGGTCCATTGTCGACACCACGGTCGCCGACTACGAACGGGTGATCAAGGTCAACCAGTTCGGCACGTTCCTCGGTATGCGCGCGGTCATCCCGGCGCTGACCGACGCCAAGGGCGGCTCGATCATCAACGTGTCCTCGGTGGAGGGGCTCGGCGGGATGGCCTTCCTGATCGCCTACACCGCCAGCAAGTTCGCGGTGCGGGGGATGACGAAGGCGGCGGCCGTGGAACTCGGCCACCTGAACATCCGGGTGAACTCCATCCACCCCGGCGTCATCGACACCCAGATGGTCCGGGAGGCCGTCGAGGGCGTGGAAGTCGACGTGTCCAGGGTGGGCAAGCGAGTACCGTTGCGCCGGTGCGGACAACCCGAGGAGATCGCGGACCTGCAGGTGTTCCTCGCCAGCGACGAGAGTTCGTACTCCACTGGAGCGGAATTCGTCGCCGACGGTGGCGCCACGGCGACACACTCACTACTTTGACAGCCTCATGACTCCCACCACGAAGAGGTCGAAGACGCCGGGCGTCGCCGCGCTGCGCCAGGTGGGGCGGATCTCGACGCTCGCATGGGAGGTGCTGCGGGCCATCCCGAAGCGGCCCTTCCAGTTCCGCGAGTTCGTCCAGCAGTGCTGGTTCTTCGCCAGCGTCACGATCCTGCCGACGGCACTGGTGGCGATCCCGTTCGGCGCGGTGATCGCGTTGCAGCTCGGTTCGCTGACGCAGCAGATCGGCGCGCAGTCGTTCACCGGCGCGGCCAGCGCGTTGGCGATCGTGCAACAGGCCAGCCCCCTGATCACCGCGCTGCTGGTCGCGGGCGCGGGCGGATCGGCGGTCTGCGCGGACATCGGCGCACGCAAGATCCGCGAGGAGATCGACGCGCTCGAAGTGCTCGGCGTGTCACCGGTGCAACGCCTGATCGTGCCGAGGGTGCTCGCCGCGATGGTGGTCGCCGTGTTGCTCAACGGGCTGGTCAGCGTGGTGGGCACGATGGGTGGCTACTTCTTCAACGTGATCATGCAAGGCGGTACGCCTGGGGCGTACCTCGCCAGCTTCAACGCGTTGGCGCAGCTGCCGGACCTGTGGATCAGCGAGATCAAGGCGCTGCTGTACGGTTTCGTTGCCGGGGTCATCGCGGCCTACCGCGGTCTCAACCCGGCCGCCGGGCCGAAAGGCGTCGGCGACGCGGTCAACCAGGCCGTGGTGATCACGTTCCTCCTGCTGTTCCTGATCAACGTCGTGCTGACCGGGATCTACCTGCGGATCGTGCCGCCGAAGGGCTTCTGATGACAGCCGTGCAACCACGAGACCAAGAGCCCCGCGGGGCGATCTTGGACCTCGCCGCGCGGCCGTTCAACGGGCTCGAGCGCCTGGGCAGGCAGTTGTCCTTCTACAGCAGGGCGTTGCTGTGGGCGCCGCGCACGCTTCGGCGATACTCCCGTGAGGTCCTGCGGCTGCTGACCGAGGTCAGCTTCGGCACGGGCGCGCTCGCGGTCATCGGCGGCACGCTCGGCGTGATGATCGGGATGACCCTGTTCACCGGCACGATCGTGGGCCTGCAAGGCTATTCGTCGCTCAACCAGCTCGGCACGGGCGCGCTGACCGGGTTCCTGTCGGCCTACTTCAACACCCGTGAGGTGGCGCCGCTTTCCGCCGGGCTCGCGCTGTCGGCGACGGTCGGCTGCGGTTTCACCGCGCAGCTGGGCGCGATGCGGATCTCCGAGGAGATCGACGCGCTGGAGACGATGGCCGTGCCCAGCATGCCGTACCTGGTGACCACCCGTGTGCTCGCCGGGATCGCGGCCGTGATCCCGTTGTACGCGGTCGGCCTGTTGTCGTCCTATCTGGCTTCCCGTGCCGTCACGGTCTACTTCTACGGCCAGTCCGCCGGCACCTACGACCACTACTTCCACCTGTTCCTGCCGCCGGAGGACGTGCTCTGGTCGTTCCTCAAGGTGATCGTGTTCAGCGTGGTCGTGATCCTGACGCACTGCTACTACGGCTACACCGCGTCCGGCGGCCCCGCCGGAGTGGGCGTGGCGGTCGGGCGCGCGGTGCGCGCGGCGATCGTCATGCTGTCCATCTTGGACTTTTTCCTCAGCCTCGCGATCTGGGGATCGACGACGACCGTGCGGATCGCCGGATGATCGCCCGCTACCGCTACCACCTGCTGGGACTGGTGTTCCTTGTGATCATCGCGCTGTTCCTCGCGCTGACGATCGCCGGGTACCGCAAGGCCTTCACGCCGGTGGTGACGGTCAGCCTGAAGACCGACAAGGTCGGCAACCAGATGCGGGAGGGCGCGGACGTCAAGGTCCGCGGCATGGTCGTCGGCGAGGTGCGCACGATCCGTGCGATGGGCGACCACGCGGTGCTGGGCCTGGCGCTGCAGCCGGACAAGGTCGGCGTCATCCCCGCCAACGTCTCCGCGCGACTGCTGCCCAAGACGCTGTTCGGTGAACGTTATGTCGCGCTGCAACTGCCGCCCCAGCCGGAGACCAGGCGACTGGCCGAGGGTTCCGTCATCCCGCAGGACCGCAGTTCCTCGGCGATCGAGCTGGAACGCGTGCTCAACGACGTGCTGCCGGTCCTGCAGGCCGTGCAGCCGGAGAAGCTGGCGATGACGCTGAACTCGATCTCGACCGCGCTGCAGGGCAGGGGCGAGCAGCTCGGCCGGACGTTGGTGCAGCTCAACGAGTACCTCAAGCAGATCAACCCGTCGCTGCCGGACCTGACCGCCGACATCCAAGCGCTTGCTTCCGTCTCGGGAACGGTCAACCAGGCCGCGCCGGACCTGCTGCAGGCGTTGTCGGACCTGACCACGACGACGAAGACGATCGTGGACGAGCAGGCGAACCTGCGGACGCTGTTCGGCTCGGTCACCAACGCGTCGGTCGACCTCGGCAACTTCCTCCAGGTCAACAAGAACAATCTGGTCAACCTGGTCGTCACGGCCCGCCCCACGCTCGAGGTGCTGGCCAGGTACGCGCCGGAGTACCCGTGCATGCTCGGCCAGATCGCCGACCGGGTGCCCGCGGCGGAGGCGGCGTTCGGCAAGGGCCAGGCACACCCGAACATGATGCGCGTGACGCTGGAGTTCACCGGCAACCGCGGCAAGTACCTGCCCGGTGTGGACACTCCGCGCTTCGACGACAAGCGCGGACCTCGCTGCTACGAACAGGTCAAGCTGCCCGCGGTGTTCCCGCAGTACCCGCCGGGCGGACCGATCAAGGACGGTTCGGTGAAACCACCGCCACCGCGCAACCAGGCCCCGACCAGCATCATCCCCGGGTCGACCTCGCCGCAGGCGGCCGGGGGCGTGGCCAACACGCCGCAGGAGCTCGACCTGGTGTCGGTACTGCTGGCGCAGAAGGTCGGCGTGGCGCCGGAGGACGTGCCCCGGTGGACCAGTTTCCTGATGGCGCCGGTGTACCGGGGCGCGGAGGTGACTGTCGAATGAGGAACATCGCCGGGCCGATCGTCAAGATGGCCCTGTTCGCGGTCGTCACCGTCACGTTGACCGCGCTGCTCGGTGCGACGATCGCCAACAGCAACTTCGGGTCGACGTCGGCCTACCGCGCCCGGTTCGCCGACGCCTCCGGCCTCAAGGTCGGTGACGACGTGCGGATCCTCGGGGTGAAGGTGGGCACGGTCGATTCGCTGTCGGTCGTGCAGGACAGGTACGCCGAGGTCCGGTTCGACATCGACGCGGGCAGGCGGCTGCCCGTGTCGGCCACCGCGTCCATCAAGTACCGCAACCTGGTCGGCCAGCGGTACCTCGCGCTCGGCACCGGCACGGGCAGTGCCGAGCTGCTGGCACCGGGCGGGACGATCCCGTTGGAACGCACCAAGGCCGCGCTGAACCTGACTGTGCTGTTCAACGGGTTCCAGCCGTTGTTCCAGGCGCTGAAGCCGGAGGACGTCAACAAGCTCGCCTTCGAGATCATCCAGGTCCTACAGGGCGAGGGCGGGACCGTCGACGCCATCCTGCGGCACACCGCGACGCTGACCTCCACCATCGCGGGGCGGGACAAGGTGATCGGTGATCTGGTCGACAACCTCAACAACGTCCTCGGCACCGTCAACGGCCGCACGGACCAGGTGTCCGACCTGATCATGAGCCTGCAGCAGCTGGTGTCCGGGCTGTCGGCCGACCGGCAGCCGATCGGTGAGGCGGTCTCGGCGCTCGGCTCGCTCACCGACACCACGGCCGGTCTGGTGCAGCAGGCCAGGCCGTCGCTCAAGCAGGACATCGGCCTGCTCGGCACGTTGTCGGAGAACCTGAACAAGCAGGAACCGCTGCTCGACGGCATGCTCAAAGGCCTCGAACAGCGAGCAGACACGTTCACCCGCACGGTCAGCTACGGCAGCTGGCTGAACTTCTACCTGTGCCGGATGTCCGGAAACGTCGGCATTTCAGGGCTGAACCTGAACATGGCGCTGCTGCCGGTGCCGACGACGCAGATGCCGGAGAGGTGCGGCGCGTGAAGCCCCTCAAGGAACGCAACCAGGCCACGGTCGGCGCCGCGACGCTGGCGCTCATCGTGCTGTCCTCCCTCGCGGTGTTCTTCTCCGACGACCTGCCGATCATCGGCACCGGCACCACGTACTCCGCCTTCTTCAGCGAGGCCGCCGGGCTCGCCGACGGCAACGAGGTGCAGATCGCCGGTGTGAAGGTCGGCGAAGTGTCCACTGTGGTGCTGGCAGGCAACCAGGTCAGGGTGCGGTTCAAGGTCCGCGACGTCCGGCTCGGCGACCAGACGCGGGCCGCGATCGGCATCAAGACCCTGCTCGGCGAGAAGTACCTGGCCCTGGAGCCCAACGGCGCCGGTGCGCAGGACCCGGCCGACACGATCCCCCGCGCGCGCACCACGACCCCGTTCGACGTGAACGCCGCGCTGGGCGAGCTGAGCAAGACGGTGAACAATTTGGACACAGCGAAACTGGCTGACAGCTTCAAAGTGGTCACGGAAGCGCTCAAGGACACCCCGGAGCACATGCGCGGCGCGCTCGACGGCCTGTCGGCGTTGTCGAAGACGATCTCCACACGGGACAAGGCGCTCGCCGAGCTGCTCGCCAACACCGGCAAGGTCTCCGGCACGCTGGCCGCCCGCAACGACCAGATCGTCAAGCTGATCACCGACGGCAACCTGCTGCTGGCCGAGATCCAACGCCGCAAGGACGCGATCAACCAGCTGCTCAGGGGAACGCGCGACCTGTCGAACGAGTTGCGCGGCCTGGTCGCCGACAACCGGACGCAGCTCAAACCCACGCTGCAGCAGATGGAGAAAGTGACCGCGATGCTGCAGCGCAACCAGGACAACCTGAGCCGTGGGCTCGCCGCGCTCGCGCCGTTCGTCCGGATCTCCACCAACACCACCGGCAACGGCCGCTGGTTCGAGGGGTACCTGTGCGGCCTGCTGCCGCCGTACATCAACCTCGGGCCAGGCAAGACGAACGGGCTGACGATCAACCCGGATGGCTGTCTGCCGCCGCTCACCGGAGGTGGCCGATGACCGTGCGAACACAGGGCCAGCTCAACGCCGCCAGGGTGGTCGCGCTCGCCTGCGTGCTCGGCCTGCTCCTGGCAGGCGCGATCTGGTGGCTGCTGCGGGCACCGAGTGGGACGCGGGTCACGGCGTACTTCGACAAGACAGTCGGTGTGTACTCCGGTTCGGCGGTCCGCGTGCTCGGTGTTCCCGTCGGGGAGATCGTCGACGTGCGACCCGAAGGCGAGCAGGTCAAGGTCGACATGGTGCTCGACTCGGGCGTCCAGGTGCCCGCGTCGGCGAAGGCCGTGATCGTCGCGCCGTCCCTGGTCAGCGACCGGTACGTCCAGCTCGCGCCCGCCTACACCGACGGCCCGGTGATGGCGTCCGGCGCGGTGATCCAGCGCGCCGACACCGCCATGCCGGTCGAACTGGACGACCTCTACGCCAGCGTGAACAAGCTGAGCAACGACCTCGGGCCCAACGGTGCCAACAAGGACGGCGCCGTTTCGGACCTGCTGGACACCCTGGCGGGAACGCTGAAGGGCAACGGGCAGAACCTCAACAACACGGTCCGCCAACTCGCCGCGGCCGCCGACACGCTCGCCGGGTCCAAGGACAACCTGTTCGCCACCGTGGACAACCTCGGCAAGTTCACCAAGGCACTGGCCGACAACGACAAGGCGGTGCACGACTTCTACGGACGACTGGCCGACGTCAGCACGTTCCTCGCCGACGACCGCGAGGAAGTCGCTGAGGCGCTGAGCTCGCTCGCCGTGGCGCTCGGGGACGTCAAGTCGTTCGTCGCGGAGAACAAGGACCTGCTGGCGTCCAATGTGGAGAAGCTGACCGGGGTGACGAAGGCGCTCGTGGACCAGCGCGGGGCGATCGCCGAGATACTGGACGTCGCGCCGGTCGGCGCGACCAACCTGGTCAACTCCTACGACGCGGCGTCCGGCTCGATCGGCGTCCGCGCGGACCTCAACGAGTTCACCCACCCGCCGATCCTGATGGTGTGCCGCCTGATCGAGCAGGGCACGCCGAAGGCAATCCCGGCGACGTTGACCGACGTCTGCAAGTCGCTGGCGCCGGTGCTGGACGGCACGCTGAAACTGCCGACCGTCGCGGAGACCCTGACCGCGCTGCAGAACGGGACACTGCCGCCGCTGCCGGTGCCCTTGCTCGAGGTGCTGCGGAAATGAAACGCATCGGCCTTGTCCTCGTGGCGCTGCTGCTCGCCGGATGCACGGAGGGCGGTTTCGGCGGGCTGTACAACACGCCGCTGCCGGGTGGCGCGGACATCGGCGACCACCCCTACCAGGTCACCGCGCAGTTCGGTGACGTGCTCGACCTCGTGCCGCAGGCGAGCGTCAAGGTCAACGACGTGGCCGTCGGACGGGTCGCGAAGATCGAGCTGACGCCGGACAACAAGATGGCGCTGGTGACGCTCGTGGTCAACGGCGCCGTTTCGCTGCCGGCCAACGCGGGCGCCGAACTGCGCCAGTCGAGCCTGCTGGGGGAGAAGTACGTCCAGTTGCGCGAACCCGTCGGGGAGCAGCCGCAGGGCCGGTTGACCGACGGTGCTGTCGTCCCGTTGAACCGGACGAACCGCAATCCCGAAGTCGAAGAGGTCCTCGGGGCGTTGTCGATGCTGCTCAACGGCGGTGGCATCGAGCAGTTGCGGACGATCGTCGGTGAGATGAACAACGCGTTGTCGGGCAACGAGGCGCAGATCCGGGAGCTGCTGTCCAACGTCAGGACGTTGGTGTCGACTTTGGACGGTCAACGGGACAGCATCGTCCGCGCGATCGACGGTCTGGCCAAGCTGTCGGGCACGCTCGTCGCGCAGACCGGAAACCTCACCAACGCGCTGGACAACTTGTCGCCGGGGTTGAAGGTACTCGAACAGCAGCGCACGCAGCTCACCGGCATGCTCACCGCGCTGGACACGTTGTCGGATGTCGCGGTCGACACCGTGAACCGCAGCAAGAAGGACCTGGTCGCGGATTTGAAGCTGCTTGAGCCGACGCTGCGCAAGCTGGTCGAGACCGGGGACAAACTCCCGGTCGCGCTGGACTACCTGGTGACGTACCCGTACCCGTCGTACGCGGTCAACGCCGTGCGCGGCGACTACTTCAACGTGGACGCCAAGCTGAGCCTCGACTTCACCGAGATGATCAACAACCTGTCCAACTCCGGGCAGACCCTGCTGGCGCCACCGGGCCAGCCGTACGGCAACAAGCCAGATGGAAACGGCACCGGTCCGCTTCCGCTGCCGATCCCGGTGCCGATCATCCCCGACCTGATCCCGAAGAACGGCAATCCCAAACCCGACCAGGGCCTGCTCGGCGGGTTGCTGGGGACGCTGCTGGGAGGCGGATGATGCTCACCAGGGGCGTGCGGCTCAGGATCGTCGCGTTCGTGATGATCGCGGTGGTGGCCGTGACCTACGCCGGGGCCCGGTACGCGGGCCTGGACCGGTTGTTCGGCGGCAGCGGGTACACCGTGACCGTGCAACTGCCCGACTCGGGCGGGATCTTCACCAACGCCGAGGTCACCTACCGCGGGGTGACCGTCGGCCGGGTCGGGCGGATGCACCTGGTCGACCGCGGCATCGACGTGGAACTGGTGATGGACTCCGACCAGTCGATCCCGGCGGACACGAAGGCCGTCGTGGCCAACCGGTCCGCGATCGGCGAGCAGTACGTCGACCTGCAGCCGGCCAGGGACGGCGGGCCGTACCTGGCCGAAGGGTCGGTGATCACCCAGGAGCGCACGAGCATCCCGCCGTCCACCGACACCATGCTGTCCAATCTGGACGGCCTGGTCCGCAGCGTCCCGGTCGACTCGCTGCGGACCGTGGTGGACGAGCTGAACACCGCCTTCGCGGGGACCGGCACCGACCTGCAGTTGCTGCTGGACTCGGCCGGTCAGTTCACGACCGCGGCGACCCAACACCTGCCGCAGACGAAGAGCCTGCTCAGCACCGGCCGCACGGTGCTGGAACGCCAGCAGGCCGACGCGCAGAAGCTGATCGCGTTCAGCTCGGGCCTGCGCAAGCTGTCCGAGCAGCTCAAGACGTCCGACCCGGACATCCGCAAGCTGATCGAGGTCACCCCGGGTGTGGCGGACGACGTGGTGGACATCCTGCGCAAGTCGGGGCCGGACCTGGGTGTGGTGTTCGCGAACCTGCTGACCACCACGACGGTGACGACCAGCCGGACAGCCGCGATAGAGCAGTTCATGGTCGCCTACCCGGTGATCTCCGCCTTCACCCCGAGCACGGCACCGGACGGCACCGGACACCTCGGCATCATGCTGAACTTCTTCGACCCGCCGCCGTGCGTGAAGGGCTACGAGGGCACGAAGCAGCGCAACGCCAGCCAGACCGAGCCCAGTCCGGTGAACCGCAACGCGTACTGCGCCGAGCCACCCAACAGCCCGGTCGGCGTGCGCGGTGCCCAGAACGCGCCCTTCGCGGGCGTACCCAAGCACGTTTCCCCCGGTGGAACGCCGAATCCGGCCCCGAAGATGCCCGGCGTGCTCGGCCTGAACCGGGGCGGGAGTGGTTTGCAGAACATCGGCCAGTTGCTAGGTTTGCCCGGGTGATCGGTCGTATCCTCGCTGTGCTGGCGGTGCTCGCGGTGGCTGCTGCCGGGTTCACGGGCTGGCGCTGGTGGAACTCGTCGAACAGCGCCGAAGCGGACATCGCCGAGCAACGGGACAACGTGCTCGCGGTCGGCGAACGGCACGTGGTCGAGTTGAACACAGTGGACTTCCAGAACCTGGACGCCGACTTCGACCGGTGGCGTGCGGCGTCGACCGGGCCGTTGCTCGACCGCCTCGTCCGCAACCGGGAAACCGACCGGCAGACCACGTTGAGCACGAAGACCGTTGCCAAGGCACGGGTTGTCAGCGCGGCGGTGACCACGATGAACACCTACACGGGGACGGCGAACGTGATCGCCGCGGTCGAGGTGTCCGTGAGCCAGAACGGCGCACAGCCCACCGCGGGCGTTTCCCGGTGGGACGTGGACCTGTCGAGGACCGACTCGGGCTGGAAGGTCAGCGCGCTGGAGGTGGTCGGGACGTGAAGCCGACCGCTGCGGGGATATCGGCGGCTGTCCTCGTCGTCGGTGTGTGCCTGACCGTGTGGTTCACGGTCGCGAGGCCGCGAGGGCCGGAGAACGTCGCGTTGGTCGACCTGGCCGCGACCAATGCCGTGACCGATCAGGTCGGTCGGACGCTGCGCACGGTGTTCTCGTACGACCCGAGTCAGATGGACCGGACTGCCGTCGCCGCCCAGGACGTGCTGGTCGGCGCGGCGATCGAGCAGTACAACACGCAGTTCCAGCAGGCCAGGAAAGAGGCCACGGATAACAAGCAGGTGCTGACGACGGCCGTGCGGTCGGTCGGTGTGGTGGACCTGCGGCCGGACTCGGCGCGACTGCTGGTGTTCGTCGACCGGCAGTTGGTGAAGGGCGACAAGCACGAGTCAGGCGCGGCTCAGCTGTTGGTGAGCGCGGTGAAGAGCGGGGACGTCTGGAAGATCAGCGACATCCGGTTCCTGTAGACCCTCGTGGGTGTTGCCAGGGTTTGAACCCGGGAAGGTACTCACGAGGGGGTACCGGTGGACAGGTCGGATTCGATTGATTTGGCTGTGGCGAGCAGTGCCGGGAGCAGGTCCGTCTGCACGCTTTCGACCGGTCGGCTGACGTGGGTGGAGATGTTCACGGCCGCCACCACTTTGCCCTGGTTGTGGATGGGGGCCGCGATGGAGCGCAGCCCGCTTTCCAGTTCCTCGTCGACCATGCACCAGCCCTGGTCGCTCACCTTGGCCAGTTCCGCGCGGAGTTCGGTCACGTCGGTGATGGTTCGTTCGGTCAACGGGGTGAGCGGTGTCGCGCCGAGGAACGAGTCCAGCCAGCTCTGGTCCTGGGCGGCGAGCATGATCCGGCCCATGGACGTGGCGTGCGCCGGGAAGCGGGTACCGATGTCGATCATCACCTTCATGATCCGCTTGGTGGGTACGCGCGCCACGTAGACGATGTCCGCGCCGTCGAGCACGGAGACCGAGCAGGACTCGTGGACCTCACCCGCCAGCTTCTCCAGGTGGGGCTGGGCCACGTCGGGCAGGCCCAGGCTGGACAGGTAGGAGTAACCGAGGTCGAGCACCTTGGGGCGTAACGCGAACAGTCGCCCGTCGCTGCGCACGTAGCCGAGGTCCACCAGGGTGTGCAGGAACCGGCGGGCCGCGGCCCTGGTCAGGCCGGTGACCCTGGCGACGTCGCTGAGCGTCATCTCCGGGTGGTCGGCGTCGAACGCCCGGATCACCGCGAGACCGCGTTCCAATGACTGCACGAAGTCGCTCATCGCCGCAACGCCCGATCCGTCCACTCGTTCGCCGAACCCAGGTACCCGGCCGGGTCCAGCGCCCTGTCGATGTCCTCTTCGGACAGAGAGATCCGGGGGTCGGCCAGCAGCGCCGCCCGGAACGGCCGCCCGGAGGTGGCCAGTTCGGTGACGACCTCGGATGCCGTGGCGCGGCCCATGCTCGGCGCCAGCGCTGTCACGACTGCCTCGGCCATCACCAGGCCACCGGTCATGTCCACGTTGGCACGCATCCGGTCGCGGTCCACCCGCAGTCCTGTGATCAGGTCGCGGGTCCGTGCGCATGCTGTGCTCAGCGTTCCGCACAGTGAATTCAGTGTTTCCCATTCCGCGTGCCAGGCACCCGCCGCGCGCTCGTGCTCCTGCGGCATCGCGGCGAGCATGGTCGCCACCAGCCCCGGGATCCGCTTGGCAGCGGCCGTGATCAGCACCGACCGGACCGGGTTCTGCTTGTGCGGCATCGTGGACGACCCGCCGCCTGACGACTCGGCCACCTCGCCGACCTCGGTCTGGGCCAGCAACGTGACGTCGAGGGCGATCTTGCCGAGCACACCGGCGAGCACACCGAACGCCCCGGCCAGTTCGCCCATCCGGGTCCTGTTGGTGTGCCACGGGATCACCGGTTCGTCCAGACCCAGTTCCGCGGCGAACAACCGGGGAACAGCGGTGTCGGAGAAGACCGAGAGCGTCCCCACCGCTCCACCCAACTGGGCGGAGAACCGGAGGCGCCGCAGGTTCTCCGCTGCCTCGTCCAGCGACACAAGCCATCCGGCGCACTTCAGCCCGAACGTCGTCGGCAGCGCGTGCTGCATCAGCGTTCGCGCGATCATCACGGTGTCGCGGTGCTCACGAGCGAGCGAAGCACAGGCGTCGGCAGCGGCGCTCAGATCAACCAGCATGCCGTCGACAGCGTTCTTGGCCACCAGCATCGCCGCGGTGTCCATGATGTCCTGACTGGTTGCACCGAGGTGGACATACCGGCCCGCGTCGGCGGATACGCGTTCGCGTAGCCGGCGCACCAAGGGAACAACGGGATTGCCCACGCTGACAGCCTGCCTGCCGAGTTCG
Organism: Actinosynnema sp. ALI-1.44; assembly: GCF_001984155.1. GTDB lineage: Bacteria > Actinomycetota > Actinomycetes > Mycobacteriales > Pseudonocardiaceae > Kibdelosporangium. Next base: position 691,037 of record NZ_MTQO01000054.1, read on the forward strand.
GCCGTGTCGAAGTCGGCAGGCACGGCGGCGATTTCCGAAGCGGCCTGCCCGGGGATCACGCCCGCCTCGGCCAACGCCGTGGCGAGCGCTTTTTCGGCGTCCACCAGCGCCGTCAGCCAGGCCTGGGCGGAGGTCGTGCCGAACAGCGCTTCGAACATGCGACTCAGCCTGCCAGTTTCCGCAACGCGGTCAACTCGGCGTCGGTCGGCGGTGGCGTCTCGGTCAGGTCCGGCGAGATCCGCAACTGCCAGCCGGTGGCCTCGACCACCTGCGCGACGTCCACGCCCGGGTGCAGCTGGGTCAGCGTGAACTCGCCGTCGACCGGCTGGAGCACGCCGAGGTCCGTGATGATCATCCTCGGCCCGGCCCCGGTGAAGGCCGACCGGTCACCCAGGCCGACCGAGGTGATGAAGTCGAGCTTGTCGATGAACGTCCGGCGGCTCTGCCGGACGACGATCACGACTTCCTTGCAGGACGCGGCGATCTCCGGGGCACCACCGGCGCCGGGCAGCCGGACCTTCGGGTCCGCGTAGTCGCCGATCACGGTCGTGTTGATGTTGCCGTGCTTGTCGAGCTGGGCCGCGCCGAGGAAGCCGACGTCGATCCGGCCGGGCTGGAGCCAGTAGTTGAAGATCTCCGGCACGCTGACCAGCGCGTCCGCCGTCTCGGCGAGGATCCCGTCGCCGATCGAGAGCGGCAGCCGGTCCGGTTTCGCGCCGACGCAGCCGGACTCGTAGATCAGCACCAGGTCCGGTGCGTGGGTCGCGCGCGCGAGGTTCGCCGCGGTGCTCGGCAGCCCGATGCCGACGAAGCACGACGTGCCGTCCCGCAGCACGCGCGCGGCGGCGACGGTCATCATCTCGTCAGTGGTGTAGTTCATCGGGCGACCTCTTCGGCGAGCCAGCGCTGGAAGGCGTCCCGGTCACGGCTGATGCCGTCCCACGCCTTGTAGTAGTCGTTGTCGCGCACGTAGTAGTCGTGCGCGTACGAAGGATGCGCGCCGTTCGGCACCTCCGCCACCCGCGTGAGCACCCAGCTCGGCAGCGTGATCGCGTTCGGCCTGGGCTCCAGTTCGTCGACGATCTCCTCGACGGTCACCAGCGAGCGCTTCGCCGCGAGCACGGCTTCCTTCTGCACCCCGGTGATGCCCCAGAGCTGCACGTTTCCCTTCCGGTCGGCGCGCTGGGCGTGCACGATCGCCACGTCCGGGTTCAGCGCGGGCACCGCGGTGAGGGTCTGGCCGGTGAACGGGCACGTGATCGGCTTGATCGTGTCAGTCTGTTTCGGCAGGTCCGTGCCGGTGTAGCCGCGCATGACGGCGAACGGCAGGCCGGACGCGCCCGCGGCGTAGCGGTTGGCCATGCCCGCGTGGCTGTGTTCCTCGATCTCCAGCGGTACCGGCCACGCGTGCTGCACGGCGTCGCGGAAGCGGTGCAACGACCCGACTCCGGGGTTGCCGCCCCATGAGAAGACCAGCTTGCGGGCGCAGCCCGCGCCGATCAGCTGGTCGTAGATCAGGTCGGGCGTCATCCGCACCAGGGTCAGGTCCTTGCGGCCCTGCCGGATGATCTCGTGCCCGGCCGCGAACGGGATCAGGTGCGTGAAGCCTTCCAGCGCGACCTGGTCGCCGTCGTGCACCAGGTCCGCGATCGCCTCGGCCAACGAGCTCACCGACGCCATTCCACCTCCCGTTGTGCGCTATACGAACTTAAATTCGCATCTCGAACATTGTCGCAGGATGAACCCTGAGTGCCAAATGAGACGTAGGTCACTGGAATAGGCCGGAATGAAATGGGTACTCCTTACGTCATACGGGTGACAGGTGTACATCGCGTGGGGGTACGCGTGTATACGCTGTGTGAGGAGGGAGAGGGGACCATGGCAAACGCAACGGTGGCGGGGACGCCCATCTTCGACGAGCTGCGCGAACTGTTCGGGCAACTCGAGATCGAGGAGCTGATCGGCCACGCCGAAGAGGGCGCTGCCCAGGCCGAGAGCTGAGTTCGGCCCAGGTTGGTTCAGGTCGGGCTCGTTCTGGGGCGCCAGCCCATCGCACGTGAAATGCCGTGACCCGCGGCTCGAACCGCGGGCACGAGCGTGTGTGCGTCTGTTTCGACAGGCACCACGATGGACAACGCCGCGATGACGGTGTTGTTCGCGTCCCGGATCGGTGCCGCGATCGACTGGGTGATCATCTCGATCTGCCGGTCGCTGACCACGTACCCGTCGCGCCTGGCCGCGGCGAGAACCTCCCGCAGCCTGCGGGTCGTGCTGATCGTCCGTTCAGTGAAGCGCTCCAGCGGCACAGCGAAAACACGGTCCCGCACGTCGTCGTCGGCGTGCGCGAGCAGGATCAGGCCGACACCGGTCGCGTGCAGCGGCATCCTGCTGCCCACCCTGGTCAGGATGCTGACCGCGCCGCGTGCGGAGATCCGTTCCACGTAGACGGCTTCCAGATCGTCCCGGACAGCCAGCTGCACGTTCTGCCGTGTGGCCTCGTAGAGGTCCTCGAGAAACGGCATCGCCCGCTCACGCAGGCTCAGGCTGCCCGGTGACAGCGACCCGATCGCCAGCAGCCGCAGACCGATGCGGTAGCGCCCGTCACCGCCCCTGGTCAGGCCGCCCCAGTCGGTGAGTTCGTTCACCAGCCGGTGCGTCGTGCTCAACGGCAGCCCCGCCAGTGAGCTGAGCTCGGAGAGCGTCAGTGCCGGCCTGGTCTCGGAGAACGCGTCCAGCAGCCGGAACACCCGGCTGGACACCGACTCGCCTGTCATGAAGATGAGTGTGCCTTCCGGTGAACGGAAACCAGAGTCCCTGACGTGGTGATTTTCGGTAACCCTTCAGTCATGCGCACTCAGGTGGCCATCGTCGGGGCCGGACCGGCCGGGCTGCTGCTGTCCCATCTGCTCTGGCTGGACGGCATCGACTCGGTGATCCTGGAGACCCGCAGTCGCGAGTACGTGGAGAAGCGAGTCCGCGCGGGCGTCTGCGAACACCCGACCGTCGAGTTGTTGCGCCAGGTCGGGCTCGCCGACCGGCTGGACGCCGAGGGCCTGCCGCACCACGGCATCACCCTGCGGTTCGACGGCGAGGACCACCGGATCGCGCTGACCGACCTGACCGGCCGGTCCATTGTGGTCTACGGGCAGCAGGAGATCGTCAAGGACCTGATCGCCGCCCGGCTCAAGGCGGGCGCGGAGATCCACTTCGAGGTGTCCGACGTCGAGCCGCACGACCTGACCGGCGACTCGCCGAGCGTCACCTACAAGGACGCGGACGGTGTCGTGCGCGAGATCCAAGCCGACGTGATCGCGGGCTGCGACGGGTTCCACGGCGTCAGCCGCCCGTCCATTCCGGACAGCGCGTTGACCGTGTACGACCACGTCTACCCGTTCGCGTGGCTCGGTGTCCTGGTCAAGGCGCCGCCTGCGCACGACGAACTGATCTACGCCAACCACAAGCGGGGCTTCGCGCTGCACAGCATGCGCACCCCCGAGGTCACCAGGCTGTACCTCCAGGTCGACCCGTCGGACTCGCTGGGCGACTGGCCGGACGAGCGGATCTGGCAGGAACTGCACGCCCGTCTGGCCGTCTCCGGCGGGTTCGCGTTGCACGAAGGCCCGATCCTGGAGCGGCTGCTGTCGCCGATGCGCAGCTTCGTCGTCGAACCGATGCGGTACGGACGCCTCTTCCTGGCGGGGGACTCGGCGCACATCGTCCCGCCGACCGGTGCCAAGGGCATGAACCTGGCGATGGCCGACGTCCTGGTGCTGTCCCGCGCGCTCAAGGCGCTGCTGCGCGACAACCGGACGAACCTCGTGGAGTCCTATTCAGACACCTGCCTGCGCAGGGTGTGGCGTGCCGAGCACTTCTCGTACTTCATGACCAGCATGCTGCACCGGGCGCACGACGCCGACCCGTTCCAGCAGCGGCTGCAACTGTCCCAACTGCGGTACACCGCGTCGTCGACCGCCGCCGCCACCAGTCTCGCCGAGAACTACGTCGGCCTGCCGTTCTCGTAGGAGGTTCCCGTTGTATCTACGCGATGCACCTGGCACACACCCGCCGCTGGACAGCCCGGCGTACAAGTCGACCGCGCTGCGGCACCCGTCGCAGCGACCGGTTCTGCTGCCGCAGAAGCTGACCGAGATCACCGGCCCGCTGTTGGGCGAAGGCCGCCTCGGCCCCAACGACAACGACCTGACCGCACACCACGCCGGTGAGCCGCAGGGACAGCGGATCATCGTGCACGGCAGGTTGCTGGACGACAACGGCATCCCGGTGTCGAACTCGCTGGTGGAGATCTGGCAGGCCAACGCGGGCGGGCGCTACAAGCACGTGCGCGACCGCTGGCCCAGCCCGGTCGACCCCTACTTCGACGGCGTGGGCCGGACGTTGACCGACGCCGAGGGACGGTACACGTTCACCACGATCAAACCGGGCGCCTACCCGTGGCAGAACCACGACAACGCCTGGCGTCCGGCACACATCCACTTCTCGGTGTTCGGCCGGTCGTTCACCCAGCGACTGGTGACGCAGATGTACTTCCCGGACGACCCGCTGTTCGGCCAGGACCCGATCTTCAACTCGGTACCCGACCCGGCCGCCCGCGCGAGGATGATCTCGTCCTTCGACATGTCGCGGACCGTGGCGAACTGGGCGTTGGCGTACTCGTTCGACATCGTGCTGCGCGGCAGGGACGCCACGCCGTTCGAGGAAGAGGTGGACGACGAATGACCACGCCTTCCCAGACCGTGGGGCCGTTCCTGTCGATCGGTCTTCCCTGGCCGGACGGGCCGACTGTGGTGCCCGAAGGCACGCCAGGCGCCATCAGGATCGTCGGCACGGTGTACGACGGCGCCGGGCAACCCGTCCCGGACGCGTTGATCGAGACGTGGCAGGCCGACCCGGACGGGCACTTCGACCACCCCGACGATCCGTCTGGCCCGCTGCGCAAGGACTTCCGGGCCTTCGGCCGGTGCCCGACCGAGCCGGACGGCAGCTACTGGATCCTGACCCTCCCGCCCGGCGCGATTCCCGGGCAGGCACCGCACATCGACGTGTCGGTGTTCGCCCGTGGCCTGCTCAACCGGGTCGTCACCCGGATCTACCTCGCCGACGATCCCGCGGATCCGGTGCTGGCCAGCGTCGATCCGGCACGGCGGCACACGCTGATCGCCCAGCCGACCGAGGATGGCTACCGGTTCGACATCCGGTTGCAGGGCGAGAACGAGACGGTGTTCTTCGACCTCTAATCACAGACGTCCGCAACCAATGTGGCTTTCGGTGCGTTCGGCGCAACAAAAGCCACATTGTTTGCACAGTCAACCCAGGCCCTGGGGGAACGCGAAGACCCGCTGCGGGTCGTAGTTCCCGGCCACGGTGAGCAGCCGTGGCAGGTTGGTCCCGTAGTACGCCTGTGCCCAGTTGGGCATGTGCGGGTCGATGTAGTTGACGTACCCGGTCTGGCCGTACTGCCTGCCCACCTCGTCGCGGACGTGCTCGATGGCTTGGCGTGCGGCGGGTTCGTTGCCGTCGACCTGGTGGACGATCTGCATGCTGGCGACGCTCTTGCGATACGGGAACGCGGTGTCGGACTCGCCGACGCGCGCGATGGCTCCACCGAAGCGGTCGAACTGCGTGTACAGGCCCGGGGCGCTGCGCAGCAGCGTTGCCATAGCCGACGTGTCGCGGATCGGTGCGCCGATCATCCGTGATGTGGACACATAGGACCCTCGATCGGGCTGTCCCGCGAAATGCCGCATGGCGTCGAAGTAGTCGTATTGCTTGGTGCGCCGGGTGATCGGCTGAGTACCAGCCAGTTTGGCCAGGTTGTCGATGTACGGCTGAACCCGCGGTTCCTGGCCGACGAAACACCCCGTGACCCACGCGGTCGCATGAGGGTCGCCCGGAACATCCAGGTTGCACCACACCTCGTCCGGGATCGGCCAGGACTGCCAGGCACCGAGCAGCACCGACAGCGCTGCGGCCGGGAACTCCAGCTCGAACACCGTGAGGTCGGTGGCAGGCGCGGTGCGGAACGTGAACGAGGTGACGATGCCGAAGTTGCCGCCACCCCCGCCTCGCAACGCCCAGAACAGGTCTGGTTCGTTCGTGGCTGAGACGGTTCGCAGCACGCCGTCGGCGGTGACGATCCGGGCTGAGCCGAGCCGGTCGCACGTGAGGCCGTACTTGCGTGCCGTGACACCGATTCCGCCGCCGAGGGTGAGACCGGCGATGCCCACGGACGGGCACGTGCCACCGGGCAGGGCCCTGCCGGAGCGGGCCAGCGCCGAGTAGACGTCGATCAGCCGGGCGCCCGCGCCGATCGTGGCGGTGCCGTCCCGGTTGACGTCGACGGTGGACAGGTCACGGAGGTCGACGACGAGGCTACCGTCCCGTGTGGAGTATCCGGCGTAGCTGTGCCCGCCGCTGCGTGCCGCGATCGGTGCCCCCGTCGCCGCCGCGAACTCGACGCACGCCTGCACGTCCTCGGCCCGGGCGCATCGGGCGACCGCGGCCGGGCGTTGTCCATCGTGGAGTGTGAAGTAGCCCTGGCTGGCGTTGGGGTAACCCGGATCCCGCGGCAGGTGCAGCGCTCCGGTCAACCGGGTGCGCAGCCGCTGCCAGTCCGGTGGTGCGGCCGTGCCGAAACCGGTCACGGCCGCACCGAGTCCGAAAAGGATTCCACGTCGGCTCACTGTCATGATTCTCGACGGTAACTACGGTTCTCTTACTCCGCGAGCGATGCGTCCAGCGTGATCGTGGTGCCGGACAAGGCCTTGGTCACCGGGCAGGTGCGCTCGGCGGTGGCAGCGAGCTCGGCGAACTTGTCGTTGTCGAGCCCGTCGACCTTGGCGGTCAGCGTGATCGCGATTCCGCTGATCTGGAAGCCGCCTGCCGGGTCCGGGCCGAGCGTGACCTCGGCGCTGACGTCGAGGCTGGTTGCCGTGAAGCCCGCGGCCTCCAACGTGCCGGAGAGGTTCATCGCCAGGCAGGACGAGTGCGCGGCGGCGATCAGCTCTTCCGGGCTGGTCTGGCCATCCGGGTTGCCCGCGCGGGTCGGGAAGGACACCGGGAACTGCCCGGCGTTGGACGAGTCCAGGGTGACGGTGCCCTTGCCCTGCTGCAGTCCGCCTTCCCAGTGGGTGGTCGCGTCGCGGCTCGGCATGTCAGTGTTCTCCTTCTTGTGGGGGTTCGGCTTGTGGCGGTTCGGCGCCTCGGGCGGATTCGGTGATGCCACGCAGCAGTCGCATCAGGGTGCTCAGGGACTGTTCGTCCAGACCCATCGCGCACGCGATCGCAGGCGGGATCCGCAACGCGCGTTCGCGCAGTGCGATCCCGTCCGCTGTCAGGCTCACGACGACGCTCCGCTCGTCGCCCGCCTGCCGTTCGCGTCGCACCAGGCCGCGCGTCTCCAGGCGCTTGAGCAGCGGGGAGACGGTGCCGTAGTCAAGGTGCAGTGCGCTGCCGATCTGCTTGATCGGCAGGTTGTCGCGCTCCCACAGCACCAGTAACACGAGGTACTGGGGATATGTGAGGTCCAGTTCGGCCAGCAGCGGCCGGTACACGTCGGTGACCGCCCTGGACGCCGCGTACAGCGCGAAGCACGCCTGCCTGTCGAGCAGCAGGTCGCGTGGGTCAGGTTCGGTCATGCCAAAAACATAGCTCGCGATTACATCGTGCGCAAGGTGTCTCGTTGGAAGTGCCAGACGACCAGCTGCGGCCCCGTCGCGGCGTGCGCCGCCTCCGGGACCAGTGCGGCGAGCGACCACGGCCACACATCCCACGGACCGATCTGGTCGGCCTTCGGACCTGGCGCCGAGTCCGCCTTCGGCTCCTCGCAGCCGCGCAGCGTGAGACCAGCGGCCAGCGCCGCGCGCAGGTAGTCGCCCATCGAATGGCGGTAGGTCACCAGCCTGTGCGGTTCGTTGCCGGGGCCGCGGACGGTGGGGATCGAGCCGCGCAAGATCCCGTCCGGGTGAATGTCGGCGACGACGAGGTGCCCGCCCGGCCGCAGTGCGCGGGCGAACTCGGCGAATATCGGCCGCAGGTCGGGGTTGTGGGTCAACGCGAGCCCGCACACGATCAGGTCGACGTCCTCGACGGGCAGGTCGTGCAGTTCGCCGTGCCGGAACTCGCTGCCGGGCAAGCGCTTGCGGGCCAGGTCGAGCATCTCGGGCGAGCTGTCCACGCCGATCACGCGGTGTCCCCGTTCGGCGAGGAACTCCGCGTACCTGCCGGTGCCGCACGCCGCGTCCAGTGCCGTGCCGACCGGGAGCCGGTCGACGATCCGCCGCACGATCGGCAAGTCGATCGCGAAGGCCGCGTTCGCCGGGTCGTCGTAGGTCGCCGACCAGGTGCGATAACCGTCCACTGTGTCCACAGTGGTCACGTCGACCGGTCGCGTCAGCCGTTCGTCGGCGAGCAGGTCGCGCACCTCGGCGAGTCTGGCCTCGATGAACTCCCGGTCGTGTTCGCCGATGAAACCCTGCAGCAGCGCGATGCCCTCCAAGCCGATGACGTACGCCAACGGGTGTTCGTGGATCTTGTGAGCCATGGGCCGGATGCTGCCAGCAGCGGGCCGCACTGTCGTGTGAATTGCCGATCACGCGTACGCACTCGGGGTGGTCACGTGTTATCGCACTGTTATCCCGATCGGCGACCGAGTATCGGGACGCCGTTGCGCCATGCGCGACATTGCAGGCAGGCTGTGTGAAGGACCAATTCGCCGACACGCTGGCCGGGATATCCCCGGCCGCGCGTGCCGCGAGACTTTCACCCACAGCAGCTGGATGCGCCATGGGCTGGTGTCACTGACAAACGGGATGGTCACCACGGGGGGCTTTGGTGACCAGCCCGTTCGTCAAATGGGGCATCGCGCTGGATGATCGGAGTGTTACGCGTCGGTATGAGCAGATGTGAAAAACGCACCGGTAGGCCGTGACAGGTGCGTCGGGGACTAATGACGGAACTCACTATGCCGCCTGGCTGCTGGTAACAACGATTGCAGCCATGAACGAGGAGTACGAGGCCTACTGCATGGCGGATCCGTCGTTCTACGACGCGATGCACTCCGAGCAGACAGCCGGTGAGTCGTTCGCAAGCGCCGACCGCCCATTGCCGGACGGGTGGACGCTGCACGAGCAGGACGACTGGTTCGTACTCAATCCCGGTCCGCGGGACACCCCGCTGCAAGGCTGGAAGATCCACGCGTCGGCCACCGTCGACAACGCCGAACGGGTGATCGACGAGATTTTCGACTACTGCGTCCCGCGCGGCATCCAGTTCAAGTTCCTCAGGTCACGCTCCGCACTGATCTCCCGGGTCTCCAAATACGCTCCGCGAGGGTTCAGCGGCAAGCTGGTCACGATCTACCCGCTCGACGACACCGAGTGCGAACGGATTCTGACCGAGCTGGGCGAACTGCTCGACGGTGAGCCGAGCCCGTACATCCTCAGCGATCTCCGCTGGGGCAAGGGCCCGCTGTACGTCCGCTACGGCGCCTTCGCCAACCGGTACACAGTGGACGAAACCGGTGAGGTGGTCGACGCGATCGCCCAGCCGGACGGGACGCTAGTCGCCGACCGGCGCGGGCCGGTGTTCTACACCCCACCGTGGGTCGCGCTGCCCGGTTTCCTCCAGCCGCACATGGACGCCCGCAATGCGGTGACTGTCCAAGGGCTGCCGTACACGTTCGACAGCGTCGTGCACTTCTCCAACGGTGGCGGGATCTACGTCGGCACGGACACCAGGACCGGCAGCAAGGTCGTGCTCAAGGAAGGCCGCCCGCACGCCGGGCTGGACTCCTGGGGACACGACGCCGTGCGCAGGCTGGAGCGGGAGCACGCCGTCCTCCGCAAGCTCGCGGGAATTCCCGGTATCCCTGAGGTCTACGACCTGTTCTGGTTGGGCGAGCACCGGTTCATGGTGATGGAGTACGTCGAGGGCGACGTGCTGTCCAAGGCGATCACCATGCGGTACCCGCTGATCGACCCGGCCGCGACGGACGCCGACTACGCGCGGTTCACCGACTGGGCGGTGAAGATCCACCGCCAGGTCGAGCAGGCGATCACGGCCGTGCACGAGCGCGGGATCGTCTACGGGGACCTGCACCTGTTCAACATCATCGTCCGCGAGGACGACACGATCGCCTTGCTGGACTACGAAGTCGCGGCCGCCGAGGACGAGGCGATCCGACCGGGACTCGGCAACCCGGGGTTCACCTCACCGCGCTCGGTCACCGGTTTCGGCATGGACGACTACGCGCTCGCGTGCCTGCGGCTGGCGATGTTCCTGCCGATGACGAACCTGTTCAGCCTGCACCGGGTCAAGGCGCGGCAGTTCGCCGAGATCATCACCGAGCACTTCCCGGTGTCCCAGGAGTTCCTGGCCAAGGGCGTCGACGTGATCGTCCCGCCGGACACCCCCGCGACACCCAGCCCGGTCCTCCCGACGGACACCGCCGACTGGCCGGGAGTGCGCGACGACATGGTCCGCTCGATCGTCGCGAGCGCGACGCCTGACCGGGACGATCGGCTGTTCCCCGGTGACCCCAGGCAGTTCGGCGTCGGCGGTCTCGGCCTGGCGCACGGCGCCGCGGGAGTCCTGTACGCCCTGTCGGTCACCGGTGGGTATCGCGAGGAGCGGTTCGAGCAGTGGCTCGTCAGCCGGGCGAAGAACCCGGCAGGCGGTTCGCGGGTCGGTCTGTTCGACGGGCTGCACGGCGCCGCGTTCACCATGGAACACCTGGGCTACCGGCAGGAAGCACTGGACACTCTGGACATCTGCCTGCGGGAGAAGTGGGAGTCGTTCGGCCCCGACCTGCTCACCGGGCTGTCCGGGGTCGGCATCAACCTGCTGCACTTCGCCGACCGCACGGGAGAACCGGCGCTGCGCCGGGCCGCGCTCCGGGCGGCCGAGCTGGTCGCGGACCGGCCGGACGACGAGGACGACTCCGGGATCAGCGGTGGTGTGCACCCGCATGCCGGGCTGTTGCGTGGCCGCGCGGGGCAGGCCCTGCTGTTGATACGCGCCTACGACGACACGGGCGACACGAACTTCCTTGACCGCGCCGCCAACGCGTTGCGTCAGGACCTGAAGCGCTGTTTCCTGCGGGACAACGGTGTCCTGGAGATCAACGAGGGCTGGCGGACGATGCCGTACCTTGACGGCGGCAGCGTCGGCCTTGGTATGGTCATCGACGAGTTCCTGGCCCGCAGGCACGACGACCAGTTCGCCGAGGCCAACCGCGGCATCGAAGCGGCCGCCACGTCCACAATGTACATCCTGCCCGGACTGTTCACCGGGCGCGCCGGGATCCTCGCCTACCTGGCCGGCCGGTTGCCCGGCACGGATCCGTTGGTCGGCAAGCAGATCCGCAACCTGGCGTGGCACGCGCTGCCGTACGCGAACGGGATGGCCTTCCCCGGCACGGCGCTGCTGCGCCTCTCGATGGACCTGGCCACCGGCACCGCCGGTGTGCTGCTCGCGGTGGGAATGGCTCTGCACAACGAGCCCGCCCACCTGCCGTTGCTGGCACCGAGGCGCCGCACGGCTCCACAGACCCCCGCGCCGACCGGCACGGGTTCGCAGTAGTCCCCCGACACAAGGAGTAGACGAGATGTCTGTTCTTGACCTGCAGGGCATGGAAGCCGCGCCGCAGACCGGTGGCCACGGTGGTGGCAGCTCCAACAGCGGCCACAGCTGCCCGAGCAACCTGAGCCTCACCCTGTGCAACGGCGGCTCCGGCCTGTCGCTGCTGATCTGCCACTGATTTCCACCAGCGGTAGGTAGCTGAGCACGCGCGACTCCGGGACGACTGTCGCTCGCCCCGGGGTCGCGCACCAACTATAGGAGCACCCGGGTGACGACTTTCGGCGCCATCGCCAGGCACGGAGGCCGCTGGCTTCCGTTGATCGGCGCATCCGCCCTGGTCGGCACCGTGGGCATGCTCGCTTTGCCGACCGTACTCGGCAAAGCCGTTGACGCGATTGTTACCGGCAGCGCGGTCACCACTTGGCTGGTCGCCGCCGCGGTGCTGATCGCGGTCGGGGTCATCACCGACCTCGTCGATTCCTTCGCTGGCGTGGCGTGCGTCGCGAACACCACAGCGTGGTTGCGCGAACGCCTGGTCCGCCACCTGCTCGCGGCCGGCCCCGATCGCGGCTTCGACACCGGTGACCTGGTCACCCGTGTGTCCGGGAACGCCGTGGACGCCGCTCAGGCGGGCCCCGCGGTGGTCACCGTGTGGATGGCGGTGCTGCCTCCTGTCGGCAGCCTCGTCCTGCTCGTGGTGATCGACCCGTGGCTCGCGGTCGCCTTCCTCGGCGGCGTCGGGCTGGTCGCGTTGGTGCTGCGGGCGTTCACCCGCCGGACAGCCCGCGTGATCACCTCGTACCAGCAGGTGCAGGGCCGGATCGCGGCGCGGCTGACCGAAGCGCTGGCTGGTGCGCGCACGATCGCGGCGGCCGGAACGCTGCACGATGAGAAGCGCCGCGTGTTGCGCGAGTTGCCCGCGCTGCACGACCAGGGAATGGCAAGCTGGCAGGTGCTCTCGCGTTCGGTCGGGCAGGCGGGCGTGGTCGGTCCACTCGTGACGGTCTCGGTGCTGGCCGCCGGTGGCGTCTCGTTGCTGAACGGCCGCATCACCCCCGGTGAGCTCTTCGCCGCGCTGCAGTACGCGGCACTCGGCGCCGGTCTCGGCGGCATGACGAGCGTCTTCAGCCGCCTTGCCAGAGCCAAAGCCGGTGCCGGCCGGGCCGCCGAGGTGTTCGACGTCCAGCCGCCCGGCCACGGCGAGCTGTGGCTCAGCGAAGGCAAAGGGCGGCTCGAGTTCAGGAACGTCACCGTCCACAAAGGTGAGACGAAGGTCCTCGACGGCGTCACCATGACGTTGCCGGGTGGCAACGCCATCGCCGTGGTCGGCCGGTCCGGCGCGGGGAAGTCGACCCTCGCAGCGGTGGCGGCGCGGCTCGTGGACCCGGACGACGGTCAGGTCCTGCTCGACGACGTCCCCATGAAGTACCTGACACACAAAGACTTGCGTACCGCGGTCGGGTGTGCTTTCGAACGCCCGGTGCTGGTCGGCGGAACAGTCGCCGACGCCGTTGGCATGGGGCGCGACCTGGAGCTTGTCCGGTCGGCAGCCAAGGCGACCCACGCGCACGAGTTCGTCAGCCGCCTGCCACACGGGTACAACACGCCGCTCGCCGAAGCGCCGATGTCCGGTGGAGAGGCGCAGCGGCTCGGTCTCGCGCGGGCGTGGAACGCCGAACGCCTGCTGGTGCTGGACGACGCGACGTCCAGTTTGGACATGGTGACCGAGATGCGGATCGGCCGGACGCTGACCGCCGACGACGGCCACCGCACCAGGCTGATCGTCACCCATCGGGTCGCCACCGCGGCGAACGCCGACATGGTGGTCTGGCTGGACTCCGGCCGTGTCCGCGCGCTCGGCCCCCACGCGAGCCTCTGGCAGGACCCGGAGTACCGGGCAGTGTTCGGGGCGGCGGAGTGAAGCGAGAGATCCGGTTCGGCACCGCGGCGCTGCGCGCCGGTCCCGTCTTCGCGTTGATCGGCTGGTCGATCCCGGAGGCGATCCCCGCGGCCGTGTCCGGCCTCGCGGTGGCCCACGCCGTCGACGACGGGTTCCTGGCCGGGCGGCCGGTTGTCGGGTTCGCCTGGCTGGCCGGGCTGATGGTGGCCGCGGTGATCGGCTCGATCGGGTCGCGCCGGGTCTTCCAGCGGCTCGGCGAGCTGGTCGAACCCTTCCGCGACGACCTGGTCGGCAGGGTCGTCGGCAGCGCCTTGTACAAGAGCGTTTCCGGGCAGCCCGACGAGGGCGCGCTGGCCCGGCTGACGCGGCAGGTCGAGATCGTCAGGGACACCTTCGCCGGGTTGATCGTGGTCATCCGGAGTTTCCTGGTGACCCTGGTCGGCGTGGTCATCGGCCTGGTGTCGCTCGCCCCGGTGATCGTCGTGCTGATCCTGCCGCCGTTCCTGATCGGCTTCGCCGCGTTCCTGGCCACACTCGGGTTCGCCGCGGCCAAGCAGCGCGCGTCCGTGCTGGCCGACGAGCGGCTCGCCGCCACAGCGGGATCAGTGCTGGCCGGGACGCGTGACGTGGTGGCGTGCGGTGCGGAGACGCACGCCGCCGCCATGGTGTCCGGTCCGATCCAGGCCCAGGCCGACGCCGAGCGGGCGATGGCCAGGGTCGCCGCGCTGCGCACGGTGTGCTTCGCCGTCGGCGGCTGGCTGCCGTTGATCGTGCTGCTGGTCGCCGGGCCGTGGCTCGCCGGACAGCACGGCCTGACCGCCGGTCTGATCATGGGTGGACTGACCTATGTCGTGTCAGGCCTGCAACCCGCGCTGCAGTCGGTGATCGCGGGGGTCGGCGGCAGCGGTCTGCGGTTCGTGGTCACGCTCGGCCGGATCCTCGACGAGACGACGGCGCCGCCGGTCGAGTTCCAGCCCCAGGCCGACCGGCGCGGCGACGACCTGATCCTGCGGGACGTGACGTTCGCGTACGGGCCGCACGCCGAGCCGGTCCTGCGTGACCTGGATCTGACCGTGCTGGCGGGCGACCACCTCGCGGTCGTCGGTCCGAGCGGTATCGGGAAGTCCACGCTGGCGAGCCTGATCTGCGGGCTGCGTTCCCCGGACTCGGGGACGGTTCGGTACGGAGGTGTGCTCGCCACCGAACTGGGCGCGGCCGACCGGGTGCTGATCCCGCAGGAGGCCTACGTGTTCACGGGCTCGTTGCGGGACAACCTGACCTATCTGCGCAGCGACGCGACCGACAGCATGATCGACAACGCGGTTGACGCCGTCGGCGCACGTGATCTGGTCGAGAGGGTCGGCGAACAGCTGGATCCGGCGACGTTGTCGGCGGGGGAGCGGCAGTTGATCGCGCTGGTCCGGGCGTACCTGAGCCCAGCCAGGTTGGTGGTGCTCGACGAGGCCACGTGCCATCTGGACCCGGTGGCCGAACGCCGTGCCGAGGAGGCGTTCGCGCGGCGGGGCGGAACGCTGGTCGTGGTCGCACACCGGATCAGCTCGGCGCGCCGTTCCGAGCGGATCCTGGTCCTCGACGGGGTCAGTGCCGCCGTCGGCGACCACACCTCTTTGGTCCGGCGATCACCGCTGTACCGGGACCTGTGGGGCAGTTGGGATTCACAACCAACCCGCCTCGCGCACGATCCGGATCGCGTCGATCCGGGTGCGGGCACAGGTTTTGCTCATCACCTTGGACAAGTAGTTCCGCACAGTTCCCTTGGACAACGAGAGCCGGGACGCGATCTCCGGTCCGGAGGCGCCGTCGGCGGCTAGCCGGAGCACCTGCAGTTCACGGGGGGTGAACGGGTTGGGCCCCGCGGCCAGTGCGGCGACCGCCAGGTTGACGTCGACGACCTGGGAACCCCGTGCGGCACCCCGGATCGCCGCGAGCAGCCGTTGCGCTGAGGCGTTCTTGTCGACCAGGCCGAGCACCTCGGCGGTCAGCGCGCGCTGGACCAGACCGGGCGGCCTGGCCGCGGCCAGGGCGACGACCTGGGTGTGCGGCATTCGGGAACGCAGCTCCGGAACCATCGTCAGACCTCGCGTGCAGGGCTGGTCGACGTCGATCACCACGACGTCCGGCCGCATCCTGCTGGCGATCGGGACCACGTTGTCATCGCATTTCAGGTCGGCGACCACCTCCATGTCGTGCTGGTCTGATAACAGTGTCGCGAGTGCGTCCCGTAACAAGTCCATGTCGACGACGAGCAGCACTCGGATGACACCCGGCACGTCGGCCGGGCAATCGGTTGTCACTGGGCTGACTTGCGGCTCTGCCGTCATTCGTCCTCCCTCTCCTGAGCTCCTGGCGAGCTCCCCACGCGATCCGTAGATACGGGCTGGGCATATGGCCGTTACCGGCGCACCGTTGGGTCGGAACTTGGCTCATACGAACGGAGTAATCAGGCAAATAATCAACCGGCGATTTGCCTGGCTGGCAGGGGTGCGTAACGCCGATTCGTTGTGCCATTGGTGCATTCGGCGAGGCTCTCCGAACCGGCCGTGAATTTGCGCGATGTCGTTGACAACTTGCTTTAGTTAGGGCGTTGAACTTATTATCGCCGCATCTGGCACTGGCGCCAGCTGGAGTGAGGGTGGACAGACATGCGAACCCTGCGAAGCACTGTCGGCCTGGTCCTACTGCTCACCGCCGTCCTTGCGCAGGCGCCTACGGCGTCCGCGGACGCGGTGGTCCGAGCGGTCGCGGCTGACGTTCACCTCTTCTACTACCCGTGGTACGGCAGCCCGGCGGTACACGGCGCCTACCGGCACTGGCCGCAAGGCGGCCACACCCCGCCCGACGACGTCGGTGCGGACTTCTACCCCACGCTCGGCGCGTACGACTCCGGCGACACCGCGGTGATCGACCAGCACATGCGGATGATCCAGCAGTCCGGCGCGGGCACGATCGTGACGAGCTGGTGGGGACGAGGCTCCTATGAGGACAGTGCGGTACCCGCGCTGCTGTCCTCGGCGACACGGTACGGCATCAAGGTCGCATGGCACCTTGAGCCGTACTCCGGCCGTACCGCCGAGTCCACCGTCGCGGACATCGGCTACATCAACTCGAAATACGGGGGCAGCCCGGCGTTCTACCGCGCGGCCGCCTGGGGGAACCGCGGCGCGTTCTACGTCTTCGAAAGCCTGCGGATCACCGACTGGACCGCGCTGGAGCAGGTCAGGGCGAGCAGTATCGTGCTCGCTCAGACGACCGACGCGTCCCGCGTGGCCCACTTCGGCGGTATGTACACCTACGACGGCATCGCCGGGGCGACCGCTCCCGGGTGGAAGAACGCATCGGACTTCTGCAAGGCCAACGGTTTGGTGTGGGCGCCGTCCGTGGCACCCGGCTACATCGACGACCGCGCCGTGCCGGGCAACACCACCCCGACGGTGGGCCGTGACAACGGCGCGATGTACGACAGGCAGTGGGGCAACGCGCTCGGCGTCAGTCCGTCGTGGGTTTCGGTGACATCCTTCAACGAATGGCACGAAGGGTCGATCATCGAACCGGCCAGGTCGAATCCGCCGTCCGGGCACGGGTATCTGACCTACCAGGGCGCGTACGGCCGGACAGGTGCCGCCGCGGAAACCGCCTACCTGGACCGTACCCGTCACTGGGTCGGCCAGTTCACCGCCGGAGCTCCAGCAAACCCGTCGCCGCGGACCGCGGCGAAGCCGACCCGCGCAGCGTCACCCCGCGCGTGGCAGCGGTCGGCCCGAAGCTGGTGATCGCCGAGTCGCTGGAGAAGGACACTGTCGGCGACGCGATGTTCAGGCCATTGTGGATGAAGCTGCTGCCGCTCACCGAGCCAAGACGGTGACGAGGGCGTCGGTCAGTTCGGCCGCGTACCGGCCGTCGGGGTCCAGGTCCGGGTCGTAGATCGCCAGGTTCGCCCCCACGCACTTCTCGTGCGCCAGCATCGGCCGCAGCAAGTCGACCAGTTCGCTGTACCGCAGTCCACCCGGGTCCGGGGCGTCGGCGGCTGGCATCACCTCGATGTCCAGGACATCCACGTCCAGGTGCAGCCAGAACCCGTCCAGCGCGGTGAGATCCGCCAACGCACTGGCCGCGACCGAGCCTGCCCCCTGCGCCTGGATCTGCGAGGACGTCCACGCCGTGATCCCCGCTTCGGCGAGGTTGGGGACGTCCTCGTCGTCGTCGCGGTGGCCGAGGACCACGATGTCACTGTCCTGGACGTACGGTCCGTGCCCGTCGATGTCGGTCACGTCCGCCTGGCCGCGTCCAGTGGCCAGCGCCAGCGTTTCCGCTGCGGCGGCACCAATCCGGCCGGCTTGACTCGCCCGCAGGAAGTCCGCACTGCCGTCGAAGTACGCCAGTCCATAACGGCCACGCTGGCGAAGGGCGAGCACCGGAGCGAGCATGATGCTGCAATCCCCGCCCAGCAACACCGGGAATTCCCCGTTGTCCAGCAGCCCGGCCACGCGGTCGGCCAGTCGCGCTGTGTACTCGGCGATCCCCGCTGCGTTGAACAGGCCTTGACCGCTGGACCACTCGGCGATGTCGTAGCGCGGTGGCACCACGTACCCGGCGTCGCGTGCGCCTATCCGGTTGAGCAGTCCCTGGTCCCGGAGCGCGCCCGCCATCTTGTAGCAGCCGGGGACCACGCCCGGTGCGGGCATCCTGAGTCCGAGGTTGGACGGTGCGTCCAGGACGGCCACGGGTTTCATCCACTACCCCCAGTGCTTCGGTTCGCGCCCGGGGATCATATGCCGGAACGGCACTCGCACGCCCGGTGAGTGCCGTTCCATGTCGTTCTGGGCAGGACGCCGATGAGAGTGGGCGCTGTGCCCGGTGCAGGGGATCCGGCACAGCGCCCGGCTCGTCACACGGCGGCGTTCCACTTCTGGTTGGCACTGCCGGTGCATTCCCAGAGTTGGAGCCTCGTACCGTTGGCCGAGTTGTTGCCGGTGACGTCGAGGCACTTGTTGGCCTGGATGTTCACGATGTCGTTGGCGCCGCTGATGGCCCACTGTTGTGCGCCGGAACCGTTGCAGTCCCACAGTTGCACCAGGGTGCCGTTGGCGGTGCCACCACTGGCGGCGTCAAGGCACTTGCCGAGTGCTTGTAGCTGGTTGCCGTTGCGAGTCCAGCGCTGTGCGGCCGTTCCGTTGCAGTCGTAGAGCTGGACGGCGGTTCCGTTGGCGTTGTTGGCGCCAGCCACATCCACGCATTTGCCTGCCAGACCGGTGATCTGACCTCCGCCGCCACCTCCAGGAGCGTCGGTGACGCGGACGTAGTCGACCACGAGGGTGTTGGGCATCGGTGTGCTCGCGTTCGGGTCGCCGGGCCAGTACCCGCCGACGGCCAGGTTCAGCAGGAGGAAGAACGGCCGGTTGTTGAACACCCACGTCCGTCCGCCGAGATCGGCGGGGGTGCGGCGCTGGTACTCCTGACCGTCGACCGACCAGACCAGCAGGTTCGGTGACCAGTCGAGGGTGAACGTGTGGAAGCCGTCGGCGAAGCGCGGACCGTTGTACGCGGCACCGATGCCGTCCGCGCCGGAGTAGCCGGGGCCGTGGATCGTGCCGTGCACGGTGTTGGGCTCGAAACCGACGTTCTCCATGACGTCGATCTCGCCGTTGTCGGGCCACGTGCCGCCGGTGGTGCCCATCATCCAGAACGCGGGCCACATACCCTGGCCGTGGGACATCTTCAGCCGCGTCTCGAAGCGGCCGTAGGTCTGGCTGAACTTGCCGACCGTGTTCAGCCGGGCCGAGGTGTACTCGCAGCGGCCGTACCAGCAGTTGTAGTTGCCCGGGTTCTCCCGGCGCGCTGTGATGACGAGGTTGCCCTGGCCGTCGAGGGCCGCGTTGCTGGTGCGGTTGGTGTAGTACTGCCGCTCGTGGTTGTTGACGTTGTCGCCGACTTCCATGTTCCACTTGCTGCCGTCCACCGCGGTTCCGGCCGGGCCGTTGAACTCGTCGGCGAACGTGGTCGCGGCGATGCTCATGTCGGGTGCTGGGGCGGCGGCCGCCTGCGTGCCAAGCGCAGCGCCCACCAGAAGGGAACCGAACAGGGCAGCCGCGGAGACCACAGCTGCCGCCCGGTTTCGCCGTGGGGACAGGCGGATGGACATCATTGTCACCTCTCGTGCAGGGTTGCGAGAGCGTTCTCATCCGGGGTGTGCGAGACCCGATTCAGTTGTTCCAGTGGATGAACGAATGGGGTGCGACGGGAGACGTCAGCAGTATATGCATGGTCTAGACCAAGGCGGCAACACCCGGCGGGTGTGCCCCCGTGGGACGTGTCGTCGGCCCAGATTATTTTAACCTCAAATAAAGACGTGAACAAGGCTCTGGCCAGCGTAAGGGCCGCTCGATTTCAGCGAAACGCCGCGCTGTGGGCCTTGACGCACGTCGAGTCGTCGGTGTTTTCCTGCGTGTGCCCGTGCCACGACCCAATTCACGGAGGAGCGCGAATGGTCCAGTCTGTATGTCCACAATGGATGAACAGGCTGGGCGAGAGACCTCCGGTTGCGGCTACGCGGCCTCGGTGCTCACGCGCGGATCGGCGCCCTCGTCGAGCAAGGCCGCGACCGGCAGCGTGGCCGCGCCGACGGCGACCGCGTCCGGACCGAGCTGGCACAGCTCGATCGACGCCACACCATACGGATGCCGCAACGCGTGCGCCTTGGCCACCTGGCGGACTGTCGGGAGTAGACGGCCGCCGATGGACAGACCGGCCCACCCGCCCAGCACGATCCGCTCGGGGTTGAACAGGTTGATCAGGTTCGCGATCCCCGCGCCGAGGTACCCGGCGGTCTCGTCGAGCACCTTCGCCGCCGTCTTGGACCGGACGGCCGCCGCGACCAGCGCGTCCAACTGGGACTGTTCGTCGGAGCCGGGGATGTCGCGCCCGCCACGGGCTTTGCGGTACCGGTCGAGAATGCCCTCGGCGCCGACGTACGCCTCAAGGCACCCGTGTGAGCCGCAACGGCACAGCCTGCCGTCGTAGACGAGCGTGGTGTGGCCCCATTCGCCCGCGCTGCTGGTGGAACCGCGGTACGTGGTGCCGTCCGCGATCACCGCGGCGCCGACGCCGGAGCCGATCAACGCGATCACGGCGTGCCGCGCGCCGCGCCCGGCGCCGAACCACATCTCCGCCTGGCCGAGGGTCTTGGCGCCGTTGTCGAAGAACAGCGGCAGGGTGATCCCCCCTGCGCGCAGCAGTTGTTCGAGCGCGACGCCTTCCCAGCCGATCGTCTGCGCGTGCACCACGACGGGGTCGCTTTTCTCGACCGTGCCCGGCACGCCGACACCGATGCCGAGGACGGTGCGCTGCTCGACGCCGGACGCGCGCAGCACCTCGCCGACACCGGAGACGATCTGGGCGGCCACCTCGGCCGGGTCGGGCCGGGTCGAGGCCATCGGGTGCTCGGCCGCGGCGAGCCGGTTCATCGCCAGGTCGAACAGTTCCACCTTCACGCCGGTCTCACCGACGTCGATCCCGATCACATGGCCGTACGCCGGGTCGACGCGCAGCAGCACCCTGGGGCGCCCGCCGTCGGACTCGACCAGCCCGGCCTCGATGATCAGCCGGTCGTCGACCAGCTCGCCGGTGACGTTGCTGACCGTCGCCGCGCTCAACCCGGTGAGCTGGCTGAGTTCGTGTCTGCTCAGGGGGCCGTCGAAGAACAGCTTGGACAGCAGCGTGGAGCGGTTGTGACGGCGCAGGTCCCGGACCGTGGTGCGCTTCGGTGCCATGACCGGCTCCTTTCCGGATCCAGCGGTTGTCGAGTGGCCGCCCGGTGGTCACTGTCGGCAACAGCATGCCCCACCAGGCCAAACGCCTGCCATAAATTAAATTTTCAATTAAACCAAGTCTCTGCTGATGCCCTGCCGTGGCACAATCCACACGTGCTCCGGCCCACCCAGCAGACAACGCGTGACCTGCGCCGACACAACAGATCGGCACTGCTGTCACGGCTCTACCTCAACGGACCGGGGAGCAGGCTCGAGCTGATGCAGGCGTCCGGCCTGAGCTCGGCGACCGTCAGCAACGTGATCTCCGACCTGATCAACGACGGGATGGTAGCGGAGGCGGGCTCCGTCGACTCGGACGGCGGCAGGCCGAGGACCCTGCTGCGGGTCCGCTCGGAGTACGGCAGCGTGGTGGGTGTCGACATCGGCGAGACGCACGTCCAAGTAGGCCTTTTCGACTGCACGCTGAACACGCTCGACACCGCGACGTACCCGCTGGGAGGCACCGAACTCGACCCCGATCGGGTGGTTGAGCTGGTGACGCGCGGCATCACGGCGGTCACCGCGTCGCTCGGGCCCGTGTCGCTGCTCGGAGTGGGTGTCGGCGTGCCGGGCGCGGTCATGCCGGACGGTCTGGTCCACGCGCCCACGCTGAACTGGGCAGGCGTGCCGCTGGTGTCGATGCTCCGGTCGTCGGTGGCGGCGCCGGTGTACGTGGACAACTGCGCAAGGACGCTGGGACAGGCCGAGATGTGGCGCGGCGCGGGCCGGGACGCCTCCCGCGCGGTCATCGCGTTGCTCGGCGTCGGTGTCGGCGCGGCGGTGGCGACCGGGTCGGATTCCTGCCGCTCCGCCACGTCCACGACCGCGGAATGGGGGCACACGGTCGTGCGGGTCGGCGGCGCAGCCTGCCGCTGCGGTTCGCACGGGTGCCTGGAGGCCTACATCGGCGCGGAGGCGATCCTGAGCCGGTACGGCAGGCCGCTGTCCGCTTCGGACACCGAGTCGCGGATGGCCGAGCTCGCCCGCCTGCCGGACCGCGACGCCAGGCGAGTGGTCGAGGAAACCGCGGAGTACCTCGGGATCGGCATCGCCAACCTGGTCAACATGCTCAATCCGGACAAGGTCGTGCTGTCCGGCTGGGTGTCGGCGGTGCTGGGGCCGGTGGTGCTCCCAGCCGTGCGGGACACCGTCAAGCGGCACGCACTGCCGTACTTGTTCGCGCAGACCGAGATCGAGCTGGGGAGACTGGGCAACGAGGAGGTCGCGCTCGGCGCGGCCACGTTGCCCGTACTGCGGCTGCTGGCCACCGGTGGCCGGGCGTAGCAAGCCGGTTGTCCACTCCGCGACAGCTCTGGTCGACGGGAAGTCCTCCGTGGACGCCGTTCGATGGCGGTCGGCGAAGTCATGCAGGCCGACAGCTGGTTGCGGCGGAGGCGTCGCCCTACCCGTTCGTCATCACGGGTACATTGCTGCGCGTGTTGCCGGTGATCGTCTTGTTCCTGGCCATCCAGCGGTACGGGCGGATCGACCCAGTGAGCGAGGCGGTGGGACAGCGATTACTTTACGCCTTAAATTTAGGGTGATTTCGTAATCTGTTCGTTATTGACGTGACCCGCGCCACGCGGTTGACTCCCATCCATTGGCCGGAGCGCGACCGGCCACCGTGAGAGCGTGTCCATGGAGGCCACGCCCCCGAGGACGGCCCAGGGACCGAATGGCCCCGGCACCGCCGAATGCCGGGTTGAGCGTCGCGAGTTGTCTTGTTGTGCCCGTGTAGTCCCACGACCGAACCAAGACCACGAAGGAGGATCCATGCGAGCCAAGCGCACTGTCGCCTTAGCCCTCGCTGGCATCCTGTCGATGGCCAGCCTCGCCGCCTGCAGCAGCAGCAACAGCGGGGCCAACGGCTCGAAGAGCTCGACGTCAGTGCTGAACGTCGGTATGCCCAACGGCCCGCAGACCGAGAACAACAACCCGTTCGTCAACACCTCGGCTGCCAAGCAGTCGGGTTACATGCGGGCGATCTACGAGCCGCTCGTGATGTACAACGAGGTCAAGACCAGCGACAACACCAAGCCGTGGCTGGCGACCAAGTGGGAGTGGTCGGACAACTACCGCAAGATCGTCTTCACGATCCGGGACAACGTGAAGTGGTCCGACGGGCAGCCGCTGACCGCCGACGACGTGGCGTACACGTTCCAGCTGCTGCGGGACAACCCCGGCCTGAACATCGACAGCGTCAAGTACAAGGACATCAGCGCGTCCGGCAACCAGGTCACGCTGGGCTTCGACGGCTCCCAGTTCGTCTACCAGAAGAAGATCCTCGAGCAGTTCGTCGTCCCCAAGCACCAGTGGTCGACGTTCGCCACGCCGGCCACCGAGACGGTGAAGAACCCGATCGGCAGCGGCCCGTACACGCTCAAGACCTTCACCCCGCAGACCGTCACCCTGGTCGGTCGTGCGGACTACTGGCAGGAAGCGCCCGCGGTCAAGGAGATCCGCTACACCTCCTACAACGACAACCAGGCGCAGACCACGGCGCTGGCGACCGGCCAGGCCGAGTGGAGCTTCGTGTTCATCCCGAACCCGCAGGCGGTCTACACCAGCAAGGACCCGAAGAACTACAAGCTGTGGTTCCCCGGTGTGCTCGGCATCCACGGCCTGATGTTCAACACCAAGGTCAAGCCGTGGGACAACAAGTTCCTGCGCCGCGCGGTCAACATGGTGGTCAACCGGGACGACATCTTCACCCAGGGTGAGGCGGGCTACTTCTACCCGAAGGTCGACAACATCACGGGTATCCCGACGCCGACCGGTGATCCGTTCATCTCGGCGGAGTTCAAGGACAAGAAGGCGACCGTCGACGTCGCCGGTGCCAAGAAGCTGCTGACCGACAACGGCTTCACCTACCAGGGTGACAAGCTGATGGACCCGACCGGCCAGCCGGTCACGCTCAAGACCATCGTGCCGTCGGGCTGGTCGGACTACGTGACGAACCTGGAGATCATCAAGGACAACCTCAAGGGCATCGGCATCGAGTCCACCGTGGACAAGATCAACCAGGACGCCTGGAGCAAGGCCATCGACACCGGTGACTTCCAGGGCTCGATGCGGTGGACGAACAACGGCATCACGCCGTACGACATCTACCAGACCATCATGGACGGCGCGTTGTTCAAGCCGATCGGCCAGGCCGGAACCAACGGCAACTACGGCCGTTACGAGAACCCGGCCGCCACGGCGGCGCTGAACTCGTTCGCCAACGCGCCCGACGAGGCCTCGCGTACGGCGGCCATGACCGAGCTGCAGAAGATCTTCGTCGACGAGATGCCCGCGGTCATCACCTCGGCGGCCAGCGTCGGCGGCCAGTACTCGACGAAGAACTGGGTCGGCTGGCCGGACGAGCAGAACTCGTACGCTCCTCTGCAGCCGACGTTGGAGAACGCGCTGGACATCATCATGCGGCTCAAGCCCGCGGGCTCATGACCGCGAGCGGCACGACGGCTTCGGCCTCCGAGACCACCGAGGTGGTACTGGAGGCCGATGGTCTGACCAAGCACTTCCCGGTCCGCAAGCGCGGCCGGGAGGTGCTGTCCAAGGTGACCAAGGTGGTCAGGGCGGTCGACGACGTCAGCCTGTCGCTGCGGCGCGGCCGGGTGACCGCGCTCGTCGGCGAGTCAGGGTCGGGGAAGTCCACTGTGGCGAGACTGCTCGCCCAGCTCCACGAGCGGACCGCCGGGGACATCAAGCTGCACGGCGAGTCGGTCTCGGTGAAGTCCGGCCGGAAGTTCCGGGCGTACTCCCGGCGCGTCCAGATGATTTTCCAGGACCCCTTCGCGTCGCTGAACCCGGTGCACACCGTGCGCTACCACCTGACCAGGGCGCTCAAGATCCACGACCGGGCGGGCAAGTCCAAGCAGGACCTGGAGAAAGCGCTGGCTGACCTGCTCACCCGGGTGCAGCTGACGCCGCCGGAGCGCTACGTCGACAAGTTCCCGCACGAGCTGTCCGGCGGGCAGCGCCAGCGCGTGGCGATCGCCCGTGCGCTCGGCGCGGACCCCGAGGCCCTGCTCGCCGACGAGCCGGTGTCCATGTTGGACGTCTCGATCCGGCTCGGCGTGCTGAACCTGCTGCGCGACCTGAAGCAACGCCTGAACCTGGCGATCCTGTACATCACGCACGACATCGCGTCCGCGCGGTACTTCGCCGACGAGACGATCGTGATGTACGCCGGGCGTGTCGTGGAAGGCGGCGACAGCGAGACCGTCACGCAGCGGCCCGCGCACCCGTACACGCGGCTGCTGATCGATTCGGCCCCCGACCCCGACCAGATCGCCGCCCACAAGGCCAAGGCCGGGGACCGGGGGACCGGGGAGCCACCCAGCCTGATC
This sequence comes from Actinosynnema sp. ALI-1.44, assembly GCF_001984155.1. GTDB lineage: Bacteria > Actinomycetota > Actinomycetes > Mycobacteriales > Pseudonocardiaceae > Kibdelosporangium. The sequence continues at coordinate 716,713 of NZ_MTQO01000054.1, forward strand.
AAACCGCCGTCCGGCTGCCGGTTCCACCCGCGCTGCCCGCACGTGATGGACCGGTGTGAGACCGAACTGCCGCCGCGGTTCGACATCGGTGACGGCGACGGGCACTTCGCCGCGTGCTGGCTGTTCGCGCGGGAGGAGGGCTGATGGCGTACCTGGCCAAGCGCGTCTTCTTCTACCTGTTCACCGCGTGGGCCGCGATCACGCTGAACTTCTTCATCCCACGCGTGATGCCGGGCGACCCGGTGCAGTCGCTGATCACCAAGGCCCGCGGGCAACTGACCACGGAGGGGATCCAGTCGCTGTACGTCCTGTTCGGACTGGACAAGAACGAGAGCCTGATCTCGCAGTACTTCAAGTACTGGGGCCAGTTGTTCCGCGGCGATCTCGGGCTGTCGTTCACGTTCTTCCCCAGCCAGGTCAGCGACGTGATCGGCCAGGCGCTGCCGTGGACGCTCGGCCTCGTCGGCATCACGACGGTGATCGGCTTCCTGATCGGGACCGGGCTCGGCACGCTGGCCGGGTGGCGGCGCGGGTCGTGGATCGACGCGCTGATCCCGGTGACGACGTTCCTGTCGTCCATCCCGTACTTCTGGCTCGGTCTGATCGCCATCGCGCTGCTGACCGGACCGGACAGCTTCTTCCCCGCGGGCAACGGGTACGACACCGGCCTGACACCGGGATGGGACTGGGAGTTCATCGGCAGCGCGATCCAGCACAGCCTGCTGCCCGCGATCACGATCCTGATCTCGTCGATGGCGGGTTGGATCCTGAGCATGCGCAACATGATGGTCACGGTCGCGTCCGAGGACTACGTGACGGTCGCGCACGCCAAAGGCCTGTCCGAGCGCCGGGTGATGGTCGGTTACGCCGCGCGCAACGCGTTGCTGCCCAACGTGTCCGGGTTCGCGCTGTCGCTCGGGTTCATCGTCGGCGGCACGCTGCTCGTCGAGATCGTGTTCTCCTACCCCGGTCTCGGCTTCCTGCTCTTCCAGGGTGTCGGCACCAAGGACTACCCGTTGCTGCAGGGCATCTTCCTGATCATCACGCTGTCCGTGCTGCTGGCGAACTTCGTGGCGGACCTGGCGTACATGCTGCTCGACCCGCGCACCCGAAGGGAGGGCTGAGCGATGGCCACACCGTCCGTCGTCGAGGCGACACCGGTCGCCGCGGCGTCAGTCCCGGCCAAGCGACGCAGGCTGCGGTTCGTCGCCAACCCGAAGGCCGCGGTCGGACTCGGCATGATGGGTTTCTTCGTCCTGCTGGCGATCATCGGTCCGATCATCGCACCTTACGACCCGTCGGCGCGGTCCAACGCGCTGATCGAGGGGCCGTCCGCCGCGCACTGGCTCGGCACGACGCACCTCGGCCAGGACGTCTTCAGCCAGGTCGTCTCCGGGACGCGCAGCGTGATCCTGGTCGGGTTGCTCGCCGGTGTCGTCGCGACGATCCTGTCGCTGCTGGTCGGCGTGACGTCCGGATACCTGTCCGGCGCCGGTTCGGAGAGCCTGTCCGCGCTGTCCAACGTGTTCCTGGTGATCCCGGCGCTGCCGCTGATCATCATCATCACGTCGATCCTGCCGGAGACCACCGACGTCACGATCGCGCTCGTGATCGGGCTGACGTCGTGGGCGTGGGGCGCTCGTGTGCTCAGAGCTCAGACGTTGTCGTTGCGGGGCAGGGACTACATCGAAGCCGCCCGCGCGACGGGGGAGAAGACCTGGCGCATCATCATCTTCGAGATCATGCCGAACCTGACCGCGGTGATCGCGTCGAACTTCATCGGTACGGTCATCTTCGCGGTCACATCCGAGATCACGCTGGCCTTCATCGGCGTGAACACCAGCGGCGACAACTGGAACTGGGGCACGATCCTGTTCTGGGCCCAGGGCCAGCAAGCGCTCGCCCAGGGCGCGTGGTGGTGGTTCGTGCCAGCCGGTCTCGCCATCGCGCTGCTCGGCACCGCGTTGGCGTTGCTGAACTTCGGGATCGACGAGTTCGTCAGCCCGCGCCTGCGCGGCAGCGGCAAGTCCAAGGTCAAGACGGCCGACGGGCGCACCGTGAAGATGCGCGTCGGTTTCACCCCGGTGCTCGGCCCGAAGGACACGCCATGACACCTCTTGTGTCAACGCCAGGATCGAACGCAGGCCGAGTGGCACCCAACCGCGCCTCAGGGGAACGTGACGCAAGCCAGCCATCGGTGCGCACTGAACTGGACGGTGCGAGCCAAGGTGACCAAGCGCGAAATTCCGGGGAGGCGGAACAGCGATGAGCGATGCCGTGCTCGAGGTCAAGAACCTCGACGTCGACTACGGACTCGGCGACGACGCGGTGCACGCCGTGCGCGACGTGAACCTGACGCTGCACCGCGGCGAGGTGCTCGGCCTCGCCGGTGAGAGCGGCAGCGGCAAGTCGACTCTGGCGTACGGCCTGACCCGGCTGCTGCCGCCGCCTGGCGTGATCGCTGGTGGTGAAGTCGTTTACCACGGGGAGAACGGCGAGACCGCCGACATCATGCGGATGACCGACGACCAGTTGCGCGCGTTCCGCTGGGCGGAGACCGCGATCGTGTTCCAGGGCGCGATGAACTCGCTCAACCCCGTGCACAAGATCTCCACCCAGATGACCGACGTCATCAAGGCGCACGACCCCCGCTCGACCCCCCGCTCCCGACTCGACCGCGCCAGGGAGATGCTCGCACTGGTGGGGATCTCGGCCGACCGGCTGGAGGCGTACCCACACCAGTTGTCCGGCGGCATGCGCCAGCGCGTCATGATCGGGATGGCGCTCGCGCTCGACCCGCGGATCGTGATCATGGACGAGCCGACCACCGCGCTGGACGTGGTGATCCAGCGCCAGATCCTCGGCCAGCTCATCGAACTGCGTGAGCGGCTGGGGTTCTCGGTGCTGTTCATCACCCACGACCTCTCCCTGCTGGTCGAGTTCTCCGACCGGATCGCGATCATGTACGGCGGCCGGATCGTCGAAGAGGCCCCGGCCGACGAGATCTACCAGGACTCGCTGCACCCTTACAGCGACGGTCTGCTCCACTCGTTCCCCGCGTTGCGCGGGCCACGCAGGGAACTGACCGGTATCCCCGGCTCTCCGCCGGATCTGCGCGCGATGCCGACCGGCTGCGCGTTCCATCCACGCTGCCCGAAGGCCTTCGACCCGTGTGCGGCGGACCTGCCGTTGCTTGGCATTCCCGAAAGCCATGCCGATGCCACGACCAACGGACAGCCGCGCACGGTGGCCTGCTGGCTGCACCCCATCCGCTGACCGGTTCTGACTAGGAGACCTATGGATACAACTGCGCCAACCGTCGGAACCCGATCCGAGGCAAGGGAAAGCGAAGATCCGATCGACACGCTGCCATCGTCGTTCCGGTGGGGTGTGGCGACTTCGGCGTACCAGATCGAAGGAGCGCACGACGAGGACGGGCGAACCCCTTCGATCTGGGACACGTACTGCCGCACACCGGGAATGGTGTTCGAGGGTGACAACGGTGACGTCGCCTGCGACCACTACCACCGGATGCCGGAGGACGTCGAGCTGATCCGTTCGCTGGGGGTGGACACGTACCGGTTCTCCGTGGCGTGGCCGCGCGTGCAGCCAGGCGGTCGTGGACCGGTCAACCACACCGGTTTGGCGTTCTACGACCGGCTCGTCGACGAGTTGCTCGACAAGGGCGTCGACCCGTGGGTCACGCTGTACCACTGGGACCTGCCGCAGGAGCTCGAGGACGAAGGCGGCTGGCCGGTGCGGGACACCGCGTACCGGTTCGCCGACTACGCGATGCTGGTTTTCGACCAGTTGAAGGACCGCGTGCAGACGTGGACGACGCTGAACGAGCCGTGGTGCTCGGCCATGCTCGGCTACGCCTACGGCACGCAGGCGCCCGGCCGCAGGGACCTGCCCGCCGCGATCTCGGCCGTGCACCACCTCCTGCTCGGTCACGGCCTTGCCGCGCAACGGATGCGGGCCGAGGCCCCGCGGCCGGTCGAGCTGGGCATCACGCTGAACATGGGCACGTCGGATCCGGCGACGGATTCGGAACCGGACGTCGCCGCGGCACGCCGCGCCGACGGGCTCGGTGTGCGGATCTACATGGATCCGCTCGTGCACGGTCGCTATCCCGCGGACGTGGTCGAGGACCTCGCCGCACGCGGGATCCGGATCCCGGTCCGGCCCGGCGACCTGAGCGTGATCTCGGCACCGATCGACGTGCTGGGTGTCAACTTCTACAGTGGACACGTCTTCTCCGGCACCGACGAGGACGGCAACGACCGCGACGCCGACGGCAACCCCGTCGAGCGTTCCGTCCCGCAGGGCCACCCGGTGACCGCGATGGGATGGGAGATCGTGCCGGACGCGTTCACCAGGCTGCTGACGAGGTTGTCCGCGGACTACCCCGGGCTGCCGATGGTGATCACGGAGAACGGGGCCGCTTTCGAGGACGAGGCGGACGCGGACGGGTTCGTGCGCGACTTCGACCGGGTCGACTACTTCAACACCCACATCGGCGCGGTCGCGCGTGCACGTCAGGCGGGGGCCGACGTGCGCGGGTACTTCGCGTGGTCGTTGATGGACAACTTCGAGTGGTCGTACGGCTACGAGAAGCGATTCGGGATTGTCCGGGTGGACTACGACACCCAGGTCCGCACACCGAAACAGAGTGCGCTCTGGTACCGCGACACGATCAAGCGGGTCCGCGGGCACTGAGCACGACCGGCGAAGGGCCGCCTTCCCCCACCGGGGGAGGCGGCCTTTTGTTGTGTTTACCGCTTCAACCAAGTGATATACGAACAAAGATCAAACAGGATAGTTGTCCGGCATTCCACGCCGCCAGTAATTGGGAAACTTCCGATCTGTTCGGAAACTCCGTCCTGTGTCATGATGCGGACACGAGAGGGGGGAACAGACGGGGGTCGGGCCATGGTGGATACCGTTCTCAGTGTTGTACTGCAGCACCACAACCGGTTGTTCCGTGAAATGCTGGCCGCGCACCTGGCACGCGAGCCCGATATCGCGATGTTGGGTACGGCCGCGTCGGGGCCGGAGCTGATCCAGTTGTGCGATCTGCGCAGGCCAACCGTCGCGTTGTTCGAAGCGGACGCGCCCAGATGGAGCAACGAGCGGTTGGTTTCGTTGCTCCTCCCGCCAGGCCGGTTGATGCGAATGATCGGTCTGCACCAGTCTTTGACGACCGCGCACGTGATCCGCGCCTACGAGGCCGGGGTGAGCGCACTCGTGCCGTACTCCGGTGGGCTGGAGCCGTTGCTCGCCGCGATCAGGGCGCCGTCGTCGGCAATCGAGACAGCGCGGGCGAAGCGCGGTGGCGGGGACGCGCTCACCCAGCGCGAACTGGAAGTCCTGTACCTGGTCTGCGCGGGGTACCCGCCTCGGCAGATCGGGCTGGAACTGGGAATCAGCCCGCACACGGTCGAAAACCACAAGCAGCGCATCTTCAACAAGCTCGGCGTGCACAACCAGGCGCACGCCGCCGCGAGCGCGGTCCGGCTCGGTCTGCTGACCCAGGCGCAGGTCCCCCGCGTGGACAGCGCGGCGCAGGAACGGAGGCCAGGTCTGCGCGTCGTACTGCCCAAAGCCGAGGGCCCGATTGCCGACCGCGCGCGGGAAGTGCTCGACAAGCACCACATCATCGTCCTGGACCGCGAAACCGCGCCTGCCCAACGCGCTGACAAGGGTGGTGACGGCGATGGCGAGGGCAAGCGGGAATCCGTGGTGACCGTGTTGATCGACCCGCCGCCGACGAACTGGCGGGCGCAGACCGGCCGGGGAATCGTGGTCATCGCCAGCCAGGAACCCAAACAGCACCTGTTGGCGCAGGCGGTGGCCGGTGGTGTCACCATCCTGCCCGCGGCCGTCGTCGACGATCTGCTGGCGCCTGCGGTCGAGGCGGCGAACACCGGATATGTGCTGATGAGCGCGGCGTACGCGCGGGCGGTGCTCGGCCCACCCGGCGGCGAGTGGCGCCGCTGGCAACTCGCGCTCACACCACGGGAACAGGAGATCCTGTCGGCGATCGCGCAGGGGCACACAACCAAACAAACGGCGAGGTTGCTGGGAATCTCCGTGCGTACGGTGGAGAACCTGCAGGGCAACCTGTTCCGCAAGCTACGGGTGCACCGCAAAGCAGCGGCGCTGGTGGTCGCGCATGAACTCGGCTTGTTGGAGGAGTGAGCGCGTATGCGAGGGCTTCTCCTCGTCGTGCTGTTCTAGGTGGCTCGGCGGATCGGTTCGTGGCGGGGAAGAGTGTCGTGAGCGTTTTTCGGGGTTAGAACCCCGACAACCACTCACGACATTGGTTTTGCTGGTGCTATTCGTGGCCACGCCGTCGCGGGTGACTGAGTCGCATTCGCATTGGCGCTCGACGTCGTTCATTTCCTCGCTATGTCGGTATGGCTCGCCGTGCTGGCCGCGACCGGCGCGAACCAGCGCGAACCAGGTGGTGATCAACGTTGGTGACCAACGCGCCGAGTTCGATGTGACCACTGTGGATGCGCGAATCCCCGTTCGGTGCTGTGCTGTGCGGTGGGTCCCGGTGTTCGGGCCGGGACCCACCTCCCCAGCGTCGTCTCGTCCTGCTCGAGCGCGGTATGTCGCCGGGGAATCGATGCCCGCGTGGAGAGGGCGTTCCGGGACGCCCTCGTGCCCAGGCGAGCGGTCAGGGGCCGTGCGACGTCCGTGGACATCGCACGGGCGGGTGGGTCCGTGTGCTGCTCCGGGGTCCTGGGGTGAGCCACGCCGGCACACCGACCAGCAATGTGCCGGCCTGGGAGGACTCCGGGACAGCGACCGCGGGTGGCCCACCCGCCGCCTGGTGGTTCCGCGCTTTTGTATGCAATCCGAATATGTCACCGGCCGTCGAAGGTCGAAATGACAAGAATCTCTTAGGACTGGCCGAGACCTACCAGGTGGTCACGGCTTGTGGAACGAGCTGTCGTACGGCTGGTCCAACGCCGCTCGGCCGATCGTCGCCAGGATGTGGTCGTCGTTGTCGTGCCGGACGTAGAACGTGAGATCGCGCAGGATCCGCTCGACCGGGCTCGGTCGCACCAGGCACCGCGCGCCGCACGAGCGGACGCAGTGATCCACTGTGTCCAGTGCGAGGTGCTCCATCATGTGCCGAGCCCGGGTGGCCGCCAGCTTGGCCGCTGTGCTCACGCCGCGGTCCCACAGGTCCGCGACGTGCCGCAGCAGCAAGTGGCCCGTCTCGACCGCGACAGCCATCGATCCGATGCGGTGCTGCACATAGGGATCGGTTGCCTTGTTCTGCTGGTGGACGTACTCGATCGCGTAGGCGTACGCCGCCTCGGCCGCACCGAGGAAACTCGCGGCGTAGTGCGGTACGAACGCCGACTGCAGACCCAGGCGCAGGTAGTCGCCGGGTAGTCCGATCCGGTGACTGTCAGGGATGTATGTCTGGTCGAAGCGTACGACGTGGCTCACCGTCGCCCGCATGCCGATCGGGTCCCACCACGAGGGGTCGGTCGACACCGACGGGTCGGCCAGGTCGCACGCCAGCATCAGCACGCCGGTCTGCGAGCCGCGTGCGCCACCGGGCCCGTCGACGTTCACCAGCAGGACGGCCCAGTCGGCACCGGTCGCACTGGTCGCGAACGCCTTGCTGCCGTTGACGATCCACCCGTCGGCGGTCTGCTCGACGGACGTGCCGAACCGCCGTCGATCACCCGGTTCGCCTGTCTGCGGTTCGCCGCTCCACGCCACCCAGCGTTCCCCGTGCCGGACCACACCTTCGAACCACGAGTCCTTCTGCTCCCGCGTGCCGAGCACGTCGATCATCAGCAACGAGTTGGCGTGGCCTTCCCAGCACCGCGCGAAGGACAGGTCGGCCGCCGCGAACTTGGTCGTGATCATCCACAGGCCGTGCGCGTCACCCTGGTACGGACCGAGCCCGAGCCCGCCGTAGGAGGCAGGCACGGTCGGCGCGTGCAGTCCGGCCGCGAACAGGTCGTCGAAGTTCTCGCCGGGGAAGGACGCTGTCCTGTCGTACTTCTCCGCACGGCGGGCGAACGACTCGGCCAGCGGGTTGATCTCGGTACGCGGATCGGTCATCGCACGTGCTCCAGCGAGTGGGGGTTCGGCATGGATCGGCCGGTCATCAGCCGGAACTGCCGCGCCACCTCGATCCGCAGCACCTCCCAGCCGTCGATCACCCGCAGTCGCCGCCTGCGCGCCGCGGCGACGAGCGCGGTCGGCCTGCGGCCGTAGGTCAGGTCGACCAGGATGGTGTCACGCGCCAGCTGCCCCAGCGGGAACAGCAACTCGTCACGGACCGGGGTGGCGTGCACGATCAACGAGTAGTCGCCGGGTACGAAGCGGTTGAGCGGCACGTAGTCGAGACCGAGCAGCCGCGCCGCCCGCATGCCCCGGTCCGGCCCGCGGTTGACCAGCGTGGGTGTCACGCCGAACCGCAGCAGGCCCGCCGCGGCCCCACGCCCGGCGCCACCGCAGCCGACGACCGCCGCCTTCCGCCCGGTGAGCCGGATCCCGGCCCGGCCGAGCGCGCCGACGACGCCGATCGGGTCAGTGGTGTGCGCCCGCCAGCCGGATTCGGTTCGTACCAGCACGTTCGCCGCGCCCGACCCGGCCGCGGCGGCGCTGGTCACCTCGCCCAGCCGCAGTGCGGCCTCCTTGTACGGCGCCACAATGGTCGCGCCGTCGAGGGGGAAACCGAGCTCCGCGAGACCGCTTGTCAGGACACGCCAGGTGGTCAGGAAGTCCCTCGTCGCGATGGGCAGGTACAACCCCGGGTAACCGATCGCCCGGTACGCGCTGTTGTGCATCCTCGGTGACAAGGAGGTGTGCACCGAACGGCCGACGATGCCGTACAGCCGCCGGACCAGCGGCACATCGGGGAACGGGTAGTCCCTGATCAGCCGTTCGATCGACGGCGCTTCCTCGGGACGGCCGCCGATCTGGCCGTACACCACCGGTGCGCCGAGCAACGGCGCCAGCAACCGTCCACATGAGCCGGTCTCGCCCACGCTGAACGCGGTGACGTCGGTCCGGTTGACCGAACGCAGCAGCCGCAGCGGAGCCAGGGCGTGCTCCGCGGTGGCGGCGTGGGTCACCAGCAAGTACCGCCGTGCCGCTACTTCGGCCATCTGGTTGAACTTGCCGTGCAGCCCGGCGAGGTCCATACCACTCGCGCCGCCTGCCGAGCTCAGGCCGTACCACGCGAGAACGCGCTGGTGCGGTGGGATCGCGGACAGCAGCCGCGGGGTGGTGTCCCTGCCGACCTCCAGTTCGATCAGGTCGTAGTGCTGTGCCGCGGCGATCATCCGCTGTTCGCGCTGCTCGCAGCTGCCCGCGTACACACCGCCAGCGCCCATGCCGCGCAGGCTGTAGGTCAGTTCGCCGGACACGTGGTCGCGCAGCGTCATCGGGTCGACGTCACCGATGACGTCCGCCCTGACCTCGAGACCACCGCCCACCTTGTTGAGCAGCCGCAGTTCCTCGGCCGACCGGGACAGCGGACCGGTCAGCGAGGCGACCGGTACGCACGTCCGGCAAGGCCGGATCGGTTCAGGCCTGGACACGTCGGGCATCGCGACCACAATCCAAACCATGCTGCCGGAGAACTGGGAGGCCTTCGCCGACGTGCTGGCGCGGAGGCACTGCAAGAGATCCTTTGTGGACATGCTGGTGCCCGTGGACGTGATCGAGCGGGTGCTCGTCGCGGCAGCGGGCGCGCCGTCGTCGCGCAACAGCCAGCCATGGCGGGTGTCCGTCGTGACCGGGGGCGTCAAGCAGGCGCTTGCGGACGCGTTGTGCGCCGAGTTCGACCGGGGTGTCCCGCCGCACCCCGGCTACGCCAACAGGCTGCCGGTCACCGACGACGTGACCGAACGCCGTGCTCGTGATGCTGCGCAAGGGGTCCTGGCGGCCAAGGGGATCCACCGGTTCGACGAGCCTGCGCGACGCGCCCACCTGCGGGACAACCTCGCGTTCTACGGCGCACCGGTGGAGATGGTGTTCCACCTGCCCGGCGCGTCCCCGCCCGGCGTGTTTCTCGAGACGGGGCTGTTCCTGCAGAACGTCATGCTCGGGTTGGTCGCGTGTGGACTGGGCAGCTGCCCGCAGTTCAGCGTCGCCGGGTACCCCGACGTGATCTCCTCGGTACTCGGCCTGGCAGACGACCGGGTGGTCGTCTGCGGTCTCGCCGTCGGCTACCCGGACGAGTCCGCCGAGGTGAACCGGTTTCATCCAGCTCGGGCGGAGATCGACGAGTACGTGCGGTGGCACGGGGCCGGATGACGACATCTGTGTGACATGTGCGCGCGTCAAGGTGCTCTCCTCCAGTTGCAGGGGAACGGGAGTGGTAACGCGCGGCACGTGCTCACCCTGTCACGTACACGCGGGGTATGAAGTTGTCGACGACGGCCACGATCGATCCGTGACCCGGAAATGTCTGGCGCAGTTGAGTTTCGCACAGTGTGCGCCTGTTCGCTTGCTGGGACAAGAACGTCTTTGCTCTACCTAGGTGTGGTGCGAACCCTAGGTGAAACATCCCATGTCCCTATTTTTCGGTCCACTCCTGCACTCTGGCCATTATGGACAAATCTGCTCACCCGAGGCCGGCCTCCGGCTCCGTCGCGGTGGCGCCGTACACGATGTGCGGGAGGAATGACTAGGGTGCGGGTGTGGACGATCTCCGCCAGTTGCCGAAAGCGAATCTGCACCTGCACCTGACCGGCTCGATGCGGCCGGAGACCCTGGTCGAACTGGCCGCCGTGCACGGGCTGTCTCTGCCTCCCCCGTTCCCGATGGGGGAGGCACACCCGTGGGAGGCGTTCCAGACGCGGTACGACACGGCGCGGGCGGCGATCCGCAGTACGGACGACCTGCACCGCGTGGTCACCGAGGCCATCGATGACAACCTCGCCGACGGCTGCACCTGGCTGGAGATCCAGCTCGACCCCACCTCGTACGCGCCGCTGCTCGGCGGGTTCGAGCCGGTGATCGAGACGGCGCTGGACGCGATGGACGGCAAACCGTGCGGCCTGATCGTGGCGTCCAGCTGGGCCAGGTCGGGCGAGCACGCCACCGAGCTGGCACGGCTGGCGACTCGGTATACCAAAGTGGTCGGGTTCGGTCTGTCCAATGACGAACGCCGTGGCAGCGTACCCGATTTCGTCGAAGCGTTCCGGATCGCCACCGACGCGGGACTGATCTCGGTGCCGCACGGCGGTTTCTACACGGAATCGTGGCACGTCAGGGCATGCGTCGACCAGCTGGGAGCACGGCGGATCGGCCACGGCCTCACCGCGATGCGTGACGAGCGCACAGTACGACACCTGGCGGACAGGCAAGTGGCGCTTGAGGTTTGTCCGACGTCCTATCCGCCACTCGGCGTAGCGTCTTACGAATCCCTGCCCATCGGCGATCTGCTCAATGCCGGAGTCCCGGTCGCGCTGGCGTCCGACGACCCGCTGCTGTTCGGTGCGGGGGTCGTGGCCCAGTACGTGATCGCGCGCGAGGTCATCGGGTTGTCCGACAAGCAACTCGCGGCCATCGCGACACACTCCATCAAGGTGTCCGCGGCGCCGGAGGACGTCAGGCGGAACACGGTCGAAGCCATCGAAAGCTGGTGTGCCACAATCCACTGACGCCACACAGTGCAGTGGGAACGACTCATGAAAGCTCTCGCCCAGAAACAGGGGACGATGTATCGCGTTCTGATCGCAAGCGCGCTCCTTCTCGCCGGGTGCAGCACCGCGTCGTCCGAGACGGCGCCGCCGCCGCCGCGACGCAATCCCGAGCGGGTGGTACGGATGTCCGGTGGTGAGGCACTCAGCTACGTGCACACCGAGACCGCGTCGCAGGTGCTGTGCAACGCGCTGCCGGAGGACCGGCTGCGTGTGCTGCTCGGCGTGGACAGCGTCGTGCGCGAACGGGATGCCGGTGGTGTCAAGGGTGTTTGCCGGATCGCCGACAGCAGGCACTCCGTCGTCGTCGACCTCAGCCTCAAGCCGGTGCCGGGCGACTTCACCCCGACCGAACAGCTCGGCGGCCGTCCCGCCCAGTACGACACGACCGGCAAGGCCGTCGTGGACGTCGGGATCGCCGAGACCACCGGATACCGCGCGGGCAGCAAGCGCACGCCGGTCCTGCACGCCGAAGCCAAGCCGGGTCTGCGGGAGACCGTCCGCAAGCTGGTGGCCGACCTGGTCCCGGTGCTGGCCAAGCAGACCGACACCCTGCCCGATGTGGACAGCCGCGGCGAGGTCGACTTCGCGGTGACGTCGGTGGACGTCGCCGAGTTCGTCGATCTGCCGAAGCCGACGCAGGCGTTGCAGCTGTGCACGGCCGCCAAGGACAGCCTCGGGTTCGTGCCGGTCAGGGCCACCGAGACCGGCACGTGCACGGTCCGGCAGCCCAGCGGCCGGACGCTCGTGCTCGCTGTGGTGGACGGCCTGGCCAACAACGCGAGCTACACCGCGAAGGTCCTCGGGCGGCCCGCGCACGTCGACGAGTCCACTGTGGCCGTTCGATTGCGTGACGACAGCAGGCTCGACCTGATGATCGGCGACACCGACCCGAAGGTCGCCGAGAAGCTCGTCCGCGCGTTGGTTCAGGGATAGGGGAACGGCGGACGTCCGGATCCGGTGATCCGGACGTTGCCCCACGGGTCGAGTTCGGTGAGCTTGCCCGTGCGGTCGCGGCCACCGGGAATCCGCACCCGCACGTCGGTGTGGCCGTTCCGGTACAGCGCGGCCACCTCGGGATGCGCGGTGACCCGGCCGTACCAGCGGTAGCTGCCGTCGATGGGCTGGAGGTGACCCATCAGGTGCACCTCGACACCGATCTCCTTGCCGTCGACGGTCAGCACGGCGGGGCCGCGGTGGGTTTCGTCGACGTCGCTTTCGAACGGCGTGAAGACGTAGTCGTGCGGGTCCGGTTTGCGCCGGTAGGAGATCCGCGCGAACGGCTGGACCTCGATGCGCCGCGCGTCCTGCATGCCCATCATCCGCAGGCAGCGGGCGATGTACCGGAAGTTGTTGTCCTCGAAGCGGAACGCGTTCGGGCCGCGGACCGGCCGCGGGGTCACGATGATCCGCGCCGCGGTGGTCCGGCCGTTGGGCGCGGTGACCGTCCACATGTCGGTCCGCGTGTCGAACTCGTAGCTGGACTCCCCGTCGAGCAGCACCACGTCGAAACCGGGCAGCTTGCCTGCCAGCCGGTCGGGCAGGCCGATCAGTGCGACCTTCACGCGATGAACCCCGCCTGGCGCCAGCGTTCCCGTGCCTTGCCGCGGAAGATGCCCTGCTCCTCGAAGAAGCGGCGCAGCTTGTCGAAGCCCTCCTGCTTGGCCTTGCGGAAGTGCGGGTTCGCCGCGGCCTGGCGGTAGGCCTCGTCGGGGTTCAGCCCGGCGCGGGCGTACAGCCTGCGGTGCATCAGCTGATCGTTGAAGAACTGTCCGCCGAAGCCGATCATCCGGCCGAGTGATTCCTTCTCCCACCACGACGCGTACCGCATCCGCCGTGCGACGCCTTCGCGCGCCCACTGGATGTGCCTGGCCTCTTCGACGACGTGGATGCGCATCATCCGGCGGACGGCGGGCTGCATGCCCGGGTCGTCCATGATCCTGCGCTGCCAGACGTCGAAGATCTCCTCGCCGATCAGCGCACCGACCCACAGGTTCAGACCACGCAGGCGGCCGGGCAGCTTCCTGGTGATCGCCAGCTGCGCTTTCGGCTGGCGGAAGTACGGCGCGTCGATCTTCTCCATCAGCCTGCCGAACATCAGCATGTGCCTGCACTCGTCGCCGATCTCGGTCAGCGCGTAGTGCGTGTGCCGCGCCGTCGGGTCCGCCTCGAAGATCATCCGCAGCAGCGCCTGGTTGAGCACGTTCTCGAACCAGTGGCCGACGCTGAGCAGGTTCGCCAGCTCGTGCCGGGACAGTTCGATCCGCTGCTCGGGCGTCAGCTCGTGCCACAGTGGAGTCTCGTAGAGCGTGGAGAGGTGTGGTGGCAGGAAGTACTTGCCTTCCTCCAGCGGCGCGTCCCAGTCGATGTCCACAGCGGAGTCGTACGAGCGCCGGACCGATCCGTTGAGCAACCGCTGTGCGTTCTGCTCGGTGTCCTTCATCGCGCACCCCTTTACGTCTTCCGGGTAAACGTAAACCCAATGGGTGTCCATGGTCAACCACGCGGAGATAAACTGGGATGATGGCGGACGACCTGAGGGACCGGATCCTGGCAGCCGCCGAGGCGTGCCTGCTGGAGAGTGCACCCGGCGCCCGGATCCACGCCGCGATCGCCGAACGGGCGGGTGTGTCCCGCCCGACGGTCTACAAACACGTCGGCGACCAGGACGCCATCGTGATGGCCCTGCTGAAGCGGGACATGGCCCGGATGTACGCCGTGGCCGAAGCGGAGATCACGAAGACCACATCGCTGCGCGACCGGTTCATCGACATGACTGTGTTCGTGGTCGGCTACGCCCGCGACCACGCCCTGCTGCGGAAGGCGTTGCGGGAAGAGCCCGGCTCGGTGCTGCCGTGGTTCACCGTGAACGCCGAACCGGTGATCGAACTGGGCATCGAACTCTTCAGCCCGCACGTCAAACAGTCCATTGCGGACGGCCAGTTCCCCGACGTCGACCCGAGGGTGATCGTCGAGTGGTGCTGCCGCCTGATCCTCTCGCTGATCACCACGCCGGGCACGGTCGAGATCGGCGACCCCGAGCGGCTGCGCCGCTACATAGCGGACCTGCTGGATATCGGCGTGCCACGATAGCCGTATGGCTGAAACCAATGTCGAACAGTGGAAGGCGTGGAACGGCGCCGACGGGGACTTCTGGGTGCGACGCGCCGACCGGCTGGACGCGGGCATCGCGAACTACATGGAACCGTTCCTGGCCGCGGCCGCGATCCAGCCGTCCGACACAGTGCTCGACATCGGATGCGGAACGGGGACGACGACGAGGCAGGCGGCCGAGCGCGGTGGCGAAGTGCTCGGGGTGGACCTCTCCGCGCAGATGATCGAGCTGGCGAGACAGCGCTCGGAGGGAGTCGCGGGACTGAGGTACGAGCAGGCCGACGCCCAGACCCACGAGTTCGCCGAAGCGGCGTACGACGTCGCCATCAGCCGCAACGGCTCGATGTTCTTCGAAGACCCGGTGGCGGCCTTCGGCAACATCCGGCGAGCACTCAAACCGGGTGGCAGGCTGGTCCTGCTCGCCTGGCAGCCGTTGGACGACAACGCGTGGATCAGTACGTTCCGGACAATCATGGCGGCGGGCCGAGACTTGCCGGAACCCCAGCCGGGCGGGGTGCACGCGTTCTCCCTCAGCGACCCGGACAGGGTGAAGGCGCTGCTCACCGAGGCGGGATTCGCCGAAGTCAGGCTGACCGGCCTGAACGAGACGATGTACTTCGGGCAAGACCCGCACGACGCCGCGGAGTTCATCAGCAGCCAGTTCGAGAAGATGATCGAACCGGCCGACCGCGACTCGGTCCGCACCGAACTCGAAGCCGACATGGCAGTACACATGACGGAACGCGGCGTGGAGTACGACTCGGCGGCGTGGCTCATCGAAGCCGCGTAATGGACCGGTCCAGGCGGGCCTGCGATGAGTTTCCGCGCGACGAGTGGTCTACCCGGTGACGACGGAGGTGAACGATGGCGAAGACGCTCTACTCGGTGTCGATGTCGGCGGACGGCTTCATCGCCGGTCCCGGCGGGGACATGAGCTGGCTCAAGGACTACCTCGGCCCGAACCCCGCGGTCGACGACCTGGTCGAACAAGTGGGAGCACTCCTGGTCGGCAACCGCACCTTCGGCGGTGACGACCCCAACAAGGGGACCGAGAGCGAAGGAGAGGCGTTCGGCGGCGGCTGGTCCGGCCCGCAGTTCGTGCTCGCGCACCACCCACCACCAGAGCCGGTCCCCGGTGTGACCTTCGTGCACGACATCCGCACGGCGGTCGAGGTGTCCAAGGCGGCGGCGGGGGAGAAGTACGTGAACGTCCTCGGCGCCAACGTCGCACGGGGACTGCTGGAGATCGGTGAGCTCGACGAAGTGCTCACGATGATCGCGCCGGTGATGCTCGGCGACGGAGTCCGGGTTTTCGACCACCCCGGCGGTGCGCACGTCCGGCTCGAGCGGTTCTCGGTGTCACACGCGGAGCACGCGACGAACCTCTGGTACCGCGTGCTGCGGTAGCCAGAGGTTCGTCGGATGCCCGGGTGGCCGGAGCGCCGCCAGTTGTCCCGGCCACCCGAGCGGTCTTCCCCGGATTACCCGATGGACGAACGAGGTGCCACGGAGGTCTCCAGTGCAGGGGTGGGAGGTACGGCGGCGGCTATCTGTTACGACTTTGTTTAAGGCCTAAATTCAGGCATGTGCGAAGCGTGCTGTCAATGCCCGATCCCGCTCGCCGGGGCATCAATTCCTCAGCTGGATGAACTCCATCGCCTGGGCGGGGGGCATTGCCAGGCCCGCGTCGTACTCGGCACCGAACGCATGTCGCCCGATCGCGGCCACGGCAGCGGCACGCACCCGCTCGACATCCACGGCCGAGGCGATGGCGACACCGCGCAACGCCGCCCCCGCGCCGAGCAGCCGCGCCGCGCGATGAGAGTCGCCTGTGGACTGCGCGACGTCGGCCAGTGCTTCCGCCGTCGCGCCTGCCAAAGGCAAGTGGTTCCACCGCACGGCGTCGCCGATCGCCTCGGACAGCAGTGCCCGCGCCTCGGCCGCGTTGCCTTCGGCACAGGCGACCCGGCCCGCCTCGACGAGGATCTGCGACCTGATCCAGTCCGGCCCGAACCACCCGCCGTCGACCTCGTCGAGTGCGAGGTCGGCGAGCCGCCGCGCCTCGGCGGTCGCACCGGACAGCCGGGCGATGGCGGCCTGGCCGATCCGGGCGCCTGCCACCAGCGACGGCGCGGCCAGCCGCTGGGCCAGCGTGACCACCCGGTCGTAGTCCTGCGACGCACGCGTGTGGTCTCCGGCGGCGAAGTGGCAGTCACCGCGCCGGGTCAGCATGTCGACGAGGTCCTCGGTCGCGCCGAGCGCGCCGACCAGGTCGATCGCCTCGTCCAGCATCCCGACGGCCTCGGCGTGCTTGCCGCGCCAGCTGGTGACCGTGCCGAGTTCGCTCAGCGCCTGCATGATCCCCCAGCGCTCGCCGATCGCGCGGAACCGCGCAAGCGCTTGGCGCCAGTTCTGCTCGGCGTTGTCCACGTCGCCCGCGAAGGAGTCCTGGTAGCCGCGACCGAGCGGTTCGAGCGCATGGCTCCACGGGTCGTCACCGATCAGCTTGACCGCGACCGCCTCCGACGGTGGACCGACAACCGGCGCCAGCAGCACGGTGGTGAACGGGTGCTTCGGCGGGCGGTCACGCTGCGAAGACCACTGCTGCAAGGCATCCATGTGCACCTGCCGGGTACCGCCGTCGGTGAACGTGTTCACCACGCACAGCAGGAATTCCTCGGTCATCTCCGCCGGAGTCACGGAACCGACCCGGGTGATCAGCTCCTGGCACAGCTTGGCGGCGTCGAACCGCCTGCCCCGCATCCACCAGTACGTCGACAGTTCGCCCACCAGCTTCAGCGCTAGCACCGGATCGGACCGCACCGCCCAGCGGAGCGCGGCGTGCAGGTTGTCGTGCTCGGCGTCCAGTCGTGCCAGCCAGTCCAGCTGGGTCGCGGTCAGCAGGTGGCTGTTGGCCCGCTTGGCGAACTCGAGGAAGTGCTCGGCGTGCCTGCGTTTGGCCGGTTCGGCGGCGTCGCCGAGTTGTTCGGCGCAGAAGGCGCGGATCGTCTCCAGCATCCGGTAGCGGTCCGCGGACAGCTCGACCAACGACTTGTCCACCAAGCCGGTCAACAGGTTCATGGTGTCCGGCTGTTCGCAGACGGCCTCGGCGTCGCTCAGGGTGGCACCGCCGCTGAACACGGTCAGCTTCGCGGCCAACGCCCGTTCCTGCTCGTCGAGCAGGTCCCAGCTCCAGCCGACGACCGCGCGCAGCGTCCGGTGCCGGGCGTCGGCGGTGCGGCTTCCCTTGGACAGCAACGTGAAACGGTCGTCCAGGCGGGCCGCGAGCTGGCTGATCGGCAGCGACCGGGCTCGGGCCGCGGCCAGTTCGATCGCCAGCGGCAGCCCGTCGAGCGCCTGGCAGATGCGGGTGACCTCGTCGGCCTCGGCAGTGCTGTCCGCCGCCCGGTCGACGAACAGCCGCACCGCCGTCGACATGTCCAATGTGGGCACAGCGAGGATGGTCTCTCCCGTGATACCCAACGGCTCCCGGCTGGTGGCGAGAATCTTCAGTTGGGGGAGCGCGGTGAGCAGACGGGTCGCGAGCGTGGCGGCGGCTTCGATGACGTGCTCGCAGTTGTCGAACACGAGCAGGACCTGCCTGGTGCGCAACGCCGCCAGCAGCCTGTGCTCCGGTGTCGCCGGTGGGCGGTTGGCCCGCATCCCCAGCGCGGCGAGCACCACTTGCGGGAGGTCGTCGACCACCTCGGCGAGTTCGACGAAACAGACGTCACCGCGGGTCCGGACCGCCTCGATGGCCAGCCGGGTCTTGCCCGTCCCGCCGGGGCCGGTCAACGTGACCAAGCGCTTCGTGTCCAGCAGGTCGCCCAGCCGCGCCAGCTCGTCCGCACGGCCGAGGAAGGTGCTCACCTGCGCGGGTGCCCGCCGGGTTTCCGGCTGGCCGGCGTTGAGGATCTCCAGGTGCGTCGCGGCGAGCTCGGCAGACGGGTCCGTGCCGAGTTCGTCGGCCAACGTGCGCCTGGCGTCCTCATAGGCCGTCAACGCCTCCGCGTTGCGCCCGGCGACGGCCAGCGCACGCATCAACTGCGCCCGCAGGCGTTCCCGCAACGGGTGCTCGGCGACCAGTTCCCGCAGCCGTGGCACCAGGTCCTGTCTGTCGAGCGCCAGCTGCGCGTCGACGTGGTCCTCGACGGCGGCGAGCCTGGCCTCGTCGAGTTTGTGCTTGTACGGCCCGAGTTCGTCCGGTGCGGGGCCGCGCCACAACGCCAGCGCGTCGCCGAGGATCCGTTCGGCTTGGTCCGGCGCGGCGTCGTGTGCTTCGGCGACCAGTGCGCCGAAGCGGACCGCGTCCACATCGGAGGGATCGACGGCCAGCCGGTAGCCACCCGGGTGCAGTTCGACGCGGTCGCCGCCGAGGGCACGGCGCAGTCGGGAGACCTGCGACTGCAACGCGTTCGCCGCGCCGTCCGGCGGTTGTTCGCCGTAGAGGCCGTCGATCAGGCGCTCGGTGGGCACGACCCGGCCGGGTTCGGTCAGCAGCAGCGCGAGCAGCGCGCGGACCTTCGGCCCACCCAGCTCCACCGCCTGCCCCTGGTCGTCCCGGGCTTGCACCGGGCCCAGAATCCCGAACCACACCCGATCATGCTCGCATACCCCGGCCTCATCGTACGTCGGCGGGCAAGCGGTAGTCCGGCAACGAGATCGCGCTGGCGGTCCTGGTCGTCAGCTTGTTGAAGAAGCCCGTCAGCAGCGGCTTGGACAACAGCTTGTACGTCCTGTCACGGCGCCGGATCTGGGCACTCGTGCGGGGTGCGAGGAACCCACCGGCCCGCCCGGCACCCTTCTGGCAGCCGGTGACGTACGAGCGCACCAGTGATTCGTAACGGGCGAACGCGGTCCGGTAGTCGGCACGCGCCAACTCCCCGGCGAGCACGTAGGCGCAGACGATCGCAGCGCCCGTCCCCATCCCACCGCAGGTCCCGCCGTACCCGGCGTCACCGAGCAGCACCACCCGGCCGGTGCTGAACCGATCGAGGTGGACAGTGCTGATCGAGTCGAAGTAGAGGTCCTCGGTGCGCCACATCTCGTCGAGCAACCGCGGTGTCTCCCAACCGACGTTCGCGTACGCGTCGGCCACCACGCGCTTGGGGTCGGCCACCCGCCCGAGGTCCGGCGAGTGGAACACAAACAGCGCGTCGGTCATCCGGGCGTTCGACGACACCGCGACGCCCCGGCCCGGCTCGTTGTACATCAACCCGGCGTTGACCAGACCGGGGAACTCGTCCATCGGGAAACCGGCGAGGTAGTAGCCGTGGTACCGCCGGAACCGCGACTCCGGGCCGAACGTCAGCGCCCGCACGCCCGAGTGCAGTCCGTCGGCGCCGATCACCAGGTCGTACCGGCCCGACGAGCCACTGGCGAACTCGACGTCCACCCCTGACGTTGTTTCGTGCAACCCGGTGACGTGGTCGCCGAAGATGTACTCGGTGTGGTCCTTGGTGTGCTCGTGGAGCAATGCGCTCAGTTCGCCGCGCAGCACCTCGACCTCACCGCTCATGAACTCGGGCGGCAGCGACGCGAGCGGTTCCCCCGACGCGGACACGACGGTCTGGGTTCCCATGTTGGTCTGGATCGCGCGAACCTCGTCGAGGATGCCCATCCGGGACAGGACAGCCAAATGCGCCGAGCCGCGGAAGTCGACCGCGAAGCCGTCGACGCGCAGTTTCGGGGCGCGCTCCACGATTGTCGTCTCGATGCCGTACCGCTGCAGCCAGAACGCGACGGCCGGGCCCGCGACACCCGCGCCGGAGATCAGAATGTGCATGACGCACAAGGTCGTCCGGCGCGCTGACCAGACCCGCACCGACAGCTGTCAGGGCCGGTCAGGGCCGGTCAGGGCCGTTCAGAGTTGGTCAGGCGGCGTCCTTGTGCCGGGCCGCGATCATGCAGCCGCCTGCGACGGCGGCGAGCATCGCGCTGAAGATGAGCATGAACGCGCCGGTGACGAGGCCGAGCAGGCCCAACGAGCCCGCGGCGACCAGCACGAGCACCTGCGGCGTCGTCGACTTCGATTTCACCGGGCCTGTTCGCAGCGTGCGGGCAAGCTGCGGGTCGTCCTGCTCGAACCACTCTTCGATCAACCGGAGTTGTCTGCGCTCGTACGGTGTGAACATGCTGCGGCTCCCGGGCGTCGTCCGTCTGGCGCCCGGGTACCCCGTCGAGTCCTTGTTCTCACTCGGCCAACGTGTCGAGAACCTGCTGGCCGTACTTGGCGAGCTTGTTCTCGCCGACTCCGTTGACCTTGCCGAGTTCGTCGAGCGTCTGTGGCTTCGACGTCGCGATCTGCCGAAGTGTTGCGTCGTGGAAGATCACGTACGCGGGGACGCCCTGCTCCTTGGCCGCGGCACCGCGCCACGCCCTGAGCTTCTCGAACACCGGGAGCGCCTCGGCAGGCATGTCCACCGCGGCGGCCGCGGCCTTCTTCGCGGGCTTGGACGTGGCCTTCGTCACCTGCTCACGGCGGAGCATCACGGTGCGTTCCTTGCGCAGGACCTGGGCACTCGCATCGGTCATCACGAGCGTGCCGTAGTCGCCCTCGACCGCGATCAGGCCCTGCGCGAGCAGTTGCCGGACGACGCCGCGCCAGCCGCTCTCGGTCAGCTCCTCGCCGATTCCGAACACTGTCAGCGTGTCGTGGTCGTGCTGGATGACCTTCGCGGTCTTGCGGCCCAGCAGGATGTCGATCACCTGCCCCGCGCCGAACTTCTGCCGCCGTTCCTTCTGCAGCCGGTACACCGTCGACAGCAGCTTCTGGGCCGCGATCGTGCCGTCCCACGACTCCGGCGGCGTCAGGCACGTGTCGCAGTTGCCGCACGCCGTCGACTCCTGGCCGAAGTAGGCCAGCAGCTGCACCCGGCGGCACTCGACGGTCTCGCACAGCGCGAGCATCGCGTCCAGGTGCTGGCTTTGCCGACGCCGGTGCGCGTCGTCGCCGTCGGACTGGTCGATCATCTTGCGCTGCTGTACGACGTCCTGGAGGCCGTAGGCCAGCCACGCGGTCGACGGCAGGCCGTCACGGCCCGCCCGGCCCGTCTCCTGGTAGTACCCCTCGACCGACTTCGGCAGGTCGAGGTGCACGACGAAGCGGACATCCGGCTTGTCGATGCCCATTCCGAACGCGATGGTCGCGACCACGACCAGGCCGTCCTCGCGCAGGAACCGCGACTGGTTCTCGGCGCGCACCCGCGATTCGAGCCCGGCGTGGTACGGCACCGCGGCGACGCCGTTGGCCGACAGGAACTCGGCGGTCTTCTCCACCGACGCGCGCGACAGGCAGTACACGATCCCGGCGTCACCCTGGTGCTCGGTGCGCAGCAGGTCGAGCAGTTGGCGCTTCGGGTCGGCCTTCGGCGCGATCCGGTACTGGATGTTGGGCCGGTCGAAGCTCGCCACGAAGTGCCGTGCCTCGTCCAGCTTGAGCCGGGCGGCGATTTCGGCGTGCGTCGCCTTGGTCGCCGTCGCGGTCAGCGCGATCCTGGGCACGTTTGGCCAGCGCTCGTGCAGGTCGGACAGGCCGAGGTAGTCGGGGCGGAAATCGTGCCCCCACTGCGCCACGCAGTGCGCCTCGTCGATCGCGAACAACGCGATCTTGCCGCGGTCGAGCAGTTCGAGCGTCGCGGGCACGCGCAGCCGTTCCGGCGCGAGGTACAGCAGGTCGAGCTCGCCTGCTTGGTACATCGCCTCGGTCAGCCTGCGTTCCTCGAAGTCCTGCGAGGAGTTCAGGAACCCCGCGCGCACCCCGAGCGCGTTCAGCGCGTCCACCTGGTCCTGCATCAACGCGATCAACGGCGAGATGACGATGCCGACGCCGGGCCGGACCAACGCCGGGATCTGGTAGCAGAGCGACTTGCCGCCACCGGTCGGCATCAGCACGAGCGCGTCGCCACCTGCTGCGACGTGCTCGACGATCGCCTCTTGCTCGCCGCGGAAGGAGTCGTACCCGAACACCCGGCGCAGGACCTCCAACGCCGGGCTCGCGGTCTCGAGCGAAGCCACCCGGCGATCCTAGACGCCTCGCCGCGCGTGTTGCGCCGGGCTTGCGGGTGCCTGCGTAGAAATGCCCCCAGAGCGATGTCCAGTGGGGTGAGGAGACGCACCGTGAACGCACCGGAAGCCTGGCGGCACCTCGAGCCGAAGATCGAAGCTGTCGGCCAGCGGATCAGGCAGCTCGAGTGGGACTCCAGCCGCCGCAACAACTTCGTGCCGTACACAGCGGATGGCAACACCCCGTACGTGATGCTGGACGGTGAACGCCTGCTGATGATGTCCGGCTACGGCTACATCGGCCTCAACGGCGACACGCGGGTCGTGGCCGCCGCGAAGGCCGCGATCGACGAGTACGGAACCGGTACGCCGGGTGTCCGTGCGCTGGCGGGCACCATCCCGCTGCACGAGGAGCTCGAAGAGGAGGTCGCGCACTTCCTCGGCAGGGAGAGCGCGCTCGTGTTCAGCTCGGGCTACGCGGGCAACGTCGGCACGATCGGCGCGCTGTGCGGGCCCGGTGACACGATCTTCCTCGACAAGCTCGATCACGCGTCCATTGTGGATGGCGCACAGCTGACCGGTGCCACCTTGACCCGGTTCCGGCACAACGACCCCGGCCACCTCGACCGCAGGCTGGCCGCGGCCGAGCCGGGCGGGACGCGACTGGTCATCGTCGACAGCGTCTACTCGATGGACGGCGACATCGCGCCGCTGCCCGAACTGCGTGAGGTGTGCGACCGGCACGGCGCGTTGCTGATGGTCGACGAGGCGCACGCGCTCGGCGTGATCGGCGCCACCGGCCGGGGCATCGAGGAGCACTTCGAGTACAAGGTGCGGGCCGACATCAAGGTCGGCACGCTGTCCAAGGCGGTCCCGGCCAACGGCGGCTGGATCGTCGGCTCCAAGCCGTTCATGGACTACGTCAAGCGGTTCGCCCGGCCGTTCCTGTTCTCCGCGGCGCTCGCGCCCGCCCAGGTCGGCGCGGCGCTGGAGTCGCTGCGGATCCTGGACCGCGAGCCGGAGCGCGTGACCTACGCCCAGCGCGAGTCGGCGCGTTTCCGTGACATCGTCAAACAGGCCGGGTTCGACACCGCCGACAGCGAGACCGCGGTCGTGCCGTTGATCGTCGGCTCGGACCAGAACGCGTGGGACTACGCCAGCGCGCTGCGCAAGGCCGGTGTGATCGGCCTGCCGGTGATCAGCCCGGCCGTGCCGCCGGGCCTGGCCAGGCTGCGGATCGCGATCACCGCCGCGCACAGCCGGGCGGACATCGACTTCGCCGTCGACGCGTTCGTCAGCGCCGCGCGGCAGACGGGCCTGCTGTCATGATCGCGATCACCGGACTGGGCGTCGTCAGCCCCGCTGGGTCCACAGTGGACGAGTTCTGGACGACCGTGCTCGCCGGGAAGTCGGTGGCGGCGCCGTTGGACGTGCAGGACACGGCCGACAACGACCTGCCGCGCTTCGGCTGCGCGGTGCGCGGGATCGAGGACCTGAACCTGGTCACCGCCAAGGAAGCCCGCCGGATGGACCCGTTCGCGTGGTACGGCGTGTCGGCGGGCCTGACCGCCTTCGCCGACGCGGGATCGCCGACGCCGGACCCGGGTCGTACCGCCGTAGTGGTCGGCAACGCGGTCGGTGGCCGCCGGACGACGGACAAGGACGCCCGCAACTACTACCTGTTCGGGCCGCAGCAGGTGAACCCGTTGCTGCCGTTGGTGAGCATGCCCAACGCGGCGGCGGCCACGCTGGCGATGAAGCTCGGCTGGCGTGGGCCCGCGATGACCATCGCCACGACCTGCGCGGCGGGCGTGGACGCGATCGGCCAGGCGGTGCTGATGCTGCGCACCAACCGCGCCGACGTGGTGTTGGCCGGTGGCGCGGAATCCACCGTCAGCCCGCTGACGCTGGCCGCGTTCGGCAAGTTGAACGCCGTGTCCAACCGGCATGACGCGCCGGACAAGGCGTCGCGGCCGTTCGACAAGGACCGCGACGGCTTCGTGATGGGCGAGGGCGCGGGTTTCGTCGTCCTGGAACGTCTGGAAGACGCCCAAGCCCGCGGCGCCCGGATTCACGGCATCGTGGCGGGCTACGGGTGCACGGCGGACGCGTACCACCTGTCCATGCCGTTGCCCGACGGCGCGTCCGCGGTGGCGGCGATGACACAGGCCATCACCGACGCGGGTCTGCAGGCGTCGGACATCGTGCACGTCAACGCCCACGGCACGTCGACACCGTTGAACGACCGTGCCGAGGCCAATGCGCTGCAGAAGGTCTTCGGCCCCGGCGGCCCGCCGGTCACGTCGACCAAGGGCGTGATCGGGCACCTGATCGGCGCGGCGGGGGCCGTCGAGGCGATCGCCACCGTGCTGACGTTGCGCAACGCCACTGTGCCGCCGACCGCGAACCACGAAGAGCTTGAACCGGGCATGGAGATCGACGTGGTGCACGCCCACCCACGCCCGATCACGCCCGGTCCGGCCCTGTCGAACTCGTTCGGCTTCGGCGGGCACAACGCGTGCCTCGTCGTCACACCTCCCTGATGTTGGGTGCAACCAATGTGGCCTTCGGTGCGCCAGACGCAACCAAGGCGGCATTGGTTGCGTTTCATGCAGGTGCATGGGATGCGCCCCGGTGGACGTGTCCCGTCACAGCACTAGCGCGTGGTGTACGCGCCGCCGTTGACGTGAATGGTCTGCCCGGTGATGTGCCGTGCTCCTGGTGACGCCAGGAACTCCACGGTCGCGGCCACATCGTCGGGCACGCCGGCGCGCTTGTCGTGCGTCGCGTCGATCAGCTGAGTGATGCGGTTGTCGCTGAGTTGCCCGTTGAAGAACTCCGTTTCGGCGATGTAGCCGGGCGACACCGCGTTGGCGGTGACGCCCCGCGGGCCGATTTCTGCCGAGAGCCCGGCCGTCCATGCCTGGACGGCGGCTTTCGCGGCGCCGTAGGCGTGTCCGGCGTACTCGGCGGCGATCGAGCCGACGTTGACGATCGCGCCGCCGCCGGGGATCGCGGGCAGCAGCGCGGTGGTGGTCAGGACGGTGCCGAGCAGGTTGGCGTCGAGATTGGCCTGCCAGGCGGCGGCGATGTCCTCCAGTGCCGCTCCGGCGGCGGGACGGCGGAAGTCGGTGTTCCCGCCTGCCATGTTGACCAGCACGTCGACTCGGTCGCCGACCTGTTCGGCCAGTGCACGGATGTCGTCGGGCGAGGTGACGTCGCTGCGCACCGCCCGGACGCCGAGCTCACGGGCGGCGTCGGCCAGCGCGTTCTCGTCCCGGCCGGTGATCACCACGTCGTCCCCGGCCTTGGTGAAGCGTTCGGCGACCACTCGGCCGATGCCCTTGCTGCCGCCGGTCACGACCACGATTCGGGTCACGGGTTCCCTCCTGTATATTTAGCGCTAAACGTTTAGGTCTAAATGTACAGGAGATCGCGGTGACCGGTGTCAGGGACGGCTATCCGTTCGACATGCCCCCCGAGGCCAGCGCCGCCGCCGTGGCCGAGGCCTGGCGCAGGGAACTGCCCGGCGTCTCGGCCGGGTCGATCGAGATCATCACACCGTTGTGGCAGGTGGCGAAGCTGCTCGCGGACGAGCGCATGCGGACATTGCGCCGCCTGCGCGTGGAACCCGCCACGCTGGACCTGCTCAGCACACTGCGCCGCGCGGGCCAGCCCTACACGCTGACCACCCGGCAGATCGCCGAGCGCACGTTCGTCACGGCCGGTGCGGTGTCACAGCGAGTCGCCCGCGCCGAGGACGCGGGCCTGGTGACCCGTTCGAAGTCGTCCGCGTCACGCCGCGCTGTCGCCGTCACCCTCACCCCAGCCGGTCACGAGCTGATCGAGTCGACCGTGCGTGAACTGCTCGAACACGAGGAAACCCTGGTGGCCGTGCTGACGCGGCACCAGCGCGCAGAGCTGGCCGGCGCGCTCGGCGACCTGGTCAACGGCCTGCGTCAGGTCACCCTGACCAGGCCTGACTCGTAGGCGAAGACGACCAGTTGGGCCCGGTCCCGCGCCCGCAGTTTCACCATCGCCCGGCTGACGTGGGTCTTGGCGGTCGCCGGGCTGATCACCATCTGGCCCGCGATCTCCTCATTGGTCAGCCCCTTGGCCACCAGCGTCATCACCTCCTTCTCCCGGTTGGTCAGCTGGTCGAGGCCGACAACCGGGCCGGGCAGCGGCGCGCGGGCCACGAACTCGCTGATCAGCCGCCGGGTGATGCCAGGGGACAGCAACGCCTCACCGCGGGCCGCCACACGCACGGCGGCGATCAGGTCCGCGGGCTCGGTGTCCTTGACCAGGAACCCGCTCGCGCCCGCCCGCAACGCGTTGAAGACGTATTCGTCGAAGCCGTAGTTGGTCACCATGACCACGTGCACGTCGGCGAGCGCCGGATCCGACGCGATCTGCCTGGTCGCCTCGATCCCGTCCATCACGGGCATCTGCACGTCAAGCAGCACAACGTCGGGCCGGTGTTGTCGCGCCAGCGAGACACCTTGCGCGCCGTCGGACGCGTCGGCGACGACGGTGATGTCGTCCTCCGCGCTGAGCAGGGCCCGGAAACCCGCCCGGATCAAGGCCTGGTCGTCGACAAGCAGGACACGGATCATCGGACCGGCAACTCCGCTCGTACCAGGAACCCGCCGTTCTCCCGCGGCCGCGCGGACATCGAGCCGCCCAGCGCGGTGATCCGCTCGCGCATCCCGATCAGGCCGACCCCGGGAACCGGCTGCGCGGCCGGGGTCGCCTTGCCGTCGTCCTCGATCCGCACGGTGAGCAGTCGCGGGTCGAAGCCCAGGTGGACGTCGACGGACCCCGCCTCGGCGTGCCGGGTCACGTTGGTCAGCGCCTCCTGCACGATCCGGTAGGCCGCGCGGTCGATCTCCGCGGGTAGCCGCCGTTGCTTGCCCGTGATGGTCAGCCGGACCGGCAGCCCGGTGCCCCGCGCGCGCTCGATCAGGTCGGTGAGCCGATCGAGGCCGTTGTCCTCCGGCGCACCGCGCAACGCACCGAGCGTCGCCCTGAGTTCACGCACCGCGTCCCCGCTTGCCTCCTGGATCGCGAGCAACGACTCCGGCACCTCCTCGCCTCGTTTCTGTGCTAGGTGCACCGCCACCCCGGCGTGCAGCTTGATCACGGAAATGCTGTGCGTCAGGGAATCATGCAACTCACGGGCGATCCGCAGACGCTCCTCGCCCGCCTGGCGGCGCAGCACTTCCTCGTGATTCCGCGCTTGGTCGGCGGCGCGCTTCTCCCGCAGCCGCGCCGCCTCGCCGAGGATCATGGCCGCGACGAACCAGCCCAGCAGCATGATCCGGTCCTGGATCTCCTCACGCGCGGGGTGCCCCGGCAGGATGAAGACGTTCATCACCACCATCGACAGCAGGTACGTGACACCACAAGTGACGCCGATCAGGCGGTGGCCGTAGCGCATCGCGGAGAACAAGGCGCACAGCAACGGCAGCTCGACGGGGATGCCGGGCCGGTCGACGATGTACACGTTCACTGTGCACGTCAGGCAGAACAGCAGAACGGCCACGGGGAAACGGCGGCGCAACGCGACGGCCACCGAACTGCTCAGCACGAGCGTGTATGTGGTGACGCTTACATACGTTGGCGCCGTCTCGATCAAGGCGACCAGCAACGCCGTGACGGCAAGGGCCACACCCACGTCCACTGCCCATTGCCGATAGCTGCTCACCTGCGCAGACTATCCGTCAGGCGGCTCGTTGACTGTACTTCGGCAGTCGTACGGGCACGGCCACGTACCTCCACGGGAGTACCTCCGGAAGACGCCCGCCGCCAGATGGCGTGGCCGCCCGGAAGCTCCAGGATCTGTGTTCGTGAAGAAACAACCGTGGATATGGGTGTTACGCGGGGCTGGGGTGCTGTTCCTGCTCACTGTGCTCGGCCAGGCGCTGCTGGCGGGCCTGTTCGTCACCGGGGACATCGGATTCCTGGCCATGCACGAGGTCAACGGCTCGATCGTCGGGCTCGCGGCGATGGTGTGGGTGGCCGCCGCTTTGGTGCTGCGGGCGCCACGCCGGATGGTCCTCGTGGGGCTCGGGGCGTTCCTGGCGACCGGTGCGCAGATCGGCCTCGGTCACGCTCGCGGTCTGCAGCTGCACATACCGTTGGGAGTGTTGTTGTTCGGTGCGGCTGTCGCGCTGACCACGATGTCCTTCGCCTATCGTGCGGAGCTGACGTGACGACGCGGAGGGGATTTCTCGGGTTGCTGGCGGGTGCCGCGGGGCTGGGGACGGCCGGTTTCGTGGTCGGGGGACAGGCAGGCAACAACGGCTTGCTCCGCAGTCGCAGGCCACTGCCGGAGCCGTTCACTGTGCCGCTGCCGATCCCCCAGGTGAAACGACCGACCAGGGTGGACGGTGGCGTCGAGTACTACACGGTGGTGCAGCGAGCAGCCGACGTGGAGATCCTGCCCGGCGCGCGGACCAAGATCTGGGGGTACGACGGGACATTCCCTGGGCCCACGTTCCACTTGCGACAAGGGCGCAAAGCCGTTGTCGAGGTCCGCAACGAACTCGACGTGCCGACGTCGACGCACCTGCACGGTGGCGTGACACCACCGGAGTCCGACGGTTATCCGACCGATCTGGTGAAACCGTTCGCTGCCAAGACGTACACGTATCCGGTGAGCCAACGCGCGGCCACGCTGTGGTATCACGACCACCGGATGGACTACACCGCACCGCAGGTGTGGCGTGGGCTGGCCGGTCTCTGTCTCGTCGGTGACGCCGAGGAGGACGCCCTGGACCTGCCGCGGGACAAGTACGACGTTCCGCTGTTGCTGACCGATCGCGCCTTCGACGAGGACGGGGCCTTTCTGTACCCGGCATCGCATTCCGGTATGGGGGTGGAAAAGGACTACGCCAACGGAGTTCTCGGTGACGTGGTCCTCGTCAACGGCGCGCCGTGGCCCGTGCTCGATGTGGACGCGACCCGGTATCGGCTGCGGATCGTCAACGGCTCCAACGCCCGCCGCTACGAGCTCGCGCTCGACCCAGGCGGCGACCTCGTACAGATCGGCAGCGACGCAGGGCTGCTCGGCGCACCGCAGGTGCACCAGAGCCTGGTGGTCGCGCCGGGCGAACGTTTCGACGTGCTCGTGGACTTCGCCGCGTACCCGGTCGGCACGGAGGTCGCAGTGGCCGACCGGCTCGGCGGACAGGTCATGCGGTTCAAGGTCGCCCGGCCGGGCCCGGCGAGCGCGCCCGTGCCGGAGCGGCTGGCGGCGTTCGACAAGCTGGACACCTCGGTCGTCACGCGATCGTTCGACTTCCGCACCACGATGGAGCACCACGGCGCGCGCATGTGGACGATCAACGGGCAGATGTACGCACCTGGGGAGATCATTGCCACGCCACGGCTGGGGACCGTGGAGCGGTGGCGGCTGACGAGCGACTTCCACCACCCGGTGCACCTGCACCTGGCACACTTTCAGGTGATCTCCCGCGGCGGTGGGGGACCGCTGCCGCGGGACGCCGGCTGGAAGGACACAGTGGACATTCGGCCGTACGAAACCGTCGAGGTACTCGCCCGGTTCGACGGTCACCGGGGCCGCTACATGATGCACTGCCACAACCTGGAGCACGAGGACATGGCGATGATGGCGGACTTCTTCGTCGGTTGACAGCCCAGCGGAACGTCTGCCAACCTGGATTCAGGTCGAGAGGCGCTGCAACGGACACCGCGTGTGTCCGCCACGCTCGACCTGCTCCACCGACTGCAAGGGCGCCTCCTAGTGACTAGGAGGTGTTCTCTGTGCACAGGACCGTCAACGGTCTCGAATTCGCTGTCAAAGACCTTTCACTCGCGGAGTTCGGTCGCAAGGAGATCGAGCTGGCCGAGCACGAAATGCCTGGTCTGATGGCCATCCGGCGCGAGTACGCGGACAGCAAACCGCTGTCCGGTGCCCGGGTCGCCGGCTCGCTGCACATGACGATCCAGACCGCCGTGCTGATCGAGACCCTGGTCGACCTCGGCGCGGAAGTGCGCTGGGTGTCCTGCAACATCTTCTCCACGCAGGACCACGCCGCCGCCGCGGTCGTCGTCGGCCGCGACGGGACCGTGGAGGCCCCCGCAGGCACCTCGGTGTTCGCCTGGAAGGGTGAAACCCTCGAGGAATACTGGTGGTGCACCGACCAGCTGTTCCAGTTCCCCGGTGGCCACGCGCCGAACATGATCGTCGACGACGGCGGCGACGCGACCCTGCTGGTCCACAAGGGCGCGGAGTTCGAGGCAGCGGGCGCGGTCCCGCAGCCGACGGCCGACGACAACGAGGAATACCAGCTGATCCTCAAGACCATCGCCGACAGCGTCGCCCGCGACCCGAAGCGCTTCACGAAGGTCGCAGCCGAGGTCCGTGGCGTGACCGAGGAAACGACCAACGGCGTCAAGCGGCTGTACAAGCTGGCGCAGGACGGCGAACTGCTGTTCCCGGCGATCAACGTCAACGACTCGGTGACCAAGTCGAAGTTCGACAACAAGTACGGCATCCGGCACTCGCTGGCCGACGGCATCAACCGGGCCACCGACGTGATGCTGGGTGGCAAGCTCGCGGTCATCTGCGGGTACGGCGACGTCGGCAAGGGCGCGGCGGAATCGCTGCGCGGCCAGGGCGCCCGCGTGGTCGTGACGGAGATCGACCCGATCTGCGCGCTGCAGGCGGCCATGGAAGGCCTCGAGGTCGTCGAGCTCGACGACGTCGTGCACAAGGGTGACCTGTTCATCACCACGACGGGCAACTTCGGGATCATCTCGGCGGCCCAGATGTCGAAGATGAAGCACAACGCGATCGTCGGCAACGTCGGTCACTTCGACAACGAGATCGACATGGCGGGCCTGGCGAAGATCGAGGGGATCAAGAAGCTCGAGATCAAGCCCCAGGTCCACACCTGGACCTTCCCCGACGGGCACGCGATCATCGTGCTGTCCGAGGGGCGGCTGCTCAACCTCGGCAACGCGACGGGCCACCCGTCGTTCGTGATGTCGAACAGCTTCACCAACCAGGCTATAGCCCAAATCGAGCTGTACACGAAGCCGGGCGAGTATGAAAAAGATGTCTACCGGCTGCCGAAGCACCTCGACGAGAAGGTCGCCCGGCTGCACCTGGACGCGTTGGGCGTGCGGCTGACCAAGTTGACGAAGGAACAAGCGGAGTACATCGGAGTGGACGCTGAAGGCCCATTCAAGCCAGACCACTACCGCTACTGATGAAATGAAGTAACAAGCTTCCTCGTGGGTACTCGGTCTAAAACCGAGCTGCGGCCGAGTACCCACGAGGGATCCCAAGCGCAGAACAAGAAGCGCAGAACAAGAGCAGCCGAAGCAGCGCCGCCCAACCGCAGTGAAGGGCGAGGAAGCGCCGCCCCAACCCACAGCGAAGGTTCGATTTTGTGTGGGGGGACGCCGCCATTAAGCTTTCCAGCGGTCAGGGCGCCAGCCCTGACCGCGTTCCTGCTCTGGCATGGCGGCGTAGGGGCCCCACACCAAATCGAACCGTGGTGACCAGAGAGCGGCGCGAAACAGAACGTCACCGAGCAACGAGCTCAAGCACAGCACGAACAACCCGCTCCGGAGCCTCCAGCGGAACCATATGCCCAACCCCGGAAATCTCCTCGAAATCAGCCTTGGGCAACGTATCCGCGACAACCCGCCCCAGCTCCGGTTTGATGACGGTGTCCGCGTCGCCGTGCAGGACAACAGCGGGAACCGACACGGAAGTCAGCCCGGGCCGTAGATCCATCCCGGACGTGCACCCGAAGCAAGCGGCCCGGACCTTGCGGTCTGTCCCGGCGAACAGAGCCCGGTGAGCCTCCAAAGCCGCACCCGGGATGTCCGGACCCACAGTGCTGCTGATCATCCTGCGCCCCACGGGTCCACGCCGAAGAGCGAACGAGAACACCGGGTTGCCCATCAACCGAACCTCGCCCTTGGGCGTGTTCTGCTCGTGCGCGGCGGTGGCGAGCAGCACCAGGCCACCTATCCGGGACTGGTCGGTGATCGCGTGGCACAGAGCGGCGAACCCGCCACCCGAATGCCCGACCACGACGGCATCCTCAGCCCCGACAGCATCCAGCACATCACCGAGATCCATGGCGAACCGAGCCACCCCGATGGGCGAGACGCCCACAGTGGACTCGCCGTGACCGCGCTGGTCGTAGGTGACGACGCGCAGACCAGCGGAAGCGAGCTGAGGAACAAGGGAATCCCACACCGGACGACCGGCGGCCCAGCCGTGCGAGAGCACAACTGTCGTCCCGTCGGAAGGACCGTGGACGGAGATGGCGATCGAAGCGCCATCGCTGGTGGACACGTTCATCGCGCGACCCCGTTCGCTGTGTGCCGCCCACCGAGCTTCGCACCCAGGTTGGCGAAGGCCAGTTGGGCCGCCTGTGAGTGCTTGCCGCCGACGTCGGCGACCTTGCCGAGGATTTTCGCGGCACCTTGGGGCGTGGCCTTGAAGTGCATCGAGATCCGCGTGGCCAGGCCGCCGTTCACCGGTTCGACCGTGAACGTGACCGTGCCGCGGAAGACCCCCTCGAAGTACTCCGCGGCCAGTTTCCTGCCCGGGTCCACGAACGTGGTCCGGGACGTGAACCGCAACTTGGGGCCGCCCTTGTCGACGCCCTTCGGGTGCACGGTCCACTTCACCTCGGTACCCACCTGGTCGGCGGGCCCGGTCGCGGAGAACGTGTTGAACGGCACCCAGAATCCCGCTGCCCCGCCCAGTTCGGCGACCAGCGCCTGCCAGACGAGGTCGGGTGATGTCCCGATGAACGCCTCGTCGATGATGTCGTAGCCGCGCACGGCCCAACCTCCCTAGCTCCTTTGGCTGGAGCGAGGACAGGGGCCCGTTGCGGCGCCCTGCCCCCGCCCTTTGTCCCACGGCGAATGGCCGATGCACGGCCTGGGACCAGACAGGTCAGGCGAAGAAACCCTGACCGGGTGTGAGTACGCCGTTCGGGTCGTAGCGGCGCTTGGACGCCAGCAGGAACGGCCACGCCGCCCCGAAGTGCCGTTGCCACTGCGACGGTGTCATCCCGGGAACGGCGCCGATGATGTAACGCTTGCCGCCCAACGACACCAGCTTCTCGTAGAACCTGCGGTTCTGTGCGAGGTACGCCTGGATGTTCGGGTCACCGGGGGGCGGCATCCGCAACAGGTCGCACAGGTACGCGACCGGCTCGTTCGGCTTGGCGAACAACGGCCGGGTCACCTTGGCCGTCTGGAACGGCGACAGGATGGTGAACCCCGCGCCCAGTTGTTCCGCCCGCAGTTCCGACAGCACGAACGGCACGAACGTCTGGATCTTCGACGCGGGCACGAGCAGGTGCAGCCACGGGTGCGGCCCGTCCCAGAACCCGCCGTCCTTCCACGCCTGCTCGCCCGGATCCACCCGGAACGTCCAGTCGCGGAACAGGTGGTCGTGCACCTGCAACGCCGAACGCTCGTCGCTGAGCCCGGCCAGCAGCGCGGCCTCGTTCGGTGCGGTAGGCGGCGTGTAGTAGTAGCCGACCTCGATCTGGTACCACCAGCCGGAGTTGTCCGGCTTGCGCGAGAAACCGCCGCCCTGGTGGGTGAACCGGCCGTCGCGCATCAGGAACTCCTGGTCGCGCTGCCACTTGGCCAGGTCGGTGTAGGACAGGGTGAATATCCGCACCCGCTGCGGCGCCTTCATCAGCCGCACCTTGGCCTTGGTGATGATCGCGACCTGCCCGGCGCCGTTGATCACGGCGTTGAACAGCTCCGGCCGCACCGAAGGCGACGCGGTGAGCACCTGGCCCGCGCCGGTGACGACCTCGACCTCCTCGATCATGTCCGAGAACAGGCCGAACTTCGGCACCGTGCCGCCGAAGCCGCCGACCGAGGCGACACCGCCGACCGACAGCCGCAGGTAGTCCGTCTGGGAGGGGACGATCAAGCCGCGGTCCAGCGTGGCCGCGGACAACTGGTGCAGCGACACGCCCGCGCCGACGACGGCGTGGGTCGAGGTGATGCTGTGGATCTTCGAGAACCCCTTGGCGTCGATCGAGATCCCGCCCGGCACCGAGGCGTTGCCCCAGAACGAGTGCGATTCCTGGTCGTCGGCGGTGCCGCTCTGGCCGTTGACCGAGACCTTCAGGCAGTTCGCCCTGGCGTAGTTGACGATCTTCACCACGTCCTGCACCGAACCGGGCCGCAGCACCGCCTTCGGCCTGGCGGTGACGAAACCGCCCCAGTCCTTCGAGAACTCGTCCAGCACCGCCGAAGACGTCTCGAGCGTGCCGTCCAAGGGCGGCAACGGGACCACGGACGGCGAGGCTGCCGCCTCGGCCGTGGCCCACGTGCCGGTCACCGCGTTCCAGCCGACCACAACCGCACCGGCGCCGATGCCCTTCAGAAGATCGCGCCGGGAGTGTGCGCTGCTGCCCATCGAACCCCTCCAGTCAGGAATGTCCCGCTACGCCTTGACGTCGGCGTGCGTCTCGGCACCGGCGAGCGTCGCGACCTGGTAGGCGTCCAGGTCGAACTTCTTGGTGCCGCGGGTGAACTTGCGTGTGTTCGCCGGCCAGATCGACGGGTTGCGGCCGGTCGAGTCGGTGTACCAGCTCGTGCAGGTCTTGGCGTCCCACACCGAACCGTCCAGCAAGGACTCGATCTCCTCGTTGTACGCCTCCTGCGCGTCGGCGTTGACCTCGACGCTGGACAGCCCGCGCTTGGCGAGGGTCTTGACCGCGTCGACGACGTAGGCGATCTGCGCCTCGATCATCACCGTCTGTGAGGAGTGGCCGAGTGAGGTGTTCGGTCCGAGCATCAGGAAGAGGTTGGGGAACCCGGCCACGGTCGTGCCCCGGTAGGCCTTCATCCCGCCTGCCTCCCAGGCGTCTGCGAGCTTAACGCCGCCGCGCCCGGAGAGCTTCTCGGCGATTGGACGCTTGGTCGCCAGGAACCCGGTGCCGAGGATGATCGCGTCGACGGTGCGCTCCCGGCCGTCCGAGCCGACGACGCCGTTCTCGGTGACCTTGCCGATCGCGCCGTTGATGATCTCCACGTTGTCCTGCTGGATCGCCGGGTACCACTTGTTGGAGAACAGCAGCCGCTTGCACGCCACCGCGAAGTTCGGCGTCAGCTTGGCGCGCAGCTCGGGGTCCGGCACGCTCTTGGCCAGGTGCCGCGCGGCCATGCCCTGGATCGTCTTCTCCGCCAGCGGCGGCCGCTTGAACAGGAAAGCCAGGATCTCGCGGCCGTTCTTGTTCCAGCCACGACGGAACGCGCGGTAACCGGGAACACGCTTCAAAGCCCAGCCGTGGACACCCTTGATCGGGTTGTCCGCCTTCGGCCCGACCCACGGCGCGCTGCGCTGGTACAGGTCGATGTGCCCGACTGTCGGCTGGATCGCGGGCACGAACTGGATCGCCGACGCGCCGGTGCCGATCACGGCGACGTTCTTGCCGTCGAGCTCGTAGGAGTGGTCCCACTGGGACGAGTGCATGATCTTGCCCTGGAAGTCCTCGATACCGGGGATGTCCGGGATCACCGCGTCGGAGAGGTAACCGGTGCCCGCGACCAGGACCTGCGCGGTGTACTCGCCCTGCGAGGTCTTGATGTGCCAGCGGCGCAGGTTCTCGTCCCACCGGGCGTCCAGCACCTCGTGGTTGAACTTGACGTACGGGCGCACCCCGAAGCGGTCGGCGACGTCCCTGAGGTAGTCGAACAGTTCCTGGCGTGTGCCGTAGGTGCTGTTCCAGTCGGACTTCTGGGCGAAGGAGTACGAGTACAACACGGACGCCACGTCGCAGGCGCAGCCCGGGTACGTGTTGTCCCGCCACGTGCCACCGACCTCGTCGGCTCGTTCGAGCAGCACGAAGTCCTTGACCTTGTTCTGCAGCAAGCGGATCGCCACGCCGAGGCCGGAGAAACCGGTGCCGATGATGGCGACTCGCACGTGTGGCGTCGGTCGTCCGCCCTTGCCTGTGCTGACGCTCTGGTTGATGGTGCTCGTCACGGTTCTGCCTCCTCAGGCATTTGGCGCGCGAGGGCAACGAAACAGTTCGGGGCCCAGCACACCCGTCCGGCGCAAGAGATACGCAAGACACACCTGGATTGCGCGTTCGTTGCGGGACGCCGGGTTTAGTTCGTGGCAGAACGGCAGCCCTGACGCCGCGAACGAGTGGCAGGCAGGGTGACGAGAGGAGCGAAGGTTATGGAACTGCCGACCGTTGAAGAGCTGGCCGGCCAGCTGGCAGCCGTCTCTGGCGCTGCCGAACTGGGTCCCGACGACGCGATCCAGCGCAACTCCGACATCGACTCGCTGGACCTGATGGAGTGGCTGTACGGGTTCCAGAACAAGTACCCGCACGTCGGGGCGGACGAGTCGTTGTTCAGCGACATCGACGACGCGACGACCATGCGTGACGTGCACGCCAAGCTCATCAGCCTGGCCAAAGCGTAGGCCCGTCGTGGACGGCTTCGACATCGCCGGGTGGGGCATGGCCGTACCCGAGCGCCGAGTCACCACCACCGAGCTCGCGGCCCGCTTCGACATCGATGAGGAATGGATCATCAGTCGCTGCGGGATCCACGAGCGCCGGGCGATCGACCCCGGCCAGTCGACCGCCTCGCTGGCGATCGACGCGGGCCGTGTGGCGCTGGAGCGGGCAGGGCTGACCGGCAAGGACATCGCCCACCTCATCGTGGCGAGTGCGACACCGGAACAGCTCTCCCCGGCCACGTCCGCGTTCGTGCACCACGGCCTCGGCATCGCCGGGTCCGCGCACGACGTGAACGCGGAGTGCTCCGGTTTCATCTACGGCCTGGTCACGGGTGCGGCGTTGATGAAGGTGGATCCGAGACCGATCCTGCTGATCGGCTCGGACACCCACTCGACGCAGATCAACCCGGTCGACCGCGATCTGTCCATCCTGGTCGGCGACGGCGCGGGAGCCATCGTGCTGACGCCGACCGAGACCGACTGGGTGCTGGCGTGGAACCTCGGCGCGGACGGTTCGCGCCAGGACAGCCTGCGCGTACAGGCCGGCGGCAGCCGGATGCCCACCTCCGCGACCACGTTCGCGGACGGCCTGCACTTCTCCGAGATCAAGGGAAACGAGATCTACCTCAACGCGGTCCGTTTCACCGTCCGTTCGGTGCGTGCCACGCTCGAACAGGCCGGGCTGACGGTCGACGACGTCGATCACTTCGTTCCCCACCAGGCGAACATCAGGATCATCAACTCGATCCTCGACCACACCGGGCTCAAGCCGGAGAAGCTGGTCACCAACCTGTGGAAGTACGGCAACACCGCGTCGGCGTCGATGCCCATCGCGATGAGCGAGGCGCTGGACGATGGCCGCTTCAAAGACGGTGACCTGGTGCTGCTCGCGGGTTTCGGCGCCGGCATGACGTGGGGGTCGGCACTTCTGAAGTGGGGCGGTGTTTCGGCATGAGCAGCCGGAAATCTTTCGTTGACGTGGCACGCCCGGACTCGCCGGTCGCACTCGTGACCGGGGCGTCCGGCGGGCTGGGGCAGGCGTTGGCCATCGAACTCGACGCGTTGGGGTGCCGGGTCGCCGTGCACTACAACTCGTCGCGCGACCGGGCGCAGGCCGTGGCGGACAAGCTGGAGAACGACTCCTGCGTGGTGACCGGTGACGTCGCCTCGTGGGAGGCGGTCAACCAGATGTACAAGGAGGTCTCGGAGGCGCTGGGGCCGATCGACATCCTGGTCAACAACGGCGGTATCCGCAAGGACGCCCTGATGGCCATGCAGTCGCCCGACGACTGGCGCCAGGTGATCGAGACCAACCTGATCGGGACGTTCCACACCTCCCGCGTCGCGGTTGGACACATGCTGCGCAAGCGGTGGGGCCGGATCGTCAACGTCGTCTCACCGTCCGGCCTGATCGCGTCGGCCGGTCAGACGGCGTACTCGGCCTCCAAGGCCGGGGTCATCGGGTTCACCCGCACGCTGGCCGCCGAGTGCGGCCGCCGAGGTGTCACGGTGAACGCGCTGTCACCCGGCTTCATGGTGACGACCATGACCAAGGACCTGTCGGACTCGGTCATGGACAACATCAGGGAGAAGTCGCCGATCCCGCGCTTCGGCACGCCGGAGGAGGTCGCCCGCAGCATGGCTCTGTTCCTGGAGTGCGATTTCACCACCGGACAGGTCATCAGCGTCGACGGCGGTGTCTCCATCACGTGAGTGGTGCTCGTGAGTGGTTGTCGGGGTTCTGGCCCCGATTTCCGCTCACGACACTCTCCCCGCTGGTACGGAGGTTTGCGAAATGTACGAGCTCAGGGCGTCAACGCGCCGCGCAATGCCAGGCCAGGCCCGTGTGCGGGTCGTGCGGCCCATTCTCCAGCTCTCCCCGGCCTCGTGCTCGTGGTCGGTGTCGTCCCGCCGGTGCTCGTCCGCCGACCAGACGCTGTACCGGCGTTGAGACGTGGAAGCAAGGAACAGCCCCCTCGTGAGGTAGTTGTGTGACCGAACCACTCACGAGGGGGCCGTTGGTTACGCTGACCGCGGACGCAGGTCGAGGCTGGCGAGGGTCCAGTTCGCCTCCGCACGCAGGGTTTCCGCTCGCCTTCGGTCCCCTGCGCGTCCTCGTGCCTCCATCGCTTGTGCCAGCGCCAGTTGTGTCAAGGCCGTCCACGGCCGGGCTTGGCGTTCGCCGAACCCGGTGAGCGCCGCGGTCAGGTGCTGCTCCGCGTCGTCCCAGTCTCCAACGATAACCGCCAACCGGCCAAGATGGAATGACGCCGATCCGGCGAAAGTGCGGTAGCCGATGCCGCAGTTGAGCTCGGCATAGGGTTCCAGCAGCTTGCGCAGCGCCTCCGCGGTGGCCGGATCGCCCAGTTCGTGAGCGCCAAGGGCAAGCAGGCCAACGACATGCGGCCATTCGTCGCCCGACGGCAACGGCTCGACCCCGGTGGCCAGCGCCCGTACCGTCAGGTGAGGAAGACCACGTTCCCCGCCGATCAACGCGATCAGCGACTGCTCCGCGGCTTCGTTCGTCCCGGTGAACCAGCCGTCGTCGGCACGTCCCCGCAGCCAGCCCGCGACGAGCAGCTGCCGGGCGGCCAGAGTGCCCGGTACGGGCTGGATCCGGTGGTCGGTGTCGTCGGGGACCCGGTGCACCTGGCTGGTCATCGCGACCGCTTTGGCGAACTGGCCTTGAGTCACCGCGATCGCGACCGAACGGTCCAGCAGCAACGCGTGGCCGAGTTGTTCCCCGGCACGGTCAACCACGTCCACCAGTTCGGCCAGTGCCTGCGTGCCGTCGCCGGACAGTTCGGCGGCCATCGCACGGTGGTGCGCCGCGATCACCGCCTCGTAGGTGTCCTCAACAGCCTCTGCGACCGCGAGCATCTCCCCGGCCAGTTGCGCCCGCCGCCGCACGTTCGCCGGTCCTTCGAGCAGTTGCAGCTCACGGGACATCGCCGTGAGCGCGGGTTTCGTGCCGATCGGGACGGGACGGCCGAGGCGGGCGAGACGAGCGAGCAACCGGCCGACCGTGACGTCGTCGATCGCGCTCACCGCGCGCGGAGGCGTTGTGCCGACGAGCATCTCGATCAACGCCGCGGCCTCGCTGCGCAGTCTGGGCTGGTCCTGCACGACGTCGGCCAGTCCGAGCGCGGCCTGTGCCGCCATCGTCAGCCGTCCGTTGTGCAACGCCTGGATCGCGCCGTCCAGCAGGGTCTGCTCGCATTCCCGCTGTCCGGCCGCGAGCTGCGCCAGCCCGAGGTTGGTCAACGCCTCGGCCCGCAGTTCGTGGTCCGCCGACGGGACGTGCCGCAACGCCTGCCGGTGCAAGTGAACGGCCTCATGGGGTGAACCGTCCTGGCTCGCCCGTGCCGCGGCGCGCCAGCCCCAACGGACCGCGCGCTGATCCCCGTGCGGGATCGCACCGGCGGCGCGGTGGTGCGCCATCGTCCGGCTGTACCGGCGCAGTTCGCCCGCGCGGCGGTGTTCGATCGCATCGGCGAGACGGGTGTGCAGCCAGCGTCGGCGCGCGGCGCTCGCCTGTTCGTAGATGGCCCGGCGGACGACGTCGTGCACGAACCGGTATTCGTACGTCGTGGGGGTTTCCGTGACGAGTTGGGCGTGCACGGCGGTGTCCAACGCTTCGAACGCCTCGTGCTCGGCCAGGTCCGCCGCCTCGGCGACCAGGTCGAGCTCGAAGCCCGCACCCGCCGCGGCCGCGGTCCGCAGCAATTGCCTTGCGGTGTGGTCGATCGCGGCCATCCGGGCGTTGGCGTAGTCGGCCGCCCCGGACGGCAGCGACGGCTTGGTGCTGTTCGGGTCGCCGCTGTTCGGGTCGCTGCGGTACGGATCGCTGTGCCAGCGCAGCAGTTCCAGCAGCAGGAACGTGTTTCCCGCGGTGTCGGCGACCAGCTCGTGCGGTTTCGGGAGGTCCGGGGTGTCCGGCGCGACCCGGCGGATCAGCGCGCCCACGTCCGCCTCGTCCATCCCGGCCAGTGCGATCCTGCGCAGCCAGCCGTCCCGGTCGACGTCGTGGATCGCTGACGCGAAGTCATCGGACGCGGTTGGACGGTGTCCAGGTGTCGCCGCGGTGGCCGCGACCAGCAACGACGTTCCCTGGCACCGCCGCGCCAACCGGCGCAGCAGCACGAAGGTGTCGTCGTCGGCCATGTCGAGGTCGTCGAGCACGAGGTAAACCGGTTGTTCTGACGCTGTTTTGATCAGCAGGTCGGTCAACGCGAGCAGCAGGTCGGTGCGTGTGGACACCATTGGGTCCGCTATCGCGCTCAGTGTGGCCCTGCCCAGCGGCGGCAGCGCGTCCTGCGGTGTGGCCGCGACGAACCCGCCGGCCGCCTCGACGAAAGCCTGGCACGGCACGGAGGCCTTGTCGTCACAACGTCCGTACATCACCACGCCACCCGCGACGCTGATGCGTTTGGCCAACTCGGTGACCAGCCGGGTCTTGCCGACGCCTGGTTCGCCGGTGACGAGAACCATGTGGCTGGCGCCGTCCTCGGCCTGTGCCCACGCCGCCGATAATCGCGCGAGTTCCTGCCTGCGTCCCACGAATGGAGCAGAGCTCCGCGCTCTCGGGGCCCGGGTGCGTGCCGGAGTCATGACCGGGCTGCCGAGCAGTTCCGCGTATGCCGCCTGGGTTTCCGGTGCCGGGTCGATCCCGAGCTCCTCGGCCAGCATCCGGCGCAGTTCGTGGTAGCACCTCAACGCCTCGGCGCGGTTGCCCGCGGCGACGTGTGCCGTCATCCGGCAGCGGTGCGCGCTTTCCCTGAGCGGGGCGCGGCGGACCGCTTCGTCGGCGAACCTGAGAGCGTTGCGTTCGTCGTGCCGTGCCGACGCCGCCAGGCTCGCGGTTTCCAGTGCTGACACGAGCAGTTCGGCGGTCCGTTCCCGGACACCGGTGACCCATTCACCCTCGTGGTCGGGCAGGAACGGCCTTTCCAGCGTGGCCACCGCGGCCGCGGCGAGGCGCTCGGCGTCGGCGAACTCACCCTTGCCGTAGGCCTCTCCCGCCTGTGTCACCTCGGTTTCGGCCAGTTCCAGGTCGACAGTCGCCCCGGCGGGGAGCTTGAGCAGGTACCGCCCGCCGTGCGCGATGATCGGCGGACTCGCCGCGATGTCGCCGCCCACAACGAATCCACGGACCCGGCTGACCACGCTGCGCAGCGCGGACGCCCACGTGTCGGGCAAACCTTCCGGCCACACGGTGTCGGCGAGCAGGTCGCGGCTCGTGCCACCGGACCGTTCCAGCGTCAGCCGTGCGAACGCCACTTGCGCCTGCGCGCTGGACAGGTGCCGAGGCGGGGCGTCATCGCGTTCGATCGTGATGAGACCCGTCAACCTGATGAGCATTTCCGACCACCCCAGAAGGATCGACACAGTCGGGTTGGGCTGCGAACACGTCCCCTCAGACGCGTGTCCAAAGGATTGCCGAGCGATATGTGACCGTCTACCCCTACACCATGAACTTCTCACGCCCGGTCACGTGACGTGGTCACCGGATTCCCTGTTGCGCCCTGCTTGCGGCGACCCACGTACAACTTGCCCTGCGAGCAGGAGGGAGCCCGAGATGACGGCCAGCGTGGTGATCACCGGGATGGGCGTGGTCACGCCGGCGGGATGCCGGCTCGACGAGTTCTGGGCGGTGCTGCGCGCGGGC
Organism: Actinosynnema sp. ALI-1.44; assembly: GCF_001984155.1. Lineage (GTDB taxonomy): Bacteria > Actinomycetota > Actinomycetes > Mycobacteriales > Pseudonocardiaceae > Kibdelosporangium. Next base: position 759,692 of record NZ_MTQO01000054.1, read on the forward strand.
CGTTCGACGGCCGCCGAACTGACCGGGATGCGACTGGACGACCACAAGGTCCGGATCGGCTGTCGTGTCACGGGATTCGAGGACCTCGGCGTGCTCGGCGCCAAGGAGGCGCGGCGGCTGGACCCGTTCGCGCGCTACGGCGTCGCCGCGGCGTTGCAGGCGCACGCCGACGCGGGACTGCCGAGCCTGGACAAGGACCGGGCGGCGATCGTGATCGGCAACGCCGTCGGCGGCAGGCGTACCAGCGACGACGAGACCCGCAACTTCCACACGGGCGGCCCGGCGAGGGTGAACCCGTTGATGCCGTTGATCAACATGCCGAACGCCGCGGCCGCCGCGCTGAGCATGAAACTGGGGTGGCGCGGCCCGGCGTTGACCATCGCGTCCACATGCGCCAGTGGCGCGGACTCGATCGGCTACGCCCGGATGCTGCTGCAGACGCGCCAGGCGGACGTCGTGCTGGCAGGCGGCTGCGAGTCGATCATGACCGAGGTCACCTTGGCCGCGTTCGGCAACCTCAACGCCGTCACCACGAGCCGCAACGACACACCGGCGATCGCGTCCCGGCCGTTCGACAAGGACCGCGACGGGTTCGTCATGGGTGAGGGTGCGGGGTTCGTCGTGTTGGAACGCGCCGACGACGCCCGTGCCCGGGGAGCCCGGCTGTACGCTGAGATCGCGGGATACGCGGCGACCAGCGACGCGTTCCACCTGTCGATGCCCGCATCGGACGGCGCGGGCGCGGTCGCCGCGATGACCAGGGCGATCGCCGACGCCCGGCTGGAACCGGGGAACATCGTGCACGTCAACGCGCACGGAACGTCCACACCGCACAACGACCGCGCCGAAGCGGTCGCGCTGCACAAGGTTTTCGGGCCGGACGGCCCGCCGGTGACCTCGTCGAAGGGCGTCATCGGGCACCTGATCGGAGCCGCTGGCTCGGTCGAGCTGATCGCCACGGTGATGGCCATGCGCGAGTCCGTGGTGCCCCCAACCGCAAACCATGAGCACCTCGAACCGGGAATGCGGATCGACGTCGTGCACGGCAGTCCTCGCAAGGTGGCGAGCGGCCCGGCGCTGTCGAACTCGTTCGGGTTCGGGGGCCACAACGCCTGTCTGGTGGTGAAGCCGGTATGACCCCCACACTGTCGGCGCGCACGGTCCGCAAGGTGACCGCGGACGAGCTCGCGACCTACCGCGAAGTCGTCCGGAGTGGACTCGACGGCGGCGACGGCAAGGCGTCCCCGCTGCACGCGTTCGTGCTCGCCTCGCCCGTGATCGACGAGTCGGTCGGCATGATCGGCGCGGCCACGGCGGACGGGTCCCCGCTCGGCCGCGTGCACCTGTCGCAGGAGATCCACGTGCGGCGCGCGATCAGGGCGGACGAGCCGGTCACCGTGGCGCTCGACGTCGTCGGCACCCGCAAGAGCCTCAAAGGCGTCCAGGTGGCGATGAAGGTGGCGCTGCTGGGCGAGGACGGCGAGCAGTTCGCGGAGCTGATCACCGGCGCGATGCTCGTCGGCGCGGTCACCCCGGACACGTTCGGCCAGCTCCCGCCGCACCCGGGCAAGGGCAGCACCGCCGAGCCGACCGTTGTCACACGGGCGATCGCGCGCGGGACCGTGACCAAGTACGCCCACGCGTCCGGCGATCTCAACCCGATTCACTTGGACGACACCGCGGCTGTCCAAGCGGGTTTCGAGAACGGCGTGATCGCACATGGGATGAGCGTGCTCGCGGTCGTGACCGAGGAGGTCATCGACCGCTACGCGGGCGGCGACGCCGACCGGGTCAAGAGCATCGGCGCACGGTTCTCCTCGGCCGTCTCACCCGACACCCCGCTGGAGATCGTGTTGCAGGAAGACCAGAACTTCGTGCGGTTCTCGTGCAAGACGCCGACCGGTCCCGCTCTCAAAAGCGGCTGGGTCGAGTTGGGGGAGTGATGAGTACCTTCCGACAGCGGTTCCTCGACCAGGTCAGCCGCAGGCCCGGTGCGCCCGCGCTGGTCTGGCACGGCGAGGTCACCACGTACGGCGACCTCTACGAACTCGCCGACAAGGCACGCACCCGGCTGGAGTGGTCGAACCTCCAGCCGGGCGACCCGATCGGCCTGCTGGTCAAGAAGTCCCCGCAGGCGGTCGCGCTCGTGCTCGGTGCCTTGCTGAGCGGACGCCGCTTCTTGCTGCCGTCGCCCGCCCTCGCCAACTCGGCGCTGACCAGTCTGTTCGCGCAGGCAAGCTGCCAAGCCGTCTTCGCGCCGGAAGGCGAGCCGGAGTTCACGCCGGACCCGTCGATCGCACCGGAGCCCGTCGAAGCGTCCGATCTGGACGATGTGCGGTTCATGCTGACCACGTCCGGCTCGACCGGCCTGCCGAAGATCGTGCCGTTGCCGCAGCGGGGCATCGACCGGTTCGTCGAGTGGGCCGGTGCCGAGTTCGACATCCGGCCGGGCCGGACCGTGCTGAACTACGCGCCGCTGAACTTCGACCTGTGCCTGCTGGATGTCTGGACCACGCTGGCGCACGGCGGCCAGGTCGTGCTCGTCGATCCCGACTACGCGGCCAACGGCCGTCATCTGCTGGACGCGCTGGTGCGGCACGAGGTCAACGTCATCCAGGCTGTGCCGATGTTCTTCGGCCTGTTGCTGGACGTCGTGCAGCCCGCGGTGGACCGGTTGGAGCACGTGGACCGCGTGATGTTCACCGGTGACGCCATCCCGGACCGCACGCTCGCCGAGCTGCCGAAACTGTTCCCGAACGCCGCACTGCACAACATCTACGGCTGCACGGAGACCAACGACAGCTTCGTCCACCACCTCGGCAGCGGCGACACAGCCGCGACCCCGCCGGTGTCGATCGGCAGTCCGCTGCCCGGTGTGCACTCGCTGGTCATGACCGCCGAAGGGGCCGTCCTCGAAGGACCGGGAACAGGCGAACTCTACGTGAGCACACCGTTCCAGGCGGCCGGGTACCTCGACCGCGCCCGGCACACGGACAAGTTCGTGCCGCACCCGACGGGAGCCGACGAGCGGCCGTGGTTCCGCTCGGGCGACCTGGTCAGGCGCGCCGAGGACGGCCGAGTCTTCCTGATCGGCCGCAGCGACTTCCAGGTCAAGGTGCGGGGTGTCGCGATCAACACCGCCGAGGTCGAGCACGTCCTGCTCGAACACCCCGCGGTGCTGGAGGCGGCGGTCGTCGCCGTGCCCGACCCGATCGCGGGCCGCAGGCTGGTGTCGGCCGTGCACCGGGCCGACGGCAGCAAGCTCAACAGCCTCGTACTGCGCCAGCACTGCGCACGACGACTTCCCCAAGCAGCGATCCCGTCGACCATGCACATCGTCGACACGCCGTTGCCGAAGACACCGACCGGCAAGGTCGACCGAAACGCATTCGGGAGCAAAGGAAGGACGCCATGAGCAACGCGGACGCCATCAAGAAGTTCGTCATCGACGAGTTCCTGCCCGACGTGGCACCTGAGGACCTCGCGGTCGAGTACGACCTGCTGGCCGACGGCGTGATCGACAGCCTCGGCCTGCTCAAGCTGATCGCGTGGGTGGAGGACCACTTCGCGCTGTCGGTGCACGACACCGACCTCGACCCGAACAACTTCCGCAGCGTGCAGGCGATCGACGAGTTCATCGACGCCGCGCGCAGCCAGGTCGCGGGGAGCTGAACTCCGGTGCATCCCGCGATCATCTCCCTTCTCGACCACCGCACCGGCATCGACCGGGACACCTGGCGGTCGCTGTGGGACCAGCTGGGCGCGGGCGACCTCGACCGAGGTGAGTCCGTCGCCCTGCTGGCCTCGCTGGCCACCCGGCTGCCCGACCACGACTCGCTGCGCAACCTGCTGGCGTCGCTCAACGAGCGGCGCGAACCGGTCACCGCGAACTGGCCGGGAACGGTCAACATCGTCGGAACGGGCGGCGGCCCGAGGACGTTCAACATCTCCACCGCGTCGGCGTTCGTCGCGGCCGCGTTGGGTGTGAAGGTCGTCAAGACCGGTTCGCGCGCCTACACCAGCAGCGTCGGCTCGATCGACCTGCTCGAGCGGCTCGGCGTCGGCCTGACCCGTTCGTACCGGCACACCGAGGACACACTGGACAAGTACGGCATCGCGTTCGCCGGGCCGTTCGTGTACCCGACCGAGCTGTTGCGGATGGCACGGCTGATCATGCCGATGAGCCTCAAGCCGTTCGGCCGGTTCGTCAACGCCCTCGGCCCGTTCCTGGCGGCGTTGCCGGTCACCGCGCAGGTCACGGGAGTGTCGGTGCACGCGCCGCAGCCGGAACTGCGCAGGCTGGCCGCGGGCATCAAGGACCGCAAGGTCTGGCTGTGCATGAACGACTCCGGCGCGGACGAGCTGCTCGGCTTCGCCGACAACGTGATCTACACCAACGACGAAACCAGCATGATCAGGCTGTGGGCCGGCCGGTTCACCTCGGACAAGGGCACGTTCGAGGACCTGGCTCCCGCACGGGACCTCGACCAGGTCGCCGACCACTTCCTCGAGGTGGTCTCCGGTGCGGCAGGCGAAGTCGTCACCGAGACGATCAGCCTCAACGCCGCGGCGCTCGCGGTCGCGACGGGCCACATCGAGGACTGGACGGTTGCTTTCGAGGCCGCGCGGGACGCGGTCGTCACCGGTGCCGCACGCTCCCTTGTGGACGCGATGCGGACGCCGCACGAGCGCAAGCTCACCCTCGTACGCAAGGCGGTATCCAATGGCTGAGTTCTTCGACCAGACAGCCGACGGCGAGCCGGGACTGGCGTTGTTCCTCAACGCGGGCGACCCGCCGCTGGACGTACTGGCGGACCTGGTCTTCATGCTCGACGACGCCGGAGTGGACTGTCTGGAGCTGGCCGTGCCGTTCCCCGGCTCGGTCACCGACGGCCCGGTGATCCGGCGGTCGCACGAGCGGGCGCTGGCGCTCGGCGTCGGCCTGGACGAAGTACTCACCTTCATCTCACACGTCCGGCCGAAGCTGCACCGGCTGCGGATCGCGTTGCTCGCCGACTGGAGCTACTCGATCAAGCGCAGGCCGATGGCCGAGGTCGTCGGCGACATCGCCGAAGCGGGCGCGGACGGCCTGCTGCTGCACGCCGTCCCGCCGCGGGTGCGACCGGGCTACTACCAGGCAACCAGGGACGCGGGCCTGCCGGTCGTCGCCACGTGCTACCACAAGGTCTCCACCCAGCAGGTGATGACCGAGGCGGTCGACAACGCCTCGGCCTACCTGTACCTGGTCGCCCAGTACGGCCGAAGCGGCACCGCTCCGGCCGAAGGGTACGCCGACCTGGCGGGAACGATCGCGGAGTTGCGGTTGGACATGAGCGGTCACGACCGGGGGGTCGCCAGCGGTCTCGACGGCCCAGCTTCCCGCTGGGCGCACGGGAGAAAGACCCAAGTACACCCGGTACGAGGGTCTTTCTCCCGCACACCAAGCGAAAACCTGCATCCGCCGAATACCGCCGACGATCCCCCGGTCGCAACCGCCGGTGTACCGATCGCCGTCGGGTTCGGAGTCAAGACGCGGGCAGACGTGTCGACCGTGCACGCCCTCGGGGCGGACGCGGTGATCGTCGGCTCCGCGGGAGTGGCGCGGGTCGAAGAAGCCCTCGCGTACAACCGGGACGTCGTCAAGGAGTTCGCCGACTTCGTCCGGTCGGTCCACCCCGCCCACACCCTCGCCTAGCACAAGGGAGTTGACCATGATCATTCGCAGCATCGACGACGTGAAGACCGTCGAATGGGGCAACGGGCTCTCACGCCGGTTCCTGCTCGAGGCCGACGGGATGGGCTACACGCTGACCGACACCCTCGTCCGCGCGGGCACGAAGTCGCACCTGGAGTACCGCAACCACCTCGAAGCCTGCTACTGCATCGCGGGTTCCGGCGAAGTGATCGACACCGAGGGCAACTCCCACCCGATTACGCCCGGTGTGATGTACGCGCTGGACAAGCACGACCCGCACTGGCTGGTCGCCAGCCCGCACGAGGACCTGCGCCTGGTCTGCATGTTCACCCCGGCGCTGCGGGGCGAAGAAGCCCACAACCTCGACACCGACGAGTTCTCCGAGTACTGAGAGCCTCGTGAGTGGTCAGTCCGGCTTCGGTTCTGACCGGACTGACCACTCACGAGGAGGAGGCAGTGATGATCGACTGGACCGAGGACCAGGTCGAGCTGCGAGAGGGACTGGCCGCGTGGCACGAGGCCTTCTCCGCCGACCACGTCGAGAACGACGACGCCGCCGCGTTCTCGTGGCAGAAGTGGAAACTGGTCGGCGAGTCGGGCATCCTCAGCCTGCCGTTCGACGAGCGGTGGGGCGGGCTCGGGCTGGACCTGCCGACCACTATGTACGTCATGGAGGGGCTCGGCGAGGGGTGCCGTGACGGCGGGCTGATCTTCTCCATCACCACGACCATCTGCAGCGTCGGCGTTCCCGTCGAGAAGTTCGGTTCGCCCGCGCTGAAGGACAAGTACCTGCCGGGGATCATCTCGGGCGACAGGATCGGCGCGCACGCGATCACCGAACCCGCGGGCGGGTCGGACGCGCTGCGGATGCGCACCAGGGCCGAACGCGACGGCGACGAGTTCGTCCTCAACGGCAGCAAGACGTTCGTGAGTAACGGACCGATCGCCGACGTGTTCATGGTGTACGCCAAGACCCGCCCGGAGGGCGGGCCGCTGGGCGTCACGGCGTTCCTCGTCGAGAGGGACACACCCGGCTTCGAGGTCGGCAACCCGATCAAGAAGATGGGCCTGCGCACGTCACCGCTGTCCGAACTGTACTTCGACGACTGCCGGGTCCCCGCCACCCAGGTCTGCGGCCGGGTCGGCGGCGGGTTCATGGTGCTCGACCACGTGATGAAGCGCGAGATCCTGTACTCGTTCGTCACCAACGTCGGCGAGATGCAGCACAGGCTGGATCGTTGTGTGGAATACGCGCGTGAACGCCAGCAGTTCGGCAAGCCGATAGCGAGCTACCAGTCGATCGCCAACAAGATCGTCGACATGAAGATCAAGCTGGAGACCTCGCGCAAATGGCTCTACGACACGGCGCAGAAGCTCGTCCGAGGTGAGAACGTGACCACCGACATGGCCATCGCGAAGCTGCTGACCAGTCAGGCCAATGTGGACACGAGTCTCGCCGCGGTGCAGATCTTCGGCGGCAACGGCTACATGGCCGAGTACGGCCTGGAGAAGGACGTGCGCAACGCCGTCGCGGGCACGATCTACTCGGGCACCAACGAGATCCAGTACAACCGCATCGCATCCATGCTGGGGCTGACATGAGATCCGGGTTCAAGCGGCACAAGGACGATCGCAGACTGCTGAAGGTGTGCGGCGCCACGACGAAGGCGGACGTCGAGTTGCTCGCGGGCGCGGGCGCCGACCTGGTCGGGCTGTGGCACGGGGTCGCCGACGGGCCCGCGGAGGTCTCCGTCGACGAAGTCACCACATTAGCCGAGGCGGCCAGGGCCACTGGTCGCCTGGAACCGACGCTCGTCACCTTCCTGTCCGATGTGGAGACGTTGCGGCAGATCATCGACCGGACCGGCATCTCGTGGATCCAGCTGCACGCCTACCAGATGCCGGGGATGATCGCCGCGCTGCGCCAGTCCGTCTCGACGGACCTGACGATCGTGAAGGTGCTGCACCTGAAGAACGGCAAATGCCTGGAACGCCCGCTGATCAAGGCGTACGAGCGCGCGGGCGTCGACGTGTTCCTGCTCGACGTGGTGACCGCGAGCGGTCAGATCGGCAGCACAGGTCAACGGTTGCAGGCCAGTGACGTCGCCGACGTCGTGCCGACGTTCAGCAAGCCGTTCCTGCTCGCGGGCGGGATCTCGGCGCACAACAGCGCGGACTACGAGACCGTCGTGCAACACCCGCAGTTCCACGGGATCGACGTGGACACGGGCGCCCGGAACCACACGGGCGGCTTCGAGCGCAAGAACATCACCGACATCAGCCGCGGTTGGCGCACCGCCAGGTACGTGGAGGTCGCATGAGGTTCACAGACGCGTTGCTCGGCGCCGACCGTCCGGTGATCATGGAGGTCAAGCGGCGCGACCCGCACGGCGACGACCTGTTCGGCGATCGGACGATCCCGGAGATCGTGGCCGAGTACGAGGCCGCGGGCGCGCCCTGCATCTCCGTGGTCACCGGGCGGTGGTTCGGCGGCACGGACTCGATGCTCAGCGAGGTCGCGTCGCTCACCGACCGCCCGGTGCTGCAGAAGGACTTCATCACCCGGCGCGACCAACTGCTGAAGGCGCGGGACCTCGGCGCGTCCGCGGTCTTGTTGACAGCGGGCCTGTTGCCGCGCTCCAGCATGCCGTCGCTGATCGAGGGCAGCCTGGAACTGGGTCTGACGCCGTTCGTCGAAGTGACCGGCGAGGCGGAGGTCGAGTCGGCGTTCGGGTCGGTCGCGGAAGGCGGCCCAACTGCGGAGCACTGCGTTGTTGCCGTCAACAACAAGGACATCAAGAATCGGGAGCGTGGCACGGGAGACCTCGGTCGCAGTGCCCGGTTGCTGCCCGCGCTGGCCGCGACCGGGACCCGCTGCCCGGTCAGCGCGAGCGGGATCACCAAGCCCCAGGACGCCGACCGGCTGCTCGCCGAGGGCTACCGCGGCCTGCTGATCGGGACCGGGCTGCTGCGCACCACCAGCCTGACCGGCTGGCTGACCGAGCTGGACGACCTACGGAACATGCGCGTGCCGTGATTCTTGTGTGGACGTGAATGACCAGCGGCCCGGGACGACACCGTCTCCCGGGCCAGAGGAGTGTTGATGGGCGACAGGACTTTGGTGCTTGGCGGGACCGGCAAGACGGGCAGCAGAGTGGCCGCGAGGCTGACGGCGCTCGGCGTCCAAGTGCGGATCGGGTCGCGGACGGCCGCCGAGCCGCGGTTCGAATGGGATGACCGGACCACTTGGGGACCGGTGTTCGACGGCGTGGACAAGGCCTACATCGTCTACTCGCCGGAGATCGCTTTCCCCGGTGCGGCCGACACGATCGGCGAGTTCGCGAACGCCGCCGTGACCGCGGGCGTGCGGCGGCTGGTGCTGCTGTCCGGCCGTGGCGACGAGGTGCACGCGGGCGCCAGCGAAAAGGCGGTGCGCGACAGCGGCGCCGAATGGACGATCCTGCGGGCCGCGTGGTTCAACCAGAACTTCAGCGAGAGCTTCATGTACGAACCGGTCGTGCACGGCGTGATCGAACTGCCCGCGGGCGACGTGGCCGAGCCGTTCGTCGACGTCGAGGACATCGCCGACACCGCCGTCGCCGCGCTGACCACCGACAACCACCTGGGTCAGACGTACGACCTGTCCGGTCCCCGGTTGTTGACTTTCGGCGACGCCGCCGCCGAGATCGGCGCGGCCCGTGGCAAGGAGGTCGGCTACGTGCCGGTGACGTTCGTGGAATACGGGAAGATGCTCAGGGAACACGGCCTGCCACTGGCCTACGTGGAAATGTTCCGTAAAGTCCTCGATGGACGCAACTCGTACCTCGGCGACGGCGTGCAGCGCGCGCTCGGCCGTGAACCGAGGGATTTCGCCGACTACGCGCGCAAGACCGCGGAAACGGGAGTCTGGTCCTGATGACGATGTCCACTGAGAACGGTGTGGGCGGCCTGCCCGTGCACATCCACGGGTTCGCGTTGATGCACGTGGCGATGCGCCGCGACGCGCGCCGGATCGCCACTGCCGCGCCCAATGTCACCCGGGCCAATGCCGGCCCGGTCCGCACGTGGTTCGACCAATTGCGTGACGTGATCGAATGGCACCACCGCACCGAGGACGATGTGCTGTTTCCCGCGCTGCGCGACCGCGTCGCGGATTTCGCGGCGAAGGAGAAGGAACTCGCCCACGACCACACCGAGCTCGACCAGTCGATGGCCGACGTGTCCACCGCCTTGCGCGGGGATCTGGGCGCCGTGCCGGAAGCCGCGCGGAAGTTCGAGACGATCCTGCTGGACCACCTCGCGGTCGAGGAGCCGATAGTCTTCCCGGTGTTCGTCGACGACCTGACCCGGCAGCAGTACCTCGACATCGAGAACCAGGTGATGCGCAGTGCCGGCCCCGGGATGCGGGCTTTCCTGTTCCCCTGGCTGTTCGACGGCGTCGACAAACGCACCGCCGACGCGGCCGCGGCCGTGTCGATCCCGCCGCCCGTGCGCCTGATCGGTAACACCGTGTTGACGTGGCGTTACGAACGGCTGCTCGCGCCGATACGGCGTTTAGGTGAACCGGGCGCCACGAACGAGGGATGACGGTGAACCGGGGACCGGTCGCCTGCTACCAATTGAGCCCACACCAGAGAGAAGGACGAGTCCGATGCTTGCTCACCAAGGAGCGGGGCAGCAGGCCTGGCCCCGAAGCAAGGCCGCCACTCCGTTGTTGTACCTCGCCACCCTCACCGTCGGTCTGATGGCGGGGTTCTTCTTCTCCTTCGCCATCCTGGTCATGCCCTCGCTGGCCAAGGTCGACGACCGGGCTTTCGTCGTCTCCATGCAGAAGATCAACGAAGGCGTGCAGAACGGCGCGTTCATGTTCGCGTTCCTCGGCGCGTTCGTCTTCACCGGTGCCGCCGCGATCGTGCACCACCGCGCGGGCTATCGCACGGCGGCACGCTGGATCCTCGCGGCGACGCTGCTCTACGTTGTCGCGCTGGCACTGACTTTCAGCGGGAACATCCCGCTGAACAACAAACTCGCCGCAGCGGGAGATCCGGCCGTCATCGCCGACTTCGCCGCCGCGCGCGCGGCGTTCGACGAAGGCACGTGGAACTTCCTCAACGCTGCGCGCACGATTGCGTGCATGTTGTCGCTGCTCGCCCTCGTGCCCGCGATCGCGCTACATGGACGCGCGAACAAGGCTCTCAAAACGGGCATTTCCTGATACTGTTCGCTCCGAGAAGGGATCACTCGGGCTTCTGGCAGGAGGAACAGCAATGGATGTGGTCAGAGCCGCATCGCTGATCGTCACGACGCTGTTGTTAGGACTTGTCTCCGGATTTTTCTACACCTACTCGATTTCGGTGATGGTCAGTCTGCGCGGCACGGACGACCGCACGTTCGTCGACATGATGCAGAAAATCAATCGGGACGTGCAGAACCCCAGGTTCTTCATGACGTTCATCGGATCGCTGTTGTTCGGCATCCTGACAGTGATCCTGTACATCGGCCAGCCGTTCGCGGTGTTCCTCCCTGTTCTGCTCGCGCTGGTGTTCTACGTCGGCTGCTTCGGTGTGACGGTGACCCGCAACGTGCCGATGAACGTCCGGCTGGACAAGTACGGCCCGCCGGACAGGATCGCGGACATCGCCGCCGTGCGCAAGGAGTTCGAGGAGCCGTGGGTCCGGCTCAACGGCATCAGGGCGTGGTTCGCCACGCTCGGCTTCGGCGCCGCGATCTGGGCGCTGATCGCCCACTTCTCCGCGTAACCCGGAGATTTCCCGCACAGCCCGAGAGGGGTTCCTCTCGGGCTGTTGCCGTGTATTGCGGGGCTCTTGCGGGTGGCTCGGTACAACAGAGCCATGGATCTGCGGCACTGGCTATCCCGCGCGGCTGACTTCGCCGACGACTGGACCGAACAGTTCGGCCCGGTGCAGCCACACGCGTCCAACCAGGTATCCGACGAACAGTTCGGTGTGGCGTTCGACGAGTTCACCAAACGCCTCTCCGACAACTACCCGTTCTTCCACCCGCGCTACGCCGGGCAAATGGTGAAACCGCCGCACCCGGCAGCGATCATCGGCTACTTCACGGCCATGCGGTTCAACCCGAACAACCACGCCAGGGAAGGCGGCCCGGCCACCACCGAAATGGAACGCGAATGCGTCGCGGCGCTCGCGGACATGGTCGGTTTCGGCCCGCACATCGGTCATCTCACCACCAGTGGAACGATGGCCAACCTGGAAGCGTTGTACGTGGCGCGGCAATTGCACCCTGGCAAAGGAATCGCGTACAGCTCGGAATGCCATTACACGCACGAGCGTATGTGTGACGTGCTTGGCGTACAAGGACACCGGCTGCCGGTGGACGCACTTGGACGGGTCGATCTCGACGCGCTGGACCACGTGCTGCACAGCGGTCAGGTCGGAACCGTGGTGGTCACCGCGGGGACCACGGGTCTCGGCGCCGTCGACCCGATCCACGAAGTCGTGGCGTTGGCGAGGAAGCACGGCGCCCGGATACACGTGGACGCCGCCTACGGCGGGTTCTACAGCGTGCTCGCCCGTGCCGAGGACACCGTCGGCCTCGACCCCCGGCCCTGGCTGGCGATCGCGGACTGCGACTCGATTGCCGTCGACCCGCACAAGCACGGCCTGCAGCCGTACGGTTGCGGCGCGGTGCTTCACGCGGACCCGCGAGCCGGAAAGCACCTCTCGCACGATTCGCCGTACACCTACTTCACCGACTCGGCACTGCACCTGGGCGAGATCAGCCTGGAGTGCTCACGAGCCGGTGCCGCCGCGGCAGCGCTGTGGCTGACCCTGCGACTGCTCCCGCTGACACCGGACGGGTTCGGCCGGATACTGGCCGCCACCCGCCGGGCGGCGGTCGCGTTCGCGGACCGGATCAAGGCTTCGGGCGAGCTGGCGCTGTACCAGGAGCCCGAGCTGGACATCGTGACCTACTTCCCGACCGGGACCCATCTGTCCACTGTGGATGCAAGATCCGACGCGTTGCTGCGCGCGGGGATGGCGGCCGAGGACGATCCGGTCTACCTCAGCCTGTTGCGCACCGACGCCGAGGCGTTCCTGCGCCGTCACCCGCTTGTCACGCGTGACACCGATTCCGCCCGTGTCCTGCGCAGCGCCCTGATCAAGCCGGAGGCCGAAGGCTACCTGGGGACGCTGCACGCCCGCATCGAGAAACTCGCCGCCGAAGTCTGAAGGGACAGTCCGTTGAATGCGATCCTGGCTTCCAGTGCCGACGCCGAGATACTGGCCAAGATGCTCGCCGAGGCGTTCCACGACGACCCGTTGACCCGCTGGATCACCGCCGACGGCGACCGCAGGGCTACGATCCTGCCCGCGTTCTTCCACGAGCACCTGGACATCTCGTTGCGCTACCTCGGCGTCTACACCAACGCCGACCGTGACGCGGCGCTGCTGTTCCTGCCACCGGGAGCGTGGGAGGAGACCGAGACCCGCGCGGAGGAACTGGCGCGCCGCTTCACCGACATCCTCGGACCGGACGCGGAAGCGATGGCCACGATCTCCGGGCTGCAGACGATCCACCACCCGACCGGCCGACCGCACTACTACTTGTCGTTCGCGGGAGTGAGCCCGTCGAACCAACGGCAGGGCACGATGTCGGCGCTGTTCGACACCCTCATCGCTCGGATCGACTCCGAGCGCGTCGCCGCCTACCTGGAAACGAGCTCGGCAGGCGGAACAGCGGTGGCGAAGCACTACGGCTTCCTCCCGGTGGGCACAGCGATCGAGATCCCGAACGGACCGACCCTGCAGCCGATGTGGCGGGAGCCGCGATGAACTCCGCGGTCCTGATCTGGACGGCGGCACAGGTCGACGACGGCGACGTGCCGCCGGAACACCTGCCGCACGTACGGGAGATCCTGGCGTGGTCACGGGACTACCTCGTGACCGCGCACCCCGACCTCGGCCGAAGCGGCCCGGTGTGCCCGTACACACAGCCTTCGCTGCGCAAGGGCCTGTACTACCTGGCCGCGGCGACCACCTCGGACGTCCACGCGGCGATCGAGGGACTGCGCGCCCAGTACGAGGCGCTGTCGCAGACGTTGTCCCCCAACGACCAGGAGCTGCTGACGATCCTGTTGGCATTGCCCCACCTGGACTACGCGGACTCGGCCGAGCTCGACGCCCTGCAATGCGAGGCGAAGGACGAGTTCGTGGCGAACGGGTTGATGATCGGCCAGTTCCACCCGGAGTGCGACGAACCGGGCCTGTGGAACGCGCACTTCAAGGCGTTGCGCGCGCCGCTGCCGTTGCTGGCGATCCGCAAGCTCGTGGTGTTCGACCTGCCTTTCGTGATCGACACGGACGCGCACGCCGAGAGCTACCTCGAGCGGTTCGCACCCGGGATCCCGACCAGGATCCGCGACCAGTTGGTGCGCCGCGTTTCCAGTCCACTGGCGACAGCGAAGGGGTGACCGGCCATGGCTCGGATGGTGATGGTGGCGGCAGCCGGAATGGCGTGGGTCCGGCGGCGCACGACGACCCCGCGCCCACCCAAGCCGCCGACACCCCGCCCGGTCGGCCTCCGCGACTCGGTCGCCGCCGACCTGGCCGCCAGCGGACGGTGACAGCCATGCCCAGGACCTCAGCGCTGGCAACCACTGCCACCGCAACCACTGCCACCGGTGACCATGCGTCATCGCAACAGGAAATGGCCCAGGGGACCCCCTTGATTTCACGTTACCGCAGGGGTCTGACAGTTTCGGGCGACCAGACGGCGACCAGAGGAACACCAGCCGCCCCACGGACTGTGCCCGTCGTGCTGTTCGCCCTGACCGCCGCCGCTGTCATCGCCTGGGCACTGCGAGACCACGCGCGTTTCCTGCCCACGGGCGCGTTCGTGCCACGGCACGCGCTGGCCACCACCGGCCACCATCAGAACGACTACCTGCCACCGCCGCCGGTCACCGGGTCGGCAGTGGTCAACTACCCGGGGCTGGTAATCCTCGCGATCCACCTCACGGCCGTCGCGATTCTCGGCGCCGCGTGGGTCGTGCGGCGGTACTTCCGGTCACCCGGCCTGTTCTCCGCACGTTTTTCCTTCGCTGTCATGGGGTCCGTGGCTTCGGCCGCGGTGACAGTTCCGGTCGCCGCGATCACGCTCGGGAACGCGATCTTGTTCACCGGCACGGTGGCGGCCGCGATGACGGTGCTGCAGTACACGTTCGTGCTCGTCGTCGTCGGAACAGCGCTGTTCGGCGTTCCGTAGAAGAAAAGAGGTAAACCGATGCTCAACCGTAGAGGCACGTTGAAACTGGGCGCCGCCGGTGGCGTGGCGCTGGCCCTGCCGGCGGAGCGTCTGGTGTCGGTGGTGGTCGGCAGGCCGCCGTCGGTCGAGCCGTTCACCCGCGCCCTGCCGATCCCGCGTGTCCTGTCGCCGGTGTACTCGGACCGTTCGACGGACTACTACGAGATCTCGGTCAAACCGGGTGTCGCCGAGATCCTGCCGGGCGTGTCGACCGAGGTGATCACGTACAACGGCAGCTTCCCCGGGCCCACCATCAGGGCGCGCCGGGGCCGTTCGGTGAAGGTCGCGGTGACCAACCGGCTGGGCACGCCGTCCGCTGTGCACCTGCACGGCGGGATCGTCCCGCAGGACAGCGACGGGCATCCGCTCGACGTGATCCAGCCGGGCCACTCGCGGATCTACCACTACCCGAACGACCAGCGGGCCTCCACCCTGTGGTACCACGACCACGCGCACCACCTGGAGGCCGAGCAGATCTACAAGGGACTGTGCGGGCTCTACCTGATCGACGACCCGGCCGAGGCGCCGACGTTGCCGCGTGGCCAGTTCGACATCCCGTTGATGTTCCGTGACGTCGCGCTCGACGACCACGGGCAGCTGCTGTGGGCGATGTTCGACGCCCAGCGCCGCGGCACGGTCCTGGTCAACGGTGTGCCGCAGCCGGTTCTGCGGGTGCGCCGCCGCAAGTACCGCCTGCGCCTGGTGAACACGTCCAACGAGCGCATGTTCTCGTTCCGGCTCAGCAACGGTGCCGAGTTCGTCCAGATCGGCACGGACGGCGGCCTGTTGGCACGGCCCGTGCGCCGCACCGAGGTCTCGTTGTGGCCCGCCGAGCGGGTCGAGGTCGTCGTCGACTTCGGCAAGGCGCGGGGCGGCAGCCAGGTCACGCTGCTCAACGCGGAGGGCACCGCATTGGAGAACACCGAGATCATGCGGTTCGAGGTGGCCGACGGCATCCGCAAGGACATGCCGGACACCGACGACAGCTCCGTGCCGCAGAAGCTCAGCATGCTCCCCGCCGTCGGCGCGCCGGTGATGACGACCAGGAAGGTCGTCCTGAGCTTCGACTTCAAGAACCTGGTTTTCCTGATCAACGGCAAACCGTACGACCCGCACCGGATGGACTTCACGATCAAGCGGGGCAGTACCGAGATCTGGGAGGTCACCAACGCCGACCCGGACCCGATCCCGCACTCGCTGCACGTGCACGTCGTCCAGTTCCGGGTGCTCGACCGGGACGGCAGGTCGGTCGAGCCGTGGGAGGCGTACCCGAAGGACACGGTGTCGATCGCGTCCGGCGAGACGGTCCGGCTGTTGATCAAGTTCGACACGCCGTACACGGGTGTTTTCCCGTTCCACTGCCATTTCGTCGACCACTCGTCGGTGGCGATGATGGCGCAGATGCGGATCGTCGCGTGACCAGATCCACCATGGACTACTGTCGGGGCGCATGGCGAGGTATTTCGACGTGCACCCCGACAACCCGCAGAAGCGGTCGATCAACCAGGTCGTGGAGCTGCTGCGGCAGGACGGCCTGATCGCCTACCCGACCGACTCGTGCTTCGCGCTGGGCTGCCAGCTGGGCAACCGGGACGGGATCGACCGGATCCGGCAGATCCGGCAGCTCGACGACCGGCACCACTTCACGCTGGTGTGCCAGGACTTCGCCCAGCTCGGCCAGTTCGTGTACGTCGACAACGACGTGTTCAGGGCGATCAAGGCGGTGACCCCGGGCAGCTACACCTTCATCCTGCCCGCGACGAAGGAAGTCCCGCGCCGCATGCAGCACCCGAAGAAGAAGACGGTCGGCGTGCGCATCCCCGACCACACGGTCGCCCAGGCCCTGCTGGCCGAACTCGGCGAGCCGCTGCTGTCGAGCACGTTGCTGCTGCCCGACCAGCAGGAGCCGATGACCCAGGGCTGGGAGATCAAGGAGCACCTGGACACCGTGATCGACGCGGTGATCGACTCCGGCGAGTGCGGCACCGTGCCGACTACGGTCATCGACTTCTCGCAGGGCGAGCCGGAGATCATCCGCGAAGGTGCTGGCGATCTGTCCCGGTTCGAGTGAGCCCCGGTCACGCGTGGCGGTTCATCCGTGATCTCGCCGCCGGGTGGATGGGGCCGCTGACCCCGGACGACGGGTACCAGGAGTCCGAGCTCGAAGGAATCCGGATGCCGGACGCCCTGCGCCAGGCCTACCGCCTGTTCGGCAGGCGTGCCGACCTGACCAGCAACCAGGACCAGCTCGTCGCGCCCGCGAAGCTCACGCCCGAAGCCGACGGCAGGCTGGTCTTCCGGCGCGAGAACCAGGGCTGCACCGCCTGGGCGGTCGCGGACGTCGAGCACCCCGACCCGCCGGTGGAGTTCCAGGTCGGGCTCGAATGGCGGCCGTACCTCGCCAGCACCTCACTGGCCTGTGTGGAGATGGTCCTCAGCGAGACCCTGCTCGGCTGGGACGACCACGCCGACAACCGGTGGGTCGACCGGGCCGCGATGGACGCGGTGGACCGGGCCTTCAGCCGGGTGCCGTTCCCGGAGTACCCGATGTGGGCCGTCCCGAACGGGCCACCGGTTCGCTGGTACAGCGGTGACGACTGCCTGCTGCGGTGTGACGCCGAGGAGTGGCTGTGGGTGATCGCCCGTACCCCGGCCGCGCTGGAGGACGTCTACGCGGCGGTGCCGGGTGAATGGGAACTGCGAACACGTCAGTGACACCATGTCGAAGACGGACGGCGTGCACCGACTCACTCGTGAGCGCGCCCGGACCGGGGCGCGGAACAGGAGTGGCGACGTGAAATACCTGCTGATCATGAACGTGAACCCGGCGACCATGGCCGCGCTGACCGAGGAGGAGCGCGAGCGGATCGGCAACGGCCACCAGGCGTTCATCGACACCATCACCGACACCGGCGAGCTGATCGTCACCCAGGCGCTGGCCGACCCGTCCACCACCAAGGTCGTCAAGTCCGAGGGCGGCGCGCAGGTGGTCACCGACGGCCCCTACATCGAGGCCAAGGAGTTCATGGGCGGCTTCTACCTGGTCGAGTGCGAGAACCAGGAGCGGGCCGTCGAGTTGGCGAAGCTGATCCCGGACACCGGGTACGAGGGTTTCGGTGTCGAAGTGCGGCCGGTGATGTTCTCCGCCGGCCTGGAGATGTGACCACCGGGCTCGGGGACCTGCTGCGTCAGCTGGCGCCGCAGGTCCTCGGCGTTCTCGTGCGCCGCTACGGCCAGTTCGACGCGTGTGAGGACGCCGTGCAGGAGGCGCTGCTGGCGGCGAGCGTCCAGTGGCGCGCGGACGGGCTGCCCGACAGCCCCAAGTCGTGGCTGATCACGGTCGCGTCCCGCAGGCTCACCGATCAGTGGCGCAGCGAGGAGGCCAGGCGCAGGCGGGAGACGCTGGCCGCCGCGCAGGAGCCGGCGACCGCGGCCGAAGCGGGCGACCGGGACGACACGCTCGAACTGCTGTTCCTGTGCTGTCACCCGGACCTGTCGCCGTCCTCGCAGGTGGCGCTGACCCTGCGGGCCGTCGGCGGGCTGACCACGGGGCAGATCGCGCGCGCGTTCATGGTTCCCGAGGCCACGATGGGGCAGCGGATCAGCCGCGCCAAGCAGAAGATCAAGGCGACCGGCCTGCCCGAGCCGGAGTGGGCGCGGCGCCTGCCGGTCGTCCTGCACGTGCTCTACCTGATCTTCAACGAGGGCTACACCACGTCGACCGGGCCCGACCTGCACAGCGTCGAGCTCACCGGGGAGGCCATCCGGCTGACCAGGACCGTGCACGCGCTGCTGCCCGACGACGGCGAGGTCGCCGGGCTGCTGGCGTTGATGCTGCTCACCGACGCCCGCAGGTCCGCGCGGACGACGAAGGACGGCGGGTTGGTCCCGTTGGCCGACCAGGACCGCTCGCTGTGGAACTCGGCCGAGATCGCCGAGGGCACCGCGCTGATCGACGACGCCATGGCCCGGTTCCCGATCGGCCCCTACCAGTTGCAGGCCGCCATCGCCGCGCTGCACGACGCGGCCGCGGTCCCCGGGGACACCGACTGGCCGCAGATCCTGGTGCTCTACGGGATACTGGCGCGCATCCAGCCCAACCCGATGGTCACGCTCAACCACGCCATCGCACTGTCCATGGTGGATGGACCGGCGGCCGGGCTGGCCATGCTGGCCACATTGGACGACGACAGCCGCGTCGCCGGGCACCACAGGCTGGACGCGGTCCGCGCACACCTGCTCGAACTGGCGGGCGACCCGGCCGCCGCGCGTGCGGCGTATCTGCGCGCGGCCAAACGGACCAGCAGCATCCCGGAACAGCGTTACCTCGAAGCGAAGGCGGGCGCACTCGAACCGTAGGTGACCATGCGGGTCGAGGCTCTCCGGGAACTAGAGTCCTGTGCTGACCGACTACGTGACCGTGAAGGGCCACCTCATGTTCGCCAGGCGTATCTCCGCCGCGTTGTTGCTGGGTGTGACAGTGCTGCTGTCCACCGCTGTGCCCGCGTTCGCGCACACCGAACTGAAGGGCAGCAACCCGGCGAAAGGGGCGGCACTGCCCGCCGCGCCCGCGCAGATCCAGCTCACGTTCAGCGAGGCTGTGCAGGTCGAGCCCGGTGCGGTCTCGGTCGCGGGTCCTGGCGGGGAGCAGTGGACCGTCGGCCAGGTCACGGTCGCCGCGCAGGTCGTCACCGCCCCGGTGACGCCGGTCGGCCCCGCCGGGCAGTACACCATCAGCTACCGGGTCATTTCGGCCGACGGCGATCCGGTGAGCGGAAAGGTGCCGTTCACGCTCACCGCCGCCGTGCCCGCGCCAACGGCCCCGAGTACCCCTGCTTCCACACCGGCGACATCGCCGGGGACGTCGTCGGGCGCACCGGCGGCGAGCGCGTCCGCCGCCACGACCGCGACGGCAACCCCGAACGCCCAGAAAACCGATGAAAGCGGCGGAATCCCCGTTTGGGTATGGATTGTCGCCGCTATTGTCCTCGCAGGTGCGGGTGTTTTCCTCGGTGTTCGGGTGGGGAAATCGAAGCGCTGACACCCATAGGGGTGAGAAAATCATATAAGGGCACACAGTTCGTCATTTCGGCCTCGTGGCGCTGTCACTGGTGTGCGTGACGGCGGGACTGCCAACCTGGGTCACATCTTGCGGGTCACCAGGTTCGCTGTGAGGACTGGAGGTCGAGGTGACCAACTTCGCCGCTGTCAGCCTTCCCCGGGAAGAATTCGACTGCCTCGAGACGAACACGAGCGCGGGCCCGGTCGTCCGCATCCCGATCAGGGCGTTGCGCGTCGCCGGGTCGCCGAGGACCGCGGGGGAGAACCTCGAACACGTCAGGGCGCTCGCCGACACCCCGGACGAGTTGCCGCCGATCATCGTGCACCGCGCGACGATGCGCGTGATCGACGGCGTGCACCGGCTGCGGGCAGCCAGGCTGCGCAACCAGCCCGACATCGCGGTCCGTTTCTTCGACGGTGACGAGGCCGACGCGTTCGTGCTCGCCGTGCGCGCGAACGTCGCACACGGGCTGCCGTTGTCACTGGCCGAACGCAAGGCCGCGGCGAAGAGCATCGTGACCAGCCACCCCCACTGGTCGGACCGGTTGATCGCGAGCGTGACCGGCCTGTCGGCCAAGACCATCGGCGAGGTCCGGCGAAACGGCGGCGTGCCGCAGCCGGAGAGCCGGGTCGGCCAGGACGGCCGGGTCCGGCCGATCAACAGCCTGGAGAAGCGCAGGCTGGCGATGAACCTGATGCGCCAGAACCCGGATCTGTCGTTGCGCCAGGTCGCCAAGGCGGCGGGCATCTCCCCGGAAACCGCGCGCGCGGTCCGGTCCCGGTTGCAGCGCGGCGAGGACCCGACGGTCCGCAAACCGAGCAACACCAGGAAGACCGACGAGAAACGGCAGTCGCAGACCCGCATCCCGCAGCCGTTGCAACTGCCTGACCGCGTGACGATCATGCGCTACCTGCGGACCGATCCGACGCTCCGGTTCTCCGAGACCGGCCGGACATTGCTGCGACTGCTGGACGTGCACGCGATGAGCAACGACAAGTGGGCGTTGCTGGTGCGCAACGTGCCGCCGCACGCCAGGGGCTCGATCGCGCAGGCGGCGATGGAATGCGCCCGGGTCTGGCGCACGGTCGCCGAGCAGTTGGAACGCACAGCAGGGCCGCGGTGACATGACCAGGGACATGACCAGGGAGATGCCCGGGATCGCGGGTGGCGTCGACTTCACGGCGGGCAGCCGGAGTTCCGTGTCCTACAGCGGCGAACTGCACAACCGCGCCGAACTGCGGGACTCGCTGACGCGCCTCGGGCACACGTTCGCGACCGGTGACGATGTCGAGGTCGTGCGCCAGGCCTACGTCGAATGGGGGCCGGATCTGGTTTCCCGGCTCGACGGGGTGTACGCGTTCGCCATCTGGGA
This sequence comes from Actinosynnema sp. ALI-1.44, assembly GCF_001984155.1. Lineage (GTDB taxonomy): Bacteria > Actinomycetota > Actinomycetes > Mycobacteriales > Pseudonocardiaceae > Kibdelosporangium. The sequence continues at coordinate 781,109 of NZ_MTQO01000054.1, forward strand.
CTCGCGCGCCCGTGAGCTGGTCATGGTCCGCGACCGGCTCGGTGTCAAGCCGTTGTACTACTACCCGACGCGCGACGGTGTCCTGTTCGGAACCTCGCCGACGGCGATCCTCGACGACCCGTCGGTGCCGCGGGTCGTCGACGTGGACGGCCTGCGCGGGCTGGTCACGTCGACTCGGCCGCCGTGGCGGGGAATGCGTTCGCTGGGGCCGGGCCAGATCGTGACCCTGTCACGCGCAGGGGCCAGGGCGGACACCTACTGGCGTGCGGAACCGGGACCGCACAACGAGGTCGAGCTGCCGGCGGGCCGCAGCGGGTTCTCCGCCGACACGGCCGCACTGGCCGACCCGGCTTTGCGCCGCAAGGTTGTTGCCGCGTACGACATGCCGATGGGCTTCGGCGCGCCGGACCTCTCGCTGTGCCTGCTGCTCGGGTCGCTCCCGGCTCGCTCCACTGTGGTCCTGCCTGTCCTGCTGGCCGACGAGGTGTTCGGCGCGGCACACTGCCCGCCGGGTGACCGGCTGGCGTTGATGTGCCCGCACCTGCGCGGTCATCTCGCCGGTGCCGATCCGGGTGCGCCGGGGTTCGCCCGGACGACGATCGAGCGCGTCGACCGGATCGCGACGGCGGCGGGTCTGCGGGTCCGCCTGCCGTACGCCGACCACCGGCTGATCCCCTACATCGACAACTCGCCGTGGGCCAGACGTGTGCCGACACCCGATCCCCGGTACAACGAGGAAATCCAACGGCAGGCCAAGGAGGTGCTCGCCGACCGCGACCACCTCGCCATGTCCCTGATCGACTGGGACTGGCTGACCGACGCCACAGCCGCGGACCCCGCCACCATGCCCGGCGCGGTGACCAGTGGCATCGACTGGATACTCGACCTGTACCACTGGGTCGACATGTACGACCCGACCGTCGAGCGCCCCGGGTAGCCACCGTGTCCGCATGGCCCGGTGGCACGAGCTGGCGGAAGCACACGCCGCGTACCGCGACAGATCCATTGTGGACTACATGTGGCTCGCCGTCGCGGCGTGGGGCCGCAGGCCCTGACCGCGGGACCGCGGACGGGGTCAGTCGCCGGACAGGTCGAGGATCGCGCGGTCTCCCCGGACGAGCACCCGCGTCCGTTCCAGCGGCACGTCGTTGCCGTCGAGCGCGGTCCTGTGCCAGGACAGCATCGGCTGGACCTGGCTGAGGTCGAGCATCCTCGCTTCCGGGGGCGTCGCGGTCGAGAGCTCCATCCGTGTTTCCGCCCGCGCGGTTCGCCCGGTGAACCAGCGCATCGTGCTCGGGGCGCCGGGGGTCTCCGCCAGTCGCGCTATCGGAATGTGCCGGGAGATCAGGCCGAAGGGCCGGTGGTCGGCCAGCAGCAGCCTGCCGACGTGCAGGACGAGGTCTCCCGGCGTCAGGTCCAGGTCCGCCGCGACCCGATCGTCGGCGGGCACCACGTCCCGCACCACGTGCACGTGTCCGAAACCCGCTCCCGGTGCCACCGGGTCGAGGTCCACCCCGTCCGGGGTTATCCGGCAGAGCAGCTTCGAATCCGCGACGTAGGTTCCGCTGCCCCTCCGGCGCGACACCTTGCCGGCCAGTGTCAGTTCGTCCACCGCGTTCCTGAGCGTCATCCGGGCTATTTCGAGTTGTTCGGAGAGTGCCCTTTCCGACGGCAGCGCCGAGCCCGGTTCGAGCTTCTCGATCAGGTTGACGAGCTCCTTCTTCGCCTTTTCCGACGGTGACTCGTGCGTCTCGTCGTTGCCTGCCGGGACCGCGCGCAGCAGCGGGATGTGTTCGCCGCCCCACGTCACCGTCAGCCTGCGGTTGCCGAGCGGGCTGTCCAGCGGGACGTTCCGGATCGATCGGACCAATCGGGCGTCCGCCGACGGGAGTGCGGCCCGGGTGATCCTGACCTGGACCGCGCGGGAGTTCTCGCTGACTGACACATCCGTGATCCGCTCGCTCCGCTTGTGCGGGATGAGCACGGCCAACGTGCGGCCGCGGTCGGTTGTCGACCACAGCCCGAGCGCGGGCGCCCGGTCCGCGCCGGGCGCTTCGGGGAGGGTGAGCGACACGGGGACTCTCCTCGGTGGGGACGTGGGGTGGTCCCGCCAGCATTACCGGAACGGGTTTTCCCGTGGTTGCCGCCGACCCGCTCTTTGCCCGAAAGGCTCTCGAGCCGTGCGCGAATCAACGATCTTGTCCATTATGGACAGATTGTGGCCGCCAAAGGTCCTTAGTTGTGCCTTTGACCTCCTGTACTGTTGCGATGTGCCTCTCGGGATGGACAAGAGTGCACTGGGGGAGCAGGGTCGGCGGGCATCGTCGAGGGTCGAGTTGCTGGGCCCGGTCAGGGTGATGCACGACGGCGTGGAAGTCGGGCTGGGACCCGGCAGGCAACGGGCTGTCTTCGTGGTTCTCGCGATGCGGCCCGGGCAGTCGGTTTCGCGGGCCGAGCTGGTCGAAGCCGTGTGGGGCCACGCGGCACCTGCCAGCGCCGACGGCAGCGTCTACACCTATGTTTCCGGCTTGCGCAGGGCGCTGCGCGAGCTGGGCCGCGATGTCATTGTGTCCGCTGGAAACGGTTATTCGTTGCGAGTGGACGCACACCAGGTCGACGTCACGCTCTTCGACGAACTATGCGAGCAGGCGAATGCGTTGGCCGCCCGCGAGGACCACCGGGCGGTGACCGAGAAACTCGGCGACGCCCTGGTGCTGTGGCGTGGCGAGGCGTTCGCGGGCGTGCCGGGGCCGTTCGCCGAGCAGGAGCGGATCAGGCTCGAACAGTCGTGGCTGCGCGCGGTGCAGACGTACGCCAAGGCGCGACTGGAACTCGGCGACCACGTCGAGGTCGCCGCCGACCTGGAAGTGCTCGTGCGGTCCCACCCGTTGCGGGAGCCCTTGCGGGAGCTGCTGATGGTCGCGCTGGCCCGCAGCGGCAGGCACGCCGAGGCGCTGGAGGTCTTCGAGGACGCGCGGGCGACCCTGGCGCGGGAACTGGGCGCCCAACCGGGCCCCACACTGCGACAGGTGCACGCCGACGTGCTCGCGGGCAAGGATCTGGCCGCCCAGCCGCGAATGCCGAGCCTGCACGTGATGCCGTACTCGGTCAAGGCGCGGCCGGACCACCCGTTCGTCGGCCGGCAGCGGGAACTCGGCCTGCTCCGGCAACTGCTGACACGGATGCGTGCGGGCGACGGCGGCGCCGTCTGGGTCGAGGGCGAACCGGGGATCGGCAAGTCCGAGCTGATCGGCGCCGCCCTCGACGGGGTCGGGGGCCAGATCGGCTGGGCGGTGGCGGACGAGCTGTCCGGCCGGTTCCCGCTGCAGATCATGCTGGAGTGCCTCGGGCTGGACCGCAAGCTGCCCGCGGGCGAGTCCGTGGTGACTGTTGTGGAGCGGTTGTGCGATCGCGGGCCGCTCGTGCTCGTGCTCGACGACATGCAATGGGCGGACGCCGACAGCGTGCTGGCCTGGCGCAGGCTGTGCGATGCGGCCAAACGCCTGCCGCTGCTGCTGATCTGCGCGGTCAACACCGGGCACGGCCGGGCGGACCTGCGCGAGCTGCGTGGGTACGTCGAAAGCGGGGGCTCGTCGATCGAACTCGGCCCGCTCTCCTATGTGGAAAGTGAAGCGCTGCTGACCGGCCTCGTGCGCGCCCGCCCCGGCCGGGCGCTGCGCCGGATCGCCGCACGGGCGGACGGCAATCCCCTGTACATCACGGAAGTCGTCGCCGCCTTGCGGGCGGACGACGCGATCGACACGGTCGACGGCGTCGCCGACGTCGACGAGGGCGAAGTCGACGACGCGCCGCGGACACTGGCCGCCGCGGTCGAGCGGTCGTCGAAGTCGTTGTCCGACAGCACGAAGGAGATGCTCGTCTGGGTCGCCGTGCTCGGCGCCGACGCGGCCATCGGCACCATCGCCGCGGCTTCCGAGCGGCCGGTGTGGCACCTCGTGCGCGCCGTGACCGACGCGGTGGAAGCGAACGTGCTCGTCGAAGACGGCCCGAAGCTGGTCTTCCGGCACCAGCTGATGCGGGACACGGTGTACGGCGGCATCGCGGGCCCGACCCGTGGCGTGCTGCACCGGCAGGCCGCCAAGGTGCTCGCCGAGGCGGGCGCCCCGCCGCACCGGGTGTCGGAGCAGTTGGTGGCGGCGGGCGGGGACACCGGCCCGTGGGTGGCGGGCTGGCTGGCCGAGCACGCCGCCGAGCTCGCCGTCCGGGCACCGCTGGTCGCGGCCGAACTGCTCGCCCAGGTGATCGACACCGTCGAACTCGGCGACCCGCGCCGCGAGACACTGCTCGTGGCCGAGGTGCGGGTGCTGTTCCAGCTGTCCCGTGACCCGGAGGCGGAAGCGCGGCACGCGCTGGCGTTGTGCACGGATCCCGCGCGGTGCGCGGAGATGCGGCAGCTGCTCGCGGCGATCGTCTACCGGCAAGGGCGCCGGGCGGAAGCCGTCGCGACGCTCACCGAGACCCCGCTCGACCCGGCGCTGCCGGAGGTGTGGCGGTTGCGGCACAAGGCGTTGCTGGCGTACCTGCGGCGTGACATGAGCAACGTCGACACGGCCGAGGTCGCCGCCAAGGACGCGTACGAGGACGCGGCCGTCGCGGGCGACGACTTCCTGGCCGCACACGCGTTGCAGACCAGGTGGCTGGTGGACTCCATGCGCCGCGACCACGTCGAGGCGCTGCGGCACATCGACGAGGCGATCACCCTCATCGAGGGCAAGCCCGACTACACCGGCATGCACTTCGACCTGCTGGACAACAAGATCTACTCGCTGCAGAACCTCGACCGGCTCGACGACGCGGACGCGGTGCTCGGCGTGGCGGCCGGACTCAGCCCGGCCGAAGGTGTTCCGATCGGCATGCACGTGACCGCCGCGGTGCACAACTACTGGCGGGGCCGGTGGGACGAGTCGCTGCGGTCGCTCGGCGCGGTCGTCGGCGACGGCCCGTCGATCACGTACGCGGGCCTGATCGACGCGGGCCCGGCCAGACTGCTGCTCTACGGCCTGTCGGCGTTGATCTGCGCCCGCAGGGGCAACCACGTCGAGGCGGCGGCGCACCTCGACGCGGCCGAGCACTGCCTGGTGGTCACCAAGGCCGAGGTGGAGAGCCTGGATTTCCTGCTCGCCGCCCGAGCGCTGGTCGCGGTCCAGGAGGGCGATCTGGTGCGGGGCTACGCCGAACTGGCGCCGATCCTGCAGCCGCGCTACGCCGGGATGATGCTGCGCCACCAGTGGTTGCCCGCGCTCGTGCGGGTCGCGGCCAGGATGGGCGACTGGGCGAAGGTGGAGCAGGCCGTCGAGGCGGTGGAGTTCGAGGCGGCCCGCGAACCCGTGCCCGCTCGGGCTTTCGCCGCGCTGCAACGCTGCCGCGCACTGCTCACGCGTGATCCCGAACCGGCCATGGTCGCCGCCGACCACTACCGCAGGGTCGGCAGACCGGTGGAACTGGCTGCGGCGCTCGGCGACATCGCCGACCTGTTCGCCGAGCGCGGCCGACCGGCCGACGCCCGCGCCGCCTCGGCCGAGGCCGCGGAGATCTTCACCGGGGTCGGGGCCGGATGGGATCTCGCGCAGCTGGGCCTCAGGGCCGGGTGACTCCGGACAACGCGGTTGACGCTAGTGGTTCGTGACCACTAGATAACGCCCGCGCGCAGGGCGTACGCGACCGCGTGCGCCCGGTTTCGCAGGTGCAACCTGCTCGTCATGTTGAAGATGACGTTCTTGACCGTGCGCTCGGAGTACGCCAGTTCCTTGGCGATCTCCTCGGTGCCCCACCCCTCCGCGATCAACCGCAGCACGTCGACCTCGCGCGGTTCGAGACCGGACGCGCTCAACCCGTTGGGTGCGAGTACTTCCCGCTGTAGGACCTTGATCCGGCGCAGCAGTGTGCCGAGCACGTCACGCGGCATCACGCCGTTGCCCGACGACGCCGCGACGATGCAGTCGACCAGCTGGTCACCCGTCACCGAGTTCTTCGGCAGGATTGCCACGACGTGGCACTCGACCAGGGTGAGCAGGGGCCCCTCGCCCAGCTCCCCGGTCATCAGCACGGTCGGCAACCCACCTTCGGCGACCGAGTTCCGCAGCCGTGCCAACGCTTCCGGCCCGACCCGTTCGGTGGACAGCACCTGGACCGTCGCCTCGTCGCGCTTGTCGACCACGGCCACTTCGGGTCTCTGCTGGAGGTAGCTGGACAACCCCACGTACGTGATGGGGTCGGTGGCTTGTATGACGACCTTTACCCGTTCCATCGCGATCGCGCCTTCCCCGACTAGCTCGCCTGTGGAATGGGATTAAGTCTTCGCCAATGGTCTTCATAAACTCTTGCCGGGATTTGAACGAACCCGCAAGTAACCTTGACGGCGGGCGTGACAGGAGTCACCCGGGTGGCGGATTGTCCGTTTGCGGCGGGGTCCGCGGCGCGCCACGTAGTCGTATTGAAGCTCACCGGCGGCCGGAGGAGAAGGAGTTTCTGCTGTTCGGCGACTTTTTGACACCTGCGGTTGCCCTGTTGACCACATCGCCGCTCGGTCACGGAGAGTGATATATATGTGTGAACGGCATCACACTGGGGAATTTCATAGTGTGCTCATAAAGACTCCCGCATAGCCGCTCCGGCCCGTGCTGGAAAGGCTGTCAGCGCGGTATCCTCGCGAGGGATTCGGGGGTGAGTGATGGCGGCGGAGCCGGTTGAGCCCCTGCGCGTCCAAGTGCTGGGCACGGTCAGCGCGTGGCGGGGCGAACAGCGTTTGGACCTGGGATCGGGGCGGCAGTGCGCGGTGTTCGCCGCGTTGGCGATGCGTGCGAACCGGGTCGTCTCCCGTGAGGATCTGGTCACCTCGGTATGGGGTGACAACCCGCCGACCGGCGCGAGCGGCAGCCTCTACACATATGTCTCCAGGCTGCGGCGAGTGCTCGAACCGGACCGTTCCCGGTGGTCCGGCGGCCACACTCTGGTCTCGGCCGGTTCCGGCTACTCCCTGCAACTCGGCGACGGCCTGCTGGACGTCACCGAGTTCGACCGGCTCAGGGAATCGGCCAACGACCTGTGGAACCGCCGGGACCTGACAGCGGCGAGAGCGGCCATGGACGCGGCGCTCGCGCTCTGGCACGGCGAGGCCCTCGCGGGCATCGAAGGCCCGGCCGCGGCGCTGCACCGCAAGCGGCTGGCCGAGCTGAGGCTGGCCGCGCTGGAACGCCGTGCCGAGATCATGCTCGCCGCCGGTGACACCACCGGCGCGGTGACCGAGCTGTACCGGCTGGCCGGGGCGCACCCGTTGCGGGAAAGCCTGCGCGGCCTGCTGATGACCGCGTTGCACCGGGTCGGCCGCGACCCCGAGGCGCTCGAGGTCTACGACGAGACCAAGCGGATCCTGATCGAACAGCTCGGCATCGAGCCGGGCGCGAACCTGCGCCGGATCCACGACGAGATCGTCTCGCGCCGCGGCGCGACCGTCGCCGCGACCCGCACGCCGTCGCTGGCCACCCTGGCCATGCCGGACGTGTTCGTCGGCAGGTCCGGCATGCTTTCCGCGTTGCGCAACCGGTTGGTGGACGTGCTGCACGGCAGCGGCGCGGCGGTCTGGGTCGAAGGCGAGTCGGGGATCGGCAAGTCCGCGCTGCTGGCCGCCGCGCTCGGGGACGCGGCCGACCGCGGTGGCCAGCTGCTGTGGTCGGCGGGCGACGAGGTCGGCAGGCGCTTCCCCCTCGGCCTGATCACGTCGTGCCTCGGCGTGGAGGCACGGTCGACCGACCCGCGGCGCTTGGCCGTCGCCGAGGCGCTGCGCACGGGCGAGTCCGGTGACGACCCGCTGGTCGCCGCGGTCGACCTGCTGATCGACCTGATCGAACAGCTCTGCGCCGACGGCCCGGTCGTACTGGTGCTCGACGACATGCAGTGGTCCGACGACGCGAGCCTGCTCGTCTGGCACCGGATGGTCCGGCTCACCCGGCAACTGCCGCTGCTGCTCGTCGGCTCGGCGAGGCTCCTGCCGCGCCGGGCGGAGCTGGACCAGCTGCGGTCGGTCGTGTCCACCTGGGGCGGGGACCTGCACACGCTCGAACCGCTCGACGAAGCGGGCACGGCCGAGCTCGCCGGACGGCTGCTCGGCGCGGAACCCGGCGCGACCCTGCTCGGCCTGACCGACAGCGCCGCGGGCAACCCGGCGTTCATCCGCGAGATCGTCGACGCGCTGGTCCGCGACGAGGCGATCACGATCGACGACGGCATCGCGGACGTCGACGACATCGACACCGAGGGCCTGACCGCGGCACAGCCGGCGCTGGCGTCGGTCGTCACGCGGCGGACCGGGCACCTGGCCAACCTGACCAAGGACGCGCTGCGCTGGGCCGCGCTGCTCGGCGTCGAGTTCGACCTCGGCGACCTCGCGACGGTGATGGCCCGTCCGGCGTCCGAGCTGATCAGGGCGATCGAGGAGGCGACGGCGGCGGGAGTGCTGCGTGAGGCCGGGCAGCGGTTCGCGTTCCGGCACCCGCTGGTGCGCCGCGCCCTGTACGAGGCGATGCCGGTGGCCGTGCGGATCGCGTTGCACCGCCAGGCAGCCGAGACGCTCGACGAGGCAGGCGCCCCGGTTTCCCTGGTGGCGGCCCAGTTGCAAGGCGCGGGTGTGCCGGTGGACGCGTGGGTCACGCGCTGGCTGCTGGCCAACACGAACGCGGTCGCCCGCCGATCCCCGACCAGCGCCGCGGACCTGCTGGAACGCGCGATCGCCAGCCCCGGCCTGCGCGACGAGGCGCGCGAAACCCTCACCGCCCGGCTGGTTCGCGTGCTGTTCTGGCTGGGGCGTGACCCGGGCGTGCAGGCGCGTGCGGTGCTCGCGATGACCATTGACCCGGACCGGTCCGCGGAGATGCGGCTGGTCCTGGCCTACCTCGACTACCTCGGGCACGACAACGCCCGCGCGATCGAAGCTCTCGACCAGGTGATCAGCGACCCGGAAGTCCCCGAACACTGGCGCGCACGCCACCAGGCGCTGCGGGTGATGGTGCGCCGCAGCGGAATGGAGGACCTGGCCGCGTCGGAGCCGGACGCGCTGACGGAACTGAGCAAGGCCGTCGCCGCGAAGGACTTCTTCGGCATCGCGCAGTGGTCGCAGTCGCTCTGGCTGACCGCGTCCATGACGCGCAGGCACGCCGAGGCGCTCGACCACATCAACACCGCGATCGCGGCGATCTCCAGCCGCCCGGAGCTGGCGGATCTGCTGCTGAGCTTCCTGGACAACAAGATGTTCACGCTGCAGAACCTCGACCGGCTCGACGACGCGGGCCAGACCCTCGACGCGGCACGCCACCTGGTCACCAGGTCGAACCTGCCGAGCGGTCCGTACATCGCCGCGGCCGTGCACCACTTCTGGCTCGGCCGGTGGGACGAGGCACTGGGCGACCTGGACTCGGTGATGCGCGACGGCCCGGAGATCACGTTCTACGGCCTGCGCCAGCACGGCGTGATCCGGCTGCTGCACGGCACCGCCGCACTCATCGCGGTGCACCGGGACGACTCGGTCAGCCTGGAACGCCACCTCAAACTGGTCACCGACCTACCGGACCCGACACCGGAGGCCAGGGACAACATCGACTTCCTGCTGATGGCGCAAGCGCTCGCGGCCGAGCAGCGCGGCCGTCCGGCGGAGGCGCTCGAACTGCTCGCGCCCGTGTTCGACCATGACTTCTCCCAGATGATGCTGCGCCACCAGTGGCTGCCCAAGCTGGTCCGGCTCGCGCTGGACCTCGGCGACCGCGACCTGGCCGCCCGTGCGCTGAAGCTCTGCGAGGCCGAGGCCGCGATGGAGGTCCGGCCCGCCCGCGCGACCGCCGCGGTGCAGTGGTGCCGCGGGCTGATCGAGCAGGATCCGGGCGCGCTGCTGACCGTGGCCAAGCACTTCGCCGTGGTCGGCAGGAAAGTCGAACACGGCATGGCCTCCGAGGACGCGGCGATCCTGCTGGCCGCCGACCGCAGGCTCGACGAGGCTCGTGCGGCGCTGCACGACGCGGTGATCGTGTTCACCGAACTCGGCGCGGCGTGGGACGTCCGCCGGGCCGAGTCGCGGCTGGCGCCGTTCGGCCTGAGCACGGTCGTCGTGCCGGCCGGGCCGCTGTCCAAAGTGGAGATCCGGATCGCCAGGCTGGTCGCGGCGGGCTGGCCGAACGCCGACATCGCCACCCAGCTGTCGCTGTCGCGCAGCACAGTGCAGATGCACGTGTCCCGCATCCTGCGCAAGCTGGGGGTGGACTCCAGACTGGCCGTCACCAACGACCTGATCAACGGCCGCCTGTCGTGGATGGGGAACCCCGGGGCGTCTGACGCCGGTGAGGTCGCCTGCACGGCACGCGTACGCTGATCGTGTGGAATCGGGCAGCGGGCCGGTTCAGCAGAGCCAGAAAGACTGGCTCGAGATCCGGCGGGCGTCCGGTGTGCGTGGACGCGAACTGAGCGAGCTCGCCGCGTGGCTGTACGACGACGCCGACCGTGCTCCGGGCGGTCACGTCCTGGCCGGTCCGGGCTGGTTGTCAGGAGAGCCGGTCGAGCTGGACCAGGTCCGCCTCGTGTGGTCCGGTTCCCGTGAGCCAGCGCCTGAACACGGACCGCGAGACCACGTGCTCCCGTTGACCGACAGGGGCGACAGGTACTTCGGCTACAGCCGGGCCGTGCGTGATCTGGTCCGCCCGAGGCTGCTGGAGAATCGCCTGAGCTACCGGCTGCTGGACGTCTCCCGTGATGACGGGTTGTCGTTGACCTTCGCGACGACCACGTTCTTCGAAGTCTTCGACGTGAAGCAAGCCGTCGCGCACGAGTTCAAGGCGGCCTGGGCGCGTTCCGGCCGGTCTGTGCCCGACTGGGCTGATCTTCCGTTGCGGGCCGCGATCGGAGACCCTTTCGATCCGCGGAATCTGCTCATGTCGCCCGGCATCAGCACGTTGACCATCAGGCGGTCGCGCACCGGTGACCACCGTTTCGTGTTGCACGAACGCGACGGCGGCAAGGTGGCGGACGGCGGCGGCCTCTGCCACGTCATGCCCGCGGGTGAGTTCCAACCGTCGTCCGTGCACCCTGTGGACATTCGGGACGACTTCTCGTTGTGGCGGAACATCATGCGGGAGTTCTCCGAGGAGTTCCTCGGAAATCCCGAACACGACGGCGCGGCGTCGACGTCGATCGACTACACCGACGACGAACCGTTCCGTTCGTTCGGGGAAGCGCGCGCGAACGGCGAGTTCCGGCTCTGGCACTACGGCCTGGTGCTGGAACCTCTCGAACTCGGCGCGATCCAGTTGACGGTCGCCGTGGTCGAGGACAGCGCGTTCGACCGGCTCTTCGCGAACATGGTCACAGCCAACGACGAAGGTCACGTGGTCGGTGCCAACGGCCGAGTCGACATCCCGTTCACCGGTGAGGCGATTGAGCGGTTGAACCCACGGCTGTCGGCGAGCGCGCTCACCCTGCTGCGGCTGGCGTGGCGGGACCGGCGGTTGCTGCTGGGCTGATTCGCGGCGGGCCCGACTTGTGGCGGGGAGTCATGTGCTCACGTGGTCGCTAGGGTTCGGTGTGTGTCAACGAATCTGCGGGACGAGATCGAACGAGTGCTGGTCGCGTGGGACGCTCACGAGATCTCGGTGGGGGCGCCTCCTGTCGTCGACTTCGACTGCCGGCCCAGCCTGGACGGCGCCGAGGCCATCGGTCGTGTTGAGGCGTATCAGGAGTTGGCAAGGTTGAGGCAGGGGGCGGACGATCTCCTGGCGAGCCGGGTCGACTGCCACCTCGCGTATCTCGGTGCGCTGCTGGGGGAACGGCTGCCGCTGCGCGAGTATGTCCGGCGTACCCAGGGCTGTGATGTCATGGGCTGGAGCGAGGAATACGTGACGTGGCGCGGCGATCAAGCCCGCGCGGCCATGGCGGACCTGGGAATCGCGTGGGGCTCGACCACACGCGGTGATCTCCTTGACAGCGAACACAACCTCACTGTCGACGAGATCCCGGCAGCTCTGCGGACGGCGGCGGACGAGTTCGAGCCGTTGGTCCGGAAGGCGACCGGGACGACAGCCGACTACAACCTCACCATCGAGACGGACGACGTCGACGCCTACTGGTCCTACTGGCTCGACGGTGCCGGGAAGGACGCGCGGCTGCGGTTGAACATGCGCAACGCACGGTTCACCGATGTGCAGGCGCGGCAGTTCGCGTTGCACGAGATCCTTGGTCACGCGTTGCAGTGCGCCAGTTATTCGGCGCGGTGCGTCAACGAGGATGTGCCGTGGGTGCGTGTTTTGTCCGTACACGCCGACCATCAGGTGTTGTTGGAGGGACTGGCGCAGGCGTGGCCGCTGTTCGTCGCGCCGGAGGACAAGGCGTTGGTCGCGCACGTCAAACTCGATCACTACTTGCAGCTTGTGCGTGGGGAGTTGCACATCGCGATCAATGACGGTGTCAGTGTGACGGACTGTCTCGCGCTTGCCCGGGCGCGTGTTCCGTTCTGGGGTGACGAGGTGATCGGGCGACTCCTCGCCGACCGCGGTGTCGACCCGTTGCTGCGGTCCTACCAGTGGGCCTATCCGGCCGGAGTGGACTGGTTCGTCACGCTCGCGGAGACCAACGACACCGAGGTCATCACCGACGTCCTGACGGCCGCGTACCGCAGCCCGCTCACGCCGGGGGAACTCAGTGCGCGGTTAGGCTGAGTGCGTGGCAGCGAACTTGCGAGCCGACGCGCAGCGCAACCGGGAGCGGCTGATCGACGTGGCCAGGCAGGAGTTGGCCAACGGCTGCCGGTTGCAGCTCAACGACATCGCGCGCAAGGCGGGGGTTGGTGTCGGCACCGTCTACCGGCACTTCCCCACGCCCCATGCCCTGCTGGAGGCGGTCGTCGGCGGGGAGTTGGCCGAGTTGGTCCGGATCACCGAGCACTCGCTGGCGATCGAGGACGCGGCCGAGGCGTTCACGTACCTCATCGGCTCCATTATGGACCTCCAGCTGCGCACCGATGGCGGGCTCACCGTGATCGTCACGGCGATCGAGGACGCGCTGGAACAGACCACGCGGGCCAAGGAGCAGATGCGCAAGGGCACCGAGGAGTTGCTGATCCGCGCGTACGAGGCCGGGGTCGTCCGCCGAGAGGTCACCCCGGAGGACGTCCTCAACCTGATGCTCGGCCTGGAGGAGGCCGTCCGGCGCGACCCCGAGCGGCGGGAGCTGTACCTGTCCGTGCTGCTGGCGGGGCTGCGACCGAAGTAGCCGGATAGGTCATCCGCTTTCTGGTAGAGTTCCGGATACGTCATCCGGTTAAGGAGCTCTCATGCGGCGTCTCGACGGCAGGACAGTGGTGGTGACCGGTGCCAGTACCGGGATCGGCGCGGCGGCGGCCAAGCAGTTGGCCGACCTCGGCGCGGACGTGGCCGTGACCGGCCGGTCCAAGGACAAGACGACGGAGGTGGCCAGGCGGATCGGCGGCACGCCGTACCTCGTGGACTTCGCCAGGCTGGACGACGTCCGCAGGTTCGCCGACGACCTCGACATCGACAGGATCGACGTCCTCGCCAACAACGCGGGCCTGATGAACACGTCAAGGGTGCTCACCGAGGACGGCAACGAGAGCACCTTCCAGGTCAACCACCTGGCGCCGTTCCTGCTCACCCACCTGCTGATGGACCGGTTGAAGGCCGCGCCGGACGCACGCGTGATCACCACTGCCAGCGCGGCGCACGCCTTCGGCGAGATCGCGCTGGACGATCTCCGCTTCGACACCAGGAAGTTCGGCGCCCAGCGCGCGTACGGAATGAGCAAGCTGGCCAATGTCCTGTTCACGCAGGAACTCGCGCGTCGCGTCGACGGCACGAACGTGACCGCGAGCGTGTTCCACCCCGGCCCGGTGGCCTCGGACTTCTTCCGCGAAAGTGGGTTCGCCCGGTGGGTGCTCCGGACTCCGCTCGGCAGGCTCGCGTTGACGCCCGAGCAGGGCGCGCGTCCGTTGGTGCACCTCGCGACCATCGACGACGCCCAATCGGTCAACGGCGTGTACTACAGCCGCATGAAGCGCCGCGCGCCCAAAGGGACCAATCCGGAGCTCGCGGCGCGGCTGTGGCGGGCCAGCGAGCGGCTAGTGGGGATCGGCGACCAGGCGAACCGCCAGCGCGCCGAAGATCGCCGCGGACACCCGGTCCATCCAGCGGCGGATCGCCGGGCGGCGCTGGAGGAACTGCGACAGGGCCCCGGAGACGAAGCCGACGGTCGCGTCGACGACCAGTCCCACGAGGATCAGGATCGCGCCTAGCACCAGGAACTGCGCCCACGGCAGCATGCCGTGATCACTGATGAAGATCGCGAGGCCGGTGGACATCCCGAGCGCGGCGATCACCCCGGCCTTGCGGCCGCGGGCGATCCCGTTGGCGATGACGAACATCATGTCCGGCCCGGGGGCGAGGCAGATCAAGGTCGACGCGACCGCGAACGCCAGCAGGATCGACAGTTCCATCCGCTCATCCCAACAGCGGTGCTCTCGCCGGGCAAGCTGTTTCCCGGCGACACCCGAATTCGCCACCGGTTTCCGGTGCGCTGGAACAGCGGCGGGCAATTTCAAGGGTATTCCGTCATTGCGGCACCTGAGTAACTAGGTAAGTTCGGTAATTCATGAAATGCCGCACCGGGGAGTAGCGTTTTCGGTGTGCGCATTCTGTTCACGGTCTTCGGGTCGCGGCCGCACATTTATCCGCTGGTGCCGCTCGCGTGGGCGTTCCGCACGGCCGGGCACGACGTGCGGCTGGCGGGCCCCCCGCTGTGGGCGACCGAGATGGCCTGCACCGGCCTGCCGTTCGCCCAGGTCGGCGGCTGCCCGGCGGTGACGCCGATGGTGCGCGACGAAGTGGCCGGAGCGATGTTCACCCAGCAGCCGTGGCCCGCCGACTGGACCGCCCACGTCGGCTCGCTCACCGCGCGGCAGTGGGCGTACCTGGAGTCCGTCGGTCGCTACCTGGTCGCGGCCGCCGCCGCGATGGTCGACGAACTCGTCGCGTTCGCCCGGCGGTGGCGGCCTGATCTGGTCGTGTACGACTCGTTCAGCTACGCGGGCCGGGTCGTCGCCGAAGTGCTCGGTGTTCCCGCCGTCCGGCACCTGTCCGGTCCTGATTCCGCTCAGCGGCTCGAACTGGCCCAGCCAGGACCGCATCCGCTGGCCGAGTACCGCGCGCTGTTCGAGAGGTTCGGCGTTCCCGTCATGCTCGACGCGCACGCGGCGGTCGACCCGACGCCGCCGAGCATGCGACTGGTCGTGCCGGAACGGCTGCGGCAGATGCGCTACATCCCTTACAACGGGCCAGGGTGCACTCCGCAGGGCCTGACGACGCGCCGCAAACGGCCGCGCGTCTGCGTCACATGGGGTCACACGAACGCCTTGGCCGCAATCGCTGGCACCTGGCCGTTCCGGGTGGCGATCGACGCCATCGCGGCACAGGGCATGGACTGCCTGATCGCGGCGCCGACCGCCGAGGTGGACAAGCTGGGCGCGCTGCCGGAGTCGGTACGGGCGCTCTCGGCCGCGCCGCTGCACCTTGTGCTGCCGTACTGCGACGGGATCGTCCACCAGGGCGGTGACGGGACCGCGCTGACCGCGGCCGCGGCAGCCGTGCCGCAGCTGGTGATCCCCGCCAGCCCGGAGGCGGACATGGTCGGTGGCCGGATTGTCGCGACCGGCGTCGGGATCGCGGTCCGCTACGACACGGCGGCCACGGTCGCCGACGCCGTGCGCAGGCTGTTGTCGGACGTGGCGTACCGCGAGGAGGCGGTCAGGCTCCGGGCGGAGATCGAGAGCCAGCCGGTGCCCGCGGTGGTCGCCTCGGCGGTCGCGGCCGACCTGGCGAACGGGTGACCGGGGATGCGGGTGCTCGTCGCGGTCGCTGGTGGCCAGTCACACCTGTTCCCGCTCGTGCCGCTGGCCTGGGCGTTCCGGGTGAGCGGGCACGATGTGCGGCTGGCGGGGACGATGCGGTCGGCCGAGGCGATGGCGCACACCGGGCTGTCCACTGTGACCGTCGGAAGTGGACTGAAGATGACCCGGGCCGAACGGGAGGAGTTGCTGAGCACCGCGTACGGCCAGCCGCCGTGGCCGCCTGCCTGGCCGGTGCACCCGCAGCGGCTCACCTCCGGCCAGAACCGCTACCTTGCCGGGTTCGGCCGCTACTCGGTCGCGGTGGCCGACGCGATGGCCAGCGATCTGGTCGCGTTCACCAAACACTGGCGGCCCGATCTGATCGTGCACGACACACTGGCGCTCGGCGCGAGAATCGCCGCGACGCTGACCGGCGTGCCGTGTGTCCGCTACACGCACGGCACCCAGGACGTCTTCCGGGTGGAGGACTACGCGCCCGCGGAACACGCCGCCCTGTTCCACCGGTTCGGCCTGCGGACACCGACCACGCCACCCAGCTGTGTGGACACCATGCCGCCCAGCATGTTCATCGGCGCGGAACGGCCATGCGTCGACATGCGGTGGATCGTGCACAACGGTCCCGGCACCGCGCCGCCCCTGTCGGCCAAACGCCCGCGCGTGTGCGTGACCTGGGCTGCGGCGGGCAATCCGTATCGACGGGCGGTCGAGGCGGCTGCCACGGCCGGAGCTGACGTGCTGACGCTGACTGCCGCCGACCAGGTCCCGCTGCACCTTGTGCTGCCGTACTGCGATGCCGTCGTGCACCACGGTGGTGAGGGGACCGGGATGACGGCCGCGGCGATGGGCGTGCCCCAACTGGTGATCACGCGTGAGCCGCTCGACGACCAGTTCGGCGGGCGGCTGGCCCGCACGGGTGCCGCGATCCACCTCACCGACAGCCGCGACACCGCCGCCGCGGTCGAGAAGCTGCTGTCCGATCCCGGTTACCAGGAGGCCGCGGTCCGACTGCGTGAGGACATCGAACGCCAGCCGACACCGTTGGACGTGGTACCTAGGTTGCTCGGTTAGCCGACCACATGTCGGACAACGATTCCCGCAACCCGATCACCGGCCGCCAGCCGAGCACGCGCCGGGCGGTGCCGATGTCCGCCAAGGCCCACGAGTCGACCGCGCTGTCAGCTGATGCGCGGTGGATCTCCATGCGCTGCCCCGACACCTCGGCGAACACCCGGACCACGTCGGCGACCGGCACAGCCGTGCCGCTGCCGATGTTGAAGACAGCGCCGTCCGGGGCGAGTCCGGCTGCGGCCACGATCGCACGGGCCACGTCCCGGACGTCGACGAAGTCGCGGCGGGCGTCGGTCACGGTCAGCGGGCCGCCACGCAGCAGCTTGCCCGGCAACGAGTTCGGCGACGGGTGCGGGCCGCAGACGTTGACCAGCCTGAGCACCACGCCGCCGGACTCGATGACCATCGTCGACCCGCGGAGCTTGGACTGGGCGTAGGCGCTGACCGGCTCGGCCGGGTGCGTCTCGGCGACGGCCGTGCCCAGAGGGACGGGCCCGTACTCGTGGATCGTGCCCATGTGCACGATCCGCACGGGCCACGGCAGCGTCGCGACCGCGTCGACGATCCGGCCGACGGCGGTGACGTTGATCGTCCGGTGCTCGGCGATCGCACGGTCCCAACTGGGTGAGTCGGTCGCGTTGACCACGACCGAGGCCTGCTCGCAGCGCAGCACCTTGGCGATGTCGGCGACGGACGCGGACTGGAGGTCGAGGCTCCGCCGGGTGGTGCGGGCCACGGCCACCGCGTCGGGGAAGGCCGCGCACGCGTGGCGGCCGATCCAACCGGTGCCGCCCAGCACCACGACCCTCATCGGCGGACGACGGCCAGCACCGGTTCCAGCACCTCGACCAGGCACGGCACCTTGCCGCCGACCACGACGTGGTAGTTGGTGATCCCGGCGAAGTCGGTCAGCGGCATGGCCCGGCTGGTGGTCCCGCCGGTGCGCGTGTCGGTGAACACCACCCGCGTGCCGATCGAATGTCCTTGATAGACGGAATCGAGCAGCGCGGGGAGGTACCCGGAGCACTCGCGGACCGCTTCAGCATATGTCTTGTCGATCTGGCCCGGATCGACGTACTCGGACAACGACTCCGTGTCGCTCGTCGCCATCGTCCGCAGCCCGGTCGCGGCCAGCACATGCCCGGCGTTGGACGGCATCAGCGAGGCGAACGGGCCGCGGATCACCACCAGCCCGGCGTCGTGGCAGGAGTCCGGCACACCGACCAGGAAGTGCAGGAAAACCTCGGTCCGGAGCGGCACACGCGGAAAGCACGACCGGTCGTGCAGCGGGTTGATGTCCGCGAACGTCGCGTTGTACACGACACCGGCCGTGATCACGGTTCCGTCCGCCATGACCAGGTCATGCGAACCGTCGTCCCGCGGCACGACACGGTTGACCCCGTGCCCGAGCCGGACGTCGACACCGGCCAACCGCTCGACCATGATCGCCGCCAGGCGCGCGTTGTCGAAGGTCCGCTCGACCGACTGGAACGACGCGACCACGTCCGGCCCGAAGTCCCGTGACGGCCACGGCGCCAGCGGCAGGCCGAGGTCACGGCAGAACTCGCGGTAGCCATCCGGGGAGATCTCGGAATCGCGGTGCACCCCGAAGACGGTCGACGTCCCGGCACCGACGGCACCGGGAAACTGTTCGGCGAACACCGCGCTGCCCCGGGCACACTGGGCAGCCAACTCGAGGTCGGCGCTGTACGCGTAGCCCTGGTGCAGTTGACCTCGGTTGGCACCGGACGCCCTGGTGAACAACGCGTCCGCGCGTTCGAGAACGGCCACGGAAGACGTGGGGAACCACGCGGCAACCTGATAGGCGACGAAGCAGCCGTAGTAGCCGCCGCCGATCACGACCACGTCGTAGGCCACCATGATCAGGACACTACGGACGCCCATGACTCAGCCGTATGACGGAGTTTCCTTAGGAATATCTCCATACCTAGGAATGACACGATGCCGTGCCATGGAGGAGGCGTGCGGCGCTGAACTGACCGAGGTCGCATCGAGGGATCAAGGCGTTGTAGGCCAACAAGAGTAGAGGCCGTGGCGCGCTGCCCTGGCGGCGACCGAACCGGCGGTGGGTAGTCGTTGAAAGTCTGGCTGACTGCGCTCGGCAGGAAGAGTACCAACCAGGTGCGGGTCCCCGAAAACGATTATTCGACCACACGCCGCCCGACCAGTTCATCGAGGGCCGACCGCAGAGCCATAAAACCAGCACCAAAGCGGACGCGCGCGACGACCCGCAAGAGCCGCCGCGCACGCGGATGCCTCGCCGGGCCTCGCACCGGCGACCGCCCGGACGATCCGAAGCCCACCGAGTCGCCGCCCTGCTTCGGCGACCGAGTCCGACGTCGTCCGTCCTCGCATCCGAGTTCCAAGCCGAAAGCCATATCACTGCCCGCGAAAAGTGGTCATGGTCCGCCCCTGAACCCGGACGCGATGACTGTGCCCCAACAATTGCCGACCCCCGGGCGGCACAAGCTCGACCAAATCAGGGTGTGTCAGCACATGCGGCACACCGCCGATCTCGCGCAAGAGAAAAGGCGCCAACGTCAGTGCCCACGCGATTCGGCGCGGAACTTGTTTCCCGCACCAGCGTGGCCATTGGCTCAGTAAACCGCACCCGAGTGCGCGCTACAAGCGTCCACCTGAGTAGCGGTCAACTGCCTAGGGGAATTCGAGGGTATTCCTTTTCGACACGTGTGCCTTGGCCTGTCGCAGATGATCTCGTTCTGCTGTGTTGCCGGTGCGGTCGATGGCGGCGTCGTAGGCGTCGGCCGCCTCCTCGGCGCGGCCGAGCCTGCCGAGCAGGTCCGCCCTGATCGCGTGGAACAGGTGCAGCCGGGACAGGTCGAGTTCGTCGACGATGGCGAGCGCGGCGGCCGGACCGTCCACTTCGGCCACCGCGACCGCCCGGTTGAGCGCGACGACCGGCGTCGGCGTGAACAGCAGCAGGTGGTCGTAGAGGTGGACGACCTGGTGCCAGTCGGTGGTGTCCTCGCTGTGCACGGCGTTGATCGCGGCCTGGATCTGGTACGGCCCGGGTTGCCCGCGCCGCAGGCACTCCCGGACGATCTCGCGGCCTTCGGCCAGCAGCCGGGCGTCCCACCGGGCGTGGTCCTGCTCGGCCAGCCGGACGAGCGCGCCGTCCGGTGCCGTCCGGGCGGGCCTGCGAGCCTCGATCAGCAGCATCAGGCCGAGCAGCCCGAGCACCTCCGGTTCACCGGGCAGCAGCTCGGCCAGCAGTCGGCCGAGCCGGATCGCGTTGGCGCACAGGTCTTCCCGGACGAGCTGGTCGCCCGTGCTGGCCGCGTAGCCCTCGTTGAAGATCAGGTACACCACTGCGAGCACAGGTTTGAGCCGCTCGGGCAGGTCAGCGCCGGAGGGCACCCGGTAGGGGATGCGCGCGGCACGGATCTTGCCCTTCGCGCGCACCAGCCGCTGTGCCATCGTCGGCTCGCCGACCAGGAACGCACGCGCGATCTCCGCCGTGGTGAGGCCACCGAGCAGGCGCAGCGTCAACGCCACCTGCGCGGCCGTGCCCAACGCCGGGTGACAGCACGTGAAGATCAGCCGCAGCTGGTCGTCGTGGACCGGGCCGTTGTCCAGCGGTTCGTCTTCGGCGTGCAGCAGCGCGGCCTGTGCGTGCTTGTCCGCGCGTTTGTCCTCACGGCGGAGCCGGTCGATCGCCCGGTTGCGGGCAGTGGTGATGATCCACCCAGCCGGGCTCGGCGGCACACCCGTTTCCGGCCAGCGCTTCACCGCCTCGGTGAACGCGTCCTGCACGGCCTCCTCGGCGATGTCGATGTCACCGAAGACCCGCGTGAGCACGGCGACCGCACGCCCGTACTCCTCGGCGAAGACACGTTCGATCACGAACGTGCACGTTAGTGCTTGGCGGCGAGGATCCCGTCGAGCATGCCCGGGTACAGCGCGTCGAGGTCGTCACGCCGCAGTGTCGTGAACCGGACGGTGCCTTTGGGGCGCACACGCACCACGCCCGCCTCGCGCAGAGTGCGGATGTGGTGGGTCCGCGTCGACTTGCTGATCGGCAGCTCGACCGCACCGCACGCGATGCCCTCCGCGCCGTCGGGAAGCTCGGCGAGTGCCCTGACCAACTGCAGCCGCACCGGGTCGGCGAGTGCGTGCAGCACCACTTCGATGCGGATTTCATCGCGCGTTGGGTGGGGCAAATCGGTCATGACCTCCATAGTAGTTGAATTTCGATAACCATCGTAGTTCGATGATGTTCGTAGTACGATCGATATCGAATCAGTGTCCATCTGGGGAGTGACCCTTGTCTCCACGCACCTACCTGCTCGCCGCCGGTGCGTTCGCCGTCGGCACGAGCGGGTACATCGTCACGGGAGTGCTCCCGGCGATCAGCCGGGATCTGGACGTCTCGCCCGCAACGGCCGGGCAACTCGTCACCGCGTTCGCCCTCGCGTACGCGATCGCGTCGCCACTGCTGGCAGCCGTCACCGGACGCTGGGAACGCCGCCGCCTCCTGGTCATCGCACTGCTGGTCAGCGCGGTCGGCAACGGCCTCGCCGCGATCGCGCCGACCTACGAACTCCTGCTCGTGGCCAGGGTGATCAGCGCGCTCGGAGCCGCGATCTACACACCGTCCGCCACTGTCGTCGCCACCACGCTCAACCCGCCGGATCATCGGGGACGAGCGGTCGCGATCGTCTTCGGCGGACTCACGTTCTCCCTCGTTCTCGGCGTGCCCGCGGGCAACCTCCTCGGCGGCAGCCTCGGCTACCAGGGCGTCTTCGTGTTGGTGGCAGCCGTGTCGCTGCTGGGTGCGGTCGCCGTACGAGTGGGCATCCCGACCGTCGCGGCACCGCCGACGGTCAAGTTCCGCGACCGGTTCACCATCGCGGCGGACAGGCGCGTGCAGTACGTACTCGCCATCACCGTGCTCGGCTGCCTCGCCGCCATGAGCGTGTTCACGTACATCGCGCCGCTGCTGGGTGAGATCGCGGACGTGCACGGCACCACGATCAGCGTGCTGCTGGTGACCTACGGCGTCGGCGCCGCCATCGGCAACACCGTGGGCGGTCGCCTCACGGACAAGTTCGGCAGCAGGCGACCACTGCTGGTGATCATGAGCGTGTTCGTCGTGATCCTCGCGACGCTGCCGCTCACGGCGGTGTCAGCCGTGTCCGCCGGGATCGTGCTGTTCGTCTGGGGCGTGTTCACGTGGTCGTTCAACCCGCCGATCCAGAACTGGCTGATCGAGCTCTCCCCGGCCAACAGCGGGCTGTTGTTGTCGCTCAACGCGTCCGGGATCTACCTCGGCGTCGGCCTTTCGGGCATCTTCGGCGGCGTGGTGATCAACACGGCCGGGCTCGGTGCGCTGCCGCCGATCGCCGCGATCGTGGCCGCACCGGCGTTGCTGTGCCTGCTGCTGGCCAATCGTGCGTCCAAGCGGGACAGGCAGCCTGCCCGGACGCCCGAACTGGCGATCGCGGACTGAGATTGGCCCCTCGTTCTGGGGCCAAAACGGGATCGCCGCGGTGCCAGACTGGCCGGGTGGCACAACCATCCGTGGGATTCATCGGAGTCGGCGTCATGGGCACCCCCATGGCGCGCAACCTCCTGAAGGCCGGAACCCGCCTGCTGGTCTGGAACCGCACGCCGGACAAGGCAGTAGCGCTGCCCGGCGCCGAGGTGGCGCCGGACGCCGCGGCCGTGTTCGCCCGGTCGGACGTGGTCATCCTCATGCTGGCCAACGGATCCGCGATCGACGCCGTGCTGACCAGGGGCACGCCGGAGTTCGCGGGCAAGGTCGCCGGGCGCGTCATCGTCCACATGGGAACGACCGAAGCCGGGTACTCCCAAGGCCTCGAGGCCGACATCACCGCGGCAGGCGGGCGGTACGTGGAAGCGCCGGTGTCCGGCTCCCGTGTCCCGGCGGAGAACGGCGAGCTCGTCGCGATGCTCGCCGGTGACGCCGACGCGGTCGACGTCGTCCGCCAGGTGATCGCGCCGATGTGCCGTGACACGGTCGTGTGCGGCGCCGTGCCCAACGGGCTGCGGATGAAGCTGGCGGTCAACGTCTTCCTGATCACGACGGTGACCGGGCTGGCCGAGTCCTTCCAGTTCGCCAGGGGTCTCGGCCTCGACCTCGGCACGTTCGTCGACGTGCTCGCGGGCGGGCAGATGTCCAGCCCGATCATGCGGGTCAAGGCCCCGAAGCTGCTGGCGGGCGACTACTCGGTGCAGGCGGCCATCGACGACGTGTGGATGAACACCCGCCTGATCACCGACGCGGCCAAGGCAGCGGGCATCCCGGCGCCGCTGATGGACGTCTGCGAGCAGCTGTTCGCCGAGACCTCCGCGCTCGGCCACGGCAAGGCCGACATGGCCGCCGTGGTGGAGGCGATCAGTCGTCGGGGTGGTTGAGCAGCCGCAGGTCCGGCGGCACCAGCGTGGTGCTGGTCAGCAGCTCCTGGATCAGGTTGTGGTTCAACGAGTTGCCGACCGGCTCGGCGATCTCCTCGCGGGTCAGCCCGGCGACCCCGTCCTTGGACAGCCGGGTCCGCACCTTCACCACGAGGTGCTCGACCTTCTTGGCCGTCCACCCGGCGTCCGGCTGCAGCTGGTCGAGCTCCCTCGCCACCTGCGTCCACGACAGCGGCTGCGGCCGGGCCTCGTGCAGCAGGTAGCGCTGCCCGAGCACGACGAGAGCGAGCCGTTCGTTGGGGTCCAGCCGCCAGTTCTTCGGCGGGTGCGTCGGGTCGAGGTGCCGGGACGTCGGGGCCTGCGCGTCGGAGCCGGTCACGTACAGCTCCAGCAGGTGCTCACGGCCGCTCGATCCGCGTACGAACAACGGCGTGTAGCCCGCGACCAGCGGAATCGGCTCCTCGTCGGTGAACAGCAGCCGCGAGTTCGGCAGCCGGATCGGCAGCCTGCCGGTGTTGCTCACCCACCACTGGTTGGCCTGGTGGGTCAGCTGACCGTGCTGCCTGCTCACCCGCCGGTCGTCCTCGCCGATGCAGACGTGCACCTCGGGGCGGTTGCGGCCGAACAGGATCGTGCGGCCCTCACGCGGCCCGAACACGATGCCGCCCGCGATCGCCAGTGCGTAGATCGTGCCGGGCTGGGCGGGCGGCACACCCAGGGCGAGGCTGCTGTGCCCAGGCGAGAGCGTCTCGGTCATGGTTTCGTTCCTTCCGACTCGCCGAAAGCTAGCCGCCTTCCCTGGGAGCCCTCCCCACCGGTGGCCGCTCGTCAGCCAGGCAGTTTGGCCGCGAGCGGCTCGGCGATGGCCGAGGCGAGCTGGCACATCCGCGTGTTGGGGAACTGGTCGCTGCCCACGATCACGTGCAGCGCCTCGGTGGCTGTCTGGTCGTTGTTGTCGGTGTACTCGCGGTACTGGACGTTGGCCATGCACGTGTTCGGGCCGGTGGCGTTCTCCCTCACCGCGCCGGGGTGACCGGCGAACGGCCGCAGCGCGCCTTCCGCCGCCGTGAGCGGCTTGTGCTGGTCGAACCGGATCGTCAGGGTGCTGTTGCGGGAGGTCGTGCTGTGCCAGCGGCATTCCCAGCCGCCGAACTGGTGCTCCGGTCTGGTGGCGTCCACACCGGGGAACATCGCCAGGATGTCGGAGTCCGGCAGGGCGCACGCGTTGAGGTTCATCAGCGACTCCGGCGCGGGCGGCAGCGGGCGGCGCGGGACGGTGCCGTACTTGAGCAACCGGTCCACCGCTGCCGTGACCGCGGTGTCGGCGACCGCGCACAGATCGACCGGGAACCGTCCTTTGGTGTACTTCGTGATCACCGGGATGGCGTGCCGCTTGTCCGGCAGCATCAGCCGGCGCTCGCACTGCGAGTTGTAGCTGGGGTACCGGACCACCTGGATCGGCCCCGCGTGATCCACCCAGCCGACCCGCTCGTCGATCCCGGACAAGGCGGTGAACTCCAGCCGGACATCCACCTCGCCGGGGCCCTGCGGCGGCCGGATCAACACGTCACACCGGTTGAAGTTGCCGTAGTCCGGGTCGAGTTCGGTGTTGCCGAACTTGTCGAGCTTGGCCGGGTCGAGCAGCGAGCACGGGTCCGCCGTGCGTGGTTCGCCGATCGCGGGCCACGCGGTGGTCTCGGCGACGCGTTCGGGTCCGGTGACCGTCAGCAACCCCCAGGTGGCCAGCAGCACTGCCAGGATCGCCGCCCGGCCCATCAGCCGGGGACGGCTCCTGAACCAGCTCATCGGGCGCTGCCTGATGCCGTTCGCCGCGTCCTGGAGCATCTGCCTGGCCTGCGCCGCGGTGGGGCGTTGGCGCGGGTCCAGGTGCAGCATCCTGGCCAACACCGGCCGCAGTGGACCGTGCGATTCGCCGATGTCACCCTTGGCCGCGCGCCAAACCAACACCTGCGGATTGTCCGCCGTGCCGACTGGTGACACGCCTTCGGCGGCGGCGAACAAGGTCGCGCCGAGCGAGAAAACGTCGGACGCCGTCGTCGCTTCCATACCCTGCGCCACCTCGGGCGCGAGATATCCGGGTGTTCCGTCCAAACCGCCGGTCCGGCTGAGAGTGATGTCTTTGTGGACACTTCGGGATACGCCGAAATCGCTCAGTTTCGGGCGGTCGTCCTCGGTCATCAGCACATTGCTCGGCTTCACGTCGCGGTGCAGGACGCCTGCCTTGTGCACCGCGTCAAGCGCGTCCGCGAGTTGCGCGCCGATCCGAGCGACCCGGTCGGGCGGCAGAACTCCCTGCTCGGCGAGTGTGCCGCCGGAGACGTACTCCATCACCAGCCACAACTCGTCACCTGCGACAACTTCTATGTGCAGCGTCACGACATTCGGGTGGTTCACCTTCGCGACGGCGCGGGCTTCGCGCTTGAGCCGTTGCGCTCGTTTCCGATCATGCGCGCCGTCGACGTAAAGCGCGCGCTTGAGGGCGACTGTGCGGTGGAGTTCTTCGTCCGTGGCACGCCAGACCACGCCCATTCCGCCGGAGCCGAGCTGTTCCTCAAGCCGGTAACGGCCGTTGACCAATCGACGAGCGCCCACCGATTCCTCCGGGAAGCCAGTGCGGTACCCGCCAACCATAAGCCCAAGCGGATTCGTCAAAGACCCCGAGTGTGAAACGCGCCGTTCACACCTCCGCAAGAGTGTGACCGTCGCCTGCCACGCGCGGCCGTTAAGGTGATCAGGTGACTGATCGCCCGCTCGAAGGTGTCACCGTCGTCAGCGTCGAACAGGCCGTGGCCGCGCCGTTCGCGACACGGCAGCTCGCCGACCTCGGCGCCCGGGTGGTCAAAGTGGAACGTCCGGGCGGTGGTGACTTCGCCCGCCGCTACGACACGACGGTGCACGGCCAGTCCAGCTACTTCGTCTGGCTCAACCGTTCGAAGGAGTCCCTCACGCTGGACCTGAAATCCCCGCGCGGCCGCGAGATCCTGCACCGGCTGCTGGCCGACGCGGACGTGTTCGTGCAGAACCTCGCGCCCGGCGCGGCGGCCCGGCTCGGCCTGGACAAGCGGAGTCTGACCTACGAGAAGCTGATCACGTGCACGATTTCCGGGTACAGCGAGCCGTGGGCCGACCGCAAGGCCTACGACCTGTTGGTGCAGTGCCAAACCGGTCTCGTTTCCCTGACGGGCACGCCGGAGGGCGCCGCGCGCGTCGGTGTGTCCGTCGCGGACATCGCGGCCGGGATGTACGCGTACTCCGGAATCCTCACCGCGCTCTACACCCGTGCCATGACAGGCAAAGCACGCTCGGTCGACGTGACACTGTTCGACGCGCTCGGCGAGTGGATGGGGCAGCCCGCGTACTACACCCGGTACAGCGGAACACAACCACCACGCGTCGGAACCCAGCACGCCACGATCTCGCCCTACGGCGCCTACACCGCGCGTGACGGCAAGGACGTGCTGTTCTCCATCCAGAACGAGCGCGAATGGGCCGCGCTGTGCGAGCAGTTCCTCAACCGTCCCGAACTCGTCGACGACCCGCGTTACGCGACCGGCTCGGCCAGGGTCGAACGTCGCGACGAGGTCAACCGGATTGTCGCCCAACGGTTCGCCGACATCGACAGCGCCGAGGTGATGGCACTGCTGGACGAAGCGGGAATCGCGAACGCGGGAGTCAACTCGGTCAGCGACTTCCTCGACCACCCGGTGCTCGCCGGACGATGGCAGGACGTCGGCATCCCCGGCGGGGTGGTGACGGCTCTGCCGCCGCCCGCGCGTCTCGACGGGATCACCGCGCGGATGGACCCGGTACCGGACGTCGGCGAGCACACCGCGGACATCCTCGGCACGTTGGGCTACAGCGCTGGCGAGATCCAGCGGCTGCGGGAGGAAAAGATCATATGACCGAGTTGTCGGATGACGAGCGGTTCATGGTCCGGACCGTGCGCGAGTTCGTCGACAAGGACGTCAAACCGGTCGTCCGCGAGCTCGAACACGCCAACACCTACCCCGAGGCGCTGATCGAGCGGATGAAGGAGCTCGGCATCTTCGGCCTGGCCGTCCCCGAGGAGTACGGCGGAACCCCGGTCTCGATGCCCTGCTACGTCCTGATCACGGAGGAACTCGCCCGCGGCTGGATGAGCCTCGCCGGGGCGATGGGCGGCCACACGGTCGTGGCCAAACTCCTGCTCGAGTTCGGCACCGAGGACCAGAAGCAGCGCTACCTGCCCCGCATGGCCACCGGTGAATGCCGTGCCACGATGGCGTTGACCGAACCGGGCGGCGGGTCGGACCTGCAGGCCATCCGGACGCACGCCCGCCGGTCCGGGAGCGGATACGTCGTCAACGGGTCGAAGACGTGGATCACGAACTCGCGGCGGTCCGGGCTGATCGCTCTGCTGTGCAAGACGGACCCGGGCGCCCAGCCGTCCCACCACGGCATGTCGATCCTGCTGGCCGAGCACGGTCCGGGCCTCACGGTCTCCCGTGACCTGCCGAAGCTCGGCTACAAGGGGGTCGAGAGCTGCGAGTTGTCCTTCGACGACTACCACGCGGCCGCGGACGCCGTGCTCGGTGGCGCGGAAGGGCGCGGGTTCGCCCAGATGATGGCCGGGCTGGAGACCGGCAGGCTGCAGGTCGCCGCGCGTGCGCTCGGCGTCGGCCGGGCCGCGCTGGAGGACTCGCTGGCCTACGCCCAGAGCAGGGAGTCGTTCGGCAAACCGATCTGGCAGCACCAGTCGATCGGCAACTACCTGGCCGACATGGCCACGTCGTTGTCCGCGGCCCGCCAGCTCACGCTGCACGCGGCGCGGGAGGCCGACGCGGGCCGCCGGGTCGACATGGAGGCCGGGATGGCGAAGCTGTTCGCCTCGGAGACCGCGATGCAGATCGCGCTGAACGCCGTGCGGATCCACGGCGGCTACGGCTACTCGACCGAGTTCGACGTCGAACGGTACTTCCGGGACGCGCCGTTGATGATCGTCGGCGAGGGCACCAACGAGATCCAGCGCACCGTGATCACCCGTCAGCTCATCGCCCGGGGCGGGCTGGACTCGTGATCCCCCAGCTGTTCACGCAACCTGCGGACCTCCTCCCGCAGCGTGACCAGTTCGACGTGCAGCTCATCGGTCTCGGTGTGGATCGCGCCGTGCACCGCGTCCTCGGTGTTCTGCTGGATCCGTTCGAGGAACCACGACGCGATCATCCCGGTGATCACACCGAGCAGTGCGATGCCGCCGATCATCAGGCTGGCCGCGACCAGCCTGCCTTCCCACGTCGTCGGGTACACGTCGCCGTAGCCGACTGTGGAGATCGTGGTGAGCGTCCACCACAGCGCTTTCGGGAACGAATCGATCCCGGCGTCCGGATTGCTCCGTTCGGCGTCCAGCACGGCGAGTGCGGCCGCGAAACTCACCAACAGGGTCACCACGGCGACATAAATCGCCACCCGGCCGCGGAACGCCCCCGAGGCTTTGCGATTGAGCACTCGTAAAACGGTGACGAGTCGAAGGACCCGCAATTGCCGGACCATCGGTAACGCCACCGCGAGCAAATCGAACAGGTGACGCCAGACGAAACGCAGTTTCCGCTCGGCCAGTGCCAGCCGCGTCAGGTAGTCGGCCGCGAACACCAGCCAGACCGCCCACAGCGCGATCTCCAGCGTCAACCGCCACCACGCCGGGGCGCTCACGTGCAGCACCTGCCAGGCGTACGCGACCAGGAATGCCACCGCGAACGCGGT
This sequence comes from Actinosynnema sp. ALI-1.44, assembly GCF_001984155.1. Taxonomy (GTDB): domain Bacteria; phylum Actinomycetota; class Actinomycetes; order Mycobacteriales; family Pseudonocardiaceae; genus Kibdelosporangium. The sequence continues at coordinate 810,267 of NZ_MTQO01000054.1, forward strand.
CATCGGCCATTCCGTGCGAGTTTCCCAGGCGGACAGTCGCTGCTCGGTCACCGCGACACTGTAAGCCCGCGGGGGCTTTGATACAGGCCCTACCGGCCGGGACGGCACCGCACAATCAGACCGAGACCGATCAGCATCGCGGCGGGCCCGGAGATCCAGGCGTACACGTAGCTGATGTCGCCGCCGGTCGCGGTGAAGAAGATGGCGATCAGGTAAATGAAGCAGAGCACGGCAGAAAGCGTCGCCGCCTCTCGCAGCCGTGCCCGCATCGTCATGGGCAGAGGCTACCTCACGGACACGCGGCGAAAACCCCCCTCTTGTTCCCAGCGTTACCATCGGATCATGGGCCGGATCAACGATGTCGGCGGGGTGCAGGGCTTCGGCGAGATCATCGTCGAGCAGGACGAGCCGCCGTTCCACACCGACTGGGAAGCTCATGTCTTCGCGGTGAACACAGCGTTGCTGCGGCAGCGGATCTATCACCTGGACGAGTTCCGCGACGCGGTCGAACGCCTTCCGCCCAGCCAGTACCTGGCGGCCTCGTACTACGAACGCTGGTTCCTGGCGATCCGCACGCTGCTGATCGAGAAGGGCGTGTTCACCGAGGGGGAGTTGGATGACGTTCACGACGGGTGAGCAGGTCAGGACCAAGAACACCGACCCACCGCACCACACTCGCCTGCCCAGATACGCACGCGGCGCACTCGGCACGATCGTGCGCCCGCAAGGCGCGCACACGCTGCCCGATGACGTCGTACGGGGGATCACCTCGCAGGCGGAGGCGGTCTACGAGGTCCGGTTCAGCGCCCGCGAACTGTTCGGAGCCGGAGACCACACGGTGACGTTGAGCCTGTGGGAGAGCTACCTGGAGAAACCATGAGCGGCGACCACGCCGACGCGCCGATCGCGGCCCGCGTCCGCCGGATGGAACACCTGCTGGAACAGCGCGGTCTGGTGGTGCCCGGCGTCCTCGACGAGACGCTGGCCGCGTTCCTCAACCGCGCGTCCCCGACGAACGGCGCCCGGATCGTCGCACGGGCGTGGATCGACCAGGCCTTCCGTGAGCACCTGCTGGTGGACGCCCAGGTCGCGATCGCCGGGCTCGAGATGTCCATGGGCGGTGGGCTGCGCGCGCAGGATCTGCAGGTGGTGGCCAACAGCGAACGCGAACACAACGTCGTGGTGTGCACGTTGTGCTCCTGCTATCCGCTCGCCCTGCTCGGCCCGTCGCCGACCTGGTACAAGAGCGAGGCCTACCGGTCGCGAGTGGTCCGCGAACCCAGGGAAGTGCTCAGGGAGTTCGGCGTGGACCTGCGGCCGGAGGTCGAGATCAAGGTGTGGGACGCCAACTCGGAGATCCGCTACATGGTCGTCCCGAACCGCCCGCCCGGTACCGGGAACCTGACCGAAGAGCAGTTGGCCGCGCTGGTCACCCGCAACGGCCTGATCGGGACGGCGCTGGTGTAGCCCGAACGGCCGCCCCGCCGTGGAGCGGTCGGCCGCACGGTGGTCCACTATCCGTAGTGACGTCCACACTCTCCGGGAGTCGATATGCGCTACCTGGCGTTGGCCACGATCGTGCCCGCCGTACTGCTGGCCGGGACTACAGCTTCGGCAGCCGAGATCCCCGCTCTGCACGTGACCACGGCATCCTCGAAGATCGAGCCCTACAAACCGGGCACGAGCGGTGTCACCTACAACGAGAAGCTCGCGCCGGCGGGCGCGACCCTGTCCGTGCTGGCCGTGTCCGCGCCCCAGGGCAGCACGGTCCTGCTCACCACGCGTGGCCTGCTGCCCGGACGTGAATACGGCGCGCACGTGCACGTGAAGCCGTGTGGGCCCGCGCCCGCGGACTCCGGGCCGCATTTCCAGGACAAGAAGGACCCGGTGCAGCCGTCGGTCGATCCGGCCTACGCCAATCCGCGCAACGAGATCTGGCTGGATTTCACGACCGACCAGGCAGGTGTTGGGTTTGCCGTTGCTCGGGTGCCGTGGGGTTTCGGTGACCGGGAGGCTTCGTCCTTGGTGGTTCACGAGACGCACACGCACACTGAGCCGGGTCACGCTGGTACGGCTGGTGCTCGGCTGGCCTGCCTCAACGCCGACTTCTAGCCCCGGGCAGGGGACGCCCCGAAGGGTCTCCAACCGCGACGGGAGGGGGCCTCGCCCCGTACGCCAGGTAGCCGAACCCGGCTTCCGGAACCTGTACCGGCACTCTGGGTGGAAACGCTCTCACGCCCGGTAGTCTGGGCTTCGTGTCGAGGCTAAGAGTCCGATTGCTCGGCCACATCACCGTCACCGACGGCGACGAGGAACCGAACCTGGGGCCGCCCCGCCAACGTGCGGTTCTCGCGGTTCTCGCCGCGCGGGCGGGGCAAGCCGTGACTCGTTCTGAGCTGATCGAAGCCGTTTGGGGCCCGGTGGCGCCGCCCAGTGCGTCGAGCGCGATCTACCTCTACATCTCCAACCTGCGCAAGGTCCTGGGCAAGGATGTCCTCGCGTCGGTGGACAGCGGGTACGCGCTGCTGTTGCGGCCGGACCAGGTGGATGTTTCCGCCTTCGACAGGTTGACGGCCAAGGCGGCACGTCAGCCCGCAGCCGCTGCGGCAGCGGCGACCTTGACCGAGGCGCTGTCCCTTTGGAGTGGTGAACCGCTGGCGGGGATCCCGGGCCCGTTCGCGGCCCAGGAGCGCACCCGCCTGACCGAGTCCTGGCTGCGTGCGGTGGAGGCGTCGGCCAAGGCTCGCATCGAACTCGGTGATCACGGGGACCTCGTGGCCGATCTGGGCGTCCTCGCCCGTGAGCACCCGCTTCGGGAGTCTCTGCGTGAGCTGTTGATGCAGGTGTTGGCTCGCGGGGGACGGCATGCCGACGCGCTGGAGGTCTTCCGGGACGCCCGCGACACGCTGCGCCGTGAGCTCGGCATCGAACCGGGACCAGGGCTGCGCCAGGTGCACGCCCAGATCCTGGCAGGCGATGACCGCGCAGCCGTGCCCCTGTCGGTGATGCCCGCGCACATCGCGGCCGTCATCCGCAGTGACAAGCGCGTCTACGTCGGCCGGGCGGCCGAGGTGGCCAAGGTCCGTGACAGCGTGGCCGAGGTGCTGGCCGGTCGGGGCGGCATGGTGTGGATCGAGGGCGACCCGGGCATCGGCAAGTCGGAACTGCTGATCGAGGCACTGGCAGACCTCACGCCCGGGGTGTGCCAGCTCGGCTGGGCGGTCGCCGACGAGCCGGACATCCGCTTCCCGCTCCGGCTGATCATGGAATGCCTTGGCATCACGGTGAAGTCGCCGGACGCGGACCGCGCCGACCTCGCCGCGCAACTGCGTGCGCACCCCGGCGGGGACGACGACCCGATCACGGGCGCGGTCGACCGAATGCTCGCGCTGGTGGACCGGATGTGCGCGCACGGGCCCGTCGTCCTGGTGATCGACGACCTGCAGTGGGCCGATGAGGCCAGTGTGCACGTCTGGCGCCGGTTGTCCGCGGCGACCAGGCAACTGCCGTTGCTGCTCGTGACGTGTTCGCGCACCGGCCACGGCCGCGCCGAGCTGGACCAGCTGCGCTCACGCGGCCGGCTGATCGCGGTGGAACCGTTGCCGTCCAACGACGTGGAGTCGCTCACCAGCAGGTTGGTCGGCGCACACCCCGGCAAGCTGCTGCGCCGGGTCACCGACCGGGCCGCTGGCAACCCCCTTTACCTGCGGGAAATGGTCACGAGCCTGGTGCGTGACGAAGCGATCGACCTGGTCGACGGCGTCGCGCACATCGACAAGGCACACGCCGAAGCGGCGCCCAGATCGCTGGCTGACGCCGTCGAACGCACCTGCGGCGCGTTGCCGCAGCGGACGCACGAAGTCCTGCGCTGGATGGCCGTACTCGGGCCGGAGGCCACAATGGACAACGTGGTCGCGTTGACCGGCCGTGCCGAGCCGGACCTGCGTGCGGCACTGGCGGACGCGGTGGACGCCAACGTCGTCTTCGGCGAAGGGGCGCGGCTGGTGTTCCGGCACCCGTTGATGCGCGAGGCGATCCTCGGCGGGATCTCCCCGGCTGTGCGGCTGGCGTTGCACCGCGCGGCGGCCAAGGCGTTGGCAGCCACGGGCGCGCAGGCGATCCGGGTCGCCGAGCAGCTCGCGTCGGCGTCGGCGCCCGGTGTCGAGGAGTGGGTGCCCGGCTGGTTGGCCGAGCACGTCACCGAGGTCGCCAACCACGCCCCGCTGATCGCCGCCGACCTGCTGGAACGCGTGCTCGAGGCCATGGACGCGGCGGACCCGGCGCGTGAGGTCCTGCTGGCCACGCGGGTCAAGGTGCTGTTCCGGCTGACCAGGGTCACCGCCGACCAGATCGAGCAAGCGCTTGCCGCGTCCACCGACCCGGTCCGCACCGAGGAACTGCGGCAGCTGCTGGCCGCGATCATCTACCGTGACGGCCGTCGCGCCGACTCGATCCGCGTGCTCACCGAGTCCGATGTGGATGGATCATTGCCGTCGGCGTGGCGGCAGCGTCGCAAGTTCCTGCTTGCCCACCTCGTGCGGGACGTCACGGATGTCGACGCGGCCGAAACCATGGCGCGCAACGCATACGACCAGGCCGTGGCCGAGGGTGAGACCGGTCTGATGGCGCACGCCCTGCAGACCAGGTGGATCGTCGAGTCGGTCCGCCGCGACCACGTGGCGGCGCTCGGGCACATCGAGGCGGCCATCGACGTGGTGCGCGGCGCGGCGGATCTGGCAGGGATGCACTTCAACCTGCTGGACAACCGCCTTTTCACGCTGCAGAACCTGGACCGGATGGCGGACGCGGACGAGAACCTCCGCGCGGCCAACGAACTCGTCGTCGAGCACCGGCTGCCCGTCGGGCCGCAGGTCGCGGCGGCCGTGCACTACTACTGGGCAGGCCGGTGGGACGAGGCCCTCTACGAGCTGGACACGATCACCGAGGACGGCCCGGCGATCACGTACGCGGGCCTGATGGACGCCGGTCCGGCCGGGCTGCTGCTGCACGGCGTGTCCGCGCTGATCGCCGGTCGCCGTGACGACCACACCGCGCTCGCGGCCAACCTCGACGCGGCCGAGCGCTACCTGGTGATCACCGACTCCGAACGGGAGAGCCAGGACTTCCTGCTGGCGGCCCGTGCGCTGGCGGCCGTGCGGCGCGGTGACGTCCCGGGTGCGCTGGCGGAGTTCGCGCCCGTGCTCGACCCGGCGTACGCCGAGATGATGCTGCGCCACCAGTGGCTGCCGGAGATCGTCAGGTTGTCGTTGGAGCACGACTCGGCCCAGGTTGACGAAGCGATCGCGATCGCCGAGCTGGAGGCGAGCCGGGAACGAGTGCCCGCGCGTGCCTACGCCGCGCTGCACCGCTGCAAGGCGTTGGCCACCAACGACCCGGAACCGGCGCTTGTCGCCGTCGACCACTACCGGACGGTCGGCCGTCCGGTGGAGCTCGCGGTCGCGCTGGAAGACGCCGCGGTGCTGCTGGCCGCGCGGAACGCCCACAAGGACGCGACGACCGCGTACGCCGAAGCAGTCCGGTTGTACGTGGAACTCGGCGCGCACTGGGACCGGACCCGCGCGAAGACGAGGATGAGTGAGTTCGGGATCCGCGAGCCCATGCACGCCGTGCCAGGCGCGGGGATCAGCGACTGGGAGACGCTGTCCGCGGCCGAACGGCAGATCGCCGCGATGGTCGCGAATGGACTGTCCAATCCGGAAATAGCTACCCGGATGTCGTTGCCGCGGCGGATCGTGCAGGCCCACGTCGTGCAGATCATGGCGAAGCTCGGCGTGGACACCCGCGCGCAGATCCAGATGGCGTCCTAGATGACTCCGGCCCGCAGGGCGTAGGCCACGGCATGAGCCCGGTTGCGCAGGTGCAGGCGTGCGGTCAAGTTGTAGATGACGTTCTTGACGGTTCGCTCCGAGTAACTCAGTTCCTGCGCGATTTCCTCGGTGTCGCAGCCGTCGGCGATCAGCCGCAGCACGTCCACCTCACGCGGTCGCAGCCCGGACCCGTTCAACCCTTTCGGGCCGAGCACCTCGCGGTGCAGCACCTCGATCCGCCGCGGCAGCTTGCCCAGCACGTCACGCGGCATGACCCCGTTGCCGTCGGCGGCGGCCTGCACGCTGTCCACGAGTTGGGTACCGGTGACGGTCTTCTTCGGCAGGATCGCCACGACGTGGCATTCGACCAAGGTCAGCAGCGGGACTTCGGCGAGGTCGCCGGTGACCAGCACGGTCGGCTTGGCGAAGTCGGTGGCGGCCTGCCGCAACCGCGCCATCGAGTCGCTGCCGAGCCGGTCGGTGGAGACAACGACCACGTCGGGTCGGTCATCGGGGCCGTCGACGACGGTCAGGTCACCGTGAGACCCGAGATAGCTGGTCAGGCCCACACGGGACATCGGGTCCGACGATCGGACAGCGACTCGCACCTGCTCCATCGACTCCTCCACACGCTGGATCGGGTGTGCGGGGGAGTCTGGGCGAGGAGTCTTAACGAAGTCTTGTCGACGGCAGGCGGCAGACGGCCGCGTGCCGATGATGGCCGTCAATGGACCGGTCCACCAGGGAAAGGCCCGGTTCGAGGGCGTTCGGGGGCCGAATGTTGCCCGGAAGCACCCAGTACGCTCGGCAGAGTGCTGCGGGTCCGTGTGCTGGGTGACCTGGCGGCGTGGCGTGACGACGTGGCGCTGGACCTGGGGCCAGGCAGGCAACGTGCCGTTTTCGCGGTGCTGGCCATGCGCGCCAACCAGGTCGTGTCCCGTGAGGCGCTGATCGACGCGGTCTGGGGCGACGCGGCGCCCGCAGGAGCGGACGGCAGCCTCTACAGCTACATCTCCCGCCTCAAGCTGGTGCTGGGCCGCTCCAGTCAAACCCTCACCTCAACCCGCTCGGGCTACACACTGGGGCTCGACCCGCAGGCGTTGGACGTCCACGAATTCGACGCACTACGCGAAGCAGCCCAGCTGGCATGGAACAGACGCGACACAACAGCAGCCAGGGCGGCACTGGACACGGCACTGGCCCTATGGCAGGGAGACGACGCGCTGGGCGGCGTCGACTCGCCGTTCGCGACCCTGCACCGACAACGCCTGGCGGAACTGAGACTGGCGGCAAGGGAACAGCGCGCGGAAGTGATGACAGCGGCAGCGGATCCCCAAGCCGTGCCTGACCTCCGTGACCTGGTCCGGCAGCACCCACTCCGCGAGTCACTCGCCGGACTGCTGATGACCGCGTTGCACCGCCTCGGCCGTGACACGGAGGCCATCGACGTGTTCGACTCGACCAGACGCAGACTGGTGGAAACCCTGGGCATGGAACCAGGCGCGGCACTACGAAGAATCCACGACGACATCGCGGCGACAACAAGAGCCCGCACAGGAGCCCCGAACAAACCAAAAGCATTCGTGGGGCGAAAGCGAGAGTTGGAGGTACTGCGAAGACGCCTGGCAGAAGTGCGGCAAGGACATGGCGGATGCGTGTGGATCGAAGGACCACACGGCATCGGTAAATCGGCGCTGTTGGCCGAAGCCTTCGCGGACACCGAGATCCCGGTGATCTGGGCGGATCGGAGAACGATCAACGAAGTGGAGTCGGCAGGCCCAGCGGTGATCGTGGCCGACGACCTGAACGACGCATCGGAGCAAGAACTACTGGCCTGGCACAGACTGAGCAAGATCGCGCACGGAGAACCTCTGCTCGTGGTAGGAGCATGCAGGCCGCTACCCCGAAGAACGGAAGTCGACCGGCTGCGCGCGGGCGTCGGTCCAGGTGGAGGCGATGTCCTACGCCTCACCGGTCTGACGAGCGAGGAAGCCGCACAGCTGGCAGGCAACCGAACCGATCAGTCCCTTGTGGACCTGGCAGCGGGAAACCCGCAGTTCCTGGCCGAACTCGTCGACCCGGCCACCTCAACCGAAGAAGTCGTACTCCGGCGAACCAGCCTGCTGTCATCCCGAACCCAGGCCCTGCTCCGAGCAGCCGCCATCCTGGCGGACCAGTTCGACCTGGCCGACGCGGCGACAGCGATGGGCGTACCGGTGACGGATCTCGTAGGCGCGGTCGAGGAAGCAGCGGAAGCAGGGTTCCTGACGGAGGTGGGACACCTCTTCAAGTTCCACCACCCAGCAGCAAGGCAAGCGCTGACCCAAAATCGGTAGCGCGCGATGAGACCATGGTGGAGTGGAACTGTCAGCCCTGTGGGTGAGAACGAACTGGACGAAGAAGTCCAGAGGCGGCAAGGCAGCCGCGAGGAGGAACGCGGTCCCGACAGCATTCGCCTTGCCCGACAACGGAATCTTCGAAGTAACGATGCACGAGCACACGGACTTCGCCCCGGTCTGGCAGTCGGCAGCCGAGCTGAAGAGAGATGAAGTGGACCTGACCGAAGAAGACACAGGTCGCCTCAGAGTCCAACTCTCCGAGTACGTACACGGCTTGCCGCAGCGAAACCGCCACCCGGCGGTCCGAATCGAAAAAGGGCAGTGGATCCGCTGGCAGATCAATTACCGTATGGTGCTCCACTGCCGCACAGGGGAATGGCGCTACCGTCAGGACACGCTGAACCTGGCGTACGGAAACGCAGACCCGACAGTCTTCCTGACAACGGCTCCGGTCCGGCACGTGGACGAGCGAGTACACCTGTTCTAGCGGACCTGCCGCCCCAGTCACCGAGAACTCAAGGCTGAAGCGCGACCAAGTGCCGAGCCTGCGGTTCAGACCAGCAACGACGCCACACCCCGTGCCCGCTCCGAAACCAACAGCTGACCCCGTTCCGAAGCCAATACCAAAGCCTCCTGCACGGTGGCCCTGGCCTTGGCGAACATCCCCAGCGCGATCTGACCGTGTGCCAACTCGGTCAAAGCCCTGGCCTCCAGCAACAACTGGCCACCGGTGCGAAGCTTGGCCAGTGCCTGCTCGCTGCAGGTCACAGCCAGTTCCGCGTTCCCTGCCCCGCGATGAGCGCCCGCCAGTCCGATCAGGACCGACGTTTCCCCGTAGCGGAAGCCGATCTGCCGGGACAGTGCCAGTGCCGCGTGGTATCCGGAGATCGCCGGGTGGAAGGCTCTCTGTCTGCTGTGGATGGTCGCGGTGACCTCCAGCGCCCCGGCTTCGCCTCGCCGGTCGCCTGTCTGGGTGCTGAGGGTGATCGCTTCTTCGGCGTGTCCCAGCGCGGTGTCGAGGTCGTCGAGGTCGCACTCGACCTCCGCCAGGCACACCAGCGCGGTCAGTTCGCCGAACCGCTCGCCGATCTGGCGGCAGTAGCGCAGCACTTGCTGTTGCAGTTCAGCCGCTTTCGTCAGCGAGCCGAGGTGCCAGTACGCGATGCCCAGCCCGTTCATGGCTCGGAACGCGGCGGCTTGGTTTCCCGTCGAACGGCTCAAAGCGAGTGACTGCTCGTGCCAGTTCAACGCGGTCGCCGGGCGCCCCGCCGACGTGTGCGCGACACCGATGTAGTTCAGCGCGAGGATCTCAGCGGCGTGGTTGCCGGTCTTGCGGCTGACGTCCAACGCCTGCCGGTGGCAGTCCTCAGCCAGCTTCGGAGTCCCGCGCTGGAGGTGGATGCGGCCGAGGTTGTGCAGTGCCTGCGCGGCGGCGTCCAGGTCCTCGGCCCGTTCGGCCACGGTCAATGCCTCGGTGTGGTAGTCGATCGCCCGGTGGTAGTCACCGAGGTTGAAGCAGATCATGCCGAGCACGTCCAGCATCGAGATCTGTGCCGCCGGTTCGCCTGCCTGCCGTGCGGCCCGCAACGCGGCCTCGAAGCCGGTGACCGTCTCCCGGGCGTGTCCACGCGCCTGAAGGTATCCACGTAGGACATCCGCCAGGCGCCACGCGTATGGCCGCAGCACAGGATGTGTCGCTGCCCACGCGACGACGGCGACGAGGTTGTAGCGTTCCTCATCCAGCCACGACAACGCGGTCGCCTCAGTCAACGCGGACGCGGGGACTGGTGACGACGGCAACGGCAACCGGGGCGCGGCCGGATACAGCAGACGCACCGCGGAGTTCGCGGTGTGCAGGTAGAAGTCCATCAGCCGGGTCAACGCGTCGACGGGGTCGGCGGCCGTGTCCTGGCTGACGGCGTACTCGCGGATCAGGTCGTGGAACTGGTAGCGCCCACTGGAATCCCTGTACAGCAAGGCCGCTGCGGTCAACCGGTCCAGCGCCCGACCGGCCTCCGCCGCCGACGAGCTAGCCAGCGCGGCGGCCGCGTCCACCCCGATGTCCGGCCCAGGCACGAGCCCGAGCAGCCGGAAAAACGACCGGTCGGACTCCGAGAGCCGCACGGAGGAATGGTCGAACGCGACCCGCACGGCGGACGCCTCGTCGCCGTCGATCGCGAGTTCCGCCAATCGCCCGGACTGCGTCATCTCCGCGACGTACTCGGCGATCCGCCGGTGTGGGCCCGCCGCGAGGTTCGCGCCGGCGATGCGCAACGCCAACGGCAGGCGTGCGCACGCGTTCACCAAGTCCAGCAACGCTTCCGGCTCGGCCTCGGCCCTCGCCGCGCCGACCAGCCCGGTCAGCACGGCCAGGGACTCCTGTTCGGTCAGCACGTCCAACGGGATGTGGTCGGCGCCTGGATTGACCGCGAGACCCCGTAGGTCGCCGCGGCTGGTGATCAGCACGTGACAGCCCGGCTCGGCGGGCAGCAACGGGCGGACCTGTTCGGCGTTGACAGCGTTGTCAAGCACCAGGAGCATCCTCCTGCTGGTCAACACGCTCCGGTACAACGCCGCCTGGTCCGCGAGGTCGGCGGGGATCTCGTCACGTCCGACGCCGAGCGTGCGCAGGAACCGGGTCAGCACGGTTCCAGGTGCCAGCGGTGGGTCCGTCGCGTACCCCTGCAGGTTCACGTACAGCTGGCCGTCCGGGAAACGGCCGCGTAGCTGGTGTGCGACATGCAGCGTGAACGCCGTCTTGCCGACGCCGGGTGGTCCGGACACGACCGTGATCGGCCCGGGCATGTCGATCAGCCGCGCGGCGGTGTCCTCCCGGCCGACGAACCCGCGCAGTGCGGCGGGGAGCTGGTTGATCGGCGTCGTCAGCACCGGTTGCGGGTCCGAACGCCCGGCCAGGATGGTGCGCTGGACCCGCTGCAGGTGCGGGCCCGGGGCGATGCCCAGGTCGTCGCGGAACTTCCGGTGCACTGTGCGGTACGTGTCCAGCGCGTCGGCCAGCCGGTCGGACCGGTGCAGCGCCTCGATCAGCTGGGCCCAAAACTGCTCGTGCCACGGGTGGTCCTTGGTCAGCTGGACCAGTTCGCCGATCACCTCGCGGTGCCTGCCCAGGTCGAGGTGGACCCGGATGCGGCGCTCCGCCGTGCGCAGCCGGTCCTCGGCGAGCTCGGCCACGGCCTCCCGTTGCAGCGACTCCGACGGGACGTCGGACAGCGCGGGCCCGCGCCAGCAGGCCAGTGCGTCGTCCAGCTTGGACAGCTCGTCGTCCAGGTCGCCGGTCCTCGCCGCCGTGCGCGCCGCCGCGACCAGCTGCCGGAACCGCAGCAGGTCCACCTGGTCGGACTGGACGGCGATCAGGTACCCGTCCGGTCGGGTCTCGATCAGCGAGTCGTCGCCGAGCACCCGGCGCAGCCGCATCACGTACAGCTGGATGCTCTTGCGCGCGGTCGGAGGCAGCCGCTCGCCCCACATCCGCTCACCGAGTTGGTCCATCGACACCGTGGCGTTGGCTTGCAACAACAGCGTGGCCAGCAGGACACGCAGCTTGGGACCGTTGATCGCGACTCGATGGCCGTCACGGACGACCTCGAGCGGGCCGAGCACGCCGTAGTGGAGGTTGGTCATGGTGAGCGAACTGTCGCCAGCCACTCCGCTGGGGTCGTGACCGCCAGTTCCGCGGACTCGCGGGCTTCGGTGCCGTCGACGAGCGCACGGGCCCGTGCCCAGTGGGCGTCGGCGGCGGCCTGGTCATCGGTGACGGTCGACGCCGCGAGGTCACGCAGCGTGCGAGCCTGCCACAGCGGCAGGTCCAGTTCGGTCCACAGGGCCAGTGCCGTTTCCAGCGTCTGCCGCGCGGCCGGGTAGTCGCCGGACGCGAGATGGACCTCGCCGAGGGTACGGGTGACGAGCGCGATGCCGAACCGGTCGTGCCTGCGGGTGCAGGTGCCCAGGCAGTGGTCGAGCGTTGCGGCGGCCTGCGCGTGCAGGCCGGTCCGCAGCGCGGCCTTGGCCCACGACTGCCGGGCGTAGGCGGCGCCGAGCTCGTCGCCGAGGTCGTCGAGGATGGCGGCCGACTGGTCGGCCAGGTCCGCGGCTGCGGCGTACTCGCCGATCGCCCGGTGGCAGAGGCTGAGACCACGCAACGACATCGCGACGCCGCGCTGGTCGCCCGCCTTCCGGTAGATCTCGACGCAGCGCTGGAACTGGGCGGTCGACGCGGTGATGTCGCCTTGGTCGCGACTGATCGCGCCGAGGCCGTAGTTCGCGGCCGCGACCACCCCGAAGTGGCCGATCTCCTCGGCCACGGCGGCGGCCGTGCCCAGGTCGACGATCGCGGCATCGGTCACGGCGAGTTCACGGTGGACGGTCCCCATCCCGACGAGCGCGGCGGCGAACGTGCTGTCGCCGCCGAGCACGGCGGCGAGCGTGGCGGCCTCGCGGAAGTGGGTGATCGCCGCGGGGAAGTCGTCCTTCTCGGCGTACAGCTGGCCGAGCCGGGCCAGGCTGACGGCCTCCGCGCCGCGGTCGCCGACCGCGCGGGACACCTCGAGGGCGATCTCCTGCGTCCGCTGCCACTCGTCGAACTCGTTGCGCGCCGCGAACGGGATGGCCAGCAGGGACACCAGTGACACGATCGTGTTGTAGTTGATCCGCAGCTCGTAGGCGCGTTCGACCATGCGCACGGCCGCGGCCGACTCGGCCCTCAGCCACTCGTCGCGGTCGGCGCGCACGTCCTCGATCAGCGCCGGGTCGACCGTGACGTCCGGCAACACCGGTGAGCCCAGCGTCACGGTGACCCGCGGCAGGTCACGGCTGCTCTCGTCGATCAGCACCATCCACGTGGCCAGCGTGCGGATGACCGCGGCGGGCATGCCCACACCGGACTCGTGCTGCTCCGCGCCGAACAGCTGGACCAGGTCGTGCAGCCGGTAGCGGACCCGGCCGAGCGCGTCGGCCCCGGCGACCTCGATCAGCCGCAGGTCGACGAGGTGCTCGACGATGTCCCTGGCCTCGCGTGGCGACACGTCCAGCAGCGGCACCACCGGCCACCAGCCGAAGTCCGGCAGGTCGAGCACGGACAGCAGGTGGAACGCGCGCCGCTGCTTCTCGTCGAGCTCGGCGTAGGTCAGGCCGAGGCTGGAGCGGATCGCCAGGTCGCCGACGGTCAGTTCGTCCAGCCTGCGGTGTTCGTCGGACAGCCGCACGACGAGCGACTCCAGCGGCCAGTCCGGGTTGGCCACCAGCTTCGCCCCGGCCGCGCGGACGGCCAGCGGCAGCCCGCCGCAGAGCTTGGCGATCTGCTCGGCCTGCTCGCGCTCGGCGATCACGCGGCCGGGCCCGATGATCCGGCCGAGCAGCACGATCGCGGCGTCGGTGGTGAGGAAGGCCAGTTCGATCGACTCGGCGTTGTCCAGCCCGGCCAGCCGGGAGCGGGTGGTGATCATGACGAGGTTGTCCTCGCCGCCCGGCAGCAGCGGCCTGACCTGCTGCTCGGTGCGGGCGTTGTCGAGCAGGACGATCATCCGCTTGCCCGCGGTGATCGACCGGTACTGCTCGATCCGCTCGGCCGTGCCCGCCGGGACGTCGGCCGCCTGGACGCCGAGCGCCTGCAGGAAACGACCGAGGACGTCGTGCGCGTCGGCCTCCTCGCGGCCGGTGGCGCCGCGCAGGTCGGCGAACAACTGGCCGTCGGGGAAATGGCGGGCCAGCTTGTGCGCGGTGTGGACGGCCAGTGCGGACTTGCCGATGCCGCCGAACCCGGAGACGGCCACCACGCGCTTGCCCGAGCCTGTGGCGGTCCGCATGATCGCGGCCACGTCTGCGTCGCGTCCGATCAGCTCGCCGCTGTCCGGCGGCAGGTTGCGTGGGGGGTCGTCGAGTTCATCGGTGATGCGCACGTCGTCTCCCCCAAGCACGGACTCAGCGTTGGATTCTCCCACAACCGGCGGCTCCGGCAACCGCGTGGTGACGGCCATTGACACACGACGGGCGCCTGTCGATGCTAGTGAGAGCGCTCTCACGTCCTGAACGCGAAAAGCGCACGTCGGCGCCTGGAAGTACCTGCCCGGTGTCCGTACGACACCGCCCCTGCAGTGGGCGCCGACGCTCCACCCGGGACAAACCTGAGGAGGACAAGCAGGTGCTCACCCCACGCAGGACACTCGCGGCCCTGGTCGCGGCGGCCTCGGTCGCCGTGATGATCACCGCCGGCCTGACGGCACTGGCCCCGGCCGCGCGGGCCGTACCGGCCACGATCCCGCTGCAGATCAAGAACAGTTCCGGCCGCGGCGACGCGGTGTACATCTACAACCTCGGCACCGAGCTCTCGACCGGGCGGCAGGGCTGGGCCGACGCCAACGGCACATTCCACCCGTGGCCCGCGGGCGGCAACCCGCCGACACCGGCGCCGGACGCGTCGATCGCCGGTCCGGCCAACGGCCAGACCAGGACCATCAGGATCCCGAAGTTCTCCGGCCGGGTCTACTTCTCCTACGGCCAGAAGCTCGTGTTCAAGCTGACCACCGGCGGCCTGGTGCAGCCCGCGGTGCAGAACCCGTCCGACCCGAACGCCAACATCCTCTTCAGCTGGTCGGAGTACACGCTCAACGACAGCGGCCTGTGGATCAACAGCACGCAGGTCGACATGTTCACCGCGCCGTACGCGGTCGGTGTCCAGGCGGCGGGCGGGCAGGTCCGCACCACCGGGCACCTCAAGCCGGGTGGGTACAGCGCGGTGTTCAACGGCCTGCGGTCACAGGGCTGGGGCAACCTCATCCGCAACAACGGCATCCGGGCGTTGGCGCCTGGTCACGGCGTCGGCGTGGGTGCGTTGCCCGCCAACGTGATGAGCAACTACATCGACCGCGTCTGGTCGCACTACTCGACACGGACGCTGACGGTGACCCCGTTCGCCAACCAGCCGAACGTGAAGTACACCGGCCGGGTCTCCGGCAACACGATGACGTTCACCAACGCCTCGGGCGGGTTCGCCACCTCGTTCCAGAAACCCGACTCCGACAGCGTGTTCGGCTGCTACAAGCTGCTGGACGCGCCGAACGACCAGGTCCGCGGGCCCATCTCGCGCACGCTGTGCGCCGGGTACAACAGGTCGACGCTGATCACGAACCCGAACCAGCCGGATCCGAACAACACGAACTTCTACAAGGACTCCGTGACCAACCACTACTCGCGGCTGATCCACGCCCAGATGGCCGACGGCAAGGCGTACGGGTTCGCGTTCGACGACGTCGGCGCGCACGAATCCCTTGTGCACGACGGGAATCCGCAGCAGGCGTACATGACGCTCGACCCGATGAGCTAGTTGGTAGCGTGGAGCCATGGACCACTGCCCGGAGTGTGGCTTCACCTATGACCTGAACGAGTCTCCAGCGGCGGCCAGGGCGATCCGCGCGGGCGCCGACGACTTCGCGGTGATCCTGCGAAGCGGGGCGGACGTGCGCCGCAGGCCGGGCAGCGGTGTCTGGTCGCCGCTGGAGTACTCGAGTCACGTGCGCGATGTCCTGCTGGTGCAACGGGAACGCGTTTTGCTCGCGCAACGGTTGGACACGCCCGACTGCGAGCCGATGGGCCGGGACGAGCGGGTCGAACAGGAGGGCTACAACGAGCAGGAGCCCGCAGCCGTCGCCCGGCAGATCACGGACTCCGCGCTGCTGTTCGCGACGGTGCTCGACCGTCTCGAAGAGACGGGCTGGCAGCGGACGCTGATTTACAATGCGCCCTCGCCGGTGAAGCGGGCAGTGCGGTGGGTTGCCGTGCACACCTTGCACGAGGTGCGCCACCACCTAATGGACATTCGTCGCCAGCTCGCGTGACGCGTCGTTGATCGCCCGCACGGCCTCGCGTGGGTCGTCGGCGCGGAACCGGATCGCCGACACCTGGCTGTCCTTGACGGACAACGGGTCAGAGAGCACGACTGTCACGTCGGTCTGGTTGCCGATCACGATGCTGAGCGTGTCGTCGTCGAATTCGATCGTCGGTCCATTGTGGTCTTTGCGGTGCACCCTGGCGGACGCGATCGACGCGAGCGGAACCCGCACCTCGAACATCGAGCCTTCCCGCAGCACCAGCGTGTCGCTCGTCAGACAATGCGGCCTGGTCACCATGACCGCCGCGATCCCCAACACCTGGAGCAGGGTCAGCACGTCGAGCACGTGGACCCACCACCACGGCACCAGCAGGCCGACCACGAACGACTCCAGCGCGAGCGCTCCGGTCAGGACCGACAACGTCGGCACCTGGTCGCGGGCGTAACCGATGGCGGTGTCCGACGGTCCGACACCGGCGCGGCGACGCCGGACCCACAACCACAGGCTGGTCAGGCCGCGCCATTGGCTGGTCAGGAGTCGCTTCACGGGCCCACCTGCCGCATCGCCCGACGGAACACCTCGGCCTGCGCGGGTGCCAGCGACTCCAGCACGGCGGCGCTGAACGGGTGGTCCAGGTCGACCTCCGACGGGACAATCCCGGGCGGGATGCTCTGGGCGACCCTGGTCGCGAGCGGGGCGATACGCGGGTCGTCGACGGCGGCCTCGGCGAGCTCTTCCAGCTGTCGCGCCAGGTCCTGGCCGAGGGCGAGCGTCGCCGGGTCGGTCACGTGGGCACGCAACGTGGAGACGATCTGCTCGCTGTCCGGCGTCATGTCCAGCAGCGTGAACAGTTCACGCTCCAGTGCGCCGATCGACCCGGTGGCGGTGGGCAGTTCGCCGAGCAGATCGGCCACTTCCGGTGAGATCGTGGCGTCCTCATGTCGGCCGACCTGTTCGAGCACGGCCGCCAGCCGGGTCCGGCGGGCGCGGATGGCGGCTTCCTGGCGAGCCAGGTCGGCGTCCAGCGCGGTGAGCATCTCCCGCAGGTCCAGGCCACGGTCGTCGGCGAGCGTGTCCCGCACCTCGTCCAGGCTCAGTCCCAGTTCGGTCAGCCTGCGGATCCGGGCGAGCACGATCACGTCACGCAGCCCGTACTCGCGGTAGCCGTTCGCGCGCCGCTCGGGCTCGGGGAGCAGACCGCGGTGGTGGTAGTGCCGGATGGCCCGGGTCGACAGTCCGACCAGGTCGGCGAGTTCCCCGATGCGCATGACCACAGTAAAAACCTTGACGCTGCGTCATGGTCAAGCCGAACCGCTAGTCTTGGCCGATCCGTTCCATGCACCAGCGTCGGTGGTGGAGGAGCCATGGGGATGTGGCGCAAGGCGAAGGCCGCCGGGCCGGAGCGCGATCTCGCGCGGACACTGGCGGTCCTGATCACCTTGGTCGACCAGGGAGTCCGGGCGCAGCCCAATGCCGAGGAGACCATCGCCGAGTGCTGCAGACCCGGCGCGCCGCCCGCCGACGTCGCCCGCCGGGGTGGCCGGATCGTCAGCGAGTACGCCCGGCTGCACCTGGAGGCCATGGACCTGGGGTGCCCTGAGGGCTCGTTGCAGCAACGGGTCGCCGAACTGCTGCTCTGGCACGCGGTCACCGTCGAGAGCTGCATCAGGCTCGCGTTCTCCAAGCACTGGAGCCCGGACGCGCAGCGCCGGGGCCACTCCCACAGCGGCCTCGGCGACCACGCCCGCACGCTGCGGGAGTCCCGTGTCGCCCTGCGGATGTGGCTCGACGAGCTTCAGTCCGCCTGAGTCCCCCGAAGGAACTCCGCGGTCTTGGCGGTCCACGTCCGGACGTCCGCGACGGACGCAGCGATGTGCAGCCGCGAGCCCGGGATCAGGTCGTGCAGTCGCTGGGCGGTGGCGGGCGGGTGCAGCGGGTCGGTCTCCCACGTCATGATCAGCGTCGGTAGCCGAAGGCGGGCAACGAGATCCTGCGGCGGCAGATCGGACTGGCCGATCCCGCGCAGCACAGCGGGCAGCAGTTCGTCGGGGACCTGCGGGGTCAGGTCGAACTTGGGGTAGTCGGCGAAGATCGGCAACGGGTCGGCGGCCGCCCACTTCGCACGCCACGCCGCTCCGCCGAGTCGGTCGACCTCGTCGGCGGTGTCGGTGTACCACTGCCGCGCCTGGACCGGTCCGTCCTCCCAGGCGACGGGCGGAATGATCAGCACCAGACTGCCGAACCGCTCCGGCGCGATGACGGCCGCGTGCAGCGCGGCCGCGGCGCCCCACGACGAGCCGGTGAAGTCGATCGGCTCGGCCACGCCCGCGTCGTCGAGCACGCCGAGCAGGTCGAGTCCGACGTTGGCGAAGCCGTAGTCGGCGTCGACCGGGCGGCCGGTCGACTGCCCGTGGCCGCGCTGGTCGAACGTGAGCAGGGAGCGACCGGCTGACAACGTGTCGAAATCGAACAACCCCATGCGCCGCACCGCGTCCCGGCTGAGGAAGACGCCGTGGGCGTAGCCGAGCGGCCGACCGCTGCCGGTGTACTGGTAGGCGATTCTGGCGCCGTCCCTGGTGAAGTGGCGGTCTTCGGGCATCGGCCTCGGCTCCTCCATACCGGGTGATGGTATGTGGCGAACATACGGGTAGGGGGTATATGAGTCAACTGGTCGCGTGGTTTCAGGTCAGCGTGAAGCCGGATGCGCCGGAAGAGGCGATCATGGGACGATGTCCACGGTGTCGCTGTCCGCTGGGCCGCTGTCCACTGGACGACAGCGAACTTGTCGCCCAGTGGATATCCGCGCGGCCTGCCGCTGGCTATCGTTCGCTGTGCCGGTGCACGGGGGGAACCGGCGTACCGACTCGTGTTGCTGGGGGACGAGTGCTGCGCATCCACTTCACGGCGGAGGATCTGGTCAGGATCAGGGTCCGCGCCGAACCGCATCCGTTATGGGAAGTCCTGCTGAGCATCCACATGCTGCAGACCAGCGACGGCTCCCTGGTGTTCGACGCGTGGCGGCGGCAGGCACGCGCGTCGGTCCGCCCGTCGGCGACGATCCTGGCCGCCCTCGCGCGCCCCAAGGGCTACTCGCCGGACTTCCTCACGCCCACAGTGGACACGGCGGACCTGGACACCGCACTGGAAGCCCTGCTCGGCACCGGGAAGTCGGTACTGCGGGCCGACATCGAACGACTGGCGACCGAGGTGGCCCCGCCGAGCTGGGTGGTCGGCATCGCCGACGGCGACACCGAAGCCATGCGCCAACTGGCGAGCAGCGTCAGCCGTTACCACGAAGACGCGCTGAGGCCGCACTGGCAGACGATCCGTGCCCACGTCCGCGCGGACCGTGACAAGCGCGCATCGCTGGCCACGGACTGCGGGATCGAGGCGATGCTGACGATGCTGCACCCGACGATGAAATGGCGCGCGCCCGTGCTGGAGGTGGACTACCCGATCGACCGCGACATCCACCTCGACGGGCGAGGACTGGTGATGGTGCCGTCGTTCTTCTGCTGGCGCAGGCCGATCGCCCTCGCCGACCCGGATCGCGAGCAGATCCTCGTCTACCCGGTCGAACGGGAGCTGGGGTGGTGTGAACCGATCAAGGGGCAACACTGCGCGCCACGGCCGGAGTCGCTGAGCGCGTTGCTCGGCCGGACACGGGCGTCGGTCCTGCGCGCGATCGCCGAGGCACCGAGAGTCAACACCTCGCAGCTGGCCAGGACGATCGGGATATCGGTGGCGGGAGCCTCCCAGCACGCTACAGTGCTTCGTGACGCCGGTCTGGTCATCACACACCGGTCGAACGGCTCAGCCGTGCACAAACTGTCCTCGCGAGGGGTGAGTTTGCTCGCGGCGGGATGATTCCCCGAAAGAACCCGCGTCCGGGTCTGGTGTCACTCACAAGAGGACCCGGGCGACCCCCTGGGTGGTAGTGCCCAGATACCCGCCGAAGCTCGGCGTAAACCACCCGCTCAGGCAGTCCCGGTCTCGCTGTGCGTGGTTGATTCGCCCACGTCGGACCGTGGTCGCCGGGCGTTCGGTTTGCGGGTGCCTTGCACACGGTGGACTGTGGACTTCCGTACGTTGTCCTTTATAGACACGGAAGGTGAAGCCATGCGACCGCAGGAGCTCGTGGGCGCTGAGGTGTACGACACGCGAGGAGATCGCGTCGGCAAAGTGGCGACGGTGTACCTGAGCGAGGAGTCACAGCAGCCGGAATGGGTGACGGTCCACACCGGCCTGTTCGGGCACAAGGAGAGTTTCGTGCCGCTGGCGGGCGCGCAGACCGCGACCGACGGCCTGCACGTCAACTGGGGCAAGGACAAGATCAAGGAAGCACCCCGGATCGACGCGGACGGCAGGCTTTCCGCGCAGGAGAGCATGAACCTGTACGACTACTACGGGATTCCCGTGCAGCGCGCCGGTGAACCAGGCCGGGGCCAGCAGGGCCGGATGCCCCAGGACCGGCAGACCCAGGGCCGGGGCCAGGACGAGATGCGGGCGAGGGCCAAGGGCGACCAGCGGGGCCGCGCGGACGATCAGGTGATGACCCGCTCCGAGGAGCAGTTGAAGGTCGGCACCCAGCGCGTGGAAACCGGCCGCGTCCGGCTGCGCAAGCACGTGGTGACCGAGGAGCAGCAGGTCACCGTGCCGGTTTCGCACGAGGAGGTGCGCATCGAGCGCGAACCGATCGACCCTCGCAACGCGGGCAAGACCGAGATCGGCGAAGAGGAGCAGGAAGTCGTCCTGCACGCCGACAAGCCCGTGATCGGCAAGGAGTCCGTGCCGGTCGAGCAGGTCCGCATGCGCACCGAGGAAGTGACCGAGCAGCAGCAGGTCCGCGACAAGGTCCGCAAGGAGCAGATCGACGTGGACCGGCCCCGGCCAGGCAGCGTGAAGTGAACGGCGGGTGCCCCGCCGGGTGATGGTGCGCGACATGCGCTCCCCGGCGGGCACACCCCCGCTTCCGGTGCGCCGGTAGCGCACACGTGGATCAGCATCGGCGTGGGAACCTGCCCGGTATTCGCTGTAGCAATCGGCTGCACGCGCACCGGCTTCCATCGCCGACCGCCAAGGGCTGTCAGCGATCATCCGGCCGCGTGCTCCGGGTCAGACTCATCTTCGGCACCCGATGTCAGCGGCTCGCGGAGCAAAGAACAACTGCACGCCTTGAGTGGATGCAGGAATTCACTGCAGTGGTGGTAGAGGACATGCGACAGTTCATTCAACTGCGCCATCTGTGCACCGGCTATGCAGCGCGCTTCCCAGATCAGCGCGCTGGCGTCGGATATCGCGTACTCCGGGGGCCCTGCCTGCTCGTCGAGCCGCACGTCGGCCATGGCTGCCAGGTCACATGCCGGAATGCCGAGTACGAGGACGGACGCCGCAACCAGTTCGGCGGACACGTCCTTGCGGCCGTGGCCCACCAGGTTCAGCGTCGATGGCGACCACGGGCCGAACGACGCCAGCATGAACAGCGCCTTGACCGCCTGAATCGCGGGCATGTTCCGGTTGCCGAACAACCGCATCAGCACGGCGCCGAAGCCCGGCTGGAACCACCTGTCGTACTCCCGCTCACCACCTGGGCGGACATCCGCCGACGTGTGCAACCCGAACGCCGGTGCGAGCTGACGCAGCAGTGACGCGGACGGTTGCCGCCCGCCGAACACTGCCGTCAACTCCGTGTTCGGCAGGTCAACGGCCCGCGCCAACGCTCGCGCGTCCAGCCCTCGCTGGGCGGCCAACCGCGAGAGCATTCCCCCGAAGTCCGGCATGTGGTTGTTCTACCAGGTAACAGCGGCCACAGGCACCGTGAACGGTTGAACCTGTCGACGGCGAAAACAGTTGAACATCGGTCCTAGAATCGGCCGATGCGGATGCTTTTCGTCGTCCTGACCGGCCAAGGCCACATCGCACCCACCCTGCCCCTCGTGGCCGAGCTCGTCCGACGCGGCAACCAAGTCGACTACGCGTGTGAGAAACCCGTTGGCGCGGAAGAGAACTGGGTCGAACTGCCGCTGATGTCGCCGTACGTCCCGGAAGACGACGACGTGATGGCCGGGTGGTTCAAGCACTTCCTGAAAGCGATGAGCGCGACCTACCCCGTACTGCTCGACCACTGCACGCGGTCCCGGCCGGACGTGATCGTCTACGACTCGACGAACTGGCCCGCCCGCCTGGTCGCCGGGAAACTCGGCATCCCAGCCGTCAGAACGATCCCGAACTTCGCCGCCAACGAAGCATTCCCGTTGCACCGCACCATGACCGCCATGCTGACGCCTGATGCCCGCGGAGCGCTGGAAGCGGAATGTGCCGCGTTCTCAAGACAACACGGTGTACCGCTTGACTTCGACGGCACACTCGACGCGGCCGAGCGGCTGAACCTGGTGTTCCTGCCCCGCGAGTTCCAGCCCGAGGGTGACAGCTTCGGCGAGGACTTCCGGTTCATCGGGCCGATGCTGGGCGACCGAGCGCGGCACGAGCAGTGGACGCCACCTGTACCGAGTCGACCACTGCTGTACATATCTCTAGGATCTGTCCTGAACGATGTAGATTTCTACACCACTTGTCTCAACGAGTTCGGTGACACCGAATGGCAGGTGGCGATGACCATCGGCGAAACCAATCCGGCGGACCTGGGCCCGGTGCCGTCGAACATCGAGATCCGGCCGAGGTTTCCGCAAGTGGCCGTGCTGCGCCAGGCGGACGTGTTCATCAGCCACACCGGCATGAACTCCACGATGGAGGCACTGGCGTACGGCGTGCCGATCGTCGCGTTCCCGCTGACGCCCGAGCAGGCGGCGAACGCCGACCGCGTTGTCCAGCTGGAGTTGGGGGAACGCGTGCTCCCGGGTGACAGCCTGAAAGCGGCGGTCGACCGGGTGAGGACCAAGGACCTCGGCTGGATCCGGGACGTGATCGGGAACAGCGGCGGAGCGGCCCGGGGCGCCGACGAGATCGAGAACTACCTCGTCGGCACCCGGGGCACTCAGCGAGCGCTGTAGTTGGGCGCCTCGACGGTCATCGTGACGTCGTGCGGGTGGCTTTCCTTCAGACCCGCGGCGGTGATCCGGATGAGCTGCGCGTCCTGCAGTTCGGCGACGCTGTGCGACCCGGTGTAGCCCATCGCGGCGCGCAAACCGCCGACGAGCTGGTGCACGACGTTCTTCAACGGCCCGCGGTACGGCGTGCGGCCCTCGATGCCCTCCGGCACCAGCTTGTCCTCGGACAGCACGTCGTCCTGGGAGTAGCGGTCCTTGGAGTACGACTTGCCCTCGCCACGTGCCTGCAGCGCACCGAGCGACCCCATGCCCCGGTAGGTCTTGTACTGCTGGCCGTTGACCAGGACAAGCTCACCAGGGGACTCGGCGGTCCCGGCGAGCAGGCTGCCGATCATCACCGAGCTGGCGCCCGCGGCGATGGCTTTGGCGATGTCACCGGAGTACTGGATGCCGCCGTCACCGATCACCGGCACACCCGCCGGGCGGCAGGCCAGCGAGGCCTCGTAGATCGCGGTGATCTGCGGAACGCCCACGCCAGCGACCACGCGCGTGGTGCAGATCGAACCGGGGCCGACGCCGACCTTCACGCCGTCCGCACCCGCGTCGACCAGGGCCTGGGCACCCGCGCGGGTGGCGACGTTGCCGCCGACGATGTCCACGGAGTCGCCGAGTTCCTTCTTCAGGCGCGCCACCGTCTCGGTCACGTTGCGCTGGTGGCCGTGCGCGGTGTCGACCATGATCACGTCGACGCCCGCGTCCGCCAGCGCCATCGCGCGCTGGATGCCGTCCTCGCCGACACCGACCGCGGCGCCGCACAGCAGCCTGCCGTCCGGGTCTTTCGTCGACAGCGGGTACTGCTCGGTCTTGACGAAGTCCTTCACGGTGATCAGGCCGTGCAGCTTGCCGTCCGCGTCCACGATCGGCAGCTTCTCGACCTTGTGGCGGCGCAGCAGACCCAACGCGACCTCGGCGGAGACGCCGACCTGCGCGGTGACCAGTGGGCCCTGGGTCATCACCTCGCGCACCGGGCGGGTGTGGTCCACCTCGAAGCGCATGTCGCGGTTGGTGATGATGCCGATCAGCTTGCCGTTGTCGTCGGTGACCGGCAGGCCCGAGATCCGGTAGCGGGCGCACATCGCGTCCACCTCCGCCAGCGTCGCGTCCGGGGAGCACGTCACCGGGTCCGTGACCATGCCCGCCTCGGAGCGTTTCACCGTTTCGGCCTGCCTGGCCTGGTCTTCGATGGACAGGTTGCGCTGCAGGATGCCGATGCCGCCCTGGCGGGCCATGGCGATCGCCATCCGTGCCTCGGTCACGGTGTCCATCGCCGCGGACAGCAGCGGGACACGCAGTCGGATGTTGCGCGAGACCTGGGTCGACGTGTCGACACCGCTCGGCACAACGTCGGATTCGGCGGGCAGTAGCAGAACGTCGTCGAAGGTGAGCCCAAGTGTGGTGAACTTGGCCGGCGCAGCGTCGAAATCGCTGGTCATGGAGCTATGACGCCTTTCTCAGGACGGTGACCCCCATCTTAGCCGCCACGGAGAGCCACCAAAGAAAGCGTCAGGGGTTCCAGTGGCGGGCGCCACGCTGCAAACCGATCATTCCGGACACCAGGCGCATCTGGTCGACGTCCCGGATGTCGGCCTGCACCAGTCGCGGCGAACAGATCAACACGGCCACGGCCTGGGCACGCGACAGCGCCACGTTCAAGCGGTTGCGCGACAGCAGGAAGTCCAGCCCCCGCGGCAGGTCCACCGCGGCGGACGACGTCATTGTGACGAGGACCACCGGCGCTTCCTGGCCCTGGAACTTGTCGACCGTGCCGACCCGCGTCTGCTCGAACCCGGCCTCCGCCAGCGCCCGGCGCACGACCCTGACCTGAAGGTTGTACGGCGCCACAACGAGGATGTCCGCGTCGGTCAGCGGCCGCTCGGCCGACCCGTCCACCCACGTGCGGCCGACCAGCGCCCGGACCGCGGCCACGACGGCGTCGGCTTCCTCCGGTGAGCTCGTGATGTTGTGGTTGTGCTCGACGTAGTGCGTGTACAGGCCGGGCTCGACGCCGTCGACGTGCCTGCCGGAGGCGGTCTCGTGCGCGTGCAGCAGGCCCGCGTACGACAGCCGGGACACGGGGTCGCAGACGCCGGGGTGCATGCGTCGGGTCTGGTCCATGAAGTAGCCGAGGTTCGGCGGGATCACGTCCGCCTCGCCCAGCAGGTGCCCCAACGCGGACGCGTCCGCACCCGCCGGGTGCGTGCCCTGCACGACCTGCGGCAACTGCTGCGGGTCCCCGAGCAGCACCAGGTTGCGGGTGCACGTCGACACCGCGAGCGCGTCGGCCAGGGCGAACTGACCGGCCTCGTCGATGATCAGCACGTCGAAGCGTTCTTCGCGGACGGCGGCGTTGGCGAACGTCCACGCTGTGCCGCCGACCAGGTGCCCGCCGCCCTGGTCGGACCGCCAGCGCACCAAGGAGGTGTTGTCCTTGGGCTGGTCCCACTGGCAGTCCTTGTCGGGTTTCCCGCCCTTCGCGCGTTTCGCGCACGGGATCGCCACACCGAGATCCCGTCCCGCGGCCAGCGCGGAGCTGAGCACGTTCTCCACGGCCTTGTGGCTGTTGGACGTGACCCCGACGGACTTGCCCTTGCCGATCAGGTGCGCGATCAACCGCCCGGCCAGGTAGGTCTTCCCGGCGCCCGGTGGTCCCTGCACGGCCAGCGTCGAGCCGTCCAGCGCGTCCACCGCGCGGATCACCGTGGCGACCAGGTCGTCACCTTGGGGCAGGTCACCGCGGATGGTCTGCGGCGGCAGCCTGCGCAGCAGGTCGAGACCTGGGTGCGCGGGCAGCATCGGCAGCAGCCCGACCACGCCCTCGGCCAGCGAGTACACCGCCTCGTCCTTGGGCTGCGGCTTCACCGGGTCGCCGGGCAGCACCGCGATCGGGACGTCGTCGGAGGTCTCGTCCGGCTTCGCGCTCTCCTCCAGGGTGAGCGTGTCGGCGGTCGCCTCGACGACCTTCGCGTTGCGGGTCCAGTTGACCGGCGTGCCCCGGTACAGCAGGCGGACCTGTTCGTTCGTGTCGAACGGGTGCGGCCGGTCGGGATCGCACCGGGCGTGCAGGACGCGTTTGGCGTTGCGCACCCGGCCTTGGGGCGCGGTCCAGTCCTCGGAGCGCAGGGAAACCGGGACGGTGCACGCGGTGTCCGACTCGAGGTCGGACAGCGGCGCGCCGACCTGGCGGAAGAAATCCCACCACGCCGGGTTGGTCTCCCGCCGGTGGTAGCCGACCGCGGCCGCCAGCAGCGCCCGTGCCAGCTCGTCTTCCGTTGCCTGCGCGGGATCCTCGGGCAGGTCGGCGAGCAGCGGGTCGACCACGGCGGCGATCCGGGCCGCGCGTTCGGCGCGGCGCTGCGCGGCCTCGGCCTCCGCGGTCTCGTTGATCAGGACATCCAGTTCGGACTCGTCCGGCTGGTGCGGTTCGATCCCCGCCTCGGTGCGAACCTGCAACAGGAACCGGTACAGCCGGTGCGTGGACACGCAGTCGTACTCGTTGTAGTCCTTGATCCCGTCGAGAACGGCCTCCGCCTCGGGGACGTCGTCGGCGGCGAGCAGCGTCAGGTACTCCTCGTACGCCTCGATGCTGGACACGGCGTTGACCACGTCACCATCTCGCTTGTCCGGCATGTACAGCGGTTCCAGGTACTTGATCGAGTACGACCGCTGCGAGACCCGAAGTCCTTTGCGCACCACCGCGTACAGGTCCACCAACGCGCCCACCCGCAGCAGTGTGTCCACGGCTTCCTCACGGGTGCCGTGCAACGCCGCCAAGCGCTTGAGCGCGTTCACCTCATAGGGCGCGTAGTGGTAGACGTGCGACCCCGGGTGCTTGGTCGTGCGCTCCAACGCGAAGTCCACGAAGTCCTCGAACGCACGCTTCTCCTGCGCTCGGGTGTGTGCCCAGAACGGCCGGAACTCCTCCGTGCCGTCATCGGTGACGGTGACCGCGCCGAACAGGTACTCCAAACCCTGGCCCGCCAAGGCGAACGGATCGCCCTCCATGTCGAAGAACACGTCACCGGCACTCGGCTGCGGCAACGTGGCGAGCACCTCGGCGGACAGCACCTCGTAGGCCACCTTGCCGACAGGGTCGTCCGGCGTGCGGGAGTCGTCCTGGATGACCTGGATCGCGGCCTGGGAGCGTAGGCCGTGGAACGTGGCGGCCGACATGGTCGACGGCCGGTCCATCGCGGTCGCGTTGGCCAGGTCGTCGATGGTCGACATGCCTGCGGCGACCAGCTTCCGGCGCTGGTCGGCCCGGATGTTGGCGACCAGTGACAAGTCCCGGTCGCCTTCCCTCCCGGACGCGCAGTGCGTACCGAACTTGCACGTCGCGCACGCTGCCCGCTCGTCCGCCCAGACCTGGACGGGCAACCGCGCGGGCTTGGCCAGCCGTTCCGCCAACCGGGCGCGGAGATCCAACACCAGCGGCAGGAAATCGTTGACACGATAGGAATGCGTCGACCCGTCACCCAGAACCAGGTGCATCTGCGGGCCCGCCGGATACCCGGCGTCCCGCAACGCGGCGGCGTACGTGGTCAACTGCAGCACGGCCGACGGCTTGGCGTGCCGGGTGAGTTTCGTGTCGTGCGCCTCGTAATCGCCGTTCGCGTCCTGGATCAGGAAGTCCGCACGGCCGTAGAACGAGCCGTCGTAGAAAACCGCCTGGTAGATCACCGGAGCGCCGGACTCGATGGCCTTCCGGGTCTGCTCGGCGGCCGCCGCCAGCGCCTCAGGCCGAGGGGCGGGCAGATCGATCTTCACAACCTCGAACCGCGCCTCGAGCCGCTCGAGCGTCGCCTGCTCGTGCGCGATGCCGTGCTTGGCGACCAGCAGGTTCTGCGGATCCTGCGGCTGCGGCGCACCCTCGACACCCATGGCAAGCGCATGATCGAGAACGCTGCGGTGCTCGCACTCCAGCAGGTCGACAAGATCCCCAGGAGAGATCACCAGGCCGGTTGGAGTGACAAGCACCGACGCAGTATTACGCCATTCGTGGCCAAAACCCGGGAGCCCGAACCCCGCGTGTCCAGAGCACCCCGACTCCTGGCTTGTGCAACCAATGTGGCCTTCGTAGCCAAAAACGCAACGAAGGCCACATTGGTTGCACTCAGAACGGGGCGGGGCGGCCTGCTGTTACGTCCAGACCTGCTGCGGGATCCGGTCGAGGATGTCGCAGCGCAGGTCCAGCGCGGCGGACAGCGGACCAGGATCGCGGTGGTCGGGGACGATGTCGCCGACCACCTCCAGTTGCTGCCCGCGGATCCAGAAACCCTGGAACGTCCGGGAGTCGGTGAGCAGGAAGTCGATCAGCCCCGGCGACAGCACGTCCCGCGCGAACTGGTCGTTCTCCGCGGTGACCTGGTAGCGGGCGTCGAACTCCGCGTGCCCGATCTTCAGGTCGCCCGCGCCGATCGCGGAGCCGATGCTGCTCTGCAGCCTCGGCACCGACCGCACGTCCAACGTCGGTCGCGGCGCCGGGGTCCGCACCCAGATCGCATGCTCGTCGTGCATGCTTCCCGGGCCGTTGCTGTCCGGTGGATCCTTGATGTGGAACCGCGCGGACAGGAACGGCCTGCCGCGGTGCTGACCGGTGACCACCTCGTGTGCCCGCACCGCGTTCGGCTGCCGGTCGTAGCCGATCACCGTCGCGGACAGCGGGGCGTACTGCTGCACCTCGTCGAACACCTGGTTGTAGGCGTCCTCGCGCTCCTCGTAGCGCCAGCCACGCCGGGGCGCTTCCTCGTTGAGGCGGGTGAGGACGCCTTCGACCGATTCCTTGTAGTCCTTGCGCAGCCAGATCATCATCCAGGTCAGCAGGCCGCCGACGATGACGAGCCCGCCGACCACGATCGCGATGATCGCTGCCGCACTCAACGGCGCATCCCCTGGTAGATGTCGAATCCGTCCTCGTAGTCGTCGTACCCGGCCCGGGACGACGCGGGTGCCTGCCGCAGCACCTGCACGCCGGGATCGGGCGTCGGCTTGTCACCGAACGTCCGCTCCTCCTCGGACAGCACCCGGTCGAGGAGTTCCGACCCGCCCAGCCCGCGCCGGACCACCTCGGCCTGTGCCCGTGCCGCGTCTGCCTGCGCCCTGGCGATGGCGTGCATCACCGTCTTGGCCAGCAGGTCCGCCGTCGCGGTCTTGAACGACTCGTCGAACGAGATCGACTTGACCGAACCACCCGCACCGGCGACGACCGTGACCATGCCGTCGGGCGACGACGCGGTCCCGTCGACGGCCTTCAGCTCCTCGGTCATCTGCTTGTACGACTCGGCACGCATCCGGTTGTCCGCAGCCGCCTGGTCGATCGCCTGGATCCGTTGCGCCAGGCGCTGTGGCCACTCGGTCATCAGTAGCCTCCGTTGTTCTGCTGTGCCTTGGTGTCCGGCCGCACGGTCTCGATGAACTGCTGGAAGTCGCTGACCACGCGCTCGAACTCGTCGGAGTCCGCGGTCAGCACCAGGTGCAGCACCGCCTGCTGCTGCGGGTTACGCACGTCCTGCATGCCCAGGTACACCTGCAGCTGGGCGACGTCCATCTGCCTGCCGTTGGCCACGATCAGCATCCGCACCGCCTGCGTCAGGCCGGGGTTGTCCGCCGTGCCGTGCTCGCTGCGGTTGCCGACCTTCATCTGCACGACCTCGGTCTGCAGCTTGGCCAGCGCCTCGTCCGCGATCTGGCCGAGGGGTACGTCCGGCCTGACCTCGCCGGAGATCGTGATGTTCGACGTGAACCCGTTGACCGCCGGTGGTTTCAGCGCGACGAACGCGACGTTGGGCGACCCGACCTCGTCAGGCGGGGCGGCCCGCCAGCCGTCCGGCAGCGAGAACTCGATCGGTACCGGAATCGTCGTTGCCATACCGTTGAATCTCCATCCGCTTTACAGTCCGAAGAAGTTCTTGACGCCCTTGGCGGCGTTGCCGACGCCCTCGTCGATCGCCTTGCCCGCGCTGCTGATGCCGTTGCCGACAGCACCGGCCACGTCGCCAACCGTATCGACGACCTTGCCCGGGTCGACGGAGACGTCGAAGCCGACCTTCGCACCGACACCGAGCCCGAGGCCGACCGACCCGCCGATGTGGAACTTCCCGTCGTTGCCCATACCCAGCTGGGCGGAGGCCTCGGCGCCCGCACCGGCCCACGCCTCACCGTGCACACCGGCACCGACGCCACCGACCTCGGCGCCGATGTCGCCTTCGGCCTTCGCACCGGCGAAGGCACCGGCGCTGACGTCCGCGCCGCCCCAGCCGATGTTGGCCTCGGCCTCGGCGTTGGCGCCGACGAACACCTCACCCTTGCCGGACACGCTGGCGTGGTCGCCCCAGCCGACCGTGCCCTCGGCGCCTGCCTTGGCCAGGTACGCCTCGGCGCTGGCACCGGCGGTCAGGCCGTCGGGGCCCCACTTGGCATGGGCCTCCGCGCCCGCGCCGAGCACGTCGACACTGGCCTTGCCCTTGCCGTTGAAGGTGCCGTTGTCGAACTCGCCCTCGGCCTCCGCGCCCCAGACCTTGGCCTCGGCCTGGGCCTTCCACTCGCCTTCGGGGATGTCGATGCCCAGCTGCTTGAGCGCGCCGGACATGAGGCCGCCGAAGACGTCGCCCATGCCGCTCTGGTTCTGGCTGCCGAACTCGCGGTTGTAGCTCTTGCCGCCGGGCCCCTTGTGCCAGCCGGGCTTGTTGGGGTTGTGGCCGTCGACACCGAAACCACGCTCGTTGCCGACCTGCTTGGTGTACTTGCCTTCGCCGTTGTCCTGCATGCCGAACATCTCCGCGATCGAGCCGCCGGCGGACGCCAGCTGCTCACGCGCGTTCTGCAGGACCGTCTGCGCGTTGTGGAACGCGGCCGCGGCCGGATCGGTGAACGGGGTGACCACACCGTTCTCGGCGGCGGTCAGCGCGTCCGCGGCGGCGGCGCGGGAGGCGGCCATGGCCTCGGTGTACATCTCGATCGCCCGCTGGGCCTCGCCCTGCGCCCACGTGAGCGTGTCGCCGAAGTCGGCGAGCGCCTGGCCGCCGAGCCCCATGTCCTCGACCGCCTGCATCCACTTGGGAGGTTCCTGGCCGAACATCTCGAGGAAGCTGTTGGCGGCCTGGCCGGTCCACTCGACCACGTCGACCGAGCCGAGGTCCTGGCCGACGGATCCGACCTGCTTGACGGTCTCGACCAGCGCCTGCAGGTCGGACGAGATCGCCTCCGGCATCCCGGGGATGAGCGCGCGGGGATCCATCGTCTGTCCGAGTTCGGCGGCCATCAGAACACCATCCGTCCGGGTCCGGCCGGGTTGCCGCCCGGAGCTGATTCCTGGTGACTGCCGGGGTCGAGCCGCCCGGAGATGCTCGGCGCGATGCCGATCGCGCCGCCGGTGAGCCCGCCTTCGCTGGTGCCACCGCCGTCGAACAGGTCGCCGACCTTGCCGAGGACGTCCCCGACCCCGGTTTCCCGCTCCAAATAGGAGGTGGCGGCGGTGATCAGGTTGTCGCCGTGACCGTCCGCCTTGGTCTTGAGGTCGTCGACGTACTTCTTCATGTCCTCGATGAACACCGACCATCCCTGTTGGACACCAGGATGGCCGTAGTCGCCGCTCGGTGGCTGCCAGACGGCGCCGGCCACTTTGCCGACCACGTCACCGATCTTGTTGGCGGCGGTGCGTAGCTCCTCGGGAACTGTCCCAAACCCATCGGGCATGACGGCCTTCACCCCAGTCGAATCGAATGCCCCGTGCGATCGCTCCGACGCGCCCCGCCCGGCCGCGGTTCCATCGGAGTTTCACCCGTTTGAGGTGTTGTACCAGAACACGGTAGCCCTTGATGGGACGAACGGCCCTTTTCACACCGCCGAATGGCCGCCGACCTGGTGGTTTCAGAGGAGGGTGAACAACCCGTTCGGATGTCAGGTGTCACGACACGAGCCAGCCGTCCCGGGATGTCGGTACCCGGTTACACGGCGGCCGACGGCGGCTGGGGTTCGATCGCGCCCTCGATGACTCCGTGCAGCCGCCGTGCGCCCTCGGCGGCGAGGTCGCGCAGCCGTTCGAGGCTCTGCACGTCGAAGAAGTCGAGCGTGATCAGTTCCTCGCCGAACAGGATCGAGACGATGTGGTCGCGCGGCGGGTGCATGGACAGCTTCATGGGCACGTCGTCCGTCACCCCGGCGTTCACGAACAGCAGCATGATGCCTCCTTGATCGGCGCGCCTGCACTCACAGGCGCTCGTGAGCGATTAAAATCGCGCCCTCAGTATGGCTTGACCCGTAGGAATCACGTCAAGTCATCGACACGTTCGTGTACTGAATCTCAGGGAGCGCCCAATGCCCGTGTCGACGTCTGTTGCCGTTCTGCGCCGCCGCATCGCCATCGCACTTCGCCAGCACCGCGAGAACACCGGCATGACGCAGAAGGAAGTGAGCAGGCGGACAGGCATCGCGGCGAACCGGATCTACCACTTCGAAGTGATGCGCAGCGTGCCCCCGGACGAAGACCTGGTCCGGCTTCTGGAGTCGTACGGCGCGACCGAGGACACCGCTGAACTGCTCGCGATACTGCCGTTGGCCCGCAAACGAACACCCAGCGAGGCCGCGGCGGCAGACCCCGAGCAGTTCAACCTGTACATCGGCCTGGAAGCCGGAGCCACCCAGATCGAGTCCTACGACGCGCTCGTGCTCCACGGGCTGGTCCAGACTGCCGAGTACGCCGAAGCCATCCTGCGTGGCACCACGCGACGCTTTCCGGAAGCCGAAGTGCGGCGCAGGCTTCGGTTGCGCATGCGCCGCCAGGAATTGCTGGTCGCGGAGTTGCCGACGCAGCTGTGGCTGATCGTGCCCCAGCAGGTGCTTTTGCTTCCGGTCGGAGGGCCTGAGGTCCTGCGCGGCCAACTCTCTCGCCTGTTGGACTTGGCGGAGCTGCCCAACGTCGATTTGCAGGTCATCTCACGCGACGTTGTGCCCTACTCGGCGCTGCACGGCCCGTTTACCATGATGACGTTCCCGATTCCGGGCGATGCTGGCCTGGTGTACGTCGAGACGCGTGTGCGTGGCGTGTTCTTCGAAGAGCCAGGCGAGCTTCAGGAGTACCGGAAGGTGGTCAGTCACCTCCGAGTCCTGGCCGAGTCGCCCAAGGAGTCCCAACGGCTGATCGACCGCATGAGGAAGGGAATTCGATGACTTCCGGACTCCAGCAGCCAGTGTGGCGCAAGTCCAGCCGTTCGGCCGACACCGGTTCGTGCGTCGAGTTAGCCCGCACCGAGGCCGGGTTCGGCGTCCGTGATTCGAAGAACGCCACCGGTCCGGTGCTCGCACTGACCACCGAGCAGGGACTCGCGTTCCTCCGCGCTGTCATGAGCGACAACCTCAGCTGATTCGCTACCTCACCTCTTCCGCGGTCGCCCGCACGGCCGGTCCGACGTTCGGTCGGCCAATCGCCCGATGACCTGACCTTCGGGGCAGGCCGTTACTAGATCATCGCGGAACACTCGAATTTGTCGGTAATGACGGATTCGAGAAGAGGATCGAATGGAGATCAAGGAAAAGAGACGAAGAACATCCAACCGCGGATTGCTCGCCGTTCTGGGGGCGGTCGTGGTTGCTGTTTCGCTGACCTCTGGTGCCGCCGCGGCGGAGCCGAAGAGCATCGGGCCGGTTCCCAAGAGCGGGTATGACGGCCCGGTACCCGGGGGTTTCGCTGCCTGGGGTGACCTGTTGGCGATGCAGCAGAAACTGAACAGGGCAGCGGAGCAGATCGCCGCGGCGAACGGCGATGGTTTCGCCGGGATCATCGCGGCACCGGAAAATCGTGAACTGCGGGTTTACTGGAAGGGTGCCACCGAAGGCAAAGTCAGCGCATTGGTGGCGAAGCTGAACCGGACCGTTCCGGTGAAGGTGTTACCCGCCGCGTACAGCCTGAAGGAACTGTCGGCGGAGTCAGCGCGGTTGATCAAACAGGCCGGTGTGAAATCCGTGGCGCCGAAGGCCGACGGCAGTGGCCTGTCGGTTGGCGTTGACCGGTCGATTCGGGCTCAGACGCTGAACAGTTCGGTGCCGATCGAGCAGACCGACGCGGCACCGGCCCCAGCCGCCTCCCGGGAGAACGACTCGCCCCCGTACTGGGGCGGCGCACGGTGGCGCAGCCCCGACGGTGGCTGTTCCACCGGGTTCGCCGTCTGGCACGGCGGCACGACGAAAATGCTGTCGGCGGGGCACTGCGGCAAAAATGGTCAAACCGCGCACGACGGTGGCGGCGACTTCATGGGTTACATCGAGCACGACGACGATCCGTGGGACACGCTGCTGATCAACACCTCTTCGGCCGGGCGCATCTACGACGGTGGCGTCGGTGTGAACGAGTTCTCCAAGCCGGTGGACCACGCGGCGGCGAACTGGGTCGGCAACTATATCTGTGTCTCCGGTTCCTACTCCGGTGTGACGTGCAACAACGTCGTTGACGAGATCAACGTAACCATCGGTA
This sequence comes from Actinosynnema sp. ALI-1.44, assembly GCF_001984155.1. Lineage (GTDB taxonomy): Bacteria > Actinomycetota > Actinomycetes > Mycobacteriales > Pseudonocardiaceae > Kibdelosporangium. The sequence goes on from NZ_MTQO01000054.1 coordinate 844,809, forward strand.
TCCCCTACACGGTCTACGGCCAGGTGCGGGCCCACCAAGTGGACCACCATGCGGCCGTCGGCAATGGCGACAGTGGCGGGCCCGCCTTCGACCTGGTTCCGGACTGGAGCCGGGTGATCGCGAAGGGCACGCTCACCGCGATCGACCTCCATGCGGAGAAACCCTGCAACGGCGTTCCCACTGGGGGCAACCGCCGGTGCTCGTCGGTGTTCTTCTTCGCCGACATCAGCAAGACGCTGCCCCGCCTGGGCGCGTCGATCGTGACCGGCTGACGCTCTACTGAAGAACCCACCGAACCGCAGGTCCGATACCCTCGGCCTGCGGTTCGGTGCGCACCTCGCGAAGCGGCTCACCGCATACGTCGGTTGGCCAGAGGTTCGAGTCAGAGGCCCTACCCGCATCATGACCCGAACGCTTCGCGCGACATCCACGGTGACCGCAGGCCGACACCGGTTCGTGCGTCGAGTGGGTCCGCGCCGGAGTTGGATTCGGCGTCCCGGATTCGGAGAACGCCAACGGCCAGGCACTCACCCCGACCGTCGAGCAGGGACTCGCGTTCCTACAGTCTGTCAACGACAGCATTCGGTCACCGGATGGCATCTTTGCTTCGTCGATTCCCGCCTCACGGCTCCGGCTGACATATTGAGTGTCTTCAGAAACCGCGGCAGAGGTAACGTGGCGGCCCGTCATCTCGAAATAGCGCGTGCGGGTGATCTTCCCCTGAACGAGTTGGTTCCGCCGTAGCGGGAAGTCCCGTACGGGCGAGCGACCACTACGATCACTCGTTGGTGCGCAACGACCGAGAAGGAGGGGATCGTTGCCGAACGGTCGACAGCCGGTGCCCAAGCCTGGCCCGCCGCCCACGGTGAAGCGGTGGTTTCAGGAACGGCCGTCGCCGTTCCCGTGGGAGCAGGACGGCCTCGACCACGTCAAACGGTTGATGCCGCAGGCTGAGCCCTATCGCGCGTGGGCCACGTTCTCTTTCACGGCGTCATCCGGCAGAGTCAACGAGTGCGACCTGCTGATCGCTGTCCCCCGTGGCCTCTACCTGGTCGAGTTGAAGGGACACCCCGGACGCGTCGTCGGCAACAGTGACACCTGGCGATTCCACGACAACACCTCAAGCCGGACCCGGACGCTGCGGAATCCACTGCACCTGACCGACCTGAAGTGCAAGGAACTGAAGACCAGGCTCGAGTGGGCGGCCAAGCAGCTGAACATCAGCTCCCACATCCCTCGGGTCGAGCCCGCGATTTTCCTGTCCGCGACCGATCTCCGTTCCCAACTGGACGCCGTCCAGCGCACCAACGTCTACGGTCGTGACGAGGTGAACAGTGGGCTGCCGTGGATCTGGCGTGATCTGCTGGCCAAACCGCAGCAACAGGGGAACCGGCGGATCACCCAGGACTTCTCCAGCCGTGACCTGCCCAGACTGCTGGCGAAGATCGGGATCCGCGCGGCCACCGCACATCTGCGGTTCGACGATGAGTGGACCCTGTCCTCCGATGTCCTCGACGCCGGTCCCACCTGGGAAGACCGTCTCGCCGAGCGAACCGGCATAGTGCGTGAGCAGGGCCGGGTCCGGATCTACCTGACTGAGCAGCAGGCGACCGAGGAACGACGTCTGTCCGTCGAGCGGGCCGCGCGCCGCGAGTACCAGCTCCTGCAGGGCGTTGCCCACCGGGGTATCGCACAGGCAGTGCAGATCCGTGACCACCAGGGTGGCCCGGCGATTCTGTTCCACCATCGTGAGTCGGACCTTCGGCTGGACTCGTACCTTGATGTGTTCGGCGAGCGACTGACCACCGAGACCAGGGTGGAGATGGTGCGTCAGCTGGCCGAAGCCGTGCAGTACGCCCACAGCAGATCGCTTTACCATCGGGCCCTGTCCGCACGGTCGGTCTACGTGTCGGCACGTGACGGCGGTGCCCAACCAGTGCTGCGCATCATTGACTGGCAAGCAGCCGCTCGTGACTTCGACACGACCGGTCTCACCTCGCTCGGCAACTCGTTGCTGAACGCCGAACACCTCGCCGGCTCTGTCGAGGTCTACCTTGCTCCCGAGTTCGACCAGCCTTACGCGGACCCGGTTGACCTCGACATCTTCGGACTCGGTGCGCTGGCGTACCTCATCCTGACTGGGCAGTCGCCCGCGACACAGCGCAGTGGGCTGATCGAACGGCTGACCGAAAGCCAGGGCCTGCATCCGTACGCCGTGTTGGACGGGATCTCCGACAAGCTCGACGCGCTGGTCTTCGACGCCACTCGAGCCGATGTGGCAGATCGGATGGGCTCGGCGGACGTCTTTCTGAAGCGCTTGGACAACGCCGAACGCGACGCGCTGCCGTCGGCGACAGCGGCTGTTGCCGATCCACTCACAGTGTCCGCGGGCCAACTGCTCGATTCCGAGTGGACGGTCGAACGGGTGCTGGGCACCGGAGCGACTGCTCGCGCGTTGCTGGTCACCCGCACGCTGGAGGACGACAACGGCGATCCCCACGTCGAACGCCGGGTTCTCAAAGTCGCTCTCGACGAAGCCAAGGCGGCTCGGCTGCACGCCGAAGCACACGCATTGGAGTTGGTCGGTGGGGGCGTGGTCATCAAGCTGCTCGAACCGCCAAGGCAGTTGGCTGGTCGTACCGTGCTCGACCTCGAGTACGCGGGTGGCGCGGACCCGGAGAGCGGGACTCTGGGCGAGCTGCTGCGAGCCGAGGGCAAGCTCAGCTACCACTATCTCGAACGGTACGGGCGTGACCTGTTCACCGCGCTCGATCAGCTCGCAGGCAAAGGGGTGCGGCACCGGGACCTGAAGCCGGACAACTTCGGGGTCTGCCGGCGGGTGGACCGATCGACGCAGCTGATGCTGTTCGATTTCTCGCTCGCCGACGCACCGGAGCGGGACGTCAAAGCGGGCACGCGCGGATATATCGACCCGTTCCTGGACACCGCCCGCCGCCCGGCGTTCGACGATCACGCCGAGCGTTATGCGGCGGCAGTGACCTTGCACGAGATGGCCTCAGGGCAGCGGCCGGTGTGGGGCGACGGGATGACCGACCCGCGAATGACCACCGATGAGGCCCCCGGCCTGGCGGCCGACCTTTTCGAGCCTGCGCTGCGGGACGAGCTGATCGCGTTCTTCCTGCGCGCCTTTCACCGTGACGTGAACCATCGGTTCGACACGTTCCGGCAGATGGAGGACGCCTGGCGGGCGGTGTTCACGGCAGCGGACGCTACGTCACCAGTCACCACGCCTGGAACAGTAGGGATCGACGAGGCAACGCTCGACGAGACTCGCGACGCACACGCAGCGGCCGCCAAGCTCGACACTCCTCTTGAGGCTGCAGGTCTGTCTCCACGGGCGGTGTCGGTCGCGCAGTCCTTCGGTGCGGCGACGGTGGGCGAGCTGCTCAATATCCAGCGTTATCAGATTGCCAAGGCCCGTGGCGCGGGAATGGTGGTCCGCAAGGAACTCAATCGTCGGCACAAGCAGTGGACTCAGGCGTTGCTCCGTGGCACCGCATCCGAGCGACCCGCTCTGTCTGGCGAGGGGCAACAGACTGTCGACGACCTTGCCGCTCTCCTGGTGCCGGAGGTCAATCGACGGGGCTCGAGGAAAGCCGATGCGGTACGCCGCATGCTGGGTCTGCCCAGCGGGGGCGGCGTGCCACAGGCGTGGCCGACCCAGTCGGAGGTCGCTGACGAACTGGGCATCAAACAGAGTTCGGTCTCCCGGAACTACCGTGAGGCGGCAGAGGAGTGGGCAGCCAAGCCGTGGCTGGCCGACGTACGGGACGATCTTGTGGCACTGGTCGCACAGGCGGGCCGGATCATGGCCGCGGGCGAGCTCGCCGATGCGGTGCGAGCCCGGTACGGCTCTGTCGAAGAAGACGCTCAGCGCGCGGCGGCGCATGCGATGGCAGTCGTGCGGGCTGCGGTGGACACAGAGGGGTGGGTCGGCACGAAGTCCGACGACCCTGATGAGCAGCCACGGCTCGCTGTTCTTCGTCGTGGCCGTCGTGTGCTCATCGCACTGGAGTCATTGGCAGGCTCAGACGATCCGAGTGCGCCCGAGCTCGCCGACTACGCCGTCGCGCTGGGCCAGCGCGCGGACGAGCTGGTGCAGACCGAACCACTGCCTGGACGTGGTGTGGTTGTCCGAGAACTGCGGTCTGTGACTTCACCGGAAGGGCTCGCTTCGCAGGCGGACACCCGTCTGGTCGAGCTCGCCGCCGAGATGTCCGCTCATGCGGCTGCGTCACCGCGGCTCGAGCTGTATCCCCGGGAACTCGACTTGGTGCGCGCGTTGCGAATCTCGCAAGCCGCCGCCGGGGTCCGGCGTGATCCCGGGATCACGATGGAAGACCTGCTGGCCAAGGTGCGCGCACGCTTCCCCGCGGTCGACTTCGGCAAGCGACTCACCCACGTGCGTCTGGAGGAAGCTCTGCACGCTGCGGGCTTCCCGTTGGAGTACGACACGTCGGCGCGTAAGTTCCGGCCACCCGCGGTGGAACTGTCCAGAGTGGCCGATTCGTCCAGCACTCTGATGAGTGGACACGGCCGTCTGCGCGCGGCTGGCATCGACCCCCGGGATGTCGTGGCGGCGAAGCTCGCCTCTGCGGTGGAGAAAGGCGGGTTCCTCGCTCTTACCCTGCGCGGAGCCAACCTGCCCGGCGCGGCGGAGGCGCTCGCGGCCAACCATCCCCTTCGTTCGGTCAACGTGGACGAGGAGTTCCTGTCGGAGTTCCAGGCCCTTGTCGCCGAGCGGGACCAGGACTGGGACAAGGTGCGAAAGCTGGATGCCCGCTTTGCCGAGACCGGCGACGTCTCCCGTGGCCTGGCGTCCTACGTGGCGACCGCGTGGGAACGGGTTCGGCACCGGCTGCTGGAGCTCGCGGGATCGGACAGTGTGCTGTTCCTGCACCACGCGAGCCTGCTCGGGCGTTACTTCGACGAAGGCGGACGCACCCTGCTGACCGAGCTCCAGAACGCGGCTCGACGACCACACGAAGCCCCGCACGGACTGTGGCTGCTGTGTCCCGCTGACTCTGCGTTGGACGCACCCCACCTGGACACCAGACTGGTCGAGGTGCTCGGTGAGGCCGAACGGGTCATCCTGAACAGCGAGTTCCTGACGACTTTGCGGGCAGGCGCGGCATGACGGATCTGTGGAGAGGGATGCGGTAGATGGTGGCACTCGATGCCAAGCTGCAGGAACTGGTGAAGGACCTTCGCAAGCAGGTCACCGTGCTCGAAGGCGACTTGCTGGCGCGCAGCGACGAGGAGCCCGAGTTCGCGAAGCAGCTACGCGCGGAGTACGACCAGGCTTTCGAGGCGAAACGCACGGCGGCGACGTACGGGTCGTGGCAGAAGGAACGCGTCACCCAGGTAGCGGCGGCCTGGATCCTGGGCATGGTGTTTGTCCGGTACTGCGAGGACAACGGCTTGATTGCGGCGCCGTTCATCGCCGGACCGGGTGAGCGGCTAGCCGACGCTGAGGAACGGCACGAGGCGTACTTCCGTGAACGCCCGCAGGACAACGACCGCGACTGGATCGTCGAGTCGTTCAACCACCTCGCGTCGGCTCACCCGACAGCAGCCGGGCTGTTCGACCGGCAGCACAACCCGCTGTGGGAGATCACGCCCTCGTTCGAGGCTGCGGCGGCGCTGCTTCAGTTCTGGCGTCGGCGTGGTGATGACGGCGAGATTCGCTACGACTTCACCGGTTGGGACACTCGGTTTCTGGGCGACCTTTACCAGGACCTGTCCGAGGATGCGCGCAAGAAGTACGCCCTCCTGCAGACCCCGGAATTCGTCGAGGAGTTCATTCTCGATCTCACCCTGGAGCCCGCGGTTGAGGAATTCGGGTTGAAGGGCCTGCGCACGATCGACCCGGCATGTGGTTCCGGGCACTTCTTGTTGGGCATCTTCCGCCGGGTGCTGTCAAAGTGGCGGGAGACCGAACCTGGCACCGATGACTGGGAACTGATTCAACGGACGTTGGGATCGGTGCACGGCTGCGACAAGAACCCGTTTGCCGCGTCGATCGCCCGATTCCGGATGCTTGTTGAGGTGCTCAAGGCGGCAGAAACCACGCGGCTGGACCGTGCGCCGGAGTTCCCCATCAACATTGCGGTCGGAGACTCACTGATCCACGGCCGAGGCGCCCCAGGAATTCAGGAAGAACTGTTCGAAACCGAGGAGGCGCATACTTATGTCACCGAGGACGTGAACGAGTATGTGCGCTCCTGTGACTTGCTCGGTCGATCCTCGTATCACGCGGTCGTCGGAAATCCGCCTTATATCACTGTGAAGGACAATCGGGAGAACGAAAACTATCGAGCCTCCTACAAGGATGTCTGCTCGGGGACGTATGCTCTGTCGGTGCCCTTTGTGAAGCGGCTGTTCGACCTCGCTATTCCTGCTTACGGATCGGATCGCAACGCAGGTCATGTCGGGCAGATCACTGCGAACTCATTCATGAAACGTGAGTTCGGCAAGAAGCTGATCGAGAACTACTTCGCCCAGAAAGTCCACCTCACGCATATCATCGACACCTCAGGCGCCTATATTCCTGGCCATGGAACGCCGACGGTGATCCTGGTCGGCCGCAATCATATTGGCCGCTCAAACGATCCGATCCGAGCAGTTCTTGGGGTACGTGGCGAGCCAAGGCAGCCCGAAATTCCTGCCGAAGGGCTGGTGTGGTCGGCCATTACAAGCCAGGTCAAAAAACCGGGAAGCGAATCCCAGTGGGTATCGGTAGACGATGTGGTTAGGGTGCAGTTTGCTGAACACCCTTGGTCGCTGAGTGGTGGTGGTGCGGATAAAATTCTCCGCGCTTTGAATGGGGTGGCGACACGTAAACTGGCGGATAGTGTAGAGCTCATCGGCTTCTTGGCCTTGACTCGTGAGGACGATGCATATGTGTTGCCGTTAGCTGCCGCTCGCCGATTGGGGCTGATGGACGCAGTGTGCGCGTTCGGTATTGGTGCCGATGTGAGAGACTGGGTGAGCTCTGTTGGTGATTTTACGGTATTTCCCTACACCGCTGATGGTCAAAATTCTCGGCTAACTGAACAGTCTGGTCGTCACCTATGGCCTAACCGGGTGTTGCTCCTCCGTAGGCGAGCTTTGTCCGGTTATCATAGTGACCGAGGAATTGATTGGTTTGTGTATTCAGACTTTCATCCAAATCGATGGGCGGCTAGTCGCCTGATTGCCTTTGCTTTTGTGGCTACACATAACAATTTTGTGTTGGATCGTGGCGGAAAGGTGTTCAACCGATCTGCTCCGGTGATCAAGTTGCCGAAGGGGGCGAGTGAGGATGAGCACATGGCGTTGCTGGGGGTGCTGAACTCGTCAACGGCCTGCTTCTGGCTAAAGCAGGTGAGCCAGGGGAAGGGCGGTAGCGGGCTCGGGCGTGGCCTGCAAGACGAAGAGTGGGAAGAGCGGTACGAATTCACCGGTACAAAGCTGCAGGAGTATCCGCTTCCGGATGCGCTCCCACTTGAGTTCGGACGTGCGCTCGACTTCATGGCCCAGCGACTCGCCGCGCAGGCTCCTACAGCCATCGCGGCTGAGGCAGCTCCGACCAGGGACCGACTTGATGCGGCGCGGGCTGACCATGAGCGGATCCGTGGGCGGATGATCGCCACACAGGAAGAGCTCGACTGGAACGTCTACCACTCCTACAGTCTCATTGGCGACGCGGAACGAGCCCAGCTCGTGGCGAAAGATCACGAAAGCCTGCCGGAGATCAAACTGGGTGAGCGCGCCTTCGAGATCGTGCTGGCCCGGAAAGTGGTAGCGGGTGAAGCTGAGACGGCCTGGTTCGAACGACACAGGTCGACACCGATCACCGAGATCCCCGCCCACTGGCCCGGCTGGTACCGCGACATCGTCCAGGCCCGGATAGACACGATCGAGAAGCGGCGGGACATCGCGCTCATCGAACGACCGGAGTGCAAGCGACGCTGGTCATCCGAACCATGGGAGAAGAAGGAAGCCGAAGCGCTGCGGACCTGGCTCCTTGACCGTTGCGAGCAACGGGACATCTGGTTCGGGATGCGAGACGGTTTCGAGCACCCGCGCCCGCTGACTATCAATCAACTGGCCGACGCGTTCCGCAACGACGAAGACATGCACTCGGTAGCACAGCTCTACGCGACCGATCACCTCGGCAAACCCGACCTCACACTGGCACAGGTGCTGGACCGAGTCGTCGCTGACCAGCACGTCCCCCACCTGGCAGTCTTGCGCTACAAGGACAGCGGACTGAGTAAGCGCGCCCAGTGGGAAGAAGTCTGGGAGCAGCAGCGGGAAGAGGACCGCACCGGACAACGCCTGGACATCCCGGTACCGCCGAAGTACTCCTCAGCAGACTTCCGCAAGACAAGCTACTGGCAGCAGCGCGGCAAGCTCGACGTGCCGAAAGAGCGGTTCATCTCCTACCCAAACGCCAACCCGGACTCCGACCCGACTCTCCTCCTCGGCTGGGCAGGCTGGGACCACAAAGACCAGGCCCAAGCTCTGGTCGACCTTGTCAACGACCGCACCACGGACGCAGGCTGGGACACGACCAGGCTCACCCCGTTGCTCGCCGGGCTGGCCGAGATAATGCCGTGGGTCAGGCAGTGGCACGGTGAAGAAGACGAGGAATGGGGCGGCGTCCCAGCCGACGAGTACCAGGCGTTCCTGGACGAGCAGCGCACCAAGCACCAGCTCACCGAGGACGACCTCAAGGCATGGCGGCCGGAACCCGCCCGGCGTGGCCGGAGCAGCGGCAAAAAGGACGAGCAGTGAGCGACAAGTACCTCCGCGAGGTCCTCGACCTCCCGAAATCGGTGCACGCCGGTGACTTCAAAGTCGAGCTGACCGGTGGCTTCACCGACGTCGAAGCTCGCCTGTCCGAGTACGTAGTCACCGACCAGCTGCGCGGTGCCTTCCACGACGCGCTGGATGTCGTTCGGGCGGCAACGCGCGACGGAGCGTCGCATGCCGCGTACCTGCACGGTTCGTTCGGTTCCGGTAAGAGCCACTTCCTCACTGTTCTGCACGCCGTCCTGAACGGGCACCCGGCGGCGCGTGCCAAGCCAGGGCTGCAGCCTGTGATCGCGGAGCACGACGAGTGGCTGCGCGGCAAGAAGTTCCTGATGGTGCCCTACCACCTGGTCGGCGCCAGCGACATCGACTCCGCGATCCTCGGCGGATACGTCGCGCGGGTCCGCAAGGAACACCCCGACCATCCGACTCCTCCGGTCTACAAGGCCGACGCGATGCTCGCAGACGCACGCAGACAGCGTGAATTCCTCAACGATGACAAGCAGTTCGCCGACTGGATCGGCACCAGCGCTCCGTCCACCGCGGGTGCCGGTGACGTCGACGACCTTGACGTGATCGAAGGGGCGCAGATCTCCGCATGGACGAGCGCCGAGCTGGACCGCGCGTTCACAGCCCCTGCCGGTGATCCGGTGCGCGACGCGTTGATCTCCGCGCTGCTATCCGGCCCGATGTCGTCATACATCCGCGGTGCGACCGGTGACGCGGCGGCGTTCATCCCGCTCGAAAACGGTCTGACGGTGATCAGCCGACACGCACGCGACCTCGGCTACGACGGGCTGATCCTGTTCCTCGACGAGCTGATCCTCTGGCTCCAGGGCAACATGACCAACCAGCAATTCGTCAACACCCAGGTCAGCAAGCTGGTCAAGCTGATCGAATCCGGTGACGCCGACCGGGTACTGCCCATCGTCTCGTTCATCTCCCGGCAGCGTGACCTGACCAAGCTGGTCGGTGAGGACGTCACCGGCTCGGAGGTGAAGAACCTCGAAGCGCAGTTGCACTACCTGGCCGAGCGATTCGACACGGTCTCGCTGGAAGATCGCAACTTGCCAGCCATCATCAAGGAACGCGTGCTCAAGCCCTTGCCCGGCGGGCGCGAGATCCTGGATCAGGCTTTTGCCGGTATCGAGTCGACAAAGGCCGCGGACCGGGACGTCCTGCTCGACGCGGGTGGTGCCACCGGGGCGGACTGGCAGGACTTCCGCGCGGTGTATCCGCTTTCGCCCGCGCTGTTGAACGTGCTGGTGGCGCTGTCCGGTGCACTGCAGCGAGAACGCACTGGCCTGAAGCTTCTGCAGGAGATGCTGTACCGGCGGCGCGCAGACATGAAGGTCGGTGAGCTGATCCCGCTCGGCGACCTATGGGACGTGCTCGCGGACGGCACAGGGGAGGCGTTCACCGACAAGCTTCGCAAGAGCGCCGAAGACGGACATCGGTTCTACGTCAAGGCACGTGCGTACCTGCAGCAGCGTTACGGCGAAGGCAGCACCCAGTTCGTTGCCATGGACAGGTTCGTCAAGACGCTGCTACTCGCCGCGCTCGCTCCAAATGTCCCCGCGCTGGCACGGCTCACTGGCGGACGACTCGCCGCGTTGAACCATGGGTCGATCCGGTCGCGTACGGTCTCGCCCGGGTCGATGGTGGTCAGCAGGCTCCGCGACATGCAGGCCGAGTTCGGTGAACTTCGCTCAGAAGGCGACGAGGACCCGGTTTTCCGGCTTCAGCTGTCCGACTTGGACATCGAGCCTCTGCTGGACGATGTGGGGGAACAGGACACGCTCGGAGCGCGCCGGATCTGGACGAAGAAACAGCTCTGGAGCCAGCTCGGCGTGCGTGTCACCGAGGACTTCGTCTGCGAGCGCGAAATCGTGTGGAAGGGGACACGGCGTACTGCCGAGTTCGTCTTCGCCAATGTCCGTGACAGCCGGGATCTGCCGGACATGCAGTTCGCCCCGACTGTGCCTGGGCGGGTGCGGGTCATCCTGGACTATCCGTTCGACGAGGCCGACCAGACTCCGCTCAGCGATGCCGCGCGGGTGAGCAAACTGCGCAGGGAAGGCGTCAGCGCGCCGACTCTGGTGTGGATTCCGCATTTCTTCTCGCCGCAGAAGTCAGCACAGCTCGGCAGACTGCTCAAGATCCAGTATCTGCTCGAACGCGACCGGCTGGCCGACTTCGCGGGCACGATGTCCGAGGAGAACCGGGTCAAGATCAAGCATCAGCTCCAGGCGCAGCGGGACAACCTGGAGTCGCAGCTGTCCGCCGCGCTGCGCCAGCTCTATGGCATCGCGGCGGCCGAAGAGTCCACTGTGGGCAAGGAGGTCGGCGAAGACGGGCACGTTCTGTCTCTGCAGCCCGGGCACAAACCGAGGCTGGCCGGAGGCGCCGGTTTCGAGTACAACGCGCTGGCGCTGACCGACGGACTGTTCGATGTTCTGTATCCCAAGCACCCGAACTTCGATCCGAGCGGAAACCGCAAGGCCATCACGGTCGGCGATCTGCGTACTGTGCTGAGCTGGATCACCCGGGCAATGGAGGACGGGCAGCGCCGAGTCGTCGTCGACAAGACCCTGCTCCCGCTCGTCAAGCGAATCGTGCATCCGCTCGAACTGGGCGAGGTGTCCGACGGTCCACTCAACGTGTCCACCGAGTGGCGTCGGCGCATCGAGCAGGCGGCCACTCAGCGCGGAGTGACCGGCGACTACCGCGTCGAGGACATTCGCGTCTGGGTCGAAGAGCTTGGTTACACCGGGCTGGACAAGGCAGTTTCGAACCTGATCATCGCGACCTACGCGTTGCTCGCCGACCGAGCCTGGATACTGCACGGTTCGCCGCTGCGGGAGGCTCCTGATCTGGACAAGATCGGCTCTGGCCATGCGCTGCGCGCGCAGGAACTGCCCACCGCGGACGAGTTCGCGACGGCACGCATGCGTGCCTCAGTCCTTTTCGGACTGCACATTCCGGAGACGTTGTTCACCAGGAACGTAAACCGGTTGGCGGACGAGATACGTGAGAAGGCCGCGGAGTTGGAGGGCGCATGCACCGGTGTCCGGCGTGCGATGGATCGACACGGCGCGGCACTGGGCATCGCCGAGCAAACGGAGGTGCCACGCGTCACCTCGGGGCGCGATGCGGCCGACCTGCTCGCCAGGCTGACCGCAGCGCGTGACTCCACTGGGCTGGTGCAGGAGCTTGTCGCGGCCGACTACGACACGACCGACGAGGTGCTGGCCGCCACGATCAGTTCCGCTCCGGCCGTTCTCGACGCACTGGAACGGGTCGAATGGACGCTGCTCGATTCCGTACGGGCGTTCACCGGCCGCGGCGATATGGTCGGTAACCGAGCCGAAAGCCTGGTCGACGACCTGGCCGCCACAGCGGCGGCAGACCAGTTCACCCGCGATCTCGTTCCGGTGCTGGACGGTCTCGGCCGCCGGGCGGTGGCGCTGGTCAACGAAGCTGCTCGGCTGGCTGCCGTGGCTACACCGACCACACGGGAACCGGAGTCCACGACTGAGCGGGGGCCCCTGCCGAGCGCGACGGGGCAGGGCTCCACGGTGGTGGCGACCACCGCAGGGCATGGCGGCCCTGCAGGCAACGGCAGGGCAAGGATCAGCGCAAGTGCGGTTGACCAGGCGTTGGCTCGACTCATTGCCGACATGGACGGCGAGATCCGTGCCTATGCCCAGCAACACCCTGGCACTGAATTCGAGGTGACCTGGTCAGTGGTGAGCGACGACGGTGCCGGAGAGGATACCGCCGGATGAACGTGCCGCCGGTGGATCGCCGGATCGTCGAAGCCATGGTGGAGGACTGGCTGCCGCACGCTGGTGAACGCAGGCTCTTGCTGGTGTACGGCCGTTATGTCGACACCGTGACGGAATTTCCAGTCCTTGCCGGGGCACGGCGTCGCCGCGTTCACGTCGCGGACCAGCATTCGGTGCTCGGTCTGGTCGAGGCCTGGCAGGAGCACGAACGGCGACACGTTGACGACGAGGATCTGCTGGTCGTCACGACGACCGTGCCCGACGACCAACTCGGCTGGGATTTGCGTGCCTATGCGATCGGGCGCTCCACTCGCACGGTCGACAGGGCGAAGATCGTGGCTCAGCGATTCGGCGCGAAGGATGTTGACGCCCGCATTCGGCGGGACACATGGCTGGTGGATGCACTCCTGGACGCCGAGCCATCCGACGGTTGGCCGCGAAACGGCTCGATCCTGACACGAGACAGCGCAGTTCGCGCGCTCATCGGCGCCCGGCTCGGTGGTCGCGTCCCCGCTGAGGGCGCCCTGGACGCGGGCGCATTGCTTGAATGGTCCCGCGACCCCGACGGACCGAGCCGGTTCAAGTCTCTGGCGGATGCCGAGCGGGACGGTCTGGTGCAGTGGCTGGTCGACACGGTCGGTGAGGTAGCCGCTGTGGTCATGCGCCTGGTCGCCGACGGACGCGCGAGCGATGCGGTGCCGCTTGGGATCGTCGGCTCGGCCGTGACAGCTCCAGGTGCTTCCGTGGACACCGCGTTCGCCTTCGGTAGTTTGCTCGGTGGCACCCGTGGCGAGGAGCTTCGAACCTTCACCGATGCCGTGTCCGGGGCGTTGGAACGGTGGGTGAGCGAAGCGGCGAACCGGAACGACGAAGCCGCTCGCCATCGTGTTTTCGAGGTTCTGCGTCGCGCCGATCGGATTGCCGCCGAGGCCCACCTCACCGATGCACTCGTCGACAACCGGTTCCTGCCCTCAACTTTCATGAGTCGGCTGAGAACGCTTGCTGCCGCTCTGCCCGGCTCTTCTCGGCACGGAGACGACGATCTTGAGTCCGCCCTTTCCGCTGTTCGGGATCACGTACTCGCCAGATTGGAGAACCAGCGAGTATCCGCGGCTGAAATGGCAGTCCGGCTGGCTCGATGGTGGCGCATGCCGACGCCCGCGATCGATTCGGTTTCCGCGGGCGTGGAATGGCAGATGACGATCTGGGCCTGGGTCGACAGAGCGCTGACGACTCTGTCGGTTGGCGATCCCGAGAGCGACCCCGCCATCGGGCAGGCGTATCGCGGCTTGCACGACGCGGTGCGCGCTCGCCGAGACGAACTGGATGAGCAGTTCGCACATCGCTTGGCGAGTTGGGCCAAGCACGCGACTGCCACGAACAGCGGTGAGTGTCTACTGGTCGAACAGGTGCTGACCGAGATCGCGGTTCCGGTCGCGGGAAAGGCAGCGCCTCTGGTCGTCGTCCTGGACGGGATGAGCGCCGCGGTTGCCGTGGAGCTGGGTGAGCAGTTGACTGGTCGAGTGTGGACTGAGGTGACGCCGGTGGCTGGTCGGCGAGTTGCCGCCGTCGCAGCACTGCCTTCGGTGACCAGGGTCAGTCGTGCCAGCCTGCTCACCGGTGAGGCTCAGGCTGCGGATCAAGCCAGGGAAAAGGAAGGGTTCGCCGGCCTTTGGCGCAAACGACGCCGTCCGGGTGCCGTGCTTTTCCACAAGGGCGACCTCACTGGCAATGCCGGTCACCGGTTGGCTGACCAGGTGGTGGCCGCGCTGTCCGAGAGCGAGATCGTGGTCGGTGTCGTCCTCAACACGATCGACGACGCACTGGACCATGGACAGGAAGGGGACCGCGCGGGTTGGTCCCTCAACGCCGTCACCTTCTTGCCGGAGTTGCTTGACGCTGCCCGGGCATACGGGCGACCGGTGGTCCTCGTGTCCGATCATGGACATGTGTTGGACCGACCCGGCAACAGCTCGACCTCCGCGACCGGAATCGAGTCCGCTCGATGGCGAACCGGGGTTCCGGGCGCGGGTGAGATCGCAGTCACCGGTCCTCGCGCGGTATACGGCAATGGTGAACTCGTGATGCCATGGCGTGAGGACATCCGGTATACGGCACGCAAAGCGGGCTATCACGGTGGTGCGTCACTTGCCGAGATGACCGTTCCTGTCATGGTGATTCTCCCTTCACTGGAACAACTTCCGATAGGCTGGCACGTTCTGCCCAAGGAAAATGCCGAGCCGGAATGGTGGAGTCCTCGTCCGGTACCTGTGCTGGCCGTGCCGAAGCCCGTGAAGGATCGCAAGCCCAAACCGGAAGTCGACGCTGTTCCGCTGTTCACTGTGGAGTCGCCGGGCACCTCAGCCGACTCTCTCGGAACGCAAGTGGTCGCAACAGACGTATACGGTGCGCAACGCGGCTTCGTTCGGAATCCTCCGGAACGGCCGATCGTCGCCGCGATCATCGATGCTCTGCTGGAAGCTGATGGTGTGCTCACGCTCGCCGCAGTCGCCGCAGTGGCAGGCCGCGGCGCCCGTCGTCCCGAGTATTTCGCGGCGACGTTGCAACGGTTGCTCAACGTCGATGGGTACCCCGTATTGTCCTTGCTGGACGGCGGCAGCCGGGTCAAGCTGGATCGGGAAGTCCTGTTGGTGCAGTTTGGAGTGCGGGCGAAATGACCGTGGTCAGCGAGGTTCGACGCCGTGAGGTGATCGACGCCCTACGGCGCGGAACCGTACCTCAGAACGGCCTGGACCTGCTTGCCGTCGGGCTCGAACGATTCGATACGGCGATGGGCGACGACCTGGCGACTGTTGCCCGCGGTGGAGCGGCGTTCCACGCGGTGCGTGGCGAGTACGGAGCGGGCAAGACGTTTTTCGCCCGCTGGCTCGCGGAACACGCGAAACGGCGTGGTCTGGCGACTTCGGAAATCCAGATTTCAGAGACGGAAACTCCACTACACCGGTTGGAAACCGTGTACCGGCGGCTCACCGAACGGCTGGCCACGGCGACTCATCGCCCGAGCGCGCTGCGGGCCGTCGTCGACTCGTGGTTGTACACCCTGGAGGAGCAGGTCCTCGAAGCAGGGGAGGTCGAGGCTGACGACCAAGCCGGTCTGGCGGTCGCGGTGGACGCTCTGCTTGAGCAGCGACTGGCGGAAGTGGCTCGTACCACACCTGCTTTCGCCGCAGCTCTGCGCGGCTACCGGCAGGCGGTCGACGCGGGTGACAGCGCGACCGCCGAGGCGATCATCGCCTGGCTCGGTGGACAGAAATCGGTAGCGGCTTCCGCTCGACGTGCCGCAGGGGTTCGCGGGGACCTCGATCATTTCGCAGCGTTGGGCTTCCTCGAGGGATTGCTCGCCGTACTGAGAGACTGTGGTCATCCGGGACTTCTGCTCGTACTGGACGAGACGGAAACACTCCAGCGTGTCCGCGGCGATGTTCGGGAGAAGGGACTCAACGCGCTGCGCCAACTGCTCGACGAGATCGACGCAGGCAGGTTTCCCGGACTCTTCCTCATCCTGACAGGCACTCCCGCGTTTTTCGACGGCCAGCAAGGCGTTCAGCGACTGCCTCCCCTTGCGCAGCGACTGGCGACCGACTTCACCACCGACGCACGGTTCGACTCGCCACGAGCGGTCCAACTGCGGCTACCCGGATTCGATGTCGACCGGCTCAGCGAGCTGGGGCGGAAAGTTCGCGATCTGTACGTCGGCGCAGCGCGTCATCCGGACCGGGTCACTGCTCTGGTCGACGATTCGTACATCGACGTGCTTGCGCGAGCACTGACCGGGGAGCTCGGCGGCAGGGTCGGTGTGGCCCCGCGCATCTTCCTCCGCAAGCTGGTCGCCGACGTCCTCGACCGGGTGGACGACTTCCCTGACTTCAATCCGCGTGAGGACTATGCTCTGACCGTGACCGCGAGCGAATTGACTGCGGGAGAGCGCGCCGTGGCCACCAGCGCGGGTGAAGTCGACCTGGATCTGCCGTGACCGGAGCGGTCAACCGGCTGCACCCCGTCCTCGTGCATCACGTCGTCAACACCCTGGGCTGGCGGACGCTTCGCCCGCTGCAGCAGGAAGCGATCGGTCCGATCGCCGACGGCAACGATGCGTTGCTCCTCGCCCCCACCGCCGGTGGCAAGACTGAGGCGGCGTTCTTCCCTGTCCTCACCGAGATGGAGGAGCAGAAGTGGACAAGTCTGTCGGTGCTGTATGTCTGTCCACTGAAAGCGTTGCTGAACAACCTGCTTCCTCGCCTTGAGGGGTATGCCGCGTGGTTGGGGCGGCGAGTAGCACTCTGGCACGGTGACCTGACGGGATCAGCGCGACAGCGGATCCTGCGCGATTCCCCTGACGTCCTGCTGACCACGCCGGAATCGCTGGAGGCGATGCTGGTGAGCGTCAACGTGGATCACGCGCAGTTCTTGGCAGGGGTACGTGCCATCGTGGTCGACGAAGTGCACGCCTTCGCTGGAGACGACCGCGGTTGGCATCTCCTTGCCGTCCTTGAACGACTGAGCCGGATTACCGGGCAGTCGATCCAGCGGATCGGATTGTCCGCGACAGTGGGCAATCCGCCGGAGCTGCTGGACTGGTTGCAGGGATCGGGCCGGGTGGTTCGGCCAGGGGTAGTCGTCGCACCGGGAGTCGAGAGCGTGGTCGGCATCCCGCCGCCGGGCGAGATCGAACTGGACTACGTGGGCTCGGTGGACAATGCCGCGACCGTGATCGCTGCCTTGCACCGCGGCGAGAAGCGCCTGGTGTTCTGTGACTCGCGGCAACTGGTCGAAGAGATCGGCGCAGCCCTTCGCTTTCGCGGCGTGACTACTTTCCTATCTCATGCCTCGTTGTCGGTCGACGAACGACGCCAAGCCGAGCAGGCGTTCGCCGACGCCCGCGACTGCGTCATCGTGTCGACATCGACACTCGAGCTCGGAATCGACGTAGGTGATCTCGACCGCGTCATTCAGATCAACGCGCCCACTTCGGTGGCATCGTTTCTACAGCGCCTGGGGCGCAGTGGACGCCGCCCAGGAAGCACTCGCAACTGTCTCTTCCTGGCGATTCGTGAAGACTCGTTGCTGTGGGCCGCGGCATTGCTCGTGCTATGGGGACGAGGTTATGTCGAACCGGTCACCGCGCCGCCGGAGCCACGTCACATCGTTGCCCAGCAGATCCTCGCGTTGTGTCTGCAGGAGCGCGCGGTGGATGAGCAATCCTGGGCGCGGGCATGGAACGATCTGGCGCCCTTCGACCAGCGGGCAGAGCCGATCCTTCGGCATTTGCTGGACAACGGGTTCATCGAACGCGACGGTCCGCACATGTTCGTCGGGCCGGAGGCCGAGCGCAGATTCGGGCATCGGCATTTCATGGACATGACCGCGGTGTTCACCGCGCCGCCCCAGTTCACCGTGTTCGAGGGGCGGCGGGAGATCGGACGCACCGATCCCGCGCTGCTGACCGAGAAGGTGGACGGTCCCCGATTGCTGCTGCTGGGCGGCCGAAGCTGGAAGGTGACCTGGATCGACTGGAAGCGGCGGCGCTGCTTTGTCGAGTCGGCTGATTCCGGTGGCCGAGCGCGGTGGTTGACACCGGGTATTGGCGGCACAACCTTCGAGCTCGCCCGAGCTGCACGTGATGTCCTTCTTGGGGAGGACCCATCCGTTCAGTTGTCGCAGCGGGCACAGAAGGTGTTGGCTGACTTGCGAGCCGAGCGGTATCGCACCGTTCATCCTGCGGGAACTGTGATCACTCGCGACGGCGCTGACGTGCGTTGGTGGACCTGGGCCGGGTTCAGAGCAAACGCCACGCTCGCCGCAACGCTGAACGGGCTTGTCGACGGGAAACAGCGGTTCGACGACGTATCAGTCCGGCTGAGGGACGACTTGACTCATGAGTTGTGGCGTGCCGGCGTGCAGGAAGCACCCGACCGACTGTGCCTGCCAGAGATCGATGAGCGTGCACTGGCCGGGTTGAAGTTCTCCGAGGCCCTGCCGCCCCGCCTCGCCAACGCGACACTCGCATCGAGGCTCGCGGACCTCACCGCCGCACGGGAGCTGCTGCGACAGCGAGTGAGGTTCGTGGCGCAGTGAACAACGCGTTCTGAAGCCTGCGCGGGGTGATCAATTGTCGCAGAGACTCGTCTTCCGACGCTCGGTCAAGTGGTCCTGGACAGCGTCCCGCGTGTGGCGCCGTCCACCAGAATCCCGTTGTGGATGAGATCGCCGGCCCGTGGGCCGCGCTCGTGGAACAGAACCAGTCCGGTCAGGACGCGTAAGTCTGAATGCTGGGACCGATCCAAACGGCGGACAGCCGGGACCACGCGCGGGCTGTCGCAACCGAGCTGGCCATGACATACCGCCCAACGCACCCGCGGCGGTTGCAGCGCCGAACCGTGTACAGGCACAGCGAGGACGTCCTCTACGTCGTCCTCGACGGCCGGACCAAACAGCTCCACCTCCGGATCAGCGTGGTCCAGATGGTCGCCGACCTCCACCGCGAAGGCAGGCCCGTCACCGACTGAGCGAGCTCGCCACGGCGGCCCGATCGCTGAGCACGCGGGCCTTCGCGTTCTCGATGTGCAGCCGCATCTTGGCTGACGCCTCGTCCGGATCGCCCGCGACCAACGCGGCATGCACCGCGCGGTGTTCCTCGGCCGCGAGCCCGGGAGCGCCACGCGCCGAGCCCAGTGTCGCGAAGAACCGGAACCGCTGGACCTGGCCGCCGAGCGACTTGTACGCCGTCACCAGGAACGGGTTGTCCGCCTGTGCCGCGATCAGCATGTGGAAACGTTCGTCGGCCTTCCAGTAGTCGCTGAACACCGCGCTGTCCAGCGCGGCCAGTTCGTCGACGGCCTTGAGCACTTCGTCAAGGAACTCCGGGGTCGTGCGCCGCGCGGCCTCGTACGCCATCGCCGGTTCCAGCACCAGGCGGGCGTCCATCAGCTTGGTCAGCTCGAACTCGGTCAGCAGGGGAGCGACCCGGTAGCCCTTCAGCGCCTCCCGGCGCACCAGGCCGGTGTGCTCGAGCCGGGCGAGGGCCTCGCGCAGCGGCGTCTGGCTGACATCGAGTTCACGGGACAGCGCGCCGATGTTGACCGGCTCGCCCGCGGTCCACCGGCCGTCGGTGAACTGCCCGAGCAGGACCTCGTACATCTTGTCGGCCAGCGGCTGGCGCTCGGACTTCCGCCGTGGGGACGCCATGGACCCTCCTTCGTCGTCATGAAGATATCCGGCCTCACCGGGGCATCCGGGCGGTGATCAAAACTATAGTATTGACATCAATCATATAGTATTTACATCTGACCGCTGTTGATCAGGGGAAACATGACCAAGCGAGTGCTCGTGACCGCCGCCTACCTGGCTCCCGGCGGTGATGTGGATCGGCTGCTCGGCGACGCCGGGTTCGAGGCGGTGTTCGCCACGCCCGCGCAGCGCGCCACGTCGGGGCAGGACCTGCACGACGTCGTCGCGGACGTCGACGGGATCGTCGCGGGGACCGACGCCTTCACCGCCAAGGTGCTCGACGCCGCCCCGAGGCTGAAAGTCATCGGTCGCTGCGGCGCGGGATACGACAACATCGACATCGACGCCGCGACCCGCAACGGCGTCGCCATCACCTTCACCCCCGGCGCCAACCGCCGGTCAGTGGCCGAACACGTGCTCGCCCTGATGCTCAACTGCGCGCGTCACATCCCGCAGAACATCGCGAGTGTCCATTCGGGAGCGTGGGAACAACGCAGCGGCCGCGAACTGGAGGGGGCGACGCTCGGCGTCATCGGACTCGGCACGATCGGCAAGTCCGTCGCACGCCTGGGGCTGGCGCTCGACATGCGCGTCATCGCCTACGACCGGGAGCCGGTCACCGAGGAAGGCGTCTCGGTCGTCGGCTTCGACGAAGTACTGCGGCAGTCGGACTTCCTGACCCTGCACATCTTCCTCAGTCCGGCGACCCGGCACCTGATCGACGCGGCGGCGTTGCGCGCGATGAAACCGGGCGCCTACCTGATCAACACCGCGCGTGGTGAAGTCGTGGACGAAGACGCCCTTGCCGACGCGCTGGCCGAAGGCGAACTGGCCGGGGCGGCGCTCGACGTACTACGCGAGGAACCACTGCCCGCCGACAGCAGGTTGCGGGAACTGGACAACGCCATCGTCACCGCCCACATCGCGGGCGCCACGGCAGAGGCGCGGTCGCGGTCGAGCCTGATGGCCGCCCAGCAGGTGATCGACGTCCTCAACGGCCGCGCCCCGAAGAACCTCGTCAACCACAAGGTGTTCTGATGCGACTCGATGCCAACCTCGGGTGGTTGTTCACCGAACTGCCCTTCGAACAACGCTTCGACGCGGCGGCGGCAGCCGGGTTCACCGGAGTCGAATACGCCGACCCCTACCCGCACACACCGGCCTGGCTGACCAAGCGCCTGGCCGACGCGGGTCTCGCGCAAGTACTGATCAACACCCCGTTCACCTGTATGGACGCGAACTTCCGCGGCGGCGTGGACCAGGGCCTCGAATACGCGGTCGAACTCGGCAGTTCGTTCCTGCACCTGGTCGGCGGGGCCATCCCAAACGGTGTCAGTCGAGACCGGGCGTTCGCGCGGTACGTCGCCAACGTCGCGTGGGCAGCCGAACGCGCCCACGGTTGCGATGTCAGCCTCCTGCTGGAGGTGCAGAGCAAGCCGGGTTTCATCCTGGAGAGCCAGGAACAGGCCGCTGCCGTGGCCGAGGAGATCGGTGTCGGCCTGCTTTTCGACGTGTACCACGCCCAGGTCATGGAGACCGACGTGATCGGCTCGCTGACCTCGTTCCTGCCGGTGATCCGGCACGTCCAGATCGGTGACCCACCAGGGCGTGGCGAGCCGGGAACGGGCGATGTCCCGTGGCCCGGCGTCTTCTCCGCGCTCGCGGGCTACGACGGTTGGATCGGGTGCGAGTACCAGCCGGTCACCGACACGTCCACGGGCCTGCGGTGGATCAAGGAGTTGCTGCCATGAGCCCCCGTATCGCCCTGATCAGCGCGACCACCGCGGCGATCGGCCCGGCCGTGTCCGCGCTGGCCGAGGAGTTCCCGCAGGCCGACCCGTGGAACCTCCTCGACGACAAGCTGTTGCCGGACGCGGAAAGCAGCGGCGGCGTCACACCCCAGCTGGCCAACCGGATGCGGCGACTGATCGCCTACGCGGCGGGTTCCGCCGATGCCGTGCTCCTCACGTGCTCGATGTACGGCTTCATCGCCGAGGAATCGTCCGGCATCCCCGTACTGGCGCCCGATGCGGCGGCTTTCGAGCACGCACGCGCACATCGGAGTCTTCTTGTTGTCGCGTCACTGGAACCGGCGCTACGCGACACCCTTTCCAGGCTGGATCACCCCAATGCGACCGGAGTTGTCTCCCTTCCTGCGGACATCGCGGACGCGTGCCGTTCCCATGACGTGGACGCGGTCCTGTTGGCCCAGTACTCACTCACTCCCTACGCGCCGACGCTCGACATCCCCGTCATCTCCGGCCCGCGCAGCGCCGCGGCGAAACTGAAGTCGGTGATCACGACATGATCGGCGCCATAGCTGACGACTACACCGGCGGCACCGACGTCGCGGTGGCGTTGCGCTCCCAAGGGTTGCGGACCCTGCTGTTCTTCGGAGCCCCACCCGAATCCACCGGCTTGCCCGGCCACGACGCCGTGGTCGTCGCGCTGAAAAGCCGCTCGGCACCCGTCGAACAGGCGACGGCGCAGTCGCTGGCCGCGCTCGAATGGCTGCGCCACGACGGCTGCGACCAGATCTACTTCAAATACTGCTCCACATTCGACTCGACACCGCTGGGCAACATCGGCCCTGTGCTCGACGTCCTCGCCGACGCGCTGCGCGCCGAAACCGTCGTCATGACACCCAGCTCGCCACAACACAGGCGGACGCAGTACCAGGGGCACCTTTTCGTCGGCGGAACGCTGCTGGCCGAATCGCACATGCGGGACCACCCGGTGAACCCCATGCGTGACTCGTACCTGCCGAGACTCCTGCGTGCCCAGACCGCCGAGCCGGTCGGTGTGCTGCCGCTCGAAACCGTGCGCGCCGACCTGGCGGCAGCCTTGTCCGCGACCGAAGACCGATACCTCCTGGTCGACGCGGTCGAGGAAAGCGATCTGACCGTGATCGGGCGGGCACTGCGGGAAGCGCCACTCGTCGCGGGAGCAGCCGGATTGGCACGGGGGCTTGCCACCGCGAGACCGGGAACGGCGGATTCACCGGCACTTCCACCGGCCGTGGGCCCGGCGGCGGTGCTGTCCGGCAGTTGCTCGGCACGCACTCTCGAACAGATCGCCGCCATGATCAGGGTCGGCAGGCCCGCGTACCGGCTCGACCCGGTGATCCAGAGCGATCCGGACCTCCTCGCAGCCGGGGCACTGGCGTGGTACGACGGCCTGCCCGACGGTGCGGCGCCGTTGATCTACTCGTCGATGGGGCCGGTCGACCTCCGGCGGACACAGGAGGTCCTCGGGACCGACGAGTCCGCGTGGATCCTGGAACGCGCGTCCGGACTGGTGGCCGAAGGCTTGGTGGACAAGGGAGTCCGGCGGCTGGTCGTCGCCGGAGGCGAGACGTCGGGCGCGGTCGTCGGAGCACTCGGGATCACCGGCGGCGCTGTCGGCGCGGAGGCCGACGTCGGCGTGCCGTGGATCCATCCGGTCGGCAGGCCGGACCTGGCTCTGCTGCTGAAATCCGGCAACTTCGGCCACGTCGGCCTGCTCGTCACGGCCTCTGGGGAGGGCGAATGATTCGCGAACGCGACATGCTGGTGACCGCCGCCCGAACGCTGTACGCGCGCGGCCTCACGCACGGCAGCACCGGGAACGTCTCGGTCCGAGTCGGCGACAAGATCCTGGTCACGCCAACCGGGTGCAAGCTCGGCACGCTACTGCCCGGAGAACTGTCCACTATCGACCTGAACGGCAACCACCTCGACGGGCCGAGACCGTCCAAAGAGGCCTTCCTGCATGCGATCGTTCTACGGCAACGCCCGGACGCGAATGCCGTGGTGCACACGCATTCCACGTACACGGCGGCGGTGTCGTGTCTGGACGGTCTCGACCCGGCCGACGCGATCCCGCCGCTGACAGCGTATTTCGCGATGCGTGTTGGCAAGCTCCCTCTGCTTCCGTACTATGCGCCTGGAGACACAGACATCTCCGCCGCCGTGACCGACGCGGCCACGGATCATCGGGCGTTTCTGCTCAGCAATCACGGACCGGTCATCGCCGGAGCAGATCTCGGCACGGCCATGGACGTGCTCGACGAGATCGAACACACAGCCAAGATCTTCCTGCTGCTGCACGGCATGCGCACCCGGCCGTTGACCGAGCGGCAACGGCAGGACCTTGTTCAATGACGAACGGACATCCAGCATGATCACCTTGTTCAGCGTCCTCGCGGTGAAGAAAGCCGTCGAAGAACTGGTTCCCGTGTTCACGGCGGAAACCGGGATCGCGGTGGAGACCGTGTTCGACCCCACCACTGTGCTGATGAAGCGGATCGAAGCGGGCGCGCAGCCGGACGTGATCGTCGCGGTGACCGAAAGCGTTGCCACGCTTGGTCAACCGATCGTGCCCGTCGCCAAGGTCGGCGTCGGTGTCGCGGTCGGGCCCGACGTGTCCGTTCCCGACATCTCGGCGGTTCCGGTGTTGCGCGAGACCCTGACGTCGGCCCGCTCGGTCGCGTACTCCCGGACCGGTGCCAGCGGCATCTACTTCGCGACCCTGATCGAACACCTCGGCATCGCCGACGAGGTCAACGCTCGCGCGACCGTGGTGGAGAAGGGGTTCACCGCACTCGCTCTGCTGGACGGCCGGGCGGACCTCGCGATCCAGCAGATGAGCGAACTCAAGTTCGTCCCCGAGGCGCGGGTGGTCGGTCCACTGCCCGAAGAGGTCCAGCACTACAGCGATTTCTCGGTCGCCGTCGGCACCGGTGCGGCCCCGGACGCCACCCGGCTGCGCGACTTCCTCTGTGGACAGTTGGCGAGGGAGGCGTACACTCGGGCCGGTCTGGCACCAGCCGAAGGTGACGAGTGATGAACGCGATCTACGCCTTAGGCGCCTTCATCCTGACCATCGTCGTGTGGAACGCCGTGTTCAAGCGGAACATCGGCGAGGCCATGGCTGTCGGGTTCGTCGTCACCGCCGCGTTCGCCGGGGCGGACGCCTTCGCGGTCGGCTGGAAGAGCCTGGTCGACGGGCTCAAGTCGGAGATCACCTTCGCCGCGCTGGCCTTCGTGTTCGTCAGCGAACTGCTGACCAGGACCGGTCTCGTCGGCCGGATGGTCGACATCCTCAGCTCGGTCCTCGGCCGGTACCGCGGCGGATCGGCCTACGCCGCGAC
Source organism: Actinosynnema sp. ALI-1.44 (assembly GCF_001984155.1). Taxonomy (GTDB): domain Bacteria; phylum Actinomycetota; class Actinomycetes; order Mycobacteriales; family Pseudonocardiaceae; genus Kibdelosporangium. Next base: position 869,796 of record NZ_MTQO01000054.1, read on the forward strand.
CGTCGCGTCCGGACTGTTCGGAGCGGTGGCGCACAACGGCGCCGCGATCGTGGCGACCATCGGTTCGATCACCATTCCCTGGATGAAGCGGTCCAAGGCCAGCGGGGAGACGGCGGCGCTGGTGCTGTCCGGGAACGCCGGTGTCGGCGCCACGTTCCCCTTCAGCGGCGCGTTCTTCGTCCTGCTCGCGGCGCCGACCGTGCTGCCGGTGCTCAGCTCGGGCGACATCGTCGCGGCGATGTTCATCACCGGGATCTGGATGGTCCTGATGCGGGTGGTCGTCGCGGCGGTGATCGTCCGCAAACGCGGTGTCGGCGCGATGGCCGCGGCCGACATCCGTCCACTCCGGACCTCGTTCCGGGCGGGCTGGCCTTCCCTGGTGGTCCTCGGCTCCATAGCCTTGCCGATCATCGTCGCGTCGGGGAGCCTCGTGGTCAGCCGGACCGGGCTGGACGCGGACGACGTGATCCCGCTGCTGATCTGGCTGCCGGTCGTGATGCTGCTGGTCGGCCTGGTCGTCGAGCGCAAGGCGTTGCCGCGGGGCCGTTCCCAGTGGTGGTCGTTGCTGGGCGAGGTCAGCCCGAAACTCGGCCTCGTCGGGATGACGATGATCGCGGCTTTCGCGGCGTCGAACGTGCTCAACACGCTCGGGCTGGGCAAGCAGCTCACGCCGTACCTGACCGGTCTGACCGGCGTGCCGAAGGTGGTCGCGGCCATCGTGGTGGGTCTGGTGATCGTGATCGTCGCCGGTCCGCTCAACACGACGTCCACAGTGGCCGCCGTCGGGCCGGTCGCGTTCGTCGCGCTGACCACCGCCGGGATCCACCCGGCGGTGGCCTTCGCCGCCATCCTCGTCTGGGCGTCGTCGGAGGGCTGTTCCCCGCCCGGCGCGGCACCGCTCTACGTCGCCGCGGGGATCGCGGAGATCAACCCGGTCCGCATCTTCGTCCCCGTGGTGCTCTACTACCTGATCCCGACGCTGATCACCGGCATCCTGCTGGCCGTCGGCATTCTCTGGATCCCGACGTGAAGGGAGCCGACATGCGCACAGTCCTGCTGACCGCGTCCCGCGTCCTGCTGGCCGTGTTCCTGATCGGCGGCATCGCCGTGACACTGGGGCAGACCATCGGCATCGTCACCGGATCCGGCCCGCTGGTCGAGGTCTTCGGAACATCGGTGGCCGACGCCGCCTGCGTCACCGCCGGGATCGCAAGCGTCCTGGCCTACCTCCTGGTCTACACAGGAGAGAAGATCCAGGACGACTGAACAACCCTCGTGAGTGTTTGGTTCTAACCGGACTAAACACTCACGAGCCGAACATCGCCCCGCACCTGGCGTCTCACGGACTCGCCCCGATGGAGATCTCGGAGGGCAACGTCCGGTGCACGGGACACTTGTCGGTGAGCAGGTGGTTGGCCCCGTCAAGGGCGACGAACGACTTGGGGTGATGTGCGGCGTCGAAGATCCGCCGCGCATTGTCGATCCCCACGTACTCGTCGACAGGGGAGTGCATCACCAGAAGCGGCCTTGAGCCCAGCGATCCGCTCGGCCTGCGGCTGCTCGGCGATGTCGTCGAGGAACTGACGGCGAATCCGAAAAGTCCGCCCGGCGAGCACAACCTCAGCCTCACCCCGCGCCTCGATCTCGGCCCGCGAGTCCCCGATCAGCTGGAGAACATGTGCCGGATCAGCAGGAGCCCCAATGGTGGCAACAGGACGGACCTCGGGCAACCGACTCGCGAGCTGGTGGATGGGCGGTATCCCAGACGTGCCGTATTCTCGCTCGAACGGTGTGGTCTGGTCGAGGCACCCACACCATCCGGCAGATGGGCGATCTCGTGCTCAACCTGTCCCCTCCGGAGGAAGCGCCGGTGACCCGGCTCGACCTGGAACCACGGGTACTGGTCGCTCCGCGTACGTGAGCGGCGATCACCTGGTGGCGGCTGTGCCCAGCTGGGCCAGGACCACGCCGAGAACAACACCGACGCAGACTGCCCACAGCGCGATCCGAATCAGGGTGCGTATCGAGCACTGGATCCTCATCTGTCTGCCCTCCGAGACAGGGGTTGATCGCGTTGCCAGCGGGCGAGCTGGTTCTCGAACGCGACATGCCCGTCCATCCCCTCGCGATAGACGCGCTGGACTCGGTCCAGGGTGTCGTTATCGAGGCTGGAGGGTCGGGCGCCGGCCAGCAGGTGCTGTTGTTCGGCTGCGCGCCTTGGGCAAAGTCGCCGCGCCTGCCGCTGGTGAAGCGGCTGCCAGCAAAGCGGCAGCCGCCAAAGTGGTACCGAACAAACGAGTTTCGTGCCGAACAGCTATACGGATACCCGGCAGCGACTCAGTGGGGCGGTGACAGCGAGCCGACAGTTCATGTTCCGGAAGACGACATCAGGTTGGCGCCGAGAGAACGGAGGCGGTCGGTGATCTCGGCCGGAGCGTCCAGGGTGAACCCGGCGCCGAGCGCGGCGATCGCCGCGATGTGCTGGACCACCAGCTCCGGGGAGTCCGCACTGAGCCGGACCGAGCATTCCCCCGGCCCGGTGTCGGCGACCCCCCAGCGGAATGGGCCGAACACTCCGGCGCGCACGGCCTCGGCTGACATGCGCACGGCCATGACCGCGGTGTACCGGTAGGACGCCCGTGCGAACACCGTGGCGACGTAGTCGGCCGCGGTCTCGGCGGGCAGCTCGCGTGGGCTGAACCGCCGATGCGTGGCCAACGGCCGCTCGAGCCGGTCGATCCGGAAGGTCCGCCAATCATCCCGATCGAGGTCGAAAGCCAGCAGGTACCAGCGCCCGCCGAATGTCACCAGTTCGCGTGGCTCGACCCGCCGGGTGCTGGGGGAGCCGTCGCGGCTGCGGTAGTCGAACGACAAGACCTCCTGGTCACGGCAGCACGCGGCCAACAACGCCAGCGTCGGCGGGTCGACCTGCGGCAGGCCCTGGTTCGGGATTGCCGTGGTGGTGCCGGTGATCGCGGCGAGCCGGGGCCGCAGCCGGGCAGGCAGCACTTGTTCCAGCTTCGCGAACGCCCGCATCGAACTGTCCGGCGCGCCTGCGGTGCTCCCGGCGGCGGTCACCAGGCCGATGGCGATCGCGATGGCCTCCTCGTCATCCAGCAGCAGGGGAGGGATATTGCGGCCTGACCGGAGCCGGTAACCACCGGCGGTGCCGGTCGTCCCGTCGACGGGGTAGTCCAGGGCCCGCAGCCGGTCGATGTCCCGCCGGACGGTCCGGCCGGTCACGCCGAGCCGTTCGGCCAGTTCGGTCCCCGACCATTCGCGTCTGCTCTGCAGCAGCGACAGCAGGCGCAACATCCGGCCCGGCATGTCCTTACTCACCCGACCTCCTTGCGGACAGTCTATGTCCGCAAGGCTACTTAATGTGAGGCCATGACCAAAGCACTCACCACCAACGGCCCTGTCCTCCTCCCGGGGACGGACGGATTCGACGAGGAGGCCACCGGGTACCAGCTCAACCGCCCGCACCGGCCGTCGCTCATCGCCGGTGTCACCAGCACGCAGGATGTGCGTGACGCCGTGGCGTACGCGAACCGCACCGGCGCCAAGGTCGCCGTGCAGTTCAGCGGGCATGGGCGTGGGGCCGGGCTGGAGGGCGGCGTGCTGATCAGCACCCGCCGGATGTCCGGTGTCCGTGTCGACCCGCAGGCCCGCACCGCGTGGGTGGAGGCCGGAGCGTCCTGGCAGCAGGTGGTCGACGCGACCGCGCCGCACGGCCTCGCGCCGCTGTCCGGAAGCTCACCCGGCGTCGGTGCGGTGTCCTACACACTGAACGGCGGAATCGGGCTGCTCGGGCGCCGATACGGGTACGCCTCGGACTGGGTGCGCCGCTTCGAGCTGGTCACCGCCGACGGCGGCGTGCAGGAGGTCACCCCTGGCTCCGAGCTGTTCTGGGCGTTGCGGGGTGGTGGCGGCAGCTTCGGCATGGTGACCGGGATGGAAATCGGGCTGGTTCCGGTCGCCCGGCTGTACGGCGGTGGGCTGTACTTCGATCTTGCCCAGACCCCGGACATCATGGACGTCTGGCACGAGTGGACCCACACGGTGCCGGAAGAGATGACCTCGGCGGTGTCCGTGCTGTCCTATCCGGACGCTCCGATGTTCCCGGAACACTTGCGGGGCAGGCACGTCGCGCAAGTCCAGGTCTCCTACGCCGGATCCGCCGACGATGGTGCGCGGCTGGTGCGGCCCTTGCGGGCAGCAGGACCGGTCCTCGCCGACAAATTGCGTGAACTGCCGTTCGTGGAGTCGGGCGAGGTGTTCGACGAGCCGAAGCAGCCGCATCCCTACCGGTCGGAGCACCGGCTGCTGAACGGGCTCGACTCACAGGCCCTCGCCAAACTCGTGTCACTGGCCGGTCCGTCGGCCCCGGCGTTCTCGGTGATCGTGCTGCGGCATCTCGGTGGCGCACTCGCCCGGTCGCCCGAGATCCCGAGCGTGGTGGCGCACCGGGACGCCGCGTACTCCCTGCACGTGCTGTCCATCGTGGACAACGGAGAGGAGGTGGTTCGGCCGCTGCTGGAGGAGGCCATGGCGCTGGTCGCGGGGCAGGCGATCGGACGGTTGCTCGCCCAAAGCTTCGGACCGATGACCGAGGACCACGTCCGGTCCGCGTTCGCCCCCGGGGACTGGCCACGGCTGACCGCGCTGAAAGCGCAGGTCGACCCGGACCGGCGGTGGCACGTCAACCATCCGATTCCCGGACGGCAAACCGCGTGAGCATCACGATCAGTTCGTCCCGGAACGCCGGCCGGTCACCGTCCGGGAAGTCGGCCAGGTACCGGTGAGTCAGCGATTCGGTGGCGGCGATCAGGAACCAGGCGGTCAGGCTCGTCCGGGGCGTCGGGCGGGAGGTTGAGCAGCAGGTCGGCGGCGCGGGCGATGACCTCGGCGCGGGTGCGGCCGTTGTGGTCGGCGGCGAGGAAGTGGCTGCCGATGGCCGTGCAGAAGGCGATCAGACTGACCAGGACCTACACCGGGCCGCGGCCCTTCTGGCGTATTCGGTTCCCACCCCGTGTGGATCTGTCGCTGACCAGCACCGTCGTTGGCAACCGGGTGTGATCGTGTCCTGACGGTCGGACGGTCTTGTTCACTCGAATGGGTGGCTGATCTTCTGATCGATCCTCCGGCAGCGGAGGCTTGCAGTGGCATATCCGTGTCCTGAGAGGCGGAGGACGATGAGCACGCGGAAGCGGCCACAGTGGCGGCGTGCTGGATGGTGGGAGGATCCGCCGGGCGATCTGGAGGAACCGTTCTGGCCGTTGCTTGACAGCCGGACACCAGAACCTGCGGGATTGACTGCTGAGCAACGGGCGCAGCGCGAGCGCGGAGCAGCTGTCCAGGCTCGACGTTCACCGCCATCGCAGGGAGGTCGTCAGGACCCGGTGAACGAGGCACTCAATGCTCGGGAGAACCGGCGATCGTGACTGTGGTGGTTGGTCGACCGCCTGGGTGAGTCGAGACGTCTCGATGGCGTTGACGTTGCCCGAGATTGTCAGTGTCCGCGCAGAACCCCGGTGGGGCGGCTCTGCGCGGACGGTCCATCGGGGCAGGTCAGTCGGCGTCATCGTTGCGATCGGCTGCTTGTTGCGCGCGGTCGTCGAATCCGCTCTGCGCGGCCGGCGAGTCCGGATCGCGTTCGGCCGCGGCGGAGATCCGTTCCGCGGCTTCATGATTCATCGGGGTTTCTCGGCCCATGGTGTGCACCTCCTTCCACAGCGAGCCGTGCGCGGTGGCCATGTACAGCGCACACGGAATACCAAGGCGAGGGAAGACGGAACACAACCGGTGCGGGAGCGCCCGTCAGATGCGGGACGGTCCCCCTGAGCCGACTCGCCCACTGCGAGCAGGCTCGCGCCACCCGGCGCCCGAGGGATGGGTGCGCTCACGTGCCGCGTCACCGCGGCCGTGATCTCGTTCCTTAAGCGGGCCCTCGTTCGAGGACTCCCTGCCGTCATCCGAGATCGTCCTTACCGCGCGGACAACCTTCCGGCGGGCGGGCCATCATCCCCGCTGGATCCACGCACGGCCACCCACAGCGACCGCGTGTTTCATGCTGCGCCAAGGGTATGGTCGTTGTCGAGAACCGGAACGGGTGATCACCGCTGGGTGGTGTTCAACGGGTGGCGGGCGTCGGGTGGAGGCGCTATTCGTCTTCTTGCCGGGCGGCGAGGTAGTCGGTCCAGTTGTTCCGGGCGTAGCCGAGCCATTGGTTGGCAGTTTTGATGTTGATGCCGATCATGTCGCTGACGACGACGGCTGGGAGGTCGGTGATCAGCATCGCCATGGCTGTGTTGTGTGCGGCGGGGGTGCCGAGGTCGTGCCGGAGGAGCTGAACTCCGAGCGATTCGGATCGGAGCGGTCGGTTGGGGACGGTGCCGGGGAACAGGTAGTGGGTGTTGCCGGGGATGATGCCGCGTTGGTGGTTGGCCAGTTGCTGGTCGATCAGCGTGGCGAGGCTGGGCGGTAAGAGCACCGGGTTCGCGCGGATGGTGAGGAAGGTGTCGCCGTGTGGTGGTGAACGCGGTCGGCGGTCAGTTCCACAACCCGTGTGAGCGGCATGGCGTAGAGCCGGACCAGGGCTCCGGCGATGCGGGCCTCGGTGGGCATGGCGGAGTCTGTGAGGCAGCGTCGGAGTTGGTCGATGTGCCCCTCCTCGTCGAGGAACCGGGTGGGCAGCGCGGGACTCTGGTGCGCGATGGTGAGTGGCGTGGTGATCTTTCGTGCTGTGGTCCAGCGCAGGAATGCGCGTGCTCGTTGCCTGGTTGGTGGTCCGGTGGTGAGCCAGATATCGACGTGGGCTTGGGTGATCGAGGCCAAGTCTGTTTGCTGCTGTTCTATCCAGCTGAGGAACTGGATCGCCGAGCGGATTTTGCTGCGGTCGAGGGTGGCCGAACTGATGGTGTATCGCTTGCGTGCCGCGGTGCGTCGCGCAGTGCGCAGGACGTCCCACTCGATGAAGGGGCGTAGGTAGCGAAAGTGATGGGCGGGAAGGTCGGTCAAGGTGGTGTTGATCCAGGGGCCAAGCCTGGCCAGCTGTTCCTCACGGGGCGGCAGGATGTCGATCGCGACGAGAGTGGCGCGCAGATAGTCGACGTTCTTGTTGGGGGCAACGAGTCGAGGTGGTCATGACTGATGGTGGCGTGTTTCTCGACTAGGTCGGCGATGAGGCGGACGACGGGGCTGGACCTCAGCCAGGCGATGACCGACCGTGGGTTGGTTGCTCTGATGAGTGCTTCCTGCAGCGGCAGCAATTGTGCCGTGACTGGCCGGTTGTCGTGGCGGAGCAGGTCGGTCGCTCGATCGCTGACCACGCAGCGGGCGCAGCGGCCATCGGCGTAGATGTCGCCGGGATGGGAGCAGGTGAGGCAGGTGAAGTTGATGTCGACGCCAGTGCAGGGCCCGCAGATTCGCTCGCCGTCGTCGGTGTGGCCGACGAGTACGCGCGTGGTGGCACAACGTGTGCAGGGCGTGGGGTGCCGGGTGGCTGAGGAGTAACAACTGGAGTAGATGGAGCCCAGCGGCCAGTTCGCCTGGACGTGGCGTCGTCGTCGGCAGAGTGAGCAGGTCTTTGGTGTACGGGGCCGGCAATTGGTGCAGATGAGGGCGCCGCCGTGAAAGCGAGTGACGCCGTCGAGGGTGCGGGAGCAGATACTGCACCCGTCTCTGCGTCCGCGGTAGCAGTGGACGCAGACGTCAGGTTGTCCGTCGACCGCCTGTTTGGCGATCGGTCGGTCCAAGCCACAGGTTCCGCAGGTGCGTGGAGGGGAGGTGTAGCACTCGCGACAGACCGGCCCCTGGTCCTGGCCGTTGGTGTGAGCCGGTGCCAGGGTGCCGCAGCGGGAGCACACGTGCAGCGGACGCGGGGCTGCAGGGGATGCACAGCCACGATTGTGGACCTGTGCGTCGCCCTGGTTCGCGCATCTGTCCACAGTCGTCACAGGGCCGCAGGCGTGATGGGCTGGCCCGGTAACAGCGCCGGCAGGTATTAATGCCGTCGGCGGAACGTGTGACGATGTACCCGATCTCGCCGCAGTGACCGCACGGTCGCTGATTGGCTCGGCCTGCGCAGCGGGCACAGACGCGGCCGGACTCGGAATTTTGGGGCAACATGATCCCGGCGCGCCCGCAACTTGTGCAGGCCCGTTGTGTGACCGCTTTGTCGTATCCGGCGCCGTCCAAGGCCAGCAACAGACGGACCAGACCCACTGGGCAGTGCGCGGGTGGCGCGGACAACGCGTCCGGTGTGGACCGGATGTAGGAGGCGAGAGGACGCACGGTCCGCGGGCCGGCCACCTCGGCCGAACGTAATACCTCCTCGGCCGCCTCGTCGCTCAGTTCCTGCCCCACAACCGCTCGGAGATGGACGACCAGTTCGGTGCGCGCGTCCTGCAGTGTGCCGGAGTAACGCTGCCGAGGTCCACGCTTCCCCGTTCGCGTAGACGTCACTGACCCGGCCGCCGGATCACAGTGCGCCGCACGACCGGCGGTGGTGCGTCGGCAGACGGAGCCACCCCGTGGGCGGTCTTGCGGAGTTGCTGGTTCACCACCGCCGGCTCGATCAGATCGTTCGGGGTGCACACCAGGATGTCGCAGAGGGCCACCAACACATCCATGTTCAACCGCTGCGGCGGCTGGGTGACCAGCCGGAAGACTTGCTCGCGGGATAGCACGACCCCACGCTCGGCCAACAAAGGGACCAACTCCGTGGTCTGGAACAACTTCCGCTCGGCCATCCGCTGCCGCAGATGCCACTCATAACCCATCTTCTTGATCACGATCCACCATCCCAGTCCCGGCCGAGCCGCGCTCGCATCGATGACGTCATCAGCTTGTTGCGGTACTCGTTGCTCACCCCGCTGTAGATCGCCGTGGTTGCCGCGTGCGAATGACCCACCTGCTCCTGCACGAACCTCTCTGGGTAGTCGAACTCGATCAGATGTGTGACGAACGAACGCCGAAGGCAGTGCAGATCCAGTGCCGGATCCAATCCAGCCTCGTCGCGGGCAACCGTGAACGCGGTGTTGATCGACCGTGGTGACAGGCGCCGTTTGGGTGGTCCGCCACGGTTTGCCTTGCCGTAGCGCACCATCAGACTCCCGGCGTCGCGGAACATCGGCGCCTTGTGGTTACGTCGAACATCCACGAGGTCCAGTCTGGATGTCTCAGTCCGCCGCAAGCCAAACGCGTAAACCACCTTAAGAACAGCCGAATCACGCAGCGCACACAGTGCCCCCTTCCGGCCTTGGCCCCTGATCCGGGCCACTCGCCCGTCGGCCGCGTCGAACAACGCCTGGACTTCGTCGTAGGACAACGGCCTCCGTCGCGGATGGCCCTCGTACTCGGCGACGTGCGCCACCGAGTTCCCGCCAGTTTTCTCTTATGGGCGAGTGTTGCATCAAATTCAATTCATCCCGTTTGCGGCGAGCACAGCGGCACCACCCGCATTGGCCACACATCCTGGTGCACAACGGTCGTCAGTATGATTCGACGGCGATCGTCGGAGCGGCACACGAGTTCTTGGACGGCTGGCCACTCGCGACATCGGCCTTCAGCGGTGGGAAGGCCACCGTCCACGCATCTGGGACATTCCGTTGACCATCACCGACAGCCCGGGCTGACCTGCTTGCTCAGCAGCGGGTGGGTCGGTTGCGGCTTCCTGGACACTTGACATCCGCACCGCAGCGGGTCGGCCACGTTTTCCGTCCTATTCGACAAAAGCTGCCCGCGAGTGCTCATTTGCTGACAACTATTCGGCGTTTTGGCAACGCATGACAAAGATGTCCTACCTGTATTGATGCTTTTTTCGGGTCTTGCGCCGCGTGGCTTCGGTGATTAATTTTGGCCTGTCGTAGCGCGGCTGTAACGTACACGTTCCTTTTTGCCTGTCCTGTTTTCGCGCGCTCTTCTTACCTGCCGGGAGGATGCTCAGTGATGCCGACAAGATCCAGTCGAAGATGGACGAGGGGGATGGCGGCGGTGCTTGCCGCCGGGCTGGTGGTCACCGGCCTGGTCACCGCCTCGTCGCCTGCGCTGGCTGTCCAGGCCCAGCTCACGCAGTCCTACACCTGTCCGTTTCCCCTGATCGGCAACCAGAACGTCACCGTTCAGATCACCGCCGACCAGCCGTCGACCCTGGCCACGGGGCAGTTCACCCCGCCGATCAACGTCAAGGCGGTGGCCAACGCGGGGGCGACCGCCACCCAGGGGCTGCGCCTGGTCGGTGCCGAGTCGATCCAGGGCTCGGCTCTGGCGACCTCCACCGTGACCGCTCCCGCTGATCAGGGAGCGTTGACCGTGCGGGTTCCCACCACGGTGCCCAAGCAGCCGATTCCCGCGATCGGCAACGACTTGGTCGTGAACGCTGAGGGAAGCGCACCGGGCCTGCGCTTCGACAAGCCGGGCAAGGCGACGCTGTCGGTCGACGCGCTGGAGATGGAGATGACTCCGCTGCGTGCCGATGGCAGCCCGACTGACCTCGGGACGTTCAAGTCGGCCTGCGTGATGAACCCCGGCCAGCCGACGCTCCTGCACAGCTACGACGTCACCGGCAACCCCGTGACCCCGGAGACGATTGTCGGCCAGGGCAACGTCCCGCCGCTCAAGCAGGCCTACACCTGTCCGTTCCCCCTGATCGGCAACCAGGACGTCACGGTCGACATCTCGGCCGACCTGCCTGCCAAGGTGAAAGCCGGGGACTTCACACCGAAGATCGACATCACGGCGGTGGCCAACGCGGGCCCGACGGCCACCCAGGGCCTGCGCCTGGTGAGTGCCGAGACGATCCAAGGCACCGCCCGTGCCACGTCCCTCGTCTCGTCACCTCAAGGTCACCTGGCCGTGCAAGTGGCGACCGACGTGCCCAACCAGCCCATTCCGCAGGTCGGCAACCCGCTGATCGTCAACGCGAAGGGCGCGGCGCCCGCGCTGCGGTTCGACAAGCCGGGCACGGCGACCCTTTCCGTGCACGACCTCGTGATGGAGATGACGCCGCTGAAGGCCGACGGAACCCCCACCGGCCTCGGCACGTTCACGGCGGACTGCACCCTCAAGGACGGCCAGACCAACGTCCTGCACACCTTCACCGTGGAGGCGGCAGCGGACACCGAGAAGCCGTCGGTGCCGCAGAACGTCCGCAAGGGCGATGTCACGACAAGCACTGTCGCCTTGTCGTGGGATGCGTCGACGGACAACGTTGGCGTGACCGGCTATGAGGTGTTCGTCGACGGTCAGTCCAAGGCGACCGTCACGGGCACCTCGGCCATAGTGGACAGCCTGACACCCGACACCGAATACGCCTTCACCGTGACCGCCAAGGACGCTGCGGGCAACACCTCACCCCCAAGCGCTCCGCTGACTGTGCGCACGTCAACCGCCCCTGACGCCGTGGCGCCGACCGTTCCACAGAACGTGAAGGCCACCAATGCGACGGAGAACAGCATCGCGCTGTCCTGGGAGGCGTCCACTGACAACGTGGGCGTGACCGGCTATGAGGTGTTCGTCAACGGCCAGTCCAAAGCGACTGTCACAGGCACCTCGACAACAGTGGACGGCCTGACTGCCGACACCGAGTACACCTTCACCGTGCTGGCGAAGGACGCCGCGGGCAACAAGTCCGACCCGAGCACCGCAGTGAAGGCACGGACTCTCAAGAAGCCGGACGTCACCGCGCCGACGCCGCCGACCAACGTCCGAGCCACCACGGTCGGCGAAACCAGCATCACGCTGGCCTGGAACGCGTCCACCGATGACACCGGAGTCACCGGCTACGAGGTGTTCGTCAACGGCCAGCCGAAGACGAGCGTGGCGGGCACCGAGGCCACCATCGACGGCCTGACGCGCGGCACCGAGTACACCATCGCGGTGAAGGCGAAGGACGCCGCCGGGAACGTGTCCAACCCCAGTGCCGACATCAAGGTGACCACCACCAGCAAGGACACCGAGGCACCCACGGCTCCCGGTAACGTACGCGCCACCGGAACGACCGAAACGGCCATCACCTTGGCCTGGGACGCGTCCACCGACAACGTCGGCGTCGTCGCCTACGAGGTGTACAACGGCGCCGCGAACACGTCGGTCACCGGTACGTCCGCAACCATCGGCGGACTGACACCCGACACCGAGCACACCTTCACCGTCAAGGCGAAGGATGCTGCGGGCAACCTGTCGGCGGCCAGTGCACCGGTTACCGTCAAGACCAAACCGCGTAGCAACAACGACATCCCGTATGCCTTCGACATCAACGGCAAAAGCAAGGTCAAGGCAGCCAACGGAACAGTCCCGCTGGACGGCGGCATCTCGGTGCTGTTCACGCCCGCGACCGGCGCCTTCCAAGGTGACCTGAAGCTGGGTCCGACCCACGGCCACTTCAGGCTGTTCGGGTTCATCCCGGTCTCGGCCAGGATCGAGTTCGCCCCCGTCGGCAAGACCACCGGTACCCTCGCGGCGAACGGCGTGCTCACGTCGAAGTCGAGTGTGACGGTCAAACTGCCGCGAGTCAGCCTGTTCGGCTTCCCGATCAGCGCGTCGCAGACCTGCCAGACCAGCACCCCGGTCGACGTTCCGCTGGCCTCCAAGCCCGGCTTCAGCCCGGTGAAGGGCGGCAGCCTCGCCGGCAAGTACACGCTGCCGTCGCTGCGCGGCTGCGGCCCGTTGACCAGCCTGATGAACGCCTTCACCGAAGGGCCGGGCAACACCGTCGAACTGTCCCTGACACCCACACCGAAACGCTGACAACGAGTTAGCCAGGTGGCCCCGCCGACCCCCCACGGCGGGGCCACCGCCATACCTGACGAAGCACAGCCGCGACCGTGGACTTCGGGCCCGGCGACCGGAAAGACTTCATCCACTCGAGAAGAAGGGATCCGGCCATGCCCATGATCAGTGTCCAGATGCTGTCCGGCCGCACCGCGGAGCAGAAGGCGGCGCTCGCCGAACGCGTGACCGACGTCTTCCTGGAGACGTGCGGCAACCCTGGGCAAACCCGCGAAGGGATCTGGGTGGTGATCAACGAGGTCCCCGGCGAACACTGGGCGATCGGCGGCAAGCTCGACGCGTGACCCCGGATTGTCGGTACCCAGTGGCACACTCCCCGACATGACCGACGAAGTGCTGCTGCGAGACGTCCACGACGCCGACCTGCTGGTGTTCCACCAGCAGGAACAGGACCCGGAAGCGGGCCGCCGTTCGAAGTTCAAGCCACGGGACAAGGACGCGTTCACAGCCCACTGGACGAAGGAAATACTGGGCGACCCGCCGACCTTCGTCCAGACGGTGACGGTGAACGGCGAACCGGCTGGCCACGTAGTCGCCTGGTGGCAGCAGGATCAGCGGTTCGTGGGTTACTGGTTCGGCCGTGAGTACTGGGGCAGGGGAGTCGGATCGCGGGCGCTGAGCCTGTTCCTCCGGGCGGAGAAGGTCCGTCCGCTGTACGCGGACCCGTTCGCAGGGAACCTGGCCTCGGTGCGCCTGTTGGAGAAGCAGGGTTTCGAGCGTCTCGACACAATCCACCACGGTGAAGACGAACACGTCCTGTTAGTCCTGAACGCGGCCTAGGCCCAGTCGCCGGCGTTCGCCTTCGATGATCTGGTGCTTGGCGGCTTCCTCGCTGTGCCAGTCCGTGTCGACGGCGCGAGCGTCGGATTCCTTCGCCGAGCTCTTACGGGCGTAGGCGTCGAACAGCCGTGTCTTGCCTTCGAGGATCTCGCGAATGCGTTCGTCGACGGAGTCCTTCGCCATCAGGCGGTGCACGTGCACTTTCCGGAGCTGGCCCATTCGGTGAGCGCGGGCGATCGCCTGTTCCTCCGTGCTCGGTTTCCACTGCGGCTCGGCGATGATCACGACGGACGCGGCCTGGATGTTCAGGCCGACGCCGCCGGCCTCGACCTGGCTGAGCAGCACGGCATGGCCGTCGTGCCGCGAGAAGCTGTCGACCAGGTCCTGCTTCTGCCGGGGAGTGGACGAGCCGGTCAACGGCCCGAAGGCCACCGGGCGGACGGCGTCGAGCACGCAGTCCAACACGTCGAGAAAATAGGAGAAGACAATGACCTTCCACCCACTGGCCGCGGACTCCTCGACGATCTCCAGCAGCCGCTCCAGTTTGGCGGAACGCCCCTTACCCCCGGCGAACGCCGCCCGCCGCATCGCCATGTAGTTGCCGGACGAGACAGCTCGGCGGTAGTTCCGTTCGTCGGCGTCGGTGAACTGCACCCAGTCGTCCATTTCCAGCCGCTCAGGCAGTTCACGCAGAACGTCCTCCTGGTTGCGACGCAGGTAAACCGGCGCGACCGCGCGGCGGAACGCCCGCGCCCCGCCCAGCGCGTCCAGCGGCCGGACCTTGGCGGCGACCCCGGGTTGCAGATAGCCGACCAGGTTTCGGAACTCCTCGACGCGGTTCTCCATCGGCGTACCCGTGAGGAACAGAGCGCGTTCCGCCTGACGCACGACAGCAAGCACAGCTTGTGACCGCTGCGCTTCCGGGTTCTTGACGTAGTGCGCCTCGTCGACGATGACCATGCTCAACCGCACCTTCGGCAACCGCAGCCGACCCAAGGTCGTGTACGTGGTCACGGCGACACCGCCCTGCCGCGCCCAGGTTTCGGCAGCCGCGTCACGCCCGGACCCGTACAACTGCTGCGCTTTCAGGACGGTGTGTTTGTCGATTTCGTTGATCCAGTTGACGAGAACGCTGGCAGGACAGACGACCAGGAACAGCGTCTGCCCGTTCGCGGCGAGATGAGCCGCGGCTGCCAAGGCCTGGACCGTCTTGCCCAGCCCCATCTCGTCGCCGAGGATGACCCGCTGCTGCGTGATGGCGTACTGGGCGCCGAACACCTGGTAGCCACGCAAAGTGGCGGTGAGATGACTCGTGTCCAGCGGTACTGCCTGGATCTTGCGCGTCAGGTCGCTGGAGGCGTAGCCGTGTGCCGCCTCGGTGTCGTCAGCGCGCCGGGCGCCGGAGAGCGTGGCCAGAAGGGAGTTGATGTCCGCGGCGGAGTTCTCGTAGCTACGCCAAACCTCGTCCGCCCGGGACCCAGCGGCGGCCACCGCCGTCTCAGCCGACGCGATCTCACGACGCAGGGCGGCAACACCAGGTCCCGCGAGCAAGGCTTCGATACGCCGCAAAGCGGCCAATGCGGCGTTCTTCGCAGCCTTCCCGGCGAAGAACATCCGAAACTTGCTGCCCGCCCGGCGAGCCTCGACCAGCAACGGCGCGGCTTCGTCCCGCAAACGCTCGACATCGGGACGCAGCCGTTTGGCGGCCTGCTCGGCTGCCCGCAGCTTCACGAGACTGCCCAGCAGTTTCGTGTCCCGGCCGGGTCGTTGCGCGACGTCGAAGCGGATCACCGCGTCCTGCCGGAACTGCCGGGCGACTTGCGCCGCGGCAGTGGCGATCGCCTTGGCCGAGTTCTCACCGACACCCTGCACCGCGAGCAAGGAGGACACCGGCTTGGACCGGACGTCGGCCACAGTCCGATACCCGGCAGCCTCGAGTTTCCCGAACCGAACACCCTTGCCGACGACGCCGCGTAGCTCATTGAGCGAAGTCGCCCGGAGCCGTTGGGCCACTTGTGCTTCGATCAGCGCGTCCGCCAGTTCACTCGCGCGCTCACGCAACGCCTCTGGCGCCCCAATGAGAATTTCACCTTGCTGAAGCAGAGCTTCCAGCGCGTCCAGTTTTTCACGTGCTTTCGCGCCCACCTGCTTGCGCCGCGCCGCGGCGTCAACCTCGTCCATCAGGCGTCCTCGAGAGGATCGAACAACCGCCAGCCGGGCACTCGGCGGATTATGTCAGCCGGTTCACCCACAATCAAGATTGCCGGGAAGCACGCGGTCCGGCCCGGTGCGCCCGTCTGAACACGAGGCGCACCAGGCCGGTATTGGGTCACATAGTCGAAGGCCTGGATATGTCAAGCAGGTCGGGGCCTACAGCGTCCCAGTGCTCGTAGAGCGCCTCGGTGTCCTGAACCGCGCACACCACCTCAGCCCGTGTCAGCGGAATGAGCGTGATGATCTGGAACACAACATTGTCGCTGGTCAGAGTAGCCCCAGGACGCGTCGGGAGGTAGTTGAACTCCGTGGCGAACTGCGGATGGCCCGACGCGAGCACCGCAACGATGCGGGCGTCGGCGAAACATTCATCCACGTTGTCCAGAACCTGACCGAACTCAAGCCCAGTACGCGTCTCCGTGACGTAACCGCTCGCGTACCGAATGAGCTCACGCGCATAACCCGCTTGCTCCATCCGCAACGTACAAGCCAGTTCGCCACCAAACGGCACACCGACCTCCACGAACCGAAGTCCGTCGCTGACGATGGTGACCAGGTCATCCTGCCTGAAGCAGGCGAGCCCGTACTCACAGTCCCGCTGGTCCAGCGGCTTCGTCTCAGTCCCGATATAGGTCCCCGCGTACTTCTGCACATGCCGAAGAAGCGGAGACAACTCAGGTATGTATTGGTCCATGGCCGTCATGGTGACGAGTGGAATCACTGGTTACGATTCGCAAATCGACAAGTCCGTCCAGTGCGACTCCAAAATTCTCACCTGAACGCTCCTGCGGAGCGGCAGGAGACGGCGTGCGACGCGACCGGCCCATCTGCTGACTGCCAAGGGTTTTCGGCATGAATCGCTGGAAGGCCGCACCCCACCAAGCGCCGCGACGGCCGCTGCGGCGCGCCGCAAGAAACGATCCTGAGGCTGGCGCGGACGCCGTCACATCCCGTGCACCCGATCGGGCGAATCCCAAGCTGTAGAAACCGGGCGCGACCAGCGAGAACGCACCCATATGATCATCCACCTCACAGCAAGGAGTCCGTCGAACGGGTGAACTTGCGGGAAGTCCAGGGGCGACTGAAGTAGATGACTCGCGCCTGTCATAGCGCGCCGTCGGCTGGTGTGTCACGCTGTCCCGACGGTGGTTGCTAGATCGGCCAGCGGGTAACACTTGCCAATGGCCCGTACAACGGTGGTGGTCGCCACGCGCAATCGTGTAGACGAACTCGCGCGAACTCTGACACGTCTGAAGAACTTGTCCGTTCCCGTCATCGTGGTGGACAACGGTTCGTCGGACGGCACGACGACGCGCGTGCGGCGGGACTTTCCATGGGTGCGAACAGTGGCTTTACCGCGCAACATCGGAGCGTCGGCGCGCAATCACGGCGTGCGTTTGGCTCGTACGGCCTACGTGGCCTTCAGCGACGATGACTCGTGGTGGTCGCCAGACGCCTTGCGCAAGGCGGAGCAGCTGTTTGAACGTTGTCCTGCGCTCGGTCTGGTCGCGGGGCGGGTAGTGGTCGAGCCTGCGGGCACCGAGGACCCGGTTTGTGCGGAAATGGCATCCTCGCGACTGGGCCGGCTTCCCGAGCTGCCTGGTCCGTCCGTGCTGGGATTCATCTGTTGCGCCTCGATTGTTCGCAGGGACGCGTTCCTCGGAGTCGGAGGTTTCAATCCGGTGCTGTTCTTCGCTGGTGAAGAACGCCTGTTTTCGTGGGATATGGCAGCGACCGGCTGGGCGTGCTGCTATGTCGACGATGTGGTTGCCTACCACCAACCGTCCAAAATCCGTGGTCCGTCGGGCGCTCGACGGCGGGCGGAGTTGCGCAATGATCTGCTCACCACGTGGTTGCGTCGTCCGGCGATGGTCGCGATCACCGAGACGGTGGGGTTGGCCAAGCGAGGTGTTGGGGACCGTGACGCGAGGGCCGCGCTGGGAGCGGCGGTGCTCCGGCTGCCCGAAGTCGTCAGACAACGGCACCGGCTGCCCGCGGACGTGGAGCGACAGGTGAAGCTGCTGAGCCGGAAGGTGTCCCGCTAGAGCAAGCAACGCTTGGCGGGTTCCCTGAAAAGCGGGTCGGTCCCTGGTTTGCCGGTGTGTCCACTGGGTATACGGGCATTCCAGAGAAGGGGTGTGCGGTGGGCAAAGCGGGAACGTTGGTCGCCGTGGCGATGCTCGCGGCGGGATGCGCCGGAGTGGGGACATCGGCTGGCGACGCGCCGAACGTGCTGACCACCATGGGTTTCGGCTTGCCCGATGAGCACGCGACGGCTCGAGTGGCAGTCTTCCGGCAGAAGTACCCGGGCATCGATCTCCGGATCACCGAAGGCGCGTTCGACGAGCAGCAGTTCCTGTCGGCCGTGGCCAGCGGAGAACCGCCGGACCTGGTGTACGCCGATCGGTTCAAGCTCGGTGGGTTCGCCGCACGCGGTGCGGTCCAACCGATCGACGAATGCGTAAAACGGCACCACATCGATCTCTCGGTCTTCCGGCCCGCGGCGTTACGCCAGGTCACCGTCGATGGCCAGACATATGGTCTGCCGGATTTCGCCACGGTCAAGGTGTTGATCATCAACAACCCACCCGCCCGGGCCGCGGGCATCGACCCAGCCGGGATGTCGGCGACGGACTGGTCGTTGCTGGCAGCGCAGACGTCGACGTTGACCGAATCCGCCGACGGGCGGCTACGCCGGATCGGTTTCGACCCGAAACTGCCGGACTTCGTTCCGCTGTGGGCCAAGGCAAACGGTGCCGACCTGATCTCCGAGGACGGCAGGCGGGCGATGCTGGACGACCCGAAGCTCGTCGAGGCGTTGCGGTACACCACCGACCTGGTCAAAGCCCAGGCGCCGTGGGCGTCGTTCAAGGCGTTCAAGGACGGCTTCGACGAGTTCGGCGCCGGGAACCAGTACGCGAAGGGCCAACTGGCCGCGATGCCGATGGACTCCTTCTACATCAACACGCTGGCCACGAACTCACCGAACGTGGACGTCACGGTCAAGCCGTTCACCGACCGCGCGGGCAACGCCCTCACCGAACTCGGCGGCCAGGCGTGGGCGATTCCCCAGGGCGCGGCACATCCCGAGCAGGCCTGCGACTTCCTGGCCACGATGACAGCCAAGGACACCTGGGTCGCCGCGGCCAAGGCGCGCCGTGACGGATTGGCAGCCAAGGGCAGGCCCTATGGCGGCACTTTCACCGCGAACCGGGACGCTGACAACGAGATCTTCTCGACAGTGTACCGGCCGAACGGCAACCGGATCATCGAACAGGGCGTGCCAGTGGTGTTGTCGTTGCAGGAAAAGGCTTTCGCGCTACCGCCCAGTCCCGCAGCGCCGGATCTGATCCGGGCGTGGCGCTCGGCGGCGGTGCGCGTGCTCAACGGCCAGCAGACCGCGCAGCAGGCACTCACCGAGGCGCAACGCGAAGCCGACCTGGCGCTGCACCGAGTGATCGGACGGTAGGCCGTGGCCGGACGACGCGGTGACACCCGAGCGGCATGGGCGTTCATCTCCCCGTGGGTGGCCGGATTCGTGCTGTTCACGGCCGGTCCGATGGTGTTCAGCCTGTGTCTGTCGCTGACCCGCTACGACATGCTTAAACCCGCGTCCTATGTGGGCTTGGACAACTATCGGGAACTGATCTCCGACCCCAAGGTCGCCACCGCGCTGTACAACACGTTGTTCTTCACGTTCCTGCACGTGCCGCTGCATATCGTGTTGGCACTGGGCCTGGCTTCGTTGCTACGGCGGGCAGGCCGCGCGAGCGGGTTCTTCCGGACCGTGTTGTACCTGCCCGTGATGACGCCTCCGGTCGCGCTCGCCGCGCTGTTCCTGCTGCTGCTCAATGGCCAGACCGGTGCGATCAACGAACTGCTCGGCTTCTTCGGGTTCACCGGTCCGAACTGGACCACCGACCCGGTCTGGGTCAAACCCGGGTTGGTCGTGATGAGCCTGTGGACGGTCGGCAGCACGGCGATCATCTACCTCGCCGCGCTCAGCCGTGTGCCGGGTGAACTCTACGAAGCCGCCCGGCTGGACGGAGCGTCACCGTGGCGGCAGTTCTGGCACATCACGTTGCCGGGCATCAGCGGCACGATCTACTTCACCGTCGTGGTGAACACCATCGCCTCCCTGCAGACGTTCACCGAGGCGTACGCGATGTTCTTCGGCAACAGCAAAACCGCCGACAGCCAAGGCGACTCCGCGCTGTTCTACGTGATCTACCTGTTCCAGCAGGCGTTCAGCTCGCTGCGAATGGGGTACGCCTCGGCACTGGGCTGGGCGTTGTTCGTGGTGATCGCGATCATCACCGTCATCCAGGTCCGGGTCAGCCGACGGCTGGTGCACTACGAAAGCGAGCCGGGATGAGTCTCGTGGAAGCGTCCGCCGCGGCGACCGTCACCGAACAGGACGTCCCCGGCCGCAGGACACCGCAGACCACGCCGTTTGCCAGGATCGCGTGTGTGCTGGCACTGCTGCTGACCGCGGCGGCGTTCACCTACCCGCTGATCTGGCTGGTCAGCGCGTCGTTGAAGGATCGCGCACACGTCTTCGACAACGCGCTCGTCCCGAATCCCGTCGCGTTCGCCAACTACGTCGAGGTCTGGCGGGCGGTGCCGCTGTTGGTGTGGATCGTCAACAGTGTGCTCGTCGGCCTGGCCGCCGCGGTTGCTGCGACGTTGTCCAGCGCCGTGGTGGCCTATGGGTTCGCGCGGTTCCGGTTCCGCGGTCGCAATGTGCTGTTCGGCCTGGTTCTGGCGACGATGATGTTGCCGGGGGCGGTCACCATGGTGCCGGTCTATCTCGAATGGCACGCTGTCGGCCTGGCGACCACGCAGGTACCGCTGTGGGCGCAGAACCTCTTCGGCTCGGCGTTCTACATCTTCCTGCTCCGCCAGTTCTTCCTGGGCCTGCCGGGCGAGATCTTCGACGCCGCGAAGGTCGACGGTGCGGGGCACGTACGCACGTTCGTCCGGATCGCGCTCCCCCTGACCGTACCGGCGTTGATCGTGGTGTTCGTGTTCGAGTTCAAGGCCGCGTGGACGGACCTGATCAAGCCCTTGATCTACCTGCGTGAAACCGACTTCTTCACGCTGCCGCGTGGACTCAAGACGATTCTCGACCGGTTCGGTGAGGGTGGTGAGTCGCAGTGGGAACTCGTGCTGGCCGCGAGCACGATCGCGACCGCGCCGATGATCCTGCTGTTCCTGGTGGCGCAGCGCTACTTCGTACGTGGCCTGGACACCCGATCGAACCGATGACCACCAGGTGTGCCGGACCACGGTTGATGCCGCGGGCGTACATCTTGTCCAGTGCACCGTGCACCGTGCCCCGGGCGGCGGGTGCACTCCAGGACGCATGCGGTCCTTGTCGATCATGAGCAGCGGGAGCCGGGCGTCAAGGCCCGGCGTCGCCGGTCACGGGGTGCTTCTGCACAGGTTTGGCAGAGAGATCGGGTAGTTCTGCTTGCTCGCTGTACATATTGTCCAGGGAAAAACGAAACCATTGCACAAGTCGTCCTCGCCGTTGAATGCTGACCTTCACCACACATGGCGATGGAGGACTTGATGACAGGGACGCACACGCCGCCGACTCCGCTCGAGGCCGAGATCGACGACGTCAGCTTCGACCAGATGAAGCGCCTGGTCGGCCTGGTCGACTACGACGCCTCCAAGGACCCGTTCCCGGTCAAGGCGCAGGACGCGCTGGTTTTCGTCGTCGGCAACGCCACGCAGACCGCGATCCACTACCAGGCCGCGTTCGGAATGGAGGTCGTCGCTTACACCGGCCCCGAGAACGGCACCCGCGACCACAAGGCGTTCGTCCTCAAGTCCGGCTCGGCCCGGTTCGTCGTCATGGGCGGCGTCTCGCCGGACAGCCCGCTGCTGGACCACCACCGCAAGCACGGTGACGGGGTCATCGACATCTCCTTGGAGACCACCGACGTCGACCAGTGTGTCAACCACGCCCGCGCGCAGGGGGCGACCGTCCTGGTCGAGCCACACGACGTCACCGACGACTTCGGCACCGTCCGGACCGCCACCATCGCCGCGTACGGCGACCTCACCCACAGCCTGGTGGACCGCTCCCGCTACAACGGCCCCTACCTGCCGGGCTACGTCGCGGCCAAAGGCACCTACCAGAAGCCGGCGGGCGCACCCAAGCGCATCTTCCAGGCGGTCGACCACTGCGTCGGCAACGTCGAGCTGGGCAAGATGGACGACTGGGTGAACTGGTACAACCGCGTCATGGGCTTCGTCAACATGGCGGAGTTCGTGGGCGACGACATCGCCACCGACTACTCGGCGCTGATGAGCAAGGTGGTCGCCAACGGCAACCACCGGGTCAAGTTTCCGCTCAACGAGCCCGCGCCGGGCAAGCGCAAGTCGCAGATCGACGAGTACTTGGAGTTCTACGGCGGCCCGGGTGTCCAGCACATCGCACTGGCCACCAATGACATCCTCATGACAGTCGACGCCCTGCGCGCCGCCGGTGTCGAGTTCCTGGACGCTCCCGCCTCCTACTACGAGGACCCGGAGCTGCGCGCCCGCATCGGTGACGTCCGCGTGCCGATCGAGGAGCTCAAGAAGCGGCACCTGTTGGTGGACCGCGACGAGGACGGGTACCTGCTCCAGATCTTCTTCAAGCCGCTGGGCGACCGCCCGACGGTGTTCTTCGAACTGATCGAGCGGCACGGCTCGCTGGGCTTCGGCAAGGGCAACTTCAAGGCCCTGTTCGAGGCCATCGAGGCCGAGCAGAAGCGCCGGGGCAACCTGTAACAGTCCGGTAGCCGCATCAGCCGAACCCCGCCCGGTCACGACCGGGCGGGGTTCAAGTGCTGCCAAAACCGTTTGACAGTCAGGGTTTGACGCCCCGACCGGCCCCACGAATGGCCCTAGTCGTCCTATGATTGACGCGTTACGGTCGATCTCACCGGGGGACACGCACAGTAGGTGAATCACCTGCCGCCCCCGCTCCTGGGGAGGATCGACAGCGTGAACGCCTTAGTCAGCCTGCGGCCGCAGGGCTCGGAGTACGTCATCGGACTCGATCCTGGCCGCGCACGACGTCGACCTGGGCGACCTCGTGCTGCTGCCGCGCGTCGGCCTGCCCAAGACAACCAGCGCAAGATCCAGCGCGGCCGCTGTCACGCGGCATCCCTGTCCGGGCTGTAGATCGGTGTTCGTGAGGAAATCCATGTCTGACCTGCGTTCCTGGCTGATCGCGCGCGTCACCGCGCTGGGTGGACTCGACCCGGCCGCCGTCGGCACCGACCGGCCGTTCGATGAGCTCCACTTGTCCTCGACCGGCGTGGCCACACTGATCGCCGATCTGGCGGCCCACGTCCACGTCAACCTGCCGCCCACGCTGCTGGCGGAGTACCCGACCATCGACCGGCTGGTCGCCCATCTGTCTGGAGTGGACATTGTGGTCCCGGCGGCGGAGGGCGGGATCGCCGTGCTGGGCATGGGATGTAGGTTGCCCGGCGGAGTGTGCACACCGGAGGGTATGTGGGACCTGCTTGTCTCCGGGCGCGACGCCATGGGCGAGATCCCGGCCGGGCGGTGGGAGCGTTACGGCGACGCGGTCAAGGCAGTGACCCGGTTCGGCGGGTTTCTCGACGACATCGCCGGGTTCGACGCGGAGTTCTTCGGCATCACGCCGCGCGAGGCGACCGCGATGGACCCGCAGCAGCGGATCGTGCTGGAGGTGGCGTGGGAGGCGTTGGAGCGCGCCGGGTTGCCACCGTCGTCGCTGGCAGGCACCCGGACCGGCGTGTACGTGGGTGCGTCAGCCGACGACCACGCGCGTCGGCAGATGGAGGACCTGGCCGGAATCGACGCGTGGAGCGGGACGGGGTCCGCGCTGAGCATCATCGCCAACCGCGTGTCGTACCTACTGGACCTGCGCGGGCCGAGCATGACCGTGGACACGGCGTGCTCGTCGTCGCTGGTGGCTGTGCACCTGGCCATGAAGGCGTTGCGGGACGGGGAGATCGACGTCGCTGTGGTGGCGGGCGTGAATCTGGTGCTGGGGCCGGGTCTGACCGCCAACTTCGACCAAGCCGGGGCGATGGCTGCCGATGGTCGCTCCAAGCCGTTCGACGCCGCCGCCGATGGCTACGGGCGGGCCGAGGGCGCGGTGGCCGTGGTGCTCAAACGCCTGCAGGATGCCGCCGGGGACCCGGTCCTGGCCGTGCTGCGTGGTAGCGCGGTCAATTCCGATGGACGCTCCGACGGTCTGATGGCGCCGAACCCGCTCGCGCAGAAGGACATGCTGCTGACGGCGTGTGCGTCGGCCGGGGTTGATCCATCGCAAGTGGACTATGTGGAAGCGCACGGCACAGGCACGCCGCTGGGTGACTCGATCGAGGTGTCCGCCATCAAGGCCGCTCTCGGTGAAGGACGTGGACGGCCGCTGCTGATCGGGTCGGCCAAGGGCACCTTCGGACACCTGGAGGCGGCGGCCGGGTTGGTCGGACTGGCCAAGCTGGTGCTGTCGTTGAGCCGAGGTGAGCTGCTGCCGAGCGCGCAGTACGCCAACCCCAACCCGCGTATCACGTTCGACACCGTGCGGGTCGTCGACACTCGTCAGTCCTGGCCCGAGCCCAGGTTGGGCGGGGTCAGCTCGTTCGGATTCGGCGGGACCAACGCGCACGTGATCGTCGAGCAGGCAGCCGCGCGGGAGCCAGTGTCCGCGTCGGCTGATCTCGTTGTGCTGTTCGTGTCCGGCCGGTCGGAGGAACGTCTGCGGGACAACGCCTCGACGATCGCGGACTGGCTCGCCGAATCTCAAAGCTCTCTTGTGGACGTGGGATACACGTTGGCGCGCAGGCGCGAACATGGTCCGTTGCGGGCCGCGGTGGTGGCGCGGGACCGGGCGGCGGCTGTCGATGGCCTACGGGCCATCGCAGCCGGTGAAGTGTCCGAGAACGTTGTCCGCGGTGAGGTCCGGGACCCCGGGCTGGTCTGGGTGTTCCCCGGGCAGGGCTCGCAGTGGGCGGGAATGGCCAGGGCGCTGCTCGACGAACCCGTGTTCGCCGAGTTGGAGCCGCTGTTCCTCGCCGAGGCCGGGTTCTCGCTGCGGGACGCGCTGACGTCGGCCGCGCTGCCGGAAGGGATCGACCGGATCCAGCCGCTGCTGTTCGGTGTGCAGATCGCCCTCGCGGCGGTGTGGCGGTCGTACGGTGTCGAGCCGTCCGCCGTTATCGGGCACTCGATGGGCGAGGTGGCCGCCGCTGTGGTGGCCGGGGCGTTGACGGTCGAGCAGGGGCTGCGGGTGATCACGCGGCGGTCCAGACTGATGGCGGGCATCGCGGGTGCCGGGGCGATGGGTGCTTTGGAGCTCGCCGCCGCCGAGGTCGAGGAGCTGATCACGCGGTATCCCGGCGTGTCCGTGGCCGCGTACAACGCGCCGGGGCAGACGGTCGTGGCCGGGGATGCCGGGCAGGTCGCGGACCTGGTCGCCGAGGTCGCCGAGTCAGGCAGGCTGGCCCGGCTGGTGAAGGTGGACGTCGCGTCGCACTCCGCGCAGGTCGACCCGCTGCTGCCCGACCTGGCCGACGCACTGGCGGACATCCGGGGAATCACACCGCTGGTGCCGTTCCTGTCGACTGTGCGCGACGGCGAACCCGTCTTCGACGCCGAGTACTGGGTGGCGAACCTGCGTCAGCCGGTGCGGTTCGCGCAGGCCGCCGCCGAGCACCGGGCGTTCCTCGAACTGTCGCCGCATCCCTTACTGGGGGCGGCCTTGCGTGAAGTCGGCGCGGAGCTGGTGATCGGGTCTCTGCGGCGCGACGTCGACGACCGGGTCGCCTTCCTCGGCAACCTCGCCGCCCTGCACTGCGCCGGAATCGACATCGACCTGACCCGGCTGTACCCGGTGGGGTCGGTGGTGGTGGATGTGCCGGTGACGCGGTGGCGGCACGTGCGGTACTGGCGCGAGTTCGCCGCGGCCGTGTCCTCGGTGAAGCACGTCGAGTTGGCCGACCCGAGGGGCGCGCACCTGGTGCAGGTGTCGCTGCCGGACGGGTTGACCGAGGACAGTTGCCGGGCGTTGTTGGCGGAGTGCGCGTCGGCGGTGGGACTGCCCGGGGTCGCGCCCGTCGACTTGGTCGTGACGGTCACCGGACCCGGTGTGGCGCAAGCGATCCTACGGCCGGACGGCGCGGGCTGGGCAGTGGACGTGCACGTGCGGGCCGGTGACGGTCCATTCACCCGCTCCGCGACCGCACGGTTGCCTGCCGGTCTGCCCGAGGAGTGGGTACACGATCTGGTGTGGGAGCCGGTGCCCGCTCCCGCCCCGGCACTGCCGGATGCGACCTGGCTGGTGGTCGGGGGTGCGCTGGCCGGTGTCCGGACGTACGCGGGGGAGATCCCGGAGGACACCCGGCACGTGGTGTCCCTGGCGGCGCTGGACGCGACCGACGATCCGGATGACGCGCTGCGGCTGACCGTCGAGACAGTGGCGCTGGCCAGGGAACTGGCCGCCCGGCCGGAACCGCCGATCCTGCACCTGGTGACCCGCGACGCGCACACCGGCAACCCGGCGCAGGCCGTGATGTGGGGCTTGGCGCGGGGCATCGCGGTCGAGTCGCCGCAGGTCATGGGCTCGGTGATCGACGTGGGAGACCGTGAACCGACCTTGGAGCTGCTGGCGGCGGAGGTGTACGACACGGCGCAACGGCAGGTGGCGTACCGGGACGGGGTGCGGACGGTGCCTCGCCTGCGCAAGGTGGTCGGGAGTGCGGGATCGGACCTTGGCCCGCGGGCGCTCGGGCCCGGAGCGCATCTGGTGACCGGTGCCAGCGGGTCCATCGGGCCCCGGCTGCTGGACACGCTCGTCGCGGCGGGTGCGCGGAATCTTGTCACCGTCACTCGAAGCGGGCTGTCCGCCGACGTGGCCGGGCGGCTGCGGCGGGCCGGGGTCGTGCTGACCGACGTCCGCGCCGATGTCGCCGACGAAGCCGCCATGACGTCCCTCTTCGCGCGGTTCGGGCACGACCTCCCGCCCCTGGCAAGCGTTTTCCATGCCGCGCTGGGTGGTGGCATGGTCGGCCTCGCCGACTTGGACGCCGATGCCATCGCCGACATGTTCCGCGCCAAGGTGCACGGGACCGCATTGCTCAGCCGGTTGGCCGCCACGCACGCGCCACCGGTGTTCTGCCTGTTCTCCACGGTCGCTGGGCTGCTCGGGTCGCGCGGGATGACGCACTACTCGGCGGGAAGCGCCTACCTCGACGCGGTCGGCGGCGCACGCCGGGCAGCCGGGGCCGCGGCGCAGGTGGTCGCGTGGGGCGCGTGGCGGGACTGGATGGCCGGAGCGGGTGCGCACGACCGATGGGTGGGGACTGCCGAGATGGGCGGCCTGATCGAGCGGTCCGGGCTGGTGCCGATGGCCGACGAGCTGGCGATCCAGGCGGTTCCGATGATCGTCGGGGAGGACCGGGCCTACACGGTGGTGGCCGCCGCGGACTGGGGGCTGCTGGCCGGCAGCTACGGCACGCACTCGGCGGCCGGGGTACTCGCGGAGCTGACTGGGGAGACGCGTGAAGCAGGCCAGGAAGGCAACGCCGTCGTCGCCGAGCCAGTCGGCGGACTGCCCGAACGGTTGCGAGTCGCCGGACCCGCCGCGCGACGCAGATTGTTGCGAGAACACGTGCGCAGCGTGGTCGCCGAGGTGATGGGAGTGGGCGAGGTGTCCGCGCTTCGCACCCGGGTCGGGTTCCGCGAGCTGGGGATGGACTCGATCATGAGCGTGCGGGTACGTCGCGATCTGGTGGCGTCGACCGGCGTCGACCTGCGTCCGACCGCGGTGTTCGACTACTCCACAGTGGACGATCTGGCCCAGCACATCGGCGAGTCGTTCGCCGAGCCCGCGCCGGCTGACGACGAAGCGGACCTGGTCCGTCGCCTCGAGGAACGACTGGGGCAGCTCTCATGACGGCCGACGTGCTAGCCAAGGCGTTGGCTGCCATCGACAAGCTCGAGGCTCGGGCGCGCCGCGCCGAGGCCAGGGGGACCGAGCCGATCGCCGTGACCGGCGTCGGCTGCCGGTTGCCCGGTGGGGTCGACGGGCCGGACGAGTACTGGGACCTGCTCGCCGCCGGGCGGGACGGCACCGTCCCGGTGCCCGTCGACCGCTGGGACCCGGCGCTGTACCGCACGACCGACCACACCGAGCCGGGCACGATCCGCCAGGAGTCCGGCGGGTACCTGACCGATTACGACCCGGCCATGTTCGACGCCGGGTTCTTCGGCGTGTCCGCGCGCGACGCGGCCGTGATGGACCCGCAGCACCGGCTGTTGTTGGAGGTCACCTGGTCGGCGCTGGAGCACGCGGGCATCCCCGCCGAGTCCCTGCGGGGCACCGACGCTGCCGTCTACTTCGGACTTACGCTGACCGATTACCTGTACGAGCAGGTGCGTGGCGGCGTGGACGGGATCGACGCGTACACCGTCACCGGCGCGGGCAACTTCGCTGCGGGTCGGGTCGCGCACTTCCTCGGCCTGCGCGGGCCGAGCATGGTGGTCGACAGTGCTTGCTCGTCGTCGCTGGTGGCGATCCACCTGGCTTGCCAGGCGTTGCGGGCGGGAGAGACGTCGGTGGCGCTGGCCGGTGGGGTGAACTTCATCCTGTCACCAGAGCTGTCGGTGTCGTTGTCCCGCTGGGGAATGCTGTCGCCGGACGGCCGCTGCAAGACCTTCGACGCCGCCGCCGACGGCTTTGCCCGAGGCGAGGGCTGCGGTGTCGTGGTGCTCAAGCGCTTGTCGGACGCCGTGGACGCCGGCGACCGGGTGCTGGCTGTCGTCCGCGGCACGGCGGTCAACCACGACGGTCACAGCAGCGGACTGACCGTCCCCAATGGGCTCGCGCAGCGCGCCGTCGTCCGCGCCGCCCTGGAGCGCTCCGGGTTGGTACCCGACGACGTCGACTACGTGGAGGCGCACGGCACGGGCACCGCGCTCGGCGACCCGATCGAACTGGAGGCCCTGGCCGACGTCTACCAGCACGATCGGACGCACCCGTTGATCGTCGGCTCGGTCAAGACCAACATCGGGCACTTGGAGTCCGCGGCCGGGGTCGCGGGCTTCATCAAAACCGTGTTGTCGCTGGATCACGGTGTCGTTCCCCAGCACCTGCACTTCCACGGCATGACGCCGAACGTCAGCACGGACGCCGCGAAACTGGTCGTCCCCGCGACCCCGATGCCGTGGCCGCGCGTTGACCGACCCGGACGGGCGGGCATCAGCTCGTTCGGGGCCAGCGGGACCAACGCGCACGTGATCGTGGAGCGCGCGACGGTGGTCGTTGAGCCGGAAGCCGACACGGAGGGATCGCTGCCGCTGGTCGTGTCGGCGGCGACGAGTGAGGCGTTGGTCGAAACCTCCCGGCGTCTGGCGGACTGGCTCTCCGACACCGATCAGTCCCTTGAGGACATAGCGTTCGTCCTCGCGCACCGGCGCACGCACCTGCCCGCCCGGTTGGTCGTGCACGCTTCCGGCAAGTCCGAGGCCGCGCGAGCGTTACGGGAGTGGGAACCGGCGCCGACTGTTCCCGCCGACGACGACGGACCGGTGTTCGTCTTCTCGGGACAGGGGGCGCAGTGGCCGGGCATGGGCGGCGCCTTCACGACGTTGCCCGAGTTCGGTGCGGTCGTCGCGGAGCTGGACCCGGTGGTGACAGCCGAGCTGGGCATGTCGTTGCGGGACATCGTGATGGCCGACGGCGAAGACCCCCAGCGACTCCAGCCGACGCTGTTCGCAACGCACCTCGCGTTGGCGCGGGCGTGGGCGAACCGGGGTGTCCGCCCGGCCGCGGTGATCGGGCACTCGATGGGAGAGATCGCCGCCGCCGTGGTGGCCGGGGCGTTGAGCGGGGCGGACGGGATGCGGATCATCTGCCGACGCTCGCGGGCATTGCACGTCATCGCGGGTCACGGCGGCATGGCGCTGGTGGAACTCGGCCCGGACGAGACCCGGACGGCGATCGAGGGCACCGGGCTGACCGTGGCGATCCTGCTGGGGCCTGCCGCCACCGCCGTCGCCGGACCCGCCGACGCGGTGGCCCGGTTCGTGGCGAACGGGAGCGTCCCGGTGCGCTCGATCAAGGTCGACGTCGCCTACCACTGCGCCGAGGTCGACCCGGTGCTGCCCGGCCTGCGGACCGCGCTCGCGGACATCCCGTCCGGTGTCCCCTCGATCGACTTCTACTCGACCGTCACGAGTGGTCAGCCCGCGTTCGACGCCCAGTACTGGACAGACAACCTGCGCAACCCCGTGCGGTTGACCGACGCGCTGGCCGCGGCGGCCCTTGACGGTTTCCGAACGTTCGTCGAGATCTCGCCGCACCCGGTGCTGGCCCTGGCGGACAGCGTTCCGGCCGACGCTCTGACGGTGTACTCCGCGCGTCGTGAGCACGACCCTCGCGAAACTCTGACCGTGCAGGCGGGTGTGCTGTACCGCGCGGGCAGGCCGGTGGACTGGACCGGGATCGTGCCCTGCGGACGGCTGGTGGACGTGCCCGGCACGGTGTTCCGGCGGGAGCGGCACTGGCTGCCCGCGACCCGCGCGCACGCCGGACACCCACTGCTGGGCGCGCACGTCGAACACCCGGACGGCGGCCACATCTGGCAGAACACCGTCAGTGTCGACACCCTGCCGTGGCTGGCTGATCACGTGGTGGAGGGCGCGGTCGTGCTGCCCGCTTCCGCGTACTGCGAGATGGCGCTGGCTGCCGCGCGGGCCGTCCGCACCGGTGACCTTGGCTTGGCGGACGTCGAGTTCGTGCGGCCCCTGCTGTTGGCCACGGCGGTCACCGTCAGTGTGACTCTGTCCCCGGACAACCGCTTTGCCGTCCGCGCGAGGAGCGACGACGGCTGGACGACGCACGCCACCGGGCGCGTGAACGTCCATCGTGGACACGGTGGGGAGGTGGCCGTCACCGGGACCGGAGCGGAGTTCCCGGTGGCTGACCTGTACGACCGGCTGAGGTCGGCCGGGCAGCACCACGGTCCCGCGTTCACCGGTGTCCGGCGCGTCCGGATCGAGGACGGCGGAGTCGTGGGCGAGATCGCCCTGCCTCCGGCGGCCAGGGCGGGGTCCGGCCGGATGGTGCTGCACCCGGTCGTGCTGGACATGTGCTTGCAGTTGACG
Source organism: Actinosynnema sp. ALI-1.44 (assembly GCF_001984155.1). Lineage (GTDB taxonomy): Bacteria > Actinomycetota > Actinomycetes > Mycobacteriales > Pseudonocardiaceae > Kibdelosporangium. The sequence continues at coordinate 900,744 of NZ_MTQO01000054.1, forward strand.
GTGGCCGCCGCGTCCGAGGCCGGGGCCGTGCTGCCGGTCGGGTTCGCCGACCTGCGGGTGTTCGGGGACTGGCGCGGTGGGGTGGCCTGTCGTGTCGACCGTCATGACGGCGGGTACGACCTCACCCTGGTCGATGCGAACGGTGCCGTCGTGCTGACCGTCGGCGGCGTGCGGCTGGCGTGGCTGGGCCGCGCGAAGTACTGGGACGGCACGCTTTTCGGTGTCCGCTGGCAACTGGCCGACACCGAACCGGGTCCGCCTGGCACTTGGCGTGTCATCGGGACGGGAGCGCTGGCCGACTCGCTGCGTGCCGATCTCGTCGAAGGGGCCACACCGGGCGGTGTGGTCGTCGTCGCGCCGGACTCCGACGTCGTGCTCGCGGTGACGGACGTGGTGCGTGACCTGGTCACGGCGGAGTCCATGCCCCGGCTGGTGATTGTCAGCCAGGATCGCCTGGAACATGCGCCGCTGCGTGGCCTTGTGCGGGTCATCGCTTACGAGCACCCAGGTCTGCGGGTCAAGCTGGTCGAGGGTGACACCGGGATTGTCGACGAACTCGGGCGGGACGACGGTGAGCTGGAGGTCTCACTGCGGCCGACGGGCAGGTGGGTCGCCCGGGTGACCGCCGTCGCCGAGCCGGACACGCCGCCGCTGGCCGTGCGCACCGACGCGTTCCGCCTGGAGACGGCCGAACCCGGTGTGCTGGACGCGATCCGGCCGCACGAGATCCCGCGACGCGCGCCCGGCCGGGGCGAAGTCGAGATCGAGGTCCGGGCGGCGGGCCTGAACTTCAGCGATGTCCTCAAGGCGATGGGCCTCTACCCGACACGCGACGGCGAGCAGGTCCTGCTCGGCAGCGAGTGCGTGGGTGTCGTGCGCGCGGTCGGGGAGGAGGTGGACTTGGCGGTCGGGGCCGAGGTGCTGGCGTTGGCGCCGGGCGGACTCGCCGGGTACGTCACGCTGCCCGCCGAACTGGTCGCCGCCGTGCCGGACGGTATGTCCACTGTGGAAGCCGCGACGATTCCGGTCGCCTACTGCACCGCCTGGTACGCGCTGCGGCACGTCGGCCGCCTCCGACCCGGTGAGCGGGTGCTGATCCACGCGGCCACCGGCGGCGTCGGTCTCGCGGCCGTCGCCATCGCACAGTTGGTCGGCGCGACTGTGTACGCCACGGCGGGCAGGCCGGAGAAACGTGACCACCTGCGCGCGTTGGGTGTCGAGCTGGTCATGGACTCACGCACGCTGGACTTCGTGGAGCAGGTGCGCGCGGCGACCGGCGGTGAAGGCGTTGACGTCGTACTGAACTCGCTCAGTGGCGAGGCGCTGCGGCGGGGCATCGACCTGCTCGCGCCCGGCGGCCGGTTCGTGGAGCTCGGCAAGAAGGACGTTCACTCGGACGCGGTCGTCGGCTTGCGCGAGTTCGCCGGTAGCGCGTCCTTCTCGGCGGTGGATTTGGCGTTGCTCATCGACGCCCGGCCCAAGCTCATCGCAACCGTGCTGTCGGAGGTGCTGGCCGAGGTCCGCGCGGGCACGCTGAAACCCCTGCCGGCGCGTGAATCCTCAATGGCCGACGCGCCCGCCGCGTTTCACACGATGGCCGCCGCCGACCACATCGGCAAACTGGTGTTGACCGTGCCCGACTCGCTGGAGGTCGTTCGACCGGCCGGTGTGACCCCGGTTCGCGCTGACGGCGGGTACATCGTCACCGGCGGTATGGGTGGGCTCGGCCTGGTCGTCGCCCGCTGGCTGGTCGGCGCCGGCGCCCGGTTGGTCGTCCTCAACGGCCGTTCAACGCGTGACATCGGCGATCTTGCCCGGTACCCGAATGTCCGCGTGGTCACCGGGGACGTCGCCGAGGTGGCGGACGACCTTGTGGCCGCGATGGGGGACGTGCCGCTGCGGGGTGTCGTGCACGCGGCAGCCGTCTTCGATGACGCTGTCACCGACCAGGTCGACGCCGCGGCGCTGGAACGGGTGTGGCGGCCCAAGGTCGCCGGTGGTTGGGCGCTGCACGAAGCGACCAAGGACGTCGATCTGGACTGGTTCGTGGTGTTCTCGTCCGCCGCGTCCATGCTGGGTTCGCCGGGGCAAGGGGCTTACGCCGCCGCGAACGCGTGGCTGGACGCGCTGGTGCAATGGCGGCGTTCGATGGGTCTGCCGGGCCTGGCGGTGAACTGGGGGCCGTGGGCCGAGGTCGGCAGCGGCGTCGGGTTCCATGACGGCGCACACGGCATGAGCACGGCCGAGGGTGTGGCCGCGCTGGCCGAACTGCTGCGTGTGGGAGCGGCCCGGCAGGGCGTGATCACGCTCGACCCGGAACGCTGGTTCGCGTCCTACCCGGCCTTGGCCGACTCGCCCTATTTCGCGGACCTGGGTGCGCGTGCCAAGGACACCACGGAGATCCTGCGGCGGCTGGCCGCGACGCCGAGCGGGCCACGGGCCGCGGCGGTGCTGGGGGCGTACGTGATGGAGCAGGTCCGCGCGGTGCTGCGCTCGACCGATGACCTGGACCCGGACGCGCCGCTGACAGCGCGCGGCCTCGACTCGTTGCTGACTCTCGAACTGCGCAACCGACTGGAGGCCGGGTTGGCACTGCGCCTGCCCGCCACCCTGCTGTGGACGTACCCGACGGTGAACGCATTGGTGGACGGTCTGCTCGAACGACTGGACCCGGCATCGCAACCGGAGCCCGACATCGACGCCGACCTGCTTGCCGACATCCTCGACTCCGTGGAACTGGAGGCCGCCGGTGAGTGACCTGCGCGGACTGATCGCCAAGCTCACCCCCGAGGGCCGCACGCTGCTGATGCGCCACCTGCTCGACGCCGGGGTCGCACCCCCGCCGCCGCAGGACGACCCGGTGGCGGTTGTCGGCATCGGCTGTCGGTTCCCCGGTGGTGCCACCGGTCCTGACGACTACCTGTCGTTGTTGGGCGACGACAGGGATGTGATCGGGCCGGTTCCGGCGGACCGTTGGGAAGTACGGGAGTCGGACGGGTTCACGGTCGGTGCTTTCCTGCCGGACATCGCGGGGTTCGACGCCGAGTTCTTCGGCATCTCACCGGCCGAGGCGGCGGGGATGGACCCACAGCAGCGGCTGCTGCTCGAAGTCGCCTGGGAGGCGCTGGAGCATGCGGCGCTCGACCCGGACACCCTGCGCGGCAGCAAGACCGGCGTGTTCGTTGGCATGTCCTCTTCGGACTACCTGGTGGCCGGGATCGAGCGCGGAGCGCGCGTCGACGGGTACACCACGACCGGGACACCACACAGCACCGCGGTCGGTCGAGTGTCCTATGTGTTGGGTCTGCGAGGGCCTTGTGTCGCTGTCGACACCGCCTGTTCGTCGTCGCTGACCGCGATCCACCTGGCATGCCAGAGCCTGCGTTCAGGCGAGTCGAACGTGGCGCTGGCGGGTGGCGTGCACCTGATCGCGGGTGCGTTTACCGGGTTGACTCTCTCGAAGTGGGGGATGCTCTCGCCGACCGGCGGCTGTCACGCGTTCGACGAGGCCGCGGACGGGTTCGTGCGCGGTGAAGGCTGTGGCGTCGTTGTGCTGAAGCGTTTGTCGGACGCCCAACGGGACGGGGACCGGATTCTCGGGGTTGTCCGCGGGAGCGCGGTCAACCACGACGGGCGGTCCAACGGGTTGACCGCGCCTTCCGGGGTGGCACAGAAGGAGGTTCTCGCGTCGGCGCTGGCGTCGGCCCGGATCGACCCGGGAACGGTCGGACTGATCGAAGCGCACGGGTCGGGAACCCGGCTGGGTGACCCGATCGAGTTCGAGGCGCTGGACTCGGTGTACGGGCGCGGCCGGGGCCGGTGTGCGCTGGGGGCTGTGAAGTCTGTCGTGGGACACCTGGAGGCCGCTGCCGGGGTGGCCGGATTCATCAAGGCCGTGCTGAGCGTCCATAGTGGTGTGATTCCGCCCAATCAGCGGTTCACGCGGTGGAACCCGGAGATCGACGCGGGTGAGAGCCGGCTGTTCGTGCCGACGGAGTCGGTCGAGTGGCCGGTGGACGGGCCGAGAGTCGCTGGGGTGAGCGCGTTCGGGTTCGGCGGGACCAACGCGCACGTGCTGGTAGAACAGCCGCCCGCGCACCACTTGGTCGAGAACGCGCCGGGTGCCGTCGTGGTGCCGTTGTCCGGGGCCTCGGCGGAGCAAGTCCGTGACGTTGCTGCCGGTCTGGCGGACTGGCTGCGGTCGTCCTCCGCCTCCCTTGCAGATGTCGCGGCCACCCAGGGACGGCGAGGTGCTCCCCGGCGGTTTCGGGCGGCCGTGGTGGCGCGCGACAGGGAGGGTGCGCTCGCCGGGCTGGCCGACGTGCGGCCGGTGGCGGCCACCCCGCCCGGCCCCGGGGTCGTGTTCGTGTTCCCCGGGCAGGGCGGGCAGTGGGTCGGCATGGGGCGGCGGCTGTTGGCCGAGGAGCCCGTGTTCGCCGCCGCCATCGACGAACTCGGGATGCGGTCCGCGTTGCTGGGTGAGCCCCATGGCATCGACCAGGTGCAGCCGCTGCTGTTCGGCGTCCAGGTGGCCTTGGCGCGGCTGTGGGAGTCGACCGGGGTGCGGCCCGCCGCCGTCATCGGGCACTCGATGGGCGAGGTCGCCGCGGCCGTGGTCGCGGGTGCGTTGACCCCGCAGCAGGGTTTGCGGGTGATCACGACTCGATCCCGGCTGCTGACGCGGGTGGCCGGACGCGGGTCGATGGCGTCGCTGGTCGTGTCCGCCGAGGAGGCGCAGGAGCTCGTCGGCGGCGACGAGTCGGTCGGCATCGCGGTGTACGCCTCGCCGGAGTCGGTCGTGATCGCCGGTGACACCGACGCTGTGACCGCGATCGTCGGCAAGGTCGAGGCAGGCGGCGGACACGCTCGTCTGATCGAAGTGGACGTCGCGTCGCACTCACCGCAGGTGGATTCGCTGCTGAACGATCTCGCGCGAGAGCTGGCCGGTATTGTGCCCGCGGCGCCCAAGGTCTCGGTTTACTCTACTGTGGACAATAACCCGCGTCGCCAGGTCGTGTTCGACGCGGGGCACTGGGTGACCAACCTGCGCGCGCCGGTGCGGTTCGAGCAGGCGGTCGCCGCAGCCGCCGAGGACGGGTACCGCGTGTTCGTGGAGGTGTCGCCGCACCCGGTGCTGGTCCATGCGATCGGCGACACGGCGGCCGGGCTGGTCCTGCCGACGCTACGCCGGGACGAGGACGACACGGTCACCTTCCACACCCATCGCGCCGAGTTGCACAACCACGGCGTGGTCCCGCTGCCGGTGCCCGCCGGGCGGGTGGTGAACACGCCGACGACCCCGTGGCGGCATACCCGTTACTGGTTGCCGGAGGCAACGTCCGTCCGCGACACGCACCCGCTGCTGGGTGTGCACGTGGCCCTGCCCAACCGCGGACACCACGCCTGGCACGCCCGGGTCGGCCTGAGGGAGCTGCCGTGGCTGACCGACCACCGCGTATTCGACCGGATCGTGTTACCGGGCGCGGGTTACGTCGAGATCGCACTCGCGGCGGGATCGGTCCTGCTCGACGACCCCTTCGAGGTCCGCTGACTGACCCTGCACACGACTTTGGAGCTGGACGCCGACATCACGACGCTGGCCAAGCCGGAGGGCGGCGGGTACGCGGTCGAGGTGTACGCGGGCCGTGCGGGCCAGTGGACGTTGCACGCCACCGCGTCCGTGGCCCCGGCTGAGAAGTTGGATGAGCGTGCGACGGTGCCCGAGGTGGCCGGGGACCCAGCGGGCCTGTATGCCGGGTTGCGCGCTGTCGGGCAGCTGCACGGGGACGCTTTCGCCGGTGTGACAGCGATTTCCGGCGCAGGCGCGCGGCTACGGGTGCCGTTCTCGGCGGAGGACGAGCGCTTCCACGTGCACCCGGTGTTGCTCGACAGCGGCCTCCAGGCGATGGCCGCCGCGCTGCCCGCCGGTCAGGCGTACCTGCCGATGGAGTTCGGGCGCGTGCGGATCGCGGGGCCGGTGCGGCATGAGGGGTACTGCGTCACCGAGGTCTGTGCCGACGGGGACGACTGGGTCGGGCGGATCAGGTTCCTGGACGCGGACGGGCTCGTGTTCGCCGCTGTGGACGACGTGTTCGTCCGCCGGGTGACGCGGTCCGGCCGTCTCGGCTACGCGCTGCGCTGGGACGTCGCCCCACTGCCCGGTAGGTCCACTGTGGAAAGATCGACGCTGGTGCTCCGTGCGAACGACCCCGTCGACGTGGACGACGTGGACGACGTGGTGCTGCGTTTCGGGTCGGAAACGCCCGCGGCGAAGGTCGCACGGGTGGCGGAGGTGGTGCGGGCGGTCGTGGCCAAGGGCTCGTCGCCCCGGTTGTGGCTGGTCGGCGGTGGGGAGCCGGACCAAGCGTTCCTGCGCGGCCTGACCCGCACACTGGCCTACGAGCATCCGGAGCTGCGGGCCACGATGCTGGAGACCGACGACGAGAGCGTCATCGCGCCCGAACTCGCGGCAGGCGCTCCCGACGACGAGATCGCCTGGCGTGCGGGGACGCGCTACCGGGCCCGGGTGGTGCGCACGCCGACCGGAACGCCCCGGCCGCTGGCGCGACCAGGTGCCGGGTACCTGGTGACCGGTGGTCTTGGCGGGCTCGGCCTGACGGTGGCCCGCGCCCTGCTCGCCGACGGTGCCGCCCGAGTTGTGGTGTCCGGCCGGACCGCACGTGAGGTGCCGGACTTGCCCGGGCTGGAGGTCGTCATCGGCGACATCACCGCTGCCGGCGTCGCCGAACGCCTCGTCGCGGCCGTGTGCGCCGATGGCGTGCCACTGCGCGGTTGTATCCACGCTGCGGGGGTTTTGGACGACAAGGTGTTTCATGCCGCCGATCGAGATACCGTAGATCGTGTTCTGACGCCCAAAGTGGATGGCGCGCTCCGGCTGCATGAGGCCACCGTGGGGCATGACCTCGACTGGTTCGTGTTGTTCTCGTCAGCGGCGGGATTGTTCGGCTCGCCCGGGCAGGCCGTGTACGCGGCAGCCAACGCGTGGCTGGATGCCTTCGCCGAGTGGCGACGGGCGCAGGGGCTGCCCGCGACCAGCGTGGCGTGGGGTCCGTGGGATGAGGTGGGCCTGGCGCGTGACGTCGATGCCCCCGGCTTCACCCGGATCGGACCGGACGACGGCGTGGCCGCCTTGCGGACTGTGTTGGACGCGGGCACCATCGCCGTCGCGCACTTCACTCCGGACGCGTTGGCGGAGGCGTACCCCCAGTTGGTCGACTTGCCGTTCTTCTCGGGGCTGATGGAGCGGAAGGGCGTCGACGAGGCAGCCGAGACGGACGACGGCGCCCGACTGCGGCAGGTCGTGGCCAGGGTCTTGGGCTTCACCACACCACTCGCCGATGATGTGCCGCTGACGTCCCTCGGCCTGGACTCGCTGACGGCGGTCCGGATCAAGAACGCCATCCAACGGGACTTTGCCGTGACGATCCCGGTTGCCTTGCTGTTGAAGGGAGCCAGTGCGGGCGCGCTGGCGGAACGGGTGCTGGGGGTGCCCGCGGAGGACGACGTGCCGGACGCGGTCCGTAGGGCGAGGGAGCGGGCCGGACAACGGGGCATGGCCCGGCGCAGGGGGAGAACATGACATCCGAACTTTCGAACATGACCACTGAGAACGCGGTCGCCGTCGTCGGGATGGCCGGGCGGTTCCCCGGGGCGCGTGACCTCACCGAGTTCTGGGCGAACATCGCCGCAGGTAAGGAATCCGTCCGGGACGTGAGCGTGGGCGAACTCGCGGCCGAAGGCATCCCCGAGGACGTCTTCACCCACCCCTCCTACGTCCGCCGTGCCGCACCCGTCGACGGGGTGCGGGAGTTCGACGCCGAGTTCTTCGGGTTCACACCCCAGGCCGCCAGGGAAACCGATCCGCAGCAACGGCTCTTCATCCAGACTGTGTGGCACGCCTTGGAAGACGCTGCGATGGACCCGCGTCGCTGCCCACCGCAGACTGGGGTGTTCGCCACGGCAGCGACGAGTTCCTACTTTCTGTACCAACTCATCTCGCAACGTGACCCGGCCACACTGGTCGGGCACGGGGTCAACGCCGAGCTGACCACGCTTGCCGCGGGCACCGACAAGGACTACATCGCCACGCGGGTGTCGCACCTGCTCGACCTTCGTGGGCCGAGCATGGCCGTGCAGACCGCGTGTTCCAGTTCGCTGGTCGCCGTTCACCTGGCGGTGCAAGCGTTGCTGAACCAGGAATGTGAGCTGGCCGTCGCTGGGGGCACGTCGATCCGGGTGCCGCATCTCGCGGGTTACCGGCACTCGCCCGGATGGATCGTGTCCGCCGACGGGCGCTGCCGGTCGTTCGACGCCGACGGCGACGGCACGGTGTTCGGCAGCGGTGTGGGCGCGATCGTCCTGAAGCAGCTGGATCGAGCGCTGGAAGACGGGGACCCGGTTCGTGCGGTCATTCTCGGGTCGGCGGTCAACAACGACGGAGCCCTCAAGATGGGGTTCTCCGCTCCCAGCGTGGACGCGCAGGCCGAGGTGATCGCCGAGGCGTTGGCGATCTCGGGCGTCGACGCCACGGACATCGGCTACGTCGAGGCGCACGGTACGGGTACCAAGTTGGGGGACCCGGTCGAGATCGCCGCGTTGGCCACCGCGTTCGCCGGTGCCAAGGAGTGCGTTGTCGGTTCGGTCAAACCGAACATCGGACATCTGGAGGTCGTGTCCGGTATCGCCGGGCTCATCAAGACCGTGCTGGCTTTGGAACACCGGCTGATCCCGCCGGTCCCGCATTTCCGTGCGGCCAACCCGGACCTGGAACTGGAGCGCACGCCGTTTCGCATCGCCACCGAACTCGCCGAGTGGACCGGGCCGTTGCGGGCGGGCGTCAGCTCGCTCGGCGTCGGTGGGACCAACGCCCACGTGGTGCTGCAAGCCGCTCCCGAACGCGCGGTCACGACATCGACCCGGCCGCGGATCTTGTTGCTCAGCGCCCATACCCACGACGGTGTGCACGACCTACGCCAACGATTAGCCGGCCGTGTCGCCTCCTTGCCGCTTGCCGACGTCGCCCACACTCTGGACGTCGGCCGGGGCAGGCACCCCCAGAGGTACGTCGCCGTCGCCAGGAACGCCGAGCACGCGGCGGAGGTCCTGCGGGTCGACGCACACCCGTTGGCGGCATGGGTCGAGCCGACGGAAAACGCTTCCGTGGCCTTGCTTTTCCCCGGCCAGGGCGCGCAGTACGCGGGCATGGCGCGTGGGTTGAACCAGGAGCCCGTCTTCCGGAAGTGGTACACACACTGCGCCACCGCCTTCGCTGGCCACGGAATCAACGTCGACGACGACCCGGTGCGCACCGACATCGCGCAGGCCGCTCTCTTCTCGGTCGAGTACGCCACCGCCAAGCTGCTGGAGTCCGTCGGCGTCATCCCGGCCGCCGTCGCCGGACACAGCCTGGGGGAGTTCGTCGCCGCGTGCGTGGCCGGGGTGATGGACCTCGACACCGCCATCCGGGTCGTCGCCGCGCGCGGCCGGATCATGGCGGACGCGCCCGCCGGGGCGATGTTGTCCGTGCGGCTGCCGGAATCCGTGCTGGACCTCCCGGACGGGCTTTCCCTTGCCGCCGTGAACGATCCCGGAACGTGCGTGATCTCCGGTCCGGCCGACCGGGTCGTTGCCTTCGGCGCCGAGCTGGCGGGCAAGGGCGTCGACACGCGTCCGGTGGCCACCGGCAACGCGTTCCACTCCGCGCTGATGGACGACGCCGCCGCCGAGTTCGCCAGTGTGATGGCAGGCGTCCCGCTGGCCGCGCCGACAATCCCGTTGCTGTCCAACATCACCGGCACGTGGATGCCCGCCACCGATGCGGTCGACCCGGACCGCTGGGCACGGCAGATGCGCGCGACCGTCCGGTTCGCCGACCAGGTCGCCGAACTGCTCGGCGAACCCGGACGTGTCCTGGTCGAGGCCGGTCCGGGCCGTGCGCTCACCGGCTCGGCGCGCAGGCATGATCTGTGGGGACCCGGCCACCGTGCGGTGCCGGTGCTGCGGCAGGAACGCGAGGGCGTCGACGACCACGACGCCTGTCTGCTGGCTCTGGGCAAGCTGTGGGCCATCGGCGTGGACGTCGACCTCCCGCGCGAAGGACGTCGGATCAGCCTGCCCGGCTATCCGTTCGCCAGGACCGAGCACTGGGTGGACGTCGTCCCCCTGGACACGATCGGGCCGCAGGTCCCCACGTTGGCTCCGCGTGAGTCAGAGGCGTCGGACAATGCCACGCTGTTGGCTCGGCTGTGGTCGCACGTGCTGGGCATTGAGGACATCGGCCCCGACGCCAACTTCTTCGACCTCGGCGGCGACTCGGTGGTTGCCGTCCGCCTGATCGACCTGGCCGCCGCCCGCGGTGTCCCGCTGCGCTCCCAGGACCTGTTCGATCACCAGACCCTGGGCGCCCTCACCCGGCACCTCGAAGCCGTGACCGAGCCGGAGCAGGACCACGACGTCCCCTTCACGCCATTGCAGGCGCGGGCGCTGGAGTCCGGCGATCCGCTGGCTTGGCGTGTCCCCTTGGCCTTGCGGCTCCTCCCGGAGATGACGCCGGAGATCGTCCGCGAGGCACTGGAAGCCCTCGTGAACCATCATGAAGTTCTCCGGATGGACCTCTCGCTCCGAGACGGCCTGTGGGAGCAGAGAGTCGGTTCCGGTACCGCGGAAATGACCATTGTCGACACGGATCGCTTGACGGAGACAGGAAAGACCGTTGTTGCCGATCTGCTCGGGCCCGGGCCGATGCTGCGGGCAGCATACCTGCGGACTCCCAACCAGGACCCAGTGTTGGTGCTGACCGTCCATCACTTCGCGTCCGACGCCGCCTCCGAGCGCGTCCTGCTCGGCGACCTGCGGCATGCGTGTGAGTCCCTGGTTGCCGGGCTACCCGTGGAACTCGAACCTGTCCCCGTCCCGTGGACTACGTGGGCGAAGCGGCAGGAACCTGTACGGAACAAGCACTTCTGGCTGCGTGAGCGCGTCGGGTCCATCGACGTCGGAGAAGGGCCGGTCGGGCACATCGTGCGGGAGGTCGACGCAGAGGGCGTGCTGGCGTTGCAGCGGTCGAGTCGGTCCGGGGTCGTCGAGATCCTGCTGGCCGCGCTGGGCAAGGCCGTGCGCAAGGAGTTCGGCTCCGAACGGATGCTGGTCGACCTGGAGGGCAGCGCCCGTGAACTGGCCGACCTGCACCGGACCGTGGGCACTTGTACCACGTTGTACCCGGTTTCGGTCCCCACCACCGGCCTGGCGGCAGCACGCTCGGCGGTCCGCGAGGTGCCTCGGCAAGGTGTCGACTACGGTGTCCTGCGGTACCTGAACCAACCGGCCGCGCGACTGCTCTCGTCCTGGCCGAACGCTGACATCCTGTTGGCGTACTTGGGAAGACGAGCCGACCAGTCGTTCGAGTACGTCACCGAAATCTGCGACCCTGCCCGGGACACCGGTCTGGGTATGGGCTACGCCGTCGAGCTGCGGTGCTCGCTCGCCGACGGCGTCCTGGTCACCGACTGGTGCCACCGGGCGAACCCGGAGGTCATCACCCGCTTGGCCGACGCGCTGGTGACCGCGCTGGCCGACCTGGTCGCCGGTCCGGGGTTCGAGCTGGCCGACCTCGGCGGCGACGATTTCGCCGACCTGTTGGACGAACTGGGCGAGGAGATCGGCTGATGGCCGTCGTGGACGTCTACCCCCTCACGTCGATGCAGGAGGGGATGCTGGTGGACACCCTCAACGCACCCGGCTCCGGCGTGTACTGCGAGCAGATCGCCATGACGCTGTGCGGCCCGCTGGATCCGGTGGCGCTGCGGGCCGCGGCGGACGCGCTGGTCGCCCGGCACGCGGTGTTGCGCACGGCGTTCAGTTGGAAACGGGACACCCCGTTGCAGGCTGTCCGCGAAGCGGCCAGGATGCCGTGGCAGGAGGTCGACTGGCGCGGGATCGACGCGGCGGCGGCCGAACGCGATTTCCGAGCCACAGACAGCGTGATGGGGTTCGAGCTGAACCGCGCGCCGCTGATCCGCGTCACCTTGGCTCGGCTCGGCACCGACCGCTGGCGTCTGCTGTGGACGTACCATCACATCGTCCTGGACGGTTGGTCCTTCGGGATGCTCTTGGCCGAGCTGGCCGACGAGTACGCGGGCAAGCGGGTCGAACCCGACCGTCGACCGTTCCGCGACTACGTGAGATGGCTGCGCGACCGTGACGCGGACAGGCTCGAACGCCACTGGAAGTCTGTTTTGGACGGTTACGAGCCGGTGTCGCCGGACCTTCCCCTGTCCGGAGAACGCACCTCCCAGGAGATCGTGGTCGAGACCGCCCGGCTGACAGACCGGCTGCGTGCCCGCCGGATCACACTGGGCACGGCTGTCCAAGGCGCGTGGGCGCTGTTGATGTCCCGCTACACCGGGCGCAGGGACGTGGCCGTGTGGGTGGCGTCGGCCACGCGTCCCACTGACGCAGGCGCGGCGTCGATGGTGGGCATGTTCGTGGAGACGCTGCCGTTCCGAGTGGACGCCGATCCGGACAAGCCCGCCGGCGAGTGGCTGGCGGACGTCCAGCGGGCCGCCGCCCGCGATCGCGAGTACGGCGGCCTGCCGCTGCGCCGCGTCCTCGACCTCGGCGCGCCGCCCCTTGACGCCGTCCTGTCCGTGCAGAACGCGGGTCACGACTCGTCGACCTGGCAATCCTTCGCCGATCTCGGCGTCGAGACCATGGACTACGCGCTGCGCACCAGCTTTCCGCTGATGATCAACGCCCTCCCGGTCGACGGTCTCAGACTCGGCGCGCACTCATCCACAGTGGACAAGCAGGCGGCCGGTCTGCTCCTCGGCCACCTGAAGACCTTGGTGACCGGCCTCGCCGAGCATCCGGACCGGCCGCTGGGCGAGTTGGAGATGGCGACCGAGGACGAACGCCGGTCCATCGAGCTGTGGAACAACACCGCGCGCACGGTGTCGTCCGAACCAGTGCACCGCCTGATCGAGGACCAAGACCCCGACCGGCTCGCCCTCATCGGCGACCGCACCCTGACCTACGGCGAACTCGACGCGGAGTCCAACCGGCTCGCGCACTGGCTGCTCGGCCAAGGCGTCGGCCGGGACGACATCGTCGCCCTGCGGCTGGACCGGTCGGTCGAGCTGATCATCGCCATCCTCGCCACCGGCAAGGCGGGGGCCGCGTTCACGGTACTGGACCCCACGTACCCGCAAGCCCGGATCGACGCCATTGTCGCCGACGCCAAACCCAAGGTCGTGCTCACTGCGGAGACGGTCGCGCACGGCCCGACCACACGCCCGGATGTCACCATCGCGCCGGACGACCTGGCGTACGTGGTCTACACGTCCGGGTCCACCGGCAACCCCAAGGGGGTGATGATCGAACACCGGGCCCTGCGCAACGTCATCGAGTCGCACCAACGGTTCTGGCAGCTCGGACCCGACGATGTCGTTCTCCAGTTCTGCGCGACGCCTTTCGACGCCGCGATCCTGGAGTTCTTCCACCCCCTCGCGTTCGGCGCACGCCTGGTTGTCAGCCGCGACCTGGTCCCCGGCCCCATGCTGGCCACCACGTTGCGAGAAAACGGAATCACCGCGTTGACGTGCACGCCGTCCGCCCTTGCCGCGCTCGGTGACGAGGACATCTCCGGCGTGCGGACGCTGTCGATGGTGGGCGAGAAGTGCCCAGGGTGGCTGGTGCGCAAGCACGCCCGAGGTCGCCGGTTCTTCAACTTCTACGGACCCGCCGAGGCAGCCGTCACCGTGACCGGCCGCGAGTGCTTCGCCCACGAGGACGGCGACCCGGACATCGGCCGGCCCATCGCCAACATACGAATCCATGTGCTGGACGCGGACGGTCACCCGGTCCCGGTTGGCGTGCCGGGTGAACTGCACATCGCGGGCGTTGGACTGGCCAGGGGCTACCTCAACCAACCGGCCCTCACCGAAAAATCCTTTATGCACTTCAGTGGCGAGCGGGTGTACCGGACCGGGGACGTGGTCCGGCGCACGGCGACCGGAGCGTTCGAGTTCCTCGGCCGCGCCGACCAGCAGATCAAGATCCGCGGCTATCGCGTCGAACCCGGCGAGGTCGAGACCGCCATGCTGGCGGACGCGTCCATCGACCAGGCCGTGGTCATCGGATACGGCGAAGGCGACTCCCGCGCGCTGGCCGCGTACGTCGTCGGTCGGGACGTCGATGTCCCGACACTGCGACAGACCCTGACCGCCACCCTGCCGCCCTACCTCGTCCCCAGCTCGATCACCGTCCTCCCAGCGCTTCCGCTCAACCACAACGGCAAGGTCGACCGCGCCGCGCTCCCCGCCCCCGGCACCAGCGGGCACACGTCCGTCCGGCCACGCGAGGCGACCGAACTGGCTGTCGCACGGGTCTTCGCCGACACACTCGGCCTGGACCGGGTCGGCGCGACCGACAACTTCTTCCACATCGGCGGCCACTCCCTGCTGGCTATCAAGGTGATCACGCGCCTGGGCCAGCACTTCGGGTGCGACCTGGACTTCCGGACGCTGTTCGAGCACCCGACCGTGGAGGCGCTGGCGCGCTTTCTGCGCGCGGACCCCTCGGCACGCCGGGAATCACTCATCACCCCGTTGAAAGCCGGGGAAGGAGCTCCGCTGCTGCTGATCCACCCGGCCGGCGGCAACGTCACGGCGTACCAGGAACTGGTCGACCGGCTGCCCGGCCCCGCGTGCGGTCTGGAGGAGTTCCCGGACATCCCGCAGGACACCACTGCAGCCGACCTCGCCGACCGCTACACCAAGCTGCTGTCCGACCGCGACGGCCCGATCAGGCTCGGCGGCTGGTCGTTCGGCGGCATCCTCGCGTACGAGGTCGCTGTCCGACTCGCCGCTGCCGGGCACGATGTCGCACCCGTGCTGCTGTTCGATGCCGTCCTCCCGCTGCCCGCGCCGGACATCCCGGTACCCGTGCTCAGCGCCCGCCGGTTCGGCCGGTTCGCGCACTACCTGGAGGTCACACTCGGCGTGCCGGTCGGCGTCGACCCGGACGCGCTGGCCGCGCTGTCGCCGGCCGACCAACTCGACCACTTCGTGGCCGCCTGCGTGGCCGCCGACATCGTCACTCCAACCGGGACCGACGTCCTCCGCCGCATCTACGCGTCCTACCAACGCAGCATGGCCATCGCCGACCGCGCCAAGCCGACCCGCTCGGAACACCCGACCGTGCTGTTCCGGGCTGCCGACAGGCTCCCAGCCGGCGCCGTCGACCCGCAGTACGAC
The DNA here is from genome assembly GCF_001984155.1 of Actinosynnema sp. ALI-1.44. Classification (GTDB taxonomy): domain Bacteria; phylum Actinomycetota; class Actinomycetes; order Mycobacteriales; family Pseudonocardiaceae; genus Kibdelosporangium. Next base: position 916,016 of record NZ_MTQO01000054.1, read on the forward strand.
CACCCGGACGGTGACGCGGGCTGGGGCCGGATCTGCTCGGCGCTGACCACGGTGACCGTGCCCGGCGACCACCTGTCGATGCTCGCGCCCCCGCACGTCGACATCCTCGCCGACACCGTCCTGGCCCACCTGGCGAGACGCGCTTGCCTGTGACGGGGTCCTGTCCGGCGTAGACGACGACGCGGAGGGAGCCGCTGCGCTCTTCGATCTGGTTGCGAGCGCGCTCTTCAGGTGTGCGCGCCGTCAACGAGATTGATCTCGAGGACAACCTTCGTGGCTTTACGTTGCTCCTGGCGGCGGGTTCGCGGCGTGAGGTTGGGCGTTGGGTTCATGCTGCGACCTGAGCCTCAGCGTGTCTCAGCGCTTCGCGGTCGACTTGGTCCATGTCGCCCTACACGCCGTAGCTCTCGTCATTGGTGAGTGCCGTGATGGCACAGGTGAGGCGGACTGGGCATAGGCGACAGATCGCTTTGCAGTCCGCTGCGGTCGCGCTTCCCGGCTCGGCGTCGATCCAGTCGACTTCTCGGTCTGCGTTTCGGCATGCTGCGTGCACGTGCCACTGCGGTGCATGCAGCGCCACGAGTGTCGTCATGCAGCCGGACGAAGTGGGCCGCCGAGGATGTAGTCGGCGAGGTGGCGGGAGGCGGTGTTGAGCTGCGCTGCCACCTGATGGCGGTTCATACCGCGCCGCTTGGCCGCGGTTGATCGGTCTCCGTGGTCGAGGAGCACGTCGGAGACGAGGTCGGCTTCGTGGGGTGTGATGACGCCGGACAGCATGGCTCCTGCGAGGACGAGGTCCGGGTGCCCGTCGGCTGTGCGGGTGTCGATTGCGGTGTCGGGTGAGTTCGGACCGGGACATGGCCCGTCGCCTTTCGCTGTTGCAAGCTTCGTGGCCGCGCCGGAAGGCTGCCCAGTAGAGCTGGCCGAAGACCTTCGGCGAGCGTGCGTCGGCGACGTCGAGTGCTTGGAGGAAGCCCTCGAGTATCTCAGAGTCCAGGTCGTTGCGGTCACCGCAGAAGCGGGAACCCAGTTTCCCGGCGATGTGCTTGAGACCGGGCATCATCATGGCGGCGGCGATGGTGGTCCACGGTTCCGGTGTCGCGTGTGCCCGTTGGACGAGTTCCTTCCACACGGCGTCCTTGCTCACCCAGCTCGTCTGTCGTTTGAGGAGCAGTACGCGCACGCGGTCCAAAGGGAGCTCCTCGTCGGGCAGGCCGCATCCGAGCGTCGCGCAGTCGAGGGTCAGCGGCTGCGGACCGGCGGCCATCGCGAGGAACCGCTGTTCGATCACGTCCAGGTGCGAGGGAGAGAGCGAGGTCATCGGGGAGGTGCCTTTCGGAGAGGGGTCCATCTCACCGCCAAACCCGCCTCCTGCGACGCCCGATGGAAAGGATTCACCGAAAAGGGTGGCGTGTCGCTGTTTGTGACTCCGTGCAGGTGTAGCTGGCGGGGGAACTTCGCTGCTTGCAGGTGCCTGGAAAGATGACCAGCCGTGGCGGTGAGCAGGAGCACGGTGCGAAAGCTGGCTGACGAGAGGTCGTTCGAGCGGGGCGAGCGGTACTTCGCGGCTGGCCGGGTTCGGCGGGTCACGGTGAACGGGTCGACCGTGACCGCAACGGTGGACGGCACGCGGACTTATCGCGTGCGCCTTGATGTGACGCCGAAGGGTTTGAGCGGGCGTTGCTCCTGCCCGTACGGAGCTGACGGCGTGTTCTGCAAGCACTGCGTCGCTGCTTCGCTGGCGTGGCTGGAGCAAGGCGGTGAGGTGGGGGAGCCGCGCCCCAAACCGCTGTCGGACAAGCGCTTGCGGTTGTTCCTTCGTGGTTGTGACCAGGCGTGGCTGATCGACCAGTTGATGACGGCCGCGAAATCGGATGGGCTGCTGCGTGCCCGGCTCGCTGCCGCGGCCGGGCAGGAGAACGCGTTCGATGACGGGGACATCAGGGACCGCCTGGAACGGGCCGTCTACATCCCGGACTTCGTCGACTACGCCGAGGCGTACGGCTACTTCATGCACGTCGGTGAGGCTCTGGACGAAGTCGAACGACTGGTCGGAGCCGGGTTCGCCGATGCCGCGATCACCCTCGCCGAACACGCGCTGGAACTGCTGGAGTCCTCGGCCGAGCGGGTGGACGATTCCGACGGTGGGTTGTCCGAGGCGATCGCCCGCGCTGAGGAGATCCACCTGGCGGCGTGCGAGGCGGGCTCATCGGACCCGGTGGAGCTGGCCGAGCGTCTGGTCACGCGTGCGGTGAGCAGCGAGTACGAGGTGTTCCTCGACGTGCTGCCCGAGTACGAAAAGGTTCTCGGCTCAGCGGGCTTGGCGCGGTACCGGGAACTCGTCGAGCAGGCCTGGCGGAAGTTGCCGCCGAAGAAGCCCAACGACTACAGCGCCCGCCGCTTCGTCATCACCCACCTCATGGAGAACCTGGGGGAGTCGTCGGGAGGGGCAGATGGACTGATTGAGGTGCTGGCCCGGGATGTGACGAGCGCCTATGACGTACTCCGCATCGCCGAGCGGCTGTGCACCGACGGCCGTGACGACGAGGCGCTGACCTGGCTGGAACGCGGTCTGTCCGACTTCGAAGCCGACTTCCGCCTGCGTGATTTGGCTGCCAAGATCCACGTGCGCGCTGGCCGACGCGACCAGGCGGGCGACATGCTCTGGGCCAACTTCACCGACCGACCGAATCTGGAAACCTTCCGCGCGCTCCGCCAGGCCACCGCCGGAGGCTTTCCACCCTGGCGGGAACGCGCGCTGGCCTTCCTCGCCGATGCACTGCCCGCTACGGGATCCTGGTCGCCAGGTCGCTCAGCGTTGGTGGAGATCCTGCTGGACGACGATGAGATTGAGGCCGCCTGGCAGGCTGCTGTCGACGGCGGTTGCTCGGACGGTCTGTGGCTCCGCCTCGCGCGTACCCGTGCCGCGAGCCACCCGGCCGACGCCATTCCGATCTTGCTCCGCGCTGCCGACCGGGCGATCGAAGTCCGCAACCGTGACTCCTACCAGGCAGCAGCCCGTCTGCTAGCCGAGGCCAAGGTCCTGTTCGCCCGTTGCGACCGCGATGGCGACTTCTCCGACCACATGGCTGCGGTGCGCGACGCGCACCGCACGAAGTGGGCCCTGCGCCAGGAACTTGATTGGGCGCAGTTGCCCTGATCAGCCGAGCTTACACTGCGGTGCGGGAGCAACCGCGCAGATTGAGATGTCTTCGAAAGGGCGGTCTCCACCAAGTCCGGTGCGACTCACCTTTGGACACCCCGCTCGTGTGCCGCTTCAGAATTAGCACCCGTACCTCGTGCGGATTGGTGATCATCCCTCCACGGCGCGGTTCAGCGGGAGGGTTCACCAGAACGGGTGATGTGTCGCTGTTGTCGTCGGCTCGGCATCTTGCGTTCGTACTCTGGGCACGTGATCGATCACGACGAGATGCCGGAGACCGAGGCACCCGCTGATCCGTGGTCGGCTCTGCTTCCAGGGCAAGAACTCGTCCCTGCCTACCTCACTTCGCGGTTCGCGGCGCAGTACCGGGTGATCGTCGATGTCCTGCTGGCCGAACAAGACACGAGCCTGACCGGGTTGTCCTATGACGAGGTGGCCGCCGGGGTTCGCGCTCGCCTCGCCGGACAGGTGCCGGCGGACGTGGTCGACCGCCTGCTCGCTCCCGAGGTCCTGCACCTCGACGCGCGGTTGGAGCGATTGGTGCAGTGGCGGGTTCTGACCCGTTGGCAGGAGCCCGCCCGCTCGGGAGAGGACTTCCTGCGCCGCCGTGACCGGTACCAGCTCACCCCAAGAGCAGCCGGTCTGCACGTCTTCTGGTCGTCGGTCGACGACACCGAGGAGGCCACGGGTGATCTCACGTTGGCGCCTCGCGCTATCCACGAACGTCTGATCGCCTTCGCGGAGTCGATTCGCCAAGCGGTGTACACCGATGCGGCGACGGAATTCCAGCAAGTCGGAGCCATGCACCAGGCGATGGCCACGGCGGCTCGCGGATGGCAGCGGACGTTGGCACACGCCTTGTCGGGTGGCCCAGACCGGGAGCACACCTGGGAGGCCCTTGGTTCCTGGTTCGGTGGTGCTGACAGCCAGGCCCGAAGGCTGCGGCGCCAGCTGCGTGACCTGGTCGCTCCATGGGCGCGCAACATGAATCTTCTATTGGACACCGGTGGTGCGGTCACCCGCCGGGCCGAACTCCTGGCGTTGGCCGTCGCGGTCGAACGCGCTCCCGACGACGAGAGCGCCTGGCGAATCTGGGACACCGCAGTAGGAGCGTTCTCCGCACGCCACCTGCTGCTGGCGCAGGACTCCGCTGACGAAAGCGACTTGAGCTGGACCAACGCGCCGCCCGCGCCGGTCACGGCCCGCTTCCGCGAACAAGGCGCGCGCGCCGCGGTCGGCAGGCGGACCAAGATCCCGGATTACTCGACTGGCAAGAGTGCCGCCCGACGGGCCAGGCTCGCCGCCCAGGCCGCCCGCAGCGGCGCGGAGGCGGCGCTGCGCCAGCGTTCCGGAACGCACCTGGCCGAGTGGGGTGAGATCACCGACGCTGAACTGAACCTGCTGTTGGAGTTCGTCGGGGTCGTGCGGCGGACGCGGTCGGAGAGTGCGGTAACCGGAGACGGTCGGTGGCGGATCACGCTGCGTCGACCGCCGCAAGCGCATGACACCACGAGCCTGCGCGCCGACAGCGGCAGCATGACGAGCTTGAACTGGTATTTCGGAATGGAGCCCGCGTGAACCGCGAGGCCGCCGACCGGCAACGGGCGTTCGCCGCCCTACTCCGCTCGCCGGTGCTCGACCGGCACACTCACCCCGAGATATGGCCGCTGGTGCGGGTGCACCGGGCGACGCTGGGCGAGTGGTTCGCCCAGCGGCTCGGCTATCGACTGGTGGTGACCGACTCAGCAGCCCGGCTGTTCAGGCTTCCTGTTGACGGTGTCGTCGTCGCGCCCCGACGGTTCAGGCCGCCGGCCCGGCGGGTGCTCGTGCTGGCCATCATGGCCGCAGCGGCGGCCGAGGATGCCGAGGACATCACCACCACCCAGGACCTGTCCGACCGGGTCCGCGTGCTTTCCACGCACGAGGACGTTGAGCTTGCACACTACGACCCCGACCGGTTCGCCGAGCGCATGCTGTTCGTCAAAGCCGTCCACCTGCTGGTGTCCGTGGGCGCGTTGCGGCCGACCAGCCGTGACGACGAGGATCAGCGTGAGGGGTGGGCGCACCGCCGTGACGCGATCGGTGGCGCCTACGAAGTCCGCCGCGAGCTGCTGCTGCGCCTGGTCGACCCCGCCTCGTTGCGCGCCGCTCTCACCGCAGGACACGATGGAGGACCACCCCACGAAGCGGCGGCGCGGATCGGCTTGATGCGCAAGCTGGTCGAGTTGCCCGTGGTCCTGTACGAGGACCTCACGGACGCCGAGCGGCTCTACCTGACGGGTCAGCGCCATCGGGTCCAGACCTGGTGCGCGGAGATGACCGGCTGGGCGGTTGAACAACGCGCTGAAGGAATGGCGCTCATCGCCGCCGATGAGACAGACACGGACCTGCCGTTCCCGAGGCTGCGCGCCGCCGACTTCGCCAGCTTGATGGTGCTTGACGAGCTGTTGCGGACCCACGGTGCAGGTTCGGTCGTCACAGCTGACGAGCTGGCTTCAGCCGCCATCGCAGTCCGTGAGCGGCACTCCAAGGCGATGACCAATGATCTGCGCGTGGGCAACGCCGTGGAAACCACGGCACGCGATCTGCTGGGTGCGCTGGACCTGTTGCGTCCGACTGGAGCACTGGACAAGTGGCGCTTGACCGCCGCGGCGGCCCGCTACCGTAATCCGCAAGTGGTGGCCGTGAACGCGAGACTGGACGAGGAGGGTGCAGGTTGACCCGACCGGGACCTGAACGCGAGCGGTGGCTGGCGGCAGCGATGACGGGTGGCCTCCCGGAGCCAGGTCTCCACCGCTGGCAGCCCTTGCGCGTGGGCATCGTCAACCTGTGGGAATACGACCAGGCAGAGTTCTGGTTCGCCGACGGCCGCCTGGTGTTGCGCGGCGGCAACGGTGCGGGCAAGACGAAGGTGCTCGAACTGACGACCTTGATGCTGCTGCGCGGGGAGATCGGTGCCTCCGTGCTCGACCCGTTCGGATCCCAGCACCGCACGATGCGCTTCAACCTGTTGCCCACGGGTGAGGATGACGACCCCCGTCCGCCTTCGGACGCCGGTCTAGGTTACGCCTGGGCTGAGTTCGGCAGGCTCGACGACGACGGTACCGCGCGGTTCTTCGTCTGTGGTCTTGGTGTCAGCGCGCGTCGCGGCAGCGGTACCTCCTCGGTGACCACGTGGCACCTGATCACCCACCTGCGTCCGGGACGCGACCTGAAGTTGACCACGGCCGACCGGCCGCTCGACCAGAAAGAGCTCAAGAAGCTCCCCGGCGTCACGGTGCCCGACAGCGCCGCGAGATACCGCGCCAGGGTAGCCACCGAACTGTTCGGACTGGGCTCCGACGCCTACGACAACCTGACCGAGCTGCTCAAGCAACTGCGCAAGCCCAAACTGGGGGAAAGGCTCAACCCCACCAGCCTGGCGGAGACACTGAGCGCGGCCCTGCCGCCCCTCGCGAGCGCGGAGATCACTCAGCTCGCCGACGGGTGGGACAACCTGGAGAAGCTGCGAACGGCCGTGGATCAAACCCGTGGTGCGGCCGTGCAGTTGGCGGGGTTCGTACGCACCGCCTGGACTCCATGGGCGCGCACGGTAGTGCGCCACCGCGCCGACGCGCTGACTACGGCCACCACAGAGCTGGACCGCACTACCAAAGACCGCCGAGCCGCGGAAACCGCGTTGACCACTGCCCGCACTGAAGCCGACAGGCTGGACGAGGACATCAGCCGGGCGCGGACGCACCAGAGCGACCTCGGCACGGAGCTGCGCGAGTTGCTGGACAACAAGGCGTTCCAGGATGCCGTGAGCGCGGCGAGCCGCGTCGACGGGCTTCGTGAACAGCTCGGCGGCCTGGCCGAGCAACTGTTGGGAGTTGAGAAGCGCCGCATTGGGGCGGCAGCGGACGTGGCGGAAGCCGCCGAGGCGGAGGCAACCGCGGCTTCCGGCGTTGAGCAGGCCGAATCGGAAACGGTTCTGGCGTCCGAACACGTCGAGGCCGTCGGGCGCCCCGCCGGACTACACCAGTCGGTTGCCCGGCACCTGCCCGCTCGTGATGTGTCCGCGTTGCGCGCCGACCTCTCGGTCCGCCGGGACCGCTTCACCCAGTTGCAGCGGCTGCGTGCGGACTTCGACCGGGCCGAGTCGAACGCGGTGCGTTCCGCCGAGCAGTTGGCCGACCGGGAGTCGGACCTGAATGAGGCCGCCGAACGGCGGGAGCTGGCGCGTGACGGCGTCGAGTCCGCAGTGGACACCTTGCGCAGGCAACTCCGGGAGTGGAACGCGAGCGTCGTCCACGCCAAAGTGGACGAGCAAACCGTTGAGTCCTGGTGTGATCTGGTTGCCGAGCTGACCGCCGTGCACCCGTCGGGCGCTCCGGCCGAACAGCGCGGAATCTCCCCTGCGGCAGCGGTCGCCCGGCACGTGCAAGGGGTCCGCGACAAGCTGAGATCGCGGCGTTCGGCACAGGTCCACGAGCACGGTGCGCTCGTCGCGGACCAGGAGAAGGCCACAGCGGAACTGGCCGAAGCGCTCGACCGGACGGAGCGCCCGCCAACCCCACCAGACTCGTGGCGGCGTCGCGACAGGCCGGAGCCCGACGGCGGGCAGGGCGCACCGTTCTGGCGGTGTGTGCAGCCCGTCGACGAGTTGTCGACGGACGAGGTCGACCTACTGGAAGCGACCCTGGCCGCCGCAGGCGTGCTTGACGCCTGGCTGAGCACCGACGGCGAGCTGATCACCGTGGAAGGCGGAGAACAAGCAGACACAGTCGTGCGCGCGGGAGGAACCCGAGTCGACGCGAACCTGACGCAGGTTCTGGAACCCACTCCGGTCGGCGGTGTCCCACAGACCGCCATCCATGCCGTGCTCACCTCGATCGGCTGGCACGAGTTCCGATCCGGCGGCGATGCGACCGGGACCTGGTTGGCGGCGGACGGCACGTGGCGGTGTGCCGCCCTGTCCGGACGCGCCGAGATCGCCCAACCCGCCTCTTACCTAGGGGCAACTGCCCGTGAGTCCGCACGGCAGCGGGAGATCGACCGGCTGCGGGCCCGACTCGCGGAATTGGCGGACTCGATCAACGCGATCGAAGCCAGGATCGGGAAACTCGACGACGACCTGCGCCGCCTCGCCGAGGAGGCAGCGAGGCTTCCGGGAGAGCGCGTGGTCACCGACGCCGTCATAATCTTGCGGGAGAGGGAACGACAGGCGGCTGACAGTGAACGTAAGGCGACCTCGGCCAGCAACACCCACCGTGCGAACGAAACCGCCAGGGACACCGCGTGGGCAGACTTCTCCGCGTACGCGGGCGAGCACGCCTTCCCACTGGACAATCTGGCACGCCACGACGCGGCATTGCAGGTCTACCACCAGGCTGTGGCCGAGCTGGTTCGCCACAAGCAACTGCTCGACCTGCACACAGCGACCCTCACACGCGTGCGAAGCGACCTGGCCGGCGCTCAGCGCAGACTCGCCGGGGTCGATATCGAACTGCGCGACCTGCGTGCGCGAGAGCGCAAGGCGCAGGTCCGCTTGCGCACCGCCGAAGAGGCGCTCACCAGCGATGTCCACGCGCAGCTGGACCGCCGCACCGAGCTTGACCGTCTGGTGGCACAGGTCGACCGCGAACTTGAGGAACTCGGGAAGAAGCGCATGGACGCGTTGGTCACCGTCACCAGAGCCGAAGGCACTCTCGACCAGCACGAGGAACGTCGGCAAGGCGCGGAACGCAAGCGAGATACTGCGCTTGCGGTGTGGTGGGAGGTGTATGACGCCAACCTCGCGCAGCCCGTCGGGTTGGAGGAACCGGAACGCCGAAGCGTGGAGTCCGCGCGCGAGTCGACCCGCGCCGCACGCCGGGAACTACCGGACCCAGGCGACGAGGACCGTGCCTGGCGGCTCTGCTACAGCAAGCTCGAAGCGCTGCGACAGGAGCTGCTGCCCGATCGGGATGCCCGCGTGCTGGAGTCGGAGCGGGACGGTGCGATCCAACGCGTGGTCGTCCTGGCCGACAGCTCCGCTGGCTGGCAGATGCCATCGGCCGCTGCGTACCTGCTCGCCGACCAGGTACGCGCGCAGGAGAACGCGTTCGACTCCGAACAGCAGCGAGTGTTGACCACGCTGCTCGGTTCGACGTTCATCGAGCACCTCAAGGACCGGCTGGATTACACCGCCCGGACCTTCACCGACATCAACAAGCAGTTGGCTGGCCATCCGACCCGGCACGGGAACGCCGTTCAGTTGAAGTGGGAACCCGACCCCACCGACCCGGACGCGAGCACCGTGGTGGACGCGCTGACCCAGGGCTACCAGCAACTCTCACACGCACGCCAGGAAACCGTGCGCTCCTTCCTCGCGCGCAAGATCGACAATGCCAGGGCAGACGCGGCGGCAGGGGGCTCCGCCGACTGGCGGGAGCAACTGTCCACCGCCCTCGACTACCGCGGCTGGCTGAAGATATCGCTGCAATACCGTCCCGGTTCGACCAGTCGTTGGGTGCCGTTCGACGCCGCCAAACACGGCGCCAAGTCCGGTGGTGAGAAGGTCGTGCTGCTGTCCCAGCCACTGTTCGCTGCCGCAGTCGTCGCCTACAACGCGGCCGACGGGCACGCCCCGCGTTGCGTGTGGCTGGACGAGGCGATGACCGGTGTGGACGACGAGATCAAGGCCTCGTTCATGGGCCTGACGGTGAGCTTCAACCTGGATGTGATGCTGACCGCCCACGACGAGTGGTGCAAGTACCCAACCGTCCCGGCGGTGGCCGTGTATGACCTGGCCAGGCACAAAGGGCTGCCCGGAGTCGATGCCGTTCCGTACCTGTGGTGTGGCGGTGAGTGGACCGCGGTCGCACTCCCGATCTCTGACGTGCGCGCGGACGAGACGCTGCTGGCGGCGGATGGCCTGTTCGCCGAGGTGGATGCTGAGTGACGACCACGATCCCGCCCGGCATCAAGGACTGGGCACGCCTCCCAGGTCCTGCGGCTGTGCTCGACGCCGTCCACACCCGCGCCAGACGAGGACACCGCACCGAGACGGGAACGCTCACCTCCGTCCCATTGACCGCAGAGCAGCGTCGGCAGGTCGCGTTGCTGCTCGGCACCCGGTGGGAACTGTCCGGTAAACCCGTCCGTCTCCAAGACCTCGCGGCGAAGCTGGCCGAACACCACCTGACCGTGCGCGGACTCGTCGAGGCACTGCACGGCGAACAGATCGAACCCGACAAGGCTCACCGCAGCCGAGCCCAAGCCGAGGCAGCCGCTGAGCGTGACCGCGCGGCCACGCATCTGACCGAGTCGGGTGTGGCTCCAGACGTGGTGGAGAGGTGGCTGTCCGACACCGGTTTGCCCCGGCCAGGCTCGGGTGAGCTCGAGGCCCTGGCTGAACAGGTGGCGACCGTCGGCACCCGACTGCGCAACACGAGCGGCGGGATACGACTCGCCCAACTCGCCGCGGACGCCCTGCACGACGCCCACGCGCTGGATGCCGATCGGCAACTGGGTCGCGGAGTGGCGCGTCTTCTGGCGATCGTGCACGACCTGCCCCGACCACAACGAGCCGGTCGAGCCTGGCGCGCGGCGTGGGCCGGTGCGGGAGTGATGTGCGACGGCGTATCGTCCCGTGTGCTGGCGTTGAACCTCACACTGACCGGTGAATCTCCGGCGGCGAGGCTGTGCGCCGCCGCTCCCGGCGAGCCCGTCTGGCTGACTCTTCGTTCGCTCACGGGCACGTGGACCGCTCCCGCGAGCGATGTCTTCGTGTGCGAGAACCCCACCGTCGCGGAAGCTGCCGCCGACGCGCTCGGCCAGACCTGCCCACCACTGGTGTGTACCGATGGGATCGCCTCCGGCGCCGCCCTCGACCTCCTCGCTGGGCTCGCTACCACCGGCTGCACGATCCACGCGCGGGCAGATTTCGACCCGGCAGGGTTTACGATCGCCGACCAAGTGCTCTCTGTGGTGCCCAGTGCGCTGTCGTGGCGTTTCAACGCGCGAATCTACGCCGATGAATGCGGCCTGAGCGCTCACCACGACGCTCCCGACGATCTTGCGACCGCTGTCGCCGGATTACGGGTCGTCTACGACCGCGTGCGTTCCCCGGTGCACGAGGAGCGTGTGCTCGCTCTGCTGCTGTCAGACCTTGCGGTGGGAGCAGGTATCCCTACCAAGACCTCGGTGTCCAGCGATACGCCGCCTGTGATGGTTGGATACGGCCCTCGGCATGCGCAGTGTCGTGATACGAAATGATGCTCAGAGCGGCGCACCAGCTGATGCACGCTGTGCGCCGCCTGGTCGGACGACGCGCACGGGCTCACGCTGGCGTTTGACATCTGTCGTCGAGTGAGCCTTGTAAGGAGCCTTGTGAGCACCCTCGGTAGGTAGTTTCATCTGGTCGATCGCCGACCAGCTTCGGGGTCCCTACCGCCCCAACCAGTACGGCAACGTGATCCTCCCGCTCACGATCCTGCGCCGCCTCGACTGCATCCTTGAGCCCGACCGGGAGACGGTACGCGAGCTGGCGGCGAAGTACGAGAACCCGAATCGCCTCAGGACCGAGGTCAAGAAGGCCACTGGCCGGCCTTTCTACAACACCTCGAACTACTCATTCGCCAACCTGCTGGCTGACGCCGACGGGCTGGCGGACAACCTGGCCGATTACATCGACCGGTTCTCGCCCGACGTCGACGTATTCGAGTACTTCGACTTTAAGAAGGAGATCCTCGCCTTGGAGAAGGCGGAACTCCTGCGCGAGGTCATCACGTCCTTCAAGGCCATCGACCTGCATCCTAATGTCGTCTCCAACGCCGACATGGGAGATGCGTTCGAGTACATCATCCGCAAGTTCAACGAGGCCGCGAACGAGACCTCGGGTGACCACTACACCCCGCGGGACGCAATCCGGCTGCTGGTCGACCTGCTCTTCGCCGAGAAGGACGCCGACCTCACCGAGGCCGGGATCGTCCGCACGCTGTATGACCCCACGGCTGGCACTGGCGGCATGCTCGCTTTGGCCGAGGAGCACCTGCTCGCGCACACCCCCGACGCGAAGCTGAGCTTGTTCGGCCAGGAGTACAACCCGCAGTCGTACGCGATCTGCAAGTCCGACCTGCTCGCCAAGGGTCACGACGCATCCAACATCGCCTTCGGCAATACGCTGACCGATGACGCCTTCAAGGGCCGCCAGTTCGACTTCTGCATGTCCAACCCGCCATACGGCGTCGACTGGAAGCAGTACGCCAAGGCGGTCACGAAAGAGAGGGAGTCTGCTGGTCCCTACGGCCGATTCGCCCCGGGACTCCCGTCGACCTCGGACGGGCAGATGCTATTTTTGCTCCATCTCGCCCACAAAATGCGGACTCCGGAGGATGGCGGCGGCCGAGCCGGGATCGTGATGAACGGCTCGCCGCTGTTCAACGGCGCCGCCGAGTCCGGACCCTCCAACATCCGCAAGTGGCTATTGGAGAACGATCTAATCGATGCCATCGTCGCCCTGCCGACCAACATGTTCTTCAACACAGGCATCGCCACCTACATCTGGATTCTCGACAACACCAAGCACCCCGACCGCAAAGGCAAGGTCCAGCTCATCGACGGCACCGCGTTCTGGACCAAGATGCGCAAAAACCTCGGCTCCAAGGGGCGCGAGATCAGCGACCAGGACCGAGCCACCGTCGTCAAGCTGTATGCTGACTTCACCGACGCCGACCCCGACTACTCCAAGCTGCTAAGAAACGACGAGTTCGGCTACTGGACCATCACCGTTGAGCGCCCGCTCCTCGATGAGTCCGACCAGCCGGTTCTTGACCGCAATGGCAAGCCAAAACCGGACACGAAAAAGCGTGACACCGAGAACATCCCGTTCACGTACTGCGGCTCGACCGCCGGTGCCGCTGGCAAGGTCGAGGTCATCGGGGCTTATTTCGACGCCGAGGTGAAGCCGCACGCCCCAGATGCTTGGATCGACTGGACCAAGATCAAAACCGGTTACGAGATCCCTTTCACTCGCCACTTCTACAAGTACGTCCCGCCCCGCCCTCTTGCCGAGATCGACGCCGACTTGGAGAAGCAGGTTGCCAAGATCCTCGACCTGTTGCGGGAGGTGGAGGGATGAACATTTGGGAAGACTTGTCGGCAGCGCCTGTAGTACCCCTGCGATATCTCGTATCCTTCAACCCTCGCCCCGCGTCGAACTTGAACGGCGATGCGGTGTACTTGCCGATGGAAGCGATCTCCGAGTTCGGCGCGGTAGATACGAGCCGTCGCCGCCCGATCAGCGATCTTCGCCACGGGTACTCCTATGTGGCGAACGGTGACGTTGCGTTCGCAAAGGTGACTCCATGCTTCGAGAACGGAAAGGCTTCGTCGCGCATGATCTCCCGGACGGCCAAGCCTTCGCGACGACAGAAGTTACTGTGATGCGGCCGTCAGCTCGAGTCGAGGTGGACTATCTCGGTTGGACCCTTCAGTCGTCGCAGTTCCTGAAGAAGGGCGAATCCTATATGACCGGTTCGGGAGGCCTTCGTCGTGTTCCTGACTCATTTGTAGGATCGTTCTCGATTCCAATACCTGATTGTCGGACGCAGCGGGCCGTGGCGGGCTTTCTTGACCGCGAGACCGCCCGCATCGACACGCTCATCGAGGAACAGCAGCGCCTCATCGCCATGTTGGTCAGTCGTAAGAGTGCTGTCGTCGACGCAGTCATCACGCGAGGTATCGACGCTGATTCGCGCTTGGTGGACTCGGGTGTCGATTGGATTGGGCCGATCCCCCGACGGGTGGGACATTCGCCCATTGTGGTCGATGTTCCGCCGGATCAAGGATGTCAACCACCCGGAGGAGCGAATGCTCTCCGTCTTCCGTGACTACGGGGTCGTGGCGAAAGATTCCCGCGACAACATCAACAAGACGGCCGAGAATCGCAACATATACCAGCTGGTCCACCCCGGCTGGCTCGTCACCAATCGTATGAAGGCGTGGCAGGGGTCAGTCGGGATCTCGCCACTGCGCGGGATTGTTTCAGGTCACTACATCTGCTTCGCTCCACTACATAGTGAAGACGATGCCTACCTCAACTGGCTCTTCCGGTCACCGCGATACACGCTCGGTTACGGACTGATTTCGCGTGGTGTCCGCATCGGACAGGCAGAGATTGACAATGATCACTACAGAGTACTGCCCGTCGTAGTTCCACCGCTCGAGGAGCAACGGCGTATAGCTGCTTACCTGGAGGAGCAAACTACAAAGATAGACACACTCATCGCAGAGACTGAGCGGTTCGTAGAACTGGCCCGTGAGCGACGGGCGGCGTTGATCACTGCGGCTGTGACGGGGCAGATCGACGTGCGAGAGGTGGTGTGATGGCGGACCATCACGAGGTCGTCTTCGAGGCTGAGATCTGCGAGTACCTGGCCGACCACGGGTGGCTCCACTCAACCGATGACACCGGTTACGACCGGGAGCGGGCGCTGTTCCCCGAGGACCTGATCGCATGGTTGGAGGGAACCCAGCAGGCCGCGTACGAGAAGGCTCTGAGGGCGGCGGGGTCGGAAGCGAGGTTCCTCGACGTGCTGGCTACGGCGCTCGACAGGCCTCTCGAGCATGGTGGCGGAACGCTGAACATACTGCGCAACGGGGTGCAGTACATCGGTGGCGGTCGGTTGAAGATGGCGCAGTTCCGGCCCGAGACCAGCCTGAACGCGACCACGAATGAGCAGTACGCGGCGATGCGGGTCCGGGTGATGCGGCAGGTGCACTTCTCCACCGCAGACCAGCGCAGCGTCGACTTGGAGTTCTTCGTCAATGGGTTACCGGTCGCCACCGTAGAGTTGAAGACTGACTTCACCCAGTCCCTCGACGAGGCGATCAACCAGTACCGCAAGAACCGAAACCCGCTGACCAACGGTCGCCCGGAGCCGCTGCTGTCGTTCGGGCATCGAGCGCTGGTGCATTTCGCAGTCTCCAACGACCTGGCCGCGATGACTACCAAGTTGGAGGGCGAGAAGACGCATTTCCTGCCGTTCAACATGGGGCACGCCAGTGGCGCGGGAAATCCGCCCGGCGCGGGTGGGCGGTCGGCGACGGCGTACCTGTGGGAGCGGGTGTGGGAGAAGCATGCCTGGCTCAACATCATCGGCCGCCTGATGATCGTGGAGACCAAGGAGGAGTGGGACGTCGCCACCGGCACGTCGGTACGGCGGACGAGCATGCTGTTCCCGCGGTTTCATCAGTGGGAGGCCGTGACAAACATCGTGGCCGCGGTGAGTGAGGAGGGGGTGGGGCAACGCTACCTGATCGAGCACTCAGCCGGTTCGGGGAAGACGAACACGATCGCCTGGACCGCGCATCGGCTGGCGCGGCTGCATGTGAACGACGAGAAGGTCTTCGACTCGGTGATTGTGGTGGTGGACCGCACGGTGCTCGACGGGCAGCTTCAGGAGGCGATCCGGCAGATCGACGGGTCGGGGAAGATCGTGGCCACGATCAGTCCGGAGGATGTCCGCAAGGCGGGGGCGAAGTCAAAGTCCGGGCTGCTGGCGACCGCGTTGACGAACGGTGAGTTGATCATCGCGGTGACGGTGCAGACGTTCCCATTTGCGCTCGACGAGATCCGGGCCGACAAGGGGCTGAAGGGCAAGCGGTTCGCGGTGATCGCGGACGAGGCGCACTCCTCGCAGTCCGGGCAGATCTCCTCCAAGCTCAAGGCCGTGCTGACCGCGGAGGAGGTCAAGGAAATCGAGGAGGGCGGCTCCGTCGACGTCGAGTCGATCCTCGCTTCGGAGATGACCGAGCGGGCCGAGTCGAAGAACATCTCCTACTTCGCGTTCACCGCGACGCCGAAGAACAAGACTCTGGAACTCTTCGGCCGCAAGGGGCCTGACGGCAAACCAGTCGAGTTTCATCTCTACTCGATGCGGCAGGCCATCGAGGATGGCTACATCCTTGACGTGCTCAGGGGCTACCAGTCCTACGACACCGCGCTCAAGATCGCAGGCCAGCTTGAGCACGGCGAGGGCGACGTGGTGGTGGAGGAGGCCGCAGCCCGCAAGGGGTTGATGCGGTGGGTGAAGCTGCACCCGACGAATATCAGTCAGAAAGTGCAGATCATCGTCGAACACTTCCACATCAATGTCGCCCACCTGCTGGAGGGCAAGGCCAAGGCGATGGTCGTCACCGACTCACGCAAGGCCGCGGTGAAATACAAAAAAGCGATTGACGCCTACATCGCCAAGCGTGCCGCCCTGGACTCCTCGTACAGCTACCGCACCCTGGTCGCCTTCTCCGGTTCGGTGACGATGGCCGAGGACGAGCAGTGGGTGTCGGACTGGGGTCCGCAGCCGAGCAAGGAAGACGAGTTCACCGAGGCCAACATGAACCCCGGAGCGGGCTCGGACCTGGCTGCGGCGTTCAAGGGTGCGACGTACAAGATTATGCTGGTCGCCAACAAGTTCCAGACCGGGTTCGATCAGCCTCTGCTCTCGGCGATGTACGTCGACAAGAAACTCTCCGGGGTCACTGCCGTGCAGACGCTCTCGCGGCTCAACCGCACCCATCGCACGTCCGGCGGGGAGCAGAAGCGCAAGACTTTTGTCATCGACTTCGTCAACAAGCCCGAGGACATCCGGACTGCGTTTGAGCCGTACTTCACGAACGCCACTCTGGAGACCGAAACCGACCCCTACATCGTTGTCCACCTTGCCACCAAGCTTGACCAGGCCGGGATCTACACGCCAGACCAGGTGCGCGACGTCGCTCGGCTTTGGGTGGAGCGCAAAGGCAACAACGCGCTCTCGGCTGCGATGAGCCCAGCCAAGAACGAATTCGCCCGCCGCTACGCGGCTGGGATCGAGGCCGACGACAAAGTCACCCTCAACACCCTCGACCTGTTCCGCAAGGACGTCTCCACCCTCGTCCGGCTTTATGACTTCATGAGCCAGATCGTCGACTACGGTGACCCGTACATGGAAATGTTGTCGATCTTCCTGCGGCTCCTCGAGAAGGTCATCGCCGACTCATCCTGGGCTGCGGAGGTCGATCTCTCTGATGTGGTCCTGGTCGGGGTCCAGCACAGCAAGAGAACCGCGGTCGACATCTCGCTGAGCGGCGATGGTGAGCTCAAGGGCATCAGTGCAGCGGGCAGTGGCACCCGGAAGGAGCCAAAGTACGTCGCACTCCAGGTCGTCATCGACAAGATGAACGACCTCTTCGGCGCTGAGTCCTTCTCCGCGTCTCAGGTCCGTGAGTTCGTGCAGGGACTAGTGCAACGGCTGCTCACCTACCCAGACCTGATCAACCAGACCAAGGTGAACTCGAAGAAGCAGTTCATGGAATCGCAGGACTTTCAGGCGGCGGTCACCGAAGCAGTGGTCGACAACCAGGGGGCCCACAACACGATGGCCGACTACTTCTTCAGCGACGGACCCGGCATCAGCGCTGTCATCATGGCCCTCGCGGACGCCTTCTACGAGGCAGCGATTGATCAGCAGACGGATGTTTGAGCAGCTCCGGCCCCGAAAGGACGGCGTGCGGTACGGGTTGAACAGCTACAACCCCGCAACACCACCGTACCGGGAACATGACGCTAGTCCGCCTCGGTCAATCAGCACATCAGCCCAACGATCACACTGGTGTTCAAGCCCAACACGACCTCCAACACCAATGAGGCCAGTGAGCCAGCCCGCGACGTGGGATCATCGGCACGTGGTGGGACAGTCGGCCTGCGGAAACTTTCACGCCGTTGCGGGCAGTGAGTTCCAGGGCAGACTCACCAGCGAGGCACACAAGGCAAGGCCGCCTTACCCAAATGATCCGTCGCCGTCACAACCTGCCCGACACGAGCAACTGAGCCTGTTCATTCACACGCAGGGGAGCGTAGTGAACACAACGTCAACCAGGATCAACCCACCGACTCAGGTCAGGCACGTACGCAACGCCTTGCAGAAGGAGTTCGATGGGCTTATCGACTTGTCGAACGTCGAGACGTCGCGTCCAGACGAGATCGAGCGACAATTCTTGTCGCGGTCGCTCGCCGCGCTCGCCGTTCGGCGACTGACCGGCTGCTCAAGCCAGCAGGCGGCTGACGCCGTCATTGACGGTAGGAACGATCAGGGCATCGACGCGATCGCGTTCGCCGACGGGAAGTCCGCAGTCTTCCTCATCCAGGCGAAGTGGAGTGACCGGGGGAACGCCGGCATTGACACCGCCGCCGCGCTCAAGATGATCGACGGATTCCGGCAGATCGACGACCACCAGTTTGAGAGGTTCAACGACCGGTTCCAAGCGATGGCTGAAAAGTTGCGCGCCGTCATGATGGAGCCACATCTGCAGGTGACGTTGGTCCAGGCCGTCATGGGCGAAGGCACCCTGTCGCCCGAGGTGGTCACGATCTTCGACGCCGCACAGCAGGAGTTCAACGGCAACGGGCGGTATCTCAACACCAGCGTCATCAACGGGGCCGATCTTCTCCAACAGGTGCGTGACGACTTGGCGGAAACGCCGATCTCACTCCAGGCGATGATGACGCAGTGGATTCAACGCACCCTACCGGTGGAGGCATACCAGGGAAGCGTGCCGGCCGACGGGATCGCTGCCTGGTTCGCTGAGTTCGGTGACCGACTGTTCGAGAAGAACGTGCGGAAGTCGCTCGGCCTCACTGCGGTGAACCAGCAGATGGTGGACACTCTCATCACCGCGCCAGAGACCTTCTGGTCCCGTAACAACGGCATCACCGTATTGTGTTCGGAACTCGAGACCCGGTGGCCAACGGGCAGGCGGTCGAACGCGCCGGTCGAGTTGCACCTCACCAACGCGAGCGTTGTCAACGGAGCCCAAACGGTCACGGCGATCCACGAGGCATACCTCAGGAACCCCGACGCCGTCACCGAGGCGGACGTCAGCGTGCGGGTGATGAAGGTGCCGGCGGACGAAGCCGGCTTCGGCAACATCGTCACGCAAAGCACCAACACACAGAACCACATGGAGCCCCGGGATTTCATCGCGCTCGACGAGGTGCAGATGGCGATCCGGGAGGACTTCAAGCTGTCACTGGACAAGCTTTACGTGTTCAAACGAGGCGACCTGGAACCCGCACCCGACGAGGGGTGCTCGGTGGTGACCGCTGCGATCGCGCTCGCATGTGCCCACCGGAACCCGGAGTTCGTGTTCCGAGCGAAGCGAGACCGGAACCTGCTGTGGGAGGACGACAAGGGTGGCGCGTATCCGAGCCTGTTCGGCAACCAGCCATCGGCGGGTCTGATCTGGAACTCGGTGCAGCTTTTCCGCGCTGTCGACGTTGCGACGCGACGCGTCGCCAAGAAGTTGGAGGGTCGTGCGGCCGCGATTCTCGACCACGGGGACCTTCTGCTGACACATCTCGTCTTCCAGGTCGTCGACTCGGATGGCTTGGAGGAGGCCGACGGCAGTTGGGAGATCCCCGGTGACGTGTCGGACCTGGTTGAGCGGGTCGCTCGGTGGCTGGTGCACGAGGTCGACCGGCTCTACGGGGTGGGTTCTTTCGTGTCGAGCACCTTCGCCAGCCACGAAAGGTTCACCGCCCTCGCGAGGAGCGTCCGGAACCGACTTCACTCGGGTGAGGTGGCGCCGGACTTCGGTGCCGCCTACCGACCCGCCCCACGACCTGTACGAGGTCGCGCGCGCACCGCCGTCAACGTGCTGATCGACGCCGGGCGCATCGAGCCGGGCGCGACCCTGATCTACCGGCCGGCCACCGAACGCGAAGACGAGGCACTCGGAAGGTGGTTGGGCGAAGACGACCGTCGTCAGCGGGCCACGTGGGTTCAGGACAGGAGGAAGCCGTTGTTGTGGTCAGCTGACGGACAGCGCTACTCCCTCTCCGGCCTGGTGATGCACATGTGGCAGCAAGCTGGCTGGGACGACGCGCCGGTCGCTGTGCAGGGGCCAAAGTGCTGGCATCTCGGTAGCGAAGGAACCTTGGTCCAACTGGCCGACGAACTGCGCCGATCGGAAGACACCGAGTAGCCACCCCGGTCATAGTGGACGCGAGACCGGGTGACGTCTACTCACCACCGCGGAGTCACTGGAGGCCGCCCGTATCATCCACTGCGGACTATCGGGCGATGTTGGTCGACCTGTCGGTCGTGGTTGACGAGATCCATGCTTTCGCTGGTGATGACTGCGGATGGCACCTGCTCGCTGTCCTCAGTGACTGTCCAGAGTGGGCGGGTCGTCCGCTGCAACGCATCGGTTTCTCCGTGACTGTCGGCAATCCACCCGCCCTGCAGCGCTGGCTGCAGGGCTCTGTTCACGCCCGGGAACGGAAGATCGTCGCGTCGGAGCCGACCACCGGGCAGCCCCCAGACATCACTGTCGACCACGTCGGCTCGGTCGACAACGCCGCGAAGGGTGATCTCCCTGCTGCACCAGGGCGAGAAGCGGCTGGTGTTCGTGGACAGCAGGCGGCGCGCCGAACGAGCTGGGCGCGGCGTTGACGGTCAAGGGATGACGACGTTCCTGTCGCACTCGTCTCTGTCGGCTGCGGAACGTCGCCGGGCCGAGGAGGCGTTCGCTACCGGACGCGACTGTGTCATCGTCGCCACCTCGACCCTGCAACTCGGCATCGACGTCGGCGACCTGAATTGCGTGGTCCAACTCAACGCCATGTGTGCGGTTTCCTGTTGCGCTGGTCCCAGGATTGGGTCGAACCGGTCGAGCCGCCGCCCGCCTTCGGCACTTCGTCGCGCAGCAGATCCTCGCGTCGGCCCTGCAGGGAGGTGTGGTCGGCACCCGCACATGACTGGACTGGTGGGGCGACTTGTCGGTGTTCGACGGCACCGCCCGGAGATCGTGCGGCACCTGACCGCAGAGGGCCACCTCGAACCCGACGGTGACTTCGCGGTCATCGGCATGGAGGCCGAGCGACGGTTCGGACGCCGATACCTTTCCGATCTCTCGGAGCACGCCGACGGCCTCTCGGTGCTCCTGCGTGCAGACGGGAGCCTCGATCGACTGGCAGCGCAGGCGGCGCCAGATCGAGCCGGCCGACCTCCTGGGCAGGGCGAAGTGAGGTGGTCGTGGCGGCGCGACGTCGTTCGAACTGGCAAGGGGTGTCCGGGACGTCCTCGGTCAAGCGGCACCGGATGGCGTCACCCGCGCTCGTCAGTGCACAGGTGCAGACCGACGCCGATGTCGGGTGCATCCCCGCTGACCTGCGGCAGCGTCTAGGCCCAGTGACCGCCAGCCTGGTGTTCACCACCGCCGCCACCTTGTCTACGCGCTTGCGGACCATGCACCACCTTGCGGCCACCTGCCACAGTCCGTCTTCCACACCTCGGTGACCACTACTCTGTGCACCAAACTCGAGCGGTTGGTTGAAGTGCGACGGGTGCTCACGCAGTGCGAACAGGCTGGGGGTGTGGTCAACGCGGGCCGTACCCCGTAGGAGCCCCACGGGAACAGGACCGACCTGGGGATGGGCGCTTCTGCCGCTATGTCAGCCCCGCAGAGGGGACAGGGCTAAGCTGCGGAAACTCTTGATCATGTTGGTGCCCCCGGTGCGACTCGAACGCACACTGGACGGATTTTGAGTCCGCTGCCTCTGCCGATTGGGCTACGGGGGCTGGCTGGGTGAACTTTACTCGATCAGGTTCGTGCCGGTTGGGGGTGGGTGTGTGTCGGATAACTCCCCGGGTTACGGCGCCGCTGCCGCTGCCCCCGGTACGCTGCTGTTTCCGGCTTTCGTCACCCTACAGCGAGGAGGACCCCGGTGACCGAGGTGGCTACCGAGGCCCGTGGTGTGCAGCGGCGTGTTCTTGTCGCCGAGGATGAGGCTCTCATCCGTCTTGACCTTGTCGAGATGCTGCACGAGGAGGGCTACGAGGTCGCTGGGCAGGCCGCCGATGGCGAGGAGGCCGTGAGGCTCGCCACCGAACTCAAGCCTGACCTGGTCATTCTTGACGTCAAGATGCCCAAGATGGACGGTATCGAGGCCGCTTCCTCCATCGTCGCCGACCGCGTGGCCCCTGTTGTCATCCTCACCGCCTTCTCCCAGCGGGAGCTCATCGAGCGGGCCAGGGATGCCGGCGCGATGGCTTATCTCGTCAAGCCGTTCGCCAAGCATGATCTTGTTCCGGCCATCGAGCTCGCTGTCAGCCGGTTCTCCGAGATGCAGGCCCTCGAGAACGAGGTCGCCGGGCTCACCGAGCGCCTGGAGACGCGCAAGGTCATCGAGCGCGCCAAGGGCTTGCTCATGTCCAAGCAGAGCCTCACCGAGCCGGAGGCGTTCCGGTGGATCCAGCGGACCGCCATGGACCGGCGTACCACTATGAAGGCTGTGGCTGAGGCTGTTGTCGAAGGCCTCAGCTGATCAGGGATATCTCGAACTGGGTCCATTGGGATTGCTTTTGCTGATCTGCCGGGTGTAATCGGACCGCCAGTGTCTGGGCACCCGGCAATTCGTCCGTCGGCGACATCGTCAGCCTATAAACCCCGCCTACCGCTGGGCCTTCCAAATCCGTCGGTACCGCTGCTATTCGCCTTTCGTTCAGGAACACCTCGAATCCCCTGACCGGTTGGACGTCGTCCGCGTCGCGCTGGCTCAGTGCCGGGTCGAGGTTGATTTCCAACTGGAACGGGGCGTTTGCTGACGCTATTTTTCCAAGGTCCACTCCGTTCACGCCGCGCAGTGCCATGGTCACTGTCGGCATCGCGGGCGCTCGTTGGTCCAGCTCCGGATCCGGCGATCTCTCGGTCGGCGCCGTCCCCACTATCTCCAAATAGGACTCCAGCACCGCCCCCGTCCCCTGGCCCCTGATCACCAACGGGCTCAACGCCGGTGCTTCCCCGGTGAACACGTCCGGCGGCAGCTCCGCCACCAGCGTCACGTCCGCGCCCGCCCTGGCGGGCGAGCCCGGTGTCGCGGGCACCAACGGCAAGGTGCGGTCGGCCAGCTGCAGCGTCATCCCCGCCGGGTCCGTGCCCGCGCCCAGCGTCACCGTGGTGCGCAGGCGGGCTTTTGTCGCGCCGATCAGCGGCTGCCTGCTCACGCCGATGCCGGGTGCGTTCTCCTGCGGTCGCAGCACCCGCTGCACACCCAATGCCGTCGCGAACTCGACCACCTGCTCCGCCGGCTGCACCACCGCCGACATCCCCACCATGTCCAGGTGCACGCGGCTGCGGCGGCCCGGTGGTCCGATCATCCCCAGCAGCACCGTCGACGTCGTCCACGAGGGCACCGCTGAACTCTCCGCCACCATCGAGTCGTCCTGGAACACCTGCAGACCCGCCGGGGTGAACACGATGTCGAACTTGTGGAGCGTTCCGCTGCCGCGCGTGGCCGGGCGGACCGCCGATGGCGTGAACTCGCCATGGTCCGTGATGATCCGGACCCCACTGTCTGAAATGGATACGCGGATCGCCCCGGCCGGCAGCGAGGCCACCGGGTCGCTGCGGGACCCGATCCGGTCCGAAGTCCCTGGTACGAAGTCGAAGTTCAACTGCCCGCGCGGGCCGGCCGCGTCGGTCACCGCGGTCAGCCTGCCGTTTCCGGAAACCAGCCGGAATGCCGCACGCGACCGCAGCACCACGTCGTCGGCCCCGCAGCCGAATTGCACCGCGAGCTGGCCGTGTTTCGCCCCGCCGGGCGAGTTGAGATCGACACAGCCCCGGTATCCCGACACGTGCCACCGCGACCCGGGGACTTCCGCGTGCACCGAGTCGGTCGAGTCGAACTCGTCAGTGTATTCCAGTGCAGATCTGGCTGCCCTGGAAGGCATTCCTGTCACCCGGACGGGTACCGAACGCCTACCGAAGGGGTCCATCGAACGCACCTGGACCTCGTGTTCACGGTTGCCCAGCCCGTCCAACTGGACAACCGGCCTGCCGACGAGGCGGGTCTGCCCGTCCCATTGGACTTCGTACCCCGTCACACCGGCAAGTGGCTGTCCGCCAGGCAACCCGTCCGCCCACGCGAGCCGGAGACGCCCAGGTCCCGGCGACAATCGGACTGGGCCAGGCGGCGGTACGGACTGGGCCGGGCGCGGCGGAATCACTGCGTCGGCGGCGAAACTGGGAAAGCCGGTAACATCCGGCGTAGTGGTTTCGTTGCGTAACAGGATGATCGCGCTCAGAACAAGGGCCGCGCCGATGACCCAAGCGCTTATCCGGGCGCGTCGAGTCACCTCAAGCAGTCTATGCTACGCCAACTGCCAGCAGTTAGAAGGAACTTGAAGTGTCCGCTCAACGTACGCCAACGTTGCGTTCTGGTTACGCTCTCCCAGGGATGGCTGACTGTCGGCTGGTCCATCGCCTAAGTTCCGCCCAGCGCTCCTCGCAGGCGGGGGCGAAATGCGGGTTGCGGATTTACGCGACCCGGCACCGAGGAGGATTGTCTCGTGCGTAAGAAGGTAGCTACAGCTGCTGTACTCGCGGCTGGCGCTCTGTTGATTGCTTCGTGCAGCTCCAATAAAAATGAGGGTGGCTCCTCCGGAAATGCTGCAGGCGGAAATCAGTGCGACACCAGCAAAGGTACTCTGACCATCGGTGTCATCGTTCCGCTGACCGGTGAATTGACCGCCCTCGGTGTCGGTATTCGCAACTCGGCCGACCTCGCCGTCAGCCAGGCGAACGAGAAGTGCACCGTCAAGGGTTACAAGCTGGTCCTCGACCCGCAGGACGACGAGAAGAACCCGCAGAAGGCCAGCCAGGCCGCCACCAAGCTCTCGTCGGACCCCAACGTCGTCGGCGTGATCGGCACCCTGAACTCCTCGACCTCGCAGAACGTCCAGCCGATCCTCTCCAACAAGAAGATCGTGCAGATCTCCCCGGCCAACACCGGCCCGAGCCTGACCCGCGGCGAGCAGTACGGCACGGCGCCCAAGCGCCAGTTCGAGAACTACTTCCGCGTCTGCGCCACCGACGACAACCAGGGCCCGTTCGCGGCCAAGTACCTGGTCGGCAAGGCCGGCAAGAAGAAGATCGCGGTCGTCGCGGACGGCAAGACCTACGGCGAGGGCCTGGCCAACGAGTTCACCACCAAGGCCAAGTCGCTGGGCGCGGAGATCGTGACCCGTGAGAAGGTCGGCGAGAAGGACACCGACTTCTCCGGTGTGATCGGCAAGATCAAGCCGCTGGCCCCCGACGCGGTGTACTACGGCGGCGAGTACGGCGCCGCGGGCCCGTTCTCCAAGCAGCTCAAGGAAGCCGGTCTGCAGATCCCGCTGATGGGCGGCGACGGCATCGTCGACAAGACCTACGCGCAACTGGCAGGCAAGGCATCCGAGGGCGACCTGGCCACCTCCGTCGGCGCCCCGGCTGAGACCCTGCCGGAGGCCAAGGCGTTCATCGACGCCTACGGCAAGAAGTTCCCCAAGGAGGGCTACAGCGCCTACGGCACCATGTCGTTCGACGCGACCAACGCCCTGATCGAGGCCCTGTCCAAGACCCTGGCCAACGCGGCGTGGGGCGAGGACCAGCGCGCGAACCTGATCAAGAACGTCCAGGACTACAAGGGCAAGGGCGCCAACGGCGACGTCGGCTTCGACCAGTACGGCGACAGCACCAACAAGCTGCTGACCGTGTACCAGGTCAAGGACGGTGACTTCAAGAACATCGAGACTGGTCAGGCCGACAAGTAACAGCGGCAATCACACAGGACTGGTGAGCTCCGCCCGATCGGCGGGGTGGTCTGACGGGGGCAGGTCGTTCGAATGGCCTGCCCCCGCCTTGTTGGAGGTAGATTGTGACAACGCTGCTACAGCAGCTGGTCTACGGTTTGATCCTTGGTGGCACCGTCGGATTGATCGCGCTCGGGTACACCATGGTGTACGGCATCGTGCAGCTGATCAACTTCGCGCACGGCGAGATCTTCATGGTCGGCGCGTTCGGCGCCCTCGCGACGTTCACCTGGGTCATTCCCGAGGGTGTCAAGGGAACGTGGTACATCACCCTGCCGCTGATGGTGATCGCCGGTGCGGTGGTGTCCATGGTGATCGCTCTGATCATCGAGCGGCTGGCGTACAAGCCGCTGCGAAACGCGCCACGGCTCGCGCCGCTGATCACCGCGCTCGGCGTGTCGGTCGCGCTCAAGGAAGCCGTCCGGATCTGGTACCCGGGCGCCACGGCGCCGCTGCCGTTCCCCAAGGAGTTCCTGACGGGCAGCATCGAGCTCGGTTCGATCCTGATCCCGAAAACAGGCCTGCTGATCATCGTGGTGGCGGTCGTGCTCACCGTGCTGCTCCAGGTTTACATCAACACGTCGCGGATGGGCCGGGCGATGCGCGCGACCGCGCAGGACCCCGACACCGCCCGGTTGATGGGCATCAACCCCGACCGCACGATCGTGCTGACGTTCGCCATCGGCGCCGTGCTGGCGGGCGTCGCGGGCGTGCTCTACGGCGTGCACATCAACAACATCAGCATCGACATCGGCTTCCAGAACGGCATCTTCGCGTTCACCGCGGCCGTGCTCGGCGGCATCGGCAGCATCCGCGGCGCGGTCATCGGCGGGTTCGTGATCGGCCTGGTCAAGACCATCGCCGGGCAGTACTTCCCCGGCGGGACGCAGTACGACTACGTCTGGATCTTCGTCGTGCTGATCGCTGTGCTGGTCTTCCGGCCGCAAGGTCTGTTCGGTGAGACCGAGAGGGTGCGCGCATGAGCGAGAAGACCTTTTTCACGAACCCGGCGGTCTCCCGTGTGCTCGGCGTGGCCGGTGCGGTGCTCGCGGTCATCGCCGCGATGCTGCCCTGGTCGACGTTCCTGCTCAACAAGGGGGCGTACCCGGACAAGGCCACCTTGCAGTTCTTCGACGCGCCGTTCGAACTGACCGGTTTCCGGTGGGAACTGCTGATCATCGGTGTCGTCGCGCTCGTGTGCGCGGTGGCCAAGGTGCCTGCCCAGCGCCGCGTGCTGCGTGGCCTCGGCGCCGGTATCTTCGCCATCGGCCTGATCAACTTCGGCTTCATCGCCTCCGCGGGCGGTGGCCTCGGCGCGGTCACGGCACTGGACGGCACGTTCGCGTTCGGCAGCGTCGCCGCGCTGGTCGCGGGTGTGCTGCTGGTGCTGGCCACGATCGGCCAGCCGCTGGAGGAGATCCCGCGCTGGAGCACGAAACTCCCGACCCCGGTGGCGTACCTGGGGCTGGTCGTGTCGTTCGCGGCACTGCTCTACGTCGTCTCGCTCACGCTGACCGCGGGTGGTCAGGGCGGCGCGGCGAGCCCGTACTCCGGCCCGATGTTCCTGTCGTTCCTCGGCTTCGCCGGCGGTATGTTCGCCGGAGCGGCCGGCCTCGGTGTCCTGAAGTGGATCTCGCGGCTGTCCGAGCAGCACCGGGTGTTCAGCATCGTCGTGCTGTTGCTGTGCGCGTTGTCGTTGCCGTTCACCGATGCCGGCAGCGAGTACTGGATGACGGTGGCCGCCAACATCGGGGTGTACGCCGCGACCGCCATCGGCCTCAACATCGTGGTCGGCCTCGCCGGTCTGCTCGACCTCGGATACGTGGCGTTCCTCGGCATCGGCGCGTTCGTCGCGGCGAACCTGTCCGGCGCGGCCGCGTCCCAGCTGGGCATCCACCTGCCGTTCTACCTCGTCGTGATCATCTCCGCGGCGATCGCGGGCATCTTCGGCGCCATCGTCGGCTCGCCGACGCTGCGCGTGCGCGGTGACTACCTGGCGATCGTGACGCTGGCGTTCGGTGAGATCTTCCAGATCGCCGCGCGCAACAACATCGGCGGACTGACCGGTGGCTCGAACGCGATGCCGAACATCCCGGCACTGGAGTGGTTCGACGGCACCGCGTTCAACGAGTCGATCACGCTGTTCGGCGCGAAACTGCCGTCCGGGGTGCTGTACTACTTCCTGATCGTGCTGCTGATCGCGGCGGTCATGACAGTGTTCGCGAACCTCAAGAACAGCCGGATGGGCCGGGCGTGGATCGCCATCCGCGAGGACGAGGACGCGGCCCGCGCGATGGGCATCAAGACCGGCCAGGCCAAGATCCTCGCGTTCCTCTGCGGTGCGGTCCTCGCCGGTATCGCCGGTGCGGTGTTCGCGCACAAGACCAGCACGGTCAGCTACGAGAGCTTCCTGTTCATGGAGTCGGTGACGCTGCTCGCGGCGGTCATCCTCGGTGGCATGGGCTCGATCCCCGGCGCTGTGCTGGGTGCGTCGCTGCTGTTCGTGCTGCCGGAGAAGCTGCGGGAGTTCTCCGACTACCGCCTGCTGATCTTCGGTCTCGCGTTGATCCTGATCATGCGGTTCCGGCCGCAGGGCCTCATCCCCGACGCGCACCGCAGAGCGGAGCTCGCCGGTGAGGACGCCGAAGGCCATACGCTGCAAGACAAACCCGGTGGCGACGAACCGGAACAGCCGAAGCCGCAGGAGGTACCGGCGCGATGACTGCTCCGATTCTCAGGGCACAGGACGTCACGATGGTGTTCGGCGGCCTGACCGCGCTGTCGGAGGTCTCGCTGACCCTCGACCGCGGCCAGATCGTCGGGCTGATCGGCCCGAACGGCGCGGGCAAGACCACGTTCTTCAACTGCCTGACCGGCCTGTACACGCCGACCAACGGCCAGGTGCTGCTGGACGGCACGCAGTTGCCGAGCGACCCGGCGCACGTGACGATCGCGGGCATCGCCCGGACTTTCCAGAACATCCGGCTGTTCCCGAACATGACGGCGGTGGAGAACGTCATGGTCGGGCGGCACGCCCGGATGAAGCAGGGACCGATCGCCACGATCTTCCGCGGCCCGAGGTTCCGCAAGGGGGAGACGGACGCACGCACACGGGCCAAGGAGTTGCTGGATTTCGCCGGAATCGGCCGCAGCGGCGACGAGCTGGCGCGCAACCTGCCCTACGGTGACCAGCGGCGGCTGGAGATCGCCCGCGCGCTGGCGACCGACCCGAAGGTGCTGCTGCTCGACGAGCCGACGGCGGGCATGAACCCGCAGGAGACCGAGGCGACCAGGCAGCTGATCTTCAAGATCCGCGACCTCGGCATCTCGGTCGTGGTGATCGAGCACGACACGAAGTTCATCTTCAGCCTGTGCGACCACGTGTCCGTGCTCGTGCAGGGCAAGCTGCTGGTCGAGGGGACGCCGGAGGCCGTGCGGACCGACCCGCGCGTGATCGAGGCGTACCTGGGCAAGCCGCCGGAGGAAGTGCAGGCCGAGGTGCAGCACGCGGCCGAGCTGGTCGGCGAGCACGGTGACAAGGGAGTTGGCCAGTGAGCCCGTTGCTGGAGGTCCGCAACCTCAGCGTCGCCTACGGCGCCATCGAAGCGGTCCGCGACATCTCGTTCTCCGTCGAAGAGGGCCAGATCGTCAGCCTCATCGGCGCGAACGGTGCGGGCAAGACGACCACGCTGCGGACCATCTCCGGTCTGCTGCGCCCGACCCGCGGCGAGGTCCTGTTCCGCGGCAGGCCGATCCACCGGCAGGCCGCGCACGAGATCCTGGCGAGCGGGATCGCGCACTGCCCGGAAGGCCGCAGGCTCTTCGGCCGGATGACGGTCGAGGAGAACCTGCAGCTCGGTGCCTACGTCCGCAATGACACCGGCATCGAAGCCGACATGCAGCGGGTGTACGAGCTGTTCCCGGTGCTCGGCGAACGGCGGCAGAACAAGGCGGGCCTGTTCTCCGGCGGTGAGCAGCAGATGCTGGCGATCGGCCGGGCGATGATGTCCAAGCCGAAGCTGCTGATGCTCGACGAGCCGTCGATGGGCCTGTCGCCGATCATGACCCAGCGGATCTTCGACACCATCAAGGAACTGCAGGCAGACGGCACGACCATCCTGCTGGTCGAGCAGAACGCCTTGGCGGCGTTGGCGTTGTCCGACCGCGGGTACGTGATCGACCTGGGTTCCACCACGCTGGAGGGCCCGGGCCTGGACCTGCTGGCCGACCAGCGGGTGCGTGCCGCGTACCTCGGCGAGGGCTGAGCCGATCACAACCGGCGGTTGTGCGTGACCACAACCGCCGGTTGTGCTCAAGGCTGTCACGGCTGTTGGACGTACCCCCTGACCAGGCTGTTTGCTGGACGCGTCAGCCGAGGACAGGGAGAACACAAAATGGCTATCACGGGTATCGCAGCGGGTGTTCCGTTCGTCGCTCTCGAGCCGGTCGGCGTCGCTGGACCCGCTCCGCTGGTGGTGACCTGGCACCTGATGGACGCGCCGCGGACCGACGTCGCGATGGCGGCGGCACTGCCGATGAACGAGCTTCCGGCGTGGCGCGTGTACCTCGGCCTGCCGATGTCGGGCAGGCGGGCGCTGCCGGGCGGTGACGAGGAGTACTTCGGGCTCGCGATGCAGGACGCGGTGCTCAACGTCTACGGTCCCACCGCCGACCAGGCGGCCACCGAATTCCCCGCCGCGGTGGCGGAACTGCGCGAGCAGCTGTCCATTGCGGACGGCCCGGTGTACGTCGCGGGCGGCTCGGCCGGGTCGATGGTGGCGTACGAGGTCATCACCAGGGGCGACGTCGAGATCGCGGCGGCAGCGGTGGTGAGCCCGGTCACGCAACTGGCTCCGCTGATCGCGGCCAACGAACGGCGGTTCGAGATGGCGTACGCGTGGTCCGAGGAGTCGCGGAAAGTCGCCGAGCACTACGACTTCGTACGCCGGGCGGACGAGATCACGGTGCCGCTGCTGATCATCGTCGGCGAGGACGACGACATCGCGATTCGTGAGCCAGCCTCGTTGGGGCACAAGGCAATCGTGGGCTCCGAGCTCGTCACCATCCCCGGCATGGAGCACGCGCTCGCCGACGACGACGGCAGTGAAGCAGCACCGCGGAACGAGGCCGCCAAGCGCGTCGACGCCGAGTTCACGCGGTGGTTCGCCCAGTACATCCAGGGTTGATCGCGGATCGCAACTCCTGGGGGACGACCCCGCCGCCACGTGCCTGCGAACGTGGCGGCATGAAGGGGAGCAAAGTCGCCGCGATGGTCGGCGCGTTCGTAGTGACACTGGGGATCGGTACCGGCTCGGCGACTGCCGCCGAGAACGACCAGGCGCAGTTCGCGCGGATACTGAAACAGCAGTACGACGCCTGGTACGAGGAGAACGGCGCCAAGTTCGCGGCCACGTTCACCAAGGACGCGGACCTGGTCACGTTCAACGGCGAACACCTCGTCGGCCGCGACGGCATCGCCAAGGGGATGCAGTACTACTTCGACAACCACATTCCCCCGTCGAAGCTGAAGGTGCTGGACGAGCGCGTCCGGTACGCGGGCAGGGACCTGGTCTTCATCGTGCGGACCACGTGCATCATCGAACTACCCGCGACCGACTGCCGGGACGGTTCGCAGTCGCGCAACACCAACGTACTGTCCAAACGGAACGGCCGCTGGGCGCAGGAGTCGTTCCAGAACACCAGGTACGTACCGATCGGTCAACCGGGCAGCCAGGACACCGCCGGGTCGTAGTCGCACCAGCCCT
The DNA here is from genome assembly GCF_001984155.1 of Actinosynnema sp. ALI-1.44. Classification (GTDB taxonomy): domain Bacteria; phylum Actinomycetota; class Actinomycetes; order Mycobacteriales; family Pseudonocardiaceae; genus Kibdelosporangium. The sequence continues at coordinate 947,584 of NZ_MTQO01000054.1, forward strand.
CCGCGCGGCTCGTCCTGCCAGCCAGGGCAAGCAGCTCGCGGAGGGCTGGGCGCTTGTTCTGCTTGTGCCACACGATCGACCACGGGAACAGCGGCAACGGCTTGAACGGCAGCACAACGAGGTTCAGATCGCGCGGCAGATCCATGTCCGCGCCGACGAGCGTGACCCGCGGCTTGCCGTAGCGGGCCTGCTCAAGCGTGTGCCGCAGGTCGTAGCTGTTGCCGCTGTCGTCCACACGCAGCCCCAGGCCCACACAGAGCTGACGGATGTAGGCGCGCCACTCGGTCGGGCCCTTGCCGGACGGCAGCCACAGCCCCTCGTCGGCCAGGTCTTCGATCCGGACTTCCGGCCGGTCGGCCAACGGATGCTCCGGCGGCAGCAGCGCGAGCAGCGGTTCCAGCCGCACGACCCGGTGGTCGAGCGCGTCGGGCAGCGGTCGCACGCCGCCGACGTACCCGAACGCGACGTCCAGATCGCCGTTCAGCAGCGGCTCTGTCGCGTTGTCCAAGCCTTGTTTCGTGCTGCGCTCTACCACCAGCCGCGGGTCGCGCTCGGCCATCTTGCGCAGGATGAACGCGGGCGCGAGCCGGAAGTCGATCAGGTCGAGCCGCAACGGCTGGTCACCCAGCGCCGCCACGGCCGCGTCCGCGACCCGGATCAGTTCACGGGCGTGCGACACGAACCTGCGGCCGTCCTCGGTCAGCTCCACAGCGCGGTTCGTGCGCTGGAACAGCTGCGTGCCGAGCGACTCCTCCAGCCGTTTGATCCGTTTCGACAACGCCTGCTGGGTCAGGAACAACGTGTCCGCCGCCCGGCTGAAGTGCTGCTGGTCGGCGGCCACCACGAACGCCCTGACCTGGGCCAGGTCGAGGTCCACTCAGGAACCCGGGACGGTCTGCAACACCATGCAGGTCAGCCGGGCGGTGCAGGTGCGGCGGTCCTGCTCGTCGGTGAGGACGATCTCCACAGTCACGGTCGTGCGGCCGATGTGCACCGGCGTGGCCACCGCCGTGACGATGCCCTCCCGGACGCCGCGGTGGTGGGTGCAGGACAGCTCCAGGCCCACGGTCGGCTTGCCGTCGGACTGCAGCGCCGCGCACACCGAGCCCGCCGCCTCCGCCAGCACCGCGTTCGCGCCGCCGTGCAGCAGGCCGTACGGCTGGCGGTTGCCCTTGACGGGCATCGTCGCGACCACCCGATCGGGGTTCCAGTCCGTGACCTCGATGCCCATTTTCTCGTTGAGCTGCTCGACCAGCTCGGTCATGGTGGAACCTCCGCGAAATAAGTTTCCTCTAGCAACTACCGCCACCCTAGTGCGGTGTCCGCGGACGTTGCCGGGCCCGGTGAACGTTCGTGGACACCGCACCCGGCAAGGCCGAGTCAAAAGTGTCGGTGGGTCGGCCTAGACTCGGCCGCGTGGCAGACCAGCATCGACTCCTCCTGATAGACGGCCACTCGATGGCCTACCGTGCGTTCTACGCCCTGCCGAAGGAGAACTTCCAGACCGGCACAGGGCAGCACACGAACGCCGTCTTCGGCTTCACCTCGATGCTGATCAACCTGATGCGTGACGAGAAGCCGACGCACATCGCGGTCGCGTTCGACCTCTCGCGCAAGACGTTCCGCAGTGAGAAGTTCACCGAGTACAAGGCCAACCGGAGCGCCACGCCGGACGAGTTCAAGGGCCAGGTCAGCCTGATCGAGGACGTGCTCGGCGCGTTGAAGATCCCGATGCTGACCAAGGAGAACTACGAGGCCGACGACATCATCGCCACCCTCGCCACCCAGGCCGAGGCCGAAGGCGGGTACGACGTCCTGATCTGTACCGGCGACCGCGACGCGCTGCAGCTGGTCACCGAGCACACGACCGTGCTGTACCCGTCGCGTGGCGTGTCCGAGATGACCCGGTTCACCCCGGAGGCGGTGCTCGCCAAGTACGGCCTGACGCCCGCGCAGTACCCGGACTTCGCGGCGCTGCGCGGCGACCCGTCGGACAACCTGCCCAAGATCCCCGGCGTCGGCGAGAAGACGATCACCAAGTGGATCCAGGAGTACGGATCGCTCGACGACCTGATCGACCAGGTCGACAAGGTCAAGGGCAAGGTCGGCGACAACCTGCGGGCGAACCTGTCGTCGGTGGTGCTCAACCGCGAGCTCACCCAGCTGGTGCGGGATCTCGACCTGCCGGCCAAGCCCGTGGACCTGACCGCGCAGGCGTGGGACCGGGACGCGGTGCACCGGCTGTTCGACGAACTCGAGTTCCGGGTGCTGCGCGACCGGCTGTTCCAGACCCTCGCCGCGCCCGAGCCCGAAGCGGAATCCGGCTTCGAAGTCAAGGCGTCGGCCATCCAGGAGGGTGAACTCGGCGCGTGGCTGGCCGAGCACGCGCCGGCCGGAAAACGCACTGGCCTGGCGTTTCGCCACGTCGGCGCCCCCGGCGCGGTCGACCTGCAGTCGATCACGGTGGCCGGGGTCGACGGGGATGGAACCTTCATCGACGTCACGGCGTTGCGTGAAGAGGACGAGCGCGCGCTCACGGCGTGGCTTGCCGACCCCGCTGTGCCCAAGGTGGCCCACGCCGTGAAACTGGCGCTGCACGGGCTCGCCCAGCGCGGGTGGGAGCTCGGCGGGCTGGCGATGGACACCGAGCTGGCCGCGTACCTGGTCCGGCCGGGGCAGCGCTCCTTCTCCCTCGACGACCTCGTGCTCCGGCACCTGAAGCGTGAGCTGCGCGTCGAGGAGGTCGAGGGCGAGCAGCAGCTGTCGATGTTCGACGAGGCCGACGAGAACGAGAAGCTCGCCGCCACGGAGGTCGTGCGGGCGCGGGCCGTCGCCGAGTTGGCCGAGGCGCTGCTCACCGAGGTCGAGTCCACCGGCGGCGCGAAGCTGCTCGCCGAGATGGAACTGCCGTTGCTGCAGGTGCTCGCCGAGATCGAGGGCATCGGGATCTGCATCGACACCGAGCACCTCGCCTCCCTGGAGGCGCACTTCGCCTCGCGGGTCAAGCAGGCCGCGCAGGAGGCGTACGGCGTGATCGGCAAGGAGATCAACCTCGGCTCGCCCAAGCAGCTCCAGGTGGTGCTGTTCGACGAGCTGCAGATGCCGAAGACGAAGAAGACCAAGACCGGCTACACCACCGACGCGGACGCGCTGACCACCCTGTTCGAGACCACCGAGCACCCGTTCCTGCAGCACCTGCTCGAGCACAGGGACGCGACCCGCCTGAAGACCACTGTGGACGGGCTGATCAAGTCGGTCGCCGACGACGGCCGGATCCACACCACGTACAACCAGACCATCGCGGCGACCGGCCGGTTGTCGTCGCAGGACCCGAACCTGCAGAACATTCCGATCAGGACGGACGAGGGCCGCCGCATCCGCGACGCGTTCGTGGTCGGCGCGGGGTACTCCGAACTGATGACGGCGGACTACTCGCAGATCGAGATGCGCATCATGGCGCACCTGTCGCACGACGAAGGCCTGGTCGAGGCGTTCAACTCCGGCTTCGACTTCCACGCCGCCACCGCCGCGCACGTGTTCTCGGTCGAGCCGACCGAGGTCAGCGGCGCGCAGCGGGCCAAGGTCAAGGCGATGAACTACGGCCTGGCGTACGGCCTGTCCGCGTACGGCCTGTCCCAGCAGCTGCGGATCTCCACCGAGGAGGCCCGTGGCCTGATGGAGGAGTACTTCGAGCGGTTCGGCGGGGTCCGCGACTACCTGACGTCCATTGTGGACAAGGCGCGCCGCGAGGGCTACACCGAGACGATCTTCGGCCGCCGCCGCTACCTGCCGGACCTGAACTCCGACAACCGGCAGCGCCGCGAGATGGCCGAGCGGATGGCGTTGAACGCGCCGATCCAGGGCAGCGCGGCCGACATCATCAAGGTCGCGATGCTCAACGTCCAGGCCAAGCTCAAGCAGTCCGGGCTCAAGTCGCGGATGCTGCTGCAGGTCCACGACGAACTCGTGCTGGAAGTCGTGGCCGACGAGAAGAAAGCGGTCGAGGACCTGGTTCGCGAGGGCATGGGCAACGCCTACCACCTCGACGTCCCGCTGGACGTGTCCGTCGGTTTCGGCCGCTCGTGGAACGACGCCGCCCACTGATGCGGTGACGGCAACCGTTGCCTGGTCGTCGGCGCGGTTGGGCAACGGGCGCCGAGGCGATGTCTCCGACGCGGTGCTGACCGGGAACGCCGTGTACAGGTTCGACATGGCCGTCGCCGACCGCGGACCGGCTGGCCATGACCGCCTTCAGGTCCGCGGGGATCCGCGGCGCGTCCGGCGTGATCTCCAGTGCGACCTCGATGCCGTCTCTGGCGGTTTGCCGCCCGTGGAGCGAGATCAGACGCCGGATCGCTTGCCTCGGTATGCCGCGACTGTGGCCAGGGCGAGGCATCCGGCCAGAAGTAGCGCCATCGGCAGGGCACTCGTCGTACCGAACAGGCCCACCAGCGGGGAGATCGCGCCGCCAAGCAGGAACTGGCCGCCGCCAAGCAGCGCCGAGGTGGCGCCGGGAAGATCGCGGCCGGTTTCCTGCACAACGGTGGTCACGGCAGGGAAGAACACCCCGAAAGCCGTGATCATCGTGAACAGGCACACCCACACGCTCACCAGCGAGCCGCCTGCGGCGAGGAGCAGGCCAACCAGGACGGTGGTCGAGCCGAGAGCGCCTGCCAGCCCCGCCAGCAGCAGCCGCGGCGCGCCGAACCGGCCGACGAGTCGTCCGAAAAGGACACTTCCGGCCATCGTGCCGAGCGCGTTCACGCCGTAGATCACGCTGGTCTGGGTCCCTGACGCGCCGTAGATGTCCTGAAGGACGAACGTCGAGCCGGCGATGTACGTGAACACCGCGGCGGCGCCGAAGCCCAGGCTGAGGATGTGCCACCGGAGGGTCGAGCGCTTGGTCAGGCTGCCCATGGCGGTCATGGTTTTCCATGGCCTCAACCGTTGTCGTGGGGCGGACTCCGGGACCCACAGCAGTACACCCAGTACCTGCAACGCTCCGATGACTGCGAGCGCCACGAACACCATGCGCCACGACGACACCGCCAGGATGGCTCCGCCCAGCATCGGCGCCAGGATCGGGGCTGCGGACGTGATGGCGCCGAGCGTCGAGAACTTCTTGGCCGCGGCGATACCGTCGTACAAGTCGGTTATCACCGCGCGTGCGACGACCATTCCCGCCGCGCCTGTCACGCCTTGGCAGAACCGTGCGGCGTTGAGCACCTCGATCGACGGCGCCACCGCGCACACTGCCGACAGCACCGCGAACAGGGCCGCGCCCGTCAACAGCACCGGTCTGCGGCCCACCGCGTCGCTCACTGGCCCCAGCACGAGTTGGCCGACGACCACACCTACGAGGAACGCGGTCATCGACAACTGCGCGGCCGAGGGGGTTGTGTTCAGCGACTTGGTGAGGTCCGGCAGACCGGGGATGTACATGTCGGTCGCGAGGGGGGACACGCCGGTCAGCACTGCGAGGACCAGGAGCAGCGCGGTGCCTGGGCGTGTCTGCGTTGCCGTCATTGCGGTGCTGTCGCGCCCAGGCCGCTGGGCTCGGGGTTGTCAGCGACCGCTGTGAGCAAATCCGCCGCGACACGGAGGATGGCACGCTCGGCTGGCGTCAACGTGTCGCGGAGGGTCGTTGCCAGCCAGGCGGTGCCGTCGTGGACGTGCTCGGCCAACGCTTCACGTCCGCGCTCGGTGATGGTGATCGTCTGTTGCCTCCGGTCTTCCTCGTCGCGCGAGCGCGTTACGAAACCGGCTTCTGCCAAGGAGTTCACCGGACGCGTCAACGATTGCGGCTGCAGACCCTCGATCGCGGCCAGCGTGGTCATGGTCAGCGGTCCGCTGTGCCGCAGGTTGGCCAGCACGGACGCGCCGACTCTCGTCAGTGCCTCGTCGCGGCCGGGGTGCTGCATGCGCAGACGTTGTGCCACGCGAGACACCGACCAGCGCAGGGCTTGTGCGGTTTCCCAGCTCTCATCCGCCACGATTACGAAGCTAACGCTTAGCTTATCTCTCGTCAAATGCGCAGATGAGCGCGCAAAAACTACGCTGTTGCGTAGTAACTAGGGTGTCCTGCGTGAGTTGATGAGGACTTCGATGCCGTCCAGTGCGCGCCCCAGGCTGTAGTCGAACGACGACGTCATGGCTTCCTCGAACGTGGTCCAGTCCAGGGCGAGCATGTTCGGGTAGTCGCCCGTGGTCATGATTTTCTCCAGGTACGGCGTGTGCGCCGCCCAGTAGTCCTCGTCGCTCGTGCCGGTTCGCTCGGCGGCCTGGGACGCTTCGATTACCGCGAGGGTCGTGCTGGTCACGACGCCGTCGATGAGGCTGATCGTGTTGAGCTTCTCCACGTCGGTGAGGCCGGTGTCGCGTAGCGCTCCTATGTAGCGGTCGAAGCTCTTCAGCGCGTTGGGGCCGACCAGGGGTCGCGCTTGGGAAATCTGCAACAGCCATGGGTGACGCATGTACAGGTCGCGGCCGCTGTGCGCTATCGAGGTCAGCTTGTCGCGCCAGGTCGCGCTTTCCAGCTCCGCCATCTGATCTTCGGTGATCGCGTTGGCCACCGCGCGGTCGAGGATCACGTCGATCAGTTCCGCCTTGCTCGGCACGTAGCGGTACAGCGACATCGTGCCCACGCCGAGCTTGGTGGCGACGCGCCGCATCGACAGCGCGGCCAGGCCTTCCTCGTCGGCCAGTTCGATCCCCGCCGCCGCGATCCCGTCCACGGTCAGCGACGGTTTCGGCCCTCGGCTCGGCCGCTCGTCCAGTCCCCACAGCAGGCGCAGGCTGGCCGTGACGTCGCCGCTGCCGGTGTATTCGGTAGCCATCTTGCGTAGATCATAGAACTGGGTACAGTGTACGACGTTTAGGGTACAGTGTACCCAGTTAGGGGGTAACGCAGATGAATCACGCGGTTCTCGCCGAAGGACTCCGCAAGTCGTACAAGGACAAGAACGCTCTGGACGGGTTTGACCTGGTCGTTGCCGAGGGCACGGTGTGCGGGCTGCTCGGCCCGAACGGCGCGGGCAAGACCACGGCCGTGCGCGTGCTGACGACGTTGCTGACGTTCGACGCCGGGCGCGCCGAGGTCGCCGGGTTCGACGTGGTCAAGCAGGCCGCCGAGGTCCGCTACCGGATCGGCCTCAACAGCCAGGAAGCCGCGATCGACGAGATCCTCACCGGACGGGACAACCTGGTGATGTTCGGCCGCCTGTTCCACCTCAGCGCCAAGGTGGCGCGCCGTCGCGCGGACGAACTGCTCGAGCAGTTCAACCTCACCGACGCCGCGCACAAGTCGCCCAAGCAGTACTCCGGCGGGATGCGTCGGCGTCTTGACCTGGCCGCGAGCTTGATCATGGCGCCGTCCGTGCTGTTCCTGGACGAACCGACAACCGGCCTTGACCCGCGCAACCGCAACGAGGTCTGGAACACGCTGCGGACACTCGTCGACGGCGGCACCACGCTGCTGCTGACCACGCAGTACCTCGACGAGGCCGACCAGCTGGCCGACCGGATCGCGGTGATCGACAGCGGCAAGGTGATCGCCGACGGCACACCGGCGCACCTCAAGTCGCAGATCGGCGGTGACCAGATCGACGTCGTCCTGCACGACCAGCAGGACCTGCCGAAAGCGGCCGAGCTCGTCGAACGGGTGGCCAAGCAGCCGCCGGAGATCGACGAGGACAACCGCCGGATCTCCGCGCCGGTGAGCAACCGCGTCGTGGCGTTGACCGAACTGGTCGGCGTGCTGGCCTCAGCCGGGATCGACGTCGAGGACATCGGTGTGCGCAGGCCGACGCTCGACGAGGTCTTCCTGCGCCTGACCGGTCACAAGACGGAGGTGGCGGCATGATCCTCACTCCGGTGATCCCGCGGACCACGGGGGAACGCGTCCGGTGGGGCGTCCTCGACGCCTGGGTGGTCACCCGGCGGCACTTCACGCACCTGATCCGCCGCCCGGTGCAGATCATCAGCGGGCTGCTGTTCCCGATCGTGTCCGTGCTGCTGTTCGGCTATGTGTTCGGCAGCGCGATGCAGGTGCCGGGCGGGGGCGACTACCGGGAGTTCCTGATGCCCGGCATGTTCGGGCAGACCATGGTGTTCGGCATCGGCGTGACGATGGCGGCGATGATCACCGACAAGGAACGCGGCATCACCACCCGGTTCCGGTCCATGCCGATGGCGCGCTCCGGCGTGGTCGTCGGGCGCAGCCTCGCCGACATGCTGAGTTCGGTGCTCGACCTGGTCGTGCTCATCCTCTGCGGCGTGCTGGTCGGCTGGCAGTGGCATCGCGGGTTCGGCCCGCTGCTCGGTGCGCTCGGCCTGCTGCTGTTGCTGCGGTTCGCCGTGATCTGGGTGGGCATCTACATCGGTCTGGTGCTGCCGAACACGGAGAGCGCGGCCGGGGTCTACGGGCTGCTGTTCCCGGTGACGATGATCGCCAACACGTTCGTCGCGCCGCAGATGATGCCGGGCTGGCTCGGCGCGATCGCGGACTGGAACCCGTTGTCGGCCACGGTCGGCGCGGCACGGGAACTGTTCGGCAACCCGGGCCTCGGCGGCGACAGCTGGGCGGCGAACAACCCGGTGCTGCTCGCGGTGATCTGGCCCGTCGTGCTGGTGGCGATCTTCCTTCCGCTGTCGGTTCGGAAGTACCGCATGCTCGGTCGTTAGTGTCCGGGAGTGGATTTCTACGAAGTGGTCGCCCGGCGGCGGGACGTGCGGGCCGAGTTCACCGGCGAACCGGTGCCCGACGACGTCCTCACCCGGGTGCTGGGCGCCGCGCACGCGGCGCCCAGCGTCGGCATGAGTCAGCCGTGGGATTTCGTGGTCGTGCGGGATCCCGTCACCCGCAAGGCTTTCCAGGAACACGTCGCCGGGGAACGGGAGGTGTTCGCCGCCGAGCTGACCGGGGAGCGGGCGCGGACCTTCGGCCGGATCAAGATCGAGGGCGTGCTCGAGTCAAGCCTGTCGGTCCTGGTGACCTACGACGCGGCGAAAGGCGCGCCCGCGGTCCTCGGCAGGCACGCCATCGCCGACGCGGGCCTGTACTCGGTGTGCCTGGCGATCCAGAACCTGTGGCTGGCCGCGACCGTCGAGGGGCTCGGGGTGGGGTGGGTGAGCTTCTACCGCGAGGATTTCGTGCGGGACCTGCTCGGGATTCCCGCGTCGATCCGCCCGGTGGCGTGGCTGTGCCTCGGCCCGGTCAGCCACCTCAACGACGTGCCGGATCTGGAACGGCACGGCTGGCGCAACCGATTGCCGTTGGCCGATGTGCTGCACAGTGAGCGATTCGGGGAACGATTCGGGGCGCGGTTCGGCGGCCAATAACGTCCACAGAGGACGGTATACCGGGGGTTGCCTTTTCCGGGATGCTCGGTAACCTGGGACGATGCCGTCGCAACGTCGCGCGCTGGTCCTGGGTGGGACCGGGATGCTCGCCGGTTGCGTGGAGGCATTGACCAGCGAGGGCTGGTATGTGGTCTCTCCGAGCCGGCGGCGGCCAACGGACACCCACGGCGCTGTATGGGTTCATGCCGACTGGGCTCAGCCGGGAGAACTGGCCGAGCGAGCACACATCGCCCTCGGCGGGCCAGCGGAACTGCTGGTGGCCTGGGTGCACGGGAGTTTCCGGAGGCCGGTCCTGCGCGCGGTGAGCGCACTGCTGGAAGACGAGTGTCCCGTGGTCGAGGTCCACGGCAGCGCGTCGGCCAACCCGCTGCAGGGCTGCCCCGATCCGGTGCTGGCGGGCCACCCCACCCAGCAGGTGGTGCTGGGTTTCCGGCGCAACTCCGGGAGAACGCGGTGGCTGACCCACAGTGAGACCGCGGACGGGGTGCTGGCCGGGGTTCGCCGAGCACTGGACGGCCGCAGGCACGCGGTCCACCAGGTGGGCGAGTTCAGGCCGTGGAACGCCCTGCACTGAGGGGTCCCACCGGCCTCATCCCGTGATGTGCTCCAGGTGCGTGTTGCGGCGCCTGCGCAACAGGTTCAGCGTCCACGCGGCTTTCTCCTCGCCGCTGCGGTCCTTCAGACGGCGGAACGCCGCCAGTGCCTGCCGGACTTCGACCTCGGCGCGACCGAAGTCGCCCGACGTCGCGTGCAGGTCGCCGAGCGAGTGCAGCGCGTACGCCGAGCAGAGGTCGTCGCCGAGCTCACGCAGGATGCCCAGTGACATCTCCAGGTAGCGCACGGCTTTCTTGGTCTGGTCCCGTCCGCCGTACAGTTTGCCCAGTTCGCTGAGCACGCGGCCTTCGCGGTGCCGGTCGCCGGTTTCCCGCGCGAGCAACAGGGCGCGCTGCAGCCAGTTCGCCGCCTCGGCCTGGTTTCCTATCGCCAGTTGGGCCTTGCCGATCGCTTGCCGCGCGTAGGCTTCCGCGTGGATGTCGCCGTGCTCGACGAAGATGTTCAGTCCCTTGTGGAAGTACGGCAGCGCGGCGAGCGGGCGGCCGCGGAAGTACCTCGACGCGCCGATGCCGCAGCTGGCGAACGCCTCGCCGATCGAGTCGCCCACTTCGACGAACATGCCGCGGGACTTGGCGAACATGGCTTCGGCCGTGCTGTACGAGTCGCGGTAGAGGTGCACCTGCGCCAATCCACGCATCAGCACCGCCCGGCTGCCGGTGTCCCCGGCGGCCTTCAACGCGATCTCCTGCACCCGTTGCCACGAGTCGAAGTGGCAGCGGTGGTCGAAGTACGGCACCAGCGTCGTCGCCAGTGCGCACGCCAGCTCGTCCAGTCCTTCGTTCGCCGCGAGCTCGACCACCGAGATCACCGTCTCGTGCTCCGCGTCCAGCCACTTCAGCGGCGCGGCCACCACGGCGTCCACAACGGACTTGTCGATCGGGTGGCGCGCGGTGTCCGTGCGCAGCGGCCGGAAGATGCTCGCGGGCAGTTCGCCGACGGCCCGCTCGGTCAGCCCGAGCCAGCCGGAGACGACCCGGCTGACCGGCTCGCGCACGTCGGCGTCCCCCGAGTCGCGGGCGTAGCACCGGATCAGGTCGTGCATCAGGTAGCGCGGCTGGTCGATCACGTCCACCCCGGCGATGTCCAGCATGTTCGCGTCGACGAGGACGTCGACCAGGTCCGTGCTGTCGCCGCGGCCGAGCAGGGCACCCACCGCCCACTCCGGGATCGATGCCGGGCCGAGCCTGCCCAGCAGGCGGAACGCCGCCGCGGCGGCGTCGGGCAGTTGCCGGTAGCTGAGGTCGAAACTCGCGCGGACAGCCAACTCGCCCGCCTTCAGCTCGCTCAGCCGCTGCGCCTCGTCGGCCAGCCTGCGTTCCAGCACGGTCAACGTCCAGCCGCGGCGACCGGCGATCCGGGCACCCGCGATCCGGATGGCCAACGGCAGGTGCCCGCACGAGCGCAGGATCGCCTCGGCCGACTCCGGCTCGCGGCTGACCCGGTCCAACCCGGCGATCTTGCCGAGCAGTTCGCCCGCCTCCGCCGTCGGCAGCACATCGAGCTCGATCTGGTGTGTGGCAGGCAGTTCCGCCATCCGCTGGCGGCTGGTCACCACCACGCCCCAGCTGTCGGCCGGCAGCAAGTCACGGAGCTGGGCGGCGTTGGCGGCGTCGTCGAACAGCACCAGCATCCGCGTTTCCGACGCCAACGACCGGTACAGCGCCGCGCGGTCGTGGGTGGTGTCCGGCAGTGCGGTACCGGTCACGCCCAACGACCGCAGCAGGCTGCCGAGTACTTCTTTCCCGGTACGCGGCCGATTCGTGGTCCCGGCGAGGTCCACGTACAACTGTCCGTCCGGGAACTCGTCCTTCACCAGGTGCCCGACGTGCACGGCCAACGACGTCTTGCCGACACCGGGCGATCCGACGATCGTCGCGACCGCCGCCGCCTCACCCGCGGTCGCGAACATCGCCCGCAGCGCCGCGATGTGCTTGCCGCGCCCGGTGAAGTCCGGGACGTCGTGCGGCAGTTGCCTCGGGATCCGCGCGAAAGCCGGTTCCGGCCGCGGCGCCTCGCCCTTGAGGATCGCCGCATGCGCCTCGCGCAGGTCCGGTCCCGGTTCGACACCGAGTTCGGTGACCAGCCTGCCGCGGATCTCCGCGTACGTCCGCAGCGCCTCGGCCTGCTGCCCGCTGCCGTTGAGAGCCAACAGCAGTTGCTGCCAACCGGTTTCGCGGAACGGGTGCTCGGCGAGGAACGGCCGCAGCTCGGCGATCGCGTCCTGGTAGCGGCCCTCCGCGACGCGCAGGCTGAGCAGTTCCTCCGTCGCCATCACCTTGGCCTCGGCCAGTGCCGCGAGCCGGTCACCCCACGCGTGCACACCGGGCAGGTCCGCCAACGGGTCACCCTGCCACAGCGCCAACGCCTGCTCCAGGCTCGCGGTCGCCTCCGCGAGGCTGCCCGCGGCCCGCAGCCGACGGGCGTGGGCGACGTGTTCGGTGAACTCGGTCAGGTCGAGCTCGCCGGGGCCGACCGCGATGGAGTAGCCGATCCGGTCGGTCCGCATCCGCGCGCCGATCTCGGGCGAGCTCGCCCGCAGCGCGCTGACGTACGTCCGCAGGTTCGCCGCGACCGAACGCGGCCTGCGGGTCGGCCACAAGGCGTCGGTCAGCATGTCGGCGGTGACCGTCTGGTTGGCGTTCAGCAGCAGTGTTGCCAGCAGCACTCGCGGTTTCGTACCGCCGAGCTCCGCGTCCCCGGCCCGCAGCGGTCCGAGCACGCGGAATTTCAGCTCCGTTGTCACATGGACCCCCAGTCGCACGTCACTGCCACTCAGTCTCGTGCGGGCCACGTCGCCGCACAATACCTGGGGTTCGCCGATCCCTAAGGAACCGTAAGGTTTGTGACGGGGACCACTGAGTACCCCGGAGCCACTGCTATGCGACGGGCAGCTCCTTGTCCCACCAGCTGACTCCGTCCGGCGAGATCAGGGCCCGGCCGTCCGGGCGGATCACCACGTAACCGGTCCTCATCCGCCGCGCCTCGCCCGCGGCCTTGCTCGGTTCCGCGGTGAAGGTCTTGCCGCCGTCGGCGCTGACCCAGCTCTCCCCACTGGTGCTGGGGTACCCGGAGATGCGCAGTTTGCCGTCGGTGCCCGCGACCGGCACTCCGGCGATCACCACGGGTTGAGCGCCCAGCGGCCAAGTCCGTTCCCAGGTGACGCCATTGTCGTTGCTGCGGAAGATCGCGACCATGGTGGTAGGTGTCTCGCCGGCGTTCGCCTCGACCGCGTACACGGCGGTCGGCGAAGCCGCGATCGAGATGGCCCTCGGCGGTCCGGCGGTCAGGGGCAGTGTGCCGAGTGTCCACTGCTCACCGTTCTTGGATGATGCGATCGTGACGTTGCCCGTCGCTCGGTCCCGCCCGGCGACCCACCACCGCTTCCACTGGTCGGGGTAGGTGTCGCACGAGGTCACGTCGAACGGCGGCTGGTGGGTCAGGCGCGCTGTGCCGCCGGTGTCGGGCAACAACACGTTCACGGCGCCGTCGGCGCAGTCCAACACCGACGACCCCGGAATCGTGGCTACCGGCGCAATGCCGCCTGGGGCCGGCACCTGCTGCCAGGTTCGTGCGCCGTCGCCGGAGAAGAGCCGCTTCACCGCACCGCTGGGCGAGTAGTCCTCGATCACAACCCGCGACGCGCCCAACGTGATCAGCCGGTCTGGGCGTTCGCTGAATCTCAAGTCCGTCGGCGGAGCCACGCGGCGTTCCCACGTCATGCCGTCGACAGAGGCCATGAGCCACCCCTCACAGACCGATTCGCATCTGCGACCGAGCGCGTAGCCGTGCGTGGAGTCGTAGAAGTCCAACGACACCACCTGGTTCACGTCCGACGGATCGAGTGGCGGAGCCGTGTCCCGTTGCACCCCCAGGCGAACCAACGGGACAACGGCTGCCGCGAGGAAGACGGCTGCCACGCTGACGATCTGCGTGCGGCGACGCTTGCTCCGGTGGCGGGCACGCGCGATGACGTCGTCCACCGGAGGTTGCCGTACGGCATCGCGAAGATCGGTGCGCAGCCCGTCGAAGTCGAGATCAGGCATTCTCCACCTCCCGGTGCACGCCGAGCCGGGCGGCGAGGGCCGCCCGGGCCCGGGCCAGCCGGGATTTCACCGTTCCCACGGGGATTCCCAACGCCACGGCCACCTCGTCGACCGGCATGTCGGCCAGGTAGTGCAACACCACGACCGCCCTGTGCTCGTAGGTCAGCTTCCTGATCGCGGCGTGCAGTTCCAGATGCTCAACCGCCCAGCCGTCCGGCGACTCCACCGTCGGCGGTGGAGGCTCGCGGCGCAACAGCCGGTCCAGCGTGTTGCGGCGCCGCCAGCGTCGCCGGGCGAGGTTGATGGCCACGGTGTACAACCACGCTTCCGGGCTGTCCGCGGCACGCACCCGGCGGCGTCGGCTGTAGGCGAGCGCGAAGGCCTCCTGCGCCAGTTCCTCCGCTTCGCCGATGTCTCCGACCAGGCCGTACGTCGCCACGACGATGCGCCGGTAGGACGCCTCGTACAGCTCGGCGAACCACTGGTCGGACAACCCGCCCCCTCTCCTCACCAGACAAGAGGCGTCACGCGGCCGGCGGGTTCCAGCCAGTTCCATGATTCTTTACGGCGTCCGGCCGAGCCCCCGGACCAATAACATCACCGATTCCCGGACCTCGTCGCGTGTGCGCTGCCGCTGGAACACCTGCCAGTCCAACGCGACCACGAGCAGCGTGCCGAACAGCGCCGACGCGGCCGTGCCGGTCTGCACGCCGTCGGGCAGCCTGCCGTCGTCGGCCAGGCGCTGCATGTGCTCCTTGACGATCGACACGATGTCGTCACGCAGCAGCGTCAACGTCTCGTGCCACTGGCCCGGTGTCCGCCACAGCTCGCTGACCAGCAGCTGGGCGAACGCCGGGTAGTCGGCGAAGTAGGACAGCGCGGCGTCGACCAGGTCCTCGACCTCGCCGGCCTTGCGCAACCGGTCGGCGAGCAGGTCCACGCCGTACCGCAACAGCGCGTCGACCAGACCGTCCTTGCTGCCGAAGTTGTAGTACACCGTGCCCTTGGCGACCCCGGCTTCCGCCGCGATGTCGTCGACGGTCAGCCCGACCATGCCGTTGGTCCTGGCCAGGCGCAGGGTGGCGTCGAACAGCTTCTGTTTCGTGGCTTCGGTTCTCGGGCTCACAACACCAGCTCCGGCTTCAACCGCGACGGCGTCCACACCCGCTGTCGCCTGGCGGCCAGTGTGGACACCAGGAGCGCGCCGACGAGGTACGCCAGCAGCACGAGCACGTCCTTGCCGACGCTCACCATCGACCCACCGTAGAGCAGGTGGCGCATCCCGTCGACCACGTATCCCATGGGCAGCACGGAATGCAACGGGTACAGCACGTCCGGCAACGTCTGCCACGGGAACGTGCCGCCGGAGCTGATCAGCTGCAGGATCAGCAGGACCAGACCGAGGAACTTGCCGACCGCGCCGAAGAAGGCGTTGAGCGCGTGCAGGATCGCGGTGAACGCCAGGGACGCCAGTGCCAGCAGACCGAACGCGGCCAGCGGGCGGTTCGCGCCGACGCCGACGAGCGTGGTGACCACCGTGAACAACAGGATCACCTGGACGATGCCCAGCGCGGCCGCGGGCAACCAGCCGCCGATCGCCACCCGCCACGAGGGCAGCCCGGCCGCTATCGCGCGGTTCGACAGGGGCTTGATCAGCAGGAACAGCACGAACGCGCCGATCCACGTCGCCAGGCCGAGGAAGAACGGCGCCAGCCCGGCTCCGTAGCTGCCCGCCTTCACCTCGCCGACCGCGTTGATCGCCACCGGGTTGCCGATGGTCTGCGCGGTCGCGCCGCGGGTCGGATCGTCCGGGTGCGGGATTTGGCCGAGGCCCTGGGTGAGGCCGTCGCGCAGCTGCACCGATCCGTCGGCGAGCTGTTTGCTGCCCGCGGCGAGTTTGGCGGTGCCGTCGACCGCTGTCTTCTCACCGGCGGCCAGTTGCGCCGCGCCCGTGTTGAGCTTGTTCGCCCCGGTGGCCGCCTGGCTGATGCCGTCGGCCAGAGCGGGCGACTGGGCGGCCAGCTGCGCGGCGCCGTCGGACACCTGCTTCGCTCCGGCGGCGAGCTTGTTCAGCTGGGCCGATGCGGTCTGGACCTTCGCGTTGGCGTTGTCGATCGGCTGGCGCACCTGGCCCAGCGCGGTCATCACCCGCTGCACCTGCTCCTCGGTGAAGCCCCCGGCGCGCAGCTTGGCCGCGATGTCGCCGTTGAGCTGGTCGAGATCACCGACGAACTGCTTGGACACGTCCGCGATCTGCTGCCCCTGCGCGGCGAGCTGGGCGTTGCCCGCGGCCACCTGCGCGGCGCCGTCGGCGAGCTTGCGCGCGTTCGCCGGCAGGTCCTTCGTCTTGTCGTGCAACGTGTTCAAGCCGCTGCTGAGCTCCTGAGTCCCGGCAGCCAGCTGGTTCGCGCCACTGGCGAGCTTGCGCTGACCTGTGTCGAGTTGCGCCGCGCCGTCACGGGCCTGCGCCGCGCCGTCAGCCAGCTGACTCGCGCCGTTGGCGGCTTCCTGGGTCTTGGAGTAGATCGTGTTGAACCCGATCAGGAACTTGTCCGCCGCCTTCTGGCCGACCTCGGAGGTGAGCGACTGGCGCACCTCACCCGACACCTTGTCGGCGATGGTGCTGACGAGATAGTTGTTGGCGTCGTTGGTGGTCACCGTGATCAGGCCCTGACGCGGCTGGAACTCCGCGCTGGAGCCGAGCGCCGCGGAGAAGTCCTTCGGGATGGTCATCGAGAACGAGTACTTGCCGTCCCGCACGCCCGCGTCCGCGTCCTCGGCGTCGACCTCGTGCCACTCGAACGCGCCGGAGTCCTCGAGTTTCTTGGCGACCTTGTCACCGGCGTTGCCCAACTCCTGCGTGCCCTCGTCCTCCATCACCAGCGCGGCCGGGATGTGGTCGAGCCTGCCGTAGGGATCGTGGTTGGCGAACAGGTACAACGAGCCGTACAGCAGCGGCACCAGTACGAGGGCGAGGACGGCCAGCTTCGGCAGTTTCCCCGCGGTGATCCGGCGGAGCTCGTTGCCCGCCAGGCGAAGGGCGTTCATTCTGTCACTCCGATCATGGCTGCCTCGGCGTTGAGCGCACGCACTGTGGGAATGGCACACAGCACGACGACCGCGAGGCCGCGTTCGGCTTGTCCGAAGACGTGGGGCCACCAGGTCCACGGCTCGCTGACGTGCCGGTCCGGCTGGTCGATCAGCAGAGCCTGAACGTCCGGTTTGGCGCCGGCCGCCTCGATGAGCAGCCGCGTCCGTACTTCCGGCGGGACATTGTCGACGCGGTGGCCGACGTACTGCTCGGCGTCCCGCGTGCGCAGCCAGTCCCGCACAGCGGCGCGGTTGGCACGTTGACCCGCGTTCATCAGCTCTTCGGCGATCGCGTCGCCCAGTTTCAGGCCGTCCTCCGGCTCGTTGACACCGGGCGCGTCGACCAACACGACGTGTTTACGCAACTTGGCGGGGTCCGGGTCGCCGTCGAGGACGACCGTTCCGTGTGACGGCCGGATGCGACCGCCGAGCGCGAGGGCCAGCGTGGTGTGACCGGCGTCGGGCTCGCCCGTGACGAACGTGACCTCGCCTTCGCGGACAGTCAACGAGGTCGGCCGCAGCAACGGCCCGTGCGGCCCGTCGACCCCGACTCGCTCGGCGCGGATCTCCACCGGATGGCCTTTCTTTGAACTGACTGGTCAGTTCAAATAGTGCTCCGCGTGGGACCGCCTCGCAAGCCGGGACACTGTGACGCTGCTTGCTGAGGCTTTCGGTCAGACTCTGTACAGGGTGGACCAGATGATGTCGGTCAGCACGTCGGCGACCTTGTCGTGGCCGCCGGAGTCGCTCGGCCGCAGCATCTGGTGCCCGACTCGCTCGATCATCCAGATGAGCACGGCGGCGGTCTCGCGTGGCTCCACCGGGCGCATGGCCCCGGCGGCCTGGCCGAGTTCGATCGCCTGACGGGTCCGGTCGATCAGCCGTCGCATCAGGCCGCGCAGCTCGTCCGCGACGGACTCGTCGACCGCGGCGGCCTGGGAGACCAGCGTGAACGCGGCGCCACGGTGCCGGTACACGTCGATGATCGCGCCGATCGCCGTCCTGAGCTGCCCGCGGTCGGCCTGGTCGGCGGTCGACCACCAGTCGGTGGAGACCTCCTCGAGGTCGGCGACGACGGCCTTGGTCATCCGGCGGGCCAGATCGCCCTTGTCCTCGAAGTGCACGTAGAAGGTCGACCGGGAGATCCCCGAGACGCCCGCCAGCCGCTCGACGCTCAGTTCGCCGAAGTTCTCGCCGTCCCTGACCAGCTGTTCGGCCGCCGCGAGCACGCGCTGCTCCATCGCGTCGCGGCGTTGCTTGCGGGTGGTTCGGCTCGGCGGCATGTGCACATCCTACTGTCGGACATCATTTCCGGACACGTTGTCCGGACAGAGTGTCTTGACATGATGTCCGAGTCAGGTCGATGCTGGTGGACATGAAAATCGTGCAGCTCGTATTGCGGGTACTGATGTGGATCGCGGTCGGCTCGAAGCTCACGACGATGGCCGGTGTGGCCGCCGCCCGCCGGAGCCCGGACGCCGACGGTGAGGAGATCGCGTTGCTCCTCCTGGCCGTACCCGCCGAGATCGCGGCACGGCTGGAAGGCGTCGGTATCGCCGCAGGCGCCTTGCTCGCGATGACCTCTGACGACTGGGACGAGAAGGTGCTCGCGGGCGGGCTGAGCGCGGGCATGTCGGTGCTGGTGCTGGACCGCCTGATGAACGAGTACGGCCATGGGTACTGACACCGTGCTCTATGTGTGCCTCTTCATGGCCGTGGTCTTCCGCGCGGCGACGGCGCTCGATGACATCGGGGAGAAGACGATGAACAAGGTGTTCGGCTGCTTCCTCACCCTGCTCCTGCTGGCCTTCGTCGCCAGCGTGCTGTAAACGCGTTGACTGGCCGGTGAGGATCGGGTCGTGCAGATCGTCGCGACACCCGTGAGCCAGACCATGCCGCTGCTGCGGGAGTACTACACCGACATCGTCGGCCGGTACTACGGCAGGCCCGCGACCACGGCGGAAGTCGACCAGGCGATGGCCGACGAACCCAGCGACGACATCCACATGCTGCTCGCCGTGGACGGCGAGCAGGTCCTCGGGTGCGTCGGGCTGCGACTGCACCAGCCGCCGTTCGCCGAGGTGAAACGGGTGTACGTGGTCCCGGCCGCCCGCGGCAGGGGAGTGGCGCGGGCACTGCTCGCCGAGGCCGAACGGGTGGCACGGCGGCACGCGGCAGTGACCATGCGCCTCGACGTGCGCGACGACCTCGTCGAAGCCAGAGCGCTGTACGCCGCGTGCGGCTACGTCGAGGTCGACCCGTTCAACGACGACAAGTACGTGGGCCACTGGCTGGCCAAGGAGCTGGTTGTCCCACCAAGTCGCGTGGTTCCGCGGGCACCTTCCGCGGGTCCTTCGTGATCGCCGACCAACTGGAGGACCTACGCCGCGGCTTGCGGGTATGAGCTTGTAGTTTCAGCGCATGCGGGTGGGGGTCGTCGAAGGTGCGGTGTGGACCTGCGTCACCGGCGTGCTGGTGTTCGACAGCTCGCACAATCCCATGCCCTGGGAGCTTCTCGGTGGACTGGTGGCTGTCGCCCTCACAGCGGTGGCCATCAGGCGGTACCCGGCGGCCGCGCTGGCCACGGCGGTGGCGTCCGGCGTGGCGGTGCTGTTCGACTACGGCGGCCGTGTGCCGGTGTGGCCGCTTGTGCTCGTGGCCGCCACCGTCTACCTCACCAGACGCCAGCACGTCCGACGCCGTGCCGAGCAGGACGCGGTCCAGGAGAGGCTGAAGGAACGCGCCCGGATCGCCGCGGACATGCACGACTCGCTCGGCCACGACCTCACTCTGATCGCTGTGCGCGCCGGGGTGCTCGAAGTCTCCGGTGGCCTGGACGACAGCCAGCGTGCGGCCGTCGGGCAGTTGCGGGAAAGCGTGGCCGCCGCGACCGAGCGGCTGCGGGAGATCCTCGAAGTCCTGCGGGAGCCGGAGAGCGTGCGCGACCTGATCGCCAGGAGCGTCGAATCCGGCATGACCGTCACGTCCACTGTGGAGGATGTGGCCGCCGGGATCGAGCCGGTGGTCTACGACGTCGTGCGGGAGGCGTTGACCAACGCGGCCAAGCACGCACCGGGCGCTCCCGTGGTCGTGACTGTCACCTCGAACCGTGTCTCGGTGGTCAACGAACCCTCCTCCCTGCAGAGCGGGCTCGCGTCCGGCGGAAGCGGACTCGCCGGTCTGCGCAAGCGGGTCGAACGAGCCGGTGGGACATTCGACGCCGGACCGCGTGACAGCGCCGACGGTGGCGGGTTCGCTGTGACGGCGAAGTTCACGGGCACTTCCGAGGGGATCGCCCCACTGCCCTCCCAGGTCGTTTGAGTGAGTCGGTTCGCGCGGCCGTCCGTCGCGGGCGGCCCGTCGGGGTGTGGGTTCTCCCAGGGGCGGTGCAGGTCTGCCGCGATGCCGCCGAACTCCGATCACTCCCCTCGGCACGCCTCTCACCGGTATGAGGCACACTGATCACCGCAGCCGTCTGGTCGATCTTCTCGCTGTCGCAAGCAGGAATGACCAACCAAAGGTGGCACTGATGATCGACAAGGGCGGGCTGGCACCGCTCGAAGGTCAAGACTCAAGCTAGGAACGGTTTCGTGATTCGGGTGGTGCTGGCCGACGACGAGGCGATGGTCCGGGCGGGCATCGCGGCCATCCTGGGCAGCGACCCCGGGATCGAGGTCGCCGCCCAGGCCGGGACCGGCCGCGAGGCCGTCGACCAGGTTGCCAGGCACCGTCCGGACATCGCGGTGCTCGACATCCAGATGCCCGAGCTGGACGGTCTGACCGCGGCTGCCGAGATCAAG
This sequence comes from Actinosynnema sp. ALI-1.44, assembly GCF_001984155.1. Taxonomy (GTDB): domain Bacteria; phylum Actinomycetota; class Actinomycetes; order Mycobacteriales; family Pseudonocardiaceae; genus Kibdelosporangium. Next base: position 968,492 of record NZ_MTQO01000054.1, read on the forward strand.
CGGCTGCGGCCGGAGACCGGTGTGGTCATGCTGACCACGTTCGGCGAGGACGCCTACATCGAACGAGCGCTGTCGCTGGGCGCCAACGGTTTCCTGGTGAAGTCCGGCGACCCCACCGAACTGATCGCCGGGATCAGGGCGGTCGCCGACGGCGCCGCGTTCCTGTCTCCCCGGGTCGCCAAGCGGGTGATCGACCAGCTGCCCCGGTCGAACTCCGGCGCGCGGGACAGGATCTCGGTCCTGACCCCCAGGGAGACCGAAGTGCTGGCGCTGCTCGGCTCCGGACTGTCCAATGCGGACATCGCCGCTCGCGTGCACATCGTCGAGGGCACCGTCAAGGCACACGTGAGCGCGATTCTCGGGCGGCTCGGGGTGCGCAACCGGGTGCAGGCGGCGATCCTGGCCTACCAGGCCGGGCTCGTTCAGAGCCTGGACTGAAAGAACCCGGTCAGGTAGTCGCGGAAGACCCGCACCGAGGCCACCGGGTCCCCGGTGCCGTACTGGTTCTTCCACGCGTTGGCCGGGATCTTGTCCTGCTGCCCTAACGCCACCGCCAGGTAGCCGTTGTCGGTGGCCGAGGAGTGCCCGGTCTCCGGCAGGTACCTGCGTTCCTTCCACCCGGTCAGTCGCGGCCACGCCGCGTCCCAGAGCCCGGCCCAGCCCTCCTCACCGATCGGGCTGGTGAGCACCGCGTACGGCTTGGCCACGTCGACCGGCCGGTAGATCGGCCCGTCCATGCTCACACCGGCCTTGACCCGCTGGTCGGTCGCCAGCACCTGGATCGTCGCGACACCACCCGCCGAGTGCCCGGCCATGCCGATCCGGGACTGGTCGATCCGTACCTGACGCCGGGTGAGCAGGTCGTCGAGCACGACCTTGACGTCCCGCGTGCGCTCGGAGAGCACCTGGCCCCAGTCGGGCTGGGGTTTCATGCCGCACGGCTTGCACGGCAACAGGCGACCGCCGGGGAACTCGACGCCGCCCCCCTCGTACGCGTGGTCGATCCCGGCGACCACGAACCCCTGGGAGGCAAGCTGCTCGGCCATCGTCGTCAACGTGGTCCGGCTGTTGCCCATCCCCGGGGACAACACGACAAGCGGCCAGCCACGCGAGCTGGGCAGCGCCGGTGCGTTGCGGCGTGAGTGCACCTTGACCCGTTGCAACGCGTTGTCCGGCAGGTCCAGCCCGAGGCCGCGCACCGCCGCGGCGGATTCCGCCGCCGTCATGTACTCGGCGGGCCTGCCCATCGGGAGCGCCGGATACCACAGCGAGACCATGAGTTCCTGGCGCTGGCCAGGCTGCCACTGGCTGGCCCGAGTGGGGTCGGTCAGGTGATAGCCGCGCTGCCCGACGGGCAGCTTCCCGCCGGGTCGCAGCAGCCCGGCATCCGTTGCGGCGGTGGCGGTCGCGGGCGAGGCCACGGCCAGCACGGCCGCGGTGATCAAGGGGAGGACGGCGAGGTTTCGCATGATCACAGTGTTGTGATCATGCGGTCCCGGCACATCGGACCACGGTCCAGAGCCGTCTATGACTTTGGTCGGGGGTCCGGCCCGGAATCGGTCACCGCAGGGCTGAGGCGGGCCGGACCTCCCAGATCGTCCAGAGCGGCCGGTAGCCCTGGCGCGCCCAGAACACCGTGGACAACGGGTTGGGCGGGTTGAAGTAGAGGAAGGTGCCGACCGCGCCCGCCGCGGCGAGCTCGCGGTGCACCACCGAGATCAGCTCACGTCCCACGCCCGCGCCGCGGAACGACGGCGACACGGAGAAGCTGTTGACGTAGCCCCACAGCCCGTGGCGCAGGCGGGTCTCGCTCCACGACCCCGTGGTCGACTCGTTGTACCAGCACTCCGCCATCGCCACCGCGATCCCGTCGCGTTCGCCGATCCAGATCGGGTCGCCCTGGTCGAGGTGACGGGCCAGCGCCGCCCCCTTCACCTGCTCGGCACCCGGGCGCAGGACCGTGCCGCCGACCATCGCCGAGTACTCCAGCTCGGCCATCGCCAGCGGGAGCAGGGTGTCCAGGTCGCGCAGGGCCGCGCGGCGCACCTTCAGCGCGCCGGGCGACGGCAGCAGCGGCGCGCCGGTCCGGATGGCCAGTGTGGACAGCGGGACGAGGCCGTGGTCGAGGAACACCCGCGTGGCGATGACGTCCCGGCTCGGCCAGGTGACCAGGCACGACGAGTCCGGGCCCGTGCGCAGGCGGCCCATCACCGCTCGCCACCCCTCGGCCAGCTCGGCCATGCCGTGCTCGCCGAGCATCGGGTGCAGCTCCCACACCTCCAGCGCGGACCACAGCGTCGGCATCGCGTCCGGCGCGAGCCTGGTCGGCACCAGCACACCGGCCACCCGCGAGCCGTCGGGCAACGCCGCGGTGATCACCTCGCCGTCCGGCGGCCGCACGGCGGGCGGCAGCATCGGGTCGAGCCGGGCGAACCACGTGCTCTGCGTGTCGACCAGCTCGTCGGGGAAGCTCACGCACCCCTCCGGCAGCTGAAGATCACCGTGCCGGGGAACAGGCCGCCGCGCAGCGGGCTCCACTGGCCCCACTCCCTGGTCTGCTCCTCCGGCCACTCCGGCTCGATCAGGTCCTCGACGGCGAACCCGGATCCGGTCAGCGCCCGCACGTAGTCGCCCAGCGTGCGGTGGTGTTCGACGTAGGTCGGGCGCCCGTCGGCGTCCACCTCGACGTACGGGGTCCGGTCGAAGTACGAGTTGATCACCTGCAGACCGGCGGGGCCGGGGTCGTCGGGGAAGATCCACCTGATCGGGTGAGTCACGGCGAAGACCCACCGGCCGCCCGGCCGCAGCACCCTGGCGACCTCGCGGAAGACCGTCCGCACGTCGGAGACGAACGGCACCGCGCCGAACGCCGAGCACGCGATGTCGAAGCTCGCGCCCGCGAACGGCAGGCGTTCGGCGTTCGCCCTGATCAACATCGGTGTGATACCGGTCACGTCGTTCGCGTGCTTCGCGTGCCGCAGCATCCCGGCCGAGAGGTCGAGCGCCGCGACCCTGGCGCCCTGCCCGGCGAGCCAGCGGGCGCACGGCGCGGAGCCGCAGCCGATCTCCACGACGTCCTTGCCCGCGACCTCGCCGAGCAGCTCCACGTCGCGTTCTCGCAGGCCCTCGGGGCACCAGAGGAAGTCGGCGGCGCCGAGGAAGTCCCCGTGCTCGGCCATGTAGTCGTCGGCGTCCGCGTCCCACCACGCGATGTTGGCGGCCACGGACTCGCCCGCGTCGACCTTTCGACGAGCGGGACCGACGGTTCCGAGAGTAGTTTGAGCGCCGGCGTACCGGTCCTGCTCGCTGTCCACGCCTGCTCCTTATGGGCATCCGGTTTGCCCGACGTTCGCGCGGGCGCGTACGATACCGCCCGCGCGGTGAATTTCGCGCTGCCTGCGGTTCAGGTGAGAAATCTGGGAATCGGGTTGCGCGTATCGGTGTTGAACCTTGTGCATGATCACACCAGCCACAGGGCGTTCGCCATCACACCGTGCGCCAGAACTTAAAACAACCCAACTACTCCCAATCCGTACCGGAGCCACCTACCTAATGTCCACCGACACCACCATTGTCCCGGCTTCCAACGCGCCGAAGCAGCAGGTCGCGATCAACGACATCGGGACGGCGGAGGACTTCCTCGCCGCGATCGATGCGACGATCAAGTACTTCAACGACGGCGATATCGTCGAAGGCATCATCGTCAAGGTCGACCGCGACGAGGTACTTCTCGACATCGGCTACAAGACCGAGGGTGTCATCCCCTCGCGTGAGCTCTCGATCAAGCACGACGTCGACCCCAACGAGGTCGTCAAGGTCGGCGACGAGGTCGAGGCGCTTGTTCTCCAGAAGGAGGACAAGGAGGGTCGCCTGATCCTGTCCAAGAAGCGCGCGCAGTACGAGCGCGCCTGGGGCACGATCGAGGGGCTCAAGGAGGCCGACGAGCCGGTGCGCGGCACCGTCATCGAGGTGGTCAAGGGTGGTCTGATCCTGGACATCGGCCTGCGGGGCTTCCTGCCGGCGTCCCTGGTCGAGATGCGCCGGGTCCGCGACCTGCAGCCGTACGTCGGCCGCGAGCTCGAGGCCAAGATCATCGAGCTGGACAAGAACCGCAACAACGTGGTCCTGTCCCGCCGTGCCTGGCTCGAGCAGACCCAGTCCGAGGTCCGCAGCGAGTTCCTCAACCAGCTGCAGAAGGGCCAGGTCCGCAAGGGCGTCGTGTCCTCGATCGTCAACTTCGGTGCCTTCGTGGACCTGGGTGGCGTCGACGGCCTCGTGCACGTCTCGGAGCTGTCCTGGAAGCACATCGACCACCCGTCCGAGGTCGTCGAGGTCGGCCAGGAGGTCACGGTCGAGGTCCTGGACGTCGACATGGACCGCGAGCGCGTCTCGCTGTCGCTGAAGGCGACCCAGGAAGACCCGTGGCGCCAGTTCGCCCGCACCCACGCGATCGGCCAGATCGTGCCGGGCAAGGTCACCAAGCTCGTTCCGTTCGGTGCGTTCGTCCGCGTGGACGAGGGCATCGAGGGCCTGGTCCACATCTCCGAGCTGGCCGAGCGCCACGTGGAGATCCCGGAGCAGGTCGTGCAGGTCGGCAACGACGTCATGGTCAAGGTCATCGACATCGACCTGGAGCGCCGCCGCATCTCGCTGTCGCTCAAGCAGGCGAACGAGGGCTTCACGCCGGACACCGAGTTCGACCCGACCCAGTACGGCATGGCCGCCGAGTACGACGCCGAGGGCAACTACATCTACCCCGAGGGCTTCGACCCGGACACCCAGGAATGGCAAGAGGGCTTCGACAAGCAGCGTGAGGAGTGGGAGCGCCAGTACGCCGAGGCGCACACCCGCTACGAGCAGCACATGTCGCAGATCCGCAAGGCCGCCGAGGCCGACGCCGCCGCTGCCGCGGGCGAAGGTGCCGAGGCCGCCGGTGACCAGAGCTACTCCTCGGCCGGGTCGGAGACCCAGGCCAAGAGCGGTGGCACCCTGGCCAGCGACGAGCAGCTCGCCGCGCTGCGCGAGAAGCTGTCCGGTGGCGTCTGACCGCCGCTGAGCAGGCTCGCTAGCTAGTACGAACGAGGGGCCCCACACCGGTTTCCGGTGTGGGGCCTCTTCGTGTGTTGGCGAGGCGGAGTCAAGTACTGCTGGTGTTCGCGCGGTCTCGCTGCGTTGCGGCCCTCGGTGTAGCGGACGTCGGTTCACCAAGATCGTTATCAGGTGCTTGTGTCGCTGCGGTGATCAAAAACCGCTGCTCACCGCCGCGACAACCCGAGACGTGTGTGTTGCTCGCGTTGTTCGTTCGTTACTTTTTCGGGGATTGGTGTCCCGTTCACCCATCAGGGGGACTACGGTCTACACCTTGTGAGTGCTAAGGCATGGACACGGAGTGCGTCCGCCGTGGTGCTGATCGCCGGTTTGGCGGCCTGCGGGACTGAGAAGCGAACACCCCTCGTAGTCCCCGCCCCCAGCTACAGCCCTTCGTCGACGAGCCCGCTCAAGTCGGCCTCGTCGCGGATCGTCGGCGCCTTGCCGACCGGGTGCGGTGCGATCGGCACACCGGAGGAGATCTCCGACGCGGTCGGCAAGCAGCTTCCCGGGGCGACGAAGTTCGTCAACGGCAACGCGGACGCGAGCATCGGCCGCACCGACCGGATCGACTGCTTCTACGGCGTGGGCAACAGCGAGCAGGTCAACGACGCGCCCGTGCGTGTCGGCCTGGCGAGCTACAACGACGCCAACTCGGCCGCCACGAGGGTCCAGAAGACCATCGACGACGAGAAGGGCGCGGGCGCCAAGGCCAGCGAGGTCCCCGTCGGGTCCGACAAGGGCACGCTGCTGACGGCGCGGAAGACCGTCACCCTGGTCGCCACCCACCAGGGCACGACCGTCGTCGTGATCGCCACGACCGACGCCGTGCCCGCCGCCCAGGCCGCCACGGTCCTCAGCAAGATCGCGGACCGCGCGCTCAGCCCGCGCTGACCCGCAAGGTCATCCTGACCGTCGTCGGCCCGCCAACCGGGCTGTGCACGGTCATCGCCCCGTCGAAGGCGCTCAGTCGTCGCGCAACGCCACGCAGACCCGTGCCGCGCGACGCGTCGGCTCCGCCGCGTCCGTCATCCCGGACGACCAGCTCGAGCGCGTTCTCACCGAGGTGGACATCCACGCGCGCCGCGGTGGCGTCCGCGTGTCGTGCCACGTTGAGCAGGGCTTCGCTGATCGCGAAGTACGCCGCGGACTCGACCGGCGGGTCCAGTCGCCGGGGCAGGGCCACCCTGACCTTGACGGGCAACGGCGTGTCCAGGGCCAGCGCCCTGACCGCGTCCCCGAGCCCGCGGTCGGCGAGCACCGGCGGATGGATGCCACGCACCAGGTCACGCAACTCGGCCAGCGCCTTGGCGGAGTTGTCCTTGACCGCGGTCAGCACCTTCTTGGCCTTCACCGGGTCCTGGTCGATCAGCTGCTCCAACGCGCCCAGCTCGAATCCCATGGCGACCAGCCGTGCTTGGGCGCCGTCGTGGAGGTCGCGTTCGATCCGGCGCAACTCCGCCTCCGCGGCGTCGCTCGCCTCGGTCCGTGTCTGCGCCAGCTCATGCACGCGCAGCGCCAACGCGGTCTCCTTGCCAGGCGACAGCATGTACTTCACCCAGCGGCCGTTCAACCTGACCACGAACGGCGCGAGCCAGACCGCCCCCAGCATCAGCACCACCGCGACGGGCAACGCGAGCAGGTCCGACCCGGCGAACTGGCCGTACCACCCGCCTCCCCAATCCCGTTCCGGCGCGGGCACGAACCAACGCCACGTCTGCGGGATGGCCAGGCCCCAGCCTCCGTAGATCGCCAACGCGAGGGGCACCACAGTCATCGGCACCCCGACCAGGGGATCCAGGAGGAAGAACAACAGTTCACGCCGGGTGACGCGTGGGGTGAGCGGCTTGGCCACCGGCGCACCCGACCAGTCGGCCGCTCGCGTGCGACGCAGGTTCGCCACCTTCCACGCCCACGGCACGGCGACCAACGCGACCAGGCTGAACAACGACAGCGCGAACAGCCCGGAGCTGCGGCCCCACTCGACGACGAACTTGCTCGCCTTGCCGCGCATCGGGCGCCGTGGCGGGGTGAGCCACACTTTGCTCGCGGCGGTGTGCACGCGGAGCAGCACCGGCGCGACGACGAAGCCGAGCACGACCAACGCGAGCCCCCACGGCGCGTTCAGCACCCCGTAAACGATCAACGCGGCGGGCATCAGCGTGAGCACGTTGCCGACAGTGGCGCTCAGTACCAGCCACCCGACGTCGCGCCAGGTCGCCCGGTCGTCCAGCATCCAGTCGACCCTGTTGTACAGGGTGGGCAGCTTCGGGGTCTTGTACAGCTGCCCCAGGCACTCGTAGAGGCCCTCGGCGTCGGGCTGCGGCGGCGCGGGCTCGGGCGCGTAGGGGCTGGGGATGTGGACGGAGTGCCACCGGGCGGCCAGGCGACGGTGGGCGCCCGTGACCCGGCGGGCCAGCCCGACCGCCCACGGAACGAGCACCACCAGGCCCAGCGAGAGGCTCAGCAGCAGCACGACCGCGTGCGCCAGCAGCGCGACCAGGCCGAGCAACGACAGCCCGCCCAACACCAGCCCACGCACGGGCGCGATGGCGACGTCCCGAATCACGCCGCCCAGTTTGCCCCGTGCGTCCGGGGCCGGACATTGCGCGCAGACCCACAACACGGGTGGGGCTAGGTCTACCTACGATCAACTCATGCTGCGAGTGGGCCTCACGGGCGGGATCGGGTCAGGGAAGTCAACGGTGGCCGGGCGGCTGGCCGAACACGGCGCGGTGCTGATCGACGCCGACAAGCTGGCCCGTGAGGTGGTCGAGCCCGGCACACCGGGCCTGGCCGCGGTGGTCGAGGCGTTCGGCGCGGATGTGCTCGCACCGGACGGCACGCTCGACCGCCCGAAGCTGGCCGCGGTCGTGTTCACCTCGGCCGAGCAGCGGGAGCGCCTGAACGGGATCGTGCACCCCCTGGTGGGTCAGCGGACCGCGGAGATGCTCGCCTCGGCGGCGGACGACGCCGTGGTCGTCCATGACGTGCCGTTGCTGGTCGAGAAGAACTACGCGCCGATGTACAACCTCGTGGTGGTCGTCGACGCGGACGTGGAGCAACGCGTGCGCCGCCTGGCCGAAACCCGCGGCATGGCCCCGGAGGACGCCCGTGCCCGCATCGCCGCCCAGGCCACGGTCGAGCAGCGTCGCGCGGTGGCGGACGTATGGCTGGACAACTCGAGCACACCGGACCAGGTCCTGGCACAGGCCGACGCGCTGTGGGCGGATCGCCTGGTGCCGTTCGAGGCGAACGTGCGGTTGCGCCGCCGGGGCAAGTACGGCAACCCACGCCTGTACGACTACAACCCCGAATGGCCGTCGCAGGCCGCACGGCTGGCTGCCCGGATCCAGTGGGTGACGGGTGGTCTGCGCGTGGACCACATCGGGTCGACGTCCGTGCCCGGCCTGCCCGCGAAGGACATCATCGACCTCCAGGTCACCGTGTCCTCTTTGGAGCAAGCCGACGGCTTCGCCGAACCGTTGACGGAGGCGGGTTTCCCGGTGCGCCCGGAGAACACCGGCGACCGCGGCGAGGAGGAGACCAAGCGGTACCACAACTCGGCGGATCCCGGTCGGCTGGCCAACATCCACCTGCGTGTCGAAGGCAGTGCGGACTGGCGCGACGCGTTGCTGTTCCGCGACTGGTTGCGTTCCTCGGCTGAGGAGCAAGCGGACTACCTGACGCTCAAGCAGGGGATCGCCAAGCGGTTCGCTTCTGTGGACGACCTCACCGAGGTGGCGACCGCCAAGGACGCGTGGTTCGACTTGGCTTTGCCGCGTGCGCGGTCGTGGGCGGAAGCGACCGGCTGGCAGCCGTGACAGCGAAGGCCGGGCCATGCGGCCCGGCCTTGGCTGTCTGTCAGGGGCTACTGACCGGCGAGGCGTTCCGCCGCGGCGATCATGCTCACCTTGGAGCCGCTGAACGTGTCGATCCGGGGACCGGAACCCGCCGCCGCGCCGGGGACTCCGGTCTCCACGTGGATGAAGGCCAATTCGCCCAACGACTCCAGCAGTTCACGCACGTGCGCGTGCCGGTGTGCTTCCCGTGTCACGAGCACGACCTGGCCGAATTCGCTTGCCGCCGCGAGGATTTCCGCGCGGTCGGCGTTGCGCAGCGACTTGCTGCCCGGGACGAGGTCCACCAGGTACTGGCCCACACCCCACGGCATCGGGCCCGCGGCGATGGTCGGCGTCGACTCGATGTCCACCACCAACGCCGGGCCGGTCAACCCGACCTCACCCCGCACACGCAACGCTTGACGGGCAGCGCGCAGCCCCAGCGCCAGGTCCAGCGGCTTGACGTCCGTGGCGACAGGCGGCGTCCGGAGGTCCGAAGCCCGCCGTGACGCCTCCACCAGCCGGTCCTCCGGCAGCGCGCCGGATCGCACGGCCGCGACGATCGCGGAGGTGATCGCGTCCAGTACCAAGGCGTCGAACGCCTGGCCGCCGATGCACAACGCGTCCGCACCCGCGATCAGCGCGCCGACAGCCGCCGCCGGGATTCCTTCGTTGCGCCCGAACGCTCCGGCGACCGCGCCCATGTCCAGCGCGTCGGTGATGACCGCGCCCGTGAAGCCCAACTCGCCACGCAGCAAGTCCGTCAACGCCCTGGGATTGAGGGTCGCGGGCAGTTCACCCCACTCCCGCACGACCAGGTGGCCGGTCATGATCGCACGGGTGCCCGCCTTGATCGCGGCGGCGAACGGCACCAGTTCGATCTGGCGCAGTTCCTCCTCCGTGCGCGGCAGGACGGGCACGCTCAGGTGCGAGTCGTCGGTCGCCGCACCGTGGCCGGGGAAGTGCTTGGCGCACGCGGAAACCCCGTACTGCTGCAGGCCCGTCACGTACGCCGCGACGTGTTCGGCCGCGTCCGCCGGGACCGAGCCGAAGGAGCGGACGCCGATGATCGGGTCCTCCGGGGTCAGCGTGAGGTCCGCGCTCGGCGCCAGGTTCACCGTCACCCCGCACGCGGCGAGCCGTTCGCCGAGCGCCGCCGCCACCTCGGTCGTCAGCGCCGGGTCACCGGCCGCGCCCAGGGCGAGCGGGCCGGGGACGAAGGAACCGGTGTTGACGTCCAGCCGGGTGACGTCGCCGCCTTCCTCGTCGATGCCGATGATCACGTCCTCGCGTTCGGCCCTCAGCTGCGCGGTCAGTTCACGCACTTGCGCGTCGTCGACGACGTTGCGGCCGAACAGGACCACACCGCCGAGGCCCTCTCCGATCCTGCGGCGCAGCCAGTCCGGCGCGGTGGTGCCGCCGAAACCCGGCAGGAGAGTGGACTCGGCGAGCTTCTCCAGTGTGGACAATGCAGTTATCCCTTCACCGCTCCCGCGGTCAGCCCGGACACCAGCTTGCGTTGCACGATCAGGAAGAAGATCAGCGCGGGCACCGCGTAGATCACCGACGCGGCCATGATCCCGCCCCAGTCCACCAGGAACGCCTCGCGGAACGTCGACAGCCACACCGGGATGGTCCGCTTGCCCTGGTCCTGCATCAGCACCAGCGCGAACAGGAACTCGTTCCACGCGGTGATGAAGCTGAACACCGACGTGGCCACCAGTCCCGGCCCGAGCAGCGGCAGCGTGACCCGGCGGAACGCCTGCCACCGGCCGCAGCCGTCGATCATCGCGGCTTCCTCGAGCTCGATCGGGATGCCCTTGACGAAGCCGTACAGCATCCAGCACGTGAACGGCAGCGTCAGCGCCATGTACACCAGCAGCAGCGACGGCAGTTGGTTGAGCAGCCCGGCGTCGCGCATCAGCAGGTACAGCGGGATCAGCAGCGCCTCGATCGGCGCCAGCTGCGCGACCAGCACGAGGAACAGGAAGCCCTTGCGGCCGCGGAAGCGCATCCTGGCCAACGGGAACGCGGCCAGCACACCGGCGACCAGTGCGGTGAGCACCGCGCCGAGCGTGACGATGAGGCTGTTGGTCAGGAACGTGGTGAAGCCGGGTTTGCTCAGCGCCGACGTGAAGTTCTCGAAGGTGATCGAGAACGGGATCAGGTCGTAGCGCGGCGACAGCACCTCGCCGGGGGTTTTGAACGAGGTCGTGATCAGCCAGTACGTCGGGAACCCGAACAGCAGCGCGCCGACCACACCGACCGTGTTGAGCGCGATCCGCTGAGGCAGTGACTTCCTCACTTCAGGTCCACCTCCTTGGAACGCAGCAACAGCTGGATGTACCGGGCCAGCAGGATCACGAGCACCAGCAGCATGAGCATCGCGATCGCGGCGGCCGGGCCGAAGTGGCTGCCCGCGATGCCCTTGAGGTACATGTAGATCGGCAGCGTGGTGCTCTCGCCGTCCGGCCCGCCCTGCTTGATCGCCCACACCTGCGTGAACACGCGGAAGTCCCAGATCACCGACAGGAACGTCACGATCGTCAGGATCGGCTGGATCGCGGGCCAGCTGACCGCGCGGAAGGTCTGCCACGGCCCCGCGCCGTCGATCCCGGCCGCCTCGTACTGCTCACGCGGCACGCCGATCAGGCCCGCGTACAGGCTGAACGCCACGAACGGCACCGCCTGCCACGTGATCAGCAGGCCGATCACGGTCAGCGTGCTGGGGCCGTCGCTGAACCAGGAGTGGCCGATGAACCCGTCGAAGCCGAGCAGGGCCAGCGTCTTGTTCAGGATGCCGTACTGCTGGTCGAAGATCCACTGGAACACCGTGGTGGCCGCCACCGCGGGCGTCGCCCACGCGACCACCAGCGTGACCTGGAGCAGCACCCGGACGACCGGGTTGAGCTGCTTCATCAGCAACGCGATGAACAGCGCGACGACGATGGTCGCCGCGACCACGGCACCCATGAAGACCAGGGTCCGCACCGTGACTTCCCAGAACTCCGGGTCGCCGAGCACGTCGCCGTAGTTGCTCACACCGACCCAGACCAGCTGGCCGGTGACCAGTTCGCGCAGGTCGAGCTTGCGGAAGCTGATCATCACGAGCTGCACCGTCGGCCAGATCAGCAGCGCGCCGATGGCGAGCACACCGGGCGCCAGCAACAGGTACGGAAGCACGGAGTCGCCGAAGCCCTTGCGGCGGCGCCGTGCTCGCAGGGTGGGGACACGCGGCGATGCCGGCGGGGTGTTACCCGCCGGCATCGCCGCGACGTCCTTCGTCGACGTCATGAACCCGCGAGCAGCTTGTCCAACGCGGCGTTCGCGTCGGTGGTCGCCTGGTCGATCGACTTCTTGCCCGTCAGGTACGCGGTCATCATGTCCTTGAGCGGGTTCTGGCCCGACTCGACCTCGCCCCACTTCGGGCTCGACGGGACCGCGCGGCCGTTCTGCGCGGCCTTGGCCATCACGCTGGCGAACGGGTCGCTGGACAGCGCGCTGATGTCCGTGGACGTGCCGGGCACGTAGCCGCCCTTGGCGATCTCGGTCTGGTACTTCTGGCCCGACAGCAGCTTCAGGTACGCCTTGGCGGCCGCGGTGTTCTTGCTGTTGACCGGGATGGCCAGGTTCGAACCGCCGAGGAACACCGGTGCGCTCTTGCCCGCGCTCTTGCCGGGGATGGCGAACGCGGCGGTCTTGTCCTTGATCGTCGGGTCGGTCTTGGCCGCGGTGGCCACCTCACCGGGGGTGCCGATGAACATGGCGACCTTGCCGCCGCCGTAGATGCCCGCCTGCTGCGGGGTGGCCTCGTCGTTGTCCTTCGGCGCCTTCGTGCCGGACGCGTCGACGAGCTTCTTGTAGAACTCCAGGCCCGCCTTGGCCTCGGTCGAGTTCAGCGTCGACTTGAAGTTCTTGCCCTCGGCCTTGGCGATGTCGCCGCCCTCGTCCCAGATGAACGACAGCAACGAGTACCAGTACTGGCCCGGCAGGTACAGCGCCTGGAAGTCGGGGTCGCTGCCGAACTTGGCCTTCAGCTTGTCGATCGCGGCCAGCCACTCGTCACGGGACGCCGGCGGCGTGGTGATGCCCGCCTGCTCGAACAGGTCCTTGCGGTAGATGACCTCGCGGTTGGCGGCGTAGAACGGCATGCCGTAGGTCTTGCCGTCGAACGTCGCGGAGTCCTTGAGGCCCTTGAGCCACTGCCCGCCGTTGAGGTCGTTGACCGAGTCGCTCAGGTCGGCGAGCACGCCCTGCGCGGCGAACGCGGGCGTCTGGGTGTTGCCGATCTCGATCACGTCAGGCGGCGTCTGCGAGGCGAGTGCGGTGGTCAGCTTCTGCTGGATGCCGTTCCACTGCTGGATCTCGTACTTGATCTTGACGCCGGGGTTGGCGTCCTGGAACTCCTTGTGCAGGGCGTTGGTCAGGGGTTCCGGCGCCGAGCCGGTCATCAACCAGACCGTCAGCTCGCCGCTGAGCTGCTGTGGCGCGTTCGCGTTGCTTTGGGCGGTGTTGCCCGACCCCCCGGAGCCGGCGCAGCCCGCAGTCGCGAGGGAGATGGCGACAGCTCCTGCCGCCAGCTTCATCCAGCGCTTCACTCGTGCCGTCCTTTCGAGCCCGGCCACCCCGGGCGCACAAATGGTGTAGACCAATGCAGTGCAGCGTGGTCCGGACCACACCAACTGTCAAGCAGGTTGCCAAGACGTTGTAAAAGAACAGGGAGCGCGCCGTTACTCGGCCAGTTCGGTGCGTAATCACCCCAAGATGCCACAAACCCCCTGCGAGGGATTGACCATCCGCAGGGGGTTTGTGGTGGGTATCCGTCGTCCCTAGAACGGTGGCCACACCTCGAAAACGTGGTGGCCGGTCAGCCAAGCGCTCAGGTCGTGCCGGTAGTAGCTGAGTTCTTCCAACGTCTTGTGCACGGTCCGCAGCGCGAGATCCGCGTCGCCGTTGCGCAGGACCCGCCCCGCCACCGCGGCGGCGAACTCCTCGGAGCGCACGATCCGTGCCGCGCAACCCGGTGCCGACGACAGGCCGAGCAACAGGTCCGTCGTCCGCCACATGGTGCCCTCGCGGGTGATTCGGGCGGCGGTCAGCACGCTCGGGCCGGACCGCGCGTGGCGCGACCGGGGGCGCTGCTGGGTCAGTCTGACGTTGATCCCCGGCAGGAGCCACGTCACTTCGGAGTCGTAGAACGGATCCTCCGGTGTCGGGCACTCCACCCGCAGTCCCCAGCGTTCCTCCTGGCACGTCCGGAGGCGCCGGGAAGTACCGGACGAGTACCTGCGAACCGCGGAAACCGTGTCGACGAAGTCGACCAGCTGCGGGGTGATAGTGGTGCCCACGCGGCCCGAGGGTAGTCGGGACGGTGCGGTGCGTGATCACCCCGGTTTCATTCGTTACATCACGGCTTGTGATCAGCCGGGTATCGATCTGTGAGCGGCTCGCGATTGGGCCGAAAGGCGGTTGACAAGATCAACAAGTCGGTTGTACGTGTGTCGCCACACCAGTTCAATTCCGGGGTTTGCCCTGGTCCTGCCACGTCAGGTCGATACCGAGCGAGGCCAGCCACGCGTCCGTGTCGTAGCCGTGCCGGGTGATCCCGTCGACCGTGCGGTAGGTCCGCTCCAGCGCCCGCCGCGCGGTCTCGGCGTCGATCAGCCGGGCGGTCAGCGCCGCCAGGAGCTCGTCGGTGTCCACGACTTCGAGGCGCTCGCCGGTGTGGACGTGGATGTCCAGGTAGACGTCGACCATCCGCCAGACCGGGCCGTGCGCGCCGGTGTGCTCGCCGAACTCGGGATCCACCTCGACCAGATCGATGTAGACGTCCTCGCCCTTCGGGATGCCCGGGTGGCGGTGCCACCGGGTGACCCGCAGGCCGAGGTCGGGCAGGAGCCACGATTCGATATAGGCGAGCTTCGGGTGGCCCTCCATCTTGCGCGCCATGAACAGACCGAAATGCTCCAGCCGGTATTCGTCCACCGTGCGCCGGAAGCCCTTGGGATCGATGTTCTCCATGGCCTTGACGTCGAACAGCTCCACCTTGGGCCGGTGGATGTGCGGTGCGGCGTCAGGGCTGATCCTCGGGCGGGCGACGGGGAGGAAGTAGTCGGAGCTCACCTGGTCATGGTGCCTACGCCGAGCGGATCACCGCACCCTCCGCAAAGGGGGTTTGCGCGTCCGATCGGGTGATTACCGGCTACGATGCCGATCTTCCGACCGGGGGGTATGGCATTCATGTTCGGGATCATCCGACCTTGTCGTCATCGGCTTTCACCGACGCTGCGCACTTCGTGGATGGCCCACCTCTGCGGCCTCTGCCTGGCATTACGCGACGATCACGGGCAATTGGCGCGGACCGTCACGAATTACGACGGTCTCGTGGTGTCGGTCCTCGTCGAGGCCCAGTCCACCGTCCCGGCCAGGCGCACGGCGGGGCCGTGCCCCCTTCGGGCGATGCAACCCGCGTCCGTCGCACAGGGTGACGGTGCCCGGCTGGCCGCCTCGGTGTCCCTCGCCCTGGCGTCGGCGAAGATCAGCGACCACGTGGCCGACGGCGACGGCGTCTTCGGCAGGCGCGGAGTTTCCCAAGCGGCGCGACGCGTCGCCAACCGGTGGGCGGCACAGGGCGCGCGGACCGGCGAGCGGATCGGCTTCGACACCGCCGTCCTGCTCGACGCCGTGGGGCAGCAGCCCGCCGTGGAGAGCTCCCTCGTTCGTGGCGACTCGCTGCTGATGGCCACACACCCGACGGAAACCGCGGCCGCCGCGGCCTTCGCGCACACCGCGATCCTCAGCGGGCGACCGCAGAACGTCACCGCCCTGTCCGAGGCGGGCAAGTTGTTCGGGCGGATCGCGCACCTGCTCGACGCGGTGGAGGACCTCGAGGAGGACCGCGCCACCGGCGCCTGGAACCCGCTGCTGGCAACGGGAACCACCCGGGAGGAAGCCCGCAGGCTCTGCGACGACGCCATGCTCGGCGTGCGGCTGGCGTTGCGGGAGGCGGAGTTCACCGACAGCAAGCTCATCCACGTCCTGCTCGCGCACGAACTCGACCACGCCATCAAGCGCGCCTTCGGCGACGTGCACGGACCCGGCAACGGTCACAGCCATGGGCACCCGGGCGGACCGCAGTACCCGCAGCAGCCACCGCCGCCGTATCAGCAGCCGCCCGGAAAGAAGCCCAACCGCAAGGAACGGCGTGAGGACAAGCGCCGCGACTGGCACCAGCAGGGTTGGCAGCGGCCGAACCGCAGTTGGGGCGCGGCCTGCGGCATCGCCCTCTTCATGTTCTGCACATGCCAGTACTGCTGCGGCAACCCGTACCACGATCCGTGGACCGGTGAGCCGAAGGAAGGCTGGTGCTACAACTGCGACTGCTGCGATTGCTGTGACTGTTGCAACTGTGACTGTTGCGACGGTTGTGACTGCTGCGATTGTTCCTGTTAGTCGTCGATCACCAGCTCGATCTCCAGGGGGAATCGGAATGTTCGGGATCATCAGACCGTGTCGTCATCGGCTTCCTGTGTTGCACGGGACATGGCTCGCGCACTTATGCGGGTTGTGCCTGACGCTGCGTGACGAGCACGGCCAGTTGGCTCGTGCCGTGACCAACTACGACGGCCTGGTGATCTCCGTGCTCGTGGAGGCGCAGTCCGACGGTGCCGCGAATCGGCGCACCGCCGGGCCGTGCCCGCTGCGCGCGATGCGGTCCGCGTCGGTCGCGCAAGGTGACGGTGCTCGGTTGGCCGCCGCCGTGTCGCTTGTACTCGCCTCAGCCAAGATGACCGACCACGTCGCCGACCGGGACGGTGCGATGCGCCGTCCCGGTGCTCCCGCTGTCGCGCGGCTCGTTGCCAAGCGGTGGGCGGCACAGGGCACGACGTCCGCGTCCGCGGTCGGTTTCGACACGGCTGTCCTGCTGGACGCTGTCGCCCGGCAGTCCACCGTCGAGTCGTCGGCGGTGTCCCTGCTGGACGCGACCGAGCCGACGGAAACCGCTGCGGCCGCCGCGTTCGCGCATACCGCCGTGGTGAGTGGTCGTCCGGCCAACGCGACCGCGCTGGCCGAGGCCGGGCGGCTGTTCGGCCGGATCGCGCACCTCGTCGACGCCGTCGAAGACCTCGACGGCGACGGTGCCGCCGGCGCGTGGAACCCGTTGACCGCAACCGGTGCGTCCCTCGCCGAGGCTCGTCGGCACTGCGACGACGCCGCGCTCGGGATGCGCCTGGCGCTGGACGAGGCCGACTTCGCCGACGGCCGGCTCGTGCGCGCCCTGCTCGTCGACGAAGTCGAGCACGCCATCCACCGGGCGTTCGCGCATGCCTCCGGGGGGCCGCGCAAGAAGAACAAGAAGAAGGAGAAAGCTGACCACAGCAGTCACCTGGGTGCGGACATCGGTTCGGGTGCTGCGGAGATCGCCGCAGGCCGGGCGGGCCGGGGATGCTGTGCGCACTGCGACTGCTGCGGCTGCTGTGACGGCTGCGGCTAGCGCACCCGTCCCACGGGTCACACCAGCCCCGGTTTTCAAGCCCTGACCTGGGTCGGAGCAAAACTGTCGGTGGGCGGACGTAGAGTCTTCGGCGTGGCATTCGCGACCGAGCACCCAGTGATCGCCCACTCCGAGTTCCGGCCGGTGAGCGAGATCCCGCGCGCCTCCAAGACCTTCGAGGTGGTGAGCGAGTACCAGCCCGCCGGCGACCAGCCTGCCGCCATCGAGGAGCTGGAACGCAGGCTCAAGGCGGGCGAGAAGGACGTGGTGCTGCTCGGCGCGACCGGCACGGGCAAGTCGGCGACCACCGCGTGGCTGATCGAGCGGGTCCAGCGGCCCACGCTCGTGCTGGCGCCGAACAAGACGCTGGCCGCCCAGCTGGCCAACGAGCTGCGCGAGTTGTTCCCGCACAACGCGGTCGAGTACTTCGTCAGCTACTACGACTACTACCAGCCCGAGGCGTACATCCCGCAGACGGACACGTACATCGAGAAGGACTCGTCGATCAACGACGACGTCGAGCGACTGCGGCACTCGGCCACGTCGAACCTGCTGTCCCGGCGGGACGTGATCGTCGTCGCCTCGGTGTCCTGCATCTACGGCCTGGGCACGCCGCAGTCGTACCTCGACCGGTCGATCGAGGTGCGCGTGGGGCAGGAGCTGGAGCGCGAGGCGCTGCTGCGCGCGCTGGTGGACGTCCAGTACACCCGCAACGACCTGGCCTTCGCCCGTGGCACGTTCCGGGTGCGCGGCGACACCATCGAGATCATCCCGGCCTACGAGGAGCTGGCCGTCCGGATCGAGATGTTCGGCGACGAGATCGACAAGCTCTACTACCTGCACCCGCTCACCGGCGACATCGTCAAGGAGGTCGACGAGCTGCGGATCTTCCCGGCCACGCACTACGTCGTCGGTCCCGAGCGGATGGAGAAGGCGATCGTCGCGATCGAGAAGGAGCTCGAGCAGCGGCTGGCGGAGTTCGAGCGGCAGGGCAAGCTGCTGGAGGCGCAGCGGCTGCGGATGCGCACCACCTACGACATCGAGATGATGCGCCAGGTCGGCTTCTGCTCGGGCATCGAGAACTACTCGCGGCACATCGACGGCCGCGAAGCCGGTTCCGCGCCCGCGACGCTGATCGACTACTTCCCCGATGACTTCCTGCTCGTCATCGACGAGTCCCACGGCACCGTGCCGCAGGTCGGCGGCATGTACGAGGGCGACGCGTCCCGCAAGCGCAACCTGGTCGAGCACGGCTTCCGGCTGCCCAGCGCGCTGGACAACCGGCCACTGACCTGGGAGGAGTTCCAGGACCGGATCGGCCAGACGGTGTACCTGTCGGCGACACCGGGCCCGTACGAGATGGGCCAGACCGGCGGCGAGTTCGTCGAGCAGGTGATCCGGCCGACCGGCCTGATCGACCCCGAGGTGATCATCAAGCCGACCAAGGGCCAGATCGACGACCTGGTCGGCGAGATCCGCGAGCGCGCGGAGAAGGACGAGCGCGTCCTGGTCACCACCCTGACCAAGAAGATGGCCGAGGACCTGACCGACTACCTGCTGGAGCTCGGCATCAGGGTGCGCTACCTGCACTCCGAAGTGGACACCCTGCGCCGGGTGGAGTTGCTGCGGCAGCTGCGATCCGGCGACTTCGACGTCCTGGTCGGCATCAACCTGCTGCGCGAGGGCCTCGACCTGCCCGAGGTGTCCCTGGTGGCCATCCTGGACGCGGACAAGGAAGGCTTCCTGCGGTCGGGCACGAGCCTCATCCAGACGATCGGCCGCGCGGCCCGTAACGTCTCCGGCCAGGTCCACATGTACGCGGACAAGATGACCGCGGCGATGCAGCACGCGATCGACGAGACGAACCGCCGTCGCGACAAGCAGATCGCGTACAACAAGGAACGCGGCATCGACCCGCAGCCGCTGCGCAAGAAGATCGCCGACATCCTCGACCGCGTCTACCAGGAAGCGGACGACGAAGATGTGGCGGTCGGCGGCTCGGGCCGCAACGCCTCCCGTGGCAAGAAACCCACGGGGGAGAAGGGCGTTCCGGCGACCGGCGGCAAGAGCTCGGGTGTGCGGTCCGACCGCGACATCAGCAAGATGCCCCGCGCGGAGCTGGCCGATCTCGTCGCCCAGTTGACCGACCAGATGATGAACGCGGCGAGGGACCTGCAGTTCGAGCTGGCCGCCCGTCTGCGCGACGAGATCCACGACCTGAAGAAGGAACTGCGAGGCATGGACGCCGCGGGCATCAAGTAGCACAACAGGCATGCCGCAGCCCTCCGACCCCCGAACGTAACTGGGGGCTAGGGGCGCAACGGACATGGCCGTGGGGCATTCGCCGTGGATGTGCCATCCCTGACAGGTCGACGGTCGGCAGAGCGGGCTATGCGCCGAGGACGATCAATCACGTTTTGACTGTGGTGCACGGCTTTTACGCGTTCCATGGCCAGTTCGGCACTGGAGCCTGATCCTCTGGAATCCCTGGTTTGTTCTGGGCGGGCTCGTCGTGTCACTGGCGACTCGTCAGTTCCAGCGCGCCTGAAACATCGCAACGCTATTCGGCATGAGCGGATGTTGCCGTCGGTCTGAGTGCCCGAACTACGCACGAACCACAGCAGTACCACGCGCGTGATCAACTTGACAAGTGCAGAGAAATTTCGATAAGCGCAAGGTCGAACTCGGCTCCTGCGGACGCCCGTACGGGACGAGCTGCCAGCATGAGCACCCGGTCCGCGCAGTTGCATGTGAACCCGAAAATGCTGCGCCCGTCTCGACGAATTGGAGTCCGACTTGGAGGAGCGGAGGAAACGCGCCACGACCGAGGGATGGCTGGGGGAGATCGGGGGTGTGGACCTCACACTCCAGTGCCTGCGCGACAGCGCGCCGACGCACTGCGGCTCACCCGGATCGCCCGCCAGGTCGACCTCGGCACGGGCGTTGGGCGGGTAACCACGCGGGTTGGCGGGCACCGTTTGGCTCTGGAGGGTCAGCTGATGTGGCTGGCAACTCAGCTGGGTGCGCCCTGCGCCGGCCGGGGCGGCAGCGTGTGCCGTCGCTGTGCATCTGCGGCGCATTGCCTATTTCGGTGTGGACGTGTCATGTGCGGGTGAACGGTCGCGCAGTGTGGGAACCCCGTCCCCGTGGAGTTCGTCGCAGAACCTGGTGCGACCGGTCATGGCCATGATCAGTGCGAGGGTGCGGCCGGACACCAGAGGGCCTTCTCCGGAGGTGAAGGGGCCATCGGTGGCGACGAGGCGCAGGCCCTTGACCCGCGTCTTGGCAACAACTACCTGGTCGGTGCTCCGGTAGTACTCGGCGATCCGGGTGAGCGTCGCGATCGGGGAGTCGTGGCGGATACCCAGCGGGTGGCGGATGTCCTCCCCGTGGACGATCGTTTCGCCGAGCATCGCGATGACCGGCAGCGGCGGCTTGGACTTGCTGGCGACGGCGCGGCGGAACCGGTCGAGTGTCTCGGCGGGAGCGTCGCCGAGCTGTTCGGCTAGGCGCATGGCCACTTGCTTGTCGAAGTCGAAGCGGCAGCGCACCACTCCGGCGAACCAGCGGAGACCGTTCAGGTTCGCTCCGGCGGTCAGGTGGGCCAGCACCTCGCGCACGGACAGGTCGCTGCACAACGAACGGGTGGACCACTGCTCGTCCGTAAGGTGCATCACGTCGGTTGCGAGAGCGGCGCGTTCGGCGTGCACCAGCGGCCAGATCTCGACGGGGCGGCGGCTGTGCGTGTCGACCATCGTAGTGGTCCTTCCTTGTCGATCAGGGCTGTCATCGGGTGAGACCGCTGCCATCGGGCAGAATCGTCGGTGATGGACGACACTTTTTCCGAGCAGGTCGCCCAGCCGTGGGGGTCGATCGCCAGCTTCAGGATGTCCGATGTGACCGACCGCCAGCCACTCTTGATCAGGTCGTCTTTGCCGCGCTGTTCGAGCAACCCACGCCACAGCGACGACGAGGGGATCCACGCCTGAGGAACGGGGCGTATGCAGGATCCACAGCTCAGGTCGTACGGAAAGAGAAGCTGGTGGGCAAAAGATCGACTTGGAGGAGTATCGCCGCAGGTGCATTACACGAGAGAAGGAGCGACTCTTCCCGGATTTGATCAGTGCCCCGAGTCGCGCTGTCACATTCACTCGGTCAGACGAGCTTCGTACTCCGCGATCACCTTCTTGGGCACGCACATCCGCCACGCCTCGACGACGAGCTCACGCATCTCCTGCTCGTCGATCGCCGCGAGCCACACCTGGACCCAGTTGAACCGCTCGTCGGACTTCGACGGCGGGAAGAACTTGTCCGGCTCGCCGCTGATCAACGCGTCCCGTTCCGCCCGGGGAAAGGCGAAACCCATCGTCATCTCGTCCCGCGACAACCCGACGTACACGATCTGCCCGATCCGGAACTTGACCCGATCCCGCACGATCGCCTCATACGACCGCGGCAGCGACAACGCCACCTGGCGGATCTGCTCAACGGTGACCATGCCCGGCAAACTACCCAACGGGTCTGACAAATCAACTGCCGTCGTGTACACGCTCCAACACGACGACGGGGGTCTGCCTGCCCGAGGCTGCCTCGAACTCGGCGAACTTCGGGATGAGCGCGATCTCTTTCGCCCAGATCCGCTCGCGTTCCGCCCCTTGTGCGAGTCGCGCGACTACAGGCACTTCCTCCGCGTCCGCCTCGACCGTGGCGCGGGGGTTCGCCATCAGATTGATGTACCACGCCGGATGGCGTGGGCTGCCGCCGTAAGTGCCGAAGACAGCCCAGTTGTCGCCGACCGGTTGGTAGAACAGCGGGCTGATCCGTTCGCGCCCCGTCTTCGCCCCGGTGTGGTGCACCAGGATGAGCGGCATACCCGGCGCGTCGAGCCCGGGAACCGGCGGTGGAACTGGGCGGCCCGCGGCGAACTCCTCGTCGGTGCTCCACGCCGCGTACCCGGCGTTCGCTCGGACCTCGGCGATGATCCGCTCGTTCCAGTTGTTGATGTCCATGACGTTCCCTTGTTATCCGGAGCACTTGCTCCTCAAAGTAGCACAACGCGGAGCATGTGCTCCGGATAAGCGGTATGCTCGGGAGCATGGCAGTGGGTGGGTCGGACGGTGAATCGGCGGGGGTCACCCGGCGACGGGCGCCGCGCGTGGACGCGATCCGCAATCGGGAAGCGATCATCGAGGCCGCCGCCGACGTACTGGCCGAACAGGGCACCGCGGTGGACGTGCGGGAGATCGCCCGCCGCAGCGGGGTGGGCATGGGTACCCTCTACCGGCACTTCCCGAAGAAGGAAGACCTCGTGCACACGGTCCTGCGCAAGGACTTCACGGAGTGGGCGGAGTCCGCCCGTCAGGCGGCGATCGACGCCGAGGACCCCTGGGCCGCGCTGGCCGACTTCTACCGGCAGGCCCTGGCAGGCAGCGCGCGCCACCGCGCGATCATGGAGAACTTCGCGCTGACCTGGTCGACCCCGGACCTGGATGGCATCAATCAACTCCGGGTCGTCCTCGAGGAACTCCGCGTCCGGGCCGCGGGCCTGCTGCGCCCCGGCGTGACCACCGACGACCTGCTGCTCCTGCTGGTCTCACTGGGGCACGCCGTGGAGATCACCGACGAGTGCCGTCCGCAGCTGTGGAACAGGCTGCTGCACATCAGTCTTGACGGCCTGCGCGCCGACCACCACGAACCACTACCCGGTGACGCCGCACCGGTGTAGGCCAGCGTCAGATGAAAGAGGCCGACCTCGTTCGGAGGTCGGCCTCAGTGGTGTCCGTGCTTAGTCGTTGCCTGCTTCGAGGGCCGCGTGGTCCAGCAGTTCCGCGTCGTCGTTCGGGGCCGCGCCGCGGTCGACGATCGCCTCGGCGCCGCCCTCGGGCATCGCGCCGATCAGTTCGGTCTGCGGCAGCGGGGCGATCAGCATCGTGTGCTGCGTCCCGACCATGCCGAGCCCGGCGTACTGCTCCAGCCGCGACCGCGAGTCGGCGATGTCCAAGTTGCGCATGGTCAGCTGGCCGATCCGGTCGACCGGGCCGAAAGCCGCGTCTTCCGTCCGCTCCATCGACAGCTTGTCCGGGTGGTAGCTGAACGACGGCCCGGTCGTGTCCAGGATCGAGTAGTCCTCGCCCCTGCGCAGGCGCAGCGTCACCTCTCCGGTGATGGCCATGCCGACCCAGCGCTGCAACGACTCGCGGACCATCAGCGCCTGCGGGTCCAGCCAGCGGCCCTCGTACATCAGACGCCCGAGCCTGCGGCCCTCGCTGTGGTAGGTCGCCAGGGTGTCCTCGTTGTGGATCGCGTTGACCAGACGCTCGTAGGCCGCGTGCAGCAGGGCCATGCCCGGCGCTTCGTAGATGCCGCGGCTCTTGGCCTCGATGATCCGGTTCTCGATCTGGTCGGACATGCCCATGCCGTGCCGTCCGCCGATCGCGTTGGCTTCGAGCACCAGGTCGACCTGGGTGGCGAACTCCTTGCCGTTGATGGACACCGGCCGGCCCTGGTCGAAGCCGATGGTGACGTCCTCCACCGGGATCTCCACCCGCGGGTCCCAGAACCGGACACCCATGATCGGTTGGACGATCTCGATGTCGGTGTTCAGGTGCTCCAGGGACTTGGCCTCGTGCGTGGCGCCCCAGATGTTGGCGTCGGTCGAGTAGGCCTTCTCGGTGCTGTCGCGGTACGGCAGGTCACGCGCGAGCAGCCACTCGGACATCTCCTTGCGGCCGCCGAGCTCGGTCACGAAGTCCGCGTCCAGCCACGGCTTGTAGATCCGCAGCGACGGGTTGGCCAGCAGGCCGTAGCGGTAGAACCGCTCGATGTCGTTGCCCTTGAAGGTCGAGCCGTCGCCCCAGATCTGCACGTCGTCCTCGAGCATCGCGCGCACCAGCAGCGTGCCGGTGACCGCGCGGCCGAGCGGCGTCGTGTTGAAGTACGTACGGCCGCCGGTGCGGATGTGGAACGCCCCGCAGGCCAGCGCCGCGAGACCTTCCTCGACCAGCGCGGCACGGCAGTCGACGAGACGGGCGATCTCGGCGCCGTACGAGTGGGCGCGGCCGGGCACCGAGTCGATGTCCGGCTCGTCGTACTGGCCGATGTCAGCGGTGTAGGTGCACGGCACCGCACCCTTTTCGCGCATCCACGCGACAGCGACCGACGTATCGAGGCCACCGGAGAAGGCGATCCCGACACGTTCACCGACAGGCAGAGAAGTCAGCACCTTGGACACGCCGACAATTATGCACGCCAATGTATGGTCATGCAAAGGCGGTGGGTGAGAGCGGGGTCACGGCTCACTTGGCGTGCTGGTCCGGCGCGCGCCGGACCACGTCCATCTCCTGCCGCAAGCGCCAGCTCGTGTCGTCCGCCGAGACCAGGTTGCGCCAGTGGTAGGACGTCGGCGTGATCGACGAGAAGATCCACCGCACCGACCGGCCGTCGGCCTGGCGGCCGGACAGCACGATCTCGTCGCCTACCGCGCGGGCGACGAACTGCTGCACGTAACCGGAGGTCGGACCGATCCACGTGGACCGCCACGCCGTGATCCGCGGGTCGTAGAACCGGACGGTCATGCCGAACTCCCGGCCGGGCACGATCCACACGTCCTGGATCGCCCGGCCCCGCAACGCCCAGCCGAAGTGCCATTCACCCGGCATGGTCCTGGTCGTGCCGTCCTCGAAGTAGTCGGTCACGGTCAAGTCCCACGAACCGACGAACTGACCGAACAGCATCAGTTCGGCCGCGTGGTCCGGGTGCGGCCCATCGGCCGCGACGATCTCGGCGACATTCACGCGTCCAGCATCGGTCGGTGCGCCGTCGCTGTCTTGAAGATCCTTGCGTTCACAGCCGTTCGGTGATGGGTGTCGGCGGCAGGCTGGCCGTGGTGCTCGCGTTCACCTTCGCCGACGGCGTGATCACCGAGATCGACGTGATCGGCGACCGGGACCGGCTCAGCGCCGCCGACCTCTCGGTGCTGCCTCAGACGTCAGAGGTGTAGCGCTGGGGCTTGGTGGCCTTGGCGAGGTTGTCCAGGGTGACCTTCAGCGGGATGTCACCCATCAACGCCGTCAGCGCGCGTGCGATCACGTCCGGGCCCGGGGCGCCTGTCTCATGCACCGACAACGTCAACGCGCCGTCGGAACCCTGGTGCAGCTGCCACGCGACCAGGCCGAGCGGCGACAGGACGTGGGTGATCTCGATGGAGTTCACCCACGAACCGTTGGTACGCCGGTATCGAACCGGTGCGCGGCCGTCCAAACCGACCAGCACAGGGCCGTAACGCCAGTCCAGCGCGGCGTGATCACCGGTGCGGTAGCGCAGCAACGGCAGGAGCGGGTTCTCGCCGCACGTCACCGTCACCTCGCCGACCACACCGGGCTCGCAGCGCCTGCCGTTCTCGTCGAGGATCTCCACGTACAGCCGACGCGGCAGGATCCGGTGCACGTCGTGGTCACGCCACGCGATCAACCCGGCCTCGGTGATCCCGTACAGGTCGATCACCGGGCAGCCGAACCGGTTCTCCAGCCGTCGCCGGAGCGTGTCGCTCAACGACATCGCGCCGCTGATGACGGCTTTCGGCTTGTGCCGCAACGGGAGTTCGGCCAGCGCCGCCAGCGAAACGGGGTTCCCGGTGAACACCTCGGGTGCGCAGCTGTCCAAGAAGGACACGCGGTCGTCCGGCGTGCGCCAGCCGGACGGGTCCAGGTTGACCTTGACGATCCCGGCGCCGTCGAGATAGCCGGAGACCGAGGCGAACTGGTACGCCACCGGCTGCGCGTAGACGTTCGCCAACGACACCGTGTTCGCCCCGCCGGAGAACGCGACGCCGTGCCTGGCCAGCACGTACTCGATCACGGGCAGGTCGAGCGCGTTGAACTCGGGGCTCATCGGCACCGTCGCCGCCGGGCCCCGTGACCCCGACGTCCGGTACACGATGAGGTCGGCCAGGTCCGCGTCGTCCGGGACGCACTCGAAAGCCCTTGCCAGCAGGTCGATCCGGTCGGTGAGCGGCACGTCGGCGAACCGCCGTGGCGTGGTGCGCCCGCGATACCGCGGCACGGTCCGGTAGACCCGGTCGACCAGGTCCGCTACCCACGGCGGTTCCTGCGTGGACGTCCAGCCGTGGTACCCGGCCCGCAGAGTGTCCTGATAGGACTTCAAGGCGGCGATCGATTCGCTGGTCAACCGGTCACCGCAGGCGTGGTTGTACAGCGGGGCGGACGGGTGCGCGCGCAACCGGTCCAGCATGGCGCGGCCGTTCTCGGTCAACGACGGCCAGCGTTCCGCGTCGGTCAACGCCGTCGCGGCCATCGGCACGTAGTCGGGGACCGGGTAGTCGTCGCGCATGATCACACCTGGCTGTAGCGGGCAGCCGCCTCGCGGGCCCGTTCCGCTTCCATCGCCCTGCGCACGGCGTCGGCCCGCTGCTCGGCGGCCTTGGCCGCCTCGAGCACCTCGTACCGCCGCACACTGTCCACTGTAGCCAAACGGTCCGCCGCCTGCTCGGCTGTCTCCCCGGACGGCATCACAGCGAGGGCGAGCATCGCCAGCCTGGCCAGTTCCTCGCGCCGGTCCGGGTCGTGCACGAACCGCCGCGGCTCGACCAGGTCCGCCAGCCTCGGCAGGTCGTCGCGCAGGAACCTGACCAGCGGCTCGTGGTCGACCACGGCACCGAACGACGGGTCGGCCACGAGCCAGCAGGTGATCAGCACGAGCTCACGCCACCGCGGGTTCATGGCCACAAAGGGTCGTGCCGTGACGCTGTCAAGGCCAACCTTGCCCGCCGAGGTCAGCACGTCGGAGATCACCGCGGGCGCGAACGCCGTGTCGCCGAGGAAGTCGTTCGGCGTCTCGGCGAGGCGCCGGGTGAGCGTGGACAGGACGATCACGCGGTGCTCCGTTCGTACTGGGCCCGGCTGAAAGCGGCGGCGAAGTCCACCAGATCCTGCCACCGGGACACGCGGTGCACGTCCCAGTCCGGCATCAGCTCGCGGATCCTGGCTTCGTGGAACTCCGTCAGGTTCAGCACCAGCGTGCCACCCGCACCCGCGTCCGCCAGCGCGCGTGCGGCGATCTCACTGCCGGGCCTGCCGAACTCGTCGGTCAGCTTGACCATCGTGTCCACCCCGTCGTCGGAGATGACCACGATGTGCGCCGGGTCCGTGCGTTCCTCCTCCAGGTAGGTCCTGCGCAGCATGTGCAACGGGAACGCCGTGCCACGACCGAAGTACCCGGTGAGGACACGCAGGATGTCGTCCTCGTCGCGGACGAAACCCTTCGTGGTCACGAAATCCCTGGTGCCCGACCAGAGCGTCGCCTGGACCCGTGCGCCGACCCGCAACGCCGACAGCGCCAGGATCGCGCCCGCCAGCGTCAGGTACGACACGGTCTGGCGCGGATCGGGCATCGAACCCGACGAGTCGACGTACAGGTCCAGGTCGACTGGGCGGCGGGACTTCTCCGTGCCCTCGGTCGTACCGAGCACGGATTGCACCGTGGTGATTCCCGGGATGACCACGGGCGAGCGGGTCGCGGTGGCGAGCCAGTCGACCGCTTCGAGCGGCTCGCCGACGTCCCACGCGGTGTGCTCCTCCGGCAACGGTTCGACCGCGAGCGGCTTGGTGCGTACGGGAAAGCGAACCAGGTGCGGGGTGGCGCGTTCCCGGTAGTAGCGGGCCGCCATGTCCTGCGCCGAGAGGGTGATCCCCAGCTGGCTCAGGATCTGGCCGTATTCGTACGGTTCGCGGAACTGGCCCTCGCCGGACGGGTGCGGCTCGTCGGCGGGCGCGTCCCGCGGTACGAACTCGTTCACCTCCGGGTCGAGCGCAGGGTGCACGATCACCGCGTCGTCCTGGGCGGTGAGACCCGGGATGTGCGTTTCATCGCCGACCACGCCGATGCACACACGTCCGCGTGCGCCGGCCAACGCGTCCCCATCCGCGGTGAGGTAGCGGAAGCACAGCGCGGCGAACCCGCCTGCGCCCCGCAGCCAGTCGGTCGCGTACACGCGCACCAGCCGGGCACACAGCTGTGCGTCGCCTTCGATGTCCTCGGTGACCTCACCCCTGGTCAGGGTGCCGGACTTCAGCGACCACAGGATCTCGTAGGCGCGCATGTAGAACGTCCACAACGTGGACGGCTCGGCAGTGGTGATCCGCTCGTACAACTCGGCCATCCGCAGTCCCCGGCTGCGCTGCAGGCGGTCGTTGATCAGCATGTCCGCGTACAGGTTGGCGACCAGTGGCGCGGCCTTCTCGAAGCCCGGGACGCCACGGCGGACACGCGAGAGCAACCGCGCGTTGTCGGCCAGGTCGGCCGGGCACAGCACGTGGTGGCCGATCTCGTGCGCCATCACCTCGACGGGCATGTCGGTCAGCCCCAGCTCGGCGACCGCCTGCATGTCGAGCACGACCGTCCGGTCGTCCAGCCGGAACATCGCGAAGCTGCCGGTCAGCCCGGCTTTCCGCGCGTCCGGTGTGGACGCGCGGTAGTCCGGGTCGTGGACTTTGGTGAACCTGCCCCACGCCCGCAGCGCCTCCGGCCACTTCTCGCGCCAGTTCAAGAGTGCGCCACGAACATGATCGAATGGGTCCACGGTGTCGTGACCGCCAGTGTGTTGGACCAGGACGTCCAACTGGTCGCGCCCGCGAGCTGCCGGAAGACGCGCGACTCGCCGTTGCAGGACACGGCCCCGTCTCGGGACAGGGTGAGCGTCGGGGCCTGGTGTTGTGGCGTTGCGTTGTCAGCCCTGCGCAGTGCGCCACCGTAGGCATCCGCGTGTACGCGCCAGGTGTGTGCGCCGTCCGTGGCGTGCAACCGTCCTTCGTGGAGGAACACCGTGGGCGGGCGGGTGAACGTGCCACCGAAGCCGCGGAACGCGCCTAATTTGCGCACGATCCGCAGGCCACGGTTGGTGGGCGACCACCACGGGTCGGCTCGCAGCTGGTCGACGTCGTCGGTGAAGGTGAATCCCCGCAGCGTGCCGGGTGCCAACCGGCTGGCGACATCGAGCGCCGATTCCCGCAGCGCGGCCAGCCCACAGACCCACGCCAGGACCACGCCGAGGTCCAGCAAGGACTCGACCGTCTCCAGCGACCTGCTGTAGTACTCCAGGTACGTGATCCACTTGTGTGTCGTGGTGCCTGGCTCGGACTCCAGGTGGTGCAGCGCGTTCGCCAACGCCACCGAGACCCGCGCCGGGTCCATTCCGACGAACCGCGCCTGGTTGAGCAGGACCCGGTGCAACGAGACGGGCAGGCGGCCGTGGGTGGCGAGCGACAGGTCCATCAACGCGTCCGTGACCTCGATCGGATCGCCACCGGCCGCGTTCACGATCGGACTGACGAACACCCTCAGGTGCTCGAGGAAAGCGTTTGCGTCCAGGTTCTTCGACCGGTGCCTGGCCAGCCGGAACTGGGCGTTGTACCGGTCACGATGAGCGGCCAGCGCCTTGAGAAAGGGAGTTACTTCTTCCATCGGAGCCACGACCGGTAGTTCACGTAACGCTGGTGCAGGTACTTCAACGCCAACGCGTCGTCGTAGACGTGCCCGTAGAGCTTGCGGTCGCGGCTCCACTCGGCCAGCAGCGACTCGATCCTGCCGAGCCGTCGCTCCACTTCGGTCTCGCCCACGTCGTCGAGGCCCAGTTCGAACTCGGCGAGCAGGTCACCGACCGGGTCGTGCACGTCGAGGTCGAGCCGGTCGTACTCGGCGCAGGCCCGTTCGAACAACGACCGGATCCAGCTGACCCGGTCGGTCCGGTATGGACGCTGACCGGGCTCGTCGAACGACGGCGACTGGTCGTTGGGTTTGAGCTTGTCGTGCAGCACGAACGGCAGCACCGAAGCCAGGTCGTCCAGACCGACCTCGGGACGGCCGCGGAAATACGCCAACGCCTTGGCGTACGTCAGAACACTCTGCAACGACCGCACGGACAACCCAGTGAGCGTCTGGGCGCCGAGGTCAGCCAGGCGGTCGCGGCCGGTCTCGCTCGCCGACAGCAGGTGCACGTCCACCCCGGCGAGGTTCGCGGTGTCCTTGGTCCGGTACTCGAACTGCTCGCCCGCGGGTTCGAGCAGTTCGAACTGGGCGGCGAAGAACTCCAGCCTGCGCCGCACCTCCTTCGGCAGCGGCACGCGCAGGATCTCGGCGTGCATCCGGTCGTGCTCGGCCTCGGTGAACACGATCTCCGGCGGCACGACCTCCTCCGGCCGCAACCGCTGCTCGACCCGTTCCTGCAGTTCACCGAGGAACCGGGAGTTGAACGCCAACGCGTGCACCACCACGTCGATGCGGTCCTTGAGCGCCTCGATGACCTGGTACGTGCCGCCGCCGCTGTCGTCGTTGGCCGTGAGGTACCAGGCCGAGTCGGCGGACTCGTAGATCTGGTCGAACACCTCGGCGTACCCGTCGGACATGAGTGTCAGCAACGCCGACTGGGTGCGGGTGGGGATGCGGTTGTACTCGTCGACGATCTTGACCCGCATGCCCAGCCAGGTTCGCCAGGCGACGTCGATATCCGCCAGCCGCTCGGCCTTGATGAGATCTCCGGGCAGGGGAGTGCCCAGCATGTCGGAAATCGTCAGCTGCGGGTGCCCGTGCTGCATCGCCCTGCGCACGTCCCGCAACGGGTATCCGGCGAGCATACCCATCAGGATCGCGCTGGCCGTCTTGCCCCGGCCGGGCCCGCCGACCAGCAGACACCGGCGCCGCGTGGCGAACGTGAGCAGCGGGACGAGCACGAAGCTGGAGTAGCTCTGCCCGCTCGGCAGCGACAGCCGCGCCTTGCTGTCCCCGAGGTGGTAGCTCGCCCCCGGCCCCTCGGCGAACTCCAGGTCGTAGTGCGGGCTGATGATCGCGTGGTTGACGATCCAGAAGTACGCCTTACGCAGCTTCTCGTCCAAGGACACGGCCGGCGCGCTGCCGAGGCTCAACGGAGTCTCGTACAGCGCGGCGACGTCGAACTCGTCCTGCGGTGGCGCGGTGCCCGGCAGCGTCGGCGACTGCGACACATGCCGGTAGGTCTGGTTCACCAGCACATAATGCCGGTTCTGCTCGTGTGGTGTGGCCGGTTCCCCACCACCTGCCTGGTGTCAGACGGGCTGACCGACTTCGTCGAGGAAGGCCCTGAGCCGACCAGGGTCGCGTCCGGTGGGCGACCTGGTGGCCGCGCGCGAGCAGGAGCCGAGCGGTTGCGGCGCCGATTCCGCTCGTGCCCCGGGTGAATCAGGACCGTCTTTCCAGCGGTCGGTGATGCGCCGGAGTCAGTGAGTGAGGTGTTCAACGGCCGGAAAGGGCGACCACCTCGGCGAGGCGGTCGCCCTTCCCCCTGCGCGGTGCTAGCTCGTGATGTCCTTGCGCGTGAACTTGCGGACGGCGAGAAACCCGAAGAACGCCGCGAAGCACACGGCCGAGAACGCGCCCCTCGTCATCTCCGACCAGTCGATGTCGGTGGAGATCAGGTCTGACCAGGCGAACGCGTAGTGCGTGGGCAGGTAGTTGCGCAGGTCCTCCAACGCGGTGATCTGGTCGAGGATCTGCGAGACGATCGCGACCAGCACCGTGCCGCCGACCGCGCCGAGTGGAGCGTCGGTGGACACCGAGAGGAACAACGCCAACGCGGCCACCCACAGCAGGTTGATCGCGATGTAGATGGTCGCCGCGTAGATGGCTGTGACGCCGTCGCCGAACGACACCGCGTCGCCGGTCGGACTGACCGCTTCGCCCGCGCCGTACCAGATCACGCCGATCAGCAACGACACCGACGGCAGCAGCAACAGCGCGAACAACGACAGGATCCCTGACGTGATCGCCTTCTGCGCGATCAGCCGATGCCGCGGGATCGGCATCGCCAGCAGGTACTTCAGGCTCGACCAGGACGCTTCACTCGCGATCGTGTCGCCGAAGAAGATCGCCACGATCATCGGCAGCAGGAACGTGCCCGACACGAACAACGCGAACACCACGAAGTTCGGCGCACTCGCCACCGCGAGGTCGACGAACGTGCCCTGCCTGCGGTTCGGGTTGGACTGTCCGATCTGGAACGCGATCACCAGCACGACCGGCAGCAGCACGAGCAGGCCCAGCATCAACTGGGTCCGGCGCCTGCGCAGTTGCCTGGCCAGCTCCACCCGGATCCTGAGGGTGCGGCTCGCCTTGTAGCCGACGACCGACCCGTCCGGCTGGACTTTCAGGTGTTCGTGGGAGGCCGCTTCCTCCATCGCCCCGATGGCCGTGGGGTCAGTGTGCACATTGTTGGTACTCACGCCTCTCCTTCCCCCGTCGACCGTTCGGGTGATCCCGGAGCCAATGGACCGTTGTCAAATCCAGTTGTCCACAACCGGCCAGTAACCCTTTGACCAGCCTTTACCCCCGATAGACTGGAGCAGGGACGCCCCCCGGGTTGGGTGGGGGACTGTTTGGTGGGCGTTTTCGGGGTGGGCAGTGGGGATTTCATGCTTTGTTCTCCCCCACCAGTTCGAGGAACGCGTCCTCCAGGCGTCGGCGTGGGCCCGCCTGCTCGACCGCGACGCCCGCTGCCACCAGAGCACCGAGTGCCTTGGCGCGCGGTGTGCCGTCGAGGTTGGCGTGCACCTGCCTGCCGTCGACCTCGATGCCCGTGACACCGGCCAGTCCACCCAGGACCGATGCCGCCTGGTCGGGCTGGTCGACGCGGAACGTCGCCTCGCCGCCGACCGCCGCGATGTCCGCGACCTCGCCCGCGGCGACGAGCTTGCCGCGGTGCATCACGACCACGTGCGTGCACGCTTGTTCCACCTCGGCGAGCAGGTGGCTGGAGACCAGCACTGTGCGTCCGGTGGCGGCGTAGCGCTTGAGCACTTCGCGCATCTGGTGGATCTGGGGCGGGTCGAGCCCGTTGGTCGGTTCGTCCAGCACGAGCATGTCCGGGAAGCCGAGCATGGCCTGGGCGATCGCCAGCCGCTGCCGCATTCCCTGGCTGTAGGTCTTGACCTTGCGGCGCACCGCGTGGCCGAGGCCGGCGATCTCGATCGCCTCGTCGAAGTGCGCGTGCTCCAGCGGACGTCCCGTCGCCGCCCAGTAGAGCCGCAGGTTCGCCTCACCGGACAGGTGCGGCAGGAAACCGGAGCCCTCCACGAACGACCCGATCCGGGACAGCACCGGCGCACCGGCGTGCACCTTGTGCCCGAACACCCTGATCGAGCCCTCGGTCGGCTGGATGAGGCCCATCAGCATCCGCAGCGAGGTCGTCTTGCCCGCCCCGTTGGGCCCGAGCAGGCCGAGCACCTGGCCCTTCTCGACCCGGAAGGACAGCCCGTCCACGGCTTTCAGGCCGCCGGGGTACTCCTTGGCCAGGTTCTCGATCACCAGCGGCACGTCGGTCAGCGCGGGGTCGACGTCGTCGGCGCGGCGCCTGCGGATCGCGGCGACGATCGCCACCACGATGACCAGTCCGATCACGACACCGATGCCGACGAGCGCGAACATCGGCGGGGTCTGGGTCGAGCGCGTCCCCGGCACGACCGGTACCTGCAGTGCCGTGTCGGTCAGCGAGACCGTGACGGCGGCGGGTTGTGCGGGCACCGCGTACGCCTGGTCGGTCGTGGTGACCGCGACCTCGATCCGGTGGTCCGCTTCGATCGGCCGCACGATTCCCGGCAGGGTCACGGTCACGTCCGCGGGCAGTTGTGTGACCCGCAGCGGTGACACGGCCGACGCGGGCAGGGTCCGCGTTCCGTCCCCGGCGACGTCGTAGAGCTTCGCGAACAGCACCACCCCGTCGGGCGGCACCGGCACACCGGGTACCGGTTCGACGCGCATCCGGATCGTGGACGAGCCGCTGACGAGCAGCTGGCCGGTCAACGGCTCACTGCGCCACCTGGCCACCTGGCCGGGGATGTCCACCGCGAGCCTGCTGGCCAGTCTGGACGATCCGGCGACCACCGAGCCGAGGCCGGGCATGCTCGTGATCGACCCGGGGTTGCCGCCGGGCGGGTTCACGATCGTCTGCTGTGGACCGGCCAGCGTGATCGGGCGGCGTTCGGTCGCGGATCCGCTCAGGCCGGGATAGCCCGCCGCGGTCATGGTCCGCACGCTGGGCGCGCCCTGTGCCCTGATCGCGCCCTGCACGGCGTACTCGAAGTCCGTGCCGGGGTCGGCGCCCCGGCCGCGCAGGTGGAAGTCGAACCAGTCGGCGATCTTCGCGCGCAGGCCCGGGCCCGGCTTGCCGCCGTCGTGCCCGCCCGCGTACCAGACCACCTTGACCTTGCCCCCGGCCGCGGTGATCTGCCGCGCGGTCGCGTCGGACTGGTCGAGGCCGAAGAGGGTGTCCTGCTCGCCCTGCACGACCATGGTCGGCTGGGTGATCCGGTCGGTCACCGACACCGGCGACACCGACCGCAGCAGGTCCACGGTGGCCTGGCTGGCCTTGCCGGTGGTGGCCAGTTCCGTGTACGCGGCACAGACCTGCGGGGTGAACCGGCCACATGGGCCGTTCGGCTGGACCGCGCCACGCCCGCCGGGCGGCGGGCCGCCCTGTGTGCCGCCCGCGGCAGCGGCGGCCGGGTCCTGCGCGGCCAGTTGGTTGCTGTTGTCGTCGCTGCCCGGCTCGGAGGCGTCCACGCTCGGGTTGGCGAAGCTCGCCCCGCCCATGCCCGCCGCGAAGAACACGCCTGCCCAGGAGCGCTTGAACACACCCTGCGCGGCGAAAGCGTTGGCGGACGGCGTGTTCGGCAGCTGCTGGCCTGTCGTCGCCGCCGAGTTCGGGATCAGCGCCTGGCCGAGGTCGTTGTACGTGATCACAGGCGCCAACGCGTCGATGCGCTTGTCGTATCCGGCCGCCAGCAACGAGATCGCGCCACCGTAGGACCCGCCGGTGATACCGACCTTGGGATCCGTACCGTCCTTTTGCACCTCCGGGCGCTTGGCGAGCTCGTCGATCAGCCTGCTGACGTCGGCGACCTCGGCGTCCGGCGCGTTCAGCGCGATCTGGCCGGTGCTGCGGCCGAAGCCGCGGGCGGTCCACGCCAGCGCGACGAAGCCGCGCTGCGCGAGTTCGCGGGCGTCCGCGTCGACGCTCTCCTTGCTGCCACCGAACCCGTGCGCGACCAGCACAGCTGGTGCCGGTGTCTGTTCTGGCAGGTAGAGGGTGGTGTCAAGCTGGGCGTCGCCGCTGGAGACCAACCGGTTCTCCGTGGCGATCGTGGGTCCGTCGGACCCGCTGTTGACCCAGATCAGAACTCCTGCCGCGACGATCACGGCGGCCAGCGTGAGCGCCAGCCAGCGGAGGCGGGTCTTGGACATTCGGGGCACGAGCGAACCGTATTGGAACTTTGCTGAGAACTCGCTGTGGGAACTCGCTGTGGGTGACCGACCGGCTGCCCGAGGACCGGCCGAATGGGCGATGTGACCAAGAACAACAACCGGATGGGGGACTCCGCCTGGCGTCCGGGCGAGCCGATGGGGACAATAAGGGCTGCAGTGGAGGGGAGTATTCCTTCGCGGCGGTGTCGTCAACACGGATCTCGACCGCTGGGACCAGTGGTAATGAGCCCGGCGCCGTCGGTCTGTGCGCGAGTGGCGCACTGGCGGAAGAGACCTCCGGTGGACGGCTATGCCCGCCTGACCGGAGGTGACCCATGAGTGTGCCAGTGTGGTTGTGGATCGCGACGATCGCCGGACTTCTCGTCCTGCTCGCGATCGATCTCGTCATCGTCGACCGCAAGCCCCACGAGGTCACCATCGGTGAAGCCGCCAGGTGGGTGACGTTCTACGTCGCCTGTGCGGTCGTGTTCGGACTCGGCCTCTGGTACTTCGCCGGTGGTCAACCGGCCGGTGAGTTCTTCGCCGGTTACATCACCGAGTACTCGTTGTCGGTCGACAACCTGTTCGTCTTCCTGGTGGTCATGGGCGCGTTCAAAGTGCCCGCGATCCACCAGCACAAGGTGCTGCTGATCGGGATACTGCTCGCGCTGGCGATGCGCAGCATCTTCATCCTCGCCGGAGCCGCGGTCATCGCGGAGTTCAGCTGGGTGTTCTACCTGTTCGGCGCGTTCCTCATCTACACCGCGTACACCTTCCTCAAGTCGAACCACGACGACGAGGACGAGGAGTACAAGGAGAACGGCGCGACGAAGCTGGCGCGCAAGTTCCTCCCGGTGACCGACGAGTACCACGGCTCCAAGTCGTTCGTGAAGGTCGCGGGCAAGCGCATGGTCACCCCGATGTTCATCGTGATGATCGCGATCGGCACGGCGGACCTGCTGTTCGCGGTCGACTCGATCCCGGCGATCTTCGGCCTGACCAAGGAGCCGTTCCTGGTCTTCGCGGCCAACGCGTTCGCGCTGATGGGTCTGCGCCAGCTGTACTTCCTGCTGGGCGGTCTGCTCAGCAAGCTCGTGTACCTGCAGATCGGTCTCGCGGCGATCTTGGCGTTCATCGGTGTGAAGCTGGTTCTCGAAGCGCTGCACACGAACGAGTTGCCGTTCATCAACGGCGGCGAGCACCTGAACGTCTGGGTGCCGAACATCGCCGTGTCGCTCAGCGTCATCATCGGGGTACTGGCGATCACCACGGTCGCGAGCCTGATCAAGACGAAGCGGGACAAGGCCAAGGAGTCAGGCGACACCTCGGTCACGACTTCGAGGTGAGACGTCCTTTCGAAGGTCGTAAGCCTCGCTAAGTATCGGGTAGCGTCTGCGTGTGCGCCCAGATGACATCGAGCTGCTCGCGACCACCGACTCGATCAGCCTCCGGGGTGAGCTGCTGCTGGTCGCAGTGGCTCACCCCGATCTGTCGAGCAACAGCTACGTCAGTGCCCTGCACCGGGTGGCCGTCGACGGATCAGGCAGCAGTCCTTGGTCGCACGGGCTCTACGACGGTGAACCGGCCATCTCACCGGACGGCAACTGGGTCGCGTTCCTGCGCAGGACGTCCGCGGAGGACCGACCACAGCTCCACGTCCAGCCAACCGGCGGCGGGGACGCACGCGCGCTGACCGATCTCCCGCTCGGCGTGCAGGCGCCGGTCTGGTCGCCGGACTCCACCAGGATCGCGTTCGTCGCCCGGGTTCCCGACGAGGGCCGCTACGTTCGGGACGCCAAGCCGGGCGCCGAGTCGCACCGGCGGATCACCCGGCTGGACTACCGGTGGGACGACATCGGGTTCATCCTCGACCGGCGCCCCCGGCTGTTCGTCACGGACCTCGTCGGTGGGCTCACCGAGCTCACCGACGGTGCCTGTGACGTGGGCAAACCCGCCTGGACCCCGGACAGCGCCCACGTGGTCTTCCCCGCACCGGCCGACTGGGGCGCACGGGAATCCCAGCGCGCCAGCCTCTACGCGGTCCCGGCGACAGGCGGCGCACCAGTCGTGGTCGTCGAAGTCCCCGGTGACGCGCACTGCCCGGTCGTCGGCGACGGGGTTGTCGTGTTCCAGGGCCGGGAGTTCGATGGCGACCACGCGGCCGCGGTGAACACCAGCGTCTGGGCGGCGCCCCTGGATCTCACCCAGCCGCAGCGGCCGCGCAAACTCACCGACCAGGAGACGGTCTGCTGCGAGGAGGGCATCGCTCCCCAGCTGATGGGATCGTCCGTGGTTTTCGTCGCGCTCAACCGCGGTGCCGCCGAACTCCGGCAGGTCCCGCTGTCCGCGTCCGCCGTGCCGCTCGCCGAGACCACCTTGCTGGCCGGTGCCAGGAGCAAGGTCAAGGCGTTCGCGGTGGACGGGACCAGGTTCGCCGTCAGTGTGTCCACTCCGGACAGCGCCGGTCGGGTCGTCGTCGGTGACACGGTCGTGGCCGACTTCTCGCAACCGCTGCGTGACAGTGGTTTGTGCGAGGTCAGGGAGCTCACCGGCCGGTCGCCGGACGGCTACGAGTCGCACGGCTGGGTCGTGCTGCCCGAAGGCCCCGGCCCGCACCCGGTGGTGCTCGCCGTGCACGGCGGCCCGTTCTCGTACCACGGCTGGGGATTGCTCGACGAGGCCCAGGTCTACGCCGCGGCCGGTTACCTCGTCGTGTTGCCGAACCCGCGTGGTTCCGCGGGTTATGGCCAGTCGCACGGGCAGGCGATCGTGCACGGGTTCGGCACCGTCGACGTGGACGACGTGCTGGCGTTGCTGGACGAGGCCCTGGCGTTACCGGAGGCCGACGCGTCTCGCGTGGGTGTGATGGGCGGTTCCTACGGCGGGTTCATGACCAGTTGGCTGGCGGCCCACCACGGCCGGCGATTCCGGGCCGCGTGGAGCGAACGTGCTGTCAACGCATGGGACTCGTTCTTCGGCAGCTCCGACATCGGCTACATGTTCGTTGAGCTGTACGTCGGCGCGGACAGGGAGACGCAGCTCAAGACGAGCCCGTTGACGTACGCCGATCGGATCAGGATCCCGTTCGCCGTGGTGCACTCCGAGCACGACTGGCGGTGCCCGGTCGAGCAGGCCCAGCGGATGTTCGTGGCGCTGCGCAAGCAGGGAACCCCGGCGGAACTCCTGCTGTTCCCCGCCGAGGGGCACGAGCTGACCCGCTCCGGCAGGCCACTCCACCGCAAGGAACGCTTCGACGCCGTGCTCGAATGGTGGTCGCGGCACCTCGGCTGACTCTCAGCTCAACAGCGTGTAGTTCAGCTCCTCGCAGATCCGGCCGAGCGGCAGGTCGAGGCCGGGGTGGTCGAGCGGCAGCAGCATGTCGGGCGCGGGCGGGATCGCGGTGCCCGACGGCGGGTCGAACAGGCAGATCGCGGGTTCTCCACCGTCCATGGAGGATCGGTACCAGACGCCGTCGAGTTCGGGGTGCGCCGCCCTGATCGCCCGTGCCCACGCCTGGGTCAGCGCCTTCGCGCCGCTGGAGAGCTCCTGCGAGGCACCGGCCCTCGTCGGCCAGAGACCTGAGAGGTCGAGCAGGCGCAGCGTGCGCTGCGGGCGGAACACGACGAGGTGCGGCCGCCGGGTCGACCTGTCCACAATGGAGGTCGACTGGAACACCTCGGCGAGGCTGGTGCGCACCGACAGGCCGAAGTACAGCACGCCGTTGCCGGGGCTGTCGGCCGGACGGCCCTCGGGGCCGAGCGGGTGCGGGTCGAACCGGCCGTGCGGGAGCGGGCCGGTGTAGCGGAAGGAGTTCCACCGCTGGCGGTGCGCGCCACCCGCTGCGAAGATCCGGACAAGGCGCGTGCCACTGTGCACCGCGACAATGTCCTCGTCCACCCGCAGCAGCGACCTGAGCGCAGCCGGAGTCGGTGGCTGGGGGAGCCGAGCCATACGTGTCTGTTCGTCAGCCGGTCAGGTTGTCCCTGCCGTCACGCCGGGGTTCCGAGGACGGCTGCCAGCGCGGCAACCCTATCCGGATCGCCGCCGGCGAGCAGCCATTGCCGCGGGGTGCCCGGTTCGCCGCTGATCAGCAGGTCCTCCTGCGGGGTGGTCATGAACGCCGCCACCACGAGGGGCGGCTGGTCGATGGGCAGCGCGGCCAGCACGGTCTCCAGGCCGGGCAGTACGCCCGAGCCGGTGAACTGCCACGCGGGCAGCCGCCAGCCACCGCGGTCCTTCCAGCCGACGAGCCTGCCCGCCGCGAGGCGGTGCCTGATCCGGCTGGTGTCCACGCCGATGGTCGTGGCCGCGTCGGACACCGTCAGAGCGGAGTCCCGCAGCACGGCCTGTGCGGCGACGGCACGCGCACGCGAGTCGACCTCGTCCGGGCGGCGTGGGCGCAGGTCCAGGCCCACTTCGGTGAGGGTCTCGCGCTGGTCGGCTGAGAAGTACTCGGCGGGGTTCGGGTTGGGCGGGGACAACCGCCTCGCCGCGTCCTCGACCAGGCCGAGGAACTCGCCGGGGGTGACCCGCAGCCCTGCTTTGGCCAAAACCGTCTCCAGCGCAATACTCATGCGCCTAGACTAGCGCGGATGTGCGGGTTCGTGCGCCTTTGTGAAGAAATTCACGAAGGTGGATACGAATCGCACATAGTCCAACACTGTGCGTGCAACTTCCACCACTATGCCGTCCGGGCAGGCTCCTGTCGAGAGGTATGAACGATGCTGATCAGGCAGAACGTCCTCGAGCGGATCCGCGCGGGCGCGGTCACCCTCGCGTTCCGCCGCTGGAGCAGGCCGACTGTGAAGGCGGGCGGAACCCTCAAGACCGCTGTCGGCGTGCTCGCGATCGACTCCGTCGAGCGGGTCCCGCTACGCAGGATCACCGCCAAGGACGCCCGGTTGGCGGGATACAACACCCTCGCTGAACTGACATCGTCTCTCACGGGCCGTGACGGCGACGTGTACAGAGCGGCGTTGCGGTTCGTCGGCGACGACCCACGGGTGTCGTTGCGCGAGTCGTTGCCGTCGCCGGAGGAGGTCGCGCTGATCTCCTCGACGCTGCGCCGGATGGACGAACGGAGCAAACGCGGCCCGTGGACGTTCGCCGTGCTCTCGCTGATCGCCGCGCGGCCGGGAGTGCGTGCCCCCGATCTGGCGGCGTCGCTCGGCCGCGAGACGCTCCAGTTCAAAGCGGACGTTCGCAAGCTCAAGGAACTCGGCCTCACCGAGAGCCTCGAAGTGGGCTACCGGCTTTCGCCGCGCGGTCGCGCTGTGGTTGACCGGCAACCGACTTCCTGATCATTCGGTCGGCGCTTGACACGTCGGAGTGGTCACCCTAGCGTCTCGGGTAATCGTTTACTCGGCCTCAGGGCGGGGTGTGGATGGACAACGGTGTCGCATCACTGGTGGGGCTGCTGCGGATCAGCAAGTCCTACGGCGGGGTCAGGGCTTGCCACGACGTGGACCTCACGGTCCGGGCAGGCGAGGTGCACGCGCTGCTCGGCGAGAACGGCGCGGGCAAGTCGACGCTGATGCGCGTGCTGTCCGGCGATCTGACCGACTACACCGGAACGATCACCGTCGACGGCGAACCCGTCCGCTTCCACGGCCCGGCCGACGCGCAACGCGCCGGAATCGCCATGATCCACCAGGAACTCGACCTCGTGCCGGGGCTTTCGGTCGCGGAGAACATCTTCCTCGGCAGGGAACCGCGCACCCCGTTCGGCACGCTCGACCGGCGCGCGATGCTGCGTGAAACCGGGAACCTGTTGCGCCGCACCGGAATCGACCTGGACCCCCGGCGGCACGTCGGCGAGCTGCGCACCGGCGAACAGCAGTTGGTGAGCGTGGCGAAGGCGCTCTCGCTCGACGCGAAGGTGCTGATCATGGACGAGCCGACGTCCGCGCTGTCGTCGGCCGAAGTGGACCGGATGTTCGCCGTGATCGGCGAGTTACGCCGATCCGGTGCGGGAATCGTCTACATCTCGCACCGGATGGACGAGATCGGCCGGATCGCCGACCGGGCCACCGTCCTGCGCAACGGATCGGTCGTGGCCGAGTTCGACGCGCGCGACATGACCGCGGACCAGGCCGCCGAGGCGATGATCGGCCGCCCGATGCGGGCGATGTTCACCACTCACGAGAACGTCACCTCCGGCGAGATCCTGCTGGAGGTCAAGGATCTCGTCGTCCCCCGAGCACGCTCGGGGCGCCGCGACCCCGCGGGGATCAGTCTCACCGTCCGCCGAGGCGAGATCGTCGGGCTGGCGGGCCTGCTGGGGGCTGGCCGCACCGAACTGCTGGAGACCCTGTTCGGCGCGGGCGGGCGCTGGCAGGGATCGGTGGTCTTCAAGGGCCGCTCGACCGGCCGCCGCAAGCCGCGCTCGGCGATCCGCGCCGGCGTGGTCTACATGCCGGAGGACCGCCGGATCTCCGGCCTGGCGCTCGGCCACTCGGTGCTCGCCAACACCGTACTGTCCGTTGTGGACAGGATCGCGCGGCTGGGCGTGGTGTCGCGGCGGCGGGAAACGGCGGAGACCACGCGGATCGTGCGTGACCTGAGCATCAAGCTGGCGTCGGTGCGTGATCCCGTCTCCGCGTTGTCCGGCGGCAACCAGCAGAAGGTCGTACTCGGCCGGATGCTGCTCACCGAACCGGAACTGCTGCTGCTGGACGAACCGACGCGGGGGGTCGACGTCGGCGCCAAGGCGGAGATCTACCAGCTGCTCGGCCAGGCCGCGCAGCGCGGGATGGGTGTGTTGCTCGCGTCGTCGGAACTGGCCGAGCTGGTGGGCGTGTGCGACCGGGTGGTCGTGTTGCGCGGCGGGCGCGATGTCGCGGAGCTGCGGACCTCGCAGGCCGGTGAGGCCGAGGTGCTCGCGGCAGCCATGGGGGAGGTCGTCGCCTTATGACCGGTACGGATTTCGTGCGGAGCCGTCGGGAGAGCGCGCTGGCCACGGTGTTCCGCTTCCAAAGCCTGTTCGGCCTGGTGGCGGTGTTCATCGCCGCGATCGTCTTCTCGCCGAGCCGCAACGGTGAACTGCTGTTCCTCACCAGCGACAACCTGTTCAACGTGGTGCGGGCGGTGTCGGAGATCGGGATCATCGCGGTCGGCATGACGTTCGTGATCCTGATCGGCGGCATCGACCTCTCGGTCGGCGCGATGCTCGGGCTCGCCGCGGCCGGGTCGGCGGTTCTTCTGGTGGAGAACGACTTCGGCCTCGTCCCGGCCGTGCTGGTCGTGCTGGCCGTCGGGCTCGGCTTCGGCCTGCTGCAGGGCGTCGCGTCGGCCGTGTTCGGCATCCAGGCGTTCATCGTCACCCTGGCCGGGCTGCAGTGCGCGCGAGGACTGGCGCGGATCTGGTCGGGCGGGCAGGGCATCGCGATCCCCTACGGCGACGGGCCCGGCGAGGCGCCGGTGGCGTTCTCCCTGCTGGGAGAGCGGACCTTCAACGGCCTGGTGCCGATCCCGGCGCTGATCTTCGTCGTGGTGGCGGCACTGGCGATCCTCTTCCTGCGTGGCACGGCGTTCTCCCGGCACGTGTACGCCATCGGCGGCAACGAGAAGGCCGCTCGGCTGTCGGGTGTGCCGGTCAAGCGGGTCAAGATCGCGGTGTTCGGCATCTGCGGGCTGCTCGCCGCACTGGCCGGGATCATCCACGCGGGCCAGCTCAACCAGGGCAGCCCCAACGACGGTCTCGGCTACGAACTCGACGCGATCGCCGCGGTGGTCGTCGGTGGAACGAGTCTCGCCGGTGGGCGCGGCTCGGTCGTCGGCACCGTGGCCGGTGCGCTGCTGCTCGGCGTGCTCAACAACATCCTGGCGCTCAACGGCGTCGACACGAACGTCCAGCTCCTGATCAAAGGGCTTGTGATCGTGGTGGCGGCAGGCCTGCAACAGCTGCGGCCGTCCACCTGAGGCAGAGAGGACGAGACATGCGAGGACTGGCGTTCCTGGGAGTCGCCGTGGCGCTCGGCTCGTTGGTGGCCTGCGGGACGACGAGCGAGAACCGTTCCGGCGGACCCGCGTCGAACACGCAGTGCAAGGGCGCCGGCGGCAAGTACGTCATCGGGATGAGCCAGGCCAACGTGGCCGAGCCGTACCGGCAGCGGATGGACGACGACATCCGCACCGCGGCCAAGGCGGTACCGCAGTTCGACGTCCGCTTCACCGACGCCCAGCAGGACAACTCCCGCCAGGTGTCCGACGTCGAGAACTTCCTGACCCAGCAGATCGACCTGCTGATCATCAGCCCGAACGAGGCCAAACCGCTGACCGGCGTGGTCAAGAAGGCCTACGACAAGGGCATCCCGGTGATCGTGCTCGACCGCAAGGTGGAAGGCGACGCCTACACCACCTGGATCGGCGCGGACAACGTGGAGATCGGCCGCCAGGCGGGCAAGTACGTCGCCGAGCAGCTGCTGCCCGACGGCGGCAAGATCGCCGAGATCCGCGGCCTGGCCGGGTCGACGCCCGCCAAGGAACGCGGCGACGGGTTCCGCGAGTCGATCCGCGGCCGCAAGATCGAGATCGCGGTCAGCCAGGACGGCGACTGGTTGCGGGAGAAGGGCCAGGAGAAGGCCGACGCGATCCTCAAGTCCAACCCGGACGTCTCGGTGATCTACGCGCACAACGATCCGATGGCCGAAGGCGCCTACCTGGCCGCACGAGCAGCGGGCAGGCAGGACGCGTTGAAGTTCATCGGGATCGACGGGCTGCCGATCCCGTCCGGTGGCCTGAAGGCCGTCGAAGCCGGGCGCCTGTCGGCGACGCTGATCTACCCGACCGCGGGCAAGGAAGCGGTCGAGGCGGCCAAGAAGATCCTGGTGGACTGCCAGCAGGTGCCCAAGACACAGACGCTGAAAACACAGTTGATCACCAAGGAAAACGCGGCACAGGTCTACGCGAAGGAGAACTCCGGCAACTGAACACAGTTTTGCAACCAATGTGGCCTTCGTAGCGCCTGGCGCAACGAAAGCCACATTG
This sequence comes from Actinosynnema sp. ALI-1.44, assembly GCF_001984155.1. Taxonomy (GTDB): domain Bacteria; phylum Actinomycetota; class Actinomycetes; order Mycobacteriales; family Pseudonocardiaceae; genus Kibdelosporangium. Next base: position 1,013,186 of record NZ_MTQO01000054.1, read on the forward strand.
GTTGCACATCCCGGGGCGGCGTGAGGGCAGCCCGGGCTGACAACACCATATGAGGAGGCGGGATGCGCTTCGGATCCCTGCTCGCATCCACAATCATCTCCGCCCTCGTCCTCAGCTCGGTCAGCGGTGTCGCCCACGCGGCACCGCGGGTTACGAGTGCGACGGACAAGGGCCCGATCGGCTGGCAGGTCTATCGCCAGATGGACCAGCTGGCGGCGATGAGACCTGGCGCCATGTCGCGGCAGTTCTCCAGTTTCGACCGCGCGGGCGGCAACGACGACGGCTTCGTCGGCACCTATTCGTGCCTGCGCACCACCGCGACCGGGTGCGTGATCGCCGAGCGGACCGGCGCGGGGCAGATCGACTCGATGTGGTTCACCCGCGACTTCGGTTCGATGGTCAACAACGGCCGGATCAAGATCGAGCTGGACGGCCGGGTCGTCCTCGACGACCTCCTGCAGGAAGTCGTCGACGGGAAACTCGGCGCGCCATGGGTGTGGCCTCTGGTCGGCAACGGCGACGACACCTCCGGCGGCGCGGTGGTCAAGGTGCCGATGCCGTACCGCGAGTCGATGCGGGTGACCGTGCAGGCGAACCCGCTCTTCTACCACGTGTCGTACCGCGATTTCGCGGACGCCGACGGCGTGCAGACGTTCGACCCCGCCGACAAGGCGCTCGACGTGGTCGCGAAGCTGCGCGGGTACGGCATCCGCGATCCCAAGGGCGTCGCCGCGACCAAGGCACCGGTGGCCAAGGGCGCGGTCGCGCCCGGCAAGTCCAAGAACGTGGCCGCGCTGGCCGGATCGGGCTGGCTGACCCAGTTGCGCGTGAAGATCCCGCAGATCGTGGCCAGTCCCCGGGTCGGCGACGACGGGCGGGCGTTCGCGGTGGGCGGGTCGACGACGTTCAAGGTCGCGATCGACCCCGCGAACTCCGGAGTCCGGCTGACCAGGCGCTACGACCCGCAGGTGGGCAACCAGCGTGCGCGGCTGGTCGTCGACGGGACCCAGGTGGGGTTCTGGGAAAGCGGGCCGCGGATCCCGACGGGCGAGTGGCGTGACCAGACCATCCAGATCCCGCCTGCGCTGACCGCGGGCAAGTCGGCGCTGACCGTGCTGAACGAGTACGTGTCGTCCGACCTGGACGTGAACGAGTTCCGCTACGCCGTGCACAGCAACGTCCTCGGCGACTGGCGTCGTACGGACGTGGTGGACGTCGGCCCGAACCACCCCGGCGACGAGCAAGCGCACGGGTACACGATCAAAGGTCTGAACTGGCAGGGTTACCGGGTGTTCCGCTATCCCGTCGCGCCCGCGGACGTGACGAGGTCGGACGCGCTGCTGAGCGGTGTGCGGATCGTGATCTCGTTCGACGGCAAGACAGGCGTGGACGCCCCGCTCGGCGAGTTCTTCGGCTCGGGGTTGGGCGAGTACGACACGATGACGTTGATGTCCTCGATCGACACGGCGCCGGACGGCTGGTACACGTCCTGGTGGCCGATGCCGTACGCCCGCAACGCGACAGTGACACTGGTCAACCAAAGCGGCGTCGAACTCGGCGACGTCACTGTCGAAACGGACCACGTCCCCGACGCATCGGTGGCGGCAGCGTTGCAGTCCGGCAGGATCGGGTACTTCCGCGCGACCAGTCAGGCCGGGAACACGGTGCCGGGACAGGACTTCACATTCCTCCAGGCAAGCGGCCGCGGCGTGTACTACGGCGTGACGCACTCGATGCGGGGCGCGATCCCCAACGGCAACATGCGCCTGTACCTCGAAGGCGACGAACGCGTGTACGTGGACGGCGCGGCGACACCGACGATCTACGGAACCGGCACGGAGGACTTCTACGAATCGGGCTGGTACTTCCGCGACGGCATCACGTACACCATGCCGCTGGCGGGAAACCCGGCATGGGAACTGAACGGTGACGGCTGCCAACACGACTGCACAGGGGCGTACCGCCTGATGATCGGTGAGGCGGTGTCGTTCTCGTCGAACCTGCGCTTCGACATCCAGCACGGCCCGGTGAACGACGCACCGGCGAACTACAGCTCGACGTCCTACTGGTACGGACAATCCCAGCAGGCGCTCAGCGAAAGCGACGTCCTCGACGTGGCGGACGACGCGAGCCGCGCGGCCCACGGGTACCAGTCGACGGGAGAGACCCGCCGGACGTTGCAGTCGACCTTCGAAGGCAAGGACGACAAGGTGACCGTGTCCGACGGCGTGGCCGCCACCACGGGCGCGATCTCGTTCGCGCTGAAGCTGGCGCCGGGGAGTACGGGAGCCAGGCTGTTGCGGATGAACGACCAGAGCGAGGCGTTCCAACAGGCAAGCGTTTCCGTGGACGGTGTGGTGGTGGGAACCTGGTTCCAGCCGCTGGGCAACACCTCTTCGCGGTGGCTGGAGGATTCGTTCGAGCTGCCCGGGAGTGCGGTGGCGGGCAGGAGTTCGGTGACGGTCCGGCTTGTGCCGCAGACCGGTTCACCGGCTTGGTCGGCCGCGCGCTACCGGATGCTGACCAAGACTGACTGAGACTGGTTGAGACTGGTTGAGTCGCGACGTGGCGGTGCTCTGCCGACTGGTGTCGAAGGCGCACCATGAGGATCGGCTCTTGCCTGCCCCTGCCCGGGCAAGAGCCGATCACCGGCTCGGAACTGTCAGACCCCACTGGTAACGTGAAATTCAGGGGTCCCCCTGGGGGAATTCATGATGCGGGTGGTGCGTGCCCTGTCCTGGACTGGTCGGGTGATGCGGGCGGTGGGACGCTGGGGCTTGGTGGTCTGTGCCGGATGGAAGCTGGTGGCGCGTGGTGTCGTGACGCCCGGGGTCCGTCGGCCGGCCGGAACTGTCAGACCCCTCCGGTAGTGTGGAAATTGGGGGTCCCCCGGGCGGGATTCGACATTCGGTGGCGCATGTCGTGGGGCGTGCTGGTCACCGAGTCGAGCTGCCGCGGGGGATGAGGGTGGCGCTCAGTGTGGTGGTGGTGTAGGGCAGCGTGCTGTCCGCGATGCGGGCGAGCAGGAGTTGCGCCGCGACTTTGCCGATGTCGTACGCGGGTTGGGAAACGACTGAGAGTGGTGGGTTGACCAACGGTGCCCATGGGGCGTCGTCGAACGCGACCACGCCGACGTCCTCGCCCATTCGGAGATCCATTGTGGAGAGAGCTTCGAGGACGCCGATGGCCATCGTGCTGTTGGCGACCAGCAGGGCGTCCGGGCGTTCCGGTGAGTTCAGCAGGTCGATCGTCGCCTCGTAGGCGCCGTCCGCGCGGTACTCCGAGCGGCGGACAAGCTTGGCTGTCGTGCGGCGTTTGGCTGCTCGCAGTGCGTCTTTGTAGCCCGCCAGGCGGTCGTTCGCCGTCGGGATTCCCGCTGGGCCCGTCACGCAGCCGATTCGTTCGTACCCTTGGGTGATCAGGTGGGTGGTTGCCTGTTCGGCCGCGCTTCTCGTGTCGACGAGGACCATGTCCGCCGCTGCTGACGGCAGTGCCCTGTCCACGGCCACCAGCGGGGTCCTCCTGGCGGTCAGCAGGTCCACAGTGGTCGTCGTCCCGGTCGGTGAGAGCACGACGCCCGCCACCCTTTCCTGGATCGCGACGTCTATGTACCGTCTTTCCTTCTCCGGGCTTTCGTCCGAGTTGCAGAGCACCACCGAGTAGCCCTCTGCCTGCGCCACGTCCTCCACGCCGCGGGCGATCGACGTGAAGAACGGGTTCTCGACATCCGAGATGATCAACGCCAGCACCGCCGTCTCCTGGCGGCGCAGGTTGCGGGCCGGTCCGTTGGGTTGGTAGCCCAGTTCGGCCGCTGCCGCGAGCACACGGGAGGCCAGCGCCGGATCTACTGTGGACTTCCCGTTCAGCGCGCGTGACGCGGTCGCCGTCGAGACCCCGGCCTTGGTCGCCACGTCGTTGATGGTCGCCACACCCACCGGCCTCACTCTGTGAACTGATGTGAACGTCTCTGCAGCGCACGGGAGGCACTGCGGTGATGTTGACACTACTCGGCCTGGAGAATAGCGTCATGAGTAATCGATTACTCAACTCGAGGGCAGTGTCGCTGCGAACGCGTTGGAGGACTCGTGGCCCGAATCGGCGTGATCAGCATTTCCGACGGCCGAGACTACGTACACGGCGGCATCGCCGATTTCATCCACCAGACCGAGGACAAGCTGGCCGCACGGCTGGCGGACGCGGGCCACGACGTGGTCCGCGGGTCGAGCCCGGTCAGCACCAACACGCTCGCGACCTCGGTCGCGCGTGAGATCGCCGCGGCGGACGTCGACCTCACCGTGCTGCACTACGCGGTCTGGGCCTTCCCGCACTTCACGATGCTCGCGGCGGGTGCGATCGACGGTCCGTTGCTGCTGCTGTCCAACATCGACCCCGTTCAGCCGGGCATGGTCGGCATGCTCGCCGCGGGCGGTGCGCTCGACCAGATCGGACGCACCCACACCCGGCTGTGGGGCGATCCGGACTCGCCGGAGCTGATCGCGTCGATCGGCACGCACGCCACCGCCGCGGCGGCGGTCGCGGGTCTGCGCGGCGCCACGTTCGGCCGGATCGGCGGACGGCCGATGGGGATGAACACCGCCGTCGCCAACACCGACCAGTGGCAACGGCTGTTCGGGATCGACGTCGAGGAGATCGACCAGTGGGAGATCGTCCGGCGTGCCGAATCGGCCGACGCGGGCGAGAAGGCCAAGGCGCGGAAATGGCTGGAGCGGCACGCCACCGTCCACTACGACGGCAAGAAGCTGACGCCGGAGCTGCTCGAGCGGCAGATCGGCTCGTACATCGCGATGCGTGAGCTGATCGACGAGTGGAACCTGGACTTCACCGGGATCAAGGGGCAGCCGGAGCTGACCCAGTACTTCGCGACGATGGACATCGCCGAGGCGTTCCTCAACGACCCGTATGACTGGAACGGTCCGAAACAACCTCACGTCTGCGCGACCGAGGCCGACATGGACGGCGCGTTGACCATGCAACTGTTCAAACAGATCACGGGGACGCCGGTGCTCTTCGCCGACGTGCGGCACTACCACGGCGATCGGGACATCTGGGACCTGTGCAACTCGGGACAGCACGCGACCTGGTACGCGGCGCGCAGTTCCGACCCGGCCGAGAACCTCGCGCGCGTGCACCTGTACCCGGAGGTGTTCTTCTTCCCCGCCGGTGGCGCGTCCGTGCACCACCTCGCGGCGCCCGGCGAGATGACGCTGGGGCGCTTGACACGGAAAGACGGCGCGTATCGAATGCAGTTGATGCTGGGCAGCTTCGAGACGTACGACGACGAGACCAACCAGGCGTTGATGGACCAGTCGACGCCGGAATGGCCGCACGCCTTCGCCCGCTTGGACGCGCCCGCCGAGGTGTTCCTGTCCCGGTTCGGCGCCAACCACATCCACGCTGTGCCCGGTGACCACCGCGCCACCGTGCGCGCGGCGTGCTCGTTGCTCGGTGTGACGCTCGACGAGTTCACCAGGGGCTGATGACGGTTGGTGACACTGTGCTGATCGGGATCGACATCGGGACGTCGAGTTCCAAGGGGGTGCTCGTCCGTCCGGATGGGACGGTCGTCGCCCGCGCGAACCGTCCGCACGCGGTGTCGTCACCGCACCCCGGCTGGGCCGAACACGATGCCGAAACCGTGTGGTGGGACGACTTCGTCGCGATCGCCAGGGAACTCGCCGACGCGGCGCCGTCGCCGATCACCGGTCTCGGGGTCAGCGGCATCGGTCCGTGCCTGCTGCCCGCGTCGGCTGACGGCAAACCGCTTCGGCCCGCGATCCTGTACGGTGTGGACACGAGGGCGACGGCGGAGATCGAGGAACTGACCGCGAGGCTGGGCGCCGAGGCGATACTCCAGCGCGGCGGGACGCCGTTGTCCAGTCAAGCCGTCGGCCCGAAGGTGATGTGGCTGGCACGCAACGAACCCGATGTCTTCGCACGGATGTCGTTGTTGCTGATGGCCAGCTCCTACCTGGTACTCAGGTTGACCGGGCGGTACGTGCTGGACCACCACTCCGCGAGCCAATGCGATCCGATGTACGACATGCACACGGCGGACTGGGCACGTGACTGGTGTGCGGAGCTGGCGCCGGACCTGGAGTTGCCCGAACTGTTCTGGCCGGGCGACATCGTCGGCACGATCACGCAGGCCGCTGCCGAGGTGACCGGTCTGCCCGCGGGGTTGCCGGTGACAGCGGGGACCGTCGACGCGTGGGCCGAGGCGACCAGCGTCGGCGTGCGATCGCCCGGTGACGTGATGGTCATGTACGGCACCACGATGTTCGTGATCAAGGTCGTGCCTGACCCCCGGCCCCACCCGGCGCTGTGGACGACCCAGGGCGCCTTCGCGGGCACGTACTCGCTCGCGGCCGGAATGGCGACATCGGGCGCGATCACCGACTGGCTGCGGCAGCTGTTCGCCGGGTCCTTCAGCGACTTGGTCACCAGGGCGGCCGCCGTGCCCGCGGGCAGCCGGGGACTGTTGATGCTGCCGTACTTCGCGGGGGAACGGACGCCGATCTTCGACCCGGCCGCCCGGGGTGTCATCGCCGGGCTCACGCTGAGCCACGGACAAGCCGAGATCTACCGGGCGGCGCTCGAAGGCACGGCGTACGGCCTGCGGCACAACCTCGAGGTGATGGGCGGCTCACAGCAACGGGTGGTCGCGGTCGGTGGTGGCACCCAGGGCGACCTGTGGACCCAGATCGTCTCGGACGTGACGGGCGTGCCGCAGCAACTGCCTGCCGAGACCGTCGGCGCCTGCTTTGGCTCGGCGATGTTCGCCGCCTCCGCGCAGGGTCAATCGGTGGACGACTGGAATCCGCTGGCCAGGACAGTGACGCCCGACCCGGAGCGCACCGCGAGGTACGACCTGTTCTACGAGCAGTACCGCGCGCTGTACCCGGCGACGCGGGACCTGGCGCACTTCCTCGCCGCGGACCAGCTCGGCGACCGCTTCTAAGTGGTCACTGTGTCCGCTTAGGTGTACAGTGGGGTGCGTGAGAGCGGACGCGGCGCGCAACAAGGAGAAGGTGCTGTCGGCCGCCGCCCGGCTGTTCGCGACCAAGGGCGCGCGCAACGTCACGATGGCCGACATCGCCCAGGCGGCGGATGTCGGCCGGGCGACGCTGTACCGGCGCTACCCGGACGTGGCCTCGATCGCGACAGCGCTGCTCGACGCGCACGAACACGACCTGCAGGAGCAACTGCTGCGCGGCGCCCCGCCACTGGGACCGGGAGCGGACCCGGCGGCGCGGTTGACGGCGTTCTACGCGGCGATGGTCGACCTGCTCGAGCGGCATCACGAACTGGTACTCGGTACCGAAGTCGGCCAGTCCCGGCTGCGAACCGGCGCCTACGGGTTCTGGCGGGCGCATGTCCGTTCGTTGCTGGTTGTGGCCGAAGTGCCGGAAGCGGATGCGCTCGCCGACTCGCTGCTGGCTCCCTTGGCACCGGATGTCTATACGTACCAGCGGAAAGAACGCGGCTTGTCGACGAAGGAGATCGTCGTCGGCCTTGACCGGCTCGCCTGCGGAGTGCTGGGCCGATGATGTGGTGTAGCCGGGGTTGAGTCGTGCCGGTTTGCCGGATGTAGGCGGGATCACGCCTGGCTGAGCGCTGTGAAGCGCCTAATCATGTTGACGCGCAACGGAACCGCTGTGGGGCGCGTGATTCCGTGCGCGATTGGTTTCACTTTTCTACGGAGTTGTCATGGCTTGGTTGATCTTGCTCGTCGCCGGAGTTGTCGAGGTGGCGTGGGCGTTGAGCCTGAAGCCGACCGAGGGGTTCACTCGGTTGGGGCCGACGGCTTTGTCGCTGGTGCTGATGTGTGCTGCGGTATATCTGCTGACCGTGGCCGTTCGGACCCTGCCGATCGGGACGGCTTATGCCGTCTTCACCGGAATCGGGGCCGCGGGCACCGTTGTGGTCGGCATTCTTGTCAACGGGGATCCGCCTTCGTTCACGCGGATCGGGCCGATCCTGCTGATCGTTTCAGGGGTTGTGCTGCTTCGAGTTCTTGCTGAGGGATGAGGCGATCTCAGGGGGAACGAGTCGTGTTGTCGTACAGGTAGTGCCAGATCGGCCTCGGTCCCTCCGGAAGTGGACCGGTGACGAGAGCAGCCGCCGACGCGCCGTGTGTGCCCCGGTGCGCGGCGTCCTCGTCGAGGACGAACTCCGGCCGCAGTTGCTCGGTGTCGTAGTACCGGTGGAACACCGAAGTTTGGGAACTGGTCATCGGCGGCACGATCCAGCTCCAGTCGGCCGGGCAGGTGCGTCCCGCGCGTTGCTCCTTGTCCAAGTGCTTGATGAACCTGTCGGATTCCGTGTGGTGGTCGGTGATGGTGACATCCGCCGCGGCGTACGAATGCAGGACGGCACGGTTCAGTTCGACCATCGCGCGGTCCCGCCACAGGGTCGTCTCGCGGCTGGTGTCCAGGCCCAGCCCGCGCGCGATCTCGGGCAGCAGGTCGTAGCGGTCGGTGTCGGCGAAGTTTCGCGCGCGATCTCCGTTCCCATATACCAGCCGTTGAACGGCGCGGCGGGATACGAGACGCCACCGATCACGAGCCGCATGTTGCTGATGGCCGAGTTCGGCAAGCCACGGCGGCTCGGGGTGGGTGATGGGCACCTCCCTGATCGCGTCGGCGGGTAACTCGTACAGCCGCACGCCGGACTCCGGCGTCTCGACCACCAGCGGTAGCACGTCGAACGCACCGCGCGGTTCCGCGGGCCGCCAGCCGTGTTTCATCACCGAGCCGGTAAAACCCAGGTAGCGGGGATCACCGAGCACACCACCGTCCTCCTTCGGGTACGCCGCATAGCGAATCAGTTGCTCGTTCCAGATCCGGGGCGCGGGCCGGTCGGCCGCCTGCGGGGCGAACACCGAGATCAACGGCCGGATCTTGCCGCCGTTCCACGCCAGCCTCAGGTGCTGGACGCACTGTTCGGCGATGTCGTCCGGATCGCCCGCAGTCACGCACTCGCAGGCTCCGCCAGTACAACCGTCCGATGCATCGGGCGCTGTTGCGCCACGCGAGCTGTGCGCCGTATGCGAGTTCGGCGGTTGTGTGCTGGTAGGTGCCGGTCAGGTCGATCGCTGCCATCACCCACGCCAGCCGCCGGTCCATGTCACCGGCCGATGGGTTCTCCGTGTGGAACTGCTGGAGGAACTCCGCGGCCGCGTCGGGATCCACCGGTCCGTCCGTGGCCGGAGGAGGTGCGGACGACTGCTCAGACGACGGGGGTCGGTCATCTGCCTGCTGCGGCCGGGTCTGTCGCCGCTGACGATAACCGTCGAAATCTAACCGTTATCAATATTGTCAGCAACGCATTCCGGTGGTCTCACCGTCTTGTGTGTATGGCAGGGAAAGCAGGGCTACCGAGAGTTGGCACGTCGAGGATCGTCGCCGGAGCCGCGATCGCGGTCGTCATCGGCGGGGTCGTCGCCGCGGCCTCGGCCAGTAGCTCGGTGAGCAGCTCGGTCAGCGGCACGGCTGGTCAGACCACGGGCACGGTCACTGACCTCCCTTCTGGTGGGATCTCGCTTGTCGCGTTCGACTCGTGTGAAACAGCGTTGTCAGGTCTGCGTCAGGCCGCGTTGCCGCACATCGGTCCGTACGGCTTCGGCGGCGGATACGCCTTGACCACTCGTGGGGGCGTGGCCGTCCCCGCCGTGCCGAACGCTGCTGGGACAGCGGAGGGCCCGAGGTCCCAGCTGCCGAAGCGTGAACAGGCGCAGGACAGCGCGAGCGCGCCGCAACAAGGTGGTGCGCAGAGTGGGCCGGGACACTCCTCGACCAACAACCACGAACGCAACGTCGACGAGCCGGATGTCGTGAAGACCGACGGCAAGCGGATCGTCTCCGTGGTCGACGGGAAGCTGAAGGTGGTCGACGTCGCCTCGCGAAAGATCACCGGAACACTGGACACGCCTGATCTCCACGTCTCACAGGTGCTCATCTCCGGTGACCGTGCGCTGCTCGTGGCAAACCAGGACCATGTCGTCTACGACGGTCCAGCGCCGATCGCGCCCGACCGGCCCACGCGGCCGGGGTATCCCGGCGGCGGCTGGGGGTCCAAGGTCGTCCTGGCCGACATCTCCGGCGCGCCGAAGATCCTGGGCACGTTGTCGGTAAGCGGTGGGTACGTCGACGCTCGTCAGATCGGCAGTGTGGCGCGGGTCGTGGTGCGGTCGCAGCCGCAGCTGAAGTTCTCCTATCCGGACGGGTACGCACAGTCAGAAGCCTCCGCCCAGCAGAGCAACCGGGAAGCGGCCATCAAGTCGACGATCGACGAATGGCTGCCCTCGTACCACCTCGACAGCGGTGGCATGAAGTCCGAAGGCAGGCTGGTCGACTGCGGCCGGGTCAGCCACGCCAAGGACTTCTCGGGCGCCGCGATGCTCACCGTGCTCACGATCGACCTGACCAAGCCGTTGGACAAGGGCGATCCGGTGACGGTGGCGGCGGACGGCGACACCGTGTACGGCACGGACCAGAGCCTGTACATAGCCGACGACCATTCCAGCCGCATCGTGCCGATGCGGGGTTCGCGGGGCAAACCCGCGCCGGATGCCCAGCCTGTGCCGGGCAAGACCCAGATCCACCGGTTCGACGTCACCGGCAGCGGGCCGCCGAAGTACGCCGGCTCCGGCGAGGTCGACGGTACGTTGCTCAACCAGTACTCGTTGTCCGAGCACGAAGGGCACCTGCGGGTCGCCACGACTGTCGGCCCGGCCGGCGGCTGGATTCCGCCCGGCGACGCCAGGTCTGTCCCGCAGACGCAGAGCATGGTCACTGTGCTTGCCCGCGGGGACAAGGGCTTGACCCAGGTCGGCAAGGTCGACGGGTTGGGCAAGGGCGAACGCATCTACGCCGTGCGCTTCTTCGGGGCGGTCGGATACGTGGTCACCTTCCGGCAGGTGGATCCCTTGTACACACTCGACTTGTCGCAACCTGCCAGGCCGCGGGTGGTCGGTGAGTTGAAGATCACCGGTTACTCGGCCTACCTGCACCCGGTCGGGCCGGGCAAGGTGCTCGGCGTCGGGCAGGAGGCCAGCGAGCAGGGCAGGCGACTGGGATCCCAGGTCTCGCTGTTCGACATCAACAACCTGGCCGCGCCGAATCGTCTTGCGCAGCAGCAGATCGAAGGCGGCTCGTCCGAGGTGGAATACGACCCGCACGCCTTCCTGTACTGGCCGGAACGCAACCTCGTCGTGGTGCCGGTGATGGGCGGACGGGACCCGAACCTGCGGGGCGGTGGCTACCAGGCGGTGAACTACGCGCTGGTCCTCCGCCTGGACGGCAACGCCTTGGTCCAGGTCGGGCGCGTTTCGCACCCGACGGGGACGATCCGGCGGTCGATCGTGATCGGCGACGAGTTGTGGACGATATCGGACGGCGGCCTGATGGCCAGCGATCTGGACAAGCTGGGCCAGCGGGCCTGGATACCTCTGCGGTGAGTTCTGGGACATGCCTCCACGCTACTCGAACGCGTGTTCGAGCCGCATCACTCGATCGGGTAGCGTGGAGTTCCTTGCGGCACAAGGGAAAGCGGCTTGAAGACGGCATGTGTCGATGGATGGTCACGCAGCGCAGCCGTGGCGAGCAGGACAGCGCCCGCGGTCCACGTCGTGCGTTCACCCGGCCAGATGACCTGGTTGGCGAACTGGTAACCGGTCCAGTAGGAACCATCGTCGGCCCGCAGCCGCTCAACGTCCGCGAGTAGTTGCGCCGCACGGGAATCGCCGCGCAACGCGAGCGTGAGAGCGAGTTCGGCTGTCTCCCCGCCGGTGACCCACGGCTGATCGGACACGCACCGGACACCGAGCCCGGGAACGACAAACCGCTCCCACCGTGTCGAAAGGCGCTGCTCTGCAGTGGATCCAGTCACCACGCCGCCGAGAACCGGGTAGTACCAGTCCATCGAGTGCGGCTTGTCCTCGAACAACTCCGGCCGATCGCGAATCGCCGAACCCAACGCGCGCGCCGCGGCCAGCCAATCCGGCCGGGGACAACCAACCCGGGACGCGATCGCCGCGGCGCACAGCAGCGACTGGTGGATGCTGGAACACCCGGTGACGAGGAAGATCGGCGACGAGTCACGCCAGCGGATGGCACCCGAGGGTGCACGCAGGCTCAGCACGAAATCAACTGCCGCGCTGACGGTCGGCCACAACCCGGCGAGGAAATCCGTGTCCTGGCAAGCCAGTGCGTGATGCAGAACCCCGACCGCGACATACGCGACGAAGTTGGCGTCCTTGGCGAAGTCGGTGGCCGCCGAATGACGGTACTCGGCGTACCAGGAACCGTCGGCGTTCTGCACCCGTGCGAGCCAGCGGTAAGCCGCCGAGGCTTCGGCGTGGAATCCCGAGACGTCCAGTCCCATCGCGGCTTCCACGTGGTTCCACACATCCAGGTGCCCGCCGGGGAACCACGGAATCGCACCGGACGGCTCCTGCACCGAAGCGATCCACGCGGCCGTCACGGCGTGACCTTCCGCGCGTAGACCACGAAGCTCTTACCGAGAACCGGGTTCAGCACCCGTTCGGCCAGCCGGACCGACCGCGGTTTCCTGATGATCTCCCACAGCAGGAAACGGTGGTAGAGGCGGACCGCCGCGGTCTCGTTGTCCGGTCCGACCGCGCATTTCAGCCACCAGTAAGGCGAATGCAACGCGTGGGCGTGATGCGTGGACACCGGCTCCAGTCCGGCCGCGCGCAGCCGTCGCGTCAACTGCCGCCTGCGGTAGATGCGGACGTGGCCGCCTTCGACCTGGTGGTAGGAATCGGAAAGCGCCCAGCACACGCGTTCCGGCCACCACCGGGGCACGGTCACCGCGATCAACCCGCCGGGTTTGAGCACGCGGGCGGCCTCGGTGATCATCGTGACGTCGTCGGGGACGTGTTCGAAGATCTCCGCCGCGATCACGTGGTCGAAACTCGCGTCGGGGAAGGGCAACGCGAGCCCGCTCGCCCGGACCGCCGCTGTCGCGCCGGACGATTCCCCGACATCGGCCATGGCCGCGAACATGTCGCGGACGTCCTTGAGATCCGCGTCGTCGAGATCCAGCGCGATCACGTCGGCGCCGTGTTTCGCGGCCTCGAAGGCGTGCCGCCCGCCGCCGCAGCCCAGGTCCAGCACACGATCGCCGGCCCGGATCCGGAGACGCCCGAAGTGGACGGTCAGCAAGTGAGCAGCTCCTGGTAGCAGTCGGCGGTTTCCCCTGCTGTCCGGCCCCAGCTCAACCGGCCCGAACGCGCGATCCCCCGCTGGCCGAGCGTCGCGCGCCGCCCCGGGTCGTCGAGCAGGTCGCGCAAGGCCCGCGCCAACGCCGTGGGATCTCCCGGTGGAACAAGGACACCCGCGTCGCCGACCACCTCGGGCAAAGCGCCGCCAGTGGTGGCGACGACCGGGATCCCGCAGGACATCGCCTCGGCGGCGGGCAACGAGAACCCCTCGAACAAGGAGGGAACACACATGATCTCGGCGCTGCTGACAAGCGAAGCGTATTCCTCGGCGGGAAGATTCGACACGAAGGTGACACCGGACGCCGGCTCCGCACGGCCGATCACCACCAGTTCGCATTCGCGTTGGCGACGCAGTTGCTCGAAAGCCGTCAGCAGATACCGGAGTCCTTTGATCGGGTCGTGCGAACTGGCGACACAGACGATCCTGCCGGGAACGGGTTTGCCCGGCCGGAAATCCGGATCGGCGGCGAGGGGGACGACTCGGATCCGCTCGGCCGCCACCCCCATCCGCGAAACGATCTCGGCGCGGGAAGCCGACGAGACCGTGAGAATCCGCGGCAGCCGTCGCGCCACGCGGCTCTGCATCCGCGTGAAGGAATACCACCGCTCCGACCCGGGCTTGAGGTCGCGGTCGACGGTGACCGGGTGGTGCACGGTCGCGACGGTCGGAATTCCGAGACCGAGCAGGCCGTAGCCGAGGCTCTGGTTGTCGTGCACGACGTCGAATCGCCGGGATGCCAGATAACGCCGGACCCGAGTCGAGAAAGCCAGCGGCTCGGTGAAACGCCCTGACCGCATCCCCGCGAACTCGATCCAGTCGGGCAGCCGCCGCAGTTCGTCGAGACCGGGTGTGCGGAACGGGTTCGGCTCGGCGTAGAGGTCCAGCGCGGGCACCCGGGTGAGCCGGACACCGGCGTCGACCACCGGGTACGGAGGTCCGGCGATGACCTCGACCCGGTGGCCCAACGCCACGAGCTCACGACTCAGGTGTCTGATGTAGACGCCTTGGCCGCCGCAGTGCTCCTTGCCGCGGTACGACAGCAGCGCGACCCGGAGGCTCACGGCTCATCCGCCGAGTTCGCGCACCCTGGCCTCGATCTTGCCCGTCTCCGGGTGGTTGTCCCTGCCGTGCAGGCGTTTCGACCGTTCGACGAACGGCTTGAGCCCGGCCGGATCGTCCCAGTAGAGGAAGGCACCGACCCCGACGGCACGCGGATCGTCATCGCTCAGCCCTGCCACGAATTCGGCGAGACGGCGTTTGTTCTCGAAAAACAGCGGGGGGGGGGTTGCCTGAATTCCGAGTGTGGAAATCGTAGTTCAGCCGGGCGTTGATGGTCACCTCGTGGTCCGGTCCCAGTGCTCGCTCCGCGTCGGGGATCAGTTCGGCCGACAGCCGCGCGGATTCCGTGGAATTCGCCAGCTTCCCCGTGGCGACCGCGAGGAGATGGCGGGCGTGCAACGTTTCTTCGTGCCATGCGCCGAGGTGCGCGGCGGCATCCTCGGTCACCGAGCGCAGGTGTGTGGCCGACTGCCCGGCCGCCCCGGTTTCGAAAAGCAGATAACCGATGTTGTTGCGGATGACGAACAGTTCGGGGTCGTCCACGGCGAGGACCTGCTCGGCGCGCGGCAGCAGCGACCGGAACTCGCCGAGGGCCTCGGTGAGCTCACCGATCTTCACCATCGACGTCAGGTACCGGGCGGTGGCGACGATCGTGGGCCGGGCGTCGTACCCCGGTTCGATTTCGAGGTTGTGGCTCCAGTGTCGCCAGGTCGCGTAGTTCTCGGCTGGCACAGCGGAACCGCGGTTCTCCAGGCATTCCACTATCTCGTCGTGGCGGTCGGCGTACCACAGGTGCTCGGCCAGCGCGGCGTCCGCGTAGACCTGCTCCGGGCTGCCGGATGCCCGGTCCGCCGGTGGGGCCAGATCCAGCAACGCGTCCGCGATCGCGGAGTGCGCCCGTGCGTTGCCGCCCCTGCCGCCGTTGTACACGACCGTCTCCTGGGGTGTACCGGGTTCCAACCGGGTGGCGAAGTCGTTCTGCACCAGCAGATCTCGCACCACGCTGAGTGGACTGCCGCTCGCGGCGACCAGGACGGTGGTCGGGACCCTGGCGGTTCCGGTCGCGCCCAGCAGGTCGACCAGGTCCAGTGGACCTTCGGCGCGAATCGGCAACGGCGGCTCTTCGAACTCGAAGTCCTCATCCGCGGGAGCCTCGGGCCCGGTGGTGGGGCTCGGCCGCGGGCCGAGCCAGACTGTCGCCTGGTCCTCAGCCGCGTGGCGGGACGACACGACGACCTGGGCGGGCAGGTGACCCAACGCGGCGCGCAGCCGCCCACTGACCCCAAGACCCACGTTGTCGATCCCGTCGACGGCGATCCGGACCGGAGCACCGCACAGCCGCAGTGGCCCGGCCACGGCACGTTCGAACGCGTCGGCCGTCTGCCACTCGCCGGGGTCCGCGGTGGTTTCGAACTCGCGAGCGGCGTCGGCGAAGCCCGGCACGGTCCGGCCGAGCTGCCGGGCCAGTTCGCCCGCGATCCCTTCGAAGGTGTCCGCGCCGGACAGGAAGAGCACCGCGTCCATCAGCCTCGGCGGCAGCAGGTCGGGCGCCACCGACGGCCGGGCGAGCGCGGCCACCAGACGGGATTTGCCCGCGCCGGCCTGACCGGCCACGGTGATCGTCTCGGCGCCCATCATCAGGTGTGCGACGACTTCGCGCAGCTCGGGCTGTGCGACGTAGTCCCGCGTCAGCCTGTCGATCAGATCGGCGGCGGGATTGTCGGCGGCCAACGACGAACGCCACGCCTCTGCGGTGTTCCTGGCCAGCCACAGGCCTTCGTCCCCTGCGGTGATCTCCCGCCTGCCGTCGAACGCCAGGTGCACGGCGGTCTGCGCCGGGCACAACCCGGACAGCACGACTTTCATGTCCGGGCAACGCAACCGCTCGCCCAGTGACGGGTGTCCGGAGCGGAGCACCTGCACGAGCTGCTTGCTGAAGCAGCCGTTGGCGGCGGTGCGTTCGTCGGACGCGGTGAGCACCTCGAACCGCCTGCCCGCCTGGCCGACGATCTGGATCCACCTGTTGCCCGCCTGCTGCGCGGCGATCCCCGCGTGGCAGGTGTCCAGCAGCAAGACCAGGCCGTCCAGCAGCGAGTACTGGCCGAGCAGTTCGCGGATCCGTTGGGCCAGCAGGAAAGCCGTCCGGCTGGTCGGCGGGAGTGTGGTGTCGCTGACCAGGAAGTAGAAGTCGTCGTGGGTGTATTCGCCGTGCCCGACCAACGCGATGAACAGCGTGGCCTCGTCGTCCGACGCGCGCTCGAACGCCTCGGTCACGGCGTCGTCCAGTTCGGTGACGGTCGGGTCGACGAGGATCGGAGTGTCCTCGATGGCGGGTACGCAACCGCCGATCGAGGGATCCAGGAGGGTGTCGGCCATCTCGTGGGCGGCGGCGGGCAGGAACGACAACGGGTTCAGCCCATGGCACTGGGACGCGATCACCAACGCACGCCGTTTCCCCACACCGGTCACGATAGCCTCCCCGGTATGGCGGAGGTCGTGCTCGTCCACGGGATCGCGCAGGAGCAGAAGTCGGCGGACGGGCTGGAGGCCGACTGGCTGCCCAGCCTGGCCGGTGGTGTCCGGGTCGCCGGGTACCCCGAGCTGGCCGACCGGCTGTGGCGGACAAGGGACGTCGACGTGCGGATGGCGTTCTACGGTGACCTCTTCCTGCCCAAGGACCAGCAGGGCGGTGCCGACGAGCTCGACGAGGCCGAGTGGGAGTTCGCCGAGCGGCTCGGGGTGGAGTGGCTGCGCCGGGTCGCCGAGGACGCCAGCCGTGAGTCCGATCGTGCGACGGCCGCGCGTGAGCTCGACCAGCAGACGGGGGAGACCCAGGGCGCCCGTGCCGTCCTTCGCCCGGTGATCAATGGCCTGACCAGGGTGAAGCCGTTCGCGCGGTTCGGGGTCGCCTTGGCCGAGCGGGTCGTGGTGAAGGCGTTGCGGCAGGTCACCCGGTACCTGACCGATGAGGACACACGCGCTGAGGTCCAGCGGCGAGTCGCGGCGCTGCTCGACGAGGACACCAAGGTCGTCGTGTCGCATTCGCTCGGCTCGGTCGTCGCCTACGAGGCCGCGCACCAGCTCGACCGCCCGCTGCCGTTGCTGGTCACGTGCGGTTCGCCGTTGGGGTTGCGCAGCGTCGTGCACGACCGGCTGCGCCCTCAGCCCCCGGCGGTCCCGCCCCAGGTCAGGCGCTGGATCAACGTGGTCGACCAGGACGACCTCGTGGCCGCCCGGCCCGAGCTGACCTCGATGTTCCCCGGCGCTCAAGGGGTGCTGGAGAGCGTCTACACCGTCGACAACGGCGCGAAGCCGCACGAAGCGATGTTCTACCTGGCCAAGCGGCAGATTGGACTGCCCGTAGCGGAAACCTTGACTGGACATCACAACCAGTGACGAGGTGTACTCGAGACCGCGGTACGGCGGTCTGGGGGTACGCCGTGCCGCGACCTCGTTGACCACGCGTGCGTCGTAGGGTGGGCGCGGTCATGTAAACGTTTCCAAAGTGCTGGTGTGACGCATCCCGGCGTTATGCGGATTTCCGCGGCAACGACGAGTATGGAGCAGTGGAAGAACCGGATCCGCGTCGGTGGCGCGCACTCTCCGTGACCCTCGGCGTCGGGTTCATGACGCTGCTGGACGTCAGCATCGTTAACGTGGCACTGCCGTCCATGCAGGTCGGGCTGCAGGCAGGCGCCGGAGCCGTGCAGTGGGTCGTCTCCGGCTACGCGCTGACCTTCGGGCTCACCCTGGTCGCGGGCGGCCGGCTGGGCGACGCGCTCGGCCGCAAGCGTATCTTCATGCTCGCGCTGGCCGGGTTCGTGCTGACCAGCGCGCTGGCCGGGGCGGCACCGTCGATCGAGCTGCTGGTCCTGGCCAGGCTGCTGCAGGGCGCGACGGCCGGGATGCTCACCCCGCAGAGCTCCGGGCTGATCCAGAACCTGTTCCACGGCGCGGAACGCGGCAAGGCGTTCGGGTTCATGGGCGCGACGATCGGTGTGTCCACCGCCGTCGGCCCGGTGCTCGGCGGGCTCATCATCGCCGCGTTCGGCGCGGAATCCGGGTGGCGGTGGGTGTTCTACGTCAACGTGCCGATCGGGATCGTCGCGCTGGTGCTCGCCGCGCGCGTGCTGCCCACAGAGGACCGTCGCCGGATCGCCGTCCGGTCCGAGATCGACTTCGCCGGTGCCGGGCTGCTCGGCGCGGCGGTGGTGGCGTTGCTCTTCCCGATCGTCCAGGTGGAGAGCGGGGAACTGGGGCAGTGGTGGTGGTTGTTCCCGATCGCCGCCGTGCTGGGGTTGCTGTTCGTCCGCTGGGAGCGGCGCACGGTCGGGCGCGGCCGGTCCCCCTTGTTGGACCTGAGGTTGTTCACCACGACGAGGGGTTACGCGTCCGGTGTGGCGATCGGGGCGGTGTACTTCTCCGGCTTCTCCGGCATCTTCGTCGTGCTGGCGATGTTCTTCCAGACCGGGTTGCACTACACCGCACTGCAGTCCGGTTTGGTCGTGACGTCGTTCGCGCTCGGCTCCTCGGTTTCCTCCGCGGTGGCTGGACGGCTGGTGGCCAAGTGGGGCCGTCGGATCACGGTCGCCGCGTTGAGCACGGTCACCATCGGACTCGTCGGCAGCGCGGTCGTCGTCCTGGTCGCACCGTCCGACCAGGTCGGGTTCTGGGTCGCGATCCCGTTGCTGGTCGCGGGAGTCGGCGGCGGTTCGGTCATCTCCCCGAACATCACCATGACACTGGAGAACGTACCCACGAACATGGCGGGTGCCGCGGGTGGCGCTTTGCAGACCGGCCAGCGCATCGGCACAGCCGTCGGCACGGCGTTGATGGTGGCGGCGTATCACGCCGGTACGAATGCGACCGACGGTCGTCCGAACGTGGGCGCGGCCGTGGCGTTCGGGGCGGCGACGCTGGCCACCGTCGTCGCGCTGTGCCTTGCGCTCAGGGAACTGCGGTCTCGCAAAACCTGCAACATCGATGAAAATTTGTCCCAACGGTCTGTGATATCCAGTCAGTGACTATTACGCTTCCGACTCGGTTCCACCCTGCAGGCGGCAATTGATCACGCACCGCCGGTGCTCCCGGCGGTATTCGCGCTGCCAGAGAATCGAAGGAGCAAGATCGGATGCGCCACTTACCGGTTCGTTCACTGATCATTTCGGCTGCCACCGCACTCGGTGTTCTCACCGCGGGCGTCGCCCAAGCCGAGGTTTCCGGCCCGGAGTCGGACCCCGTCGCCACCACGGCGGCGCCGGGCACCGTCGAGGTCCAGGTCACCAAGCTCACCCACGCCCAAGCCACGGCACGCCTGCGCGCCGCGGGCATCACGTGGTCGTCCAGCGGCAACTGCAGCGACCGCAACAAGCCGACCTGCACGTCGTTCGAGCAGGTCAACCTGGCCACGATCCAGGGCGCGGAAACCCTCAAGCGGGCAAGCGGCTGCGCGTTGAACGTCACCGGCGGTACCGAGACCGGTCATGCCAGCGGCACCTACAGCCACTGGAACGGCTACAAGCTCGACTTCGGCCTCGCCACGTGCGTCAACAACTACGTGCGCAACAACTTCACGTCCATCGGCGGCAACCAGTGGCGCTCGGGCTCCGGCAACATCTACTACCTGGAGTCCAACCACTGGGACGTGACCTACTACAACTGCGGCGGCTGCTGAGGTCGTTCCCGCCGGTCAGCGACGCCCGCGCAACTTCCACCCGGTACCGGAACGGGTGCCGACACCGGCCAGGTGCAAGGCGACGCAGAGTAAACCGGCTGTCACGATGGTCATTCCGTTGATCGTGTCACCGATGGACGCGTCGGCGAGGTCGAGGATCAGAGCGAGTGCGAACAGGACGGCGCCGATCACTGCCAACATGGTGCCTCCAACATCGTCGGGCCCATCGAATACCCGCCGTGCGGTGGTTTCATTCATGCGACTGGCCGTCAGCGAAAACCAGACCCGTACGGAATGATTGATTCAGTGCGCGCCCTGTTGATCTGCTATTCGGTGTCCCGCGTGGGGGTCGACGCTCCAGGCGCGGGGCTGGCCCGGATGATCTCGTCGCTGGGTCGCTGGTGGCATCCGGCCGAGAACGTGTGGCTGGTGTCGACCGGTTACCGCATCGACGAGGTCCGCGACATCCTGTCCTCCCAGCTCGATCTCGGCGATCAGCTGCTGGTGCTGGACATCACCGGTCAGCCGTGGGCGTGTTCCGGCATCTACCCGGAAGCCGAGGCGTGGATGCTGGATCACGTCCGCGGGCCGACCGTGTGACGCTGCCGGGCCCACGCGTAGGTCAGCGGGAGGGCGACCGTGACACCCGCCGCCCCGCAGAAGGCGACCGCGCGCGACGCCCCGCTCAGGTCGGCCAGTGCGCCCGCGAGCAATGCGCCGATGCCTTGCGCGGTAAGAGCTGCCGTCGCGAGCAGGCCGATGCCTTGCGCCCGTCCGCTGTCGGGCAGCAACCGTGTCGCGGTTGCGGCACATTGGATCGTGTACGCCGTGCTGAACGCCCCGGTCAGTCCGAAGAGGATCATGGACGTGCCGAGTTCGGGCCGGAAAAGGCAGAACACCAACGGGATACCGGCGAGAACGCCCATCAGCGCGAGCGTCCGCAGCCGATTGGCCTCGGAGACGTACCGGGTGAACACGTAGGCGCCGACGATGCTGCCAACGGGGTGACTGGCCATGATCAGGCCGACGGCGAGCGCGCCCAGTCCGAGCTCGGCGGCGTAGGGCGCGGCCAGGCTTTCCGGTGCGATGTAGAACAGCGACAGCCACGACACCGACGCGATCAGCCGCAGCCGCGGATCCCGCCACACCAACCCGAAAGCCGTCAGTCGCACGGGGTCCGCCGCCGACCTGGCAGCGGGCCGCCACCGCACACCCAGCTGGATGATCAAGGCGGACAAGGCGAACGTGGCCGCGTCCAGCCCCAACGCCAGGTACGGATCGAGCAGGCTGACCAGCAAACCGCCGCCCGCGAACCCGGCGACCTGAGACGACTGCACGGTGACATTGCGGACGGCCAGTCCGACGACATAACGCTGTTCGTCGAGAATGTCCGGCAACAGAGCCAGTTGCGCGGCCTTGAACGGCCCGTTGGCCATCACCACGGCTGTCAGCAGGAGACACAGCAGCCACAGCGGAACGCCCGGGACCGCCATCGCCGCCACGAGCACCGCGCGCAGGACGTCCGAGACAACGAGGACGGTCCGGCGGGGGAACCGGTCACCCAGACCGGCCAGCAGGATCCCGCCGATCATGGTCGGCAGGTAGGTCAACGCGAACGTCAGCCCGGTGAGCGCCGCCGAGTTGGTCCGCTGGTACACGAGGACCGACAGCGCGACGCGGGCCAATTGGTCCCCCGCCTGGGACAGCAGTTCCGCGAACCAGAGCGCCCGGAATTCGCCCACAGCCAGCACCGACCGGAAGGTCACCGCCCCAGCTGCCATCAACCGAGCGTATTCGTCTCACCACACCGTGTGAATCCTGTATTCGAGGGATACTCGCGGCCCTCTTTTCCGTCAAAGGCATGTCGATCCGGCAGGGGGCCGGTCGACGAATAGGTAGACGAGAGAGACCACGGGTTAGCTGAGAGGTCCATCACACCTCCCGGCGGGGAAGGGGAACCATGAGCGACACCATCAGCCACCGAGACCGTGCCGTGCTGCGTGCCGTGGCCGCGGGACGCTGCGAGATCGCCGGTCAGTGCCTGCGCATCGACGGCCTGAGCTGCTGCGACCAGTTCGCCGCGATGCGCCTGACCCAGGCGGGCCTGATCACCGGCGTGGACAGCCAACCAGCGAGACTGACGCCATCAGGTCAAGCCCTGCTGGAGGCGGCGTGACCTAGCGCCCCACCAGCCGGTCGCGGAATTCGGTGGGGGATGTCGCCGCCGGGGAACAGGTGGTCGCCGGTCAGCCGTTCGGAGGTCTGCGCCACGTGAAGTCCGGGTCGCTCTTGCCGACCGCCCATGCATCTGCTGCGCTGTGGTCTGCATGATCTCGTCGACCGGCCTGCCGAAACCGGTGCCCGCCTGCTTGCCCCAACGGGCATCAGTGGGGACAGGGCGGGATTAGGTCAAACGGCGTCCAGGGCCGCGGCGACGGCATCGCGGACGGTGCTCTCGGACGGCACGTCACCGGTCAGCTCGGTCAACGCCGTCATCGGTACGTCGGGCATGCCGCACGCCACGAACGACTGGTACACCGACAGATCCGGGTCGATGTTCAGCGAGAACCCGTGACTGGTCACGCCTCGGCGGATGCGCATCCCGATCGAGGCGATCTTGCGGTGATCCGGTGTCCACACGCCGACGAGGCTCTGCCCGCCCGGCGGGGTGTCGCGGCGGATCAGCGTGAACCCCAGCGAGTCCAGCGCGGTGATCAGGCCGTTCTCCAGCCACCGGACGATGTCGCCTGGCCCGCGCCGGTGCAGGTCGATGACCAGGTAACCGACGAGTTGGCCGGGGCCGTGGTAGGTGGCCTGCCCGCCGCGGTCGACCGGGATCACCGGGATGTCACCGTGGCCGGGCAGTTCGGCGGGCGGGGTGCGGGCGCCGTAGGTGATCGTCGGCGGATGGGTGAGCAGCACCAGGCGGTCCTCGATCAGCCCGTTCTGCCGTTGCTCGACCCAGCCGCGCATGTCTTCGATCGTTTCGAGGTACGGCACTTCCCCCAGATCGATCCGTTTCACACCACCCAGGTTAGCCCTACCAGGGAACCTCGCCGTCGTCGTTGAAGAAGCGGCCGGTCGGGCCGTCGTCGTCGAGCGTCGCCAGCCGCACCTGGCGGCAACGCGGCGTACTGCCCGGTCATCTCGGTCAACGAACCGACACCGCTGGAGACGTTGACGATCCGCGACAACGGCTTGGCGTGACGCTGTTCGAACGCACCAGCCGCAGGGTCGAGCTCACCGACGCCGGTTCAGTGCTGCTGAACGAAGCCCGAAGGCGCTGACAGACGCAGGCCCTGCGTGACGGGCGTGCCGACGTGGCGATCCTGCACCTGCCCTACGACGACACGTCCGGCTTCGACACCGAGCGGCTACGCGTGGAAAGCGCGGTCGCGATCATGCCCGTCCGCCAGGCTCGCCGGCCGGGAGCGGCTGTGGATGGCCGATCTGGACGGCGAACCGATGCCGCGCTGGCGCGGAACGCCGGGCGACGGGCCGCTGGTGCGTGACGCGGCGCAGCTCATGCAGTTGGTCGCGGTGGGCCAGGTGATCGCTGTGCTGCCCGATTCCGCGCGGATCGGGCTGCGCGAAGACCTCGTCGCTCTGCCCGTTGTGGACGGTCCGATCTCGACGATCCTGGTCGGATGGCCCGAGCGGTCGTCCGCACGGGCCGTGGCGGCGTTCGCACGCGCGGCTATCGCTGTTGCTGAGCGAGGATCCCACCCGGCCGTCGAACAGGCATCAGCAGCACCGGCTCGGTGGTGAGGAACTCGTCGACCAGCCGGGTCACCAAGTCCGGCCGCTCGAAGAGCATCAGGTGCGTCGCGGCGGGCACGATACCCAGCTGGGCGTCCGGGACCGCCTCGTACATGTCGACGATGTGCCGCAGGTGGATCATGTCGTCGTCGCCGACGAGGATCAACGTCGGACTGGCGAGCGCACCTGGATCCACCGCGGCGTCCAGCTCCATCTCGGCGAATTTTCGCACCACCACAGGGAAGTGGTCACCGCCGTCGGGGGAGACCTCCGCGTACCGGTCGACCAGCTGCTGCGGCATCTGCCCGTCCGGCTCGGGCAGGAACAGCCAGCCCTCCGGAGCGTACGCCGTGCTCACCAACACGAGCTTGCGCACGAGATCCGGCCGTCGTGACGCCACCGCGAGAGCGACGAAGCCACCGGAGCTGTACCCGGCGAGGTACGCGGGGCCGCCGACCACCTCCTCGATGAACGCGACCACGTCGTCGACGAGCATGTCGATGCTGACCGGGCCGTCGACGTCGGGCGTGTGACCGTGCCCGCGCCTGTCGAGCAGGTAGACCTTGAACTTCTCGGCGAGCTTGCGCAGGTTTCCGTCGAAGTCCCGCGAGTCGGAGAAGCCGCCGTGCAGCAGCACGAGCGGTTCGCCTTCGCCTTCGGTGTCGTACCACGAGCGAACGTTGTTGATCGTCACGTATTCGGCCACGAGTTTTCCCTCCTGTGATCGTCGTACACGACTAGGACGAAGTAGCCTCCGAGAACTCATCGGTCGGCAGTCCGAACAGCGGGAACAGGTGCCCGGCCTGCAGATACGTCGTCGTGTGCGTGACCAGTCCACCCGAGACCTCGAAGACCTGCAGCGCGAACGGCTTGCCCTCCAGGTACTGGCCGTACACGGGCGCGCCGTTGGCGTAACCGGCGGGCACGAACGTCGAGATCTTGCAAACCGCTTCGGAACCCGCGCCACGGAGAGCCGCCATGAGCTCCTCGCGACCACGCATCCACCAGGTGAACGGCGGCATGGACGACGTGACGTCCTCGTGCAGCAACGTCACCAGGGTGTCCAGGTCGTAGCTCGTGAACGCCCGCATGTAGCGTTCGACCGTGCTCTGCTGGTCGTCGTCCAGCGGTTTCGGGTTCGGCCGCGTGGCCAGGGTCGCGCGGGCTCGTTGCAGTGCGCTGTTCACCGAGGCGACGCTGGTGTCCAGCAACTCGGCGACCTCGTCGGCCTTCCACGCCAGGACTTCCCGCAGGATCAGCACCGCGCGTTGCTTGGGCGGCAGGTGTTGCAGCGCGGCGATGAACGCCATCCGGATGGTTTCCCGCTCCGCGACCACGTTCGCCGGGTCGAGGACGCGCGCGTCCGGGATCGGCTGCGTCCAGGTGTTGTCCGGCAACGGTTCGGTGAACGGCGTGCCCGCGTTCGACGGTTCGGCGATGTCCATCGCGACGACCCGGCGCTGTGCGCTGCGGAGCATGTCGATGCAGACGTTGGTGGCGATCGCGTACAGCCACGACTTCAACGACCCCTGGCGCTGGTCCTGCTTGCGCCACGCGCGAAGGAACGTCTCCTGCACGGCATCCTCGGCTTCCAGGCCCGCGCCGAGCATCCGGTAGCAGTAGCCCGTCAGTCCGGCCCGGTACTGCTCGAGGTCGCTCATCGTTCGATCGTGCCATGGTCGACGAACATCACGCCCGCGAGCGCGCGGAACAGCTCCGCCGGGTCCTGCTCGCCGATGGTCTTGTCCAGGTTTCCCGCCAGTGCCAGCGTGGCGAAGCCGTGCGCAGCCGACCACGCGGCGAGTTGGGTGAGCCGGGCGCTTTGGTCTCCGGTCAGCAACTGGACCGTGCCACGCAACAGCTTGCCGGTGTGTTCGCGGGCGGTGACCAGTTCGGGCGCGTGCCGGTGGTAGAGGTCCGGGCGGTACATGACCGCGAAGTGCCCGGGGTGTTCCATCGCGAACCGCACGTACCGCACGCCGAGGTCGATCAGCCTGGTGCGGTCCTCGGCGATCGCCTCTGCTAGCGATTCGGCGAGCAACTCGTTACCCTCGACCGCGATCGCCGTCAGCAGCCCGGCTTTGTCCTTGAAATGGTGGGCGGGGGCGGCGTGGGACACGCCCGCTCGACGGGCGAGGTCCCGCAGGCTGATCGCGCTCGGCCCGTCGGCCGCGATCACGTCGAGCGCGGCGTCGAGGACTGCCCGGCGCAGGTCGCCGTGGTGGTAGGCCATGCCAGCACCCTACCGGCAATCTTGTCGTTGACAAGATGCTGCCGCCCAGTCGGGCCTCCTTCCTTCCAAGAGCACCCTGGGCCTCGGCCGCTAGGGTTCGCGGCATGACGATCAATCGGGTGGTCCCCGATGTCCGGTGCGCGGACATCGGGGCAGCCAAGCAGTTCTACGGCCGGCTCGGGTTCGAGGAAGTGATGAACCACGGGTGGGTCGTCGCGATGGCGTCCCCCACGACGCCCGGCGCGCAGGTCATGCTGATCGAGGCGGACCCGTCCGGCATGCACCCGGTCATGTCGATCGAAGTGGACGACGTGGAAGCCGCGCACGCCGCGATGCTGGCGGACGGCGCGGACATCGTCTACGCCATCCGGGACGAGCCGTGGGGCGTTCGCCGGTTCTTCGTGCGGGATCCCGACGGTCAGATCCTCAACGTGGTGGCGCACCGGTAAGCGCGTCGACGAAGCCGCGCACCCGTGCGTTCTCGTTGCCTGTGCGCCACACCGGTCCCCATTCCAGCACCGGCGCGTCGAGAATCGGCACATAGGCGATGTCCGGGCGGTCGTGGAACCGGGCGGTGTGCGCACCGACCGCGAAGATCCCCTTGCCCGCGCTGACCAGCGTCAGGATCTCCTGGAAGGTCTCGGCGCCCGGCCCCGGTTTCGTGCCTTCGAAGGCAAGTCCGCACGGCGCCTGCAGGAACGTCTGCCCGGCCAGGTCGGCGAGCCGCACCCCCGATCGGCGGGCCAGGTGGTGGTCCGCGGGTGCGGCGAGCAGCCAGTGCTCGGTCAGCAGTACCGGACCGGTCGACAGATCCCGGCCGGTGAGCGGGAAACAGCCGACCATGATGTCGATTTCGCCGTCACGCAGCCGTTTCGGCGCGTCGCCGAGATGCATCTCTTTCAGGCGCAACGAACATCCTGGGAACGTCTCGCGGAAGTGCTTCTCCGCGGCGACGACCACCCCGGCCGCCGCCGCGCCGACGAAGCCGACCGTCAACTCGCCGTCGTGGCCGCGTCCCGCCTCGATCGCCTTCGCCAGACCGGCCCGCAGCTGCTCGTACGCCGGGCGCACGTCGTCGACCAGTTGCCTGCCGATGGGCGTGAGGGAGACGTGCCTGCTGGTGCGTTCGAACAGCGGGACGCCGACACGGCGTTCGAGGTGCCGGATCGTCTGGCTGACGCGCCCGGTGGTCACGTGCAGCCGGTGAGCGGTCCGGCCGAAGTGCAGTTCCTCTGCCAGGGTCAGCAGCGCCTCGACCTCGTGGCGTTCCATCCGTGCCCCCATCGTTGAGCCTGGCTACACGAACGTTGTCCGATCGCTCGTTGTTCCACACCGTCCGCGCGGCGAGGGTGGGGGCATGGATTGGATCGAGATCGTCGACGTGCTCTACCGGTTCGGCCGTGGCCAGGACATGCGTGACCGCGAGTTGTTCGCGTCCGCCTTCGCCGGGGACGCCACAGTGGACTTCCAGCCCGCCGCGGCGAAGTGGGGCGGGGTGAGCCCGCCGATGACCGGGCGCGACAAGATCGTGGACACCATCCTCACGGTGCTGTCGGATGTGGACACCACACACGTCGTGACCAACCCGCGCGTGGAGATCGAGGGGGACACCGCGTGGCTGACCGCGATCGTGGAGGCACAGCACCTGCGTACAGGTGACCACAGCACGTTCGCGTTGCTGAAGAACTTCTACGACGTGGAGTTGGTGAAAGAAGAGTCCCGCTGGGTGGCACGCCGGATCACCATCGACAACGCCTGGTACCAGGGGACCCCCACCGCGTTCTTCGGGTGATTTTCAGCCGTTCGTGGGATCACATCCGCCCGGCTGGTCGTATCCCCGTGCGGCCGACTGGTGCCAATGTCAGTCTTGGCGTCAGTCGGCTCGAGACGGGAGTGGCTCGTTCATGCAGGCATTCACGTTGCCCGATTTCTACATGCCGTATCCGGCCAGGTTGAACCCGCACCTGGAGGCGACGAGAGCCCACACCATGGCCTGGGCGAAGGGCATGGGCATGCTCGACGCGCCGAAGCCGGACGGCGGCGTGGTGTGGGACGAGGACGCGCTCGCCCGGATGGACTACGGGCTGATGTGCGCCTACACGCATCCGGACTGTGACGGCCCGACACTCGACCTGATTACCGACTGGTACGTCTGGGTGTTCTTCTTCGACGACCACTTCCTCGAACAGTTCAAGTACTCGCGTGACCTGTCGGGGGCCCGCGAGTACCTCGACCAGCTCGAACGGTTCATGACCAGGGAAGGCGAGATGCCACCGGAGCCCGCCAACCCGGCCGAGGCCGGGCTGGCGGACCTCTGGGCGCGGACCGTGCCCGCGATGTCGGCGGACTGGCGGGAACGGTTCATCACCAGCACCCACAACCTGATGGTCGAGTCGATGTGGGAGCTCAACAACATCAACATCGGCCGGATCGCCAACCCGATCGAGTACATCCAGATGCGCCGCCGGGTCGGTGGCGCGCCGTGGTCGGCCAACCTGGTCGAGTACGCCGCAGCCGCCGAAGTGCCGGACCGCTTCGCCCGCACCCGGCAGTACGAGGTGCTGACCGACGCGTTCTCCGACGCGGTGCACCTGCGCAACGACCTGTTCTCCTACCAGCGGGAAGTTCGGGAGGAAGGCGAGAACTCCAACGCGGTGCTGGTGTTCGAGAAGTTCTTCGACATCGGCACGCAGGACGCCGCCGAGATGGTCAACGACCTGCTGACCTCCCGTGTGCAGCAGTTCGAGAACACCGCGTTGGTCGAACTGCCCGCGGTGATGCTGACCGAGCAGGCCGCACCCGACGAGCAGGCCCGCTTCGGCGGGTACGTCAAGGGACTGCAGGACTGGCAGGCCGGTGGGCACGAGTGGCACGCCCGTTCCAGCCGGTACATGAACGAAGGCGCGGTCACCGAACCGGCACCGGCTGTCCTCGGCGGACCCCACGGCCTCGGCACGGCCGGGATCACGCCGGGCAGGCTCGGCATGCGAGTCCGGGCCAGACAGCATTCCTTCACGCCGTTCCGGCCAGTCGGGCACCTGCCGTTGCCCGAGTTGTACATGCCGTACCCGGTCAAGGTGAGTCCGCACGAGCAGCAGGCGGCCCGGTACATCGTCGACTGGAGCCGGGAGATGGGCATCCTTGACGACACCGGCGTGTGGGACGAGCCCCGGTTGCGCGCGGCCGACCTGGCGTACTGCGCTGCCCGGATCCACCCGAGTTCGGACCTTGAGGAGCTCAAGCTCTCGTCGGCGTGGCTCACGTGGGGCACGTACGCCGACGACTACTTCCCGGCGGTGTACGGCCCGTCCCGCAACCTGCTGGGCGCCAAGGCGTCCGTCGACCGGTTGAAGCAGTTCATGCCGCTGGGCACGGGGAAGGTCCCCGAACCGGTCGACCCCGTCGAGCGCGGCCTTGCCGACCTGTGGCCCCGAACCACGGCGGGCATGCCGGGCCCCGCGCGGGCGCAGTTCCGCGGCGCTGTGGCGTCCATGTTGGACAGTTGGTTGTGGGAGCTGTTCAATCAGGCGGAGAACCGCGTACCCGATCCCGTCGACTACGTGGAGATGCGGCGCAGGACGTTCGGCTCCGACCTGACCGTCGGGCTGGCCAGGGTCGCGCAGTGGAACGTGATCCCGCCGGAGATCTACCAGACGCGCGTGGTGCGTGAGCTGGAGACCGCCGCGATGGACTACGGCATGTTCACCAACGACCTGTTCTCCTACCAGAAGGAGATCGAATTCGAGGGCGAGCTGCACAACATGGTGCTGGTGCTCGAGCAGTTCCTCGGCGTCGACCGGTGGCAGGCCCGTGACATCACGGCCGCGTTGATGAAAGCCAGGATGGAGCAGTTCGAGCACGTTATCGCCAACGATCTCCCGCACCTGTTCGAGGAGTACGGGCTGGACGACGAAGCGCGCGCCGTGCTGACCGGATACGCCGACGGGCTGAAGGACTGGATGGCCGGAATCCTCGCCTGGCACCGGAAAGTTGACCGGTACCGGGAAGCCGAGTTGCGGCGCAGCCAGAACCCGTCGGCGCTGTTGCCGACGGGCCTGGGCACGTCCGCTGCATGGCGGCCCGCGCTACGCGTGTGAGCGCGGCTGCACCTGCTGCACCGCCCAGCTGTTGCCGTCGGGGTCGGCGAAGAACACGAACGACCCCCACGGCATGTCCGAGATCTCGCTGACCTCGATGCCGCGCTCGCTCAGGACTCTGTGCGCGGCCTCGATGTCGACGACGACCACCTGCAAGCCCTTGACCGAGCCGGGCTCGGCGTCGGACAGTCCTTTGCCGATCGCGATCGAGCACGCCGAACCCGGCGGCGTCAGCTGCACGAACCGGATGTCCTCGCTGACCACGTGGTCGTGGTCGGCGGTGAAGCCGACCTGCTCGTAGAACGCCTTCGCGCGGTCCACGTCGGACACGGGGACGGCGACGAGTTCGAGCTTGAAGTCCATCGGGGGCACTCCTTCGTTCTGGTGTGACCCCAGCCTAAAGTCCATAGCGGCCACTTCCTGTCCGCAATGGATCAGGACTTGGCCTCCTGGCAGCCACGCACGGCCAGCTGGTCGGCGCGCTCGTTGTCGGGGTGGCCGGCGTGGCCCTTGACCCAGTGCCATTCGACCTCGTGCGGGGTGGCCGCGGCCTCCAGCCGCTGCCACAGGTCGGCGTTCTTCACCGGCTGCTTGGCGGAGGTCTGCCAGCCGTTGGCCTTCCATCGTGGCAGCCACTGCGTGATCCCGTTGCGCACGTAGGAACTGTCGGTGTAGAGCTGCACGACCGACGGACGGGACAGCGTCTCCAACGCCATGATCGGCGCCATCAGCTCCATCCGGTTGTTGGTCGTCGGTGTCGCCTCACCGCCGTGGAGCTCGCGCTCGTGCCGCCCGTACCGCAGCAGAGCACCCCACCCGCCCGGCCCGGGATTCCCGCTGCACGCGCCGTCGGTGTAGATCTCCACAACCTGCTGTTCACCCACCTCGGCACCGTACCGGGACCGCTCAGAGCAGCGACCGGGCCTCGGCGTAGGTGGTGAAGCGGCCAAGCGTCGAACGTGAACCTCGGTTGAGGTCAAGTCACCGGGTCGGCGGGTGCGGGCCGAACGCGGTCAGGAACCGGTCGCGGAACGCCTGCATTGGCCACACCGGCGCCTCCGGCCCCGGGTTGAGGCCGTCGTGCCAGCCCCAGGTCGCGGTGCGTTCCAGCACGGCAGGGTCCTTCGCCACGATCGTCACCGGCACGTTGCGGGTCGCGCCCTCACCCGCCACCACCGGCTGTGGCTGGTGGTCGCCGAGGAACACGAGCACGAGGTTGTCGTCGCCGTAGGTCTGCACGTACGAGATCAGCGCGGTCAACGAGTACTGGATGGACTCGCCATACGCGGCACGTGTCTTGCTCGCGTCGTTCCACACCGCTTCCGGTTTGGTGCCGTTCTCCGCCTGCGGCATGTACACCGAGCCGTCACCGACCGCGGCCCAGTCGATCATCTTCGGCAGCGGCACGAACGGCGTGTGGCTGGAGACCAGGTCGATCTCGGCCATCACCGGCTTGCGGCCCTGGGCAGCCAGTTCATTGCGCTGGAACGCCGACAGCGTGTACTGGTCCGGCATCTGGGCGTAGAAGAAGTTCTTGCCCTTGTAGCCGACGTTGTGGGCGTCGTAGTACGAGTCGTAGCCGTAGACCTTGCCTTCCGGCCACTTCTTCATGTTCTGCGGCACGACGCCGACCGTCTTCCACCCCGCGCGTTTGAAGGCGTGGCTGAGCGTGAACCGGTCGCTGCCCACGAAGGTGTCGTACCGCTTCTGGTTGTTGATCAACAGCCCGGACTGCAGCGTGGAGTGCGCCAGCCAGCTACCGCCGCCTGCCGTCGACGAGGTGATGAACCCGCTGCGCGCCTCGAACCCGGCGGCCCGCAGCTTGCTCGTGCCCGCGTCGAGCACGGCGTCCACCCCGGGCGATATCACCGGGTCCTGGACCGCGACCTGCCCGTAGCTCTCGACGAACGCGAAGATCACGTCCTTGCCGCGCAAACCGGTCAGCAGTTCGGCTCCCTGTGCGTCCCGGAACGCGTCGACCGACGCCTCCGCGGCGTAGGCGTCGGAGTCCCGCAGGCTCGTGCCGACCTGGCGCGCGTGGTCGTAGGCCAACGCCGCCGCACTCCGGCTCGCGATCGGCTGCCCGAACGCCGCTGCCGCGACCCACACGATCCCCAGCACCGCGAGCGCCCGTGTCGCCGCCGCGGGCCGTGCGGCCACAACGCGGGACAACCGCATGGCCGACAACGCCGTCAGCACGACCATGGCAACGGCGAGCACGGCGACGCCGATCGCGGCGGCCACGGCGCCACCCTTGCCGATGGCCCCGGAAAGGAAGTCGAAACCCGGACCGAGGAAGCTCCAGTCGAACACGGGGTCGAACGGCCGGGCCAGCGTCGTGTAGAAGCCCATGTCGAAGAGCTTCCAGATCAACAGCACCCCGAGCAGCGCACCGAGCACGGCGGCGGCGATCCGCCGCGGTCTCGGCGGCAGGACGAGCACAAGCGCGACCCCGATGAGCCCTTCGAGCGGAATCCGCAACACCGCCCACGGCGTCAGCTTGCTCAGCTCGTTGGGCGCGACCAACGCGAACAGGACAAGCACGAACGCCAGCACCGTGAGCACTTTGGCCGTGATCCGGCGCCATTTCGGCACACTGTCCGTGGTCATGACAGTTCCGCCTCCCCGAGATTTCGACGCCTGGTCACCTTGGGCTGGCACCATTCGGTTCGGTGCGTACCGGTGGCTGGTCCGCGCCACGTTCCCCTGAGGTGCGGTTGGCTGCCACGTGGCCTGCGTTGCGGCCTTGAGGTTGACACAAGGGGTGTCATGTCCTGCCCTCCGAGGTCGTCCCACCTTAGAGGTCACGATCGGAAGTCTGTCCGGGGTCTCGACGGATCCGCCGAACACCCCCAACGAACTTCCGATCGCAACCACTTAGGGACATACGGGCGGTGCCTGCCCGAGGTTCACCGTGGCGTGCGCAACGTCGGGGAATCCCCACAGCCCCAGGGCGTTGACCTTGACGTGATCCCGACCAGATTGTCCATTCTCGACCGTTCGAGCAATCGCGCGGGCAAGAGCGATGCCCAGGCGCTGCGGGACACGGTCCGGTTCGCCCAGCAGGCCGAGGCACTGGGCTACCACCGGTTCTGGGTGTCGGAGCACCACAGCGTGCCCGGTGTCGCGGGGTCGGCGCCGACCGTGCTTGCCGCGGCGATCGCGGCGGCCACGTCCACGATCCGGGTCGGCACCGGCGGCGTGATGCTGCCCAACCACCAGCCGCTCGTGGTCGCCGAGCAGTTCGGCGTGCTGGAGTCGCTGTACCCGGGCCGGATCGACATGGGACTCGGGCGGTCGGTCGGGTTCACCGACGGTGTGCGGCGCGCGCTCGGCCGTGACAAGGACGCGGCGGACGACTTCGCCGTCCAGCTGAAGCAGTTGCTGGGTTATTTCACCACCGGCCACGACGGTGTGCACGCGATCCCGGCGGAAGGGCTGCGGGTGCCCGCGTTCGTGCTGGCCACCGGCTCAGGCGCGGACATCGCGGCCGACTTCGGCCTGCCCGTGGTGGTCGGCGGCCCGAAGATCGAACCGACTGTCGCCCGGTACCGCGAACGGGCCCGCGACCCGTACGTGATCGTGGCGGTGAACGTCGCTGTGGCGGACACGACCGAGCAGGCCCGGCGGTTGCTGCTGCCGGAGGCGTGGTCGATGGTCTACTCGCGCTCGCACGGTGTGTTCCCGCCGTTGCTCCCGGCGGAGGAAGTGCTCGCACTGGACATGACCCAGAGCGAACGCGACCGCCTCGACCGGGGCCTGAGAGGCCAGATCCACGGCACGGTGGGCGACGTCCTCGCCGAACTGGACGAGCTGACCGAACGCACCCGACCCGACGAACTGCTCATCACCATGAGCACGTTCGACCGTGACCAGATGCTCGACTCGTACAGCCAGCTGATCAAGGCAGTGACAGGGGCAGGTCGAACTGCCGGAAGTGCTCCGGCCCGATGAACGACGTGATCGCGGCGATGCGGCCGTCGCGCAGCGTGAACACGTTGATCGACCACGCCTTGCCGTCGAGGTAACCGGCGACGGCGGGCTGGCCGTTCGCGCTCGTCGGCACATGCGCCCAGGTCCCGCACGTGAACGGAACGGTGACGGCGTGTTCCAGCACCACGTCGATGCCGCTGTACCAAGCCGCGAGCGGCGGCATGGCCCACGTGACGTCCTCGGTCAGCAACGCGACCAGCGCTTCGGCGTCACCGCGCTCCAACGCCGCCGAGTAGTCGGCGACGACCTGCTTGATCCGGGCGTCGTCCGTGGCCCGTGACTGGCTGCGCGACGGCGCCTTCTCGGCGATGACCTTGCGGGCACGCGCGAGCGCCGAGTTCACCGACGTCGCCGACGTGTCCATGATCTCCGCGATCTCGGCCGCCGAGAACCCGAGCACCTCGAACAGCACCAGCGCCGCGCGTTGGTTGCCCGGCAGGTGCTGCAACGCGGCCACGAACGCCAGCTCCACGCCTTCACGCTGCTCATACCGCAGGTCCGGGTACGGTTCCAGCCACGCGATGTCCACCGCGCCCTGATCGAGAACGACGTGTTCGCTCGACGGCCCGAGGTCGACCGGCATGGCCCGCCTGCCCCGGGTCTGGGCGAGGTCCAGGCAGGTACGCGTGGCCACGGTGTAGAACCACGTGCGCAGCGAACTGCGCCCCTCGAACGAGTCGAGCTTGCGCCACGCCTTGATGAGGGTGTCCTGCAGCGCGTCGTCGGCGTCATGGGTGGAGCCGAGGATGCGGTAGCAGTGCGCGTGCAGTTCCCGCCGCAACGGCTCGATCAGGCGCGTGAACGCCCCTTCGTCACCCTGCCGGGCCTTGTCGAGAAAAACATCGCTCACAACCGACGATTGTGCCCCACGCCCGTCGTCTCACTGGTCATGAACACTATGAAGACGGATCTGCACCACTACCTGCGGGATGTGCGCGAAGCGATGGTTTGGAAGCTGGACGGCCTGTCCGAACACGACATCCGCCGCCCGCTGACCCCGACCGGCACGAACCTGCTCGGCCTGGTCAAGCACCTGGCCGGGGTGGAACTGCTGTACTTCGGCTTGGTGTTCGGTCGTCCCTTCGCCGAACACGTGCCGTGGCTGCGTCAGGACGCTGAGCCCAACACGGACATGTTCGCGACGGCGGAGGAGTCGCGTTCGGACATCGTGGGCCTGTACCAACGCGCGTGGGCACACGCCGACACGACCATCGAGGAGCTGCCGCTGGACACCGTCGGCCACGTGGAATGGTGGCCGGGCAACAAGACCACACTGCACCGCGTCCTGGTCCACGTGATCGCGGAGGCCAACCGGCACGTCGGCCACGCCGACATCGTCCGCGAACTCGTCGACGGCGCGGTGGGCCTCAACCAGGGCAACGACTTCATGCCCGCGGTCGACAAAGCGTGGTGGGCCGACTACCACGCCGCCGTGACCAAGGTGTCAGACGGATTCGCCCAACAATGAACGGTTGTCGGCGAAGAACTCGGTGAGGGTCGTCGCGGGACGGCCGGTGAGGCGCTCGACCGCTCGGGTGGTGATGTCGAACCAGCCGTCCCGCATGTTCTGCGTCACCTGCTTGCCGGACGCCCCGGTGACGACGAGCATCTGTCCTCCTTCGGTTCGATGTGCTGCCCTCATCCTTTCCGGAGCGGCGGATTCCCGTAAGTAGGCACATCAATGTGCGCATCAACCGATCGGTGGATACCGCCGTGGCCGCGGTGGACAGCCGTGCTCGGCCGATGTGTCGATGTTCCGGGACTGGTTGGTCAGCAGGCTGAACGCCATGAATCAGTCACGGGTCCTCGCGCCGGATCTCGCGCGGGGGATGATGCTGGCGTTCATCGCGTTGGCGAACGCGGTGCTCTATCTGTACGACCGGCCATACGGGCCACGCCAGCACGTCATCGAACACGACATGCTTGATCGCGTTGTCAGCGTGCTCAACGTTGTTCTCGTCGAGATTCGCGGTTATCCGATGTTCGCCGCGCTGTTCGCGTACGGCGTTGTGCAGATGTTGCGCCGACATCCGAAACAGGTGCTGCGGCGACGGTTCCGCTGGATGATCGTGTTCGGGTTCGTGCATGCCGTCGTGCTGTTTCCCGCCGACATCCTCGGGCTGTACGGGGTTATGGGGTTCGTGCTGCTGGCTGTCGTTCGTTGGCGGGACCGTGCGTTGCTCACGGCTGCGGCGTGGTGGCTCGTTGTTGTTGCTGTGGTGCAGGGGATTGTTTATTCGACTCCGGCGCACACCAGCCAGCGGTCGTTCTTCTGGTCGTTCGCGATCGACGATCCGCTCGCTGCTCTGGCATGGCATCCGTTGGAGTGGGTGATGTCACCGTTCGGCATTCTTGGCGTGGGCAGCGCCATGCTGGTCGGTGTGTGGGCCGCTCGCCGCGGGGTCCTTGAGGATCCCACTAGTCATCAAGCCTTGTTGAAACGGACTGCGGTCGTCGGGATCACGGCGGCGGTTCTCGGTGGACTGCCGATGGGGCTCGCGGTCGGTGGTTTCTGGCACCCTGGCTCGACGGCGGTGCTGTGGGCGGCGTCCGCGGTGCACTCGGTGACAGGTGTCGCGGGTGGCCTGGGCTACGCGGCGTTGATCGGCCTGATAGCCGCGAAGGCGCCGAGAGGCCGGATCGTCGATGCTTTGCGTGCGTGCGGGGAGCGTTCGCTCAGTTGCTATCTGTTCCAGTCAGTGGTGTTCGTGGCGTTGCTGATGCCGTACACGTTCGGCTTGGGCGGTGTCCTGGGATCGGCCGAGGTCGCGCTGGTCGCGGTGGGCACGTGGCTGGTGTCCGTCCTGCTCGCCGACCAGGTGCGGCGCCGAGGCAAACGCGGCCCGGCCGAGGTGGTGCTGCGCCGCCTGACCTACCGGCGTTGACCTGGGAGGCTGGAAGCTGTGACGTCGGTGGATGAAAGGTTGGAACGGCGATGGAACCTTGCCTGGGCGCTCGCCCCGTACGGCGTGCTGCTGGCGGCGTGCGTGGTGTCGCTGACCGGTGGCACGGCCAGTTGGGTCACCATCGTTGTCGCCGGAGGCTTGGCGCTGTGGCACTGGTGGTTCATCGTCGAGCATCCACAGTGGTGGGAGCGGCAGACCATCGCGATGACCGGGTACTTCGTCGGCCTGTTGGCGTTCGTGGTGGTCCTTGTCCTGCGTGATCACAGCTTCCTGCTGTTCACACCGATGTGCTACGTCCTGGCGTTCGTCGCCCTGCCCGGGTGGGTGGCGTACGCCGGTGTTGTCCTGGCCAACGTCCCGTGGCTGGTCGCGCCTGGTCCTGACGTGCTCGACATCGTGGTGATCACGCCGATGGCAGGGCTGGTGGGATGGGCGATCCGGACGATGGAACGTGAGGCGATCCGGCGCAGGGAGGTCAACGACAAGCTGGTCGCCGTCGCGGGCGAGAACGCGAAACTGCACGCGATGCTGCTGGAACGAGCGAGGGAGACCGGGATGATGGCGGAACGCGCTCGGATCGCCAGGGAGATCCACGACACAGTCGCCCAGGGACTGGCCGGGATCGTCACCCAGTTGGAGACGGTGGCCGAACTGGCCCCCGCCGATCCTGTCCGCGGCCGCATCGACACGGCCCGGCGGCTGGCTCGGACCAGCCTCGTCGAGGTTCGCCGATCCATCGACGCACTGCGCCCCGGGCCGTTGCGGGACGCTCGGCTCAGCGAAGCCGTCGAACAGGCGGTACGGACATGGCGGGCGCAGTACGACACGCCGGTGACAGTCACCGTGACCGGTACGCCGCAGCCGATGCACGCCGAAGTCGAGGTCACGGTCCTGCGCGCCACTCAGGAAACCCTGTCGAACGTCGGCAGGCACGCCAAGGCTGACCGGGTCGACGTCACACTGTCGTACATGGAGGATGTTGTCGTGCTCGATGTCCGTGACGATGGAACTGGCTTCGATCCAGGTGCTGCCAGGGGATTCGGGCTCACCGCGTTGCGCCAACGGGTGCGGCTGCTGTCGGGTACCGTCGAGGTCGAGTCCGCACCTGGCGCCGGGACCGCCGTCAGTGTCGCCGTGCCCCTGATCGGGGTGGACGCGTGATCCGGCTGGTGATCGTCGACGACCACCCGGTGGTCCGCGACGGCCTGCGCGGAATGCTCGGTACCCAGCCGGACTTCGAGATCGTCAGCGAAGCGGCGGGTGGTGCCGAGGCGCTGACGGTCGTGGCCGCCGGTCGGCCGGACGTCGTGCTGACCGATCTGCGGATGCCGGAACCCAGTGGCGCGACTCTGATCCGGCTGCTGCGCGAACGCGTCCCCACGACACGGGTGCTCGTGCTCACCACGCACGACACGGATTCCGACGTGCTGCCCGCGATCGAGGCGGGTGCGATCGGGTACCTGCTCAAAGACGCCCCACGCGAGGAGCTTTTCCGTGCTGTGCGGGCCGCTGCTCGCAACGAGAGTGTGCTTTCCCCTTCCGTGGCAGCGCTTCTGCTCAGCCGCGTCCGCCCGAAACGGCCGTCGCCGTCGGTGAAGCTGAGCGCGCGGGAACGCGAGGTGCTGGCCTTTGTCGCACAGGGCAGGAACAATCGGGAGATCGCCGCCGTGCTGCACATCAGCGAGGCAACCGTGAAGACCCACCTGCTGCACATCTACGCGAAGCTCGAAGTACCCGATCGTGCCGCGGCGGTCGCGGCGGCCTACCAGCGGGGCATCCTGACCTAGCGCAGGCCAGGCGTGTGCGACGCCAGCAGTGCGAGGAAGTCGTCGGCCGCCTGGCTGCGATAGCCACCGGCGCGTCGGATGGCGACGACGGGGACACGCGCGTCGATGCTGGGAACATCGATCACCCGCAGACTGCCGATCCGCAGCTCCTCCCGGATGTTGTTGACCGGCATCAGCGCGACGCCGAGCCCGGCCTCGATCAGCCGCTTCTGGGCAGTCAGGCTGTCGACGGTGGTGATCGACATGTTCGGCAGACCCGCCGCGGCCAACTGCTGCTCCAGCAGGCCGCGGAACGAACTGCCACGGCCGCGTTCGGCGGGGAATCCGAGCCACTTGTCATCCCGCAACGCGCTCAGATCCGTCAGCTGTGCAGCCGTGACCCGGTGGTTGGCAGGCACAACGACGTACAGCTTCTCGTCGCCGAGCGGGATCGACTCCAGTTTGGGGTCCGCGTCGGTGTTGTAGCGCAGGCCGAGATCCGCTTCGCCGTTGCGGACGAGCGCGCTCACCTCCCGGCTGGTCGCGGTCCGCAGATCGACCGAGACGTCGTGGGACTGGGCGGTGAATTCACGCAACGCGTCCACGATGTGCGAGTCGGCCAGTGTCCCGACGATCGCCAGCCGGAACGAACGAGCCCGCGGAGCCCGGTCCCGCACGGCCCGCTCGCCGTCGCGGACAGCGGCCAGCGCGGCCTCGGCGTACGGCAGCAAGGCCCGACCGGCGTCGGTGAGCCGCACCCGGCGGCCCTCCCGCTCGAACAAGGCGGCGCCGAGGCCGCGCTCCAGCTCGTGAATGCGACGGCTGATGGCGGGCTGGGACCGGTGCAGCCGCCGTGACGCCTCGGTGAACCCGCCCACCTCGGCGATGCAGACGAAGGTCTCGACCTCATCGAACGTCATATCATCAGTATTCCTGATGGAACGAGCGTAGAACTATGCATTTGATTGATGGCTCGCGGGCGCGCACAGTGGTAGCCGTGACGAATGACCAGGCAACGAAAGCCGCACGCTTCCGCGAACTGCACGAAGGACCCTCGCCGCTGCTGCTGCCGAACCCGTGGGACGCCGGAACCGCGCGTGTGCTGGCCAGCCTCGGCTTCGAAGCCCTGGCGACCACGAGCCTCGGCGTGGCCAACACAGTGGGTCGCACAGGCGCGACCCAGCAGGAAATCCTGGACAACTGCCGTGAGATCGACGAGGCGACACCCCTGCCGGTGAACGCCGACATGGAGAACGGCTTCGCCGACGACCCGGCCCAGGCGGCGAAATCCATCGAACTGGCGGCTCAGGCAGGCATGGTCGGCGCGTCGATCGAGGACTACACCGGCAACCGCGACGCCCCGATCTACGACTTCGAACTGGCGGTGGACCGCGTCCGCGCGGCCGTGGAAACCGCGCACGCCCTCCCGGTCCCGATCCTGCTGACCGCCCGAGCCGAGAACCTGCTGCACGGCGCGAACGACTTCGCCGACACCATCCGCCGCCTGCAGGCGTTCGAAGAAGCAGGCGCGGACGTGCTGTACGCGCCGGGCCTGCGCACCCTGGCCGAGATGCGCACCGTGGTCGAGTCAGTGAGCAAACCCGTGAACGTCGTGATGGGCTTCGCCGACCCGGCGATCACCGTCGAGCAGCTGGCCGAGATCGGCGTCCGCCGGGTGAGCATCGGCGCCGCGCTGTCCAGGCTCGCCCTGAAGTCGTTCATGGACGCCGCGCAGCAGATGCGCTCCGGCCGGTTCGGGTTCGTCGCGGACCTGCCGCCACTCGCCGAACTGCACCAGCACTTCGGCTGACCCGGCTACTGTTGGTCACGTGTCTCGTACGGGGGTTGCGACGGTTCTCGCGCTGCTGGGGTGCCTGTTCGCCGGGCCCGCAGTGGCGGCCAACACACTCGACCACCAGATAACCGATCAGGACAGGTACGTACAGGCGGTCACGCCCATCGCGGCGGACCCGGCTGT
This sequence comes from Actinosynnema sp. ALI-1.44, assembly GCF_001984155.1. Taxonomy (GTDB): domain Bacteria; phylum Actinomycetota; class Actinomycetes; order Mycobacteriales; family Pseudonocardiaceae; genus Kibdelosporangium. The sequence goes on from NZ_MTQO01000054.1 coordinate 1,053,919, forward strand.
ACGCCAGGAGCTGGCCGACCGGGTCAGCGACGCGATCGCGCAGAAACTCACCCCCGGTGACCTGCGCCTGCCGGACGGCGTCCAACGGGCGCTGCACTCGGCGGTGACGACGTTCGTCGAAAGCGACGACTTCCGGTCCGGCTGGGTCTCGGCCAACCGGACCGTCCAGCCCGAAGTGGTCACCATGCTGCGGGGCGAGCAGAGCAGCCTGCGGATCGTCGACGACACCGTCGTGCTCGACCTCGGCGTGGTCTCCGACCGGGTCAAGGCGCGGCTGGTGGCCGACGACGTGCCGTTCGCGCAGCGGCTGCCGCACGTCGACGCGTTCGTCCCGCTGTTCTCCCGGCCTGCGATCCGGCAGGCGATCCCGTCGTTCGGCCTGCTGCAGGACCTGAGCGTGATCCTGCCGATCGTGGCCGCCGCGTTGATCGTCGCGGGTCTCGCCCTGTCGGCCAGGCGTCGCCGGACGCTCATCGTCACCGGTGCCGGGCTCGCCGTCTCGGGGTTGCTCGTGCTCGTCTACCAGTGGATCAGCCGGAGCCAGCTCATCTCCCGCAGTCAGTCGCCCGAGCTGACGCGTGCGTTCTACGAGGCGTTCACCGGCAACCTGTCGGTGCTGCTGTGGGTGCTTGTCGGCGTTGGTCTCGCCGCCGCACTCGGGGGCGCCGTCGTGCGTCCCCAATCAACCGCAACACATCGGCACGGCTGAAACGTCCAAGGAGCGTGACACCAGAACAGACCAGCCGGCGGACTCCGAGGTGTGCATGACGTTCGACGACTTCGTGGCAGAACGGTTGGATCCGCTGCTGCGCTACGCCACGGTGCTCTGCTACGACCCCGACCTGGCCAAGGACATCGTCCAGGAGGTGTTGCTGCGGGCACAACAGCAGTGGCCGCGGATCTCGACCACAGTGGACTCACCTGCCGCGTACGTCAAGCGCATGGTCACCAACGAGTTCCTCTCCTTGCGCCGCCGGGCGTCCACCCGTGAGGTGGGTACCTCCCTGCGCGTGCTCGACGAGCTGGGCGCACCGACCGCTGACGTGACCGGGCAGTACGACGAGCGCGAAGCCATGATGGCCAAGCTCGCCACCCTGCCGCGGCGTCAGCGCGCGGCGCTGGTGCTGCGTTACTACGAGGGCTACGACGACGCCGCGATCGCCGCGGAGCTCGACTGCCGCCCTGGCACAGTGCGCAGCCTCATCTCGCGGGGCCTGGCCACCCTGCGGATCAGGTCGCACAGCCCTGTCGACAGGCCGACGCTGACGATGGCGAAGGAGATGGGCTGACATGGCCGACGAGACCACTTTTCGAGACGCTCTGGCTCAGCACGCGGAGCGCAGGCAGGGAGAGCAGGACATCCTGATGGCACTGGAACAAGCGGAGAAGCCGGTACGCGGGCGAAGCCGGTACGTGTGGGTCGCGGCGGGCGCCGTCGCCCTCGCGGGCGCCGCCATCGTCGGCACCACGCTCCTCGGCAGCAGCCCCGCCGCCTACGCGGTGAACAAGAACGCCGACGGTACCGTGACGGTGTCCATCAAGGACATCCAGTCGATCGAACCGGCGAACGCGAAGCTGCGGGAGTTGGGCGTGCGCGCCAAGGCAGTCCCGACGACGTCGAGCTGCGCACCGCTCGACGAATCGACCATCTACCGCGGAGCCGAGTGGAACACGGCCTACAGCGACACGGACAGCTCGGTGACCTTCAGCGCGAAGATCCCGGAGGGCTACACCATGCTTCTCACCGTGTCGGACAAGCCGGACCGCGGCAGCGGCATCGGATTCACCGCGCCGGTGAAGGATCCGGCGCCGTCGTGCCTGCTCGACCCGGCGGACGACCCGAGCATGCGTGCGGGCAACTGAGAAGGCGTTGTGCGTCCGAGTGGTCGCCATTGTCGGCGGCACACTCGCCGCGCTTCCGATGATCACGTTCATTACGGTGGGGGTCGTCGGGGACCATCCACGACCACCACGGCCGCCGACGTCCACGACCAGGTGCGCGCCGTGAGAAGGGTGCCTTGCCCAAGGCACCCTTCGCCCGTTACGGCTTCTGCGCGACAACCAGGACGGCGCCGAATTCCGCGATGTCAGCCATGGCCGAGTGACCGAACTCGCCCTGTTCCGAGAACTGGCTGAAGGTCTGCCGCATCGTGTGCTCACTGATGTCGAGGATCTCCACCAGCCGGAGTCCGGCAAGGCGAAGCATCGGCGGATAGTCGTCGACCCGGACAAGAGTCATCATGAACTCGCGCAGGTAGCGATCGACAACAGGCTGCTTGTCGACGGGAATCGGCGCCCGTTCGACGAAATCCGTGAGCACGAGACGGCCGCCGGGCCGCAACGCCTGGCAGATCTGATCGAGTACGACGGCACGGTCGGGCATGTGGAAGATCGACTCCATGGCGACGGCCGCGTCGAAAGAACGCGGCGGGAACGGCATCCGCGTGGCGTCCGCGTGCCTGAACTCGACTCCGTCGACGGACGCGGCGAAGGCGTTCGCGCGACTGATCTGCTCCTGGCTGTTGGAGATCCCCGTGACCCGAGCACCGGTACGCCCGGCGATCCGCACCGCGGGACCACCGACACCGCACCCGACATCGAGGACATGACTGCCCTGTGCGACACGCAGCCGATCGGTGACGAGATCGGTGAGCCGATCCGCGGCGTCGCTGAGCGGCACGTCGCTGTCCGGCGTGTCCCAATACCCGAAGTGCATGTTCACACCGGAAGTCGCGTCACGCGACGCGGTGAACCGGTCGTAGAGCCGACCGACGTCTTCGGGTACGGGCAAGGCTTGCGACATCGTTGACCCTTCTGTGCCGAGTCGGACTGAGCGCCGCTGATCACGGTAGATCAAGAAAGAGTGGTGAGCGGCGACCTGGCAATCCCCTGACGAAGAATTGGAAGACGTCAGGCCACGGCCTTCCGCCGAGCGAGAGCAACGAACGCGCACAGAAAGAGCACCGCGGAAACCAGGACAAGCTCGGTGACCGGTGGCAAGGACACGGCGCCGACAAGCAGGAGAACAGCCGCGGCCCCGGCAACCAGCAGACTCCGTTCCCACCAAGCCAGAACCAGAAGCCCACCGAGGACAACCAGTTCATCGCCCCGGTAGTTCGCCCACGCGGCAAGAAGACCGAGCACACCAACAGTCAGCGTCGTCACACTGATCGCGGTCAGCACAGACTTGCCGCGCCCCAACTGGAAGTAGACCCACACCGCGGCACAGACCCCGATCGCGAGCAGCGACCCGGCAACAGTCGGCGCAAGCTCGGGCATCTCCTTGGCAGTCCACATCATCCACGAGAAAGCGGCGATGGCGACGACACCGCACACCGCGCCGAACAGGAACACCCGGGTCCGCCCGGATCCACGGCCATAACGTTGGCGGTGTTGATCTGCAAAGCACCTGAGCGGCACCGGGCCGTCGTCGAGCACTGCCTCGACCCGATGGCGGAACAACTGGCGTCGGAAACCAAGGAAAGGCTCTTGAAAGTCCTGGGTGAGTGGCTTCCCCGGATGGGAATGGACGTGAATCAGGCGGAGCGGTCGGCTTGAGTCAACGGTAAGCGTCGCGTTCGACCTCGTGCCGGACGTCCTCGAGCGCGGTGCGCAGATCGGCGAGAGCGACCGAGCCGAGCGCCAGCCGGAGGGCGTGCGGCACGGTCGGCGTCGTCGCGAACGGTTCGGCAGTGGAGACCGCGATGCCCTTTCGTGCCAGGGATGCTGCGATCCGGTCCGGCCGGGCGTCCGGCGTCAACGGCAGCCACAGGAAGTAGGACGACGGGTGCCCGACGTACGGCAACCCGGCCAACGCCTTCCGAGCGATGGACTGCCGTCGGCGGGCATCTTCTCGCTTCTGTGTCTCGAGTCGGTCGACGGTGCCGTCATCGAGCCACCGACAGGCAATGGCGGCCGTCAGGGCAGGCGTGTTGTACGTCGTAGCTCGGATCGCACGCTCGAGCGCTGGCACAACCGAAACCGGGGCGGCGACGTAGCCGATCCGCAGCCCAGTCGCGACGCTCTTCGACAAACCCGATATGTACACGGTGATCTCGGGCGCGAGCGTCGCCAATGGCGGTGGCGCCTCCTCGACCAGGTATGCGTACGAGCCGTCCTCGATGATCGACAGCCCGTGCTGCCGGGCGATGGAGACCAGTTGTGTGCGTTGGGTTTCGTCGAGTACCCAGCCCATCGGGTTGTGCAGGGTCGGCATCGCGTACACCGCGCGGACCGCGCGTTGGCGGCACAACCGCTCCAGGGCAGCGAGGTCCGGTCCGGCCTCGGTCACAGGCAACGGCGCCAGCTCCAGCCCGAGTGTGCGTGCGAGCACCGAGAACCCGGGATAGGTCACGGCGTCCACCGCGATGACGTCACCCGCCTGGAACAGGGCCATCGCTGTCACCGCAAGGCCTTGCTGGGAACCGTTGACGATCAGGACACGCTCACGACCAACATCGAGCCCACCTCGTCGCAGGTGACGAGCGACGGCGGCCCGGTCATGGGTACGCCCGCGTTGAGGCTGATAGCGCAACAGCGCGTCGATGTCCCCGGTCGTCGCGAGGTCACGCAATGCCTGGCGCAGCAGGTCAGCCTGGCCGGGGACGGCGGGGTAGTTGAAGCTCAGGTCGATGGCGTCGACGGCCACCGACTGCTGATCGACGCCTTCCCCTGGGGCGGCGGCGAGGTCACGGACGAACGTGCCCCGGCCCTGCTCGCAGCTGACCAGTCCCATCGCTTCCAGTTCGGCGTACACCCGTGACGCGGTGACCACGGCGATGCCCTCGTCAGCAGCCAACCGCCGATGTGTGGGCAGCCGTGTGCCCGCAGGCCACCGCCCGCCCCGGATCTGCGCGGCGAACGCGTCGACAACGCCCTTGTACTTCGGTACCCGCACCACCGGATTGTAGGCATGACAATTCTTCGACTGTCATGGGTCGACGGTCGTAGCCTCCCCGTGGACACGAGAGGAGCCCGCCATGCACACCGCGATCCTGACCTTCGAGGGCTACAACGAACTCGACTCGCTCATCGCCCTCGGCATCCTCAACCGGGTCAAAGAGCCCGGCTGGCAGGTGTCGATCGCCGGCCCGGCCCCACGGGTGCGTTCGATGAACGGCGTCACCATCGACGCCACGATCGACCTCGTCGAAGCCTGCGCGGCGGACGCCGTGATCGTCGGCAGCGGCTCGATGACCCGCGAAGTCGTCGAAAACCCGAGCATCATGAACGCCCTACGCCGGCTCGACCCCGCCAGGCAACTGTTGGCCGGACAGTGCTCCGGCGCGCTTGTCCTCGCCAAACTCGGACTGCTGACCGACGTGCCCGCCTGCACCGACCTCACCACCAAGCCGTGGGTCGTCGCCGCCGGAGTCGAGGTGCTCAACCAGCCCTTCTTCGCCTGCGGCAACCTCGCGACCGCAGGCGGTTGCCTGGCGTCCACCTACCTCGCCACGTGGGTCATCGCCCGGCTCCACGGCCTCGACGGTGCGAAGGAAGCCATGCACTACGTCGCCCCTGTCGGGGAGAAGGAGGAGTACGTCGAACGCGCCTTGCGCAACGTGATGCCCTACCTGGAACCAGCCTTGACCTCTTGAGTGCCGGTTCGCGCGGCAAGGGTGCCGATGTGCCTGCCGATCGCGATAGACGGCGAGCGTCTACGCGAGAGCGACGCTGACCTCCGTGTCGGGGTTCGCCACAAGGTGAGCCAACTCGGCGGCGTTGCCGCGACTCCGAGCGGAACAGACGATCATCACACCCGCGGGTCCGACACGCCGGGACGCCTTACGATCTGCGCGAACCGCGTAACACGATCACTATGTCATGCGGAACACAGACGCCTGACGCACCGAAAGCCCGCATCGACAGTGATCACGCTCCTCGCCGCGGCGGTGGCCGCCCTCGCCCGATCCTTGACGGCTGTCCGCCTGCTGCGCTGGAACCTCGGCGCACCGGCGATCATGGTGCTCGCGGGCATCCTCGTCGGCCTGGCCGTCGAGGACTCGGTGGCCGCGGCGCTGAACACGACAGTGGCCCAGCACGTCGCGGAGATCATCCTGGCGTTCCTGCTGTTCGTCGACGCCACGGAGGTCCGCGGCGGCCGGCTGTGGGGCAACTCGCCAGGCCTGGTCACCAGGGTCCTGCTGCTCGCGATGCCGGTGAGCGTGCTCGCCGCGATGGGACTGGGAGCGCTGCTGTTCCCCGACCTGCCCTGGCCGATCCTGCTGATCGTCGCGTGTGTGGTCGTACCGATCGACTTCGCGCCCAGTGAACAGGTAGTGCGCGATCGGCGGCTGCCCCCGCGGGTGCGCAGCGTGCTCAACGTCGAAGGCGGCTACAACGACGGCATCATCTCGCCTGTCTTCGTGTTCGCCCTGCTGATCGCCACTGAAGGCTCCACCACCACGCCGATGGACGCCCTGACCATGGCGGTGTCCCAGGCGGCGAAGGCGCTCGGTGCGGGGATCGTGATTGGCGGGGTGGTCGCGTGGCTGATGTACCGCTGTGACCGCAACGGGTGGATGACGGCGCAGTCACGCCGGATCGCGGTCCTGCTCACGCCGCTTGTCGCGTACTGCGCGGCCGTGGGGATCGAGGGCAACGGCTTCGTCACGGCCTTCGTGTGCGGGATCGCCTTCCGGTACCTGCACCGCCTGCTCATCGCCCGCAGCCTGCACCGCGCGCCCACGACCCAGCGCCCGCACGCGCCGACCGCGCTCACCCAGGACTTCGGGCTTCTGGAAGACGTCACCGCCCTGATGACCATGACCATGTGGTTCGTCGTCGGCTTGGCGACCGTGGTGATGGTCATCCTCGGGGTGAGCTGGCAGGCCGTCGTGTTCTGTGCCGCCGCGCTCACGATCATCCGGATAGTCCCGGTTCTCGCGGTGCTGTTCGGCACCTCGTTGCCACGGCGGGACCGGATGCTGTTGGCGTTGCTCGGGCCGCGTGGAACCACCTCGATCGTCTTCGGTCTGATCGCCTACAACGGCCTGCCCGAAGGCGCCGACGCCGACACTGTCCTCTTGGCCACCGTCTTGTGTGTACTGGGCAGCGTCGTCCTGCACGGCGGCGGTTCGAACATCGCCATCAGCCGTCTGACCCAGGCGAAATAACCTCCAGGATCGTACGTCGGTCCACCCGAACGGGTGAAAGTCTGTTCGGTCCCCCGCGAATGCCGGAACCATGGCGTCTCTGGTTGAGTGAAGTGACCTCGGGGGAGGGTTGATGGCACCCGATGCGGTGCACCGCACAGTCCTGATTGTGGACGTGGAGAGGTTCAGCGGGCGGAAGAACCCGGAGCAAAGGAAAGCACGCGCCGCCGTCTACGCGGCCCTGGCGCATGCTCTGGGGGCGCACTGGGGCGCGTGCCACAGCGAAGACCGGGGTGACGGGGTGTTCATCCTGGCACCGGCGGATGTTCCGAAGCAGTTCTTCGTGGAGCAGGTGCCCGGTCGCCTGGTGGAAGCGCTGAACGGACACAACCGGGTACACGCGGCCGGTGAGCAGATCCGGCTGAGGATGGCGGTGCACGCGGGGGAGGTCCTGCTCGACGAGCACGGTGCGACCGGCGTCGCGATCAACCACACATTCAGGTTGCTCGACGCGTCGCCGTTGAAGGATGCCCTCGCCGGGTCCGTCGGTGTGCTCGCGGTGATCACCTCCGACTGGTTCTTCCGTGAAGTGGTCTGGCACAGCGCCGCGGACGAGACTCGCTATCGCCACAAGCACTTCACGGTCAAGGAAACCGAGGCGGTCGGATGGATCTGCCTGCCGGACGACCCCTACCCGCCCGACGCGAACCAGGCGGAGCGGTCGCGGGACGTCCACCCGTATCCCGGCCTGCGTGCGTTCCAACCCGACCAAGCGCGTTGGTTCTTCGGCCGCGAGACGGACCTGTCGGTGCTGATGGACAAGATCGACCACCGCACCGGGCCGGTCTTCGTCGTCGCCCCATCCGGTGTTGGCAAGTCGTCACTGCTGCGGGCCGGTGTGATACCCGCGGTGGCCGACAGCGAACGTCAGTGGTTGTTGCTGACCCCGGCAAAGGAGCCCTGCGAGGCGCTGGCGCAACAGGTCGCGCACCTGGTCGGTGACAGCGCGGCCGACGTCCTCTCGGCAGTCCGGTCCGATCCCGCCCGGCTGGCGGGCATGGTGCCTGACGGGACTGTCATCGTGATGGACCAGTTCGAAGAGGTGTTCACCCTGTGCGCCGACGAGGCCGAGCGGCGGTGTTTCATCACCGCAGTGGTCGCGACGCGTGCGGTTCTCGGGGTGCGGGGCGACTGCTACAACCACTGCCTCGCTGACGATCAGCTCGCGCCGTTCCTGCCCGCGAGCCAGTTCAACCTCCAGGCGATGACTCCGGCCGGGTTGCGGGAAGCCATCGAGCGGCCGGCTCTGCAGATCGGCGTCGCCGTCGAGCCGGGACTGGTCGAGGTCCTCCTGCACGAGATCGGGACGGATGCCGGACAGTTGCCGCTGCTGGCTCACGCGTTGGCCGTCACCTGGCAGCAGCGCACGGGCGACAAGCTGACCGTGGCGGACTACGGCCGGACCGGGCGGATCCAGGGCGCGATCATGACCACCGCGGACGAGGCATACGCGCGGTGTTCCACGGCCGAACAACGCGCGATCTTCCAGCACATCCTCTTGCACCTGGTCGTGGTCAGGCCCGATGCGCAGCCCGCCAGGCGGCGCGCGGATCCGGCCGACCTCGTCAAGGGGTTCGACGATCGGCGGACCGCCGAGACGGTGCTCGGCTGGCTGATCGAGAAACGCCTGGTGACGTTGGACGACAACGCCATCGAGCTCTCCCACGAAGTACTGCTGCGGGAGTGGCCCCAGCTCGGCACCTGGATCGACGCGGGCCGCAACGACCAGGTCATCCGGCAGCAGTTGATCGAGGCCGCCGACCAGTGGGAAAGAGAGGGCAACCCGGTCGGATCGCTGTATCGCGGCGATCGGCTGGCCATCGCAAGGCAGTGGCGGTCGAGGACCGAGCACCGCGCTGCTCTCACGCCGCTCGGGCAGGCGTTTCTCAGCGCGTCCACCCGGTACGAAAGCCGCAGGGCCAGACTTCGCCGGACCGCGGTCGCCATGCTGGCGGCGCTTGGCCTCGTCGCGTCCGGTGCCGCTGTCTACGCCTTCGAGCAAAGCGACATCGCCCACGAGCAACGTGACGCGGCGATCTTCAACAAGGTCACCGCTGAGGCGAACCGGACACGGTCCATCGACGCGTCGCTGGCGGCTCAGCTCGATCTCGTCGCCCACCGCATGCGCCCGGCCGATCCGGACACCCGCACCCACCTGGTCGTCGACGCGAACGCGCCGTTGTCCACCACGTTGCCCAGCAGCAAGATCGTCAACGCGCTGGCGCTCAGTCCCGACGGGCAAACGTTGGTCACCGGCGGCGACGACCGGACCGTGCGGTTGTGGAACGTCGCCGACCCGGCACACCCGCTGCTGCTGAACGAAAGCACCAGCAACGGCCAAGTGCTCCAAGCGGTGGCGTTCAGCCCGGACGGGCAAACGTTGGCCACTGGCGGCGATGATCGGACCGTGCGGTTGTGGAACGTCGCCGATCCAGCTCGCCCCGAGGTTCTCGGTCAGCCGATGGGGGGACACACCAAGACGATCCGGTCGGTGGCGTTCAGTCCTGATGGCCGGACGCTGGCCACCGGTGGCGATGATCGGACCGTGCGGCTGTGGAACGTCACCAACCTCGCCCAGCCCACGACACTCGGCCCACCGATGGCCGGGCACACCGGGACCGTGGGTTCGGTGGCGTTCAGTCCTGATGGCCGGACGCTGGCCACCGGTGGCGATGATCGGACCGTGCGGCTGTGGGACATCACCGCGCCGAACCACGCCGGTCCCACCAGGCCACCATTGACCGAACACACCGGGGCCGTCTACTCGGTGGCGTTCAGCCCTGATGGCCGCACGCTGGCCACTGGCGGCGATGATCGGACTGTGCGGTTGTGGAACGTCGCCGATCCAGCTCGCCCCGAGGTCCTTGGCCGACCGATCACCGGGCACACCATCACGATCCGGTCGGTGGCGTTCGGTCCCGGCGGACACACGCTGGCCACTGGCGGCGACGACCAGACTGTGCGGTTGTGGAACGTCGCCAACCCAGCCCGCCCGGCGCCTCTCGGCCCGCCGTTGACCGGACATGCCGACGACATCCGGTCGATGGCGTTCAGCCCGGACGGGCGCATCCTGGCCACCGGCGGCGACACGAAGGACGAGAACACCGCGCGGTTGTGGAACATCGCCGACCCGGCCAAACCCACGCCGCTGACCCAGATCGTGATCGGACGGGACGCCAACGTCCTGGCCATGGCCTTCAGTCCGGACGGGAGGACTTTGGCCACGGGTACCGAATACAGCGACGCCGCGGTGTGGTTGTGGAACGTCACCGACCCCACCAAGCCCACACTGCGGGCCGGACCCCTCACCGGGCATGGGGACGACATCCACCGGGTCGCGTTCAGCCCGGACGGGCGGACACTGGCCAGTGGCAGTCGTGACCAGCAAGTCCGGCTATGGGACGTCACCGACCTCGCTTCTCCCGGACTCCTCGGCGAACCCCTTGTCGGCCACATGAACCCCGTCTTGTGGGTGGCGTTCAGCCCGGATGGGAAGACGTTGGCCAGCGGCAGCGGCGACAACACTGTGCTGCTCTGGCAGCCGGAAGACCGGACGCGTCCGGGTCAACCGCTCACCGGGCACCAGGCCGACGTCAACACGGTGGCGTTCAGCCCGGACGGCGCCACCCTCGCCACCGGCAGCGACGATCACACCGTGCGGCTGTGGGACATGAACGTGCCCCAAGCCATCCAAAGCATCTGCGCCATCACGGGGGACACGCTCACTCGCGAGATGTGGGACAAGTTCGTGTCCACGGAGCTGCCGTACCGCCCGCCGTGTTCGTGAGACCGAGGTGGACCTGACCGCGTCCGACCGGCATACGCCAGTCCCTGACGGCCGTACGCCACAGTGTCCCGCGATGTCACGGTGAACAGTCACGGGGGTGGACGCTCCACCCCCGTGATCCCTTCATGCCTGCTCGTGGCCTGTCTCGGCTGTGCCGTCGAGGACGTTGACCACCACCTGCGCCGGTCGGAAGACCCATTCACCGTGCAGATAACCTCGACGCAGCAAGGAAACCACTGACCGGTCGGGACGCTGCGGGTCGTGGTGGGTACCGACCGCCTCGTGGTGCAACGGGTTGAACTGGCCGTCCCCCGGGATCAGCCGTACTCCGTGCCGGTGCAGGATGTCGAGCAGCTCGTCCCGAACCGAGCCGGCGAACTCGGGGTCCGCGCCGTCGTACTGGTCCAGACGGTCGACCACCAGCGCGAGCGCGTGCGCGATCGGCTGCAGGTACTGGCGGAACGCGCCCACTTCAGCGCGTTGCAACCGTTCGGCGTAGTCCGTGATGACCTGCCGCTTGTCCCGGTCGTCGAGCAGTCGCCTGCGGAACAGGTCGGCCAGTTCGTCGAGCGAGCGCTTGATCTCCGAGGTCGCGTCCGCCGGCTCGGTCACTGGACCTCCAGCTCGCGCATCGCCCTGTGCATGCTCTCCACCTCGGAACGATCGAGGTTGTGCGGCCGGTCGAGCTCGACCTCGCCCAGCGTCCTGTTGTTGGTGAGGTCGAAGATCTCCACGTGTACGACACCATCGATGTCGTAGGACATGGTGACCCGCAGGGGAGCGTCCTCGGGCAGGCCCGGTGGCAGTTCGATCGGGCGTTCCAGCAGGCGGGTCACGTACTCGGGATCTTCGTCGTCGCCTTCGGTGACGGTGAAATCGAGCTGCCGCTGGTGGTGGCGGACGGTGCCGTACTGCTTGACCTGCCTGCACGGGATCTTGCTGTTGCGCGGAATGATCACATCGTTGATCTCGATGTCGTTGCGCTTGCGGTCCAGGATGATCGTGCCGAGGCTCTGCGAGGTCACGTCGGAGATGACCAGGCGCCGGGTCAACGACGTGCTGCCCTGGCGTTCCGCGGCGGCCTTCTCGGCGACGATCGCCGCCCCGAGGGCGACCACCTCGTCGGGGTTGGTGCCGGTTTCCGGCTGGATGCCGGACAGCCTCGTGATCATCTCGCGGACCATCGGCATCCGGGTCGACCCACCGACCAGCAGCACCTTGTCGATGTCCGACCACGCCAGCCCTGCCTCTTCCAATACCGCCTCGGACAGGTCCTCGGTGCGGCTGAGCAGGTCGGCGGTCATCTCTTCGAACGCGGTCCGCGTGACCTTGATCGTGAAGTTCTTGCCGTTCGCGGTGACGAAGACGGAGGCCTGTGCCATCTGGCTGAGCGTCCGTTTCGCCATCTCGCACTTCTCGCGCAGGTCTGCCTCGGCCGAGCCGCCGTCGAGCAGGTCGGGGCCGCCCTGGTCCGCCACGGTCGAGGCGACGTGCTTCATCAACGCGTTGTCGAAGTCGAAACCACCGAGGTTGCGGTCCCCGTCGGTGGCGATGACGTCGAACTCGCCGCCGCCCAGCCGCATGATCGTGACGTCGAAGGTGCCGCCGCCGAGGTCGAGTACGAACAGTTTCGTGTCGTCCTGTTCGTGCCCCAGGCCGTACGCGATCGCCGCGGCCGTGGGTTCGTTGATCAGGCGGAGCACGTTGAGGCCTGCGATCTGCCCGGCGTCCTGGGTGGCCGTTCGGCGGGCGTCGTCGAAGTACGCCGGTACCGTGATGACCACGTCCCGGATTTCCTCGCCGTCCAAGGCCATCGCGGCGTCTTCGACCAGCCTGCGCAGGATGACGGCCGAGATCTGTTCCGGCCGGTACTCGACGCCGCGGGAGTCGGTGAAGATCCAGTGTGGATCGCCCATCTGCCGCTTGACGAACTGCGCGCAGTCGTCCGGCATCACCGCGACGCTGCGCTTGGCCATCGATCCCACCAGAGCCGCTTCGCCCTCCTGGAACATCACCACGGACGGCGTCAGGAACTCCCCGTCGCGGTTCCACAGCAGTTCGGGCGCGCCACCGGACTTGACCACGGCCACCGCGGAAAAGGTGGTACCCAGGTCAATGCCAACTACGCGAGCCATCACGATCCTCCCACTCCGGGCTCGGCTGGATACACGTTCACGCGGCGCCGGCGCGGCCGGACTCGTCGCGGCTCATCTGGTTGATCTTCCAACCCGGCTTGTAGCACTGGTAGATCGGCAGACCGATCCACAGCGCCGCGGCGACGAGCGCGATGAGGACCGCCACGCCTTGGTCAGCGAGGCTGAGCACGATCCACCCGACGACGATGATGACAGCGCGCTTGAAGATCACTGAGTAGCGCAGGTCGTAGACCCGGTGCTTCGACTGGCACCACGAAAGATATTCGGTCAGGCGCGTGACCTCGGCCTGGATGTCGCGGTCCGCCGAGACCTGCCGGGCACGTTCCACCAGCGACCGCATCTGGTTGATCTCGTGCTGCCCGGTGACCACATAGGTGTCGCCATCCGACAGTCGTGGCATGAGCTCGGCCATCCGGATCAACGCCATGGCCAGGTACCTGCCTGCCATCTCGCGTTCCCGGCCGGACTCGGCGAGTGGCTCGAGAATGGGTACGGCGCGGTCGGGCTGGTCCATCGCGATCAAGCACGAGGCCATCCCGATCGTCGTGTACTCGTCCGTCGGATCCATCCGCTGCAGGGCTTCGTAGCAGCCGTACGCGTCGCCCCACTGCCCGAGCCGTTCGTGCACCAGGGCCAGGTCGAATCGGAGGTCCGGATCGTCGGGGCTGAGGTTGACCGCCTGGCGCGCCTCGAACAAGGCATCCTCGTCGCGGCCGAGACCCGTGCTCGCCCTGGCCTGCAAGCTCCACACTTCGGCGGACTCACCGTAGTTCTGGCGCGCTTCCCGGGCGGCATAGGACGCCGACAGATAGTCGTTGACAGCGAGGAACTCCTTGGCCTTCCGAAGCCAGTCGCTCCCATCCGCGACAGTGGGAGTCGCCGAAGGGGCCGCGCCCTGTGCGGCCAAGCGTTGGTCGTAGACACGGCGTTGGTCGTCGTCGAGCAGAACCTGCCGCGCCTCGCTGAGCTGCTTGACCTTCTGCTCCGCTTCCTGCCGTCGAGTGAGGTCGGGATTGTTGGTCCGCTTCTGCCAGATGCGGAGTTCCTGCTTGATCCTGCTGGTGAGCTCTTCTGATGTCGCGTCGTGATCCACGCCGAGCAATGCGTAGTAGTCGGTGAGCCGTCCCTGAGTCACGGGGGACATTGGAACTGATCGAAAACGACTTTGCCAGCGGTTGCGCGAATTCGTTGTCATTGTTTCCCTTTGTTGGCGCAACGCAAACAAAAAGCACCACGGCTGAGCTGCGCGTTCGGGGTGTGCGGTGATCGAAAGTTCGCGTCCGATGCACTGTTGCCTCCAAACCAGGCAACGAAGGCTGAAGGCAGCCAGCTACACGCCAATAGCTCGATGTCAAGGAAGAACGCGACAGGGGAGTCGTCAACATGTCAGGCAACGCCGTTTTACGTCCAGGTAAGCTCAAGGGCTGTCGTCAGCACGATGGCGGACGGAGGCAGGGGACGTGAGCGGGATCGACAATTGGTACCTGGACTACGCTCATCGGCACGAGCTGACACCCGGGTTCAGCCCGGACGACGACATCCCTGGTCCGTACGTTCCCGCCTGTCCGCCACGCCGCACGCCGTCGCACCTCCACGCCCCCGCCGGTGCAGCGTCCGGCGCAGATCGCGTGATCGCCACTCGATCGGCAGTCGGCAGACACAGCTGATCGTGTGGCAATCGTCAGGCGTTACCAGCCGCGAGTGCGCCATTCGTCGATGTACGTCTTCCTCGCCCAGAATCGAGTCGTCGCCGCGGCCTGGGTAGAACCAGGTGTCATCAAGCAGCGCGTCGAATAGTCGCGACCGCATGTCGTTGATCAGCGACTCGAAATCTGAAGAGGAGGTGGTGCGGCCGATGTCAACGCGTCCCGCAAAGCAGACATGCCCCGCCGTTTGGCGGGGCATGTCTGCTTGATCCTCGTTCAGATCAGGGTGACGCTGGTGGCCTGCGGGCCCTTCTGGCCCTGGCCGACGTCGAAGCGCACGCGCTGGTTCTCCTCGAGCGACTTGAAACCGCCGCCCTGGATCTCTGAGTAGTGCACGAACACGTCGGCGCTACCGTCCTCGGGGGCGATGAAGCCGAAGCCCTTCTCGGAGTTGAACCACTTCACGGTGCCTTCTGCCATGTTGTCTCCTTGTACAGCGGTTACGGCACGCCACTGATGCGACGAACCGGGCCTGTCTGCGACGGGGACCTTCTCCGGTCGAAACCCGGAGGAAATACGCATTGCCCGCAAACAAAGGTTTCGCGAGCGCGTACTGAAAACACGAACCTAAAACCTAGGACCACTGAGAAGTGTAGCACACCGACGGGGGCTCCTGCGTCAGGCAGCCCCCGCCAGGTGAAAGTTCGCCAGCCGCGCCCGCGCCACTCACTGAGCCGCGGGCGCTGTTCGCCCAAGGTCGAGTCGTCGCCGTGGCCGGGGTAGAACCACGTGTCGTCCGGCAGGACGTCGAACCGTCGAGAGGGACGTCGTCAGTGAGCGACTTGAAGTTCTCGGGCGCGGTGGTTTTGCCCACGCCGCTGGGAACAGAGTATCGCGTCAGCGGTGAACAGACTCAGTCATCGATGCCCGGCTTCCCAGAGGGCAGCGATGGGAAGAGACAAGAGCCGTTCTCCGAAGTGGACGCTTCCTCGCTTGCCCGTGTGCAGAACGATGCCCTGGCGGAACTGGTCGCCGACCTGGTCGCGTAGTGCCGCGAGACCCTGGAAGTCGTCGGCGGTGACTGTGTCTCCTGCCTTGGACTCGATCCCGACGATCTGACCGTCCTCTCGTTCGAGGACGACGTCCACTTCTGCTCCACCACTGATTCTCCAATGGTGCAGGCGGACTTGTGCCTCGCTCCAAGTGGCCTGCTTGGCGAGTTCGTTGACGATGAACGTTTCCACGAGTGCGCCACGCGGGGGCGAGACGGGCTTGGCTAGTGATTCCGGCGAGATGCCCAGTAGCGAGGTCGCCAGCCCGGTGTCGGTGAGGTGCACTTTGGCGTGTTTCACGATCCTTGCGGTCGGATTGCGGGACCATGCTGGAAGCCGGTGTATCAGAAACACCGCTTCCAGTAGTTCCAGATAGCGGTTCACGGTCGTACGGTGCAGGCCTGTTTTGTTCGAGGTATGGACGCTGTTGTGCTCCTGCGCCGTGATGGAAGCAAGGTAGGACAGGAGCGTGGTGATGGCGCTGGGCTCGTTGAGTCTCGTCATCTCGCGGATGTCTCGTTCCGCGATTGCACGCACGTAGCTACGGAACCAGGTCCGACGAGCCCTGGCACTGTGCATGAGGGCAGGCTCGGGAAATCCACCACGGCAGATGCGTTCGAAGTAGCCGGCACGATCCACTTGCGACGGTGAGAACAGCAGTGTGGACCGACACCTTGCAGTATGTTGGACCGACATCTGACAGGATGATCCATCAACATTTGAGCACAACGATGAGACCGATCTGGGGCACCTCGTCATCCTGATCCGGCGCAGCCGGGGTATGCATCCTGAGCGTCTCGGATGCCTTGGGTTCCCGTGGCGGTGACGGCCTCACGAGGAGGGACAAGCGGATCTGAGTATCCAGCGTGACGTTGCGGAAGTACGGAAAGGTCGCTATTCCGTGACTGGTCAGATCTCTCTCGATCCGGCGGGTGATCCTGGTTCCCCTGGTCCGCGCATTCCAGTGCCGCAACAGTTCTCTCACGGTGAGTACCACGGTCTCGCCTGCTCGCAGCGATGCGTCGACATCGGTCAAGAACTGATTCGCCTCGACCGAATCGACGATCTCCTCCGAAGTGTCCTGCAACTCGGAACGCAGCGACGCGAGAATCCGACCGGCGCTGGTTCGCCAGCACGTCCAGCCGTTCACCTGGGTGTCGGTCACTGCCCTCGCCGCGTCAGACGGTGTGGATCTGCTGATTCTCCAATGGGTCCCCCGCCACCGAACCGAGTCTGGAGTTCGATGGCGGGCGTCAAAGCTTGCTGGGAGCGATTCACTCGAGCGGGTGCGCACACGGTGTGCTCGTCAGGGGCGAGACGCTCCCGGGTTGTTCAGTTCACCAGCCGCGCTCACGCCATTCATCGATGTGTGGCTTCTGTTCGCCCAGCGTCGAGTCGTCGCCGTGGCCCGGGTAGAACCAGGTGTCGTCTGGCAACGCGTCGAACAGCCGCTCGGCGACGTCGTCCGTCAAAGACTTGAAGTCCTCGGGGGAGTTGGTCTTGCCCACGCCGCCCGGGAACAGAGTATCGCGTCAGCGGTGCACAGGCGGAGCGATACGGCTCACAACGACTCTTGAGGTGCTCATGGCCGTGTGACCGCATGACCGTCGGCAGGTGGTGCCTCTTGACTCCTCCGGACTGATGCTGAGTAGAGCAGATCCTCGACGCTCGCGGCGGCGATCAAGAGGATGACGATCCTACGTCGTGGTTGCTCATGGCGGTGATAGCCAGCGGACATCGTCCGTAGGCCTGTCCCGTAGCCCTCAACGTTTGTGGCATTCAGCAACACCGTACAGGCAGTATTCGCTCGTGCTCATCCAGTCATGCAACGATTCCACTGGAGGTGACGCTATGTAGAAGAATGAATCAAATTCGAGACAATTTTAGGCCTTGATACAAGTTCTGGTCTCAATCGCGTCTCGACTAGGTTAAGTCCACGCTAGTTGGTGGGCTGTATGGGTGAATTCGCGTCTCGTCTGAAACAATAATGGCGATCCTTGCGACTCTTGGTTACCTGCGCAGACTCGGCAGATAGTCGCAGCTTCTTCGCAAGATGGACGAGGATCGCCATGGCCAAACCTGCTCGGACGCAACCAGTGCATGAACTAGTGCGCCTAACGCCCAAAAGTGCACGTAGAGACGCCCGGCTGATTCAGCCAGCGCGACCTCGAAGCCCTCATGACACGCGTTCGGAAGCACGTAGAGATCGAGATCGTGTGTTGTATTCTGTCGCTTGGCGACGTCTCGGCGGGGTAACGCAAGTCGTTACTCCGTTCGAGGACATGGCTTTGATGCATAACCGTCTTACGCATTCGGAGAAAGTTGCCCAAGTGGCAAGGAGTATTGCGGAACGTCTCTTGTTTCAAGAAAAGTCACATCGCCTGATCGCTCACCTCGGAGGAATAGATGTAGATGTAGTTGAAGCTGCGGCGTTGGCACATGATCTCGGGCATCCCCCTTTCGGGCATATCGGTGAGATTACTCTCGATAAAGTTGCTCGCGGTAGCCTGCTGCGCTTGTCGGATGGATTTGAGGGTAATGCGCAGACCTTCAGGTCTGTTCTCTTGGGTGAAACGCGCAGTGCTGCCTATGATGGGCTCGATCTTACATGTGCGACCCTGCTCGCTATTGCCAAGTATCCATGGGTAAGGGAGTCGACTCTTAAAGATGACCACGATGCGCGGTTGAAGACTAATACAGACTATCGGAGACGGTGGCGAAAATTCAGCGTGTACCGCTCCGAGAAAAACTCATTCACTAGGGCGCGGGCATTCCTTGATGAAGTGAGGTCATTTCGACCAGAAACGCAGTCGCTTGAGGCTTCGATCATGGATGTCGCAGACGACATCACATATGCAATCCATGATCTAGAAGATTTCTATCTGGCGGGAATTCTGGATGTGCGAGCAGTGTTAGACGAATTGCGGAGAAATGAGCAAGATAGTTTGTTGCGCAAACTCCGTGCCAGGCTCAAGCTCGACTATCCAGATTACTATAGACGCGCACTTTTTGACAGGGCGGTGATGGTTGTTCAAAAAGAGCTGCGGTCTTCGTTCGCGACAAAGTACGACGGTGGTCTCACTACCGTGGGTCGTGCGCGGGCGGCAGGGTCAAAGTTGATCGGCAAGTACATCAACAGTGTGCACATCAGTGAAGACGTCTTCTGGACGCATGGTCCTTATGTCGCATTGAAGTCTCCGCAGTGGCATGAGGTTCAACTGTTGAAGGAAATTACTAAGAACTTTGTTATAACGCGTCCCGATATTGCATTGCTACAGCGCGGGCAACAGCGTATTCTGCGAGAACTGGTCCAGTATCTCTTGGAATGGAAAGACTCAAAGAGTGACTTCAAACGCCTGCCGCGTCGTCTGCGTGAAGAAATTATCATTGCCCAAAATGGTCATGGAAGAATAGATTCGACGCGAGCCTACGGGGATCTGCTCCGTGTTCGCGGAAATGGTGGATTTGCTCCACGTGGTGACGCTAATAGGTGTATTCTGGACTATTTGTGTACGCTCACTGACGGTCAGTGTTATGCGCTCTATTATAAGCTGTCTGGATCTCGTCCGGCAGCCTCTGCGATGGACTTCTTCCTCTGATAGCGCAGGAACTGTTCATTGAGCTTTTGTCGCATAGGGATGTGTCGCGTGCGCTGCGCTTCGCGCTCAGTGCGTGCGGTGGAGCCTCCGCGGTGAATGCGAAAGCTCCAGGCACGTTTGGTTACCAGCCGCGGGAACGCCATTCCTCGACGTGAGGCTTCTGTTCGCCGAGGGTCGAGTCGTCGCCGTGGCCGGGGTAGAACCACGTGTCGTCCGGGAGTACGTCGAACAGCCGCGACGAAACGTCATCAACCAGTGAAGCGAAGTCCTCGGGCGACGTGGTCTTGCCCACGCCGCCGGGGAACAAGGAGTCGCCGGTCCACAGGTGCGGGTGGCCGTGGGGGTCTCGGTAGAGCAGGGCGATCGAGCCCGGGGTGTGGCCTCGCAGGTGGATGACCTCCAGGGTGCACTCGCCGACCTCGATCGTGTCGCCGTGTTTCACGAGCACGTCAGGGGGTACTGGTAGGGGGTCGGCATCGAGGGCGTGGGCGACTGTGTTCGCGCCGTTCGCTCCTGCGATGGCTCCGAGGGCCTGCCAGTGGTCGGGGTGTTGGTGTGTTGTCACGATCGTTCGCAGCCGTGGCCTGTTTCGATCGTGTCCGATGAGGTCTTCGATCCGCTCCGGATCGTTCGCCGCGTCGATCAACAGCGCGTCCCTGGTGGCGTTGCAGACCAGGAGGTATGCGTTGTTGTCCATCGGCCCGACGGACAGCTTGTTTATCGTCAGCTTCTCGAGCGTGCGCCTGGCGGCCGCACCGCCTGGATCCACATGACCCGTGTAGTTCTCGACAACGTCCACGGTCGCCGACAGTAGTCCTTCAGGACCTGCTCAGTGTCCTCACAGGTTGGCGAATTACGCTCCGATCACGAAGTCGTCCTTGTCCGCCGATCACTGCGAGCTCGTGACTACCACACTTTCCGCGACCGACGCGGAGGCCACGCCGTCTCCCGGACGGTCCACGCGCCGGATCAGCTGGGACATCCTGCGGGTGTTCGCCGTGTTCGCCGTCGTGGTCGAACACATCACCCACCAATCCCCCATCAATCACCCTGAGCTGGGCGGATTCCTCTTTACTTTACCGCTTCAGTTCGGGGCTAGCACCATGCTGGTGATCTCTGCCTTCTTCGTGTGCGTCACCATCGGCCGCCGCCGCTGGCTCTGGAACCGGATCGCCCGGCTGGTTCCGCCGTACCTGGTCGCCGTGGTGGTGACCTACGTCGTCACGCGGATCGCCGTGACCTTCTTCAACGGCTACTCGTACGCGGACGGTAGTTGGCTGTTCGGGGAACCTGTCTCCGGTGTACCCACGCTGTACCCCTGGTACCTGCCGACCGGGCATGATCTCGTCGGCAACCTGCTCATGATCCAGGCGTGGGCGCCCAGCTTCCACTGGATCGACGGCTCGTACTGGACCCTCCCCTTCCAGATCGTCGCGTTCTCCATCGCGGCTTTCCTCTTCCCGCGCAAGTGGCTCACCGCGCGCAACGCCCCGGCCTGGCTGTGGTCATTGGTGATCGTTCCCGTCGTCCTGCGGTTCACCGTCCGCGGGGACGACGCTCCGCAGTGGGTCAAGTCCGTGTTCGACGGTCTCGCGTTGCACCGCGTGCACCTGTTCGGCGTGGGTATCGCCATCTGGTTGTGGTCGACCGGTCGCCTGCGTGGCTGGCACCTCGGCGTTTACATCACCGCCGCGTTGATCGCGCAGGACGCGCACGCGTACTTCAGCGACACGCCCTCCACCATCGCCTTCGGTGTCGCCCTGCTCCTGGTCTGCGCCGCGGCCGGTGGCCCGGATTGGGACATTCCTCTCGTTCGCAGGCTCGCGCCCGCCATCACGTGGCTCGCCGGCATCTCGTTCGGTGTCTACCTCGTCCACCAGGAGCTCGGGTTCGTCCTCGCCCGGTCACTGCTGGACCTCGGGGCCCCGCCGTTCGAGCGGTTCGCCGCCTCGTTCGCCATGGCCGTCGTGCTCGGCTGGCTGCTCACCAAGTTCGTCGAGCGGCCGGTGCACCGCCTGCTGACTCAGAGCCAGGCCGGTAAGGCGGGCAGGTCTCCCGCCAGCCCGGTGCCGTCTCCCCGACCGATCAGCCAGGCCAGCACGGTCGGCGCCGGTCCGCCCACCCCCGGCGAGTCCTTGGCCGCCGCCAGTTCCCAGTCGCGTTGACGCCCGTCGGCGAGGTCCACCCGCAGGCGCACCGGCGGTACGTCGGTGCGCTGGGCGAACTCGCCGACGATCTGGTCGAGCAGCCGCTCGACGTGCCCGTCCGGCAGGTCGGCGAACCCGACCCCGGCGTCGAGGTCGACCGTGTGCACCGCCGTCTCCTGCCACCGCAGCCACGGCACCTCGCACGCCGTGATCTGCCGCCCCGTGGCCAGCGTGACCGACTTCCCCCACGAAATGTCATCCATATGAGTGACAGATTCGAAGAACCTCTCGACCGCCGCCGTCAGGTCCTCCCGCAGGACCTGCAGGATCCGGTGGGCTCCTTCCTCTATGTCCGCGTCCCTGTCCGCCCTGCTGGCGTACATCGGGTGCTCCACGCCGGTGCGCGCCCAGGTGAGCAGGTTCACCAGCGCGTCGGCGTTGCGCGCCAGGTGGGTCACCACATGCGCCCTCGTCCAGCCGGGCAGCAGGCTCGGCCGCCTCATCGCGATGTCGTCGATCCCGTCGACGGCGCTGGTCAGCAGCGCGGTCGTCTGCCTGGCCGCGGCTATCCCGAGCTCGGCGTAGTCGGTCGCGGAAAGGGCGCTGCGCGGACCCGGCAGGGAATCGTGGGGCGTGGTGGTTTGTTGCGATACGCGTGGTTCAGTCATGTGTCGTTGTCCCGACTGCGTAGAGCGACATGGCACTCACGATGAGCTGATTGCGACCAGGGTACGGGTAGATCACCTGCCGCGGGAGAGACGCCGAATCGGTTTTGTCGGACCCTCGGCTTAACATGGTCGCGGCAGCTCGATCGAACGCATATTCGAGAGCACTCGCCCAAGATCAAGACCGAAGGGACCCCTTGTGGCCGACCGTCTCGTGGTTCGCGGTGCCCGCGAGCACAACCTGCGCAGCGTGGATCTCGACCTGCCGAGGGACAGCCTCATCGTGTTCACCGGGCTGTCCGGGTCCGGGAAGTCCAGCCTCGCGTTCGACACCATCTTCGCCGAGGGTCAGCGCCGGTACGTCGAGTCGCTGTCCGCGTACGCCCGCCAGTTCCTCGGCCAGATGGACAAACCGGATGTCGACTTCATCGAGGGCCTCTCGCCCGCGGTGTCCATCGACCAGAAGTCCACGAGCCGCAACCCGCGCTCGACCGTCGGCACCGTCACCGAGGTGTACGACTACCTGCGGCTGCTCTACGCGCGCGCAGGCAAGCCGCACTGCCCGACGTGCGGCGAGGCGATCAGCAAGCAGACGCCGCAGCAGATCGTCGACCAGGTCCTCGCGCTGGAGGAGGGCACGAAGTTCCAGGTCCTCGCGCCGGTGATCCGCAGCCGCAAGGGCGAGTACGTCGACCTGTTCCAGACGCTGCAGTCGCAGGGCTACTCCCGCGCCAGGGTCGACGGCGTCGTCCACCCCCTCGGCGACGTGCCCAAGCTCAAGAAGCAGGAGAAGCACGACATCGCGGTCGTGATCGACCGGCTGACGGTCAAGAAGAGCGCCAAGCAGCGGCTGACCGACTCGGTCGAGACCGCGCTGCGCCTCGCCGACGGCCTGGTCGTGCTGGAGTTCGTCGACCTCGACGAGAACGACCCGCACCGCGACCGCGGTTTCTCCGAGAACCTGGCCTGCCCGAACGGCCACCCGCTGGCGATCGAGGACCTCGAGCCCCGGTCGTTCTCGTTCAACTCGCCGTACGGTGCGTGCCTGTCGTGCTCGGGCCTCGGTGTCCGGATGGAGGTCGACCCCGAGCTGGTCGTGCCGGACGACGAGCTCTCGCTGGCCGACGGCGCGATCGCGCCGTGGGCGGGTGGGCAGACAGCCGAGTACTTCACCAGGCTGCTGACGTCGCTGGCCGAGAGCGTCGGCTTCCGGATGGACACGCCGTGGCGGCGGCTCCCGGCGAAGGCGCAGAAGGCGGTCCTGCACGGCACCTCCGACCAGGTGCACGTGCGCTACAAGAACCGCTATGGCCGTGAGCGGTCGTACTACGCCAGCTACGAGGGCGTGATCCCGTTCCTGGAGCGCCGCCAGGAGCAGACCGAGTCCGACGCGATGCGTGAGCGCTACGAGGGCTACATGCGGGAGGTTCCGTGCCCCGCGTGCCAGGGGACGCGCCTCAAGCCGGAGATCCTCGCGGTCACGTTGCACCACAAGACCCAGGGCGACCTGTCGATCGCGGACGTCTGCGCGATGAGCGTGTCCGACTGCTCGGACTTCCTCGAAGGGCTCAAGCTCGGCCAGCGCGAGTCGATGATCGCGGGCGCGGTGCTCAAGGAGATCCAGGCGCGGCTGCGGTTCCTGCTCGACGTCGGGCTGGACTACCTGTCGCTCGACCGCGGCTCGGCCACCCTGTCCGGGGGCGAGGCGCAGCGGATCCGGCTCGCCACGCAGATCGGCTCCGGCCTGGTCGGCGTGCTCTACGTGCTGGACGAGCCGTCGATCGGTCTGCACCAGCGCGACAACCACCGGCTGATCGAGACGCTGACCCGGCTGCGGGACCTGGGCAACACGCTCATCGTCGTCGAGCACGACGAGGACACGATCCGGACGTCCGACTGGGTGGTGGACATCGGCCCCGGCGCCGGTGAGCACGGCGGCAAGGTCGTGCACTCGGGTCCGGTGGCGAAGCTGTTGAAGAACAAGGAATCCCTGACCGGGGCGTACCTGTCCCGGCGCAAGGAGATCCCGATCCCGGACATCCGCAGGCCGATCGACCGCAAGCGGCAGTTGACCGTGGTCGGCGCGCGCGAGCACAACCTGCGTGGCCTGGATGTGTCGTTCCCGTTGGGCTGCTTGGTGTCGGTGACCGGCGTGTCCGGCTCCGGGAAGTCCACATTGGTCAACGACATCCTCGCGCAGGTGCTGGCGAACAAGCTCAACGGCGCGCGCCAGGTGCCCGGCAGGCACACCAGGGTCAACGGCCTCGCCCACCTGGACAAGCTGGTGCGGGTGGACCAGTCGCCGATCGGCCGCACCCCGCGGTCCAACCCGGCGACGTACACCGGCGTGTTCGACAACATCCGCAAGCTGTTCGCGCAGACCACCGAGGCCAAGGTCCGCGGCTACCAGCCGGGCCGGTTCTCGTTCAACGTCAAGGGCGGGCGCTGCGAGGCGTGCGCCGGTGACGGCACGATCAAGATCGAGATGAACTTCCTGCCGGACGTGTACGTGCCCTGCGAGGTCTGCAAGGGCGCCCGCTACAACCGGGAAACCCTTGAGGTGCACTACAAGGGCAAGACCATCTCGGAAGTCCTCGACATGCCGATCGAGGAGGGCGCGGAGTTCTTCAAGCCGATCACCTCGATCCACCGGCACCTCAAGACCCTCGTGGACGTCGGCCTCGGCTACGTCCGGCTCGGCCAGCCCGCCCCGACGCTGTCCGGTGGTGAGGCGCAGCGCGTGAAGCTGGCCAGCGAGCTGCAGAAGCGCTCGACCGGGAAGACGGTGTACATCCTGGACGAGCCGACCACCGGTCTGCACTTCGAGGACATCCGCAAGCTGCTCGGTGTGATCAACGGCCTGGTGGACAAGGGCAACACGGTGATCGTGATCGAGCACAACCTCGACGTGATCAAGAGCTCGGACTGGATCGTCGACATGGGGCCGGAAGGCGGGTCCGGCGGTGGCACGGTCGTGGCCGAGGGCACGCCGGAGGACCTCGCGGACGTCAAGGAGAGCTACACCGGCCAGTTCCTCCGGCAGGTGCTGGAGGTCTAGGCCGAACGGGTCAAGAGGAACGGTGATCGGGGTGTCGCGCTAGGGTTCCGCCGCATCAGCTCAGCTGTGGGGGAACTGTGTCCGACATCTTCGATCACCCTGACCTGCGCGACCCGTCATGGGAGCGCAAGCTCAAACAGGAGACCAGACGCAGCCGCTGGCGCCGCAACCGGCGCCGAGTGGCCATCCTGCTGGCGGTAGCGGTGGTGGGTGCGGGCGGCGCGTACCTCTACGCGTCTCAGCCCGAACAGCAGAACACGCCGCCGTCGGCGCAACCGCAGGCCACGGTGGCGACGACGCCGACCACCATGCAGACACGCGCCAAGGTCGACCTGACCCAGCCGTTCGCCGGGACACCGGCCGCGGGCTGGAGCGACGGTGAAGCAGGCGTGGTCGTCCCGGCCGCGACGCCGCTCAACGGGTTCACCGCCAAGCAGGTGACCGATGCGCTGACCAAGGCGCGGCAGGCGTTCATCACCGCCAATCTGGACAGTGGGCGGCTCCACGATCACAACCCCGAGCCGCTCGCGGCCCTGTTCGCCAAAGACGCCCAAGCTCCGCTGCGGACCGAGACGGCGTACCGCGTCCGGATCGCCGCCGGGTTCAAACTGCTGCCTGCGCCGCCGAAGGTCAACGGCACGCTGACAGCGCAGCTGGGTGAGAAGGGCGAGCTCGTCATCAAGGCGAACTTCTCGGTGGCGTACGCCTTCGACGTCGACGACCTGGGCAAGATCCGGGACGCGATGGACATCGTCGCGGTCTACCGCGTCGAAAGCCATTACGTCTTCCTTGACGGGAAGCAGTTCCCGTCAACAAGTCGTGGCATGTGGCCGGGCGCGTGGCAGAGCTACTTCTACTCGATCGCTTGCGGGCCGTTCCGTGAAGGGCTGCTCGCACCGGCGTACAGCGAGCGCCGAACCGTGCCGGGCGTCGGTGACCCCGAGGATGGCCGTAAGAAGGCGTTCGACCCGAACCTGCCGATGGCCACCGAGGACACCTGCTGAAACTCGGACCAATCCGGCCCGCGAATTGCTCCGAACGGGGTTGAACCGCCGCTGACATCTCCTCGTGTGTGTGAGTGAACAGGGTCACGCGAAGGGCGGGGCCACACCAGGAGGTTAGTCATGAAGGGCGCTCGTGTCGGCGTGCTGACTGCCATCGCCGGTCTGGGGCTGCTGGGCCTGACCGCTTGCAGTGGCGACGATCCCGCTCCGAGAGTACAGATTCCGCAGCCGCCGCGACAGCAGGACTTGCCGATCGCGGACGGTCCGAGGCCGAACCTGGTCGCGGTCGAGGTGTCCACTCTCGGCCGGGTGGTGACCAACCAGGACGGGATGACCCTGTACCGGTTCGACAAGGACACCGCTCAGCCATCGGTTTCCAACTGCTACGACACGTGTGCCAAACAGTGGCCGCCGTTGTTGGCCGAGGGCAAGGAAATCACGTTCACGGGCGTGCCGCGGGAGATGGTCGGCACGGTCAAGCGCAAGGACGGCACCCGGCAGGTCACGATCAACAAGTGGCCGGTCTATATGTACGCCAAGGATTCCGCTCCCGGCGACGCGGCGGGGCAGGGCGTGGGCGGTACTTGGTTCGCGATCACCCCCGACGGCAAGAAGTCGCCGGGGGTCGCGCAGGCCGCGAAGCCGCAGCAACAGCCGAAGACGCAGCAACCTCCCGCCGGTGACACCGGCTCCGGCTACTGACGCGCGAGCGGAGGGAATCACGTCGTGAGTGCCTCACTCGCCATCGCAGGAGGCCCGCGATCACCAGTGGTCCGTCCAAGTCCAGTAACCTCCGCACCGACTCGATCCACAGCGGAGAGGAACCTGGTGACGACCCCAGGCTGGTGGCCGCGGCGATCGCGGCGCGTTCGTGGCGAAGACCTTGTCCGGTCCTTGTACAACGAGCACGGTGCGAGCCTGCTCGCGTACGCGACCCGGCTGACCAACGACCGGGCCGCGGCCGAAGACATCGTCCAGGAGACATTGCTGCGGGCGTGGAAGCACTCCGACGCGTTGACCGCCGAGAAGGGGTCGGTCAGGGGCTGGCTGCTCACCGTGGCGCGAAACATCGTCACGGATCGGGCGCGGGCCCGCGCGGTCCGGCCGCCCGAGGTGGCGGAGGTGACTGAGTCACCGTCGGTCGAACGGGACCACGCCGACCAGGTGGTGGACTCGATGGCGATGCTCGGCGCGCTGGACAGCCTGTCGCCTGAGCACCGCGACGTGCTCGTGGAGATCTACTACAAGGGCCGCACGGTCACCGAAGCCGCGCAGGTGCTGGGGATCGCGGCGGGTACCGTGAAATCACGTTCTTACTATGCATTGCGTGCCCTGCGGGCCGTGATGTCCGGCGGCAAGACAGGGACGGAGGTGCCCCGGTGAGCAACCCACACGACCACTCCTCGCTCGGGGCGTATGCCCTCGGGGTGCTGACCCCGCAGGAGGCCACCGAAGTGGAGGCACACCTCCGTTCGTGCCCTGACGGCAGGCGTGAGGTCTCCGACCTGGTCAACATGCGCGCGGCGCTGGACTCGGTCCCGCCGGAGGCCTTCATCGACGGTCCACCGCCGGGCGGTGATCTGCTGCTGCAGCGCACACTGCGCCGCGTTCGCGCCGAGGAGGGCGAGCAGCCCGCCGCGCGCCCCTCGCTCGGGCGTCGTCTCGCCGCGGTCGCGGCGGCCGTTGTGATCGTCGGCGGGGCCCTCGCGGGCGGTATCGCCATTGGCGGCGGCAGCGACACCCCGCCCGCGCAGGAGGCGGTTGGTGTGCCGTTCGCGGCGACCGACCAGGCCACCGGTGCCAAGATGGACGTGAAGGTCGAAGCCCTGGCGGGCTGGGTGAAGCTGCACGCGAAGGTGGCTGGCATCAAACAGGGGGAGAAGTGCCAGTTGATCGTCACGGGCAAGGACGGCACGCAGAAGGTCGCGGGCAGTTGGCTGGTGACCGAGAAGGCCGAGGACGCGGGCACGTCGCTGGACGCCCCCGCGCTGGTCGACCCGAAGGACGTGAAGTCGGTCGACGTGATCACCTTCGACGGTCGCAAGCTGGTGTCCGTGCCGGTGAGCTTGTGATGTGACCGGGATCGGCGGGAAGCCGCGGGGTGGCGCCGGGATGGGCCTGCTCCGCGGCTTCGGCGCGCCCGTGAACCGCTACCGGTTCCGTAGCTTGTGGACGGTGCGTGCCGAGGCGGACGACGTGTTCGACGTCGTCACCGATCCGGGGACGTACCCGTTGTGGTGGCCCGACATCCACGGGGTCGGGCGGATCGACGACGACACCGCCGAAGTGGTCTGCCGGTCGGTGTTGCCGTACGCGCTGACCTTCCGGATGCACCGGGCCGAGCAGGACGTCAGCCGGGGCCGGATGCTGATCGGGATGACCGGGGACCTCGAGGGCTTCTGCCGGT
The DNA here is from genome assembly GCF_001984155.1 of Actinosynnema sp. ALI-1.44. Taxonomy (GTDB): domain Bacteria; phylum Actinomycetota; class Actinomycetes; order Mycobacteriales; family Pseudonocardiaceae; genus Kibdelosporangium. Next base: position 1,082,594 of record NZ_MTQO01000054.1, read on the forward strand.
CGACGGTCGTGGCGGCGCGGCGGACGGTGACGCTGGAGATCACCCAGGACGTGATCGTGAACAAGACCTTGCTCAGGGCGCTGGCACCGGTCGCGAGACCGGTGTTCCGCGCCAACCACGCCGCGATGATGTGGCGTGGCCAGCGCGGACTGCGCCGGTTTCTCAGACGTTGACCACCGCCGGAGTCGGTCCGCCGCCGACCGACTCAACGGAAACTAAGCGGTGACTCATCGCGGCTCCCTACGTTTCGAATCGACGTCCTCGGACGACGATTGAGGGGAGTCCACCGTGCCGGTATCGGCAGGACGAGATGAGTGGCAGGTCATTGTTGCCGGAGCGGGCAATGCGGGTCTTTGCGCTGGTATAGCTGCTTTGCAGGCAGGCGCGACCGCGGTCGCCGTCGTTGACGCGGCTCCCGAGAAACTCCGGGGCGGCAACAGTTCGCTGACCAAAAGCATGCGCTTCTCCTGGCGGGACAGCGCGCACCTGGCCAGGCTGTTGCGGACATCGGACACGGGGCTGGTCGAGGAACTGGTGGCCGGGCGGTCGGAGTACGCGAACGAGCAGTACCTCGACGATTGGCTGCGGGTCTCCGGCAGCCAGGTGAACACGGCGCTGATCGCGTCCATCATCGGTCGTTCGGCCAGCGCGATCACCTGGATGTACGAGTCGGGGCAGCGCTGGGAGCCGAGGAAGAATCCGCTTCCCGGTGATGTGCCCGTGGTGCTCGAAGGCGGCGGCCAGGGATTGCAGGACCGGAACTTCGAGCAGTTCGAGCAGTTGGGCGGCCGGGTTTTCCACGACAGCGCGCTGACCGACATCGAGGTGACCGTCGACGGGATGTACCACATCAAGGGCGTGGGACCGGCGTTTCCCGCGACGTGCGCCGCCTTGGTGCTGGCATCGGGAGGGTTCGAGGGCAACGAACGGATGCGTGAACGCTACCTCGGTGAATCCTGGCGAGATGTGAAACTGCGGGGAGTGCCCTTCAACAAAGGCGTGCCGTTGATGGCTGCCATCGCGATCGGTGCGGACAAGGCGGGCAACTGGGCGAAGTGTCACGCCACCCCGCAGGGAATCCTGTTGCCCAACCACATGTTGCCCGGTCAGATGCAGGAGTCGCACGCGTTGGCTCGGTACGCCTATCCGCGGGGGATCGTGGTCAACCGGAACGGGCTCCGGTTCTTCGACGAAGCCGCCGACTACGGCAACCTGACGTACGTCACGCTCGGCCAGAAAATCCTGGAACAACCGGGGAAGGTGGCTTTCCAGATTTTCGACAAGGCCGTCCTCGACGCGGACCTGCTGCCGAAGAGCTACCTCGAGGATCCGGCCTCCGTCGTCGCCGCGTCGATCGAGGACGGGGCACGACGCCTGTTCATCGATGTCGAGAACCTGGTCGAAACAGTCCGCGCGCACCCGAGAGTCGGTACGCCGCCGTATTTGTTCGTTCCGGTGGTGTGCGGCCTGACATTCACCTACGGCGGCCTGTCGGTGAGCCCGAACGCCGAGGTGTACGGGGGCGGCAGGCCGATGATCGGGCTCTACGCCGTGGGGGAGATCGTCGGGGGCCTGTACGACCAGGGATATCCCGCTGGCACCGGCCTGACGGCCGGTGCGGTGCTGGGCAGGGCGGCAGGCGCGTCCGCCGCCACCTACGCGATGAAGATCGGTGAGCTCCTATGAGAGTTGTGATCGTCGGAACGGGCTCGATCGGATCACGTCATCTCGGTTGTTGCGAGCAGGCCGGGCACCAGGTCCTCACCGTGGACAGCAATGGTCGCGCGGACTGCGACCGGGTAGCACTGGTGCCCGACCCGTCGAGTGTCGACGCCTGGGTCGTCGCCACGCCGACGGCCGCGCACCTCCTCGTGCTCGAGGAGATCCTGCGGTACCAGCCGGACGCCCGCGTGCTGCTGGAGAAGCCCGTTTGCTACCCGGCGGAGCTTCCGGATCTGACCCGGATGATCCACCAGCACCCCCGGTGCCGGATCGTCGTCAACGACGTCTACACGTACAGCAGGGCCGTGCGGCGCTTCGCGGAGTCCGTGCGGAGGTTCAGCGAATTCGATCCGATCACCCGGATAACCGTGGAGTTCACCAAGAACCGGGAGCTCGACGTCGCCAACGGCAGGTTCGTCGATACGGGGTACGGGGAGGCCGGTTACGAGTTCTTCCACATGTTGAGCATCGTGCGGTCGATTCTTCCGGGTGACCGCTATCAAACCTACCTGCGAACCGAGCCGGCGCTGATCACGCCCGAGATGCGCGTGCGGATTTCGGCGCCGAACGTGCCGGAGCTCGAGATGTACGCTTCGTCGCGAGGTGTCGTCGGCTTTCCGGAACTGGCCGGTTTCGCCTTTTCGTCGACGGCGGCGAAGCACTATGTGGCACGTGCCAGAATTCCGTACGGTGTCGACATGCGATACCGCTTCGCGGACGTGGAGCTCGAATCGGGCGTACACGTCACGGTGGTTTTCGAGCCGTCGTACGGCACCGCTGTCGATTACAAGAACAAGCATGTCGTGTCCATCGGTGGTGCCGAGTCCCGTCATCAGTACACGATTTCCGGCAACCACTTCGACGAGGCTGTGCTGACACAGCTCGATCTGTTGCACCACGCCGACGAGGGCACAGCCGTGATACGGCTCGCCGAGCACCAGTGCATGGCGTGCCTCGGTGTTTCCGTTTCCATCGATGAGAAGTTCGCACGATTCGAAAGTGAGGCATGATGCAGACCAATCTGGAATGGGCGACGCTGCTGCGGGTCCCACCGGACATGCTGGCCGAAGTCGCGGACGAGAAGACGATCCGCGGGCTGGTCGCCGGTGTGATCAAGTCCGACACGGCCGCGTACGAACTGTTCGCGCAGGCCTGCCGATTCGAGGCGCCGTTCGCCACGAGCTGGATCCACGGCCCCGGCGAACGATCCCCGTACCTGTCGTTGGAACTGGCCGCGGCTTCGCTGGACGACGACCGGTACCGGTCCTTGCTCGGTGACATCGTGCTGTCCACGTCGGCCGCGATTCCCTACGACTACCGGGCGTTGGCCGGACAGGCGCTCGCCCGGATCGGGGTCGGCGAGCTCACCGGCCCGCTCACCCACGTCGTCGAGTCGTTCGAACCGTTGGCGTCCCGCAGCCTCGAGGCGAAGGTCAGCGTCCCCACCGACGGTATCGACCACCTCTTCGACATCCCGGAGACCGTGGCAGGCCGGATCGCCCTCGTGGTCGCCGCGACCGAGGCCAAGACCATGGAAAGCCGGTACCTGCTCGCCAGGCGGGTCCTCGGGCAAGGTGATCCGGTGCCCGCCGCGCGGTCGGTGGCGGAGCGGCTGATCGTCGACGACGTGGGAACCACCATGATCTCGCCCGCGGACTACCTGGTGCCGTGGGACCAGGAGCTGGCCGGTCCCGACGGCGGCAAGCTCACTCTCGCCGAACTGATGCGGATCGTCCTGCTGTGCCCGGAGTTCAAACTCCCCGACGCGACGGTGCGACCGATCCTGGTCGATTTCTACCGGTCGGTGCTCCGGGTCAGCGGACGCGCGATCATCGGTCTCGCCGCCGGTGTCTTCCACGTGGAGCACGGTGTGCTCGCCACGCCGTCGTACTACTACCAGGGCCGTGACGCCATTCTCGGCAAGGGGTGTGTCATCGACTGCGTCGGTGGTGCGATCCTGCAACGAGGCACGTTCCTCGGTGGCGGATTCATGCCCATCCTGATTCACACGCACAAGCACATTCGCGGCAGCGGCGACTCGGGGGCGTCGGAACGGAAGAAGATCCTGCCGTGCGTGTTCGCCGCCGAGGCGGGCGCGCGATTCCCGATGGACGCGATCGGACTGTTCGAAACGGTGGACTACCTGGGAAAGGACGCGCCATATCAGGGAATCCGAGCTGTTCCGGTCGACTAGTACGCAAGGTTCTGCGTCAGAGGGGATTACTGTGTTCGGCTCTAATGTCGCTGTGGTGGGCGCGGGGTACGTCGGGTTGACGACTGCGGTGTGTCTGGCGTCGTTGGGACACCGGGTCGTGTGCGCGGACGTCGATGCGGCGAAAGTGAGTGCGTTGGGTCGCGGCGAGGCGACCATCCAGGAGCCAGGCCTGGCCGAGTTACTCGGGGCGGGGCGGGCGTCGGGCCGGCTGCGGTTCGTGCTCGGCGCGAGCACGGCCGTGTCCGAGGCCGAGGTCGTTTTCCTGTGCGTGCCAACGCCGATGGCGCCCGACGGGTCGGCGGAACTCGCCGTGCTCGAGTCCGTTGTGCGGGAGTTGCGCGGGGTACTGCTGCCCGGGACTGTGGTGGTGAACAAGTCGACGGTTCCCGTCGGTACGGCCGTCCACGTCGGTGAGATCCTCGGCCGCACCGACGTGGCGGTGGTGTCCAACCCCGAGTTCCTGCGGGAAGGTTCCGCGATCCGCGACTTCCTGCGGCCCGACCGGATCGTGATCGGCTCGGCCGACCGGCTCGCGGGCGAGCGCGTCGCCGCGTTGTACGAGCGGCTCAGCGGGCCCGTTCTGCTGACCGACACGGCGAGCGCGGAGATGGTCAAGTACGCGTCCAACTGCTACCTGGCGACTCGTCTGTCCTATGTGAACGCCATTGCCGAGCTGTGCGAGCGCCTCGGCGCCAATGTCGGCGACGTGACCAGGGGAATGGGCTACGACCAGCGGATCGGCAAGTCCTTTCTGCGGCCCGGCCCCGGCTGGGGTGGCTCGTGCCTGCCGAAGGACACCCGTGCGCTGTTGAGATCCGCGGAGGCCGCGGGCGGCGAGTTCCCGCTGTTGCGTGCCGCGATCGACACGAACGTGCGGCAACGTGAACTGGTGCTCGACAAGGTCCGCCAGGCGGTGGGCGGCAGGCTGGCCGGGGTCAGGGTCGGCCTGCTCGGGTTGACGTTCAAGGCCGGTACGGACGACCTGCGTGATTCCCCGGCACTGGCGATCGCCGAGCAGATGGCGGCCGAGGGCGCGGACCTGCTCGGGTACGACCCGAGCGTCCACGCGCCGGTGCCGGGCACGACGGACTGGGTGCGGGTGATGGAGACGCCCTACCGGGCGGCGGACGGTGCCGCGGCGATCATGCTGTTGACCGACTGGCCCGAGTTCCGCCACCTCGACTGGAAGCGGATCGCGGGGCTGCTCGACGGCCGGGCGGTCATCGACACCCGCAACCACCTGGACCCGCGTGTCCTGCGGCGCGCGGGCCTGTCCTGCCGTCGTCTCGGTCAGCCGGTGCGGCCGGGCAAGGTCGCGTCCTGACAGTCATCCATTGTGGACGAAGTTGTCGATGGCACGCCGGGCCTCGGCGGCCAAGGTCCGGTACCCGGCCTCGTCGGCGATCGCGACGGCCTGCCGGGCGTAATCGGGCTCGTGGCACACGGCTGCGAGCCCGAGCAACGCCCCGGCCTCGGTGAACCGGCTGCCGGTGTCCCGGGCGAGGTCGAGTGCCGACCGGTAGTACCCGGCGGCTTCGGGGTGGTTGCCGTGTCGCTGGTGGATCGTTCCCAGCACGCGTAGCGCGTCGCTTTCGCAGGGGCGGTCGTTGGCGTCACGGGCCAGCTCCAGTGCGGCGGTCGCCGCTTCGAAGGCTGCGGTGTACCGGTCCGCGTCCCGGTGCACCGCGGCCAGTTCGACCCGGGTTTCCGCTTCGAGCCCGCGGTGGCCGACCTCCTGCGCCATGCGCAACGCGTGGCGCAGCAGGTCGGCGGCTTGGCCGAGATCGCCGGCATCGTGCCAGGTCGCGCCGAGTTGGTAGAGCGCGCCCGCCTCACCGGAGGCGGAATCCACCTCGCGGTTGATGGCCAGGGCCTGGTTGAAGTAGCGGAGCGCTTCCTTGAGGGAGCCCAGATGCCGGTGGATGATGCCGAGACCGGTGAGGTTCCCGGCCTGCTTGGACCGCCAGCCTGCCCGTCGGCGCAGCGTGAGGGCGCGTTCGTGGTGTTCGCAGGCCTCCGCCAGTCGCCCCGACTGCAGGTGCAGGTTGCCGAGATAGCTCAGCGCGGTGGCCACCCCCGTCGACCACCCGGCACGCCGGGCGATGGCCAGCGCTCGCGCCGAGTACTCGGTCGCCTGCCGGTGGTTGCCCTGGCGGAAGTTGATGTCGGCGAGGCTGAGCAGTGCGGCGGTCGCCGCGTTCGGATCGCCGGTGGACTCGGCGATGGACTGGCCGGCGGACGCCACCGCCAGCCAGTCCACTGTGTACATCCGAAGCCAGAAGTAGCCGCGCAGCGACTCGGTGATCAGCCCCGCGACCGGCCACGGCCGGTGTTCGGCGGCGTGCGTGACAGCGGCGACCAGATTGGCGCGTTCGGCGTCCAGCCACGCCAACGCGTCGGTGTGATTGTCGAAACTGGACACCTTGGTGGGCTGTTCGTGTGCCGGCGGCGACGACATCCGCCGCATGTGCGGGTACAGCATCGCGGCGGCGTCGTCGACGGTGCGCAGATACCAGTCGTAGAGCCTGCGCAGCGCACTGTCGCGTTCGGACGCGGTGTCCTCGTGCCTGCCGCGTTCCTTGGCGTAGTGGCGAAGCAGGTCGTGGCATCCGTAGCGACCAGGGGCGCGCTCCTCGAGCAGGTGTCCGGCTGCGAGCGTCGCGAGGTGTCCGGCGGCGTCGTGGCGGGAGATGTCGGCGAGCGCCGCCGCGATCTCGGCGGTGATCTCGGGGCCCGGTGCGGAGCCGAGCAGCCGGAACAGCCGCCGTGTGTCGCCGGGGAGCGCCGAATAGGACTGGCTGAAGGCCGGCAGGACGGCCGTCTTGTCGTCTCCTGCCACGCGCAGCGAGTCGAGCCGGTCGCCGGAGCGCAGCTCGGCGACGTACCCGGCGACGGTGAGCTTGGGCTGGGCCAGCAGTTGCGCGGCCGCGATCCGCAACGCCAAGGGCAGGTGCGCGCACAACTCGGCCAACTCCGCCGTTGCCCGTGGCTGCGCTTCCGTGCGTTCGGTGCCGAGCAGCTCCCGCAGCAGAGCGCCGGATTCCTCGGCGGTGAGCACGTCGAGGGTCAGTTCGTGCGCGCCGTCGCGTGCGACCAGTCCGGCGAGCACGCACCGGCTGGTCACCAGCACCAGGCAGCCAGGTGCACCGGGCAGCAGCGGGCGGACCTGGTCCGGCTCGAAGGCGTTGTCGAGCAGCACGATCATGCGCCGGTCGGCGAGCAGGCTGCGGTACAGCGCCGCGGCCTCGTCGACCTCGACCGGAACCTGGTCGGCGGCTACGCCGAGGGCACGGAGGAACCGGGCGAGCACCTCGATCGGCCGCATCGGCGTGCCTGTGCTGTACCCGCGTAGGTCCACGTGCAACTGGCCGTCGGGGAAGCGGTGGCGGACGCGGTGCGCCCAGTGCACAGCCAGCGCCGTCTTGCCGACGCCCGCGGTTCCGGCGATGGCCGAGATGACCACTGTGGTGGCGTTGTCGCGGCCGGTGAGCAGCTCGTCGAGCCGGCGCAGTTGCGTCTGCCTGCCCGCGAAACCGGCGATGTCGGCAGGCAGCTGGGCAGGCGGTGTCCCCAGGCTCGTGGTGGTCGTGACGGTGCCGGTGACGGTGCCGGACATCAGACCCGGCTCGTCGGAGAGGATGTCCTGTTCGAGTCTGCGCAGTTCCGGGCCGGGCTCCAGGCCGAGTTCCTTGACGAGCATCGCGCGCCCGTGGCTGTAGGTCTCCAGCGCCTCAGCACGACGCCCGCAGCGGTACAGCGCCAGCATCAGCAGTCCGCGTAATCGCTCTCGCAGCGGGTATTCGATGGTGAGGCGGTGCAACTCGTCCACGGTCTCGACGTGCCTGCCCAAGGCCAGGTCGGTGTCCAGCCGCGTTTCCAGTGCTGTGAGCCGGTACTGCTCGAGCCGGGCGGTCTCGGCCGCCACGATCGACGTGGCGGGCACGTCCGCGAAGGCGGGTCCGTGCCACAGCGCCAGCGCCGCGGCGAGTTCACCGGCGGCGGCGTGCAGCCTGCCCTCGGCCAGATCGCGCTGGCCGGACTCGAGCAGCCGTTTGAACGCCACCGCGTCCAGCTCTTCGGCCGCGACGGCCACCTGGTAGCCGCGGTTCTTGGTGAGCAGCAGGTCGTTCGCGTCCGCGCCGAGCAGACGGCGCAATCGCATCACGTATCCCTGCACGGTGTTGTGCGCCGTCCGAGGCGGCCGTTCGCCCCAGATCTCGTCGACGAGACGGTCCGCGCTGACTGTTTGGCCCGCGCGTGCCAACAGGACAGCGAGCACCGCCCGGGGTTGGGCGGCGCGGATCGCCGACCACCGTTCGCCGGTGTACACCTGCAACGGACCGAGTATTCGAAACCGCATCAGTTCTCACGGTACCGCTGACGGTCGTTCGCGTTTACCGCCATTCGCAATACGGCGCAGATCGGTGGAAACGGCGTGTACAAGGCACCCGTTGAGCGGCTGATACGGACATGGGACCTGTCACAAGGCGAAGTGCCGGTCACACCGCACATCGACGGCGTGACCGGCACTTCGCCGGAGTTCCTTGCCGGTTGCTCAGGCCTTGACCGAGTCCTGTTTGGTCTCGGTCTTGTCGTCGTCGCCCGGTCCGCCGTGGTCGTCCGACAGCGAGCTCTCGTCGAACGGTTCCGCGCCGGACAGCACCCGTTGTGCTTTGTCCCGGTCGAATTCCTTCGTCCACGTGCCGAGCAGCACGGTGGCCACGGCGTTGCCGGTGAAGTTGGTCAACGCGCGGGCTTCGGACATGAACCGGTCGATGCCGACGATGAAGCCGACCCCGCCGACCAGTTCCGGCCGGTGCGACGACAGGCCGCCTGCCAGCGTGGCCAGACCCGCGCCGGTCACGCCCGCCGCGCCCTTCGAGGCGATCATCATGAACAGCAGCAACTTGATCTGCTCGCCGAAGTCCAGCGGATCGCCCATGGCCTCGGCGATGAAGATCGTCGACATGGTCAGGTAGATCATCGTGCCGTCGAGGTTGAACGAGTAACCGGTCGGCACCGTGATGCCCACGACCGGCTTGCTCACGCCGACGTGCTCCATCTTCGCGATCAGCCGGGGCAGCGCGCTTTCCGACGACGACGTGGAGAAGATCAGCAGGTACTCGCGGGCCAGGTACCGCATCAGCGAGAACAGGTTCAGCCGCGACACCAGCCACAGCATCCCGGCCAGGATGACCGCGATGAACAGGACGCACGTGATGTAGAAGCCGAGCATGATCACGAGCAGGCTCTGCAGCGCCGCCGTGCCCGTCTTGCCGACCACGGCGGCGATCGCGCCGAACGCGCCGACCGGGGCCAGCCACATGATCATCGACAGGACCTTGAACACCAGGCGCTGGATGTGCGCGATCCCGCGCAGCACCGGCTCGCCCTTCTTGCCAAGGCCCTGCAGCGCGAAGCCGACCAGCAGCGCCACCAGCAGGGTCTCCAGCACGTCCCCGCTGGTCAGGCCGGACAACAGGGTGGTCGGGATGATGCCGAGGATGAACTTGGTGGTGTCCTCCTGGGCCTTGACCTCGGCCTGCCCGGCCTTGACGACGTCCTTGGTGAGCTGCAGGCCGTCACCGGGGTGCAGGATGTTGCCGACGACCAGACCGACGGCCAGCGCCACGAACGACATCGCGATGAAGTAGCCGATCGCGAGGCCGCCGACCTTGCCGACCTGCGCGGCCTTCCTGATCGACCCGACGCCGAGCACCAGCGTGCAGAAGATGATCGGGCTGATCATCATCTTGATCAGGTTGACGAACCCGTCACCGATCGGCTTGAGGCCGATCGCGGTCTGCGGCCAGATGAGGCCGACGGCGATGCCGAGGGCGACCGCCACGATGACCGCGAGGTAGAGGAAGTGGGTGCGATCCCGGCGGGTGCGCCCTTCGACTGTGGACAAAACGGGCCTCCTGGGAAGGCAGGACGTGACGGCTGGTCGTGGTGAACGGTTGTGCAGACTATGAGTGGCGATATGACCCTGGTCACGGTTGTGTTCATTTCGGTCGCGCGTCGCGGAGGTTACGGATCATGCGTGAGTGGAGCCTCGCCCGCCAATTGCTGGTGCTGCAAGTCGTGATCGTCGCCGTGATAGTCGGCGGGGGATCGATACTCGCCTACCTGGACGCGGCCAGGAACACCGAGGACGCCGCACGGCGCGAAGTCGTCGCGGTGGCCAAGTCGGTCGCGGACGCTCCGACGCTGGTCGACGCGCTGGTCACGCCTGACCCGAGCATCACGCTGCAGCCGTTCGCCGAGGCTGTCCGGCACGACACCGGCGTCGACTTCATCACGATCATGAAGACCGACCGGACCCGCTACACGCATCCGAACCCGGGGGAGATCGGCAGGAAATTCCTGGGCAACACGCAGGACGCGCTGGACGGCCGGGTTCTGACCGAGACGTTCGTCGGAACGCTGGGGCCGTCGGTTCGAGCGGTCGTCCCGGTTTTTTCAGCCGATCGTGTGGTCGCGCTGGTGGCTGTCGGGATCACGGTCGCGGCGATCGCCGACGAGCTGTCCAGCAGGCTGGTCGCCGTGGTGCTCGTCGCCGCCGCGGCCCTGGGTGTCGGCCTGATCGGGACGTACTTCGTCAGCGCACGGGTGCGCAGGCAGACCAGGGGGATGGGCCCGGCCCGGCTCGGCCGGATGATCGACTACCACGAGTCGATCCTGCACGCGGTGCACGAGGGCCTGCTGCTGCTCGACCGCCACGGTGTGGTGACCCTGTGCAACGACGCCGCCCGGGACCTGCTCGGCGTGACCGGGGGCGTCGAAGGCGAACCGCTGTCCTCGCTGGGACTCCCGTCGTCCCTTGTGGACAGCCTGCTGTCCGGTGGGCAGGTCCGCGACGAGATCCACGTGACCGACCGCAGCGTGCTGGTGGTCAACAAGTCCGAGGTGCCCGCGCACGGTGCCGTGGTGACGCTGCGGGATCACACCGACCTGCAGGCGCTGACCGGTGAACTGGACTCGGTCAAGGGGTTCGCGGAGTCGCTGCGCTCGCAGGCCCACGAGGCCGCCAACCGGCTGCACACCGTCGTGTCGTTGATCGAACTGGACCGGACCGGCGAAGCCGTCCAGTTCGCCACCGAGGAGCTCGAGATCGCGCAGCAGTTGACCGACCGGGTGGTCGGCGCGGTCCGGGAACCCGTGCTGGCCGCGTTGCTGCTGGGCAAGATGGCTGAGGCGAGTGAACGCGGCGTCGAGTTGGTGATCACGCCGGACACGCACATCGAGGAGACGGCGTTGCCCGGCCGTGATCTCGTGACGATCCTCGGCAACCTGATCGACAACGCGCTCGACGCGGCGGCCGACGGCGACGAGCCGCCCAAGGTCCATGTGACCGTGCGCAGCGACGACCCGGGCGTGCTGATCAGGGTCGCCGACACCGGGCCGGGTCTCGACGAGGACGCCTCGCGGGCCGCGTTCACCCGTGGCTGGTCCACAAAGGACGCCAGCAGGGGGCTGGGACTGGCGTTGGTCGGCCAGGCGGTGCGCCGCTACGGCGGGACGATCGAGCTCGGCCAGGAGATCGGCGCCGTGTTCACCGTCCGGTTGCCCGCCGGGGGACAATCGGAGCGTGGTGGCAGTCGATCCGGGATTACCTCCGGGTGAGCGGATCCGCCTGTATCGCAGGCGAGCCGGGCTGACCCAGGAGCAGTGCGCGCAGCTCAAGGGCTGCACGGTGTCGGCGTGGCGGAAATGGGAGTCGGGGCAGCGCCAGGTCACGGCGTTCGCCGACTGGATAGCGATCGCGCGGATCCTGCGCGTGCGTGACCTCTACCGGCTGACCGGGATGCCGGTCGGCGTGCTGCCCGAAGACCCGCCCGAGCACGCTTCGGTGCCCGCCATCCGCGCGGCCATGGTGTCGTTCGACCCGCGTCCGCGCGATGAGCCGGACGTGCCCGGGTTGGCAGCGGCGGTCCGCGCGGCGTGGGACGTCTGGCAGCGAAGCAGGCCGTTCGGGCAGATCGGCTCGATGCTGCCGGGGTTGATCACCGAGGTCCGTGCGGCGATCCCGGTGGTGGACGGGCCGCCGCGCGCGCTGTTGTTGCGGACCGCGTCGATGCTGTACTTCCTGGCGCGTGCGTACACCAAACACGTTGGCGCGCGGGATGTTTCGCTGCTGGCGGCGGACCGGGCGATGGCCGCGGCGATCAAGGCCGATGACCTGGACCTGCGTGCCGCGGCGGCGTGGAACATCGGCATGATCCTCGCCGGGCAGGGACACATCGACGTCGCACGGGAACTAGCGCACGACGCGGTGGCCGAGTTGGAGCCGGTGCTGGCCGACGGGCCGGTCGCCAGGGTGAGCCTGTTCGGCGCGTTGCACCTGTTGCGGGCGATGCTGTTCGCCAGGTCCGCCGACGAGGACGCGGCGTGCGCGGCGCTGGAGACCGCGGCGGAGATCGCCGAACGACTGGGCGAACGCAACGACTTCCGTACCGTGTTCGGCCCGACGAACGTCGGAATATACCGGACGTGGGTCGCGGTCGAATTCTCCCGGCCCGGCGAGGCAATTCGAACGGCGCAATCTTGTGATGTGCGAAAACTGTCGAGTGTGGAGCGGAGATTCTCGTACTACGTCGCGCTGGCGAAGGCGTACTGCAGTCGAACCGAAGACGTCGCCGCCGTGCACATGCTGCTGCGGGCCGAGCGGGAATCCGCCGACGAGCTGGCGTTGAACGTCGAGGTGAAGGCGTTGGTGCGGGAACTGCTGCGCCGTGAGACAGCGCTGACGCGTCCGGAGCTCAGACCGCTCGCGGATCGAACAGGCATCATCCACTAGGTGCACGGCACTACTCGGGTAACTGTCACGCCGTGGGGCAGTCGCCCGGCGAGTGGCTGTTACCCGCCAGTACGGCGGTTGAGTGGAAGTCATGGCGAAAAACCCGTGGTGGCTGGCTGGTGGCGTGCTGGGCCTCGCATTCGGCTATTTCTTCTGGTACACCCCGTACGCGGCGTTCACCAAAGTGCTGTCGGCGGAGGTCGGCGCTTTCGGGCTGCTTTCGTCCGCCGCGCTGGGGACGCTCGCCGGTGCGGCGCTGTTCCTCGGATCGACCGGCTGGTGGCGGCGCATCCGGTTAAACCGCGCGATGCTCACCGCGGGGTTCTGCATGGCCCTGATCATCGCGACGACCACGCTGAACTACACGTTCGCGGGCGTGTCGGTCCTGTTCATGCTGCTGATGATGCGCGGCGGAACCCTCATCCTCGCACCGATCGTGGACACCGCCCGCGGCCGGGAGGTGAACACCTACTCATGGACGGCACTGGGTTTCAGCCTGTTCGCGGTGGCCGCGGCGCTGAGCGACGTCAACAGCTACGTGCTCACCGCCGGTGCCGTGCTGAGCCTCGCGGTGTACTACACCGGCTACATCGGACGCTTCGGGGTGATGAGCAGGGTCGCCAAAACGGGTGACGCCGACGACGATCGCGGTTACCTGGCGTCGGAGATGGCGATCGCGGCCGTGCTCCAGGTCGTGGTGGTCAGCGCGTTCGGGTACGGCTCGTTCACCTTCGGCGGGTTCGCCATCGGCTTGCTGTACGCGGTGTTGTACGTCTACGGCACGCTGATCTACCTCGACCGCCGCGAATACACCTGGTGCGTGCCGGCGAACCGGTGCGCCAGCCTGGTTTCCGGCCTGGTCGCCTCGTTCGCCCTGACCTGGCTGACGGGAATCGCCGCGCCCGGCACCGGGCAGCTGGTCGGGGCGGGCTTCATCCTCATGGCCATCGCGGCGCTGAGCTACCCGGCGGTCGTGCGTGGCCCGCGAGTGCTGTTCGTCTGTGGTGGCAACACATGCCGCTCGGCGATGGCGGAGGCGTTCGCCCGTGCCATCTGCGGCAGCCGTGTCCGGAGTGCCGGTCTACACGCGACTCGCGGCCTGCCCATGCCGCCGGAAGCACTCGTTGCCCTGCGGCAATGGGGGATCACACCCCACGGCCACAAGTCCAGACGGCTGACGCCAGAGATGATCGCCAGGGCGGAGCGGATCTACGTGATGACCGAGAAGCAGCGCGCGGCCGTCCTGGCGATCGTTCCCGGTGCGAGGGTCTCGCTGATCGACCCGGCGGGCGACATCCCCGACCCGCACGGCCAAACCCAGGCAGCGTTCGGTGAATGCGCCACCCGGATCAGGGACGCGGTGAACGCTCGCCTCGTGCCCGCGTGACGGCAGGTGATGATTCGGTTCCGGTACGTGGTACACCATGCCCAGATGCCGGGCGGCGGCGTTCGTGGGAGACACTGTTCGGCGGTAGGCCGGACGAGCCCGCCACGTGAGGCTGTCGAGATGATCAGGGTTTTGGTGGTCGAGGACGATCCCGTCGCGGCCGACGCGCACCGGCTCTACGTCGAGCGGGTCGCGGGGTTCTCCGTGTCCGGCGTCGCGCACACCGGCGCGGAGGCGAAACGGTTCGTCGAACAGCACCAGGTCGACCTGCTCCTGCTGGACCTCTACCTGCCCGACGCGCACGGCCTGCAGATCAGCCGCGCGGTGCGGGCGACCACCCCGAACATCGACGTGATCGCCGTGACCTCGGCCCGCGACCTGGCGATGGTCCGCGCGGCGGTGTCGGCGGGGGTCGTGCAGTACCTGCTCAAGCCCTTCACGTTCGCGACACTGCGCGACAAACTGGAGCGGTACGCCCAGTTCAGGGACGCGATCACGGCGGCGGGGGAGGCCGCGGGCCAGGCCGATGTGGATCGTGCGCTGGCCACGCTCCGGGGTACCGAGGGCATCGGGCTGCCCAAGGGGATGAGCGCGGACACGCTCGATTCGGTCGTGGCCGCTTTGCGGGAGACCCCGGAGGGTCTTTCCGCGGTGGGTGCCGCTGGTGCTGTGGGGATTTCGCGGGTTACCGCTCGGCGGTATCTCGAGCATCTCGCGGACACCGGGACCGTTGTTCGGCGTCCGCAGTACGGGCCGGTTGGGCGGCCTGAGCTTTTCTACCGTCTGGCTTGATTTCGCTGTGTGCGGTGGTGTTTCACGGACAAGATTTCCCCTCGCCGGGGGGCTGACCTCTGGGCAGGAGGTTCTTCGCGTTGTGTTCTTCCCGGCGCATGCTTTCTTGTCCCAGGGTTGTGAGGCGTGGGCGTCTCCTGCCCGTCGACCTGCCCCAGGGAACCACGGTCTATCAAGAGGATCGGTACCGCTATCGCTGGGCTGTTTTGTGCAGGCCGACCTCTTGACAGCCCGTGGTTGGCTTCGCCCAGGCCGACGGGCAGGAGACACCCCCGAAGCGGACCTCTGCGCTTGCGCGCGAGCCTGTTGTCGCTGGGTTTGCGCTTGTGCGCGAGCCGTTGTGGGTTGCTTGCGCTGTCTACTTGGACTGCAGTTCCCTCATTCGGACGGGCACCCCCGGGCGGGTTTGCCATGGGTGTGGGCCGGTGAGCGGCCGGTACTCCACACCCATGGCATCCAGCCTGGCCAGGTGGTGGTTGACCAGGCGGGCTTCGAACTCCTCGTAGGACCGGCCTGCCGGTGCCGACCAGACGACCTCGGCGAACGCGGCCAGCCGGGGGAAGGTCATGTATTCCACGCGCCGGAAGTTGTCCATGTGTTCGGACCAGGCCTGCGCCTGTGCGCCGAGGACGTGCTTGTGGAACTCCTCCTTCAGTCCCGGCGGGATCGGCTCGTAGCCGTAGACGTCCTCCAGCGTGTGCACGAAACCGACCGGGATCGGCTCGTCCGGGTGCCGGGACTGGCGGTGGTCGAGGTAGACGTACTGCTCGGGGCACATCACCACGTCATGTCCCGACGACGCTGCCGTCGCGCCCGCTTCCTCGCCTCGCCATGAGCCGACCACCGCGTCGTCCGGGAGGTCGCCGACGTCCAGCATCTCGTCCCAGCCGAGGGCGCGGCGGCCGTGTTTGGTCAGGTGCGCCGCCAACTGGCCGAGGAACCAGCCGTGCAGTTGGGCCACGGAGGTGTAGCCCTGCTCGGCCATCCGCTGGGCCGCGATGGGGTTGTCGTTCCACTGCACGGTCGGCACTTCGTCGCCGCCGATGCAGATCACCGGGCTGTCGAAGACGTCCATCACGTGGTCGAGGACGGTTTTGTAGAACTCCACCGTCGCGTCCGAGACGTTGAGGATGTCCTCGCTGATGCCCCATTCCGGCCGCACCGCGATCTGCTCACCCGTGTTGCCCAGTTCGGGGTACGCCGCGATCGCCGCCTGGCTGTGTCCTGGCACGTCCACCTCCGGCACGATCGTGATGTGCCGTTCGCGGGCGTACGCCACGATTTCGCGCAGGTCCGCGGTGGTGTAGAAACCGCCGTGCGGGCGGCCGTCGTTCTCCTTCGTGCCGTCGGGCGGGCGGCCGACCCACGAGCCCGTGCGCCAGCTGGCGACCTCGGTCAGCTTCGGGTACGCCGGGACCTCGATCCGCCAGCCCTGGTCGTCGGTCAGGTGCAGGTGCAGCACGTTCAGCTTGTGCGCGGCCATCAGGTCGATGAACCGGAACACCTCGTACTTCGGTTTGAAGTGCCTCGCCACGTCCAGCAGCACGCCGCGCCACCCGAACCTCGGCGCGTCCTCGATCGTGCCGCAGGGCAGCTCCCAGGGTCCTGTGTGGATCGAGGCGGCCCTGAACCGGTCGGCCCCGTGGAGCTGCCGCAGGGTTTGCGACGCGTAGAACGCGCCTGCCTCGTCCGCCGCGGCGACCTCGACACCCTGCGGCGTGATGGTTATCCGGTACCCCTCGGGCGGCAGGCTGCCGGTGTACGTCACCGACGGCTCCACCGGTTCGTCGCTGACGAACGTACCTTCCGCCGGGGTCGCCGAGGACGGCTTGGGAAGCAAGCCTTCGAAACTCGTCATCCTTTGACAGCTCCAGAGATTCCGGACGCCAGGTGCCGCTGCACGAAGATGAAGAAGATCAGCACCGGGATCGTCATGAGGGTCGCGCCAGCCATGATCCCGCCCCAGTCGAGCTCTTCCGGCTTGTAGAACACCCGCATCGCCTGGGGCAGCACGCGGTTGTCCACGTCGGAGAAGATCAGGGTCTGGGCGAAGAGGAAGTCGTTCCACGCGTGGATGAACGCCAACACGCTCGTCGCGACCAGGCCGGGCGCCACGAGGGGGAACAGCACCTGCCAGGTGAACCGCATGCGGCTCGCGCCGTCCAGTGCCGCCGCCTCTTCCAGTTCGGCGGGCACGGCCGCGACGAACCCCCTCAGCATCCAGATCGCGAACGGCAGGCTGAACGCCAGGTTCACCAGCACCAGCGGCGCCAGCTGGTTCAGGCCGAACGCGGGCACGCTCGTGCCCACCTGCTGGACCATGAAGAACAACGGGATCGTCAGCGCCTCGACCGGCACCATCTGCGCCACCAGCAACATCACCAGCAGCACTGTGCGGCCCTTGAACCGGAACCGGGTCAACGCGATCGCGGACAGGAACGACAGCAGCATCGACAGCGCCACCACGCAGATGGCCACGATCGTGCTGTTGAGGAAGTAACGCCCGAAGCCGTTGGAGCCCAGCACCCGCTCGAAGCTCTCCAGGCTCGGTGCGAACGTCCACGGCGTGGCGGACTGGATCTCACCCGCCGGTTTGAACGCCGCGAGAACCATCCAGTACAGCGGGAACGCCACCATCGCGGCGATCACGCAGCAGACGATCTCGGCGACCAACCTGCCGGGGCTACGGCGTTTCTTGCGCAAGGGCATGCTCACGGTTGCCATCCGGACCTCCGTTGTGTCCGCAGGTACACCACCGTGATCAGCATCAGCAGCACGGTCATCACGACACCGATCGCCGCGCCGAGGCCGTATTCCTCACCGGCGAACGCCTTCTGGTACGTGTAGACGTTCAGCACCAGGTTGCGGCCGGCCACACCGCCGCCGTTGGTCATCACGTAGATCTGGGTGAACAGCTTGAAGTCCCAGATGATCGACTGGATCGTGGCGATCACCAGCAGCGGCTTGAGGATCGGCAGGATCACCTGGGTCGCGGTGCGCCGCCAGGTGGCGCCGTCCAGCTGCGCCGCCTCGATGATCTCCGAGGAGATGTTCTTGATGCCCGCGTACATCGTGACCATCACGAACGGGAACGAGCACCAGATCACCTCGGCGGCCACCAGCCCGAAGGCCGAGAACCGCTCGAAGGTCCACGAGTGCCCCTGCATCCCGAGCACCTCGTTGACCACACCGAAGTTCGCGTCGAACAGGAACAGCCACACGTACGACCCGGCCATCGCCGGGGTCGCCCACGCGCCCAGCGCGGCGAGGAACAGCAGCATCCTGGGAATCGCGCGGACACGCGTGGCCAGGACCGCGAGGCCGGTGCCGACCAGGAGACTGCCGACCACGCACACCGCGGCGAACAGGATCGTCGACACCAGCACCGACCAGAACTGCGTGTCGCCGAACAGTTCGATGTAGTTGTCGGCCCCGATGAACACCAGCGGTTCCGCGCCGCTGGCCTGCGGCTGGTTGTAGTCGTACAACGAGATCTGCACGAGCTGGAACAGCGGGTAGGCCATCAGCGCCGCGAGCAGGATCCCCGCGGGCAGCAGGTAGATCGCCGCCGCCCGCCCGTCGCGCTTCTTGCGGGCAGGCCGCCGCGGCGCCTGGACCTCGAGGTCCGGCGCCGCGGGGGCTAGTTGCGTCGTCATCAGTTACCGAACGCCTTGTTCATCTCACCTGCCGCCGCGTCCGTTGCCGCCTCGACGGACTGGCCGCCCGTGGCGACCTGCTGGATCGCGGTCGGGATGATGTTCTGCGCGTCGATCTTCGTCCACGCGGGCGTCGCCGGGACGAACTTGGTGCCGCTCTGCGCGGCCTTCACGAACGGCTCGACGAACTTGTCCGCACTGGCGACCTGCTCCTGGACGTCCTTGAACGTCGGCAGGTTGCCCATCGCGGTGTACATCTTCTGCTGGTACTTCTTGCCGCCGAGCAGCTTGATGAACTCCAGCGACAGCGTGTACTTCTTGCTCGCGCCGAACACGCCGAGCAGGTTGCCACCGGCGAACGGCGGGGCCAGCTTGCCCGCCTCCGTGCCCGGCAACGGGACAACTGCGTACTTGCCCTTCACCACGCCCGCCTCGACGGCCTTGCGGTTGAAGTCGCCGCCGATCGTCATCGCGGCCTTGCCACCGGCGAACTGGGCGACGGACTGGCTACCGGTCAGCTGCGCGCACGCGGCAGGCGGGCAGATGTCGTCCTTGAGCAGCTCGGAGTACTGCTTGAGGCCCGCACGAGCCTTCGGGTCCGTGAGCCCGGATGTCCACTTGTCACCGTCCTGTTTGGCCAGTTCGCCACCGTTGGCCCAGATGTACGGGAAAGCGGCGTAGATGTACTTGCCGCCGACCGCGACGCCGTACAGGTCCGGCTTCGACTGGCGGATCCTGCGGGCGGTCTCGGTCAGCTCGGCCAGTGTCTTCGGCGGCTGCAGGCCGAGCTCGGTGAACACGTCGGTCCGGTAGTACAGGGCGCGCGTGCCGGTGTACCACGGGATGCCGAACGTCTTGTTCTTCACCTTGGCGGTGTCGAGCACCGACGGGATCAGGTCCTTGCTGTCCGGCCACGCGGCGATGTCGTTGGTCAGGTCGGCGAACCCGTTGGACGCGGCGTAGCCCGCGAGGTCGGTGTTGCCGAACTCGGCGACGTCCGGTGACGAGTTCTTGTCGTTGAAGGCGCCGTTGAACCGGGTCGCGCGGCCGTCGGTCGGCAGGTACTCGACGGTGACCTTCACGCCCTGGTGCGCCGCCTCGAACTCCTGCTTGGCCTCGTTGACCGCCGCTTCCTTCGGGCCGTTGCTGGCCTCCTGGAACAGCCACACCTTCAGCTCACCGGTCATCTCGCCGACCGGCTGGCCGGAGTTCCCGTTCTGCTGCGGCTGGTTGTTGGCTGCCTGCGGCGGTCCACATGCGACTACTAACGCCCCCACAGCGGCTGCAGCCAGCAAACCTTTGATCTTCATTGTTCCTCCGGTTGCGTCTGTTGCAACGCGCGTTTCGCATAAGGCAATGCCGCGATGCTAGAACGGACAATTGCCCGGCACAAGGGTCTAAACCAATGCTGTTACCGCAGGTAGATCCTCGTGAGTGGGTTGGCCGGTTCTGACCGGCCAACCCACTCGCGAGGGCTGACCAGGGACTACTTGAAGGACACTATGCCGACGTTGTTCACCTTCGCTGTGACGGCGGAACCACCGAGCGTGCCCGTGCGGGGGTCACGCGGCAGCACGTTGATCGTGCCCGCGCGCTGGTTCGACACGTACACCCTCGTCCCGGCCGGGTCGAAGGTGAAGTGCCGCGGCCAGGAGCCGCCGGTGGGTGTCGTGCTGACGAACGTGAGCGTCTTGCCGGTCTCGCAGACCGTGAACTGGGCCAGGCTGTCGTGCCCGCGGTTGGTGGCGTACACGAACCGGCCGTCCGGCGAGATCTGGATCTCGCCGGGGTAGTTCTCCGGTGGCGTCGCGCCCCCGAGCGTGCTGATCACCTGCCCGGCCGTGAACTTCCCGGCCGCCGCGTCCCACGCCAACACGGTCACCTCCGACCGCAGCTCACCGAGCACGTAGGCGAACCGGCCGTTCGGGTGGAACGTCAGGTGTCGCGGCCCGAGCCCGGCGGCCAGGGGCAGCTGCTGGTTGAGTTTCAGCTTGCCCGCGTTGTCGATGCCGTACACGTACACCGAGTCCGTGCCGAGGTCGACGGCGACGATCCACCGCCCGCTCGGATCGGACACGACCTGGTGCGCGTGCGCGGCCCGGCTGCCGGTGTGGGTCACGACGTCCGTCACCCTGCCGACCTTGCCGTCGGCCTGCAGCGACAGCACCGAGACGCTGCCGCTGGTGTAGTTGGCCGTCAGCAGGTACTTGCCGTGCACAGTGGCGTGTGTCGGCCCGGCACCGTTGACGTTCACCGAGTTGAGCACCCTCGGCCGCTGCGGGTCGGCGATGCTGAGCGCGGTGACCTTGCCCGGATTCGTCTCGATGGTCGTGTAGACCACCCGGCCGTCACGCGAGTACGCGAACCACGACGGGTCCGGGATCCCGCTGACGCCGCTGGTGATGGTGAGCTTGCCGGTCGCCGAGTCGACGGTACCGACCTGGAAGCCGGGGCCGGGCGGGTTGCCCCAGCTCGTGTAGCTCCCGATGTACACAGTGGACACTAATCTCCCCTGGGCCGACGCTGGTATCCCCGTGGCCACCATTAAACCGCCGACTCCGGCGGCGCCGAGAAAGCGGCGCCGATTCAAATCCGTCACCTGTGCTGATCCTCTCCTTGCAGGGGTCAGATGAAGATCATCAAGACCGCCGCCACCAGGAAGGCGACGACGGACAAGATGGTTTCCAGCACTGTCCAGGTCTTCAGCGTGTCCTTGACGGAGATGCCGAAGTACCGGGACACGATCCAGAACCCGCCGTCGTTGACGTGCGAGGCGATGATCGAACCGGCGCAGATGGCGGCGACGATGAGCGCCAGTTGGGGTTGGGTGTAGCCCGCGTTCGCGATGGTGGGGCCGACGATGGCCGCCGACGCCGCGATCGCCGCGGTGGCCGAACCCTGCGCGATCCGCAGACCGCACGAGATGAGATAGGCCGCGACGAGCACCGGCAGGCCGATGTCCGCGAGCGACGACTGCACGGCTTTGCCGATCCCGCTGACGGTCAGCACACGGCCGTAGAACGCACCGGCACCGACGACCAGCAGGATCATCGCGACCGGCTTGAGCGAGGCGTTGGCGATCGAGGAGACCTCGCTGCGGGTCATCCCGCGGCGGTAGCCCAGCAGCCAGAACGCCAGCAGCACCGAGATCGTCAGCGCGATCGCCGGGGTGCCGAAGAACGTGGCCACACCGGCCGCGAACGACTTCTTCGGCAGGATGATGCTGCCGAACGTACCGATCAGGATCAGCACCAACGGGATCGCGATGATGGTGACGACCGTGCTCAGCTTCGGCTCGGCCGGTGCCGTCGCGGTGCCCGGCCCGTCCTGCTTGCGCCCGGCCTTGGCGGCCTCCAGCATCTCCTCCGGCACCTCGATGTGGATCCGGTTGCCGATCCGGTTGGCGAACCACAGGCCCACACCCCACGCGGGAATCGCGCAGATCGCGCCGAACAGGATCACCCAGCCGAGGCCGACGCCGAGCAGACCGGCCGCGGCGACCGGGCCGGGGTGCGGCGGCAGGAACGCGTGGGTCACCGACAGGCCCGCCAGCAGCGGCAGGCAGAACAGCAGGATCGACTTGCCCGACTGCTTGGCCACCACGTACACCAGCGGCGCGAGCACGAAGATGCCGATGTCGAAGAACACCGGGATACCGAAGATCAACCCGGCCAGGCCCATCGCCAGCGCGGCCCGTTTCTCGCCGAACGCCTGCAGCAGCTTGCGTGTCAGCACCTGCGCTCCGCCGGACGACTCCAGGATGGCGCCGAGGAACGTGCCCATGCCGATGATGACCGCGATGTGGCCGAGGATGTTGCCGAACCCGGTCTCGATCAGCGAGCCCGAGTTGCTCGACTGGATCGACCCGACCAGGGTCTCCACCGGGATGCCCGCGGCGAGCGCGGTACCGACACCGACGATCAGCAACGCGATGAAGGGTTCGACCTTCCACGCGATGATCATCGCCAGCAGCAGTGCGATACCGACCGCGGCGAGCGTGAGCAGCCCGCCTGTCGTGTGTTGCAACCAGTCCACCATGGACTGCTCCATCTTCTCTTAGTGACGCTTGGCCAGTGCTACGGCGTCGACGAACTCGCTGGCCCGCTGCCGGATTTCAGCCAACCTCGACTCGGCGGCCAGTTCGGGGGAGACCACGCCGCTGCCCGCGGTGACCGCGAGCGCTCCGGCTGCCAGGTACTCCGCGGCGTTGGCGGCGGTCAGGCCGCCGGTCGCCACCAGTGGAGTTCCCGGGTACGGGCCGTGCAGGTCCTTGAAGTAGTCCGGACCCAGCCGCGCCGCCGGGAA
The DNA here is from genome assembly GCF_001984155.1 of Actinosynnema sp. ALI-1.44. GTDB lineage: Bacteria > Actinomycetota > Actinomycetes > Mycobacteriales > Pseudonocardiaceae > Kibdelosporangium. The sequence goes on from NZ_MTQO01000054.1 coordinate 1,105,471, forward strand.
CACCTTGACCGCTGTGGCGCCCATGTCCACAGCGTCGGCCACCTCGGTCGGGGTCATCGCCCCGAGCACGACCGGCACACCCTGCTCGGTCGCCACGGCAACGACCTTCGGCCGCAGACCGGGCGTCAGCAGGAACTTCGCGCCCGCGTTGATCGCGTCGCGGGCGTTCTGCTCGGTCATCACCGTGCCCGCACCGAGGATCAGACCATCCACCTTGGCGGCCTGTTCCATCAGACGCGGCGCGTTCGGCGTGGTGAAGGAGAACTCCACGATCGGCAGACCCGCCTCGACCAGGGTCTGCCCGAGACCGACGGGGTCGGCGATCTCCGGAGCCCGGATGATGCACAACGAACGCCACGCGCTGAGCTCGGCGATGAGATCCATGATTTTCCTAGACTCCTGGGTTTCGCAGCGAATGGCCTGGTGTGGCGCCCGTGTGCGTCCCGTCGTCGATCACCGGCACACCGTTGACGAGCACGTACGGAATACCAGTGGCGACTTGGCGCGGCTCGTCGAAAGTCGCGGTGTCCGCGACCGTGTCCGGGTCGAACAACACGAGGTCGGCCGCGTAACCCTCGCGGACGAGGCCTCGATCGGACAGGCGCAAACGATTGGCGGCCCGGCCGGTCAGGTGCGCCACGCACTCCTCGAGTTCGAGCACGCCCAGCTCACGCACGTACCGGGCGAGGTAGCGCGGGAACGTGCCCCACGACCGCGGATGCGGGCGCTCGCCGACCAGGATCCCGTCGCTGCCACCGGTGTGCGCCGGGTGCTTCATGATCGCCCGGACGTTGTCCTCGTGACCGACGTGCATCAGGCACGAGGTACCCATCCGCTCGTCGATCAACACGTCGAAGTACAGCTCCGCCGGTGGCCGCCCGGCGGTGCGGGCCGACTCGGCCACGCTGTGCCCGACCAGGTGCAGGTTCGCGTCCCTGCGGACGCCGTTGATCTCGATCGAGTCCCAGTCGACCGGCACGCCGTGGCAGCCGTCGGACCCGTTCTCCTCCAGGTCGGCGCGGATCCGCTCCCGGGTGTCCGGATCGGACATCCGGGCGATCGCGGCGTCCGGCCCGCCCTCGGTCGACCAGCTCGGCAACAACGCGCTCAGGTACGTCGCACCGGGCAGGTACGGGTACGTGTCGAGCGTGATGTCACAGCCGTCGGCGATCGCCTCGTCCAGCAGCGCCAGCAGTTCCACGCCACGGCCCTTGTTGACGGGGAAGTTCATCGTGGCGTGCGCCAGGTGCAGCGGGCAGCCGGAGCGCCGCGACACGTCGACCATCTCGGCGTACGCCTCCAGCGCGCCGGCACCGTAGCTGCGGTGGTGCGGGCTGTAGTAGCCGCCGAGCTTGCCCGTGACCTCGCACAACGCGACCAGTTCCGCGGTGTCGGCGTACATCCCCGGCGTGTACGTCAGTCCGGAGGACAGGCCCATCGCGCCCTCCCGCAGGCCCTGCGCGACGACCTCCCTCATGGTGTCCATTTCGGACTCTGTGGGCGGCCGGGCGTCCCAGCCGACCACCATCATCCGGATCGTGCCCTGCGGCAGCAGGTACGCCGCGTTCACCGCGATGCCCTGGTCGAGCCGGTCGAGGTACTCGCCGACGCTGCGCCAGTTCCAGTCGAACCCGGCCGGGTCGTCGTTCCACCCGGCCAGCTGCGCCCGCAGCCCGGCCAGCGTCTCGTCGTTGACCGGCGCGTAGGACAGCCCGTCCTGGCCGTAGACCTCGCTGGTCACGCCCTGCGAGACCTTGGCGAGGTGGTCGGGCTTGGCCAGCACCTGCAGGTCGGAGTGGGAGTGCATGTCGATGAACCCCGGCGCGAGGACGAGGCCGGTCGCGTCGACCACGCGGGTGGCGTCCAGTCTCCTGCCGGTCGCGATCTCGGCGATTCGACCGGCCTGCACGCCGACGTCCGCCCGGTAGCGCGGCGCGCCGGTTCCGTCGACGACGGTCGCACCGCGGAAGGCGATGTCCATTTCGGACTCCTTTGTCAGAAACACGCCTGTCAGAAGTAGGTTCGGATGAAGTCGACCACGGCCTCGCCGTCGGCGCCGACAGCGGGCAGCAGCTGCCACTTGTCGAACACCGTGCACGGGTGCGACAGGCCGAGCCCGATCCAGTCGCCGACCCGCACGTCGGCGCCGTTCGGCTCGAGGTACGCGTGCTGGTCGTTCAGCGACGTGATCACCGCGCCGGTCAGCGGCAACGTCGTGCCGTCGCGGTGGATCAGTTGCGGCTCGGGCAGTCCCTCGTCGAAGGACGCGTCCCGTTTGCCGATGGTCAGCAGCGCGAGGTTCTCCTCGGGCTTGGACGTCACCTGCGCCCACGCGCGCAGCGCGCTGCGGAAGCTCGATGTGCCCGCGATCCGGGAGTGCGCGCCCAGTGGCGAGTTCTCGCGGTAGAAGCCGTCGTCGTGCGTGACGTACGCGCCGCTGCGCAGCAACGGGAACACGTTCAGGCCGTCGGGCCACGGCTGGGTCAGTGCGTCGGCGACGTGGTCGAAGTACGCGCTGCCACCGACCGTGACGATCACGCGTTCGGGGTCCTCGAACTTGCCCGCCAGCTGGCTGGTGACCGAGCGGATCTGGGCGAGGAAGTCGTCGATCGCCTGGAGACCCGCCGAGTCCGCCGCGTGCGCGAGCGAGCCTTCCCAGCCCGCGGTGCCGACGAGCTTGAGCACCGGGCTGGCCACGATCGCGTCGGCGACCGCTTCGGCTGTCTCGGCCGTGCGCGCGCCTGTCCGCCCGCCGGGCGCGCCGACCTCGACGAACACGTTGACCTGGCGTTGTGAGCCTGCGAGGCCCTCGGTCATCAACTCGACCGCGCGGACCGAGTCGGCCCAGCAGTAGAACTCGAAATCGGGGTGGTCGGCGAGTTCACGGGCGAGCCAGCGCAGCGCGTTCGGGTCGACCAGCTGGTTGGCCAGCAGGATCCGGGTCAGGCCGAACGCCCGGTACACCCGCAGCTGGCTGGCGTTGGCGGTCGTGATCGCCCAGCAGCCGGCTTCGAGTTGGCGCTTGAACAGCTGTGGCGCCATCGTCGTCTTGCCGTGCGGTGACAGCGCGAGGCCGCGTGATTCGCACCAACGGCGCATGGTCGCCAGATTGTGTTCGATGGCATCGTTGTCGAGCACCACGAGCGGCCCGACGAAGCCGTCGGTGAACAGCTTCGGCTTGGTGGCCAGCGCCTCGGCCACGGTCTTGCCGAACAGCGCGTCCGGCATGCCCTTGAAGCGCCAGTCGATCCGCTCGTCGGCCAGCCGATTCACCGCGTCGAGGTTCATGCTCGCCGGTTCGACCATCTGGATACCCTCCATTGCGTATCTTGCAACGGCTATTGCGCGATGTGCTGCGGTGGTGTGTAGCATCCCCATCGCCGCCAGGTCAACGTTCGCAACGAGCCCCCTGCGCTGGGTGATCGGCCCGGTACGGGGAAAGGATGGAAGTCCAGTGGAGACCGATGTGCTGTGCCTCGGCGAGTCCATGGCGCTGTTCGTGCCGGGGGAGCCGGGACCGGTGGACCAGGTCCGCACGTGGATCCGGACCGTCGGCGGCGCCGAGTCCAATGTGGCCTGCAATCTGGCCATGCTCGGTCTGCGCGCGAAGTGGGTCAGCGCCGTCGGCCAGGACGCCTTCGGGCAGGCCGTCGTCTCGGCGGTCCGGTCGAGCGGCGTGGACGTCTCAGGTGTCGTGGTCGACCCCGTCCGGCCCACCGGGCTCTACATCAAGGAGAGCAACGCGGGCGGCAGCCCGGTTCGCTACTACCGCCGCGGTTCGGCCGCGTCCGGCATGGACCGCTCGATGCTCGACCAGCTCGACCTGAACGTCCGCGTCCTGCACCTGACGGGAATCACGGCGGCGCTGTCCGACTCGTGCCTTGAGCTGATGCGCGCGCTCTTCGCCGCGCCGCGGGAGACTTTCCGGCTGTCGTTCGACCTCAACTGGCGGCCCAAGCTGTGGAGCGACCGGGACCCGTCCGTGCTGCGGGAACTGGCCGACGCGGCGGACATCGTCCTGGTCGGCGACGACGAGGCGCTGGCCGTGTGGGAAACGAGCGACCCCGCCGAGATCCGGCGGATCGTGCCCCACCCGTCGACGCTCGTGGTGAAACACGGCTCGCGCGGCGCGACCCTGATCGAAGGCGACATCCAGCTCTTCCAGCCCGCGCTGCGCGTCGACGTGGTCGAACCCGTCGGCGCGGGCGACGCCTTCGCGGCCGGATTCCTGGCCGCGACCCTGGCAGGCGCGTCCCCGGAACGCAGACTTCGCTCCGGGCACCTGCAAGCCGCCACGACACTCCGCACGCACGACGATGTCGGTACACCGCTCCCGTCCGAGCTGGTCACCTCGCTGCTCGACGCGGACGCGGACGAGTGGGCCGCCGCTCACCTCACCGAGCAGGGAGTCTTACAAGCATGAGCCAAAGTTTGGACAGGGCGCTGACCCTGCTGGACGGCCTCGCCGAAGGCCCGCGCACGCTGGACCAGCTCGCCGAGGTCATCGGCGTGCACAAGTCGACCGTCCTGCGGCTGCTGCGGACACTCGAGGCACACCGGTTCGTCCAACGCGACGGCGTGCGCTACTACCGGCTCGGGACAGCCCTGTTCGACTTGGCACACCGCTCGCTGGAGGACCGCGACGTCCGCCGCAGCGTCGAAGCCGCACTGCGGGACCTGAACGCGCAGACCGGCCACACCGTGCACCTGGCCTCCTACGAGGACGGCGAGGTGGTGTACATCGACAAGTTCGAGAGCCGCCACCAGGTCCGGATGTACTCCCGGATCGGCAAACGCGCGGCACTGCACTGCACGGCGGTCGCCAAGATCCTCGTGGCCGCGCTCCCGGACGAGCGTCGCCGGGAGATCGCCAAAGGCATCACCTACGAGAAGAAGACCGAGAACACGATCATCACGCCGGAGGCCTATCTCACCGAGCTGGCGACCGTCGCCTCACGCGGCTACGCGGTCGACAACTCCGAGCACGAGGACTTCATCCACTGCATCGCCGCACCGATCCGCGGCGCACGCGGTGAAGTGCTCGCGGCGATGTCGTTGTCCGTGCCGAAGGTACTGTTGGATCTTGACGGGTTGCTGGGGCTCGTCCCCGATTTGTTGCGCGCGGCGGAGAAAGCGTCCGCCGAGTGCGGCTATCACCGATAGAGAGGAAGAACATGGCCAGGACCTTCATCCACCCTGAGGGCACCGTGAAGCCGACGGTGCCGCTGTCGCACGGGGTGCGGAAGGGCAACATCCTCCAGGTCGCGGGCCAGGTGGCGTTCGATGAGCAGAACGAGCTCGTCGGCACCACAGTGGCGGAGCAGACCCGTCAGGTCCTCGCGAACGTCAAGCGGGTACTGGAAGCGGGCGGAGCCTCGTTCGACGACGTCGTGATGTTCCGCGCGTACCTGACCGACGTCGCGCACTTCGCGGAGTTCAACGCGGCCTACGCCGAGGTCCTCGGTTCGGACCTGCCGGCACGCACCACGGTCTACGTCGGCCTGCCGCCCGGCCTGCTCGTCGAGATCGACGCGCTGGCCGTTGTGGACTGACGTCAACGACAACGCGATCAGGCTCGCCCCGGCGGGCCTGATCGCGTCTCTCGCCTAGAGCCTCGGCGGGCCCTGTTCCACGCGCCGCAGCACGGGATCGAGGTCGGTGATCAGCTCGTCCTGCTGCCTGCGTTCGTCCCACCACGTCGCGCCCGCGTCGGCCAGTGGGCCGATCACGTCGCGCGCCTTGGCCGGGTCCGCCGGGCTCATCCCGCCGACCACCACGTCGAACGGTCCCGGATCCCGCTGGCTGTCGACGTACTCCACCAGGTCGCGGACCTCATCGACAGGTGGGGTGAAACCGTGCCGCGCGGACTTGAACAGCGGTACGACCCCGTCCCACCTGGCCGCGCGCCGCATGGGCCGCTTGTTCGGCCAGTAGCCCGCCACCCAGACCGGCACGCGGGGACGCTGCACCGGGGTGGGCAGCAGGGCCACCTCGTCGGCCGTGAAGTGCTGCCCCCGGTGCGTCACGGTGTCGCCGGACCAGTAGCGGTCCAGCAGGTACAGGCCTTCGTCGAGCATCTCCGCCAGCACCACCGGGTCGGTCGGTTCGCCGAAGCTGCCGAACTCGTCGTCGACCGGGGCGCCGAGACCGGTTCCGAGGATCACCCGGCCACCGGTCAGGTTGTCCAAAGTGGATACCTGGCGGGCCAGTTGGTGCGGGCGCCGCCGCGCCACCGGCGTGACCAGCGTGCCGAGCTTGATCCGGCTGGTCGCCACCGCGGCCGCCGTCAACAGCATCCACGGATCACCGAAGGGGCGCCGGAGTTGTTTCAGGTGCACCACGTGATCCCAGACGAACACCGCGTCCCACCCTGCCTGTTCGGCCGCCACCGCCACTGTGGCGACCGCGCCGGGGTCCGCGAAATCACCGAAGTTCGGGATGTTCACCGAGAAACGCACTCTCGCATGACATCACGCGGTGCAACCGGTTTTTCACTCGCGCTGCACCTCGGCGGGCAGTCTGGCCGAGCCGAACACCCGGGAGATCTCGATGCCGTACCGCATCACCAGCGGCCCGACCTCACGCACCCGGGCGGGCTTCATCCGGGATGCCAGCGAGGACACCGAGAGCGCGCCGATCACCTCGTCGCTGTGGTCGAAGATCGGCGCGGCGACACAACGGACCTCCTCCTCGTTCTCCCTGTCGTCGATGGCGTAACCGCGACGCCGGATGCGTTGCAGGTCGGCGCGTAACGCCTCGGCGTCGGCGAGGGTGCGGTCGGTCACCGGTGCCAGACCGCGGTCGATCGCCTCCTGGACTGCTTCTTCGGGCAGCCAGGCGAGAATCGCCTTCCCCACGGCCGTCCGGTACGCGGGCACCCGGTTGCCTATTCGGGAGGCCATTCGTACCTGGTGGTCGTTCTCGACTTTGTCGATGTAGACAACATCCGGCGGCTCGTACACGACCAAATGACAGGTCTCGCCCAACGTGCGTTGCATGCGCCGCAGCGGCTCGGCGGCCACGGTGCGTAAGTCCAACGACGCCAGGTAGGCCTGGCCAAGGCGCAGTGCGCCGTGGCCTAGCCGGAACCAGCCGGTCTGCCGGTCCCGGATGAGCAGATTTGTGTCGAGCAGGGGAGTTGTCAGGCGCAGCACGCTGCTCTTGCTGATCTTCAGGTCCTCGGCGATCCGGGACAGCGGGACACCGCGGGTCTCGTTCGCCCGATCGGACACGTACTGGAGTACTGAAAGCGCGCGTCGTAGTGACGACGACTGATTACGCGAACTGGGCTGACTGGACACAGTGTGAAGCATGACACGTGGTCTGGACCTGTTACGGCCACAACACGACATTTTGCATTGCACAACAACCTGATCAACTCGTGGCACGTCTGACCTGCGCGGTGGTCGTCTGGAGAGCGCTGGGGGGTTTCGTGCTCGAAGGGGTGACTATCCAAATGAGTGAGGTAGGACGCCGGAATTTTCTGGTGGGAGCGGGCGCCGCGGCAGTGGGAGTGGCGGCGTCGGGTGCACTCGGCGGCACCGCGGTGGCACAGGAAACCGGAGCGCAGGCGCAGGCCGGGGTCAGCCTGCCCGCCGCGACGGTCAAGCCGGGTGACGGCAGGTACATCGACTTGGTCAGAGGCACCAACCCGCGCTGGATCGGTGCGCCGGAACAGGTGCGCGTGGTCAGTTCGACCGCGCAGGTCGTTGCCGCGGTTCAGGATGCGGTGACGGCGGGCAAGCAGATCGGCGTGCGCAGCGGCGGTCACTGCTACGAGGACTTCGTCTACAGCGGCAAGCAGGTCGTGCTCGATTTGTCCGAGTTGGACGACATCGGCTACGACCCCGCGGTGAACGCGATCTCGGTCGGCGCGGGTGCGAACCTTTTTCAGGTTTATGAGGCGCTGTACCGGGTCTGGGGCGTCATCATCCCCGGCGGCTCGTGCGGCACGGTCGGCGCGGGCGGCCACATCAGCGGCGGTGGCTACGGTCTGAACTCCCGGCAGTTCGGTCTGACCGTCGATTACCTGTACGGCGTCGAAGTCGTCGTCGTTGACGCTTCGGGCAGAGCGAAGTCGGTCATCGCGACCAGGGAGGCCAACGACCCCAACCGCGACCTGTGGTGGGCGCACACCGGCGGTGGCGGTGGCAACTTCGGCGTGATCACGCGGTTCCTGCTGAAGTCACGTACGGCGACGGGCACCGACCCGTCGACGTTCCTGCCCAGGCCGCCGTCCGAGATCTACCTGAGCTCGGTCGCGCTCAACTGGGCGGACATCACCCAGGCCGACTTCACCAGGGTGGTGGACAACTTCGGCAAGTGGCACGAGCGCAACAGCGCGCCGGATTCGCCGTACGCCGGGCTTTTCGGCCTGCTGAAGCTGAACAAGCGGACGTTCGACCCGGCGACGAAAGCCGTCGGCGGCCAGGTCGCGCTGCTGACCCAGTCCGACGCCACCGCGCCGAACGCCCGCAAACTGCTCGACGACTACCTGAACGCGGTGTTCGCCGGGGTCCAGGCGCAGCGGACCGCGTCGGTCGCCCAGACCGGCCACCACCCCGCGCTGGCGCAGTTCGACGAGCCGCAGCGGCTTCCGTGGCTCAACGGCACGTACGCGTTGAGCGGTGGCGGTTGGGAGTTCCGCGGCGACTACAAGTCGGCGTACCTGCGCAAGGGGCACACCGCGGAGCAGATCGCCGCGACCTACCAGGCGCTGGCGACCACGGAGTACAACAACCCCAATGCGTTGGTGCAGATCGACTCGTACGGCTGCAAGATCAACGCGGTGGGTTCGGCGGACACCGCGGTGCCGCAGCGTGACTCGGTGATGAAGCTGCAGTACCAGGTGTACTGGAAGGACCCGGCGGAGGACGCCAAGCACCTCCAGTGGTTCCGCAACTTCTACTCGTCGGTGTACGCGTCGACGGGTGGTGTTCCGGTGCCGAACGCGGTGACGGACGGCTGCTACGTGAACTACCCGGACATCGACCTGTCCGACCCGTCGTTCAACAAGTCCGGTGTGGCGTGGTCGACCCTGTACTACAAGGGGAACTACGCGAAGCTGCGTCAGGTCAAGGCGAAGTACGACCCGCGCAACATCTTCCGCCACCGCCAGTCGATCGAGCCGTAGGCCCCGACCCACCGTTCCGGCACCCCCGAGTGCGCTCCGGGTGTCAGGGGTGCCGGAACGCGTGGAAAGCAGGCGAGACGGGTCGTTCTCGCAGGCCTGCGGCCGCGTTGAAAAATTCTTGGATCCCGCTGAACCGCTGTCGGACCCCGCTCGTGTTGTGGGTGAGCAACCACGGCCCCGCACAGATGCACCGGGGCATCAAGCGGGAGAAGGGATTCAAGTCATGGCACCACCTCGGGTGAGGCACATCCTTGCCACCGCGGCAGCAGTCGGCGCCGTGCTGGCCACCGCGGCGTGCGGGGCGAGCCCCACGGCGACGCCTGCGGCCAACCAACGGCAGCTGGAACAGCAGCCGACTGTCGCAGCGCCGACCGGGACGGTGGCCGTTGACGACGCACCCGCGAACCGCGCCGGTGCCGCGAGCGCCGGTCTGAAGGCGACGGAGTCGGGAACGCTGGGCACGATCCTTTCCGACGCGGAAGGAAAAACGCTTTACCGCTTCGATAAGGACACCGCGAAACCACCGAAGTCCAACTGCGCGGACGCCTGTGCCAAGGCGTGGCCGCCCGCCCCCGCGTCCGACAACATGACGCTCGAAGGCGTCGACAAGGCGATGGTCGGTTCGATCGACCGCCCCGACGGCACCAAGCAGCTGACGGTCGGCGGCTGGCCGATGTACTACTACGAGAAGGACGCCAAGGCGGGCGACACCACAGGTGAGGCCGTCGGCGGAGCGTGGTGGGTCGCCGCCCCGAACGGCACCCGCGCCAAGGACAAGGTGAAGGCTGCCGCGCCGGGCACGACGGTGGTGCGCGCCATGGACGTGAAGCCGTTCGGCAAGGTGCTGACCGACGACAAGGGCTTCACCCTCTACATCTTCGACAAGGACACCAAGAGCCCGTCGGCGTCGAACTGCAACGGCGACTGCGCCGCGAAGTGGCCGCCGCTGAAGGCCGAGGACAACGTCATCGCCGAGGGCGTCGACAAGAGCCTGATCGGTTCGGTCACCCGCCAGGACGGCACCAAGCAGGTCACCGTCGCGGGCTCGCCGGTCTACCGCTTCGCCAAGGACACCGCGCCCTGCCAGGCCAACGGTGAGGGCGTGCAGGGCACCTGGTTCGTGGCCGCGCCGGACGGCGCGAAGGCCAAGGACAAGAAGTAACCAGATCATGTGATCCGGCGCTGGCCTCCCCTCCTGCGCCTCACCGGCGCCGGGTCACAGTTGGGTCCGATCCCCAACACCCGAGAAGCGGCCCCTGGGAACCCTCCCAGGGGCCGCTGGTGTGTCGTGAGTGGTGGCCGGGTTCTGACCCGGCCAACCACTCACGAGTCAGTGGACGGGGCCGGTGTACTTCTCGCCGGGTCCGGCGCCCGGCTCGTCGGGGAAGGCCGAGCCCTCGCGGAAGGCCCGCTGCAGCGACTGGAGCCCTTCCCGCAGCGGTCCGGCGTGCGGTCCGAGGTACTCGACGGACGCCGTGATCAGCCCGGCCAGTGCCGTGATCAGCCGCCTGGCCTCGTCGAGGTCGCGGCGGGGCGAGGTGTCCGGGTCGGGGTCGGCGAGCCCCAGCCGCTCGGCCGCGGCCGACATCAGCATCACGGCCGCGCGGCTGATCACCTCCACGCTGGGAATCTCGCTGAGGTCGCGGACGTTGACACTGTCGTCGTCACTGGTAGCAGGGTCTGCGGTGGGGTCGTTCACGATCTGGTACCCTTCCATCTGCGACCAGCCCCTGTGCGAACGGGGGCGGCAAGTGGAGCCCCGCTCCCACCCGAGTCACCGCACAGGTGTCCGGGTCCGGTCTTTATCGCAGCAGCGCGAGCTCGCTGCGGCGCGACGTGCGTGCACGTCGTGGATCGGTGTAGGCAGCGGGCCCCGCGTCAGCAATGGCGACGGGGCCTGACGCGTTACTGGGGTCACACCGCAGGCCGCAGCCACCAGCTAGAGAGACTTTGTACTCGGGAAAGAGGAGGCACCATCAGCTCCGAGTCACGTATCAACGACCGCATCCGGGTGCCGGAGGTCCGACTCGTCGGGCCGAACGGCGAGCAGGTGGGGATCGTCCGCATCGAGGACGCGCTCCGCCTCGCACAGGAGGCGGATCTCGACCTCGTCGAGGTGGCCCCGCAGGCCCGCCCGCCTGTCTGCAAGCTCATGGACTACGGCAAGTTCAAGTACGAGAGCGCGCAGAAGGCCCGCGAGTCCCGGCGCAACCAGGTACTCACGGTGATCAAGGAGCAGAAGCTCCGGCCGAAGATCGACCCGCACGACTACGAGACCAAGAAGCGCGCTGTCGTCCGCTTCCTCGAGCACGGCAACAAGGTCAAGATCACCATCATGTTCCGCGGCCGTGAACAGTCCCGCCCGGAGCTCGGATACCGGTTGTTGCAGCGGTTGGCCGACGACGTGGCCGAGCTGGGGATCATCGAGTCCTCGCCCAAGCAGGACGGCCGCAACATGATCATGGTCCTGGCGCCGCACAAGAACGCCAAGCCCAAGACCAAGGCGACCACGCCGCAGTCCGACACCGACCCCGCCGAGTAGGCCACCGGGGTCACCCGAAGTAGTGAGCGCTTCCGCCCGTGCACGGCGGGCGGAAGCACCTAGATGAGGACGACCATGCCTAAGAACAAGACGCACAAGGGCACTGCCAAGCGCATTCGCGTGACCGGCAAGGGCAAGTTGAAGCGCGAGATGACCGGCCGCAGGCACATCCTGGAGAAGAAGTCCAGCAAGCTGACCCGTCGCCTCGAGGGCACCACGGACGTCTCCCCGAACGACGAGAAGCGCGTCAAGCGCCTGCTCGGCATCTGAGCTTCCCAGCTCCACTCCCTTGACCACCCGGGGCGCCCCGAACGCCCCACAGAGATAAGCAGGATGGACCCGTGGCACGCGTCAAGCGGGCAGTCAACGCCCAGAAGAAGCGCCGCACGACCCTCGAGCTGGCCAGTGGCTACCGCGGCCAGCGCTCGCGGCTGTACCGCAAGGCCAAGGAGCAGGTGCTCCACTCGCTGAACTACGCCTACCGCGACCGCCGCGCCCGCAAGGGTGACTTCCGGCAGCTGTGGATCACCCGCATCAACGCGGCCGCGCGTCAGAACGGCATGACCTACAACCGCTTCATCCAGGGTCTGAAGGTCGCAGGTGTCGAGGTCGACCGCAAGATCCTCGCCGAGCTCGCGGTGAGCGACCCGGCCGCGTTCACCGCGCTGGTCGAGGTCTCCCGCGCCAACGTTCCGGCCGTTCAGTCCCAGGACAAGGCCTGAGCGAGCACACCCGACCCGGGGCGGACCAGCTCTTCACCGAGCGGACGCCCCGGGTCGCTGCTGCCCGGCAGTTGACCAAACGCGCGGGCAGAGAACGGGCGGGCAGGTTCCTCGCCGAAGGAGCCCAGGCCGTCCGGGAAGCGCTGCGCCACGGCCAGGTGTACGAGGTCTTCGTCACCGAAACGGCGGCAGCACGCAATTCCGAACTCATCACCGAGGCCAGCGCGGCAGGTGTCCAGGTATCGACGGTGACCGATCGAGCCGCTGACGGGCTCTCGGAAACCGTGACCCCACAGGGCATCGTCGCGGTCTGTGAACTGCTGGACGTCTCGCTGGACGACGCGCTCACCGCACCGAAGCTAGTCGCTGTACTGGTTGGTGTGTCCGACCCAGGCAACGCAGGCACGGTGACGCGGGTCGCCGACGCCGCCGGTGCATCCGCCGTGATCTTCGCCGGTGACACCGTCGACCCGCACAACGGCAAATGCGTCCGCGCCTCCACTGGCAGTGTCTTCCACCTGCCTCTTGCGCGTTCTCGGAGCACCACTGCGGTGTTCGACGCGTGCCGCGCGGCCGGATTGCGCCTTGTCGCAGCCGATGGACACGTCACGACCGAGTTGACCGCGTTGGATCTCACCCAGCCAACCGCGTGGGTGTTCGGCAGCGAGGCACACGGGCTTGATCCCGAAGTGCTTGCCGCCGTCGACGACGTGGTGAGCGTTCCCATCTTCGGCAAGGCAGAGAGCCTGAACCTCGCAACAGCGGCGGCGGTTTGCTTGTACGCAGGGCATTTGCGGTAGTTCCCAGCGATCTGTGGCCTGCGCTCCCCCGTAGCCCCGGGCTGAGCAGCCCGAGGACGGCTCAGTCATGTATACGCTAACCGTGCCTCACGGCAGTGCTGACGTGGAGAAACACGGGCGAGCTTCTCGCGGAAGCTCGGCCGTGTCCTGGTTAGTCCCGCCTGCCTTGACGCAGGCGACGACACGTGGCGTGTCTTGACGCCAAGCAGAGGCAGTAAGCCGTTTATGCGAGTTCAACTGGCACGTAGCATTACTGTTTTCAAGATCTGCTAATCAAGAGCTGAACGGTGTTGTGAATCTCGGTTGCGGTGATGCGGCCCGAATGCCAGTACTCGATCAGCACCTTCCCTGTCGACGGGTATATCCAGATGTCGTCTCCGGTGTCCATAAGAAGTTCCATGTTTTCCGCAGTCGACCGGGCATGCGGTGTTCGATCCACAGGATTCCTGCTATCTATCTCAGTCGATAGTGGAGGAGTCGCCTTATTGGAGAACGCACCGCTACGCTTCATGGATTGCTCACGCGTGTTCAGCCACCCCATAGCTCGTCAAGCCTACTTCCATCTTTGTCGAAAGTTGTGACGCTTCCGGAGAACCATAGATTTACCCCGCCTTCCCAGTATTCGATTTGCAATGCGGCCAACTGCACCGGATCCGCGCGAACATACATACGCTCTCCCGGCTCAAGCAAGTACGCCATCCCATTGGGTTCGAAACATACATGCCCGGCACTGTTTCCAGAAATACGAATCTCTATATCAGGCATCACTCAACTCCAAGCATCAATAATTTCCTGACACAATTTTACTCGATAAGGAGCTGTCGGATGCCTCGGCATATTCTTCTGTACGTAGGCGTAGAAATCTTGCAATCGTTTAGCGTCCTCCTTCGAGGCGACCCTTCGCAGCTCTTCCGGCGACCGCTTGCCGATCAGTTCCGCTGCCAGCTTCGGACCATTTGCCCAAATCCGTTTACCCACTTCGTTGGCTTTACCGCCGTCTAAGACCTTGGGAAGCTCGATTTTGCCATCCGGGGTGAGAATATCAATGACTTCTCCGTCTGCGTCGACCGTAAAACGCGGACAAACCCCTGCAGCGGCTCCCTGTGTGGCCATAGGTGAAGCGTCGACCGATTTCAAGCTGCCGCCAGGAGCTGAAATCGTCAATTCTGAAGCAAAACCGTTTCTAGCGGCACACGCTACCCTTGCCTCAGCCACGATCGCGCGGCCAAGTTCCAGAATCTTTCGCCCTGCTGCGGAGCCCTCGAGAAACTTGGCGAGTCCGGCGACGATCTTGGCGATCGCGGCACTGACCGCCGGAAGTTTTGCAATCAGAACCAGGAGGGAACCAACATCAAAAACCGTCCACAGGCAGGCTGCAACATCGCCCTCGCCGAAGCACTTCTTCGCGTTAGTAATTCCGAGCTCATCCAGAATGATCTGCCCACCATTTTGGATGATGAAGTCAATGATCCCGTGCTTGGCTTGTTCGATAGCCTCACGATTTTGCTCGACCAGCTCAGGACCGCCCATCCGATAGAGGAGTTGTTCCTCCTCGGCAGTCAGGTTCGGTACATCTTCTCCCGCTTGTCTGGCCTGTTCTGCTCGTCGTGCTGCTTCTGCTTTGCGTGCGGCTTCTTCGGCGCGGTCGGCGGCTTTGCCTGCTTCGATGGCGGCGTTGTACGCGTTCTTGGCTGCTGCGGCGGCTCCGTCGGCGTGTTTCTGTGCGCTGTCTGCTGCTGCAGCAGCTGCGGCTGCGTCGGTTTCGGCGCGGTCGGCGGCTCCTCGTGCGGCGGCTGCGTCGGCTTCGGCCCTGCTGGCAGCGGAACGGGCTGCTGCAGCGTCGCGTTCGGCGGCAGCAGCGGACCGTCCCGCGATCGCGGCGTCGTTGGCTGCCGCGTTGGCGGCGTTGCGGGCTTTGTGTGCGTCCTCGCGGGCTTGTGCGTCTGCTTGGTTGGCGCGGGTGGCTGCTGCGCGGGCCGCAGCACCGTCGGCTGCTGCGTCGGCGGCCGCTTTTTGAGCCTCCGCAGCGGACTGTGCCGCTGCCGCTGACGACTTCGCCGCTGCAGCGGCTGCGTCATACGCAGGTTTGACTTCAGCCGCGGCGCGGTCGGCGGCTTCTTGGGCCAGCCGTGCCGCTTCGAGCGCTTCCTTCGCACGCTTGTCCGCCGCTGCGGCCTGTTCGGCGCCGACGAGTCTGGCCTGCTCGGCCACCTTGATGACGAAGTCGGCGTCGATGTCCTGGCCGGTGAACGGTGCGACCACGGTGACCGCGGTGTTGGCTGGTTGGGTGATCGCTTGTGAGGACGACTTCGCCGCCGCAGCGGCTTGGACCGCGAGACTGGCCTGGGTCGCTGCGGACACCGCTTCCTGAGCCGCGGCGTCGGATTCGGCTTTGGTGCGTTCGGCCGACATCTGCGAGTTCATCGCTTCGGACGCCGCTTGGTTGGCCAGGTTCATCGAGTTCTGTGCCGCTTCGGCGGCCTTGGCCTCGTTGAACGTCGCGTCCGATGCCGCCGACTCGGCGCGTTGAGCGGCTGCGTGGGTTTCCGCTGCTTCGGCTTCGGCTCGGTTGGCTGCCGCGTTCGCTCGTGCGGCAGCCGCTTGCGCGGCCTGCGCTGCGGCCCGCGCACGGGCTGCGGCACGCGTGGCTTCGGTGGCCGCGCCACGCGCACCCGCCGCCGCACCCGTCGCAACGTTGGCGGCGTTGCGGGCCGCGCCAGCGGCTCCCGCCGCGATGGTGGCGTCGCCGCGTGCTTTGTTGGCCTCATTCTGGGCTTCCACGGCGTGCGGGCCGCCACGCGCGGCGGCGGCCATGGCGTCCATCGCGTTCGCCCGCGCCTCAGCAGCGCGCTGGTCCCGTTCAGCCTGGTAGGCCTTGTCACGGCTGGCTACCGCGTTGGTTTCCTCGCCGCGGGCGCGGGTTTCCGCCTGCCCCGCGGCACCATCGGCCGCTTCGGCCCGTCCTCGGGCGGCGGCTGCGATGCCAGCTTGGGCCTCAGCCTCACCGCGCATCGAACGCGCCACCGAGGCGTGCTGCTCGGCTCGCCCACGCGCCGCTCCGGCGTTGGCCCGTTCCCGCTGCGCGATGGCTCGTTGGGCGGCTGCGGTCGCCGCTTCTCGTTCGGCGATGATGCGCTGCTGACGGGTCCGCTCGGCAGCCGCCCACGCCTGCGCCTCGGCCGCTTCCGCAGCCTGACGTGCGGCCTTGGTTCGGGCTGCGGCGTCTTTCGCGGCTTCCATCTGCACGCGGGCCGCCTCAGCCAGGTCCGCTGCGGCGCGGGCGTGTGCTTCAGCGTGCTGGCGCCATTTCTTGGCCTGCTCAGCGTGCCGCTCCGCTTTTTCCTGCGCGTTGCGGGCCTGGTCGGTGAACGCGGCCGCATCGGTCGAATGCGCGGCGGTCTCCACCGCGGACACGGCCGCGAGTGCGGCTTGGGACATGCCGTAGGCCATCTGCGCCCACTGCGTCCCATACGGCAGACCGGTTTCCACCAACACATCCGCCTGAACCTGGGCTTGGACCGCCGCACGTCGCGCGTCGTCCGCCGCAGCACGGGCGTTACCCAACTGGCGGGCGACCTCGGCCTTCACCTCATCGAAAGCGTCGGGCGGATGTTGCCCGCCCGCGGTGTTCGCGGCCAGGATCTGCTCAGCCCTACGGGCCTCATTGCCCCCGAGGATCAGCGCGTTCGAGGAGCGCTGCAGCGCACGGATGCCGTTACCGTGCTGCACCATCAGGATTTTGCGGGCCTCGTTGGCGCGAGCGGACTTCTTCGCCAGCTCCGACAGCGCCTCGGCTGCCTTGCGGCGTGCTTCCTCGTCGGCGAGGAACTTCTCGCGGGCTTCGGCGTCCTTTTTGGCTGCTTCCAAGTAGCCGCTGGCGAGGAACTGCTCGATCGCCGCGTCCCCGGTGTCCAACGCGGCCTGCGCGGCACGTTGAACCTCCGGGCCACCCGCGCCGACCAGCATCTGTACTCGTGCCCGGTTCTCCTGGGCCCGTTGTTGGACGCTCTGCATCGCGGCCGCGTCGCGCTGTTCGGCGATCGCTCTGCCGTAGACCAGGAACTGCAGACGGTCCAGGTCGGTGCCCGCGAGCACCCGGTCCACCTCGGCCCGCAGGTACGGGCCACCAGTCCCGCGTAGCGGTTCGATCGCGGCCCGGTTCTCCTGCGCGATTCTTTCCTTGCGTGCTGTGGCTTTCTGTTCCGCTTCCCGCTTGCCGCCGTTGAGGAACGCCATGATTCCCGGACGACCGGCGTCCAACGCTGCCTTGGCGGCGTCACGAACCTCGACGTCCTCAGCCAGTTCGGCGTTGTCGGCCACCAGCTGCCGGAATCGGGGGTCGCCGGTGTCCGGGATGCCGGTCTTGCCGTCCCACTCCTTGTACGGGTCCGGTGGCATCGGTCGCGGCGGTGCCGGATCCTCGGCAGCCGCTGCGGTAGTCGTGGCTGCGGGTGCGGCGTCGGCGGTATGGACAACGCCACTGAACAAGGCGAACGTCAACGACGCCGCCACCGCTCTTCGAAGAAGTCTCATCTGTGTCATTCCCCTCGACAGGTCACACGTGGGCCCGGCACCCGCCGAATACGAGCGCCGGGCCCACAGGACTACGGGCGGCTCAGAACTTGGTGTCCCAGGTCTTCTTGGCCTTCGGATCGTGGTAGATGTAGCCGCCCTGGAAGGTGCTGCGGCGCAGGATGCCGACCTGCTCTTCGTCGCTGGTGGGGTAGCCCAGGTAGGACCGTTCCCAGCCCAGGTTCTGCCAGTGATCCCGGATCGCGCCGTAGACCAGGTGCGCGTCGGTGTGCCGACTCGCGTAGATGGACAGACCGCCCGCGAAGTGCGTGAAGGTGCCTATGCCGTCCGGTGTCGCGGTGGTGTCCTGGATCGGCATCCGCAACGTGTGCCCGCCCGAGGCCAGGTACTTCGTCAACGCCGCACCGGAGACACTGCGCACGCCTGTGTCCTTGCCCCAATAGGCGCGGGTGTTGTTGACGAACTCGCGATAGCGGATGCCATCGACGAGCACCTCAGCGGCCTTCGGGCCGCCCGCGAAAACCCGCCACCCGTCGTCGTTGAGCCAGCGCAGCATGATCTGCGTGGTGACAAGCGGGTCCGGATCAGCCACGTTCCAGGTGGCGTCCTGCTTGAAGCCACCCGGGTAGTCCCACGCGAACTGGCCACTGTCGTTGGCCAGCCACAGCTCCGCATTGGCGTGCCGCAGGTAACGGCCTGGCACGTTCTTGGACTCCAACGACACACCCGAACCTGCCAAGCCCGGCTTGGCACACCAGGTCGCGTCCTTATTGAACACCTCGCTGCCGTCGCTGGCGTGCAGCTTCACTCGGTAACTCTGATGCCGCAGGTAACTGCCCACGTGCGTGGTGGACTCGAACGAGAAACAGTTCGCGTCGGCCAGGCCAGGGACGACCTTCCAACTCGCCTCACCCAGCGGAGCATCCGCGACCGTGTCGCTCTGGGTACCGGGGGTGATCCACGCGTCCCCACCGCCGGACCGCACATACCAGCCCTTGGCCGCTGTCTCCGGTGTCGTGGCCATCAGCGACTGGGTCAGCGTCGCGTACTGCGTCTCCGCGAGGAACTTCACGACATCGGCATACGTACCGGCCAGCGCGGCGTTCGCCGCGGCGACCAGACGCGGCCGCATCAAACTGGCCTCGGCCTTGGCCTTGATGTCGCGGACCTTCTTGCGGTCTGCTTCCTCGCGGATATCCTGCTCGCGTTTCGCGTCACGCCCGTCGGCGGCCTTCAGACCGGTGTCGATGAACGCCGCCCAGTCCGCCGGAGTCCCGCGCAACGCGGCATCGGCGGCGGTGCGGACCTCACTGTGCCGCGGGTCCGCCAACTCCGGTGTCGCCAGCAGTTGACGGATGAAGTTGTCGTCGCTCAGCACCAGCCAACCGTCCGGGGCCACGATCCCCAGCACAGCGGCAGCGTTCTTCTTGGCCTGCTTCGCCGCCAACTCGCGAGCTTTCTGCTCGCTTTCCTTCCTCGCCTCGTCGATCGCGTCGCGCTGGTCCTGCAGATGCAGGGTGAAGATCGTGGTGGTGATGAACGTCTTCCACGTGGTGGCGTCCCCGCCCCACGCGGTTCCGGCGCCGTCCTTGACCTTAGGCCCGGTGGAGCGGCGCCATACCTGGTAGACGAAGTTCTGGTCGTTGCCGTCGAGCATCGCCGCATCAGCGGGGATCTCGGCGAACGCGGCCGCCTTCTGCCGGGCGTCCCGGGCCTGGCGCGCTTCTTCCTGGCGACGGGCGTACTCGATGTGGTCCCGGTCGACGAAGTCGTGGATACCCGTGCGGATGAACGCGGTCGCGTCCGGCGCGTCCGGCTTGTCCACCACGATCTTGTAGACCCGGTACGCCTCCGCTTTGGTCAGCGGGTACTTGTCCGGGTTGATCCGGTCATACACGCGGAACACGAAGTTCTTGTCCGACAGCATCAGCCATTCGTCGGTGGCTTCGCCGACCTCGATCGCGCGCACCGCCTTGATCTTCTCGACCTCGGTCGCCTCCGGTACCGCCGTCGCTCCCGGATCCGGTGCCTCCTGGGGAATCGCCGGTGCTTGGGCCGTCACCTCGGAGTTGCGGGACGCAGCCGCGGGCGGAACCTCCTGCGGCCCTGCCGCATGCGCGTACATCGGAGCCAAGAGGCCCGTGGTCAGCACGGCGGCCACCAAACTCCGCCTCATACGTCTACTGTGGACCATGGTTCTTCGCATTCCTCCCCTTTTCTTGGGCATGACACAACACTCGCCCCATAGGGGCGAGGTGCTCGACAGGAAGATCAGAGAGTGTGCTTGACGCGCTGTTCGCCGTCGATTGCTTGCTGCAGCAACGCATTCCAATACGCCGCCTGCTGCGCGGCCGAGTCACGCTCAGCCGACCACGCCGCCTCCGACGCCTTCGCCGGGTCGATGATCGAGGTCCAGTTCGGCCCCAGCGCGGCCTGCGCCGCCGCCAGCACCGCACGCCAGTTCTCCGCCTGCCGCACCGCCGACTGCTGCGCCTCCGACCAGCCCGAACGAGCCGGCTGAGTCTGGGTACCGACCTGCTGCCACGCCCGCGTCGCCGCGTCCTTGGCCTGCTGCTTGGCCTCCTCCGAGGCCTCACGCGCGGCTTTCTCGGCGGCCTCGGCATCAGCGATCAACCGCACGATGGTGGATCGCCACTGCATGTTGTCGGTCGCGTGCCGCATCCGGAACACCTCCAGATCCAGCCGCGAACCAGCCGCCCAGCCATAGGCGAAGAACTCCACCAGGTCGTCATCAGTCGCGCCCTCACGCATCGCGTACGAGGCGGACAACCGCACCTGCTCACCGGGATCGTTGGTGGACAGCGACCGCACATAGTCCCGATCATGCTGGACAAGCGCTTGCCTCTGTTTGCCGACCTGATCGCGATACACCCGATCACGAGACCGCGCGGCCTCATATCCCGACCGCACGAACGTTTCACGCTCAGCGTCTGTCGCATTCGGACCCAACAGGCGTTTGGCCTCGTTGTGGACCTGAGGCGAGTAATCCGGCGTCGTCGTCTCGTACACACGACGGACGAAATCCATATTCCGCGCACGACGCTGCTGCGCACGCTCCACCGCGTAGTCGAAACCACCGCCCGGAGCCAGAAAAGCCGCGATCGCCGCGTCCGGATCCGCACTGACCAACGCAGACCACGCCGACGTGCGCACCGTGCTGTACGGATGCGTACCAGCCAGGTATCTCACCCACACCCAGTCATCCGACGGCTGCTCCGCATTGATCGCCACCGACGGGCCCTCCTGGGCCACGGCAGGTGCTACCACGGAGAAAGAAGCCATGACACAGGCAGCGCAAACCAGGGCACGTCTCACCCTTGACCCCCTCGATCGAGTCCACACTGAGCCCCCCGGCTCGGTCCCAACGGAACGTAACCGCCTCACCACCGCCGCGCAACGAAAACAACACACTGTTGTGAAAGTTCAGACAGACGGTCTAACCGCCCTTACGGGAAAAGCCAATCCACCGCATGGATTTGCACCGGGCGACCATCACGATCCCTGATGTATCGGCATACTTATGCCACGCCCCTTCGGCAAACGAGTGAAAAGGCTTGACACCACACGCGCGAACAATCAGTGACGCACTCAGTGCCGCAGTCACCCGTCAGGGCGCTGGGACCAGCGCGACGTACCACGGGCCAGGGTCGGCCCCCGGATTCCACGACGTGTCGACTGCCCACACCGCTATGGCGTTGTCCGGTGGGGTTTTCAGGTGCTTGAGGATCAGCTCGTTCTTCATTCCCGTTGGAGCCCAGTCGAAGTTGTGGAAGTTCCAGTCGAGCAGCGTGCGGCCGATCGGGCCCGACCTCGCCAGGACCGGAGGGAGCATGCCCGCGGCGGCAGCCGGGTTGGAGAACAAGTCCGACAGGGCGCAGTCACAGAAGTAGGCCTGGGCCCCCACCTCACCGGTCGAGGCGACTACTCGATCGCCCGCGATGATGCCGACTGTGGAACCAATCTGCGCATACTGCTCGGGCGCCGCCCAGTTTGTCTGGATCGGCGCGAACCGCGACGGTAACCCGCGCAAACCGTAGTAGCCGATGCAGGCGACAGCGAGCAGTACGACGGCCGCCAACGGCCCTGATCGCGGATGCAACGCCACTTTTGACTGCTGAGCGGGTGTCGCGGCAGCGGCGACCGCGGCGGCCAGGAAAATCGTCGTGCAGATGATGCTCGGACCGTAGTACCAGTGGAACGGTGCGACTCCGAGCATGCAGTACGCCACGAAGTGCAGCACTCCGGCCAGCGCCAGCGGAGCGACGCGATCCAGTTGCCGAACCCGGTCACCGGGCCGGAACAGGCGCAATGCGACCCAGATGAGTGCGGCGAGCACACCGAGCACTGCGGGCAGGACGGACAGGACTGTCGCGGCGGGGAACACGCGCAAGTACAGATCCAGTCCGTTCTCGAAACCGTAGATGTTCCCGAAAGCCGTCCAGGTCGGGTTTTCCGTCTTGATGAACAGGGTGATCGGCACCGCCGACCCCAGAGCGATCCAGCTCCACACATACCACGGAACGGTTATCCCGATCGCCGCCACCGGAGCCCACCACCAGCGGCGATCCCACTTGTGGCGCACGAGGACGAACACGACGACGACCACGATGACCAAGTCCGGCCGGGTCAACACGAGAAGACCGGCGAGTAGCCCGAACAGGACAGGCCGTTCGTCGACCGCGCTGGCCAGCAGCAGAGCGGTCAGTCCGCCCCCGAGGGTGATCTCAAGACCGATCGAGGAAATCAGCAGCGGGTTGACGACAACCAGTGTCGCGGCAAGCGGTGCGCACCAGGTGGGCAGACCGATCTTGCGGGCAACCCGGCGCAACCCGTACTCGACGGCGAGTGCGGACAGTACGTGAACGATGCCCAACGCCAGCACGGGTTGCCGGGTGACTGCGGTGAATGCCGCGAGAATCCACACGTTGAACACCGAGGTCGCGGTGTTCGCGGTCTGCGTGGGGACCAGACCCCAATGCCCGTGGTATGCAAGGTTCCGGGCGTAGCTGAGGGTGATGTACGTGTCGTCAATCAGAGCGGCCTTTGCGACCGCGACCACCGCCATGGCGACCACCGCCACGTACAGCGACGGCACCCACGACCTGTTAGGCAGCCACCACGCACGTCGGCGCTCAACGTCCGGGTCAGCGGGTCTCGAACTCATCGACTCAATCGCCGAGGTCACTGGTTCTCCCTACGGAACACAGTCGGGCACGTACGCCGTGCCAAGTCGGCACAGACTGTACAGCCGCGCTGCGGTATACCGTCGGAGACATCCTTGAAACGACAGGGAAGTCGGTGACCACGCGTTTTCTGGATCAGGTCCGCAACCGGGCGCTGAGCATGCGTGCTGTCCTGTCCTGGCTGACCGGTTTCGACTGGGCTTCCAGTGCGCGGGACAGCACGTCCAGGATGCGGGCGACGATGCTCGGGGGCGTGTCGTCGGCGATCAGGTCGACCGAGTCCTTCGCCAGCTGTTCCGCCGTGCCCGGCGCGGCCATGGCCACGTGGCAGCGGGCGGCGCGGACCATCAGGAAGATCTGCCAGTCGGTTTCGCCGAGGTCGACCACGAGGTCCATGGCGCGGAGGTTGTCGGCCAACGCGTCGGCGTGCCGCTCGAGTTGGGTGTAGGTGTAGCCGCGCAGCTCCAGCATCTCCGCGGTCAGTCGGTCGGCCATGTCGCCGTCGGGGATCAGGTACTCCGCCTGCCGCAACGCTTCCAGTGCCGCTTCGGGGTTCTTGTCGGCGATCGCGGCGGCTGCCTTGATCCACGCGCGGCACGCCTCGACCGGCAGTTCGGCCTCGGTCCACAGCTCGGCGGCTCGGCGGTGACAGCGCTCGGCCTCTTCCGCGTCGCCCAGCGCGTGGCTGGTCGTGCCGATCCCGGCCCAGACCATGGCCTGGGAAGCCGCCGGGGCGTTGCCGACCAGGTCGAGCATGGCCTGGAAGTACCTGCGGCCCTGGGCGTGCTCGCCGAGTTCGGCGCAGACCGAACCGAGCCGGTAGCGGATCCGCAGCGTCGCCTCTTCCTCGTCCCGCTCCGGCAACAGCCGGAGGGCTTCCTCCAGTGCCTCGGCGGCTTCGATGAGACGGCCGTGCGCCAGGTAGCCCGACGACAGGATGTAGCACGCGTGCGCGGTCTCCAGCGATGTGCCTTCGGTTCGGCAGATGGCGACGGTTTCGACGAGTTCTCGCAGGTGCTCGCCCGCGCGGTCCATGTTGTCCACCATGAACGCCCTGTGCAGCAGCACATCCGGCCGCCACGGGCCCGGGTAGTCCTTGACGAACTCGACCAGTTCGGCCGATCGCCGCATCGCCGGCTCGACGTCTCCGCGGATCTCGGCGACCGCCATCCGCGCGCGCAGCGCGTGGAACCGGTCGCCTGGGCGCAGGCCCGGTGTGGCGAGCACCTCGTCCATGATCTTGCCCGCCTCGTCGAGGTTTCCCTGCCGGGCGGCGTGGTCGGCCTGCTCCAGCCGGACGGACGTGACCCGCTCCGGCGCTGTCTGGACGGCCAGTTCCTCGGCCTGCGCCAGCAGTTCCGACGCGTGGATGTGCTCGTGGCGGTTGTCGAGCAGTTCGCACAGGATCAGCCGGACCAGGATCCGGCCGGTCGACGACGAGTGCGCCTCGGCCCGCGCCAGCGCCTCCTCGGCCGTCGCGATGCCGCCGTCCAGGTCGCCCGCCTCGGCCTTGAGCATGCCCAGCCGCGCGTGGAACCGTGCCGCCTGGTCCTCCTCGCCGAGCTCGACCAGGCGCTGGATGGCTTTCGGCAGGTCGTCGAGCACGTCCGGGCCGGGGAACACGACTGTCCGGCGGGCCGCCAGCTGAGCCGCGAGTGTCGCGGGCAGCAACGGGTCCAGGTCCGCGGGCAGCGACTTCAGCAGCCGCTGCCCGGTGAGGAAGTCGTTCTCCTCGTACGCCAGGTGCGCCTGGTAGGCCAGTTCGACCGGGTCCGCGGTGAGCGGTTCGGCCGCAGCGGCCGGATTCGGCACGGCCAGCGGCACGTGCACGGCATCCGGGGCGTCCATGATGGACTTGACGCGCTCGGACTGCCTGGTCGTTCCGTTGCGCTTGTCGAACTCGGCGGCCAGGTCCCGCGCTCGTGCCGTCAGGTACTCCCGGAGTCGCCCGGCCGTGGTGACTTCCACGCCACCACCGGGCTGCGGCACGACCAGTTCGGTGCGGTCGGTGTCGAGCCTGCTGAGCAGCAGCGCGGCGCTGGCCGCGAAGTTCATCGTGCCGATCGGGCTGGTGGCGTGGTGCACCTGGTCCAGGTGCCGCCGCAGCAGTTCCATCCCGCGTGGCACGTTGCCGGTCACCGCGCAGAACTCCAGGTGCAGTCCCACGTACCCCTGGCTGGCCTGTTCACGGGACTGCCGGTAGGCGAGCAGGTGGGCGTTCTTGGCTCGTTCGACCTCGCCCAGCGCTGTCAACGCGGGCAACAGCGCGGTGAGTACGCCTTGGGGCTGCGTGCTGCACGTGAACCGCCCAGCCAGCGCGGGTTCGGCGTGCCGCAGCGCTTCCTCGTAACGCCCGCGCAGCACGAGATGCTCGACTTGTTCCTCCACCACACATCCCGCGCAGTCGGACATGTCGTCGCGTTCGGTGCCGAGGAACCGGGCAAAGTGCTCGTCCGCCAACGCGAAGTCGCCGACGTGCGTCGCCGTGAGCGCTCGCTGGCCCCACACGGGCTGCAGGGAGAAGCCGAACCGCTTGAACCGCGTCTCCAGCTCGTCGAGCACGGATTCGATCTGGGCCAGCGTGAACCGGGGATCCCGGCGCAGCCCGACCGGCACCCACTTGTGCGCCCAGTTCAGGCTGCGCATGCCGCTGGCGGTGAACACCGACGGGTCGTGCTGCTCGGCCACGTGGCACCACGCGATCGGCGCCAGGATCAGGTCGTAGCGGTTGAGGTAGTAGCAGGATTCGATCAGCGCGAGACGGCAGAGCGCGGGCAGTTCCTTGTCGCCGCTGGCGTCCGCGGCGCGCGCGGCCCGCTCCAGCGCCTCGTGCTTGGGCATACCGGTCGGCATGTCCGCTGCCTCGGTGAACAGCCGCACCGCGTGGTCGACGGGATCGGTCATCGGCGCACCGCCCGGTCGAGCAGGTCAAGGAAGGAACGGTTCAGCGCGGCCGTGTCCTTCGGCCGCATCGGCCGCCGGGACTGCAGCAGCGCGTGCACGTAGAGCGATTCGACGGTCAGCTCGGCCAACGTCCGGTCAGTCAGCTCGGACAGCCGCCGCACCAACGGATTGCGTGTGTTGAGTACGAGTTGCTGGCTCGCTGTGGACGCGGGTTCGGCCAGTTGCTCGATCAGTTCGGCCCAGAGCGGGTCGCTCTGCTCGCTGATCTCTGCGTTGTCGCGCTGCCGTTCCCGGTCGGCGTCGGTGATCAGCAGGGCGGGCAGCGAGATCGGGTCGAACTCGCGCGGCACGGCGTCGCAGTCGTGCCGGTCCAGCACTGTCCTGGCGAGCTTCAGGCTGGTGCGCAACTGGTCCTCGACCACGGGATCCGGCCGGTCCATCGTCGCCAGCAACTCGCTAGGCACCACCCGCCGGGTCGCCATGGACCCGTCGACCTCGGCGACGCGCCGCATCAGCTCGGCGTCGTAGGCGTAGCCCGCGTTGAGCAGGCCGAGCCCCTGGGCCTGGGCGACCGGCGCGAGCTGGCGGAACTCGTCCACGTCGGGCGTGAAGAGAATGCTGTTGTGGCGCCTGCGGAACTGGCGCAGCGTCACGTTGCCGTCGGTGGTCTCGAACGGCAGCCAGTGCTCGACCAGCCGCAGCAGGTCGTCGTCAACGAGCGCGACGGACTTCATGCCCAGCTGGTGTTTGGCGAGCAACGCCGACGCACGGTCGGGTTCGCTCCCGCCGAGCCGCACGAGCCAGTCCTTCAACACGGTGCCGAGCTCGTCGCGCACCCCGAGCAACGCCTCGTCCTGGTAGAGCGACTCGCGGCTGGCCGTCGGGCGCAGCGCGGACGAGTTCACCACGCAGCGAACGAAATACGCCCAGTCGGGGAGCAGCCCTTCGACCGAGTCCCCGACGAGCATGCGCTTGAGGTACACACGGTGTGCCTGACGTGCACCGGGATGCGCCGTGTCCGGCATGACGAACGCCGCGCCGGTCAGCCCCACCGCGGGCACGTCCAGCGGCAGCACCTCGAACGGCTGGAAGCCGAACGTCCGCTCGCAGTACGCGGCCAGCCTGTCCACGTGGACGTCGTAGGGCTCGTCCGACGGCCGCAGCCACGGCAGGTCGGGCTGGGAGACGCGCTCGTCGCCGACCAGCACCTCGGCGGGCAGCAACTCGCCGAACTCCCTGGCCAGCGCGACGACCATGTCGTGCTGCAGCCAGTGTTCGGCGTCCTTGCGGGGCACGAGCGTCACCGTCGTGCCGATCTCGGCCCGTGCCGAGTCGTCGGTGACCACTTCATAGGTGCCGGACGAATCAGCGGTCCAGCGCACCGCCTTGCCGCCCCTGGCCGATCGGCTGACCAGCCGGATCTCGTCGGCGACCAGGAAGCAGGACAGCAGACCGACGCCGAACTGGCCGAGGAAGTCCTGTCGCGCGAAGCCCAGTTCGTCGCGCTTGGAGGTACGGCCGAGCGTGGACAGCAGGGTGTGCACCTCGTCCTCGGTCAGCCCGATCCCACTGTCCGAGATGCGCAGTGTGCCGTCGCCGGTGTGCTCGGCCGGTTCGAGCACGATCCGGGCGTGGCCGCCGTCGCGTGCGGTGATCGCGTCCGTCGCGTTCTGCAACAGCTCCCGGACGTAGACGCGAGGGCTGGAGTAGAGGTGCTGGCTGAGCAGCTCGATGATGCCTCGGAGATCGACGCCGAACGATCTGGACATGAGTGGTAGCTGACCTCGGAATACGATGGGGGACGACGCGAGTGTCGTGCGCGTCACTCTATCGGGCGAGTGCCCTGCCTGTTACTCCACGGAGGGCATGAGCGCTTATGTGACCTATTGAGTTGCGCGAAGTGAGGGTCGCCTACGATCGTTGGGCTACCGTCGTTGCCTATTTCATGGTCAACGCGGGCGCACACGCACTCGTGGACCCGAGGAGATGTCCAGCACCGATGTCCGGAGCCAACGACCCCTACGACCCTAAAGAGGTCGCGGCGCTCGCGCCGGAGACGCTACAGCAGGCGGTCGACAAGGCTAAGGCCGAGTTTTCCGCCGCTGACAGCCTCGACGCCCTCGCCGTGGTGAAACCGGCCCACCTCGGTGACAAGTCGCCGTTGATGGTCGCCCGCCGCGAGATCGGCGCTCTGCCGCCCAAGGCCCGCTCCGAGGCGGGCAAGCGCGTGAACGAGACCCAGGCCGCGATCAAGGCCGTGTTCGACGAGCGCCGCGCGCAACTGGAGATCGAGCGCGACGAACGCGTCCTGCGCGACGAGACCGTCGACGTGACGTTGCCGTGGGGCCGTGTCCCGCGTGGCGCGCGTCACCCGGTCTCCACGCTGTCCGAGTTGATCGCGGACGTCTTCGTCGGCATGGGCTACGAAGTCGCCGAAGGCCCCGAGGTCGAGGCCGAGTGGTTCAACTTCGACGCGTTGAACTTCCTGCCGGACCACCCGGCCCGTACGACGTCGGACACGTTCTACGTCGCGCCCGCGGACTCGGGGCTGGTGCTGCGCACGCACACCTCGCCGGTGCAGATCCGCTCGTTGCTGGACCGGGAACTGCCGGTGTACGTGGTGTGCCCCGGCCGCACGTTCCGCACCGACGAGATGGACGCCACCCACCTGCCGGTGTTCAACCAGGTCGAGGGCCTCGCGGTGGACAAGGGCATCACGATGGCCCACCTGAAGGGCACGCTGGACCACTTCGCCCGCGCCATGTTCGGCCCGGAGTCCAAGACCCGCTTCCGGCCGCACTTCTTCCCGTTCACCGAGCCGTCCGCCGAGGTGGACGTCTGGTTCCCGGAGAAGAAGGGCGGCGCCGGCTGGGTGGAGTGGGGCGGCTGCGGCATGGTGGACCCGAACGTGCTGCGCGCCTGCGGCGTGGACGCCGACGTCTACTCGGGGTTCGCGTTCGGCATGGGCATCGACCGGACGCTGCAGTTCCGCAACGGCATCCCGGACATGCGCGACATGGTCGAAGGGGACGTTCGCTTCACGACGGCGTTCGGAACGGAGGCGGAGTGAGGCTCCCGCTCAGCTGGCTCAGGGCGTACGTCGACGTCCCGGAGACGGCGACCTCGGAGGAGATCTCCGTGGCGCTGATCAACCTCGGCTTCGAGGTCGAGGAGATGCGCTCGCTCGACGCGGTGACCGGCCCGCTCGTGGTCGGTCGGGTCGTGGAGATCGAGGAACTCAAGGACTTCAAGAAGCCGATCCGCTACTGCCAGGTCGACGTCGGTGACGGCGAGGACGATGACGACGTCCAGACCCGCGGCATCATCTGCGGCGCATCGAACTTCGCCGAAGGCGACCTGATCGTGGCCGCGCTGCCCGGTGCCGTGCTGCCCGGCGGGTTCGCCATCTCGGCGCGCAAGACGTACGGCAAGACGTCCAACGGCATGATCTGCTCGGCCAGCGAGCTCGGCCTCGGCGACGACCACTCCGGGATCCTGGTGCTGCCCAGCGGCGAGGCCAGTCCCGGTGACGACGCCGCGCCGCTGCTCGGTCTCGACGACACCGTGATCGACCTGGAGATCACGCCCGACCGCGGTTACGCGATGTCCGTGCGCGGCATGGCGCGTGAACTCGCGATCGCGTTCGAGACGACCCTGGTCGACCCGGCCGCGGTCAACGTGCCGGGCGCCGAGGGCGAGGCGCACGGCGTGCACATCGAGGACCAGCGTGGCTGCTCCCGGTTCGTGGCGCGCCGGGTGACCGGGCTCGACCCGACCTCGCCGACGCCGTGGTTCATCCGCAGGCGGCTGATGCTGGCCGGGATCCGCAGCATCTCGCTCGCGGTGGACGTGACCAACTACGTGATGCTCGAGACCGGGCAGCCGATGCACGCGTTCGACACGTCGTCGGTCAAGGGAAACCTGACCGTGCGGCGCGCGCTGCCGGGCGAGAAGCTGACCACTTTGGACGACGTGGAGCGCGCGCTCGACCCGGACGACATCGTGATCGCCGACGACACCGGCCCGATCTCGCTCGCCGGGGTGATGGGTGGCGCGTCGACCGAGGTCCGCCCGGACTCGACCGACATCCTGCTCGAGGCGGCCGTCTGGGATCCCGCGTCGATCGGGCGCGCGGTCCGCAGGCACAAGCTGCCCAGCGAGGCGTCGAAGCGGTTCGAGCGCTCGGTGGACCCGGCGCTGGCCCCGGCCGCCGCCGAGCTGGCCGCGAAGCTGCTGCGTGAGCACGGCGAAGCCCGCATCCAGCCGGGCCGCACGGACGTCGGGCGGCCGGAGCTGCCCGGCCCGGTGATGATGGAGATCGACCTGCCCGACCGCGTCGCGGGCGTGAACTACCCGCGTGGCGTGACCGCGCGCAGGTTGAGCCAGATCGGCTGCAACGTCGAGGTGACCTCGACCGACGCCGGCCGTGCCGCGGTGATCGCGACCCCGCCGACCTGGCGGCCGGACCTGACCCGCCAGGCCGACCTGGTCGAGGAGGTGCTGCGGCTGGAGGGGTACCACACGATCCCGTCCGTGCTGCCCGCGGCGCCCGCCGGTCGTGGCCTGACCCCGGCGCAGCGCCGCCGTCGTGCCGTGGCGCGCACGCTGGCGGATGTCGGCTACGTCGAGGTCAACCCGATGAACTTCGTGTCGCCGACGACCTGGGACGCGTTCGGGTTGGCTGCGGACGACGTGCGGCGGCAGACGGTCAAGGTGCTCAACCCGCTCGAGGCCGACCGCGACGAGCTGGCCACGACACTGCTGCCCGGTTTGCTGGAAGCGTTGGCGCGCAACGTTTCTCGTGGCATCAGGGATGTCTCGCTGTTCAACGTCGCCCAGGTCGTGCTGCCGAGGGCCCAGCAGGTGCCGGTGCCCGAGGTCGGGATCGACCAGCGGCCGACCGACGCCGAGATCGCCACGCTCAAGGCCGCGCTGCCCGCGCAGCCGGTGCACGTGGCGGTCGTGCTGACCGGCAACCGCCAGCGCCCCGGCTGGTGGGGCAAGGGTGAGCCGGCAACCTGGGCGGACGCGGTCCAGGCCGCGCACGACGTCGCGGCGGCCGCGGGCGTGCAGCTGACTGTCCAAGCGGGATCGCTGTTGCCGTGGCACCCCGGTCGCTGCGCCGAACTGCGCGTCGGCGACTTCCCGGTCGGCCACGCGGGTGAACTGCACCCGAAGGTCGTCGAGGCGCTCGGTCTGCCGAAGCGCACGTGCGCGATGGAGCTGGACCTGGACCTGCTGCCGATCCAGCAGCACCGGCCCGCCCCCAAGGTGTCGCCGTACCCGCCTGTGCTGCTCGACGTGGCGCTGGTGCTGGACGCGTCGGTGCCGGTGGCGGAGGTCACCGAAGCGCTCCACGCGGGTGGCGGCGATCTGCTGGAGGACTTGCAGCTGTTCGACGTGTACAGCGGTGAGCAGGTCGGCGAGGGCAAGCGCTCGCTGGCGTACTCGCTGCGGTTCCGCGCGCCCGACAGGACACTGACGGTGGACGAGGCCACGGCGGTCAAGGAGTCCGCGGTGGCCGTGGTGGCGGAACGGTTCGGCGCCACTCTGCGCTGATCAACCTCGTGAGTGGTTAGTCCGGTTCTAACCGGACTAACCACTCACGAGGTGGACCTGTATGGGGCGGAACTGTCGGAGGTCGGGCGTAGGGTGCCCCGCGTGAGCAGATTGGGCGACGCGGTCCGCGCCGGGCTCGAGCGCGCCGCGGATCCGCGCAAAGCGCCGGAGATGCAGCGGTACATGAAGTCCGAGATGCCGTACCGCGGTGTGGCCAAGCCGGAGCGGGCCGCGTTGACCAAGGAGCTCTTCGCCGAGCACGTGATGTCCGATGTGGACGAGTTGGTGGCGACCACGCTGGAGCTGTGGCGCGGCGCCGAGTTCAGGGAAGAGCGCTACGTCGCGGTCGACCTGACCGGCGATCGCCGCTACCGGGCCTGGCAGAACTCGGACCTGATGCCGCTGTACGACGAGATGATCGTGACCGGCGCGTGGTGGGACTACGTCGACGAGGTGGCCATCCGCCGTGTCGGGCCGATCCTGCAGGCCGAGCCTGAGGTCATGACGCCGATGATGCTGGAGTGGTCGGCCGACGCCGACCTGTGGCGCCGCCGCACGTCGATCATCTGCCAGGTCGGTGCGAGGACGGACGTCGACACCGACCTGCTCACCAGGACCATCGAGGCGAACATCGCCGACAAGGACTTCTTCCTGCGCAAGGGAATCGGCTGGGCGCTGCGTCAGCACTCCAAGATGGACGCGGCCTGGGTGCGCGCCTTCGTCGACGCACACCCAGACCTGTCAC
Source organism: Actinosynnema sp. ALI-1.44 (assembly GCF_001984155.1). GTDB lineage: Bacteria > Actinomycetota > Actinomycetes > Mycobacteriales > Pseudonocardiaceae > Kibdelosporangium. The sequence continues at coordinate 1,137,613 of NZ_MTQO01000054.1, forward strand.
CGTTGTCCCGAAGAGAAGCTAGGAAATACCTCTAGGACCCCGGATGGCGTACGCGGCCAAGCCCAGCACTCCGAGCGCCGTCGCGGTGAGCAAAGCCCCGGTCGACTCGGGGCTTTGCACCAGCCAGGTCAGGATCGTGTTGTCGGTCGGTCCCGCGACAACGCAGACGGCCGTCCAGAGCACGGGCAGTGTCCACGAGAGTTGGCTACCCAGAACCGTGGCGGTCAAACCTGTCAGTCCGGCCAGTCCGACGGCGCCTCGGAGGATCATCCCGGCATCCCACATCTGGAGCGCGGTGGTCAGCCCGCACACCACCGCCGCCGCGACGACCAGATGCGTGCCCCGCCACAGCGGCCACGGCAACGCGCCGGTCCGGTCGAGCTTGAGGTCCGGGCTGCCCAGCCCGGCAGACATCGCGCAGACTCCCATAGCCAGCGCCAGGAGCAAGATCCTCCAGTCCCGGTTGTCGAGCGCCCAGATACCGACCGTTGACGCGAGCATGACCGCGAAAGCCGCGAACAATCCGCGAGAACGCGCGTACAACACCAGAAGACGCATCAGCAGTCACGCGCCTCGGCGCGCAGTGCGGCAACTCGCGCGGGCTGCTGGTCGGCGGGCAGTGCGCGGACTTCGTTCCAGAGCTTCCCCGCGATGTCCGTCGCCTGTGGGGTCAGCTCTTTCCGGGAGACGGGCTTCGATTCGCCGTTGAGCCACGACGCCACAACGACTCGCCTGGCCGCGGATTTGTCATAACCCGTCATGCCGTTCTCGCAGCGGAACCGGGCGGGCCCGGCCAGAAGAGTCTGTTCGATGTCCTTTCCGTTCCAGAAGTCGGTGAAGAAGTACGCGGTGCCACCCGAGGACGGGACGGTGTCGACGTCGAAGTAGCCCACCCGCGCCTCTTCCGCCGAAGTCGGCCCACCCGGTAGTTTCGCCAACTTCGTCAACGCTTCCCGTGCTTGGCCGACGTACTCGCCGAGGTCGTCCTCGTGCAACCGGGACACGCACACGCGCGGTCCGCCGTCCGCACACACCAGCGCGGACGCCGCCTCGTCCCGCTCGTACACCCCGTCATGCGACGGCAGCAGGAAGAACGTGAACAGACCGGCGGCGACGGCCGGGACGAGTGCGAGCAACTGGGCCTTGCGACCGATGAACGTGAGCAGTCCGAAACCGGTCACGGCCAGTCCGAGGAACCACAGGACCTGGACCGCGCTCACGTCGGCGGCCACCTTGAGGAACGGGTTGTACTGACCTTTGAGCACCGGGGTCATCAGGGCGAACTCGTTCGACACCGTGCCCTCGATGTCACTGCCCGAGCTGGGAGTGGCGACGAGCGCCAGCGTTGTGGCGGCGAAGGCGAGTACCGCCAGGATCGGGGCGGTCAGCAGGTACGGCAGCACCCGCCCGATACCCATCCCGATCAACACGGCCGCGACCAGCGACAACATGCCCACGACCGTCACCGGCAGCCAGTCGGCGTCGAAGTAGCTCGTGTTCCCGAGCACCTGCACCGCACCGACGAGGAAGATCACCAGATACCCGGCGACCGCACTCAGGCACAGCGCGGCCACCGGCGGCACCGCACGCTGGAACGCGGTCTTGGGCATCGTCGACATCAGCTCGTCGACGCCTGCTCGGCGGTCCCGCCTGCCCTGCCACGCTCCCGCACCCAACGCCAACGGCCACACCATGTTCAGCATGAAGCGCTGCCAGACGGCCAGCGACGTCCATTCGCTCGTCCACCCGTCCGGGCCTCTGTTCCACGGCCCGGACATCCCGAGAAGCATGCCGAGAGCGATCAGGACGACCAGGCCACCGGTCCACAACGCGACCGAGCGCCGCAGTTCGATCTTCAACGCCTTCACGACGCACGCCCCAGCAGCGCCGAGTAGCCGCGTTCCAGCGGGCTGTCGCCCGCCTCGGACTCGCTGCCCGCCGCGGCCAGCGTCTCCGGTGTCCCCTGGAACACCAGGCGGCCCTCGCGCATCAACACGACGTCCGTGCACGCGTTGGCGACGTCCTCGACCAGGTGCGTGGACACCACGACGCAGGTGTCCGAGCTCAACGACCGCAGCAGTTCACGGAACTGCATGCGTTGCGCCGGGTCCAGACCCACGGTCGGCTCGTCCAGCAACAGGATCCGCGGGTTGTTGACCAGTGCCTGCGCGATCCCCGCGCGCCGCACCATCCCACCGGACAACGTCTTGAGCTTGTCGTCAGCCCGGGAGGTCAGGTCCGCCCGGTCGATCGCCCGTTGCACCGCTTCCGGGATCTCGGCCTTCGGCATCTCCTTCAGCCACGCCATGTACTCGACGAACTCGCGCACGGTGAACCGCGAGTAGAACCCGAACTGCTGGGGAAGATAACCGATTTCCCGCCGTATCGGCCGCAGGTCGGTCCCGCCCGGCTTGCGGCCGAGCAGCTCGACCGAACCACCTGAGGGGCGTAGAACTGTTGCCAGACAACGGATCAACGTCGTCTTACCGGCACCGTTCGGGCCGAGGATGCCGTGCACGCCGATGCCGAGTGACAGGTCCAGCTCGTTCACGGCCATCCGCCGACCGGCCCGTACCCGCAGGCCCACGGCCCTGATCTCCGAGGCGTACGTCGTCGGCGCGGTCTCCGCCGCACTCACCACGCGTCCCACAATGTTTCCCCTTAACGCAGCAGTCGCGAGAAGCTGTCGGCCCGCAGGCCCAGCACGGCGACGCATCCGACAATGATCAACGCCCAATAGGGCAGGCTGGCTGGGTGCAGCACGGCCGGCACGTTCTGCTCGGCGAGACTGGGGCCCGCGACCACCAGCAGCCACACCCCGGCGAGTACGACCGAGGCACGCGTGACGCCGATGAGCAAACCGAGAACGAGCGCGCCGACCGTGAACGCCAATGACGGCAACAACCACAGCGCCGGTGAGACCCGTCCTGGCAGCCCGGCCAGGAAGAGCGCGGGAATCATGACGACCAGCACACCGACTGTGCGCCGCAGGACCAGTTCGAGGCCCGCGCGTGGCGACCCGGCGACCAGTTCGTACATCGGGTCCGCGTTCTTGTTCCACGCCAGCGCGACACCGAGCATCGGCGCGACCGGCGCGACCAGGAGCACGAACGAGGTGTCGAGCACCGTCAACGCGTCGAGCAGCATCGCGATGGCCGCGATCAGGATGGTCATCCCGATCCACGGAAAACCGGCCGGAGTGATCCAGGTGGACAGCCGCCTGCGTTTCGCGGGCACCTCGGCCGGTGTGAGCCCGGCCCACACTGTGTCCAGCAGGGGAGCGATGCCGTCGGCGTGGGACGCCAGCAGCTGGCGGCAAGAGGCGCATGTCTCCATGTGCGCTTCCAACGCCCAAACCTGGTCCGCGGGTATGCCTTTGTCCCCGTTGGCATACCTGCGGACCAGGTCCCCCGACACGTGGCTCATGACAGCGCCTCCCGTAGCAAGATCCGCGCCCGGCGCGCTCGTGTTTTCACTGTCCCTTCGGGCACTCCGAGCAGGACTGACGTCTCCCGCACCGTCAGTCCGTCGAGCACCATCGCCTGCAGCACGTCCCGCAGCTCGGGCGCCAGTTCGTCCAGCGCGGCGCCCAGCTCGGCCCCGACTGTTCCCGACAGCGCCTCGTCCTCCGCGGCGGGCGCGTCCAGCGGGGCGTCGGGCCGGATCTCGGCCTGCCTCGCCTGCTTGCGGAAGACGTCAACGAGCCGGTGGGCCGCTATCGTCCACAGCCACCCGACCGCGCTGCCGTCCACCGCGGCGCCCGCGAACCCGCCTGCCGCACGCCAGACTGCGAGGTATGTCTCCTGCATGACCTCGGCGACGACCTGGTCGTCCGAACAACGGCGGCGCAACCGCACAGCCAGCCACGGTGACGTACGGCGGTACAGCTCCTCGAAGGCCGCCCGGTCGCCTTTGGCGATCCGGCGCACCAACGCCGCTTCGTCGTCCGTCATGCCCAGCTAGACGACGGGATGCCCGGAACGGTTCTCGTCCGGCGGGATCACTTCGAGCCCCAGCGCGCCCCACGCGGCGTCGACGGACACTTTTCGCAGCTCGTCCTGGGGAACGTCGGCGAATTCGATCGTGCAGTCCTGGAGCCCGCCCAGCGCGATTGTGGCCTTCGTCGCCTCCGCGAGGGTCGGGTCGGGGCCGATCAGCAAGGCGGCGACCCGCCTGCGCCACGCGAGCACGAGCTCGACCAGCCCGAGGTCGCTCAGCGTGGTCAGCTCCCGCAGCAGGAGCCGGATGTCGCGGCGGTGCCGGTAGTGGAAGTCGAAGTACCGTTCCAGCAGCGCCCGCTTGTCGATGTCGGACACCTTCTCCCACTGCTCGATGACGCCCTCGGCGTCGTCCAGCAGGGGCTTCATGATGCTGCGCAGCAGGTCTTCCCGCGAGGCGAAGTGGTAGTAGAGGGCCGGTTTGCTGATCCCGAGCCGCTCGGCGATCTCCCGCAGGCTGGTCTTCTGCACGCCCTGCTCGGCGAAGAGCTCCCGCGCCGCGTCCAGGATGCGCTGTTTGGTGTCGGCCACGCTCCAAGGGTAAGTGACCTACCGGCAGGTCAGTGCCCGCCGGTAGGCCGGTGTCTCAGACCAGATGGTCGAACTCACCGTTCTTGGCGCCCGACAGCATGGCCGCGATCTCGGCCTCGGTGAACTGGAGAACCGGGCCGCCATCACCCAGCTTGGAGTCCCGCAGACCGATCACACCACCAACCTTGGCGAACTCGACGCAGTCACCGTTTGGCTGGCTGGCAGTTGCCTTCTGCCACATCGCCCCCTCGAAGGCGATGTCGGGCAGGTAGTCTCGCTCGCGCAACGAACCGTCCTTTCCGAACACGTTTCATGAGTATTCCTCCGCCACTTCCCCGATGAAGTCGACCGACTCCACCGGGCCCAGCGCGGCGGCCTGAAGGAAGCCCCACAGTCGCTCGTAGCCTTCCACCAGCGTGGGATCATCGATATAGCGCTCGTCGTCGTATTGCTCAAGGTGTACGAGGTTCAGCGGCGCTGCGATGCCCGGACCAGGTACGTGGATCATCGCGAAGCTCAGCCAGCCGTAGCTGGTCTGGTTCGCACTCGCGAGCGGCAGCACCTGCACCAGCACATTGGGCATGTTCGCGACATCGACCAGGCGGTTCATCTGTTCGCGCATCACCGCGTGATCGCCGTAAACACGCCTGAGTGCTGACTCGGACAGCACGAACGACAGGTTCACCTCGCGTTCGAGGAGCGCTTGCCTGTCCCTGCGGGCCTTCACGATCTCATCCTCGTCGAAGCTGTCGCTGAACGGCGACGGGAGCCGTGTGAGTGCCCGGACGTAGTTCTGGGTCTGCAGCAGGCCGGGGATGATCTCCGCACGCATCTCACGGATCCGGTCGCAGTGGGCCTCCAGGTCGATCAGCATCCTCGCGGCCTCCCGGTACACCGCCTTGTAGCCGGTCCAGTCGCCCTTCTTGCCCAGGTTGCGGGCCAGGTCCATCATGACGCTGATCAGTTCGGGGCTGGCGCCGTATGCCTCGCCCATCATGCGCACGTCGCCGACGCTCGGCCGGGACGTCATGTTCAGGATCCGGTTGATCTTCGTTCCGCGGCAACCCAGGTAGTCGGCGACCTCCTGGTCCTTCACGCCGGACTCCTGCTTCAACCTGTTCAACTCGTTGTTGAGCATCAGGAGCGGAACGGTCTTCGTCGTCATCGGGAACCTTCCGTGCTGTCGGCTGCGGATCACAGTATCGGTCACGGTCTGTCACATCGCGAATCACCCGTTCGATTAGTTCTGAAATAGGAAATCCTAGATTAGGTTGTAGGTACCCAGCGAGGTGTGCACATCCTCGGCGGAGCCGCAGTTCTCGATAGGTCGTCGGCCCGCGTGCGCACCACCGCCGGTCCGTGCGGCCGAGGCCACTTCCCCAGCGCTGCCGACGCCGTACGGACCGGTCGAAACCTCTACATGTAAAGGAAGTTCCGTGTCCGATGAACAGGAATGCAGTCAGCGCGTGATCGACATGGTGAAGAGTCAGGCGCCTAAGGTGTTCGCGGTCGTGATCGAGTCCGGTTGTTCGGAAGAGGCCCGGGTGGTCGCGTGGGGCATGACCCTCGCGGATGGCGCGTACATGACCTCGGTCGAGGGAAACAACCAGTGGTTGCTGGCCGATCCCGACAACGCGTTGATGTACATCCGTCACGCCCCTGAAGACACGCCCTATCTGGTCTGGGCTGCCTGAATCCGCTGACTTACCGGTAGGTCAGATTTCATGGTACTGTCTGACCTACCGGTAAGTCAGGAGGGGACATGAAGGTACTCATCTCGGGGGCGAGCATCGCCGGGCCGGTTCTCGCCTACTGGTTGGCGAGGTACGGCCACGAGGTCACGGTCGTCGAGCGCGCGTCCGTGCTGCGCAAGACAGGCGGACACGCCGTGGACCTGTTCCGCCCGGCGATGGACATCAGCGAGCAGATGGGCGTTCTGCCGCGCATCGAGCGCGCGGCCACGGGCACCGACCGGATGACGGTCCACCGGCCCGGGGTGGCCGGGCCTGCCAGGATCAACCTCGGCAAGATCTACGGCGCCACCTCGGACCGGCACGTCGAGATCATGCGAGACGACCTCAGCGAGATCTACTACGACGCCACGACCGACGACGTGGAGTACGTCTTCGGCGACTCGGTCACCCGGATCGACGAGGACGGCACGGTCGCGTTCGAGAGCAACGCGTCCCGGCGGTTCGACATCGTCGTCGGTGCCGACGGGCTGCACTCGAACGTGCGACGGCTGACCTTCGGTGCGGAAGCCGACTGCACCGAGTTCGTCGGCGCGTACCTCGCCGTGCTCAGCGTCCCGAAAGACCTGGCCCGCCAAGGCGAGTTCACCATCCACCTGGACGTGGACAGAATGGCGGGGATCTACAGCGCGCACCACATGGCGGACGCACGCGCGCTGTTCCTGTTCCGCAGCAAGCCGCTCGACTACCACTACCGTGACGTGGCACGACAGAAGGACCTGCTGCGCCAGGCGTTCCACCGCCTCCACCCGGAGGTGAACCGCCTGCTCGACCACGCCGAGACCGCACCGGCGTTCTACTTCGACTCGATCACCCAACTCCGCCTGGAATCATGGTCGCGCGGCCGGGTAACGCTCGTCGGAGACGCGGGCTATTGCCCAGGACCGGCCATCGGCGGCAGTACGAGCTTGACCGTCCTCGGCGCCTACGTCTTAGCCGGAGAGCTCACCGCGGCAGGGGACGACCACGAACGCGGATTCGCCGCCTACGAGCGGGAGATGATCGGCTTCGTCCGCCGCAGCCGCGAATTCGCCTTGATGGCAGCCAGAAACCTGATCCCTCACACCAAGTTGGGTGTGTGGGGCCTGGTCAACGGCGCCCGGGTGATGTCAGCCCTGCCGCCGTCACTCGGCCGCGCCCTGGCCGCCCTCAACCCGTCAGGACTCCGGCTCCACGACTCGTTCGAGGTGAAGAGCTACGACGTTCCCCAACCCATCCGGCAACGCTGACGCCTCACCGCCTCAGTGCACTCGCCGACCACACTCGCCCGAGAGCAGGACAGCCCGCGCGGGCAGAGAGCGAGGTTCCACATCGGACAACCGCAAGCATGCCTCCGAGGTGCCAGGAACGACCGGGTACTCCAAGCACACCGCACCGAGCTGGCTGTGGCCACCAGTTGAGTGGCATTCGGCATCGTTCGGGCCTCGCGGGAATCGCCCCCGCATCGTTCCGAAGGCGATCGTGTCGACACCGTCGTCGATCAGTTCACCGACTTCGAACAGCCAGTGCGTGTCCGCCTCGGCGATGAGGCTCCGACCACCCTGCCCCAGGGAAAGCAGGACGTCTCGGTGTGCGTGGACATGGTGGGCGACGGCGCAGCAGATCGGGACAGCGGCTCCGAACGAGACGCTGACACGGGTGTACCCTCCGTAAGGATCGAACTGCATCGACTCCTCGAGCAGCCGACAGGCACCTTCCTTCGCCGTGGGATGACCGTGTTCCACAATGGCCAGCAGGATCGGGGCGGCTGTCGCGGCTGCGGGCATGGTGCCTGCGCTGTGTCCGTGGACAAGCCCACCGCCGTCGAGGCTGGATGCCGCACCGGCCGCTGCCACCATGCCGGTCGCGCCCGCGAGTCGGCGTAAGCCGGGCGCGATCACCTCAGGCCGGTAGAACTGGGGTACGCCCGGTATGGAGTGCCAGTCGACGGACTCGGGGTCGAGTGCCATCACTCGGCCTGACGACCGGAGATGGCGGGCAGGCTTCGGGCGAGGCTGGCCAAGCTCTTGAACGGTTCGCGGGACAGCACCCTGTTCGCGACGGAGAAAGGAAAACCGGTGATGCCGTTGACCGCCACGGCGAAGGCGCCGGGGGCCTGTTCGTGCGTGATCCATTGGCCGCCGTAGGTTTCGACGATCACCTGGCCGGTGTAGGCACCGACGAGCTGCCACCACAGGTCGAAGCGTTCGCCTTCGAGTGGCTCCACAGCAGACAGTTCCGCGCACACCTCGTCAAGGGTGTCGAGGCTGTCCACGCTCCAGTCCAGTTGTCGCTGGAACTGTGCGTCGACCAGATCGACGCACTTCTTGGCGATGCGCAGGAGTTCGAAGGCAGGAGCGGCGTTCACGGGCACAAGGGTGTCATGAGCGTGGTCGGTGATCGAACGAAATACCGCTACGGGTCATGGCAGCGTCACGTCGATGCGTAACCCGCCTTCTTCGCCGGGTTTCGCGGAGACGCCGCCGTGGTGTGCCGCCACGATCGACCGGACGATCGACAGGCCGAGGCCCGCGCCGTCGCGGTGGTTCGTGCGTTCGGCGGCCAGGCGGCGGAATGGTTCGAACAGCGACGAGACGGCCTCGGACGGGACGACCTGGCCTGAGTTCCGTACCGACAGAGCGGGGTGGTCGCCGACAGTCACGTCGACCCAGCCGCCCGGTTTGTTGTACTTGATCGCGTTGTGCAGGAGGTTGCGCACCATACGGTCGAGCAATACCGGGTCGCCTCGCACAGTTCGGTTGAACACACCGCGGCGCAGTGTCACTTCGTGCTGTGCGGCCATTTCTTCGTGCGACTCCAGTGCTTCCTTGACGAGCTGGTCGAACTGGACGGGCACTGTTCCCGGTAGGCCGCGGTCGCTCTCCGCGAGCACGAGCAGGCCTTCGATGAGGCGCTCGTTGCGTTCGTTGACCACCAACAGCTGTGCGCCGAGGCGGCTGATTTCCTCGTCCTGACCGGTCACCATCGCGACTTCGACGAGTGTCCGTTGCACCGCCAAAGGGGTGCGCAGCTCATGGGAGGCGTTGCCAGCGAACCGTCGCTGGCCTTCGTAGCCAACCACGAGACGGTCGAGCATCTCGTCCACGGCGTCGGCCAGGTCGCGCAGTTCGTCACGAGCACCGTCCAGACAGATCCGTTGACCCAGATTGTGCGGACCCAACTGCCGTACGGCCGTCGTCACCGCGTTGAGCGGCTGCAGGGTACGAGTCGCGACGATCCGGCACGTCCAGACGATCAGTCCGGCGAAGGCGACCACGCCGACGACGATCCACAGCGGCGCGATGCCGTACCTCCAGAACCGGTAGTTGTCGTCGTACACGTCGGCCGCCAGGAGCGCGAGCGCGCCGCCGAGAGCGAACGTCAACAGGCAAGCCCCTGCGATCCGGCCGCGCAAGGACAGCGGCCCGGTCAGGAACCGAAGCGATATCCCGCGCCGGGGACGGTGTGGATCACGGGTGGCTCGCCGAGCTTGCGCCGCAGGTTCATCACCGTCACCCGGACCACGTTCGTGAACGGGTCCGTGTTCTCGTCCCATGCCTTCTCCAAGAGCTCTTCCGTGCTGACAACTGTGCCTTCGGCGGCTCGCATGAACACGTCCAGCACAGCGAACTCCTTGGGCGACAGCGCCAGTGGCCGCCCGTCCCGTTCCGCGTACCGTTTCGCCGGATCCAGCCGCAGGCCTGCCCTGTCGAGCACGGGCGGCAACGCGCGATGCGCCCGCCGTGACAGCGCGTGCACGCGTGCGACCAGTTCGGCGAAGGAAAACGGTTTCGTGAGGTAGTCGTCGGCCCCGAGACCCAGGCCGTCGACCCGGTCACGGATGGATGCCGCGGCGGTGAGCATGAGGACACGTGTCTCGCCGTCGCCCGCGACGATCCGGCGGCAGACCTCGTCGCCGTGCACTTTGGGCAGGTCCCGGTCCAGGACGACGACGTCGTAGCGGTGCACGGCGACGCGTTCCATGGCCGCGTCGCCGTCGTAGCAGACGTCCACCGCCATCTGCATGTGGCGCAGGCCTTCGGCGATGCTGTCGGCGAGCATCTCCTCGTCCTCGGCCACGAGGACCCGCATGAGCTCTCCTTCCCCAGTACGGGGCATTGTGTACTGGGGGTCGGATAAATTCCAGATAAAGGTGGCGCTTACCGCCGCGCTATGGCGTTGTTCGTACACCTTCCGTCATGCGTTTCGCGTGGGTGGTCGGCGTCGTCACGGCCGGGGTGTGGTGCCTGTTCATGGCGCACACGTACCGGATCGACCTGGACGTGTACCGCATCGGAGTGCAAACCTGGCTCGACGGGGGAGATCTCTACGGCCGACTGCCGAACACGGCCGAGGGTGAGAACCTGCCATTCATCTATCCGCCCTTCGCGGCCGTGCTTTTGGTGCCGCTGACGGTCATCCCATTTCCCGTAGCCACAGTCGCCCTTACCGTGACAAGCATTGTTCTGCTGACAATCACCGCGAGCATCACGTCGACAGCCGTCGGGTTGTCCCAACGATGGCTGCTGCTGGTCATTGCCGTCATCTTCTTCATCGAACCCGTCCGGTACACGCTGGGCTACGGGCAGATCAACATCATCCTGCTGGCCCTGGTCGCCGCCGACTGCCTGATCGGGAAACCCCGCTGGCCGAGGGGGCTGCTGGTCGGCATAACCGCGGCGATCAAACTCACCCCGCTGGTCTTCCTGCTGTTCTTCCTCGTCCGCCGAGACCGTCACGCAATGCTGGCGACGATGGTGTCGTTCCTGGGCGCGACGGCGATCGGGTTCGCTGTTATGGGCCGTTCGTCGGTGGCTTTCTGGACACATGAGGTCTTCCACACCGACGAGAAAGTCACGGTCGGCTTCGTGGCGAACCAGTCGATCCTCGGCGCACTCGCCCGGCTCGGATTCGGCAGGGAAGTGTGGCTGGTGCTCGCGGTCGTGGTGGTGGCGCTGGCCATCTGGGCGATGCGGAACGTGAGCGTTGCCATGGCATTCGCCATCACCGCGCTCACGATGCTGCTGGTGTCACCGCTTTCCTGGTCACACCATTGGGTTTGGTGCGTCCCGCTGTTGCTGGTGTTCGCCACGCACGGCCACAGGGCGCTCGCGCTCGTCGGCGTGGTCATCTTCACGAGCAGGCCGCATTGGTGGTTCGAGGAAACCCGGCCGACGCTTGCCCACCAGATTGTTGTCGACGCCTACTGCCTGTTCGCCCTGGCAGCCCTCGTGCTGTTGGCATACAGGTCACGCAACAGGGCGATCTCGGCGCCGTGGTGCAGCAACTCCTGGTTCATCCACCACACGACCTCGATGAACGGCACCTCGGGATCACTGCCGTCCGGGTAGGTGCTGTGCCCGATCGTGTCGAGCGCGGCGTCATCCGCACTGTCCACAGCGGACCTCCACAGCGTGGTGCCACGCGAGAACGCGGCGACGCCGGAAGCGGCGTCCCCGGCGTGCTCGTAGTCGTCCTCGCTCTTGGTGTGCGTGCCGTTCACGTGGTCGGCACGCGTCGCGAGCATCTCGCTCAGATGCCCCAGGCGCCACGCGATTGTCGTGATCGGCGGTGGCACGGGATGTGGTCGGCCGCCGTCACGCCCCCACTCGCCCCGGCCCGCCAGGACTGCCGCTCCCGGGCCGGGCCCGGCGGAGCGGCGCCTGATCGACCAGGATCCCGGCACCGGCTCCCACAGGTACTCGGCGTCGGTCAGCGGTTCGACCGGGACGGCGGTGCCGTCGCCGCTGTCGACCGCCGGGCCGGTCAGCCGCCGGAGCAGACGGCCGCAGGTGAAGTCGAACTGGGCGAGCAGCGGTACGAGCCGTGGCGGGGTCCCCATCCGGGCACGGTCGCACAACGGCCCGATGACCGCCAGTGAGTTCCACGCGCCTGAACGCCCGAGCCGATGCACCCGGAAGGGCCACGGGGCGCGGGCTGGTCGGACCGAAATGTCCAGTAACTCTTACGGAGCAAGTCCGGGGGAACAAGAGTGGGACCGGGCACCCCCGGTCTCGCCCTACGTGGGGCAGGGCGAGACCGTCATCCCTCGCCGCGCTCGGCCGTGCCGCGCAGCACGCAGAACTCGTTGCCCTCCGGGTCGTGCAGCACCACCCAGCCCGTGCCGTCCGGTTCGCGGCAGTCGTCGGCGACCGTGGCGCCCAGTTCGAGCAAGCGGGTGACTTCCTCGTCGCGGGTGGTTTCCGGCCAGAGGCAGACGTGCATCCGATTCTTGATCGACTTCGACTCCGGGACCTGCTGGAAGTACATGTTCATGCCGTCGCCGAGGCTGATGGACACTTCGGGGTCGCCCGGTGCGTCGTCGTCGGCGAGCGGCTTGCCGTACACCTTGCTCCAGAACTGGGCCAGCCCGTACGCGTCCAGTGCGTCCAGCGCGACGTTGTGAATGGAAGAAGCCATCACCCCATCCAAGTCAAGCCGGGCACACCGGGCAAACCGATTACCAGCCGGGCAGGTCGTCCACCGGTTTCGCGTTCGCCTCGTGCCGCGCGATCGTGCCGTCCAGTGCGGCCGAGAGGTCGACACCGGTCTGGTCGGCCAGGTTGATCACGGTGAACGCCAGGTCGGCCAGCCGCTGCTCCCAGCCCTCGGTCGGGCGGAACGGGCGGCGCCCGTTCGCTGTCGCGGCAAGCACTTCGTCGGACAATCGGCCCATCTCCGACAGCAACGTCAGTGTCAGGGTGGGCGCGTTCGCATGGAGGCCGAGTTTGTCAGCGGCCTTGGCAACCTTCTGCTGGACTTCTCGCACGGCGCTACAGCGTAGTACCCCAGTCCCGGTTCATCGCCTCCTCGATGAGGGTTTCCACGATCTTGCTCTCCGGCACGGTCCGGATCACCTCGCCACGGACGAAGATCTGGCCCTTGCCGTTGCCGGACGACACGCCGAGATCCGCCTCCCGCGCCTCGCCGGGCCCGTTGACCACGCATCCCATCACGGCGACGCGCAAGGGCACGGGGAAACCGTCGAACGCCGCCGTGACCTCCTCGGCCAGCTTGTAGACGTCCACCTGCGCACGTCCGCACGACGGGCACGACACGATCTCCAGCCGCCTCGGCCGCAATCCGAGCGACTCCAGGATCTGCGTGCCCACCTTGACTTCCTCGACGGGCGGCGCGGACAGCGACACCCGGATCGTGTCGCCGATGCCCGCCGCGAGCAGGACACCGAAGGCGACCGAGGACTTGATGGTGCCCTGGAACCGCGGCCCGGCCTCGGTCACACCGAGGTGCAGCGGGTAGTCGCAGCGCGCCGCGAGTTTGCGGTACGCGTCGATCATCACCAGCGGGTCGTGGTGCTTGACCGAGATCTTGATGTCCCGGAACCCGTGCTCCTCGAACAGCGAGCACTCCCACAGCGCCGACTCGACCAGCGCGTCCGGCGTGGCCTTGCCGTACTTCTCCAGCAACCGCTTGTCCAGCGATCCGGCGTTGACGCCGATCCGGATCGGCACGCCCGCGTCCGAGGCCGCCGACGCGATCTCCCGCACCTTGTCGTCGAACTGCCTGATGTTGCCCGGGTTGACCCGCACCGCGGCGCAGCCCGCGTCGATCGCGGCGAAGACGTACTTGGGCTGGAAGTGGATGTCGGCGATCACCGGGATGGTGGCGCTTTTGGCGATCCGGGCGAGCGCGTCCGCGTCGTCCTGCGAGGGCACGGCCACCCGGACGATCTGGCACCCGGCCGCCGTCAGCTCGGCGATCTGCCGCAGTGTGGCGTCCACGTCGGACGTCACGGTCGTCGTCATGGACTGGACGCTCACCGGCGCGTTCCCGCCGACCGGGACGTCGCCGACGAGCACTTGACGGGACTGCCTGCGCAGCGTCGGCGGGCCAAGCTGTACCAGGGTCAAGACAGTGCCTCCAGGCGTTTGAGCACAGTGGTCGCGATACCGGCCGCGTCGAGGCCGTGTGCCCGCAGGATCTCGGCGCGGGACGCGTGCGGGAGGAATCTCGGCGGCAACGCGAACGTCGCCGCACACGTGTCGGAACCGTTGGCAGCCAACGCCTGCGCGATCCGCCCGCCGAGCGCACCGGGGGTCGTGGTGTCCTCGACGGCCACGACCAGCCGGTGTTTGCCCGCCAGTTTCAGCAGGCTGGGGTCCACCGGAGCGATCCAGCGCGGATCGACCACGGTCACCGGCACGCCGTGGGCCGCCAGTTCGTCCGCGGCTTCGAGGCAGGCGGCGGCCAACGACCCGACCGCGACCAGCAGGACCTGCGCCGACGGGGCTTCCCGCAGCACGTCGCAGTGACCGGTTCGCCGCACGGCCGGGATGTCCGGACCAGCGGTGGCTTTGGGGTAGCGGACGACAGTCGGTCCGTCGTGCACGTCGACCGCTTCCCGCAACAACTCCCGCAACCGGGCCGGGTCCCGCGGGCTGGCCAGCCGCAGACCGGGCACGACCGGCAGGATCGACGAGTCCCACATGCCGTGGTGGCTCGGCCCGTCCGGCCCGGTCACCCCGGCCCGGTCCAGCACGAACGTGACCGGCAGCCGGTGCAGTGCCACGTCCAGCAGCACCTGGTCCACCGCGCGGCTCAGGAACGTCGAGTACACCGCCACCACCGGGTGCATCCCGCCGATCGCCAGGCCCGCGGCGGACGTCACCGCGTGCTGTTCGGCGATGCCGACGTCGAAGATCCGGTCGGGGAAGCGGGCCGCGAAGCCCGCCAGCCCGGCGGGCTCGGCCATCGCGGCCGTGATGCAGACCAGGTCGTCGCGCCGAGCTCCGAGCGCGGTGATCTCGTCGGCGAACACCGAGGTCCACGTGGGTTTGCGGACGGCACCGGCCGGGCCGACCGCGTGCAGCCGGTCGGCCTCGTCCTGCTCGGCCGCCGGGTAGCCCTTTCCCTTGCGTGTCAGGCAGTGCACCACGACCGGCCGGTTCAGCCGGACCGCCCTGCGCAGCGCCTGCTCCAGGTCGGGGATGTCGTGCCCGTTCACCGGGCCGATGTAGGCCAGGCCCATGTCCTCGAACAGGTTGCCGCTGCCCTCGTAGCGAAGCACGGCGAGATGGCTGGCGATACCGCCGATCGTTGGCGCGTACGAGCGGCCGTTGTCGTTCAACACGATGACCACCGGACGGTCCGGTGCGGCACCGATGTTGTTCAACGCCTCCCAGCACATCCCGCCGGTCAGCGCGCCGTCGCCGAGCACGGCGACAACACGCCGATCGCTCTCGCGCAGCGAGAACGCCTTGGCCAGACCGTCCGCATAGGACAGTGCGGTGGACGCGTGCGAGTTCTCGATCACGTCGTGGTCGGACTCCGAGCGTGACGGGTAGCCGGACAGCCCGTCGGCCTGCCGCAGCGAGTCGAAGTCCGCCGCGCGCCCGGTGAGGATCTTGTGCACGTAGGCCTGGTGCCCGGTGTCGAACAGCAGCACGTCGTCGGGTGAGTGGAACACCCGGTGCAGTGCGATGGTCAGCTCGACCGCGCCGAGGTTCGGCCCGAGGTGCCCGCCGAAGCGCGACACCTTGTCGACGAGGAAGTCCCGGATCTCGCCGGCCAGCACGGCCAGGTCGGACGGGGACCGGGACACCAGATCGGCGGGATCGGTGATCATGATCGCCTCGCCGCGGGCGGCAGGGTGAACTGGATCGTCTCCTTGGCGACTTCCCTGTCCTCCACGCTGATCGGGTTCAACGCGGCGACCACCTCGTCGACCAGGCCCGGTGGCGCGGAGGCGCCCGCGGTGACCCCGACGACCCGGACACCGGTGAGCCACTTCGCCTTGATCTCGCCGACGTCGTCGATCAGGTAGGCGGGTGTGCCGGCTCGGCGGGCCAGTTCGACCAGCCGCACGGAGTTCGACGAGTTCGTCGAGCCGACCACCAGGACCAGGTCGGACTCGTCGGCGATCGCGTTCAACGCGTTCTGCCGGTTCGTTGTGGCGTAACAGATGTCGTCCGACGCGGGGCCCTTCAGATCCGGGAAACGGGACCGTAGCGCCGACACCACCTCCGCGGCCTCGTCGACCGCCAGCGTGGTCTGCATCAGGTACGAGACCCGTGACGGATCGGGGACCTGCAAAGCGGCGGCGTCCCGCGGGCTTTCGACGAGCACGGTCTGGCCCGGTGCCTCGCCGAGCGTGCCGTCCACCTCCTCGTGCCCGGCGTGCCCGACCAGGACGACGGTGTCGCCGCGGGCGGCGAACCGGCGTGCCTCCGCGTGCACCTTGGTGACCAACGGACACGTCGCGTCGATCACGTCGAGCTCCCGCCGTTGTGCGTCGGCACGCACCGCGGGGGAGACCCCGTGTGCCGAGAACACCACGGTCGAGCCGTCCGGCACGGCGTCGAGCTCGTCGACGAACACCGCGCCCCGCGATTGCAGGTCAGCGACCACGTGCTTGTTGTGCACGATCTGCTTGCGCACGTAGACGGGGGGTTTTCGGTGCCGCAGCACCTCTTCGACTATCTCGATCGCGCGTTCGACCCCGGCGCAGAACGACCGTGGCGACGCGAGCAACACCTTGACCTGCATGGCGAAGCTGCCCTTCAACGAAAACCGGTCAGTGGTCGCGATGGGTGACCAGGCCAGCCAGCCCGGACAGTTCGGCGGCGGGACCTGCCGGTGGATCGGCCGCCCGCAACCGGTGGATCGCCGTCGCCAGCCGGTCGTCGAGCTGGCCCCGGCACCACTCCCGGCCACCGGCGAGGTCGATCAGTTCGGCGGCGCGTTCCAGGTCCGTGCCCGACAGCGGCCGGTCCGAGTGGTACAGCTCGCCCAGTTCCTGCCCGGCGATGGTGTGCGAGGTCAACGCGGCCACAACCGGCAGGGACTTCTTGCGGTTGTGCAGGTCGGAGTACACCGGTTTGCCGGTCGACACGGGGTCTCCCCAGATCCCGAGCAGGTCGTCGACCAGTTGGAACGCCAGGCCGAGCTCGTCGCCGAAGCATCTGAGGTGATCGACCTGGGTACTGCGCCCGCCGCCGAACAGCGCCCCGACCGTGCAGGACGCGCTGATCAACGCGCCGGTCTTGCGGCGGGCCATCATCACGCACTCGTCCAGCGTGATGTCCCTGCGGTCCTCGAACTCCACGTCGAGGCTCTGGCCCTCGACGAGGTGTTGGATGGCGGAGCCGAGCACGCGCATGCCCTCGATGGCGTCGGGGTGCCCGCTCGCGGCGAGCACGTCGAACGCGAGCGTCACCAGCGAATCGCCCGCCAGGATCGCCGCGCTGCGGCCGAACACGCTCCACGCCGTCGGCCGGTGCCTGCGAGTGACGTCACCGTCGATCACGTCGTCGTGCAGCAGGGAGAAGTTGTGCACGAGTTCGATCGCGACCGCGGCGGGGACGGCGGCGGTCGCGAGACCGCCGACCGCCTGGGCCGCGAGCAGGGTCAACGTGGGCCGTAAGGCCTTGCCGCCGGACGCTGTCGATGGCCTGCCGTGCTCGTCCCACCAGCCGTAGTGGTAGCCGGCGATGTCGCGCATCGGCTCCGGCAGGGTTTCCACCGCGGCGCGGGTGGCGGGCTCGACCAGGTCTCTGCTCCAGGCGAGCACTTCACGAGGGGTACGGCTGTCGGTTGTGACTTCACGAGTGGTCATGGCGTCAACGCCCGAGCTCGACACTCTCGAGGATGCCAAGGGCGTCCGGCACCATCACCGCGACCGAGTAGTAGGCACTGACCAGGTAGGACATGATCGCGCGTTCGTCGATGCCCATGAACCGCACGCTCAGGCCCGGCTCGTACTCGTCCGGCAGGCCGGTCTGGTGCAGACCGATCACGCCCTGGTTCTTCTCGCCGGTGCGCATCGCGATGATCGAGGTCCGGCCGGTCTCGCTGACCGGGATCTTGTCGCACGGCAGCAGCGGGATGTTGCGCCAGGTCTGCACGACCCTGCCGTCGAGTTCCTTGGTGTTGGGGTAGATCCCGCGGTTGTTGCACTCGCGGCCGAACGTCGCTATCGCCTTCGGGTGCGCGAGGATGAACTGCGTCTTGCGCCGCCGCGAGATCAGCTCGTCCATGTCGTCCGGGGTCGGCGGGCCGGAGTGGGTGGGGACGCGCTGCTTGAGGTCGGCGTTGTACAGCAGCCCGATCTGCCGGTTGTTGATCATCTCGTACTCTTGCCGCTCGCGCAGCGCGTGAACCGTGAGGCGCAACTGCTCCTCGGTCTGGTTCATCGGCTTGTTGTACAGATCCGCGACCCTGGTGTGGATTCGCAGCATCGTCTGGGCCACGCTCAGCTCGTACTCGCGCGGCTTGAGCTCGTAGTCGACGAACGTACCCGGCAGCAGGTGTTCGCCCTCGTGCCCGGAGGCCAGTTCGATCTCGGCCTCACCCTTGCGGTTGCTCGCTTTGCCACGCAACCGGACGACCTCGGCCAGGTGTGCCTGCAGCGGCTCGGACTGCTGGGTGATCCGGTCGAACTCCTGGCGGGACAACGACATCGCGATGCAGCGGGTCTTGGCCTTGACCGTGAAGCTCCACTCGTTGCGGTGCCCGGTCAGCGCCTGTTCGCCGAAGTACTCGCCCTCCCCGAGGGTGTCGAGCACGGCCTCCACGCCGTAGTCACCGAGACCGATCTTGCTGGCCTTGCCGTGCGCGATCAACACGAGCCGGTCGGCGGCCTGTCCTTTCTGGATGATCAGGTCGCCTGCCTCGAACTCCTGCTGTTCGAACCGTTCGGCGATCGCGGCGAGCGCGTCGTCGTCCTCGAACTGGCGCAGCAGCGACAGTTCGCGCAGTTCCGGCGGGACGACGTGAACGCGTCCGGCGCTGAGGGTGAAACTGACCAGTCCGTCGCCGACGGCGTAGGTCAGTCGCCGGTTGACCCGGTAGGCGCCGCCTTCGGCCTGTACCCACGGCAGGACGCGCAGCAGCCAACGCGGCGTGATCCCCTGCATCTGCGGTACGGACTTGGTCGTCGTCGCCAGATTTCTCGCGGCCTTGGTGCCGAGGCTCATCTGCTGCTGCGACTGGGGGTTCTCGACCTGTGTCACGTGTTCGACCGCCTTGTTCCTAGTTGATCGGTTGAGCAGTTGAGCGGTGGGGACGAAGCCGGGATTCGACGCTGGCCGATGCCGAGGGAATCGAGGGCCCCATGGGTGAGGCGCACATCGGCCAGCGCCCGCTCGGCCACCTTGACCGGTGAGGGCACCACACCTTTGCCTTCCCAGCCGTTGGGAGCGCCGACGGCCGACTGGGCGGACAGATGTGGCAACGGTCAAGGTCTGGTGGCCGAGGGGAAGGGGGGACCGATCTACCGTCTGGCTCGCGTCACTCGGCGCGGCCCAGTTGGACGTTCTCCAGCACGCCCAGCGCGTCCGGAACCAGGATCGCCGCCGAGTAGTAGGCGCTCACGAGGTAGGACATGACCGCCTTCTCGTTGATGCTCATGAACCGCACCGACAGGCCGGGCTGGTACTCGTCGGGCAGGCCGGTCTGGTGCAGGCCGATCACACCTTGGTTCTGCTCGCCCACACGCATCGCGACGACCTGCGTGGTCCCCCTGTCGGTGATGGGAATCTTGTTGCACGGCAACACAGGGATGCCACGCCACGACGGGACCTGGTTGCCGTTGAGGTCGATGCTCTGCGGGTAGAGACCGCGCTTGTTGCACTCCTGGCCGAACGCCGCGATCGCACGCGGGTGCGCGACGATGAACATCGGGTCCTTCCACACCGTCGCCAGCAACTCGTCCATGTCGTCCGGCGTCGGCGGACCGCTGCGCGTCGGGATGCGCTGCTTGAGGTCGGCGTTGGCCAGCAGGCCGAAGTCGCCGTTGTTGATCAGCTCGTGTTCCTGGCGCTCGCGCAGCGCCTCGATGGTCAGCCGGAGTTGTTGCTCCGTCTGGTTCATCGGCTTGTTGTACAGATCCGCGACCCTGGTGTGGACGCGCAGCACGGTCTGCGCGACGCTGAGTTCGTATTCGCGCGGTGAGAGTTCGTAGTCGACGAACGTGCCTGGGAGTTCCGGTTCACCGTCGTGACCGGACGCCAGCTGGATCTCTGCTTCACCGTGCAGGTTCTGTGCTTTCGTCGGACTTTCCCGATACGCTGTCACGTGCTCGCGCAGCGCGTCGGACTGGTCCTGCAATTCCTGGAACGCCCGCTTCGGGAGGGCGAGGATGATCGTCGGGGTGACCGCCTTCGCGGTGAACTCCCAGATGCTTTGATCCTGGATGAGTGCCTGGTCGCCGAAGTAGTCGCCGTCGACGAGCGTGCCGAGCACGGTCAGGTCACCGTACTCGCCGGTGCCGATCTTGTTCACCTTGCCGTGCGCGACGACGTAGACGAACGCGGCCTCGTGGCCGAACTCGGCGATCACGTCACCGGGCTGGTATTCCTGTTGCTGGAAGCGGCCCGCCAGGGCGTGCAGCGTCTCCTCGTCCTCGAAGGTGCGCAGCAGCGGCAGTTCGACCAGGTCCGGTCCGACGATGTTGGCCTGTGCACCGGTGTTGGTGACCGCGATCCGACCGTCGCCCACGGTGTAGCTCAGCCGCCGGTTGACCCGGTACGCCCCACCCTGGGCCTGGACCCACGGCAGGATCCGCAGCAGCCAGCGCGAGCTGATGCTCTGCATCTGCGGAACTGATTTGGTGGTCGTCGCCAAATTCCGCGCTGCCGCGGTGGCAAGGCTCTGCTGTTGGTCGCCGTTCTCTACGCCAAGATTCGACTCCACCGTGTCGGTCACAACGTGCCGCCATTCTTCCTAGTCGGGTGGTGTGGACAGAGAAAAAGACATGGGTATAGCTGATGATTGGCTCGCGACAAAGTGGGAACACCCTTTCGTGTCCCGCTGAATGATCCAGTTCGGACGGTGCCAAGACGGAGGCTAGCACCACTTTTCGAGCACGCGCAGTCACCCAAAAGGCTTGCCAGGCATAGGAAAAGAATCATGGGACGATTCACGCTTTTTCAGGCGATCTCGCCGCCGACGCCAACCGAAAGTGCCGTCGCGGGAAACCGCGTTCACTCGCCCGTAGCAAGTCGATACGGCAAACGTGTGTACACGGCCGGGTGGATACGTCCTGTGATTAGTCCATCCGGGTCAGTGACGCCTGGTCCATCAAGGCGAGGATCGCGGCGGCCATCCTCGGGGGATCGCCCTGCTCCGGACGCAGTACCAGTTCGGGTGCCGCGGGCCGCTCGTACGGGTCGTCGACGCCGGTGAACCCGGTGATCTCACCGGCCCTGGCCTTGGCGTACATCCCCTTGGGGTCGCGGGCCTCGCACACGGCGAGCGGAGTGTCCACAAAGACCTCGACGAACGGCAGACCGGCCTGCTCGTGTGCGGCACGCGCCTGGTCGCGGTCGGCTCGGTACGGGCTGATCAGCGACACGACCGCGACCACACCCGCATCGGCGAACAGGCGCGCCACCTGGCCGACCCGGCGGACGTTCTCGGCCCGGTCGGCCGCGCTGAAGCCCAGGTCGGCGTTCAACCCGTGTCGCAAGTTGTCGCCATCAAGAAGATAAGCCGGACGGCCGGACGCCACCAGTCGGCGTTCCAGCTCCACCGCGATGGTCGACTTGCCCGACGCCGACAACCCGGTCAGCCAGACCGTGCAGCCGGTCGTGCCGCGCTCGGTGCGCTGGACCGCGGTGGAATGCCAGACCACCGACTGGGCCGGCCCGGTGATCATGCCCGCGGCGACCGTGTTGTTCGTGGTCTCGTCGACGAGGATGAAACTGCCGCACGCCCGGTTGCGCCGGTACGCGTCGAACAGCAGCGGCTGCCGGGTGCGCAGCTTGACCCGGCCGATCTCGTTGAGCGACAACGACTCCGCGGCTTCGTCACGGTGCAGTGTGGTGATGTCCAGCCGGTAGTCCAGTGACGTGACCGCGGCCTTGGTCGCGCGGGTGGTGCTGACCACTGTGTACTTGGCGTCTTTGCGCAACCGGCCGTGTTCGGTCAGCCAGCAGACCATCGCGTCGATGTCGTGGCCGATGTGCGGCCGGTTGTTCGGGCGGCAGATCAGGTCGCCGCGGGCGACGTCCAGTTCGTCGGCCAGTTGCAGCGTGACCGCCTGTGGCGGGAACGCCTCGGTTACCGGCTGCCCGCCAGGGGCCCAGATGGCGCTGACGGTCGTGGTGAACCCGGACGGCAGCACGAGCACCTCGTCACCCGGTTTGAACACGCCGCCTGCGACGGTTCCGGCGTACCCACGGAAGTCCTTGTGCCGGATGACGTACTGCACCGGGAACCGGGCGTCGATCAGGTTGCGGTCGGAGCTGATGTGCACCTGTTCGAGGTGGTGCAACAGGGAGGTGCCCTCGTACCACGGCATTGACGCGCTGCGGTGCACGACGTTGTCGCCGTGCAACGCCGACATCGGGATGAACGTCAGGTCCGGCACGGACAGCTTCATCGAGAACCGCCGGAACTCCTCGCGGATCTCCTCGAAGCGCTCCCGTGACCAGTCGACCAGGTCCATCTTGTTCACGCACACCACAATGTGCGGGATTCCCAGCAGGCTGGCCAGGAACGCGTGCCTGCGCGACTGCTCCAGAACGCCTTTGCGTGCGTCGACGAGGACGAGCGCGAGGTCCGCTGTGGACGCACCGGTGACCATGTTGCGGGTGTACTGGATGTGGCCCGGTGTGTCGGCGATGATGAACTTCCGCCTCGGCGTGGCGAAGTAACGGTACGCCACGTCGATCGTGATGCCCTGTTCCCGTTCCGCGCGCAGCCCGTCGGTCAGCAAGGCCAGGTTCGGGGACTCCTCGCCGCGATCCCTGCTGGTCTGTTCGAGCGCGGCCAACTGGTCTTCGAAGATGGTCTTCGAGTCGAACAGCAGCCGCCCGATCAGGGTGGACTTGCCGTCGTCGACGCTGCCCGCGGTGGCCAGGCGGAGGAGGTGCGGCATCAGAAGTAGCCTTCTTTCTTGCGGTCCTCCATGCCTGCCTCGGAGATCCGGTCGTCCGCCCTGGTCGCGCCGCGCTCGGTGACGCGGGTCGCGGCGACCTCGGCGACGACGTCCTCCGGTGTCGTCGCGGTGGACTCGACGCAGCCCGTGCAGGTCGCGTCGCCGACCGTGCGGAACCGGACCAGCGCGTCGAACGGCTCCTCGTCGGGCAACAGCGTCACGAACCTGGTGTGCGCCAGCAGCATTCCGTCACGCGCGACCACGTCCCGCCGGTGTGCGTAGTAGATCGACGGCAGCTCGATGCCTTCCTGGCGGATGTACTGCCAGATGTCCAGCTCGGTCCAGTTGGACAACGGGAACACCCTGATGTGCTCGCCGCGCCTGTGCCGTCCGTTGTAGACGTTCCACAGCTCGGGCCGCTGGTTGCGGGGATCCCACTGACCGTACTCGTCGCGGAAGCTGAACACCCGCTCCTTGGCGCGTGCCTTCTCCTCGTCCCTGCGCGCCCCGCCGAACACGGCGTCGAACCGGTTCTCGGCGATGGCCCTGAGCAAAGTCGTGGTCTGCAGGCGATTGCGGCTGGCCCGCGGTCCGGTCTCCTCGGTCACGCGGCCCGCGTCGATGTCGTCCTGGACGCGGGCGACCACCAGCCGCACGCCCGCCGAGTCGACCGCGCGGTCACGGAACTCGATGACTTCGTCGAAGTTGTGGCCGGTGTCCACGTGCATCACCGGGAACGGTGGCGGCGCGGGCCAGAACGCCTTCATCGCGAGGTGCTGCATCACCACGGAGTCCTTGCCGCCGGAGAACAGCAGCACCGGCCGTTCGAACGTGGCCGCGACCTCGCGCAGCACGTGCACGGACTCCGCTTCCAGCGCGCGCTGAGTGGTCAGCTCGTAGGCGGTGCTCACGATCAGAAACTAGAACAGGTTATTGCGCTGGTCAATCGTCGGAGTGTTCACTTCGGGTATGGACATCGTGGCGATCGAGGAGATCAAGCGGCTCAAACACCGGTACCTGCGTGCCGTCGACCAGAAGCGCTGGGACGTGCTCGAGGCCGCGCTCGCCGAGGACGCGGTCGCCGACTACGGCACGCGGGCGATGGGCAAGCCGCTCGTGCTCACCGGGCGCGCCGCGATCCTGGAGTTCATGCGCCAGAACCTGGGTGGCGACCAGATCGTCACGTTCCACTTCTGCGGTCAGCCGGAGATCGACATCGACGGCCACGAGGCCACGGGGACCTGGGCGTTCCAGGACACCGTGATCGTCAAGCAACACCGGCTGGTGATCAAGGGTGCCGCCTACTACGAGGAGAAATACGTCCGCTCGCCGGAGGACGGCTGGCGGATCCGGCACATCGCCTACAACCGGATCTACGAGGTGACAGTGTCGATGGACGACATGCCCAGCATGAAGTTCCTCGCCGGTGTTTGACCAAGAGTTAGAACGCGTTCTAGTCTAGTTCGGTGCTCACCGAGTCCTTCGCCGCCGCGATCGCCGACGCCGAGAAGATCGTCGCCGAAGCGCCGCACGTGCGTACCGAGCAGGACCTGACCGAGGGGTACGACTACCTCGCAGGCAACATCAGGGCCTCGCTGCAGATGGCGTGGGCCTACGACCGCGACTTCCCGTACTTCGTCCAGTCCACCGGGCCCTACACCAAGATGGGCCTGGACAACCCGGACACGCTCTACTTCCACGCCAACATCCGGGCGGACGCGGAATACGTCGTGACCGGGCGGCGCGGCAGCACGGCGGACCTGAGCTTCCAGGTGCTCAACGGCGACTACTCCCCGGTGGACGTGCCGGACAGCCTGACGGCGTTCGACGACCGGGCGTTCGACATCGCCGACGACGGCACCTTCGAGATCCGGTTCGGACCCGGCGCGGCCGGACCGAACTACTTCACCCTCGGCAGCGGCTCCGCGATGCTGGTCGTGCGTGAGGTCTACAGCGACTGGACGGCCGAGGAACGCGGCACGATCACCATCCGGCGCGCCGACACCACCGGGACGGCACCGCCCGCGCTGTCCCGGGAGTTGATCGCCAAGCGGTACGCGGCGGCGGGCAAGATGCTCACCAGCAGGCTGAAGACGTTCCTGGCGTTCCCGAAGTGGTTCTACCTGAACCTCCCGGTGAACACCATGACCGAACCCCGCTCCACCCCAGGTGGCCTGACCACCCAGTTCTCCTCGGTCGGGCACTACGACCTCGCCGACGACGAGGTGATGATCGTGTCGGTGCCCGTGTCCGAGGCGCCGTACCACGGATTCCAGCTGGGCAGCATGTGGTACGTCTCGCTGGACTACATCAACCACCAGACCAGCCTGACCGCCGACCAGGCCGTGGCCGACCCGGACGGCCGGATCAGGTACGTGATCAGCGAACGCGATCCGGGACTGGCGAACTGGATCGAGCGCACCGGTCATTCCCGGGGATACCTGCAGATCCGCTGGCAGCGGCTGTCGCGTGACCTGAAACCCGAGGACGGCCCCGAGGTCGAGGTCGTCCCGTTCGCCGAACTGGCCCAACGGCTGCCGTTCCACGAGCAGGCCCGGATCACCCCCGAGCAGTACGCCGAACGCATCGCCGCCCGTCAGGCTGCGGTCGCGAGGAGGATGGTGGGCTGATGTTGTTGCAGGACAAGGTCGTCGTCGTGTCCGGGATCGGACCGGGACTGGGCAGGTCGATCGCGCTGCGGTGCGCGCGCCAGGGCGCGGACATCGTGCTCGCGGCCCGCACGGAGTCCCGGCTGACCGAAGTGGCCAAGGAGGTCACCGACCTCGGGCGGCGCGCGGTGACCGTGCCGACCGACATCTCTTCCGAACAGGACGCGGTTCGCCTGGCCGAGACCGCGAAGGAGTCGTTCGGACGCGTGGACGCGTTGGTGAACAACGCCTTCGCCATCCCGCCGATGGGTGACCTCGACGGTGTCCCGTTCGACGGGATCCGGCAGGGCTTCGAGACCAACGTACTCGGCGCGCTGCGGCTGACGAACCTGTTCCGCCCCATGCTGGAGGCCAGCCGGGGCTCGGTCGTGATGGTCAGCTCGATGGTGATCCGGCACTCCAAACCCACGTTCGGCCCGTACAAGATGACCAAGTCCGCGCTGCTGTCGATGGCGCAGAGCCTGTCGACCGAACTGGGCCCCAAGGGCGTGCGGGTGAACACCATCGCGCCCGGCTACATCTGGGCAGACAACGTGAAGTACTACTTCGACCACCTCGCCAAGCAACGCGGGATCAGCCCGCAGGAGGTCTACGACGAGGTGGCGGCCGAGATCGACCTGCGCAAGCTGCCCGAGCCCGACGAGGTCGCCGACACGATCGTCTTCCTCGTCTCGGACCTGGCCCGCGCGGTCACCGGCCAGTGCCTCGACGTCAACGGCGGCGAATACCACCACTAGGAGTCAGGCGTGGACATCGAGTCGTTGCACGCGTCGGCCACGAAGATCACCGGTCTGGCCGACTTCGGCGACCAGGACTACCTGGACGGCCTGTCGGTGCTGGTGGACTCCTACCACCGGGAGGCGGGGCTGACCGACTTCGGGCTACGGGTGCAGCGCGCCGGTCTGCGCTCCGCGCTGGTGGCCCGGCTGCTCAGCGAGGCGGCGTGGAAGGCCAACCCGGAGCACGCGGCGGTGCCGATCGAGCGGCCGATCTTCGTGACCGGTCTGCCCCGCACCGGAACCACCGCGTTGCACAGGCTGCTGACCGAGGACCCGGCGCACCAGGGGCTCGAACTGTGGCTCACCGACTTGCCACAACCACGCCCACCCCGCGAGACGTGGGACGACAACCCGATGTACCAGCGGATCCAGGCCGGGTACGAGCAGCACCACGTCGAACACCCCGAGTTCATGGGCCTGCACTACATCACCGCGGACATGGCAGAGGAGTGCTGGCGGCTGTTGCGTCAGTCCATGTTGTCCGTCTCCTTCGAGTGCCTTGCCTACGTGCCGACGTATTCGGAGTGGCTGAGCGGCCAGGACTGGACAGCCGCATACCACCGGCACCGCCGCAACCTCCAGCTGATCGGCATGCCGGACGCCGGCCGCCGCTGGGTGCTGAAGAACCCCAGTCACCTTTTCGCGCTCGACGCCCTGCTGGACGCGTATCCCGACGCGCTGGTGATCCAGACGCACCGCGCGCCGCGCACGATCATCGCGTCGATGTGCAGCCTCGCCGAACAGGCCACCGACGGGTGGTCGACGGTGTTCCGCGGTTCGGTCATCGGCCGTACCCAGTTGGAACTGTGGGCACGCGGCCTGGAGAAATTCAACGCCGATCGGGTGAAACACGATCCCGCGCAGTTCTACGACGTGGAATACGACGAATTCGTGGCCGATCCATTCGCCGTGGTCGCGGATATCTACCGCCATTTCGGCCTGGCGATTTCCGACGACGTGCGCGCCGCGATGGCCGCCGTGCACAGTTCCGGCGACCGCCGCCGCTCACACCGCTACGACCTGGCGGATTTCGGGCTGACCGCGGCCGAGGCGGACGCCCGGTTCAGCTCCGTATCGCGGTGACCGCGACCGTGGTGAAGCGCATGGTGAACGTGCCGCCGACGGCGTCGATCGCGGCGCCGGTGCGGTCGAGCAGGGTGGCGAGGGTGTCGGGCGGGAGCAGGCTCATGCCGCCGTGGGTGGGCAGCCGGTCGAGCCACTCGTCGCGGGTGTAGTCCCGCTGCCATTCGAAACGCCAGTGCTCGATGGCCTGGAATCGCTCGGTCCGCTGGATCCCGGCCGCGGCCAGGTCGGACATCGACTGGTACGGCTTGTTCTTGTTGGTGAGCTGAGCGGTCGGTGAGGTGGGCGCGACCTCGCGGAAGATCGCCAGGAAGGTGTCGGCCAGTTCGGCCGGTGGCTCATCGGCGTTCCAGAACGCGGCCAGCAGGCCGCCGGGGCGCAGCAGGCGCGCGGCCTTGGCCGCTCCCGCGTCCGGGTCGACCCAGTGCCAGCACTGCGCGGCCGTGATCGCGTCGAAGGTTCGCCCGCCTGCGTCCCATTCCTCGATGGTCGACACCTCGACCTCAAGGCCCTGTTCGCGCGCGTGCTCGGCCATCCGCGCGTCCGGCTCGACACCGAGCACAGTGCACCCGGCCGCTTGCAGTTGACGGGCCGCGATGCCGGTCCCGGTGCCGACGTCGAGCACGTCCCGGCCGGGTGCCGTGGCGACGATCCGGTCGATCAGCGCCTGGGGGTATCTCGGACGGGTCCGGTCGTAGCGCTGGGCATCGGTGCCGAACGACTCGGCCACTTCCCGGACGCGATGGGGCTCAGTCGGTAGAGTGGGCATGCGCCCACCATAGTGGGCAAGCGCCCACTCGACAAGGGAGGACCCTCGGTGCCGACCGGCGTGAGCATTCGTGACGTGCGCGCACAGCTCTTCTCGGCCGCCGACCGCATCCTGCTGCGCGACGGTCCCAGCGCTCTGACCAGCCGTTCGGTCACCACTGAGGCGGGCTGTGCCAAGGGCGTCCTGCACAAGCACTTCGACGATTTCGACGCGTTCCTAGCCGAGTACGTGCTCGACCGCGTCGAGCGGATGGACGCCCAGGCCGCCACGCTGCGCGAGCGCGTGGGAACCGGCACCGTGGCCGACAACCTGACCGGCGGGTTGATCTCGCTGTTCGAATCGGTCGCCGTCGCGGTCGTCGCCCTGGTCACCTACCGGGACGAACTGCGCACCAGACTCCGGGACGCCTGGCCCGCCGGGGTCCCGGTGCTCACCGAAGGTGCGATCATGCTCGGCGCCTACCTCGCCGCCGAGCAACGCCTCGGCCGGATCGCGGCCGACGCCGACGTCGAAACCCTCGCCGCGATGCTGATCGGCACCACCCACATGCTCTACGCCGACCGGGCGACGCCGCCCCAGGCGCTAGCCGTCCGCAAGATCGTCACGACCTTGGTGCGTTCGGAACCGTGACCACGCCGCCGACGGACGCGCCTCGGTGAGCACGTACTCCCGGAACGCCTCCACCACAGCGGGGGCGTAGTGGTCGGGGCACCACCCGATCCCGATGGTCCTGGCACACCGTGGTTGCGAGATCCGCAGCTCCACGATGTCCGGCAGGGGACCGGGAGCGGGCGGCAACAGCGCCACACCGCAGCCCGCGCCGACCAGGCCGCGCAACGTGAACGGCTCCTCGCCTTCGAACGCGATCCGCGGTGCGAACCCGGCCTGGTGGCACAGCCGTTCGGTGATCAGTCGCAGACCGAACCCGTCGGAGAACGTCACGAACGGTTCGCCCGCGACGTCAGCCAGCCGCACCGTGCGACGCCGCGCGAGCCGGTGGCCGGTGGGGACGACGAGCGTGAGCGGTTCCTCGACGATCGGCCGCCACGTGATGCCCGGCTGATCGGACGGTTGCGCGGCCAGCACCACATCGACCTCGCCGTCGAGCAGATACCGCTCGTTGCGTGTGGTTCCGCCCTGCCGCAGCAGGAACTCGACCTTCGGGTAGAGGACGCGGAAGCCGCTGAGCAACGTCGGCACGAACTCGTTGCCGAGCGTGTTGAGGAACGCGAACCGGACCGTGCCGACCGTCGGGTCCGCGGCTGTGCCGATCGTCCTGACCGCGCCGTCGATGGAGTTCAAGGCGCGCTTGGCGGCGTCCAGCAACGTCTGCCCGTTGCTGTTGAGCCGGAGTACGCGTCCGACGCGGTCGAACAGGGGAGTGCCGATCTCGTGCTCGAGCCGCGCGACACCCCGCGACAACGCGGACTGTGACACATGCAACTCCGCTGCCGCGGCGGTCACCGTGCGTCCCTCGGCGACCATCACGAACCACCTGAGCTGGTCGATCTCCACATTGATGCATCCTACGCATCAATCCCATCTCTGACGTTCATTGGACGCATGAGTGCAGGTAGCGGACAGTGATGAGCGTGGATTTGCTCCTCGTCGCGGTGACAGGGCTGGTTGCCGGGGTGATCAACGCGGTCGCCGGTGCGGGCGCGCTGCTGACGTTCCCGGTCTTCCTCGCTCTCGGCATGACCCCGCTCCAGGCCAACGTCGCCAACTGCATCGGTGTCGTGCCGGGCAACTTCGCCTCGACGCTCGGCTTCCGCCGGGAACTGGCCGTCCAGAAGCCCTTGCTCCGGCGGATCGCCCTGCCCGCCGCGGTGGGGTCGCTGATCGGCGGGCTCGTGCTGTTCGCGTTGCCGGAGAAGGTCTTCGCCTACCTCGTGCCCGCGCTGCTCGGTCTCGGTGCGCTCCTGGTTCTCGTGCAGCCGCTCGTGGCCAAGCGGCTGCGGTCGGCGGAGAAGCACCGCGGCCCGCTGAAGTCCCTCATCTTCGGCACATCGGTCTACGGCGGCTACTTCGGCACCGGCATCGGCGTGATCTTCTTCGCCGTGCTCGGCCTGTTCGCCAAGGGAACCACGCACGAGCTCAACGCCGTCAAGGTCGTCCTGCAGGGGATCGCCAACGGAGTGGCCGGTGTGCTGTTCTGCTTCATCGCTCCCGTGCCGTGGCCGGAGACGCTCGTTTTCGGCGCCGCCACGATGATCGCGGGCCCGGTGGGCGCCTACCTGTCCCGCAAGATCCCGCCCGCGCCGTTGCGCTACATCATCGGCGTGCTCGGCCTCGTCGCGGCAGTACGCATCGCGATCGCGTGATCACCTGTTACACAACCATGACGGCGGGCTGACACGGCTCTGCCAGGTTCGACCGGGTGATCAAAACAGCAGCGATGGTGGTGATCGTGCTGGCCGCCACCGGGATTTCGGCCACACTCGCCCACGCCACGTCCACACAGGCCACGGCGCCCGTGTGGAAGCCCTGTACCGAAGCGCTGAGCGGATGGAAGGAGACCATCCCCGACGACAAGGGCGAAACGGAGTGCACCTTCGTCACAGTGCCACTGGATTACACCAAACCAGCCGGTCGCACGCTCAAGATCGCGGTCAGCAGGCTGAAAGCCAAGGGACAGCGGCGGGGAGTCCTGCTCGCCAACCCCGGCGGCCCCGGCGGCACAGCCATCTCCTATCCCCGTGACATCAGGACGAGCACGATCGGCGGCATCGCCGAGAACTACGACCTGATCGGCTTCGACCCGAGAGGCGTCGGCTTCAGCGACGCGCAGTTCTGCGACAAAGACTACGATCCGCTGCCCCCGCCGCGCGACGCGGAGAGCGACGCCAGGGCGTCGTTCGAGTCCGAGGCCGCGTGGAACGCCGCGTGCTCCGACGACGACCCCGAGTTCGTGGCCAACCTGACCACCGAGAACACCGCGCGTGACGTCGACGTGATCCGTCAGGCGTTGGGGGAGCAGAAGATCAGCTTCTACGGCGTCTCCTTCGGCACCGCCGTCGGCGCGGTCTACCGGTCGCTGTTCGACCAGCGCGTCGACCGGATGTGGCTCGAGTCGGTGATGCCTCCGGTGATGGACATGGCGTCGATGGACACGGACGCCGTGGCGGTCGCGGAAACCCGGTTCGAGCCGTTCACGAAATGGCTGGCCGACCGCGACCACGAGTACCACATGGGCAAGACCAGCGCTGAGGTCCGCAAAACCGTGCTGGCCCTGCGTACCGAACTGGACACCAAGCCACGCGGCGACATCAGTGGCGTGACGGTCGGCTACCTCGCCACGCCATCGCCCTCCGGCTACGCCTACTCGGCACGGGAACTGGCGACCCTGCTGGAGGGCGCCGAGACGCGGATGGCCGCGTCGGCGGCGAAACCACCGCAACGGCCGCAGTTCGCCGACGCCAACGGGTTCGCGTTCAACTTCGTGAACAACCGGGCGATGTTCTGCAACGACGGCACGGGAGGGCGGGACTTCGCCGACATCTGGGCGAAACGACAGCAGCGCATCGAGAAGTACCCGGCGGCGGGCGGTCGGCTGCAGATGAGCTTCCAGTGCCCGAAATGGCCGGTCCAAGCCAAACCGTGGAACCTCACCAAAGGCACGAGCGCGCTGCAACTGTCCGGGCACCGCTACGAGAACGACACACCGTACATGTGGGCGCAGCGGATGCAGGCCCAGATCGGCGGCGCACTGCTGACCATCAACGACGACGTCCACGGATCCATCCGCCGGATCCCGTGCGGCGCCAAGGTCGTCGACTTCTTCCGGACCGGCCGCACCGACAACGGATCGTGCGAGGGACTGTCATGATCAAGCGAATCCTCACCGTGACCGCGTTGCTCGGCATCGCGCTGGCCACTCCCGCCGCGGCGGCCACCGACCTGTCCGGAACCGTCGTGTTCGGAGGGTGCTCCGGCTCCCTTGTCCGGACACCGGAATCCACCGCACACGATCCAGCATTGGTGCTGACCAACGGACACTGCTACGAAGGGCAAAGCGTCATCCCGGACGAAGTGCTCGTCGACCAGCCGTCCAACCGCCTGATCAACTTGCTCGACGGCAAGGGCGGGACCGTGGCCACACTCCGTACGGCCAAGGCGCTGTACGTGACGATGACCGGGACGGACATCGCGTTGTACCGGTTGCGCGAGTCCTACGCCCAACTCGACAGGCAGTACCACGTGCGGCCGATGACGTTGTCGGCGGACCGGCCGAAACGAGGCGCGGACGTCGAAATCGTGTCGTCGGGCTGGATGAAGGTCCTGCCCTGCAAGATCGACGGCTTCGCCTACCGCGTGCTCGAGATGACCTACGTGACCAAGGACGTGCTCCGGTACGACTCCGCGTGCCAGCCCGGCCCTGGTGTGTCGGGGTCCCCGGTTGTGTCCGGCGGCCAAGTCGTCGGCATCCACAACACGAGCAACCGCGAAGGTGGCCAGTGCACGGAGAACAACCCGTGCGAAATGGACCGCACCGGCGCCATCTCCGCTCGCAAAGGCGCCGGGTACGCCACGCAGACGTACTGGATCACCACGTGCGTCCGACCCGGGAACAGGCTCGACCTGACCAAACCGGGCTGCTTGCTGCCTGACTAGTCAGGACAACTCACCGGCCCCCGGGTCTGTCCGCCGCCTTGCAGCGTGACAGGCCCGGGGGCCGCGGCCGTGCACACGATCTGTGCAACGGCCATTGTGGACAATGTAGTGACGTCGACAGTGACGGCGACCGTCTTGTCGTCGACGCTTTTCGGCCCCAGGTCGTGCGGCACTTCAGTGGTGTAGAGGCCGCCCGGGGGGACTCCCTGAGCCAGGAGCTCCAACGCGGAAAGCTGGCTGGACTCGTGCCGCGTGGGACGCAGCACCGGCGTCACCTCGCCGTCCTGCACGAGGTAGATCACCGCCCCCTTCGCGCGCGATCCGCCGATCGGCTCGGTGGGCTGCACACCGCACCCCGCGATCAGCAGTGCGACCAGTACCAGGGAACGCTTCACCGGGAACCTCCTGAAGGCAGGCGGAGCGTGAACACCGCGCCGC
The DNA here is from genome assembly GCF_001984155.1 of Actinosynnema sp. ALI-1.44. GTDB lineage: Bacteria > Actinomycetota > Actinomycetes > Mycobacteriales > Pseudonocardiaceae > Kibdelosporangium. The sequence goes on from NZ_MTQO01000054.1 coordinate 1,171,064, forward strand.
CGTCCGGCCGGTTGCCCGCCGTGAGAGTGCCGTCGTGCAGCCGCGCGTTCTCCCAGGCGATGGCCAGGCCGAGACCGCTGCCCTCGGACCGGGTCCGTGCCGTGTCGGCCTTGTAGAACCGGTCGAACACCTGCGGCAGCACCTGGGGGTCCAGCCCGGGACCGTGGTCGGTGACCTCGATGATCACCCAGCCCGGCTCACCGCGCAGCGTCACGGACACCGGCGCGGCCCCGTGCTTCAGCGCGTTGCCGACCAGGTTCGCCACGATCACGTCCAACCGCCGCGGATCCACCCGCGCGGTCAGCGAAGCCAGGTCGGTGACCACATCGGTCCACCGGCGAGCCCGCAGCGTCGCTGTCACCGCCTCGGCCACGTCGACGTCGTCCAACGCCAGCGTGGCGGCGCCCGAGTCGAACCGGCTGACCTCCATCAGATCGTTGACCAACCGGGTCAGGTTGCGCGTCTCCTGGCTGACCAGCGTGGCCGCCTTGCCCGCGTCCTCGGTCAGGTGCGGCGCTTCCTCGTCGAGCACGTCCGTCACCGCGGTCATCGCGGCCAGGGGAGTGCGCAGTTCGTGTGACACGTCCGCGACGAACCGCCGGGCGTCCGCGACCTGCTTCTCCAACGCCGCCGCCGTGGTGTTGAACGTTTGCGCGACACCCGCGAGCTCGTCGCCACCTCGCACCTGGACCCTGGTCGTCAGATCGCCCTCACCCAGCCTGCGTGCGGCGGCATCCAGGTCACGCACGGGCCGCAGCACGCTGTTGGCCGCCAGCCACGCGAGGAACCCGCTGAGGACGAGCGACCCGATCCCGATCACCCACGCGAGCAACGCCAGTTCACGGATGCTGTCCTGCTCGTCGGACAAGTGCCGTCCACTGTAGAACTCCAGGTCGCTGAGGCGCATACCCATGACCAACCCGGCCTGGCCGTCGTGGACCACCCGCTGCCACGCGACCACGCCGGTGGCGACCTTGTCGCGTAGCTCCCGCGGGATGTCCGGCACCCGCTGGTCATCGCCCAACGGCCGTCCCCTGTAGAGGATCACCCCAAAGCTGTCCCGATCGGACAGCGCGCCCGGGTCCGGCACTGTCATCGCGGCGACCCGTTCGGTGAACTGGCGGACCGCCGAGTCCTGGGCCTTCTCCAGGATGACGTTGCGCGCCTGCCCGTACATCGCACCGGCCACCGCGGCCGCCGTAACCCCGCTGAGCAGGGCAAACGCGATCAACAGGCGGGTGCGCAGACTCCTCACAGCGGGCCGAACCGGTAGCCGAACCCCCGCACGGTCTGGATGTAACGCGGTGCCGCCGGATCCGTCTCGATCTTGGCCCGCAGCCGCTGCACACAGGCGTCGACCAGCCTTGAGTCACCGAGATAGCCGTGTTCCCACACCGACTCGAGCAGTTGCTGGCGGCTGAGCACCCGGCCGGGTGACGCGGACAGCTCCAGCAGCAGCCGCAGTTCGGTGGGGGCGAGGCTGACCTGCTCGCCATCGCGGCGCACCACCAGACTGGACCGGTCGATCGCCAGGTCGCCGTGCTGTTCGGCCTCGGTCTGCGGCGACCCGGCGTCCCCGGCGCGGCGCAGCACCGCACGGATGCGTGCTTCGAGCACCCTGGGCCGGATCGGTTTGACCACGTAGTCGTCGGCGCCCGCTTCCAGCCCGGCCACCACGTCGATGTCGTCGCTGCGGGCGGTGAGCATGATGATCGGCAGGGTGCCGGTGGCGCGGATCCTGCGGCAGACCTCGAATCCGTCCATCCCCGGCAGCATCAGGTCCAGCACCACCACGTCGACGTCCGCCAGCCTGCCGAGCCCCTGCTCGCCGGTCTCGGCCGTCCACACCGAGTGGCCCTGCCTGGTCAGCGCCAGTTCCAGTCCTTCACGGACGGCCTTGTCGTCTTCGATCAACAGCACCCGGGACATGCCACCAACGATCGCAGGGCCGGACGGAGTTCGCCTGTCCACCCCCACGATGGTGCCCGGCGCACATCCCGGCGCCGTCCGCGCGATGTCATGGTTGTGTCACAGCCCCGCCAGTACACAGCTGTTACACACTGCGCAAGGGACAACGACACTGTCCGTCGACAGTGGATGCCATGACCACACGAGATTGGCTGATGGCGGCGGCTACGAAAACGCTTGCGAGGTGCCTGCTGCCATTGGCCCACCTGCACGCACCCGGACACGCCAGGCACGTCGCGTGCCAGTGGGCGTTGGGCATCCGCTACCCCGCCGAGGACCTGCGTGGCCTTACCTTGGCCGCGCACGCCGCGTTCACCACGGCTCGTACCGAGGCGTTCTGGCGTGACGGCCAGCTGATCGGACTCACCTCCGGTCACCGCGACGCCGCCGAACAACACCGGATCTACGTCGCGGACCTGCAACGGCCCGGTCTGCCGAGAGCCCTGCACCCGGCGGAATCCCCGCACGTGCGTGGCGTCGCGATGGACGTCCGGCCGGTGGAAGGAGCCCGTTGGCTGGAGGAGAACGGTGCGCGCTACAACCTGTACCGCACGTACGACAACGAATGGTGGCACTTCGAGTACCGGCTGCACCGCCCCGCGCGACTGCCGTACCCGGGCGCCGTCCACGCCTACAGGTAGTCCAGGTGCACGGCGTCGATCGACCAGAGCCGCGACTTGTCACCACCGTTGGCGTCCAGCAAAGCGGGGAAGTACTCGCTCAAGCACTGTTCGTAACTCACTGTTCCGTCCCGCAGTTCGCCCGCCGCGGCCACGATCCGGTCGAGATCCGCCCGGAACCGTTCCTTGGTCATGCTCGGCGTCCGCGGGCCGTCATCGCTGTCGATCACCGGCAGCGAGCCGAACGTCGTGTAGCTCGGGAACCGGTCGGTGTCGGGGATGATCGACCGGAACGGCACACCGTTGAAGAAGAACTCGAACCACCGCCCACCGGACAGCGCGAGCCACGGCGTGCCGACCGCGAGCACGGCCATCCCGAAACCGGTGTGCGGCGACACGAAGACATCGCTCGCCTCGACCGTCGCCAACTGCTCGGTGAGGCCGCGGTCGAAGCAGTTCACCGGCCCGGACCGGTGCGCGAGCAGCCGCGCGAGATCCGTCTCGGTGAGCGTGGTCGAGGTCCGGTCGGTGCGCGCCAGCTTGCCGACCAGGACCAGCCGGGCGTCCGGGTACGCCTCGGTGAGCGCGTCCATGATCATCAGCCATGACTCGACCGAGGGGTACAACTCGGGTTCGCTCGACCCGCCCGGCATGATCGTGATGGTCCGTTGCCCGGACGTCGACCGAGCCTCGTCGGGAAGTACGAGACGCAGCTGCTGTCGCCGCAGGTAGCCGACCTTCGGGCTGGTGACGACGGTCCTGGGATGCTTCGGGAGCAGGTGCTTGTCGGTGGCGTCGTAGTAGTCCTTCAGGCCGGGGAACAGCTGCAGCTGGAAGTCCTGGTAGCGGCGGGATTCGTCGATCACCCAGTCCCACTGCCTCGGCAGGTGCGCGACCCGTTGCGCGGAATCCGCGCAGCTCTCCAGAAGCGGGTGGTCGACGGCGTACTTCGCCGAGATGAACGGACAGAAGTCGGCCAGCTCGACCGCGGTCGCCGCGTTCAGGGCGACCGCGAACTCCATGTCCGGGTTCGCCGCGTGATGACCGTTGGCGTAGTACAGCGCCTCCACCGCGTGCCCGACCGGATGGCAGTAGAAGAAATTGACCAGCGCGCGTCCCATGTGTGCTGTTCTTACCGTGGTCGGGGCGTCCGTGAAACTCCTTTACGGGGCGTCGAGGCCGACCAGCAGCTGGGCGACACCCAGCCCGGCCTCCAGGTACTGCGTGAACACCCTGTTGTTCAACGCCCACGGCGAACGCCTGCTGCGGACCAGATCGATCGCGGCGGGCGCGTCGTACCCCAGTCCGATCAGTGTCTGCGCGACCACCAGACCAGAGCGGTTGTACCCGGAATGACACCGGACCAGCACGTTGCGGCCGTGTTCGACCGCGAGCAAGGCTGTGTCGGCCAGTTGCTGGACCGTGTCGAGCTGGTCGGCGCTCAACGGGACCGTGCCCGTCTCTGTTGTGGAGACTGATCACCAGATCGAACTCGTCGCGGACGACGGCGGGCTGTAACTCGCCCGACTCGTCGGTCCAGTAGTGCCCACCCATCCACAGCCCGAGTCTGATCCGGTTCCACGGTGATCCCGGTGCCGGGACGTCCCGGTCCTTCTGGCGCGTACGCACACGGTCTCCTCTGTGCCGTGTCTCAAAGCCCCCGGCCGCGATAGCCGGGCCGGATGCGGTCCCTGACGCCACCGCCGAAAAGCCAAAAGACAACCAGTATTCCGGCCTTCCGGCGGCGACGTCAGGAACCGCCCCGATCCCGACTCTCATCGACCGGGGACTTCGAGACACGGCCTAGGGTCATGAGCCGTGAACGCGCCCGTTCACCCCCGAGTTCCCACAGCCAGCGAGATCCGGTCCAAATCCGGCGCACCGGACTGGTCGTTGGCGAACGTGATGCTGTTGGCTCCGGCGGTCAGCGTCACGGGAACCGATGTGGAATACGGTGTGTTGTTGCCGACTCCGTCGACCTTGACCTCGGTCGGGGCGCCGCCGTTGACCGAGACGAAGAACGATCGTGGCCCGTTGACCGTGAAGTCGATGTGGAGCGTGTACTGGCCCGCGCTGTCCACAGTGACATTGTCGAACCGCACCAGTGCGTCCGGCGAACCACCGATGTTGCGCACCTTCTCACCGCCCGAACAAGCGCCGCAGCCGCTCAGGCCGGTGCTGCCGAACTCGTTGGTGGAGTCCTCAGCCTCCCGCATGAACACCCGGTCCGCCGGGCGCGGCCTGACGTCCACACCGGTGGTGACCTGCTTGGCCCGGCCAAGGACCTGGAACGAAGCGGTCACCGGCGCGGTCACTGCCTGGACCTGCGCGGGTGCGGTCAGTGTCCATTCGCCGCTCAGCACTTGCCCGAGCCGGAGCGTCTGGGTGGTCGCGGGCGCGCCGTGCACGGTCCAGCCCGCCGGTGCGGCGGGCTTGAGTTCGACGCCGGTGATCGGGTCGTCGACGTCCAGCCGCAGCTTCGCGGTCACCTTGATCGCCTGCTGGTCCGGGCCGATCCACTGGACGCCGTGGGGCGTGACCGTCATCGTGGTCGTCGGCGTGTAGGACGCTGGTGGCAGCTGGGACACCGCGATCCGGTCCACTCCCGGGCCTCGTGAGTCGTTGCTGTGCAGCGTGATGGTGTTCGCGCCTGCCTTCAGCGGTACGGAAACCGCTGTCTTCATGGGCACATCCGCACGGTCGGCGGGCAGCGCGACGGTGGTCGGCGTGCCACCGTTCACCGTCGCTGTGAGCGAGGTCGCCTGGGCGGATGTCGTGTTCAGCTCCAGCTTGTAATCACCGGCTGCCGGGACAGTGACGTTCTTGTAGGTCAAGGAGTTGCGCGCACCGCCGCCGAGCCCCACCACCTGCACCGACCCCGAGCACGCCCAGCAGAGCTGCGGCCGTGCGACGCCGTTCAGGCTGGTGTGTTCGGCTTCCCACGGGGTCTGAGACCACGGGGACAGCGGATACCCGTGTCCTACCTTGATCTCGTCGATCTGCAGTTCGCCGAAGTAGCGGGGCGCCTGCGGGCCGCTCCACGTGTTCAGCACGTCCAGCTTGATGTACCGGGTGGTCTGCTGGCCGATGTCGATGAACTGGGTGCCCCGCGCGCTCGGCATCGCCCCGGTCCGGACCTGCGTCCACCGCACCCCGTCGTCGCTGATGGACACGGCGTAGTCCTTGATCCGCGCGGAATCCTCCGGGCGCCCGAACGAAACCCGTGCGTACGTGGGCGACCACTCGCGCTGGTTCACCGCGAGGTGGGTCGCGTGCTTGCGCTGCTTGAGGTCGAGCGTGACGCTGACCGGGAGCTTGTCGTCGGCGTCCCAGTAGGTCTCGTGGTTTCCATCCGTCAGGTTGCCCGCAGGGAAGCCGTTCTTGGTGGAGCTCGCGGTTGCGCCGACGTCCTTGTAGTAGCCGCTCCGCACCGGCGTGTCCACCTTGAACACGGTGTCGTAGGTGTCCCAGTCGCGGATGTCCAGGATCGTCAGGTACCCGCCGGCCTGGTTGAACCTGAGGCGTTCGCCGGTCCGGACGTTGGTGACACCGGTCACCCAGTACCCGTTGTCCCGCAGGCGGAGCGTGTTCGTGCTCGGTTTGGTCACGACGTGGACGTACTGCGTGGTCGCGCCCGGTTTGACCGTGATCACGCCGTGCGCGCCGTCGTTCCAGAATCCCGGCTGCATGCCGCCGTACAGGTAACCGCCGCCTTCGGTGCCGTGCAGGGAATCCCGAATCGGCGGCACCCACTCGGCCATGAAGTTGTTGTACTTCTCCTGGCCGGGCGGGAACTTCCCGTTCACCATCGGGGTCTCGGCCATCAACGACTTCATCGACGAACCCGCGTTGGTGATGTACCGCCCAGTGGACAACCGGAAGTCGACAGGGTGGTCCTTGCCGTCGTACCACCAGTCACCCGTGGTTGGCAGCTTGTAGTCGGCCTCGACCAGCCGGGGCATCGACGTCCACGCCGCCTGGGGGTAGTCGTAGGACGGTGTCATGCCGGTCTTCTGCTCGTTGCTGACCGTGTCCATGATCGGCGTGTCCTCGTTGTTGTTGCTCAGCAACCAGGACGGCCGCAGCTGCCGGATCTGTTCGTAGAGCTTGTTCTGCTCCCAGTACTCGTTGTCGTTGTCGATCCAGAACCCGGCGAGGTCCGCGTAGTTCCGCATGACCTCGAAGAACAGGTCGTAGCTGTACATCCCGAACCCGCGCCGGGTCGTCAGGTCGACCTGCTGACCCTTGTAGGCGGAGTACGCGGCCGAGTCGAGCATCTGCTTGCCCTGCTCGCTGTGCCACTGCGGGTCGTCGGTCATGTAGAGGATGATCCTGACGTCCTTGGCTTTGCCCGCTTTCACCAGTTCGCCCAGCATGTCGCGTTGGGTACCGCAACTGCCGGGAATGCTGCTCGGCCACGGCTTCGCGTAACCCAGTCTGCTGTGGAAAGTCGCCAACACGATGTAGGAGGCGCCCAGTTTGCGGGCCTCGTCGACCCAGTAGTCCGGCGTCCAGCCACCGCCGGTCACGTCCCGCTCCCACTCCGCGCAGTCCAGGTGCTTCGGCGCGGTGAACATGCCCCAGTGCAGGAAGAGCCCGGCGGTCGACGCGCGTAACCACTGCTGTCTCGGGTGTTCGACCTCGGCGTTCGCGGTGGGCGTGATCATCGCGAGCAAGATGACGAGCACGCTCAGCAGGATGGTTCGGATGCGTCGTTGCAAGACTCAGCCCTCCCGGGTCACCCCTCAGACATCCGATCAAACCTGCCCGATAACCCGTCGTCAAGGTGCAACAAGCCGAAATGTAGACGATTACATCCGATGAGTCGTGCTTGAGCGGCGCGCGGCGACGAAACGAAGGTGATGATCGGCACAGGCATGAAAGCCTCGGGCTCGCGTCCACAAAGGATGTCTCAACGAGCGAAAGGCCCGGTTCCCCTGGTGAAACTGGGAACCGGGCCTTTCGAAAGCCTGGTGGGCAATACTGGGATCGAACCAGTGACCTCTCCGGTGTGAACGGAGCGCTCTCCCGCTGAGCTAATCACCCGCTGGCCTGACAGAGACAAAGCTTACAGGAGCCTTCAACCGGAATGTAACCACCCCCCGATCTGCGCCCTGACCAGCGGATGTCGGGGGAGCGTGGAGTGGGAGGGCGAACATCCGACAGAAGATTCACGCATTGGCGCTACCAAGTTCAGGCAGAACCCAGCACTATGTACCCGTAGGTCCATCAGGTGATTACAGGGCGGAGTCGCTCGATCGCATAGTGTCGAACTGGGGCCCGGGCGGGTGAAGATCGACCGAATGCCATCGAAGGGCGGAACTGCGGCGTCACGGGACTGGGACTCAGTCGTTCCATGGCTGGGAAGGGAGAAGAAGGGTAGCCACGATGCGCAACGATCACGTGACGCTCCGCTCAACGGCGGTCTTCGACCTGCTTGCGCCACGCACGCCGGCGGTGCCGGTGAAGGTCGAGCTGCGCTATGACACCCGCGACCCGTACGCGGTCGTCGCGGCGTTCCGCACAGGCCGGGCAGGCTGGGTGGAATGGGTGTTCGCGCGTGACCTGCTCGCTGACGGGCTGATCGCCGAAGCGGGGGACGGTGACGTGCGGATCAGGCCCGCGGTCGACGACCCGGAAGTGGTGGTGATCGAGCTGAGCTCACCATCGGGACACGCGGTCTTCGAAGCCTCCGCGCAGGAGCTGGCGGACTTCCTCGACAGAACCTACGACGTGGTGGTGCCGGGCAACGAGCACACATGGGTCAACGTCGACGAGGCGCTGACGCACTTGATCTCCAACGACCTGACCTGAGCAAACGGTGAAAACGACCCCCCGTTTGAAACTCGTTTTGAGGGTCGGATAAAGTTCTTCACGCACCACCGAGACGGGCCAAGCGCCCGGAACGAAGCTGGGGCAGGCGGACGTAGCGCAGCTGGTAGCGCATCACCTTGCCAAGGTGAGGGTCGCGGGTTCGAGTCCCGTCGTCCGCTCGGCGTCGGCCCCTCGGGCCGGCCGGACTCCTGAGAAGTAGGCAGGAACTGGCGCAGTGGCCGAGTGGCTTAGGCAAGGGCCTGCAAAGCCCTGTACGCGGGTTCGATTCCCGCCTGCGCCTCGGGCGATTAGCTCAGTGGGAGAGCACTACCTTGACACGGTAGGGGTCACTGGTTCAATCCCAGTATCGCCCACCAGTTATATACACTGGTCAGACGGCCTGTCGGTGATCATCACTGACAGGCCGTTTTGCTGTTCTGGGAGCAGATTGGGAGCAAATGATCTTGAACCCTTTTCTGTCTCGGTAGTGTTCGCTGGTCCGGTGCTCCCAGTTTGCTCCCACCGACGCTGAAGTCCGGCCAACAGGTGGTCGATCATGGCTTGGCTGACGTGTGAGTAGATTCCCCGCACGCCGGGCACCCGGTGTCCTAGTCTGGCGGCTTGTGCTACCTCGGGAACGCCATCCTCGATCAGCCAGGTTTTCTGGGTGTGGCGCAGGTCATGGAAGTGCAGCCCGGGGAACAGCGGTGCCCATCCTCGACGCTTGGAGCCTTCAACGGCGGGGAGCCAGACGCGGTTGCGGAAGTTCGAGCGCCGGAGCAGGCCACCGTCGGCGCCGGTGAATACGAATCGGTGGTCCTGGCTGCTGAGGTGCTGGCGTAGCAGTTCGGCCAGGAATGGTGGCAGGTGGATGGTTCGGACGCTGGCTGCGGTCTTGGGTGGTCCGAGGATGAGTTTGCCGCGTACCTCGTGCAGGGCGCCTTCGTCGGGGTCCACGATGATCCTCGGTTCGTCGAAGTGAAGATTGATTCGTTGCAGGGCGGCGAGTTCGCCCCAGCGCATGCCGGTGTAGGCGGCGGTAATGATCAGTAGCCAATCTTCTCGGCGGCGGCAGCGTTCGGCGATGCGCACGACTTGCCAGCCTGCGGCATGTGGCCGTTCCGGGCCGCCATCTCGGTTGATCCGGAGTTTCCGGCATGGGTTGGCGGTGATGAGGTCTTCCTCCACTGCCTCGCCGAGGATCATCGAGAGGATCGTGACGACATCGGCGACGGTCGCCTCGGCGAGTTTGCGGCGCAACGACTTGACCCAGCCTTTGACTGCCAGGCGTTGGATGTCGCCGATGGCGGTGTCGCCGAATTTGGGCAGGATGTGGTTTTCCAGGTGGGAGTTGTACTTGGCCCAGGTGCCTTCGCTGACGTCGTGGGCGGCGGACCAGGTGGTGACCCAGTCGCCGAGTAGCGTTTGGTTGGCGCGGGGGTCGACCCAGGTGCCGCGGCGCTGCTCGTAGTTGAGGTCGTCGATGCGGTCTTGGGCTGCGGGTCTGGTGTCGAAGCCGGGTTCGGTCATGATGGTCTGGTCGTCGAGTCGGTAGCGGACTCGGAAGCCGCCGCCGTGTCGTTCTATCCATGCCACTGTGGAGTCTCCTTTGCGGACAGTGGTCCGTTGTTCGGGCAGCGGGTATTCACGCTCGTTTCGGTGAAAAGCGCCAGCGGTATGTGGTCACCCGTTTACATAGATCTCTTGCAGCGAAGCGAGATTTAGTCAGCTCTGTCGTGGAGGTGCAGCGCTGCGGCGTGTTCGCGGGTGTGCCACGGCTGGGGGTCTCTGTGCCTCAGCGACGATCGCTTCCAGGTCCGCGCGGGAGAAGCGCAAGTGCTTGCCCAGAAACGTGCAGGGAACTCGGCGTTCGGCCGCACGTCGACGTAGCCACGACTCCCGCACCTGTAGGACGGTGGCGGCCTGTGCTGGCGTGAACAACAGTTGACCCGAATCGGGGCCTGCAGTGCCCGCCGCGTCGTCAGGCTGGGCTGTGACAGTGTCGGCCCCGTCCGTGGCGTGATCGACTGCCTGGGGCGAAGGGAAAGATGGCGTGGTCATGGCGGTCTACTCGTTACCCGGCCGCAGTGCTGCCAGTGGCCGGGAGTGCCGGTTGGCGTTGGTGAACTGTTCGAGGGTGACCACGGGCGGATGCGCCCAGGTGTCTGACCACACCCACTCTGATCGCGGCACTTGTATGCCGTGGTGGGTACGTCCCCAGACCTGGTGGCCGAGGTACTTCGGGTTGCGCACGATTGCCCGCACGATTGCTTCGGTCCACATGCCGGGATGGCCCGTGTGTCGATCCAACGGTGCTGGGTATCTGGCGACGGTGAGACGTCGGCGAATGTCCTTGATGGGCAGGCGTTCGGTCGCACGCCACAGGAAGATCATCTGCACGGTGGATGCCTCGACAGGCTCGATGCTCAAGCGGGTTCGCCACCGTGGCGATCCACCGGTCGGGCAGACTCGTGCGCGTTGCGCGCGGTAGCCGTAGGGCACGTCTCCGGTGTGGAAACCGGCGTGCACCAGTTCTTCGGACGCGGTGCGGGCCGCTGCGAGGTTCGCGGCGTGGTAGTCGCGCAATACGTGTTTCTGGACGCGCCGTGAGGGCGTGGCCTTGGCTGTGTCCGGCTCTGTCGCGGATCCGAACAGCCGGGCGCCCATCGCCGTGAGGCGCTGCCTGAAAGTCTGGCGACCGGCGGTCGCAGCCCGACGCGGATTACGGTCGCCGGACTGATCCTGCGCGGTGGTGTTCGAGGGCATGGCGGTTCTCCAATTCCGTGACGGCGGGGCTACGCCGCGGGCGAGTTCTGCGCGCGTGCTGCTGTTGCGCTTGTGGCCGAGTGCACGCCCGCACGCTCCGCGGTGACTGGCGTGCCGGATCGGCGTGACCACGGCGAACAGCCGTCCGGGTCGTCCTCCTCCACCGGACTCGCGGAGATCAGCCGCAGGTGACGTTTGCCGGGAACTGGTGGGTCGAGGTCGACTTCGTCGAGTGGCTGACAAGCCCGGTGCAGGAAGTACTGTCCGCGCAGTTGTTGGCCTTGTCTCGTGGCGTGTGGGTAGCCGTCGCGGATGGCCTTGTCGAACTCGACGGCCTCGGCCCAGCTGTCGGGGTCGTGGTCGCGGATCCAGCGCCAGCCGGCGTTGCCGTGGAATGGGCAAGTTATTGCGAATATCCGGTAACGGTCAGCCGCGGCCGAGTATTCGCGTGCGTCGGTTGGGTGGGTGCTGGCACGCTGCGGGCCGTGCTGAATGTTCGGATGAACGAGTTGGCGGTCGCAGCTCTTGGGCAGGCAGGGCCGGGGGTCGCTGTGCCCGTGGCGGAGTTGGCGCCGCAGCTGCGCGAGTTGGTGGCCGAGGGTGTTGTTCGGCATGGCGCGGCCTTGGCCTTCGCCAGGCACGCCGATCAAGTTGAGGCGCCCCGCTCGGGCGGCCCGGATCTGACCGGCTGGGAGTGCGCCACGAGCAGCTTCCACCTGGATGACGTGGTGCCCGTCCACGTCGGATCGCTGGAGGACGGTGAGCCGGTCATCTCCGAGGCGGACCAGGTCTTGATGCTGCGTCATGGGCTGGGCTTTGCCCTGGAGGTGGTCCGGCTTGTCCGCGCGCTGCCCGAACCTGTCGCTGTGCGGTGCATCGTCGGTGCGAACAGCACGAGTGGGACCTTCAGGTTCCATCGTGCCCGGCGGGGCGAGTCGTGGCTGAACCCAGACGTGGACGCCTACTCGCTGGACAAGTTGATCGTGGTCGACAGCGGACCACCTAGCCTGGGCGGGACGCCATGGTGACGAGCGTTGCGCAGGTGGTGAGATCTCCTCATGCCCGCGGTGAACCTGGACACCAGCGACGCGACCGAGCTGACCGAGCTGCTGCGGTTCGTGCATGACTGGCTTGCTATTGACGCGGCTCGGCTCGGCGAGTCGCTGAGTACTTTCGTCGGAGGTCGCGCTTACGACATCGTTGAGCTCCGTGCGGACCTCGCCCGGTTCACCTTCCTGCTCGGCGGCAGCGACGGCGAGGGCGTGTTCGCGCACGAACCCGAGTAGCGACTGGGCATTCATGGTCGTCCTCCGGTGATGCTGTCCTGGACGGCAGTGAGCTCGATGAACGCCCGGTCCGCCCCGAGTTCCTCAGGTGTCGGCCCGGCGGGCGTGGGGACCCTGGCAAGGCGCTCGGCCAGCGCCGTCAACGCTTCGCGGTCACCTTCGAGGGCAGCATTAGGTCTCCTTTGGAGCCGCGTTGTGCCGGGCAGCCCTTGGTCCCGTCGGTCGCTCGCGGCGTTGGCAGGAACGTCTCGGGATTGACCACCGGGAGCACCTGCTGTGACAGTGACGGTCCGAACCCGGCTCCCGCCCGACGCCCCGGCGTGCCGATGTCCGATGCCATCGGCGTCGGCAGCCGCGCCTGGTCGGGCAGCGACGGCCCACCGCTCTGTGTCCGGTGCGTGCAGTTCTTCGCGTCCGAGGCGGTTGGTGTCGGCAGCAGTCGCAGCTGGTCCAGCAGCGACGGGCCGCCTTGTCGGCTGGTCGCCGAGATGCCGTTGGAGGAGCCGTCGTGCGCGGTTGGTGTCGACAGCATCTCGGTTTGTGTCGTCGGTGGCACCGGCTCGGGGCCAGGCGAGCAGGAACACTCGTTCGAGGCGGTGTGCCGCGCCGATGTCGGCGGCGCGGACGCTACGCCAGAGCGCGTCATACCCTGCTTCGGCCAGGTCGCCGAGTACACGGTGGAGACCACCGTTTTTCCAGCGAAGCGCGGCGACGTTCTCCACGACGAGCAGCGCGGGTCGTAGTAGGCGAACGCCGACCATGATGTCGGTCCAAAGGCCACTGCGTGCTCCGTTCTCGATGCCCGCGCGCCGCCCGGCGGCGGAGATGTCTTGGCAGGGGAACCCGACGGTGAGCACGTCGACTGGCTCTACCGCGGTCCAGTTGATGGCGCGGACGTCGCCGAGGTTGGGCACGCCTGGCAGCCGGGTGGCGAGGATGTGGGCGATGTGCGGGTAGGGGTCGGCGCACCAGGCGATGCGTCCGCCGCCGAGCGCGGCGAGCACACCGAGATCCAGTCCGAGGTAGCCGGTGCACACCGACCCGACGACCGGTGCAGGGCTCGCGCTGAGCGAGACGTTCTGCCGTGCTTTGTCCGGCACGGTTTGAGCGGTGGCCGCCCGCACCGCCCCCGCCGCCGTGGTGACGGCGACGAGGGCGGAGGCGGAGTCGCGCCCCGACCGAGGTGGGGTGCGGCGTGGCCGGGTGCTCATGCGGCCCGCCGGGATACCTGGCCACCGTCGGTGGTGTGTCGGGGGATCCGTGGCAGGCAGGCGGGTGCGGGTCGCCTGCGGACGTCGGAGCCGGCGCCGGCCGTTGCCCTCGAACTGTGGCGAGAAAGGACGGTGCGGAAAACGAGCACGTCCTCGTGTGCGATCAGGTGCAGCGGCAGCCCGGCTTCGCGCTGTTTGCGGATGAAGTCGCGCTGGAAGAAGCTGCCGCGCGCGACGAGGTCGTGCTCCGCGGCGCGCGCCAGCAACGCGACACAGCGTTCGACCGGGATCAGGCCGGCGTGCAGTCCGCAAGCGAGGATCTGCGAGGGCAGGTCGATCAGTTCGGCGTGCTCGCGCCAGGGCCGGATGGTGATGGCGATGCGCCCGCCCGGCCGCAGGAACGGCACCAGCCCGGCGAGGATGCGGGTGAACCCGGCCAGCAGCCGGTGATGGCCGATGTTGGCGAGGTTCCCGCGGTCGAGGGTGTTGCCGTAGAGGTGATGGTACTTCTGCACCCCCGCACCCGGCGCGACCGACACTTGCCCGTGCGTGGATGGACCGTACGGCGGTGAGGTGACCACCAGCGCCGCCTGTCCGAGGTACTGCGGTGGCAGGAGTGAGGCGATCTGGCGGGCGTCGCCGTGGAACACTCGGCCGTCGTGGTCGATTCCGGCGCTGTGGGCGAGTGCGAGGTTGGCGTGGGCGACGTCGACCCAGTGCGGCTCGTACTCGATGCCGACCGCGCGGCGCCCGGCGTGCAGTGCCTCGACGAGCGTGGTGCCGATGCCGCACATCGGGTCGAGCACCAAGTCACCCGGTCGCGTGTAGTGGGCGATCGCGTACGCGGCGACGGCGGGCAGCATCTTGGCCGGGTGCGCGGTCGACTCGGCGACGTAGCGGCCCTTGCGCTGTGTCGCGGGGGCGGTCTGCGCGGTGGTCCACACCGACACCGCCACGTCGCCCGCCGAGTCGTCGGTGGCACCCTCGGGCGGTGTGCCTGTGGTGCCGTCGAGGTCGTCGATGAGCGCGCGCGGGATACGCAGGGTCGGTCCGTCCACCGGGTTCTCCGCGTAGGTCCGAGCCGGGGTGGCGGCGGTGTCGAACAGGGCGCGTGGGAAGTGGTTGTCGGCCACGTGCGTGCCTTTCTGGCGGTGGTGTCCGGACCGGGTGGGGTGGGGTGTCTGGGCGGCGGTCATCGGATGACTCCGCTGTCGAGCGCCGCGTGAGCCGGGTTCAGGCGGGGCGGCTCGTAGTCGTGTGGCTGGGCGAAGACCAGGACGTCGGAGTGGATGCGCCGATGAGGCTCGGGCAGCCCGCGCACGGCCGCGCGGCGACGAGCGCGTGCCTCGTTCCCGGCATCCGGGCCGCCGGGTTCGGAGAGGGATTCGGCGGCGAACCGTCCGCCGCGCACCGGCGTGTGCAGGGCCACGATGTGCTGGAGGTAGAGCAGGTCGGCGTTCTGCGCTGAGGCCACGACCGCCCCGGTCGGGTCGATCAGCTCACCCGCAGGCCAGTCACAGTGGGTAAGCACGACGAGGATCCCGCCGACCCGCAGCAACCGGGCCGCGACCAACGCCACCAGGTCGCTGGACTGGTCGCCGCCGTCCTCGGGACGCAGGCTCGTGATGATCAGATCCGTGTCCGCCGGGCCGTCCTCGGCACCGTCCAGGAGGCCGTCGCTAACGTCCGAACCGGACGGCGGGTAGACGGGCGCAGCGGAGTGGTCGGAGTCGCCGATGAGGTCGGCCCAGAACGGTCGCGCTCCGGGACCGGTTGTGGTCGGGTCCGCCGCGACGCGCACCACGCGGCCGGTCCGGTCGAGCCCCTCGACGGCGGCGAGTGCCTCGGCTAGCGCGTGGTCCGGCTCGGTTGCCGGGGCATGGTCGATCACTGCGTCCGCGCCGACTGGAACCAGTCGCGCGTGGCCGTCTTCGGTCGGCCAGGCCAGGAGCGCGACCCTGCTGCCGGGCTTGCTGAACGAGCTGACGATCTTGCCAAGGATCGGTTGCGGCCAGGCCGTGCCGAGGTCGATCGGAGCCGGGCCGGCCGTCCAGACCGTCGCCGGAGTCGGCGTCGTGGCCGACCCGCGTGTCCGTGAGCGGATACTCGCGGAGCCGGGCTTGGCGGGGCTGACCCGGGTGGTGGTCGACGCGGTCGGATACGGGCGGCGGTCGCCGCCGCGGCGGGAGCCTGTGCGGGTGCTCGCCGGGCGGGTGGTGTCGCCGCGCCGCTTCGGTCCGCGGTTCGCGGAGTGGTCGGCCTGGGTCATGGAATCCTCGCAGTACCGGTGGGATGCGCGCCGCGATCCGTGGCGCCCTGTGACACCCCCCGACTCCGAAAAACGACCCACTTTTCCAGTGCTGTTATCTAATATTTATCAACCAATATTCCATTGACACAGACGAAGAACGCGCACAAGGATCGCGCATGTACGCCCGCGTGGAGTCACCCTCGGGGGCTCGCCGTGCGGTCGCCGTCGCCCTCACTTTCTCGACGACTGCCAAGGTGGAGGCGGTCGCGAACTGCGACACCGTGGACCCGGCCTTCTCAACCTATTACCGGATCGCCACCAAAACGCCACAAAATTATGTTATGCCAGCTAGAAGCCTACTTCAGATGATCATTATATGATCTTGATGGGCCGCTTCGACGGCGCCCCGTTGTAGACGGTATTTGATCTTTGTTGCGGCCGAGACCGTGCCTCCAAGATCGTCGGTGGCGTTTTGGAAGTCGTTTGGTGGCGGTTTCGTGGCGTTTTGGTGGACCTGATTTGGCTTCCTTGCCTGGTCGATGTTTCTCCGACCACGCAAAGGAGCCGACATGGCCCCGAATCGCATATCTCACCGCACGCCATTCGAGCGTGATTCTCTGCCGCTGGATTCCGCACGCACGGCGTTCGAGTGGTTGGTCACCGGGCCGAGCCCGGTCTCGATCGAAGGCTGGCGCTTCCCCGGTCTTCCCCGGCGCCGGGTGCCCTTGGACGAACTGCGGGACCTACTGCTCGACGCCAACCTCCCGATGTCGACCGTGGACCCGATCTGGGTCCACCTGGTCACCCGCTCCCGCGACGAAGGCGGCACCTGGACCGTCGCGTGCGTCGGCGTCGCGCTGCCCGCGCTGTTCGCCATCGCCGCCGAGTTGTCAGCGCCCTACGCCGACGACCACCGCGACATCCACGCCGCGATCCTGACCGGCTTCCTCTCCGAGCTGGCCACCATCGACCTCGCCCGGCCGTGGGTCATGTGGCGGCTGCGCTGCGCCGGGCTGCGCGCGGGACACCTGTTCATCCGCGACGCGCTCGACCGCCCGATGCCCACCGACGAGGACTTCCACTCCAGCGAACCCACCCCGCCGTGGGGACATCCGGACTTCGTCCTCGCCCGCGCCGTGGCCGACGGAGCGATCACCGGCGACGAGGCCGAACTGATCGGCTCCACCCGCCTCGAGGACACCACGCTCACCGCCGCCGCCGCCGACCGTGGCGTCAAGGTCACCGCCCTGCACTGGGTCCGCAGCCACGCCGAAGCACGCCTGCTCGCCTGGCTCACCGACCAGGCGCCGCACGACGACCCCGCCGACCGCCGCGAGCGCGACGTGGAGATCCGCGCGGTGAACGCGACTACCGTCACCGACGCCGCGAACAAGATCGCCAGAGCGCCGCATCGGGCAGCCCGAAAGTCACGCATGGTGACCAGGATCGACGGAAAGTCGTCGGTCACGGTTCGGTCACGCGTCTGGAAAAACGCCCCTGAATCCGGAGTCGAGGGCTGCGGGAGGACCCCAGCCGCTCCCGCGCACACCACCTCGCTCGACCGCTCGACCGCAACACCCCGGCGGTTGTCGAGCACGACTCCGGAGGTGCCGCGATGCGCCTGATCCCTTCGCCCGTCCGCCGCCGGCACGGCCGCCGCATCGGCGACCGTCGGCCTCGCTGCGGACCCGTCACCCACCCTCTCGTGGCGGCTCGCCGAGTCCCGCGAGCGAACTCCTGCATCTCTCAGCCGTGCAGCGGCAGCACCGTCATACCTCGGATGTCGTCCACTGCGTCGGCGGGCCGCCGGACTGCGCTTCGGCGCACGTTCGTGGTGGTCATCGGCGTGGTCGTGGTGGCGCTGTTCGTGCCGGTCTCGGCCGCGCACGCGGACACCGTGGTGCTCGCCCTGGCCGGGTCTGTCGATCAGGTTCTGACCAACATCCGCAACTGGGTGATGGGCATCCTCGCCGGTCTGGCGACGGTGTTCCTGTCCATCGGCGGGGTCCGCCGGGTGATGGGCGGCGGCGATCCTGGCGAGCAGGAGAAGGCCAAGGAGTGCTTCAAAGCCGCCGCGATCGGCTACGGCCTGGCCGCGCTCGCACCCCTGGTCGTCACTGTCCTCAAGGGCATCGTGGGGGCCTGAGCCATGTCCACGACCAGGCCCACTTGTCGTCGGACACCGGCCGCTCCGATCGTCCGCAGCCTGCGCTCGGACGAGCCCGTGCAGGCTCGCCCGGAAGCCACCGGTGCCCACCGAGAACTGCTCGCGCCCTCGCCCGCGAGCACCACCGGGCGCGCCTGTGGCCAGCGCACCCGGCCCCGTCGCTGGGTCAGGCGGCTGCGCATGACGCGACGCCGGGCGATCGTGATGCTGGCGCTGAGCCTGGTCGTCCTGTTGGGCGGCACTCTCGCGGTCAGCGCCGCCACACCCGGCCATGGTCCGGTCGCCGCGCAGCCCGCACCGACTCCACCCGAGCCGAGCTCGAATCCACTGGCGCCGGTCCCGACGGACAACCCGTGCCCATCGGGTTCGCCGTTGCCGGTCTGTCACCTGCCCGCCCCGACTACAACACCGCCGCTCACGGGCATTCCGCTGCCCATTCCGACCGGGTCGCCCACCTCGTCGCCCTGCATTCCCGGCCCTTTTCAGCCTCCTTGCCAACCGCCTTCCAGCAGCTCCCCGGTCCCGTGCACGGGTGAGGGCTGCATCCCCCAGCCATCGACTTCCGCGCCGCCGACCGGTCCTGGCAACGGACAACCCGGCCCACCGGGCAAGGAGGAGGACAACTGCGGGATCACCGATATCGGTGCCTGCATCACCGAGGCGATCAACGCGTTCTTCCGAGGGATTGTCACCGCCGCGCTGAACCCGCTGCTGGACTTGCTGTCCAAGACCCTGCTGACCACCCCGATGCCCGACAAGCTGCCCAGGATCGGGGAGCTGTGGGACAACTCCTGGCAGATCCTGCTCGTCTGCTACGGGCTGCTGATCCTCATCGGCGGGATCCTGGTGATGGGGTACCAGACCCTGCAGACCCGGCACTCGGTCAAGGAGATCGCGCCCCGGATCGTGGTCGGGTTCCTCGCCGGAGCGCTGTCGCTCTGGGCGGCGACCAAAGCCATCGCGATCGCCAACGGACTGGCCCAAGCGGTGATGGGCGGCGGCCTGGACGCCAGCTCGGCCGGCGAGACACTGCGCAACCTCATCCTCGGGTCGCTCAACGGCGGCATCTTCATCATCTTCATTGGCATCTTTCTCGCCGGGATGCTGATCGTCCTGCTGGTCACCTACATCGTGCGGGTCGCGATCACGGTGGTCCTGCTCGCCGGGGCACCGCTCGCGCTGATGTTCCATGCGCTCCCGCACACCGAGGGCATCGCGCGCTGGTGGTGGAAAGCGTTCGGTGGCTGCCTGGCCATCCAGGTCGGTCAGTCCCTGACGTTGATCACCGCGATGAAGGTGTTCCTCGCGCCCGGCGGGTTCACCCTGTTCGGCCCGACCGTGAGTGGGCTGGTCAACCTGCTGGTCGCGCTCGCGCTGATGTACATCCTGTTCAAGATCCCGTTCTGGGTGCTGTCCTCGGTCAAAGGCACCGGCGGTCGCTCGATCCTGGGCTCGATCGTGCGTGGCTTCATCGCCTACAAGACCTTTGGTCTGCTCGGTGGCCGAGGCGGCGGTGGCCGCAAGTCACGCCCGTCCGGCGGCGGCGGTGGTGGTGGCCGCGGTCGCGGAGGAAACGGTGGCGGCGGTGGTCGCGGACCGGCGGACCCCTACGCCCACGCTCGCACCGCCGCTGACTGCCAGTACGTGCTCCCGCTGGTCGGTGTGCGTCGCAGCCGTCCGGCTGCCAAGCCCAAGCCCACTCCCGCGCTGAAACCGAAGGCCGGGCAGGGCCGCCAGTTGGCGTTGCCGCTCGGGGACGACTGGCCGGAGATCAAGCCGGTTCGCGGGCGCGATGGCCAGTACCGGTTGCCGATGGACGCCGAGCGGGTCAAGTCGGCGCCGCCTCCGGCATCACCGAACCAGCCGGGCGGTCGGCGTCGGGGCGGGCAGCAATTGGAGCTGCCGTTCGACCCGTACAAGGGCAACCGGCCGACCCGCTCCGGGCAGTACCCGCTGCCACTGGACGGCGTGCGCCGCACACCGCGGCCGTCGACCCCACCACCGGCGGCACCCCCGGCTCGAGCACGCGGCACGCAGCTGGAGCTGCCGTTCGACCCGTACAAGGGCAACCGGGCAACCCGCTCCGGGCAGTACCCGCTCCCGCTGGACGGCGTGCGCCGCACACCGCGCCCATCGACCCCGCCACCCGCACGACCGGCCTCGCCCGCCGGGCAGCAGCTCCGGCTCCCGCTGGACCTGCCGAAACCACCACGGCGTCCCTCGCCGCCACCACCCAAGCCCGGAGGTAAGTCGTGACTACACCCATTCGTATCCCCGCCGACGTCGACATGGCCGACAAAGTGATCGGCCCCTTGACTGCCCGCCAACTCGCGATCCTCGCGGTGACCGGCCTGGTGCTCTACGCCGGGTGGACCACCACTCGCGCGGTGCTGCCGCTGCCCGTGTTTCTCGCGCTGGCTATCCCCATCGGGGTGAGCGCGGCGGTCATCGCGCTCGGCCAGCGCGACGGGATCTCGATGGACCGGCTCCTGGTCGCCGCGATCCGGCAACGCATCGGACCGCGCCACCGCGTGGCCGCCCCCGAAGGCGTTCGCCTCGCGCCGGAATGGCTCACCAGCCAGACCGCCGCCACGAGCGCGAGCCGGACCGCGGGCACCGGCAAGGGCAAGTCGGTCAAGGCCAGGAGCAAAGCGGCGGCGGCTGAGCAGATCTCGCCGTCGGCGTTGCGGCTGCCCGCCGAGGCAGTCACCGACACCGGCGTGGTCGACCTGGGCACCGACGGCCTGGCCGTCGTCGCGGTCGCTTCGACGGTGAACTTCGCGCTGCGGACACCGTCCGAGCAGGAGTCCCTGGTCGCGTCGTTCGGCCGCTACCTGAACAGCCTGACCGCGCCCGTGCAGGTGCTGGTCCGCACCGAACGACTCGACCTGTCCGGCCAGATCGCCGAGCTACGGGCACGCGCGGGCGGCCTGCCACACCCGGCGCTGGAAGCAGCCGCCGTCGAGCACGCCGACTACCTGGTGCAGCTCGGCGAGCAGACCGACCTGCTACGGCGCCAGGTGCTGTTGATCCTGCGCGAACCGATGGGTGCCGCTGGGCCGGCCGATGGGCTCGGCGGTCTCGGCCGGCTGGCGGTGTTGTCCTCGCTGACCCGCGGCAAGCGTCGCGCGAATGCCGAGACCACCCAGGCGAGCGCCGGGGCACGACGGGCGGCGGAGTCACGGCTGGTGCGCCGCCTCAGCGAGGCGATCGAGCTGCTCGCGCCCGCCGGGATCGTGGTCACCCCGCTGGACGCCGGGCAGGCCACCGCCGTGCTCGCCTCGGCCTGCAACCCCGACACCCTGCTGCCGCCCTCGGCGGCCCTGGCCGGTGCCGACGAGGTCATCACCACCGCCGGCGGCACCGACCTGGACGACGGCGACCTCGCCGAGGACCGCGCGTTCTGGCAGGGCGACGGCCGTGCCGCGGTCGACCAGGACGACTACGGCGCGGACGACGGCGAGGTCGACGACGGGGACTACGAGGACGAAGACGACGACTACCCGGAGAGGGGACGGTTGTGATCGCCACCCGAACACGGCGCGGCCAGCGCCGTCCCAACACTCGGCCCGCCGCGCACCACCGGGCAGCCGCGTTCACACCGGACGCCCTGTCCGTCGGCGCACGGCATCTCGAGGTCGGCAACGAGTGGGTGTCCAGCTTCGCCGTGACGGGGTTCCCGCGTGAGGTGCACCCCGGCTGGCTCGCCCCTCTGTTGACCTACCCCGGCCGCCTCGACGTCGCGCTGCACGTCGAGCCGATCGACCCGGCCACCGCCGCCGCCAGGTTGAAGAAGCAGCTCGCCAAACTCGAGTCAGGCCGGCGGCACACCGCCGAGCACGGCCGCCTGTATGACCCGCAGGTCGAAGCCGCCACCGAAGACGCCTATGACCTGTCCTCCCGCGTGGCGCGCGGCGAAGGGAAGCTGTTCCGCGTCGGGCTGTACCTCACCATCCACGCCCCGTCCGAGCGGGCGCTGGCCGACGAGGTGGCGGCGTTGCGCTCGCTGGCGGCGAGCCTGCTGCTGGACGCCAAGCACACCACCTACCGGTCACTGCAGGGCTGGGTGTCGACCCTGCCGATGGGCCTCGATCTGATCGGGATGCGCCGCACCTTCGACACCTCGGCGCTCTCGGCGGCGTTCCCGTTCACCTCGCCGGACCTGCCCGCGGCCGACCCGACCTCGGTGGCCGCCCCGTCGGGCGTGCTCTACGGCTACAACGTCGGATCACAGGGGCTGGTGCACTGGGACCGTTTCGGCGAAGGGATGCACAACCACAACAGCGTGATCCTCGGGCGTAGCGGCGCGGGCAAGTCCTACCTGGTCAAGCTCGAACTCCTGCGCAGCCTGTACCGGGGAATCGAGATCGCGGTCGTCGACCCTGAGGACGAGTACGCCCGCCTGGCCGCCGCTGTGGGCGGCACCTACGTCCATCTCGGTGCCACGGGCGTCCGGCTCAACCCGTTCGACCTGCCCATCCACACCCGCGCCGACGGCCGCCGAACGGCACCGAAAGACGCCCTGGTGCGGCGGTCGTTGTTCCTGCACACCGTCATCGCGGTGCTCGTCGGCAGCGAGTTGGAAGCCGCCGAGCGGGCCGCGCTGGACCGGGGCATCGCCGCGACGTACCAGTCGGTGGGGATCACCGCTGACGCGCGCACGTGGACCCGGCCCTCACCGACCTTGCGGACCTTGCGCGACCAGCTGGCCACCGCGGGCCAGGCCGGCGACCAGGCCGCCGCCGAGCTCGCCGCGAGGCTGCACCCGTTCGTCGAGGGCGCATTCAAGCAACTGTTCAACGGCCCGACCACCACCAACCCCGAAGGCCACCTGGTGGTGTTCAGCCTGCGCGACCTGCCCGACGAACTGAAAGCCATCGGCACGCTACTCACCCTGGACACGGTCTGGCGGCGGGTCTCCAACCCCGCGATTCGCCGCCCGCGCCTGGTGGTCGTCGACGAGGCGTGGCTGCTGATGAAAGAGAAGTCGGGCGCGGAATTCCTGTTCCGCATGGCCAAAGCCTCCCGCAAACATTGGGCAGGCTTGACCGTCGCGACCCAAGACACCGCCGACGTTCTCGGCAACGATCTCGGCAAAGCCGTGGTGGCCAACGCAGCGACCCAAGTGCTGCTGCGGCAAGCCTCGCAGGCCATCGACGAAATCACCCAGACCTTCGACCTGTCGGCCGGAGAACGGCAATTCCTGCTGTCGGCCGACCGAGGCCAGGGATTGCTGTCCGCGGGCACCCAGCGCGTCGCGTTCCACAGTATCGCCTCACCCACAGAGCACTACCTCGTCACGAGCAATCCGGCCGAACTCGCCGGATACGCCGCGGACGTCGACCCCGGCGACGCCGACACCGAGGAGCAGTCCTTCGTGGACCTGGGCTTCGCCAGCGAGCAGGCATATGCGGCTGAGGGCGATGAGTTCGGTTCGTTCGATGCTGACGACGACATCGAACTCGACGCTGCCTGACGCTGGCCGACCCTTTTCTTGATTGAGCATTTCTTACCTTCTTGGAAGGACCCGTCATGCTTTCCTGGATACCGGCTGCCCTCAAACACCCCGAGCTACCCGATGTGCTGGTTGCTCACGGAATCGTGCGGACGGGCCTGACGAATGGGTGGCTCGGGGACTACCTGCGCGACCCCGGCGGCGCGCTGCTCAGGCTGCTGGATCACCTGCGGAACTGGGCGATCACCTGGGGGCCGTTTGTCGGCCCGGTGCTCGCGGTCGGCATCACGGGCTTCGTGATCGGCCGGCGCTGGTGGGCACGGCGCTGCCACGCGAGGCTTCTCGCCAACGCCCGCCAGGTCACCGTGCTCGCCCCGCCCACCGTGGATCCCGCGGGCGGCGCGGCCTTGTGGTCCAACCTCGTCGGATTGCTGCGCCCGGCCTGGCGCCGGTGGTTCACCGGCCAGCCCCATGTGGCGTGCGAGTACGTGTTCTCCGAGGCCGGAGTCGCGATCCGGCTGTGGGTACCCGGTGTGATCCCACCCGGACTGGTCGAACGCGCCATCGAGGCCGCCTGGCCCGGCGCACACACCCGCGTCGGCACCGCCGACCCGCCCCTGCCACCTCCAGGTGAGGCGCAGCGGCGGCTGGTCGTCGGTGGCGAGCTGCGCCTCGCCCGGTCCGAGGCGCTGCCGATCCGCACCGACTTCGACGCCGACCCGATCCGTGCCCTGATCGGCGCCCCGGTCGGGCTCGGCCGCGACGAGTACGCCTGCGTGCAGATCCTGGCCCGACCGGTCACCGGCCGTCGCATCGCGAAGGCGCGCCGCTCGGCGCGGAGAGTGCACACGGGCGGCTCCACCCGCGTTGTCGGGCGCCTGCTCGACATGGTCACGCCCGGCGTGAAGAGCAGCTCCGCCCGACGCACCACGAAGGCCGGCGCCCTGCACACCGATCCGCAGACCTCGCTGGAGTACGCGGCGCAGAACCGCGCCATCGTCGCCAAGCAACGCGGCTCGCAGTACGAGACGGTCATCCGCTACGCCGTCGCCACCCTCCTGCCCACCGACGCGGTCGAGATCGAGGTCCGCCAAGCGCGGGACGTCGCCCGCGGCCGGGCACACGCACTCGCGGCGAGCTTCGCCTCCTACACCGAGCACAACCACTACACCCGCCACCGCGTCCGCCACCCAGGCCCGGTGCTGGCCGACCGTCGCCTTGGGAAAGGCGATCTGCTGTCGGTGGGCGAACTGGCCGCTCTCGCGCACTTGCCGACGGACGAGGCGATCCCTGGCGTACAGCGCGCCGGAGCCCGTGCCATCGCGCCGCCACCGGGCATCGCCACCCCGGGACCGCAGGCCAAACCGATCGGGGTCACCGACACCGGACACGAACGCCCTGTGGCGTTGCGCGTCCCGGACGCGCGCCACCATTTGCACGTCATCGGCGCGACCGGCTCCGGCAAGTCGACGTTGCTGGGCAACATGATCCTGGCTGATGCGGAGGCCGGGCGCGGCATCGTGCTGATCGACCCCAAGGGCGACCTCGTCACCGACGTGCTCTCGCGACTGCCGAAATCAGCCGGCGACCGCGTGGTGATCTTCGACGCCGACTCGAAAGCCCGGCCGCCGTGCCTGAACCCGTTGGATGGCGGGGAAACCGACCTGACTGTGGACAACCTCGTCTCGGTATTCCGGCGGGTGTACTCCGCGTTCTGGGGTCCGCGCACCGACGACGTGATGCGCGCCGCCTGCCTGACCCTGCGCACCCAGGAAGGCGTCGCCACCCTCGCAGACCTGCCCAAGCTGCTGGCCGATCCCGCCTTTCGCTCACGGGTCACGGCCGGGGTCACCGACCCAGTGCTGCGCGGGTTCTGGACCTGGTACGAGGAACTCACCGACTCATCCCGCAGCCAGGTGATCAGCCCGCTGATGAACAAGCTGCGGGCCTTCCTGCTGCGGCCCTTCGTGCGCGACGCCATCGCGGGCGGCCATTCCACCGTGGACATGGCGGAGGTGCTTGACGGCGGGATCTGCCTGGTGCGCATCCCCAAAGGCTCGCTCGGCGAGGAAACCACCCGGCTGGTCGGGTCGCTGGTGGTCGCACGGACCTGGCAGGCCACCACCGCCCGCGCCCGCACACCGCAACGCCAACGCCGGGACGCCTCGATGGTGATCGACGAGTGTCACAATTTCCTCAATCTGCCGTACCCGATCGAGGACATGCTGGCCGAGGCGCGGGGCTTCCGGGTCGCGATGACCCTGGCACATCAGCACCTCGGGCAGCTTCCCCGAGAGTTGCGGGAAGGCATGTCCACCAACGCCCGCAGCAAGATCTTCTTCAACGCAAGCCCGGAGGACTCGCGCGAGCTATCCCGCCACACCGCGCCCCGGCTCTCCGATCACGACCTGGCCCACCTCGGTGTGTACCACGCTGCTGTCCGGCTGGTGCTGAACGGCGAAGAGGCGCAGCCGTTCACCATGCTCACCCGCCCCCTCCCACGCGCGATCCCCGGCCGCGCACGGGAAATCCGCGGCATTGCCCGACGTGCCTTGCGTCACCGCGCTCCCGGCAGCGGCGGTCTCGCGTCCGGTCCGCAGGCCCCGACCCGGCCTCCGCAGCACCCCTCCGCCTCGGCGTCGGCGCAGCCACACCCGGCCAACGGCGACCACCGAGGCACGCCCGGCGTCCGGGCACGGAGCGCAGACCCCCGCCGCCAGCACCCCTGAACCGCCACGGCCGCACCGCGGAACGGACAAGAACCCCTTCCGCAAGCACTGGCGAAGTGTAGGTATGTCAAGTCTGCGGTATTCCTGAGGCGAAGACGAGGACGGCGATGGAGTCAGCTCAGGACAGTCCAGTTTGGTTCCAACTGCGCACCGGCAACCGACCGGACATCTGCAACACGAGCATGGTGGACAGTCCAGCGGCAACGAGTCCCAAGATCCACAGAACCGCAAGACCGACGCGAGGAAAGCCTGCCACGCCATCCTGAGCAAATACATACCCAGTCGTCCAGGCGAGCGCCAGCACACTCGCACCGACAAAGGTCAGGAGCAACGGTAATGTCGATCCCAGAAAGTGCGGACGCCGTCTTTGTCGCTCGCCCAACCAGTGCTCCCACCGCAGTCCTCCCGGCACTCGACCACTCAGATCTTCCTTGATGTACTTTGCCACCCGCAAGGTGCCGAAATGATGAGCTACGAGACGCCCGCACAGTAGGTATGAACTGAACGGAACTATGAGCAAAAGAGCCGTCATGCCAGCCCGCGAGATGGCGAACCCGAATACGGCAGCGGCAAGGGTCAGTTGGAGTGAGAGCATGTGTTGTTGCGATTTGACTCGTTCTTGAATCTCGTCGCGGAGTGCTGAGAACTCGGCCAGAGGGCCCTCGTGCCCTTTAGTGCCCATCTCGGGAAGTGTTGACATGACAGCAAGGATACGGGCCCGACACGTCCTCTCCCTCCAACCAATTCGAGTGTGCACTATTTCGGTGTTTCCAAGATTATCTATCTGGCGGTCGGTTGGTTCGGGTGGCGGC
The DNA here is from genome assembly GCF_001984155.1 of Actinosynnema sp. ALI-1.44. Classification (GTDB taxonomy): domain Bacteria; phylum Actinomycetota; class Actinomycetes; order Mycobacteriales; family Pseudonocardiaceae; genus Kibdelosporangium. Next base: position 1,198,143 of record NZ_MTQO01000054.1, read on the forward strand.
GGTCAGGTCGGCAGCGAGGTAGTCAGTCCAGCTGGCTTGGGCGAACTTGGCCCAAGCGTGAGCTGTTCCGGGGTGGATGCCGAACAGGTCGGCGATCACGATCGGCGGCAACTCGCCGACGGCCTCGATCATCGCGGTGTTGCGGGCGATGTGCCCGACGACAACGACCAGGTCCACAGTGGATTCACCCAACTTAGCGACAACTCGCCCTGTCCGCTTGACCAGCAAAGATGGCAGTCACAGCGATCTGCCGAATGCTGCATCCAATGCAATTACGCCTATTTACAATTCCGGAGGCTCCCGCATGATCACCAATCCGACGAAGCAACGCACCCTGCGCGGGCACAAGGCAACCCGCCCGACCCCGCGCGCAGCGAACAACGCCGACCACCAGGCGGTACTGGCGGGCCGATTGACCCCACGCGACCGGTGGCTCATCCGGATGCTGCACGAACACCGCGTCCTCACCGCCAACCAGATCACCGCACTCGCATTCCCCTCCTTCCGGTCGGGCCGGATGCGACTGCGGGAGCTGTTCCAGTGGGGCGTGGTCGACCGGTTCCAGCCGTTCATCACCTCCGGCACCGCGCCGATGCACTACGTCCTCGCGCCCGCCGGGGCCGCGGTGCTGGCTGCCGAGGACGGCCTGGACGTCAAAGACCTCGGTTACCGACACGACCGCGCCTTCGGCATCGCCCACTCGTTACGGCTCGCGCACACCGTCGGCGTGAACGAATGGTTCACCGCCCTAATCGACCACGCCCGCCACACCGACACAGACGAACAGTCAGCGTTGACCGCGTGGTGGTCGGAAGCCCGCTGCGCTCGCCACTTCGGTGACCTGATCAAACCCGACGCCTACGGCCGCTGGACCACCAGCGGCGGGGAGATCGAGTTCTTCCTCGAATACGACTTCGGCACCGAGGTCCTGGCCAAGCTCGCCGGGAAACTGGCCGGCTACGCCGCACTCGCCGAGGCCACCGGGATCACGACTCCGCTACTCGTGTGGCTGCCAACCTCGCGGCGCGAGGCCATCGCCCGCCGGCTGCTGCACCGGGCCTGGCGCGAGCTCGACAACCCGCGCTCGGTTCCGGTCGCCACCGCCGCGGCCGAGCTGCTCGATCCCGAGACCGCGCACCCGAGTCCCGCCGACGAGGTCTGGCTGGCCCTGGACACCGCTGGAGGCGGCGTGAGCGCACGGCGGGAGCTGCACCGGTTGCTCGACGCCTGGCCGCACGTCTCGCCGCCCAGCACCGACGCGGGCAGCGAATCGGCGGTCGGGGCAGACCCGGCGCTGCCGCTGACGGCTCCCGCGCCCCCGCCCATGCCGCCGAGGCCGATCTCACGCGGGCCGAGCACTGGCAGGCGGTGAACCTTCAATGATTCTGAAAGTCGGTGCCATCGTGCTTGCCGCCATCCTGCTCATCCCGACGTTGATCGGCGGCGGAGTATCCGGCGCGATCTCAGCCATATTCGGAAGCAGCAGCAACCTGGACTGCGCCCTCACCACCGACACGTCCATCGCCGGCTATAGGAAAGAACAACTCGCCAATGCCACCACGATCGTCGCTGTCGGCAGGCACATGAACGTGCCCGAGCACGGGTTGGTAGTGGCTCTCGCCGCCGCGATGCAAGAGTCCACACTGAACAACCTCGATCACGGAGACCGGGACAGTCTCGGGCTTTTCCAGCAACGCCCTAGTCAAGGTTGGGGCACTCCCGCGCAGATCATGAACCCCACCTACGCCGCCACCAAGTTCTACCAACACCTGCTCGCCGTACCAGGCTGGCAGAGCATGACCGTCAACGACGCCGCACAAGCGGTCCAGCGCTCCGGAACCCCCAACGCCTACGCCAAACACGAGAACGCAGCACGCGCCATCCTCGCCGCGGTCCACGGCGCGCACTGCACCCCCAGCGAGACCACAGTCGTGGGTACCGGCGACTGCAATGCGATCCAAGCCCCGAACCGCGCGGCGTTCACCGCGATCAACTATGCCTGTGGGCAACGAGGATTGCCCTACGTGTGGGGCGGAGACGGACCCCAGGAAGGCGGCTTCGACTGCTCCGGCCTCACCAATGCCGCCTACAATGCAGCCGGAATCACCCTGCCCCGCACCGCCCACACCCAATTCCACGCCGGACCACGCGTACCCACCGGACAACCATTGCTGCCCGGCGACCTTGTCTTCTACGGCAACCCCACTACCAAGATCCGCCATGTGGGGCTCTACATCGGAGGCGGGCTGATGATCGACGCACCGGACCGAGGTCAGGTAGTGAAAATCGAGCCATACCGGTACAAGGGAGATGACTATGCGGGCGCTACACGTCCCGCCGGTTCTTTTGCGGCGGCGTAACGGAGTCCACGTCGCCAACACCAGAACCGATCATAGCGGAGAACGGTCGGCCGTCGCTGCCGATGAGCAGGATGCGCTGGGTGAACAACGGGGGCGTGGTGGCGTCGAGTGCAACAATGTTGTGGTAGCTGGCCAGTTCGAAGAGCGCGTGGGTCACCTCGCGGATGGTGGTGCGATCCGGGTCGGACTCGACCGACAGGCCCTCGACCCGGATCTCCAGCACGCGTTGCTGCGGCAGCACCGTAATCACGGTGCGCACGTGCGCCGGAACACCTCCGTCGTCGCGCAACTCTGCGATGTCTTCGGCCAGCCTGACGGCCGCAGCCTCCAGGGTGTAGCCAAGGCCGACTCCGGCACGTGCGCCCCACAACACAAGACAATTCACGGTGGACTCAATTGGCACCATGGGGAGATTCCTTCAGTCGCATGGGCATGATCGGAAGGTGATTTCCTGCGATTTGGGTTTCATCGTCGAAGGACGTTGACGCGCTCGCCGCCGAGCAGCGGCTTGTCTTCGGGACCGGCGAGGTGCGGGTCGATCCGGATCGGGCGGTGGTCGTTTCGGCTGGGGTAGTACTGGTTGCGCCAGTGTCCGCGCACGATCCACCGGTGCCGGTACTCGCGTGTGCCCTTGCCGAAGTCGTCGTCGGGGCGGTCGGAGGGCTCGGTGCGGGCACGTCGCAGGTCGATGTAGCACACGGTGGGATCGAGAGCCGGGTCGAGGCGTTCGATCCGACGTCGGGCGGCGCGCGGCGCGGTCATCGGTTCCGAACGCACCAAGGTCTGCCCCATCAGCAGCCAAGTGGCGAGGATGGTGCGCTGCAAGGCGATCCTGGCGTCGGTGTCGGCGGAGGACTCGGCTTCGGAGACGCCGTCCGGCCAACCCTCCATCTCGGTGAACTCCATCGGTGTGAGCGCGCACCACTCGTACCCGTGTGGCGGGACGAACGACGGCGGCACCGGGGCGCGTTCGAGGTTCGACAGGAACGTGGCGAGAACATGGTCGGCGACCTGGTTGGCGGTCTCCTCGCTGTCCGAGGGTTTGTTCTCTGGCGTCGGTTCGGGCAAGTCGCGTGTCGCGGCCATTCTCGCTCGCTTCAGCACTTCGTCACGAGGTGCCTGCGCGAGTGTGCGTCCAATGCGGATGATGCCTTGCTGCGAGGGAGAAGTGGTCGCCCAGGTGTGCACCCACAGGCCGCCCCGCCCCGGTCCCCACGAGACGACCGAGACCGCGTTGTGGCGTGCGGCGGCCGTTCCTTCCACGGGTGGGTGCTCGTAGACCATGATCCCGATTTGCGCGGGCAGGTCCTCGGGGTGCAGCCGGTAGTCGGTCAGCGTGTCGGCGGCGTGTCGGGCGAGGTCGGTCAATGTCGGCGGAGACGTAGAACAACTCCGCCGCCGGAAGCTGGACCGCCAGCGTCCCGGCGATGGTGGCTCCCACGTCGTCGGCACGGTCGAACACCCGTGATTCGGTGGCACCGTCAGGACTCGGTCCCAGGAAGAAGCGAACCAATTGCTCGCTCCGTCGGTTCCGGGATCACGTGCCCAATTGGTCATGCGTGCGCGGATCTCGGGTACGTCTCGCGCTGTCGCGGCGATCATGAAACCTTCCTTGATCGGGCGCTGGAACCACCGTCAAAGTTCCAAAGGTTTGTTCCGCGGGCTTCTTGTTCCTTCTCAGCGCCGACGAGTCGAGGATTTGCGAGAGGTCGGAGAGGCCGCGTCCTAACGGTTTCCGCCTAGCCGGATCCGTTGCGCGGCAGTAGTTACCCGCTACAACGGACCCGGCTTGTGGAACCCCATGCGTCAGGCACGGAAGTGGTGGGACTACTTCCCTTGGCGAGCGCGGATCTCCGTTCGCAGGTCGCCCAATGTGCGTCCGTCGGAGGCCCGCCGAAACGCGTTCCAGCCGTTCTGGTGGTTGCCACCCAGCGCGGTGGTGGCACCGCATGGGTTGGCGTACACCCGCCCGTCGGCGAGGATGAGGGTGCCGTCGACCCTGATGCGGGCGGTGTGCCGGACACCGAGGTTGCGGCGGTTCCAGACCAGCTCCTCGCCCGCCGTGACCAGTCCGGCGTCCAGTAGCTCGGCGATGCCTCCGCGCGCCCACTTGATCAGCGGCGGTGACGTCGACGGCGGCGGGGTCTCCGACCAGATGGCGGCCTCGGTGGTTTCGCAGTGCAGGCCCATCACGGCGGCTGCCGTCGGCGCGACAAGACTCGGCCAGCCGTTGTCGACCCCGCGCCACTGGCCAACCAGTTGCCAACGTCCCCGGTGCGCCAACAGCATCTCGACATCGGTGGCATGGTCGCGGGGCAACGGGTACGTTGGGATCGGCCGGGTGGGTCAGGCGCACCACGAGATCGCCGTCGTACAGGCTGCCGGCCGGGGGCTGTCTGGCTACCCAGTTGCCCGCGAACAACGCCACCTCGCCCACGCGGTCGGGGTCGGCGTCGCTAATGATGTCGACCGCCGTCACGAGCATCGCCCACACATCGTCAGCGCATCGCATCGGCGGCGGGTTGAACGCCGGGGCGAGGATCATCGTGTCCGGCGGCAATCCTTCCCACGAACGCATTGCGGCCTCGTCGTGTGGCTGTGACGCCCAGGCGGTCGCGGTGGTGTCATCGGGCGGGGGTACCGGTCGCGGCGCGTCCACGGCCGCGTTGGGGGCCAGTTCGGGCGGTTCGTGAATGTCGCGGTCGGTCGTCATTGTCTATGCGTCCCTTCGGTTTCCGGGTGTGGTTGGCCGGGTGGCCGACGTATATGGACGCTTCGTGATCCCGTGGTTGTCAACGGGCATGTGTGCCGTGGGCGCGAAGTGGACCCGTGTGGCGCAACGATTACCCTGTCCGCACTACTATCCACACGAGACAGATGTCTAGTTTGTCGAACCCGCTTGACTTCATGTGCCGAAGGAAGCGTCCATAGTCGTGTAGCCCGAACACACCGGCAGCGCACCGGGGGCCACACCCGCTCCGGCCGGGGCATGACCACCCATCACTGATCACGAACGTGAATCGAGGGATGTCATGTCCAGCAAGACCCGCACCCGTAAAACCCGCACCACCGCCAGCGCGACCGCAACTGCCCCGACGTTGCGGCCGGTTCCCGAGCAGACCGTCGCCGCGAAGGTCCGCACGGATACCGAAGACAAGCTGTGGGAGGCGTTGTACGCCAACCCGAACAGCACCGCCGCTGACCTATCCGTGGCGGCGAAGATAGGGAAGTCGACCGCACAGAAGATCCTCGTCAAGTGGGCGAACGACGGCAGCGTCACGCGCACCGCCGGAATCGCCCAGGGTGGTCGGCGCGCCGCCGACCTGTGGGCGATCACCGAAGTCGACACTGCCCAGACCGACCCGGCTCCGGTGGACACCGCTGCGGCGGCAGAGGACGCCGACACGACGGACGCTGAACCGGAGGTTCCCGCCGTCGTTCCGGTCGTCACGGACGCGCCTGCCACCGACGACGTCACGGACGGCGCGGGTGACCCCGTCGAGCCGACAGACACCACACCGACCGACACCGCAGCCGAGGACGCGCAGGACCCGGTCGAGTCCGAAACGACCGGCCTCGTGACGGCGGATCCTGTCGTTGCAGAGGTGAGCGAGCCCGCCATCGACGGCGCGGCGACCGACGTCGACAAGGCGACGGAGGATGGTGCGGACGTGACGAGCGAGAGGAAAGCACGGTTGGCACCCGGTGGATTGCGCGGGATGGTGGAGGACTACCTACGCGACCACCCCGGCCAGGAGTTCGGTCCCACCGCGATCGCGAACGCGTTGGGCGGGAAGTCGTCGGGCGCGGTGAGCAACGCGCTGGACAAGCTGGTCGAGGTCGGCGTGGCGGCGAAGACGCAGGACAAGCCGAGGCGTTTCGCGCTTGCCCTGTCCGAGCAGGAGGCTGCCCCCGCGCCGACGAAGTAGCACCCCCGACGATATGGCGGATGTAGTTGTGTCCCAACGGAATCCCCGTTGAGACACAACCACATTCGCGTCCGTCCGCTATCCGGTCGGCAGATTTCCGGGATGCGGGGACGGCGCGTGTGCCTGATTGGCCAGATGCGCCCACCAGGAACTGGTGTCCTGGACCGACACGGCCACCCCCAAGTACGGCCAGCACCCGCAGTACGTACACCTCGATGAACGAGATCTGGTTGCGCACAACCTCGTGTGTTGCCGCGAAGTCGCCTGCGTCCAGCGCGTCGCTGAATGCTTGGTCGGCGGCGCGGTTGTCGCGGTCGGCCTCGCACAACGCCGTTAGGACGGCATCGGTCGCGACGGTGTGTCCGGCGTCAGCGGCCCAGGCGGCAGCGGCCTCGGCGATCGCGGTCATCGCCCTGGTATCGGCCACCGCCGCCCGGCCCGCGCTGTCGGGCGGGGCGTTGAGCACCGTGATCCACCGGTGCCTGCCGGGGCTGTCGGCCAACAGCAGCGCGGTGTCGCTGTCGTCGACCACCGCGATCAGCACGGGCGCGGCGGCGGCGTCGACCAGTGCGGCGGCCAAGCCGGGTATGTCCGGGAAGTCTCCATGCACGGCGACGAGCTGCCAGTCGTCGTCATGGCGGCCGACGAGCTCCGCCTCGTGCGGGGCCAGCAGATCCATGTCGAGCAGCGAGTTCGGGGTGCGGGCGAGGATGAGCAAGCCAGTGAAACCCATGATCGGACCCCTGTCGTTCGGGTGGTCAGCGCGGTGGCCACGGGTGCGGTTGGTGGGTGCGGTGGGCGGTGACGGCCTGCGCGGCGACGTCGGCAGCGGACTCCAGCAGCTCGCGGGCGTGGTCAGGGTTGTTGCCCTCGGCGTAGCGGTCGGCGTCGAGTACGAACCGCAGCGCGGTCACCACGCGCTCGTGGGCGAACGGCCGCGTCGGCAGGCAGCACGTGTAGGCCACGAGCTGGGCCGGGCCGTAGCAAGCTGTGCAGGATCTCGCGGATCGCTGGTGCGGCGAGGTCGGCCAGAGGCCACCGCCGGCCCAAAGCACGTACTCCGCGGCGCCGGCCACGGCAAGGCCGATCTCGCCGCGGTACGCGAGGTAGGCCGGTGGAACCGGCGGCAAGGTGGCTCTGATCGGGATCGGCAGGCGCCGGAAAACGGTCCATGTGAACGTCGCGGTCTTCGGCGTGGTGTCACCGAAGGGGGCAGCACGGCGTCCGGACCGGATGCGAGCCCGGCACCGCCGTCGGGGCGGTTGAGGTCAGGGCGGAACCACGGACCGCCGCGTGCTGACACCCGCACCTGCCCGTCGGCGAAGGCGTAGGCGTACCAGCCGCCGCTGGTGGTGGCCAGCCAGGGCCAGCCCGCCTCCCCAACTGGGCCGGGTGCAGCGACGAAACCGACCTCGACGGCTCGCTGGCGAGTCAGCAGCGCGGCGACGGCCGCCTCGTAGGTGCCCAGCGCGGCAGCGGAGAGTACCTCGGTCGTGTCGGCGTCGCCCGCCGCGCCGAGCCGGGCCAGTTCGGCCGGGCCGCCGATGTCGGCCAGCGAGCCCAGCAGCGAGCGTTCGGTCCGGTGCCGACGTAGAAGTCGGCGTGATCACAGGTCATGTGTTGGTTACCTCCGGGCGGGCAGCGCGGGCCGAGGTCAGCCGGGCTTCACCCAGGCGCACCGTGCTGGATCCCACGTCGCCTCGGTGTAGAGGCGGTTGAGGTCGGGAAGCACAGGGCCGAGCATCCAGCCGAGTTGCTCGCAGTCGACATGTTGACTGAACTAACTCGCCTGTTCGGGCAGGTCATCGGGCCTGTTCAGACGGGCGTTGCTAGCTTGCCCACGTGATCTTGGAACGGGATGTCGCACGTCTGGTGGTGCCGGCGGTGGGCAAGCTGGTCGGTCCGTTGGACGGCGGGTCGGAGCCGTATGAACTGGTGGATGCGACGGGCGCGGTGGTGGCGCCCGTGAGTGCGTTCTTCCGCGAGTTGACGGCGTCGGGCCGTCCGATGACGACGCTTCGGTCGTATGGGATGGATTTGCTGCGGTGGTGGAGATTCCTGGCGGCGGTCGACGTACCGTGGGATCGCGCGAGCCGGATCGAGGCACGGGATTTCAGTTGCTGGATCCAAATCACGGCCAAGCCACGCCGCGGTTCGACCGCCTCCGCGGGATCCGTGAATCCGGTGACAGGCAAGCCCGCCCCTGGCGTGGGGTATGCACGGTCGACGATCGTTCACAGCGAGACGGTCCTTCGCAGTTTCTACGATTTCCATCTCGAGACCGGCTACGGACCGGTCATCAACCCGTTTCCGTTGGATCGGTCGCGACGAACCGAGCGAGCCAATGCCCACCACAACCCCATGGACCAGTTCCGTCGAAATCAAGTGGGCCGGTACCGGCCACGGGTTCCACAGCGGACGCCGCGAGGGATCCCTGATGATCGATTCGACGAGATCTTCGCAAGGTTGCCCTCGGATCGGGATCGGGCGTTGGTGGCGTTCTGGATCTCCAGCGGGGTCCGCGCGTCGGAGTTGCTCGGCGTCCGGGTCAGAGACGCCGACCCTGGTCGGCAAGTGATCACGGTGGTGCGCAAAGGAAATCGGTCCGTCCAAGAGGTTCCGGCCTCACCGGACGCGTTCGTCTACTTGCGGATCTATCAAGAACAGATGCGTGGCCTGGTGCCGCCGGGGCGGACGCAGCCGTTGTGGTGGACACTGCGGCGACCGTACCGGCCGTTGACCTACCACGCGGCGCATCGCATGTTCGAGCGGGTTAACGCATCGCTGGGCGTGAACTGGACACTGCACGCCCTTCGGCACACCGCAGCCCAACGGATGGCCGCCGATCCTGAACTGCCGTTGACCCACGTCCAAGCCGTGTTGGGCCACGCCTCGCTGACCACGACCGAGCGGTACCTGATCCCCGGAAGGGACGCGGTAGTGGAGCAAGTGCTTGCCCACTACGCGCGGCAAGCAGCCCGGCGCACCCGGCCGACGCCTGCACCACCGCCCGGCCCAACTTACGACCCGCGATCTCTGGAGACCCTGTGGGGAAGGCCAGGTAGCGTATGACAAGCATCGCGGCTGACGACGACCGGCTGCCGCTTGAGACGCAGACCGACGGCACCTTCGACGAAAACGTCGTCGGCGAGGGCGCAGCGTACGTGCAGATGCTGCGCCGGAGGTTCCCGCCCCGGCCAGCCGCGACGACCTGGGTACGGACCACCTGGTCGCGGGAGGAAATCCTGAACCTTCTGGCGTCGCCGGCGTTTCGCACGCCCAACCGGATCACGCAGCGCGCCCGGTTGCTCGGAGCGCGGCGGCTGCTGGACTGGCTGGCCACCCACCCCGGCGACACGTGGCAGCAGCGCTGGCTGGCCAGCGGTCAGGACGACCTGTCCGGGAGTGACTGGGCACGGCTGCCCGCTGACTGGCTCGCCGCCCAAGGCGACGACGGCGCGGCCAACCTCGGCGTGCTGGCGTCCGGGATGAGGATGCTGGTGTGCGCCGAGGCGATCCGCCCGACCGCGGCATGGGTGATCACGCGACGCTCCTCTCATCTGACCGCAGGCATGGCCCAGTACCGCGACCCCGCAGGATTCGCCGCGTTAGACCAAGTCATCGCCACCGACCCGGCAATCAGCAGGGACAACGCCAACCTCGCGAAATCCAGGGTCTCGTTCATCCTGGCCACCAAAGGAGGCCGGATCGCCGACATCACCGTCGGCGACTGCGTGGAGCTCTACGACGTCGACACCAGCCCCGGCACGCAACGCGTGAAGCGCTACGGCCGGACCTTGTACTACACCCTGCTGCACCGGATGGGCGTGTTCAGCGCACACGCACCGTCCACACTGGATGAACTGTTCTGCGGCCGACGGCGAGGTCAGCTCTCCGTCCGCGAACTGGTCGACCGGCACAACCTGCAATGCACTCCCATTCGGGACCTCATCGTGGATTATCTGACCGAGCGCCGACCCGCGATCGACTACGCCACGTTGACCAACCACGCGCACATGCTGGCCGGGCTGTTCTGGGGCGACCTGGAACGCCACCACCCCGGCATCGCGTCTCTCCACCTGCCGCCCGAGGTCGCCGCAGCCTGGAAGACTCGTCTGCGGACCGGCACGCGGGAGGCTGGCGGCTCGGCTGCCGACACGTCGAAGAGCATTGGGCGACATAAGGTTGGGCGTGTATTGCTCGCCGTGCGCGCGTTCTATCTCGACATCGCGCAATGGGCGCTGGAAGAGCCCGTACGCTGGGGGCCATGGGCCGCGCCGTGCCCGATCAAGGCGGTCGAGGCCCGTGTGCCAAGAAGGAGCAGCAGGCCACCAAAGCCCGCATGGATCAGCGCACCCGTGAGCGGCTACCCGTTCTGCCCGTCCTGCAGCGCATCGCGGCCGAACGGCGGAAATCGATGGCCGCCCTGCTGGAGGGGGCCCGGAACGCGCCGCCCGGTCAAGCGTTCGAGTGCGGCGACGACGTTTTCCGCAGGCCCGCACCGGGCACGGACAAGCAGCACGCCATGGTGTGGGCCGAACACGCCGCCACCGGCCTCCGCCGGAACCTCACGCGAGAAGAGCGGGATTCCTTCTGGGCGTGGGCCGCGATTGAGGTGCTATCTCGGACTGGGATTCGGGTCGAGGAGCTCCTGGAGCTCACCCATCAGGCCATCACGTCCTATCGGCTTCCCTCTACCGGAGAACTTGTTCCCCTGCTGCAGATCGTGCCGTCCAAGACCGACTCCGAACGTCTCCTTCTCGTTGACCCCGAGTTGGCCGATGTGCTCAGCACGATCATCTGCCGTATCCGTATGCCCGACGGCACTGTTCCCCTCGTGCCCGCCTACGATTCCTACGAGCTGACCTGGACGCCGCCGATGGGGCTGCTGTTCCAGCGAACCGTTGCCGGCCAGAACCGAGCGTTCACCGCCGCCGGCATCCGCGAGGTCATCAAGCAAACACTCGAAGCGACCGGGCTTACCGATGCCACAGGCGACCCTCTTCACTTCACGCCACATGACTTCCGGAGAATCTTCGTGACCGACGCGATCATCAACGGCCTGCCGCCACATATCGCGCAAGTAATCTGCGGCCATAAGAAGATCGACACCACAATGGGATACAAAGCGACCTACCCCACCGAGGCGATCGAGGCGCACCGCGCCTTCATTGCCCGACGGCGAGCAGCACGGCCAAGCGAAGAATACCGCACACCCACCGACGAAGAATGGGATGCGTTCTTGGCGCAGTTCGAAAAGCGTAAAGTCTCCGTCGGAACTTGCGCCCGCGCCTTTAACACTCCCTGTATTCACGAACACGCGTGCGTCAGGTGCAGCCTTCTTCGGCCTGACCCAGCTCAACGCCACCGCCTGATCGAGATCCGCGATAACCTCGAGGCCAGAATTATCGAGGCCAAACGTGAAGGATGGCTGGGCGAAGTCGAAGGACTGCGAGTCAGCCTGGCCGGAGCCAAGGACAAGATCACCCAAATCGACCAGACGCTCGCACACCAAGCCGAGGCGGTCGAACTCGGCATGCCGCAGTTCGCCGACCTTGCTGGCCGATCGATCACCACCGCGAGGACACAGACCTGATGTCGCGAACCAAGATTGCGATCGACAAGGACAGCTATGGACTCGCTCTCATGGTCGATTACCGTGCCAGCGGCGGAGATGTTGTCGCGAGCGCGTCGCGCTCCTTTCGCCGACCTGGGTGTCCGGGACGACGTGGAGAAGCAGCTCGAACTGCACCAACCCACCTTCAACCTGGCGAACGCACTCTCCTGGTAGGCGTCCGCATTCTGCGTCACACCGCCGCCCTGACCTCCCTCGCCCAACTCGCGAGTCTGGCGTTCAGGCACTCCTTGCCAGACCGCCCACGCGCACCAGACCCCGATGGCATCATCTGACAGGTGACAAAGCGGCGACGGTGGGTGACGGCCAGCGGCGTGCTGGGCGTGGCGGTACTCGTCGGGGTGGCGGGGTACCTCGCCTCCGTCGGGCTGGAGAAGGCGGACAAGCTCGCCAGCGTGATCGGCGCGCTCGCCGGCCTGGCGGCGCTCGGCGTCTCACTGCGCGGCGGGCTGAGTCGAACATCCCAGGTGCCCGACCCGCCACCAGTCGGAGCCGGTCCGCACGCCGCCGCGCTGCACGGCCTGGCGTTGGCCATCCAACGGCAGTGGCGGGCCGAGAGCGACCTGCGCAGGGTCAGCGACCCGTGGCCGCTGCCGGTGCGCTGGGTGAACACCCGGCGCCCGGTGGCCGACCACTGGGACGCCGTACGCGGGAAGCCCGGCCGGACGGAAGCCCTGGATCTCGCCGGCACCCTGGAGGAGATCACCGAGGTCTATGCACGGGTGCCGTCGAAACGGCTGGTGCTACTCGGCGAGAGCGGCGCGGGCAAGACGGTGCTGCTCATGTGGCTGGTCCTGGGTCTGCTCGACCGCCGCGCCCCCTGCGACCCGGTGCCGGTCATCTTCCCCGTGTCATCCTGGGATCCGTCCGTGCCGCTGGAGACGTGGCTGGTAAGCAAACTGGAGGAGGAGTACCCCGGCCTCGCCGCCCCGACGCCGCAGGGCACCACGCCGGCACGCGAGCTTGTCGACGCCGACCTGGTGCTGCCGGTCCTCGACGGCCTCGACGAACTCCCTGACGGCCTGCGGAAAGACGCCCTGCGCGGCATCAACGCCACCCTGTCCCGGCTGACCGGGGTCGTGGTGAGCTGCCGCGGCGACGAGTACGAGACCGCGGTCAGGTCCGGTGACGTCCTCTCCCGAGCAGCGGTGGTGGAACTGTGCCCACTGACTGTGGCGGAGATCCAGGAGTACCTCCGGGTCACCACACCACCGCACCGGACCGAGGCGTGGCACCCGGTGTTCGATGCGATGGCGGAAGACCCGGACGGCCCGGTTCCACAGGCCCTGAGCACGCCGCTGATGACGTGGCTGGCACGCGTCGGCTACAGCGACTCCGACAAGGGCCCGGCGGAACTGCTGGCGGAGCCCACACGCGAACAGGTGGAGGGCCGCCTGCTCGACCGCTACCTCCCCACGGTCTACACCGGCACGAGGTGGCGGGCGGACGCCGCCCACCGCTGGCTGCACTCGTTTGCCGTGCAGCTCGACCGGCTCGGCACCCGCGACCTCGCCTGGTGGCAGCTAGCACGAACCGTTCCCGGCCTCCGGTACGCCATGGGCATCTCCGCCGTGCTCCTCTACCTGGCCATGATCCTTGCGCTGCACGCCTTCGTGTACCGCTCGACCACCGGCATCGGGGACGGACTGCTGATCGCACTCGAGGTCGGTGTCGTGGCCGTCCTGCTGGGGTCGAGCAAGTACACACGGCCACCGGCGCGCATCGCCATCCGCACCTCGGACCAGGGCCGAGACGCCTCGAAGAAGTTCCTCCGCTGGCTCTGGTACGGCATCTGGACCGGCCTGCTGCACGGGATGCTGGGTGCCCTGCTGTACCTGTTCATTAAGGACTACGGGGTCTCTTACGGTGTAGCGCTCGCACTCGTCGCGGGGCCGCTGATGGCCTTGGAGAGCACCGCGACCTACGGCGTGCGGATCGGTCTCATGGACGGAGTCGTCGCCGCCGTCGTGTACGGGCTCGTCGGGGCGAACGTCGGCACGCTGTGGCTCGGCCTCGCGTCCGCGCTCACGGCCGGGCTACTGCACGGGTTCGTGGCAGGCATCGTCTTCAGCCTCATCTTCGGGCTCGGGGTGCCGGAGGACCCGGCGACGTCGCGGGACCCGCACACGGTCCTCAGCGTCGACCGCGGCTCGACCATCGCCCTCGCCGTCGCGCTGGGCCTGGTGCTGTGGATCCTCATCGGCCTGGCGTTCGCGCCGCAGAACGGGTGGGCGAGCGGGGTAGTGTGGGGATTCCAGATCGGGTTCTCGGCGACCGCGCTGCTGTTCCTCTCGGCCTCCTCCTGGTGGCGCTTCACGGTGGCGCGGGTAGTCCTGGCACTGTCCGGCCGCGCTCCGCTGCGTCTGATGGCGTTCATGGATGACGCGCATCGCCGCGGCGTGCTGCGACAGTTCGGCGGCGTCTACCAGTTCCGCCACAGCAGACTGCAGGACCGCCTGCTCGCAGATGGGGGCAGCTCACTGGTTCGGTGAACTGCGGACGGGCCTTCGGAAAAGCCGACCGTATGGCGTCCGACGCCCTGGTCCTTAGTCTGCGACGCCCGTTGGGCGTCGACGCGCGCCGTGTAGATGGAGACCTCCTGCGCCACCCGGTCGGAATCCCACGAGCACGCCCCGCCACCACCAGGTCCCTCACCGGCTGCGCGGCAGTCCTTCCGACAGCGAACATCCGCCATTGCCGCTGGGAGCGCGTTCTGTCGGCGGCAAGGCAGCGCTCGATGTCGGCGCTCCCCCCGGGCTTTAGTTCAGAGAAGAGCTGACCGGGCCACCACCCGGTCCAGACGTCCCGTCCGCAGTCGTGGTCGAGGTCGCACATCAGCCGCTGCAGCCCGGTCACCACGCAGCGAGCGATGTCACACCCACCGTCGTACTCGTCGTATTCGTGTGGCTCGCCGCCGACGGCGACGGCGCAGTCCGGGCAGTTCGGCTCGAAGTCCAGGACGCGGAACTGTTTGCCCTGGGCGTCTTCGTGGTGTTGTCGTTCATTGCGCCCTCTGCGTGTGTCGGGTTCATCGGACTCGTCCGAGAAGTTCGTTCCACGCTGTGGCCTCGTGTACCGCGTTCATCCGGATCGACTTCCACGCCGGGTTCGTCTCGGCGCGCGCGATCTCGGTGACCAGCGAGGACCCTTGGGTCATCACCTCGGCGATCCGCAGGTGCATCGATGCGGAGTCCATGGCCCGGCGGTACTCGTCCGGGTCAGAGGCGTAGAGGTGCTGTGCGTTGGCGAACTCGTCCCGGGCGGCGGCGCAGTGCTCGGCGGCGGACATGGTCTGGCGCGCGGTGGGTGTTTCGGTTGGCACGGCTTCCGGCATCGTGAACTCCTGTGTTGCTTCGTAGGGGGCCTTGTGTGGTCTTTACTGCGACACTCGCTGTGGGACACGTAGCCACGCGCGCCCGGTCGTGATCCACACCCGACCGTGGGCGAACGTGAACACCCAGTCCGTGTCGCGGCTGTCCGGCCACAACCACGGCCAGCCGCCGTCCGGCTGGTAGCCGTGCCCGTGGTCCTCGTCGGCCCAGACGTCGAGCAGGTCGGCTACGGCGTCGCTGTAGGTGAGCGGGTCGGTCGCGGCCAGCAGCAGCCGTCCACATGCGACGCCGCGCACCGTGGCGGGGTCGGCGTCGCCCTGGAGTGAGCCGAGCCAGACAGCGCGTGGTCCGCGCCCGTCGTAGAAGTCGGCGGTGGTGGTCACCGGTCACTCCTGCGGCAGGCGGGTCGCGTCGCGGAGCCGCTGTTCGGCCTCGTAGCTGTCGCGGGTGGTGAGGATGGTGGTCAGCACGATGACGGCGGCACTTTCGGAGACCGGGTTGACGGGTTGGCCGTCGAGGGTGAGGGGAAGGCCGAGGGCGGTGACGATGTGCCAGTCGGACTGGCGGACGCGGTCGGCGCAGTAGTAGCTGCCGACGAGTTTTCCGTTGCGGGTGACGGTGCCGTACAAGGTTTGTTGTGCGTCGGCGGGGTCGGCGACGATCGCGGTCACCTCGCAGCCGTTTTCCGTGAAGCGACGGATGACGGTCTCGGGAACGTCGTAGGGTGTCATGGTGATCTCCTGTGAGGTGGCGTTTCTATATCCGGCTCGGAAGGTCGAAGTAGCATTCGTCGTCGCAGTCCTGACCACCTTTGTCTGCCAGGAAAGGGCATTCGTCGCGGTGGGCTTTGGTGAAGGTGACGCCCCCGTCGGGGTGCTCGAAGATGTGCAGCGTTCCGCCGTTGTCGGTCGCCCACGTGATGTCGTTCGGGTCGATGCGGCATTCGGCCTTGTAGCCGCTGCTGGTGGCCAGCAACGCGCTCACCGCGCGGTAGAGGTGGGGTGACAAGGTCACGGTGGGTGGCGGTGCGGCGAGAATCTCGGCGGCGCGGTGCAGCAGCCGCTCGGCGAGCGGACCAAGTACGGCGGCGGCGTCGATGTCCACGCTCGGGGGGTGTCGTACCACCAGTTGTTGAGGTCGTCGGCGGCGAGGCTGGCCCAGTCCCGTCTGGTCGGTGAGCATCTCAGCGACGGCACCGCTGTGGTTGAGGTAGACGCCGCGCTCGAGGCGGGCGCGGACGATGCGCCCGGCGATCTCGACGACACGGGTGTAGTGGTAGCGGGTCGAGGTGGCTCCGGTGTCCTGGTCGCGTTCGATGATTGAGGCGGTCATGGCGGTCTCCGTCGTGTCGGTGGGATCGTTCGGGGTTCAGTGGGTGGCGAGTGCGGTGCGTAGTTCGGACAGCGGGCTGCCGTCGCGGGCACGTCGCCAGAGGTGCCAGCCGTTGACGGTGTAGCCCGCGAGGCTGGTGGCCAGCGCGGTGACGGTGGAGACGGCGAACTCGTGCGGTCCGCCGTCGTGCAGGACTCCGCCCTCCCGGACGGTGGCGGTGTGCCCTTTCCACACCAGTTGCTCGCCCACCTCGACGAGTCCGGCCTCGATCAGCGCGGCGAGGGCATCCGGTGTGCGAGGCGCCGGCGAGGCCGCGGACTCGCCGGCGAGTCCGGCTGAGAGGAGTCCTGGGGGCACTCGTGCGGCCAGCGCGTCCCGATCGCCTGCCACGTGCGGACTGTGGACCACTCGCCCTGGGTGGCCGCGACGACCTCGACGTCGGCGACGGCGGGGTCGTCATCGGCGGGCGCGTGAAGGCGCACCACGACGTCCCCGGTGTGCAGGGCGGCGGGCGGTGGTGCGGGCAGCCACACCCCCGCCAGCAGGTCGGTGGTGTCGGTGAGCGCGGGGTCGGGGGCAGGCGCGTCCCCGGTGAGCCGAACCGGGGCTCCGGCGGCGTCGGTGGTGCGTACTGCCACCACGACCAGCCCCCACGCCGCGGCGGGCGGACGCAACGGCACGGTGGGAGGCGGTGCCGGGGCGACCAGCACAGACTCGGCCGGAAGCGCGTCACGGGCGTCGTTGGTCGGCGTGGTGGTGTGGTGGGCGTTGCTGGTCACGACGTGACCTCCTTCGGTGTGCGGTAGCGGGTGCCGGACGTGCGAGGCGGGTCCACTCGAGGCGGCTAGCCGCCCAGGGTGGTTAAGCCGAAGGCGCAGCCGGGCTGGTGGATCGACTCATCGCGGGCCTCGTCGGCGATCGGGCTGTCGCCGTCGGGGTCGAGGTACTCGCCGAGGTCGCCCAACGTGGCGACGCGGGTGACGGGGACCTCGTTCTCGCAGTCGGGGCAGCGGTCGAGGAGCAGCCATCCGTCACCGGGGGTGGTGACGTCCGGGATGAACCGCCACGCGCGCCCGGTCGCCGCGTCGGTGACGGTGATCAGGTCACCAGGAACCGGCCCGGTGCGGGTGCGGTACTCGCGGTGTGGGTCGTCGGTGACGAGCACGCTGTCCACACCGACCTGCAGGGTGGTGGCGATGGTGCGGGCGACACGGGCGCGGCGTGCCCACCGGTTCCACTGATCGGGGTCGTCGTGGCGGCGGTGGAACCCGTCGGGGTCGGCGGCGCGGTGAGCGCGTGTGGCGTGCACGGCACGCTCGGCCAGCCCGGTGCGTCCGGGCGCGGTGGTAGTCATCACGACCACCCCAGGGCGTTGGCGGCGAGCGCGGGCAGGTACCCGACTTGTTTGCCCGCGCCGAGCCACACCACGGGCGGGTCGGTGCGTGTGGGGCCTTCGTACTCGGCGTCGTCCGGGGTGCACGCGACCCGCGCGAGGAGGTTCTCCAGCGGGTAGCCGGGTTGCGTGGCGAGCCGTACCGGGGTGGTCGGGTCGTACTGGCCGAGGGCGGCGATCAGTTCGCCCACGGTCGCGATGTCGGTGTCGGTCATGGGTAGTCATCTCCGGGGTCAGGTCGGCGGCGGAATGGCGCGCCGATGGTGTGGACGGGTCGCGGGTCGCGGGTTGTGGGTGTCAGTGGGTGGCGCGCAGGGCGGCGGTGGCGGCGCGGCCAATGGCCTGCGCGGTGGTGGTGGGGTCGGTCATCACGTGCACGGTCGCCCCGGTCATCGGTTTGCGCCCTGGGACGTCCGGGGCGATCCACAACACGGCGCATCCGGTGGCGCGCAACCGGTCGAGGAGTCGCTGCCCGTTCTGGCGGGGTCCGTCGCGGAATTGGCCGTCGGACACGATGACCAGCAACCGGGCGGCACCGGGGCGCGACAGTCCGAGCGCGCCGTCGAGGGCGTCGATCGCGGTGTCGATGGCTTCCCAGTTGTCGCGGGTGGCGAAGTCGGTCACGGCGGCGGGGGCCCTGCCCGGGTGGGTGATCGGGCGGACGTGGTGCCCGAAGATCACGGTGGCGGTGTCGGCGGGTACCGGGCTCTGGGCGGCGGCGTTGGCCAGGATCCACGCGGTCGAGGCGACCGGTTTCGCGAAGCTGCCCATGGACCCGGACACGTCGCACGCGATGCCCAGCCGTAGTGGCGGGGTCGGAACCGTGGTGCGGGTGGTGCGGGTGAACGGTTCGGCGGTCGGCATCGCCCCGACGGCGAGTTGCGCCTCGCGTGCCAGCGCACCACGCATCCGAAGGCGTCCGGGAGGGATCGGCGAGGTTGTCTTGGTGGCCACCCGGTCACGGACCCCGGCGGTGGTCAGCGCGCGCCCGAGCACTCGCGCGGCGGTGCGTTCGCCCGTGGTCGGCGGGCGGGTGTCGATCGTTTCGGTGCGCCCATCGCGGGGACCACCGACCGTGAACACGGTGCGGGCGGCGTCGACGGCCTTCTTCGCGGCGGCGTCGGCGGCGGCCTTCTTGCGGGCGGCGATCTCGGCGGGGTCCTCGGGCAGCTTTGCCCGCGCTACCGCGCGCGTCACCTTGCCCAGTGCCTTGCTGATCGCGTCCGCCAGCGGCGATGGGGTGCCGGACGGGTCGGCGAGGTGCGGCGGGGTGGTGTCGGGGTCAGGTCCGATGATCTCGCACCACTGGCGGCCGAGTTCGATCATGGCGGCGGTGTCGTCGTCGGCGGTGCGGAATGCCTTGCGCCACACCGCCCGCAGCTTCCCGAGTTTCTCCGCGCCGAGCACGTCTTCCACGGCGCGCGCGACGGGGGCGGTTTCGGCGCGGGTGAGGATGCCGCCGTCGGTGCGTCCCAGAAACAGGGCGGCGGTGTGGGCGGCGTCGCGCGGGGTCATTTTCGGGGCGAACGCGGGGTCGTCGAGTTTCATGCCGCCCGTGACGATGGTCTTCACGCACGCGCGCAACCAGTGGCGGTCGTCGGGGCGGCGGCGGATCTGTGCCCGTTCGATCCGGGGCTCTTCCAGCAGCAGCGCGGCGTCCACCGCGCCGGGGTCGGCGTCGTGGGGCACGGCGGTCAGCCACCGGGTGTGTTTGCTGTGCGCGCACTCGTGGGTCAGCGCGCCCCACGTTGGGGCGTAGCGTTTCCGGTCGCTGATCCGGTGCGGTGTGGCGGTAACGGGGTCGACCGGGTGCAGGTGCGTACCGTCGACTTCGATCATGGCGGAGGCGGGCAGGAAACACGCCGGGGCACCCTGTTCGGCACCGGGCGCGATGGTGACCAGTAGGTCATCGCGGTCGGCGATCGCGGGGACTTCGGCGGTCAGCGCGGCGGACAGCGCGTCCCATCCGGGGGCGGCGGGGAACACGACCGACGCGGTGGCGGCGGGGTCGGCGATCATGTGCGCGGTCATCGCGGTGTGTCCTTTCCGGACGGTTCGGGCGGGTGGTGGTTGGTCAGATACGGGCACCGAGTGCCAGCGGGGCAACGGTTTTACCGAAGGCGGTCTTGACGGCGGTGGCCACGATGTCGCGATCCTCTTCCGGGGCGGCGCCGATCAGGTTCCCGGCGGCGGCGTCAGTCCCCAACACGTCGGCGATCTTCTGGAATGCCAGCAGTTCGCGCAGTTGTGGTGCCCACCGGATCTCGCCGCCTGCCTGCCGGGTGGACAGGTTGCGCGCCAACGGACACGGCGCGGGTGTCGATCTTGAGTTGCGTGGCGAGGTCGTAGTCGGTGGACACCTGGATCTGCACGGAAAACCGCGACGCCAACGCATCCGACAACACCGCGCCGTGCACGCCGGGGTTGTGTCCGGCCACGACGTAGAACCCGGGGGCGGCGTCGATGACCTCGCCGCCGTTAGCTTTGATCATGATTTGGCGGCGGCCGTCCATCGCGGGGTAGACCACGGCGAGCACGGTCGGCGGGATGAGCGTGGCGTCGTCGATGAACAGGGTCCGGCCTTCGCGCATCGCGCGGACCAGCGGACCGTGCACGAACACGAATTTGCCGTCCGGGGTCTGGGTGTACTCGCCCACGATGTCGGCGACCGTGGTGTCCCCGTCGCCCTGAACCGTGACCAGGTCACCGAAAGCAGCCTCGACGACCGAGGTCTTCCCGGTTCCAGGTGGCCCGTACATCAGGGCGGCGACCCCAGCGTCGCGCAACTTGCGCAGCGCGGTCACGTCCGGCAGTCCGGACAGCTTGCGCGGGTGGTAGAGCTGCCCGTTGGGGCGCGTCACCGGACCGGTCACGGCCGCAGTCGTCGGGGCGGCGGGCATAGTCGTCGCGGGCGGCGGTGTCGGGCGGGGTGCGCGGTGGCGGCGGGGTGTGCCGGACGGGACCGCCACGGGCGCGGCGGCGGCGTCAGCGGTGGTCGAGGTCGACCGATAGCGGACCGGTTTGGTCGAGGTTTGTTCGGCGTAGCCCCCGGCGGACAGCGCGGCCAGCGCGTTGCCGATCGCGCCCGATGACTTCCCGCCGAGCGCGGCGGCGATGTTGCGCGGGGTCAGTTCGGTGCCCGCCTGATCGGTGAGGACCTGCGCCACCTGTCGGCGCAGTTCGCCGTTAGGCAACCGCCCGCCCGCCGGGGCGGTGGTCGTCGTGCCGGATGCCGCCGGGGCGGTCCTCGGCGTGGCTGACGTGGTCATCGCGGGTGGGTCCTTTCGATCTAGTGCGGGCGGCGGAAAACGGCTGGCGGGCTTGGGGCTAGTCGCCGAGGTAGTCGGTGACGCCGTCGTTGTAGGCGGCGGTGTAGTAGGTGGCGACGGTTACGAATCGCGGTGGGATGTCCGGCTCGGCGTGAGGGTCGCCACCGTAGGCGTCCACGAAGGCGGCATGGGTCCAGCCGTCGTCATACCCGATGTTGGTGGCTGTGTTCTGCAACGTCCGCAGATAGTCGGCGGCATTGGTCGCGGTCACGGTGGGCTCCTTTCGGCGGACATAGCTCGCGCCGGGTGTGTATTCGGTGTGGTTTCCGCTTCCCCCGGTGGTAATTCAATTATGACTCTGCCGCGTGCCGTGCGCAATAGAAATATCCGACCATTTGCAAGACTCTTTTTCGCGGGCATTGCAGGAAAATGGAAAGCTGTCCGTACGGTCACAATTCCGGCCGCCGTCGCGTCGATTTTCGCAGGTCAGCGATCTGCTTGTGGGCCGGTCACTGCGGACGGGAATGGTGAGGCAAGGGGCAAACAATGACATTGAGGGAGGACGGGAAACGGAATAAAACAATAAGGACGGTGAGTAGGTGCGGAGGTGAAAAGTCGCCCAAAGGTGAGCACGGGTCACTAGTGACAGCACTGGGCACCCAGTCCGCCCCCGATGTGTCTACCGGCTTGTGGACAAGCGAGTCTGGGATACCAGCGGATCCCCCTGCGGCATCGCTGACCAGCATTTCCGCAGGCCGCAGGGGGTGGTCCTCTAACCTGATCCCCCGTATGAACCCCATCATGATCCCCCGTGTGAACCCCCTAACGGAAGCCACTGTGCGTGCAGACGATCTCCGTATTGACTACTCGGTGTGACATTGGGTCATAGTTCGCCTCAAGTAGGAATACGGTGGGCTGGTTCCACCGTTCGGCGTAACGTGGAGAGCTTCATCGCTACGAGACGAGGAGGCCGGGACCGGCTCTGCGGTCGCGCTGAGCAGGCACGACCGTTCAGGTGACAGCCGCAGGGGGAGGGTCGCCGAACGAGGGGACGACAGGCGCGGCGCGAGGGCCGGGTCAGTGCACACGGGGAGGCGCTATGAAAGTGGGGGACGAGAGGTTCCTTCGGGCTTTGTACGACCTGAAGTACCTTTTCGGGGACAAGTGGGCACCGGCCATCCTGGTCGCGCTCTCGGGTGGCCCCATGCGGCGAAAAGAGATTCTTTCCACTATCAGCTCGTATTCCATTGGTGAAGAATGGTCGGACAAACACGCCGTCCTGCACGATAGCATTCTGGCCCGCACATTGAAAAAGATGACCGAAGAAGGTCTTTTGACACGCATCCGGTGCACAAAGACTTTCCCGGTCACGGTTACTTACGAGCTGAAGCCGGAAGTCCTGGAGTTCTTGACGCTGACCGAGACGCTGGTCGCTTGGGCCGACGTGCACCCAGACCTCATCGCGCAAGCTCAGGCGTACAGCCGCCGGAATGGCAACGAGATAGGAACACTGACCGGAATTGCCGAGCTGGACGACATCGCTCTCACCGACGACGAGGACGACGAATAGGCCCCGCCCACAGGCACGGACTCGGTCCGGACTGACATCGCCAGGCCCGAGCCATCGGGGCACCACCGACTCAGCTGGCCGCGCTGCGGTCACGTTCGCCTTGGGGGGATGAACTCGCGGGGCCGTCCGGATCGTCCTCGCGGCGTTGCCCCAGCCGGGCTGCCAGCCCACGAGCCTGCGGGGTCGGTGCCGCGTCGACCTCGGCGAGCCTGGTGGTCAGCAAGGTCAACGTCCGCGGGATGGCGTCGAGCTGCCCGAGCCGCTCCTGCAGCCGCATGATGTCGCGGTAGAGCAACTCGTTGTGCGGGTCGAACGCCCGCGCGACCTCCAGCAGATCCAACGTCTGCTGCGGATCGGACTCGACCAGGGCACGAGCCAGCGCCGCGACGGCGTCGATCGCGTCACGGCGGATCGCCTCGCGAGCGGGCTCGATCCACTCGTTCGACATGCCGTCCGCCAGCGGGCCGCCGTAGCTGTTGACCACGTCCCTGTACGCCTCGACACGGGCCTGGTCGGTCGAGGCTGAGCGACGGGCCGCGACGGCGTGCGCGAAGCGCCAGTAGTCGCTGCGGACGTGCGCAGGATCGAGCTGGTAGCGGCCGGTGCTGGCCGAGACGACGTCGGTGACCGCGCCGTCGGTGGCGGCGGCCAGCGCGTGGCGCAGCCGGGACAGCGTGGTGTGCAGGGCGTTGGTTGGCCGGGCCGGCGGGTCGTGGCCCCACAAGGCCGAGACGAGCGTCTCGCGGGTCGCGCCGTCAGGATGCAGGGCGAGCAGGACCAGCAGTTCCATGGTTCTGGGCTGCAACGTCCCGGTGATCTCCCGCTCGCCGCCGGGGCCACCGGGTTCGGGATGCCAGTGCACGCGCAGGCCACCGAGCACGTCGACCGTGAGCAACCCGGCGGTCGTGTCCAGCTCACCGCTGGCGGTGAGGTCCGCCGGTGTCGCGGCCTTGGTGGACTCACCGGTCGGCAGCTGTTCGTCGACCTGGCCGGTGTCGCGGTGCTCAGTCTCCTCCTCGTCGGCCGAGCGTGACGGGGCTGGCGGCGGGCTGCTGGCGGCTGGTGGGCGCAGCCGGACACCGGGCGGTTGAACCTGGGCGGGACCGAGGATCTCCAGCTCGCTGTCCAGCGGCCTCGCTGGCGTGGCCGCGGCCGTGACCTCCAGCTCGACCTCGCCCGAGTTCGAGGTGCCGGGCTCGAGCGGGTCGTCCTCGCCTGGCGCCGTGGGGTCGTTGCCGGCGGGGTGTGCCGCCACGATGCGAGGGCGCGGCACGGGCGGCGTGAGGACGTGGTCGTCGACGGCCGGTGGTTTCGGTTCGGCTTGGTGCAGCAGCGCCAGCAGCTCGGCGGTGTCGTCGTCGCCGAGGTGGAACATCCGGGTTCCACGCAGGGCCTCTCCCAGACCGGGGCCAGTGGCCGAGACCACGCCGTCGTCACGGACGTAGCAGGTGACGCCCGGTTGCCACTGCCCCAGCAACAGACCGGTGACGCCGAACGGCGCACCGTTGTCCAGGATCGCCTGCAGCCGCTGGGGGTGTGCTGGTGGCCGTGTCACCAGCATCAGCGGCGGCCACGTCCCCGGTTCGGCGTCAGGCTCGCGGCTGGCCGAGGCACGCACCAGGGTCTCGGCCTCCACCGCGTCCAACGCGTCCTCCAGCGTGGCGACGACCCGCACCGTCGAGGGCAGCTGCTCATGGAGTGCCCCGCGTCCCAGCGCCGAGACCAGGTCGTCGGCCGGGACGATGACAACCGCCCCGGCCGACGTCGCCTGGTGGCCTTGCGCGGCAGCGAGTGCCGCGACCAGCAGAGCGCGGGCCGCGGCGGGTGCGCCGGCGCCGACCAGCCCGAGACCGCGGGCGGTCGCGAGGTCCAGTGCTACCTCGCGACCGTCGCGGACACCCAGACCTGGCGCGACGATGGGGGGTCGGCCGGCGCCGGGCTGGGGTGCGCCCACCACGAGGGGCGGCGCGGGCGGGACGCGCTGCGGACGGTGCTGTTCCTCGTCGTCCGGGTAGTCCTCGTCGAGGTCGATCTCGTCGTCGGCCTCGGAGCGCAGGTGTGCCAGCCGCAGCTGGTAGACCACCGGTGCGACGGGCAGGTCGTCGCGATCACCGCTGCCCGGCCGGTATCGGCTGTTGTGGCGGCGGCGGGCCACGAGCAGCGCCGCGCTGATCGCGGCTGCCAGCCCGAGACCGACGAACAGCTCTGCTCCCCAGCGGACGCCGGGGTCACCCGTCGCCGGAGGGGTGTTCGTCCCGGTCGCGGCTGGCGGTGCCTGCTGGGTCGAGGGGGCCGGTGGCGCTGGTGTGGACGGTTGGATGCTTGTTGGTGGCGCGGAGGTGGTCGGCGGTGGGGTCGGCGGGGCGGGAGACGTCTGGTCTGGGTCGGCTTGTTGGTGCGGCGGCGCTGCTGGCGTGCTCGCGTCGCGTGGCAGGGCCAGTTCCTCGCCGGGGAAGATCAGGCTGGGCTGGGTGAAGGTCCGTCCGTTCGGTTGGGGCTTTCCCTTGTTGAGTTCGAAGATCTCCGGCCAGCGGGCGCCGTCGCCGAGGGTGCGTTCGGCGATGCGCCACAGTGAGTCGTGGACTCCGTTCTGCGGGGCCAGCACGACCACCGACTCCGGGTGCGCCGGAGCGGACACGCCTCCTACGCCGGTGGTGTTGGTCGCGAAGGCCGCGTTGCGGACCACCGCTTCGCCGCCGGGCACTAGCTGCTGCCAGGTCGGGGCGGTCGCCACGACCTGCGACCCGGTACCCAACGCGGTCGACAGCGAGGCAGCTGGGGCAGGTGTGGGCCGGTTGCCCAGCACCGCCAGCAGGACCGCGCCGACCAGCACGCCCGCCAGCGCGTGGATGGGCCCGGCCGCCGAGAACTCCGGCAGCCGGGCCGCGTCGAACCCGCTGCGGGCCAGGTCCACTGTGCAGCGCAGGACGTCGATGGTGAACGCGGCCCACGTGATCCAGCACAAGCACGCGAGGAAGTCCAGGAGGAACGTGGTCGTCATCGGACCGAGCAGCACGCCCTGCACCTCGGCCCACGTTGGGACGTGGCTGGGCAGCGGCCAGCCGACGTAGTGCCACAGCGCCCAGGGCAAGCCCGCCACGAGCGCGAGCAACACCGCGGCGGCGACCAGACCTCGCAGCAGCCGGCCGACCAGCAGGAGTGCGCTGGCCAGCCCCCACCACATGCGACGGCCCCGGCCCGGTGGCCGTGCCCGCCCCCGGCGGTGCGAAGTGGAGGTCACAGTTGGCTCGTTTCCCTGGTAGTGAAGGACATTTCGGTTCGATGCTCACCGCTCCACAAGGCATCGGTTGCGTGTCGGCGCGCACTGGGGTTGTCACGTCACTCCGGCCGTGACGCGTTCGGGCGTGGCCACGGTGTCGGTGCGAGGTACGGCGGTCTCGGGCGTCGCGGACGCCTGGCCGTTTGTCGGCGCCTTCACCGTTGACGGTCGTCGGGTTGTGGTGCTCGGCGCGGTCACGGAGGGCTTCTTCTTTTTGTTGGTGCGGCTCGGTTTGTGGGCCGTGAGCCATCCCGTCAAGTCGGCCGCTGGAATGTTGGTGAACCGTGCCAGTTCGTCGATGTCCAGCACGTCGCTCGCGTCAGCGAGTACTTCGCCGAGCTGTCGTTCGACCTCGTCGAGTTGCGTGGCGAGCTCGGCTCGGGTTGTGGCGAGTTCGCCGACCTGCTTTGCCGCGGCAGATCGCTTCAGGCGTCGAGCCGTGTCATCTGCCTCGATGCGGCGATCGATCTCCTCAGACGTAGCGATGTCGGTCGTAGCCATCCTGATCTCCTCGAATGTTGACGTGCCGGTGCGCGCGTGGGGCTGCGGTTATGGGTCGATCGTCACCACGCCACGCTGGGGATGAGCGCTGCCGGTGCCGTGGACGGTGAGGCTGGAGATTCCGACCAGGCCCAGCAGTTGCGTGTTCTGGGAGGCGGTGATGGTGACCGTGACGGTGTCACCGGAGACGGTCACGGTTCCGGAGGCGCCGACGGTGGCGAGATAGCTTTGCGCGTCGGCGACCGCTTGGACCGGCACCAGTTGCAGGGTGCCGGTGCTGCGGTACGCCGAGAGGTCGATGGCCTGGGCGCCGGCGCGGGCGGCGGCTTCGGCCTGCCCGTTGGCCTTGACCTTGGCCGACAAGGCCAAGCCGCCGTCCAGGGTCAGCCCGGCCAGCGTGAGGATCCCGAGGGTGAGCGCCACGACGAATGCGGTCACCCGTCCTTCGTCGGCCCGCCACCAGCTGCGCCGCTTGGTTCGCCACCAGTGGACTCGCCGTGTCCACCAGGTCGGCCGCGCATCCTGCCTCCGGCTGGTCATGTGCTGCCCCCGGAGGCGGTTCCTGAGGCCGAGCGCCAGGTGTCGATCGGTTCGACGGCGGTGGCGGACAAACGTTTCTCGCCCGGCACACCGAGGATCAGCGCGTCGCCGAAGTCGACCGTGCACGAGACCGTCACGCTGACCGTCCCACCTGGCCGCATTCCGCCGGTGGCGGCGTCCACAGTCAGCGACACGCATGTCACACCAGCCGAGGACAACGCGCTGGTGGCGGTGGACCGCGCCACGGCGGTCGCGGTGGCCGAGGTGCGTTCGATACTCGCTGCGCGGGCCGCCTGGTGCGCGGCGTCCTCGATCCGCAGTCGAGCATCCACGCCGCGGTGGATCACCACACCGACGAACACGAGCAGCATGACCAGAAAGGGCGCCGCTATGGTGACTTCCGCCGCCACGGAGCCTCGGTCGGCGCGCCACCAGGCCACCCACCAGCCCCAGCGCGGGTGATCGCGTCCCAGCAGGCGTTCTGGACTACCGGACGGGTACGTGGCGGGTGTCCGGGTGGCGGGCGGGTTCGTGGTCGTCATGCCGTCCGATCACCCACCGCTGGCCAGATCGGGAACGAATCGTTCGATCGGGCCGGACGCCTCGGCGTGTACCGGCAAGGTGAGGAACGGGACCATCGACGTCGCGGTCCCCGAGATCCGGATCGACGCCGAGTTCGCGGACCGATCGGCACCGACGCTGGCACCGGTCAGCGGGCCGCGTGCGAGTTGATCGAGCATTTGCTGCGCGCTGGCGCTGCCCGCGGCGGCGGTGCCTTTCTGGGCTCGCGCGGCGGAGAGTCCCTGGGACGCGGCGGCCTGCGCGATGTGCGTGGCGTGCGACCACAGGGCGAACTGCACGATCGCCAGCAGCATCAGCAGAAGCAGCGGTGTCGCGACCACCAGCTCCGCGCTGACCGCGCCTTGCTCGCCACGCAGCAGTCGTCGGACACGGCCCGGCAATTCAGCCCGTGCGCGACGACCCTTGTTCGTCGGTGACTCCACGTTGATAGGCATGGGTGCCTCTACAGCTTGATCCCGCCGGCCTTCGTGGTGACCGCCGCTGCGATCAGCGCGATCGCGGCCAACGCCAGGACGACCAGCAACGCGGTCACCAACACGGTCTCGGTGGAGTAGCCAGCCTCCGGGTTGCGCCGCAGCGGCTCGAAACGAGCCCGCAGCATCGCCCACAATGTTTCGACGTAGTCACGCATACCTTCTCCTCGTAGGGTCGGACGCTTCTTTCACAGTCCATTGAGGACTTGCGTAAGCGCGGGATAGGCGATGAAAGCCAAGAAGCCCAAGAACAACGCCATCACCGGCAACGACATGCGCTCGGTCGCGGCGTGGGCATCACCTTCGGCGTCGGTGATCTGGTGCGTGCGCAGTGCCCCGGCTTTCGCCGCGAGCGAGGTGCGGACCTTCGCGCCTTCGGTGCCGGCCAGGCTGACCGAGGCGGCGAGTTCGGACAATTCGGTGACGTCGAGTTCCTCGCCGAGCTGGCGCAGCGTCGCCCACGGCGTGGTCCGGGTCAGCCGAGCGGTGTCCAGGGCTCGGCGGATCTGCTCGAACGCCCAGCCCCTCCCGATGCTCACGGAGTCGTTCAACGCGCTGTCGACTCCCGCGCCACCGGCGAGGGTAATCCACACCAGGTCGAGGTAGGCCGACAGCGCGTGGCGGAACCCGGTGCGCAACTTCGCGGCGTCCGACTTCGCTTGCAGGTCGGGCAGGACGAATCCGGCTGCGGCCAACACGAGTCCGGCGATGATCGGGAACTCGATACCCAGCGACAGCCCGGCCAAGGTGAGCAGCAGTTGCAGCAGGACCGGCGCGAGCAGCCCGGCAATCGCCAGAGTTGCCTTTTCCGCCAGATGGGTCGCAACCGGGCGGCCGATGACCGCCAGATCACGGGCTAGGCGCTCGCCGGGCAGCCCGAG
Organism: Actinosynnema sp. ALI-1.44; assembly: GCF_001984155.1. Classification (GTDB taxonomy): domain Bacteria; phylum Actinomycetota; class Actinomycetes; order Mycobacteriales; family Pseudonocardiaceae; genus Kibdelosporangium. Next base: position 1,227,220 of record NZ_MTQO01000054.1, read on the forward strand.
CGCACGCAGGGGCGCGATGAACGGGCGACCGAGCTTGGCCGCCCAACCGGTGTCCTCAGTGGCCAGGATCGGTGTCGGCGCTGGCGCCGCGGTGCTGCGTGCCAGGACCGCGCCGAGGGCGGGACGGGGTGGGAAGGCCCACACCGCCAGTGCCCACAGACCGACGCCGAGCCCGGCTCCCAAAATGAGTGCGGTGATCACCGACGTCACACCTGCCTCTCGGTGACGAGCATGGGCTGGCCCTCGGTGTCGGCGGCCAAGGACAGGAAACGTTCGGGCTCGGTGACCCTGGCGACGCGCACCAGCCAGGCAAACCCCAGTCCGAAGAGGACGCCGATGCCCAGCAGTACGAGCTGCCCGGTCGCCGAGTCGTAGGCGGACAGGTACGAGCGGTTGAGCAGGACCACCGCGACGGCGAAGCACAGCGTGGTGCCGACGATCACCCGCACCGAGGTCCGGGTCCGGGCACGCCCGGCCTCGACCCGCATCCGCATCGAGGCTTGCTCGCGCGCGGCGTGTGCCAGCGAGCCGAGCAGGTCACCGAGTTGGCGGGCCTGCTGTTCCGCAGCGAGCACCAGTGCGGCGATGACGAGGTCACCGGTAGGGTCGGCGAGCTCGTCGGCCAGGTGCCGCAGGGAGGACGCCAGCCGGTCACCGTTTTCGATCCGCGCCGCGAGGTCGGTGATCTCGCCGCGGATAGCCGGCGGCGCCAGCGGCGCGGTCGCGAGGATGGCCTGCTCCAGCCCAGCGGCGGCCGACAGCGTGTCGCGCAGCATCTCCGTCCAGGTCGCAATCGCCTCGATCCGCGCCACCCGGCGGGCGTGCTCGGGGTCCCGGCCCAGGACACGGGGCAATGCCCAGACCGCGAGCCCGGCCAGCACGGCGCCGACGACCCAGCCGGTGGCCACCCCGGCAAGCACACCCACCGCGACCGCCAGGCCGATCCGCAGCGCCTGACGCTGATCACGCGGCGCGGCCTGCGCGCGGCGCAAACGCCCACGGCCGAACAGCCCGGAGCGCCGGTTCGCCTCCACCCCGCGCCAGCCGATGATGACCAGCAGCAGGCCGACGCCGACTCCGACGCCGAGCAGGGCGGACAGGGCGGTGGTGACGCTGATCGTGATGTTCACTGTGTCCTCACCGTGGCCACCAGCCTTCCGGCTGCTCCAGCAGACCAGGGTCGAACCCGGCGTCGACGAGGTCGTCGAGGGTGTCGGTGCGCAGCGCCCCGGCCACCGGCCGGGCGCGGCGGTCCGCGCCGGGCCGGTAGACCTCGTTGGAGACCACCTGCGGGCCGTCGGCGCCCACGACCTCGCGGATCGAGGACACCACGCGGGTCGTGCGGTCGGTGCCGCGGGCCAGATGCACGACAAAGTGCACCGCCGAGGCCACCAACAGGTTCGTCGCCTCCAACGGGAGACGTTCCACGCCTTGGGCCGCATAGGAAGCCAGCCGGGTGAAAGCGATCCGCGAGCTGGACGCGTGCAGCGTCGCCATCGAGCCGTCATTGCCCTGGCTCATGGCGTTGCACATCGGGATGACTTCCGGCCCGCGGATCTCGCCGACGATCACCCGGTCCGGCGACATGCGCAAGCCCCACCGGACGAGTTCGGCCTGCGAGATCGCGCCCTCGCCCTCCACGTTGGCCTCCCGGGCCTGGAAGGCCGTCACGTCCGCGTGGATGTCCGGGTCGAGTTCCAGGCCGAGCTCGAAGGCGTCCTCGATGGTCACGATGCGCTCCATCGAGTCCATCTCCGAAGCAAGAGCCCGCAGCAAGGTGGTCTTGCCCGCGCCGGTCCCGCCGGTGACCAGGATGTTCTTCTTCGCCCGCACCAGCGCCCGCAGGAACGCCTCCAGGCCGGGATCGATGGTGCCGCGAGCGCGCAGCTGCGGCAGAGTCACGGTGAGGTAGCCGTGTCGGCGGATCGACAGCGAGGTCACCCCGCCCGCGGTCAGGCCCATCACCGCGAACAGCCGCTCGCCACCGGGGAGCTGGAGATTGACCGCCGGGGAGCCGTAGTCGAAGCGGCGTTCCTGGCTGGACGCGCGCGCGGCGAGCAGCCGCACCAGATCGGTCAGCTCCTCATTCGACGAGGCGATCGGGGCCACACGCGCACGGCGGCCGTCGTTGTACTGCACGAAGACCCGGTCGTAGCGGTTGGCGTTGATCGTCTCCACTGTCGGGTCGTCCAGCAGGGGTTGCAGGCCGGCCATGCCGAACAGCTCGTTGATGACTTCGGTGATCACTCGCTGCTCGACATCCCGGCCAACCAGCGCCCTGTTGTCCATCAGCTCGTTCTCGCTGTGCGCGGCGATGGCCTCGTCCAGGATCGCCCGCGCCAGCTCGCGCCGGGCCTCCCTCGTGACCGCGGAGCCGGTACGGCGCTGCTGGGCATCCACGCGCTGCGGCAGTTCGGTACCCAGGGTGTCTCGCAGGTGCTGGCGCAACCGCCCGACAGCCTCGAGGGCCTGCCCCGGCTCCACGCCCCCTGGCGCTGGCTGTTGGACCGCCTGGGCCCAGCTGGGGTGACCGGACGCGGCCGAGGATTGCCAATCTTGCGGTGGTTGCTGTTGCTGGTGGGGGCGCAGGGGCACCGGGAGCGGATAGCCGTTGGGTGGATAGGTCACTACGCCTGCCCTCCGCGTGAAATGTTCTCCATGTTCGGTGGTGGGGGTGGTGCGAGGCGCAGACCGTTGACCGAGATCGGGTTGGCGGGTACGCCGGGCACCGCGTGCAGCACCGGCACCGGCTGGTTGTCGGCAGGCGCCTGGCGCGGCACTGCGGGAGCTGGCGCCTGTTCGGCGATGAGCACTTTCGCGACCTTGTGCGCGATCTGCCCCAATGCCGAATGAGCTGGTCCGCTGCGGCCCCACCGGAGCGTGCTAGGCCGCCCGCACAGCACGGCGGCTCCGTGCGGGTCATGTGGAACGCGACCCAGCGGCAACACGCCGAGCTCGCGGGCGACATCGGTGGTGGAGTACCCGTCGCCGACGAGCAACATCGCCGGGTGCGCGGTCCAACGGCCGATCGCGTTCAGGCGACGGGCTAGGTGCGCGAGGTCGTCGGCGTGCGCGCGGGTCAACAGGACCATCGCATCGGCCGAGCGCACGATCGGCATCGCCGGAGACCCGGCGTCGATCCGGCCGCAGTCCACGATTACCACGCTGTCCGATGCGCTCGCGGCCGTCCGCAGGACCCCTGCCCCGGTGGTCGGGTCGGCCAGCGCCGACAACGCCGCCCGCGCTCGGTCGGCGTCCGGTGGCGCGGCCACCACCGGCAGCCCGCCCGGCAGGACCTGCGCGTGCTGCCACAGCAACGCCGGATCATCGCTACGCCGAGCGGCCACCGCCAAGCTCACCAACCCCGGCGCCGATTCCAGCGAGAACCGCGTCCCGACGTCCCCACCGGACGGGTCGGCCTCCACCAGCAGCGCGCGAGTGGGCGACGGCCAACGCGCGGCCAACGCGACCGAGAACGTGGTCACTCCAGGCGACCCTTTCACCGACAGCACCGCCACCAACATCACTGACCACTCCCCGGAAGCATCACGATCGACAACTGACCCGCGGGCACGGCGGCGATCTGGCGGGCGGCGGCCGGGCTCAGCTGCACCGACACCACCGTGATCTGTTGGTTCGGCGGCGAGGTCACGCTGGTCACCACCGCTGGCCACACCGTCGTGGAGTCCGGCGTCGGCGGACTGGCCGCTGCGGCGCCAGCTTGACTGGGCACGAACACCACCGACACGTGACTGCCCGGCGACACCTCCACCGGGAACTGGCCCGCCTTCAACGACAAGGCCGCAATCGCCTGTCCCGCTTGCGGAACACCGGATCCGCTCACCGCATCGAAGGTGAGCAAGGCTCCGGCAGGTAAGCTCGCGGACACCGTCTTACCCACCACACTGGCCGCCTGGCTCGCATCCACAACAGACACTCCGGGGTCGACGGCGACGTTAACCTGCTTGAGATCCTGCGTGGCCAGTACTTGCCCGACCGCCACCGGCCGCGCCAACGCCAAGGCCGTTACTCGGTTACCGGAGTTCAGCGACACCACCAGAAACGCGGCGGCACACGCCAGCACGAGCAGAACACCCAGCAGCAGGTGCGGGATGCTGCGCCGCCGTTTCGTTCCGCGCAGCCGGGAGGCGGGCTTCTTGCCGTCCGCGACCCAAGGATCACTATCCGACCTCGTGGGCCGGTCGGTGTCCGGCTGAGTCGTGATGTTGCTGGTCACGCCGGTACCTCCTCCAGGCATGGGGGTAGTGCGCCGCGTCGCTGAGGTTCTTCAGCGAGCGGAAGGACGAATGAGGTGTATGTGTGGTTATGAAAGGAGGCGCTGCCCTTGGAAGCTCAGCCGCCGCCGTTGTTGAGGGCTTGGGACTCAGCGACACGGAAGGCCGCGTTGCCAGTGGTGGTCAGGCCCGGGAACGTTCCGCCTTGGCCAGCGCCTGCCCAGGTGACTGTCCAGTGCACCGTCGCGGCAACCGGGAATGCTTGCCCCGCTTGCTTTGCCGACGAAGTCCGATAGGTGTGGCCACAGTCTGGAGACGGAGCTTTCGGGTCACTGCCGGTCCGGAACGGCGTGCCAGCGCCGGTGCAGGTCACCGTGCTGCCGTCGCCCATAGACCACGTGACGGACGTCGGCGTCGCGGTGGCTGTCACCGACACGCCCGGCACGGAGGCTGTTGCCGAGACCGGTCCCCACCCGCTCGACAGCCACATCCATGTCGGTAGGTTCACCAGCTGATCACCGGCAGGGTTCGCCGCGATCGAAGGCGTGGGCAGCCGCAACTGTTTGCGCGCCATCTGCGCCAACTCGGCCGGAGAGGGCAGTTGCGCCGCTCCGGGCTGCTGTCCATCGGCCATCCACACCGGTGGCCGGTACAACCCGTCGGTGACGCCCGCTGTCGAGCATTGCCATACGTACCAAGCACCTTGCTGGCCCTGTGCTGGTTGGGCAGCTTGCGCGAGCACCACCCCACCCGTTGCACGGCGTGTGAACACCGCGGGTTGTGCAGTCACGGCGCCTGTGTTCAACGGCTTTGTGAACGCAGCGGTGACCACACCGCCGGACGGCGGCTGGTAGTCGCTCTTCACGTAGGAGCACTTCGCCAGGTGCGAGTTGCCGCCGATGATCGTGTCGCCGGGATTGCTGTTGCCGTTGCCGGGGCTTCCCGTGCCCGGACGGCCAGGCTTGTTGCCGTTTCCCGGATTTCCTGGCTTGCTGTTGTCGCCGCCCTTGCCCGCGCCAAGATCGCAGACCGGGGCCGGTGTTTGGTTGCACGTGGTGCTGCCGTATCCGCCGTCAGCCAACGCCGGAGCCGCACCGCAGATGCCGCCGACGACCACAAGTCCTGTCGCAATTGAGACGCGTCGTAGTTTCAGCATGTCCCCACCTCATGGACCCCGTACTCCGAGACCTTCCAAGATCCGTCCGCTTGCTTCTGGACGATGGCGTTGATGAGGTGCCGGCCGCCCGGAGTGTCGTTGGCGAGCTGGCCGGTGGCGGCCTTGTACTTCAACCATCGCGAATCGTCAGAGCAGTCCGTGATCACGATCTTGTTCGGATTGTCGGGAGGGTCGACTGAGGACACCGAAGGCTCGTAAGTGGGCTCTCCCTTGGTCACCAGGCCGTTGTAGTGATCGGCGTACAAGGCCCGTGACATGTTCGTCAGCGCGATCCCGGTCGCGTACCGCCCCAGCTTCGGCGACTGCCAGTCCGATGTCGTCCCAGCGGCGACGAAGTCCTGCCACATACCCCGGTACGACGTGAGCGCATCCTGCTTGGCCTTGTCCACAACAGACAAAGACCCGGTCGGCATGGGCAGGGACGATGACGTCTGCGCAGTCGATGGGGCCGTACTGGATGGCTGGCCGCTCGTAGTGTTGGAACCGCAGGCGACCACGGCCGTGAGCACCACACCTATTGCGAGCGCAGCAGCCCGCATCACGTCGTTGCCGATGATGATCTTGTTGCCCACTGCGTTCCACCCCTCGAAATGGAAAGCCTAACCCAACGCCCTGTGGTCTATGTCACTTTTACACCAACGCCTCCGTGTTATTGCAAAGTGTTTGCGTGACTGACTTTGAAGTCGGTGTGTGTTCACCTGGACAGGTTCACTCTTTTGGGTGATTGGCGTCGTTGATCGACGCCATACCCCGTCACACTCGGGCTGACCAGCAACTTCAGGGAGTTCACGTGAGCATGCATCGACGGCCGCAGGGCCCCCGTGTCGGTGCTGGATGACACCCGGCAGTGTCATCGCCATGTGGACGGGGATCGGACTCCTCGTCGGTGCCGCGATGGCACTCATCTGGCCTCGACTGCTCGTCACAGCCTCATCGGGATCGCTGACCGCGAGGCTCGCAGCCCTGCCGTTGACCGCTGTTGCATTCGGCGGTATGGCGTGGCGCTTTGGTCCACAGTTCGACCTTCTACCCTGCAGCGTCCTCGCTGCCGTTGGTGTCGGGTTGAGTCTGATTGACTTGCTCGAGCGACGATTGCCCAGTGCGCTCGTTTACACCGGCCTCGTTCTTATCGGTGGACTGCTGGTGACCTCGGCGGTATTGCACTCGAAGGGATCGGACTTACTGCGCGCGTGGGTTGGCATGGCGATCATCAGCGGGTTCTATCTCGTTTTGGCGCTACTGTCCGAGGGAGGCTTGGGGGCCGGCGACGTGAAACTGGGTGGTTTGCTCGGACTGGCGCTCGGCTGGCTGAGCTGGTCGACACTCATCACGGCCACCTTCCTCGGCTGGCTCACAGCCGCCCTGGTGTGGCTGCTGCTTAAGGCGACTCGACGACGGCAGGACTCGGTGCCTATGGGACCGTTCCTCCTATTCGGGGCGTTGTTCACGATCGCCGTGGTTCCGATGTAAAGCCGTTGCAGCGAGCGGCGTCGACTCCGCAGCGTGGTCCCCGATCGAGCCAAGCACGCCGACGCCGCAGGGAATGTGGATGCTCTGCATCGGGACCGGATGGGACAGTGGTGTCGTTTCCCGCCGGAGGGATTCCCGCGAGGCTAAAGGAAAGGAGCGGTAATGGGCGGTGGCGCAGTCGTAGCGGTTGATGTCGACGGCGTGCTCGCCATCGACCCAGGATTGGTTGCCGGTGGGCAGGCGTTGACGAAGCTGGGGTACCGGCCCTACGAGTTCGACGGGCTCAGCCCGGACGGTCGCCCGGCCGTAGGAACCGTGTGGCTGAACCCGGCGCATGGCGTGTGGCTGCGCGAGTTGCTGAATTGGGGCGCCGAGCTAGCGTGGGCGACCAGTTGGGGTGTCCGCGCAGCAGACTGGATCGCGCCCCGCCTTGAGCTTCCCGAGATGCCCGTCATCGAGGTGCCGAACGCTGGGCCCGCGTTCGGCTGGTCCGCCAAGGTCGGGCCGATCCTCCAATGGGTCGCCAACCGGCCGTTGGCCTGGCTTGACGATCAGTACGGCGGCAAAGAGTACGGATGGGCCGAGGACCGGCGCGACGACGGTATCCCCACGCTGATCGTGTCAGTAGGGGCCGGGCGTGGGTTGACGCGCCAGCACGTCGACGATGTGATCACGTGGCTCGCCACCGACGTCGCCAACTACCTCGGGAAGTGACTCGTCGAAGCCTCGCGGGGCACGATCGTCTGGACGGCCATCCTCGCGCCGCCATAAGACAATGGCTTGCCATTCAACGACACCGCTTGCACGTGGAACCGGTGCCCAGCAGCGCCCGTGACCACATGGCCAACCGCAAAGTATGACCATGGGGTCTGTGTCGGTCGTGACTGGATGAGCGAAGTGGCCTGGCCTACTGCCGATGTAACAACGCTGGCCAGCGCGATCGACGCTCCATACACGCCCCATGGACGCCTCGGGCGCGCTCTGGACAGTGGTGATCAATCCGACGTTAACTGCCCCAGCCACGACGGATGACCGTCCTTCCCGCTGGTAGACATGCCGCGCCGCCTTTGTCTTGTTTAGAAGGAGGATTGGGAGTCAAGCGACGGCTGATGTTGTCGGCGAGATCCGCGACCAAAACTACGCAGAGATGAACAAGGACCACCATGGCAAAACCGGTACCTCCCAATCATCACGGTCGTCGACTGGCCAGGGAACTCAAGCGGCTGCGTGAGTTGGCTGGCAAGACCCAGGCCGAAGCGGGCAGACGACTGCACATGTCACTCCAGAAGCTGAGCCGGATCGAGAACGGGCAACAGCCCGGTTACCACGAGCTATGCGCCATGCTGGGCATCTACGACGTGCCGAGCCAAGACAGGGACACGCTACTCCGGTTGTGGGAGCTGGCCCGCAAACGGGGCTGGTGGCGCGAATTCGGGCTTAAGAACTCCGGTTACGTCTGCGCCGAGCATGAGGCATCGCATCTCGTCGAGTTTCAGCTCGGCACGCTGCCCGCGCTGATGCAGACCGAGCGCTACGCTCACGACAGCCTCCAATACGCCGACGATCCCGACACAGCCGTGAGGATCCGGCTCCGGCGACAACAACGACTGTTCGATGACAACCCGTTGGCCGTGGACTCTCTGATCCACGAACCAGTACTACATCAGGGAATCGATGAGGAGCAGTCGGCGCTTCTGATTGACCGTGCTCAGATGCCGAACGTTACGCTACGGATTGTGCCGCAGTCTGCCGGTTTGCACTGCGGGTTGGACGGTTCTGTAGTCCTACTGTCGTTTGACGACCCGGAAGAGCCCGACATCGCATTCACCAAGTCAGCTCTCGGCACCACGCAGTCGGAGGACCCTGATCTGACATCGGCCGCCTGCCGCCGCCTCGACCAGCTCGCAACGCTCGCGCTGTCGCCGGACGACACATTGGAAACCCTGAAGAAGTTGGTCATTGCTAGGTGAACAGGGTGATGAGCTGGCGGTCTAGCTGCTTGACACGAGGCTCTTGGTCATACCGCGACATGGTTCGTCGGGTGCTGCGGATCATGTCGATCGTGCGGACTGAACCGGTCTGGGATACAAGCTCAGCAGCGGTGCGCAGGTTGTTGCAGGCCGGTTCGAGATCGTCAGCGTGCAGGTGCGTTTCGGCGCTGCGGACATGGTAGACAGCCCGGTCGCGAACGTAGCCGGTACTCCTCGTGCCCAAGGCGCTGTCGATGTGCGGACGCGCTTTCGCGGGTTGCTCAAGGTCGGCCCAGCACACCGCGGCATGACCAAAAAAATCAGCCTCGTCGTAGAAGTAGATCCAGTCGGGTTCTTCGGTACCTGGCTTCGCCGTATCCAGCCAATGCTCGGCCTCGTTGAGCGCGTGTCCACACGCCGCAGCGTCCCCGGCCTTGGCGTGTGCATGCGCCTTGTTGCTGGTAAGCAACGCTTTCAGCCTCGGCGTTGCGAGATGCCGAGTCTGTTCCTCGGCGGCGTCCATCAGGTTCAACGCCTCCCGATGGTGGCCGGCCAGTGTCGCCTGGTAGCACATACACGACAAGACGTGTGCGCCCGCCAAGGCATCGTTCGCCAGAGCGGATGAACGGAGAGCGGCAACGTAGTAGTACTGGGCGGAGGCGTCCTGAGCGGCATCGAAATGCAACCACCCGCACAGACGTGCCGCTGCGGTGATGAGACTGAAAAGACGCTGCCCGGTCGCGCCGCTGTAGGTGGCGTGATCGGCGAGGTGGGTCAGATAGCGGAATTCAGCCACCGCAAGCTGACAAAGGTCACGGCCGCCGAGAGCGTCATCGAGACGGCGGAGATCGGCCAACCGGTGATCGAGGCGGTCCAGAACGTCCGGAGTCAAGCGGTCGTGGCCTGGTTCGGTGAGGGCCGCCGGTAGCGGCGCGTTTGCGAGAGCTGAGTTCCACTGGCCGACTAGACCGGTGAGGGCACCGCCGGTGATGGTCAAAAACTCGCGACGATCCATGGGGCCTCCTGCTACCTGGTGGAGGACCCGCGTGGTTCCGGTGATGGTCCAGGGCGGGTCCAGCACGCTGGCCGACCCGGCTGGATGACGGTCCGACCAGTTGAACTCAGAGACCACGCTACCCGCACCATCGAACGCCTCCATGCGACTGGGACGACTTACTACTGGATCGGGATCGAGGAGATCAGCGAGGGCGTCGCGGGAAACGTCGAGGGCTTTGGCGAGGTCAGGCTGGTTCCACGGCTGCGGCGTGCCGGTGCCGCGCTCCCAGCGGCCCACCGTGGATCGTTCGAGTCCGAGGTGTTCGGCGAGGGTCTCCTGGGTGAATCCCATTGCGGCGCGTCGCCGTGCCAGGTCGTTTCGTCGTGTAGCCATGCTCGTCCCCGTTCGGCTAGACCGTCCCTGATATTCCCGTTGCCGTTTGGCCAGGTCAAGGTTGGACCACGAGATGATGGCAGCTGCGCAGGCTGATGGATCAACCGGGGCGACGGAGAAACAGGCGCACAAGCTGGCTTTTGCGTTCATCGAGAAGTCGCATTGCTCACGAGGTGTGGGTACGATTCCCTTGCGCTGTCTGGCTATCGCCGAGTAAATCCTCTCTGGGCACGCCCCGATCGGGAAGTCTGGTTACGCACGGCGTCAATCTGTTTCACCCGATCGACGTAGACGCTACTCGGATCACGTTTGGGCAGTTCAGCAGGGGTAACGCTCCATCCGCGCCTCATCGTCGCCCCACGGCCGCTCTGGTCCGCTGCCCGTGGCGATCGTTTAGTTGATCGGTGTTCGCATCCCCATCTGCCAGCAGTGTCGGAATCGGCTACGGGCACCGCCTGGTTAGCGCATCGAATGGTCGCCGGGTGTCGATCGTGGGCGCTTTTGACGGCCTGCGCGGATGAGAAACGACGCAACAAATGAAATAGGGACTCGCTGACTATTGGAGTGGATGATGCTCTCCCAGCGATTCGTGACGCTTTGCGCGTCGCGATGCCCACAGACTCAGCTCGCTGTGCCGTGTTTGTTCGTGCAGCCGGTGTGTCGACGGGAATGGAGTAGGGACACCGCGCGAGGCGGTGCCGCACGATGAACACCGGACCCTGGTCCATCGCGTGCCGTGATGTCGCCGGCCGCGAACGGACCCTGCGTGTTGTCGTGCGTGACTCGGAGGTCGTGGTCACGGCTCCCCCAGGGGAGGTCGCGGTCCTCTGCCGCGCCGCCACCGCCCAGTTCCGCTCCGCCGTCATACAAGCCGCCGAGGTGGCGACCACACCCGCGCCAGGTGCACCTGGCCCCGTCACGACAACCGGCACAGTGAGCACAGCGGAGCAGAACAACGGCGGCCTTCCCCCAACCGCCGAGGGGCGCCCTGCTCTGCTGTCATATCGCGGCGGGACCACGACCCCGATACCTGGTTCCGCCGCGATCCCCGTCACCAGGGGTGAGGCCGGATGATCGCCCTGTTCATCACGGCGAGCGCCGCGCTGGCGGTTGTCTGTTGCCTGCTGCGGTTGGCATGGCGGCGTCGGCGACAGACCGAATCCGCCTACGCCGGTTCGCATCGCCGCGCGCCGCGCCAGCCTCCCAACCGTGTCCTGCGGCACGCGATCGCGACCGCAGGAATGCACGGCCTCGGCATGATCAGAAAGACCGAAGGCTCATGAGACGACCATGTCAGGCCGAGCCCGCCGCGACCTTGCTCCGTTGGCTGGGATGGCGTCACCGCAAAGTCGATTGCCGTGACGGCGACGGTCGGCGGTCCGCGCTGCACTTGCGGCGGCGCACTTCTGCGGACGTCGAGATCGAGCTGCCCGGCGGACGGCTCGCCCGGCTGTCCAACGCTGAGGTCGGGCAGCTCCGGGCGGCGTTGCGCGAGGTGCTGCTCGTCGAGCACTCGCCGCACCGAGCGGGGTCGTCTAGTCAGATGTTGGCGCCAGGCCGGGTTTCTCGCCGTGCCTTGGACGAGCGCGCGCCCGCGTCACCGACTGCGGCCGGGCGGAAGCGGTTACACGACGTCTTCCGCTCGGCTGCCACCAGCACCCATCCCTTTCGAGGAGGGCCGACTCATGACCGCCGTCATCGACGACCAACCCGACCTGACCGAGCACCACCGAGCCGACCAACACGGGCGGGACTACAGCGACGTGTTCGCGTGGCCGACCATCATCGACAGCACCACCGGCGACGTCCACCTGCGGCTCGGCATGAACGTCGACGCGCTCATCATGCGCGCCGGGTTTGCCGGGGAGGTCAACAACTTCCTTGCGCGGCACATGTTGTGCGCGCCCATCATCGTGGTTCCCGGCGATCCCAACGACTGGATCTTCCTCACTCAGCCACGTACGACCATGCGAACGTCGACCTGGGATGACCTGGTGCGCATCCAGGTCGGCTGGAAACGGCGCGGCGAAACCATCGTGCTCCCCGCTCTGAACAACATGGACGAAGGCGTGCGGTGGCTTGAACGACCGCAACCACACATGACCCTTCCGCCGTGGACCGCCGTGGTCGGCGCGGCCCGCTCGATGTCCTCGCTGTGCGGGGCGTGGTGAGAATGCCGATCGGCACCCCTGCGCATCGGCACCCGCGCCACGCCGTCGTGATCGCCTCCGGCGGGCTGGACTCCACCGTGCTGGCCTACTGGCTGGCCGCGCGCGGGGCCGAGTTGACGCTGTTGTCCTTCGACTACGGCCAACGGCACCGGGTCGAACTGGAGCACGCGGCCGAGATCGCGCGACTGCTCAACTGTCCACACGAGACCGTTGAACTCTCGATGCTCGGTCGGCTGCTGGTCGGTTCGGCCCTGACCGACACCGACGTGCCGGTGCCTGACGGGTACTACACCGACGAGTCGATGCGGGCCACGGTCGTCCCGAACCGCAACGCGATCATGCTCGACATCGCGGTCTCCGTGGCCGTTGCCCGCAAGGCCGATGTGGTGGCGTTCGGCGCGCACGCCGGTGATCACGCCGTCTACCCGGACTGCCGACCAGAGTTCGTCGAGCGGTTCACCCGGTCAGTCCGCACCGCCAACGAGGGACTGCTGGTCGACGATTTCGAGATCCTCGCCCCGTTTCTCACCCAGAGCAAGACCGACATCGTCCGCATCGGCGCGGCACTGGAGGTTCCGTTCGAGCGGACGTGGTCGTGCTACCGGGGCGAGGCGACGCACTGCGGGACATGCGGAACCTGCACCGAACGCAAGGAAGCGTTCCAACAGAACGGCATGACCGACCCCACCAGCTACCGCTGCGCGTGAAGAGGTGACGACGATGACGGAGGCGGAACTCGGCTCACCGGCTGGGCCGGGGCGGGGCCGTCGTTCCTCGCGCCACGGCTCGCGCGTGTCGGGTTGCGAACCGGTACAACGTGGCGAGGGGATCGTTCCTGCCGCCCAAGCACCCAGCACGGTAGCGCAGCAGGCAGCAACCCCGCCAGCGCCCTCCACCTCCGGACCGCAGTCACACTCGCTGATGCCCCTGCTGGCTGAGCCGTACCTGCGTCGCGCGTTGCGCCAATGCGGCCGGCGAACCTCAGCACCCGGTGCCGACGGCATGACCTGGGGCTACCTCCGCCGCGAGGCCCGCGTGATGCTGCCGCAACTGGCCATCGAACTCGCTAGCGGGACGTGGCAGCCCGGACCTGTCCGCGACGTGCAGGTGCCCACCTACACCGGCAAACAAATGCACATGTTCATCCCCACCGTGCGGGATCGACTGGTGCACCGCGCGCTGCGAAACGCCCTCGAACCGGTGCTGGAAGCGGGTGCCTTCCGCGATTGGGTGTCCGGATTCCGGCCGCGCCGCAACCGCATCACCTCACTGCGCCAGGCCGCCGTCTTCGATCAGGCGGGCTTCCGGTGGATAGCCGATCTCGACGTCGCCTCGGTATCAGAAGGCGCGACGATCGACGAAGTCATCGACTGGCTCGCCGAGCACATCCACGACGGCACTTTCTTGGCCCGCCTGCGCACCGCGCTCGCCGCGATGCCCAGTCCGATCGCGCCGGGCTCCGGCCTGGCGCCCATACTGATCAACCTCCGGTTGTCCCAAGTGGACAAGAGAGTGACCGGGCTGCGAGTCGTCCGCTTCGCCGACAACTATGTCGCCTTCGCCCGAACCCGCGAGGACGCACAGGAGGCGTTCTACACCATCAGCGACGCACTCCTGCAGCTTCGACTGCGGCCCAACGAGGCCAAGAGCCGCATCCGCGAAGACGCCAACGTCGAAGACCTGTTCCTGATCGGCGGCTGAGGCATGAACCTGGAATGGATCGAGGTCACCGGAGGAGTCTGCGCATTCGGGGACGCCGCGCGCCCTATCCAGGTCCCGACCCTGTTGTGGACGCGCACCCCGATCGCCTACGGACACCTGCCGAGCGAACACCCTGACCTTGGACTGCGGTTCCCCGTCACCGAGATCAGCCACGCCGAGGCGACCGAGATCGCCGGCCGATTGGGCGGGCGGTTGCCGCGCTCGGCGAAGTGGGAGTGGATGGCTGCCGGCACTGGCCGCCGACGCTGGCCATGGAGCAACGAACCGTGGCAACCGGCGTTCGCGAACCTCCGGGACTCCGGGCACGACACGGTCACCCCGGTCGACACGCATCCCGACGGCGCCACGCCCGAGGGCATACTCGATGTCGCGGGCAACGTGTGGGAATGGACCGCCAACACCGCGATGAGCAACGGAGTCGTCATCCGTGGCGGTTCGTACGCCGCGCCACCGTTGTACGCGCAGTGCACGTTCCTCAACGCCGCGCCCGCTGAACTGCGCTCGCGCGGCATCGGCCTGCGGGTGGTGCGCGAACCATGACCCTTCGGCCGCCCAGCACTCGCATCCTCTCACCCGAGCAGGGTTTGATCATCCTCAACTGTTCACGGGAGAAGCTCGTCACGAGCGTCCCCGTTGCTGCGCTTGATCTCTACCAAGGTGCGTGCGTTCCGCTCGCGCGTGAACACTTCGCCGCCGATCCGGCTCGCCGAGCCCGCATCCGTATCCTCTCGGCCGCACACGGCCTGCTGCGACCCGAGAACGCGATCAGCACCTACGACCACCGGCTCACGAACAGGGTCGAAGCCATGCGCCTGCACGAGCGGACGGTCTCCGCGCAACTGGACGCCGAACTCGCCGAGACACCGTCATTGCGGCACATGCTGATCGTGGTCGAGCCGTTGTATCTGCTCGCCTTGCAGCGCGTGTTCGACCACCTTGACCGGTTTGATCAGATCGCGCTCATCCCGAACCCGTGGGGGTGGCCGGAAGGGTTGACCTACCTCCACCAATGGGGGTGGGCGTGACCACGATGTATGAGGAACTGTTGCGCCGCAACAATTTTCACACCAGCAGCACTCGCAGCTGGGAAGCCATATCCGGGATCGGGTGGCACGAGCCCACACCGTCGGAGCTGTCACTGGCCGCCGTGCGCACCCTTTCGGTCGTTGTCCCGGCCTACAACGTCAGCTACTGCCTGCCGGCCGTGCTCGACGCCCTGGAAGGCCAGCACCACCGGTACAGGTTCGAGGTCATCGTTGTCGACGACGCCAGCACCGACACCACGGCCGCCATCGCCGCCCAGCACCCGGTCGTCACCACGGTCCTGCGGCTGCCAGAACGCGCGGGCGGGGCCACCGCACGCAACCTCGGCACCGCGCTCGCGCGCGGGCAGACGGTGCTCTACCTCGACGCCGACATGGTCCTGCCCCCACACGTGATCACCGACATCGCCGCCCGCGCCACCGACACCACCGTGCTCGTCGGGTTCCGCCACAACCTCCCCTACGACCTGCACCAGGGCGGACGCGGCGTCCCGGCCGACCATCCCCACCTCGCCGCAGACCATCGAGTCGTGTGGCGGCCCCCGGTCGGCCGCCCGTTGCTCTATACCGGCATCACCCTGACCAAGCGCCTCGACGGCCGCCCGCTGGACCACACCCGCGACTTCGTCGATCTGGGCTATGGCCAGCGCTATGTCGACTGGGACCTGCCCCGCATGGTCGTCACCTGCCTCGTCGCCGTTCCACGCGCCGCCGTCCTGAACGTCGGCGGGTTCGATCCCGAGTTCGGGCGGATCGGCTGGGGCTTGGAAGACACCTACCTTGGCGCGTGCCTGATCGCCGCCGGGCTGCTGGTGATCCCGCTGCGGCAGGTCGTTGGATTCCACCTCGATCCACCCGACGCCGACGAGCAATGGCAACGCAAGCTCGCCACCTGGCCCGACACCCTCGCTCGCTACTGGGACCTGATGCGGCGGCCTGCCCCGGCCGGCCGCGCCTGCTCATTCACCGCCGCGATGACCGAGCTGCTGCGCACCTGCGAGGTACTGCGATGACCTCACCTGCACTAGCGACGGTTGCCAACACCGAATGCCGCCACGACGGCACTGACCAGAAAGAAGACGCTGCTCGATGATCGACCCGATCTCCCTCGCGGTGGGCGCTGGCCTGTTCGGCGCAGGGCTGCTGGTCGGCACACTGACCCGCCGCCAATCCGCCGCAGGCATCACCCCGAAACCGATCTGCGGCTGCTCGCACGGATTGGAACAGCACGACCCCGACACCAAGGAGTGCCACGGCCAGATCTTGCACAAGGACGCGCGCACCAAGGGCGGTTCCTGGATCGGCAACCAGTGGGTGCCCTGCACCTGCCGCCAGTACGTCGGCCCGAAGCCGTTCGAGGAGCTGTACGCCCCGCCGCTGCTGCCGCCGCAGGACATGCCATGACAGAGCCACGCATTGCCCCAACGCGCACTTTCGCGGCGCGCCCACACAGCACCGGGCTCGTCGTGCATGATCCGCTGACCGGGCTGACCCACCGCGCAGGGACCGAACTCGCCTCCGGCCGTGTCCGACTGTCGGACACCGACGTCGCCTCCTTGCCTGAGATCCACCCGGCAGCCATGCAGGCCGACGTGCCCATCAGCGTGTGCTGGTCGCCCCTGGTGCGCTGCAATCTCGCCTGTCCTCACTGCCTGGACGACAAGTCCGTGCCCGAACTGGCCCGGCCCGACCGCTACCGCATCGCGCACCTGCTCGCCGAGTCCGCGGTCCTGGGCGTGGACATCTCCGGTGGCGAACCGCTGCTGCTGCGCGAACTGCCCGTGCTGATCGACATCCTCGTCGCGGGCGGCAGCGCGGTCAGTGTCACCACCAACGGAACACACCTGGCCCGCCGCGCCGAAGCCCTCGCCGCCCGCGTGGACGCCGTCCGCATCAGCCTGGACGGCCCGGACGCCGAACGCCACGACCACTGGCGCGGCACAGGCAGCTTCGATCGCGCCGTCGCCGGAATCCGCGCGGCGGTAGCCCACGGCATCCCGACCCAGATCCAGACCGTGCTCCTGCGCTCCACCGCGTGGGCCAGCGTCCGGCCGATGGTCGAGCTGGCAGCCGCGCTCGGCGTGTACGGGGTGACCTTCCTGCAGATGCTCCCCATCGGGGAAGGCGCCGTGCTGGCCGACGCCGAGCAGCTGACCGACGACGAGGCCACCGAACTCCTTGCCGAACTGAACACCACCTCGGCTGTACCCGTTCGCCTGCGCACTCGCGAGGCGGCCGGGGGTTTCACGGTGATCCGCGCCGACGGTCACGTGTGGCGCAACCAGCCGGACGCACACGCCATCAACTCCCTCCGCCCACTGCTCAGTATCAACGACCTCGCACTGACGGCACGGGACGGCTCGGCATGAACGGCTCCTCGAACGGTCTCGGCGTAGTCCAGCGGCGGGCACGCACCGCGCCACGGGAGGCCAGGCGATGAACACGCCCACGAGCGACCAACTCGACCGCTTCGCACGGGTGCTGGGCGACCAGCTGCGAACTGCGCGGAAGGAACGCGGCTGGACCCGCAACAGATGCGTGCCGAGATAGGCGCCGACGACGAAGACGAGGTATCCCTGCAAACCCTCGCCACCTACGAACTCGGCACACGCCGTATCTCCGTCGAGCGGCCGGTCGAACTGTGCCCTGTGCTGAAGCAGCGGCCGGACACGCTGTTGCTCCGCGCGACCACCCTCGCGTTCGGCAGTGATCACGACAGTCCAGTGACAGTTGACCCGTCGGCCCTCGCGCACACGACCGATCCCCGGCTGCAGCCTCTCCAGCGATGGGCCAGGGTCCGCGCCCGCCAGTGCCCAGGAGGACGAACGCCTGTCGAAGAACTCGACATCCACGCGCTGACCGCACTCGCCGGGATCGCCGGATCCACTGTGTACGACCTCGTGCAAGCCCTGCGTGATCTCCGAGGCGCTGAGGTCCCAGACCACCCCGCTGACGCGAATCCCTTGCTCCTCAACGAATGGACCTCGCATGACCAACACAAGCCGTGTTTTTGAGCACCGCCAGATCTGGCGCTTGACTCCGAACGCCCTCCGCGAGGCCACCACGCTGCTGGCCGGCGCGATCCTGCGCGATCACCAGCCGGTCCAGCACGTCATCGGCATCGCCAACGGCGGCGTCGCGCCAGCCCGCATGATCGCCTCCACACTCGAGGTGAAAGCCCGCACGGTCCGCGCCCGCCACAACACCGGCGACGCGACTTACCAGCAGGCCACAGGCAAGGTGACGGTCGACCTCGACCCGCTGACCCGCGCACTGAACGGTCAACGGATGAAAGGCAGGGTGCTGGTGGTGGACGACATCTGCGGCAGCGGAGCCACACTTCGGCGTCTCCGGCACGACCTCGCACCCTTGCTCAGCCCGAGCGCGACGATGCTGACCGCGGTCCTGTGCCTCAACACCGGGGCGGCCACGCTACCGGACTACTCGATCTGGACCGTCTCGGACTGGGTCGTCTTTCCCTGGGAGAAGCCGCCCGCCGACCACGACACCACACCGCTGCCACGCCCGGAGGAGGTCCTCCGCCATGCCTAACCAACCCCCGTTGACCGTCGCGTTCGTCCTGGCCTCCTATACCCCGAACGCGCCAGCCGGGATCGAACGCGCCACCGCCGCCCTCGCCCACGGACTGCGCCAGCTCGGCCACCGCAGCCTCATCCTGACCGCCGCTCCGATCGACACCCCGGACGACAACGTGGTGAGAGTGTGCTCGGTGGGCGTCGATTTCCCCTGCGACGATGACGAATTGCGCGACGCGATCAGCACCCACGGGCAAGACGTCCTGCTCGCCGCCGAACTGTGCGAGCTGTACCGCAAGCACCGGGTCGACGTCGCCGTCTACACCGACGGCTTGTGGGGCCTCGGCCGAGCCGCGCCGGTCAGCCGGGCGCGCTCGGTACTGGCCATGCACGTCGTCGGCCACGACCAAGACCTCGCGCCCGCCCTCGAACGCTCCGATCTCGTGATCGCACCGTCCCAGACGGTGCTCGACCAGGCACACGATCGCGGCTACGACACCGACCATTGGCAGATCGTGCCCAACGCCCTGCTCCATGACCACGCACCACCACCCGAGTCACGACGGGAAGCGCTGCGACGGCACGGCCCGATCCGGATCCTGGCCCGGCTCGGACCGGAGAAGAACATCCGGACCTTGCTGGACGCCGGGCGCCTGGTCGACAGGACAATCGAGGTGATCGTCGGCGAGGCCGGATTCGAGATCACCGCCGGCGGCCAGGCGACCGAACTTGACCAGTGCCGCTACTCGGCGGCCCACCTCAAACTCGGCACCATCCACGGCGACGCCCTCGGCTGGCTCCAGGTGCCGCCCTGGCTCGCACAGGCTGCGGTGGTCATCGTGCCCTCGCTGCGCGAGACCTTCGGACTGGTCGCGCTCGAGGCCATGAGCGTCGGCACCCCGGTGATCGCCTTCGACGTGGGCAACCTGCCCACCTTGGTCGGCACCGGCGATGGAGCTGGCGGGGTGATCGTCCCCCGATCGGGGGGCGAGCACGGCCTCTGGCGCGCCGCCGAGCACCTGCTCGAAGATCCGCTACGCTACGCCGAACTATCCAGGGCTGCGTACTACCGCTCGCGGGACTATCTGCCCACCACAGTCGCCGAGACATTCGTAAAGGCGGTGCGGTGATGCCTGCTGGCGTCCCTCTGCTCCTGGTTGACGGTCACAACCTCCTCTGGCGCGCGGCCTTCGGATTCCCCGCCGCGATCCTCTCCCGCGACAAGGCCCGCGACCTGACCGCGGAGTTCGGGTTCTTCGCCCTCCTGCGCGTCGCCATCCGCGAAGAACTGCCTGAGCCACCCGAAGTGCTCGTGGTATTCGACGGCGAACACGGCGCCACCGAGCGCAAGGACAGCGACGCCGACTACAAAGCCAACCGCGTCCTCGACGAAGCCGCGCTCAAACCCTTGCGCGCGATCCCGCACGTCCAGCGGGCACTGACCGACTACGGCATCGCCTGGATCGAGATCGACACCGCCGAAGCCGACGACGTGATCGCCACCCTCGTCAAGGTCACCCGTAACCAGGCACCCGAGCGGCAGGTGCGGATCATGTCCGGCGATCGCGACTTTTACCAACTCGTCGACGACCGGGTCCACGCGCTCAACACCGTAATGAAACGTGGCCGACGACACATCGGCCCGGCCGAGGTCGTCGAACGCTACGGCGTCACACCGGACCAGTGGCCCGACTTCTGCGCGCTGAAGGGCGACTCCGCCGACAACATCCCAGGGGTGAAGGGAATCGGTGAAGGCACGGCAACCAAGCTCCTGGCCGGCGGGCTGCACCTCGACCAGCTTCTCGCCTCCGGACGGCTGACTGGGGCGAAGAAGACCAAAGTCATCGACGCCTGGGAGCAGGTGCTCGCCTGGCGCGACCTCATCCGGATGCGCACCGACCTCGACCTCCCACACCACCCGACCGGCCACCCCACGCGCGAGCTGCCCAAGCCGGCCGACGTCATCGAGAAGCTCGGGCTCTGGTGACTGCTTCGCCGTTCACCGCTCCGGCGTCGGTGCTGACCGTGATGGCACACCCCGACGACGCCGAACTCTGGGCGGGTGGAACCCTCGCCCGTTGTTCCGCCTCCGCGGCCGCCGTCACCATCGCGATCCCGCACCACTCCGACCCAGTGCGGGATGCCGAAGCAGCGGCCGGAGCGGCGATCCTGGGGGCCAGGCTGTACCAGTACGACCAACCCACCGTGACGGCCCTGCGCGAACTGCTGCTCGCCGTCCGACCCGAGATCGTCATTACCCACCCCCTCCGCGACATTCACCCCGACCACCGGAATCTCGCTGAAACACTCGTCGCCGCCCTGCCTGACGTCGTCATCGCCACCGGCCACCCACGCCGCGTCTACACCGCCGACACCTACAACAGCCTCACCGCCGACGGCCCCGTACCCGCACACACCACCATCGACATCACCGACACCTACGAGATCAAGAAACGCGCGCTCGCGGCCCACACATCGCAGCCGATCAGCGACCACTTCGGTCCCATGGCCGAGACCCTCGCCCGGCTATGGGGCTCCCGAATCGGCGTGCGTTACGCGGAGAACTTCGTACCGGTGCCCATCCTCGGTCGCCTCCCGGCGGCATCGACATTGTGACCAGGCTCCGACCGGGGGGTTCCATGCAACCCCTGTGACCTGCGCATACGTGAGATGTCGGTACGATGCGCCGATGACTGACGGGGTGGTCTGCTGATGGGCGGGTCGGTGAGTCCGCTGGCCGCGTACCGCCTGGCCGCTGGCTTCACGCAGGAGAGCCTCGCCGAGCAGCTGAGTATCGACCGCGGCACCATCGGCCGTTGGGAACGGGGTACCCAAGTACCCCAGCCATGGCAACGACCGGACCTCGCGACGAGCCTGCGGATCTCCCTCGCTGAACTCGACGACATCCTGCACCGGACGAAACACCAGACCGACTCCAGGTCTGCCATCCCGACGTCGAGCAAGTCCGCTTCAGCGGACGTACGGCGCAGCCAGCAGGAGTGGCTCCGCGTGCGGAACGCGCCAGGGGTGCGAGGTCGCGAGCTGACCGAGCTGGCGGCCTGGCTCTATCCGGAATCACAACGGGCACCTGGCGGCCACGTGCTCGCAGGCTCCGGCTGGCTGCTTGAGCAGCCAGTTCCCTTGGAATCGGTGCGGCTGGTGTGGTCGGACCAGCAGCGGCCGACTCGCCCGTTGGGATCGTTGGAGCACGTCCTTCCGCTGACCGAGCGGGGCGAGCTGTACGCGGGCTACAGCCGAGCGGTGCGCGACCTCGTCCGACCACGGCTGTTGGAGAACCGGCTGAGCTACCGGCTACTTGGCCTGCAGTCCGATCACGGACTGGCCCTGAGCTTCGGGACCACCACCTTCTTCGAGGTATTCGACATCAAGCAAGCCCTCGCGCACGAGTTCAAGGCCGCATGGCTGGCCTCGAACCGCTCAGTGCCTGACTGGAACGACCTTCCTCTGCGCGCGGCGATCGGTGACCCTTTCGACCCTCAGCAGCTGCTGATGTCGCCGGGGATCAGCACGCTGACCATCCGGCGTGACAGGTCGGACGGTCAGCACCAGTTCGTGCTGCACGAGCGCGACGGCGGAAAGGTCGCGGACGGCGGCGGCCTGTGCCACGTGATGCCAGCCGGTGAATTCCAGCCGTCCTCGGTCGATCTGGCCGACGTGCGCAACGACTTCTCGTTGTGGCGCAACATCATGCGCGAGTTCTCCGAGGAGTTCCTCGGAAACCCCGAGCACGACGGCTCTACCTCCCGACCGATCGACTACGCATACGAGGAGCCCTTCCGATCATTCGATCGAGCACGCGCCGAGGGTGGGCTTCGACTCTGGCACTACGGCCTGGCGATGGAGCCCTTGGAGCTCGGGGCCGTCCAGATGACCGTGGCCGTGGTCGACGACGTGGTATTCGACCGATTGTTCGCCGACCTTGTGGACATCAACGACGAGGGACGGGTGATCGGCCGCGGCGGGCGAACCGACATGCCGTTCACTGTGGAGGCCATCGACCGGCTTGGCCCCCGGTTGTCAGCCAGTGCACTCACCTTGCTCCGCTTGGGCTGGCGTGATCGAGAACAGCTACTGGGTGATTGAGGCACCGTTGATCTACATTGGATGATCGATGCAGTGTGCGCGACGACAACGGAAAGCCTAACCGTCGCAGCACAAGCGCCTCGCTACCTGTCGGTTCCTCGTTGGTCTGTCAGCGGATATCTCGGGCCCGCGGTCGATGACTCGCTGCGCCGGTGGGACCGCCGACGGTGCAACAGGTCACGGCCGCCTCACGACCGCGCGGCGGGCATGGTTGCCGTGTTTATGGTCAGCATGGGAACCCGAGCGCGGTGAGGTCGGTCCAGGTGTGGACGCCGGTGGCGTTGACGATCATCAGCACATCGACGTAGCGCTCCCCGTGGGGCCCGCACATGTCCTTGCGGGCCTGCGCGAGTGATCGACTGGCGATCCATTGCTCCAGTCCGTGCTTGGTGCTGTGGTGGAACTGGGGCCGACCGAGGCCTCCAGGTTGACGACCAGGACATGTTCGAACCCCGGTGGTGAGTTTTCCGGCTTGCCGTTGAGGGTGTCGCCCTTGAGACCGTTGAGCTGCTTGGCGCCGTCGATCATCCGCGCGCCGACATTCTTGAGCACAGACACGGTCTTGACCTGCGCGGAACATCGTATCGTCCGGCCGTTTGCGGTGCCGGTGTAGATCAGGTCGGCTTGGTAGTCCGTGTCGCGGTCATCGTCCACATGGGCGCCCGGCCTGCGGCGGACCCCCATGCGTCTGCTGATCCTCGTGGGCTGCGTGACAAATCGGACATGCTTCAGCTTCGCAGTCCTCATGTGGCCCGCTGGATATTCCGGGATGATGACTTGGGCAGTACGTCCGTCCTGGACGAGAGTGCTGATGTATACGCGCTTCTGGAAGCCAACGGTGCTGACGGATACCTGAGACCGATTCACTATTTTGGGCATGCTTATTACATTTCGCCTCGGCGGCTGGAACTCGCCCAAAGGGTCGCAAATTTCCCCTCAACCAACTGTGACCGCGGAGAGTGCTCGGGCCATTGCTCATCATTCTTCGCGTTCTAGGCGTGCTGTGATCTCCCGGGAGGCTGAGTTGCGGGCGGTGTCGTGGATGGACGGACAACCGAGGGAAATCGAGACACACTGCCTACCCCGGGCGGTGACGTGCAGCTCTCGTTCGGCTGCGGTTCTGCGTGTAGATGACCCGGACTGCCCTCGGCCCGTAGGTGATGCAACCCCGATGAGCAACGCGGCCGACACCTCGGCACAGGGGCGAGCATGTGTGACACGTCACGCTGGGTGCGGCCGGTAAGTGTCGAATGACCAGCCGGAATCTATGCTTTGCCAGATCAAGTTCACTATGCGTGTTCCTGCGCGTTTTCAGACACAAGAAAGCAGGCTTCATCATGGCTCAGAAGGTCGTCGTCCAACTCGTGGACGACCTGGACGGCACCACTTCGGACGACATCACTACCGTGACGTTCGGCATCGACGGTGTCAGCTACGAGATCGACCTCACCGACGCCAATGCCACCAAGCTACGTGAGCAGGTCCAGGAGTTCGCCGACAGTGCTCGCCGTACCGGTGGCCGCGCCAAACGCGGCATCGTCCCCATCGGCGCCAAACCGCAAGCCAACCGCGAGCAGACCAAAGCGATCCGCGACTGGGCCCGCCAGAACGGCTACGACCTGTCTGACCGTGGTCGCATCCCGGCTACCGTGATCGAGGCCTTCGACGCGGCGCACACCAGCGTGAAGCGAAAGTAAGACCACTCACCGAGGCGAGCCCTCCGTGACGATCGTTCTCCTCGCTGGCCGGGTGCGATAGGCCCGCAGTCCCCGGCGCCGACCGAACAGTAGACCGAGTTGCTCGTGGCCACTCCCGCCGAGGTGTCGCGTTATGGGCGATGGCCTGAGGCGCGGAGCGCTGCTTCCAGTTCCGGATACCGGTAGTAGCTGTCGTCGCCGCTGGCCCGGGCTTGGACCGCGGGGAGGAAAGTGACGAAAGCTGTTGACTGGCCGACGCCCAGGTCCGGCGCCGCGCCCGACGACATCCGCGGCCCCGGGCCGGGAGCCGAGGCCGGGGGAGTATGGGCCTGCACGAGACACCGGGAGACGGCGCACAGCTCTGTCGGAAAGGCACTTGGCCGCAATCGTCGTCGTTCGGTTGGCGGTAGCCCACGCCCAGGGTGCCTTGCCACCGTCGATGCGAGTGTTGCCAGCAACCGTGGAGGCGTTGCGTGGAGAATCTTTCGTTCGTGTGGCTGGAGATCACCGGTACATGCCAACTCACCTGCACACATTGTTACGCGGACTCTGGCCCGTCCGGCACGACCGGGGCGATGACCGTGCAGGATTGGGCGCGGGTGATCGACCAGGCGGCGGGCCTGGGGGTCGGCATGGTGCAGTTCATCGGTGGTGAGCCCACGCTCCACCCGGGTCTGCCTGATCTCATCGCCCGAGTACTCAGGCACGGAATCCGCGTTGAAGTGTTCACGAATCTGGTGCACGTGTCGCCGCGCATGTGGGAGGTCTTCGCCCAGCCAGGTGTCCAGCTGGCGACGAGCTACTACACCGACCAAGCCGAGCAACACGAGGCGATCACCCGCGGCCGCGGCAGCTACGGCCGGACCAAGGCCAACATTGCCACCGCGGTACGCCGTTCGATCCCGCTGCGGGTAGGCGTGATCGACGTGCACGACGGCCAACGGATCGAGCAGGCACGCGACGAGCTCACAGCTCTGGGAGTGCGGGGCGAGGTGCGTGTCGATCATCTGCGCGGTGTCGGCAGGGGAGCGGGCAGGCGCCGACCGGACGTGGACCAGTTGTGTGGACAGTGCGCTCGGGACAAGGTCGCGGTGTCACCCACGGGCGAGGTCTGGCCGTGCGTGTTCTCCCGCTGGCTGCCGGTAGGCAATGTCCGCCGCGACACGCTCGCCGACATCCTGACCGGAGCGTCGATGGCCGAGACGACGGAGAATCTGGCCCGGCGGTTCGCTGGCCGGGTGAGGGCGGCGTGTGACCCGCAGTGTGGCCCGAACTGTGGCCCGGCGTGCCATCCGTCATGCTGGCCCACGGGCGCCGGGCCGTGCGGTCCGAACGGCGGGTGCCAACCGAACTACGACTAGGAACAGGAGCAGGTGAGTGTTCGTCAGCCGCGCGCACGTCCCCGACGGGCTACGCCCACCACATTTCCGGCAGTGGCCCTACACGGTGCCCGCGGTGGCCGAGGTGGTCGAACGCGGCATCGAATTCACCCATCCGGTGACGTTCCTGGTCGGGGACAACGGCTCGGGCAAGTCGACGTTGGTTGAGGCCATCGCTGAGGGATTCAAACTGGACGCCCGCGGCGGGCGCGCGGCACGCAAGGCAGGTGCCGCGGACACCACCAGGACACCTCTGGGCGAGGTTCTGCGATTGGAGACCACCGCCCAGGGCGCCCGGATGCTGGCCGGTCCCCGGCTGAAGAGGAAGGGTTTCTTCCTGCGCGCCGAGACCGCGTTCAGCATGACCGAAAGCCTGGGCGGTGTACCGGGCTACTGGCAGGAGAACACGGCCGAGATGAGCCACGGCGAAGGATTCCTGGCCGTGTTCCGGTCGATGTTCCGCGAACCGGGTTTCTATGTGATGGACGAGCCGGAGTCGGCGTTGTCGTTCACCGCGTGCCTGCACTTGGTCGCATTGATGCACCAGCTCGGCGAGTCGGGAGCGCAGGTGGTGTGTGCGACGCACTCGCCGATCCTGGCCTCCACGCCGGGCGCGGACATCATCGAAGTGGGCGAGCACGGCTTGCGGCGTTCCAAGTGGTCGGAGCTGCAGCTGGTTGATCACTGGCGCCGCTATCTCGACGACCCCGCCGCCTACCTGCGCCACCTCACCGACTCATGACCGATTACCTCGCGCCCGAGGAACCGGTCGACGGTGACGCGACGTTCCGCAACTTCCAGCGGCACAACGCCGCCCGGGCGGCCGAGCACTTCGCGGTGACGGTGACCGGGCCACCGGTGTTCGGTTGGCGTCTGCGATCGGTCGGCGTTCCGGTCTGCGGCGACCGCGGCGAGTGCTGGCTGCGGGTGGTATCCGAAGAACCCCCATGGGCGCAGGGATACGCGTGGACGGGCAACCGGGACGCCAACGCCATCACCACCATCACCAAGCCCCGGGTGCTAGACGTCGTCGAGTGGTCCGAACACGGCTGGCGCGACCAGCGCGCGGAACTGATGACCCGGTTGCTGGGCGAACCGTGCTCGCCCAGCGACGTCCTGTGCACGACGGTAAATGTGTCGAACGAATGGTGGTCCACCCTCCAGCAGTCACTCGACCTGCTCGCCGTCACGCCGACCGAGCGCGTCCACGCCGACCGGGCACGAGTCGACGACCGGATCCGTGGCCGGTTCGGAGACAACGTCGACACCACCGTCGCTCGATGGGCCACCGCGCACGGCGACCTGCACTGGTCGAACCTGATGCGGCCCCGGTTCGGCGCGCTGGACTGGGAACTGTGGGGGACAGCGCCTGCGGGAACCGACGTTGCGACGCTGCTGTGCTACAGCCTGCTCGTTCCCGACATCGCCGCACGCATCCGTGACCAGTTCGCCAGTGTCCTCGACAGCCCGAGTGGACAGGTGGCGCAGCTGTATGTCGCTGCCCGACTCCTGCGTCGCATCGACGGCGGCGACTATCTCGACCTCGCCGAGCCGCTGACCCACCATGCACACGCGCTGTTGGCGTCGTGACCCGACAGACCCTCGAACAGTCGGCCACTGGTGCCGAGCGTCTCGCCGGAGTATGCGTGCAGGTCGTGGTGACCTTTCAAAGGATGGATCGCTGCTCGCACGCGGATACGGCGGTGCAAGTGGTGTTCCGTGCTGCCACCGATGCGCGCTGTCAGGTCGATATGGAAGTCACCGTTCGGCAAGGCCGGTTGTCGAGCACTCGGGGCTCAGGCGCCGATCATGTGGATTGCCTTACGCGGTTCAAAGCCTGAGGAGCGACCAGGGATCATCCGCGCGGTAACGATGCGAAGCCACACACCGTTCCGCAGCGACGGCCCGTCGACCGATCGAGCAAGCGACCCAGCTTGAGCCCGCGGTGAGTCCGTCTGAATCAGTGCGACATTGTCAGGCAGAGGTACGAAGGTGCTCTGGCAACTCGGTCACGATGGCGTTGGCCGGGATCCAGCGGATGCTGCGGTTCGCTGACGTGGACCTGGCGGACGGGATACCGATCGTGGACATTAAGCCGTACGTGACGGCATTCGACCGGCCGCCGGGGAGACACGATCGGGATGGATCGGTGAGGTCTGCCTTGAGTAGGGTGCCACTGGTTTGGTCCGTCAGATTCGACCGCGTTTCTCGGGGGCAACCGACCGCACCCGGTTCGGCAGGGAGGCTTGTGTTCACGAGATTCGACCGCGCCGCTTCCCGGCTCGTGAGGCGGGCACATTCCGGTCTTTCTTGATCCTTGCCGCCCTTGCCGCCCTTGCTGGCGTGAAGGTGTAGGTCGGGTCGTGTTGTTCGTCGGGTGTCGCGGGACCACCGCGCGTCCGGCGGATGGACCACCACCATCAGATGAGCTCTCAAAGAGAACATGTTCCAGACCTGCCCTGCGGGGCGATCATGGCGACGGGTTAGCGAGTATCCGCCTTTCGGCGTGGGTGGGTCAGCCGGGCTCAGCGTTGGCCCGCTCCGGCACGCGGAAGTCGAGGGCGAAACAGCCGGTGGCGCCGTCCTGGGTGCGTCCGATCCACACGGGGTACGCGTCGTGTCCTGCCATAGCGGGTCGCCTGAACGGATGAAGGAGACCGGCCGCCCGTCCCAGGCGAGGCGGCCGGTCTCCTGTCACAGCCCGGCTACTTGGGCAGGGTGTTGGTCCATTCGGCGGTGACCTATGCGCCGGCCGCGTCGGCGACCTTGTTCCGAGCACCGTCCATGGAGACGTGGACCGACGTCCTGTTCACCCGTCCGGTCGCCGGGTCGACGACGAGTCGCCCGCCGCCTTCGGGCAGCGAGAGCCCCTGCCCACCCGGCACCTCACCGAGGCTGTGCACACCCGGGTACGACGCGATCCACCAGGCCGCCCCGGTCGACGGCGAACGCAACCCGCTGCTACTCACCCAGCGCCAGGCCGAACCCTTGCCGTTCAGCGTGGCGATGTGCAGATCGGGGTTGTGCACGGTGACACCGGCCGGCGGCACGATCGTCAACGTGCTCTGCGCGTACCTGCGCATGCCCTACACCCTGCCGGACGCGCACCTTCCCGAGGACGCCGACGACACGGCACGGGACGTTCAGGAGCAGCGGGTGCAGGAACGGGAGGTTCGCCTTACCGCGCAACGTATCCTCTCCACCCGCCTGTACCCCGGCCGGAACCCCGACCACCCTCACGAGACGTTCTGGGCGAACATGAACCTTGACCTGACCGGCGCCACCCTCATCGACTTTCACCCCATAGGCTGCCGCATCAACATCGGCAGGTTCGACGGCGCGACGTTCACCGGGACCACCAGGTTCGATGACGCGACGTTCACCGGGCATGCCTGGTTCGAGCACGCGACGTTCACCGGGGAAGCCCACTACCCTGACGCGACGTTCAACGGGAGGGCCATGTTCAGCCACGCGACGTTCACCGGGGACGTCTGGTTTAACCGCGTGACGTTCACCGGGACGGCCTGGTTCAGCCGTGCCACGTTCGCCGAGGGCGCCTTCTACATCGACACGACATTCGCCGGAGACGCGTTGTTCAACGCGACGTTCACCGCCACCACCAACTTCGACGGCGCGACGTTCCACGTGTTGGTGCCGCCGAACATCAGGCGGTTCATGGGCAGGCCACCGCAGGACTCCAACACCTAAGCGTCAAGTCCGGACGACGGATCAGTCACGCTCGACGGATATGCCGAGCGAGTAGGCAGGCGCTGTCACGGAGCTGAGGGTACGTCCGGCTGCGCGGTGGGCTCGCGGTAGGGAAATGCCGTTCTCATTGAGACTGATCATGGCGATTTCACGGTGAGACAACGAAGAAGGCCCAGGTCGCACAAGATCAACATGTCGCGCGCGGTGGGACCCTACACTGGTCCGGCGTCACCATTGCGCCGAACGAGGGACATGACGGATTCTGGCTACGGCTTACGGTCACCGACCAGCGCGTATGCTGCATCAGCGCGCACCCTGACGCCGTCCCGAGGATAGTCAACCCGATCGGAGGGTACTGGCGTCCAGCGCTGGTCGACGGCGGCTCACTGGTCTATCTCACGGCTTGCCGGATGGAGACCGGCGACGGTGTGCGTTGGGAGTGGGCGCGATCGGCCACGGCTCAGCCGCCGCCGAGCTGACCGAGCACCTGTGTGACGAGGCCCGAGCCTGGTCTCCCGAACGCGATCACTACGAGCCCGGGCTGGTCATCTACCCCCGCAGACATCCCGGGCAGCGAGCTTGGACGCTCCGTTTTCGAGAAGACTCACAGCAGGTTCGTGTTCACCTACGACTGCGTCTCCGAGTGACCCCGACGGGGTACGGCACCAACCGACGAGGCAGACCGGTCTGGTCTCATGGGGGAATGGTCAGCGCGGTGGTGTTCGACGTGGGTGAGACTCTGCTGGACGATTCACGTGAGTGGCGTGCGTGGGCCGACTGGGTGGGGGTGTCTCCTCATACGTTTTCGACCGTGCTCGGCGCTGTGACGGCGGCGGGCCGGGACAACGCCGAGACGTTCGAGTACTTCCGCCCCGGCTTTGACTTGGCCCGTGAGCGACAGTTGCGGGAGGAGGCCGGGCGCGGGGAGCAGATCGACGACAGCGATCTGTACTCGGACGTACGGCCCAGCCTGGCGGCCCTCCGCGCGGGAGGTTTGTGGGTCGGTGTCGCCGGCAACCAGACCCCGCGAGCTGCTCAGTTGCTGCGGGCATTGGACTTGCCCGTGGACTACGTCGGCACGTCCGGCGAATGGGGTGTGGCGAAGCCGAACCCCGGCTTCTTCGAACGGGTCGTCGGGGTCGCACCTGGCGCGGCCGACCAGATCGTGTATGTCGGTGACCACCGCGACAACGACGTGCTGCCCGCGAAGGCGGCCGGTCTCCGTGCCGCGTTGATCCGGCGTGGCCCATGGGGGTACCTCTGGGCCGACGACCCGGTGGTGAGGGATAGCGCCGATTGGGTGATCGACTCGCTCGCCGAGCTGCCCGCCCTTCTGCTTGATCGGTAGCCCGGCAGCCGTCAACGCGCGCGAGCCCAGGCAGCCAACTCCGACAGGCGGTCATCTGGTGACCCGTGGGTTCGCAGCAGCGCTGACAGCGTCTGCCGAACCTGGGGGTGCTCGCGAACGTGCTGGGGGGCGACCCGACGGGCGGCTTCCAGCCCGAGATAGGCGTCCTGGTGGTGGCCGAGGCGCAGCTGGGCGCGGGCGAGGTCGATGTAGTAGTGCGAGCGCCGTTCGGCAGGGAGATGACTTGGTGGGTGCCAGGATGCCGCTCGCTCCACCGCCGCTGGGCTGTCGCCCAGCTCGACGGCGACCGCGAGCTCGTGGATGCGTACCGACGCCGGTCCGAAGGCCGTGCCGAAGTAGACACCTTCAGGCACCTGCCGGGCGGCTCGATGAGCCTCGCCGAGGTGATCCCACGCGGCGTCGGGCTTGCCAGCGCGGCCGGCGACGACAGCGGCTCGCATGTGCAGGGCACCGAATGCCGCGGCGGAGGACGCCGACGCGCTGAGGTCAGCCGACAGATCGTCCGCCGCGGCCATCAGCAGCCGCGAGGCCGACGCCAGGTCGCCAGTGGCGAAGAAGGTTTCGGTGCGCACGTAGGCGACGGCGGCCACCAGCAGCGGGTCCGCGGCTGCCAGAGCGGACACACGCATGAGGTCGATGATGCGGCCCGAGAGGTCGAGGTGAGGTGGGCCCGGAGCGCGGTGCTGGCCTTGCGGCCAGTCCGTTTCTCCGGACCTCCTCCCGAACCCGGCGTGCCCATTGCTGAGCACCGGGCTCTCCACAAATCCCGTTGCGTGTCTTCGGGTCCTCAGCCCTTTGATGGCCAGGGACTGGGGATTGCCGTTCCTCGATATCGGTAGCGTGTTGTGCCGACCGTCACGGGGTTGAACAATCGTCCCTTGTCGCTGGTTGGCCATCGTGCGTGATCACAATAGAGTCGGAACACGGTCTTCCAGGTGATCCGGCGGTGTTTGCGCCGCGCCCAGCGCATAACGGTCCACCACGTGTAGTGGGCCAAGTACTGGAACGTGGCGTAAGAGACACCGGGCCGGAAGTAGGCGCACCATCCCCGCAGAAGCGGATTGAGCTTATGCAGAAGGAACGGTAACGGCAGGTTGACGCTCTTGCGGCACAGTGTCTTCACCTTGACCATCACCGACCGGAGGGCCTTTTTGGACGGATAGGTGTAGACGTAGTGCTTCGTGGTTCCTCGCTTGCGATGACGTTGGATGCGCCACCCCAAGAAGTCGAGGCCCTCGTCGATGTGGGTGATCTTTGTTTTCTCGACCGACAGGCGCAGACCCATCGGCGCGAGAACCTCGGCCACCTCAGCCCGCATACTCGCTGCATGATCACGAGTTCCGCTGACCATGACCAGGAAGTCGTCCGCATACCGGACCAGCCGATAGTTGGCTTTCCCTTGCCGTCGACGGATAAATCGTTGCTTCGGGGTCGAGTTCGCCCCACCCGCGATCCCGGCGATATGTTCGTCCAGGACCGACAGAGCGATGTTCGCTAATACGGGTGAGAGAATGCCACCCTGCGGGGTGCCAGTGTGGGTGTCTCGCGACGCGCCATCCTGCGAGAGGATACCGGCTTTGAGAAACGCCTTCACCAGAGCCAGAACACGCTTGTCCCCAACCCGACATCGCACTCTGCCCATTAAGGACGAGTGCGAGATCTCGTCGAAACACGCCGTGATATCGCCTTCCACCACCCACTCATAGGAGTGCTTGGCCAGGAAGCGAGTCTCAGCGACTGCGTCATGGGCCCGGCGATTCGGGCGGAACCCGTAGGAACACGGGAGGAAGTCCGCCTCAAAAATCGGTTCAAGCACCAGCTTCAAGGACGCCTGGACCACCCGGTCGGTCACGGTCGGGATCCCGAGACGACGCAGCTTGCCGTTCGCCTTGGGAATCATCCGTTCCCGCACCGCAACCGACCGGAAAGTTCGGTCCTTCAGCAGCGACCGAACTCTGTCGAGGAAGACCTCGACGCCCAGTTCCGCTTCCACCGAGTAGGCGGTCCTGCCATCTATCCCGGCGGTGCGTGCGCCCTTGTTGCCCCGCACCCGATCCCACGCAACCAACAGGAACGCGGGGTCGGCCACGAGGTTGTACAGATCGTCAAACCTGCGTTGAGGATCGTCGTTCGCCCAACGGTGCAGTTTGGTCTGGATCTCCCGTACCCGGTGCTGCGCCTGTATTACAGCGTAGTCCAGTTCGTCGGTATTCACCCACGACCCTTCGGGCATTCCAGCATCCTTCCCTGCTGACTTGCTGGCCTCCTTCGCCACGTACGCGCCTCTCGCGCGCTCGGACTACTACGAGGCCTCCGCCCCACTACGCATCCATCGGCTGGCAACGAGCCTTTCCCACCCACGGGCAGGCTGCCCGACAATGGGAGAACACGTAATGGTTCCCACGTTCACCATGCAATCGGTCGGCCAGGGAGGCACCCAGCTTTACCCCGGCAGCATCACCACACCTACGCCGCAGTCCTTCGACGTGGTCTCCGGAAACACTCGGCTACATCGTTCCCGGAGTCGGAACCACGGATACACAGGTTCCGCGCACTGCACACCGGCCCAGATCCGCCAGGTTCGAGCCGGCACAAGCCTTACGGGGCTTCAATCACTGGTTCGCTTTCGCTGTACCTTCTGGCCTTGCTTGCCGGACCCGCACCGTCTGGCAGTGCCGACACGTCCCGGCGTTGTCGGGGCCGCTTTCCGCCCGTCCCAGCGTTCCCTGGTCCAGACTGCCCCCAGCTTCTATCCTGTTGCTGCGACAACAGAACGGTGAAGGTCTCTCACCTCCACCCGATCACACAGCGCTTCGTGGCGCACGTAGCCGAACTTGTAAGCCACGCCGTCGGCCGCCCGAAGGGCGAGGGTCAACAGCATGGAGGCGTCGCGCACATCGGGACAGGCATCGGCCTGTGCCCGCGCCAACTCGGAAATCAGGCTGGGCAGACGCCACGCCATCTCGTCATAGCGCGCCTGCAGACGGTGCTCGATCATTCCTGCGACCTCGGCCGCGAGTTCGAGGCAGGAACGGGTCGATCGGTCGTCGGGAAAATCGATGCTGTCGAGCGCCCGCCGCAGTCGCGGGATGGCGGCGTGCACCGCGTCATCACCAGAGAACACGTTGACCAGTCCCGGCTGGCGGTCAGTGGGAGGCGGGGAGAATGAAGGACCGGGCGTCGGGAATGGCTGGGGTGCGGTGGATGTACTTGCGTGCCGTTTCGTTCGCCGGAGCAGATCGTCGAGATGATCTAGGCTGATGTCCAGCGCTGTGGCAAGGTCGGGACGTTGCCACGGTTGGGGAGACTGCACACCGCGTTCCCAGCGGCCGACGGTGGTTCGGTCGACACCCAGCTTGTCGGCGAAGATCTCCTGCGTGTAGCCAGCGGCATGGCGGCGGTCGGCCAACGGGCTGAACCGTTGAGTTGCCATCTCCTCACTTCCTGGTGTGCGGCTGTCACGCTACTCGCTCGTTTAACCCTGTTCACGAGGGTCAACGCCGCATCAGCGCCTCATCGGCGCTCCACGTGCGCTCTGGTGGTCGACGGTAGCGGGCGATCTACTGGCGTTCGACAACACCGACACCGTAGCGGAACCGGGGAGCCACGATTCCTGTCCCGTTCGTATTCGGCAACTGTTCTCCCGGACATGAATCACTCCTTGGCAATGTCGCGCAACAACAACGTCGTGGTGAAAGCGGGATCACCATGAGCGCCACCGGGACGCACCGCAATGCCCACTCCCGCAGGGTGGCACCTGTTCGCCTCGCCGTCGGTGTACTCGAGGCGCATCGGTGACCGAGCCTCGCGAACCGAGCTGGAGGATCTCGGCAGAGCCCTGCTGCTCGACGAGCAACGCGGCGACCGCCGCAGCATCGCCCTGCGCCATCGACGGATCGGCCAGGCATACGCCCACCCCGAGATCGCCGATTTCCCTGAGCCACCTGGCACCTGCGCGAAGCCGCGACCTGATGGAGGCCCTGGGGGACGAATCAGGCCACGTCCGAATGATCACCTACCTTGCGAGGTCCACGTCGCGCCCCAGCAGCCGGACGCCGCGCTGTTCACCCTGCACCGGATCGGCAACACCTTGGCGTCCTGCGGTTCATCGCGCTACCGAGGCCACGCCAACACCGTCATGGGCCGGGCGCACACCCAGCTCGGCAACGTCGTGGAGGCTGATCGCTGCTACAGCAACGCGCTGGGCCTCTTCACCGACGCGGGACCGGGCGCGGCAACTGATCGCGAGACAGTCCTCAGACTCAGGGAAGAACTCGGTGAGATGACGGCGCAGGTCGCGTATGGACACTTCCACTGTGGAAAAGCGAACACGGAAGGAATTACGAGCGAATGATCATCCCGATTCTGGCGATCCTCTACATCGGCGTGGCTGTAGGTATCGGCGCTGTCGTCTGGAGCCGCACTCGCGGTACCTGGTCCGCAGGGAAGCTCAGCTCCCATATCGCCCGATGCGTGGTCCTCACGGTCGTCCTCGGGGTGCTGTGGCCGGCGTCCGTGCTCATCGCCTTCGCCTACGAGTTCCCGGCGGCCCGCGAGGTCATTGACCGCCTCGTCTTCGGTCCCACGGCGAACGGCGACGCCTGACCTGGAAGGCGGCCGATCGTGACCCCAGCAAAGAAAGTCAAGAAGGGGAAGCAGATCAGAGGTTCCGCGCGGACCCGGATGCGCGCGGATTTGAAGAAGAAGTACGAAAAGGGTGCCAGCATCCGCGCCTTGGCGAAGCTGACTGGCCGCTCGTACGGCTTCGTACACCGGATCCTGGCCGAGTCTGGCGTCCAACTGCGGGCGCGCGGCGGCGGCCCTCAACGTCGGCTCAGCCAGACCACAGAGGCAGTACGCTCACGTCGGCAGATCGGAACCGAGTAGATGGCGAGAGGAACTCTGCGCGGCTACCGGTGGGGGCACACCACAGTGGAACCCGACCGCTACACCGGGCCTGTCGCGCGAGTGACCGTCCAGTTCGCGTGCAAGCGCGGGCACGAGTTCACTGTGCCCTTCGCGCCGGAGGCGGAGCTGCCGACGAGTTGGACCTGTCGACAGCATGGCGTCGAAGACTGTGCCCGAATCAACGCCGCTGCCTCCGCCTCGGCGGTGGCCAAGGGCAAGCCCCCGCGGACACACCTGACGATGCTGTACGAACGACGCAGCGTGGCCGAACTGGAGCTTCTGCTCGCCGACACACTCGCGGCAATCCGTCGACAGGGAGGCGCACGACCGGGGTCTGTGCAACTTGGGGATAAGAAGTATTCGTTCCGCTACGACGGCTGACCGGTCCCGCCCAGCTGGGCTACCTTTCGGTCCTGACCGGGTGAACACCTGTCGCGCGTCAACGCTGACGTTCATGCTGCTTCGCAGGTCAGCTCGGTCGACGCCCCATCCACGCCGCATCGACGCCGCACGCACGCTCTGGATAACGATGATCACCCGTCGTTGACTGGACCGGACTGCGGCGGAAGGCACCTCCTTCCCCCCTCGGTCTTCCGCCGCAGCCACACCCAGTCTTCACTGGTGAGTACGCGCGTGCGGAACGCGCTCGTGGTGAAAGGATCCGGCGCTCACGATGCACGGCACGGCGACAACCGAACACGCCACCGCCTACCCGGCGAACCTCGTGACGGATGGTCCCGCGCCGACAGCCCACCAGATCGCCATCGAGCACACCTTCGAAACCGCGCACCGCCTGCCACACCTGGGAGGCAAGTGCACCAGCCTGCACGGACATTCCTGGCGGGTCGCGGTGTCGGTGATCGCCCCGACCCTGAGCGACGATGTCACCGTCGTGGAGTTCGGCGCCCTCAAAGCCGGAGTCCGGCAATGGATGGACACCCACCTCGATCACGGCACCATGCTCGGCGTGCACGACCCGCTCGCTGCGCACCTTCTCGCAGCGAAATGCAAAGTCTTCCGCTTCGGCGCTAATGGCAACGAGACGGTCAAGGATCCCGAGCTGCTGGCCACCGATTTGGCCTGGCCGACAGTCGAAGCTGTCGCGGTGTTGCTGCGTCGTGTGAGCCAGGCCGTTCTCGCCGCACTGCCCTGCGCCCCCGATGCACGTATCGGCCAGGTATTCGTGCGCGAAACCCATCTCAACACCGCGACCTACGGGCCGGTGGACGCACCGTGAAGCTACCCGCTATGTCCGATATGGACCAGTACGTTGTCGTCGACGAAACGTTCGGCCCGACCTTCCAAGGCGAGGGATCGAGCGCCGGTCGCTACGCGCATTTCATCCGACTGTTCGGCTGCCGCCTGTCGTGCGCCTGGTGTGACAGCCCGCAAACCCATGACGCCACTCGCTGCGACGTCGCTGCCGAACAGCGAATCCTCTCGATCGAGGACGTTACGTCCTGGCTCGCCGCCGATCCGGCCGGCCTGCTGGTCATCACGGGCGGTGAACCACTGCTGCAGCCGCACGTCGTGGGGCGGTTGCTATGCGCGATCCGCGAGCGTGCGTTGGCCACCGACATCGAGATCGAGACATCCGGCGCCATCGCGCCGGCGGACATGATCACCTCGGCGGTAACACGGTTCAACGTCTCGCCGAAGCTCGCGCATTCGGGCCTGCGTCGCCATCAACGCATCCGCCCCGCAGTGCTGCGTGGCTTCGCCGACAGCGGGAAAGCCATCTGGAAATTCGTCGTCCAAGAGCTTGACGACCTCGACGAGATCCAGGACCTAGTCGACACCTACGGCCTTCACCCGGTCTGGGTCATGCCGGAGGGCACGGACAGCGCCACCGTCCTGGCGCGGATGCGGATGCTGGCCGATCCGGTGCTGGCACGCCGCTGGCACCTGTCGACCCGGCTCCACACACTGCTGTGGGAGAACGACCGTGGCCGCTGACATCACCACAACCGAGTTCGCCGGCAGGAAGCTCGCGCCCCGGCGTTGCTCGCCACCCCAGACAACTCCTAGCGACAGGCGGTCCACGATGGGCGAACCCGACACCCCGGCCAACGGCCCCCGCGTCCGGGTCTACGCCCTCATCAGGCAGATCGACCGCCTGCTCGTCGTGGAGTACCCAGGCCACGACGCGCTACCCGGTGGCACGGTCCGCGCTGGTGAACCCGTCGAGCAGGCGCTTCGCAGAACCCTGCTCGATCAGCTCGGCGCGACCATCGCCGAGCTGGACTTCTGTGCAGTTGTCGAACACGGCACCAGCGTGCCCGGCGAGCCGTCCACTTCGGAGATGGTCTTCCTGTGCGACGTGACGCTCGCCGACGCCGACGTCGTCATCGACTCGGCGCAGTCACATCGCTGGGCCAGCGAAAAGGAAATCTCTGCCCTTCGTCCTCAAGCGGTCCGGGACGGGCGGATCGCGGGCACGCTGTCGGTCGAACACCCCTGGAGGGCGTGGACACCATGAGCAGCCTCGACGTCGCGTTCCCCGCCCAACCCCCAGTGCGCGTGGTCGCGGTGAGCACTTCATGACCCCAGAACAAGCAGCAGCCCTGACCGAGTTTCCTGAGCTGCAGCGGCTCATCGACCTTCGCGGCGCGGGCTGGCTGTTCCTGCCCACCGTCGTCGACGGCGAAATCGTTGAGGTGCATGGCGTGCGGACTTGGCCGGAAGGGTGGGCGGACGCGCTGCGTGTCCGTTACACCACCGACGCCGCTGGTCTCCGCAATGACCACACCGGCGGCATCACCTGGCAACGAGAAGGCACGCTCAACGAGATCATCGACGGCCTCATCGCCCTGCCCCCACCCGGTGACCGCCTCGCGCCCCGGCTCGTCATCGCGCGCGGCCCGCTGCCGCGAACCGCGTAAGTCCGATCTCCGCCGTGAGAACCGAATTGTTGGGTCCTCTGGTCCGACGTCCGTATCAGCAGAACCCCAAGGAACGCTCTTCAATGCCCTTCCCCAGTCTTGGTGACGCTCTTACGGTCGCGCAGCGCGCGATGGATCTCGCTGTCCACCATGCCCTGAGCCACCGGCCGACCCACATCACCACCAAGGGCGACCGCGATGTCGTGACCAACATCGACGTGGCCGTCGAAAATCTCATCCGGGACCGGCTGAGCGACTGGGATCCGGCTGTCGGCTTCGTAGGAGAGGAAAACGGAGCCTCTGGCGACGAGAACACCTACTGGGTCCTCGACCCGATCGACAGCACCATCAACTTCTCCCACGGCAGCCCGTTGTGCGCGATCGCCCTCGGCCTCGTCCACGAAGACCAACCAGTGCCCGGCATCACGGCTGTCCCGTTCCTGGGACACCGCTACTGGGCCCTCACGGGCGAAGGCGCATACCGAGACGGCGATCCGATCTCCGTATCCACGACCGCCAGGCTCCGCAACGCGCTCATCGGAATGTGCGACTACGGCAGCGGCCCCGACGCCAGCACCCGTGACCGGCTCTGCGGCGACCTCGACCAGCGTCTGACTGGACAAGCCCAAGGAGTCCGTCGCCTGGGCACCACCGCGCTCGAACTGGTCTGGGTCGCCGACGGCACCCTCGACGCCAGTATCCTGTTCGGCAACCGCGCCTGGGACACTGCATCCGGAGCGATCATCGCGCGCGAAGCCGGCGCCCTCGTCCTCGACGCCGACGGCAGCCCGCACTCCACCCGCTCGCGCTGCACGCTGGCGACCACGCCCGCGCTCGCGGAGGCTCTTGTGCCGATGATGGAGGTCGCGCGCAACACAACCTACTGGCCACAGCCGGCGGGCACCCAGTGAACGCGGCGCGAGCGCTACTGCCCGAGCACACCGAACCGGAGCACGTGACGTTGCACCGCGACACTATCCCGCACGACCTGCTGACCGAGTTGCGCCTCCTGCATCGAGAACAACCCGATGCGTTGGGCGCGGACTTGCCAGCCTACGGATTGATCCAGCTCACCGGCGGGCGGAACAACCGCGTCTACCGCTGGAGCAGCCCTCGCGGCCCGGTGTGTCTCAAGCTCTACCGCACGGACAAGCGCGACCGCGCCCGCTGTGAATGGACAGCCTTGCGGCACCTCGCCGACCACGGCGTCACCGCCACGTCCACGGCGTTGTGGCACGACCCGCATCCCGAACTGCCCGCCGTCGGCTTGAGGTTCGTTCCCGGACGGCTCACCACCGCGCTGGACATGCCGAGCACCGCCCTCCCGGCGATGGTCACCGTCCTCGGCCAGATCCGCCAGGCTCCGCTCGGACCGTTCGCCAGCCTGGGCCGCCTGGACTCAGCGACGGACTTCATCCGGCGCATCACCACCACGTGGCCGGAGCAGCTGAGCCAGTGCGCCGACGAATCGCTCAGCCGCGACATGATCGCGCTGAGCGGGGCCTGGCATGACCGCGGCGACGCCAACGTGCTCGCCGAACCGGCCCCATGCGTGTTTTCCTGCGGCGACGGCAACCTCGACAACTGGCATTGGCACGACGTCATCAGCGCCATCTACGCCCTGGACTGGGAGTTCGCGGAAAGTGAGCTTGGTTCAGTGCAGATGCACGAGGTGATGCTGCCGCCATCGCCCTTGTCGATCGACTGGTCGAGCACGGTGGTCGCCTGATGGTGCACAAGATCACCGTCGAGCATTCGTTCGAGTCCGGGCACGGACTGTCGCACCTGGGTGGCAAGTGCGTGAGCCTGCACGGCCATTCCTGGTCGACCGCGGTGACGATGGTCGCCCCGAAACTGAGTCCCGAGGTGACTGTGGTGGAGTTCAGCGCGCTCAAGGTCGGACTGCGGCGGTGGATCGACGAGCACCTCGACCACGCCATGATGCTCAGCGCGCGCGACCGGCTGATCGAGCCGCTGATCGCGGAAGGCAGTCGGGTGTTCTGCTTCGGGGCCGAGCGCCCAGCGGACGTTGCCGAGCAGTTCGCCCACGGGCTGCCGTGGCCCACCGTGGAGGCCATCACGGTCTTACGTGGTCGGGTCGCCGAGAGCGTCTCGGCCGGGCTTCCTCGCGCTGGCGGCGCAAGTCGAGCGGATTCTGGTCCGCGAGACGCGGCTCAACACCGCCGTCTACGAGCCGTTGACCTTGGCGGCCCCGCCTTCCGCCGTGAATGCTTCCTCCTCCTGCCCATCGACGGTTCCGTA
Organism: Actinosynnema sp. ALI-1.44; assembly: GCF_001984155.1. Classification (GTDB taxonomy): domain Bacteria; phylum Actinomycetota; class Actinomycetes; order Mycobacteriales; family Pseudonocardiaceae; genus Kibdelosporangium. The sequence continues at coordinate 1,268,243 of NZ_MTQO01000054.1, forward strand.
CCGCGCCTTGATGCCTCGACCGGCCGAGCGAGTCGACCACCCGATGCACAGGGGAGTGCGAGATCCCGAACAGTGGGCCGAGCTGCCGCATGGTCAGATTCGTTCGCCACTAGGTCGCCACCAGCAGCACCCGATCGGCCGGGCCAGCCGCCACTGCTGGCCCGGGACAACCATTCCGAATCGCTCGATGTTGTGCCTGATAGGGAAGCGCGACGTGGCGGTGGTTACGGGGACGTGACCGGATGGGAGTGTTCCTGTCACTCGTGGGAGCGTGCACGGCACAAGGTTGGCGGTACCACGATGTCACCCGAATGGTGGATACTGATGATCATGACACGTAATTCGCGGCGATGGATCGCGATGGAGCTGTAGACGAGACAGCACAAGTGATGATCGAATCGATACCCGGTGAGGAGAGAGGTGCTGGTGAGCGGGGAGCCAGGGCATGCAGTGTCAGTACTTCTGCAGGACACGCTCCACGCGCGGCGTGCACTTGGCCATGATCTTGCCGACGATGAGGACGACCTGGAGAACACGGCGGGTGCTTCCCCGTTTGTCACCGGCGAGGATGTCGCAGGATGGTTCAACGACAACCGGGAGCAGATCCTCGCTACCGCTCAGGAAGCGGTGACCAATGGCGATCCCGACACAGCGGCACGGTTGTTGGCGCGGATCTGGGCGGTCATTCCCGCGTCGACAGACGCGGCGTGGTGCGACGCGCTGCGTGACTGCGGGCGGAGGCTGAAGGCCAGCTTGCCGAATTCTCGCACCATGGCAACAGTTTTCCGCAGGAGCGCTGCCCTGTTCTTGGAGCGAGGTGATCATCGGATCGCGGAAACCGAGGGCATGCGAGAGTTGGCGATCTGGCGGCGACTGGATGACCCAGACGGGCACGTCAGCGCGTTGAACGCGCTGGCCCGAACCTTTCAGGCGCGCGGCCGGCTCAACCGTGTGATCGACTGCGCGTCCCGGCGGCTCGCTGTCGATGTGCGTCATGGCCGAACGATCGAGGTCGCGCACGATCTGCGGCATCTGGGTGTGGTGATGTTGCAGGCGAACCGCCCAGACACAGCCGTTGACTACCTGACCAGGGCGCGGGACGCGTTCGATGAGCTGCCGCAGACCACGGCCCAGCAGCACGCCGACGTGCGGATACTGCTGGGCCGATCCTTGTGGCTGTCTGGCTCGCCCTCCTCGGCGCGGCGCCAGTTCAGTGGCGCGCTTCAATTCGTGGTCGACGTGGACGAGGATGAGGCGGATCGAATCCGTGAACTTCTTGATACGCCCCTAGATGGCGTGCTGCCCCCGATCAATCACGAAACAACGGGCTGATCACGGCGAACGCGATCTGGATGAGGACCGTTACCCACGGCTTCAGCGCCGCGAGAAAGCTGGACTGGCGACGGCGACGACATCGCGCATGGCGGCACCGGGACGTGCGATATGGTGTAGAGGCTCGGCGATGCTTGTGACGGCGAGTCATGTGCGGTTAGTGATCCTTCGGTCGGTGGGGTACGGCCGGAGAAGGTGAGACAGGTGTCTGGTCAGCGCGTGGCGTCGCGTTGATCGTCGGCCCTGGTCTCCTCGTTCAGGTTGAGCAGGTCAAGCGCGGGCTCGCACAGAAAGATCTGGTCGTACCGAGGGGTTTCCCAGATCGCGAGGATGTCCAGGTCGATCAGGCGGCGGGTGAGGTCGGTGGCGTATTTCGTCGTTACCTTGTACCGCTCCTCGATCGCTCGGTGGTTGATCACTGGATAGCTGATCAGGTCGGCGATCACCTGAAGGATTTTCCCGGACTTCGGTGCCCTGTCGGCAAACTCGACGGCCAGTTCGTCTAGTCTGCTGATCAGGTTGAGTTGCGCGTTGGCCTGGTCGCGGATGGCGGTGGAGAAGTAGTCGACCCAGTTGTGGATCAGGCCGGTGTCGACCACCGCGCGGACTTGTTCCTGGTACTCGTCCAGGGTGTCATCGAGCCAGACTGACAACGGGAGTATTTGGCTGTGCAGTAGGCGTTGGCGTATCAGTTGCAGCATGCTGAATCCGCGGGCTACGTGCCCATTGGCTGTCGGGAAGGGTTGCAGTACCTCCAGTTGGTAGTGGGCGATGGCGAGCTGGGCGACCCTGGGCTGGCCTTTGTCGTTTTCGGCCCAGTCCGACAACTGCTCCAGCCGATCGAGCAGATGCGGCCCGATCGCTGTCAGTAGATACGGCCCGGTGATACCGCCGCCCAGTAGGCCGTGTTCGGTGCGCAGGACGTCGGACACGGCGCGCCCGGCTTGTCCGGTCATGATCGCGCTGAGCTCGCTCATCAAGGTCGCGTCGACGCGGGCACCGGCGCGGACACGGTCGATGCCGTGGTCGTAGGCCTGCAAGTAGCGCGTGACCCGCGGGATCAGATCGGGGCGTCGCGGGGAACTCTGCGAGGCCAACAGATCCGCGGCCAATACCTCCTCAAGGCCAAGGTGAAGGCCGCCGAGGCTGGCTGAGCTCTGGGCGTCGCGCACCTGGGTCGAGCGCACCAGGCCTTGCGGTGCGCGGAGCCGTTTGGCCGCCTCATCCAATCGGCCCAGCACATGCTCGGCCTCGGCCGCGCGACGGTAGGTCGTCGACGGCAGTGTGAGATCCAATGGCAATGGCGGCGGCACAAAGGCGCCTTCACGACAAAGAACCTCGGGAACACCGGGGATGTCGGGAACGGGCGCCCACTGCCCATCGGGCATGGGTCGAACCTGCATGCTCGAAAAGATACGCACATACCGACCAGTGAGGCAACAAGTGAACCAAGGATGAGCGCACTTCAGTTGTCTTCACAAAGATCAACTATCAACGGTTAGTCCGTTTGGGATTCGTTACACCCCACGAGTTACGTAGGTTCGTTGATCACCAGGCAATCGACGTTTCCGGTGCTCGTGCCATCGCAGTGTGGTTCGCGATCGACATCTTCGCGCACCGTCGCCATGAGACTGTCGCCGGAAATCGACGCCAGTGCGGTACGGAACGTGGCGGAGTACCACGATACGGGTTCACCTGGTCAGGTACCTGTTCGCCGCTGTGTGATCACGTGAAAATGCGGTTTCCCGCTGAGGATGGCATCGTGCCGAACTCGCGTTCGCCTGCTGCGTCCAAGAGGACCGTCCCAGCGGGATTCCCGCGGGCCGACGACCATCCCGCTCAAATCACGTTGTCTGGGCCTACAGTGTCACTCTTTCGCGTGAACGTGGCGAACGTGTTCAGCGTTCCACTGTGGTGCGCGCCTGTGAAGAGTGACGTTGGCTGCGATGTAGCCACACTTGGTCAGCTGAGGGGTACTTCCGTGCGCAACGAACAAGCCCACGTGCGCCACCGCCCGCGTGCGCACGTCCACCAGCCGACGGCGCACTGGCCGGTGACGTCGCCGCGGGCGACCAGGTGAGTGGCAACTCCGGCGCCTGGTCGTCCGTGCGATCTGATTCCGCGTCCGCGGCCGACGGGCCCGAGAGCCGATTCGAGGAGTTCTACACCCGGTGCTTTCCGTCGGTGAGCCGAACGCTCGCCGTACTCACCGGAGATACGCGAACGGCCGACGACTGCGCACAGGAAGCCTTCCTACTGGCCAAGCACCGCTGGAACGAGCTCGCGACGTACGACAAACCCGAGGCGTGGGTGGTCAAGGTGGCACTGCGCAAACTGCGACGTGATCAACGCCCACGAGAGCAGCCGCTTGACGTGTCGGACCTGGACACCATCCGCACTCGGATCAACGACCACGCCGAGGACATCGTGCTGCGAGACGAGCTGTACGCCGCTGTCCGCTCGCTTCCGCAGCGACGTGCCGAAGTCGTGGCACTGCATGACCTTGGCGGCCACAGCATCAGCGAGGTGGCCTCGATCCTGCACATCGCTGACTCCACCGTGAGATCCCACCTGACCCACGCCCATCAACATCTTCATCGTCTGCTCAGCACATCGGACGTGGCCACTCAGGGAGAATCTCATGAACCTGAATGAACGTCTGCGCGCCGCCGCTGCGAGCATCGCGGCACCGGCATGCGCGCTGGACGTACGTCGAAAACTACGCCAAGTCGAAACAAGGTACGAGACCGTCACCAGCACAACCGCCGACACAGAGAAGCTCGATAGCGACATCGAGCTACACGCGGCGCTCGAACGCGCCTACCAGGCGGGAGTGGACGCGCGCAGCCGCGGTGACCTGACAGAAGCGGCTCACCAGCTGCTCATCGCCGCCGATCAACAGATCGGCGACGCCTCTGTGCAGCTGGCGGAAGTCTTGGTCGACCTAGGCGACTACACCAACGCACTGCGGTGGTGCGCTGTCGCGGCAGCGGATGGATTCGGTGAGGCGGCCGAGCTGGCCCATCGATGCCGTGACCGGCGAGACATGATCGACCAGCAGCGACATCACGGTCAGGCCCGAGTCACGGCGCGGGTCAACCCCAGGCCGCTTCTGTCTCGGCCACCCTTCCTCACGCGAGAGGACCAAGCCGAACGTGACCAGTTCCTGGCTCACGCCACCGCGATCACACTCGGTGCCACCGCTCTGGAATCGTTCTGGACGGCGTCAGAGTTGCCATGGTCAATCGGTGCGCACCCGCAGTGGGAAGGCCGCCCAGTCACACTCTGGGATGTGCGTCAGACCGAGGCGGCCACGCGAGCGCTGCGGACATTGGACTATCAGTACGGCGGCGCGAACGTTCGGTCAGCGGTACTGACTCAACTGGGCTGGGCCGAGCCTATGCTCGCCGGGCAAGGCGCCGAGGACATCCGGAAACGACTCCGCACCGCGCTTGCCGACTTGCACACCCTGGCGGGCTGGGTCTCCTTCGACGCCAACCTGATCGCCTCTGCGCGCCTGCACTTCACGAGGGCGCTGGACCTGTTGAGCCATACCGGAAACAACGGCATCCTCGCGCATGTCCTCTGGCGCGCGGGGAGAATGTACCTCCACAGCGACGCGCCCCACGAGGCGCTGAAGTACTTCCAACTCGGCGAGATCGCGGCAGAAAAAACCGGCGACGCGACACTCACCGCACTGGCTGTCGGCTCACAAGCATGGGTTGCCGGACTCATGAGCAACGAGGACGAGGCCATACACCTGTTGCGACGCATGCGCGACGAACTGTCCGCCCCCTTGCTTGAACCAAGCGCACCGACCTACGTCACCGCCGATGCACTGCTGGCCACTGCAGGATCCGCGCACGCGGCCCTCGCCCGTCACACCGACGCACGCCACGCGCCGTCCGCTATCCGACTGCTCACCGCGGCCCTAGACGTCTGCGAGCCAAGCCAAGCGCGCAGCCGCACGTTCATCTTCACCGCCATGTCCGGAAGCCATCTGGCGAGCGATGACATCACGGCAGCCAGACACACGGGCTATCAAGCGCTTGACACAGCTGACAACGTTGTGTCACGCGGCTTGGACGGCGAGTTCAGTACCCTCAAACGTGACGCGGAACAACACGCGCACCCTACCGCCCGCATGCTCGCCAACCGCATAGCCGAACGGCTCTTGGACCGCGCCAGTTGAGCTCTGCCGTCGGTGGCACTCTACTTGCGCCGGTCAAAAACCTAGATCTGTCAGACGGCGGCGACCAAGACACAGAGGTGATCATGCCGTACCGCAATTCCCGGAAGGGACAACCGCCCCTGCCGCAATGGAAAGACCTCAATGCCGTTCACAAGAGCGTCCGCGCACGGGTCGAGCACGCCGTGGCACACATGAAGTCCTGTAACATCCTGTGCAACTGCCGCGCAAACGCGACGGCATCTGGCACGCTAACCAAGGCATCACCCAACTGCGCAACCCGGCCATGACGGCCTGACCGGCCGCCTCGACCCACCCACCGCCGTGATCACCCATCCCCATCAACGCTTTTGACCTTTAAGGACGACCATTAGCTGAGGTGGCTTAGGTTCAGACGGAGACCGGGAGGGACGCCGCAGCTCGCGTGAAGGTCGCATGGCAGGCAGCAGAAGCAACCGAAGACCCACTCGTGCACACCTGGATCGGATACGTGCTGAATCGCTGCATGCACACCGAGATCCTGGTTCTGCTGTGACGGACCGCCATCCGGCGATCTCGGTGTCCGGGAGGGGGCCGGGGGTGACGTTCGGCGACACATGCAGCGGTGAGCAGGACGCTGCGATCCATCGAGTTGGCCAGCCCGAGCAACGTGGTCAATGTGGTCGGGGCGGTTATCAGATTTGCTGCTCAGATGTCGCGGCCGTTGACGACACTGGTGACGAGCCGTTTATCCGCAGAAGCCCCGGGGCAGTGGCGAGGGCATCGAGGTTGACAGCGGCGGTCTGCTGAAGTCGATGGTGAGGCCCCCGACGGCTCGGACTCGGGGTTTACAGTGTTGATCTAGGTACATCAAGTGCGTGTCGACACGCCGGTCGGTTCCGAGGCTCGGTGCGGCGTGTTGACTCTGTACGTGGATGTTGCGTGGTGCTTGCTGGTGCTGTTGCATAAGTGTGTCCTGGTCAGGCAGGGCAGCGCTGGTTCGCGAGGACCAGCGAGGATCGCAACGTCACCGGCGTGACATCGGCGTCACCCAGCAGCGCCGCAGCGCTGGTTCGCGAGGACCAGCGAGGATCGCAACAACACGAGCTGCGGATCCTGTTGCAGGCCCGCATGCAGCGCTGGTTCGCGAGAACCAGTGAGGATCGCAACCAAGGCGCAACCCCACATTCGAGAAAGGCTGGCAAGGCAGCGCTGGTTCGCGAGAACCAGTGAGGATCGCAACTACAAGAACGTCAACGAACCCGAGCGAGTCCTGTCGCCTAGGGCGTGTGTCGAAGTCGGCTGTGTGGTTTGACCTGAGTTGATGTTGCTGGGCGTGTCGATGATCGAGAATGAGTGAGGTCTCCGGTAGATGGTTCGTCGACCAAGAAGAACCTGAACACCGGAGACCTCGTGGACACCTTAACGGTGACGGGGCGGTTCGACCTGACTGACGCGCAGTGGGCGGTGCTGGAGCCGTTGTTGCCCCGGCCGTCGCGGTCTGGTCGGCCGTCGTTATGGAGCAAGCGGCAGATGGTTGATGGGATCCGGTGGCGGGTCGGTGTGGGGGCGCCGTGGCGGGACGTTCCCGCGGTGTATGGATCGTGGGCGGCGGTGTATGCGCTGTTTCGGCGTTGGCAGCGGGTTGGTGTCTGGCAGGCGATAGTGACGTCACTGCAGTCGATGGCGGACGCGGCCGGGCGTGTGACGTGGGATGTCAGTGTGGATTCCACGATCGCGCGGGCGCATCAGCATGCCGCTGGTGCGCGGAAAAGGGGGATCTACAGGCCGAGCCGCCGGGGTGGATCGTCACTGAGCCTGATGATCACGCGTTGGGCCGTTCTCGGGGCGGGCTGACCACGAAGCTGCATCTGAGCTGCGAGCAGGGGCAGAAGCCGTTGTCGATCGTGCTGACCGCGGGGCAGCGTGGGGACAGTCCTCAGTTCACCGTGGTGCTGGAGCGTATTCGGGTTGCTCGCGTGGGTGCTGGTCGGCCGCGGACCCGGCCGGATCGGGTGCTGGCCGACAAGGCGTACAGCTCTCGTGCCAACCGTGGTTACTTACGGCGTCGCGGGATCGCGGTGACCATCCCGGTGCCCGCTGATCAGGCCGGTCATCGGCGGCGGCGTGGCCGTGCGGGTGGACGGCCACCAGCGTTTGACGCAGAGATCTACAAGCAGCGTCATGCCGTGGAATGCGGCATCAACCGGCTCAAACGCCACCGTGCCGTGGCCACCCGCTACGACAAACTCGCCGTTCGCTACGAGTCCACCGTCCACATCGCCATGATCAACGAATGGCTCTAACCGACTTCGACACAGACCCTAGTTGAATCTGTAGGCGAACGATTCAGGAATGGCTGGGTGGCGTGTCAATCCGGTCGCTGTCGGCGTCTAGCGCGTGGAGCAGGTTGGTGATTTGAGTTGCTTCGGGGGCGTGTATCTCGAGGTAGATGACGAGGGCTCGCTGTAGTAGGGGGACGGCTTGTGAGTTGTTTCCGGTGCGGTAATGACATCGAGCTTGGCCGACGAGGGCGTTGGCCACGTGGAGTCTGCTGTCGCATTCTCGTGCGAGTGTGAGTGCGGTGGTGAAGTGGATGTGTGGGTCGCCCGCAGCGGGGTGGTCGAGAGAGAGATCGCCGAGCGCGTTGTGAGTTTCGGCTTGGCCGTCAACGTTTTCTACTTGGGTGAATAGGTATAGCGCTTGAGTGAGGTGTGTGATGGCGAGGTGATGTTCCCGTGTCCGATGGTGGACGATGCCTGTCTCAAGATGTGCGTTGGCCTGTCCGTGTAGGTCACCGATGTCGGTGCACAGTTGCAGAGACTGAGACGAAGCCTTCTGTGCCGCAGGCAACTCACCCCGCAACCGGTACACGGTGCCGAGGGCGTTGAGGGCGTTGGCCTGTCCGTGTCGGTCACCGATGTCGGTAAACAGTTGCAGAGACTGAGACAAAGCCTTCTGTGCCGCAGGCAACTCACCCCGCAACCGGTACACGAGGCCGAGGCCGTTGAGGGCGTTGGCCTGTCCGAGTCGGTCACCGATGTCGGTAAACAGTTGCAGAGACTGAGACGAAGCCTTCTGTGCCGCAGGCAACTCACCCCGCAACCGGTACACGGTGCCGAGGTCGTTGAGGGCATTGCCCTGTCCGATTCGGCTGCCGATGTCGGTAAACAGTTGCAGAGACTGAGACAAAGCCTTCTGTGCCGCAGGCAACTCACCCCGCAACCGGTACACGAGGCCGAGGTCTTTGAGGGCATTGCCCTGTCCAAGTCGGTCACCGATGTCGGTAAACAGTTGCAGAGACTGAGACGAAGCCTTCTGTGCCGCAGGCAACTCACCCCGAGTCCAGTCTACGATGCCGAGGTCGTTGAGGACGTTGGCCTGTCCGCGTCGGTCACCGATTTCGGTATATAGGTGTAGAGCCTGAGACAAAGCCTCTTGCGCCGCAGGCAACTCGCTCCGCAACCGGTACACGGTGCCGAGGTCGTTCAGGGCGTTGGCCTGTCCAAGTCGGTCACCGATGTCGGTAAACAGTTGCAGAGACTGAGACAAAGCCTCTTGTGCCGCAGGCAACTCAACCCGCAGCCTGTACACGGTGCCGAGTTCTTTGAGGGCGTTGGCCTGTCCGCGTCGGTCACCGATTTTGGTATATAGGTGTAGAGCCTGAGACAAAGCCTCCTGCGCCGCAGGCAACTCGCTCCGCAACCGGTACATGGTGCCGAGGTCGTTGAGGGTCGTGGCATGGGCCTGAGGGTCGTGGGTTCGAATGGCAACGGTGAGGGCGGTGTGGTGGATGGTGTGGGCGTGGTGCCAGTGTCCTGCGGTGCGGAGGAAGGGGTGCAGGGTCGTGGACAGGTGAAGGGTGTGTCTGGGGTGTGTGAGGTGAGTGTGGTCGATTGCGGTGAGGAAGGTGAGTAGTTCGGTGGTGAGCCAGGCCATCGCGTGTGACGTGTCGGTGATCGGCTGCGGGTGTCGGGGTGGGGTGAGGGTGGCAGTGGTGCTGGGTGTGCGGTAGATCGGGAGGTGGCTGGCGGCGGTGTATGTGGTGTGTAGGTAGTAGTCCAGGACCCTTGTCGTGGCCTGGTATTGGTGTTCGGGGTCCAGGTGGGTGGCGTGGGTGTGGGCGTAGACGCGGAGCAGGTCGTGCAGACGGTAGCGGCGGGGACTGGTTTCCTGGATGAGGTGGCGAGTGTAGAGGGCGTCGAGCAGGTGCCGGGCTCGGGCGGGGGTGGTGTCAGCCAGAGCGGCGGCGGCGTATTCGTCGATCTCGGGGCCGTGATGCACGCCCAGCAGCGTGAATAGTTCGTGTTGGTCGGTGGGCAGGTCGTGCACGGAGGTGTCGAACACCGCTCGCACTGAGCGTTCGCCTGCGTGTAGTTCGTCCAGTCGGTCGTAGGCGTGGGCGAGTTGGTCGGCTAGGTAGCGCGTGCTCCAGGCAGGGTGTATGCGCAGTTGGGAGGCGATGATCGCGATGGCGATCGGCAGGCGTCCGCACAGCTCCACGATGCGGGCCACTTCGTGGGCGTTGGTGGTTTCGGGTGTGCGGTGGGCGAGGCGCAGCAGCATCTGGGCGCCCTCGTCGGGGCTGAGGATGTCGAGGGTGAGTGGGTAGACGTCGTCGAGTTCGGGCAGTCGGTTGCGGCTGGTGATGATCACCAGGCAGCCCGGCGTGGCCGGTAGCAAGGGTGCGACCTGGTCGGAGGTGGCAGCGTCGTCCAGGACCAGCAGCATCCTGCGGTTGGCGGTCAGGGTGCGCCACAACAGCTCTCGCTCGCCCACGGTCTTGTGTCTACTGAGGATGTCGGCGTGCACTCCGATAGCGGTCAGCAGGGAGTGCAGGGCATCGAACGGAGTCCGCGGTTTCTGGCCGGGGGCGTGAGCGTCCAGTTTGAGCAGGAGTTGGCCGTCGGGGAAGCGGGGTGCCAGCAGGTGGGCGGCGTGGATGCCGAGGGCGGTTTTGCCGACGCCGGGCATGCCGTCGATGGCGTGGATCGCGATCGTCGTGACGCCGCTGTCGGTGGCTCGTTGGACCGCGGTGAGCAGGGTGTGCAGTTCCTGGTCGCGGCCGATGAACTCGGGAATGTCGCGTGGCAGCCCTAGTGTCACCGCAAGAGCCGACGCCGCGTTGGTTGTGGTGGGTCCGGGTGGGTCGGCGATGAGGCGTTGGAGGTGGGCGTAGGTGTCGGCGGAGCGGCCGGCTCCGCGTTCGTCGCGGACGCGGTCGGCGATCCTGCTTTCCCAGGTGGTGATCTCGGCGTGACGGCCGGCGGCGGCCAACGCCTCCGAGCCCATCCGCAGCAGGGTTTCGTCTTTGACGATGTCGTCCTCGCACGGGCCGAGCAGGGCGACTAGGTCGTCAACGCGGTGCGCGTTCAGTAGGTGGGTGAATAGGGCTTTCACCGCTGCGCTGCGCCGGAGGCTGAAGTGGTGGCGAACCGTGTCCGCCCAGCCGTTCTCAATGGTGGGAAGTAGTTGGTATTGCTGGGTGGACAGTGCGTGGTGCAGCCTGTCCCAGTCGGCGTCGGTGCGGGCGATGTCAATCTCGTCAAGAAAACGGTGGTAGTCCACAACACGAGGGTTGACCGCCAGGGTCCAACTGTGGGACCTGGGGTCCCACGTGACCCAGTCGCGGCTGCCGCCAGCGTTGGCGAGGGTGTCACGGAGGAAGTCGATGTTGCGCCGCAACGTCCCTGGCGCCGGGGTGCGTCGACTGTCGCCCCACACCGCGTCGAGGAGAGCAGTTTCGCTTACTTGCGTGCTGGCCTCGATGGCGAGCACCGCCAGCAGGCGCATCGCCGCGGTCCGCGGCGGACTGTGGACGTTGCCGTTGCCGGTGCGGACGCCGATGGCGCCCAGCAGTTGGATCTCCACCCCTGCGGTCGGGTGCATGCCTCGCAGTCTGCCGATGTGTGTACGCCATTTGAACTGATTCCATGGCCCGTCACCCAGCTGTGTGTGGCCATGCCCCATTAGCCCTGAGGCCGATGACGATTCGTAGAACCGTGCGCCTTCGATATAGGCCGTTCGGATTACTATCTGCCACGTTCGGCCCGTCAGATTCACATCACCCGATCGGCCGACACGGTGTCGGCAATGTGTCCGCATCGGCGTCCTACAAGCTGTCCGCCGCCTCGTCTGATGCTCTGTCTAGCTCCTCGAACCAGCAGGGGCGGAGACGGAGATCGAGACCATGCACGCCTACGGCTATCACGTGCCGGACCTCGACAGCCCGGATCAACCGTATTGCGTGCGCGGTGTCGTCTCCCTGAGCGGGGAGGGGAGGTGGCGACGGTGATCGAGTTTCACGAGATTCCGCCCGTGACGATGTTCTGCGACCCGCAGAACCCCAACAACTGACCGTGAATTGGAGGGACTTCAATGTTTCGCCCCATGATCAAGTTTGAACACCGGCCCGTCCGTCACGGCGAGGACTGGATTCAGATCGGTGGCGCCGTGCGCGGTGTCGGCTCACGTATCCATGATCCGGGCGGGTGGGTGTGGGCGCTGCTGGAGGCCCTCGACGGTACCCGCACGGTGGGCCAGGTGGTCGCCGACCTGGTCCGCCGCTTCCCGACGCTCCTTGCCACCGATGTGCAGGAGGCAGTCAACGACCTTCGTGCCGGAGGGTATCTCCAGGAGGTCGAGGCGCCTGTCCAAGATGGACGGTACGAACGTGGTCTGGTGCTGTGGCGGTGGATGGACCGGACACCTGGTCGCTCCGCGTGGGATGTCCAACTGCTGTTGGCCCAGGCACGGGTCACGGTGGTCGGCGTCGGCGGTGTCGGCTGCACTGCGGCGTTGGACCTTGTCCTGTCTGGTGTCGGGCATGTCCATTGCGTGGACCATGACGTGGTGGAGCTGTCCAACCTCAACCGGCAGATCCTGTACACCGAGCGCGACGTCGGCTGCCCCAAGGTCGAGGTCGCGGTGCGGCGACTGCGAGAACACAACAGCGACGTACAGGTCACTGGCGAGCAGTCGCGCGTCGACGCCCCCACGATGCTGCGGAGGCTGGCCACGGAATGCGATGTCCTAGTGATGGCCGCTGACACCCCGACGGCGATCCATTCCTGGACCAGCGAGGTATGCCAAGAGACCGGAACGGCATGGGTGCACGGCGGGTACGACGGACCACAGGTCACGGTCGGCTTCTACCAGCCACACACCGGCCCGTGTCACGACTGCGGGCAGACCGCTCGGCTGCGGGAAGTGGCCGCTGGGCCGCCGCTCACGTTCTGGTCGCCTGGCACGTCGCGGTCCAAGGCACATGCGGCCAACGCCGTCACCGCAGGCGTCAGTGGGAATTACGTGGCGCACGCCGTGATGAGTCTGATCACCGGCGTACCCGCTATCCCCGCCAACGGCGAGTTCGGCTGGAACCTGGTCCGGTTGCAGGAAAGTCAGCGGGTGGCGTTGGACTCACCCGGCCCCGACTGCCCCACCTGCGGTTGACCCTGGTGTTGCTGCGGCTTCGATACGCCGGAGTCGCAGCAACACCTCGTCCGCGCGTGGGTCGCCGAACTCCGCCATGATTGAATGCGTGTCCTTCAGTGCTCGGATGGCGCGGTCGTGGTGCCCGAGATCCAGGTAGATGGAGGCCAGCAGTTCCAAGGGCTTGCAGGCGAACACGCTGATCGGTCCGCGCGAGGAGTACAGCGCCACGGCGCGTTCCCCAGCATTCAACGCGGCCTGGTGCTCGCCCAGTCGCCACCGCGCGGCGGCGATCCCGTACAACGCATACGCCTCACCCAACTGGTCGCTGGCCTGGCGGCGCAGTACCAGCTCGCGCTCGGCATGTTCCAGAGCGTGCTGGTGTTGGCCCAACGCCAACCGGATTTCACTGAGGTTGCACTCGACCACGGCCTCCAGCCGCGGCTGCCCCGCTTCCCGGCTGATCGGCAACGCGGTCAGGTAGTACTCCAGCGCTTCCTCGTAGCGCTGCTGCGTCAACCGGACGCGGCCCATGCCACAGATCGCGCCGGATACTGTCACCGCGTCCTTCAGTGCGCGTCCCAGCCGTAGCGCCTGCTCGTAGCAGGCGTCCGCTTCCGCCCACGCCTGTGTCAACCGGTAGCTTTCTGCTACCCGCTGCAACAGCAGTGCCTCTGCTTCTCGGAACCCGCCCGCTCGCGCCGCAGCGACGCCGGCCGTTTCGGCGGGCAGCCCGTACGGCCACAACGCCCGCGGGCGCAGCACCAGAATGTGATGCACACCAGCCAGCACGACCGACGCCGCCCACGCGCCTTCCTGGTATGCGACACGTGCCGCCGCCGACAAGGCTGGCAGTTCTCGGTCCAACCATGCCAATGCCTGGTCACGGTCGAACACCGGCTGGGACACGGTCTGCGGGAGCGGCACCTGGGGTCGCGGCACGGTCGGGAACGCGACCCGGTCCGCCGCGTCCGCGACCTGTGCGTACCAGGTCACGACCGCCACTTTCGCGCGGCGCCGACTGTCCTCGGGTTCGTCGGCCTCCGCCCTGGTGACGGCATAGGCGTGCAGCAGGTCATGCAGCCGGTACCGGCCGTCGTCCACGGGTTCCACCAGGTGCAGGTCCGCGAGGTTTTCCAATACCCGGGCCGCCTCAGGCTCCTCGATGCCGGTGAGCGCCGCGATCGCCGGCACACCGAACTCCGGGCCGGGATGCATCCCGAGCAGGCGGAACACCCGGGCCTGCTCCTCGGTGAGGCGGTGGTAGGAGAAGGCGAACACCGCCTGGACCGCGGTGCGTTTGTCGCCAGACACGCTCAATCCCTCCACGCGTTCGCGTTCGTCAGCGAGTTCGGCCACCACCCTGGCTATGCCACCGTGCCGTCGAGCCGACGCCCGGCAGGCCGCGACCCGCATCGCCAGCGGCAGCCCGCCGCACAACTTGACCAGGTCGGTAACCGCGTCACCCTCGGCGTCGGCCCGCGAGCTGCCGACGACACCGCGCACCAGCGCCACCGCGTCTTCGGTGGGCATCGGCGACACGATCACCGAGGTGACACCTTCGGTGACCCGCAGCCCGGTTAGGCTCGCCCTGCTGGTCACCACGACCGCGCAGCCATCGGCGCCGGGTATCAACGGACGCACTTGCTCAGCGGAGGCGGCGTTGTCCAACACCACCAATACCCGTCGGTCCGCCAGCAACGACCGGTACAACCCGGCCACCGCGTCCTCGTCAGCGGGCATCTGCTGTGCAGGTACACCGAGGGCCTGGATGAATCCTGCCAGGACCACGGCGGGTATCAGCGGCGCGCTCGGCCCGTATCCACGCAGGTCTGTGAACAACGTCCCGTCTGGGAACCGGTTGGCGGCCTGCCGTGCCCAGTGGATCACTAAAGAAGTCTTCCCGACCCCACCCATGCCCTCGACCACAGCCAAAGCGCCCGAATCTCCATTCGGTCCCATCGTGGCGGTGTCGAGTTCGGCCAGCTCCCGTGCCCGACCAGCGAAACCTCGTACACCCGGGGGTAGCTGTCGTGGTATCGGAACCTTGGGCATGGGCAGAGTGACCTGGCCGATCGAGCCAGCCTGGACAAGGTTCGCGCCCGTGATGTGTCCGGAGATCGAAATCGAGGTGGCGTTCGAGTCCATTCGTCAGGCATCCCATGCCCACTACGAATCCACCAGCTGATCCAGGCGAGTCCACCCGCTCAGACCATCCTCTTCATCACCACCCCAGGCGCTCGTCCTGCCGGCAGTTTCGATGTTCTCCCATGACCCTTGAGAGCTCAGGGGTCCCGGAGAACACAACTCCAACAACGAACCATAAGTCCGCCGAGGTCAGATGCCTACCAGACCGACCCTTTGCTGTAGCAGCCGGCGTTGTGCAGGGCGTGGCAGCGGGCGCACCACCCGTACGCCCGCCCGGATCGTCTCGGTGTAACCGTCGACGAGGTCGTACACCGCGGCGACCGCTGCGGTGAGGTTGCGCAGATTGTGCTCACCTCGCAACTGGACGTCTGCCGCGCCGACGATCTCGGTGGGTCCGAGGTGGATGGCGCGGCCGCGGATGTGGAAGCCATCGGCATCGCCGAGGGCCAGCTTGCGGCCTGGACTCGTCGCGGCGATGCGGGTGGCGACCGGGTTGGCGGCATCGAAGACCACGAGATTCCCCGACTTGTGGCGAGAGGTGCTCGGTGTCTTGGCGGCGTAGTACTCCTCGAGGTCGACGTGCCAGTTCAAATGGTCGGGCGTCACCGCCAGCACCACGGCCACGCTCGGCGCGACCTCGGCGTCGATCAGCTGCAGGTTCGACAGCTCCAGGACCACCACGTGGTCGGTACGGACCTCGGCCAGAAAGTCCAGCGGTGGCCGGCCGATGTTGCCGCCGAGGTGCGCGGTGCGGCCGGCCGCGATGAGGATGGCCGTGATCGCTGTGCAGGTGGTGCCCTTGCCCTGGGTGCCGGTGACGCCGATGACCGGTGCGGGGCAGCGCTGCAGGAACTCGCGGATCACGCTGGTCGTGGCAACATTGTCGGGTAACAGGTCCGGCCGCACCCCAGGGCTACGCACGATCAGGTCGAACTCGCCCAAGCCGGCCAGGTAGTCCGAACCGATCCACCGTCGGGCCTGCTGAACGCCGCGGTGACGGTCGCCAGTCCCTGACGGTCCCCGCAGCCGGGGCCGTTCAAGTACATGTGGACCTTCTGGGAGTATCAGCAGGCCGAGCACGGCGTGCTGGTGCGCTGGGTGCAGGACTTCGAGATGAAGCCGCAGTCACCCGTCGACGACGCGGCCATGCTGCAAGGTATCCGCCCGTCGTGCGCCTGTCGCCCGAGAAAACCGTCAGTCGAGCGGGCGACATCGAGGGTGGCCAACTGAGCGCAGTATCCCCCCGTTTGGAAGGCGACTCTCCGGTCCCGCCGTCTCCGAGCCAGATCGGCGGACGTGGGACCCGGTCGCACGGGCAGAACGCCGTGTGCCACCGCACGCTGGGCGGGTACACCTGTGGTCATGTTGGCCACGGCCTGGCCGAACGGCTCGCGACTGGACCGCTGTTGACCGTCTAGCCGAAGCCCGCAACGCCGTTGCCCACGGTCTAGGAAAGCTGACGAGGCGCCAGTTGCGCAACGAGCAGAGTGTCAAGTCCAAGCTCAAGGCAGCGGGCATCGCAGTCGAGGACAACAGAATCGTGCTCTCCGACAGCAGCCTTGCGGCAGCTGCCATGGCGTGCCGCGACTTTAATCGAGAAACTCGACTTGGCAGTCCAAGACAGAACTTGACTGGAAGAGCACGCACGGGTGGCCCGTGCCGCTGCTCGCTCATGCCGTGAGTCGGGTGTTGCCGACAACCGCTTCTACGGCGAATGTTCTTCTTGTGCCCAACGCTACGAGCGTAAGTTGAGATGTCGCGAGGGGCGTGCGGTTGGCATGTCGGCTGGCGCGCTATGGACTTCATCGAACCTTGGCATGTGCCGGTAAGAGAGTATATTGAAAGGATGGCGATCTGTCTGTCCATAGGGGATGGATTGGTGCTTGGTCCGTTTCACACTCCGTGGGGATGGAGGAAATCTGGAGAACTGATGTGCGTTGAACGGCGTTGAAGAGCGCTCAACGGCGGTGAACGGTACCGGTTTGTGCTGGGGTTTCTTGGTTTCTGCTGGTGACGGTCCTTTTTGGACCCTGGCAGTGTGGGGGTCAGGGGTTCGAATCCCCTCAGCTCCACAGTTGATCAATGCCCTTCGATCGTGGCGGATTGCCTGGTCGGAGGGCTTTTCTGATGCGGTCGATGATCGGGACTCGATGGCTTTGGTGTCCATCTCGGTGCACTGATATGGAGGAATTCGGGAGGACGTTCGCCTCCTGAATTTGTGCCCTCCCGCGCCGTTGAGTGGTCGGGAGCTGCGGTCGACTCTTTCTGGTGGTGCGTCGTCGGGTGGTGCGCTGCGCGGGAGCCGTGTGGGGTGCAGTGGTCGGTCGGCGGTGTGGACGGTTATCGGTCGGCCGGCGCTTCTGCTGGATTTGTGGTTGGTGGGCTTGGTGCCAGCGTTGTTCGAGGCCTCGCAGGAGGCGGGTTTCGATTTCGGGTGCGACGTGGCTGTAGACCTCTACCAGCCTGTTGGCGAGGTGGTGGCCGAGTCGTTTGGCTTGGGCGATTTCAAGGATGTCGTCGGCGATGAGCCAGGTTTTGTGGCTGTGTCGTAGCCCATGGAAGGTCAGTCCCGGCCGGACAGGATCCAGGCCATGGCGGGCGTCGCCGTCGACGGAGGGCCGGAAGACCCTGCGGTCGAAGGTACTGCGGCGCAGCCGACAGCCGAGGGGACTGGTGAACACGAACGAGCCAGGAGCGACCGCGAGGTAGTCGCGGAGCAGAGTGATGAGGAACGGCGGCAGCGTGACCGTGCGTGCGGAGGCGGGTGTCTTGGGTGGGCCGAGCCAAAGGCGGCTGGCGGACTCATGCAACGCCCCGGTGTCCGGGTCGATGGTGAGGACACCGCGGTCGAGGTCGAGGTGGTCGCGTTGCAGTCCGGCGAGTTCGCCCCAGCGGCAGCCGGTCCAGGCGGCGGTGATGACGAGCAGTCCGGCGGAGGGGCCGCCGCGCATGGTGGCTTGTTCGGCGATGCGGATGACGTGTTCGGGCATGGCCCAGACACGTTCGGCTGTGGTGGGTGCGTGGTCGCGGCGGCGGCCTCGTCGCCGGTGGCGGCGGACCGGGTTGGTGGGTATGAGGCGTTCGTCGACGGCGTCGTCGAGCATCGTTGAGAACACGGTGCGGATGCTGGCGATGGTGGAGGCGGCGTAGCGGCGGCGCAGTTCTTTCCACCACTCTGTGACCGCGAGCGAGGTGATGTCGCCGAGGGCGGTGGTGCCCCAGCGGGGGAGGATCTGTCGGCGGAGGTATCTGCGGTAGTTCTCTTCGGTCCGTGGCTCAACATCAAGTGTCTCGATCCAGATGGTGGCCCAGTCGGCGAGTGGTTTCTTGGCTCCGGCGGGGTCGAGCCAGGTGCCACGACGTCGGTCGGTGTCCATGTCCTGTGCGTAGTCTTCGGCAGCTTTCTTGGTGTGGAAGCCTGATTCTGATCCGTAGGTGCCGTCATCGCGTAGGTAGCGGACGCGCCACGAGTTCTTGCCGGTCTGCTCGATCCAGGCCATCACTGCCTCCTGAGTGCTTCTGTCGTGTGTGGACATCTCCGTGATGCGCCTGTATTGATGCTTCCGCAAGTCGATCATTGTCGGCCTGGCGGGTTTCGTAACCCATATTCCCAGCCGCGTATGAGGTCCGACGGGAGATCACCTGGGACCACACTGACGTGATCTCAACAAGATTCACGCGAGCTGGCCGTGTTCGAATTGGGTGAGGACGAGTGCGGCTTTGACGATGTCGCCGATCTTGCTGGCGCTGGCAGTGAAGTGGTGGAGCGCGCCAGCGTCCGGCGGTAGTTGTCAAGTCCAATTGAGACGGTTTGTGCCTATGGGGTTGGCTGTGGTTGTTCGACGGGTTGGTTGATCCAGGCCACCTCGGGCAGCTTGGGTGGCCGGGGTCGGCGGGTGAAGCGTTCCGGGTGCGCCGCGTAGGCCCGGCTGAGTGTTGCCTGGCGCTGCACCTGGATCTGTTCGGCGGTGCCGAAGTGCACCGAGGCCGGGGGTGTGCATCCCGATCCCGGAGTGCCGGTGTTCGTGGTTGTAGGACAGGAAGAAACCTTCACAGAATGTGCGGGCGTCCGCGAGTGACCCGAACCGGTCGGGAAAGTCCGGGACGTACTTCATGGTTTTGAATTGTGCCTCCGAATAGGGGTTGTCGTTCGAGGTTCGTGGGCGGGAATGCGATCGCAGTACTCCGAGGTCGGTCAGGAGTTCGGAGACTGGTTTGGAGACCATCGCTCCGCCGCGGTCGGCGTGGATGGTGTGCGGTTCGCATCCGTTACGGGCGATGGCATCGGCCAGGAAATCCTTGGCCACGATTGCGTCCTCGGCTGCGGCGACCAGCCAGCCGGTGACATAGCGGGAGAAGATATCGAGGATGACGTAGCACTTGTACCAGATCCCTTTCGCTGGTCCTTTCAATGCGGTGATGTCCCAGGACCAGACCTCGCTGGGGCCGTGAGCGACCAGCTCCGGGCGGATCCGGGGCGGATGGGTGGCTTGGCGGCGACGTTCGGAGACCTGGCCGGCGGCGCGGGCGATGCGGTACATCGTGGACAGTGAGCACCAGTACCGGCCTTCGTCCAGTTCACGGGCCCAGACCTGCGGGATGGCCAGGTCTCGGTAGGCAGGGCTGGTCAGCAGGGCCAGCACGGCGGTCCGTTCGGTGTCGGTCAGTGCTGAGGGTGGTGGTCTGCGGGGCAGCCATGGACCGTATTTGGCTGCTGCGGGTGTGGTGTGGCGGTAGTGGGGTGGCTCGGGATATCCCGGTCAGCGCGCAGGATTTCTGCACGGATATCCCGGCGTTGCGCAGTTCGGTGAACGTGGTGGTCAGGATGTCGTTGGCGGCGTGGCGTTGTCCGCACTCTCGGAGAGTTCTTCCAAGAGCGCGTGTGCTTTTCCCATGATGTCCAGCGCCAGCTTGGTTTTGGTGAGGTCGGCTTCCAGTTTGGCGTTGCGGCGGCGGAGTTCTTCCAGTTCGAGTTGCTCGGCTGTTTTCTTGGGGCGTTTCGAGGGTGCCGCTGGATCTGCTGGCCGGTGGGTCAGGGTGCCCGCGTCCCGGGCTCGTGCCCATTCGATGACGTGGGAGGAGTACAGGCCTTCGCGGCGCAGGATCGCGCCTTTCTCGCCGTTGGGGGCGTTTTCGTACTCGGTGAGGATCGCCAGCTTGTACTCCGCAGTGAACACCCGCCGGGACGGTCGTGGCGCGGGATCGGCCGCCGGGGTCGTCGGGTTGGGCTGGTCGTCAGACGGGGTGGACACGTACACAAGGATCTCCGATCCCGCCCTTGGTCAGGAACCCCGGTACTCACACTGGGTGTCTCACACGATCCTGGCAAAGAGGGGGATGCCACTGCATTGGTGCGTGCGGCACGGCATTACGCCACGGCTCTGTGGGTTGCCGACAGTGACCCGGAACAGGCATGGCTTCAGCTTGTCTCTGCACTCGAAACCGTCGCTACCCAATGGAGAGCTACCAAAGCAGATCCCACCGTGGTCTTCACTGACCAGTTCCCGAAGCTGCGAGGCTGATCCAGGAGGCCGGCGAAGTTGACCTGCTCGCAGCAATCTCCCCGTATTTTCAGCGACTCATCGGTGCAGGTCACCGCTTCGCGGAATTCGTAGAGACCTTCAAGCCGTCGGCCCCGTATCCTCGCCCAGCCATTGGCAGGAATATTCGCTCCGGGGAGAACGTGTCAGCGCAGGTCGACTGGAGCGACTTGCGCCCGGTCGTCAAAAGGATCGATAGTTGCCGATCGGAAATTCTCCACAACGGCACGCTCTTCCCGGCGGACCTTTGCGTGCCGCCGCTCGAAATTGATGGCGTACCCGAAGAAAGACCTCTCTGGGACTCAGTTCCACTGTCGGGAACACGAGCTGGAGCGCCGATGATACTCCTATCCGGCTGCACACCTTTGCTTACCTTGCTCGAGGCGCAATAGTCAACTGGTGGGACGGCGTCGTCCCCAAGTCGGACACATGACTGTCTGTCGAAGCTGGCACCACTGGCCATCCTGTCCGCGCTGCAGTGGGATCCTGTCGGAGTCTCACACTGTTGCAGCTGGAGAAAATCTGGAGAGGTCATGCGGCCTGAACTGCGCTCAACTGCCCTCAATTGCAATGAATGGAACCGTGTTTTCCTGCGGATTCTAGAAAGGTACTGGTCAGGGTTCTTCTGGCAGTGTGGGGGTCAGGGATTCGAATCCCCTCAGCTCCACTCCCCTGATCGAGCCCTTCGAATCCAGTGTCATGCCTGTTCGGAGGGCCTTTCTTATGCGGTCGATGATCGTCAGGCTGATCTCGTTCTCGCGTGCGAGCCGTCAGTCGTTCACCCGGCGCCTGGTCCGACGTCCGCGGCATCCAGCGGGCCACGGAAAACTGCGGACGACGAGTGCTCATCCGCGCCTGTGTCGGGCTCTCCGGCACAGGCCTGGCCGGTCCATGCCGTCGGCCACGAACGGATAGCCGTGGCCGCTGAACGGGCGTCTCTGACCACGATCCTGCTTCTGGCCGGGAGGCGCGTTCCACAAGGCGAGTTGAGATAGGGAGGCCAGCGCCTGACAAGATGAAGCCATCGAGAGGTGCGCGAGCGCGTAGGAAGGCGTAGGACTACGGCGATGACGCGAACTCCGCCGCGACGAGTCGAGGAATGAGCGAGCAAGATGTCCAACGGTGATCAACTCGGCCTCGTGGGCGGGTCGACGATCGAAGTCGGTACCCGACGATCAGACGAGACTTCGGTTGGGCAAGCCGTGGTGCTGTTGGAGTGGGACGGCCTGATCGTCGAGAATATGCTGCTGTTCGGTCACAGCGTCACCGTCGTGGCCGTCGTCGATCAACAAGCACACGAGGCACGCTTGGCGGAAGGGTGGGGACCTGTCACAGATCGCATGTCGGTCGCCTTGTGGGGGGAATGGCCCGAACACGCTGTCGTCCCGCCGCCGGTCATGAGCCTGACTGGATTCATCGCCCGCAGCCCACGTTGGCAACGTGCGCTAGCAATTGCGAGTGGATTTGTCGGGTTCGGTTCGACCGCGATCCTGCTCGACCAGGATCACGAGCCCAATGAACATTGCCTGATCGCGGCACATCTGCGTGGCATTGCTGTACTGCGGTCCGGGCGATCATCCGGTGATGCGGCGTTGGTGCGTCCTGGTCGGACCGGTCCAGTGCCTACGGCCCGCCCCACTGTGGTGAGTCGATGGGTTGAGGAGTTGGTCTACGAACGGTTCGTCGGTAGTGACTGTTTCATGGTGTCGGGCGTAGAGTGATCTGGTGTGTTGCGCGTGCGGCCCAGTTCTCCAGTGCCGCGGGCGGTTCCCAGCGGTATGTGATGCTGTCGAGGTCCAGGAACTGAAACATGGCGCTGTCGCATTGGGCGATCCAACTTCGCTGTCGTTCCGCCGGTGTGACGACCCCGCTAAGAATGTTGTTTCTGATGTGATACATGGTTTCCAGTGAGTGGTGGTATGCGGCTGACTCGGGATCTGGTGCAGACCCCAGCCACTGCATGGTTCTGCCGTTGCACCAGGGGCACTCGCATACCCACAGCATGTTGTCTGGGTCAGCCTGAACCGCTTGGTCGATCTTGTCTAAAGACGCGTAGGCTAAGCAGCCACGTACGATTGCCGCTGTTTTCGCCTGGCCTCCGCCGCCGTTACTACCTGGCTTGGGTAACGGGTAGATATGCCGTAGGCCAGTCGTGGTACCAATGGCCGCTGCCAGCGCCCCAAAACACAGGGTTCCGATGGCGGACACGTCGCACCGAAGCATGATCACCGGTGTCGGTTGAGCCAGGAGGGACATCAGTCCGTCGAAGGCGTAGTGGGGGCCGAGTGGGTCTTTAGGATGTTCGAGTGCGATCGCGATCGGCACTCCGGCTGCCTCGACCTGCTCGATCAGGGTCGTGAGCCCGCGATTGATATCCAACCAGCTCAGATGCAAGCCGAGCGGGGCTATGGCGTCATCACCCAGACTCCGCACGCGGGTCAGGATGCTTTCTAGCCCGGCTGTGTCGCCTTCGGCGACGTACCCGGCGTCGGGCATCACGGCAGCGAGTTCGAGGCGACGCTGCCGGCTAATCCAGTTGTTGTCGAAGGGTTCGCATGCGAACTTGCGCCGTCTGCCCGCGTACCTGCCGCGGTCAACCAAAACCGGCCGAGTGTAGTGCCTGTGATTGACCACATATTCGGCTGTGACCAGGGCTTTCTCCCCGGTGAGGACCAGTCCGCCACCCTGTCTGTCGGCGCAGGCGATCGCATCCAAGCCGTGATTGGCGTCAGTCTGCACCAGCAAGGTCTCGGCCAGCGTCTGCTGCACCCGAGTGGTGCTGGAGGCGTTCATACCGGCATCAGTGGCACCCAGCCGATGCGGGCCTCGTCGTCGCTAAACGCGTCGGGGAGATCGTCTGGAGCCAGCAGCGTGGGCAGGGATTTGGTCATGAACGAGACGGCGAGGCCGTTGAGCCGCCGGACTTGGTCGAGTACGTGTTCGGGCGGCTTGATCGCAAACTCCTGGTCGGGCATGTCCGGCAGGTAACCGGTCACGGTGACAATCAGGTAGTCCTCGGAAATCTCTGCCTCCGCCTCAGTGATCGTGGGAGGAAAATCGCGGGTGGGTTGGACGAATCCGAGCGCGGCGAACGCCTCCAACGTGGCGTTGCGCCAGCCACCAGAGGCGTTCGGGGCGAGGGCAAGTTGCTCGCAGGATGGGTTGATCACCATGACGGGGATGTCGTCCTGGCGTGGCTTGCCGCCGCGGCGGCTGAGATAGCCAGCCACCACCGAGTGAGTCGGGCAGGTCATCTTCACACCCTCGGATGGCGTAATACTGGAAGGGCGGCAACTGGAGTGGTGCATGCTGATCAGGACCTTGCCTTGTTCGAGCGGTCCGTCGGCACTGATATCGGCCTTAGTTCCCAGTGGTTCGCCGCACGTCTGGCAGGTGATCGGCCACAAGTTGGTCAGCCAGGGAGCCAATCCGGTCCTGTCGATCAACGCTTCGAGATCATTGCTGGCATAGATCGTGAATGACTCCTGGCCGCGCAGTTTGTCTTTGAGAATGTTCGTGTACTCGGCCTGCTGCTCGGCTTGTGTGATCACATCGCGGCGTTGATCCCCTTGCCGAGGGGCTGGTTGGCTAGATAGCAGATCGACCTTGGAGTCCTCGCTGAGGATGACTCTGGCGCCCCATGACTCACCCATTACCTCCCAGGCGAGCTTGTCTTGTTCGACGCTGGAACCCAATACCGACGGCATGGCCTTGTTGCCAGTCATCACGACCAGTCCACCGCAAGCGAGGACTGCTTGCCGCCACTTGGAGAAAAAGCCGTTGTCGCCAGGCTCGCCATGGTCGCGATAGCCCGCGATCAGCGCGAGCCCCGGATCGGTTTCATCGGGGCGCACCAGGTCAAGGTCGCTCAGCGTCAGATTGGCGATCAGCCCGTCCGCGAGCGGCGCCTCAATGCGCTTGTTGAGACGTGCAAACCCGAATTCCTCGGGGCCGCCGTGCGGGGCGAAGTGCCACAGCGGTACGTATGCCACCGGGACCGGTATGCCGAACACGCCTGGAGGGAACAGCACCCAGTTGAACGTCTCTGTGAAGGTGCCCGCCCACGTCACCAGGGCGCCGACGAGAAGCCCGTTGTTGCGCGCATGGCGGAACTCCATCGCCCGATCGGCCAGTGTGTAGGTGCGCTCGGTCTTGCCAGGCGGCACTCGCACACCCAGCGGTGATCCGTGCAGTACCATCACGTAGCCGTAACTTGCGGCGGCCGACACCCACGCGGGGTCGAGTGTGAGGGAACTCTCGGCAGCCACGTCGCCGTCGGGGTCGCGCAGTTTGACCGTGTCGGCCGCGCGGCCAACGTTCCATCCCTCGGCTGGGCTGAGTGCCCAGACTGGGCCGGTGAGGCGTTGGAAGCCGCCGGTGACCAATGTTTCGGTGCGCAGTTCGTGGACCGTGCCGGTGCGGGTGTCCTGTATTCCCAATAGCTGGCGGGGTTCGAATAGCAACACCGGTGGTGTTTCTATCCCCGTCGCGCCCTGCTTGTCAGGAGCGGCTACATAGTCAGCATTGACCGCCGAGCCGTCGAGAGTGCCACCGAAAACGGGATCGTTGAGAAAGGTGGCACGACAGGGCATTTCTCGGGCGTTGGCGAATTTTCCCATCAACGCCATCGCCTCCGGAGTCCCTCCCCGCAGCACCTCCGGCGGAGGAGTAGGCCACGAGGACAATCCGACAAACCTGTTCCGTGGCTGTCGGGAGTTCCGCTCGCGTCGACGGCGCCGGTTTCGTTTTGCCTTGCTCATCGTGTTCGTCTTCTCCGTTCTGACACGTATTAGGAACGAGGCGTCGGGGCGAGCTTGGCAGTGTCTGTGGCCTCGTCAAACAACTGGGCGACGGTCGT
Organism: Actinosynnema sp. ALI-1.44; assembly: GCF_001984155.1. Taxonomy (GTDB): domain Bacteria; phylum Actinomycetota; class Actinomycetes; order Mycobacteriales; family Pseudonocardiaceae; genus Kibdelosporangium. The sequence continues at coordinate 1,293,720 of NZ_MTQO01000054.1, forward strand.
GCGCAGGGTCTGGATCTGGCCAGCAATGTCGTTGCCAAGCTCCCTGAGCTCGCCAATTCGGTCGTGTAGGGCCTCGTCCAGCGACAGTCCGTGCTCAGCCCGCAAGGCCGCGTCGGCCTCACGCAGGTTATGCTCGACATTGCCGATCAAGCGCAATGCGTCGTTTCTGCTCAGCCGGTGTTTGGTAAGGCCATCACGCAGCCTGCGCAGGGAACGCCGCGCCGTCGATAGGTAAATCGTGCCAAAGAGTGGTGAGCGGGTGTCGTGTACTACCTCCGCTTCCAGCACGGCGTTCAGCAGGTCGATGTGGTCGCACACCGCATCGACCCGGCCGCGCTGTTCGTCCACTATCTGCCCGTGTAGTGGATCTGCGGATTTCTTGAGGGATTTCGGAGTCTCGATGCGGCCAGCCTGTGCATAGATATCGGCGAACACGGCGTCAAAGTCCGTGGCGGCATCCAGTTTGTCGATTATACTGGCCCTGGTCGCCACGATCAGTTTGTCGATGTCGTCGAAATCGTTGGAGAAGCTGCTCATCCTGCATCCTCCTGGATCAGGTCGAGAAGGTGCCGCAGTCGGTTGCGTGCCCGCAGCACGTTGTGCCGCACCGCAGAGGGATCGACGCCAAGCAGGTCGGCAATCTCGCGGTTGGAGTAGCCGCGGTAGCGCAGCTCGGCCACCTGGCGTTGCACAGGCGGGAGCTTGGCAAGCTCAGCGCAGACCAGACGTTCTTGCTCGCTGAAGACAACCCTGTCCGCAGCGGACGGTGTGTACGAAGGCTCGGGCCGTTCCGAGATCTCCTCGACTACTACGTCGTGGGCACGATGGGTGTCGGCCTTGGGTGAAGATCGGAAGTATTCACGGGCAGCGACCGTGTACACCCACTGCCTCGGGTGGGTAATCGTCTCCCATTTCTGCCACGCCTTGATCATGGCGAGATGCACAGCCTCTTCAGCCTCGTGAGCGGCTGCTCCGTGCTGGCTCATCAAGAACCAGATCAGCGTTGATCGTTCCGTCCGGACGAAATCCTCGAATTCGGCCTGTCGCACCGTTGCTCCCGGTATCGTGTCCCGAGTCCCGGATGGTTCGCTAAGCAGCGAGCCGCGCGTGGCCGCCAGGTTGTCATCAGGCAAGACAGCCTCCCACGCTCCGGGGCCATGCGGGGGAAGCTGAAAACTCCGTGGTGCTGCACCGTCCTCGACTGGCTTCCGATGCGCCTGTCGAGCGTTCGGGTTTCCACCTGCCACCTCTACTCACCCTGGCGTACTGGACCAGGACCGACAATGCCCGAGCGAACCTCATCGCCGACACCGCGACGACGAAGAAACCCGTCATCACACTGAACACCTTGTTCCTCATCCCGATCCTCAGGGTTGGACTCGGCTGGGCTGACAGGACTTAGAGGGGGTGAGGGGGCAAAACCGTGACATCGATCCGTCCGGACGACGAACCTGGTCTGCAAACGGCGGGCACCACGGCACACTTGGAAGCTGGCTACCTGGCCGTTCTGACGGACACGTCGCGCCCACGGGCTGCCTCGTCACCCAGAGCCAGCTATCCCGCCGTTAGGCCGCGGTGCCCCTGGGCGTAGTTCGTTGGCCTGGCGTAGAACAGCCCGGTGACTGGGTTGTCCCTTGACTACGAGGGTTGAAGGTGTTCCGTACCGGGTTTGATGGAGATCATCAAGCCTGGATGATGAGGAGCAATGGCCCCACCGAAGAAGCACCCAGACGAGCTGCGTGAGCGGGCGACCCGGATGGCCGTGGAGGCCCGGCCGGATCCAGCGTCCGCGACTGGGGCGATCAAGCGGATCGCCGAGCAGCTCGGGATCCATCCCGAGGCGCTGCGGACCTGGGTCACGCGCGCGGAGATCGACGCCGGGGACCGGCCTGGCACCACGAGCAGCGATGCGGAGCGGCTCGCGCAGTTGGAGCGGGAGAACCGTGAGCTGCGGCGCGCGAACCAGATCTTGAGGTCAGCGGCCAGTTTCTTTGCGGCGGAGCTGGACCGTCCGTCGCGATGAAGGTCGCGTTCGTCGACTCCCAGCGGGAAGAGCACGGTGTCCAGCCGGTCTTGCAGGCGCTCGAGCAGACGCCCGCCGAGATCGCACCGTCGACGTACTACGCGGCCACGTCCCGCCCGGAATCGGCCCGTGCGGCATGAGACCGGGAGCTGACCGGCAAGATCGAGCGGGTGTACGAGGACAACTACGGCGTCTACGGGGCGAGGAAGGTCTGGGCCGAGCTCAACCGCCACGGCGTCGACGTGGCCCGGTGCACGGTCGAGCGGCTCATGCGCGAGAGCGGGCTGCGTGGCCTGCCGCCGGCAAGTCTCCGCGCACCACACGACCGGCAGCGGAGACCAGCAGGCCCACTGACCTACGCGGCGTTCGTGCTCGAGGTCCACTCCCGCCTGATCGTCGGCTGGCAGGTCGCCGCCAGCCTCTACACGGATCTGGCGCTGGACGCGCTGCAGATGGCGATCTGGCGCCGCCAGGCCACCGGCGCGGACCTGACCGGGCTCGTCCACCACAGCGACCGCGGCGTGCAGTACCGGGCGGTGCGCTACACCCAGCACCTCGCCGACGCCGACGCGGTCACATCCGTTGGCAGCAAAGGATTCCTACGACAACGCGATGGCCGAGGCGTTCAACTCGTTATACAAGGCCGAACTCGTCCGCAACCGCGGACCATGACGCGGTCTGGACGATATCGAGATCGCCACCGTCGAGTACATCGACTGGTACAACAACCGACGCCTGCACGGCGAGCTCGGGCACGTGCCACCCGCCGAGCACGAAGCACTACACGCGATGACCCAGCCGGTCACCGCAACGCTGGAAACCAGCTAATCCAGTCTCCACCAAACCAGGTGCTTGACAATTCGCTGTGCCGCGAGCTGGAGCCGCGGCCTCGACGACTGGGGTGCCGTCAGCGTGTGGGCGGATTGCAATCTCGGCGGTGAGGTCGTCCCTGGGTTGGGGCGGTTAAGGGAGGCGGCGAGCAGCTCGGTTCCGTGGTGGGCTGACGATCGGTGCTGCAGCGTCGCGGTAGATCGGTCGGTGGCCGGGCTCTCATCCTACTGCTGCAACTATGGCTCGGCGCTCGTCGGACTCTCGGCGAAGCATCGGATACTGGACAGCTTGGTAGGCAATTTGGGGTCAATTCTGGGACGATTCTCTTGGTGGTCATAGTTGGAGGAGGCGTCAACCAGCGTCGGGGTTGTCGCCGCATGCTTGTTGGCATCAGTTCTGGACGGCAATTCGGGCGAAAATGTTTGTTGACGAGGCACATGTCTGTCGTGGAGCCTGGCTACGATAGCCTGTCAACTCGTGAGAGAGGCCAACGATGTACTTTTCACGGGCTCGTGGTCTTGCGGTTGTTGCGGCCTTAGCTTTCGCGTTCGCCGTGGCGCCGACAAGTGCCGAAGCAAAGCAACTCGATGACGTCCGGCTTGGCTCATCGTTGGCCTTGCCTACCGTGTCCGCACCGCAGGTTCGTTTCACGGGACCTGCGGCGCTTGCTCCTCCGGCCGGTGTACACCCGTACATCCCGCCAGCAGGCCCGGTCACCCGCGCCCCACGCCACGACCTCAGCGCCAACACAAACCCATCGCCACTCAACACGGTTGCCACGGAGGTTGCCGAAGCCGATAAGGCGCAGGCCGCTGAGAACCTCGCTTCATCCGCAACCGGCGATCTTCAGACGCAAAGCCTCGTCAGACGGATCATCAACGCGGGGACAGCAGGTTGGGCGACCGCCCGAGGAGAGCCGGGCCGCTTCATGGTCGCTGAGGGCAAAAACGGATGGGGTTTCGACGTTGTGACCGAGCGAGATACCTCGAGTTGGCGCTTCGGCTGGCTCTCCGGCGGCACCTACTCGAACGGGGCCCCGAGAGTCGCAGGTTGCCTCTGGCTCCTCAGCAGCCTCATCACTACACCCGGCGGCACGCCCACCGCAGATTGTTCACCGTACGGAAATCTAACTGTCGACAAATACATGGCAATATGGAACGGCAACCGTCCGGGCATCAATTGTTTCCCCGACAGCACAGGGCACATCCAATGTGACGGAAGTCCCGCAGTCCTCGACAACTCGACGCTGTGCCCAAACGGAACCTGGTTCCTCCAAAACGTACGTCCCTGGGACCCCACTGCGCCATATCCCCTGGAGGCCGACGCCTGGATCCCGTTCGGCACCACACTCCTGTGGCGATACGTGACAAAGGACAACCGCTATGTCACCGTTCGCTGGCCCAACCGCCCCGGCGGCGGCCAGGACTGGGGCTTCATGACCGGGGCATGCTTCACAAACCTCGGATATTCGGAGTCCTGGGTATCCGCCCAGTAACTTCTCACGACACCAAGAGCGTGTCTCACGTTGTGCACCCAGGAGCTGATCCGGATCGCTGGCGCGGGCGAAGCGCCGCACCGTGCCCCGTGCCAGCTTCAGGTGTGCAGCGGTGGCCCGGATACCCATGCCTTGATCGAGCAGGTCGTGGATGGCGCGGTGGCGTGTGCGGGTGCGCTGTGCGGTGCGGTCGGTGCGCTGCTCGGCGGCCACGGGACCCGACCTCGGTGTCGGTGTCGGGGCGCGGGTTGGGTCGGTGTCTGAGCGGTTGGTGGTTCGGGGCTGAACCGTCACGGATTTGGGACCGGCTTCGGGGTTAGACCAGCGCCGGTCGGCGTGGTGGTTGTTGAGCGTAGTAGAGGGCTTCGTGTTCGGCCGGGGTGAGGTAGTCCAGTCGGGAGTGCAGGCGGGCGTTGTTGTCCCAGTCGACCATTCCATGACCGCGAACTCGACCTCGGCCAGGGTGGTGAACAGGCCGTGCTGGATGACGACCTCGGTCTTGAACAACCCGATGATCGACTCCGCCAGGGCGTTGTCGTAGGCGTCGCCCACGGACCCGATCGATGCCGTGAGTCCTTGCAGGGCAAGGGATTCGGTGAAACGAACGGACGTGTATTGCTTGGGTTCAACCGGTGGTCGCAACACCCGCTTATTGGAGCGATAGTAGCTGATCGTTGAGGGCTTCTGCGGGTGTCTTCCAGCCGAGTGTCTTGCGGGGCCTACTATTGAGCGTGCTTGCAACTGCGTCGAGTTCGTCGCGGCCCCAACGGGACAGGTCGGTGCCTTTGGGGAAGTACTGACGCAGCAGGCCATTCGTGTTCTCGTTTGTGCCGCGCTGCCACGGGCTGTGCGGCTCGGCGAAGTAGACCTCGATGCCGGTGTCGACGCGCAACTGGGCGTGCTGGGCCATTTCCTTGCCGCGGTCCCAGGTCAAGGACCGGCGCAGTTGTTCGGGCAGGGTGGTGATGGTCGAGGCGATGGCGTCGCGGACAGCCTCGGCGCCGCGACCGGCCAGGGCCGGGCCGTTCTTGAGGCGTGGTTCGACGCCGTGGCCTTCCATGCGGGGCAGGTGCAGCAGCATCGTGAATCTGGTGGTCCGCTCGACCAGCGTGCCGATCGCGGAGCTGCCCAGGCCGATGATCAGGTCTCCCTCCCAGTGTCCGGGGACAGCGCGGTCGGCGACCTCGGCCGGGCGCTGGCTGATCATGACCTCGGGTGTGACCATCCCATCGGCCCGTTTCCCGGCGCGGGACCGGGGAACCCGCAGTGCTCGGCCGGTGCGCAGACAGGCGACCAGTTCGCGCTTGAGCGCCCCTCGGCCCTGGATGTAGAGCGCCTGATAGATCGCCTCGTGCGAGATACGCATGGACTCATCATCCGGGAAGGCCACCTTCAGCCGGTGGGAGATCTGCTCCGGGCTCCACGCGTTTGTCCATCGTCGGTCCTGACGCCGCGGCTTGTTGCGGCCCTTTCCATGGCGCTGCGGCCGGCCCTGTCACCGACGTCCCGTCCGGGCGACGAACCTGGCCCGAGAGCCTATCCTGAACGTACTCGCGTAGCGGCTCATTGACGAGGAGCTTCGCCGGTTTGGGGTGCCGTGCCAGCAACTCCGCTTTCCACTGCGCGACCGAGGCCCGATAGTCCAGCTTGCCGCCGCGAGTCGCCGCGTTGCGGCGCAACTCCCGGGAGATCGTCGAGGGGTCACCGTCCAGTTGGCGGGCGATCTCTCTCACCCCGGCGCCTTGGGCTTTGAGCATGGCGATCTCTTCCCGCTCCTCAAAGGACAGGTACCGGCCCGACAACGGAGCGAGCACGAACGACGGCATGCCACCACGTTCCCGGAACCATCGGGTGCCAGCCGGCGGCGACACGCCGACCGCGATCGCGGCATCCTCGCTGGTGAGCCCTCTGGCGATCTCACGCGAAAACAACCGCTCCACTTCCCGTCGAAGCGACGGAGCCCCCGGCGACTTCATCGCCGACCTGCCCGTCAACGCCGTCATCCACCCCGCTGGCCTGCCTATCAACACCTCCGTTGTCGAGGTGTTGCGACGACCGGTTGAATTCGCCTTGACTCCCGGCATCGGAGTGGAACACCAATCCCGGCTCGATGGGACGCCCGTGGTGATCGCGTCGCCAGACCGCCATCGTGAGTGCCTTGGACACCAGGCCGGTGGTCTTCGTGCTGGACACGATCCAGCCGACGATCGCGCGGGAGTAGGCGTCGAACACGAACGCCACATAGGCCCCTCCCGCCTGGGTGGACACGTAGGTGAAGTCCGCGACCCACACTCGATCCGGCGCGGCCGCGGTGAAGTCACGGTTGAGCCGGTCAGAGGCCCGGATCCCGTTCTTGGACGGGATCGTGGTCCGCGGCCGACGCCCGCGCACGACACCGTGGTGGCCCAGGTCGCGCACGATCCGGTCCACCGTGCAGAACGCCACGTCATGGCCGTGGCGGCGCAGGTAGCGGGTCATTTTCCGGCGGCCGTACATCTGTTCCGGCTTCCCGCTGAGATTCCGCAGCACGTTCTCCACGTGAGCGTCGGCGACATCGCGGGCCGAGGGTGGCCGGTGGCGGGCCTTGCGGTAGGTCCGGGGCGCGATCTGGATCCCGTGCTCGGTGAGCGCGTGGCAGATCGACTCGACGCCGTAGACCTGGCGGTACTGATCGATGAAACCGACGATCAGGGCAGTCGCGGGTCGAGTTCCCGCGCGAAAAAGCCGAGGCCAGCTTCAGGATCTCGGTAGACTGCTTGAGATCCCGGACTTCCTTGCGCAGCCGCAGCAACTCCTCCCGCTCCGCCGACGACAGATCAGACACTGTCGGTGTGGCGGGTCGGATTCCCTCGGCGAGGGCCTTCTTGATCCAGATCCGGAGTGTCTCGTGGTGGACATCGACCATCGGGCCGATCGCCCGGGCAGCCGCGTACGGCGACCCGTACTCCTCCAGCCGCTCCAGAGCCAGACGCACGGCCTTCTCACGAACCTCAGGCGGGTAACGCTTCGACATGATGACGACCATCTTCCTCAAAACGGAAGCGGCCTCAAATCCGTGACGGTTTGAGGGCGTGCGGTTGGCATGTCGGTTGGCGCCCCATGAACGTCATCGAACCTTGGCATGTGCCGGTAAGAGAGTAAATTGAAAGGATGGCGATCTGTCTGCCCATGAAGGATGGATGGCTGCTTGGTCCGTTTCACACCCCGTTGGGGTGGAGGAAATCTGGAGAACTGACGTTCGTTGAGCGGCGTCGAACTGCACTCAACGGCGTTGAATGGTACCAGTTTGTGCTGGGGTTTCTCGTCTTCTGCTGGTGATGGTCCTTTTTGGACCACACTGGCAGTGTGGGGGTCAGGGGTTCGAATCCCCTCAGCTCCACAGTCGTTGAATTTTCGGAAATCAGCCTCCGACCTTGCGCTTGCCGAAAATGTCATCCGCGCAGGTCAAGCTGCATAGTAGTACTCGTTGAGATTGCCGCCCAGACGTGAGCGCCGGCGGACGTCGAGCCTGGTGATCTGGGCTGGATTGGTGATCGGCTCTGGCAGCGGTTGTAATGGTCGGGCGTTGGCGATGCCTTGGTGAGGTTGGTGCGAGTTGTAGAAGCGCTCGTATTCACGGAGTGCGTGAACCAGGTGACGCTGGTTCCAGATCAAGGTGCGGTCGAGCAGTTCGTGTCGGCAGGTTTGGATCCAGCGTTCGACGATCGAGTTCATTCTGGGCATCTGAATACCACTGAGCACGACCTCGATGCCGGCGTCGGCGAGGATGTTGTCGAACAGTTGAGGGAATTTGCCGTCTCTGTCGCGGATCAGGAATCGCGCTTGGCAATGTGCGTCCTCGAGGTCCATGACGAGATTGCGGACGGCTTGAGTCACCCAGGTCGCGGTGGGATGTGCTGTGGCGCCGAGGATGCGGATCCTGCGGTGCGCGTGCTCGATCACGACCAGGACGTACATGCGGGCGCTGGTGAGGGTGACGGTTTCGAGGAAGTCGCAGGCCAGCAGGACCTCAGCTTGGGAGCGGAGGAACTGTGCCCAGGTGCTGGATGCGCGTTCGGGTGCGGGGTGGATGCCGGCGTCGGTGAGGATCTGCCACACGGTGGAGGCGGCGATCTTGATGCCGAGGACGAGGAGTTCGCCGTGGATGCGGCGGTAGCCCCAACTGGGGTTTTCTTTGGCCAGGCGGAGAACCAGGACTCGAATGGATCGGATGGTGCGCGGTCGGCCTGGGCGTTTCGGTCGCGACATTCTGGCGTGGTGTCGGCGGAGCAGGTCGCGGTGCCAGCGCAGGATTGTGTCCGGGCGTACCAGCAGGTGGAGTCTGTGCAAGATCTGGCGTGGTAGTCGGTGCAGGAGCGCGGCGAACAACGCCCTGTCAATCGGACTGAATTGCACTCTGGTGTCGCCGAGTTGCCGTTGCAGTACTGCGATCTGGTGCCGTAGCACCAGGATCTCGATGTCCTTGTCCCGGTCGTTCATCGGGAGCAGGCGGAGCATGGCGAAGGTGTTTGTCAGGCCGAGGTAGGCCGGTCGCAGCAGCACGGCCAGTCATCCTGCCGTGCTGGTCCCTGAGCGTATACGGCGACGGAGTTGATGTTGGTTACACGGTCTGACAGGACGGATGAGGTTTTCGGCAAGCGCAGCGTAGGCACGCTGCGGCTGGGGACAGTCCCGCCTGCGCGGAGGCGACCCCTTCGTTCTGCGGTCCCGAGGCTGCCCGAGGGGACAGGCCTCGCCTGCGCGAGGACGACGACATTCCACTAGCGGACACTCAAGTCGCCGGAACAGCTCCGCCTGCGTGTGGACCACCTCGTAGACCTGCTCGAGCAGCTCGTGCGGCAGAAACAATCCCGCCTGCGCGGGGGAGGACGGTGCCTGGAACTCGCAGCCTGCGGCCACTGCGGAACAGCCTCGCCTGCGACGTGCTGGACCCTTTTGGGTAATGCGCCGGTGGTGGGGGTCCGCACCGGGCAGGATGACAGGGACGACCCCGCACAGGCTAGGGAAGTTCCGAGACCAGCCCAGCAAAGTCATAGCCTGATCCGTCATTCCCGCGCAGGCGGGGCTGTTCCGTGTTGGGTGCCTCGGACGTTGGAGGCCTCCGTGTCCTCGTCTCTGGTTGTGTGGCATCCAATTGGCCTGCGTCGCGGCGGTAAGGCGTTCTCTCGATCCACCCTCCGGGCTGTAGGATTTGGCCGAGAATTGTCATGTTGGCAGCGGGTTGCTGGGTCTATGATTGAAACTTTTTGAGTTTGAGGATCGCTACCAATAATTGGAACCTGCCGGGTCGCAGGTGTAGTTCTTCGTTGGGGTTCTTTGAATCTCTGATGGTGACCAAGCGTGAAGTCAGGCAAAGCTCAACGCAATTAGAGGCAGGGTGGCTATGACTGCTCTTTCGCCACTCCTTATCCGTCTGCATCGTCATCTCGTCCCCTCGCATGTCGACCTCGATAAACGACGACATGAGCAATTATCGATGGACTGAGCGACACATGCAGCCGCTGGTCGGGTGTCTCCGTTGTGCCCAAGACGAGACAACGTCCGGTCCGGTGGTGTCCGACCTAGCCGTACCGCGCCGCGCTGGCCGCCGGTCGACTACACGATCGGGTGGCGACTATGCGCTATTCTTGAGGCGATCACAGCCATATGGCTGTTGGCCATATCGCCGAGGAGGTTGAGGTGCGCGGGTCTGATCCGTTCGTGGCGCGGAGACGCCTGAGCCGCCGGCTGCGTCGGCTGCGAGAGGGCGCCGGGCAGACGCAACAGCAGCTCGCGGACGCGCTCGAGTGGTCCCTGTCAAAGGTCATCCGGATAGAGACCGAGGTAGTGACGGTCTCGCTCGCCGATCTGCGCCTGCTGCTGAGCCATTTCGAAGTCACCGACCCAGAGATAGTCGAGGCGGCACTGGCACAGTCGCGTGCCAGCCGGACCAAGCCCTGGCATGACGCCTATAAGGACATCCTCAACCCGGAGTACCGGAGACTGTTAGGGTTCGAGGCTTCCGCAGCGGTGATCAAGGAGTACTGCCCGTCCGTGGTGTCGGGGTTGTACCAGGACCGGCCGTACGCCATGGCGCTTGCCGAAGTGGCTGGCGAGGAGCGGACGGGATTCGACGCCAACTCCGGGTCAACGCGTTGGGTTGATGCCCGAATTAGGCGTCAGGAACTACTTGACCAGGCCGACGCGCCTACCGTGCACCTCATCCTCGGTGAAGCGGTACTCCGCCAGATCGTGGCCGACCCGCAGACCACGGCTGCGCAGCTACAGCACTTGCGCGACCTTGCCGAACGACCCCGCTTTACCGTGCAGGTACTGCCATTCGACGCCGGACAGCACAACGGACTCTGGGGCCCATACACGATCTATGAGCTACACGACAGCGACGCGCAGGAGAACATTCTCTTCTTCGAGAGCGCTGCATCTGACCTGCTAGTTCGAGACGACCCCGCCCTCGGCTCGCAGTTTGAGCGTCGACACGATCGCTTGGCGGAGCTGGCGCGACCCGCAGAGGACACCGTGTCGATCCTGGGCGACGCCATCCGTCGGTTGAGCTAGGCGAGTGCGGACGACCGCTGTGATTAAACCCAACCACCCGCCCACGGAACCACAGGGGTTCTGGACGGAGCACGCATGAACGAGCATGAGCGTCCACGGCGCTCTCGCAAGGGCCCGAAACGCGCAGGCGCACCCGCGCCGCAGGCACCGGCTCCCGTCCGGTCTCAGGCTCAGCCTGCGGTCGCGTACGGCCCGCAGTATGAAGGCCCGCCCGAATCGTGGAAAGACTTGTTCTGGCGGATCGTGAAGGACAACGACGCGACCAAAAACGTGATCAAGCTCGTCAGTGCGTGCGGCGGAATCGTCTTGGCCGTGCTGGCGATGCTGGCTGCCCTAGTTTTCCTGGTGACCCAAGCAAGTTGGATGACCTGGATCATCGCTGCTGCGTCCTGCCTTGGGACAGGCGGCGTCGCCGCGGGGCAGTGGCGGCGTTTGAAGCGACGGCGCGGTAGGTGACGGCGTTCTGCGAGGTATCTTCATAGGCTGGCGACGTATCGGAAGCGTCGGTCTGTGCCCTGTAGCTGACAGCGCCTGCCTCGCTGAGCCATGTGAGTACGGGGTTAGCGGCAAGCCCTGCCGCCACCATGAGTCCGGCAAGAATGACCAACGAGATGGCGTGGTCGATGATGACCGGCGAGTCGTAGATCAGCCAGGTCAACAGTGACGCAGCGCCGAAGACGATCAGGCCTGCCCCGATTCCATAGAGCACGAAATGGATAAGACGGGGCGGAACTGGTTCTTGGTCGGTTCGTGGGGGCATGATGACATCAGGCTCCAACCGGCGGCCGAGTGTCCAGGGTCACAAGCATCCTCTCGTTGAGCCAACTATGCAAGCGGCCGTTGGAGGACAATATTACCGGATCCCCGTGTTTTCGCTGACCGGAACAGTCGGACATACAATACACGACCCGGTGATGGTGGGTAGCCTGATCAGTGCGTTCGTCGCCATGGGTAACGGTGCCTGATAGCAGGCAAAAGTCTGTTGTGACCGTCTTCTGTGTCAAAACGTCCCCCGTGCTGCTACGCGGTCGATCTTTGCATACTGCCGGGTAAGTATCAATGGTCATGCGTATGGCTTGTACGTCACAAACCGCTGGGAGCGCCGCCAGGCGAGTGTCGACGCGGCCCGGAACGTCCGCATATGGCCAGGTCAAGAGCCAAATGCTGGTCATCGTACTTCTCATGCATTGCTAACTGGTGAAGGCGTGGATTCGCCAGCCTATTGGCCTGTGTTGCCTGATCGCGTGAAGTGGTATTGCCGTTACGTGGCTTCGCGTCACCCGACTTTAGTGTCAATGTGCGTGACGTGGCGGTGACGGGTTGTCAAGGTTGACCTGCTGTGGGCTGGCGCTGGCGGGCCTGTGTCGATCGGCTAGAGGTGCAGGTCGTGCAGGTCCTTGACAGGACTTGCGCATACTCGGAGAACAGGTGGTGAATCCCCGTCGATCAGATCTTCTAGCTGAGTCGCGGACCAGTGAATACTGTGAAGTCTGTGCAGTGCGAGGTAACCCTCGCATGATTGTCCGGTGATTGTCCGGCGCTCACGTGCTGAAGCGTGCTGCACAACCTGAGGGGGTATTTGGCTGATCACGCAACCTTGGTCGGGCAATGAGTCTAGGTTCGGATGGATGGGTTGGTGGCGAAGCAGGTTTTGGATGCGGGGGGACAGCCCCGCCTGCGCGGGGACAACACGCAGGTCGATCTCACCGACGAGCAGGTCCAGGGAACAGCCCCGCCTGCGCGGGGACAAGCAGTTTAACTCGCGCAGCGATGTTTCGAGCAGGAACAGCCCCGCCTGCGCGGGGGACAACCTGACCTGATCCAGAACGCCTACGACACTGTCGGGAACAGCCTCGCCTGCGCCGGGACAACATGCCGTCCACGGTCCGCCTGTCGCACGAGTTCGGAACACCCCCGCCTGCGCGGGGACAACTTCAGCCGGGACGGCAGAAACTCCGGCGGCAGCCCTCGGGAACAGCCCCGCCTGCGCGGGGGACAACGAGGCAACCTGTGTCGACACGATGTAGGAGTAGGAAACAGCCCCGCCTGCGCGGGGACAACCCCGGCCGGTCCAGGTTCTGCTCACGCAGGAACGGAACAGCCCCGCCTGCGCGGGGACAACCGCAGGAACTCCAGCTCCCCGAACAGCTTGTAGGGAACAGCCCCGCCTGCGCGGGGACGGCGGATTGAACGGTGGTCATGCAGGTTTCACCACCGGAACAGCCCCGCCTGCGCGGGGACGACCCGGTGACGTCGGCCCACGCGTCGCCGACGCCGGGAACAGCCCCGCCTGCGCGGGGACGACGTACGCCGCCGAACTCGAAGTGCTCGACGAGGAGCCCGGCTGCGATGTCGTCCTCATCGCCCGACCCGAACAACGCAGGGACGACCTGGCTCAGGCGGCCAAGAAGTCGGCAGCCCAGGGAACAGCCCCGCCTGCGCGGCGACGACGCCGACCAAGGACTCTGCGCGGGGACGACGCTTGTTGACCAGGCATGTTAGCAACCGGGACGTTGTTTTGGATTTACTTTCTGCTTGAGCGCCCCCGAAATGGCGTTGTTCAGCACATTTCTAGAACATGATGGCGCCGTTGGTGATCTCGGTGTGGAAAGTTTGTGCGATGCGTTGGTAGTAGGCGTTGTTGGCGACGCCACCGGTGAGGTAGGTGGGGTTGATGTTGGCTGGGTTGGTGCTGTCGCGTACTGCTTGGTCGAGGTTGATGAGCTCGTTGGCGCCGTACTGTTTGTAGCTGCTAATGATCTTGCTGTTGAGTTGTTGGCGGTTCTTTTCTTGGGTGCTGTTGGGGTCGAGGCCGAGTGGGGCGATGGTGGAGAGGATGACGCGGATGCGGGTTCCGTCGGGTCGTTTGTATCGGTTGTAGCCGTTGATGTCGCGGATGAGTCCGCTCAGTTTGTCTTCGACGGCTTGTGGGGTGTCGCCGTTGAGGATGTCTTGGGCGCCGAGGGTGACGACGACGGTGCGGAGCCTGGGCCCGGCGAGGGTGGTTTGGTTGAGTGCGGTCCACCATCCGGGCGGGGGTGGTGTGGTGTGGGTGGTGGTGACCAGGCCGCCGGGCAGTTGGTTGCCGAGTTGGGTGGCGAGTGTGTCGCCCCAACTGGTGTGTGTGCCGGGGGCGCGGGTGTTCTGGTCGGCGAGGATGGCGACGGTGCCGTTGCTGGCCGTGGTGGTGACGTCGATGCCGGTGAGGTAGTAGCTGCTCGGCAACGTGGTGGTGTACGGGGTGGCGTCCTGGCTGGCGGTGGCGTTGCCGGACGCCAGGTAGGTGGTGGCGCCGTTGGCGGTGTGCACCGGTGTGGTGGTGACGGCGTGGGGGATGTGGAGGCTGACCGCGAGGTTGCCGGAACCACCGGTGGGTAGGGGGACGGGGTCGCTGTAGGCGTCACCGCCAGCGGGGATGGTGACGGTGGCGTTGCCGTTGAACTTCAGGGTGGTGGGGGTGGTGGTGGCGGCGCCGGTGGTGTGGGCGGCGATGGTGGCCGCGTCGATGGTGACGGGTGTGGGGGAGCCGGTGTTGGATAACCGGATGCGGGCTTCGCTGCCGGTGATGGAGGGGTGGGCGATGATGCGGAGGGTTTTGTCGGCGAGGCCGCCGGTGGGTGGTGTGGTGGCGGTGTCGGCGGGTGCGGTCCAGGCGCCGGCCCAGGTTTTGCCGTCGGGTGGGGTGACCGGTCGTGGTGCCATGGCGAGCACGTGCAGGGCGGCGCTGTCGACACAGGTGCGGCGGAAGGCGGTGCCCAGGTTCGGCAGGGTGATCTTCTGCGGTGTTTTGAGTGGGTTGGCGGGGATGAACACCGCGTACAGGGTCGGCTTGTTCACGGTGTCTTTCGTCGCGCCGGTATTGCGATAGGGCAAGGTCGTGACAGGGGTGGCCACGCCTTCGGGTGCTTTTGCCCAGTCCGGGACGGCAGCGAGCTGTGGTTGATCGATGCTGCCGTCGGTGTAGGTGATCCTGGCTGTCGTGGCGGGCGTCGCTCCGCAGGTGCTGGCCACGAGGAATCCGATGGCGGTGGAGGGAACCTGGTGTGCGGCGGGGAGCGGGATGGTTTGTCCGATTGCGACGACGTTGTCGAAGCCAGTGCTGGTGGGGGTGGGCAGGGTGAAGGTGGCGCCTTGGACGGTGAGTGTGGCGCCGGGTGCGAGTCCTGCCGCTGCGAGGGTTTGCGCGGAGAGGGCGGAACCGTCGAAGTCGAGGGAGGTGTCGGCCGGGACGGTGGTGCCGTCGTTGCTGATGCCGTCGTTGTCCATCGCGTCGGCGAAGCTGGTGGTGGTGACGTTGTTGAGCGGGATGGCGTCGATGCCGGTGATGGTGACGTCGAACGGGTCGATGCTGGAGCCGGGGGTGTCGGTGGTGGTCAGGGTGATGACGTGCTGGCCTTTGGTCAGGTGGACGCCGCCGAGCGCACCGTAGGTCTGGCCCGCTGGGATGAGTGGTTTGGGGGCGTCGTCGACGGTGACGGTGACGTTGTTCCTGTTGCCGGGGACCAAACCGGAGGCGATCCGGACGCCGAGTGCGTAGTCGGCCTCGAGTGGCGCGGCGAACGCCATGCTGAAGGACTGGTCTTTCGCGGTGCCATCGAACTGGAGGCGGCCGTCCTTTTGAGTGATGGGGATGTTCTGGCCCGCGGGTTGGGTCACGGCGACCTGGGTCGGGTCGCCGGTGTTGAGGCGGGTGGTGACGCCGTAGTGGGGGGCGACGTAGAAGGTGTAGGCGGTTTCCTCAGCGGAGAGGTTGTGGGCGTGGTCGAACGCCCGGACGTGGACGGTGTGGTAGCCGGGTGGGAAGTTGGCGGGGATGATCTGAGCGTCGGTCCCGTCGCCGGTGGTGAGGGGTTTACGGGCGACCCAGCCGCCGTTGGGGAACTTCTGGTTGTAGTTGCAGTCGCTGGTGTTGGGGACTTTCACGGTGCCGGGGCCGGTGAAGCTGTAGGCCCAGCCGGCGGTGGTGTAGTCGTTGGGGTTGGTCTTGAAGTAGAAGGTTCCGGCGCCGTGGCCCCAGTAGTTGGGGGGATAGTCTCTGCTGTCCAGTGTGGGCTTGCCGGGTGGGGTGGCGCGGGTTTGGAATTTGGTCCAGGGGGAGAAGGTGCCGTTCCAGATTTCGCCGGTGCCGTCGCCGCCGGTGTTCTTGACCGCGACGCGGTAGCCGTAGTCGCCGTTGCCGAGGTTGACGTTGACTTGCCATTGGCCGGTGGTGCCGGACGCGACCTGGATGGGTGGGCTGGTGGTGATGTGGGTGGTTTCGTCGGCGGTCCATACTTCGAAGTACAGCAGGATGTTCAACACCGGGATGTTGTTGTCCGTGGCGGTGGCGGACAGGGTGGGGTACGCGTCCGAGGTGATGGGCTGGCCGGTGCAGGTGACGGCTTTGGAGATGCCCTGGTTGGTCGCGGGGCCGGGCGGGAAGGCGAACCGGATGGCGAACGCGGCGCTGCCGCTGTCGAATCGGTTCCAGTGATGGCCGTCCTGGGTGCCTTCGGCGGCTGACTTCAGGCCGATGGTGATCTGGCTGGAGTTGAAGTTGACCGCGGTCTGGGCTGCGGCGATGGCGTTGTACAGGACCGAGGCTCCCTTGCAGGCGTTCTGCGGGATGTCCATGTCGGTCCCGTTGTCGGGGCCTGGCCAGCGGGTGGCTGAGGTGAACTGCGAGCCGTTGTAGAAGGCTTGGACGGGATTGCAGCCGTTGTCGCCGGTGTGGGCGTTGGTGATGGTGAACGTCGCCGAGCGCAGCACGGCGGTGTAGCCGTTGCGGGCTTGCAACGCGGTGGTGGGCATGACGAAGAAGGAACGGGCGACCCAGTTTCTGTTCCCGTTGCATTCAGCGAACTTGTAGCAGCGGCCGACTCGGGCGAAAAAGTCGTCGCGGTAGTTGGTGAATCCGTTGTCGGCGACGTCTCCCCAGTCGGTGGCGCGAATGTCGCCCGTGGTCGGATCGATGTACACCGGGTACACCACGTCTTTGCCCGTCAGCGCCGCCGGGTCCGGGGTGATGGTGACGAGCGCACCGCCGTTGTCCGCGGGGGTGACATCAAGCTGGACGTGGGTGGTGTTGCCGGGTTCGTCGGCGGTGGGGACTGGTTGCCCGTCGTCGTGACGGGAGTCCCACATCTGTGGTGTGGAGCCGACGAACACGGGCTTGCCGGTGGTGGTGTCGTTGGCGTTGAGCGTGCCGTCTGGTCCAGCGCTGAGGGTCAGGCCGGTGGTGGCGGCGTGCAGGGTGATTGCGGTGAGCGCGGGGTTTTTCGCCGCTGTGGCGTCGTGGACGATGAGGATTTTGCGGTAGCTGTCCGGGGTGGCGGTCATCTGCAGATCGACGCCCGGTAGCACGCTCGGGTAGGTCGCCGAGCTGCCGTGCACGGTGGGGGTAGGCAGGAGCGTGGGCCACGACAACGTCAGCTGCTTGTCGCCTGCGGACAAAGTGACCAGAGGGCTGGTTCCGCCGCCGGAGAACGCGACATTCGCCGTCGAGGCAACAGGTCGATACAGGCCGTCGCTGTGCCGGGTGAGGGTGGTGTCGATCGGGCGCCAATGACCGTCTTGCTGGACCCGTTCGGGTCGGGCGGTGGCGCGGTAGGTGAACTGCCCGTCCGGATCAGCCGTGATGGTGGTGTTGGGTGTCTGTTGTCCTTCGACCTCAACCGGTTTGCCGGTTTTGCGAGCTTGAGCGAACGCCGCGACCTCCGCTGGCTTGGTCGAGCCTGGGGGACTTGACGAAGTGCTCACGGTGGACGGTGGGCTTGCCGCAGCTGGCGGTGATTGGGTGATCGTGGCGCCTGTCGAGAGAAGTGCGACGACGACTGCGGGAACGACCCATCGTCTGGCAGGCATGGCAAACGCGCGACGGCGCATCAGGATCCCCCCTGAGGTTGGACAGTCGTGCGGAAACTACTCGTCGCAGGCGCGCTTGAACAGGGCGTGAGCCGTCCACACGTGGAACTTGCTCCTAACGGCATAGGGAGTCTTGATCCCATTGCCAGGCAGGAAAACCGCAGGTCTTGTGGGGTGTGGGGTGGGTTCGCTACGGTCCGCTAGCCGATAGACAGGTGGGGATCGTCCGTAACGGGGGGTTACGATCATGGCCTCGGGCAGACAACGCCGCGCGTTCTCGGGCAGGTCACTCTGGATGGCTCTGGTGATCGCCACCACGGTGGTGACCGCGCTCGCCGGGCCTGCACAGGCGGCGGTCGATCCGGATCGTCCGGTTCCCCAGAAGGTGGAACCCATCCCCTACAAGGACTTTCCGCTACGTCTCGAGCCTCAGCCGAAGATGGCGGATGTGCCTGCGGCGCGGCAGGCGACGTGGCCTGCCGCGGGTGAGGCAAGCGTGGATCTCACCCAGGCCAGGACAACCCGGCAACGTGCTGGAGCGTTGCCGGTGTTCTTGAGCGGCGGCAAGGGCACCGCACAGGTGCGCGTCGCCGACCAGGAAGTCACCCGCCGGGCTGGAGTCGCCGGAGTGCTGCTGTCGGTCACCTCACCCGAGGCGACATCGGTCGGGGTGGACTACTCCGGCTTCGGCGAGTCGGTCGGCGCCGGGTTTGGCAGCCGTCTGCGCCTGGTCACCCTGCCTGACTGCGCACTGACCACTCCCGACCAACCAGAGTGTCGCGTCCAAACCCCCTTGGCCTCGAAGAACGACACCGCTGCGCGTACGGTCACTGCGGACCTGTCACCGCAGGCCGGGAAGAAGCCGGTGGTG
>NZ_MTQO01000004.1 GCF_001984155.1 Actinosynnema sp. ALI-1.44
GGTTGTGGAGTTGGTGCGTTCGCAGGCGGCTGCGGTTCTTGGTCATGATTCGGCTGAGGAGATCGTGGCGACGAGGGCGTTTCGTGAGTTGGGTTTCGACTCGTTGACCGCTGTGGAGTTGCGCAACCGGTTGAACAGGGCGTGCGGGTTGCGGCTTCCGTCCACTGTGGTCTTCGACCACCCGAGTGCTGCGGCGTTGGCCGACGAGATCATCGGTGAGTGGTTCGGGTCCGACCGGCCTGGCCAGGTGGTCGCTGTCGCCGCGGCCCCGTCGGAGCCGATCGCGATTGTCGGTATGGCGTGTCGCTATCCCGGTGGTGTGCGTACTCCAGAGGAGTTGTGGGAGCTGCTCGCGTCCGGCGGTGACGCGATCGGTGCGTTCCCGGCCGACCGCGGTTGGAACGCTGAGGCCCTGTTCGACTCGGATCCGGATGCCGAGGGTTCGACGTACGTGGTGGAAGGCGGCTTCCTGACCGGGGCCGCCGATTTCGACGCCGGGTTCTTCGGGATCAGCCCGCGTGAGGCGTTGGCGATGGATCCGCAGCAGCGCCTGCTCCTCGAAACGTCCTGGGAGGCGATCGAGCGCGCGGGCATCGACCCGAAGTCACTGGGCGGTTCCGCGACCGGTGTGTTCGTCGGTGCCGCTTCTTCCGGCTACTTCGGCGCGGTCGGCGGCGAAGAGGGCACTGAGGCACACGTGATCACCGGCAACGCGTTGAGCGTGTTGTCCGGGCGGATCGCATACACCTTGGGCTTGGTCGGTCCGGCGATGACTGTGGACACGGCGTGTTCATCGTCGTTGGTGGCGTTGCACCAGGCGGTGCAGGCATTGCGGTCGGGCGAATGCACGGTCGCGCTTGCCGGTGGTGTGACGGTGATGGCTGATCCGGGCGAGTTCGTCGGGTTCTCGCGTCTTCGTGCGTTGTCGGCGGATGGCCGGTGCAAGGCGTTCGCGGATGGCGCCGACGGTATGGGCATGGGCGAAGGCGTCGGCATGCTCCTGCTGGAGAGGCTTTCCGAAGCGCAGCGCAAGGGCCGCCGGATTCTCGGCGTGATCCGGGGCAGCGCGGTCAATCAGGACGGCGCCTCGAACGGCCTTTCCGCCCCGAACGGCCCGTCCCAGCAGCGCGTGATCCTTTCCGCGCTGGCTAACGCCCAGCTGTCCGCGTCCGATGTGGATGCTGTTGAGGCACACGGCACCGGGACGTCATTGGGTGACCCGATCGAGGCTGGTGCGTTGTTGGCCACGTACGGCCAGGATCGTGATCGGCCGTTGTGGTTGGGTTCGGTGAAGTCGAATATCGGTCATGCGCAGCAGGCTGCTGGTGTGGCTGGTGTGATCAAGATGGTGATGGCGCTCCAGAACGGTGTGCTGCCCAAGACGTTGCACGCCGATGAACCGTCGTCGCATGTGGACTGGACTTCGGGCAACGTGCGGCTGTTGCAGGAGTCCCGGGACTGGCTGCCTGGTGAGCGGACGCGTCGGGCTGGGGTTTCGGCGTTCGGGATCAGCGGTACGAACGTGCACCTGATCGTGGAGGAAGCGCCGACCGCAGTGACCGTGCAGGACCCGCAGGACAGCGCAGAGCCGGTGCTGACTGGTGCGAGCGTCGCGTGGCCGATATCTGGCAGCAGTGCCGAGGCTCTCGCGGGTCAGGCTGGCCGGTTGCGTGAGTACGTGCTGGCTCGGCCGGAACTTGCCGCTGGTGATATCGCGTGGTCGTTGGCGACGACACGATCCGCTTTGGAGCACCGGGCTGTCGTGCTCGGTGCCGAACGTGCGGCCGGTTTGGCGGCGGTGGCTACGGGTCAGCCTGCACCTGGTGTGGTCACGGGCTCGGTTGCTCCGAATGGTGTTGGTCGTTCGGTGTTCGTGTTCCCGGGTCAGGGCAGTCAGTGGGTCGGTATGGGCCGTGAACTGGCTGAGACATCGCCGGTGTTCGCGGCGAGGCTGGCTGAGTGTGCGGCGGCTCTTGCTCCTTATGTGGACTGGGAGTTGGACGACGTCCTCGCCGGGCGCCACGGGTTTGAGGCCGCCGACATCGTGCAGCCCGCGTTGTGGGCTGTGATGGTGTCGTTGGCGGCTGTGTGGCAGGCGGCTGGTGTTGAGCCTGATGCTGTGGTCGGGCACTCGCAGGGCGAGATCGCGGCTGCGGCTGTTGCGGGAATCCTGTCGCTGGCGGACGCGGCGAAGGTTGTGGCTCTGCGGAGCAAGACACTGACCGCGTTGGCTGGTCGCGGCGGAATGCTCTCGGTCGCTGAGCCGGTCGACGCTGTTCGCGAGCGGACCGCGTCGTACGGAAAGCGCCTGTCGATCGCGGCGGTGAACGGTCCCGCATCGACTGTCGTGTCCGGTGACGCCGACGCTCTACGCGAGTTGGTGGCGTCCTACCCGGAGTCGGTGCGCACCCGGATGATCCCGGTGGACTACGCCTCCCACAGCGCCCACGTCGACGAGCTGCGTGCGGAAATCCTCGCTGTTCTCAACGGGATCACTCCGCGTGAGGCGCGGATCCCGATGGTGTCGGCGTTGACCGGGGAGTGGCTGTCCGGGCCCGAGTTGGATCGGACCTATTGGTACGCCTCACTCCGCGAGACGGTGGAGTTCGATCGCGCGGTGCAGGCCCTGGCCGAGGCCGGGCACGGCGTGTTCGTGGAGGTTTCTCCGCACCCGGTGTTGACGGGTGCGATCGAGGGTGCGGTTGTGGTGGGGACGTTGCGGCGTGAGGACGGTGGTGCTGAGCGG
>NZ_MTQO01000005.1 GCF_001984155.1 Actinosynnema sp. ALI-1.44
GCCCCACGTCGCCGAGATCGACGAGAACATCACGAACTCGTCCACAGCCAAACTGGCCGTCGCCTCATCCAGGTACCTGGCACCGGCCGCCTTCGCACCCAACGCCGCCGCCAGACCTTCACGATCCGTGTCCTGGACTCGTGCCAGGAACGGCGTGTTCGCCGAATGCAACACCGTCGACAGGCCCGGCCCGGACTCCTGCACCCACGAGACCAGGCTCGCCACCTGCTCGCGCACCCCGAGATCGCACGACACGACCTCGACATCAGTCCCCGCACCCGCAACCGACGCGGCGAGCTCGGACACACCCGGCGCGGACGGACCAGAACGCGACGTCAACACAACCCGCTGGGTCTCGTGCTCAGCCAACCAAGGACCGATGCACACACCGATCGAACCCGTACCACCAGTCAGCAGAACCGTGCCACGCGGCGACCAACGACCGGCTTCCGCGCGACGCGCTTCGGCACGAACCAGCCTGCGCAGGAACACACCCGAAGACCGCACCGCGACCTGGTCCTCACCACCGTCCGCGAGCACCCTGGCCAGCCGGGCCCCGGAATCCGCGTTCACCACAGGCGGGAGGTCGACCAGGCCGCCCCAACGGTCCGGGTGCTCCAGACCGACAGCCCTGCCCAGACCCCACAGCTGAGCCTGGACGGGGCTTGTGGTCACCTCGTCCGGACCGACCTGGACCGCGCCTCGGGTCAGCACCCACAGCGGAGCCGTGGTCCCGGCCCTGCCCAACGCCTGGACCAACGCAAGCGTGTCGGCACTACCCCGGGGCACCCACGGGAACTCCTCGTCAGGCGACTCGTCCAAGGCCAGCAACGACACCACGCCGCTCAGATCCCCGGCCGCCGCGACGGCCTCGTCGAGACCGGTCAACGTCGTCCGGACCACTGTGGCGCCGTGATCGGTGAGCGAGTCGGCCACCACGGACACGTCCGGGGCGTCTCCGACGAGCAGCCATGTACCGGACAGGAGAGACGTGAGACCTCCGTCCGCCTGCTGCCAGGTGATCCGGTAGCGCCAGTCGTCGACTGACGGTTTCTTCGCAGCGCGTGGCTCCGGCCAGAACCTCCGCCGCTGGAACGCGTACGTCGGCAGCGCCACAACCGAGCCACTACCAAGGACCGCCGACCAGTCCACCGGAGCACCCTGGACGTATGCCTCGGCGAACGAACCAAGCAGCCGCTCAGCACCGCCCTCGTCACGGCGCAGCGTGCCGACTACCACTGTGCCGTCGACGTCTTCGGTCGCGTCGGCGACGGCGCCGGTCAGCACGGCGTGCGGTGACGTCTCCACGAACACGCCATAGCCGTTCGCGGCCAGAACCCGCACGGCACGGTCGAACTCCACCGTCTCCCGGAGCGACGAGTACCAGTAGGACGGGTCCATCTCCTGGCCCGACAACCACTCCCCGGTCAGCGCCGACACCATCGGCACCTGGGCCGCGCGTGGCTGAATTCCTTGCAGGACCTCGAGGATCTCCTCGCGCAGTTCGTCCACGTGTGCGCTGTGCGAGGCGTAATCCACCGGGATCATCCGCGCCCGAGGCGACTCACCACACAAGTCGGCCAACTCTCGCAACGCGTCCGCGTCGCCGGAGACCACGGTCGACGACGGCCCGTTGACCGCCGCGATCGACAACCGCTCGCCGTACGAAGCGATCCGCTGGCGGACGCCGTCGACCGGCTCGGCGATCGACAACATCCCGCCACGGCCAGCCAATGCCGTCAACATCTTGCTGCGCAGAGCCACAACCTTCGCGGCATCCTCCAGCGACAAGATCCCCGCAACGGCCGCGGCTGCGATTTCGCCCTGGGAGTGCCCGACCACAGCGTCTGGTCGCACCCCGGCTGCGTCCCACACAGCGGCGAGCGACACCATCACCGCCCACAACGCAGGCTGCACCACATCCGCAGCCTCAAACCCATGCCGCCCAGCAAGAACGTCATCCAGCTCCCAGTCCACATACGGCGACAAAGCCTCCGCACACTCAGCCAACCTCGCCGCGAACACCGGCGATGTCTCAGCCAGTTCACGGCCCATACCGACCCACTGACTGCCCTGACCCGGGAACACGAACACCGTTCGACCGACACCACTCGGAGCGACCGAGCCCGTGATCACACCTTGCGCAGGCTGGCCCGTGGCCACCGCCGCGAGACCGGCTGCGTATTCGGCACCGAGCACCACAGCTCGGTGGTCCAAAGCCGCCCGCGTCGAAGCCAACGACCAGGCCACATCGCTCGCTGACGTGTCCGGGCGCGCCAGCACGTACTCACGCAACCGGCCCGCCTGACCTGCAAGGGCTGCGGCACTGTGACCAGACACCACCCATGCCGGTGCCTGTGGCGCGAGCACGGGCGCCGTCGCTTCGATCGTCTGGACCGGGCTGCTCTGGGGTGCTTCTTCCAGGATGACGTGGACGTTGGTCCCGCTCACCCCGAACGCCGACACACCAGCCCGACGCGGACGATCACCCGCAGACCACTCGACCGCGTCCTGCAACAGCCGCACATTCCCGGACTCCCAGTCC
>NZ_MTQO01000006.1 GCF_001984155.1 Actinosynnema sp. ALI-1.44
CGGAAGGTGCGAAAGCACCGACCATGGCTCGCCCACTCGCGTAGCGGGGACAGGATTTGAACCTGCGACCTCTGGGTTATGAGCCCAGCGAGCTACCGAGCTGCTCCACCCCGCGTCGTTGTAAGTAGAACTCTACATGGCGTTGTCGAGCGGTTTTCAGGGGGGGCCGTGTCCGGAAACGTTGGATCCATGTCATTGCGGACAACCGCAGGTCAGGCCCACCATGGAGGCATGTCGAAGCTCGTGCTGATCCCCCTGTTCGACGGGGTGCAAAGCCTCGACCTGACGGGCCCGCTCGAGGTCTTCACCGGGGCGGCGAGGTACGCGGGGCGCGACGTCTACGAGGTGCTCACCGCCTCGGTTGGGGGTGGAGTGATCCGCAGTTCGAGCGGACTGCGGATCACACCCGACGTGGACCTCGGCGAAGCACCGGCACCGCACACCCTGATCGTGCCCGGCGGCTACGGAACACTCGACGGACAACCGAAGCTGGTGGACTGGCTCCGCCGGAACGCGATGAAGGCCGAGCGGGTGGTGTCCGTCTGCAGCGGCGTCTTCCTGCTGGCGGAGGCGGGCCTGCTGGCGGGCAGGCGCGTGACGACCCATTGGTCGGCCTGCGAACTGCTCGCGAGGCGACACCCGGACGTCGAAGTGGACCCGGAGCCGATCTTCGTGCGGGACGGGAAGATCTCCACGTCAGCGGGCGTGACCAGTGGAATAGACCTGGCCCTCGCGCTGGTGGAGGAGGACCTGGGCAGAGAGTGCGCCCTGATCATCGCCAGACACCTGGTGATGTACCTGAGACGCCCCGGAAACCAGACCCAGTTCAGCGCACCCCTGACCCTGCAGGCAGCGGAACGTCAACCGTTGCGGGAAGTGCAACAGTGGATAGTCGAGCACCCGGGAGCGAAACTCTCGGTGGAGGCACTGGCGGAACGAGCGAACCTCTCCCCCCGCCAGTTCGCCAGGGTCTTCACAGCCGAAACCGGCATGACCCCGGGCCGCTACGTGGACCGAATCCGCCTGGAAGCAGCCCGCCGCCTCCTGGAAGACACCACAGCAGGCATAACCAAAGTAGCCAGAGACTGCGGCTACGGAACCCCGGAAACGATGCGAAGAGCCTTCATTCGAGCCCTGGGAGTCTCCCCCGCCGAATACCGCCGCCGCTTCTGACCCCACACATACGCTCCGAACCGGGGTGCCTCGCCGGTGGGCGCCCCTGTGCGGGGGGGTGCCTCGCCGGCGGGCTGGCCGCCAAGAGGAGAGGGGGGCCGCGCCCCCTTCCTCCCGTATGGCCTGCCGGAGGCAACCATGGGCGTCAAGGGGATCCGTATGGTTTCCAGCCGGGTTGGTTTGGGTGGGCGGACCCCTTGACACCCATGGTTGGGCTGCGCCCAGGCCATACGGGAGGAAGGGGACACGAAGACCCGGTCTGCGCTACCGCGCCCTTGGGGGATGGGCGAGGTCCGTAGGACTGTCGCCGTGGCTGGTTGCCGTGGGCGGACCTCACCCACACACAGCGCGGACCGTGCCCCTTCAAAGCGCCACCAGCGCTTGGCACCCCACCACCGGTGACGGCCCAGGGGCCGCCTCCAGCGCTCAGCGCCCAAAGGCGCCTCCGGCGCTCAGTGCCTAGTGGGCGCCTCCGGCGCTGAGTGCCCAGGGGGCGCCTCCGGCGCCCGCGCCCGGCGGCAAAGCCGCCCGCTGGTAAAAGCAAAACGCGCCCACGCTGGATCGAAAGGAGCACGCACCGTGGGGGGCTTGGGGGGCTCGGCCCCCCAAAACAAAACGAAGCGAGCCACGGAAGGTGCGAAAGCACCGACCATGGCTCGCCCACTCGCGTAGCGGGGACAGGATTTGAACCTGCGACCTCTGGGTTATGAGC